>NZ_CM174451.1:2487500-7138821 GCF_057837725.1 Pseudomonas sp. GL_091 | reverse complement strand
GGATATCCCCTAAGTTGAAAGCCGGTGAGGCAAAAACAAGCGGCCATTGTAGCGAGCAGACGCCGACTTATCCACACGAAGGTGGTTCATCGACCAAGAAGAATCACCTTTTCATACGCCAAAAAGGCGACCAGCGGTCTGTGCATAAGCTCTGTGGATAACCTGGGTTAAGGTCGTTGCACAAGTGGGGGCGAAACTCGGTGGATAACCGGCCTGTGGATAAGGCGTGCTTTCACACACAGGTTATCCGACAGCGCAGCACAGGCTGAACACTGTTTTCCACTGTAGTTGTCATTCTCTGTACATCAGGTAAAACAAGGGCTGAATCGAGTTATCCACAGAAGGATGCGGGCCTAGCTTTTATAAGCTTTACAGAAAAGCTTTAAATACTTTCCTTTCTTATTTTTATATTTACGTAAGGTGCAAACGCCGAAAACCCTCTGGAGATCTATTTATAAGGAAACGTTGGTTGGAAATTGACCTGAAGGCTTGCTTTCTCTAGAATCCCCGGTCTCTTAAAACGGGGGCCATTCCGGCCCGTTGTGGACGAACCAGGTAACACGACAATGAAACGTACTTTCCAACCAAGCACTATCAAACGCGCTCGTACCCACGGTTTCCGTGCTCGCATGGCTACCAAGAACGGTCGTGCCGTCCTGTCGCGTCGTCGCGCCAAAGGTCGTGCGCGTCTGGCAGTTTGATAATCCGGCACTGGAGGTGAGTCAGGACTTCAGTCGGGAAAAGCGTCTGCTTACCCCCCGGCAATTCAAGGCAGTCTTTGACTCCCCTACCGGCAAGGTTCCGGGGAAAAATCTCCTGCTCCTTGCGCGCAACAACGATCTTGATCACCCCCGTCTCGGGTTGGTTATCGGGAAAAAGAGCGTAAAGCTCTCCGTCGAGCGCAATCGCCTCAAACGTCTGATGCGCGAATCGTTTCGCCTGCACCAGGATTCTCTGGTCGGCTGGGACATTGTTATCGTCGCGCGCAAAGGTTTGGGCGACGTAGAAAACCCCGAATTGATTCAGCATTTCGGCAAACTCTGGAAACGTCTGGCTCGCAGTTCGCCAGTACCAGCAGTCAAAACCGAAACTGTAGGGGTAGACAGTCCAGATGCGTAAACTGGCACTCGTTCCGATCCAGTTTTATCGCTATGCCATTAGTCCCCTGATGGCCAGTCACTGTCGTTTCTACCCCAGTTGTTCCTGCTACGCGTTAGAAGCCATCGAAAATCATGGCCTTCTTCGCGGTGGCTGGCTGACCTTTCGTCGTTTAGGTCGCTGTCATCCGTGGAATCCCGGTGGTTATGACCCGGTTCCACCTATCCCTACCTCCCGTTCTTCTTCGATGGCCGAGTAATCATGGATATCAAACGCACGATCCTGATCGTCGCCCTGGCAATCGTGTCCTACGTTATGGTTCTTAAATGGAACCAGGACTATGGCCAGGCTGCCCTGCCGACTCAGAATGTTGCCACCAATACGACTGCATCGGGCCTGCCGGATACGGTATCTGGCTCCAACGCTTCTGCCAGTGACGACATTCCACGTGCTACAAGCGACACCAGCGCACCTGCCGAAACGCCGGTGGCTGTGAGCAAGGACCTCATCCAGATCAAAACGGATGTACTGGACCTGGCCGTCGACCCACAAGGTGGCGATGTTGCCCAGCTGACCCTGCCGCTGTATCCGCGTCGTCAGGATCACCCGGAAATTCCGTTCCAGCTGTTCGATAACGGCGGCGAACGTACTTATCTGGCGCAAAGCGGTCTGATCGGCACCAACGGTCCGGATGCAAATCCGGCCGGTCGTCCGGTTTATTCCTCGGAGAAGAAGGTTTATCAGCTGGCTGACGGTCAGGACCAATTGGTCGTGGACCTGAAGTTCAGCAAGGACGGCGTCAACTACATCAAGCGTTTCACCCTGAAACGCGGCCTGTATGACGTAACCGTTTCCTACCTGATCGACAACCAGAGCGCCCAGCCCTGGACTGGTGCGATGTTCGCCCAGTTGAAGCGTGACGCCAGCGCCGATCCTTCGTCGACCACGGCTACCGGCACCGCGACTTATCTGGGCGCCGCCCTGTGGACAAGTTCGGAGCCGTACAAGAAAGTGTCCATGAAGGACATGGACAAGGCGCCGCTGAAAGAAACCGTCACTGGCGGTTGGGTTGCCTGGTTGCAACACTACTTCGTGACCGCATGGATTCCGGCCAAGGGCGAAAACAACGTCGTCCAGACCCGTAAAGACAGCAAAGGCAACTACATCATTGGCTACACCGGCCCATCGATGAGTGTTGCACCGGGTGCCAAGGCTGAGACCAGTGCTGTTCTGTATGCAGGTCCGAAAAGCCAGGCTGTGCTCAAAGAGTTGTCCCCAGGTCTGGAATTGACGGTCGACTACGGCATTCTGTGGTTCATCGCCCAACCGATCTTCTGGTTGCTGCAACATATCCACGCCATTGTGGGTAACTGGGGCTGGTCGATCATCTTCCTGACCATGCTGATCAAAGGGATCTTCTTCCCGCTGTCGGCTGCCAGCTACAAATCCATGGCGCGCATGCGTGCAGTGGCACCGAAACTGGCTGCGCTGAAAGAGCAACATGGCGATGACCGGCAGAAAATGTCGCAATCCATGATGGAGCTGTACAAGAAAGAGAAGATCAATCCGCTGGGTGGTTGCTTGCCAATCCTCGTGCAGATGCCGGTTTTCCTCTCGCTGTACTGGGTTCTGCTGGAAAGCGTCGAGATGCGTCAGGCACCGTTCATGCTGTGGATTACTGACCTGTCGATCAAGGATCCGTTCTTCATTCTGCCGATCATCATGGGTGCAACCATGTTCATCCAGCAGCAGCTGAACCCGACTCCTCCGGATCCGATGCAGGCCAAGGTGATGAAGCTGATGCCAATCATCTTCACCTTCTTCTTCCTGTGGTTCCCGGCGGGTCTGGTGCTGTACTGGGTAGTGAACAACTGCCTGTCGATCGCCCAACAGTGGTACATCACACGTAAGATCGAAGCGGCCGCTAAAGCAGCTGCCTGATTTACACTGTGGATAACCACTCAAAACGCCCCCTAGTGGGGCGTTTTGCTATCTGTCACTTTTGTCTGGATACCGGTTTATGAGCGTTCCTCGCGAAACCATCGCAGCCGTCGCCACCGCTCAAGGTCGCGGCGGTGTAGGCATCGTGCGTATTTCCGGGCCGTTGGCCAGCGTTGCGGCCAAGGCCTTCAGCGGTCGCGAGCTCAAGCCGCGATTTGCTCACTACGGTCCGTTTTTCAGTGAAAACGACGAGGTGCTGGACCAGGGCATTGCCTTGTATTTCCCCGGGCCGAACTCGTTCACTGGCGAAGATGTGCTGGAGCTGCAAGGCCATGGCGGTCCGATCGTTCTGGATATGTTGCTAAAGCGCTGCCTGGAACTGGGTTGCCGTCTCGCCCGGCCGGGGGAATTCAGTGAGCGCGCCTTCCTCAATGACAAACTGGACCTCGCCCAGGCCGAAGCCATTGCCGACCTGATTGAAGCCAGTTCTGCCCAGGCTGCCCGAAACGCATTGCGCTCCCTGCAGGGGGCTTTCTCGTCACGTGTGCATAACCTCACCGAACAACTGATCGGCCTGCGAATCTATGTCGAAGCGGCCATCGATTTTCCGGAAGAGGAAATTGACTTCCTCGCCGATGGCCACGTCCTGAGCATGCTCGACAAAGTGCGCGACGAGTTATCCACCGTCATGCGCGAAGCCGGGCAGGGCGCCTTGCTGCGAGACGGCATGACCGTGGTCATTGCCGGTCGTCCGAATGCCGGTAAATCCAGCCTGCTCAACGCCCTGGCCGGGCGTGAAGCGGCGATCGTGACCGAAATTGCCGGCACCACCCGTGACGTCCTTCGTGAACATATCCACATCGATGGAATGCCGCTGCACGTGGTGGATACCGCCGGTCTGCGCGATACCGATGACCATGTGGAAAAAATTGGCGTCGAGCGTGCTTTGAAAGCCATCGGCGAAGCGGATCGGGTATTGCTGGTGGTCGATGCCACGGCGCCTGAAGCCCTCGATCCTTTCGCACTCTGGCCAGAGTTTCTCGAAATCCGTCCCGATCCTGCGAAAGTCACCCTGATTCGCAACAAGGCCGACCTTACGGGCGAAGCCATTGCCCTGGAGGTCAGCAAGGACGGCCATGTCACCATCAGCCTGAGCGCCAAGTCCGGTGGTGTCGGGCTGGAGCTGCTGCGTGAACACCTCAAGGCCTGCATGGGCTATGAACAAACGTCCGAAAGCAGCTTCAGCGCTCGCCGGCGACACCTTGAGGCGCTACGTCATGCCAGTGCTGCCCTCGAGCATGGCCGTGCCCAATTGACCCTGGCCGGTGCTGGCGAGTTATTGGCCGAGGATTTGCGCCAGGCTCAGCAGTCGCTGGGTGAAATCACCGGTGCTTTCAGTTCCGATGACTTGCTGGGGCGGATTTTTTCCAGCTTCTGTATCGGTAAGTAGCCCTCCTGTTATTCACAGACAGGCCATCCGTGCCTGTCTGCTCTCTCCTTTTCTGAAAAAAACCTCCAGTGCCGAGCGGACTTCGTCTGCTTGAGCGGAATTCCTGTACCCGAATTTCGAGCAAACGGCATTTTTCTGTGGATTAAGCCCTGTGAATAACCGCAGCTAAGGGCAGTTGATAACAGGGCCTGAAAACTGAAGATAACCGCCTCTGTGGATAACCACCCCTTTCATCCACAGGCTTACACCGGTTATCCAAGGGCCTCATTGGCACATGACCACAGGGTTTTGAATCTCTGTACATATTGAAAACAAAGGGCTGTATCAATCTGTCCACAGAAAGTCGTGTGCATAGAAATAAACATAAAAACAAAGATTTAATAAATTTCTTTCTTTTTAATTTCTATAACTCCGACTTTTCCACAGCTGGTTAAATTTTGTGCAAAGGGTTCTTTAGGAAGGGCGAAGTCCCTATACTTGTCGACCAGGTCCAAAAACCTGAGCTCAAACTATTCCTGAATTACCTACTTAAGCAGGCACGAGGTGCGTGGTGGATTTCCCTTCCCGTTTTGAAGTGATCGTCATCGGCGGCGGTCATGCCGGTACCGAGGCAGCACTGGCCTCAGCACGTATGGGGGTTAAAACCCTGTTGCTGACGCATAACGTGGAAACCCTCGGTGCCATGAGTTGCAACCCTGCCATCGGCGGGATCGGCAAAAGCCACCTGGTCAAGGAAATCGACGCCCTTGGCGGTGCGATGGCCATGGCTACCGATAAAGGCGGTATCCAGTTTCGCGTGTTGAACAGCCGCAAAGGCCCGGCCGTGCGAGCAACCCGCGCACAGGCAGACCGGGTTCTGTACAAGGCCGCTGTCCGCGAAATCCTGGAGAACCAGCCGAACCTGTGGATATTTCAACAGGCCGCTGACGACCTGATCGTCGAGCAGGAACAAGTCCGTGGTGTTGTCACCCAAATGGGCCTGCGTTTCCTCGCCGATTCTGTGGTGTTGACCACCGGCACGTTCCTCGGTGGACTTATCCACATTGGTTTGCAGAATTTTTCCGGCGGTCGCGCCGGTGATCCACCATCGATCGCGCTGGCTCACCGTCTGCGTGAACTGCCATTGCGTGTGGGTCGTTTGAAAACCGGTACTCCGCCGCGTATCGACGGCCGGTCTGTGGATTTCTCGGTGATGTCCGAGCAACCGGGTGATACGCCGATCCCGGTAATGTCGTTCATGGGCAACAAGGAACAGCATCCACAGCAGGTCAGCTGCTGGATTACCCACACGAATGCGCGCACCCACGAAATCATTGCCGCGAACCTCGACCGTTCGCCGATGTATTCCGCTGCCGGTGAGATCGAAGGGATCGGCCCGCGTTATTGCCCGTCGATCGAAGACAAGATCCATCGCTTTGCCGACAAGGAAAGCCATCAGGTGTTCATCGAACCGGAAGGTTTGACCACCCATGAGCTTTATCCGAACGGGATATCCACAAGCTTGCCATTCGACGTGCAATTGCAGATCGTGCAATCGATCCGCGGCATGGAAAACGCGCACATCGTGCGGCCGGGCTACGCGATCGAGTACGACTACTTCGATCCACGCGATTTGAAATACAGCCTGGAAACCAAAGTCATCGGCGGCCTGTTCTTCGCCGGGCAGATCAACGGCACCACCGGTTACGAAGAAGCCGGTGCCCAGGGTTTGCTCGCCGGGACCAACGCTGCACTGCGTGCGCAAGGCAAAGACGCCTGGTGCCCGCGTCGCGACGAGGCCTATATCGGCGTGTTGGTCGACGACCTGATTACCCTCGGTACCCAAGAGCCGTACCGGATGTTCACGTCCCGTGCCGAATATCGCTTGATCCTGCGCGAAGACAACGCCGACCTGCGCTTGACCGAAAAAGGTCGCGAGCTGGGCCTGGTGGATGACGTGCGCTGGGCAGCTTTCTGCAAAAAACGCGAAAGCATCGAACTGGAAGAGCAGCGCCTGAAAAGCACCTGGGTACGCCCGGGCACCGAACAGGGCGATGCCATTGCCGAAAAATTCGGCACGCCACTGACCCACGAATACAACCTGCTCAATCTCTTGAGTCGTCCGGAAATCGACTACGCTGGTCTGATCGCCGTGACCGGTGGGGGGGCAGAAGATCCACAGGTCGCCGAGCAGGTCGAAATCAAGACCAAGTACGCCGGCTACATCGATCGTCAACAGGATGAAATCGCCCGCTTGCGCGCCAGCGAAGACACCAAATTGCCTGTGGATATCGATTACACGAATATTTCCGGTCTCTCCAAGGAGATCCAGAGCAAGCTCGGCGCGACCCGTCCAGAAACCTTGGGCCAGGCCTCGCGTATACCGGGCGTTACGCCGGCAGCCATTTCGCTGTTGATGATTCATTTGAAAAAACGCGGCGCGGGCCGTCAGTTGGAGCAAAGCGCTTGAGTTCGTTGGTCACTTCGCAACACGCAGAAGAGTTATCCACAGGTGCTCGCCAACTCGGTGTCACGCTGACAGAAACCCAGCACGCACAACTGCTGGGTTACCTGGCCCTGTTGATCAAATGGAACAAGGCTTACAACCTCACCGCCGTGCGTGATCCGGACGAAATGGTTTCCCGTCACTTGCTCGATAGCCTGAGTGTGATGTCGTTCATCGAAAACGGTCGCTGGCTCGATGTCGGCAGTGGCGGCGGCATGCCTGGCATTCCGCTGGCGATCCTGTTTCCCGAGTCCCAGGTGACCTGCCTGGACAGCAACGGCAAGAAAACCCGCTTCCTGACCCAGGTCAAACTCGAACTCAAACTGGATAACCTGCAAGTTATCCACAGTCGCGTCGAAGCGTTCCAGCCTGCCCAGCCGTTCAACGGGATCATTTCCCGGGCGTTCAGCAGCATGGAAAACTTCAGCAACTGGACTCGCCACCTCGGCGATAGCGAAACACGCTGGCTGGCAATGAAGGGCGTTCATCCGGCCGATGAGCTGGTAGCATTGCCGGCAGACTTCCACCTCGATAGCGAACACGCCCTGGCCGTACCTGGTTGCCAAGGCCAACGCCATCTGCTGATACTGCGCCGCACGGCATGATTGGGAACACAAGCAAGAATGGCTAAGGTATTCGCGATTGCGAACCAAAAAGGTGGCGTGGGCAAAACCACCACCTGCATCAACCTCGCAGCATCCCTGGTCGCGACCAAGCGACGGGTGCTGTTGATCGACCTCGATCCACAGGGCAACGCCACCATGGGTAGCGGTGTGGATAAACATGGCCTGGAAAACTCGGTCTACGACCTGCTGATCGGAGAATGTGATCTGGCCCAGGCCATGCACTTCTCCGAACACGGTGGTTACCAGCTGTTGCCGGCCAACCGCGACCTCACCGCGGCCGAAGTGGTGCTGCTGGAAATGCAGATGAAGGAAAGCCGCCTGCGCAGTGCGCTGGCGCCAATCCGGGAAAACTACGATTACATCCTGATCGACTGCCCGCCGTCACTGTCGATGCTGACATTGAACGCACTGGTTGCCGCCGACGGGGTCATTATCCCCATGCAGTGCGAGTACTTCGCACTCGAAGGCTTGAGCGACCTTGTGGATAACATCAAGCGTATCGCTGAACTGCTGAACCCGAACCTCAAGGTCGAAGGCCTGCTGCGTACGATGTACGACCCGCGCCTGAGCCTGATGAACGATGTCTCGGCGCAGCTCAAGGAACACTTCGGCGAGCAGCTCTACGACACCGTCATTCCGCGCAACATCCGTCTGGCCGAAGCGCCAAGCTACGGCATGCCGGCGCTGGCGTACGACAAAGCGTCGCGGGGCGCCATTGCCTATCTGGCATTGGCCGGCGAAATGGTTCGTCGTCAACGCAAAAACTCACGCATCGCCGCTGCTCAGGCAACTTAAGGAATCCCCATGGCCGTCAAGAAACGAGGTCTCGGACGTGGACTGGATGCTCTGTTGAGTGGTCCGACAGTCAGCTCGCTGGAAGAACAAGCGGCGCAAGCCGATCAGCGTGAGCTGCAGCACCTTCCCCTGGATCTGCTCCAGCGCGGCAAGTACCAGCCGCGTCGTGACATGGATCCGCAGGCGCTCGAAGAGCTGGCACAGTCGATCAGGGCCCAGGGCGTCATGCAGCCCATCGTGGTTCGCCCGATCGGCAGCGGCCGCTTTGAAATCATTGCCGGCGAACGCCGCTGGCGCGCCAGCCAGCAAGCCGGGCAGGAAACCATCCCGGCGATGGTTCGCGATGTACCCGATGAAACCGCAATCGCCATCGCGCTGATCGAGAACATCCAGCGCGAAGACCTGAACCCGATTGAAGAAGCGGTGGCCTTGCAGCGTTTGCAGCAGGAGTTCCAGCTGACCCAGCAACAGGTGGCCGAAGCTGTGGGCAAGTCGCGGGTGACCGTGGCCAACCTGTTGCGCCTGATTTCCTTGCCGGAAGTCATCAAGACCATGTTGTCCCACGGCGACCTGGAAATGGGTCATGCCCGTGCTTTGCTCGGTTTGCCGGAAATTCAACAGGTTGAAGGGGCGCGACATGTTGTCGCACGCGGGCTGACCGTGCGCCAAACCGAGGCACTGGTTCGCCAGTGGTTGAGTGGTAAACCGGAGCCTGTTGAAGCGGCAAAACCGGACCCGGATATCGCCCGTCTCGAACAGCGCCTGGCCGAGCGCCTAGGCTCTGCGGTGCAGATCCGCCACGGTAAGAAGGGGAAAGGGCAATTGGTGATTGGCTACAACTCACTAGATGAGCTTCAAGGCGTACTTGCACATATCCGCTGAAACATTTCCTCATGTAGCGCGCAGTCGGAAATCACTACCTGACAGTTGAATAGGGGCAGAACCGCCCCTATACTCTGCGCGCATTTTGTCGGCACAAATTATGCCAAGTTATTGAATTTCGGCAGCCGACCATTGGAGAGTAAAAGTGATGGAAACCCGCACGCCAAACCGCCTGCCCTTCCATCGCCTGGCAGTTTTTCCGGTGTTAATGGCTCAATTTGTCGTGTTGCTGATCGCCGCTTTGGCGCTCTGGTACCGATATGGAGTCGTTGCCGGGTACTCGGGACTCTGCGGAGGCCTGATAGCCTTGCTGCCCAATGTTTATTTCGCTCACAGGGCATTTCGGTTTTCCGGCGCCCGGGCAGCCCAGTCCATCGTCCGGTCTTTTTATGCCGGCGAGGCAGGCAAACTGATTTTGACGGCAGTGCTGTTTGCACTGGTGTTTGCAGGTGTGAAGCCACTGGCGCCGATTGCAGTATTCGGTGCCTTCGTGCTGACTCAGTCGGTCAGCTGGTTCGCTCCCCTGCTGATGAGAACAAGACTTTCGAGACCTTAGGGCGTTTGAGGCAACCATGGCAGAAACAACCGCTTCGGGCTATATCCAGCACCACTTGCAGAACCTGACCTTCGGTCAGCTCCCTACCGGCGGCTGGGGCTTTGCCCACACCGCAGCAGAAGCCAAGGAAATGGGCTTCTGGGCTTTCCACGTCGATACCCTCGGCTGGTCGGTCGCATTGGGTCTGATTTTCGTTCTCCTTTTCCGCATGGCGGCAAAGAAGGCGACTACCGGTGTTCCTGGTGCTTTGCAGAACTTCGTTGAAGTATTGGTCGAATTCGTCGATGGCAGCGTGAAAGACAGCTTCCATGGCCGTAGCCCGGTGGTTGCACCACTGGCACTGACCATCTTCGTCTGGGTGTTCATGATGAACGCCGTCGACCTGGTACCGGTCGACTGGATTCCTCAGCTGGCCATCCTGATCTCCGGCGACCACCACATCCCGTTCCGTGCCGTGTCGACCACCGACCCGAACGCTACTCTGGCCATGGCCTTCTCGGTGTTCGCGCTGATCATTTTCTACAGCATCAAGATCAAGGGCCTCGGCGGCTTCATCGGTGAGCTGACCCTGCACCCGTTCGGCAGCAAGAACATCTTCCTTCAGGCGCTGCTGATCCCGGTGAACTTCCTGCTGGAATTCGTGACTCTGATCGCCAAGCCGATCTCCCTGGCTCTGCGTCTGTTCGGCAACATGTACGCCGGCGAGCTGGTCTTCATTCTGATTGCTGTGATGTTCGGCAGCGGTCTGCTCTGGCTTAGTGGCCTGGGCGTTGTTCTGCAGTGGGCGTGGGCTGTGTTCCACATCCTGATCATCACCCTGCAGGCGTTCATCTTCATGATGCTGACCATCGTCTACCTGTCGATGGCGCACGAAGAAAACCATTAAGGCCAGTTTCGACTAGTCTGATGTCCCTCCCGGTCAAACGGGAGGGGGCTCCTCACGGGGCGTCTGAAACGATTTGTTTTACCGCTTTAAATTAAAAAAACCTAAACCATACGACGTAAAAGTCGGGAGGAAAGATGGAAACTGTAGTTGGTCTAACCGCTATCGCTGTTGCACTGTTGATCGGCCTGGGCGCACTGGGTACCGCAATTGGTTTCGGCCTGCTGGGCGGCAAGTTCCTGGAAGGCGCAGCGCGTCAGCCAGAAATGGTTCCAATGCTGCAAGTTAAAATGTTCATCGTTGCCGGTCTGCTCGACGCCGTAACCATGATCGGTGTTGGTATCGCTCTGTTCTTCACCTTTGCGAACCCGTTCGTTGGTCAAATCGCTGGCTAATTACTCGGATCTTCCGGGTAATTTGGTGTGATGGACAACGTAACTGCGAGGTGTTGGCGTGAACATTAATGCGACCCTGATTGGCCAGTCCGTTGCGTTCCTGATTTTTGTACTGTTCTGCATGAAGTTCGTATGGCCTCCGGTCATTGCGGCATTGCACGAACGTCAAAAGAAGATCGCTGATGGTCTGGACGCTGCCAGCCGAGCAGCTCGCGACCTGGAGTTGGCCCAAGAGAAAGCGGGTCAGCAACTGCGCGAAGCGAAAGCTCAGGCAGCTGAAATCATCGAGCAAGCCAAGAAACGCGGTAACCAGATTGTCGAAGAGGCTGTTGAAAAAGCCCGTGTCGACGCTGACCGTGTGAAGGTTCAGGCTCAGGCCGAGATCGAACAGGAACTGAACAGTGTCAAAGACGCGCTGCGTGCCCAAGTGGGCTTGCTGGCAGTCGGCGGCGCCGAGAAGATCCTGGGTGCCACAATCGATCAAAACGCGCACGCAGAGCTGGTTAACCAACTGGCTGCTGAAATCTAAGCGAGGGCGATCATGGCAGAACTGACCACGTTGGCCCGACCTTACGCTAAGGCGGCCTTCGAGCACGCTCAGGCCCACCAGCAACTGGCCAATTGGTCAGCCATGCTCGGCCTGGCTGCAGCGGTGTCGGAAGACGACACCATGCAGCGCGTGCTCAAGGCCCCGCGACTGACGAGCGCAGAAAAGGCCGCCACGTTCATTGACGTGTGCGGCGACAAGTTTGATGCCAAGGCACAGAACTTCATCCACGTCGTTGCCGAAAACGACCGTCTCCCGCTGTTGCCGGAGATCGCCGCTCTGTTCGACCTGTACAAGGCCGAACAAGAGAAGTCGGTAGACGTTGAAGTCACCAGTGCTTTCGCATTGAACCAAGAACAGCAAGACAAACTCGCCAAGGTTCTCAGTGCACGACTCAACCGGGAAGTGCGCCTGCAAGTTGCGGAGGACGCTGCCCTTATTGGTGGTGTCGTCATCCGCGCCGGCGACCTGGTTATCGATGGCTCGATTCGCGGCAAAATCGCGAAACTTGCCGAAGCATTGAAATCTTGAGTTTGAAGGGGCAGCAGAGCAATGCAGCAACTCAATCCTTCCGAAATAAGTGAAATTATCAAGGGCCGCATCGACAAGCTCGATGTGACCTCCCAAGCCCGTAACGAAGGCACTGTCGTCAGCGTATCTGACGGCATCGTGCGGATTCACGGTCTGGCCGACGTAATGTACGGCGAGATGATCGAGTTTCCGGGCGGCGTCTTCGGTATGGCCCTCAACCTGGAGCAAGACTCCGTAGGTGCCGTTGTATTGGGCGCTTACCAGTCTCTGGCTGAAGGCATGAGCGCCAAGTGCACCGGCCGCATCCTGGAAGTTCCGGTTGGTAAGGAACTGCTGGGTCGCGTTGTCGACGCACTGGGTAACCCAGTTGACGGCAAAGGTCCGTTGGGCAACACCGAGACCGACGCGGTCGAGAAAGTTGCTCCAGGCGTGATCTGGCGTAAGTCGGTAGACCAGCCTGTACAGACTGGCTACAAGGCTGTCGATGCCATGATCCCTGTCGGCCGTGGCCAGCGTGAGCTGATCATCGGTGACCGTCAGATCGGTAAAACCGCTCTGGCGATCGACGCGATCATCAACCAGAAGAACAGCGGCATTTACTGCGTCTACGTAGCGATCGGTCAGAAACAATCGACCATCGCCAACGTGGTTCGCAAGCTGGAAGAAAACGGCGCCCTGGCCAACACGATCATCGTGGCTGCCAGTGCTTCGGAATCTCCTGCGCTGCAATTCCTGGCACCGTACTCCGGTTGCACCATGGGTGAATTCTTCCGCGACCGCGGTGAAGACGCGCTGATCGTTTATGACGATCTGTCCAAGCAAGCAGTGGCTTATCGCCAGATTTCCCTGCTGCTGCGCCGTCCACCAGGCCGTGAAGCTTACCCAGGCGACGTGTTCTATCTCCACTCCCGTCTGCTGGAGCGCGCATCCCGCGTTTCGGAAGAATACGTAGAGAAGTTCACCAACGGCGCAGTGACCGGCAAAACCGGTTCCCTGACCGCACTGCCGATCATCGAAACCCAGGCTGGCGACGTTTCCGCGTTCGTTCCGACCAACGTGATCTCCATCACCGACGGTCAGATCTTCCTGGAATCGGCCATGTTCAACTCGGGCATCCGCCCTGCAGTGAACGCCGGTGTTTCGGTATCCCGTGTGGGTGGTGCCGCTCAGACCAAGATCATCAAGAAGCTGTCCGGTGGTATCCGTACCGCTCTGGCTCAGTACCGTGAACTGGCGGCATTCGCCCAGTTCGCTTCTGACCTGGACGAAGCGACCCGTAAGCAACTTGAGCATGGTCAGCGCGTTACCGAGCTGATGAAGCAGAAGCAATACGCACCAATGTCGATCGCTGACATGGCGCTGTCGCTGTATGCCGCTGAGCGTGGGTTCCTGACTGACGTTGAAATCGCCAAGATCGGCAGCTTCGAGCAAGCGCTGATTGCTTTCTTCAACCGCGATCACGCCGATTTGATGGCGAAGATCAACGTGAAAGGTGACTTCAATGACGAAATCGACGCTGGCATGAAAGCCGGTATCGAGAAGTTCAAGGCCACCCAAACCTGGTAAGCCGCAGCGGGAGCCGCAAGGCTCCCGCTTGCTAACCTGATAGGTGTTACATGGCAGGCGCAAAAGAGATTCGCAGTAAGATTGCGAGCATCAAAAGCACGCAAAAGATTACCAGCGCCATGGAAAAAGTGGCGGTCAGCAAAATGCGCAAGGCACAAATGCGCATGGCTGCTAGCCGTCCTTATGCGGAGCGTATCCGCCAGGTAATTGGGCATCTGGCCAACGCCAACCCGGAATACCGCCACCCGTTCATGATCGACCGCGAAATCAAGCGTGTTGGTTATGTCGTAGTGAGCAGTGACCGTGGTCTGTGCGGCGGCTTGAACACCAACCTGTTCAAGGCCCTGGTCAAGGACATGGCGGTAAACCGCGAAAACGGCGTCGAGATCGATCTGTGTGTCGTTGGTAGCAAGGGTGCGGCCTTTTTCCGCAACTTCGGCGGTAACGTCGTTGCAGCTATCAGCCACCTGGGTGAAGAGCCGTCGATCAATGATCTGATCGGCAGTGTCAAGGTGATGCTGGATGCCTACCTGGACGGCCGTATTGACCGCCTGTCCGTGGTGTCCAACAAGTTCATCAACACCATGACGCAACAGCCTACCGTGGAGCAGTTGATTCCACTGGTGGCAACCCCGGATCAAGACCTCAAGCACCACTGGGACTATCTCTACGAACCGGATGCCAAGGAGCTGCTGGACGGCTTGATGGTCCGTTACGTGGAGTCACAGGTCTACCAGGCGGTGGTCGAGAACAACGCGGCTGAACAAGCTGCGCGGATGATCGCGATGAAGAACGCTACCGACAACGCCGGTGATTTGATCAGCGATTTGCAGCTGGTCTACAACAAGGCGCGTCAGGCTGCGATCACCCAAGAGATCTCGGAAATCGTCGGCGGCGCTGCCGCGGTTTAACGGTTCAAATATTCAGAGGATCCAGCTATGAGTAGCGGACGTATCGTTCAAATCATCGGCGCCGTTATCGACGTGGAATTTCCACGCGACAGCGTACCGAGCATCTACAACGCGCTGACAGTTCAAAGCGCGGCCGGGACCACTCTGGAAGTTCAGCAGCAGCTGGGCGACGGCGTGGTTCGTACCATTGCGATGGGTTCCACCGAAGGCTTGAAGCGCGGTCTGGACGTTATCGACTCCGGCGCAGCCATCTCCGTACCGGTCGGTAAAGCGACTCTGGGCCGGATCATGGACGTTCTGGGCAACCCGATTGACGAAGCTGGTCCAATCGCTACTGAAGAGCGTTGGGGCATTCACCGTCCAGCGCCTTCGTTCGCTGAACAAGCAGGCGGCAACGACCTGCTGGAAACCGGCATCAAGGTTATCGACCTGGTTTGCCCGTTCGCCAAAGGCGGTAAAGTCGGTCTGTTCGGTGGTGCCGGTGTAGGCAAGACCGTAAACATGATGGAACTGATCCGTAACATCGCCATCGAGCACAGCGGTTATTCCGTGTTCGCCGGTGTGGGTGAGCGTACTCGTGAGGGTAACGACTTCTACCACGAGATGAAGGACTCCAACGTTCTGGACAAAGTGGCACTGGTTTACGGTCAGATGAACGAGCCGCCGGGAAACCGTCTGCGCGTAGCACTGACCGGCCTGACCATGGCCGAGAAGTTCCGTGACGAAGGTAACGACGTTCTGCTGTTCGTCGACAACATCTACCGTTACACCTTGGCCGGTACTGAAGTATCCGCACTGCTGGGCCGTATGCCTTCCGCAGTAGGTTACCAGCCGACCCTGGCTGAAGAGATGGGCGTTCTGCAAGAACGTATCACTTCGACCAAGGAAGGTTCGATCACTTCGATCCAAGCGGTATACGTACCTGCGGATGACTTGACCGACCCGTCGCCAGCGACCACCTTCGCCCACTTGGACGCTACCGTCGTTCTGTCCCGTGACATCGCTTCCCTGGGTATCTACCCAGCGGTCGATCCACTCGACTCGACTTCGCGCCAGCTGGACCCGAACGTAATCGGCCAGGACCACTACGACACCGCTCGCGGCGTTCAGTACGTTCTGCAACGTTACAAAGAACTGAAGGACATCATTGCGATCCTGGGTATGGACGAGCTGTCGGAAGCCGACAAGCAGTTGGTAAACCGTGCTCGTAAGATCCAGCGCTTCTTGTCGCAGCCGTTCTTCGTGGCTGAAGTCTTCACCGGTGCATCGGGTAAATATGTTTCCCTGAAAGACACCATTGCTGGCTTCAAAGGCATCCTCAACGGTGACTACGACCACCTGCCAGAACAAGCGTTCTACATGGTTGGCGGCATCGAAGAAGCGATCGAAAAAGCCAAGAAACTGTAATCCCGGCGCCCGGCAACGGGCGCTAATTTAGGTTGAGGCAATCAGATGGCTATGACAGTCCATTGCGATATCGTCAGCGCGGAAGGAGAAATCTTTTCCGGTCTGGTCGAGATGGTGATTGCGCACGGTGCACTGGGTGATCTTGGTATCGCCCTGGGTCACGCGCCGCTGATCACTAATCTGAAGCCAGGTCCGATCCGCCTGGTCAAGCAGGGCGGGGAAGAGGAGGTGTATTACATCTCCGGTGGTTTCCTCGAGGTTCAGCCGAACATGGTCAAGGTTCTTGCCGACACCGTGCAACGTGCTGCCGACCTGGATGAAGCCTCCGCTCAGGAAGCCGTCAAGGCTGCCGAGAAGGCCTTGCATGAACGAGGCGCGGAATTCGATTACGGTTCTGCTGCCGCACGTCTGGCCGAGGCTGCAGCTCAGCTGCGCACCGTCCAGCAGATCCGCAAGAAGTTCGGCCACTAAGGCTGCGCTTGTTGTGTGATTGATTAAAAAGGGTAGCCTCGGCTACCCTTTTTTCTTTTCCGATTTTTACAACCCGGTCGCAGCCGCTGACCACCCAGGATTGGTAGCCAGTCATGTCTCTTGAAATCGTTATTCTCGCTGCAGGCCAAGGCACGCGCATGCGTTCCGCTTTGCCGAAAGTTTTGCACCCGATTGCCGGCAACTCCATGCTCGGTCATGTTATCCACAGCGCCCGGCAACTTGATCCACAGCGCATCCACGTCGTGATCGGTCACGGTGCCGATGCCGTACGCGAACGTCTGGCGGCGGATGATCTGAATTTCGTTCTGCAGGATAAACAGTTGGGTACCGGTCACGCCGTTGCTCAAGCAGTGCCGTTCATTCAGTCCGACACCGTGCTGGTGCTCTACGGTGATGTGCCGTTGATCGAGGTCGAAACCCTGCAGCGCCTGCTCAAGCAGGTGGGTCCGCAGCAGTTGGGCTTGCTGACTGTCGAACTGGATGACCCGACCGGTTACGGCCGCATTGTTCGTGATGCTGCCGGCAAGGTTGCGGCCATCGTCGAACAGAAAGATGCCAATGAAGCCGAACGCAAAATCACCGAAGGTAATACCGGCATTCTGGCGCTGCCTTTTGCCCGTCTTGGCGAATGGATGAGCCGTCTCTCCAATAACAACGCCCAGGGCGAGTACTACCTGACCGACATCATTGCCATGGCAGTGAGCGATGGTCTGGTGGTGGCCACCGAGCAACCGCACGACGCCATGGAAGTGCAGGGTGCCAACGACCGCAAGCAGCTTTCCGAACTGGAACGGCATTATCAATTGCGCGCCGGTCGTCGTTTGATGGCTCAAGGTGTGACGCTGCGCGACCCGGCTCGTTTCGACGTGCGTGGAGACGTGACCGTAGGCCGCGATGTATTGATTGATATCAACGTGATCCTCGAAGGCAAGGTGGTAATCGAAGATGACGTGGTGATCGGCCCGAACTGCGTGATCAAGGACAGCACCCTGCGCAAAGGCGTGGTCATCAAGGCCAACAGCCATATCGAAGGTGCCATTCTGGGTGAAGGCAGCGATGCCGGCCCGTTCGCGCGTCTGCGTCCAGGTACCGTGCTGGAGGCCCGGGCGCATGTGGGTAACTTCGTCGAGTTGAAAAACGCGCACTTGGGCGAAGGCGCCAAGGCCGGTCACCTGGCTTATCTGGGCGATGCCGAAGTGGGCGCGCGTACCAACATCGGTGCCGGTACCATCACCTGCAACTATGACGGCGCCAATAAGTGGAAAACCGTGTTGGGCGAAGATGTGTTCATTGGTTCCAACAACTCGTTGGTAGCACCTGTGGATATCCTGGACGGTGCGACCACGGCGGCCGGCTCGACCATTACCTCGGCTGTGGATAAATCCCAGTTGGCCATCGGGCGTGCTCGTCAGAAGAACATCGACGGCTGGAAGCGGCCGGAGAAGATCAACAAGAGCTAAGTTATCCACAACTCCCTTGTAGGAGCGAGCTTGCTCGCGATGAATTCGAGAGCGGCGCATTTTTCCAGAAGGAATGCGTAATCGTTCACGCCCATCGCGAGCAAGCTCGCTCCTACAAGTTATCCACAGCTCTTTTTATCGCATGGTGCTTGACGAAGTTTCGCTGATAGGTTTTGATTGCTTCCGCCATCTTTCGAAACGAAACTTATCAACTCATGTCGAAGCGCAACACACCTCAGCGTCGTCACAACATACTCGCCTTGCTCAATGAGCAGGGCGAAGTCAGTGTGGACGAGTTGGCCAAGCGCTTCGAAACGTCGGAAGTTACGATTCGCAAGGATCTGGCGGCACTTGAAAGCAATGGCCTGTTGCTGCGTCGTTACGGCGGGGCGATCACCATGCCTCAGGAGTTGGTCGCGGACCTTGGTCAGCCGGTTTCCAAATACAAACAAGCCATCGCCCGTGCCGCCGTCGCGCGGATTCGCGAGCATGCGCGCATCATTATCGACAGTGGCAGTACCACCGCTTCCATGATCCCGGAACTCGGGCAGCAACCCGGTCTGGTGGTGATGACCAACTCGCTGCATGTCGCCAATGCCCTGAGTGAACTTGAGCACGAACCGGTGCTGTTGATGACCGGTGGTACCTGGGACCCGCATTCCGAGTCCTTTCAGGGGCAGGTTGCCGAGCAGGTACTACGCTCCTACGACTTCGACCAGCTGTTTATCGGCGCCGATGGCATCGATCTGGTTCGCGGTACAACCACCTTCAACGAACTGCTCGGGCTGAGCCGGGTCATGGCCGAAGTCGCCCGCGAAGTGGTCGTGATGGTGGAGGCCGACAAGATCGGCCGCAAGATTCCCAACCTGGAGCTGCCCTGGAGCAGTGTCCATACCCTTATTACCGATGAACGCCTGCCGCTTGAGGCTCGCGATCAGATTCAGGCCCGCGGCATCAATTTGATTTGCGCGGCTGTCAGTCAGGAGAAATAGCATGTGTGGAATTGTCGGCGCAGTCGCAGAACGTAACATCACCGCCATCCTCGTCGAAGGCCTGAAACGCCTCGAATACCGTGGGTATGACAGCGCCGGCGTGGCGGTCTACACCAACGATGAAAAACTCGAGCGCATGCGTCGTCCGGGCAAGGTCAGTGAGCTGGAGCAGGCATTGACCACCGAGCCGCTGGTCGGTCGTCTGGGCATCGCCCACACGCGCTGGGCCACCCATGGCGCACCGTGCGAGCGCAATGCTCACCCGCATTTCTCCGGTGACTTGGCAGTAGTGCACAACGGCATCATCGAAAACCACGAAGCCCTGCGTGAACAACTCAAGGCTTTGGGCTACGTGTTCACCTCGGACACCGACACCGAAGTCATCGCCCACCTGCTGAACCACAAACTCAAGGATCTGCGCGACCTGAGCGTAGCCCTCAAGGCGACCGTCAAAGAGTTGCACGGTGCTTACGGCCTGGCAGTGATCAGCTCGAAGCAACCTGATCGTCTGGTCGCAGCCCGCAGCGGCAGCCCGCTGGTGATCGGCCTGGGCCTGGGGGAAAACTTCCTGGCGTCCGACCAGTTGGCCCTGCGTCAGGTCACCGACCGCTTCATGTATCTGGAAGAAGGCGATATCGCCGAAATCCGCCGGGACAGCGTGCAGATCTGGGACGTTGACGGCAAGGCTGTCGAGCGCGAAGCCGTGCAGTATCGCGACGGTGCCGAAGCCGCTGAAAAGGGCGAGTTCCGCCACTTCATGCTCAAGGAAATCCACGAGCAACCATCCGTGGTGCAGCGCACCCTGGAAGGTCGCCTGAGCCAGAACCAGGTCTTGGTACAGGCATTCGGCCCACAGGCTGCCGAGCTGTTCGCCAAAGTACGCAATGTACAGATCGTCGCGTGCGGCACCAGTTACCACGCCGGCATGGTCGCGCGTTACTGGCTCGAAGAGCTGGCCGGTATTCCTTGCCAGGTCGAAGTCGCCAGCGAATTCCGTTACCGCAAGGTAGTGGTGCAGCCGGACACCCTGTTCGTGACCATTTCCCAGTCCGGTGAGACCGCCGACACCCTGGCCGCGCTGCGCAACGCCAAGGAACTGGGCTTCCTCGCCAGCCTGGCGATCTGCAACGTCGGTATCAGCTCGCTGGTGCGTGAATCCGATCTGACCCTGTTGACCCAGGCCGGTCGCGAAATCGGTGTGGCATCGACCAAAGCCTTCACCACGCAACTGGTTGGCCTGTTGTTGCTGACGCTTTCCCTGGGCCAGGTTCGTGGCACCTTGGCCGAAGGTGTCGAAGCAACACTGGTCGAAGAACTGCGTCGTTTGCCGACCCGTCTGGGCGAAGCGCTGGCCATGGACAGCACCGTGGAAAAAATCTCCGAGCTGTTCGCCGAGAAACACCACACGCTGTTCCTCGGCCGTGGCGCGCAGTTCCCGGTGGCGATGGAAGGCGCTCTCAAGCTCAAGGAAATCTCCTACATCCACGCTGAAGCCTATCCGGCCGGCGAGCTGAAACACGGCCCGTTGGCGCTTGTGGATAACGACATGCCAGTGGTGACCGTGGCGCCAAACAACGAACTGCTGGAGAAGCTGAAGTCCAACCTTCAGGAAGTGCGCGCCCGCGGTGGCCAGTTGATAGTCTTCGCTGACGAGAAGGCCGGCATGACCAACGGTGAAGGCACCCACGTGGTGCACATGCCGCACATCCACGACATCCTGTCGCCGATTCTCTACACCATCCCGCTGCAACTGCTGTCGTACTACGTCGCCGTGCTCAAGGGCACCGACGTTGACCAGCCGCGCAACCTGGCGAAGTCGGTCACCGTGGAATAAGTTATCCACAATGAAAAAACCCCCTTCTCAGGGGGTTTTTCTGTTTCTAGGCGGCCGTAATTCGACGCTGTCGCCGCGTGTCCAGCAGATGGACCATGACGCAGGCGTACAAGGTCACCAGAATGAACAGACCCATGCGGATGGCAAAGGCGGTGTAGACATCCTTGCCCGCGGCACTGTCCTGCACCGATTGGCCGAGCAGAATGATCAGGGTCGCCAGGCTGTTGAGCCAGAAACTCGGTGGTTGTCGGGTCCGGGCCAGGCCATAGAGCTTTCTGGCCGCCAGTAAACCGAACAGCAACATCCACAGAAAGAACATCCACAGGTTGACGAATAGGCTCAGCGCACACCAGAAAAGAATCGCCATCAGGCCACCGAGCAGGGTCGAGCCGAGCAATTCCTGGCCGGCGGTGCGGGCGCTGGTCGCGCAGCTTTGTTGGCCGAGGCTGACGGCTTTCATGATGATCGGCAGGTAACTGGCCGGGTCGATCATGGCCAGCAGGAAAGTCGGCAGCACCACCAGCGTGGCACGTAGCGCCAGCCAACCGCTTTCGGTTGGCGTAAGGCTCGGGCCGGGTTTGGCCGCGGGGGCGCTGGGAGGGTCGGGAAACAGCCAATGGCTGATGGTCAGCGTCGTGACGGCCAGGAACAGGCCCTTGACCAGGGCCACGATCACCTCAAGCGCCAGGTCGAATTCGGTGGTTCCCGCCGAACTGATCAAGGTCAGGCCCACCACCAGGAAAGTCGCCACCAGCGGGTTGCCGCCGCGCAGGCCATAACCGAAGGCCAGGAACAGGCACAGTCCGACCAGCAGCACACCACTGAACGGGTAGTAACGCAGCAGGGGAATGAGCAGCAGGCCGGTCCCGGTGGTCAGCATAAGGATCAGGATCAGGCCCAGGCTGGCTTTGAACGGCAACGGTCGGTTCATCGCTGCCAGCATCATCAGCGCCAGCATCGGCGAGAGGAACGGGATGGGCAGGGCCAGACCAAAGCTCGCCGCCAGGCACAGCGCCGTGCCGAAGCTCAGGCGCAGAGCGCGCTGAACCCGGGGCGGGCGCTCAATACGCATAGGACAACCAGCTCATCACGCGCAGGAACAGGCGACCCAGGATATTCAGCGGGTTACTTTCACTCGGGAACGCCATGACTTCGGCCTGCCCGCCGGACCGGATGCCTTGCGGGCCGGTCAACTCACCGGGTTCGAATTCGATGATGACCGGAAAACGCTGGGCAGGGCGCAACCAATCGCGGCTGTTCTCCACTTTCGGCAGGCTGCCCGGCTGGGTGGTCTGGCCGATGTCGACGCCATAGCCAACGCTGCGCACATGGCCTTTGAAAATCTCCCCCGGCAACGCGTCGAGGACGATCGACACCGGTGTACCTGGCTTGACGTCGCCCAGATTGTTTTCGGTCATGTCGGCGCTGATCCACACATCGTGGATGGCGATCAGGGTCATCACCGGAGCACCGGCGGCGGCGAACTGGCCGACATCGGTGCGTAGATCGGTGATCAGGCCGGCGGAGCGCGCGTGGACCTTGGTATTGCTCAAGTCCAGCTCGGCCTTTTCAAGGTTGCTCGCGGCGCTGAGCAACTGGGCGTTTTCGCCTTCGTTACCGCCCTGTTGTTCGCGTGCACGTTGCACTTCGGCCTTGGCCGCGGCGACCTGGCTGATGGATTCTTCCAGGGTGGCGCGGGATATTTCCAGGCGTCGCAGCGAGATGGTGCCCGGGTCTTCGCGGTACAGGCGTTCAAGCCGCTGGATGTCCTGGCGTGCCTTGAGTTCGTTGGCCTGGGATGCACGCAGGGACGCTTGCTTGGAGTCGACGCCGGCGGTGTTGGCGCCCACCTGGCGACGGGTCGATTCAAGGTCGGCGCGAGCGCGATCGACGGCAATCTGGTACTGCTCCGGGTTGACTTCAAACAGCAACTCGCCGGCCTTGACGTCCTGGTTGTTGCGTACATGCACCTTGGTCACCCGGCCGGATACCTCGGCGGCCACCGGCACAATGAAGGCCTGCACCCGTGCCTGTTGCGTGTAGGGGGTGTAACGGTCGGCCATCAGGTACCAGACCAGACTCAAGATGATCAGCAGCACCACCCAATTGATCGCTTTTTTCGTAGGGTCGGCGGCAGGTGCCGGGGCTTTCTCGTCGACCGGTTGTTGGCTGTCAGTCATGGGCACTTTCCTTCGGTTCGTCGAGCAGATCGCCCCAATCGGTCCGTTCTTGCATTTGTTTGCGGGTGGCCGGGTCGACCATCGGCTGGTCGCTGTACCAACCTCCGCCCAAAGCCTTGTAGAGGGCGATCAGGCTGTTGACGGCGGTGCCACGGTTGACCAGGTAGATATCCTGCTGGGCAAACAGGGCCCGCTGGGCATCCAGCACTCGCTGGAAATCCGAATAGCCTTCGCGGTATTGGGCGTTGGCCAGGGTCACCGAACGTTCGGCGGCCACCGAGGCTTCGCTGAGGATCTGGTCGCGCTCCAGCGCTTTGATCAAGCCGGTAGCGGCATCGTCGGCCTCACGCGCCGCCTGGCGTACGCTGTCTTGGTAGATAACGATCAATTGCTGCAAGCGCGCATCCTGCACGCGAACGTTGTTGGTGATCCGGCCGTGGTCGAAGATGTCCCAGCGCAGGCTGGGGCCGGCCACGAAGTCGAGGGTATTGGGCGCAGCGTTGAGCGAGTTGGCGGACCAGACGATGCTGCCCAGCAGGCTGATGGAGGGGTACAGGTCGGACTCGGCCACACCGATCAACGCCGATTGCGCCGCCACTTGCAGTTCGGCAGCACGGACATCGGGACGCCGCACCAGCAGGTTGGCCGGCACATCCTGCAAGACCGCGGTATCGAGCAGCGGCACTAAGCCGGTGTTGCGATTGAGGTCAGGGATCGAGCCGGGTGGCTGGCCGATCAGGGTAGACAGCGCATTGCGCAAGCTCGCCACCTGGCTCTCGAAATCCGGGATGGTACTCAGGGTGCCCAGGTACTGGGTCTTGGCTTGTTGCAGGTCGAGTTCTGCTTCGGCCCCGCTGTTGAACAGGCGCTCGGTGATCTCGTAACTGCGTTTTTGCAATTTGGCGTTACTGCGGGCGATGGCCAGGCGCGCCTCGGCGGTGCGCAAGGCGTAGTAGTTTTGCGCCAGTTGCGCGTGCAACAGCACCAAGGCATTTTCATAGTTGGCCTGGGCGGCAAACCAGGAGGCGTCGGCTGACTCGATGGCACGGCTGAAACGCCCCCAGAAATCCAGCTCCCAGCCGATATCGAAGCCGACGCTGTGTTGCCAGAAATGCGTGTCCTGGGGGTTGCTGCCGCCCGATTGTTTACGGTTCAGGTACAGGCTGTCGGCGCTGGCCTGCTGCAATTGCGGGTAGCGGCCGGCCAGTGCGATGCCCAATTGTGCGCGGGACTCCATGACCCGCAGGCCAGCGACGTGGAGGTCGGGGTTGTGGGCATCGGCTTCGGCCATCAAATGGTCCAGCACCGGGTCGTTGAACACGCGCCACCATTGGCGGCTGTCAGGTTGCGCGTGTTGTTGGCCGGCGATCTCCAGGGCCGGGGTGTTCCAGTGGTCGACCCAGGGCTGGGCCGGTGACTGGAAATCCGGGCCTAGTTGCACACAGCCCCCCAGAACGACGGTGCCACAGAGCAGAAGCCGGCTGATGCGAGCAGGGCGTGGCATCAAGCGCAAACTCCTCAAACAGGACGCTGGTCGTTCATTGCCTCTGTCTTCGGTGTCTCGTTCAACGCCTCGATCTCGGGTGTCTCGTTCATTGCCTCGACAGTCGGTTGGTCCTGGACCCATTGCCAGAACAGTTGGTAGCCCACCGCCAGCGCAACCGGCCCGATGAACAAACCGATGAAGCCGCCGCTTACCATGCCGCCGAGGGCGCCAATCAGAATCACCGGCATGGGTACATCGACGCCACGACCCAGCATCAACGGCTTGAGGACGTTGTCGGCCATCCCGGCGATCAGGCTGTAGATGCCAAACACGACGGTGCCCAAGGTGGTGCCGTCGGTGGCGAAGACATAGGCGATCACCGGGATGGTCACCAGAAGTACCGGCAATTGCATGATCCCCATCAGCAGCGCCACCATGGCCAGCAGCCCGGCACCGGGGACGCCCATGAGCACGAAGCCCACGCCAACCAGCAACATCTGAATGAACGCGATGCCCACCACGCCCTGGGCGACCGCGCGGATGGTTGCAGTGCAGAGTTCGGTAATGCGAGGGCCACGCTCTGGACCGGAAAGGCGCGAGGTGATGGCCATGGCGCTTCTTTCGCCGTTTTCGCCATAGGCCATGAGCACGCCGGCAATGATCAGGGCGCCGATGAACAACAGAAAGCCCACGCCAACGTCGGCCATTTTGCCCAACAAGGTCAGGCCGACGGACTTGATATAGGGCATCACCTTCATCACCACGCTGCTCATGTCGGTGGCGGCTTGCATCCAGTAGCCGTAGAGCGGCTTGCCAATGAGCGGCAGGGAGGCGATTTTTTCGCTGGGGAGCGGAATCTGCATCGTATCGGACTTGAGGATCGCCAGGGTGCCCTGGACCGATTCACTGATCGAAGTGCCCAGCAGGTAGATCGGCACCATCAGCAACGCCAGGGAGACCACCACGATCAGGGTGGCGGCACGACCGTCCTTGTTGACCAGCTTGCGCTTGATGAGTGCATGCAGTGGATACAGGGTGATGGCCAGAATCATTGCCCAGAGCATGAGGTTGAGGAAGGGGTGGAAGATCTGGAAGCAGAACAGTACCAGCACCGTAATCAGCCCGGCGCGAATCAGTACGTCGAGCAAACCACCGGACAGTGCTCTAGCGGAAATGTTAGTGCGCAACATTATCGAACTCCTTGCTGTGTCACACAGGTTGGCCAGCCAGTTCAAGTTCAACTCTTCCCTACTAAGTGAATCCTTGAAGCAAAATCCACGGACAGCCGTCCAAGCGTTAACAACCCAATAACGCCTTACTTCAAGTAGGGAAAATTTCAACGAGGTACCTACCAAATACTCAATAGGTAACAGGGTGGTTTGTAGTATAGGAGCAGTCGTATATTCCGCCTGTTTATGCAGGCTGGAATTCTGCCGCAGTTGATGGAGACCGCTGACGAGCCCTTGCCTGGAAACGGTTTGGAAGCTGAGCCAATGGCTCTTTTTCTCTACCGGGCATTAGTCGTTGCAGCGGGCTGATCCGGATAATTGCGAACAGTCGCACCCGTCGCAAGAAAATAATCCTCAATAATTATCAATAATCCCCGGTCCGTTTTTTGAGGTTTGTGACACGCTTGGTTTTTACGGCGCAGGCGCTAGAGTGCAGTAGCCCATTGATTTACTTGATGGTCGGACGCCCAACTATGTTGTTGAACACTTGCGCTTAACATTCCGGCCTTTGGTTGCGATTTATCTATCTGAAATGAGGACAGTCCCATGGACCGCTTCCAGGAAATGCAGGTCTTCGCTGCTGTCGCCAAGGAGCAGGGTTTTTCGGCGGCGGCGCGGCGTTTGGGTCTGTCGGCGGCCAGCGTGACCCGAGCGGTGGCGGCGCTGGAGAAGCGGATTGGCACACAATTGCTCACACGTACCACGCGCAGCGTGTACTTGAGCGAGGCCGGTCAGCGATATCTGGAGGACTGTCGGAGAATTCTCGCCGAGGTGCAGGAAGCCGAGGATTCGGCAGCGGGCAGCCATATCCATCCCCGTGGGCAACTGACCATCACCGCACCGGTCTTGTTTGGCGAGCTGTTTGTCACGCCGTTGATGGTGAATTATCTGACGCAATTCCCCGAGGTCTGCATCAACGCGCTGCTGGTGGACCGGGTGGTGAGCGTGGTCGAGGAGGGCGTCGATGTGGCGATTCGCATCGGCGAACTCCCCGACAGCAACCAGCATGCGATCCGCGTGGGTGAGGTGCGGCGGGTGATCTGCGCCTCGCCACAGTTACTGGCTAGCCATGGTCGGCCCAGGCATCCCCGGGAACTGGCCAGGGCGCCGATTATTGCGACCTCGGCTATCGGCCAACTCAGGAGTTGGCCATTCATTGAAGGCGGCGAAACCCTGAGTGTCCGGGCTGAACCACGACTGGTGGTGACGGCCAATCAGGCGGCCATCACAGCAGCCTGTCTGGGGTTGGGGTTCACGCGGGTGCTGTCTTATCAAGTGGCGAGCAAGGTGGCCGCCGGTGAGCTGGAAATCATTCTGGCCGACTTCGAACTGCCGCCGTTGCCCATCCATGTGGTCTATCAGGGCGGGCGTAAAGCGCCGGCCCGGGTGCGCAGTTTTGTCGATTTCGCGGTGAAGACCCTGCGCGAGCATCCGGCGCTCAAGCGTTGAATTATTTCACCTGCTGAAATAATGGATTGCGTTGGCTGGTGATTCTGTTGTTTTGGATGTGAGTAGAAGATACGACCCATCTCTCTCCTGAACAGCACCACTCACCCGAGGCGTCGACCATGCAAGCGATCAAACTCTACAACTTCCCACGTTCCGGCCACGCTCATCGTGTCGAGTTGATGCTGTCCCTGCTGAAACTGCCGACCGAGTTGATCTTCGTTGACCTCGCCAAGGGCGAACACAAGCAACCGGCGTTCCTCGCGCTCAATGCTTTCGGTCAGGTGCCGGTGATTGATGATCAGGGCGTGGTGTTGGCCGATTCCAACGCGATTCTGGTTTATCTGGCGCAAAAGTACGGCAACGGTCGCTGGCTGCCGGCTGATCCGGTAGGGGCCGCCAAGGTCCAGCGCTGGTTGTCGGTCGCTGCCGGTCCGATTGCCTTCGGCCCTGCCCGGGCAAGGTTGATCACCGTGTTTGGCGCGCCTTACAACGCTGCAGAAGTGATTGCCTATGCCCATACCGTGCTCAAAGTGATCGATCACGAACTGGCCGATACGCCGTATCTGGCTGGCACTGAACCGACGATTGCCGACGTCGCCGCCTACAGTTACATCGCCCATGCGCCCGAGGGCAATGTGTCGCTGGACGAGTACGCCAACATTCGCGCCTGGCTGATCCGTATCGAAGCCTTGCCGGGTTTTGTCGGCATGCCGCGCACCGTCGCCGGTCTGCAAAAAACCGCCTGATGCTGGCGGCCCGGTGTTGCCGGGTCGCACCGTTCTGCGCCAGTGGCGCAAGGGAGCAGCCGTATGGACCGTTCACCCTGGCATGCCGGCGAGAAACAACTGCAGGCGCATGTGGGCGTTGCCGAACGAATGGAGGCGTTCGGTCGTAAGGTGATTCGCAGCGAGATGCCGGACCAGCACCGCACGTTCTATCAGCAATTGCCATTCATGCTGTACGCAGCGGTGGATGCCGACGGTCACCCCTGGGCCAGTATCCTTGAAGGTCAGCCCGGTTTCGCTCACTCGCCAGAACCTGGCTTGCTGCAATTTCGCAGCCTGCCGGCCTTTGATGATCCCGCGCAGTTGAGCGACGGTTCGGCCATCGGCCTGTTGGGCATCGAGTTGCACACCCGCCGCCGCAACCGCATCAATGGGCATGTCCGCGCCATGTCCACGGACGGTTTCGCGGTGACGGTGGATCAGTCCTTCGGCAATTGCCCGCAGTACATTCAGTTGCGCCAGTTTCGCTCGGTGCCGCTGGCCGATCCCTCGACGCGTGCCGCCCAGCATTTCAGCGAACTGGATAACGCGGCCAAAGCCATGATCGCCGAGGCGGACACGTTCTTCGTTGCCAGTTATGTGGATGTCGACGGTGAGCGCTCGGTGGATGTTTCTCACCGCGGCGGTCAGGCCGGTTTCGTACAGGTGGAAGGCAATCGCCTGACCATTCCGGACTTTGCCGGCAACCTGCATTTCAACACCTTGGGCAACCTGCTGCTCAATCCCCGGGCCGGGTTGTTGTTCATCGATTTCAATACCGGTGATTTGCTGCAGCTCAGCGGGCGCACCGAAATCATCCTGGAAGGCCCTCAGGTCGAGGCGTTCCAGGGGGCCGAGCGCCTGTGGACAATCGATGTCGAGCAGGTGGTACGTCGCCCGGCCGCCCTGGCGTTGCGCTGGCGCTTCGACGGTGTTTCACCCACCAGTTTGCTCACCGGCACATGGGAGCAGGCCAAGGCGCGTTTGCAGGCCAAGGCCCTGGGCGATCAATGGCGGCCGTTGCGGGTGACGCGGATTGAAGCGCAAAGCCACAGCATTCGCTCGATTTACCTGGAGCCGGCCGATGGCGTCGGGTTGCCACTGTTCCAGGCCGGGCAGCATTTGCCCCTGCGCTTCAACATTGACGGCGATGTGCACATCCGCACGTACAGTTTATCGAGCGCGCCGTCCGATGATTTTTTCCGCATCAGCGTGAAGCGTGACGGGCGGGTGTCTACGCATTTGCATGAGCAGATTCGTGTTGGCGATGTATTGGAAGCGCGGGCGCCGCAAGGGCATTTCACCGTGGTGCCCCATGAGCGTCGGCCTTTGGTGTTGCTGGCGGCCGGGGTCGGCATCACGCCGCTGTTGTCGATGCTGCGGGAGGTGGTTTACCAGGGATTGCGCACCCGCCGTATCCGGCCGACATGGTTCATCCAGAGTTCGCGCACGCTGGCCGACCAGCCGTTTAGCCGTGAGCTGGATCGCTTGCTCGAGGATGCCGGGGACGCGGTGCGGGTGGTGCGTTTGCTTAGTCAACCGGAAGCCGAGGCGATACAAGGAGAGGACTTCGACCTCAGTGGACGGATCGATGTCGCGCTGCTCAAGGATCTGCTGACAGTCGAGGACTACGATCAGCTGGATTTTGTCGTCTGCGGTCCCGGGAGTTTTACCCAGGCGCTGTACGATGGCTTGCGCGAGTTGGACATTCACGATTCGCGGATTCACGCCGAAACCTTCGGCCCGTCCACCTTGCGCCGGCGACCGGACCCCGATGCGGTGGTCATCGAGCAACCGCCAGCCGCCACTACGTCCGTGCCCGTGGTGTTCCAGCGTTCGGCCAAGGAGGCGCGCTGGCAGCCAGACGGCGGCAGCTTGCTGGAGCTGGCGGAAAGCCGTGGCCTGCGTCCGGAATTCAGTTGTCGCGGCGGCTCCTGCGGCACCTGCAGCACACGCTTGGTCAGCGGTCAGGTGCATTATCCACTGCCGCCAGCGGAGGTGCCGGATGACGGCCAGGTGCTGATTTGTTGTGCGATTCCGGCGCAGGGGGCGCAGCCGTTGGTACTCGATATTTGAAGGAAGATTGTTGGTGAACATTGCCCGTCGGTCGATGGCTGGGTAGGGTAGTGAGCAGAACGAAAAAGGGCCACAGAGGCCCTTTCTGCATTTCAGGAACAGGCGTTTCAATGGTTTTTTTCACTCGCTCGATGGTCTTGCTGCTGGCGCTGGCGCTCACCACCGGTTGCGAAAGACAGGATGCACCGCCGCTGGATCAACAGCTTTACGTCTGGCAGCGGCAGTGGACGTTGGCCCACGACGCTGCCCTCAGGGACAGCCGCGCCGATTTTTCGACATTGCGGGTGCTGGCCTTGCAGGCTTTCCCCAACGCGGGCTGGAGTCGGGCCCGGATTGACCCGGCACTGCTCAAGCGTGATGGCCGGCCGGTGATTGCGGTGATTCGCCTGGATGGGCAGCTCAAGGCGCTGGATCAGGATGAGATCACAGCGCAAATCCGGCAGGTGATCAGCGATTGGCAGGGACAGGGGGTGAACCTCGCTGGCGTGGAAATCGACCACGACGCCGGAAACGCTCGGCTACCGGCCTACCGCCAATTTCTCGCGCATTTGCGTGAAGCGCTGCCGACGTCGCTGCCGTTGAGCATCACCACGTTGCCGTCCTGGCTCGACAGTCGCGAATTGCCGGCGTTGTTATCCACAGTCGACAGCAGCGTGCTGCAGGTGCACGCGGTGAGCGATCCGCGTCGCGGCTTGTTTGATGCCGATCAGGCCCGGCAATGGGCGAAGGCCTGGAGCCGCATCACGACAAAACCTTTCTATCTGGCGCTGCCGGCCTATGGCGTGGCGTTGCTGCCGTCGGCGGGCGGCGCGCCTGTTGTGGAAAGCGAAGTGACGCTGGAGCGTGAAGGCCAGCGCCGGGAGTTGCTCGCCGATCCGCAGTCGTTGCGCACCCTCGGTACCGAGCTGCGGGCCGATCCACCGACACATCTGGCGGGCCTGATCTGGTTTCGTTTGCCATTGGCCAACGACCGTCGGGCCTGGAGCTTGACCACCTTGCGCGCCGTGGCGCGTGGTGATGTCCTCGACAGTCAATTGAACCTGAAACTCTCGGCCGACAATGGCCTCTATGACATCGGCATCAGCAACCAGGGCAACCTCGATCGCCCCTGGCCCGAACGCCTGACGTTGGCGGTCAGTGGCTGTGAGGGGGCCGATGCCTTGGCCGGTTACGCGTTGCAACAGCGTCCGGATCTGCTTACCTTCACCCGCCTGCGCGATGGCCGAATACCGGCCGGCGGACAGCGTGCCATTGGTTGGGCTCGCTGCGCACACATTGATCAAGGAGGTTCGAATGTTCACCCGTAACTGGCCGCGTCATTTGCTTTGCCTGAGCCTCAGCCTGCCGCTGGGCTCGGCGCTGGCCTGCGGCCCGGACTTCCCCATGCGCCTGCTGGATAACCGTGGACAGTCGCTGGCGGAACTGCCGGAAGGCAACTTCAGCTTCGAAATCAGCCGCCTCGGCCACGCCATCAACGGCTTGAAGAACGTCACAGCTGGCGCCGACAACAGTGATGAACCTGACCTTGTAGCGCTGCGCGATCAAGCCGAGCAGGCGGGACTTTCCGCTGAGCAACAGGTGTTGGTGAAACACCTGCGCAGCCTGACGGATGCCCGTCAGGTTGAAACCGAAGGGGCGCAACTGCCGCCTGAGCTCAGGTTGTACCTGGCCGGCGCTGTGGCATTTGGCGCGGGTGATCCTGCCTTGGCCGCCGGGTATTTCAAGAAAGTGCTGGCCTTGCCCGCCGAGCAACGGGCCTCGCGCAGCACTTGGGCGGCTTACTCGCTGGGGCGCGCGTTGTTCGCCATGAGCGTCGAAGCCGATGCGGCTCCGGATCTGCTCGAACAATCCCGCAAGGCCTTCGAGCAAGCCCGGCAACTGAGCATCGACGGCTTCAGCGATCCACTGGAACTGGGTGTCGCCAGCCTCGGCGAAGAAGCCCGGGTGGTGCGCACCGCCGGCGACTGGAACCGCGCCATCGAGCTGTACGCCACGCAAAATCTGCACGGCTCCGCGGTGGGCTACGAATCGCTGAAGCTATTGATGGCGGACCTGATGACACTGCCGGAGGATCAAGTGGCCGAGTTGCTCAAGGGCCAGCCCGTGCAGCAATTGGTGACCGCATCGCTGATCAGCCGGTTGGGTTGGTCGTTCGGCGATCAACCGCCTAACGAACAAAAAATGATCAAGCTGCTGCAAAACAGTACCCGTGGCAGTCTCGAAAACGCCGACCGCCTGGCGGCGATGAATTATCAACAGGGCGATTACGCCAGTGCCAAGGCTTTCCTCGAACATGCCGGCGATGGCGGTTTGGCTTGGTGGCTGCGGGCAAAACTGGCGGTGCGCGAGGGCGATAAGAGTGCGGCCGCCGCAGCCTATGCCAAGGCGGCCCAGGCATTCCCGCAGAATGAGTCCTGGGGCGAGCGACGGACCCCGGACTACGATTACGAAACGCTTCAGCCCAAATGCCGGGTCGAGGGTGAAAGCGCGATCCTGGCCCTGCAACGCGGGGATTACCTGCAAGCCTTCGATCAGCTGTATCGCAGCCAAAGCATTTACTGGTTCGACGCCGCCACCGTTGCCGAGCGCGTGTTGACCCTCGAAGAACTCAAGCACTACGTCGACACGCAAGTGCCGGCACCGCCGCCACTCATCCAGCAGGACCGCGACAACTACGTGCCCTTGCCGGTGGCGGCGAGCCTGCGCAATCTGCTTGGGCGGCGTTTGTTGCGCGAGGGGCATTACGAGCAAGCGCCGGCGTACTTCGATAATGACGGCTTGCGGCACAAGGCGAGATTGTATGGCGAACAACGTCTGGCGGCTGATTCAGCCTGGTGGCCGACCCGTCGCGCCGCCGCCCTGTTCAATGCGGCGTGGACGGCACGCGAGTGGGGCATGGACATTCTTGGCTACGAAATGGCGCCGGATTACGCCACGCTCGGTGGTAACTACATGCTTGAAAACGCCGAGCTCAAGGTCGGTCCGCTGGTGGCCGAGGACGAAGTGAAGCGCCAGCAGGCCAGCGCTGCCCAGCCTGATCAGCGTTATCACTATCGTTTCGTGGCCACGGCGCTGGCGAGCAAGGCGGCGGATAACTTGCCTCACACCAGCCAGGCGTTTGCGGCGGTGCTGTGCGAGGCGTCGGGGTGGAACAGCAGCCTTGAGGAGCAAAGTGCGATTTATCAGCGTTATGTCAAAGAAGGGCCTTACGTGGAATGGGCCGCCGATTTCGGCCACCAGTGCCCGTACCCCGACTTCGAGAACGCCGACAAACGCTACGTGACCCAAGTCACCGACGCTGCGCGTTCGGCCTTGCGACCGTACAAGACGCCGTTACAGATCGGTAGCGTAGTGGTGTTCGCGGCAGCCGCGCTGTTGATGTTCAAACGTCGCCGCCGCAAGGCGCTGTGAGGTTCAAGCCTGTTGCACAAAGGTCAGCCGCACGGCGAAACCGATCAACAGGCTGCCGAACAACCATTGTTGCAGGCGCTGGGCTGAGGGGCTGCGTTGCAGCCAACGGCCGAGTGCCGCGCCGACCAGAGCGTAAGCGCTGTCGAACAGCAAACCGACGCCGACCAGCACCACGCCCAAGGTCGCAAATTGCCCGAGTACCGGCCCGGCCTGTGGGTTGATGAATTGCGGCAGCAGCACCGAGCAGAACAGCAGTGCCTTGGGGTTGAGCAGGTTGGTCAGCAGTCCGCGTCGGATGGCTGTACCCCAGCGCGTTTTTTCGCCAGTTGCTTCGGCGCTGGTGAGGCTCGGCAGCATCGTGGTTCGCAGGCACTGAATGCCGATCCACAGCAGATACGCGGCACCGGCCAGGCGCACCACGTCGAAGGTCCAGGGCGCCGCCTTGAACAGTGCCGCCAGCCCCAGCGCCGCCAATGCCACATGACAACCCCGGGCGATGCCCAGGCCCACGGCCGTGGCCAGCGCGGCGCCTTTGCCCTGGCGGGCACCGGTCTGCAACAGCAGGATCATGTCGGGCCCCGGCAACAGGTAGACCACTGCCAGTGCCATGAAAAACAGCAAGAGACCTTGCATGTTGCACCCCGTTCGTTGTCGATTTGGTCGTACCAGTCTAGGGCTGGAGGGCGGGGCAGGTGCTTGCGTTGTCGGCTTCTATCAAGACGTGTATTGGCATAACCTGCCACTTAATCAAGCTTGAACCATCAGGATCTGCCAAACCATGAAACTCGACGCCTACGACCGCAAGATTCTCGCCGCGCTGCAACGGGATGGCCGCCTGAGCAATGTGCAACTGGCAGACGAGATTGGCCTGTCGGCATCGCCATGCTTGCGCCGGGTGCGGATGCTTGAAGAGGCGGGGGTTATTCGCGGCTACCAGGCCAACCTGGACCGCGACGAAGTGGGGTTGGGGCTGACGGTGTTTGTCGGGGTCAAGGTCGAGCGTCATAACGATGAACAAGCCGAAGCCTTTCGCCAGGCGGTGACGGCATTACCCGAGGTGATTTCGGCGTTTCTGGTGTCAGGGGAGTCGGATTTTCTACTGCAGGTGGTGGTGCCGGACTTGCGCGCCTATGACCGGTTTCTCACCGGGCGTTTGCTGAAGCTGCCGGGGGTGAGCGACATTCGCAGCAACTTTGCGATTCATACGGTGAAGGCCCCGGGGGCGTTGCCGCTGGAGCATTTGCCGCTCTAGGCCGAGTCGTCTGCATCGCGAGCAGGCTCGCTCCCACATTGGTTTTGTGAACGCCACAGATCAACTGTGGGAGCGGCGATGCGGCGATCCGACTTGCTCGCGAAGGCGGTGGCCCCGTCACCTCCAGTCCTTTGCCTTACATCTGCGTCGCCATCCCCTCCACATTCATCGCCGCCTGACGCAAGGCCTCGGAGCGGGTCGGGTGTGGATGGCAGGTCAGGGCGATGTCTTCGGCCGAGGCGCTGAATTCCATGGCCACGCAATATTCGCCAATCATTTCACTGACGCTCGGGCCGACCAGATGCACGCCGAGGACTTCGTCCGTGCGCTCATCGGCCAGCACTTTGGCGAAGCCTTCGGTTTCGTGGTTGATCTTCGCCCGGCTGTTGGCGGTGAAGGGAAACTTGCCGACCTTGTACGCCCGGCCTTCAGCCTTGAGCTGCTCTTCGGTCTTGCCGACGCTGGCCAGTTCCGGTTTGGTGTAGACCACACTGGGGATCAGGTCGTAGTTGACCTCGCCGGCTTTGCCGACAATCTGCTCGACGCAGGCCATGGCTTCGTCCTCGGCCTTGTGGGCGAGCATGGGACCCGAGGTTACGTCACCAATCACCCAGACCCCGACAGCTTCGGTGCGATGCCCTTTGTTGGCGAGCATGCCGCGCTTGTCCGTGGCGAGGCCGACGTTCTCCAGGCCCAGGCCCTGTGTATAAGGTCGGCGCCCGATGGCCACCAATACGTAATCCGCTTCGAGCAGCTCGGCAGCACCGCCAGCGGCAGGCTCGATGCTGAGCTGAACGCCATTGGCGGAGCTGGTGGCGCTGGTCACTTTTGAACTCAATTTGAAACTCAAGCCTTGCTTGCTCAGGGAGCGCTGCAGGGTTTTGCCGGCTTCGATGTCCACGCCGGGGCAGATCCGGTCGAGAAACTCGACCACTGTCACCTGTGCCCCAAGGCGTCGCCAGACCGAACCCAGTTCCAGGCCGATCACCCCGGCGCCGATCACCACCAGATGCCTGGGCACCTCGCTCAGGGCCAGGGCACCGGTGGAGTCGAGGATGCGTTTGTTATCGATGTCCACACCAGGCAGGGGCATGGGCTCGGAACCGGTGGCAATGATGATGTCCCTGGCGATCAGTTCGGTCTTGCCACCGGCTCTATCGGTCGCCGTGACTTTGCCCGGTCCGTCGATGTGGCCCCAGCCTTTGATCCAGTCGACTTTGTTTTTGCGGAAAAGAAATTCGATGCCCTTGGTCAGCCCGGTAACGCTTTCATCCTTTTGTTTCATCATCTGGGTGAGGTTGAGGCTGGGTTTGACATCGATCCCCAGTTTGGCGAATTCCGCCCCCATGGCCGCGTCGTACAGTTCAGAGGCATGCAGCAACGCCTTGGATGGCATGCAGCCGACGTTCAGGCAGGTGCCGCCGAGTGTGGCGCGTCCTTCCACGCAGGCGGCTTTCAGACCCAGTTGCCCGGCGCGGATCGCCGCGTTGTAACCGCCGGGGCCACCGCCGAGTATCACGACGTCATAAATGCTCATGGATGTACTCCTGGATCGAAAGGGGGCAGGGATGGGTAAAAGTAGTTCCTGGATAAAATTACGAACGTAATATGTGCGTTCTGCAGCATTTCGGTCAAGGCTTCAGGTAAGCGACAGGTTGGGAATCTTTAGATAGCGCGCGTGAGTACGGAAATTTTACCATTTTCGTTATATCGTAACGAATGGTCCTGTAAGCGAAGACACTCTGGAGTGGTATGCAAGTCGATCTCGATGTTGATGAAGCGCCGTTAGCCGGGTTGCCGCGCTTTCAGCAGGCGTTCATTCAAGGGCGGCGTTTGCGCCAGTTCGCCATCGGCGCGGGCGTATTCGCGACGGTGGGTGTGCTGCTGGCGCTTTTTGCCGGGTTGTTTTCCTCGCAAACACTGTGGCCGGCGTTGCTGCTGAACCTGAGCGCGGCGTCTGTGGTGTTGATGGCCGGTTTGCAATCGGCCTGGTCGGTAACCCAGTGGCGTGCCCGCGCCATGAATCCCGTAGTGCCGGTGGTTGATGTCGACGAGTCTGCCGCGCCATCGGGGTGGTATGAGCGATTGCTGGACCGGATCAGCCGACAATCGCAGCATCTGCTCGGGCAAATCGGCGCGCCGACGCTGTGGCTTGGCGGCTGGGCATTGTTGGCGGTATTGAGCGTCGAACAAGCCTGGAACCTCACGTTGCCCCCGGCAGCGCTGGGCCTGTCGGCCACTGTCGGGGCGGCGTGCTTCCTACTGTTGGCGTTCGGCCTGTTGGTGATGGAACGCCATCTGGCCCAGGAAAACACTGCGCAATGGCCTGAAGCCGCAACATTGGCGCAATTGATCCGTGTGGCGATCATCAGCCTGGTGCTCAGTGCTTTTTGTCTATTGTTTGCCGATGAAACCTCGATATGGCCTGTACGCCTGGCGGTGTTGATCGGTCTGCTGCCGGGGCTGGTGGCGGCAGAACTGTTACTGCGCGCGCTGTTGTCATTGTTCAGCCCGCGCCGCGAACGCCTTGAGCCGGAGCTGTTGGCGCGCAGCTTTGTCGCTGACATGCTGCGCTGGCCGCCACAGCCATTGCTGGCGTTGCAGCACGAATTGCATAACCGCTTCGGCATCGATCTGCGGCAGATCTGGGCCTTCACTTACATGCGTCGGGCGTTCCTGCCGGTGCTGGCGGTGGTGTCGCTGGTTGGCTGGTCGCTGACCGGCATTCACGAAATTGCCCTGCAAGGGCGTGGCATCTACGAACGATTCGGTAAGCCAGTGGAGGTGTTCAGCCCAGGTTTGCATATGGGTTTGCCTTGGCCATTGGGCCGGGTGTTGAGCGTCGAGAATGGCGTGGTACACGAGTTGGCCACCAGTGTTGGCGAAACCACCGTCCCCGCTCAGGCCGACCCCGCCGAAGGCCCGGCCCCGGTAGTTGCCAATCGCTTGTGGGACGCCAGCCATGTGAACGACAAATCCCAGGTGATCGCCAGCAGCCGAGCCGACAAGCAGAGCTTTCAGATCGTCAACATGGACGTGCGCTTCGTCTATCGCATCGGTCTGAGCGATGAGGCGGCGTTGGCTGCGACCTATAACAGTGCCGATGTGCCGATGTTGATTCGCAGCACCGCCAGCCGAATCCTGGTTCACGATTTCGCCTCGCGCACCCTCGACGGTTTGCTTGGCGAAGACAGGGTAGGGCTGGCCGAAGAGATCGGCCGCGCGGTGCAGGTGGACCTGCAAAAACTCGACAGCGGCGTGGAAATTCTCGCCACGGTGGTCGAGGCGATTCACCCTCCGGCCGGTGCAGCCAATGCCTATCACGGCGTGCAAGCGGCGCAGATTGGCGCGCAAGCCTTGATCGCCCGAGAACGCGGCGCTGCTGCCGAGGCCACCAACCAGGCGCAGTTGCAGGCCAGCATCGCCCGTGATCAGGCGACGGCCAGCGCCCGTGAAATCAACGCTGGCGCCGAGGCCGCGGACCTGAAATTCAACGCCGAGCAAAAAGCCTATGCCAGCGCTGGCCAAGCCTTCGTGCTGGAGCAGTATTTCAGTCAGTTGTCCCAGGGTTTGGCCAACGCCAGATTGCTGGTGCTCGATCATCGTCTGGGCGGCAGCAGCAATGCGCCAACCATCGACCTCCGTACTTTCACGCTGCCGGTTGACCCTGCGCCGTCGCGTAAAACCGCTCAGCCAGGAGCTGCCAATTGAGCCAGTCCCATACGCACAATCACGATGACCACGGCGGACACGATCACGGCCATGGCGGGCATCATCACCACGGCCATCACCATCATCACGGCGATCCGCAGGAGGCCGGTCCATTCCCATGGCGTCGGATGGGGTGGGCGGCATTGCTGGTGGCGTTTGCGGTCGCCGCCGCAAGCCTGGTGCAGGTGCGTTCGGGTGAAGCCACTGTGATCACGCGCTTTGGCAACCCATCGCGAGTCTTGCTGGAACCGGGACTGGGTTGGCGCTGGCCGGCACCGTTCGAAGCGGCGATCCCGGTGGATCTGCGGCTGCGTACCACGTCCAGCGGTTTGCAGGATGTCGGCACCCGGGACGGTTTGCGCATCATCGTTCAGGCCTACGTGGCGTGGCAGGTGCAGGGCGATTCGGACAATGTGCAACGTTTCATGCGCGCAGTGCAGAACCAGCCCGATGAAGCCGCGCGGCAGATTCGCACCTTTGTCGGCTCCGCACTGGAGACCACCGCCAGCAGTTTTGATCTGGCGAATCTGGTCAATACCGATGCCAGCCAGGTGCGCATCGCCGATTTCGAAGCACAACTGCGCAAGCAAATCGATCAGCAGCTGCTCACCACTTATGGCGTGCGCGTGTTGCAGGTCGGTATCGAACGATTGACGCTGCCTTCGGTGACGCTCACTGCGACTGTCGACCGGATGCGCGCCGAGCGTGAAACCATCGCCACTGAGCGCACGGCCATCGGCAAGCGTGAAGCCGCGCAAATTCGTTCCGCCGCCGAGCGTGATGCGCGAATTGTGCAGGCCGATGCCACGGTGAAAGCGGCAGATATCGAAGCGCAATCGCGCGTCGAAGCGGCGCAGATTTACGGCCGCGCCTACGCGGAGTCGCCGCAGCTCTACAACCTGCTGCGCTCGCTCGACACCTTGGGCACGGTGGTAACGCCGGGAACCAAGCTGATTCTGCGCACCGATGCCGCACCGTTTCGGGTGTTGGTTGAAGGTCCGCCGAGCCTCGACAACAAGTCCGGATCGCAGCCATGAGTTTGGTTCCACGTGGAACAAATGAGTTGAGCAGCCCCTGGATTCAGGCCGGGCGCTTGGCGTTTCTCGCCCTGTACGCGGTGACAGTGTTGGCGGCGTTGGCGTGGGCGTTTTCCAATGTGCGGCAGATTGATCCGCAAAATCGCGCGGTGGTTTTGCATTTCGGTGCGCTGGATCGCATTCAGAATGCCGGGCTGTTATTGGCCTGGCCGCAACCGTTCGAGCAGGTGATTTTGTTGCCGGCGGCAGATCGGGTGATTGAGCGTCGAGTGGACAACCTGTTGCGCAGTGGTGCCGCGATACAGGCAGATCGCGTGGCCAGTTTTGCCACGCCCATCAGCGATGCCCTCGCTGGCTCAGGTTATCTGCTGACCGGTGATGCCGGGGTGGTGCAACTGGATGTCCGGGTTTTCTATAAAGTCACCGAACCTTACGCGTTCGTGCTTCAAGGCGAACATGTGTTGCCCGCACTGGATCGGTTAGTCACCCGCAGCGCTGTGGCGCTCACCGCCGCTCGTGATCTGGACACTATCCTGGTCGCCCGGCCAGAGCTGATCGGCGCTGACAGTCAGGCGGCTGAAAGACGCGAGCGCTTGCGAGGCGATCTGGTGCAGGGCATCAACCAGCGTCTTGCCGAGCTCTCCGCGACGGGGCAGGGACTGGGAATCGAAGTGGCGCGTGTAGATGTGCAATCGAGTCTGCCAAGCCCGGCGGTCAATGCCTTCAATGCAGTCCTGACAGCCAGTCAGCAGGCCGACAAAGCCGTGGCCAATGCGCGTACCGAAGCCGAAAAACTGACGCAAACCGCCAACGAGCAAGGCGACAGAACACTACAAGTTGCCCGTGCCCAAGCCAGTGAACGACTGGCCAAAGCATCCACCGACACGGCCACTGTGTTGAGCCTGGCCAAGGCGCAACAACAGGGCACTGACCCGCAAATGCTGCTGCGCATTTATCGCGAGCGGTTGCCGAAAATTCTCGGGCAGGCCGGTTCGGTCACGACGGTCAATCCCAAAGACGATTCCCGCCTGATCATTCAGGGAGCTGCACAATGACTGCGCAAACCGCCACCGCGCCGAGCATGTTGTCTTCGGCAGAACAACGTAGCGCCGCGCGCCAACTGACCCTGGCCATGCTCGCATTGGGCTTGCTGGCCTTGGGATTAATCTGGCGTTGGCTGGCGCCGGAGCAGACCGGCGTCAGTCAGCTGCTGCTGGGTTTTGCCTCGCTGCTGGTCGCCATACCGGTCATGCGTTCGGCCTGGTACAGCCTGCGATATCCAAGCCTGCACGGCATCACCGATCAATTGATTGCCCTGGCCATGCTGGGTGCCTGGGCCACCGGGGATCTGCTGACGGCGGCTCTGTTGCCGATCATCATGATCTTCGGTCACGTGCTGGAGGAGCGCAGCGTGATCGGTTCCCAGGAGGCGATTCACGCCCTCGGCAAACTGACCCGCAGCCATGCACGCAAGATTCAGGCGGACGGCTCGATCATCGAAGTCGACAACGGTACGCTCAAGGCCGGCGACCTGGTCGAGGTCCGCGCCGGGGACCGGGTGCCGGCGGATGGTCGGGTGTTATCCGGCCAGGCCAGTCTGGACACCGCCTCCATTACCGGCGAATCAGTACCGATGGAGGCGGGCGTCGGCATGTCGGTGTTTGGTGGCGCGATCAACCTCGACGGTCTGCTGCGAATCGAAGTGACCCGTACCGGCCAGGAGTCGACCCTCGGCAAAGTCATCGCCCTGATGCAAAACGCCGAGCGCTCGAAACCGCCGATCACTCGTTTGCTGGAGCGTTACGCCGGCAGCTATATGGTGCTGGTGTTGCTGTTGGCTGCCGTGACCTGGTTCATCACCAACAACGCTCAAGCGATGCTCGCGGTATTGGTGGCGGCCTGTCCTTGTGCGTTGGTGTTGTCGGCACCGGCCACGGCGATAGCCGGGGTGGCAGTGGCGGCGCGCCACGGTATTTTGATCCGCAGTTCCGCGTTCCTTGAAGAGTTGGCGGACCTCACCTCGCTGGTAGTCGACAAGACCGGGACGCTGACCTTCGGTACCTTGCGCCTGCAATCCATCGACAGTCCGCTGGAAGATCGCAGCCATGTCCTGAAGCTCGCCGCCAGCCTCGGCTCGGCCAGCAGTCACCCGGTCAGCCGTGCGCTCGCGGGGTTGGTGACCCAGGAGCATTTCCTGCTGCTTTCTGACATTCATGAGCGCCAGGGCCTGGGCGTGGTGGCGATGACCGAGCAGGGCGAAGCAGCGCTCGGCCGGCCGGAATTGTTCGCGCAACTGGGCATCAGCACAACGACGGTTCCCGATCACGACGGTCCGATTGCCGGGCTGGCGCTCAACGGTGAATTTCTCGCCTGGCTGTTGTTGGCCGACAGCGTCAAACCCGAGGCGCAATTTGCCTTGGGTGAGTTGCGCGATCTCGGACTGGGTCGCCAGTTGTTGCTCACCGGTGACCGCCACAGCGTCGCGCAAACGCTCGCCCGGGATGTCGGGATCAGTGACGTCGAAGCGCAAGCCCTGCCCGAAGACAAACTGAACCGCGTGCTCAAGGAAATCGACAGCGGCTTTCGGCCGATGGTGGTCGGCGATGGCATCAACGACTCTCTGGCCCTCAAGGCTGGCGTGGTGGGTGTGGCCATGGGCGCGGGCGGTGCGGACATCGCCCTGGCATCGGCTGACATTGTGCTGATCGGCAGTGACCTGCGCCGCCTCGGCACCTGCGTGCGCCTGAGTCGTCAGTGCCGCCAGACGTTGCAGGTCAATGTGATCATCGGATTGGGCTGGACCCTGGCGATCGTGGCCTTCGCCGCGTTCGGCTGGCTCGGCGCTGCCGGGGCGATGATTGCGGCGCTGCTGCATAACCTCAGCACCTTGTTGGTGTTGGGCAATGCCGGTCGTTTGCTGCGGTTCCAGGAGCCGTTGCTCAAGCTCAAGGACGAAACCTGAAGGCAATTGCTCTAAATCGGGTAATCACGGGGCTTAAACTTTTTAGAACTGTGCGCCCGGTTCGTAGTCATTGGAGATGAGGGCACATCATTTTGTGCGTTCGCGGCGGCAGGTGTAGGCGTCGCGAATCATTGAAATCGGCTATTAATTCGATAGCCAGCTATTTTTCAAAGATGGTCTACCCTCTGTTTAGACGTCTGAAACAAGGGGGCTTCTCCATGCTCGCGCATCTTCCACCGGCCTTACAGAATCTGCAATTACCGCTTCGCCTGAGACTCTGGGATGGCCATGAACTCAATCTGGGACCGGCGCCCAGCGTCACTATTGTGGTTAAGGACCCACAAATGGTCACCCAGTTTACCCATCCAAGCCTGGACGCCCTCGGTGCTGCTTTTGTCGAAGGCAAACTGGAACTCGAAGGCTCCATCAGCGAAGTGATCCGTGTCTGCGATGAATGGAGCCAGGCGTTGCTGGACGAAAACGACGACAATCAGCCCGTTCGTAGCGCCCACGACAAAGAGACAGACGCCAAGGCGATTTCCTACCACTACGACCTTTCCAACGCGTTCTATCAGCTGTGGCTCGACAGCGACATGGCGTATTCCTGCGCTTACTTCGAGACCGGCAGCGAAAGCCTCGAGCAGGCCCAGCAAGCCAAGTTCCGTCACCTGTGCCGCAAGCTGCGCCTGCAGCCCGGAGAATATTTGCTGGATGTGGGTTGCGGGTGGGGCGGATTGGCGCGTTTTGCGGCGCGGGAATTTGGCGCGAGAGTGTTCGGTATCACCCTCAGCAAGGAGCAGTTGGCCCTGGCCCGGGAACGCGTGAAAGCGGAGGGCCTGGAGGACCTGGTAGAACTGCAACTGCTCGACTATCGCGATCTGCCCCAGGATGGCCGTTTCGACAAGGTTGTCAGCGTCGGCATGTTTGAACACGTTGGCCACGCCAACCTGGCCGAATACTGCAATACCTTGTTCGGCGCGGTGAAAGAGGGTGGCCTGGTGATGAACCACGGGATCACCGCCAAATACACTGATGGCCGTCCGGTAGGACGTGGTGCCGGAGATTTCATCGGGAAATATGTGTTCCCCAATGGCGAGCTGCCGCACCTGTCGATGATCTCTGCCGAGATCAGTGAGGCGGGGCTTGAAATCGTCGACGTCGAGAGCTTGCGCCTGCACTACGCTCGTACGCTCGATCACTGGAGCGAACGCCTGGAAGACAACCTCGAAGCGGCCTCCAGACTCGTACCGGAACAAGTCCTGCGCATCTGGCGGCTGTACCTGGCCGGTTGCGCCTACGCGTTCGCCCGCGGCTGGATCAACCTGCACCAGATTCTCGCGGTGAAGGCCCACGCCGATGGCAGTCATGAACTGCCATGGACTCGTGACGACATCTACCTCTAGAGAATCGGCGAAATAAGCCGGGCGACCCGCATGCCGACCTGCTGCAGGCGGTGGGTCTCCCGGCCTTCTCCTTTGGCGATTTCGTGGGCATTGGCGAAATCATCGTTGAGCATCTGTTCCACCTCGGCGGCGAACGCGCGGTCGACGGTCAGCAACATCACTTCGAAATTCAGCCGGAACGAACGGTTGTCCAGGTTGGCGCTGCCGATGGCGCTGATTTCACGGTCGATCAACACCACTTTCTGGTGCAGGAATCCGGGTTGGTAACGGAATACCCGCACACCGGCGCGCACGGCTTCGAAGGCGTAGAGGCTGGAGGCGGCGTAGACGACTCGGTGGTCGGGCCGAGACGGCAGCAGCAGCCGCACATCCACACCGCGCAGGACCGCCAGGCGCAATGCTGCGAATACGGCTTCATCGGGGATGAAGTACGGGCTGGTGATCCAGACCCGCTCCGTCGCCGCATGGATTGCTTCGACAAAGAACAGAGAACAGGTTTCGCAGGCGTCTGCCGGCCCGCTGGCGAGCAACTGGCACAGCACGCCGTCTTCCGGATAAACCTCGGGCAGGATCAGTGGTGGCAGGGCATGAGCCACCCAGAACCAGTCTTCAGCGAAAGACTCCTGCATGCACGCCACCACTGGCCCGCGCACTTGCACGTGGGTATCGCGCCAGGGGGCCAGGGGCGGTTTCTCGCCCATGTATTCATCACCGACATTGTGCCCGCCAACGAAGCCGAGAATGCCGTCTACGACCACGATCTTGCGATGGTTGCGGAAGTTCACCTGAAAGCGATTGAACCAGCCACTACGGGGGCCAAATGCCTTGACCTCGACCCCGCCATCACGCAAGGCCTGCACATAGCCGTTGGGCAGGGAATGGCTGCCGATTCGGTCATACAACAGGTAGATCGCTACGCCTTCTGCGGCTTTCTTCAACAGCAAAGTTTGCAGGCGTTGGCCGAGACGGTCGTCATGGACGATGAAAAACTGGATCAGCACGGCTTCTTTCGCCTGGCTGATGGCATCGAAAATGGCCTCGAACGTCGACTGGCCGTTGATCAACAGTCGCGTCTGGTTATTGGCCAGACAGGGCATGTTTCCAAGCTTGGGCATCGCTCTGAGCGAGGCGTAGGTAGAAGAAGCGCGGGCGGTGAGGGCTTCTTCTACCCAGGGTCGCCAGTTGAGTTCGGAAACAGCCTTGCGCATTTCCTCGTTGGCCTGCCGCCGGGCTTTGATGTAGCCATCAAAGGTGCTGCGGCCGAACATCAGGTACGGGATCAGCGTGAGGTAAGGGATGAAAAACAGCGACAGGGCCCAGGCGATCGAGCCTTGGGCGGTCCGGACGGTCAACACGGCATGTATGGCCGCGATCATGCCCAGCGAGTGCAACAGGGCGATGGTATAACCGAAAATATGCGGTCCGAAGTAATCCATGGGGGCTGCCTTGCTCCTGAAGATTCAGTGCTTAACAGACCATGTTCCGTGCAGAATGTCGCTAATTAATTCGCCCATGAACCGAAGCCGGCGGCTGACGTCTAACGGCCACTACTGATCAGGAGTTACTCGATGAACGTTCGTCTGCTGGGTTTGGCCATGGCACTGGGTTTGGCACTTCCTGTGGCGGCTCACGCGCAAATGCTGCAACCAGGATTGTGGGAGCTGACCACGAGCAACATGAAGGTCGACGAGCAGAATATGCCGGACCTGCAATTGATCTTGGGCCAGCTCCAGAGCCAGATGACCCCTGAGCAGCGCGCCCAACTGGAAAAGCAGGGCATCACCATGGGCGGCAAAGGGATCCGGGCGTGCCTGACCCCTGAGCAGGTCAAGACCGACAACATTCCGCTGACCGATCCGCAGTCGGGCTGCAAACAGGAAATCACCGACCGCTCCGGCAATCAGTGGAAGTTCCGTTTCAGTTGCCCGAAAGCCCAGGGTGCTGGTGTGGCGACGTTCCTCAGTGATCGCGAGTTCACCACCAAGGTCAACGGGACGTTCAACGCCACCGGCATTCAGCAGAAGGGCAGCCTCGAATCCCGCGCCGTCTGGTTGGGGCAGGATTGCGGCACGGTAAAGCCAAGAGCTTAAAAAAGCTTCACGAGCATGGCTCGCTCCCACAGGAGATGTGTGATCGACACACAGTCAATGTGGGAGCGAGCCTGCTCGCGAATGCGTCCGCACGGCCTTCCTAAATCTCGAGCCGACTCAACCACTCACATGCTGCCTCGACAGGCATCTGGCCAAAATCCTCCCCCGTGCGACTGCGCACACTGACAAATCCCCCAGCCTGTTCTTTTTCGCCAACCACTACCAGGTACGGCACGGTCTGGCTGTGCTGGCGAATCTTGTAGTGGACTTTTTCGTTACGCAGGTCGGCCTTGGCGCGTACGCCTTTTTGGCGCAAGGATTCGGTCACCGCTTGGGCATAAGTCGCCTGGCGGTCATCCATGCTCACGACAACCACGTGGGGTGGAACGCGCCAGTGTTGCAGTTCCTGATGGCTGGACCAGCAGGTGCCGTAGATCCGTTGTTGCAACGTGCCGCTGATGTGATCGAGGGCAAACGCCTGCAAGACTTTGGTGGTGGGGACATGCGGTCCATGGCTCTGGTACTCGGTGTCCCCCAGACGGTACAGCGACACTGCTTCTCGCGCCGGCCGTCGACGGATCGAGTGATTGGTTGCTGCCAATGACTGCATGCGAGCTTCGATGAGGGGCAGGTCTGCCGGGGTCAGCGGTTGGTCGACTGCAAACTCGTAAAAGAAACCGTCACCCAATTCCTTTCCCGCACGCATTTGCGCATGAGGGTGGAGTTGCTTGACCGCCATGGCCAGCATCAATGCACAGGAGCGGCGCAGGATCTCCAGGCCGTCCGGCTCCCGGGGGGTGACTATGCTGACCCGGGCATCCGCCTCGATCAGGTATTCGCAGTCCACCAGTACACCATTGACTCGGCCCGCTACGGCCGCGCTGGCCAATTCGGGGCCGATGCTGGCAGCCACCTCGTGCACGGACAGTGGCTGGTCGTATTCACGCAATGAACCATCGGGCAGGGTGATCTGGATCATGGTCGGCGTACTCACGTGCTTCTAACGAGCGTTATCGCATAAACCGTAGGGGCAAACGCAACTGTCGTTAAGACGTTTGTCGTGCCAGGCAATTTGCCCAGACACGATCGTGGTGCTGACGCTGTGTTGAAAGCTACGGCGGGCGAAGGGTGTCCAGCCGCACTGCGACAGGATCGGTTGCGTGGCAACGGCAACGCTGCCGGGTTCGGGCTTGATCAGCACCAGATCTGCCCAATAGCCTTCTCGAAGATAACCGCGATCGGGAATGGCGAATAGATCGGCGACACGATGGCTGGTTTTGGCCACCAGTGTGGTGATCGGCAAAATCTGCTCCGCGACCAGTTCACGGCCTTCGTTCACCAAACGGGCATTGCGAATCAGCACGCTGCTCATGCTCAGAACTCGTTTTGCAGGGCTTTGTAGCCGCGCACCAGGTCGACGTTGGTGCGCGCCACGTCTTCGGAAAACTCCGAGGCGCTGACGCTCACCGGCGGGTATTGCGAGAGGTCGGTGTTGGTGCCGATCCGCGTGGTGGAGGGCACGTAGAAGGCTTCAGGCAGGTCACGACCGTCGACCACCGAGTTGTGCCGCACCACGCAACCGTCACCAACCACGCAGTTGAACAGCACGCTGTTGAAGCCGATGAGCACTCGATTGCCCACGGTGCAGGGGCCATGCACGATCGAGCGGTGGGCGATGGAAGTGAACTCGCCAATGGTCACCGCCGCACCGGATTTGGAATGGATCACCACGCCGTCCTGGATGTTCGAGTTGGCGCCGATGGTGATCGGCTGCATGTCGCCTGAGTCATCGACCTCGTCAGCGCGGATCACCGCGTAGGGCCCGACGAACACGTTCTCGCCGATCACCACTTTGCCGCAGATGATCGCCGTCTTGTCGACGTAGGCCGACTCGGCAATCAGCGGTAAATCTCCGGAAGGGTTCTTGCGGATCATGGCTTGCTCAACGCGTTGTACAGGGTGTTGAGGTTGTACTCGAACAACCCGGTGAAGGTGCTGGCCGGACCGTTCGCCGCCAGGGCATCGGAGTACAGCGTGCCGCCGATCTGCGCGCCGCTTTCATCCGCTATCTGCTTGAGCAAGCGGGCGTCCTTGATGTTTTCCATGAACACCGCCTTGACCTTGGCCTGACGAATCTGGGTGATCAGTGCGGCCACTTCGGCGGCTGAAGGTTCGCGCTCTGTGGACAGGCCTTGAGGCGCCATGAACTCGATGCCGTAGGCCTGGCCGAGATAACCGAAGGCGTCATGGGACGTCACGATCTTGCGGTTGCCCGGTGGCAGTGAACCGAGTTTGGCCTTGGCTGCGGCGAGCAGGGCATAGACCTGTTTCAGATACGCCTGGCTGTTGCGCTCATAGTCGGCGGTGTTCGCCGGGTCGGCGGCGATCAGCGCCTTGGTGATGTTGGCGATGTACAGTTCGGTGTTCGCCAGGTTATGCCAGGCATGCGGGTCGGGAACGGTTTCGCCGTCTTCATTCAGGCTGCGCGGGACGACGCCGTGGCTCGCGCTGATGACCGGCGCCCGGGTCTCTGTGCTCGTCACCAGGCGATCCAGCCAGGGCTCGAAACCCAGGCCATTCTTGATGATGAGCCTGGCTTTGAGCAGCGCTTTGGCATCGTCCGGTGTCGGCTCGTAGGTATGGGCATCCGCGTCCGGGCCGACCATGTTGATGATCTGGATATGCTCCTTGCCGACCTGTTGGGTCATGTCGGCAAGGATGCTGAAGCTGGTGACCACCTTAAGTTTTTCGGCGGCAGACAGTGACATCGACACCATCAAGCTGAACAGCACGAGTAAAGCACGCATCGGTTAACACCTCATTGGGATGTGAGCAAAGGCGGGCGGCGCAGCAAGCCGTGCACCGGTCCGAACACCACGGACAGCAGATACCCGCCGCCGGCCACCAGCACGATTGCCGGGCCACTGGGCAGCGAGAAATAGAACGAGATCAGTAAACCTAGCCACACCGAGAGGCTGCCGAGCAGGGCGGCGACGACGATCAGCACCGGCAGGCGGCGACTCCAGAAACGCGCCGCGGCGGCAGGCAACATCATCAGGCCGACCACCATCAACGCGCCGATCGCCTGGAAACCGATGACCAGATTCAACACCACCAGCGTCAGGAACAAGCCGTGGGCCAGTGGGCCTAGTCGGCTGACGGTTTGCAGAAAAAGCGGGTCAAGGGTGTCGAGCAGCAGTGGTTTGTAGATCAGTGCCATGGCAATCAGGCTCAGGCCCGAGACCCAAAGCATGCCGGTCAAGGTCGGGCCATCGACCGCCAGCGCCGAGCCAAACAACAGGTGCAACAGGTCCAGGCGTTTGCCGGCGATGCCGAGAATCAGCACGCCACCGGCGAGGGAAATCGGGTAAATCGCCGCGAGGCTGGCGTCCTCTCGCAGGCCGGTGCGTCGCGTAATCCAGGCCGCGAGGCCGGCCATACTCAGACCGGCGCCGAGGCCGCCGATGGTCAACGCCGGGAGGCTCAAGCCGACAAACCAGAAACCCAGAGCCGCACCGGGAAGAATGCCGTGGGCGACAGCGTCGCCGATCAGACTCATGCGCCTGAGGATCAGAAACACCCCAAGGGGCGCCGTACTGCACGCCAGGAGCAAACCGCCGAGCAGCGCCCGACGCATGAAGACGAACTCGTGGAACGGTTGCCAGAGATGCGCGGTAGCGATCATCAGGCCACCTGCGCTTGGGGTGGTTGGCGGATCAGTTCGGTGCTAGGGCCGAATGCGCATCCACTGTTTTTTATCAGCAGGGTGTGTGGGATGTGCTCGCGGACAGCGGCGAGGTCATGGCACACGACTACCTGCGTCCGGCCTTCGAGGTGCCATTCGTGTATGTGCTTCCAGAGCAATGTCTGGCCGAGTTCATCGAGGGCCGCGTGGGGTTCGTCGAGCAACAGCAAGGGGGCGTCGGTCAGGCTCAATCGGGCGAGCAGGGCGCGTTGCAATTCGCCACCGGAAAGGGCCATCAAGGGTCGATCTTCCAGGCCGTTCAGGCACCAGTTTTCGAGGACGGTGTTCAGTCGTTGGCTACGGATCGCCGGTGACTGTTTGTTGCCCCAGAAACCGGCGGCGACCAATGCCTGAAGGCTGATCGGAAATTGCCTGTCCAGATGTTGTTGCTGGGGCAGGAACGACACACCGCCCTTGAGGGGAACATCCAGTCGCACCTTTCCGGCCAACGGTTTTTGCAATCCGGCGATGACCTTCAACAGGCTGCTTTTCCCGGAGCCGTTCGCACCGATGATGGCGGTCAGGCTGCCCTTCGACAGTTCGAAGTCCAGCGCTGGTGTGAGTGGCTGCCCCGGTGCGCCCCAGCGCAAAGCGTGGCAAGCAATCATGCGGCCTCCCAGTTGAAACGGCTTTCGGCTACGGCGTCATGGGCGTGCAGGCTTTCGGCGTGGGTGACGCGAATGTGGAAGGCATTGATGCCTGTGGAGCGTTTCAGGGCCAGATTCAATCGGCGTGCGGCGTCCTCGCAGAACATCAGGTTCTGACCATTGGCCAGGGCGAAGGCTTGTTCGTCGGCGCGTTTTACCGCTGTTTGAACGGCGGTGCCGAGTGCGGCTTCGGCGTCGTTGATGACGGCGATCAGAGGCAACTCGTCCAAAAAATCAGCCAGCCGTACGCACAACTTTGCGCTGCTGCGTTGGCTGTGAGGTGTGGCGACGATGCCGTTCGTGGAGCCGAGCCACGCTAAAACGTCGGCGTGTTGCAGTGGCTTGTTGGCGAAATCATCGACGAACTGCTGCTGAATCAACTGTCGAGAAAGGGCTGCGGAACACGGGCAGGTTGAGGAATAAGGCACATCGATTTTTAGTTCCACGTGGAACATTGCGTTTTTCAATCGCGCTTCGATGCTGACTGGATAACTTTTCCAGCCTGCCAATGGACTGATCAGCGCCGGCCTTTTCAGCAACAAATCGGCGTGAAGGGTTAGGTGAGCGCTGCTGGATAACCCTTCGTGGCTCTCAAGAAAACGCTGCAAAACTCGCCGCAATAAAACCGGTGAAAGGTTTTCCTGCTCCAGCAATTCAAGCGCCAAATAAAGCCGTGACATGTGAATGCCGCGAGCGTTGCCATCGTCGAGGCTCACGCCGGCATCGGCCTTTGCATTCAGTCGTTGGCCATCAAACAAAACGGGAAGAGCAATGCCGCACATGCCCACCCACTCCAGTGGCAGGGCTTGGCGTGAGGCCTGCGCGGCGATATCCGGCAGAGTCAGCGCATTCATGAGCAGGTCCATCGTGGGAGTTGATTTGTCATGTTATAGTATAACAATACAATCGACGATGCCTTTTTCATGAGCGGACTTTCATCATGCGCAACCGCCACATGCTCAGCCTGATTTCACGCCATCAACAGAAAAACAAAGAGGCCTAACAGCCAGCGATCCGGCTGCAGGTGAACTTGGCGCTGCTGCCGCCGGAGCTGGAAAACCGGTTGATCGTGGTCCAGCCGACGCGCCGGTTGTAGCCAACCCAAGCCTCGCCATCGGAAGCGATACCAGTGAAAAACGTAAGTTGGCCGTAGCGGCTGTTGGTCTGTGCCCAATAGCGTTTTCCGGCCGTTTCGAAACCCCGCAGATAGATGGTGCTGCCGGCGGTGTTGACGCTGTAGGCGTTGCCATCCGCATCCACGCAGGCCAGCAGGTTGGCGCTGCGAGTGCACCTGGCCAGGCTCGGGACCTGTGCCATCGCGTCGGCAGCCACCAGCAGGGAAAGCATGATCAATGCAGGTTTAAGGGTGTTGCGCATGGGCGTTCTCACAAGGGGAGCGGCGTTCAGCATCCTGTCCTTTTCCCTACCGGGCAAGAGAGGATGGTTTATTTGTGTTGTTACAGTATAACATTGTGTAAGCCCGACACAGCGACCGGGCATCCCTGTGAGGAATATGCAGATGTCCAATCGACTTCCCGTGACCGTTCTCTCCGGCTTTCTTGGCGCCGGAAAAAGTACACTTCTTAATTACATACTACGTAATCGCGATGGCTTGCGGGTTGCAGTCATCGTCAACGATATGAGCGAAATCAACGTCGATGGCACCGAAGTCCAGCGCGATGTCAGCCTTAATCGCGCTGAAGAACGGTTGGTGGAGATGAGTAACGGGTGTATTTGCTGTACGTTACGTGAAGATTTGCTGGAGGAGGTGAGTCAACTCGCCAGGGAGGGTCGCTTCGACTATCTGCTGATCGAGTCCACCGGTATTTCCGAACCGCTGCCTGTGGCGGAAACCTTCACCTTCCGCGATGAAAACGGCCAGAGCCTCAACGACATTGCACGTCTCGACACCATGGTCACGGTGGTCGATGGCATGAACTTCCTGCTCGATTACCAGGCCGCCGAAAGCCTGGCTTCCCGAGGAGAAACCCTTGGGGAGGAAGACGAGCGTTCGATTACCGATCTGTTGATTGAGCAGGTCGAGTTCGCCGATGTGATTTTGCTCAGCAAGATCGACTTGATCAGCAGCCACCAACGCGAGGAACTGATCGCCATACTTGAACGGCTCAACGCCCGGGCGGAAATCATTCCGATGGCGATGGGCGAAATCCCCTTGAACAAGATTCTCAACACCGGTCGTTTTGACTTCGAAAAGGCTGCCCAGGCACCGGGATGGCTACAGGAACTGCGCGGCGAACACGTGCCGGAAACCGAAGAGTATGGCATTGCATCCAGTGCTTACCGGGCTCGCCGGCCGTTCCATCCGCAGCGTTTCTTCAACTTCATCGACGGTCCTTGGGACAACGGCAAACTGCTGCGCTCCAAGGGCTTTTTCTGGCTGGCGAGCAAGCACATGGACGCCGGCAGCTGGTCTCAGGCCGGTGGTTTGATGCGCTATGGTTTTGCCGGGCGCTGGTGGCGTTTCGTACCGAAAAACCAATGGCCGCAAGACGAAGAAAGTACTACCGGGATCATGAAAAACTGGACCGCCGACAGCGGGGACTGTCGCCAGGAACTGGTATTCATCGGCCAGAACATCGACTTCACGCAACTCACGGCCGAACTGGACGCATGCCTGCTGACCGATGAGGAAATGGCGCTGGGCGTAGAGGGCTGGGGTTTGCTGCCTGATCCATTCGGCCCCTGGTATGAAGAGGCCGCCTGATCCACTACTGGCGCTTCAAGGCTTGAGCCAGGCGCCCTGGCTCTGGGCCTCGCAGTACGGCTGCAAATACGCCGCGTCGGTGGCAATGCCGTAATAGTGAATATCCTGTCGGTAGGGCATATTGGCGACTTGGGCGTTGCTGCAAATACCAAATGCGCCGCCGGGGCATTGATCGACATACTGCACATCGACGTTCTGCCCCGCCAGGTTCGGTTGGCAGAATCCATCGGCGAAGAGTTTTGGCGGGATGTTGCGGTTCTGCTGGCAAACCTGGACATCAAGCCGCTCGCCCTGGCTGTGAACCACACAAGCCTGGGCCAGCGCCTCGCCTGAAACGAGTGCCAGGAGCAACGACAAGCCAATCAACCGCATCCACCACCTCCTCAGAAATCATCGACCATGCTGCAGAATATCCCCACTCATGTCATAGCCGGCCCGTTGGGCGCCGGCAAGACCAGCCTGATCAAGCACCTGCTGGCCCAGCGCCCGGCTGGCGAGCGGTGGGCGGTGTTGATCAACGAGTTTGGCCAGATCGGTCTCGACGCTGCGCTACTGACCCAGGACGCCGATGGTATCGCACTGGGGGAAGTGGCCGGGGGCTGCTTGTGTTGCGTCAACGGTGCGCCGTTTCAGATTGGTCTTGGGCGCTTGTTGCGCAAGGCGCAACCGGATCGGCTGTTCATCGAACCCTCAGGGCTGGGGCATCCGGCGCAGTTGCTCAGGCAATTGAGCGAAGCGCCGTGGCAAGGCGTGTTGGCTGTCCAGCCTTGTGTGCTGGTGTTGGATGCCCAGTCGCTCGCCGCTGGCAAACCGCTGCCGGATGTTCAGCAGCAAGCGCTGGGCCATGCGGGACTACTACTGTTGAACAAGTCAGAGGGGCTCGAAGAAGAAAGCCGCCAGCGAATCGCCGGGCAATTGCCGCCGCTCCCCCTGTGCTGGACGCAACAGGCGGTTTTACCCTTGAGCGAGTTGCCAGGGCTGAATGCCAAAGCGCGGGCAGGTGTGGATAACTTCGTCGTGCCCAAGGGATTGGCGCAGATGCCGACGGTCTGGAGCGATCCCGCGTTGCCCATTTGCTTGAGTCAGGAACAGGACGGTGGCTGGAGCATCGGTTGGCGTTGGCACCCAAGCCAGGTGTTTGATGCCGCTGTGGTAGGCCGGTGGCTTGAAAGCCTTGGCTGGAAGCGGGCGAAGCTGGTTATCCACAGTTCCCACGGCTGGATCTCGGCGAACGCGGTGGATAACTCGGTGCTGGACTGGCAGCCCATTGAATGGCGGCAGGATTCGCGTATCGAGCTGATTTTCAGTGAGGTGCAGAATGCAGAACGACTGCAGCGTGAGCTGGCAGCGTGCCGATCCGGATCGGGTTAATGGCTTAAGGCCGCCACTTGGTATGGTCCTGACGCCACTGGCTCAGCTCGATCACTTCCGCGCGAGGTTTCGCCACGTCGACCACTGGTTCGGTTTCGTCGAACGGGACCGGGTAGGGCGCCAGCTCAATCTGTGCACTGTGAGCGCCGAACTGGGTGATGGTGCCGTTGTGGCGGGTTTCGCCGGTCACGGTGAATTCGAAGTTATACACACGGGCCAGGCGTCGCCGACCACTGGCATCCCTGATGAACGCGATTCTTTTCAAGGCCACGTTGCCGTCGAGCAATTCGATCCCGAGTTTGCCGCAATGCTGCTTGACCCGCTCCAGCGCGCGCTCGCGCAAGCCGTGGTTGTGCCATAGCCATGCCCCGGCAGTGGCGAACAGCATCAGCACGAATATATTTCCAAGGGTCAGCATCAACAGGGTGCTCCAACAAGATAGTGTCAGCTTAACTGCGTCGCTGGTCTGTCGTACAGGCTGCGTTTAGTCGCATACTGCGCGGCTAGAATTTCAATCGTTTTACGGAAATCCACCGCATGAAACGTACACCGCATTTGCTCGCTATCCAGTCCCACGTGGTATTCGGTCACGCCGGCAACAGTGCCGCGGTTTTCCCGATGCAACGGGTCGGGGTGAATGTCTGGCCGCTCAATACCGTGCAGTTCTCCAATCACACCCAGTACGGCCAGTGGGCCGGTGAAGTGCTGGCGCCGCATCAGATCCCCGACCTGATCGAAGGTATCGCGGCGATTGGCGAGCTGGGCAACTGCGATGCGGTGCTTTCCGGTTACCTCGGCAGTGCGGCCCAGGGCCGGGCGATCCTGACGGGGGTGGCGCGGATCAAGTCTATGAATCCCAAGGCACTGTACCTGTGTGACCCGGTCATGGGGCATCCGGAGAAGGGCTGCAGTGTTCCGGCGGAGGTCAGTGATTTTCTGTTGGAGGAGGCCGCCGCCGTGGCGGACTTCATGTGCCCGAACCAGTTGGAGCTGGACAGCTTCTCCGGGCGCAAGCCGCAATCGCTGTTCGATTGCCTGGCAATGGCGCGTGCATTGTTGGTGCGCGGCCCGAAAGCAGTGCTGGTCAAGCATCTGGACTACCCAGGCAAATCGGCAGAGGCCTTCGAGATGCTGCTGGTGACGGCCGAAGGCAGCTGGCATTTGCAGCGCCCGTTGCTGGCGTTCCCGCGTCAGCCAGTGGGCGTGGGCGATCTGACGTCCGGCCTGTTCCTGGCGCGTGTGCTGTTGGGCGACAGCCTGGTGGCCGCTTTCGAGTTCACGGCGTCGGCGGTGCATGAAGTGCTGCTGGAAACCCAGGCCTGTGCCAGCTACGAGTTGGAACTGGTACGGGCTCAGGACCGGATTGCCCATCCGCGGGTGCGGTTCGAAGCTACACCAATCAGTCTCTGATTCAGCGCTGCCCCCATCGCGAGCAGGCTCGCTCCCACAAGGTTAATGCTGTACCTGTGGGAGCGAGCCTGCTCGCGATAGCGGTCCGAAGATCGCGCAAGAGCGACCGGCCTTAGGCGTCGCCCTTGATGTCCTGATAACGCTTTTCCAGCTCCTGACGAATCTGCCGGCGCTGCTGGGCCTGCATGTAACGGCGCTTGTCTTCGCTATTCTGCGGTTGCAACGGTGGTACGGAGACGGGTTTACGCTGGTCATCCACCGCGACCATGGTGAAGAAGCAGCTATTGGTGTGACGCACCGAGCGTTCGCGGATGTTCTCGGTCACCACTTTGATGCCGACCTCCATGGAGGTGTTGCCGGTGTAGTTGACCGAGGCGAGAAAGGTCACCAGTTCGCCGACATGGATCGGCTCACGGAAAATGACCTGATCCACCGACAGGGTCACCACATAGCGGCCGGCATAACGGCTGGCGCAGGCGTAGGCTACTTCGTCGAGGTATTTGAGCAGGGTGCCGCCATGGACATTGCCAGAGAAGTTGGCCATGTCGGGGGTCATCAATACCGTCATCGACAGCTGGGCGTTTCCGGGTTCCATAGCATTCTCACGGGTCAAGGCCAGGTTTGAGGGATGCACCTCTGCGGGTGCCTCGGCGGTTTTTTCAAACCAACAGTTATCGGGACGCCGGGTGCGGGGTCGCCGTCACGCCGGATCCATCTGTTTCCATATATTGCACCGCCTTTCTGCCAGAAGTCGCGGTGTTACCCTGCAAAAAGCCCAGCCTCAAGGGCATTTCCTACGTGCAATTCCGATTTTTGTTCTGCTTGATCAGGCTTTTCCTGCGTCCGGGGATAGAGCAATGCCATCCAGGGAGTCTCACGCCATGCATGCCATCAGTTTCATTCAGGATCTGGCAGTGATCATGTTGATCGCAGGTGTGGTCACCGTGGTTTTCCATCGCCTGAAACAACCGGTGGTGCTGGGATACATCGTCGCCGGATTCATCATTGGTCCGCACACCCCGCCGTTCGGCCTGATCCACGACGAAGAAACCATCAAGACCCTGGCCGAGCTCGGTGTGATATTCCTGATGTACTGCCTGGGCCTGGAATTCAGCCTGCGCAAGTTGTTCAAGGTCGGTGCCACGGCATTCATCGCGGCATTCCTGGAAATCGTGCTGATGATCTGGATCGGCTACGAGATTGGTCGCTGGTTCGACTGGAACACCATGGATTCACTGTTCCTCGGCGCGATCCTGGCGATTTCCTCGACCACCATCATCGTCAAGGCGCTCAACGATCTGAAGTTGAAGAACGAGCGATTTGCCCAGTTGATATTCGGAGTGCTGATCGTCGAAGACATTCTGGGCATCGGCATCATCGCGCTACTGTCCAGCATCGCGGTCAGCGGTACGGTCAGCTCCGGCGAAGTGTTTTCCACGGTCGGTAAACTGTCGCTGTTCATGATCGTCGCGTTGGTCATCGGCATCCTGATGGTGCCGCGGCTGCTGGCCTACGTCGCCAGATTCGAAAGCAACGAAATGCTGCTGATCACGGTGCTGGGCCTGTGTTTTGGCTTCTGCCTGCTGGTGGTCAAGCTTGAATACAGCATGGTCCTCGGGGCATTCCTGATCGGCGCGATCATGGCTGAATCCCGGCAACTGCTGAAAATTGAACAACTGATTGAACCGGTTCGCGATCTTTTCAGTGCGATTTTCTTTGTGGCCATCGGGCTGATGCTCGATCCGGCGATCCTGCTTCAGTACGCCTGGCCAATCGCCGTAATCACCGTAGCCGTGGTGCTCGGCAAGATGTTGTCCTGCGGCCTTGGTGCATTTATCGCCGGCAATGACGGACGTACCTCGCTGCGGGTCGGGATGGGTCTTTCACAGATTGGCGAATTCTCTTTCATCATCGCGGCACTGGGCATGACGTTGCAGGTCACCAGTAACTTTTTATACCCCGTGGCTGTGGCGGTTTCGGTGATCACGACCTTGCTGACGCCTTATCTGATTCGGGCGGCTGATCCATTGTCGATCAAGCTCGCCGGCGTCATGCCAGAACGCCTGGGACGGGTGTTGGGGATGTACGGCGAATGGCTGCGCAGCATCCAGCCTCAGGGTGAGGGCGCGTTACTGGCATCCATGATTCGCAGGATTTTGCTGCAGGTGGGAGTCAATCTGGCGCTCGTGATCGCGATCTTCTTCTCGGGTGCGTACTTCGCCGAACGCATGTCGGCTTACCTGCAAGGCTGGATCAGCGATCCGAGCTGGCAAAAGGCATTGATCTGGGGTGGGGCGCTTTTGTTGTCGCTGCCTTTTTTGATTGCGGCGTACCGCAAGCTAAAGGCACTGTCGATGTTGCTGGCGGAAATGGGCGTGAAGCCGGAGATGGCCGGGCGCCACACGCAGCGAGTGCGCCGGGTGATCGCCGAAGTGATCCCGATCCTGTCGCTACTGGTGATCTTTTTGCTGCTGGCAGCCTTGTCGGCCAGTATTCTGCCGACCAACAAGTTGCTGGTGCTGATCGCCGTGGTCGCGGCCGCCGTGGCGGCGCTGCTGTGGCGCTGGTTCATTCGTGTGCATACGCGGATGCAGGTGGCGTTGCTGGAAACCCTCGACAATCACAAGGAGTCGTCCGGGCATTGACCACCCAGCGGCGTTGACTGGATCAGCTTTCCAGCCAGACGTCCCGCGCCCAGTGCCATACCGACTCCCAGGTTTCTTCGGCGATCAGCTCCTCTTCGGCCTGCCAAAGCACCACGGTGCCGTCTTCTTCGACCAGATAGTAGTCGTCACCGACCTGGCAGATCGGGATCAGGCTGCGATCGACGCCGGCATCCCAGGCGTTGGCGGCAACGTCGGGCAGGTAGGTGTGGGATTGCGGGTCGGTCACGGTGACCGGTTCCAGGCTGCCGTAGACCACGTCGCTGACGGTCAGCAGAAACTCTCTGAAGACGAAGGGTATGTCGATGAACAGTTGTTCTTCGATTTCGACCAGCAGGTCTTCGTCGGGCAATTCCAAGGGGACCGGTACCGGTTCGTTGGCTTCACGCAGTTGTTCGATGATTTCTTCCACGTCCGGGATCCTCTTGCTTGTATGGCGCGGTTTATATGGGGCGGTTTATACAGTAGCTTGCTATAGATGCAACCGCGAAATAGAAAACCCCAGCCAGGGCTGGGGTTTTGTTTACAGCAGGTGAAGTTCTACGCGGGATCAGCCGTTCTGGCGGATACCTGCCACCAGCCAAGGCTGGTTTTCGCCCTGTGCACGTTCCATGTTCCAGCTTTCGCTGAAGACTTCGCCCTGGTCGAAACGCGAGGTTTTCGACACGCCAGTGAAAGTCAGGGTGGCGATGGTCTTGTCGGCGCGATCGTCCACACCGTCCAGCTGTACATTGAGGTTATCGATGTAGGTGGACTGGAAACCGTCGCCCAGGTCAGCACGCTCACGCTTGAGGAACTCCAGCATTTGCGGGGTCACGAACTCGGCGATCTTGTCCATTTCGTTGGCGTCCCAGTGCTGTTGCAGGGACTGGAAGTGATTGCGTGCCGCTTCGACGAAGTTTCCTTCGTTGAACCAGGCTGGCGCGTTGATCACTGGACGAGCGGCAACAGGCGCTGCCGAACCACCGAAGATCGAGCCGCCGGCAGGCTTTTGTTCGAACGCCTCACGTTGCATCGGCGCGTGGCCGGCCGGAGCGTAGTGCTCCTGCTGCTTGCGGCGACGGGCGGCGATAAAGCGGAAGACCAGGAACGCAATGACCGCCATGATCAGGATGTCGAAGATCTGCATACCCTGGAAGCCGCCGCCCATGAACATGGAGGCCAGCAGGCCACCGGCGGCGATACCGGCCAGAGGGCCGAGCCAGCGCGAAGCGCCACCGGCCTTGGCAGCGGCGCCAGCGGCACCGGCAGCACCCGCGGTCGCCGCAGCGCCGCCCATGCCTGGAGAAGAAGGAGCCATTTGGCTGGTCTGGTGAGTCGGCGCAGCGCCTGCGCTTTTGCCACCACCGAAGCGCTTGGCGGCATTGACGTCGAGACTCATCGTCAGGCCGATGCACAACGCCATGGCGATGCTAAGAAAACGTTTCATAAAGGGAATTCCCATTTGTGGAAGGCACGCGCGCCATGTTGCACAGCTGAAGTGTTACTGGCTAGCGGCAGAGTGTTTCGGGCTTTTGCCTGACAGGTCGTGTTCAGCTTCAGTCAGTGCAAGAAGGCCTTTTGACTTTGATCTGTCAGATGAGTGGACAGGGTTTGTAGGACGGTCACCTAGCGTCGCAGAGCCAGCATGACCACCCCGGCCGTGATCAGGCCGATTCCGCCCCATTGGCGCAGGTCGAGTTTTTCACCCAGCAGGACAACGCCAAGAACAGCCACCAGCACCACGCTGAGCTTGTCCACTGGGGCAACCAGTGACGCCGGACCGACCTTGAGTGCGCGGAAATAGCAGATCCACGATGCACCCGTGGCAAGGCCCGACAACAGCAGGAAAAGGTAGCTCTTCGCAGAGATCGATCCCAAAGACTGATATTGGCCCGTGGCGTACAAAATCAAGGCCAGGCTGACCAATACCACTATCGTACGTAGCAGGGTGGCGAAGTCGGAATTGATGTTTTCGATGCCGACTTTCGCGAAAATGGCGGTCATCGCCGCGAATGCCGCCGATAACAGGGCCCAGAATGTCCAGGAAGAAAAGAAACCTGAGCCCATGCTTTTTGCACCTTATTCAGATCAATTTCTGTAAGTCCACACGCAACCCTGTGGGAGCGGGCTTGCTCGCGAATGGGCGCACCGCGGTCATTCAGTCATACCGCGTTATCGTTTTTCGCGAGCAAGCCCGCTCCCACAAAGGTCCTGTATCGGGTGATCAGATCGCTTCCAGCTTGGCATACCCCAGCATCAGCCACTTGCTGCCTTCGCTGAAGTTCACCTGCACCCGGGCCTGAGCCCCGGCGCCTTCGAAGTTGAGGATCACGCCGTCACCGAAGATCGAGTGGCGCACAGTCTGGCCCAGGCTGAAGCCGGTTTCCGGAATCTCGCTGCCGCTGAACAGGTTGCTGCCACTCATCGACTGGTTGCCACCAAACGGACGGCTGACGCTGTTGGACAGCCGCACCTCCTGAATCAGGCCTTTCGGAACTTCGCGTACGAAGCGCGACACCTTGTTGTAGGTCTCGCTGCCATAAAGGCGTCGGGTTTCGGCATAGGTCATCACCAGGTTCTGCATGGCCCGGGTGATGCCGACGTAGGCCAGACGCCGCTCTTCCTCCAGGCGGCCGGGTTCTTCCAGGCTCATCTTGTGCGGGAACAGGCCTTCTTCCATGCCCACCAGGAACACATAAGGGAATTCCAGGCCCTTGGCGCTGTGCAGGGTCATCAGTTGGATGCTGTCTTCGTGCTCGTCGGCCTGGGTGTCGCCGGCCTCCAGCGACGCGTGACCGAGGAACGCGGCCAATGGCGTCAGCTCTTCGTCTTCTTCGCTGTTTTCAAAGTTGCGCGCGGCGCTGACCAGTTCCTCAAGGTTTTCTACCCGGGCCTGGCCTTTCTCGCCTTTTTCCGCTTCGTGATAGGCGATCAGCCCCGACTGCTCGATGACGGTCTGGGTCATCAGGTGCAGTGGCATTTCCATGCACTTGGCGGCGAGGTTCTCGATCAGCTCGATAAACGCGCCAAGGGCACCGGCCGCACGCCCGGTCAGGCCTTTGTTGGCCACCAGTTGGCGCATCGCTTCCCACATCGACACATCGCTGTGGCGCGCATGGTCACGGATCGCTTCGACGGTTTTCTCGCCGATGCCACGGGCCGGCACGTTGATCACCCGTTCCAGCGCGGCATCGTTACCGCGGCCTTCGAGCAACCGCAGGTAAGCCATGGCGTTCTTGATTTCGGCGCGTTCGAAGAAGCGCTGACCGCCATAGATGCGGTAGGGAATGCGCTCGCGCAGCAAGGCTTCTTCCAAAACCCGCGATTGGGCGTTGGAGCGGTACAGAATCGCGATATCGCTACGTGACAAGCCGGTTTTCAGCGCGCTCTCGATGGTTTCGACAACGTAGCGTGCTTCGTCGTGTTCGTTGAAGGCGGCGTACAGGTTGATCGCTTCGCCGTCGCCACCTTCAGTCCAAAGCTCTTTGCCCAGACGCCCGGTGTTGTTGGCGATCAAGGCGTTGGCAGCCTTCAGGATGCCGGCGGTGGAGCGATAGTTCTGCTCCAGGCGAATGGTTTCTGCGTCCGGGAAGTCTTCGGAATACTGGTAGATGTTCTCGATTTTCGCGCCGCGCCAGCCGTAGATCGACTGGTCATCGTCGCCTACGACCATCAGGCTGTCGCCACCCTTGGCCAGCAGGCGCAACCAGGCGTATTGCACGGCGTTGGTGTCCTGGAACTCGTCCACCAGAATGTGCCGGAAGCGCTTTTGATAGTGAGCGAGCAGGCCTGGGTGATCGCGCCACAGATCGAGGGCGCGCAGCAGCAATTCGGAGAAGTCGATGACGCCCGCACGCAGGCAGGCAGCCTCGTAGGCTTCATAGATGCCGCGCATGGTCGCCAGGAACAGGTCACCGCTGGCTTGAATGTGTTGCGGGCGCAGACCTTCGTCTTTCTGGCCGTTGATGAACCATTGGGCCTGACGGGCCGGCCAGCGCTGTTCGTCCAGGCCGAGTTCGCGGATCACCCGCTTGACCAGCCGCTGCTGGTCATCGCTGTCGAGAATCTGGAACGTCTGGCTTAAGCCCGCTTCCTGCCAATGTGCCCGCAACAAGCGGTGCGCCAGGCCGTGGAAGGTGCCAACCCACATGCCGGCCGGGTTGATCCCCATTAGCTGCTCGATGCGCTGGCGCATCTCGGCAGCGGCCTTGTTGGTGAAGGTCACCGACAGGATGGAGTGGGGCGAGGCGTTTTCGACCTGGATCAACCAGGCGATACGGTGCACCAGCACTCGGGTTTTACCGGAACCAGCACCGGCCAGGACCAACTGACGACCCACGGGGGCCGCTACGGCCTGGCGTTGGGCATCGTTGAGGGAGTTCAGCAGAAGGGAGAGATCATCGCGCATCGGGGCATTCTAGGGGGCCGCGACACACCGGGCAAACCCCGCTTCGCTTTAACCGATGAAAGTTATGCGAAAGACGACCGGTCAGTCATCGGCTGCGGACGTTGGCGGGGCGTGCCTCCCGCGTTTTCGGGGGCATCGGCGGCTGAAATGTTTGGCGATTTATTGATCAGCAGCAGTTTGGTCCGGGCAATTGCTTGTGTATGCTCCGAGCAGTTTCGGGCCCATGCTCATCATTATAAGAACAAGAACATCGCCTATGACCCTCAGCTTCGACCTGTCGGGCCCCACTGTGGAGCCCCGGGAGATCCGTAAACAGTACGCCATGGAAATGGCGGTCGAACGCACGCGCCTGTTGTATCAGGGCTCGCTACTGCCCACGTTGTTCATGCTGATCAATGGCCTGGTCTGTGCCGGTTTGCTCTGGAGCCCGCAGCGCTATTTCCTGGTCAGTGTATGGCTGGTGTGGTTATTGTCATTGGTGGCGTTGCGGGTGATTCAGGTCGCAGCCTTCGATTCGGCCATTCCCAACCGTCAGGCCCATCCCATTTGGCGACGGATGTTTTTGCTGGGTTCCGGCCTCACCGGTCTGACCCTGGCCGGTGCCGGCATCGCCCTGGTTCCCGCCGATAACTTCATTCAGCAAGCCTGGGTCTTCGGCCTCATCGGTGCCGCGGCACTTTCGGCCAGCGTGGCTTACGCGGTCAGTTTGCCGGCCTTTCTGTCGTTTACCTTGCCCTGCCTGTTGCCGGCCATCGCCTATATGTTTTGGGGGGCTGACGAACAGCAGCAAGGTTGGGGCTGGTTCGGGCTGATCCTGCTCGGTGCATTGAGCGTGGTTGCCTGGCAAGTCAATCGATTGATCGATCGGGGCTTGATGCGACGTTTTCAGAACCAGGCACTGATCGAGCATCTACAGCAGGCGCAAAGCTGCAGTGACCAGCTCAATCAGAAACTGGCCAAGGAGATAGAACAGCGTCGACGTGCCGAGGACGAGTTGCGAGAGATCCAGATCGACCTGGAAAACCGTGTCGCTCAGCGCAGCCTGGAACTGGACGCCGCCAACCAGGCACTGAGCAAGAGTGAGGCGCGTCTGGCGCTGGCATTGAAGGCCAGCGAGTTGGGGTTGTGGGACTGGAATCTGCAAACCGACGAAGTCCATCACACGCAGATTCAGGAACTGTTCGGCCTGGAGCCGGAGCAGGTCACGGCAATACTGCGCCACCTCAAGCCGCGCCTTCATCCCGAGGATCTTCCTGCGCTGAAAAGGGCGCTGGTCGAGCATTTGAAGGGCCGCACCGAGGACTATCAAATCGAGTATCGCGTACGGCATGGCGACGGCCACTGGGTCTGGATCGAAGACCGCGGGCGGGCGGTCGAGCGTGCCGAAAACGGCCGGGTGATTCGCATGGTCGGCACTCGCCGCGACATCAGCGCCAGCAAAGGCCTGGAAGAGCAGCGGCAACTGGCGGCGACCGTGTTCGAGGCGGCCAGCGAAGGGATCGTGATTTTCGATCCGAACTACGTCCTGATCGCGATCAATCAGGCCTTCAGTCGGGTGACCGGCTATGACATCGAGGACATGATCGGGCGCAATGTCATTGAGTTGCCTTGCAGTCGCGATGCGCGTCGGCATTACGCCGCAATACATCAGGCGCTGGAGCAGCAAGGCAGCTGGCAGGGCGAATTGGTGGAAACCCGCAAGAACGGCGAGATGTATCCGCAATGGCTGCAACTGAATACCGTGCGCGATCCCCGGGGAAATGTCAGCCATATTGTGGGCTTTTTCGCTGATCTCTCGGCCCGCCGAGAATCCGAAGAGCGCATGCGCTATCTGACTCATTACGATGAACTTACCGGTCTGGCCAACCGCTCGATGTTCCGCGAACGACTCAGCGAGGCTCATCAACGAGTGCGACAGGGCGGTTATCGCAGCCTGGCGTTGCTGCACATCAATCTCGATCGGTTCAAGCAACTCAACGACAGCCTGGGACATGAAGTCGCCGACCAGTTGTTGCAGAAGATGGCCCGACGACTGGTGAATGCATTGCCTGAAGCAGACACCATCGCGCGCCTTTCCGGTGATGAGTTTGCCGTGCTGTTCAACTCCTACGGCAACCTTTCGAGCCTGGCCCGGGTGGCGACTCGTCTGGCGAACAAGTTGCGCGTGCCGGTGACCATTGAGGGGCATGAACTGGTGGTCAGCGTGTCGATGGGCATCAGCTTGTTGCCGGACAGCGCCCGGGAAATATCTGCATTGGTCAATCAGTCGAACATGGCGATGCAGCACGCCAAACACCTGGGTGGCGATAATTTCCAGTTTTACACCGACAGCTTGCAAGCCAGCACGCTGGAGCGTTTACAGCTGGAAAACCACTTGCGCAAAGCCATCGAAGACAAACAGCTGAAGGTGTTTTACCAACCGAAACTGTGCCTGGCCACTGGCAGGTTGAATGCCGCCGAAGCCTTGGTGCGTTGGGATCATCCGACCATGGGCCGCGTGCCGCCGGGGGATTTCATCGGCCTGGCTGAAGAAACCGGATTGATCGGCCCGATCGGTGAGTTCGTGCTGCGTCAGGCCTGCTGGCAAGCCTGTGAGTGGCAGCGGCAGGGGCTCGAAGCGATTCGAGTGTCGGTCAATCTGTCGGTGCATCAATTGCGCCAGGGCAAACTGGTCAGTCTGGTGCGGCAGGTGCTGGAAGAGACCGGGCTGGCGCCGCAACTGCTGGAGCTGGAACTCACCGAAAGCCAGTTGCTGGACAGCGTCGAACACATCATCGCGACGTTCCAGCAGTTGCGTGATCTCGGGGTGAAACTGGCCATTGACGATTTTGGCACTGGTTACTCATCCCTGAGTTATCTCAAGCGCATCCCGGTGGATTACGTGAAGATTGATCAGGCGTTTATCCGTGGCTTGGGAGAGGGTACCGAGGATGCGGCGATCACACGGGCGATCATTGCCATGGCCCATGGTTTGTCATTGAAGGTAGTGGCTGAAGGTGTGGAGCGGGGAGAACAGCTTGAGTTCCTGAAAGCCGAGCGCTGCGATGAAGTGCAGGGCTATTTGATCAGCCGCCCGGTTGAGGCCGAGGCGTTGGCAGGTTTGCTGCACGCGCAAGCCGCAAGCTGACGAGGAGGCGTCCTGCCTGACGTGTCGGGCAGGACGCCTGAGATGCCGGAAGCTATTTATGTTACTTAGTTGGTAATCAATACTTCATCAATATGGTGCAGCAACTTGCCTTGGTAGAAGATGCTGACGCCGGTCACGTTCGAGTTGCCCATTGCTTTATATTCGACAAATTTGTCGGTTTCGACCGGCAGTGTATATTCATTGGAATCCTCCAGCTTTAGTTCCAGGCGCAGATCAAAGGATTTGTCTTGCAGTGCCGTCATCTCCAGTTTTGGGGTGATGCCAGTGTGGGCAACGGTTACGGTGCCAAAGGCGCGGAACGAAGGGGCGCCGGGCATGCGGTCAATTTGTGCGGTCCAGTCTTTTGTTTTAATAGTCATAATGTGTAGCTCCTTTAATTAAGTTTTTGCTTCCTGCGGTATTAATATATTCAATTGAAGTTGTTTTTGGTTGAGGTTTCTTTGGAGGTTTTGTAAGGCTGTGTGTTCTGTTGTTAATCAGTCGCAGCGAATCGTATTTAACTTTAATTTAATAACTTAAGGTGTTTCAGCCCTTTAAATCGGTGCACCCGACGGCGCACCTGGACATGTGCCATGAGTGCTACATGAAGCGCGGGCACCTGAAATCGAGGGATTCGGTAACGCATTGAGCAGGCAAAAAGCCAATTCATGTAGTATAACTACAAGCGTGCTACATCCCCGGCACCTGCCAATAACAAAGAGTCCAGCCCCTTGAATCTGCTGCAACACATCGCCCAGTCTCGCCACCTGTTACGCAAGTCGGAGCTCAAGGTCGCCGACCACGTGCTGCTTGATCCTGCGGCCGTGATGCACAGCTCCATGGCCGACCTGGCCCACAGCGTGGGCATCAGTGAACCGACCATCGTGCGTTTTTGCCGTGCCATCGGTTGTTCCGGCTTTCAGGACCTGAAGCTGAAGCTGGCCCAGAGCCTCGCGGCAGGTGCGAGTTTTGGCCAGTTTGCGATTCACGAAGACGATTCGGTCGCGGACTACAGTCTGAAAATCTTCGACACCACCCTGCATACGCTGATGGAGGTTCGCGAGAAACTCGATCCGCTGGAATTGCAGCGAGCGGTGACACTGATGTCCCAGGCCCAGCGTGTCGAGTTCTACGGCTTCGGCGCCTCGGGTGCGGTCGCGGCGGACGCCCAGCACAAGTTCTTCCGCTTGCTGCTCACCGCTGCGGCGTATTCCGACCCGCACATGCAGGCAATGTCGGCCGTGACGCTAAAGCCAACCGATGTGGCGATCTGCATTTCCCAGTCCGGGCGTTCCAAGGACCTGCTGATCACCGCCAACCTGGTGCGTGAAAGCGGTGCCTCGTTGATCACTTTGTGCCCGAGCCAGACGCCATTGGCCGAGCTGTCTACGGTCAATCTGGCGATCGATGTGCATGAAGACACTGAAATCTATACGCCGCTGACTTCGCGTATCGCCCACCTGGTGGTGATCGACGTGCTGGCGATGGGCGTGGCCATGGCGCGCGGCCCGAGCCTGGTCAACCACCTCAAGAGCGTCAAGCGCAGCCTGCGCAGCTTGCGGTTGTCGCCCAAGTCGGTGAAAGCGCTGGACGATTGATCTGAAGACCGACATGGACTCTGTGGCGAGGGGCGGTGCGGCGATCCGACAAGCCCCCTCGCCACAATTTCATCCCGCTGTAACCCTCCCGCCGCTAAACCGTCATCCCCCGCGCCTATCTTGAAACTCCCGTACTCGCCTTGGGAGACTCGAAATGGCCATGCCCTACGAAGAACGCAACAGCGCTGTCAAAACCCGTCGTCAGCAAGAAGATCAGCGCCGCATGGAATTCCGTCGCGCCATCGAAGATCGCTGCGAACGCCGTCAGCTTCTGGCCGAAATTGGCGATTTTCCAGAGTTGGAACTCAATTTCTGGCAGGCATCTCCCTCGGCGTCCCGTCGAAACGCTCAACCAGCGCGCTGATCTGAATCCGTTCGCTGCGGATAAACGCCAGGAAGGCATGAGCCACCGGTGACAGGCGTTTCGCCTTGGCCTGTACCAGGCACCAACTGCGAAACAGTGGCAGCTCTTCGACCGGTAGCTCGATCAGCCCACCGGTTGCCAGCTCAAGGCTCAGGGCGTGGCGCGTCAACAGCGCAACGCCCAGGCCTGCCAGCACACATTCACGCTGTGCTTCGGCAGACGAGACCTCCTGGGTCTGGTTGAAGTGCACGCGCTTCTCTTTGAAGTATTCTTCGCACGCCAGCCGCGTCCCGGAGCCCTGCTCACGCAGCAGCAGTGTGTAGGGCTCGAGATCCTGCAGGCGCAGCGGCCCCATATGACACAGCGGGTGATCCGGTGGCGCCACGGCGACGATCGGGTTGTTCAGGAACGGCAGGAATTCCAGGCCCATGTCCTGAGGCACCATGGACATGATCACCAGGTCATCGCGGTTGTCCGACAGACGCCGAATGACCTGGCCGCGATTGACCACCGTCAGTTGCAGGTTCACTTCCGGGTGCTGGCGTTTGAACGCGGCAAACAGATGCGGCACGAAGTATTTGGCGCTGGACTCAATCGCCAGTTTCAGTTGCCCCTGCAACGAGCCCTGCATGTCCGACAGCTGCATGTCGAGGTTTTCCAGGCGCCCGAAAATATCCCGACTGGCCCGCTGTAACGCTTCAGCCGCTTCGGTCATGTAGAGTTTTTTGCCGACGTAATCGAACAAAGGCTGGCCAATCAGCTCTTCAAGTTGACGAATCTGTAGGCTGACGGCAGGTTGTGTGAGCGACATTTCCTCGGCCGCGCGGCTGTAGGAGCGCAAATCACAGACCTCGTTGAAGATCTGCAATTGCCGCAAAGTCATACGCATCAATGACTTACGCATTATCTGGTCGCTCTCGTCGCTGGCTGGTGAATCAACTATAAGTCTTTGCTTATGCACGACCCAATTTTTATTCATTTTTGTTAATCCCTTGTGGGCGCTAGTGTGGACCTGCGACCAAATTGAAACATTTGGTCACGCGTCGACCTGGGTCTAGCAGGTCGTGGGTACCACCGGCTCAAGGGAAACTCCAAGTGATAACAAAGATCCTGATCGCCAACCGTGGTGAGATTGCCGTACGAATCGTACGTGCCTGCGCCGAAATGGGCATTCGCTCGGTCGCGATCTACTCCGATGCCGACCGTCATGCCTTGCACGTCAAGCGTGCGGACGAGGCCCACAGCATTGGTGCCGAACCGCTGGCCGGTTACCTGAACCCGCGCAAGCTGGTGAACCTGGCTGTGGAAACCGGTTGCGATGCACTGCACCCCGGCTATGGCTTCCTTTCGGAAAACGCCGAGCTGGCGGAGATCTGCGCCGAACGCGGGATCAAATTCATCGGCCCGTCGGCTGAAGTCATTCGCCGCATGGGCGACAAGACCGAAGCTCGCCGCAGCATGATCAAGGCCGGCGTACCGGTGACCCCGGGCACTGAAGGCAACGTGTCGGGCATCGAAGAAGCCCTGACCGAAGGCGATCGCATCGGCTACCCGGTGATGCTCAAGGCCACGTCCGGTGGTGGTGGTCGCGGTATTCGTCGCTGCAACAGCCGCGAAGAACTCGAACAGGCTTTCCCACGGGTCATTTCCGAAGCCACCAAGGCGTTCGGTTCGGCGGAAGTGTTCCTGGAAAAATGCATCGTCAATCCGAAACACATCGAAGCGCAGATTCTTGGCGACAGCTTCGGCAACGTGGTGCACCTGTTCGAGCGCGACTGCTCGATCCAGCGCCGCAACCAGAAGCTGATCGAGATCGCCCCGAGCCCGCAACTGACCCCGGAACAGCGCGCCTATATCGGCGACCTGTCGGTGCGCGCAGCCAAGGCCGTGGGTTACGAGAATGCCGGCACCGTGGAGTTCCTGCTCGCCGAGGGCGAGGTGTACTTCATGGAGATGAACACCCGGGTGCAGGTGGAACACACCATCACCGAAGAAATCACCGGCATCGACATTGTCCGTGAGCAGATTCGCATTGCCTCCGGCCTGCCGCTGTCGGTGAAACAGGAAGACATCCACCACCGTGGTTTCGCCCTGCAATTCCGGATCAACGCCGAAGACCCAAAAAACAACTTCCTGCCAAGCTTCGGCAAGATCACCCGTTACTACGCACCCGGCGGCCCCGGCGTACGTACCGACACGGCGATCTACACCGGTTACACCATCCCGCCATACTACGACTCCATGTGCCTGAAACTGGTGGTGTGGGCGCTGACCTGGGAAGAGGCGATGGACCGTGGCTTGCGCGCCCTGGACGACATGCGCCTGCAAGGGGTCAAGACCACCGCCGCGTACTACCAGGAAATCCTGCGCAATCCGGAATTCCGTAGCGGCCAGTTCAACACCAGCTTCGTTGAAAGCCACCCTGAACTGACCAACTACTCGATCAAGCGCAAACCCGAAGAGCTGGCCCTGGCCATCGCCGCCGCCATCGCCGCCCACGCAGGCCTGTGAGGAATAGAACAATGAGCAAACAAATCCACGTTACCGACACGATCCTGCGCGACGCCCACCAATCGCTGCTCGCCACCCGCATGCGCACCGAAGACATGCTGCCGATCTGCGACAAGCTCGACAAAGTCGGCTACTGGTCGCTGGAGTGCTGGGGCGGCGCGACGTTCGACGCCTGCGTACGTTTCCTGAAAGAAGATCCGTGGGAGCGTCTGCGCCAGTTGCGCGCCGCGCTGCCTAATACCCGCCTGCAAATGCTGTTGCGCGGCCAGAACCTGCTGGGCTACCGCCACTACAGCGACGACGTGGTCAAAGCCTTCGTCGCCAAGGCCGCGGTCAACGGCATCGACGTGTTCCGCATCTTCGACGCCATGAACGACGTGCGTAACCTGCGCGTGGCCATCGAGGCGGTGAAAGCCTCCGGCAAACACGCCCAGGGCACCATCGCCTACACCACCAGCCCGGTGCACACCATCGAGGCCTTCGTGAACCAGGCCAAGCAAATGGAAGCCATGGGTTGCGACTCGGTGGCGATCAAGGACATGGCCGGCTTGCTGACCCCATACGCCACCGGCGAACTGGTCAAGGCGCTGAAAGCCGAGCAATCGCTGCCCGTGTTCATTCACTCCCACGACACCGCTGGCCTGGCCGCGATGTGCCAAATGAAGGCCATCGAAAACGGCGCCGATCACATCGACACCGCGATCTCCAGCTTTGCCTGGGGCACCAGCCACCCGGGTACCGAGTCGATGGTCGCCGCCCTTAAAGGCAGCGAGTTCGACACCGGCCTGAACCTGGAACTGCTGCAGGAGATCGGCCTGTACTTCTACGCCGTGCGCAAGAAGTACCACCAGTTCGAAAGCGAATTCACCGCCGTTGACACCCGTGTTCAAGTCAACCAGGTGCCGGGGGGGATGATTTCCAACCTGGCCAACCAGTTGAAAGAGCAGGGCGCACTCAATCGCATGAGCGAAGTGCTGGCCGAAATTCCGCGGGTTCGTGAAGACCTCGGCTTCCCGCCGCTGGTAACCCCGACTTCGCAGATCGTCGGCACCCAGGCGTTCTTCAACGTGCTGGCCGGCGAGCGCTACAAGACCATCACCAACGAAGTGAAGCTGTACCTGCAAGGTGGCTACGGCAAGGCGCCGGGCACCGTGAACGAACAACTGCGTCGCCAGGCCATCGGCAGCGAAGAAGTGATCGACGTTCGCCCAGCCGATCTGCTCAAGCCGGAAATGGCCAAGCTGCGTGCCGATATCGGTGCACTGGCCAAGTCTGAAGAAGACGTGCTGACCTTCGCCATGTTCCCGGACATCGGTCGCAAGTTCCTCGAGGAGCGTGCTGCGGGCACCCTGACACCTGAAGTGCTGTTGCCGATTCCTGAAGCCGGCGGCGTCGCCTCTGTTGGTGGGGAAGGCGTGCCGACCGAGTTCGTCATCGACGTTCACGGCGAAACCTACCGCGTCGACATCACCGGCGTCGGCGTCAAGGCCGAAGGCAAGCGTCACTTCTACCTGTCCATCGATGGTATGCCGGAAGAAGTGGTGTTCGAACCGCTCAACGAATTCGTCGGCGGCGGCAGCAGCAAGCGCAAGCAAGCCACTGCACCGGGCCACGTCAGCACCACCATGCCGGGCAACATCGTCGACGTGCTGGTCAAGGAGGGCGACACCGTCAAGGCAGGCCAGGCCGTGTTGATCACCGAAGCGATGAAGATGGAAACCGAAGTCCAGGCAGCCATCGCCGGTAAAGTCACCGCCATTCACGTGGCCAAGGGCGACCGGGTGAACCCGGGCGAGATCCTGATCGAGATCGAAGGCTGAGTTAACAGCCGCGATACAACGCTTTATACCTCGGGGGAGCATGTGCTCCCCTTTTTTTCGTCCAGCGTTTGATGGTTAGAAGGTCATCCGCCACTGCGCTGTCGCGCCATGGTTTCGGCTGTCGGTGCCCATCTCGCCATTTATGCCGACGCCCAGCGTGTGCTGCGCCGAAAGCCCTAGTTCCAGACCCGCATCCAGCATCAGACTGTCGCGATCCAGCGGCGCACCGGAAACGGTGTCTTTACGGCCGCCGGTGATCAGCCGTTGGCGGGTTTCTGTGGCGATCTCGCCGTAGGTATGTTTCCAGCTGGCACTGAACCGTGGCGTCAGTTGCATGCCGTTATCCAGCGTATTGATCTTCGCCAGTCGCAGGCCAAAAGTGCTGTTGAAATTGTTCTGCTCCTGGCTCTCGACCTTTAACGCCGCAGCGCCTCCTTTTTCCGTGAAGCCATCGCGCTGATAACGTTGGTAGCCAAGGCCTGCGAATGGCTCGATGTTGATGTTGGCGCGGCCGAGGTTGTATCCGACTTCGGCAAACGCCTGCTGGGTGTTGGCGTCGTACCTGCCTTTGGGGCGGTCACTGAAACCATTGAAAGCCACTTGGCGATGAGTGCTGCCGTCGTGGCTGCTATAGCTGGCGCCAAGACGCAAAGACATGGCGCCGCTCTGGCGCAGGGCATAAGCCCCCAGATGCCAGCTTTCGAGATCGCCATCGAGATCAACGCTGTCCAGGCGAGTCTGTGATTTACCAGCCATCATGCCGATGCGCCATTCTTCGTCAACTGCCCAATCCGCTCCCAGGACCAGACCTTGGGTCGAGTACTTCAAGGCATCGAAGTCGCGATCCAGTGTTCCGCCATACCCCAATGCCTGTAGCCAGACTCGGCTATCGCTATTGTCGACCGCTGCCGGGCGCGAAGCTCTCTTTTGACTGCTGAAACCTGAGGCACTGCCTGACTGGCGCATCGCCGAGAGCATCGCGGCGCTCACGAAGCTGTCACTGTTCAATGTCGCTTTGGCCAGGTTGGCGGTAGTGCCTGCGGCCAGTTGCTCGATGGCGTCAGACGCGTTCTCTGGACTGGGTTGCTCCGGATGTTGGGCGGATGCAACGTCAGCGCAACCCAGGACAAGTGCGATCGCCAAGGCGAGTTGTTGAGGTCGGTATTTGTGTTGAACAGGCATCGAGTCTGGCCTCTTTGTCAGAAGACCAAACTCTAAAAGGAAGGCTATCGGTACCGATGTCAGGCGGTTCCGGCGGTGGTGCGGGGAGTCTCAGATTGTCATGTAGTAAATGGCTGACAGTTCGACGGAGACAGTTTTTGCCCCTTCGAACTGACGTCTTTTCTTACAAGAAGTCGGGACATGGCCGGCTATCGCGATGCCTGGAAGCACTTTACGCGCGACACTCCACCAACCCTTTAACCTGCCCCGAAGCTGTCTGGTTCTCATCACTCAGCCACTTCTCGAACCCGGTGCCAATCGCCGGCCATTCCGAGTCCAGAATCGAGTACCACGCGGTGTCCCGATTTTGCCCTTTGACCACCATGTGCTGACGGAAAACACCCTCAAAACTGAAGCCCAGGCGCTCGGCCGCGTATTTGGAGCGGGCGTTGGCGTTGTTGCATTTCCATTCCAGGCGACGGTAGCCCAGGGCAAAGGATTCCTTGGCCAGCAGGTAAACCGCCTCGGTGCTTTTCGGCGAGCGCTGCATCGGGGCGCCGAAGGTGACGTGGCCGATTTCGATGCGACCCTGGGCCGGGACGATGGACATCAGGCTGAGAATGCCCTGGACCTCGCCGCTGGCGCGGTCGATCACGCTGAAGAAATACGGGTCGCTGCTGACCGCGTGGTTGTTCAGCCAGTCGTTGAAGACGCTGCGCTCCGGGAAGGGGCCGTAAGGCAGGTAGTCCCAGAGTTTCGGGTCGGCGCCGGGGCCTTGCAGGGCGTTGAACAGGTCGTCGCCGTGGCGCGCCGGGTCGAGTTTTTCCAGGCGGATGTAACGCCCTTCGATCAGTTGAGTCGTGGGGGCCGGGACGCCTTTCCAGTCGGTGAGTGAAATCGACATGTTGTTCTCCTTGAACCTAGGGGGCTTTCTCAATTAGTTTTCACGCCGCGCCGGGCCTGCTGTTGTGCAGGGCAAGGCGCGAGAAGCGTGGTTTGGTCATTCCAAATAAGCTTCGAGCAACGCAGCCCTGCACAACAGCAGGCCCGGCCCTTCGGGTTGTGCCTTAAAACGGGCCAGGCTGCGTTGCAGGCCTTGGAAAGGGAACAACCATTTCCAGCGGCCTGCGCCTTGCCTGGCCCGCTTTAAGGCGACAACGCGACGGGAAAACTAATTGAGAACGCCCCCTATGGCTTTGCGAAACTGGATGAAACCGGGGCGTTCGGCGATGCGCTCGTAGAGCTGGATCGCGGTGGCGTTGGTTTCGTGGGTCAGCCAGTGGACCTTGTTGCAGCCGTCGGCCCTGGCCGTGGTGTAGACGAACTCGATCAACTGGCGGCCGACGCCGGTGCCGCGGGATTCCGGGGCCACCAGCAAGTCTTGCAGGTAGCAGGAGTTTTCGATGGCCCAGTTAGAACGATGGTAGATGAAATGCACCATGCCCACCGCTTTGCCATCGGCCCAGGCGAGGGCGGCGTGGGTTGGCTCGTTCGGATCGAGCATGCGCTGCCAGGTGCTTTGGGTGACGGCTTGCGGTAGTTCGGTTTTGTAGAAGCGCAGGTAGGCCTGCCACAGCGGTAGCCATGCGGCGTGGTCGTCGGCGCTGACTTGGCGAATGTCGATTTGACTCATGGTGACTTCCTTAGCGCATCAATTGGGCGAGGGTTTGGTCGTTGACGTCGGGGCTGGCGGCCAGGCCTTTGCGCACGCCGGCGATGTCGGCGGGGCTGCGGTTCTGGCTGAGCTTGCGCTTGCCTTCCAGACGATCGATGGGAATGGCGAAACCGACAATGGCCTTGAGCATGCCGTCGATGTAATCGGCGGGGGCATCGGCCACTGACCACGGTTGGGCGCGGCCAGCTTCATGACGATCAGTGAGGGTGCTGACGATGTCGAGCAGCCGCCCGCCATCGCTGAAGGTTTCGGCTCGGCCATAGGCGTGTACGGCGACGTAGTTCCAGGTTGGTACGACTTTGCCGTGTTCGGCCTTGCTCGGGTAGAAGCCAGGGCTGACGTAGGCGTCGGCACCGGCAAAAATCAGCAGTGCTTCGGCGCCGTCGCGCAGGTCTTTCCACTGTGGATTGGCTTTGGCCAGATGCCCGTACAACGTGCCGTTTGAGCCTTGTTCGCAATGCAGCAGCACCGGTACATGGCTGGCTTGCAGGCCGTTTTCACCGTTGGTCACCAATATGGCGAGACGGGTGGCGAGGATCAGTTCATGCAGTTGGGACAACTCGTCGATGGCAAAAGCACGTGGCGTGTACATGGAGATATTTTCCTTGGCGAATGTCTGCATCCTAGGCAGGCTATTGGTCTGTTGTAAGAGCCATTAATGACCAATTTCATGGGTCCATTACGATGACTAGCGAACCACTGTCCCTGACCTTCAACCCGGCAGGTATCGAACTTGATCGTCGCCAGGGGCTGAGTCGTCAGCTCTACCAGGCATTGCGTACGCGTGTGTTGGACGGGCGACTGGCCAGCGGTACGCGTCTGCCTGCCAGTCGTGATCTGGCAGCCGCGCTGGCGATTTCCCGTAACAGCGTGGTGCGCGCCTACGATCAGCTGTACGCCGAAGGGTATATCGAAGGGCGGGTAGGCGACGGGACTTATGTCGCGCAATTGCCCCAGGCAACCATACCGGCGAAAAAACTATCCACAAAAGTATCCACAGGGTTTTCAACAGGGTTACCCACAGCCTTATCCACAAATTGGCTCGATTTACCTGTGGATTCATCCAGCAAAGTTATCCACAACAACCCGTTGACTCGGGTCAAAAACAACCATTTGGCCAGTCCGCCGAGCGGTCCGCCCCGGGCATTTCGGGTCGGTGTTCCGGCGTTCGATCTGTTTCCATTCGAGGTCTGGGCCAAGCTGAATGCGGCTTTCTGGCGCAAGCCGGATTTTCAACAGCTGTGCTACGGCGACCCGGCAGGCGATGCACGCTTGCGCGGGATGATCGCCGCGTATTTACGCAGTTCCCGTGGCATGCAGTGCACAGCTGAACAAATTCTGATCACCAGTGGCGCGCAGCAGGGAATCAGCCTTTGTGCACAGTTGCTGGTGGAGCCCGGTGACGGGGTGGCGATTGAAAATCCGGGGTATCGGGCGGCAGGTCATGCCTTTGCCGTGGCGGGCGCGCGGCTGCACGGGGTGGCGGTGGACAGCGAGGGCATCAATTGCAGCGAACTGTCAGCACTCGATGATTGTCGGCTGACCTACGTCACGCCGTCACACCAGTATCCCACCGGCGTGGTCATGAGCCTGGCGCGACGCCTGGAGCTGCTGGCCTGGGCCGAGCGCACTCAGGGCTGGATCGTCGAGGATGATTACGATGGCGAGTACCGCTACAGCGGCGCGCCACTGGCGCCTTTGGCAGCGCTCGATCGTCACGGACGGGTGTTGTATGTCGGCACGTTCGGCAAGGTCGCGTTTCCGGCGTTGCGTCTTGGTTATCTGGTGCTGCCGCCGGGGCTGGTGCAGGCCTTTGCGCAGCGACGTGCGGTGGACGTGCGGCACTCCGAGGTCAGCACCCAGGCGGTGATGGCCGAGTTCATGGCGGCCGGGCATTTCCAGCGTCACATCCGGCGTATGCGACGTGCGGCGCTGAGTCGGCGCGATACCTTGCTCAATGGTTGGCCGTTGGATATTCCAGGCATCGGCAAGCTGCCCACCGTCGCCGCGGGATTGCACATGACGGTGCCGGTCGACAGCGTGGCCCGTGAACGCGAGCTGATTGAGTTGGCGAGCAGTGTCGATGTCGAGGTCAACGGCTTGAGCAGTTACTGGCTGCCGGAGTCCGCAACCCCGATGGATCAACGCGCCGGTCTGGTACTGGGTTTTGCCGCAGTGCCCGAAAAGGCAATCGAGGCGGCGCTGCAACGGTTACGGGCAGTGTGGCGTATTGGCTGAAGCGCGCGGATTGGCAGTCCGCGCTTACGGGCTTCCCGGTGTTGTTCCAGAAGGCCAATTTGGCGCTCCCGGGTTTACGAGAAGAACAGCGTGCGTGCCAGTTGCGGGCTGATCTGGCTGCGATAGATAGCAATCACTTGCGGGTTGGTGGTGGCCGAGCGCAGGTCGAATGCGCCCGCCAGTAGTCGTTGATCCCGCAGTTTCAGATGTGCAGCGGTGAAGGCGTCGACCGGCGCATCCTGGCTGGCATAGTGGAAATGCGCATACCACAGCACTTGCTGGTTTCGGCGCTCGCGAATTTCATATTCCTGCATGTAATCCTTGCGCGGGCCCTTGAGCCGGCGTCGATCACCGCTGCGCACAATGTCGATTTCATTTTTGCTGAGCAACCACTGGACGCGGGCGGCCGTGGAGGGTTGCTGTTTGGTCATATCGATGCGTATCCGTTGACCCTCGGCGTACAGTCGATCACGCGCCTCGTTCAACTCAGCGCTCAGTTCCGTCGCGGTAACTGTGGGTCCATCGATGCTGTTAGAGTTGATCAGGGATTGCCCAAGGGTCCTGGCACTCTGGTCGAAATGGTCGGCTTTTTGCTGGAACAGTTCCTCGATTTCCACCGGGATGCGGCCGGGCTTTTTTGCGCTCGCTTCGGTTTGCTGGATAAAGCTTTCCAGGCCATCGAGCAGTGTCCGACCATGGGCAATTTGCGTGTCGAGTGCCGGTGCTGGAACCGTCGGACGGCGACGTCTGGCCGGAACCCGTTCAAGCCAGACCCCGGGTGTTTTTTCGTGAAATGTGGCGATGACTTTGCCGGTCATGGGTGCGCGCACTTCAAGCAGAACCGGCTCTCCCGGTGCAGCGGAACGTACTTCGCCCACGACTGTGCCATTGAAGCGTGTTTTCACCACTCGTTTGCGCGATGCCGGTACAGGCCTGGAAGGTCCTGGGCGGAGTTCTTTGGGTGGTTCCTCTCGTAGCAACTGTGCCAGGTAACCCTCGGTGTCCTGCTGGAATTCGTTGACCCGTTTGCGCAAGTGCTTGAGCGGTTGTTCCTGTACTGCATCCTTGTGGTTGACGGCGAAATCCTCGAAGGATTGTTCAATGGCCACGAACTGTTCGAGCATGCCACTGAGTGCTTCGATGCGTTCACCTGCCCCCCAGGCGCTTTCTTGCAGCATCAGCTCTTGCGAGGTCTGGATAACCAGATTGGTCGTGTCGAGCAGGCGTGCGAATTCGCTTCGTGCTTCATTCAGGGCAACGCTGTCACCCTCATTGAGGCAAACCTCGCGGGCCAGGGAAACCTGGAGCGCCTTGAGATCGTTCAGGCTGTAAGCCGGCAGTTTGGCTTTGTAGGTGCTGACCATCTCCGCAGCACTTCTACCCAGTCGACTCAACTCCTGGAAACGTGAATGAGCAAACTCGATTTTGCCGATCATGCCCTCGGTCAGGCCGATCATTTTTTGATAGGTCGTACGGTCGCCAGCCCCGCCTGCCGTTTCTTCAGCTTCCAGCAGCGTCAGGGTCTCCTGCAGGGTTTGGGTGAAGGCTGGACTTTTTTGATCGAGCCATGTCTGGTTGAAAAACAGCTGGGTGCCGAGCATCTCGACCATGTCGGTGCGGAAACTGGAAACCGTTTCGAGCAGGTTCAATGATTTCAATTGTTCAATGGGAGCCGCGTATTGGCTGGTGCGCTGGTCGAGTTTATCGAGGAACTGCTGTTGAATGGCAGGCCGTGTCTCGTCGCTGGCGACTTTCATTTTGTTGAATGCATCCGTCAGCTCTGTGCGTGCGCTTTCACGTTGGTTATTGAATTCGGCCAACTGCTGTTTGAGCTCGGTGACGCGCTGTCGATTTTGTTGTTTCAACGCCTTGCGTCGACTCGACAAACCACCGCCCCGCAGACGCAGGCGCGTATCGACAAACCAATCACCCCGTTGATTGCTGATCAATGCAGGGCCGCTGCGTAGGGGCTGTTGCCGTGAGTCGATAATCGATACCTCACCGGTTTCCTCAACGGCCACTTCGAACCAGCGCTCACCGACCGGGGCGTAGTACCGGGTCCCGTGGCGATAGAGGTGGCGGTAGACACCGTTGTTGCTGTCGGGTGGGGTGAGTGGTTCGGGTCTGGTGATGTTGAAGCGGTCCAGGGTTTTCGCCAGGCTCAGGGCGGCACCTGTCAGCACGGATATTCGATGCTGTGAAGAGGCAGGCTCGCCGACGGTATCGGGCAACTGAACAACCACAACAGGGGGGGATGCCGGTTTTTCCTCAACTTCGGTCGCTACCGTTGGCGAGGGCCTTTCCTCGATTCTGCGGGCAGTCGCATGGCGCGTGCTGGCGTGATGGGCGAGCACCATGGCCAGGGTCAGCAACAGGTCGGTCATTGCGGTTTTCTGTTGTTGTCGGTCACCGGTCTCGTCGGCGTCCACGGTTTGTTGCAGGTCATCCAGTACCTGCCAGATCCAGGCGGCCGTTCCGACGGTGTGGCCAAGAAAGGGCAGCGCCGCGTTTAGAATCATCCACGCCGCTTGCTTGAAGGTTGCCCAGCGATTCTGTGCATTTGACACCGATTGCTGTTGCGCCAGCTCGACCAGCGCGTTGACGTTGGCCTTGAACAAGTTGGCCAGATAATCAGCGGCGACGACCCCGGTACCCAGGGAAAGCGTACCGCCCATTTGCAGCGGGGTCAGTGGGTCAGCCAGGAGTTGCGAGAGGGACCAGACCGAAGGCCGGTCGCCGGTGAACACGTAGTTCGCGTAATTGACGCGCACTCTGTCCGGCAACCAGGCGAGCACCGATTGACGCAATTTCGGCGTGTGTTTGATGGCATAGACCAGGTTGGCCGTTGTCTGGTACTGGCTTAATGGCTGATCGAGCAGGGGTCGGCAGAGCAGGCAGGGGCCTTTGTCCATCTGCCGTGGGCCGATCACGAACATGTTGGCCACTTCGTCCGCAGTGGCACTCAGGCGCCAGCCGGGATTGAACGCCAGCGGGCGAATGACAATTTCCTGGCCATCCACCCAGCGGTTGGCTTCAAGCACCTGAACCACGGCCGCGACATAGCGGTAACCCCGTTCATCAATCCCGCCCTGTGCGCGAATTTTTTGCTGCAATGCCAGAAGCGGTAACTCGATTCGCAAGTGGCTGGTGAACAGATTCTGGCGCCGCAGGCTCTCAAGGGGATCTTCGAGCAGTTTGCTTTTGATCAGCGTCGGATAGGTCTTGCCGATGTCGACGCTGGTGATCAGCGCCTCCAGGTAACTCACCGTCAACCATGCCGGCAGTGCTGTGGCGCTGGTGCTGCGCACGGTTTTGTCGCCCAGCGGCAGGGCAATCAGGTTTTGCAGTGCCAGGTCGACCAGGCTCAGCGTGGTGCGCTCGGGCTCGACCAGCGGCACGAAGGCGCCCCAGACCACCACGCTATCGACCACGATCTCGATGTCCGCCATATTCAGTTGTGCGGCATCGGCGTGCTCTTTGAGCATGGCATCGCGCAGTTGATCCAGGGCGAACTCGCGGATTGGCTTGATCCCGTCCTGAAACGACTGACCGGCGTTCTGATTCTGTACTTGTGCCAGATCCATCAGGTGACGGCTGTAAGCGGTGAGATCGCTGGCCGAAGCGCTGGCCATCCAGTCCGGCAATGCTTGTTCGACCCGACCGAATCGAGAGGGTTTTTGCTTGTCCTTTGGGTCGAGTTCGTTCGTTGAACGGCTGATGTGCGGTGCCAGGTCGGGATTCACCGCGCCGGTATCGTTCGCCAGGGCGCCAATCGAGTCCGCTTGCAGGGCAATCAGGTTGCACGCCAGATGGTCGAAGTAATTGCCCTCGGGCTCGATCAGGCGCCATTGCAAGGTGTTGCCGGTTGCCTGCCCATCTGAATACGTCAGCAAGGATTCTCCCAGTTCCTGTAACGAGTCGTAGGCCTGAAAACCGCGGGTAATGGTGTGAGTAATGATGAGGCTGCGGGTGCCTTGGGTTCCGATCAGTACCGCCATGTCGAGGATGTTGAGGTGAGTCGAGACGCCCTCGCTCAAGCCGTCGAGGTCGATCAGGCATGCCCGCGAATGATAGGGGTCGTGAGGCTCGCGCGTGCTTTTGTCCGGGTAAGCGAACAGATTGCGGGCCATGGCGTAACGGTCGGTGTCCCAGTTCGAGTTCGAGTTCGAGTTCGAGTTCGAGTTCGATTCGATGTTCCACAGTTCGCGTAGCGAGTTGGACAGGCTTTTCCACCGTGGCGCGGACGCTTGGGTGTACTGGTTCCAGTAGTCGACCTGTTGCTCTTGAAACGCAACAAACAGCAGCGGCGCCAGCTCGTTGAGCAGTCGCCCGATGGCATCGATTCTGACGGGCAGTTGCGCCGGAGTGGATTTCAGCGGTTGCAGCGTGAGGTAGTGCTCGCCATCGAGGTAGACCACGGGGGTGGCCGCTACACCATGGCGTACCAGCGCATCGGTCAACGATTCAAAGCGGCGTGGTCCTGGGACGACACGCTGTTCGTGAAAGGTCCAGGTTGGGGTCACTACCATGGCCAGGCGCGGGTCAATGTGCAGGTCCGGGTACAGCGCTTTCAGGGCGGGTTGCAAGGCATGGGTGGCAACCTCCCTGATCGAGGGGCCAGCCACCAATTGGGTAAGCAAGGCATCTTGATCGGCTGAGAGATCGGGTACGGAAGGGGGGGTGGAAGTTTCGGGCATGGGTCACATCCTTTGTGGGGGCTGGCACCGTTGAACGTTCGGTGTGCGATCCTCGCAAGGTAGTGACGGGCAGGACGGTGTTGGCGGTAAATAAGTATTGCGGGCAAAAAAAGACCTGCGCAAACGCAGGTCTTGATAACAACGGGATCCGCGGATCGCCGGGTCGACCAGTTCCGTGGCGTCCTTGTTCGAGTTCAGGCAACCCACTACGTCGTAGCCAGAGTACATAGTTAAACGTCAAAATTGTAGTTGTAACAAAGTTATATGAAACACTTTCAGGATTGACCGGGCGCGTCAACGCGCATAAATAATTAGTGCGTAACGGAGAAAGTGCTTGCGCTAGCGAAATCGATAATTGTTGTCGCATCTGCTTATTGCCGTTTTGTAAGTTTATTTATCATTCGACCCTATGAAATCATGATCTGAATTCGGGTGTTTTTTGCTTGAGCTAATCAAGGAATATTTCTATGAAACATTTACATGCAAAGTGCCTGAAAGCAGCGCTGGAAGCAACGAGGTGCCAGGACCTGCGGCAGGTAACAGGCGACTACTTTAATGCAACGATTGATGGTGCCGCCTTTAACGCCGACGACGTTCAAGGTTTTATCAGTTTTGGTGTAAAGATTGTGGTGGGAGTCATTAATGAGGGAAATAATCGGCGATATATATCCGTGGCGGCCGATGAAGATCTTGGTGACGGAGAGCATGATGTCAGTCTCGATGGAAAAGTCACCATCGGCTATATGATAGAAAACGTCGGGGAACCGAATCTGGAATATCCTGCGGAGTCTGGTCGAGCCCATATTTGTTGTGAAGGTAACCGACAGGAGTTCTCTGGTTCTTTCAATGTAACATTGATTGAAGAATCACCTTACAAAGAAATTGAAGCAACTTTCAAGGTGACAAATTTGCATCGCTTGGCCTGAGTTCTAACAATAATACCTCCTGCCAGCAACGGCAGGAGGTTTTTCTGATCTCAAGTCCCGGACTTGATCTTGGTCCAGGCCCGGGTCCGCGCACGTTCGGCATCGCGCGGCAGCGGTTGCAGGGTGTAGAGCGTGCCCATCGCCGCGTCGGTCGGGTACAGGTTGGGATTGTTGCGAATCGCCGGGTCGACCAGTTCCGTAGCGTCCTTGTTCGGGTTCGGATACCCCACGAAGTCACTGACCGGTGCAATCACTTGCGGCTGCAGCAAGTAGTTGATGAAGGTGTAGGCGTCTTCGGGGTTTTTCGCCCCCTTCGGAATCGCCAGCATATCGAACCATATCGGCGCGCCTTCTTTCGGCAGGCGCATGTCGACGACCACACCGTTCTTGGCTTCCTTGGCGCGGTTGGCGGCTTGCGAGAAGCTGCCGGAATAGCCGACTGCGACACAGATGTCACCGTTGGCAATGTCGGCCATGTACTTGGACGAGTGGAAGTAGGTGATGTACGGACGGATCTTCATCAGCAGTGCTTCAGCCTTGTCGTAGTCCGCAGGCTTCTTGCTGTTGGGGTCCAGGCCGAGGTGTTGCAGGGCCAGCGGCAAAATCTCGGACGGCGAGTCGAGCAGGGCGACACCGCACTGCTTGAGCTTGCTGATGTTCTCTTCCTTGAAGATCAGGTCCCAGCTGTCTACCGGCGCGTCGGTGCCGAGGGCTGCCTTGACTTTGTCCGGGTTGAAGCCGATCAGGATGGTCCCGTACATGTAAGGCACGGCGAACTTGTTGCCTGGATCGTTGGCCTCGATCAGCTTCATCAGCTTGGGATCGAGGTGGTTCCAGTTCGGCAGCTTGCTGCGATCCAAGGGCTGGAATACCCCGGCTTCGATTTGCTTGGCGAGGAACACGTTGGACGGCACCACCACGTCGTAGCCGGAGTTGCCGGTCAGCAGCTTGGCTTCCAGTGCCTCGTTGGTGTCGAAAATGTCGTAGACCAGTTTGGTCTGGGCGTTCTGGGCCTTGAAGTCTTCCAGGGCCTTGGGCGTGATGTAGTCGAACCAGTTGTAGACGCGCAACGTTCGCTCTTCAGCGTGTGCGGTGCCGCTGAGCAGCGTGGCGCACAGGGCTGGAAAAATAAAACGCTTAAGACTTTTCATTCTTCTACTTCCTCATTAAGCGTTTTCAAAACCTTCGAGAACGTTCACGGCATTGATGCCGATTTCTTCCACGGCATAGCCGCCTTCCATGACAAACAGCGTGGGTTTGCCGAGCGCTGCGATGCGCTTGCCCATGGCCAGATAATCCGGGCTGTCGAGTTTGAATTGCGAGATCGGATCGTCCTTGAAGGTATCGACGCCCAGGGACACCACGACGATGTCAGCGCCGTAGCTTTCGATCTCTTTACAGGCCTGTTCCAGCCCTGCGCTCCAGGTGTCCCAGCCTGAACCGGCGGCCAACGGATAGTTGAAGTTGAACCCTTCGCCGGCGCCTTCGCCGCGTTCATCTTCATAGCCGAGGAAGAACGGGAACTCGGCTTCCGGGTGACCGTGGATCGAGGTGAACAGCACGTCGCTGCGTTCATAGAAAATCGACTGGGTGCCGTTGCCGTGGTGGTAGTCGACGTCGAGGATTGCGACCTTCTTGTGGCCTTGATCGAGGAACGCCTGGGCGGCGATGGCAGCGTTGTTGAGGTAGCAATAACCACCCATCAAATCGCTGGCGGCGTGGTGTCCCGGTGGACGGCACAGGGCGAAAGCAGAACGGGCGCCGCGCTGGATTTCCGCTTGGGCGGTGAGGGCAACTTGTGCTGCGCTGTACGCCGCTTGCCAGGTGCCGGCGGTGATCGGGGCGCCGCCATCGAAGCTGTAGTAACCGAGTTCACCATGCAAGCTGGAGGGTTTGATGCGGCGCAGGGTGCGGGCTGGCCAAGTGTAGGGCAGCAAGTCACCGTCGGTGTTGTACTCGGTCCAGCGTGCCCAGGCGTCCTTGAAGAAGTCGAGGTAGTCGCGGCTGTGAATGCGCTCGATCGGCCCGAGGCCGAAATCCTTTGGCGCTTCGACAGGGCCTAGATTTTGATTTTGCACCCGTGCCAGCACGTGGTCGGCACGCGAAGGCATTTCGAAGCAGGGCTTGAGTTGCCCGTCTATCAATTCGCAACGGCCGTGGTGCAGGTGGTGATCATCCGAGTAGATCGTCAGCATTTCTTGTTCTCCGCAGGCTGGTTCGGTTGCACACAGTCTTGCGGCGCAGACGATTTTGGAGAACGGCAGGAAAGGCCAAAAGGGGATCGATACGGCCAAAACATTTGACCGAAATTCGCCCCTAGCTCATACCGCCGCTCCCACAGGTTATCCGTGTGGCCGGAACTGGCTAGGCGCCACACCACTCCAGCGCACAAACGCATGGCGAAAACTCGCTGTCTCGCTGAAGCCCAACGCTTCGGCAATCTGATAGATCGGCAATTGATCCTCGCACAGCATTTGCTTGGCCTGCTCGAAGCGCAGTTCGTCGAGCAGCTCCTGGTAGCTGCAACCCATGTCCTTGAGATGCCGGCGCAAGGTCCGCGCCGAACAGTTCATTTGCTCGGCCAGCCCCTCCAACCCCGGCGCGGCATTCAGTTGCGCGCTGAGCAATTGGCGGATCCGTCCCAGCCAGGCCTGGCGCCCGGTGAACTCGATGTTCTGCTTGCGGCAGCGTTCAGCCATGGCTTGATGGGTGATGACATCGGCCAGCGGCAATGGCTGGTCGAGCCAGCGCTTGTCGAAGGCGAAGGCGTTGTTCCTCGCGCCGAAGTGCACTGGGCAGTTGAAGTGTTCGGCATAGGTCGCTTCGTAGTCGGGCGCGGCATGTTCGAAGCGTGCGCCGAGCAAGGGCAGGGAATGGCCGAGCAGGTCGTCGCAGGTGACTTTCAGCGACACCAGGCAGAACTCGGCATTGAACACCGCCATGGCCGGGCTCTCGCGGTAATCGGCGGCGGCGAACCAGATGCGCTCGCCATCGTCTTCCAGGCTCAGTTCGAAAAGTGTTCCCAGCAGCGCCGGATAGCGCATCGCCAGACGCAAAGCGTCACCGAAGGTGGCACTGGTGAGCAGGGCGTAACCGAGCATGCCGTAGCAGGAAACGTGCATCCGCCGGCCCAGTTCCAGGCCGATGTCACGCTTGAGGGCAACGGCGTTGGCGCAGACCTGCATTTCCTGGTTGGTGGTGATGCGCGTGTCGGCACGGTTCAGATCCGCCGCGCTGATGCCGCTTCCGGCCAGCAGCGCTTCGCTGGACAAGCCTTGTGCCTTGAAGGCATCGAGTATCAGGGAGACCGCGTTGAGCGTGGTGAGGTGGGAGTGGAGCATGAGGACTTCCAGCCTTGGGATGGCTGGAACGCAGCAAGTTGTATGCCGGGACAGGTGGGGCTGGCATCGATCCTGTGGGAGCGGGCTTGCCCGCGATTGCGGTGTGTCATTCACGAGAATGTCGGATGTGCCGCCGTCATCGCGGGCAAGCCCGCACCCACAGGTTTTGTTTTGTGTCAGGTCAGCTCAGTTCACCGCAAAGATCGAGTTCGACAAGCCGACGGACTTCGTCCGCCTCAAGCCCCGCACCCAACAACCCATGCAACTTGCCGAACGCCGCTTCACGGGTCATGCCGCCACCGGACAACACGCCCACACCGCGCAAGCGACTGCCGGCTTCATAGACGTCCAGTTCAACCCCGCCTTCGTGACATTGCGTGACGGCTACCACCACCACGCCGTTGTCCCGCGCACGCCCGAGGCTGGCGAGAAACCCGGGGTTGTCGCTCGGGCCGGTGCCGCTGCCGTAGCACTCCAGCACCAGGCCCTGAATGCCGCTGTTGAGCAAACCATCCAGCACCTCGGCGCGGATGCCGGGAAACAGTGGCAGCACCGCGACGTTCGCCAATTGTTTGGGCTGGTTGTAATTCAGCTGCGACGGAACCGAAGTCGCCTTCACACCTCCGCCCTGACGCTCCAGTCGCTTGAACGGATGACGGCCGAAACTGCGTACCTTGGCGCAACGGGTCGGGTCGAGAAGTTCGCCATGGAAATACAGATGCACGCCCGGCGCCAGGCCATGGCCCAGTGCAACCAGCGCACCGCCGAGGTTTTCCCAAGCGTCGCTATCGGTGACACCGGCCGGCAGCATGGAGCCGGTGAAGCACACACGGGCATGCAGGCCGAGCAACTGGAAACTCATGGCCGCCGCGCTGTAGGCCAGGGTGTCGGTGCCGTGCAGGATCAGCACGCTGTCGCAGCCCTGAACATCCACCGCATCGACCACCGCTTCACGCAATTGCTGCCAGTACGTCGGGGTCATGTTGGCGCTGTCGATCAGCGGCGACATCTCGCGAAAGCGCCACTGCGGCACCACCAGCTCAGGCTGGCTGTGCAGGTAGTCATGCATCCGCGCTTCGAAACCGGACGCCGGGGCCAGGCCGTTGGCACTGGCCTGCATGCCGATGGTGCCGCCGGTATAGAGCACCATGACGTGCTGGGCGGCAGGATAGGTCGGGGCATTCATGGGAGGTTCTCCAAAAACGATGACAGCTTGTTTCCGAGCATGACGCCGGTCGCAAGCTGTGTCACGTCGGGCGCAGGGGATGCGCCCGGTTTTTTACCGATCAGCGGTGCGCTGCGGCCACGCCTGCCGGAGCAGCTTCAGACTTGGCTACTGGTGCTGGCGGGTTCGCCGGCCAGGCTTTCAGGTCCAGATCCAGATCCGGGAATTTGCTCGAATCGAATACCGGCGTGGTGATCCCGGCGGCGCGCTGGTCATCGTAGTCACGCAGGATGCGCATGCCGACCTTGAATAGCAGGAACAGCGCGATCAGGTTGACGAACGCGAGCATGGTCATGGTGATGTCGGCGAAGGCAAATACGGTGCCGAGGTTTTCGATGGCGCCCCAGAAAATCAGCACCAGTACCAGCGCGCGATAGCCCATCAGCGCCTTGCGGTTTTCACCGATCAAAAAGCGCAGGTTGTTCTCGCCCAGGTAGTAGTTGTAGAGGATCGAGGTGAACACGAACAACGCCAGGGCGACAGAGATGAACATCCGGCCCCAGTCACCGACCACGGCAGCCAGCGAGTTCTGGGTCAGGGCAATGCCGTCGCCTTCGAAGCCCGGGGTGTAGAAGCCGGAGAGCAGGATCAGCAGCGCGGTGCAGGTGCAGATCACGAAGGTATCGAGGAACACGCTGAACGCCTGAACCACACCTTGTGCCACCGGGTGCTCGACCGCCGCAACTGCCGCCACGTTCGGCGCACTGCCCAGGCCTGCTTCGTTGGCGAACACGCCGCGTTTTACACCCATGACAATAGCGCTGCCGATCAGGCCGCCGAAGGCCTGGTCCAGACCGAAGGCGCTCTTGACGATGGTCATCAGCATGCCTGGCACCTGGTCGAACTGCAGCACGATCACGTAGAGGGTCACGCCGATGTACACCAGGGTTTTCACCGGCACCAACAGGTCGGCGACCTTGGCGATGCGCTTGATCCCGCCGATGAACACCAGGCCCAGCAGCACGGCCAGACCGATGCCGGTGTAAGTGGTGTCGAGGCCGAACGCGTTGTTCAACGAGTGCGTCACGGCGTGGGCTTGCAGGCCGTTGAAGGCGAACCCGAAAGTCACCAGCAACAGGAACGCCATCAGCATGCCCAACCAGCGTTTTTGCAAACCATGCTGGATGTAATAGGACGGGCCGCCACGGAACTGGCCTTCGGAATCGCAGCGCTTGTAGAGCTGGCCGAGGGAGCATTCGAAGAAGCTGCTGGACATGCCGACCAGCGCGGTCACCCACATCCAGAACACGGCACCGGGGCCACCGAGGGTCACGGCAATGCCGACCCCGGCAATGTTGCCCGCACCGACGCGGCCGGCGAGGCTGAGCATCAGGGCCTGGAACGAACTGAGTTGCCCGGCGCTGCTTTTGAGGCTGTCGCGGAACACCGCGAACATGTGGAAGAAGTGACGCAATTGAACGAAACGCGAGCGGATCGTGAAGTAGCTACCGAGCCCGACAATGAGCACGATCAGTACTTTCCCTGAGAGGAAGTCGTTAATGACTTCGAGCATGGATTATTCCTCGCTGTTTTTTGTGTAGGCAACAATGCTGACCGGACAGACACATCGAGTTACACCCCTTGGCGCACGGCACAATGGGCGGTTCGAAGTTCGTCCCGGTTTCATATCGCGGGTTTGTTATTAGTTCGGGTTTCGCATGGGTTGTGGCCTCGCTACCGACGACCGCTCATGCGAAGAGGGGCGGCACTATACCGATGACAGTGCCGTCCGTCTGCACGGTTGTGGTGCATGCGGTGAAGCGAAGCCTTTGAAACACCCGACGTTACCGGCGCCGGGCTCCTGTAGGAGCGAGCTCGCTCGCGAAAAACTCAAGGGCGCCGCTGGCCATCAGGTTTACGCGTTATCGTTAAACATCTTTCGCGAGCAAGCTCGCTCCTACAAAGCAGTTAAAAAAAAGGGCCTGGAGAGTAATCTCCAAGCCCTCAAAAGGTGAGAGGTGTCTAGTCCCTCGACCTGGTGAGCGGTGCTACAAGTAACGCGTCGGGTTATGCCTTCAGAGGGACCAGACGCGGAGCAATCATGTTTTCCGGGCGCAGGATGTCGGCGAGCATGGCTTCGTCGAGCAGACCTTCTTCGCGCACCAGTTCCAGCACGCCGCGGCCGCTTTCAAGGGCGAGGCCGGCGATGCGGGTGGCATTTTTGTAGCCGATGTACGGGTTCAGCGCGGTGACCAGGCCGATCGAGTGCTCGACCAGTTCACGGCAGCGTGCTTCGTTGGCGGTGATACCGACGATGCAGTGCTCGCGCAGCATGTCCATGGCGCGTTGCAGCAGGCGGATCGAGTCGAAGATCTTGAAGGCGATCAGCGGCTCCATCACGTTCAGTTGCAGCTGGCCGCCTTCGGCCGCGATGGTCAGGGCCAGGTCGTTACCGATGATCTGGAACGCCACCTGGTTGACCGCTTCCGGAATAACCGGGTTGACCTTGCCTGGCATGATCGAGCTGCCTGGCTGACGTGCCGGCAGGTTGATCTCGTTGATGCCGGTACGTGGGCCGCTGGACAGCAGGCGCAGGTCGTTGCAGATCTTCGACAGCTTGACCGCGGTACGCTTGAGCATGCCAGAGAACAGCACGAAGGCGCCCATGTCGGAGGTGGCTTCGATCAGGTCGGCGGCCGGTACCAGCGGTTGACCGCTGATCACTGCCAGGCGCTCAACGGCCAGGAGCTGGTAACGCGGGTCGGCGTTGATGCCGGTGCCGATCGCGGTGCCGCCCAGGTTCACTTCAGTCAGCAGTTCCGGGGCCAGCGTCTTCAGACGGGCCAGGTCTTCGCCCATGGTGGTGGCGAACGCACGGAATTCCTGACCCAGGGTCATCGGAACGGCGTCTTGCAGCTGGGTACGACCCATCTTCAGGACGTGGTTGAATTCTTCACCCTTGGCCGCGAACGCCTGAATCAGGCTGTCGAGGCTGGCGAGCAGGGCGTCGTGACCCAGCAACAGACCCAGACGGATCGCCGTCGGGTAGGCGTCGTTGGTCGACTGCGCCATGTTCACGTCGTCGTTCGGGTGCAGGTACTGGTACTCGCCTTTCTGGTGACCCATGGCCTCCAGCGCGATGTTGGCGATGACTTCGTTGGCATTCATGTTGGTCGAAGTGCCAGCGCCGCCTTGAATCATGTCCACCACGAACTCTTCGTGGAAGTCGCCGCGGATCAAACGTGCACAGGCTTCACTGATGGCGGCGTGCTTGGCTTCGCTCAGGTGACCCAGCTCACGGTTGGCGTCAGCAGCGGCCTGTTTAACCATGGCCAGGCCGACAACCAGTTTTGGGTAGTGCGAAATCGGAACGCCCGAAAGGCGGAAGTTGTTCACCGCTCGCAGGGTCTGGATACCGTAATACGCTTGAGCCGGTACTTCGAGGGCGCCAAGCAGGTCATTTTCTGTGCGGAATGATGCAGCGGAGGACATGATAGAAATCATCTCAATATGGACCCGGTCTGTGCCGGAACGCTGCGAATGCTAGGCCTGTGGAGAATTTTGGGCCAATGCTGTTAAACACTAGGCTATGCATATTCGGCATAATGCCCGTGTGACGCCGGCTTGACGGCGAACGTGTGACCTAAATTGGTGCGTGTCCGGGAGGACGTGATGAATCTGGAAAGCAAATGGCTGGAGGACTTCAGTGCCCTGGCCGCCACCCGCAGTTTCTCCCAGGCCGCCGAGCGGCGTTTCGTGACGCAGCCAGCGTTCAGCCGGCGAATCCGCAGCCTTGAGGCCGCGTTGGGGCTGACCCTGGTCAACCGTTCGCGCACGCCGGTGGAACTGACGGCGGCGGGGCAATTGTTTCTGGTCACCGCTCGCACCGTAGTCGAACAGTTGGGCGAAGTGCTGCGCCATCTGCATCACCTGGAAGGTGGGCAGGGCGAAGTGATGCAAGTCGCTGCCGCGCACTCCCTGGCGCTCGGTTTCTTTCCGCGCTGGATCGCGCAGTTGCGCAACGAAGGCCTGAACATCGCGACGCGGCTGGTGGCGACCAACGTCGGTGACGCGGTGCATGCCTTGCGCGAAGGTGGCTGCGATCTGATGCTGGCGTTCTACGACCCGGACGCCGCCATGCAGATGGACCCGGAAATCTTCCCCTCGCTGCACCTTGGCCACACCGAGATGCTGCCAGTGTGTGCCGCCGACGCCGACGGCAAACCGCTGTTCGATCTGGAAGGCGAAGGCAGCGTGCCGCTACTGGCGTATAGCGCCGGAGCGTTTCTCGGTCGGTCGGTGAACATGCTGCTGCGTCAACGGGCGCTGCGCTTCACCACTATCTACGAAACCGCCATGGCCGACAGCCTGAAAAGCATGGCCCTGGAGGGCCTGGGCATCGCCTGGGTGCCGCAGTTGAGCGTGCGCGCCGAGTTGGCACGGGGTGAGTTGGTGGTCTGCGGCGGCCCGCAATGGCACGTACCGCTGGAGATTCGTCTGTACCGCTGTGCGCTCGTGCGCAAGGCCAACGTGCGGTTGTTGTGGCGCAAGCTGGAGGGTGGGGCGGCGGGCTCGAGTACTTGAAAGATGGTAAAGAGTGAGAGCCATTTCTGTTTTCACTCTTTACCGCTGCGTGATTCAACGCGTTTCAAGCGTACTCTTCGAGATAATTGCGGATGTTTTCCCTGTTTTTGTCGCTGAAGCGCTTGGCATCTCCTCTGAGCGTGGAAAAAACTGTTCCCGACACCATGATGGTTTCGCCCCACCAGCCGTTGTAATAAACCTCATAGTCCTCATGAGTTGCACCGAACATGTGACCAACTTCATGGGCGGGATACTGGTTGCCGCGAATAGATGAAATTGCACAATACCCCTTGGGACTGGCAATCCCGGCAGTAGAGCTGTTGAGGTTGTCGCGTGTCAGCAGAAGGAACTTTCGAGTGTGATCGTCGTAGCTGCCGGAGGTGTAGGTCATTTTTTGTTCCTCGACTTTTAGATACCAGTCATGAAGCGCTTGTTCAGGCGTATCAATTTTATAAGAGTGGTCACTAAGCGTCGGCGCATCTGAGGGCGGTATGAAGATGATCGCAAATGGCCGTCCAGATAGTGTTTCGAATTCCTCTGATAGCCAGTTGAAATGGTTCTCATAAAGTTCCTCAGTCTTGTAGTCAGAAAGATCTTTGTGAATGAAAACAAGTAGCATTAATGGGCGTGGCATTGTAGAAGCTCCAAGAGGTTTTGGCTTCAGTGGTTGATATGCCGAAGGAGGCGTCATTCAGAATCAATCGATTTGATTGAGGTAGCGGCGGATATTCTCTTCGTTTTTTTTGCTGAAGCGGAACGCAGTAGGCCCTTCTGTCGTGGCGTACATGGTCGATTTGGCGGGGCCATAGTAAGTAGAGATACTTTCTTCGGCATCTTCATGATTCGCGTTGAACATGTGACCAATCTCGTGGGCAGCAACGAAACTAGGCGTAGTCGAAGCGACTCCTACAATGCCCGAGCCATAGGCAACTCCCGCGATTTTGTCGTTGATGTCGTCATGCGTTAATAGCAGGAATTTGTAGAGGTTGCTGTAGACATCGAGTTGGACTGACTCGACGTACTCTAAAACTTTACCTTCTAGTGTATCTAACAGTTTAGCCAGGTCCTCGGTTTTATAATCGAGGCTGCTTATAGACGGTGCATCTGATGGGGGGACAAATGTGACGTCCATTGTACGGCCAGAAATCCGTGCAATTGTATCTGCTACCCAGTCAAAATGATCGAGGTAGAGCTTGTCTTTGTTGTAGCCGGCCAGGTCTTCGTGGATGAAGACGGTCAGCATTATTTGAAGTTTTTGCATGGTAATAAGTTCTCTTAAAGATAGAAATAGTTATGGCGTTTTTTGTTTTGTTGTTCGATGGTTGGGATTATTTTTGAGTTCCTCGCAAAGAGCGCTTAATATAGTTTTGACTTCAGCTATCGCTGAGATGTATGTGTTTAAATAGACCTGCGATGATTAAGTTAGCGGCGGCGTGATGTATTTGCGAGTAAGCGTGTATTTCTTTCTATTACGCAGTGCTGACTATTATAAAAAGTTGGTTTAAGGCCTTTTAGAAGTATGGAAAGTTTCACGTTCGGCTGGCTGAATCGTCTTCTCCCGGATGAGGTATGCCGGCTGACCTTTGAGTCAATAAATACGCCGCGTTGAGGTGAATGACAGATGGTCGCAACAGGGGCTGTTTATCTGCTTCATTGAGGTATACTGCGCGGCCTTCGGCCGGTTACGACCGGCCATAATTCGTACAATCAAGCCACGCATCCTGCGTGGCTTGTTGTTTTTTGACGCGCCTGCGGGCGCCCAGAGAGAAGAGGCACGACGATGAGTGCACTGGTTGGCGTGATCATGGGCTCCAAGTCCGATTGGTCCACCCTTAGCCACACCGCCGATATGCTGGAAAAGCTCGGCATCCCTTACGAGGTGAAAGTGGTTTCTGCCCACCGTACCCCGGACCTGCTGTTCCAGTACGCTGAAGAAGCCGAGGCGCGTGGCATCGAGGTGATCATCGCCGGTGCCGGTGGCGCGGCCCACTTGCCAGGTATGTGTGCGGCCAAGACCCACCTGCCGGTGCTGGGCGTACCAGTACAATCCGCAATGCTGTCGGGTGTTGATTCGCTGCTTTCCATTGTGCAGATGCCAGCGGGCATTCCGGTCGCCACCCTGGCCATCGGCAAGGCGGGCGCGATCAACGCAGCCCTGCTGTCGGCGAGTATCCTTGGCGCCAAGCACCCGCAGTTCCATACGGTGCTGAAAACCTTCCGTGCTGAGCAGACAGACAGCGTCCTGGACAATCCAGACCCACGCATCGCCTGAGGTTGTTGACGATGAAGATCGGTGTAATCGGTGGCGGCCAGTTGGGTCGCATGTTGGCGCTGGCGGGCACTCCGCTGGGCATGAACTTCGCTTTCCTGGACCCGGCGCCGGATGCTTGCGCAGCCGCGTTGGGCGAACACCTGCGAGCCGATTACGGCGATCAGGATCACCTGCGTCAGCTGGCCGATGAAGTCGATCTGGTGACCTTCGAGTTCGAAAGTGTTCCGGCCGAGACCGTGGCCTTCCTGTCGCAATTCGTCCCGGTCTATCCGAGCGCCGAAGCCCTGCGCATCGCCCGCGATCGCTGGTTCGAGAAGAGCATGTTCAAGGACCTGGGGATTCCTACCCCGGCGTTCGCCGACATTCAGTCCCAGGCTGATCTGGACGCTGCCGTGGCTTCCATCGGTCTGCCGGCGGTGCTGAAGACCCGTACTCTGGGTTACGACGGCAAGGGTCAGAAAGTCCTGCGCACCCCTGAAGATTTGGCTGGCACTTTTGCCGAGCTGGGCAGCGTGGCCTGCCTGCTGGAAGGCTTCGTGCCGTTCACCGGTGAAGTCTCGCTGATCGCCGTGCGTGCCCGCGACGGTGAAACCCGCTTCTATCCGCTGGTACATAACACCCACGAAAGCGGCATCCTCAAGCTGTCTGTGGCGAGCACCGATCACCCCTTGCAAGCCCTGGCCGAAGACTACTCCAGCCGTGTGCTCAAGCAGCTGGATTACGTCGGCGTGATGGCGTTCGAGTTCTTTGAAGTCGACGGTGGCCTCAAGGCCAACGAAATCGCCCCGCGGGTGCACAACTCAGGGCACTGGACCACCGAGGGTGCCGAGTGCAGTCAGTTCGAAAACCACCTGCGGGCCGTTGCCGGTCTGCCGTTGGGTTCGACGGCCAAAGTTGGCGAGAGTGCGATGCTCAACTTCATCGGCAAAGTGCCAGAGACCGAGAAGGTCGTGGCCATCGCCGATTGCCATCTGCATCACTACGGCAAAGCCTTCAAGGTCGGCCGCAAGGTCGGTCACGCCAACCTGCGTTGTGCAGATCGCGAAACGCTGACCGCGCAGATCCTCAAGGTCGAAGCGCTGATCGCCGAATAGTTTTATGTGGCAGCGGCGGAACCATTCAGGGACCGCCGTTCTCTCATGGCAGGATGCCAAAGTCTGACTAGGCTTTGGCTAGGTGTCCTGTCTCACCAATACTGTTCCTTTTTGACGGTGTCTGTTGCCGTCATGCTGCGTTGCCGCTCCTCGCCATAGCCAGCTATGACTCGTCGCGGCGCCTTGCCTGACAACAACAGTCACTCGCCAAAAGAGGAACATTATTGGTGAGACAGGACACATCTACCAAATCAGAGGGAAATGCCATGGGAATTATCGGAACCATCTTTATCGGCTTGATTGTCGGCCTGCTGGCGCGGTTCCTGAAACCGGGCGATGACAGCATGGGCTGGATCATGACCATCCTGCTCGGTATCGGCGGTTCGCTGGCGGCCACTTACGGCGGCCAGGCTCTGGGCATCTATCAGGCTGGCCAAGGCGCAGGCTTCATCGGTGCGCTGGTGGGCGCCGTTGTGTTGCTGGTGATCTACGGCCTGGTCAAAAAGAACTGATCCAGGCGACAAAGACCTCTCGGCCGCACAAGCCGGGAGGGCTAGAATGCTCGGCGTTTCCTGATCCTTCATATACCGAGCTCTTTCATGCGCCGTCTTTTGTTGACTCTTGTTTTACTGGGTTCTGGCCTCGCCCATGCCGGCGAACTGCCGGAAACCGACTGGCTCGAATTGATGCCCAAGTCGGACCAGAAGGCCCTCGAGGCCATGCCTGAAATCGACCACAACTCCCCTGAAGCCAATGGCACTTTCACCGACAAGGGTGGGATGAAGCAGGCCAAAGGCTTGCCGGCGGTGATGTACTCGACCAAGACCGTTGCGTCGATGAACGACAAGAACATCCGCATTGGCGGGTACCCCGTGCCGCTGGAGTCCGACGCCAAGGGCCGCAGTACGCTGTTCTTCCTGGTGCCGTACCCGGGCGCGTGCATCCACGTGCCGCCACCGCCACCCAATCAGCTGGTGCTGGTGCGCTATCCCAAGGGCCTGAAGCTGAACGATATCTACACGCCGCTGTGGGTTACTGGCACGCTGAAAGTCGAGAAGGTCAGCAATGACCTGGCCGATGCGGCGTATGCGCTGGATGCGGAGAAGGTCAGGGTAGTGAAAGAATCAGACTTGTAGAGGCTCAAATGTGAGGGCGAGCCTGCTCGCGATAGCGGCCTGACAGCCAACGATGATGTTGAATGTGATGACCTCATCGCGAGCAGGTCGGATCGCCGCACCGTCGCTCCCACATTGGTTTTGTGGTGTTGCTTAGAACGGCTTGCTACCGACGCTCACACCCAGTGTATGGATGGCACCTGGTTTCAGGCTCACCACATCGCCCATCACGTTCGCCGTCTCGATGCACAGCATGTGCTGCCAACCATCGTCGGCCATGTCGCTGAACGCAGCGGCGCGGTCGATCCATGGGTTCCAGATCACCGCGGTGCGCGAGCCCATGCTGGTCAGTTCGATGCGTCGCTCCCAGGCCGGATCGACGATGCTCAGCAGTGGCGGGGCGTCGAGATAGATGCGATCGGTCTCGCCGGTAAAACGCAAATCACCGGTCTGGGTGACGGTTTTCCAGTTGTCCAGGGTTTCGATGTAGTTGAGGCCATCCACACCTTCGACATGCACTTCGCGCACATCGCTGACGGCAAAGTAGCTGTGCAGCGCCTGGCTGATGCTGACGGTTTCAGAGCCCCGGTTGTGGCTGATCAGATGGATGTGCAATTGCTCGTCGAGGCGAATGCTCAGCGTCAAATCCACCTGGTGCGGCCAGCCGGGAAAGCCGCCTTCGGGGTAGGGCAGGAGGAATTCGACCTTCAGGGTTTCGCCTTCGGCTTCGATGCTGCCCAGTTCCCAATCCATCGCTCGCACGAAACCGTGAGCCGACGGCGCTTCATTGCTGACGCGCATCGCCTGCACGCTTTGCGGGTTGCGGTCAAAGTTGCCGAACCACGGCCAGCACACCGGTACGCCAGCACGGATACTCTTGCCGGTCTTGAACACGGCCTCGTCGTTGAGCCAGATCAGCGGCGGTTGACCAGCCAATTGATAGCTGAGGATGTGCGCGCCTTGCTGGGCCACCAGTAATTCGGCCTGACCGTGGCGAATGCGCCAGCAGTTCAGTTCATCCAGCTTTACGGCTTCAACATTGGGCGTGCTCATGGGACAGCTCTCGATCAGTAACGTGGACGACTATCGACCGCAAAACGGCTACCAAGTTTAGAAGCTTTTTAGCGAGCCCGCGGCGGAACCGAACGGGTGCGGCCGCTGCCGTCGATGGCAACGAACACAAACACCGCTTCGGTTACTTTACGCCACTCGCTGGACAGTGGATCGTCGCTCCAGACCTCGACCATCATCTTGATCGAGCTGCGGCCGATTTCCAGGGCCTGGGTATAAAAGGAGAGCTGAGCGCCCACCGCCACCGGAACCAGAAATGCCATGCGGTCGATTGCAACGGTGGCAACGCGCCCGCCAGCGACCTTGCTGGCCATCGCGGTGCCTGCCAAATCCATCTGCGCCACCAGCCAGCCGCCGAAAATATCGCCAAAGCCGTTGGTTTCGCGAGGGAGCGCGGTGATTTGCAGGGCCAGGTCGCCTTGCGGGATCGGATCTTCTTGTTCGAGCTCTATCATGCCGGGGGTGCCTCTGACCCGTGACTCTTCGTTTGTATTGCTGGTGGTAGCCGTCTTCGGGAAAAACGATTCAGCACCGAACATACTACGTTCGTCACGTTTTCCATAAGGCGCCTAAAGGGAAACTCTGCGAAATCGCCTATGAACCTGACAGGCGTTTTCGCACAGCAACCCCTCAAAAACCGGAGCAAGGTTTGAGTATATCGGTCGGTAGACTCCGCGACGACCGTCCGGTTCTCATTTTGACTGTCAAAAATGCACCTCTATGTGCTTTTTCGAACAATTTGCTATCGTGCCGGACCTGCCCAAACCTCAGCCAGCGTTGTTGAGGTTGCAGATCCGACTATAAGAGAAGCCCTTGCCATGACCACAGCGCCCTCGAGCATCGCGCAGCCAGACCAACCCGCACGTCCGCTGACCCGCAACGACTACAAGACTCTATCGCTGTCTGCCTTGGGCGGCGCGCTGGAGTTCTACGATTTCATCATCTTCGTGTTCTTCGCCACGGTGGTGGGCAAGTTGTTCTTTCCAGCGGACATGCCTGAATGGCTACGCCTGATGCAAACCTTCGGCATCTTCGCCGCCGGATACCTGGCACGGCCGCTGGGCGGCATCGTGATGGCGCACTTCGGCGACCTGCTGGGCCGCAAGAAAATGTTCACCCTGAGCATTTTCATGATGGCCGTGCCGACCTTGATCATGGGTCTGCTGCCGACTTATGCGCAGATCGGCATGTGGGCGCCAATTCTGTTGCTGTTGATGCGGGTGATCCAGGGCGCGGCCATTGGCGGTGAAGTGCCGGGGGCGTGGGTCTTCGTTTCCGAACACGTTCCGCAGCGGCATGTCGGCTACGCCTGCGGCACCCTGACCAGCGGCCTGACGGCGGGCATCCTTTTAGGCTCCCTGGTCGCCACGGCGATCAACAGCATTTACACCCCGGTAGAAGTGGCGGATTACGCCTGGCGGATCCCCTTCCTGCTTGGCGGCGTGTTCGGTCTGTTCGCGGTGTACCTGCGTCGCTGGTTGCACGAAACCCCGGTGTTCGCCGAGCTGCAACAGCGCAAGGCTTTGGCCGAAGAAGTGCCGTTGCGTGCAGTGCTGCGTGACCATCGTGGCGCCATCGCGATTTCGATGCTGCTGACCTGGCTGCTGTCTGCCGCCATCGTGGTGTTGATCCTGATGACCCCGACTGTGTTGCAGACGGTCTATCACTTCTCGCCAACCACGTCCCTGCAGGCGAACAGCGTGGCGATCGTGTTCCTGAGTTTTGGTTGCATCATTGCCGGCGCACTGGCCGATCGCTTCGGTGCGGGACGAATCTTCGTGATCGGCTGTACCGCGTTGCTCGCCAGTTCCTGGACCTTCTACCACAGCCTGGCCGATCATCCCGACTGGCTGTTCCCGATGTATGCCGTGACCGGTCTGCTGGTCGGCACCATCGGCGCGGTGCCGTATGTGATGGTCAAGGCGTTCCCGCCGGTGGTGCGCTTCAGTGGATTGTCATTCTCCTACAACGTGGCCTACGCCATCTTTGGCGGCCTGACGCCCATGATTGTCAGCCTGTTGCTCAAGGAAAGTGCGATGGGGCCTGCTTATTATGTGGCGGTGCTGTGCGGAGTCGGGATTGTGGTGGGTGCGTATCTCTGGAGGAAGGGGCGTTAAACGCTATTTTTTCATCGTCTATGCCGCCCCTATCGCGAGCAGGCTCGCTCCCACAGAGGATTTGAAATCGACGCAGATCCAGTGTGGGAGCGAGCCTGCTCGCGAATGAGGGTGACTCGAATCATCCTGCAAAGAACCGAATACTGGCCTTTCATCCAATTGTCATATTTCAGCCATAGAGTGTTCACACGGCCTGCTGATACTTGGCCCCGAATAACACACCCTATCTGCTAGGAGTAAGGCATGAAACTGAAGCGTTTGATGGCGGCAATGACTTTTGTCGCTGCTGGCGTTGCGACTGCCAACGCGGTTGCCGCTGTTGACCCTGCTATCCCGAGCTACACCAAGACCACTGGTGTGTCGGGCAACCTGTCCAGCGTTGGTTCCGATACCCTGGCCAACCTCATGACCCTCTGGGCCGAGAACTACAAAAAAGAATACCCGAACGTAAACATCCAGATTCAGGCCGCTGGCTCCGCCACTGCGCCACCTGCGCTGACTGAAGGCACCTCCAACCTGGGCCCGATGAGCCGCAAGATGAAGGACACCGAACTGGCTGCCTTCGAGCAGAAGTACGGCTACAAGCCAACCGCTATCCCGGTTGCAGTGGACGCCCTGGCTGTATTCGTACACAAGGACAACCCGATCCAGCACCTGACCATGGAACAGGTTGACGCGATCTTCTCGTCCACTCGTCTGTGCGGCGCCAAGACCGAAGTCAAAACCTGGGGCGACCTGGGCGTGACCGGCGACCTGGCCAACAAGCCGGTTCAACTGTTCGGTCGTAACTCGGTATCCGGCACCTACGGCTACTTCAAGGAAGAAGCCCTGTGCAAAGGCGACTACAAGCCAAATGTGAACGAGCAACCAGGTTCGGCTTCGGTCGTGCAGTCGATCAGCTCCTCGCTGAACGGCATCGGTTACTCGGGCATCGGTTACAAGACCGCTAGCGTGAAAACCGTTGCTCTGTCCAAGAAGGGCAGCACCGAGTTCATCGAAGACACCGAAGAAAACGCCCTGAACGGCAAATACCCGTTGTCCCGCTTCCTGTACGTATACGTGAACAAAGCCCCGAACAAGCCTCTGGCCCCGCTGGAAGCCGAGTTCGTGAAACTGGTTCTGTCGAAACAGGGTCAGGAAGTTGTAGTGAAAGACGGTTACATCCCACTGCCGGCCAAAGTAGCTGCCAAAGCTCTGGCTGACCTGGGTCTGGCGGAAGGCGGCGCTGAAGTCGCAAAAAAGTAACAAATTGAGTCTAGAGTGAACCCCTCTGGACTCACATGGGGGCGGTAGGAACCGCCCCCATACACCTCAAATTCTCTATCCGCTGCTGGTCACCGCCAGCGGCGGATTTGTTGCGTCACTGCATTGTCATCTTTCTGTCATACAGGATCGCTAGGGTGTGCGCATGAATGATCTGGCCAATTCCAACATGACTACTAATCCCCCCAAGCGAATTGACTTCAATACGCCTGAGCTACAACGCAAGCGCCGTATTCGCGCGCTCAAAGATCGTCTGACCCGCTGGTACGTCCTCGTTGGCGGCCTCGCTGTGCTGGGCGCGATCACCTTGATCTTCTTCTTCCTTGCCTACGTCGTCGCGCCCCTGTTCCAGGGTGCCAGCCTGAGCGCCAAGGACGCCATCACGCCAGCCTGGATGCAAGACGCCGGCAAGCCGCTGATGATCTCCCTGGAAGAGCAGAACCAGGTTGCGATGCGGGTTTCCGACAAGGGCCAGGCTTTGTTCTTCGACATCGACAGTGGCGCCGAACTCAAGCGCGTCGATTTGTTGATCCCGGCCGGTACCACCGTGACCTCCATCGCTGAAGACCAGCCAGGTCACCCGCTGGTGGCCGTGGGTTTGTCCAATGGTCAGGCACTGGTGTTCCGTCACACCTATAAAGTCAGCTACCCGGAAGGCAAGAAAACCATCACCCCGGCCATCGAGTACCCGTACGGCGAAGCGCCAATCGCGGTCAACGAAGCCGGCGGTGCGTTGGAGCACGTCAGCCTCAACGCCAACGACTCGACCCTGATGCTGGTTGGCGCCACCGGTTCACAACTCAATGTCCTGTCGCTGACCAGCGAAGAGAACATGATGACCGGCGAAGTCACCAACGAGCAGAAACGCATCGACCTGCCGCAGATGAACGAGCCGGTGAAGAACATCTTCGTCGACCCGCGTCAGCAGTGGCTGTACGTGATCAACGGTCGTGCCCAGGCCGACGTGTTCAGCCTGCGCGACAAGAGCCTCAACGGTCGCTACAAACTGCTTGATGACGGTGAAGCGCAAGTCACCGCCAGCACCCAACTGGTGGGCGGCATCTCGCTGATCATCGGTGACTCCAAAGGTGGCCTGGCCCAGTGGTTCATGGCGCGCGACCCCGATGGCGAGCAACGCCTGAAGCAGATCCGCACCTTCCAGATGGGCACCACGCCTATCGTCGAAATCACTGCTGAAGAACGCCGCAAGGGCTTCGTTGCCCTCGATGCTTCCGGCAAGCTTGGCGTGTTCCACAGCACCGCCCACCGCACCTTGCTGGTGGAGCCGGTCGCTGAAGGCCAGGGCGTTTTCGGTCTGTCGCCTCGCGCCAACCGCGTGATCGTGGAAGCCGGCGGCAAGTTGCACCCGCTGCTGCTCGACAACCCGCACCCGGAAGTCTCGTGGAGCGCGCTGTGGAGCAAGGTCTGGTACGAGAACTACGACGAGCCTAAATACGTCTGGCAATCGACCGCCGCCAACACCGACTTCGAACCCAAGCTGAGCCTGTCGCCGCTGACCTTCGGTACCCTGAAAGCCGCGTTCTACGCCATGCTGCTGGCCGCTCCACTGGCCGTTGCCGCTGCGATCTACACCGCGTACTTCATGGCTCCGGGCATGCGCCGCAAGGTCAAGCCGGTGATCGAGTTGATGGAAGCGATGCCGACGGTGATCCTCGGCTTCTTCGCCGGTCTGTTCCTCGCACCGTATGTGGAAGGGCATTTGCCAGGCATCTTCAGCCTGCTGATGCTGCTGCCGATCGGCATCCTGGTCGCCGGTTTCACCTTCAGTCGCCTGCCTGAGTCGATCCGCCTGAAAGTCCCGGATGGCTGGGAAAGTGCGCTGCTGATTCCGGTGATCCTGTTTGTGGGCTGGCTGTCGCTGTACATGAGCCCGTTCATGGAGAACTGGTTCTTCGGTGGCGACATGCGCATGTGGATCTCCCACGACCTGGGCATCACCTACGACCAGCGCAACGCCCTGGTGGTCGGCCTGGCCATGGGCTTCGCGGTCATCCCGAACATCTACTCCATCGCCGAAGACGCCGTGTTCAGCGTGCCTCGCGGCCTGACCCTGGGCTCCCTGGCCCTCGGTGCCACGCCGTGGCAGACCATGACCCGCGTGGTGATCCTCACCGCGAGCCCGGGCATCTTCTCAGCGCTGATGATCGGCATGGGGCGTGCGGTCGGTGAAACCATGATCGTGTTGATGGCCACCGGTAACACCCCGGTCATGGAAATGAACCTGTTCGAAGGCTTGCGCACCCTGGCAGCCAACGTTGCAGTGGAAATGCCCGAATCGGAAGTCGGCGGCAGCCACTACCGCGTGCTGTTCCTCTCGGCGCTGGTGCTGCTGTTGTTCACCTTCGTCATGAACACCCTCGCAGAACTGATCCGTCAGCGTCTGCGCAAGAAATACTCGTCGCTTTAAGAAAGGTAGAAGTCTGTGAAACAGAACTCCCTGAAAGGATGGTTCAAGAGCGGCGCCCCCGGCGTCTGGATCAGCGGTGGCGCGGTGTCCATCGCGGTCATCATGACCATTGGCCTGCTGGCAGTGATTGCCGTGCGCGGCCTGGGTCACTTCTGGCCGGCGGATCTGATCCACGCCAGCTACGACGTGCCGGGCCAGGGCCAGCACCTGGTCATCGGCGAAGTGGTGCAGAAGGAAGAAGTCCCCCGTGCCCGTCTGAAGAGCGCCGGCCTGCCGGTACCTGACGAAGGCCCTGAGTTCATGACCCGCGAGCTGATCAAGGTCGGCAACCGTGACCTGAACGGCAACGACTTCACCTGGATCGTCGGCGAGTGGCTGACCAACCAGACGACGCCGCCGGAGCTGATGGCCATCGAGCGTCGCGAGTGGGGCAACTTCTACGGTTACCTGGTCAACGTCAAACAGGATGGCAAAGTCATTGCTGAAGGCGAGGCCGCATGGCCTGAGTTGCAGGCCCGTGTCGACCGTGTGAACAAGCTGGCTGCACAGCTCAAGAACCTGGAAAAAACCGACATCGGCGCGATCAACGCCGGTCTCGAGCGCATCCGTTTGCACGGTCGCAAGCTTGAACTGGATGGCAAACTCGACGCCACTGCACAAGCAGACATGGAGTCGGAGCGCGCCGAACTCAATGCTCGCTATCAGGATGTTGAAGCGCGCCTGAGCGATCTGCATGCGCAGTTCAACCGCGACAGCCTGACCGCCCGCGATGCGAACGGTAAGGAAATCGAAATCGGCATCGGCAAAGTGGTACACGCCTATCAGCCGAACGCCATGAGCACGACCACCAAGATCGGTTTCTACTTCAGCAAGGTCTGGGAGTTCCTGAGCGACGACCCGCGTGAAGCGAACACCGAAGGCGGGATCTTCCCGGCCATCTTCGGCACCGTGATGATGACCCTGATCATGGCGATGATCGTGACCCCGTTCGGCGTGCTGGCGGCGGTGTACCTGCGTGAATACGCCAAGCAGAACGCGCTGACCCGGGTGATCCGCATCGCGGTGAACAACCTGGCAGGTGTTCCGGCCATCGTTTACGGCGTGTTCGGCCTGGGCTTCTTCGTCTACGTGCTGGGTGGCTCGCTTGACCGTCTGTTCTTCCCTGAAGCACTGCCGGCGCCGACTTTCGGCACACCGGGTCTGCTCTGGGCTTCGTTGACCCTGGCGCTGCTGGCGGTGCCGGTGGTGATCGTGGCCACCGAAGAAGGTCTGGCGCGGATTCCTCGCACCGTGCGCGAAGGCTCGTTGGCCCTCGGCGCGACCAAGGCTGAAACCTTGTGGAAGATCGTGCTGCCGATGGCCAGCCCGGCGATGATGACCGGCATGATCCTCGCCGTGGCGCGCGCCGCGGGTGAAGTGGCGCCGCTGATGCTGGTGGGTGTGGTGAAGCTGGCGCCGTCGCTGCCGGTGGACGGTAACTACCCGTACCTGCACCTGGACCAGAAGATCATGCACCTGGGCTTCCACATCTACGACGTCGGCTTCCAGAGCCCGAACGTCGAAGCCGCACGACCGCTGGTGTACGCCACGGCGCTGCTGCTGGTGCTGGTGATCGCCACGTTGAACCTGTCGGCGGTGTACATCCGTAACCACCTGCGCGAGAAGTACAAGGCGTTGGATAGCTGATTTCTTATGTGGGAGCGAGCCTGCTCGCGAAGCTTTTGGCGCCAGTGATGGCCCCTTCGCGAGCAGGCTCGCTCCCACAAAAACCGAACCGAATTTGTTAGCACAGGGAGCCTCCCATGCAGCACGAAGCACATACCCACGGCATCAACATGTCGGCCCTGGGTCGCGACAAACAGAGCCTGAACCTCGAGCAGGAAACCGTAGCCATCGAAGTGCCGGGCCTGAGCCTGTTCTACGGCGAAAAACAAGCGCTGTACGACGTCAGCATGAACATCCCGAAACAGCGCGTGACCGCCTTCATCGGCCCGTCCGGCTGTGGCAAGTCGACGCTGCTGCGTACCTTCAACCGCATGAACGACCTGGTTGACGGCTGCCGCGTTGAAGGCGAGATCAACCTGTACGGCAACAACATCTACCGCAAGGGCGAAGACGTGGCCGAGCTGCGTCGCCGCGTCGGCATGGTGTTCCAGAAGCCCAACCCGTTCCCGAAGACCATCTACGAAAACGTGGTCTACGGCCTGCGCATCCAGGGCATCAACAAGAAACGCGTCCTCGACGAAGCCGTTGAGTGGGCGTTGAAAGGCGCGGCATTGTGGGACGAGGTCAAGGACCGTCTGCACGAGTCGGCACTGGGCCTGTCCGGTGGTCAGCAGCAGCGTCTGGTGATCGCCCGTACCATCGCCGTTGAACCGGAAGTGCTACTGCTCGATGAACCGTGCTCGGCACTCGACCCGATCTCTACGCTGAAAGTCGAAGAGCTGATCTACGAACTGAAATCCAAGTTCACCATCGTGATCGTGACCCACAACATGCAACAGGCGGCGCGGGTGTCCGATTACACCGCGTTCATGTACATGGGCAAGCTGGTTGAGTTCGGCGACACCGATACCCTGTTCACCAATCCGGCGAAGAAGCAGACCGAAGACTACATCACCGGTCGTTATGGCTAGCAGCAGCCACGAGCCGCAAGCTTCAAGCGGCAAGTCAGAGCGGTTCGGGTACGACACACATCAGCTTGCAGCTTGTAGCTTGCAGCTCACAGCTTTTGCGGAGCAGACAACATGATTTCTAAGGAAGGCCTTACACACCACATCTCCCAGCAGTTCAACGCCGAACTGGAGGAAGTGCGCAGCCACCTCCTGGCCATGGGCGGGCTGGTCGAGAAACAGGTCAACGACGCGGTGACCGCGCTGATCGAGGCCGACTCCGGCCTGGCCCAGCAGGTGCGCGAGATTGATGACCAGATCAACCAGATGGAACGCAACATCGACGAGGAATGCCTGCGCATTCTGGCCCGTCGTCAGCCGGCAGCGTCCGACCTGCGACTGATCATCAGCATTTCCAAGTCGGTGATCGACCTGGAGCGCATCGGTGACGAAGCGACCAAGATCGCCCGTCGTGCCATCCAACTTTGCGAAGAAGGCGAAGCGCCGCGCGGTTACGTCGAAGTGCGCCACATCGGTGACCAGGTGCGCAACATGGTCCGCGATGCACTGGACGCCTTCGCCCGTTTCGACGCCGAACTGGCTTTGTCGGTGGCGCAGTACGACAAGATCATCGACCGCGAATACAAGACCGCCCTGCGTGAACTGGCCACCTACATGATGGAAGATCCGCGTTCCATTTCGCGGGTTCTGAGCATTATCTGGGTGCTGCGTTCGCTGGAACGTATCGGCGACCACGCGCGCAATATCTCGGAGCTGGTGATCTACCTGGTACGCGGCACCGACGTGCGGCACCTGGGGCTCAAGCGCATGAAGGAAGAAGTTGAAGGAACCAGTGGCGAAAGCGCTAATGTTCCGGGCAAAACTGACGATAAGTAAGGTTGCCCAAGTAAAGCGCCCGGCCTTTTGGCCGGGCGTTTTTGTTTGCGGCTTACGAATTCGAAAAGCAGCACCCGCGAACGAAAAGTCCGGCGTGACTGAAGGTTTTTGGCAATGTGCCATCAGCAAGGCGGTATGCTGGCCGGGATTTTTTAAAGGGGTGGTGGATGAGTAAGGTCAGTGTGTTGGTCGTGGACGACGCGTCGTTCATTCGTGACTTGGTGAAAAAGTGCCTGCGCAATTATTTCCCGGGCATGCGGATCGAAGACGCGATCAACGGCAGAAAGGCCCAGGCCATGCTGGCCAAGGAAGCCTTCGATCTGGTCCTGTGCGACTGGGAAATGCCGGAAATGTCCGGGCTGGAACTGCTGACCTGGTGCCGTGAGCAAGACAACCTCAAAGCCATGCCCTTCGTGATGGTGACCAGCCGTGGCGACAAGGAGAACGTCGTCCAGGCGATCCAGGCCGGAGTTTCCGGTTACGTCAGCAAGCCGTTCACCAACGAGCAGTTGATCACCAAGGTCAAGCAGGCGCTGCACAAGGTCGGCAAACTCGACGCCTTGACCAACGTAGCCGCGACCAAAACCAGCCCTGCCTTCGCTAACGACTCCCTCGCTGCCTTGACCGGTGGCAAGGCGCCCGTCGCCACGCCAACGGCTATACCTGCACCGTCCAAAGGCTTGCTCAACAACCCGCCGGTCAAGGCGCCTGCGGCCTCTTCGGCACCCGCCAGTGGCCGTGGACAGGGTCAACTGCGTTTGCCGAACGGCATCGCGCAATGCGTGATCAAGGCCTTGAGCCTCAAGGAAGCCCTGTTGGTGGTCAAGCGCACTGAGGCCCTGCCGCAGATCCTCGACAGCGCCGTGCTGGACCTGGAGCAGGGCGACAACGCCGAAGTCGCCCGCCTCAACGGCTATCTGCACGCCGTCGTGGCCCACGAACCGAAACCTGACAGCGACTGGCTGCAACTGACCTTCCGCTTTGTCGATCAGGACGCGCAGAAGCTCGATTACATTTCCCGCCTGATTGCGCGGGGTACGGCGCAGAAGCATTTCATTCCTGGCGCATGATGTAGCGTCGCCTGTCAGTCCGTCTTCGCGGGCAAGCCCGCTCCCACAGGTTCACTCCGACCTGTGGGAGCGGGCTTGCTCGCGAAGGGGCCATCAGTGCAACCGCACATCTGCTGAACACCCTTTCTGAAACATCTGCCGACTACCCGGGTCCATTGCAGCTGCTAGGCTCAATCCCAGATCTCACTCGACAGAATCCTTGCTCATGTTCACGCGCCTGCTGCTTTTATGTGGCCTGTTCATGGTTGCCACCTCGACCATGGCCATGACCATCTACAAATCCAAAGACGTCTATGGCGTGGTTTCCTACAGCGACCGCCCCAGCAAAGGCGCCCATGTATTCGTTTTTCGCGATGGCATGGTCGAGCACCTTGAGCGTCAGGTGCGCCTCATCATCATGAAGAAGAACGGCGTGCACAGCGTGTACGTGCGCAATGACCTGTATGCGCCGGTAGAAGTCGAATTGAGTTTTGCCGGGGTGAAGAACGCCAGCGGTGTGCCGGGCGGGACGATTCGGCGCGTGATACCGCTACGCAGCAGCGTTCGCCTGGCACAGCTCACGGCGACTAAAGGTGGGAGGCCCCTCGCGTACGTCCCGAAGTTCCAATACTCCCTGGGCGACCCCTCAGGGCCCACGGTGGGCTATCGGTACCCGTTGCCCTGGCGTGGCGGACCGTTTCGGATAAGCCAGGGTGCCAATGGCCCCTACAGCCACTTCGGGCCCAAGAGCCGATACGCCATAGACATCGCGATGCCTGAGGGCACGCCGATCATTGCCGCGCGAGGCGGGGTGGTGGTGAAAACCGAGAACAGACAGAGCGGGCGCGGCACCGACGCATCCGGCAATTTCGTGCGGGTGCTGCACGATGACGGAACCATGGGCGTGTACCTGCACCTGAAGAAAGGTTCGGTCTGCGTGCGGGAAGGTCAGCGGGTAACGGTAGGGAGTGCGTTGGCGTTGTCCGGCAACACCGGCAACAGCACCGGGCCGCATTTGCACTTCGTGGTGCAGCGCAATACCGGGCTGGGGCTGGTATCGATTCCGTACCAGTTCAACCAGCCGGTCAGCGCGCTGCCCAACTTTGCGTTGGGCAAGCAGTGATGCGTTGTCTGGTCTGACGCCATCGCGGGCAAGCCAGTTAATCCAGCATCAACACCTTGGCCAGGACAATCTTCGGCCCTTTCATCTTCTTGATGATGATCCGCAGGCCTTCGACTTCCAGCACTTCTTCCTCTTCCGGAACCCGCTTGAGGCTTTCATAGACCAGCCCGGCAAGGGTTTCGGCTTCGACGTGGTCGAGGTCGATGCCCAGCAGTCGTTCAACCTTGAACAGCGGCGTATCGCCCCGCACCAGCAGTTTGCCCGGCTGATACGCGAGGATCCCGCGTTCGGCCTTGCGGTGTTCGTCCTGGATATCGCCCACCAGCACTTCCAGCACGTCTTCCATGGTCAGGTAGCCGATGATGTTGCCGTCGGCCTCCTCGACCACGGCGAAGTGCGAGCCGCCCTTGCGGAACTGCTCCAGCAACTGCGACAGCGGCATGTGCCGCGACACGCGCTCCAGTGGGCGGGTCAGTTCGGCCAGGTTGAACGACTCGGGAATGTGGTCCAGCGCCGCCAGCTCCAGCAGCAGATCCTTGATGTGCAGCAGGCCGACGAACTCCTGACGTTCGCTGTCGTACACCGGGTAGCGGCTGAACTTGTGGCGACGGAACATCGCCAGGATCTGCTTGAGCGGCGCGTTGAACTCCAGGGTCACCAGGTCTTCGCGAGAGTTGGCCCAGTCGACTACTTCCAGTTCGCCCATTTCCACCGCCGAGGCCAAGACACGCATGCCTTGGTCGCTCGGGTCCTGGCCACGGCTGGAGTGCAGGATCAGTTTAAGTTCTTCACGGCTGTAGTGATGCTCGTGATGCGGGCCGGGCTCACCTTGCCCCGCAATGCGCAGGATGGTGTTGGCGCTGGCGTTGAGCAGGTAGATGGCCGGGTACATGGCCCAATAGAACAGGTACAGCGGCACGGCGGTCCACAGCGACAGCAATTCGGGTTTGCGGATCGCCCAGGATTTCGGGGCCAGTTCGCCGACCACGATGTGCAGGTACGAAATGATGAAAAAGGCGGTGAAGAACGATATGCCTTTGACCACTTCGTCCGATTGGACGCCCACCGCGCTGAGCAGCGGTTCGAGAATGAGTGCGAACGCCGGCTCACCAACCCAGCCAAGGCCCAGGGAGGCGAGGGTGATACCCAGTTGGCAGGCGGACAGGTATGCGTCGAGCTTGCTGTGTACGGTGCGCAGGATGTGCCCGCGCCAGCCGTGTTTATCAGCGATGGCCTCGACCCGGGTCGAGCGCAACTTGACCATGGCAAATTCCGCCGCAACGAAAAATCCGTTGAGCAAAACCAGGATCAGAGCAAAAAGAATCATGCCGAAGTCGGCGAAAATTGTAGCGAGGGTCAAGCCAGGGGAAGGGTCCATGATGGAGTTTTGCGGGTTCCGTGAATTCGAGAAGGAAAGAAAAAACTGCGCCTGAAAAGCAGGCGCAAGTCAGCCAATGTAGCGGCTGACTTGGCGATTGCCTAGTGGCTCGTGCTGGCCGGTATCAATCGGCGGTGCTGATAACCCGTGATTTGGTGACCTGGGCCGGGGCAAAGTGGCAGGTAAAGGTGCTGCCGTGGCCCGGTACGCTGCTGATTTCCATCCGTGCCCGATGACGTAACAAAACGTGTTTGACGATCGCCAGCCCCAGGCCAGTGCCGCCGGTGTTGGAGTTGCGGCTGGAGTCGACGCGATAGAAGCGTTCGGTCAGGCGCGGCAGGTGTTTGGCATCGATGCCGATCCCGGAATCCTGCACGCTCAGGTGCGCCCCCTGGTCATCGCCCCACCAGCGAATGCGGATATTGCCTTCGGCCGGGGTGTATTTCACCGCGTTGAACACCAGGTTGGAAAACGCGCTGCGCAACTCCGCTTCGCTGCCCTTGAGCAGGATTGTCGGGTCGGCTTCCAGGGTGATTTTCTGGTTTTTCTGGCCTGACAACTGCTGCGCGTCGCTCTTGATCGATTGCAGCAAGCCGTCGATCGGCACCGGCTGGTTGTCCGACGGATAATCGGTGGCTTCCAGCTTGGCCAGCAACAACAGGTCGTTGAGCAGGGTCTGCATGCGTCCGCCTTGTTGCTGCATCTGCTGCAAGGCACGGCCCCAGCGCGGGTTCACCTCGTCGACGTTGTCGAGCAAGGTTTCCAGGTAGCCGCAGATCACCGTCAACGGTGTGCGCAGTTCATGGGAAACGTTGGCGATGAAGTCTTTGCGCATTTGCTCAAGCTGATGGATGCGCGTCACATCGCGCACCAGCATCAAGTGTTCGTTGTTGCCGTAACGGGTGATGTACAGCTGGATGCGCACGCGGTCGTTGGTTGGCGAGGGGATTTCCAGCGGCTCGGCGTAGCTGTCTTGCTCGAAGTATTCCTTGAAGCGCGGATGGCGCACCAGGTTGGTCACCGGTTGGCCGCTGTCTTGTGGCGTCTTGAGGCCCAGCAGGGTTTCAGCGGCGCGGTTCCACCACTCCAGATTGCCGTCGGTGTCGAGCATGATCACCGCATCCTTGAGTGCGGCGGTGGACTCCTGAACCCGGTCGATCACCGCTTGCAGGCGCCCGCGTACCCGTTGGTCGCGGCGTTGCAGGTGGTAAATGCTGTCGAACACCTCGCCCCACAGGCCGTAGCCGTCGGGTGGCGCTTCATCGGGTTTGTGCAGGCGCAGCCACTCGTGCAGACGCAGCAATTGCTTGAGGGTCCAGGCCAGGTAAAGACCCAGGCCTGCGGCGAGGCTCCAGCCGTAATAGCCGGTGATCAGGCCGATCACCAGGCAGGCGGTGACCAGCAGCAGCATGTGGCGAATCAGGGTGCCATGCCAGTTTTGGTTCACGAAAAAAATACGTCCTTGAAAGTGGAACCGCTGCGATCATCAGGCCTTGGTTGAGAACCGATAGCCAGTGCCGCGCACGGTTTGTACCAGATTTTCGTAAGCATCGCCGAGGGCTTTGCGCAGGCGGCGAATGTGCACGTCAACCGTACGCTCTTCGACGTAGACGTTGCCGCCCCAGACCTGATCCAGCAACTGGCCACGAGTGTAGGCGCGCTCCTGGTGGGTCATGAAGAATTGCAGCAGGCGGTATTCGGTCGGGCCCATCTCGGCAGGACGGCCGTCGATGGTCACGCGGTGGCTGATCGGGTCCAGCAGCAGGCCGCCGACTTCGATCGGTGCTTCGCCATCGGTCGGGCCCGCGCGACGCAGCACGGCCTTCAGGCGCGCTACCAGCTCACGGGGGGAAAACGGTTTGGTGATGTAGTCGTCAGCGCCGACTTCCAGGCCCTGGATCTTGTTGTCCTCTTCACCCTTGGCGGTGAGCATGATGATCGGGATGTCCCCGGTCAGTTCATCACGCTTGAGACGACGGGCCAGTTCGATGCCGGACGTGCCGGGCAGCATCCAGTCGAGCAGGATCAGGTCCGGTTTGCGGTCGACGATAATGGCGTGGGCCTGCTGGGAGTTTTCAGCCTCCAGGCAGTCATAGCCGGCCATTTCCAACGCAACGGCGATCATTTCGCGAATAGGCGCTTCGTCGTCGACGATCAGAATGCTCCTGCCAACCATGCCCTTAATCCTCTTGTCATTTAACTGTCTTGCGCCGCATTAGATAACGGAATTATTGCAGTCGTGTGACAGTATTTTAGTTGCCCTGCGATTGTAGCGAACCTGGACTAAGCTCTAATTCCGAATCCTGACAACCACAAAAGGAAGGTTTCCATGAACTACATTGCTCAATCCTGGAAGGCTTTGCTGGTCACTGCTGCGTTAACGCTGCCGACACTGGCCTTTGCCGCCGACCCGGCGATGATGAAAGACGGCATGATGGTCGATCACAAGGGCATGACTGTGTACACGTACGACAAGGACAAGGATGGCAAGTCGATGTGCAGCGGTGAGTGCGCCGAATACTGGCCGCCAATGATGGCGCCGGCGGGTGCCAAGGCTGAGGGTAAGTGGACAGCCGTCAAGCGTGATGATGGCACAATGCAATGGTCCTACGGCGGCAAGCCGCTGTACTACTACAAGGACGACAAGGCACCCGGAGAAATGAAGGGCGATAAGAAGAAAGACGTCTGGCACGTCGTTCACGAGCATATGTAACGGTTGTAGACTGCCGCACCAGATCGCTGCCTACGTTGCTCTGCAGGAGCTGCTGAAGGCGGCGATCTTTTTGACGCGTCAACGTAGCGCGTAATCCAGCACAATCCCGACGAAAATCGCCAAACCCGCCCAGTGATTGTGCAAAAACGCCTTGAAGCAGCGCATGCGGTCCTTGTCGCGGGTGTACCAGAACTCCCACGCAAAGCAGCCCGCCGCCGCCAGTAACCCAAGGTGGAACCAGCCACCGAGCTCGAACTTCGACCCCGCCAACAACAGGCAACCCAGCGCCAGCCCTTGCAGGGCCAGGATGATCGCCCGGTCCGCGTCGCCGAACAGGATTGCCGTGGACTTCACGCCGATCTTCAGGTCGTCATCGCGGTCAGTCATCGCGTAATACGTGTCGTAACCCACGGTCCACATCAGGTTGGCGATCCACAGCAGCCACGCGACAGCCGGCAATTCACCGGTTTCTGCGGTGAACGCCATCGGCATCCCCCATGAAAATGCGGCGCCCAGCACCACTTGCGGGTAATAGGTGTAGCGCTTCATGAACGGGTAACTGAACGCCAGCGCCAGGCCGCCCAACGACAGCCAAATGGTCGCGGCATTGGTGCATAGCACCAGCAGGAAACTCACGCCCATCAGCAATGCAAAGAACACCAGCGCCTCTTTGGAGCTGATCTTGCCGCTCACCAGCGGCCGCTGCTCGGTTCGCTTCACATGACCATCGACCTTGCGGTCCGCCCAGTCGTTGATCACGCAGCCGCCGGCGCGGGTCAGCACCACACCGAGGACGAAAATCACGATATTGGCCAGGGACGGCGAACCATTGCCGGCAATCCACAGCGCCCACAGCGTTGGCCACAGCAGCAGGTAAATGCCGATCGGCTTGTCCATGCGGGTCAGTTGAATGAAATCCCAGGCCCGAGGGTTCAAACGGTTCAAGGACTTGAGCAGGCTTTGGTACATCAAAGGTTCTCCGATTGGACGCAGGTGGCGTCCCACAGGGAAGGCAGGAATATTTCGGCCACCAAAACGCTCAAGGCACCGCGGTCGAAGCGCGAACGGCGGCCCCACAGCTCAGGCGATTGCACCTCGGCGGGCAGCCACGCTTGCGGATAATGGCAAACCTCGATGGCCCGGCGCTGGAAGGCCTGATCGCAAAACAGCAATTCGCCCAGCGAGCGGCTGCCCAGTTCGTCCATGTGCAAGCCGTCGCCTTGCAATGCACTGCGTGAGGCCACGCTGCGCGCAAACACCCACGCCTGGCCATGACCGCGCAAATACACCTCGCGCACCCAGCCCTCACTGCCATTGGCCAGGTCCAGTGCTGCGCACTCGTCGGCGCGCAGGGGTTGCCAGCCTTCGAACATCGGCGAGACGCTGAAGGCATCATTCGACAGATGAATCAGACGCCTGGTCAGCGAGCCTTCGTCGAACAGCCAGTCGAGGGTGGAGGCATCGGGGAGGGGCGCCAGTTCGCTGCGCGAGAGCCAGAGGGGAGCTGGAGAGGGGGATTCTGTGTGATGCACAATGAGTCATTATTGGCAGCAAATGAGGCGGCGAGCTTAACATGTCAGCCGCCGATATCGATTGAAATGGCCTGCCGTTGCGCCGAACAGGCTTGCATCCGACGGCCCCGATCAGTACAAAACGCGCTGAGTTGGACGGCAGTGCTACAACCATCGACCGTCCGGCCGGCAAAACGCCTGAACCCTGAGGAAGTACCTGATGAAAAAGTGGCAATGTATCGTCTGCGGCCTGATCTACAACGAAGCCGACGGTTGGCCGGATGACGGCATTGCGCCGGGCACCCGATGGGAAGACGTTCCGGCAGACTGGCTGTGCCCGGACTGCGGTGTGGGCAAAATGGATTTTGAAATGATCGAAATCGCTGCCTGAATAATTGAGGAGTAAGGAATGAACGCACCTGTCGTAATCATTGGCACCGGCCTGGCGGGCTACAACGTGGCCCGCGAGTTTCGCAAACTCGATAGCGAAACCCCGCTGCTGCTGATTACCGCCGATGACGGGCGCTCCTACTCCAAGCCGATGCTCTCCACCGGCTTCGGCAAAAACAAGGATGCCGACGGCCTGAGCATGGCCGAACCCGGCGCCATGGCCGAGCAGCTCAAGGCCGAAATACGCACCCACACGCGCATCAGCGGCATCGACCCGGGCCACAAGCGCCTGTGGATCGGTGAAGAAGCGGTAATCTACCGCGACCTGATCCTGGCCTGGGGCGCCGAAACCGTGCGCGTGCCCATTGAAGGCGACGCGGCGGATTGCGTATTCCCGATCAACGATCTGGAAGACTACGCACACTTCCGTGCGGCGGCGGCTGGCAAGCGCCGCGTGCTGCTGCTCGGCGCGGGCCTGATCGGCTGCGAGTTCGCCAACGACCTGACCCTGGGCGGCTACGAAGTGCAACTGGTTGCGCCGTGCGAACAAGTCATGCCGACCCTGCTGCACCCGGCGGCCGCCGCTGCGGTGCAGGCTGGCCTCGAAAGCCTCGGCGCGCGCTTCCACCTCGGCCCGGTGCTCAACCGCCTGCAACGCGTGGCTGGCGGTCTGGAAGCGCACCTGTCCGATGGCCAGGTGATCTTGTGCGACGTGGTGGTCTCCGCCATAGGCCTGCGCCCGCGCGTCGACCTCGCGGCAGCAGCCGGTTTGCAGGTCAACCGTGGCGTCATGGTCGACCGGCACCTGAAAACCTCCCACGCCAACATCTACGCCCTGGGCGACTGTGCCGAGGTCGATGGGCTGAATCTGCTGTACGTCATGCCCCTGATGAGCTGTGCGAGGGCGCTGGCGCAAACCCTGGTCGGCAACCCGACCGCCGTCACCTATGGCCCGATGCCAATCACCGTCAAAACTCCGGTCTGCCCGTTGGTGGTGTCCCCGCCGCCACGGGGCGCAGAGGGCATTTGGACCGTCGAAGGGCAGGGCGCCGACATCAAGGTGTTATGCCGCGATGCCGCGGGCAAGCTGCTCGGTTACGCCCTCACCGGTGCCGCCGTGATGGAAAAACTGGCCCTGAACAAAGAGCTTCCGGCTCTGTTGGCGTAAATACCGGTCGTTCTGTCGGAATCCCCCCCCTTTTGCCCTAACAATGGCCGCGCCGATACTGGCGCGGGGTCTCACTGCGTGCCATCCTCACTCCCGTCTGCCGCAGAGTAGAGCACCTGCGGCGCTTTTGGCGCTGCTCCGCAGAGAGCAGCACGGACATAACAACAACAAACCGTCAAAGGGGCTTCACTCACATGCGTAAACCAGACCTCGCTGCAGCCATCGCTGAAAAAGCAGACCTCACCAAAGAACAAGCCAACCGCGTTCTCAACGCCGTTCTTGAAGAAATCACCGGTGCCCTGCACCGCAAAGACAGCGTGACGCTGGTGGGCTTCGGCACCTTCCTGCAACGCCATCGCGGTGCCCGCACCGGCAAAAACCCGCAAACCGGTGAACCCGTCAAAATCAAGGCCAGCAACACCGTTGCGTTCAAGCCAGGCAAATCGTTGAAAGACAGCGTTAATCCGTAATCCGTGTTCACCTCCCGCGCAGCGGGGGAGTGGAATAAAAAATGGGCATGCCAACTTGGTTGGGTGCCCATTTTTTGTGGGTGGCGAGAGTGTTTTTTATCAATCGCGTCGTCAAGCGCATCACCGATTTGATGTGCGTTATTCATTACCTGATTGCCCAACGAAAACCCCGATTTTGCTGGAACTGATCTGGTTGGGTTTTCTGCCTTGTGAGTCAACTGATTCTGCATTGTTGCTTGGCGATCATGGTCACCATTTCCGGTTCGCTCAAATGGTCGCGGCGTTCTTTCTCACGATGGCGTCTCGAAAATGATCGTTTTCGAGAGCGTCAGCCCGTGCCAATGGCTTAGCGTGATTTAAATTCCGTTTTCTGAGGCGACCCCAAGTTTTTCTAGTGCATTTTACGGTGCGCCGCATACCGTTCCCTCCGCCACCCGGCTCCGGATTATTCTAAATGGGTCTTACCAACTGTCAGTTGTGACAGTTAAAAGGGGGCGTCCGATGATTTATAAAAGAGTCTCCTTAAACACTGGCAAGGTGACCGACATGACCTCGAACACAGTAACTGCAAAGGCTTTTACTCCCGTGACAATCCCGGCGCCGATCAAGACTCTCTTTGACGACATTTCATTTGCTCAAGTGGCGGCCGAGCATATTTCAGACGCCACGGGCACGCCGGTGACTATCGAAGACACGGTGACGCAGGACATGCTGGATAAAGTGACGGTATTGAGAGTGCTGAGCGGGTCGCCGTTAAAAATCACCAACTTGCGAGGCATTGGGCATCTGCGCAACTTGCAGGACGTGATGCTAGAGCGCCAATTTGTCACTCGTCTGCCTGAAGACTTCGGGATGTTGGCAAAGTTGACGTCGGCGTACTTCATCAACTGCAAACTCAAATCAATTCCAGACTGGATCGGAAATCTTGAAAGCCTGATCAGCCTGAACCTGAGTTCTCAATTGCCTCTGGGCATTATGAGGGGCGGTATTCCGGAGTCGATCGGCAACCTGACAAAACTGGAACGCTTCGACGTGGGCAATAACAATAACCTGTGCGGAAAACTCCCGGATTCCTTTGCCAGGCTGACCGCCCTCAAACACCTGTTGGTTCAGAGCAACGGGTTTGAAGACCTGACTGTCTTGAATGAAATGCCTCCGACCACCTCCATCAATGCCCGCAATCAAGCCTTGGGCATTTTTGAATTGGGCAATGTGGCGCAAAACAGTTTGTTGCCCATCAGGCTGCCTGAAATATTTGTACAGGCCCTGACACCGGGTGACGTCCTGTATGAAAAAGACGGTGTCGAAATCGTGGGCAGTCCAGGTGCGTCTCTGGATAAAAACCACCGTTATGTGCATTTGCCAGCCAGCACCTCTGGCACATTCGAAGTGATGCTGGCTATTCATGGCCGGCTGACCAATGTGAGTTATCGCTACACGGTGACCGCGTAACGGCCAACCGGTCGTTTGCCTATTGAATGAAGTGACCTGACATAAGCCGTGCGCAGGGACGCGACAGCGTTTCCGCGCACGGCTCATTAACCTGGAAGGGGCGTCGGCGAATGTTATGGCGAGTGATTTTGCCGGGGTTCTTTTGTAGAAGCTTCGTCAGTGACTTGGTAGTCATCGGCGTCAAAAATGGCAGCATCTTCTCGAAAATAAAGCGGATGGTGGCGTTCTATTTTTTAGCCGTTACACTGCCCTCGCCGTTTATTTTTCTTTTGAGGCTTGCGCATGAAATTTCGTTTTCTGCTGTGGATGCTGGGTTTGTTGATGGGTAAGGCCAGCCGGACCAATCCGGCGTTTCAGCAGCAGTTGGGTGACAAGGACCTGGTGTTTCAGTTGCAGACCCTGGACGGGAAAGTGGCGCGGCATTTCCGCGTGAAGGACCAGCGCATCACCAGCCAATCGGGTGTGCATGCCGAGCCTGCGTTTGCGATTGCCTTTAAAGACGCCGCGTACGGCTTTGCCACGATGCAGGCGAAGAACAAGCAACTGGCGTTCATGACGGGGATTCAGGACAAGTCGATTCAGATCAAGGGCAACCCGGCGCTGGTGATCTGGTTCCAGGGGCTGACCAAGTATTTGAAGCCGAAGAAGGCCAAGCCCAAGGCTTGAGGGCTGTCAGTTAGACCGCGTGATATTCATCGCGAGCAGGCTCGCTCCCACAGGGATCACCTGAATCCTGTGGGAGCGAGTCTGTTCGCGATTGCTTTTCAGCCTTGGGTGAATTGCGACGCCAGTTCGCGCAGCAGCACTTCGGCCTCGAGGACTTTGCTGACCACGTCGTTGGCTTTTTCGCGGCTCAGGCCAAGGCGTTCGAGCAGGGTGTCGGGGATGTCTTCGTCGGGGCCGGAGCCGATGCCACGGCTGCGCAGCAGGCGCACCGACAGGCACACAAGGTTCGGGTATTCGGCGAAGTCGCCGTCGTAGTGAGGATCGTGCTGGAAGCGCAGGGCGGTGGCCAACTCTTCAGGCATGTCCCAGTAGCGCATCAGCCACGTGCCGATCTGTTCGCGGCTGATGCCCAGCAGGTGTTGTTCCACGAAGCTGTGGCACAGGTGCGGGTTGACCTCCAGGTGGCGGCAGATCAGCGAGAAGTGCGGCGGGAACACATGGGCCAGTAGCAGGTAGCCGAAGTTGTGCAGCAGGCCAGCCAGGTAGGTCAGGCCAGCTTCTGGACGCTGGGCGCGCGGCATGGCGCGGGTCAGGCCTTCGATGACGGCGGCGGTGTAGATCGATTGCTGCCAGTACGGCGTGGAGTGTTGCGGGTGGTCCTTGGGCAGGCTCAGGGTTTTGCCCAGGGCCAGGCCCAGCGCCAGGTTGATCACCAGGTCGAAGCCCAGCACCCGGACGATGGCGTCTTCCACCGAGCGGATCTTGCCCGGCGAGGCGTAGTAGGGCGATGCTGCCCAGCTCACGACTTGTGCGGCCAGCGCCGGGTCGGTTTCGACCACGCCGGTGATGTCGTCGATGGTGGCGTTGGGGTCGACGCGCAGCTTGATGATTTTTTGCGCGGTTTCGGCCAGCGGCGGAATTTCGATGGTCGCTTCCAGACGCTGCTGGATGCGCCGCGCGGTGAACGCCTGGACGGCCTGGGTGATTTCCTCGCGGTCGTCATCGGGGCGGTTGAGGTTCGGACGGATGCTGGTCAGGTTTTCGCCGAAGTTGGCGGCGCTGGCCTTGGTCAGCATGGTCGTCTTGAAGTCTTCGCTGGAAATTTCCAGTAGCACGCCCGGCTCACCGGAGTTGATCAGCAACTTCGGCTCGTGCAGCAGGCTTGCGTCGTACAGGCACGGTGAACTGGTCAGCGCCGGCAGGCCCGGCAGCAAGCTGAGGTTGTGCTTGCCGAGCATTTTTGTCAGGCGTTCGGTCGGTACGGCGGCGAGGCGGCGACCGGTGAGTTCAGTGAGGCGATTGAGGTCCAGCAATTGGCTCTGCGGGAACAGCACCATCAGCACGCCAATGCTGTCATCCAGCAGAACGGCCTGCACTTTGCGCGCGGCATTCAGGCCGTGGTGGTCCAGCACTTCTTCGTAGGCAATGCCCAACTTGCCCAGCATCAGCCGAATGACCGACGGTGCGTGCGGGGTGTCGGGTGCGAAGGCAACTTCGGTCATGGTCTGTATCCGGACTAAAACAATTGCAGGAGTATAACCAGCTTGCTTGGGGCCACGCCTCAGAAACCGTGACGGTTGTCATACTTGGCCGTATTGTTGGCCATGACGCAGCCAGCGGTCGAGTAGCGGGCTGACGTGGGTCGGCCAGCGCTCGAGCAATGCCTGGGCGGCATCCCGCACGGCGGGCAGCAAATCGGCATCGCGCATCAGGTCGGCGACCTTGAATTGCAGCAAACCAGTCTGCCGGGTGCCGAGCATCTCGCCGGGGCCGCGCAGTTCCAGATCCTTTTCGGCGATGACGAAACCGTCGTTGGTTTCACGCATGATACCCAGGCGCTGGCGGCCGATCTGCGACAGCGGCGGATGGTAGAGCAGCACGCAATGGCTGACGGCGCTGCCCCGGCCGACGCGGCCGCGCAGCTGGTGCAATTGCGCCAGGCCCAGGCGTTCGGGGTTCTCGATAATCATCAGGCTGGCGTTGGGTACGTCGACGCCCACTTCGATCACCGTGGTCGCTACCAGCAATTGCAGGTTGCCGGCCTTGAACTCGGCCATCACCGCGGCTTTTTCCACAGGCTTCATACGGCCGTGGATCAGCCCGACTTTCAACTCGCCGAGGGCGGCGGTGAGGTCCTCAAAGGTGGTTTCGGCGGCCTGGCAGGTCAGCTCCTCCGACTCTTCGATCAGCGTGCACACCCAATAGGCCTGACGCCCTTCGGCACACGCGCTGCGCACCCGTTCGATGACTTCGACCCGCCGGGTGTCGGTGATCAGCACGGTGTTGACCGGGGTTCGGCCGGGGGGCAGTTCGTCGAGGATCGAGGTGTCGAGGTCGGCATAGGCGCTCATGGCCAGCGTGCGCGGAATCGGCGTGGCGGTCATGATCAGCTGGTGCGGGCACATGCGCCCACCGACGCCTTTCTGCCGCAAGGCCAGACGCTGCTGTACGCCGAAACGGTGCTGTTCGTCGATGATCACCAGCGCCAGATTCTTGAATTGCACTTCGTCCTGGAACAGCGCGTGGGTGCCGACCACCATTGGCGTGCCGCTGGCGATTTGCTCCAGTGCGGCTACGCGGTTCTTGCCCTTGAGCTTGCCGGCCAGCCATGCGACTTCAATGCCCAGCGGCTCGAGCCAGCGCTTGAAGGTGATGAAGTGCTGCTCGGCGAGAATCTCGGTGGGTGCCATCAGTGCAACCTGATAACCGGCCTCCAGCGCTTGCAGCGCGGCAAGGGCGGCGACCACGGTTTTGCCGGCGCCGACGTCGCCCTGGATCAGCCGCAGCATCGGTTCGTGCTGGCTGAGGTCGTAGGCGATTTCGTTGCCGACCCGTTGCTGGGCGCCGGTTGGGTTGAAGCCGAGGTTGGCCAGGTACTTGGCTGGCAGTTGCGTGGCTTTGGGCATCGCTGGCGCACGCAGGGAGCGCATGCTTTCACGCAGGCGTTGTTGCGACAGTTGATGGGTCAGCAGTTCTTCGAAAGCCAGACGGTGCTGTGCCCAGTGGTGACCGAGGGCCAGTTCATCGACGTCGGCATCGGCGGGCGGGTTGTGCAGGTAGCGGATCGCATCGGCCAGTGGCGCCAATTGATAGTCGCGGGCCAGTTCGTTCGGCAACCAGTCGGGCAGGCTGCTGGGGCCGAGCAGGGTGAGGGTCTGCATGCACAACTGGCGCAAGCGCTGTTGGGTCAGGCCTTCGGTGAGCGGGTAGACCGGGGTCAGGGTTTCATCCACCGGTGGCGGTTCGTCGCCAGTGATGGCTCGGTATTCCGGGTGGTAGATCTCCAGCCCCGAAGCACCGGGCCGCGCCTCACCGTAGCAGCGAATCCGCGTGCCGCGTTTGAGGCCTTCTTTTTGCGCGTTGCTGAAATGGTAGAAACGCAGGCTTAAGCCCCCGGTGCCGTCCTGCAGCCGAACCACCAGGCTGCGCCGACGGCCCATGACCACATCGGCACCGCTGACAGTGCCTTCGATGACCGCATCCTGACCGGGCCGCAGTGCGCCGATCGGCACCACGCGAGTGCGGTCCTGATAACGCAGGGGCAGGTGAAACAACACGTCCTGGAGGTTTTCCAGGCCGACCTTGGCCAGCTTCTCGGCCATGGCTTCACCGACACCCTTGAGTGCCGTCACCGACACTTGCGACAACTCGCTCATGACCGTTGCTTAGCCCGCAGCGACTTGCGCTGCTGGCTTGGCCACCGAGCACAGGCGAATGGAGTCAGCGAGGATTTCAATCGCTTTCGGGCGCGGGAAGCTGGCGCGCCAGGCAATGGCCACGGTGCGGAACGGTACGGGTGCCGACAACGGTCGCACTTCGATCACGCCGGGGGCGTAGTGATGGCTGTCGACCGCCGACAACGGCAGGATCGAAATCCCCAGGCCCGAGGCGACCATGTGGCGAATGGTTTCCAGTGAGCTGGATTCCACCGTGGTGTGTTTGGCGCCGTCGCTGCCCTTGGTCAGGGTCGGGCAGGCTTCCAGTACCTGATCGCGGAAGCAGTGGCCTTCGCCAAGCAGCAGCAGGCTCTTGTCGTTGAGCAGGCTGGAGTCGATGGATTCTTTTTGCGTCCACGGGTGCTGCGCCGGCATCAACACGTAGAACGGCTCGTCGTAGAGTTGCAGGGTCAGCACGTCGGCTTCATTGAACGGCAGGGCGATGATGATCGCGTCGAGCTCGCCGTTGCGCAGTTTGTCGCGCAGCACGTGGGTGAAGTTTTCTTCGATGTACAACGGCATCTGCGGGGCGACCCGGTGCAGTTGTGGAATCAGGTGCGGAAACAGATACGGCCCGACGGTGTAGATCGCGCCGACCTTGAGTGGGGCGGTCAGCTGGTTCTTGCCGGCCTGGGCCAGTTCGCGGATGCCCTGGGCCTGTTCTAATACCTTTTGCGCCTGGGCCACGATGCCTTCGCCGACCGGCGTCAGGCGCACGGCGCTCTTGCTGCGCTCGAAAATCAGCACACCGAGTTCGTCTTCAAGCTTTTTCACGCCCACCGACAGGGTCGGCTGGCTGACGTGGCAACGCTCGGCCGCGTGGCCGAAGTGCTGCTCTTGGGCGAGGGTAACGATGTAGCGTAATTCTGTGAGGGTCATAGCAAGCGTCCATGTAGTTGCGGGCCAAGCATACCGGCTGCAATCGATAGACGCACGTTATCAGACGTAGGAGCGAGCTTGCTCGCGAAAAACCTGAGATCGCCCCGGGGTGTCAGGCTTCAAGCGTTATCGTTCGCCTCATTCGCGAGCAAGCTCGCTCCTACAGTGGTTCAGCGGTTTTCAACGCCGGCGCTTTTCCAGCGAATACACAAACGGTGCAACGATTTCGATGGAGCCATTGGTCAGCATGTCGGCCGGTGGCTTGGGCAGCGGTTGGGCGCGGCGGATCATTTCCAGGGTGGCCCGGTCCAGATCGGCAGTACCCGAGGCGCCTACCAGCTCAAACGACAACACATTGCCTTCGGCATCCACGACGAAACGCAGACGGTTCATGCCTTCCTTGCCCCGCGCCTGGGCACTTGCAGGGTACTTCTTGTACTTCTGCAGGTGTGCCAACAGCGTGCCTTGCCAACTGGCCTTGGCCGCCATTTGAGCAGGCGACGGACCCGGCGCAGGCTGGGCGGATTTCTCCGTCGGTACCTGAGTCTGCTGGGTTTCGGCAGGTTTCTCTTCGGCCGGTTTTTCCTTCGGCGGCTCGGGTTTCTTTTCTACCGGCTTGGGCGGTTGCGGCTTCGGCTTGGGTTTGACCGGCTTGGGCACGGCAATTTCAGCTTTCGGCGCTTCAGCGAGCTTGGGAATCGGCAGTTCTTCAACCGGAGCCGGTGGCTGCACAGGGGTGACGACCTTCGGCGGAGCAGGCGGTGGCGGGGCAGGAACCGGTGCCAGTTCGACCATCATTGCCTGAGGGGGCAACTCGATGGGTGGACGGGCGGACCAGTTCAGCGCCAGCGCGATGGCCAGAGCGTGAACACCCAGCACTACAGCCAGGCTACCGCTGTAACGCGTCAGCTTATGGCGCGTCGTGATCATTTCTTGGCTGCCGTCTCAAGTCCGACCAGACCGACCTTCAGGTAACCGGCAGAACGCAGGTTGTCCATCACGCTCATCAGATCGCCGTAATCCACGCCTTTGTCGGCCTGGAAGAAGATTGTCGTGTCTTTCTTGCCCTGGGTCTTGGCGTCGAGGGTGGCGCCGAGTGCTTCGGCCTTCACTTCGTCTTCACCGAGGAACAGGCGCTGGTCAGCCTTGACGCTGAGGAACACCGGCTTCTCTGGCCGCGGCGCCGGCTTGGCGGTCGAGGCGGGCAGGTCGACCTTGATGTCCACGGTGGCCAGCGGTGCCGCCACCATGAAGATGATCAACAGCACCAACATCACGTCGATGAACGGCGTAACGTTGATTTCGTGGTTTTCGGACAGATCGTCGTCTGCCCCTTCTTTCAAATGCAGGCCCATGGCCGATTACCCCACTTTCACCATGTGCGGTTGCGAGCTGCGCTCAGGCTGGTGGTCGAGGTCGCGGCTGACCAGCAGCAGGACCTGTGCCGACGCGTCGGACACCTGAGCCTTGTAACCGGCGATGGAGCGGGCGAAGACGTTGTAGATCACGACCGCAGGGATCGCTGCAACCAGGCCCAGCGCGGTAGCCAGCAGGGCTTCGGCGATACCGGGCGCCACGACGGCGAGGTTGGTGGTCTGGGTCTTGGCGATGCCGATGAAGCTGTTCATGATGCCCCACACGGTACCGAACAGGCCGACGAACGGCGCGGTGGAACCGATGGTGGCCAGCACGCCGGTGCCGCTGCTCATGTTGCGACCGCAGGCCGCGACCAGGCGCTCAAGACGGAAGCTGACGCGTTCCTTGATGCCTTCTTTCTCACGGCTGTTGACCGACAGACGCATCTCTTCAAGGGCGTCATGTACTAGCAGGTTGGCCAGGGTGCCTTCCTTCGCCGCGGTGGCGCTGGCTTCCTTGAGGGAGGCGGATTTTTTCAGTTGGGCGATTTCACCGCGCAGACGACGCTTGGCGCTCATCAGCTCCAGGCCCTTGGCGATCCAGATGGTCCAGGTGATGATCGAGGCGATGGCCAGGCCGATCATCACGATTTTCACGATGATGTCGGCGTTCTTGTACATGCCCCACGGCGACAGGTCGTGGGCCATGCCCAGAGTGTTGTCGGCTTCGAGGACTTCAGGGACGTCTTCACCCAGCGCTTCTGCCGGTGCGGCCTGGGCAGGATCGGTCGCGACCGGTGCAGCGTGATCGGCTGGAGCCGGCGCGGTGGCGGCTGGTGTGGCTGGCACCTGGGTATCGGCGAAAGCGGCGACTGGCGCGAGCATCAGGCTGAGGAACAGGGCGGCCACCGCGCTCCAGGCGCGAGGTCGTTTGGTTGGCGAAGCGGAGAATTGATTGCGTGTCATGCTGGCCGGACCTGAGAGAAAAAACGTGTGATGTTCTTCCAGGCCTCGAAGGCCGAGAACAAAAGTGGGGAGGCATTATTGCAATTAATTCTTGTTAACAAAAGTAATAGCGTCTCTTTTTTTCCTGCATTGCTAGCCGCCTGTCTATTGCCGGCGCTAGTCTGTGGCTTTGCGATGGGAGTTTTCTGATGTCTGCGCCTACTGTTTTGATCGCCGGCTGCGGTGATGTCGGCAGCCGCCTGGCCACACAATTGCTGGCGGCGGGGTGGGAGGTCCATGGCCTGCGACGCGACGTTTCACGCCTGCCCAAGGGCGTCATCGGTGTTGCCGGTGACTTGTTCAACAAAAATTGTCCGGATACCTGGCCAATCGGCGCCGTGGATTACCTGGTGTATTGCGCGGCGGCCACCGATCACGACGAAGCCGGCTACCGCGCTGCGTATGTCCAGGGCCTGGAGCATGTGCTGGAATGGCTGAACGACTACGGGCAGATGCCCAATCGCCTGTTGTTCGTTTCCAGCAGCAGTGTCTACGGTCAGCAGAATGGCGAATGGGTCGACGAGTCTTCACCGGCCGTGGCGGCGGGCTATTCCGGGCGTGTAATGCTCGAAGCCGAGCAAATTGCCCTCAAAAGCGGCATTCCGGCCAGTATCCTGCGCTTGACCGGCATTTACGGCCCCGGCCGTGAATGGCTGCTGACCCAGGTGCGCCGGGGTTATCGCGTGGCGGTCGAACCACCGTTGTATGCCAATCGGATTCATGCCGACGATGCCGCAGGGTTGATCGCGTGCCTGCTTGAGGCGGATCGGCGTGGCGTGGCGCTGGATGATGTCTACATCGGCGTAGACGATGCGCCGGCAGCGCTGGCCGATGTGGTGGGCTGGTTGCGTGAGTATCTGGGTGTGACCGAATGGGCCGATGACGACAGCGTGCGACGCACCGGCAGCAAGCGCTGCAGTAATGCGCGGGCCAAGGCGTTGGGCTGGACGCCGAAGTATCCGAGTTTTCGCGAGGGGTATGCGGCGATTCTGGAAGGGCGCTGCTGACGTTCAGGCAGTCTGAAACAATTGTGGGAGCGAGCCTGCTCGCGATGAGGTCGTAACATTCAACATCATCGTTGACTGTCATGCCGCCATCGCGAGCAGGCTCGCTCCCACAGGGGGTTATGCGTTGCTTACTGCTTCTCGAGCAACCACTTGCGCTCACCCGGGGTGAACGAAGGCATCTCGTCCGCCTGCGCCGTGTTCACGGTCTGGAAAATCTCCAGCTCTTTGCCCTTGCGCGCAAAGATCCAGGCGTTGCCCTGCCCGTTGAGTTGCAGCCACATGTTGTCATTGCCGCCGCTCATGGATGCGCAATCACCGGCCAGGCACAACGCATAGCGATCGCTGCCTGGCAGGCCGGTCACCTGGCCGTCGGCCTGGAATTGAACCGTATTGCCTTCGCCTGGGCCGTTGACGATTGTCCAGCCGCCGCCCATGTAGGCTGAATACAGCGCACGTTCGAAACTGGCACCCATCGGTGCGCCATCCGGTACCTGGATCTGTACGCGGTCGAAGACTTGCTCGGGCTCGTTGTCGCTGGCGGACTGGCTCAGTTGCTTGCCGTCACGCTTCAGCTCACTGGCCGAGCTGCCATAAAAGTCGACTTTCCAGGCGCCGGACTCTTCACCCAGCAGCTTGCCATCGACATTTTCAAAGCCGTTGGTGTAGCGGGCCTGACCGGCCTTGGTGTTGATGTCCCATTCCAGGTTCGGGCCATAGGCCTGGAGCGCTTCACGCAGGGGGACGCCTTTGGCGGCAGCATCGATCGCCACCTGGTTGATCCAGGTGCCGCTGATGTCGCGGTCGGCAGGGTTGCTGGCACATCCGCCCAGGAACAGGGCGAGCAGCGAGAGAGCAAGCGCTTTGCGCATGGGTGGAATCCTTTCAAGCATTCTTTACAGCAGAGCAGTCGGCGCAGCCCGAGGCTGCGCCGTACGCATTACTCGATGACCAGGATGGCATCCATTTCAACCTGCGAACCCTTTGGCAGGGCTGCTACGCCGATAGCGGCGCGGGCAGGGTAAGGCTGGTCGAAGTACTTGCCCATGATCTCGTTGACCTTGGCGAAGTGGCTCAGGTCGGTGAGGAAGATGTTCAGCTTGACGATGTCCTTGAACGAACCGCCAGCGGCTTCAGCCACGGCCTTGAGGTTCTCGAACACCTGGACGGTCTGGGCCTCGAAGCCTTCAACCAGTTCCATGGTTTTTGGGTCCAGGGGAATCTGACCCGACATGTAAACGGTGTTGCCAGCCTTGATCGCCTGGGAGTAAGTGCCGATGGCGGCCGGGGCCTTGTCGCTGGTGATAACAGTCTTGGTCATTGATGACTCCTTGTAATGAGGTGGCTACGTTTGCGAGCTATGCACGCATGCGGGTGATGCGAATTACCCCGGTCAAGGCGCGCAGTTTCTTGATCACGCGGGCCAGGTGCACGCGGTCGTGCACGCTGACCACCAACTGGACCACGCTGATGCGACCATCGCGTTCGTCCATGCTGATTTTCTCGATGTTGCCGTCGGCGGCGTTGACGCTGCTGGCCAGCAGGGCGATCAGGCCACGCTGGTGCTCCAGCTCGACGCGCAGCTCAACGTTGAATTCGCCGGTGACATCCTTGGCCCACGAGAGCTGGATGCATTTTTCCGGGTTGTGGCGGATTTCGCTGATATTGCGGCAGTTGTCCAGGTGCACGACCATGCCTTTGCCGGCGGACAAGTGGCCGACAATCGGGTCGCCCGGGATCGGCGTGCAACACTTGGCGTAGCTGAGCACCAGGCCTTCGGTGCCGCGAATCGCCAGCGGGCCTTCAGCACTTGGCAACTGTTCGCCTTCGCCCAGCAACCGGCGGGCCACTACATAGGCCATGCGATTGCCCAGGCCGATGTCTTCCAGCAGGTCTTCGATCAGTTCCAGGCGGTACTCGACGAGCATGGCCTTGACGCGCTCGGCCGGAACTTTCTCCAGCGCGCTGTCGAAACCATTGAGGACCTTGTTCAGTAGGCGCTCGCCGAGGCTGATGGATTCGGAACGGCGTTGCAGTTTCAGTGCATGGCGTATGTGCGTGCGCGCCTTGCCGGTAACCACGAAGTTGAGCCAGGCCGGGTTCGGCCGCGCGCCGGGAGCGCTGACGATCTCGACCGTGGAGCCGCTTTGCAGCGGTTCGGACAGCGGCGCGAGACGGCGGTTGATCCGGCAGGCAATGCAGCTGTTGCCTACGTCGGTGTGCACCGCGTAAGCGAAGTCGACCGCCGTGGAGCCCTTGGGCAGCTCCATGATCCGGCCTTTGGGCGTGAACACGTAGACCTCGTCCGGGAACAGGTCGATCTTCACGCTTTCGATGAATTCCAGCGAGTTGCCGGCGCGTTGCTGCATTTCCAGCACGCCCTTGACCCACTGGCGGGCGCGGGCATGGGTGCCTTTCGGCTGCTCGTCACCGCTGGATTTGTACAGCCAATGGGCGGCGATGCCGTTGTTGGCCATCTCTTCCATTTCACGGGTGCGGATCTGGATCTCGATCGGAACACCGTGCATGCCGAACAGCGTGGTGTGCAGCGACTGATAGCCGTTGGCCTTGGGGATCGCGATGTAATCCTTGAAGCGTCCCGGCAGCGGCTTGTACAAATTATGTACAGCACCCAGCACGCGGTAGCAGGTATCGACCTTGTCGACGATGATCCGGAACGCGTAGACGTCCATGATCTCGTTGAAGGCCCGACGCTTGCCGCGCATTTTCTTGTAGATGCCGTAGAGGTGTTTCTGGCGACCGCTGACCTCGCCCTGGATGCCATCGATGGCCAGGCAGTGGCTTAAGGATTCTTCGATCTTGTTGACGATTTCCTTGCGGTTGCCCCGGGCGCGTTTGACCGCCTGGTAGATCCGCGCGGAACGCATCGGGTGCATGGCCTTGAAGCCGAGGTCTTCGAATTCTATGCGGATGGCGTGCATGCCCAGCCGGTTGGCGATGGGCGCATAGATTTCCAGGGTTTCCTTGGCGATGCGCCGGCGTTTTTCACCGGACAGCACTTCCAGGGTCCGCATGTTGTGCAGGCGGTCGGCCAGCTTGACCAGGATCACGCGAATGTCGCGGGCCATGGCCATGGCCATTTTCTGGAAGTTTTCGGCTTGTGCCTCGGCCTTGGTCTCGAAGTTCATCTGGGTCAGTTTGCTGACCCCGTCGACCAGTTCGGCCACGGTTTCGCCGAACTGCGCTTGCAGCGCTTCCTTGGCAATACCGGTGTCTTCGATCACGTCATGCAGCATCGCAGCCATCAGGCTCTGATGGTCCATGTGCATGTCGGCAAGAATATTCGCAACCGCGAGGGGATGCGTGACGTACGCCTCGCCGCTACGGCGGCGTTGGCCGTCGTGGGCTTGTTCGGCGTAGAAATACGCTCGGCGGACCAGATTGACCTGGTCCTTGCCGAGGTAGGTCGATAAGCGATCGGCGAGGGCGTCTATGCTCGGCATGATGTCTCCTGCCGTAAGCTTTTATCCCGCGCCGTGCTACGTCGACCAGGCATAGGCTTAGACGGCCTCGTTGGACTCGTCCTCAAATGCAGCAAAAAGCGGTTCATCTTCAACGATTTCGGCTTCGGCGATAGCTGCGTAGTCGATCAGGCCTTCAGCGATTTCGCGCAGGGCGACGACGGTAGGCTTGTCGTTTTCCCATGCTACTTTCGGCTCTTTGCCGCCGGTGGCCAGTTGACGGGCACGCTTGGTAGAGAGCATGACCAGCTCAAAGCGGTTATCCACGTGTTCTAGGCAGTCTTCAACGGTTACGCGGGCCATGGTCTTCCTCGTAGCAAATGCAATATGCGCGCTGCCCGGATGGGCGAGCGGACTCAACAGTTTAAAAAATCACCAGCGATTAGGGAAGCGCTGATTTTTTGACCAAGCCCTTCAACGCGCTGCAAGTACCAATGTAAAGCCCTTGCAGCGGTTTTGGGAAGAGCTGATTAACCGAGCAATTCAGCCAGCAATTTGCCGTGACGCTGCTGCTGACGCTTCTGAATCAGCTGATTGGCGCGGAAAATCGCCTTCAGGTCGTGCAGCGCGTGGGCGAAATCGTCGTTGATGATCAGGTAGTCGTAGTCGACGTAGTGGCTCATTTCGCTGACGGCTTCGCGCATCCGGCCGTCAATGACTTCGTCACTGTCCTGGCCTCGATTGGTCAGGCGCTGGTGCAGGGCCTGCAATGACGGCGGCAGAATGAAGATCGAGCGGGCCTGAGGCATCAGCTTGCGCACTTGCTCGGCACCTTGCCAGTCGATTTCCAGAATCAGGTCGTGGCCTTCGTCCAGGGTCTGCTGCAGGTGGCTTTGCGAAGTGCCGTAGAGATTGCCGAACACTTCGGCGCGCTCGAGGAAATCCCCGTGCTCGATCATCTTCACGAACTCGCTGCGGTCGACGAAGTGATAGTTCACGCCATTCACTTCACCGGGGCGCATGGCGCGGGTGGTGTGGGAGACCGAGACGCGGATCTCCGGATTTGCGTCGGTCAGGGCCTTGACCAGACTGCTCTTGCCCGCGCCCGAAGGGGCGGAAATGATGTACAGGGTGCCGGTGCTGTGTGTCATGTCGGGGTAGCCTTACTCAATATTCTGCACTTGTTCGCGCATCTGCTCGATCAACACCTTGAGGTTGACCGCAGCCTGGGTGCTGCGCGGGTCGAAGGCTTTGGAGCCCAGTGTATTGGCTTCGCGGTTGAGTTCCTGCATCAGGAAGTCCAGGCGCCGACCGGCGGCGCCGCCAGATTTGAGCACCCGGCGAACTTCGATGATGTGAGTGCTCAGGCGATCCAGTTCTTCGGCGACGTCGCTTTTTTGCGCGAGCATGACCATTTCCTGCTCCAGGCGCTGCGGATCCATCTCGGCCTTCATGTCGGCGAAGCGGTCGAGGACTTTCTGGCGCTGGGTGGCGAGCATTTGTGGGACCAGTTCGCGCAAGGTCACCACATCTTCTTCGATGGAGCTCAGGCGCTCGTTGATCAGTCGCGCCAGCTCCGCGCCTTCGCGCTCGCGGCCGGCCTTAAGTTCCTTGAGGCCTTGGTTGAACAGGGCCAGCGCTTCGGCGTTCAAGGCTTGCGGGTCGGAGGCGTCGCCTACCAGTACGCCGGGCCAGGCCAGGACTTCCAGCGGGTTCAGCGCTGCCGGGTTTTTGATCAGGCTGGCGATGGTCTCGGCGGCGGCGACCAGTTGCGCGGCGCGCTCCTGATCGATTTGCAGCGCCTTGCCGGTGTTTTCTTCGGTGAAGCGCAGGGTGCATTCGAGCTTGCCCCGGGATACTCCCTGGCGCAGGGCCTCACGAACAGCGCCTTCGAGGTCGCGGAAGGATTCCGGCAGGCGCAGGTGGGGTTCCAGGTAGCGGCTGTTGACCGACCGTAACTCCCAGCTCAGGGTGCCCTGGACGCCGGCTTTCTCGACGCGGGCGAAGGCGGTCATGCTGTGCACCATGGAGGTACCTCGCAAGGCAGATCGGCACAGAACCGAGGTTCCGGGAATCCGATATCAATGAATTAAAGCCGACTGGCAGCAAAGGCGCAGGATTGTAGCGCAGTGACGCGGATGCGCCCAAACACACGGTGTGACAAAGAGCGGCAGGCCTGCACCGACGCGCGGTGCAGAGCCCTCGGTCGTCGGCTGAATTTTTTAGAAGTGCCCAGTGGCGGCCGTCGGCTCTATAATGCTCCGCAGTTTTCCGTCCCCAGTACAGGTACTCCGTATGATACGTCCAAGTGGTCGCGCTGCCGATCAGCTCCGCTCGATCCGCATCACCCGCAACTACACCAAACACGCCGAGGGTTCTGTGCTGGTCGAGTTCGGCGATACCAAGGTCATCTGCACCGTCAGCGTTGAACCGGGCGTACCGCGTTTCCTGAAAGGCCAGGGCCAGGGTTGGCTGACCGCCGAGTACGGCATGCTGCCGCGCGCTACCGGCGAGCGTAACCAGCGTGAAGCCAGCCGTGGCAAGCAAGGCGGGCGTACCCTGGAAATCCAGCGTCTGATCGGTCGCTCCCTGCGCGCCGCGCTGGACATGTCCAAGCTGGGTGACGTCACCCTGTATGTCGACTGCGACGTGATCCAGGCCGATGGCGGTACCCGCACGGCTTCGATCACCGGCTCCATGGTTGCGCTGATCGATGCCTTGAAAGTCATCAAGAAGCGTGGCGGCCTGAAGGGCGGTGACCCGGTCAAGCAAATGATCGCTGCGGTTTCCGTGGGCATGTACAAGGGTGAGCCTGTGCTCGACCTCGATTACCTGGAAGACTCGGCCGCCGAGACTGATCTGAACGTGGTGATGACCAGCGCTGGCGGTTTCATCGAAGTCCAGGGCACTGCCGAAGGCGCGCCATTCCAGCCTGAAGAGCTGAACGCCATGCTGGAGCTGGCGAAGAAAGGTATGAACGAGATTTTTGAACTGCAAAAGGCCGCATTGGCCGACTGACCGGACTGCTCCAGGCAAGGAGGACACCATGAGTGACGAGCAACTACCGCTGCCCACGCCGAGCCAAGAGGTGCGTCAGTGGGCCATGTTTTGCCACTTGTCCGCCTTGCTGGGTATCTGGATTCCGTTCGGCACGATCATCGGCCCACTGATTCTCTGGCAAATGAAGCGCGAGATGGACCCGTTCATCGATGCCCAGGGCAAGGAAGCGCTGAACTTTCAGATCACTGTCGCCATTGCCTCAGCCATTTGCTTCCTGCTGATGGTGGTGATTATCGGGTTCTTCCTGTTTGGCCTGATCGCTATCGGTGCGTTGGTGCTGACGATCATTGCTGGGGTGAAGGCCAATGAAGGGCAGCCTTATCGGTACCCGTTCACCTGGCGATTGATCAAATAACGATCAACGAAGATCCACTGTAGGAGCGAGCCTGCTCGCGATAGCGGTCTGACAGCCACTGCATCGGTATCTGATACATCGTCATCGCGAGCAAGCTCGCTCCCACAGAAAAGCAAAAACTAGTACCCACAAAAAAGCCAACATTGCTGTTGGCTTTTTTGTGTCTGCGAAACGACGCTTAAATGGTCAGCGTCCAGTCGTAGTCCACGATCAGTGGCGCGTGTTGCGAGAACCGCGGCTGGCGTGGCAGGCGTGCGCTGCGTACGAAGCGGCGCAGGCCCGGAGTCAGCAGTTGATAGTCGAAGCGCCAACCGAGGTTGAGCATCTCCGCCTGTTCGTTGTCCGGCCACCAGCTGTACTGGTCGCCTTCACGGCTGACTTCACGCAGGGCGTCGACATAACCCATGTTGCCGACAATCTCGTCCATCCAGGCACGTTCAGGTGCCAGGAAGCCCGGAGATTGCTGGCTGTCGCGCCAGTTCTTGATATCCAGCTTCTGTTGCGCCACGTACAGCGAGCCGCAATAAATGTACTCACGACGCTTGCGTCGCTGTTTATCCAGGTACTTGCCGAAGTCGTCCATGAGCTTGAACTTCTGGTTCAAGTCCTCATCGCCGTTCATCCCCGAAGGAAGCAGCAAGGTGGCAATACTCACTTTGTCGAAATCTGCTTGCAGGTAGCGCCCGTAGCGGTCGGCCGTCTCGAAACCGAGACCGCTGATGACAGCCTTCGGTTGCAACCGCGAATACAAAGCCACGCCGCCTTGGGCAGGGACTTCAGCATCGCAGGCATAAAGGAAGTAGCCATCCAGTTGGAAGGCTGGGTCATCCAGTTCAAAGGCGGAGGCACGGGTGTCCTGCAGGCAGATGACGTCGGCATTCTGTGCTTGCAGCCAACTGAGCAAACCACGCTCGACTGCAGCCTGAATACCATTGACGTTCACACTGATGATCCGCATAAATGGCCCCAAAAATCGCGTGCGTGTATGATACACGGCGTCAAGCTAATTAGCTAAATCCGTGGTATTTGGGGTTTTTTTCATGCAGGCGTATCAGCGCGATTTCATCCGTTTTGCCATCGATCGCGGCGTTTTGCGCTTCGGTGAGTTCACCCTGAAGTCCGGGCGTACCAGTCCTTACTTCTTCAACGCCGGCTTGTTCAACTCGGGTTCGGCCCTGGCGCAACTGGGGCGTTTCTACGCCGCAGCTATCGCCGAAAGCGGCATTCCCTTCGACGTGCTGTTTGGCCCGGCCTACAAAGGCATCCCTTTGGCGGCGACCACTGCCGTGGCCCTGGCCGAGCATCACAACCGTGACCTGCCGTGGTGCTTCAACCGCAAGGAAGCCAAGGCCCACGGCGAAGGCGGCAGCCTCGTTGGAGCACCGCTGACCGGCGACGTTCTGATCATCGACGACGTGATCACCGCCGGCACCGCAATCCGTGAGGTGATGCAGATCATCGCTTCCCAGGACGGCGCCAAGGCAGCCGGCGTGCTGATCGCCCTGAACCGTCAGGAGCGTGGCAATGGCGAGTTGTCGGCGATCCAGGAAGTCGAGCGTGACTTCGGCATCCCGGTGATCAGCATCGTTTCGCTGAACCAGGTGCTGGAATTCCTCGCGGACGATCCGCAGCTCAAGCAGCACTTGCCAGCCGTGGAAGCGTACCGCGCGCAATTCGGCGTTTAATCGTTATTCCCTGTAGGGAGCTTGTGTGGCGAGGGAGCTTGCTCCCGCTGGGCTGCGTAGCAGACCCAAGAATGTTGTGAGTGCTGTGCACTCAAGCGGGAGCAAGCTCCCTCGCCACAAAAAAGCAGCTTTCCATAGGGGAAGCGGTGCAAAAAAAGACCCCGCTCAGCCAGGCCGAGCGGGGTCTTTTTGTTTGCGCGATCGCTTAGGGACGCTTGCGATTGCTGATCAGGGTGCCCACGCCGGTATCGGTGAAGATTTCCAGCAGGATCGCGTTTGGCACGCGACCATCGATGATCAGCGAGCTGCCCACACCGCCCTGGACCGCTTCCAGTGCGCAACGGATCTTCGGCAGCATGCCGCCGTAGATGGTGCCGTCGGCGATCAGGTCGTCGACTTGCTGGGTTGTCAGGCCGGTCAGGACCGTGCCCGACTTGTCCATCAGGCCGGCGATGTTCGTCAGCAGCATCAGCTTCTCGGCTTTCAACGCTTCGGCGACTTTACCGGCCACCAGGTCAGCGTTGATGTTGTACGACTCGCCGTTGGCGCCGACGCCGATGGGCGCGATCACCGGAATGAAATCGCCCTTGACCAGCAGGTTCAGCAGGTCGGTGTTGATCCCGACCACTTCGCCAACATGGCCGATGTCGATGATTTCCGGGGTGGTCATTTCCGGCGTCTGACGGGTAACGGTGAGCTTCTTCGCGCGAATCAGCTCGGCGTCTTTACCGGTCAGGCCGATGGCGCTGCCGCCGTGACGGTTGATCAGATTAACGATGTCCTTGTTGACCTGGCCGCCGAGGACCATTTCCACCACGTCCATGGTCGCGGCGTCGGTGACGCGCATGCCGTCGACGAAATGGCTCTCGATCGACAGGCGCTTGAGCAGGTCACCGATTTGCGGGCCGCCGCCGTGAACGACTACCGGGTTGATGCCCACGGCTTTCATCAGCACGATGTCGCGGGCGAAGCCGGTTTTCAGCTCCTCGCTTTCCATCGCGTTGCCGCCGTATTTGATCACCAGTGTCTTGCCGACATAACGGCGGATGTAAGGCAGCGCTTCGGACAGGACCTTGGCGGTGTTGGCGGCGGCTTCGCGTTCGAGGGTCATTCAGGGCTCCGGGTGAATCAGAACGGTAGTTGGAGATCAGGTGCAACGCGCTTGAGCTGGATGCGGAACACATCCTTGATGCGTTGCAGTTCAGCCTCGTCATCGGCCTCGAAACGCAGCACCAGCACCGGTGTGGTGTTGGATGCGCGTACCAGGCCCCAGCCTTTGGCATAGTCGACTCGCACGCCGTCAATGGTGGTCAGGTCAGCGCCTTCGCCCCACTGCGCATCGTGCAATGCATCAATGATGCTGAATTTGCTCTCTTCGGTCACATGGATATTGATTTCCGGCGTAGAAATATCGTTCGGGAAGGTCGCGAACAGCTCTTCGGCCGAGGATTTTTCCTTGCTGAGGATCTCCAGCAAGCGTGCGGCGCTGTAAATGCCGTCGTCGAAACCGAACCAGCGCTCCTTGAAGAAGATGTGCCCGCTCATTTCGCCAGCCAGCAGGGCGCCGGATTGTTTCATTTTCTTTTTGATCAACGAGTGACCGGTCTTCCACATTAACGACCGGCCACCGTATTCCTTGATCAGCGGAATCAGGCGGCGGGTACATTTGACGTCGAAGATGATCTCGGCGCCCGGGTTGCGCGCCACGACGTCGCGGGCGAACAGCATCAGCAGGCGGTCCGGGTAGACGATGCTGCCGGTGTTGGTCACCACGCCGACGCGGTCGCCATCGCCGTCGAAGGCCAGGCCGATGTCGGCCTTGGTTTCCTTGACCTTGGCGATCAGGTCCACGAGGTTTTCAGGCTTGCCCGGGTCCGGGTGGTGGTTCGGGAAGTTGCCGTCCACTTCGCAGAACAGCGGGATGACTTCGCAGTTCAGCGCTTCGATCAGTTGCGGGGCAATCACGCCGGCCGCGCCGTTGCCGCAGTCGACGACCACTTTCAGGCGCCGGGCCAGCTTGATGTCCTGGACGATTTCGGTGGTGTAGCGGTCGAGGATCTCGACCTGGGTGATGCTGCCCTGGCCGCTGCTCAGGTCGTTGGTCTTGAGGCGGTCGTGCAGGGCCTGGATCTGTTCGTTGGCCAGGGTGTCGCCGGCAATGACGATCTTGAAGCCGTTGTAGTTCGACGGGTTGTGGCTGCCGGTGAGCATCACGCCGGATTTGCCGGCGAGCACGTTGGCGGCGTAGTAGAGCGCTGGAGTCGGGACCAGGCCGACATCACTGACGTGGCAGCCGCTGTCGGCGATGCCTTTGATCAGTTGCGCGACCAGCTCCGGGCCGGACAAGCGGCCATCGCGACCGACGGATACGTTTGGCTCGCCCTGGGCCAGGCTTTGGGAGCCGACGGCGCGGCCGATCCAGTAAGCGGTTTCGGCGTTCAGGAATTCCGGGACGGTGCCGCGGATATCGTAGGCGCGGAAGATGCTGTCAGGGAACTTGGGTGCGACTTTGGCCGGGGTGTTCATCTGTGGAAATGCTCCATCTCGAAAGTGACTGGACAGGCCGCCGAGTCATTCGGCGGCAGGTTCAAACTGTAGGGTATGACGGCGTTTTCCACAGAGAGTTCGTGGTGTGAAAGGGCCATGACACCCCTGACGGCAAGGGTTTGACCGGGCAATGCCTTGATTTTCGGAGCTAAACCTTGCGGATGACAATTTGAATTTTGTGGCGAGCTCCCTCGCCACAATGGATCTCTATCGTATCAACGGGTACCGGTATGGCCGAAACCGCCAGTGCCGCGTTCGGTTTCAACAAACTCTTCAACCATCTCGAAGTGAGCCTGCACCACCGGCACCAGCACCAGTTGTGCCAGACGCTCGCCGACCGGCATGGTGAATTCGGTCTGGCCACGGTTCCAGCAGGAGACCATCAATGGGCCTTGGTAGTCGGAGTCGATCAGGCCCACCAGGTTGCCCAGCACGATGCCGTGCTTATGGCCCATCCCCGAGCGCGGCAGAATCAGCGCTGCCAGGTTCGGGTCACCGATATAGACCGACAGGCCGGTGGGAATCAGCACGGTTTCACCCGGCTTGATCACGGTGTCCTGTTCCAGCATGGCGCGCAGGTCGAGGCCGGCGGAGCCTGGTGTGGCGTATTGCGGCAGCGGGAATTCGGTACCGATGCGTGGGTCGAGGATCTTGGCTTGCAAAGCGTGCATGTAAATTAAACCTGGTTCAGACGTTCGGCGATAAAAGTGATCAGCTGGCGAGCAATCTTGCTCTTGCTGGTCTGGGCGAAGAGTGTGGCGTGAAGCTCACGGTCGATGACGCTGCAGGCGTTTTCTTCGCTGTTGAAGCCAATGCTCGGGTTGGCGACGTCGTTGGCGACGATCAGATCGAGGTTCTTGTCTTTCAACTTGCGTGCAGCGTAATCGAGCAGGTGTTCGGTCTCGGCGGCGAAACCGACACTGAACGGGCGGTCGGGGCGGGTGGCGATGGTGGCCAGGATGTCCGGGTTACGCACCATCTGTAGCAACAAGCCGTCGCCGTTCGTAGGATCTTTCTTGAGTTTCTGTGGTGCGACGACTTCCGGGCGATAGTCCGCGACTGCTGCCGAGGCGATGAACAGGTCGCAAGGGATCGCCGCTTCACACGCGGCGAGCATGTCACGGGCGCTGACCACGTCGATGCGGGTGACACGATCCGGAGTCGGCAGGTGCACGGGGCCGGTGATCAGGGTCACGCGGGCACCGGCTTCCACGGCGGCTTCGGCCAGGGCAAAGCCCATTTTTCCGGAGCTGTGGTTGGTGATGTAGCGCACCGGGTCGATGTTTTCCTGGGTCGGGCCGGCGGTGATCAGCACGTGTTTGCCGGTCAGCGCCTGACGCTGGAAGCAGTCGGCGGCGCACTGGGCCAGTTCAAGGGCTTCGAGCATCCGCCCCAGGCCGACGTCGCCGCAGGCCTGGCTGCCGGAGGCCGGGCCGAAGACCTTGATGTCGCGACTTTCTAGGGTTTGCAGGTTGGCCTGGGTCGCCGGATCGCGCCACATCGCCTGGTTCATTGCCGGTGCAACGGCGACCACTGCGTCGGTGGCCAGCACCAGCGTGGTCAGCAGATCATTGGCAATGCCTTGGGCCAGGCGGGCGATCAGGTCCGCGGTGCCGGGAGCGATCAGCACCAGATCGGCCCATTTGGCCAGTTCGATGTGGCCCATGGCCGCTTCGGCCGCCGGGTCCAGCAGGTCCAGGTGGACCGGGTGCCCGGACAGGGCCTGCATGGTCAGCGGGGTGATGAACTCTGCGCCGCCACGAGTCATGACCACGCGCACTTCGGCGCCCTGGTCGATCAGGCGGCGAACCAGGTCGGCGCTCTTGTAGGCAGCGATACCGCCGCCGACGCCCAGAACAATGCGTTTCCGATACAGCCGCTGCATAGGCCTGCCTTTCAATTCGTTGGTGACATACGTGGCGAAACCCCCTCCCCAGGATGAATTCGCCCGCAAAAAAGATGGGCTACGATATCACAGCGACCGCTATGGAACAGCGGTGCCCACAGACAGGGAGGTGCTATGAGTATTCGCGATTGGCCGGCGGCGGAGCGGCCGCGGGAGAGGTTGCTTGAACAGGGCGCGGGAAGCCTTTCGGACGCCGAATTGCTGGCGATCTTTTTACGCACAGGCGTGGTAGGTAAAAGCGCCGTAGATTTGGCGCGACACCTGTTGAATCAGTTTGGCAGCCTGCGTTTGCTGCTTGAGGCCGATCAGGAAACGTTCAGCAAGCAGTTGGGACTTGGGCCGGCGAAATTTGCACAGTTGCAGGCTGCGCAAGAAATGAGCAGGCGTCATCTGTCCGAGCGTGCGCGCCAAAAATCGGCACTGGAGAATCCTCACGCGGTTCGCGAGTACCTGAAATCGATGCTGCGCCACGAGCCACACGAGGTGTTTGGTTGCCTGTTTCTCGATTCCAGGCATCAGGTACTGGCGTTCGAGACGCTGTTTCGCGGCTCCATCGACAACACCAGCGTTCATCCACGAGAGGTGGTCAAGCGCGCCTTGGCCAACAACGCAGCGGCATTGATCCTCTGCCACAACCATCCTTCGGGCAACACCGACCCCAGTCAGTCCGACCGGGTGCTGACCAAGCGCCTGCAAAAGGCGCTGGAGTTGATTGACGTACGGGTGCTCGACCATTTCATCATTGGAGACGGTGATCCACTGTCGATGGCGGAGTACGGGTGGATGTAGGGGCTGTGAAGTTAGCGAAACCCATGTGGGAGCGGGGCTTGCGAAAGCGGTGTATCAGTCAGCATTGATGGCGACTGACACTCCCTCTTCGCGAGCAAGCCCGCTCCCACAAGGTTTTGTGTTGAGGCGAGTTACTTGAAGTTGACCTTCGAGTAATCCTGCCGACCGAACGGGCTGACCGAGTACCCCTCGACATCCTTGCGTGTCAGCGCGAAAGCCGTCGGGTGGGCCAGGGGCAGCCACAGTGCCTGCTGCTGGATCTGCGCCTGGGCCTGTTCGTAGAGCTTGCTGCGCACACCTTGCTCGCCGGTGGTCTTGCCGGCGCTGATCAGCTTGTCCAGGTCCGCGTTGCAGTAGCGGGCGAAGTTGGTGCCGGACTTGACCGCGGCGCAGGAAAACTGCGGCGTGAGGAAGTTGTCCGGGTCACCGTTGTCACCGGCCCAGCCCATGAACAGCAAGTCGTGTTCACCGGCCTTGGCGCGGCGGATCAGTTCGCCCCATTCGATCACGCGGATTTCAGCCTGAATGCCGATTTCCGCGAGGTCAGACTGCAGCAGTTGAGCGCCGAGGCTTGGGTTGGGGTTAAGCAGGCTGCCGGAAGGGCGGGTCCAGATGGTGGTCTGGAAGCCGTCCTTGAGTCCGGCCTTGGCCATCAAGGCTTTGGCCTTCGCGATGTCGTGAGGGTAACCCGGCAGGCCTTTGGCATAGCTCCAGGTGTTGGGCGGATACGGACCGTTGGCCGCCTCGGCAGTGTCTTCGAACACGGCTTTGACATAGTTGGCCTTGTCGAAGGCAAGGTTGATGGCCTGGCGGACTTCAGGCTTGTCCAGTGGCGGATGCTGACTGTTGATGCCGACGAATGCGGTCATGAATGCGTCAGTCTTTTCGACTTTAAGCGTCGGCTCTTTCAGCGCTTCCTGTACGTCCAGAGGCTTGGGCGACAGGGCGATCTGGCATTCGTTACGGCGCAATTTCTGCAGGCGCACGTTGGCGTCCGGCGTGATGGCGAAGATCAGCGGATCTACAGAAGGTTTGCCGCCGAAGTATTCGGGGTTGGCTTTGTAGCGAACCGAGGCGTCCTTCTGGAAACGGGTGAACACGAACGGCCCGGTGCCGATCGGCTGGCTGTTGAGCTTCTCAGGCGTGCCGGCCTTCATCAGTTTGTCGGCGTATTCGGCCGAATAGATCGAGGCGAAACCCATGCTCAGGGTCGCCAGGAAGGTCGAATCCGGGTGGTCGAGGGTGAAGCGTACGGTCTGCGGATCGAGGGCGTCGATCTTCTTGATCAGTGCAGGCAACTGCATCGATTGCGCATGCGGAAAGCCGCTCTGGGCGACTTTGTGCCACGCATTGGCCGGGTCGAGCATGCGGTCGAAGCTGAAAATCACGTCCTCGGCGCTCAGGTCACGCGTCGGGTTGAAGTACTCGGTGTGATGGAATTTCACCTGCGGGTGCAACTTGAAGGCGTAGGTCAGGCCGTCGGGGCTGATTTCCCAACTGTCGGCGAGGCTGGCGACCACTTTGCCACTGGCCGTGTCGAAGTCCACCAGGCGATTCATCAACACATCGGCCGAGGCATTGGTGGTGGTCAGCGAGTTGTACTGCACCACGTCGAACCCTTCAGGGCTGGCCTCGGTGCAGACGCTCAGGGCGGCGGCAAAGGCCTGTGGACTCAGCAGAAGCGGGGCGAGCAATAGCGGTAGGGCAGCGAGGCGCATGGTCGGCTTCCTTTACAGATCGAAGGCCCATCTGCAAGTGCAGTCTGGAAAAGGCTTACCCTAGTGGGCTCTTTTGTAAATGACTATCCCCTTTTTCATTTTGGGGGGACTATAGGCGCCAGATTTTGCTGTGCGGCGGTTGAGCAAAACCCCAGGTTGGCTCGATGAGCGATTCTCTGCGACGAGCGGTCGCCATCGACGATAGCCTTTGTCCAAGGCGCTCGGAGCCCGGAAAACGGGGTTTTTGTGAATTCTACGCACACTGAATGTTGTTGCTCTTCAGTCTTTCTGGTATAAAGCAGCGCTCTTTTCTAGGGGCCCGGTTCCTTCACTGTAGGTGTAGCCGGTAAGACCTCTAAAGAAACGCGGCGCCTGGCGCCAAATGACTGAGAGATTAAGCGGCCAACCCATGCCGGGTTGGGCATGTGGTTTTAGAGGGCTGAGGCATGTCTAGAGTATGTCAAGTTACCGGTAAGGGTCCGGTAACCGGGAATAACATTTCCCACGCAAACAACAAAACCCGTCGTCGTTTCCTGCCGAACCTGCAGCATCACCGCTTCTGGGTTGAAGAAGAGAAACGTTTTGTGCGTCTGCGCGTATCTGCCAAAGGCATGCGTATCATCGACAAGCGTGGCATCACTGTCGTGCTGGCCGAACTTCGCCGCGATGGCAAGGTTTAAGGGAGCTAATCATGCGTGAATTGATTCGTTTGATTTCGAGCGCCGGTACTGGTCACTTCTACACTACCGACAAGAACAAGCGTACTACCCCGGACAAAATCGAGATCAAGAAATATGATCCGGTTGTTCGCAAGCACGTGATCTACAAAGAAGGCAAAATCAAGTAATTGATTTTTCCCTCTTACGAAAAAGGCCCGTATCGCGAGATACGGGCCTTTTTTGTTGCGCGGGAATCAAGTTGTTTCGTCAATGCCGAAACGAATCATCCGCAGTTGATGCTGACGATGATTCTGTCGGCATTGGTATGCAGGTTGATGCGTCGAGGGCGCAGGTCCCAGCTCGAAGGGTACTTCGGTCCAGTGGCTCGCACTGGCGCGCCATTGGCCAGGGCGCGAACTTCTTCAAGCAGTTGCGGGGTGCATTTCTGGCCGATGGTGTATTGGGCGATGGCGAGATCGCATTGATCGGGTAAGACTGGCATGTTGCCTCCTTGCATGACTGTTGGTTGGGTGCCTACGTCGCCGGGTGGCAGCACGTCCTGTGCGTTACCGTCCCGACGATGAAATGCGTGGCACCTGTCAGCAAGTCTTACCCGGTGTCGCTGCTTTGGGCCAGTGGCAGAATGTCAGCGACTGTTTCTATGTGGGTTCAAGCCTTCTGTTCAAACGCCACGTAGATCTTGCGGCACGGCTCCAGCACTTCCCAGGTGCCTTTGAATCCGGCGGGGATCACGAAGCGGTCGCCAGCGCGCACGGTTTTGCTGTTGCCGTCGTTGTCGCGCAGCACAGAAACGCCCTGAACGATTTCGCAGTATTCATGCTCGGTGAAGTTCACCAGCCACTGGCCGACGGCACCTTCCCACACGCCTGCGTTCAACTGGCCGCAGGGGCTGTTGTAGTGGTTGTACACTGCTTGTTCCGGGTCGCCCTTGAGGACTTTCGCCGGGTCTGGCCGATAGCGCTCGGGCTGGGTAGTGGCCTGGCTGAAGTCGACGATGTTCTGGATGCTCATTGTTCTAATCCCCCGTCATTGCGGTGCGAGTGGTTGTTAAAGCCAAAGTCTATGTTTATTAAAATGAACATCGCAAGGCCGTTTGCCGGCGTTATGTCAAATATATTGAAACTTCATGTGCGGCTGGTTTAGGGTGGTGGATGCCTTGGGCCGAAAAGCAGGCTGGCCGGGCAGAATTCCTGACAGCGCCCGCGAAGAACGCGGGTGTCGTATCAATAAGAGGAGGACACTCGCATGACCACCCTGACCCGTGCCGACTGGGAACAACGTGCCCGCGACCTGAAAATCGAAGGCCGTGCCTATATCAATGGCGAATACACCGCCGCCGTTTCCGGCGAGACCTTCGAGTGCATCAGCCCGGTCGATGGCCGTCTGCTGGGCAAGATTGCCAGCTGTGACGCCGCCGATGCCCAGCGCGCCGTGGAAAACGCTCGCGCCACCTTCAATTCCGGTGTCTGGTCGCGCCTGGCGCCGACCAAGCGCAAATCCACCATGATCCGTTTCGCCGGCCTGCTCAAGCAGCACGCCGAAGAGCTGGCCCTGCTTGAAACCCTGGACATGGGCAAGCCGATCAGCGACTCCCTGTACATCGATGTTCCCGGCGCGGCGCAAGCCCTGAGCTGGAGCGGCGAAGCCATCGACAAGATCTACGACGAAGTTGCGGCCACCCCGCACGACCAGCTGGGTCTGGTGACTCGCGAGCCAGTGGGCGTGGTTGGTGCCATCGTGCCGTGGAACTTCCCGCTGATGATGGCGTGCTGGAAACTCGGTCCTGCGCTGTCCACCGGTAACTCGGTGATCCTCAAGCCGTCCGAAAAATCCCCGCTGACCGCCATTCGCATTGCTGAACTGGCTGTCGAAGCCGGCATCCCGAAAGGCGTGCTGAACGTGCTGCCGGGTTATGGCCACACCGTCGGCAAGGCCCTGGCCCTGCACAACGACGTCGACACCCTGGTGTTCACCGGTTCGACCAAGATCGCCAAGCAACTGTTGATCTACTCCGGCGAGTCGAACATGAAGCGCGTCTGGCTCGAAGCCGGCGGCAAGAGCCCGAACATCGTGTTCGCCGATGCGCCGAACCTGCAAGACGCGGCCGAAGCGGCTGCCGGTGCCATCGCCTTCAACCAGGGTGAAGTCTGCACCGCCGGTTCGCGCCTGCTGGTGGAGCGTTCGATCAAGGACAAATTCCTGCCGTTGGTGATCGAAGCGCTGAAAACCTGGAAGCCGGGCAACCCGCTGGACCCGGCGACCAACGTTGGTGCGCTGGTCGATACCCAGCAAATGAACACCGTGCTGTCCTACATCGAGTCCGGTCATGCCGACGGCGCCAAGCTGGTGGCCGGTGGCAAGCGTACGCTCCAGGAAACTGGCGGCACTTACGTTGAGCCGACGATTTTCGACGGTGTGAGCAACGCGATGAAAATCGCCCAGGAAGAAATCTTCGGCCCGGTACTGTCGGTCATCGAATTCGACAGCGCCGAAGAAGCCATCGCGATCGCCAACGACACACCGTACGGGCTGGCCGCTGCGGTCTGGACTGCCGACATCTCCAAGGCCCACCTTACCGCCCGCGCACTGCGTGCCGGTAGCGTATGGGTCAACCAGTACGATGGAGGCGACATGACCGCACCGTTCGGTGGCTTCAAGCAGTCCGGTAACGGTCGTGACAAGTCCCTGCACGCGTTCGACAAATACACCGAGTTGAAGGCGACCTGGATCAAGTTGTAAGCCGTTAAGGGAGGCCTGTTTTAGAACAGGCCTCCCGAACGACGCAGATCCCTTGTGGGAGCGGGCTTGCTCGCGAATGCGGTGTATCAGCCAACGTTGATGTTGGATGTGATGACCTCTTCGCGGGCAAGCCCGCTCCCACATTGTTTTGTGTGTCCTGAAAAAAATATCAATCCACAGGAGCGTGGAACATGCGTTGGGCGACGTATTTCGCCGTTTTGGCATCTGTCCTGAGTGTCGGCCTGGCCCTGGGTGTCAGCATGCCGCTGGTGTCGTTTCGCCTGGAGAGCTGGGGCTACGGCTCGTTTGCCATTGGCGTGATGGCGGCGATGCCGGCCATCGGCGTCCTGTTGGGGGCGAAAATCTCCAGTCATTTGGCGGCGCGATTCGGCACGGCCAATTTGATGCGCCTGTGCCTGTGGGCCGGGGCGGTTTCGATCGGTTTGCTGGCACTATTGCCGAGCTATCCGATCTGGTTGGTGCTGCGGCTGATGATCGGGGTGATTCTGACCCTCGTATTCATCATCGGTGAAAGCTGGATCAATCAACTGGTGGTCGAGCAATGGCGCGGGCGGCTGGTGGCGCTGTATGGCAGCAGCTACGCATTGAGTCAGCTGGCAGGGCCGGTGTTGCTGGGTCTCCTCGGTACCGAGCATGACTATGGCTTTTGGGTGGGTGTCGGTTTGTTGATGGCAGCACCGTTCCTGCTGTTGGGGCGCAGTGGTGCGCCGAGCAGCGAGGCCAGCAGCGTGACCTTGAGTGATCTGCTCGCTTTCTGTCGTGGCCTGCCGGTGATTGCCTGGGCGGTGTCGCTGTTCGCCGCGTTCGAGGCAATGATTCTGACGCTGTTACCGGTCTATTGCCTGCGCCAGGGCTTCACCACGGAGATCGCCCTGGCGATGGTCAGTACGGTGGTGGTCGGCGATGCGGTGCTGCAATTGCCGATTGGTGCGATGGCCGATCGCTTGTCGCGACGCGCGTTGTTCACCGGTTGTGCGGTGGTCCTGCTGATGTCGAGCCTGGCAATCCCGATGCTGATCGACACACTGCTGATCTGGCCGTTGTGGGTGCTGTTTGGCGCCAGCGCTGGCGGATTGTTTACCTTGTCATTGATCCTGATCGGCGAGCGTTATCGCGACGATGCGCTGGTGCGGGCTAACGCACACATCGCCCAGCTATGGGGGATTGGTTGTCTGGTCGGGCCGCTGCTGGCGGGTGCCGGCAGCCAGTGGATCAGCGGCCATGCGTTGCCGTTGCTGATGGCGGTGGGGGCCTTGGGTGTGTTGATTGTGGTATCGCGGCAAGGGGCGTTTGGCGCGGCTGCAGAACCAGCCTGAAGAACAACAACAAACTGTGGCGAGGGAGCTTGTCGGATCGCCGCACCGTCCCGCTGGGCTGCGAAGCGGCCCCAAAGATTCTGTGGGCGCTGCGCACCCAAGCGGGAGCAAGCTCCCTCGCCACAATGGATCATCGGCTGGCTACAACATCTTCTCCAGCCCAACCGTATTGCTCATCCACGCATTGAAACGTCGCCACCAACTCCCAGGCTCCTTGCTCAGGGTGTGCATTTTTCCGTCGTCTTCGGTGGTCCAGACGATCTGACCATTTTCCAGCTCCACCTGATAACTCAGGGCCGGTGCCATACCCTGTAGTGCCAGTTCTCGGACCCGTGCAGCCAATTCCGGACTGTCCACCAGCACGCCGACTTCGGTGTTCCACAGCACCGAACGCGGATCGAAATTGAACGAGCCGATAAAGGACTTCTGCTGGTCGAAGATCATCGCCTTGCTGTGCAGGCTGGAGTCAGAGCTGTGATAGGCGCTGCTGGAAAAAAGATGCGGCCCGCTACCGCTGCCGCCGCCCTCGCCGGGTTGGCTACGCAATTCGTACAGTTTCACGCCGTGCTCCAGCAGCGCCCTGCGATAGGGCGCGTAACCACCGTGTACGGCGGGAACGTCCGTGGCTTCCAGTGAATTGGTCAGCAAACTCACGGAAACGCCGGCATCGGCGCGCCCGGTCAGGTACACCAGCCCCGGCTGGCCGGGCACAAAGTAGGCCGAGATCATGATCAGCTCTTTGCTGACGTTGCTGAGTTCAGGTGCGAGTTGCGTGGTCAGCAGCAACTGCGGATCGGGTTCGCCCTTGGCCAGTACCTTGCTCGGAGCATCCCACAATGCCTGGTTCCAGGCCCAGATCAGTTCGCGGCGCCAGATGTCCAGGCGTGGGTGGGTGGTAAAGGTCATCAAGTGTTTGTAGAGCGCGTGATTCTGTTTGCGCGTTTCCGCCAGGGACTCTTCCAGTCGGATGCGGGTGTTTTCCAGGTCCCGGGGTGTGGGTTTGCTCGACAGGAATTCGTCGATCGGCTTGCTCAGGGCGCTGTTCCAGTACTGGTCGAAACTGTGCCCGAGTTGCTCGGCGACCGGGCCGACACTGAGCATGTCGATGTCGGTGAAATTCATGTTGGGCTTGGCATCGTAATACTCGTCCCCCAGATTGCGTCCGCCGACGATGGCCATGCTGTTGTCCGCCAGCCACAACTTGTTGTGCATGCGTCGATGTTGTTGCGAGAGGTTGAACAGTCGGCCCACGGTGCGCGTCACCCCCGTACTGCGGCCCAGGTTCAGCGGGTTGAACACGCGGATCTGGATGTTCGGATGCGCGGCGAGGGTGGCAATGACCCGGTCCAGGCCGTCGCTGGCGGTGTCGTCGAGCAGTACCCGCACCCGCACGCCCCGGTCGGCGGCCTTGAGCAACTCCTCGATCAACATGCGCGTGCTGATGCCGTCATGCACGATGTAGTACTGCAAGTCGAGGCTGCTTTGGGCGTTACGGATCAGTTCGGCGCGGGCGGTGAAGGCCTCTGTACTGTCCGATAGCAGGCGAAAGCCCGATTGTCCCTTGTAGGGTGCGGCCTGTGCCTGGACTGAGCGGCCGAATGCGGAGTCTGAAGCCGGCAGTGCCTGGCTTGGCACACGCTGTACGTCGAGACCGGCGCAACCGCTGAGGAACGCGGCGAGTAGCAGAAGAGCAAGCAGGGGCTGTCTGACTCTCACGTAGGATCATTCCGTTTGGCGGCGCAGATAGGCATATGGACGCTGATCCCCGAATAAAAGTCAGTCGCTGAGCTGATCGGTTTCCGCCAGCAGTTTGATCGCTGTCGCACCGACCTTGCGCACCGCGTCTTCGATCTGCGGTGTTGGCTTGGCAGCGTAGTTCATGCGCAGGCAATTGCGGTACTTGCCGGAGGCGGAAAAAATGCTGCCCACGGCAATCTGTACGCCTTGGTCGTGCAATGCACGATTCAGTTTCAGGGTGTCGAAACCTTCCGGCAGTTCGACCCACAGCATGAAGCTGCCTTGTGGGCGACTGGCGCGGGTGTCGGCCGGGAAGTAGCGGGTCACCCAATCTATCATCACGTCGCGATTGCGCTGGTATTGCGTGCGCATCCGCCGCAAATGCGGTTCGAAATGGCCGCCTTTAAGGAATTCGGCAATGGCGATCTGCGGCTGTGGCGCGGTGGAACCCGTGCTGATGTATTTCATGTGCAGCACCCGTTCCAGATAGCGGCCGGGCGCGACCCAGCCGATGCGCAGGCCCGGTGCCAGGGTCTTGGAAAACGAGCTGCACAACAGGACGCGACCGTCCTCGTCGAAGGACTTGATCGTGCGCGGGCGTGGATAGGTGTAGGCCAGTTCGCCATACACATCGTCCTCGATGATCGCCACGTCAAACCGTTGCGCAAGCGTCAACAACGCGCGCTTGCGTGACTCCGGCATGATGTAGCCCAACGGGTTGTTGCAGTTGGGGGTCAGCTGTATGACCTTGATTGGCCATTGCTCCAGGGCCAGTTCCAGCGCTTCGAGACTGATCCCGGTCAGCGGATCGGTGGGGATTTCCAGTGCCTTCATGCCCAGGCCCTTGAGGGTCTGCATCGCACCGTGAAAGCTTGGCGAGTCCACCGCGACAATGTCGCCGGGCTCGCAGATCGCGCGAATGCTGGTGGACAGCGCTTCATGGCATCCAGTGGTGACCACCAGTTCGCTGGCGCTCAGCTGGCAGCCGGAATCGAGCATCAGGCGAGCGATCTGTTCGCGCAGTTCGAGGTTGCCGTGGATGTTGTCGTAATACAGGCCGGGCATGTCCTGCCGCCGGCTGATTCGCGCCAGGTCACGCAGCAGCGGTTTCATCGTCGGACTGGTGATGTCCGGCATGCCGCGGCCCAGTTGCACCACGTCTTTGCGCGGCACGGCACGGATCAACTCCAGCACTTGATCCCATTGGGATATGTCCACCGGCCGTTGGGCCGGGCGGCCGACTGCCGGCAAATCCGGCAGTTCGCGACTGGCCGGTACGAAGTAGCCGGACTTGGGCCGTGGCATGGCCAGCCCGCTGTCCTCCAGCACTCGGTAGGCCTGCTGCACCGTGCTCAGGCTGACGCCGTGCTCGACGCTCAGCGCCCGTACCGAGGGCAACCGGTCACCAGGACGATAGAAACCCTGTTCAATACGTGTGCCGAGCAACTCGGCGAGGTTGACGTAAAGGGTCATGGTGCAGCCTCGATAGGGGTGATTCGGTTAACCAGTACAGATCAGGCGAAAAATCAGGATTCAGTGGCGGAATCGGCAAAACTGTATGGAGTTAATACAGCTGTTTTGAATCTGTAATGCTTTTGTGCGCCCGCGCATCATGGAACCTCTGGCTACCCAAGTAAACAGGAGCATCCAAGATGAACGGTTTGAGCGATGTGCGGCTGACGTTACACAGTCAGGAGCTGGCGGCAGGGCAAACGGACAACGCACGCCATGCGTCTATGGGCAACGCGTCGTCCGGCCTGAGTCACTGGGATCTGTTCTGGCGTCGCCTGCACACGCGCAAGGCGTTGCTGGCGCTGACGACCGACCAGCTCAAGGATATCGGGCTGACGCGGGAGCAGGCGCGGGAGGAGGGGCTGAAGCCTTTCTGGCGGATCTGAGCTTTGCAGTGTTGTTTAGGCCTCTTCGCGGGCAAGCCCGCTCCCACAGGTTTCGGTGGTGAACACAAATCTTGTGAACACCAGTAATCCCTGTGGGAGCGGGCTTGCCCGCGAAGGCGTCAGAGCTGACACCGACAATCTTTCAGACCAACTCTTTAAGCCGATGCCACAACATCCCCAACGCCAGCAACGGCGAGCGCAAATGCTTGCCGCCGGGGAAAGTGATGTGCGGCACCTTGGCGAACAAATCAAAACCACCACTGTGCTGCCCGCTGATGGCTTCGGCCAGCAGCTTGCCGGCCAGGTGCGTGGCATTCACGCCATGACCGGAATAGGCCTGGGCGTAGTACACGTTCGGCTGGTCCTTGAGTCGCCCGATCTGCGGCAGGCGATTGGCGCCGATGCCGATCATGCCGCCCCATTGATAGTCGATCTTCACACCAGACAGTTGCGCAAAGACTTCCAGCATTTTCGGACGCATGTACGCGGCGATGTCTTTCGGGTCGCGGCCCGAGTAATGGCAGGCGCCGCCAAACAGCAGGCGCCGGTCCGCCGAGAGCCGGTAGTAATCCAGCGCCACTCGCTGGTCACAGACCGCCATGTTCTGCGGCAGCAGGGTGTGAGCCAGTTCTTCGCTCAACGGTTCGGTGGCGATGATGTAGCTGCCGGCGGGCAGGACTTTGCCGCTGAGTTCCGGGTTGAGGTTATTGAGGTAGGCATTGCAACCCAGCACCAGGGTCTTGGCGCGCACCGAGCCATCGGCGGTATGGACCTTGACCTCGGGGCCATAGTCGATGCGGGTCACGGCCGAGTGCTCGAACAGCTGGACCCCCAGTCGTTGTGCCGCTGCGGCTTCGCCCAAGGCCAGGTTCAGTGGATGCAGGTGCCCCGAGCCCATGTCGATCAGGCCGCCGACGTAACGCGTGGAGCCGACCACGGTGTGCATCTCATTGGCTTGCAGCAAACGGGTCTCGTAGCGATAACCGAGGCTGCGCAGTTCTTCGGCATCCTCGGCGAAGCCTTCAAGGTCACGGGGCTTGTTGGCGAGGTCGCAGTAGCCCCAGGTCAGGTCGCAGGGGATCTGGAAGCGCTCGACCCGTTGCCGGACGATTTCCACGGCTTCCAGGCCCATGAGTTTCATTTGCCGCACGCCTTCGGCACCGATGACGTTGGTGAACTGATCGAGGCCGTGGCCAACGCCACGAATCAGCTGCCCGCCATTGCGCCCACTGGCACCCCAGCCGATTTTATGGGCTTCAAGCAACACCACGCTGAGGCCGCGTTCGGCCAGCTCAAGCGCCGTGTTCAACCCCGAAAACCCGCCACCCACCACACAGACATCGGCCAGCACTTCGCCTTTGAGCGCCGGAAGTTCGGGCTGCGGCAGGCTGCTGGCGGCGTAGTAGGACGCAGTGTGGTTCAGGGCAGGCTGTTGAGCACGGGCATTCATGTGCGTGTTCCTGATGCTTGCGTTTGGAAAACCTCACGGAGCATAAGCCGGACCTTCCCGGACGGGCAACATTGGTCGGCTGGTGCTGTCTGGATCGGAGCTTTTGCGTCAGAATCGCGCTCTATTCCGCTATTGGTCACCGCTGCAATGAGCTGCAACAGCCAGACAATCCGCACATTGCGACAACAGATTCCCTCGTTCGAGTGCGTTCCCGGCTGCCATGACTGCTGCGGGCCGGTGACCACCTCGCCGGAAGAAATGTCGCGCCTGCCGCGCAAGACCCGCGCCGAGCAGGATGCCGCCATGGAAGAACTCAACTGTGTGCATCTGGGGCCGAATGGTTGCACGGTGTATGACGAGCGGCCGCTGATCTGCCGGTTGTTCGGCACCACCAAGACCTTGCCATGCCCGAATGGTCGCGGGCCGGTGGAGCTGATTCATCCGCGGGTGGAGAAGCAGGTGTTTGAGTACATGGCCAGCACTCGGCAGGTGTTGGTTTAAGCGGCGGCGTACTTCAGCAGAACCGAGTCGACTTCATCGCGGGCAAGTCGGATCGCCGCACCGCCGCTCCCACAGGTGTTGCGCTGACCTTGTGGGAGCGAGCTTGCTCGCGATGGGGCCGGAACAGGCACCGGAAAATCTTCAGTCCGGAATAGGCAAAGTCAGGCTTTCCTTCACCTCTTCCATCACGATATAGCTCTTGGACTCCCTCACATGAGGCAGCTTGAGCAGGATGTCGCCCAGCAACTTGCGGTACGAGGCCATCTCGGAAATCCGTGCCTTCACCAGGTAGTCGAAATCCCCTGACACCAGATGACACTCCAGCACATGGGGCAATTTCAGCACCGCACGTCGGAACTCTTCGAAAGTATCGCCGGATTTGTAGTCCAGGCTGATCTCGACGAACACCAGCAGACTACCCTTCAGGTGCTGCGGATTGAGCCTGGCGTTGTAGCCCATGATGATCCCTTCGCGCTCCAGACGCCGGACCCGCTCAGTACAGGGCGTGGTCGAGAGCCCGACCTTTTCCCCAAGCTCCGTAAAGGAAATCCGCCCGTCCGCTTGCAGGATCCGCAGGATGTTGCGGTCGATCTTGTCCAGCTCACGTTTGGTCTGAGTGTTGGTACGCATAGGGGATGCGCCTCCGTGAAAAGGGTTTTTGCCGAGAATTGTCGCCAAATATAGGCGCTTATATAGTGAAAAGCACTGGCAAATCTTTTTTACACTGCGCGCATCTAAAGCTCTGAATAACAAACGTCAGCGGTTAGCCGCGATGAGGGATATGAAAATGCGCGTCATGGTCTTGGGTAGCGGCGTCATCGGTACCACCAGTGCTTATTATCTGGCCCGTGCCGGGTTTGAAGTGGTGGTTGTGGACCGGCAGCCGGCCGCTGCCATGGAGACCAGTTTCGCCAACGCCGGGCAGGTCTCGCCGGGTTATGCCTCGCCGTGGGCCGCGCCGGGTGTGCCGCTCAAGGCCATCAAGTGGCTGTTGCAGCGCCACGCGCCCCTGGCGATCAAGGCCACGGCCGACATCGACCAGTACCTGTGGATGGCACAGATGCTGCGCAACTGCACCGCCAGCCGTTACGCGGTGAACAAGGAGCGCATGGTCCGTCTGTCCGAGTACAGTCGTGACTGCCTTGACGAACTGCGCGCCGAAACCGGCATTGCCTATGAAGGCCGCAGTCTTGGTACGACCCAACTGTTCCGCACCCAGGCTCAACTCGACGGCGCTGCGAAAGACATCGCCGTGCTGAAAGAGTCCGGCGTGCCGTTCGAACTGCTCGACCGCGACGGCATTGCCCGCGTTGAACCGGCCCTGGCAAGCGTCACTGACATCCTCGCCGGTGCCCTGCGCCTGCCGAACGACCAGACTGGCGACTGCCAGATGTTCACCACCAAGCTCGCCGAGATGGCCGCGAACCTCGGTGTGCAATTCCGTTTTGACCAGGACATTCAGCGCCTCGACTTCGCCGGTGACCGCATCAACGGCGTGTGGATCGACGGCAAGCTGGAAACCGCTGACCGCTACGTGCTGGCCCTCGGCAGCTACTCGCCGCAACTGCTCAAGCCGCTGGGGATTAAGGCGCCGGTGTACCCGCTCAAGGGCTATTCCCTGACCGTGCCGATCACCAACCCGGCAATGGCCCCGACTTCGACCATTCTCGATGAGACCTACAAGGTCGCGATCACCCGTTTCGACAACCGCATCCGCGTTGGCGGCATGGCTGAAATCGCCGGTTTTGACCTGTCGCTGAATCCGCGTCGCCGCGAAACCCTGGAGATGATCGTCAACGACCTTTATCCTCAGGGCGGCGATCTGGCCCAGGCCGATTTCTGGACCGGCCTGCGTCCGACCACTCCGGACGGCACGCCGATCGTTGGCGCCACTCCGTTCAAGAACCTGTTCCTGAACACCGGCCACGGCACGCTCGGCTGGACCATGGCCTGCGGCTCGGGTCGCTTGCTGGCGGACCTGATGGCGAAGAAAAAGCCGCAGATCAGCGCCGAAGGCCTCGATATTTCCCGTTATGGCAGCAAAACCCAGGAGCCTGCAAAGCATGTCAGTCCAGCGCCAGCTCACCAATGAGCGCATGAGTCAGATCGTCACCCATAACGGCACCGTTTACCTGGCCGGACAGGTCGGCGATGACATGAACGCCGGGATTGAACAGCAGACCCGTGAAACCCTAGCCAACATCGAGCGGTTGCTCGATCTGGCCGGCACCGACAAAAATAATCTGCTGTCGGTGACGATTTACCTGAAAGACATCGACGCGCATTTCGAAGGCATGAACGCGGTGTGGGACCAGTGGCTGCCAAAAGGCGTCGCCCCGGCCCGCGCGACAGTCGAATCGAAGCTGTGCGAACCGGAAATCCTGGTCGAGCTGTCGGTTGTCGCCGCTCTGCCATAAGCCTGTCAGAAAAGATCCCTCTCCCGGTGCTGTTGGCGGTTCACGTCGTCAGCCAGCGCCGGTTTTTCTTCCCGATAACCCGACCAGAAGTCTGCCGCCATGCGTCCTGCCCGTGCCCTGATCGACCTTCAAGCCCTGCGCAATAACTACCGAATCGCCCGTGAACTCACGGGGGCCAAAGCCCTCGCGGTGATCAAGGCCGATGCCTATGGCCATGGCGCGGTGCGTTGCGCCCAGGCGCTGGAAGCCGAGGCGGACGGGTTTGCCGTGGCCTGCATCGAAGAGGCGTTGGAGCTGCGGGCGGCGGGCATTCGTGCGCCGATCCTGCTGCTGGAAGGCTTTTTCGAAGCCGATGAGCTGGCGCTGATCGTCGAGCATGATTTCTGGTGCGTGGTGCATTCGCTGTGGCAGCTCGAAGCCATCGAGAAAACGGCGTTGAGCAAGCCGATCACTGTGTGGCTGAAGCTCGATTCGGGCATGCACCGCGTGGGGCTGCATCCAGCGGACTATCAGGTTGCTTATCAACGGCTGTTGGCCAGCGGCAAAGTCGCGAAAGTGGTGTTGATGAGCCATTTTGCGCGTGCCGATGAACTGCACGAGCAGGCCAGTGCCGATCAGGTGGCGGTATTTGAAGCGGCGCGCAAGGGCTTGTCCGCCGAGGTCAGCCTGCGCAACTCGCCGGCGGTGCTCGGTTGGCCGCAGATTCCGAGCGATTGGGTGCGCCCGGGCATCATGCTCTATGGCGCCACGCCCTTCGAAGAAGCCAACGAAGTGGCATCGCGGCTGCAACCGGTCATGACCCTGGAATCGAAAGTGATCAGTGTGCGCGAGTTGCCGGCTGGCGAGCCCGTCGGTTACGGCGCCAAATTCATCACCCCTAAACCGATGCGTATTGGCGTCGTGGCCATGGGTTACGCCGACGGCTACCCGCGTCTGGCACCGACCGGCACGCCAGTGCTGGCTGCCGGGCAGCGCAGCCAATTGATCGGCCGGGTATCGATGGACATGCTCTGCATCGACCTGACCGATGTACCGCAGGCCGGCCTCGGTTCGACCGTCGAATTGTGGGGCAAAAACATCCTCGCCAGTGATGTAGCCATGGCTGCCGGCACGATTCCTTACCAGATCTTCTGCAACCTGCGCCGAGTGCCACTGCTCTATTCCGGGGCTTAGTGCGCAGGGCTCCAGACCGGAAGTCGCCTCGCTGAGCAGGATTCAGGTCAAGGTGTTGTAAATACTGAACGCTGTCGCCATGATAACGCTCACTATTCCAACAATCCTGAATCCTGGAGGCGCAAGCTTTGGACGTCGGTGAACGACTGCAATCCATCCGTAGGCTCAAAGGCCTTTCCCAGCGTGAGCTCGCCAAACGGGCGGGGGTCACCAACAGCACGATTTCGATGATCGAAAAGAACAGCGTGAGCCCTTCGATCAGTTCGCTGCGCAAGGTACTGGGCGGGATTCCCATGTCCATGGTCGAGTTCTTTTCCGAGGAAATCCTGCAGGAAAAACCGACTCAGATCGTCTACAAGGCCAACGAGCTGATCGATATTTCCGATGGTGCCGTGACCATGAAACTGGTCGGTCGGGCGCACCCGAGCCGGGCCATCGCATTCCTCAATGAAATCTATCCGCCAGGCGCTGACACCGGTGACGAGATGCTCACCCATGAGGGCGAGGAAACCGGCATCCTGGTCGAAGGAAAACTGGAACTGGTGGTCGGACTCGAAACTTTTGTCCTCGAAGCCGGCGATAGCTACTACTTTGAAAGTACCAAGCCACACCGTTTCCGTAATCCGTTCGATGTGCCGGCGCGACTAATCAGCGCAGCCACACCGGCGAATTTCTAAGAAAAGAGGCGTCCTGCCAGTATTGCAGAGGCGCCCGGGCTGTTTTTCCGTCGCGGCCTAAGACCCCTCCGACTTTGGGGTTGTTTCAGTGCGACGGGCTTACCGCTATACTTGCGCCCGCCTGCGAACCGTGGCCGTAGGCGTGACTAGCCACCATTGAGGGTGAACGCGTGAACCTAATTATGAAAATGCTGGCTGCACCAGCAACCGTATTGGCCCTATGGGCTGTCAGTGTCAGCGCTCAAGCTGCGACCAACGACGATATCGCCAAACGCCTTGAGCCAGTCGGCCAGGTTTGTGTACAGGGTAAAGAGTGTAAGGGCATGGAAGTGGCCGCTTCCGCTGGCGGCGGTGGTGGTGCGAAAACCCCGGATGAAGTGATTGCAAAACATTGCAACGCTTGCCACGGTTCAGGCCTGTTGGGCGCGCCGAAAATCGGTGATGCCGCCGCTTGGGGCGAGCGCGCCAAGAAAGAAGGTGGTGTTGACGGCCTGCTCGCCAAGGCGATCTCCGGCATCAACTCGATGCCGCCAAAAGGCACCTGCGCCGATTGTGCAGACGCCGAGCTCAAAGGCGCCATCCAGAAGATGTCCGGCCTGAAATAAGCCTGGGTCTTGCTGCTGAAAAGCCGCTTTCGAGCGGCTTTTTTGTGCCTGTGATTTGACCCTGGTGGCTGTTCATTGCAGCAAAGACCCGGCAAGCTCGGTCCAGGCCCAAGTCATGGAACGTGAGGGAGGATCCGATGGTTCAGCTGTGCTCTATCGAACAGGCAGTCGATGACGTCTTGGCACGGTTGCCGGCGCATATCCACATGGGCCTGCCTCTGGGGTTGGGCAAACCCAATCACTTCGTCAACGCGCTGTATCGACGAATCGCACAGTCGCCCGAGCGACGGCTGACGATCTACACCGCGTTGTGCCTGGGGCGCCCGCCCTTGGGCGATGGTTTGCAAAAGCGATTTCTTGAACCCTTCATCGAGCGGGTGTTCGGCGATTATCCGGAGCTGGAATTTCTCGCCGACCTGCGCCGCGATGGCCTGCCGGGCAACATCCACATCCAGCAGTTCTTCATGCAGCCCGGCAGCCTGCTCAACAGTGCCACGGCGCAACAGGATTACGTCAGCAGCAATTACAGCCATGCGGCGCGGGACATCAATGCCGCCGGGTTGAATCTGGTGGCGCAACTGCTGGCAAGCCATGCCGAGCATCCCGACCGCTTGAGCCTGAGTTGCAACCCGGACATCACCCTCGACCTGTTGCCGATGATCGCCAAGCGCCGCGCCGCCGGAGAAATCATTCTGATGGTCGGCCAGGTGCACAACGATCTGCCTTACATGCCCGGCGATGCAGAACTCGGCATCGACACCTTCGACCTGCTGATCGATGAGAAGGACAACACCACGCTGTTCTCCACGCCGAATATGCCGGTGGGGTGTCAGGACCATTTCATCGGCGTGCTCGCCAGCACTCTGGTGCGTGACGGCGGCACTTTGCAGATAGGCATCGGTTCCATGGGCGATGCGTTGACGGCGGCGCTGCTGGCGCGGCAAGCCGACAACGACGGATACAGGGCTTTGCTGGCAGACGTAAACCTCAGCCACTGGGCGCAACTGATCGAGCGCGAAGGCGGCATCGAACCCTTCGCCAAGGGCCTGTATGGCTGCAGCGAAATGTTCGTCAACGGCTTGCTGGTGCTGGCCGATGCCGGGATCGTGCGGCGCAAGGTTTATCCGGACGTGGCGACCCAACAGCAGGCGAATGCCGGCACCCTCGACGAGGCTGCGCAAGCCGATGGTATCTCGGTGCACGGCGGTTTCTTCCTCGGTCCGCGCAGCTACTACGAACGCTTGCGTGAATTGCCGCAAAACAAGCGGCTTGCATTCAACATGACCCGCATCAGCTACATCAACGAGCTGTACGGCCAGGAAGAACTCAAGCGCTTGCAGCGCCTGGATGCGCGGTTCATCAACACCGCGTTCACCGTGACCTTGCTCGGTGCCGCGGTGGCGGATCAGCTCGAAGACGGACGTGTGCTCAGCGGTGTTGGCGGGCAATACAACTTCGTGGTGCAGGGCCATGCGCTGCAAGGCGCGCGCTCGGTGTTGCTACTGCGCAGCTGGCGCGAGTCCGGCGGCGACGTCAGCTCGAACATTGTCTGGGAGTATGGTCACTGCACGATTCCCCGGCACTTGCGGGACATCGTGGTCAGCGAATACGGCATCGCCGATCTTCGTGGCAAAACCGATGCGGCAGTGATCGAGGCCTTGCTCAATATCAGCGACTCGCGTTTTCAACCGGGATTGATCGAGCAGGCGCAGAAAGTCGGCAAACTGCCCAAAGGCTTCCGCCTCGATCCGCGCTTTACCGATAACAGTCCGCAGCGTTTGCAGGCGATTCAGGCGCGGCATCCACGGCTGTTTCCGGAGTATCCGCTGGGCTGTGATTTCACCGAAGTGGAGCGGGATCTGTTGCGGGCGCTGAACTGGCTCAAGAGCAAGTTCAAGCTGAGCGAGGTGCTGGAGTTGGGCAAGGCAGCGCTGGATGCGCCGGAGCCTGCGTTGTTCCAGGAGCATCTGCAGCGCATGCAGCTGGCCAACCCGGAGGGGATGAAGGAGGATTTGTATCAGCGCCTGCTGCTCACAGGCCTCAAGGCCACTGCGCAATAACTGCCCACCCAAAAACAACTGTAGGAGTGAGCCTGCTCGCGATAGCGGTGTATCAGCCAATGACTATGTCGGCTGACACTATGCAATCGCGAGCAGGCTCGCTCCTACAGGGGTATTACGGTGTGGCGGCTTATTCGATAAAGGTCACAACACCATCGGCCAGCGACTTCACGCGGGCCAGCGACTCTACGCGATAACCCTGCGAGTCCAGTTCCGCACGGCCGCCCTGGAACGACTTCTCGATCACGATGCCCAGGCCCGCCACGGTGGCGCCAGCCTGCTTGATGATCGAGATCAGTGCCTGGGACGCCTTACCGTTGGCCAGGAAGTCATCAATGATCAGCACGCGGTCGCTGCTGGTCAGGTGGCGTGGGGAGATGGCCACGGTGCTTTCGGTCTGCTTGGTGAACGAGTAGACGGTCGCCGACAGCAGGTTTTCGGTCAGGGTCAGGGACTGGTGCTTGCGGGCGAAGATCACAGGCACGCCGAGGTTCAGACCGGTCATGATCGCCGGGGCGATGCCCGAGGCTTCGATAGTGACGATCTTGGTGATGCCCGAGCCCTTGAACAGCGTGGCGAATTCGTCGCCGATCAGCTTCATCAGAGCCGGGTCGATCTGGTGGTTCAGAAAGGCGTCGACTTTCAGGACCTGGTCGGAAAGCACGATGCCTTCTTCGCGAATTTTCTTGTGCAGTGCTTCCATGAAGCTTTCCTCTACTGGCGCTTTGTGCGCCGAAGGTCATATAAAAGTGGTCAATTCTAGCGCTTTAACATCGCGCGTATATCCGCCAATGCGTTGTTGCCGCGCACGGCTTTGACTTCGGTCGGTGTGTCGTCGTTGCCTTCCCAGGCCAGGTCGTCCGGCGGCAACTCATCGAGGAAGCGGCTCGGTGCGCAATCGATGATCTCGCCGTACTGCTTGCGCTTGGCGGCGAAGGTGAAGGCCAGGGTCTGGCGCGCACGGGTAATGCCCACGTAGGCCAGGCGACGTTCTTCTTCGATGGTGTCGGCTTCGATGCTGGAACGGTGCGGGAGGATTTCCTCCTCCATGCCCATGATGAACACGTAGGGGAATTCCAGTCCCTTGGACGCATGCAAGGTCATCATCTGCACGCCCTCGGCGCCGTCTTCCTCTTCCTGCTGGCGCTCCAGCATGTCGCGCAGGACGAGTTTGCCGATGGCGTCCTCGACGGTCATCTCGCCTTCTTCGTCTTTTTCCAGGGTGTTTTTCAGCGCCTCGATCAGGAACCAGACGTTACCCATGCGGTAGTCGGCGGCCTTGTCGCTGGAGCTGTTGGTGCGCAGCCAGTTCTCGTAGTCGATGTCCATGACCATGCTGCGCAGGGCCGAGATCGGGTCTTCGCCGGCGCACTGCTCGCGCACCCGGTCCATGAAGCGCTTGAAGCGCGACAGGCGATCGGTGAAGCGGCTGTCCAGATGCTCGCCCAAACCCATCTCGTCGGTGGCGGCGTACATCGATATCTTGCGCTCGGTCGCATAGTTGCCCAGCTTCTCCAGCGTGGTCGAGCCGATCTCGCGGCGCGGGACGTTAATCACCCGCAGGAACGCGTTGTCGTCGTCCGGGTTCACGATCAGGCGGAAGTAGGCCATCAGGTCTTTTACTTCCTGACGCCCGAAAAAGCTGTTGCCGCCGGACAGGCGATACGGCACCTGGTGATGCTGCAACTTCAGCTCGATCAGCTTGGCCTGGTAGTTGCCGCGATACAGGATCGCGAAATCGCTGTACGGGCGGTCGGTGCGCAGGTGCAGGCTGAGGATTTCCATGGCCACGCGCTCGGCTTCGGCATCCTCGTTGCGGCAGCGGATCACGCGGATCTCGTCGCCGTGGCCCATTTCACTCCACAGCTGCTTTTCGAATTCGTGGGGGTTGTTCGAGATCAGCACGTTGGCGCAGCGCAGGATGCGGCTGGTGGAGCGGTAGTTCTGCTCCAGCATCACCACTTTCAAAGACGGGTAGTCGTCCTTGAGCAGCATCAGGTTTTCCGGGCGAGCGCCGCGCCAGGCGTAGATCGACTGGTCGTCGTCGCCTACCACGGTGAACTGGTTGCGTTTGCCGATGAGCATTTTCACCAGCAGGTACTGGCTGGCGTTGGTGTCCTGGTATTCGTCGACCAGCAGGTAGCGCACTTTGTTTTGCCACTTTTCCAGGATGTCGGCGTGTTCTTCGAACAGCTTTACCGGCAGCAGGATCAGGTCGTCGAAGTCCACCGCGTTGAACGCCTTGAGCGTGCGCTGGTAGTGGGTGTAGACGATGGCGGCGGTCTGCTCCTTGGGGTTGCGCGCGTTTTCCAGGGCCTGGGCCGGCAGGATCAGGTCGTTCTTCCAGGCGCCGATCATGTTCTTGATCTCGTCGACGCCGTCGTCGCCCGAGTATTCCTTCTGCATGATGTCGGTCATCAAGGCCTTGACGTCGGTCTCGTCGAAGATCGAGAAGCCCGGCTTGTAACCCAGCCGCACGTGCTCTTTGCGGATGATGTTCAGGCCCAGGTTGTGGAACGTGCAGACCGTCAGCCCGCGACCTTCACCGGCACGCAGCAGGGTGCCGACCCGTTCCTTCATTTCGCGGGCGGCCTTGTTGGTAAAGGTCATGGCGACAATGTACTGGGCGCGAATGCCGCAGTTCTGGATCAGGTGCGCGATTTTGCGCGTGATCACGCTGGTCTTGCCGGAGCCTGCACCGGCGAGCACCAAAAGAGGGCCGCCGACGTAGCTCACGGCTTCTTGCTGCCGGGGATTGAGTCGGGACATAGGTAAATTCAGGAGTCAGTCACAAAATGGGCCGGCATTTTAACAGGCTCAGCGAATTGTGCTGCTCTGTCCGACTTGTGACGTACCACGCTATCTGTAATCGCCGGTTTTGTTACTTTCACGCAGGATGCGCAACGAAATTGCGGCTAATGTTCGTAATTCCGGATACAAAGGGCTCGTTTTGCCAACTGATGTCATTGTCATTGGTCATCGGAACGGCATAATGCCCGTCGCCTACATTTTTGCAGAGTCTAGGGAGCTAGCTTGTCTACGCCTGTCGAACCCTTGCGTTTGCTGCTACTGGCTGAAGAGCCAGCGTGGGCAGCGTTGTTGCGCGAGTGTCTGGTTCCTATGGGGAGCTCGGCCGTTCTCATCAGCGCGCCGAGTTGGGAGTCGGTCAGCAGCCTGTTCGATGACAACCGCAGCGCGGTGTTATTGACCATCCCGCAACTTCAACCGGCGCCGGGCCGTTGCAGCCTGCCGACGGTGTTGCTGCTCGACCATGAGCCGCTGACCCCGCCCGACGGTGTGAGTGACTGGCTGGTGCGCGATCTGCTCGATTCCGGCATGTTGCGCCGTTGCCTGCGCCACGTGCGCGAGCGGGGCGTCCTGGAAAACACCCTGCAACGCCTGGCCGAGCAAGATCCGCTGACCGGCATCGCCAACCGCCAGGGTTTCCAGACCCTGCTGACGGCGCGTCTGGCGGAAAACGGCGGTCGTGGCCTGGCCCTCGGTCATCTCGACCTCGACAATTTCCGCTACGCCAACGATGCCCTCGGCCATCAGGCCGGTGACCGCCTGATCCTGCAAGTGGTGGCGCGGCTCAAGAGCCAGCTTGAGGCCGGCGATCAACTGGCGCGCCTGGGCAGTGATGAATTCGCTCTGCTGATCGACACCCGTCGCGCTCCCCAGCGTGCCGAGTGGATGGCCGAGCGCATCAGCGAAGCGCTGGCCGAGCCTTATTGGGTCGATGGCGAAAGCCTGCTGATCGGTTCCAGCCTGGGCATCGCCTACGCCCGGGCCCAGACTGGTGCGGATCCGCTGATGTGGCATGCACACATCGCCATGCAGCAGGCCAAAAGCACCCAGGGTTGCACCTTTCACATTTTCAACGAACGCATCAATCGCAATGCCCGCAGCATCGCCGACCTCGAAACCGAGCTGCGTCGGGCACTGCGTCGCGATGAGCTGGAATTGCACTACCAGCCACGCCTGAACCTCGAAGACGGGCAGATCGTCGGTCTCGAAGCTTTGGTGCGCTGGCGGCATGCCGAGCGCGGCTTGCTGTCACCGAGCGAATTCGTGCCGCTGGCTGAGCAAAGCGGCCTGATTGTTCCGCTGGGTTACTGGGTGATTTCCCGGGCCTTGCGCGACATGCAGGCATTGCTTCAACTCGGATTGCCGCCGTTGCACATGGCGATCAACCTGTCGTTCCGACAGTTCCAGGACAGCCAGTTGCTGTCGACCCTGAGTCGCCTGATTGCCGAGCGCGGTGTCGAGGCGCAGTGGCTGGAGTTCGAGCTGACCGAAACCGCCGTGATGCGCCGCAGCGATCTGGTCAAGCAGACCATGGACGCCCTTGGGCGCCTCGGTGTGCGCTTCTCCCTCGACGACTTCGGCACCGGGTTCTCGTCGTTCGTACACCTCAACAGCCTGCCGATCACCTTGCTGAAGATCGACAAGAGCTTTGTCGGCGGCATGGAACAGCGTGAGGAAAACCGCAAGCTGGTCCACGCGATGATCAACCTGGCGCACAACCTCAACCTTGAGGTGGTCGCAGAAGGCGTGGAAACGCCGGAGCAACTGGATCTGCTGCGTGGGTTTGAATGCGATCAGGTGCAAGGATATTTGATCAGCATGCCATTGCCGCTGGCCGAGCTGGTGGAGTATCTGACGTTTGGCTCCAGTCAGCAGCCGATGTTGGAAGTCGTGAACTGACGTGTACACCCCTGTGGAGCGGGCTTTTGTGGCGAGGGGGCTTGTCGGAACGCCGCACCGCCCCGTTGGGTCGCGAAGCGGCCCCTTATCCTGCAACCGAGCTCTGTCAGGTACATCGCATTTTCTGGTTTTGCGGTTGCTGCGCAACCGAACGGGGGCAAGCCCCCTCGCCACAGGGGATCTCAGTCTGGCTGAGCGGCTGTGAAACCGTTCCGTTGCGCTGGCTCCCGCCGAAGCATCCGCTTCATCTTCCACTCAAATCCCAGCGTCAGGCTCACCGCCGCACACGCCAGCCCCAGCGCCAGGCCCCACCAGACACCTGTTGGCCCCCAGTTCAGATGGAACGCCATCCACCACGCCGCCGGTGCGCCAATCAGCCAATAGCAACCCAGGCCGACGAGGAAAGTGGTCTTGGCATCCTTGAGTCCGCGAATGCAGCCCATGGCAATGGTTTGCACGCCGTCGAACAGCTCGAACCACGCCGCCACCGCCAGCAGGCTCACGGCAAGGTTGATGACATCGCGAAACGTCGGGTCGTTGTGGTCGAGAAACAGGCCGACCAACTGGTTTGGCAATAGCCAGAAAACCATGGCGAAACACAGCATCGCCGCTGCCCCGAACGCAATGCCGACCCGCCCGGCCAGTCGCGCATCCAGCAGTTGCCCGGCGCCGAAGTGTTGGCCGATGCGCATGGTGATCGCGTAGGAAATACCCGCCGGGACCATGAACGCCACCGAAACGATCTGCAGTGCGATCTGGTGTGCGCCCAGTTGCGTGCTGCCCATGGTGCCCATGCACAGCGCGGCGAAGGCAAACAGCCCGACTTCCACCGCGTAGGTACCGCCAATCGGCAGGCCCAGGCGCCACAGCTCCTTCAGGTACTGGCGGTTGAGTCGCGACAGGCCATGACGCAGCGGATAGGCCTCATAAGCTGGATGCCGACGAATGTGCCACGCCAGCGCAAGTGCCATCAGGTTGGCGACAATCGCCGTGACCAGCCCGATGCCCGTCAGCCCCAGTTTCGGCAGGCCGAACATCCCGGTAATCAGCGCATAGTTGAGCAAGAAGTTGGCGACCGTACCGCCGAGGCTGATGACCATCACCGGCGTCGCACGGCCAATGGCGCTGGTGAACCCGCGCAGGGCCATGAAGCTCAGGTAGCCGGGCAGGGCGAATGGCAGGAAGATCAAAAACTGCCCGGCTGCGTGGACGTTGCTTTCGGTCTGGCCGAACAGCAGCAGCACCGGTTTGAGGTTCCACAGCAGCAAACCGGCGACCAGCGCCATCAGCCATGCCAGCCACAACCCGGCCTGGGTCAGCCGGGTAGCCCCGACAATATCGCCGGCCCCCTGACGGATCGCCACCAGCGTACCTACCGCTGCGATCACGCCAATGCAGAAAATCGACACGAACGAGTAGGTCGCCGCACCGAGCCCGCCACCGGCCAACGCTTCGGGACTCAGGCGCGCCATCATCAGGGTGTCGGTGAGGACCATCAGCATGTGCGCCAACTGCGAGGCAATCAGCGGCCCCGCCAGCCGCAGGATGGCCCAGAGTTCAGTACGTGCTGGATGCTGCATGGTCATCACGCTCGATTATCAAAGGGAACAGGAAAGTACTGATTCTCGGCGCTCTGCGCGGTTTGCACAAAGGGATAAAAAGGATGGATGGCATGATTCAAACTCATGCTGGAGAGTTTCTGCTAGGGTGGGCGAACCCCGCAGTAGGAGCTTTCCCAATGTCCCGTCGTCTTCCTCCCTTGTATGCCCTGCGCGCATTCGAAGCGGCGGCGCGGCACAGCTCGTTTACCCGCGCGGCCGAAGAGCTGTCGGTTACCCAAAGTGCGGTCAGCCGACATATTCGTACGCTCGAAGAGCATTTTGCCTGCCGCTTGTTTCACCGCAGTGGCCGCAACCTGCAACTGACCGAGTCGGCGCGACTGATCCTGCCCGGCATTCGCGAAGGCTTCACTGCCCTTGAGCGAGCCTGCAACACCTTGCGCGCCGAGGACGACATCCTGCGCATGAAAGCCCCGTCGACCCTGACCATGCGTTGGCTGTTGGCGCGGCTCAGTCGTTTTCGCCACCTGCGGCCGGGGAACGAGGTGCAATTGACCAGCGCCTGGATGGACATCGATACGGTGGACTTCAATCACGAACCCTTCGACTGTGCCGTCATCCTCAGCAACAGGCATTTTCCACCGGACTGGGAGACGACTTTCCTATTCCCCGAAGAGCTGATTCCGGTGGGCGCACCGAATCTTCTGAAGGATCAACCGTGGGACGTTGCGCGCCTGGCCAGCACCGAGCTGCTGCACCCGACGCCGGACCGCCGTGACTGGCGCAACTGGCTGGAGCGCATGGGCCTGACCGATCAAGTCTCGCTCAAGGGCGGGCAGGTGTTCGACACCCTGGAACTGGGCATGATCGCTGCCGCCCGAGGCTACGGCGTGTCCATGGGCGATTTGCTGATGGTGGCGGAGGATGTTGCGCAGGGACGTCTGAGTTTGCCCTGGCCGACAGCCGTCGCCAGCGGTGAGAATTATTACCTGGTCTGGCCGAAAACCCGCCCCGGAGGTGAGCGTTTGCGCCGCCTCAGCGTTTTCCTCTTGGGTGAGGTTCGGGCCATGGAGTTACCGGCGGTCGAGCACCTAAGCTGAATCGATATGGCATTGTGCTATCTCCCGATTAATTACTCAAGTATTGAACTTGGCCGTGACTGCCAGGGGGCTGGAAAGCCTGGCGGCGGACTTGCGGCATGATGTTGACCGGTTTCGTTGAGGCGCCTCTGAGATAGCCATCGCGAGCAGGCTCGCGAATGGGGTCACCTCAATTCAGCATTTTTCCCAAGCTAATCGCACTTGGCGTTGCTGGATAATTCCTTGCTTGCCTGTTTCAACTGGTTGCCCAGTTCAGCCGCGTTGGTGCTGTTGTAAACCCGGCCACCGGTGTTTTCAGCGATGCAACGTGACGGGCCGCCAACACCGATTTTCACCACGTTGACCCGCAGGCGCGGTTGTTCCTTGGCGATTCGACGGGATACCGCGCAAACGTCCTGCCCGCAACCGTCTTCTCCGTCGACAAACATCACGATAACCGCATCGTTATTGCGCCCGTCGACGGTACTCGCCGCGTGGGCCAGGCTGTCGGCCAGCGGTGTGCCATCGTCGGGAACCAGACCTCGAATCCCGTTGATCAGCCGCGGGCGGTCGCCGAACTTGAACACACCCCGGTCCGGTGTTCTTTCGCAGCCGGCGAAGGTGATCAGGCGTGTGTCGATCTTCGGGTCCAGCCCGTTGATCATGCTGGCCAGCGAGTCCTTGGCGACGTCCATGCGGCTGGGTCTGGCGGTGAGCCGCATGGTGCGGTTCGGGTCCAGGAGCTTGTTGAGGTCATTACCGAAGAACCAGTCCTCGTCGGCTTTCACTGACTTGATGTTCAAGTTCATCGAACCCGAGGTGTCGAGCACCACCACGAATTGCGGGATCTCTGCGTTCGGCGCATTTTTACGGCATGCGAAGTTGTCCAGCGTTGGGGCTGGTGGCGGGGCAGCCACTACCGGTTTGGGTGGTGGAACCGGTTTGGGTGGCGGGATCGGCTTGGGTTCCGGTGCTGGTTTTGGTGGCGGGACCGGCTTGGGTTCCGGTACCGGTTCTGGTACCGGTTCTGGTACCGGAGCAGGTTTCGGTTCCGGTTCCACGACAGGCTCGGGGGCAGGCTCAACCGGTTTCTCAACCGGCGTCACCACTGGCGCCACTGGCGCGACAGGCGGAACTACAACAACCGGCTCACGGTGCAGGAACCACCAGAGCCAGAGCGCCAGAAGCAGCAGCAACAACGCGAGCAAGGCCGCCGCGATCCACCAGCCTCGACGCGATGGCGGCACGACCGGAACGAGAGGTACCACCGGCGGCACGATCGGTTTGGGCGGGCGCTGGTTCCAGCGCACCACCAAAGGCTCACCGTTGAGGCTGTAGAGTTTGTCCAGCTCAGGCGTGCCGAGCAGGCTGCGCAGGTCATCCGCTACCGTCGGTTGACCGCGTTTTTGCAGTTCGTCCGCCAGCTGTCCAAGGGACGTCTGTCGCACTTCATAGGTTTCCAGCAAACGTCGTTGCGCGTCCTCGTTGAGGTCGGCATAGGGCGTGGGTTGGCCACCCAGTTCGGTCCACCATTCCAGCACGTCGCCGCTGCCCATCCGCGGGATAGCAAACAGACTGGCGACGGTCGGCGGAAAGTGTTTCTGGATGAGGGCGACTTTGGCTTGCAGCGCACTCATCCCCTCCGATGTGGCTTGCGCATCCCTGATGACCCGCTGCATGACGACGATTCCTGAAAAAGTGCAGGCATCCATCGGGATGCCCTGCGGGGTGAAAAGTTACTCTTCGTAGCCGAGGCTGAATTGCAGCTGATTGACCTTCTTCTGCAACGTTTTCAGCTCTTGCTGCTTGGCCGCCAGCGTCGCTGGCGTTGATTTGGTCGTTGGTGCCGCTTGCGAAGCCTTGAGCTGCCGCTCGAGGTCGGCAATCTGCTTCTGCACCAGGGCTTCATTGCCACGCCGAGCCTTGAGCGAGGTCAGCAGTTGCGCCAGCGACTGATTCAGCGCCGCCTGGGATTTCTGCTGGCTGGCCAGATCGGTTTTGGTGCTGAGTTGTTGGGCCTGAATGTTCTCGTACACCTGACGGAACATTGCGTTTTGCTGACGGGACTCGCTCAGGGCCTGTTCATTCTGCTTGACCTGATCGCTGTAACCACCGGAGTAGTCGCAGTTCATCTTGGTCAGCATGCTGCTGTCGCGATTGGTTGCATCGCATTCTCCAGGCTTGGCCGCGCAACTGCTCAGGGACAGGGCGGCAGTGATGACCATCAGTTGTCTTAGCGTCATGTGCTTAGCCCAGGGTGATTGCGGAGCGTTGGCTGTACAGAGCGTCGACTTCCTTCTGCAGGGTGACGACTTTCTGGTTCATTTTTTGAATGTTCATGTCTACCTGCTTCATCTCGGCGCTGGTGCCTTGTGCGCGCTCAGCGTCTGCCACTTTGCTGTACTCGGTGACTTTGGTACGCATGTTGGCAAGGTCTTTACGCAGGCGCGTGATGTCCGAATCAATACCGGCGATTTGTGCCTGAGCCCTGCTCTTGTCGACTTTCTTGTTGGCGATGTCCTTTTTGATCTGGGCGATTTGCGCCTGGTCATCATTGATCACTTGTTGAGCGGTCGCGGTACGGGCGATTACGTTCTGCGTGTCTTGTTGGACGTCGCTGTTCATCTTCGCCAAACGGGTGGTGGTGTCGGCGTATTCGCTGCGACGTTGGTCCAGGTAATAGTTAGCGCCCATGGCCACGCCACATGCGGTAATACCGGCGGCGATGACGCACACGGTTTTGTTGTTGCTGTTGGACAGCGCGCAAGCAAGGATGCCGACACCGGCGCCGACGGCGCAGGCCTGGTATCCGGACTTGCTGAAGAACTCTGCGTCATTGCCCTGGGTCAGGCGCGGGTCGGCACCGTCGCCTTCGCCGAGCATAGAGCTGCCGGTGTTGGCGCAACCGGTCATTAGCAGGCTGCCGGCAACAACGAAAGCGATCTGTAGCTTGAAGCGAGTCCAAAGGCTGCGCGACATGGTGAAACTCCTAGGTAACGGTGTTGACGCGTTGTTATTGAGCGACGGTTTTGCAGCTGGTCAGCCAGGCTTCAGTGTCGATTTTCTGCTTTTGCAGGAACGCCTTCTGATTGGCCCAGTGGGTGCGCAAGTAAGGTTTGAGGTCTTGCAGCTGTTTGTTGCGGGTGATGATTTCTTCCATCACCGGGACTTGCGTTTCAAGCAGTGGCTGACCGTACAAGGTAGCCGACTCCACCAGGCTACTGGCGTAGTAACGGCTGAGTTTGTGCAGGCGATCCTTTTGCTCCTCGAGCTTGCCTTTACGCATGTCGCAACTGGCGTCTTTGTCTGCGCTTTCGCAGTTGAGCTTGTAGTTCTTTTGCAGGAAGTCCACGTATTGGCCGTCGTCGAGCATCTTGGTGCACAGGAACGCACCCAGGTTGAGGCTGGCGCGGATCGCCTGGTCGCGGGTTTCTTCCTGCTGCTGGTTGCTGGCACGCAGCTGGTTTTCCAGGGCCTGGAGTTTTTCCTTGAGCGCTTTGTCTTCGACGCCCGAGGCGAGGCTGTTCAGGGATTGTACGGTGCCTTTGTCGGCGGATTCGGCTTCCTTGCTGCCGGTGCCGAGTTTCTTCCAGCTGCTTTCGATGCTGGCGACCCGTTCGCGAGAGGTGAGGGTCGGTGAGACCATGACCAAGCGCAGGCCGGTGGTCTTGTTTTTCACCTGGCCTTCGGCGTTGTAATACGGCTCTTCCTGGCGCAATGCCGTACGCAGGTCGGCCTGCGCGGTCAGGTAGTTGCCGCCACGGACGACGTAGCCGCCGGCCTGACCGTGCTGGCGGTCGAGTTTGTTCAGGCGAAACGGCTCGAACATCATTTCGTCGACGTTACCGAGCATGTCATGCAGGCCCAGCGGGTTGGGCTTTTGCAGACCGGTCAATTGCACTTTGCCGTTGGACGATTGCGCCCCGGCGAACCACTCGTAGGCGTTGATGCCTTCTGGCATCGGGTAGTGCGTGTCGCGGAATTCAGCGGCACCGACTTCCAGCCCGCCGCGCGCGGCGAACTCCCATTCGACTTCGGTTGGCAGGCGCAGAAAGCCTTGCGCGCCGTCTTCCTTGGGCAGCTTGCCGGCGGCGTTTTTGCGCAGCCACAGGTTGTACTTGTCGGCGGCTTCGATGGCTTGCACCCAGCTGATCGCCGTTTGCGGCAAGCGCATCTTGGTGGCGGCGGTGGGGCAGGTTGCTTCGGTCAGCGCGGCGTATTGCAGTTGACTCATCTCGTACTTGGCCATCAGGTAGTAGCGGGATTTGTCGTTCTTGGCCCCGGTAAAACTGCCGGCGATAAAGGTCGGACGGGTCTGTTCGACATAGCCGTATTCCGCGCCGTCCTGACCGATGTTGATTGGGTAGTCATCCAGCGGACCTGCGACCGGAATGAACACCTTGCGAAACACCATCGAGCCTTCGCAGGGCATCGGCAGCACGACGTCGCTAGCCTCGGGCATCGGGTTGTAATACTTCTCTTCCCAGCCCGCCGCCGAGGCGTCGAGCAAGTAGCCGAGGCTCAGGGGTAACAGCAAGCCAAAACGTTTATAGCTCACGCAGACTCTCCGCAGGTTGGATGTTGATGGCTCGCAGGGCGCCGATCACGGCCACCAGTGCAGCGACCAAAAAGGTCAGGAGCAGGGCGGCCAGGCCATGCCAAACAGTGATGTGGCAAACGAAGGTGACGGTGGCCTGGCTGCTGCCGAGCAGGTAGTCGAACAAATGACTGCCCACGGCATAAAACCCCAGCCCGCCAACGTAGCCGGCCAAGCTCAGCAATAGCGCTTGCAGGACCACGAAACCGCCGACAGCCCTGCGTTTGAAACCCAGCAGACGCAGGACCGCCAGGCTTTTGCGTTTACGGTCGATGTTGGCCAGGAACGCGCCGACCATCGACGCCACGCAGCCGATAAGTGCCGCCACGGCGATCACACCGAAGATCAGCCCCAGCACATGGTTGATGGCTTTGACGTTGTCGATGTCGGCCAGTCGACTCGAAGTTTCGATGTGTTGTTCGTTGAGCCAGTGTTCCAGCGGTGCGACCTGATCGATGTCGCGCGCATATACGCGGGCGCGGGCATACAGCGGTTGTAGATTACCCTGAGGCTTGCCGGTGGTCACACCGAACTCACTGACCTGATAACCGTCGCGAAAGCGCTCCAGATCCAGCAGCAGCGGCGGGGCGACAAACCCGGCAGCGCGACCGAAGCGGGCACCGTCGAGCACGGCCAGTACCGTCAGCGTCATCTCGCCGCGTTCATTGACACCTTCCAGGCGGCGCAAGGCCCGCAGCTGCACGCTGTCGCCGGCCTTGGCCTGCAAGCGTTGCGCTGCGCTGGCGCTGAGGATCACTTGATTGCCGACGGGGTTGAGTGGCGCCAGGTTCAGTTGTGGGTCGCCGGGCTCAGTGGCGATGATTTCCGCGCCTTCGACAAACCGTTGCATGCCGATCAGCAGGTCAGCCTGGGTATTGAGCGAGCGGGTCTGGCCGAGGGCAAAACCGGTCTCGGGGCGCAGGCGTAAACGCTCGATCCAGGCCGTGTCGTAGTTGCCGTTGCTGAGCATCTTCACTTCAAGGTTGCGCGGGTCGCGCAGCAGTTCGTCCTGCAGCTGGCTGACCACCCCGTGTTTGAGCCCGAACAGCAACAACAACGGCGCGATCACCGCCACCAGGGAGGCGGCGATACACAGCGAGACCTTGCGGTCGTGCCAGAGGTCTTGCAGTGCCAGTGAGCCCAGCAGGCGCAAGCGATCAGTCCATCGGTTCAAACAGAGTCTCTCCCTGATGGCTGATAGCGCCGAGTCGCGGCAAGCCGAAATCCTTCAGCAAGGCCCAGTCATGGGATACAACGAGTGCACTCAGGCCCATGCTCGACACCAGGCTCAGGAGCAACTCGAACAAACGCCGGGCACTGTGAGGGTCGAGCGCGGCGGTCGGCTCGTCGGCCAACAGCAGCAGCGGTTCATGGGCAATTGCCCGAACGCAGGCAACGCGCTGGCGTTCGCCAATCGACAAGGCCTGAGGTTGTTTATCCAGCAACCCTTGCAGGCGCAACACGTCAACGGCGTGGTCGATGTGATCGCTCTTCGCCGGCATACCGAGCAAACGGCGCGGCAGGCTGATGTTGTCTCGCACGCTCAGGAACGGCAGCAAGCCGCCGCTCTGCAAAATGAATCCCAAATGCCGTGAACGCACCGCTGCAAGAGCAGGCTGGTCGTCAGTGGCCAGCAGTTGGGCGATATCCTGAGCGTGCGTCGGGCCCAGCCGGAAGCGCTCGAGTTCCACCGGCGCGAGCAACAGGCCGATGGCTTCGAGCAACGTGCTTTTGCCGCTGCCGCTCTCACCGGTGATGGCGAGGATTTCTCCGGCGCCGACCCGCAAGTGCGGCAGTCGCACGTGATGAGCCTGTGCGCCTTCACCACGGCGCACCAGCAGGTTCTTGATATCGAGCATGGGCGTCTCGTTAAGGCATCATTTCCAGTGGCACGGGGTAGACGTTGTCCCGCGCATCGCTGTCTTTGGCTAAAGCTACCCAACGGTCGACATCGGCGTTGTAACGCTGGTAATGCCGCAGTTTGGTGTTCAGTGTGCGGATGAATTTTTCTTGTGCCAGACCATCCCAGCTCTTCCAGGTCTCTTCATCCAGGTTCAGCACTTCACTCTGATAGGGCAGGTCTTCGAGGTATTCACCGAGGACGCCCATGTCCGCCAGTTTGGCGTTGCTGTTCTGTTTGAGCTGATTGGGATCGGCGCCCATGGTCGCCGCCACCGAGCGCAGGCGATCGAACATTTCCGTCGGCGAAATCAGGCCTTCGTTGGCGGCATCGAGAATCTGCTTCATCACGTCGCTCAAGTCGCTGAGCTGTGACTTGGTCAGCAGCACCCGCACGTCGGTGGTCGGGATGTTCTGCTTGATCAGGTCGCGGTCGGTGATCCATGCCTTGAACACTGGCGGGGCTTTGCTGTTGGTCTTCTCGCCGAGATAGGCGAGTTGCATGGCGTGACCGATCAGCGCCGCGTCTTCGAGCATTTTTTTCTCGGCCGGGTCCTGCTTGGCGTTCGCCGCACTGCCGATGGCGTCTTCTCCCATGTAGGCGGCTTTGACTTGTGTAGTGATCGCCCCGGCCAGTGCGTCGACCTTGCGCCCGAATTCCTGCACATCGCCAGCGTTCACCGGGTAGTACAGCGAGGTGTTGGTGCCCGGGTAGGTCGACAGGTTCTGGTACTGCGCCTCGGCCTTGGCGTGGTCCTTGGCTCCGGTCGGGGTTTTCAGGTGCAGGGTGTAAATCGCCACGCCCGGGTTGGCGGCTTCGATACGCACTTGCGCGGCGCTCAAACCGGTCTTCGACAGCTTGTCGTCGCCTTCGATGGCGCCCGCATCGGTGATCAGCACCACGTAGCGTGCGCCGAACTGGCTCCAGTCGACCTTGTCGATGCTCTCCATAACGCCGGCAAACGAGTCTTCATCGAAGCTGCTGCTCGACACGGTGGCCTGTTTGAGGTCGGCGATCTTGGCGAAAAAGTCGGCGCTGTCTTTCACCTGCGTCGGGTCGGCGTACATCTTGGTGGTGTATTCCAGCCCCGGCACCGCCTGGGTGTTGGAGCGGAAAGCCACCAGGCCGAACTTGACCTGTTTGCCGAGATTCTGCGCTTCGATCTTCTGGTAAACCTTGCGGATCGCCTCGCGGGTGCGGTCGATGTAGGGGTCCATCGAGATCGTCGAGTCGATGACAAATACCACGGCCGCGCTGAATTCCTTCAGCTGGTTGGCCTTTTTCTCTTCGGCTTCCTTGCCGCCGGCAGCGCTGTTTGCAGCACCACCCTTGGCGTTCTTGTCATCCGGCTTGCTGACGGAGGCGACGTTGAGCAGGCGCGTGCGGAAACCGCTTTCGGTCATGACTTCTTCGCCACTGAGCACCGGCAGCAGGTAGAACTGCTTTTGCAGGTCGACGAAGTATTCAGGTTCTTCAGCCAGTACGCCCGGTGCTTGCTGGCCCTTTTTCAGCGTGGCCCGCAGCGGCGCGACTTTGCTGACCGGGTCCGGTGCATCAAGAATGCCTTCGACGGTGGCGCGGTCCTTGAAGAACAGCAGCCGGTCGCGGTTGGCCGGGTTGGTGAAGGCCAGCGTCAGCTGCATCTTCCAGTCGGTGGTGCAGCTGGCAGGCAGCCAGCCAATGGTTTTTCCGTAGCTGTCGGGGCCGACTTTCAGCCACTCGGCGTTGTTTGCTTGCGCGCGCTCGTACACATAAAAGCGGCTGAAGACCGGTTGTGCGTCGCCTGACGCACCGCCCGCCGCCGGGCTGATTTTGCAGCCCGGCGTGGTCAGCACGCGTTGGAACAGGGTCTTTTTACCGGCCTGGATCAGCGGTTTGTCATCGGCCTGGGACAGCGGGCTGATGCACAGCGCCAGTAATGCGGCACCGCTCAGCAGGAATCGACTCATGGGCGAACGCATCACTTCTGCAACTCCTCGAAGCGCTGCTTGGCTTCGGCGTTGTTCGGGTCCTGGGTGAGGATGGTTTCATACCAGTAGGCGGCGGTGGCGTTGTCCGCGGCCGGGAAGCACTCGCTGGCCTTCAGGTATTTAGGGTCGTATTCGCGGGCATAGGCGTTGGCGATCAGAGCGTCACCGGCCTGGGCACGGTTGGCGTACAGGCGCTGGGCGACGCCGCAGTGCTTGCCGGCCTTGGCCTGGTTGATGATCTCCAGCAACCTGGCACTGTCGGGTGCCGCTTTGATGCAGGTCTGGACGAAGGTCAACTCGGGCAGGCTGTTCATGCTGTCGAGGGTGCAGGCTTGAGCGTCGGCGCCGGCGGGTGCGGCGGCAGTGGCTGCAACCGCAGGGGCCGGGGGACGTTTGTAGAACCAGAATCCTGCGCCCGCCGCCAGCAGCAACACCACAATCAACAGACCGATCAGGCCTTTGTTGCTTTTCTTCACCGGTGCGGGAGGCCGCGTATAGGCGGGCTCGGTGAGTACAGACTCCAACTCCACTTCTGGCTCGGCGGTAGACAAGGTCAGTTCAGGCAGCTCCGGGATCTCCGGTGCAGGTACGCTCGGCGCCGTCAGTTCGGCACCGCCGTAAGTCGAGCGTGTCTGGCCGCCGGCCGTGGACGGCAGCAAGCCGACGCCTGGCCGAACCACGCCTTTGTCGGCGTGGCCTTGGCTCTGTTCGCGCAGTTCGATCTGGAATTGCGAGTTGGCGCCGCCTTCCAGCAGCGGGTCGACCACGCCCGGGCCGACCTGCGTTTCCAAAGCTTCGCCGTTGGCCATGTGGTTGAAACGCGAGACCTTGAACCAGAATGGATTGTTGCTCCACGCCTTGTGGTCCTGAAGGTAAAAACCGTCCTGGTTGCGCTGAATGGAAAACTCCAGCTGTTCCTCGCCACCCTGCCATTTCTTCACAGTGAGGCGGGCCTGACCAGGCACATTGGGCTCTAACGCGAGCAGGTCGACACGAATTGGCATTGCTTATCTCGCTGCGAAGGCTGTGAGCACTTGGCCCAGCCGTTCGTTCTGTTCAGGGGTGATTTCACGTCCGGCCCCATGGCCGGCATTGTCCTGCGTGATGTAGGCCAGGCCCGAAAGCCAGTCGCCGAGATACAGCTGTGCCTGATTGGCCGGTTGCGCCGGCAGCACGGGCACTTGTCCCGGGCCAATGTCGGCGTAGAACGAAAATAAAGGCGCCTTGGCTCCGGCGCGGCTGTTCGGGCGCTCTTTCACCGGCTTCTGGAGGTAGCCGAACCAGGACACGAAATCGCGCAGCACACGTTGCACTTCCAATACCTGGCGTTCGACCAGTTGATCGCGCCGCGCGCCACTTTGTGCACGCTTGAGGACGGCGCGGCTCAGTTGCCCCGGCAAGTCCTGGCGATAGCCGGCGGTGATCAGTTCATCGACCACCGCTTCCAGCAAGGCCTTTTCCAGCCCCAGCAGGTTGAGCAGGCTTTGCCGGGTGGTCAGTTCACGCAGGTGCGCGATCCAAGCCTTGAAGGCCGCTTTGGCAAAACGGTGCTCGTTGCTTTGCAGTTCGGGCGCCGGGGCGCCGGTTTTGCTGCTGACTGGCGCGTCGTGGCTCAGGTCATCACTGAAATCGAAATCGAAACCGGCGTCGTTTCCGTAGAGACTCTGGCTCGGTGTCGGGGCGATCGGTTCGTCGTTCAGGGCCGGCTCGTCATCGGTTTCGTACACGCCGCTGAGGTACAGGTCGCGCACCTCTTCGCTCGGCATGTCGAGTTGATCGATCAATTCGCCAAGTACCGCCGGGCGACGGCCCAGGCCCGTCAGAATCATTTGCGCCTTGGCTTTCTTGGCGGCTGCGGCGCCGTCGTCATCAGCGTGGTACCAGGTGTTCAGACCGTGAGTGGTCAGGCCTTCGAGGCATTCGCTCAATTGCTCGCGGATACGCTGCAATTTGAATTCGATATTGGCCACACCTTTGAAGCTGCCGCTGAAGTGGCTGATGCCACCGTCATCGTTGCGCAGCATTTCTGCCCAGGCGTTGGCCGGGCTCTTGATGTGTTTGCACACCAGAGCGTTGCTTGCGAAGCTGGTGCCCAACGCGCTGACACGTTCCTGATAGATGTCATTGAGGCCGGTTTCCGCACCGGTCGCGTCTTGCCCGATGAACGCCGCGTCCATACGCGGTTTGCGCACCAGGTAGGTGTTCTGGAACGGTGTGCCGGCCCAGTCGTTCATCCAGCTCAAGCTGCCGAAGCGCTCCAGCATGGTCAGCTTGACCATGCCGTTCCAGCTCTCGTCGTACTGATCAGGCGTCAGGCTCAGGGAGTTGGTGATGCGCAGGTCGAGCATGGTCAGCGCCCAGATCAGACCGGTGTCGCGTTTGCTGCGAGCAGCCGAGTCGGCGCCCTGGGTCTTTTCGATCCAGCGGGTCAGCACCGGGCCCACGTCGTTGACGTCGCTCTGCTTGGTCGAGCCTGTGCAGACCACCAGCGCGTTCATTTCCTGGTTGTCGGTGTAGCGTTCGAACAGGTAGGCAACCTTGCCGCGCAGGATCAGCTGGGAAACGGAGTTGTCCTTGGTGGTGGATTGCGGGTCATTGGAATCGGCGATCTCGTGCAGCTTCTGGCGCCCGCGATAACCGGGGAAATCCAGCAGGTCGACCTGATTGACGATGTCATCCACCGGCGCTTCGATCAGGCGGAAGGTCATTTCGGCGGTCAGTGCCGCCAGTTGCGCGACCGCAATCGCCTGACTGTTTTGCAGGCGACCGCCAACCAGCGGTCGAACATCGATCGGCAAGTCCAGCGGGCTGCCGAAGCGTTCGAGGATGTCGACGTTCATGATGCTGTCGCGCTGGCTGTAGGTGTCGTTTTCGAAACTCACCAAGGCCTTCAACGGTGCGAACACGGTCTCGGGCAGACCCAGCCTGTGCAGCGCGCCGGCCAGTTGCTGGTACACGCGCGTCAACTCGATTTGCTCACCCCAGAGAATCGAAAACAGCTCGGCCCGTTCCTGGAAATTCAGGCGTGGCGCCAATTGCAACGCTTTTGGCCAGTACAGGTGCTCAAGCTTCTTCACCGAGTTGCGGAAGTTGTCGCGCAGGTAATCCCACAGCGACACCAGATCGTCGGCATTGACCCCCGTTTGCAGCGGCCCGGTTTCGCGGCCTTCGAACGGTTTGAGCACACGCTGGATGCGCTCTTCGTCGATCTCGTAGGAAATCCGCTCAAGGTCGAAATCCTTGAACCAGGCGTTGGCGAGAATCTTCGCCAGCTCGATTTCCTTGAACAGCGTGAGTTCTACCGGGAAGTCCTTGTCTTGACTTTCCGTCGCTCGACGGCTGAAGCGCGTCACCAGGCCGGTGGCTTCCTTGCCACCACCCACCGGGTTGATGTGCTTGATGAAGTCCAGGTGCTGGCCGCCGAAATCGGTTTCCAGTTTGCCGTTCTGACCGGCGGCGAGGGCCGAAATCAGGTAGGACTTGCCGGCCTGGGACAAACCGAAAAAGCCAATGGTCATCGGCGTGCAGGCCACCCGACCGAGGCTTTGAGCCAGGTTGCGGGCGCGGTGCAGGCGGATGTTCAGGTTGTCGGCTTCGCTGTCCAGGCGCGGCGCATTGCCGCGCGTCTGGCCTATCCAGTCCAGCGCCTGACCGGCGCCTTCATAAACAGCGGCCCAACTGGCAGAGAGCTGAGTTTGATCAGGGGTCAGGTCTTTCATTTGCGTTTCACACTTCCACTGTCGAGCCAGTACTTGGTCTCGCTCAGGCCGGCGTCGAGCATGGTGTTGAGTTCCAGCTCGAGGTCGCTGCGCGGGTTGAAGTTGACGTTGTTACTGTTGGATTCGATGTCGCGAACCGAGAGGCGGTCGCTGACCAGATCCTGCTTGCGCGTGTATTTGTCTGCCGGTTTGACCTCAAACCGCACCTTGAGCAGCGGGGCGCTGCCGTTTTCACCGATTGCGCGGGAAAACTTCTCCCGACCCGCCTTGGTGAACCGCAAGGTGTACAGCGGCGAGGCGGCCCAGCGGTCGGCGGCCAACTGGCGGAAACCGAGGCGCAGATCGCCGCGCATTTCCAGCTGTGGCGTGTCGGCGGCGTCGCCCGTGCCGATTTCCGGCAGCTTTATTTTGTAGTCTTCGGACTGGATGTCGCGGTACAGCACGTCGGCATCCTTGATCACGTTGTTCAGGTCGATGACGCCGATGTGCTTGACCGTCGAATACGGCTTGAGCGCCGATGCCCGGAAGTAGAAGTTCGGCACGCTGTGGTTGGCGCACAACAGGCAGAGCATGGCGCCGACCGAGGCGGTGCTTTTCGGGTCGTCGATCCGGCCGTTCTTGTGAAATGGATACCAGCCGCCGGTGCGGTAGTTTTGCAGCGCCAGAATGCGCCCCGGTGGCAGCGGCAACACCTTGCGAATGAACGCCTGGATGCCGGGCAGGCGCGAAGGGCGGCCGGTCAACAGCAAGACATCACACGGGTAATGCGCGACCACTTCACACAGCGCACCAAGGATCTTGGTGATGTTGATCTGGTCGTTGAGGAACGCGGCGTGGAGCTTTTGCAGGTCGAAGCTGATCGGCGCGGCATACAGGTCGAAACCGCTCTGACCGCCGACATCGCGACGCACGGCGGCATTGACGTAGTCGAGCACGGTCTGGCTGATTGCGTTGTCACCGAGCAATTGGCGGTAGCTTTGCGGGGTGACTTCTTGCGGGACCTGCGGATCGTAATGCTCGTACGCCTTGAGTAGCGCCAGGCCCAGCGGGGCGAACACCTGGAGGTTCAATTGCTGACGCAGGATCATGTCCTGGGCGCTGACCGATTCATCGCCACACAGCCGTGACATCAGCGAATCCGCGGCTTTCACGCCAGCGTTCTGCAAGGCTTTTTCGAAACTCGGCAGGACGAAGTCCTGAATCACGTCCAGCAGGATGTCGTCGCCGGCCACTTTGAAGCCATCGCGAAAACGCTGTTCGGGCACGATGTGCACGTTGCTGCCGCTGCCGGTATTACCCGCGCGGTCGAGGCGATAGTCGGTGATCACCAGGTCGGTGGTGCCGCCGCCGATGTCGATGGTCGCGAGAGTGATGCGTTGGCGGTCGGCCTTGTCCGGCCGGGCGATGGTGTCAAAAAACTCCTCCGGGTGACCGGCGAAGTTCTCGTTGACCTCGGTGTACAGGTACACCAACTGGCCGCAGGACGCTTCGTCCCATTCCACGCGGATACTCGGAATCGGCGTGCACGGGCTGACGGCCTGATCCTGATGTGGATCTTCCTCGCCGGCATGCCAGCCGAGGCTTTTCCACACCAGGCCGATGGCTTGCAGCATGCGTTCGTTGAGGATGCTGCGCTCGGCCTGTGGCATGCCCGGCGGCACGGTCAGGGTAATGCTGTTGAGCTGGCGCGGCACGCGGGTGTGGCCCTGGCGCGAGCGCTGGGCCGGGCTGTTGATTTGCGACAGCGCCTGGGCCAGCACTTCGGCGAGCATGAAGGTCATTAGCGAGCTGCGTGAATAACGCGGCATGAACACCGGCAGACGATCGTCTTCTTCGAGGCTGTATAGCGCCTCGCCGGTTTCGTTGATCAGATGCGAGAACGGCGTGGCGGTGGCGTACGGCTCGTTGTCGGTCTTTATGTACGAGCAGTTGAAACGCCAGCCGTGGCCATAGGCGTTTTCGTCCCACAGATAGCGTTTCGGGCTGGACAGGCCAGTGGAGCCTTCGGTGCCGCGGCGACGACTGGCCAGACGACTGGCTTCATTGCCGACACGGGCAATCGTCGCCCATTGGAACGCATCGTGACGACCGCTCTTGACCGAGCAGTGGTCCTTGCCGAAGTACGCTTGGGAGAACTCCACGCGGCTTTCAAACGGCAGGTTATAGGTGTGTTCGGGGGTGATCAGGTCGCGTAGTTCCAGCACGTAGTTCTGCTTCAGCCCGGAGCCGGCCTGACCGTGGTTTTCGATCAGGATGCCGCAGGTGCGCGAGTTGCCGACGTCCAGCACCAGGTCCACCGGAATCGGTTTGACCAGGCCATTGCTGTCGTTGGCGACCACTTTCAGCTCGGGGATTTCAACTTTCGCCCGGGCCTTCGACTGCTGGGCGGCTGACGGTTTGCTCAACAGGCTGAGCAAGTTGAGGTAGTGCGCCAGGTGATAGTTGGCGCGGATATCGATGTCCAACTCTGCGCGCGAACGGTGGGCATTGCCCTCATTGAACACTTCCAGCAACCACTCGTTGACCCACGGCTGCGCCAGAAACCAGCGGGTTTCGCTAGCCTTGGTCGCCAGTTTGAAAGACACGCCGGAGCTGATGTCTTCTTCGTTTGGCGCCAGATATGCAGTGCCGTCACGCTTGGGCATCACACGGCTGTCGAACGCCATCGTCAGGCGGTGGGTGTTACCGTCGATGTCGGGAGTCGCCAGTTTCACCAAGCGCATGCGCGACCAGTTGGTCGGGCCTTCGTCGAAGCGATGCGGCGGCATGAAGCGGAAAAATGGGGTCGGCAGCCAGATACCGTCGAGCAAATCGAGGCTGCTTTTCATGTCGACGCTGAACGCAGGTTTGGCTTTTTCGACCTTCTCCGGTTCGGGCTCGTAGAAAAAGAAGTCTTTCTCTTCGTTGTACGCCAGGCGGCAGATCAGCCCGCTGATCATCGGTGCGAACTCGCCCGCCGGTTCCTTGCGGGGATCCAGGCGCAGGGCGAAATCCATGAACTGGATGCCGGTGTCGCTGACCAGCGTGACGGTGTCTTCGAATTGAGTGACTTCAGGCAACATGTCGGGTTATTCCGTTTTTATTCGCCCACGTGCCGCATGGACATGGGGAATTGATCTTTTCCGTAACCGCCGGTGCAGTCCGCGACCGTGGTCGCCCCTTTGCGGCAGTTGACCTTGGGCATGTCGTAAGTGCTGCCATCGCCGCACACGGCTTGGCCCTGACTGTCGATGGCCAGGCTGCCACCCTTCATAGTAGCGCTCACCGGCCCACTGCATTTCGAGCCGTCGGCCTGGTGTACGGTGACTTGGCCCTTACCGTCCTTGAGCTGGTATTCCAGACGCAGCGGTTTGCCGGTTCGGCGGTCCTGTATCCCGGCGCCTGCGCTGTACTGACCATCGAGAAACTTGGCGGCACCGTCGGCGGCGTCAGGCGGGATGCTCAAGGGAGGGCCGGCTTTTGCGGCGGCGGATTTTTCTGCCTCGGGCGATGTGACATCCGGCGGCGCGGTTTTGTTTTCGGGTGGCGCAGTTCTGTTTTCGGCTGCCGGGTCTTTGGCTGGGTCTTTGGTCAAGTCGGCGGGTGCTGCGTCAGCCTCGTTACCCTCGACGGCCGGCGATTCCACGCCTTGGGCTCCGGTCACGGCGGTGCCCGTTCCAGTGGTGGAGCCTATAACGGAGCCTGTCACCGGAACGCCATTGAGCGTCGTGACATTGCCGGGCAGTTGCGGCTCTTCCAGTTGTTTTTCCACCGGAACGATGCCCTCAGGCAGCAGGTCCACCGCCACTAATGGAATCGGGACGCAACCGCGCAGGCCGAGCAACAGCCACAAAAGGAGCAGCAGGAGCGGCAGCAGCAACAGCCACCACCAGCGACGCCACCACGGACGAGCCACCACCGGCACGACGGGCGCAACAACAGGCGCTTCAACCATGGGTGGCAGCGGCGGAGCCTGATAGAGGCAGTGCAGGGGATCGCGATTGAGGTCGGTACCGGCGTGCTCGAAACCCCAAAAGGTCAGCACCGGTTTGCCTTGCACCAGGTAGACGAAGTTTTCGTCAGGGATATGAATGACGCGCTTGAGCAACTTGCCGAACACGGCTTTGTCGCCTTGCTGCTGTTCACCGGAATCAGTGCCCAGGAAACGCTGGCTCAATTCCTCGAGTGCAGTCTTGAGGGCTTCAAGTTGGCGCCGGGCAGGGGCGCGCTCTTCTTCGGTCGCGCTGCTCCACGGGATCACATCGCCGTCGAGGGCGCTGTACCAATCGATCTGGTTGCCGAGTTCATCGCTTTGAGGGATGGCCAGATGATCGACCAAATCGGGGTTCTTGCGGCGAATGGCTTCGCGCAATTGCAGGGCCGCCCGGTAGACCGGTTGACCTGTTTCACCGAGGGCAGTGAATGACCCGCTCTTACCGCTGCGTAATAGTGCCCCGCGCATTCAAACTCCATACGATCCGTTGCGCAAAAATGACAGACAAATGTGTCTGTACTTGCTCCTGCATTTAGCGGGCGACCTTAATGTCATCATGATATCGCCGTCAATCTGCCGGAGGTTCAAGCCTTATGAGACTAACGTAAGCGTGCGGAGGTTGCATAAGGTCAATTTTAATTGGCTTGGGAAGGCTCGGGCGTAAGCTTTTTATGCTTGCTGAATCGTTTCATCAGCGCTATAAAAAATGCACAACTCCAATAAAGGCTTTCCCCATGACCTCGCTCAAACTCCTCGTTGTCCTTGGCGCGCTGTCCGCCTCTCACGCCATGGCTTGGGATTACGTCCTGCTCGACAGCGACAAAGCCGCGCAAAACTGGCAGATCACCAGCCAGCAACTCGGTGTGAAAACCGACCAACCCTTCTCCGTGACATTTCGTAACTTGCACGGCGGTCGGCAAGAGGGCGTCAGCATCGTCGACATCGATAACGGCACGATGAAACTCTCGGTGGTGCCGACTCGCGGGATGAACGTGCTGCAGGCGTCGGTCGGTAATGTGCGCATGGGCTGGGATTCGCCGGTCAAGGACGTGGTCAATCCGTCCTCCATCGAGCTCAACGGTCGTGGCGGCCTGGGCTGGCTCGAAGGCTTCAACGAGCTGGTGGCCCGCTGCGGCTACGAATGGGTCGGCCATCCTGGCATGGACAACGGCGAACTGCTGACTCTGCATGGCCGCGCCGCCAACATCCCGGCCAGCAAAGTTACCCTGCATATAGATGAGAAACCGCCTTACGCGATCAGCCTGCGCGGCGAACTCAAAGAGCAGGCGTTCAAGAAAGTCGATTTCTCGGTGATGACTGAGCTGCTCACTGAGCCCGGAAGCGTCGCGTTTGCCCTCAATGACACCCTGACCAACAACGGTGATTATCCGAAGGAATACCAGGCGCTTTATCACAGTAACTTCAGTTCGCCGTTCCTTGAGCAGGGCGCCCGATTTGTGGCTCCGGTCAAACAGGTGTCGCCGTTCAACGACAAGGCCAAAGGGGATCTGGCGGATTGGCGGACCTATCGCGCGCCGACCAAGGGCTATGACGAAACGGTGTACAACATTGTGCCTTATGGCGATGCCAAAGGTGACACGTTGACCGTGCTGCATAACAAGGCAGGGAGCCTTGGGGTGTCGGTTGGGTTTAATACTCAGCAGTTGCCTGTGTTCTCGTTGTGGAAGAACACCGATACGCAAGGGCAGGGATATGTGACCGGGTTGGAGCCGGGGACGAGTTTTTCTTATAACCGCCGGTATCAGCGGCCACTTGGTTTGGTGCCGATTATTGGGGTTAAAGAGCAGAGGCAGTTTCAGATCAAGTACAGCTTGCTGGCGGATAAGGGGGCTGTGGACAAGGCGTTGCATCGGGTGAGCGAGATTCAGGGCGCTCGGGAAACCGAGGTAAGACAAGCGCCGTTAGTTGATTTCTCCAAGGAGTAATTCTGGTCAGTTTGTGCTCGGCCGATACTGCAGCGCCTCAGCCAGATGATCGCGGGTGATGCCATCAACTTGCTCAAGGTCCGCCAGGGTGCGTGAGACTTTAAGCAGTCGATGGGCCGCTCGCAGCGACAAGGTCAATCGCTCACATGCCGTTTCCAGCCAGGTTTCGTCGGTTGTGGATAACTTGCAGTGTTCGCGCAGGCCCGGCAGATCAAGGAAAGCGTTCGCGCAGCCCTGGCGTTTTTGTTGTCGCTCTCGGGCGTCGGCAACCAGCACTGCGGCGGTAGCGGTGTCATCACCGGGTTTCAGCGCAGGGTTCAACGCCGTGGCTTCCCGAGCGACGGTCAGGTGCAGGTCGATTCGGTCCAGCAACGGCCCTGACAGTTTGTTGCGGTAACGCTGGACCATGTCCGGTGTACAACTGCATTTGCCGCTGGGTTCGCCAAGATATCCACAGGGGCACGGGTTCATCGCGGCTACCAATTGGAAACGGGCCGGGAAGCGGACACGATCCTTGGCGCGGGAGATTACGATGTGACCGGATTCAAGCGGCTCCCTTAACACCTCCAACACCTTGCGATCGAATTCCGGAAGTTCGTCGAGAAATAGAACGCCATGATGGGCGAGGGTTATTTCACCGGGTTGCGGTTTCGAGCCGCCGCCGACCAATGCCGGCCCGGAAGCGGAGTGGTGGGGTTGGCGGAATGGTCTTTGCGGCCATTGGCTCAATGGCACGCAACTGGTAACGGATTGAATGGCTGCGACTTCAAGAGCTTCATTTTCGGCTAGCGGTGGGAGCAAACCCGGTAAACGACTCGCCAACAGCGTTTTCCCCGTCCCCGGCGGCCCGCTGAACAGGAGGTTGTGAGCCCCCGCCGCTGCAATCAGCAAAGCGCGCTTGGCCGAGAGTTGGCCCTGCACTTCATTCAAGTCAGGATAGGGTTTGCTGGCATAGAGCAAGCCGTTGGAGACATAAGGCTCAATCGGTGTATGCCCATTGAAATGCGCAACGGCCTCAAGCAGATGATCCACCGCAATCACTTTCAGTCCCGAGGCCAGGCACGCTTCCTCGGCGTTAGCTCGCGGCACCATCAACCAGCGCCCGGCCTTGCGTGCCGCCAGCGCCGCCGGCAGAACCCCACGAACCGCCCGCACGGCACCTGATAACGCCAACTCCCCAAGGCATTCCGCATCATCGAGCGTCAATGTAGGCACCTGCACACTGGCCGAGAGGATCCCCAGGGCAATCGCCAGATCGAACCGCCCGCCATCCTTGGGCAAATCCGCGGGCGCCAGATTCAACGTGATCCGTCGCGCCGGAAATTGCAGCCCGGAATTGATGATCGCGCTGCGCACCCGATCCTTGCTTTCCTTCACCGCCGCTTCGGGCAGGCCGACCATGGTCAGCGATGGCAAACCATTGGCCAGATGGACTTCAACGGTGACGGCTGGCGCCTCCACGCCGACCTGGGCGCGGCTGTGGACGATGGAGAGGGACATTGTCGTTCCTTGAGCTAAACGGGGGCTGCTTCCTGCGGGTTTTTGAAGGGTAGTCGTGGAGTCTTGCCAGAGAGGAGGGAAACTTTCGCAGAATGTTGCTGAAGCCACTATACGTAACAGCAGCCAAACGCTGCGTTCGGCTGCGGTGGCAAATCCACCTCCTGAGCAATCGCACTACTCAACGCTGTTTGCGAGTTGCATAAGGAGTGTCTGCAAAACATATCGCAGGTATTTGACTTCTCGAATTTATTCAGCGTGCAAAATAAAAATAATTTATGTTGAAGCAGCTTCTTTGGAAGAGGTTGTGTCGTCAAACAAACTACTGTCACCGTCCAGGATTTTGCTAGCGAAGCGCTCGGTATCCATCTTTTTTTTGCCTTCTGCGATATTCGTAAAATAGTTGAAGTCTAAATCTATCCAGTCCTTGAGTTTGGTTTCGTAGTTGTTTGGATACTGTGCTTGCTCCACGGGAGGCAGGCCCTTGTAATGGTCAAGGACACTTTGGAAGAAGTTGGTAAGCTTTCCAGTGCTGTTATATTCAAATTCTGCTTCGGCCACCACTTTCTGTCGCCATGCAAATTCTTGTTTGGCCGATTCTTCCAATGCTGCCCGTCTTTCATTGACGGTAAAGGTGCCGCTGTCATCGTAAGTGATTAAGGCCAGTTGATCCATGGGCATTCCAGAAAACGGATTTTTGCCGAGTCCGTTTGTATACTGTGTCGCACTTTTGGCGCGCGCTAATAATGTGGGGTTATCTGAGTCGGGAACTTCAGAGTCGTGTTTTGATTTATTGGCAGTATAATTAGCACTCTCCAATTCGTTGAATGTGTTTTTAGCCATCGAACTCAGTTCCATTTTAGTCAGGCGTACATCCCGGGCCTGTGCACGTACTGAGGCTTCGCTCAATTGGCTCGCTAGCGTGGAAACGGTACTGCTATCTCGTGCGTTGCCATACGGGCCCTGGGGGCTACTTTGGTTGACACCTGGGTTTTTGCTGGGAGTCGCTGTCAGTTTTTTAGTTCCAGCCAGCGTTTGGCCGCTGTTAACTGCAGAGTTGTTTAGTGAATTAAACATTTTTTGCAACTCCTTGTTTGATGACTAAGACATGATCAATCGCCTGATAATATTGATACTTTGGCAAGATCTTGCAAACCACTTAAGGCCCGCTACATGCTTCACTTCATGGTGATTACTACTGACCAGGCATAGGAGGACGGATTTGTTCTAGTTACCTTGATGGTGCAGGTGGCGCCGCCGCTAGGAGTTGCCGTATTATTCCATTTTGGGATTTTGGTCGCGCCTGGGCCAACAGTCTCCACAAATGTAGCTAAATAAATACATTTTTTTCTACCCATTTGATATCGCAAATTAGCATAGTTGTGGCCAGGAAACATCCGGCTTTGTATGGTGTACGTATCCGAGCCATTTGCAATTACGGACTCTTGTGGAGTAGGTGATGCGTTTACTTTTGTTGTAGCTTCATTGTTGGTTGTGGGGGTGTACGTAGCAGTCTGTGTTCCAAGGTTCTTGAATGTGACTGTTACAGGCGGCCCGGCGATAGCTGAACTTATGTGAAATGCAGTCAATGCGAAAGTCGCAATTAAAGACTTAGGCAGTTTCATGGGTGTTGCTCCTTGTGGTGTTGGTAACAATATTCCATTTAAAAAATTGTGCTCATCACAATCTATTATCCAAGCCTGTAGCATGGGCTTGAACTTTCTCGAGCGGGTGCAGTTCCGGCATTCAAATGAGGGAAACTGCTTCTGATTTTCGCCAAACGAATCGGGTGGCAGCTGTGCGCGGGTTGGCGAACCGGTGCCTGCGGAAAAACCGGCAGACCCGAGGGCCTTCAACTGAGAGTGAGTTTAGGAACCGGAGTTTTGCGGCGCAATCGGACGGCGAATGAGATTGATGTAGGAAGTTGCCGGGATTCTCGCGAGCTTGAAGATCGCAGCCTACGGCAATTCCTACAGGTGTATCTGAAGGTCGTTCCGACCTTATCGCGAGCAAGTCGCGCCCATATTGGATTGGGTTTGATGGTGGGAGCTGGGGGCGTTACTCGGTCGGCGGATTCAGTTTCGCTTCCAGCTCCGCCACCTTCGCCTCAAGGCTCTCCAACCGCGCCCGGGTGCGCGCCAATACAACCATCTGGCTATCGAATTCTTCCCGACTCACCAGATCCAGTTTGCTGAAGCCGCTCTGCAGCAACATTTTGAACTGGCTTTCGATTTCAGCTTTCGGCAGAGGCGTGTCGCCGCTGAAGAGGCGGGAGGCGGTGCCGGTGAGGGCGTCGAGGAAGTCTTTTGGCGCGAGCATGGGCAATGTCCTGGAAACAATGACGGGCAGTGTATCACGCAGTGTCTATAGTCATTTGCGCAGGCGAAGGGCGCACGCTTTTCGCGCATGGGGACGGACGGCGTCGCACCGTTATTGTGCGTAACCCGGCGAGTGTTGTTGCGATATGGCGGACATCTGCCGGCAAAATGTTGAAAACTATGAGTTTTGTGGATATGGCAAGGTTTCTGCTTAGATGCTGGTAACCCATGCACTGATGCAGTCGTTGTGACGAATGCAGTGCGCCAGGCGGAACGCGGGGAGTGTTTCGCAGGGAGCGGTTAGCTGGCGTCGAACGGGCAGGTAAGGCCGACGATGCGTTACAAAGCCAGGCACTGCGCTTAGACTTGAGTCGGGTTTGTTTTCCTGGGGCAAGTCCACCAATTCGGGAGAGAGTTTTCATGAAGCTAGTCACTGCCATCATCAAGCCGTTCAAGCTGGACGACGTACGCGAGTCGCTGTCCGAGATCGGCGTGCAGGGCATTACCGTCACTGAAGTCAAAGGCTTTGGTCGGCAGAAGGGTCACACCGAGCTGTATCGCGGCGCGGAGTACGTGGTCGATTTCCTGCCCAAGGTGAAGATCGACGTCGCCATCGATGACAAGGATCTGGACCGGGTAATCGAGGCCATCACCAAGGCTGCCAACACCGGCAAGATCGGTGACGGCAAGATCTTCGTGGTCAATCTGGAACAGGCGATTCGCATCCGTACCGGCGAAACCGATACCGACGCTATCTAAGCCGCCACAAACCCAACGCCCCAGGAGAAAACAAAATGACTCTGCGTAAATTCGCAGGGCTAGGAGCCCTGTTGTCCCTCGTAATGCCCAGCCTGGCCATGGCGGCAGACGAAGTGGCGGCCCCAGTCCTCAACTCCGGCGATACCGCCTGGATGTTGACCTCTACAGCTCTCGTGCTGTTCATGACCATTCCCGGCCTTGCGCTGTTCTACGGTGGCATGGTCCGGTCGAAAAATATTCTTTCCGTGATGATGCAGTGCTTCGCCATTACCGGTCTGATCAGCGTCCTGTGGGTCATTTATGGCTACAGCATCGCGTTCGACACCACGGGCATGGAGCAGGGCGTCATCAACTTCAACTCGTTCTTCGGCGGCATGGGCAAGGCATTCCTCGCCGGTATCACGCCAGCCAGCCTGACCGGCCCTGCGGCGCTGTTCCCCGAGGCGGTGTTCGTCACCTTCCAGATGACCTTCGCGATTATCACCCCGGCGTTGATCGTCGGCGCCTTCGCCGAGCGGATGAAGTTCTCCGCGATGCTGGTGTTCATGGGCGTGTGGTTCACCCTGGTTTACGCGCCGATTGCGCACATGGTCTGGTCCGGAAACGGCGGCCTGTTGTGGGACTGGGGAGTTCTGGACTTCGCCGGCGGCACCGTGGTGCACATCAACGCCGGTGTGGCTGGTCTGGTTGCCTGCCTGGTGCTGGGCAAGCGTAAGGGCTTCCCGACCACGCCGATGGCGCCGCACAACCTCGGTTACACCCTGATGGGCGCGGCCATGCTGTGGGTCGGCTGGTTCGGCTTCAACGCCGGTTCCGCCGCTGCGGCCAACGGCACCGCCGGCATGGCGATGCTGGTAACTCAAATCGCTACCGCTGCTGCTGCGCTGGGCTGGATGTTTGCCGAGTGGATCACCCACGGCAAGCCTAGTGCACTGGGCATTGCTTCGGGCGTGGTTGCCGGTCTGGTGGCAATCACCCCGGCTGCCGGCACCGTTGGCCCGATGGGCGCGCTGGTCATCGGTCTGGCGGCTGGCGTGGTGTGCTTCTTCTGCGCCACCACTCTGAAGCGCAAGCTCGGCTATGACGATTCCCTGGACGCCTTCGGTGTGCACGGTATCGGCGGTATCCTCGGCGCAATCCTGACCGGTGTGTTCGCTGCTCCGTCCCTGGGTGGCTTCGGCACCGTGACCGACATCGCCGCACAAGTGTGGATTCAATGCAAAGGCGTAGGCTTCACGGTGATCTACACCGCGATCGCCACATACATCATCCTCAAGGTGCTGGATGCGGTCATGGGCCTGCGTATCAACGAAGAAGAAGAAGCGGTCGGCATCGATCTGGCGCTTCACAACGAACGCGGCTACAACTTGTAAGCAAGCGCATAAAAAACCTGCCCGGCTTGCCGGGCATTTTTTTGTCTGGATTTTGTCATTGAAGGCTGAGCTGAAAGGTTTTTTCCTACAGGTTTTACGATGTTTACGTCGGGTGTTTTTGTGCGGTCAAAGGCTTACAGGATTGAAGGAATATTAGGGCCTTTGTTTTTTCCCAGAGCGCGCTAGAATGCGCCCCGAACGTGCGGAGAACTGTATGTGGCAACAGACTCTGATTACCTTGCGGGCGAGGCCCCGGGGCTTTCATCTGGTAACGGACGAGTTACTCGCCGGCCTGCCTGAACTCAAGGCGTGTCGGGTCGGTCTGTTGCATTTGTGGCTGCAGCATACCTCGGCGTCGTTGACCATCAACGAGAACGCCGATCCGGCGGTACGTCGCGACTTCGAACGATTTTTCAATCGTCTGATCCCACAAGGAACAGACGGCTATGAGCATAACGACGAAGGCCTGGACGACCTCCCGGCGCACTTCAAGGCCAGCGTGATTGGCTGTCAGCTCAGTTTGCCGATTGCGGCAGGCCGGTTGGCGTTGGGGACCTGGCAAGGCGTTTATCTGGGCGAGCACCGTGATCATGGCGGTGCCCGTAAAGTCCTCGCCACCGTGCACGGTGAAGAGGCATAACCGCTGGTCAGCAGCGGCTGTTGATTTTTTTCCGGCAGCCTTCGACAGAGGGCAAAGCTGGGCTATAACTAATCTGCTTTTCGCAAGTCATGAGGTAGAACATGAGCGACGATGATCTGGAAAACGACGACCTCGAAGTAGGCGACGACGACGAAACCGAAGAAGGTCTGGAAGCAGCGGCGGAAGACGTCGCTGAAGACGACGGCGGTGATGCGCCGGTTCCGACCGCCAAAGGCAAGGCCAAGGCAGCGGTATCGGTCGATGAGCTGCCGAGTGTCGAAGCCAAGAACAAGGAACGCGATGCTCTCGCGCGGGCTATGGAGGAGTTTTTGGCCAAGGGCGGCAAAGTGCAGGAAGTGGAGGCCAATGTGGTCGCCGATCCGCCCAAGAAGCCGGACAACAAGTACGGCAGCCGGCCTATCTGAACCTGCTACCCGCTTGCTGAAAAAGCCCGCCGTCGCTGCGGGCTTTTTCATGCCTGATACAAAATTTTGGGTTGAGCACAGTTCCTCTGTGGGAGCGAGCCTGCTCGCGATGACAATTGACCAGACGCCGATATGGTGACTGTCAGACCGCTATCGCGAGCAGGCTCGCTCCCACAGGTTTTGTGTCAAGCCGACACCGAATTCCACCGCGCCAGCAACGCCGGCAAATCAGTCAGGCTGCGAATCTCCGCATCCGGCAGCCGTTCTGCTTCCCAGACCTTGCCCGCCGGGTTGAACCATATCGCCCGCATTCCCGCCTGCTGCGCACCGGCAATGTCATCGCCCGGATGATCGCCAATGTGCACCGCCGATTCAGCGGTCGCGCCACCGCGCTGCAAGGCCTCCTGGAACAATCGCGCGTCGGGTTTGGCGATGCCGATGTCTTCGGCGCACAGCGCAAACTTGAAGTAGTCCGCCAGGCCTAGCCGACGCACATCGGCGTTGCCATTGGTGACCACGCCGAGGGCGTAGTGGTTGGCGAGGATTTCCAGGGTCGGTTCGACCTCTGGAAACACTTCGATCTGATGCCGGGCGTGCAGGAATACTTCAAAGCTCTTGTCCGCCAGATCCGAAGCTTCTGCATGGGTGTAGCCGGACTCTTCCAGTGCATGGAACAGCACTCGTCGACGTAGGGCGCTGATGCGGTGCTTGAGGCTAGGCTCATTGCTCAATACGCGCTCACGAATGGCCCACAGATGCTCCACCGGCACCGCCCCCAGATTGGGCGCGTGCTCGGTCAGCCATTCACGCAAAACGGCTTCGGCGCTGACGATTACCGGGGCGGTGTCCCACAGGGTGTCGTCGAGATCGAAGGTGATCAACTGAATACTCATGAATCGTCGCCTTTCATGCGTTTGGCCCGTGGGTGGGCGCTGTCGTAGACCGCTGCCAGGTGCTGGAAGTCCAAGTGGGTGTAAATCTGCGTGGTCTTGATGTCCGAGTGGCCGAGCAGTTCCTGCACCGCGCGCAGATCCTGGGAGGATTCCAGCAAATGGCTGGCGAAGGAGTGCCGCAGCATGTGCGGATGCAGGTTCTGTCCCAGTTCGCGCTCGCCGGCAGCCTTGACCCGCACCTGGATCGCCCGGGGGCCGAGACGTCGACCTTGTTGGCTGACAAACACCGCATCGTCCGCCGGGTTGGCCATGGCCCGCAGTGGCAGCCACAGTTCCAGGGCTTCGCGGGCTTTTTTTCCTACCGGCAGCAGGCGGGTCTTGCTGCCTTTGCCGAGCACCTGGACCATACCGTCAGCCAGATCGAGCTGATCGAGATTGAGCCCCGTCAGCTCCGACAGCCGCAAGCCAGAGGAATAGAACAGCTCCAGAATCGCTTGGTCCCGGCGAGCCAGAAAGTCATCCTCGACACCACCTTCCAGCAGTTGCAGCGCACGGTCGGTGTCGAGAGTTTTCGGCAGGCGGCGTTCGCCTTTGGGGGGCGCGAGGCCATTGGCCGGATCGTGGTCGCACAGGCCTTCGCGGTTCAGGTAGTGATAGAGCCCCCGAACGGCCGACAGCAATCGTGCCAGGCTGCGGGATGATTGACCCTGGGCGTGCAGACGGGCAACCAGGCTGCGCAGGCGCTGGATGTCCAGCGCCGTCCAGCTGCCGATATTCTGTTTGACGCACCAGCCCAGCACTTTATCGAGGTCGCGGCGGTAGGCCGACAGCGTGTGCGGCGACACCTGCCGCTCACTGCGCAGGTGTTCGCAGTAAGCGTCCAGTTGTCGTTCCATGTTCAGCGTACCGAGCGCAGGGAGTTGTTGACCCGTGGCAGCACGCGACCCATGACTTCAGCGATGTAGCTCAGGAACAAGGTGCCCACCGAGCTTTTGTAGTGCTGCGGATCGCGGCTGGCGATGGCCAGGATGCCGTGGATGCCTTGGTAGCTGATGGCAACGACCGCGGTGGAACCGATTTGCTTGCGCTGTTCTTCGCCGAACAGGAAGTCCAGTTCATGCTCGCGCAGGCTGCCACTGACGCTTTTGTCTTCCGAGAGCAGGCCGCCAATAGCCACTTGCGCTTCGGCGTGGGTGACCCAGCGGCCCACCGGCATGGCGTTGTCGCCGAGCAGGATGAGGCTGACGAAGGGCACCTGGAAGTCCTGACGCAGGCTGTCTTCGACGCACATCACCACGTCTTCCAGGCTGGCGGCATCCATCAGCGCCAGCAGCAATCGACGGGTTTTTTCGAACAGCCGATCGTTGTCCCGAGCGACATCCATCAAATGCGACAGGCGATGGCGCAGTTCAATGTTGCGGTCGCGCAGGATGGTCATCTGACGCTCCACAAGCGACACGGTATCGCCGCGCCGATGGGGAATACGCAGGGACGGGAGCAGTTCTTCGTGCTCGACGAAGAAGTCCGGATGAGCCTCCAGGTACGCGGCAACAGCCGCCGCCTCCAGGCTTTCGGACGGTGATTCGTCAGCTTGTCGTGCGGGTACCTGAGGCTTGTCGGTCATGGGTTTCGCTCACTCAAAGACGCACTTGTCCTTCATATACGCGCACTGCCGGACCGGTCATCATCACCGGTTGACCAGGGCCTGCCCATTCGATGGACAGGCGCCCGCCAGGCAGGTCGATCAATAGCGGCGAATCCATCCACCCCTGGCTGATCGCGGCCACTGCGGCGGCACAGGCGCCGGTTCCGCAAGCCTGGGTTTCCCCGGCTCCACGCTCCCAGACGCGCAACTGCGCGCGGCTCCGGTCGATGACCTGGAGAAAACCGACATTGACCCGTGCCGGGAAGCGCGGGTGATGTTCGATTTTCGGGCCCAGCTCATGCACCGGCGCGTTGTTTATATCGCTGACCCGCAGCACGGCATGGGGGTTGCCCATGGACACGGCGGCCAGGTCGACCTGGGTGCCGTCGACGTCGACCTGATAACTCTTGGCCTGCTCCGGCGCCTGGAACGGAATATCCGCCGGCACCAGGCGTGGGGCGCCCATGTTGACGCTGATCTGGCCGTCGTTTCGCACGTCCAGTTCGATGACGCCGCTTTTGGTCTCGACGCGGATCTGCCGCTTTGCGGTCAGGCGCTTGTCGAGCACAAAGCGGGCGAAGCAGCGCGCACCGTTACCGCACTGTTCCACTTCGGAACCGTCGGAGTTGAAGATCCGATAGCGGAAATCCACGTCCGGATTGCTTGGCGCTTCAACGATCAGCAACTGGTCGAAACCGATGCCGGTGTGCCGGTCGCCCCATTGCTTGGCGTGCTTGGGCAGGATATGCGCGTGCTGGCTGACCAGGTCGAGGACCATGAAGTCATTGCCCAGGCCGTGCATCTTGGTAAAACGCAGCAGCATGGTTTTACTCCGGCAGCAGGCTTTCGCCAGCAAACAACTCGGCTACCGTCTCACGGCGACGCACTTCAAATGCCTGATCACCGTCCACCAACACTTCTGCGGTACGGCCGCGGGTGTTGTAGTTGGAACTCATGACAAAGCCGTAGGCACCGGCCGAATGCACGGCCAGCAGGTCGCCTTCTTCCAGGGCCAGTTGACGATCCTTGGCCAGGAAGTCGCCGGTCTCGCAGATCGGACCGACGATGTCGTAGGCGCGAGCAACGGAGGTGCGCGGGCGCACGGCAGTGACGTCCATCCAGGCTTGATACAACGCCGGGCGGATCAAGTCGTTCATGGCGGCGTCGACGATGGCGAAGTCTTTGTGCTCCGTGTGCTTGAGGTACTCGACCTGGGTCAGCAATACGCCGGCGTTGGCGACGATGAAGCGGCCTGGCTCGAACACCAGCGCCAGGTCACGACCGTCGAGACGCTCGCGCACGGCTTTGATGTAGTCGGCAGCCAGTGGCGGCTCCTCGTCCTTGTATCGCACGCCCAGGCCGCCACCGAGGTCGATGTGGCGCAGGTAGATGCCGCAATCGCCAAGGCGGTCGACCAGGCCCAGCAGGCGGTCGAGAGCGTCGATGAACGGCGGCAGGGTGGTCAGTTGCGAGCCGATGTGGCAATCGACGCCGACCACTTCCAGGTTCGGCAGCTGCGCGGCACGCACGTACACGTCTTCGGCGTCGGCAATGGCGATACCGAACTTGTTCTCTTTGAGACCGGTGGAAATGTACGGGTGGGTGCCGGCATCGACGTCCGGGTTCACGCGCAGTGAAATCGGCGCGCGAACGCCCAGTTCGGCGGCGACCACTTGCAGGCGTTCCAGCTCGTCGGTGGATTCGACGTTGAAGCAGTGCACGCCGACTTCCAGGGCGCGACGCATGTCGTCACGGGTCTTGCCGACGCCGGAGAACACGATCTTGTCGGCGCTGCCGCCAGCGGCCAGTACACGTTCCAGTTCGCCACGGGAGACGATGTCGAAACCGGCGCCCAGACGCGCCAGGACATTCAATACGCCCAGGTTGGAGTTGGCCTTGACCGCAAAGCACACCAGGTGCGGCATGCCCGCCAGTGCATCGGCGAAAGCCAGGTATTGGGCTTCGATGTGTGCGCGCGAGTAAACGTAGGTCGGTGTACCAAAGCGCTCGGCGATGGCAGACAGGGCAACACCTTCCGCGAACAGTTCACCGTCACGGTAGTTAAAAGCGTCCATGAGGTTCCCTTATTATTGGTAGACGTCGTGCTTGTGTGCTTTGGAGGCAGGCTGCTGCTGCGACGACTTGGCTTGTTCGGCAGGGTCCTGGTCTTCATCGGGCAGGTACAGCGGGCCTTTTTGACCGCAGGCCGACACAAGGCAGGCAACCGCGAGGAGCGCAGCGAGGGAGGAGATCAGGCGCTTCATGGCGAAATCCTTGAAAATGCATTAATTGCGCCGGAGTATACCGGCCACCCGGCAGCTTGCCTATGCAGCGGACCGCCCGTCCGGCGGGGCTTGGCCGCAAGCACATCGAACCCACAGGTCGTTATTCTTTGCAATCGACGGGGCTCGGTCGTATCTTGCGGCCCTTGAGCCTGATCAGACACTTTTTGAGGTTGCCGTAATGAGTTTGTCCGAAGCGCGTTTCCACGACCTGGTCGATGCCACCCAGCAAACCCTGGAGGACATCTTTGACGACAGCGACCTGGATATCGACCTCGAAAGCTCGGCCGGTGTGCTGACCGTCAAGTTCGAGAGCGGCAGCCAGTTGATCTTCAGTCGCCAGGAGCCGCTGCGTCAGCTGTGGCTGGCGGCGGTGTCCGGTGGTTTCCACTTCGACTACGACGAAGAAAGCGAGCGCTGGATGTGCGACAAGAGCGAAGAGCAGTTGGGTGAAATGCTCGAGCGTATCGTCCAGCAACAGGCCGGTGTCGAGCTCGATTTCGAAGGACTGTGAGATCGTGACCCAGCCTGCGCCTGTCCGTGCGCCCAAGCCGCTCTACAGCAATGTCAGCCCGGCGGTGCCGTCGCCGTGCAGCGGAGTTTGCCGGCTGGATGAGCAGAAAGTCTGTCTGGGCTGCTTTCGCCATGTCGAAGATATTCGTGAGTGGCGTTCGGCCGACGATCAGCGTCGGCGCGTCATTTGCGCCGAGGCTGCCCACCGCAAAGCTTCAGCCTAGCGAGTCATTGTGGCGATCCGACAAGCCCCCTCGCCACAGGAGTACTCTACAAGTCCATAGCGTCGGTTTGGCCATGACTTGTATATTTTTTGAGCTGTGATAGTGTCCGGAAACGCCTCCACCCACCGAGGCTTATGAAAACCCCGCCTTTTTCTGGCGGGGTTTTGCTTTTTTCGTGCAGAAGAAAGGAGTCTGCCCAGATCATGACCGCACCTTCCATCACCCTTACCCGTCTGGACGTCCAGCGTCTGGAGCGTCTGATCGACAGCCTGGACGACACGCTGCCGGGCGTTATTGCGTTGCAAACCGAACTGGATCGCGCCGATACCCTGGTCGGCCACGATGAAGTGCCGGCGGATGTCGTGACCATGAATTCCCGTGTGCATTGCCGCGAAGAAGGCAGTGGCAAGGACTACCACCTGACCCTGGTGTACCCCAAGGATGCGAACGCCGACGAAGGCAAGGTCTCGATCCTGGCGCCGGTGGGCAGCGCGCTGCTCGGCCTGAAGGTTGGCCAGCATATCGATTGGCCGGCTCCGGGCGGCAAGACCCTGAAGCTGACGCTGCTGGAAGTCGAATCGCAGCCGGCCAATGGCGGCGCGTTCCCCGAGTGACATCCCCTCAGACCTGATCGAGCGCGTCGTTCAATGCGTGCTCCAGGTCAGCCTTGTAGCGCAGGTACAGATGGGTGGAACTCTGTCCTTCACCGAGCAGACCTGACAGGTCGAGGTCGGTGATGTAGCAGCGGTAGCGTTCGGTTTCCCGGCGTTGCCCGACGATTTCCCGGGCGACCACGCTGAACAACTGGTCGCCATGCTCCAGCTCGGAAAACTCCCGTTGATTGCAATACAGCGTCACCTGCTCCTGACCCGGTGCGGCTTTGCCGACGATCGCCTGCACGTCGTAGAACGGCTTGTTCACCGGCGTCTGCGGTGCCGGCCGGGCTTCGATGCGGCGCGCCCGGCCAGGGCCTGATGGCAACAACTGGCAATACAGGGTGTCGAGGTTCAAGGGGTGGGCCGCGTCCATTGGCAACAGGGCATCGCGACGGTACTGGAGCGATTGCAGGAAACGCTGCAGCGGCACCAGCAGGCTTTGCTCATCGTGCCAGGGCAGGCGTTGCTGCCACAAGGCATTGAACTCATCGAGCACGTAAAGCTCAGCCTGATCTTCGTTGACCCGATAGAACACTTGAATGCAGTCCGGCTGGCCCGTTGGCAGGAACAGCGCGAGGTCGTGCTCTTCCAGTGCCTTTGGGTCCAGGTGAAGCGGGCTGTAGCTGGCCATTTCCTCGCCCAGGTAATTGATCAACGCCGGCAAAGTCGCCAGCGCGATGTGCTGGACCTGGCCCGGCACCAACTCCAGCACGTGGTAGTGCTGCTGGACCTGGATCAGGTAGCGATGATTGAGCCGGCTCAGCAGCAGGTTCTGCGCGGTATCGAGGATTTCCTCGACCCGTTGGGCAATGAACTGCGCGCGGTTATGGCAGAAGCAACGCACCCTCAGCTTCGGCTGTTGTGGTCCCGCCGGCAGGTTGTTGAGGTGGTCGCGGATACAGTCGAGCAGGGCGTGGGGGCCGTCGTAGCGGCCGACCAGCACTTCGTTCCAGCTATTGAGCGTGACCTGGTCCAGGGTCAGCACCAGATTTTCCCGGACGCCGGCGTAGCTCAGGGAATCGGTGCGTTCGGTGGTCATGAGGATGTTCAGGTCGCGATGATGCTTGAGCGGATCGATGCCGACATTCACCAGGATCAGCACTTCACTCGGCACGCTGGCACGCAACAGAGGTTCTTCGGCGACGGTGGGCAAGGGCAGGGCGATGGTCTGTTGCAGGCTGCCGAGCAAGTTGAACAGTTCGAATTCGCTCAAGTCGCTGGTGCCGGGGTGCAAGGCCAGGCGGGTACTGCTGTCGATCACGCCATTGCGGTGGCACCAGGTCAGCAGCTCGAGCAAGTGGCGACTGCGTTTGATCGGCGCGAAATGCTCCCACTCCAGCGCCGTCAGGCTGCCGTTGTACAAACCCCACTGGCCTTGCCCCGGTTCTTTCTTGTTCGGTGCGTGCACCAGCATCAGGGTGTCTTCAGCCAGGTCCGGGGCGATGCCGGGGTTGATGAATTCGACTTTACCGGACTTGCGCTCGAAAGCGGCGTACAGGCGACGGCCGAGGACGCTCAGGTCGCGCTTGTTGATGCGGCTGACCGTTTGTTCGTGACGGGCAAACTGGGTGAGGAAGCGGTAGCTGTAGTTCAGCTCGTTGACCAGTGCCCGCCGCTCGGAGCTGACCTGGCGGACTTTCCACTGGCTGCGACTGTCGAGCAGGGCCAGTTGGCGCTGGTCCCAGTGCCATTCATGGGCCAGGCGTTCGAGTAAAGAGCGCTGCCAGCTCTGGGTGCGGCTGTTGCCGGTGAGTTTGCGATTGACCTTCAGGTACAACGAGCGACGTACCAGTTCCAGGCGTTCCGGTTCGTTGCGGGCGATCAGGTATTCCTCGATGCGCCGGTACACCACGACGTACGGATCCAGTTCGTCGAGGTCGAGCCGGTTGGCGAACACCGCTTGCTTGAAGCGCAGGCTCAGGCAATGGACCCTGGGATGTTCACTGGCGTAAACCTCTGTCAGCAGCAGCTTGAGAACCGATTTGTAGGGCGACTCGATGCCCTTGTACAACTGCCAGAGCCCGGCACCGATAAATTCGCCGGGCGGAATGTAGGCCAGGTTGCCGAGGTCGAGGGTTTCATCGGCGCGGATGAAGCGTTTGGAAATCAAGGTATGGGTGTAACGGTCGTAGCTCGACTCTTCGTAGACCGGCACCAGCCACCAGATCGGCGTACGCCCGGCCAGCCAGATTGCGGTGCGGTAAAACTCGTCCAGCAACAGGTAGTGCTGGGTGGTGCCGCAATCCTCCGAACTCAGCTGGGTATCGCGCTCGCCACGGACGAAACGGCTCGGGTCGATCAGGAAAAAATGCGCTTCGGCGCCCTGGCTGGCGGCCCAGGCTTCCAGCAACTGGCATTTTTTGCGCAGCTCGGCGAGTTCGTTCTCGGTCAGGTCCGGCCCATGGCAGACCCACACATCCATGTCGCTCTGGTCGGCCTGCGCCAGGGTGCCGAGGCTGCCCATCAGAAACAGACCATGAATCGGCCTCGGCGGGTTGCTGCCGTGGCGCGGTTTGTAGGAAAACGAGCGGGTCAGGCGCTGGGCTTCAGCAAGGACATTGGCATCCGGCTCGAAATTCGACAGCCCGGCCGGCGTACTGCCGGAAACGTAGCCCGGCAACAGCGGATGATTAACGTGGAAAAACAGCGGCAGCAAGGTCAGGACCCCTTGCTGGCGGGTCGACAACCCTTCCATGGCGCGAGCCATGCGTCCTTCGTTGAGCTTCAGAAAGCGTGCGCGCAGTTGGCTGAGAACCTTGCGGTCGATTCCCTCGTCCAGATCAGGGCGGATTTCATGGGTGCGCGTCATGTCAGCTCAAACCGGCTCGCAGGGCTCGGACGTGGGTGCTCAGGTGAGGGGCAGTTTAGCGCCTGGGTCACGGGACTTTTAAGCTGATTTTGTATTTCTGGCGTCAGATTTCTATCGCGCGGCTACAGCGGGCATCGAAATGCGCCCGCGGAAATCCTTCAGTAGGGGTTTCCGTGGGCGATGCGGGGGAATTCAGGCTGTTTCTTCGGCTCTCAGAATGGTGAGCACGGTTTGCACATTTTGCGCGGCGTCACGACCCAGGCTGGTCAGATAGCCGCCATCAGGCTGGTCGATCAGATCTTTTTCAAATAGGCGTTTGGCAGCGGCAATGGCTTTCGGGGCAGCGGTCTGATGAATTTTCAAACCTTCCTGGGAACTGTCCAGGTTGAAGAGTGCGAGGATTTCCAGTTCGGCAACCAAATCAGGGGTAAGCGACATAAGGACTCCAGACTTTCTAGGAATTGGACGACAGCGCCCCTAAGGTGAACCCGCTTGTCCGGCATGTCCAGTGCTCGCGACAGGGTTTTTTCTCTGTAGGAGCAGCCAGTCGACGCTCGATTGCTCGCGAAGGTCGTCAACGATGACGCTGGAAACCTGATGCCCCGCGGCGCTCTTGGTTTTTTCGCGAGCGATCGAGCGTCGACCGGCTGCTCCTACAGGGAAAGGGCAGGGCTTACTGCTTTTCCGGCGGCAACTCGGGCAATGCGCGCAGCGCAGCTTCGTACCATTCGGTGTTGAACGCGCGGTCTTCTTCGAGGATCGCGTCGATTTCCACCGCCAAAACGTGAGCCATCAGGTTGAGGATTTCTTCCCGCTCGTAACCCACCAGTGTCAGCTTGTTGAACGTCGCCTTGGCCGCTGGCGGGTTGTCGCTTTCGATCTGGTTTTCGATGGCCTGGATCAGGGTACTTTCGGCGAACTCTTCTTCGTCGTTGTCGATATCGGTTGGCTCGCTCATGGCAGGCTCCTCAGGGAAAGGCGGCCAGTTTACCTGCATTCATCTGCATGTTGCTGCTGGCAGGAACGCCTTGAGCGTTCTATAAACAGACACCGCCCACCCCGCACGGCCTGGAGGCTTTGTGATGTTTAAACTTTATGGATTTTGTGTCAGCAACTACTACAACATGGTCAAACTGGCGTTGCTGGAAAAAGGCCTGCCGTTCGAGGAGGTCATGTTCGTCCCGACCCAGACCCCGGAGTCATTGGCGATCAGCCCGCGGGGCAAGGTCCCGGTGCTGGGCGTCGAGCAGGGCTACATTAACGAAACCAGTGTGATTCTCGAGTACATCGAACAAGCCCAAAAGGGCAAGCCGCTGTTGTCGAGTGAGCCGTTCGAGCGCGCGCAGGTGTTGGCGTTGGCCAAGGAAATCGAGCTGTACATCGAACTGCCGGCGCGTGCCTGCTTCCCGGAAGCATTTTTTGGCATGACGGTGCCGGAGGCGATTAAGGAAAAGAGCAAGGCTGAGTTGCTACTGGGGTTTGCCTCCCTGGCCAGGCACGGCAAATTCGCCCCTTATGTGGCTGGAGAAAGCTTGAGCATTGCCGACCTGTACTTCCAGTACAGCGTTTCACTGGCCAGTGCGGTCGGGCAGAAGGTGTTCGGGATTGATCTGCTGGCAGAAATGCCGGCGGCCAAGGCGTTGCTGGAGCGTCTGGGACAGAACCCCAACGTTCAGCGAATTGCGGCGGACAGAGAGGCAGCGATGCCGGCGTTTATGGCGATGGTCGCGGCCAAGAAGTAGTTCTGTGGTGTTCTGAAGTCAGTCATCGTCGGAACGCCGCCCGGAGCCGGCTCGCTCCCACAGGGTTAGATGTGCGAACACTATCCAATGTGGGAGCGAGCCTGCTCGCGATGCTTTTAGCTTTTAGCGGCTGGCAAGCAACGCCTGACCGCGAGCCACGGCAGCCTTCACCTGCGCCGGCGCGGTGCCGCCGATGTGGTTGCGGGCATTGACCGAGCCTTCGAGGGTCAGCACGGCGAACACGTCCTGATCAATCTGGTCGCTGAACTTGCGCAGTTCTTCCAGGCTCATTTCCGCCAGGTCCTTGCCGCTGTCCACGCCATACTTCACGGCATGGCCAACGATTTCGTGGCAATCACGAAATGGCAGGCCGCGACGCACCAGGTAGTCGGCCAGGTCGGTGGCGGTGGAGAAACCGCGCAGGGCCGCTTCGCGCATCATCGCGTGCTTGGGCTTGATCGCCGGAACCATGTCGGCAAAGGCCCGCAGCGAGTCGCGCAGGGTATCGGCGGCGTCGAACAGCGGTTCCTTGTCTTCCTGGTTGTCCTTGTTGTAGGCCAGAGGCTGGCCTTTCATCAGGGTCAACAGGCCCATCAGCGCGCCGAACACGCGACCGGTTTTGCCACGCACGAGCTCCGGTACGTCCGGGTTTTTCTTTTGCGGCATGATCGAGCTGCCGGTGCAGAAACGGTCCGGCAGATCGATGAACTGGAACTGCGCGCTGGTCCACAGCACCAGCTCTTCGGAGAAGCGTGACAGGTGCATCATCGCGATGCTGGCGGCCGAGCAGAATTCGATGGCGAAATCACGATCGGAGACGTTGTCCAGCGAATTGCCGCCAACCGCGTCGAAACCCAGAAGTTGGGCGGTGTATTCGCGATCGATCGGGTAGGTGGTGCCGGCCAGCGCCGCGCTGCCCAGCGGCATGCGGTTGGTGCGCTTGCGGCAGTCGACCAGGCGTTCGTAGTCGCGGCTGAGCATTTCGAACCAGGCCAGCATGTGGTGCCCGAACGTCACCGGCTGTGCGGTCTGCAGGTGGGTGAACCCCGGCATGATGCTGGCGGCTTCGCGCTCGGCCTGCTCCAGCAGGCCTTTTTGCAGGCGGGTGATTTCGGCCAGGATCAGATCGATCTCGTCACGCAGCCACAGACGGATGTCGGTGGCGACCTGATCGTTACGGCTGCGGCCGGTGTGCAGTTTTTTACCGGTCACGCCGATGCGGTCGGTCAGGCGTGCCTCGATGTTCATGTGTACGTCTTCGAGGTCGATGCGCCAGTCGAACTGGCCGGCCTCGATTTCGCCCTGGATGGTGTTCAGGCCATCGATGATGCTGTCGCGCTCGGCATCGGTCAGCACGCCGACCTTGGCCAGCATGGTGGCATGGGCGATCGAGCCCATGATGTCGTGGCGATACAGGCGCTGGTCGAAGGTGACGGAGGCGGTGAAGCGGGCGACGAAGGCGTCGACGGGTTCACTGAAGCGGCCGCCCCAGGACTGATTGGTCTTGTCAGTGCTCATGAATTCGCTCGTATCGGCTTGAGGTAAGAAGGCGTGGAACGCTGGCGCGGATAATAACAGGGTTGCCAATCCTGTCGCTGACACTGGTCGATACGTTTTTTTGGGGGGGGAAGAGCCCGGGCCCGGGTAAGACCCGCGTATTTTTGCCGAACGATATTTTCCAATTGAGCTATATCGTCCCGGCAACCGTCTACAGTTGGACAGTAGGATCAGCGCACTTCTCGGTGCAGCCGCTGGCTATAAGAAGAGTGGGGTGTTCATATTGCGTATCAGCAAACCCTGTGGCGATGTGTCGCCAATGCGGACCTGGACCGCCAATCGCCCGGCAGATGAAAATTTAGCCGCCGGACCAGCGGCACTTTTTGACGCTCGCGCTAGTCTTAGCGTGGATCGCGGTGACGGACGTCACTTCACCTGTCTACGCTATCCTTGTGCGAGACTCACGCAGGAATCCAGCGCAATATGAATGTCCTGATCGTTGATGACGAACCCTTGGTCCGCGAGCGCCTGAGCCGAATGGTTGGCGAACTCGAGGGATACAGTGTCCTGGAGCCTAGTGCCACGAATGGCGAAGAGGCGTTGGCACTGATTGACAGCCACAAGCCGGATATCGTGCTGCTCGATATCCGCATGCCAGGCCTGGATGGCCTGCAAGTGGCTGCGCGGTTGTGCGAACGCGAAACTCCGCCCGCCGTGGTGTTCTGCGCCGGGCCCGATGAATTTGCCGTGGAAGCCTTACAGGCCAGCGCCGTAGGCTATCTGGTGAAACCTGTGAGAACTGAACAATTACATGACGCATTAAAGAGAGCCGAGCGCCCCAATCGTGCCCAGCTCGCCGCCCTGACCCGCCCTGCTGCCGAAAGCGGCAACGGCCCACGCAGCCATATCAGCGCCCGAACCCGTAAAGGGATCGAGCTGATTCCACTGGATCAGGTGGTTTATTTCATTGCCGACCACAAATACGTGACCTTGCGCCACGAAAGCGGCGAAGTGCTGCTCGATGAGCCGCTCAAGGCCCTCGAAGACGAATTCGGTGACCGTTTCGTGCGTATCCATCGCAATGCACTGGTCGCCCGCGAGCGTATCGAGCGATTGCAACGCACACCCCTGGGGCATTTTCAGCTGTTCCTCAAAGGTCTCAACGGTGATGCGCTGATCGTCAGCCGGCGTCATGTGGCTGGGGTACGCAAAATGATGCAACAGCTTTAAACAGCTGTTCGCAGGCGAATTTCACACCCGATTGCCGGACATCCGGGGCCAGGGAGGCCGAGTAGTATCTGATACAAGTCAAAGTGGATTTGGCTGAGCTGTTATTATCTGCCGTATCTATTCAGTACGGATTGATCCATGTCCTCTCGTCAGATCCGCATCGCCACCCGCAAAAGCGCTCTCGCCCTGTGGCAGGCCGAATACGTCAAAGCCCGTCTTGAAGCAGCTCATCCGGGCCTGCTGGTGACTCTCGTCCCCATGGTCAGCCGTGGTGACAAGCTGCTTGACTCACCGCTGTCGAAAATCGGCGGCAAGGGCCTGTTCGTCAAGGAGCTTGAAACCGCGCTGCTGGAAAATGAAGCCGACATCGCCGTGCACTCCATGAAGGACGTGCCGATGGACTTCCCCGAAGGCCTCGGTCTGTTCTGCATCTGCGAGCGGGAAGACCCGCGCGATGCCTTCGTTTCCAACACCTACGCCAGCCTTGATGAGTTGCCCCAGGGCAGCATCGTCGGCACCTCCAGCCTGCGCCGCCAGGCTCAATTGCTGACCCATCGCCCGGACCTGGAAATCCGCTTCCTGCGCGGCAACGTCAACACTCGCCTGGCCAAGCTCGATGCCGGCGAATACGACGCCATCATCCTCGCCGCTGCCGGTCTGATCCGCCTGGGCTTTGAAGATCGCATCACCTCGGCCATCAGCGTCGACGACAGCCTTCCGGCCGGTGGCCAGGGCGCGGTGGGTATCGAATGCCGTAGTGCCGACAGTGAAATCCATGCGTTGCTGGCACCCCTGCATCACCAGGACACCGCCACCCGCGTGACCGCCGAACGAGCCCTCAACAAGCACCTTAATGGCGGCTGCCAGGTGCCGATTGCGTGCTACGCCGTGCTGGAAGGCGAGCAGGTCTGGTTGCGCGGATTGGTGGGCGATCCAGCCGGTGGCCTGCTGCTCAGTGCACAAGCCCGCGCTCCTCGCGGCGACGCCGAGGCGCTGGGAGTGCGAGTCGCCGAAGATCTGCTCAGCCAGGGTGCCGACGCCATCCTCAAAGCGGTCTATGGCGAGGCTGGTCACGAGTGATCGGCTGGCGCTTGCTGCTGACGCGTCCCGCCGAAGAAGCGGAGGCGCTGAGCAGCCTTTTGGCCGAGCAGGGGATATTCAGTAACAGTCTGCCGCTTTTGGACATCATGCCCATTGCGGCCACTGACACAATGCGCCAGGTGATTCAGGCGCTGGATCAGTTCTGCGCCGTCATCGTGGTCAGCAAGCCGGCCGCCCGGATCGGCGTCGAACTGCTGGAGCGATATTGGTCGTCACCGCCTGGTGTGAAGTGGTTCAGCGTCGGCGCGGCGACTGCGCAGATCCTCGAGGATCACGGGCTGGACGTGAGCTTCCCGGCAGAGGGCGATGACAGTGAAGCCTTGCTCGAACTTTCCCGACTGCGCGAGGCTATCGCACAACCCGATGCGCGAGTGCTGATCCTGCGCGGGGAGGGCGGGCGCGAGTTGCTGGCTGAGCGTTTGCGTGAGCTTGGTGCTAGTGTCGAGTATCTGGAGCTGTACCGCCGGGCATTGCCGATTTACCCGCCGACACTGCTGCCGCAACGGATCCGGGCGGAACGCCTGAACGGGCTGGTGGTCAGCAGTGGACAAGGTTTTGAGCACCTGCATCAACTGGCCGGCGATGCCTGGCCGCAGTTGGCGGAGTTGCCGTTGTTTGTACCGAGCCCCAGGGTTGCCGAAATGGCGCGTGCCGCCGGGGCCAAAACAGTTGTGGATTGTCGTGGCGCCAGTGCCGCGGCCTTGCTGACGGCGTTACGGGAGCATCCCGTACCCGTTTTCTGATGCAAAGGATGGATACGTGAGCGAAACAGCCTTGCCTAAAGATGACGTGCGACCTGTGCTTGATGCACCTGTTGATGCTCCTGTTGATGAACTGCCGCCTCCGCCACCTGCTACCGAGCAGCGTCGAGGCAATGGTCTGGCAATCATCGCGCTGCTGTTGGGTGCGGCCGGTGTCGCGGTGGGCGGTTGGGGTGTCTGGCAGGTGCGTCACCTGCAAGCCAATAATCAGCAGCAACTGAGCCAGGTGCAGGCGCTGAATGACCAGGCGCAAAACCTCAAGCTCAATGAGGAGCGCCTGAGCGCACGCCTGGCGCAATTACCTCCCGCCGATGAACTGGAAGCACGCAGCCGTCTGGTTATTCAGCTGCAAGGTGATCAGCAGCGGTTGAACCAGCGGCTGGAAACCATACTCGGCGCCAGTCGCAAGGACTGGCGTCTGGCCGAGGCCGAGCACCTGCTGCGTCTGGCCAGCCTGCGACTGTCCGCCTTGCAGGACATCAGCAGCGCCCAGGCACTGGTCCAGGGTGCCGACGAGATACTGCGCGAGCAGAACGACCCGGGCTCTTTTGCCGCTCGCGAGCAGGTGGCCAAGACCCTGATCGCCTTGCGCAGCACCGAACAACCGGATCGCACCGGGCTGTTTCTGCGTCTGGGCGCGCTGCGTGATCAAGTGGCCAGCCTCACCGAGCTGGCGCCGGAGTACAAGGACCGTGGCGATTCGTTGCTGGGCCTGACCGCCGATGGCGACGGTGCCAGCCGCTGGGCGCAGTGGTGGGATCAGATTTCCCGCTACATCCGCATCGATTTCAGTGCCGACAAAAACGTTCGCCCATTGCTGGCCGGCCAGAGCCTGAGTCAGGTACGCCTGGCCCTGAGCCTGGCGCTGGAGCAAGCGCAGTGGGCCGCACTCAATGGCCAGGCGGCGGTTTACTCCCAGGTGCTGGACGAAGCGCGGGATATCCTCAAGGGCAACTTCAATCCGGACAACGCACAAAGCAAAGTCATGCTTGAGCAGGTGTCCGAGTTGAGCAAGCAACCTGTCACTGTAGTCACACCGGACATGACCGGTACCCTGAGCGCGGTGCAGGGGTATCTGGAACGACGCAACGTCAACGCCGAGGATTCGGTCAAGCCAATGGCCAGGCCTGCCGTGAACACCGCGCCGGAGGCCACGCCATGAGACGCCTCTATGTGATCGTGTTCCTCGTGATCGCCGCTGCCGCTGCGCTGGGGCTGGCGATTGCCGAACATTCCGGTTACGTGCTGATTGCCTACAAGACCTTCCGCTATGAGTCGAGCCTGTGGGCTACTTTGGCGCTGGTGGCTGTGCTCTGGCTGGTGTTCTGGGGCATCAAGTCGCTGGTCGAACTGGTGATGGCTTCCAGTGGCGTGGTCAATCCGTGGTCTCGGCGTAACCGCAGCCGTCGGGTGCAGGTGGCGATCGAGCATGGTCAGCTGGACTTGGCCGAGGGCCGCTGGGCCAGCGCGCAACGCCACTTGCATCGGGCTGCCGAAGCCGAGCGCCAGCCGCTGCTTTACTACCTCGGCGCCGCCCGTGCCGCGAACGAACTAGGCAATTACGAAGAAAGCGACAACTTGCTGGAGCGCGCCCTGGAGCGTCAGCCTCAGGCCGAGTTGGCGATCGCCTTGAGCCACGCCCAGTTGCAGACCGATCGCGGTGATACCGAAGGCGCCCTGGCCACCCTGCAAGCCATGCGTGAACGCCATCCTCATAACGCACAGACCCTGCGTCAGTTGCAGCGCCTGCTTCAGCAGCGTGGTGACTGGTCGGCAGTGATTCGCCTGCTGCCGGAGCTGCGCAAGGACAAAATCCTGCCGGCGGCCGAACTCGCCGAGCTGGAGCGTCGGGCCTGGGGGGCGAACCTGTCTCTGGCGGCGCAACGGGAAGAAGACGGAACGGTGGGGCAGCAATCGCTCGAACGTGCCTGGCAACAACTGACCTCGGCACAGCGTCAGGAGCCGCAACTGGTGCTCGCGTATGCCGAACAACTGCGGCAACTGGGGGCTCAGGTCGAGGCCGAAGAAGTGCTGCGTACCGCTCTCAAACGCAGCTACGACAGTCATCTGGCGCGTCTCTACGGACTGGTTCGCGGCAATGATCCGACCCGCCAGTTGCAGGCCGCCGAAGGCTGGCTCAAGGACCATCCGGCCGATCCGGGCCTGCTGCTGACACTGGGTCGTCTTTGCCTGCAAAACAGTTTGTGGGGCAAGGCCCGGGACTATCTGGAAAGCAGCCTGCGTGTACAACGCAATCCGGAAGCCTGTGCGGAACTGGCACGCTTGCTGGCGCAAATGGGTGATACCGAGCGCAGCAACCAGCTGTTTCAGGAAGGCCTGGGGTTGTTGGATGAACGCTTGCTCGCGGCCCCTCTGCCAGTGCCAGTCCGCGCTTGACCCATTCGCTGGCGCCAGGTTCCGGCGTCTGAGCGATGACCTGCGGCGAGTGAGCAATCGCCCTCGCCGCAGTGCGTTGATTGGTTGAAATTCAGTCGCAAAATTTCGTCGCAGGCAAAGTCCTACAGAGGACTACATTTTATCCTCTCGCCTGCGTCGGGATTTCCCTACACCTGTGCTGAAGTCTCTGTGGGCACTTGCCTTGAAAGGCCGTCGCGCTTTCCTCTACCGTAATGGTCTGTCACTACTTTTACGGAAAAGCCATGTCTTTGGCCTGCTCACGCTCCTTGTTTTTCATGGCTTTCGTTGGGGGTGCCCTGGCGATGGGTGTTTCCTACTACCTGGAATATGCAGTCGGCCTGCGGCCTTGCGGCTTGTGTCTTGTGCAGCGGTTTTGCCTGGCGCTCTTTACCGGTGTCTGCCTGATGGCTTCGGTCCATGGCCCCGGTCGCATAGGCAACGTTCTGTATTGGCTGCTCAGTCTTTGTTGCAGTCTGGCTGGCACTGTCACGGCGTGGCGACAGGTCCTGCTGCAAAGCCTTCCGGCAGAACAGGGAGCGGCGTGCTCGACCCGTCTGGCGGACCTGTTGGCCAGTTCTCCGTGGCTATCGGTCGTACAGCAAATGTTCAAGGGGGCTGCCGATTGTGTGGAAATTTCCTGGACGCTGTTCGATCTGAGTCTCACAGAGTGGAGCCTGCTGTTCTTCGTCGCAATGATGATTCTGGCCGTTTACCAGTCGTTGCGACTGGTCTGGACCAGCTATCAGCGACCACTCAGCGGCGAGTCGTCGCACCGGGCCTTTGCCGGCGATTAAACACTTGTATGAACTTTATCGCCTGCGTACCTTGAAGCCAGTGTCGTGCGGGCATAATCTGGCCCGCACGTGTCATTGGAATTATGTTGCTCGATGACGCTCTGCCTGACCGCCCACCGACGTTACAAGAGGCGAGCGGGCATAGAGCAGCTGACCCACAAGGGAAGAGAGATCACCATGCTCGAAAGTTGTCAGAATGCTCAGGAACGCTGGGGCGGAGTGCACCTGCTGATCGATCGCTGGTTGCAGGAACGACACGAACTGATCGGGGCCTATGACGCTCTCGGCGCAAAGCCTGAGGCGCTGGGTGAGAACCGCAAGCCCTTGCAGGAATTCTGCGGCGTGCTGGTCGATTATGTATCGGCCGGGCACTTCGAGATCTACGAGCAGCTGACGGGGGAGGCCAAGGCCTTCAACGACCAGCGTGGCCTGGAGCTCGCCGAGACGATCTACCCGCGTATCGACGTCATCACCGAAAAGCTACTCGCGTTCAATGACCTGTGTGATGCAGGAAAGTGTGTTGCCGAAGAGTTCAAGACGCTCGGCGGACTGTTGCATGAGCGCTTTGAGCTGGAAGACTGCCTGATCGAAGTGCTGCACACCGCCCACAAGGAAACCGATTCGGTTCAGGCCTGAAGCACTTCCTGCAAGATCCCGAAACGGCGTGCCAAGGCACGCCGTTTTTCGTTTGCGTCGTCAACCGGTAGCACCACGCAGTTCGACTTCGAACACCAGTGGAGTGAATGGTGCGATCACGTCACCGGCACCATCGGCGCCATAGGCCTGAGCCGATGGAATCACCAGTCGCCACTTCGCCCCGACCGGCATGTTTTGCAGTGCGCTACGCCATCCGGCGATCACGCTGTCGAGACTGAACCATTGTGGCTGACTGTTCTGATCGAACACCGTGCCGTCGGGCAAGCGACCGATGTACAGCACCTGCACCTTGCCGTTCGGTCCGGCCTTGGCGCCAGTGCCAGGCGTCAACTCGGTCAGCAACACGCCATCAGCCAGTTCGCGCACGCCGGGTCTGGCTTTCTCCGTGGCGAGAAAGCGTTGTTCTTTTTCCAGTGCCATTTCGCTTTGCGGCTCGGCTGACTGCATGGCGATCCGAGCTTCATGCTCGGTCAGTATCTGCTGGATCTGCTCGTCCTTCAGCGCCAGCGGTTTGCCCTGATAGGCCTGCTGCAATCCTTCGACCAGTGCCTGGAGTTGCAGGTCGGGAGCCTCCTGGCGCAAGCGTTCGCCAAGGCTTGCACCCAGGCTGTAAGCGAGATCGTGGTCTTCATTTTCCTGCGTTGTTGCAGCGGCTTGAGCCACTGAAAAACACACACACAGCGATAAAAAAAGGTAGCGCGACATGAGCACTCTCCGACCTGAATTGCGGGCGATTATGCCAGCGGGAATGCGCGCAACGGTGAACTGCTTTTGCGCCGAGGCAGAAGTTTTTCAATCCTTTGCAACGCAGCGCTTTCGATAGTGTCAACATGCCCTAGCGGCGGTTGCAGCAGAGGTCTAGTATGAGCCGCACTCACTTCAGCCAGGAGGTAAACCATGTCGGCCACCAAGAAGCCAGTCAACACTCCATTGCACCTGCTCCAACAACTCTCGGGCAGCTTGCTCGAGCATCTGGAAACCGCTTGTTCCGAAGCCTTGGCTGATGCTGAAAAATTGCTCGCCAAACTGGAAAAGCAGCGCGGAAAAGCGCAAGAAAAACTGCACAAATCCCGCACCAAATTGCAGGACGCTGCGGCGGCCGGAAAAGCCAAGGCACAAGCCAAGGCCAAGGACGTAGTGGCCGATCTTGAGGAGCTGCTCGATGCCCTCAAGGATCGTCAATCGGAAACCCGCGGCTACATTCTGCAACTCAAGCGCGATGCTCAGGAAAGCCTGAAACTGGCCCAGGGCGTCGGTCGTGTACAAGAGGCTGTCAGCAAGGCGTTGTCCCTGCGTGCGGCCAAGCCAGCTGCGGCACCTGCGAAGAAAGCCGCTGCCAAACCGGCTGCTGCAAAAGCACCGGCCAAGCCTGCTGCTGCCAAGCCAGCCGCTGCCAAACCAGTCGCTAAAACTGCCGCAGCCAAACCTGCTGCCAAACCTGCTGCGAGAAAACCGGCTGCTGCCAGCGCTGCAAAGCCTGCGGCTAAAACCACGGCTGCCAAACCAGCCGCCGCACGACCTGCCGCTGCAAGAGCCGCTGCTGCCAAACCAGCCGTGGCTAAAACCGCCGCCGCTAAACCGGCTGCTAAACCGACTGCAAAACCAGCCGCTAAACCAGCGGCCCGCACCGCTGCGGCGAAACCAGCTGCCAAGCCGGCTGCAAAACCCGTTGCTGCAAAACCAGCAGCTAAACCAGCAGCCAGGCCAGCGGCAAAACCTGCTGTAAAAGCGGTTGCCAAACCTGCTGCTAAACCAGCCGCAGCGAAACCAGCCGTTGCCGCCAAGCCAGTTGCTGCCAAGCCAGTTGCCGCTAAACCGGCTGCTGCAAAACCTGCTGCAAAACCAGCAGCCAAACCTGCAGCCAAACCTGCAGTGAAAAAGCCGGTTGCCGCCAAGCCAGCCACCGCGCCAGTTGCCAAGCCAGTCGCTTCGGCTGCGCCAGCAGCACCTGCTCCGACAGCAACTACCTCGACAGCCGCGCCAGCGCCAACGCCTGCCGTAACTTCGAGTGTTGTAACCACCCCAGCCAGCGCTTCCTAAGTGCCGGTTACCGCGACGCGCAGCTGATGCAGCGCGTCGCGGTGCAGGTGGGCGGCCTCAGCCGTCGCACCTTCCAGCCAGGCCGATAGATCGGCCCCGGCATCTTGCGGCCAACTCTGCGCCGCTCTCTCCAGTCGCAACAACAGATGCCGTTCGGCTTCCAGCTCCAGTGCCTTTACTTGTTCACGCAAGGTATGCAAATCGGCGTCTTCCGTGGCCGCGGCTTTCCACTGTGTGCGCAAGGCGCGTAACGGCCGCACGACATCGGTGTCCCAGGCGACAGCCACGCTGCGTAGTTGCTGCAAGCGCTGCTCATCGCAGGCCACGCCTCGTTGTCCCAACCACGCACCGCACAGTAACAGGCACACATTGACCCCCGCCGACTGCAATTGCAGGCATGCCTGCTCAACGCCCGGACGGGCGTAAGTGGTCAGTGAAAAGTTCCACAGGTCAGAGGACATAGTGCTACTCGCGCCAGTTGCGAGCGAAGCTGGTAGACTCCGCCGCCATTATGATTCGACTTCAGAACCTGACTTTACAGCGTGGCCCGCAACGTCTGCTAGAAGACGCCGAGTTGACGCTGCACGCCGGCCAGAAAGCCGGCCTCATCGGTGCCAACGGCGCCGGCAAATCGAGCCTGTTCGCCTTGCTTCGGGGCGAGCTGCACCCTGACTCGGGTGATTGCTTCCTGCCGGCCGACTGGCGTATCGCCCACATGCGCCAGGAGGTCGACACCCTCGAACGCCTGGCGGTCGACTACGTGCTCGATGGCGATCTGCGCCTGCGCCAGGTGCAACGCGACCTGGCGGCAGCCGAAGCGGCCCATGACGGTGCCGCGCAGGCCCGCCTGCACTCGGAACTCGACAGCGCCGACGGTTACACCGCCGACGCCCGGGCGCGCAAGTTGCTGGCCGGCCTTGGGTTCACCAACGAGCAGATGGATCGTCAGGTCGGGGATTTCTCCGGTGGCTGGCGGATGCGTCTGAACCTGGCGCAGGCCTTGATGTGCCCATCGGACCTGCTGCTGCTCGACGAACCGACCAACCACCTCGACCTCGACGCCATCATCTGGCTCGAAGAGTGGCTCAAAAGTTATCCCGGCACCTTGATGCTGATTTCCCACGACCGGGACTTCCTCGATGCCGTGGTCGATCACGTGGCCCACGTCGATCAGCGCAAGATCACCCTGTACCGCGGTGGCTACAGTGCCTTCGAGCGCGCCCGTGCCGAACGCCTGGCCCAGCAACAGCAGGCGTACGAGAAGCAGCAGGTGCAACGTGCGCACATGGAAAGCTACATCGCCCGCTTCAAGGCCCAGGCCACCAAGGCCCGCCAGGCCCAGAGCCGGATCAAGGCACTGGAGCGGATGGAAGAGCTGACCGCTGCCCACGTCGACTCGCCATTCGATTTCGTTTTTCGCGAATCGCAGAAAATTTCCAGCCCGCTGATCGACCTGTCCGATGCCCGCCTGGGTTACGGCGACAAAGCCGTGCTGGAGAAGGTCAAGCTGCAACTGACCCCGGGTGCGCGAATCGGTCTGCTCGGACCTAACGGCGCCGGTAAATCGACCCTGATCAAGAACCTTGCCGGCGAGCTCTCGCCATTGGCCGGGCGCTTGACCCGTGGTGAGAACACCGTCGTTGGTTACTTCGCCCAGCATCAGCTGGACTCGCTGGATTCCAAGGCCAGCCCGTTGCTGCACTTGCAGCGCCTGGCGCCGACCGAGCGCGAGCAGACCCTGCGCGACTTCCTCGGCGGTTTCGACTTCCGTGGCGCGCGAATCGACGAGCCGGTACTGAATTTCTCCGGTGGCGAGAAAGCGCGCCTGGCGTTGGCCTTGATTGCCTGGGATCGACCGAACCTGTTGCTGCTCGACGAACCGACCAACCACCTGGACCTGGAAATGCGCCTGGCGCTGACCATGGCCCTGCAGGAATTCAGTGGTGCGGTACTGGTGGTCTCTCACGATCGCCACTTGCTCAAAAGCACCACCGACAACTTCTATCTGGTGGCGGACGGCAAAGTCGAAGAGTTCGACGGCGACCTGGAGGACTACACCCGCTGGCTGGTGGAGTATCGCCAGCGCAACGCCCCGGTCAGCAACACGCCGGTCAATCCGGACAAGACCGACAAGAAAGCCCAGCGTCAGGCGGCTGCTGCGTTGCGCCAGCAACTGGCACCGCACAAGCGCGAGGCTGACAAGCTTGAAGCCGAGCTGGGCAAGCTCCACGAAAAACTGGCGAAGATCGATGCCAGCCTTGGCGACAGCGACATCTACGAGCAGGCGCGCAAGAACGAATTGCGTGATCTGCTGGCCGAACAGGCCAAGCTGAAGGTGCGTGAGGCGCAGCTGGAGGAAGCGTGGATGGAAGCCCTGGAAATGCTGGAAGGCATGCAGGCGGAGCTGGAGGCACTGTCCTGATGGACGCCTTCAAGCTGCCGCTGCCGGCGGTGTGGGTCGAGCCGATCTGGCTCGGCGTGCAAATCCTGCTGATCCTGTTCGCCGGTTACATCGCCCAGCGCTTTGTTGCCAAATGCCTGACTCGTCTCGGTGAGCGCTACCCGTTTCCGCCGCAGTTGCTGATGCCGCTGCGCGGGGGGCTGCGCTGGCTGATCATGGGCAGTGCGTTGATTTTCGTGCTGGAGCGCCTCGGGGTTTCGGCCACGGTGCTCTGGACCGCGTTGTCCGGTTTCGTCGCGGTCGCGGCGGTGGCGTTTTTCGCCATGTGGAGCGTGCTCTCCAATCTTCTCTGCGCGATTCTGATCTTTACCGTCGGCCCGTTCCGCCTCGGTGATGTGGTCGAGTTGGTGGACACCACCGACAAGCCTGGCGTCAAAGGCCGGGTGGTGGCGATCAACCTGCTGTACACCACGCTGATTGAGGCCGAAGAACTCGGCACTGGCAGCGCCATGGTGCAAGTGCCCAACAGTTTGTTCTTCCAGCGTTCGGTGCGGCGCTGGCGCGGGACGGATGTGTTTCCTTCCAGCGGGTTTGAAAAGTAAGCCTTCTGTTGCCTGACAGATTGCTTTCGCGAGCAGGCTCGCTCCCACAGTTGATCTTTAGTGGACACAAATTTTGTGAGTGCCTGAGAGCCAATGTGGGACCGAGCCTGCTCGCGAAGGGGCCCGCCCCTGTAAACGCTGGTCGGCCGTCGACACATCCTGCAAAAAATCGGTAGTCATCCAAGCAATGCCGCATTAGCTTAGACGTCTGTCACGAGTCTGAGTCGAGGTGTGCAATGGAGCTTCAAACATGGCTGGCGTTTTTTGCCGCCTGCTGGGTGATCAGCCTGTCCCCCGGTGCCGGCGCCATTGCGTCGATGTCCAGCGGCCTGCAATACGGTTTCTGGCGCGGTTACTGGAACGCCCTGGGCCTGCAATTGGGCCTGGCTTTGCAGATCGCCATCGTCGGTGCCGGTGTCGGTGCCATTCTCACGGCTTCTGCCACGGCCTTCTATGCAATCAAATGGTTTGGCGTGGCGTATCTGGTTTTCCTCGCGATCAAGCAATGGCGTGCGCTGCCCAGCGATATGAGCGATGACGCGGCAGTGCGCCAGATCGGCAAGCCGATGGCCCTGGTGTTCCGTGGTTTTCTGGTGAACATCAGCAACCCCAAGGCGCTGGTGTTCATGCTGGCGGTGTTGCCGCAGTTCATCGACCCGCATGCGCCGCTGTTGATCCAGTATCTGGTGATCGGCGTGACCATGATCTGCGTCGACCTGATCGTCATGGCCGGCTACACCGGTCTGGCGTCCAAAGTGCTGCGTCTGTTGCGCACACCGAAACAGCAAAAACGCATGAACCGAACCTTTGCAGGGCTGTTCATCGGGGCGGCGGCGTTCATGGCGACGTTGCGCAGGGCCGCCGTGTAAAACGGCGACTTACAAAAAAGGCGACCCTCGTGGTCGCCTTTTTCGTTTGGGGAGCAGCTCCCGAACAGATGCAATTACGAAGAAGTCCCAACAAAGCTTGAGCGAAACCCGATGGGCGATAACAATATGTAACTTCGTTTTTCAAATTGAGATTCATTCATGATTGCCCCCTCCCGTTTCCTGGCCTGGCTGTTGCTGCCGCTGTTGGCTGCGTGCAGCTTTCAACTGCTGGCCGCTCCCGCCGAAGGTGCGCCACAGGCGCTGCACTTGCTCGATTACATCGGCGCGGATTACCCGGACACGGTGCAGGCGGGCAGTATCACGGACCAGGCCGGATTTCGCGCGCAGCAAGAATCGGTCAAGACGCTGGGAAGTCTGATTGCAGCCATGCCGGCCAAGCCGGAAAAAGCCGCGCTGGAGCAAAGCCTGACCGCGTTGGGAAATTCCATCGGCGCCCGTCAGGACGGTGCCGACGTCGCGCGCCAGGCCCGGCAACTGGGTGCGAAGCTGGCCGTAGCCTATGAAGTCAGCCAGGCCCCGGTCATTACGCCGAACCCGGTGCGTGGCGCGCCGCTGTACGCTCAGCATTGCTCGGTTTGCCATGGCGATACAGGGGCCGGCGACGGCCCGGCAGGTGTCGGCATGACGCCACCGCCATCCAATCTGCGTGACACCACACGACTGGATCGACTGAGCCTCTACGCGATCTACAGCACCCTGGGCCTGGGAGTCGAAGGGACTGACATGCCGACCTTTGCCGATCAACTGGATGATCGTCAGCGTTGGGACCTGGCCACCTATATCGCCAGCTTCAGTGTTGACCCGGCGACGGCCAAGGCTGAAAAGACCAACAACATCGCCGACCTGGCTCGTCAGACCCCGGCCGAAGTGCTGGCCGCCGAAGGCCCGCAAGCCGCCGCGACCTTCCGTGCCCAGCGGGCGCAACCGCCGCAGGTCAAGCGTGGCCCGGCACAATTGCTCGACTACACCGCCGCCACTCTGGACAAGAGCATCGCGGCATATCGTGCCAGTGAGCATGATCAGGCTTATGACTTATCCGTAGCGGCGTATCTGGAAGGCTTCGAGCTGGTTGAGAGCTCGCTGGATAACATTGACGCCAACGTGCGTAAAGACACTGAAAAATCCCTGATGGCCTACCGTCAGTCGTTGCAGGATGGTCTGCCGGTGGGCGAGGTCGAGCAGCGCCTGGACCTGGCCAAAGACAAGTTGAAGAGATCGGCCGGCCTGCTCGGCAACGACGGTTTGAGTTGGTCGCTGAGTTACATTTCCGGCCTGCTGATTCTGCTGCGCGAAGGTCTGGAAGCGATTCTGGTGCTGGCGGCGATCCTTGCTTTCCTGCGTAACACGGGTCAACAGGCGGCTGTGCGCAGCGTTAACGTCGGCTGGGGTCTGGCGTTTGTGGCGGGGCTGGGCACCTGGGCGCTGGCAGCCTATGTGATTGATGTCAGCGGTTCGCAGCGCGAATTGCTCGAAGGCGCGACGGCGTTGTTTGCCAGCGTCATGGTGCTGTGGCTGGGCGTGTGGATGCATGACCGTCGTCACGCGGCGGCCTGGCAGGATTACATCAAGACCAGCCTGGTGGGCGGCGGCGGGCGTTTCGGTTTTGCGACCCTGGCGTTCTTCTCGGTGTATCGCGAGCTGTTCGAAGTGATTCTGTTCTACGAAACCCTGTGGTTGCAGGCCGGTCCCGCGGGGCACAACGCGGTGCTGGCCGGTGGGGCCACGGCGCTGGTGCTGCTGGTCGGCCTGGCCTGGGTGATTTTGCGCGGTTCGGCGAAGTTGCCTCTGGCGCTGTTCTTCAGCATCAACGCCGGTCTTTTGTGCGCCTTGTCGGTGGTGTTTGCCGGGCATGGCGTGAAAGCGCTGCAGGAAGCCGGGATTTTCGGCACGCGGCCGGTGCCGTTCTTTGACTTCGAATGGCTGGGGATCCATGCCGATGCGTATTCGTTGAGCGCCCAAGCAGTGGCGATCATTGCGATTGTCGTGTTGTACGGTCGTAGCCGGGTGGTTGAGAGGCAGCGGGTGCAGGCTTCTTAAACGGCATTCGCTTCGCTCACTTTCGCGGGCAAGCCACGCTCCCACAGGTTTAACGTTAACTTGTGGGAGTGGGCTTGCCCGCGCTGTTTTTCAACAGAGGAAAATTCAATGCGTGTGTGGATCGATGCCGACGCCTGTCCGCGGGCAGCCAAGGATCTGGTGGTGAAGTTCGCCCTCAAGCGCCAGTTCGAAGTGGTACTGGTGGCCGGGCAGCCGCAGACCAAGCCGGGGCTGGCACTGGTCAAGCTGATCGTGGTGCCGAGCGGCCCGGATGCGGCCGATGACTACCTGGTGGAACACGCGGTGCCCGGTGAGCTGGTGATTTGCAGCGATGTGCCGCTGGCCGATCGTCTGGTGAAGAAGGGCGTGGCTGCGCTCGACCCACGGGGCAAGGAGTTTGATGTGCAGAACATGGGCGAGAGACTGGCGGTTCGCAACCTGTTCACTGACTTGCGTGAACAGGGGCAAATGGGTGGTGGCCCCGCACCGTTTGGCGACCGTGAGAAGCAGGCGTTCGCCAATGCGCTGGACCGGATTCTCACCCGGCTGGCCCGCAAACTGTAGGAGCGAGCTTGCTCCGGGCGGCGCTCCGACGATGGACGTCAACGATGACGAGTGCTGGCTGGATGAACGCGGCGCTCTCACGTCTTTCGCGAGCAAGCTCGCTCCTACAGTCCTGAACAGTGTCAGGCATCGTTTTCGTGGGTCAGTTCAAGCACGCGGTCCACGAGTTTGTTGATCCCCGACGCCGCTTCACTGATCGATTGCGCCAGCATGTAGGCCGGGGTGCTCACCAGTTTGCGTGCCTTGTCCTCGACGATGTCACTGACCGCGCAATCGGTGTGGGTGGCGCCCATCTTGTTCATCGCGGCAGCGGTGTCGGTATCGTTGCCGATAGTGCAAGTCACGCCAGGGCCATAGATCTTTGCCGCCAGGGCAGGGGAGATGCACATCAACCCCACCGGTTTGCCGGCCTCGGCAAAGGCTTCGGTCAGTGCCAGGACATCCGGTTGAACGGTGCAGCCGGCGCCTTCGATGGCAAAGTTGGACAGGTTCTTGGCCGAGCCGAAGCCGCCGGGCACGATCAGCGCATCGAACTCATCGACGTTAGCGTCACGGATATCCTTGATGTTGCCCCGGGCGATCCGCGCCGATTCCACCAGCACGTTGCGCGATTCGGGCATTTCTTCGCCGGTCAGGTGGTTAATCACATGCAACTGCGCGATGTTCGGCGCGAAACACTGCACCTGGGCACCGCGTTGGTCCAGGCGCAGCAGGGTGATGACGCTCTCGTGGAGCTCGGCGCCGTCGTACACGCCACAACCGGAAAGGATCACTGCAACTTTTTTGCTCATGGGCTTTTCTCCAGATTCATGGCGTTAAATGTCCACTAATTTGTCACTCGTTGCCATAGGGTTAATTCACGGCTACACATAGCATCTGTCCTCAAGATTCCGATCAGGGCGCGTCATGGACTTCATTCTGTATGCGGTGCCGTTCTTCTTTGTGCTGATCGCCGTCGAGCTGCTGGCCGACCGTTGGCGCGGGGTGAGCAATTATCGGGTGGCGGACGCGATCAACAGCATCAGCACCGGCGTGCTGTCGACCACCACGGGCCTGTTGACCAAGGGTGTGGGTCTGGCGACCTATGCCTTTGCCCTCAAGCACCTGGCGCTGTTCGAACTGTCGGCCGACAGCATCTGGACCTGGGTGTTTGCCTTTGTCTTCTACGACTTCTGCTACTACTGGCTGCACCGCATGGGCCACGAGCGCAACATTCTCTGGGCCGCCCATTCGGTGCATCACCAGAGCGAGGACTACAACCTGTCCACGGCGTTGCGCCAGACCAGTACCGGCTTCCTGTTGAGCTGGATCTTCTATCTGCCGATGGCGGTGTCCGGTGTGCCGCTGCTGGTGTTCGTCAGCGTCGCGGCGCTGAACCTGCTCTACCAGTTCTGGGTGCACACGCGGCACATTCCCAAGCTTGGCTGGCTCGAATGGTTCTTTGTCACGCCGTCCAATCATCGGGCTCACCATGCACAGAACGCTCTCTACATGGATCGCAACTACGGCGGTGTGTTCATTATCTGGGACCGCCTGTTCGGCTCGTTCCAGGAAGAAGACGACAACGAACCGGTGATCTTCGGCGTGACCACGCCGCTGGCGAGCTGGAATCCTGTGTGGGCGAACGTGCAGTTCTACGCGCAGTTGTGGGCAGATGCGCGGCGTGCCGAAAGCACCTGGGACAAGCTGCGGATCTGGTTCATGCGCACCGGCTGGCGCCCGGCGGACGTGGCGGCCAGATACCCGATGAATAAGCCGGACCTGAGTCAGTTTCGCAAATTCGAGGTGGCGCTGGACGGGCGCCAGCAGCTCTACGTGCTGTTGCAGTTCTGCGTCTATATCGCACTGGGCAGCTACTTGATGAATCTTGAACCGAAGCTGCCAGTCGCCGCCCTGGTCTTGGGCTGGGGAGTGGTGGCGTTCGGTCTGTTTGTGCTGGGCGTGGCCCTGGAGAATCGCCCGTGGGCGTTGAAGCTGGAGCTGGTGCGGCTGGCGTCGAATCTGCCATTGGTATGGCTGGCCCCGATGGTGGGGCTGTGGCCGGCCAGCGCGGTGGGCTGGGTCGGCCTGCTCAGTTACAGTCTGTTGAGCGGCATCGGTCTCTACTGTTGCAGAGATCGTATCACTCGGCTGGCGTCGTAGGGCCTTCGGCCTTGGTTCGCTCGGCCTTCAGGGCTTGTTCGTCGGCGTAGACCTGCTTGGCCAGGCGGGCATTCTTGAAGCGCCGGCGCAGCCACAGCACGAAGCCCAGGACCAGCAGTGCACCGAGCACCCAGAGTTCGTACTTCTTCACACTGCCGAGCATGCCTTCGAGCACTGCGCCGAAATGGTACGCGGCCGCCGCCAGGGCTGCGGCCCAGATCGCTGCACCAATTCCGTTGAGCAGCAGGTAACGGCCCGGCGGATAGCCTGACAGCCCGATGGCCACCGGCATCACCGTGCGCAAACCGTAAACGAAGCGGAAACTCAGTACCCAGATGTCCGGGTGCTTGCGAATGTGTTCCAGCGCCCGGTCACCCATCATCTGCCAGCGCGGTTTTCGCGCCAGCAGCTTGCGGCCGTGCTTGCGCCCCAGGAAATACCACAGCTGGTCGCCGGCATAGCTGCCGAAGAAGGCCACGACCACCACCAGGTTGATGTCCATGTATCCACGGAACGCGAGGAAGCCCGCGAGTACCAGAATGGTTTCGCCTTCGAAGAACGTGCCTAGAAAAAGGGCAAAGTAGCCGAAGTCATGCAGAAATTGTTGGAGCATTGTCTGGGTGCTGGCGAAATGAACGCGCAGCCTAACCCTTCGGACACATTCAGGAAAGTGTCCAAATGTGTCTCGACGTGAACATTTCCTACAAGGACAATGGAATGCGGCTACCTGTCGCAGCGTGCACATAACTGTAATACGTTCGTCATAATGGCCGCTTATAACTGTCACGCTCGCCCGTAAGCGCGGGCTCAGGAGTCTGCCGTGAGCTTTACCCCCGCCAATCGCTTGTTCCCCGCAACCCGCCTGCGCCGCAACCGTCGTGACGACTTCTCGCGTCGTCTGGTCCGTGAAAACGTCCTGACCGTCGATGACCTGATCCTGCCGGTATTCGTGCTGGACGGTGAAAACCGTCGCGAAGCGGTGGCCTCGATGCCGGGCGTCGAACGCCTGACCATCGACCTGTTGCTGGAAGAAGCGGCCAAGTGGGTCGAGCTGGGGATTCCGGCGCTGGCGCTGTTCCCGGTGACACCCGCGGAACTCAAGTCCCTGGACGCCGCCGAAGCGTGGAACCCCGAAGGCATCGCCCAACGTGCGACCCGTGCGCTGCGTGCACGATTCCCTGAGCTGGGCGTGATCACCGACGTTGCCCTGGACCCGTTCACCACCCACGGCCAGGACGGCATTCTTGATGAAGAAGGCTACGTGCAGAACGACATCACCGTCGACGCACTGGTCAGGCAAGCCCTGTCCCACGCCGAAGCCGGCGCTCAGGTCGTGGCACCATCGGACATGATGGACGGTCGCATCCAGGCGATCCGCGAAGCCCTCGAAGTGGCCGGTCACGTCAACGTGCGGATCATGGCGTACTCGGCCAAGTACGCCAGCGCCTACTACGGCCCGTTCCGCGATGCGGTCGGTTCGGCGCTGAACCTGGGCAAGGCCAACAAGGCCTCCTATCAGATGGACCCGGCCAACAGCAACGAAGCCCTGCACGAAGTGGCGGCGGACTTGTCAGAAGGTGCAGACATGGTCATGGTCAAGCCAGGCATGCCGTACCTGGACATCCTGTGCCGGGTAAAAGAAGAATTCAAAGTGCCGACGTTTGTTTATCAAGTCAGCGGCGAATACGCCATGCACATGGCGGCGATCCAGAATGGCTGGTTGAGCGAAGGGGTTATCCTCGAGTCCCTGACCGCTTTCAAACGTGCAGGGGCTGATGGCATCCTGACGTACTTTGCCGTTCGTGCTGCTCAATTGTTACGAGAGCAAAAATAGCCCTCCCAGGAACATTCGATGAATACCGAAGTACTCACTGAAGTTGCCGTAAAAGACGCTCAACCTGTGGTGGAGCAAGTCGACGAGACCCCGCCGGAGCTGGAACCAGCTCCGCCCGCGGCGGTCGTCGAAACCGCAGTGACAGCGCCAGCGCCAGCGCTGGCCATTCCCGGCCTGGATGACAGCAGCCTGTACATCCACCGCGAGCTCTCGCAACTGCAGTTCAACATCCGCGTGCTGGAGCAGGCGCTGGACGAGTCCTATCCATTGCTGGAGCGGCTGAAGTTTCTGTTGATCTTCTCCAGCAACCTGGACGAGTTCTTCGAGATTCGTGTCGCCGGCCTCAAGAAGCAGATCACCTTCGCCCGTGAACAGGCCGGCGCCGATGGTCTGCAACCGCATCAGGCGCTGGCGCGCATCAGCGAACTGGTCCACGGTCACGTCGATCGCCAGTACGCGATCCTCAACGACATTCTGTTGCCGGAGCTGGAAAAACATCAGGTCCGCTTCATCCGTCGCCGTAACTGGACGACCAAGCTCAAGACCTGGGTCCGCCGCTATTTCCGTGACGAGATCGCACCGATCATCACCCCGATCGGCCTCGACCCGACGCACCCGTTCCCGTTGCTGGTGAACAAGAGCCTGAACTTCATCGTCGAGCTCGAAGGCATCGACGCCTTTGGCCGCGATTCCGGTCTGGCGATCATCCCGGCGCCACGCCTGCTGCCGCGCATCATCAAGGTGCCGGAAGAAGTCGGTGGCGCTGGCGACAACTATGTATTCCTGTCGTCGATGATTCACGCTCACGCCGATGACCTGTTCCAGGGCATGAAGGTCAAGGGCTGCTACCAGTTCCGCCTGACCCGGAACGCCGACCTGGCGCTGGACTCTGAAGACGTCGAAGACCTGGCCCGCGCCTTGCGCGGCGAACTGTTCTCCCGTCGCTATGGCGATGCAGTGCGTCTGGAAGTGGCCGACACGTGCCCGAAACACCTGTCCGACTACCTGCTTAAGCAATTCAACCTGAGCGAGACGGAGTTGTATCAGGTCAACGGTCCGGTGAACCTGACGCGGCTGTTCAGCATCACCGGCCTGGACAGTCAGCGCGAGCTGCAATACCTGCCGTTCACCCCGCAGATTCCGAAACTGCTGCAGAACAGCGAGAACATTTTCAGCGTGATCAGCAAGCAGGACATCCTGCTGCTGCACCCGTTCGAGTCGTTCACCCCGGTGGTCGACCTGCTGCGCCAGGCCGCCAAGGACCCGCACGTGCTGGCGGTGCGCCAGACCTTGTACCGTTCCGGCGCCAACTCGGAAATCGTCGATGCGCTGGTGGATGCGGCGCGTAACGGCAAGGAAGTGACTGCGGTGATCGAACTGCGTGCGCGGTTCGACGAAGAGTCCAACCTGCAACTGGCCAGCCGTCTGCAAGCGGCCGGTGCGGTGGTGATCTACGGTGTGGTCGGCTTCAAGACCCACGCCAAGATGATGCTGATTTTGCGTCGCGAGGCCGGTGAAATCGTGCGTTACGCACACCTCGGTACGGGTAACTACCACGCCGGCAACGCCCGCCTGTACACCGACTACAGCCTGCTGACCTCCGACGACGCCTTGTGCGAAGACGTCGGCAAACTGTTCAGCCAGTTGATCGGCATGGGTAAAACGCTGCGCATGAAGAAGCTGCTGCATGCGCCGTTCACCCTGAAAAAGGGCATGCTCGACATGATTGCCCGCGAAACCCAGTTCGCCCTCGACGGCAAACCGGCGCACATCATCGCCAAGTTCAACTCGCTGACCGATCCGAAGATCATCCGCGCGTTGTACAAGGCCAGCCAGTCTGGCGTGCGCATCGATCTGGTGGTGCGTGGCATGTGCTGCCTGCGGCCGGGCATTGCCGGGGTTTCCCACAACATCCATGTGCGTTCGATCATTGGCCGCTTCCTGGAACACACCCGGGTCTTCTACTTCCTCAACGGTGGCGACGAGCAGATGTTCCTCTCCAGTGCCGACTGGATGGAACGCAACCTCGACAAGCGCGTCGAGACTTGCTTCCCGGTGGAAGGCAAGAAGCTGATCATGCGGGTCAAGAAAGAGCTGGAGTTGTATCTGACCGATAACACCCACAGCTGGAGCCTGCAGTCGGACGGTCGTTACATCCGTAACACGCCGACCGGCAACCAGAACCCACGCAGCGCCCAGGCGACATTGCTGGAGCGTTTGGGTAGTCCGATACTGGCTGTTCGTTGACACGGATCAGGCAGAAAAAAGGGCGATCCAAATGGATCGCCCTTTTTCATGCACTGCCCACTGTAGGAGCGAGCTTGCTCCGGGCGGCGATCCGACGATGGACGTGAACGATTATGCGTACTACCTGGATAAACGCGTTGCCCTCAGGTTTTTCGCGAGCAAGCTCGCTCCTACAGGGGCTCTAGCGAGCGCTCAACACGATGTCGACCCGGGTCAGCCATTGCGCTTCAATTTCGAAGTCGGCCTGGGTCAGCTGGTTTTCGTTCAGCCAGTTTTCCGGGAACACCACTTCCAGGCTGTTGCCATGGGCGTTCAGCTCCACTTGGGGCATTTGCTGGGTGCCACGGATGTGGTGGAACAGGATCGCAAAGCGCAGCAGCGCGCACAGGCGAATCAGCTTGATGCCGTCGTCGCCGAAATCGGCGAACCTGTCCTTGGGAATGTTGCGGCGGTGACCGCGTACCAGCAGCGCGAGCATCAACTGGTCTTCGCGGGAGAACCCGGCGAGGTCCGAATGCTCGATCAGGTAGGCACCGTGCTTGTGGTACTGGTAGTGAGCGATGTCCAGACCCACTTCATGGACCTTGGCCGCCCAGCCGAGCAGTTCGCGCCAGACGCCGTCTTCCAGATCCCAATCCTCCGCCACCTGGTCGAACGCATGCAGCGCCTTGCGCTCGACCCGTACCGCCTGTTCCTGATCGACGTGGTAGCGCTCCATCAGCGAAGTGAGGGTGCGCTCGCGTACGTCTTCGTGATGATGGCGGCCCAGCAGGTCATAGAGCACGCCTTCGCGCAGGGCGCCTTCGCAGTGATCCATGCGTTGCAGTTCGAGGGCGTCGAAGATCGCTTCGAGGATCGCCAGGCCGGCCGGGAAAATCGCCCGGCGATCCGGTTTGATGCCTTCGAAATCGATTTTTTCGACGTCGCCCATCTTGATCAGTTTGCGCTTGAGCCAGGCCAGGCCTTCGGCGTTGACCTCGCCGGTACCATGGCCGCCAGCCTTCAGCGCCAGACCGATGGCGCGGATGGTGCCCGAGGAACCGATGGCTTCATCCCAGGTCAGGCGGTGCAGGGCGTGTTCGATGCTCATGATCTCCAGCCGTGCCGCGGTGTACGCCTGGGCGTAACGGGCCGGGGTGATCTTGCCGTCCTTGAAATAGCGCTGGGTGTAGCTGACGCAACCCATCTGCAGGCTTTCGCGCAGCAGCGGTTCGAAGCGCTGGCCAATGATGAATTCGGTACTGCCGCCGCCGATGTCGGCCACCAGGCGCTTGCCCGGGGTGTCGGCGAGGGTGTGGGACACGCCGAGGTAGATCAGGCGCGCTTCTTCACGGCCGGAAATGACTTCCACCGGGTGGCCGAGAATTTCTTCGGCGCGACGGATGAATTCGGCGCGGTTGCGGGCTTCACGCAAGGCGTTGGTGCCGACGATGCGAACGGCGCCGGTGGGCATACCGCTGATCAGTTGGGCGAAGCGCTTGAGGCAGTCGAGCCCGCGCTGCATCGATTCTTCGTTGAGATGACGATCTTCGTCGATGCCAGCGGCCAGCTGAACCTTCTCCCCGAGGCGCTCGAGAATACGGATCTCGTCGTTCTGGGACTTGGCCACGACCATGTGAAAGCTGTTGGAGCCCAGGTCGATTGCGGCGATCAGGGACAGATTCTTGGCTTGGGATTGCGGCATGGTCAGGGGTCTCGGTCGATAACCTCGACATCGTGCCACGATCAAAGGCTGCCGCCAACGCGTAGGAGCTGCCGAAGGCTGCGATCTTTTACCACGGGGCTCTAGTGGTGCGGCCACTGGCCTCTTCGCGGGCAAGCCCGCTCCCACAGGTTTTTGCAGCGAATACGCAATCGTATTTCAACAGAAGACCCTGTGGGAGCGGCGGTGCGGCGGTCCGACTTGCCCGCGAAGGCGGCGTCATTAGCACCGATGATCTTCAGCCCGTCGCCTCTACCGTCCCGATGAAATTCGCCAGCTCCGCCGTCTGCGGGTTGGCGAACAGTACTTTCGGATCCCCAACCTCATGCACCTTGCCCTGGTGCATGAACACCAACTTATCCCCAACCTCCCGGGCGAAGCGCATTTCGTGGGTGACCATGATCAGCGTCATGCCTTCCCTAGCCAGTTGCCGGACCACGCTCAGCACTTCATTGACCAGTTCCGGGTCCAGCGCCGAGGTGATTTCGTCACAAAGCAAAACTTTCGGCGACATTGCCAGTGCCCGGGCAATCGCCACCCGCTGTTGCTGCCCGCCGGACAAGCGATCCGGGAAAGCATCGAATTTCTCCCCTAGCCCGACCCGCTCCAGCATCTGCCGCGCCAGTTCGGCGGCCTTGGCTTTCGGTACTTTCTGCACCACTTGCGGCGCGAGCATGACGTTCTCGCCGACGGTCAGGTGCGGGAACAGGTTGAACTGTTGGAACACCATGCCGACTTTCTGCCGCAGGCTGCGCAGATCGGCGCGGGCGGCGTCGAGGTACTCGCCGTCGACTTCGATCACGCCGTCGTTGATCGACTCCAGGCCGTTGAGTGTGCGCAGCAAGGTGGACTTGCCCGAGCCACTACGGCCGATGATTGCCACCACCTGGCCTTCCTCGATGCTCAGGTCGATGCCTTTGAGCACATGGTGATCGCCGTAGTATTTATGCAGGGCGGAAATTCTAAGCAGAGGCATGCAGTCTCCTTTCCAGGTATCGCGCACTGAGCGACAAGGGGTAGCAGAGCAGGAAGTAGCCGAGGGCGACGAGGCCGTAGACCATGAAAGGTTCGAAGGTGGCGTTGGCGAGCATGCCGCCGGTCTTGGTCAGCTCGGTGAAGCCGATGATCGAGGTGACGGCGGTGCCTTTGACCACTTGCACCGAGAAGCCCACGGTCGGCGCCACGGCGATGCGCAACGCCTGGGGCAGGATCACATGGCGCAATTGTTCCAGCGGGTTCAGCGCCAGGCTCGATGAGGCCTCCCACTGACCGTTGGGAATCGAATCGACGCAACCGCGCCAGATCTCCGCCAGATAGGCACTGGTGAACAACGTCAGTGCAATCGCCGCCGCCATCCACGGCGAAATCTCTATCCCGGCCAATGCCACGCCGAAAAACACCAGGAACAGCTGCATCAATAGCGGTGTGCCCTGGAACAGTTCGATGTAAGTGCGGGCGAAACTGCGCGGCAGGGATTTGTCCGAGATGCGCATGACCATGATCAGCAAGCCAATCAGTCCGCCGCCAACGAACGCCACCAGCGACAGCGCCAAGGTCCATTGCAGGCCCGTGAGCAGGTTGCGCACGATGTCCCAGAAGGTGAAGTCGCTCATCGGCTGCTCCTTGCAATGAACCGGTGGCCGATCCAGTTCAGCAACTGGCGGATCAGCAGCGCCATGCACAGGTACAGCAGCGTGGTTAGGGCGTAGGTTTCAAAAGCGCGGAAGTTGCGCGATTGAATGAAGTTGGCGGCGAAGCTCAGCTCTTCGGTGGCGATTTGCGAGCAGACTGCCGAACCGAGCATGACGATGATGATCTGGCTGCTCAGGGCCGGCCAGACTTTGCCCAATGCTGGCAGCAGCACCACATGGCGGAATGCTTCGAAACGCGTCATCGCCAGTGCCGCCGCGGCTTCCAGCTGACCCCGGGGGATCGCCTGGATGCCTGCGCGGATGATCTCGGTGGAATAGGCGCCGAGGTTGATCACCATCGCCAGCACCGCCGCCTGCCATTCGGAAATCTGCACGCCCAGGGACGGCAAGCCGAAGAAGATGAAAAACAACTGCACCAGAAATGGCGTGTTGCGGATCAACTCGACGTAGACCGCGAAAATCCCCGCGAAAGGCCGGATGTTCCACGCCCGCACCAGCGCCCCGACGATGCCCAGCCCCACGCCGAGCACAGCGCCGATGACGGTCAGCTCAAGGGTGAACAACGCACCGCGCAGCAACAGATCGGTGTTGTTCACCACCGGCAGGAAATCGAACTGATAAGCCATAAAACGTCTCCAGCGCGCCGAATCAGAGATCGGCCGGCAACGGTTCTTTCAGCCAGGTCAGGGCGTTCTTTTCCAGCGCGCCGTCAGTCTTGGCGGTCACGAGGATCTGGTTGACCTTGTCCAGCAGCGCCGGCTCGTTCTTGTTGACGCCGACGTAGACCGGCGAATCCTTGAGCTTCACTTTCAGCGCCGGCACGCGTTTCGGGCTCTTCTCGCTGATCGCGACCATCACCACGTTGCCGCTGGCGATCAGGTCGACCTGCCCGGCCAGGTACGCGGCGATGGTCGAGTTGTTGTCTTCGAAACGCTTGATGGTCACTCCTTCGGGAGCGACCTTGGTCAGCTCGATGTCTTCGATGGCACCACGGGTGACGCTGATGGTCTTGCCCTTGAGATCGTCCAGACCTTTGATGTCGGCGTCTGGTGGACCGAATACGGCGAGGTAGAACGGCGCGTAGGCACGGGAGAAGTCGATGACTTTTTCGCGTTCCGGGTTCTTGCCGAGGCTGGAGATCACCAGGTCGACCTTGCCGGTGGTGAGGAACGGGATGCGGTTGGTGCTGTTGACCGGGGTCAGTTCGAGTTTGACCTTGAGCTGGTCGGCCAGCAGTTTCGCGGTGTCGATATCGAGGCCGCGGGGTTTCATGTCCGGGCCGACCGAACCGAAGGGCGGGAAGTCCTGGGGCACGGCCACCTTGAGGACGCCGCGCTTGACCACATCCTCCAGACCGTCGGCGTGGGCGGGTGCCTGGCTCAGCATCAGGCTGGCGAACAAGGCTGCGAGGAGGGCGCTGTAACGCTGGGTCATGGCAAATCTCCGAATCGGCAAGAAGTGATTTCTGCGGATCGACAGAGCATGGGCCATGCCAACATAGGGTTTTGGGGGCGCCAGAGCGCGGTTTTGCTGGCGGCGCACGGTCTTACTGGTCTGAACAGTCAAGTTGTGTTTCGCACCCCGATGGCGCAGCCGTGAAAATCACCGAACCCCCATGGGGCACGACTTGCCGGGCGTCGCGAATAGCTTTACAACTGAGCGCACATTGGCCTGGTTCGTCTGGAAAACCATGAACTCGATCTCCCGCGCCGTACCTGAAGTGGCGCTGCAAGCTATCCGTAAACTGATTACCGAACAAGGCTTCGGGCCGGGGGATGCCTTGCCCTCGCAACGGGACCTGGCGGTGCAATTGGGGGTCAGTCGGGCATCGTTGCGCGAGGCGTTGTCATCGCTGAGTGCGCTGGGCGTCATCAGCATCCAGCCGGGCAAAGGCGTGTTCGTGCAATCGCCGGTGGAGTTGTCGCGAGGCGATGCAGCGCCGGGCTGGCCGTTCGCGGCACAGGCTTCGCCGCTGGATATCTTTCAGCTGCGCTATGCGCTGGAAGGTTTTGCGGCGGGGTTGGCGGCCGTAACCTTGAGTACCGACGAACTCGATGTGCTGGAAGACAATGTCGCCGCCATGCGCAACGAACTGAAGTCCGGCGACTTCGAAGCCGCGGCCCGCCTGGATTTCGAATTCCACCGCCGCATCCTGCTGGCCAGCGGCAATCAGGCGATGCTGAGCATCCTGACCGCCAGCGCCGACATCTTCCTGGAGAGCCAGAAACTACCGTTCATCCGGGTCGAGCGGGCCATGGAAACCTGGCAGGAGCACCGCAAAATTCTTCGTGCGCTGGCTCGCCGAGCGTCTGGCGCCGCGCAAAAGGCCATGCAAGAGCACGTGCGCAATGCCGCGTTGCGTACCGGAATCGCGTTCATCGCTCCCGTCACTTCATGACCTGAGCTATACCCAAACTCATGAATCACCATAGCGAGACTCAATCATCTGCACCTTCCTGAACGAGGGAAGGACCGCTATGATGGGCCACGTTTTTTTGCTTACAACCTGGAGAATTCCATGAGCAGCGATCTTATCAAACACGTTAGCGACGCTAGCTTCGAGGCCGACGTACTCAAGGCCGAAGGCGCTGTACTGGTCGACTACTGGGCTGAATGGTGCGGCCCTTGCAAAATGATCGCTCCGGTTCTGGACGAAATTGCCGAGACTTACAAAGGCAAGCTGACCGTTGCCAAGCTGAACATCGACGAAAACCAGGAAACCCCGGCCAAGCATGGCGTGCGCGGTATCCCGACCCTGATGCTGTTCAAGAACGGCAACGTTGAAGCGACCAAGGTCGGCGCACTGTCGAAGTCGCAACTGGCTGCCTTCCTCGACGCCAACATCTAAGCGTCGCTGCGAAGTATCCTGAAAAAGCCCCGCAAATAGCGGGGCTTTTTGCGTATTCAGGGCTAGACGCTCCTAAACTCAGGTGGTACATTCGGCCCCGCACTGGTTTCTCCATTGCCCCCTGCTAGCCGTCGCCGACGCACTCCTTTTCGAATAAGTACGCGATCCTGTCGCCTTCTCTGCGGCGCGGCCTCATTAAGCCAAAAGCTTAATTTCCCCCCTCCATAAATGATTACGTCATTCCTATATGAATCTGACTGAACTCAAGCAAAAGCCGATTACCGAACTGCTCGAATTGGCCGAACAGATGGGCATAGAAAATATGGCCCGTTCGCGCAAGCAGGACGTGATTTTCTCCCTGCTCAAGAAGCACGCGAAAAGCGGTGAGGAAATCTCCGGTGATGGCGTGCTGGAGATTCTCCAGGACGGCTTCGGCTTCCTGCGCTCCGCTGACGCTTCCTATCTCGCCGGCCCAGACGATATCTACGTCTCGCCGAGCCAGATCCGTCGTTTCAACTTGCGCACCGGTGACACCATCGTTGGCAAGATCCGCCCTCCAAAGGAAGGCGAGCGTTATTTCGCGCTGCTCAAGGTCGACACGATCAACTACGACCGTCCGGAAAACGCGAAAAACAAGATTCTCTTCGAGAACCTGACCCCGCTGTTCCCGACCGTGCGCATGAAAATGGAAGCCGGTAACGGTTCCACCGAAGACTTGACCGGTCGTGTCATCGACCTGTGCGCCCCGATCGGTAAAGGCCAGCGCGGTCTGATCGTTGCACCGCCGAAAGCCGGCAAGACGATCATGCTGCAGAACATTGCCGCGAACATTGCGCGTAACAACCCTGAAGTTCACCTGATCGTGCTGCTGATCGACGAACGCCCGGAAGAAGTAACCGAAATGCAGCGCACCGTGCGCGGCGAAGTGGTTGCCTCGACGTTCGATGAGCCGCCAACCCGCCACGTGCAGGTTGCTGAAATGGTGATCGAGAAGGCCAAGCGCCTGGTCGAGCATAAGAAAGACGTGGTGATCCTGCTCGACTCGATCACCCGTTTGGCACGTGCCTACAACACCGTGATCCCGAGCTCCGGCAAGGTACTGACCGGTGGTGTCGATGCCCACGCCCTGGAGAAACCGAAGCGTTTCTTCGGCGCCGCGCGGAACATCGAAGAAGGCGGCTCGCTGACCATCATCGCCACCGCGCTGGTAGAAACCGGCTCGAAGATGGACGAAGTGATCTACGAGGAATTCAAAGGCACCGGCAACATGGAACTGCCGCTGGATCGTCGTATCGCTGAAAAGCGCGTCTTCCCGGCCATCAACATCAACCGTTCCGGTACCCGCCGCGAAGAGTTGCTGACTGCCGACGACGAGCTGCAGCGCATGTGGATTCTGCGCAAGCTGCTGCATCCTATGGATGAAGTCGCTGCCATCGAGTTCCTGGTCGACAAGCTGAAAACGACCAAGACCAACGATGAGTTCTTCCTGTCGATGAAACGCAAGTAAGTCGAACAGGCACAAAGAGCCGGGGAAACCCGGCTTTTTGTTATCTGATTTTTGCTCAGGCGGCAGTTCATGGTTCTGAACCGAAGGGTTCGGCGCTAAACTGCCTGCCCCGAACGCCACGGCCAACACGAGGCTCACGCATGCAGTATCGCGACTTGCGCGACTTTATCAGCGGTCTGGAACAGCGCGGCGAACTCAAGCGCATCCAGGTTCCGGTGTCCCCAGTACTCGAAATGACCGAGGTCTGCGACCGTACCTTGCGCGCCAAGGGCCCGGCCCTGCTTTTCGAAAAGCCCACCGGCTATGACATCCCCGTGCTCGGCAACCTGTTCGGTACCCCCGAGCGGGTGGCGCTGGGCATGGGCGCCGAGGCGGTCAGCGAACTGCGCGAAATCGGCAAGCTGCTGGCGTTCCTCAAGGAACCCGAGCCGCCGAAAGGCCTGAAGGACGCCTGGTCCAAGCTGCCGATCTTCCGCAAGATCATCTCGATGGCGCCCAAGGTGGTCAAAGATGCGATCTGCCAGGAAGTGGTCGTTGAAGGTGACGATGTCGACCTTTCGACGCTGCCGGTACAGACCTGCTGGCCGGGCGATGTCGCTCCGCTGATCACCTGGGGCCTGACCGTCACCAAAGGGCCGAACAAGGACCGACAGAACCTCGGTATCTACCGTCAGCAAGTGATTGGTCGCAACAAGGTCATCATGCGTTGGCTCAGCCACCGTGGCGGCGCGCTGGATTATCGCGAGTGGTGCGAAAAGCACCCGGGCCAGCCGTTCCCGGTGGCCGTGGCGCTGGGCGCTGACCCGGCGACCATTCTCGGCGCTGTGACGCCGGTGCCCGATAGCCTCTCCGAGTACGCCTTCGCCGGCCTGTTGCGTGGCAACCGTACCGAACTGGTGAAGTGCCGTGGCAACGATCTGCAAGTGCCGGCCACCGCCGAAATCATCCTCGAAGGCGTGATCCATCCGGGCGAAATGGCCGATGAAGGCCCGTACGGCGACCACACCGGTTACTACAACGAAGTCGACAGTTTCCCGGTGTTCACCGTCGAGCGCATCACCCACCGGATCAAGCCGATCTACCACAGCACCTACACCGGCCGTCCGCCGGATGAGCCGGCGATTCTCGGCGTGGCGTTGAACGAAGTGTTCGTGCCGATCCTGCAGAAGCAGTTCCCGGAGATCACCGATTTCTACCTGCCGCCCGAAGGTTGCTCGTACCGCATGGCCATCGTGACCATGAAAAAGTCGTACCCGGGCCACGCCAAGCGGGTAATGCTGGGTGTCTGGTCGTTTTTGCGACAGTTCATGTACACCAAGTTCGTTATCGTCACCGACGACGATATCAACGCCCGGGACTGGAACGACGTGATCTGGGCCATCACCACGCGCATGGACCCCAAGCGCGACACGGTGATGATTGACAATACGCCGATCGACTACCTCGACTTCGCTTCGCCGGTGTCCGGCTTGGGGTCGAAAATGGGCCTCGATGCCACACATAAATGGCCGGGCGAAACTACCCGCGAGTGGGGCCGGGTCATCGTCAAGGACGATGCCGTGACCCAGCGGATCGATGCCATCTGGAATCAGTTAGGAATAGATTGATGCGTGTAACCTTGCAGCCCTCCGGAGCAGTGCTTGAGATATTGCCCGGCGAGCGGATTCTCGATGGCGCACGACGTCTGGGCTACGAATGCCCGCAAAGCTGCCGCAACGGCAATTGCCACGTGTGCGCGGCGCTGCTGGTGGAAGGCCGGGTCGAGCAGGCCGGCAATGTGCGTGATCATGGCGAGTTCTACACTTGCATAGCGGAGCCGCTGGAAGACTGCATCGTGCTGTGGGATGGCGTGCTCGCGTTGGGAGAACTGCCGGTGCGCAGCGTGTCGTGTCAGGTCATTGAGTGCAAGGACGTGGGCGGCGACACCTGGCGCGTGCGTCTGCGGGCTCCGGCTGGCAAACCGCCGCGCTATCACGCCGGCCAGTACCTGATGATCGAACGCGAGAACGGCGAAAAGTCCGCATTCTCCCTCGCCTCGGCACCACATGCTGGGCGCGACCTGGAAATCCACATACTGGCGCGCGAATCCAGTGCGCTGAGCCTGATCGAACAGCTCCAGCGCAACAGCATGGTGCGGGTCGAGTTGCCGTTTGGCGATACCCACCTGGAGGAGTTGCCGGACGGTCCCCTCGTACTGATCGCCGCTGGCACCGGCATGGGCCAGGTCCACGGCCTGATCGAACATTGCCGGGCCTCGGGTTTCAAGCATCCGGTGCATCTGTATTGGGGTGTGCGTCGTCCAGAAGATTTTTACCAGGTCGAGCATTGGGACGAATGGCTGAAGCTGCCAAACCTGTTCCTGCACAAGGTCGTCAGTGATCAATGCGGTTGGGAAGGGCGTTGCGGCATGTTGCATGAAGCGGTCTGTGAAGACTTCCCTGACCTCAAGCCGCTGCATGTGTACGCCAGTGGCTCTCCAGCTATGGTCTACGGCACGCTGGATGCGCTGGTGGAAGCGGGGATGGACGCTCACCAGATGCGTGCCGATGTGTTTGCCTACGCACCGCGCTCTTGAGCCTGGATCCTGATGCTGCTCCCCCTGTAGGAGCGAGCTTGCTCGCGATGGAGGTCAACGATAACGCTTGCAGTCTGGACGAGCGCGTTGACCTTGAGTACATCGCGAGCGAGCTCGCTCCTACAGGTTTATAACTCTATATATAGCTTATCGGTATTTATAAACTTCTATAAATATCGGTAGGTTATATTTCACATAGACATTTATTTAAAAACTGTGCCATGGCATTCAAATTGCCTTAAAACTTATGTGCCTTATTGTTACAGCTGTGCGTTCTATTAAGTAATTCTTCACCCGCGGGGAGCTGAACGCTATTCGCCATGAGCGCCATTGAATCTGCTTTTTTGAATCTGGCTTACCCTCCGCGGCTCGATCTGGGGCCGCAGCTCACTCACGAACAATTGCTCAGCTCGATGCAAACGACCATGGCGCGCCACAAGGGCGGGCCGGTATGGCTGTTTGCGTATGGTTCGCTGATCTGGCGCCCTGAATGCACGGCGGTTGAGCGGGTTCGCGGCCGAGTGCATGGCTACCATCGCGGGTTGTACCTGTGGTCCCACGAACATCGCGGCACACCGGAAATGCCCGGCCTGGTGTTTGGCCTGGATCGCGGTGGTTCTTGCAGCGGTTTCGCCTATCGCTTGCCTGAAGAGCAACTCGAAGCCTCGCTGTATGCGCTTTGGCAGCGCGAGATGCCTTTCCCTTCCTACCGGCCGCACTGGCTCAACTGCCGTCTCGAAGATGGCAGCCAGGTTCAGGCATTGGGATTCGTTCTGGAACGACACCTGCCCAGCTATGCCGGCAACTTGCCGGACCATGTATTGAGCCATGTGTTCGAAAACGCCTGCGGGCGCTACGGCACCACTCGCGATTATGTCGAGCAGACCGCGCACGCCCTGCGCAGCCACGCCATGCCAGACCGGAATCTGGAGGCGCGGCTCAAGCGTTGTAAATCAAAGACCGATCAAGCGAGTGCTTCGCGGCCCTGACTGGCGATTTGTTTGTGCCGTAGCGTCGGGGCCAGGAAGGCCATCGCCAGCAGGCAGGCGCCGACCAACAGCACGAAACCGCCGTCCCAGCCAAAATGGTCCACGGTGTAGCCCATCGCTGCACTGGCCGCGACCGAACCGCCCAAGTAACCGAACAGGCCGGTAAAGCCCGCCGCCGTACCGGCAGCTTTCTTCGGTGCCAGTTCCAGCGCCTGCAAGCCGATCAGCATCACCGGGCCGTAGATCAGGAAGCCAATGGAAAGCAGCGCGATCATGTCGACCATCGGATTGCCGGCCGGGTTGAGCCAGTAAACCAGCGTCGCGACCGTCACCAATGCCATGAACACCATGCCGGTCAGGCCACGGTTGCCACGGAAGATCTTGTCCGACATCCAGCCGCACAGCAGCGTGCCCGGAATACCTGCCCACTCGTAGAAGAAGTACGCCCACGAGGTTTTATCCACAGTGAAACCCTTGGCTTCCTTGAGGTAGGTCGGTGCCCAGTCCAGCACGCCGTAGCGCAGCAGATAGACAAAGACGTTGGCCAGGGCGATGTACCAGAGCATTTTGTTGCGCAGCACGTATTTGACGAAGATTTCCTTGGCGCTGAATTCCTCTTCGTGGCTGGCGTCGTAGCCTTCCGGGTAGTCGTTCTTGTACTGCTCGATCGGCGGCAGGCCAACCGATTGCGGGGTGTCGCGCATGGTCACAAAGGCAAACACCGCTACCGCCAGTGCCACTGCTGCCGGCACGTAGAATGCGGCGTGCCAGTCATTGAACAGGCCCATGCCGATCAGGAACAACGGACCGATCAGGCCGCCGCCGACGTTGTGCGCCACGTTCCACACGGACACCACGCCACCACGTTCCTTCTGCGACCACCAGTGCACCATGGTCCGACCACTCGGTGGCCAACCCATGCCCTGCGCCCAGCCGTTGATGAACAGCAGAATGAACATCATGGTCACGCTGGACGTCGCCCAAGGCGCGAAACCGAAAATGAACATCACCCCAGCCGACACCAGCAGGCCGAACGGCAGGAAGAAGCGCGGGTTGGAGCGGTCGGACACCAGGCCCATGAGGAACTTCGACAAACCGTAGGCAATCGCGATGGCGGACATCGCCAGACCCAGCTGACCACGGGAGTAGCCCTCATCGATCAGGTATGGCATGGCCAGGGAGAAGTTCTTGCGCAGCAGGTAGTAACCGGCATAGCCAATGAAGATGCCGGCGAAAATCTGCCAGCGCAGGCGTCGGTAGGTGCTGTCTATTTTTTCTTCAGGCAATGGAGCCTGATGTGCGGCAGGACGAAAGAAAGCAAACATTCAAGAGCTCCATATTTCTTGTTTTGGCTGCGGATACGAATGTTACAGTTTCGTTACCGAAAATAGCACCGGTTCTCATTGGTAAAACAGCGGAAATGTTGGATATCGCGCGTTCCTTTATGAACATGTCGCTCAGATGTAAGTGAGGGGCGTTGGAGGAAGCGTTACCTGTTTAGTTAGCAGGCGTTTGATGTACCTGAAATAAGACAGGTCTTTAGGAAGGGTCTTTCGTTTAAAGCAGAAGTCATGGCGTTATGTCGAATGATCCGGCGCTTTAACCTTTGTGCTGTTGCCAAGTCTGGCGTTGCAAGCGAAGGGAGAGGGAGATGCGGTGGTGGGTATGCGTGCTTTTGTTGGTGGCGTCCATGGATGTCAGGGCCGGGGAGGTGTTCCTGATACCCGAGAATAATCCGAAGCCGGTTTATCCGGTGGCGCTGCATCGGGCGGGTGTCACCGGCATGGTGCGTGTCAGCATGACTGTGAAGGCCGATGGATCAGTCAGTAATGCCGTGATTGCGCAAAGTGCACATCCAGAACTCGAAGAGGCGTCATTGGCCGCGGTCAACCAATGGCGATTCAAGCCGTGGACAATCACCGAGGATCAGCCTGCGCAAATCATTGTGGTCGCCCCCTTGGAATACAGGCTGGACAGAGAACATCCCTTCCACGTCAACAAGGAGTTGGAGCGGCTGAAATGCAGTGCTATCGCACGGGCATCGTTGAACATCGCCACTTCCTCGTGGGTGGACCTGCCGGTTTTCAGCTGGACCCGCAGTTACCTGACCCACTCGCTTTCACCGACGCAATTGCCGGAAGAGAAACGTCTGGCTCTGATTGCCAAGCTCAATGCCAGCGTCCGTTCGATTGTGCAGCGGTGTAACGCACATCCGTCGAGTCGGTATGTGCGCTTTTTGCCGGAGGAAATTCGGATGTTGCTTTGACGGCAAAAAAAGCGCGGCTGCATGATGGCCGTGCTTTTATTTCAGATAGAGATTCAGCGAACCTGCACCACCACTTTCCCGACCGCTTTACGCTGGCCAAGATCATTGATGGCTTGGGCTGAATTGCTCAGCGGATAAACCTGCGACACCAGGGGCTTCAATTTGCCCTCGGCAAACCAGCCAAACAACTGCTGGAAGTTCGCTGCGTTGTCTTGCGGCTGGCGTTGGGCAAACGAGCCCCAGAACACGCCGAGCACTGCCGCGCCCTTGAGCAGGGCCAGGTTGACCGGCAATTCGGGAATGCGTCCGCTGGCGAAACCGACCACCAGCAGGCGGCCGTTCCAGGCGATGGCGCGGATGGCCTGGTCGAACAGGTCGCCGCCGACCGGGTCGTAGATCACGTCGGCGCCCTGGCCGTCGGTCAGGCGCTTGATTTCGTCCTTCAGGCTGGCTTCGCTGTAGTTGATCAGCTCGTCGGCGCCGGCGGCCTTGGCCACGGCGAGTTTTTCCGCGCTGCTGGCCGCGGCAATCACACGGGCGCCCATGGCTTTGCCGATTTCCACCGCCGCCAGGCCGACACCGCCGGAGGCACCAAGCACCAGCAGGGTTTCGCCCGGTTGCAGGTTGCCGCGCTGCTTGAGGGCGTGCATCGAGGTGCCGTAGGTCATGCTGAAGGCGGCGGCGGTGTTGAAGTCCATCGATGGCGGGATCGGCAGAACGTTGTAGCCCGGCACGGCGACCTGCTCGGCAAAGCTGCCCCAGCCGGTCAGGGCCATGACCCGGTCACCGACTTTCAAGTGGCTGACTTTTTCACCCACGGCGCTGACCACGCCGGCCGCTTCACCACCCGGCGAAAACGGGAAGGGCGGCTTGAACTGGTACTTGCCCTCGATGATCAACGTGTCGGGGAAATTCACCCCGGCGGCGTGCACGTCCAGCAGGATTTCATTCTTCTTCGCGACAGGACTGGCGACGTCTTCCAGCACCAGCGATTCGGCAGGGCCGAAGGCTTTGCACAGCACGGCTTTCATCAGGGCTATTCCTTTGGGAGTGATGGCCGATAAGTGTAGGTGTGTGGGTCGATGGGTCAACGAGCATGCCCGCCCCTGATAGCCAGCCATAAGCTAGTGCTTGCGTGACGGGTCGTTATGCCAGGCCGCAAACCGGATAAGGAGCGAAATTTGAAAGCGTGGATCATGTTGATGCTGGCCCTGTCTCTGCCTGTGGCAGCGGTGGCCGAAGAAGCCAAAGAAGATGCAGCTCCGAAGGTCAGTTACATCACCCTGAGCCCGCCGTTCGTGGGTAACTACGGGCTGGACGGCACGCCGAAACTCAAGGTCTACAAGGCCGACGTGGCGTTGCGGGTGACCGGTGACGAAGCTGCCAAAGCGGTGAAGGCCAATGAGCCGTTGATCCGCAATCAATTGGTCGCGCTGTTCGCCCAGCAGACTACCGAGACGATGAACAATGTCGAGGCCAAGGAAAAGCTGCGTCAGGAAGCCCTGAAGCAGACCCAGCAGGTGATGAACGACGAAACCGGCAAACCGGTGGTTGAGGATCTGTTGTTCAACAACCTGATCATTCAGTAAGAACTCTGCTGTCCGGGCCGGCCTCTTCGCGGGCAAGCCCGCGAAGAGGCCGGTACAGGCAACAAATGACTCAAGGCTTTAAAGCAATCACCGCCGCCCACTGCTCCGGGGTTACGGGCATCACCGACAGTCGCGAGCCTTTCTGCACCAGCGGCAACTCGGCCAGTGTCGTCTGTTGCTTTAGATAATCCAGTTTCAGCACCCGGACAAACGTCTCGACATGCGCGACATCGATCGCACTCCAGGCGTTTTTGTCCGGGGTGGCCTTCGGGTCAAAATAATGGCTCTGCGGCTCCAGCGCCGTCGGGTCCGGATACGCGGCTTCGACAATCTTGCCGATTCCGGCGATGCCCGGCTCAGGGCAGCTGGAATGATAGAAAAAGAACTCATCACCCACTGCCATGGCCCGCAGAAAATTGCGTGCCTGATAGTTGCGAACCCCATCCCAGCGCGCTTTTCCGAGCTTTTCCAGCCCTTTGATCGAGAGTTCGTCGGGCTCGGATTTCATCAGCCAATAGGCCATGTTTTTTGCTCCTTGCGTGGTGATTGAGCAGCTTGTCGGCGATTTTATGACAAACCGACAGTCGGTTGACGTCAGCATTTGCGCAGCGGTTCATGTTGTCGCAAAATGCCGGCCTTTAAAGCTTGACGCTGCTGCACGGCCTACAAACGGAAACCGCTGCTGTCATCGTGTTGATGTGCCTTTGGGGGGCAATCGATGAAACGCAAACCGGATTTACTATGGATTTTGGTCATTTTGTTTGGCCTTGGCGTCGTGACCACTGGCTATGCCCAAAGCCTGTGGGCCAACAAGACCGATGCACCGGCCGAACTCGCCCAATTACAGCAACAGTCGACAGCCTTCAAGCGCTGATCCTGTTGCCTCGGCGCCGCTGATCGAAGTGGCGCCTAGCCTGCGTAGTACCAGGCCTTGTCTGTCACCGTTCCTTGCAGCGGCACATCCCAGCTCGCCTGAGCCAATCGCGCCACCTTCTGACATTCATGGGCCAGTCCCAACAACGTCGGCTTGCGCCAGTCATTTCGTCGCGCCAGGTAGGCCAGGCTCCGGTCGTAGAAGCCACCGCCCATCCCCAGGCGTCCGCCGACATCGTCAAAACCCACCAATGGCAATAGCACCAGATCCAGCGCCCAGATCTTGCGCTGCCGGGCGAGGTTGGCCCGTGGTTCGAGAATGCGGAAGCGGTTGGGTTTGAGTTTTTCCCCGGGACGGATGCGCTGGAACACCATTTTGGTTCGCGGCCAGGCGCTCAGTACCGGTAGATAGGTGGCTTTGCCCCGGCGTTGCGCGGCGCGCAGCAACAGGCGCGGATCGATTTCGCCGTCGGTCGGCAGATAGAGCGAGATGTGTCTGGCGCGGCGGAACAGCGGTTGCTGGGCCAATTGCTTGTACAACCCGCGAGCGGCCTGGCGCTGCTGACTGGGTGTCAGTGCGCGGCGGGCCTTGCGCAGCATACGTCGAAGTTGCGGGCGGGGGAGCAGCGCAGGTTCGGTCATGTATTCGGGCTTCAGCAATGCGGATACGTGAAGCGTACCCGTAAAAACGCCAATGCCGGTATCAAAACCGGCATTGGACTGAAATCAGGCTCCCCGAATGTGCCGCTGTCGACTTAGCCCTTGAACCCGAAAGTTCAAGGTGGAAGATGCAGTAGGCTTTAAGGCTTTCCGTCTAGCGGACATGCACACCAGCCCAACGTGCAACCTCCAGGGTATAGCAAATCGGCTCAGGGACATCGCCAACTGGCAAGCACCCCAGGGAGTGAGGGGATTATACCGCAAGTGGTGGCGCGAATCAGCCTTTGGTGACGTCCGGATCGGTGGCGAGCGCCAGATCGACGCGATCAAGCAGGTCACGCACCTGTTCGCGGGTCGAGCCGCTGGCCTGGATATCCGGGCGTTCTCCCTTGTGCAACAGGTCGTGGGTGATGTTCAGCGCGGCCATCACGGCGATACGGTCGGCACCGATGACTTTGCCGCTGCTGCGGATCTCGCGCATCTTGCCGTCCAGATAACGGGCGGCGCTGACCAGGTTACTGCGCTCTTCCTGAGGGCAGATGATCGAATACTCTTTGTCGAGGATCTGCACGGTGACGCTATTGCTTGAACTCATGAGTCTTGCTCCAGGGCCTTGAGGCGCGAAATCATCGATTCGACCTTACGCCGGGCGATTTCGTTTTTTTCAATGAGGTGTGCGCGTTCCTCGCGCCAGGTCTTTTCCTGAGCTAGTAAGAGTGCGTTTTGACTCTTAAGTTGCTCGACTCGGGTAATCAGCAGCTCGAGTCTGGCCATCAGCGCTTGCAGGTCGGTGTCTTCCATTGTCTTCACTGTCTGATGGGTGTTGGACTGTAGGAGCGAGTTTGCTCCGGGCGGCGCTCCGACGATGAACCTGAGAACGCCGCGGGGTGTCAGGTACCCAGCGTTATCGTTGACGACCATCGCGAGCAAGCTCGCTCCTACAGGGGTAGTCGATGTAGGATACAAGGCCTTCATTCTAGACATAGCGCCGTCTGGCGCCTAGCTGCCCATGACCATTCAGAATTCCCCGTACCAAGGCTTCGCCACCCTGCTGACTTCCAGCGGTCACAACTGCTCGCCTGCTGAGCTGCACGGCCTGTTGCTCGGCCGCAGCTGCGCCGGCGCCGGTTTCGACGCCGAAGGCTGGCTGATCGATGCCGCCGAATTGCTCGAAAGCGAGCCGCAGGACAACGTTCGCAACGCCCTGATCGGCCTGCAAGCGATGGTAAAAGGCGAGCTCACCGGCGACGACGTGACCGTCGTTCTGCTGTTGCCGACCGACGACGCCCCGCTCACCGAGCGTGCCGTCGCACTGGGCCAGTGGTGCCAGGGTTTCCTCAGCGGTTTCGGCCTGAACTGCCGTGACAGCAGCACCCTGAGCACCGAGGCCACCGAGGTGCTGCAGGATCTGGCGGCCATTTCCCAGGTGCAAGACGCCCTGGAAGAGTCCGAAGACGGCGAAACCGACTATATGGAAGTCATGGAGTACCTGCGCGTCGCACCGCTGCTGCTGTTCTCCGAGACCAAAAAAGACGTGCCGGCTGCCGCCAAACCGTCTTTGCATTAATCGTAAGAAAGGGAAAACCATCTGCCCATGATCCATATCCCGAAATCGGAATACAGCCGTCGCCGCAAGGCCCTGATGGCGCAGATGGAACCCAACAGCATCGCCATCCTGCCCGCCGCCGCGGTGGCCATTCGTAATCGCGACGTCGAGCACGTCTACCGTCAGGACAGCGACTTCCAGTACCTCAGCGGTTTTCCCGAGCCCCAGGCTGTACTGGTGCTGATGCCGGGGCGCGTGCATGGCGAATACATCCTGTTCTGCCGCGAACGCAACGCCGAGCGCGAGCTGTGGGATGGCCTGCGTGCCGGGCAGGAAGGCGCGATTCGCGACTTCGGCGCCGACGACGCCTTTCCGATCACTGATATCGACGACATCCTGCCGGGCCTGATCGAAGGCCGTGACCGGGTGTATTCGGCCATGGGTAGCAACCCCGAATTCGACCGCCACCTGATGGAGTGGATCAACGTGATCCGCTCCAAGGCCAACCTCGGTGCCCAGCCGCCGAACGAATTCGTTGCCCTGGATCATCTGCTGCACGACATGCGCCTGTATAAATCGGCGGCAGAAGTGAAAGTGATGCGCGAGGCAGCGCGGATTTCCGCTCAGGCGCACGTACGGGCAATGCAGGCCTGTCGCGTCGGGTTGCACGAATTCAGCCTGGAAGCCGAGCTCGATTACGAATTCCGCAAGGGCGGGGCGAAGATGCCGGCCTACGGGTCGATCGTCGCGGCGGGGCGCAACAGCTGCATCCTGCATTACCAGCAGAATGACGCGTTGCTCAAGGACGGTGACCTGGTACTGATCGACGCCGGTTGCGAGATCGACTGCTACGCCAGCGACATCACCCGCACCTTTCCGGTGAGCGGCAAGTATTCTGCGGAACAGAAAGCGATTTACGAATTGGTGCTGGCCTCCCAGGAAGCCGCCTTTACCGAAATTGCGCCGAACAAGCACTGGAACCAGGCGCACGAGGCCACGGTCCGGGTCATCACGGCCGGGCTGGTCAAGCTGGGGCTGCTGCGGGGCGACGTTGACGAATTGATTGCCAGCGAAGCCTACAAGGCGTTTTACATGCACCGCGCCGGCCATTGGCTGGGCATGGATGTGCATGACGTCGGCGAATACAAGGTCGGCGGTGAGTGGCGCGTGCTGGAAGTCGGCATGGCGCTGACCGTGGAGCCGGGGATCTATATCGCCCCGGACAACCAGAATGTTGCGAAGAAATGGCGCGGCATTGGCGTGCGCATCGAGGACGACGTAGTGGTCACCAAAACCGGCTGTGAAATATTGACGAACGGCGTGCCGAAAACCGTCGTCGAGATCGAGGCCCTGATGGCCGCCGCGCGGACACAGGCAGCATGAGTCGAGTCAACCTGGCAATCATCGGTGGCGGGCTGGTCGGTGCAAGTCTGGCTCTGGCGCTTCAGGCCGGGGCCAAGGCCCGAGGCTGGAAGATCGTGTTGATCGAGCCGTTCGCCCCTGGCGACAGCTATCAACCGAGCTACGATGCCCGCTCCTCGGCGTTGTCCTTCGGCTCGCGGCAAATCTATCAACGGCTGGGCGTCTGGCAGGAAGTCTCGCGCCGCGCCGAGCCGATCAAGCAGATTCATGTTTCCGACCGTGGTCGATTCTCGACGGCGCGGTTATCGGCAATGGAAGAGGGTGTTCCAGCGCTGGGTTATGTCGTTGAAAACGCCTGGCTCGGCCAATGCCTGTGGCAAGGCCTGGACAAGGACGTGATCAGTTGGCGCTGCCCGGCGGAAGTCACCCGCATGGAGCCACTGACCGATGGCTACCGCCTGACCCTGAACGATGAAACCACCCTGGAATGCGACCTCGCGGTACTCGCCGATGGCGGCCGCTCGGGCCTGCGCGAGCAACTGGGGATCGGCATCCGCAAGCGTCCGTACAACCAGAGCGCGCTGATCGCCAATATCACCCCGAGCGAAGCCCACAACGGCATGGCCTTCGAGCGTTTCACCGACGCAGGCCCGATGGCGTTGCTGCCGCTTCCGGATAATCGCTGCGCACTGGTCTGGACCCGCCTGGGCATGGACGCGCAACGCCTGGCGGCCCTCGATGAGCGCAGCTTCCTCAGCGAGTTGCAGGGTGTGTTCGGTTATCGCCTCGGTACATTGAAACAGGTGGGGGCGCGACATCTGTATCCGCTGACACTGGTCGAGGCCGAAGAGCAGGTGCGCCCGCATCTGGCGATTCTCGGCAACGCGGCGCACAGCCTGCATCCGATTGCTGGCCAGGGGTTCAACCTGTCCCTGCGCGATGCCCAGGCCTTGGCCGATGCCTTGCTCGCCAGCGAAAAACCATTGGGCGATTTCGCCACGCTGCAGGCCTATCGCGAACGCCAGCGTCTCGATCAGGACCTCACCGTGGGCTTCTCCGATCAGGTCACGCGCCTGTTCGGCAGCACCCAGCCGCTGGTGTCCCTGGGGCGCAACATCGGCTTGCTCGGCCTCGATCTGCTGCCACCGGCCAAACGCTGGTTCGCGCGACAGGCGATGGGGCTGGGTACGCGACCGGATGCGTGACTGGCTGATCCGCCGATTCGGCAAGGCACGATTGATAAAAATACCTGCCGCAATTGCAGGTCGACATTCATGACGGCTCCTGCCACCTGTTGGCGCGGGTCGGGAAAACCCTTTACGTGCGGCTCAAGCCGCAAGAGAGACAGGCTTAAAGCATGGAAATGCGCGCAGATCTGCTGATTGTCGGGGCCGGAATGGTCGGTAGCGCCCTGGCGCTGGCGTTACAGGGCAGCGGGCTGGAAGTCCTGCTGCTGGACGGCAGCCCCATGAGCGTCAAACCGTTCAACGCTCAGGCTGCGTTTGAGCCGCGGGTGAGCGCCTTGTCGGCCGCCAGCCAGCGGATTCTCGAACGCCTGGGCGTGTGGGACGGCATCGCCGGGCGGCGCAGCAGCCCCTACACCGACATGCAGGTCTGGGATGGCAGCGGCACTGGGCAAATCCACTTCGCGGCGGCCAGTGTGCATGCCGAGGTGCTGGGGCATATCGTCGAGAACCGCGTGGTCCAGGATGCCTTGCTCGAGCGCCTGCACGATTGCGATCTGGGGTTGCTGGCCAATGCGCGCCTGGAGCAGATGCGCCGCTCCGGCGATGACTGGCTGCTGACCTTGGCCGACGGCCGCACCTTGCGCGCGCCGCTGGTGATCGCGGCGGATGGCTCCAACTCGGCGGTGCGACGCCTGGCCGGTGTGGCGACCCGCGAATGGGATTATCTGCACCATGCCATCGTCACCAGCGTGCGTTGCGCTAAACCGCATCAGATGACGGCCTGGCAGCGCTTCACCGATAACGGTCCGTTGGCGTTTCTGCCCCTTGAGCGCGATGGCCAACAGGATTGGTGTTCGATCGTCTGGTCGACCACACCCGGTGAAGCCGAACGCGTGATGGCGATGGATGAACAAGGTTTCTGCAAGGAGCTGGAGCGGGCCTTTGAAGGTCGGCTCGGCGAGGTGCTTAGCGCCGACCCACGGTTGTGCGTGCCCCTGCGCCAGCGGCATGCCAAGCGTTATGTGGCTGAAGGCCTGGCATTGATCGGCGATGCGGCCCACACCATTCACCCGTTGGCCGGGCAGGGGGTGAATCTTGGATTTCTCGATGCCGCCGTGCTGGCTGAAGTGTTGCTGCAAGCGGCAACACGTGGCGAACGCTTGGCGGATGTGAAGGTCCTCAGCCGTTACGAACGTCGACGCATGCCCCACAACCTGGCGCTGATGGCGGCGATGGAAGGCTTCGAGCGGTTGTTCCAGGCCGATCCGTTGCCGGTGCGCTGGCTGCGTAATACCGGGTTGAAAATGGTTGAGAAGATGCCGGAAGCCAAGGCGTTGTTCGTGCGTGAAGCGCTGGGGTTGACCGGGGATTTGCCGGCACTCGCCAGGCCCTGAGTTCTGCATTGAGGCTACTGGCCTCTTCGCGGGCTTGCCCGCGAAGGCGTCAGCACAAGCACCACAAATTCCAGGCGGTGCAACATCCGGTAACTCCTCCACAAGCAGCTTCGATTGAGAAGCTAAATGTGAGTCCTTATCATTTGTCCTCATTTTTCATTCGAGAGACCGCTCCCATGTTGGCACCGAAGCGTCTACTGACGGCACTGGCCTTGACCCTGATCGGCAGCACCGCCGCCCAGGCCGCTGACGAGGTGGTGGTCTACTCCTCACGTATCGACGAGCTGATCAAGCCAGTATTCGATGCCTACACCGCCAAGACCGGCGTGAAGGTGAAGTTCATCACCGACAAGGAAGCGCCGCTGATGCAGCGGCTCAAGGCCGAGGGCGCGAATACGCCGGCCGACCTGCTGCTCACCGTCGATGCCGGCAACCTCTGGCAAGCCGAGCAGATGGGCATCCTCCAGCCGTTCACCTCGAAAACCATCGACACCAACATTCCGCTGCAGTACCGGGCAGCTTCCCATGCCTGGACCGGCCTGAGCCTGCGTGCGCGGACCATTGCCTACTCCACTGATCGGGTGAAGCCAGGTGAACTGACCACCTACGAAGCGCTGGCCGACAAGCAATGGGAAGGGCGCCTGTGCCTGCGCACGGCGAAGAAGGTCTACAACCAGTCCCTGACCGCGACCATGATCGAAGTGCACGGCGCCGAGAAGACCGAGGAAATCCTCAAGGGCTGGGTCAGGAACCTGTCCACCGACGTGTTCTCCGACGACACCGCTGTGCTGGAAGCGATCAACGCCGGCCAGTGCGACGTCGGTATCGTCAACACCTACTACTACGGCCGCCTGCACAAGCAGAAGCCAGACCTGCCGGTGAAGCTGTTCTGGCCGAACCAGGCTGACCGTGGCGTACACGTGAACCTGTCGGGTATCGGCCTGACCCAACACGCGCCACACCCGGAAGCGGCCAAGGCCCTGGTGGAGTGGATGACCACCCCTGAGGCGCAGAAAATCTTTGCCGACGTGAACCAGGAGTTCCCGGCGAATCCGGCTGTGGCGCCTTCTGAGGAAGTGGCGGCCTGGGGCAAATTCATTGCCGATACCTTGCCTGTGGAAATCGCCGGAAAGCGCCAGGCAGAGGCGATTCGCCTGATGGACAGGGCTGGTTGGAACTGAGTTAATTTACCTCTGCTTGTAAGTCAAGGCTGAACACTATCCCTGTGGCGAGGGAGCTTGCTCCCGCTTGACCGGGCTGGCGCTCCAGTGCGCAGCACTCACAAAATCTGCGCGGATTGTCCGCGTTTGGGGCTGCTCCGCAGCCCAGCGGGAGCAAGCTCCCTCGCCACAAACAGGGTGCAAACTGTATTTTCTAGAGAACTCCCTTGGCCCATCCCGCCCAACGCCGCTGGTATCCAGTCGTCTTCGCCATCGCTGCGCTGGTCCTGTTGCCCCTGAGCGTCCTGCTGCTTTCCTGGCAAACCATCGATCAACAGATCTGGTCCCATCTCTGGGACACACAGATGCCGCGGTTGCTGGGCAATACCCTGACCCTGGTGCTAGGCGTCGGTGTCGGCGTGACAGTCCTGGGTGTCAGCCTCGCCTGGCTCACCAGCCTTTGCGAATTCCCCGGCCGGCGCTGGCTGGACTGGGCGCTGATGCTGCCCTTCGCGATCCCGGCCTATGTGCTGGCCTTCGTCTTCGTCGGCCTGCTGGATTTTGCCGGGCCCGTGCAAACCCTGCTGCGCGAGTGGTTCGGAACAGGTCTGCGCCTGCCGCGCGTACGCTCCACGGGTGGCGTGATTGTCGTACTCGTGCTGGTTTTCTATCCCTATGTATATCTGCTGGCGCGTACCGCCTTCCTCGCCCAGGGCAAAGGCCTGATGGAAGCCGCGCGGGTCCTTGGCCAATCGCCCTGGCAAGCGTTCTGGCGGGTGGCATTGCCCATGGCGCGGCCAGCCATCGGTGCGGGCGTGGCATTGGCGCTGATGGAAACCCTGGCGGACTTCGGCGCAGTGTCGGTGTTCAACTTCGACACCTTCACCACGGCCATCTACAAGACCTGGTACGGTTTTTTCAGTCTGTCATCCGCCGCGCAACTGGCCAGCCTGTTGCTGCTGGTGGTGATGCTGGTGCTCTACGGCGAGCGGCGTGCCCGCGGGGCCAACCGGGCGAGCAACGAGCGACCACGGGTCAAGGCGCTGTATCACCTGCGAGGCCTCAAGGCACTGGCGGCCACGACGTGGTGCTGTCTGGTGTTCGCCTGTGCTTTCGTTATCCCGATGCTGCAATTGGTGGTGTGGTTCTGGCTGCGCGGGCGCTTCGATCTCGACGAGCGCTACACCGGGTTGATCGTCCATACCTTGTACCTGGGGGCGATGGCGGCGTTGATCACCGTCAGCGTCGCCTTGTTACTGGCGTTTGCCCGACGACTGGCACCCACCCGGGTCATTCGTTCCGGGATCAGTCTGGCTAACCTGGGCTACGCCTTGCCCGGTTCGGTGCTGGCAGTGTCGATCATGCTGGCGTTCAGTTACCTGGATCGCGAACTGGTGATCCCGCTCTCGAACTGGCTCGGTGGCGCGGGCAAGCCGCTGCTGCTGGGCAGTCTGTCAGCATTGCTGCTGGCCTATCTGGTGCGCTTCATTGCGGTGGCCTACGGGCCACTGGAAGGCAGCCTGGCGCGTATACGGCCATCTTTGCCCGAAGCGGCACGTAGCCTTGGGGTCAGTGGGCCACGACTGTTTTTCAAAGTGTATCTGCCATTATTGCTACCCGGCACGTTGAGCGCCGCGCTGCTGGTGTTCGTCGACGTGCTCAAGGAAATGCCCGCGACCCTGCTGATGCGCCCGTTTGGCTGGGACACGCTGGCGGTGCGAATCTTCGAAATGACCAGCGAAGGCGAATGGGCGCGGGCGTCTTTGCCAGCATTGACCCTGGTGCTGGTCGGGCTGTTACCGGTCATCGGATTGATCCGGCGCTCGGCACATCGAAACAGCTAGGTGTCAGTCCTACACCTTGCGGCTACAATGCGCGGCATTCGGTGCGGTCCGTCTGACAGACCAGGTAGCTGAAATCGGCTGAACGCCCTTTGTTACAAGGCATTCAGTCCGTGCAGCACTTGCCCGCGCCTTCGCCACGCCCGGAAGGAGAAACCCATGGGACAGCGTACGCCTCTGTATGACCTTCATCTCGCACTCGGCGCGAAGATGGTCGATTTTGGCGGTTGGGACATGCCTCTGCATTATGGATCGCAGGTCGAGGAACACCATCAGGTGCGCCGCGATTGCGGTGTCTTCGATGTATCCCACATGACCGTAATCGATGTCGGCGGCTCCCAGGCCAAAGCCTGGCTCCAGCATTTGCTGGCCAATGATGTCGAACGCCTGCACAGCCCCGGCCGTGCGTTGTACAGCACCATGCTCAACGAGCAGGGCGGGATCGTCGACGACATGATCGTCTACCGTCTCGATGAGGGTTATCGCCTGGTGGTAAACGCCTCCACCCGCGATCAGGACATGGCCTGGATGCAAGCGAATCTCGACGGTTTCGACGTGCAACTTCGCGAGCGTTCCGAATTGGCGATGCTGGCCATCCAGGGCCCCCACGCCCGGCAAAAAATTGCCGAACTGGTCAGCCAGTCCCGCGGCAACCTGATCCAGCTCCTCAAGCCCTTCGAAGGCCTGCCCGATGGTGACTGGTTCATCGCGCGCACCGGTTATACCGGCGAAGACGGCCTGGAAATCATTCTGCCGGCCGATCAGGCGCCAGGCTTTTTCAACGATCTGGTCGGTGCCGGGATTTCTCCCATCGGCCTTGGCGCGCGGGATACCTTGCGGGTCGAAGCCGGCATGAACCTTTACGGTCAGGACATCCAGCAAGATGTTTCACCATTGGCCTCCAATATGACCTGGACCATCGCCTGGGAACCTGCCACCCGGCAGTTCATCGGGCGCAAGGCCCTGGAAGCCGAAAAGGCCGCCGGTGTGCAGCACAAACTGGTCGGTCTGGTCCTTGAGGAGCGCGGTGTTTTGCGTGCTCATCAGGTGGTTCGTATCGCTGATGTTGGCGAAGGGGAGATCACCAGTGGTAGTTTCTCTCCTACGCTAAGCAAGTCGATTGCACTGGCGCGCGTGCCGATGGCAACTGCCGACCGCGCTGAAGTGGAAATCCGTGGCAAATGGTACCCGGTCCGGGTGGTCAAACCGACCTTCGTACGCCACGGCAAAACCTTGATCTAACCTTTTCTGGCGGGCATGCCCGCCGACCATTTCCTGAGGACACAGAACATGAGCGATATCCCTGCCAACCTGCGTTTTGCCGAAAGTCACGAATGGGCACGTCTGGAAGCCGATGGCACCGTCACCGTGGGCATCAGCGATCACGCGCAGGAAGCGCTGGGTGATGTGGTGTTTGTTGAGCTGACTGAAGTCGGCAACGTGTTTGCTGCCGGTGATCAGTCGGGTGTCGTTGAGTCGGTTAAAGCCGCTTCCGACATTTATGCACCGATCAGCGGTGAAGTGATCGCCGTCAATGAAGCGCTGAGCGGTGAGCCTGAGCTGCTCAACTCCGATCCGTACGGCGCGTGGATCTTCAAGCTCAAGCCAAGCAACACCGCCGAGCTGGAAAAACTGCTGGATGCCGACGGCTACAAGGCCGCCATCGGCGAATAAGCCTGACGCAGCATCCCAAAGCCCCGATCCGTCGGGGCTTTTTCATTTGCGGACTCAGGCGTCGCGCAAAACCGCTTTCACGGCCGCTACCGAACGCTCGACATCTGCTTTGCTCATCGCCGTGAACATCGGCAGCGAGACAATCAGCCGACCGACCCGCTCAGCGATCGGGAACATGCCCTCCTTGAAACCGCGCTCGCGGTACAGGCTCAACAGGTGAATCGGCGGGTAGTGATAGCCGATCCCGACACCCAATGCCTGCATCTGCTCCATGAAGGTCGCACGTGCCGGTTTGCCATCCTTACGCTCCGGTAATACCAGCTGGAACAGATGCCAATTGCTTTGGGTGAAATCCGCCGGAGGCAGTTGCGCCCCGTACTGCGCTTCGAAATCCTCGCCAAAGCAGGCGAAATAGTGCCGGGCCAGGTCACGGCGATGAGCGGTGATGGTTTCGATATGAGCAAATTGCCCGAGGCCAATGGCTGCGGCGACGTCGGTCATGTTGAATTTGCCACCCAGCACGTCGACGTCCAAGCCATCGAAGCCGTTGCGGGTAACACCCTGCAGACGGTATTTCTCTGCCAGTCGTACTTCTTCGTCCGTATTCAGCACCAGGCAACCGCCCTCGGATGAGGTGACGTTTTTGTTCGCCTGGAAACTGAAGGACACGAAATCCCCCGTCGATCCAATGCGCTGGCCGTTCCAGCTGGAGCCCAACGCTTGGGCTGCATCTTCGACGATCCGCAGGCCGTGCTTTTTCGCCAGGGCATACAAACGCGTCATGTCCACCGGCAACCCGGCGAGGTACACCGGGATGATGGCTTTGGTGCGGGGGGTAATCGCTGCTTCCAGTTGGCCGAGATCGATATTGCGGGTCACCGGGTCGATGTCGGCAAACACCGGGGTGGCGCCGACTTCCAGGATGACGTTGGCGGTGGCCACCCAGGAAATCGGCGTGGTGATCACTTCATCGCCGGGCCCGACCCCGGCAATACGCAAGGCGATTTCCATGGTGCAGGTGCCGGAATTGAAGGTGCGCACCGGGCGCCCGCCAAAAAACTCCGAAAGCTGCGCTTCGAAGGCCTGGACCTTGGGGCCGCTGGTGATCCAGCCCGAGCGCAATACATCACCGACGGCGGCGATCGTGGCTTCATCGATGGTGGGTTTGGAAAACGGTAGGAAAGGCAGTTGGCTCATGGATACAGTCACCCGATCAGCGGACATTAAGTTGGCGGCGGACATGATGATCCGGATTGGTCGACCGCGCCACGTCATCCACGCGAAGATCGACTGCTATGCTGGTTTGACCGTGTTGCATCGACGCCGAGCGCCAGTCAAGAGAGAGCCCGTCATGTCCCAATTGCCGTCCCTGAGCCAGTTACGCGACCCCAATGCCTTTCTGCGCCGCCACCTCGGACCCGACGCCGCCGAGCAACAGGCGATGCTCGACAGCCTCGGCCTGGGCAGTCGGGTCGAATTGATCGAGCAAACGGTGCCGCCGGGCATCCGCCTCAACCGGGCGCTGGACCTGCCCCCGGCACTCGATGAAGAGGCCGCGCTGGCCAAATTGCGCGGTTATGCCGAGCAGAACCAGGTCTGGACCAGCCTGATCGGCATGGGCTACCACGGCACCCTCACACCGGCCGTCATTCTGCGTAACGTGCTGGAAAATCCCGGCTGGTACACCGCGTACACCCCCTATCAACCGGAGATCGCCCAAGGGCGGCTCGAAGCGCTGCTGAACTTCCAGCAACTGACCATCGACCTGACCGGCCTGGAGCTGGCCAATGCCTCGCTGCTCGATGAAGCCACCGCCGCCGCGGAAGCCATGGCCTTGGCCAAGCGGGTCGCCAAGTCCAAAAGCAACCTGTTCTTTGTCGACGAAAACTGCCACCCGCAAACCATTTCCGTGGTGCAGACCCGCGCTGAAGGTTTCGGCATCGAGCTGATCGTCGACGCTGTGGATAACTTGAAGCAGCACCAGGTGTTCGGCGCGTTGCTGCAATACCCCGACACCCACGGTGAAATCCACGACCTGCGGCCGCTGATCGATCATCTGCACGCGCAACAGGCCCTGGCCTGTGTCGCCACGGATTTGCTGAGCCTGTTGTTGCTGACCCCGCCGGGTGAACTGGGTGCCGATGTGGTGTTCGGATCGTCCCAGCGATTTGGCGTGCCCATGGGCTACGGCGGGCCTCATGCGGCATTTTTTGCCAGTCGCGATGAATACAAACGGGCAATTCCCGGGCGGATCATCGGTGTTTCGAAAGATGCACGGGGCAACACTGCCCTGCGCATGGCCCTGCAAACCCGCGAGCAACACATCCGCCGGGAGAAGGCCAACTCCAACATCTGCACAGCCCAGGTACTGCTGGCCAACATCGCCAGTTTCTATGCGGTCTACCACGGCCCCGAAGGGCTCAAGCGGATCGCCCAGCGGGTACATCGGCTGACCTGCATCCTGGCCGCCGGGCTTGAACGCAACGGTATCACCCGGGTCAACCGGCACTTCTTCGACACCCTGACGCTGGAAGTCGGCGGAGCCCAGACCGCGATCATCGAAAGTGCCCGGGCCGCGCAGATCAACCTGCGCATTCTCGGGCGCGGCCAACTGGGCTTGAGCCTCGACGAGGCCTGCGACGAAGGCACCGTGGCGAAGCTGTTCGACGTGTTTCTGGGGGCCGATCACGGGCTCAGTATCGACGACCTGGATGCCGAAGTCTTGCCTGGCGGAATTCCCGAAGGGCTGGCGCGAACTTCGCCTTATCTGCGCCATCCGGTGTTCAGCGCCCATCACAGCGAAACCGAGATGCTGCGCTACCTCAAGCAACTGGAAAACAAGGACCTGGCGCTCAATCAATCGATGATCCCGCTGGGCTCCTGCACCATGAAGCTCAACGCCACCAGCGAGATGATCCCGATTACCTGGCCGCAGTTCGCCAACCTGCATCCATTTGTGCCCAAGGAACAGGCCGCTGGTTATGGGCTGATGATCGAAGAACTGGAGCGCTGGTTGTGTGCGATCACCGGTTTCGACGCGATCTGCATGCAACCCAACTCCGGTGCCCAGGGCGAATACGCCGGACTGCTGGCGATCCGCAAATACCATGAGAGCCGGCAACAGGGCGGCCGCGATATTTGCCTGATTCCTTCGTCGGCTCATGGCACCAATCCCGCGTCGGCGCAAATGGCCGGGATGCGCGTGGTGATCGTCGAGTGTGACGAGGCGGGCAACGTCGACCTGGATGACCTCAAGGAAAAAGCCGCGCAGGCGGCAGACAAACTCGCCTGCCTGATGGCGACCTACCCTTCGACCCACGGGGTGTATGAGGAAGGTATCAGCGAAATCTGTGAAGTGATCCACCAGCACGGCGGTCAGGTGTACATGGATGGCGCCAACCTCAACGCTCAGGTCGGGTTGGCGCGGCCGGCCGATATTGGCGCCGATGTCTCGCACATGAACCTGCACAAGACCTTCTGCATTCCCCATGGTGGCGGTGGGCCGGGCATGGGACCGATTGGTGTTCGGGCGCATTTGGCGCCGTTCGTGGCCAACCATCCGGTGGTGCCGATCGACGGGCCGCACCCGCAAAATGGCGCCGTCAGCGCGGCGCCCTGGGGCAGCGCAAGCATTTTGCCGATCAGCTGGATGTACATCGCGATGATGGGGCCGCAATTGGCGGACGCCAGCGAAGTGGCGATCCTCGCCGCGAATTACCTGGCGCGGCATTTGTCCGGTGCCTTCCCTGTGCTCTACACCGGACGCAATGAGCGGGTGGCCCACGAATGTATCCTCGACCTTCGACCGCTCAAGGCGTTGACCGGCATTACCGAAGAGGACGTGGCCAAGCGCCTGATGGACTACGGCTTCCACGCCCCGACCATGTCGTTTCCGGTGCCGGGGACGCTGATGGTCGAGCCAACCGAAAGTGAGTCGAAGGCGGAACTGGACCGTTTTATCGGAGCGATGCTGAGCATCCGCGCGGAAATCAACGAGGTGCAGAACGGTAACTGGCCGGCTGAAGAAAACCCGCTGAAAGGTGCGCCGCATACGTTGGCCGATATCACCGGCGTGTGGGAGCGGCCGTACAGCATCGTGCAAGCGGTCACGCCGGACGCGCACACCAAGGCGCACAAATACTGGCCGGTGGTGAACCGGGTGGACAATGTGTATGGGGACCGGAACCTGTTTTGTGCGTGTGTGCCGGTGGATGACTATCGCTGACCTCCCAGGCAACGCATAACTCCTGCGGGACCATGGGATTTGTGTTCGCTGGGCAAAAAAATGCCGCTCAAGTGAGCGGCATTTTTCATTCGCAACGCTTACTCAGAAGCCACGGCATTCTTTGCCAGGATCGCGTTCGCCAGCTCCATATCCGTGGCTTGCAGGCCCGGGTTGTCGGCGCGGACTTTCTGCATGGCTGCTTCCATGTACGGGCCGCGGATACTGCCATCACTGGCGACGAAGCTGCTGGCGTCGTCCTGGGCCGCGACGACCAGCTTGTTATCCTTGGATGTCAGATAGCTCGAACCGGTGGTTGCACCGGAGGTAAGAACGTTACGCCAAAAAGTATCGGCCATCGCCGAACCGACAGGCAGGGACAACAGCGCGACGGTAGCGACAGCAAGTTTGAAACGCATGACAGGGTGACTCCACTGGGTTGACTACGCGGTTGGATTGCCAACCCCCAATCGAGTTCCGTGGTTGCCTATTCCGTCGCTTCGACCAGCAGGATCGCGCCTTGCTGGCCGACCACCCGTACGCGGCTGCCAATGGCAGCGTCCGGCCCGCGGGCCATCCACACGCCGTCGGCCACCTTGATCTTGCCGCGACCGTCGACAATCGCTTCATGCACCACGAAGGTTTTGCCGATCAGTTCCTGGCCGCGCAGATTCAGGTGTGGCTGATCACTCGGACGCATCGCCGTGCGCTGACGCCGCCACCAGTACAACGCGGTGGTGATCGACAGCAGGCCGAACAACAGAAACTGCCATTCCCAGGACAAGCCCGGCAACAGGAAGGTCAAGACGCCCACGGCTGCCGCGGCCATGCCGATCCACAGCAGATAACCGCCGGCACCGAACACTTCGAGAATCAACAGCACCGTGCCCAACGCCAACCAGTCCCAGAACGAAAGGTGCTGCAAAAATGCCCACATGGCGCGCCTCAGGCTTTCTTGTTATCGAAAGTGGCCTTGACGATTTCGCCAATGCCGCCCACCGCGCCGATCATCGAACTGGCCTCCAGCGGCATCAGGATCACTTTGCTGTTGTTGGCCGAAGCCAGCTTGCCCAGCGCATCGATGTACTTCTGCGCCACGAAGTAATTGACCGCTTGCACGTTGCCGCTGGCGATGGCTTCGGACACCACTTTGGTCGCCTGGGCTTCTGCCGCGGCTTGCCGCTCGCGGGCTTCGGCTTCCAGGAATGCGGCCTGGCGACTGCCTTCTGCTTCGAGGATCTGCGCCTGCTTCTTGCCTTCGGCGGTCAGGATCGCTGCGGCGCGTAGGCCCTCGGCCTCGAGGATTTGTGCACGCTTGATCCGTTCGGCTTTCATCTGCCCCGACATCGCCGCCATCAGGTCGGCGGGTGGGCTGATGTCCTTGATCTCGATCCGGGTGATCTTGATGCCCCACGGTGCGGTCGCTTCGTCGACGGTGCGCAGCAGTTTTTCGTTGATGCCGTCACGCTGGCTGAGCATTGCGTCGAGTTCCATCGAGCCGAGTACCGTACGGATGTTGGTTTGCAGCAGGTTGCGGATGGCGTGTTCGAGGTTGTTGACCTCGTAGGCCGCCTGGGCCGTGTTGACCACCTGGAAGAAGCACACGGCGTCGATTTGCACCGTAGCGTTGTCGGAGGTGATGACTTCCTGCGGCGGAATATCCAGCACGCTTTCCATCACATTCATCTTGCGCCCGATCCGGTCCATGACCGGAATGATGACGTTCAGCCCTGGCTTGAGCGTGTTGGTGTAGCGACCGAAACGCTCGACGGTCCATTCAAAGCCCTGGGGCACGACCTTGAAACCCATGAACAGAATGGCGACCACCAGGCCGACAAAAAGCAAAAGCACACTACCGATCTGCATAACGATTCCTTGTTGATGTGTGGATCTGTGGAGTTTCAATGGCTGGAGTGTAGCTGTGCCGATACCGGATAAGTACAGCCGGGCTCAGCTCTGCTCGCTCTGGGGTGTCACGCGCAGAACCTCCTCGATGGTCGTCAGCCCGGCAGCGACCTTTTGCGCTCCTGACAGCCGCAGGCTGCGCATGCCTTCCTTGAATGCCTGTCGCCTCACGGCCAGCAGATCGGTGTCGGGACTGATCAGCGCCTTGATGCTGTCGCTGAGCTGCATGATTTCGTAGACCCCGGCGCGACCGTGATAACCGGTGTCGCGGCATTCCACGCAACCGATGGCGCGCTGGGCATTGGTCGGCAAGGGTGCTTGCCAGGGACGGGTCAGGGTTTGCCAGTCGTCTTCGCCCAGCGTCAGCGGCGCCTTGCAGTGCGGGCACAGGGTCCGCACCAGTCGCTGGGCCATGACGCCGAGCACCGTGGCCTTGATCAGGTAGTGCGGCACGCCGAGTTCCAGCAGGCGGCTGATGGCGCTGGGCGCGTCGTTGGTGTGCAGGGTCGACAGCACCAGGTGCCCGGTGAGCGCCGCCTGGATCGCCATCTCCGCGGTTTCGAGATCGCGGATCTCGCCGATCATGATGATGTCCGGGTCTTGCCGCATCAGCGCGCGCACGCCGGCGGCGAAGGTCAGGTCGATGTTGTGCTGGACCTGCATCTGGTTGAACGCCGGCTCGACCATTTCGATCGGGTCTTCGATGGTGCAGAGGTTGACCTCCGGCGTCGCCAGTTTTTTCAGGGTGGTGTAGAGGGTGGTGGTCTTGCCCGAACCCGTCGGCCCGGTGACGAGGATGATGCCGTGGGGTTGGCGGGTCATGTCTTGCCAGCGGCGCAGATCGTCGGCGGAGAAACCAAGCTGGTCGAAGTCCTTGAGCAATACTTCCGGGTCGAAGATCCGCATGACCATTTTTTCGCCGAAGGCTGTGGGCAGTGTCGATAAACGCAGTTCGACTTCACCGCCGTCCGGGGTCTTGGTTTTGACCCGGCCGTCCTGGGGTTTGCGTTTCTCCGCGACGTTCATGCGCCCCAGGGTTTTCAGGCGACTGACGATGGCCATGGTGACCTGGGGTGGGAATTGATAGACGTTGTGCAGCACACCGTCGATGCGAAAGCGCACCGTGCCTTGCTCGCGCCGGGGCTCGATGTGGATGTCGCTGGCGCGTTGCTGGAACGCGTACTGGAACAGCCAGTCGACGATGTTGACGATGTGTGCGTCGTTGGCGTCCGGCTCCTGATCGCTGGCGCCGAGGTTGAGCAGCTGTTCGAAATTGCCGAGGGTACTTATTTGCGGGTCGGCGCTGTTCGCCCCGGTGACCGATTTGGCCAGGCGGAAGAATTCGACGCTGAAGCGCTGGATGTCCACCGGGTTGGCCACCACACGCTTGATCGGCAATTTGAGCACGTGGGTCAGGTCAGCCTCCCAGCCGCTGACATAAGGCTGGGCGCTGGCCACGGTGACCGCCTCGCGGTCGATCGCTACCGCGAGGATCTTGTGGCGCTGGGCGAAGGCATAGGACATCAGCGGGGTCACGGCCGCGACATTGATTTTCAGTGGGTCGATGCGCAGGTAAGGCTGGCCGGCCTGCCGGGATAGCCACAGGGTCAGGCTCTCGAGGTCCAGCGGTTTGCCGGGACGGCTGAGATCGTCCAGCTGTTGGCTGGCGATGAACTCCAGTGGATGCATCTGGCCAAGGGAGGCGTTGCGGCGGCGGGCATTGAGCGCGTGTTCGGCCGAATCCTGATTGATAAAGCCCTGGGCGACCAGTTCGCGCAGCAGGTCATTGAGATCCAGCCAGCGGTCCTGAAAGGCGAGATGTACGGACATGCGGGCTCCTTTTGAACGACAGTGCGCAAAGGATAGCCGTGGCCCGGCTGACCGCTGGGCCACTACCCGACAAAGCCGTTTCGGAGTTTTTCAGCCCGCCGCTTGAGCCGCTTCGGCCCATGGGGAATCAGCTTCTTGCAGCTCCACCGAGCAGACGCTGATCAGGTTACGAAGTTTTTCCGCAATCACTTGCGCACGGTGCCAGCTCAAACCGTCGATGACGATCTCGATGCTCAGCCAGTCGTTCTGGCGCTGCACGTTGACCTGTTCCGGCGTGAGCAATTGCAAGGCGAACAGATTGAGGGCGCGACACAGCAGGTCCGGTTCTGCCTCGGCCAGCATTTGATAGCGAACCCGGCAATGGGCGTTGCCGACGTTCCAGACATCGGCGCGGGCAGGTGGGGTGTTCACGGCTTCGAGATACGGCATGGTCAGGCTCCAAAATCATTGGAGAAATATTTACATCCTGTACCGGGTATTTCTTCTCTATGATTGGCTTTATTGCAGAAGTGAAGAATCAATCAATTCACTTGTTACTAGGTTAAGGGTTTTTTTATGCAAAGCGAATTGGACAGCTACGACCGCAAGATCCTCGCCTTGCTGCAAGAGGATGCTTCGCTTTCCAGCGCACAGATCGCCGAGCAGGTTGGGCTCTCGCAATCGCCGTGCTGGCGGCGGATTCAGCGGATGAAGGAGGAGGGCATCATTCGCGGTCAGGTGACCTTGCTCGACCGCAAGAAAATCGGCCTGAACACGCAGATCTTCGCGGAGGTGAAACTCAATGCCCACGGGCGTTCGAACTTCACCGAATTCACCGAGGCGATTCGCGGCTTTCCGGAGGTGCTGGAGTGTTACGTGCTGATGGGGGCGGTGGATTTCTTGCTGCGGATTGTCACGGCGGACATCGAGGCGTACGAGCGCTTCTTCTTCGAGAAGCTGTCGATGGTGCCGGGGATTCAGGAGGTGAATTCGATCGTGGCGTTGTCGGAGATCAAGTCGACCACCAGTTTGCCGGTGGTGCGCTGATGATACTTGAGGGACTTTGTGGCGAGGGGGCAAGCCCCCTCGCCACAAGGTATTACAGACGCAGCAACATTTTCCAGGCACGGTTCTGATACACCGCAATCGCCTGCTGCTTGCGCGCATCCAGGACTTCATCGGTGATCGATTCGTTGGCCAGTTGCGCCAGTTTGTTCAGCTCACCGTACAGGCGATCCATTTCCGGGATCTCCAGCACGTTACGCGCATGGTGCAGCCAGACCTGGATGCGTTCGATGCGCGGCAGTTGCTCGGCCAGGTCTTCCGGCTGTTGCTGGTAACGTTGCAGTTGCAACGAAGTGGCTTCTTCGCCCAGCAGGCGCGGTAACCAGCTGCCCAGTTGCGCAGCGCCCTGGCGATTGCCGCGGGTGTTGCGGTCGGCGGCCCAGGTGCGGGCCAGCAGCCAGCGCGAGGTGGTCAGGGAGAACAGGCCCCAGCGCGGGTCTTCGAGTTCTTCGAGGAACTGCTCGGGCGCGGCTTTGCGCACGTCTTCATCTTCCAGGCCCGCTTGTACCAGCGGGCGCCAGTCTTCCAGCAAGGCATCGAGGGCGATACGCAGATCGTGGGTCGACTGACGTGGTGCGGCCTGGCCCAGGCTGCTGATCAGCGCGCGCATTTCTGCGAGGCATTCGACCCAGTCCTGCAACAGGCGCCAGTGACCGTTGAAGCGATACTGTTCGGCCAGACGCTGGCTGCTGCCCAGCAAGTGCCAGCTCAGCGCGGCGAACGCATCGTCCAGCGGCGTTTCCGCCGTGATCTGCGGCGCCGGCAGGCTCAACGAATAGCTGTGGGCGTCGTACAGGCGATAACCGCGCTCGGCCTTGCTGATGTCGCAGGGCATCAGGGCCAGTTTCTCGGCCAGTTCGGCGGCCAGTTCCAGCAGGGCTGCCGGCTCGCCTTCGCGCAGTTCCAGTTCCAGCTCGCAGATTTCTTCTTTCTGCTTGCCGACCACGACGTGACCCAGGTCCAGCGCGGCTTCGATGACCACTTTGGTCTTGCCGCGACCCCAGGCGATTTCCGCGCGTTCGCGGACGAAGTCGGTGGTGAAGATTGGCTTCAGGGTCTTCTTGTCGAGCTGGGCCAGTTCCTCGGGCCAGCATTCGCCGTCGAGTTTCTTCAGGTCGAGCTTGGCTTTGGGCAGGTTCCAGTCGTACTCGTTACGTACCGACAAACCGGCGACGCTCTGGCCGCGGGTCTTGAGGGTCTGAATCACTTCTTCGCCATCCTTGCGCAGGCGCAGGGCGACTTTGGCCTGGGCCAGGTCGCGCTCTGGGGTGTCGAAGTACTGGTTCATCAACTCACGGCGTTCCCAGCCACTTTTGTTGCGTTTTTTCAGTAACGGGTGCTCGCGCAGGGCGGCGAGGGTTTCGCGGCTGACGCGGAGTTTGATTTCGGTTTCTTTCTGCATGGCCGGAAAATCCAGGATCGGGAGCGCAGCCGGGGGAATGTGTGGCTGCCAAGGTCGTGCAGTGTACAGGACTCAAGGTTAGTCCGCGTCGCGACGGTTTATTCCTGCCATCGGTTGGTTCTATGATGGACCTCAATTCGGGTGCCGGGAGTCAGCGATGCCATTGCCGTCGATGAAAGAACAATTCGCTGCGTTGATCGCTACACCGTCGGTCAGTTGCACCCAGCCCAGTCTCGATCAAACCAACCGCCCGGTCATCGATCTGCTGGCGACGTGGCTCGGTGAGTTGGGTTTTACCTGCGAGATCCAGCAGGTCAGCCCCGGCAAGTTCAACCTGCTGGCCAGTTTTGGTTCTGGCCCCGGAGGCCTGGTGCTCGCCGGGCACAGCGACACCGTGCCGTTCGACGGCGCGCTGTGGCAAACCGACCCGCTGAAACTGACCGAAGTCGACGGTCGTTGGGTTGGCCTGGGCAGTTGCGACATGAAGGGCTTTTTCGCCCTGGCCATCGAGGCGGTCAAACCGCTGCTCGATCAGCCGTTCAAACAGCCGTTGCTGATTCTCGCCACGTGTGACGAAGAAAGTTCGATGTCCGGCGCCCGCGCGCTGGCCGAAGCGGGGCGACCGCTGGGGCGGGCGGCGGTGATCGGCGAGCCGACCGGGCTCAAGCCGATCCGCATGCACAAAGGCATCATGATGGAGCGCATCGACATCCTCGGGCAGAGCGGTCATTCCTCCGATCCGCGCCTGGGCCACAGTGCCCTGGAAGCCATGCACGATGCCATCGGTGAACTGCGTGGCCTGCGCCTGTTGTGGCAGCGCGAATTCCGCAATCCACAGTTTGGCGTGCCGACGCCAACGATGAATTTCGGTTGCATCCATGGCGGCGACAACCCCAACCGCATCTGCGGCCAGTGTTCGCTGGAGTTTGATCTGCGCCCGTTGCCCGGCATGGACCCTAAGGTCTTGCGTGCAGAGATCCTGCAGAAGCTCAACCCGGTTGCCGAGCGGCATCAGGTGAAGATCACCTACGCGCCGTTGTTCCCCGAAGTGCCGCCCTTCGAGCAGGCCGAGGACGCCGAGTTGGTGCGCCTTGCTGAAAAGCTCACCGGTCATAGCGCCGAAGCAGTGGCGTTCGGCACCGAAGCGCCTTATCTTCAGCGCCTTGGCTGCGAAACGCTGGTGCTTGGCCCGGGCGATATCGCCTGCGCCCATCAGCCGGGGGAATACCTCGAAATGTCACGTTTGCAGCCTACGGTGCATCTATTAAGGCAACTGATCGAACACTATTGCCTGACACCCCTGTAGGAGCGAGCTTGCTCGCGATGGACGTTAACGATGGCGAGTATTGCCTGAATGAACGCGGTGCCCTCATATCCATCGCGAGCAAGCTCGCTCCTACAAGGTTTCGCGGTTAAATTGCCGGTACCCAAACCCGTATTCATGAGGAGAGCGCGCGTGTCGCCAAGCCTGTTCCGACGATAACCATCAGCCCGCTGTGCGTTTTCAGTTTCGCCCTTTCTTCGGCTGCTATTTATTACAGGCCCAGGTTCATGCCCGAATACGTCAATTGGCTTCGTCACGCTTCGCCTTACATCAACGCCCATCGCGATTGCACCTTTGTCGTCATGCTGCCCGGCGACGGCGTTGAGCACCCGAACTTCGGCAATATCGTCCACGACCTGGTGCTGTTGCACAGCCTGGGCGTGCGCCTGGTGCTGGTTCACGGTTCCCGGCCACAAATCGAAGCGCGCCTCGCGGCCCGTGGCCTGACCCCGCACTACCACCACGGCATGCGCATCACCGATGCCGCGACCCTGGAGTGCGTAATCGACGCGGTTGGCCAGCTGCGCATTGCCATTGAGGCTCGCTTGTCGATGGACATGGCTTCGTCGCCGATGCAGGGCTCGCGCCTGCGGGTGGCCAGCGGCAACCTGGTGACGGCCCGGCCGATCGGCGTGCTTGAAGGCGTCGACTATCACCACACCGGCGAAGTGCGCCGGGTCGACCGCAAGGGCATCAATCGTCTGCTGGACGAACGCTCCATCGTGCTGCTGTCGCCGTTGGGTTATTCGCCGACCGGGGAGATTTTCAATCTGGCGTGCGAAGACGTCGCCACCCGCGCGGCCATCGACCTGGGCGCGGACAAGCTGCTGCTGTTCGGCGCCGACCTGGGCCTGATCGACGAACACGGCCGCCTGGTGCGTGAACTGCGTCCGCAGCAAGTGCCGGCGCATCTGCAACGGCTGGGCAGTAACTATCAGGCAGAATTGCTGGATGCCGCGGCCGAAGCTTGCCGTGGCGGCGTGGCCCGCAGCCATATCGTCAGTTACGCCGAAGACGGTGCACTGCTGACCGAGCTGTTCACCCGCGACGGTGGCGGCACACTGGTGGCCCAGGAGCAGTTTGAAGTAGTACGCGAAGCGGCCATTGAAGACGTCGGCGGTTTGCTGGATTTGATCAGCCCGCTGGAAGAGCAGGGCATCCTGGTGCGCCGTTCCCGCGAAGTGCTGGAGCGCGAAATCGAGCAGTTCAGTGTGGTTGAACGCGAAGGTATGATCATCGCCTGCGCGGCGCTGTATCAGATTGCCGATTCGGATGCCGGTGAGCTGGCGTGCCTGGCGGTGAACCCGGAGTATCGCCATGGCGGTCGCGGCGATGAGCTGCTGGAGCGTATTGAAAACCGCGCACGGGCTCAGGGGTTGAAAACTTTGTTCGTCCTCACCACCCGCACCGCGCACTGGTTCCGCGAGCGTGGTTTTGTGCCGAGCAGCGTTGACCGTCTGCCGTCGGCGCGGGCGTCGCTGTACAACTATCAGCGTAATTCGAAGATCTTCGAAAAAGCCCTGTAATCGCGTCGCTTCCATCGCGAGCAGGCTCGCGATGGGCTGCACAGCAGCCCTCAGCAATTACTCAGTGACAAACTTCGCGCTGACATACGGCGAGTAATCCGGCAACACCGTCTCGACCTTTCCTTGCTCCTTCAAGAATTTCGCCGTCTCGCCAATGGCTTTGGCCGTGCCGCCGTCCAGCAGCGCGGTGCTCTGTTGCGCCTTGGCATCCGGGAATGCGGAACCGGCTAGTAACTCGGGCACATCGACGGCATTGGCACCGGTCAGTTTGGCGATTTTTTGCACAGGCTCCGAGTCGACTGTCCAGTTGGCTTTATGTGCAGCGTAATCAGCAAAAGAGTCGAGGGTGACCTTGGCAAATTTGGCCACCACCTCTGGGTGCTTTTCGGCGTAATCCTTGCGCGCCACCCAGACCTCAAAGGTTGGCGCCCCCCATTGGCCCACCTGCGCAGCGTCGGTCAGGGTCTTGCCACTCTTGCGGATTTCCCCGAGCGCCGGCGACCAGACAAACGCGCCATCAATATCACCACGCTTCCAGGCTGCCGCGATTTCCGCCGGCTGCAGGTTCACCACTTTGACTTTCGAACTGTCCAGGCCCCAGTGCTTCAGCGCGCCAAGCAGGCTGTAGTGGGAAGTCGAAACGAAAGGCGTGGCGATGGTCTTTCCGATCAGATCTTGCGGTTTTTCGATGCCGCTACCGTTGCGCACCACCAGCGCTTCGGCGGCATTGATCTGGGCGGAGACGATGAACGCGACAATCGGCAGGTTGCGCGAGGCGGCAGCGGCCAGCGGACTGGAGCCGAGATTGCCGATTTGCACATCACCGGAGGCAATCGCCGTGACCACTTCCGGGCCGCTGTTGAAGCGCCGCCAGTCGATGGGCTGGCCGATGGTTTTTTCATAAAGGCCATCGGCCTGGGGGACTTTGCTCGGGTCGATACCGGTTTGATAGCCGACGGTGAGGTTCGCCGCATGAGCGCTGAAAGAAACTGCGAACGATACACAAACTGTAACAATTGGTCCGGATAGTGCACGTTTTGACGTCATGGGGCCGCCTTTCTGTAAAGGATTTGTTTCCGAATTGCGTCAGAAACTAATCGATCTAAAAAATCGAAAATAAATACCGATTAGGAATTAGCTTATGAGCCAAACCTTCTATTCTGGGATGGTTAGGGAGTGGGGAGCTAAATTCCTAAACGGTATTAGAAAAGAATCGGGTAATTCTTTTCAGGTTCATGACGAATTCATGACCCTGCAGGGACCAAAAAACCGGGGATTAGACTATGGTCGTAGACACACATGGTTACGATTGACTTGTGGGTCACGCTCTGGCGCTAATCGCGCATCTTAGGATTTCGGGCGTCGACTCGAGACCAGGAACACAAGAATTAGAATCGAGAGGAGCTACACAATGAACAAGTCCACCTTGGCTTTGGCCGTGACCGTGGGGGTTTTGGCGCAGCAGGCAGGCGCCGCAGGTTTCCTGGAAGACAGCAAGGCGTCCATCAGTTCCCGGACCATGTATTACGACGCCGATATGCGTGAAGGTGCGAGCACTCCTGCCAACCGTCAGCGCGAAACCGCTGAGGGTCTGAAGTTCGATTACCTGTCCGGTTTCACCCAGGGTACCGTAGGTTTTGGTATCGACGCCCAGGCTCTGGTGGGTATCCACCTGGATGGCGGCAAGGGGCATCACCCGACCGGTAACAGCAACTCATTCTTCCCTAGTGATGGCAATGAGGCGGCCGACGAGTGGAGTCGTCTGGATGGCAACGTCAAGGCGCGCTTCTCGAAGACTGAAGCCCACCTGGGTGGCGCTCTGGCACCTAACCTGCCGATCCTGATCGCGAACGACAGCCGTCTGCTGCCGCAGACCTTTGAAGGTGGCACCATCACCTCCAAAGAAATCGACAACGTGACCTTCAACTTTGGTCAGCTGGAGCACGCGTCGGGTCGCGCCTCCTCGAACTCCACTGGCCTGTCTGTGGCTGGCGCTACTCAGGACAGCAACAAATTCCTCTACGGCGGTGCTGACTGGAAGGTCACCAAAGACCTCTTGCTGCAGTACTACTATGCGAACCTGGAAGACTTCTACAAGCAGAACTTCCTCGGTCTGGTGCACGTCTACCCGATCGCGGCCAATCAGTCGTTCAAGACCGATATCCGTTATTTCGATAGCAGCTCCGACGGCAAGAACGGCGATCCGGGTTTCCGTTTCAACAACAACAACGGTTTCGCCAAGACCCCGGGTGAGATCGATAACAAGACCTGGAGCGCCATGTTCACCTATACCCTGGGTGGCAACGCGTTCCTGATCGGGCATCAGCGTGTCAACGATGACGGCGGCTTCGTTTTCTTGAACCAAGGCAACCTTGTCGATGGCAACGGAAACCCTGAAGGTGCCGGCGGCGCGAGCTTCTACTCGTTTACCGACGCCACAGTTGGCAGCTTTATCCGTGCCGGTGAAAACACCACGTTCGGTCAGTACTCCTATGACTTCGCCTCCCTGGGCGTGCCAGGCTTGAAAGCTTCGATTGCTTACTTGAATGGCCAGGACATCAAGGCTACCAACGGTGTTGGTAAAGACCTGAGTGAGCACGAGACCGACGCGCGCATTGATTACGTGATTCAAACGGGCGCACTGAAAGGGTTTGGTACGACTCTGCGTCACGGTACCTACCGTGGCAACACCAGCACCCTTGATCAAGACCAGACCCGTCTGATCTTCAACTACACCTACAGCTTCATGTAATTGCCGTAAGAAAAAGCCCCGTCGGTTGGCGGGGCTTTTTTTCGTGTCGAGTTTTATATTCCATAAACATAGATGATATTTCTTTTTTATTCTTTTTAGTTTTTTAATCCACCCCCTAAAGTGCGCCTGTCCGAGACTCATCCCTGAACTCGGATTTGGCAATTTCGTCCCTCGACAATAGATCAGGTTCAGGAATTGGCCTAGCCGCCGATACCTCGGATCTGTCGTGGGAAGTCATATTCCTAAGCGATATTAAAAAACACCAAAAAATTCTTTTTGGCTTTAAGGCCATGTATCCTGCGGCCCGCCAAATGACCGGCCTAGACGGTTTGCCGCGAATTTATGCATTCAGGATCCCGGGCAATCGATTCGGGACCAGGAACATCAGAATTAGAAACGAGAGGAGCGAAACATGAACAAGTCCACCTTGGCCATCGCTGTGGCCGTTGGGGTTTTGACCCAGCAGGCAAGCGCCGCGGGTTTTATCGAAGACAGTAAGGCAACACTGGGGCTGCGTAACTTCTACATCAACACCGATTACCGTGACGGCACTGGCCCGAACAAAAACGAAGAATGGGGCCAAGGCTTCGATCTGCGTTTCATCTCCGGTTACACCCAAGGCACTGTCGGTTTTGGTGTGGATGCGATCGGCCTGTTGGGCGTCAAACTGGATTCCGGTGGAGGCACCAACGGCGCGAGCAACAACTCGTACGGCGGCACCGTGTTCCCGAGCAAGTCCAACGGCGAAGCGGTTGATGACTTCTCCAGCCTGGGTTTGACTGCCAAAGCCAAGATCTCCCAGACCGAACTGAAGCTGGGCACCCTGCAGCCAAAACTGCCGGTGATCGTGACCAACGACGGCCGCCTGCTGCCGCAAACCTGGCAGGGTGGCCAGATCACCTCCGGCGACATCAAGGATTTGACCCTGGTCGGTGGCCAGATCGAAGCCGTTAAAGGCCGTAACTCCAGCAACAATGAGCAGATGTCGATTTCGGGCGCGAACACTCGCGGCACCAAATTCCGCGACAGCAACAAGTTCATTTATGCCGGTGGCGACTACAAGATCACCAAGGACCTGACGGCCCAGTACTACTACGGCAACCTGGAAGAGTTCTACAAGCAACACTTCCTGGGTCTGGTGCATAACTGGGCCATCGGCCCTGGCGTGTTGAAGTCGGACTTCCGTTACTTCAACAGCTCCGACGACGGTGCCAACGGTCACGACCCTCTGTACTTCACCACTGGCAATTACAGTGGTGCAGCCAACGGTAAAGGCAAGGTCGACAACAACCTGTACAGCGGCCTGTTCCTGTACTCCGTTGCCGGTCACACCTTCGGCGCCGGTTACCAGGTCAGCAACGGCGACAGCGACTTCCCTTGGCTGAACCAGGGCGACGGTTCGTCGAACTACACCATCACCGACTCGCAAATCCAGAAGTTCGGCCGTGCCGGCGAACGCACCTGGCAGGCACGCTACGCGTATGACTTCGCCAAGGTCGGCGTACCTGGCCTGACGGCGGGTCTGGTGTACCTGCATGGCGACAATATCGATACAGTTAACGCCAAGGGTGGCGAGGCAGCCAATGGTGCTTCCGAGTGGGAGCGCGATCTGAGCGTGGCTTATGTCGTTCAGGAAGGTCCGCTAAAAAACCTGGGTCTGGCGTGGAAAAACGCTACCTGGCGCACCGACCTGCCGAACACGCGTTCGCAGGACGAAAACCGTGTGATCCTCAGCTACTCGATCCCGCTGTTGTAATAGCGCTCGCGTAACCGAGACAAAAAAAGCCCCGCCCGGTATTGCACCGGGCGGGGCTTTTACATTTTCAAGACGGGTTCACCCCCGTAATCCCGCCTTGAAGTTCCCTCTTTGCAGCAACTCAAGGCCTTCTCGAACCTTGGGGCGATGTTCGGCGGGTTGTGCGTGCGCGTCCAGTGAACAGATATTTAATATTTCTTTATGATCTAAATAAATCGATATTTATTCTTTTTAATAGATAAAAAACACAGGCACAGTTGAACCCATCAAGCACTCACAAGGAGCAGCACCATGGGTCTCAGACTTGGCGATATCGCCCCCGATTTCGAACAGAACTCCAGCGCCGGCATCATCCGTTTCCATCAGTGGCTGGGCGATAGCTGGGGCGTGCTGTTTTCCCATCCTGCGGATTTCACCCCGGTGTGCACCACGGAACTGGGCTTCACCGCCAGGCTCAAGGATGAGTTCGCCGCGCGCGGCGTCAAGGCCATCGCTTTGTCGGTGGACCCGGTGGAGTCGCACCACAGGTGGATCGAGGACATCAACGAAACCCAGGCCACCGTGGTCAACTTTCCGATCCTGGATGACGCCGACCGCAAGGTCTCGGACCTCTACGACCTGATCCATCCCAACGCCAACGACACCCTGACCGTGCGCAGTCTGTTCGTGATCGACCCGAACAAAAAGGTCCGGCTGACGATCACCTACCCGGCGAGCACCGGCCGCAACTTCAATGAAATCCTGCGGGTGATCGACTCGCTGCAACTCACCGACAACTACAAGGTGGCCACACCGGCCAACTGGCAGGACGGTGATGAGGTGGTGATCGTGCCGTCGCTCAAGGATGAGGATGAAATCAAACAGCGTTTTCCCAAGGGCTATCGGGCGGTCAAGCCTTACTTGCGCCTGACGCCGCAGCCGAACCGATAAGTCTTCAGCATTTTGGGCGCAACTGCGTACCCCTGTGGGAGCGAGCTTGCTCGCGATGGCGGCGGATCAGGCGCAACAGAATTCAAGATGTGTACTCACAAAGCAGGGGATTTTCAGGCCGTTTCGACGGCCTGTTTTTTTGCCTGGAAGAAACCGGTTTTCATATTTCTTTAACGAATAACCAAATGAATAAATATGATTTATGGATATATAAATCAGCTGTTAAGGTCACTCCATCGAAGCGAGATCGCAAGCCGCGAATCGCCAACACCGTGCAAGGAATCGTCTGAATGTTGGTTGTCTCACTCGGTGGCAGTCCCAGTCAGCGCTCTCGTTCCGGGGTGCTGCTGGATCGCTCCCAACGTTGGTTACAAGGGCAGGGCGTGGAAGTGGTGAGTTATCAGGTACGGGACTTCCCGGCCGAGGACTTGCTGCACGCACGCTTCGACAGCCCCAAGGTGGTTGACCTGTTGCAACAGATTGAAAACGCCGATGGCCTGCTGATCGCCACACCGGTTTACAAGGCATCGTTTTCCGGAGCACTGAAAGTCGTACTGGATCTGCTGCCCGAACGCGCCTTGAGCCACAAGGTGGTTCTGCCGATGGCCACTGGCGGCAGCATCGCTCACATGCTGGCGGTGGATTACGCGCTCAAGCCGGTGCTGTCGGCATTGAAGGCCCAGGAAATGCTTCAAGGGATTTTCGCCGTCGACAGTCAGATCGCCTACGGCGAAGGCAGCGCCCTGGCTCAGTTGGCGCCGGAGCTGGAACAACGACTGAATGAATCGCTGGAGCTGTTTTTCAGCGCCATGGCGCGACGGCCCAAGCCGCTTGATCCGAACCTGTTGAATGATCGTTTGTTGAGTGCTCGCTGGAGCATTTGAGCCTCACCGAAAAATTGAAGTACTGGCCTTACTCGCCCGCTAACGGGCAAGCAGGTGCAGCCAAAACCCAACTGCAAAAAGGAGAGCGCCATGCGCCCTGTCATTTTGCGTCGTGGTCTGGTCGCTCTGTTTGCTGCGGCCGCCTTCGGCGTTATTACTCAAGCTCAGGCGCTTTCTACCCAGGAAGGCGTATTACGAATCGGCTATCAGAAATACGGCACCCTGGTGCTGCTCAAAGCCAAAGGCACCCTGGAAAAACGCCTCGCCGCCCAAGGCGTGGACGTACAATGGACGGAATTCCCCGGTGGCCCGCAACTGCTCGAAGGCCTGAATGTCGGTTCCATCGACTTCGGCGTCACCGGTGAGACGCCGCCCGTGTTCGCTCAAGCGGCCGGTGCCGATTTGCTCTACGTCGCCTATGAACCGCCAGCGCCACACAGTGAGGCGATCCTGGTGCCGAAGGACTCGGCGATCAAATCGGTGGCGGACCTCAAGGGCAAGAAAGTCGTCCTGAACAAAGGCTCCAACGTGCACTACCTGCTGGTGCGTGCGCTGGAAGACGCCGGCCTCAAATACACCGACATCCAGACTGTATTCCTGCCGCCGGCCGATGCCCGCGCCGCGTTCGAGCGTGGCAGCGTCGACGCCTGGGTCATCTGGGATCCGTACCAGGCCGCCGCCGAACAACAGCTGCAAGCGCGCACCCTGCGCGATGGCCAGGGCATCGTCGACAACCATCAATTCTATCTCGCGACCAAACCTTATGCGCAGAAAAATCCCGAGGTGATCAAGACCCTGGTGGAAGAAGTGCGCGCGGTGGGCGAGTGGTCCAAGGCTAACCCGCAAGAGGTGACTCAACAGGTTTCACCGCTGCTCGGCCTGCCAGCAGACATCACCCTGACCTCAGTGAAACGCCAGGGCTATGGCGCGCTGTTCCTCACCCCGGAAGTGGTCGCGGCGCAGCAGAAAATCGCCGACAGCTTCTACCAGCTCAAGCTGATTCCCAAGCCGTTGAGCATCAAAGACGTGATCTGGACGCCGCCGGCCGTCGTGGCCAAAGCCCAATAATTCGATTCCCCAAGGAGACCACTCCATGAGCCTCAATATTTTCTGGTTCCTGCCTACCCACGGCGACGGCCATTACCTTGGCACCGCTGAAGGCGCACGCGCCGTCGATCACGGTTACTTGCAACAAGTCGCACAGGCAGCGGATCGCCTGGGTTTTGGCGGGGTACTGATCCCTACCGGTCGCTCCTGCGAAGACTCGTGGCTGGTGGCGGCATCGCTGATTCCTGTGACCCAGCGTTTGAAGTTCCTGGTTGCCCTGCGCCCCGGGATCATTTCCCCGACGGTGGCGGCGCGTCAGGCCGCGACCCTGGATCGACTGTCTGGTGGTCGTGCGTTGTTCAACCTGGTGACGGGCGGTGATCCGGAGGAATTGGCGGGTGATGGATTGTTCCTCAGCCACGAAGAGCGCTATCAGGCCTCGGTGGAATTCACCCGCATCTGGCGTCGGGTGCTGGAAGGCGAAACCGTCGATTACGACGGCCAGCACATCAGCGTGAAGGGCGCGAAATTGCTCTATCCGCCGATCCAGCAACCGCGTCCGCCGCTGTACTTCGGCGGATCCTCGGAAGCCGCCCAAGACCTGGCCGCCGAACAGGTGGAAATGGTCCTGACCTGGGGCGAACCACCGGCCGCCGTCGCGGAAAAAATCGAACAGGTCCGAGCCAAGGCCGCGAAGCTCGGACGCACCGTGCGCTTTGGCATTCGCCTGCACGTGATCGTGCGCGAAACCAACGATGAAGCCTGGAAAGCCGCGGATCGGCTGATCTCCCATCTCGACGACGAGACCATCGCTCGTGCCCAGGCTTCGCTGGCGCGTTTCGATTCGGTCGGTCAGCAACGCATGGCCGCATTGCATGGCGGCAACCGCGACAACCTGGAAGTCAGCCCTAACCTGTGGGCCGGCGTCGGTCTGGTGCGCGGCGGTGCCGGTACGGCGCTGGTGGGCGATGGTCCGACCGTGGCCGCCCGCGTGAAGGAGTACGCGGACCTGGGCATCGATACCTTCATCTTCTCCGGTTATCCACACCTGGAGGAGTCGTACCGGGTGGCCGAATTGCTGTTCCCGCACCTCGATGTCGAGCGTCCTGAACTGCCGAAGAGCGCCGGCTACGTCAGCCCGTTCGGCGAGATGGTCGCCAACGACATTCTGCCCAAAGCCGCGTCCCAGAGCTGAGGCGCGGTCATGAAGAAAATCATCCACAGCCTTGCGCCTTGGGCGTTGCCGGTGTTGCTGCTGGCGGTGTGGCAGTTGAGTGTGTCGGCGGGTTGGTTGTCGACACGGATCCTGCCAGCACCCATCGCCGTGATCGAGGCCGGGGTGAGCCTGGTGCGCAGCGGCGAAATCTGGACACACCTGGCGATCAGTGGCTGGCGTGCCGCGCTGGGCTTCACCATCGGTGGCAGCATCGGCCTGACGCTTGGCTTCATCACCGGCCTGTCAAAGTGGGGCGAGCGCCTGCTCGACAGTTCGGTGCAGATGATCCGCAACGTGCCGCACTTGGCGCTGATTCCGCTGGTGATCCTGTGGTTCGGTATCGACGAGTCGGCGAAGATTTTCCTGGTGGCGCTGGGCACGTTGTTCCCTATCTACCTCAACACCTATCACGGCATCCGTAACGTCGACCCGGCGCTGGTGGAGATGTCGCGCAGTTACGGCTTGTCCGGTTTCGGTCTGTTCTGGCAGGTGATTCTGCCGGGGGCGCTGCCTTCGATTCTAGTCGGTGTGCGCTTCGCCCTGGGCTTCATGTGGCTGACATTGATCGTGGCGGAAACCATCTCCGCGAGTTCCGGCATCGGCTATCTGGCGATGAATGCCCGGGAGTTCTTGCAGACCGACGTGGTGGTGCTGGCGATTCTGTTGTACGCGGTGCTCGGCAAACTGGCCGACCTCGCGGCCCGTGGGCTTGAGCGTGTGTGGCTGCGCTGGCACCCGGCGTATCAGGTTGCCAAGGGAGGTGCGGCATGATCGCGGAACAACCTCCACGCCTGCTGCGCGGTATTCCGCTGGCGGTGCGCAAGCTGCAAAAAACCTTTGGCTCGCGGCAGGTGCTGCGTGAGATCGACCTGCACATTCCGGCGGGCCAGTTTGTCGCCGTGGTCGGTCGTAGCGGCTGCGGCAAAAGTACCTTGCTGCGCTTGCTCGCCGGCCTCGATCAACCAACTGGCGGTGAGTTGCTCGCCGGTGCCGCGCCATTGAGTGACGCGCGGGAGGACACGCGGCTGATGTTCCAGGAAGCGCGTTTGCTGCCTTGGAAAAAGATCATCGACAACGTCGGCCTGGGCCTCAAGGGCAACTGGCGGCCGCAAGCGCTTGAAGCCTTGGAAGCGGTGGGCCTGGCCGATCGCGCCCACGAGTGGCCGGCCGCGCTGTCCGGTGGACAGAAGCAACGCGTGGCTTTGGCCCGTGCGTTGATTCATCAGCCGCGCCTGCTGTTGCTCGATGAACCCTTGGGGGCGCTGGATGCCCTGACCCGAATTGAAATGCAGCAACTGATCGAACGGCTCTGGCAACAGCACGGTTTCACGGTGTTGCTGGTGACCCATGACGTCAGTGAAGCGGTGGCGATTGCCGATCGGGTGATCCTGATCGAAGACGGCGAAGTCGGCCTCGACCTGCACGTGGAACTGCCGCGCCCTCGCGTTCGTGGCTCCCATCGGTTGGCGGCGCTGGAAACCGAAGTCCTCAATCGCGTGCTGGCGCTGCCCGGCCAACCGCCGGAACCGGAACCTGTTTCACCCTTGCCTACGCAATTGCGCTGGGCTCAATAACTCAAGTCTTACCTAACGACAGGAATCAACATCATGACAATCAAGGCCATCAACGTTCGCAACCAGTTCAAAGGCTCCATCAAGGAAATCGTCCTCGGCGACGTGCTCTCGGAAATCGACGTGCAAACCGCGTCCGGCATCGTCACTTCGGTGATCACCACACGCTCGGTGAAAGAGCTGGAACTGGCGGTCGGCAGTGAAGTGATCGCGTTTGTGAAATCCACCGAGGTGTCGATCGCCAAGTTGTAAGCCGTGTGCGTAAACAACAACCCCGGAGGGTGTGAGCCCTTCGGGGTTTTTCAGGTCAGGGCTTGGGGACGCAGCGCCAACCTGCCACGGGTACATAGGTGCCGAGTGATGACAGCACGCGCGGGTCGCTGAATAGCTCGCCGGCAGTTGGGTCGATGTCTGCTGCCAGCAATGGCTGGCCGGTTTGCCCGGGCAATGTGGAATAGTCGATCTGCCACGGGGTTTGCCCGCCATGGTGACGGCCAAAGGACAGTTCAGTCGTGAGCAGTTCGTGTGCTGCCGCAGCGTTCATGTGATCACGCAGATGACCGCCGGGTGCCAGCGCAACAACCCGGCTGGCGGCGAGCAGAAAGTAATCGCCGGCCAGCACCAGGCAGGCAACCCGCATGGGATCATCGACCGCCTGCAACCACTGACCGCGACAGGTGCCGCGAGAGTCGGGCAGTCGCTCCCAGATTTCGTAGTAGGCATCGTCCAGGGCGGTTTCGATCAGGCGCTCGCTGGTTTCAAAGTGCATGCGCCCGATGTCCTGCTCGGCGCTGGCAGGTTGGTAGTCGAGTTTGCGATGCCATTGGCAAATGTCACCTTCGACCTCGGTCACACCGGCGAAGCCCTTTTGCTCGCTCAAGGTCAACAGGTCCGCGTGATTCAGCTGTTCCAGGGGCTGCGCCGGGAGCGCGGCCGGCGGGATGCGCAGGTCGGCAAACAGACGTGGGGTTTGCAGCCAGTACACCGCCGTTTCACTGTCGGTGCGCCCGCACTGGAAGACGATCAGGCGTCGTTTCCACACGCCAAGGTAGTTGTCGGGTACGTGCGCCATGAACAGAACACCTCGTTGCGTTATACGTCGCGCCTGGCCAAGTACGGCGGCAGGTACAGACCCAGATAAGCATCAAACACGCGCATGCCTTCTTCGGCCATGCGTGGCGTGATCTGCCCGTGTTGTTGCACCGAGCGTGCGTAGACGCGGTCGCCGAGTTCCATGGCCAGGGCAAACACGTCGACATCACTCGGCAATGTCGGCAGTTCGAAGTGATGGTCGAACAGCTTGTGCATCAGGTCGCCCAGTTCGATGTCGTGCTGGCGGTCGGCCTGGGTGACTTCGGTCAGGCCGTGTTGGGCCAGAATGAGTTGGCGGGCGGCGGCGTCCTCTGCGTAGATGTCGAGCATACGTTGTTCCACCAGTCGCGACAGATCGCGCCAGCCATTCAAGGCGAGGTGATCGATGGGGGCTTGCAGGCAGGCGCGGAAGGCGGCGTGGACATCGGCGGTCAGGGCTTCGAGCAGGGCAGGCACGCTGGCGAAGAAGTGGTAGACCGAGGACGGCGGAATCTCCGCGCGCTCGGCGACGCTGTAGATCGACAGACTGGCCACACCCTCGGCGGCCAACAACGTGCGGGCCGCATCGAGTATCGAATCGATCCGGGCCTGGCTGCGTGCGCGGGGTTTGCGGGGGGTGGCTACGCGTGTCATGTAAGTCTCCTGCGGGGCAGCGGGCATTGTACGAGGCAGGTGGCACCTTGTCTGTATGGGCTCCGCTACCCCGCCCGGCGATCAAAACCGCTTAGCCACCGACGTGTACACTCCGGCCGTTCAAGGGTTGAACCGGGCGTGCATTCATTGGATACAGCGCCTGGAACGCCTCCAATTGCGCTCGCGACAGTTGCACCGCAGTGGTCAGCACATTCCAGCGCACGCCTTCGGTACAAGGGGGGGTTGTCAGGGAGCCCATGTAGAAATAGGCGTTGAGGTTCGCAGGTAGTAGTTGTGCAACGTTTACCGTGTCCAGATGCGCACTACCGCCCGTGTGCTTTGGCATGGCTGCCAGGATTGGCTCCAGGGTCGGATTGTGTGCACCCTCTTCAAACAGCAAGGCCACCACGGCCAGTTCGCCTGCAGAGTTGCGGTGAACCAGATGCGCGTCCAGAGGATAGGTGCGCCCCTGGATCATTTCTTCACTTGGCGTATGAAAATGTATTTGCACGAATGAGTAGTGACCGGAGTCCAGGGTGATACCTCCGGCGTCGACCGGCGTTACCTGAATTGTATGGCCGTTGTTCGACACTGTGGCTTTGCTTGGCTGATAAGTAACGTTCAGGGTCTTAAAGTCAGTATTGATCGCGTCACGAATATCGATAGGCGACTGTGTCTTACCCGATGAGCAGAGACTGTACTCGCTTTTCAGTTCACCCCAGTTTTGTGGACCGGTGGGGGCGGAATAGCTCCATGCGGCCGTGTCACCGGCTGCTGCCAAGGCAGTCGAGCACAAACCGGCGACAATCAGAGTGATGGTTGCGCCCAATAGTTGTTTTTTCATAGTCGTTCTCATACGCGGGTAGGAAAACGGGAAGAATCCCGGCATCCGGAGTGTGAGGTTGTGGTCAGGGTGCAGATGTAGTCAGTGTCTGGCGAATCCGTAGGAATTTTCCTTGGTTCTGCTAACAAGCATTTCATAACAAATGGCGAGCAAAAAAAACGCCGCCGGCTGTGAGGCCGGCGGCGTTTTTTACTGCAACCGCTTACACGGTATGCAGGTACCAGTTGTACTCGAGGTCGGAGATGGAGTGTTCGAACTCCTCCAGCTCGCTCTCTTTACAGGCCACGAAAATATCGATGTATTTCGGATCGATGTACTTGGCCATGACTTCGCTGTCGTCCAGCTCGCGCAGTGCATCACGCAGGTTGTTCGGCAGGCTCTGCTCGTTCTGCTCGTAGCTGTTGCCTTCGACCGGGGCGCCAGGCTCGATCTTGTTGGTCAGGCCGTGGTGCACGCCCGCCAAAACCGAAGCCATCAGCAGGTACGGGTTGGCATCGGCGCCGGCTACACGATGCTCGATGCGCACGGCATCGGCAGAACCGGTCGGGACGCGAATCGCTACGGTACGGTTGTCCAGGCCCCAGCACGGCGAGTTCGGCACGTAGAACTGTGCGCCGAAACGACGGTACGAGTTGACGTTCGGGCAGAGGAAGGCCATCTGCGCCGGTAGGGTCTCGAGCACACCGCCGATCGCGTGACGCAGTGCGGCGTTCTGCTCGGGATCCTCACTGGCAAAAATGTTCTTGCCGTCTTTGTCGAGAATCGAGATGTGGACGTGCAGACCATTACCCGCCTGGCCTGGGTAAGGCTTGGCCATGAAGGTGGTGTCCATTTCATGGTCGTAGGCGATGTTCTTGATCAGGCGCTTGAGCAGGACCGCATAGTCGCAGGCCTTGATCGGGTCAGCCACGTGGTGCAGGTTCACTTCGAACTGCGCCGGGGCACTTTCCTTGACGATGGCGTCGGCCGGAATGCCTTGCTCTTTTGCACCCTCCAGAATGTCCTGGAGGCAGTCGACGTATTCGTCGAGGTCGTCGATCAGGTAGACCTGTGTCGAGTGCGGACGTTTGCCGGAAACCGGCGAGCGAGGTGGTTGCGGACGACCGTTCACGTTCTCCTGGTCGATCAGGTAGAACTCCAGTTCGAACGCGGCGCAGATGGTCAGGCCCATTTCGTCGAACTTGCGCACCACATTGGCCAGCACTTCACGCGGGTCGGCGAAGAATGGCTCGCCTTCGAGTTCGTGCATGGTCATCAACAGTTGCGCGGTCGGGCGCTTCTGCCATGGCTCGTTGCATAGGGTATCGGGGATTGGATAGCAGATTCGGTCAGCATCACCGATGTCCAGGCCCAGGCCGGTGCTTTCCACCGTCGAGCCATTGATATCCAGAGCAAATAAAGAGGCCGGCAGGTTGATGCCTTTCTCGTAAACCTTGTGGAGGCTGGTGCGTTCAATGCGCTTGCCGCGCACCACACCATTCATATCCGCAATCAGAAGGTCAACGTACAGAACCTCAGGATGTTCCTTAAGGAACGCGTTCGCTTCGTTAAGCTGAACGGCACGCGGGGGTACCGACATGATGCAACACCTTTGTTGTTAAAAATATCAATCATTGATCTTTTCAGATTCCAGTCAACCCGAACGGCATGCCGAAGTCAAGCGAGGCCTTTTTTGCCCTAAAAAAGCACTCGTGTGGCTTTTTTGAGGCACTTTGGGGCGTTTTTATGCCCTTGGCCTCTATGGCGCCCGCAGGCTTGAGCGGGCCGTGTTGTATTTTTTACGGGGGTGTTGTGTAAAAAAATGAACAAGGCTAAGCTCGAATCAAACCCATAACAGCAATAATACCGGGGTGCTTCATGTCTCGCCTGCCGATAATCGGCGTCACCGACTGCTCAAGACAGGTCGGTCGGCATGTTTATCACAACAGTGATGACACGTCCGTCCGTTCCGTGGCCTCAGCGGTTCCGGTGATCCTCCCATCCGTGACGGTTCGACCGTCCCCGTCCGATATTCTGGACGGTCGCGATGGCACCCCCATTACGGTTACTCCATTCAATATAGAACCGATTCACAATAGCGGCTTGACCATCGTTCAGGGCACCGCTCGCGATTCTGCACGCCCGGCCTCTGCAGCCGTGTTGGCAAGCACGATCATTTGCCGCGCAAACGCTCTACAACGCGACGCCGATGCGTCAAACAACGCCTGACCTTAAAAAGGTCAGACAACTCAAGCCTAGAGGCATTTATGAGTAACAACCTCGACCAGCTCACCGATTGGTTGAAAAACCACAAGATCACAGAAGTCGAATGCATGATCGCCGACTTGACCGGGATTACCCGGGGCAAGATTTCGCCGACCAACAAATTCATCGCCGAAAAAGGCATGCGCCTGCCAGAAAGCGTTCTGTTGCAGACCGTGACCGGCGATTACGTCGAAGACGACATCTATTACGAACTGCTCGACCCGGCCGACATCGACATGATCTGCCGTCCCGACCAGGGCGCGGTGTACCTGGTGCCGTGGGCCATCGAGCCGACCGCCATCGTCATCCACGATACCTACGACAAGCAAGGCAACCCGATCGAGCTGTCGCCGCGTAACGTGCTCAAGAAAGTCCTGAAACTCTATACCGAAAAAGGCTGGCAGCCGATCGTGGCGCCGGAAATGGAGTTTTACCTGACCAAGCGCAGTGACGACCCGGACTACCCGCTGCAACCGCCAATCGGCCGCTCCGGTCGCCCGGAAATCGGTCGCCAGTCGTTCTCCATTGAAGCGGCGAACGAATTCGATCCGCTGTTCGAAGACGTCTACGACTGGTGCGAATTGCAGGACCTGGACCTCGATACGCTGATCCACGAGGACGGCACGGCGCAGATGGAAATCAACTTCCGTCACGGCGATGCCCTGTCCCTGGCCGACCAGATCCTGGTGTTCAAACGCACCATGCGCGAAGCCGCGCTCAAGCACAACGTGGCCGCGACCTTCATGGCCAAACCGATGACCGGCGAGCCGGGCAGCGCCATGCACTTGCACCAGAGCATCATCGACATCGAGACCGGCAAGAACATCTTCTCTAATGAAGACGGGACCATGAGCCAGTTGTTCCTGCACCACATCGGTGGTCTGCAGAAACTCATTCCCGAGCTGTTGCCGCTGTTCGCACCCAACGTCAACTCGTTCCGCCGCTTCCTGCCGGATACCTCGGCGCCGGTGAACGTGGAGTGGGGCGAAGAGAACCGCACCGTGGGCCTGCGTGTGCCGGATGCGGGGCCGCAAAACCGTCGGGTGGAAAACCGCCTGCCGGGCGCCGATGCCAACCCGTACCTGGCGATTGCCGCGAGCCTGCTCTGCGGTTACATCGGCATGGTCGAAGGCCTGAACCCGAGTGCGCCGGTGGTAGGGCGTGGCTATGAACGCCGCAACCTGCGCCTGCCGCTGACCATCGAAGACGCGCTGGAGCGTATGGAAAACAGCGCGACCATCGAGCGTTATCTGGGCAAAAATTTCATCACTGGCTACGTTGCGGTCAAGCGGGCCGAGCATGAAAACTTCAAGCGCGTGATCAGTTCGTGGGAAAGGGAATTCCTGCTCTTTGCCGTCTGATACGCCGGGCGCCGCCGCAGTCGAGCGGCGCCTTCACCTGATTTTTTTAGGAGATTCGTATGACCAGCAACAATCCGCAAACCCGTGAATGGCAAATCCTGAGCAATGACCACCACCTGGCTCCGTTCAGCGACTTCAAGCAGCTGAAAGAGAAAGGCCCACGGATCATCACCAACGCCAAGGGTGTTTACCTCTGGGACAGCGAAGGCAACAAGATCCTCGACGGTATGGCCGGCCTGTGGTGTGTCGCGATTGGTTATGGTCGCGATGAACTGGCCGACGCCGCCAGTAAACAGATGCGCGAACTGCCTTACTACAACCTATTCTTCCAGACTGCGCATCCGCCGGTACTGGAGCTGGCCAAGGCTATCGCCGACATCGCGCCAGAAGGCATGAACCATGTGTTCTTCACCGGTTCCGGCTCTGAAGGCAACGACACCATGCTGCGCATGGTTCGTCACTACTGGGCGATCAAGGGCCAGCCGAAGAAGAAAGTCATCATCAGCCGCAAGAACGGCTATCACGGTTCCACCGTGGCCGGCGCGAGCCTGGGCGGCATGACCTACATGCACGAACAGGGCGACTTGCCGATCCCGGGCATCGTCCACATTGCCCAGCCGTACTGGTTCGCCGAAGGCGGCGACATGACCCCGGAAGAATTCGGTATCTGGGCGGCCAACCAGTTGGAAGAAAAGATTCTGGAAGTCGGCGTCGACAACGTCGGTGCCTTTATTGCCGAGCCGATCCAGGGTGCCGGTGGCGTGATCATTCCGCCAGAGACCTACTGGCCGCGCATCAAGGAAATCCTCGCCAAGTACGACATCCTGTTCGTGGCTGACGAAGTGATTTGCGGTTTCGGGCGTACCGGCGAGTGGTTCGGTGCCGATTTCTACGACCTCAAGCCAGACATGATGACCATCGCCAAGGGCCTGACCTCAGGCTACATCCCGATGGGCGGTCTGATCGTGCGTGATGAAGTGGTGGACGTGCTCAATGAGGGCGGCGACTTCAACCACGGCTTTACCTACTCCGGTCACCCGGTAGCCGCCGCGGTAGCGCTGGAAAACATCCGCATCCTGCGCGACGAGAAAATTATCGAGCGCGTTCATGCAGAAACGGCACCGTATTTGCAAAAGCGTCTGCGGGAACTCAACGATCACCCGCTGGTGGGTGAAGTTCGTGGGGTCGGGTTGCTGGGGGCCATTGAACTGGTCCAGGACAAGGCCACGCGCAAGCGTTACGAGGGCAAGGGCGTCGGCATGATCTGCCGCCAGTTCTGCTTCGACAACGGCCTGATCATGCGCGCCGTCGGCGACACCATGATCATCGCTCCGCCACTGGTGATTACACCGGCGGAAATCGATGAGCTGGTGACCAAGGCTCGCAAGTGTCTTGACCTGACCCTGAGTGCATTGCAGGGCTAAGTGCTAGGCTCTGAGCGGAAGTCCAAAGTTCTGCATATGAAGTAGGAACTTTCGCTCAGAACTGTCAGAAAGCGTGGCCGTTTCCTTGAAAGACCGATGTGGATCTTGCCAGACTAGCCGCGGTTCCAGTTGCCCGGGTTCGGTCGCTGAACAAGTGGTTCAAAAAAGAAAAATTTGGAGCATTACGCATGAAGGCACTAGGTAAAAAGCTCGCTGGCAAGACTCTGCTTGCCATGTCCGTGATGGGTTTGATGGCGGGCGCGGTTCAGGCCGATGACAAAGTACTGCACGTGTACAACTGGTCCGACTACATCGCACCGGACACCGTCAAGAAGTTTGAAGACGAGTCGGGCATCAAGGTTGTCTATGACGTCTTCGACAGCAACGAAACCCTGGAAGCCAAGTTGCTGGCAGGCAAGTCCGGTTACGACATCGTTGTACCGTCGAACAACTTCCTGGCCAAGCAGATCAAGGCTGGCGTCTACCAGAAGCTGGACAAGTCCAAGCTGCCTAACTGGAAGAACCTGAACACCGACCTGCTCAAGGCCGTTTCCGTGAGCGACCCGGGCAACGAGCACGCCTTCCCGTACATGTGGGGTTCGATCGGTATCGGCTTCAACGCCGAGAAGGTCAAGGCTGCGCTGGGTGCCGATGCACCGGTCGATTCCTGGGACCTGATTTTCAAGCCCGAGAACGCCGCCAAACTGAAATCGTGCGGTATCAGCCTGCTGGACTCGCCAACCGAGATGATTCCGGTGGCGTTGCACTACCTGGGCCTGCCAACCGACAGCCAGAAGAAAGAAGACATCGACAAGGCTGAAGCGCTGATCATGAAGGTCCGTCCTTCGATCGCCTACTTCCACTCGTCCAAGTACATCTCCGACCTCGCCAACGGCAACATCTGCGTGGCCGTGGGTTACTCGGGTGACATTTACCAGGCCAAGTCCCGCGCTGCTGAGGCCGGTGACAAGGTGAAAGTCAGCTACAACATTCCCAAAGAAGGTGCCGGCAGCTTCTACGACATGGTCGCCATCCCTAAAGATGCCGAAAACGTCGAAGGCGCCTACAAGTTCATGACCTTCCTGCAGAAGCCGGAAATCATGGCTGAAATCACCAACGCCGTACGTTTCCCGAACGGTAACGCGGCCGCCACCCCGTTGGTTGATAAAGAAATCACCGCCGACCCAGGCATCTACCCGCCAGCGGACGTGCTGGCCAAGTTGTACGCGATTGCCGACTTGCCGGCCGCGACCCAGCGGATCCTGACCCGCAGCTGGACCAAGATCAAATCCGGTAAATAAGTAATTAACCTGTAGGAGCGAGCCTGCTCGCGATGAACCTGAGAGCGCCGCGGGGTGTCAGGCACCCATCGTTATCGTTGACGATCATCGCGAGCAGGCTCGCTCCCACAGGTGTAACTGCATAAAAGTTTTGCTGGAACGGTTTTTCGAGGGTAAGTTGCGCGCCGGTTTTGTTGCCGGGCAACCTCGGTTGTCATGTAGCGCGGGGCAACTTGGGCCCAACTAATTTCAGAGGACCTCCACTTGCCTATTTTTTCTTTCTTGCGCAATGCCATGCTGGTCGGCGCCGGGCTGACGATTGCTGTCAGTGTCCAGGCCGCCGGCACCGTGCATATTTATAACTGGTCGGACTACATCGGCGAGACCACCCTGGCCGATTTTCAGAAAGAGACCGGTATCAAGCCGGTTTATGACGTCTTCGATTCCAACGAAACCCTGGAAGGCAAGTTGCTCGCCGGGCGTACCGGCTACGACGTGGTCGTGCCGTCGAACCACTTCCTCGGCAAACAGATCAAGGCCGGGGCGTTCCAGAAACTCGACAAGTCGCAGCTGCCGAACTATTCGAACCTCGACCCGGTGCTGCTCAAGCGCCTGGAACAGAACGATCCGGGCAACCTGTACGCCGTGCCGTACCTGTGGGGCACAAACGGCATCGGTTACAACGTCGACAAGGTCAAGGCTGTGCTGGGCCTCGACAAGATCGATTCCTGGGATGTGGTGTTCGAACCGGAAAACATCAAGAAACTGCACAGCTGCGGCGTCGCGTTCCTCGACTCCGCCGATGAAATGATGCCGACAGTGCTCAACTACATGGGCCTGAATGCCAACAGCACCAACCCTGAAGATTACAAAAAGGCCGAAGCCAAGTTGTTGGCGGTACGGCCTTACGTGACCTACTTCCATTCCTCCAAGTACATCGCCGATCTGGCCAACGGCGACATCTGCGTCGCCATCGGTTTTTCCGGCGATATGTTCCAGGCCCGCAACCGCGCGGCGGAAGCGAAGAAAGGCGTGAACATCGCCTACTCGATCCCGAAAGAGGGCGGCGCGCTGTGGTTCGACATGCTGGCGATTCCGAAGGACTCGGCCAACGTCAAGCAGGCCCACGCCTTCATCAACTATTTACTGAAGCCTGAGGTGATTGCCCAGGTCAGTGATTACGTCGGCTACGCCAACCCTAACCCGGGGTCGGACAAACTGATGGAACAGTCCATTCGCACCGACGAAGCGGTTTATCCACCGCAAGAGGTGCTCGACAAGACCTACGTGTCGGTCGAGTTACCACCGAATATTCAACGTTTGATGACCCGCAGCTGGACCAAGGTCAAGTCGGGCAAATAGCTTCAAGGCTCAAACTATCCAAGGTTGGCTCACCTTGAGCGAACTGCACTCTTTTTTTCTGGGAGTTTCGTAAATGGCAGTTGCCTCCGGCGCCTATAAGAAAGCCCTCGAGGGCGACCAGTCACCTAAACAGGTGCTGGTCAAAATCGACCGGGTCACGAAGAAGTTCGACGAGACGATTGCCGTGGACGACGTGTCCCTGGAAATCAAGAAAGGCGAGATTTTCGCCCTGCTCGGCGGTTCGGGATCGGGCAAATCCACCTTGCTGCGCATGCTCGCCGGTTTCGAACGGCCCACGGAGGGACGGATTTTCCTCGATGGCGTAGACATCACTGACATGCCGCCCTACGAACGGCCGATCAACATGATGTTTCAGTCCTACGCCTTGTTCCCGCACATGACCGTGGCGCAGAACATTGCCTTCGGCCTCAAGCAGGACAAGATCCCGGCCGCTGAAGTCGACGCCCGCGTGGCCGACATGCTAAAGCTGGTACAGATGAGCCAGTACGCCAAGCGCAAGCCGCATCAGTTGTCCGGTGGCCAGCGTCAGCGCGTGGCCCTGGCCCGTTCCCTGGCCAAGCGACCGAAGCTTTTGCTGCTCGACGAACCGATGGGCGCACTGGACAAGAAGCTGCGTTCGCAAATGCAGCTGGAGCTGGTGGAGATCATCGAGCGCGTCGGCGTAACCTGCGTCATGGTGACCCACGACCAGGAAGAGGCCATGACCATGGCCGAGCGCATCGCGATCATGCACCTGGGCTGGATCGCCCAGATCGGCAGCCCGATCGACATCTACGAAACCCCGACCAGCCGCCTGGTCTGCGAATTCATCGGTAACGTCAACATCTTTGAAGGCGAAGTGATCGACGACGCCGAAGGCCACGCGACCATTACCTGCAAGGACCTGGACCGCCAGATCTACGTCGGCCACGGCATCAGCACTTCGGTGCAGGACAAATCGGTCACCTACGCGATCCGTCCGGAAAAACTGCTGGTCACCGCCGACATGCCGACCTGCCAGTACAACTGGTCCAGCGGTAAGGTCCACGACATCGCTTACCTGGGCGGGCACTCGGTGTTCTACGTCGAACTGCCAAGCGGCAAGCTGGTGCAGTCGTTCGTGGCCAACGCCGAGCGTCGCGGGCAGCGTCCGACCTGGGGTGATCAGGTCTATGTGTACTGGGAAGACGACAGCGGCGTGGTGCTTCGCTCATGAACATGCGCAAATTCAAACGTCGACTCAATCGAATAATTCCCGGTGGCCGTCAGATGGTCATCGGGGTTCCCTTCATCTGGCTGTTCCTGTTCTTCATGCTGCCGTTCTTCATCGTACTGAAGATCAGCTTTGCCGAAGCGGACGTGGCCATTCCGCCGTACACCGAAATTTACAGCTACGCCGAACAGAAGCTGCAGCTGCTGCTTAACCTGGGCAACTACGCGATGCTGGCCGGTGACGAGCTGTACATCGCCGCTTACCTCGGCTCGTTGAAGATGGCGCTTTTCAGCACCATCCTCTGCCTGCTGATCGGCTACCCGATGGCCTACGGCATCTCCGTTGCCCGCAAGGAGATGCAAACGGTGCTGGTGCTGCTGATCATGATGCCGACCTGGACCGCGATCCTGATCCGCGTTTACGCGTGGATGGGCATCCTCAGCAACAACGGCCTGCTCAATGGTTTCCTGATGAGCATGGGCTGGATCGACGAGCCGCTGCAGATCCTCAACACCAACCTGGCGGTGTACATCGGCGTGGTTTATTCCTACCTGCCGTTCATGATCCTGCCGCTGTACGCCAACCTGGTGAAGCACGACCATAGCCTGCTGGAAGCTGCGTCGGACCTGGGTTCGAGCACCTTCAACAGCTTCTGGAAAATCACCGTGCCGCTGTCGAAAAACGGCATTATCGCAGGCGCAATGCTGGTGTTCATCCCGGTAGTGGGCGAGTTCGTGATCCCGGAACTGCTCGGCGGTCCGGAAACCCTGATGATCGGTAAAGTGCTCTGGCAAGAGTTCTTCAACAACCGTGACTGGCCGGTGGCGTCTGCCCTGGCGGTAGTGATGCTGGCGATCCTGATTGTGCCGATCATCCTGTTCAACCGCAGTCAGGCCAAGGAAATGGAGGGTAAAGAATGAAGCGCTTCCGTTTCTCCAGCCTGATGCTGGTACTGGGTCTGTTGTTCATCTACCTGCCGATGCTGATCCTGGTGATCTACTCGTTCAACGCCTCCAAACTGGTAACGGTGTGGGGTGGTTGGTCGATCAAGTGGTACGTCGGCCTGCTCGACAACACCCAGCTGATGGGCTCGGTGGTGCGTTCGCTGGAAATCGCCTGCTACACGGCGGTGGCCGCGGTGGCACTGGGTACATTGGCGGCGTTTGTCCTGACGCGCATTACGCGCTTCAAGGGACGCACCCTGTTCGGTGGCCTGGTCACCGCGCCGCTGGTCATGCCTGAGGTGATCACCGGTCTGTCGCTGTTGCTGCTGTTCGTGGCCATGGCGCAGATGATCGGCTGGCCGCAGGAACGCGGCATCGTCACCATCTGGATCGCCCACACCACGTTCTGTGCGGCCTATGTGGCGGTGGTGGTCTCGGCGCGCTTGCGCGAGCTGGACCTGTCCATCGAAGAGGCGGCCATGGACCTCGGTGCACGGCCGTGGAAGGTGTTCTTCCTGATCACCATCCCGATGATTGCGCCATCGCTGGCGGCGGGCGGCATGATGTCGTTCGCCCTGTCACTGGATGACCTGGTGCTGGCGAGCTTCGTCTCGGGCCCGGGTTCCACGACCCTACCGATGGAAGTGTTCTCGGCGGTGCGTCTGGGCGTTAAGCCCGAGATCAACGCCGTGGCCAGCCTGATCCTGCTGGCGGTGTCCATCGTGACTTTCCTGGTCTGGTTCTTCAGCCGTCGCGCCGAAGAAAGCCGTCGTCGTGCGATCCAGCAGGCGATCGAAGAAGCGGCAGCCGACTCGTGGAAACAGCCGGACGTGCGTCGCGCACAGGCACCGGAAGCGGCTTGAGCCTGAAATCGGGTAGGCCACAGTTTTATGGCCTACCTGGCTCCCACAGGTTTATTAGGCAACCCAAGGCGAATTGCGAATGACCTCGACGAAATTCATCGGCTTGAACCCCGGCTCCTGATCCGCCAGCACATCGGTCTTCACATTACCGAATGTGGTCTGCGGACGATGGCGCAAGCCGTCGGCAAACGCGCAGATGATGCACTCCTTGAATCCCTCGCCCCGTGGATGCGCATGCACCACCGCTTCGCGCTGCACGCTGGAAAATGCCGCGTAGTCCATGCCCAGCACGTCCATCTCGACGCCAGCCGTGACCAACGCCACGGTGGGTCGCAAGTGCTGAGGCACGCCCGGCGTGGTGTGCAGGGCAATCGATAGCCAGACCTGTTCAATGTCGTCATCGCTCAATCCGTAAGGCTTGAGGAACGCCGCTGCCGCGTTGGCACCATCGACTTCGAAGCGCTCGTTATCACTGCGATGACCTTGCACCAGGCCCAGGTCATGGAACATCGCGCCGACGTATAACAGTTCGGGGTTGTAGGCCAGTTGCTTGCGCTCACCGCTCAGTGCACCGAACAGGAAAACCCGGCGCGAGTGGTGGTAGAGCAGGTCCGATTCGATGTCGCGGATGTATTCGGTGGTGGCCTTGGCCAATGCGCTGTCGGGGATCTTGATGCCGGCGATGGTGGTGCTCATGGAGTTTTCCTCGTCGTGATGAGGGTTTCAGTCTGTTCCGGCCCCCGATGCCGGACAATCAATCCATGGCTGCGATCCCGGCCAATGAGCGTGCATATCGCGCCAACCTCGCTTGTTGGGGGTGGATTGGCTAGGGTGCATGCAGACCCTGTAGGAGCGAGCTTGCTCGCGATGCACGTGAGGGCGCCGCGTACATCCAGGCAGCCCCCGTCATCGTTGACGTCCATCGCGAGCAAGCTCGCTCCTACAGGTATGCATTGCAATTCAATGCCATCAGAGGCGTTTTGAACTATGAGTAAAACCGTTGCCATCGTGGTGTTCGCCGGCGTCCAGTCACTGGACGTCACCGGCCCCATGGATGTGTTTTCCGAGGCCAATCGCTTCCTTGCCCCGCAGGATCACTATCGTCTGGAGGTGATTGGCGTCGAGCGCGGGATGATGGCCTGCTCCAACGGTTTGGCGCTCAATGCCCATCGGCATTTCAGCGAAGCGCTGGAACGGTACGACTTGTTGCTGGTGGCTGGCGGGCCGCAGTTGCCGTTCATGGATTTCGGCATGGCATTCGATGGCTGGATGCGCGATGCCTGTGCGCGGGCCAAGCGCTTCGGCTCGATCTGCAATGGAGCGTTTATTCTCGCTCGGGCGGGGTTGCTGGAGGGGCGTACGGTCACCACGCATTGGCAGGACGCATCGGATCTGGCGGCGTTGTACCCCTCGTCCCGGGTGGAGGCGGATCGACTGTATGTTGAGGACGGCGAGCTGTTCACCTCGGCCGGGGTCACAGCGGGGATCGATTTGTCGTTGTATCTATTGGGCCGGGATCACGGGCCGGAAGTGGCGCTGAATGTCGCCAAGCGCCTGGTGGTGTTCACCCAGCGCTCGGGCGGGCAATCGCAGTTCAGCCCGTTCCTCACGCCCCACGCCGAACCGGATTCGGCGGTGGCGATGGTCCAGCACTACGTGTTGGCCAACCTGACGGGCGACCTGACCATTGCCGACCTGGCCAATGCCGCCAACATGAGCGCGCGGAACTTCTCCCGGGTGTTTGCCAGGGAAGCGAAAATCACCCCGGCCGAGTTCGTCGAGCGCGCACGGGTCGATGCCGCGAGGACGCTGCTGGAAAGCACCCGCGCGCCGCTCAAGACAGTGGCCTATCAATGCGGGTTTCGCGATGCCCAGCACATGCGCAGTGTGTTCAATCGTAGATTGGGGGTGACGCCGCAGCAGTTCAGGTTGAATTTTGCGGCGATGGTTTGAGCTGACATTTTTGTTGCCTGTGAGGGCCTATTCGCGAGCTTGCTCGCGATGGGGCCGGTCCAGCCAGTAAAAATCTATGGCACAGCCCGCGCCGGCAACAGCTTCAAGGTGCTGCGGGTATTGGCCGTGACTTCCTCGTCATTGAGATGCGCCTGGAAGTACATCCCCTCGATGTAGGCCTCGGCCTGATCATCATAGTGACTGTCGAGCAGCACGCCGCTCTGGCCGACCGGATTGACGGTCAGGCTGTGGGCCGGGTCGGCGAAGTCGATCAGGCGCCGGGTCGAAGGGCCGTAGGTGACAGGCCACGGAGCAGGGCCGATCTTCGCCGAGAGGTTGTTCGGCACTTCATGGCTGCCGGGTGCGGCGAAGGGGCCGACATTGAAGAACAGGTCCAGCGGCTTTTGCTGCCCCAGCGGATGCCCATGGGTCAATGTGTGCGCGCTGCCCCACTGCCATTGCGAGGAGTCTGCACCGAGGGTGCTCTTGAGGTGCGCGAGACTGGCTTGCCAGGCGGCCTTCACCGTATCGGCGCGGGTTTCCTTGCCCTGGGTGTTGCGGTTGTCCCACCACGGTGAATCGGCAGTGGCGGCCAGGCGGGGTAGCGCGACGTCGATCACCCGGGTCGAGAGCAGCGTTTCGAAGAGGTCGTTACCCAGCTCATCGTGCATCGTCGCGTCAGCCAGGTTGAACAGGAACTGGTTGAACAGCGTAGCGCTGGTCGAGTCGAGCGGATAATCGCCTTGCCACTGGGCCAGTTGCTCCAGCAGTTTGAGTTCGGCGGGATCGCTCACCACTTCGCGCAACACTGGCAACAGCGGTGCCAACAGGCGCGGGCCGTAGGCGGTGGTGGTGCCCAGTTGTAGCTTCTGGCTGTTCTCCAGGTCCCATTTGACGGCTTTGTCGCTGAGCTGGCGATTGAGTTGCTGGCCACGATCGGCAAGGTTGTAGTAGCCGGGAATCTCCATGCCGGTCGGCGACACCGGCTGGAAGTTGGCCGAGACGATGTAGCCCCGCGCCGGGTTTTCTTCCTGGGGGTTGGCCGTGAACGGGTAGAAGCCATCCTTGTCCGCCTCGGCGGTGCTGCCGTCGAGAATGAACCACGGGCGTACACCCGCCGGGCGTTTAGGCAATTGCGCCGCAGCCCACCAGCCTATGTCACCCTTGGCATTGGCCCAGACAACGTTCAGGCCCGGAGCCTGGATTTTTGCCGCGGCACTGCGGGCCTTGGCCAGGGTGTCGGCGCGATTGAGCTGGTAGAAACCCTCCAGGATCGGGTTCTGGCTTTCGAGAAACGCCCACCACATGGCAATCGGCGTTTTGCCGGCGCCGCTGCCCAAGGCATCGTTGACGATCGGACCGTGGGGCGATTGACGCAATACCAGGGTGACTGGCGCCTGGCCCTTGACCGCGATCTGCTGCTCGCTGGTCGTCATGTCCACCCACTTGCCGCGATACCAGACCTGGTTGGGGCTGTCCGGGTTGACCTTTTCGGCGATCAGGTCGAGGTCGTCGTTCTGGAACATGGTGATGCTCCAGCCGAAGTTGCTGTTCATGCCCAGGGAGGCAAACGGCATCAGGGCCTGATAGTGGCCGTAGAGTTCGAAGCCCGGTGCCGAAAGTTGCGCTTCGTACCACACCGACGGCGCGGAAAAACGGATATGCGGATCACCCGCCAGCAGCGGCTTGCCGCTTTGGGTCCGGGTGCCCGCGATGACCCAGGCGTTGCTGCCCTCGAACTGTGGCAGGCCGTTGTCAGCCAGGGCTTGTTCGCTCAGGCGGGCGAGAGCGTTGAGGTCTTTCCAGTCGGCGCTGGCCAAGGTGGTGCCGGTCCCGTTGAGTACGCCCTTGGGCTGCCAGTCGAGATCGAAGATGTTCAGGTATTCAGGCCCCAGTTGATCGCGAACGAATGTCAGCAAGGGTTCGGTACGAAATGCCGCGGCAAAGCTGTAGGCCATGTAACCGGCGATGCTGATGGTGTCCTGGGCGGTGAACGGGCGTTTTGGAATGCCCAGCACATCGAACTCCACGGGTTTTGCGTGGCTGTCCTGATACTGGTTGATGCCGTCCAGATAGGCTTGCATGGCGATGAAGGAGGGCGACTGCTTGTCGAGGTTCGCGAAGTAAGTTTCGGCGCGTTCGCGAATGCGCAGGCTGCGCATCAGTTTGTCGGTATCGAGCAGTTTCGGCCCGAGCACTTCAGCCAGTTCGCCACGGGCCAAGCGACGCAGGACTTCCATCTGGAACAGGCGGTCCTGGGCATGCACGTAGCCGAGGGCGCGGTACAGGTCGGTTTCGTTGTCGGCGCGGATGTGCGGGACGCCGCGCTCGTCGTAGCGCACGCTGACGGAGCCTTGCAGGTGTTGCAGTTCCATCATGCCCTGGCGTGACGGCTGCTTGCTGTAGAGGTATCCGCCGGCCCCGGCGGCCAGCACGACGATCAACAGCACGAGAGCGGTCAAGCTGCGTTTCATTGCGACTCCTTGTTGTTATTGTGATTCCTGGTGCCACTGTGTAACACGGCGCGCCGATATGGCGCATCGCCCGTAGGAGGGATTCGTATTGGCGGATCTTTGCCTACTTCGCTGGATCGACAGGCCACGGGCAATAACACCCCACGGCCAGTGTGTGCGTGGCACTCACCGCACGGCCTTCATCCAGCGCTTGCAGGATCGGTTCGATAAAGCTGTTGCTCGAGTTGCAGGTCAGGCCTTCGCTGTAGGGGCCGAAGTACGCCAGTTTGCCGCTGCGATCCCAGATCGCCACGGCCGGGCTGGCGGGGATCTGTTCGGAGCCGGGCAGGATGTCGATGGTTTTCAGGCTGCTCAAGGTGCCCGGCAATTGGCCGTGGCTACCGGGTTTCTGCACGACATAGAATTCCACGCCATGGGGAACGTAGCGCTCGACCAGTTCGGTCAGGTGTTGTTGATTGCCGACATTGCACGGGCAGGCCGGGTCCCAGAAATGCACCAGGCGGATGGTGCCAGGGCCGGCGAGGGATTCGGGAAGGCGCAGCGGATCGCCGGAAAACATCGCGGTGTGCTCGCTGAACGCCCGCAGGTAGCGCCCTTGGAACCAGTCGTATGCCGCCCACAGCACGCCGGCACACACCGCGGCGAGCAGACTGGCAAACAGGGTGGCGCGAAGGGGCGAGCGCATCGGATCAATCCTCGAAGGTCGGCTAGCTTGCCATGCTTGCCGCGACAGAAGAATATCGCAGGCCTATAAAGTCCGTTTCACGTTCTGGAATCGTCCATGCCGGCCACTTTCGACCCTGATCTTCTGCGCGCAAGCCTGCTGCCACTGGCGGCCGGGCAGCCGTTGTCGGCGCAGGCGCAGGCTTACCAGCGATTCTACGGGCTGGATTTTGCGCCGCGTCAGGTGCGCAGTGGCCTTGGGCGGTTCGAGGTCGATGGTTATGAGTTGGTCAGCCAGTTCTGGTGGCCTGAGCGGGCGAAGGCGACGTTGTTTGTCATCCACGGTTTCTACGACCACACCGGGCTCTACCGGCATGTGATCGAATGGGCGCTGGACCAGGGCTTTGCGGTGATTGCCTGCGACCTGCCGGGGCATGGCTTGTCCAGTGGCGAACGGGCGAGCATCAAGGATTTCGCCGAGTATCAGGATGCGTTGCAAGGCTTGTTCAGCGAGGCGCAATCCCTCGACTTGCCGCAGCCGTGGCACCTGTGCGGGCAGAGTACCGGCGGGGCGATCGTGATCGATCATGTGTTGAATGCGGGGGCGAACAGCCCGGCCCAGGGCCAGGTGATTCTGCTGTCGCCGCTGGTGCGGCCGCGGGCGTGGGGTTGGTCGCAACTGAGTTATTACGTACTCAAGCCTTTCGTCAAAGCCATCGCCCGGCGTTTCAGCGAGAACTCCAACGACCCGGACTTTCTGCCGTTCCTGCAGGCCGATCCGCTACAGCCGCTTCGCCTGCCGACAGCCTGGGTGGGTGCATTGGCGCGCTGGATCAAACGCATCGAGGCCGCCCCCATGAGTACCCGCCGGCCGCTGATCGTGCAGGGGCAGGCCGACATGACAGTGGATTGGGAGCACAACCTGGAAGTGTTGCGGGGCAAGTTTGATCGGCCGCAGGTGCTGATGCTGCCCGAGGCACGGCATCATCTGGCGAATGAGACGCTGGTGATGCGGCAGGAGTATTTCGGGTTCTTGACCAAGCGGATCAAGGGCCGGAATCCTTAGCGTCTGTTCCGGCCCCATCGCGAGCAGGGGGTTGGTGTACGCAGATCTAATGTGGGAGCGAGCCTGCTCGCGATAGCGGCCTATCAGTCGCTGAAGATCACTGGGTCAGGTTCGAATTGCTCTGCCCCACCGCCAACCCCGCCCGAATCGCCGCCAGCGCCGCCTGATAATAAGCCTGGCCTTCCGAAGATTCAGCAAAGGTCGCGAACTCTTCCAGCTCGTTGTCCGACAGGTCGCGATAGACATACAGCAGCGTGTTATTCAGGTCGCTGCCGATCTGGTCCATCAGGCGCTGGCGCTGGCCGTTGAGCATGCCCTGGGCCTGACCAGCACCGAGCAACCCCGGGATCATTGAACTCAAGCTATCGGCGGCGACGCCAGCAATCGCCAGGCTGACTTCCGCGCCGGCCTCGCGTGCGGGCAGGGCTTGTGCCAAATGGCCGATGATCAGCATGCGGCTGTCGCTGGCCTGCATCTTCGGCAGGCCCTTGGCGTTTTTCGCCAGTTGGTCGCGTCGGGTCGCCAGCAGCTCGGCGGCGATAATTTTCTTGCCCAGGGGCGACTGGAAAAACGTCAGCGCGGGTTTGGGGTCGGAGAGGTTCTTGCGCAACTGTGCTTCGGCGCGCTGGTCCACGGCTCGGGCGGAAAAACGCTGATTGCTGTTATTGACCAGTGCCTGAAACACCGCCGGAGGCAGGCTGCCCTGGTAGCGTTGCTGAGCGGCCGAGAGGGCGTCGTTGAAATGCGCGCGTTGTTCCGGCCAGCCGGCGACCTTGTACAACTGGTCGTGGCCGTCTGCCCAAGCGGGCAAAACGCAGAACATCAGCAATGATAAAAGCAAACGGCGCATAGGGACTCCAGTCAGCAGGCGACTATTCTCCGTGCGGCATCCCTGCTTGTCGAGAATTCGTATCAACCCGCTGCGCGGCTCTGTCGGATTTTCGGACACAGGAATACTATGCGCGGCATGCAAATATCCTCTGATCACCCGCTGCTGTTACGAATCGTCGATGACCTGGCCGAGCATGGCTGGTCGCAGCAGAATATTTTCCTGCCTCTGGATCTGACCCGAGCGCTGGCGGGCGAGTGTCGCAAACGTGCTGCCGAGGGTGAGCTGGCTCCGGCCGCCGTGGGCCGTGGGCCGTCATCGGAGATCCGCGAAGGGATTCGTGGCGACCATATCCAGTGGATCGACTCCGGCCAGGCCGAGGCTTGCGACAGCTACCTGAGTTTGATGGACAGCCTGCGCGAGGCGATCAATCGCGGTTTGTTTCTCGGCCTGGAGGATTTCGAAAGCCATTTTGCGATGTACCCGCCCGGTGCGTTCTACCTGAAGCACGTCGACCGCTTTCGCGATGACGACCGGCGCATGGTTTCGGCGGTGGTTTACCTCAATGACGCCTGGCTTCCCGAACACGGTGGCCAGCTGCGCATGTACCTCGACAATGATCGCGTCCACGACGTGCAACCTATCGGCGGCTGCCTGGTGGTGTTTCTCTCCGGTGAGGTTCCCCACGAAGTCCTGCCCGCAACCCGCGATCGCCTGTCGCTGACCGGCTGGTTCCGTCGGCGCAGCAACGAGCCGTTCTGATCATGCAGAAAATTCTCGTCAGCCGCTGCCTGTTGGGCCACCGCGTCCGTTACGACGGCGGGGCCAGCGGGCCGTTCGATCAACTTCAGCAGTGGCTGGATGACGGTCGGGTCGTGCCGCTATGCCCGGAGGTGGCCGGTGGTTTGCCAACGCCACGGGCGGCAGCGGAAATCCCTGGCGGGCAGGGCGCGCAAGTCCTCGACGGCCAGGCGTTGGTGATCACCGCCGAGGGCGAGGACGTCAGTGCGCAGTTTCTGTCGGGGGCGTATCAGGCACTGGAGCTGGTGCAAAAGCATGGCATCCGCATCGCCGTCCTCAAGGCCAACAGCCCGTCCTGCGGCAATCTGCTGACCTATGACGGGACGTTCAGCGGCGTGAAGGTCAGTGGCGAGGGCGTGACAGCGGCGCTACTCAAGCGCCACGGGGTGCAGGTGTTCAGTGAGCTGGAGCTGGCTGAAGCGGCTCAGGCATTGGCTGCGCAGGACTGACCAACACAAACCCCCTGTGGGAGCGGGCTTGCTCGCGAATGCGCCGGGTCAGTCGATATTAATCTTGCCTGACACACCGTCTTCGCGAGCAAGCCCGCTCCCACAATGGATCTCAATCATCTTCAAGGCTTCGGCACTTCGCCCGCATCCGCCCCCAACCACTTCTGCTCCAGCGCTTGCAGTCGCCCGTCATCCTTGATCCGCTGCAAGGCGTTTTCCAGGCTGGCATGGAACGCCGGATTGCCCTTCTGAAACGGAATCGCCAGGCTTACGGCCGGGTTGGTTTTGGGCTTCTCTTCTGTCAGCGACTGCACCAGCAGAATGGAGCGCGGCTCTTCTTTCTGCGCGATCAATTGCGCATGGGTTTGAACGTAAGGTTCGCTGAAGTCGAAACGATCCTGGAGATCCTGGGTCACTGCTATGTGGTTGATGGCGATGTCGTATTTGCCGCTTTCGACACCGGTCAGCAGATCGCTGCCGTCGGTGACGACAAAGTCGGCCCGGACATCGAGTTCACTTGCCAGCAGTTGGCCCAGCTCGACTTCGAAGCCGGTGAGCTTGTCGTCATCCTTGAAATTGAATGGGGGGGTGTTGGCTTCAACGGCAATGCGCAATTCGCCCCGGTCGTTGACGTCATCAATCAGTTCGGCATGAGCCAAAGGGCTCAAAAGGGGTAGCAGGCAGATCAGGCCAGGCAGAAAGCGCATGGTCACTCCTTTGAATTTATTATCGCGGACCCTCTGATTCAGGCTCGCTTTGCTATGGTTGTCGAGTGCCTTCGACAACGAATGGCCATGAAGTTGTCATGGCCACGCGAATTTTACGGAAAAACTGGAGAAGAGAATGAAAACCTTTATGTCACGTGCTGCTTTGGCTGGCCTGTTGATGGGTGTTTCGGTGCTGGCCAGTGCAACGCCGGCGCCGAAAGGCGCCGAAGTGTCCATTGTTTCTCCCGCGGACGGTGCGACGATTCCACAGACAGTCGTCGTCAAGTTCGCGGTCGAGAACATTGCCCTGGCACCGGCGGGCGATACCACCAAGAACACCGGTCATCACCATGTGCTGATCGACGTCGATGAGCTGCCAGCCGCCGGTGCGCCGATCCCCAAGGATGCCAACCACCTGCATTTCGGCGGTGCGCAGACTCAGGCTGAAATAACGCTCACCCCGGGCAAACACACCTTGCAGCTTGAACTGGGCGATAGCAACCACATACCGTTCGATCCGCCGATCGTTTCCGAGAAGATCACCGTCAATGTCAAATAAAAAAGGGAGCCCCCAGGGGCTCCCTTTTTTACAGTTGCAAGCTTCAAGCTATAAGCCTCAAGTCAAAGCAAAAGCGAACTCAACTTGCCGCTTGAAGCTTGTAGCTGCTTTTAGAACAACACACGACTACGGATGGTGCCGTTGACGTGTTGCAGCTTCTCTTGCGCCAGGTCCGAGTACTCGGCGTCGACGTCGATCACCACGTAGCCGACCTTCTCGTTGGTCTGCAGGAACTGACCGGAGATGTTGATGCCGTTTTCGGCGAAGACCTTGTTGATCTCGCTCATCACACCCGGGATGTTCTCGTGGATGTGCAGCAGGCGGTGCTTGCCAGGGTGAGCCGGCAGGGCCACTTCCGGGAAGTTCACGGACGATACCGAAGTACCGTTGTCGCTGTACTTGACCAGTTTTTCCGCCACTTCCAGACCGATGTTGGCCTGGGCTTCAGCGGTAGAGCCACCGATGTGCGGGGTCAGGATCACGTTGTCCAGGCCACGCAGCGGGCTTTCGAACTCTTCGTCGTTGGAGCGTGGCTCCACCGGGAATACGTCGATGGCCGCGCCGATCAGGTGTTTGTCCTTTATCGCGTCCGCCAGGGCGTCCAGTTCGACCACGGTGCCGCGGGCGGCGTTGATCAGGATGCCGCCTTTCTTGATGGCGCGGATTTCCTTCTCGCCCATCATCCACTGGGTGGCGGCGGTTTCCGGTACGTGCAGCGAAACGATGTCGGACATCGCCAGCAGCTCGTGCAGGTTGCCTACCTGAGTAGCGTTACCCAATGGCAGTTTGGTGATGGTGTCGTAGAAGTACACCTGCATGCCCAGACCTTCAGCCAGGACCGACAGTTGAGTACCGATCGAGCCGTAACCGACGATGCCCAGCTTCTTGCCGCGGATCTCGAAGGAGTTGGCCGCGCTCTTGATCCAGCCACCACGGTGGCAGGAAGCGTTCTTCTCAGGGATGCCGCGCAGCAGCAGGATCGCTTCGGCCAGCACCAGTTCCGCTACGGAACGGGTGTTGGAGTACGGCGCGTTGAATACGGCGATGCCGCGCTCGCGGGCAGCACTCAGGTCGACCTGGTTGGTACCGATGCAGAAACACCCTACAGCCACGAGCTTCTTCGCGTGATCGAAGATCTCTTCGGTCAGTTGAGTGCGGGAGCGAATGCCGATGAAGTGAGCATCAGCGATCTTTTCCTTGAGCTGGGCTTCCGGCAGAGAACCAGTGAGGTACTCGATGCTGGTGTAGCCCGCCGCCTTGAGGACGTCGACAGCCGATTGGTGGACGCCTTCGAGAAGAAGGAACTTGATCTTGCTCTTATCGAGAGAAGTCTTGCTCATCTGCGTAAACCTGTATCCCGGAGAAAAATGGCAGGAAATGGTCAACAGACGCTGACCCGAGCGGCAGGAAAGCCGTCGCCGCAGAATAGCCCTTGGGCACTATCCTGCGGGGTCGTTATGCTAGCATATGCACCCCGCTAAACACTCATTCCTGCGACGTGAAGCGTTCTCAGGATGACCATGAATTGTTCGAGAGTTCTGTCGATGACCAATCCTGCCCTGATTGAAGAGCTGAAGACCCTGGTTGAGCCTGGCAAGGTGCTGACCGATGCCGACTCCCTGAATGCTTACGGAAAGGATTGGACCAAGCATTTCGCCCCGGCCCCGACCGCCATCGTGTTCCCCAAGACCACCGAGCAGGTCCAGGCCATTGTCCTGTGGGCCAACAAGCACAAGGTGGCGCTGGTACCGTCCGGCGGTCGTACCGGGTTGTCCGCCGCTGCCGTGGCGGCCAATGGCGAGGTGGTCGTGTCGTTCGACTACATGAACCAGATCCTCGACGTGAACCTCACTGACCGCACGGCTGTTTGTCAGCCGGGCGTAGTCACCGAGCACCTGCAGAACGTCGCCGAAGAAAAAGGCCTGTATTACCCGGTGGACTTCGCTTCGGCAGGCTCGAGCCAGATTGGCGGCAATATCGGCACCAATGCCGGCGGAATCAAGGTGATTCGCTACGGCATGACCCGTAACTGGGTGGCCGGCATGAAAGTCGTCACTGGCAAGGGCGACGTGCTGGAACTGAACCGCGACCTGATCAAGAACGCCACCGGCTACGACATGCGTCAGCTGTTCATCGGCGCCGAAGGCACCCTCGGGTTCGTGGTCGAGGCGACCATGCGCCTGGATCGTGCGCCGAAAAACCTCACCGCGATGGTTCTCGGCACCGCCGATTTCGACTCGATCATGCCGGTGCTGCACGCCTTCCAGAGCAAGCTTGACCTGACCGCCTTCGAATTTTTCTCCGACAAAGCCCTGGCCAAAGTCATGGCTCGCGGCGATGTACCGGCGCCGTTCGAATCCGATTGCCCGTTCTACGCGCTGCTGGAATTCGAAGCGACCACTGAAGAAGTGGCCAACCACGCCCTGGAAACCTTCGAGCACTGCGTCGAGCAGGGCTGGGTTCTGGACGGTGTGATGAGCCAGAGCGAAACCCAGCTGCAGAACCTGTGGAAGCTGCGCGAATACATTTCCGAAACCATTTCCCACTGGACGCCGTACAAGAACGACATCTCGGTCACCGTATCGAAAGTCCCGGCGTTCCTGAAGGAAATCGACGCGATCGTCGGCGAACACTACCCGGACTTCGAAATCGTCTGGTTCGGCCACATCGGCGACGGCAACCTGCACTTGAACATCCTCAAGCCGGATAACCTGAGCAAGGATGAGTTCTTCGCCAAGTGCGCCACTGTCAACAAGTGGGTGTTCGAAACCGTCGAGAAGTACAACGGTTCGATTTCTGCCGAGCACGGCGTGGGCATGACCAAGCGTGACTACCTGACCTACAGCCGTTCACCGGTCGAGATCGAGTACATGAAAGCGGTCAAGGCGGTGTTCGACCCGAACGGCATCATGAACCCGGGCAAGATTTTCGCTGTTTGATTTTCGAACTATAAGAGCCAACGAAGCAGGAGTCGGTAATGAGCTATCAGCACCAGTATGTCGACGGTACGCGCATTCACTTCCCGCTGGGGAAAGTGGTGTGCATCGGCCGTAACTACGCCGAACACGCCAAGGAACTGGATAACCCGGTGCCGACCGAGCCACTGCTGTTCATCAAGCCGGGCAGTTGCGTGGTGCCGCTGGAAGGTGGTTTCAGCATTCCGACCGAGCGCGGTTCGGTGCATTACGAGGCGGAAATCGCGGTGTTGATCGGCAAGCCGTTGTCGACCAAACCGAGCCGTGAAGAAGTACTCGACGCGATCTCCGGTTTCGCTCCAGCCCTGGACCTGACCCTGCGCGACAAGCAGGCCGAGCTGAAATCCAAGGGTTTGCCTTGGGAAATCGCCAAGTCCTTCGACGGTGCGGCAGTGATTGCTCCGTTCGTGTCCGGCAGCTCGTTTGCCGACCTGACCGACATCGGCATCCGCCTGACCATCAACGGTGAAGTGCGCCAGGACGGCAACAGCAGCGCAATGCTCAACCCGATCGTGCCGATGATCCAGCATATGGCCGGTTGCTTCTCGCTGCAGGCCGGGGACGTGATCCTCACCGGCACGCCAGTGGGCGTTGGTCCGCTGAATGTCGGTGACGAGATCGTTCTGGAGTTGCCGGGCGCCAGCAGTTTCACCAGCAGCGTTCGCTAGTTGTAACACCGCTGTACCCTGTGGGAGCGAGCCTGCTCGCGATAGCGGTGTGTCATTCAATATCTTTGTTGGCTGACACGCCCCAATCGCGAGCAGGCTCGCTCCCACATTGGTTTTTCCGTGGTCTGTAAAAGGCTAACCCTGTCATTTCCCGCTTTTTTCACATCCAGTCTGGATAATTTCAGGGTATTCGGCCTCTGAGCCGGCCCCAAACTGTGCTATTACCCCTAGCCTGAATTTCTGGAACGCATTCCCCAATGGCCACTCCTCCGCTTTCCACGTTTAAACCTGCCCGCCGCTCGCGCTTCGCCTTGCGTTGGCACACCTGGCTTCTGCTGGTGGCCGTTGTCGCCTACGGTGTTGCGTTTGCCATGCATTGGGATGCGCGGGGCGTGCTCTGGGTGAAAGAGCAATTCAAAAGCCCGGCCGAGCGCCAGGCGAGCATCTGGCTTCCGGACTATCGGGCGGTGATCGATGCCAAGCTGTTGCCGGGCATGGAGCAGGATGAAGCGTCGGACCTGTCGTACGACCCCCAGACCAAGACCCTGTTTTCGGTCATGGGCAAGAACCCGTTCCTGGTCGAATTGAACTTGCAAGGCGATGTGCTGCGCAAAATGCCGTTGGTCGGCTGGAGCAACCCTGAAGGCGTCACCGTGCTGGGCGACGGCCGACTGGCTATTGTCGATGAGCGCGACCACCTGATCGCCATCGTCAAGGTCGATGCCGACACCCGCGAACTGCACATCACCGATTTCCCGACATACGACCTCGGGCCTTCCAAGGACCAGAACAAGGCGTTCGAAGGCGTCACCTGGGATCCGCGCAATCAGCAGTTGCTGCTGGGCGAAGAGCGCCCGCCAGCATTGTTTGCCTGGAAAGGTGATGGCAAGGTCCTTACCGGCGACAAGCTGAAGCTGGCCAGTCATGCACTGGACATGCGCAACCTGTCGGCACTGGCCATCGACCCACGGACCGGCCACATGCTGGTGCTGTCCGCCGACTCGCACCTGTTGCTGGAGCTGGACAAGAAGGGTGAGCAGGTCAGTTTCATCACCCTGCTGCGTGGCTTCAACGGCCTGAAAAATACCATTCCCCGTGCCGAAGGCGTGACCATGGATGAAGCGGGCACGCTGTACATGGTGAGTGAGCCGAACCTGTTTTATCGCTTCGAAAAACAGCACTGACGTTTACGATTTACGGGATTGCCTGTGCTCAGTTGTAGGATCGGGCCAGTGGCCATTAAGCTCCAGTTCAGACAGGCGTGATATTTCATCCGCCTGTATTGACCCTGAGCCCACCCGAATGCGTAGATTTGCCCGCGTCAAATCCCTGATTCTGATCCTGTCGGTGGTCTCACTGATCGCGTTGATGGCGATCGCCCAATACCAGCGCCTGTTCGAGCGCGCCTGGTTCAATCTGCATACGCTGTGGCAGCCGGTGAGTTCCCGGTCCATGGGACTGGACCAATACCAGGTCGTGACCGAAGCGCAGGTGATCGATGATCAGGCTGACAACATTTCAGCATTGACCTACGACCCGGTGCGCAAAAGCCTGTTCACCGTTACCAATAAGCGAAGCGAGTTGATCGAGTTGTCCCTCGACGGCAGGATCTTGCGTCGTGTGGCGCTGGTCGGTTTCGGCGATCCGGAGGCGGTGGAGTTCATCAGTGCGGACACCTATGTGGTTGCCGATGAAAGCCAGCAGCGGCTGATCAAGATTCATCTGGAGCAGGACACCACCTTCGTCGATGCGGCAGACGCCGAACAGATGACCGTTGGCGTACACATGGGCAGCAACAAGGGCTTCGAGGGGTTGGCTTACGATTCGGTGGGCAAGCGCCTGTTCGTGGCCAAGGAGCGCGACCCGATGCTGATCTACGAGGTGCACGGTTTTCCGCGCTTCAATCCTGAAGAATCCTACTCGGTGCACGTGATCAACGACCCGAAGCGTGATGCCGGGATGTTTGTGCGGGATCTGTCGAGTCTGCAATACGACGAGCGCAGCGGGCATTTGCTGGCGCTGTCGGATGAGTCTCGATTGATTCTGGAACTGGATGTGGATGGGCGGCCGTTGAGCACAATGTCATTGAGCAAGGGGCGCCAGGGCCTGCAAAAAACCGTGCCGCAAGCGGAGGGGATCGCCATGGATGACGACGGTACGCTGTATATCGTCAGCGAGCCGAATCTGTTCTACGTGTTCAAGAAACCGGCACAACTCTAACTAACACCCCAAAACGATTGTGGGAGCGGGCTTGCTCGCGAAGGGGTCGTGTCAGTCGACAGAGATATCAACTGACAGACCGCTTTCGCGAGCAAGCCCGCTCCCACAGGTTTTTTCATCTGCCCACAAAAATGTGGGCGGTCTTGGTTACTCGGCGCGCAGGGTTTTTACACCTTCGCTCGTACCCAGCAGCAGCAAATCCGCCGGGCGCGCCGCGAACAAACCGTTGGTGACCACGCCGACGATCGCATTGATCTGTGTTTCCAGTTCCACCGGATTGGTGATCTGCATGTTGAACACGTCGAGGATGATATTGCCGTTGTCGGTCAGCACGCCTTCGCGGTAAACCGGGTCGCCGCCGAGCTTCACCAGTTCACGGGCCACGTGGCTGCGGGCCATCGGGATCACTTCCACCGGCAGCGGGAAAGTGCCGAGGACCGGCACCAGCTTGCTGGCATCGGCGATGCAGATGAAGGTCTTGGCCACGGCCGCGACAATCTTTTCGCGGGTCAGGGCAGCGCCGCCGCCCTTGATCAGGTTCAGGTGTTCGTCGCTTTCATCGGCGCCGTCGACGTAGAACTCCAGGTCGCTGACGGTGTTCAGTTCATACACCGGAATCCCGTGGCCCTTGAGGCGCGCGGCGGTGGCTTCGGAACTGGCGACGGCGCCATCGAATGCACCCTTGTGCCGGGCCAGGGCGTCGATGAAGCAGTTGGCGGTGGAGCCGGTGCCGACCCCGACGATGCTCTTGTCGTCGAGTTTCGGAAGGATGAAGTCGACGGCGGCCTGAGCCACTGCCTGTTTGAGTTGATCCTGGTTCATGCGGGCTCCGAGGTGCCGAGGAGGGGACGAAAGGCCGGCATTATAGGCTTCGGGGCGGGGAAGGTCATTGCCCGATTGGCGGTTCGTGACCGTTCCCTGTAGGAGCGAGCTTGCTCGCGATGGTCGTGAACGATAACGCGCAAAACCAGATACCCAGCGCTGCCTTTGGGTTTTTCGCGAGCGGGCTCGCTCCTACAGGTGGTGATCTCTGTCGGCGCCATAAAACCATCGGTTTAGTGTGGTCGTGTGGCTGGAAGCCGGGTTAGACTCCTTGGTCCCGCCCAACCCGCTCAGTGATGCTTTCCGATGCTTGAACAGTACGTCAAAAAGATCCTCACCTCGCGCGTTTATGACGTTGCCGTAGAAACCCCGCTGCAGACTGCCCGCCAGCTCTCCGAGCGGCTGGGCAACAGCATTTGGCTCAAGCGCGAAGACTTGCAGCCGGTGTTCTCGTTCAAGATTCGCGGCGCCTACAACAAGTTGACCCAGTTGAGCGACGAAGAACGCGCTCGCGGTGTAGTTACCGCGTCGGCGGGCAACCATGCCCAGGGGCTGGCCCTGGCGGCAAAGGTGTTGGGCGTGAAAGCGACCATCGTCATGCCCAAGACCACCCCGGAGATCAAGGTCGAAGGCGTGCGCTCCCGTGGCGGCAAAGTGGTGCTGCACGGCGATTCGTTCCCGGAAGCCCTGGCTTACTCGCTGAAACTGGTCGACGAAAAAGGCTACGTCTACATTCACCCGTACGACGACCCCCACACCATTGCCGGGCAGGGCACCGTGGCGATGGAGATTTTGCGCCAGCACCCACAGCCACTGGATGCGATTTTCGTCCCGGTCGGTGGCGGCGGCCTGATCGCCGGCATCGCGGCGTACGTGAAATACCTGCGCCCGGACATCAAGGTCATCGGCGTTGAGCCGGACGACTCCAATTGCCTGCAAGCCGCCATGGCGGCGGGCGAGCGTGTGGTATTGCCGACCGTGGGCCTCTTCGCCGACGGTGTTGCTGTGGCCCAGATCGGTCAGCACACCTTCGACATCTGCAAAGATTACGTCGATGAAGTGATCACCGTCAGCACCGATGAAATCTGCGCGGCGATCAAGGATATCTACGACGATACCCGCTCGATCACCGAACCTGCCGGCGCCTTGGGTGTGGCAGGGATCAAGAAATATGTCGAGCAACGCGGCGTCAGCGGCCAGACCTTCGTGGCCATCGACTCCGGGGCCAACGTCAACTTCGACCGCCTGCGCCACGTCGCCGAGCGTGCGGAACTGGGCGAGGGCCGCGAAGCGATCATCGCCGTGACCATTCCCGAGAAGCCGGGCAGCTTCAAGGCGTTCTGCGAGGCCATCGGCAAGCGCCAGATCACCGAATTCAACTACCGCTACAACACCGGCAGCGAAGCGCACATCTTTGTCGGCGTGCAGACCCACCCCGAAAACGACCCGCGCAGCGCGTTGATCGCCAGCCTGAGCGAGCAGGGCTTCCCGGTGCTGGACCTGACCGACAACGAACTGGCCAAGCTGCACATCCGCCACATGGTGGGCGGGCGTGCGGCGCATGTGGTCGATGAAGTGATCCTGCGTTTCGAATTCCCGGAACGTCCGGGCGCGCTGTTCAACTTCCTCAACAAGCTCGGCGGGCGCTGGAACATCTCGATGTTCCATTACCGCAACCATGGCGCGGCCGATGGTCGGGTCGTCGCGGGCCTGCAAGTGCCCCACGACGAGCGCCACCTGGTGCCGGCGGCGCTGGAAGAAATCGGTTACCCGTACTGGGACGAAAGCGACAACCCGGCCTATCAGCTGTTTCTTGGCTGAACGGCTACGCTGACGGGCAAGGCAATAAGGAAATCTGACAATGGAAACGTTAACTGCCCTGAAAGCGGCGCACATGGTGGCAACGGTTGTACTGCTGGCTTGTGCGCTGGGGCTGGGAGTCTGGGTTTTGCTTGCGCGGCGCAAGGGTGACACGACGGCGGGTAGTCGCACCTTGCAGCGGCCAAGGGTGTTTGTCTGGCTGCTGATGGGCCTGGCGCTGCTGAGCATGCCATTTACTGGCTGGTGGATGGTGCGCCTGGTGGGCTGGCCGCTGGGGCAGACCTGGCTGCTGGCCTCCAGCGTGCTGTACACCGTGGCGGCGCTGACGTGGTTCTGGTTGCTGGTGCGGCTGAACAAGCTGCGCAAGGCGCCGGGTGGTGTGGGGAAATTCACCTTTGCCTTGGCGTTGTTCAGTTTTGTCTGTTTTGTCGCCATTGCCGGGTTGATGGGGGCCAAGCCAGTGTAGGAGCAGCCGGTCGACGCTCGATTGCTCGCGATGGTCGTTAACGAAAACGCAGGGCGCCTGACTCCCCGCGGCGTCCTTGAGTTTTTCGCGAGCAAGCTCGCTCCTACAGTTCGGTGATCAGCCGCGCAGACTGATTACCGGCCAACCCCGCTTCTCGGCCTCGGCCCGCAGATTCGGGTCAGGATCAACCGCCACCGGATGGGTCACCTGCTCCAGCAACGGAAAATCATTCATCGAGTCGCTATAGAAGTAGCTGTCTTCCAGCGTAAACCCGGTTTCTTCCAGCCAGCGATTCAAGCGCGTCACCTTGCCCTCGCGGAAGCACGGCACGTCGGTGCTGCGCCCGGTGTAGCGGCCGTCGATCATTTCGCATTCGGTGGCGATCAGGGTTTCGACGCCCAGGCGCTCGGCAATCGGCCCGGTGACGAAGCGATTGGTGGCGGTGATGATGACCAGTTTGTCGCCGGCCGCTCGGTGCTTGGCCAGCAATTCGATGGCCTTGGGCAGCAGGATCGGTTCGATGCAGTCGCGCATGTAATCGCTGTGCCACTGATCCAGCGTGGCCATTTCGGTGCGGCCGAGGACTTCCAGGCAGAAGTTCAGGTAGGCGGCGTTATCCAGTTTGCCGGCCAGATAATCCTGGTAGAACGCATCGTTGCGAGCCTTGTAGGCGACGGCGTCGAGAAAGCCGCGCTCGCACAGGTAATCGCCCCAAGCGTGATCGCTGTCACCGCCCAGAAGGGTGTTGTCCAAATCGAATAAAGCCAGGCGCATTACAGTTACCCGCTGAAAAGTCAGTAAAAAGGCGACAAGAATACGGTCTTTTCACAAGAGTGCACATAAGGTAGGAACCTTCGTTGCCGCCTTAACAACCTTTGTGGAACAATGCGGCGACATGCGTTTGCGAGGTTGTTGCCGTGATCGACCCCGATGGTTTTCGCCCCAATGTCGGGATCATTCTGACGAATGACGCCGGCCAGGTGCTATGGGCTCGCCGAATCAATCAAGATGCCTGGCAGTTTCCGCAGGGTGGAATCAACCCCGAAGAGACGCCGGAAGACGCCTTGTACCGCGAGCTGAACGAAGAAGTGGGCCTGGAGCGCGAAGATGTTGAAATTCTCGCCTGCACCCGGGGCTGGTTGCGCTATCGTTTGCCGCAACGTCTGGTACGTACCCACAGCCAACCGCTGTGCATCGGCCAGAAACAGAAATGGTTTCTCCTGCGCCTGATCTCCAACGAGCAGCGGGTGCGGATGGATTTGACCGGTAAACCGGAATTCGATGGCTGGCGCTGGGTCAGCTATTGGTATCCGTTGGGCCAGGTGGTGACATTCAAGCGCGAGGTGTATCGACGCGCTCTCAAAGAGCTTGCCCCGCGCCTTTTAGCGCGCGACTGACGACGGAGTTCGACCCCGAGCCATGCTCAATACGCTGCGCAAGATCGTCCAGGAAGTTAACTCCGCCAAGGATCTCAAGGCGGCGTTGGGGATTATTGTGTTGCGCGTCAAAGAGGCCATGGGCAGCCAGGTCTGCTCGGTCTACCTGCTTGATCCGGAGACCAACCGGTTCGTGCTGATGGCCACCGAGGGCTTGAATAAGCGCTCGATCGGCAAGGTCAGCATGGCCCCCAACGAAGGTCTGGTGGGTCTGGTCGGCACGCGTGAAGAACCCCTGAACCTCGAAAACGCCGCGGACCACCCGCGCTACCGCTACTTCGCCGAAACCGGTGAAGAGCGTTTCGCTTCGTTCCTCGGGGCGCCGATCATCCACCACCGTCGCGTCGTCGGCGTGTTGGTCATTCAGCAAAAAGAACGCCGCCAGTTCGATGAAGGTGAAGAAGCCTTCCTCGTGACCATGAGCGCGCAGCTCGCCGGCGTTATCGCCCACGCCGAGGCCACCGGTTCGATCCGCGGCCTCGGTCGTCAGGGCAAAGGTATCCAGGAAGCCAAGTTCATCGGCGTGCCGGGTTCGCCGGGTGCGGCAGTCGGTACGGCGGTGGTCATGCTGCCCCCGGCTGATCTGGACGTGGTGCCGGACAAGGCCATCAATGACATCGACGCCGAGCTCAAACTGTTCAAGACCGCCATCGAAGGCGTGCGCGCCGACATGCGTGCGTTGTCCGCCAAGCTTGCCACCCAGCTGCGCCCGGAAGAGCGGGCCTTGTTCGACGTCTACCTGATGATGCTCGACGATGCCGCGCTGGGCAGCGAAGTCACCACCGTGATCAAGACCGGCCAGTGGGCCCAGGGCGCGTTGCGCCAGGTGGTCACCGATCACGTCAATCGTTTCGAATTGATGGACGACGCTTACCTGCGTGAGCGTGCCTCGGACGTCAAGGATCTCGGCCGTCGCTTGCTGGCTTATTTGCAGGAAGAACGCCAGCAAACCCTGGTCTACCCCGACAACACCATTCTGGTCAGCGAAGAACTGACGCCGGCGATGCTCGGCGAGGTGCCGGAAGGCAAGCTGGTCGGCCTGGTATCGGTGCTCGGCTCCGGTAACTCCCACGTCGCGATCCTGGCGCGTGCCATGGGCATCCCGACGGTGATGGGCCTGGTCGACCTGCCGTACTCCAAGGTCGACGGCATCCAGATGATCGTCGACGGCTACCACGGCGAGGTCTACACCAACCCGAGTGACGTGCTGCGCAAGCAGTTCGCCGAAGTGGTCGAGGAAGAGAAACAACTGGCCCTCGGGCTGGATGCGCTGCGCGATCTGCCGTGCGTGACGGTCGATGGCCACCGCATGCCGCTGTGGGTCAACACCGGCCTGCTGGCGGATGTGGCGCGCGCGCAGAAGCGCGGTGCCGAAGGCGTGGGCCTGTACCGCACCGAAGTGCCGTTCATGATCAACCAGCGTTTCCCGAGCGAAAAGGAACAACTGGCGATCTACCGCGAGCAACTGGCTGCGTTCCACCCGCAACCGGTGACCATGCGCAGCCTGGATATCGGCGGTGACAAGGCGCTGTCGTACTTCCCGATCAAGGAAGACAACCCGTTCCTCGGCTGGCGCGGCATTCGCGTCACCCTCGACCACCCGGAAATCTTCCTGGTGCAGACCCGCGCCATGCTCAAGGCCAGCGAAGGCCTGAACAACCTGCGCATCCTGCTGCCGATGATTTCCGGCACCCATGAGCTCGAAGAAGCCCTGCACCTGATTCACCGCGCCTGGGGCGAAGTGCGCGACGAAGGCACCGACGTGCCGATGCCGCCGGTTGGCGTGATGATCGAGATTCCGGCGGCGGTGTATCAGACCAAGGAACTGGCGCGGCAAGTGGACTTCCTGTCGGTCGGTTCCAACGACCTGACCCAGTACCTGTTGGCTGTGGACCGCAACAACCCGCGGGTCGCCGACCTCTACGATTACCTGCACCCGGCAGTGCTTCAGGCGCTGCAGAACGTGGTGCGTGATGCCCACGCCGAAGGCAAACCAGTGAGTATCTGCGGTGAAATGGCCGGTGATCCGGCGGCGGCCGTGCTGTTGATGGCGATGGGTTTTGACAGCTTGTCGATGAACGCCACCAACCTGCCGAAAGTGAAGTGGATGCTGCGTCAGATCAACCTGAGCAAGGCCAAGGAATTGCTGGCTGAGCTGATGACCATCGACAACCCGCAAGTGATTCATAGCTCGTTGCAATTGGCGCTGAAGAATCTCGGGTTGGCGCGGATGATCAATCCGGCAGCGATCAAGCCTCACTAGATCTGCGGCGCGCCCGCGATGGCGTCAGTCCGGGCAACGCCTAGATCTTGATCTCCACTTCCCCAAGATGCCCGCCATACGGCCCGAAACTGCGCTCGACCATATGCCGTGCCCCATCCGCCTGCACAATCAGCGCCGTACTCGCCCGCGTTCCATAACTCTGACTGGCAATGAACACGCTCGACAGCAACGTTTCGGTGGCCAGCCCGACTCCGGTGTCCGGCAACTCGGCAAGCGGCGCGGTCTGTACATCGCTCAATAATGCCAACAGCGCCTGAGGCTGCGGATCATCCAGCACCTCGCTCAATGCAGCCTTGGCCTTGAGCAACTTCGGCCATGGCGTATCCAGCCCAGCATTGGATAACCCGTAGACCCCCGGGGCCAGCATCAGCGCTTCCGATTCCCGTTGATTGACGAGCCAGAGCTCATTGGTATTGCCGACCAGCAGGTTAAAGCCACCATATTCCAGCGAGTGGTCGACAACGTCGGCTAAATAGTCGTCAATTGGCATTTCCCCGGTGAGAAAGCGCGCCACCAGCTCCCCTCGAGACTTGCGCCCTGGCGGTCGATGGGGGTCGCGGATGTTGGTCAGCGCCGCAAATCGTCCGTTGGCACCGACACCGAGCCAGGTGCCACCGGCCTCGAGGTCGCGCCCCGCATGCACATGCGGCGCTTCGGGCCATGGCGCCAGCGGCAGGCTGGGGCGGGCGTAGAATTCATCGCGATTGGCCGCCACGACCAGCGGCTGCGCATGACCCGGGCGCCAGGCAAAAACTATCAGGCACATAAGGCAGTCCTTGTGTGTTTTTTGCTCACTCTACGCAGACATCGCTCATCGATCCATCGCCTTGCACAGTGGAGCTTGAGGCCATGCATCCGTTACCATGCCGCTCCGGTTTTGGAGAGGCGGGCGGGACGACCATGGAATTTCTGCTCTATCTGGCGCTCGGCGCCTGTGCAGGTGTGCTCGCCGGGCTGTTTGGCGTAGGCGGCGGGATCATCATCGTCCCGGTGCTGGTGTTCAGTTTCAAGGCCCAGGGGTTCGATCCGTCGATCCTTACGCACCTGGCAGTGGGTACCTCCCTGGCGACGATCATCTTTACCTCGGTCAACGCGGTGCGTGAGCATCACCGCCGAGGTGCTGTGCGTTGGCCGATCTTCATGTGGATGACCGTCGGCATTCTGGTCGGTGCCGGGTTCGGGGCGCTGACGGCGGAAGCGATTTCCGGCCCCAACCTGCAGAAACTCATTGGTGTATTCGCCCTGGTGATCGCCGCTCAGCTGGCGCTGGATGTCAAACCCAAGGCCAGCCGAACCGTGCCGGGCAAACTCGGTCTGACTGTGGCCGGCAGCGTGATTGGCTGGGCTTCGGCGATTTTTGGCATTGGCGGTGGTTCGTTGACCGTGCCATTCCTGACCTGGCGCAGCGTGCCGATGCAGCAAGCCGTGGCCACTTCATCGGCCTGCGGTCTGCCGATTGCCCTGGCCAGTGCATTAAGTTTCATGATTCTGGGCTGGCACGATCCGTTGCTCCCGGCCCATAGTCTCGGCTTCATTTATTTACCGGCGTTGCTGGGCATAGCCTTGACCAGCATGGTCTTCGCCCGCTTCGGTGCGCGACTGGCCCACAATCTGTCGCCGAAGTTGCTGAAAAGGCTGTTTGCCGCTTTGCTGTTCTGCGTCGGCCTGAACTTCCTGCTCTGACGGGCAGCGCAATCCTGGCTTAATCCTGAGGTGGCAGCGTCGCCCGGGAATTTTTAAGATTTGAACTCTAACGAGGAGTCGCAATGCTGCCTTACCCGCAGATCGACCCGGTGGCCCTGGCCATCGGTCCGCTGAAAATCCACTGGTACGGTCTGATGTACCTGATCGGCATCGGCGGCGCCTGGCTGCTGGCGTCCCGCCGGTTGAACCGCTTCGACCCGACCTGGACCAAGGAGAAACTCTCCGACATGGTGTTCTGGATGTCGATGGGGGTGATCGTCGGCGGGCGACTGGGTTATGTGCTGTTCTACGATCTGAGCGCTTATCTGGCCAACCCGACGCTGATTTTCGAAGTGTGGAAGGGCGGGATGTCGTTCCACGGCGGTTTCATCGGCGTGATGCTGGCGGCGTTGTGGTTCGGTAAGAAGAACAACAAGTCGTTCTTCCAGCTGATGGATTTCGTCGCACCGATGGTGCCGATTGGCCTGGGTGCCGGGCGTATCGGCAACTTCATCAACGCCGAGCTGTGGGGCAAGCCGACCGATGTGCCATGGGCGATGATCTTCCCGCCGTTCAGCGACCCGGCGCAGCTGCCACGTCATCCGTCGCAGCTGTACCAGTTTGCCCTCGAAGGCGTAGCGTTGTTCCTGATCCTCTGGCTGTTCTCGCGCAAGCCGCGGCCGACCATGGCGGTATCGGGGATGTTCGCGCTGTTCTATGGCATCTTCCGTTTCATCGTCGAGTTCGTCCGCGTACCGGACGCGCAACTGGGCTATCTGGCATGGAACTGGCTGACCATGGGCCAGGTGCTGTGCGTGCCGATGATCGTCGGCGGGCTGTTCCTGATCTGGCTGGCGTATCACCGCGCCCCGGCGACTCCAGCGGCAGCCGTATAAAATTCGAACCCCGGGGCTTTGGTCCCGGGTTCAAGGACACAGGTAATTCATGAAGCAATATCTCGAACTGGTCGCCCACGTCATCAAGAACGGCACCAAACAGGCCAACCGTACCGGCGTGAACACCATCAGTTTTCCCGGTGCGATGCTGCGTTATGACCTGCAGGAAGGTTTCCCGGCGATCACCACGCGCAAGATGGCCTTCAAATCGGCCGTCGGCGAAATGTGCGGATTCCTGCGTGGTGTGAACAACGCTGCCGAATTCCGTGCCCTGGGCTGCAAGGTCTGGGACCAGAACGCCAACGAAAACGCCCAGTGGCTGGCCAACCCGTTCCGTCAGGGCGAAGACGATCTTGGTGAGATTTACGGTGTGCAATGGCGCAAATGGCCGGCGTACAAGCAGATCCCGGTCAGCAATCCGGCTGCCATCGAGCAGACCCTGAAGCAAGGCTACCGCCAGATTGCCGAAGGCTCCGATGCCGGCCAGGCCTACGTGGTGCTGTACAAGGCGATCGACCAGGTTCGCCAGTGCGTCGACACCATCATCAAGGACCCGGGCAGCCGCCGCATCCTGTTCCACGGCTGGAACTGCGCCCAGCTTGATGAAATGGCCCTGCCGCCGTGCCACCTGCTGTACCAGTTCCACCCGAATGTCGAGACCAAAGAGATCTCTCTGACCCTCTACATCCGCTCCAACGACCTGGGCCTGGGCACGCCGTTCAACCTCACCGAAGGTGCTGCGCTGCTGAGCCTGATCGGTCGCCTGACCGGGTACACGCCGCGCTGGTTCACCTATTTCATCGGTGATGCCCACGTCTACGAAAACCACCTGGACATGCTCAACGAACAGCTCAAGCGCGAGCCGTTCCCGATGCCGAAGCTGGTGATATCCGACCGTGTGCCGGAGTTTGCCAAGACGGGTATTTACCAGCCGGAATGGCTGGAGCTGGTGGAGCCGGGCGATTTCTCGCTGGAAGGCTACGAACACCACGCGCCGATGACCGCGCCGATGGCGGTCTGATTCAGGGACCGCTTCGCGGTCATCGCGAGCAGGCTCGCTCCCACAGTTGATCGCGTTCCCCTGTGGGAGCGAGCCTGCTCGCGATGGCGTCTTTAGTGGCCGTGACTACGCCCAACATGGGAATGCTCAACCTCCGTCGCCACAACCCCGCCGCTCACTTCCAGCCGCTGCAAAATCCCGCATTGATCGACCTCCGGCCCCTCGCCGCAGCGTTGGCGCAGGTCGAGCAGTTGTGTCTGCAAGGCTAGCAAGCCGTCGATCCGCGCCTTGACGTGGTGGATGTGCTCATCGATCAGCGCGTTGACGCTTTCACACTGGTCCTGCGGACTGTCGCGAAACGCCAGCAGGCTGCGGATTTCTTCGAGCGTCATGTCGAGGGTGCGACAGTTGCGGATGAAGGTCAGGCGCTCGGCGTGGGCCTGGGTATAGACGCGATAATTGCCGTCACTGCGGGCCGGTTCCGGCAGCAGGTTCTCGCGCTCGTAGTAGCGGATCGTTTCCACGGCGCAGTCCGTGAGTTTTGCCAACTCTCCAATTTTCATGACGCCAATCTCCAAAACTCCAGAATGGGTGCTTGACCCTATAGTGGCTACAGGGTCTTTACTTGGCAACAGGCACTCTTATGGACGCAACCAATGAGCGATTCCCTGCACTCCCACAAACCCGGGGCTGGGCACGAGCACAGCCACAAGCTCAAACCCGTGCAAAAACATGGCCATGGCGGTCACGGCGACACCTGCTGCTCATCTAATGTGGCAGCGCCTGCGCTGGTAAAACTGAGCGAATCGCCGACGCCCGGGGCCCGACTGAGCAGTTTTCGCATCGAGGCGATGGACTGTCCAACCGAACAGACGCTGATCCAGAATAAGCTAAGCAAACTGACCGGCGTGCAGCAGCTAGAGTTCAATCTGATTAATCGGGTGCTCGGCGTGACCCACGATTTGCCCGGTATTGAGCCGATCGTCGAGGCCATCAAGTCCTTGGGCATGCAGGCCGAGCCGATGGATCAGGGTGCTGAAACCCCGACGCCGGCGCCCCGGAAAAAACCGTGGTGGCCCTTGGCGCTGTCCGGTGTTGGTGCATTGCTGGCAGAGGTTATCCACTTCACCGGTTCCGCGCCGAACTGGGTGGTGGCGGTTATCGCGCTGGTCTCGATCCTCAGTGGTGGCCTCGGTACTTACAAAAAAGGCTGGATCGCCCTTAAAAACCGCAACCTGAACATCAACGCCCTGATGAGCATTGCCGTGACCGGCGCAGTGCTGATCGGCCAGTGGCCGGAAGCGGCAATGGTGATGTTCCTGTTCACCGTGGCCGAGTTGATCGAAGCCAGATCCCTCGACCGCGCGCGCAATGCCATCGGCGGCCTGATGCAGATGACCCCGGACACGGCCACGGTGCTGCAGGCTGACGGGAGCTGGCTTGAACAGGATGTAAAAACCATTGGGCTCGGCGCGCGGGTACGGGTCCGTCCCGGTGAGCGTATCGGCCTGGACGGCGAAGTACTGTCCGGTCGCTCGACCATCGACCAGGCGCCAATCACCGGTGAAAGCCTGCCAGTGGAAAAAACCGTCGGCGACAAAGTCTTCGCCGGCACCATCAACCAGTCCGGTTCCCTGGAGTACGCGGTGACCGCCGCGGCGGATAACTCGACCCTGGCCCGCATCATCCATGCCGTCGAGCAGGCTCAGGGCGCGCGGGCACCGACCCAGCGTTTCGTCGACAGTTTCTCGAAAATCTATACTCCGGCGGTGTTCGTCCTGGCCCTGGCCGTGGCGGTGATCCCACCATTGTTCATGGGCGAGTTGTGGTTCGACTGGATCTACCGGGCGCTGGTGCTGCTGGTGGTGGCCTGCCCGTGTGCGCTGGTGATTTCCACGCCGGTGACCATCGTCAGCGGCCTCGCGGCGGCGGCGCGCAAAGGCATACTGGTCAAGGGCGGCGTCTACCTGGAGGGCGGTTACAAGCTCGACTACCTGGCCCTGGACAAGACCGGCACCATCACCCATGGCAAACCGGTGCAGACCGATTACCTGTCGCTGGACCCGACCGCCGACGAATCGGCGCCTGCCATTGCCGCCGCGCTGGCCGGGCGCTCGGATCACCCGGTTTCCCTGGCCATCGCCAAAGCGGCTGTGGATAACCAAACCGCCCCGCTGATTGTGGATAACTTCGAAGCGCTGGGCGGGCGCGGGGTGCGCGGCGAGATCAACGGCCGGCTCTACCATTTGGGCAACCATCGTCTGGTGGAGGATCTGAGCCTGTGTTCGCCGGCGCTGGAAGAAAAGCTGTTTGCCCTGGAAAAGCAGGGCAAGTCGGTGGTGCTGCTGCTTGATTCGTCCGGCCCGTTAGCGCTGTTTGCCGTGGCGGACACGGTAAAGGAATCGAGCCGCGAGGCTATCCGACAGTTGCATGACCTGGGCATCAAGACCCTGATGCTCACCGGCGATAATGTCCACACCGCGCAAGCCATTGCTGCGCAGGTCGGTATCGACGAGGCCAAGGGCGACCTGTTGCCGGGGGACAAATTGCAGTCGATCGAGGCTCTTTATGCCCAGGGGCATCGGGTCGGCATGGTCGGAGACGGCATCAACGACGCGCCGGCGCTGGCACGTTCCGAGATCGGTTTCGCCATGGCTGCCGCGGGCACCGATACCGCTATCGAAACCGCCGATGTCGCCCTGATGGACGACGATCTGCGCAAAATCCCGGCATTCATTCGCCTGTCGCGACAGACATCGAGCATCCTCAAACAGAACATCGCCCTGGCTTTGGTCATCAAGGCGATCTTTCTTGGGGTAACCTTCGCCGGGGTCGCTACCATGTGGATGGCGGTATTCGCCGACATGGGCGTGAGTTTGCTGGTGGTGTTCAACGGTTTGCGCCTGCTGCGCAAGTAAAGGATGAGGGACGGTTGTGCTGAGTGCGGAGCTGAAGGCGTTTTACATGGTGGCCCGCCTGGGCAGCATTACCCAGGCTGCCAAAAAGCTCGGCCTGAGCCAGCCGACGGTGACGACGCAGATCCGCAACCTCGAAAGTCAGTATTCGGTCGAGCTGTTCTACCGTGGCGGCCGGCGTCTCAGCGTCAGCGAGGAGGGCGCGCGGCTGCTGCCGATGGTCAAGGTGCTGATGCAGCAGGAAGCGGACATCGAGTTTTTCCTGCGTAACTGCGGTCAGGTCCAGGGCACGTTGCGCATAGCCGCCACAGCGCCGTATTACATCCTCGACCTGGTGAAAACCTTCCGTGAGCGCCTGCCACAGGTTGAGGTTTCAGTGGAAATCGGCAACTCCCAGCAGGTGCTCGAAGCGCTGGAGGATTACCGCGTCGATGTCGCGGCGTCCTCGCAGTTACTCGATGACGCGCGGCTGATTCGCCGGGTGCTCGGTAGCGATCCGCTGGTGCTGGCGGTGCATCGCAATCATCCGCTGGCGGTTCACGATCACGTGCCGCTCGGCGCCTTGGCCGGGCACACCCTGCTGATGCGCGAACCGGGCTCGACCACCCGTCGCCTGACCGAAGAGTTGCTGACCAGCGCCGGCGTGTGCTTCGGCCCGCTGCTGGAAATCGGCAGCCGCGAATCGATCCGCGAAGCGGTGCTGCGCAACATCGGGATCAGCATCATTGCCCGCCAGGAAGTGCCCCATGATCCGCAACTGCGGGTGCTGACCATCGAGAATGCACCGCAGATTCCCGAATACCTGTACTGCCTCAAGGAGCGCAAAAGCGCGCGACTGCCGGCGGCGTTCCTGGGGTTGGCGCAGGAAATGGCCCCAGCCTGAGATTTGTAGTGCCTGTCCTGGCCTCTTCGCGGGCAAGCCCGCTCCTACAGGGGACCGCAATCAACTGTGGGAGCGGGCTTGCTCGCGAGGGCGCCAGATCAAACAACACAGGGCTTGAAGGCTTAACCAAAAATCCCGAATACCACTATCGGCAGTTTTTGCCTTACTGCCACATGACGGACTCATTACAACTCTAGGATGGCCCCATCTGCCAGATGAGGTCCGTCCATGAACAACTCGATCGCAACTGCCCTGACCAACCCCGGCGCACCGATGAAGGTGCGCGGTGTACAGAAACGCTTCGGCGCTTTCACGGCACTGGATAACGTTTCCCTCGACGTGGCGGCCGGTGAGCTGGTGTGTCTGCTGGGCCCGTCGGGCTGTGGCAAAACCACCTTGCTGCGCTGCATCGCCGGTCTGGAGAAGCAGGACAGCGGCGAGTTGTACCTGGGCGATCGCGACGTTTCCCACCTGGCGCCCCAGGCGCGGGACTACGGCATTCTGTTCCAGTCCTACGCGTTGTTCCCCAATCTCACCGTCGAAGCGAATATTGCCTACGGCCTTGCTGGCAGCGGTCGCGACGAGGTGCGCCGTCGTGTCGGTCAGATGCTGGAACTGGTCGGCCTGGGCGGCAGCGAGAAAAAGTATCCCGGTCAATTGTCCGGCGGCCAGCAGCAGCGGGTTGCACTGGCTCGCGCCCTGGCCCCGGCACCTTCGCTGTTGCTGCTGGACGAACCGATGTCGGCCCTCGATGCCCGGGTACGCGAGCATCTGTGCACCGAATTGCGCCAGCTGCAACGCAGCCTCGGCATCACCACCCTGATGGTGACCCACAACCAGGACGAGGCCATGCTGATGGCCGACCGCATCGCCGTGATGAACAATGGCAAGGTCGAGCAGTACGCCACACCGCAGGAAATCTACAACCGCCCGGCCACGCCATTCGTGGCGGAGTTCGTCGGCCAGGGTAACTGGCTGCCCTTCCAGCGCAGCAGCGACAGCCACGCCCAGGTCGGCGGGCTGAACATGCGCCTGGCCGATGGCAGCGCCAAGGCCGCGTCGGGCCGTTTGTTCTGCCGCCCGGAAGCGATCAACGTCAACCCGCTGGTGCACGAGGAAAACCTGTTCCCGGCCAAGGTTCGTGAAATCACCTTCCTCGGCAACCGCTGCCGCATGAGCTTTGAACTCGATCAGTTTCCGGGCCATGCGCTGTTGGCGGAGCTGGCACCGGAAGCCATGCCACGCCTTGGCGCCCAGCAGATCATGGTCGCCTTGCCGCCGCGCAGCCTGCAGGTGTTTGCCTGATGAGCGCGAACATCGCGCTGCCGCTGCCGCAAAAGCAGGTTCGGCAGACCACCGGCGCCGAGATCGGTGACCAACTGTTCGTGGTCGGCGGCAAAGTCCTCCTGCTGGTGTTGTTGGGTGTTGCCGTATTGATGCCGTTGCTCGCGATCTTCTGGCGTGGTTTCAGCGCCGAAGCCGGGCAGGGTGGTGGTTGGATTGCTGCCAAGGAACTGGTGACCAGCGAGAACTTCCACTGGTTGCTCGGTAACAGCTTGAAGGTTTCCCTCAGCGTGGCGGCCATTGTCGTACCGCTGGCCTACCTGTTTGCCTACGCGCTGCAACGCACCTTGATTCCGGCCAAAGGCATCTGGCGTGGCATCTCGCTGCTGCCATTGATGGCTCCGTCGATGCTACCGGGGATTGCGCTGGTTTACCTGTTCGGAAACCAGGGCATGCTGCGTGGCCTGCTCTCGGACAACATCTACGGCTTCTGGGGCATTGTGCTTGGCGAAGTCATCTACACCTTCCCGCACGCCTTGATGATTCTTCTGTCGGCCCTGTCCCTGGCCGATGCACGACTGTTCGACGCCGCCTCCAGCATGGGCGCGAGCCCGGCCAAAGCCTTCCGCAGCATCACTTGGCCGGCGACCCGTCAGGCCGTGTTCGCCGCGTTCTGTCTGGTGTTCACCCTGACCATCACTGACTTTGGTGTGCCGGTGGTGGTCGGTGGCGACTATCAAGTGCTGGCGCTGGAGGCCTACAAGGCGGTGGTCGGCCAGCAACAGTTCGGTCGTGGTGCGTTGATCGGCATGGTGCTGTTGCTGCCGGCGCTGTTCAGCTTCGGCGTCGATGCCTGGTTGCGTCGTCGTCACGGCGACTCCATGAGCGGTCGCGCCCAGGTGTTCAAGCCCGCGCAGTCGAAGCTGCGCGACAGCTGCTACCTGGCCATTGTGTTGCTGATCTGCGCCGCGCTGCTGCTGGTGTTCGGCATGGCGGTGTTCTCGTCCCTGGTGAAGTTCTGGCCGTACAACCTGTCGCTGTCGCTCAACCATTACCAGTTCAACGAAACCGCCGGCGGTGGCTGGCTGGCCTACGGCAACAGCTTGAAGATGGCCCTGGGCACGGCGCTGATCGGCAGCCTGCTGATTTTCACCGGCGCCTACCTGATGGAAAAAACCAAGGGCCAGCGCGGCCTGAACCTGACCTTGCGCATGCTCAGTTTCGTACCGATGGCGGTGCCGGGCCTGGTGCTGGGGTTAGGTTACGTCTTCTTCTTCAACCTCACCGGCAACCCGCTGCACGTGCTGTACGGGACCATGACCCTGCTGATTGTCTGCACCATTGCTCACTATTTGACCACCGCGCAAATGACCGCCACCACCGCGCTGCGTCAGCTCGATGCCGAGTTCGAAGCCGCCGCGCTGTCGCTCAAGGCGCCGCTGTACCGCCATTACCTGCGGGTCACCGTGCCGATCTGCCTGCCGGCGCTGCTGGACATCGTGCGCTACCTGTTCGTCTCGGCCATGACCACCGTTTCTGCGGCGATCTTCCTCTATAGCCCCGACACCATCCTCGCGGCGGTGGCGGTGCTGAACATGGACGACGCCGGCAACGTCGGCGGCGCGGCAGCGATGTCGACCCTGATCCTGATTACCTCGGCGGGCGTGTCCCTGCTGCTGGCGTGGGCATCGCGCGGTTTGCTGCGCCGCTCCCAGGCCTGGCGGCAGACCGCGCCCGGCCATTGAATCTGCACAACCCCTCAACTCAAAAAACAGGAAAAGATCATGTTCAAGCCTATGGCCCTGGCCGCTGCTGTCCTCACCGCTTTCAGCCTGAACGCCTTTGCGGCGAAAACCGAGTTGACGGTGTACACCGCCCTCGAAGCCGAACAACTGAAGACCTACAAAGAAGCTTTCGAAAAGGCCAACCCGGACGTCGAAATCAAATGGGTCCGTGATTCCACCGGGATCATCACCGCCAAACTGCTGGCCGAAAAAGCGCGTCCGCAGGCTGACGCCGTGTGGGGCCTGGCCGCTTCGAGCCTGGCGATCCTCGATCAGCAAGGCATGCTGCAAAGCTACGCACCGAAAGACCTGGGCAAGATCGGCGCGAACTACCGCGACGCGGCCAACCCGCCAGCCTGGGTCGGCATGGACGTCTGGGCCGCGACCATCTGCTTCAACACTGTCGAAGCCGAGAAACAGGGCCTGACCAAGCCTGTGAGCTGGCAGGACCTGACCAAGCCTGAGTACAAAGGCAAGATCGTCATGCCGAACCCTGCATCGTCCGGCACCGGTTTCCTCGACGTCAGCGCCTGGCTGCAAACCTTCGGCGAGAAGCAGGGCTGGGCCTACATGGACGGCCTGCACCAGAACATCGGCCAGTACGTTCACTCCGGCTCCAAGCCTTGCAAACTGGCGGCGGCTGGCGAATTCCCGATCGGTATTTCCTTTGAGTACCCGGCGGTTCAATTGAAACGTCAGGGCGCACCGCTGGACATCATCCTGCCGAAGGAAGGCCTGGGCTGGGAGATCGAAGCGACTGCAGTGATCAAGGGCACCGCCCACGAAGAAGCGGCGAAGAAACTGGCTGACTTCTCCGCCAGCCCTGAGGCGATGGAGCTCTACAAAGAAAACTTCGCCGTGCTCGCCCAGCCTGGCATCGCCAAGCCGCAGACCGAACTGCCGGCTGACTACGAGCAGCGCCTGATCAAGAACGACTTCGCCTGGGCTTCGAAGAACCGCGACGAGATCCTGACCGAATGGCGCAAGCGCTATGACGGCAAGTCCGAGAAAGTGGCGGCCAAGTAAGATCTTTATCGGCTGACAGGGCCCCTTCGCGGGCAAGCCCGCTCCTACAGGGTTCGAGTCGCACTTGTAGGAGCTGGCTTGCCAGCGAAAGCGGTCTTGAGTTCAGGACCCCTCTAGATGACACAACACAACGACATGCTGATCGTCGGCGCCGGCATCCTGGGTTTGTCCCACGCGTATGCCGCTGCCAAACGCGGTCTGAAGGTCACGGTTTTCGAGCGCAGCGAAACGCCTGTCGGCGCTTCAGTACGTAACTTCGGCCAGGCACTGGTCACCGGCCAGCCGCCGGGACCGATGCTGGAGCTCGCCCGCGCCAGTCGCGGAATCTGGGGCGACTGGGCGCAGCTCGCCGGCCTGCAACTCAAGCGCAATGGCTCGTACCTGTTCGCCCGCACCGAAGCGGAAGAGCAACTGCTGGAAACCTTCTGCGAGGGCCGCGCCGTCGAATACGGTTACCGCGTCGACCTGTTGCGCGGCGCTGCGCTGCGCGATTTGTACAGTGGTCAGTTCCGCCATCACCGCGCTGCGTTGCATGGCATGGACGACCAGCAGCTGTATTCCCGCGAAGCGATTCCGGCGCTGATCGACTTCCTGCGCCGCGACCTGGGCGTCAAGTTTCACTTCTCTACCCTGGTGCGCGATATCGAGCCGGGTCGCCTGCACAGCACCGCCGGCAGCTTCAGTGCCGAGCAGATCATCGTCTGCTCCGGCCACGATTATCAGACTTTGCTGGCCGAACAGATCGCCGAACTCGACCCGCAAATCTGCCGCTTGCAAATGCTCCGCGCCCGACCGCAGATCAACCTCAACCTGCAACACGCGTTGCTCACCGGTTTGAGCTGCGTGCACTACGGCGCCTTTGCCGATTTGCCGGAGGCCGCGGCGGTACAGGCAGAAATCCTGCAGTACGCGCCGCACCTGCACGAAAACGGCATCCACCTGCTTATCAGCCCGACGCCCTATGGCGAATTGATCATTGGCGATTCGCACCATTACGGCAGCGATCCGTCACCCTTCAATGCCGAGCAGATCGACGACTGGATGATCGAACTGGCCGAGCAAACCCTGGGCTGCAAGGTGCAAGTGGTCGAACGCTGGCAGGGGGTCTATGGTTCACGGGGGCCGGGACCGTTCTCGTTCCTGCGCCCGGCGAAAGGCCTGGGCGTGGCGTTGATGCACGCCGGTGTCGGCATGAGCGTCGGGCCGGCGATGGCTGAACGCAACGTTGCCACGGTACTGGAGGAAGTCTGATGGAACGCAATGAGCAAGTGATTGCTGAGGTGTTCGGTTTGTACGAGCGCTTTGGTGACAGCGACTACATCGGCGAGCCGGTGTCGCAGATCGAGCACATGTCCCAGGCAGCAGAACTGGCCATGGACGAAGGCTTCGACGATGAAGTGGTGCTGGCAGCGTTCTTTCATGACATCGGGCATATCTGCGCGCAAAGCGCGGAGAACATGGGCGGCTTCGGTGTGGTCAGCCATGAGCGGCTCGGTGCCGACTACCTTCGCCGCGCCGGTTTCAGCGAGCGCATGGCGCGGCTGGTCGAATACCACGTGCAGGCCAAGCGTTACCTGACGCTCAAGGAGGCGGGATACTACGAGCGCTTGAGTGAAGCCAGTCGCCGAACCCTGGAATATCAGGGCGGGGTGATGACGGCTGAAGAGGCTGAGGCGTTCGAGCAGGACCCGCTGTGTGCCGTGAGTTTGCGCATGCGCCAGTGGGATGAAATGGCGAAAGAGATGCATGTGCCGGTGATTGATCTGGCGGTGTTGAAGGACAAAGCGGTGCGGCTGTTGGCTGCATAAAGCCTTTGAACCGAGGCGCGGCCTTCGCGAGCAGGCTCGCTCCCACAAGGGAGCTGTGTCGACCACAGATTCTGTGTCCACTGCGAAACCACTGTGGGAGCGAGCCTGCTCGCGAAGAGGCCGGTCAGGCCACTAAAGCTGCTGTGCCAACCCCTCAACCTGCTCCTGCCGCTCCGCCTGATTCAATTTTGGATGAGGATTGAGCGACGACCACTGCGGATGCGCCCGCGCCTTGTTCAGCGCTTCGGGCAGTTTGCCTTCGCGCCAGGTTTTATCCTGTGGCGTGGCGACCTGAATACTGTCCATCGCAGCGTGCCCACGGGCATTGAGCGCTTGCAGCAATTGCCGCTGGCGCAGCGCCAACAGCCGCAGCACGTTGTCATCGACTGTCAGTTCGCGCTGGCCCTTGATCTTGCCGAGCAAGCGGCTGCCATAACTGCGGGCGGTTTGCAGTGCGCCGCCGGCAATCGCTCCGGCCAATGCCGCTGCGCCTAGGGTGATGCCACCCACCAGTAAATCGACCCCGGCCCCGGCCGCCGCACCGGCAGCAATTCCGCCACCGACCCGCACGCCCAGTTGTTTCAGGGTTTCCGGATTGAACAAATCGTCGCCCCAACGACCGTCGAGCAGCGGCAAATCACTGGCGGCGGCATCCTGTGGGCGGAAGGCGTAGAGCTTGAGCAAGGCCTCGACGCAACGCTGCTCACGCTGACGCACGGCTTTGCGCAGTTCGCTGATGGCTTGCTGTTCCTGCTCGGCTTCACTGACCACGCTGCGCCGGCAAGCCGCGCAATCGATCAGCAATTCGGCAATCAATCGCTCTGCGCTTTGTTGGCGAGCCAGACGCTGGGCTTGCTGATCGGCGATCAGGCGTTCCAGTTGCGGCCGGGCAGATTCCAGCAGCAGGGCGAGACTTTCATAGAGTCGACGCTCGCCATCCTCCGGCGGCGCGACGCTGTCAAAGCGCACCAAGGCATGCAAGCCAAGCCGCGCCAGCGCTTCCCGCCAGGCCGGCTCGCGGTGGTTGGCGCTGCTGACGAAATTGAGCACCGGCAGCAAGGGTTTGCCGCAACTGGCCAGTACTTCCAGCTCGTCGCGATACTTGGCCAACACCGGCTCCCGGGCATCGATCACGTAGAGCCCGGCGTCCGACGCCAGCAACTGGCGCAGCACCTTGGCCTCCTGTTCGAAGCGTTGCCTGGCTTCGCTGCCATCGAGGAAACGCGCCAGCCGCGCCGGGCCGTCGAGGCGTTCACCAGGCCGCTCCAGGCGCTCAAGGTAGTCGAGCAGGGCGATAGCGTCTTCCAGGCCGGGGGTGTCGTAGAGATCGAGCAAGGGCTCGCCGTCCACCGACAACCGTGCGCCTTCGACGTGTCGCGTGGTGCTGGGGCGATGGGACACTTCACCGAAGCCGACATCGCGGGTCAGGGTGCGCAGCAACGAGGTTTTGCCGACGTTGGTGTGGCCGACCACGGCGAGTTTCAGCGGCTGCTTCCAGGTATCAGTCATGACCCGTCTCCAGCCAGTTCATCGGTGCGCAATCGGCAAAAGGCAGCTCCAGTTGTTGCAGCGCCACGTGCCAGTCGCCCAGGCGCTCCGCGTCCAGCGCTTCACCGGGGGGCGCCTGCAACAACCACACACGGGTGGCGCTGGCGCTGCGGGCCAGTTCGGCAATCAAGGCCAGGCTGCCGCGATCCGGCGAGCGCCGTGGATCGCACGCAATGGCCAGGCGCGCGGGGGGAAAGCGGCTCAGTTGTTCGAGGAGTTTGTGCCGTGATTCGCGGCTGTCGAGAATGCCCGCGTTGTTGACGTTTTTCGGCAATTGCGGCGGCCACGGGCGGTCGTCGTCCAGCTCGATGGCGACCAATAGAGCACCATCACTTTGTTGTTCGCTGACGCCGCTTTCCACGCGATGCAGTTGCTCAGGCGCCGCATCGCTGATGCCGAGACGTTCGCTGGTGGGCATCAAGCGTTCGCGCAGTTGCGCGTAGCCGGGCAGGTTCAAATCCAGACGCAGCGCCGCTTGCCCCGTCTTCCAGCGCCACAGGCAAAACAGCGCGAGCAGCAGGCGCGGCAAAACGCCGTAGACCAGCAGTACTCCTACCAGCCATGCTGCCCAGGCCTGCCGGGCGCTTTCGATGTTCAGTGCGGCGTCGCCACTGGCACGGATCATCTCCTCGGTGGGCACGCTGAAACCGAGCAGGGCTGGCAGCGCGCCTAGGGCCTGGGTTACGGCAATAAAGGTGTCGGCGCTGAGGATGGTGGTTTCCCAGACGAAGCCATAGCGTCGGGCCGCCATCAACGTCAGCAGGATCACCAGCGCACTGAGCATCGCCAGCAACCACAACCCGTTGACCAGCACGCCGATGGCCCAGCGATTGAGCTTCTGCCGTTGCAGCAACAGAAGCAGGGCGGGGGCCAGTTGTGCGGCTTTGGCGTCCCGGGCGAGTTTTTCACTTAGCCACAGCCACAGGCGGCCGAGGCTGGCGCCGTGTTCGCCGGCAAACACCAGGCCCAGGGCCCAGCTCAGCAGCAGGATCAGGTTGAGCCCGAGCAGGCTGCCCAAGGCCCAGAACACATTCACCGGGTGCAGGCCGTCGCCCATGGCGGCAAAGGCCAGGCCGGCGCCGCTGATCAGCGCCAGCACCGCCATTACGACCAGCGCCAGTCGCGCGCCTTGCAGCCAGTGTTTGAGGGCATCGGCCAGGCCATCGCGCTCGGCCAGCCACAGGGCCCGGCGTTGAATGCGCGACGGTAAATCGCCGCCGGCGCTGCGGGCCAGTCGGTTGGCTTCAAGGTCTTCCAGGGGACCTGCGTGTTCTTCGCGCAGTCGGATGGTTTCTGTCAGCCAGAGGGTATTGAGTTCAGTCACGCGGCATCCCGTCGCTTAATTGAGCTGTGAGCATAACCGCTGTGGCACTGGTCGGTGTAAGTTGCGGGATACCGAACCTCTGGTATCCTCACTCAAATGAACAATACTCTTCCCTTGTGTCTGATCGCTGCTCTTGGTGAAAACCAAGTGATTGGCGTGAACAACAGCATGCCCTGGCACTTGCCGGGCGATTTTAAGTATTTCAAAGAAACAACCCTTGGCAAACCAATAATAATGGGGCGCAAGACTTGGGATTCTTTGGGGCGTCCGCTACCAGGACGTTTGAACATTGTTGTAAGTCGGCAGGCGGATCTGCATCTCGAGGGCGCAGAGGTTTTTCCTTCACTTGAAGCAGCAGTGGCTCGCGCAGAAGAGTGGGCCTTAGAGCAAGGCGCAGTTGAGTTGATGTTGATTGGTGGCGCGCAGTTGTATGCGCAAGCACTACCACATGCGGATCGTTTGTATTTGACTCGGGTGAGTTTAAGCCCAGAGGGGGATGCCTGGTTCCCGGAGTTCAGCCCATACGACTGGGAGCAGACTTCTTTCAAGCAAAATGCCGCTGAAGGCGACAAGCCTGCATACCGTTTCGAGATTTTCGATCGAGCCTAAAAGCATCGCGAGCAGGCTCGCACACAGTGGGTTTGAGGTGAATCACAAATTGTGTGAACACCCAAAATCCCTGTGGGAGCGAGCTTGCTCGCGATAGCGGCCTGTCAGGCGCCGATCAAGCCTGCGCCAACGCCGAATGCTCATCCGCATCCAGCAGCGCCTTATCGGTCTGCTGCATCACCTGGCTGGCAATCGCCCCCGCCGTCATCGACCCACTGACGTTCAACGCCGTACGCCCCATATCAATCAGCGGCTCAACCGAAATCAGCAACGCCACCAGTGACACCGGCAAGCCCATCGCCGGCAGCACGATCAACGCGGCAAACGTCGCGCCGCCACCCACTCCGGCCACACCGGCTGAGCTCAACGTCACAATCGCTACCAGCGTCGCGATCCACAATGGGTCCAGCGGGTTGATGCCTACGGTCGGCGCCACCATCACCGCCAACATCGCCGGATACAGACCGGCACAACCGTTCTGGCCAATGGTTGCGCCAAACGAAGCGGCGAAACTGGCGATGGACTGTGGAATGCCCAGGCGACTGGTCTGCGCTTCGATGCTCAGCGGAATCGTCGCAGCGCTGGATCGGCTGGTGAAGGCAAACGTCAGCACCGGCCAGATCTTGCGGAAGAAGCGCAGCGGATTGATCCCGGCAACCGACACCAGCACGGCATGGACCACAAACATCAGGCCCAGACCGATGTAAGACACCACGACAAAACTGCCGAGCTTGATGATGTCTTGCAGGTTCGAACCCGCGACCACTTTGGTCATCAGCGCCAGTACGCCGTACGGGGTCAGCTTCATCACCAGGCGCACCAGGCGCATCACCCAGGCTTGCAGGGTGTCGATGGCGTTGATCACTTTCTGACCTTTCTCGGCATCATCCTTGAGCAATTGCAGGGCCGCGACACCCAGGAACGCCGCGAAAATCACCACGCTGATGATCGACGTCGGCTTGGCCCGCGCCAGATCGGCGAACGGGTTTTGCGGAATGAACGACAGCAACAGCTGCGGCACATTCAAATCCGCAACCTTGCCGGCGTAATCGGTCTGGATGGTTTGCAGACGGGCCATTTCCTGGGTGCCGGCCACGAGGCCTTCGGCGGTCAGGCCGAACAGGTTGGTCAGGCCAATGCCGATCAGGGCCGCGATGGCCGTGGTGAACAGCAGCGTGCCGATGGTCAGGAAGCTGATCTTGCCCAGCGATGAGGCGTTATGCAGGCGAGCCACGGCGCTGAGGATCGAGGCGAACACCAGCGGGATCACGATCATTTGCAGCAATTGCACGTAACCGTTGCCCACCAGATCGAACCAGCCGATCGAGGCTTTGAGTACCGGGTTGCCGGCACCGTAAACGGTGTGCAAGGCCACGCCGAACGCGACGCCCAGCACCAGTGCGAGCAGGACTTTTTTCGCCAGGCTCCAAGTGGTGTGGCGGGTTTGCGCCAGGCCCAGGAGCAGGGCGAGGAACACCAGCAGATTGAGGATCAGCGGCAGATTCATGAGAACTCCGAGTGAGACTTGTGCCAGCTACCATCCGGGGTAGCTGCGAACCGGCAAGCCTAACAGCTTGAAAATTAATGAATTAATATCAAAAACGTATGGTTTCCGTCGTTTTTGGAATAAGCGGATGTCGCTGTCAGAAATGCAACTGGCGCGAAAGGGACGAAGGCGGTCGCTGACAGACGAGGACTGTCACACTTATTTGTTAGCGTCGATCTCCTTTGATCAGGGAGATTTGCCAATGAAGTTCGCACCGAAATTTCTGGCCGCAGCACTTTGCCTGGGCCTCGCTGGCCAGGTACTGGCAACGGATTTGAAACACTGGCCGGCCGATCAGGCCAAGGCGCTGGACGCGATGATCGCCGCCAATGCCAACAAAGGTAACTACGCGGTGTTCGACATGGACAACACCAGTTACCGCTACGACCTCGAAGAGTCGTTGCTGCCGTTCATGGAGAACAAGGGCCTGATCACCCGCGACAAGCTCGATCCCTCCCTGAAACTGATGCCGTTCAAGGACACCGCCGACCACAAGGAAAGCCTGTTCAGCTACTACTACCGCCTCTGCGAAGTCGACGACATGGTCTGCTATCCATGGGTCGCCCAAGTGTTCTCCGGCTTCACACTCAAGGAACTCAAAGGCTACGTCGACGAAATGATGGCGTCCGGCAAACCGGTGCCGGCCACTTATTATGAAGGCGACGTGGTCAAGAAAATCGACGTCAACCCGCCGAAGATCTTCACCGGCCAGCAAGAGCTGTACAACAAGTTGATGGAGAACGGCATCGAGGTCTACGTGATGACCGCCGCCTCCGAAGAGCTGGTGCGCATGGTCGCGGCCGATCCGAAGTACGGCTACAACGTCAAGCCGCAGAACGTGATCGGCGTGTCGCTGCTGCTCAAGGACCCGAAGACTGGCGAACTGACCACCGCGCGCAAGCAGATCACTGCCGGCAAGTATGACGATAAGGCCAACCTCGGCCTCGAACTGACCCCGTACCTGTGGACCCCGGCAACCTGGATGGCCGGCAAGCAGGCGGCGATCCTGACCTACATCGATGAATGGAAAAAACCAGTGCTGGTTGGCGGCGATACCCCAAGCAGCGACGGTTACATGCTGTTCCACAGTGTCGACGTGGCCAAGGGTGGTATCCACCTGTGGGTCAACCGCAAGGACAAGTACATGACCCAGATCAACGGCATGATGGCCAAGAACGCCGCGGCCCAGGCCAAGGAAGGGATGACGGTGACTGCCGACAAGAACTGGGTGATCGTCAAGCCGGAAGACATCCAGTAAGTCCGGGTTGTTACTGTAGGAGCGAGCTTGCTCGCGATGGTCGTTAACGATGACGCGTGCTTTCTGGTGCAGCGCGTCGTCCTTGCATCCATCGCGAGCAAGCTCGCTCCTACAGTGGGTCGGTGTAAACAAAAATGCCCCGCACTTGGCGGGGCATTTTTATGTCGATGGTTAACGCTTACAGCCCGTCGAGCATCGCCTTGTTACGCACGGCACCCTTGTCGGCGCTGGTGGCCAGCAGGGCATAGGCTTTCAGTGCGGTGGTCACTTTGCGTGGACGCACTTCCACCGGTTTCCAGCCTTTCTTGTCCTGCTCGACCCGGCGTGCAGCCAGTTCTTCGTCGCTGACCAACAGGTTGATCGAGCGGTTCGGAATGTCGATCAACACCTTGTCGCCGTCCTGCACCAGACCAATCGCGCCGCCGGCCGCGGCTTCAGGCGAAGCGTGGCCGATGGACAGACCGGAAGTGCCGCCGGAGAAACGACCGTCGGTGAGCAGGGCGCAGGCTTTGCCCAGGCCTTTGGATTTCAGGTACGAAGTCGGGTAGAGCATTTCCTGCATGCCCGGGCCGCCTTTCGGGCCTTCGTAGCGAATGATGACGATGTCGCCTTCTTTCACTTCGTCAGCAAGGATGCCGCGCACGGCGCTGTCCTGGCTTTCGAAGATCTTCGCATTGCCTTCGAACACGTGGATCGACTCGTCGACGCCAGCGGTTTTCACCACGCAGCCGTCCAGGGCGATGTTGCCGTAGAGAACGGCCAGGCCGCCTTCTTGCGAGTACGCGTGCTCGACGCTACGGATGCAGCCGTTTTCACGGTCGTCGTCCAGGGTTTCCCAACGGGTCGACTGGCTGAACGCGGTTTGCGTCGGGATGCCCGCAGGACCGGCCTTGAAGAAGTGGTGCACGGCTTCGTCGGTGGTCTGGGTGATGTCCCACTTGGCGATGGCTTCTTCCATGCTGCGGCTGTGCACGGTCGGCAGCTGGGTATGCAGCAAGCCGCCACGGGCCAGGGAGCCGAGGATGCTGAAGATCCCGCCGGCGCGGTGCACGTCTTCCATGTGGTACTTCTGGATGTTCGGTGCGACCTTGCACAGTTGCGGCACGTGACGGGACAGACGGTCGATGTCGCGCAGGTCGAAATCGATCTCGGCTTCCTGGGCAGCAGCCAGCAAGTGCAGGATGGTGTTGGTGGAACCGCCCATGGCGATGTCCAGGGTCATGGCGTTTTCGAACGCCTGGAAGTTGGCGATGTTGCGCGGCAATACCGACTCGTCGTTCTCGCCGTAGTAGCGCTTGCACAGCTCGACAATGGTGCGGCCGGCCTGCAGGAACAGCTGCTCGCGGTCGCTGTGGGTGGCCAGGGTCGAACCGTTGCCCGGCAATGCCAGGCCCAGGGCTTCGACCAGGCAGTTCATCGAGTTGGCGGTGAACATGCCGGAGCACGAACCGCAGGTCGGGCAGGCGCTGCGCTCGTACTCGGCGACTTTCTCGTCAGAAGCGCTGGAGTCGGCGGCGATCACCATGGCGTCGACCAGGTCGAGGCCGTGGGAAGCGAGTTTGGTCTTGCCGGCTTCCATCGGGCCGCCGGAGACGAAGATCACCGGGATGTTCAGGCGCAGGGACGCCATCAGCATGCCAGGGGTGATCTTGTCGCAGTTGGAGATGCAGACGATCGCATCGGCGCAGTGGGCGTTGACCATGTACTCGACGGAGTCGGCGATGATCTCGCGGCTAGGCAGCGAATAGAGCATGCCGTCGTGGCCCATGGCGATGCCGTCATCGACAGCGATGGTGTTGAATTCCTTCGCCACGCCGCCAGCGCGTTCGATCTCGCGGGCGACCAGTTGGCCCAAGTCTTTCAGGTGCACATGACCTGGTACGAACTGGGTGAACGAGTTGGCAATGGCGATGATCGGCTTCTTGAAGTCGTCATCTTTCATCCCCGTGGCGCGCCACAGTGCGCGGGCACCGGCCATGTTGCGACCGTGGGTGGATGTTTTCGAGCGGTAATCAGGCATGAAGCACTCCGGGCGGCTAATCAGGTATCAAAAGGGAAGTGAGCTTCTATTGACGTCTGGAACACTCAGAAATGGCCGCGTGTCCGGAAGTTGCCGATAACTTTGCGGGATCGCCGCGCGCTTCAGCTTGAGCTCATAAACCCGCCGGGGATGACTGGCGATGAATGTTCGCGATTCTACACGGCTGGCGGCTGGAGGGAATGGTTGCAAGCGTGGAGGCAGCATTCACAAGACGTGCGGGCGCAATCCTTGTAGGAGCGAGCTCGCTCGCGATGAGCCAGAGAACGCCGCGGGGTGTCAGGCTGCCAGCGTTATCGTTGACGGCCATCGCGAGCGAGCTCGCTCCTACAGTGGACAGACATACGACACATCCAGATCCACTGTCATGGCGACAAACCTTTTCGCCCCACCTACCGTTTATCTTCCATTCGCCAAGGAGGACAACGGAATGTCCAACCCGAACCATGGTCATCGCTTACGCACAGGTCGATAGTCAGAGTCCGGTCATATCTATCTGCTGACTGCTGTCACACACAGACGGCAACAATTCTTTAAGGATTGGAGGATGGGTCGTTTGGTGGTGCACGAATTCAGAAGAGCTCAGGAGTCTGGCAATGCCACTTCGATAGCCTGGGTGGTCATGCCGGATCATTTTCACTGGCTGGTTGAGTTGCACAACGGTGACTTACCGAAGTTGATGCAAACGACGAAGTCTCGAAGTGCTCGTGCAGTTAACAAGGAGAGAAGTTGCCACGAGACACTATGGCAAAAAGGCTATTTCGACCGGGCGCTACGCCGAGAGGAAGACCTGAAAGCCGCTGCCCGATACATTATTGCCAACCCATTGCGAGCCGGACTTGTTACCAGTGTTCGTGACTACTCACTGTGGGATGCCATTTGGCTCTGATCTGTAGGAACGAGCTTGCTCGCGATGAATCCGAGGGCAACGCATTCATACAGAATGAACGCGTTATCGTTGACGACCATCGCGAGCGAGCTCGCTCCTACATTGGTTTGCGGTTTTAGCTGTTAGGCAACAACCGGCAAGTAATGCTCTTGATATACCGAGTCTCGGCAATGGCCGGATGCACCGGATGATCCGGACCCTGACCGCCACGTTCCAAGATCTGGATATTGCGGTCCAGGTGGCGGGCGCTGGTCAGCAGGATGTTCTGCAGATCGTCTTCCGGCAGGTGCATCGAGCACGATGCGCTGACCAGGATGCCGTCCTTGGTGAGCAGGCGCATGGCTTGCTCGTTCAGGCGGCGGTAAGCGCCTTCGCCGTTCTTCATGTCCTTCTTGCGTTTGATGAACGCCGGCGGGTCGGCCACGATCACGTCGAAGCGCTCTTCGCTGGCTTTCAGCTCTTTGAGGGCTTCGAACACGTCGCCTTCGATGCAGGTCATTTTCTCGGCGAAGCCGTTCAGCGCGGCGTTGCGCTCGACACCGTCAAGAGCGAAGGCCGAAGCGTCGACGCAGAACACTTCACTGGCGCCGAACGCGGCAGCCTGCACGCCCCAGCCGCCGATGTAGCTGTAGAGGTCGAGCACGCGTTTGCCTTTGGCATAGGGTGCCAGGCGTGCGCGGTTCATGCGGTGGTCGTAGAACCAGCCGGTTTTCTGGCCCTGGATGACCGGTGCTTCGAATTTCACGCCGTTCTCTTCGAGGGCAACCCACTCCGGCACCAGGCCGAATACGGTTTCGACGTAGCGGGTGAGGCCTTCGGCGTCACGGGCAGCGGAGTCGTTCTTGAACAGGATGCCGCTCGGCTTGAGCACTTGGGTCAGCGCTGCAATCACGTCATCTTTATGGGCTTCCATGGTCGCCGAAGCGATCTGCACCACCAGGATGTCGCCGAAACGGTCAACCACCAGACCTGGTAGCAGGTCGGAGTCGCCGTAGACCAGGCGATAGAACGGCTTGTCGAACAGGCGATCGCGCAGGGACAGGGCCACGTTCAAGCGATGCACCAGCAGCGATTTATCCAGCGGCAGCTTGATGTCGCGCGACAGCACACGGGCGCAGATCAGGTTGTTTGGGCTCATGGCAACGATGCCCAGCGGCTTGCCGCCGGCGGCTTCGAGGATCGCCTGGTCGCCGGCCTTGAAACCGTGCAAAGGTGTAGCGGCTACATCGATTTCGTTGCTGTAGACCCACAAGTGACCGTTGCGCAGACGACGGTCGGCGTTGGCTTTGAGGCGCAGGCTAGGCAGGGACATGTCGTCGCTCCGGAAAAAAGAGCGGGAGTATAGCGTGTTGAGCCCCGGGATTGGCCTGCAAGTGGACATGTGGCGAGGGTTGTCTTGCGATTTGGTATGTCGGATCCAACTTCATAAAGGTTAGAATCACCGTCTGACCCAGAGCGTGCACAAATGTCCCAAGAGCTGACTTCCGAACAGATCCAACAAGCCCTGCAGGGCATCAGCGTACCGGCCCAGCCGCAAATCATGGTGGATTTGCAGATGGAGCAGTACATGCCCGACCCGGATCTGGAAGTCATTGCCAAGCTGATCTCCCAGGATCCGGGACTTTCCGGCTCCCTGCTGAAGATCGTCAATTCGCCCTATTACGGGCTGAGCAACAAGATTGCTTCGATCCAGCGCGCGGTGAATCTGCTGGGCAGCCGTTCGGTCATCAACCTGATCAATGCGCAGTCGATCAAGGGCGAGATGAATGACGACACCATTGTCACCCTGAACCGTTTCTGGGACACCGCTCAGGACGTGGCCATGACCTGCCTGACCCTGGCCAAGCGCATCGGCATTGAAAATGGCGATGAAGCCTATGCCCTGGGCCTGTTCCACGACTGCGGCGTGCCCTTGATGCTCCAGCGTTTCCCCGACTATATGGGCGTTCTGGAGCAGGCCTATGCCAACGCCAGCGCAGAATGCCGGGTGGTGGATACGGAGAATCAGGTGTTCAATACCAATCACTCGGTGGTCGGGTATTACACGGCCAAGTCCTGGCGCCTGCCGGAACACGTGAGCGCGGCGATCGCCAATCACCACAATGCCCTGGCGATATTCAGCGATGAATCTTCGCGCAACAGTTCGTTGAAGAACCTGTTGGCGATCCTGAAAATGGCCGAACACATTTGCGCATCGTACCGGGTGCTGGGCAATCAGACCGAAGATCACGAGTGGAACAGCATCGCACCGCTGGTGCTCGATTATGTCGGCCTCTCGGACTACGACTTCGAGACCCTCAAGCAGACGATCCGCGACCTCGGCACTCATCGCTGAGTGTCGGAACCTTCCAGGCCATGCGCCTGAGCCGAGAGCACCATGCCTGAATTGCCAGAAGTCGAAACCACCCGTCGCGGTATCGCGCCGTACCTGGAAGGCCAGCGGGTCAGCCGGGTGATCGTGCGTGAGCGTCGCTTGCGCTGGCCAATTCCAGAGGACCTCGATGTGCGGTTGTCCGGGCAGCGCATCGTGCTGGTGGAGCGGCGTGCCAAGTACCTGCTGATCAATGCCGAAGTCGGCACCTTGATCAGCCATTTGGGCATGTCAGGCAATTTGCGTCTGGTGGAGGCCGGGCTGCCGGCGGCCAAGCATGAGCATGTGGACATCGAACTGGAATCGGGCCTGGCCCTGCGTTACACCGACCCGCGACGTTTCGGCGCGATGCTCTGGAGCCTCGACCCGCTCAATCATGAATTGCTGATTCGCCTGGGGCCGGAACCGCTGACCGACCTGTTCGATGGCGAACGATTGTTCCAGCAGTCCCGCGGACGTTCGATGGCGGTCAAGCCGTTCATCATGGATAACGCGGTGGTGGTGGGCGTGGGCAATATCTACGCGACCGAAGCATTGTTCGCCGCCGGGATCGATCCGCGCCGCGAAGCCAAGAGCATTTCCCGTGCGCGTTACTTGAAGCTGGCCATCGAGATCAAGCGCATCCTGGCGGCCGCCATCGAGCGCGGCGGTACCACGCTGCGGGACTTTATCGGTGGTGACGGTCAGCCTGGTTACTTCCAGCAGGAACTGTTCGTGTACGGCCGTGGCGGTGAGCACTGCAAGGTCTGTGGCACGGGCTTGCGGGAAGTGAAGCTCGGGCAGCGCGCCAGCGTTTTTTGCCCGCGTTGTCAGAGCTGATACGCGCGACAATCCGTTAGAGATTTGGCGTGGCTGATGGCCTCATCGCGAGCAAGCTCGCTCCCACAGGAGTTTGTGAACGACACAGATCCAGTGTGGGAGCGAGCTTGCTCGCGATGAGGCCCGAAAGAGCGCTGAAAGCCTGAAAATCAGGCCTTCCCGGTAATTTTCCGGTACTTCTCCATCAACTGCTCTTCAGTCTCCGGATGAGCTTCGTCCAGTGGAATGCAATCCACCGGGCAGACCTGCTGGCACTGCGGTTCGTCGTAGTGGCCGACACACTGGGTGCACAGGTTCGGGTCGATCACGTAGATCTCTTCGCCTTGGGAGATGGCGGCGTTCGGACACTCGGGTTCGCAGACGTCGCAGTTGATGCAATCGTCGGTGATGATCAGGGACATGCTAACTCCAGCCGGGGCGGCAAGCCCGGGCGCAATAAACCAATGCACACAATTGTGCCGCATTGGCGCCTGCGTTGCACGCAGGTGCGACGTACTGTAGGAGCCAGCCTGCTGGCGATGAAGCCGAGAACGCCGCGGGGTGTCAGGTTTCCCGCGTTATCGTTGACGTCCATCGCGAGCAGGCTCGCTCCTACAGTTTGCGGGGATTACTTCTTGAAGCGTTCGGTCAGTGCGTCCGCCACCACAGGGTGTACGAACTTGGTGATATCGCCGCCCAAGGCTGCAATTTCACGGACCAGCGTCGAGGAAATGAACGAGTAGCGTTCGGACGGGGTGAGGAACAGGCTTTCCACATCCGGCGCCAGTTGGCGGTTCATATTGGCCAGCTGGAATTCGTATTCGAAGTCCGATACCGCGCGCAAACCACGCAGGAACACGTTGGCATTCTGCTCTTTGGCGAAGTGCGCCAGCAGCGTCGAAAAGCCGACGACTTCAACGTTCGGCAGATGTTTAGTGACCTCGCGCGCCAGTTCTACCCGTTGTTCCATAGGAAACAACGGGTTTTTCTTCGGGCTCGCGGCGACGGCGATGATCACGTGATCGAACAGGCGCGAGGCGCGTTCGACCAGATCGCCATGGCCCTTGGTAATAGGGTCGAAGGTACCTGGGTACAACACTCGGTTCATCGCGTCGTCCTGGCGGGAATCCGTTGGGGAGTCGGATGGTATCGCAGCCTTCCCGGTCGGCCAAGTCGCCTGTTGGGTAAGAAAGCACTATAGACGATGGGAATTATCGTTATTTTCATGGGTTTTTTAAACGTTTGGCCAGGGAAGTCGCCAGTTGCGCCGTCAGTCCGTAGACCGACAGCTGCGGATTGGCACCAATGCTGGTGGGGAACAGCGAGCCGTCGTGAATCGACAGATTGCCCAGTTGATGATGCCGGCCGAGGCTGTCGGTCACCGCGATTGTCGGGTCTTCACCCATGGCGCAACCGCCCATCACATGGGCACTGCCCAGGCGTGTGCGATACAACTCCAGGCTCAGGCCGTCGATCAGCGTGCGCGCTTCGGCGAGGGTCTTAACGTAGCGGGCGTCGGCGTGCATCGGCATCACGGCCTTGGCGCCACCGGCGAACTGGATCTCGGCCATGGTATGGAACGCCCGGCGCAATCCATCCCAGGCGTAGGGTGATAGCTGGTAATCCAGCACCGGCGTGTCATCGCTGCGCAATTCGACGCTGCCACCGGGGCTGTCCGGGTGAAAACCGTCCCGCAGCAACGCCAGCATGGCGTGGGTATGGGCCAGATTGGCCATGTGCTGCGAGTTTTCCTGACCGAAACCACCGAGCAATGTCGTGGCCAGCGCCGGGTGCAGGGGCGGGACTTCCAGTTTGTAGGACATCTTGCCTGTGGTGCCGTCCTGCCATTGGAAATGGTCGGAATAGATCGACTGCGGCGCACCGTAGAAGGGGTTGACCACTTCGTCGAACAACGCGGCGGACATGTTTACCGGGTGCAGGAACGTACGTTTGCCCAGGCGCTTGTGCGGGTCGGGTGCCCCGGAGCGCATCAGCAGCGCCGGGCTGTTGATGCCGCCACCTGCCAGCACGAAATGCCGCGCCTTGACCGTGATGATGCGTCCGGTCGGTGCGACACAGCGTTCATCCATCGCCGAACATTGCAGGCCGGAGACCTTGTCGTCGCTGATCGTGAGTTTTTCGGCGCGGGCCAGGTAAAGCAGCTCGCCACCTTTTTCCAGGGTCGCTGGAATGGTGGTGACCATCATCGATTGCTTGGCGTTGGTCGGGCAGCCCATGCCGCAGTATCCGAGGTTCCAGCAGCCGCGAACGTTGCGCGGGATGACGTGCCATGAGTAATTCAGTGCTTCGCAGCCCTTGCGGATCACATCATTGTTGGCGTTGGGTGGCACCATCCACGGCGCGACGCCCAGGCGTTGCTCCATTTTCTCGAACCACGGCGCCATTTCCGCCGGGCTGTGGCCTTTGACGCTGTGTTCTTTGGCCCAGTGTTCCAGGGTCGGCTCCGGGGTGCGGAAACTGGAGGTCCAGTTGATCAGCGTGGTGCCGCCCACTGCCCGGCCCTGGAGGATGGTGATTGCGCCGTCCTTGCTCATGCGGCCGATGCCTTCCTGATAAAGGCTGGCGTAGGCTTGGTCTTCGAGCAGCTTGAAGTCGCTGCTGGTCTTGAGCGGGCCTTCCTCGATCAGAAGCACCTTGTAGCCGGCCGCGCTGAGGATTTCGGCGGTGGTGCCGCCGCCGGCTCCGCTGCCGATGATCGCCACGTCCGCTTCGAGTGTCAGGTCCTGGGTCAGTTGCGAGCCGTTGTAGGTTTTCCAGCCTCGGGCCATGCCTTCGCGGAACGGATCGGGTACGGGCATCTTCGGGTTCTCTTTTTATTATGGTTTAGGTTCTGTGGTGATACGACCGACGCCTTCGCGAGCAAGCCCGCTCCCACAGGGTCATGCGGTCAATGTGGGAGCGGGCTTGCTCGCGAAGGCGTCGACTCGGTATCAAACGGTAGGCGGCCCGGGATACCCGCAATGCGCCCACGATTCCTTGCGGCCGTACCAGGCCATCATCACCAGTTGCAGCAGGGAACTGTGGCCCATGCGCAACAGGCTCAACGAGCTGTTTTCCCAGCGATTCAGAAACTGCCGGATATCATCGGCGCTGGCGTTTTCCCAGCTGCCCCAGATCCCGGTCAACGGTCCGCGAGTCACGGCCATGCCCAGCACATCGAACAGTTGCTGGGTCAGCTTGAGCATTTCCGGCGACAGGTGGGCGAGGTTGTAGTCCAGGCTTTTCAGTGTGCCATCGACAGCCTCGGGCATCCGTTCGGAGGTCACGGCACCGTCGAGCATGACCGGGATCAACGCCCGCAAAAACAACAGGTCGCCGCTGCGCAATACAGTGAAACCGTTGGCCGGCACGCTCGACGAACAGCCGCTGAGGCTGGCTCCGAGCCCGGCGGTGGCGAGGAAGGCTGTGGCGCCGAGGCTGAATTTAAGCAGCCCGCGCCGTGACAGCGCGGGTGTATCGGACAGGCTGGGGGTCATTATTGTTATTACCCGACTGTGATGATTGTTAGCGGATGAACAGCTTCTGGATCAGCTTCTGGATGGATTTGCCGTACGGCGGATAGATCAACTTCGCCGCGTTGAACCGTTGTTTGATCAGCACGCCCTTGGCCTTGCTGAAGGTCAGGAACCCTTCATGGCCGTGGTAGTGACCCATGCCTGAAGAACCGATGCCGCCGAACGGCATGTCGTCCTGGGCGACGTGCAGCAGTGTGTCGTTCAGGCACACGCCGCCGGAATGGGTTTCGTGCAGCACGCGCTGCTGTTCGCGCTTGTCGTAGCCGAAGTAATACAGCGCCAGTGGGCGTGGGCGCTGGTTGATATAGGCAAATGCCTGGTCCAGATCCTTGTATGGCACGATCGGCAGCAGCGGCCCGAAGATTTCGTCCTGCATCACTGTCATCTCATCAGTGACATTGAGCAACAGGCTTTGGCCCATGCGGCGGCCCTGACCCTGGTCGAACAGCGGCATCAGCAGCGCACCCTTGCTCGTGGCGTCGCTGATGTAACCGTTGAGACGCGCCAGTTGTCGCTCATTGATGATCGCGGTGTAGTCCGGGTTGTCGGCCAGCGTCGGATAAAACCCGCGGACGGCGGAGCGATAGGCTTCGACGAAACCGCCGACGCGATCCTCCGGCACCAGCACATAGTCCGGGGCCACGCAGGTCTGGCCGGCATTCAGGGTTTTGCCGAAAGCGATGCGCTCGGCGGCGTCCTTGAGCGGTACGTCGTGGGAAACGATGGCCGGGGACTTGCCGCCCAGCTCCAGGGTCACCGGGGTCAGGTTTTCCGCGGCGGCGCGCATCACATGTTTGCCGATGCTGGTGGCACCGGTGAACAGCAGGTGATCGAACGGCAGTCGTGAGAACGCCACGCCCATATCGGCCTCGCCCAGGACCACGCAAACCAGGTCTTCGGGGAATATTCGCGCCAGCAGTTGCTTCATCAGCTGGCCGGTCGCAGGGGTCGACTCACTGAGCTTGAGCATCACCCGATTGCCCGCCGACAGCGCGCCGACCAGCGGGCCGATGGCCAGGTACAGCGGGTAATTCCACGGCACGATGACTCCGACCACGCCCAGCGGTTGGTAAACGACTTTGGCCGAGGCTGGCTGGAAGGCTGCGCCCACCTTGCGTCGCGAGGCTCGCATCCAGCCCTTGAGGTGTTTGCTGGCGTAATGGATGCCGTGCAGGCTGGGCATCAGTTCGGCGAGCAGGGTTTCATCGGCGCTGCGATGGCTGAAGTCCTGGCTGATCGCATCGATCAGGGCCTGGCGTTCGTTGTTCAACAAATCCTTTAGCGCCTTGAGCCATTGCTGGCGCTGCGCGGCCGGTGGCATCGGGTTGGCGGCGTAGGCGGCACGCTGGGCGTCGAACAGGGCCTGAAGCTCTTCCAGCGGCTGCTGTAGGTTCTGCAGGTAGGAAATTTCAGCAGTCATGGTCGGCTCCGGATTTATTGTAATGAGGCACTTTTTAGAGTTTATGCTCTATAAAGTCAAATGACATCCTGGAACAGCTTTGTTTTATCCGCTCGCGGATAGATCTAAGATGCCCGTCAACGCACTCTGAATTAAAGCTCAAGCCATGGCCCCACGGATCAAAACCAGCGAGCGCATCGTGCAGAACAGCCTGGAGCTGTTCAATCAACAGGGCGAGCGCAGCATCAGCACCAACCACATTGCTGCCCACATGGAAATTTCCCCGGGCAACCTGTACTACCACTTCCCTAACAAGCAGGCGATCATCGCTGTGCTGTTCAGCGAGTACGAAAGCCTGGTGGACAGCTTCCTGCGCCCGCCCCAGGGTCGCGCCGCCACGGTGGAAGACAAGCGCTTCTACCTCAAGGAGCTGCTGGCGGCGATGTGGCGCTACCGGTTTCTGCATCGCGATCTCGAGCATTTGCTCGACAGCGATCCGGATCTGGCCGACCGCTATCGACGCTTCTCCCAGCGCTGCCTGATCCAGGGTTCGGCGATCTACGAAGGTTTTGTCGCCGCCGGTATCCTGAAGATGGACAAGGTGCAGATCGAATCCCTGACGCTCAATGCCTGGATCATCCTCACGTCCTGGGTGCGTTTCCTGTGCACCACGCGGGAGAATTCCAGCCACTTGAGCGAGCAAGCCATTAAACGCGGGGTGTATCAGGTGCTGGTGCTGGAAGCCGGGTTTGTCACGGATCAGTCCCGCGATGCGGTCAATGCGTTGTTCGAAGAGTTTTACGTACCCCTGGCCCAGGCGCTTGAGGAAGTGTCGTAGGATCGAAATCCGATAAAAATCACAGGAGCCCGCTATGCCCATTGCGCAACTGATCAGCCCGCAAGCACTGGACCTGAAAAAGGACCAGCCGGGTCTGGTGATTCTGGATTGTCGTTTTGCCCTCGAAGACCCGGATTATGGTCAGCGCAGCTATTCCGAAGGGCACATCGCCGGTTCGAGCTATGCTGACCTCGAACGTGATCTAAGTGGCGCCGTGGTCAAGGGCGTGACCGGGCGTCATCCGTTACCCGAGCCGGCGCAACTGATCGAGCGCCTGCAAGCCTGGGGCATCAACGCCGATAGTGAAGTGGTTCTGTATGACGACGGTCCGGGTGCCTATGCGGCGCGGGCCTGGTGGTTGCTGGCATGGTTGGGCAAGCGCGACGGTGTATTCATCCTCGATGGCGGTCTCAAGGCCTGGCACGCCGCCGGTTTGCCGCTGAGCCTGGATGCGCCGGCGATTACCCGTGGTTTCTTCACCGGCAGTCCTGACTCGGCGTTGCTGATCGATGCCGAGCAGCTGCAAAAGCGCCTTGCGCGGCCTGAACTGACCCTGCTCGATGCCCGTGCATTGCCGCGTTTCAAGGGTGAAGTGGAGCCGATCGATCCGATTGCCGGGCACATTCCTGGCGCCCAGTGTGCGGCGTTTACCGACAACCTGGGCAGTGACGGGCGCTTCCTGCCGGCCGACCAGCTCAAGCAGCGCTTCGCCGCGAAACTGGGCGCTCGTTCGCCGAATGATCTGGTGGCGTACTGCGGTTCCGGCGTGACGGCGTGCCACAACCTGTTTGCGTTGTGTCTGGCCGGTTATCCGTTGGGTTCGTTGTATGCCGGGTCGTGGAGCGAGTGGATCAACGAGCCTGCGCGGGGCATTGCCACCGGCGAATAATCACCGTAAACCCTGTGGGAGTGGGCTTGCCCGCTCCCACAATGGATTTTCGTTGTCATCAAGATCCGGGTAACTGCCGGGCTGTGCGATACGCCCCCGGTCCAACCCCATACACCTGCTTGAACTGCCGGCTCAGATGGCTCTGGTCGGCAAACCCCAGTTGCATCGCGACTTCCAGCGGCAGACAACCACTTTGCAGCAACGCCCGTGCCCGGGCGATGCGCTGTTGCACCAGCCAGGTATGCGGCGGCATGCCGGTGGCCCGGCGGAACACCCGGGCGAAATGGAATGGTGAGAGGTTGACCGCCGCTGCCAGCGCCTCCAGTGAGGGCGGTGCTGTCAGTTGCGCGTGCAGCAATTCCTTGGCCAGGCTCACGGCTCGATGCTCCTTGCCAGGTTTACCGGCATCGGGCACCGCCGCATGACGCTGCAACAGCGACAGCACCAGTTCGCGCCAGAGAGTTTGTTGCTGCAATGCGGTGGCGGGGCTTTCCAGCAGGCGGTGGAGCTGGCAGAAGCCGTTCACCAGATCCTGATCGCGATACAGCGTGGCACCGAAGGCCGGCAAGTGGTGGGTCGGCAATTCGAGTTCGGCCAGCAGCGAGGTTATCTGCCCGCTGTCCGGATAAAACGCCCGGTAAAGCCAGCCATCCTCGGTGCCTTTGTGGCCGGTGTGCAATTCATCGGGGTTGATCAGCACCAGTGTGCCGCTGTCCGCGAGGTGTTCGGCGCCGCGATAGCGATAACGCTGGGCGCCGGCCATGATCATGCCGATCACATAGCCGTCATGCACGTGGGGGGCGAAACGATGGTCGATATAGCGGGCGGACAACAACTCGACCCCGGCCAGTGGCGGGGTTTGCCAGAAGTGGATTGACTCGCCTTGGTCAGCGTCCATGATTCAAGCGCGTCCTGTGGTGGCAAGCCACTCAGGGATGCGCCGTTCCAGGTAGTAACCCGGTTGCCTGAGCGTGCCGTCGACGAAGCCGACATGCCCGCCCTTGGCTTGCAGTTCGAATTGCGTGCACGCGGACAACTCATCGACATGCGGCAGGCTGTGGGGAAACACGAAGGGGTCGTCGGCGGCCTGAATCATCAAGGTCGGCGTACGAATTTCGCCGAGGAAATAGCGGCTTGAGGCGCGACGATAGTAATCCTCGGCATCGACAAAGCCGTTCAGCGGTGCGGTAACCCGGCCATCGAAGTCCCAGAACGTGCGCATGTTTTCCAGCGAGCCAAGCGCGGCCAATGCGGCCAGGCCATCCTCGCGTCCGTCATGCTGGAACTGCCGCTGCTTGTTCTTGATGTAGGCGAGCATCTCGCGCATGAAATGTGCCTGATAGACCTTTGAGAAACCCTGGTCGATGCGGTCGGCGCACTGGTCCAGGCGGAACGGCACCGACACCGCCACGGCACCTGTCACACCGCTGTCGCTGCCAGTCTCGCCCAAATGCTTGAGCAGGATATTGCCGCCCAATGAATAGCCGACAGCATACAGCGGAGCGAGAGGCCGTTTGGCCCGCAAGTGCCTGATGGTTTCGGCCAGGTCTTCGCTGGCGCCGGAATGGTAGCTGCGCGGCAACAGGTTGGGTTCGCCCGAACAGCCGCGCCAGTTCAGCGCGACACTGGCCCAGCCTCGGTCGCCCAAGGCTTTTTGCATGCCGGCGACATAAGGCGAATTCGAGGAGCCGGTGAGCCCGTGCAACACCAGCACCAGCGGTGCGTCGGCGCTGTGCGGGCCATGCCAGTCGAGGTCGAGAAAGTCGCCATCTTCAAGCCATAGGCGTTCGCGTTCGCGGCCGATGTGCACGGTTTTACGCCACAGCGGCCCCCACAAGGTTTGCAAGTGCGGATTGCCGATGCCAAAGGCTGGGGTAAAGGACGGCGGTGAGGCCGGTGCAGGGTGCAGTTGCACAGTCATTCTCGGTGGAAGTGTTCATGAGTCTGCCCGAAGACGCGGCGAGACAGCGCCGCGACCGCGTCATCATGGCTGCCTAACTTGCCACAATCTCGCCAGGTATGCGACACATGGCATTGGTTGCGCTTTCGCTCGGAGCTGGCAGCGGTTGTTGATCTGTCTTCGGCCCCAGGATGACAACGCGCCATTGATCGGCGTGGTGATGCCGGTTGAGCGCGCTTTTGATTGAAGCTAGGCTCAGCTTCAAGGCTGCTTGCGTGGCAAAGTCGAGGTCCAGCGGCAGATTGTGCACGCTGATGGCGTACAACTGTCTCAGAAGCTGCATATTGGTAGCGCTGTTCAACGGCGCGCTACCGGTCAGTTGCTGTTGGCTGTCTTCGAGTTCCTGTTGGGTCGGCCCTTGGGCGAGAAAGTCGCTGAACATCGTCTTGATGTGGGCCAGCACGGCGTCGGCCTGCTCTGGTCGGGTCTGCAGTTCAATGGTCAGCAACCCTTGTGCCTGAAGGGCAGAAAGGTCGGCTTTGACGTGGTAGGTCAGGCCTCGGCGTTCACGGAGTTCATTGGTCAGCCGGTTGGTGAAAATCCGCATGGCCATTTGCAGCGCGACGTAGTCCGGACCGCTCCGCAGGTCACTTGCTTGGGCAAGGCGCAGGTAAGCCTGAGTCGATGGTCGCTCAACGCGCAGCAGGCTCGGGGCCGTTGGACTTGTCACTGGCTGGATCGGGGCAGTGGCCGGTCCCAGGGGCAAGGCCGCGGATATCTGCGCACCGATGCGCTGGGCTTCTTCCTCGGTGAGGTCGCCGACCAGTGTGATCTGGGCATTGCCCGCGGCATAAGCCTCGCGATGAAAGTCTTGCGCCTGGGAGCGGGTGATGGAGGCAAGCCCGGCCCGGGTTCCGTAGAGGGACTGAGCATTACCGTGCTCGGGAAACAGCTGACCGAGGTTCGCTTGTCGGGCTTGAGCGGCATGGGATTGATCTTCAAGGTCCAGAAAGTACTGCAATTGGGATTTCACCCCAGGCAGGGCCTCTTCCGGCAACAGCGGTTTGCCGAGTACCTGGGCAAACAGTTCCAGGGCTGGAACGCGCCGTGATTCGTCACTCAGGCTACGCAGGGAAAACCAGGTCCGGTCCTGGCTGATACCCATATCCATCCTTGCACCCAGATTATCGAACGTCGCCTGTATGGCATTGACGTCCTTGCCAGCCACTCCCTCATTCAAAAGGCTATAGGTAACCGCGGCCAGGCCGGGTTGATGCGGTGTGTGGGCGCTGCCGGCGGCAAAGCTCACAAGGGCATCGAACATCGGCAGGCCAGGGGTGCGGATGAACAGGATCTTCGTTCCACTGAGGGTTTTGTAACCCTTGATCGGCAGCGTGCGGTGGGTCGCCGGAGCCTGTGGTTCATTGAGCGATTGCAACACTGGTTTCTGGGGCGCCGTGGTTGCAGCGGCAGGGGCCTGTGCACTCAACAGCATGCCGGCCAGGATCAATCCATTGATGAGGCCTTTGAGCTTATCCATTGTTTTTCTCCGGCAGGATTTTCGCGGTGCTCAGGCGCTCACGTGTCAGGTAAGTCTTTGCGACCTGTTGAATATCCAGGGGCGTGACCTTGTTCAGCTCATCCGTATCCTGATCGGCCAGCCGCCAGTCCAGACCGATGGTTTCCAGCAGACCCAAGTTGTAGGCCTGCCCTTCCAGATCATCCTGCGCATAAACCGTGTTAGCGATCACAAGGTTTTTCGCACGCTCCAGTTCTGCCGGTTCCGGTGCCTTGCTCTTCAGTGATTCGATCACTTGCCACAGACGGGCGAGGGCTTCGTCAGCGTCATTGAGCTTGTCCGGGTTGAGCTGTGTGCTGATGGTCAGCAACGAATCGCCGCGATTGAAGGCGTCGTACTCTGAGTGGGCCTCAGTGAATATCGCCTCGCTCAGTTGCAGTTGCTGTTTGATCCGCGCGCTACTGGATCCGGCCAGTAACATATCGAGCAAGCGCAGGGCATGGGCAGTCCGACGATCCAGTGCCGTGGCCAGGCTGGGCGCGTTGAAGCTCATGATCAAACGCGGGGATGCTACCGGTGCGTGCAGGGTCAGTGACCGTTCACCGGCAGAAGCCAGCTCGACGGGTGCAGGCGCCACGGGTGTCGCACGTCGCTCAAGGTGGCCGAAGTGCTGCTGTGCCAGGGCCTTGATCTGCTCGGGTGCAACATCGCCAACGACCACCAGCGTCGCATTGCTTGGCGAATACCAGGCCTGATACCACTGCTGCAATTGCACGGTGTTCATTCGTTGCAGATCGTGCATCCAGCCGATCGTCGGGGTGCGGTAGCCGCTGGCCGGGTGGGCGATGCTGTTCAGTCGTTCGTGAGCAGACACGGTGATTTCATCATCAACGCGCATCCGACGCTCCTCCTGAATGACCTTGAGCTCCGGTGTGAAGTCCTGTGCATTCAGCTCGGCCGTACTCATCAGGTCGGCCAGTATTTCGAAAGCGACGCCAGTGCGGCCGGAAGGCAGTGTCTGGTAAAAGACCGTGAAGTCAGTGCCGGTAAATGCGTTTTGGCTGGCGCCCAGTTTTTCCAGTATCGCCGCGAACTCTCCGGCGCAGGCCTTGCTGCTGCCTTTGTAGACCATGTGTTCGAGGGCGTGGGACAGGCCGGACAGGCCGGACTGGCCGGGTGGTTCGTAGCTTGAACCGGCCTTGATCCAGAGTTGGGCGGTGACGATGGGGGAGCGGTGGTCCTCGCGCACGACAACCTTGAGGCCGTTATCCAGTACGAAGTCTTGCGTCGCAGGGGGTGTCGCCGCGCTGGCCATGAGCGGCAGCCAGGCGATAAAGGGCAGCACAAACGTGCTGCATGAGATGTTCATCCGTGTTCATCCTCAGTGGTTTGCAGGTAATTGTGCAAACCACTGTGGATGATCCGTAAGGACGTCAGGCGGTAACTATGTAGTGCATTCCCGAATCGACTTCGTGGCAGTCATCTCGCGGGAAACAGAGGTGCGTTGCTCGCAGCTTGTTTGGAAATACTGAGCACCACAGCCGGTCCGGAAGGGGCAGGAAACAATTGATGGCAGGTCCATTATTAATGCTCCGGAACCCACAGCGGTTACTTGGAAGGTATCTCAGTCGGGGCCGGTAACGGTTTTTGCGGCACGGTTGGGCCAACGCTGACGATGATCATTTTTTCCATGCTCAGGTGTTTGTTCATGGCGGTTTTGACCTGCTCGACGGTCAAGTCCTGGGACTGTTGTATGAAGTCTTCCAGGTGACTCAGCGGCAAATTAAAGTAGCCGATGACGGCCAGTTGATCGACGATATCGGCGTTGCTCGCGGTGGACAGCGGGAAGCTGCCGGCCAATTCGCGCTTGGCATCGTCAAGCTCTTTTTCGGTCGGGCCGGTCTCAAGGTAGTCGGCCAGCACGTCCTGTACCAGTTTCACGGTGCCTTCGCTCATCTCGGCGCGGGTTTGCAGTTCGATCATGAACGGGCCACGCACCTGCTTCGGGGTGAGGCTCGAATACACGCCGTAAGTCAGGCCGCGTTTCTCGCGCACTTCGTTCATCAAGCGGGTGCCGAAGCCGCCGCCACCGAGAATCTGGTTGCCCATGGACAACGCCGCGTAATCCGGGTCGTAGCGGTCGACTCCCAGTTGCGCGAGTATCAGGTTGGTCTGCTTGGACGGGAACTCGATATGGCTGACGCTAGCCTTGGGCTCGACCGGTTGCGCTATTTTCGGCACGGCCAGGCCTTTGGGCAGTGAGGTGCAAAACTGTGTGGCAATCGCTTCGGCTTCCGCGCGGGACAGGTCGCCGACCAGTGCGATCACCACGTTACCGGCTGTATAGGCTTTCTCGTGGAAAGTACGCAGTTGCGCCAAAGTAATCGCCGGTACGGTTTCCGCCGTGCCGTAGCTGGAATGAGCGTACGGATGATCACCATACAAGCGGCTCATCAGTTCCAGGTTCGCCAATTTACCGGGGTCCTGCTTGTAATATTCGAAATGGGTGAATATCAGATTCTTCATGCGGGTTAACGAGTCGGCCGGGAAGGTTGGTTTGCCGACGACTTCAGCGAACAGCTTCAGGGCCGGCTCGCGCTTGTCCTTGGCACTCAGGCTGCGCAGCGTAGCGACTGCCATGTCGTTATAAGTGTCGTTGCCGAAATTGGCGCCAAGGTCTTCGAAGCCCTGGGCAATGGCACTGGCGTCTTTGCCGGCCACTCCTTCGCCGAGCATGGCGTTGGTCAATAGCGCCAGGCCGAGTGCGTTGCCGTCGTGGCTGCTGCCGGCGGCGAAGGTCAGGCGCATGTCGAACATCGGCAGTTCATGGGCTTCGACAAACAGCACCTTGGCGCCGTTGGCGGTGTTCCAGGTTTGTACGTCAAGTTTGCGGGAGCTCGGTACTTTACCGTCGAGCATCGCCAGTGATTCCACCGGCAGGTTGGGGCCATCAGGACCGTCAGTCTCATGAGTTGTTTCCTCGGGCAAGGCATGGGCAACACTCACGCGAGAGCGGGTGAAAAATGTGTGGGCCGCTTTCTGGATGTCCTCGGGAGTTACCTCCTGCAGGCCGGCAAGTTCAGTATCCATCAGTTTCCACGATAGGCCGATTGTTTCCAGCTGTCCGATTGTGTGAGCCTGACTGTTGATCAAGTCTCGTTGGTAGACCAGTTGAGCGATCGCTCGAGCGCGCGCCCGCTCGATTTCTTCAGCGGAAGGCGCGGTGGTTTTGAGCTGTTCGAGCAGTCGCCACAGGCCGGCTTCAATCTGCTCTATGGTTTTGTGTTTCCGGACGTTAGGTGTCGCTGACAAGGTGAACAAGCTGTCACCTCGGGTGTAGGGGGAGTAGTTCGAAGACGCAAAGGAAACAAGCTCTTCACCACGTTGCAATAGCGCCGGGATGCGGGTGCTATAACCACCATTAAGCAGGGACACAATCAGCCGCAAGGCATTTACCGAGTGTTTGTCTTCGGCGGTGGCTATACCGGGCACGTTGAACGCCATGAGTATTTCCGGTTCCCGGGTCTGTGTGTGCACTGTAATCCTGCGTTCGCCTGGCTCTGCCAGTTCCAGCGGAATCTTGACTGGGGGGATGTCACGACTTTGGATCGGCCCGAACCAACGCTGGGCCAGAGTGACGACCTCTTCCAGTGTCACGTCACCCACCACAACCAGCGTGGCATTGTTCGGCGCATACCAGGATTGGTACCAGTGACGCAGCTCTTCGATCTTCATGCGCTCAAGATCGGCCATCCAGCCAATGGTTGGCGTTCTGTAGCCGCTGCTGGGGAAAGTGATGGTAGAGAAGAGTTCTCGCGCCCTGCTCATCGAGCTGTCGTCGACGCGCAGGCGGCGTTCTTCCTTGATGACTTCGATCTCTTTATTGAACTCTCCGGCTGGTAGTTGTGCGTTCACCATGCGGTCGGCTTCGAGTTCGAAGGCCACGCCAAGGTAGTCGCGGGACAGCAACTGGTAATAAACGGTAGCGTCGTCGCTGGTGAAGGCATTCTCCTCAGCGCCGAGGCTGCGCAATATTATCGATGCTTCACCGGGTCGGGTTTTATTGCTGCCCTTGAACACCATGTGTTCCAGGGCGTGGGATAGCCCTGATTGCCCCGGATGTTCATAGCTGGAACCGACTTTGTACCAGAGTTGGGAGATCGCTACAGGCGCTCGATGATCCTCGCGTACGATTATCTTCAGGCCATTGTCGAGGGTGAACTCATGGGTGGGGTTGGGCGTTCGTTCAGTCATTGGCTTGTTCATCCATTAATCATTCATTGCATCCATGCGAGACATTTCGCACGTCAACGATGATCCAGGATCAGAGGAACAAGCCACCTAAGATGTGTTGCGTTTTAAGAAACCGCCGTGGTGCCGGGCAAGCCATCGGCCTGCCCGCGCATTTTACTCGGCAGGTTTTTCAGCGCTGCGCTGCCACAACGAGTAATACACACGCCCGGATTTCTGCTCCCGGTGCAGGCGCCAGTTCTCCGGCAGGCCCAGGGTCGAAGGCGCGGACTCGCTTTCGGTGTACACCCAGGCATCCTCGGCCAGCCATTGGCGCTCTTCGAGCAACTTGCAAACGGCGGGCAGCAGATTCTGGTTGAACGGCGGGTCGAGGAACACCAGGTCGTAAGCCGTTGCGGTCTGGGTTTCCAGATAGCGCAGGGCGTCGGCGGTCTGGACCTGGCCGTTGGTGCAGCGCAATGTGCCCAGGTGTTCCTTCAGGCTGGACACCGCGATACTGCTGGCATCCAGCGCCTGGCCCATGGCTGCGCCACGGGACAGGGCTTCGAGGAACAGCGCGCCGCTGCCGGTGAACGGGTCGAGTACCTTGGCGCCCGGCACGTAAGGCGCGAGCCAGTTGAACAGGGTTTCACGCACGCGGTCCGGCGTCGGGCGCAGGCCCGGGGCGTCGGGGAAGCTCAGCTTTCGGCTGCGCCATTCGCCGCCGATGATGCGCAGCTGGTTCACGCCGTTATGGACGTTTTTGGCGGGTTTTTTTGGACTGGCCATTAATGCTCCGGAACCCCGAGCGGCTGCTCGGAAGGTTTATCAGTAGGGGCCGGTAACGGCTTTTGCGGCACGGTCGGGCCAACGCTGACGATGACCATCTTGTCCGTGCTCAGGTGTTTGTTCGTGGCGGCTTTGACCTGCTCGACGGTCAAGGCCTGGGATTGTTGCATGAAGTCTTCCAGATGACTCAGCGGCAGGTTATAGAAACCGATGGCGCCCAGTTGGCCGACGATATCGGCGTTGCTGGCGGTGGACAGCGGGAAACTGCCGGCCAGTTCGCGCTTGGCGTCGTCCAGCTCTTTTTCGGTCGGGCCGGTTTTAAGGTAGTCGGCCAGTACATCCTGCACCAGTTTCAGGGTGCCTTCGCTCATCTCGGCGCGGGTTTGCAGGTTGATCATGAACGGGCCGCGCGCCTGCATCGGGGTAAAGCCCGAATACACGCCGTAAGTCAGGCCACGCTTCTCGCGCACTTCGCTCATCAACCGGGTGCCGAAGCCGCCGCCACCGAGAATCTGGTTCCCCATGGACAACGCAGCGTAGTCCGGGTCGTCGCGGTCGATGCCCAGTTGCGCGAGCATCAGGTTGGTCTGCTTGGACGGGAACTCGATATGGCCGACGCTGGCCTTGGGCTCGACCGGTTGCGCAATTTTCGGCAAGGCCGGGCCTTTGGGCAGGGCGCTGGAAATCTGGGCGGCAATCGCTTCGGCTTCCGCGCGGGACAGGTCGCCGACCAGTGCGATCACCACGTTACCGGCTGCGTAGGCTTTCTCGTGGAAAGCACGCAGCTGTGCCTGGGTAATCGCCGGTACGGTTTTCGCCGTGCCGTCGCTGGCGTGTGCGTACGGGTGATCACCGTACAAACGGTTCATCAGTTCCAGGCTCGCCAGTTTGCCGGGGTTCTGTTTCTGGTATTCGAAACCGGCAAGCATCTGGTTCTTGATGCGGGCCAGCGAATCGGCAGGGAAAGTCGGCTTGCCGATGACTTCGGCGAACAGCTTCAGGGCCGGCTCGCGCTTGTCCTTGGCACTCAAGCTGCGCAGCGAAGCGATTGCCATGTCCTTATAAGCGCCGTTGCCGAAATCGGCGCCCAGGCCTTCGAAGCCCTGGGCAATGGCACCGACGTCTTTTCCGGCCACGCCTTCGTTGAGCATGGCGTTGGTCAACACTGCCACGCCCGGTGCATCACCGTCCTGGCTGCTGCCGGCGGCGAAGATCAGGCGCATGTCGAACATCGGCAGCTCATGGGCTTCGACAAACAGCACCTTGGTGCCTTCTGTGGTGTTCCAGGTCTGCACGTCCAGCTTGCGGTGGTCCGGTGCCTTACCGTTGAGTTCGGTCAGCGATTGCAGTTTCTGGCTGGCCTTGGCCTTGTCCAGGGCTTCGCTGGCATTGGTTTCGCCAGGGCGCGACAAATAGAACGTGGCTGAACCGATAATGGCGACGGCGACCAGGCCGATCAGGGCCAGGCGGGAGGGTTTACGCTCACTCATGAGTCGTCTCCAGGGGAAGTACATGGGCGACGCTGAGACGTTCGCGGGTGAAATACAGCTTGGCGGCTTTCTGGATATCTTCCGGCGTGACGCTTTCCAGGTCGGCCAGTTCGGTGTCCATCAGTCTCCACGACAGGCCGACAGTTTCCAGTTGGCCGATGGCGGTGGCCTGGCTGGTGATCGAGTCACGCTCGAAGACCAGGCCGGCGATGACTTGTGCGCGTACGCGTTCCAGTTCTTCGGCGGTTGGCGCCGTGGTTTTCAGCTGGTCGAGCAGCTTCCACAAACCGGCTTGCGCCTGGGCGATGGTCTTGTGTTTCTGCGAGTTTGGCGATGCCGACAGGGTGAAGAGGCTGTCGCCACGGGTGTAGGCGTCATAACTCGACGAGCCGCCGGACACCAGTTCTTCCCCGCGCTCCAGTTGCGTCGGGATGCGTCCGCTGTAGCCGCCATCGAGCAGTGCCGAGATCAGGCGCAGGGCATTGACCAGACGCTTGTCTTCGGCGGTGGCTATGCTCGGCACGTTGAAGGCCAGCATCAGGCTAGGCAGTTGGGTCTGCACGTGCAGGGTGATCTGGCGCTCGCCCGGTTCGGCCAGTTCCAGCGGTTTTTTCGCGGCGGGCACTTCACGCTTGGCGATCGGGCCGAAATAGCGTTGGGCCAGGGTTTTGACTTCGTCCGGGGTGACATCGCCAACCACCACCAGCGTGGCGTTGTTGGGCACGTACCAGGTTTCGTACCAGTGGCGCAGCTCTTCGACTTTCATCCGCTCAAGGTCGGCCATCCAGCCGATGGTCGGTGTGTGATAGCCGCTGGCCGGGTAGGCCATGGCCTTGAAGCGCTCGTAGGCCTTGGCCATCGGCTTGTCGTCGGTACGCAGGCGACGCTCTTCCTTGATGACCTCGATTTCCTTGGCAAACTCGTCGGGCGGCAGGCGCAGGCTGGCCATGCGGTCGGCTTCCAGTTCGAAGGCTACACCCAGGCGATCCCGGGCCAGCACCTGGTAGTACGCGGTGAAGTCGTCGCTGGTGAATGCGTTCTCTTCGGCGCCGAGGTCGCGCAGGATCAGCGAGGCTTCGCCGGGGCCGACTTTCTCGCTGCCCTTGAACATCATGTGTTCCAGGGCGTGGGACAGGCCGGTATTACCCGGCGTCTCGTAGCTGGAGCCGACCTTGTACCAGACCTGGGAAACCACCACGGGCGCACGATGGTCTTCGCGCACAACCACCTTCAAGCCGTTGTCGAGGGTGAATTCGTGGGTGGGTTGCGGGTCGGCAGCCAGGGCCGAAAGGGGCAGGCAAACTGTGCTGAGCAGCAGGCCTGCGGCGCGGCGGGCAAGAGCATTCATTCGTTTTCAAACCTTTGGGGCTGCCCGCTTGTTCTTAGCGTCAGCGGGCGAGAGGGTGCTAGGATACTGATCCGTTTTAGCGGCGGCCACGCCTATCAGGCCTTTATGCTTGATCAGGTTGTATGGGTTTGCGACGGAAGGTGGATATTTATCAACTGAATTCCGCGTTTTCGCCGATTTTGCTGCTTTAGTCCTATGAGAAATCGATTCCTTGAGGCGCCGACGAGCACCTCGACAAAATGTTGCGCGTGAACAAGCTGGGTGAAACACAGTCTGTTCCGCATCGAATATTTATTTGCCGGGGCGCCATTGGCGCGTCGCTACCGTGAGATAGCCGTCCTCCATGTTTGGTTCCAACGACGACAAGAAGACCCCAGCTGCGGCTGGCGAGAAAAAAAGCCTGTTCGGATGGCTGCGCAAAAAGCCGCAGGAACCCGTCGTCGAACAGCCACAAGCCATTCCTGAACCAGCGCCGACGCCGGTCCCGGTAATAGAAGAAGCGCCCGCGCCGGTTGTTCTGCCTATTGCCGAGCCGTTGCAGCAACCCAGGGTTGAAGCCGCTCCTGAATCAGTTATCGAAATCGTCACCGAACAGCCGCTGACCCCGACGGCCGAACCGTGGTTGACCCTGCCGGTAGCCGAAGAGCCGGTGGCATTGGTCGAAAATGACCTGGCTCCTCACGTGACGCCACCGATTCCGGCTCCGGTAGCGTTTACGCCTGCACCGGCTCATGTGCCTGTGGTCGAAGCGATTGTTGAACCAATCGTCGTGGCCGAGCCTGTTCCCGTTGTCAGCCAGCCAGAGGTTCCGGTATTCGTTGCTCCGGTTGCTCCGGTTGCTCCGGTTGCTCAAGCGCCTGCACCCGCTCCGATTCCTGAGCCGATCGCGGCGCCCGTCGAAACCCCGGTAGAACCCGTACGCACCGAAGAAACCAAAGCCGGTTTCTTCGCCCGCCTCAAGCAGGGCCTGTCCAAGACCAGCGCCAGTATTGGCGAAGGCATGGCCAGCCTGTTCCTGGGCAAAAAGGTTATTGATGACGAACTGCTCGAAGACCTCGAAACCCGTTTGCTGACCGCCGACGTCGGTGTCGAAGCCACCTCGGTGATCATTCAGCGTTTGACGCAGAAGGTTGCGCGCAAGGAACTGGCCGACGCTGATGCCCTGTACAAATCCTTGCAAGCTGAACTGGCGGCCATGCTCAAGCCTGTCGAGCAGCCGCTGAAAGTCACCTCACAGAACAAGCCGTTCGTGATTCTGGTCGTTGGCGTCAACGGTGCCGGCAAGACCACCACCATCGGCAAGCTGGCGAAGAAACTGCAGCTGGAAGGCAAAAAAGTCATGCTCGCTGCTGGCGACACCTTCCGCGCCGCGGCGGTGGAGCAATTGCAGGTCTGGGGCGAGCGCAACAAGATCCCGGTGATCGCACAGCACACTGGCGCCGACTCGGCTTCGGTGATCTTCGACGCCGTGCAGGCCGCCAAGGCTCGTGGCATCGATGTCCTGATCGCCGACACCGCCGGCCGCCTGCACACCAAAGACAACCTGATGGAAGAGCTGAAAAAGGTTCGCCGGGTGATCGGCAAGCTCGACGCCGACGCACCTCACGAAGTGCTGTTGGTGCTTGATGCTGGCACTGGCCAGAACGCCATCAACCAGGCCAAACAATTCAACCAGACCGTCGAACTGACCGGCCTGGCGCTGACCAAGCTCGACGGCACCGCGAAAGGCGGGGTGATTTTCGCCCTGGCCAAGCAATTCGGCCTGCCGATCCGCTACATTGGCGTCGGCGAAGGTATCGACGATTTGCGTACCTTTGAAGCAGAGCCCTTTGTCCAGGCATTGTTTGCCGAGCGGGAGCGTTCATGATTCGTTTCGAACAGGTCGGTAAGCGCTACCCGAACGGTCACGTCGGCTTGCATGAGCTGAGCTTTCGAGTCCGTCGTGGCGAGTTCTTGTTTGTCACCGGCCATTCCGGTGCCGGTAAATCCACACTGTTGCGCCTGTTGCTGGCGATGGAGCGCCCGACCAGCGGCAAGCTGCTGCTCGCCGGGCAAGACCTGAGCACCATCAGCAACGCGCAGATTCCTTTCTTGCGCCGGCAGATCGGCGTGGTGTTCCAGAATCACCAGTTGCTGTTCGATCGCACGGTGTTCAATAACGTCGCGTTGCCTTTGCAGATCCTGGGACTGTCCAAGGCCGAGATCGCCAAGCGCGTGGACTCGGCACTGGAGCGCGTGGCGCTGTCGGATAAAACCGATCTGTACCCGGGCGACCTGTCCACCGGTCAGCAGCAGCGCGTCGGCATCGCACGCGCCATCGTTCACCGTCCGGCCTTGCTGTTGGCGGACGAACCGACCGGTAACCTCGACCCGCGTCTGGCCGCCGAGATCATGGGTGTGTTCGAAGACATCAATCGCCTGGGTACCAGCGTGCTGATCGCCAGTCACGACCTGGCCCTGATCGCCCGCATGCGCCATCGCATGCTGACCTTGCAACGCGGTCGATTGATCGGTGACGGGGAGGCGGCCGTATGAGTGCAACACGTAGTCCCAAGGTTTCCGAGCGAGTGGCCCCGAAGGCCGCCGATCAGCAGCCGCAAAAGAAAAAACGCGATGACGACGACGGGCCGGACTTTGCCACGTTGTTCCGAGCCTGGATCGAAAGTCATCGAGCCAGTCTGGTGGACAGCCTGCGCCGCCTGGGCAAGCAGCCTATCGGCAGTTTTTTCACCTGCATGGTGATGGCGGTGGCCCTGAGTTTGCCCATGGGCCTGTCACTTTTGCTAGGTAACGTCGAGCGCCTGGGCGGTTCCTGGCAGCGCGCGGCGCAGATTTCCCTGTACTTGGACCTTGAGGCCAAGCCGGCCGAAGGCGAATCGCTGCGCGATCAGATCAAGGGCATGCCTGGCGTCGCAGATGCCGAATATGTTGGCCGGGATCAGGCGCTGGAAGAGTTCCAGCAACAGTCCGGTCTGGGCGAGGCGCTCAAGGAATTGCCGGAGAATCCGCTGCCGGGCGTGGTCTTGGTGACGCCGAACGAAGTCGACAAGTCGGCCCTTGAAGCATTAAGACAAAAACTATCCGAGCTGCCGAAGGTACAACAGGCGCAACTTGATTTAGTCTGGGTCGAGCGTCTGGCAGCCATCCTCAAGCTGGGTGACCGTTTTGTCTTCGGTCTGACCGTGCTTCTGGTTTCTGCATTACTTTTGGTGATAGGCAATACCATTCGTCTTCATATTGAAAACCGCCGCACAGAGATAGAAGTGATTAAACTGGTCGGCGGCACTGACAGCTATGTACGCAGGCCCTTTCTGTATATGGGCGCGCTGTATGGCTTCGGTGCGGGGATTCTGTCCTGGGGCGTACTGGCGTTCGGCCTTGACTGGCTGAACGACGCGGTGGTGGGGCTGGCCGGTTTGTATGGCAGTGATTTTGCGCTGGCAGGAGTGCCAGTTGCCGACGGTCTGTCTCTCTTGCTTGGCGCGGTGCTGTTGGGGTATATCGGTGCATGGATTGCAGTCGCACGCCACCTGAGGGAGCTTGCGCCTAAGTAGTATCATTTTGCTCGTATTGACCTTTCAGCGTTTTTGGGTTTTAGGGAACTTGTCTTTCGGTTTCCGGTCAATTTTCGCAGTGCTGAACTGCACGAGTTTGTAAGTCGGAGGTTTTTTCGTATGACCAATTCTTTGCAACCTGCATATGCTCTGGTCCCGGGTGCGAACCTGGAGGCCTATGTGCACACCGTCAACAGCATTCCATTGCTGTCGCCGGAGCAGGAGCGTGAACTGGCCGAGAGTCTCTATTATGAGCAGGATTTGGGGGCGGCTCGGCAGATGGTGCTCGCCCACCTGCGTTTTGTCGTACATATCGCCCGTAGCTATTCCGGCTATGGCCTGGCCCAGGCTGACCTGATCCAGGAAGGCAACGTTGGCCTGATGAAGGCCGTGAAGCGCTTCAATCCGGAAATGGGCGTGCGCCTGGTGTCCTTTGCCGTGCACTGGATCAAGGCGGAAATCCACGAGTTCATCCTGCGCAACTGGCGCATCGTGAAAGTCGCGACCACCAAGGCCCAGCGCAAGTTGTTCTTCAACCTGCGCAGCCAGAAGAAGCGTCTGGCCTGGCTGAACAACGAGGAAGTCCACCGTGTGGCGGAAAGCCTGGGTGTAGAGCCTCGGGAAGTGCGCGAGATGGAAAGCCGCCTGACCGGCCATGACATGGCCTTCGACCCGGCTGCCGAAGCGGACGACGACAGTGCTTTCCAGTCGCCGGCCAACTATCTGGAAGACCATCGGTACGACCCGGCGCGTCAACTGGAAGACGCCGACTGGAGCGACAACTCCAACCACAACCTGCACGAAGCCCTGGAAGTGCTGGACGACCGCAGCCGTGACATCCTCTACCAGCGCTGGCTGGCGGAAGAAAAGGCCACGCTGCACGACCTGGCGCAGAAGTACAACGTGTCGGCCGAGCGTATTCGCCAACTCGAGAAGAGCGCGATGAACAAGCTCAAGTTGTCGATCGCTGCGTAACTGGCGAGCAGGCAATAAAAAACGCCCCAATCATTGATCGGGGCGTTTTTGTTTGTGGTGACATTTCAGATCCACCACAGGGGGGATCTTCGGTGTTATTGGGACCAAGGCGCCCGGCGTGAATCGTTCAGCCCGACCAGATAGCTGTCCCCGCCCAGTTGGCTCATCTGTCGCCGAATCCAGCCTGCACGTCGCGCCACGTAAGCGGTTGGATGGCTAGCACTCCATACTCGCGGGTTGGGCAGAACGGCCGCCAGCAAGCTCGATTGTTGGCGGCTGAGACCTTTGGCGCTCACGCCAAAGTGATGCCGGGCCGCCGCTTCGGCGCCAAACACGCCGTCATCCCACTCGACGCTGTTGAGGTACACCTCAAGAATTCGCTGCTTGGGCCAGAACACTTCGATCAGTCCGGTGAACCAGGCTTCCAGGCCTTTGCGCAGCCAGCTGCGGCCAGACCACAGGAACAGGTTTTTCGAAACTTGCTGGCTCAGGGTGCTGGCGCCACGGATCGAACCGCCGCGCTCGTTATGGGCAAACGCCGCCTGAATCGCGCCTATATCGAAGCCCCAGTGTTCCGGGAATTTCTGGTCTTCGCCGGCAATCACCGCGACTTTCAGGTCGTCGGAGATCTCATTCCAGGGTTTCCAGGTCCGTTGCAGGTCGATGGGTTCGCCGTCAAACCAGGATTCGATCTTGCGCTCGACCATCAGCGTCGTCCCCGGTGGCGGCACCACGCGAAAGATCAGCACCAGCAATACGCTGCCACCCATGAACCAGAGCACGGCCTTGGTGAAGCGACGGAAATAGATACGCAGCATAGAGATGGCTTGGCCGAACCCGTTGAGCGGGCCATTATACAGACCCTTTGGATCGAAACTGACTGGAGTTCTGCATGCTGCGTGGCTTTCTGATGCTGGCCGCATTTTTCGGCTTCACCGGTGTCGGCCTCGGCGCCTTTGCCGCCCATGGCCTGAAAAACCGCCTGAGTGCCGAGTACATGGCGATTTTCCACACGGGCGTCACCTATCAACTGGTGCATACCCTGGCATTACTGGGTGTCGCATTCCTGGCCACGCAGATTCCCGGCCGCCTGATCACCTGGGCCGGCGCATCGTTTGCCATCGGTATCCTACTGTTCTCCGGCAGCCTGTATGTATTGACGCTGACGGGCATCAGCAAGCTCGGCATCATCACCCCGTTCGGTGGCCTGGCTTTCCTGGTGGGCTGGTTTTGCCTGGGGTTAGCCGCCTGGCGCTTGCAGCTTACCGCTTGACGCTTGTTGCTGACCTTTAGGTCATGATCGGGCTAGAATGCCAGCCCCTAAAAATGATGGCGGCATCCGGCATGCGCATTCAGTTGAACGGCGAATCCTTTGAACTGCCCGACGGTGAAACCGTTGCGGCCCTGCTGACCCGTCTGGACCTGACCGGGCGCCGGGTGGCGGTCGAACTCAATCTGGATATCGTCCCGCGCAGTCAGCATGCAGACACCGCGTTGAACGACGGCGACAACGTCGAAGTGGTGCACGCCATCGGCGGCGGCTAGCCCCAAACACTGTGAAAACTGCTGCGCTCGGAAATACTGCGTTAAAAACAGGCTCGGAATGCTCATTTACAACCCGTAAACTCCGCTTCCTCGCCTGTTTTTGCCTTGTCTTTCCTTCGCTCGCGACGTTTTCACAGCGTTTGGTTAATAAGGAATTCTGCAAGAACCTCACCCCTACAGAGGATTTCCCATGAGCATCGTTCGCAGCGACAAGCCTTTCGTCCTGGCCGGTCGTACTTACCAGTCGCGTTTGCTGGTCGGTACCGGCAAGTACCGTGACATGGAAGAAACCCGTCTGGCCATCGAAGCCTCGGGTGCCGAAATCGTCACCTTCGCCGTGCGCCGCACCAACCTCGGGCAGATCGAGGGCGAGCCGAACCTGCTCGAAGTGCTGTCGCCGGATCGCTACACCTTCCTGCCGAACACCGCCGGTTGCTACGACGCCATCGAAGCCGTGCGCACCTGCCGCCTGGCCCGTGAACTGCTCGATGGCCACAACCTGGTGAAGCTGGAAGTGCTGGCCGACCAGAAAACCCTGTTCCCCAACGTGATCGAAACCCTCAAGGCCGCCGAAACGCTGGTCAAGGAAGGCTTCGACGTGATGGTCTACACCAGTGATGACCCGATCATCGCCCGTCAGTTGGCGGAAATCGGCTGTATCGCGGTGATGCCGCTGGCCGGTCTGATTGGCTCCGGCCTGGGAATCTGCAACCCGTACAACCTGCAGATCATCCTCGAAGAAGCCAAAATCCCGGTGCTGGTGGATGCCGGTGTCGGTACTGCTTCCGACGCCACCATCGCCATGGAACTGGGGTGTGATGCGGTGCTGATGAACTCGGCCATCGCACATGCCCAGCAGCCGATCATGATGGCTGAAGCCATGAAACATGCGATCGTCGCAGGCCGCCTGGCTTACCTCGCCGGCCGCATGCCGAAAAAACTCTATGCCAGCGCCTCTTCGCCGCTGGATGGTCTGATCAAGTAAGAGCCATTGATGACTGAATCGAACGACACGCCAATCCAGACGGAAGAAGGCGACGAGCGCCAACACCGCCGCATCAAGAGTTTCGTGATGCGCGCCGGGCGCATGACCGAAGGCCAGCAAAAGGGCCTGGAGCAAGGCACGCCGCTGTTCGTGCTGCCGCTGGCCGACGCGCCGGTGGATTTCGACCAGGTGTTCGGTCGCTCGGCGCCGCGCTCGCTGGAAATCGGTTTCGGCATGGGTCACTCGCTGCTGGAAATGGCAGCGGCTGCGCCGGATCAGGATTTCATCGGCGTCGAGGTTCACCGTCCGGGTGTCGGCGCGCTGCTCAATGGCGTGCTGACGCAAGGCCTGACCAACCTGCGGGTCTACGATTGCGATGCGATCGAAGTGCTCAACCGCTGCGTGGCCGATAACAGCCTCGATCGCCTGATGCTGTTTTTCCCGGACCCGTGGCACAAGAGCCGTCACCACAAGCGCCGTATCGTTCAGGCGTCCTTCGCCGAATTGGTGCGCAGCAAGTTGAAAGTCGGCGGCATTCTGCACATGGCCACCGATTGGGAACCGTACGCCGAGTACATGCTGGAAGTGATGAACGTTGCGCCGGGTTACAGAAACCTCGCCGAAGACGGCAAGTGCGTACCGCGCCCGGCCGAGCGCCCGATCACCAAGTTCGAACGCCGTGGCGAGCGTCTTGGGCATGGGGTGTGGGATTTGAAGTTCGAGAAGCAATCGTAGGAGCAGCCGGTCGACGCTCGATTGCTCGTGAAAAACTACAAAACAACGCGGGGCTTCTGATGCCCCGCGTTTTCGTTTGCGACCATCGCGAGCAAGCTCGCTCCTACAGTGGGCTTGTGGCATATTCGGGATTAGCGGCGGTCAGCGACCACGCCAATCAACACCAGCACCACCAGCAACACTGGCGCCAGGCTGTAGTTGTTGAACTGGCTCAAGCCGCGCACGACCCACGGCGTGGCGTAGATCAGCGCAGCGCCGCTGCCGATCATGCACAGCAGGGACATCAGCGGCACGCGCAAGGCGCCGGCGATGCTGCCCAGACGCTGCTCGACCCAGCCTTTGAAATCCGCACCGAACAGCACCAGCAGGCAGCCCACCAGGGCCAGGGCGATTTCCGAGAGGTTGCTGCGGCTCCAGCGAGACACGGTGGCAAGCAGGTCGAGTACCAAATCCATTCGATTTCCTTATGTCAGAAATTTCTGCAGCAAGTCGTTGAGGAAGAGTTGTCCGCGTTCGGTGGCTACCAGACGTGACGGTTCGACCTGCAACAGGCCGCTTTGTTCGGCTTCACGGCGGCCTTCAGCAAGGCTTTCCAGCGTCATGCCGGTACGTTCCGGGTACAGTCGCGATTCGACGCCTTCAGTCAGGCGCAGCGCGTTCATCAGGAATTCGAACGGCATTTCATCGTTGCCCAGCGCTTTCTCGCCAGCCTGGAAGCTCTTCGCCGGATTCAGGTAATCCTTCGGCAGGCGGGTCTTCCAGGTGCGAATGATGCGCCCGTCCGGATGGCTGAGCTTGCCATGGGCACCCGCGCCAATGCCGATGAAGTCGCCAAAACTCCAGTAATTGAGGTTGTGGCGCGCCGGGCGACCGTGCAAGGCATAGGCCGAGACTTCGTATTGCGCGTAACCGTGTTCGGCCAGCAGCGCTTGCCCGGCCTCCTGAATGTCCCATAGCGTGTCGTCTTCCGGCAGCGTCGGCGGCTGGTTCCAGAACACCGTGTTCGGTTCCAGGGTCAGTTGATACCACGACAGGTGTGTCGGCTTCAGGGCAATGGCTGTGCGCAGGTCCGCCAAGGCATCGTCCAGGGACTGATTCGGCAAGCCATGCATCAAGTCCAGGTTGAAGTTGTCGAACCCGGCCTGCCGCGCCATGCCGGCGGCGCGTACGGCTTCGTCACCGTTGTGAATCCGCCCCAGGGCCTCGAGCTTTTCTTGCTGGAAGCTCTGGATGCCGATCGACAGGCGATTGATCCCCAGTTTCCGGTACGCCACGAACTTGTCTTGCTCGAACGTCCCCGGATTGGCTTCCAGCGTGATTTCGATGTCGCTGGCAAACGGGATGCGCTGTTCGACGCCTTTGAGCAGGCGACCCAGAGAATCAGCGCTGAACAGGCTTGGCGTGCCGCCACCAAAGAAAATCGAGCTCAGCTCACGACCATAAACGGCGTGCAGGTCCTGATCGAGATCGGCCAGCAAGGCGTCGACGTACTCTTCTTCCGGCAGCACGGGGCTGGCGGTGTGGGAGTTGAAGTCGCAATAAGGGCATTTGCGCACGCACCACGGGATATGGATATACAGCGCCAGCGGCGGCAGCACAGGCAGGGCGGCCCGAGGCGATTGAACGTCGCCGCCGAAGATCAGCGGCGACGCGGATGATTCACGGGTCATTTCAAGCCCAGACGCTGGCGCAGCAGATCCATTGCACGGGCGCGGTGGCTGATCTGGTTTTTGTCGCCAGGGCTCATTTCGGCACTGGAGCAATCGCGCTCCGGCACCCAGAACAGCGGGTCGTAGCCAAAGCCGTGTTCGCCGCTGGCCTGGGTCAGGATCCGCCCGTGCCACAAACCTTCGCAGAGAATCGGCAACGGATCATCGGCGTGGCGCACCAGTGCCAGCACGCACACGAACTGCGCACCACGTTCGGCTTCAGGCACGTCCTTCAACACGTCGAGCAGCTTGGCGTTGTTCGCCGCATCGCCCTTGCCGTCGGCATAACGCGCCGAGTAGATACCTGGCGCGCCGCCAAGGAAATCCACCGCCAGCCCCGAATCGTCGGCCAGCGCCGGCAGGCCGGAAATGCGCGCGGCATTGCGGGCCTTGAGGATGGCGTTCTCGACGAACGACAAACCAGTCTCTTCGGGCTCGACGCTGCTGAACTCGCCAATCGAGCGCAGATGCACCGAGTCGCCGAGCATGGCCTGGAGTTCCTTGAGTTTGCCGGCGTTATGGCTGGCCAGTACGAGTTGCGTGAAGTTGATCATTGGCCAGGGAAGAGCTCTTGGTTGAAATTGATGGTGTTGATCTTGTCGCCGGTCTGCACCTTGATGTCGAAGGTGCGGACTTCCTGCTGGGGTACCGGGTATTGGGCGATGTAATAGATCGCTCCTTGCTCGGTAACCTGTTTGAAGTTCAGTGTGTAGCTTTGGCTGGTCAGGTCTTTGACGGTGCCGCTGACCTCGGCCATCATCGGCGTGCCGGCCTTGATCACCGTAATGTTGATCACACCCTGATCCTTGCTGCGCGTCAGTTGGGCGGCCTTGGCAACGTCCGGTAGCAGGTAGGTGGAGTTGAAGGTGTTGTAGTGCACCGTCACGTCGCCGAAGGTTTCCTTGCGTTCGCTCTTGATGGCGTCGGCGGCCATGGCGGTGATGCTCAGGCAGGCAGTGAGTAGAAACAACGCTAGACGACCCATGATCGTTCTCCTTGAAATAGGGTGGATCAGACTGCGACCTTGTGGTCGGAAAGTCCCGGGCTGCTGACCCGGTAGATGCCGATCTCACCTAACAGATTAGGCCATAGCTTGCTGGCCCACCCGTGCCGATGCTGTTGATCCACGGCCAGCCGATCAATGACCTTCGCTTCACGTTCGCGACACAAGGCTTCAAAGTCCGCGAAGGTGCAGAAGTGAATGTTCGGCGTGTTGTACCAGGTGTATGGCAGGAACTCGGAAACCGGCATACGGCCCTTGCTCGCCAGGTACCAGCGGCAGCGCCAGTGACCGAAATTGGGGAAAGTGATGATGCACTGACGGCCGACGCGCAGCATTTCCTCGAGGATCCTGTCCGGGTAGTGCACCGCTTGCAGCGCCTGGGTCATGACCACGACATCGAAACTGTTGCTGGCAAAGTTGCCCAGGCCCTTGTCCAGGTCCTGTTCGATGACGTTGATGCCCTTGGCCACGCACTCGGCGATGTTGTCGGCGTCGTTTTCCAGGCCATAACCGGTGACTTGCTTGTTATCGCGCAGCCAGGTCAGCAGTTCGCCATCGCCGCACCCGAGGTCGAGCACGCGGCTGCCGGCGGGGATCCATTCCTGGATGATTTCCAGATCAGCTCTCATGGCTTTCTCACAACGTAATGCGGTTCATGTAATTGCCGAACGCCTGCAGGTAGCGCGGGATCGGAATCAGGAAGGCGTCGTGGCCTTGCGGAGCGTCGATCTCGAGGTAGCAGACGTCCTTGCGCGCGGCCATCAGTGCGTCCACCAGTTCCCGCGAGCGGGCAGGGGAGAAGCGCCAGTCGGTGGTGAACGACATCACGCAGAACTTGGCCTTGGCACCTTCAAAGGTTTTCGCCAGGTTATCGTCGAAGTTCGCCGCCGGATCGAAGTAATCGAGCGCTTTGGTCATCAACAGGTACGTGTTGGCGTCGAAGCGCCCGGAGAACTCTTCGCCCTGATAGCGCAGGTAACTTTCAACCTGGAACTCGACGCTGTGGAAGTCGTAGTTGAGCTTCTCGCTCTTGAGCCCGCGGCCGAATTTCTCGCCCATGGAATCGTCGGAAAGGTAGGTGATGTGCCCAACCATCCGCGCCAGCATCAGGCCGCGCTTGGGGATCACGTTGTGTTCCTGGAACGAACCGCCGTGGAATTCAGGGTCGGTGAGAATCGCCTGGCGCGCCACTTCGTTGAACGCGATGTTCTGTGCCGACAGCTTGGGCGCCGAGGCGATGGCCAGGCAGTGACGGATGCGGTCAGGGTAAGTGATGCTCCATTGCATCGCCTGCATGCCGCCGAGGCTGCCGCCAATCACGGCCGCGAACTGGGCGATACCGAGACGATCAGCCAGGCGCGCCTGGCTGTGCACCCAATCTTCCACGGTCAATACCGGAAAGTCGGCGCCGAACGGCTTGCCGGTGTCCGGGTTGATACTGCTCGGGCCAGTGGAGCCGTTGCAGCCGCCGAGGTTATTCAGGCTGACCACGAAGAACTTGCTGGTGTCGATCGGCTTGCCGGGACCGATGCAGCTGTCCCACCAACCGGGCTTGCGGTCGTCGGCGCTGTGATAACCGGCGGCGTGGTGGTGACCGGACAGGGCGTGGCAGATCAGCACGGCGTTGCTCGCCGTGGCGTTGAGCGTGCCGTAGGTTTCGTAAATCAGGTCGTAGGCCGGAAGCGAACGTCCGCAGGCCAACGCCAGGGGTTCGCTGAAGTGCGCCACTTGCGGCGTCACCAGACCAACAGAATCGGGGGGAAAGGCAGCTGGCATCGACCCTGCTCTCATTGAAATGAGGCGTAAGTCTAAAGATCGCTGGGGTTAGCGGCAAGCAAAGGTCCGAGCTGATTTTTCCCGGGTAGACCGAGGTGTGGCAATCGCGAGCAGGCTCGCTCCCACATTGGAATGCATACCCTTGTGGGAGCGAGCCTGCTCGCGATGAACGATGACGCGGTCAGCCTGCCGGACGCACCAGATCAGGCAAGTCCGGCAACTTCTTCGGCGAGCAAATTCGCACCCGTTTCTGCCGGTTCAACTCGCCACTGATCAGGCTGACCTGGCTCTTGGACACGCCAAAGGCCTTGGCCAGAAACGCCATCAGATACGCGTTGGCCTTGCCCTCGACCGGTGGTGCGGTCAGGCGGATCTTCAGGCGATCACCGTGCAGCCCGCAGAAGTCATCGCTACGGGCTGCCGGTTGCAGGTGACACTCCAGAATCAGGTCGTCTCCGTCCCAGCGAAACCAGCTCACCGGGTCAGATCAACACGCGGAGGATTTCCGGCATCATGGTCATGGCGGCGAGGTTATTGATCACCAGCATGTCGATCAGCTTGAGTGCCAGGAACGCAAAGATCGGCGACAGGTCCAGGCCGCCCAGGTTCGGCAGGAACTTGCGGAACGGCGCCAGGGCCGGTTCGCAGATGTCATTCACCAGTTCGGCGCCCGGGTTATGGCTGCCCGGGGCGACCCAGGACAGGATCACGCTGATGATCAGGGCGAAGAAGAAAATCTTCAGGAACAGCGCGGTCACCCCGATGATCGACCAGATCATCAGTTGCAGCGGGTTGCCGGTGGTGCCGTAGGTCAGCAGCAGGGTCAGGGCCATCAGCGCCAGTTGCACCAGGATCGCCAGCACCAGCGAGGACATGTCCAGGCCGAACACGCTCGGGATGATCCGACGCAGTGGCTTGAGCAGTGGCTGGGTGGCCTTGACGATGAACTGGCAGATCGCGTTGTAGAAGTTCGCCCGCACCAGTTGCAGTACGAAGCGCATCAGCACGATCAGCAGGTACAGGCTGCCGAGGGTTTGCAGCACGTAGACCGCTGCGGTATTCAATCCAATCATGAAAAGCTCCTTATTGACCCAGTTGTTCGGCCATCTCGGCCGAGCGATGCGCGGCAGCGCCGAGTGCCTTTTCGACCAGGGCTTCAAAGCCATTGGCCTGGAACGACTTGATTGCAGCTTCCGTGGTGCCCGCAGGCGAGGTGACACGGCGGCGCAACTCGGCGGCGTCAACGTCGCTGGAGACCGCCATATGGGCGGCGCCCAGTGCGGTTTGCAAGGTCAGTTGCGCGGCGATGTCCGCCGGCAGGCCGAGTTTCACCCCGGCGGCGGTCATGGCCTCGATCAACAGGAAGAAATACGCCGGGCCCGAGCCGGAAACGGCGGTGACGGCATCCAGTTGCTGCTCTTCATTCAGCCATAGGGCGACGCCGACCGCGGACAGCAGCTCCTGGGCCTGCTGACGCTGTTCGGCTGACACCTCGGCTGTTGCGAACAGGCCGCTCGCGCCCTGACGCACCAGCGCCGGGGTGTTGGGCATGCAGCGCACGATCGGCTGGGCGCCGAGCCAGTTGTTCATGCTGGCGCAGGTGATGCCCGCGGCAATCGAAACCACCAGTTGATCGGGTTTGAGGCTTGGGCGAATGGCTTCGCACACGGCTTTCATCGCCTGGGGTTTGACCGCCAGGACGACGACGTCGGCGCCATCGATGGCCTGGGCGTTGTCGGCAAAGGTTTCGATGCCGTGTTCAGCACTCACGCGGGCGCGGGTTTCTTCGCCCGGATCGCTGGCGCGGATCTGTGCGGCTTCCAGACCTTTGGCCCGCAGGCCACCGATCAGACTGGCGGCCATGTTGCCGGCACCGATAAAGGCAATACGTGTCTTGCTCATGTCAGGTCCTTATAAAGAGAAGAGTCAGCCATTTTTCAAGGCTGACCGTAGTCGCGGGCGCCAAACAGGGCGGTACCGATCCGCACCCAGGTGGCGCCTTGGGCGATGGCCGATTCGAGATCGTGGCTCATGCCCATGGAAAGTGTGTCGAGCGGCAGGTTCAGGCTGGCTTGCAGGCTTTGCACGGCAGCGAAAGCGGCATCCTGGGCAACGCGATCTTCCGTCGGCTCAGGGATAGCCATCAACCCGCGCAGTTTCAGGCGCGGCAGGTCGCTGATGGCGTTGGCCAGAGCCGGCAGGTCGGCCGGGGTGCAGCCGGATTTGCTGGCTTCACCGCTGACATTGACCTGAATGCAGATGTTCAGGGGCGGCAAATCGGCGGGACGTTGTTCGGACAGGCGTTGTGCGATTTTCAGACGATCCACGGAATGCACCCAGTCGAAGTGTTCGGCGATAGCACGAGTCTTGTTCGATTGAATGGGGCCGATGAAGTGCCAGATCAAGGGCAGGTCGGCCAGTTCCAGCTGCTTGCCCAACGCTTCCTGCAGGTAGTTCTCGCCAAAGTCGCGCAGGCCGGCAGCGTAGGCTTCACGCAGGTCTTGTGCGGGTTTGGTCTTGCTCACAGCCAGCAACCGGACACTGTTTTCGGCGCGGTTGGCGGCGAGTGTTGCGGCGTTTATGCGCGAACTAACTTCGAGAATGTTGTCTGCTATGGTGGACATCAAGAGGCGCCAGCGGTCTGAAGGTTCGCGGCATTCTACTGGAATTGAGAGACGCTATGGATATCACCGAACTGCTGGCATTCAGCGCCAAACAGGGCGCATCCGACTTGCACCTGTCTGCCGGCCTGCCGCCGATGATTCGGGTGGATGGCGATGTGCGGCGCATCAATCTGCCGGCCCTGGATCACCAGCAGGTGCAGACGCTGATCCATGCCGTCATGAATGACGCCCAGCGGGTGGATTTCGAAAAGCATCTGGAAACCGACTTTTCCTTCGACGTGCCCGGCGTGGCGCGGTTTCGGGTCAATGTGTTCAACCAGAACCGTGGCGCGGGTGCCGTGTTTCGCACAATCCCGTCAAAGGTGCAGAGCATGGACGAACTGGGCATGGGCGACGTGTTCCGCAAAATGACCGACGCTCCCCGTGGCCTGGTGCTGGTGACCGGCCCGACCGGTTCCGGCAAGTCCACCACGCTGGCGGCGATGATCGATTACCTCAATACCCATCGTCATCACCACATCCTCACCATCGAGGACCCCATCGAGTTCGTTCATGAGTCGCGCAAATGCCTGATCAATCAGCGTGAAGTCCATCGCGATACCCGTAGTTTCGCCACTGCCTTGCGTTCGGCACTGCGGGAAGACCCGGATGTGATTCTGGTGGGGGAGATGCGCGATCTGGAGACTATTCGCCTGGCATTGACCGCGGCCGAAACCGGCCATCTGGTGTTCGGCACGCTGCACACCACGTCGGCGGCGAAAACCATCGACCGGGTGGTCGACGTGTTTCCGGGGGACGAGAAGTCGATGGTGCGCTCGATGCTCTCCGAGTCGCTGCTGGCGGTAGTGTCCCAGACCCTGGTGAAGAAAATCGGCGGTGGACGCATCGCGGCCCACGAGATCATGCTGGGGACATCGGCGATCCGCAACCTGATCCGCGAGGACAAGGTGGCGCAGATGTACTCGGCGATTCAGTCGGGAGGGTCGTTGGGGATGCAGACGCTGGATATGAGCTTGAAGGACCTGGTGACCAAGGGGTTGGTCAGTCGTGATCATGCGCGGGAGAAGGCGCGGTCACCGGATAACTTTTGAACGGTTGCGCGGGACCTGTGGCGAGGGGGCTTTTCGGAGCGCCGAACCGCCCCGTTCGGCTGCGGAGCAGACGCAAAGCAGGCAGCGCGTTCTACCTGAAAAAACCATTAAGCTGGCTTTGGGGTCGCTGCGCGACCCAACGGGGGCAAGCCCCCTCGCCACAAGTGCTCCCCTTCAGAGAGGGGACACTGAAATCAGCGCTGAACAACCCGCAACTGATTCGGCTCTTTCGGCAGAACCCGCTTGGCAACTACGTAGTGGTTTTCCCAGTACGGTTTCTTCAAAGTGTCGATGGACACCGACTTGCCGCGACGTGGCGCGTGGATGAAACGGTCGTTGCCCAGGTAGATGGCAACGTGATTGACCCGACGGCTTTTGATGTTGAAGAAAATCAGGTCGCCCGGCTTCAGGTCGTCGCGATCGACTTTCTCCCCATGACCGCTGGCCATGGCGTTGGAGGTGCGTGGCAGGTCGAACGTGGTGTCGTTGAACGCGTATTTCACCAGGCCGCTGCAATCGAAACCTTTGCTTGGGCTGCTGCCGCCCCAACGATAAGGAGTGCCAAGGACGTTCACGGCGCGGCTCAGCACGTCGCTGCTTTCCTTGGTGCCCATCGGTGGAACCAGGCCGCTCTTGTTGCTGGCCAGGCTTGGAGCATATTTAGCGGATTTTTTGTCTTTGCTCGAAGGAGCAGAGGCATGGGATTTTGGGGTGTAACCATTAACGTTTGGAAGACGTTGCTCACGATTGGTGGCGTGGGCGGCCAGTGGCATCAAAAGGCAAATGGTTAGCCATGTCTTGAAAAATGAACGCATTAGGCAAGGCTCTTAATAGGTTAGCGCGCAACTTTATAACAGCTTTTTTGCCGCCTCCGAGGCCGTTGGTCGATTCAATCTGGAGGGCAATGGTGGCAAAAAAGCGGCAAAATGGCGCAATTGTCGGACAGAAGTCCGGTGTTACAAGGCTTTGACGGGAGTGAAGGTAGCATTTGCCATACGTCGGATGCCTGTAAAAAAGTCACAAAGAATTAAAGAATATTTATCTATCGTGTGAATCGAGGTCATTCATGAACCCCTATCAACAGGCTGTCCAGCAGCAAGACACCCACAGCAAAGTGATCGGTTACCTGCTGTGGATTTTCGGTTTTACCGGCGCTCACCGCTTCTATTACGGCAAGCCGGTGACCGGGACGATCTGGTTCTTCACCTTCGGCTTGCTGGGGATCGGTTGGCTGATCGACCTTTTCCTGATCCCGGCGATGGATCGCGAGGCGGACCTGCGGTTTACCGCGGGCCCCATCGAATACAACGTGGCGTGGATCCTGCTGACGTTTCTCGGGGTGTTTGGCGTGCACCGGATGTATCAGGGGAAATGGATCAGTGGGTTGCTGTATCTGCTGACGGGCGGGCTGTTCTTTATTGGCGTGCTGTATGACTTCTGGACGTTGAATGATCAGGTGTCGCTGCGTAATGCGCAGAGTCGTTGATTAAATGTGGCGAGGGGGCAAGCCCCTCGCCACAGGGTGTTACGCCTGGTGACTGATCCTGCTATTCGTCTGCTTGAGTCATAGCCTGTGAATGACTATTGAAATACTTTTAGCAGTTGAAGTTGAAGTGTTGCAAATGCAATTGTACTGATGCTGTATAAGGTTGAAATGATGAGGTGGTTTGGAGTAGCCCAGTAATTTATGCTGTCAGCGAGAATCGCAAGTGATGCAAATGCAACTATCAGCGCTGATGCTTTTATTAAGGCTCCGTTCGTGCGGTGTGTGCGGGCTTTTTTGTATAAGAGTATTTGCATTAGGTGAAGTGTAAGTAATATTAAGCCTGCAATCAGGATTGCACCTATTGGTATTCCAATTGAGTCTCGATCTATATTGTAAATGCCTGCGCTCAAATTATTTGCTAAAATAAATATTGCTACACTGGAGGTGATCGCTAAAAGCACTGGGTAGATGTAGTTTAGGTGCTTGTAGAGAGTCTTCATGTTGGCTCTTCCTGAATGCAGTATGTAGTTTAAAATCCTAACGGACTAATCTAATGCAGGTCCGGCTGAAAGCCAGTTCCGGTTAGTCTTATTTTTTGTTCTCCCGTTATATCGATTTCATATTTCGTTCCTGAGAATGCTCTGCCTGCTGTGGTTAACGCTTCGAGTAGTGTTGATCTGTTACTTTTGTCAAAGTCGTATGTGTCCGTATAAGCTTTTGCAGTTCCATCAAAAACCCATGATCCGTTTACTTCTCTTGTAAATTCTCCTTCAATTTTCAATGTTATTCGTCCTAGATAATATCCTGTGGCTTTGCTGTCGTCAGCAGTGGCGTAAGGTACTTTTGGATCAGATAAATAATATCTTCCGGATTCTCTGGTGCTGGCTATGGTGTTGGCTAGCAGCGGAATTTCATTCGCCTGTACGTTGAGGCCTATGTTGTTTATATCGACTCGCAGCTTCTCTCCATTTCCCCACAGGTAGTGAGCAAATGCTTTGACAGGGCTAAATGTTCCCCCTGATAACTCGGTTGTTTGTGTTTCATACTTGATGTTGTACAGACTTGTCGATGCTACTTTGATCAGGGCGTCTAGGTTGCTTAGTTTTTGTTGCGCTGCGAAGGTGTCGGCAAGACTGAAATTTACGAGTTTGTTCTTGAAATAGGCATGAGTGACGATCGAAGAGCTGTTTAGTAGGTAGTTGTCACTCTCCGTGATTTTCCAAAGGTCTTGAATGGCGCCGAAGGCGTCGTTGTTAATTGCTCTGCCTACCATTTGTAGTTCATAAGTAAAGGCTTTTATACCACTTTTCATTTCGAGCCAATCATGGAACATGTCCATTTCGGCTGAGGAGATGGCGGGGCCATCGCATAGTGGCAGAGAGTAAGTTTGCCCGTCGTTGGTGATGATGGCTTCACCTGCGCCCTGCCAATCTGCAGTCCCATAGGTTCCCCAGGTAAACCCAGGATTAACTGTAAAGCCGCCTGAGTTCCCCGTTGTTCCTTTCGTCACGATAGGAGGTAGAGTAAGTCCATTTTTCATGTATTGCTCCTTGTTAGTGCCTTTGTGTTCATGGTGTTTGTAGTGAGGTTTCCTTGTGCTGTTTTTATGCTAGATGATAGGCGTTGAACCCGCATTCAATAACTTTGTAGGATGTTTCTGTGTGTTGCGAAGTTCTTTTCGCACAAATGATGAAGAGTCAGAAATTTCTGTTCATTGGATAGGTTTATTCGCCATCGCTTGTAGAGATGTACTTGATGCGGATGTGGTGTTAGGGGAGAGGCAGTGGATGACGGAGGAGGGGGGGAGGAGGGCTGTATGACGTCTGGATGCTTAATGATCAGGTCTCTGTTCGCAATACGCAGAACAGAGGCGCCTTCTAAGACGCCATCGTCGGAACGCCGCCCGGGGCAAGCCCGCTCCCACAGGGATCATCTCAATCCTGTGGGGGCGGGCTTGCCCGCGATTGGAGCGACGCGGAGTTACGCCTGGTGGCTGATCCGCCCATCCACCAGGGTGTAACGCACCACACCCGGCAGGCTGTGGCCAATGAACGGGCAGTTTTCGCCCTTGGACAGCCAGCTTTCACCCGCCACGGTCGAGGCTGCCGGGTCGAACAGCACGATATCCGCCGCGCCACCCACCGCCAGTTTGCCTGCCGGCAGGCGCAAGGCCTCGGCAGGGCCGGTGCTCAGGCGCTTGAGCAGTGTCGGCAGGTCCAGCAAGCCGTCTTCAACCAAGGTCATTGCCAGTGGCAATAGCAGTTCAACACTGCTGATGCCCGGCTCGGTCGCGCCGAACGGTGCCAGTTTGGCGTCACGCTCATGGGGTTGGTGATGACTGGAGATGGCCGAGATCACGCCGGATTTCACCGCTGCGCGCAGGCCCTCGCGGTCGGCGCGGGTGCGTAGCGGCGGCTGGACGTGATACAGGCTGCTGAAGTCGATCAGGGCTTCGTCGGTCAGGATCAGTTGGTACAGGGCGACATCCGCGGTCACCTTCAGGCCCCGGGCCTGGGCTTGGGCGATCAGCTCCACGCCGCGTGCGCTGGTGAGCTGACTGAAGTGCGCGCGCACGCCGGTCTGTTCAACCAGCAGCAGATCCCGGGCCAGGGCGACGGTCTCGGCACTTTCCGGGATGCCCGGCAAGCCAAGGAAGCTGGCGGTCGGGCCTTCGTGGGCCAGGCCACCCTCGGCCAGGTCGTGATCCTGGGAGTTGAAAATCACCGTCAGGTCGAAGGTCGCTGCGTAGTCCAGTGCCCGGCACAGGGTGCGGGTGTTGCGGAAGCTCTCCAGACCATTGCCGAAGGCCACGCAACCGGCATCGCGCAGTGCCACGAGCTCTGCCAGCTGTTCACCGTCCAGGCCTTTGCTCAGGGCGCCAATCGGAAAGACTTTGGTGTTGCCGGCCTCACGGGCGCGGTCGAGGATCAGTTCGGCCACAGCCGAGGTGTCCAGCACCGGTTTGGTCTTTGGCGGGCAGCACAGGCTGGTCACGCCGCCAGCCGCCGCCGCGCGGGTTTCGCTGACAATCGAGCCTTTGCGGCTGTAACCTGGCTCGCGCAGGGCAACGTTGAGGTCGACCAGGCCGGGAGCGGCCACCAGGCCTTTGGCATCGATGGTGTCGACGGCGACAAAACCGGCTGGCGCCGCGCCAAGGGCGACGACTTTGCAGGCTTCAATGTGGATATCGGTCACTTGATCCAGGCCACTGGCCGGATCGATCACGCGGGCACCGAGAATGCTGAGTTTCACTGGGCGTTCTCCTGCTCGAATTGGCGTTGCGCAGTCTGCCCGCTCATGGCCATGGACAGTACCGCCATACGAATGGCGATCCCGTAGGTCACCTGGTTGAGGATCACCGAGTGCGGGCCGTCGGCCACCGCCGACTCGATTTCCACGCCACGGTTGATCGGCCCCGGGTGCATCACGATGGCATCGGGCTTGGCGCCGGCCAGACGCGCGGTGGTCAGGCCGAACAGGCGGTAGAACTCGCCCTCGCTCGGCAACAGGCCGCCGGTCATGCGTTCACGCTGCAGGCGCAACATGATCACTACGTCCACGTCTTTCAGGCCTTCGGTCATGTCGGTGTAGACCTTCACGCCATATTGCTCGATGCCGATCGGCAGCAGGGTTTTCGGCGCGATCACGCGGATGTCCGGGCAACCGAGGGTTTTCAGGGCCAGCATGTTCGAGCGCGCGACCCGCGAGTGCAGGATGTCGCCGACGATGGCCACCGAAAGGTTTTCGAACCCGCCCTTGTGCCGGCGGATGGTCAGCATGTCGAGCATGCCCTGGGTCGGGTGCGCGTGCCGGCCGTCACCGCCGTTGATGATCGCCACTTGTGGGCAAACATGCTCGGCGATGAAGTGTGCGGCACCCGAATCGCCGTGGCGCACGACGAACATGTCGGCGGCCATGGCTTCCAGGTTGCGCAGGGTGTCGAGCAGGGTTTCGCCTTTGCTCGCCGACGACGTGGACACGTTGAGGGTGATCACGTCCGCCGAGAGCCGCTGGGCCGCCAGTTCGAAGGTGGTGCGTGTGCGGGTCGAGTTCTCGAAGAACACGTTGCACACGGTCTTGCCGCGCAGCAGCGGGACTTTCTTCACGGCCCGGGCGCCGACTTCAAGGAAGGAGTCGGCGGTGTCGAGGATTTCCGTCAGCAGCTCGCGGCGCAAACCGTCGAGCGAGAGGAAGTGGCGCAGCTGGCCCTGATCATTGAGCTGCAGCGGGCGCTTGGTTTCTAGAGGCGTCATCGCAAGGGGGACTCTCAATAGGGCGAATTAAAGGGCGAGGTCTTGCAGTTCGAGCGCAAGCTCAGGGCCGGACAGCTTCACCCGTTCGTGGGCCGCCAGCGACAGGGTCGCGCCAACAACGTTCGGGCGGATCGGCAGTTCGCCAGCGTTCAGGTCCAGCAGGCACACCAGCGTCACGCTGGCCGGGCGGCCGTAGTCGAACAGTTCGTTCATGGCGGCACGGATGGTCCGGCCGCTCATCAGCACGTCGTCGATCAACACCAGGTGCTGGCCTTCGATCTCGAACGGCAGCGCCGAAGGGCGAACCTGTGGGTGCAGGCCGTTCTGGCTGAAATCGTCGCGGTAGAAGGACACGTCCAGGGTGCCGAGGGGCTCATTGCTGCCCAGCTCCTTGAGCAGGGCCTGGGCCACCCAGACGCCGCCGGTACGGATGCCGATGAAGCGCGGGTCGCTGATGCCTCGTTTGGCCAGATAGGCGTCAAGTCGGGTCGCCATCTGGCTGATCAGTTCGGCGGGATTGGGCAGGCTCATGGTTGCTCCTTCTTGGGCCCGAGCCAGCTTGTGCGGGAAGTGGCTCGGGTTGTAGCTAAGAGAGACGCACAGCGGCTCTTCAGGATTCAAACAGTGCGGTGTTTTCGTCGAGCCAGCCTTGCAGCAGCAGGGCGGCGGCGATGGCATCGACCGGGTTGTCGCGGTAACTGCCTTTCTGGCCGCCACGAGCCAGGCGTTCGCCCTTGGCCTCGAAGGTGGTCAGGCGTTCATCGTGGGTATAGAAGGGCAGGTTGAAGCGGCCGTTCAGGCGCCGGGCGAACTTTTCCGCGCGGGCGCACATGTCGCTGGGTGTGCCGTCCATGTTCAACGGCAGGCCGACCACCACGGCATCGGGCTTCCACTCTTTGATGAGGGCTTCGATCTGGTTCCAGTCGGGAATGCCGTTCTGCGCTTTCAGGGTGCACAGCTCGCGGGCCTGGCCGGTAATCACCTGGCCGACCGCAACGCCAATCTGTTTGGTGCCGTAGTCAAAACCCAGAATCAGCTTCAGGGCCATCAGGCGTGCCCCGCCTGGCTGGTCAGCAGGCTGAGGTTGACGCCCAGGTGCTTGGCCGCCGCTTCCAGGCGCAACTCACTGCTGGTATTGAACAGGATGTCGGCGTCGAACGGGCAGTTCAGCCAGGCGTTCTGCGCCAGTTCGGCTTCGAGCTGCCCGGCTTCCCAACCGGCGTAGCCGAGGGCAATCAGACTTTTTGCCGGGCCGACGCCGTCGGCGATGGCGAACAGTACGTCCTGGGAGGTCGACAGGGCCAACTCGTCTTCCAGATCAACGGTCGCCTGGAAGCTCTGACCCTTGGGGTGAAGGACGAAACCGCGATCGGTCTGCACCGGGCCACCGATGAAGATCGGCACATGCTGGCAGAGCGCTGGCGGTTCGATTTCCGGGCGCAATTGCTCAAGGATATCGGCCAGGTTCAGATCTTGCGGACGGTTGACCACCAGCCCCATGGCGCCATTGGCCGTGTGCTCGACGATGTAGGTCAAGGTGTGCGCAAAGTTCGGGTCGGCCATGTGCGGCATGGCGATCAGGAATTGATGCTTGAGGTAGCTGGGGCTGACGTTTTTCATGACCGCTAGTGTGGCGTTCGAGGGGCGAACTGACAAGCTGGGGATGCACAGGAAATACCCCGAATATCAGCAACGACACAGATTAAGTGTGGGAGCGAGCCTGCTCGCGATGATGGCGGTACATACAGCATTTAAGTGTCAGACAGATCGCAATCGCGAGCAGGCTCGCTCCTACAGGGGGTTTGCGGTGAATCAATTGCTTGAGAGCCTGTCCCCACGGGCAAATTTCCAGGTCCGGATGATCTCCAACCGGTCGATATCCGACAAATCCCCGGTAAACGGTGCAAACGGCGCCGCCAGCCGAACGATCCGTTGCGCCGCCTGGTCCAGCAGCGGTTGGCCCGAAGATTCCAGCACCAGTACTTCATACAGCGAACCGTCGCGGTTGATCGAGACCATCAGGCGCAAATTGCCGTAGATCTGTTTGCGCCGCGCTTCGTCGGGGTAGTTGAGGTTGCCGATGCGCTCGACTTTCTTGCGCCATTCGTCCTTGTACCAGGCGCCCTTGTCGCGCATGGTCGAGGCCGCGCTCAAACGGTGAATGCGTGGACGCTTGGCGTACAGCTGTTGTTCGGCAGCCAGTTCCGCTTCCAGGCTGGCAATGTCGCTGGACAGTTGCTCGCTGTCGAAGGTCGGCGCCTGGACCTGGGGCTTGACCTCGGTCTTGGGCTCCTCGGTCTTGGCGGGGGCTTTTTTCGGCTTCGGCGCCACGGTGGTCACGGCAGCCTTCGGCGGGGCTTCCTGCGCTTCTGGCTTGGCGGCCGGCGGTGGCGTGACCTTTTGCACCTTGTTGTCCTGGAACGGCGCGACCTCGGTGGTCTTGGGAATCGCCTTTTTGTCCAATGTGCCGCTGCCTTGCTGATTCTCCTGGGCCAGGAAATCGGCTTTCTCGGGTTTCTTTTCGCTTTTGAAGGTGGCGAGGGTGATTTCCAGGGTTTTACTGATCTGCTTGGGCTCGACCACTGCAAATCCGACACCCAACAGCAAGGCCAGGTGGATCAGCGCTGCCAGAAACAGGGTAAAACCGAGGCGATCGACCGGGCGCACGCCACGGTGGGCGAGTTCGGCAGGCAGATCGGACGGGAGGGTCATGACAAGGAAACCAACATCGCGTTTTCACAGGCCGCGCATGATAACGCAATGTTGGTTTGGCTAATCAACGTGCCTTGAGCTTCTGATCGATGGCATCCATCAACATGCCGCCGATGTCAGTGCCAAACGCGTTATCGATCTCGCGAATGCAGGTCGGGCTGGTGACGTTGATCTCGGTCAGGTGCTCGCCGATCACGTCCAGACCCACGAACAGCAGGCCTTTTTCACGCAGGGTCGGGCCGACTTGCGCGGCGATCCAGCGGTCCTTGTCGGTCAGCGGGCGCGCTTCGCCACGGCCACCGGCGGCCAGATTGCCGCGGGTTTCGCCCGCCGCGGGAATTCGCGCCAGGCAGTAATCCACGGGCTCGCCGTCGATCATCAGGATGCGCTTGTCGCCATCGACGATGGCCGGCAGATAACCCTGGATCATGATTTGCTGCTGACCATGCAGGGTCAGGGTTTCGAGGATCACCGACAGGTTCGGATGCCCTGCGGTGTGGCGGAAGATCGAAGAACCGCCCATGCCGTCCAGCGGCTTGAGGATTACATCGCCATGATGGTCGGCGAATTCGCGCAGCACGTCAGGGCGACGGCTGACGATAGTCGGCGGAGTGCACTGCGGGAACAGCGTGGCGAACAGCTTTTCGTTGCAGTCGCGCAGGCTTTGCGGCTTGTTGACCACCAGCACGCCAGCGCGCTCGGCCTGCTCCAGCAAATAGGTGGAGTAGACGAACTCCATGTCGAACGGCGGATCCTTGCGCATCAGGATCACATCCAGATCGCTCAGCAGCGCGTCGCTTTCGGCGCCCAGTTCGAACCATTTTTCCGGGTTGGCAAAAACCTGCAGCGGGCGCATCCGCGCCCGGGCCTGGCCTTCGCCCTGATACAGGTCGCGCTGTTCCATGTAGAACAGCTCCCAGCCACGCTTCTGCGCGGCCAGCAGCATGGCCAGCGAGCTATCCTTTTTATAGGAAATGCTGGCGATAGGGTCCATGACAATCCCGACGCGAACGCTCATTGGGTTTTCCTCGAAATTTTGGGGCTGGATATTGATCTTCTGTAGGAGCGAGCTTGCTCGCGATGGAGTGTCAGTCGACACCTATGTAGCTGATACACCATCGCGAGCAGGCTCGCTCCCACAAGTCAGGCCAAAGGGTCATATAAAAGTGGCGTCAGAGTGGCGCTGAGTGTGTTCCCGGTCAAGGAAAAACCACCTTGCGGGTCGGCCGATAGATTGGTTTTGGAGACTGTGCTAAAAAGGCTGCCATGTCGTGCCGGCCCTTGAGCATCAAGGGTTTCGAGCCGCGTTAACCGGCAAACGGACAATTTGTTTCGCAAAGGCGACGGTAGAGCATTTTATGGAACAGCACCCCAGCGCCTTGAAGGTCATGGTGATCGACGATTCGAAGACGATCCGTCGCACCGCCGAAACGCTGCTCAAGAACGTGGGTTGTGAGGTCATCACGGCCATCGACGGTTTTGATGCCCTGGCCAAGATTGTCGACAACCACCCCGGCATCATCTTTGTCGACATCATGATGCCGCGCCTGGATGGCTATCAGACCTGCGCCCTGATCAAGAACAACAGCGCGTTCAAGTCCACGCCGGTGATTATGCTGTCGTCCAAGGACGGGCTGTTCGACAAGGCCAAGGGGCGCATCGTCGGCTCCGACCAGTTTTTGACCAAGCCTTTCAGCAAGGAAGAATTGCTTGATGCGATCCAGGCGCATGTTCCTGGCTTCGCCGCCGTTTTGCCGCAGTAGGACACGCACAGTGACGCTCGGCCATCGGGCCCGGCGTCGACAAGAATGGGGAAGACCATGGCACGTATTCTGATCGTCGATGATTCGCCGACTGAAATGTACAAACTGACCGGCATGCTGGAAAAGCACGGTCATGAAGTGTTGAAAGCCGAAAACGGCGCCGACGGCGTGGCCCTGGCCCGCCAGGAAAAGCCCGATGCGGTGCTGATGGACATCGTCATGCCCGGCCTCAACGGCTTCCAGGCGACCCGCCAATTGACCAAGGACCCGGAAACCGGGCACATCCCGGTGATCATCATCACCACCAAGGATCAGGAAACCGACAAGGTCTGGGGCACGCGCCAGGGCGCCAAGGACTACCTGACCAAGCCGGTCGATGAAGACACCCTGATCAAGACCCTGAACAACGTGCTGGCCGGTTGATCGAAAGGTCATGAACGAGTCGCTGACGGCTTTCGAACTGCTGCTGCAAATCGACCAGCGCTGTCGTCTGCTGGCGGCGGACTTGCCGTCCCAGCCGGCCCGGCGGGACAGCTGGAGCGGCATCGGTTTTCGCCTGGGCGAGCACTGGTATGTCGCGCCCATGAGCGAAGTCAGCGAAGTCCTGCACGAGCCGCGCTTCACTCAGCTACCGGGGGTCAAACCCTGGGTCAAGGGTGTCGCCAACCTGCGCGGGCGTTTGCTGCCGATCATGGATTTGGGCGGCTTCTTCGGGCACGAGCTATCGGCGGTGCGCCGACAGCGGCGGGTGTTGGTGGTGGAACATGAAGAGGTGTTTGCCGGGTTGCTGGTCGATGAAGTCTTCGGCCTCCAGCACTTTGCCCAGGACAGCCTGGAGCCGGTGCCAGCAGACGAGTTGAAGGGGCCGGTGGCGGCGTTCGTCAAAGGCCGGTTTCAGCGTGAGCCGTGCTGGCAGGTGTTCAGCCCGTTTGCGTTGACGCAGTCCCATGGGTTCATGAACGTCGCGGTGTAAGCGGAACAACAGAGAACCAATGTGGGAGCGGGCAGGCCCGGAAATGGGTTAACAGGCGAGGACCGATGATAAAAGCAAAAGCAGGCAAACCAATGGAAGGGTCGCGCAGCCGGTCGCAGATTATCGTGCTGTTCATCGCGCTGATCGTCTTCATCATGCTGCTGTTCGCCAACTTCGCGTACCTCAACACCCAGGCTATCTACGACAAACAGTACATCGGCCACGCCGGCGAACTGCGCGTGCTGTCCCAGCGTATCGCCAAGAACGCCACCGAAGCCGCTGCCGGCAAGTCTGCCGCGTTCAAGTTGCTCAGCGATGCGCGCAACGACTTTGCCCTGCGCTGGGGTTATCTGAAGAAGGGCGACCCGGCCACCGGCCTGCCGCCGGCCCCCGCCACCGTGCGTCCAGAGATGCGCGCGGTGCAACAGGACTGGGAACGCCTGCTGAAAAACACCGACGCGATTCTCTCCAGCGAGCAAACCGTACTGTCGCTGCATCAGGTCGCCGCGACCCTGGCCGAAACCGTGCCGCAATTGCAGGTCGAGTACGAGAAAGTCGTCGAGATTCTCCTGCAACGGGGCGCCCCGGCGGCCCAGGTGGCCATGGCCCAGCGCCAGTCGTTGCTGGCCGAACGGATCCTCGGTGCGGTCAACACTGTGTTGGCCGGCGACGAAAATTCACAGCAGGCCGCCGATGCGTTCGGGCGTGACGCAACGCAGTTCGGCAAGGTGCTTAACGGCATGCTCCAGGGCGACCCGGCGCTCAAGGTCAGCCAGGTCGAAGACCACGACGCCCGTGCGCGACTTGCGGAAATTTCCGAGCTGTTTGAGTTCGTCTCGGGCTCGGTGGACGAGATCCTCGAAACCTCGCCGGAGCTGTTCAAGGTCCGCGAATCGGCCTCGAACATTTTCAGCCTGTCGCAAACCCTGCTCGACGAAGCCTCGCACTTGGCCAGCGGTTTCGAAAACATGGTCGGCGGGCGCACCACCGACACCATTGGCGGTTATGTGCTGGGCTTGTTGGCGCTGGCTTCGATCATCCTGATTGGCATGGTGATGGTGCGCGAAACCAATCGTCAGTTGCGCGAAACCGCCGAGAAAAACGAGCGAAACCAGAACGCGATCATGCGCCTGCTCGACGAGATCGAAGACCTGGCCGATGGCGACCTCACGGTAACGGCCTCGGTGACCGAAGACTTTACCGGCACCATCGCCGACTCGATCAATTACTCCGTCGACCAACTGCGCGATCTGGTCGCGACCATCAACCTCACTGCCGGCCAGGTGGCCGCCGCCGTGCAGGAAACCCAGGCCACCGCCATGCACCTGGCGCAGGCGTCTGAGCACCAGGCCCAGCAGATTTCCGAGGCCTCCATGGCGATCAACGACATGGCCGAGTCCATCGACCAGGTGTCGGCCAACGCGGCGGAATCTTCGGCGGTTGCCGAACGCTCGGTGGAGATCGCCAACAAGGGCAACGAGGTGGTGCACAACACCATCCACGGCATGGACAACATTCGCGAACAGATTCAGGACACCGCCAAACGCATCAAGCGTCTGGGTGAGTCGTCCCAGGAAATCGGCGACATTGTCAGCCTGATCGATGACATTGCCGACCAGACCAACATCCTTGCCCTCAACGCGGCCATCCAGGCATCCATGGCCGGTGACGCCGGTCGCGGTTTCGCCGTGGTCGCCGATGAAGTGCAGCGCCTGGCCGAGCGCTCGTCCGCCGCTACCCGGCAGATCGAAACCCTGGTGCGGGCGATCCAGACCGACACCAACGAAGCGGTCATCTCCATGGAGCAGACGACGACCGAAGTGGTGCGTGGCGCTCGTCTGGCGCAGGATGCCGGTGTGGCCCTGGAAGAAATCGAAGGCGTCTCCAAGACGCTCGCGGCGTTGATCCAGAGCATTTCCAATGCCGCGCAACAGCAGACGTCGTCGGCCGGTCAGATTTCCCTGACGATGAACGTGATCCAGCAGATCACCTCGCAGACGTCGTCGGGTTCCACCGCCACGGCCGACAGCATCGGCAACCTGGCGAAAATGGCCAGTCAGTTGCGTCGTTCGGTGTCCGGTTTCACCTTGCCGGATGCCAAGGCGCAGGTTGTGGACAAAGCTTGAACCGCCCATGGGTATCTGAATGGTGATTGGAGTGGTTATGGGTGATCGGCACGACTATGTGGCCCTCGAGTGGGTCAAGGGCGAGATTGCCGAAACGCTGAAGCAGGCTCATCACGCGATTGAAAACCTGCTCGATGACCCGCAGGCGACGCAAGCGCTGGATGATTGCCTGGCATGCATCCATCAGGTCCATGGCAGTTTGCAGATGGTCGAGTTCTACGGCGCGGCGTTACTCGCCGAAGAAATGGAACAACTTGCCATGGCCTTGCAGGGCAACCGTGTTGGCCATCGCGACGAGGCGTTGCACCTGTTGATGCAGGCCCTTGGGCAACTGCCGATCTACCTCGACCGGGTGCAAGGCGCGCGTCGCGACTTGCCATTGGTGGTGTTGCCACTGATCAACGATCTGCGCAGCGCCCGTGGCGAGAGCCTGCTGTCGGAAACCAGCCTGTTCAGCCCGCAATTGCCCGAGTTGCCGGCGCTGAACGCAGAAACGCTGGCGCAGCTGGAGCCGGCCGAATTGCCCGGTGTGCTGCGCAAGCTGCGGCAGATGCTGCAAATGGCGTTGGTCGGATTCCTGCGTGAACAGGACAACGACACCAACCTCGATTACCTGGCCAAGGTCTTCACCCACCTCGAAGCACTGTGCGCCAATGCTCCCCTGAGCCCGTTATGGCAGGTGGCATCGGCGCTGGTCGAAGGCATGCAGGGCGGTGCGATCGCCAACAGCCCGGCCTTGCGCAGCCTGTTCAAGGATGCCGACAAGGAACTCAAGCGCCTGCTCGAACAAGGCATGCCCGGCATCAATCAACCGGCCCCGCCGGAGCTGCTCAAGAGTTTGCTGTTCTACATTGCCAAGGCCGAACATCCCACCGGGCAGATGCTGACCATGAAAGAACGCTACTCACTGGACGACGCGCTGCCCGACAGTGCGATGGTCGATGAAGAACGCGCGCGGCTGGCCGGTCCCGACCGTGACGCCATGCGCTCGGTGCTGGCTGCGCTGTGCGAAGAGCTGGTGCGGGTCAAGGAGCGCCTGGACCTGTTCGTGCGCAGTGACCGCCAGCACACCTCCGACCTCGACAGCCTGCTGGCGCCGCTGCGGCAAATCGCCGACACCCTGGCGGTGCTGGGCTTCGGTCAGCCGCGCAAGGTGATCATCGATCAATTGGCGGTGGTGCTCAGCCTCGCTCAGGGCCAGCGCGAACCCAACGATGCGATCCTCATGGACGTTGCCGGGGCCCTGTTGTACGTCGAAGCGACGCTGGCCGGCATGGTCGGTACCGTGGAGCCGGAGAGCCAGGACGACAACCGCCTGCCGACCACCGACCTGACGCAGATCCATCAGATCGTGATCAAGGAGGCCCGCATCTGTTTGCTGCAGGCCAAGGACATGATCGTCGACTACATCGACGCCGATTGGGACCGCCAGCATTTGCAGGCGCTGCCGGCCTTGCTGACCCAGGTGCGCGGCGCGCTGGCGATGATTCCGCTGAGTCGGGTGGCGAGCCTGGTGGAAACCTGCAATCACTTTATCCGCGAGCACCTGTTGCTCGAGCCGGGTCAGCCGGGCTGGCAGGAACTGGACAGCCTGGCCGACGTGATCACCAGCATCGAGTACTACCTCGAGCGCCTCAGTGATGACCCGCAAACGCAGGGTGAAAACCTGCTCGATGCCGCGGAAAAAAGCCTGGCGAGCCTCGGATTTTTTCCCAGTGAGCAACATGTGCCAGTGCTTGATGATGTGCTCAACCCGACCGAAGCGCAGGTCATGCAGATGATGCAGGAGCTGGATGATCCACAGATCGTCCAGACCCTGGCCGATGTGCTCGCCAGCCCGGTTTCGACTCTGAACCCGCCCGCGCTGAACACCCCGGGCAGCCTGCTGCCGCCGCCCGCAGGCGAAGAGCCGGTGGACGAGGAGCTGCGCGAAGTGTTCCTCGAAGAAACCGACGAAGTCCTGGAAATCCTGCGCGAGTACTTGCCGCGCTGGTCGGTCAACCCTGACAACCGCTCGGCCCTGAGTGAGTTGCGCCGCGCCTTTCATACCCTCAAGGGCAGTGGCCGGATGGTGCGCGCCCTGGTGTTGGGCGAGCTGGCCTGGGCCGTGGAAAACCTGCTCAACCGCGTACTGGAAAACAGCGTGGAGCCGGGCGCTACGGTGCAGCAACTGATCGGCGATGTGCTGCACCTGCTGCCGGAGCTGGTGGCCGAATACGCCGCCAATGCCCAGCGCCAGCGCAGCGATGTCGATCAGTTGGCCGCCCGCGCCCATGCCCTGGCCAAGGGCGATGAACCGGTGTCCGATGAGGATACGCAAGATGTCGCGGCCCTCGATCCGCTGTTGCTGGAGATCTTCCGCAAAGAGGCCGAAACCCACTTGGGCAGCCTCAATCGCTTCCTTGATCAGGCCGCCGAACATGTGCCGTTGCAGGCCAGCGACGAATTGCAGCGCGCCTTGCACACCCTCAAGGGCAGTGCCTCCATGGCCGGCGTGTCGCCGATTGCCGAACTGGCCGCACCGCTCGATCAACTGGCCCGGGAATACAAGGCACACCTGATCGCGCTGGATCTGGATGAAGTCGAATTGCTGCTCGAAGCAGAAGGACTGTTCCGCCTCGGCTTACGCCAGCTCAAACGCGATCCGCTGGCGGAAATTCCCGGCGCCCAGGGTTTGACCGAGCGAGCCAAGGCGTTGCTGGCCGAGCGACTGGAAAACCTCACGCCGAACACCGGGCTGCGGATCAAGCGCGATCCGCAACTGATCAACAACTTCCTCGCCCAGGGTATGGACATCCTGCTGGACGCCGAAAGCCTGTTGCAGCGTTGGCAGCAACACCCCGGCGAACGTCAGGAGCTCAGCGCGCTGCTGGACGAATTGACCACCCTCGGCGAAGGCGCCCATCTGGCCGATCTGCACCCGGTGGATGAGCTGTGCGAAGCGTTGCTCGATCTCTACGGTGCCGTGGAGGAAAGCAGCCTGGCGGTCAGCGAGCGGTTTTTCCATGAGGCACAGGGTGCCCACGAAGCGCTGATCAACATGCTCGACGAACTGGCTGCCGGCCAGGAAGTCAGCCCGCAGCCGCAACGGATCAGGGCCTTGCGCGAACTGCTCGACGAGAGCCTTGACCCGTCGGCCATGGGCCTGATCCGTAGCGACGGCAGCCGGAGCCTGAGCATCCGTGAATTGGGCAACGCCACCGCGGAGCTTGAGCGCACGCTACCCCCTGTAGGAGCGAGCACGCTCGCGATGGACGTTAACGATGACGCGTTGTCATTGGATAAACGCGGCGCCGGTGAGCCCATCGCGAGCGAGCTCGCTCCTACAGAGGACCGCGCGGTCGAACTGGACGACGAGATTGTTGCGATCTTCCTTGAAGAAGCGGTGGACATCCTCGAAAGCGCCGGTCAGGCCTTGCAGCGCTGGTTGCACGACTCGGACAACGCCGCACCGCTGTCGTCCCTGCAACGGGATTTACACACTCTCGAAGGTGGCGCGCGCATGGCCGAGATCGGGCCGGTCGGCGATCTGGCCCATGAACTGGCAAGCCTTTACCAAGGCCTGGTGGACCGTCGTTATGCCTTCAGCGATTCACTGGCGGTGCTGCTCGAACAGAGCCATGAGCGACTGGCGTTGTACCTCGAACAGTTGCAGCTCAACCAACCGCTGGACGATTCCCGTGAGCTGATCGAAGCCATTCGTGCCTACCGTCAAGGTCATGCGGGTATTGCCGAGTCCGCCCGGCAGGCGACCGACAACGATTCGGCTGCGCACGATCCGGAATTGCTGGAGATCTTCCTCGAGGAAGGTTTCGACATCATCGAAAGCTCCGGGGCGGCGCTGGAGCGCTGGCAGGCCCAGCCTTCGAGTCGCCAGGAAGTGGAAACCCTGCTGCGCGACCTGCACACCCTCAAGGGTGGCGCGCGCATGGTGGAAATCGCCGCGATTGGCGATCTGGCCCATGAGCTGGAGTTCCTCTACGAGGGCCTGTCCACCGGCGTGCTGCAACCGACGGAGCCGTTGTTCACGCTGTTGCAGCGCAGCCATGACCGCCTGGCGCAGATGCTCGATGCGGCCCGCGCCGGTGAGCCGATGCCGCCGGCCGACCGCTTGATCGATGCGATCAAGAACTTCAGCCACCCGGCCGTGCCGGAAGCGCCCGCGCCGGTTGCGCCGCCGGCCACGCCCAAGGTCGAGCCGCAGGCGCCACCGTCCGATGCCGGCGCAGACATGGTCAAGGTCTCGGCGGAGTTGCTCGACGATCTGGTCAACCTGGCCGGTGAAACCTCGATCTTCCGTGGCCGGATCGAACAGCAGGTCAACGATGCACACATCGCCCTGAATGAGATGGAGACCACCATCGAGCGGATGCGCGACCAGTTGCGCCGCCTCGATACCGAGACCCAGGGACGGATCCTCAGCCGCCAGCAAGTCGACGCCGAACGCCTGGGCTACGAGGAATTCGACCCGCTGGAAATGGACCGCCACTCACAGTTGCAGCAACTGTCCCGGGCACTGTTCGAATCGGCCTCTGACTTGCTCGACCTCAAGGAAACCCTCGAGCGACGCAATCAGGACACGGAAAACCTGCTGCAACAGCAGGGCCGCATCAACACCGAATTGCAAGAAGGCCTGATGCGCACGCGCATGGTGCCGTTCGAACGCATGCTCCCGCGTTTGCAGCGCATCGTCCGGCAGGTGTCCAGCGAACTGGGCAAGGACGTGGATTTCATCGTCGACAACGCCGAAGGCGAGATGGATCGCAACGTTCTCGAACGCATGGCCGCGCCGCTGGAACACATGCTGCGCAACGCCGTCGACCATGGCCTGGAGTCCGTCGAAGTGCGGCTGGCGGCGGGGAAACCGGCCAAGGGCAAGATCACCCTCGATCTGCTGCGCGAAGGGGGCGACATCATTTTCGACATCCGCGACGACGGCGCCGGTGTGCCGCTGGACGCGGTGCGGCGCAAGGCGATCAAGCGCGGCCTGCTCGCCCCGGACAGCGTCATCAGTGATCACGACGTGTTGCAGTTCATCCTGCAACCGGGTTTTTCCACCGCCGAAAAAATCACCCAGATCTCCGGGCGCGGCGTCGGCATGGACGTGGTGCACGAAGAGGTTCGGCAACTGGGCGGCACTATGAGCATCGACTCGGTGCCCGGGCAGGGTGTGCATTTCCGCATTCGCCTGCCGTTTACCGTATCGGTCAACCGGGCGTTGATGGTGCAGTGCGGTGAGGACCAATACGCGATCCCGCTCAATACCATCGACGGCATCGTGCGCGTCCTGCCCAATGAACTCGAAGGGTATTTCCGATTCGATTGGCCGACCTACGAATACGCCGGCCAACGTTACGAGTTGTGCTACCTGGGTGAACTGCTGAAAACCAGCCCGCGCCCGAAGCTGTTGGGCCAGAGCCTGCCATTACCGGTGTTGCTGGTGCAGTGCAACGAACGGCACATCGCGGTGCTGGTGGACGCCATGGCCGGCACTCGCGAAATCGTGGTCAAGAGCCTGGGGCCGCAGTTTTCGGCGGTGCAAGGGGTGTCCGGGGCGACGATTCTCGGGGACGGCCGGGTGGTGCTGATTCTGGATTTGCTGGCGCCGATCCGCGCCATGCAGGCCCGTGTACCCCAGCGTCCGGCGGGGCAAGAAATCGAGGCCGAACCGCAGCGCCCGCTGCTGGTGATGGTGGTCGACGACTCGGTCACCGTGCGCAAGGTCACCAGCCGCTTGCTCGAACGCCACGGCATGAACGTGCTGACCGCCAAGGACGGGGTCGATGCCATGCTGCTGCTGGAAGAGCACATGCCCGACCTGATGCTGCTGGACATCGAGATGCCGCGCATGGATGGCTTCGAAGTCGCGACCCAGGTGCGCAACGACGAACGCCTGCAACACCTGCCGATCATCATGATCACCTCCCGCACCGGACAGAAACACCGCGACCGCGCCATGGCCATCGGCGTCAACGATTACCTGGGCAAGCCGTACCAGGAATCGGTGCTGCTCGAAAGCATCGCCTTGTGGAGCAAGACCCATGCTTGAGCACCGCACCAGTAACCTCACCGGCCTGCTGCTGCCGTTGGTCGACCGCAACCTGATCCTGCCCAACGTCGCCGTTGCCGAGCTGATCGATTACCAGCAGCCGGGGACGTTCGACCTCGATACACCGCCGTGGTACCTGGGCCTGGTGACGTGGCGCGACCGGCAGATTCCGCTGCTGAGTTTCGAGTCGGCATGCGCGCAGAAAATCGTCATCGGCGAACGCGCGCGGATCGTCATTCTCAACGCCCTCGGCGGGCGCCCCGAGCTGAAATTCATCGCCCTGCTGGTGCAGGGGATTCCGCGCTCCTGCAAGCTCGATAGCCAGCTCAGTTACGTGGATGTGCCGTTGTGTTCGCTGGAGCAGGCGGCGGTACAGGTAGGCGAGCAGGTGGCCAAGGTGCCGGATCTGTTGGCGCTGGAGGCGTTGTTGGTGGATGCCGGGTTGATCAACTGACTCTGGTTTTGCTGTGACTACACTGGCCCCTTCGCGAGCAGGCTCGCTCCCACAGGTTTTTGTGTGCGACACAGATCCATTGTGGGAGCGAGCCTGCTCGCGAAGGCGTCAGTCCAGGCAACCATTAACCTGAGCGTAACGATCCACCGCTCTGCTTGATTGATACGCTACGCCCAACACTCCTAAGGTAGCTCCACGACAGCGAACCCGTGGAGTGGTCATGACAACAACAATATCCCCCGACTCGCGATGGACGCGGCGGCGCAGCGAAAAGCAGCGGCGCCTCGAGCTGGTGCGAGGTCTTGCCGACGGAGTGGTGTTGCCCACCGAGAACATCGTCGCGGCGCTTGAAGCGCTGATCCTGCCCGGCGACCGAGTGGTGCTCGAAGGCAACAACCAGAAGCAGGCGGATTTCCTCTCGCGCTCCCTGGCCAAGGCCGACCCGGCGAAGCTGCATGACCTGCACATGATCATGCCCAGTGTCGGACGCTCCGAGCACCTGGACCTGTTCGAACGCGGCATCGCCCGCAAGCTCGATTTCTCTTTCGCCGGCACCCAAAGCCTGCGCATCAGCCAGTTGCTCGAAGACGGCCTGCTGGAAGTCGGCGCGATCCACACCTACATCGAACTCTACGCACGGCTGGTGGTGGACCTGATTCCCAACGTCGTGCTTTCGGCCGGGTTCATGGCCGACCGCGCCGGCAACATCTACACCGGGCCGAGCACTGAAGACACCCCGGCGCTGATCGAACCGGCGGCCTTCAGCGACGGCATCGTCATCGTCCAGGTCAACCAGTTGGTGGACGACGTCAGCGACCTGCCGCGCGTTGACATTCCCGCCTCCTGGGTCGACTTCGTGGTGGTGGCTGACAAGCCGTTCTATATCGAACCGCTGTTCACCCGCGACCCTCGGCACATCAAACCCGTGCACGTGCTGATGGCGATGATGGCGATTCGTGGGATCTACGAAAAACACAACGTTCAGTCGCTCAACCATGGCATCGGTTTCAATACCGCTGCCATCGAACTGATCCTGCCGACCTACGGCGAGTCCCTCGGCCTCAAAGGCAAGATCTGCCGCAACTGGACGCTCAACCCGCACCCGACCCTGATTCCCGCCATCGAAAGTGGCTGGGTCGAAAGCGTGCATTGCTTCGGCACCGAGTTGGGGATGGAGAACTACATTGCGGCGCGGCCGGATGTGTTCTTTACCGGGCGCGACGGCTCCCTGCGTTCCAATCGGATGTTCAGCCAGCTGGCCGGGCAATACGCCGTGGACCTGTTCATCGGCGCCACCCTGCAAGTTGATGGCGACGGGCATTCCTCCACCGTGACGCGCGGGCGCCTGGCCGGTTTCGGCGGGGCACCGAACATGGGCCACGACCCGCGCGGTCGTCGCCACGGCACGCCGGCCTGGCTCGACATGCGCAACACCGACGTGGCCGAGCCGATGCTCGAACGCGGCAAGAAACTCGTGGTGCAGATGGTTGAAACCTTCCAGGAGGGCGGCAAACCGACGTTCGTTGAAACCCTCGATGCGGTCGATGTGGCGAAGAAAAGCGGCATGCCGTTGGCGCCGATCATGGTCTACGGCGACGACGTGACCCACCTGTTGACCGAAGAAGGCATCGCCTACCTGTACAAGGCGCGCTCGCTGGAAGAACGCCAGGCGATGATCGCCGCCGTCGCCGGGGTCACCGCCATCGGCCTGCGCCACAACCCCAAAGACACCGCGCGCATGCGCCGCGAAGGCCTGATCGCCTTGCCCGAAGATCTCGGCATCCGCCGCACCGACGCCACCCGCGAACTGCTCGCGGCGAAAAGCGTAGCCGATCTGGTGGAGTGGTCCGGTGGTCTCTACAACCCGCCCGCCAAGTTCAGGAGCTGGTAATGCACGCACTTAACCTGCAACCAAAAAACCTGAGCCTGGCCGAACGGCTGGCGGACCTGGCGGTGGACGCGCTGATCGACGAGGCTGATCTGTCGCCGAAACCGGCACTGGTCGACCGTCGTGGCAACGGCGCCCACACCGATTTGCACCTGGGGCTGATGCACGCTTCGGCGCTGTCCTTGTGGCCGGCCTTTAAAGAAATGGCGGAAGCCGCTATCGAGTTCGGCGAGATCGGCTTGCCCCTGCGCGAAGCCGTGGGCCGCATCGGTCGCGAAGGCGAGCAAGTGATGCTCGACACCACGGGCGGCGTGAATACCCATCGCGGGGCGATCTGGGCCTTGGGCTTGCTGATCACTGCTGCGGCGCTGGAGCCTCAATCCTGCGGCGCCAATAGCGTGGCGTTACGTGCTGCGCGGTTGGCCCTGCTCGACGACCGTTTTGCGCCACGTCCGCTCAGTCACGGTGCGCAAGTCGCCCAACGCTACGGCGCTCGCGGCGCTCGTGAAGAAGCGCAACTGGGTTTTCCGGCGGTGACCCAACGTGCACTGCCACAACTGCTGCGCAGCCGCGCCGCCGGTCATGGCGAGCAGAACGCCCGGCTCGATGCGCTACTGGCGATCATGACCAATCTGGCCGACACCTGCGTGCTTTACCGCGCCGGTGAAGAAGGCCTGAACACCATGCAACTGGGCGCCCGGGCGGTGCTCGATGCGGGCGGCAGTGCCAGCCTCGGCGGACGTCGCCGCCTGCATGAGCTGGACCAACAACTCGTCGCGTTGAATGCCTCGCCCGGCGGCGCTGCCGACCTGCTCGCAGCCTGCCTGTTCATCGACCGTATCGGGTCTGGCGACGGCCTTATCCAGGGAGTGTTTTGATGGAAACCTTATCTTTTGAATTCCCCGCCGGGCAGCCGCCACGCGGTCGCACCCTGGTGGGCTGTGTCGGCTCGGGTGATCTGGAAGTGCTGATCGAACCGGGCCAGGCTGGCAAGCTGACGATCAATGTGCAGACCTCGGTCAATGGCAGCGAACAACGCTGGCAGCATCTGTTCGCACGGATGTTCGACGGTCAGACGCCGCCGGCGATGGCCATCGACATCCACGATTTCGGCGCGACACCCGGCGTGGTGCGTCTGCGTCTGGAACAAGGCTTCGAGGAGATCGGCCATGACTGACAGCGCATCCCTGCTGAACAAGCACAGTTTCGTCGAACTCGGTGCCCGGCAACGGGCCAAGGCCCTGCTCGACGCCGGCACCTTCCGCGAACTGCTCGACCCCTTTCAACGGATCATGTCGCCGTGGCTGTCGCGCCAGGGCGTGGTGCCACAAGCCGACGACGGCGTGGTGATCGCCAAGGGCAATCTCGATGGTTTGCCGGTGGTGATCGCGGCCATTGAAGGGGCATTCCAGGGCGGCAGCCTCGGTGAAGTCGGCGGAGCAAAAATTGCCGGTGCATTGGAACTGGCCGCTGAGGACAATCGCAACGGCATCCCGACCCGCGCCGTGCTGCTGCTGGAAACCGGCGGCGTGCGCTTGCAGGAAGCCAACCTCGGCCTGGCGGCAATTGCCGACATCCACGCGGCGATTGTCGATTTGCAGCAGTACCAACCCGTGGTCGGGGTGGTGGCGGGCAGCGTCGGTTGCTTTGGCGGCATGTCGATTGCCGCGGGGTTGTGCAGCTATCTGTTGGTGACCCAGGAGGCGCGACTGGGCCTGAACGGCCCGCAGGTGATCGAGCAGGAAGCCGGACTCGAGGAATACGACTCCCGCGACCGGCCCTTCATCTGGAGCCTGACCGGTGGCGAGCAGCGCTTCGCCAGTGGTCTGGTGGACCGTTATGTCGATGACGATGTGGCGCAGATCCGCCAACAGGTGGGTGAATTGCTCAAGCAAGGTTTGCCGACGCAACCACGTAGCCAACAGGCCGAGCTGTTCCTGCAACGCCTGGCGCGTCTGGACGCCGAACCGCAAATCGAACCGTCCGTGGTTCGCGATCTGTACCAAGGAGAACGCCCATGAGTTCGTATTCCTTGCGAGGCTTGAACTGGTTCAACGCCTTGAGTGCCGGGGCGAAAGCGGTCGAGGGTTTGCCGGCTTCGCTGAAGGTCGCGGACGGTTCGCTGGGCGATCAGTCTGTGCGTTTCATCGCGGTGGTGGCCGACCCGGAAAACCGCTTCGTCCGTGCCCGCAACGGCGAGGTGGGTTTGCTCGAAGGCTGGGGCCTGGCCAAGGCCGTGGATGAAGTCATCGCCGCCGATCAGAACAAGGCACGCAAACGCACCCTGATCGCCATCGTCGACGTGCCGAGCCAGGCTTACGGTCGACGCGAAGAAGCCCTCGGCATTCATCAGGCGCTGGCTGCTGCGGCGGACAGTTATGCCCGTGCCCGCCTGGCCGGTCATGCGGTGATCGGCTTGCTGGTGGGCAAGGCAATGTCCGGGGCGTTTCTGGCCCACGGCTATCAGGCCAACCGTTTGATCGCCCTGCGCGATCCGGGGGTGATGGTGCACGCCATGGGCAAGGCGTCGGCGGCGCGGGTGACCTTGCGCAGCGTCGAAGAGCTCGAAGCCCTGGCTGCCAGCGTGCCGCCGATGGCCTATGACATCGACAGCTATGCCAGCCTCGGGCTGCTGTGGGAAACCTTGTCGGTGGAACAGATCGAGCAGCCGACCGCGGCGGATCTGGCGCGGGTGACCGAGTGCCTGCATCAGGCGATTGGCGATGTGGCCGCTGCTGGTCCTGACCTGAGCGGTCGCCTGGGAGCGGCCAATCGGGCGGCGTCGAGTAAGGTTCGTCAACTGCTGAGAGCGCAGTGGTGAGTACGCTACTGGCCCATGACCTGCTGTGGGGCATGACCCCGCGGCAGTTGCCGGCGGATGCGCCTGCCTGGGTGATCGAGTCGATCAGTGCCGGCCAGCCGGTGGTGGTCCGTCGTGCCTTGAGCGCGGCGGGGCAGGTGGCGGTGGGCGTGCGCGGGCTGCTGCGCGAACAGCGATATGCGGCGGTGATGGAAGTCGCTGCCATTACGCGACGGGTGCGGCCGGAAGAACTCTGCCATGTTCAAGGCCAGCGTGACTTCCCGGCGCTGCGGGCCTTGGCGCAACTGCGCTCGCACCTCGATGACAGTGGTGGGATCTGGGGTGTCAGTGGCAGCGCCGGGTTCGAGTTGGCCAGTGGATTTGCCGCTATGCACGAGGGCAGCGACCTCGACCTGATCCTGCGTACACCACGTCCGTTGAGTCGAGTTGACGCGCAGGCGTTGGTGGCCGTTCTTGACGCAGCCGTGTGCCGCGTCGACCTGCAATTGCAGACACCGTCGGGCGCCGTTGCCTTGCGCGAATGGGCGGGTGCTTCGTCGCGGGTCCTGCTGAAAAATGCCACCCAAGCCACTCTGGTTACTGATCCGTGGAACCCGCAGGAGCAAGCCGCGTGAGCCGCTTGCTGGTGTTCCCCGGCCAGGGCGCGCAACAATCCGGGATGCTGGCGCGTTTGCCTCGGGAAACGTTGAACGAGGCGAGCGACCTGCTCGGTGAAGATGTGACGCAACTGGATTCTGCGGAGGCGTTGCAGTCGACGAGGGCGGTTCAGCTTTGCCTGCTGATCGCCGGTGTCGCCGCTTCACGCCAGTTGGGCTTGACCCCAGACTACGTGGCCGGCTTGTCGATCGGCGCTTACCCGGCAGCGGTGGTGGCTGGCGCCTTGGATTTCAGCGATGCATTGCATCTGGTCAGCCTGCGCGGTGAGTTGATGCAGCAGGCTTATCCACAGGGCTACGGCATGACCGCAATTATCGGTCTGGACCTGGCCACGGTGGAAGGATTACTGGCCCGGGTACACAGCGCGCAAATGCCGGTTTATCTGGCCAATATCAACGCCGATAACCAGGTGGTGATTGCCGGTAGCGACGCGGCAATGAAAGCGGTGGCCGAGTTGGCGAAAGGTTGCGGAGCTGGCTTGGCCAAGCGTCTGGCAGTGAGCGTGCCGTCCCACTGCCCATTGCTTGAGGCACCCGCGCAACGGTTGGCCGAAGCCTTCGCCAAGGTACCGCTGCAAACCCCGAAGATCGGTTACCTGAGCGGCAGTCGTGCGCGTCCGCTGATCAAGCCTGAAGCCTTGCGTGACGACCTGGCTTTCAACATGTGCCGCATCGTCGATTGGCGCGGCACAGTACAAAGCGCCTACGAGCGTGGCGTACGTCTACAGATCGAACTGCCGCCCGGTGCGGTGCTGACCGGGCTGGCGCGCCGGGTGTTCGAGCAGGGCACCGTGATTGCCTTCGACGGTGCTCGCCTCGATACCTTGCAGGCGTTGATGCGTGAGGAGGGCAACCGTCACTCCTAGACCATCGGACTTAAGGCTTCGAACAACAAAAACAACATTCGAAATGCACTTTGAGGACTACAACAATGATTATTTACGGTGTGGCGCTGTTGGCGATCTGTACGCTGGCAGGGGTGATCATGGGTGACATGCTAGGTGTGTTGCTGGGAGTGAAGTCAAACGTCGGCGGTGTCGGGATCGCGATGATCCTGCTGATTTGCGCACGGTTGTGGATGCACAAGCGTGGCGGCATGACCAAGGATTGCGAGCTGGGCGTCGGCTTCTGGGGCGCGATGTACATCCCGGTGGTGGTGGCGATGGCGGCGCAACAAAACGTGGTCACGGCGCTGCATGGTGGCCCGGTGGCGGTGTTGGCGGCGATCGGTTCGGTGGTGATCTGCGGCTGCACCATTGCCTTGATCAGCCGGACCCACAAAGGCGAACCCTTGCCCGATGAACCGGTGGATGTAACGCCGGTTGGCGCACCGGCAGGAGGTCGCTGATATGTGGGATCTCATCAAGAACGGTCTGGAACACAACGGTCTGGTCACCGCATTCGCCTTTGTCGGCGTGATCATGTGGGTGTCAGTGGTGATCTCCAAACGCCTGACCTTCGGGCGTATCCACGGCTCGGCGATTGCCATCGTCATCGGCCTGGTACTGGCCTGGGTCGGCGGCACGATGACCGGCGGGCAAAAAGGCCTGGCGGACTTGACGCTGTTTTCCGGCATTGGGCTGATGGGCGGCGCCATGTTGCGGGACTTCGCCATCGTCGCCACGGCATTCGAGGTGCAGGCCACGGAAGCGAAAAAGGCCGGCTTGATCGGCGTGATCGCGCTGCTGTTGGGCACGGTGCTGCCGTTTATTGTCGGCGCGTGCATGGCCTGGGCCTTCGGTTACCGTGATGCGGTGAGCATGACCACCATTGGCGCCGGTGCGGTGACCTACATCGTCGGGCCAGTGACCGGCGCGGCCATTGGCGCCAGTTCCGATGTGGTGGCGCTGTCGATTGCCACCGGCCTGATCAAGGCGATTCTGGTGATGGTCGGCACGCCGATGGCGGCGCGCTGGATGGGCCTGGACAATCCGCGCTCGGCGATGGTGTTCGGCGGCCTGGCCGGGACGGTCAGTGGCGTGACCGCCGGTTTGGCGGCAACGGATCGGCGCTTGGTGCCATATGGCGCGTTGACCGCGACCTTCCACACCGGGCTTGGCTGCTTGTTGGGGCCTTCGTTGTTGTTCTTCATTGTTCGCGGGATTGTTGGCTAGTCCAGTGACCGCTTTTTGTGGCGAGGGAGCTTGCTCCCGCTGGGCTGCGTAGCAGCCCTGAAATCTACCACCGAGATGAGTCAGGTAAATCCGGTGGCCTGATTTTACGGGCGCTTCGCACCCGAACGGGAGCAAGCTCCCTCGCCACAAGCGCTCCGTCAAACCTGGCGATTGGCATACATCCGGCACTCCGCCAGCAACGCCAGCAGATTCGGATCACGCTCCTTGGCTTTGAGGAACACCACGCCAATGTGCTGCTGCAAGCGGTACTTTTCCTGCAACGGGATCAGCTTCACACGGTTCTCGTACACCGCCGCAATCCGCCCCGGCAGCAACGCATAACCCACGCCCGAACTGACCATGCTCAGCAGGGTGAAGATGTCGTTGACCTGCATCGCCACCTTCGGCTCGAACCCTGCCTGCTCGAATACCCGCTTGCCGTCCTGATGGGTGGCGAAGCCCTGGGTCAGGGTGATGAAGGTTTCGTCGCGGACCTCGGCCAGGTCGACTTCGGTTCGCTGGGCAAACTTCGAGTCAGCGGGTGTGGCGAGGAAGATGTCGTCGGAAAACAGCGGGATATGCTCGCAATCCGGATCGTTGACACTCTCGTCCAGGGACACCAGGGCCGCATCGACTTCCATGTTCTTGAGCTTGTAGAGCAGGTCGATATTGGAGCCCAGAATCAGGTCGATGTTGAGCTCGCTGCGGCGGATCTTCAAACCCATGATCAACTGCGGCACGGTCTTCACCGTCAGTGAATACAGCGAGCCGAGTTTGAAACGTTCGGCCGAGAACCCGGCAGCTTCGCGGGTCAGGCGCACGCTTTCGACGACATCCTGAATCAGCTTCTGCGCCCGCTCTTCCAGCACATAAGCGCTTTCCAGCGGCGTCAGGCTGCGGCCTTCGTGCTTGAACAACGGGCAGCGCAGGGCGCTTTCCAGGGAATGGATCGCCCGATGCACGCTGACGTTGCTGGTCTGCAACTCGGCAGCGGCCCGCGCCAGGTTGCCGGTGCGCATGAAGGCCAGGAACACCTCGAGTTTTTTCAGGGTCAACTCTTCATCGATCAGCATGGGGCGGACTCTTTTTGGAATGACTCGATTGTGCCCAATTACGCCGGGCCCGTCGTACAGAAACATTGCGCTTTTACGCTTCAAGCCTGAGCCTTGCGCTCTGCGACAATGAAATGCGAGGTGAGCAACACATGTATCACGGGGAAAGACTGAACGCCTGGACGCATCTGCTCGGGGCCGTGGCGGCGTTTATCGGCGGGGTGTGGCTGATTGTGCTGGCCAGTCTCGACGGCAGCCCGTGGAAGATTGTCAGCATGGCGATCTACGCCTTTACCTTGCTGGTGCTCTATAGCGCATCGACCGTGTACCACAGCGTGCGCGGGCGCAAGAAAGCGATCATGCAGAAGGTCGATCACTTTTCGATCTATCTGTTGATCGCCGGTAGCTACACGCCGTTCTGCCTGGTGACCCTGCGCGGGCCGTGGGGCTGGACCTTGTTCGGGATTGTCTGGGGACTGGCGCTGATCGGCATCCTGCAGGAAATCAAGCCGCGCTCGGAAGCGCGGATTCTGTCGATCGTGATTTATGCGGTGATGGGCTGGATTGTGTTGGTGGCGGTCAAGCCGCTGCTCGCGGCGCTGGGCGGCGTCGGGTTTGCGTGGCTGGCATCGGGCGGGGTGCTGTACACCGCCGGGATTATCTTTTTTGCCCTCGATCATCGACTGCGCCATGCCCACGGGATCTGGCATCTGTTCGTGATCGCCGGGAGTTTGCTGCACTTTGTGGCGATTTTCTTTTATGTCCTTTAAGGCTGTACCGGGACCAGGCGATCCAGCTGCTCCCGGGCTCGACGGCTGAATACCTGCAACAGGTCGTTCAAGGTGTGGGGCGGTGGTTCGGCGGCGCGGGTCACTGCGTACAGGGTGATGGGTAGCGGCGGTGCCAGAGGGCGGATCGTTGTGGTGGCGGGAGAGGCGCCAAGGGCGGTGAACGGATCGATCACCGCCAGGCCCGCGCCAGATTCCACCATCGCCCGTGCCAGTGAGTAGGTTTGCACGGCGATGCGTACCCGAGGCGGCGGTTCGACCGCTTCCAGGTAACTGTCGAGCCGCGCGGCCAGTGGATCGGCGCTGGATAATCCGATCAGCGGCGCATCCGCCAGCGCCATCAGCGGCAACGGTTTACCCACCTCTTCCTGAGGCCAGTAACCACTCGGCGCCAGCGCCACCAGCACGCCGGACGCCAGCGCCTGGGCCTTGAGCCCCGGGTGATCCGGGCGTTGCAGGGTCAGGGCGACATCCACTTCGCGCATCAACAGGTTCTGCACCAGTTCGCGACTGTGGGCGCTGGAGAGTTCGCAAACGATGTCCGGGTAACGCCCGGTCCATTCGTGAATGGCCGGCGGCAGCAATGACAGGGCTAGCGCCGGGGTGGCACCGATGCGCAGGCTGTGGCCAGGCTCGCGGCGCAGGCTCTGCGCCAGGCGCCGCACGCCTTGCAGGCTTTCGCTGACCTTGTCCACTTCGCGCTCCAGCTCCAGCGCTTCCGGCGTCGCCTGCAATTTGCCGCGTACCCGCAGGAACAGCGGAAAACCCAATTGCTGCTCGGCGTGCTGCAACACCTTGCTCACCGCCGGCTGCGAGACGTGTAGCAATTGCGCGGCAGCGCTGATCGATCCGGTCTGGCGGATGGCCTGGAAAATTTCGATATGGCGAAGGCGCATGGCAAGTCCATAACCTTTGTTTATGGGTTTGCCATCTTTATGCATTGTTCAACGTCTGTCACCTGGCTCTAACCTTGGTCTCGTCTTCACAACAGTTTTAAGGACGGACATGGCTCAGCGTGTGTGCATCATCGGTGGCGGCGTGATTGGCCTGGCAACGGCCTATGCGCTGGTGCGCGACGGCTTTGAGGTGACGGTGGTCGAGGCACGGGACTCGCTGGGCAGCGAAACCAGCTTCGCCAACGGCGGCCAGTTGTCCTATCGCTATGTCGCGCCCCTGGCCGACGCCGGTGTGCCTTTGCAAGCCATCGGCTGGATGCTGCGCGGCGATTCACCGCTGAAGCTGCGCCCGCGCTTCGACCCGGCCCAGTGGCGCTGGATGGCGTCGTTCCTCGGCGCCTGCCGCCGCTCGGTCAACCGCGAGAACGCCGCGCACTTGCTGCGCCTGGCGCTGTTCAGCCAGGACACATTGAAATCCTGGCGCGAGGACGATGGACTGGCGGGATTCCAGTGGCGGCGCAATGGCAAACTGGTGACTTTCCGCCAGAACAGCAGCTTCGAGCATGCGCGCCAGGGCCTGGCCGACCCGCAGCAACAGCAGGTGTTGTCGCCGGCCGAATGCGCGCAACTGGAACCGGCGCTGATCGATGCGCCCTTTGTCGGGGCGATCTACACCCCGGACGAAGAGGTCGGCGACTGCCACGGCTTTTGCCAGCAACTGGCCGCCCGGCTGCAAGCGTCCGGCCGTTGCGAGTTTCGTCTCGGGCAAGCGGTGACCGGCATTCGCCACAGCAACGGCAGCGTCAACGCCATCGAACTGGGCGAGCAAGTGCTGCCAGTCGATCAACTGGTGATCGCTGCCGGTCACCGCAGTCCGCTGTTGGCGCTTCCCGGGCTGCAACTGCCGCTTTATCCGCTCAAGGGCTACAGCCTGACCGTGCCGATCGGTGCCGGTCACCGGGCGCCAGATGTGAGCATCACCGACTACGACCGCAAGATCGTCTATGCCCGCATCGGCAAGCAATTGCGAGTGGCGGCGATGGTCGACATCGTCGGCTTCGACCCTGCGCTGGACCCCAAGCGCCTGGCGCTGATCAAGCGTCAGGCCCATGACACCTTTCCAAATGCCGGCGCCTATGACGAAGCCGTCGAGTGGGCCGGCATGCGCCCGGCCACCCCCAGCGGCGTGCCGTTACTGGGCGCGACGGCGTATCGCAACCTGTGGCTCAACCTCGGCCACGGCGCGCTGGGTTTCACCCTGGCATGCGGCAGCGGGCGCTTGCTCAGCGAGCTGATCGGCGAGCGCCGGCCTTCCATCGACCTGCGCGGTTTCAACCACCATGCCGCCTGAACACCGATTTCTGAAGAGGAGACCGCAATGACCATTACCCGACTGCACAGCAACCCGCGCCTGTCTGGCGCCGTGACCTTTGGCGACCTGGTGTTTCTCTCCGGGCAGGTGCCGGGCGATGCCCGGGATGCCAGCGGCCAGACCCGCGAAGTGCTGGCGAAAATCGATACCTTGCTGGCCGAGGCGGGCAGCGACAAGGATCATCTGCTCAGCGCGAGCATTTACCTGAAGAACATCACCGAGGATTTCGCCGCGATGAACGAGGTCTGGTCGGCCTGGCTATCGCCGGGGCAGGCACCGAGCCGCACCACCGTGCAGGCCGAACTGGCCCGACCGCAGGTGCTGGTGGAAATCACCGTCATCGCTGCACGCGTCTGATAAACCAACACCCACAACGGAGAATAACAATGCAAAAAATCACGTTGCTCGCTTGTACGCTTGGCCTGTTGCTCTGCAGTCAGGTTCAGGCCAACGAAGCGCCGCTGACCGGCACCCTGAGCAAGATCGCCAGCGCCAACAGCATCACCCTGGGCTATCGCGATGCTTCGGTGCCGTTCTCCTACGTGGGTGATCACAGCGGCAAGCCGATGGGTTACTCGGTGGATCTGGCGGGCAAGATCGTCGAGCGCATCCAGCAGCAACTGGCGTTGCCAGACTTGAAGGTGAAGTACAACCTGGTGACCTCGCAGACCCGCATTCCACTGGTGCAGAACGGCACCGTGGACCTGGAGTGCGGCTCCACCGGCGTGACCGCCGAACGGCAGAAGCAGGTGGCGTTCTCTTATGGCTTCATCTACGTCAAAGGCCAGTTGCTGACCGCGAAGGACAGCGGGATCAAGAGCTTCGCCGACCTGCGCGGCAAGAACGTGGTGACCACCGCCGGCACCACCAACGAGCGCTTCCTGAAAAGCTACAACGTCGATCACAAGATCAACATGTTCGTGATCAGCGCCAAGGACCACGGCGAAGCCTTCCAGATGCTGCAATCGGGCCGGGCGGTGGCGTTCTACATGGACGACGCGCTGCTCTACGGCGAGCGCGCCAAGGCCAATGACCCGCACAAGTGGGTGGTGGTCGGGGAGGAGCAATCGCGGGAGATCTACAGCTGCATGGTGCGCAAGGACGATCCGCAGTTCCTGGCGCTGGTCAACGGCGCGTTGGCGGATCTGTACAGCTCGGGCGAGATCAATGGCATCTACAAGCGCTGGTTCGAGCAGCCGATCCCGCCGAAGGGTTTGAACCTTGAGTTCCCGATGACCAGCGAACTCAAGGCGATCATTGCCAAACCGGTGAGTGATCCGGTGCAGTAGCGCCAGACTTGGGTGCTGCCATCGCGAGCAGGCTCGCGATGGGGCCTAGAAATCACCCCAGAGTTGCTGGGCCACCGCCAGTGCAACAACCGGCGCGGTTTCGGTGCGCAGCACCCGTGGACCGAGGCGGGCGGCATGAAAGCCACTGGCCTTGGCCTGATCGACTTCGGCGTCGGACAAACCACCCTCCGGACCGATCAGGAATGCCAGACTTGAAGGTTTGGCGTGGCTCACCAACGGTTCGGCCACCGGGTGCAGTACCAGTTTCAACTCGGCTTGTGTCTGTTTGAGCCAGTCGGCCAACAGCATTGGCGGATGAATCACCGGCACTCGCGAGCGCCCGCATTGTTCGCATGCGCTGATCGCCACCTGGCGCCAGTGCAGCAGGCGTTTATCGGCGCGCTCGTCCTTGAGCCGGACTTCGCAGCGGTCGGTGAAGATCGGGGTGATTTCAGTGACGCCCAGTTCCGTGGCTTTCTGGATCGCCCAGTCCATGCGTTCGCCCCGGGACAGGCCCTGGCCGAGATGGATTTGCAGCGACGATTCGACCTGACCGGCGAAGCTTTTATCGATCTGCACCACGACGCGCTTTTTGCCGACCTCGACCAGTGTGGCGCGAAACTCCTGGCCCGAACCGTCGAACAACTGCAACGCATCGCCCTCGGCCATGCGCAGCACGCGGCTGATGTAATGGGCCTGGGCTTCGGGCAACTCGTGCTCGCCGATGCTCAGGGGGGCGTCGATAAAGAAGCGGGACAGTCTCATGCTGGGTCTCTACTGAATCTAATGTTCGGCATAGTAAATGTGTCGAAGTAGCTTTTTGTGGCGAGGGGGCTTGTCGGACCGCCGCACCGCCCCGTTCGGCTGCGAAGCAGTCGCAAATTCTGCTGATGCGATTGATCCGGGGAAACCGGGTTGCCGGATTTGGGGTCGCTACGCGACCCAACGGGGGCAAGCCCCCTCGCCACAGGGTAATCAGTGACTGTCAGCCCGGATCACGGAACCCCGGGTGGAAGTCCTTCGGTACTGCCACGCTGACGCTGTCACGGGTGGCGATGTCGATCCCTTCGCTGGCGACTTCGGCAAGGAAGTCGATCTGCTCCGGGGTAATCACATACGGCGGCAGGAAATACACCACGCTACCCAATGGACGCAGTAAAGCACCGCGCTCCAGGGCGTGCTGGAACACCTTCAGACCACGACGTTCCTGCCATGGATAAGCTTCCTTGCTGGCCTTGTCCTTGACCATCTCGATGGCCAGTACCATGCCGGTCTGGCGCACTTCGGACACGTTCGGGTGGTCGACCAGATGCGCGGTGGAGGAAGCCATGCGCTGCGCCAGGGCCTTGTTGTTCTCGATGACGTTTTCTTCTTCGAAAATATCCAGGGTCGCCAGGGCCGCCGCGCACGCCAGCGGGTTGCCGGTGTAGCTGTGGGAGTGCAGGAAGGCGCGCAGGGTCGGGTAGTCGTCGTAGAAGGCGCTGTAGACCTCGTCTGTGGTCATGCACGCCGCCAGCGGCAGATAGCCGCCGGTCAGGGCCTTGGACAGGCACAGGAAATCAGGGCGGATGCCGGCCTGTTCGCAGGCGAACATCGTCCCGGTGCGGCCGAAGCCGACGGCGATTTCGTCGTGGATCAGGTGCACGCCGTAGCGGTCGCAGGCTTCTCGCAGCAGTTTGAGGTACACCGGGTGGTACATGCGCATGCCACCGGCGCCCTGGATCAGCGGCTCGACGATTACCGCCGCGACCGTGTCGTGGTTTTCGGCCAGGGTCTGCTCCATGGCGGCGAACATGTTGCGCGAGTGCTCTTCCCAGCTCATGCCTTCGGGGCGCAGGTAGCAGTCCGGGCTCGGCACCTTGATGGTGTCCATCAACAGCGCTTTGTAGGTCTCGGTGAACAGCGGCACGTCGCCCACCGACATCGCCGCCATGGTTTCGCCGTGGTAGCTGTTGGTCAGGGTGACGAAGCGCTTCTTGTCCGGCTGACCGCGATTGAGCCAGTAGTGAAAGCTCATTTTCAGCGCGACTTCGATGCAGGACGACCCGTTATCGGCGTAGAAGCACCGGGTCAGGCCTTCCGGCGTCATCTTCACCAGGCGCTCGGACAACTCGATCACCGGTTGATGACTGAAGCCGGCAAGGATCACATGTTCGAGCTGGTCGACCTGGTCCTTGATGCGCTGGTTGATCCGCGGATTGGCGTGGCCGAACACATTGACCCACCAGGAGCTGACCGCATCGAGGTAGCGCTTGCCTTCGAAGTCTTCCAGCCACACGCCTTCCCCGCGCTTGATCGGGATCAGCGGCAGTTGTTCGTGATCTTTCATCTGGGTGCAGGGATGCCACAACACGGCGAGATCACGTTGCATCCACTGATTATTCAGGCCCATTTTCATTCTCCTGGAGACGGTCCGTGACCAGCGCGGACAAACAATCGCGCAAGCCTATGCAATGCGTGCCACGGGGACAACCCATTGTGTCGAATGAGCTACTTTGTACAGGCCGATAGACGTTGCTGGCGGGCGTCTGAAGGCTGACGTATCCTTCGCGGTTCTTGAGCCGTCTGGCTCGCAAAAACTGCTGTTTTCCTCGTGTGATTCCGGAGTTCGCTGAATGTCTGTCGGTTGGCTGCGCGCCTGTGCGCTGGTGATGTTGGGGCTGTTCAGCGTGTCTGCGCTGGCCAAGGATAAAACCGCGATCGTGATCGGCGGCGGCCTGTCGGGCCTGACTGCCGCGTACGAGCTGCAGAACAAGGGCTGGCAAGTTACCCTGCTGGAAGCCAAATCGAGCCTGGGCGGCCGTTCCGGCATGGCCACCAGCGAGTGGATCGGCAACGACAAGGCCCAACCGGTGCTGAACAAGTACGTATCGAACTTCAAGCTGAGTACCACGCCAGCCCCTGAATTCGTGCGGACCCCAGGCTACCTGATCGATGGCGAGTATTTCTCCGCCGCCGATCTGGCGAACAAACAGCCGGCCACCGCCGAGGCGCTCAAGCGCTTCGACAAGACCGTGGACGATCTGGCGCGCTCGATCGACGACCCGCAGAACCCGGCCGCCAACAACACGCTGCACGCGCTGGATCAGATCAACGTGTCGAGCTGGCTCGACAAGCAGAACCTGCCGGCCACCGCTCGCCAGTTGATCAACCAGCAGATCCGCACCCGCTACGACGAACCTTCGCGCTTGTCGCTGCTGTATTTCGCGCAGCAGAGCCGCGTTTACCGCGGCATTTCCGATCGTGACCTGCGTGCTTCACGCCTGGTCGGTGGCAGCCCGGTGCTGGCCCAGGCCCTGGTCAAACAGCTGAAAACCATCAAGACCAATTCCCGGGTCTCCTCGATCATTCAGGACAAGGACGGCGTGACCGTCAAAGTCGACAGCGTCAGCTATCAGGCTGACTACGTGGTGCTGGCCGTGCCACTGCGCGCCCTGAACAAGATCCAGATGACCCCGGCGCTGGACGCCCAGCACCTGGCAGCGATCAAGGGCACCAACTACGGCTGGCGCGACCAGATCATGCTGAAGTTCAAGACGCCGGTATGGGAGCCCAAGGCGCGCATGTCCGGCGAGATCTTCAGCAACACTGGCCTTGGCATGTTGTGGATCGAGCCTGCCCTGAAGGGTGGTGCCAACGTAGTGATCAACCTGTCCGGCGACAACGCGCGGGTGATGCAGGCATTTGGCGACAAGCAGATGGTCGATCAAGTGTTGATCCGTCTGCACGCGTTCTATCCACAGGCGCGTGGCTCGTTCACCGGTTATGAAATCCGTCGCTACAGCACCGACCCGTCGACTGGCGGCGCCTACCTGGCCTTCGGCCCGGGCCAGATCAGCAAGTTCTGGCGCCTATGGGAACGCCCGATTCAGCGCGTAACCTTCGCTGGCGAACACACCGATACCCTGTATCCCGGCACCCTGGAAGGCGCGCTGCGTACCGGTCAACGTGCAGCCAGTCAGGTTGAAGACCTGGCGGCGGGCAAGTCGTTCGAACCGGCGAAAGTGGGTCCGGCCGCCGTTGCGGTGGGCGCTGGTGCGGTGGTGGCGAAGAAAGGCAATTTCTTCAGCAACCTGTTCGGCGGCTCGGATGACGAGAAGAAGCCAGAGCCAGTCAAGGCACCTGAGCCGGTAGCACCTGCTCCTGTGCCAGCACCCGCCCCGGCCGTTGCACCGGCTCCGGTCGAAGCACCGAAGCCAGCAACCCCGGTAAAAGCCGAGCCGGCCAAGAAGGCTCCGGCGAAACCGGCTGCCAAGACCGAGGCGAAAAAAGCCCCGGCCAAGGCACCGGCCAAGAAAGCCGAACCGGCGAAGAAGCCGGCAGTCAAACCAGCGGCAACCCTGGCAACGGATACCAAGGCGCAGTAAGCCTTGGGATCAAAAAAACGCGGCGCAAATGCCGCGTTTTTTTATGCCTGAAAAAGCCGGGAGCAAAAAACGAATAAAACATTTGATACAGGTGTTCTTCGGTTTGTATTCACTTTTCCTGACACTTTCGACTTTAATCTTTCCTTAACTCACCTGTTTCAGACTCTTGATCGTATTTCTCGATATTTCAAAGCAAAATTTTCCGCTTTAATTCGATAGATAACTCGATAGTCTTGGGCCAGCACTCACAGGGATCTAGGCAATGCAGCTACGTAACTCTACCTCCCGCTACGGCTGGGTCAGCATCTTCATGCACTGGGGCGTGGCACTGGCCGTATTCGGTTTGTTCGCCCTCGGACTGTGGATGGTCGGCCTCGGCTATTACGACCCGTGGCGCAAAGACGGGCCGGATCTGCACAAGAGCATCGGTTTGATCCTGCTGGGGGTCATGGTATTGCGCGTGTTGTGGCGTTTCATCAGCCCGCCGCCGCCAACCCTGGCCAGCTACAGCCGCATGACGCGTCTGGGTGCCATGTTCGGCCATGCCTTTCTGTATCTCTGTCTGTTCGCTGTGATGATTGCCGGTTACCTGATTTCCACCGCAGAAGGTGCCGGGATTCCGGTGTTTGACTGGTTTGAAGTGCCTGCCCTGATTTCCGGACTACCGGACCAGGCAGATAACGCCGGTGCGATTCACCTCTACCTGGCGTGGGTGCTGGTAATTTTTTCCGTACTCCATGCGTTGGCAGCATTGAAGCACCACTTTATCGACCGTGATGTGACCCTCAAGCGAATGCTGGGTCGCAAAGCCTGAAGTTCAACCTCGACTCCCAAGGAAAACAAAGCATGTTGAAAAAGACTCTCGCCGCTCTGGCAATCGGTTCTGCTCTGCTGTCCGCCAACGTGATGGCGGCTGACTATGTTGTAGACACCACAGGCCAGCACGCCTTCGTCAACTTCAAGATCAGCCACCTGGGCTACAGCTTCATCACCGGTACCTTTAAGACTATGGACGGCAAGTTCAGCTTCGACGCTGCCAAGCCTGAAGACAGCAAGATCGAGTTCAACGTGAACACCGCCAGCGTTTTCACCAACAACGCCGAACGTGACAAGCACGTCTCCAGCAAAGACTTCCTGAAAGTGGCTGATTTCCCTAAGGCCACGTTCGTGTCCACCAGCGTTAAAGCCACCGGTAAAAACGCCGCTGGCAAAGACACGGCCGACGTGGCCGGCGACCTGACTATTGCTGGCGTAACCAAGCCAGTCGTGATCAAGGCCACTTTCCTGGGTGAAGGCAAGGATCCGTGGGGCGGCTACCGTGCCGGCTTCGAGGGCACTACCAGCATCAAGCGTTCCGATTTCGGCAAGATGATGGACCTGGGTCCACAGTCCGACGCGGTCGATCTGTACATCACGTTTGAAGGTGTCAAAGCGAAGTAACTTTCGCTCCGACATAAAAACGCCCCTGATCGAAAGGTCAGGGGCGTTTTTTATTGCCGAACACACATCCATTGTGGGAGCGAGTCTGCTCGCGATAGCGGTTGAACATTCAACATTGATAGCGACTGATCCACCGCCATCGCGAGCAGGCTCGCTCCCACAGATAATTGGTCTGCCATAAAAAATGCCCCGGCTCTTTCGAACCGGGGCATTTTCATTGCAGCGATAACTCAGCGATTGCGGGTCAGCAGCGCTGGTTTCTCACCACGAGGGCGGCTTGGCAGTTGATCCAGCTGCTCAGGTGTCGGGAAGCGGTCAGCCTTCGACTCCTTGTGCATGATCTTTGGCGCGGGACCGCGCGGGTTCTGTACGGCAGGTTCCGAAAGCGGCTGGTCGTCACGGGCCGGGCGGCGATTGCGCGAGTCTTCGCGGCGGGCCTGGCCGTCGCGCGGTGCGCCACTGCGAGGGCCATTGCGCTTGGCCGGTGGAGTGCCGGTGCTGGCGCCATCGCTGTTGCGAGGACCGTTCTGGCGACCTTGTGGTTTGCCGGAGCGCGGAGCGCCCGAGCTTGCCGCGGTGCCTTGTGCCGGAGCACCCGGACGGCGACCACGGCCTTGAGCAGGTTTCTGCTGAGGCACGTAGTCGACGCGGTTACCGAAGTTATCGATATCGTCGTCCAGGAACTCGTCCGGGGCACGGTCAGCGGCGGCGCGTGGTGCTTGGCTCGGCTGACGCTGTTCACGGGCCGGAGTACCTTCGCGAGGCTTTTGCTGACGGGCAGGGCGCTCGCCGCGTTCGCCGGCCGGTTTTTCCTTGCCCTTGTCCTTGCCTTTGTCCTTGCGACCGCCGCCGCCACCGCTGCCGTTCGGGCCGTCGCCGCGCGGGCCACGTGGATTGCGTGGGTTACGCATGTCCGGACGCTCGCGCACTTCAGGTTTTTCGGCTTCCACGGCGCTGGCATCGAAGCCCATCAGGTCGCCGTCGGCGATTTTCTGCCTGGTCATGCGTTCGATGCTTTTCAGCAGTTTTTCTTCGTCCGGGGCTACCAGCGAAATCGCCTCGCCCGAACGACCGGCACGGCCGGTACGGCCGATGCGGTGCACGTAGTCTTCATCGACGTTCGGCAGCTCGAAGTTGACCACGTGTGGCAACTGGTCGATGTCCAGGCCGCGAGCGGCGATGTCGGTGGCAACCAGGATGCGCACGGTGCCAGCCTTGAAGTCGGCCAGGGCTTTGGTGCGGGCGTTCTGGCTCTTGTTGCCGTGGATCGCGACGGCGCTCAGGCCATGCTTGTCCAGGTACTCGGCCAAGCGGTTGGCGCCGTGCTTGGTGCGGGTGAACACCAGTACCTGTTCCCAGGCGCCAGCGGTGATCAGGTGCGCCAGCAGCGAACGCTTGTGGCTGGCCGGCAGGCGGAATACGCGCTGTTCGATACGCTCGACCGTGGTGTTCGGCGGCGTGACTTCGATGCGTTCCGGGTTGTGCAGCAGCTTGCCGGCGAGGTCGGTGATGTCCTTGGAGAAGGTCGCCGAGAACAACAGGTTCTGGCGTTTGGCCGGCAGACGGGCCAGGACCTTTTTCACGTCATGGACGAAGCCCATGTCGAGCATGCGGTCGGCTTCGTCCAGCACGAGGATTTCCACGTGGGACAGATCGACGCTGCCTTGGCCGGCCAGGTCGAGCAGGCGGCCAGGGCAGGCCACCAGCACGTCTACGCCACGGGACATGGCCTGAACCTGCGGGTTCATGCCGACACCGCCGAAGATACAGGCGCTGACGAACTTCAGGTCACGGGCATAGACCTTGAAGCTTTCATGCACTTGCGCGGCGAGTTCGCGAGTCGGGGTCAGGACCAGTACGCGCGGCTGGCGCGGGCCGTGACGCTGGGATTTGTCCGGGTGACCGTTGGGGAACAACCGCTCCAGGATCGGAAGGGCGAAACCGCCGGTTTTACCAGTACCTGTCTGTGCCGCGACCATCAGGTCGCGACCTTGCAACACGGCGGGAATGGCCCGCTGTTGCACCGGAGTAGGCTCGGTATAGCCCGCTGCCTCGATGGCGCGGACTAAAGCCTCGGAGAGACCGAGGGAAGCAAAGGACATGAGTAATCCTGTTTTAAGTTAGGGCTTGGCCCAATGGGAGTCTTGCCTGGCGCGAATGGCGTTTAAGAGGACGCAATCCCGTCCGGTCCTGCTGGGTCTCGAAGGCTCGTCTTCAAGCGCTCGCGCGGGCTGAAAGCTGCGCAGTAGCGGGGTTGAGATGCCTTTAACGATTCCGAGCGTCCGGGCGTGAGCCTGGCGGGAAGGCCGGAGTATAACAGAGCAATCACTGCGCGCCGCTTTCCTGCTGCTCAACGGTTTTTTCCGTGGCAGCCGTGGTCTTTTCAGTCTTCACGTTGGCTGCCGGTTCCGCGCCGTAGCGGGCACTCAGTTCAGCGTAGGCGGGCTCGCGCTTGAAGCGTTTGAGTTCGGCGCCGAAACGCTGCACCAGCAGATCCATGCCCGCATTGCGCCGCACCGCGAGAAACTGGCTTTGCTGGCTGATGATCGTGGGATTTTCGGTGATCTTGTCGCGGATGCCCAGCTCGTCGAGCAAATGCTGGCCGACCCGGCGGTCGGTGATCAGCAGGTCAATCCGCCCGCGTACCAGTTTGCCGAAGTTGGCTTCATGGGTGGGGGCCGGCTCGCGGGTGAACAGCGTCGAATCGCTGAAATCCTTGCTGTACAGGTAACCCGGCGAGGTGCCGATGGTCAGGCCTTGCAAGTCATCGAGGGTGCGAAACGGATGGGGCCGTTCATTGGCGTAGAACATCACGAACTGGACTTCAGACAGTGGTTCGCTGGGGTAGAGCAGGGTCGCATCACGCTCGTCGCTGTGGAAGATGTCCAGCGCGCCATCGGCCTGGCCCGATTCAAGCATCGACAGGCAGCGTTTCCATGGCAGGAACTGCCACTCCACTTCGATGCCCAGGCGCTGGAAGACAATGGCGGTGGTTTCGTAGTCCAGGCCCAGGGATTTGCCGTTGTCTTCGTACACATAAGGCGCCCACGGCTCCGTGACAATGCGCAGCTTCTCGCCCCGGGCGGCGAAGCTCAGGCAAGTGAAGACAAGCGCGGCGACTAACTGCGTGATCAAAGGCATGGGCTTGAGATTACGACGAGAAACCGGAAAGAGCCAGAAACTGACCGCAGATGCTCTAACTCCGTGGGTTGCCGCACATTAATAGTGCGTTGAAAGCAAAAGATCGCAGCCTGAGAAAGCTCCTACAGGAGCTGCCGAAGAATGCGATCCTTTGATCTTGCTTGTAGCTTTCAGCTTGAAACTTGCAGCTGCTTCAACGTGGCAACTTCAGGTTGTTCCACACCGCCAGGCTCGCTTCAGCCTGATTCAGTGTGTAGAAGTGCAGCCCTGGAGCGCCACCCTGCAGCAGTTGTTCGCACATCTCGGTGATGACCTGTTCGCCAAAGCGCTGAATGCTCTGGGTGTCGTCGCCGTAGGCTTCCAGTTGCTTGCGGATCCAGCGCGGGATTTCCGCACCGCAGGCATCGGAGAAGCGCGCCAGCTTGCTGTAGTTGGTGATCGGCATGATGCCCGGCACGATCGGGATGTTCACGCCCAACGCCCGCACGCGTTCCACGAAGTAGAAGTAGCAGTCGGCGTTGAAAAAGTACTGGGTGATCGCACTGTTGGCGCCAGCGTTGGCCTTGCGCACGAAGTTGGCAACATCGTCTTCGAAATTGCGCGCTTGCGGATGCATTTCCGGGTAAGCGGCGACTTCGATGTGGAAATGATCACCGGTTTCTTCACGAATGAATTCAACCAGGTCGTTGGCGTGGCGCATTTCACCGCTGGCCATGCCCATGCCCGAAGGCAGGTCACCGCGCAGGGCGACGATACGCTTGATGCCGGCAGCCTTGTACTGGGCCAGCAGGCCGCGCAGGTCAGCTTTGCTATCGCCCACGCAGGACAGGTGCGGAGCGGCAGGGATTTTGACTTCGCTTTCGAGCTGCAACACGGTGTTCAGCGTGCGATCACGGGTCGAACCGCCGGCGCCGTAGGTGCAGGAGAAGAAATCGGGGTTGTAGGCGGCCAGCTGGCGAGCAGTGGCGAGCAGCTTTTCTTGCCCAGCATCGGTCTTCGTAGGGAAGAACTCGAAGCTGTAGCGACGATCTTGGGACATGGGAATACCCTTGAAAACGCGTAAGGCGGGCGCTGGCCTCTGTAGGAGCGAGCTTGCTCGCGAAAAACGTCAGGGCAACGCGTTTAGCCTGATAGCGCGCGTTTTCGTTAACGTCCATCGCGAGCAAGCTCGCTCCTACACAGGAAGAGCCGACCGATCAGTAGCGATAAGCGTGCGGCTTGAACGGACCTTCGACGGTCACGCCGATGTAGTCGGCCTGGGTCTTGGTCAGTTGAGTCACAACGCCGCCGAAGCCGCGGACCATTTCCAGGGCCACTTCTTCGTCGAGTTTCTTCGGCAGTACTTCAACGGTCAGGCGCTCGGCTTTCTGGGCTGGCGACAGGTCGGCGTACTTCTGGCCGAACAGGAAGATCTGAGCCAGAACCTGGTTGGCGAACGAACCGTCCATGATGCGGCTCGGGTGGCCGGTTGCGTTACCCAGGTTAACCAGACGGCCTTCGGCCAGCAGGATCAGGTAGTCGTCGTTCTGCGGGTCGAAATCGCCAGCGCCGGTACGGTGGATCTTGTGAACCTGAGGCTTCACTTCTTCCCATGCCCAGTTCTTGCGCATGAAAGCAGTGTCGATTTCGTTGTCGAAGTGGCCGATGTTGCAGACAACAGCACGCTTCTTCAGGGCTTTGAGCATGTTCGAGTCGCAAACATTGACGTTGCCGGTGGTGGTCACGATCAGGTCGATCTTGCCCAGCAGCGCCTTGTCGATGCTTGCTTCGGTACCGTTGTTGATACCGTCGATGAACGGCGAAACCAGTTCGAAACCGTCCATGCAGGCTTGCATGGCGCAGATCGGGTCGACTTCGGAAACCTTGACGATCATGCCTTCCTGACGCAGGGACTGAGCGGAGCCCTTGCCCACGTCGCCGTAGCCGATGACCAGCGCTTGCTTGCCGGACAGCAGGTGGTCGGTGCCGCGCTTGATCGCATCGTTCAGGCTGTGACGGCAGCCGTACTTGTTGTCGTTCTTGCTCTTGGTCACCGAGTCGTTGACGTTGATGGCCGGGATTTTCAGCTCGCCCTTGGCCAGCATGTCCAGCAGGCGGTGAACGCCGGTGGTGGTTTCTTCGGTCACGCCGTGAACGCGGTCCAGAACCTGTGGGTACTTCTTGTGCAGCAGCTCGGTCAGGTCGCCGCCGTCGTCGAGGATCATGTTGGCGTCCCATGGCTGGCCATCCTTGAGGATGGTTTGCTCCAGGCACCACTCGTACTCTTGTTCAGTCTCGCCTTTCCAGGCGAAAACCGGGATGCCGGCAGCGGCGATGGACGCGGCGGCCTGATCCTGAGTCGAGAAAATGTTGCAGGACGACCAGCGCACTTCGGCACCCAGGGCAACCAGGGTTTCGATCAGCACGGCAGTCTGAATGGTCATGTGGATGCAGCCGAGGATCTTCGCGCCCTTGAGCGGTTGCTCTTCGGAGTATTTGCGACGCAGACCCATCAGGGCTGGCATTTCGGATTCGGCGATGATGGTCTCGCGACGGCCCCAGGCAGCCAGGGACATGTCGGCGACTTTGTAATCGTTAAAATCTGCAGGCGTGATAACAGCGCTCATGAAGAGCCTCCATTCGTAATGTATGCGAATGGGCGCCGTTGTGCGTTTAGTGTCCGGCCAGTGAAGGCCAGGCAACGCCCCATCCGAGCCTGACAGGTCGAACCTGCTGCAGCGCCCCTCGGACAGGTGGCGGGAAAACGGTATCAAGTAGAGGTTACCGTTTTGAAACGGTGGCGATTATAGCGGGCTATGCTGATCTTCCAAAGCGTTTCTGTCGGTCAATGTCCGAACGGTAATCGAGACCATAGACGATGCTCAATAGAGCTCTAGGTCGGGCTCTGCCATGATGGTCAGCATCATTCGGCAAGACGCTCAGGAGTGAACATGAACTTCCACACCCGCAAATGGGTAAAACCCGAAGACCTCAACCCCAACGGCACGCTGTTCGGCGGTAGCCTTCTGCGCTGGATCGACGAAGAGGCGGCGATCTATGCCATCGTCCAGTTGGGCAACCAGCGTGTGGTCACCAAGTACATTTCCGAAATCAACTTCGTCAGCGCCTCGCGCCAGGGCGACATCATCGAACTGGGCATCACGGCGACCGAGTTCGGCCGCACCTCGATCACCCTGACGTGTGAAGTGCGCAACAAGATCACCCGCAAGAGCATCCTCACCGTTGAAAAAATGGTGTTCGTGAACCTCGGTGAAGACGGCTTTCCGGCACCTCATGGTCGGACAGAGATCAAGTACGTCAAGGATCAGTTCAAGGACGATGACGCCGGGCAGTGAGATCGGTGGTGTTCCCATCGCGAGCAGGCTCGCTCCCACATGGACGGCGCTGTACCTGTGGGAGCGATCCTGCTCGCGAATGCGGCATACAATCAAGGTGATGCTCAGCCCACCAAATCAAGCGCAGTCGCACCGCGACGCTGGCGATAGATGAAGAACAGTGCAGTCAATACGGTCAGCCCGCTGACCAGTGCACCGGTCCACGGCAAGTCCGCAAGGTCCGCGCCGCTGGCCACCACCAGGCCGCCGATCCAGGCCCCGGCGGCGTTACCGAGGTTGAAGGCGCTCTGGTTCAAGGTTGAACCCAGGTTCGGCGCCTCGTGGGCCTGATCGATGATCAGCAGTTGCAGGATCGGGCACAGGGCGAAGGCAAACGTTCCCCACAACACCAGTGTGATTGCCGCCGGGATCACCGAATGGCTGGTTTGCGTGAATGCCGCCAGCACCACCAGCACCGCCAGCGCCATGCCCACCAGCGAAGGCAGCAAGCGGCTGTCCGCCAGACGACCACCGAGCATGCTGCCGGCGGTCAAGCCAACGCCGAACAACAGCAGCATGATGGTGACGCCGTGGGGGCTGACGCCGGTGATGTCCTGCAGGATCGGCGCAATGTAAGTGAACACACTGAACAGGCTGGTCGAGGCCAGCACACTCATGCCCAGGGCCAGCAATACATTGGCCTTGCCCAGTACCTTGAACTCGCTGGCCAGGTTGGCTTTATCCATCGCAATGTTTTTCGGCAGCCAGACCCATTGCGCAATCGCGGCCAGAACCCCGATCACCGACACCGCCCAGAAGGTCGAGCGCCAACCTGCGTATTGCCCGAGTGCGGTGCCCAGTGGCACGCCGAGCACGTTGGCCAAGGTCAGGCCGGTGAACATCATGGCAATCGCCTGAGCCCGTTTGTTGGGTGCCACCAGCCCGGCAGCCACCACCGAGCCGATGCCGAAAAATGCGCCGTGGCACAGTGCCGTGATCACGCGCGCGGCCATCAGCGTAGCGTAGTTAGGCGCCAGCGCGCAGAGCATGTTGCCGAGGATGAACATCAGTGTCATGCCCAGCAGGGTGGCTTTGCGCGGCATGTTGGCGGTGCCGACGGCGAGGATGGGGGCGCCGAACACCACGCCCAGGGCGTAGCCGGTGATCAGCAATCCGGCATCGGGAATGCTCACACTGAGGTCGAGGGCGACATCGGGCAAAAGACCCATGATGACGAATTCAGTGGTGCCGATGCCGAAGGCGGCAACAGCGAGGGCAAGCAAAGCGAGTGGCATGTGCAAGGTCTCTGTCGGTAGTCTTGACGCTGTGATCAGGCATACGCAGGCCGACGACCGTTCTCGACGAGAGCGGGCCGGGCAGAATTTTTATAGGAATTAGTCTGTGCGCAACTGAGTGCGGCGTGGTCGCTTGCAGTATAAACAGCCACTGACATATGGCGAACCAATTCTCTGCGCCCCTGAATCGTGGAGACAACAAAAGGAGTAGGCCGTGCTTGCGACGGCGTTGGTGTTGGTGGCGGCGCTGTTGCATGCGGCGTGGAATACCCTGATCAAGTTCAGCGCGGAGCGGTTGTTGGTGGTGGCCTGCATGGACAGCGTGGCGCTGCTCTTTGTCGTGCTGATGTTGCCGTTCCTGAGCGTGCCGCCGCTGGAGATCTGGCCATGGATCCTGGCATCGGCGGCGTTCGAGTTGCTCTATCGCTATTTGCTGATCCAGGCCTATCGGGTCGGCGACCTCGGGCTGGTTTACCCGTTGATGCGCGGCCTGTCACCGTTGGTGGTGTTGGCGCTGACACTGATCTTTGCCGGGGAGGTGCTGACCCATCAGCAGATCTTCGGAATCCTGCTGATCCCGTTCGGCATGCTGTGCCTGCTCTGGCAGGGCGGCGGCGGAGCGCGCCTTCCATGGTCGATGCTACCGGTGGTGGCGTTGATCGGCCTGTGCATCGGTTGCTACACCTACATCGACGGGCAGGCATTACGGCGCTGGTCCCATCCACTGGATTACCTGATCTGGGTCACCTTGCTCAGTGCCTGGCCGTTTCCGCTGTTGGCGTTGGTGCGCAAACGGCCCGCGTTCATGTTGTTCTGGCGTGAGCAGTGGCGACTGGGCCTGGCCGTCGGGTTCTGCGTGTTGTTCAGCTACGCTCTGGTGCTGTGGGCGATGCAATTGGGTTCGATTGCCGAGGCCGCAGCGCTGCGCGAGATCAGTGTGATCCTGGTGGTGCTGTTTGGCATGCGTTACCTGAAAGAACCTTTTGGCGGGCCACGGCTACTCGCCTGTAGCCTTGTGATTATCGGCATACTGGTGATGAAGTTTTGATCACCGTTGATGGATTCGATTTTCTACAACTTGAAGAAGGGACTGCGTAATGACGGTTGCTCTGTGGTGCATTTTGATTGCGATTTTCCTGCCGTATGTGTGTACGTGGGTAGCCAAGATCAGTGGCGGGTTCAGGCTGAAAGACAATCATGACCCTCGGGACTTTCTCGACTCTCTGGAAGGCTTGGGCAGACGGGCGCACGCGGCGCAACTGAACAGTTTTGAAGTGACCCCGGCGTTCGCCGCGGCGGTGATCGTGGCGCACCTGGCCGGCAATGCCGAACTGGTGACGATCAATGTGCTGTCGGTGTTGTTCATTACCAGCCGCCTGCTCTACATCATTTGCTACCTGGCGGACTGGGCGACGCTGCGGTCGCTGGTGTGGTTCGTGGGGATGGCGTTGATCGTGAGTTTTTTTGTGGTGTCGGTCTGACAGATCTTCAGGGTTTTTGCCGGCCTCATCGCGAGCAAGCTCGCTCCCACAGGAGTGTGCGTTCCAATGTAGGAGCGAGCCTGCTCGCGATGGCCATCTAGCGGACAACACTGTCCTCAGGGTTTTGTCTTCTCGGCATCCGCCACCTGCGGCACTTGCGGCAACGTCGCACCTTTGGGCCAGAGCATCCAGATCTGTCCCTGCTGTTTCATGTCCCCGGCCAGTTGCCCGGCCGCATCGCCGGTGCCCCAGAACAGATCCGCCCGAACCTCGCCGGCAATGGCGCCACCGGTGTCCTGTGCTGCCACGGGGCGAACCAGGGCTGTGCCGTCCGGTTTGGTGGTGGACAGCCACAACAGGCTGCCCAGCGGAATCACCTTGCGATCCACCGCCGCGCTGTAACCGGCGGTCAACGGTACGTTCAGCGAGCCGCGCGGACCTTCGTTGCTGTCCGGGTTGCGGGTGAAGAACACATAGCTGGGGTTGCTGCCGAGCAGTTCGGGAATCCGCGACGGATTGGCCTTGGCCCAGGTGCTGATGGCGCCCATGGTCACGTCTTCTTTTTTCAGCTCGCCCTGTTCCACCAGCCAGCGGCCGATCGGTCGATACGGATGGCCGTTCTGATCGGCGTAGGCAATACGCAACTGGCGACCATTGTCGAGCTGGATACGACCCGAACCCTGGATTTGCAGGAACTGCAGGTTCATCGGATCGGTCAGCCAGGCCACGACCGGCGCCTTGACCCCTTTGGTTTCAATGGCTGCCGCATCGTCGTACGGCTTGAGCACGCGACCTTCGAGTCGACCGCGCAGGCGTTTGCCCTTGAGTTCCGGGTAAATGCTGTCGAGGGCGACGATGATCATGTCTTCGGGGACGCCATAGACCGGGACACTGGCAGCGCTGGTCTGGGTCAGGCTCCCGGGATAGACCGGTTCGTAGTAGCCGGTGATCAAGCCGTTGGGGCTGTCGTTGGCGGCGCGCAGGCCATAGACATCGAGGTTCTGTTTGAGAAACCCGCGAATGTCGCTGGCGGTTTGCGGCACGTTGGCAGCCGCGGCGCAGGTGCCCCCCCAGACCGGGTCGGCCTTGAGTCGGGTGCAGGCGCTGCGCCACGAACCGAAACCGGCGACGAGGTCACTGTCGGACACCGCCGGCAGCGCTTCCCATGTGGCACTGGAGTAGGTGGCCAGGGCGTGGGTTTTCGGTTGTTGGTTGTCACCACCGGTGCAGCCTGCGAGCAGGGCCACTATCGGCAGGGTCCAGGCCAGGCTGTGACGCCATGCCTTGAAACGGCTGTTCATGGAGTGATTCCTTTGCCGGTTGCCTGAGCGCTCCATGCGTTCAAACAACCCTTGTTGATAATAGGGCTATTGGTCTTTGCCGATGACGCGAGGATACTGGCCGCCGTTTCCCGTGACCTGAAGCCACCATGACTCTTAAAAGACTTTCTGTTGTATTGCTGGCCTGCCTGACGTTGTCCGCTTGTGGCGGCATCGACCCCAACTCGCCGCTCGGCCAGCGCAAGGCCATTTTCAAGCAGATGCTCAATACTGGCGAAGACCTGGGCGGCATGTTGCGTGGACGCATTGCGTTCGATGGCCCGAAGTTCGCCGAAGGCGCGGTGAAACTCGATGCGTTGTCCCGTGAGCCGTGGCAGCATTTTCCGCAAGTGCGCGAGGAAGATCACACCAGCGCCAAGAGCGATGTCTGGGAGCAGCAGACACGCTTTCAGGCAATGGCCCGTGACCTTGAAAGCGCCACCGGTGAATTGGTGATCGCCAGCCAGGTTCAACCCTACAAGGCCAGCAACCTGGGGCCTGCGGTGCAGAAAGTCGAAGATGCTTGCAGTGCATGTCATAAGGCGTTTCGGGATCATTAACCCAGCGGTGCCCGGCCTGACGTCTTCGCGAGCAGGCTGCTTCGGCAACACCAAAGATCTTTGTTCGTTATCCGTTCTTATTTATCCAGCTCATCCAATGCGTTCTGCAATTCCTTGCGGGCATCGGCGAGTTTGTCTTTGCGCTTGTTGATCTTTTCGGAGTCGCCTTTGCTCATGGCCTTGTCGAGGTCCGCCTGACGCTTGCTGACTTCGTGCCTGGCGTCGAGCACCTTGTTTTCCCGTTCCTTCTTCAGTGAGGCGTCGGTGCAGTTCGCTTCGACTTCGCTCAGGGCCTTTTCCAGGCCTGCCTGCTGGTCGGCGTTGCCGTGGACCTTGGCCAATTCGATCTGGTTGACGATACCTTGCTTCTTGGCGGCGCAACCGGTCAGCCCCGGCGCTTCCTCGTCCGCCATCAACGGGGTGGCCAGCACGCTGCAAAGGGTCAACAGGGCGAGCGGTGAAAAAAATTTCATAAAAGCTCCATGTAGGAAAGCAAGCGGGCCGGTGTGGCGATGGCTTGTTGGAGCCCAGCGGTCCCCTGGGGTTCCCGGTGGGCGCAGGGCCGGCAGCTAAAAGCCGTCAATTCCCGCATCACGTAACGTTTCACTCAAGGCCAAGACCTGCGGATCGCGGAAAAAAGCGTTCAGTTGCGCCGCGCGCCCTGGCCCGACATCGGCCTCGGCCCGCCATTGTTCGAGGTCTCGCTGCGCCAGTGCCTGCCATGCATCGCCGAGATGCGCCTGACCTGTCGGCGGCAATCCCAGGGCTTTCAGCCAGTGCGCGAACGGGCGTTGCCGGGCTTGATTGAAACTGTCGGCAAGGCGAGCCGCACTGCGCTCGCCGAAACCGTCAATGGTAGCAAGCTCTTGGGCATCGAGGGTCAACCAATCCAGCAGACCGTTCAGGCGACCTGTTGCAAGAAGTTTTTCCCAAGTCCCCGGACCCACATGGGGCAGCGCCAGACCCTGTTTGCTGCTGAGCCAGGTCAGGCGCGCGAGAAACTGGCTCTCGCAGCCCGGAGTCGGTTGCCAGCAACTCAATGAATGAAAGTCCTCTGCCACCGGCACGTTCAATTCGGCGCGTTCGCTGCTGCGCAATACAACGCTATCGAGCCTGGGAATGGTCAGCCCGGCCAGGCTGATGGCGACCTGATCACCCGGGCGTATGTCCAGCGCCTGCCAGCGTTGCAACGAACTGACGCTGACGTGTTTGATCTGCCGGTCATCGAGCTTCACCGGGGTCAGTTCAAGAACCGGGGTGATCCGCCCGGTCCGGCCGATCCTGAAGTGAACCTGGCGGACTTCGGCCAGTGCCTGGGCGAAGGGGTATTTCCAGGCGATGGCCCAGTAGGGTGACCTGGCCTGCCAGCGCTCAGCGGCCGGGCGCTGGTTCTGACGCAGGACGATGCCGTCGCTGGCAAAGGGCAGAGGAGAGCGATACCAGTATTCGCGCCAGCGTTCGGCATCGACGACGGAGGCGATGGGCTGGCTGTATGCCGTGGTACTCGGGAAGCCCAGCGCAGTCAGCGCCGCGGCACGTGCGGACACGCTCGCAGGCCCTTGGGGCCAGTCCCAGACAAACAGGCCGATGCCGGCGGCCTGCTCGGTGCTCAACACCTTGCGCGCCATCAGGCCTGCCACCGAGGCACGAGCATTGAGGCTGCCGGCCCGGGCCTGCACGTGATCGGTCAGGCGCCAATACAGTTCGCCTTGCACGATCAAGTCCCGGGCCTGCGATAGCCGTTGCGGGATGGCCGGAATCTGCCGTGCCGGAACCGTCCAGTCCTGACCGCTCTCGCCGTCGCCGCGGCTGATTGCCTGAACCAGCAGACCGTTGCGGTAAACCAGGGTCACCGCCACGCCATCGATTTTAGGCTGGACCCAGACGTCCACCCGGTCACGCAGCCATTTTTCCACGGCGGGCCGATCGTGCAGTTTGTCCAGGCCGGTGTGGGCGATGGGGTGGGGCAGCGTGCCGCGCGCAGTGCGCAAGGGATCTGCGGACGGGCTCAGGTTGAAGCAGTGGCGCCATTGGATGAGTTGCGCGCGGGACTGGTCGTAGAGTTCATCGGCGACCAGTGAGCGTCCCCGACGGTGATAGCTGTCGTCCCAGAAGTCGATTTGCTGTTGCAGTTTGTTGACTTCAATCAGGGCGAGTTCGGGTGGCCAGTCCGGGCACTCGGCGGCACTGGCGGTCAGACAGGTAAAGGTCAGTAGAGCGGCAAAAAACAGGCGCAGGTCGGGAAGCATCTTGAGCGTCCTTGCTCGGTGAGGTGCTTGAAGGCTAGGTCAGTATGGGGTGGCGCGGAGAGGGGGTATTTTGCCGGGCATTTCCGGTGGCTAAGCTGGCTTCTTCGCGAGCAGGCTACGCGGTCTCAAGCGCAAGGCAATAAAAAGCCCCGCAGGGCGCGAACCGTGCGGGGCTTCGGGTGTTGCGGGGGAATCTTACAGGCCGGCAGCAGAACGGAGAGCGTCGGCGCGGTCGGTTTTTTCCCAGGTGAACGTGGTGAAGGTGTCGTCACCAACGGTCTTGGTCGCCGGGGTGCGACCGAAGTGGCCGTACGCAGCGGTTTCCTGATACATCGGGTGCAGCAGGTCGAGCATGGTGGTGATCGCGTATGGACGCAGATCGAACACTTCGCGGACCAGTTTGACGATCTTGTCGTCACTGATCTTGCCGGTGCCGAAGGTGTTCAGCGAGATCGAAGTCGGCTGGGCAACGCCGATGGCGTAGGACACCTGAATCTCGCAGCGCTCGGCCAGGCCGGCGGCAACGATGTTCTTGGCCACGTAACGACCGGCGTAGGCCGCCGAACGGTCAACCTTCGATGGATCCTTGCCGGAGAACGCGCCGCCGCCGTGACGGGCCATGCCGCCGTAGCTGTCGACGATGATCTTGCGACCGGTCAGACCGCAGTCACCCACCGGGCCGCCAATGATGAACTGGCCAGTCGGGTTGATGTGGAACTGGGTGTCCTTGCTCAGCAGTTCGGCAGGCAGCACGTGCTTGACGATCAGCTCCATCACGCCTTCGCGCAGGTCGTTGTACGACACTTCCGGGTTGTGCTGGGTCGACAGAACGACAGCGTCGATGCCGACAACCTTGCCGTTTTCGTAACGGCAGGTCACTTGCGATTTGGCGTCCGGGCGCAGCCAAGGCAGCAGGCCGGATTTACGGGCTTCGGCCTGGCGCTGTACCAGCTGGTGCGAGAAAGTGATCGGTGCAGGCATCAACACGTCGGTTTCATTGCTGGCGTAGCCGAACATCAGGCCCTGGTCGCCGGCGCCCTGATCTTCAGGCTTGGCACGGTCGACACCCTGGTTGATGTCCGGGGACTGCTTGCCGATGATGTTCATCACGCCGCAGGTCGCGCCGTCGAAGCCGACGTCGGAGCTGGTGTAGCCGATGTTGGTGATCACGTCACGAACGATCTGCTCCAGGTCAACCCAGGCGGAAGTGGTGACTTCGCCGGCGATGATCGCCACGCCCGTTTTCACCAGAGTCTCGCACGCCACACGGGCGAACTTGTCTTCAGCAATGATGGCGTCCAGCACCGCATCAGAAATCTGGTCGGCGATTTTGTCCGGATGCCCTTCAGACACGGACTCGGAGGTGAAAAGGGAGTATTCGCTCATCTCGATGTTTTCCTGAAATTACCGATGGTGAGTGTCGCCAGCCGGCCGCTGAAAATGGCGGACCTGGATCTGGAAACCATTACGTAAGCCTACATAGAGGCTTTCCCCGGGAACGAGTCCCGCAGCGGTGGCCCAACGGGCCAGATCGTCCTGTTCAAACCCCAGCCAGAGATCACCGCAGGCCTCCTTGGCCCAACTCTGGTTGTGGCTACATAACTCTGTCACTAACAGGCTACCGCCTGGTTGCAGCAAATTGGCCATGTGCTTGAGCGCATCGGCCGGCGCGGCAAAATGGTGCAGCACCATGTTCAGTACCACGCAATCGGCCTTGAGGCTGACGCCGTTCAATGCATCGGCCAGTTGCAGGCTAACGTTAGTCAGCTTGTCGCGTTCGCAGACCTGGCGTGCCAACTCAAGCATCGCGCTGCTGTTATCCAGCGCCGTGACTTGCGCGAAGCGGCGCGCCAGTTCCGGCAGGAATGCGCCATCGCCGGGGCCGACTTCAATGGCCGTGGCGTCTTTGTCGAAGCTCAGCTTGTCGAGCAGGGCCACCACGCTTTCGCGGTATTGCGGCAGGCCGGCGATCAAGTCTTGCTGGGCGCGAAACTTCTCCGCCACTCGCGAGAAAAAGTCCTGGCTGGCGGCCGCCCGTTGCCCATGGACCTGGGTGATGCGCGACTGTACGTCAGTCGGCAGCGTCAGGTTGTCCACTTCTTCGAGCAGGGCTGCGTGCAATTTTCCGCCCAGCAGTTCGGTGTGGGGCAGGGCGCGACGGTAGAAAATCGCATTGCCTTCGCGGCGCGTCGCCACCAGGTCGGCCTGGGCCAGTACCTTGAGGTGGTGGCTCATGCCTGACTGGCCGATGCCGAAGATCTGTGCCAGTTCCAGTACGCCGAACGAGTCGTTGGCCAGTGCGCGCAAGACATTCAACCGCAGGGGATCGCCGCCAGCCTTGCACAAGGCTGCCAGCTCATCGCAATCGTCATGTTGAATGGATGGCACGCGTAAATTCATAAGGCCGGCAGTCTAGTCACGGGTCGAAGGCATCGCAAGAGCAATATCAAAAAGTTTTGATATTGCTCGATAGATGGCACTTCTTAACGTTAGCTTCAGTCAACAAACGGACGGCGGAAAGGTTTCATCAAGCGAAACCGTCGTTATCCATTGGAAAAACGCCTTCAGATGACTATCTGTCATTGCCCCGAGGCGTCCCGGTGAGGGAAAATGCTCGCCTTTTTTCCGTTTCGTTTTATTCAAGCCCCCAGGAGAACAGCGATGCCTAGCCGTCGTGAGCGTGCCAACGCCATTCGTGCCCTCAGCATGGATGCCGTGCAAAAAGCCAACAGCGGCCATCCCGGTGCCCCGATGGGTATGGCGGATATCGCCGAGGTACTTTGGCGCGACTACCTCAAGCACAACCCGAGCAATCCATCGTTCGCCGACCGTGACCGCTTCGTGCTGTCCAACGGCCACGGCTCGATGTTGATCTACTCGCTGCTGCACCTGACCGGCTACGACCTGTCGATCGACGACCTGAAGCAGTTCCGTCAACTGCACAGCCGCACCCCGGGCCACCCGGAACTCGGCTACACCCCGGGCGTAGAAACCACCACCGGTCCACTGGGCCAAGGCCTGGCCAACGCCGTGGGTTTTGCCCTGGCTGAAAAAGTCATGGCAGCGCAGTTCAACCGTCCTGGCCACAACATCGTCGACCACCACACCTATGTGTTCCTGGGTGATGGCTGCATGATGGAAGGCATTTCCCACGAAGTCGCTTCCCTGGCCGGTACCCTGGGCCTGGGCAAGCTGATCGCCTTCTACGATGACAACGGCATCTCCATCGATGGCGAAGTCGAAGGCTGGTTCACCGACGACACGCCGAAGCGTTTTGAGTCCTACAACTGGCAAGTGATCCGCAATGTCGACGGTCACGATCCGGAAGAGATCAAGACGGCGATCGAGACGGCCCGCAAGAGCGCGCAGCCAACCCTGATCTGCTGCAAGACCACGATCGGCTTCGGTTCCCCGAACAAGCAAGGCAAGGAAGACTGCCACGGCGCCCCGCTGGGTGACGCGGAAATCGCCCTGACCCGTGCGGCGCTGAAATGGAATCACGGCCCGTTCGAAATCCCGGCCGATATCTACGCCGAGTGGGACGCCAAGGAAGCAGGTAAAGCCGTGGAAGCCGAGTGGGACCAGCGTTTCGCTGCCTACTCCGCAGCATTCCCTGCCGAAGCCAGCGAACTGGTACGTCGTCTGAGTGGCGATCTGCCGGCTGACTTCTCGGAAAAAGCCTCGGCCTACATCGCCGAAGTGGCCGCCAAGGGCGAAACCATTGCCAGCCGCAAAGCCAGCCAGAATGCCCTGAACGCATTCGGCCCGTTGCTGCCTGAGTTCCTCGGCGGTTCGGCTGACCTGGCCGGTTCCAACCTGACCCTGTGGAAAGGTTGCAAAGGCGTCACCGCCGAAGACGCCAGCGGCAACTACATGTACTACGGCGTGCGCGAGTTCGGCATGACCGCGATCATGAACGGCGTCGCCCTGCACGGTGGCCTGGTGCCTTACGGCGCGACCTTCCTGATGTTCATGGAATACGCCCGCAACGCGGTGCGCATGTCGGCCCTGATGAAGCAGCGTGTGATCCACGTCTACACCCACGACTCCATCGGTCTGGGCGAAGACGGCCCGACTCACCAGCCAATCGAGCAACTGGCCAGCCTGCGCTGCACGCCGAACCTCGATACCTGGCGTCCGGCGGATGCCGTTGAATCGGCAGTGAGCTGGAAGTATGCACTGGAGCGCAAGGACGGTCCTTCGGCCCTGATCTTCTCCCGGCAGAACCTGCAGCACCAAACCCGTGACGCTGGCCAGATCGCCGACATCAGCCGTGGTGGCTATGTGCTCAAGGACTGTGCAGGCGAGCCGGAGCTGATCCTGATCGCCACCGGTTCGGAAGTCGGTCTGGCCGTTCAGGCCTTCGACAAACTGACCGAGCAGGGCCGCAAGGTGCGTGTGGTTTCCATGCCGTGCACCAGCGTGTTCGATGCCCAGGAAGCCGGCTACAAGCAATCGGTCCTGCCGTTGCAGGTCAGCGCCCGTATCGCCATCGAGGCTTCCCATGCGGACTACTGGTACAAGTACGTGGGCCTGGAAGGCCGCGTGATCGGCATGACCACCTACGGCGAGTCGGCGCCTGCGCCGGCCTTGTTCGAAGAATTCGGCTTCACCCTGGAAAACATCCTGGGTCAGGCTGAAGAGCTGCTGGAAGACTAAGCACGACGCGGTGGTTTCACGACCACCGCGATCTTCTGTAGGAGCGAGCTTGCTCGCGATGGTCGTTAACGATAACGCTGGCTGTCTGGATAAACGCGTTGTTCTGAAGTCCATCGCGAGCAAGCTCGCTCCTACAAGAGACCGTGTTGTTAACGAGAATTCGTTTGCCTGCGTCTATCGAGAACCCCATGCCTCAACCGCGTCCCTACAAAGTTGCACTCAACGGCTACGGCCGGATTGGTCGTTGCGTCTTGCGTGCGTTGTTCGAGCGAGGCGACAAGGCCGGGTTCGAGATTGTCGCGATCAACGATCTGGCGGACATGGCCAGCATCGAATACCTGACACGCTTCGACTCCACCCATGGCCGGTTCCCCGGCGAAGTGAAAGTCGACGGCGATTGTCTGCATATCAATGGCGACTGCGTGAAGGTCCTGCGCAGTGCCACCCCCGAAGGCATCGATTGGGCGTCCCTGGGCGTCGATCTGGTGCTGGAGTGCTCCGGCGCTTATCACACTCGCGAAGATGGCCAGCGGTTCCTCGACGCCGGCGCCCCGCGTGTGCTGTTTTCCCAGCCGATGGCCAGCGAGACGGACGTCGACGCGACCATCGTCTATGGCGTGAACCAGGATTGCCTGACCGGTGATGAGTTGCTGGTGTCCAACGCGTCCTGCACCACCAACTGCGGCGTGCCGCTGTTGCGCCTGTTGAATCAGGCCATTGGTCTGGATTACGTGTCGATCACCACCATTCACTCGGCGATGAACGATCAGCCGGTCATCGATGCCTATCACCACGAAGACCTGCGCCGCACCCGTTCGGCGTTCCAGTCGGTGATTCCGGTGTCCACCGGTCTGGCGCGTGGTATCGAGCGCCTGCTGCCGGAACTTGCCGGCCGAATTCAGGCCAAAGCCGTGCGGGTGCCGACAGTCAACGTGTCCTGCCTCGATATCACGATGCAGACCGCCACCGCGACCGACGCCACCGAGGTCAACCGGATTCTGCGCGAAGCCGCCACCTGCGGCCCGCTCAAAGGCCTGCTGGCCTACACCGAGCTACCCCACGCAAGCTGTGATTTCAACCATGACCCACATTCGGCGATCGTCGATGCCAGTCAGACCCGCGTTTCCGGCCCTCGGCTGGTGAACATCCTGGCCTGGTTCGACAACGAATGGGGTTTTGCCAACCGAATGCTGGACGTTGCAGAACACTATCTGCAAACAGCAATTTCAAAAAAACCGTAGGAAGTGCGACCCATGACCGTGTTGAAGATGTCCGACCTCGATCTGCAAGGTAAGCGCGTATTGATCCGCGAAGACCTCAACGTCCCAGTCAAGGACGGTGTTGTCACCAGCGATGCGCGTATCCTGGCCTCGCTGCCGACCATCAAGCTGGCCCTGGAAAAAGGCGCGGCCGTGATGGTCTGCTCGCACCTTGGCCGTCCGACCGAAGGCGAGTTCTCGGCCGAGAACAGCCTCAAGCCAGTTGCCGACTACCTGAGCCGTGCTCTGGGTCGTGAAGTGCCGCTGGTGGCCGATTACCTGGGCGGTGTTGACGTGAAAGCGGGCGACATCGTGCTGTTCGAAAACGTGCGCTTCAACAAAGGCGAGAAAAAGAACGCCGACGAACTGGCCCGGCAATACGCCGCCCTGTGCGACGTGTTCGTGATGGACGCCTTCGGCACCGCTCACCGTGCCGAGGGTTCGACCCACGGCGTGGCCAAGTTCGCCAAAATCGCTGCTGCCGGCCCGCTGCTGGCCGCTGAGCTGGACGCACTGGGCAAAGCCCTGGGCGCTCCGGCCCAGCCAATGGCGGCCATCGTCGCCGGCTCCAAGGTGTCGACCAAACTCGACGTGCTGAACAGCCTGAGCCAGATCTGCAACCAGTTGATCGTCGGCGGCGGCATTGCCAACACCTTCCTGGCCGCTGCCGGTCACCCGGTCGGTAAATCCCTGTACGAGCCAGATCTGTTGGACACCGCTCGCGCCATCGCCGCCAAAGTCAGCGTACCGCTGCCAGTGGACGTGGTGGTTGCCAAGGAGTTCGCGGAAAGTGCTGCTGCGACTGTCAAGCTGATCGCTGACGTCGCTGCCGACGACATGATCCTGGACATCGGCCCGCAGACCGCGGCGAATTTCGCCGAGCTGCTGAAGTCGTCGCAAACCATCCTGTGGAACGGTCCGGTCGGCGTGTTCGAATTCGATCAGTTCGGTAACGGTACCAAAGTGCTGGCCCAGGCCATCGCGGACAGCGCGGCGTTCTCTATCGCTGGCGGCGGCGACACCCTGGCGGCCATCGACAAATATGGCGTTGCCGAGCAGATCTCCTACATTTCTACCGGCGGTGGCGCGTTCCTCGAATTTGTCGAAGGCAAAGTGCTGCCAGCCGTTGAAGTTCTGGAAAGCCGGGCCAAGGCCTGAGGGTCGCCCGTTTGACCAGGCAAGGGAGTGTTGAAATGGTCAAGACGTTAGCGCTGTTGATCGTCGCGGGTTCACTGGTGGCTTGCGGGAGTAACCCGAAAGCCACGCCGGAACCTGCGCCGTCCGAGTCGGACAAAGGCTGCTACCAGGCTGACTGGCAGGCGGAAACCAACCCGGTGCTCAACAAGCGTTCCGGGCCGGAAGGCCTGGACAAATACGAGACCCAGGCACCCGCCAAGGAACATGGCTGCCCTTGACGGGTCTGATTCATTACTCAGGGCTGGCGGCGTGCGCCGTCAGTCGAGGGGCACGGATGAAAGGTTTTATCGCAGTTGCGGCATTGGCGTTGTTGGCGGGTTGTGCTCAGTTGAACCTGTTCCAGTCGTCCGCGCCTGTGGATAACTGGACCACCTGGACCTGCGACAGCCAGGCCAAAGTGCTGTGGCGCTACACCGACGTTAGCCGCAAGGAAGTCGACGTGCGCCTGGGCGGTGCCGATCAGGTCTACCGCTTGAAGCAGGAACCGGGTGCATCAGGTTCGCTGTACAGCAATGACATGCTGGCGTTTCACATAAAAGGTGAGGAAGGCCTGGTTTACTGGGTCGCCACCAATGATTTGATTGGCCGTGGTTGTCACCTGTAGGAGCGAGCATGCTCGCGATGGTCGTTAACGATAACGCTGGGGACCTGAATGCCCGCGTTGTCTGGGCCACCATCGTCGGATCGCCGCCCGGAGCAAGCTCGCTCCTACAGGGGGGCCGGCGTTTAGAACTGATGCAGCACCGAATCCGCAGCCCGGGCCAACCCCCGATCTGCAAAAACTTGAATAGCCGCCGCCGCTACGGCAGGCTGGCACGATTAACGACCCTCAACCGGGAGAGATATACACAATGGCACTTATCAGCATGCGCCAGATGCTGGACCACGCAGCCGAGTTCGGCTACGGCGTTCCAGCCTTCAACGTCAACAACCTTGAGCAGATGCGCGCCATCATGGAAGCCGCTGACAAGACTGACTCCCCGGTGATCGTCCAGGCTTCGGCCGGTGCTCGCAAATACGCCGGTGCACCGTTCCTGCGTCACCTGATCCTGGCAGCCATCGAAGAATTCCCGCACATCCCGGTGTGCATGCACCAGGACCACGGCACCAGCCCTGACGTCTGCCAGCGCTCCATTCAACTGGGTTTCAGCTCGGTGATGATGGACGGTTCCCTGGGCGAAGACGGCAAGACCCCGACCGACTACGACTACAACGTGCGTGTTACCCAACAGACCGTGGCCATGGCTCACGCCTGCGGCGTTTCGGTAGAAGGCGAGCTGGGCTGCCTGGGTTCGCTGGAAACCGGCATGGCCGGTGAAGAAGACGGCATCGGTGCCGAAGGCGTTCTGGATCACAGCCAGATGCTGACCGACCCGGAAGAGGCCGCCGACTTCGTAAAACGCACTCAGGTTGATGCCCTGGCCATCGCCATCGGCACCAGCCACGGCGCGTACAAGTTCACCAAGCCGCCTACCGGCGACGTGCTGGCCATCGACCGCATCAAAGAGATCCACAAGCGCATTCCGAACACTCACCTGGTGATGCACGGTTCGTCTTCGGTTCCGCAAGAGTGGCTGGCGATCATCAACCAGTACGGCGGCGACATCAAGGAAACCTACGGCGTACCGGTTGAAGAAATTGTCGAAGGCATCAAGCACGGCGTGCGCAAGGTCAACATCGACACCGACCTGCGCCTGGCATCCACTGGCGCAATGCGTCGCCTGATGGCTACCAACCCGAGCGAGTTCGACCCACGTAAATTCTTCGGCGCCACAGTCACCGCCATGCGCGATGTGTGTATCGCTCGCTACGAAGCCTTCGGCACTGCCGGCAACGCTTCGAAGATCAAGGCGATCTCGCTGGAAGGCATGTATCAGCGTTACCTGAAAGGTGAGTTGAACGCCAAGGTCAACTAAGCCTGAGCGTTAAACTGCCTTGATGAAAAACCCGCCGAGACAGACTGTGTGAAAACCTGGCAATCTGCCTAGCGTTCAAAGAAAATGCTCCGCGTCGAAAGATACGGAGCATTTTTCGTTATGGCCTACATCCAAGGACAGTCCCGCAGTCAGACCAGTCTGTTTCCGGTCTCGCTGGAAGAGTTGATCCCCGAGGATCACCTCGTTCGAGTCATTGACCTGTACGTCACCAAACTGGATCTGGTGCAACTGGGCTTTGATAAGGCGCTGCCCAAAAGCACAGGGCGCCCCTCTTATGATCCTGCCGATCAGCTAAAACTCTACCTCTACGGTTATTTCCAGCGGATTCGTTCATCACGGCGTCTTGAAGCCGAGTGCCAGCGCAACATCGAAGTGATGTGGCTGATCAACCGCCTCAAGCCCGACTTCAAGACCATCGCCGACTTCCGTAAAGACAACAAACCCGCTTTTATCGCGACGTGCCGGGCCTTCGTCCGGTTTTGCCGCACGGTGGGTTTGATCGCGGGTGATTTGGTGGCGATTGATGGCAGCAAGTTCCAGGCGGTTGCTTCCTCGCGGCGCCATACGAGTTTGCAACGGCTCAAACACCAGGAGCAGAAGCTGGAGAAACGCATTGCCCAGTACCTGGCCGATCTGGATGAAGCGGATAAAACCGAAGCCGACGAGAAGGTTGACCGTAGCGCGATCAAGACGGCTTTAGCGCAACTTGAAATTAGGCATTCCAAAAACCTGACGTGCCAAGCGCTGATGAAATCAATGGCGCTCGAGCAATTCAATACCCACGAAAGCGATGCGCGAATGATGCGCACGCATAAAGGGCCGCGGGTCGGGTACAACGTGCAGACAGCCGTGGATGCCGAGCATTGCCTGATTCTGCATCATGAAGTGACTCAGGACAGCGATGATCGCAAGCAGCTTGAACCGATGGCCAAGGCCGCCAAAGAGCAATTGCAGCAAGATGAACTGACTGTCACTGCTGATATGGGCTATTCAAATGGCAAGCAGTTCCAGGCTTGTGAGGATGAAAACATAACGGCTTATGTACCGCCGGCTCGGTCGAACAACTCCTGCGGCAAGGAACAGGCGTTCTTCGACCGAACGATATTTACCTACGATGCGTCGCAGGATCGCTATCAATGTCCCACCGGTAAATGGCTGACTTTTAAACAGATCAGCAATAAGGGGCGTATCTACCAGGCGGCGGTCAGTGACTGCCTAAGCTGTCCGTTAAGAGCGCAATGCACCGACGCCCAACGCCGATACATTTCACGCCACGTGCACGAAGAGGCTTTCGAGCGAATGGAACGGCGAATGCAAGCACACCCCGAAATGATGGTCAGCCGAAGATCCATCGTGGAGCATCCCTTCGGAAACCTAAAGCAGTGGTTGTTTGGCAACGCTCGCTTCCTGCTGCGACAACTAGAAGGCACGAGAGCCGAGATGGCCTTGGCGGTGAACGCCTACAACCTGAAAAGAGCGATCAACGTGCTCGGCGCACGTCAGCTGATGGCGTTGATGGGCTGAAACGCCTTTTTCGTCTGCTGTCCGTACAAAAGCAAACGCCCCGAACATGTCGGGGCGTTTGCCAGAACCACCATCAGTGCGTTTTCACACAGCCTGGAGAGGCGGGTTTTTTGTGGGCGAGAGAAATATATGACGCGGGCTTTTGTGGCGAGGGAGCTTGCTCCCGTTCGAGAGCGAAGCTCTCGCCTTCGGCGTTGGGGCTGCTTCGCCCGAACGCGGACCGGCCCAGCGGGAGCAAGCTCCCTCGCCACAAAGGGTTCGGGCTATTGATTGTGATCAATATCCAGCTTGCTGAACGTCACTTCCCCGCCTTCGCTTGTGTACCCCGTGTTGTCCTGCACATAGACGCCGGCCTTGAAGTACAGCGGCTTATCACGCCACATCGCGCTGATATCGGTATTCCACTGATAGCCCGCCGCACTGATGCCCAATGCACCGCCGGGGCTGAGGTGGATGAGGTAGGAGAATTCCTGATTGAGTTTCACGTCGGTGGCGATGGTGATGACTCGGGGGGTGTCGTCGGGGTGCATGCGGACTTTGGCGACGATGTTGCCGGTCGAGCTGTAGGTTTTGTATTGATACTCGACCTTCACCATGGGCTTCTGGCTGTTATAGGCGTGGATCTGGCCAATGACGATCTTTCCCGAGCTGGGTACCTGGCTGACCGAAAGGGTCGCATGCAGGGAGTTGTCAGCGTCGGGGTAGTACCAGTTTTTCAACGTGCCGTTGCTGTAGGTTTCACGCAATTCGGTGCGTGGGTAAATCGCGTTTTCGGTACGGGAACCGGTCACGGGCGCCCAGAAAAACAATGTGCCGGTGTCGGAGTGGAAGTATTGATCCTTGAAGCCATCCACCAGTTTGGCGGTTTCGACGGTGTACGGCGGGTTGCCAACGGGAACGCTGAGGTTCCAGCTTGCGAGATCGATCATGTCGGTTCTTCCACTCGATTCATGCTGAAGGGGTGTGCCAGAAGCTCTAGATCGCCCCTTTGGGGCGGCCTTTATAAGCGTAGCGGGATATTTTGTTAACGCTCGTCTGACGGGTGGTTGACGTCAACATCCTGTCGAAATGCCATCTTCCCGGTTTTCATGGAACTGAACCATCGACCGTTAGTCGGTAAAAAGACACAATGATTATATGATGGCTTACTGACACCTTCTGCTTTTGCAGAACCGGGTCTAGAGTGATGGCACCGTATTTGTCCGGTTTTCACGAGAAGCCGGCCTGACACCCCGCAATTAGAGAGGCAGCATGGAATGCGCGCAACCCACGCCAGTAGACGGCGGCTCAACCCTTTTAGTCGTCGACGATTACCCTGAAAACCTGATCAGCATGCGCGCGTTGTTGCAGCGCCAGGGCTGGCGGGTCATTACTGCCGCCTCGGGATTCGAGGCCCTCGGCTTGTTACTTGAACACGACATCGACCTGGTGCTGCTGGATGTGCAGATGCCGGGCATGGACGGCTATGAAGTGGCGCGCCTGATGCGCGATAGCCAGCGGACCCGTCTCACGCCGATCATTTTCCTGGCCGCCAACGAACAGTCCCGGGACGCCGTGATCAAGGGTTATGCCAGTGGTGCGGTGGATTACCTGTTCAAGCCGTTCGACCCGCAGATCTTCACGCCCAAGGTCCAGGCGTTGCTCGAATACCAGCGTAATCGCCGAGCCTTGCAGCGCCTGAGTCATGATCTGGAAGCCGCTCGTGCCTTTAATGCGTCAGTGCTGGATAACGCAGCCGAAGGCATTCTGGTATTGGGGGAGGACGGTCTGATTCGTTTTGCCAATCCGGCAATGTCACGGTTGCTCAATGCCGCGGTGCAGGAACTGCAAGGCAAGGAGTTTGTGGACTACCTGCAAAAACCGCATATCCCGATCTGGGCCGATTCCGAGTTGCTGGCCGGATACAAACGCGGCGAAACCCTGCGCCTGCACGATGCCCTGCTACGAACGGCGCCCGGCCAGCAGGTGCCGGTGGCCTTGTCCTGCGCGCCATTGCCCGCCGAGCAACAGGCGATGGTAGTGACTGTGCTGGACATGTCGGTGGTGCGCCATCTGCATCAGCAACTGGAGTCTCAGGCGGTCACCGATCCACTGACCGGATTGCTCAACCGCCGGGGGCTCTACCAGACCGTAGAGAACCTGCTGTTGCGCGGTGAGCGTTCCGACAGTTCCTGGGTCTTGATGTACCTGGACCTCGACGGCTTCAAGCGAGTCAATGATTCGCTCGGGCACGATGCCGGTGATCGGGTGCTGCGCTGGGTCTGCGAACAGTTGAAGGCTTGCCTGCGGCCCTTCGACATTCTGGCGCGGATGGGCGGCGACGAATTCACTGTGCTGCTGGATCTGGAGTTCCCCGAGCAGGCGGCGAAGATTGCCGAGAAGCTCATCGAGCGAGTGTCGATCTGTCAGCAGATCGACGGCTTCGATATCGCCCTGGGTGCCAGCATTGGCATCGCCACGTTCCCTGATTGTGGCGCCAATCTCGACGGGATGCTGCGGGCGGCCGACATCGCCATGTACGAAGCCAAGCGCGCCGGTCGCCAGCAATATCGCTTCTACGATCACGAAATGAACGGCCGGGCGCGCTCGCGGCTGATGCTGGAAGAAAGTGTGCGCAGGGCCATCGAGAACCGGGATTTCAATCTGGTGTATCAGCCTCAGGTTGCGATTGCCGATGGGCGGACTCGTGGCTTCGAGGCCTTGTTGCGCTGGCAGCATCCGAGTGTTGGCGATGTCCCCCCGGGGCTGTTTTTGCCATTGCTGGAGGAGGCGCGGCTGATCAGTCGCCTGGGCAGCTGGATCTACCATCGCGGCATCGGGCAACGCAAAGCCTGGGGGTCTCTGTTTACCGAGGACCTGGTACTCGGCGTCAGCTTGAGCAGTACGCAGTTCGGCATGCCCAACCTGGTCACCGAGTTGCGCCAGGTGCTGGAGCGCCATGACTTGCAACCGCGTTATCTGGAAGTCGAGGTCACGGAAGAGGCCTTGATGCTCAACCCCGAAGAAACCCGCAAGCAATTGCGCCTGCTGCACAATCTGGGCGTACGAGTGGCATTGGATGACTTCGGGGCCGGACCCTGCTCCCTGTCGCACTTGCGCGACCTGGAGCTGGATACCCTCAAGCTCGACCGCCATTTGATCGCCCGGTTGCCGGAGTCGGTACGGGATGCGGCGCTGGTGCGCAGTGTGATCGACCTGTGCAAACAGTTCGGGATGCTGGTGATTGCCGAAGGGGTGGAAACCGTCGCGCAGTTTGAGTGGCTGCAAGCCAATGGCTGTGAATATGTGCAAGGTTTTCTGGTGGCCCGGCCGATAATGGCCGAAGACACTGGGGTCTTTGTCCAGCCGTTTGACTGGAGCGCGCTGGCCCGCTGAATTCGCTACACTTGCGACCTTTTAGTGACCTGTATTGCCACCCCGATGACAGTGTTGAAATATCTCCAGGCCTATCCCGCCACCTTGCAGGATCAGGTGCGCCAGCTGATCGCCGACGGTCGGCTGGGCGATTACCTGAGCCAGCGTTACCCGCAAAAGCACGGGGTGCAGAGCGACAAGGCGCTGTACACCTATGCTCTGGACCTCAAGCAGGAATACCTGCGTAATGCCCCGGCCATCGACAAGGTGCTGTTCGACAACCGCTTGGACCTGACCCACCGTGCCCTTGGCCTGCACACCACGATTTCCCGGGTGCAGGGCGGCAAACTAAAGTCCAAGAAGGAAATCCGCATCGCTTCGCTGTTCAAGGAAGCACCTTGCGAGTTCCTGAAAATGATCGTGGTGCATGAGCTGGCGCACTTCAAGGAATCGGACCACAACAAGGCCTTCTACAAATTGTGCGAACACATGCTGCCGGGTTATCACCAGGTGGAGTTTGATGTGCGGGTGTACCTGACGTGGCGGGACATGCAGTAGCTATCGCCGCCGAGAATCGCAACAAGGAGTGTGTGGATGGACGTGAGCAAGACCAAGAGCAGCTTCTATCGTCGGTTGTACGTGGCGTACCTGATCGACAGCGGGTTGGCCAGCAGTGTCCCGGCGCTGACCGAGGTCACCGGCATGCCCCGGCGTACGGCGCAGGACACCATCGCGGCGTTGGCGGATCTGGATATCGTGTGTGAGTTCGAGCAGGAAGAGGGTGCGCGCAACCATGCGGGGCGCTATCGGATTCGAGAGTGGGGGGCGATTGATCGCGGGTGGATCGAGCGTAATCTGCGACAGATCAAGGCGGTGCTGGAGTATCCCTGACGCCAGTGGTGACTGAACTGACACCTTCGCGAGCAGGCTCGCTCCCACGGTTGATTTTGGTTGTGAACGCAATCCAGTGTGGGAGCGAGCCTGCTCGCGAAAGGGGCTTCAGGAACGACGCATCCCGATGTGTGGAATGCCATCCTCGAAAAACTCCTCGCCCGTCACGACAAACCCGTACCGCCCGTAATACCCCTGCAAATGCGTCTGGGCCGAGAGGTAGATCGGCGTTTCCGGCCAGCGTTCTTCAATCTGCTTCAACGCCTGGTCCATCAACTCATGTCCAAGCCCGGCGCCTCGTGCGTGTGGAGCAATGATCACCCGACCGATCACTACGTCCCCGCCTTGCAGTTCCGGGTCGAGCAGCCGCAGATAGGCCACCAGTTGATTGCCGTCCCAGGCCATCAAGTGACAAGTGTCACCTTCCAGGTCCTGGCCATCCACGTCTTGATAAGCGCATTGCTGCTCGACGACGAACACTTGTGCACGCAACTGCAAAATGGCGTACAGCTGCTCCTTGCCCAGGTCGCTGTGGTGTTTGCAGATCCAATCGACTGTCATGTTTTGATTCCCTGAAAACGTCGTTCCGATACTAAGCGCACTCACGCCAGAAGTCTTTATGGTGGAAGAATCTGTGACAAAGGCCAAAATGCCATCATTCATTTCTCGCGCAGATGTCTTCTTTGTGTAATCTGGATCGAAGCGCTGTGCTGTGGCGTCGATGAGCTAATGTTGAGTACCCGGGTCTTGCCGGTACGGGGCCTGGGGTTTTGGCTGAAACACGTCGGGCAACCCGCCCGCTAAGGATTTTCTGGCATGCCGCGATTGCATCGAGCTTTTGCCTTGATTGGGTTGCTGTTGCTGGTTCAGGAAGCGGCGGCAGAAAAACTGCGGTTGGTCGCTGATGCCTGGCCGCCCTTTACCGACGCCACGCTCGTCAACGGTGGTTTGGCCACGGACATTGTCAGTACTGCGCTCGCCAGGGCCGGCTATGCCAGTGAGTTCGAGCAGGTGCCCTGGGCACGGGCCTTGATGGGATTGGGCGAGGGCCGATACGACGTGCTGGTCAACGCCTGGTACACCGAGGAGCGGACCAGGCTTGGCCAGTTTTCCGGCGAGTACCTGCTCAATCGCGTGCGCTTTCTCAAGCGCAAAGACGCGCCCATCGAATTCAATAACCTGCAGCAATTGCACACTTATCCGATTGCCATCGTGCGTGGTTACGCCTATTCGCCCGCGTTCGACAACGACGACTCGTTGCAGAAAATCCCTGTGCACAGTTTCGCCATGGCGGTGCGCATGCTCGCGGCCGACCGGGTCAAACTGACGCTGGAAGATGAGTTCGTCGCCCGCTACTACCTGGCCCGTGAGTCACCCAAGGTGCGAAACGCCGTGGAGTTCCTGCCCAAGCCATTAAGCGAGAACAGCCTGCATATTATGGTCAGCCTGAAGAATCCTGAGCATGAACAGATCGTTGCCGGTTTCGACCGCGAGATCGCGGCGATGAAGGCGGACGGGAGTTATGACAAGTTGATCAAACAGCACGGGATGTGAGTGGGTGGAGCCAGTTTCTGTGGTGTCTGAGCGGGCCTCATCGCGAGCAGGCTCGCGATGAGGCCCGCTCAGACACCACAGATCTCAATCCTCACTGGTGTCCTTGATGAGATGCGCCGCCAACGTCCGCAACGGCCCCAACTGCCGGCAGATCAACGCCAGTTGCGTCTGCACCAACCGCTGCCCCTCATCGATTTCATCAGGCATCTGTTCCAGGTCATTGGCCAGTGCTTCTTCTTCATCGCTCTGAATCTCGATCGAAGACTTGCTCGCCAGCCCTTGGGCGATCTCGTCGATGCTGGCGGCCAGTTTCACCCCGGCCCCATCGATCAAATGCTCGCGCACGTCCGCCGGCAGTTGGGTTTCCCTGTGCGCGCCGAGGCCCGACAGGTAACTGAGCAGCGTGTGTGACAGCACCAGGAAGCGGAAGCCCACGTCCGCCTCCTTCCGGAAATGCCCCGGCTCCATCAGCATGTTGGCCAGCGTGGTCGACAGCGCCGCGTCGGCGTTGTGCGCGTTGCGGCGGGCCAGGCGGTAAGCCAGGTCGTCGCTTTTGCCCGCAGCGTATTGCTGCATGATCTGGCGCAAGTAAATGCTGTTGCAGGACAGGGTGTTGGCCAGCACTTTGTTCAGGCGTCGGCCTTGCCAGTCCGGCAGGAACAGGAACACCGCCAGCCCGGCAATCAGGCTGCCGAGCAAGGTATCGAGCAGCCGTGGCAGGAACAGCCCGTAACCGTCGCCCACCTGGTTGAAGCAGAACAGTATCATCAAGGTGATTGCCGCCGTCGCCAGGGTGTAGCGGGTGGTGCGGTTGGTAAAGAACACCACCCCGGCGGCAATGGCGAAACACGACTGGATCAGCGGGTTCGGGAACAGGTCGAACAGCGCCCAGGCCAGGGTCAGGCCGATGGCGGTGCCGATGATCCGCTGGCCAAGTTTGCGGCGGGTGGCGCCGTAGTTCGGTTGGCAGACGAACAGCGTAGTGAGGATGATCCAGTAGCCTTGGGACGGGTGAATCAAATGCACCATGGCGTAGCCGATGCTCAAGGCCAGGGGCAATCGCAGGGCATGGCGGAACAGCAGCGAGGTCGGCGTCAGCTGCGTGCGCAAGCGCAGCCACACGTCCTTGAGGCTGCGCGGCGAACGGTCGAGCAAGCTGCTGTCGGTGGCGTCGGCCAGGGCGTCGGGGTTGCTGGCGTCGCTGAGCAAGCGGTCGAGAGTACCGAGGTTGGCCGCCAGTGCCCGCAGTGAACGCAGCAAGCCGCGCCAGGCCGGATTGCTCTGGATGCGCAGGTGTTCGAGAGAGGCATCGAGGTCGCTCAGGGCCTCGGCGAAACTGGCGTCATAGGTGAACGGCTGGCGCATCTGGATCGATTCGGCCAGGGCCCGGCAGGCCTTGCCTTGCTGACGCAACAGGCGTTGGCAGCGGAACAGCACGTCGCTGTGGAAGAAGGCGTCGGCCAGGGCGTTATACGGGTAGTGCGAAGAACTGGCGCGCTCGTGGATGTCCTGGGCGAGGAAGTACAGCTTGAGGTAGCGGCTGACTTTCGACCCCGGGCGACCATTGCCGACCCGGTGCAGGATGATCTCCTTGGCGGCGTTCAGTGCCGCCACCACCCGGCCGTTCTGCTGGGCCAATTCCAGGCGCCGTGCCTCCACGTCCATCTGCCGGATCGGCTCGAAAAGCGAGGATTTGAGCTTCAGGTAAAAGCCCAGTTCGCGGAACAACCGCGCCAGGCTCTGCTGCACCGGCTGATTGGAAAACAGCGCCTGCCACAACACCGACAGCAAGCCGTACCAGGCAGCACCGGCCACCAGCAGCAATGGCTCGTGCCAGACATCGGTGACCGCGCCGCCACGCTGGTCCACGCCAATCATGGTGTAGACCGAAAGGATCAACGTTGCCGAGGCAATCGCGCCATAGCGCTCGCCGAGGGCGCCGAGCATGGTCAGGCAGAACGCAGCCAGGGCGAAGGCGATGATAAACAGCGAGGGGTAGGGGAAGAGCAGTTCGACAGACAGGGCGGCAACCGCGAAACACACCAGCGTCACGGCCAGCGCGTTGATACGGCCCTGCCAGCTGTCGTCGGTCTCGGCCAGGGCACTGGCGATAATCCCCAGGAACAACGGGATCAGCAGGCCCATTTCATCCTGATACCAACACAGCGCCATGGTGCCGGTCAGGGCAATGAATACCCGCACGCTGTAGCTGAATTTATCCAGCGCCCAAAGGCGACGCAGAGACTGGCGGAACGAAGTCGATGACATGAAATGCGAAGGCCTTCCGAGGCAATGACGCTAAATTGAGCCACTAATGACGCCGACGCAATGGCGTCGATCACATCAGACAGCAAAATCTGTTCCTTGATACCACACGTATTCAATGTAGGAGCGAGCCTGCTCGCGATGAGGCCGGTACATTCAACATTTATGTCGACTGTCGAACCGCTATCGCGAGCAGGCTCGCTCCTACAGGTTTTGGGGTGAGTCAGACGTACTGCGCGGCGGCGTAACCGGAAGCCCACGCCCACTGGAAATTGAACCCGCCCAGATGTCCGGTCACGTCCAGCACTTCACCAATGAAGTACAGCCCCGGGCTTTTCAGCGATTCCATGGTCTTGGACGACACTTCATTGGTGTTGACGCCGCCCAGGGTCACCTCGGCGGTGCGATAGCCTTCGGTGCCGGCGGGCACGACTTTCCAGCTCGCCAGTTTTTCCGCGACATCGGCCAGTTCCGCGTGGGTGTACTGCTTCATCGGTTTGGAGACGAACCAGTTGTCCGCCAGCAGGTTGGCCATCTTCTTGGTGAAGATTTCACCGAGCAAGGTTTTCAGCTCGCTGTTGGGACGTTCGGCCTGTTGCTGTTGTAGCCATTCCGGTACGTCGTGATCCGGCAGCAGGTTGATCTCGACGGTATCGCCGGATTCCCAGAATGACGAGATCTGCAAAATCGCCGGGCCGCTGAGGCCACGGTGGGTGAACAGGATGTTCTCGCGGAAGCTCTGGTCGTTGCAGCTCACCAGGCAATCCACCGATGTACCGGACAGCTCAGTGCACAAGGTCTTGAGCTGATCGGTGATGGTGAACGGCACCAGGCCGGCGCGGGTTGGCAGCAGTTCGTGGCCGAACTGTTTGGCTACCTGGTAACCGAAACCGGTGGCGCCCAAGGTCGGGATCGACAGGCCGCCGGTGGCGATCACCAGGGATTCGCATGTTATCTGGTCGAGCGTCGTGTCCAGCAAATAGCCTTTCTCAAGCTTCTCGATGGTCTGGATCGAGGTGTCCAGGTGCAGGCTGACGCCGACCTGATCGCACTCGTTGAGCAGCATTTCCAGGATGTCGCTGGATTTGTTATCGCAGAACAGCTGGCCGAGTTTTTTCTCGTGGTATGGCACGCCGTGCTTGGCCACCATGCCGATGAAATCCCACTGGGTGTAACGAGCCAGGGCGGATTTGCAGAAGTGTGCATTCTGCGAGAGGAAATTGCTCGGTTCTGTGTACATGTTGGTGAAGTTGCAGCGGCCACCGCCCGACATCAGGATTTTCTTGCCAGCCTTGTTGGCATGGTCGAGCAACAACACTTTGCGCCCACGCCCGGCGGCGGTCAGTGCACACATCAACCCTGCGGCGCCAGCGCCAATGATCACGACTTCGGTAGAGCGCAAAACGGTGTCCTCTTGATGTATCACCACAAAACAAACTGTGGGAGCGAGCCTGCTCGCGATGGGGCTGCACATTCAACATAGATGTTGTTTGACAGTCCGCTATCGCGAGCAGGCTCGCTCCCACAGGGGATCTTCTTTGGTTGGAAGATCGCTTACAAAATACGCACGCGCAACGAACGGCCCTTGATCTTGCCGTCGTTCAAGCGCTGCAAGGCCTGCTTGGCGACGCCGCGCTCCACGGCCACATAGGCCTGGAAGTCGAAAATCGCGATCTTGCCGACCTGGGCACCGGGGATGCCGGCGTCACCGGTCAGTGCGCCAAGAATGTCGCCCGGACGAACCTTGTCCTTGCGGCCGGCAGCGATGCACAGGGTGCTCATCTGCGGCAACAGCGGGCCACCGCCCTTGGAGGTGAGGTTGTCCACCTGGTCCCAGGTCAGTGGTGTCTTCTGCAATTGCTCGATAGCCTGGGCGCGCTGCGCTTCGGACGGCGCCACCAGGCTGATGGCGAGGCCTTTCTCACCGGCGCGGCCAGTACGGCCGACGCGGTGAATGTGGATTTCCGAATCACGGGCCAGTTCGACGTTGATCACCATGTCCAGGGAATCGATATCGAGGCCGCGCGCAGCGACGTCGGTCGCCACCAGCACCGAAGTACTGCGGTTGGCGAACATCGCCAGCACCTGGTCGCGGTCACGCTGTTCCAGATCGCCGTGCAGGCCGACGGCGGAAATGCCTTTGGTAGTCAGGTGGTCGACGGTTTCCTGAACCTGCTGCTTGGTGTAGCAGAAAGCCACGCAGGAGGCCGGGCGGAAGTGGCCAAGCACCTTGGTCACCGCACTCATGCGGTCATCCGGGGAAATCTCGTAGAAGCGCTGCTCGATCTGCGTGTCGTCGTGGAACGCCTCGGCCTTCACCTGCTGCGGGTTGCGCATGAACTTCGAGGCCAACTGCTTGATGCCTACCGGGTAGGTGGCGGAGAACAGCAGGGTCTGGCGACGTTCCGGGGCCTGCATGATGATTTCTTCGATGGAATCGTAGAAGCCCATGTCGAGCATACGGTCGGCTTCGTCGAGAATCAGCGTGTTGAGGCCGTGGAGTACCAGCGAACCCTTGCGCAGGTGCTGCTGGATGCGTCCAGGGGTGCCGACGATGATGTGCGCGCCGTGTTCCAGCGAAGCGATCTGCGGGCCGAGGGACACGCCGCCACACAGGGTCAGGACCTTGATGTTGTCTTCGGCACGGGCCAGGCGACGGATTTCCTTGGCGACCTGGTCAGCCAGTTCGCGGGTCGGGCACAGGATCAGCGCCTGGCAACCGAAGTAGCGCGGATTGATCGGGTTCAGCAGGCCGATGCCGAACGCGGCGGTCTTGCCGCTGCCGGTCTTGGCCTGGGCGATCAGGTCCATCCCCTTGAGGATCACCGGCAAGCTTTGCGCCTGGATCGGCGTCATCTGGGCATAACCGAGGGAGTCGAGGTTAGCCAGCATGGCGGCGGACAGCGGCAAAGTATTAAATTCGGTGGCGATGGTGGTCACGGGACTGGCCTGCAAAACAAAATGTCGCGCAGTGTACCAGTCCGATGGCCATTCGCCCTAAGGCTCTATGTGCTCTTCCGGACGTTTAACACGCCGTCCGTCATTCCGTGAAAGCTGGGAAAAGATCGTCGCGGCCAACATTGCCATGATTCCCACAGTCACAAACGTCAGTTGAAACGCGCCCAGAACGGTCTGCACGCCGTCGTTTCCGATCTCCGCCGTGAACCCGCCGAGCAATGCCCCCGCGCACGCGACCCCCAGGCTCAGGGACAATTGCGCGACCACCGACAGCAGGCTGTTGCCGCTACTGGCGCTGGCGTCATCGAGGTCGATCAGGGTCACGGTGTTCATCGCGGTGAACTGCAAGGAGTTGATCGCGCCAAGGATCGCCAGCAGGCACAGCAGTAGCCAGTACGGCGTCTGCTCGCTGACCAGGCCCATGCTCGCCAGCATGATCCCCAGCGCCAGGGTATTGCCGGTGAGCACGATGCGGTAGCCCAAACGCTCGATCAGCGGCCGCGCCATCCACTTGGCGATCATCGCCGCTGCCGCCAGCGGCAGCATGCTCATCCCGGCCTGGGACGGCGAATAGCCCAGCGCCACTTGCAGCAGCAACGGCACCAGAAAGGGCAGGGCGCCGCTGCCGAGGCGGGCGAACAGGTTGCCGAGAATGCCCACGGCAAAGGTCCGGGTCCTGAACAGCGACGGCGCGAACAGCGGGTTTTCGATATGACCGGCGCGCAGCCAGTACGCCGCCAGGCACGCCATGCCACCGAACAGCAGCAACATCACCCGCAGGTGCGGCAGGTGCAGTTCGCCCAGGCCTTCCATGGCGATGGTGATCAGAATCATCGCCGCGCCAAACAGCACGAAGCCCAGGCTATCGAAGCGCGTGCGTTCGGTTCCACGCAGGTCCGGGATGTATTTCCACACGGCGTAGCAACCGACCAGCCCCACCGGCAGGTTGATCAGGAAGATCCAGTGCCAGGTCAGGTATTGCACCATCCAGCCGCCCATGGTCGGGCCGATCAAGGGGCCGAGCAGCCCGGGAATGGTGATGAAGCCCATGATCCGCACCAGCTCTGAACGCGGGTAGGCGCGCAACACCACCAGCCGCCCGACCGGCAACATCAACGCGCCGCCCAGACCCTGGATCACCCGGGCGCCGATCAGCATGCTCAGGCTGCTCGACAATGCGCAGAGCAGCGAGCCGAGGCTGAACAGCAAAATCGCACTGAAAAAGATTTTCCTGGTGCCGAAGCGATCGGCAATCCAGCCAGAAGCGGGAATCAGCAAGGCGACGGTGAGCATGTAGGCGATGATCACACCCTGCATGCGCAATGGGTCTTCGGCCAGGTCGCGGGCCATGGCCGGCAGGGCAGTATTGAGAATCGTCCCGTCGAGGGACTGCATGAAGAAGGCAATGGCGACAACCCAGGGTATCCAGCGGGCTGTTACAGCGTCGAGAGGTGGGCGGTTGGGCATGGGACCTCTTCTGTAGGAGCGAGCTTGCTCGCGATGGACGTGAACGATGATGCGTACTGTCTGAGTAAATACGCAGCCCTCTCATTCTTCGCGAGCAAGCTCGCTCCTACAGGAATTGTGCTGTCCATGTGGGAGCGAGCCTGCTCGCGAAGCTTTTAAAGGGTCAGAGTCAATCGGCTGACCAACGCCCCCGGCAACAACGCCGAAGCCGTCGCCCGTTGGCTGTAGGTACTCGCCGACAACAACAACTCCCGCTCCTCGGTCAACGCTTCCAGCTGCGAACCGAGCAGGCTGAAGGCGCTGTCATCGAAGCGCATGGTGCTGACCGGTGCCTGAATCTCGCCGTTCTCGACCCAGAACGTGGCAAACCGGGTCATACCGGTCAGGCGTGCAGCCGGTTGATCCGAGAAGTTCAGGTACCACAGGTTGCTGATGTACAACCCCGTGCCCAATTGCTTGAGGATGTCCGCGTCAGGCAATGCCCCGGCTTTCATGTTCAGCGCGCTCGGTGATTCACCGCCGCTGGCGCCATTGGCGGTCAAGCCGTATTCGGCGGCGCTGCGCGAGCTGACCAGTTGTGCCCCGGCCTTGCCATCGACGATCAACCCTAGATCGCTGCGCGGATAACCTTCATCGGAAAACGCCGGGCTCAGCGAGCCGCTGACTTTTTCATCCAGCGAGACCAGCGGGCTGAACGCGCTGTCGCCACCGTAGAGCTTTTGCAGCGGGCTGCTTTTGCTGGCAATCGACTGTGCCGAGAAACCACCCCAGCACAGCATGCCCATGATTTCTTCCAGCGCCGCCGGTGCCAGGTAAGCGCGGTACTGGCCGGGCGGCACAGTGCGCAGCGGCCGGCCCAGAAACTCAAGCTGCTCGCGGGCTTGCTGGAAGCGTCTGGAAAAGCCTTCCCTGTTCCAGTCGTGCCCGGCGTAGCTGGCTTTCACGGCCTGGCCATTCTCGTGGAACAGGCTGAAGTCAAAATTGAAACTGTTGGCCTGATGCCAGCCGAAGGCGCCCGAAGAGCTGGCAAAGCCACGACTGATCGGGCCGGCAGCGTAGAAACCGACAAGATCCAGGCCTTCGGCAGCCTGGGTTATTTGCGCGACCACCTGCTCGGTGTCCGGCAGCGGATGCGACTGCACGTTGTTGCTCTGCCAGCCGTTGTGGTTGAGCAACAGGTACGGGTCCGGCGGCAGCAGCGGCAGGGTTTCACGCAACTGTTGCAGACCTTCGCTCAGGCGCTGCGCATCCACTTGCGGATCGCCGGCCAGGGTGATGTGCAGGTCGGCATGGCGGCCTTCGTTGATCAGTTTCAGGCCGATGCTCGCCTGCTGCACCTGGCCGGCCTGACGCACCCTGGCGTGGTTGAAACGCACGAAGGCCGACGATTCGGCGGCGTAGCTGAGGGTGAACTGCTCGGGCTCGTGCAGGGCTCCACGCAGGCTGTTGACCAGCGCCTTGAACGATGCGGACTGGCTGTTTGAAGGATTCATCAGGCGTCTCCTCCGAATACATCGACATTGCTGAACACGCAGGCCGGTGACGCGTGACCGACGCGGATCACCTGGTTCGGTTCACCCTTGCCGCAGTTCGGTGTGCCGAGGACCTTGAAGGTACTGGCATCGCCGACGGCGCTGAGGCTCTTCCAGAACTGCGCGGAGATGCCCCTGTAATTGGGATTCTTCACCACCCCCTTGAGTTCGCCGCTTTCGATCAGTTGGCCCCATTCGCAGCCGAACTGGAATTTGTTGCGCGCATCGTCGATCGACCATGAGCGGTTGGTCGACATCAGCACGCCGTGTTCGATACCGCCGATCAGCTGTTCGATGGACTGATCGCCTGGCTCGATGTTGAGGTTGGCCATGCGGTCGATCGGCGGGCGGTTCCAGCCGCAGGCACGGCTGTTGGCGACGCCGTCCATGCCGGCACGGAATTGCGACAAAGCACCGCCCAGCGGACGCAGCAGCAGGCCTTCACGGATCAGGAACTGCTTGCTGGCGGGCGTGCCGTCGTCGTCATGGCCGTAGCTGGCGAGTTCTTCGGGGATGTCCGGGTCGAAGGTCACGTTGAGCAGGCCGGAACCGTATTGCAGGCGGCCGAAATCACTGGCTTTGACGAAACTGGTGCCAGCGTAATTGCGCTCGTCGCCGAGGATGCGGTCCAGCTCCAGCGGATGGCCGATGGACTCGTGGATTTGCAGCATCATCTGGTCGGGCATCAGCAGCAGGTCGCGCTTGCCTTGCGGGGTGTTTGGCGCCTGGAGCAATTGCAGGGCCTGATCGGCCACCTGGGCACCGGCACCGATCAGGCCGCAGCGGCTGATGACGTCCGCCGCGCCTTGCTGGCCGAAGTTCTCGCGGCCAAGGCTGCGGGTCTGGCTGTCGTTGCCGTCGTAGGCCGTGACGTCCAGGCCGGGGTACACAAAGCGTTGGGCCTGGCGCAGTTCGGCACCGGCGCTGTTGAGGTAGATCTGCTCAACGTGGGTGATACCGAGGCTGACCTGCCAGTTCACCAGGCGCTCGTCCTTGGGCACGGCGGCCGACTCGGTGCCAAGCAGTTGGAAGCAGTCGCTCAGGGACGGGAAGGTCTGGTCGAGGTTGGGTGAGAAGTAATCGGCGCGGTCGCTGGAAACAGCCTGCTCGCGCAGGTCCAGCAAGGCGTGGGGCTTGAGTCGACGGGCCTGGAGTTCGGCGCGTTCGAGGGCGGCTTGCAGGCCTTGTTGCGACAGATCGTTGGTGGCCGCATAGGCTTCGACGCCATTGACCCGTACGGTCAGCATCGCCCCTTCGTCACGGCTCAGGCTTGGCGGCTCGGCAATGTTCTTGCGCACCGACAGGTACTGCCCGGATTCGCGCACATAACGCAGGGAAAAGAATTCAGCGCCCGTGCGCAAGGCAGCGAAGCGCTGCTTGAGCTGGGGGTAGAAATCGAACATTCGTGAACCTCCTGGGTATGGAGTGGCGGTGGAGCGGCGTTGCGAGGGGAGGGGTGAAACGATTGCGTGGCGCTAGATTAGGCCTGCAAGGGGGGAGGGATCAAGGATGGAGCGGTCTAGAGCGGTGGATACTTTGGGAGGGATGGTGGCTGACAGGGCCCCTTCGCGAGCAAGCCCGCTCCCACATTTAATCCCGGGTGTTCACAAAATCTGTGTCCACTGGAGATCAAGTGTGGGAGCGGGCTTGCTCCGGGCGGCGTTCCGACGAAGGCCGCACCGCGGTGTAACGGTTGTTAAGCGATCTGGCTCACTTCCCGCACCGGCTTGCCCTTCACCGGCGCTTCACCCGCCACATAGTAAGTGGCGGTACTGCGCGGCAACGGCTTGCGGCCACGGATCTTGTCGGCGATTTTCTCGGCCATCATGATCGTCGGTGCATTCAGGTTGCCGGTGGTGATGATCGGCATGATCGACGCATCGACCACGCGCAGGCCTTGCATGCCATGCACGCGACCTTCGCCATCGACCACGGCCATCTCGTCGGTGCCCATCTTGCACGAGCAGGACGGGTGGAACGCGGTTTCCGCGTGTTCGCGGATGAACTTGTCCAGTTGCTCGTCGCTTTGCACGTCGATGCCCGGGCTGATCTCGCGACCGCGGAAAGCGTCCAGAGCCGGCTGTTGCATGATTTCCCGGGTCAGGCGGATGCCGTCGCGGAACTCCTGCCAGTCCTGCTCGGTGGCCATGTAGTTGAACAGGATACTCGGGTGCTGGCGCGGGTCCTTGGACTTGGCCTGGATGCGCCCGCGGCTTGGCGAACGCATGGAGCCCATGTGCGCCTGGAAACCGTGCTCTTTCACACCGTTGCTGCCGTTGTAGTTAATCGCCACCGGCAGGAAGTGGTACTGGATGTTCGGCCATTCGAATTCCGGACGGGTGCGGATGAAACCGCCGGCTTCGAACTGGTTGCTGGCGCCGATGCCGGTGCCGTTGAACAGCCACTCGGCACCGATGGCCGGCTGGTTGTACCAGAGCAGCGACGGGTACAGCGAGACCGGTTGGGTGCAAGCGTATTGCAGGTACAGCTCGAGGTGATCCTGCAGGTTTTCACCGACGCCCGGCAGGTCGTGGACCACCGGAATGTCGAGCTTGTTCAGCAGCTTGGCCGGGCCGACGCCGGAGCGTTGCAGGATCTGCGGCGAAGCGATGGCGCCGGAGCACAGCAGCACTTCCTTGCGTGCCTTGACCTCAACGCGCTCTTCAGCGGCGCCGACCAGGTAACGCACGCCGACCGCACGCTTGCCTTCGAAGAGGATCTTGTCAGTCAGGGCGTGGGTGACGATGGTCAGGGTCGAACGCTTCTTGGCGACGTCCAGGTAACCACGGGCAGTGGAGGCACGACGACCTTTGGGCGTCACGGTGCGGTCCATCGGGCCGAAGCCTTCCTGCTGGTAGCCGTTCAAGTCTTCGGTACGCGGGTAACCGGCCTGCACGCCGGCTTCAACCATGGCGTGGAACAGCGGGTTGTTGCCGGCTTTCGGCGTGGTCACGCTGACCGGACCTTCGCCACCGTGGTAGTCATTGGGGCCGATGTCGCGGGTTTCCGCTTTACGGAAATACGGCAGGCAGTCGAGGTACGACCAGTCCTCAAGGCCTGGCAGTTTCGCCCAGCCGTCGTAGTCCATGGCGTTGCCGCGGATGTAGCACATGCCGTTGATCAGCGAGGAACCGCCCAGGCCCTTGCCGCGCCCGCATTCCATGCGACGACCGTCCATGTGTGGCTCAGGATCGGTTTCGTAGGCCCAGTTGTAGCGACGGCCTTGCAGCGGGAACGCCAAAGCGGCCGGCATTTGCGTGCGGAAGTCGAAACGGTAGTCCGGGCCGCCCGCTTCGAGCAGCAGGACGGTGACGCCTGGGTCTTCGGTCAGACGGGTCGCCAGGGTGTTACCGGCCGAGCCGGCACCGATGATGATGTAGTCGAATTCTTGGGACATTGAATGCACCCTCTTTGAAGTTGGTCAGGTCGCGGTCGCTGGGACACTGCACAACCTGTGGCGAGGGGGCTTGCCCCCGCTCGGCTGCGTAGCAGTCGCAAAACCTGCGATTGCGTTCTGTCTGAAAGAGCGCGGAACCTGGTCTCAGGGCCGCTTCGCGACCCAACGGGGGCAAGCCCCCTCGCCACAGGTTCAGCGCTCGGAATCAGAGTCTTAGAACACCGAGACGTAATCGCCCAGCTCGACCTGTACCGATTTGATGCGGGTGAAGTTGTTCAGCGAGCTGATGCCGTTCTCACGGCCGACACCCGACTGCTTGTAGCCGCCAACCGGCATCTTCGCGTCGGACTCGCCCCAGGCGTTGATCCAGCAGATACCGGCTTCCAGTTGATGGATCACGCGGTGGGCGCGGTTCAGGTCCTTGGTGACGATACCGGCGGCCAGGCCGAAGTCGGTGTCGTTGGCGCGACGGATCACTTCTTCTTCGGTTTCGTAGGTGAGGATCGCCATCACCGGGCCAAAGATTTCCTCACGGACGATGGTCATGTCGTCGGTGCAGTCGGTGAACACGGTCGGAGCCACGAACGCACCTTTGGCGAACTCGCCGTCGGTCAGGCGCTCACCGCCGCACAGCAGGCGGGCACCTTCTTCCTTGCCCTTGGCGATGTAGCCCAGCACGCTTTCCATATGCGCAAAGCTGACCAGCGGACCGAAGTTGGTGTTTTCGTCTTGCGGGTTGCCGATGCGGATGCGTGCAACGCGCTCAGCGATCTTGGCTTCGAAAGCGGCTTTCAGGTGGGCCGGTACGAACACGCGAGTACCGTTGGTGCAAACCTGACCAGAGCTGTAGAAGTTGGCCATCATCGCGGTGTCGGCGGCGCGGTCGAGGTCGGCGTCGTCGCAGATGATCAGCGGCGACTTGCCGCCCAGTTCCATGGTCACGTCCTTGAGCGAAGAGCTCGAAGCGCTGGCCATGACTTTCTTGCCGGTGTCGGTGCCGCCGGTGAACGAGACTTTTTCGATGCGCGGGTGTTCGGTCAGCCAGGTGCCGACTTCACGGCCGCTGCCGGTCAGGACGTTGAACACACCGTTTGGCACGCCGGCTTCGGTGTAGATCTCGGCCAGTTTCAGGGTGGTCAGCGAGGTGACTTCGCTTGGCTTGAAGATCATCGCGTTACCGGCCGCCAGGGCTGGTGCGGATTTCCACAGGGCGATCTGGATCGGGTAGTTCCACGCGCCGATACCGGCCACGACGCCCAGCGGCTCGCGACGGGTGTAGACGAACGAAGTGGTGCGCAGCGGAATCTGCTCGCCTTCGATGGCCGGTACCAGGCCTGCGTAGTACTCCAGCACGTCGGCGCCGGTAACGATATCTACGTAGCGGGTTTCGGAGTAGGCCTTGCCGGTGTCCAGGGTTTCCAGGGCGGCCAGTTCGTCGTTGCGCTCGCGCAGGATTTCCACGGCGCGACGCAGGATGCGCGAACGCTCCATGGCGGTCATGGCGGCCCAGATCTTCTGGCCCTTTTCGGCGCTGACGACGGCGCGTTCGACGTCTTCCTTGGTCGCACGTTGCACTTTTGCGAGGACTTCACCGTTAGCCGGGTTGATGGCTTCGAAAGTGGCGTCGCTGCTGGCGTCGCTGTACGCGCCATCGATGTAGAGTTTTTGCAGTTCGAAACGGGCCATAAAGTCCTCGCAAGAGCATTAAGTGGCTGGCGCGTTCGGTGGTTGAGCGTTTATGTGTGCTCTAACTCACCCGCTTGGCCAGTTGGGTATCCATGTATTCGTAAGCGATCTGTTGCGCCTGCCCGGTGTCGAAAGCATCTCCCGACAGCGCGCCGCGCAACCACAAGCCGTCGATCAACGCTGCCAGGCCTCGGGCGGCACTGCGCGCATCATTGAGCGGCAGCACGCGGCGGAACTGGCAGCACAGGTTGGAATACAGACGGTGATCGTTGATCCGCTGCAACCTGTGCAAAGACGGTTGGTGCATGCTGGTGGCCCAGAAGGCCAGCCAGGTTTTCATTGCCGGACCATTGACCTGGCTGGCGTCGAAGTTGCCTTCGATGATCACCTGCAGATGCGCCCGCGGGCTGTCATCTGTCAGCGCCTGTCGGCGCAGGGTGACGCTCTCGCTCAGGACGGTCATCAGGTACCCCATGGTGGCGGCAATCAGGCCGTTCTTGTCCTGAAAGTAGTGACTGATGATGCCATTCGAGACACCGGCCAAACGGGCGATCAGCGCAATGCTGGCGTCCCCCATGCCGACCTGATCGACGGCCTGCAAAGTGGCTTCGATCAATTGCTGGCGGCGGATGGGTTGCATACCGACCTTGGGCATCTTGCACATCTCCTTAGGCCTTCCGGTGGACGTGGAACGGCTACCGGGTTGAAGGCCAGTCTATTTTGTTTTGATTGAACGTTCAATCAACAAAGAATAAGATCTGCGACAAATCGTCGCTGCCTACAGGTTTTTCCTACTTGTAGTTGGCGGAAAAACGACTTCCGAAACTGCTCGAAACCTACGCGCTGCGGCGCTCCAGGGGTTTCGGGCTTTTTTCGGGCTGTCTTTATATCACCCGCCGGTCGGCTGCCCACTAACCGATTGGTCGGGTAACTCGTTTGTCTTGCGTTCTTCTCTCGCACTGCCCGGAGCATCTGTGCCATGAGTTCTGCCTCGCTAATAAAGACCCCACCCGAGAAGGTGACGGTCAACGGTTGGGTGTTCTACACCTCTACCGCGTTGATTCTGTTGTTGACCGCCATTCTGATCATTGCCCCGCAAGAGGCCGGCAGAATGCTGGGTACGGCGCAAGCCTGGTTGTCCCGCAGCTTCGGCTGGTACTACATGGTGGTGATTGCCGCCTATCTGATTTTTGTCGTTGGCCTGGCGTTTTCGTCCTACGGCAAATTGAAACTGGGCAGCAAGGACGACACCCCGGACTTCAGCTACGGCGCCTGGGCGGGGATGCTGTTTTCGTCGGGTATCGGCATCTCGCTGCTGTACTTCGGCGCGTCCGAGCCGCTGGACCACTACTTCAATCCGCCGGAAGGCGTGGCCGGTAGCAACCTTGCCGCCCGTCAGGCGGTTCAGCTGACGTTCCTGCACTGGGGACTGCACGGCTGGGCGATTTACGCGCTGGTCGGTCTGGCCGTTGCCTACTTTGCTTACCGTCATAACCAACCGCTGGCGTTGCGTTCGGCGCTGTATCCGCTGGTGGGCGAGCGTTGGGTCAAGGGCGCGGCCGGGCATGCGGTGGACGGCTTCGGCATGTTCGTGACCCTGCTGGGGCTGGTGACCAACCTGGGGATCGGTTCGTTGCAAGTGTCGTCGGGGCTGGAAAACCTGTTCGGCATGGAACACAGCAACACCAACCTGCTGATCGTGATCATCGTGATGAGCACCGTGGCGACCATTGCCGCTGTGTCGGGTGTGGAAAACGGCATCCGTCGTCTGTCCAACCTCAACATCGTGCTGTTCAGCGGCCTGCTGATTTTCGTCCTGTTGTTCGGCCCGACCTTGCACCTGCTCAACGGCTTCGTACAGAACGTCGGTGACTACCTGAACGGCGTGGTGCTGAAGACTTTCGATCTGTATGTGTACGAAGGCGACAGTGAGAAATCCGACCGCTGGTTGGGCCTGTGGACCCTGTTCTACTGGGCCTGGTGGATTTCCTGGGCGCCATTCGTGGGCATGTTCATCGCGCGTATTTCCCGTGGTCGCACCGTGCGTGAACTGGTGGCCGGCGTGCTGCTGATTCCGCTGGGCTTCACCCTGGCGTGGTTGTCGATCTTCGGTAACTCGGCTTTGGACCTGGTGATGAACCATGGGGTGGTGGAGCTCGGGAAGACGGCGCTGGAACAGCCGTCCATGGCGATCTACCAGTTGCTTGAGCATTACCCGGCGTCGAAGGTTGTGATCGGCGTGTCGATCTTTGTCGGTTTCGTGCTGTTCCTGACCCCGGCGGACTCCGGCGCGGTGATGATGGCCAACCTTTCGTGCAAGGGCGGCAACGTCGACGAAGACGCGCCGCACTGGCTGCGGGTCTTCTGGTCGGCGGTAATCACCCTGGTGACCATCGGCCTGCTGTTCGCCGGCAACTTCGAAGCCATGCAAACCATGGTGGTGCTGGCTGGCCTGCCGTTCTCGGTGGTGCTGGTGTTCTTCATGTTCGGCTTGCACAAGGCCATGCGCCAGGACGTGCAGATTGAACAGGAGCAAGCGGAGCTGGCGGCACGCGGTCGCCGTGGTTTCAGCGAGCGTTTGACCCAGCTGGACCTGCAACCGAGCCAGTCGGTGGTACAGCGCTTCATGGACAAGCATGTGAGCCCGGCATTGCAAGATGCGACAACGCAAATGCGTGCTCAAGGTCTGCAAGTGCAGACGCTGCTGGGCAAGTCCAAGCGCTGCATGGGCCTGCGGATCGAGATGGAAGAGGGCAATCCTTTCGTCTACGAAGTAAGCCTGGATGGTTATCTGGCCACGCCGACCGAGTTGGCTCAGTCCGATGAGGCGCGTCAGCGTTTCTATCGCGCCGAGGTATACCTGCACAACGGCAGCCAGGACTACGACTTGATGGGCTTCACCCAGGATCAGATCACCCGTGACGTGCTCGATCAGTTTGAAAGCCATCGGCAGCTCCTTGGCCGGGTTTATAGCTGAGCTGTGAGGTCTGCGGTGGCGTCAGTTGCACCGCAGATCTTATGTGGCGAGGGAGCTTGCTCCCGTTGGGCTGCGAAGCGGCCCCAAAACCAGAGACTGCGGTAGTTCAGGCAGAACGCACTATCCGGATCTACGACTGCTTCGCAGCCGAACGGGAACAAGCTCCCTCGCCACAGTTGTCAGTATTCCAAGTCTTATATCTGCACTAACAAAAACGCCGCGATTCTCTCGCGGCGTTTTTGTGTCTGTTGCCTTACCCCAGGTTCTTGCCGAGCAGTGCGTGATACAGCTCGCTGTCGCCAAGAATCCCCACCACATGGTTGTTATCGTGCAGCACCAGTTTGTTGCCGGTCTGATAACGAATCTGTAGCGCATCGCGCATGCCGATGTTCGAGTCCACCAGGGTTGGTCGACGACCCAGGCCTTCAACGGCCTGACCCGGTACCCAGTTCTGCAAGTCCAGCGCAGACCCGTTCTGGCGAGCGCCCTTGATGGTGTTGCCCTCGGCCAGGTCCAGCCACGAATCGCCACCTGGATCCAGGCACACCGAACCGTTGATGCGTTTGCAGTTGTCCAGGCTGCGCATCAGGCTGCGGCCGCACAGCACGTTCAGCGGGTTGGTGTGGGCTACGAAGGTCCGCACGTAGTCGTCCGCCGGGTTGAGGACGATTTCTTCCGGCTTGCTGTACTGGATGATCCGGCCGTCTTTCATGATCGCGATACGGCTGCCGAGTTTCAGCGCTTCATCAAGGTCGTGGCTCACGAAGACGATGGTCTTGTGCAACTTGCGTTGCAGTTCCAGCAGCTCGTCTTGCAGGCCCTGGCGGATCAGCGGGTCGAGGGCCGAGAACGGTTCGTCCATCAGCAGAATGTCGGCGTCCATCGCCAGGGCACGGGCCAGGCCCACGCGTTGTTGCATACCACCGGACAGCTCGTTGGGTTTCTTGTTGCGCCACTGGGTCAGGCCCACCAGCTCAAGCTTGTCGTCCACCAGTTTGCGCCGTTCTTTCTCGGGACGACCCTGCATCTCCAGGCCGAAGCTGATGTTTTCGCGAACGGTCAACCAGGGCATCAGGGCGAACTTCTGGAACACCATCGCGATGCGCTTGGTGCGCATCATTTTCAGTTCTGCCGGCGTGCACGAGGCAATGTCGATCTGCTTGCCTTCGTGCTCGACGAACAGCTTGCCGCGGCTGACGGTGTTGAGGCCGTTGATGCAGCGCAGCAGGCTGGACTTGCCGGAGCCGGACAGGCCCATCAGTACGCAGATTTCACCTTTTTCGATATCCAGGCTGGCCTTTTCGACCCCCACGATCTGCCCGGTCTTTTTCAGGATCTCGTTACGGGTCATGCCTTGATCCAGCAGCTTGAGCGCCTCGCGTGGATCCTTGGAGAAGATAACGTCAACGTTCTCGAAGCGAATAATGCTCATGCGTCACCCCCTACTTTGGCGTCGGGTTGTTTGCAGATACGGTCGAGCATGATCGCCAGCAGTACGATCGCCAGGCCTGCTTCGAAGCCCAAGGCGATATCAGCAGTGTTCAGTGCGTTGACCACCGGTTTGCCCAAGCCATCGGCGCCCACCAGTGCCGCAATCACCACCATCGAAAGGGACAGCATGATGCACTGGGTGATACCGGCCGCGATGCTAGGCATGGCGTGGGGCAGTTCGATTCGCGAGAGCAGCTGACGTCGCGAGCAGCCAAAGGCCTTGCCGGCGTCCATCAATTCTTCCGGAACATCGCGGATACCCAGGTAGGTCAGGCGGATGGGCGCGGCAATCGCGAACACCACCGTGGAGATCAGGCCCGGGACCACACCCAGCCCGAAGAGGGTGAGGGTAGGAATGAGGTACACGAAGGTCGGTACGGTCTGCATCAGATCGAGTACCGGACGCATTAAAGTATAGAACATCGGCTTGTGCGCGGCGACGATGCCCAGCGGCACGCCGATGACCACGCAGACCAGGGTGGCGAACAGCACCTGGGCGAGGGTTTCCATGGTTTCCTGCCAGTACCCCAGATTGAGGATCAGCAGAAAGGAGGCAACGACAAACGCGGTTAGACCCCATTTGCGTTGAATGAAGTGTGCCAGTAGTGCGATTAGGCCGATCAGTGCCAGCGGGTTGAACCAGGTCAGCGCAAACGTCACGCCGTGGATCATCGTTTCCAGTGTCACGGCGATTGCGTCGAAGGTGCTGGCGCCGTGTTGCGTCAACCATTCAACGAAGCTCGCGATGTACTGGCCTAAAGGGATTTTCTGATCAATCAGCATGGTAGTGAACGTCCGCATGCAAGGAAATAAAACAGCCTGGCGGCCGAAGCCGCCCGGCATAACCGGTTTTCTTTATTTCAAGGGCCCGGCCAGCTTGGCTTTCACGGCCTCCAGGCCTGGTTTACCGTCAATGGTGGTCACGCCAGCGAGCCAGGTATCGAGTACCTGTGGATTGTTTTTCAGCCAGGCCTTGGCGGCCGCGTCAGGCTTCATCTTGTCGTCCAGGATGTTGCCCATCAGCGAGCTTTCCATGTCGACGGTGAACTCCAGGTTCTTCAGCAACTGGCCGACGTTGCTGCATTCCTGCGCATAGCCCTTGCGGGTGTTGGTCGCCACGGTGGCGGCACCGAAGTCCGGGCCGAAGAAGTCATCACCACCGGTCAGGTATTGAATCTTGAAGCGCTTGTTCATCGGGTGCGGCGCCCAGCCGAGGAACACCACGGCAGTGTCGCGTTTCTGTGCACGGTCCACCTGCGACAGCATGCCGGCTTCGGAGGATTCGACGACTTTGAAACCGGCGGTCTTCAGGCCGAAGGCATCCTTGTCGATCATGCTCTGGATCAGACGATTGCCGTCGTTGCCAGGCTCGATACCGTAGATCTTGCCGTCGAGCTCTTTCTTGAATTTGGCGATGTCGGCGAAGTCATGCAGCCCCTTGTCGTACAGCGCTTGCGGGACGGCGAGGGTGTACTTGGCGCCCTTGAGGTTGGTACGCACGGTTTCCACGGTGCCGGCATCGCGATAGGCCTTGATGTCGTTCTCCATGGTCGGCATCCAGTTCCCCAGGAACACGTCCATGTTCTTGCCGTCGGCCAGGGATTTGTAGGTCACGGGCACGGAAATCATGGTGGTCTTGGTCTTGTAGCCGAGTGCGTTGAGCACGACGCTGGTTGTCGCGGTGGTCGCGGTGATGTCGGTCCAGCCGACATCGGAGAAGTTTACGGTACCGCATTGCGCCGGTTCTGCGGCTTGCGCCAGAACCGGCAGACTAAGCATGGCGGCCAACAACAACGACGGGGAACCTTTCATGGATGGACTCCTTGGTGTTTTTTTTGGCAGTGTTCCGACTGGACCACCGCACTTATAGGTTGCGGTTGGATGGCGTTCTGGAGACAGCTCTACCACGTCGCCTTGCAATCGAGTCGATATGATCATGTACCAGTGAAAATCTGACGCCTACAGGGTGCGTCGTATCCAGTACAGGGATGGTCGCATCCAGTGTCGGTGACGTCGTTTACAGATTTTTTCAGCCCGATTTCCCCGTCTGAATCGCAAAAAAACGGCGAAAACACGGCGTAAAAGACACGCGGCGCTGGTGGGCATGAGTGCGTCGGTTAGAGACGTCGAACAACTGGATAAAAGCTTGATGATGCGGTCATCTCGGCGGATTGCAGCTTGAGCGTAGCAGCTCCGTCACCGTGCGCTTTCGCGTGCGCAGTGGGCCCATCCAGGAGTTCGGCAGTAATGGCTATCAGTGTTTTCGACCTGTTCAAAATCGGCATCGGCCCTTCCAGTTCACACACCGTAGGGCCCATGCGGGCGGCGGCGTTGTTCGTGCAGGGCTTGCGCGAGCGCGGATTGCTGGAGCAGGTGCGGCGTGTCGAAGTCCAGTTGTTCGGCTCGTTGTCGGCCACCGGTATCGGCCACGGCAGCGACAATGCCGTGATCATGGGCCTGATGGGCGAGTGGCCGGATGCGATCGATCCGTCGCAAATCGGCATTCGTATCGCCACCCTGCGTGAGACCGATACGCTGCTGCTCGACGGTCGCTTGCCGGTGCCCTTCATCTGGGCCCGGGACATGCGCCTGATCGACGAGAACCTGCCATTCCATCCCAACGCCATGACCCTGATTGTCGAAGGTGATGACGGCGAGTTGTATCGCGACACCTACTATTCGGTCGGCGGCGGTTTTGTCGTCGATGAGGCTCAGGCCTCCAGCGGTGTCGTCGACCTCGACCGCACTGTGTTGCCTTATGACTTTTCCAGTGCGGCCGAGCTACTGGAGCTGTGCAAAATACACAAGCTGCGCGTGGCTGAGTTAATGATGGCCAACGAGAGGGTGTGGCGCAGCGAGGACGAAATCCGCAGCGGCCTGATGAAACTCTGGCGCGCCATGCAGGATTGCGTTGAGCAGGGCCTCAAACACGAAGGCATCCTGCCCGGTGGGCTGAACGTGCGCCGGCGTGCGGCGAAACTACATCGCAGCCTGCAGGAGCTGAACAAACCCAACGTGATCGGCTCGACCTTGAGCGCCATGGAATGGGTCAACCTGTTCGCCCTGGCGGTCAATGAAGAAAACGCCGCCGGCGGGCGCATGGTCACGGCACCGACCAACGGCGCGGCGGGGATCATTCCGGCAGTACTGCACTACTTCATGAAATTCAGCGAGGCCGTGACCGACGCCAATGTCGTCGATTACTTCCTCGGCGCGGCGGCAGTGGGAATCCTGTGCAAGAAGAACGCCTCGATCTCCGGTGCCGAAGTCGGTTGCCAGGGCGAAGTCGGCTCGGCCTGCGCCATGGCGGCGGCGGGGCTGGCGGAAATCCTTGGTGCCACGCCAGAGCAACTGTGCAACGCGGCGGAAATCGGTCTGGAACATAACCTCGGCCTGACCTGCGACCCGGTGGGTGGACTGGTCCAGGTGCCGTGCATCGAGCGCAACGCGATTGCCGCGGTGAAGGCGATCAATGCCGCGCAGATGGCATTGCGCGGTGATGGCCAGCACTTTATTTCGCTGGATCGGGTGATCCGCACCATGCGTGATACCGGTGCCGATATGCATGACAAATATAAGGAGACATCGCGGGGTGGGTTGGCGGTGAGTGCGGTGGAGTGTTGACGCAATACTTGTAGGAGCTGGCTTGCCAGCGAAAGCGGTGGTTCTACCGCTGAAGATGTGTCGGCTGTACGGGCCTCTTCGCTGGCAAGCCAGCTCCTACACATAGCCAGACCAGTCAAAACTGCGCGCTAAGTGAACACCCGCTCGAAAACGCGCCACCTTTTAGCGCGTCGCTCTCAGATAAATTGTCTTGCCACTGATCGAGGGTCAACCGGCCTTCGACCGCCCGTCACCCGTGCCTGCGGTGACACTCCTTTCCATCGCGGCGCAACGCCGTTCCCACAAGTGCTACCGAATTGCTCACAGCTTGTGGGGCGGGGCACTTGCCAGTCCTGATGGCCATTTAAATCCCTACGCCTTGCAAGACATATATAGACACATTCCGACGTCGTTTTTAGGAGTTATTGAACGCGCATTCAAATTTAGGCATGGCAATTGCTCTGTCATTACAAAGCCCGTCTCCCACGCGAGAACGATGGCAATAAAAAGAGCCTCCGCCTGAGGCCATCACCCGCTTTGTGTGAGGAGATACCGCGATGACGACGTTCAACTCCGGGGCCCAACCCCAGAACCGTGCGCCTCAATCCATCGGCTTTCTGCTGCTGGACAATTTCACGCTGATTTCCCTGGCCTCCGCAGTGGAACCCCTGCGCATGGCCAACCAGTTGTCCGGTCGTGAGCTGTACCGTTGGACCACCCTCACCGTCGATGGCGGCCAGGTCTGGGCCAGTGACGGCCTGCAGATCACCCCCGACGCTTCCATGCACAAAGCCCCGCCAATGGACACCGTCATCGTGTGCGGCGGTATTGGCATCCAGCGCACTGTTACCCGCGAACACGTGTCATGGCTGCAAAGCCAGGCCCGCCAGTCCCGCCGCCTCGGCGCGGTGTGCACCGGCAGCTGGGCCCTGGCCTGCGCCGGCCTGCTCGACGGTTTTGATTGCAGCGTGCACTGGGAATGCTTGGCGGCGATGCAGGAAGCTTTCCCGCGTGTAGCGATGAGCACTCGCCTGTTCACCCTCGACCGTAACCGTTTCACCAGCTCCGGCGGCACCGCGCCGCTGGACATGATGCTGCACTTGATCAGCCGCGATCATGGTCGTGAGCTGTCGGCGGCCATTTCGGAAATGTTCGTCTACGAGCGCATCCGCAACGAGCAGGATCACCAGCGTGTGCCGCTCAAGCACATGCTCGGCACCAACCAGCCGAAGTTGCAGGAAATCGTCGCGTTGATGGAAGCCAACCTCGAAGAGCCGATCGACCTGGACGAACTGGCGGTGTATGTCGCGGTGTCCCGTCGTCAGCTCGAGCGGTTGTTCCAGAAATACCTGCACTGCTCGCCGTCGCGTTACTACCTGAAACTGCGTTTGATCCGCGCGCGCCAGCTGCTCAAGCAAACGCCGATGTCGATCATCGAAGTGGCGTCGGTCTGTGGCTTCGTATCCACGCCGCACTTCTCCAAGTGCTACCGCGAATACTTCGGCATTCCGCCGCGTGACGAGCGCGTAGGGTCCAACACCACCCAGCAAGTGGCGATGATGCCTTTGCCGCAAGCGCTGGTGCTGTCGCCGTTGTCTGGGCCGTTGTCGGCGCTGAGCCAGGCGCGTAATGAGTCGACGTTTGCCAGTGTAAGGCTCTAGACCGAGGCGCTGCATTCGCGAGCAAGTCGGATCGCCGCACCGCCGCTCCGACTTGCTCGCGAAGGCTTTTTATCGGCCTGTGTGGCTCTGCTGATACTCCGCCAACGCCGGCAACAACTGCTTGTCGATCGCCTGGCGCACCGCCGGCAGGATGGTCGCGCTGCTGGTGTACATCTGCTTGACCATGGTCCGCAGCGTCATCGCCCGCACATCGTTCAACCCCCTTACCGCACACTCGCAGGCCTGCTCGGCGGTGGCGCCGGTGGGCACTTCGAATCCCAATGACTTGAGCTGGCCCAACAGGTCTTCCTGGTCTATCAAATCGGCGTGCATCATGACGCAATCCTTCTTCAGGGAACGGTGTCGTGGTTCGATTCTGGTAGGGGTGCCGGGTGTCGGCAAGGACGATTTGTCGCAATGGCTCAATTGGTTATGAACATGTCGTTTTCGGCTAACCTGGCCCGCGGGGGAGTGGGCACACTGGACTCAGCTCGCTTCACGAAGGTTTGGTCACCCTCGCACGGCAGCTCCTCAACAGTACCCTCTGCCTCGATCCTGTCACGGCTTGATCGGGGCTTTTTTTGCCTGTGATTCAGGGAAATATTAGGTGTCGGTATGGGCGCCATCGCGAGCAGGCTCGCGATGAACGATGACTCGGTTTAACGTTGTAGCACGAGGATGCGCGACAACAACTCATCCCGGTCGACATAGCAGCCCTGGAAATGCCGGGCGCCTGTGGCGGGGTCGAAGGCGTTGCGGGCATGCAGGGTGCGGCGGTTGTCGAAACACCACAGCTCGCCGGGATTGAGCCGCTGCATCAACCTGAATCGAGGCTCGCGGGTCATCGCGATAAAGCGTCGGTAGGCTTGATACAGCTTGGGCATCTGCTCCACCGAGGCATCGAACGGTCCGCGCAAAAAGTTTGCCATGCGGATTTCCGACACCTGCCCCAACGCATCCAGGGCAATGATCGGTGCCAGGCAGCGGTAGTCGCTGTGACGGTCCTTGTTGCGAAACTCCACGGGGATTTCGCAGAGGCTTTTGAAAGCCTCCGGATCTTCCCGGCGCAAGGCGTCGGCAATGGCAAAACCATCGACAAAAATGCTCTCGCCACCCTCGGCGTCATTGACCAGGCAATGCAGGAATTGCAGCCCCGGTTGCAACTCCCGGGTCGGCAAGTCGCTGTGCAGCGGCAGGTTGAAGGCGGTGTAGGCGTTGCTGTCGGCGTCGGCTTTGGATTGCACGTTGAACAGCACGCCGAAATTGCTCTCGCGGATGAAGGAAATCCGTTGGGCGATCAGCTTCAGAGAACCGGGTTCGGTGGGCACGCCACGGACCTGGGTCAATCCGACATCTCGCACCGCCAACAACCATTGCAACAAGGCGTCGCTGTCGTTCATCAGTGCCTGATATTCGAACACCGGCAGTTGCAAATCGCTGTGCCAGAGCCTGGCTTTTGGCTTGCGTGCCTGGCGCTCGGCGCGGGACTCGTCATCATAGGCGTGGGCGCGCAGCCAGCCGGGGTCGAAGCGGCTGCTGTGGCCGTCCTGCCAATCAACCGACAAACAGCCATCGCTGTCTATACGGGCGTTATCGGGCATCAGATCTTGAGCCACATCGACGATTTCCAGCACTTGCTCGCGGGTCACGGTGTAGACGCACTGCGGGCACGGGCAGTTATCCCGCAGCCATTGATGGTGGAAAGGGCTGACGCGATCGTCGGCCCACTTCACCAGAACACGGTCCGCCTGGGTCTGCACGCCAGTCAGCGCGCTGATCAACGGATAGGTACGAAAGTCGGCAAATGCAGCGGCGGTGTTCATGGCGATCTCCTTGTTATTTTTTTGGGGGTAATGCGATCACTCGGCCAATGTACTCGGGTGTCGGCAGGTCTACCTGTTCGGCGACGATGGCTTGCAACCGGCTCAAGGACTGTTCGCTGAACGGCGCCGAACGCGGCCCGGCGAGATCCACGTGCAGCAGCATCTGTTCGTTGCCTGCAAGTTCCTGGGCATCACCGACCAGATGCAGGCTGTGATAGAGGTGCACGCGCTTGCTGTCGTGGGCGATGATTTGAGTGTGCACTTCGACCTGGGCGTCGAGCTTCACTTCGTGCAGGTAATTGAGGTGCAGTTCTAGGGTGAACAGCGAGTTGCCGCTGGCCTCGCGGCTGTTGCTGTCCAGGCCCAGGCGATCCATCAGGGCATCGGTGGCGTAGCTGAAAATCAGCAGGTAGAAGGCATCGCGCAGGTGGCCGTTGTAGTCGACCCAGTCGGGGATGATGGTGGTTTGGTAGGTGGTGAGGGTGGGCATGATGTTAGTTCCAACATTGATGGTGACTGGGCTGCCGCTATCGCGAGCAGGCTCGCTCCTACATTGGAATGCATTCCCCCTGTAGGAGCGAGCCTGCTCGCGATGGGGCCAGTGCTGCTAGCCCCAAGGCCTGGGCTTACTCGCTGAAAGCCATCCCATGCTTCTCTTTGGTGGTCTTCACCGCCTCCAGCACTGCCAGCAGGCAGTCATCACGATAGCGCTCCAGCGCCGAAATGCTGTGTTTGCCCAGTTGATCGCTGGTGCCATCGACCACGTCATCGATCAGTTTGTCGGTCAGCTCCGGCGCCGGCAGGTAGGTCCAAGGCAATTGCAACGCCGGGCCGAACTGCGCCATGAAGTGGCGCATGCCGGCATCGCCACCGGCCAGGGTGTAGGTCAGGAAGGTGCCCATGAACGACCAGCGCAAGCCGGCGCCGAAACGGATTGCATCGTCGATTTCGCCGGTGGTCGCCACGCCGTCGTTGACCAGGTGCAGCGCTTCACGCCACAGCGCTTCGAGCAGACGGTCGGCGATGAAACCCGGTACTTCCTTGCGCACATGCAGCGGGCGCATCCCCAGGGATTCATAGACCTTCATTGCCGCTTGGACTGCTTCCGGGGCGGTGTTTTTGCCACCGACCACTTCCACCAACGGCAGCAGGTAAACCGGGTTGAACGGGTGACCGACCACGCAGCGTTCCGGGTGCGTGGCGCTCTCGTAGAACTCGCTTGGTAGCAGGCCGGAGGTGCTGGAACCGATCAACGCATTGGGCTTGGCTGCCGCGCTGATTTTGCTGTGCAGGTCCAGTTTCAGCTCCAGCCGTTCCGGGGCGCTCTCCTGGATGAAATCGGCATCGCGCACGCACTCTTCAATGGTCGCGACAAAGCGCAGGCGATCCTGCGATGCACCCGGCGCCAGGCCTTGTTTCTCCAGCGCGCCCCAGGCATTGGCGACACGCTTGCGCAAGGCGGCTTCGGCGCCGGGGGCCGGGTCCCAGGCCACTACATCCAGACCATGGGCGAGGGCGCGGGACACCCAACCGCTGCCGATGACACCACTGCCCAGCGCTGCGAAGGTTTTGATTTCGGTGATAAAGCTCATGGCGACTTCCTGAATTTGGCTCGGAAAAAACTGTGGGAGCGAGCCTGCTCGCGATGGCATCGGTACATCCGATGCATCAATTGAGGCAGGTAAACCGCTATCGCGAGCAGGCTCGCTCCCACAGGGGGAAAGTTGTTTTGAATCAACCGCGCTTGGTCAGGCCCATTTTTGCCCGGCCTTCAGCCGGAGTCAGGACGCGGGCACCGAGGCGGCTGAGGATTTCGCCGGCGCGCTCGACCAGTTGGCCGTTGGTCGCCAGCACGCCCTTGTCCAGCCACAGGTTGTCTTCCAGTCCGACTCGCACGTTGCCGCCGAGCAACACCGCTTGCGCCGCCATCGGCATCTGCATGCGACCGATACCGAAGCCGGCCCAGACCGCGTCGGCCGGCAGGTTGTCGACCATGGCTTTCATGGTGGTGGTGTCTGCCGGCGCGCCCCACGGGATGCCCAGGCACAGCTGGAACAACGGGTTGTCGAGCAGGCCTTCCTTGATCATCTGCTTGGCGAACCACAGGTGGCCGGTGTCGAAAATCTCCAGCTCGGCTTTCACGCCCAGCTCTTGAATGCGTTTGGCGCCAGCGCGCAGCTGGGCCGGGGTGGAGACGTAAATGGTGTCACCGTCGCCGAAGTTCAGGGTGCCGCAGTCGAGGGTGCAGATTTCCGGCAGTAGTTCTTCGACATGGGCCAGGCGGGTCAACGGGCCGACCAGGTCGGTGTTCGGGCCAAATTCCATCGGGTTTTCGCCGGCACCGATTTCCAGGTCGCCGCCCATGCCGGCGGTGAGGTTGACGATGATGTCGACGTCCGCCTCGCGGATGCGCTCCATCACTTCGCGGTACAGCGCCACGTCACGGCTGAACTTGCCGGTTTGCGGGTCACGCACATGGCAATGAACCACGGTGGCGCCGGCCTTGGCGGCTTCCACGGCGGCAGCGGCGATTTGTTTCGGGGTGACCGGCACGTGTGGGCTCTTGGCGGTCGTGTCGCCAGCACCGGTGAGTGCGCAGGTGATGATGACGTCGTGGTTCATTTGGGCGGTTCCTTACAGGCGAGTTTTTGGTTTTGGCCAGGCGTGGTGGTCCCGTTCGCAGCCCGTCGGGGCTGCGAGTCGGTGGTTCTATCGGGTTTATTTACTGGTCAGTTGCAGGTTTTCAGCGGCCGGTTTGCCATCGAAGGTGGTGACGCCTTCAAGCCAGCGCTTTTTGTCCTGCGGGTGATCCTTGATCCATTGTTTGGCCGACTCGAAAGCGTCCTTGTGATCCAGCAGCGGCTGCATCATCCGGCTCTCGTCTTCGGCGGTGAACGTCAGGTTGCTCAGCAGGCGACCGATGTTCGGGCATTGCTCGGCGTATGTCGGTGCAGTGACGGTCCACACCGTGGCCTTTCCTTCGTCCGGCCCAAGGGCGTTTTCACTGCCGGTGAGGTAGGTCATTTTCACGTTGACGTTCATCGGGTGCGGCGCCCAGCCGAAGAACACCACGGCTTCGTTGCGACGTACGGCGCGATCCACGGCGGCGAGCATGCCGGCTTCACTGGACTCGACCAGCTGGAACTTGCCGAGGCCAAACTGGTTCTTGGAGATCATCGCCTTGATCTGGGTGTTGGCGCCCGAGCCAGGCTCGATGCCGTAGATCTTGCCGCCCAGTTCTTTTTCGAATTTGGCGATGTCAGCGAAGGTTTTCAAACCCTTGTCGGCGAGGTAGGTCGGCACAGCGAGGGTCGCGCGGGCGTCCTGCAGGCTTGGCGCTTCAAGCACCTTGACCTGTTTGGCGTCGACGAACGGGGTGATGGTCTGGGTCATCAGCGGGTTCCAGTAGCCGAGGAACAGATCCAGACGCTGGTCGCGGATCCCGGCAAAGATGATTTGCTGGGAGGCGCTGGTTTGTTTGGTGCTGTAGCCGAGGCCATCGAGCAATACCTGGGTCATGGCACTGGTGGCGATCACGTCGGTCCAGTTCACTACACCCATGCGCACGTTCTGGCACGCGGCGGGTTCGGCGGCCATGACACTGGCGCTCAGCAAAGCGGTACCACTGAGTGCAAGAACACAGCTGCTGATCAGTCGTTTCATCTCAGGTTCCTCGGCAGTTCGTTTATTGTGAGTTCCGGTGTCTGATGCGCCGGTGATGCCAAGTTACGCAGCAAAGCACCGATGAAAGCGCACTGCGGCGACCAGCTCTTGCACTGCAGCGACCTGCCCCCTTGAATGCCGCTCGCAAGTGGCGTATCAACATCCCTACGCTGCCCGCCCTCTCGTTACCTGGCCTCCTGTTACCTGCTAAGCGAGTGCGCTCCATGTCCCAGGATTTCTACTTCTTGTTGATGCCGGGTTTCTCGGCCATCGGATTTATCTCGGCCATAGAGCCGTTGCGGGTTGCCAATCGATTTCGCGGCGAGCTGTACCGCTGGCATGTGCTGAGTGCGGATGGCGGGGCAGTGCTGGCGAGTAACGGCATGTCGGTCAACGCCGATGCGGCGCTGGAGCCGCTCAAGAAAGGCGCGACACTGCTGGTGGTCGCCGGGTTCGAGCCCCTGAAGTTCACCACCCCGGCGCTGGAACACTGGCTGCGCCGGCTGGACAACGAAGGCGTGACCCTCGGCGCCATCGACACCGGCAGCTTCATCCTCGCCGAAGCAGGCCTGCTCGATGGCCATCGCCTGACCCTGCACTGGGAAGCCATCGACGCCTTCAAGGAATCTTATCCACAGCTCAGCGTCACCCAGGAGCTGTTCGAGATCGACCGCCGTCGCATCACTTCCGCCGGTGGCACCGCTTCCATTGATCTGATGCTGGATCTGATCGCCCAGGCCCACGGTCCGGAATTGGCGATCCAGGTCAGCGAACAATTCGTGCTAGGCCGCATCCGCCCGCGCAAAGACCACCAGCGCATGGAAGTTGCCACGCGTTATGGAATCAGCAACAAGAAGCTGGTTCACGTGATCGGCGAGATGGAGCAGCACAGCGAGCCGCCGCTGAGCACCTTGGAACTGGCGGAATCGATCAAGGTGACGCGGCGACAGTTGGAGCGACTGTTTCGGTTGCACCTGAACGACACGCCGAGCAATTTCTACCTGCGGTTAAGGCTGGAGAAGGCGCGACAGTTATTGCGGCAAACAGACATGAGCGTGCTGGAAGTGAGCATTGCCTGCGGGTTTGAATCGCCGTCGTATTTCACCCGCTGTTATCGGGCGAAGTATGAGCGCTGTCCGCGGGAGGACCGGCGTACCGCGCAGGCATAAACACCCGAGAAACCTGTGGGAGCGGGCTTGTGGCGAGGGGGCTTGTCGGAATGCCGCACCACCCCGTTCGACTGCGAAGCAGTCGTAAAACCTGCCAATGCGTTTTTCCAGACAGACCTCATTGTCTGGTTTTGGGGCCGCTCCGCGACCCAACGGGGGCAAGCCCCCTCGCCACAGAGGCCCGCTCCCACATTTGTACGGCGGCGCCTGGAATTACTTCTTCACCAACGCCGAACACGCCGCCTTGAACGCCTCATGCTGATACTTGTTCAGTGTCCCCGGCAGCTCAAAATTGTGCTTCTTGGTCTGGGCATTGATGGTCTGCGGCGACAGCAAGGTCACTTCGCAATTCTCCAGCAACTGGAAAACCCCTTCGATCTTGAACGTCGTCGGCCCGCCGGCGAACTCGCCTTTCTTGCTGCGCTTCTTGATCGCAATGCGGTCGATGGAGTTCTCACGGACAAACGAAGCGACCTGAGCGGCGAACACTTTGACGTTGGCGGCTTCGTCGTCATCGTCCATGGCAATTTTCTTGGTGGCGAGCGCGACATGGCCCAGCGCCTGACCGTCCAGCGTGGCCACGGCGATGATCGCTTCGCTGCCTTTGATTTCGATGCCGCAGACTTTCATGTTGAATCCCTTTACTGGCTGATGGCATGCAGCTTACAGCTCGAGTTGACCGGCGGTGATGCCAAACGCCGAGGCGATTTTTTCGCGAGTGGCTTTACGGGGTTTGGCGACTGTTTCCTGTTGGGCGAATGCGGGTTGAGAAATGCCCATGCGTTTGGCCACTTCATCCTGAGTAAGGTTCAAGTGTTCGCGCCAGGCGCGGATCGGTGTGGCGCCATCTACGATACGGCTGACCACCTCGTGGGGGATCAGATCAGGCTCAATCCTTTGCGCGACATATTGCGCATAGGGGATGACGACGAATGCGGGGTTGCCGTTTTCGTCGTTGATGATTTGAACGTCAGTAGGTGCGTTCATCGCGTTTTTTGACCTCTTGAATACTGACCACTTTGATCGCGCCATCCCAGTTGAACATGACCCTGTAGTTACCGACGCGCAGTCGATAAGCGTAGTCATGACCAACGAGTGCCTTGACCTGACTCACATCAGGCATGTCAGCGAGCGCCGTGATGGCATCACGAACCTGAATCTGGTGAACGGAATGCAATCTCAAGAGTTGCTTAACGGCCTTTCGAGTCCAGTGAATGCTGTTCATGGAAGAATATAAGTCTTTTATAAGATTTGCGAATCTTTACTTATATTTTTATGGTTGGCCATCAACAACATTTGTCGGCATGTTGCGTGAAAAGTCCGCAGAGCAGCGGCTTTGGACAGAAGCTGTAGGTCAGATCAGAGTGCTTTGTGGGAAAAGGGTTTTTTTGGCGATTGAAAGCTGGTGGTAGTGCCAGCTTTCAGCGGGACGTTCAGGACTATTCCTGCCCAATCGACTCCAAAAACTCCGACCGCTCGTCGCTCATTCGCGCAATGCAATCGTTCTGGGCAATGGTGAACGCCTTGCTGCCACTGGTGGCCGGGAAGGCTTCGACGGCGCAGTCGGCATCCCGAGTCTTCAGCCATTGCTGTTGGGCGGCCTTGAGCTTGGCGGTGATGTCGGCTAGTTGCGACGGGGTTTTGCCGTACTGCGACTGCATGCGCTCGGTCAGGCCCTGGAGGTTTTCCTTGAGCAGGTCTTCGGCGGTGGTTTTGCTGAAGGCCGAGCACTCGAGGGTCTGGACGTCGTTTTCGACTTTGTCGCACGGGTTGTCGTCAGACACCTCCGCTGCGTGTACGCCGGTCGCAATCAGTGCCAAAGCCAGAAGGATGGATTTCATTCAGGTCGCCGCTCTATTCCAGTGATGCGGCGAATTCTGGCCCAAGCCGAGGGCCTTGAACAGGTCGGTGATTGTGCCTGGCGACGACCCTTTGTCGCGGATTGACGCTTTCGGCAATTCCCCTGTCGTTTTTGCACCCGGCTGCTTAGGCACCGAGGCATATGCTGGCCCCAAAGCGCCGGCAGACGATTCGGCGCATGAATCGCTAATAGGGGACAGCCTGATGAGCCCAGCCGAATTGCACGCCGACAGCATCGTTATCGACGGGCTGATTATTGCCAAGTGGAACCGTGAACTGTTCGAAGACATGCGCAAGGGCGGTTTGACCGCGGCCAACTGCACCGTGTCGGTGTGGGAGGGCTTTCAGGCCACCGTCAACAACATCGCCGCGAGCCAGAAGCTGATCCGCGAGAACAGCGACCTGGTGATTCCGGTCCGCACCACCGCGGACATCCGTAAAGCCAAGGAGCAGGGCAAGACCGGCATCCTTTTCGGCTTCCAGAATGCCCACGCCTTTGAAGACCAGATCGGCTATGTCGAAGTCTTCAAGCAGCTTGGCGTCGGTATCGTGCAGATGTGCTACAACACCCAAAACCTGGTGGGCACCGGTTGCTACGAGCGTGACGGCGGCCTGTCGGGCTTCGGTCGCGAAATCGTCGCCGAGATGAACCGGGCTGGCGTGATGTGCGACCTGTCCCACGTCGGTTCCAAGACTTCCGAAGAAGTCATCCTCGAATCGAAGAAGCCGGTCTGCTACTCCCACTGCCTGCCGTCGGGGCTCAAGGAGCACCCGCGGAACAAGTCCGATGAAGAACTCAAGTTCATTGCCGACCACGGCGGCTTTGTCGGCGTGACCATGTTCGCGCCGTTCCTGGCCAAGGGCATCGATTCGACCATCGACGACTACGCCGAAGCCATCGAGTACGTAATGAACATCGTCGGCGAAGACGCCATCGGCATCGGCACCGACTTCACCCAGGGCCATGGCCAGGACTTCTTCGAATACCTGACCCACGACAAGGGCTACGCCCGCCGTCTGACAAGCTTCGGCAAGATCATCAACCCGCTGGGCATCCGCACCGTGGGCGAGTTCCCGAACCTGACCGAGACCCTGCTCAAGCGCGGCCACTCCGAGCGTGTGGTACGCAAGATCATGGGCGAGAACTGGGTGAACGTCTTGAAAGATGTCTGGGGCGAATAAGCCGCCGCACTTCTGAATCCTTTCCCGCTGCCGTCCGTGCAGCGGGCAACACAACGAATTTTCTGGAGTTAAGTTTCCATGGCCAAGATCGCCCCGCAATTGCCAATCGAAGTCGACAGCGAAACCGGTGTCTGGACCTCCGACGCCCTGCCGATGCTGTATGTGCCACGCCATTTCTTCGTCAACAACCACATGGGCATCGAGGAAGTGCTGGGCGCTGAAGCCTACGCCGAAATCCTCTACAAGGCCGGCTACAAGTCCGCCTGGCACTGGTGTGAAAAAGAAGCCGAATGCCACGGCCTGGAAGGCGTCGCGGTGTTCGAGCACTACATGAAGCGCCTGTCGCAGCGCGGCTGGGGCCTGTTCAAGATCCAGGACATCGACCTCGACAAAGGCACCGCCAGCGTCAAGCTCGAACACTCGGCATTCGTCTACGTGTACGGCAAGGTCGGGCGCAAGGTCGACTACATGTTCACTGGCTGGTTTGCAGGCGCGATGGACCAGATCCTCGCCGCTCGCAGCAGCAAGATTCGCACCGTGGCCGAGCAAGTCTACGGTGGCTCCGAAGAGGGCCACGAAGACGGCTTGTTCACCGTCAAGCCGTTGTAAGTCGAGGAACCCGCCATGGCTTTCGAAGCAATGTTCCAGCCGATCCAGATCGGCAAACTGACCATCCGCAACCGCGTGCTCAGCACCGCACACGCCGAGGTCTATGCCACCGACGGCGGCATGACCACCGACCGGTACGTCAAGTATTACGAAGAGAAAGCCAAGGGCGGGATCGGCCTGGCGATTTGCGGCGGCTCCTCCAGTGTGGCCATCGACAGCCCGCAAGGTTGGTGGAAGTCGGTGAACCTGGCGGATGACCGGATCATTCCGCACTTCCAGAACCTGGCCGATGCCATGCACAAGCATGGCGCCAAGATCATGATCCAGATTACCCACATGGGCCGTCGTTCCCGTTGGGACGGCGAGCACTGGCCAACCCTGCTGTCGCCGTCGGGCATCCGTGAACCGGTGCACCGTGCGACCTGCAAGACCATCGAGCCGGAAGAAATCTGGCGGGTGATCGGCAACTACGCCAGTGCTGCGGCGCGGGCCAAGGCCGGTGGCCTGGACGGCGTCGAATTGTCGGCCGTGCACCAGCACATGATCGACCAGTTCTGGAGCCCACGGGTCAACAAGCGTACCGACGAATGGGGCGGCAGCTTCGAGAACCGCATGCGTTTTGGCCTGGAAGTGATCAAGGCTGTGCGCAAGGAAGTGGGCCCGGACTTCTGCGTCGGCATCCGTCTGTGCGGTGATGAATTCCACCCGGACGGTTTGTCCCATGAGGACATGAAGCAGATCGCCAAGTACTACGACGACACCGGCATGATCGACTTCATCGGTGTGGTCGGCTCGGGTTGCGACACCCACAACACCCTGGCCAACGTTATCCCCAACATGAGTTATCCACCGGAGCCGTTCCTGCATCTGGCGGCCGGTATCAAGGAAGTGGTCAAGGCACCTGTGCTGCACGCGCAGAACATCAAGGACCCGAACCAGGCGACCCGTATTCTGGAGGGCGGCTACGTCGACATGGTCGGCATGACCCGCGCTCACATCGCCGACCCGCACCTGATCGCCAAGATCAAGATGGGTCAGGTTGACCAGATCAAGCAGTGCGTCGGCGCCAACTACTGCATTGACCGTCAGTACCAGGGCCTGGACGTCTTGTGCATCCAGAACGCCGCGACGTCCCGTGAATACATGGGCGTGCCGCACATCATCGAGAAAACCACCGGCGTCAAACGCAAGGTGGTGGTGGTCGGTGCCGGTCCAGCCGGGATGGAAGCCGCTCGTGTGTCGGCTGAACGCGGCCACGACGTGACCCTGTTCGAGAAGAAAGAATTCATCGGCGGGCAGATCACCACCGCTTCGAAAGCCCCACAGCGGGATCAGATCGCCGGTATCACCCGCTGGTTCCAACTGGAGCTGGCGCGCTTGAAAGTCGATCTGCGCCTGGGCGTGGCGGCGGATGCGGCGACCATTCTCGACCTGCGTCCGGACGTGGTGGTACTCGCCGTCGGCGGTCATCCGTTCCTGGAGCAGAACGAACACTGGGGCGCGGCTGAAGGCCTGGTGGTCAGCAGTTGGGACATCCTTGACGGTAAGGTTGCGCCGGGCAAGAACGTGTTGGTCTACGACACCATCTGCGAGTTCACCGGGATGTCGACGGCCGACTTCCTCGCCGACAAGGGCAGCCAGGTCGAGATCGTCACCGACGACATCAAACCGGGCGTGGCCATCGGCGGTACGTCGTTCCCGACTTACTACCGCAGCATGTACCCCAAAGAAGTGATCATGACCGGCGACATGATGCTGGAGAAGGTCTACCGCGAAGGCGACAAGCTGGTGGCGGTGCTGGAAAACGAATACACCGGCGCCAAAGAGGAGCGGGTGGTGGACCAGGTGGTGGTGGAAAACGGCGTGCGTCCGGACGAAGAAATCTACTACTCGCTGAAGGAAGGCTCGCGCAACAAAGGCCAGATGGACATCGAAGCCTTGTTCGCGATCAAGCCGCAACCATCGTTGAGCACCACGGGCGACGGCTACTTGCTGTTCCGTATCGGCGATTGCGTGGCTCAGCGTAATACACACGCCGCGATCTACGACGCGCTGCGGTTGTGCAAGGATTTCTAAGAGCTTGTGGATAACCCTTGTAGGAGCGAGCTTGCTCGCGATGGACGTGAACGATGACGCGGGGAGTCTGACTTAGCGCGGCGTTCTCAGGTTTTTCGCGAGCAAGCTCGCTCCTACAAGGAATCGGGCAAGGCATCCAGGTAGTTTGGCCTGCAAGACCCTGCGGTCTTTGGGAGCTTCACCTATGTTGAACACCCTTCTTCCAATCCTGCTGTTCGCTGCCCTGGGCCTTGGCGTCCTCGGTGCTTTGCGGCGGGTGAATATGTGGCGTCGGGGCCGCGCCTCGAAAGTCGACCTGATCGGCGGCTTGTTCGCCATGCCCAAGCGCTACATGGTCGACTTGCACCATGTGGTCGCGCGGGACAAATACATTGCCAACACCCACGTCGCCACGGCCGGCGGTGCGGTGGCGTCCATCGTGCTGGCGATTCTGGTGCATGGTTTCGGCCTGCATAACCGCTTCCTCGGCTATGCGCTGCTGCTGATGACGGCAGTGATGTTCGTCGGCGCGATCTTTGTTTACCTGCGTCGACGCAACCCGCCGTCGCGTCTGTCGAAAGGCCCGTGGATGCGCCTGCCGAAAAGCCTGTTGGCGTTCTCGGCCTCGTTCTTCCTGTTGACCCTGCCGGTGGCGGGCATCCTCCCGGAAAACTTCGGTGGCTGGCTGTTGGCAGCAATTCTCGGGGTTGGCGTGTTGTGGGGCGTGTCGGAACTGTTCTTCGGCATGACCTGGGGCGGGCCGATGAAGCACGCCTTCGCCGGTGCGCTGCACCTGGCCTGGCACCGTCGCGCCGAGCGCTTCGGTGGCGGTCGTTCCACGGGCCTCAAGCCTCTGGACTTGAGCGACCCGACCGCGCCACTGGGCGTGGAAAAACCCAAGGATTTCACCTGGAACCAATTGCTTGGCTTCGACGCCTGCGTGCAGTGCGGTAAATGCGAAGCAGCGTGCCCGGCCTTCGCTGCCGGCCAGCCGCTGAACCCGAAAAAACTGATTCAGGACATGGTCGTCGGCCTGGCCGGTGGCACCGACGCCAAGTTCGCCGGCAGCCCGTACCCAGGCAAACCCATCGGTGAACACGCCGGTAATCCGCATCAGCCGATCGTCAACGGTCTGGTGGATGCCGAGACCCTGTGGTCGTGCACCACCTGCCGTGCCTGCGTCGAGGAATGCCCGATGATGATCGAGCACGTCGATGCCATCGTCGACATGCGCCGTCATCTGACCCTGGAAAAAGGCGCGACCCCGAACAAGGGTGCCGAAGTCCTGGAAAACCTGATCGCTACCGACAACCCGGGCGGCTTCGCGCCGGGCGGGCGGATGAACTGGGCGGCTGACCTGAACCTCAACCTGCTCAGCGAAAAGAAATCCACCGACGTGCTGTTCTGGGTCGGCGACGGCGCCTTCGACATGCGCAACCAGCGCACCCTGCGCGCCTTCGTCAAAGTGCTGAAAGCAGCGAAAATCGACTTCGCCGTGCTCGGCCTCGAAGAACGCGACAGCGGTGACGTGGCCCGGCGCCTGGGTGACGAAGCGACCTTCCAGTTGTTGGCCAAACGCAACATCCAGACCCTGGCCAAGTACAGCTTCAACCGTATCGTCACCTGTGACCCGCACAGCTTCCACGTGCTGAAAAACGAGTACGGCGCCTTCGATGGCAACTACCTGGTGCAGCACCACAGCACCTACATGGCGGAAATCATCGATGCTGGCGCGCTCAATCTCGGTCAGCACAAAGGCGACAGCGTGACCTACCACGACCCGTGCTACCTCGGCCGCTACAACGGCGAATACGAGGCACCGCGTCAGGTGTTGCGCGCCCTGGGGATCGAAGTGAAAGAGATGGAACGCTCCGGCTTCCGCTCGCGCTGCTGCGGCGGTGGTGGCGGCGCGCCGATCACCGACATTCCCGGCAAGCAACGCATTCCCGACATGCGCATGGAAGACATCCGCGAAACCGGCGCCGAACTGGTGGCCGTGGGTTGTCCACAATGCACTGCGATGCTCGAAGGCGTGGTCGAACCCCGGCCGATGATCAAGGACATTGCCGAACTGGTGGCCGACGCGTTGCTGGAAGAAGCCGCGTCCAAGCCCTCTACACCGGCCCAGCGTAAACCCGCGGAGGTGCACTGATGAGCGACATTATCCGCCGCGACCCTCGGGCCGAATGGATTGCCCGCAACCGGCTGCACCCGCTGCACGCGGCCATGCAACCGGCGCAACACAGCTGGATGGGGCCTAACGGCGTCATCCGCAAGAATCCCCATGGCATTGGTTTTATCGGCCCCAATGGCATCAAACGCATCGACCGCAGCGGCGCTCAACAGGGCGGGGCGACCAAACGCTCGGCTGCTGTTGAAGTGCAACTGCCATTGCATCAGGTGGCCGCGCCGGCATTTTACATCAGCGTGGTGCCGGACATGGTCGGTGGTCGCTTGAGCAGTCACGACCGCGACCTGCTGGGCCTGGCCCATCAGCTGGCCGGCAAGGACGGCGCAGTGCTGGCCGTGGTGTTCGGCGAGCACAAGGAAAACGCTTTCGCCACGGCGGGCGTCGACCGCCTGCTGGTGCTGGAAGGTGAAGAATTCAACGGTTATGCACCGGAACAACGGGTCCAGGGCCTGCGGGCTGTGGATAACCAGTTCAGCCCGCGTCACTGGTTACTGCCGGACAGCCGCAGTGGCGGTGGCGAACTCGGCCGACGTTTTGCCGCGGCACTGGGCGAGCGCCCGGCCACGCGGGTCTGGCAGGTCAAGGATCAGGAGTGCATCGGTCGTGCCGGCGCGGGTCTGCAAGACCTTGCCCGTCCGCTAGCGCGATTGATTCTGGCGGCTGCCGAGTGCGCCGAACCGGTCAGCGAAACCCGTCACGAAGCCTTGCCGGTGGAGTTATCCACAACCGTGGCGCGCAGCCTGTCGCGGATCGAAGATCTGGGCGCGGTGGCGGTGGACCCAGCGGCAATCCCCATGGCCGAAGCCGAGTTCATTTTCTCCGGCGGCAACGGGGTCAAGGACTGGGGACTTTTCCACAGGACCGCCGAAGCCCTCGGCGCGACCGAGGGCGCATCGCGGGTGGCGGTGGACGACGGCTTCATGGCCCGCGACCGTCAGGTCGGGGCATCCGGCACCTGGGTCACCGCACGGGTCTATGTGGCGGTGGGGATTTCTGGGGCGATCCAGCACCTGCAAGGCATTGGTGCCTGCGACAAGGTGGTGGCGATCAACCTTGATCCTGGCTGCGACATGATCAAGCGCGCGGACCTCTCGGTAATCGGCGAGAGCGCGGAGATTCTTCAAGCCTTGATCGAGGCGGTAGAGGCTTACCGCAACGACGCCAAGCGCGATGCGGCTTAAGGGAAGGAAAGGGTTATGAGCACGAAAATCATCAGCCTGGTGTCCATCGGCGCCCACCCGACGTCCGGTCGGCCGCGTCGCGCGGAGCAGGATGCGCGGGCGGTGGAACTGGGCCTGCAACTGGCTGGGGATAACTTGCAGGTGCTGCATGCCGGCGACATTGCCGAGCCTGCCTTGCGCGCTTACCTGGGCATGGGGCTTGAGCTACTGCATGTGCTGGAACAACCGCAAGGCGCCGATGCGCTACCGGCGCTGACCGACTATTTGCGTGATGCCGGGGCGCAGGTGGTGTTGACCGGCAGCCAGGCGGAAACCGGTGAAGGCTCGGGCATGCTGCCCTTCCTGCTGGCCGAAAGCCTGGGCTGGCCGCTGGTGGTGGGACTGGCGCAGGTCGAGTCCATTGATGGCAGTTCGGCGCTGGTGCTGCAAGCCTTGCCCCGCGGTCAACGCCGTCGGCTGAAGGTGCGCCTGCCGTTTCTGGCGACGGTGGATAACGCCGCACCCAAGCCTCGGCAGAGTGCTTACGGCCCGGCTCAACGCGGCGTGCTGCAAGCACAGGACGTCGAGGTCATCGACGATGAACTGCTCGCGGTCGCCACCCTGCAACCGGCCAAGCCACGGCCCAAGCGCCTGAAGGTGATCAAGGCCAAGAGCGGTGCCGACCGCATGAAAGCCGCGACGGCCAAGGCCAGTGGTGGAGGCGGGCAGGTGCTCAAAGGCGTGACGGCCCAGGCCGGCGCCGAGGCGATTCTGAAGTTGCTGATAGAGGAAGGTGTGGTTCGCTGACGGATCACCAACGCAGATCCATAGATGTGGGAGCGCGCAAACCCGCTCCCACATCAGATTCAGGGTGTATTCGGACCAGGAGCGGCTGCCGGCGGTACCGCTTGCTGTTCCAACGGTGGGGGCAACGGCTGCCAGGTGGCGTCCGGTTGTTGCATTGGCGGTGGCAGCGGTGCACTCAGGGTGCTGGAGCCGCCACTGGATTTGAGTGTGAGGCTACTGCTCGTATCACGCAGGATCATCCCTTCGGTGGAACTGCGCGCCTCGGTACCGCTGTGGAAGGTGCTGACCTGGGAGATCGGCAGATCCAGATTACGTTCGATTCGGGGTGTGAGTAGCAGGATGATTTCGGTCTTCTGCTGGGTGCCCTGATTGGTGCCGAACAAGGTTTTACCCAGCCACGGGATTTGGCTCAGCCACGGCAAACCCGACCCCTCATCAATGTCTGCCGTGCGGATCAGCCCTGAGACCACCTGGGTTTCATTGTTGCGTGCCGTCAGCATGGTCTTGGTGGAACGGGATCCCAGCTCAAAGGTGGCCGGAACATTTTCCGAACCAGGGATACGTTTGGTGATGTGGCTCATTTCTACAAACAGATCGAGACTGATTTCGTCGGCCAGGCTGATATTGGGCTGCACTTCGATTTTCAGGCCCACGTCCTGATAGCTCACTGACGAGGTACTGATCTGGTTGGTGGTAGTGGTAGTGATTACGGGGATCTTGTCACCGATATTGACCTGAGCCTTCTCGCGGTTTTTCACCCGAACCCTTGGGTTGGCCAGCGTCACGGTGTTTCCGCTGCGTTGTAGCAGGTTGATTCGTGCGGAAGTACTCCCGGTGTCCAGCAAAATGTTATCGCCATTGATCCCCCGCAATGCGCTGATGGGCGTGCCGGCGAGACCTTCAGGCAAGTTGGCAAAGTTGCCTACCGACAGTCCGATGCTCTCTGGGTAGGCGATCCCCAGGTTCTGTTCGTCCGCCAGGCTGACCTCGAGCACCTGAATATCAATGGTCACTTCCGACTGGGCGATGTCGATGGCTTCCACCAGCTTTTCGACGGCGCTCAACGTGTCGAGACCATCGCGCACAATCACTGCATTGAGGCGTTCATCCACCAGTACTTCCTTGGGCTTGAGCAGCTGCTTGATTTCGGCGGCGATCAGCTTCGGGTCGCTGTGGCTCAGGTAGAAGGTGCGCACCGCCAGCTCACGGTATTCGCGATCTTTTTCCGGGCGTGAGGGGTACACCAGGATGGTGTTGGCGTTGAGGATTTTCTTCTGCAGTTGCTGGGTTGCCAGCAGCAGATTGAGTGCATCTTCAGGGGTGGTTTTGGTGGCTGTCATGCTGGCGGCGGCATTGGGGTTCACGTCCTTGTCGATGACGAAGTTGACCCCGGACACACGGGCGATGGTCTCGAAGATCGCCGTCAGGCTCTGGGAACTGAATTCCAGGCTCACGGGTTTGCGCATGGCTTCACTGAGGTCGGGGCTCAGGTTGTCGGCACTCACCAGTTCGCGGGTCAGGGCATTGCGCAGCTCCAGGGCCGCACGATAGTTGGGTTTTTGCGCGATGATCTGGCGCACCAGGTGGAGGGCTTCTACCGGGTTGCTGTCTTTGATCGCAAAAGCCCGAGCCAATTGCGGGCGTAGTTGCTTCATTATCTGGATGCTCTGGATTTCCTGGCGGGCGCCGAGGTTGCTGGGGTCGTACTTGAGGATGGTTTGCATGGCGGCGATGGCCGCGGCGTCATCACCACGCATCAACGCTGCACTGGCCTCGCGGCTGTATTGGGCGACCAGTATTTCCAGTTTGCTGAAGTTGGCGGTGCGCAACTGCACGTCTTCGGGATTTTCCTTGGCTTCGGCTTGCAGCAGTTCTACCGAATCCACGATTTGCCCTTTCTGGCGCAGTTCGTCGCTTTGCTCGATGGCGTGTTGCGTCTCGCAACCGGTCAGCAGGATCAATCCAAAGCAGCAGTGAACTAATGTGCGCGTTGACATGAGCGTTCTCTTTGTCCCGTCACGGGTAGGTACCCAGGTGTAAAGTGCTGACGTGCTTCATGGGCAAGTACGTCAGCACCACGCGGGTGTCAGTCAATTTGTCCAGTCGGTAGTCCTTGTCGAGCATGCCGCCTGGCCGAATCCGGCCCGGTACCGTGCATTGGTTGCATAAGGTGTATTGCTTGCCGTTACGTCTGAGCACGACGATCTTGGCCTGGTTTTGATAGCGCCATTGCGCACTGATAACGAACGGCAGTGGTGGCGGTGTCGGTGTCGGGTTGCTGACGACCGAGGGCGCAGGAGGCGGCCTCCAGGTTTGTATCGGGAACACGTCCACCACGGCACCGGGTTCAGCAACTCGTGTGTTCTTTGGCTCAGACGGAGGAGGGGTGGACACTCCGGGCATGGCTGCTGCGGGGGATGTTGGCGTGTCGGGACTGCCCGTCTGATCCTCCCAGAACAACCAGCCGCAACCGAACAGGGTGAGCAGCAGCAAGATCCGCAAATAGAGTGGCACTTTCATTCAATCACCCCAATTACGCTCAATTTGAGGTTGATGGTCAGTTGCGCAGCGTCGATCTCCTTGCGCTCCAGCCTGAGGTTTTCGATACGCACCGCCGGCTCTTGCACCACGGCGGCCAAGGCCTGACGTAGTGCTGGATAAGTGCCGGCCAGAGGAATTTCGATGTCCAGGCGTTGAAGTCCGCTATCGCCCGGCGTGGAGTAGGAAAGGGTGGTCTGATCGATACTGAAACCCTGTTGCTGAATGAGCGTCAGGATCTTTTCCAGGCGAGTCGCGAAGGCCTGGGCACTGGGTAGTTTTTCTACCACTGCCGGATCAGTGACCTGCACATCTTGAGGGCGTTCGGCGATAGCTGCCTGCAGCTCCTGACGACGCAGGGCGTCCTGCTCAAGGGACGGGACAATCAGTGTCAGTTTGATCACCAGTGTGCCGGCCATGGCCCCAAGGGCGAGCACACCCCAGAAACCGAGAGTCTGCTGCCAGTGCATCAGCCGCCAGCGCAGGCGTGGTAGCCATTGAGCGAGGCCGGGAAGCTGACGAGTCAGGCGCTTCACCACGGCTTACCCGCCGCCAAGGGTGAGCTTGACCAGCACCGGCCGTGCCGGATCGTTGGTCTTGCGGCTGCTTTGTTGCAGGCTCACGTGAACATCATCCAGGGCCTTGAGCCGCTCGACAAAGCGAAACGCGTCGCCCAGTACCCGAGCTTCCAGCTCCAGGTTCAACAGTTGGGTTTGGGTATTCACCTCCAGACGAGTCAGGGCTATGTCGTTGGACCATGCCTGGCCCAAGGCATCGAGCAGTGGGAAAGGGGTGACTGCTTGCTGGCTGAAGATCACCAGCTGTTTTTTTTGCTCGGGCGAGAGGTGGATGGCAGCTTGAATCAGTTGTTCCTGTTGTCGGGCCAGCTGGATGAATTGCTGCTCCAGTTCGTCGGTCTGTCGCTGCTGATGCTGCATCTGTTGCCAGTGTTCCCACGTCGTGAACATCACCATCAGGGTGATCAGCCAGAGCAATGCCACAAGGGGACGGCGGGTGGTGCCGGGGTGTAGAAAATCGATCATCGGCGAGCGCACAGCCCGCAGGCGTTGCCAGCGGTTTCGCAGATTCATGGTGCCGGCTCCATCAACCACGGGTGGGGTGGTCCCAGCCAGTGTTCTGGTGGCTCAATGGGGCGAGGGGTTGCGATAAAGGATGCTGGTGCGTGTTGTTCAACCAGCAGGTTTGCGGTGAACAGGTTATCGCTCAAAAGGCTGTCGGGAGCGGTGTGTATCAAACAGACCTGGCTGATTGCCCCATGCTGCATGTAGACGCAACCGAGGGCGTTGGTTTCAGGCACCGCCAACACACAGTCACCAGGCAACTGTATGCGGTAATACTGCAGGGCTGCCGTCAACAATGGTGCACAGGTTCCCAAGGGCAGGGCCTTGAGTTTGAACAGGGTGCGCAAGTCTTCCAAAAGGTCCAGAGGGGTGGCCACCGCAAGGCAGCTGTGACCGAAGCCAGCGTGGGCGACCTGCACCTGCCAAGGGAGCGGGTCAATGCCGGTCTGCTGATTGAAGCTCGCCCGGGCGTAACCTTGCCAATCGGCCTGGCTGTACAGGCCGGCCTGCCAAGGCAGTATCCAGTAATGCACGTGTGGAAAACCGAGCAGCACCGTGACCCGGTCCAGATAACGCAATCGTCCTCGTGGTGCCTGCTCCAGCAGGGTGGCGCAAGCACCCAGAGGCTCGCCGTCCTGGTGACTGCGCCAGGCTGGCCCCATTTTCCAGCGGGGGCGAGCGGCCCAGGTGGCGCCGGTGCTGTGCAGCAACACCACATGCTCAATACAGAGAGATGACACGGTGAATTTCCTTGAGTGTGGTGTGACCGGCGGCAGCGCTCGCCAGTGCGATATCGCGGATAAACAGGTGGCCGGATTGCTGCGCCAACTCCCGCAGGGCAGACGCCGAACTGCGTTGCAGCAATCCCTCCTTGATGCTGTCGGTGACAGCCAACACTTCGGCCAGGGCCAATCGCCCGCGATAGCCGGTATGACGGCAGGCTTCACAACCTTTGCCGATCCGGTAGTGGCCTTTGTTCAAGTGCAGGTGCGAGAGCTTCGCAAGTCGCGTCAGTTCGGCATCGGGCTCGACTTCCACGGCGCATTCTTCGCATATGCGTCGTACCAGTCGCTGTGCGACCACGCCGTTCAGCGCCTCGACAAAGCTGGCCGGCTCCACGTCCATGTAGATGAAGCGCTCCAGCACGCTGAAGGCGCTGTTGGCATGCACCGATGACATCACCAAGTGCCCGGTCAGAGCAGCTTGCACTGCAATGCCGGCAGTCTCGCCGTCGCGGATTTCCCCCACCAGAATCGTGTCCGGGTCATGGCGCAGAATCGAGCGCAGACCGCGTGCGAAGGTCAGGCCTTTTTTGTCATTGACTGGAATTTGCAACACGCCCGGTAACTCGTACTCCACCGGGTCCTCGATGGTGATGATTTTTTTCTCGCCGGTGTTGGTCTCCGACAAGGCGGCATACAGGGTGGTGGACTTACCGCTGCCGGTCGGTCCCGTCACCAGCAACATGCCGTAGGGTTCGCTGGCGAGGGCGCGGATACGCTCGATGGTATCGGCGGCCAGCCCCAGGGAATCGAGGCTCAGCGATTCCCCCCGCTGCGACTTGTCGAGGATGCGCAGCACTGCATCTTCCCCGTGGATACTGGGCATGATCGATACCCGGAAATCCACCTCGCGAGCCTGAATTCTGGCCTTGAAACGACCGTCCTGGGGCACCCGTCGTTCGCCGATATCCAGCTCTGACAAGACCTTGATCCGCGACAGTGACTGCTCGGCCATGTCCAGCCCGGCGGCTTGTCCCATCTTTTGCAGCACGCCGTCGATGCGGTACTTGATCTCCAGGCCCTGAGGAGTGGTTTCGACGTGAATATCGCTGGCGCGACTTTGCAGGGCATCGAACAACATCGAGTTGACCAGGCGCACCACCGGGTTGTCGTCGAGGGCGATGCTGCTCAGGGATATCTCCTGGGCGGTCTCCATCACTCGGGCATTTTCGTCGTCTTCGCCGAAGGGTTGCATGACCCGTTGGCTGGTTTCGGCGAGGGTCAACTGCTCTTTCACCGCGCCCGACAAGCTCATGGCCAGTGGCAGTGGCTGCAACGTTTTCGAAGACTGAATCCAGCGACGGCTGGCCAGTGAAAATGGATCCCCCAATACCAGACAGGGTTCACCTTGCCAGTCCACCACCAGCACCTGATGGATCAGCGCCTGGGGCAGTGGCAGGAGGTCGAAGCGCCAGTGGTTGGCGAGATTCTGCGGCTCGATGGCCTTCAAGCCCAGCCGGGTGGCAAGCGCCTGCAATTGCTCGGGTGCCTTGTCCAGGATCTCCAGCAAGTAATTGGCTAGCGATAGCCCTTGCTGGTCGGCCAGTGCCTGCCATTGCTGGATTTGATCACTCATGGCTTTTTATCCCTGGATTGAGCCCGCCAGCTCGAAAATCGGCATGTACAACATGAACACAATCAGCCCGATCAAGCCGCCGACCACCAGCATCAGCAGCGGTTCGAAGACCTTGCTGAACAATTCGATGGCCCGTTCGAGCGCTTCGTCGTGAAATTGCGCGATGCGCTCGCACATTGCCGCCAATTCACCGCTTTGCTCGCCCACCCGCAACAGGCGTTCAGCGACAGCGGTGGTCAGTTGATGGCGTGCCAGAGACGTCGACAGAGGTTGGCCGGCCTGGATGTCGGTCATGGCCTGGCGCAGTGCGCCCTGGCGCTCACTGGGCAGCAGCGTACCGGACAGCTCGATCGCCGTGACCACTGGCATCCCGCCCATCAACAGCATGCCGGCGGTACGATAAAACCGGGCGAGGATAAACAGCGTGCGTTGGGCACCCAGGCTCGGGATTTTCCAGAATAGTGCGGCGGCCCGGTGCTTGAAGGCGGCGCTGCGCAACAGCAGCGCCAGGCCGGCGACAGCAGCCAGGGTGCCAAGTATCAGCTCCATCCCACGCGCTTGCACCAGTGCGCCCCACCAAACCATGAACCGGGCAGTGGCCGGCAGATCGGCTACCGCATCGAATACCGAGGCAAATCTGGGGATCACAAAAAACAACAAGAACAGCAGGATCAGCGCGCCGACACTCAGTACCACCAGGGGATACATCAGTGCACCGCTGACGCGCTTCTTCACCGTTTCCAGATGCGCCTCAAAGTGGTGATAACGGCGCAAGGCGACGGACAACTGGCCGCTGTGCTCCGAGGAAGCCACGGTGGCGATCAACAGCGAAGGGAAGGTCTGTGGCTTGAGCTGCATCGCCCGGGACAGTGCGTTGCCTTGATACATTGATTCCAGCAGTTCACTCATGACCTGCCGATTGACGCCGGGCTCTGCCTTGTCGCGCAAGGTTTCCACCGCTTCTACCAGCACCAGGCCGGCGTCCAGCAGTACCACCAGTTCCTGGATGAACAGGCCCAGGGCAAATTTTGCGCGACGGCTGGGCAGTTTCAACTCACGACGCGCTTGCACAGAGATGATCTGCGTACCGTCGTCCTGCAGTTGCCGGCGTGCCTGCGCAAGGTCCGGAGCCTGGACGCGCAGGGTCTGCAAATGGCCATCGCGGATGATGCGCGCGTCGAAGTCGATCATGGTGTTTGCCCGGCCAGTTGTTGGCGGCGCCGCTGCAGTTCGCCGTAGTAACGCCAGACGGTGGCGGCGTAGCGCGAGCGACGGGCATCGCGCCCGGGGCGCGTACCGGCGTTATAGGCGCCGACGGCTTGCCAGTCGTAACCTTTCTCGCGGATGAACCCGGCGAGCACCCAAGCGCCGACGATCACGCTCGTGCAGGGTTGAGTCAGCAGGTGTTGTTCGGTAATGCCAAACTGTGCCAATGCCGGCAAATGGCGGCTGTTGATTTGCATCAGGCCGATGTCATGGCTGCCGTCGCTGTTGAGATTGCGGGCGGACGGGTTCAAGCCCGACTCAACCTTGGCGATGGCGTAAAGCAATAATGGGTCTATGTGGTAACGGCTGCCCGCCAGTTGCCAACAATTGGCGTGTGCGCCGTTGATCAAAAACAAAGCGCCCAGTGTGAGGACGAAAGGGTGCATGTTCATTGGCCAAACACGATGTCAGCGTTAGTCCCTTCGCCGCCGGCCTGGCCATCGCGGCCAAGGGAGATAATTTCGATCTCGTGGGCTGCGCCGGGGTTTTTGAACAGATAGGGATTATTCCACGGGTCTGGTGGTGCGCTTTTAGGCAGATAAGGGCCATGCCAATTGGGTTCGGAGGCCGGGCGTTCGGTCAGCGCTTTCAAGCCCAGGGCCTCGCTGGGGTAATGAGCGTTGTCCAGGCGGTACTGATTCAAGGTATCGCCCAGGGACTTCATCTGGCCTTTGGCGGATTGCACCTTGGCCAATTCAAGTCGATCGAACATCTTGGGGCCGACGTAACCGGCCAACAAGGCGATGATCAACAGCACGACCAGCAGCTCCAGCAAGGTGAAGCCGTGCTGCGGGTGCAACGTGCGAGGGGGTAAAGATAGCGAAATCATGGCGATACCTTTTGGGAGTGCCTGGGTAAGGCGGTTTTACTTTTTACTCTCCCGGCCCAACTGCAGAGGGGCACTTCCGGTAGGACTTCGTTTTGTGTGAACTTCAAGTAATTGAATATGTTTTTGTGATTGATTTTTTTCGGAAAAGTTAACCAACAATTTACCCCGCCAATATAAGCGCCACATAAACATGCGGCGCTTATAGCGAGACATCGGGTCTTGGCTTTACATTTTGTCCCAAGCTTGCTCCCAAGCCCTGCCTACACCAGGTTCGTATGCATCTGCTGGTCCTTTACACCAGCCGGTATACGGCCATGGTTTGCACTTATAATTACTGCCTTTATTGGACACAATATTGCCCGCTGCGTACTCCTTACCATCTACCCATTGTTCAGGATTACCGCCACCTGCCGGATTAATGGTCACAGGAAATTCAGCCTGGCTGGTTTTCCCGTTTTGAGCATCGCGTATGTTCAACCGTACAGTGTGTTGTGCTGGTTGCGGTACGGTGAAGGCCTTGAATGTAACGCTGTCGCCATCCAATTTGTCGGTCTCGCCAGCAGGTGCCCAAGTAAAGCCCAACTTGCCGTTGTACCCGATTGAGGACTGGCCAGAAAAGGTATAAGTCTGGCCCGACACTAATGAGCCAGGCCCTGTAATCCGGGCTACCGGTGCCGTTGGATTGACAGGCGTTTCACCACCACCAGGGATGATGGACATGGCTTTGGTGTAAACCTCGTTGGTTGCATAAACAGAGTTGGCACCTGAGTTGGTTGTGTTGAAGACCACATTGCTGCCGTTTTTTTCACCTATTTTGGCGATGTTCGAGCCCACTTGCTCAGCCACCTGACGACCCCAGACATTCTTGTTCAAGTTGCTTTGGTCGATCTTGTGGGTGATATCAACGATTTCCTTGGCCGCCGGCGTATCGTCCATGATGCGGAAGTGCACGGAGTCCCCTGGCTTGAGGCGATCCATATCGGAACCAATAAATGGACCCAGATCATGTAGTGGATCCGGTGTCCCACCACCGGCAATGGTGATGTCGCTGCAGTTGTAGAAACCTTCGCCATCCGGATCGATTCGCTGCCAGCGGGTATAGAGTACGGCATCGCCTGTGCGGCCAGGGGGAATCGCTACGTTGAACGTAAAGTAACCGCTCGCCCCTGGAATTTTCGGTGGATTGCTGCCCCAGTCCTTTTCGTATTTTTCCATCCGCTCTTCATGGATCAGTAGCAGGTCACTCCATTTCAGCGGCGTTGTGGCAGCGTTGTAGGCAGGCTTGCTCAGGTAAATTTTCACAAAGCTGGGAACATGGGGGGCGGTGCCAATAATTCGCACCTCAATGGAGCCGTTTTTGGGTGTTACTGTTGTCTTGTGCCACGTGGCCAATGGCAGGTTCAGACCATTCTTAAGTGAGTCAGCTGCCGAGCAGAGTTGGCCATCCGGTATCAATTTTTCGACAGTGCTCTGATCGTTGTAGTCGTAACCGTCTTTACTTTTTATCAGTTTGGCCACTTCGTTCCATTGTTGTCCCGGATATGTACCGCTCTCTTCGTGCACAGCTTTACAGGCCGGATCATTGGTGCCCCCCCAGAAATTCGGAAGCGTATAACAATGAACCTGCCGTGAAGCGGGAATATCCACCGCGCCATGGGCCCAGATCAGCGTGGGTACCAAGAACGTTGCCGCCATCGCCCACCCAAGCAGGTGTCGCATTTTTCGCTGTAGATTCTTCATTTTTGTGTCCACCTTCAATTCAGCTAAATGTGTTCCGAACTGCATGGAACAATCAGGGTAAGTTGTTGCGGTAGGCTTTATCCGGTTGGTTGAGCTCCATTGGGCGTGACGCTTTTTGGAGGGTTACTCTGTCCAGGGCCGTACAGAAACATCCACCCTTGATAACTGCCTTGTCCTGAGAAGCTTTGGTTTTCCCTTGAAAAGTTACTTTGCTTGAAAGGCGTTCCCTTTGCGGTGCTGAAGACGCCCATGATGGTGTCGCCTGGGCCCTGGATCAGGCCCCACTCGGTGGTGCCGAGCAGAGGGTCCTCATAGACCCGGCGCAAGTAGCGATTGATAGTGGGCAGGCGGCGGTCCAGCAACAGGTCGTCGAGGGTTTTGGGAAAGGTTTTACCGTGCTGGTAATACAGGCCGATGGCCCGACGTATTTCTCCGCCTCGGGCCAGGAGTTCCAACTCACGCTCGCGTTGCAGCACACTGGACCAAAGCGTGCCCGCCTCCATCAGCATTACCGCGACAATCGCAACTGAAACCAGCATGCCCATGAACACCGAGCCTTGCTGGCGCTGCCTACTAGCCTGCATAGGGAGTTCCGTCATTACGTTGGCCTGAAACACAATTGCACCGTTTATGGGTAATAGTGCTGGTGTTGTCGTTGCTAGAGATCTTTTCGTGTGCTCGCGTGTTTAATAGAAAATCTCGAGCATTAAATAGCTCAATAGTGTTTTTTATATGAGCAGTCGAAGTGTATTTTTCTATTGGCATACTTATTTCGCTCTACTTGGAGTGAGCTCGAAAACTGCAAAAGTTAAATCCTGTAACAAATAGATACGCCAAGCGAGCATCTTCCACCAGCTGTTAGAAATAACAGTTACGACGAACGGTTGTGTGAAGATAGAAGAGGAAGACAGGGCGTCGCGACGGGGAAGTTGTTGAACGCCGGGTGCCTATTGCAGGCGCTGGAGTTAGTGCTTTTTACCAATCTGAATACGGCGTTCCGTCATTACCTTGACCTTTGGCACCGCTGCGCACATCACCCAGGCCTTGCTCATCGGATGCTTGTAGTTGCCAGGTGTCACGCTTGCCGGTAAGGGGGTCGAGGGGGATTTCCCGCAAGTAACGACGGCTGACGAGTTCCTGGAGAGAGTCGGGGCTCTTGCCGTGATCTTCACGATATTGGTCCAGCGACTGGCGCAGTGAAACCAGGTTATGCCTAAGCACGGTTTCCTGGGCCTTGGTGTGTTGGCGAAAGTATTGGGGAGTGACGAGCGTCATGAGGGTGGCAATGATCGCCATGACCACCAGCAGTTCGATCAGGGTGAAACCACGTAAGTTGCTGCTACCATTGACTGTAAGGCGTTCCATTTAAACTCTCCCGTTGGCTGCGGGATGAAACGTCAAATACATCTTCTCCCTCGGATGGATTGTCGGGACTGCTTCGGTAACTGCGCAATTGCCAGGTGTCAATTGGTGAAAGTTCGGGGCACTCGCACACCGGGTCGCGGGGGATACGGCGCAAAAAAAATATCTTTTGGCCTTTGATATCACTCTTGTCCGTGACGCCCTGGACTAATACTTGCAAATTGGGAGGGTAACCACTGGCACTGATGCTTTGTTCAATTCGCTTGTCATCAGCGGCTTCTTTATAAGAATCAATCGCCCGCCGTATTTCCCGCAATGAACGTTGCAGTTCGAGTTCCCGGTCGCGTTGTCCCATCACCGCCGTCAGCGGATAAGCTACTGTCGAAAGAGTGGCTAGCAGAGCCAACGTCAGTAGTAATTCAATCAGCGTAAAACCTTTGGCGCAGTGATGGCGAGGCGCTATCAATGATAGCTTGCCGTGCCACATCACCGTTTAACCTCCATGCCTGCCAAGGACTTCTTCAATAACCCAGGCAATTGAAATTAACTGCTTGCCTGAGTGTAGAACAGGTTTTGATAGGGCAGTGCTACTTGAGATGAAAGGTGCAGACCTCACATTTCAAGCCTCGCGCTGCAACTGCCAATGGGGTGAACTACAGTTTTCATGCGCTGTTTAAGGGTGCAGCACGGTTTCGGGATCATTCAGACATTCAGCGCATACTTAAAAAACCCGGTTTTTATGAATGGGCTGGATATGAATGCGTTCTGTCGGTGCCTGATGTTCTTTGCAGGCTTCATGTGTTTATCGCCGGAGTTGATGGCTGCCCCCCAGGCAAAAACTTCTGACACCCCTGCTGCGCTCGATCCGGATTTTTATCAGTGGATAACCTCCGAGCAGGGACAGAGGGCGTCTCTGACGCAGCTGAGGCAGCGATGTGACAAGGTGCTGGACGCTGCGAAGAACCTCAGCTGTTCCGTCTCCGTCTTCGCCAGAATGCTGGAGGCCAAAGCCGCCAACCAGATCCCCGAATACTATCTGGCGATCAAGGAAAAACATGCACGAGCGATCGAAGCCAACGCCGATCTGAAACCACTGTTTTCCACGTTTGGCCACCAATCGCTGGCGATCCTGGCGGCGACCGGAAACTTTTCCATAAGCGGTTCGACACAGCATGAAGTGCTGCGCATCCATCCGTATGCCAACGACGCTTATGTCGCTGACGAGGTGCTGCCCTTTATTGATGTCGATGGGGCCAATGGTGCATCGGCGCGTTTTGTTGTGGATACCGGCGCACCGCAAACCCGCGTCAACGTCGACACCGCGAAACAGATGGGCATCCAACTGTTGCCCGATGCTTACTATCGCTACAGCACCTTTTATGGCGAAAAGGGCTTGGCCGCGAGGCTGGGCATTCTCGGGTCGCTGAAAGTCGGCACCCGTGAGTTCAGGAACGTCCTGGTCTTTGTCAGCGACCGGGATAATCTGTTGGGGCTGGATCTGATCAGCAAGCTGGGGCGCTTGAAGATAACCAGCAGAATACTGGAGCTAAATCCGCCGCTTGCCACACGCTGTGATGCGTCGATTGTCGTCAGCCGCCTGGATCTCAATCAACGGCTGGTGGTGGCCGCACAGTTGGATCGTCGGGCAACGCAGGCCATCATCGATACCGGAAATGTCGACTACCTGACGGCCTCGTCGCCCGGCAGGCAGCTCAGTGTTGTGCAGGCGCTGACACCGGGAAGCACGAGCGTTTACATCGGCGACAACAAGCGCTTTCAACGCTTCGACGGCGTATTGGCCCTGCAAGGCAACACCATGGCGGTCACCTACAAATACTACCCGGGCTTTACCATCCCGCCGTCGCTGATAGGCGGGCAATACGTCCCGTCGATATTGCTCGGATGGCGCGCCTTCAAAGACTTTGAATTGAACCTGGATCTGGATTCAGGACGCTCATGCCTCAATAAAATCTGAACAACTTCGGTGTTTACCCACAATCCCTGTTGGTGGTTCTGTGGATAACATGTTCGCCCCTCGCTACACCCCATACAAATCAAGCCTTGCAAGCCGTCGTTCAAAAAACAACCAGCCTTGTTCGTGTTTTTTCCAAGATTTTTCAAGGGGATAAGTGCTGCTGTGGATGCAGACTTGCCCCCAATCTCTGTTGGCGCTTCTGTGGATAAGATGTTTGCTATCGGCTGTAGGCCTTATAAACAGCGGCTTTCATGGTTGTGATCAAAAAATGATCAGTTGATGGTTGTGAACCGTAGAATTCCATGCAAACACCGGTTTTTTGCGGGTTGTAGCGGTTTTCCACAGAGCCTTCGAAGTTAACCCCAAAGTCTGTTGGCGCTTCTGTGGATAAGGTGTTTGCCGTCCTCTGGAAGCCTTGCATTCCGTACCTTTCAGGCTCCTGATCAAAAAATGACCAGCCCGGTCATGGAAGCATGCTTCTGGATAAGTCACGGTTTTTCTTTGGTTTTTGTGGAGAAAATTTTCAGCATTTCCACAGTTGTCCCCAATAGCTGTGGGTGGAGATGTGGATAACTTGTTCGCGGAAGGCTGGGAGGTGCGGCGGGCATAGGCCTGAACGAGATAGATCATATTTCGTACAGTTCTAAGTAAAGAGAGACTTAGTGCGGGCAAGCCCCTTGTAGGAGCGAGCTTGCTCGCGAAGGTCGTGAACGATAACGCGTAAAACCAGATGCCCAGCGGTGGCCTCGAGTTTTTCGCGAGCAAGCTCGCTCCTACAGGGGAGAGCTTCAGCCGCTAACCGGGACACCCTTGAGGTACGGCGCAGGCTCGGCCCCCAGGTTGCTCAGCAGACGCTCGCTGTACCAGTCCACGAAGTTCACCACGCCAAACTCATAGGTCTTGGAGTACGGGCCAGGCTGGTACGCGGTGGAGTTGATGCCGCGCTGGTTCTCTTCGGCCAGGCGACGGTCCTGGTCGTTGGTGGCGTCCCAGACCTGGCGCATGCGCTCCACGTCGTAGTCCACGCCTTCGACCGCGTCCTTGTGCACGATCCACTTGGTGGTGACCATGGTTTCCTGGGCGCTGATCGGCCACACGGTGAACACGATGATGTGGTCGCCCATGCAGTGGTTCCAGGAGTGCGGCAGGTGCAGGATGCGCATCGAGCCCAGGTCCGGGTTCTGGATGCGGCCCATCAGCTTGGCGCAGCCCTGTTTGCCGTCCATGGTCATCGACACGGTGCCCTTGAGCAGCGGCATGCGCACGATGCGGTTACGCAGGCCGAAGCTGGCGTGGGCGTAAGGGATCTTCTCGGCTTCCCAGGCAGCGGCGGAGGCGGCTACGTGGTCCTTGAACGCCTGGTCGGCGCGCGGGTCGGTGACGTCGTCCCATTCCAGCAGGGTTTTCAGCAGCTCCGGGTGCGACGCGTTGCAGTGGTAGCACTCGCGGTTGTTTTCCAGCACCAATTTCCAGTTGGCCTTTTCCATCAAGGTGGTTTGCACCGCCACCTTGGTGTTCTCCATGTCGTACGGTTCCATGTAGTGGTTGAGCGTCGACAGGAAGTCATCGATGGCCGGCGGGTTCTCTGCCAGGCTGATGAAGATGTAGCCGCCGGCGGTCTTCACGTTCACCGGCTTGAGGCCGTACTCTTTCATGTCGAAGTCGGCGCCCATTTCGGTGCCGGCGAACAGCAGGCGGCCGTCGAGTTCGTAGGTCCACTGGTGGTAGTGGCAAACCAGCTTGGCGACCTTGCCCTTGTCGCTGGTGCACAGGCGCGAGCCACGGTGGCGGCAGACGTTGTGGAACGCATGCACCACGCCTTCGGCGCCGCGGATCACGATGATCGGGTTCTTGCCGATCTGCAGGGTCAGGTAGTTGCCCTTGGTGGGGATCTCGCAGGTCATGCCGGCGATCAACCACTCTTTCTGAAAGATTTCCTGCATGTCGATATCAAACAGGCGCTCGTCGGAGTAAAACGGCTGCGGCAGCGAGAACGTGCGCTCGCGCTCTTGCAGCATCTGTGCGGTGGCCTTGCGTGCGGGTTCCAGCGGATCGCCCAGGCTCAGGGTAGTAGTGACGTCCATCATTTAATCCTCAAGGCCATTCTGTGTGGCCGGCGAATAGTGGCTACGGTTGTGCGACGCAAGACAAAAAACAGCAGTTATCTGTTGAGGCGAGTGTGGGGCCGGCGCTGCCCGGAACCTTATCCATGGGCGACATGGTGCAATCTGTTCCCGACGCGCAAGCCCCGGTAGTTGGGGGCTGGTCGCGATAAGCATGTCAATGTCGCAGATAGGTAAATGGATGGTTCGCGCTATACGCAGAATCGCCAACATGAAGGCCGACAGTCGGCCGTGGAGATCAGCATGTCCAACAGCTTCCTGAACCCGGTAACCACCCAGACCTGGGCCAATGGTCGACACATCGTCCGTTGCGTCAAAGTCATCCAGGAAACCTGGGATGTGCGCACCTTTTGCTTCATGGCCGACCAGCCGATCATGTTCTTCTTCAAGCCGGGGCAGTTTGTCACCCTGGAGCTGGAGATTGAAGGCCAGCCGACCATGCGTTCGTACACCATTTCCAGCTCGCCATCGGTGCCGTACAGCTTTTCGGTGACCATCAAGCGTGTACCGGGCGGCAAGGTTTCCAACTGGCTGCACGACACCCTGCACGAAGGCCAGGAGCTGGCAGTGCACGGGCCGGTCGGGCTGTTCAACGCCATGGACTTCACCGCGCCGAAGGTACTCTACCTAAGCGGCGGCGTTGGTATCACGCCGGTCATGTCCATGGCGCGCTGGTTCTACGACACCAACGGCAATGTCGACATGGTGTTTATCCACAGCGCCCGTTCGCCTAAAGACATCATTTACCACCGCGAGTTGGAGCACATGGCGTCGCGGATCGACAACTTCAGCCTGCACCTGATCTGCGAGAAGCACGGCATGGGTGAGCCCTGGGCCGGTTACCGCGGTTACCTCAACCACAGAATGCTTGAATTGATGGCGCCGGACTTCCTTGAGCGCGAAGTGTTCTGCTGCGGCCCGACACCGTATATGAATGCGGTCAAGCGCTTGCTGGAAGCCGCTGGCTTCGACATGTCGCGTTATCACGAAGAATCCTTCGGTGCGACCCCGCCAGAGGCGCGCGCTGACGCCGTGGAACACGCCGAACAAGCGGCCGAGGCACCGGAAGTCGACGCCGCGGATTTGCATCAAGTGGAATTCACCACCTCCGGCAAGAGCATCCGCGTGGCCCCGGGTGAGACCGTGCATGCAGCGGCGGCCAAGGTCGGCCTGATGATTCCGAAAGCCTGCGGCATGGGGATTTGTGGGACGTGCAAGGTGTTGAAGCTGGGCGGCGAAGTGGAAATGGACCACAACGGCGGGATCACTGAAGAAGACGAAGCGGATGGGTTCATTCTGTCGTGCTGCAGCGTGCCGAAAGGCGATGTGCGGATCGAATATTGATTCGGGATCCCTTGTAGGAGCGAGCTTGCTCGCGAAAGCGGTATGTCAGACGCAAAGATGTCGATTGACCTGACGCTTTCGCGGGCAAGCCCGCTCCTACAATGATTGGTGTTTCAATCCACAAACAGATCCGTCATCAGCTTGTCGCTGCTGTCGGGCGCGAACCGATAGTGCTCGAACTCCGTCACACCGTGTTCTCGCAGTATTTCCTCATCAATCAGCAAACGCCCGGTCAAGCTGCGGTTTGCGCTGCTCAGAATGACGTGGGCGGCATCGGCCATGATCGTCGGCAGGCGCGCATGCTTGAACGACTCGCGCGATCCCAGCTGAAACTCGATGGCGGCTGTGGCAATCATCGTCTGTGGCCACAGCGAGTTGACGCTGATGCCGTAGTTCTTGAACTCCTCACTCATGCCCAGGGTCAGCATGCTCATGCCGTACTTGGTGACGGTGTAGGGGCTGTACTGGGCGAACCACTTGGTGGCCAGGTTCAGCGGCGGGGACAGGTTGAGGATGTGGCCGCTGGACTTCTTCAGGTACGGCAACGCAGCCTGGCTGCACAGCAATACGGCGCGGGTGTTGATCTGGTGCATCAGGTCAAAGCGCTTGAGTTCAAGGTGCTGGACCCCGGTCAGCTTGATCGCCCCGGCGTTGTTGATCAGTGCATCAATGCTGCCGAAATGTTCGTTGGCCTGGGCCAGCGCCTCACGGACGGCATCCTCCTCACGTACATCTACCTGCAAGGCCAACGCCTTGCCGCCCGCGGCTTCCACTTCCTCGGCCACACTGAAAATCGTCCCCGGCAGCTTGGCGTGGGGTTCGGCGCTTTTGGCGGCGATCACGATGTTGGCGCCATCGCGGGCGGCCCGCAGCGCAATCTCGCGGCCGATGCCGCGACTGGCGCCAGTGATGAAAAGGGTTTTGTCTCGCAATGACATGTACACGCTCCTGATTGTTGTTATATGAGCGGACGAGCTCGACAGAGAATGTAGACGAAGCTTGATGGCGCGAGCGGACAAAAGTGACCTTCACCCTTTGGCAGCGGTCGTTTCGGGATCCGCGAAGTGTTGTAGTGGGTAAGGTGGAACGGAGGGCGCTACTGCAGAAGACGTCTGATGGGCTCCGCGTCTAGAGTGCTTTGACGCGGAGCATTGGAGCGATAATTTACGGCCTTTCTGAGGAGACCTCGATTTTGTAATTATTTGACATCTGTTGCACGAAAACCTTTTTTACAACAATGGATTCTGAATTGTCGTGATGTTTAATTGTGTCGCCGATGTTCACAATCTTTAAAAATTCATCTCTTTCAACTTCTTTGGCAGTACTTGTCAGAAGCACACCTTGTGTTTGATCGTTCATTTTGATCGCTCTCTACTGGAACAGCGTTTGCGCCGAATGTTCGACGGGCCTTGTTCCTGAAAGACTGCGTAACCCTTTCAGGTGTTCCGACGATACGCCAGCGTTGCAGAGCAGTTGAACTGTCAGAAATAACAGTTCTGATGAGCGGCGCGACGCAATCCGGATGCGCCTGCCGCTGCTGGTGCCAGATTCAGGCACTCATCACTTCACGAATATCTTTCGCCAGTTCCCGCACGCGCTCTTCCTCGGTGTCCCACGAGCACATGAAGCGTGCGCCGCCGTTGCCGATGAAGGTGTAGAAGCGCCAGCCCTTGGCGGTCAGTGCGGCGATGGCCGGTTCCGACAGTTGCAGGAACACGCCGTTGGCCTGTACCGGGAACATCAGCTCCACGCCGGGAATGTCGCTGACCAGTTCGGCGAGCAATTGCGCGCAGTGGTTGGCGTGGTTGGCGTATTTGAGCCAGGCGTCGTTTTCCAGGATCCCGACCCACGGCGCCGACAGGAAGCGCATCTTTGAAGCAAGCTGCCCGGCCTGTTTGCAGCGGTAATCGAAGTCTTCGGCGAGTTTGTGGTTGAAGAACAGAATCGCCTCACCCACTGCCATGCCGTTTTTCGTGCCGCCAAAGCACAACACGTCGACGCCGGCCTTCCAGGTCAGGTCGGCCGGGGTGCAGCCGAGGAAGGCGCAGGCGTTGGAGAAGCGCGCGCCGTCCATGTGCAGGTTCAGGCCCAGTTCCTTGCAGGTGGCGCTGATGGCGCGGATTTCGTCCGGGGTGTAGACGCTGCCGACTTCGGTGGCCTGGGTCAGGGTCACGACGCGGGGTTTCGGGTAGTGGATGTCCTGGCGCTTGAGCGCGACCTCGCGGATCGATTCCGGGGTCAACTTGCCGTTTTCAGTGCGGGCGATCAGCAGTTTGGAGCCGTTGGAGAAGAATTCCGGGGCGCCGCATTCGTCGGTTTCGACGTGGGCGGTTTCCGAGCAGATCACGCTGTGGTAACTCTGGCACAGCGACGACAGCGCCAGCGAGTTGGCGGCGGTACCGTTGAAGGCGAAAAACACTTCGCAGTCGGTATCGAACAGTTTGCGGAATCCGTCGGAGGCGCGGGCGGTCCACTCGTCGTCGCCGTATGCGCGCTGGTGGCCGTGGTTGGCCTGTTCCATGGCCGCCCAGGCTTCAGGGCAGATGCCGGAATAGTTGTCGCTGGCGAATTGTTGGCTCTTGTCGGTCATGGCCTGCTTCCGTGGTCGAGATGCCTATGGTGAAGCGTCCCGTGGTCAATGAGGGTGCGCACTGTACCCAAGATCGTCAGGTGGAGCGCACAGGATGTCGCTGTCAGGAACATACACAGTCGAAGGGCAATTATGCACGTGACTTCAAGGGACGGGGCACTGGATCTGCTCAAGTGGCTGGCGCTGCTCTGCATGGTGATCGATCACCTGCGATATGTCGGTTATTCCGCCGATCTGTTGTATGTGCCGGGGCGTTTGGCGTTTCCGTGGTTCTGCCTGGCGATGGCGGCCAATCTGGCGCGCGTGCGGACGACGACCGGCGGCCAATGGCGCTATCTGGGCTGGTTGTTGCTGTTTAGCGCGGTGAGTGAAATTCCTTACCGGATGTACATTCCCAATCCCGACACCTTGAATGTGCTGCCCACCCTTGCCCTGGGCTTGCTGGTGGTTCGTGGCTGGCAGCAGCCAGTGCTTGTGTCGCGCCTGCTGGCCGTTGGCGCGGTGCTGCTGGCAGGGTTTTTCTCCCAGCGATTGATGTTCGGTTTCTTTGGCGTTCTGTTGCCGCTGGCGATGCTGCTGGTACTGCAACGGCCCTGGTACTTCGCGCTGTTGGCGGGGTTGGTGTGCCTGGCGGGCAATCAGTGGCAGGTGCTGTATTACGCGGCTCGCTTGGGTAATGTCGCGGCGATTCCGGCCATCGTCACGTGCCTGATTGCGCCATGGCTCGGGCTGTTCTTGTTGCGACATGCAAAGGGCGTAAAACCACCGCCGATGCGGCGTTGGGCGTATGCGCTGTATCCGGTGCATTTCCTGGTGTTACTAGCCCTGCGCCAACTCATTGCCTGACTCTGCTTTTGTGGCGAGGGGGCTTGCCCCCGTTGGGCTGCGTAGCGGCCCCGAATGCTGAAACAGCGTTTTTTTCAGGTACACCACGCCTGCTGGATTTGCGACTGCTTCGCAGCCGAACGGGGGCAAGCCCCCTCGCCACAGAGATATCCTCAGCCCAGCCATTTCCCGCCATGTCGTAAACGCACCTTTGCGTGGCGTCCATAGGCATTTGACGACTCCAAGCCAGTCATACCATCGCATTCAAAGGGCACTGCCGAAAAACCAGTGCCTCACCGAGACGAATGGCGCACCACCGCCGCTGGGAGAGACGCGATGTTCAGCAAGCAAGACCAGATCCAGGGTTACGACGATGCACTGCTGGCGGCGATGAATGCCGAGGAGCAACGTCAGGAAGATCACATCGAGCTGATCGCATCGGAGAACTACACCAGCAAGCGTGTGATGGAAGCGCAAGGCAGCGGCCTGACCAACAAATACGCCGAAGGCTATCCGGGCAAGCGCTACTACGGCGGTTGCGAGCACGTCGACAAGGTTGAGGCGCTGGCCATCGAGCGCGCCAAGCAACTGTTCGGCGCCGATTACGCCAACGTGCAGCCGCACTCCGGTTCCTCAGCCAATAGCGCCGTATACCTGGCCCTGCTGCAAGCCGGCGACACCATCCTCGGCATGAGCCTGGCCCACGGCGGTCACCTGACCCACGGCGCCAAAGTGTCGTCCTCGGGCAAGCTGTACAACGCCGTGCAGTACGGTATCGACACCAAAACCGGTCTGATCGATTACGACGAAGTCGAGCGCCTGGCCGTCGAGTGCAAGCCGAAGATGATCGTCGCCGGCTTCTCGGCCTACTCCAAGACCCTCGACTTCCCGCGCTTCCGCCAGATCGCCGACAAGGTCGGTGCCCTGCTGTTCGTCGACATGGCCCACGTTGCCGGTCTGGTCGCTGCCGGCCTGTACCCGAACCCGCTGCCTTACGCCGATGTGGTCACCACCACTACCCACAAGACCCTGCGCGGTCCGCGTGGCGGCCTGATCCTGGCCAAGTCCAACGAAGAAATCGAGAAGAAGCTCAACGCGGCAGTTTTCCCGGGTGCCCAGGGCGGCCCGCTGATGCACGTGATCGCCGGTAAGGCAGTGTGCTTCAAGGAAGCGCTGGAGCCTGGCTTCAAGGTTTACCAGCAACAAGTGATCGACAACGCCCAGGCCATGGCCGGCGTGTTTATCAAACGCGGCTACGATGTAGTGTCCGGCGGTACCGACAACCACCTGTTCCTGGTCAGCCTGATCCGTCAGGGTCTGACCGGCAAAGAGGCGGATGCCGCCCTCGGTCGCGCCCACATCACTGTGAACAAGAACGCTGTCCCGAACGATCCACAGTCGCCGTTCGTGACCTCCGGCCTGCGCATCGGCACCCCGGCGGTCACCACGCGCGGCTTCAAGGTGACCCAGTGCGTCACGCTGGCCGGCTGGATCTGCGACATCCTCGACAACCTCGGCGACGCCGATGTCGAGGCCAATGTCGCCGAGCAAGTGGCAGCCCTGTGCGCGGACTTCCCGGTTTATCGCTGAGTGCGGTTTTGGAGTAAATGACTATGCAACGCTACTCGGGCTTCGGCCTCTTCAAACACTCTCTCAGCCATCATGAAAACTGGCAGAAAATGTGGCGTACGCCGACCCCTAAAAAGGTCTACGACGTGGTCATCGTCGGCGGTGGCGGGCATGGTCTCGCCACGGCCTACTACTTGGCCAAGGAACACGGCATCACCAACGTGGCCGTGGTCGAGAAAGGCTGGCTGGGCGGCGGTAACACCGCGCGCAACACCACCATCGTTCGCTCCAACTACCTGTGGGACGAGTCGGCGCACCTGTACGAACACGCGATGAAACTGTGGGAAGGCCTGTCCCAGGACCTGAACTACAACGTGATGTTCTCCCAGCGTGGTGTCTACAACCTGTGCCACACCCTGCAGGACATCCGTGATTCCGAGCGTCGGGTCAGCGCCAACCGCCTCAACGGTGTGGACGGTGAACTGCTCGATGCCAAACAGGTCGCCGATGAGATTCCGTACCTCGACTGCTCCAAGAACACTCGCTACCCGGTGATGGGCGCCACCGTCCAGCGTCGTGGCGGCGTGGCCCGTCACGATGCCGTGGCCTGGGGCTTTGCCCGTGCCGCCGACGCCCTCGGCGTGGATTTGATCCAGCAGACCGAAGTGATCGGTTTCCGCAAGGAAAACGGCGTGTGCATCGGCGTTGAAACCAACAAGGGCTTCATCGGCGCCAAGCGCGTCGGCGTAGTGACCGCCGGTAACTCCGGGCACATGGCCAAACTCGCCGGTTTCCGCCTGCCGATCGAATCCCACCCGCTGCAAGCGCTGGTGTCCGAGCCGATCAAGCCGATTATCGACAGCGTGATCATGTCCAACGCCGTGCACGGCTACATCAGTCAGTCCGACAAGGGCGACCTGGTGATCGGTGCCGGTATCGACGGCTACAACGGCTACGGCCAGCGTGGTTCGTACCCGGTGATCGAGCACACCATCCAGGCCATCGTCGAGATGTTTCCGGTACTGTCTCGCGTACGCATGAACCGTCAGTGGGGCGGCATCGTCGACACCACGCCGGATGCCTGCCCGATCATTTCGAAAACCCCGGTACCGAACATGTTCTTCAACTGCGGTTGGGGCACCGGCGGCTTCAAGGCCACACCTGGCTCGGGCAACGTGTTTGCCGCGAGCCTGGCCAAGGGTGAAATGCACCCATTGGCCGCACCTTTCTCCATCGACCGTTTCCACAACGGTGCGTTGATCGATGAACACGGCGCTGCTGCGGTTGCCCACTAACAGGAGAAATCCCCATGTTGCATATCTTCTGTCCTCACTGCGGCGAACTGCGCTCCGAAGAGGAATTCCATGCATCCGGCCAGGCGCACATCCCGCGTCCACTGGATCCGAACACCTGCACCGACGAGGAGTGGGGCGACTACATGTTCTTCCGCGATAACCCGCGCGGTCTGCACCACGAGCTGTGGGATCACGTCGCCGGTTGCCGCCAGTACTTCAACGTCACCCGCGACACCGTGACCTACGAGATTCTCGAAACCTACAAGATCGGCACCAAGCCACAATTCACCGACAAGACCGATAGCCCGAAAGCGGCCAGCACGGCTCTGGGAGAGAAGGTATGAGCCAGATCAATCGCCTGTCCAACGGCGGACGGATCGACCGCAACAAAGTCTTGAGCTTCACCTTCAACGGCCAGAACTACAAAGGCTTCGAAGGCGATTCCCTGGCCGCTGCACTGCTGGCCAACGGCGTCGACATCATCGGTCGCAGCTTCAAGTATTCCCGTCCGCGCGGCATCTTCGCTGCGGGTGCTGAAGAGCCGAACGCGGTGCTGCAGATCGGCGCCACCGAAGCCACGCAGATCCCGAACGTGCGCGCCACGCAACAGGCGCTGTACCAAGGCCTGGTCGCCACCAGCACCAACGGCTGGCCGAGCGTGAACAACGACATGATGGGGATTCTCGGCAAGGTCGGCGGCAAGCTGATGCCGCCGGGCTTCTACTACAAAACCTTCATGTACCCGCAATCGTTCTGGATGACCTACGAGAAGTACATCCGCAAGGCTGCCGGCCTGGGCCGCTCGCCGACCGAGAACGATCCGGACACCTACGACTACATGAACCAGCACTGCGACGTGCTGATCGTTGGTGCCGGCCCTGCGGGTCTGGCCGCTGCACTGGCCGCTGCGCGCAGCGGTGCCCGTGTAATTCTGGCTGACGAACAGGAAGAGTTCGGCGGCAGCTTGCTCGACTCCCGCGAAAGCCTCGACGGCAAGCCTGCGATGGAGTGGGTGGCCAGCGTCATCGACGAACTGAAGAACACCCCGGACGTGCTGCTGTTGCCGCGCGCCACCGTCAACGGCTACCACGACCACAACTTCCTGACCATTCACGAGCGCCTGACCGATCACCTCGGCGACCGCGCTCCGATTGGCCAGGTGCGTCAGCGCATCCACCGGGTCCGCGCCACTCGCGTGGTGCTGGCAACCGGCGCTCACGAGCGTCCACTGGTCTACGGCAACAACGATGTGCCGGGCAACATGCTCGCCGGCGCCATCTCGACCTACGTGCGTCGTTACGGCGTGGCACCGGGCAAGAAACTGGTGCTGTCGACCAACAACGACCACGCCTACCGCGTTGCCCTGGATTGGCTCGATGCCAGCCTGCAAGTGGTGGCCATCGCCGACGCCCGCAGCAATCCACGTGGTGCGCTGGTGGAAGAAGCCCGCGCCAAAGGCATCCGCATCCTTACCGGCAGCGCCGTGATCGAGGCCCGTGGCAGCAAGCACGTGACCGCTGCCCGCGTAGCCGCCATCGATGTCAAAGCCCACACCGTGACCAGTCCTGGTGAATGGCTTGAGTGCGACGTGGTGGCAAGCTCCGGTGGTTACAGCCCGGTGGTTCACCTGGCTTCGCACTTGGGTGGCAAGCCGATCTGGCGTGAAGACATCCTCGGTTTCGTACCGGGTGAAGCCCCGCAGAAACGCGTGTGTGTCGGTGGCATCAACGGTGTCTACGGCCTTGGCGATTCCCTGGCCGACGGTTTTGAAGGCGGCGTTCGCGCTGCTGCCGAAGCCGGCTTCCAGTCGGTTGAAGGTGTGTTGCCAAAAGCCCTGAGCCGTCTCGAAGAGCCGACCCTGGCGCTGTTCCAGGTGCCCCATGAAAAGAACACCGCACGGGCGCCGAAGCAATTCGTCGACCTGCAAAACGACGTCACCGCCGCCGCCATCGAACTGGCGACCCGCGAAGGCTTCGAGTCGGTCGAGCACGTCAAGCGCTACACCGCGCTGGGCTTCGGCACCGATCAGGGCAAGCTCGGCAACGTCAACGGCTTGGCCATCGCCGCCCGTTCGCTGAACGTGACCATCCCGCAGATGGGCACCACCATGTTCCGTCCGAACTACACGCCGGTGACTTTCGGCGCCGTGGCCGGTCGTCACTGTGGGCACATCTTCGAGCCGGTGCGTTACACCGCGCTGCATCAATGGCACCTGAAAAATGGCGCCGAGTTCGAAGACGTCGGCCAGTGGAAACGTCCTTGGTATTTCCCGAAATCCGGTGAAGACCTGCATACCGCGGTGAAGCGCGAATGCAAAGCCGTGCGCGACAGCGTCGGCCTGCTGGATGCTTCGACCCTGGGCAAGATCGACATCCAGGGCCCGGATACGCGTGAGTTCCTCAACCGCGTCTACACCAACGCCTGGACCAAGCTCGACGTGGGCAAGGCGCGTTACGGCCTGATGTGCAAAGAAGACGGCATGGTCTTCGACGACGGTGTGACGGCTTGCCTGGCCGACAACCATTTCGTCATGACCACTACCACGGGCGGCGCCGCTCGCGTACTTCAGTGGCTGGAGCTGTACCACCAGACCGAATGGCCGGACATGAAGGTGTACTTCACCTCCGTCACCGACCACTGGGCGACCATGACCCTGTCCGGGCCGAACAGCCGCAAGCTGCTCGCTGAAGTCACCGACATCGACCTGAGCAACGAAGCCTTCCCGTTCATGACCTGGAAAGAAGGTCTGGTGGGTGGTGTGCCAGCGCGGGTATTCCGGATTTCGTTTACCGGTGAACTGTCGTACGAAGTCAACGTGCAAGCCGACTACGCCATGGGCGTGCTGGAAAAAATCGTCGATGCCGGCAAGAAGTACAACCTGACCCCGTACGGCACTGAAACCATGCACGTGCTGCGGGCCGAGAAGGGCTTCATCATCGTCGGTCAGGACACTGACAGCTCGATGACCCCGGACGACCTGAACATGGGCTGGTGTGTCGGTCGCACCAAACCGTTCTCGTGGATCGGCTGGCGTGGCATGAACCGTGAAGACTGCGTGCGTGATCAGCGCAAGCAACTGGTTGGCCTGAAGCCGATCGATCCGAACAAATGGCTGCCGGAAGGCGCGCAACTGGTGTTCAACACCAAGCAAGCCATCCCGATGACCATGGTTGGTCACGTGACTTCCAGTTACCTGCACAACTCCCTGGGCTATTCGTTCGCGATGGGCGTGGTCAAGGGCGGGTTGCAGCGAATGGGTGAGCGAGTGTTCGCACCGCTGGCCGACGGCAGCGTGATCGAGGCGGAAATCGTTTCTTCGGTGTTCTTTGATCCGAAAGGCGAACGCCAGAACGTGTGATGGTTCGGACCCTGTGGAGTGCAGCTGCACCGTGGTGAATTCATCGCGAGCAGGCTCACTCCTACAGGTGATCGCGTAACCCTTGTAGGAGCGAGCCTGCTCGCGATGGCGGCAGTGCAGCCACCACAGGAACCAACAGAATTCAGGAAAGGTGCTTTATGACCGCAGCCAATGTTTACCAACAACGCCCAACCTCCGGGGCCAAGGCCGAGTCGTCGCTGCATCACGCCGACCTCGCCAGCCTGGTGGGCAAGGGCCGCAAGAACGCCGGCGTGACCGTGCGTGAGAAAAAACTACTCGGCCACCTGACCATCCGTGGTGACGGCCACGATGCCGCGTTTGCCGCCGGTGTGCACAAGGCCCTCGGCATCGAATTGCCGGGTGCACTGACTGTCATCGTCAAAGGCGAAACCAGTTTGCAATGGATGGGGCCGGATGAGTGGCTGCTGATCGTGCCGACCGGTGAAGAACTGGCCGCCGAGCAAAAACTGCGCAAAGCGCTGGGCGATTTGCACATTGCAATCGTCAACGTCAGCGGCGGCCAGCAACTCCTCGAACTGAGCGGCCCGAACGTGCGCCAGGTGCTGATGAAATCCACCAGCTACGACGTGCACCCGAACAACTTCCCGGTGGGCAAAGCCGTCGGCACGGTGTTCGCCAAGTCGCAACTGATGATCCGTCACACCGCCGAAGACACTTGGGAACTGCTGATTCGTCGCAGCTTCTCGGATTACTGGTGGCTGTGGTTGCAGGATGCTTCTGCCGAGTACGGCCTGAGCGTGCAGGCCTGAAATTTAATCGCCGGCAAGCCGGCTCCTACAGGATTGATGTCGGTCTTGAGAACGGCGTGATCCCCTGTAGGAGCTGGCTTGCCAGCGATCAACCGCGCAGCGGTTGTCATTAAACGAACAGGAGTCACCGCACTATGAGCCGCGCCCCAGACACATGGATTCTGACCGCCGACTGCCCCAGCGTGCTCGGCACCGTGGACGCGGTGACCCGCTTTCTGTTCGAGCAGGGCTGCTACGTCACCGAACACCATTCCTTCGATGACCGGCTCTCGGGCCGTTTTTTCATTCGTGTGGAATTCCGCCAGCCCGATGGCTTCGACGAGCAGTCGTTCCGCGCGGGCCTGGCCGAGCGCGGTGAAGCCTTCGGCATGATCTTCGAACTGACCGCGCCGAATTATCGGCCGAAAGTGGTGATCATGGTTTCCAAGGCCGATCACTGCCTCAACGACTTGCTCTATCGCCAACGCATCGGCCAGTTGTCGATGGACGTGGCCGCGGTGGTCTCCAACCACCCGGACCTCAAGCCACTGGCGGACTGGCACCAGATTCCGTACTACCACTTTCCGCTGGACCCGAACGACAAGCCATCCCAGGAACGTCAGGTGTGGCAGGTCATCGAAGAGTCCGGCGCTGAACTGGTGATCCTTGCGCGCTACATGCAAGTGCTGTCGCCGGAGCTGTGCCGCAAGCTCGATGGCAAGGCGATCAACATTCACCACTCCCTGCTGCCCGGGTTCAAGGGCGCCAAGCCCTATCACCAGGCCTACAACAAGGGCGTGAAACTGGTGGGCGCCACGGCGCATTACATCAACAACGATCTCGATGAAGGCCCGATTATTGCCCAAGGCGTCGAGGCGGTGGACCACAGCCATTACCCGGAAGACCTGATCGCCAAGGGGCGGGATATCGAAGGGCTGACGCTGGCCCGGGCGGTTGGGTATCACATTGAAAGAAGAGTGTTTTTGAACGCCAATCGTACGGTCGTTCTCTAGATCGCCATCGCTGGCAAGCCAGCTCCTACAGGGTTTTGTGTCGTTCACAAATTTTGCGTTCGCTCCGAATCACTGTAGGAGCTGGCTTGCCAGCGAAGAGGCCATAACAGACAACACAAGACACACAGGCAATAACCCGAGCACTTAACGCGCTGCCTGCCTGGGCAACGCGGTTCCATAAAAACAACAGCGAGGTGAAAGCATGTCTGGCAATCGTGGTGTGGTGTATCTCGGCGCTGGCAAGGTCGAAGTACAGAGTATTGACTATCCGAAAATGCAGGACCCGCGTGGCAGGAAGATTAACCACGCCGTCATCCTGCGTGTGGTTTCCACCAACATCTGTGGTTCCGACCAGCACATGGTGCGCGGTCGTACCACCGCACAAACCGGCCTGGTGCTGGGCCACGAAATCACCGGCGAAGTGATCGAGAAGGGCAGCGACGTCGAGAACCTGCAAATCGGCGACCTGGTATCCGTACCGTTCAACGTCGCTTGCGGGCGCTGCCGTTCCTGCAAAGAGATGCATACCGGCGTGTGCCTGAGCGTCAACCCGGCGCGTCCGGGCGGTGCCTATGGTTATGTCGACATGGGCGACTGGACTGGCGGCCAGGCCGAATACGCCATGGTGCCGTATGCCGACTTCAACCTGCTGAAACTGCCGGATCGCGACCGGGCCATGGAAAAAATCCGTGACCTGACTTGCCTCTCCGACATCCTGCCGACTGGCTATCACGGCGCCGTGACTGCCGGCGTTGGCCCGGGTAGCACGGTGTACATCGCCGGTGCCGGTCCGGTCGGTCTGGCGGCGGCCGCATCCGCTCGCCTGCTCGGCGCGGCAGTGGTGATCGTCGGTGACGTCAACACCGTTCGCCTGGCTCACGCCAAGGCCCAAGGCTTCGAGATCGCCGACCTGTCCCTGGACACACCGCTGCATGAACAGATCGCCGCGCTGCTCGGTGAACCGGAAGTGGATTGCGCCATCGACGCCGTCGGCTTCGAAGCCCGTGGCCATGGCCATGACGGCGTGAAACACGAAGCCCCGGCCACCGTGCTCAACTCGCTGATGGGCGTGGTGCGGGTGGCAGGCAAGATCGGCATTCCCGGCCTCTACGTGACCGAAGACCCGGGTGCTGTCGACGCTGCCGCGAAAATGGGCAGCCTGAGCATCCGCTTCGGTCTGGGCTGGGCCAAATCCCACAGCTTCCACACCGGCCAGACCCCGGTGATGAAGTACAACCGCGCGCTCATGCAAGCGATCATGTGGGACCGCATCAACATCGCCGAAGTGGTGGGCGTTCAGGTGATCAGCCTGGATCAGGCTCCGCAGGGGTATGGCGAGTTTGACGCGGGCGTGCCGAAGAAGTTTGTGATCGATCCGCACAAGATGTTCAGCGCAGCGTAAGTCTGCAGGCCAAACAAAACGGCGACCTTCGGGTCGCCGTTTTGTTTGGATATCTTTTTCAACCGGCTGCCCGGTCGTGCCATTCATCGTATGGCATCCAGGGATTCACGTTTCTTATACGTGGCCTGTGTAAAAACGGATGCGCGGCAAGGAACATGATTGAGGATGCCCGGTCAAATCGGCAGTTTTACCGCCGGTTTTCGGATGGTTTCATGGCACAAGAGGATGTCTGGATGAAGATTTCATGCAGTATTGCACTGGCTTCGCTGTTGGCTCTGTCCGCCAGCCCGGCCTTTGCACAGTTCAGCCTGAACGACGCGGCCAATGCGATTTCGGGCATGAAGGGCGGTGATGCGGCCGCGACTGCCGAACCGACGCCGCAGACCGCCGACCTGCTAAGCACCCTCAGTGAATTGAACATCACCCCACAACAAGCCATCGGCGGCGCCGGGGCGATGCTGGGGCTGGCGAAGAACCAGTTGAGTTCGACCGACTACTCGGAACTGGCCAAAAGCGTACCGGGCATCGACATGCTCTCGGGTGGCGGTGAGTTGGGTGCACTGGCCGGTCTGCTCGGCTCCAGCGGCAAAGCTGCAGGGCTGGACAATGCCCTGGGTAACGTCAAGAACACCAACGACCTGAACAACGCCTTCAGTGCCCTGGGCATGGACAGCGGCATGATCGGCCTGTTTACCCCGGTGCTCCTGCAATACCTCGGCCAGCAGGGCGTCGGCGGTTCGCTGCTGAGCAGCCTGGGCGGGATCTGGGGTGCCGGCGCTGGTAGCTGATTCAGCGGCGCCCGGCGCGCAAGGCGTCGATGCGTTGATCCTTCTCGATCCAGACTGGTTGACCCAGTTCTGGGTCTTCTCGCGAAACAGCGGATCGTTTTCGTAATCGCCCTGCCACAGCGCCGGGTCGAGTTCGCGGGTCTGGATATCGATGATGACCCTCGGCACATTGCCGCTGATCAAGTCCCAGAACCCCGGAATCTTCTGCTGCGGGTAAACCACCGTCACATCGAGAATCGCGTCCAGCTGTTCACCCATCGCCGCCAGCACAAAGGCCACCCCGCCGGCCTTGGGCTTGAGCAGGCGATTGAACGGTGACTGTTGCTGGGAAGATTTAGCTGCCGTGAAGCGAGTGCCTTCGAGGTAATTGACCACCGTCACCGGTTGGCGCTTGAACAGTTCGCAGGCTTGCCTGGTGATTTCCAGATACTTGCCGGCCAGTTCCGGATGCCTGGCCAGGAACGCCTTGCTGTAGCGTTTCATGAACGGGTAATCCAGCGCCCACCACGCCAGGCCCAGGAAGGGCACCCAGATCAGTTCTTTCTTGAGGAAAAATTTGAAGAACGGCGTGCGCCGGTTTAGCGTCTGGATCAGCGCCGGGATGTCGACCCAGGATTGATGGTTGCTGATCACCAGATACGAGGTATCACGACGCAGATCGTCACAGCCGCGGATGTCCCATCGGGTGGGGATACACCCGCGGAAAATCAGCTTGTCGATTTCCGACCAGGTCTCGGCGATCCACATCACCGACCATGAGGCGTAATCGCGAAAACGGCCGGGCAGGACCAGTTTGAGCAGGGCAAACACCATCAACGGCCCGATCAGGACCAGGGTATTGAGCACAAGCAGCAGGGTCACGAAACAGCCGGTGAGCAGGCGGCGCATAAGTCACTCGTGGAAGCGTTTGGGCGCGCCATGATAAGCAGCTTCGGGCGGCAGGCCAAATCGGTGCTGACGAATGTTTCACTTTTGGGTCGGTAACCTTGTGGGAACGATCAAGCGAACGACGGTCTAAAATCCGACCGCTCACTCTCATGGAAGCCCATCACGTGAAATCCCTCCTTGCAGTGCTCTCCCTCATCGCCCTGCCGGTCATGGCCGCCGAGCCGACCCTGTACGGGCGTTATGAATACATCGCCCTGCCGGAAATCGGCGGGCAGGTCCTCAAGGCCAAAATGGATACCGGCGCCCTGACCGCGTCGCTGTCGGCCAAGGACATCGAAACTTTCAAGCGTGACGGCGAAGACTGGGTGCGTTTCCGCCTCGGCACCAAGGGCGCGAGCAACCAGGTTTACGAACACAAGGTCGCGCGCATCAGCAAGATCAAGACCCGTTCCGAAGAGGAGGAGGATGACAGCGAAGTGATTGCACCCACCAAGCGTCCGGTGGTCGATCTGGAACTGTGCCTGGGTAACGTCAAGCGCACGGTCGAGGTCAACCTGACTGACCGCAGCAGCTTCAATTATCCGTTGCTGATCGGCGCGAAGGCGTTGCGTGAGTTTGGGGCGGCGGTGAATCCGGCTCGGCGGTTTACGGCCGACAAGCCGGATTGCTGATCTTTTGAAGGCTTAAACCTTCGGCATCGTCGCGATCATCGAAGGTCGCTGACTCACCTCGAAATACCACGCCGCAAGTTGCGGATTCGCTGTGCGCCAATCCAGATCCGGATGGCGCAGGTCCAAGTAACCCAGTGCGCAAGCCACGCTGATCGCGGCCACGTCGAAGTGGCAGGTCAGCTCGGCAATCGCGTCCTTTTCCAGCAATGCCAGGGCACGACGGATCTTGTCGCGCTGGCCGTCGAGCCATTCGTCCCAGTGTTTTTCCGGGGCGCGCAGGGCGGTTTCGTAGCGCACCAACACAGCCGCGTCCATGATCCCGTCGGCCAGCGACGCGAGGGTCAGTCGGCGCCAGCGGGCCGAGCCTTCGCGGGGGATCAGCGGGTTACCGACGTGCTGGTGGTCGAGGTAGTCGAGGATGACCCGGCTGTCGTGGATGATGTTGCCGTCGGCCAGGCGCAGTGCCGGGATTTTGCTCAGCGGGTTATCTTCGATCAGGGTCAAGTCAGGGTTGACCGGGGTGAGCACGCTGGTCTGCAACGCCACGCGGTTCTGCTGGCCGGTTTCGTGCAGCAGCACCATGACTTTACGGACGAAGGGGGAAAGCGGGTTGTGGTACAGGGTCATGCTCGGGGCGGACATGGCAGCGTCTCGATCGGTGGCAGTGTCGGGCAGCATAGCGTGTTGGAGCGATAGCTCAAGATGGCAAACACCTTTGTAGGAGTGAGCCTGCTCGCGATGGCGGCCTGACATTCAACATCAATGCTGGCTGACAGACCGCTATCGCGAGCAGGCTCGCTCCTACAGGGGGCAGCGGCGTTGCAGGAGGCCGCGTAGGGCTAGCACGGCTGGGATGCCCAGCCCCAACCAGCTCAGCGAATCCCACACACCATCCCCGAGCAACGCGGCAAACAAGCCTGCCGCGCTGAGTACCGCGATGACGGTCGGAATGGCAAACACTTTCCAGAAATTCGACTGCCGGGGCTTCATGCCACGCTCTCCGCTTTTTCCAGCACCGGCCTGGCAGCCTTGCGCCGTACCACCCACAGGTAGACCCCGCTGCCGAGCACGATGATGGTCAGCACATCCAGGGTCGCCCAGAGGATCTTCATCGGCATGCCGCCGTAGTCACCGAAGTGCAGTGGCTGCGACATGCCCATGGCGTCCATGTACCACGGTCGTTCGGCCACGGCGGTGACTTGCAGGGTGCGGGCGTCGATCAACACGGGTGTCAGTAGATGTGAGGTCAGGTGCGTGCTGCCTTTCATGAACACCGCGTAATGGTGCTCGCTGGAAAACCGCGTGCCGGGGAAGGCGATGAAGTCCGGCTGCATGCCTGGCGCGACGTCCTTGGCGATGTCGAGCAAACGGTTGGCGGGCGCCAGTTGTGTCAGCGGTGGCGCATCGCGGTACGGCGCGACCATCGCGCTCAGGCTGTCGTTGCGCCAGGCGGCAATGATCAGGTCGGCGCAGGCACTGATTACGCCCGTCACGCCCACCACCAAAGCCCAGGTCAAGGTCACGACGCCGATCAGGTTATGCAGGTCGAGCCAGCGCAGGCGCGTGGATTTGTCCTGGCGCACGGTGGCGAATTTCAAGCGGCGCATGAACGGCAAGTACAACACCGTGCCGGAAACGATCGCCACCACGAACAGAATCCCCATGAACGCCAGCAGCAACTTGCCCGGTAGCCCGGCAAACATGTCCACGTGCAGGCGCAGCATGGCCATCATGAAACCGCCGTTGGCCGATGGCGTCTCCAGCGCTTCGCCGGTACGGGCGTCGAGCATGAAGGTGTGGGACGAATTCGGCTCGGTGCCTGCGGTCGCGGCCATGATGGTCAGCACCGCGTTGGGCTCATCCTCCTCGAAGCCGAAATACTGCATGACTTCACCGGGGCGATGCTTCTCGGCGGCTTCCACCAACTGCTGCAAATTCAGGTGCGGGGTGTCCACCGGCATTTCCTTCACTTCAGGCGCATCGCCCAGCAAGTGGTCGATCTCGTGGTGAAAGATCAACGGCAGGCCGGTCAGTGCCAGCAGCAACAGGAACACCGTACAAATCAGGCTGGTCCAGGTATGAATAGCGGACCAGTGGCGAATTGTTTTACTTTTCATTTCATAGCCTTCAGAAAAACCAAAGCCGTCTACAAAGGACGGCCTGGTCATTGGGCGTGTCAGCTCAGAGCGTTACCACTTGTAGGTTGCACTTGCGACGACACTGCGCTGGTCGCCGTAGTAGCAGTAGAAGCTGTCGCAAGTCGAGATGTAGTCCTTGTCGAACAGGTTGGTGGCGTTAACGGCCAGCGAAGCGCCTTTGAGGCTGTTGTCCAGGCGACCGAGGTCGTAGTGAACCACCGCGTCGAACACCGTGTAGGCGCCGGCCTTGCCCAGCCATGTGTTGGCCTGGTCGCCATAGGTATTGCCGGTATAGCGTGCGCCAGCGCCGATGCCGAGGCCATCCAGCACGCCGTTGTGCCAGGTGTAGTCGCCCCACACCGACGCTTGTTGGTTAGGCATCAGTTGCAGGCGATTGCCCTTGTAAATGCCTTCTTGCACTTCGGATTTGGCCAGGGTGTAGGCAGCGGTAACCTTGAGGTTATCAGTCACGTCGGAAACGGCTTCCAGCTCCAGACCTTTGACTTTCACTTCGCCGGTCTGGCTGGTGACTGTCACGTTGCCTACGTTGTTGGTGACGGAAACATTTTTCTGGGTCAGGTCATACACAGCCGCCGTCAACAGCGTGTTGCTGCCCGGTGGCTGGTACTTGATCCCCAGTTCCCATTGCTTGCCTTCGGTTGGCTTGAACGACTCGGTCGGCGAGGCGACGGCATTGCTGGTCGGCTGGAACGACTCGGCGTAGGACAGGTAGGGCACGAAGCCCGAGTCGAACACGTAGCTGATCGCCGCGTTGCCGCTGAAGTTCTTGTCGCGTTCGGTGTTGGTGGCATCGCCCTTGTTGAAGAACGTGGTGCCGGTGTGGACCCAGTCTTCACGGCCGCCAAGGGTCAGGCGCCATTGGTCGAAGGCCATCTGGTCCTGGATGTACAGGCCGGTCTGCTGGGTCTTCTGCTCGTAGTCGTAGAACGCCGTGGAGCGTGGCGGACGGGTGATCGGCAAGCCATAGATCGGGTCGTTGACGTTGATGCCCGGCGCGGTGCCGAAGATCGAGAGGTAGTTGGTGGTGTTGCGCTGGTGGTCCAGGCCGATCAGCAAGGTGTGACTGACGTCGCCGGTGACGAAGTCGCCCTGGAGGTTGTTGTCCACGGCGAACTGGGCGATGTCTTCGTCGACATTGGTGGTGCCACGGCCGGTGTTGCCTTGATCGTCGACGACAAACCCGAACTCGGCAAAGTCAGGGTTGTAGCTGTTGACGGTCACGGCCTGGAACGACAGCTCCGACTTGGTATAGCGCAGGTTCTGCCGGAACTGCCAGACATCGTTCAAGCGGTGTTCGAAGGCATAACCCAGCGCGTAGTAGGTGCGGTCGTAGAAGTCGTAGTTCGGATCACCCAGGTTCTTGTGGTGGGAGATCTCTCCGAACGGCATGTCGATCTTGGTGCCCTGGATCGGATAGAACTGACTGGTGATACCGGTATCGTCACGAGTGAACTGCGTGAGCAGGGTGAACCTGGTGTCTTCGTCGATGTTCCAGGTCAGGCTTGGCGCAATGTTGTAGCGCTTGTCATCGATGTGGTCGATGGGCGTGCCGCCGTCGCGCAGCACGCCGCTGAGGCTGTACAGGAACTGGCCTTCGTCGTCGATCTTGCCGGTGCTGGCGAAGTTGATCTGGCGATGATTGTCGCTGCCGTATTGCAGCTGGATCTCGCTGCTGGCTTCCGCGCTTGGGCGACGGCTGACCATGTCCAGCAGGCCGCCCGGCGGGGTCTGTCCGTACACCGAGGAGGCCGGGCCGCGCAGCAGCGCCAGTCGGTCGAGGTTCCAGGTTTCCTGTTTCGGGTTGGAGTACACACCTTTTGGCAGTGGCAGGCCGTCGAGGAATTGAGTCGGTTCGAAACCCCGCACGCGCAACCAGTCGGAGCGGGTGTCGCTGCCGAAACTGCTGGCGGTGATGCCCGGTAAGTAGCGCACGGCATCATCGAGGGTGTGCGCGTTGCGGCCGTCCATCTGCTCACGAGTGACGACCGAAATCGAACGCGGTGCCTCGACCAGCGCGGTGTCGGTCTTGGTGCCGGCGGCGGTGCGCTTGGCCAGGTAGCCCTGTACCGGGCCCCAGGCGCTTTCAGAGTCTTCCACGCCGATCACGCTGGTGGCCGGCAGGGCCATCACGCCCTCGGGCACGGCCACCAGGCTGTAGGTGCCCGCACTGCTCTGCTCCAGTTGCAGGCCGGTACCACGCAGGGCTTCGCGCAGGGCGCCAGCGGCATCGAACTGGCCTTTGACTGGCGCCGAGGTTTTGCCCGCGGCCAGGGATGGATTAAATGACAAGGCCAAACCGGCCTGGCTGGCGATCTGGTTCAGGGTGCTGGTCAACGGCGCGGCCGGCAAGTTGTAGGCGCGGACGCTGGACACCTGTTCAGCGGCGACCAGTTGGCTGCTGGCCAAAGGGGTGCAAAGGGCAATGGCGACTGCCAGCAAACTGCGGCGCAACAGGGAGTCTAGCGAACGAGGCATACAGCGGCTCCTGAATGGAAACATTTCTCAATTGCCTGTGTGCCGAACGAAAATCAAAAAGTGATAGGGCTGGATGAAAATAATTTCGATTCAGTTATTCAATAAGCATCGAGGAACTTCAGGCATGCGCATTTTGTGGCGAGGGGGCTGTGTGCGGGTTCAGGGCTTGGTTTCGGCCTTGGCCACGACCTTTACCCACCATTGCGTGTGCTGTTCGATCTGCACCGGCAGGGTCGGCAGCAGGGCGTTGAGTGCCAGGTCGGTGTCGCGCAGCGGGAAGCTGCCGGTGATGCGCAGGTCGGCCACTTCCGGCGCGACCCCGACGTAACCGTTTCGATAGCGGCCGATTTCATGCACCAGATCTTCCAGCCGCGTCTTGTCCACCACGAGCATGCCGCGGGTCCAGGCATCCGCGCCGAGGTTGACGGCCAGAACCGGGCCCAGGCGGTTGTTGCGGATCAGTACCTGCTGGCCTTCGCGCAGAATCTGTTCATCAGGGTTGGACTCAGGGTGAACCGCTACCGCCGACTGCAAGACGCTCAAACGCGTTCCGTCTTCCTCGCGCTTGACCAGAAACCGCGTCCCCAGCGCACGCATGCTGCCTTCGCGGGTTTCGACGATGAACGGCCGGGAATCGCCATGGCCGGTTTCAACCAGGATTTCGCCTTCCTGGAGCACGATGCGCCGCTGCTTTTCATCGAAACGCACATCCAGCGCGCTGCGGGTGTTGAGATTGATCAGCGTGCCGTCAGCCAGGCGCAAGGTGCGCTGCTCGCCAACGGCGGTGCGCTGGTCGGCCAGCCAATAGTCGATCGGCAGGTAACGATCCCCGGCGAACAGGGCCAGGCCGATCACGGCAACGATACTGGCGACACCGTTGCCAAGCTTGCGCACTCGCCGGCGAATGCCTTCGCGCGATTGCAGCAAGGCAGTGCGGACCGGGCCGCTGGCCACGCTGAAACGCTGGTCGAGCATGCCCAGCTGGCGCCAGGCGCGGGCGTGCTCTTCGTGGGCCGCGTGCCACTTGGCGAACTCTTCGCGCTCTACCGGGTTGGCGAAGTCCATGGACAGCTGCCAGGCAATCGCCGCGTCCAGCACGTTGGCCGATACCGGTTTGGAACTGAGCGGATTCATGTCGGCTCACCATACAGTGCGATGTAGCACTGGCGAATGCCTTGGGCCAGGTACTGGCGCACCCGCGGCACCGACACACCGAGGCGCTCGGCGATTTCTGCGTGGCCGAGGCCGTCGAGACGGTTGTAGAGGAACGCCGCCCGGGCCTTGCTGGAAAGCTTGCCGAGCAAGCGGTCGATGTTTTTCAGGTCTTCGAGGATCATTTGCTGTTCTTCCGCCGACGGTTGTTCGGCTTCGGGAATCAGCATCAGCTCGGTGAGGTAGGCCTGTTCCAGCGCGGCACGACGGAAATAATCGAACAGCAGGCCCTTGGCAATCGCCACCAGAAACGCCCGCGGCTCGCGCGGCACCTTCAGTTCCTCACGGCCCAGCAAGCGTACGAAAGTGTCCTGGCTCAGGTCTTCGGCCCGTTGTGGGCAGGCGACGTTGCGTCGAAGCCAGGCCAATAGCCAACCGCGATGGTCGCGATATAACTCACCGACGAGCTCACTTTGAGGGCTTGGGACTGACGACACGCCGCATCACCGATTGGGAAATATTAACTAACGAGAATTATTCGCGATTGTGGCAGAGGCGAAGGAGGTAAGCAATTGGCGTTGGTCGGGTGGGAATTAGGCGACAGCCCCCGTAGGAGCGAGCCTGCTCGCGAAAATCGTCAACGGTGACACGTTTTTCTGGCAAGACCGAGGTGTCAGATGATTTTTCGCGAGCAGGCTCGCTCCTACAGGGATTGCGTATAGGTCAAAAGGATGGAGCCTGCTGCCGGCGCTTCCACTGATTCAAGCGCTGTTGCAAATTCAATGGGCTATGAATCTGCTGCTGCCGCGCGCGGCTGAACAGGATCAGCATCAGTTCGGCGGTGGCCAGGGCGTCGGCGCTGGCGTGGTGGCGCTCGAAGACTTCGAGCTTGAACCAGTCGATCCAATCGTCCAGTCCGGCCTCGCGAATGTGTGCCTGGGGGCATAGCAGCGGCGCAATGTCCGCCACGTCCAGAAACGGATGCTGCAACTTGAAACCCAAGTGATCTTTCAGCGCACGGCCGAGCATGTGCTGGTCAAACGGCGCGTGGAAGGCCAGCACCGGACTGTCCCCGATGTACTCCATCAGATCAAGCAGCGCTTCTGCCGGGTCGCTGCCCGCCGCAATGGCGCTGGGGCCAATGCCGTGGATCAGCACGCTGGGGCCGAGTTTCACTTGCGGATATTGCAGGGTGCGTTCGAACTGCTGGCGAAAGTCGATGGCCCCGTCCTCGATCACCACCGCGCCGATGGACAACACGTGGTCCTTGTTCAGGTTCAGGCCGGTGGTTTCCAGATCGAGCACCACCCAGCGCTGCTCGCGCAGGCTGCACTGCGCCAGGTCGGCCGCTGTCGGTAATTGCTCCAGCCGATGTTGCAGGTGGGCTGGCAGGGTGGGACTCGGCGGGCGCAGCCACGAAAACAGGCTCATAACTGATACCGCAAGGCCAGGCTGCTTTGCAGGCGTTGTGCCTGGCGCAGGGACTCACGCAGGATGCGTCGGTCCAGATGATTGAGGCTGTCGGGATCGACCCGATTCGAGTAAGGAAAATTCTCCCGGGTCTGTAGTTGATGCTGCTGCATGCGGGTCTGCTGGATGAAGTGATAGGCCTCTTCGTACGCGGCACCGTCCAAGGGATCGATGACCTCCTTGTCGACCAACTGGCGAAAACGCTCCAGCGTGTTGTTCGCTTCGATACCGTGGACCAGGGCCAGCAACCGGGCGCCGTCGACAAAGGGTGCCAGGCCCTGGATCTTCAGGTCCAGGGTGGCCTTCTCGCCATTTTTGCGCGCCAGCACGAACTCGCGGAAACGTCCTACGGGCGGGCGATTGCGCAGCGCATTCTCGGCCATCATGCGCTGGAACAAACGGTTGTCGCCGACCTGGTCGAGAATGCCCCGACGCAACTGCTCACAGCCTTGCTCGCTGCCCCAGACCACGCGCAAATCGAAGTAGATGCTCGAACCCAGCAGGTTCTCCGGGGTTGCCTCGCGGATAAACGCCGCAAAGCGCCGCGCCCATTCGGCTCGGGACAGGCACAGCTCGGGGTTGCCGGCCATGATATTGCCCTTGCACAAGGTGAAGCCGCACAGCGCCAGGCTCTGGTTGATCTGCTGGGCAATGGGCAGCAGCTTGCCGCGAATCTCGGCGGCATGGGCCGCGTCCCTGGCTTCGAACAAAATGCCGTTGTCCTGATCGGTGTGCAGGGTCTGCTCGCGACGGCCTTCACTGCCGAAACACAGCCAACTGAACGGCACGCCGGGGTCGCCTTTTTCAGCGAGGGTCAGTTCAATCACCCGGCACACAGTGTGGTCGTTGAGCAAGGTGATGATGTGGGTGATCTGCGTCGAAGACGCGCCGTGGGCCAGCATGCGCTCGACCAGTTGACCGATTTCGCCCCGCAGCGCCACCAGGTTTTCCACTTTCTGGGCATTGCGGATAGTGCGCGCCAGGTGCACCAGGTCGACCCGTTGCAGGGAAAACAGATCGCGCTCGGAAACCACGCCGCACAAGCGTTGGTCCTTGACCAGACAGACATGGGCGATGTGACGCTCGGTCATGGCAATCGCCGCGTCGAATGCACTGTGATCCGGCGACAGGAAAAACGGTGCCCGGGTCATGTGCCCTTCGATGGCTTCGTTGAAATCACTGCTGCCGTTGGCCACGGTCTGACGCAGGTCGCGCAGGGTGAAAATCCCCAGTGGCGCCTTGTGTTCGTCGACCACCACGATGCTGCCGACTTGCTGTTCATGCATCAACGTCACGGCTTCGCGCAACGGCGTCTGCGGGCCGCACGTTACCGGGTGGCGCATGGCCAATTCGCCCAGTCGGGTATTGAGCGAATATTGGGTGCCCAGGGTTTCCACGGCTTTTTGCTGCACTTGCTGGTTGACCTGATCCAGCAGGCTGCTGACGCAGCGCAGGGCGAAGTTGCGGAAGGTGTCCGATAGCGAAAACAGGCGGATGAACGCCGGCTTGTTCAGTTGCAGGCAGAAGGTGTCCTCGCCGGCCAGGTGCTCGGTGCGGGTCGCCCGTTCACCCAGCAACGCCGCGAGGGGGAAACACTCGCCGGTGGTGATCTCGAAGACCGTTTCGGTGCCACCTTTTGCCGTGTGCGGACGCTCGCCCACGACCCGGCCTTGCTTGACGATATAGAAGTGCTCGACCGGGCCGTCGGCGGGTTTGATGATGCTCTCGCCGGGGGCGTAAAAACGCAGCTGACATTGCTCGACCAGATACGCCAGGTGAGCGTGTTCCATTTGGTTGAAGGGCGGGAAGCGCTGAAGGAATTGCAACGTGCCCTGGATGTTCTGCAACACCGCGGTTTTCCCTGCCTGTGTGAAGGCGTCCGCTTTACTCATAACCATTACCGCAGTCTTTTTTGAATTGTTGTAGTCGGATGACCCAGACATGGTCGACCCCTGTGGCCGGGGTGCCCATTGGACGTAAGTCTAGGTAGGCAATCAGGGTGATGGAATGTCGGAAATACCTTACGCAACTGCGAGAAAAACCGCTCTATTCTGCTATTGGAAAAATATCCGACGAAGTGCACATTGGTGGTCTGCTCAGCGATGTCTCAGCACTGTGCAAGGGAAATGAATTGAACATATAGGGAAAGCCATGTCCGACCACGATATTTTGAGTGACGCCGAGCGCGAAGCGCTCAGTGCCGTCATGCTGGAGCCTGACCTGCCGCTGCAACGGGTGCTGATCGTCGACGACGATAAAGACGCCCGGAAGCTGCTGTCAGAGATCCTTGCGTTAGAGGGCATTCGCTGCCTGACGGCGGCCAGTGGCGAAGCGGCACTCAAGATCCTGGTGACCGAGGCAGAGATCAAAAAGCCCTCGATCGGTTTACTTATCACCGATCTGCGGATGGGCGGCGTTGACGGTTTGGAACTGATCCGTCAGGTACGCGAATCGGTAAGGGCGGCATTGCCGATCATCATTGTCTCGGGTGACGCCGACGTGAAGGATGCGATCGCCGCAATGCATTTGAGCGTGGTGGACTTTCTGCTCAAGCCGATCGATGCCAGTCATCTGCTGACATTGGTAAAACGTGAATTGGGCATTAAATAACTGGACTCCTGTAATTGTTAGTTGCAGGTTCGAGTTGTTTTTGTGAATTTAACTTGTAATTAAGTTTATCTAGTTGGTCTGCGAAAAAGCTACTCACAAATAGCTTGTTTCTTCTTTCGATTAATCAGATATCGTTCGGTTCTTGAAAACCAATGCAGGCATCTATTTGATGTTGTACTTGGTTTAATAAAATCTGTCGTAGCACTATCCGGGTTACCAGTTTGGCACTCCGCTTTTTAGTGGCTTGAGTATGCCGATGGTCGTCGTATATTCAGTCTGCGGCTAGTTCCTGCGGATAAAATACCGACAAAGGTCATTACTCTTCCTGGATTGTGTGGTTGTGTGTCGCAATGAGGACGATATGATAAAGAAAATTGAATTTCGCGATCTTGTACTTATTATCGGTGTGACAGTCATGTGGGGCAGCAATTTTACGGTCATTGATATCAGTCTTGACGGTATCGATCCGTTCATATTGACAGCGTTGCGCTTTACTTTCTGTGCATTACCACTGGTGTTCTTCATCCCGAAACCAAAAGGTGTCAGTATTTTTGTAACTATCGTCTACGGTTTGTTGTTTGGTATCGGAATGTGTTGGCTGATGAACTACGGCATGTTTCTTGGCGTCAGTGCCGGCGTGACATCTTTGCTCTTGCAGTTCAGTGCTTTTTTCACGGTCATCTGGGGAGTACTGCTGTTTGGCGAGAAAATGACGGCAATACAAGTGGCCGGCATTCTCATGGCGTTGGTGGGGCTGATGTTCATTACTCATGTAACACACGGTGATGCCGAAAGCTTTGGGCTTTTTCTGGTACTGCTCGGCGCATTGTTCTGGAGTCTTTGCAATGTGCTGGTCAAGAGAAGCAAAGTGGCTGATATATTTTCCTTTGTCGTTTGGTCGAGTCTGTATGCAACACCGCCTCTATATCTGATGACTTACTGGGTCAAGGGCGCAGCCCCTTTCCAGTCGTTGCTAACGGACATAACTGCTCCAGTGCTGGCATCTGTCCTGTTCCAGGCCTATGTGGCGACGGTATTCGGGTATTGGGTGTGGAACCGAATGATTGAGAAGTATCCGGCGAGCCAGGTTGCACCGTTGTCAGTGATTGTTCCGATATCGGGTATCTTGACCTCGTGGTATGTACTCGACGAACCCATTAGTGGCGAAAAGCTGTTTGCGCTCATCATCACGGTCCTTGGAATTGCCTTGTTCATGAATGCATCGAGAATAGGCCGCCACATCGCTGCAAACGCGTTGCGTTTCAGGAGATAGTTCTGCATTTGCAGGTCGCAGAAACAAAAATCCCCCGGCTTTTCAACCGAGGGATTGCTGTGGAGGGAGCTGGTTTACAACCCGTTCTTCGCCTTGAACTCGCGACGACGACGGTGCAGGACCGGCTCGGTGTAGCCATTCGGCTGCTTCGTGCCTTCAACCACCAGTTCGACCGCCGCCTGGAAGGCGATGTTGCTGTCGAAGTTCGGGGCCAGAGGACGGTACAGCGCGTCGCCGGCGTTCTGCCGGTCAACCACCGGCGCCATGCGCTTGAGGCTTTCCATGACCTGGTCTTCGGTGACGATACCGTGACGCAGCCAGTTGGCGATGTGCTGGCTGGAAATACGCAGCGTTGCACGGTCTTCCATCAGGCCGACGTCGTTGATGTCAGGCACTTTCGAACAACCAACGCCCTGGTCGATCCAGCGCACAACATAACCAAGAATGCCCTGTGAGTTGTTGTCCAGTTCGTTCTTGATCTGCTCAAAGGTCCACTGCGGGTTCACCGCCAGCGGGATGGTCAGGATGTCGTCCACCGAAGCGTGGGCACGTTTGGCCAGTTCGGCCTGACGGGCGAACACGTCAACCTTGTGGTAGTGCAGCGCGTGCAGGGCAGCAGCGGTTGGCGATGGTACCCAGGCGGTGTTGGCACCGGCCATCGGGTGAGCGATTTTTTGTTCGAGCATCGCTGCCATCAGGTCAGGCATGGCCCACATGCCTTTACCGATCTGTGCGCGACCTTGCAGGCCGGTGCTCAGGCCGATATCGACGTTGGAGTTCTCGTAGGCGCCGATCCATTTTTCCGCCTTCATGTCCGCCTTGCGCACCATCAGGCCGGCTTCCATGGAGGTGTGGATTTCATCGCCGGTGCGGTCGAGGAAACCGGTGTTGATGAACACTACACGCTCACTCGCTGCCTTGATGCAGGCCTTGAGGTTGATCGTGGTACGACGCTCCTCGTCCATGATCCCGACTTTGAGGGTGTTGCGTGGCAGGCCCAGCACGTCTTCGATGCGACCGAACAGCTCGTTGGTGAACGCCGCTTCTTCCGGGCCGTGCATCTTCGGCTTGACGATGTAGATAGAGCCGGTGCGGGTGTTTTTGCGCGACGTGTTGCCGTTCAGGTTGTGCATCGATGCCAGGCAAGTGACCAGGCCATCGAGAATGCCTTCCGGCACTTCGTTGCCGTCCTTGTCGAGGATCGCGTCGATGGTCATCAGGTGACCGACGTTACGCACGAACAGCAACGAACGACCGTGCAGGCTCAATTCGCTACCGTCGACAGCGGTGTAGGTGCGGTCGGCGTTCATGGTACGGGTAAAGGTCTGACCGCCCTTGGCGACGTTTTCCGACAGATCGCCCTTCATCAGGCCGAGCCAGTTGCGGTAGATCACCACTTTGTCATCGGCATCGACGGCGGCGACCGAGTCTTCGCAGTCCATGATGGTGGTCAGCGCGGCTTCCATCAGGATGTCTTTGACGCCGGCCGCGTCGGTCTGGCCGACCGGGGTGTTGGCGTCGACCTGGATTTCGAAATGCAGGCCGTTGTTTTTCAGCAGGATCGCGGTCGGTGCAGCGGCATCGCCCTGGAAGCCGATCAGTTGCGCATCGTTGCGCAGGCCGGTGTTGCTGCCACCTTTAAGGGCGACCACCAGTTTGCCGTCGACGATCTTGTAGCCGGTGGAGTCGACGTGGGAGCCGGCCGCCAAAGGCGCCGCTTCGTCGAGGAAGGCACGGGCGAAGGCGATGACCTTGTCGCCGCGAACCTTGTTGTAGCCTTTGCCTTTTTCCGCGCCGTCGGCTTCGCTGATGGCGTCGGTGCCGTAGAGCGCGTCGTACAGCGAGCCCCAGCGGGCGTTCGAGGCATTGAGCGCGAAGCGCGCGTTCATGACCGGTACCACGAGCTGTGGGCCGGCCATGCGGGCGATTTCGTCATCGACGTTTTGTGTCGTTGCCTGGAAATCGGCCGCTTCTGGCAGCAGATAACCGATCTCTTGCAGGAAGGCTTTATAGGCCTTCGGGTCGTGCGCCTGGGCTGACCCAAGAGCTTGGCGGGATTGGTGCCAGCCATCGATACGAGCCTGGAAATCATCGCGTTTGGCGAGTAGGGCTTTGTTCTTCGGCGCCAGGTCATGGATGACCTTGTCGGTACCGGCCCAGAACTTATCGGCGGTGAGGCCGGTACCGGGAATGGCTTCGTTGTTCACGAAGTCGAACAGGACTTTGGCGACCTGCAGGCCACCGACTTGAACGTGTTCAGTCATTGCTTGCCTCACTCTGCTCAGCTATTTCGCTTTTCAGCTCTTCAAATTAACAATGAAGCCGTTGGCCATTTAAACCACAAACCCGTCTACCAGTACATGCCCATGACAGGCGGCTGGGTTGGGACCAATCAACGGCTTGGGGCCTTGCTGACAGGGCTTTCAGGGTTGCGAACGTGCCTGCGGCAGACATCGATCCAACGTTATGTAGTGCGCGCTGCGGCATACTACATGATGAATTGCGGTTGTGAAAATTAGACTAATTACGTCGTTCTGCGACCCCATGACGCATTGCGGTCACGTCGGGGAGTGTGATGTTCTCAAAAAACCATTGGATTGTTCCAGTTAAATATCAAAAGTTGTACACGATTTGTCGGGTCAGTCAGATCGGCGGTGCCTTCATTCGCGAGCAGGCTCGCTCCCACAATGGCCCGCGCAACCCTTGTGGGAGCGAGCCTGCTCGCGAAGGCGCCTGACCTGTCGGCGCAGGTCCAACCCTTGCCTATACTTGGTTCTCTATAACAAAAGTCATGACTAGAGGGCTGCGCCATGGACCACCTCGTACTCACTGTTTTTGCTCCGGACAAGCCAGGGCAAGTCGAGCGCATTGCCCAATGCATTGCCGAGCACGGCGGCAACTGGCTGGAAAGTCGCATGTCGCGTATGGCGGGACAGTTCGCCGGGATTCTTCGAGTGGGGGTGCCGGCCGAGGCCTACGACGAATTGGTCGATGCCTTGCAGGGCTTGTCCGCCCAAGGCATTCGCGTGTTGATCGCTGAAAGCGGCATCGAACAATCCTGCACCTGGAAACCGATTGCCATGGAACTGGTGGGCAATGATCGCCCGGGGATCGTGCGTGACATCACGCGCTTGTTGAGCGAGCAGGGGGTGAATCTGGAACGGCTGGTCACCGAAGTGCGCCCGGCACCGATGAGCAGCGAGCCGTTGTTCCATGCCGAAGCGATTCTTGCGGTCCCGCTGACCCTGTCGCTGGACGTGCTGCAGTCGCGCCTGGAAACCCTGGCTGACGACCTTATGGTCGAATTGGTGCTGCGCAGTGAACCCTGATCAGGTTATCCAAGTTAAACGTGCACCGGCCTGTGGATAACCTGTAGAGACACCCCGCCAGGCCACGCCGACCGCGGTTCTCCAGGATCTGATCAAAAAACCAGCAGTTTCAGATACTTGCGCACAAACGGCGGGGATCACGCTGTGGATAACCTTGGGAAGGATCGATGCAGGCCACGGGGGGCGTGGCCTGTAGAGTTTTGTACGTTTTTTGATCAGCTGCGGCGGCGCAAACTTATCCACGCATCGATGCTGTAAACCGCCAGGCCGGCCCAGATAAACATGAACGCTACCAAGGTGCTGGACGACAGGTGCTCGCCAAACAGCAGGACCGCTTGCAGCAGCACCAGTGTCGGTGCCAGGTACTGGAGAAACCCCAGTGTCGTGTAGGGCAAATGCCGTGCAGCAGCGTTGAAGCAGACCAGTGGCACCAGTGTGATCGGGCCGGCGGCGACCAGCCACCAGGCTTGGGAAGTGGTCCAGAATTCGGCCTGGGCGCTGCTGGCCGTCGGATTGAGCAGTAACCAGCCGAGGGCAATCGGCACCAGCATCCAGGTTTCCACCACCAGCCCCGGCAGCGCCTTGACTGGCGCCTGCTTGCGAATCAGGCCATAGAAACCGAAGGTCAGTGCCAGCACCAGTGAAACCCACGGCAGGCTGCCGACTTGCCAGACCTGTTGCGCCACACCGACAGCCGCCAGACCGACGGCAATCCATTGCATGCGCCGCAGCCGTTCGCCAAGAATCAGCATGCCCAGCAATACGTTCACCAACGGGTTGATGTAGTAACCGAGGCTGGCCTCCAGCATGCGGCCGTTGTTCACCGACCAGACGTAGGTCAGCCAGTTGGCCGCGATCAGCGCACCGCTCAGGGCCAGGATCGCCAGCCGCCGAGGGTTTTCCCGCAGTTCGCGCCACCAGCCGGGATGCTTCCAGACCATCAGCAACAAGGCGCCGAACAGCGCCGACCACAGTACCCGGTGGATGATGATTTCCACGGCCGGCACGCTGGCGATGGCTTTGAAATAGAGTGGGAAAAGTCCCCAGATGATGTAGGCACTCAGGCCCAGAATGTACCCGCGACGCGGGTTGGCGGCTTGCATGCAGAATCCTTGCTTAGGCAGCTAACAAAGAGGGGATTGTAAGGAGATTTGTCTGCGAATGTCCTGACTGAATAGGTAGGACATTTGTGAACATCGATACCTGTAGGAGCGAGCCTGCTCGCGATGGACGTCAACGATAACGCGTGCTGTCTGGGTAAACGCGCTGCCCTTGCGTTTTTCGCGAGCAGGCTCGCTCCTACAGGGGGGTGTAGTCAGAAAAGTTTAAGCGGCTCTTCGTTAAGCGCAGCACATTGCTCGCGCAACGCCAAAACCTGATCACCCCAATAACGCTCGGTGCCGAACCACGGAAAACTGCGGGGGAATGCCGGATCCTCCCAGCGACGGGCGAGCCAGGCGCTGTAGTGCATCAGGCGCAAGGCGCGCAACGGTTCGATCAGCGCCAGTTCACGGGGGTCGAAGTCGTGGAATTCGTTGTAGCCGTCCATCAGTTCCGACAACTGGCTCAGGCAATCCTGACGATCGCCAGCGAGCATCATCCAGATGTCCTGTACCGCCGGGCCCATGCGGCAGTCATCGAGGTCGACGATATGGAACATCTCGTCGCGGCACATCATGTTGCCGGGGTGACAGTCACCATGCATGCGGATGTTCTGGTGCGGCGTATTGCTGTAGGCATCTTCCACACGTTTGAGCAGATCGCGGGCCACCGATTCGTAGGCCGGCAGCAGGCTGCGGGGGATGAAGTTGCCGTCGAGCAACGTGGCCAGCGAGTCATGGCCGAAGTTTTTGACCGCCAGCGCTTCACGGTGCTCGAACGGCCGGGTCGAGCCGACCGCATGCAGGCGTCCGAGTAACTGGCCCAGGCGATACAGTTGGTCGAGGTTGCCCGGCTCCGGCGCGCGGCCGCCACGGCGGGGGAACAGGGTGAAACGGAATCCGTTGTGTTCGTGCAGGGTTTCACCGTTGTGGATCAACGGCGCCACGACCGGCACCTCGCAGTCGGCGAGTTCGGCGGTGAATTGGTGCTCTTCCAGAATCGCCTCGTTGCTCCAGCGTTGCGGCCGGTAGAACTTGGCGATCAGCGGCTCGGCGTCTTCGATACCGACCTGATAGACGCGGTTCTCGTAGCTGTTGAGCGCCAGGATGCGCGCGTCGCTGAGAAAGCCGATGCTTTCGACGGCATCGAGCACGAGGTCTGGCGTAAGGGTTTCAAACGGGTGGGCCATGCTGACTCCTGCGCGCAGCAGGCTGCTGCGTCCGGCCAGGCATGGTAGCGCAGACGGCGCGGTTTTAGTGGTTGGGCTTGAGATGTGTGGTGTCTGGGTTGACGCCTTCGTCGGAACGCCGCCCGGAGCAAGCCCGCTCCCATAAGGACTACATGATTCCCTAATGAAATGGCTACCCCCCCTCACACCCTGTGATCGCTCTCTAAGCTTTCACAGGGTGTCTTTCGGAGGCTATTACCATGGACAACGTTGCTATTGTCGCTATCGATTTAGGGAAACATACCTTCCATCTGCATGCGCAAGATGATCGCGGTCATGAGCTCTACCACAAGAAATTCAATCGCGCAGGTCTGGCCAGGCACCTGGCCAGCCTTGAACCGTGCACGGTGGCGATGGAGGCCTGTGGTGGCGCCCACTACATGGCGCGAGAAGCGGCAAAATGGGGGCATGTGCCCAAGCTCATTGCCCCCCATCTCGTGCGTCCCTACGTAAAAAGCAACAAGAACGACTTCGCCGATGCCATGGCGATTTGCGAGGCGGCGAGTCGCCCGACCATGCGTTTTGTGTCCCCTAAAACCGAAGCACAACAAGCGCTGGCCATGCTCAATTCGCAACGTGACGCCTACATCAAGGAGCGTACGGCCAGCGTCAATCGGATTCACGCCGGTCTGTTAGAGGTCGGTATCAGCCTGCCCCCAGGCTTTCACGCCATCAAGGAACTGCCAGCGCTGCTGGAGGAATGCTCATTTTCTGCGCAGATCAAACAAATCCTGCTGGGACTGCGTGACCACTTCAATTATCTGGACGGGCGGGTCAAGGCACTGGACAAGCAGGTTGAACACCAGGCCGCTGAAGATGATCTGGCTTCTCGCCTGATGACAATTCCTTGCGTAGGTCCGATCACCTCCAGCGTCCTGGCTGCGGAGTTGGGCAACGGTCAGCAGTTCAAGTGCGGTCGAGACTATTCAGCCTCGATTGGGTTGGTGCCCAAGCAACACTCCACCGGCGACAAGACGGTACTTTTGGGCATCAGCAAACGCGGAGACCGAAATCAGAGACGGCTGCTTATCCAGTGCGCCCGTGTGTATCTGATGGGGCTGGAACGACAGACAGGAGCGCTGGCCGATTGGGTCCGACAGCTGCTGGCTCGCCATCATTCCAACCGTGTGGTCTGCGCCTTGGCCAACAAGCTGGCGAGAATCGACTGGTCGATCGCCGCTCACCACGATGAATTCAAGGCGGGGCCAAGCGCGATGAACGCTTGACCTCGCTGTCACCCGAGCACCACCCACCTGGTTTTGCGATGCTGGATAACAGATGACGTGAACGGTCAACCGGCCTGACGACTACCCTGGGCTCCCACAAGGCTGAAAAAGCCTTTTCACTATGAAGGGCCGTCAGGCGCGATTCTCATCGAGGCGCAGGGTCGCCACCCAGACGCCGGATAGATGAAAGCAAGCCAAACACGCATCAAAAACAGTATTGCAGAAATGGGGGTATCCATAGATGTGGGAGCGGGCTTGCCCGCGAAGAGGCCGGATCAGGCGCCGACGATCCCGCCATCTTCCCGGGTAATCGCCATCACCGATGAGCGCGGCTTGCCATTGGGCAGGTGCTCGGGGAAGGTCGAACCGCCGTTTTCACCCGGATGCTGAATCCCGACAAACAGGGTTTTCTGATCCGGCGAGAAGCTGATCCCCGTCACTTCACAACCTACCGGGCCAACCATGAAGCGGCGAATCTCGCCGGTTACCGGGTCGGCACAGAGCATCTGGTTGTTGCCCATGCCGGCAAAGTCTCCGGCGTTGCTCGAATCGCCGTCGGTGAGAATCCACAAGCGTCCGGCCTTGTCGAAGCCCAGACCGTCCGGGCTGTTGAACATGTTTTGCGGCGTGATATTCGACGATCCGCCTTTTGGTGTGCCGGCGTGAACCCCCGGATTACCGGCGACGACGAACAGGTCCCAGGCAAAAGTTTTCGAGCCGTGGTCGTCACGCTCGGTGCGCCAGCGCAGGATCTGCCCGTAGACGTTCTTCTCGCGCGGGTTTGGCCCGCCCACCGGTTGCCCTTCTTCGCCGCGTTTGGCGTTGTTGGTCAGCGTGCAGTAAACCTGGCCGTCCTTGGGGCTGACCACGATCCACTCCGGGCGGTCCATGCGCGTGGCTTTCACCACACTGGCGGCAAGACGGGCGTGGATCAGCACATCGGCCTGATCGGCAAAACCGCTGCTGGCGTCGATGCCGTTTTTGCCATGGGTCAGTTCGATCCATTCACCCAGGCCTTTCGGGTGATCGGTGTTGCCGTCGCCCGCATCGAAACGCGCCACGTACAGGGTGCCGTGGTCGAGAATGTCGCGGTTGGCCTTGGGGTTTTTGTGGTCGATTTTATCGCGGCTGACGAATTTGTAGATGAACTCACCGCGTTCGTCGTCGCCCATGTACACCACGGCATGGCCATCGCCGGTTTCGGCCAAGGCGGCGTTTTCGTGTTTGAAGCGCCCCAGGGCCGTGCGTTTGACCGGCGTCGATTTCGGATCGAACGGATCGATCTCCACCACCCAGCCGTGACGGTTGAGCTCGTTGGGGTTCTTCGCCATGTCGAAGCGCTCGTCGTGCGGGTGCCAGTTGATTTCTTTGCTGGTGGCCACCACGCCGTAACGCTTCTGCGCCGGGTCGAATTTCTGCTCGGCGTTGCTGCTGCCGAAGCAGTCGGTGAAGTTCTCTTCACAGGTCAGATAGGTGCCCCATGGCGTCTTGCCGTTGGCGCAGTTCTGGAACGTGCCGAGGACGTTCTTGCCGTGCGGATCGGCGCTGGTTTTCAGCAGGGCATGTCCGGCGGCCGGGCCGCTCAGGCTGATCGGTGCGTTGCCGTGAATGCGGCGGTTGTAGCGCGAGCCCTGGACGAATTGCCATTGGCCGCTCTTGCGCTGCACTTCAATCACCGACACGCCTTCGCAGGCCAGTGCCTTGCGCACTTCTTCCGCCGATTGCGGCATGCCGCCGTGGGCGTAGAGGTAGCGGTAGTTGGTGTATTCGTTGTTGATCGCCATCAGCGCCCGGTCTTTTTCGCCCGGAAATTCGAACAGGCTCATGCCGTCGTTGTTGTCGCCGAACTGGACTTCCTGATGTTCGGCGCTGCCGTTGCCGCTCGGGTCGAACGCCGGCCCGTCCTTGTGCAGGGGCTGGCCCCAGCTGATCAGCACCGAGGACTTGTAGCCCGCTGGCAGGGTGATGGAGTCGCTGGTGGCGGCGGCAATGCTGTCGAAGCCCAGCAACTGGCTGTTGCCGGCGCTGACGCTGGCGGCCATCACGCTGCGGCTCAGCAGGTTGCCGCCGAGGAACATCGCCGCGCCGCACAGGGCACCCGCGCTGATGAAGCCGCGACGGCTAAGACCGACCATGTTTTCGAGGTCGGTGGACTGGTTTTCTTCTAATAGGCTCATTTCAGGCTCCCTGCGGTTTGTGCAGACACCTTAATGATGATTAATGAATCTTTTGTTGCAGTTTTGTTCAAAGCGGCGTGCCCAGCAGAACCCTGGACGGCGAAAACTCCACGCGCACCGGTTTACCGGACGTCAGCCCCAATGCCTGCAGATGCTTCGGTTCGGCCAATGCGCACAGCGTCAGGCCGTTGGGCAGGGTGATGCGCACTTCGCTGGGGCCATCGTCGGCGTCGAGAATTTTTTCGATGATGCCGCTTAGGCAATTGTGTCCAGGGGTTTCGACGGAGTCGATTTCCAACACGTCGAGCCAGCCGGCCTTGATCAATGCCACGACTTCGGTGCCGATTTGCAGCTCCAGGCGCTCGGTGCTGTCGTGGGTGATCTGCGCGTCGACGATCACGCCTTCGGCGACTTCGAGACGAATCAGGTCGTTGCGTCCATGAGGTTCGATCGCAATCACCTTTCCGTGCAACTGATTGCGCGCGCTGGTACGCAGCATCAGGCGCCCTAGCAGGTTGAGGTCGCTCGCGTCTTCGGCGGCTTCCAGCACCTGGGCCTGCAAGGCTTGCAGCTTCTGGTACAGGCGTAACACCCGCTCCCCCTCGTTGGACAGGCGCGCGCCGCCGCCGCCCTTGCCGCCGACGATCCGCTCCACCAGCGGCTTCTGCGCCAGGTTGTTCAGCTCATCGATCGCATCCCAGGCGGCCTTGTAGCTCAGGCCCGCGCTTTTTGCCGCGCGGGTGATCGAGCCTTGTTCGGCGATGTGCTGCAGCAGGGCAATGCGCTGCGGACGGCGGACAATGTGCTGGGACAATAAGGTTGGCAAAGACATGACAAGTCGCTTTGGGTGGTGACGATGGTGAGGACGTTGGCCGCTTGGGCCGCGTGAGTCAAGTCAGGGTGTCTCGCCGGGTTTGGGCGTACGGGCCAGGCAATAGACGTCGACCCTCGCCGCACCGGCGTCCATCAGCAGGCGAGCCAGGGCCTGGGCCGTGGCACCGGTGGTCAGTACGTCGTCGACCAGGGCCAGGTGCAGGCCTTTGACGACGGCGCCGGATGCCAGGGCGAAAGCGTTGCGCAGGTTTTTTCGGCGGGCTTCGGCGTTCAAGGCCTGTTGGGCGTCGGTGTCTTGGGTGCGTAGCAGCAACCGTTCGTCGCAAGGGATATCAAGACTCGCACTCAACCAGTGAGCCAGCATCGCCGCCTGATTGAACCCACGCTGGCGCAGGCGTCGGTTGGCCAACGGCACCGGGATCAGCGCATCGGGGCGCTGCAGATCGTCTTCGAAGCGATGTTGCAGGTATTGAACGAGAAGTTCGGCGAGCAGGCGGCCAAACGGCCACATTGCGTTGTGTTTGAAGCGGGTGATCAGGCTGTCTACCGGAAAGCTGTAGGTCCAGGGGACAATCACTTGTTCGAAGGCCGGTGGCTGCTTCAGGCAATGGCCGCAGGTCAGGTCCGCGGCCGGGAGCGGCAGGGCGCAGGTGATGCAATGATCACCGAGCCAGGGCAACTCGGTTTCGCAGGCCATGCAGACAGGGGAGATGCCGTCGGCCGTTTCATCGCACAAAAGGCATGGTTGTTTGTTTTTTAACCAGATGTAAACCGGTCCTTCGTATCGTGGTTGACAGCGCATCGCTCTTCCTTAAATATGCCGAAACAACTGTGAAGCGACTGTGACATTCCATTACCCAGCCGCATGCCAAAGCATAATTCAAAGGAAACGCCCATGAGTGCCAGCACCACTGCAACCCTGCGTCATGACTGGACTTTGGCCGAAGTCAAAGCACTCTTCGTTCAACCATTCAATGACCTGCTGTTCCAGGCGCAGACGGTGCACCGTGCGCATTTCGACGCCAACCGCGTCCAGGTGTCGACCCTGCTGTCGATCAAGACTGGCGCCTGCCCGGAAGATTGCAAATATTGTCCGCAGTCCGGTCACTACAACACCGGCCTGGAAAAAGAAAAGCTGATGGAAGTGCAGAAGGTCCTCGAAGAGGCCGCTCGCGCCAAGGCCATCGGTTCGACCCGCTTCTGCATGGGCGCGGCGTGGAAGCACCCGTCGGCCAAAGACATGCCGTATGTGCTGGAAATGGTCAAAGGCGTGAAAGCCATGGGCCTGGAAACCTGCATGACCCTCGGTCGTCTCGATCAGGACCAGACCGTTGCGCTGGCCGACGCTGGCCTCGATTACTACAACCACAACCTTGATACCTCGCCGGAGTTCTACGGCAGCATCATCACCACCCGCACCTACAGCGAGCGCCTGCAAACCCTGGCCTACGTCCGTGAGTCGGGGATGAAAATCTGCTCTGGTGGCATCCTCGGCATGGGCGAGTCCCTCGATGACCGCGCCAATCTGCTGATCCAACTGGCCAACCTGCCGGAGCATCCGGAGTCGGTGCCGATCAACATGCTAGTGAAAGTCGCCGGTACGCCGCTGGAAAATGCCGACGACATCGACCCGTTCGATTTCATCCGCATGCTCGCCGTCGCCCGCATCCTGATGCCGCAATCCCACGTACGCCTGTCCGCTGGCCGCGAAGCGATGAACGAGCAGATGCAGGCCCTGGCGTTCTTCGCCGGTGCCAACTCGATTTTCTACGGCGACAAACTGCTGACCACCGCCAACCCGCAGGCCGACAAGGACATGCAACTGTTCTCGCGTCTGGGCATCCTGCCGGAAGCCCGCGAAGAGCACGCCGACGAAGTGCATCAGGCAGCTATCGAGCAGGCGCTGGTGGAGCAGAAGAGCAGCGAGCAGTTCTATAACGCGGCGGTTTGAAGTCTGCATCGATTCTTTTGGTGCAACGCAAAACACTGTGGGAGCGGGCTTGCCCGCGATAGCAATCGGTCAGTCAACATATGTGTTGAATGTGACTAGTCATCGCGGGCAAGTCGAATCGTCGCACCGCCGCTCCCACAGGGATCGTGTTTACTTCGATTTTTATGATCTGACCCGAGGCCTGCATGTCTTTCGATCTCGCCGCACGCCTTGCTGCCCGTCGTGCCGAAAACCTCTACCGCCAGCGCCCGCTGCTCGAAAGCCCGCAGGGGCCGCAAGTGGTGGTCGATGGCCAGCCGTTGCTGGCGTTCTGTAACAACGACTACCTGGGCCTGGCCAATCATCCGCAAGTGATCGAAGCCTGGCGCGCTGGCGCGTCGAAATGGGGTGTGGGTGGTGGGGCATCACATCTGGTCATCGGCCATAGCTCCCCGCACCATGCCCTGGAAGAGGCGTTGGCCGACCTGACCGGTCGCCCGCGCGCGTTGCTGTTCACCACCGGCTACATGGCCAACCTCGGCGCGGTCACGGCGCTGGTGGGGCAGGGTGATACGGTGCTCGAAGACCGGCTCAATCATGCGTCGCTGCTCGACGCGGGGCTGTTGTCCGGCGCGCGGTTCAATCGTTATCTGCACAACGACGCGGTGAGCCTGGCCAAACGCCTGGAAAAAGCCACCGGCAATACACTGGTCGTCACCGACGGCGTGTTCAGCATGGACGGTGATATCGCCGACTTGCCTGCGCTGGCCCGAGAAGCCAAGGCCAAAGGCGCCTGGTTGATGGTCGACGATGCCCACGGTTTTGGACCGCTGGGTGCCAACGGTGGCGGCATCGTCGAACACTTCGGCTTGAGCCAGGATGACGTTCCGGTGCTGGTCGGCACCCTCGGCAAGGCGTTCGGTACGGCGGGTGCCTTTGTGGCTGGCAGCGAAGAGCTGATCGAAAGCCTGATCCAGTTCGCCCGTCCCTACATCTACACCACCAGCCAGCCACCTGCGCTGGCCTGCGCCACGTTGAAAAGCCTGGAACTGCTGCGCAGCGAACACTGGCGCCGCGAGCATTTGCAGACGCTGATCCGCCAGTTCCGCCACGGTGCCGAACAGATTGGCCTGGAACTCATGGACAGCTTCACGCCAATCCAGCCGATCATGGTCGGTGACGCGGGGCGCGCGGTGCGTCTTTCGCAGATGCTGCGCGAGCGCGGGTTGATGGTGACCGCGATTCGTCCGCCGACCGTACCCGCCGGCAGCGCCCGATTGCGGGTCACGCTAACGGCTGCCCACAGTGAGGCCCAGGTACAGCTATTGTTAAACGGACTGGCCGATTGTTTTCAGCAACTGAAGCCGGAGCCAAGCCATGCGTGATCGTCTGATTCTGCTGCCCGGCTGGGGCCTTGGCGTTTCACCGCTGGAGCCTCTGGCGGCGGCCTTGCGCGGCCTGGATGAGCACCTGCACGTCGAGATCGAACCGTTGCCGGAGCTGGAGTCGAGCGATCTTGAAGAGTGGCTCGATGAGCTTGATTCGACCTTGCCGCAAGACGCCTGGCTTGGCGGTTGGTCATTGGGCGGCATGCTCGCCTGCGAGTTGGCGGCCCGGCGTGGCGATCGCTGTTGTGGTGTGTTCACGCTGGCCAGCAACGCTTCTTTTGTCGCCCATGATCAATGGTCAAGCGCCATGCCCGGGGAAACCTTCGATGCGTTTCTGGCGGGATGTACAGCCGATCCGCGCGCGACCTTGAAACGCTTTTCACTGCTCTGCGCCCAGGGCGCCGAAGACCCACGCGGCTTGTCGCGGTTGTTGCTCGGTGGCGCACCGAACACCGCCGCGCCGGTGCTGCTCAGTGGTCTGCAAGTGCTCGCGCAACTCGATACACGACAGGCACTGCAATCGTTCCGCGGTCCGCAACTGCATCTGTTCGCCGGCCTCGACGGGCTGGTGCCGGTGGAAGCGGCGGGCGAGTTGTTGGCACTGCTGCCGGATGTCGAAATCGGTCTGATTGAACAGGCCAGCCACGCGTTTCTCCTGGAGGATCCCCACGGTGTGGCGGGGGCGATCCAGGCCTTTTTGCATGAGTCCGGCGATGACTGATCTATCCTTTCCCAACCTGCCCGGCGCCTTGCCTGACAAGCGCCAGGTAGCAGCCTCATTCTCCCGCGCGGCGGCAAGCTACGACAGCGTGGCCGAGTTGCAGCGAGACGTAGGCAGCCAATTGCTCGGGCGCTTGCCGCAGGACTTTGTACCGCAGCGCTGGCTGGATCTGGGCTGCGGCACCGGGCATTTCAGTCGTGCCTTGGGTGAGCAGTTTCCGGGCTGCCACGGTGTGGCGCTGGACATCGCCGAAGGCATGCTCAACCACGCCCGGCCATTGGGCGGTGCCGCGCACTTCGTGGCCGGCGATGCGGAGCGATTGCCACTGCAGGATTCGACCTGCGACCTGATCTTCTCCAGCCTGGCGGTGCAGTGGTGCGCGGACTTCGACTCGGTGCTCGGTGAAGCCTTTCGGGTGCTGAAACCGGGTGGCATTTTCGCGTTTGCTAGTCTGTGTGTAGGGACGTTGTTCGAATTGCGCGACAGCTGGCGGCAGGTCGACGGCATGGTGCACGTCAATCGCTTCCGGGCGTTTGGTGTTTATCAGCAGTTGTGTGCGGCCAGCGGCTTGAGGGTGCTCAGTCTGCAAAACCTCGCGCACGTGCTGCATTACCCGGATGTGCGCAGCCTGACCCATGAACTCAAGGCGTTGGGTGCGCACAATCTCAATCCCGGGCGGCCGGGTGGCTTGACCGGCCGGGCGCGGATTCTGGGTCTGATTGAGGCTTACGAGCAGTTTCGTCAGGCCCAGGGACTGCCGGCGACTTATCAAGTGGTGTACGCCGTTTTGGAGAAACCCTTATGAGCGCAGCCTATTTCATCGCCGGCACGGATACCGATGTCGGTAAAACCACGGTCGCTGCGGGGCTGCTGCATGCGGCGCGTTCGGCGGGTTTGAGCACGGCGGCGGGCAAGCCGGTCGCGTCCGGTTGTGATGTGACGCCCAAAGGCCTGCGCAACGCCGATGCACTGGCCTTGCTGGCGGAGTGTTCGCTGCCGCTGACCTATGCACAGGTCAATCCGGTGGCCTTCGAACCGGCCATTGCCCCGCATCTGGCGGCGCGAGAGGCGGGCGTGGCGCTGACGGTGCAGTCGTTGCTGGCGCCGATGCGGCAGATTTTGAGCATGCAGGCGGACTTTACCCTGATCGAAGGCGCCGGCGGCTGGCGCGTACCCTTGGCGGATCAGGACAATCTGTCGGACCTTGCTATCGCATTGAAGCTGCCGGTGATCCTGGTGGTCGGCGTGCGGCTGGGGTGTATCAGCCATGCCTTGTTGACCGCCGAAGCGATTGCCCGGGACGGTTTGCAACTGGCGGGATGGGTGGCCAATATCATCGATCCCAAGACCTCGCGGCTGGAAGAAAACCTGGCCACCCTTGCCGAGCGCATCCCGGCGCCGTGCCTGGGGCGTGTGCCTAAACTCAAGGCCGTTACGGCCGAGGCAGTGGCCGAGCACTTGCAACTGGACCTGTTGGACTGACGTTTTTGCAATGCGGGCTTTACCTATGATAAGGCACTGTGCCATTAGTGTTTTTGACGGGTGTTTTACCAGCCACTCTGCTTCAATGGCCGCTGTTGATCCTTTGAAAGGACGAGTTTTCCCATGGAAATCTCAGGAAGCACCGCTTTTTATGCCGGTCTGAGCACCCTTCAGGCAGGGCAGAACCGTGTCGATCAAGCCGCCGGGCAGATCGCCAATAACACCATCGAACGTTCGGTCACCAGCCAGTCCTCAGAGGCGCAGGTCGATCGTCTGCGATCGGTTGATCGCAGCCGGCAATCGGACTTGGCCAGCAGCGTGGTCGACATGGCCCAAGGCAAGATTCAGGCGGAACTGGGCGTGAAAGTCGCCAAGGCAGCCGACGAAGTGCTCGGGACGTTGATCGATACCTACGCTTGATTCTTTAAAGAATCCGCACCCTCCAACGCCGCGCCTGTTCGCGGCGTTTTTCTGCGTAAGTCTTTCTTGCTCAACTAATCTTTTCAGTGTGGCGGGCTGCTTCGAAAGCGCGGCTGCGCTGTCGTGTGCCTGTGTGTCCAAGCCTGCGATGACGAACGGCAAAAGATCGACGCTTGACAAGATTTCGGCGTAAACGTATGTTTCAAACAACTGTTTGATCGCAACAACAAATCAACGCGGTCGTTCATTCCCGGTTACATCAGCAGAGGTTTATCGCTATGCCTGACTACAAGGCCCCCTTGCGTGATATTCGCTTCGTTCGTGACGAACTGCTCGGCTACGAAGCGCACTATCAGAGCCTTCCGGCTTGTGCCGACGCAACTCCGGACATGGTTGACGCCATTCTCGAGGAAGGCGCCAAGTTTTGTGAGCAGGTACTGGCTCCGCTGAACCGCGTGGGCGACATCGAGGGTTGCACCTGGAGCGAGTCCGGCGTCAAGACCCCGACTGGCTTCAAGGAAGCCTACAAGCAATTCGTCGAAGGCGGCTGGCCGAGCCTGGCTCACGACGTAGAGCACGGCGGCCAAGGCCTGCCGGAGTCCCTGGGGCTGGCCATCAGCGAAATGGTTGGCGAGTCCAACTGGTCGTGGGGCATGTACCCAGGCCTGTCGCACGGTGCGATGAACACCATCTCCGAGCACGGCACCCCTGAGCAGCAAGAGGCTTACCTGACCAAGCTGGTTTCCGGCGAGTGGACCGGCACCATGTGCCTGACCGAGCCGCACTGCGGCACCGACCTTGGCATGCTGCGCACCAAGGCCGAGCCTCAGGCCGACGGTTCCTACAAGGTTTCTGGCACCAAGATCTTCATCTCGGCCGGTGAACACGACATGGCCGACAACATCGTCCACATCGTACTAGCCCGCCTGCCTGATGCACCGGCTGGCACCAAAGGCATCTCCCTGTTCATCGTGCCGAAGTTCATGCCGAACGCTGATGGTTCGGTTGGTGCGCGTAACGCCGTGTCCTGCGGTTCCCTGGAACACAAGATGGGCATCCACGGCAACGCCACCTGCGTGATGAACTTCGACGGCGCCACCGGTTTCCTGATCGGCCCGGCGAACAAAGGCCTGAACTGCATGTTCACCTTCATGAACACCGCACGCCTGGGTACCGCGCTGCAAGGCCTGGCCCACGCTGAAGTCGGTTTCCAGGGCGGCCTGAAATACGCTCGCGACCGTCTGCAGATGCGCTCGCTGACTGGCCCGAAAGCACCGGACAAAGCCGCTGACCCGATCATCGTGCACCCTGACGTACGCCGCATGCTGTTGACCATGAAGGCATTCGCCGAAGGCAACCGAGCGATGGTTTACTTCACCGCCAAGCAGGTCGACATCGTCAAGTACGGCGTGGACTCCGAGGCGAAGAAGAAAGCCGACGCACTGTTGGCGTTCATGACTCCAATCGCCAAGGCCTTCATGACCGAAGTCGGCTTCGAATCGGCCAACCACGGCGTGCAGATCTATGGCGGTCACGGCTTCATCGCCGAGTGGGGCATGGAGCAGAACGTTCGCGACAGCCGTATCTCGATGCTGTACGAAGGCACCACCGGTATCCAGGCACTCGACCTGCTGGGCCGTAAAGTGCTGATGACTCAAGGTGAGGCGCTCAAAGGCTTCACCAAGATCGTCCACAAGTTCTGCCAGACCAACGAAGGCAACGAAGCGGTTCAAGAGTTCGTCGCACCGCTGGCTGCACTGAACAAGGAATGGGGCGAGCTGACCATGAAGGTCGGTATGGCTGCCATGAAAGACCGCGAAGAAGTTGGCGCGGCCTCCGTGGACTACCTGATGTACTCCGGTTACGCCTGCCTGGCCTACTTCTGGGCTGACATGGCGCGCCTGGCTGCCGAGAAACTGGCTGCCGGCACTTCCGAAGAGGCGTTCTACACCGCCAAGCTGCAGACTGCGCGCTTCTACTTCCAGCGCATCCTGCCGCGTACCCGCACTCACGTCGTAACCATGCTGTCGGGCGCCAACAACCTGATGGACATGAAAGAAGAGAACTTCGACCTGGGCTACTAAGCCTTAACACAGTCCTTCAAAAAAGCCGCCGCTTCCTCCGGGAGCGGCGGTTTTTTTTTGCGCGGTGGTCAGGCCATGCTCACCATGGCGTCGGGTCCAGAGGGCCGACGCCAGTCGGGGTGCCCACGCCTTCTCCGTTACGTATGAACGGCAGGTGCCAGAAGTCGTTCGGGACGACGGGATCGCCAGGCTTGACGCCTTCCGGAAAGATGAACTCGAACACCGGCGCCACATACTGTCCGGCAATCAGTCCATTGGCGACGGTCAGCCTGCCCGCGTTCTGGATGCAACTGTCCACGCCGGGCTGGGACAAGCTTAGCTGTGGAACGCAAAGTGACCGCGCAACGACGCGCAAGGTACGTGTCGGCTGGCTAAGCAGCCCGGTGGGCGCTTTGGTCGCGCGTAATCTGGCGCGTTGTGGCTGAGGACCGGTGTTCTGTGTGGTAATACCACCCGAGGCTCCCAGGCAACTGGCCGCAAGGCCCAGCGCAGGGTTGCATTCACCCGTCATCTCATAGGGTGTAATCCAGCGATTGGTTTGCACGCCTGTCGATGGATTGACATCGATCAGATAGATGTCGACCGGGGTCTGGATGTCGGTGGTCGAGGCTTCAAGGAAAATCCGGTCCTGCGTCTCCTGGGCTACTCCGCTGATAGCCGTTGCGGCCGGGTCGGCCGTACCGATGCCAAATTCCCCGATAGCCAGGTAGCTGGGCTGCGAACCAGGCTGAGTGTAGATCCCGACATTCGCCTCGATCGTGTGTGCAGAGATGAAGTCCGGGAGGCCCGTTGTTGCTGACTTGAACAGAGTACCGGACCAGCTGATGAAGTCGCCGACTTCGAAGGGTGCCTGTTGTGTCGGGTCGGGGTCCGTCGCCGTGCGTGTAGCATCGCTGAATCTCTTCATGACGTACTGGCTGCAATAGACCTGCCCCACCGCTGGACCCGAGAGCTCTCCACTGGCCGGAGGCGTGACGCCGGCCTGGCTGAAGTTGCGGCAGTTGTTGGTCGTGGTCGGGGTGACCACTTGTGGCCGGTTTTTCTGTGGGCAGAGTGCATCGTCCCCGGAAATCGTGCGCGGCACGCACATCGGGTAGCCGGTGGCGGCATGGATGGTCGGGTTGGCATCATCGACGGAGAAGCGTGGGTCGGGGCTTTGGGCACGGCCAAAACGTCCATTCGGATCGTTGATCTGAATGATCGTGGGTTGCGTCGGGTTCCCGCTGTCAACTTCGAGGTTGCCGTTGGTGTAGTCGATCCGGGTGATGACGCCGCTGCCCGCATTGACTGATTGCTGGGAGACAAAGATCAGCCCGGCAATTTGCTTGTTGGAGACAGTATTACCTACCACATGGATCTCGAACGAGGGGTAGGCTGCCGGTGATTTTCCGAGCGCCAGGGTTCCACCCCTGACGAAGTCGGCCCAGGTCAGGGTGTTGGCCGGCATCTGCATAACGGTGTTGCAAGGGACAACAATCGTGACGCCGTTCAACTGGACGGTCCCCCCAAAGCGGCCCGGCTCGCTGGTATTGGGGCAATTCGCATTGGTGGTGTCCAGGGTCATGTTTTGGATAAAACCGGTAACGTCAAACCCATGAATCGCAGTCGGGTTTGTAAAAATCGGATCGGGCAGTGTGGGTGTCGTGAACGGTGAGGGCAAACCCGGGGGCTTGGCAGTCCCGCCGCCACCTCCACCTCCACCGCCGCCGCCGCCAGCTCCGTTTTTGGCAAATGCATCTCCAGCACCACCAATGGCCAGTGCGACAGCGACGACACTGGCGAGCAGAGCATGGCGACTGAAGATGCGGTTGAATCGTTTGTGAGGCAGCAGCGGTATGGCGAGCGTTTTTTCGAACAAAGATAAGCTCATGGCTCACTCCAGAATCTTGCAGGACCAATTGCCGGCCGATCGAGATCGCGGATCTGCTGATGCGCTGAATCCTGCGCAAGAAAAACGCAAAGCCGTGAGTGTCGAATTGGGGCTCGATCCGGCGGGATAAGTGCCTGTGTACTGTCGTCACTTGCCGTTCGGATGCTTTCACCTGCGTTGCGTTGGCCGGTTACGGACGCAAACGCGAGAGACATTTCCTTGAGCCTGAGGGGCACATAGCAGTAGTCGTGCCTGATTGGTTCAGTCGCCTTGTTAGCCAGCAAAAATGCGGGCTGCGCTGATGTTGGTGATATACATATAGTTATATGTTATGTGGTTAACACCGAAGTGGGTGGGGATATATGCCCAAGTTTGGAGTGTTGTTAAAAGTTCTAGTAGGTGCGTCTCCATTAGTAGTAGTTGAGAAGTGTTGTCTATTAAATACTACTAAGGTCGTAGGTGTGCAACAGGGATGTTGAAGAGGGTGGCGAGAAAATATTCTTGTGTGGGAGGTATAAATAAAAAAGGCAATAGCTGGCGCAGTGCAACTTGCGCACGAATGGATTTTATAGGTTTGATGGATGTTTCTATTGGCTGGCGATGCGGTTTTACAGGTGTTTTTTAAAGTGCCGCTTACACTGGGGTGTTTGGATGAGCAAATACTCTGCCAGCTTCAAGAAACGCAGTCTGGTGGCGTGACGCCCTTTAAATGCTGGCGTTTAGAGGTCGTTGGTGATCACCTGATGCGGGCTGTTTGGGGAATGGCACCCAATAATGGGGTGAAGATCAACCAGAACTGAGGAATAGTGCACGGCTTCTGTTATTTGTAGTGTTTCTTGATTTGGCTTAAATAAAAAATATTGAAATTTTCATGTTGAAATGTTTTGTTGCGGCTAGAGTTTCATCAAGCACTACCCAGTGGTGCGAAATATCATTCTTTAAAAAGGCCTGGGCCACGAGAGTGCTTTGCCAGTTAGGTCTCGCATTGCCCATGCAACTTCAAGTTGATGTGGTTACTCAAGCGAGCAGCAAGATTCATGGCGATGAGCTCATCTCGCAACAGGGCAACCGCGGAGCCTGACTACTCCGTGCTGATTCGGGAACGTCGTCATGTTTAAGTATTTGAGCATCTTTCGAACCACCTGCTTGCCCCGTGCAATGGTGATGACGCTCTTCGCCATTGGCCTGCCCGTCATGAGCGTTTGGGCCGCAGACCCGGTCGTTCTGGCCGTGCCGGACGTGCCCAGTCTGCAGTCACTGCGCGGCATGACGCCTCCCGACCCTTCAGGAACCGAAGGCGGGCGCAAGGTCGACCTGATGACCGACTACGTGCTCAATCGCTCGGCGGCAGTGCTCCTGGGCAAGGCACTGTTCTGGGATATGGAGATCGGCAGTGACGGCTCCACCGCTTGCGCGTCCTGCCACTTCCACGCGGGTGTCGATCATCGCACCACCAACCAGATCAACCCGGGCCAGGCGAATACCAATGCGAACGTCTCGTCGATCTTCAACAAGCCGTTTACCGCGTCGGATATTCCGGGCGACGTGCCGAGCTACACCACCAGGTCCGGTGGCAAGGGCGGTCCGAACTACCTGCTGAAGAAAAGCGACTTCCCGACCCACGTGCTGGCCGATCCGCTGGATCGCAACTCGGCGATTGTCTATTCAAGCGATGATGTGATCGGCTCCCAAGGCGTGTTCGACGCCAACTTCGTCAAGCCCAATCAGTCGCGGTTCGACAAGTGCATTCAGCAACCAGACGGTATCTTCCAGGTGGGCGGTATCAATGTTCGCCGTAGTACCGGGCGTAACGCACCGACGGTGATCAACGCTGCGTTCAACGTGCGCAACTTCTGGGATGGCCGGGCCAACAACGTATTCAACGGTTTCTCACCGTTCGGCAATCGCGACCCTGACGCCGGGATTTTCGTGACCAGCGATCGCAGTGGCGTGGCGACCAAAGTCAGGCTGGCGCTCAAGGATGCTTCCGCCGCCTCGCAAGCGGTAGGGCCGCCCGGCAGCCCGGTGGAAATGTCCTGCGGCGGGCGTACCTTCGCCGACATCGGCCGGCGCATGCTCGACACCTTGATGCTCAAACAGCAACGGATATCGTCAACCGACTCAGTACTCGGGCCGGTGTCCGGCGGCCGTCGGCCGACTTACCGTGAATTGATCAAGAACGCGTTCCAGCCGCGTCTGTGGAATGCCACGCAGCAGGTCTTGTTGGGCGGCGCCCCCTACACCCAGATGGAGGCGAACTTCCCGCTGTTCTTCGGGCTGGCGATTCAGATGTATGAGTCCACGCTGATCTCGGACCAGGCGCCGCTGGATGCCTATTTGCAGGGCGATCATGCGGCCATGAACGACCAGCAGGTCCAGGGCATGAATCTGTTCCTGGGCAAGGGCAAGTGCGTCAGTTGCCACGGCGGCGCGGAATTGACCAATGCCGGCAGCCGCTTGCTGTTCCAACCTCGGGAACGGATCGAACGCATGGTCATGGCCGACAACCTGATCACGCTGTATGACAACGGCTTCTACAACACCGGGGTGCGTCCAACGTCGGAGGACCTGGCACTCGGTGGCTCGGATGCGTGGGGCAATCCATTGTCTTTCACCCGTGAGTACAACACCGTACTCCAGGGCGGCCAGATCCCTGACCCGCTGGAAGTCGATGTGTGCACCTTCGAAGCGCCTTTGAGCCCGGCCATTCCTTGTGATGCGACGCTCAAGCCCAATGTCGGTTTCCGCGATGCGGTCGATGGCGCCTTCAAGACACCGACCTTGCGCAATATCGCGTTGACCGGGCCGTATTTCCACAACGGCAGTCGCGCAACGCTGCAACAGGTGATGGAGTTCTACAACCGCGGCGGCGACCGGCGTGGTGAAGATGCCAGCAACACCAGCGGCTTCGAGCATCCGGCGGTCAATCAGCACAACGGCTCCAATCTTGATCCGGACATCACCCGTCTGAACCTGGCCCCGGATGAAGTGGATGCGCTGGTCAAGTTCATGGAAGTCGGGCTGACCGACCCTCGGGTCGCCTGGGAACGGGCGCCATTTGATCATCCGTCGCTGGTGCTGGTACAGGGCGAAAAGGGTGATGAAAACTCGGTCGGGCAAAAACCGGCCAGTCCGAAGATCACTACCCGGCAGGCGAAGGACGCCGAAATCCAGCTCAACCCGGTCGGTGCCGAAGGACGCACGGCGCTGGAAGGGCCGCTGCAACCGTTCAACAACGATCTGTAACCGTATTTGCCCTTGCGTCACTGGCGGCTGATGGACGCCAGTGACGTCTTTTTACAAATACCTCAGTATTTCACTCAGCAAATCGGGGTTTCTGCCGTTAAAGGGGGTGGGCACAATGCCATCTATTGAACTGACGGGTCGGAGCTTTACCCTTGCCGCGCTCATCTGCTGTACGTTTCAGTCATTTCCTGCCGTCATTAGTGCTGTTACTGGCGGGGCTTGCGGCTGCTTACATCAAGGATCTGAACGTCTTCTTCACGTCGCTGTTCAACGTGTTGCCCACCCTGGTGCTGTTGCTCGGTGGCGCCTATTGCGCGGTTTACCGACGCCAGCGTGAACTGTTTCTGATGGTCACGGTGTACATCGCCTACTTCCTGCTCGACACCCAGACTGACTATTACCGCGACAACGGCAAGGTGCGTGACGATGCCGCCGTGGTCTTTCATTTGTGTTGCCTGCTGCTGCCGCTGCTGTTTGGCGTGTTCGCGGCGTGGCAGGAACGCACCCATCTGTTCCAGGACATGGTGGCGCGTTTCGCGGTATTGCTGGCGGTCGGCTGCGTGGCGCTGGGGCTTGAGCAAAGTTATCCACATGCGCTGCTGATCTGGCTGTCGGAGATTCGCTGGCCTGCCTTGCATGGCGCCTGGATGAGCCTGATCCAGTTGTCCTATCCGGTGTTCATGGCAGCGTTCCTGCTGTTGGCCTGGCAATACTGGCGCAACCCGCGACCGCTGCATGCCGCGCAATTGGTGGGGCTGCTCGGGTTGTTCTGGATGTTGCCGAAAACCTTCATCCTGCCATTCACGCTGAACATCATGTGCAGCCAGGTGATGCTGATGATCGCCGCCGCCGTTGCCCACGAAGCCTATCAAATGGCCTTCCGCGACGAACTGACCGGACTGCCGGGCCGTCGTGCGCTGAATGAACGCATGCAACGGTTGGGGCGCAACTACGTGTTGGCCATGAGCGACGTCGACCACTTCAAGAAATTCAACGACACCCACGGCCACGACGTCGGTGACCAGGTGCTACGGCTGGTGGCCAGCAAGCTGTCGAAAATCGGCGGTGGCGGTAAGGCGTATCGCTATGGCGGCGAGGAATTTGCCTTGGTGTTTGCAGGCAAGACCCTCGAAGAGTGCATGCCGCACCTGGAAGTCATCCGCGAGTCCATCGCCACTTACAACATTCAACTGCGCAATCAGGAAAATCGCCCGCAGGACGATAATCAGGGGCGCCAGCGGCGTGCCGGTTCCGGTGCGTCGAGTGTGTCGGTGACGGTCAGTATCGGCGTTGCCGAACGCATCGATCAACGCACCCCCGAAGAGGTGCTCAAGTCCGCTGACCAGGCGCTCTACAGCGCCAAGGGCGCCGGGCGCAACTGCGTGATGGCGTTCGGGCAGAACCGCCGTGGCGCCGTGCGCATGGACGCCGCTACGGTTGAGTGATGATGGCGCATTCAGCGAGTGCAAAGTGATTGTGAGGCGTGGTCGGCAGCAGTAGGTTGGAGAAATCTGCCGACGGAGAATGACCATGCCCGAGTACAAAGCTCCCTTGCGCGACATGCGCTTTCTGATCGACCATGTCTTCGACTTTCACAGCAACTACGCCGCGCTGGGGGCCTCCGATGCCAGCCCGGACATGGTCGATGCGATCCTCGAAGAAGGGGCGAAGTTCTGTGAAAACGTGCTGTCGCCGCTCAACCGCAGCGGCGATGAAGAAGGCTGTCACTTCGACAATGGCGTGGTCACCACGCCGGCAGGCTTCAAGCAGGCCTTCGCCCAATATGTCGAGGGCGGCTGGCATGGCCTGGCGGCGGATCCGCTTTACGGCGGTCAAGGGTTGCCGATCTCTCTGGGCCTGGTGATCAGCGAGATGGTGGGTTCCAGCAACACCTCATGGGGCATGTACCCCGGCCTGACCCACGGTGCGATGTCGGCGATCCACGCCCATGGCACCGAGGCGCAAAAGCAGACTTATTTGAAGAAGCTCACCGCTGGCCAATGGACCGGCACCATGTGCCTGACCGAAGCCCATTGCGGCACTGACCTGGGCATCATCAAGACCCGCGCCGTACCTGCGGCCGATGGCAGCTACGCGATCTCCGGCAGCAAGATTTTCATCTCCGCCGGCGAGCACGACATGAGCGCCAACATCATTCACCTGGTGCTGGCCAAATTGCCGGACGCACCGGCCGGGACCAAGGGCATTTCGCTGTTCATCGTGCCCAAGTTCCTGCCCGATGCGACGGGCGAAGCGGGCGAGCGCAACGGCGTGTCCTGCGGCTCGATCGAACACAAAATGGGCATCAAGGCCTCGGCCACCTGCGTGCTGAACTTCGACGAGGCCAAGGGCTTCTTGATCGGCGAGCCGAACAAGGGCCTCAACTGCATGTTCACCATGATGAACCACGCGCGGCTGGGCACTGGCATGCAAGGGCTGTGTCTAGGGGAGGCGAGCTTCCAGGGCGCGATCAAATACGCCAACGACCGTTTGCAGATGCGCTCGCTGACCGGCCCGAAAGCGCCGGAAAAAGCCGCCGACCCGATCATCGTGCACCCTGATGTGCGACGGATGTTGCTGACCATGAAAGCCTTCAACGAAGGCAACCGCGCGCTGACCTACTTCACCGCGCAACTACTGGACGTGGCGCACCTGAGCCCGGATGAAACGGCGCGTCAGGATGCCGAAGACTTGCTGGCGTTCCTCACGCCGATCTGCAAAGCCTTCATGACCGACACCGGGCTGGAGGTGACCAACCATGGCATGCAGGTGTTTGGCGGCCACGGGTTCATTCGCGAATGGGGAATGGAGCAACTGGTACGCGACTGCCGGATCGCGCCGATCTATGAGGGCACCAACGGCATTCAGGCGCTGGACCTGCTCGGGCGCAAGGTACTCGGCAGTCAGGGCAAGCTGTTGCGCAGGTTCACCAAAATCGTCCACAAGTTCTGCTTGGCGAACGCCGAGCATCCACAACTGGCCGGGTATGTGGCGCAGCTCAATCAACTGAACCAGCAGTGGGGTGAATTGACCACCAAGGTCGGCATGGCGGCGATGAAAAACCCTGACGAAGTCGGTGCCGCGTCGGTGGATTACCTGATGTACAGCGGTTACATCATCCTCGGCTACCTGTGGTTGCGCATGGCGCTGGTGGCTCAGGCGCAGCTCGATGCTGGCAGCGGTGATGGCGACTTCTGCCGGGGCAAACTGGCGACCAACGAGTTTTACTTCAAGCGCTTGCTACCGCGCACTGCGGCTCATCGGGCGGCCATAGAGGCGGGTAGCGATTGCCTGATGCAACTGCCGGCGGAGTTGTTTGCGCTTTAGTCATATAAATCCGTTACAAAGAAGCTCGCCTTGCGCGGGCTTTTTTGTCGGTGACTAAAAATAACAAAACGGTCATGAGTTGACCCTATGTGTCGCAAAAGTTGTTGGGTTACACTCCGACCCAACGAAAACACTCTTCCTGTGAATCACCTGTATAGATCTTGCGAGGTTTGCCATGGCTGACTACAAAGCGCCCCTGCGCGATATGCGCTTCGTCCTCAATGAAGTTTTCGAGGTCGCCAAACTCTGGGCCGAACTGCCTGCACTGGCTGAAACCGTGGATGCAGAAACGGTCGAAGCCATCCTGGAAGAAGCCGGCAAAGTCACCAGCAAAAGCATCGCACCGCTGAGCCGTGCCGCTGACGAAGAAGGTTGCCATTGGGCGGACGGTGCCGTCACCACGCCGGCAGGTTTCCCACAGGCCTATCAGACCTACGCTGAAGGCGGTTGGGTCGGTGTCGGTGGCGATCCGTCCTACGGCGGCATGGGCATGCCCAAAGCCGTTTCGGCCCAGGTCGAAGAAATGGTCAACTCCGCCAGCCTGTCGTTCGGCCTGTATCCGATGCTGACCGCCGGCGCTTGCCTGTCGATCAACGCCCACGCCAGCGAAGAGCTGAAAGCCGCGTACTTGCCGAACATGTACGCCGGCATCTGGGCCGGTTCCATGTGCCTGACCGAGCCACACGCTGGTACTGACCTTGGGATCATCCGTACCAAGGCCGAGCCTCAGGCCGACGGCTCCTACAAGGTCAGCGGCACCAAGATCTTCATCACCGGTGGCGAACACGACCTGACCGAAAACATCATCCATCTGGTGCTGGCCAAGCTGCCGGATGCACCGGCGGGGCCAAAAGGCATTTCGCTGTTCCTGGTACCCAAGTTCATGGTCAATGCCGATGGCAGCCTGGGCGCGCGCAACCCGGCGAATTGCGGTTCGATCGAGCACAAGATGGGCATCCAGGCGTCCGCGACCTGCGTGATGAACTTCGATGAAGCCGTGGGTTACCTGGTCGGCGAGCCAAACAAAGGTCTGGCTGCGATGTTCACCATGATGAACTACGAGCGACTGGGTGTCGGTATCCAAGGCCTGGCCACTGGCGAGCGTTCGTACCAGAACGCCGTGGAATACGCCCGCGACCGTCTGCAAAGCCGTTCGCCGACCGGCGCGCAGAACAAGGACAAAGTGGCTGACCCGATCATCGTCCACCCGGACGTGCGTCGCATGCTGCTGACCATGAAAGCCTCGAACGAAGGTGGCCGTGCGTTCTCCACCTACGTGGCGATGCAACTGGACACCGCCAAGTTCAGCGAAGATGCAACCACCCGCAAGCGTGCGGAAGACCTGGTGGCGTTGCTGACCCCGGTGGCCAAGGCGTTCCTGACCGACCTCGGCCTGGAAACCACCGTACACGGCCAGCAAGTCTTTGGCGGCCACGGTTACATCCGTGAGTGGGGCCAGGAGCAACTGGTGCGCGACGTGCGCATCACCCAGATCTACGAAGGCACCAACGGCATTCAGGCACTGGACCTGGTCGGGCGCAAGATCGTGGGTAGCGGCGGGGCGTTCTACAACCTGTTCGCCGACGAGATTCGTCACTTCACGGCGACCGCCAGCACGGACCTCGCCGAGTTCACCAAGCCACTGAACGACGCAGTGACCACCCTCGATGAACTGACCGCGTGGTTGCTTGACCGAGCGAAGAGCAATCCGAACGAAATTGGTGCGGCGTCGGTCGAGTATCTACAGGTGTTCGGCTACGTGGCGTACGCCTACATGTGGGCCCTGATGGCCAAGGCTGCTTTCGGCAAGGAAGCGCAAGACGATTTCTACGCCAGCAAACTGGGCACGGCGCGGTTCTATTTTGCCCGCCTGCTGCCGCGCATTCACTCGTTGAGCGCGTCGGTGAAGGCCGGTAGCGAATCGTTGTTCCTGCTGGATGCAGGACAATTCTGATGAAGTAACGTTATGTAAGCATTCTCTTACATAACGTGCTGCTGTTCTCCCATAGATGCAAATTGGATCCACAGCTAATCTACTTCACATGGACGTAGCGCAGGAAGCGCAAAGCAACAACAGGGACACGTAGGATTCTGCCAGGATGGTGGAGTGAAATGGATGTCAGGGAAACAGTCTGCAAAGCCCCGCTTCGGCGGGGTTTTCTTTTGCCTGAAGAAAAGTTTTCAGCTTGTCCCATCCAGAGCCTGCGCGCTGTTCAAGCGCCCATCCGGGCCGTTTATCACCTCTTCCAGCAATGTCCGCAGCAAGGCCAGCGAGGCCTGCTGCCGTTGCACATCCCGACACACCAAACCGACTTTCAGCGGCACTCGTGGTTCGCTCAGGGGTTTCCACAGCAGTTCGTGGTTGCCATGGGTCTTTTGCGAGCGTCCGGGCAGCACCGTCGCCAGGCGCGTGTGCGGCAGACTGTCGAGGATGCCGGCCATGTTGTTCAATTCGGCTTGCACCTGCGGGCGACGTCCCAGGTTTGTCAGCTGTGCCTGCCAGATCTGCCTTATCTGAAATTCCTCGCCCAGCAGCAACATCGGCAGTTCGGCGGCCTGACTCATGGACACTTTCTTGAATTCACGCAGCGGATGCTCTGCCGGGATGACCAGGGTCAATTCATCTTCGTACAGCATCACGCCATGCAAGCCAGGCTGGCGGGGCGGCAGATAGCCGATGCCGATATCCAGAGAACCGTTGAGCAGTCGCCGCTCGATTTCCAGGCCGGTCAGTTCATAGATCTGCACCACCAGATGCGGCTGCGCCTTGCGCACCCGTTCAAGCATCTGTGGAACGAGGCTGGTATGCACGGTCTGCAATACACCGATGGCCAGGGTGCGTAGCGCCTGACCCTTGAAGTTGCCGAGCGCTTCCCGTGCCCGTTGCAGGCCATCGAGCAAAGGCAGGGCGTGGTTGTACAGCGTGTGGGCCGCGAGGGTCGGCAACAGGCGTTTGCTGCTGCGCTCGAACAGGCTCACCTCGAGGTTTTGTTCGAGATGGCGGATTTGCTGGGACAGCGCCGGCTGGGAGATGGACAGGCGTTCGGCGGCCCGGCCCACGTGGCCTTCTTCATAGACCGCGACGAAATAACGCAGTTGCTTGAAATCCATAAGTGTTACTTATCGAAAATGCTGGGAAATCGAAATGGCTGAATGCCTCGCCTGAGCCTAGTCTAACCGCATTCACAGGGCTTACAGGGCCACAGAGCGCGATGAATACCCTTTGCTTCGATGGTATTTACATAGGTAAGGCAAAAAACCTCATCAGAGGTTTTTTCAGATGAATCTGTTCAGTCTGCGCCGTAGTCCTCCCAGTCTTGATGATCTGGTCATGGACGCCTCCCTGCCATCCCGAGGCGATAACCTTTCCAGCGAGTACTTGATGCCCAGTGTCGAGCGGCCGAAACAGGTGTTTGTGCGTGGCCAGGGTTCATGGTTGTGGGACAGTGATGACCGTGCGTACCTGGATTTTTCCCAGGGCGGCGGGGCCAACAGCCTCGGTCACAGCCCTTCGGTACTGGTCAATGCAATCACTGCCCAGGCTCAGTCGCTGATCAATCCGGGCTTCGGTTTGCAAAACCGCGGCATGCTCAGCCTCGCCGAGCATCTGTGTGCCAGCACCGGCAGTGATCAGGCCTACCTGCTCAATACCGGCAGCGAAGCCTGCGAGGCGGCGATCAAACTGGCGCGCAAATGGGGTCAACAGCATCGCGGCGGTGCATCGCGAATCATTGTGGCCAACAACGGATGCCATGGCCGCAGCCTGGCGACGATTTCGGCGTCGGACAGTTCGACATTGATCAACCGATTCGAGCCGCAATTGCCAGGCTTCAGTCGTGTCCCGTTCAATGACCTGCCAGCGTTGCATGCGGCCGTGGATGAACGGACCGTAGCGATCATGCTCGAGCCGATCCAGAGCGAAGCCGGCGTGATCCCGGCCACCGCGCACTACCTCAAGGGCGTCGAGCGCTTGTGCCGTAAACTCGGCATTTTGTTGATCCTTGACGAAGTGCAAACCGGCATCGGCCGTTGTGGCACCTTGCTCGCGGAACAGTCCAGCGGCGTCACGGCGGATATCGTCGTGCTTGGCAAAGGCTTGGGCGGCGGCGTGCCATTGGCCGCGCTGCTGGCGCGGGGCAAGGCTTGCTGTTTCGACATTGGCGAGGTGACCGGCACTCATCACGGTAATGCGTTGATGACCGCGGCGGGGCTCTCGGTACTCGATACCGTGCAGGACAAGGCCTTCCTCAAACACGTTGCAGAAGCAGGTCAGCACCTGTGTGAAGGCTTGGGGCGTCTGGCCCATCGTTACGATCACGGCGAGTTGCGCGGACAAGGGCTGCTTTGGGGGCTGACGCTGTCGGACGACTCCGCTGACGCGGTGGTCAAGGCCGCGCTGTACGAAGGCCTGCTGCTCAATGCCCCGCAACCCGACTGCCTGCGCTTTACCCCTGCGCTTAATGTCAGCAACGCCAACATCGATGAAATGCTCCTGCGCCTGGCGCGCGCCTTCTCCCGAGTACGCACCGCGCAATTGCAGTGCCTCAAAGGGATTGCCGTCTGATCAGACGCGCCCTGCACACATTCCAGAACCGTCTCGCGGTAATACGCACGCCCCACGCCCGACATTTTTGGCGTGGGGCGTTTTTTTGTGGCCGGGTTTTTCCACAGGCAATCTCGGCTTGAGCGGTTGGCACATCAATGGCTTTCTAGCGTGAATCGGCAGGGACTGCCGGTGCCAGCGAAACGGTATTGCTGTCGCGTTGGTTTTGATTTCTATACCACTGGGTGGTATGTTTTATGGAAGGGATGCCGATGTCACCAAGGTTGTTCAAGACAAAGCGCTTCGCAATGCAGGCTGCCAAGGCCTGGATCGGTGATGACGAGCTCTGGGAGGCATTCACCGAAATGCTCAATGGCCAAGCTGACAATTTGGGCGGCGGAGTCTGGAAGAAGCGTTTGAATGCCAACCGCCATCGCTCGATTATCCTGGCCAGAGGCGGTGTTCATTGGGTCTATCAGTTCCTGTACGCAAAGAAAGATCAGAGCAATATCAGTCCCAGGCATTTGCTCGACTTGCGAGAGTTGGCCAAGACATATGGTGGACTGACCGAAATGGAAATTCAGCGCTTGCTGGATGCAAAGGAGTTTGTGGAGATACCAAATGAGTAAAAAATTCAAAAGTGAGCTATCGGAATCGATCCACGAATCGGCGAGTGCCTTGTACGCCATAGGTGCAATCAGCAAGGCGACCATGCGTGAATTCGATGAGTCTTGCCTTGCAAGGGTGCCGGATGCGATTCCCGCACAAGAGATCAAGGCACTGCGCGAGCGCAACAATGTCAGCCAACCGGTGTTTGCGCGCTACCTGAACACCAGCGCTTCCACGGTGAAGCAATGGGAAGCAGGGAATAAGCACCCCAGTGGCATGGCGTTGAAGTTGCTGAGTATCGTGCGCAAACACGGTCTGGAGATACTGGCCTGAGGAATCGGGCTGAACCCTGACAAACGGCACAGGTCGATTAGCTGTAGGGCTCGAACGAGTTCACCCCATTCAGGAGCTGTCCCATGGACTTTATTCGCATCATCATCGCCATCCTGTTGCCGCCACTGGGTGTATTTCTGCAAGTAGGATTCGGCGGGGCGTTCTGGCTGAATATTCTGCTGACGTTGTGCGGTTACATTCCGGGGATCGTGCATGCGGTGTACATCATCGCCAAGCGCTGAGCTGAGCTGAGCGTCGGCAGGTCGGCCGCCTTCGCGAGCAGGCTCGCTCCCACAGGATTTGTGCATGCCACAGTACCTGTGGGAGCGGCGGTGCGGCGATCCGACTTGCCCGCGAAGGGAACGCCTCCGTTTCGGCAATGGGCGCAGGCTTCAGTCCACTGAATCCATCACCCGCCGATAAAACAACCACTCCTGCTCCAGCGCATGGGCCTGATTGCCGGCCTTGCGAAAGCCATGGCGTTCATCGGCGTAGTAATGCGCTTCGACCAGGATGCCGTTGTCTTGCAGCGCCGTGACCATGTCGCGGGTCTGCTGCGGGACGACCACGGCATCCAGTTCTCCTTGAAAGAAGATCATCGGCACGCGGATGTTGCTGGCATGCAGCAGCGGTGTGCGGGCGGCGTAGCGTTCGGCATCCATTTGCGGATCGCCGATCAGCCAATCCAGATAGTCGCTTTCGAATTTGTGGGTCGCGCGCCCCAGAGCCACCGGATCGCTGACTCCATACAGGCTGGCGCCGGCGCGGAACACGTTGTGAAAGGCCAAGGCGCAGAGGGTGGTGTAGCCGCCGGCACTGCCGCCGCGAATGAAGGCCTGGTGGCCGTCGATCAAGCCGCGTTCGTTGAGGTAACTGACCACGGCGCAGGCGTCTTGCACATCCACGTCGCCCCAACTCAGGTGCAGTGCCTGGCGATAGGCCCGGCCATAACCACTGCTGCCGCGATAGTTGAGGTCGGCCACGGCGAAGCCCCGCTGTGCCCAGTACTGGATACGCGGATCGAGCATCGGGTAGCACGCCGAGGTCGGGCCACCATGGATGAACACCACCAATGGCGGTTTCGCCTCGCCGGTCATCGCCGGGTAGAAGAAACCGTGGGCTTCGCCTGAGCCACTTGGGTAACGCAAGGTTTGCGGGCGGCTGATCTGTTCGGGAGCAAGCGGTGCGATACCGCCGGCCAGTACTTGCACTTGACGGCTCTGGCGGTCGATGGCGATGACGGCGGTTGAACTGACGGGCGACGCCGCGATGCAATAGATGAACTGCTCATCCACGGCGAGATGACGGAAGCGGCTGTAGTCGCCGGTGAAGTCGACGCTGGAATCGCCGCCTATGCCCAATCGGCCAAACCCGCCTTCGGTCCAACTGGCCAGATAACTATCGTCGCTCAGCGGTAACCAGGTGCTGCCGCCAAGTTGCCAAGGCGCGGGGCCATGGTCGGCGCTGGCACTTGGCAATGGGCTCAGGCCTTTTTCAGATTCCGCCCATGGCTGCCAGTAACCCGCGCGATCCGTCAGGCAATACAAGCGACCGCTGGCATCAAACCGCGGTTGTTGCACAGACTCTTGAACGCCGTCGCCCGCCACACAACGGGCCTCGGCAAAGCCGCCGTTGGCGAGGCGTTCGGCAACCATCAAGCGGGTCGCTGTCCATGGCAGATCCGGGCGACTCCACTCGATCCAGGCCAGGCGCCGGGCATCAGGGCTCAGCGTCGGTGCCGCGTAGAAATCAGCACCCTCGGCCAGCAGGTGACGTGCGCCATCGAGCAGATCGATTGCCACCAGTCGGTATTGGTCGCGATGCTCCTCGACCGCCAGCACCTGGCCGTTGGCGAACTGCAGATCGCCATAACGGCACGCCCCGGACGTCAGCCTTTCGGGCGCTTCGTGTTGCAGTGATTGCCGATACAACTGCTGGTCGGCCTCGTTGACGAAAACGAGGCCGTCGTCCGTCAGACAAAACGCGCCGCCGCCATACTCGTACACCCGACTGCGCACGCTGAACCCCGGTGGCGTCAGGCACTTCGCTGCACCGTCGCGCCAATGCCAGATCCGGCAGGCCGCGTCTTCGGGGCGGTACTCGTTCCAGAACAGGCCCGGTCGACCGACCTGCAGTTCGGCAAAGTCGATTCCGGCGGCCACGGCTTTGGCAGCGCTGAAAGGTTCAGCTTTTGGCGATGAGGCGTGAGTTTCGTTCATTGCGAAAGGCCAGTTGGTCGATGGTCTGGGTGGCGTGTTCGGCTTCTTCGCGGGCCTTGAGGATCACGCCGTGTTGTGGCGACTTGCTGCACACCGGGTCGGCGTTGCTGGCATCACCGGTGAGCATGAACGCCTGGCAGCGGCAGCCGCCGAAGTCTTTTTCTTTCTCGTCACAGGAACGGCACGGCTCGGGCATCCAGTCATAACCGCGAAAGCGGTTGAAGCCGAACGAGTCGTACCAGATGTGCTGCATGCTGTGATCGCGCACGTTGGGAAACTGCACCGGCATCTGTCGGGCACCGTGACAGGGCAGGGCGGTTCCGTCTGGCGTGACCGTCAGAAAAATACTGCCCCAGCCATTCATGCAGGCTTTCGGGCGTTCTTCGTAATAGTCCGGCGTGACGAAAATCAGCTTGCACGGATGCCCTTCGGCCTCCAGTTTGGCGCGGTATTCGTTGGTGATGCGTTCGGCGCGCACCAGTTGCTCTTTGGTCGGCAAAAGCCCAACGCGATTGAGTTGCGCCCAGCCGTAGAACTGGCAAGTGGCGAGCTCGACGAAGTCCGCTTCCAGGGCGATGCACAGCTCGATGATGCGGTCGATCTGGTCGATATTGTGCCGATGGGTGACGAAGTTCAGCACCATCGGATAACCGTGGGCCTTGACCGCCCGGGCCATTTCCAGTTTCTGTGCAAAGGCCTTTTTCGAACCGGCCAGCAGATTGTTCACCTGCTCGTCGCTGGCCTGGAAACTGATCTGGATGTGATCGAGACCAGCCTTCTTGAAGTCGCTGATTTTTTGCTCGGTCAGGCCGATGCCGGAGGTGATCAGGTTGGTGTAGAAACCCAGTTTTCGGGCTTCGGCAATCAACTCGGCGAGGTCCTGACGCACCAACGGTTCACCACCGGAAAAGCCCAGTTGCGCCGCGCCCATTTCCCGCGCTTCACGAAATACTTTTATCCACTGCTCGGTACTCAGCTCTTTGCCTTGCTCGGCGAAATCCAGTGGATTAGAGCAATACGGGCATTGCAGCGGGCAGCGATAGGTCAGCTCGGCGAGCAGCCACAGCGGCAGGCCGACCTCGGGTTTGGGCGGTACTTGCACCGATGAGTCAGGCAAGTTCGATCCAGTGCTGCGCACGGGCAACCTCCATGAATTGCTCGATGTCGTCTCCGAGCTCGGGCACGCCGGGGAACTGTTGGTCGAGCTCATTGATGATTGCCGCGACATCCCGTTCACCGTCAATCAAACCACCGATCAGCGCGGCACTTTCGTTGAGCTTGATCATGCCTTCCGGGTACAGCAGCACATGGCCTTTTTGCGCCGGCTCGTACTGGAAGCGGTAGCCAGGGCGCCAGGTCGGGGTCTTGCTGCGATCGAAACTCATAAGGTGATTCCTTTGTGCCAGACCCGTTCCCCGGTCACGCTGTGATACGGCGGGCGTTTCAGTTCGTAGGCCATGCTCATGGCATCGAGCATGCTCCAAAGAATGTCCAGTTTGAACTGGAGAATTTCCAGCATTCGCTCCTGGCCTTCACGGGTAGTGTAGTGCTGCAACGTGATCGCCAGACCATGCTCGACATCACGCCGTGCCTGGCCCAAGCGCGTGCGGAAATACTCGTAGCCGGCCGGGTCGATCCACGGGTAATGCTGGGGCCAACTGTCCAGGCGCGATTGGTGGATCTGCGGGGCGAACAGTTCGGTCAGCGAGCTGCTCGCGGCTTCCTGCCAACTGGCGCGGCGGGCAAAATTGACATAGGCGTCCACGGCGAAGCGTACGCCGGGCAGCACCAGCTCCTGGGAGCGCAGTTGGTCCGGGTCTAGGCCCACGGCCTGGCCCAGGCGCAGCCAGGCTTCGATGCCGCCGTCTTCACCGGGCGCACCATCGTGGTCCAGCAGGCGCTGAATCCATTCGCGGCGGATCTCGCGGTCAGGGCAGTTAGCGAGTATCGCCGCGTCCTTCAGGGGAATGTTCACCTGATAGTAGAAACGGTTGGCGACCCAGCCCTGGATCTGTTCGCGAGTGGCCCGGCCTTCGTACATCGCCACGTGATAGGGGTGGTGGATGTGGTAATAGGCGCCCTTGGCACGCAGGGCCGCTTCGAATTCGGCGGGGGACATTGGGGTGTCAGTCATTGCGGTTCTCCGGGTAGGACCGGTGGATTCTTTGGTGCCTGAGCTGGCCTCTTCGCGAGCAGGCTCGCTCCCACAGCTGATCGCATACCCCTGTGGGAGCGAGCCTGCTCGCGATAGACCGCGCAGCGGTCTCGACTACTTACAACACAATACTCATGCCGTCATACGCCACTTCAACCTGGCGCCGATCCAGCTCTGCGCGCTCCAGCGAATCCTCATCAAGAATCGGGTTGGTATTGTTGATGTGGATAAGCACCTTGCGTTGCTTGGGCAGTTGCTCCAGCACTTCAAGCATCCCGCCGGGGCCGTTCTGCGCCAGGTGTCCCATCTCGCGACCGGTACGGGTACCGACGCCGCGCCGCTGCATTTCATCGTCATCCCACAACGTTCCATCCACCAACAGGCAATCGCTGCCGGCCATGATTTCCAGCAGCGGCGCATCGACCTTGCCCAGACCCGGTGCGTAGAACAGTTTGCCGCCAGTGTTGAGGTCTTCGACGATCAGGCCGATGTTGTCGCCCGGATGCGGGTCGAAGCGGTGCGGTGAGTAGGGTGGTGCAGCGCTGCGCAGTGGCAGCGGGGTGAAGCGCAGGTTCGGGCAGGCCGGTACGCTGAAGCTCTGGTCGAGTTCGATGCGATTCCAGGTCAGCCCGCCATTCCAATGGTTCAGCATGGTGAACAGCGGAAAACCAGTGCTCAGGTCTTCATGGACCATGTCGGTGCACCAGACCTGATGCGGGCAGCCTTCACGCAGCATGAGCAGGCCGGTGGTGTGGTCGATCTGGCTGTCCATAAGGATGATCGCGCCGATCCCGGTATCGCGCAGGGCGCGGCCCGGTTGCATCGGGGCGAAGCTCTGGAGTTGGGCGCGGATGTCCGGGGAGGTGTTGCACAGCACCCAGTTCACGCCGTCATCGGAAATCGCGATGGACGATTGCGTCCGCGCCTTGGCCCGCAGGCTGCCGTTGCGAAAGCCCGCGCAGTTCACGCAGTTGCAGTTCCACTGGGGGAAGCCGCCGCCGGCAGCGGAACCTAGAATCTGGACAAACATGGACGCTCCATCATTTCAACGCTGAAAATAAAACGCCTCGGATAACCGAGGCGTTGTGCTGCATCTCTGCCAAAGCTGAGATTAGCGGCTTGCGAAGTACATGGTGACTTCAAAGCCAATACGCAGGTCGGTGTAGGCAGGTTTGGTCCAGGCCATAAATTGAACTCCTTCAGGTAGGGTGGGACAGCGCTATCTATAGGTATAGTCCACCTCAAGTCAGAGATGTTCCAGATAGTTAGGTTGCTATGTTACTCAAAATTTCAAAGAAATTGCCCGTGAAACTTTGAGAAAGCTCCTTGCAGCCCCGGTAAAGATCATTTTGCCGCTTGCCATGGCGCGTCTGGTGCAGCGCTGTTGGCAAGGCACAGCCAGCCGCCTTCGGCCTGATTCAGGCGTCGGGCCGCAGCCAGTAAAGCGGTCCGGTCAATGCGCACAATGGCCTCGGGCAATTGCGTCAAATAATCCGACGAGCGGCCGGCCAGCTTGCCCTGCCAGAGCAATCCGGCCGCTTGACCCGTGGTGAGCGCAGCGCTGGAAAACTGATCCGCCAGGGACTGGCGTTGAGCGTTGAAGGTGGTGTCGTCGAGCGAGTGGATCAGCTCCGGCAATCGATTCAGGAATTGCTCGATGTGTTGCAGCAACTCCACAGGTGCGACGCTTGGCGATTGCACGCCGAACAGCAGCCCGGTTTGCCCGTGAATCTGGCGCAGGGCGCTGAACACCGCATAGCCAAGTTGCAGCTCCACCCGCAGGCGTTGGTAGAACGGTGTCTGGCAGACATGCGCGAGCAAACGCCATGCGGCTTCGTCGGCCATTTCCTGGGTGGCTGTCGGACAGAACAGCAGCAACGCGTGCTCACTGGAGGCGGTATCGACAGTGCTCCACAGATGCTGTGCAAGGATCGAAGAGGGCGGCGTCAGTTGATTGTCCGGCGTGCCGGGTATGCGGCTCAAGGCCAGGCCCATGGCCGCTTGAGTCTGAGCCGATAACCCGATGGCCAGCCCGTCCCATTGCGCACTCGACCAGAGTGGCAGCATGTCATCCGAGTTCGCGGTGTGCCCGAGGCAGTGATCGGGCAATGCCTTGAGCAGTTGTCGAATCGGTATCAACGCAACGCTGGTCGATTCAGCTTGTGAGGCAACGGCATCGGGTTTTGTCAGTTCTTTCAGCACATGCTCCAGGACGCTGGGCATCGGCTCCTGTAGCCCGTTCAGTTTTAGCAGCCATTCGTTGCCCGATGCACTGAAGGAAAAATCCACACCGGCCTGATGCGCGTCTTCGCGTAACGGTTGCAGGTGGTTTTCTAGCCGTGATTGAAGGTCGCTGCCGGGAGCCGAGTCCAGACGCCAGCGCAGATAAATCGCACCTTCAGCACCGTTGTCCGGCCATGCCTGGCTGAATTGCATCGGCGAACGTTCACGACGGCTGCGCGAGCGATCCTGGGCAAAAGTGCGCAGGCCGCGGTGGGCGCTGGTCTGGCCACGAATCAATCCGGCGTTGGCTGCCGCTGCCTCGGAGCGTAAGAACGGGTTGGGTGCCGGCAATTGCCATGGCCCGCTGAAGTTATCCACAGCGCCGATTTGTTGAAGGATTTGCTTGAGGGCTGTAACGCCCGGCTCGGATAACCCGACTTCGCGTTGTTCGCTGTCCAGTCGGGCCAGTTGCAAGGCACTGCTGATTTGCTGCTGGCGCTGGAGCAGGGTGGCGTACTCTTCGCGCAATCGGTTCCAGTCTTGCTCGGCAAAGAAACCGAGCCAGTCCATCAGGCGTTCGCGGATGCCTGTTGCCAAGTCGGCGGCGGGCAGGGTGAATTCGATATGCAGCAAGGCTTGCCCGGCGAACTGGTACAGCGGCTGGGCTTTCAAGTGATCGGCCAGCCCGCGCTCGCGCAGGTCCACCAGCAAGCTGCCGGGTTTTGCCAGGTTCAGCCAGTGGCACAGGAATGCCAGCGCTTCGGCAGAGTTGTCAGGCAGTGTTTCGAGAGCAAACAGCAAGTCCAGACGTCGTTCGCCAGCCTGTTGATAACTTTTGTCCGGTGCGTCCATCAGAGGTGTAGGCGCTTGTTGCGTGACTGTTTCGCTTTTGGCAATGACGCCGCCAAAGGCTTCGGCCATCGCTTTCAATTCATCGAGGTTCTGCGGTCCGGCCAGGCTCAGGGTCATTTGCCCGGTCTGGTAATAGCGCTGATAAAAACCCTGCAAAGCCTGCTGAAAATCGGCTTGATCCACTGGCAGACTGTCGCGATTGCCGGCATGAAAACCCCGTAGCGGATGAGCCTCGGCCAGGCCATTGAACAACGCAAACTGCTGCTGCGCCGCGGCATCCTGCGACCAGGCGACAAATTCCGCCTGCAAAACTTCCCGTTCCTGCTGCTGGTCGTCCGGATTCATACGCGGATGGGCGAGCATGTCTGACAGACGCTCCAACCCACCGGCAAACGCCTGGGGTGGCAGTTCGAAAAAGTAGTCCGTGGTGCGTTCGCTGGTTCGTGCGTTTACCTGGCCGCCATGACTCTGGACGTAGGCCATCAACCCTTGCCCGGCGGGAAAGCGCTCGGTACCGAGAAACAGCAGATGCTCAAGAAAATGCGCAAGGCCAGGCCACGCCAGCGGCACATCATGGCTGCCCGCGGCGACCCGCAACGCTGCTGCGCAACGCTTCAAATTCGGGGCATGACGCAGCGTCACCCGCAGGCCGTTGGCCAGGGTTTCAGTGTGGGGGCGAAGGGGATTCAGCGCGGGCATGGGCACTTCCAGAACAGTGAAGTGCCAATGCTAGCGGATTAGGGGGCGTTCTCAATTAGTTTCCGCGCCGCGGGAAACTAATTGAGAACGCCCCCTAGGACTAGCGCTTGTTCAGGTCGCCGTAAAGCTCGGGACGACGATCGATCAGGTAGCGATTGGCGGCGCGGGAGTCGAGCATCAACTGCCGATCCAGCTCGCCGACGATCAGTGCTTCATCCAGCCCGGCCTGGGCGATACGGCTGCCATCCGGTGCGGCGATGCTGCTCTGGCCGCAATAATGGATGTCGCCTTCATGGCCGCAGTAGTTGGCGTAAGCCACATAGCATTGGTTTTCGAAGGCACGGGAGCGCACGGTGACATCGGCGACGAAATCGAACGGAATCATGTTCGCGGTCGGCACCAGGATGAGTTCTGCACCGGCCAGGGCCAGACGCCGGGCGTTTTCCGGAAACTCCAAGTCGTAGCAAATCAGGAAACCGAGCTTCCAGCCGTTGAGCTCAACGATGGGAAACTCGTCGGAGCCTGCGCTGAACATCGAGTGATCCAGATCGCCGAACAGATGGGTCTTGCGGTAGTTGCAGATGCGCTCGCCGTTAGAGTCGATCAACTGCACGGCGTTGTAGATCTGCCCGTCCTCGGTGCGCTCGGGATAGCCATACAAAATGGCGATCCCGGCAGCCTTGGCAATGCGCGCAATCTGCTGCGCCGACTCACCGTTGTACACCTCCGCCAATACGCTGACGGCATCGACGCCGATGTTGTAGCCGGTCAGGAACATCTCCGGCAGCACCAGTAGGTCGGCACCTTTTGCCTCCTGCGCAAGCTGCTGCAAGCGTTGCAGGTTGCCAGCGACATCCAGAGGCAGCGGTGGACATTGGTAAAGGGCTACGCGCATTTCGGATTCCTCTTACTCGGGCAGGGCGATCGGTCCGATCTCGTTGAATACATCTCCTGGACCCGGATTCTCGGCGTGAGTTGCACCGCCGAAGTGTTTCATGATGCCCCACACCGCGTTGAGCGAGGTCTGTACCGCACCCTCAACCCAGGCCGGCGTCCACGAAACGTCGTCGCCGGCGATGAAGATCCCGCGCTGTTCGGCGGGCATGTCGTCCTGCATGAAGTGCGCGTACATGCGCTGGTTGTAGCGGTAGTGGCCGGGCAGGGCGCCTTTGAACGCGCCGAGGAAATGCGGGTCGGCTTCCCACGAAACGGTGATCGGGTCGCCGATGATCCGCGCGGCGATGTCGACTTTCGGATAGATCTTCTTCAACGCATCCAATGCCAGCTTCACACGTTTTTCCACCGGCTGCGGCAGCATTTTCAGCGCGTCACTCATCCACGAGTACGACAGGCAAATCACCCCCGGCTTGTCGTCGCCGTTGTCGAACAGGTAGGTGCCACGGGTCAGGCGGTCAGTGAGGGTCATGCTCATCAGGTCGCGGCCGGTTTCCGGATCCTTGTCCTTCCAGAACGGGCGATCGACCATCACGAAAGTCTTCGACGACTGCATGTAGCGGGTGCGGTCCAGGGCCATCCACATCTTTTGCGAGAACAGGGTTTCGTCGCATTCGATCTGGGTGGTCAGCAGCCAGCTCTGGCAGGTGGTCAGCACCGCGGCGTACTCGCGGGTGTCGCCCCAGTTGTCGGTGACGGCGAAACGGCCACCCGGCGAGTGGGCAATCTTCTTCACGCCGGTGCGCGGTGCGCCGTTGTGCAGGGAACTGAGGCTGGTGCCGGCCGGCCAGTGCGCGCAACGCTCCGGCACATGGCGCCAGATGCCCTGCGGTACCTGTTCCACGCCGCCGACCACGAGGTGTTGGTGATCGTCGCAGTTGGTCATCACCACGCGGAAAATTTCCAGCATCGAGTTGGGGAAGTCCGAGTCCCAGCCGCCGGTACCGAAACCGACCTGGCCGAACACTTCACGGTGATGGAACGAGAGCTTGGCGAACGCCTTGGAGGTGGCGACGAAGTCGTAGAAGGTGCGGTCGTCCCACAGCGGCACCAGGGTGTTCCACAGTTCCTTGAGGCGCGGCACGTCGCGGTCGCGAATGGCTTGCTGGATATCGGAGAACTGCGAGCCGGCTTCCAGGGCGTCGGCCCAGGCGTCAGCCACTTCCTGGAACAATGCAGGAAGGTCCGACAGCTTCTGTGCGTAATGGGTCTGACCTTCGAGGTCGATCACCGTGCTGCCCGACGCGGGCGTCAGCGGGTTGGGGAAGGGTTTGGTTTCCAGGCCGAGCTTGTCGACGTAGTGATAGAACGCGGTGGACGACACCGGGAAGCGCATTCCGCCCAGTTCGGCAACGATGCCTTCGGCCCCATTGAATGCCTGGGAGCGCAGACGGCCGCCCATTTTTGAGGCTTCGTAGACGACTGGTTTCAGGCCCAGCTTCATCAGCTCATACGCCGCTACCAGGCCGGCGATCCCGCCGCCGACAATCGCCACTTCGGCACCGTGATTGTGCTCGGGAATGCTGCCCAGCCCGGCCGGGTGTTCGATCCAGTCGTCGAAGGCGAAAGGAAAGTCCGGGCCGAAAATGGTGACTGGTTTCTTACCGTCTGCAGGATGGCGATTGTTCTTGTTCATGGCTGACCTTGCTGGCGACCCGACGCGGAATGCGCATCTGAGTATAGGAAAAGATGCCAGCCATTCTAGAGAGCACAGAACACGTTAATAAGACGCAAAGTGTCGTCATTTTGCTGTTTTATTGGTCAGTATGACGATCATGATGCACACACTGACCAATGTGGTAGCGGGCTTGCCCGCGAAGAGGCCAGCTCAGGCGCCAAAAAACTACAGGCAGAAACTCAAACCGGCTGCCCCCGATCAATCTTGCTACTCAAGATGATCGACGTCGTGGTCTTCTCCACCCCATCCACACTGCCAATCTGATCCAGCAACTGATCCAGCTGCTCCGGCGAATCGGTGCGCAACCACGCCACATAATCAAATTCGCCACTCACCGCACACAACTGCTGCACCTGCGCCATTGCACTCAGGCGTCGCAACACCTCCTTGCCGGAACGCGGTTGCACGGTTATCCCCACATACGCCTGCAACCCGCCATCCACCACCCGCTGCCCAAGGCGCACGCCGTAACCGGTGATCACCTTGGCCTTTTCCAGCCGCGCCAGGCGCGAAGTGACGGTGGTACGGGCGATGCCCAGTTGCCGGGCGAGCATGGCCACGCTCTCGCGGGCGTTGATCTGCAGGGCGGCAATCAGTTGGCGGTCGATTTCATCGAGAACAGGCGTGCGAGTGTCAGGCAAAGGGTTATCTCCAGCGGCATGGATCAGTGCGCAAGCATGTTACAGGCAGTTCCTGCAGGACGCTCGCGACGGAGATTTGATCCAGCCTCAATACCGTTCATGACATTTTTGCCTGCGACAAATTGCCATAAGTAACTAGGTAGTACATTATTCCGCCCTTGTCACAAATGGGGAAAATTTCCGACATGAACAATTCTGGGGCTGCCGCCGGCAGCAAATGGTTGCTGGCGGGGCTGGGTGTGCTGATTGCACTGATCGGGCTCGGCCTGGCCGGTGGCGGTGGCTATCTGATCGCGCTGGGTGGCAGCTGGTATTTCCTGCTGATGGGGCTGGCGATGCTGGCGTCCGGGTTGATGATTGCCCGGCGCAAGCCGCTCGGCGCCTGGCTGTATGGTGTGGCGTTGCTCCTCACTGCGATCTGGGCGGTGTGGGATGCGGGTCTTGAATACTGGCCGCTGGTCTCACGGGTGCTGACCTTCGCCGTGATCGGTCTGGTGGTGGCGTTGATCTATCCGACCCTGGTCCGCGCTTCGGGCGCGACCGGCGGGCGTGGCGCCTACGGTCTGGCTGGCATTCTGGGTGTGGGCGTCGTTGCGACGATGGCCTACATGTTCGTGCCGACCCACGTGGTCAAAAACACCACTGTACCTGCGGTAACGCCGGTCACTCCGGGTACCGAACAGAAAGACTGGGCGCACTGGGGCAACACCACCGCCGGCAACCGCTTTGCCGCGCTGGACCAGATCACCAAGGGCAATATCGACAAGCTGCAGGTCGCCTGGACCTTCCGCACCGGCGACATCCCGCAAAGCACCGGCGCCGGTGCCGAAGACCAGAACACCCCGCTGCAAATCGGTGACACGGTCTACACCTGCACCGCCTACGGCAAAGTCTTCGCCCTGGATGCTGACACCGGCGCCCAGCGCTGGAAGTTCGACCCGCAAGGCACCGCGCCCAACTGGCAGCGCTGCCGTGGCCTGGGCTATTCCGAAACCCCGGTGTCTTCGGACAGTCAGCCAACCGCCTGTACGAAACGCCTGTTTCTGCCGACCGGCGATGCGCGCCTGATCGCCATCAATGCCGACACCGGCAAGCCCTGCGAAGAATTCGGCAACAAAGGCACCGTCGACCTGACTACTGACATGGGCGAAGTGAAGCCCGGTTACTACCAGCAAACCTCGACCCCATTGGTCGCAGGAGACGTGGTGATCGTCGGCGGCCGCGTGGCCGATAACTACTCCACCGGCGAACCGCCGGGCGTGGTGCGTGCCTACGACGTGCGCAGCGGTGAGCTGGTATGGGCGTGGGATCCGGGCAACCCGAACACCACCAAACGTCCGCCGGCCGGTGAAACTTACACCCGTGGCACGCCGAACGTCTGGTCGGCCATGTCCTACGACGCCAAGCTCGGTCTGGTTTACTTGCCAACCGGCAACGCCACCCCTGACTTCTTCGGCGGTCAACGCACCGAGTTCGACGACAAGTGGAACTCGTCCATCGTCGCCATCGATGTGAAGACCGGCCAGGTGCGCTGGCACTTCCAGACCACTCACCACGACCTGTGGGACTTCGACCTGCCGGCGCAACCGCTGCTTTACGACGTGCCGGATGACAAGGGCGGCACCCAGCCAGCCCTGGCGCAAGTCACCAAGCAGGGCGAGATCTTCCTGCTCAACCGCGAAACCGGCGTGCCGATTGCCCGCGTCGAAGAGCGCCCGGTGCCGCAAGGCAAGGTTCCCGGCGAACGTTACTCGCCAACCCAGCCGTTCTCGGTGGACATGCCGTCAATCGGCAACAAGACCCTGAGCGAAGCCGACATGTGGGGCGCCACGCCGTTTGATCAGTTGATGTGCCGCATCCAGTTCAAAGGCATGCGCCACGAAGGCGTCTACACCCCGCCGGGCATGGACCGCGCCCTGCAATTCCCGGGCTCGCTGGGCGGCATGAACTGGGGCAGCGTCTCGGTTGATCCGAACACCCACTACATGTTCGTCAACGACATGCGCCTGGGCCTGGCCAACTACATGATCCCGCGCGACAAGATCAAAGCCGGGGCCAGCGGTATCGAAATGGGCGTGGTACCGCAGGAAGGCACGCCGTTCGGCGCCATGCGCGAACGCTTCCTCTCGGCGGTCGGCATTCCGTGCCAGAAACCACCGTTCGGCACCATGTCGGCCATCGATCTCAAGACCCACAAGCTGATGTGGCAAGTACCGGTCGGCACCGTGCAGGACACCGGCCCGCTGGGCATCCGCATGCACCTGCCGATCCCGATCGGCATGCCGACCCTCGGCGCTTCGCTGGCCACCCAGTCGGGCCTGCTGTTCTTCGCTGGCACCCAGGACTTCTACCTGCGCGCCTTCGATACCGGCAACGGCAACGAAATCTGGAAGTCGCGCTTACCGGTGGGCAGCCAGTCCGGGCCGATGACTTACGTTTCACCGAAAACCGGCAGGCAGTACATCCTGTTGACGGTGGGCGGTGCGCGTCAGTCGACGGATCGTGGGGACTATGTGATTGCCTACGCTTTGCCCAAGTAAGGGCTGAAGCTTGAGTCAGAAAAGCCGCGCCATTGCGCGGCTTTTTCTTGGGCGAAAGAGAGGGTATGGAAATCGGCTAGGATTGAGGCAGTCGAGGGTGCGAGGCGAAGGACATGACAACGAAGCTACCTGCTGCTGTACGGGACCGTGCATTGCAGATCGCCCATCATGAAATGGGGCACTATGTGATGGCCCGCGCCCTGGGATTTGAAACGGGCGGCGTGACCCTGACAGTGACCAAGGATCTGCGGCACCAGGGAGGGGCCTCCATTACCCTGGTGCGCCCAATTTCGTCGATGGAAGCCATGAAGGAACATCTGGAGGCCCGAATGATGGTGCTCCTGGCTGGCGCAATGGCGCAGACCCTCCCTTCAAAACCTTCAGCCGCAAAACGCGTCGACAAGCCCAAAGCCACCGCCATCCTCAAAGGCGAGCAAGGGGCGGAACAGGATTACGCAAAAATCAGGGAGCTTCAGCATTTGCTGCGCAACATTGCCTGCCCCGATACCGATCCAGCGTCGGGTGAGCGAATAACGGCGCAGCTTAAAGCGATGACTGATCGGCTGTGGGTTCGGACGCAAAAAATCATAGAGGATCAGGCCGAAACGATTGTCGAATTGGCTGTGGTGCTGGTGGGCGGTATGGCTCTTGTTGAGCAATGGGGGCGGGCGGCGGATACGTATGAGGTGGTGTTCCCCGGGCCGATGCTGGAACGGTTGCGGGCGGTGCAGGCCATCCCTTCGTTACGTGTTTGGACTGACAATTGCGGTGATGTCGTTCAGCACTGGAAGTAACGAAGGGTCGAAGCGTTATTTGCTCGCGAGCATAGCGTCTTGCACCAGTGGCAACAGTGCATCAGTCGCCGCTAACAGTTCAGCCAGAAGGGTTTCGTCCACATCCATATAACCTTCGTACTCAGCCAGATTGCGGCGCTCGTGACAGAGCGCGAACAGGCGTACATGGACTTTGTTCAGACCGAGAGTATGTATCAGGCACTGAAATACCAGATAGCGACGGTCGGAGCGAAAACCCTGCAAACGCATGGCAGTCAGTGCCAGAGCATGGGCGGCGTTGTAGGCGAGGTCGAAGCGACTAGCAAAGGACAGGGCTGAACTGTGAGCATCCTTCAAACGGTCCGTGGCCGATCTCAGCAGCCCTTCACATTCCTTGCGATCTGGCGGTTCGGCTTTGAGGCCGCCGCTACGCACCAGGTTTTCCAGATTTTCGTTACTGCCCATCGGCTACCTCTGCTGGATTGCGGCCAATCAAATCAATTTTTTCCTGTTGCTCAACCCGCACTACAAAGCTGTTGCCGGCCGCCTTCTTGGCTTGCCAGTCGGCCAAGGTATAGAGCGTTGGGTTAATGGTGCGGCCAAGCTGTTCCTCTACGGGTAGTACCCGTTCCATCAAGTCGCTGTAACTGAGATTTTCGCCAATCAGCATCAGGTCAATGTCACTGCCTGCATGCTCGTTACCCTTGGCAATGGAGCCATAGATGAACGCCCATACCAACTGATCATTCAGTGGAATCAAGGCCGCACGCAGCTGCTCTGCAATGCCAAAAGTCTTACGGACTATCCCAAGCAGTTCTGCATAGATGGGGCATTCAGGGTTGGCTTGGTAGTGCGTCTGATTACCCCGTCGACTCATGGTGAGAATGCCTGCACTATGCAATCGCTCCAGCTCTCGCATCAGGCTGCCCTTGCCGACCTGCGCCCAGCGGGATATTTCATTGGCATAGAAGCTCTGATCCGGTTTGCCATACAACATGCCCAGCACTTTTTGCTGAGTGGCAGTAAAGAGAGCATCGCTGAGCGGGATGGCAGGCATGGTTGACTCTATAAGTCCCAAAAAGGGAACGATAGGTCCCTTTTTGGGAATTTTCAACTCTGCCGTGATTATGTGTTTTTCGATGGGTCTGCTTCCTTTCTCGTTTGAACAGACCGCCGCGTCAGCGCTTTTACCACATCATCAATCACCGCTTTGCTCATCGTCGTCAGATAGTGCGCGGCCCAGGCGTGGCGGTCGGAGTCTTGGGCGTAGGCGGCATCGACTGTCAGGGACTTGGCGAGGTACAGCAGGTCGGAGGCTTGGGCCAGGGCATCGGCGATGGGGACGTCGCGGCAGACGTGGAACAGTGGTTGGTCCGAGAGATACAGGAAGGGTGTGAAGCCGACGGTTTTTAGTTCTGAAGGTGTGGATGTGCTCATGTTCAAACTCCTAATTTTTTAAGGAGCTGTCACATTCGTTTCCAAGCGAATGGGTGGCAGCTGCGCGCAGGTTGGAAAACCGGGAAACTAGATCGGCATAGGGGACGGCCTTGCCGTTCCCCTGCCACACCACCCGGCATGCGGGTCCGCACCGGGCGGTTCGAGAGATTGAGGTCAGGACAGACGCGGCAATCCCAGGCGGTCAAACCAAGCCAGATTCAGCACCCGATTCAACCCAAGACAGCTAGTACGCCACCAGCGGCGGGTGTTTCCCACTGCTCTTTGTGCATCATCCCTATTGGCGCCCAGCGCCTGCAGCTTTGTGAAAGCCGTCGTTCCGCGTTTCCATTGTTTCAGTTGAATAGCCCTTAGTCGGTGCCGTATCCATTCCTCCAGCAAACGCAGGATTTTCGGAGTTTGCGACAGACTGAAGTACGCTTTCCAACCCAACAGATACCGGCGAAGGTCATCGACAACCCGCTGCATACTGCGGCCGCAGTTGCGCCGGGTAAGCTGGCGGATTCGCTGCTTGAACTGCTTCTGTGCTTTGTATGAAACCGCGCGCCTGACTTCGCCTCTTCTGGACCAGAACTCGTAGCCCAGAAACTTGCGGCCAAACGCACTCGCCACTGCACTTTTGCTCTCGTTGACGCTCAAGTGCAGCTTTTCATACAGGCGCCGGAGTAATGCCATTACTCGCTCGCCTGCCTTTTGGCTGCAAACATAAACGTTCGCATCGTCGGCATAGCGCACAAAGCAATGCCCTCGGCGTTCGAGCTCACGATCCACTTCGTCCAGCAGCACGTTCGCCAATAAGGGCGATAACGGGCCGCCTTGCGGCGCCCCGCAACGGCGCTTTTCAACCGCGCCATCCTTCATCGTTCCGGCGTCCAGATAAGCCCGGATCAGCCGGATAACCGGCTGCTCTGCAATCCGTTTGCTTAAACGATCAATCAGAATGTCGTGATCGACTCGATCAAAGAACTTTTCAAGATCCACATCCACCACGATTTGCCGGCCCGAGGATACATAGTGCTGTGCCGCGAGAATCGCGCTGTGAGCATTACGACCCGGACGAAAACCGTAGCTGTGTTCACTGAAGGTAGGATCAAGTAGAGGCTGCAAAACTTGCAGTAGTGCTTGCTGGATAAGGCGGTCGGTGACCGTCGGGATACCCAGCTCGCGTTCGCCGCCGTCGGGTTTTGGGATGACCACTTGGCGTACCGGGCTGGGCCGATACGCCCCTGACAACAATTGTTGGCGAATCCCAGCCCACTCTGTCAGCAAATGTTGAGCTGTCTGATCAATGTCCAGACCGTCGACACCCGCTGCACCTTTATTGGCTTTGACTCGCTTCCACGCTTGTTGCAGGTTTTCTCTCGCAAAGGCGCATTGCAGCAACCCTTGCCCTGCGCTTTCGGTATCACCTTGCGGGCAACATGCCTCGTCGCTGACAGGGAGATTCACGGCTTCACCGCTCTTTCTCCGCATCCGCCCCGCGTTTGGCAGGCATCTGACTTCCGGTCGTGTCGCATCAAGGTGGCCTACTACGCTCTCTCTCGTTCGGCCCTTCGTCTTAAAAAAAAAAGACTACTACGGCCTCTGCTGACTTCTCGCTCCGGCTTGCGCCGTCGCCCTTTCAGGCGCTAGGCGAGATCTCCCCAGGTAAGAACGCAATCCTTCACCGCACAACTGCCGAATCTACGTCGTCGCCCTTTTGACCACTAGAGCTTCGCGGTTATTCGCCCGCTCGCCCTGGCCGACTTCGCCTCATATTCGATTTTTGTACATCAGCTCGCGGCTTCGCTCCACGCTTCCTCCCCACACTCGGTCACCCTCATGCAGTTGCGCTTCACTTCGTTTGCTGTGGTCAACTTACGGTGGGACTTGCACCCACAAGATTGCGCCCATGCTGGGCGCACGAAACCGGCACGCCCGAGGGCGTCCCGCGCACAGCCGCCATAACTCAATATCGTGATGGGCAAACTGTTGCGTCCAATTTCGACGGGTTTCCAAGCCCGATCACTGAATGGTCAGCGACGGCCGGAGACTATCCCGTCAAAGAAAAGCGCAACAAGGCGGCAAAGTGCCCAAACAGAAGATTCGGAGTTTGCCTACAAGGTCCTAAGGCGTCATCCGATATTGCGTCACCTTCAGTAAACAAAACCAAACAATCAGGCAAAAAAACTGCAAATGAAACGCGGCGTTTTAGTTTGACGTACACAGCCTCCCATCAGTACCGGCACGATAATCAGGCCGGTCGTAAAATGGCTTGACTGTAAAACTTTTCTCGTGCGACAACTGTCCACGTTTTATGGAATGTGGACAGCGAGGCTTTTTGAGTTCATGAAGAGTCAAGATATTTTGCTTCTTTTTAAAATGGCTAGTCTCCACGCGCAGGAGGAGAAGCTTTTTGGAAGAATGGAATCGGAGTCAATGGCGGATTTCGTTGAAACGCTACTGGAGCCCAGTGTGAACTCACCAATGGTGGCTGGCGATCCGGTGGGTCGCGCATTGGCTGCTCACAACCCTGATCCTGAAGACACAGTTTATCGCGTGCAGGAGCTTGATACCCCCATGGGGGATGCTGACAAGTGGGAGGGGTGGTCGGACGCGGTTCCGTCCCCCCCAGTGTCAACCTGGATTGAAAGTTACTCCTTGCGTGCACTCTCGGCATCTCTTGGCCTGAGTAAAAGTGAGGTTTCGAACTCAATGGCACGGTGTCGTGAGGCGGGGTTGCTCACCAACGACTACGACACCTCTCTCCCGAAGGTGAACCGCCGAGAACTCGTGAAAATCACGGAGCATGCCCTCAAATACTTTTACCCAGTAAAGCTAGGTGCAATTGTTCGCGGCATCCCCACCGGCTTTGCAGCGCCAGCGCTGTCCAAGAGCCTCAAAAGTGCTGGTGGGCTCATTCCAGTTTGGCCAGATCCTTTGGGGAGTGAGCGCGGTCAGGCGATAGAGCCGCTCTACAAAACTGTTCCAGACGCGGTGAAGAAGGACCGAACCCTTTATCATTATTTGGCGCTCGTTGATGCGATCCGCGTTGGCGGACCTAGAGAGTGCGCAGTAGCGGTCAACATACTCAAGGCGGGGATGGGGCTGAAATAAGATGGCATCAAATTCTAACCATAATTACGAGCTGATCGAGTATGTGGCTGAAGGTCTGGGCAAAGAATTTTTGGCTGAAGTTGCCTTTGTTGGTGGATGCACGACGGCAATGCTGGTGACCGACACCGCTGTCATGGATGACATCCGGTTTACTGATGATGTCGACTTGGTAATCGAATTGGCTGGTGTTAGTGCCTGGCAACGCCTCACAGAACGCCTGGCGGCCAAAAAATTCAAAATCACAGGGGAAGACGAGGTCAACTGTCGATTTCGTTTCAACGATGTCATCGTAGATGTGATGCCTTCGGATCCGGCTGTTCTCGGCTATGCGAACCGCTGGTTCGTGGAAGGGCTCGCTCAAGCTGTGAAGTTCGCGCTACCCAGTGGTCTAGAGATACAGATCTTCAAGTCGACTTACTTTCTTGCTACGAAGTTGGAAGCCTTCAGCGGGCGCGGAGAAGGCGATCCTTATCACAAGGATGTCGAGGACATCGTTATCTTGATTGATGGGCGCGCGGAGCTACTGGAGGAGGTTCGGCGGGCGGAAACCGAATTGATGCAATTCATTGTCAAAGGGGTTGGTGAGCTGTCTAGGCTCAGCGGCATCGACTATGCGATTCAAAGCTCAGGCTCGGTTCGGGCAAACCCCGCTCGTGGCATGCTCATCCATCAGCGTATGAAGGATCTGAGCCTGCTCGCATGAGATACGAAATCAGATCGGTAAAAGGGCGAGCCCGAGAAGCCAACCATGATTGTGCTGGCGCGGTATTCGATGGCGTCAGGGGGTTGTTTGTTGTCGTGGATGGCACTTCGAAGCCCGGTAGCGGCCAGTTGGCCCATGGATTTGTGCAAGCAGTGATGGATGCCTGTCAGGCCCGTATTAGCCAAGGCGCTGAAGACACTACTCATAGTGGCGTCCAGCAGCTGCTACGGTCTGTACTTACAGATTTACACGCTCCACTGTTTGCTAAGCACACCGGTACAACAAGCTACTTGGTTGGTGTTGCTTCTCATGGGCAGCTCACCCTTGCATATGAGGGCGACTGTTCATGTGGCTTTACCAGCGCGGAGGGTGGAATCGAGTGGTTTACACCACCGCATTGCAAGGCGAACTGGAGGCGTGACCGATCACATCGGGAACTTGCGCCTGATCCGGCCCGCAATCTGATCACCCGTTGCTATAGCGCCAACCGTTCCCCGGATCCAGATTTTGTTTTCCGTTCAGTGGCTGCAGGCGAGCGTCTGGTGTTCGCAACGGATGGCTTTTGGGCGGAGCTGACCGATGCTCGACAGGATGACGTGCTTGCAACTCCTGCCATTGAAATCACCGATGTAGACGATGATGTGACTTGGATTGATGTGAAGCTGTAAAACATTGCGAGTTGGCCGGTTTTTTCATTGATGGCGCGCCACTTGCGTATGAAGTGGGTCGAAGGGCTTGAAATGGGGCCGAAGTCATTCCAACTGAAGAACTCCAGTCGCTCCCACCGACCAGGCACGAAAAAGCCGCGTAAAAACGCGGCTTTCTTGTTTGGTGGGCCCACACGGACTTGAACCGTGGACCAAAGGATTATGAGTCCTCTGCTCTAACCAACTGAGCTATAGGCCCTCAGTAGGTCGCGGATTATAGCGATGGTTTCGCAGCTGTGCTATCCGAAAAATCCAATACGGTTGTACGAAGAAACGTCGCGGCAAATTCGTCGGGGGGCAGGGGCAGGCTGACGATGTAGCCCTGGATTTGTTCACAGCCCTCGGCAGCGAGGAATTGCTGTTGCGCCAGGGTCTCGACCCCTTCGGCAATCACGGTGAATGGCATGCTGCGTCCGAGCGCGATGATGGCGCGTACGATCGCCGCATCGTGGGGATCGTCCGGCAGGCCGCGGACGAAGGACTGGTCGATCTTGAGGATGTCCAGTGGCAGACGCTTGAGGTAGCTCAGGGACGAGTAACCGGTACCGAAGTCATCGATGGCCAGTTGCACACCCAGTTTTTTGAGTTGATGCAGCACCGCCAGCGCTTCCTCGGCTTGGCTCATGATGAAGTTTTCGGTGATTTCCAGTTGCAGGAAACCGGGGTTGAGGCCGTTGTCCTTAAGCAACTGTTCAATGCGGCCCAGCAGATTGGGTTGGCGCAATTGGGCGCCGGCAAGGTTGACCGACAGTGGGCCGGGACTTTCGTACAGCCGGTGCCATTCGGCCATCTGCCGGCAGGCGGTTTCCAGAACCCAGTCGCCGATTTGCAGGATCATGCCGTTTTCTTCAGCCAGCGGGATGAAGTGTTCCCGCGGCACGTCGCCAAAGGTCGGGTGGCGCCAGCGGATCAGGGCTTCGGCGCCGACCAGGCTGTAGTCCACGAGGCTGATTTTCGGTTGGTAGCACAGGTGCAACTCGTTGCGTTCGATGGCGCGGCGCAGTTCGTGTTCCAGCGCTACGCGTTCGCTGGCCTGGGCGGTGAGGTCGCGGGTGTAGCTTTCGACGCGGTTGCGGCCCTTGGCCTTGGAGCGGTACATCGCGGCGTCGGCGTTTTTGATCAGTGTGGCAACGTCGCAGCCATCCTTCGGATAGAGGCTGGTGCCGATACTGGCGCTGATGAAAAACTCGTGTTCGCCGGCCTGGAACGGCGCGGCGAAACAATTGAGCAATTTGGTGGCGATGTGGTCGGCATCGCTGGATTGTTGCAGGCCCGGCAATAGAATGATGAATTCGTCACCACCCAGGCGCGCCACGGTGTCGATGTCACGCAATTGCTCCTTGAGACGTACGGCAATGCCCTTGAGCAGCAGGTCGCCGACCGGGTGGCCGAGGCTGTCGTTGATGTGCTTGAAGCGGTCAAGGTCGAGGAACAGCACGGCGCCCTGGCCGCCGTTTTCCTGTTGGTTGTTGAGCGCCGTCAGCAAGCGGCTTTCGAACAGCGTGCGGTTCGGCAGGCCGGTCAGCGGGTCGTGGTGCGCCTGGTAGTCGAGTTTGGCCTGGGCATGCTTGAGGCTGGAAATGTCGGCGAACACCGCGACAAAGTGGGTGATGAACTTGTCGCGGTTGCGCACGGCACTGATGGTCAGCCAGCTCGGATACAGCTCGCCATTCTTGCGCCGATTGGAAATCTCGCCCTGCCAATGACCTTCGGCGGTCAATTGATGCCACATGGCCGCGTAGAACGCGCTGTCATGCAGGCCTGAGGCGAGCAGGCGTGGCGTGTGGCCCAGGGCCTCGTTTTCGCTGTAACCGGTGATTTCGGTGAACGCACGGTTGACCGCGCTGATGTGCTGTTGGGTATCGGTGATCAACACGCCTTCGGCGGTGCTTTCGAACACGGTGGCGGCCTGTTGCAGTTTTTCCTGCATCAGGTGCCGCTCGGTGATGTCCCGGGCGATGGTCAGCATGCAGTCTTCATCGCCAATCGGCAGCGGACGGCTGGACACTTCACAGAGGCGGATCTGCCCGTCGCTGCGGCGGATATGGCAGCTGAAGTCGCGGACAAAGCCGTCGCGGTGCAGCAGGTCGAGCATTTGCTTGCGTTCATTGAGGTTGACCCAGATTCCCAGGTCCAGCGCCGAACGATCCACTGACATGGCGCTGTTGAACCCGGTGATGCGGCTAAAACCATCGTTGACCTCCAACAGCAAGCCATCACTTTGCCGAGACAGCAGCAAGCCGTCGGGAGAGGCGTGGAAGGCCTTGGCGAACTTTTCTTCGGAAGTTTGCAGCTGTTGCTGGGTTTCCTTGAGCTGGGTGATGTCCCGCACTACGACCACCAGCGCCGGTGTCATGTCGAGGTTGAACGGTTCGGCGGAGATCAGGCCGGTAAACACCTGGCCGTTGCTGCGACGAAAGGGCATTTCCAGGTTGCGGATGCTGCCGGCCTGCAAGCGTTGCAACAGGCCCGGCCCAACACCGGGAATCCCCCAGATGTTCAGGTTGGTGGCGGTCTGGCCAATGACGTCCTCGGCCTTGAGGCCGATCTGTTCTTCGAACGCTTCGTTGACTTCCAGCAGGCAGCCGTCGCTCAGACGCGCGATCACCAGCATGTCCGGGCATTGCTGGAACACGGAAGCGAATTTCTGTTCCGATAGGCGCAGCGCTTCCTCGGTGCGCTTGGCGTCGGTGATATCGATCATCAATCCGCGCAGCACCGGCTCATGCCCGTGTTCGATCAGGCTGACGATATCGCGCACCCACAGGCAGCGGCCGTCGGCGGTGATCACCCGGTAATCGAGGCGGTGATCGCGCCCGGCCAGCACTTCGTGATCGCAGAAGGTCTGGGCACGGGTCAGGTCGGCGGGGTGAATGATGTTGCGCCAGAAGCCCGGAATCAGCCAATGGGACAGGGGATAACCGAGAAGGTCTTCGGCGTGGGGCGATACATAGCTGTAGGTGAAGTCAGTGACTTTTGCTTCCCAGGCGATGGCCGACAGGCTCTCCACCAGGCCGCGGTAGTGGTATTCGCTGCTGCGCAGTTCCTGTTCAAGGTTGACCCGGCGAGCGATTTCCGAGCTCAAGCGGCGGTTGATGCGGATAACCACCGCCAGCACGGTAGTCAGCAGCAGCAATCCGGGCAGGCCATACACCAGCAGGTCATTCCAGAAAGTTCGATGATCGAGGACGTTGCCGACCCAATGCTCCTGAATGGCGCTGATTTCAGCGGGGCTCATGTCTGCCAGGACTTTGTCGAGAATGCCGACCAGCATCTTGTTGTCGCGGGGTACAGCCATGGCCAGTTGATAGCGATAGGGGGTTTCACCACTGACATACAACCCATCGAGCTTGAGTTGGCGCAGTCCCCAGACGCTGGAAGCCAGATCGCCCACCACGGCGTCCACTTCGTCGGTGGCCAGCGCCTGTAGCGCCGAGCTGACGTTGGGCACCGCCACCAGGTTCAAGTCGGGATGGTGGCTGCGCAGCAGCTCGTGGGGGGCGTAGTTTTCCACCACGGCGATTTTCAGGCCGTACAGGTCTTGCAGGTTATGTGGCTGGGGGCCCCCGACATGGGCCAGGATGACAATCGGAAAATCCAGATAGGGGCGGGTGAACGACAGGTATTTCTGGCGTTCAGGGGTCGACATGATGCCCGGCAGCAGGTCCAGTTTGCCCTTTTTGGCTTGTTCCAGGACGGCGGTCCAGCTCACCGGCTCGATGGGCGTGAGCCGGGTTGCCAGCCTTTTGCGGATGACCTCGATGTAATCCGCGGCAAGGCCCTGGTAGCGGCCCCCATCGTCACGAAACTCGAAGGGCGGCCACGACGCATCGACACCCAGGCGCAATTCCGGGTGAGCCGCCAGCCAGCTACGTTCATCGTCAGTGAGAGTCAGCGCGCCAGCCGTTGCGGTCCAGGTCATCAGCGACAGCAAAAAAAGCACGGTCGGCAGTCTGGGCATAACGGTCTCGTTATGGCTCGGGGGAATGTTTCGAGTGTAGACGGCTACAGGGAGGAGGGGGGAAGCGGGGAGATTTAATCTGTACAAAGCAAAACCCCCGGCCTGGGCCGGGGGTTCTGTGATCACTCGTCGAGGAAGGAGCGCAGATGCTCGCTTCTCGTCGGGTGGCGCAGCTTGCGCAGCGCCTTGGCTTCGATCTGACGAATCCGTTCACGGGTCACGTCGAACTGCTTACCAACCTCTTCAAGGGTGTGGTCGGTATTCATGTCGATACCGAAGCGCATGCGCAGTACCTTGGCTTCACGGGCAGTGAGGCCGGACAGCACTTCGCGAGTCGCTTCTTTAAGGCTCTCAACGGTTGCAACATCGATTGGCGACTGCATGGTCGAGTCTTCGATGAAGTCACCCAGGTGGGAGTCTTCGTCATCACCGATCGGGGTTTCCATGGAGATCGGCTCTTTAGCGATCTTCAATACCTTGCGGATCTTGTCCTCAGGCATTTCCATGCGTTCGCCCAGCTCTTCCGGGGTCGGTTCGCGACCCATTTCCTGCAACATCTGGCGGGAAATACGGTTGAGCTTGTTGATCGTCTCGATCATGTGCACCGGAATACGGATGGTGCGGGCCTGGTCGGCGATCGAGCGAGTGATCGCCTGACGGATCCACCAGGTGGCATAAGTCGAGAACTTGTAACCGCGACGGTATTCGAACTTGTCTACCGCTTTCATCAAGCCGATGTTGCCTTCCTGGATCAGATCGAGGAATTGCAAGCCACGGTTGGTGTACTTCTTGGCGATCGAGATCACCAGACGCAAGTTCGCTTCGACCATCTCTTTCTTCGCGCGGCGGGCCTTGGCCTCACCGATCGACATGCGACGGTTGATGTCCTTGATCTCGGCGATCGTCAAACCGGTCTCGGTTTCCAGCGCGGTCAGCTTCTGCTGGCAACGGATGATGTCCGGTTGCAGGCGACCAATGGCTTCAGCGTATTTGCTTTTGCCTTTGGCCAGAGCGTCGCTCCAGCTTTCGTCGACTTCGTTGCCCGGGAACTGGCGCAGGAAGTCGGCACGCGGCATACGTGCATCACGAACGCACAGCTGCATGATTGCGCGCTCTTGCTGACGCAGGCGGTCCAGGGCACTGCGAACACGCTCGACCAGGCCTTCGAATTGCTTCGGCACCAGTTTGATCGGCATGAACAGCTCGGCCAGGGCCAACAGCTCGGCAATTGTTGCCTTGTTGTTGCGACCGTGCTTTTTCAGCGCCTTGCGGGTGATTTCCATCTGATCGGCAACAGCGCCGAAACGCTGGGCAGCGATGATCGGATCCGGACCGCTTTCGGCTTCTTCTTCGTCATCGGAAGATTCGGCTTCATCGTCGTCGGAGTCGTCATCCGCTTTCACGGCTTTCGCGTCGATCGGCGGCGGCACTTCTGCCGCAGGCGGTGCGATGCCGTCGTCCGGGTCGATATAACCGCTCAGGACGTCAGACAGGCGACCACCTTCGGTGGTGACGCGGGTGTACTCGGAGAGAATATGATCAACCGTGCCAGGGAAGTGCGCGATTGCGCTCATCACTTCACGGATGCCCTCTTCAATACGCTTGGCGATTTCGATTTCGCCTTCACGTGTGAGGAGCTCCACCGTACCCATTTCGCGCATGTACATGCGCACCGGATCGGTAGTGCGACCAATGTCGGTCTCGACCGCAGCCAACGCTGCAGCGGCCTCTTCGGCTGCGGCTTCGTCGGTATCGGCGTCGGCCAGCATAAGGGAATCCTTATCTGGCGCAACCTCGAATACGTTGATCCCCATGTCATTGATCATGCGGATGATGTCTTCCACCTGTTCCGGATCTGAAATATCCTCCGGCAGGTGGTCGTTGACCTCCGCGTAAGTCAGGTAGCCCTGCTCACGACCAAGTGTGATCAACTCTTTGATACGAGACTGCTGTTGCGCTTTTCCGGACATAACACCCTATCCACTGAAGGTCTTGGCGGGCAAAAAACAAGCCGAGGATTATACCTGAGCTATGACCTCACGCGCCAGTTGAGGTCGGGTTTGTTGCGGAAACATTGCGACTCAAGAGATCGCGCAGTTGGTTTTTCTCTTCGCTGGTCAATTCGCTTTGACGCGCTTTTCGCAGAAGTTGTTCCAGGTTTCGCTCGCGTTGGCGGGCTGACAAGCTAGTAATGGTGTCGAAAAACTGTTGTTCAAGGTTATCTCCATCAATCAGCCATTCCTTTTCGGCCAGCGCTCTGAGCAAACGGCCTTGTTCTGTGCCGTGCCAACGCGCAATCAGTTGAATTGAGTTTAGCTTGGGATTCTTCTGCACGGCTTCGAGCAGCGCCACCAGCAATTGTGTGTTGGTGTGATCTTCGGCGGCGAAGTGCCCGGCATCCTCGACTTTTTCCGCCAGTTGCGGGTGATGCAGCAACGTGCGCAAGGCGGCGAGGGTCGGCGGTTCTACGGCGGCGGGCACCCGTGGCGCGCGGGGTTGATCGCGATCACCGCCCCGTTTGCCATTCTTGTCCCACGGTTTCTTGTCCCATTTCTTGCCTCCTGCACCGGGTTTCTTCGGCGTCCATTCCTGCTGCGGCACATACATTTCCTGTGCCTGCGGCTGATGATAGTCGCTGTAATCGGGCATCGCGTCGTAATCGATGCCCGGGTCGTAGGCCGGCGGTGCTTCTTGCGGGGCGTTTTGTGCCAGTTGGCTCACCGCTTCGCCGCTCAGGCCGGTGATTTCGCTCAGGCGTTGACGCATCAGGGTGCGCAGGTTGGCGCCCGGGACTTTGTCGATCAACGGTGCGGCGAGGGTGGCCATGTGGGCTTTGCCCTCAAGCGAGCGCGGGTCGGCTTCTTCCGTCAGTTGCTGGAAGAAGTAGTCGGCCAGGGGCTGCGCGTGCTGGTTGATCCGTGCGCGGAAGGCATCGGTGCCTTCGGAGCGGACCAGGGTGTCCGGGTCCTCGCCTTCGGGCAGGAACAGAAAGCGTGCACGACGACCGTCCTGCAGGCTCGAAAGTGTCGCCTCCAGCGCCCGCCATGCCGCATTGCGGCCGGCCTGATCGCCATCGAAGCAGAACAGCACGCTGGGCACGACGCGAAACAGCCGCTTGAGGTGTTCCTCGCTAGTAGCGGTGCCCAGGGTCGCGACGGCGTTGCGCAGGCCTTGCTGGGCCAGGGCAATGACGTCCATGTAACCCTCGACGACGATGATCTCGTCGAGGTTGCGGTTGGTCTTGCGCGCTTCGTACAGGCCGTAGAGTTCCTGGCCTTTATGGAAAACCGGGGTTTCCGGGGAGTTCAGGTACTTCGGCTTGTCGTCGCCCAATACCCGGCCACCGAAGGCGATGACGCGCCCGCGACTGTCGCGGATCGGGAACATCACGCGGTCGCGGAAGCGGTCGTAACGTTTACCGCTTTCAGCGTTTTCGATCAGCAGGCCGGCATCGATCATGGCTTTTTGTTGCAGGGTATCGCTGCTCAAGTGCTTGAACAGGTTGTCCCAGCCAGGCGGAGCAAAACCCAGGCCGAAGTCCCGGGCGATTTCGCCGGTCAGCCCGCGACCTTTCAGGTAATCCACGGCGGCCTTGCGCGATGGATGGCTTTTCAGGGCCTGGCGATAAAAGTCGGCAGCGGCGCTGAGTAGCGGGTACAGCGGTGAATCGGTCGGCTGTCGCGGTTTGTGCGGGCGGCCGCTTTCTTCGCGGGGTATTTCCATGCCAGCGGCTTTGGCCAGTTCTTCGACGGCCTGGACGAAATCCAGGTTGTCGTGGTCCATGATGAAGCCGAGGGCGTTGCCGCCAGCGCCGCAGCCGAAGCAGTAATAGAACTGCTTGTCGGGGCTGACGCTGAACGACGGAGTCTTTTCCTTGTGGAACGGGCAGCAGGCGGTGTGGTTCTTGCCGGCCTTTTTCAATTGCAGGCGCGAGCTGACCACATCGACGATGTCGGTGCGGTTCAGAAGGTCGTCAATGAAGCTCTGGGGAATTAGCCCGGCCATGGCGTTCTCGTCATCTGCGCTGAAAGGAACCCGAAACGTGCGGCGATCGAACGCGGTCATTGTTTGAGGCGCGCAAAGTGTGCGGCTCGACCAGTGTCGTCTGCGTAATCGCTGTCGGGAAGTGTATCTGCCGAAAATCCACTGACGTTAATGCCAATCAGTATTCGACTGTTTGAATGTGTTGCGCTGAATCCGCTGCGGCCAATCATAGGCCCCGGATAGCTCATCATCTGGCACGCAAGCAGGTGCCTTGGGCTGATCGTCGTGAGAGGAATCAGTGGGTGTGCTCGTCAGTAGCCTTGAAAGGCTCGTCAGAAAAGACGTGCACCGCTGGCAAAAGAGCCAGGTCTGACGCGGTGAAGCAGATTTGTCTCGGTCGCGTCTGCGGCTTTGACAGTGAAGCATCAAGCGTTTTACGCAAATGCCATAAGCCCGGCTGAGGGCCGGGCTTGGCAGAAGCTTGCTACGATCGTCTGTGTATTAGTACAGACGAACGGCGCGGCGCTGTTCGCGCTGAACTTTCTTGGCGTGACGCTTAACAGCGGCTGCTGCTTTGCGCTTACGCTCAGAAGTTGGCTTCTCGTAAAATTCGCGGCTACGAACTTCAGCCAGTACACCGGCTTTTTCGCAGGAGCGCTTGAAACGACGCAGAGCTACGTCGAAGGGTTCGTTCTCTTTTACTTTGACGGCTGGCATCCAGAGCTACCTTCATTCATTACCGGGGTCAACATCCTCGCGGCAAAAGAGCACTTGAAGACGTCGGTTTTTAAGGGTTGCGGATGTTAACCCCTCATCGCTCGGAATGCAAAGCCTCTGATCGAAAACCGCTGGTCGGGGCATCACGCGACGACTATTATGCGCGCCTTCGAATTCAGCCTAAACAAGGCGCAAACCCATGCTAGTACTGGGATTAGAAACCTCCTGCGACGAAACTGGTGTCGCATTATATGACAGTGAACGCGGCCTGCTGGCCGACGCGCTGTTCAGTCAGATCGACCTGCATCGCGCCTATGGTGGCGTGGTGCCGGAGCTGGCTTCGCGCGATCACGTCAAACGCATGCTGCCCTTGATTCGTCAGGTGTTGGCCGAGGCCGATTGTGTGCCGACCGAGATCGATGCGATCGCCTACACCGCGGGTCCTGGCCTGGTCGGTGCCTTGTTGGTAGGGGCTTCCTGTGCTCAGGCGCTGGCCTTTGCCTGGGGCATTCCGGCCCTTGGCGTGCATCACATGGAAGGCCATTTGCTGGCGCCGATGCTGGAGCCGCAACCGCCGGAATTTCCGTTCGTCGCTTTGTTGGTGTCGGGTGGTCATACGCAACTGGTTCAGGTCGACGGAATTGGTCAGTACACGCTTCTGGGCGAGACCCTGGATGACGCCGCTGGCGAGGCCTTCGACAAGACGGCCAAGATGATGGGTCTCAATTATCCGGGCGGACCGGAGATCGCTCGCCTTGCAGAACAGGGCGTTGCAGGACGTTTCGTCTTCCCGCGTCCGATGTGTGACCGCCCGGGCCTGGATTTCAGCTTCAGTGGCCTGAAAACCTTTGCGTTGAACACCTGGCAACAGTGTGTCAACGCCGGGGACGACGGCGAGCAAGCCCGTTGCGACATCGCGCTGGCATTCCAGCAGGCCGTGGTGGAGACTTTGACCATCAAGTGCAAGCGTGCCCTGAAGGCCGCCGGCATGAAGCGCCTGGTGATTGCAGGGGGCGTCAGTGCCAACAAGGCGTTGCGCACTTCGCTGGAGAAAATGCTCGGCGACATGAAGGGTGATGTGTTTTATGCCCGTCCGCAGTTTTGCACCGATAACGGCGCGATGATCGCCTTTGCCGGCTGCCAGCGCTTGCAGGCCGGTCAGCAGGAAAGCCTGGCGATCAGCGTGCAGGCACGCTGGCCGATGGAGCAGTTGTCGGCGCTGTGATGAGCGGTGTTTATGCCTGGCCTTTAAAAATGCCGTTCGCGCCCGGCAAACAGGTCGCGTAGATTGCCGCGATGACGCCAGACGATCAGCCCGGTGAGCGCGCTCATGGGCAGCAGGGCGGCCGGTTCTTGCCAGGCTAGCAAAGGCAGGGTCAGTGGTGTGGCGATGAGGGCGGCCAGGGAGCTGGTGCGGGTCAGGTAGAACGTCAAGAGCCAGGCGCAGACCGCCAGAAGGGCAGCGGGCGGGTATAGTCCCAGCAACATGCCGGCAGCGGTGGCGACACCCTTGCCGCCGCGAAAGCGAAAGTACAATGGAAACAGATGGCCGATGACGGCATAGACGCCGATCCAGGCCTGTTCCTGCTGCGAAAGACCCGCAAGACGCGCAATCAGTACCGGCAGCAGGCCTTTGCAAAGGTCGCCGAGCAGGGTCAGGATGGCGAGTTTCTTGCCGGCCAGGCGCAACATGTTGGTGGCACCGGCATTGCCCGAGCCACTCATTCGCGGATCGGGGTTACCGGTCAGGCGGCTGAGCAAAATGGCAAAGGACAGAGAGCCGAGCAGGTAGGCGAGGATCGCCAATAACCAAAACATGCTAACTATTCCGGGCGAGGAAGCCCTGATTCTAACGGCGCATTGCGCCCTTGTCGTGTAGCGGAGAGAAGTGCTTGGACAGAGTGTTTATCGAGGGCCTGGAAGTCGACACGGTGATTGGTGCCTACGACTGGGAGCGAGGCATCCGACAGTGCTTGCGTCTTGATCTGAGCTTCGCCTGGGATAATCGCCCGGCCGCAGCCGGTGATGACCTGACCCTGGCGCTCGACTACGCCAGTGTTTCCTCGCGCATCCAGGCGTTTGCCGAGCATTCCCAGTATCAACTGGTGGAAACCTTTGCCGAGCGCCTGGTTGAAGTGCTGATGAGCGAATTCAAGATCACCTGGATGCGCCTGAAGCTGACCAAGCCCGGCGCCGTCCCGGCGGCCACCGGCGGTGTGGGCGTGGAGATCGAGCGCGGATGTCGCTGACTCAGGTGTACCTCGGGCTCGGTAGCAATATCGAGCGTGAAGCCCATTTGCGGGCGGGGCTCGATGCATTGGCGGCGTTCCTTGTCGATATCCGCTGTTCGGCGGTGTTCGAAAGTCAGCCGGTGGGTATCAAGAGCGGGCCGTTCTTCAATTTCGTGGTGTCGGCGTATACCGATCTGCCACTGATGGAGCTTGATCGTCGATTGAAGTTCATCGAGGCGGATAACGGTCGTTACGCACCGGATCGCCGAGGTTTGCCGCTGGATATCGACGTGTTGTTGTTCGGTGACCTGGTGGGCAACTTCGATGGCTTGATCTTGCCGCGGGCAGAAATTCTGAAAAATGCCTTTGTGTTGTGGCCGTTGTCGCTGATTGCGCCGGATCGAGTGCACCCGGGTGTGGGTAAAAGTTTTGCCACCTTGTGGGCGGAATCGCAGATCAATCAAGTGCTGGCGCCGGTGGCTTTCGAATGGCGCGGTGAGCAACTGACACCTTCAGATTTGATGTGATCCGACTGACGCCTTCGCGAGCAGGCTCGCTCCCACGGGTTTGGCGTAAACCTGTGGGAGCGAGCCTGCTCGCGAAGCTTTTCAGATCGACGCGGTCTCTTTGTAGGCTTTCAAGGCTTTGAGCCGCTCGCGCTTGATCTCCTCCCCCAACTCCGGCCCCTTGAAGCCTTTCTCCAGCAACGGCTGAACCGCCACGCTACGGGCAGCGGTTGCCGCGCCGCGCAAATAATCCGCCTGTGGATAACTTCTTTCTTCCAGCCCTTTGCGCCCGCGCGCATCCATCTCGCATGCCGCGATGAACTCCTCGAACCGCTGTGGGCGACGGTAAATGTCGAAGCTTTGCAGCAAGTCCAGCAATGTCGATGGCTTCAGCTCAAGGGCGCGATGCCCGTGGGTGTGATACTCGCCCACCAGCAGAGCCAGTTCCTGGCAGTCTCTCGGGGCCTTGAAGCGTTCATTGACCGCTTTGATCAGCTTCAGGCCTTTGAACTCATGGGCAATGTGTCGCGGCCATTCTTCCTTTGGCGTCAGGCCTTTGCCCAGGTCATGCAGCAGGCACGCCCAACGCACGGTCAGCGGCTGTTTGTGCCGCGCCGCTTGCTGCAACACGCTCAAGGTATGTGCGCCTGTATCGATTTCCGGGTGGTGGGCTGGTGGTTGCGGTACGCCAAATAGCGCATCGACCTCCGGCATCAGCACCTTGAGTGCGCCGCATGCGCGCAAAACCTCAACAAACACTTGTGGCTGATCTTCCATCAGGGCGCGGGAAATTTCCTTCCAGCTGCGCTCCGGGGTCAGTGCTTCAAGTTCGCCTGACTCGCTGAGTTGGCGCATCAGCGCCAGGGTTTCCGGGGCAACGGTAAAACCCAGTGTCGCGTAGCGCGCCGCGAAGCGGGCAACACGCAGGACCCTGAGCGGATCTTCGGCAAATGCCGGGGAAACATGGCGAAGCAGGCGCGCTTCGAGATCGCGCTGGCCGTGGTACGGGTCGGTCAGGTTCTGCTGATCGTCTTCGGCCATGGCATTGATGGTCAGGTCGCGACGGATCAGGTCTTCTTCGAGGGTGACTTCAGGGCTGGCGTGAAAAGTGAACCCGCCGTAACCGCGCCCGCTTTTGCGCTCGGTGCGGGCGAGGGCGTATTCCTCACCGCTTTTTGGATGAAGGAACACCGGGAAATCCGCGCCCACCGGGCGAAAGCCCTTGGCGAGCATTTCTTCGGTAGTGGCGCCGACCACGACCCAGTCGATATCGGTAACCGGTTTGCCCAGCAGGCGATCACGTACCGCCCCGCCGACTTTATAAATCCGCATAAAAAACCTCCGTTAGCTCGACAGGATAACCGTTGCATCGAGCTTTCGGAGGCACAAACCGGATCAAAGATGGATGACGGCCAGGTCCAGGCGGCCGTAATCGCCTTCGCTGTGCTCGCTCCTGGGCGGCACATGATGGGTTTTCATGACCTGATCGCCTTGCAGGGTTTCCAGGTGGATGTCGAAGCCCCAGAGGCGGTGCAGGTGTTTGAGCACTTCTTCGGTCGAGTCCCCCAGCGGTTTGCGGTCGTGCTGTTGGTGGCGCAGGGTCAGGGAGCGGTCACCACGCCGGTCGATGCTGTAGATCTGCACGTTGGGCTCGCGATTACCCAGGTTGTACTGTGCCGCGAGGGTTTCACGGATGATGCGGTAGCCTCCTTCGTCGTGAATGGCGGGCACCAGCAGGTCGTCCTTCTGGTCGTCATCGAGAATGCTGAACAGCTTCAGGTCGCGGATCACCTTGGGCGACAGGTACTGCAGGATGAAGCTCTCATCCTTGAAGCTGCTCATGGCGAACTTGATGGCTGCCAGCCAGTCGGTACCGGCAATGTCCGGGAACCAACGACGATCTTCTTCCGTAGGCTCTTCGCACATGCGACGGATGTCGCGGTACATGGCAAACCCCAGGGCGTAGGGGTTGATGCCGCTGTAGTAAGGGCTATCGAAACCAGGCTGGAACACCACGCTGGTGTGGGACGTCAGGAACTCCATCATGAAGCCGTCGGTGACCAGGCCCTCGTCGTACAGGTCGTTCATAAGAGTGTAGTGCCAGAACGTGGCCCAACCTTCATTCATCACCTGGGTCTGGCGCTGTGGATAAAAATACTGGGCGATCTTGCGCACGATACGCACGATTTCCCGCTGCCAAGGTTCCAGCAATGGCGCATGTTTTTCGATGAAGTACAGGATGTTTTCCTGAGGTTCGGCGGGGAAACGTGCGTTGTCCTTGTCGCTGTACTTGTCCGCGCCTTTTGGAATGGTGCGCCACAGGTCATTGATCTGTTTCTGCAAATGCTCTTCCCGGTCCTTTTGCCGGCGACGTTCTTCCTCCGCGGAAATCGGATAAGGGCGTTTGTAGCGGTCGACACCATAGTTCATCAGCGCATGGCAGGAGTCGAGCAGGTCCTCGACCGCGTCGATACCGTGGCGCTCTTCGCACTGCATGATGTACTGCTTGGCAAACACCAGGTAGTCGATGATCGAGCTGGCGTCGGTCCAGGTGCGGAACAGGTAGTTGCCTTTGAAAAAGCTGTTGTGCCCATAGCAGGCATGGGCCACCACCAGTGCCTGCATGCAGATGGTGTTTTCTTCCATCAGGTAGGCGATGCAGGGGTCGGAGTTGATCACGATCTCGTACGCCAGCCCCATCTGGCCGCGAGTGTAGGATTTTTCAGTACTGAGGAAATGCTTGCCGTAGGACCAGTGGTGATAACCCAGCGGCATACCCACCGAGGCGTAGGCGTCCATCATCTGTTCGGCGGTGATCACTTCGATCTGGTTGGGGTACGTATCGAGTGCGTAGCCGGCCGCAATACGACTGATTTCGCGGTCGTAGGCCTGGATCAGCTCGAACGTCCATTCGGAGCCGGTGGAAATGGGTTGGCGTTTCTGCTCTTTGGCGGTCATGTCACTAACCTGCGCTGGAAGAGTTCACGGAAGACCGGATAGATATCCCCGGCCGAGACCAGTTGTTGCTGGGCAAACGTGTCGGAAAAGGCTTCGGCGATGCGCTCGTACTCGAACCACAGGGCCTGGTGTTCGCGCGGGGTGATCTCAACGTAAGTGTAGTACTGCACGAATGGCATGATCTGGTTGATCAGGATGTCGCGGCAGATCGGAGAGTCGTCGTTCCAGTTGTCACCGTCGGAGGCCTGGGCGGCATAGATGTTCCACTCGTTGCTCGGATAACGCTCGGCCATGATCTCCTGCATCAGTTTCAGGGCGCTGGAGACGATGGTGCCGCCGGTTTCCCGGGAGTAGAAAAATTCCTCTTCATCCACTTCGCGGGCGCTGGTGTGGTGGCGGATGAACACGACATCGATCTTTTCGTAGTTACGCTTGAGAAACAGGTACAGCAGGATAAAGAAGCGCTTGGCGATGTCCTTGGTCGCCTGGGTCATCGAGCCGGACACGTCCATCAGGCAGAACATCACGGCCTTGGAACTGGGGTTGGGTTGCTTGATGAGCAGGTTGTACTTGAGGTCGAATGTGTCGAGAAACGGTATGCGGTGAATGCGCGCGCTGAGTTTTTCGATTTCTGCTTCGATTTCCTGAATATCGCCGAAGTTGTCCGGTTCTTCCTGCTTGAGTCGCAGAAGTTCCTCTTTGGCTTCGCGCAGTTTTGCCCGGCTGCTGCCGGACAGGGCGATTCGCCGGGCGTGGGCTGAACGCAGGGTGCGGATGATGTTGATCCGCGACGGGTTGCCCTCGTTGCTGATCCCGGCCCGCACGGTCTTGAAGGTGTCGGTGCCGGTCAGGTTGCGTTTGACCAGGTTGGGCAGTTCGAGGTCCTCGAACATGAATTCGAGAAATTCTTCCTGGGTGATCTGAAAGACGAATTCGTCCATCCCTTCGCCGGAATTGCCAGCCTTGCCGGGGCCTCTGCCGCCACCGCCTCCCGGTGGACGGGCGATATGTTCGCCGCTGGTGAATTCCTTGTTGCCCGGGTGCACGACCGTCTGCTTGCCACCGCGACCATGGTGAAGCACCGGCTCGTCGATGTCGCGACCGGGAATGCTGATTTGTTCGCCGTGTTCCATATCGGTAATGGAGCGCCGGCTGACCGCCTCTTCGACAGCCTTTTTGATGTGATCACGGTAGCGCCGCAGAAACCGCTGGCGGTTCACCGTGCTCTTGTTCTTGCCATTGAGACGTCGGTCGATCACATAGCTCATGACTGCTCCTTAGAAGCTGTCCTGAAAGGGGCGAGCGGTGATACAGCATCGAACCGAGAGCCGAGGGATATTGAACGCTCCCCCAAGCGCTTTGGATGCTGCCTGAACTCGCTACCGACTTTCGAACACCTTCCAGAGGCTTGTGTAACAGAAAATGCATACACAGGCCTCTGGCTGACGACAACCGGTCTGACCGGCAGCGGGTTATTGTGATTTTCTGACCCGCAGGTACCACTCGGACAGCAGTCGTACCTGTTTGTCGGTGTAGCCCCGCTCGACCATCCGTGTGACGAAGTCGTTGTGTTTCTGCTGGTCCTCTTTGCTGGCCTTGGCATTGAAGCTGATGACTGGCAGCAGGTCCTCGGTGTTGGAGAACATTTTCTTCTCGATAACCACCCGCAGTTTTTCGTAGCTGAGCCAGGTTGGGTTCTTGCCGTTGTTGTTGGCCCGGGCGCGCAGTACGAAGTTGACGATTTCGTTGCGGAAGTCCTTCGGATTGCTGATGCCGGCCGGTTTTTCGATTTTCTCCAGTTCTTCGTTCAACGCTACGCGGTTGAGGATCTCGCCGGTTTCCGGGTCGCGGTATTCCTGGTCCTGGATCCAGAAGTCGGCGTACAGCACATAACGATCGAAGATGTTCTGGCCGTACTCGCTGTAGGACTCGAGGTAGGCAGTCTGGATCTCCTTGCCGATGAATTCGATGTAGCGCGGTGCCAAGTACTCCTTGAGGAAGCGCAGATAACGTTCGCGGGTCTCGGCCTGGAACTGTTCCTGCTCGATCTGTTGTTCCAGCACGTAGAGCAAATGCACCGGGTTGGCGGCGATTTCGTGCGGATCGAAGTTGAACACCTTCGACAGGATCTTGAACGCGAACCGGGTTGAGAGACCGTTCATACCTTCGTCGACGCCCGCATTGTCGCGGTATTCCTGGATCGACTTGGCTTTCGGATCGGTGTCCTTGAGGTTCTCGCCGTCGTACACGCGCATCTTCGAGTAGATGTTGGAGTTTTCCGGCTCCTTGAGGCGTGAGAGCACGGTGAACTGGGCCAGCATCTTCAGGGTATCCGGCGCGCAATGCGCCTTGGCCAGCGAACTGTTGAACAGCAGCTTGTCGTAGATCTTCACTTCGTCACTGACCCGTAGGCAGTACGGCACTTTGACGATGTAGATCCGGTCGATGAAGGCTTCGTTGTTCTTGTTGTTGCGGAAGGTGTGCCACTCCGATTCGTTGGAGTGGGCCAGCAGGATCCCGGTGAACGGAATCGCGCCGAGGCCTTCGGTACTGTTGTAGTTGCCTTCCTGGGTGGCGGTCAGCAGTGGGTGCAGCACCTTGATCGGTGCCTTGAACATTTCGACGAATTCCATCAGGCCCTGGTTGGACCGGCACAGTGCACCCGAGTAGCTGTAGGCATCGGCATCGTTCTGTGGGAATTCTTCCAGTTTGCGGATATCGACCTTACCCACCAGTGCCGAGATGTCCTGGTTGTTTTCATCGCCCGGTTCGGTCTTGGCCACGGCGATCTGGTTGAGGATCGACGGATAGAGTTTGACCACGCGGAACTGGCTGATGTCGCCGCCGAATTCGGCCAGGCGTTTGGTGGCCCATGGCGACATGATGGTGTTGAGGTAGCGCCGTGGAATGCCGAAGTCTTCCTCGAGGATCGCGCCATCTTCGGTGGCGTTGAACAGACCCAGGGGGGATTCGAAAACCGGCGAGCCCTTGATTGCATAGAAGGGCACTTTTTCCATCAGTTGTTTGAGTTTTTCGGCCAGGGACGATTTACCGCCACCGACGGGGCCGAGCAGGTAGAGAATCTGTTTCTTTTCTTCCAGACCCTGAGCGGCGTGGCGGAAATACGACACGATCTGGTCGATGCATTCTTCCATCCCGTGGAAGTCTTCAAAGGCCGGATAGCGGCGGATCACCTTGTTGGAGAAGATGCGCGACAGTCTCGAGTTGGTCGAGGTGTCGAGCAGCTCCGGTTCTCCGATGGCCAGCAGCAGACGCTCGGCGGCGGAAACGTAGGCGCTGCGGTCCTTTTTGCACAGCTCCAGGTACTCTTGCAGAGAGAGTTCTTCCTGGCGTGTGGACTCGAAGCGTTGTTGGAAGTGGCTAAAGATACTCATGACGTCACCTCGCTCGATACGTGGAGCCGACGCCGGATCACTCAGTCGATGCTGGCAGCAACCGAACAGGCGGTTGCTGTTTACCCCCCAGAACTCCCTCAAGGCTTACCGCCCCGAAAGCTACTCCCGATGACCCGTGCGCCGGTGTACCGGCTCTCCCCTGTTTTGGATGGCCTGGGCTTAAGGATAGTTGGGAATTCGGCAGGTAAAGGCGAGATACGTAATTAGTTGTGGCAGACCGTTCGTCTGCCACCGTGCTAACCCGCGGGAGCCGGGGCCTGCAACGTTACAAAAAAATTATTCAGTGGTGCCTTGCGCCGTTTCCGCAGGATACGTCGTACGCCACAATTCGAATCCTCCATCCATGCTGTAGACGTCGGAGAAGCCCTGGCTGATCAGGTAGGCGGCCGCGCCCTGGCTGGAATTGCCGTGATAGCAGACCACCACGGTCGGTGCATCGAGGTCGGCGCCCTGGATGAAGGCGTGCAGGGAATGGTTGTCCAGATGCTTCGAGCCTGCGATGTGCAGGGCGGCAAAAGTGGCCGGGTCGCGGACGTCGACCACCACTGCGCCTTGTTCGCGCAGGGCTTGGGCCTGTTCCGGGGGGATACGTTTGAATTCGCTCATGGCGGGCTCCTGTGGCTCGGCTGAATGGGCAGTCTAGCGCGGGGCGCTGGCTGGCGATGTTTGGGGAAGGGATGAGGCGACTGGCGGCACGGCATGGCCGTGTTCGTCGCATTTGCAGGACAGGCGCTCAAAGCTGTCGACGTTCATCAGGGTCAGGGCCCCGCCCCAGACGCAACCAGTGTCGAGGGCCGAGATACCCGGCTCGTGGCACTTGCCTTCCAGTGCTGCCCAGTGACCGAAGATGATTTTCAGATCCTTGGTCTTGCGTTCCTTGTGCTGGAACCAGGGCTTGTAGCCAGGTGGTGCGGTATCGAGGCCTTCCTTGCTCTTGAGGTCGAGCTTGCCTTCGGCGGTGCAGAAACGCATGCGCGTGAAATAGTTGGTGATCACCCGCAGGCGCGTCACGCCTTTGAGGTCGTTATCCCATTTCGCCGGATCGTTGCCGTACATGCCATCGAGGTAGGGTGGCAACAGGTTGTCGTCACGCAAGGCGGTCTCGACTTCGGCAGCGCACTTCAAGGCTTTGCGTAGCGACCACTGCGGTGGAATGCCGGCATGGACCAGTGCAACGTTGCGCTGTTCGTCGTAGTGCATGAGCTTTTGCTGGCGCAGCCATTCCAGCAGTTCGGCGCTATCCGGCGCCTCAATGATCTCGCGCAGGGTATCGGCCTTCTTCAGGCGTTCGATGTTGCGTCCGGCTGCCAGCAGGTGCAGGTCGTGGTTGCCGAGCACGCACACCAGCGCTTCGCGAATGCTGTAGAGGAAGCGCAGGGTTTCCAGAGACTGTGGGCCGCGGTTGACCAGGTCGCCCACCAGCCACAGACGATCCCGCTGTGGGTCGAACGCCACTTGTTTGAGCAGGCATTGCAGGGCTTGAAGACAGCCTTGCAGGTCACCGACAGCGTACGTTGCCATCAGTGCAGGGCTCCGGGCACCGCCAGGCGGAAGGGCGCGATGATGGCATCGAAATGTTTGCCGTCGTCGGACAGCATCTGATAGGTGCCTTGCATGGTGCCGACCTTGGTGGTCATGACCGTGCCGCTGCTGTAGGTGTGGCTCTTGCCGGGGTCGATCAACGGCTGCTGACCTACCACGCCTGCGCCGCGCACTTCTTCGACATGCCCGTCACCATCGGTGATGACCCAGTGCCGTGAAAGCAGTTTGGCGGGCATTTCGCCGTTGTTTTGCACGGTGATGGTGTAGGCGAAGGCAAAGCGGTCGTGCTCGGGTTGCGATTGTTCTGCCAGATAGCGGGTGACGACGCTGACGTCGACCTGATAACGAGGATCGGACATGCAAGGGGCCTTAAAAACGAAGCGGGACGCGGGGCGTAGCTGATGGAGTTCAGTCTAGGCCAAGTATCGGGTAGTAGACCAGAGTGGCGTCCTACCCGATAGCGCTCATCGCCTGTCAGTCAGCGGCAGGCTTTTGTGGCGCTTGCTCGCTGAGCTTGTCGGCCAGGCGCACGAAGGCAGCCAGGTCGAGTTGCTCGGGACGCAGGCTGCCATCGACGCCGGCGGCTTCGATTTCGGCATTGCTCAGCAGCAGCTTGAGGGTGTTGCGCAGGGTTTTGCGGCGCTGGTTGAAAGCTTCGCGCACGACACGCTCCAGCAAGCGGTGATCCTTGGCCGGGTGCGGCAGTACAGCGTGGGGCACCAGACGCACGATGGCCGAGTCGACTTTCGGCGGCGGGTTGAACGCGCCCGGGCCGACGTTGAACAGGTGCTCGACCCGGCAGTGGTACTGAACCATGATCGACAAACGACCCCAGTCACCACCACCAGGGCCGGCCGCCAGGCGTTCGACCACTTCCTTTTGCAGCATGAAGTGCATGTCGCGAATCAGGTGCGAGTTATGCAGGAGGTGAAAAATCAGCGGCGTCGAGATGTTGTACGGCAGGTTGCCGACCACACGCAGGCTGCCAGGCGCGGCATTCAGGCTGTTGAAGTCGAACTTCAGCGCATCGCCCTGATGCAGGTTGAAGTTGCTCTTGCCGGCAAACTGCTGGTTGAGGATCGGGATCAGGTCCTTGTCCAGTTCCACCACGTCGAGTTGCGCGCCGCTGCTGAGCAGGCCTTGGGTCAGTGCACCCTGGCCCGGGCCGATTTCCAGCAGGCGGTCTTCTGCCTTGGCATGAATGGAGCGCAGGATGCGGTCGATAACGCCGGCATCGTGCAGGAAGTTCTGGCCAAAGCGTTTGCGCGCCTTGTGTTGGTAGTGCTCGGTCATAAACGGGTCTCGGCCATCTGGTAGGCGGTTTCCAGGGCGACTTGCAGGCTGCCGGTGTCGATCTTGCCGCTGCCGGCCAGGTCCAGGGCGGTGCCGTGGTCGACCGAGGTGCGGATGATCGGCAAGCCGAGGGTCACGTTGACTGCCGCGCCGAAGCCTTTGTACTTCAGCACCGGCAGGCCCTGGTCGTGGTACATCGCCAGCACCGCATCGCAGTGCTCCAGATATTTGGGGGTAAACAGAGTGTCGGCGGGCAGGGGGCCACGAAGGTCCATGCCCTCGCCGCGCAAGCGCTCTAATGTGGGTTCGATGATATCGATTTCTTCATGGCCCAGGTGTCCGCCTTCGCCGGCATGGGGGTTGAGCCCGCAGACCAGGATGCGCGGTTGGGCGATGCCGAACTTGTCTTGCAGGTCGGCGTGCAGGATTCGCGTGACGCGTTCCAGACGCTCCGGCGTGATTGCGTCGGCAATCTCGCGAAGGGGCAGGTGAGTGGTCACCAGGGCTACGCGCAAACCGCGTGTGGCCAGCATCATCACCACTTGCGCGGTGTGGGTCAGGTCGGCGAGGAATTCCGTGTGCCCGGAAAAGGCGATGCCGGATTCGTTGATCACGCCTTTGTGCACCGGTGCGGTAATCATGCCGGCGAAATCTCCGCTCAGGCAGCCCTGGCCGGCGCGGGTCAGGGTTTCCAGAACGAAGGCAGCGTTGGCCTTGTCCAGTTGCCCGGCGACGACCTTGGCGTTGAGCGGTGTATCCCAGACATACAGGCTGTTGGCTGGCGCGGGTGCATCCGGCCAGTTGTCGGGCGTAACCGGCAGCAAGTCGACGGCCACACCCAGCTGCGCGGCCCGCTCAATGAGCAGATCGCGGCTGGTGATGGCAATCAGGGGGTGTGGCTGGGCTTGCGAGGCGAGCAGCAGGCACAGGTCTGGACCTATGCCGGCCGGTTCGCCGGGTGTCAGCGCGAAACGTTGGGGTTTCACTGCGCTGCCTGGTCGGCGCCAGGGAGTTTGATTTCCACGTACGCTTCGTCACGGATCTGACGCAGCCAGGTTTGCAGCTCTTCGTCGTATTTGCGGTTACGCAAAACGGTCATTGCTTGCTGCTCGCGAGCCTGTGTGGTGCTGTCGGTGGCGCGACGACCAAGAACTTCCAGGACGTGCCAGCCGTATTGAGTCTGGAACGGCTTGGACAGCTGACCTTGCGGGGTCTTGGCCATCACTTGGCGGAACTCGGGCACCAGCGCGTTCGGGTCGATCCAGTTCAGGTCGCCGCCGTTGAGGGCGGAACCCGGGTCTTCCGAGTAGCTTTTCGCCAGCTCGCCGAAGTCTTCGCCAGCCTCGATACGGCTGTAGAGCGACTCAGCCAGGGCCTTGGTTTTCGCTTCGTCGCGGATCGGGCTCGGTTTGACCAGGATGTGGCGCACATGCACTTCATCGCGCATCTGGGTCTCACCGCCACGCTTGTCGAGGATCTTCAGGATGATGAAGCCGCCCGGCGTGCGCATTGGCTGGGTGACATCACCCACCGGCATGGTGCTCAGCAGGCGATCGAACGGCGGAGGCAATTGAGCGGCTTTACGCCAGCCCATGTCACCACCTTCCAGTGCGGTTTCGCTGGCGGACTTGGCGATTGCCAACTGACCGAAGTCAGCGCCTTGCTTGAGCTGCTGGTAAATCGTATCGGCCTGTTTGGCTGCATTCTGAATCGCGTCGGAGTTGGCGCTTTCCGGCGTAGGAATCAGGATGTTGGCCAGGTGGAACTCTTCGGACAGCTGCATTTTGCCCAGGTCGGACGCCAGGAAGTTCTTCACTTCCTGCTCGGAGACCTGAATGCGTTCGGCAACCCGACGCTGGCGCACACGGCTGATGACCATTTCGCGACGAATCTGCTCGCGTGCGTCATCGTAGGACAGGCCGTCGCGAGTCAGTGCAGCACGGAACTGCTCGACCGACATGTTGTTGCGCTGGGCAATGGTGCCGACAGCCTGGTTCAACTCTTCGTCGGTAATGCGGATGCCGGAACGCTCGCCGATCTGCAATTGCAGGTTTTCGACGATCAGGCGCTCAAGTACCTGCTGCTCCAGGACGCTGGCCGGGGGCACGGCAGAACCACGCTTGGCAATGGTTTGCTGAACTTCATGAACACGTTGGTCCAGTTGGCTCTGCATGACCACGTCGTTGTCGACGATGGCCACCACTTTATCGATGGACTGTACGGCGGCACTGGCCGCCGTACTCAGGAACAGCGCGCCCAGCATCAGCGGGCGCAGACAATCAGAAAGCTTGGTCTTCACGTTCACGATAACCTTGAATGCCTTTGTCGAGGAAGCTCTCTGCCTTGGCGCCGGTGAGGCCGCCGAGTCCCTTCAGAACAATTTGGAGGAAGACGCCATGGTCGCCTTTTTCGTTTTGCGGTGCCTGCTGGCTGAACTCATCATAATCAACGAAGTAGCGGTTGATCAGGCGCAGTTTCCAGCAGCAACTGTCGTACTCGAAACCACCGAAGGCTTCCAGGGTACGGTTGCGGTTGTAGTCATACTGCCAACGGCTGATAGCGCTCCATTGCGGCACGATCGGCCAGATCACCGAGAAGTCGTGCTGCTGGATCTTGTAGTAATCCTTCACGAAGTCAGGCTGGCCAGGGGTACCGTAGTCACCGCCGAACTGCCATTTACCGGTGTTCTGGTTATAGATCACCTGGTCGTTACGATAGCGATAGCCGACGTTGACGACCTTGTTCGGGTTGTCTTCAGGCTGGTAGTGGAACATCGCGCTGCCCGAGCGAGGGCTGCGGCTGTCCGGGTCCCAGTTGTAGTCGGCCGTGGTACGCCAGTCGCGGTTCCAGCGATACTCGTATTCCAGTGCATATGGGGAAACGCTGGCTTTGGCGTCGGCACGATCGTTGAAGTTCACGCCAGGCAACTGAACCTCGCGGTCCTTGAAGTACAAGGCTTGGCCGATGCTGATGCGTTGACGCTCGAAACCGTCGTCTTCGATCCAGCGGTTGGTCACGCCCAGGGACAATTTGTTTTCATCGCCGACACGGTCGGAGCCGGAGAAGCGGTTGTCACGGAACAACGACGCATAGTTGAAGGTGTATTCGCTGGTGTCGAATACCGGGATGTCTTCCTGGTCAACCTCAGGCACGTACAGGTAGAACAGGCGCGGCTCGAGGGTCTGGCGGTAGTTCTTGCCGAACCATTGGGTATTTCGATCGAAGTACAGACCGCTGTCGATGCTGGCGATCGGCACCCCGCGGCTCTGGTTGCTGTCAAATTGACCATTGATATTTTCAGTCCCGGCTGCAGCTGCGGCTTGATTTTGAGCCGCGATTTGACTTTTGCCGGTACTGTCCAGGTCCAGTTGGTACTGGGTGTACTGGTACTTGAGCTTCGGTGTCAGGAAGCCGTACGTCGTGTTCATCGGCAGGCTGATGGCGGGCGCGAGATTCAGGCGGTCGCCATTGGCGCGAGCCAGGCCTTGAATGTTGTTATCAAGACGGGGAGAGCCGACGCCGTCTTCGTCAAAGTAGGTTCCGCTCTGCAGATCCCGGTCAAACCGTACGAGTTCGGTGTTGTACGTGAAGTCCAGGCCTTCCGGATGATAAGGCAGCATGCCGTCGAGGGTGAGCTGCGGCAGGCGGTCGTACGGCGTAATGTTCGACACGGTCGCCAGCTGGTATGCCTGGGCGTTCACGCGAGCGGTATAGCTGTCGCCGCGATAGGTGACGGAACCCTGCTGGTTCACGTAGTCGCTGCTTTTGATGCCAATCTGGTCGGTCTGCAGATCCTGGAAGTAATACGGATCGCTGATCTTGGTGTAGTCGACTTGCGTGAACACTCGCGAGTCTAGACCACCCTTGTGCTGCCAGTTGTACATGTAGCGGGTTTTTTCGGCGTCACTCTGCTTGTCGCGTTCGTCGCTTTCGTCGTTGAGGTACGCCGCACCGAACTGGCCTTCGCTGGACTTGGTCAGGTAGCGGAATTCGCCTTCCATCAACAAGCCGTGCTTTTCCATGTAGCGCGGGTACAACGTGGCATCGTAGTTCGGTGCCAGGTTGAAGTAGTACGGGGTGACCAGCATGAAGCCGGTATCGCTGCCGGTGCCGATGGTTGGCGGCAGGAAGCCGGACTGGCGACGGTCGTCGATCGGGAAATAGATGTACGGTGTGTACAGGACCGGAATGTCCTTGACCCGCAGCGTTACGTTGGTCGCCGTACCGAAACCGGTGGCCGGGTTCAGGGTGATGTTGTTGCCCTTGAGCTGCCAGGCGTTGCTGTTCGGTTCGCACGTGGTGTACGTGCCATCCTTGAGGCGGATGATCGCGTTCTCGGCACGTTTGGCGTACAGCGCATTACCGCGGATGCGGGATTTGTGCATTACGTATTCGGCGTTGTCGACCTTGGCTTCACCGGTGTCGAGCTGCACGTCGGCGTGGTCGCCGACAATCAGTGCGCCGTTGTCGCGAATGCGCACGTTGCCGTTCAGATCACCACGGCTCTCGGCCTGGTACAGGTTGGCTTCGTCGGCTTCGACCTGCATGCTGCCCTGACGCATGACAACGTCGCCAGCCAGGGTCGCGACCTGCTCATCCTGCTTATAGCGGGAGGCTTTTGCGCCGATAAAGGTGGGTGCGTCACTTTTATTCGTCTTGTCAGTCATGCCAGGACGAATCGGTTCGATATAGGAACCAGAGCAATAAGGACCGGTTTCGGCCAATTGTGCGGCGGTGAGCTGCTCGCGGGGAACCCAGTCGAGGTGGCTGTAGTCTGCGCTACGCGACTTCAGGCCACGGCCTTTGGATTCGGTGACCAGTACCGGCTTGGCGCCAGTGTCTTCGCTGGAACCGTTCTCGGCCGGGGCTTCGCCGGTAGCGGAAACTGCGCTGCCATCATGAACGGGACGCGGTGGCAATGCAGCCGCCGGCGACTTTGGTGCACAGTCCCAGGAACCCGAAGCAGAGACTGAGCAGTCAAACTGTTCCGCGGCGACCACATAGGAAGTGGCGAGGGGTTGCAGCGCCAGCAAACTGCCGGTAACCAACAACGGAAATTTTTTACCAAACGCGGGGGATTTCAATGCCATCTTATTAGTCCGGGCTTCCTGCGTGCCATCTGCCCGCGGTGTGGGCCGCACGCCTCTCGATGGTCTGAAAAAGATGCTGGATAATAAAGCATGACCCGCTTGACGGCTAGCGCCGTCGGAGACCCTTGCAATGCCTGATCAAGATGTACGCTTGCAACACCTGAAAGTTTGGCTCAATGAACAATTGGCGACCCTTTTTGCCGAGCAGGGCTGGGGCGACGTCCCCCCGGCCACGTTGACTGCGGCCAGCAGTGACGCGAGTTTTCGGCGGTATTTCCGTTGGGAAGGCGGTGGCAAAAGTTTCATCGTGATGGACGCGCCGCCGCCCCAGGAAAACTGCAAACCCTTCGTGGATATCGCCTTTTTGCTGGCAAAGTCCGGAATAAATGTGCCAAAAATTTATGCCGAAGACCTCGAACGCGGTTTTCTATTGCTCAATGACCTGGGTAACAAGACCTATCTGGACGTCATCGACAGCGAAAACGCCGACGATTTGTTCAAGGATGCCCTGCAAGCGTTGCTGGCTTTCCAGCAGTTGCCGATGGTTGCGCCTTTGCCGAGCTATGACGTGGCCTTGCTGCGTCGCGAGCTGGAGCTGTTCCCCGAGTGGTACGTGAAGCGCGAATTGGGCATCGAATTCGACGCGGCGCAGCAAGTGCTCTGGCAGCAGGTCAGCGAACTGTTGATCGACAGCGCCCTGGCACAGCCAAAAGTCCTGGTGCATCGCGACTACATGCCGCGCAACCTGATGCTCAGCGAGCCCAATCCCGGTGTGCTGGATTTCCAGGATGCGGTGTATGGCCCGGTGACCTACGACGTGACCTGCCTGTTCAAGGACGCATTTCTCAGCTGGCCGCAAGAACGCGTGCACGGCTGGCTCGAAAGCTACTGGCAGCAAGCGGGTGCCCTCGGGATTCCGGTTCAGCCCGACTTCGAGGACTTCCTGCGTGCCAGTGACTTGATGGGCGTGCAACGTCACCTGAAAGTCATCGGTATTTTCGCGCGCATCTGCCATCGCGACGGCAAGCCGCGTTACCTGGGCGATGTGCCGCGTTTCTTTGCGTACATAGAAGGCGTGATCGCTCGCCGCCCTGAACTGGCCGAGCTGGATGTGTTGCTGGCCAGTCTGCGTGTCGGAGTGAGCGCATGAAGGCAATGATTCTGGCCGCGGGTAAAGGCGAGCGCATGCGCCCGCTGACCCTGACCACGCCAAAACCGCTGGTTCGTGCAGGCGGAGTGCCATTGATCGAGTATCACCTGCTAGCGCTGGCCGCCGCCGGGTTCACTGACATCGTGATCAATCACGCCTGGCTTGGTCAGCAGATCGAAGACTATCTGGGCGATGGATCGCGCTATGGCGTGAGCATTCAATACTCGGCGGAAGGCCAGCCCCTGGAAACCGGCGGTGGGATTTTCCACGCGTTGCCGTTGTTAGGGGATGAAGCGTTTGTCGTGGTCAATGGCGACATCTGGACCGATTACGACTTCAGCGTGCTGCATCAGCCCATCAACGGCCTGGCGCACCTGGTGCTGGCCGGCAACCCGCCCCATCATCCGGCCGGGGACTTCAGCCTGGTCGGAACGCAGGTGCGCGACGGTCAGCCGGAGGCCGCCACTCTGACCTACAGCGGCATCGCCGTGTTGCATCCGCAGCTGTTCGACGGTTGCACCGCGGGGGCCTTCAAGCTCGCGCCGCTGTTGCGCAAAGCCATGGCTGACGGTCAGGTGACCGGAGAGCAATTGAGGGGGCACTGGGTCGATGTCGGCACTCACGAGCGTCTGGCCGAAGTTGAAACATTGATAGAAGCGAGCCGCTGACATGCTGTGGCCAGGGACTCTGATCGGAGCCGGAGCAGGCTTTGCCATAGCCAGTATTCCGGGGGCCATGCTCGGCGCGTTGTTGGGGCAGGCGCTGGACCGGCGCTTGCACCTGCAAAGCTGGGGGCACTTGTGGGAAAAGCTGGGCGGTCGCCCGGTGCTGCGTAACGATGAGTTGCTGTTTGTCTTGTTGGGGCGCCTGGCCAAGTGTGACGGCCAAGTGATGGCCGGGCACATCGAACAGGCCCGAGCGGAAATGCGCTCGCTGGACATGTCCGAGCCGGCCCGGCGTCGTGCGATTGCCGCGTTCAATCGCGGCAAGTCGGGCCGCGACCGGTTACACGGTTATCTGCGTCGCCTGAGTGCCCAGCCCCATGCGGCAGAAGGCGTGTTGCGCGCCTGCTGGCGAATGGTGTGGGCCGATGGTCGTGCCGGCAGCAGTGAACGTCAATTGATTGGCCAATGGGGCAAGTGGCTGGGCTGGACGCCCCATCAGGTACAAGCGTTGGCCCACGACTATGAGCCGCAGAAGCGGCCATTGGGCAGCAGCGTGCCAAATTATCAGGACGCGTTAAGGCTTTTGGGCGTGTCGGCCACCACTGAGCCGGCACAGATCAAGCGTGCTTATCGGCGCCTGCTCAGTCGTCATCACCCGGACAAGATTGCCGGCAGTGGCGCGACGGCGATGCAGGTGCGTGAGGCTACCGAGCGAACGCGTGAACTGCATAACGCCTATACGCTGATTCGGGAGCGGCGGGATTTTCGCTAGCCCGGAAAACTTACGTCGCCAGTAATACCGCTATCGCGAGCAAGCTCGCTCCCACAGGTTTTGTGTCGTACGCAATTTTGTGATCGGCATAAAACCTGTGGGAGCGTGGCTTGCCCGCGATGAAGGCGCCTCGGTCTGTCAGCCCGCCGGGTTCTGCGGGCTCAACCAGCCCCGCACCCGACGGAACAGTTGCTCCTGTTCGGCCTTGGTATCCGGCAACGCCTTGAGTGCAACCTGGCTGAATGCCGATGACTTCTGGCGTTTGCTGGCCTGCAGTCGCTCCAGTGCTGTGTCGCGATCCAGCGCTTTGTCCTTGTAGAAAATATCCGCGGTTGGCAGTTTCAGGGTCGGGGTCAGCTCTGCCAGCCCGGGCGTGGCCACCACAGGTGTCCGGGCGGCAACCATCACCAGTTTTTCGACCTGCGATGGCTGCTTCTCGCTCAGGTAGCGCGCGGCCCAATAGGCGCCGGAACCATGCCCCAACACCACGATACTGCGGGCGCTTTGCTGTTCGGCGAAGGCGACCGCGGCGTCGATCCGGGCGAAGATGCGCTCGGCATCTGCCTTGGACTGTTCTTCGCTGGTTCCGGCGACGGCCTTGTCGGCCACATCGGCCTCGCCACCGGCCACCTGTTCGATGGGGGCGGCGGTGGTCGAGTCTTTACTGACGGTTTCGGGGGGCTTGGGAGCCTGTGCTGCTTCGACGATTCGTGGCGCAATGGCATCGCTTTGCAGGTCCGGCAAGGTGATACTCAGGCTGCTCCACTCGGCATCCGGCAATTTGCGCCGCAAAGGGCCGACCGCTTGCGGCCAGTCAACGGTTTCACCGGCGCCCGGGATGATAATCACCGCGCCTTTGGGTTCGGCGGTATTGGCCGGTTTCCACAAGGCCAGAAACGTGTCGGTGCCTGCTTGCAGTTGTTGCTGTTCCTGAGCCGGGATTTTTCGCTCAAGTGCAGTCGCTTCTTCCTGACTACGCTCAGGCAGCGGCTGACGTTCGAGTGGTTTCTCTTCGGCGGTTTTTTCCTCCGCGGCGGGCGCCGGGTCGGCCGCCTTGACGGAAAAAGCGCAAGGCAGGATCAGCGACAGGCACAACGCTGGCAGTGCCAGGCGGTAGACAGGGGGCATCGGATATTCCAGGCCAGAAGATGTTCCGGCAGCCTAATGGGTTGGTCAGTATTTGTCAGTGTGTGAGAGTTCAATGATGCGTTTTCGCTGCCTGTGGGTTATCGGCTGTTTGTGGTTTCCCTTGATGGGCTGGGCGGCCGTCGCGCCTCCGGCGCCCGTTGCCCAACTGTCCCCGAAACAGCAGCACTGGCTGGCGCAGCAGAGCGAGTTGCGGGTCGGCGTGGTGCTGCAGGCGCCCTATGCGCAATACGATCGTCGCTTGCAGCGCCTGTCCGGGGTGAACGTCGAGTTGATGAAGTGGCTGGCGAAAAACCTCAATGTCGAACTGAGCTGGCGCAATTTTTCTGACCTTGAACAATTGGAAGCCGCGGCCCGCGAGGGCGAGATCGACATCGCCCCGGGGCTGACCCAGACACCTGGCGGGCTGCGCCTCTGGCAGTTTTCAGACCCCTACATGCGGGTGCCGCAACTGGTGGTCAGCGACCAGAAAAGCGCTGGCGCTGTCGAGCTGGAAAAGCTCGACAGCCAGACCCGCGTCGCCGTGCGGATGCCCAGTGCCATTGCCGATTACCTGCGCGGCAACTACCCGCACCTGAATCTGCAAGGCGTACCGATGGAACGCCAGGCATTGCAATTATTGGTTGGCCAGCAGGCGGCTTATGCGGTGATCGATGAGGCGCAGCTGGGACGCTTGTCGGTCGAGCCGGAGTTCGCCGGGTTGGTGGTGGTGGGGGATGTCGGCCTGCCACAGTTGCTGCGGGTGGCCACGCTCCGCGACAAACCTGAACTGGCGGGCATCGTCGAAAGTGCATTGCGGGCGATCCCGGCCAAGGATCTGGAGCAACTGCACAATCAATGGCTGCAGCCCAAGTATCCGCGGCTCACCGAGTCTCCGGGGTTTTGGCAAAACCTCTGCCTGTTGCTGGCAGTGCTGACGTTGAGTTGCATGGCCATCGTGTTCTGGCAGCGTCGCCAGCAGCACAACCTGGAACAGCGTCTGCTGGCCGCGCAGGAAGACATCGCCTTGCGCGCCGCCAGCGAAGAGGCCTTGCGGCTCACCCAGTTTTCCATTGACCAGAGCACCGTCGGCATCCTCTGGGTCAACTGGGACAGCCATGTGCGCTACGCCAACCGCGCGGCGGAAAGCATGCTGGGCTATCCGGCCGGCGGGATCATCGATCGGCCCCTGATCGATTTCGAGCCTGGCCTGCACATGGACCGTTGGCTGAACCTGTGGAAGCGCGCCCGGGCCAGTGAAGATGGCCCGCAAAGCTTCGAATCCAATTGCGTGCGGGCCGATGGCAGCATCCTGCCGGCCGATGTCTCATTGAGTTTTCTGCGCTTTCGCGATGGCGAATACCTGGTGGTTTACCTCAACGATGTCACGGAGCGGCGTCGTGCCCTGGCGGCCTTGCAGGAAAGCGAGGCGCGGTTGCAAGGTATCGCCGCCAACGTTCCGGGACTGGTTTTCCGGCTGGAGCGGGCGCCGGTGACCGGTCAGATTGACTTTGCCTACATCAGCGAAGGCAGCGAAAGCCTGGTGGGTTACTCGCCGGCCACGCTGGCGCATCGCGATAAAGGCCTGCGCAGCCTCGTGCATCCGGATGACAAGGCCAGCTATCACCAGACCCAGGATCATGCGCTGGATACCGACAGCGACTGGTCGTGGCAGGGGCGAATCCTCACGCGTCAGGGCGAGCAGCGCTGGGCGGAAATCAAGGCCATCACCCGCCGGCTGGAAGACGGCGCCTATGTCTGGGACGGGATCGTCTGGGACATCAGCGAGAGCAAGCGCATCGAACTTGAACTGGCCAGCTCCCGGGAACAACTGCGTGAGTTGTCTGCGCACCTGGAAAGCGTGCGCGAGGAAGAAAAAGCGCGCATTGCCCGGGAAGTTCACGATGAACTGGGTCAGATGCTGACCGTGCTCAAGCTAGAAACCTCCATGTGCGAACTGGCTTACGCGCAACTTGATCCCGGTCTGAACGAGCGCTTGAATAGCATGAAGCGCTTGATCGCTCAGTTGTTTCAGTTGGTCCGCGATGTGGCCACGGCATTGCGACCGCCGATTCTCGACGCTGGCATCGCCTCGGCCATTGAGTGGCAGGCCCGCCGATTCGAGGCGCGCACGCAGATCCCGTGTCTGGTGCAGGTGCCGGACAATTTGCCAGCGCTCAGCGATGCGAAGGCAATCGGCCTGTTTCGAATCCTTCAGGAAGCGCTGACCAATGTCATGCGGCACGCCCAGGCGCATACTGTTGAACTGACACTGGCCCTTGAGGGCGACGAATTGTGTCTGACGGTCAGCGATGATGGCGTAGGATTTGTCGCCGCAGCTGGCAGGCCGACATCCTTTGGGGTGGTCGGCATGCGCGAGCGGGTGTTGATCATGGGCGGTGAGTTGTCGCTTGAGAGTGAGCCGGGTGAGGGCACGACGTTAGAAGTGCGAGTGCCTCTGGAGAAAGCCTGAAGAATTTGTGGTGTCTGTGCTGACGCTTTCGCGAGCAGGCTCGCTCCCACAATGGCTTTGAGTCGTTCAAAAATCCCCTGTGGGAGCGAGCCTGCTCGCGATAGATCTTGAACCTGGAGAAGAACGTGATCCGTGTACTGGTAGCCGAAGACCACACCATCGTTCGCGAAGGCATCAAGCAGTTGATCGGCCTGGCCAAGGACTTGCTGGTGGTGGGGGAGGCGAGCAATGGCGAGCAGTTGCTCGACACCTTGCGTCATGTGCCCTGCGAAGTGGTGTTGCTGGACATCTCCATGCCGGGCGTCAACGGCCTGGAAGCGATTCCGCGGATTCGCGCCCTGAACAATCCACCGGCGATCCTGGTGCTGTCGATGCACGACGAAGCGCAGATGGCCGCCCGGGCGTTGAAGGTGGGCGCTGCCGGTTATGCGACCAAGGACAGCGACCCGGCACTGTTGCTGACGGCCATTCGCAAAGTGGCGTCAGGCGGGCGTTATATCGACCCGGAACTGGCCGACCGCATGGTTTTCGAGGTCGGTCTTACCGACTCGCGTCCATTGCACTCGTTACTCTCCGAGCGCGAATTTTCCGTGTTCGAACGCCTGGCCCAGGGCGCCAACGTCAACGACATCGCCCAGCAATTGGCGCTGAGCAGCAAGACCATCAGCACCCACAAGGCGCGGTTGATGCAGAAGCTCAACATCACCTCGCTGGCGGAACTGGTGAAGTACGCGATGGAGCACAAGCTGCTCTAAACCACACCGATACTCAATGTGGGAGCGGGCTTGCTCGCTCCCACAGGTCCGGTGGTGGCATATCCATTTACGACAGCTCCAGATACCGCATCGGCTTGCTTTTGTGGCTTGTAGCTGACCCCTTGCCACTGCATTTGCCAAAACACGCCATCTTTGTAGGGCAATCCCTACCCCTAGTCTTCCATCCGGCTTAGGGGAATCTCTCTTGCGCCCCGATTTGCGCGGTACCCAGCGTCCACTAGGCTTAGTCCCACAGCAGTCATCAATAACAAAGGTGTGGGTATGAGCCAGGTCGATTCAAGCGCAGGGGCCAATGATGTTCTGGTCAGCTTTCGTGGAGTGCAGAAGAGCTACGACGGCGAGAACCTGATCGTCAAGGACCTCAACCTGGACATTCGCAAAGGCGAATTCCTCACGTTGCTCGGGCCGTCCGGCTCCGGCAAGACCACCAGCCTGATGATGCTCGCCGGTTTCGAAACGCCGACCGCGGGCGAAATCCTGTTGGCCGGGCGCGCCATCAACAACGTGCCGCCGCACAAGCGCGACATCGGCATGGTGTTCCAGAACTACGCATTGTTCCCGCACATGACGGTGGCCGAGAACCTGGCTTTCCCGCTGACCGTACGCGGCATGAACAAGAGCGACGTCAGTGCCCGGGTCAAGCGCGTGCTGAGCATGGTCCAGCTCGATGCCTTCGCCCAGCGCTACCCGGCGCAGCTCTCCGGTGGTCAGCAACAGCGTGTGGCCTTGGCCCGCGCGCTGGTGTTCGAACCGCAACTGGTGCTGATGGACGAACCCCTCGGCGCACTCGACAAACAACTGCGTGAACACATGCAGATGGAGATCAAGCACCTGCACCAGCGCCTGGGCGTCACTGTTGTCTACGTGACCCACGATCAGGGCGAAGCCTTGACCATGTCCGACCGTGTGGCGGTGTTCCACCAGGGCGAAATCCAGCAGATCGCGCCACCGCGCACCCTCTACGAAGAGCCGAAGAACACCTTCGTCGCCAACTTCATTGGCGAGAACAACCGCCTCAATGGCCGACTGGTCAGCCAGAGCGGCGAGCGCTGCGTGGTCGAGCTTGGTCGCGGGGAAAAAGTCGAAGCGCTGGCGGTCAACATCGGCCAGACCGGCGAGCCGGTGACCCTGTCCATTCGTCCGGAGCGAGTGAGCCTCAACGGCTCCAGCGACCAATGCGTCAACCGCTTCTCCGGGCGAGTCGAGGAATTCATCTATCTGGGCGACCACGTCCGGGTTCGCATGGAAGTCTGCGGCAAGACCGACTTCTTCGTGAAACAGCCGATTGCCGAGCTTGATCCCTCGCTCGCCGTCGGCGACGTGGTACCGCTTGGCTGGCAGGTCGAGCACGTTCGCGCACTCGACCCACTTTTAGAGGCGCATTGATCGCCCCGGCAACACCAACACCAACCCTGCACGTGGAGAGAACAATAAATGTTGAGATCCCTGAAATTCACCGCTTTGGCACTGGGCATGATGGGCGCGGCACACACAATGGCGGCCGGCCCGGACCTGACCGTGGTGTCCTTTGGTGGGGCGAACAAGGCGGCTCAGGTCAAAGCCTTCTACGCACCGTGGGAAGCGGCAGGCAACGGCAAGATCGTGGCCGGCGAGTACAACGGTGAAATGGCCAAGGTCAAGGCCATGGTCGACACCAAGAGCGTGTCCTGGGATCTGGTAGAGGTTGAATCGCCGGAACTGTCCCGTGGTTGCGACGAAGACATGTTCGAACAGCTTGATCCGAAGTTGTTCGGTAAGACCGAAGACTACGTCAAGGGCGCCATCCAGCCTTGCGGCGTGGGTTTCTTCGTGTGGTCGACCGTGCTGGCCTACAACGCCGACAAGCTGAAAACCGCACCGACCAGCTGGGTGGATTTCTGGGACACCAAGCAGTTCCCGGGCAAGCGTGGCCTGCGTAAAGGCGCCAAGTACACCCTGGAATTCGCACTGATGGCCGACGGCGTTGCGCCGAAAGACGTCTACAAAGTGCTGGCCGGCAAAGACGGTCAGGACCGCGCGTTCAAGAAGCTCGATGAGCTCAAGCCAAACATCCAGTGGTGGGAAGCCGGCGCACAACCGCCGCAATACCTCGCTTCCGGCGACGTGGTCATGAGCTCGGCCTACAACGGTCGTATCGCTGCCGTGCAGAAAGAAAGCAACCTGAAAGTCGTGTGGAACGGCGGTATCTACGACTTCGACGCATGGGCCATTCCAAAAGGTCTGGATGCCAAGCGCGCTGAAGCCGCGAAGAAGTTCATCGCCTACTCGGTGATGCCACAGCAGCAGAAGACCTACTCGGAAAACATCGCCTACGGCCCGGCAAACACCCAGGCCGTACCCCTGCTGACCAAGGATGTCCTGAAAGACATGCCGACTACCCCGGAAAACATCGCCAACCAGGTGCAGATCGACGTCAGCTTCTGGGCTGACAACGGCGAGCAACTGGAACAGCGCTTCAACGCCTGGGCTGCCAAGTAAGACCGCACCGCGGGCTTACGCTGTAGGAGCGAGCTTGCTCGCGAAAGCGGTGGGTCAATCAACATAGATGTTGAATGTGATGGCCTCATCGCGAGCAAGCTCGCTCCCACAGGTTGCGGTGTTTCAACACAACAGGGGTGGTTCGCCACCTCTGTAACGATCAAAGATTCCCGGAGTACGTCATGGCTATCGCCGTTCCCCTGAACGAGGGCACCAGCCCCACCTTGAAGCAGCGGCTCAAGCATGCCGAGCGGGTCAACCGCTGGAAGGCCCAGGCGTTGATCGCACCGCTGGTGCTGTTTCTGTTGCTGGTGTTCCTGGTGCCGATCGTGGCGCTGCTCTACAAAAGCGTTGGCAACCCGGAAGTGGTCGGCGGCATGCCGCGTACCGTGACCGCCATCGCCAGTTGGGACGGCCGCGGCCTGCCCGCTGAACCGGTTTACAAAGCGGCGGCCGAAGACCTCGCCGACGCGCGCAAGAATCAGACCCTGGGCGATCTGTCCAAACGCCTGAACATGGAACTGGCCGGCTACCGTAGCCTGCTGACCAAAACTGCCCGCGCCTTGCCGCTCACCACTGAACCTGCCTCCTATAAAGAAGCGCTGGAAGGTCTCGATGAGCGCTGGGGCGACCCGGCCTACTGGCAAGCGGTACGCCGCAACACCAGCAGCATCACCCCGTATTACCTGCTGGCGGCTGTCGATCACCGCATCGACGACCTCGGCGAAATCGCCCCGGCCACCCCGGACCAGGCGATCTATCTCGACATCTTCGCCCGCACCTTCTGGATGGGCCTGATCATCACCGTGATCTGCCTGGTGCTGGCGTATCCCCTGGCTTACCTGTTGGCGAACCTGCCGTCACGGCAGAGCAACCTGCTGATGATCCTGGTGCTGTTGCCGTTCTGGACCTCGATCCTGGTACGGGTCGCGGCGTGGATCGTGTTGCTGCAATCGGGTGGCCTGATCAACAGCGGCCTGATGGCCATGGGCATCATCGATAAGCCGATCGAACTGGTGTTCAACCGTGTCGGCGTCTACATCTCGATGGTGCACATCTTGCTGCCGTTCATGATCCTGCCGATCTACAGCGTGATGAAAGGCATCTCGCCGACCTACATGCGCGCCGCGATTTCCCTCGGCTGCCATCCGTTCGCCAGCTTCTGGCGGGTGTACTTCCCGCAGACCTATGCCGGTGTCGGCGCCGGCTGCCTGTTGGTGTTCATCCTCGCCATCGGCTACTACATCACCCCGGCATTGCTGGGCAGCCCGAACGATCAGATGGTCAGCTACTTCGTCGCCTTCTACACCAACACCAGCATCAACTGGGGCATGGCGACCGCACTCGGTGGGCTGCTGTTGCTCGCGACGGTCGTGCTTTATCTGATTTACAGCTGGCTGGTGGGCGCGAGCCGCCTGCGCCTGAGCTAAGGGGAGAACGAAATGCTGAGTCCTTATATGTCGCCCATTGAACGGGTGTGGTTCTACAGCTTGCGGATTCTCTGCGGCTTGATTCTGTTGTTCCTGATCCTGCCGGTGCTGGTGATCATTCCGCTGTCGTTCAACTCGGGGAGTTTTCTGGTCTATCCGCTGCAAGGCTTTTCGCTGCACTGGTACCAGGACTTCTTTGCCTCGGCGGAATGGATGCGTTCGTTGAAGAACAGCATCATCGTGGCCCCGGCAGCGACGGTACTGGCGATGATTTTCGGCACGCTGGCGGCGATCGGCCTGACCCGAGGCGATTTCCCGGGCAAGCCGCTGGTGATGGCGCTGGTGATTTCGCCGATGGTGGTACCGGTGGTGATCATTGGCGTGGCCAGTTACCTGACCTTCGCTCCACTGGGATTTGGCAACAGCTATACCTCGCTGATCGTCGTGCATGCCGTGCTCGGTGTGCCGTTTGTGATCATCACAGTGTCGGCGACCTTGCAGGGGTTCAACCACAACCTGGTGCGGGCCGCTGCGAGCCTGGGCGCTTCGCCGCTGACCACGTTCCGCCGGGTGACCTTGCCACTGATTGCGCCGGGCGTGATCTCCGGGGCGCTGTTTGCCTTCGCGACGTCGTTCGATGAAGTGGTGGTGACGCTGTTCCTCGCCGGCCCCGAGCAAGCGACCCTGCCACGGCAGATGTTCAGCGGAATCCGCGAAAACCTCAGCCCGACCATCGCCGCCGCCGCGACGCTGCTGATTGCCTTCTCGGTGATCCTGTTGCTGACCCTGGAATGGCTGCGTGGGCGTAGCGAGAAACTGCGTACTGCGCAGGTCTGACGAATCACCCTACTCCCTGTGGGAGCGAGCTTGCTCGCGATAGCGGACAGTCAGTCGACATTTATGGTGGCTGGTACTCCCTCATCGCGAGCAAGCTCGCTCCCACAGTGGTTTTTGGCGTTCCCGGAAACCTAGGTCATTCACCGCCTGAATGGAAGACAACCCGCAATCCCCAGCTACTATTGTGCCCAGCTCCCCTACCTATAAGAGGCTGCGCACATGAGTCTTTCCTCTTTCAAAATCGCTCACAAACTGATCACCGGCGCAGGTGCCATCGAGCAACTGGCCGCCGAGCTGACACGCCTGGATATCGACAACCCGCTGATCGTCACCGACGCAGCCCTGGTCAAGTCCGGCACGGTAGAACTGGCACTGGCGCAGCTGGGCGATCGCAGTTATGAGATTTTCGACCGGGTGCTGCCAGACCCGGAAATCGCCATCGTCGAAGATTGCATGCAGGTCTATCGCGACGGCGGGCATGACGGCTTGATCGGCTTGGGCGGCGGCAGTGCCATCGACATTGCCAAGAGCGTGGCGGCCTACGCCGGGTACCACGGTGCGCTGGAGGATTTGTTCGGTATCGATCAGGTCCCGCGCAAAGGCCCGCCACTGATTGCCATCCCGACCACCGCCGGCACCGGCTCGGAAGTGACCAACGTCGCCATCCTTTCCGACAAGGTCGCGCAACTGAAGAAGGGTATCGTCAGCGACTACCTGTTGCCGGATGTAGCGCTGGTCAGTCCGCAAATGACCATGACCTGTCCGCGCAGCGTCACGGCGGCCAGCGGCGTCGATGCGCTGGTGCACGCCATCGAGTCCTATCTGTCGATCAACGCCTCGCCGATTACCGATGCCCTTGCCATTGGCGCCATCAAGTTGATCGCCAAGGCTTTGCCCAAGGCCTACGCCAACCCGTCGAACCTGCAAGCCCGGGAAGACATGGCCACTGCCAGCCTGATGGCCGGCATGGCGTTCGGCAATGCCGGGGTCGGCGCGGTGCATGCGCTGGCGTATCCGCTGGGCGGGCGTTTCAACATTGCCCATGGGGTCAGTAATGCCTTGCTACTGCCCCATGTCATGACCTGGAACAAGATGGCCTGCATCGAACGCATGCAGGATATCGCCGAGGCCATGGGCGTGAAGACCGCTCACTTGAGCATCAACGAAGCGGCCGACAAAGCCGTGCAAGCCATGTCCGAACTGTGTGCCGCCGTGGAAATTCCCCAGGGCCTGCGCAGCTTCGGTGTGCCCGAGGACGCCATCCCGTCCATGGCCGTGGAAGCGGCGGGGATCGAGCGCTTGATGCGCAACAATCCGCGCAAGTTGAGTGCCGTCGATATCGAAAAGATCTATCGCGCGGCGTACTAGAGCCTTTGCTGTTATTGGATGATGGCAAGGTCCAATCATCGCGCTCACGGTGCGCGCGTCAAAGCATGAGGTATACAATGCGCGCCATCGTGATTCTGCTCAGAAAAGGTGCGTCATGCAGCCCTTCGTAATTGCTCCGTCGATTCTCTCCGCCGACTTCGCCCGCCTGGGTGAAGAAGTGGACAACGTCCTGGCCGCCGGTGCCGACTTCGTGCACTTCGATGTCATGGACAATCACTATGTGCCGAACCTGACCATCGGCCCGATGGTCTGTGCGGCGCTGCGCAAGTACGGCGTGACCGCGCCGATCGACGCGCACCTGATGGTCAGCCCGGTGGACCGCATCGTCGGCGACTTCATCGAAGCCGGCGCTACTTACATCACCTTCCACCCGGAAGCCACCCAGCACATCGACCGCTCCCTGCAATTGATCCGCGAAGGCGGCTGCAAGTCGGGCCTGGTGTTCAACCCGGCGACCCCGCTGGACGTGCTCAAGCACGTCATGGACAAGGTCGACATGATCCTGTTGATGAGCGTCAACCCGGGCTTCGGCGGGCAGAAGTTCATCCCCGGCACCCTCGACAAGCTGCGTGAAGTGCGGGCGCTGATCGATGCGTCGGGCCGTGACATTCGCCTGGAAATCGACGGCGGCGTGAACGTGAACAACATTCGCGAAATCGCTGCGGCTGGCGCTGACACCTTCGTCGCCGGCTCGGCCATCTTCAATGCGCCGAACTATCAGGAAGTCATCGACAAGATGCGTTCCGAACTGGCGCTGGCTCGCCCATGAGTGGCTTTGAGCAGTTGTTCCCGGGGCAACTGCCGCGGCTGGTGATGTTCGATCTGGACGGCACGTTGATCGATTCGGTCCCGGACCTGGCAGTGGCTGTGGACAAGATGCTGCTCAAACTCGGTCGTAAGCCCGCCGGTCTGGAAGCGGTACGCGAATGGGTCGGCAACGGCGCGCCGGTATTGGTGCGTCGTGCGCTGGCTGGCGCTATAGATCATTCGGCGGTCGATAACCACGAGGCCGAGCGGGCGCTGGAGTATTTCATGCAGGCTTATGGCGAGAGCCATGAGTTGACGGTGGTGTATCCCGGCGTGCGCGACTTCCTCAAATGGCTGCAAAAGCAGGGCGTCGAGATGGCGCTGATCACCAACAAGCCGGAGCGTTTCGTCGCGCCGCTGCTGGATCAGATGAAAATCGGCCGTTACTTCCGCTGGATCATCGGCGGCGACACCCTGCCACAGAAAAAGCCCGATCCGGCCGCGCTGTTTTTCGTGATGAAAATGGCCAACATTCCGGCTTCGCAGTCGTTGTTCGTCGGCGATTCGCGCAGCGATGTGCTGGCGGCGAAAGCGGCGGGGGTCAAGTGCGTGGCCCTGAGCTACGGCTATAACCACGGTCGGCCAATTGCCGAAGAGTCGCCGACACTGGTGATCGACGACCTGCGCAAACTAATTCCCGGTTGCCTGGATCCGGCCGCTGAGATAACGTTGGCCGACGCTGTCAAACCCCCTTCTGGAAACGCCATCGTGGTGGTCACTCGCAAACTCTGGATGAAAGTCATCAAGGCCCTGGCCCGCTGGCGTTGGCGCGCCTGACTTGATTCTGGCCGGTTATCCGGCGCGTTTGCATACCTGACTGTTCGACCCTCAAACCACGAGGCACCTCATGATCCGCGAAGAATTCCTGCGTTTGGCCGCTGCCGGCTACAACCGCATTCCGCTTGCCTGCGAAACCCTGGCCGACTTCGACACGCCGCTGTCGATCTACCTGAAGCTGGCCGACGAGCCCAATTCCTACTTGCTGGAGTCCGTACAGGGCGGCGAGAAGTGGGGCCGTTACTCGATCATCGGCTTGCCGTGCCGTACCGTGATGCGGGTTCACGATCATCACGTCAGCGTGACCGTCGATGGCGTCGAGACCGAAAGCCACGACGTGGAAGACCCGCTGGCCTTCGTCGAAGCCTTCAAGGCTCGCTACAACGTGCCGACCATTGCCGGCCTGCCGCGCTTCAACGGTGGCCTGGTGGGTTACTTCGGTTATGACTGCGTGCGTTATGTGGAAAAGCGCTTGGGCAAATGCCCGAACCCGGACCCGCTGGGCGTACCGGACATTCTGCTGATGGTGTCCGACGCCGTGGTGGTGTTCGACAACCTGGCCGGTAAGATGCACGCCATCGTCCTGGCCGACCCGGCGCAGGAAGACGCCTTCGAACAAGGTCGCGCGCGCCTGGAAGAGCTGCTGGAAAAACTCCGTCAGCCGATCACCCCACGCCGTGGCCTGGACTTCAGCAAGCAACAATCGGCTGACCCGGTGTTCCGCTCCAGCTTCACTCAGGACGATTACGAAAAAGCCGTCGACACCATCAAGGAATACATCCTGGCCGGTGACTGCATGCAGGTCGTGCCGTCCCAGCGCATGTCGATCGACTTCAAGGCGGCGCCAATCGATCTGTACCGCGCGCTGCGCTGCTTCAACCCGACGCCTTACATGTACTTCTTCAACTTCGGCGACTTCCACGTCGTCGGCAGTTCGCCGGAAGTGCTGGTGCGGGTCGAAGACAACCTGATCACCGTGCGCCCGATTGCCGGCACCCGTCCGCGGGGTGCCAACGAAGAGGCTGACCAGGCGCTGGAAAAAGACCTGCTGTCGGACGACAAGGAAATCGCCGAACACTTGATGCTGATCGACCTCGGTCGCAACGACACCGGTCGCGTTTCGGAAATCGGCTCGGTGAAGCTCACCGAGAAGATGGTGATCGAGCGTTACTCCAACGTGATGCACATTGTGTCCAACGTCACCGGGCAACTGAAAGCAGGGCTGACGGCGATGGATGCACTGCGGGCGATTCTGCCGGCGGGCACCTTGTCCGGCGCGCCGAAGATTCGCGCGATGGAAATCATCGACGAACTGGAGCCGGTCAAGCGTGGCGTCTACGGCGGTGCGGTCGGTTACTTCGCCTGGAACGGCAACATGGACACCGCCATTGCGATCCGCACGGCGGTGATCAAGAACGGCGAACTGCATGTGCAGGCCGGTGGCGGCATCGTCGCCGACTCGGTACCGGCGCTGGAATGGGAAGAAACCCTGAACAAGCGTCGCGCGATGTTCCGCGCCGTTGCCCTGGCTGAACAATCCCCGGAAAGCTGAGCTCATGTGGTGAAGGAGCTTTTGTGGCGAGGGGGCTTGCCCCCGTTGGGTCGCAAAGCGGCCCCCTGCATTCTTTCGGGCTTATCGAGTCGCCGGAGTTTGCGACTGCTACGCAGCCGAACGCGAGCAAGCTCGCTCGCCACAATAAGTGTTCACCATAAAAAAACGCGGCGCCTGAGAGGGCGCCGCGTTTTTTATTGCCTGCACATCAGAAGTCCAGCGCAACACCTACGTTGATGCCCTGTTGAGTGAAGTCGTCGTCCTTGCGGATGTTGTAGCTGGCGCGCAGTGCCAGGTCCTTGGTGAGGTTGTGGCTCACCCCCAGGTTCACACGTTGCAAGTGACTTTGCGGGGTGTAGCCTTCCAGCGTGAACTGATTGTTCGGCAGGCTGTTGAGGTTGATACCCACGTCCTGAGTGTCGTCGTTGTACTCGCGCTCGATTGCCGCTTCACCGAATACCTGGGTTTGCGGGGTGATCTGGTATTTGCCCGGCAGGCCAGCGCCCAGACGCCGGGAAATACGCTCCTGATCGGCGAAGGTCAGCGCCGTGGAATCGTTGCCGTCCTCCGAGTAACCGTCGACTTGCACCTTGGAGAAGTCGGCGCTGACAAACGGCGACAGGTGCCAGGGGCTGCTGGCTTGTTGCGCAATGTCGTAACCCACGCGTGCGCTGAAGGCTTCGACGTTACCGCTTGTATCGCCTTTTTCGCCGCGTTCGTTGACGCCCAGCTGGAATTTACGCTTGAGGCTATCGTAATCCAGATGCCCGGCCGTCAGCGCCGCATCAGCCCACACACGGTTTTGCTGGTACTGGGCGAATGCCGTGCCCAGGTAAGTGTTTAGCTTGTAGTCGGAGTCGTTGTTGCCGGCTTCGAGTTTCTGGTTATAGAAACCGGCCACCAGACCAACACGCCAGGCATCGTCGAGACGGTAGCTGCCACCGATGTTCAGGTTGGCACCGTTACCGTCGGCGCTTGCCACGCTGTCCTGACCGTCAAAGTCCTGATGCTGTCCGCCGCCGGAAACAATGGCTCGCCATTGGCCGACGCCTTGCCAGTTTTCCCAATCGGCCAGCCACTGATTGCGCAATTCATCCTGATGCGCACGCACGGTGCCCTGGGCCATTTCTGGCAGCAAGGTCAGCTCCCACGGCGCCGCCAGCAGGGAATACGCGTAATCGGCAATCAGGCGCTGCCCGGCTTCGGTGGGGTGCACCGAGTCGTTGTAGATCAGCTTGGTCGGGTCCGGCATGGCGCTGTTTATGCCGTAGCGGGCGTTCTCGGTGCAGCCGCTGCCGCTGAAGCAGGTGGCGATGAGGTTCTGGTCGGTGGCCAGGCCAAACTGTGCCGGGTTGGCGAACGTCTCTTTGAGCAGTACCGGAATGTTGAGCGGGATGACTTCGGCATTGATGTTTTGCAGTCGGCCTACCAGTTCAGTGTTGAACTGGGCGCTGAGTTGGGACGTGAACGCTTGCAGCGGGGTGCCGTTGAACGCCGGGGTAAAGCCGATATCGGGCAGCAACCAGACCATGACGTATTTGGCGCCGGCGGTTTGCAGCGTCTGCACGCTGTCGGCCAGGCGGTCGGCGGCGGCACTGGCCTGGGGCAGGCTGGTGACGCGACCTTGCAGGAAGTCATTACCGCCGCCCGACAGGTAATACAGTGCGTTCGGGTCGGCACGGAAGTTATTGGATGGAAGATAGCCGGCCCGGGTGCGTTCGCCGGTGGCGGAGGTGCTGGTAATCGAATCAAGAATCTGGTCGGTACGGTAGCCGCCTACAGCCCAGTTGTTACCATCAGGCAGGCCTTCGTTGGCGCGAACTGCTGAAGCAGAGGATGCCGTCTGGTCCGGTGAAAACCCCAGTTTTCCACCCAGAATCTGCGTGGCGTTGAGCGAGCGGACTTCGCCGCTGCCATCCAGGTACACCGGCCCCGTCCGGTTGGTGAAGCGCTGCGTCGCCCCGGCAGGCCCGCCCGTGTCGGCAAAGGTCCCTGCGTCGTTAAGGCTGTCCCCGAAGACAATGAAACTTGTATAAGGATTAGGTGCGGCGTTCGCCTGGGCGCATGCGATCGCTAGCAAGCATCCTGCGAGCGGTACAAACAACGACTGTTTGATCATGAGCAAGTCCGTTTATTTATTGTTGTAGTTAACGAAACGACAGTACCAAAAACTTTCGGCCTTTTGCCATCTGTCGCGAAGCCTTTGATAGTTTCGCGGGCAGTACCCCCGGCGATATTGCGCGCTCTGCCCAGCTAAGTTACTGTGCCGGGACGTACGAACGAGACCTTCCCCGTGTTGATCATCAGTAAACTCCTGGATCAAGTCATCAAGGCACACGCCCGCTGGCGTTGGCGCGCCTGAATTCTTTTGCCGGCCTCGCCGGACCTGTATCGCTTCGCCTTCTTTACCTGTTTGAAATGCCGCTTTGCTGGCGCTGCTCCAGCACCTGACAAAGTGCAGCGCTCTGCGGGTAAATCATTCGAAGGCCATCTTCAAAGTCAGTGAATTCAAGAGGTTCTAAACGCCATGTTGCTGATGATCGATAACTACGACTCCTTTACCTACAACGTTGTGCAGTACCTGGGCGAGCTCGGCTCCCAGGTCAAAGTCGTGCGCAACGATGAACTGACCATCGCTGAAATCGAAGCCCTCAACCCTGAGCGCATTGTTGTGTCCCCCGGTCCTTGCACGCCGACCGAAGCCGGCATCTCGATTGAAGCGATCAAGCATTTCGCCGGCAAACTGCCGATTCTTGGCGTCTGCCTCGGCCACCAGTCCATCGGCCAGGCTTTTGGCGGTGATGTGGTGCGCGCCCGCCAAGTGATGCACGGTAAGACTAGCCCGGTATTTCACGAGGACAAGGGGGTCTTCGAAGGCCTGAATCGTCCTCTGACGGTGACCCGCTATCATTCATTGATCGTCAAGCGCGAAACCCTGCCAGATTGTCTGGAGCTGACCGCCTGGACCCAGCTCGAAGACGGCTCGGTCGACGAGATCATGGGCCTGCGTCACAAGACTCTGAACATCGAAGGCGTGCAGTTCCACCCTGAGTCGATCCTCACCGAACAGGGCCACGAACTGTTCGCCAACTTCCTCAAACAAACCGGCGGCACGCGCTAAGGACTTTTCATGAATATCAAGACAGCCCTGAGCCGAATCGTCGATCACCTCGACCTCAGCACTGATGAAATGCGCGATGTGATGCGCGAAATCATGACCGGGCAATGCTCGGACGCGCAGATTGGCGCGTTCATGATGGCTATGCGCATGAAGAGCGAAAGCATCGACGAAATTGTCGGTGCAGTGTCGGTGATGCGCGAACTGGCGGACAAGGTCGAGCTCAAGACCCTAGACGGTGTGGTCGATGTGGTGGGCACCGGCGGCGACGGCGCCAATATCTTCAACGTGTCGACCGCAGCTGCGTTCGTGGTTGCCGCTGCTGGCTGCACCGTGGCCAAGCATGGCAACCGTGCAGTCTCGGGCAAGAGCGGCAGTGCCGATCTGCTGGAAGCGGCCGGCATCTACCTGAACCTGACACCGGTGCAAGTGGCGCGCTGCATTGACAACGTTGGTATTGGTTTCATGTTTGCCCAGACCCATCACTCTGCGATGAAATACGCTGCAAGCCCACGCCGCGAACTGGGTCTGCGGACCTTGTTCAACATGCTCGGCCCGCTTACGAATCCGGCCGGTGTGAAACATCAGGTGGTGGGCGTGTTCACCCAGGCCTTGTGCCGGCCGCTGGCGGAAGTGTTGCAGCGCCTGGGCAGCAAGCATGTGCTGGTGGTGCATTCGAAGGACGGCCTGGATGAGTTCAGCCTGGCAGCACCGACCTTCGTGGCAGAACTGAAAAACGACCAGATCACCGAGTATTGGGTCGAGCCGGAAGACCTGGGCATGAAGAGCCAGAGTCTGCATGGGCTGGCGGTGGAAAGCCCGGCGGCATCTCTTGAGCTGATTCGCGATGCCCTGGGCAAGCGCAAGACCGAAAACGGTCAGAAGGCGGCCGAGATGATCATGCTCAATGCCGGTGCCGCGCTGTACGCCGCCGATCATGCCAGCAGTTTGAAAGAGGGAGTTGCACTTGCGCACGATGCGCTGCACACCGGTCTCGCTCGGGAGAAGCTCGAGGAACTGGGTGCGTTTACTGCGGTATTCAAAGTGGAGAATGAGGGATGAGTGTACCGACGGTTCTGGAAAAGATTCTGGCGCGCAAGGTCGAGGAAGTGGCCGAGCGCAGCGCTCGCGTCAGCCTCGCCGAGCTGGAAAGCCTGGCCAAGGTGGCCGATGCACCCCGTGGTTTTGCCAAGGCCTTGCTGGCTCAGGCCAAGCTGAAGCAGCCGGCAGTCATTGCCGAAATCAAGAAAGCCTCGCCGAGCAAAGGCGTGATCCGCGAGAACTTCGTTCCCGCCGACATCGCCAGAAGCTACGAGAAGGGCGGCGCGACCTGCCTGTCGGTACTCACCGACATCGACTACTTCCAAGGCGCGGATGCGTACCTGCAGCAGGCCCGCGCGGCGTGCCAGCTGCCGGTGATCCGCAAGGACTTCATGATCGACCCGTACCAGATCGTCGAAGCCCGAGCCTTGGGTGCCGACTGCGTGCTGTTGATCGTTTCCGCGCTGGATGACGTGAAAATGGCCGAACTGGCAGCCGTGGCCAAAAGCGTCAACCTCGATGTGCTGGTGGAAGTCCACGATGGTGACGAACTGGAGCGGGCCTTGAAAACCCTCGACACTCCACTGGTTGGCGTGAACAACCGCAATCTGCACACCTTCGATGTCAGCCTGGAAACCACCCTCGATCTGTTGCCGCGTATTCCGCGTGATCGTCTGGTCATCACCGAGAGCGGCATTCTCAATCGCGCCGATGTCGAACTGATGGAAATCAGCGACGTCTACGCATTCCTGGTCGGCGAAGCGTTCATGCGCGCCGAAAGCCCGGGCAGCGAGTTGCAGCGTCTGTTCTTCCCTGAGCGCGGTGTGCCGGTCAGCGGTTCGACACTCGACTGAAAAGCATCGCGAGCAAGCTCGCTCCCACAGGGTTTGAAGGTGGCCACAAAATCTATGAGCTGCCGAGATCAAATGTGGGAGCGAGCTTGCTCGCGATAGCGGCATAAGAAGCACCACAGACTTTATGTCCTACGGAATACCTTATGACCTCACCTATTTCCCTGACCATCGAAGCCGGTCTGCAAGCCGAGCAGGATTTGCTGGCGTCGGTCTGTGCCGGCAACGCGGAATTTGGTCTGTTGTTCTGGCAACCGAGTGACCAGGCACTAGTGATGCCGCGTCGCTTGAATCGCTTGCCAGGCTTTGAATCCGCATGTGAAGTCTCGGCAGCGGCAGGCTGGCCAGTGTTGTTGCGCGATACCGGCGGAGAACCCGTTCCGCAATCCGACACCACGATCAACATCGCTCTGGTCTACGCACCGCCGCGCAGCGAAGGCGACCTTAACCGCATCGAATCCGGCTACCGGCGTCTATGCGATCCAATCTGTCAGTTGCTGGATGAGTTGGGTGGCACTTCGTCCCTGGGTGAAATCGAAGGCGCGTTCTGTGACGGTCGCTTCAACGTCAACCTCGACGGACGCAAGATGGTCGGTACCGCCCAGCGCTGGCGCCAGAGCCAGGGTGGGCAGCGTCCGGTAGGACTGGTGCACGGGGCGATGCTGATCGATAACGAGCGAGAGTCGATGGTCGCCGCAGTCAATCGTTTCAACGAGGCCTGCGGTCTGGAACAACGAGTACGCGCCGAAAGCCACATCGCGTTGCATGAGAAGTTCGCGGCGCACGATGCCCTGGCGCGCCTCGACTATCTCTACCGGTTGGTGCTGGTGCAGATGTTCAGCGGCTAGGTTTTCGAGCTTAACGCGTACCAAAGACCACCATGGTCTTGCCTTTGACGCCCACCAGGTTGCGCTCTTCCAGATCCTTGAGCACGCGACCAACCATCTCTCGGGAACAACCGACAATCCGCCCGATTTCCTGACGGGTCACCTTGATTTGCATGCCATCGGGGTGAGTCATGGCGTCTGGCTGTTTACACAGTTCCAGCAGGCAGCGGGCGACGCGACCGGTTACATCAAAGAATGCCAGGTCACCGACCTTGCGCGTGGTGTTGCGCAGACGCTGTGCAATTTGTCCGCTGAGCACGTAAAGAATGTCCGGGTCCTGCTGGGACAACTCGCGGAATTTCGCGTAGCTGATTTCCGCGACTTCGCATTCAACCTTGGCCCGCACCCAGGCGCTGCGCTCCTGCTCCAGGCCAGCTTGCTCAAACAGACCCAACTCGCCGAAAAAGTCCCCGGTGTTCAGGTAGGAAATGATCATTTCCCGGCCGTCGTCATCTTCGATCAGGATGGTGACTGAGCCTTTGATGATGAAGAACAGCGTTTCCGAGCGGTCGCCGGCACAAATGATGTTGCTCTTGGCCTGATAGCGGCGGCGCTGGCAATGCATCAACAGCTTATCGAGGTTCTTGATCTTGGGGTTGGGGGCAATCGCAACCATGGTTGTATCCCGAAAAGACTGCACGGTGTGTTTGGTTTTTTATGAATAGCGAACGCTGGGTAAAAGCTGGCCATGCGCCATTGATTTGGCGTCAGCTTAACAGACACTTCCGTCAATATTCGAGCATTTACCTACAAGGCAGTGGGATATGTCCTAAGACGCCGGGCGCCGTCAATCACGGGGCCTGTGCTAAGCTGGCGACCCTTTTTTATACAGTGGAGTCTTGGCGATGAAGGCACGCATCCAATGGGCTGGCGAAGCCATGTTCCTCGGCGAATCCGGTAGTGGTCATGTCGTGGTCATGGACGGTCCGCCTGATGCCGGCGGACGTAACCTGGGTGTCCGGCCGATGGAAATGCTGCTGCTGGGTGTCGGCGGCTGCAGCAATTTCGATGTGATCAGCATCCTCAAGAAGTCCCGCCAGGCGGTCGAAAGCTGTGAAGCCTTCCTCGAAGCCGAGCGCGCGACCGAAGATCCAAAGGTGTTCACCAAGATCCACATGCACTTTGTGGTCAAGGGCCGCGGGCTGAAAGAAGCCCAGGTCAAACGCGCCATCGAGCTGTCTGCCGAGAAGTATTGCTCGGCCTCGATCATGCTCGGCGCGGCTGGCGTGGCAATTACCCACGACTACGAGATCATCGAGCTCGGTTGAATCGACATTCAACTATCATAAAAGCAGTGCAGACTCTGGCGAACACAAGCTGACGTCTGCATAATGCGCCACTTTTTTCAGGGTAGTGGCCCGTCAGCCGACAGGCCTCGCACCCGAACAGACAACCAAAATCGCCATCGCGAAGAGGTGTTAACCGTCCTACGCAGGTGCGTTGTTCGCATCTGACGGGCATGCTTGATCACGCGGCCGGGCCGCAAACACATAGAGAGTTTTTAACGGTGAAAAGCAAACTCAAGCTCCACGGGTTCAATAACCTGACAAAGACCTTGAGCTTCAACATCTATGACATCTGCTACGCGGAAACCCCGCAAGACCAGCAGGCTTACGTCGAGTACATCAATAAAGAGTACAACGCGAAACGCCTGACGCAGATCCTCACGGAAGTTGTCGATATCATTGGTGCCAACATCCTGAACATTGCCAGTCAGGACTATGAGCCGCAGGGCGCCAGCGTCACGATCCTGATCTCGGAAGAGCCGGTAACCCCGACCGACAGTCAGATCGAAGAGTCCCCGGGCCCGCTGCCCGAAATCATTCTGGCCCACCTCGACAAGAGCCACATCACGGTGCACACCTACCCGGAGATCCATCCGGTCAGTGGTATTGCAACCTTCCGTGTGGACATCGACGTGTCGACTTGCGGGGTCATTTCACCGCTTAAAGCGCTCAACTTCCTGATTCACCAGTTCGATTCGGACATCGTGACCGTGGACTACCGTGTGCGCGGCTTCACCCGTGACGTTGAAGGCAAAAAGCACTTCATCGACCACGAGATCAATTCGATCCAGAACTACCTCTCCGACGACACTTACGACGCGTACCAGATGACCGACGTGAACGTGTACCAGGAAAACCTGTTCCACACCAAGATGTTGCTGAAGAACTTCGAACTGGATAACTACCTGTTCGGCGACGCCACCAGCAACCTGTCCTCTGAGCAACGCGCCCAGGTGACCGAGCGGGTGAAACACGAAATGCTCGAAATCTTCTACGCGCGCAATATGGCGTAAGACTCCCGAGCACAAAAAAAGGCGACTCCCTCACGGCAGTCGCCTTTTTTATTCTGGCGCACGCTCCTACAAAAAACGGAGTCAGATCCGATAAGTACTCTTGGTCATCACCTTGGCCATCAGGCTCATCCCGAATTTCACCGGTGCCGGAAAGCGGAACCCGCCAGCCTCCAGCGCACTTTCGGCATGCTGTTCTTCATCGATACGCATCTGCTCAAGAATCGCCCGGGATTTTTCATCCTCGGCCGGCAATTGCTCCAGATGTTCGTTCAGGTGTTTGCACACCTGGTCTTCCGTCGCCGCAACGAACCCCAGGCTGACTTTATCGCTGATCAGGCCGGCCACTGCGCCAATCCCGAACGACATGCCATAGAACAGCGGATTGAGGATGCTGGTGTGGCTACCCAGTTGATGAATGCGTTGTTCGCACCAGACCAGGTGATCGACTTCTTCTTCGGCGGCATGTTCCATCGCGGCACGCACTTGCGGCAGCTTGGCGGTCAGTGCCTGTCCCTGGTACAGCGCCTGGGCGCAGACTTCGCCGGTATGGTTGATGCGCATCAGGCCGGCAACGTGGCGCGTGTCTTCGTCGCTCATCTTCGCATCCGGCTGCACGATGGCGGGCGACGGACGGTACGGCTGACCGCTGAAGGGCAGCAGGGTGCGCATCGCGGCATCGGCTTGCAGCAGAAGGCGGTCAATTGGCGAGTAGTGACGTTGGGTAGTCATGCTGACCTCCGGGGGGATTTCGGCGGCCAGTTTAACCCAATCGGCCGGGGAAGGTTTGCGCTGGGTCATTGTGCTGCAGAGGCTGTGACAGTGTTGTGATGCCTTTTGTGGAAGCGGCAGTGTGCCGCTTCCTCGGGGTTTGGCGCAATCAGCCCGGCGGCCAGTGCATCTGGCGCTGACCCAGCACGTGCATATGAATGTGGTAGACGGTTTGTCCGCCTTCTTCATTGCAGTTCATGACGACGCGGAAACCTTTTTCGCAGCCCAGTTCCAGTGCCAGGCGCTGGGCGGTGAACAGAATGTGTCCGGCCAATGCCTTGTCGTCCTCGGTCAGGTCGTTCAAGGTGCGAACCGGTTTCTTCGGGACCACCAGGAAATGTACCGGTGCCTGTGGGGCAATGTCGTGGAAGGCCAGTACCTGGTCGTCCTCGTAAATGATCTTCGCCGGGATTTCCCGGTTGATGATCTTGGTGAACAGAGTATCCACAGCTGTTTTCTCCGTTGTTTTGGCTGGCCAGAGTGTACTCAGGGCGTATGCCCGCGCCCAGCCTTTTACCTTGAGTTGGATCAGCGCGGGCAGTAAGCCTTGTTGACCATACCGGCGATTGTGCGAGTCAGCCAGCGCGAGCCCAGCCGCGGCAGGAAGGTGAACCAGCGGTTGCGCCGCCCGGGAATAATGATCGCTTTATTCTTTTCCAGTGCGCGCACGGTGTAGAGCGCCACTTCCTCGGGGCTCATCAGCAGTTTGCTGTTGGCCAGTTTGTCGCTGTCGAGTTGTGCGGTACGGAAAAACGCCGTGCGGGTCGGCCCGGGGCAGAGCACCGAAACCTTGATCGCACATTTTTTCAGCTCGACACGCAATCCTTCGGAAAAGTGCAGCACATACGCTTTGCTGGCGTAATAAGTGCTCATCCACGGCCCCGGTTGAAACGCCGCCACCGAGGCCACATTCAGAATCTGCCCGCCGCCTTGCAGGGCCATGCTGTTGCCGACGGCATGGCACAGGCGGGTGAGGGCGAGGATGTTCACTTCGATCAGGTCTTGCTCGGTCATCCAGTCCTGGGCCAGAAACGGGCCGCATGTGCCGATACCGGCGCAGTTGACCAGCAGATCGATCTGCCGGTCGCCTTCTTCCAGCTCCAGCAGGAATCCGGACAGCCGCAGCGGTTCGCCCAGGTCACAGGCACGGAACAACACTTCCACGCCGAACCTTTGGGTCAGTTCAATCGCAATACTTTCCAGCTGATCACGTTGTCGGGCCACCAGAATCAGGCTGCGGCCGCGCCGGGCCAGCGCTTCGGCCATTGCCAGGCCGATGCCGCTGGAGGCGCCAGTGATCAGAGCGTAACGGGTCATGCAGTTCTCCATCGCAACAGCTCCGCGCCGCGACGCAGGTGTCACGGGCCAGGAGCGCTGTTTATTCTTTCGCAGAGTCTACAGGGGGCTGGGCCTCTTCGGCTGCATCGTTGGCGGAATTTGGCACCGGTTCGACCTCGACGTCGATTTCATCGGTGGTGACCGAGCTGCTTTCGTAGCTGCTCTGGGCGGCGCTTTTGTATTCTTCCCGTATCGCCGTGAGACCACCGGCCAGCGAGCCGAACAGAACCAGCGCGATAACGATCAGCCACAGCGAAGACAATACCTTGACCGCGGTACTGTTCGGCGGAGGCGGTGGGCCGTAGCGGTTGGCGGTGTCGTTGCCCGGTACGACCATGATCACGAACGGAAAGAAACTGCCAACGAACGGCACCAGGTTCAGCAGCCACAGCCAGCCGGACCAGCCGACATCGTGCAAGCGTTGAACGGTGATCTGGATGCTGACGAATACAAATCCGACGAACAGGATCAAGGCCAGCAAGCTGCCCAATATCAGGCCGGCGGTCGAATCCGCGCCGATGAGAGCCAGGGCGACCAAGGCAAACACCCCGCAAACGGCCAGGAGCACAATTGACAGCACCAGCGTCCAGGCAAGGTAGCGCAAGCGGCCGATACGGCCATCGAAACTGAATGGCTTGAGCGTGGCGAATTCCGCCACTGCTTCGCCGACGGGCGCGCAAGGCGGCGCGTAAGGGGACTGCGGATCTGCAAAAGACGCCTGGCTGCTGGCCGGAGCATGCTCATGCACGTCGGCGAGGTTCAATTCGATCGGCGTTTCGGCTTCAATGCGGGCGTCGATACCGGTTTTGCTCAGTGCCTGGAGATAGGTCTGGGCATCGGCTTGCGACAGGTTGCGTTTGAGCGCTACCGGACGCCCGGTGAACAAGCGCTCAATGGCCGTGACATCGCTTTTGAACAAATCGGCGAGATTGAGCTTTGCCGTGGTGATGTCGACACCGGGCAGCAAGGCGCCCTCGAATACGATCTTGAAATGATTTTCGCCCATGTGCGAAGCATCCTTGTCGCGAGAGGTTGAAAGAAGAATGTTGTGCCCGGGCGAGAGTAAGGCCAGTCGGGCAAGACTGGCCAAGGTTTGCTGTCAGCTCGGCCAGCGTTTGGTCAACTGGGCAGCCTGCTCCAAGGCCTTGCGGTACTCCGTGTCGAGACGTGCAATCAATTGCTCGACACTCGGCAAGTCTTCGATTTCTCCCACGCCCTGGCCTGCAGACCAAACGGTTTTCCAGGCTTTGGCCTCATCGCTCACGGGTTTAAGCTTGGAACCGAAGTTGATCTCGCCCTTTCCTTGCAAGGCGGCCATGTCGAAACCGGCGGCCTCCAGGCTCTTGCGCATGAAGCTCGCAGGGACACCTGACACGACTGGAGTATGGATGATGTCTGCCGCTTTGGATGTCAGCAGCATTTCTTTGTAGGCGTCAGGCGCATGACTTTCGGTCGTGCCGATAAATCGTGTACCAAAGTAGGCCAAATCCGCGCCGAGCAATTGAGCGGCAAGAATTTCGTGGCCGTGGTTCAGGCAACCGGCCAGCAACAGGGTCTTGTCGAAGAACTGGCGGATTTCGGCAATCAGCGAGAACGGGCTCCAGGTCCCGGCGTGTCCACCGGCGCCGGCAGCCACGGCGATCAAGCCATCCACGCCGGCTTCGGCCGCTTTCTCGGCATGACGACGAGTCGTCACATCATGGAAAACCAGGCCGCCGTAGCTGTGGACCGCGTCGACCAGTTCTTTCACGGCGCCGAGGCTGGTGATCACGATCGGCACTTTGTGTTCGACGCAGATCTCAAGATCCGCCTGTAAGCGTGGATTGCTGTTATGGACGATCAGGTTCACGGCATAAGGCGCGGGATTTTCCATTGTCGCCAGCCCGGCTTCGATTTCTTCCAGCCAGGCGTTGAAACCGCTGCTTTCGCGCTGGTTCAACGCCGGGAAGCTGCCGACCACGCCCTGACGACAACAGGCGAGTACCAATTGCGGATTGGATATCAGGAACATCGGCGCCACCACCACGGGCAGACGCAAACGTTGTTCGAGCAGAGCGGGCAGCGACATTGGAAGTACCCCGGTGAGTGGTGCGTGGTGAATTTAGAACGGTCGAACGACGACCAGAATTACGATAGCCAGCAATATCAGAACCGGCACTTCATTGAACCAGCGATAAAAGACATGGCTGCGGGTGTTCTCGCCACGGGCAAAACGTTTTACCTGGGCACCGCACATGTGGTGGTAGCCGATCAGCAGTACAACCAGCGTCAACTTCGCGTGCATCCAGCCACCCTGGGTGAAATACGCACTTGGGTTGAGGCTGATCAACCAGCCTCCAAAGATCAGCGTGGCGATCATTGCCGGGCCCATGATGCCCCGATACAGCTTGCGCTCCATGATGCTGAAGCGTTCCTTGCTGACGGTGTCTTCGCTTTGAGCGTGGTAAACGAACAGGCGCGGCAAGTAAAACAGGCCGGCAAACCAGCACACGATGCTGATGATGTGAAAAGCTTTAAGCCACAGATAGAGCATTTTTAGTTATTCCAGGATTCACGGTAGCCCGAATAGTAGAGAAAGAGTCCCGTCTCGGACATAACTGTTCAATTTTGACGGTGTCTTTTGTCGCCATACTGCGTTGCCGCTCCTCGCCATAGCGGGCTATGGCTCGTCGCGGCGCCTTGTCTGGCAACAAAATACACTCGCCAAAACTTGAACGTATGCCCGAGACGGGACTCGTGAGCGTCCGCACGTCACCTTGACGGTTGTCGCAGGGGCGCGCGGCCCCTATTATCGACGGCTTTCCAGTGGGTTCGTTGAGGGCAGGTTTATGGTCAAGGTCGGTATCGTCGGCGGCACGGGTTACACCGGTGTCGAACTGCTGCGTCTGTTGGCGCAACATCCGCAAGCTGAGGTGGTTGTCATCACCTCCCGATCCGAGGCTGGCCTGGCCGTGGCCGACATGTACCCGAACCTGCGAGGCCATTACGACGGCCTGGCGTTCAGCGTTCCGGACATCAAGACCCTGGGTGCCTGCGATGTGGTGTTCTTCGCCACACCGCACGGTGTTGCCCATGCCTTGGCGGGCGAACTGCTGGCGGCCGGGACCAAGGTCATCGACCTGTCGGCCGACTTCCGTCTGCAAGACGCGGATGAGTGGGCCAAGTGGTACGGCCAACCGCACGGTGCACCGGAGTTGCTGGACGAGGCGGTCTACGGCTTGCCGGAAGTCAATCGCGAGCAGATCAAGAAAGCGCGCCTGATTGCCGTGCCGGGCTGCTACCCAACTGCAACGCAATTGGGCTTCCTGCCATTGCTCGAAGCCGGCCTTGCCGATGCTGCGCATCTGATTGCTGACTGCAAGTCCGGCGTCAGCGGTGCTGGTCGTGGTGCTTCCGTAGGCTCGCTGTACTCCGAAACGTCGGAAAGCATGAAGGCTTATGCGGTCAAGGGTCACCGTCACTTGCCGGAGATTCGCCAGGGGCTGCGTCGTGCAGCAGGCAAGGACGTCGGCCTGACCTTCGTTCCGCACCTGACACCGATGATTCGTGGCATTCACTCCACGCTCTACGCAACCGTTGTTGATCGCTCGGTAGACCTGCAGGCGTTGTTTGAAAAGCGTTACGCCAACGAACCGTTCGTCGATGTGATGCCGGCTGGCAGCCATCCGGAGACTCGTAGCGTACGGGGTGCCAACGTCTGCCGTATCGCGGTGCATCGCCCTCAGGATGGTGATCTGGTGGTTGTGCTATCGGTGATCGACAACCTGGTCAAAGGCGCTTCAGGTCAGGCGGTGCAGAACATGAACATTCTGTTCGGGCTGGATGAGCGTCTGGGCCTGTCCCACGCCGGCATGCTGCCGTAAGCGTTATCGCGTACAGCAAAAGGCCCGTCTGACGGGCCTTTTTGCATTCCGGGCCGGCGATTGGATTGGTTGATATACCATAACAATAGTTGACCGCTTTTCTAGGAGAAGCGGATAATGCGCGTCATCACGCAATATGACGGCGTAACGCCGGGAGATAGTCAGCATGAGCGTCGAATCCTTCACCCCCACGGCTTTGCAATTCACCCACGGTGCCGCGCACAAGGTGAAGAGCCTGGTCGATGAAGAGGGGAATGATCGCTTGAAGCTGCGCGTATTCGTTACGGGCGGCGGTTGTTCAGGTTTTCAGTACGGCTTCACCTTCGATGAAGAAGTGGCCGATGACGACACCATCGTCGAGCGCGAAGGTGTGAGTCTGGTTGTCGATCCGATGAGCTTCCAGTACCTGGCAGGTGCCGAGGTGGACTACCAGGAAGGTCTGGAAGGTTCGCGTTTCGTCATCAAGAACCCGAATGCGACCACCACCTGTGGCTGCGGTTCTTCGTTCTCGATCTGATCAGCGCACCTGTTTCACAGAACGCCGCACGGCCTCAGGGTCTTGCGGCGTTTTGCTGTGTGGAGGATTTATGCGGGGTAGATGGCGCCGAGTATGCGCAAGCCACGGGCGCCGGTAACGCTCGGACGGTTGGCTGCGATGCCTTCGAGGCAGCAATGAGCCAGCCACGCGAAGGCCATGGCTTCGACCCAGTCGGGGTCCACGCCGTAAGTGGCGGTGCTGCTGACGCTGGCGTTTGGCAGCAGGCTGGCCAGGCGCGTCATCAAGGCGGTGTTGTGAGCGCCACCGCCGCAAACCAGCAGTTCCCGCGTGTCTGCCTGGGCGCTTTGCAGTGATTCGATGATGGTCAGCGCGGTCAGCTCAAGCAGCGTCGCCTGAACATCTTCGGCGGCGAAGGCTGGCAGTTGTGCCAGATGCCGTGTCAGCCATGGCAGGTTGAACACTTCCCGGCCGGTACTCTTCGGGCCTTTGGTCACAAAGAACGGATCACTGAGCAGTGCATTCAACAGGAGCGGTTCTGCGTTGCCGCTGGCAGCCCATTGGCCGTCACGGTCAAAGTGGTCGCCGCGTTGCTGGTGAATCCAGGCGTCCAGCAGCACATTGCCCGGGCCACAGTCGAAACCGGCGACCGGCTTGCCGGGCTCGATAAGACTGAGGTTGCTGAAGCCGCCAACGTTCAGCACTGCGCGATTACCAGCCCGCTCTTCAAACAGGGCTTCGTGAAAGGCGGGAACCAGCGGTGCGCCTTGTCCGCCGGCAGCGACATCGCGGCTGCGGAAGTCGCTGACCACGGTGATGCCGGTCAGCTCGGTCAGCAGGGCCGGGTTGCCAATCTGCACGGTGAAACCGCGTGCCGGTTCGTGGCGGATGGTCTGGCCATGGCTGCCAATTGCACGAATGTCGTCAGGCTTCAGTTGCTGCTGAGCGAGAAGGGTATGAATCCCTTGGGCTGCCAGTTTCACCCAGTTCTGCTGGGCGATGGCGGAGCGGGCGATTTCGTCCGGGCCGCTGGCGCACAAGCCGAGCAGCTCGGCGCGCAGGGTATCGGGCATCGGGATGTAGTGGGAGGCGATCAGTCTGATCGCCGGGGCTTGCTCGACCAGTGCGATGTCCAGGCCATCAAGGCTGGTTCCGGACATCACACCTATATAGAGCGCCATGGCTTAGCGCTTGCTCGAAGCCAGCAGAGTGGCTTTTTCCTGTTCCATGCGCGCCATCAGTGGCTGGCTTTGGGCGAGGAAGCGTGCGCGTTCGGCCTTGGCAATCGGATCGGCCATTGGCAGTTTCTGGCCCAGCGGGTCGACGTGCACACCATTGACCTGGAACTCGTAGTGCAGGTGCGGCCCGGTGGAGAGGCCGGTGGTGCCGATATAGCCAATCACCTGGCCCTGTTTCACCGTGCCGCCAGTCTTCACGCCTTTGGCGAAGCCTTGCATGTGGCCGTAGAGCGTAGTGTAGGTATTGCCGTGCTGGAGGACCACGGTATTGCCGTAGCCACCACGGCGGCCGGCCAGCAACACCTTGCCATCACCGGCAGCCTTGATCGGCGTGCCGCGCGGTGCTGCGTAGTCGACGCCTTTATGGGCGCGGATCTTGTTCAGGATCGGGTGTTTGCGGCCCATGGAAAACTTCGAGCTGATGCGGGCGAAGTCCACCGGTGTGCGGATGAACGCCTTGCGCATGCTGTTGCCGTCAGCGGTGTAGTAGCTGCTGTTGCCTTGTTTGTTGGTGTAGCGCACGGCGGTGTAGGTCTTGCCGCGGTTGGTGAAGCGCGCCGACAGGATCGGGCCAGTGCCGACGGCCTTGCCGTTGACTACCTTTTGCTCGTAGATCACGTCGAACTCGTCGCCCTGGCGAATATCCTGGGCGAAGTCCACGTCGTAGCCAAACACACTGGCCATGTCCATGGTCAGGCTGTGAGACAGGCCGGCCCGGGCTGCGGACTGCGACAGCGAGCTGTTGATCACGCCATGTACATAGGCGGAGCGCACGGTCGGCTTCGCGGTAATGCGGTTGAAGGTGTAGCCCTTGTCGTTCTTGGTCAGGCTGATGCTTTCGAGGTCGTTGAGCTTGCTGTGCAGGTTGGTCAACTGGCCGTCAGGACTCAGTTCGAATTCGAGTTTTTGCCCATGCTTGAGCTGGCTGAACAGCTTGGCCTGCTTGTCGCTGGCCAGCACGTCATGCACTGAGGTAGCTGGGAGGCCGACCTTCTCGAACAGTGTAGAGAGGGTGTCACCCTTGGTGACGATCACTTCCCTGTGGCTTGCCGGCTTCTTTTCTTCGACGACCGGCAACGGTGCAGGTTCGGCTTGAGCGGTTTCCTGGGTGTCTTCGGCGCTGTTGTCGATCTGCGCGAAGGGGGAGGTTGCTGGTTCATTTGTGGCTTGAACGACGTCAGCAGCGTCTTGATCTTGTGTCAGTTGTTCAGCAGGGCTTTCCAGTTCAAGACTCAGGGTTGTCTTTTTGGCTTCAACATCGCTGGAAGGGAATACCAGGAGCGCCAGACTGAGAAGGGCGGCGATGCCACTTGCGGCAAGCAAGTGGGTCTTCGGGTAAAGCGGCGGCGCTTTAGACGATTCGTTGGTCATAAGTGGTTTTGACTTTGAAAAAGATGAATTGGAAAAGATGAATGACATGATGAAGATGAAATAACTGTATAAAATATAACCAAATCATCTCTGAAGCAAGTCCGCAGGCACTCTGTCTGCGGATTGGCGTCCGTGCGCCGGGCAAACCTTGTATTTGACGCGCGATCTTGTATGGTTGGTTCCCTTTGAATCTGAGCCTTGCAGGTTGGTTATGAAGTCGGTTGAAGAGCAGCTAGCGCTGATCAAACGTGGTGCGGAAGAACTGTTGGTCGAGTCCGAGCTGATTGAAAAGCTCAAGCGTGGCCAGCCGCTACGTATTAAGGCGGGCTTCGATCCAACGGCTCCGGATCTGCACTTGGGTCACACCGTGCTTATTAATAAGCTGCGCCAGTTCCAGGAGCTGGGGCATCAGGTGATCTTCCTTATAGGTGACTTCACCGGGATGATCGGCGATCCGAGCGGCAAGAGTGCTACGCGCCCGCCGCTCACTCGCGAGCAGGTCCTCGAGAATGCCGAGACCTACAAGACTCAGGTCTTCAAGATTCTGGATCCGGCAAGAACCGAAGTGGCATTCAACTCCACCTGGATGGATCAGATGGGGCCGGCCGACTTCATTCGCCTGACTTCGCAGTACACCGTGGCTCGCATGCTCGAGCGCGATGACTTCGACAAGCGCTACACAACCAATCAGCCTATCGCCATTCATGAGTTCCTTTATCCGCTGGTTCAGGGTTACGACTCGGTAGCCCTGCGCGCAGATGTCGAACTCGGCGGTACCGATCAGAAGTTCAACTTGCTGATGGGGCGTGAGCTGCAGCGTGGTTATGGTCAGGAAGCCCAGTGCATTTTGACCATGCCGCTGCTTGAGGGTCTGGATGGCGTGAAGAAGATGTCCAAGTCCTTGGGCAACTACGTCGGCATCCAGGAAGCGCCGGGTGTGATGTACAGCAAGCTGGTCTCCATTCCGGATGCGCTGATGTGGCGTTACTTCGAGTTGCTCAGCTTCCGCTCCATGGATGAGATCAATGCGTTCCGCGCTGATGTAGAGGCGGGTGCCAATCCGCGTGACATCAAGATCCAGCTGGCTGAAGAGATCGTTGCGCGCTTCCATGGTGAAGAGGCTGCTGCCAATGCTCATCGTGCCGCCGGTAACCGTATGAAGGATGGCGAGCTGCCGGATGATCTGCCGGAAATCGAATTGACTGCTGCCGAAGATATGCCGATCGCTGCTGTCCTTAATAAAGCAGGGCTGGTTAAGAACTCGGCGGTGGCTCGAGATCTCCTGGGTTCCGGTGGTGTGCGTATAGATGGTGAGGTTGTCGATCGCACCTTTATATATGCACTGGGCGCGACCCATGTTTGCCAAGCCGGGAAGAAGGCATTTGCGCGTATTACGCTCAAATCCGAATAAAGCTGAAATAAGGGGTTGACGGCGAATTCTAGAAGCCTATAATTCGCCCCACTTCCGGCGCAGTCGAAACGGAAAACTCCTTGGTAAACAAAGAGTTACGCAGTTTTCGGCAGCAGGTTGCTTCAGGTCATCGAAGCCAAAAGGAAGTTGAAAAAGAGGTGTTGACAGCAGCGTGTAACGCTGTAGAATTCGCCTCCCGCTGACGAGAGATCTGAAGCACAAGTGGTTGAAGTTGAAAAGGAAACTTGGAAAACTTCTGAAAAATACCACTTGACAGCAAATGAGGCTGCTGTAGAATTCGCGCCTCGGTTGAGACGAAAGATCTTAACCAACCGCTCTTTAACAACTGAATCAAGCAATTCGTGTGGGTGCTTGTGGAGTCAGACTGCTAGTCAACAGATTATCAGCATCACAAGTTGCTCCGCGAGAAATCAAAGATGTAACCAACGATTGCTGAGCCAAGTTTAGGGTTTTCTCAAAACCCAAAGATGTTTGAACTGAAGAGTTTGATCATGGCTCAGATTGAACGCTGGCGGCAGGCCTAACACATGCAAGTCGAGCGGATGACAGGAGCTTGCTCCTGAATTCAGCGGCGGACGGGTGAGTAATGCCTAGGAATCTGCCTGGTAGTGGGGGACAACGTTTCGAAAGGAACGCTAATACCGCATACGTCCTACGGGAGAAAGCAGGGGACCTTCGGGCCTTGCGCTATCAGATGAGCCTAGGTCGGATTAGCTAGTTGGTGAGGTAATGGCTCACCAAGGCGACGATCCGTAACTGGTCTGAGAGGATGATCAGTCACACTGGAACTGAGACACGGTCCAGACTCCTACGGGAGGCAGCAGTGGGGAATATTGGACAATGGGCGAAAGCCTGATCCAGCCATGCCGCGTGTGTGAAGAAGGTCTTCGGATTGTAAAGCACTTTAAGTTGGGAGGAAGGGCATTAACCTAATACGTTAGTGTTTTGACGTTACCGACAGAATAAGCACCGGCTAACTCTGTGCCAGCAGCCGCGGTAATACAGAGGGTGCAAGCGTTAATCGGAATTACTGGGCGTAAAGCGCGCGTAGGTGGTTCGTTAAGTTGGATGTGAAAGCCCCGGGCTCAACCTGGGAACTGCATTCAAAACTGACGAGCTAGAGTATGGTAGAGGGTGGTGGAATTTCCTGTGTAGCGGTGAAATGCGTAGATATAGGAAGGAACACCAGTGGCGAAGGCGACCACCTGGACTGATACTGACACTGAGGTGCGAAAGCGTGGGGAGCAAACAGGATTAGATACCCTGGTAGTCCACGCCGTAAACGATGTCAACTAGCCGTTGGGAGCCTTGAGCTCTTAGTGGCGCAGCTAACGCATTAAGTTGACCGCCTGGGGAGTACGGCCGCAAGGTTAAAACTCAAATGAATTGACGGGGGCCCGCACAAGCGGTGGAGCATGTGGTTTAATTCGAAGCAACGCGAAGAACCTTACCAGGCCTTGACATCCAATGAACTTTCCAGAGATGGATTGGTGCCTTCGGGAACATTGAGACAGGTGCTGCATGGCTGTCGTCAGCTCGTGTCGTGAGATGTTGGGTTAAGTCCCGTAACGAGCGCAACCCTTGTCCTTAGTTACCAGCACGTCATGGTGGGCACTCTAAGGAGACTGCCGGTGACAAACCGGAGGAAGGTGGGGATGACGTCAAGTCATCATGGCCCTTACGGCCTGGGCTACACACGTGCTACAATGGTCGGTACAGAGGGTTGCCAAGCCGCGAGGTGGAGCTAATCCCACAAAACCGATCGTAGTCCGGATCGCAGTCTGCAACTCGACTGCGTGAAGTCGGAATCGCTAGTAATCGCGAATCAGAATGTCGCGGTGAATACGTTCCCGGGCCTTGTACACACCGCCCGTCACACCATGGGAGTGGGTTGCACCAGAAGTAGCTAGTCTAACCTTCGGGAGGACGGTTACCACGGTGTGATTCATGACTGGGGTGAAGTCGTAACAAGGTAGCCGTAGGGGAACCTGCGGCTGGATCACCTCCTTAATCGACGACTCAGCTGCTCCATAAGTTCCCACACGAATTGCTTGATTCATTGAAGAAGACGATAAGAAGCAGCCTTGGGGTTGTAGCTTAGTTGGTTAGAGCGCACCCCATGCTCTGTGGTTAAGAGCAGGGTGAGGTCGGCCTTAGCAGCTCGAAATTGGGTCTGTAGCTCAGTTGGTTAGAGCGCACCCCTGATAAGGGTGAGGTCGGCAGTTCGAATCTGCCCAGACCCACCAATTTTGTGTGGGAAACGCCTGTAGAAATACGGGGCCATAGCTCAGCTGGGAGAGCGCCTGCCTTGCACGCAGGAGGTCAACGGTTCGATCCCGTTTGGCTCCACCACTACTGCTTCTGATTGTGTAAAGCTTAGAAATGAGCATTCCATCGGTTCGATGGTGAATGTTGATTTCTAGTCTTTGACTAGTTCGTTCTTTAAAAATTTGGGTATGTGATAGAAAGATAGACTGAACGTTACTTTCACTGGTAACGGATCAGGCTAAGGTAAAATTTGTGAGTTGCTCGTTATGAGCAAGAATCGAATTTTCGGCGAATGTCGTCTTCACAGTATAACCAGATTGCTTGGGGTTATATGGTCAAGTGAAGAAGCGCATACGGTGGATGCCTTGGCAGTCAGAGGCGATGAAAGACGTGGTAGCCTGCGAAAAGCTTCGGGGAGTCGGCAAACAGACTTTGATCCGGAGATGTCTGAATGGGGGAACCCAGCCATCATAAGATGGTTATCTTGTACTGAATACATAGGTGCAAGAGGCGAACCAGGGGAACTGAAACATCTAAGTACCCTGAGGAAAAGAAATCAACCGAGATTCCCTTAGTAGTGGCGAGCGAACGGGGACCAGCCCTTAAGTGGCTTTGAGATTAGCGGAACGCTCTGGAAAGTGCGGCCATAGTGGGTGATAGCCCTGTACGCGAAAATCTCTTGGTCATGAAATCGAGTAGGACGGAGCACGAGAAACTTTGTCTGAATATGGGGGGACCATCCTCCAAGGCTAAATACTACTGACTGACCGATAGTGAACTAGTACCGTGAGGGAAAGGCGAAAAGAACCCCGGAGAGGGGAGTGAAATAGATCCTGAAACCGTATGCGTACAAGCAGTGGGAGCCCACTTTGTTGGGTGACTGCGTACCTTTTGTATAATGGGTCAGCGACTTATTTTCAGTGGCGAGCTTAACCGAATAGGGGAGGCGTAGCGAAAGCGAGTCTTAATAGGGCGTCTAGTCGCTGGGAATAGACCCGAAACCGGGCGATCTATCCATGGGCAGGTTGAAGGTTGGGTAACACTAACTGGAGGACCGAACCGACTACCGTTGAAAAGTTAGCGGATGACCTGTGGATCGGAGTGAAAGGCTAATCAAGCTCGGAGATAGCTGGTTCTCCTCGAAAGCTATTTAGGTAGCGCCTCATGTATCACTGTAGGGGGTAGAGCACTGTTTCGGCTAGGGGGTCATCCCGACTTACCAAACCGATGCAAACTCCGAATACCTACAAGTGCCGAGCATGGGAGACACACGGCGGGTGCTAACGTCCGTCGTGAAAAGGGAAACAACCCAGACCGTCAGCTAAGGTCCCAAAGTTATGGTTAAGTGGGAAACGATGTGGGAAGGCTTAGACAGCTAGGAGGTTGGCTTAGAAGCAGCCACCCTTTAAAGAAAGCGTAATAGCTCACTAGTCGAGTCGGCCTGCGCGGAAGATGTAACGGGGCTCAAACCATACACCGAAGCTACGGGTATCACCTTCGGGTGATGCGGTAGAGGAGCGTTCTGTAAGCCTGTGAAGGTGAGTTGAGAAGCTTGCTGGAGGTATCAGAAGTGCGAATGCTGACATGAGTAACGACAATGGGTGTGAAAAACACCCACGCCGAAAGACCAAGGTTTCCTGCGCAACGTTAATCGACGCAGGGTTAGTCGGTCCCTAAGGCGAGGCTGAAAAGCGTAGTCGATGGAAAACAGGTTAATATTCCTGTACTTCTGGTTATTGCGATGGAGGGACGGAGAAGGCTAGGCCAGCTTGGCGTTGGTTGTCCAAGTTTAAGGTGGTAGGCTGGAATCTTAGGTAAATCCGGGATTCCAAGGCCGAGAGCTGATGACGAGTGTTCCTTTGGAACACGAAGTGGTTGATGCCATGCTTCCAAGAAAAGCTTCTAAGCTTCAGGTAACCAGGAACCGTACCCCAAACCGACACAGGTGGTTGGGTAGAGAATACCAAGGCGCTTGAGAGAACTCGGGTGAAGGAACTAGGCAAAATGGCACCGTAACTTCGGGAGAAGGTGCGCCGGTGAGGGTGAAGGACTTGCTCCGTAAGCCCACGCCGGTCGAAGATACCAGGCCGCTGCGACTGTTTATTAAAAACACAGCACTCTGCAAACACGAAAGTGGACGTATAGGGTGTGACGCCTGCCCGGTGCCGGAAGGTTAATTGATGGGGTTAGCTAACGCGAAGCTCTTGATCGAAGCCCCGGTAAACGGCGGCCGTAACTATAACGGTCCTAAGGTAGCGAAATTCCTTGTCGGGTAAGTTCCGACCTGCACGAATGGCGTAACGATGGCGGCGCTGTCTCCACCCGAGACTCAGTGAAATTGAAATCGCTGTGAAGATGCAGTGTATCCGCGGCTAGACGGAAAGACCCCGTGAACCTTTACTATAGCTTTGCACTGGACTTTGAATTTGCTTGTGTAGGATAGGTGGGAGGCTTTGAAGCGTGGACGCCAGTTCGCGTGGAGCCAACCTTGAAATACCACCCTGGCAACTTTGAGGTTCTAACTCAGGTCCGTTATCCGGATCGAGGACAGTGTATGGTGGGTAGTTTGACTGGGGCGGTCTCCTCCTAAAGAGTAACGGAGGAGTACGAAGGTGCGCTCAGACCGGTCGGAAATCGGTCGTAGAGTATAAAGGCAAAAGCGCGCTTGACTGCGAGACAGACACGTCGAGCAGGTACGAAAGTAGGTCTTAGTGATCCGGTGGTTCTGTATGGAAGGGCCATCGCTCAACGGATAAAAGGTACTCCGGGGATAACAGGCTGATACCGCCCAAGAGTTCATATCGACGGCGGTGTTTGGCACCTCGATGTCGGCTCATCACATCCTGGGGCTGAAGCCGGTCCCAAGGGTATGGCTGTTCGCCATTTAAAGTGGTACGCGAGCTGGGTTTAGAACGTCGTGAGACAGTTCGGTCCCTATCTGCCGTGGACGTTTGAGATTTGAGAGGGGCTGCTCCTAGTACGAGAGGACCGGAGTGGACGAACCTCTGGTGTTCCGGTTGTCACGCCAGTGGCATTGCCGGGTAGCTATGTTCGGAAAAGATAACCGCTGAAAGCATCTAAGCGGGAAACTTGCCTCAAGATGAGATCTCACTGGGACCTTGAGTCCCCTGAAGGGCCGTCGAAGACTACGACGTTGATAGGTTGGGTGTGTAAGCGCTGTGAGGCGTTGAGCTAACCAATACTAATTGCCCGTGAGGCTTGACCATATAACACCCAAGCAATTTGCGAACTCGAGAGAGGCCAGATTGCGGTGTGTGAAGACGAAAGAACCGAAAGTTCGAGAAACACACAAATCTATTACATACCCAATTTGCTGAAGCGAGGCCAACCGGCCACGACTCAGTACCCGAATTTCTTGACGACCATAGAGCGTTGGAACCACCTGATCCCATCCCGAACTCAGCAGTGAAACGATGCATCGCCGATGGTAGTGTGGGGTTTCCCCATGTGAGAGTAGGTCATCGTCAAGATTAAATTCCGAAACCCCAATTGCGAAAGCAGTTGGGGTTTTGTTTTTGTCCGCAGGAAAGCCAAGGCTACTGGATTTCTATGCAATCGCTCGATGCGTGGCTATCATGCGGGCCTCATTGTGAGGCGAGACCTGCATGCTGACGTTGTTAAAGCTTCTTAAAGATGGCCGATTCCATTCGGGTCAAGCATTGGGTGCTGCCCTGGGCGTCAGTCGTAGTGCTGTGTGGAAGCAGCTTCAGCATTTGGAAGCTGAACTGGGTTTGTCTATTCATAAGGTTCGTGGGCGCGGCTATCAATTGTCCGCGCCATTAGCGCTGCTCGATCCTGCCGAGATAAGCGCTCAGGCGCACTCTTGCGCCTGGCCCGTCCAGGTTTACGACTCAATCGACTCTACTAATGCCGAAGCACTGCGCGCTATTGAGCGTGGGCAAGCGGCACCGTTTGTGGTGCTTTCGGAGCGGCAGACAGCTGGACGCGGGCGACGTGGTCGCAAATGGGTCAGTCCATTCGCAGAAAACGTCTATTACAGCCTGGTGCTACGCATTGATGGTGGGATGCGTCAGTTGGAGGGTTTGAGTCTCGTCGTTGGGCTCGCTGTCTTGCAGACGTTGCGTGAACTCGGTATTGCAGCCGCTGGATTGAAGTGGCCTAACGATGTCCTTGTGGGTCAGAAAAAGATCGCGGGAATATTACTCGAGTTGGTTGGTGACCCTGCTGATGTGTGTCACGTGGTCCTGGGGGTTGGAATCAATGTGAACATGCAGTCCGCTGACGAGGTGGACCAGCAATGGACATCCCTGCGGCTCGAGTCAGGCAAATTGTTTGATCGCAACCAATTGGTCGCGGTGCTGGGGGAGATGCTGCAGCGATACCTGGCTCGTCACCAGGCGGGTGGTTTTTTGGCCATTCAGTCGGAGTGGGAGCAAAATCACCTGTGGCAGGGGCGAAGTGTGTCGTTGATTGCCGGCGTCAATCAAATTGATGGTGAAGTGCTTGGTATTGATGGCCAGGGCGCCTTGCGCCTGAAGGTGGGTGGTGTGGAGAAAGTCTTCAGTGGTGGTGAGTTGAGCCTGAGGTTGCGTGATGATTCTTGAGCTCGATTGTGGGAATAGTTTCATCAAGTGGCGTGTGCTTGCCGTTAATGCCGGGCAGGTGCTTGGTGAGGGGGTCGTCGATTCCAGTCTCGCATTGCTGGAGGGGTTGGGGGCGCTCAAAGGGCTTGCCCTCACGTTTTGCCGGCTGGTGAGCGTCAGGACTGCGGAGGAAACCGCTGCGCTGACGTCATTACTCAAGGACACTTTTGGTGTGCCGGTTGTGTGCGCAACGCCTGCGCGCGAAATGTCAGGCGTACGCAATGGGTATGAGGAGTTTGAGCGACTGGGTCTGGATCGGTGGCTTGCAATGCTCGGAGGCTTTCATCTGGCTTCAGGTGCGTGCCTGGTGCTCGACTTCGGTACGGCCGTGACTGCTGACTTTATCGCTGCGGATGGGGAGCACCTGGGTGGTTTCATCTGTCCGGGGATGCCGTTGATGCGTAATCAATTGCGCACCCACACTCGCAAAATTCGTTATGGGGATCTGGCGGCCGAGCAGGCTCTGGAAAGTCTTGTTCCAGGTCGCGCGACTGTCGAGGCTGTAGAGCGTGGTTGTCTGTTGATGTTACGCGGTTTTGTGCTGACCCAGCTCGAGTTGGCGCGCAGTTACTGGGGGGAGGACTTTGTCGTGTTCCTCACCGGGGGGGATGCTAGCCTGGTTACTGAGGTCGTGCCTCAGGCCAGGGTTGTTCCGGACTTGGTGTTTGTCGGATTGGCCATGGCCTGTCCCTTGTCCTGAGGTTTTTATGCGTTGGTTGTTTCTGCTGCTGCTTGTCCTCAATGGCTTCTACTACATCTGGCATCAACAAGAGGCTCCTCTGCGCGCGAAAGATGTCACGCCTTTGAGTCTGTATCGCGGATCTCAACAAGATATCCGCTTGTTGAGCGAAGCAAGTGACGTCTCCAAAGACAAGGGTAAGGCTGTCTCGACAGACAATGGCTGCCTTTATCTGGGCGGCTATACGCGCCAGGATGCCGCGCAGGCGGTTGAGCGTCGTTTGAGCGGGATGGAGGTCAAGTATCAGTCCCTGCCGAAAGCTGCGACAGAAGGGGCAGGGTATTGGGTGCGTATCGCACCGGAAAGCCGGCGTTGGCTGGACGATTTGCAGCTGCAAAACCTTTCTAAAGAATTCAATGAGTTAAAACATAAAATAATGCCGTGCGAGGGGGTTGCACCCATCGAATAGTTTGCATAGAATGGCGCCCGCTCCACAGCGAACACCGGAAACGGTTAACGGTGTGAAGCGAGGTCAATGCAGCTAAGCTCAGGTTTTTAATGAGAAAAATGCTTGACAGAAGGCTGGCATGATGTAGAATGCCGGCTCGCTTAGGAGGGGTTCCCGAGCGGCCAAAGGGATCAGACTGTAAATCTGACGTCTACGACTTCGAAGGTTCGAATCCTTCCCCCTCCACCATTTTTAGCGAGAGCTGTAAGCCTCGCGGGTATAGTTTAGTGGTAGAACCTCAGCCTTCCAAGCTGATGATGCGGGTTCGATTCCCGCTACCCGCTCCAAGTTTACAGGTTTTGCACAGTGTTACGCTCTTGTAGCTCAGTTGGTAGAGCACACCCTTGGTAAGGGTGAGGTCAGCGGTTCAAATCCGCTCAAGAGCTCCATATAACAAGGCAGATATGAAAATATCTGCCTTTGTTTTAGGTGGTAGTGGTTGCGCCTGATTGTGTTTCTGAAGGTTGCCGGTGTCGTGGATATCGGTGTTGCAGCCAGGGTTGCCTAGTAAGTGTTGTAAAGTCTTTTTCGGGTCGGCATAATGGTCGGCCTGATTTTGTTTTAGGTCAGTAGCTCAATTGGCAGAGCGACGGTCTCCAAAACCGTAGGTTGGGGGTTCGATTCCCTCCTGACCTGCCAGATTCACTTGGTGTGTCTGGCTTTCTTTTCACAGGATCTTCATAGATGACTCCTAAAGCTGAAGCTCAAGGCTCTCGTTTCGACCTCCTCAAGTGGCTTGTAGTAGTCGCTCTGGTGGTTGTTGGCGTTGTTGGCAATCAGTACTTTTCTGCTTCGCCGATCCTGTACCGCGTACTCGCATTGCTTGCTATTGCTGCCGTAGCTGCCTTTGTAGGCCTGCAGACGGTCAAGGGCAAGTCTTTCTTTGTACTGGTTAAGGAAGCGCGCACCGAGATTCGTAAAGTCGTTTGGCCAACTCGCCAAGAAACCACACAGACCACGTTGATCGTTGTGGCTGTTGTCCTGGTTATGGCGTTGCTGTTGTGGGGGCTTGATTCCCTGCTCGGCTGGCTTGTTTCCTTGATTGTCGGCTAAGGGTGTCCCGTGGCTAAGCGTTGGTATGTTGTGCATGCTTACTCCGGTTACGAGAAGCATGTAATGCGCTCGCTGATCGAGCGCGTAAAGCTGGCCGGTATGGAAGATGGCTTCGGCGAGATTCTGGTTCCCACTGAAGAAGTGGTTGAGATGCGCAATGGCCAGAAGCGCAAAAGCGAACGCAAATTCTTCCCTGGCTATGTGCTGGTGCAGATGGATATGAACGAGGGTACTTGGCACTTGGTCAAGGATACTCCTCGGGTGATGGGTTTCATTGGCGGTACTGCCGATAAGCCTGCGCCAATTACCGATAAAGAAGCAGAAGCCATTCTGCGTCGCGTTGCCGATGGCAGCGACAAGCCGAAGCCGAAGACGTTGTTCGAGCCGGGTGAGTCGGTGCGTGTCAACGACGGTCCGTTTGCGGACTTTACCGGTGTTGTTGAAGAAGTTAACTACGAAAAGAGCCGGATCCAGGTCGCGGTGCTCATTTTCGGTCGCTCTACTCCGGTGGAGCTCGAGTTCAGCCAGGTCGAAAAGGTCTAGTTGAACAAAAATCCCAACCCCGCAGCCGTAGGCTGTGGGGTTTTGTCGTCACTGGGATAAACGCGCAAGTAACCGGGGAGCCTTTCGAGGCGTTTGAACCCGTAATTGGAGTGCCTCATGGCCAAGAAGATTACCGCTTACATCAAGCTGCAAGTGAAAGCCGCTCAGGCTAACCCGAGCCCACCTGTTGGTCCTGCTCTGGGTCAGCACGGCGTGAACATCATGGAATTCTGCAAGGCTTTCAACGCCCGTACTCAGGGTCTTGAGCCAGGTCTGCCGACTCCAGTGATCATCACTGTCTACAGCGACCGTAGCTTCACTTTCGAAACCAAATCCACCCCTGCTTCGGTTCTGCTGAAGAAGGCGGCCGGTCTGACCAGCGGTTCCGCTCGTCCGAACACCGTTAAGGTTGGCACCGTGACTCGTGCTCAGCTGGAAGAAATCGCGAAAACCAAAAACGCGGATCTGACTGCAGCTGATATGGAAGCAGCCGTGCGTACTATCGCCGGTTCTGCTCGTAGCATGGGCCTTAACGTGGAGGGTGTGTAATGGCTAAGCTGACCAAGCGTCAAAAGGCTATCGCCGGCAAAATCGAAGCAGGCAAGGCCTACAACTTTGTAGACGCCGCTGCTCTGCTGGCCGAGCTGTCGACTGTCAAGTTCAGCGAGTCGTTCGACGTAGCTGTAAACCTGGGTGTTGACCCGCGTAAATCCGACCAGGTCGTTCGTAGCGCTACTGTGCTGCCACACGGCACTGGCAAGACCGTTCGCGTTGCTGTGTTCACCCAGGGTCCAGCTGCTGAAGCCGCTCTGGCTGCCGGCGCTGACCGCGTAGGCATGGACGACCTGGCTGCCGAAATGAAAGGCGGCGACCTGAACTATGACGTAGTGATCGCATCCCCGGATGCAATGCGCGTTGTAGGTCAGTTGGGTCAGATCCTCGGTCCACGTGGCCTGATGCCTAACCCTAAAGTCGGCACCGTAACCCCAGACGTAGCTACCGCGGTTAAAAACGCCAAGGCTGGTCAGGTTCGTTATCGCACCGACAAAAACGGCATCATCCACACTTCCGTTGGCAAGATCGGCTTCGACGCCGTCAAGCTGAAGGAAAACGTTGAAGCCCTGATCGCTGATCTGAAGCGTATCAAGCCAGCTTCCTCGAAAGGCATTTACGTCAAGCGCGTTACCCTGAGCACCACTATGGGCCCAGGTCTGGTCATCGACCAAAGCTCGCTCGACGCGTAAGACAAAGATTGGCGCAAGCGATTGCGCCAATTGAAAAAATTGGGGTCCCTGCCTGGCGGGGGCTATCCAAGACCGTAGGCGACGCAAGTCTTAAACCTCAAGCCTACGCAGATGGTGCTCCCGGTTCCTTACCGAATCAGACACCAAAACGACATCCGGTTTCGACCAGATGAAACGGTAACAAGCAGGAGTTAAACCCGTGGCAATTAAACTCGAAGACAAGAAGGCCATCGTCGCTGAAGTCAACGAGGCTGCCAAAGTCGCTCTGTCCGCTGTCGTGGCTGATGCCCGTGGCGTAACAGTAGGCGCGATGACCGGACTCCGTAAAGAGGCTCGTGAAGCTGGCGTTTACGTACGTGTTGTACGTAACACCCTGCTCAAGCGCGCTGTTGCTGACACTGAATTCAGTGTCCTCAACGACGTGTTCACTGGCCCTACCCTGATTGCGTTCTCCAAAGAACATCCAGGCGCTGCTGCCCGGATCTTCAAGGAATTCGCAAAGGGTCAGGACAAGTTCGAGATCAAGGCAGCTGCGTTCGAGGGCAAGTTCCTCGCAGCTAACCAAATCGACGTACTGGCAACTCTGCCGACCCGTGACGAAGCAATTTCTCAGCTGATGAGCGTGATTCAAGGCGCTACCAGCAAATTGGCTCGTACCCTGGCGGCAATTCGCGACCAGAAAGAAGCTGCTGCAGCCTAAGGCTCGTCAACTTCTCGCGTTTTTTGTTTTTTTCGATGGTCGCGTAGGCCGTCCCCAATATCAGGAATTAGATTCATGTCTATCTCTCAGAACGATATCCTTGAAGCAGTTGGCAACATGTCCGTAATGGAAGTTGTTGAGCTGATCAAAGCTTTCGAAGAAAAATTCGGTGTTACCGCTGCTGCTGCTTCGGCTGGTCCAGCTGCTGCTGCCGCTGTTGTTGAAGAGCAAACTGAATTCAACGTCATGCTGCTGGAAGCTGGCGAGAAGAAAGTTAACGTGATCAAGGCAGTACGTGAACTGACCGGTCTGGGCCTGAAAGAAGCCAAGGCTGTAGTTGACGGCGCTCCTGCCATGGTTCTGGAAGCAGTGACCAAAGATGCAGGCGACAAAGCCAAAGCAACTCTGGAAGAAGCAGGCGCTAAAGTCGAGCTGAAGTAAGCATCGACTTTGCGTCTCCAGCCCGAGCGTTAAGCGACAGGCTGATGGCTGGTGGCTCTTGCCACCGGCCTTTTTCCGTTATTGGCAGCCGACTGGGTCGGTGCCGATAACGTGCTGTAACCACCCGATGCGGTGGCGCAAACCATGGGGTTTGCACGATTTTCTGGCTGCTCCCGTCGGGAGGGGCCAAACAAGCAGGTGACCAAGCTGGGGAACGCTGATGGCTTACTCATATACTGAGAAAAAACGTATCCGCAAGGACTTTAGCAAGTTGCCGGACGTCATGGATGTGCCGTACCTCCTGGCCATCCAGCTGGATTCGTATCGTGAATTCTTGCAAGCGGGAGCGACTAAAGATCAGTTCCGCGACGTGGGCCTGCATGCGGCCTTCAAATCCGTTTTCCCGATCATCAGCTACTCCGGCAATGCTGCGCTGGAGTACGTCGGTTATCGCCTGGGCGAACCGGCATTTGATGTCAAAGAATGCGTATTGCGCGGTGTAACTTACGCCGTACCTTTGCGGGTAAAAGTGCGCCTGATCATTTTCGACAAAGAGTCGTCGAACAAAGCGATCAAGGACATCAAAGAGCAAGAAGTCTACATGGGTGAAATCCCCCTGATGACTGAAAACGGTACCTTCGTAATCAACGGTACCGAGCGTGTAATCGTTTCCCAGCTGCACCGTTCCCCGGGCGTGTTCTTCGACCACGACCGTGGCAAGACGCACAGCTCCGGTAAACTGCTGTACTCCGCGCGCATCATTCCTTACCGCGGTTCGTGGCTGGACTTCGAGTTCGACCCGAAAGACTGCGTATTCGTGCGTATCGACCGTCGTCGCAAGCTGCCTGCATCGGTACTGCTGCGCGCGCTGGGCTATACCACTGAAGAAGTGCTGGACGCGTTCTATACCACCAACGTATTCCACGTGAAGGGCGAGACCCTGAGCCTGGAGCTGGTGCCTCAGCGCCTGCGCGGTGAAATCGCTGTCCTCGATATTCTGGATGACAAAGGCAAGGTTATTGTCGAGCAGGGTCGTCGTATCACCGCTCGCCACATCAACCAGCTGGAAAAAGCCGGGATCAAAGAGCTGGATGTGCCTCTGGACTACGTCCTGGGTCGCACAACCGCCAAGGTCATCGTGCATCCGGCAACCGGCGAAATCCTGGCAGAGTGCAACACCGAGCTGAACACCGAGATCCTGGCCAAAATCGCCAAGGCTCAGGTTGTTCGCATCGAAACTCTGTACACCAACGATATCGACTGCGGTCCGTTCGTCTCCGACACCCTGAAGATCGACTCCACCAGCAACCAATTGGAAGCGCTGGTCGAGATCTATCGCATGATGCGTCCAGGCGAGCCGCCAACCAAAGACGCTGCCGAGACCCTGTTCAACAACCTGTTCTTCAGCCCTGAGCGCTATGACCTGTCTGCGGTCGGCCGGATGAAGTTCAACCGCCGTATCGGTCGTACCGAGATCGAAGGTTCGGGCGTGCTGTGCAAGGAAGACATCGTCGCGGTACTGAAGACCCTGGTCGACATCCGCAACGGTAAAGGCATCGTCGATGACATCGACCACCTGGGTAACCGTCGTGTTCGCTGCGTAGGCGAAATGGCCGAGAACCAGTTCCGCGTTGGCCTGGTACGTGTTGAGCGTGCGGTCAAAGAGCGCCTGTCGATGGCTGAAAGCGAAGGCCTGATGCCGCAAGATCTGATCAACGCCAAGCCAGTGGCTGCGGCGGTGAAAGAGTTCTTCGGTTCCAGCCAGCTGTCCCAGTTCATGGACCAGAACAACCCGCTGTCCGAGATCACCCACAAGCGTCGTGTTTCTGCACTCGGCCCTGGTGGTCTGACTCGTGAGCGAGCCGGCTTTGAAGTGCGTGACGTACACCCGACTCACTACGGTCGTGTATGCCCGATTGAAACGCCGGAAGGTCCGAACATCGGTCTGATCAACTCCCTGGCCGCTTATGCGCGCACCAACCAGTACGGCTTCCTGGAAAGCCCGTACCGTGTGGTGAAAGACGCTCTGGTCACCGACGAGATCGTGTTCCTGTCCGCCATCGAAGAAGCCGATCACGTGATCGCTCAGGCCTCGGCCACGATGAACGACAAGAAAGTCCTGATCGACGAGCTGGTAGCTGTTCGTCACTTGAACGAATTCACCGTCAAGGCGCCGGAAGACGTCACCTTGATGGACGTATCGCCGAAGCAGGTAGTTTCGGTTGCTGCGTCGCTGATTCCGTTCCTCGAGCACGACGACGCCAACCGTGCGTTGATGGGTTCGAACATGCAGCGTCAAGCTGTACCAACCCTGCGCGCTGACAAGCCGCTGGTAGGTACCGGCATGGAGCGTAACGTAGCCCGTGACTCCGGCGTTTGCGTCGTGGCTCGTCGTGGCGGCGTGATCGACTCCGTCGACGCCAGCCGTATCGTGGTTCGTGTTGCCGATGACGAAGTTGAAACCGGTGAAGCCGGTGTTGACATCTACAACCTGACCAAATACACCCGCTCCAACCAGAACACCTGCATCAACCAGCGTCCGCTGGTGCGTAAGGGTGATCGGGTTCAGCGTAGCGACATCATGGCCGACGGCCCGTCCACCGACATGGGTGAACTGGCACTGGGTCAGAACATGCGCATCGCGTTCATGGCATGGAACGGCTTCAACTTCGAAGACTCCATCTGTCTGTCCGAGCGTGTTGTTCAGGAAGACCGCTTCACCACGATCCACATCCAGGAACTGACCTGTGTGGCCCGTGACACCAAGCTTGGCCCAGAGGAAATCACTGCCGACATCCCGAACGTGGGTGAAGCGGCGCTGAACAAGCTGGACGAAGCCGGTATCGTTTACGTAGGTGCTGAAGTTGGCGCAGGCGACATCCTGGTCGGTAAGGTCACTCCGAAAGGCGAGACCCAGCTGACTCCGGAAGAAAAACTGCTGCGTGCGATCTTCGGTGAAAAAGCCAGCGACGTTAAAGACACCTCCCTGCGTGTACCTACCGGTACCAAAGGTACTGTCATCGACGTACAGGTCTTCACCCGCGACGGCGTTGAGCGTGATGCTCGTGCACTGTCGATCGAGAAGTCCCAGCTGGACGAGATCCGCAAGGACCTGAACGAAGAGTTCCGTATCGTTGAAGGTGCTACTTTCGAACGTCTGCGTTCCGCTCTGGTCGGCCACAAAGCCGAAGGCGGCGCCGGTCTGAAGAAAGGCCAGGACATCACCGACGAAGTTCTCGACGGTCTTGAGCACGGCCAGTGGTTCAAACTGCGCATGGCTGAAGATGCTCTGAACGAGCAGCTCGAGAAGGCTCAGGCCTACATCGTTGATCGTCGCCGTCTGCTGGACGACAAGTTCGAAGACAAGAAGCGCAAACTGCAGCAGGGCGATGACCTGGCTCCAGGCGTGCTGAAAATCGTCAAGGTCTACCTGGCAATCCGTCGTCGCATCCAGCCGGGCGACAAGATGGCCGGTCGTCACGGTAACAAAGGTGTGGTCTCCGTGATCATGCCGGTTGAAGACATGCCGCACGATGCCAATGGCACCCCGGTCGACGTAGTCCTCAACCCGTTGGGCGTACCTTCGCGTATGAACGTCGGTCAGATCCTTGAAACCCACCTGGGCCTCGCGGCCAAGGGTCTGGGCGAGAAGATCAACCGCATGATTGAAGAGCAGCGCAAAGTTGCCGAGCTGCGCAAGTTCCTGCACGAGATCTATAACGAGATCGGCGGTCGTCAGGAAAGTCTCGATGACTTCTCGGACCAGGAAATCCTGGATCTGGCTCAAAACCTGCGTGGCGGCGTTCCAATGGCCACTCCAGTGTTCGACGGTGCCAAGGAAAGCGAAATCAAGGCCATGCTGAAACTGGCGGACCTGCCAGAAAGCGGCCAGATGCAGCTGACCGACGGCCGTACCGGCAACAAGTTCGAGCGCCCGGTTACCGTTGGCTACATGTACATGCTGAAGCTGAACCACTTGGTAGACGACAAGATGCACGCTCGTTCTACCGGTTCGTACAGCCTGGTTACCCAGCAGCCGCTGGGTGGTAAGGCGCAGTTCGGTGGTCAGCGTTTCGGGGAGATGGAGGTCTGGGCACTGGAAGCATACGGTGCCGCTTACACTCTGCAAGAAATGCTCACAGTGAAGTCGGACGATGTGAACGGCCGTACCAAGATGTACAAGAACATCGTGGATGGCGATCACCGTATGGAGCCGGGCATGCCCGAGTCCTTCAACGTGTTGATCAAGGAAATTCGTTCCCTCGGCATCGATATCGATCTGGAAACCGAATAACACGTGACGCGAATCGAGAGCGGGGCAGGATTGCCCGCTCTCTGCTCCGCCAGGAGGAAAGGCCTTGAAAGACCTACTGAATTTGCTGAAAAACCAGGGTCAAGTCGAAGAGTTCGACGCCATCCGTATCGGATTGGCATCGCCTGAGATGATCCGTTCGTGGTCGTTCGGTGAAGTTAAAAAGCCGGAAACCATCAACTACCGTACGTTCAAGCCTGAGCGTGACGGCCTGTTCTGCGCCAAGATCTTTGGCCCGGTAAAGGATTACGAGTGCCTGTGCGGTAAGTACAAGCGCTTGAAGCACCGTGGTGTGATCTGCGAGAAGTGCGGCGTTGAAGTCGCGCTGGCAAAAGTTCGTCGTGAGCGCATGGCGCACATCGAACTGGCCTCGCCAGTTGCCCACATCTGGTTCCTGAAATCGCTGCCGTCCCGTATCGGCTTGCTGATGGACATGACCCTGCGTGATATCGAGCGCGTTCTCTACTTCGAGAGCTACGTCGTTATCGATCCAGGCATGACCACCCTTGAAAAAGGTCAGCTGCTGAACGATGAGCAGTACTTCGAAGCGCTGGAAGAGTTCGGCGACGATTTTGATGCCCGCATGGGTGCCGAAGCTGTCCGCGAACTGCTGCACGCTATCGACCTGGAGCACGAGATTGGCCGCCTGCGTGAAGAGATTCCGCAAACCAACTCCGAAACCAAGATCAAGAAGCTGTCCAAGCGTCTGAAGTTGATGGAAGCCTTCCAGGGTTCCGGCAACCTGCCAGAGTGGATGGTGCTGACCGTTCTGCCGGTTCTGCCGCCAGATCTGCGTCCACTGGTCCCGCTGGATGGCGGTCGCTTCGCGACTTCCGACCTCAACGATCTGTATCGTCGAGTGATCAACCGTAACAACCGTTTGAAGCGCCTGCTGGATCTGTCCGCTCCGGACATCATCGTGCGCAACGAAAAGCGTATGTTGCAGGAAGCCGTCGACGCATTGCTCGACAACGGTCGTCGTGGCCGCGCTATCACCGGTTCCAACAAGCGTCCTCTGAAATCCCTGGCTGACATGATCAAGGGTAAGCAGGGTCGTTTCCGTCAGAACTTGCTCGGTAAGCGTGTTGACTACTCCGGCCGTTCGGTAATTACCGTAGGTCCGACCCTGCGTCTGCACCAGTGCGGTCTGCCGAAGAAAATGGCTCTCGAGCTGTTCAAGCCGTTCATTTTCGGCAAGCTTGAAATGCGTGGTCTCGCTACCACCATCAAGGCTGCCAAGAAGATGGTCGAGCGCGAGCTGCCAGAGGTTTGGGACGTTCTCGCTGAAGTGATTCGCGAACACCCGGTTCTTCTCAACCGTGCACCGACCCTTCACCGTCTGGGCATCCAGGCGTTTGAACCGGTTCTGATCGAAGGTAAGGCTATCCAGCTGCACCCTCTGGTCTGCGCCGCGTACAACGCCGACTTCGACGGCGACCAAATGGCCGTGCACGTACCGCTGACGCTGGAAGCCCAGCTCGAAGCGCGTGCGTTGATGATGTCGACCAACAACATTCTGTCGCCAGCCAACGGTGAGCCAATCATCGTTCCGTCGCAGGACGTTGTATTGGGTCTGTACTACATGACGCGTGAAGCGATCAACGCCAAGGGCGAAGGTCGTGTGTTCGCGGATCTGCAGGAAGTTGACCGTGTGTTCCGTGCCGGCGAAGCCGCACTGCACGCCAAGGTCAAGGTGCGGATCAACGAAACCGTCAACGACCGTGATGGCGGCAGCGTGAGCAACACCCGTATCGTCGACACCACTGTCGGCCGTGCTCTGTTGTTCCAGGTTGTGCCAAAAGGTCTGTCGTACGACGTCGTCAACCTGCCGATGAAGAAAAAGGCGATCTCCAAGCTGATCAACCAGTGCTACCGCGTGGTTGGTTTGAAAGAGACCGTTATTTTCGCTGACCAGTTGATGTACACCGGTTTTGCTTACTCGACCATTTCCGGCGTTTCCATCGGTGTTAACGACTTCGTTATCCCGGATGAGAAAGCCCGCATCATCGCGGCTGCAACCGATGAAGTGAAAGAGATCGAAAGTCAGTACGCCTCGGGCCTGGTAACTCAGGGCGAGAAGTACAACAAAGTAATCGACCTTTGGTCGAAAGCTAACGACGAAGTCTCCAAGGCAATGATGTCGAACCTCTCGAAAGAGAAGGTTATCGACCGTCACGGCAACGAAGTTGAGCAAGAATCGTTCAACTCGATGTACATGATGGCCGACTCCGGTGCTCGAGGTTCTGCTGCGCAGATCCGTCAGCTGGCCGGTATGCGTGGTCTGATGGCCAAGCCGGACGGCTCCATCATCGAAACGCCGATTACTGCGAACTTCCGTGAAGGTTTGAGCGTACTTCAGTACTTCATCTCCACTCACGGTGCTCGTAAAGGTCTTGCGGATACTGCGTTGAAAACCGCTAACTCCGGTTACTTGACGCGTCGTCTGGTAGACGTTGCGCAGGATCTGGTTGTGACCGAAGTTGACTGCGGGACCGAACACGGTCTGCTGATGACTCCGCACATTGAAGGCGGTGACGTTGTAGAGCCGCTGGGTGAGCGCGTATTGGGTCGTGTTATCGCCCGTGACGTATTCAAGCCGGGTACCGAGGACGTCATCGTTCCTGCCGGCACCCTGGTAGACGAGAAGTGGGTCGAGTTCATCGAGCTCAACAGCATCGACGAAGTGATCGTGCGTTCGCCGATCAGCTGCGAAACCCGCTTCGGTATTTGCGCCAAGTGCTACGGCCGCGATCTGGCTCGTGGTCACCAGGTGAACATCGGTGAAGCTGTCGGCGTTATCGCTGCCCAGTCCATCGGTGAGCCGGGTACCCAGCTGACCATGCGTACGTTCCACATCGGTGGTGCGGCAAGCCGGACCTCCGCAGCCGACAGCGTTCAGGTGAAGAATGGCGGTACCGTCCGTCTGCATAACCTGAAGCACGTTGAGCGAGTGGATGGTTGCCTGGTTGCTGTGTCCCGTTCCGGTGAGCTGGCCATCGCTGACGACTTCGGTCGTGAGCGCGAGCGTTACAAGCTGCCGTACGGTGCCGTGATTTCGGTTAAAGAAGGTGACAAGGTCGAAGCTGGCGCTATCGTGGCCAAGTGGGACCCGCACACTCACCCGATCGTTACCGAAATGAAAGGTACCGTGACCTACGTGGGCATGGAAGAAGGCATCACGATCAAGCGTCAGACTGACGAATTGACCGGTATGACCAACATTGAAGTACTCGACGCCAAAGATCGTCCAGCTGCCGGTAAGGACATCCGTCCTGCCGTGAAGATGGTCGACGACAACGGCAAGGATCTGTTGCTGCCAGGCACTGACGTTATCGCTCAGTACTTCCTGCCAGCCAACGCCCTGGTCGGTGTAGCGGATGGTGCGAAGATCGCGATCGGTGATGTTATCGCTCGTATCCCGCAAGAGACTTCGAAAACTCGCGACATCACCGGTGGTCTGCCGCGTGTTGCCGACTTGTTCGAAGCCCGTCGTCCGAAAGAAGCGTCGATTCTGGCTGAAGTCAGCGGCACCATCGCGTTCGGTAAAGAGACCAAAGGCAAGCGCCGTCTGGTTATCACCCCGAACGACGGTACCGATCCGTATGAAGAGCTGATTCCGAAGTGGCGTCACCTGAACGTGTTCGAAGGCGAACAGGTAAACCGCGGCGAAGTTATCTCCGACGGCCCGAGCGATCCACACGACATCCTGCGTCTGCTGGGTGTGAGTGCGCTGGCCAAGTACATCGTTAACGAGATCCAGGACGTTTACCGTCTGCAAGGCGTGAAGATCAACGACAAGCACATCGAGACCATCCTGCGTCAGATGCTGCGTAAAGTTGAGATCGCTGAATCCGGCGATTCCAGTTTCATCAAGGGCGACCAGATGGAATTGACTCACGTACTGGTAGAGAACGAGCGTCTGAGCGGCGAAGACAAGTTTGTCTCCAAGTTCACTCGCGTTCTGCTGGGTATCACCAAGGCGTCGTTGTCCACCGAATCGTTCATCTCGGCGGCTTCCTTCCAGGAAACCACTCGCGTACTGACCGAAGCGGCGGTAACCGGCAAGCGCGATTACCTGCGCGGCCTGAAAGAAAACGTGGTCGTGGGTCGTCTGATCCCGGCTGGTACCGGTTTGGCTTATCACAGCGAGCGTAAGCGTCGCCGTGATGCAGACAAGCCGTTGCGCGTAAGCGCCAGTGAAGTGGAAGCTGCACTGACCGAAGCGCTGAACTCGAGCGGTAACTGAGTTCTGCGGTAAATGAGTGTGAGGCCCTGGTCACTCCGTTCATCGAATCGAGACAATTTGTCGAGATTGGATGAGCGGGGAGGGCGGGGCCTTGCCTTGACTGGGGACAAGATCCTCTTTAGACTCTTGTACCCCTAAATTTGGCGGGAACTCGTTCCTGCCATTTTGCTTTTCTTGCAAGACAATAGCGTCGCAAGACAACAGTGGAGCTAGTAGATGGCAACTATCAACCAGCTGGTACGTCAGCCGCGTAAGCGTATCGTCGAGAAATCCGACGTGCCTGCGCTGCAGAACTGCCCGCAACGCCGTGGCGTGTGCACCCGTGTGTACACCACCACGCCGAAAAAACCTAACTCGGCACTGCGTAAAGTATGCCGTGTGCGTCTGACCAACGGTTTCGAGGTTTCCTCGTACATCGGCGGTGAAGGCCACAACCTGCAAGAGCACAGCGTGGTACTGATCCGCGGCGGTCGTGTAAAAGACTTGCCAGGTGTTCGTTACCACACCGTTCGCGGTTCGTTGGATACTTCCGGTGTTAAAGGTCGTAACCAGGGTCGTTCGAAGTACGGTACCAAGCGTCCGAAGTAATCGGCCGTTTTGCAGTTTTTCATTTTATTGAGTCGATAAGAGTAAGGTCGGGCACGCATCCACAGGAGCTGTCCCGGGCTAACCTGAAGACCGTTTGAGGGCTTATCAATGCCAAGACGTCGCGTAGCAGCCAAGCGTGAGATTCTGGACGATCCGAAATACGGAAGCCAAATCCTCGCCAAATTCATGAACCACGTAATGGAAAGCGGCAAGAAAGCCGTTGCCGAGCGTATCGTTTATGGTGCCCTGGATACCGTGAAGGCTCGTAAGGCCGGCACCGATCCCCTGGAACTCTTCGAAAAAGCACTCGACGCCATCGCTCCGCTGGTCGAAGTGAAGTCGCGCCGCGTTGGTGGTGCTACTTACCAGGTTCCGGTCGAGGTTCGTCCTTCCCGTCGTAACGCTCTGGCAATGCGCTGGTTGGTAGACTACGCCCGCAAGCGCGGCGAGAAGTCTATGGCTCTGCGTTTGGCTGGCGAACTGTTGGACGCTGCCGAAGGTAAAGGTGCTGCAGTTAAGAAGCGTGAAGATGTTCACCGTATGGCTGAAGCCAACAAGGCTTTCTCGCACTACCGCTTCTAATTTTAGCGTCACTAATTTTGCGAGGGCTTTATGGCTCGTACAACACCGATTAATCGCTACCGTAACATTGGTATCGTTGCACACGTGGATGCTGGTAAAACCACCACCACTGAGCGCGTCCTTTTTTACACTGGCAAAAGTCACAAAATGGGCGAGGTGCATGACGGCGCCGCGACCACAGACTGGATGGTGCAGGAGCAGGAGCGTGGTATTACCATTACTTCTGCTGCCATTACCGCCTTCTGGCAGGGTTCCGCAAAACAGCACAAAGACCAGTACCGTTTCAACGTCATTGATACCCCGGGCCACGTAGACTTCACTATTGAAGTTGAACGTTCCCTGCGCGTACTCGACGGCGCGGTCGTTGTGTTCTGCGGTACCTCCGGCGTTGAGCCTCAGTCCGAAACCGTATGGCGTCAAGCCAACAAGTACGGTGTTCCACGTATCGTTTACGTGAACAAGATGGACCGTGCCGGTGCGAACTTCCTGCGCGTGATCGCTCAGATCAAACAGCGTCTGGGTCACACTCCGGTGCCTATCCAGTTGGCTATCGGTTCCGAAGACAACTTCCAGGGTCAGATCGATCTGATGACCATGGAAGCGGTTTACTGGAACGATGCCGACAAGGGTATGACTCCTCGTCGTGAAGCTATCCCTGCTGAACTGCAGGAACTGGCTGAGGAGTGGCGCAACAACATGGTTGAGGCTGCGGCCGAAGCCAGTGAAGAGCTGATGAACAAGTACCTTGAAGGTGAAGAACTCACCATCGAGGAGATCAAGGGTGCTCTGCGTCAGCGTACTATCGCTGGTGAGATCGTTCTGGCTGTTTGCGGTTCTTCCTTCAAGAACAAGGGTGTTCCCCTGGTTCTCGACGCCGTTATCGACTACCTGCCGGCTCCAACCGACATTCCTGCCATCAAGGGTACTGACCCGGATGACGAGGAAAAGCAGATGGAGCGTCATGCAGACGACAACGAGCCGTTCTCGGCTCTGGCGTTCAAGATCGCTACTGACCCATTCGTGGGTACCTTGACTTTCGTCCGTGTTTACTCGGGCGTGTTGGCCTCCGGCGACGGCGTGATCAACTCGGTCAAAGGCAAGAAAGAGCGCGTGGGCCGTATGGTGCAGATGCACGCAAACGCCCGTGAAGAGATCAAGGAAGTGCGCGCTGGTGACATCGCGGCCCTGATCGGCATGAAGGACGTCACCACTGGTGAAACCTTGTGCAACGCTGACAAGCCAATCATCCTGGTTCGCATGGACTTCCCGGAGCCGGTTATTTCGGTTGCGGTTGAGCCTAAGACTAAGGATGACCAGGAAAAAATGGGTATCGCTCTGGGCAAACTTGCTCAGGAAGACCCGTCTTTCCGCGTCAAGACTGATGAAGAGACTGGTCAAACGATCATCTCTGGTATGGGCGAGTTGCACCTGGACATCCTGGTTGACCGGATGCGCCGTGAGTTCAACGTCGAAGCCAACATCGGCAAGCCTCAGGTTTCGTATCGTGAGCGCATCACGAAAAATTGCGAAATCGAAGGCAAGTTCGTTCGTCAGTCCGGCGGTCGTGGCCAGTTCGGCCATTGCTGGATCCGTTTTGCTCCTGCTGACGAAGGTCAGGAAGGTCTGCAATTCGTGAACGAAGTAGTGGGTGGTGTGGTTCCTAAGGAATACATCCCGGCTATCCAGAAGGGTATCGAAGAGCAGATGAAGAACGGCGTAGTTGCCGGCTATCCGCTGATCGGCCTGAAGGCTACCGTGTTTGATGGTTCTTACCACGACGTCGACTCGAACGAGATGGCGTTTAAGGTGGCTGCTTCCATGGCGACCAAGCAACTGGCCCAGAAGGGCGGTGGTGAGTTGCTCGAGCCGATCATGGCGGTAGAGGTTGTTACGCCTGAAGACTATATGGGTGACGTGATGGGCGACCTTAACCGTCGTCGCGGCATGATTCTGGGTATGGAAGACACGGTCTCCGGTAAGGTGATCCGTGCTGAAGTTCCGTTGGGCGAGATGTTCGGTTATGCGACCGACGTTCGTTCGATGTCCCAGGGTCGCGCAAGCTACTCTATGGAATTCAAAAAATACAATACAGCTCCGTCGCACATCGTCGAAACTGTAACCAAAAAACAAGGCTGATTCAGTCCTTTAGGCAAGGAGTTAATTGTCGTGGCTAAAGAAAAATTTGATCGTTCCCTACCGCACGTCAACGTTGGCACCATCGGTCACGTTGACCACGGTAAAACCACTCTGACCGCAGCTCTGACTCGCGTTTGCTCCGAAGTTTTCGGTTCCGCAATCGTTGATTTCGATAAAATCGACAGCGCTCCAGAAGAAAAAGCTCGTGGTATCACCATCAACACCGCTCACGTCGAGTACAACTCGGCCATTCGTCACTACGCTCACGTTGACTGCCCAGGTCACGCTGACTACGTGAAGAACATGATCACCGGTGCTGCCCAGATGGACGGCGCGATCCTGGTTTGCTCGGCCGCTGATGGTCCGATGCCACAAACCCGTGAACACATCCTGCTGTCCCGTCAGGTAGGCGTTCCGTACATCGTGGTTTTCCTGAACAAGGCTGACCTGGTAGACGACGCTGAGCTGCTGGAACTGGTCGAGATGGAAGTTCGCGACCTGCTGTCCACCTACGACTTCCCGGGCGATGACACTCCAATCATCATCGGTTCGGCTCGTATGGCGCTGGAAGGCAAAGACGACAACGAAATGGGTACTACCGCTGTTAAGAAGCTGGTAGAGACTCTGGACAGCTACATCCCAGAACCAGTTCGTATGATCGACAAGCCATTCCTGATGCCAATCGAAGACGTATTCTCGATCTCGGGTCGTGGTACTGTTGTGACTGGTCGTATCGAGCGCGGTATCGTTCGCGTTCAAGATGCACTGGAAATCGTTGGTCTGCGTGACACCACCACCACCACCTGCACCGGTGTTGAAATGTTCCGCAAGCTGCTCGACGAAGGTCGTGCTGGCGAGAACTGCGGCGTTCTGCTGCGTGGTACCAAGCGTGACGACGTTGAGCGTGGCCAGGTTCTGGTTAAGCCGGGTTCGGTTAAGCCGCACACCAAGTTCACCGCAGAAGTTTACGTTCTGAGCAAGGAAGAAGGCGGTCGTCACACTCCGTTCTTCAAAGGCTACCGTCCACAGTTCTACTTCCGTACTACTGACGTGACTGGTAACTGCCAGCTGCCAGAAGGCGTTGAAATGGTAATGCCAGGTGATAACATCCAGATGGAAGTTACCCTGATCAAGACCATCGCAATGGAAGATGGCCTGCGTTTCGCTATCCGTGAAGGCGGTCGTACCGTCGGCGCTGGCGTCGTAGCCAAAATCATCGAGTAAGCATCTCTTTTGAGATAGCTTCGATGCTTTGAAAAGCCCCCGCTCAGCGGGGGCTTTTTTATTGGGTTGACACCCATCTGGGGCGTCTATAGAATTGCGCCTCCTTTTAACGGGCGTATTGCGCTCGGTGGGAATAGCAGCCGGAGTCTGAAATCCAATGCAAAATCAGCAAATCCGTATCAGGTTGAAGGCTTTCGACCATCGCCTGATCGACCAATCAACCCAGGAAATCGTGGAAACCGCGAAACGTACTGGTGCTCAAGTGCGTGGTCCAATTCCACTGCCTACCCGTAAAGAGCGGTTCACCGTTCTGGTCTCCCCGCACGTCAACAAAGACGCGCGTGACCAGTACGAGATCCGTACTCATAAGCGCGTTCTGGACATCGTCCAGCCAACGGATAAAACCGTTGATGCTCTTATGAAGCTTGATCTTGCGGCCGGTGTGGAAGTGCAGATCAGCCTCGGCTAAGACTCGGTCTTAGTCGTGTAACGCTCTGAAATGGGCGGCCATAGCGGGTGAAAGCCCCGTACACTCATGAGGTTTACAACATGACTATTGGTGTAGTCGGTCGTAAATGCGGTATGACCCGTATTTTCACCGAAGAAGGTGTCTCCATTCCGGTCACGGTCATTGAGATCGAACCGAATCGCGTCACCCAGTTCAAAACTGAAGAGACCGATGGCTATCGTGCAGTGCAAGTCACTGTCGGCGAGCGTCGTGCTTCGCGTGTAACAGCAGCTCAGGCTGGCCACTTCGCTAAGGCGAACGTTGCCGCTGGTCGTACCGTAATGGAATTCCGCCTTGAAGAAGGCGAGTACCAGGCCGGCGATCTGATCAACGCTGAAATCTTCGCCGCTGGTCAACTGGTTGATGTAACCGGTCAGTCCAAGGGTAAAGGCTTCCAGGGTACGATCAAGCGTTGGAATTTCCGCGGGCAAGATAACACCCACGGTAACTCCGTATCCCACCGCGTTCCAGGCTCTATCGGCCAGTGCCAGACTCCTGGTCGTGTATTCAAGGGCAAAAAAATGTCCGGTCATATGGGCGCTGAGCGCGTGACCGTGCAGTCCCTCGAAGTAGTGCGCGTGGACGCTGAACGCAATCTGTTGTTGGTCAAGGGCGCTGTTCCTGGCGCTACTGGCGGCAACTTGGTTGTACGTCCAGCAGCCAAGGCTCGCGGTTAAGGGGAAGCTGACATGCAATTAAATGTAAATGACGCTCAAGCGATCGAAGTTTCCGAACTGACATTTGGCGGCGAATTCAACGAGACGCTGGTTCACCAAGCAGTCGTAGCCTACATGGCTGGCGGTCGTCAGGGTTCCAAGCAGCAAAAGACCCGTTCCGACGTTCGTGGTGGCGGTAAGCGCCCATGGCGTCAGAAAGGTACTGGCCGTGCTCGTGCCGGTACTATCCGTAGCCCAATCTGGCGTGGCGGCGGTACCACTTTCGCAGCTCGTCCTCAGGATCACTCCCAGAAGCTGAACAAGAAGATGTATCGCGCAGCAATGCGTTCCATCCTTGCTGAGCTGGTGCGTACTGATCGTCTGGTCGTGGTTCAGGATTTCGCCGTTGAAACGCCGAAAACCAAAGACCTGCTGGGCAAACTGAACAACATGAGCCTGACCGACGTTCTGATCGTGTCCGACGCTGTTGATCAGAACCTGTACCTGGCTGCTCGTAACCTGCCACACGTAGATGTACGTGACGTGCAAGGTTCCGATCCAGTTAGTCTGATCGCATACGACAAGGTGTTGATCACCGTGTCGGCCGTGAAGAAATTCGAGGAGCTGCTGGGATGAACCAGGAACGCGTATTTAAAGTTCTGCTTGGCCCGCACGTTTCCGAGAAGGCTACGGTTCTGGCAGACAAGAAAGGCCAGTTCGTTTTCAAGGTTGCTACCGACGCAACCAAGCTGGAAATCAAGAAGGCCGTCGAAAGCCTGTTCAGCGTGAAAGTAGAGCGTGTTACTACCCTGAATGTTCTGGGTAAGAGCAAGCGCACTGCTCGCGGTCTGGGCAAGCGTAATGACTGGAAGAAGGCAGTTATCTCCCTTCAGCCAGGCCAAGATCTCGATTTCAGCAGCAGTGCTGAGTAAGGAAGGGGTGCATCATGGCAATCGTTAAATGCAAACCGACTTCCCCTGGCCGCCGTTTTGTGGTCAAGGTGGTCAACCAGGAGCTGCATAAAGGCGCTCCTCACGCACCGCTGCTCGAGAAGAAATCGAAGACTGGTGGTCGTAACAACAATGGCCGTATTACCACTCGTCACATCGGTGGTGGTCATAAGCAGCATTATCGTCTGGTCGACTTCCGTCGCAACGACAAAGATGGCATCTCTGCCACTGTCGAGCGTATCGAATACGATCCAAACCGTACTGCTCACATCGCTCTGCTGCTGTACGCAGATGGCGAGCGTCGCTACATCATCGCCCCTAAAGGCGTGAGCGCTGGCGACCAGCTGATCGCAGGTGCCCTGGCACCGATCAAGCCGGGCAACGCTCTGCAACTGCGCAACATTCCAGTTGGTAGCACCGTACACGGCATCGAATTGAAGCCAGGTAAAGGCGCTCAGATCGCTCGTTCCGCTGGTGCTTCGGCTCAGCTGATCGCTCGTGAAGGCGTGTACGTTACCCTGCGTCTGCGTTCCGGTGAAATGCGTAAAGTCCTGGCTGAATGCCGTGCGACCCTGGGCGAAGTCTCGAACTCCGAGCACAGCCTGCGTTCGCTGGGTAAAGCTGGTGCCAAACGCTGGCGTGGCGTTCGCCCAACCGTTCGTGGTGTTGCCATGAACCCGGTTGACCACCCACATGGTGGTGGTGAAGGTCGTACCTCTGGTGGTCGTCATCCGGTATCGCCATGGGGCTTCCCGACTAAGGGCGCGAAGACTCGTGGTAATAAGCGTACCGACAAAATGATCGTCCGTCGTCGCAAGTAAATAGAGGGATACGACAGTGCCACGTTCTCTGAAAAAAGGTCCTTTTATCGATCTTCACCTACTGAAGAAGATCGAAGTGGCGGCGGAAAAGAACGATCGCAAACCGGTGAAAACCTGGTCGCGTCGTTCGATGATCCTGCCACAAATGGTCGGTTTGACCATCGCAGTACACAACGGTCGTCAGCACGTCCCAGTTCTCGTGAACGAAGACATGGTCGGCCACAAACTGGGCGAGTTCGCCGGTACCCGCACTTATCGCGGGCACGTGGCAGACAAGAAAGCCAAGCGTTAAGGGGTTAGGAAATGGAAGTAGCCGCTAAGTTGTCGGGCGCTCGAATCTCCGCCCAGAAAGCCCGCTTGGTCGCCGACCAGATCCGCGGGAAGAAGGTGGGCGAAGCGCTCAACCTGTTGGCTTTCAGCAGTAAGAAAGCCGCCGAGATCATGAAGAAAGTGCTGGAGTCGGCCGTAGCCAACGCCGAGCATAACGAAGGCGCAGACGTTGATGACCTGAAGGTCAGCACCGTTTTCGTCAACGAAGGGCGTTCGCTGAAGCGCATCATGCCACGTGCCAAAGGCCGTGCTGATCGCATCGTCAAGCGGTCTTGCCATATCACTGTCAAGGTTGCTGACAAGTAACGGAGTCGAAGAGATGGGTCAGAAAGTACATCCCATTGGCATTCGCCTGGGAATCGTCAAGGAGCACACCTCCGTCTGGTACGCAGACGGTCGGACTTATGCGGACTATTTGCTCGCAGATCTGAAGGTGCGTGAGTATCTCCAAGACAAACTAAAAAGCGCGTCCGTAAGCCGTATCGATATCCATCGTCCGGCCCAAACTGCACGTATCACCATCCACACCGCTCGTCCAGGTATCGTTATCGGGAAGAAAGGTGAAGATGTTGAGAAACTGCGTCAGGACCTGACCAAGCAAATGGGTGTGCCTGTGCACATCAATATCGAAGAGATCCGCAAGCCGGAGCTCGACGGTATGCTGGTTGCGCAGAGCGTAGCTCAGCAGCTGGAGCGTCGTGTAATGTTCCGTCGCGCTATGAAGCGCGCCGTACAGAACGCCATGCGCATTGGTGCCAAAGGCATCAAAATCCAAGTGAGCGGTCGTCTCGGCGGTGCTGAAATCGCACGTACTGAATGGTATCGCGAAGGTCGTGTGCCATTGCACACCCTGCGTGCCGACATCGACTATGCCAACTACGAAGCTCACACCACTTACGGTGTGATCGGTGTAAAGGTTTGGATCTTCAAAGGCGAAGTAATTGGTGGTCGCCAAGAAGAACTGAAACCACAAGCACCAGCGCCTCGTAAAAAAGCTGCTAAGTAAGGGGTACGCCAAATGTTGCAACCAAAGCGTACGAAGTTCCGCAAGCAAATGACTGGTCACAACCGTGGCCTGGCATTGCGCGGTAGCAAAGTCAGCTTCGGCGAGTTCGCGCTGAAGTCTGTTGCTCGTGGTCGTCTCACCGCTCGTCAGATCGAGTCAGCGCGTCGTGCTCTGACCCGTCACGTAAAACGTGGCGGCAAGATCTGGATCCGTGTATTCCCGGACAAGCCTATTTCCAAGAAGCCACTCGAAGTTCGGATGGGTAAAGGTAAGGGTAACGTCGAATACTGGGTTGCCCAGATTCAGCCAGGCAAAGTCCTGTATGAAATCGAGGGTGTTTCTGAAGAGCTGGCGCGTGAGGCTTTCGCCCTGGCTGCTGCAAAGCTGCCGCTCGCCACCTCCTTTGTTAAACGGACGGTGATGTGATGAAAGCGAATGAACTTCGTGAAAAATCCGCACAGCAGCTGAACGAGCAACTGCTCGGCTTGCTGCGCGACCAGTTCAATCTGCGTATGCAGAAAGCAACTGGCCAGTTGGGGCAGTCTCATCTGCTCTCGCAAGTTAAGCGTGACATCGCTCGCGTGAAGACTGTGCTCAACCAGCAGGCAGGTAAGTAATCATGGCTGAAGCCGAAAAAACTGTCCGTACGCTGACTGGCCGTGTTGTCAGCGACAAGATGGACAAAACCATCACCGTTCTGATCGAGCGTCGCGTTAAGCACCCGATCTACGGTAAATACGTTAAGCGTTCGACTAAGCTGCACGCGCACGACGAAACCAATCAGTGCCACATCGGCGACAAAGTCACTATTCGTGAAACTCGTCCTTTGGCCAAGACCAAGTCTTGGGCGCTGGTTGATGTTCTCGAACGCGCTGTGGAAGTCTAAGGACTAGGGGTCGGAGAAATTATATGATTCAGACTCAATCCATGCTCGATGTGGCCGATAACAGCGGCGCTCGCCGCGTTATGTGCATCAAGGTGCTGGGTGGCTCCCATCGTCGTTACGCTGGTATCGGTGACATCATCAAAGTTACCGTGAAGGAAGCAATTCCTCGCGGTAAAGTGAAAAAAGGCCAAGTGATGACTGCTGTTGTAGTCCGCACTCGTCACGGCGTACGTCGTGCTGATGGCTCCATTATCCGCTTTGATGGCAACGCTGCTGTTCTGTTGAACAACAAGCAAGAGCCGATCGGCACCCGTATCTTTGGGCCAGTGACCCGTGAACTTCGTACTGAGAAGTTCATGAAGATCGTCTCGCTCGCCCCAGAAGTGCTGTAAGGAGATCCGACATGCAAAAGATTCGTCGTGACGACGAGATCATCGTGATCGCCGGCAAAGACAAAGGTAAGCGCGGTAAGGTGCTTAAGGTTCTCGCTAACAACCGTCTGGTTATTGGTGGTCTGAACCTGGTCAAGCGTCATACCAAGCCTAACCCGATGTCGGGCGTGCAGGGCGGTATCGTCGAAAAAGAAGCTCCACTGGATGCTTCTAACGTCGCCATTTTCAACGGCGAAACCAACAAGGCTGACCGCGTTGGTTTCAAAGTAGAAGACGGCAAGAAAATTCGTGTCTTCAAGTCGACCCAAAAAGCGGTTGATGCTTGAACACTGCTAGGTAGATGAGACCATGGCACGACTAAAAGAGATTTACCGGAAGGAAATTGCTCCGAAACTTAAGGAAGAACTTAAGCTTTCGAACGTGATGGAAGTTCCGCGCGTTACCAAAATCACCCTGAACATGGGTCTGGGCGAAGCGATCGGCGACAAAAAAGTCATCGAGCACGCTGTTGCTGACCTGGAAAAGATCACCGGCCAGAAAGTCGTTGTGACCTACGCTCGCAAATCCATCGCTGGCTTTAAAGTCCGTGAAGGTTGGCCGATCGGCGTCAAAGTGACCCTGCGCCGTGAGCGTATGTACGAGTTCCTGGATCGTCTGCTGTCGATCTCCCTGCCTCGGGTTCGCGACTTCCGCGGCCTGAATGCCAAGTCCTTCGATGGTCGTGGCAACTACAGCATGGGCGTGAAAGAGCAGATCATCTTCCCGGAAATCGACTACGACAAGATCGATGCTCTCCGCGGTCTGGACATCACCCTGACCACCACTGCCAAGAACGATGATGAAGGCCGCGCTTTGCTGCGTGCGTTCAAATTCCCGTTCCGCAACTGATTGGAGTAGGACCATGGCCAAGATGAGCATGAAAAACCGCGAGCTGAAGCGTCAGCTCACGGTTGCCAAGTACGCCAAGAAGCGTGCAGCACTGAAAGCTATCATCGTTGATCTGAACGCAAGTCCAGAAGCGCGTTGGGAAGCTACAGTAGCCCTGCAGAAGCAGCCACGTGACGCAAGCGCTTCGCGCATGCGTAACCGCTGCCGCCTGACCGGTCGTCCACACGGCGTTTACCGCAAGTTCGGCCTCGGCCGTAACAAGCTGCGTGAAGCTGCCATGCGTGGTGACGTACCGGGTCTGGTTAAAGCCAGCTGGTAAGTACTGTCAAAGTCTCGGTGTCCAGGATCGCAAGATCCTGACCACCGGTGGCCTTGAATCTGGATCAAGCCCCTTTTGGGGCTTGATTCATTTCTGGGGTGTGTCTAGAATACCCGGCTCGCCTGAGCCCGTGTTTTTCATGCTCGGAGATTCTCGGCGACACGTAATAGCCGCAAGGCTAATTTTTTTGTATTAGGAGCGTCTAGCCCATGAGTATGCAGGACCCGTTAGCGGACATGCTAACTCGTATCCGTAATGCCCAGATGGCTGAAAAGTCCGTCGTAAGCATGCCATCTTCCACGTTGAAGGTAGCTGTTGCCAAAGTCCTGAAGGACGAAGGTTACATTGCGGGTTATCAGATCAGCAGCGAAATCAAACCACTGCTGTCCATCGAGCTGAAGTACTTCGAAGGCCGTCCGGTTATCGAAGAAGTGAAGCGCGTTAGCCGTCCAGGCCTGCGTCAGTACAAGTCCGTCGATGATCTGCCAAAAGTTCGTGGCGGTCTCGGTGTGTCTATCGTCTCCACCAACAAAGGTGTGATGACGGATCGTGCTGCGCGCGCTGCCGGTGTCGGCGGCGAAGTTCTTTGCACTGTGTTCTAAGGGGGGATAAGCATGTCTCGCGTCGCTAAGAACCCCGTTAAGCTGCCAGCCGGTGTCGAAGTAAAATTCGCAGGCCAACAGCTTTCGGTGAAGGGTGCCAAGGGTACTCTTGAACTGAATATCCATTCGTCCGTTGAGATCGTTGAAGAAGCTGGTGAGCTGCGTTTCGCTGCTCGCAATGGCGATCAACAAACTCGCGCAATGGCCGGTACCACGCGTGCGTTGGTAAACAACATGGTCCAAGGCGTAAGCCAAGGCTTCGAGCGCAAGCTCCAGCTGGTCGGTGTTGGTTACAAGGCGCAAGCAAAAGGCACGGTTTTGAACCTGGCCCTTGGCTTCTCGCACCCAGTGGATTACGAACTGCCGGAAGGCATCACCGCTGAGACTCCTAGCCAGACCGATATCCTGATCAAGGGCATCGATAAGCAGCTGGTAGGTCAAGTGGCCGCTGAGATCCGCGACTTCCGTCCACCAGAGCCGTACAAAGGCAAAGGTGTGCGCTACGCGGACGAAGTCGTCCGTCGTAAAGAAGCCAAGAAGAAGTAGGGCATAGCAAATGACCGACAAAAAAGTTACTCGACTGCGTCGCGCTCGCAAAGCACGCCTGAAAATGCACGAACTCGAAGTCGTGCGTCTCTGCGTGTTCCGCTCGTCGCAGCACATCTACGCCCAGGTCATCTCGGCCGACGGCAACAAAGTCCTGGCAAGCGCCTCGACTTTGGATAAAGAACTGCGTGATGGCGCCACTGGCAACATCGACGCGGCCACAAAGGTTGGCCAGCTGGTCGCTACGCGTGCTAAGGCCGCTGGCGTCTCGCAAGTGGCTTTCGACCGCTCTGGCTTCAAGTACCACGGCCGCGTTAAAGCGCTGGCTGATGCTGCTCGTGAAGCTGGGCTGGAGTTCTAAGTTATGTCAAATAACGACCAAAAGCGCGACGAAGGCTACATTGAGAAGCTGGTTCAAGTTAACCGCGTAGCCAAAACCGTTAAAGGCGGCCGTATCTTCACTTTCACCGCGTTGACCGTGGTTGGTGATGGTAAAGGGCGTGTTGGCTTCGGCCGTGGCAAGTCGCGTGAAGTGCCTGCTGCGATCCAGAAGGCAATGGAAGCTGCTCGCCGCAACATGATTCAAGTTGACCTGAACGGCACTACTCTGCAGTACGCAATGAAGTCCGCTCACGGCGCTTCGAAGGTGTACATGCAGCCTGCTTCTGAAGGTACCGGTATCATCGCTGGCGGCGCTATGCGTGCTGTCCTCGAAGTTGCTGGCGTTCAGAACGTTCTGGCCAAGTGCTACGGCTCGACTAACCCGGTAAACGTGGTTCACGCCACTTTCAAGGGTTTGAAAGCAATGCAGTCTCCTGAATCCATTGCCGCCAAGCGTGGCAAAAGCGTCAAGGAGATCTTCTGATCATGGCTACCGTAAAAGTAACGCTGATCAAAAGCATGACCGGCCGCATCCCTAACCACAAACTGTGCGTTAAGGGTCTGGGTCTGCGTCGCATCGGTCACACTGTAGAAGTCCAGGATACTCCCGAGAATCGCGGGATGATCAACAAGGCTTACTACATGCTGCGTGTCGAGGGTTAATCGATGAAACTCAATGATCTGAGTCCAGCGCCGGGTTCCCGTCGCGAAAAGCATCGTCCGGGCCGTGGTATCGGTAGCGGTTTGGGTAAGACTGGTGGCCGTGGTCACAAAGGTCAGACCTCCCGCTCCGGTGGCACCATTGCTCCAGGCTTTGAAGGCGGTCAACAGCCGCTGCATCGTCGCCTGCCGAAGTTCGGTTTCGTTTCCCTGAAGGCCATGGACCGCGCAGAAGTGCGTCTGTCCGAACTGGCTAAAGTGGAAGGCGACATCGTCACCGTGCAGTCCCTGAAAGATGCCAACGTGATCAACGTCAACGTACAGCGTGTGAAAATCATGCTGTCCGGTGAAGTGACTCGCGCTGTCACTATCGGCAAGGGAATCGGCGCCACCAAAGGTGCGCGTGCGGCTATCGAAGCAGCTGGCGGCAAGTTCGAGGAATAAATGGCTAAGCAAGGTGCTCTCTCTGCGCTCGGCAAAGGCGGTATGTCTGAACTCTGGGCTCGTCTGCGTTTTCTGTTCCTGGCGATTATCGTCTACCGAATAGGCGCACACATCCCGGTTCCAGGTATCAACCCGGACCGACTCGCGGACCTGTTTCGACAGAATGAGGGGACCATTCTTAGCTTGTTCAACATGTTTTCCGGCGGCGCGCTGGAACGGATGAGCATCTTTGCACTGGGGATCATGCCGTACATCTCGGCATCGATCATCATGCAACTGATGACCGCCGTCAGCCCACAGCTGGAGCAGTTGAAGAAGGAAGGTGAAGCTGGCCGTCGCAAGATCAGCCAGTACACCCGCTACGGCACTGTCGTCCTCGCTCTCGTCCAGGCTATTGGCATGTCCATTGGTCTGGCGGGGCAGGGCGTTGCGTTCACTGGTGACTTTGGCTTCCATTTCGTCGCGGTATCCACGTTTGTGGCTGGTGCGATGTTCATGATGTGGCTGGGTGAGCAGATTACTGAGCGTGGTGTTGGCAACGGTATCTCGATGTTGATTTTTTCGGGTATCGTCGCCGGTCTTCCGAGAGCGATCGGGCAGTCTTTCGAGTCTGCACGTCAGGGTGATATCAACATCTTCGCCCTGGTTGCCATCGGTTTGCTGGCAGTAGCGATTATCGGTTTCGTGGTGTTCATTGAGCGTGGTCAGCGTCGTATTGCTGTTCACTACGCCAAGCGTCAGCAGGGCCGCAAGGTCTTCGCTGCGCAGACCAGCCACTTGCCGCTGAAGGTGAACATGGCCGGTGTTATTCCGGCTATTTTCGCGAGCAGCATTTTGCTGTTCCCGGCTTCGTTGGGTGCCTGGTTCGGTCAGTCTGAAGGTATGGGCTGGTTGCAGGACATCTCGCAGTCGATCGCTCCTGGTCAGCCGTTGAATATTCTGCTGTTTAGTGCAGGGATTATTTTCTTCTGCTTCTTCTATACGGCGTTGATGTTCAATCCGAAAGACGTAGCGGAAAACCTGAAGAAGTCCGGTGCCTTTATTCCGGGCATCCGTCCAGGTGAGCAGTCTGCGCGCTACATTGATGGCGTTCTGACTCGCTTGACCATGTTCGGTGCTCTTTACATGACGGCCGTCTGCCTGTTGCCCCAGTTCCTGGTGGTTGCAGCCAACGTACCGTTCTACCTTGGCGGGACCTCGTTGCTGATCGTCGTCGTGGTTGTGATGGACTTCATGTCCCAAGTACAATCGCACCTCGTTTCGCACCAGTACGAATCCCTGATGAAGAAAGCCAACCTGAAGGGTTACGGCAGCGGCATGCTGCGCTGACCCATAAGGTTCGAGGAGTTGGTGATGAAAGTTCGTGCATCGGTGAAAAAGCTGTGCCGTAACTGCAAGATTATTCGCCGCGAAGGTGTTGTTCGAGTAATTTGCAGCGCGGAACCGCGTCACAAACAGCGCCAAGGCTGAGTGTGATTGTGCTTCAAGCCCGGCAGCTAGTGCGCTGCCGGGTTGATTATTTGTTATTACAGCGATATTATCTCGCGCCCTATTTCTTGGCTTCCGGGGCGTAGGTAGCTGTCAATTGGAGTCCCACTGAATGGCCCGTATTGCAGGCGTTAACATTCCAGATAACAAGCATACTGTTATCTCGCTGACCTACATCTATGGTGTTGGTCGCACTACTGCACAGAAAATTTGTGCAGAGACTGGGGTAAACCCAGCAGCAAAGATCAAAGATCTGAGCGACGAGCAAATTGAACAGCTGCGTGGCGAAGTGGCGAAGTTCACCACTGAAGGTGACCTGCGTCGCGAAATCAACATGAAAATCAAGCGCTTGATGGACCTCGGTTGCTATCGCGGTCTGCGTCATCGTCGCGGTCTTCCAGTACGCGGTCAGCGTACCAAGACCAACGCGCGTACCCGTAAAGGTCCGCGTAAGCCGATCCGCAAGTAATCGCCCCAGCGAATCGACAGGAATTTAATCATGGCAAAACCTGCTGCTCGTCCTCGTAAAAAAGTTAAAAAGACAGTGGTTGATGGCATCGCCCACATCCATGCATCTTTTAACAACACCATCGTGACCATCACCGACCGTCAAGGTAACGCTCTTTCCTGGGCTACCTCCGGTGGTTCGGGTTTCCGCGGTTCCCGCAAGTCCACCCCGTTTGCTGCTCAAGTAGCTGCTGAACGTGCTGGTCAAGCTGCGCTGGAATACGGCCTGAAAAACCTAGACGTCAACGTCAAAGGTCCAGGTCCAGGTCGTGAATCCGCAGTCCGCGCTTTGAACGGCTGTGGCTACAAGATCGCCAGCATCACCGACGTGACGCCAATCCCGCACAACGGGTGCCGTCCGCCGAAGAAGCGCCGCGTGTAATCCAGGAGATTGTAAAGAATGGCTCGTTACATTGGTCCAAAATGCAAACTCGCTCGTCGCGAAGGCACCGATCTCTTCCTGAAGAGCGGCGTGCGCGCGATCGAATCGAAGTGCAACATTGAAGCAGCACCTGGTATCCACGGCCAACGCCGCGGTCGCCAGTCCGACTACGGCACCCAACTGCGTGAAAAGCAGAAGGTCCGTCGTATCTACGGCGTTCTCGAGCGTCAATTCAGCGGCTACTACAAAGAAGCTGCTGGCAAGAAAGGTGCAACCGGTGAAAACCTGCTGCAACTGCTCGAATGCCGTCTGGACAACGTTGTATACCGTATGGGCTTTGGTTCGACTCGTGCCGAATCCCGTCAGCTGGTATCGCACAAGTCGATCAGCGTAAACGGTCAGACCGTTAACGTTCCGTCCTACCAGGTTCGTGCTGGTGACGTGGTCGCTGTTCGCGAGAAAGCAAAAAATCAACTTCGCATTGTCCAAGCTCTCGATCTGTGTGCCCAACGTGGCCGCGTAGAATGGGTAGAAGTAGACACTGAGAAGAAGTCGGGCGTTTTCAAGAACGTTCCAGCTCGCAGTGATCTGTCCGCCGACATCAACGAAAGCCTGATTGTCGAGCTCTACTCCAAGTAAGGGCTAGAAAATAGGTGCATCCATGCAGATTTCGGTAAATGAGTTCCTGACACCCCGCCACATTGATGTGCAGGTTGTCAGTCCAACCCGCGCCAAGATCACTCTCGAGCCTCTCGAGCGTGGCTTTGGCCATACCCTGGGCAACGCGCTGCGCCGCATCCTGTTGTCCTCAATGCCCGGCTGTGCAGTAGTCGAGGCCGAGATTGACGGTGTGCTCCACGAGTACAGCGCCATCGAAGGTGTACAGGAAGACGTAATTGAAATCCTGTTGAACCTTAAAGGTCTGGCTATCAAGCTGCACGGTCGTGACGAAGTTACGCTGACCTTGTCGAAGAAGGGTTCGGGGGTGGTTACCGCTGCCGATATTCAGCTGGATCATGATGTCGAGATCGTTAATCCCGATCACGTAATCGCTAACCTGGCGTCTAACGGCGCCCTGAACATGAAGCTCGTAGTAGCTCGTGGTCGTGGTTATGAACCGGCAGATTCGCGTCAGAGCGATGAAGACGAAAGCCGCAGCATCGGTCGCTTGCAGCTTGACTCTTCGTTCAGCCCGGTTCGCCGTATCGCATACGTGGTGGAAAACGCCCGTGTCGAGCAGCGTACTAACCTGGACAAGCTGGTTATTGATCTGGAAACCAACGGTACTCTGGATCCTGAAGAGGCAATTCGCCGCGCTGCAACCATCCTGCAACAGCAGTTGGCTGCGTTCGTCGACCTCAAGGGTGACAGTGAGCCAGTGGTTGTCGAGCAGGAAGACGAGATCGATCCGATCCTGCTTCGCCCGGTTGACGATCTGGAACTGACTGTACGTTCGGCTAACTGCCTTAAGGCGGAAAACATCTACTACATCGGCGACCTGATTCAGCGTACCGAAGTAGAGCTGTTGAAGACTCCGAACCTGGGCAAGAAATCCTTGACTGAAATCAAGGACGTTCTGGCCTCCCGCGGTCTGTCCCTCGGCATGCGCCTCGACAACTGGCCGCCTGCAAGTCTTAAGAAGGACGACAAGGCGACTGCCTGATCGTCGTAATCACCGAACGTAGTGTTTGGTAAGGAATGAACCATGCGTCATCGTAAAAGTGGTCGTCACCTGAGCCGCACCAGCTCGCACCGCAAGGCCATGTTCCAAAACATGGCGGTGTCGCTGTTCGAGCACGAGCTGATCAAAACTACTCTGCCAAAAGCTAAAGAACTGCGCCGCGTTGCCGAGCCGCTGATCACTTTGGCCAAGATAGATAGCGTTGCTAACCGCCGTCTGGCTTTCGACCGTACTCGTTCGAAAGCTATCGTTGGTAAGCTCTTCAACGACCTGGGCAAGCGTTACGCTACCCGTGAGGGTGGCTACCTGCGCATCCTCAAGTGCGGTTTCCGCGCTGGCGACAACGCGCCTATGGCGTACGTCGAGTTGGTTGATCGTGCTACTGCAGGCGAAGCTGTATCTGCCGAGTAAGACGTCAGTCTGAAACAAAGAACCGGGCCTAGTGCCCGGTTTTTTGTGCCTGTAAGAAACGCACCGTTTGTACAAGCGTCTCCTTCGTCCACATCGTCATGATGTGATGGGGATGATCATTAGTTTTTCTCTATCGATGTCTGCAAGTTAATGAATTTGTAGCTGTCATACTGATGATCAATACTCCTTCTCAGCCGATAGCCGGCAGTTCAAGACCGACAGAGGAAGGAAGATCGCATGAGCCAAAACAAAACGCTTACCACCGCCAGTGGCGCTCCTGTTGCCGATAACCAGAATTCCCGTTCCGCCGGCCCTCGTGGCCCGCTGCTGCTCGACGACTTTCACCTGATCGAGAAGCTTGCCCACTTCAATCGTGAAAACATCCCTGAGCGTCGTGTGCACGCCAAAGGCTCGGGTGCCTACGGTACGTTCACCGTGACGCGCGATATCACTCAATACACCAGCGCGAAGCTGTTTGAGGCAGTCGGCAAGCAAACCCCGACTTTCCTGCGGTTTTCCACCGTGGGCGGTGAGCGCGGTTCGGCCGATACCGAGCGTGATCCGCGCGGGTTTGCCTTGAAGTTTTACACCGAGGAAGGCAACTGGGACATCGTCGGCAACAACACCCCCGTGTTCTTCATTCGCGATCCGTTGAAGTTCCCGGACTTTATCCACACCCAGAAGCGTTTGCCGCAAAGCAACCTGAAAAGTGCCCAGATGATGTGGGACTTCTGGTCGCATTCGCCCGAAGCGTTGCACCAGGTCACCATCCTGTTCTCCGACCGGGGTATCCCTGATGGATACCGCCACATGCACGGCTTTGGCAGCCACACTTACAGCCTCATCAACGCTCAAGGTGAGCGTCACTGGGTGAAGTGGCACTACAAGACCAAGCAGGGGATCAAGAACCTTGCTCCTGCGCAGGCGGCGCGACTGGCGGGCACTGATCCGGATTACGCCCAGCGCGACCTGTTCAATGCCATCGAGCAGGGTGATTTCCCGAAATGGCGCGTGTGCATTCAGATAATGAGCGAGGCTCAGGCGGCGGCGCACTACGAGAACCCGTTTGATGTCACCAAAACCTGGTCGCAGAAAGAGTTTCCACTGATTGAAGTAGGAGAGCTGGAGCTCAATCGCAATCCGCAGAACTACTTCGCGGAAGTCGAGCAAGCGGCGTTCGGTCCCAGCAACATGGTCCCGGGCGTTGGTCTGTCGCCGGATCGTATGCTGCAAGGTCGGGTCTTCGCCTATGCGGACGCTCATCGCTACCGTGTCGGTACCAATCACCAGCAGTTGCCAGTCAACGCTCCGCGGAGTCCGGTCAACAGTTACCAGCGCGATGGATCGATGGCTTTTGGCAGCAATGGCGGTGCGACGCCGAACTACGAGCCGAACAGCTACGTCGAGTCGCCGAAGCAGGCGCCTCGTTACGCAGAGCCGGCGTTGGCCCTCAGTGGTGCCGCCGATCGTTACGACCACCGTGAAGACACGGATTACTACAGTCACGCCGGCGCGTTGTTCCGCTTGATGACTGAAGAGCAGAAATCACTGCTGGTCAGCAACATCGCGGGAGCGATGGCGGGTGTGTCGAGTGATGTGGTTGACCGTCAGTTGCAGCACTTCTACAAAGCCGACCCAGCGTATGGAGAAGCAATCGCAAAGCTGCTCAACGTACAGCTTAACGAAGTCTAAATGAGAAGCAGAACCGCCCTTGTTTGGGCGGTTTTTTGCGTTATTTCAGCCGCTTTTCTCAGAATATCTTCGCTTTTATTGCGTCTTGCGAGTGACGATAAGGGCATGTTGGTTCAAACTACAACTTTCAAGCAGGGAGATGTAGGGCGATGCAAGGCCACCCAGATGTGATCGATTACCTCAACACGTTGCTGACCGGCGAACTGGCCGCGCGTGATCAATATTTCGTCCACTCGCGGATGTATGAGGACTGGGGTTTCACCAAGCTCTACGAACGAATCAGTCACGAGATGGAAGAGGAAGCAGGGCACGCTGATGCCTTGATGCGCCGGATTCTGATGCTCGAGGGCACGCCGCGCATGCGTCCGGACGATCTCGACATCGGCACCACGGTGACCGAGATGATCGAAGCGGACTTGCGCCTGGAATACAAGGTCCGTGCTGCGCTGTGCAAGGGCATCAAGCTCTGCGAGCAGCACAAGGACTATGTCAGCCGCGAAATGCTGCGGGTTCAATTGCATGACACCGAAGAAGATCACACCTACTGGCTCGAGAAGCAGTTGGGTCTGATCAAGTTGATCGGGCTTGAGAACTACCTGCAATCCCACACCTGATTGCTGCGAATGCAAAAAAGCCCCTGTCACTGATGAAGTGACAGGGGCTTTTTCATGGGGCCCAGTTAAGCCCGGTCGCGTTCCAGCAGCGGCTTGAGGTAGTAACCGGTATGGGATTGCTTCATCTCGGCCACTTCCTCCGGCGTGCCGACGGCAATGATCTGCCCGCCCTTGGAACCACCCTCCGGACCCAGGTCCACCAGCCAGTCAGCGGTCTTGATTACGTCCAGGTTGTGTTCGATCACTACCACTGTGTTGCCGTGGTCGCGCAGGCGATGCAACACGTCCAGCAGTTGCTGGATATCCGCGAAGTGCAGCCCGGTGGTGGGTTCGTCGAGGATGTACAGGGTCTTACCGGTATCGCGCTTGGACAGCTCGCGGGACAGTTTCACCCGCTGGGCTTCACCGCCGGACAGCGTGGTCGCCGATTGCCCCAGCTTGATGTACGACAGGCCGACGTCCATCAACGTTTGCAGCTTGCGCGCCAGGGCCGGTACGGCATCGAAGAACACCCGCGCTTCCTCGATGGTCATCTCGAGGGTTTCGTGGATGCTCTTGCCCTTGTACTTGATCTCCAGGGTCTCGCGGTTGTAACGCTTGCTCTTGCACACGTCGCAGGGCACGTAGATGTCCGGCAGGAAGTGCATCTCGACCTTGATCAGTCCGTCGCCCTGGCAGGCTTCGCAGCGGCCGCCCTTGACGTTGAAGGAGAAGCGCCCCGGCCCGTAGCCCCGGGAGCGGGACTCCGGTACGCCGGCGAACAACTCGCGGATCGGTGTGAACAATCCGGTGTAGGTAGCCGGGTTGGAACGCGGTGTACGGCCGATCGGGCTCTGGTCGATGTCGACGACCTTGTCCAGGTGCTCCAGGCCCTTGATGCTGTCGTGGACGGCCGCTTCAAGGGTAGTGGCGCCATTCAGCGCTGTGGCGCTCAAAGGGAACAGGGTGTTGTTGATCAGCGTCGACTTGCCGGAGCCGGACACGCCAGTCACGCAAGTCAGCAGACCAATCGGAATCTCCAGGTCGACATTGCGCAGGTTGTTGCCGCGCGCGCCCTTGAGCGAAAGCGTCAGCTTCTTGTTGCGCGGCGTGCGCTTGGCCGGGACTTCGATCTTCACCCGGCCCGACAGGTATTTGCCCGTCAGCGAGTCCGGATGCGCCATGACCTCGGCAGGTGTGCCTTCGGCGACGATATGCCCGCCGTGCACGCCAGCGCCCGGGCCAATGTCCACCACGTAGTCGGCCAGACGGATCGCGTCTTCGTCGTGCTCGACCACGATCACCGTGTTACCGATATCGCGCAGGTGCTTGAGGGTGCCCAGCAGCCGGTCGTTATCGCGCTGATGCAGGCCGATGGAGGGTTCGTCGAGGATATACAGGACGCCCACCAGGCCGGCGCCAATCTGGCTGGCCAGACGAATACGCTGGGCCTCGCCACCGGACAAGGTGTCCGCGCTGCGATCCAGCGACAGATAGTCGAGGCCGACGTTGACCAGGAACTGCAGGCGTTCGCGGATTTCCTTGAGGATCTTGTCGGCAATTTCGCCACGCCGGCCGGTGAGCTTGAGCCCGCCAAAATAATCGGACGCATCGCCGATCGGCAGGTTGGTCACCGCCGGCAGGGTTTTCTCGCCAACCCATACATGCCGCGCCTCACGCCGCAGGCGGGTGCCGCGGCAATCCGGGCACGACTGGGTGCTGAGGAACTTGGCCAGTTCTTCGCGCACCGATGCCGATTCGGTTTCGCGGTAACGGCGTTCCAGGTTCGGCACGATGCCTTCGAACGGGTGCGAGCGTTTGACGATATCGCCACGGTCGTTCAGGTATTTGAAGTCGACGTTTTGCGAACCGCTGCCGTGCAGGATGAATTTCTGCTGATCGGCTGGCAGTTCGTTGAACGGCACTTCCAGGCTGAACTTGTAGTGCGAGGCCAGCGAGCCGAGCATCTGGAAGTAATAGACGTTACGCCGATCCCAGCCACGAATCGCCCCTTCGGCCAAGGTCAGTTCGCCATTGACCAGGCGCTTGATGTCGAAGAATTGCTTCACTCCCAAACCATCGCAGGTCGGGCAAGCGCCAGCCGGGTTGTTGAAGGAGAACAGCTTGGGCTCCAGTTCGCTGATCGCGTGGCCGCAGATCGGGCAGGCGAAGCGTGCGGAGAAGATCATCTCTTCACCCGGCTCGTCGTCCATCGGTGCCACCAGGGCGATGCCGTCCGCCAGTTTCAGCGCGGTCTCGAAGGATTCGGCCAGGCGTTGTTGCAGGTCGGCGCGAACCTTGAAGCGGTCGACCACGACATCGATGGTATGTTTTTTCTGCTTGTCGAGCTTGGGCGCTTCGTCCAGCTCATAGAGCTTGCCGTTGATTCGGGCGCGGACGAAGCCCTGCGCGCGCAGCTCTTCGAAAACCGACAGGTGCTCGCCTTTGCGCTCGCGGATGACGGGCGCCAACAGCATCAGCTTGCTGCCCTCCGGTTCGGCGAGGACCAGGTCGACCATCTGGCTGACGGTCTGCGCTTCCAGCGGGATGTCGTGATCCGGGCAACGGGGAATACCCACGCGCGCATAAAGCAGACGCAGGTAGTCGTAGATTTCGGTGATGGTGCCGACCGTCGAGCGCGGGTTGTGCGAGGTGGACTTCTGTTCGATGGAGATTGCCGGCGACAGGCCTTCGATGGTGTCGACGTCGGGCTTTTCCATCATCGACAGGAACTGCCGGGCGTAGGCCGACAGCGATTCGACGTAGCGGCGCTGACCTTCGGCGTACAGGGTGTCGAAAGCCAGGGACGACTTGCCGGAGCCGGACAGGCCGGTGATGACGATCAGCTTGTCCCGTGGCAGGGTCAGGTCGATGTTCTTCAGGTTGTGGGTTCGAGCCCCACGAATCAGGATCTTGTCCAAGGTGGCCTCGCTTGGCGGGCGTCGAAAACGTAGGAGTATACGGCCAAATACTGGATGGATGCACACTATCAAACGAGTGGGCTACTGTCTTACATGAAGAGTGTGTCAGCAATGCGCGTCAAAGCGTCGCGATATACCCTGCCAATCGATGGGACTGGTAGAATCGCCGCCGGTTCACATGAGGTTTTTCCATGCACGATCCCCACAGCGAGCGCATGAGTGGCAGCGAGACCCGCGCGGCAAGCGGTCTGGCCCTGGTGTTCGCCTTCCGTATGCTTGGCATGTTCATGGTGTTGCCGGTACTGGCGACCTATGGGATGGATCTGGCCGGGGCCACGCCGGCCTTGATCGGTCTGGCGATTGGCGCTTATGGCCTGACCCAGGCAGTTTTCCAGATTCCTTTCGGTTTCATTTCCGACCGCATCGGTCGCCGCCCGGTGATTTACCTGGGCCTGATCGTGTTTGCCCTCGGCAGTCTGCTGGCAGCCAATGCCGACTCGATCTGGGGCGTGATCGCCGGCCGGATCCTGCAGGGCGCCGGAGCGATTTCCGCGGCGGTCATGGCGCTGCTGTCCGACCTGACCCGCGAGCAGCACCGGACCAAGGCCATGGCCATGATCGGCATGACCATCGGCCTGTCGTTTGCGGTGGCCATGGTGGTCGGCCCGCTGCTGACCCGCGCCTTCGGGTTGTCCGGGCTGTTCCTTGCCACCGGCGGTATGGCGCTGTTCGGCATCGTGATCGTGATGTTCATGGTGCCGCGCTCCACCGGCCCGTTGCAGCACCGTGAGTCCGGTGTCGCGCGCCAGGCGCTGATTCCGACACTCAAGCATCCGGACCTGCTGCGCCTGGACCTGGGCATTTTTGTGTTGCACGCGATGTTGATGTCCAGCTTCGTCGCCTTGCCGCTGGCGCTGGTCGAGAAAGCCGGGCTGCCCAAAGAGCAGCACTGGTGGGTGTACCTGACCGCGTTGCTGATTTCTTTCTTCGCCATGATCCCGTTCATTATCTACGGCGAGAAGAAACGCAAAATGAAACGAGTTTTACTCGGCTCCGTCGTGACGCTGATGCTCACTGAGCTATTCTTCTGGCAGTTCGGCGACAGCTTGCGGGCTTTGGTGATCGGTACGGTGGTGTTCTTCACCGCGTTCAATCTGCTGGAAGCTTCGTTGCCGTCGCTGATCAGCAAGGTTTCACCGGCAGGCGGCAAGGGCACGGCGATGGGGGTTTATTCCACCAGCCAGTTCCTCGGCTCGGCACTGGGGGGAATCCTCGGTGGCTGGCTGTTCCAGCATGGCGGTCTGTCGGTTGTGTTCCTCGGATGCGCCGGTCTGGCTGCCCTCTGGCTGGCCTTTGCTGTTACCATGCGCGAACCTCCCTACGTCACGAGCCTGCGCTTGCCGTTGTCGCCCGAGGCGATGCGCGAAGCGGGTCTGGTCGAGCGCCTGAAGGCGGTCGTAGGGGTAACAGATGCAGTCATCGTCGCAGAAGAGGCGGCGATTTACATCAAACTGGACACCGAACTATTGGATCGCACCACCCTTGAGTGCCTGGTGAACAACCCGGCCGGGGCAGCGTGCGTAGCCTAGGAGAACGTTATGGCCCGTGGGGTTAACAAAGTCATATTGGTCGGCACTTGCGGCCAGGATCCCGAAGTTCGCTACTTGCCTAACGGTAACGCCGTGACCAACCTGAGTCTGGCGACCAGCGAACAGTGGACCGACAAGCAAACCGGTCAGAAAGTCGAAAAGACCGAATGGCACCGTGTGTCGATGTTCGGCAAGGTTGCAGAAATCGCTGGTGAATACCTGCGTAAAGGTTCGCAGGTCTACATCGAAGGCAAGCTGCAGACCCGCGAGTGGGAAAAAGACGGTATCAAGCGTTACACCACCGAAATCGTGGTCGACATGCAAGGCACCATGCAACTGCTGGGCGGCCGTCCACAGGGCGACCAGCAGGGCCAGGGCGGCGGTAACAACTACCAGCAATCCGCTCCGCGCCAGCAGGCTCCGCGTCCACAGCAGTCGGCGCCGCAACAGTCGCGCCCGGCTCCACAGCAGGCTGCTCCTCAGCCGGCTCCGGATTTCGACAGCTTTGATGACGATATTCCGTTCTAAAGCGGCTGCAAGCCTCAAGTTACAAGCGGCAAGCTGACAAAACAAAACCCGCACTTCGGTCTGAAGTGCGGGTTTTTTATGGGCGGTGAAATTTATTTGAGGACTCAGGCCGCGAGGAACTCGTTGGTCGACACCACGCTGGCATACGCAAACGCCAGGGCCGCCATGAACGCCGCATGAACTTGCGCCGCCGGAACCGCTACGCCATTGAACTCCAGGTCACGGGTCGCGCAGGCGTCGTGGATCACGGTGACCGTATAGCCAAAATCCGCCGCCGCACGGGTGATGCCGTCGACGCACATGTGGCTCATGCTGCCCACGACCACCAGTTCCTTGATGTCTTGCTCGTCGAGGATCGATTTCAGCTCGGTTTCGCGGAACGAGTTGACGAAGTGCTTGAGTACCACCGGTTCGTCGGCGCGGTTGAGCACTTTCGGGTGCAGCTTCGCGCCTTCGGAGTTCGGGGTGAAAAACGGCGCCTCTTCGGAGGTGAACTCGTGCCGGATGTGCACCACCGAATCCCCCGCGTCGCGGAAGGCCTTGATCAGGAGGGCTGCGTTGTCGGCGGCGGCGTCGGCACCGACCAGCGGCCACTTGCCTTGGGGGAAGTAGTCGTTCTGGATATCGACTACGATGAGCGCTTGCTTGGCCATGACTGTTTCCTCGAAGTGTGTGTTGGTGTGGAATGAAGTATTGGCTCTGGCAGGCGATCCGAGGATTGGCCGCACCGACAATAGAAGGGGGAAAACTGACAATGGACGCAGAAAGGGCAATCGCCGAACTCGGTGTGCTGATCTATCCCGGCGCGCAGATGGCGGCGGTGCATGGCTTGACGGATTTGTTCGGGGTGGCCAACCGGATTGCCGCCGAGCATCAGTCTGCGCAGTTGCCGCTGTTGCGGGTCAGCCATTGGCAGGTCGAGGGCGATCAGTCACCGGTTCGGGTCTTCGACAGCCATCCCGGACCGGAGCGCGCCTTGGTGGCCGTGTTGATTCCGCCGTCCATTGCCGGTTTTTCCGAGGGCCAGGCGCCACAGGGATTGATCCGCTGGTTGCGTGAGCAACATGCCAACGGTGCGACACTGGGTGGGGTTTGCGTGGGTTCTATCCTGTTGGCCGAAAGCGGTCTGCTCGACGGTCGCAGCGCCACCACTCACTGGACCTCGGCCAAAGCATTCGCCGAACGTTATCCGGCGATCCGGCTCAAGGCCGATACGCCGATTGTCGATGATGGCGATCTGATCACCACTGCCGGGCTGATGGCCTGGTCGGAACTGGGTCTGCGCCTGGTCAACCGGCTGCTGGGGCCAAGCATCGCCACCAACACCGCGCGTTTTCTGGTGGTGGAGCACAGCGACAGCGCCAGTGAGTGCGGCAGCAATTTTGCGCCGATCCTCAGTCATGGCGATGCGGCGATCCTCAAGGTGCAACACTGGCTGCAAAGCACCGGGGCGACCGATGTGTCGCTGGCGGCGATGGCTGAAAAAGCAGGGTTGGAAGAACGTACCTTCCTGCGCCGTTTCCGCGCGGCCACCGGGCTCAAACCCACGGAATACTGCCAGCATCTGCGAGTCGGCAAGGCCCGGGAAATGCTTGAGTTCACCAACGGCACCATTGACCACATCGCCTGGACCGTGGGTTATCAGGACCCCGGGGCGTTTCGCGCGACGTTCAAGAAAATCACCGGGCTGGCGCCGAGTGATTATCGGACGCGGTTTGGGGTGACGCCGGGTGCCCTGGCACGGTAAGTGGCACACCGAAAATCCAGTGTGGGAGCGAGCCTGCTCGCGATAGCGGTGTGTCAGGCGACATCAATGTTGATGGTGCTGGCCTCATCGCGAGCAGGCTCGCTCCCACAGGAATCGTGCAAAATGCCGGAGTATCAAAGGGCGTCGTGCAGAATAAAACAGGCCCCATGCCATCACTTTATACGCAACGGGCTGATTTAAAACCCCTTTTCCCTCAACGGGTCTTGGCCTGATCTCTGCACCCCTTCAGCTACATTCATCAAGCGTCGATTGAAGGGGGATGCATGACCCCAACAAACCGCAGGAAACTGGTGGTCGCCCATTCGGTGCTCGCCGACGCGCCCCTGCACGAAGTTGAAACCAACCGTGTGCTGGCCCGCTGGCTGGCGCAGATTTTGGGGCTCAAGTACGGCGGTAGCTACGACCCGCAGTTGCATGGCGGGCGGGACCTCTACCTGTTGCCGACCCAGACGCTGGTGGGCGCTGCGGCTGCCCGGCAACTCGGGGTCAAGGGGCCGGAGGATTTGTGGGGCGGTTATGTCGACCACGACTTCATCTGCACCAAAGCCATCAGTCATGGATTGCTCAACCGCCACGCCCATGCGCCGCCAGGCTGGGCGCCGTTGTTTTCCGAGCGGGTGCGCAACGTGGTGCTCGACGGTCTCAGCGTGTTCTCCTTGAAGGATGCGCGCCCGGCGGCGGAGCATTTGTTGTACACCGGGCCGGTCCGCCTGAAACCGATTCATGCCTGCGCCGGACGTGGTCAGGAAGTGATCAAAAGCCTCGACGAGTTCGATGAAGTGCTGGCCAGGCCAAGGGCTGAGGCCACGTTCTGCGAAGGCGTGGTGCTCGAACAGGACCTGGACCAGGTGATCACCCACAGCGTCGGTCAGAGTTTTATCGGCGGCAAGGTACTCAGTTACTGCGGTGATCAATACTTGACCGAGGACGCTCAGGGTGAGCAGGTGTATGGCGGGTCCAACTTGCTGGTGGTGCCGGGTGACTATGACCAATTGCTGAAGCTGGATCTGCCGGAAGACGTGCGCCTGGCGATCCGTCAGGCACAGGTGTTCGACAACGCGGCGGATGAAGCCTATCCAGGTTTCTATGCCTCGCGGCGCAACTACGACATCGCCCAGGGCGTTGATAGCGACGACCAGCCTCGCAGTGGCGTGCTCGAACAGTCCTGGCGCATGGGCGGTGCCAGCAGCGCCGAGGTGGCGGCCTTGCAGAGTTTCGTCAACGATCCGGGGATGTGCGCGATTCGTGTGTCTTCGGTGGAAACCTACATCGATCAGCCGCTGCCGGCAGACGCCATCGAGGTGTACCGCGGGCCGGCGCAGACCAGTGACTTTCTCCTCAAGTATGTGACGGTTAAATCCTATGACGGCTAGAAGCGAATCCATTCAGATCGACATCGACGACGAACAGATGAGCGGGACCTTCCTGAGCCCCAAATCGAAAGTCCCCGGCGTGCTCTTCGTGCACGGTTGGGGCGGCAGCCAGGAGCGGGATCTGGAACGCGCCAAAGGTATCGCCGGGTTGGGGTGCGTGTGCCTGACCTTCGACCTGCGCGGGCACACCGGTGGCACCGGCATTCCATTGTCCCGGGTGACCCGGGAGGACAATTTGCGCGACTTGCTGGCAGCCTATGACCGCTTGCTCGCGCACCCGGCCCTCGATACCTCGGCGATTGCCGTGGTCGGCACCAGTTACGGGGGGTATCTGGCCTCGATCCTGACCTCGCTCAGGCCGGTGCGCTGGCTGGCGCTGCGGGTGCCGGCGCTGTATCGCGACGAGCAATGGCACGCGCCGAAACGCGACCTGGACAAGCTTGATCTGCGTGATTACCGAAGCACCCTGGTGCGTGCCGACAGCAATCGTGCCTTGCATGCCTGCTCGCAATTCACCGGGGATGTCCTGCTGGTGCAGTCGGAGAGCGACGACTACGTGCCCCATTCGACGATCATGAGTTACCGCGCGGCGTGCCAGCAGACTCACTCGCTGACCCATCGCATCATCGATGGCGCCGACCACGCGCTGAGCGACCCGGTTTCGCAGCAGGCCTACACCTCGATTCTTGTCGGCTGGATTACCGAGATGGTGGTGGGGGAGCGGTTGAGCATTATTCAATCCCAGTGATTTGCGGTGTGCTTGCCCGCGAAGGCGCCCTCACAACCAGCACAAAATCACTTGGGTTTTTTCTCTATCCGCAGCGCCTTGGCCTTGGCCTCCACCAGCAAATACATCACCAGTGCAATCAACAGCGGCAGGATGAAATAAATCGCCCGATAGGCCAGCAGCCCCGCCACCAGGCTGCCTCGCGAAACCTCGTGTTGCAGTAACGCAACGAACACTGCTTCCAGCACGCCGAGCCCGGCCGGGATGTGAGTGATGACTCCGGCGATGGCGCTGATCAACAACACGCCCAGTACCAGTGGATAATCCAGTTTGCTCGGTAGCAGCGTGAATATCACCGCCGCCATCAGCGACCAGTTCAGGGCACCGAGTGCCAGTTGCAGCACCGCCATGCGTAGCGAAGGCAGGTCAATCTCGATGCCTCGAGTCGCCCATTCACGACGTTTGGCAAACCGACATGCTGCCAGGTACCCGGCGCTCAGCAGCAGTAACAAAACCCCCACGCCTTGCAGTGCGTTACTGCTGAGTTTCCAGCCCGGCGGCATGCGCACCAGCCCGCTGCTGAACACGGCACCGGCAATCACCATGTAGCCGAACCAGTTGGTCGCCAGACTCAGGCCGAGGATTTTCGCGATGTTGCTCTTGCTCACCCCGAGTCGCGAATACAGCCGGTAACGCATGGCGATACCGCCGACCCAGGCGCTCAGGTTCAGGTTGAAGGCGTAGCTGATGATCCCCACGGGCAAGATCTGCTTCCAGGTCAGGTTCTGGCGGATGTAGGTGCGGCCGATCAGGTCGAAGCAGGCGTACACCAGAAAACTCACCAGGGTCAGCCCCGACGCAATGATCAGCGTGCGCACCTTGAAATCGGCCAGGTTATTGAACACTTCGTTCCATTCGAGGCGCTGGGCGAGCATCGTGAACAGCACGATCAGCATCAGGAAAAACAGCATCGTCAGCGGTCGTTTCCAGCGGCTCCATTGCGACTTGCCAGGGCTTTTGGCGAGAGTTGCCGTGTGCGTCTCAGCGCGGTTCATGGTCAGCGCTCCCGGTCGGAGTTGGGAAGGGTTTCAGGCGAGGTTTATGCGCCGGCAACCAACCGGCCCATGCCGGGAAATGCCGCAGGAAGTGAAACACCAGAAAACCGATGGTCATGTGCCAGACACGCCCGCGTGGCGCGATGTCGTGAGACATGGCCTTGCAATGGTTGTCGCTGAGGTCTTCCAGGCGATCGAACAGATGACGATTGAAGCCTCGGTCGCGGATCAGCACGTTGGCTTCCAGATTCATCGACAGGCTCAACGGGTCGAGGTTGCTCGAGCCAACGGTGCTCCAGTCTTCATCCACCAGCGCGACCTTGCCGTGCAGCGGGCGGTCGCAATATTCGTAGATTTTTACCCCGGATTTGAGCAGGTAGTCATAGGTCATGCGCGCCGCGAGTTTCGCCACCCGCATGTCTGGCTGGCCCTGCAGGATCAGCCGCACATCCACGCCTCGGCGAGCCGCGTTGCGGATCTCGCGCAGCAAGCGGAAACCGGGAAAGAAGTAGGCGTTGGCGATCACCACCCGGCGCTGCGCCTGGCGCAATACCTGGCGGTAAACCTCCTCGATGTCGGTCTGGTGTTCCCCGTTGTCGCGGTACACCAGCCGCACCTGGCCATCGTGATCACTGAAGGCCAGTTCCGAACGCCGCTGCCGACGGCGTTGCCACCAGTATTTGGCGCGCGCCGGGCGACCGCATTGCAGCAGGGCAAAGTGATGGATATCGGCCACGGCCGGGCCTTGCACTTCTACGGAATAATCCTGTTTGGCCTCGGGGCCGAAGTCGGCCAGATGATCGGCGGAAAAGTTGATCCCGCCGACGAACGCGACGGTGCCATCCACCACCACAATCTTGCGGTGCAGGCGCCGGAACCAGTTGGTGCGCATGCCCAGGCGTTTCGGCGCCGGGTCGAATATTTGCAGGTGTACGCCGGCGGCGGTCAGGGCAGTGAGGAACCCGGTACTCAGTTCGCCGCAGCCAAAGCCGTCGAGGCTGACGGTGGTGCGCACGCCACGTTGAGAGGCTTCGATCAGGATCTGTTGCAGCTCGTTGCCGACCTTGTCCTCGAACAGAATGAAGGTTTCCAACAGGATTTCACTTTGCGCCCGGCGCAGGGCTTCAAACACCCGGGGAAAATACGCCTCACCGTTTTCCAGCAATTCGACCCGATTGCTGCCTTGCCAGCCATATTCGACATCGACCGCTGTCGGCTCGCGGGTCGGCGGAGCAGGGATGTGTTCCAGCGTGGTGTTTTCCATCGACTGGCTGCTCATAGCTCGATCTCCACCGACAGCGGGACGTGGTCGGAAAGGTGCGACCAGGGCCGGGAGGTCAGCACTCGCGGATGGCTGGCCTTGAGGTTGCGCACGTAGATTCGGTCCAGGCGCAATGCCGGCAAGCGCGCGGGGAAACTGCGCGCAGGTTTGCCATGGTGCGCGGCGAAGACTTCGCGCAAGCCGCTGGGCCTGAGCAATGCATCGGCGCGCTGGCGCCAGTCGTTGAAGTCCCCGGCGACAATCACCGGGGCGTCGCAGGGCAGGGCGTCCAGGCGTTGGGCGAGCAACTTCAGTTGTGCGGTGCGGTGGGTTTCGCGCAGCCCCAGGTGCACGCAAATCGCATGCACTTCCTGGCCATCACCGGGCAAGCGCAACACGCAATGCAGAATTCCGCGGTTCTCGTGGCCGCTGATGGACACGTCGAGGTTGTCGTGGCGGATGATCTGGAACTTCGACAACAGCGCATTACCGTGATCACCCGCCGGATACACCGCATTGCGGCCGTAGGCGAACTGCGGCCACAGGGTGTCGGCGAGGAACTCGTATTGCGACATCGCCGGCCAATTGGTGTAGCGCTTGGGATGCTGCTCGTGGGTGCCGTGGACTTCCTGCAAGAACACCACGTCGGCAGACACGCTGCGCACCGCTTCACGCAGTTCGGGCAGGATGAAGCGCCGGTTCAGCGCGGTGAAACCTTTATGGGTGTTGACCGTCAGCACCGTGAAACGACAAGTGACGGACGAACCCTGTACCCGCATGTCGGTTGCGTTCGAGTGTGCGGGAATATCGGTGTGATTCGCTGTCATGTCGTCTCCCGCCTGACGGCTCCTGTCTTTGGATGACTCTGGAGCGGTGGCGAAAGTTTCGATGGGGCTACGGACGGTAGATTTTCAACAGAGCACCACCGAGCAAATGTGGGAGCGGGCTTGCTCGCGAAAGCGGTGTATCAGTCACATTGATGCTGGATGTGCTGTCGCCTTCGCGAGCAAGCCCGCTCCCACAGGGTTTATCAGTGGCCCGTGATAATGCGGGCAGAACCCTCAGCCGGTTCGGCATAGACCGGGCCGAGGCGATCAAGGCGTCCACTCCACGCGGTCAATGCCAGCGCCACCATCACCACCAGACCACCGATCCACGCGGTGTGAATCAAGCCCATGTGGGCGACGATCAAGCCTCCGCCCCATGCGCCACCGGCAATGCCGAGGTTGAACGCCGCGATGTTCAGGCCGGATGCCACGTCCACCGCCTGCGGGGTGTGATGCTCAGCCTGACGCACCACATACACCTGCAACCCCGGCACGTTGCCGAATGCCACGGCGCCCCAGACCAGCACGGTGGCCAGCGCGAGCCACGGATTGCCGGCGGTGAAGGTCAGCAGGAACAACACGGCGGCGAGCAGGGCAAAGATGATTTTCAGGGCGCTGATCGGGCCGCGTTTGTCCGCCAGTTTGCCGCCCCAGATGTTGCCGACGGCCACGGAAATGCCGTAGACCAGCAACACCAGGCTGACGGTGCTGGCGCTGAAGCCGGAGAGATCCTGGAGAATCGGCGCGAGGAAGGTAAAGGCAATGAACGAGCCACCGTAGCCGACGGCCGTCATGGCATACACCAGCAACAGGCGCGGTTGCTTGAGCACCTGCAATTGCTGCAACAACGATGCGGGTTTGCTGTGGGCGATATTTTTCGGTACGTAGATCAGGCTGCCGATGAAGGCGATCACGCCCAGGGCCGAAACGGCGAGGAAGGTTTCACGCCAGCCGAAATGCTGGCCGATGAATGTCCCCAGCGGCACGCCGGTGACCAGCGCCACGGTCAGGCCGGTGAACATGATGGCAATCGCGCTGGCGGCTTTTTCCTTCGGCACTAGACTGGTGGCGATGGTCGAGCCGATTGAGAAAAACACCCCGTGGGCCAGACCGGTGACGATCCGCGCGAGGATCAACGACTCATAACTCGGTGCTTGCCACGCCAACAGATTGCCGAGGGTGAACAGCACCATCAGCGACAACAGCAGCAACTTGCGCGGAACCTTGCCGGTGAGGGCGGTCAGCACCGGGGCGCCGACGGCAACGCCAAGGGCATACAGGCTGACCAGCAGGCCGGCGGACGGCAGGCTGACGCCGAGGTCGGCACCAATGGTGGGTAACAGGCCAACGATGACGAACTCGGTCGTCCCGATGGCAAAGGCGCTGAGGGTCAGCGCGAGCAAGGCAATGGGCATGGCTACAACTCCGGAGGTTGATTCGATGGAGCGCAGTGTCGGGATTTGGCTCGTTCAGAAAAATACAGGGATGGACATTTGATATTTGCCTTGGGCGCAAAGATCGCGAGCGCGGGTGTTAGTCTGTGGCGAGGGAGCTATATCCGAACTTGCCCGGTATTTCTCGATCAGTTCCATACAGACACAGCCAAAGGAGCGGGTGCTTTGATCAGGCTCAAGACCGCGATACTGCTGGGAGCGTTGCTGTTTGTGAGCAGCGAGCAACTGGAAGCCGCCGCGATACCGGGGCTGTCGGCCACCGCGACTGCTGCGACGCCGTTGGCCCACCCCGAACCGCTGGTGCAAGGCGGGTTACTGGGGGCCATCAGTTCGAGCATCGACGAGGTCCAGACCAAACTCGATCTCAACGAAAACCTCATCGACGTCTGGCGCCTGCGTGCTGACCGCGCGGCCGATGAAGTGGATCAGTTGGTCAATCAGCCATCGGCCCGTTCGCCCTGGAGCGTCGCCGGCGATTTCCTGTTGCTGACCTGTGTGTGGGCGGCCGTGTTTGTCTGTCTTTGGCTGCTTGGGCGGATGGCCGCCAGGCGCCTGTGCGAGCATCGTCTGCTGCTCAGTCGTGAACGGGGCCAGGCGTTGCTCGGTTACGTGCTGCCCTACACCCTTCCGGCGGTGATCAGTCTGCCGTTGACGATTTATGCCAGTCAGTTTTTGCCGATATCGGCGGGACGGGCGCTGGCGCTGTGTCTGGCTTATGCCGCCAGCGCGGGGATATTTTCCGCGTCATTGGTGCTGTCGCTGGTAGTGGTGTTCAACGCCGGGCACAAGCGGCGGGCGGTGCAGATCATCCGCGAGAAGAGTCCCCGTCCCTTGTTCGTTATCGGCTTTCTGGTGGCACTGAGCGATGCCCTGACCAGCCCGCAGATCGCCCATCAACTGGGCAACAATCTCACCAGCAGCATCGCCGTGTTCACTGGGTTGGCAGCGTCGGTTTCCTTCGGCTTGCTGGTGATCCGCATGCGTCGCCCGGTCGCCCATGTGATCCGTATTTTGCCGCTGGCCCAGCGCCTCAGGCAGCCGGCGTTGCGTGAAACCCTGCGGATATTTTCCGGGCTCTGGTATTGGCCGATTCTGTTGATGGTACTGGTTTCGATCATCAACCTGATCGGCGCCGGGGCGGACAACCAGAGAGTGCTACGCAGCGCCTTGTTCACCACAGTGTTGCTGATTGCCACGGTGTTTCTCAGTACCACGCTGCATCATCTGTTCAAGGCGCGCAGCGAAGCGGAGCTGCGCCGCAGCAGCGCCTACAAGGAGCGCTTTCTCAATCTGTCCCATGCATTGCTGCGTATCGGCATGGCCATCGTGTTCATCGATATCCTCGGGCGGGTCTGGGGCGTGTCGCTGTTCGAATTCGCTGTGAGCAATGCCGTGGGTCGGGCGATCAGTGACTCCCTGAGCCACATCGGTTTGATCCTGCTGGTGACCTGGATGGTCTGGGTGGTGCTCGACACGGCGATTCAGGAAGCCCTGAAACCGCCGGCCAACAAGCGCTCGGCGCGCCAGCCGAGTACGCGGGTGAAAACCATCCTGCCGCTGCTGCGTAACGCGATCAAAATCATCCTGGTGGTGATTTGCGCGATCACTACCATGGCCAACCTGGGAATTAACGTCGCGCCATTCCTGGCAGGTGCCGGGGTCATCGGCCTGGCGATCGGTTTCGGTTCCCAGCAACTGGTGCAGGATGTGATTACCGGGCTGTTCATCATCATCGAAGACACCTTGTCCATCGGAGACTGGGTAGTGCTCGATTCCGGTCACGCAGGCACCGTCGAAGGCCTGACCATCCGCACCTTGCGCCTGCGCGACGGCAAGGGCTTCGTGCACTCGGTGCCGTTCGGGCAGATCAAGGCCGTGACCAACCAATCACGGCAATTCGCCTATGCGTTTTTCTCGGTGCAATTCACCTACGACACCGATGTCGACAAGGCCATCGAGCTGATCCGTGAGGCCGGGCATTCCATCAGCAACGACCCATTCCTGCGCTACAACCTGCAAGGGCCGCTGGATGTGTTTGGCGTCGACAGGATGGATCTCAACGGTGTGGTGCTGACCGCGCAATTCCGCACGGTGTCCGGTGGCCAATATGCGGTGAGCCGGGCCTTCAACCAGCGTTTGAAAAAGCTTGTGGATAACTGCCCGTGGGTGAACTTCGCGCAGACTTATCCACAGCAGGCGCTGGTGCCGCGGCATCCAGTCGAGCCACCACCCGAGGCAGGGCATGAGCCGGATCATTCGGCGGTGCTGATGCCGGATCGGCCACGATCTCAATAGTTTTTTGGCCGTGCTGGCCTCATCGCGAGCAGGCTCACTCCCACAGGGGGATTTGTGAACGACACAGATCAACTGTAGGAGCGAGCCTGCTCGCGAAGGCGCCAGACCAGACAACCTCAATGCCGGATCAGTTTATTGCGCACCTCGGCACTGAGTTGCTGATCCAGCTCCCCCCAGAACTGCTGTTTGCCAGCAATCTCGGCAGCAACCGGCAACCCGTCGCGATACACCAGCCGATTGCTCGCCAGTGCCGGGACTTTCGCGCCGGGCAATAGCGTGCCGGCGAGGTTCAGCGGATCGACCCCGCACACTGCGACCAGACTGCCGTCATGGGGCCGACGCCGCACCTCCCGCAACAATGGAATCGCCTCGGGCAGTGCGAATTGCTCGCCCGCCAGGCCGCTGACAAACCGCCCGCCGCGAATCTCGCCGCGTGCCTCCAGGCGATGGAAAGTACGCAGCAGTTCGCGCCAGCTCGGCAACCAGTCCGCCTCACGTTCCAGCAAACGCCAGAACACCACGCCGTAGCGGCGCAGCAAGGTCATGGCGATGTGCTCAAGGGTTTCGGCAGGCATCCGCTGGTTTTGCACCACCGGCGCGGCAGGCGCGCGTCGCAACAGGGCCCAGCGTCCGGCGTCGTCCATGCCACCGATGAATGCTCCGCGTCCACGCCGACTGTTGCGAGGCTGGCGCTTGCTGGCCGGGGTGATCAGTGCGCGCAATCCGGCGAAGCTGTCGGCATTCACCAGCCCGGCGCCCACCAATTCCTGCAGGGCGATTTCCAACTCCGAACGCAGCAGGTGGGCCTCATGGATCAGCTCATCGAAAAACAGCGCGCCATGCTGACTGAGGGCGGCGTGGACCTTTTGCGTTTTCGGCGACAGTTCGCTGACCGGTGTCTGTTCGGTCAAGCCGCTCCAGAGGCCGACCCGGTTGCGCGGCAGCAACACAATCGGCGTGCTGCGCAGCGCGGTGCTGGCGCTTTTGTTGTGCGCGGTCAGGCGCGTCCACACCAGTCTGCCGCTGCGGCACAACTCATCGAGCCAGGTCGCCGAGTAGTCCTTGATCCGTGCCGGCAGGATGTCGCTGTCCCAGGCTGAAGCGGCGGCGGGGTAGCCTTCGAATTGCGCGACGACGGCTGGCAATACAGCCGCACCCTGGCCCTGGCTTGCGCTCGACACATGCTGCCAGTCGAACAGAAATCGCATGAAATCCTGCAACGCCACCGGTTCGATTTCCCGACGCAGACGCTTGACCGTATAGCGGTGAATCCGCGCCAGCAAATGCCGTTCGCACCATTCTTCCTGGGGGGTGCCCGGGGTGAAGCGACCGCGCAGCACGTAGCCTTCGCGTTCAAGTTGCGCCAGGGCCTGGTTGACCTGCGCAGCGGGCAACCCGAGTGGTTCGGCAATGCGATCGAGCGCCAGCGGCCCGAAGGCGCTGAGCCGCGCGCGGATCAGTTCGAGGACCGCGTCGTCGGGTTCCCAGACCTCGTCGAAGTCCGGCAGCGCTTGCAGCGATGGCGTCAATTCAGCCTGTGGGTAAATCGCCCGCAGGCAGGTCAGGCGCTCCAGTGCCAGCCACAGCGATTGCCTGGCGTTGATCTGCAACCGGCTTGCGCGTCCGCTGTCGGCCAGGGTCGTGAGCCAGTCGAGCCATTGCGGATTGGCGCCAGCCTCGGCATCGGTGATGCACGCCAGGCTCATTAAGGCCTCGTGCATTTCATCGACACCGGAGGGCGCCGGCCAGGCTTCGTCGCGCACGGCGGCAATTGCCTCGGCGTCCAGCGCACCAAGATCATCGGTGGATTGCGGGTCGCTCCAGCGGCGGTTGAGTACTGCCTGGGTTCTACGCTCCTCCAGCGGTGCATCGTCGAGAAAGGTATAGGGCCGGGCGCTGAGAATCTCCGCCGCCAGTGGCGAAGGCGCTGGCAAGTCGCGGCTGATCAGGCGAATGTCGCCGCGCTCCATGCGCCGCAGCAAGGCCAACCAGCCTTTGCTGTCCATGGCTTCGTGCAGGCAATCGTCGAGGGTCTGTTCCACCAGCGGATGGTCCGGAATCTCCCGTTCGCCGGCGAGGTTTTCCACGCAGGCGATCTGATCGGGAAACACGCTGGCGATCAGGTCTTCACTTTTCATCCGCTGGATCTGCGGCGGGACTTTGCGCCCGCCGCTGTAGCGCGGCAGGGCCAGGGCCACGCCGGCATTCCAGCGCCAGCGCACGCCGAACAGCGGCGCGTCGAGCACGGCTTGAATCAGGATGTGTTCGGCACTGTTGCTGTGCAGGTAGCGCCAGACGTCGTCCAGTTCAAAACTGTGGCTGGTGGACAGCGACAGCACGATGGCGTCTTCGCTGGCAGCGGCCTGCAATTCGAAGTTGAAGGTGCGGCAGAAACGCTTGCGCAGGGCCAGGCCCCAAGCGCGGTTGATGCGGCTGCCGAACGGCGCGTGAATGACCAGTTGTGTGCCGCCGGACTCGTCGAAAAAGCGCTCCATCAGCAGTGTGTCTTGCGATGGCAGGGCCCCCAGCGCTTGCCGCGCGCGGGCCAGGTAATCCACCAGTTGTTCGGCGCTGGCAACATTCAAACCCAGGGTGCCGGTCAGCCAGTCGAGCGCTGGCTGCACATTGCCTGGCGCAGCCCCCAGCAGGTCGTCGAGTTGTGCCTGCAAGCGCGCCACCGCCGAGGACAATTCGGCGCTGCGCCCCGGTGCTTCACCGAGCCAGAACGGAATGGTCGGTGGCTGGCCCTGGGCGTCCTCGACCCGGACTTTGCCGGTTTCCACCCGCAAGATCCGATAGGACGTGTTGCCCAACTGGAAGACATCCCCGGCAATGCTTTCCACCGCGAAGTCTTCGTTGATGGTGCCGATGTTCAGCCCTTGAGGCTCCAGCAGCACGCTGTAGTCGGCGTTGTCCGGAATGGTCCCGCCACTGGTCACCGCCGTCAGTTTCGCGCCCCGGCGGCCGCGCAGGGTGCGGTTCACGGCGTCGCGGTGCAGATAGGCGCTACGGATGCCCTGACGCCCGTTGTAACCCTCGGCGAGCATGTGCAGCAGCGCCTGATAGTGTTTGTCGTCGAGTCCGGCGTAGGGCGAGGCGCGGCGCAGCATGTGCAGTAGCGCTTGCTCCGGCCACTCCTGGCAACTGACCTCGGCGATGATCTGCTGCGCCAGCACGTCCAGCGGCGCTTGCGGGATCAACAAGGTATCGAGTTCGCCCCGGCGCACGCAGTCGAGCAGCGCGGCGCATTCGATCAGGTCGTCGCGGGTGGTGGCGAACAAACGGCCCTTGGGCGTACCGCCGACCTGGTGCCCGGAACGGCCGACCCGTTGCAGAAACCCGGCAATCGAACGCGGCGAGGCGATCTGGCACACAAGGTCGACGTCGCCGATGTCGATCCCCAGTTCCAGCGACGCCGTGGCGATCAGCACTTGCAGGTCGCCGCGCTTGAGTCGCTGTTCGGCATCGAGGCGAAACTCCTTGGCCAGGCTGCCGTGGTGGGCCGCCACGGCATCCTTGCCCAGGCGCTCGCTCAGGTGCCGGCTCAGGCGTTCGGCCAAGCGCCGGGTGTTGACGAAAATCAGCGTGGTCCGGTGCTCGCGGGCGAGGGCGGCGAGGCGGTCGTAGACCAGTTCCCAGACATCGTTGGCCATCACGGCCGATAGCGGCACGGGCGGCACTTCGATGTCCAGGTCGCGGGGGCGGGCGTGGCCGATGTCGACGATCTCGCACGGACGGTTGTGACCGACCAGGAAGCGCGAGACTGCTTCGATGGGTTTTTGCGTGGCAGACAGACCGATGCGCAGCAGCGGCTCCGGGCAGAGTGCTTGCAGGCGTTCAAGGCTCAGTGCCAGATGGCTGCCGCGTTTGCTGGCGGCCATGGCATGGATTTCGTCGACGATCACCGTTTGTGCAGTGCCCAGCATCTGCCGGCCGGAGTCGGAGCCGAGCAGCACATAAAGGGATTCCGGCGTGGTCACCAGAATGTGCGGCGCCGTCTTGCGCATCGCCGAACGGTCTTTTTGCGGTGTATCGCCGGTGCGCACGGCGGTGCTGATCTGCAATTGCGGCAGGCCCATCACGCGCAATTGCTCGGTAATCCCGGCCAGCGGGTTTTGCAGGTTGATCTGGATGTCGTTGGACAGTGCCTTGAGGGGCGAGACGTAGACCACCAGGGTGGCGTCGGGCAAGCCTTCGGGGCTTTCCAGGCCGCGGTGTACCAAGTCGTCGATGACGGCGAGAAAGGCGGTGAGGGTCTTGCCGGAACCGGTGGGCGCGGCGACCAAAGTCGAGCGGCGCTGGCGGATCAACGGCCACGCCCGGGCCTGGGCGGCGGAGACCGCCGGGAACGTGTGGCTGAACCAGGCGCTGACGGCAGGGTGGAAGCCGCTCAGGGCACTGTCTGCGGGAATGGGCAGGTTCATGCAGCAATTTATGCGGGTGGGGGGCCGAAGATGCAAGTACCACTGGCTGGTCGGTAAACCTGTGGCAGCACCACAAATCCAGGACATCTACACTTTACGGGTGACGGTTGCGCACTAAACCCGCAAAATGCAACGATTCCGGCAATTATCAACGACATCGCCTGGGCGCGGTGTCGATAAAGCCATCGTTTCAATCAGACTGGGCCTGCTGACTCTATGCGAATGCGCCTTATGTTACTGGGCGGCGGAAATGCCCTTGGGCAGGCGCTGATTCGCCTCGGTGCGGAGGAAGACATCGGTTTCCTCGCCCCCCGCCCGCCGCAAGACGGCTGGGATGCCGCGAGCCTGACACAACTGCTCGACGACACCCGTCCCGATGCATTGATCAACCTTGCCTACTACTTCGACTGGTTTCAGGCAGAAGCAGTGAGCGAATCGCGCCTGGCCGGCCAGGAGCGCGCGATCGAGCGTCTGGCGGAACTGTGCCAGCACCACAACATCGTCCTGCTGCAACCTTCCAGCTATCGCGTGTTCGACGGCTCCCGGGCCACGGCCTACAGTGAAAAAGACGAACCCGTTCCATTGGGTTTGCGGGGTCAGGCCTTGTGGCGGATCGAGCAAAGCGTGCGCGCCACCTGCCCGCAACACGTGCTGCTGCGTTTCGGCTGGCTGCTGGATGACAGCCCGGATGGCGCCCTTGGCCGCTTCCTGGCCCGTGCCGAACAACCCGAAGAACTGCTGATGGCCGACGACAGGCGCGGCAATCCGACGCCGGTCGACGATGCCGCCCGGGTGATCATTTCTGTGCTCAAACAACTCGATTGCGCCGCGCCGCTGTGGGGCACCTACCATTACGCCGGGCATGAGGCGACCACGCCGCTGGCGCTGGGACAGGCGATTCTGACCGAAGCCCGCAGCCTGCATCCGCTGGCCATCGAAGCCCCAACCGCCCAGGCCCACGCCGCGCGTCCGGATGCTGCCGAAGAACCGCAACACGCGGTATTGGCCTGCAAGAAAATTCTGCACACTTTCGGGATCAAGCCGCGCGCCTGGCGTGCGGCGCTTCCCGGTCTACTGGACAGGTTCTATCGCCATGGCTGACGGTCCCGTTTTGATCACCGGTGGTGCCGGTTTCATTGGTTCACACCTGACTGACGCCCTGCTTGCCAAGGGGCATGCGGTGCGGATTCTCGATGACCTGTCCACCGGCAAGCGCAGCAATCTGCCGCTGGACAATCCCAGGGTCGAATTGATCGTCGGCGACGTGGCCGATGCGGCTTTGGTTGCCCAGGCGATGGCCGGATGCAGTGCTGTGGCGCACCTGGCCGCCGTGGCTTCGGTGCAGGCTTCGGTGGACGATCCGGTGCGTACGCACCAGAGCAACTTCATCGGCACGCTGAACGTCTGCGAAGCCATGCGCCAGACCGGGGTCAAACGTGTGCTGTTTGCCTCCAGCGCGGCGGTGTATGGCAACAATGGCGAAGGTGAGTCGATCGACGAAGACACGCCCAAGGCGCCGTTGACGCCTTACGCGGTGGACAAACTGGCCAGCGAGCATTACTTGGACTTCTACCGCCGCCAGCATGCGCTGGAGCCGGTGATTTTCCGCTTCTTCAACATCTTCGGCCCGCGCCAGGATCCGTCCTCGCCGTACTCCGGGGTGATCAGCATATTCAGTGAGCGCGCACTAAAAGGCTTGCCGATCACCGTGTTCGGCGATGGCGAGCAGACCCGGGATTTTGTCTACGTCGAAGACCTGGTCGACTTGCTGGTGCAGGCCATCGAGAAGCCCCGGGTCGAAGACGGTGCGGTCAACGTCGGCTGGAACCAGGCGACGACCCTCAAGCAAATGCTCGAAGCGCTCGAAGCCGTGGTCGGCAAGTTGCCACCGGTGAGCTACGGCCCGGCGCGCTCCGGTGACATTCGTCATTCCCGGGCGAACAACCGGCGTTTGCTGGAGCGCTTTCGCACTTCTTCGCAAACACCGTTGAGCGTGGGGCTGGCGCGGTTGCTGGGGCGATAGATCGCTGCCCTGCGGACATGAAAAAGGCGCCTTTTTACAGGCGCCTTTTTCACGGCCGGAATTTGCGTTAAAGCGGACGCAATCCCTGTGGCGAGGGGGCTTGTCGGATCGCCGCATCGCCCCGTTCGACTGCGCAGCAGTCGTCGTCATTTTTTAAGTCTAATCACCACCAAGCCTCATTCACCACCACGTGAACGTTCTTTAGAACTTGTAGCCAAGACCCACCATGTACACAAACGGATCGACGTCGATGTTGACCTTGGCGCGGGTGCCCGGTGCAATCGAGTTGTTTTCGACGGTGGCGCGGGTATCGATGTCGATGTAGCGCACCTGGGCGTTGAGCATGACATGTTCGGTCAGCATGTAGTCGGCACCGACCTGCCAGGCCAGACCCCAGGAGTTCTTCGCGTTGAAGTTGCTGAAGCCGGCGGACTTGGCTTCGCTGCTGAGGCTTTCGTCGTAGATCCAGGTGTAGTTGATGCCACCGCCGACGTACGGCTGGAAGGCCGACTTCGAATCCAGCGGGTAGTAGACCACGCTCAGGGTCGGCGGCAGGTGTTTCAGGGAGCCGAGTTTGCCGTTGGCGGCAGGCAGGGCGGTACCTTTGAGTTTCACGTCATGCTCGAACGGAGTGGCGGCAAGCAGTTCGATCCCCCAATTGTTGGTGAGCATGTAGGCGAAGTTCAGGCCCAGTTGCGTGTCGCTGTCCATGGTCGCCTTGCCGCCCAGGTTGGTACCGGCCAACGGACCCTGATCGACCTTCACGCTGGAGCTGTCGGCTTTCGGGTTAACGGTGATGGCGCCCGCACGAAGGATGATGTCACCGGCCTCAAAGGCGTGGGCGAGCGGGGCTGCGAGCGCGAGGGCAACCAGCGAAGCGCTGAGCATGGACTTGTTCATGGGGGCTCCAAAGGACGTTAAAAATGTTCGATGTCCAATGGTAAGCCGGCTAACTATTCGGTCTTTTGATGCAGCTCAATGAAAGTGGGAAGGGGTTGTATTTTGTGGTGTTTTTGATGGATTCATCGCGAGCAGGTCGGATCGCGATGACTGACTATCAAGCAACACATGACTACCGGACTCACTCCGGCAATTCATACAGGTAAATCTTGTCCGCCTCCATCTGATACCCGGCATCCGCCAACTCGCTGGTGGACGCCTTGACCTGCAACGCGCCTTCGATCCAGTAAGGCTGATACAACTCGTCGAGCTTCACGCCGACTTCGCTTTTGACGTGCACGATCTGGTTCGACGGCGGTGGCGGCACATGGATGCAGGCGCCGAAATACGGCACCAGCAGAAACTCCGTGGTGCGTCCTTCCTCGCTCACTTCCAGCGGCACGATGTAGCCCGGCAGGCGAATGTTCTGGCCGTCGAGGGTCTTGACCACCGGTGCGTTGGGCATGTCCTGTTTGGCTGCTGGCGCTGACTCTGCCGAGAGCGTGCTGCTCATCTGCGACAGATCGTGCAGCGGCGTCATGTTCGGCACTTCTTTCGGCGCGTCGGGCGGGATCATCTCCGACCAGGTCAGGTCTTTTGGCTGGGCTGCCCACAGGGGTAGGGCGACCAGCATCAACAGCGCAAGTACAGCGCGGGGCATTTTCAACGTCCTCATAAACGGATCGACAGGCCATCGGCCAGGGATTGGCGATAGGCGCGCCAGGCCGGCACGCTGCCCATCAGCAGCGCGGCGATCAGGATGCCACCGAGCAGCGTCCATTCATACTCGCTCGGCCAGGACAGCGGCAGGAACAGACCGTAGTTGGCTTGCACATAACCCTGGGCCGCCGCGATGCACACATACAGCAGCGCCACACCGGCGATCACGCCCGACAGCGCCAGGGCAAAGGCTTCGAGCACCAACAGTGTTGCGATGTGCCAGGGGCGTGCGCCCACCGAGCGCAGAATCGCCATTTCCCGGCGGCGCTCGTTGAGGCTGGTGAGAATGGCTGTGAGCATGCCGATCAACCCGGTCAACACCACAAACAGCGAGACCACGAACAGCGCTTTTTCCGCAGTGCCCATCAGACTCCACAGCTCTTGCAACGCCACGCCCGGCAGGATCGCCAGCATCGGCTCACCGCGGAATTCGTTGATTTCCCGTTGCAGGGCAAAGGTCGAAATCTTGTTGTTGAGGCCGAGCATGAACGCGGTGATCGCTTGCGGCGTGAGGTCCATGTTGCGCGCCTGGTCGGCGGTGATGCGACCCTCGCCCCGAGCCGGTACGCCGTTATGCCAGTCGATGTGAATCGCTTCCATGCCACCGAGGCTGATGTGCAGCGTGCGGTCCACCGGCGTGCCGGTGCGCTTGAGAATGCCGACCACGGTGAACGGTTTGTCGTCGTGCTTGACCAGGCTGATCGCCGCCACGCCGTGGGCCAGCACCAGTTTGTCACCGAGTTTGTAGTGCAATGCATCGGCCACTTCGGCACCGAGCACCACTTCGAACGGGTCAGTGGCAAACGCCCGGCCATCGGCCAGTTGCAGGTGTTGCTGGCGGCCGTACTGATAATGCTCGAAGTAGGCTTCGGTGGTGCCCATCACCCGGTAGCCGCGATGGGAATCACCGAGGGACATCGGGATCGCCCACTTCACTTTCGGGTTGCTGGCGAAGTGTTCGAAGCTGTCCCAGCGGATGTTGTTGGTGGCGTTGCCGATGCGGAATACCGAGTACAGCAACAGGTTCACCGAGCCTGAGCGGGCGCCGACGATCAGGTCGGTACCGCTGATGGTGCTGGCGAAACTGGCCTTGGCTTCGGTGCGCACGCGCTCCACCGCCAGCAACAGGCACACCGACAGGGCAATGGCGAACGCGGTGAGGATCGCGGTGAAGCGGCGGTTTGCCAGGCTGGCCATGGCTAGACGAAACAGATACATCTCAGACCTCGGACGGGGTGGCGGCGCGATTGAGTTCGGCCAGCGACAGGTTGTGGTCGAACAGCGGCGCCAGGCTCTGGTCGTGACTGACGAACAACAGGCTCGACCCGGCGTCGCGGCACTCGGCGAACAGAAGGCGAATGAAGTTCTCGCGGGCGTCGTAATCGAGGGCCGAGGTCGGCTCGTCGGCGATCACCAGTTCCGGTTGACCGATCAGCGCGCGAGCGGTGGCGACCCGTTGCTGCTGGCCGATGGACAGTGAGTCGGCGCGGCGACCGAGGATGTTCTCATCCTTCAAACCCAGGTGGGCGAGCAGCGTGGCGGCGGCTTTATCGACGCTGCCGTGACGTTGTTTCGCCCGTTCGGCGCGCAGTTTCGAGAAGTGGCAGGGCAGTTCGACGTTTTCACGCACCGACAGAAACGGCAGCAGGTTGAACTGCTGGAAAATGTAGCCGGTGTGGTCGACGCGAAAGTGGTCGCGAGCGCCGGCCGAAAGTTGCGTCAGTTCCTGGCCGAGCAGGCGGATGCTGCCGCGATCAGGCTTTTGCACGCCGCCGAGCAGGCCGAGCAGGGTGGTCTTGCCGCTGCCGCTGGGGCCTTTGAGAAACAGGGTTTCCCCGCGCTCCAGGCGAAACGCCGGGATGTCCAGCAGCGGCGGGTGACCGGGCCAACTGAAGCCCAGGTCGGACAGTTCGATGAGTGCTTGGGTCATGTGAAACCGGTCTGGTTGGTGGTGAACCCTGTGGGAGCGGGCTTGCTCGCGAAGGCGGTTTTACAGTCACATTGATGTTGCATGGACTGCCGCTTTCGCGAGCAAGCCCGCTCCCACATTCGATTTGCGGTGGATCAGAATTTCAGCGCCGCAGCCTTGGCCGTCACTTCAACCCCTTGCTGCCCGCTCGGGCCGATCAGTTGTACCTGAATTTTCTGGGTCGCCGGGAAGCTATTGAAGAGAGTCGCCAGGTCCAGCGACTTCAGTGCCGTCGGCGTGGCGCAGGTGAACTGATAGCGAGCATGGATTTCGCTGTGATCATGGTGATGCTCGTGGCCGTCTTCGTCCTTGGCGTCTTCATCGTGATCATCGTCGGCATCGGGCTTGTCGCCGAACAACGGGCTTTCCAGTTCCTGGTTTTCCACCACGCAACCGGCGGCTTTTGGCAGGTTGAACAGGGCCAGTGGTTGCTCAAGCCGAGCGCGGGCGGCGGCGACCTTGGCTTTGTCTGCGTCGCTGGTGGCGACGTGCTCGAAACCCACCAGGTTCATGGCCGGGCTTTCCAGTTCCAGCTCCAGGGTCTGCCCGTCCAGCGCCGCATTCAGGCGACCCACGCCATGTTCGTGGGCACCCAGGCTGCCATGCTCATGATCGTGTTCGTCGGCGGCATGGGCGACAGCCAGCGGCAACATGGCAAACGGCAGAGCGAGAAGCAGACGACGCATGGCGAGTCTCCGGAAAGTAAAATGAAGAAATTGTTATGTAATCTTATAACGTAAGTGCGCAGAGTTTGACTGCCTGCTTGGCGTTGCACAAGTCCCATGGGAGCATGCCGGGAAGAAATGTGTGGGAGCAGACCTATGTTGCGAATTCGCGGAAGCATCGGCGACTGGCCGGTGGATTTGACCCTGGAGATGGACGACGCGGACTGGGCGCGGCTAGGGGCACAGTTGCAGGTGGAAAAGTCTGAGGTCTGCGCGCCAGCGGCGAAACCGCTGAATCAGGATGATGCTCTTTGGCAGATCGCCAGGGATTTGCTGCGCAAGGCCGGGCAGTTGAGCGGGCCGGATTTGCTCGATCAATTGGAAGGCCTGACCGGCAGCGCGGCGGCGGGCAAGCGCCTGCTGGTGCGATTGCGCCATAGTCCGGACGTGAAGGTGGAAAGCGGTACCGATACGCCGCTCTATCGCTGGTTGTTGTAGGAGCGAGCTTGCTCGCGAAAAGCGTCAGGGCGCTTCGGCCATGCAGGCAGCCCTCGTCATCGTTGACGACCATCGCGAGCAAGCTCGCTCCTACAGGTTTGTGATCAGTAGAGAGCGGCAAACAACTTGCGGCGGTACGTACTCACCAACGGATGATCGTTGCCCAGCAACTCGAACACCTGCAGCAAGGTCTTGTGCGGCAAGCCTTCGCTGTAGCTGCGGTTGCGGATGAACAACTTCAGCAAAGCATCCAGCGCGGCGTCGTACTGCTGACGGGCCAGTTGCTGGATCGCCAGTTGATAGACCGCTTCATCGTCCAGCGGGTCTTTCGCCAGCCGGGCCTTCAGGTCGGCGGCATCCGGCAAGTCCTTGGCCAAACCGAGAAACTTGATCTGTGCCTTGGCGCCGGCCAGCGCGGCCTTGTGCTCGTCGCTCTTGACCGCATCCAGCACGGCTTGCGCTTCGCCCAGTTCACCGCGCTCGGTCAGGCAGCGGGCGTACAGGATCAGTGCCTTGGCGTTGGTGTTATCTTCACGCAGCAGCACTTTGAGCAGGGCTTCGGCATCGGCAAAGCGGCTGTCATCGAACAGCGCCTGGGCCTGCTCGAACGGATCGGCAGCGGTCGGTGGCGGCATCTGTACATGGGGTTCGAGCAGGGTGCGCACGGCGGATTCGGGCTGGGCACCGGCAAAGCCGTCGACAGGCTGGCCGTCCTTGAACAGCACCACGGTCGGCAGGCTGCGGATGCCGAAGCGGGCGACGATGTCTTGCTCGATGTCACAGTTGACCTTGGCCAGCAGCAACTCACCCTGATAGCTCTCGGCAATGCTCTGCAACATCGGCATCAGCACTTTGCAGGGCGCGCACCATTCGGCCCAGAAATCCACCAGCACCGGCTTGTGGAAAGAGTTCTCGATCACCGACTGGTCGAAATCGGCAGTCGTGGCGTCGAAGATGTACGGCGTTTCCTGACTCATGGGTAATCTCTTGGAAGCGTGAATGGGCCAACTATACGACTTGGTGGGGGGCGGCCGGAAGCGGTTGGCAGCTAGTCTTCTGTTGTCTGATAAACCGTCATCGCGAGCAGGCTCGCTCCCACAGGATTTGTGTTCGACGCAAAACCATTGTGGGAGCGCGCCTGCTCCGGGCGGCGATCCGACGATGCTTTTAGCTAGCGCTGCGCGTGATACAGGCTCACATGCCGAAACTCGTGGGGCTCGGCCAGATCCGGCAGGGTCATGGCTTCAAGCATTTCGATGCGCCGGTACAACGGATGGCGAAAGTCCCTGACACGGGAATCCGCCACCAGCGCCTCTCGGCCGCGACTGAGGAATTGGTCGAGCAGCGGCAGGTTCGCCCGGTCGTACAGCACATCCGCCACCAGGATCAGATCGAAGCGATCGGCCTCGGCGAAAAAGTCTTTCGAGTAATTGAGCTGCACATCATTGAGCTCGGCATTGGCCCGACACGCGGCAATCGCCAGCGGGTCGAGGTCGCAGGCCAGCACTTCGAGCGCGCCGGCCTTGGCAGCGGCAATCCCCGCCACCCCGGAACCGGCACCGAAATCCAGCACCCGCTTGCCTTCGACCCAATGCGGGTTTTCGGCTAGATAACGGGCGACGGCCAGGCCGCTGGCCCAGCAGAAACTCCAGTACGGAGGCTCATGCAGGATGCGCCGGGTTTCTTCCGGGCTGAAGGCGCGGTCCATGTTGTCGCCGTCGATCAGCCACAACTTCAGGTCCGTCCCTGGTAACTCACAGGCGACCAATTGCGCATCACCGAGCAGTTCACCCAACGCCTTTTGCAGGTCGAGCGGTGCACTCATGGGGCTTTGACGAATTGCAGTTGGCCCAGGGCCTGGGTGGTCGGCTGGGTAATCAGTTGCGACGGCAGGTGCAGGATCAACTGCCCGGACTGACTGGCGCGGCCACGCAGTTCAACGCGGGCCCCGGCCGGGAAGGATTCCGGATTGAAGCGCAGGTGAAACGCCAGCACCTGGTTGTTGCCGATCAGGCTGGAACTGGCGAGCAATTGTTGCGGGCGGTCTTTTTCGTCGATCACCAGCAATGCCAGTTCGACTTCAGCGCCGGCTGGAACGCCTTGCAAGGTGCCGCTCAGTTCACGCTGATAGGCGGGCAGCGGGCCGAGGTCAGCCGCCTCCCTGGCCTTCTTCTGCGCTTGCTGCGGCGCCGGGCCTGGCGTTGGCGGCTGGGGCTTGGGTGCATCGCTGCCGCAAGCCACCAGCAGGCTGAAAACACTGAGCAAAATGAGCGGACGTAACGACATTGGTGGCTCCATAAAGCTGAATTCCATGGATCAAGTGATCATCCCGTCTGTATACCGCAAACCCTATGGCTTGTCTTGCCACCGGGATGCGCTACCATGGCCCTCCCTTTTTTTGTTGCCTGCCACCATGCACTGTCCCTTCTGCGGTGCCAACGACACCAAGGTCATCGACTCGCGTCTGGTCGCCGAGGGCGAACAGGTGCGCCGCCGGCGTGAATGCCTGGCCTGCGGCGAGCGCTTCACGACGTTCGAGACGGCTGAACTGGTGTTGCCGCGCCTGATCAAAACCGACGGCAGTCGCCAGCCGTTCGACGAAGAAAAACTCCGCGCCGGCATGCAGCGCGCGCTGGAAAAGCGCCCGGTGAGCGTCGAGCGCCTCGAATCGTCGCTGGTGCACATCAAACACAAACTGCGCGCCACCGGCGAACGAGAGGTCAAATCCCTCGTGGTCGGCGAACTGGTGATGGCCGAGCTGCAGAAGCTCGACGAAGTCGCCTACATCCGCTTCGCTTCGGTATATCGCCGCTTCCAGGACCTCAACGAGTTCCGCGAAGAGATCGATCGCCTGGCCCGTGAACCGGTGAAAGAATGACCACGACCGCCGAACAAGCCATCCTCGATGCTCATTTCATGGCCCGTGCCCTGGAACTGGCGCGCAAGGGACATTACACGACGCACCCCAATCCGCGGGTCGGTTGCGTGATCGTGCAGGGCGGGCAGATTGTCGGCGAAGGCTGGCACGAGCGCGCCGGCGAGCCCCACGCAGAAGTCCACGCCTTGCACGCGGCCGGTGAGCAGGCTCGTGGCGCCACCGCTTACGTGACGCTTGAGCCTTGCAGCCACCACGGCCGCACACCGCCTTGCGCCGATGCACTGGTCAATGCCGGTGTGGCCCGCGTGGTCGCGGCGATGCAGGACCCGAACCCGGAAGTCGCCGGTCGCGGTCTGCAACGCCTGGCCCAGGCTGGCATCGCCACTGATAGCGGCGTGCTGGAAGGCGAGGCGCGCCAGCTTAATCAAGGTTTTCTGAAACGCATGGAACACGGCTTGCCGTTCGTGCGGGTCAAGCTGGCCATGAGCCTCGACGGTCGCACGGCGATGGAAAGCGGCGAAAGCCAATGGATCACCGGCCCGGCAGCGCGTTCGGCAGTGCAGCGCCTGCGCGCCCAGTCCAGCGTTGTGCTGACCGGTGCCGACACGGTGCTGGTGGACAACGCCCGTTTGACCGTACGTGCCGATGAACTCGGTCTGGATGCCGAACAAACGGCACTGGCCATGAGCCGACCACCGCTGCGCGTGTTGGTCGATGGGCGTTTGCGAGTGCCGCTGGATGCACCGTTCTTCAAGGCCGGCCCGGCGCTGGTCGCGACCTGCGTGGCGGTGGAAGAGCAATATGCCAACGGTCCGGAATGCCTGATCGTGCCGGGCTACGACGGCCAGGTCGATCTGCGCCAACTGCTGGTTGAACTTGCCGCCCGTGGCGTCAACGAGGTGTTGGTCGAGGCTGGCCCGCGTCTGGCAGGTGCCTTTGCCCAACTCGGTCTGGTGGATGAGTTCCACATCTTCATCGCCGGCAAGTTCATGGGCTCTTCGGCGCGACCGCTGCTGGACTGGCCGCTCGCGCAAATGAAAGACGCGCCCGAGCTTAAAATCATCGAAATTCGTGCGATCGGCGATGACTGGCGAGTCATCGCCATTCCTTTGCCAGCAGCAAGCGTATAATTTCCGGCCATCGCGCAAGCTTTGGCTTAGTTCTCGAGGAGAACCTCATGTTTACCGGCATCATCGAATCCATCGGCAGTATTCGTGCATTGACCCCAAAGGGCGGTGATGTGCGGGTTCACGTCGAAACCGGCAAGCTCGACCTGAGCGACGTCAAACTGGGCGACAGCATCGCGGTCAACGGCGTGTGCCTGACCGCCGTTGAGTTGCCGGGCAACGGCTTTGCGGCGGACGTCAGTCGCGAAACCCTCGACTGCACCGCCATGAACGACCTGAAAAGCGGCAGCCCGGTCAATCTGGAAAAAGCCCTGACCCCAACCACTCGCCTCGGCGGGCATCTGGTCAGCGGTCACGTCGACGGTGTGGGCGAAGTGGTTGCCCGTACCGAGAACGCGCGCGCCGTGGAATTCCGCATCCGTGCGCCGAAGGACCTGGCCAAGTACATCGCCCATAAAGGCTCGATCACGGTCGACGGCACCAGCCTGACCGTGAACGCAGTCGATGGCGCCGAGTTCCTGCTGACCATCATTCCCCACACCCTGAGCGAAACCATCATGGCGTCGTACCAGCCAGGCCGCCGGGTGAACCTGGAAGTGGACTTGCTGGCCCGTTACCTGGAGCGTCTGCTGCTGGGCGACAAGGCCGCAGAGCCAGGCTCTTCGCAAAAGCCCGGCAGCACCATTACCGAAAGCTTTCTGGCCCAAAACGGCTACCTCAAATCCTGACTCAAGGGGGTGCCTTGTGGCGCTCAATAGCATCGAAGAACTGGTTGAAGACATCCGCCAAGGCAAGATGGTCATCCTCATGGATGACGAAGACCGCGAGAACGAAGGCGACCTGATCATGGCCGCCGAGTGCTGCAAGCCCGAGCACATCAACTTCATGGCCAAGCACGCCCGTGGCTTGATCTGCATGCCGATGAGCCGCGAGCGCTGCGAACTGCTCAAGCTGCCGTTGATGGCACCGCGCAATGGTTCCGGTTTCGGCACCAAGTTCACCGTATCGATCGAAGCGGCCACCGGCGTGACCACCGGCATTTCCGCCGCCGACCGTGCGCGCACCGTGCAGGCTGCCGCCGCCCGTGATGCCAAGGCTGAAGACATCGTCAGCCCGGGCCACATCTTCCCGTTGATGGCCCAGGCCGGCGGTACCCTGGCCCGCGCCGGCCACACCGAAGCGGCGTGCGACCTGGCGCGCATGGCCGGTTTCGAGCCGAGCGGCGTGATCTGCGAAGTGATGAACGATGACGGCACCATGTCCCGTCGCGCCGAACTGGAAGCTTTTGCCGCTGAACACGACATCAAGATCGGCACCATCGCCGACCTGATTCACTACCGGATGATCCACGAACGTACCGTTCAGCGGATTGCCGAGCAGCCACTGGACAGCGAACTGGGCCAATTCAACCTGGTGACCTATCGTGATTCGGTGGAAGGCGACGTGCACATGGCGCTGACCCTGGGCAACGTGTGTGCCGAAGAACCGACCCTGGTTCGCGTGCACAACATGGACCCGCTGCGTGACCTGCTGATGGTCAAGCAACCGGGCCGCTGGAGCCTGCGCGCCGCCATGGCTGCGGTTGCCGAGGCTGGCAGTGGTGTGGTGCTGTTGCTGGGTCACCCGCTCGATGGCGACGTGTTGCTGGCGCACATCCGCGAAACCGCCGACCACGCCGCCGTGAAAAAACCGACCACCTACAGCATTGTCGGTGCCGGTTCGCAGATCCTGCGTGACCTCGGTGTGCGCAAAATGCGCCTGATGTCGGCACCAATGAAATTTAATGCGATATCCGGTTTCGATCTGGAAGTTGTAGAATACGTGCCCTCCGAATAATGACCGGTTGTTTCCGGCCTTGAATTCGCGGTTCAAATATCACCGAGGGGCGCGTACGAGACGCGTCCCGGCTCTTTAAGAGATCTATCGAATGACCCTGAAGACCATCGAAGGTACCTTCATCGCCCCTAAAGGCCGCTACGCTCTGGTAGTGGGCCGTTTCAACAGCTTCGTCGTTGAAAGCCTGGTCAGCGGTGCAGTTGATGCCCTGGTTCGCCACGGCGTGAGCGAAAGCGACATCACCATCATCCGCGCACCTGGCGCCTTCGAAATCCCGCTGGTTGCGCAGAAAGTCGCCCAGAAAGGCGAATTCGCGGCAATCATCGCCCTGGGCGCGGTCATTCGTGGCGGCACTCCGCACTTCGAATACGTGGCTGGCGAGTGCACCAAGGGCCTGGCCCAGGTGTCCATGGAGTTCGGCGTGCCGGTTGCATTCGGCGTGCTGACCGTTGACTCCATCGAGCAAGCCATCGAACGTTCCGGCACCAAGGCCGGCAACAAAGGTGCTGAAGCTGCCCTGTCCGCTCTGGAAATGGTCAGCCTGCTGGCGCAGTTGGAGGCCAAGTGATTAGCGACGAAAGCGATCGTTTCAACCCGCGCGATCCAAAGCCTGCGGATGCCGGCAAGCCATCGAAAAGCGTCAAGCGTCGCGAAGCCCGTCAGCTCGCGACCCAGGCGCTGTACCAATGGCATATGGCCAAGCAGTCGCTGAACGAGATCGAAGCGCAGTTCCGGGTCGATAACGATTTCACCGATGTCGACGGCGCCTACTTCCGCGAGATCCTGCACGGGGTTCCGCAGTTCAAGACCGAAATCGACACAGCGCTCAAGCCTTGCCTGGACTTGACCATCGAAGAGCTGGACCCGGTTGAACTGGCGGTTCTGCGCCTGTCAACCTGGGAGCTGCTCAAGCGCGCCGACGTGCCGTACCGCGTTGTGATCAACGAAGGTATCGAACTGGCCAAGGTCTTCGGTTCCACCGACGGCCACAAGTTCGTCAACGGTGTGCTCGACAAGCTGGCCCCGCGTCTGCGTGAAGCTGAAGTGAAGGCGTTCAAGCGCTGATCGGCGCTTGGAATGTCGACACGAAGCCATGGGCGAGTTTGAGCTGATCCGCAATTTCTTCGCCGCCGCGCCTTGTGCGCAGGGCGGCGAAGGCGTTGCCCTCGGGATCGGCGATGACTGCGCCTTGCTGGCTGTTCCTCCCGGGGAGCAGTTGGCGATTTCTACCGATACGTTGGTGGCCGGCGTGCATTTCGCTGATCCCTGCGATCCGTTTCTGCTCGGTCAGCGCTCGCTGGCCGTGGCCGTCAGCGACCTGGCCGCCATGGGCGCCACCCCGATTGCCTTTACCCTTGCCCTGACCTTGCCGACGGTGACCGCCGATTGGCTGCAAGCCTATGCCCGTGGTTTGAACCAGATGGCGCAAAGCTGCGGCGTGGCGCTGGTGGGCGGTGACACGACTCGTGGGCCGCTGAGCCTGACCATGACCGTGTTCGGACGCGTGCCGGCCGGTCTGGCGCTGACCCGCAGCGGAGCGCAACCGGGCGACCTGCTGTGTGTCGGCGGCGACCTGGGCAATGCCGCCGGTGCCTTGCCCTTGGTGCTCGGCCAGCGCACAGCCGAAGCGAGCATTGCCGAGCCGTTGCTGGCGCATTACTGGTCGCCGCAACCGCAGCTCGGCTTGGGTCAGGCGTTGCGTGGCAAGGCCACTTCGGCGATGGATATCTCTGACGGTCTGCTCGCTGATTGCGGGCATATCGCGCTGGCGTCGAAGGTCGGTATCGAAGTCGAGCGGGATCGATTGCCGCTGTCGCAGAGCCTGGTCGACTTTCTCGGCCAATCGGATGCACAGGTTGCGGCCCTGAGTGGAGGCGACGATTACGTCCTGGCCTTCACCTTACCGTCCGTCGACTTGCCGCTATTGCTGGCCGATGGTTGGCCGATCCATGTGATTGGGTGCGTCGTGAATGGGCAAGGTGTGACACTGCTGGATGCCAACGGACAAGACATCACCCCGCAAACCCGGGGTTATCAACATTTTCGGGAGTCACCGTGACAGATCATCCCAAACAGGTCTCGGCGCAATGCGTACCGCCGTCGGTCTGGCGTAATCCATGGCATTTCCTGGCGTTCGGCTTCGGCTCGGGCACCTTGCCAAAGGCGCCCGGCACTTGGGGGTCGTTAGTTGCGCTTCCTTTTATCCCCTTGTGGCAAATGCTGCCCGACTGGGGTTACTGGCTGATGCTGGGCATCACCATGCTGTTCGGCTTCTGGCTGTGCGGCAAAGTGGCCGACGATTTGCGGGTACACGACCATGAAGGCATCGTCTGGGACGAAATGGTCGGGATGTGGATCACCCTGTGGCTGGTGCCGGAAGGTTGGCAGTGGTTGCTGGCGGGTTTCTTGATGTTCCGCTTCTTCGATATCCTCAAACCGTGGCCGATTCGCTGGATTGACCGGCACGTACATGGCGGCGTCGGCATCATGCTCGATGATGTTCTGGCCGGGGTATTCGCCTGGTTGGCGATGCAGGGGCTGGTGTGGTTTTTCGCCTGACCGGGGATTTCCAGGCGTTGATCATGAGAGCTGTTTATCGGGGGAAGCGGGGGATGGCTGTACGCGGATTGATGGTGATGGCGTTCGCGATGTTTTGCTCTTTTGCCCTGGCGGGAGGAGGGGGCGCCACGCCGCCGTCGGTGATTCATCTGGCCAGCGAAGACTGGGAAGACTACACCGCCGCTGACGGTCATGGACTGGGTTGGGACGTGCTACGGCAAGTGTTCGAGCCGGCGGGCGTCAAGGTCGATATCCGCACCGAGCCCTACGTGCGTTCGCTGGGCCTGGCCGAACATGGCGAAGTCGATGCTTGCGTCGGTTCCTATCGTGACGAGTCCGAGGGTGTGCTCTATCCCCATTGGAACTTCGACACCGATCACATCTATGCCCTCGGTCTGGTGAGCAGCCCGGTACCCACCCCGCAAACCCTGGATAAATATCGGCTGGCCTGGGTCCGTGGCTACGATTACCAGCATTCCCTGCCCAACGTGAAGCACTTTGCTGAAGTGCAGCGGCGCACCGGCATCGTGTCGATGCTGATCCATAATCGTGCCGACTATTACATCGACGCGCAGACCGAAGTCGATGACGTGCGCAAGCGTGCCAAAGATCCTTCCCAGTTGCGCAGCACCCATATCGCCGAGTTGCCGCTGTACCTGTGCTTTGCCAAAAACCCGAAGGCGCGCACGTTAATGGCCCTGTTCGACCAGCGCATGGAGCAACTGGTGAAAAGCGGCGAGCTGAAACCGATATTTGAACGCTGGAAACAGCCGTATCCGTTTGACTCGAACTGACGCGGATCGAACGGCTGGCGATGATCCCCTTGTGGGAGCGAGCCTGCTCGCGATGGCGGTGTATCAGTCAATATTGATGTCGCTGACAGTACGCAATCTCGAGCAGGCTCGCTCCCACAGGGAATGTGCTGGGGCGTATATCAAACATTTTGATAGTTATCGCCGATAATTCAGCCTAAGCGTCCTCCGGAACCTGCTGTTACAATGCCGGCTCTGCGAATCTTCAGACTTTTAGATCAGGAGCACACCGGTGCCTGTCGTTTTTGTCGCCGCTTCCAAGCTGCCAACGCCTTTTGCGCAATTCACCATGCATGGCTTTCTCGATGAAGCCACCGGCCGCGAGCACGTTGTGCTGAGCCTGGGTGAATTCGCCGACGGTGCCCCGGTACTCGGCCGGTTGCACTCCGAATGCCTGACGGGCGATGCCTTGTTCAGCCAGCGTTGCGACTGCGGCTCGCAACTGGAGGCCGCCTTGCAGGCCATCGCCCGCGAAGGTCGTGGCGTCTTGCTCTACCTGCGTCAGGAAGGCCGTGGCATTGGCCTGCTGAACAAGATCCGCGCCTACGAACTGCAGGACGGTGGCGCCGATACCGTCGAAGCCAACGAACGCCTGGGCTTTGCCGCCGACCAGCGTGACTACGCCATGTGCCTGCCGATGCTGGAGCATTTGGGCGTGAAGTCCCTGCGCCTGATGACCAACAACCCACGCAAGGTCAAGGCCTTGACCGACATGGGTATCGTGGTCGCCGAGCGCGTGCCGCTGCACACCGGCCACAACCCGCATAACCGACTCTACCTGGCGACCAAGGCCAGCAAGCTCGACCACATGATGGGCAATGAGCATCAGGGCGAGGTAGACCGGGCGTGACCCGCGGTCAGGTGCGGCGGCGACTGTCCGTCAACTGGTGGCAGTACCTGGCGCTGGCCTTGTTGCCGCTGTTTGTGATCAACGCGCTGTTCGGCCAGGGCGAAGCCATTCTGCCGGTGCTGGCGATGCCATTGTTCATCGCCGGAGTCGCCTCGATGTTTGTCAGCCTGAAGTTTTTCGGTGCCTACAAACACGCGCTGATCGCCACCCAGAAAGCCCTCGATACCCCTGAAGAATCTGCCGCCTGGATCAATCTGGCGTCCAAGCGGCGTACGGCATTCCTCGCCGCCGGGCTGCCGGCCTGGATCGCTGCCCTGGCGGTGTTCGTCGGTCTCGAAGCCGTGCCGCTGATGCTGCTGGCACTGTCGACCGCCGTGCTGTTCTACCTCTACCGTATTCCGCGTCAACTCGGTTGATGCGCGCGCTCTGGCTGGCGGTGTTGCTGCTGGCCGCCAGTGGCTCGGCCATCGCGGTCGAGCGGGTTGTCAGCCTCGCACCGTCGCTCTCTGAAATCGTCGTTGAACTGGGCTCCGCCGACCTCCTGGTCGGTGTGCTGGACGCCGGTGATCGGCCTGCGCAACTCAAGGACCTGCCCTCCGTTGGCCGCTATGGCCAGTTGGACATGGAGCGCCTGCTCAGCCTGAAACCCGACCTGTTGCTGCTATGGCCCGGTAGCGTCGGCCCGGCCCAGCGTGACCAGCTCAAGCGACTGAATATTCCCACCTACGTCGCCGAACCCCACAGCCTGAACCAGCTCGCCGCACAGATCGAGACCATAGCCGCCCAACTCGGTCGGCCTGAGCGCGGAATTTCATTGGCTGGCGATTTACGCCAGCGGCTGGATGAATTGCGCCAGCGCTATCGACGGGATAAGCCGTTACGGGTGTTTTATCAGGTCTGGGATCGGCCGCTGTATACGGTTGGCGGCGAGCAGATCATCAGCGATGCACTGGAGGTCTGCGGTGCGCAAAACGTGTTTGGTGACCTGAAACTGCCGGCACCGCAAGTCAGTGTGGAAGCCGTGCTGCAGCGTAATCCCGAGGTGATTCTGGCCAGCGAACAGGCGCAGCTCGATGCGTGGAAAGCCTGGCCACAGGTGGCGGCCGTGGCACAGGGACAGTTGCGCTTGGTGACGGACAAGGGCCTGGAGCGGCCGAGTGGGCAGATGATTGAGGCAACTGCCAAACTCTGCCAGTTGATCGCGCCCTGTGGCGAGGGGGCTTGCCCCCGTTCGGGTGCGCAGCACCCGCAATCAGATTAATGCGATGTATCTGAGAAATACGGGTATAGGATTTTGGGGCCGCTTCGCAGCCCAACGGGGGCAAGCCCCCTCGCCACAAATGATCGAGTCTGGCCTCAGATCTTCGGCGTCCAAGTCACCCCGAGCATCCACGCCCGACCTTCCTCGCGATACCCGTACTGGCTACCTTGGTAGCTGTACAGCGCCCGGCTGTAACCCTTGTCCAGCAGGTTATCGACCTTCAGCTCCAGCCGGATTTCACGATTGAGCTCCCAACTGCTGCGCATCCCCAACAAGGCATAACCACCCAACGGCTGTTGATTTTTCAGGTCGTCATAGCTGCTGCTGACCGCTTGCCAACTGGCACCGAGGCCCAGGCGATCGAACTGTCGGTCCAGATCCCAGCTCAAGGTGCGTCGCGCGCGACGGGCCAGGGTATGGCCCGTGTCACGGTCGAGTGGGTCGATGATCGCAATGCCAAGGTTGCTCTGCCAGCCAAACAGTTCCTGCTTCAATGCGGCTTCGAAGCCGTTGATTCGCGCGGAAGCAACGTTCTCGGGGCGCGAGTTGCTGCCGAAGATGATCGCGTCTTCAAGGTCGGTGCGATACAGCGACGTCTCCAGGCGACTGCTCTCGGTCAACTGGCTGCGCCATTGCAGCTCGTAGCTTTTCGAGGTTTCAGGCTTCAGGTCCGGGTTGCTGAAGTCGGGGTAGTACAGATCGTTGAACGTAGGCGCGCGGAAGCCTTCGCTGTAGGTGAGCAGCACTTCGTTGTCCAGGTTCAGCGGCAGGGTGAAGGTGCCGCTCCAGGTGTTCTGGCTGCCGAACTGCTGGTTATCGTCGTGACGCAGGCCCAACTCCGTGGAGAAGCTGTCGGCCTGATAGCGATGCTGGATGTACACCGCACGGTTCCAGCGGCTGTCCTCATCGAATGCGGTGCTGCTGTTGATGCGGTCTTCATACCAGTCACCGCCGAGCAGCAAACTGTTGCGCTCGTTGAGCGTCAGGTCGTTCTGCCAGTTCACCGAATCGCGGTAGGTGTTGAACACGCTGCGCTCATCGCTGAGCTTGTCGAGGGTCTTCTCGCGGTTTTCGCTGTGGCCGAACTCGATGCGGGTTTTCCACAGATCATTGATGCGCGCGTCGATGTAACTGCTGACACTGCTCACATCGAATTCGTTGTAGGGCTGCTGTTGGACCGACTTGAACGTATTCATGTCGAAGCGCCCGAACGGGTTGTCGAACTCGCTTTTGCCGCGGTTATCCAACGCGTTGGCGCCGATCTCGATGTCATCGCTGAGTGCGTGGCTCAAGCTCAGGCTAAACGACTGGTTTCGGTACTCGTCATGGTCGCCGTCGCTGGGGAACGACTCGTGGGTTCGATTGATCCCGGCGGTTTCGTCAAGGCTGGTGCCGAGGTTGAAGCGGGTCTGTTCATCGCCGCCGGACAAACCGAGGCTGCGCTCCCAGGTCTGATTGCTGCCGAAGCCGACGTGCATCCGCGGCTGCAGGCCTTGTTCGCCGCCACGGCGGGTGAAGATCTGGATCACCCCGCCAATCGCATCGCTGCCATAAATCACCGAACGGGAGCCGCGCAGCACTTCCACGCGCTCGACCTGCTCGATATTGATGTGTTGCAGGTTACTGTCGCCGGAGGTCGAACTGCCGATGCGTTGGCCATCCACCAGCACCAGGCTCTGGGCCGACTGGGTGCCACGGATGTAGACACCCGGAAGGCTGCCGCGCCCACCGGTCTGCGAGACTTGCACGCCTGGCACCCGGCGCAACAGATCAGTGACGCTGTCAGGTTGCAGGCGATCGATGTCTTCGCGGGTGAATACGGTGTTGGCGGCGCTGCTGTCGTTGCGCGCTTCGACCTGGCGGTTGGCGCTGATCAGCACGTCGGGCAGCTTCAGGGCCTGATCGCGTTCGAAGGTGTCGGCATAGGCGTTGGCGGTGGGCAGCAGAAACAGAGGGAGGGCGAGGCGGGAGAACTTCATTGATAATCCGTTGGTGTTTCGTGGCGCACACAAATCAAATGTGGGAGCGGGCTTGCTCGCGAAGGCGGAGTGTCAGTCAACTTCTCAGTTGAATGATCCGACGCTTTCGCGAGCAAGCCCGCTCCCACAGGGTGTTGCATGTATCCAGGGATTTAGATGTTCAGCAGTTGCAGGCGCTCGCGGATCGAAGCCTCGATCCCGGCTTCATCCAGTCCACACTCGGCCAGCATTTGCGCAGGCTTGGCGTGTTCGACGTAAATGTCCGGCAAGCCCAGGTGCAGCATCGACTTGAGGATGTTTTCGCGAGCGAGGAATTCGCTGACCGCGCCGCCGGCGCCGCCCATGATCGCGTTTTCTTCGACGGTCACCAGTAGCTCGTGGCTGCCGGCGATTTCGCGAACCAGCGCTTCATCCAGCGGCTTGACGAAACGCATGTCGACCACGGTCGCGTCCAGCGTCTCGGCGACTTTCAGGGCTTCGACCAGTTGCACGCCGAACACCAGCAGGGCAACTTTGCTGCCCTGGCGGCGGACGACGCCTTTACCAATCTCGATTGGCTCGAGGTCTTTCTCAATGGTCGCGTTCGGGCCGTTGCCACGCGGGTAACGCACCGCCGCCGGGCCTTCATACAGGTGACCGGTGGTGAGCATCTTGCGCAGCTCGTTTTCATCGCTCGGGGTCATCACCAGCATGCCGGGAATGCAGCGCAGGAACGACAAATCGAAGCTGCCGGCGTGGGTCGGACCGTCTTCGCCCACCAGGCCTGCGCGGTCGATGGCGAACAGTACGTCGAGATTCTGCACCGCGACGTCATGCACCAACTGGTCGTAGCCGCGCTGCAGGAAGGTCGAATAGATGGCCACCACGGGTTTGGCGCCTTCGCAGGCCATGCCGGCCGCGAGGGTGACGGCGTGTTGCTCGGCAATGGCCACGTCGAAGTAGCGCAGCGGGAATCGTTCGCTGAAAGCCACCAGGTCCGAGCCTTCCTTCATCGCCGGGGTAATCCCGACCAGACGCGGATCGGCAGCCGCCATGTCGCACAGCCATTCGCCGAACACACCGGAGTACTTCGGCCCGCTGGCCTTTTTCGGCGCGGCGGCCGGGGCGTCCAGGGGTTCGAGTTTGGTGATGGCGTGGTAACCGATCGGGTCGACTTCCGCCGGGGCGAAGCCTTTGCCTTTCTTGGTGACGACGTGCAGGAACTGCGGACCTTTCAGGTCGCGCATGTTGCGCAGGGTGGCGATCAGGGTCGGCAGGTCGTGGCCATCGATCGGGCCGATGTAGTTCCAGCCCAGCTCTTCGAACAGCGTGCCGGGAACCAGCATGCCCTTGGCGTATTCTTCGGTGCGACGGGCGATTTCCCAGGCGCCGGGCAGGCGCGACAGCACTTTCTTGCTGCCTTCGCGCATGCTCGCATAGGTGCGGCTGGAAAGGATCTTCGCCAGATAGTTCGACAAGCCACCGACGTTGCGCGAGATCGACATGTCGTTGTCGTTGAGGATCACCAGCATGTTGGCGTCCACTTCCGGCGCATGGTTCAGCGCTTCGAACGCCATGCCCGCGGTCAACGCGCCGTCGCCGATCACCGCGATCGCCTTGCGCTCGCTGTTTTGCAGGCGGGCGGCAATCGCCATGCCCAGCGCCGCACTGATCGAGGTGCTGGAGTGGCCGACGCCAAAGGTGTCGTACTCGCTCTCGGAGCGGCGCGGGAAGGCAGCGACGCCGTCCTTCTGGCGCAGGGTGCCCATGCGCTCGCGACGACCGGTGAGGATCTTGTGCGGATAAGCCTGATGACCCACGTCCCACACCAACCGGTCGTCCGGGGTGTCGAAGACGTAATGCAGCGCGATGGTCAGCTCGATCACGCCCAGGCCGGCACCGAAATGCCCACCGGTCTGGCCGACCGTGTAGAGCAATTCCAGGCGCAACTCATCGGCCAGGGTTTCCAGCTCGGCTTCGCCTAACCGGCGCAGGCCGTCCGGCGTGTTCGCGCGGTCGAGCAGGGGCGTGGTCGGGCGCTTGCGGGGAATCTCATGAAACGTCGTGGGCATCAGGCGAATCGTTATAGGTATAAAAGATGCGGCAGTTTACCTGATGCATCGGTCCCTGCCCACGCGTTGGTTTTTTTTGGCGGATTCGCCGTCAGCTGCGGCGATCGACGATATACCGGGCCAGATCACGCAACGGCTCGGCCGCTGCGTCAAACGGTCGCAGTGCGTGCAGGGCCTGGTCGCGCAACTCCAGGGCATAGGCCTTGGCGGCGTCGAGGCCGAGCAGGGCCGGGTAGGTCGGTTTGTCCCGGGCAATGTCGGCACCCTGGCGTTTGCCGAGGGTTTCGGTATCGCTTTCGACGTCGAGAATGTCGTCCTGCACCTGGAATGCCAGGCCGATGGCCTGTGCATAAGTCTGCAAGGATTTTAGTTCGTCCTTTTCTGCACGGCCGCTGGCCAGGGCACCGAGTTTGACGCTGACCGCGATCAACGCGCCGGTCTTGTGCCGGTGCATGTACTCCAGGGCTTTCTGATCAAGTTTCAGACCGACCGAACCGAGGTCGATGGCCTGACCGCCGACCATGCCCGCGGGGCCTGCCGCCAGCGCCAGGGCACTGACCATTTGCAGGCGGATTTCGGCATCCGACGCGTTCAGGCGCGGGTCGAGCAGGGCGCTGAAGGCCAGGCTCTGCAAACCGTCGCCGGCGAGGATCGCGCAGGCTTCATCGAATTTCTTGTGGGTGGTGGGCTGGCCGCGACGCAGATCGTCATCGTCCATCGCCGGCAAATCGTCATGCACCAGCGAGTAGGCGTGGATCAGCTCCACCGCACAGGCTGCGCCGTTGGCTTGCTCGGCCTTGCCGCCCAACGCTTCGCACGCGGCGTAGGCCAACAGTGGACGCACGCGTTTGCCACCATTCATCACGCTGTAGCGCATGGCCTCATACAGTCGCGCCAGCTCGGGGCTTGGCGCGGTGAACAGGGTTTCCAGGGCTGCATTGACTCGGGCCTGGCTGCTTGCCGAATACGCTGCAATCATTCTGGCTGATCCGCGTCGAAGGGTTCCTCGGCCAACTCGCCATCACGCTCGAGCAGCACCTGAACCTTTTGCTCGGCCTGGGCCAGCGCCGCCTGGCAATCGCGAGTCAGGCCGATGCCCTGCTCGAAAGCGGCCAGTGAGTCCTCCAGCGACAACTCGCCATTCTCCAGACGCTCCACCAGCGTTTGCAGGTCGGCGAGGGACTGTTCGAAATCCAGTGCAGCTTTTTTGCGGGCCATGGCGGCGATTTCCGGTTGACGTTAAACCGGCGCGACACTAGCAGATAGGGGGTTCAGGGGCAAATGAAGGGGGGGATTCGAAAGCTGTGGTAGTGAGCGCGACAGTTACTTGTGGCGAGGGGGGCTTGCCCCCGTCGGGTTGCGCAGCAACCCCAAAATCAGCCACCGCGTTTTGTGAGGCATACCGCATTCATCGGATTTGCGACTGCTGCGCAGCCGAACGGGAGCAAGCTCCCTCGCCACAAAGATTGTGGTAACCCGGCGATACGGATTATTCGGCTCACGTTATGAGCCGAATAACATCGCTATTCGGCTCACCGTCCACCCATTACCGTGACTCCCACCGCAATTTCGGAGCCATCCGATTGTTAAAAAACACCCGAATGGCTAACCTTCGAGCCCTATACGACTTGGTAGTCACGGGGCTTTCAGACGAAACGCAGTATCGGCATCTGTAACGCGCCCAGGATCAGGCGCAAGGTTTCGTCATGCATGGCAGGAGGCGTCGCATGCGCTCATTTTTTTTGCTGCTGATCGGGCTGGTTTTCGCGCCCGTGATTCTGGCTGCGCCGAAAGCCGAGCTATCGGAGCCGGTGGGCGGCTGGCGTTACAACGGTTTGCTGGACCGTAGCGAAAACCCGCAAGTCGCCTATCCCACGCCCCCCATCGACCGGGGTGTGCAGCGCAATCGCACGATGATCGAAGGCCAACTGAAGGCCCTGGGCACCCAGCGTGGGCCGCACACCTTGGCGGTCAACGGCAATCCGCTGAATCTTTATACCGACGAGCAAGGGCGTTTTGCCCGGCCGTATGCGTTTGGCGCTGGCTCCAACAGCGTCGAAGTGCGCAGCGCCGAAGGTCAGCCCCTCAAGCGTGTTCAATTCTATGAAGCCAACAACCTGCGCACACCGGCGCGGATTCGCGTGGTGCTGGGTTGGGACGATCCGAAGGCCGAGCTCGACCTGCACATTGTCACGCCCGATGGTCAGCATGCCTTCTGGGCGCACCCGGCCTTGACCAATGGCGGTGGCCTCGACCCTGACGGCGTCGATGGCCCGGGTCCGGAAATGTTCACCATGACCGCGCCGCTGCATGGCACCTATCTGGTTTACGTGAACTATTGGGGCAACTTCGGCAGCGGCGGCTATAACTTCGATGAGTCCGGCAACCAGAACGAGGTGATTACCTCGCAGATCAACCTGGTGCTCAACGAAAACACCGTCGATGAAAAACGCGAGACGTTCATCGTGCCCCTGCGCGCAATCGGCGACCTGCTGCTGGTCAAGACTTTCAACTACTAAGCATCCCCGCTCCACGGATGAACATCGGGTTTTGTGAACATGAGTGATAGCACTGTTACTCCGGCCGCTGGCGCACCAGCGACCAAACCTTCCCTGCATTGGCCGACGCTGCTGATCGGGATATGCCTGGTCGTTGGCGTGGCCGGTGGGCTGGGGTGGTTCATGCACAAGCCCAAGGCCCCGGCGCCTGTGTTGGCCAGTGACAAACTGGGCATGAGCCGCCCGGATGGCTTGCTGGAAACCCATTCCCTGAGCCAGTTGCCCAAGGATCTGCTGGCAGTGCCGTTCCTCAAGGAAACCCTGACCGAAGATTTCGTCTTCTATTATGAAACCCACGCCGATCGCCTGGGGTTGATCGGCAGCTTGCGGCGGATCATCTACGAGCATGACCTGAAACTGCAGGACACCTTGATCGAGCAACTGTTCGATCAACCTGCCGACGTAGCGTTGTGGCGCGGGGCGGATGGGCGGCTCAAGGATTTCCTGCTGGTGATGGATCGCGGCGGGCTGGCCAAGGTGCTGGAGCCGCTGGCCAGAGTGGCGCTGGACGACTCGCAGCTGAGCAAGGTCGCTGACGTGAAGGTCGGTACCGACGACGTGGCGCTCTATCAACTCAGTTACAACGCGAGCAAGGCGCTGATGTTCGCGTCCCATGGCGACAAACTGGTGGTGCTGTCCAATCCGGCGAAACTCTACGATCCGCAAAGTGGTGCAACGGAAGAGTCGGGCAGCGTGTCGACCACGGCCATTGCCGCGCTGCTCAATGGCGAAAAACTGTTTCCCGAAGCCTTCGGCCTGCCGCCGCGTGCGCTGGAGGTGAAACAACGCCTGTCGGTGAATGCCAGCGTGCTGGCCATGGGTTATCAGCGTTTCATACCGAACTTCGCCGGCCTGCGTTTCGATATGGACGACAAGGGCTGGCACAGCTTCCTGGCCATGGATGAACTGGAGAATCAGCCGGACTTCGATTTCAAACCGATCTGGCAAGCCATGCCCATGGGGGCCAGCGCTTGCGTGGCGTTGCCGCTGGCTGCCGAACAACAGAAACCGCTGCTGGTGAAACTCGGTGCCGAGGAGAAGGTGGCCCAGGCGCTGACTGAACACATGGCCGGCGCGGCGGGCCTGTGCTGGTATGCCGATTCGCGGTTGTACACGCCCTTGCTGGTGGCCAGCCTCAACGATGACGACAGCGGCAAACTCGATGGGGATCTGGGCAGTCTGTTCGGCTCGATGGTCGGCGCCTACGAGAGCAATGTCGAAGACGGTGCCTTCCCGGTGGCGGAAAAACAGGAAGGCCAGAGCCACCAGTGGCAACGACAGGTCAGCTCCAGTTTCGGTCCCTATGCGGCCAAGGAAGCCGAAGTCCCCGACGCCATCACCGGCAAGGCGTTCATGAAAGTCAGCCTGGCGCGGCATGGTTCGACGCTGCTGTTTTCCCTCGACGACAAGCTGGTGGACAAGGCCCTCGGCACCCTCGACAAACGCTTCCCGCCGATGGCCGACGTGGTACCGAAAGACCTGTTGATGCCGGTCTATTTCGGCCCGGATTCGATGGCGCAACTGATGCAGCAGGAAACCCTCGACAGCCTGCCCCAGGACATGGAGCCGGTGTTCTACAACGCCGCGCAAACCTACCTGATCCCCAAGCTGCGCAAGCTCGGCGGCTACGGCAAATATGCTCTGACCTTGCCCGAAGGCAGTGAGCCAGATGGCCACTGGCAGTGGCTGCCGCTGGAGTGGAAAGCCCTGTGACGGCATTGATCCGAAGTCTCGGCCTGTTGGCGTTGTTGCTAAGCGCGGGTGCCCGGGCTGTCGAGACGCCGTCGCTCGACCCACAGCAATCCCAGGTGTTCCGTGCCTGGTTCGTGCGCATCGCCCAGGAGCAACTGAGCCAGGGCCCGAGCCCCCGTTGGTATCAGCAAGACTGCGCCGGACTGGTGCGCTTCGCCGCTAACGAAGCGTTGAAAGTCCATGACGAAAAATGGCTGCGCAGCAATGGACTGTCCAATCGCTACCTGCCGCCGGAACTGCAATTGAGCGATGCCCAGCGCGGTCTTGCCCAGCAATGGCAGCAGGGCGGCGGCAAGGTCGGGCCATACGTCAATGCGATCAAATTGATTCAGTTCAACAGCCATCTGGTCAGCCGCGATGTGTCTCAAGCACGCCCTGGCGACCTGATGTTTTTCGATCAGGGCGATGACCAGCACCTGATGATCTGGATGGGCCGCTACATCGCCTATCACACCGGCACCAGCACACCCACCGACAACGGCATGCGTTCGGCAAGCCTGCAGCAACTCATGACATGGAAGGACACCCGATGGATACCCGACGCAGCCAATCCCAACTTCATCGGCGTCTATCGACTGAGTTTTCTTTCCCAATGACCGGTGCCCGCATGCTGCGTTTTCTGTCTCTGCTGTTGGTACTGGTGCTGCCTTTCTCGGCGGTTGACGCCGAAGACTCGGTTCCATCCAGCGGCTATGCGCCGGTGGCCGGCGAGAGTTTTTTCCTGCTGGCCGACAGCAGTTTTGCCAGCGATGAACAGGCGATGGTGCGCCTCGAGGCGCCGGGCCGCGACTATCGCCGGTTTCGCATGGAGCCCTACGGCGGCGCCGACATTCGGGTGTATCGCATCGACAAACCGCTGGATTTTCTCAAGCGCCAGAAGAACCTGCATCGGGTGATCAGCGATGGTCAGTTCAAGGGTGAAGGCCTGTCCAATACCCTCGCTTACCTGTGGGACAACTGGTATCGCAAATCCCGTCGGGTGATGCAGCGGGCGTTTTCCTACGAGTCGCGTAAACAAGTCACCGAGGAAGTGCCGGAACTGAAGATGGGCAACGCGATGGCCGCGCCAACGCCCTACGATGCACAGCCGCAATTCGCGCTGATACCGGGTTTGCCGGTGGTCAGCCAGTTCCGTTATCCGTTATGGCAGGCCAAGCCGATCCAGCCACCTGCAGGGGTGAACCTGGCCGGGTCTTCCAGCGAGTTCGTCAGTGTCGCGCCGGGCAACGTGTACATCCCGTTGGGCAATCTCAAACCGGGTCTTTATCTGGTGGAAGCGCTGATCGGCAAGTACCGCGCGACCACCATGGTGTTCGTCTCCAACACCGTGGCGGTGAGCAAGATCGCCGGTGACGAATTGCTGGTGTGGGCCGCGCGCAAGCACGAAGGCAGTTCGGTGCCGAAGGTCAATGTGCTGTGGACCGACGGCCTCGGTGTGATGAGCAGCGGCGCCACCGATACCGACGGCTTGCTGCGCCTGAAACACGTCAGCCCCGAGCGTTCGTTCGTGATCGGCGAAGACGAAGAGGGCGGGGTGTTCGTCTCCGAGAATTTCTACTACGACAGCGAAATCTACGACACCAAACTCTATGCCTTCACCGACCGGCCGCTGTATCGGCCAGGGGATTGGGTGTCGCTGAAAATCGTCGGGCGTGAATTCAAGAATGCACGGGACTCGGTGCAGCCAGGCGCTGCCGACGTCAATGTGACCGTGCTGGATGCGACCGGCACGGCGCTGCAATCCCTCGATCTGAAACTCGACTCCAAGGCTGGCACCCAAGGCCGTTTCCAGTTGCCGGACAACGCCGTGGCCGGTGGTTATGAACTGCGTTTCAACTACAAGGATCAGGCCTACAGCAGCGCCTTTCGCGTCGCTGAATACATCAAGCCGCACTTCGAGATTTCGCTCAATCTGGCCAAGCAGGATTACCGTACTGGCGAACCGGTCAAGGGCAACCTGGTGCTGCTGTACCCGGACGGCAAGCCGGTGGCCAATGCGAAATTGAACCTGAGCCTGCGGGCCCAACAACTGTCGATGGTCGACAACGAGCTGCAATACCTCGGACAATTTCCGGTCGAGCTGACCAGTACCGAATTGACCACCGACGCCAAGGGCAGCGCGTCCCTCGACTTGCCGGCAGCGGACAAACCGAGTCGCTACATGCTCACCGTTTTTGCCAGCGACGGTGCGGCGTATCGGGTCAAGACCACCAAGGAAATCCTCATCGACCGTGGCGCGGCGAATTTTCGCATGAGCGCCCCCCGGAGCTTCAGCGCGGTGGGCGACAAGGTTGCGTTCAGCTACACCCGCGAAGGTGAGCAGGCCGATGCCGTTACGCCGGGCAGCTACGGCTGGGTACGCCTGGAAGACCAGAGCACTGGCGAAGGCAAACTCGCGGCAACCGACAAAGGTTTCACCCTGGCTTTTGACCGGCCTGGCACCTACAACCTGACGCTCAAGGATGATCATGGCCGGGTGGTCGGTGCCACCGGCCATTCGGTTACCGGTGAGGGTGTCAAAGCCGTACCCGGCACCGTGGAAATCGTCCTCGACAAGCCCGAGTACATCGCAGGCGATGAAGCGCTGGCGCTGATCACATTTCCCGAGCCAGTGAGCGATGCGTTGCTATCTCTAGAGCGCGACAAGGTCGAAGCCACTGCGTTGCTTTCCAAGGGCGGCGACTGGCTGAAGATGGAAAAACTCAGCGATACCCAATACCGCGCGCGCATCCCGGTAAAGGACGGTTTCGCGCCGAACCTGACCTTCTCGGTGCTGTACACCAAGGGCGGCCAGTACAGTTTCCAAAACGCCGGCATCAAGGTGGTCACGCCACAGATCGACGTGGCCATCGCCACCGACAAAGAAACCTATCAGCCGGGCGAAACCGTCTCGGTGGACCTGACCACCCAGTTCGCCGGTAAAGCGATTCCCGCGCACCTGACGGTCAGCGTGGTCGATGAAATGGTCTACGCCCTGCAACCGGAAGTGGCGCCGAGCATCGACCAGTTCTTCTATCACCCACGACGCAACAACGTGCGTACCAGCGCCAGTTTGTCGTTCATCAGTTATGACGTTGCCTTGCCGGGCAGCCCCGGTGCACCGGGCAAAGCCAATCGCAGTGAGCGCGGCGTGAAGGTGCTGGAGCGACCGCGTCGCGAGGACGTCGACACGGCGGCGTGGCAACCTGAATTGCTGACCGATGCCAACGGCAAAACCCGCTTCACCTTCAAGATGCCCGACTCCCTGACCCGCTGGCGCATCACCGCCAGGGCCATCGCCGATGGCGGGCAGGTCGGGCAGAAGAAGCAATTCGTGCGCTCGGAAAAACCGCTGTACCTGAAGTGGAGCGGCCCGACTCGATTCCGCGCTGGCGACAAACCGGACCTCGGTGTGTTCGCCTTCAGCCAGGCCGAGAAACCGGTCAAGGCCGAACTGGTGACCCATTTCGCCGGCAACGAACAGCGTGTGCCTGTGACCCTGAACAGCGGCATCAACTACATCCCGTTGCCGAACTTTGAACTGGCCAATGGCGAGTGGAGCGCCGAGCTGGTGCAGGATGGCAAAACCGCTGACACCCTGGCGGTGCGCCTGAGCGCGACCGGTGAAGGCTGGCAGGTGACTCAAACCCAGAGCCTTGATGTGGGTGAGGGCGATTCGCCGCTGACATTACCGACTGACGCCAGTGATATCCGCCTGCATCTGGACGACAGTCCGCAAGCGTTGTTCCGTTCTGCCCTCGACGATTTGTTGAGCTACCCCTACGGTGGCGTCGAGCAGACCGCCAGCCGCCTGCTGCCGTTGAGCATCGCCTACCCGACGCTGGCGGCGAATCCGCAGATCCGTGATCACCTGCGCCTGATCATGCAAAACAGCCGCCTGCGCCTGGTGCAAATGGCCGGCCCTTCGGCGTGTTTCACCTGGTGGGGCATGGATGGAGAGCCGGATGCCTTCCTCACCGCCTACGCCTATTACGCCGACTGGCACGCCAGCCAGGTGCTGGAACTGAGCCTGCCGCCGGAGCATTGGCAGCGGGTGCTGGAGGTCTACGCCAAGCAGGCGAAGAACACGCCGCTGTTGCAGCGGGCGCTGATCCTGTCGTTTGCCAAACAGATGCAGTTGCCGGTCAACACCTTGCTCAGTGGCTTGATGGACGACCTGGCGAAAGCGGGCGAGGGCACTGCCGCGAACCTGATGGAGGACGGCGAGGATAGCCTCGTCATGAGCGATCCGGATTCAGCCTTGGGACTGGCCGCCGCGCGAGTGCTGACGGCATCGCTGGCCAGGCAAGCGAAGGTCGCTTTGCCCGATACTTTCAATCGGCAACTGGCCGACGCGCAGCAGCGTCTGGCAGTCAGTTCCCAGCCGTTTGCCGAAGCGCTGAACCTGTCGCTGCAACCCTTCGATCAGGCTCACGCCCAGGCCTTGCTGCAACGTTTGCTGCCACAGCAATCGACCCTGGAACGTGCGTTGGCGTTGACCTGGCTGCAACGCAGCATCGAGCAGGCATCGCCCACCATTGCATTGGCGCCGGGTGAAGGCTGGAAGAAACAGTACGGGGTTTCTGGTGAGATGTATTGGACGTGGCAGGGGCCTGCGCCAGTACCGGTGGTATTGACGCTGACCGGGGTGCAAGAGCGTCCGCTGCGCGCTGCGTTGAGTTACCGGAGCCAGCAGCCGGCGGTCGATCCGATGGCCGTGACCATCACCCGTCGCCTGTCGCGACTGGTGCCGGGGGATGAGGCTTTTACCTTCAAACTCGAAGCGGTCGGCAACGCGCCGCTGTCCAGCGACAACCTCTATCTCGACGAAGTAATCGTCACCAGCAAAGCCGCCAAACCGTTGCGTTACGGGATGCTGGAAGTGCCGCTACCACCGGGCGCTGATGTCGAACGCACCACCTGGGGCATCAAGCTTATGGGCAAGGCCGGCACCGAACCGACGGCGCTGGAGAAGGCACGATTCGAACCGGGGCAAATGGCTTATGCCGTTCCGGTCGATGCCTTGAGTGGCGAATTGCGCCTGCGGCACTTGGTGCGTTTCTCGCAGAAGGGGCAGTTCAACTTGCCGCCGGTACGTTTCACTCAGGTGTATGCGCCGCAGCATCAGGCGATGGAACAAAAGGCAGCCCTTGGCCAGGTCACGGTTCACTGACGTGCACAGGTTGCTGATAGGTTGGTTGCTGTGTTTGATCCCAGCGCTGGCAACGGCGCAGGACGAACCTTTGCGCCTGGCCTTCAAGGGCGATTTGTTGTCGCTGAGTCGAACACAGGTGATCGCCCGCGAGCCGTTGCCGCAGACGTTGCAGACGCCGCTGGGCAGTGTGTGGAAGTTGTTCGTCTACGCCTGGCTGGTGGACACCGGCGCGCGTGAGCCGGCTTATGAATGCCGCGGCCAGTCGAAAGAAGAGGTTTATTGCTGCACGGCGGGTGGCAGGATCGAGCGTGATCAGGCGTTGGTGAAGTCATGCGGTCTGTATTTCGAACCCGCGCGGCTGGGTATCCGTGATGCCGACTGGCGAACCTATTGGCAGACGCGGCAGGCGCCGCAATGGTTGCTGGATTTGCCTTCGTTGCAACCGGCTACCCGGGTTTCGGTGGCGGAACTGTTGAAGGTGTTGGCCGTGCTGCCGGCGCAGGATCAAGCCCGGCGTGTGTTGCTCAATGTGGTGCTCAATGCCGCTGATGGCCAAGTCGTCGGCGAGCTCGGAAGCCGCCTGCGAGTGAAAACCTGGAGCTGGCTGGCGGATCAGGATGCAACATCGCGTCAGGGCGGGTTTGCCGGTTGGACGGCGGATGGCACACCGGTCTGGGCTGGAGGACGGGGCACCAGTCAGCGGGTACTACGTGATTACGCACCGGCACTGTCTACGGTGATTCCTGTTGCATGGCCTGCGGATGCAGGGCAGTGCGTAGAAGTCGACCTGTTCTCCCGCTATCCACTTCGGCGCGTGCTGTCAGGGGGCACCGCGGTGACTTCCGGAGCATTGCAGGGTGACTACCGCGTTGAATTCGCCAACGGTAATGCACTGGATATTCACAGCGACGGCGAACTGTTTCTACTGAGCGACAAGCTCGTGGCTCGTCTGGATCGCGAAGAGTATGTTGCCCGTGTTCTCCAGCGCGAAGCCAGCGCCGAACCAGTCGAGTCCGCCAAAGCCCTGGCCGTGGCCATCCGCACCTACCTGCTGCAAAACGCCACGCGCAGCGGTGACTGCCTGAGCATCGACGACAGCAGCAGCCGTCAGCGGGTCGCACCGCGTCCGGCGTCCTCCGAGTCACGCGACATCGCCGCCTGGACCAGCGACCTGGTGCTTGCCGGCAGTACCGTCACCTACCATTCCGATCAGCCCGGCCCGGACAAACTGTCCTGGCAGCAAGCCGTCGAACAGGCCCGTGCCGGCCAGCGCTACGACGCCATCCTGCTGCACGCCTACCCACGCGCCAGCCTCAGCCGCTGGGACAACCCGGTCGCGTCCTGCGAAGCGTTGCCCGCCGCACAAGAATGGCTGCAGAAACAACGGCGCGGCTGGCGCCAAAAACTTGAAGGCGAAACCGGCTACAACGAAGTCAGCACCTTCGCCGTCTGCCGCCTGGCCTTCGGCCGTCCCTATGTCGACCGCGAACGTCAGCGTATCTACGTGCGTGGCGCGCAGACACTGCAAGACCGCCTCGACCTGACCCACGAATACCTGCACCTGGCCTTCGAAGCACACCCCAATGGCCAGGATGAAACCTACATCGAAGGGCTCGCCCGTCACCTCTTGCTGGAATAGGCCATGACACTCCGTTATCCACAGGTCTTGCTGTTTCTCTGTTCGCTGGTGGCGCTGCCATCGGTGATGGCGGCTGACAGCGTCAAACTCGACACCCCCGCTGGCGGTTGGCGCACCGGCGCGCCTGAGGGTGAAGGGGAAAACTTCCAGCAGACCGTCAACTACCCGGCCTCGTCGGTGAATACCCCGGCAGGGCAGGCCAACACCGCTCGCATCAGCGGGCAGATCAAAGCCACGCCCAAATCCACAGAGCCCGGCCGGTTGATCGTCAACGGGGTGAGCATGCCGCTGAAAATCGACCCGGCCGGTCGCTTCGATCGCCCGTTCTCATTCCCCAACGGCAGCAACAGCGTCGAGGTTCGCAGCCCCGATGGCCAGCAACGTCAGCGCACGCAATTGCTCAACAGCAGCGGCGGTGCGACCCCGGCCAAATTGCGCGTTTTGTTGTCCTGGGACAGCGACAACACCGACCTTGACCTGCACCTGATCACCCCCGACGGCGCGCACATCTGGTACGGCGACCGCGTCGCCCCCAACGGCGCCGCGCTCGACGTCGACGTCACCACCGGCTACGGCCCGGAAATCTTCGCCATGCCCGCGCCGATCAAGGGGCAATATCTGGTCTATGTGAACTACTTCGGCGGCGGCTACAGCAGTGATGAAGAGGGGCAGGAAGACGCGGTGCAAGCGCTGACCACGGCGCAGGTGACGGTGATTACTGAGGAAGGCACGCCGAGCGAGAAGATGGAGACGTTTCTGGTGCCGATGCGCGCGGTGGGGGAGCTGACGTTGGTGAAGTCATTCAGCTATCCGTGAGGTTGAGGTACAACTTGCGCAGCGTTTGCACGCGATTGCGCCCGTGGTCCTTGGCGCAATATAGGGTTTCATCCGCCTGTGGAAGCAGGCTCGAAAGGTCGTAGCCCGACTCGCGGTTGAAAACGAGCGGGACAATATCGCCCCCGCCAACTGATCAGCACCACACCCAGCGCCGCCAGCAGCATCATTGCACCCAGAAAAGCCAGAGGAAGCTCGCGGGCTTCACGCCACCAGGCATGACAGGTCAACAAACCCATCAGAATGAAAACGAAAACCGAGACTACCAGCAGGGTCGGGATGTGCAGATCCATTGCGTAGGTTCCCGTTGAGCTTGAAAGCGAAGTCCGACCGGCAGAGCTTCTTCCAGGGTAAGGGGAGCGGTTTTTGGACGGGGTGGATTTAGCATCGGCCATTTTGGCTTTGCACGTGTTCTCTGGGCGGGATAGAGGCCTATTAGCGTTGTTTCATGCAGACATACATTGTGAATGTTCTTGCGTCGGTATCAGGAGTAATTGAAAGGGCCCTCCCACTGACATGGAAATGCCCTGACGTGAATGATCTTCCTGGCAATACCTCTCTCGATTCTGCTTTCAACGAAATCACCCAACTGATTGTGACCGCGCGACAACGTGCCATGCAGGCGGTCAACACCGAGCTGATTGAGCTGCACTGGCAGGTTGGGGCCTACATCAGTCGCAAAATTGAAGCGGCAGAGTGGGGTGATGGAGTCGTCGCCCAGTTGGCTATGCACCTTGAGCGCACACAGCCTGGACTGCGTGGGTTTACGCGACGAAATCTATTTCGAATGCGCCAGTTCTATGAGGCATACAGGGGCGATGCAAAAGTGTCAGCACTGCTGACACAATTACCCTGGACCCAGAATCTGATCATCCTCAACCAGAGCAAACACCCGGAGGAACGTGAGTTTTACCTGCGCATGGCAATCCAGGAGAGGTGGTCGAGCCGCGAACTGGAGCGTCAGTTCAAGGCGGCTCTGTTTGAACGTTCAGTGGTCAGCCCGGCAAAAGTGTCAGCACCGCTGCGACAAATTCATCCCCAGGCCCTGGACGTGTTCAAGGATGCCTATGTGGTCGAGTTTCTGGCTCTGGAGCGTGGTCATGCAGAGACAGACTTGCATGGAGGCCTACTGTACAAGCTCAGGGATTTTCTGATCGAACTGGGCAGGGACTTCTGCTTTGTGGGATCACAATATCCGTTGCAGGTAGGTGGGCGGGACTTTGCGCTGGATCTGTTGTTTTTCCACCGTGGGCTGAACTGCCTGGTGGCGATCGAACTCAAGGTCGGGCGCTTTGAGCCGGAATACTTGGGCAAGATGGATTTTTATCTTGACGCGTTGGACCGCAATGTCCGCAAGCCACACGAAAACCCGGCGCTCGGCGTATTGCTGTGCGCGAGCAAGGAGGACGAAATCGTCGAGTACGCCCTGAACCGCTCACTGTCGCCTGCCTTGATCGCGGAGTACCACACCCAATTGCCAGACAAGAAACTGTTGCAAGCCAAGTTGCAGGAGTTTTATGCGCTGAATATTGAAGGCGTTGAGTGATTTTTGTCGTTGATCATTTTCTTTCAGGCATTAAAAAGCCGGCTTGTGGCCGGCTTCTCGGGGACTGGCTTGGATCATTTTTGGTAAACCGCGCCAGCCTTCAAAACGTACACCCGGATCTTGCGTCCGGCTGTGGGACCTGGTGAGAAAGTCATCTGTCAGGCCAGTGCATCTGAGCCGCAAGGCGGGTCGATGCGCAAATGTGGGGCGCAGCATACGCAGGTTTGACGCAAATTCCCAGCGGGAAGTGCCGGGCAGAGCCGTTTGGCCACCCGGATGGGCGGCCGATGGGCGTTCTGGAGCGCTTAAAGAAACGGTACCGCCGGCCTCCGTTTGTTCAGGGTCGACCACCAGAACACCCAACCCAGCACCCTGATGTTCTGCTCTTCGATTTGTGCGGCCCTGAAGATTTCATCCGGGTATTCGGCGCGGTTGTGGCTGCGCAGCCGCAGGGAGTTGCCCGGCAGTCGGTGCAGGTACTTGATGCGCAGCATGCCGTCATGTTCGATGGCGTAGATCTCGCCATCGATTATCTGGGTCAGGCCACGGTCAATCGCCAGGGTCGAACCGTCTTCAATTTTCTCTCCCATACTGTTACCGCTCATGAAGACACAGATGGCGTCGGCGTGGTTGATTTCCAGGGAGTCAAGGTGGCTGCGGGGCAGGCGGATGGATTGCCCAGGGTCTTCTATGACGTGGGTCTCGTTGGAGCCCGGGGCGATGACAGCTTCTTTGTACAAAGGCAGTTCGACGTCGACAGGCTCGATGACCGTGTAGACACCGCGGATGGTCTGGGCATCGAAGGTGTTGCCGGATTCGTCGAGCAGGCGCAGGTGCTGGGCGTCTTTCGAGCCTTCGCCGGTTTTCAGCCAGTCGCTGCTGACGGAGAGTTTTCTGGCGACTTCTTCCATGCAATGGGCGGGCACACCGCGGGTGTACCAGTTATGTACATTTTGCGGAGCCGTATCCAGGAATTCGGCAAATCCGGTGGTCGTGATGTTCGCTGCTTCGAGGAGCGCTTTGAAGCGTGGGCCGCTAGTGTTCTTTTTCATGAACGCGAGTCTACTGGCGGCTGGTAAGGGTTTGAATAAACGCCTCGTTCAAATTTCGCGGGAAATTTACGACTGGATGTAAGACGCTATTGAGGAATTTTAAACAAGTAAAAACCAAGTTGGAGCGACGTTAAACGTCATGTTTAACATGCTTATCAAGCACCCACAAAAAAACCCGGTTCAACCGCAATGCTGTTCAGTTAAGGAAATTGTAGGAGCAAGCTTGCTCCTACAGAGGACCACATTCGCTTAACTGAACAGCATTGCGTACGATGGCGGGCCTTGTCGTAAATCGATTTTAAGTGGTTTTTTGGTCGGCGAACTTTATAAACTGCGCATAATTCTTTGCTCAAATCGAAATTAATTCACAAATGAACGGATCCATGACGATTTCACCATACGTTCTAATTCAGCTTGCGTTCTTCATAGGTGCATATGCGTCGGTGATTTTCCTTGGAAAATTACTTAGGGGCATGGTTAAAATACCTCAATCCGCCAGTCGGCGTTACAGCCACTTAGATGGCCTTAGGGCTCTGGCAGCGATTGGAGTAGTTGCTTGCCATACAAACCAGCACTTACTTGCCTTCTTTGGATTTCCGGAAAACCAAGAATATGGAAATCGCATTGGAATTATTAGCGTGCAGATGTTTTTTGCACTGACCGCATTTCTCTTTACTGAGCGCGCGCTTAACGTAGGGCTGGATTCCGCAAAGTTCTACATCGGAAGGGTTCGGCGCATAGTCCCACTGTACGTGTTTGTCGCGGTGTGTACCATCCTGCTGGGCATCTACATGGCGACGAAGCCTGTCGAAGACTTAAGGGCGTTGGCGGTAAGCGCGATTAACATCTTTGCGTATGGGTTTATTGGCGCAGACACGCTGACCATTCTGGATTTCAACGCTTTGCGCCTCATAGGCATTGCCTGGACGCTCTCCCTCGAATGGAAATTCTACGTTGTCTTCCCTATTCTGTTTTTCCTGGCCACGACCTCTACAAGACTGACCCTCTTGATGGTATTTGTAATCGCGACACTTGCAGCGCGTGATTACTACCTAATCGGTGAAGTTGTTTGGCCGTTCTTTGCCGTAGGATCGCTAGCTGCTTTCCTGAAGAAAAACATTCCAGTAATCCCAGCTTATCTGCAGAAGATCTTGAATCCGCTGTCGATCCTATTATTGATTGTCGCAATCGCTGTCTCAGGTTACTTTTCGGCAGTTCACCTGCTAATCGCCACTGCGCTCTTCATATGCGTTTTATACGGCGAACCGTCGGTGCTGAAGGTTAACGCTCTGCAAGTTATCGGAACCATCAGTTACAGCTATTACTTGCTGCAATATCTTGTGCTTGCTCCGATAGTTTATTTTGCGTGGTATATGGACATAGCGGCGGCTTCGCAATACTGGCGATTCGCGACGGCGTTGCTAATTCCAATGTTGCTCGTGCCTATCTCATGTCTATCGTATCGATTTATTGAGCGGCCATGGATGGAGGCAAAACCTGCGAAACCTCCAATAATCGCCGAGCCAGAGCCGGCGAAGGACAATACTCTTGATATTAATCGAATTATCCCCGCCGAAACGGATGTCGTGCGCTGACACCGATCAGACGCTAGCGCTTGTATCCCCTAAGCGCCGGAGTGCCTTCGTTCAGGATGGTCAATCCATCCTGTAGGAGACAGTGTGACCTGTCGGCAGGCAGTAGGTCGAAGAAATCTGCGTGAAGGTTATTGCTACAGGCAAAAAAGCCCGACCAAGCAGTAATGCTGTTCACTTAAGCGGAGCAGCCTTACGGTCCACCGGAAACCAGGTTTTTGAAATTTTCACCGTCCTTGGCCTCGAGGGCCTTGGGCGGTGATCCAGAAATAACCCGCCAACACCTTAACTCTGGCAATCGTCTCCCCCGTCGCTGAAACCGGCGCCAAGCCGCTTGCGCGCCTCTGTCACCCCACTGCGGGCCAGTAGATGGTCAGAAGCCAGGCCTAGGGCGCAGATGTTCAAGCGTCTGGCCACCTCATGAACCGGCTCGTCACGAAACAGCGCCATGCCGAGCACTAGCCAGAGCACCTGATCAGCGAGCAGATGACGCCGGCGGATGGTGGCCTGGCTGGACAAATCCAGCGCAGAAGCGACCCACTCAATGGAGATATTTTGGGTGAGGGTGCTCAAGTCGCAGAAGTTGAAAAGGTCGCCGAGGTCGAGCAAGTCCTGTTGAACAGACATAAAAAATCCGATGCCAGAGGTCTGGCATCGGATTTTCGGAGAAGCCCGGCACGGATTCAAATACTTAAGTGAACAGCATTACGGTTCAACCGGGGTTTTTCTTGCAGCTTGTCGCTTGAAGCTCGCGGCTGCTCTTAACCTTTATAGGCAGCAACCGACTTGGTGATCGCGTCGCGGGCGGCGTCTGCGCCGGCCCAGCCTTCGATCTTCACCCATTTGCCTTTTTCGAGATCTTTGTAGTTCGCGAAGAAGTGCTCGATCTGCTGGATCAGCAGCGCTGGCAGGTCGGTGTATTCCTTCACGTCGACGTACAGCTGGGACAGCTTGTCGTGTGGGACTGCGATGACTTTGGCATCGCCGCCGCCGTCGTCGGTCATGTTCAGGATGCCGACCGGACGGGCGCGGATTACCGAACCTGGAGCAACCGGGTAAGGGGTTACGACCAGCACGTCGAGGGGATCACCGTCGTCAGCCAGGGTGTTCGGGATGTAACCGTAGTTGGCCGGGTAGAACATTGGGGTGGCCATGAAACGGTCAACGAACAGGCAATCGCTGTCTTTGTCGATTTCGTATTTGATCGGCGCGTGGTTGGCCGGAATCTCGATCGCGACGTAGATGTCGTTCGGCAGGTCTTTGCCAGCCGGAATCTTGCTGTAGCTCATTGGGCGTTGCCCCCGTTAGTTGACCAAAAACACTTGGCCGGATTGACCAAAAAGTGGCGGCGATTATAGGCATATTCCTGTATCGACGCCATGGACCAGAAGTCGTATGGCGCTCACTGGTGTGCCTGATAGACAGGATCATGCGCCTGAAGTTGCTTCAACCTCGTCAGCGGGTCCTGGCGATAGAACAGCTTCAACTGCTGGTACACCTGCGGATAAGCCTCGTCCAGCAAATCCGGGGCGCTGAAGAAGTATTCGCTGGTGACGGCGAAGAACTCGGCAGGGTTCTCGGCGGCATACGGGTCGATGGCAGTTTCGGCATCGGGATTGCGTTCCAGTTGCCGGTCAAGGTCGTCATAGGCCTCTTGCATGACGTTGGCCCAGTCGCTGACGCGCATGTCGGGATGCAGCGGCGGCAGGCCGTTGGCGACGCCGTTGAGCATGTCGAGTTTGTGCGCCAGTTCGTGGATCACCAGGTTGTAGCCTTCCCATCCTCCGCTGGCCATAACGCCGGGCCAGGCGAGGATGATCGGGCCTTGCTGCCAGGCTTCACCGCTGTGTTCACCGTCCCATTCGTGCTCGACGCCGCTGGCATCGCGATGGCGCTGGGGGCTGAGGAAGTCGTCGGGGTAGAGAATGATTTCGTGGAAGCCCTGATACCAATTCAGGTCGCCGAGGTGCAGCAGCGGCAGTTGCGCCTGGGCTGCGAGCAGCAAGCGTTGTTCCTGATGCAGTTCGACACCGGGCAGGGCCGTCAGGTGCTTGTCTTCGAGAAACAGCACACAGGCTTCGCGCAGCCATTGGTCTTCGGTGGCGCTGAGGCCATCGAGAAAACTCAGGTGATGGCGCACCCGTTGCCACATGTCATCGGCAATCGGGTGCTTTGCCAGGGTGCGCCGGCGACGCCAGGCGCTCAGGGACCACATCGTGTCAGCGCGATTCGGCTTTGGAGTTCGAACCTGCAAGGCGGTTACGCACCATGCCAATGATCATTGGCACCAACGACAACAGGATGATGCCGACTACCAGCAGAGACAGGTTCTTCTTGATGAACGGCACGTTGCCGAAGAAGTAACCGAGCGTCACCAGCCCGCCGACCCACAGGACAGTGCCAAAGACGCTGAAGGCGAAGAACCGCGGATAAGGCATTTTCCCAACACCGGCGACGAACGGTGCAAAGGTGCGGATGATCGGCAGGAAGCGCGCCAGGGTCACGGTTTTGCCGCCATGCTTGTCGTAGAAGTCGTGGGTTTGTTGCAGGTAGTCACGACGGAAGATCTTCGAGTTCGGATTGCTGAACAGTTTTTCACCCGCCGTTCGTCCGATGATGTAGTTGGTGCTGTCGCCCAGAATCGCCGCGAGCATCAGCAGACCGCCGAGCAGTACCGGGTCCATGCCGCCACCGGCCGCCACGGCGCCAGCGATGAACAGCAGGGAGTCGCCCGGCAGGAAGGGCATGACCACCAGGCCGGTTTCACAGAAGATCACCATGAACAGAATGGCGTAGATCCATGCCCCGTAGTTGGTTACAAGCATGTCGAGGTAGACGTCGAGATGCAGGACGATGTCGATCGGGTTGAAATCCATGGAAAGCACCTGTGGTAATGGCCCGACTCAGCAGGCCTGTGCGGATGACTTCGCGTAAGACTACGGATAGCGGTAGTTTTTCTTACAAGCCGGGAATATCGGGATTATACGAGGCGAGTGGTGAAAATCGCGTCGAGATTGTAGCGGGGAATGTCATGACAGGGCTGATGTTTGATAACGAACAGGTGGGAGCGAGCCTGCACGCGATGCCGTCGCCTCGTTGGGCCAGTGTAATCCGGTCGATGCCATCGCGAGCAGGGTACAGGTGATTCAGAGTTCGTCGCTGATCGGCAGCACATAGTTCTTGAATTCGGTGTCTTCCTTGAATCCGATGGATTCGTAGGTTTTCTGCGCGACTTCGTTGTTGCTGCTGGTGGAAACACGCATGCGCACGGCATTGGTTTCCTTGGCCATTTTTTTTGCGGTGCGGATCAGGTTGTCGGCCACCAACTGGCGGCGGGCGTCCTCGGCGACATAAATATCGTTGAGGATCCATACACGTTTGAGCGAAAGCGAGGAGAAACTCGGGTAAAGCTGGCAGAAACCCATCAGTTTGTTGCTGTCGTCATCAGACAGCGCCAGGTAGATCACCGACTCCTTGCGACGCAGGCGTTTTTCGAGGAACGCCCGGGACGAGTCCGGATACGGCAGGGAACCATAAAACTCGCGATATTTGACGAACAACGGGGTCAGCTGGTCCAGGTGTTCGAGGGTCGCTTGAATAATCCGCATGGTAGGTCTCGTCTTCAAGTGGCTGTCTTACGTCTCTGACGGCGATGGGAAACCCTTGGCGGCCGCACAACGATCCTGCCTGAAACTGGTACGAATGTGCAATGCGGAGCGGTTCAGGCATTCGGTGGGCCGAGCAGGAAATTATCTTTCATGTCGCTTCCCGAGTCCGACTCCAGTGTCTGAACCTGCGCTTCGTCCTTCAGATTGACCCCTGACAACTGCCGCCGGCAGGCTTCACGCATCAAATACAGCAAACGGTGTGCCGCCATGCCGTAACTCAGCCCTTCAAGCCGGACATTGGAGATGCAATTACGGTAGGCATCGGTAAGGCCGACCTTGGGATTGTAGGTGAAATATAAACCCAGGCTGTCCGGGGAGCTTAGGCCAGGGCGTTCGCCGATGAGGATCACGGTCATTTTTGCGCCAAGCAACTCACCGATCTCATCGGCGACGGCCACCCGGCCCTGTTCCACGAGTATGACTGGCGCGATAGTCCAGTCGTCGACCGCCATTTGTTCTTCGAAGCGCGTCAGAAACGGCAGGGTATGGCGATGAACGGCCAGTGCCGACAGGCCGTCGGCGACCACAATCACCAGATCCACGCCTCCCGCATGGGCCGTCGCGTAATCACGCAGGGTCTGCGCTGATGCATCACCGAGTTTTCGCCCCAGGTCGGGGCGTTGCAGGTAGGTGTTGCGATCCGTCGCCGCACTGTGCAGCAAAAGACACTCGCGATCACGTTCGGCCAGTTGCGCACTGAGGGAGGCATGGTCAAACGGCAAGTGCACCGCATCTCGCGCCTGAGCGTGGGCGTACTGGAAGTCCAGTTGTGCGCGGGTGGGAATGCTGGTGCCGGTGCGGCCCAGAGCGATTCGCGCGGGCGTCAGGCGTCGTAGTTCCAGCCAAGGGTTGTGTGGATCGAAGGGTAGTTTGTCCATGTCAATGCTCATCCCAGTTGCGCCAAGGCCTGCCGGAAGGCCGGCGGCAGGCTGTCGCCGAAGAGAACCCTGCCATCGGCTTGAGTGAAGATGCCCATTTTCGCCAGCCACTGCTCGAATTCCGGTGCGGGCTTCAACCCCAGGGTCTGCCGGGCGTAGAGCGCATCGTGGAACGAGGTGGTCTGGTAGTTGAGCATGATGTCGTCGGAGCCGGGGATGCCCATGATGAAGTTGATCCCGGCCACGCCCAGCAGGGTCAGCAGGGTGTCCATGTCATCCTGGTCGGCTTCGGCGTGGTTGGTGTAGCAGATGTCGCAACCCATGGGCACGCCCAAAAGTTTGCCGCAGAAGTGGTCTTCCAGGCCGGCGCGGATGATCTGTTTGCCGTTGTACAAGTATTCCGGGCCGATGAAGCCGACGACGGTATTGACCAGGAACGGTTTGAAATGCCGCGCGACGGCGTAGGCCCGCGTTTCGCAGGTTTGCTGATCGACGCCATGGTGGGCGTTGGCCGACAGGGCGCTGCCCTGGCCGGTTTCGAAGTACATCAGGTTCTGGCCCAGTGTGCCGCGATTGAGGCTCAATCCTGCGTCGTAACCTTCCTGCAATATATTGAGGTTGATGCCGAAACTGGCATTGGCTGCTTCGGTGCCGGCGATCGACTGGAACACCAGGTCCAGCGGGACGCCGCGATTGATCGCTTCGATCGAGGTGGTGACATGGGTCAGCACGCACGCCTGAGTCGGGATTTCGTAGCGCTGGATGATCGCATCGAGCATCTCCAGCATCGCGCAGATCGAGGCGATGCTGTCGGTGGCCGGATTGATGCCGATCATGGCATCGCCGTTACCGTGCAGCAGGCCGTCGAGAATGCTCGCGGCGATGCCGGCCGGTTCGTCGGTGGGGTGATTCGGTTGCAGGCGAGTGGACAGGCGGCCGCGCAGGCCCAAGGTGCCGCGAAACTGCGTGACCACGCGGATTTTCTGCGCCACCAGCACCAGATCCTGCACACGCATGATCTTCGACACGGCGGCGGCCATTTCCGGAGTCAGGCCGGGAGCGAGGGCGCGCAGGACCTGCTCGTCGGCGGCATCGCTGAGCAGCCAGTCGCGAAAGCCGCCGACGGTGAGGTGGCTGACGACCGCAAAGGCTTGTTTGTCGTGGGTGTCGATGATCAGTCGGGTGACTTCATCGGATTCATAGGGAATCAACGCTTCTTGCAGGAAGTGGGATAGCGGAATGTCGGCCAAAGTCATCTGGGCCGCGACGCGCTCGCCGTCATTGAGGGCCGCGACGCCGGCCAGAAAATCCCCGGAGCGCGCTGGACTGGCCTTGGCCATCACTTCCTTGAGGCTGTCGAAGCGATAGGTCTGGGCGCCGACGGAATGGGCATATACGGCCATGGGGCGGGGCCTCCTGTTATGTACAAGTCTTCAGCTCACGACCGACCCTTGTGGGAGCGAGCCTGCTCGCGATGCGGGCGACTCGGTCTGGTATTTACACTGCGGTGATGCAATCGCGAGCAGGCTCGCTCCCACAGGGAATCGGTGTGCACTTCAATAATGCAGGCGCCAGGCAGTGGGCCCGGCGCCGGTGCATCTCATATACCTTCGAGCATAGCGTCTGCCGGTGCCTCGGAACGTTGCTTGGCGGTCAACTGGAAATACAGGTAACCGGCAACCATGAAGCCGAGGAAAACCAGGCCGATCAAGGTGTTGAACCAGGCCATCGCCACCAGGCACACCACCGCCAGAAACAGCGCGATCCCCGGCACGATCGGATAGCCCGGCGCGCGGAAGGTGCGCTCCAGGTTCGGTTCGGTCTTACGCAGCTTGAACAGGCTCAGCATACTGATGATGTACATCACGATGGCGCCGAATACCGACATGGTGATCATCGCCGCCGTCAGGGTCATGCCTTGCAGGTTGACCAGGCCATCGCTGTAGATCGCCGCGATGCCGATCACGCCGCCGGCCAGAATCGCCCGATGCGGCGTCTGGAAGCGCGAGAGTTTGGCCAGCCCTTTGGGCAGGTAACCGGCGCGAGCCAGGGCGAAGAACTGCCGGGAATAGCCAAGAATGATCCCGTGGAAACTCGCCACCAGGCCGAACAAGCCGATCCATACCAGCATGTGCATCCAGGTCGAATTATTGCCGACCACGGCTTTCATCGCCTGGGGCAACGGATCGTTGATGTTCGACAACTGGCGCCAGTCGCCGACGCCGCCGGCCATCACCATCACGCCGATGGCCAGGAACACCAGGGTCAGAATGCCGCTGACGTAGGCTTTGGGGATCGTGCGTTTCGGGTCCTTGGCTTCCTCGGCAGCCATGGCCGCCCCTTCGATGGCGAGGAAGAACCAGATCGCAAAGGGGATCGCCGCAAAAATCCCGGGAATTGAGCTCATCGTGAACTCGTTCGAACCCGACCAGCCATTGAGTACGAAGTTACTGAAGCTGAAGCCCGGGGCGACCACGCCCATGAACACCAGCAATTCGGCGACCGCCAGCACGGTAACCACCAGTTCGAAGGTGGCCGCGATGCTGACGCCGAGGATGTTCAGGCCCATGAACACGAAATAGGCGCCAACGGCGGCGATCTTCGGGTCCAATTCCGGGTATTGCACGTTGAGGTAGGCGCCGATGGCCATGGCGATGGCCGGTGGTGCAAAGACGAATTCGATCAGGGTAGCGATGCCGGCGATCAACCCGCCTTTCTCACCAAAGGCCCGGCGGCTGTAGGCAAACGGCCCGCCAGCGTGGGGAATCGCAGTTGTCAGTTCGGTGAAGCTGAAGATGAAGCAGGTGTACATCGTCGCCACCATCAACGCGGTGACGAGAAAACCCAGGGTGCCTGCGGTGCCCCAGCCGTAACTCCAGCCGAAGTACTCGCCGGAAATCACCAGGCCGACGGCAATGCCCCATAAATGCAGGGTGCCGAGTGTGGGTTTGAGCTGTGTGGAAGAAGTAGTCATAAGTCCTCTCTAATTTTTATTGTTCGATCTCTTGGACTTTCGGGTGCGACGGGTTGGGTGCAATTCCTGAATGACGGGTACGCAAGGCCCGTGCCAGAGCGGCCAGCCTTTTGTGTTGTGTCATTTCAGACGCCTTCGCGAGCAAGCTCGCTCCCACAGGGTTCTGTGTCAGGTCTCAAAAGGTGGATTCACCACAAAAACCTGTGGGAGCGAGCCTGCTCGCGATGGCTGTTTGAAGGGCGACACAGATTTACCTGTGTCGCCCCCGTTTTTTAGAAGAAGCCCAGCGGATTGATGTCGTAGCTCACCAGCAGGTTTTTGGTCTGCTGATAGTGGTCGAGCATCATCTTGTGGGTTTCACGGCCGACGCCGGACTTCTTGTAGCCACCGAACGCGGCGTGCGCCGGGTACAGGTGGTAGCAGTTGGTCCACACACGACCGGCCTTGATGGCGCGGCCCATGCGGTAGGCGCGGTTGATGTCGCGGGTCCAGAGGCCGGCGCCCAGGCCGAACTCGGTGTCGTTGGCGATGGCCAGGGCTTCGGCTTCGTCCTTGAAGGTGGTGATGCTCACCACCGGGCCGAAGATTTCTTCCTGGAACACGCGCATTTTGTTGGTGCCCTTGAGCAGCGTCGGCTGGATGTAATACCCGCTTGCCAGGTTGCCCTCGAGTTTTTCCACCTTGCCGCCGGTCAGCAACTCGGCGCCTTCGCCCTTGGCGATTTCCAGGTACGAAAGGATTTTGTCGAATTGCTGTTCGGACGCCTGGGCGCCGACCATGGTGTCGGTGTCCAACGGGTCGCCACGTTTGATTTGCAGGACCTTCTTCATCACCACTTGCATGAATTCGTCGTAGATCGACTCTTGCACCAGCGCGCGGGAAGGGCAGGTGCAGACTTCGCCCTGATTGAAGAACGCCAGCACCAGGCCTTCAGCGGCTTTCTCGATGAAGGAGGGTTCGGCCTTCATGATGTCTTCGAAGAAGATGTTTGGCGACTTGCCACCCAGTTCAACAGTGGACGGAATGATGTTTTCCGCCGCGCATTTCATGATGTGCGAGCCCACCGGGGTCGAGCCGGTGAAGGCAATCTTGGCGATGCGTTTGCTGGTGGCCAGCGCTTCGCCGGCTTCTTTGCCGAAACCTTGCACAATGTTCAGCACGCCCGGTGGCAGCAGGTCGCCGATCAGTTCGAGCAGCACGGTGATGCCCAGCGGGGTTTGCTCGGCGGGTTTGAGCACCACGCAGTTGCCAGCGGCGAGAGCCGGGGCGAGTTTCCAGGCGGCCATCAGGATCGGGAAGTTCCACGGAATGATCTGCCCGACCACGCCTAGCGGTTCATGGATGTGATAGGCCACGGTGTTGCCGTCGATTTCGGCAGCGCTGCCTTCCTGGGCGCGAATGCAACCGGCGAAGTAGCGGAAGTGGTCGGCGGCCAGCGGAATGTCGGCGTTGAGGGTTTCACGCACGGCTTTGCCGTTGTCCCAGGATTCGGTGATCGCCAGGATTTCCAGATTCTGTTCGATGCGGTCGGCGATTTTCAGCAGCACCAGCGAGCGCGCCTGGGCGGAAGTGGCGCCCCACGCGTCGGCAGCGGCGTGGGCAGCGTCCAGGGCCTTGTCGATGTCTTCGGCCGTGGAACGGGGGAATTCGGCAATCGGTTGGCCATTCACTGGCGAGGTATTGGTGAAGTACTGACCTTTGACAGGCGCGACGAACTCGCCGCCGATGTAGTTACCGTATTTGGCTTTGAACGAAACGATAGCGCCTTCAGTACCGGGGTGAGCGTAACGCATGGTGGTCTCTCCTTGCTTTTGTGCTTATAGGGAGTCGCGCATGTGCGCTTGCTTTAAGCGTAGAGCAAGGGTCGGGCCAGTGCCTTGCATGTCAGGTAAATCAAGGCCTTGCGAGGTTTTTGTCGGACGGGCGGGTGGCGCCTGTGACGCTTTCGGTACAGCACTGGTGACACTTTGTACCGTTTGTGGCACAGCTTGTGACCAACCGGTCTTGCAGGCATTGCAATGCGGGCCGGGCTGGAGGATGCTCGGCATCACCTCATGCACGGGACGCCGAGCCCCGGGGAGAATAATAAGAAATGCACGACAATCATTTGAGTCGCCATGCCCAGCAAGTAATGACGGTGACCCAGGGCAAGACCCACCTGCACGGTCCCGGCAGCGATCCGTCCATCGCCCGTTCCTGGCTGCGCTGCCTTGAGGACTATCACCTCGATCCGGCCCTGAGCATCGCGCCGACGGTGCTGGAACATGGCCGTGTCCTGGAAAGCCGCGAACGCTTGCAGCAAGTGCTGCACATCGCCGGCAATGAAATGACCAGCCTGCATCAACAACTCTCCGGTGCCGGTCATGCTGTGCTGCTGACCGACGCCCGCGGCGTGATCCTCAATTGCGTCACCGCGCCCGCCGAGCGACAGATTTTCGAGCGTGCCGGCCTCTGGCTCGGTGCCGACTGGAGTGAGGCCTGCGAAGGCACCAATGGCATCGGCACCTGTCTGGTGGAGCGTCAGTCGCTGACCATCCATCAGGACGAACACTTTCGCGGCCGCCACACCGGCCTGACCTGCTCGGCGAGCCCGGTCTTCGATCCCCATGGCGAACTGCTGGCGGTACTCGACGTGTCGTCGGCGCGGCGTGATGTGTCGCGGCAAAGTCAGTTCCACACCATGGCGCTGGTCAATCTGTCGGCGAAGATGATCGAGAGCTGCTACTTCCTGCGCTGCTTCGACAACCAATGGTTGCTGCGTTTTCACTTGCAGGCCGAGTCCGTCGGTTTGTTCAGTGAAGGGTTGCTGGCGTTCGACGGGGAAGGGCGCATTTGCGCGGTCAACCAGAGTGCGCTGAACCTGCTGGGACATATTCGCGGCGGCTTGCTGGGTAAGCCGGTGGAGGCGTTTTTCGATTGCTCGCTCGATGAGTTGCTCGGCCGCGCAAGCATCAATGCTGCGGCCAGTTGGCCGTTGCGTACCCGCGATGGTCGCAAGCTGTTCGCGGTATTGCGCGGTGAGGCGCGGCGGCCGCTGCCGACTCCGATGGTGCCAGCGGCCAAGGTTGCACAAGCACCGCGTCTGTCGGGCATTTGCCTGGATGACGCGACGTTGCAGGCGGACTTCCGCAAGGCCTTGCGCGTCTACGAGCGCGATGTGCCGCTGCTGATCAACGGCGAAACCGGGTCCGGCAAGGAGGCCTTTGCCAAAGCGGTGCACCACGCCAGCCAGCGGGCGGAAAAAGCCTTCGTCGCCCTCAATTGCGCGGCCATTCCCGAAAGCCTGATCGAAAGCGAGCTGTTCGGTTATCGCGGCGGCAGCTTTACCGGTGCGCGCAAAGAAGGCATGCGCGGCAAGTTGCAACAGGCCGATGGCGGGACGTTGTTCCTTGATGAAATCGGTGACATGCCACTGGCTTTGCAAACCCGCTTGTTGCGGGTGCTGGAAGACCGGCAAGTGGTACCGATCGGTGGCGAACCGGAAGCGGTGAATGTGCGGATCATCAGTGCCACTCACCGTAACTTGCTGGATCGCGTGCAGGACGGCAGCTTCCGTGAGGATTTGTATTACCGGCTCAACGGGCTGGAAGTCGCGTTGCCGCCGTTGCGCGAGCGTAGCGACAAATCCCGGTTGCTCGATTTTTTGCTGGCAGAGGAGGCGGGCGGAGAAACCGTGTTGATCGACGGGCCGGCGCGGGAGGCCTTATTGGGGTTCGCCTGGCCGGGCAACGTGCGGCAGTTGCGAAATGTGCTGCGTACGTTGGCAGCACTGTGTGAGGACGGGCGGATCGGCCTGGAGGATTTGCCGGCGATGATTCGCCAGGCGCGGCCGGTAGTTTCGACGATTGAAGAGATGTCGGAGCATCCGTTGGAAGATGCCGAGCGGCTGGCGTTACTCACGGCGCTGGAGCAGACGCGCTGGCATATGACGCACACAGCGGAGCAGTTGGGGGTCAGTCGCAATACCCTTTACAGAAAGCTGCGTAAACACGGGATTGCCCGGTAAACCGCATCACGGCCTTCGCGAGCAGGTTCGCTCTCACAGGGTCTGCGCAGGCCTTGTGGGAGCGAGCCTGCTCGCGAAGGCGTCTTCATATACTGAAACACAAGGTGCGATTTTTCCTACCCTAAGCTAACCTGCGGCCATGTTTTACGAGGTCGACTAATGCACATTCATATTCTTGGTATCTGCGGCACTTTCATGGGGTCAATGGCGGTTCTGGCCAAGGAGCTGGGCCATCACGTGACGGGTTCCGATGCCAGCGTCTATCCGCCGATGAGCACTCAGCTGGAAGCCCAGGGCATTGAGTTGACCCAAGGCTACGACCCGGCGCAACTCGATCCGGCCCCTGATCTGGTGGTGATCGGCAACGCCATGTCCCGGGGTAACCCGGCTGTGGAGTACGTGCTGAACAAAGGCCTGCCCTACGTCTCCGGCCCGCAATGGCTGGCCGATCACGTGCTGCAAGGTCGCTGGGTACTGGCGGTTGCCGGTACGCACGGCAAGACCACCACCAGCAGCATGCTGGCCTGGGTGCTGGAGCACGCGGGCATGGCCCCGGGTTTCCTGATCGGCGGCGTGCCGCAAAACTTCTCGGTGTCGGCGCGCCTGGGCGATACGCCGTTCTTCGTCATCGAAGCCGACGAGTACGACAGCGCGTTCTTCGACAAGCGCTCCAAGTTCGTGCACTACCGTCCGCGCACGGCAATCCTGAACAACCTGGAGTTCGATCACGCGGACATCTTCCCGGACCTGCCAGCCATCGAGCGGCAATTCCATCACTTGGTGCGGACTATCCCGAGCGAAGGCCTGGTGATTCATCCGACCACTGAGCCGGCCTTGCAGCGCGTTATCGAGATGGGTTGCTGGACTCCGGTGCAAACCACCGGTGCCGGCGGTCAGTGGCAGGTCAAGCTGCTCAGTGAAGATGGCTCGAAGTTCGAAGTGATGTTCGAAGGCGTCGCCCAGGGCGTGGTCGAGTGGGACATGACTGGCCAGCACAACGTCGCCAACGCCCTGGCGACCCTGGCTGCCGCACGCCACGTCGGCGTGGTTCCGTCCATGGGCATCGCTGCGTTGAGCGCGTTCAAAAGCGTTAAGCGCCGGATGGAAAAAGTCGCGGAAGTGGGTGGCATCACCATTTATGACGACTTCGCTCACCACCCGACTGCCATCGCCACCACGCTGGATGGCCTGCGCAAACGCATCGGCGATGCACCGTTAATCGCGATCATCGAGCCGCGTTCCAACTCCATGAAGCTTGGCGCGCACCGAGACGGATTGCCGGAAAGCGTGGTCGATGCCGATCAGGTGATCTGGTACGCACCGGCCAACCTCGGCTGGGACCTGGCGGGCACCGCTGCGCTGTGCACCGTGCCGTCGATTGTCAGCGATTCCCTGGAGGGCATCATCGAGCGTGTGAAGAGCCAGGCCCAACCCGGCACCCACGTGGTAATCATGAGCAACGGCGGCTTCGGCGGCCTGCACGGCAAACTGGCCGAGGCGCTCAAATGAACAACGGCCCGGACCGCATCACCTTGGCAATGACCGGCGCTTCAGGCGCCCAGTACGGTTTGCGCCTGCTCGACTGCCTGGTGCGGGAAGATCGTGAAGTGCACTTTCTGATTTCCAAGGCCGCGCAGTTGGTGATGGCCACCGAAACCGACGTCACGCTGCCGACCAAGCCGCAGATGATGCAGGCGTTCCTCACCGAATACACGGGGGCTGCCGCCGGGCAGATTCGGGTGTACGGCAAGGAAGACTGGATGTCGCCAGTGGCTTCGGGCTCCGGCGCGCCAGCGGCGATGGTTGTGGTGCCGTGCTCCACGGGCACGTTGTCGTCCATCGCTACCGGTGCCTGCAACAACCTGATCGAACGGGCTGCCGACGTGACGCTCAAAGAGCGTCGGCAGTTGATCCTGGTACCCCGTGAGGCGCCGTATTCGAGCATTCACCTGGAGCACATGCTCAAGTTGTCGAACATGGGCGTGACAATCCTGCCGGCATCACCGGGCTTCTATCATCAGCCGCAAACCATCGACGACCTGATCGATTTCGTCGTGGCGCGGATCCTTAACCTGCTGAATATTCCTCAGGACATGTTGCCGCGCTGGGGCGAGCATCATCTGACCAGCGATGAATAAGTTGCTGGTGGTTGTGCTGGCACTGCAGTTGGCCGGTTGCGCGACGGCGCGCACCCTCGATGCAGCCAAGCCAGGGGCGCCGGTGGTGTACTCGGGAACTCGTCTGGATTTGTACGCGATGAACGGCGGGTGCTGCGCCAAGGACCGTTTCGGAGCCGAAGCACCGAGCTATCCCGGTGTCGACCTGCCGGCCAGTGCGTTGCTCGACACGCTGCTGTTGCCGTTGTCGTTGTTGACGGTGATAGGGGTGAGCTTTCAGGCGACGGGTGGGTTGTAGGTATAGCGCGGCTCTTGTGGCGAGGGAGCTTGCTCCCGCTGGGGCGCGAAGCGGCCCCGCTCTTTACCTGAGGAGCTGGGGACTGCTACGCAGTCCAGCGGGAGCAAGCCCCCTCGCCACAGGTCCGCGGATCACTTGCCGAGTTTGCGCAGCTCATCCGACTCGACAATCCGCACGCCATCCTGCTCTTCCAGCGCCAGACGCCACATCGCGCGAGCCAGTTGGCAGGCCTCGATACCATGGTATTTGCCAGGGATCAGCCGAGACAACGGGCCGGCGACTTTCTCGCCCAGTCGCGGTTCAACGCGATCACCCAGCAACAGCGAAGGGCGGCAAATAGTCAGCTGCGGCCAGTCCTGCGCGCGCAATGCGTGCTCCATTTCGCCTTTGACCCGGTTGTAGAAAATCGAGGATCTGCGATCGGCTCCCAGAGCACTGATCACGATCAAATGCCGTGCGCCCATCTCCCGGGCACGTTTGGCGAATGCTACCACCATGTCCAGGTCCACCGCGCGAAACGCCTGTTCCGAGCCGGCCTGCTTGATCGTGGTGCCCAGGCAGCAATAGGCGATATCGACCCGCCCGTTCAGCTGTGGCAGGAACGCCGCCGGGTCGCCGACCGGGTTTTCAAGGTGGGGATGCTTGGCCAAAGGCCGGCGTGACGGCGCCAATACCCGCGAAATCGTTGGCTCGTTGAGCAAGCGATCAAGCAGATGTTCACCGGTCAGCCCGGTGGCTCCGGCAAGCAATACGTGCTGAGGCGTCAAGTACATAGTGTTTCTCCCTTGATACTATTCAGCTTAGTTGCTGTTTACATCCTTGCTTTCGATGGTCGCACTTTGCAGGGCTTTTCGTGCCTGCTGTTTGCGCAGTAGTTGCCAATGCGAGAGGACGGTTTTCGGTGCCCAGATCTGTGGTTCGGACGCTTCGAAACCGTCCGCCAGCTCACGTTCGGCGACAGTGGCCTTGGCCAATTTGAAGGCTTGTTCCAGATCATCGGTCTGGTTCAGGGCCTGGGCGAACAGGGCATCGCCGAAGTAGGTGAAGTTGGCTTCCTCCGAGCAGCCGAAGGACACTCGGTCGGCCCGTGAGGCTGTCATGATCAGGGTCCGTTCATCCTTGAGGGAGGGAATGAAACCGCCGGAGTAGCAGGACGAAATCACGATGATCTTGTCGCGGTTTTTCAATGGGGCGAGGACCGCAGCCATTTCGTCCGCTGGCAGATCGGCCAGTTCCATGCGCGGCTGGTCCAGCACCAGCTCGTGTTCGCTGGTGCCATGGCTGGTCAGGTAGATGAAAATCAGGTCTTCCGGACCGCTGCGTTCGGCCAGCGTCAGGGCAGCCCGGCGCAGGTTTTCCCGGGTAGCCATAGGGCGGTCGGCGAGGTGGTCACGATGGTTCACCAGGCGGATCTGACCAAAGGTGCCGAACCGGGTGGTGAGCATGTTGGCGACGTAGTCGGATTCGCGCAGAAACACGCTTTGCTTGCCATCACCACCCAGGGTCAACGAATACAGCTCTACCGCCGGGGTCGAGGGTGGAACGTTGGCCAGCGCTGCGTCGAGCAAGCGTCCCTGGGCCAGCAGGCCGAGTTCCAGTGTGTCGGGCAATAATTTGCCCTCGGCATCGCGTACGCGCTGGCCGTTGATCCAGGTGCCGCTGAGCACGGTGCCATCGGTCAACACCAATGTGCCGCGCCCCTGGTAACTGTCGTTGTCGAACTGGCCGGTGTAATAGCTGCCGTCGGACAGGTTCAGCCGGCCCTGGCCGGAAAAGCGCCAGTCATTGAACTGGCCGATGTAGTGGCTGCCGTCAGTGCCGATCAACTCGCCCTTGCCGTTCAGCGAGCCTTCCTTGAACTGGCCCAGCCAGACATCGCCGTCGGCGTTTTCGTAGCGGCCCTTGCCGTGCAGTTGATTGTTCTTGAAGCTACCGACATAGATGTCGCCGTCGGCGCTGTTGAACGTGCCGTTGCCTTCCAGCTGGCCGTCGACGAAGTGCCCGGTGAACTGATTGCCGTTGCCGTCGCCGCGCTGGCCTTCGCCATTGGGTTTGCCGTGGGCGAACTGACCCTGATAGGCGCTGCCGTCTTCGAGTTCGAGGCGACCCAGGCCAGCGTATTGATCGGCCTTGAACTCTCCGCGATAGCTCATACCGTTTTCTTTGAGGGTGCCTTCGCCGTTGCGTCGGCCGGCCTTGAAGCCGCCGCTGTAGCTGCTGGCGTTGGTGGTCAGTGCCCCCTGGCCGTCGAACAGTCCCTGATTGAACTGACCGCGATAGACTTCGCCATTACTGCCATGCCATTCGCCCTGGCCCTGCCACTGGCCTTTGTCGAATTCGCCGGCGTACCAGCTGCCGTTCGGGTAGTCGATACGCCCCTTGCCTTGCAGCAAGCCATTGACCAGGTCACCGCGATAGCGTCCGCCGTCCGGCAGGCGGGCGTCGGGGGGCAAAGGCGATTCGCCATCGCCGCAAGCGGTGAGCATCAGGGTCAAGGCAAGGAGTGCAAGTGGGCGCATAGCGGATTCCGGGCAATTAGGCGAGGGAGTATGCCGCAGCTATGTGTCCATAAATAGGGTGAGGTACCGCGTGAGGGCGCGAAACAGCATGAGCTGCTTCGCATCCGGCAAGGTTTATACGAAACACAGGGACAGGGGTTCGGCGATGTACGCCGGTTTGTCCGAACCTTCGATTTCCAGGGTGGTGGTGGCCTTGAGCAGCCATTGGCCGGGTTTCTTCTCGATGACTTCGGTCAGGTCGACCTTCAGGCGCACTTTCGAATTGACCTTGACCGGCTGGATGAAGCGCACGCTGTCGAGACCGTAGTTGACCACCATCTTCAAGCCTTCTGGCATGACGAGGATGTCTTCCATCAGTTTCGGGATCAGTGATAACGACAGGAAACCGTGAGCGATGGTGCTGCCAAAAGGCGTTTGCGCGGCTTTGACCGGGTCGACGTGGATGAACTGAAAATCCCCTGTGGCTTCGGCGAACAGGTTGATGCGGTCCTGATCGATAGTGAGCCATTCGGAACGTCCAAGTTCCTTGCCGACATAATCTTTGAGCTCTGCAACTGGAACATAGGGCATTGAGACTCTCCTTGGGTTCATCGGTTTTATAGTTTTGGCTTGCGGGGATCTAACCTCCCGGCTTACCACTTTAGATCAACATGACCAAGCGCTCCGGTCAACTGACCATGCTTTTGGCGAATGCCGGTCTATAGCACGAGCATGCCTATAATGCCCTGCCAATGCGGGTGACGGATTTTGCGGGAGATCTTTGATGTTGTTACGGGGCCTGACGTGGCTGGTGCTGTTCCAATTGCTCGGCACTGCGATCAATCATTTGTTCCTGCCGGTGCTGCCAGGGCCGATTGTGGGGTTGCTGCTGTTGCTGGTGTACCTCATCTGTCGCGGACAGGTCGGCGAGCCGCTGAACCTGGCGGCCAGCAGCCTGCTGCGCTACCTGCCGCTGTTGCTGGTGCCGCCGGCCGTGGGCGTGATGGTCTACGCCGCTGACATCGCGGCGGATTTCTGGGCCATTGTCGGTGCGCTGGTGTTGTCGCTGCTGCTTTCCATGGCCTTCGCCGGGGTGCTGATGCAGCGCATGGTCAAGCGTCATGCTCAGCCTGAGGACAGCCAATGATTTTCGACTGGCACGGCGCCTGGACGTCGGTAATTCATCATCCCTTGTTTGGTATCGGCATTACCCTTGGCGCTTATCAACTCGTCCTGGCGGCATTCGAGAAAACCCGCTGGATCTTTTTGCAACCTGTATTGGTCTCCATGTTGTTGGTGATCGGCGTGCTGGTGGGCTGCGGCTTGACCTACGCCGAGTACCGCAAGAGCACCGAGATTCTCAGCATTCTGCTCGGCCCGGCCACTGTTGCCCTGGCGGTGCCGCTTTATCTCAACCTGCGACGGATTCGGCAGCTGTTCTGGCCGATATTTACTACGCTGGTGATAGGCGGGGTGGTGGCCACGGGGATGGGCGTGTTGCTGGGCTGGTCGTTCGGTGCCGAGCACATGATCCTGATGACCATGGCGCCGAAATCGGTGACCTCGCCTATCGCTATGTTGGTGGCCGAACAGATTGGCGGTGTCGCGGCGTTGGCAGCGGTGTTCGTGTTGATCACCGGTGTGATTGGCGCGATCTTTGGTCCGAGTCTGTTGACCCGGCTGGGTGTCTACAGTCCCGAAGCCCGAGGCATGGCGCTGGGCATGACCGCACACGCGGTCGGCACGGCGGTGGCGATGCAGGAAAGTGAAGAATGCGGCGCCTTCGCGGCGCTGGCGATGAGTTTGATGGGCGTGGCCACGGCGGTGTTGCTGCCGTTGGCGGTGTCGATGGTGGTGTAAAGGAAATGTCTATGAGTCTGCCGCTTTTCCCACTGAACACAGTGCTGTTTCCCGGTTGCATCCTCGACTTGCAGATTTTCGAGGCGCGTTACCTGGACATGATCGGTCGCTGCATGAAACAGGGCGGCGGCTTCGGCGTGGTGTGCATCCTCGATGGTGAAGAAGTCGGGATCGCCCCGGCTGGTTACGCCTTGGTCGGGTGTGAGGCGCTGATCACCGATTTCAAGCAGCAGGACAACGGCCTGCTGGGGATTCGGGTTCAGGGCGGACGGCGTTTCCATGTATTGCGAACGGAAGTCCAGCGCGATCAGTTGACCGTCGCCGAGGTCGAGTGGCTGGAAGACGAACCCGAACAGCCACTGCAGGACGAGGATGCCGACCTGGTGGCCTTGCTCAAGGCTCTGGCGGAACACCCGATGGTTGAGGCCTTGAACATGGGCACCGAAGCGACGGGCCAACAGTCGCTGGCCAATCAGTTGGCGTACCTGTTGCCCTTCGCTGAACTGGACAAGATCGACCTGCTGCAACTCGATGATCCGCAGCAACGGCTGGATGCGATTCAGGCGTTGCTGGATGAGTTGCAGGGGGAGTTGTTTGCCTGACGAGCGTTTTTACTAATACGCATACCGCAACATCGTATGCGGCAAATGCCGCAAAACGAAGAAGCCGAACAATGCCACCAACGCCGGCAACACCAGCCACCAGGCCTTGGGTGGTAAGGCGTTCAGCGGTTCCTTGCGCTGGACCAGCCACAGGCTCGCCGCACAAACGCACGCTGCCAGCATCGCACCGGCCAGTACATCCGTCGGCCAATGCGCGCCGAGGTACACCCGTGACAGCGCAATAGCCATCGCTGGCAGGCTGCCCACTAATAGCCAGGTCAGGCGCATCCGCGGCGGCTGTCCGCGGCCGGCCAGTACGGCGAGGGTCAGGAACAGCGCAAAAGAGCCAGATGCGTGGCCACTGGGCATGCTGTAGCTGGTCAGCGGATCGCTCAGCACTTCGGGGCGCACGCGGGCAAAGAATTGTTTGGTCGCGGTGTTCGCCAGTGCCGTGCAGAGCAGGGTGCTTCCGGCGAAAATCGCCGGGCGCCATTGGCGCATCAGCAATAGCAAACCGGTTAGCAGCGCGCTGAAAAACAGCATGTTGCGGAATTCGCCGATCAACGTGAAGACCACCGCCACCTCATCGAGCATCGGGCTGCGATGCTCTTGCACCAGGGTCATCAGCCCTTGATCGAGGGCGCTCAGGTGCGGATAGCCAATGAACAGTCCCGCCAGAATCAGAAGGCTCATGCCGGTAATCAGCATCGTCGCTTTGCGGTGGCGACGCAGGCTGCTTGTTACGCTCAAGCCGATCATCACTGCGATACTGCCAGCAACTATCCCCGCCTCAGTCCAGAAACCTTCCGGAAGCGGTAAGCGAATGGCGGCACCCGTGGCCCAGCCAGGCAACAGGTAAGCTACCGACCAGCCCGCACCGGCCAGCAGGCTGACGGCAATGAAGCGTGGGAAGGGCATGTCGCACATGCCGGCGACCATGGGCAGCATCGGCCGCAACGGCCCGATAAAACGCCCGACCAGCAGGCTGGCGATGCCATAGCGCTGGAAATAGGTCTCGGCCCCGGCAATCCATTCCGGGTGATGGCGCAAACCGGGCAGGCGCCGGATATTCTGATGAAAGTGCCGTCCAAGGAAGTACGACACCACGTCACCCAGCACGCCGGCGAGGAAACCCAGCAGCAAGGTTTCACTCAGCGGCAACGCACCGCTGCCGGCCAGCACCGCAACGGTGAACAGTAAAACCGTGCCGGGGACGATCAGCCCGGCAATCGCCAGGCATTCCACAAAGGCCACCAGAAATATTGCCGCCGCCAGCCATTGCGGGTTGACCGTCAACCAACCGGTCACGCTATCGAGCCATTGGCCCATAAAAACCACTCCATCAAATGTTCAATTTTCTACTTGTAGGAGCGAGCCTGCTCGCGATAGCGCACGATGAGTCAAAAGTGATGTTGATTGTGCTGACCTCATCGCGAGCAGGCTCGCTCCTACAGGGGATTCCTTCAGTTTCAAAATCCGGATCAATCTCAGGTCAGCACAAAATAATCGCGACCTTCGACCTGGCCCCGTCTTAGCGGGGTGCGAGTGCAATACGCCGCGTAGGCGCCGTCGACAAAGCGATACATCAAGTGCTCGTCGCGCCCGTGGGGGATGCCCAGGCGCGTGGTCTGGAGGATGTGGGCGGGTGACTGGCCGACGTCCTCCACCAGCAACACCTCGTGATCGAACCGCTTGGCGTCCCAGACCGGCACTCTCAAGCCCAGAGACTTGCACAGCAGCGTCTGTCCGGCGCAGAGCTTTTGCGACGGGCGAGGGTGGCCCTGGGCATCGGGATTGTTCAATAGCATCTGTGCCAGGCTGGCCGGCCCGCTCAATTCATCGACCCATGGGTAGGCGGACTTGATCAGCACGGCGTTACCGGGCCCCTGGGCGCTGAAGTTCAGGGAATCGCCACCCCGGGCGTAATACATATAGATGTGGCCGCCATCCAGAAACAAAGCCTTACGCTTTTCTGTGTAGCCGAGGGAGGCGTGGCTGCCTTTTTCTGCGCAGTAATAGGCTTCGGTTTCGATGATCCGGGCGCTGAGCCACAGGTCGCCAACCCGATGGCGGATGACTTTACCCAGTAGCTCCCGGGCCAGAATTTGCGCGTCACGGTCGAAAAACGCGTCCGGGAGGCCCGTGGGCAGGCTCACGGCGGACGCTCGAACAGTCAAATTGGACATGATGACCGGCATTTGTCAGGGCTGAATGAGTCGTGATGATAACAATTTGCAGCTTAATCCCGGCTGAACATCGGCAAATTGCCCTCCATTTCGACCATCCGCCCGTCACCGCTGTTAGTCGGTGGGCGCGACAGCTATAATCTGTCGCTTTACTCTTTACCAAGACCTTATCAAAGACCACGCCAGACCATGACTGAGTCCGTTCTTGACTACATGACCCGCCTGGGTCGCGCTGCCCGCGAAGCTTCCCGCGTGATCGGCCGTGCCAGTACCGCGCAGAAAAACCGCGCCCTGCAGGCCGCCGCCAATGCGCTGGACGCTGCCCGCGCCGAGCTGACGGCGGCCAATGAACAGGATTTGGCTGCCGGTCGCGCCAATGGTCTGGAGCCAGCCCTGCTTGAACGCCTGGCACTGACCCCGGCGCGTATCGACGGCATGATCGTCGGCCTGCGCCAGGTTGCAGCGCTGCCGGACCCGGTTGGCGCGATCCGCGACATGAGCTTCCGCCCGTCCGGTATTCAGGTCGGCAAGATGCGCGTGCCATTGGGCGTGATCGGAATCATCTACGAGTCGCGGCCGAACGTGACCATCGATGCCGCGAGCCTGTGCCTGAAGTCCGGTAACGCGACCATCCTGCGTGGCGGTTCCGAGGCGATTCATTCCAATCGCGCCATCGCCGCCTGCATTCAGCGTGGCCTGGCCGAGGCCGATCTGCCGGCCGCGGTGGTGCAAGTGGTCGAAACCACCGATCGCGCAGCCGTCGGCGCGCTGATCACCATGCCCGAGTACGTCGATGTCATCGTGCCGCGCGGTGGCCGAGGCCTGATCGAGCGCGTCAGCCGTGATGCCCGCGTCCCGGTGATCAAGCATCTGGACGGCATCTGCCACGTGTACGTGAGTGAGCACGCCGATCTGGCCAAGGCCCAGCGCATTGCGTTCAACGCCAAGACTTATCGCTATGGCATTTGCGGTGCCATGGAAACGCTGCTGGTGGATCAGGCCGTTGCCAAGGATTTCCTGCCGGCGATGGCGGCCCAGTTCCGCGAAAAAGGCGTCGAACTGCGCGGCTGCGAACGCACCCGGGCGATCATCGATGCCGTGCCGGCCACCGAGGAAGACTGGAACACCGAGTACCTGGCGGCGATTCTGTCGATCCGTGTGGTTGACGGACTGGACCAGGCCATCGAGCACATCAATCATTACGGCTCCCATCACACCGATTCGATTGTCAGTGAACACCAGGGCGACACCCGGCGTTTCGTGGCTGAAGTCGACTCCTCGTCGGTGATGATCAATACCCCGACATGCTTCGCCGATGGCTTCGAATACGGATTGGGTGCCGAGATCGGCATTTCTACTGATAAGCTGCACGCCCGCGGCCCGGTGGGCCTCGAAGGACTGACCTGCGAGAAGTACATCGTGGTTGGCGACGGGCAGCTGCGCGGACAGGAGCCGGTCTGACTTGGGCGACTTCGACCTGTCAGCCCCGGTCACCGTCAGCGAGCCAGCCCCTCGCCGCATTGGCGTGCTGGGCGGAACGTTCGACCCGGTGCACATCGGCCATTTGCGCGGTGCGCTGGAAGTCGCCGAAACCCTGGCGCTCGATGAACTGCGCCTGACACCCAGTGCCAGGCCGCCCCATCGGGACAAGCCGCAGGTGTCGGCAAAGGACCGTCTGGCGATGGTCGAGTGCGCGGTGGCCGGTGTGGCACCGTTGGTGGTGGACGCCCGCGAATTGCAGCGGGACAAACCGTCCTACACCATTGATACCCTGGAACTGATGCGCGCCGAACTGGCCGTATCCGACCAGGTTTTTCTGCTTTTGGGCTGGGACGCTTTTTGCGGCCTGCCCACTTGGCACCGCTGGGAAGAGTTGCTCCAGCATTGCCATATCCTGGTGTTGCAACGCCCGGATGCCGACAGCGAACCGCCGGATGCCTTGCGCAACCTGCTGGCAGCGCGCTCGGTGAGCGACCCGCTGGCCCTAAAAGGGCCGAGCGGACAGATTGCATTCGTCTGGCAGACACCGCTCGCGGTTTCTGCCACCCAGATCCGTCAACTGCTGGCCAGCGGTAAGTCGGTACGTTTCCTGGTGCCCGACGCGGTCCTGGCCTACATCGATGCGCACGGACTCTACCGTGCGTCGAACTGAATAGGAGTGCCTCAAGGCACGTGGCAACAACGTGTATTGAAGCGCCCGAACAAACGAGCAAAACGAGTTTTATATGACGAGCAACAACGAAAGCAAAGTAAAACGCAAAGGCACATTCAAGAGCGCCCCGCTGCCGGAAAAGGTCCTCGCCGCCGATCCGCCTAAAGGCGACGAGCTGGTCAAGATCGCCGTAGCCGCCCTGGAAGACGTCAAGGCCCAGGACGTGCTGGTGATTGATGTTCGCGACAAGCAGAGCATCACTGACTACATGATCATCGCCACCGGTACCTCCAACCGCCAGATCGGCGCGATGCTGGACAAGGTCCGCGAGGCCGTCAAAGCCCTGGGTATCAAACCGCTGGGTGAAGAAGGCAAGGGCGACAGTGACTGGGTGCTGTTGGACATGGACGACGTGATCGTCCACATGATGACCTCCAACGCCCGTCAGTTCTACGACCTGGAGCGCTTGTGGAAAGGTGCCGAGCAGAGCCGTGCGGCCGATGGCAAACACCACAGCCCTGAAGTTGGTCACGAGCACTTCAACAAGCTCAACAAAGACCAGGAATAAGGGACCGCTGTGCGACTGCGACTGATCGCCGTCGGTTCACGCATGCCCAAATGGGTGGAAGAAGGCTGGCATGAATATGCCAAGCGTCTTCCGTCCGAACTGGCGCTGGAACTGGTGGAAATACCGCTCAATACCCGTGGCAAGAACGCCGACGTGGCCCGCTTCATCCGCCAGGAAGGCGAAGCTATGCTGGCCAAGGTCGGGCCGAACGAGCGGATTGTCACTCTCGAAGTCCATGGCAAGCCCTGGAGCACCGAGCAACTGGCGGTCGAGCTCGATCGCTGGCGGCTGGACTCGCGCACGGTCAACTTCATGGTCGGCGGCCCCGAAGGGTTGGCGCCGGAAGTCTGTGCCCGGGCTGACCAGCGCTGGTCGTTGTCGCCGCTGACCTTGCCGCACCCGCTGGTGCGGATCCTGATCGGCGAACAGATGTACCGTGCCTGGACCGTGCTGTCCGGTCACCCTTACCACAAGTAATTCTGCCCTCATGTCCCAGCCGATCCGCATCAAGGACCACGAAAAAGACGCCCGTCTGGTGCGTGGCCGCGTCGTGTTCGGGGCAATTGCCGTGGTGGCGCTGATCTGCGTGCTGATCGCCCGTCTGTATTTCCTGCAGGTGATCCAGTACGAGTACCACTCGACCCTGTCGGAAAACAACCGCGTCCACGTGCAGCCGATTCCGCCGACCCGTGGCTTGATTTTCGACCGCAACGGCGTGGTGATCGCCGATAACCGGCCCAGCTTCAGCCTGAGCATGACCCGCGAACGGTCCGGCGACTGGCAGCAGGTGCTCGACGTGATCGTCGAAGTGCTGGAACTGACGCCCGAGGATCGGGTGATTTTCGAGAAGCGCATGCGTCAGGGGCGCCGGCCGTTCGAGCCGGTGCCGATCCTGTTTGAGCTGACCGAAGAGCAGATCGCCCGCATCGCCGTGAACCAGTTCCGCCTGCCGGGCGTGGAAGTGGTCGCGCAACTGGTGCGTCACTACCCTCAGGGCGCGCATTTTGCGCACTCGGTGGGCTATATGGGGCGGATCAACGAGAAAGAGCTCAAGTCTCTGGACCCGGTCAGTTATAGCGGCACCCATCAAATCGGCAAAACCGGCATCGAGCGTTTCTATGAACCGGAGCTGCATGGTCAGGTGGGTTACGAGGAAGTCGAGACCAACGCTCGGGGCCGTGTATTGCGGGTGCTCAAGCGCACCGAACCGGTTTCCGGCAAAGACATCGTCCTGAGCCTGGACATCAAATTGCAGGAAGCCGCCGAAGCCGCGCTCGGCGGTCGTCGTGGTGCGGTGGTGGCCCTGAATCCGAAAACCGGGGAGGTGCTGGCGATGGTCAGTCAGCCGAGCTTCGATCCGAACCTGTTCGTCACAGGCATCAGCTCCAAGGCCTATTCCGAACTGCGCGACTCCATCGACCGGCCGCTGTTCAACCGCGTGCTGCGCGGTCTGTACCCGCCGGGCTCGACCATCAAGCCTGCTGTGGCGATTGCTGGTCTGGATTCGGGCGTGGTGACTGCCTCGACCCGGGTGTTCGACCCCGGCTACTACATGCTGCCCAACTACGATCACAAGTACCGCAACTGGAACCGCACCGGCGATGGTTTTGTCGACCTCGACACGGCGATCATGCGCTCCAACGACACCTACTTCTATGACCTCGCCCACAAGCTGGGGATCGATCGGTTGTCGTCGTACCTGTCCAAGTTCGGTATCGGTCAGAAGGTTTCCCTGGACATGTTCGAGGAGTCGCCAGGCTTGATGCCGACCCGCGAATGGAAGCGCGCGACCCGCCGCCAGGCATGGTTCCCGGGCGAAACGCTGATTCTCGGGATCGGCCAGGGCTACATGCAGTCGACCCCGCTGCAGCTGGCCCAGGCCACGGCGCTGGTGGCCAACAAAGGCATCTGGAACCGTCCGCACCTGGCCAAGACCATCGAAGGCGAGAAACCGGTGGATCAGAATCCGATGCCGGACATCATCCTGCGCGACCCGTCGGACTGGACCAAGGTCAACCACGGCATGCAGCAGGTGATGCACGGCGCCCGCGGTACGGCACGCAAGGCTTCGATCGGTGCGCAGTACCGCATCGCGGGCAAGAGTGGTACGGCCCAGGTGGTCGCGATCAAGCAGGGTGAGAAGTACGACCGCTCCAAGGTTCAGGAGCGCCATCGCGACCACGCCTTGTTCGTGGGCTTCGCCCCGGCGGACGACCCGCAGATCGTGGTGTCGGTGATGGTCGAGAACGGTGAGTCCGGCTCCGGCGTCGCCGCGCCAGTGGTGCGTCAGATCATGGACGCCTGGTTGCTCGACCAGGACGGTCACCTCAAAGCCGAATACGCCAGCCCTACTAGCGCGGAGGCCACGGCCCGTGATGAATAATTTTGATCGCATGCTCTCCAGTGAGGATGTGATGCGTCGTCGCGCGACGCTGCTGCAACGCATGCACATCGATGGCGTGCTGCTGATTTTGCTGTTGACCCTGGCCGCCGGCAGTCTGTTCGTGCTGTATTCGGCCAGTGGCAAGAGCTGGGACCTGCTGGCCAAACAGGCCACTTCGTTCGGCATCGGTCTGGTCTCGATGATCGTCATCGCTCAGTTCGAGCCGCGCTTCATGGCCCGTTGGGTGCCGGTCGGGTATGTGATCGGTGTGATGTTGCTGGTGGTGGTGGATGTCATGGGCCACAACGCCATGGGCGCCACGCGCTGGATCAATATTCCCGGTGTCGTGCGCTTCCAGCCCTCGGAGTTCATGAAAATCCTGATGCCGGCAACCATCGCCTGGTATCTGTCCAAGCGCACATTGCCGCCGCAACTCAAGCATGTGGGCATCAGCCTGATGCTGATCGGCGTGCCGTTCATTCTGATCGTGCGGCAACCGGACCTCGGCACTTCGCTGCTGATCCTGGCCGGCGGCGCTTTCGTGCTGTTCATGGGTGGCTTGCGCTGGCGCTGGATCCTCAGTGTGCTGGCCGCCGCCGTGCCCGTGGCGATTGCCATGTGGTTCTTCATCATGCACGACTACCAGAAGCAGCGAATCCTGACGTTCCTCGACCCGGAGAGCGATCCGCTCGGTACCGGCTGGAACATCATCCAGTCCAAGGCCGCTATCGGTTCTGGCGGTGTGTTCGGCAAGGGCTGGTTGCTGGGCACCCAGTCGCACCTGGACTTCCTGCCGGAAAGCCACACCGACTTCATCATTGCCGTATTGGGTGAGGAGTTCGGCCTGGTGGGGATCTGCGCGCTGTTGCTGATCTACCTGCTGTTGATCGGCCGCGGGCTGGTGATTACTGCCCAGGCGCAGACATTGTTCGGCAAGTTGCTCGCGGGCAGCCTGACCATGACGTTTTTTGTTTATGTTTTCGTCAACATCGGTATGGTCAGTGGCCTGTTGCCGGTGGTGGGGGTGCCGTTGCCGTTCATTAGCTACGGAGGCACTTCGCTGGTGACGCTGCTGTCAGCGTTTGGGGTTTTGATGTCGATCCATACCCATCGCAAGTGGATCGCGCAGGTTTGAATAAGGTGAAATTTTCAATGCAAGTAATGCGTGGCTGGGCGACTCGATACGCGCCATGGGTCGGCCTGGTAAGCATCCTTGGCACCGTGCAGGAAGCGTTGGCCGGCGACTACGAAGGCTCACCCCAGGTGGCCGAATTCGTCGGTGAAATGACCCGCGACTACGGTTTCGCTGGCGAACAATTGATGGGCGTGTTCCGCGAAGCCGAGCGCAAGCAGTCGATTCTGGACGCCATCTCGAAACCCGCCGAACGGGTCAAGCAGTGGAGCGAATATCGCCCGATGTTCATCACCGATGCGCGCATAGCCCGGGGTGTGGACTTCTGGCGTCAGCACGAAGCGGTGTTGGCCCGTGCCGAGCAGGAATATGGTGTGCCGGCCCAGGTGATTGTCTCGATCATCGGTGTTGAAACCTTTTTCGGCCGTAATACCGGAAATTTCCGGGTGATCGATGCCTTGTCGACCCTGGGTTTCGACTATCCTCCCCGTGCCGAGTTTTTCCGCAAGGAGTTGCGTGAGTTCCTGCTGCTGGCCCGCGAAGAGCAGGTCGATCCGTTGACGCTCAAAGGCTCCTACGCCGGCGCAATGGGCTTGCCGCAATTCATGCCGAGCAGTTTCCGCGCCTATGCGGTGGATTTCGACGGTGATGGCCATATCAACATCTGGACCAACCCGGACGATGCCATTGGCAGTGTCGCCAGTTACTTCAAGCGTCATGGCTGGGTCGCCGGCGAACCGGTGGTCAGCCGCGCCGATGTCCGTGGCGATCAGGTCGACGAAGGTTTGACCGCAGGAATCGAACCGACGAAAACCGTCGGGGAGTTGCGAGCCCTGGGGTGGTCAAGTCATGATGCGCTGCGCGATGATATGCCGGTTACTGCTTTCCGCCTGGAAGGCGACAATGGCTCCGAGTACTGGATGGGCCTGAAGAATTTTTACGCGATCACGCGTTATAACCGCAGCGTGATGTACGCCATGGCCGTACATCAACTGTCTGAACAGCTGGACCAAGCACGGGGCGTCAAGTAATGCGGGCATTGCCTATCAATAAACCCCTGAAGTTGATGGCATTCGCCGCGTTGGCTGTGCTGGTCGCCAGTTGTTCGACCAGCCGCGCGCCGGCCCAGAAGTCCACCACCGCCGTGCGCTCGACGCCGGGGCTGGACATCAACCGCGCCCACAAGGATGGCGCGCCATGGTGGGATGTCGATGTTGCGCGCATCCCGGACGCCACGCCGACCCTGCACACCGGCCCATACAAGGCCAGCCCGTACTCGGTATTGGGCAAAACCTATTTCCCGTTGCAAGAGTCCAAGACCTACGTGGCATCGGGTACTGCGTCCTGGTACGGCACCAAGTTCCACGGTCAGAACACCGCCAACGGCGAAGTGTATGACCTGTATGGCATGAGCGCCGCGCACAAGACATTGCCACTGCCAAGTTACGTTCGGGTGACCAACCTGGACAACAACAAGAGTGTGATTCTGCGGGTCAACGACCGCGGGCCGTTCTATTCGGACCGGATCATCGACTTGTCCTACGCTGCCGCCAAGAAGCTCGGTTATGCCGAAATCGGCACCGCGCGGGTCAAGGTCGAAGGCATCGATCCACAGGCGTATTGGGCAGCCAAAGGCCGTCCGGCGCCTTTGATGCTCAACGAACCGCAAGTCGCGCAGAATAGCGCCCCGGTGATCACGGCTTCGGCCGGCACCGTCGAGCAATGGACACCGCCGCCACAGCAACACGCCGCTGCGGTGGTGCCTGTGCAGCTTGATGCAAAAAAAAACGCTTCTGTACCAGCCTCTGGCCAGTATCTGCAGGTGGGCGCGTTCGCCAACCCGGACGCTGCAGAACTCCTGAGATCGAAGCTCAGCGGGATGGTGAGCGCTCCGGTGTTCATCAGCTCGATCGTGCGCAATCAGCAGACCCTGCATCGGGTTCGCCTGGGCCCGATCGGATCGCCGGGTGAAATCCAGCAGGTGCAGAACAGTGTGCGCCTGGCCAATCTCGGTTCGCCGAGTGTGGTCACGGAGTAATACGTAGAGCTTGATTGACGGTTCGTCTGCGGTATTGGGGGGCGAACCAGGTTGTTGACTCGTTGAAGAACAAAAGCCCGGCAAGGGTGACTGAGTGAGCAACTGAACACGCGATGACTCGTAGGGTTTGTTCGAAAACTCGCCGAGCGGCGATCAGGCAAGGCAAAAACAGGCGAGGAAGCGGAGTGTAGGGGTCTACATGAGCATTCCGAGCCTGTTTTTAACGCAGCATGATCGTCGCGCAGGCAGTTTTCGGGCAAAGCCTGAAGGTTATTTGATTAGTTTTGCCCTTGGGCAGTTTCCATTAGCGATTTCGAGAGACGGATGAACATCACCACCTTTGCCAAACGCCTGTTCCTGCTAGTCCCGCTGCTCCTCTCACCAGCCGCGTTCGCGGTCGAGATGATGCCGTCGCCACCGCAACTGGCCGCCAAGGCCTACGTGCTCATGGATGCCAGCAGCGGCAACGTGCTGGTCGAGAACAACGGTGACCAGCGTCTGCCACCGGCCAGCCTGACCAAGCTGATGACCGCGTACATCGCGACCCTGGAAATCCGTCGTGGCCAGATCGGCGAAAACGATCCGGTGACCGTCAGCGAAAATGCCTGGCGTACCGGCGGTTCGCGGATGTTCATCAAGGTCGGCTCGCAGGTCACCGTCAGCGACCTGCTGCACGGCATCATCATCCAGTCGGGTAACGACGCCAGCGTCGCGCTCTCCGAGCACATCGCCGGCAGCGAAGACGCCTTCGCCGACCTGATGAACAAGACCGTCGCCGACCTGGGCATGACCAACACCCACTTCATGAACCCGACCGGCCTGCCGAACCCTGAGCACTACTCGTCGGCTCATGACATGGCTGTACTGGCCCGCGCGATCATCCACGAAGACCCGGCTCACTACGCGATCTACTCGCAGAAAGAGTTCTTCTGGAACGGCATCAAGCAACCGAACCGTAACCTGCTGCTGTGGCGCGACAAGACCGTCGACGGTCTGAAAACCGGCCACACCGACGAAGCCGGCTACTGCATGGTGTCTTCGGCCGTACGTGATGGCATGCGCCTGATCGCCGTGGTGTTCGGTACCAACAGCGAAGTGGCCCGTGCCGCAGAAACCCAGAAGCTGCTGACCTACGGTTTCCGTTTCTTCGAAACCCAGACCTTCTATCAGAAGGGCACCGAACTGGCCCAGGCGCCTGTTTGGAAGGGCTCCACCAACCAGGTCAAGGCCGGCCTGGCTGAAGACCTGACCATGACCCTGCCCAAAGGCCAGCTGAAAAAGCTCGCTGCCAGCATGACCATGAACCCGCAACTGGTCGCGCCAATCGCCAAGGGCGACGTGATCGGTAAAGTCGAAGTGAAACTGGACGACAAGGTGGTGCACAGCGCCGATCTGATCGCTCTGGACGCTGTCGAGGAAGGTGGTATCTTCCGCCGCATGTGGGATAGCATCCGTCTATTCTTCTACGGCTTGTTCAACTGAATTTAGTGTGCACCTGCATGGCTCCGCGCTGATCTGGCGCGCAGCCATGCCCGTCGCCACGGCTTACGCTTACGAGGCCGTTACGCCATGACCGATACCGAAGTAAAGGCGCCAAAGATCGAGTTCCCTGCCAATGATTATCCGGTTAAGGTGATCAGCGACACCGGCGTGGGCAACAAGGACAGAATCATCGACATCGTCCGCAAACATGCAACGATCAACGATGAGCGTGTTGACGAGCGCCAGAGCAGCAACGGCAAATACACCACCATTCAGCTGCACATTGTCGCGACCGACCAGGACCAGCTGTACAACATCAACAGCGAGCTGCGGGCCACCGGTTTCGTGCACATGGTGCTGTGATGTCCGGCACGCTGGGCTTTCGCGAACTCGGCCAGATGGCTTACGAGCCGGTCTGGCATGCCATGCAACGCTTCACCAACGAACGCGGCAGCGATGCCGCCGACGAGATCTGGCTGGTTGAGCATCCCGCGGTGTTCACCCAGGGCCAGGCCGGCAAGGCCGAGCACCTGCTGCTCCCCGGGGATATTCCTGTGGTGCAGGTCGACCGTGGTGGTCAAGTGACTTACCACGGGCCCGGTCAGTTGGTGGCTTATCTGCTGCTGGATGTGCGCAAGCTCGGGTTTGGCGTGCGCGATCTGGTCAGCCGGATGGAGCAATGCCTGATCGAGCTGCTGGCCAGTTACGGTGTCACCGCCGTGGCCAAGCCCGATGCACCGGGTGTCTACGTCGACGGAGCGAAAATCGCTTCCCTGGGTCTACGGATCCGCCACGGTTGTTCCTTTCACGGCCTGGCCTTGAACGTGGACATGAACCTGGAACCGTTTCGACGGATTAATCCCTGCGGCTATGCCGGGCTGGCGATGACCCAGCTGAGCGATCACGCAGGATCGATTGAATTTGCCGAGGTAAGTGCCCGGCTGCGCGCGCAGCTCGTCAAACACCTCGACTATGCTGAGCAGACGACCCTGACGGGCGGAATCGACTGATATGACTACTGATGCAGTGCAAACCATGATCCCGACGCTCGATGTCACCGAGCGCCCGGCCCCGCGTCCCAAGGTTGAAGCCGGCGTCAAGCTGCGCGGCGCCGAAAAGGTTGCACGCATCCCGGTGAAGATCATTCCGACCACCGAACTGCCGAAGAAGCCAGACTGGATTCGTGTACGCATCCCGGTTTCGCCGGAAGTCGACCGCATCAAGGCCCTGCTGCGCAAACACAAGCTGCACAGCGTGTGCGAAGAGGCGTCCTGCCCGAACCTGGGCGAGTGCTTCTCCGGTGGCACCGCGACCTTCATGATCATGGGTGACATCTGCACCCGTCGTTGCCCGTTCTGCGACGTCGGCCACGGTCGTCCGAAACCACTCGACGTCAACGAGCCGGAAAGCCTGGCCATCGCCATCGCCGACCTGCGTCTGAAGTACGTGGTGATCACTTCGGTAGACCGCGACGACCTGCGTGACGGCGGTGCCCAGCACTTTGCCGACTGCATCCGTGAAATCCGCAAGCTGTCGCCGAACGTGCAGCTCGAGACCCTGGTTCCGGACTACCGTGGCCGCATGGACATCGCGCTGGAAATCACCGCCGCCGAGCCGCCGGATGTGTTCAACCACAACCTGGAAACCGTGCCGCGCCTGTACAAGGCTGCGCGTCCGGGGTCGGACTACCAGTGGTCGCTGACCCTGCTGCAACGCTTCAAGCAGATGATGCCGCACATTCCGACCAAGTCCGGCCTGATGCTGGGCCTGGGCGAGACCGACGAAGAAGTCATCGAAGTCATGAAGCGCATGCGCGAGCACGACATCGACATGCTGACCCTTGGCCAGTACCTGCAACCGTCCCGCAGCCACTTGCCGGTGCAGCGTTTCGTGCACCCGGACACCTTCGCCTGGTTCGCCGAGGAAGGCTACAAGATGGGCTTCAAGAACGTTGCTTCGGGTCCGTTGGTACGTTCCTCGTATCACGCCGACGAGCAGGCCAAGCTGGTCAAGGCCGAGCTGATGTCGTCCTGATCTGCGCAATGAAATGAAAAACGCCCGCACGGCATCCAGCCTTGCGGGCGTTTTTTTGCCTGGCCAGCGGCAACGGCCATTTTTCCTGCAACCTGCGGGGCAACGGTTCCTCTTCTGTTTGTCCCCGTTCCTGACTACTGTGTGCTGAAGATTTCACGCAGGGAGATTCACGGATGACCGCTCGACCGACCCTCACCCTTTGCCCTCACGCTCCCGTCCCGGCATTGCCGTCGGAAGGCATGATCGGCGTTATCGCACCCGCTGGCCCAGCCCCGCTGGACACCGATAAGGCGGTGCAATGGATGCGTGCCCGGGGTTATTCACTGAAAGTGTTTCCCGGGGTCTACGAAAAAAACGGCTACCTGGCCGGTAGCGACGAGGTGCGACTTGGCGACCTGCATGCAGCGTTCGCCGACAGCGAAGTGGATGCCATCATCTGCCTGCGCGGCGGTTACGGCACGCCGCGGCTGCTCGACCGCATTGATTTTGATTTGCTGCGTGACAACGCCAAGCCGTTCGTCGGCTACAGCGACATCACCGCTCTGCATTTGGCGATCAGTCGTTATGCCGGCTTCGTGACCTTTCATGGTCCGATGCTCAATGCCGACCTGCTGGGTGACAAGCAAAAACCTACGGAACCTTCCTTCTTCAACATGCTGCGAGGGCAGGTGAAGGCGGGAGCAGTGCTGGCTCATCCGGTAGCCTACCCGCTGACCACGATCGAGCCAGGTGTGGCTCATGGGCGCTTGCTCGGAGGCAATCTGGCCATGATCGCCGCGACCATGGGCACGCCTTACCAGATAGATGCCGAGGGCGTCATTCTGTTGATCGAGGACATCAACGAGCCGCTGTATCGCATCGACCGGTTGCTGACCCAGTTGCGACTGGCAGGCACGTTGCACAAGCTGCGCGGCGTGTTGGTTGGGGACGTGGCGGGGGTTGAGGTGGCAGCGCTGGACCGGTTGCTCAAGCAGACCTTCGAGCCATTGAAGATTCCGGTGCTGTCCGGATGGCGCAGCGGGCACTGCGATCCGAACCTGACGCTGCCCATGGGGGCGTTGGTCAGGCTGGATGCGGGGAGCAAGGAATTGGTGCTGGAGCAGGATGTAGTAGTCAGGCGTTGAAATTCAGTCGTCTTTAAGTCAGTCATCGTCGGATCGCCGCCCGGAGCCGGCTCACTCCCACATTCGACCGTATTCCTATGGAGGAACTCGGTCACCTGTGGGAGCGAGCCTGCTCGCGAAGCTTTTAGCGGTTACGCAACCCTTCCAGCAACTTGTGCGTCGGATAGCCATCCGCCGGCCAGCCAAACGACTGCTGGGCGCTGCGGATCGCCTTGCGGGTGTTGGCGCCGATGATCCCGTCGGCGGTGCCGGCGTCGTAGTTTTGTACGCTCAGCAGGTTTTGCAGCTCGATCCGCTCGGTACGGCTCAGAGGCAGGTCATCCTTTGGCCACGTACCGCTGATCAGGCCCGTGCCATTGAAGCGTTCCGACAACAGGCTCACCCCCAAGGCGTAGGACGACGAGTTGTTGTATTTGAGAATCGCCCGGAAGTTATCGAGCACCAGGAACGCCGGGCCACGGTAACCGGCCGGCAGCAACAGGGCGGCAGACAACTGCTCGGAGCCGGCCGGGACCTGGCCACCGTTGGGCAGCATGACGCCCAGTTGTCGCCATTCGGCGACACTCTTGCGAATCGTGCCATCGGCCAGTACGTAGTTGAAACCGCTCGGCAGTTGGACTTCGAAGCCCCACGGCTGACCTCTCTGCCAGCCGGAGCTTTGCAGGTAATGCGCGGTCGAGGCCAGGGCATCGGCCGAACTGCCCCAGATATCGCGGCGCCCGTCACCATCGAAGTCCACGGCATGGGTGTTGTAGGTGGTCGGGATGAACTGGGTCTGGCCCATGGCGCCGGCCCAGGATCCGAGCATCTTCTCGGGTTCGATATCGCCTTGTTGCAGGATTTGCAGGGCGGCAATCAATTGCGCGTGGGCGAAACCGGGACGACGACCTTCGTAGGCCAGGGTCGCCAGCGAGTTGATCACCGACTTGCTGCCCTGGAACTGGCCAAAGTTGCTTTCCATACCCCACACGGCCACCAGCGCCTGACGATCAACGCCGTAGCGCTGCTCGATGCTTTGCAGGATGTCGGCGTACTGGTTGATCAGCGACTGGCCTTTGCGTACCCGCAGCGGCGACAAGGCGCCGTCGAGGTATTCCCAAACCGGTTTTGCGAATTCCGGTTGGCTGCGGTCTGCGCGGATCACGCTGGGGTCGAAGCTGACATCGGCGAAGGCGCGGTCGAACAGATCGGCGCGGATACCGGCGGCCAGGGCATCCTTGCGGAAACCTGCCTGCCATTCGGCGAAGGTCTGGGTTGGCTGGATGTCGAGGTTCTCACCCGTCGGAACCACAGGCGGAACAACTGCCGGGGCGGTAGCGACAGGAAGTGTCTGAAGCGGCTGAGCGTCGGCTGCGGTCGGTTTTTCCGCGCAGGCGACAAGCAAAACAAGGCTGGAGGCAGCGATCAATTGGCGTAAGTGCCAACGATGGGGAAGACAAAAGGGCATGCACGGGTCCAGGGAATACGAATCAGGTACAGACCTTACCATGTCAAAGGGGTGTTCTGCTTTACGCAGCCAGAAAGTAAGAAGCCTCCCAGCTGTCAGACTGGAAGGCTTCGCGGCGGTAGCTGCCTTTGCCCTTGGCCGGGCGTTCCTGGCGGCTGCGGAACAATGGCTGGGCGATGATGGATTTGGCCTTGTTGGGGCCATGCTTTGATGGCTTTTTGCTCATGATGATGCCTCGCAAGTGAGTGGTTTTTGCGGGGCAAATCATCGGCCGAAGTTGAAAGGCTGTCCAGTCCCGATGACTATCGGAAAAAGCGCCGCTCTCTGTAGGAGCGAGCTTGCTCGCGAAGGTCGTTAACGATAACGCGAGGGTTTCTGATTCAACGCAGTGCCCTCAGGTGCTTCGCGAGCAAGCTCGCTCCTACAGGGGCGGTGTTACTCAGCGGGCAGGGTTAAGCGCTGCCCGGCCATCAACAACGTCAACCGGCTCAGGCTCATCCACGGCGAACCGGCAGCCTGGCCCTTGATCTGGGCGTCGATGCGTTGTGCTTCGAGCAGCAGTTGCGCCCAGCGTTGCGCCGAGTAGCGTTGCAGGGCTTTGCTCATCAACGGTTTACGTTTGTCCCAGATCGGAGGTTTGGCCTGGCTGAAGGCCTTGTCCAGCGGCGTGCCCTGGCTGTATTGCAGGGAAATATTGGCCAACAGGCGCAACTCCCGGGCCAGGGCCCAGAGAATCACCGGCGGCTCGACGCCTTCCCCACGCAACCCTTCAAGCATGCGCAAGGCATGGGCCGCTTCGCCATTGAGCACCGCATCGGTCAGGCCGAAGACATCGAAGCGCGCACTGTCGGCCACTGCAGCCTGCACGGTTTCAACGGTGATCTGGCCGCCTTCGGCCATCAGTTTGAGCTTTTCGATTTCCTGGGCGGCGGCCAGCAAGTTGCCCTCGACCCGCGCGGCGATCAGCTCAACAGCGTCCTGGCTGGCGGAAAGCCCGGCCTGGGACAGGCGTTGGCGGATCCAGCTTGGCAACTGGGCGACATCGACAGGCCAGATCTGCACGAACTGGGTTTGCTGTCCTTCGACCAGCGCTTTGCCCCACTTGGTTTTCTGCGCGCTGCCATCAAGCTTCGGCAAGCTGATCAGCAGCATGGTGTCGTCGGCCGGGCGCGAACAGTATTCGATAAGTGCGGCGGCCCCCTTGTCGCCGGGTTTGCCGGAAGGCAGGCGCAGTTCCAGCAGGCGTTTTTCGGCGAACAGCGACATGCTGGCACCGGCTTGCAGCAATGTCCCCCAGTCGAAACTGGCGTCGGCGGCAAACACCTGGCGCTCATCGAATCCCTGCTGGCGGGCGGCAGCGCGAATAGTGTCGGCCGCCTCCTGGCACAGCAGCGGGTCATCGCCGCTGATGATATAGACCGGCGCAAGGGTGCCTTGCAGGTGTTTGGCGAGTTGGGCGGGGGCGAGCTTCATAAGAGAGGGCGAACGGGGCGCTTGGGCGCCCCGTAAGTCTTACTGCTGCGGCAGTTCGATAGGCGACTGGCGCGGGGTTTCCGCTTCAGTCTTGCGTGCCGCTTCCAGTGCCGCGGCGTCTGCCTTGGCCTTGGCTTCGGCAGTCTGCTGCAGCTGATCCAGTTGGCCAGGGCTCAGTTGTTGCAGACGCAGCAACATGCGTTGAACCAGCTCGCGGCGGGCTTCTGTCCGGGCCGTTGCGGCTTCCTGGTCGGAACCCACCAGGTTGTTGCCGTCGTGCATGTAGATTTTCTGCACTTCAAGCTTGTCGCTCATCAGTGGCAGGTCACCGCGACCACGGATGTCGTAGTTCAATACGGTGGTCACCTGGTACTCGCCAGCACGACCGGCACCGGCGTAGCTGAGGATGCGCTGGGTTTCCTGCTCATTGGTCAGCACCAGTTTGTAAGGTGCACCGGTGTAGACCTTGACGCCGCTGCCCTCCAGTGCCTGACGCAACTGGGTCACGGTTTCGCCATAGGCGTTACGGGCACTCAGGTCGAGTTCCTTGATCGCCAGTTCGTTGGTGTCGGTGCCGCGCAGCTGGAAACCGCAGGCGCTCAGCAGAACCGCGAGGCCCATCACCAGCAGATTGCGTTTGATCATCTTGTTGCTCCCCTTGAAACCATGTGGGCCGATCGAGCGGCCCGAAAGGTTTTGTCCGGCGCCAGGCTCGCCTGGCGCCTGCTCCAATTAGCTGGCGACGATATTGACCAGTTTCCCGGGCACTACGATCACTTTACGAATGGTCAGACCATCGACGAAACGCAGGACGTTTTCGTTGGCACGGGCGGCGGCTTCGACTTCTTCGCGGCTGGCGCTGGCTGGCATTTCGATGTGACCACGCAGTTTGCCGTTGACCTGAATCACCAACTGCAGGCTGTCCTGTACCAAAGCGCTGTCATCCACCACCGGCCAACCGGCGTCGATCACAGGATCAGCGTGACCCAGTTGATTCCACAGCTCGTGGCTGATGTGCGGCGTGATTGGAGCCAGCAGCAGAATCACGGTTTCCAGACCTTCGTGAATCAGTGCGCGATCCTGTTCGGTGCCTTGCGCGGCTTTTTCCAACACGTTCATCAGCGTCATCACCTGAGCGATGGCGGTGTTGAATTTGTGGTTCTGCCCTACGTCCTGGCTGGCCTGCTTGATGGCCAGGTGGATCGAACGACGAACGGCTTTCTGCTCGTCATTCAGGCTGGCGACGTCCAGCTTGCCTGGCAGGCCCTGAGTGACGTGGGCTTGAGCCAGACGCCAGACGCGCTTGAGGAAACGGTGCGAACCTTCGACGCCGGAGTCGGACCATTCCGCGCTCATGTCCGGTGGCGAGGCGAACATCATGAACAGGCGGCAGGTGTCTGCGCCGAACTGGTCGATCATCGACTGTGGGTCGACGCCGTTGTTCTTCGACTTGGCCATCTTCTCGGTGCCGCCGATTTCCACCGGCAAGCCGTCAGCTTTCAGCTTGGCGCTGATAACCTTGGCTTTGCTGTCACGCTCAAGCTCGACGTCCGCCGGGTTGAACCAGGTGTAAGCGCCATTGGCTTCGCGGCGATAGTACGTCTCGGCGATCACCATGCCCTGGGTCAGCAGGTTCTTGAACGGCTCGTTGGAGCTCACCAGGCCTTCGTCGCGCATCAGCTTGTGGAAGAAGCGCGCATAGAGCAGGTGAAGAATCGCGTGTTCGATACCGCCGATGTACTGATCCACCGGCAGCCAGTGGTCTGCCGCCGATTTTTCCACCAGGCCACCTTCAAAGTGCGGCGAGGCGTAACGGGCGTAGTACCACGAGGACTCGACGAAAGTGTCCATGGTGTCGGTTTCACGCTTGGCAGGCTGGCCGCATTTAGGGCAGCTGCACTCGTAGAACTCGGGCATGCGCGCCAGTGGCGAACCGGCGCCATCGGGTACGACGTCTTCCGGCAGCACGACAGGCAATTGATCTTCCGGTACCGGCACGTCACCGCAAGTGTCGCAGTGGATGATCGGGATCGGGCAGCCCCAGTAACGCTGACGGCTGATGCCCCAGTCGCGCAGGCGGAACTGGGTACGCGAGGCGCCCAGTTCTTTCTTGATCAGCGCGACTTCGATGGCGTCGAAGGCGCCCGCGAATTCGAGGCCATCGAACTCGCCGGAATTGATCAGCGTGCCGTACTCGCCGTAGGCGTCTTGCCATGGCGCCGGGTTGCTGTCACCGGAACTGGTGCGCACTACCGATTTAACCGGCAGGTTGTACTTGTGGGCGAATTCGAAATCGCGCTCGTCGTGGGCCGGAACCGCCATCACCGCGCCGTCGCCGTAGTGCATCAGCACATAGTTGGCGACCCAGACCGGCAGTTTTTCGCCGGTCAGCGGGTGCTCGACGAACAGGCCGGTTGGCAGGCCTTTTTTCTCCTGGGTGGCGACGTCGGCTTCGGCCACGCTGCCGCCCTTGCATTCAGCGATGAACGCTTGCAGCTCAGGATTGTTCTGTGCGGCCAGGGTGGCCAGGTGGTGTTCGGCGGCCACGGCGACGTAGGTCGCGCCCATCAGGGTGTCTGGACGGGTGGTGAAAACTTTCAGCGCGCCGGTTTCGCCGATGGAATCGACGTTGTACGGGAACTGCACTTCCATGCCGCGGGATTTGCCGATCCAGTTGCGCTGCATGGTCTTGACCTGTTCAGGCCAGCCAGTCAGCTCGTCGAGGCTCTCCAGCAGTTCATCCGCGTAGGCGGTGATCTTGAAGTAGTACATCGGGATTTCGCGCTTTTCGATCAGCGCGCCGGAACGCCAGCCGCGACCATCGATCACTTGCTCGTTGGCCAGGACGGTCTGGTCGACCGGGTCCCAGTTCACGGTGCCGCTTTTTTTGTAAATCACACCTTTTTCGAACAGGCGAGTGAACAGCCATTGTTCCCAGCGGTAGTAATCGGGCTTGCAGGTAGTCACTTCGCGCGACCAGTCCACCGCCAGGCCCAGGCTGCGCAGCTGGTTTTTCATGTAGGCGATGTTTTCGTAGGTCCATTTGGCTGGCGCTACGTTGTTCTTCATCGCGGCGTTTTCCGCCGGCATGCCGAAGGCGTCCCAACCCATGGGTTGCAGAACGTTCTTGCCTTGCATGCGCTGGTAGCGGGAAATCACGTCGCCGATGGTGTAGTTGCGCACGTGCCCCATGTGTAGCTTGCCGCTGGGGTAAGGGAACATCGACAGGCAGTAGTAAGTCTCCTTGCCTGGCTGTTCACTGACTTCAAAGGACTTTTGCTCGTCCCAGAACGACTGGGCGGCGGCTTCGATTTCACGGGGCTGATATTGTTCGTGCATGGCTACTTTTGAACTGAATAGGGGTGGCCTAATCCTCTTCAATGCAACGCTGGACGCTGATCTCGCCACATTGGCGTTTTCGATGCCCAGCCGAGCTGGAAGTGGAGTTACAGGAAGCGCCGTAGCATACATGACCGCGCTCTACCGAGGGAAACCCTGATTGTTGCCGCACGTCCTGCAAAAACCGCTGCGAGGGCCGTTGGTCGCGGCGTTCAGCCGGTTTGTTCATGGAAGCTAAGCTCTAACTGGGGAGTAGGTCTTATCTTCCAATGAGGTGAGGGATGGTTGAGTCTCAGCAAAAAGCTACAAAACCGGAGCTGTACGAAAGGCTGATCGATCGGTTGGCCTTGGCCCTGGATGCGGCAAAAACCGCTGGCCGGTTGCGCGACGAACGCCCTCTGGAACTGGAACTGCGCGGCCTGAGCCCCGCAGAGTTTGCACTGGTCAAGGCGTATCTGGATCGCAGCGAGCGTGAGACACACGGATGCTTGTCAGAGGCAATAAAGCAACTCGACGCACCACGTTCGGCCAAGATCATCTGGCTCAAGGACAAGGTTCCCGGCAGAGACGCGGTAAAGGTCCGGTCTTTGCAGTTCAAATAGGGCGCAGAGCCGTACTCCATGGTTTTTTGAAGCATAGTCCTCCTGTATTGATTGTCGCATTGCGCGAACCCACTTAGGCTTCGGGCATCTCCGGGAGATGCTCGATGCCTTTTCGTTATTTCGTGAAACAACTTCTTTTGCCACCCGGCATTCTATTGCTGCTGCTTTTGCTCGCCTGGTGGTTGCGCCGCTCAAGGCCAAGGCTTGCCGGTGCGTGCTTTGCTCTGGGGCTGGGTGGCTTCTGGCTGATGAGCCTGCCGGTGGTGGTGCAGTGGAGTGCCGGCCTGCTCGAGCGTGAGCCACCGCTGGCCCGCAATGAATGGGCAATCCTGGGGCAGCGCGCGGACGCGATCGTGGTCCTCGGCTCGGGGCGCGAGCGCGGTGATGTGGCCTGGGGGGCCGACCAGCCCACGGGTATAGGCCTGGAACGCCAGCGCTTTGCCGCGAGGCTGACCAAGGCTTCCGGCTTGCCGGTACTGACCAGCGGCGGCTTGCATTACGGCACTCCGCCAAGCGAGGCGCAGATAATGGCTGACTCCTTGCGTGACGATTTTGGCGTGACCGTGCGCTGGCAGGAAGGGCGCAGCCGCACGACCTGGGAAAATGCGCAGTTCAGCGCCGAGGTGTTGCTGCCACAGGGCATCAAGCGTGTGGTGCTCGTGACCCAGGCCTGGCATATGCCACGAGCGGTCTGGAGTTTTCGCAAGGCCGGGTTTGAGGTGGTGCCGGCGCCAGTAGGGTTTCTGGGCGGCGAAAATGCGCAGCCACTGGGTGGCTGGATGCCGGAGTTCAAGGCGATCTGGCAGAACGGGCAGTTGATGAACGAGGCGGTGGGGCAGGTCGGTTATTCGCTTTTCTATCGCTAAGCGCTAATCCCTGTGGCGAGAGAGCAAGCTCCCTCGCCACAAATGATTTCAGACGGTCTTGGCCATCCGGCTCGCAATCAGCGCCCAGCCAAACAACAACACGCAGAGAATGAGCAATGGCCACGAACGCCATTCCAGGTACGGCGTGAGGTTGTGCATCGGCACCACTTCGCCATACAGGATGCCGCGTTCGAACTGCGGGATCTGATCGGTAATCTGACCGAATGGGTTGATCAGGCCGGACACGCCGTTGTTGGTGGCGCGGATCATCCAGCGGCCGGCCTCCAGTGCACGCATCTGCGCCATCTGCAGGTGTTGCAGCGGGCCGATGGAGGTGCCGAACCAGGTGTCGTTGCTGATGGTCAGCAACAGGTCGCTGCGGGCGGCAAGGCTGGCGGCGAACTCCGGATAGACCACTTCATAGCAGATGAACGGCGCGATCTGATAACCCTTGGCCTGCAGTAGAGGCTGGTCGGCCGGGCCGCGGGCAAAGTCCGACATCGGCAGGTCGAAGAATGCGATCAGCCCGCGTAGCACATCCTGCAGCGGAACATATTCACCAAACGGCACCAGTTTTTGCTTGAGGTAAGTGCCGTCGCCCTCACCGGTAACGGTGATGCCATTGAAGAAACGCTTCTCGTGGCGTACCTCCATGCGGACCGGGACACCGGTAATCAACGCCGATTTACGTTCGGCCGCGAAGTTGCCCATCATGTTCAGGTAGCCTTCGGCGGACTCCTTGAGCACCGGAATCGCCGTTTCCGGCCAGATGAGAAGATCGACGCGCCTGGAGCTGAAACTCATGTCGCGGTACAACGCCAGTTGCGCGTTGAGCTGCGCCGGGTCCCACTTCATGCTCTGCTCGATGTTGCCCTGAATGGCGGCGACGCTCAGTGGCGGGCCTGACGGGCTGGTCCAGGCATGATGTTTGAGGGCCATGCCGAGCAGCCATGGACCGACCAACAGCAATGCTCCGGCAGCGATGAAGCCTTTGCGCCCCGTGCGAACCAGGCGCAAGCCGTTGTAGATCAACGCAGCTGTCAGCGCCAGGGTGAAGGAAATCAGCCACATCCCGCCGATAGGGGCGAGCCCGGCCAGCGGGCCATCGAGCTGGCTGTAACCGGAATACAGCCACGGGAAACCTGTCAGGAACCAGCCGCGGAAGGCCTCCTGGCCGACCCACAGCGCCGCGAAGGCCAAGGCATCGGCCAGCGGCGCCTCATTGCGGCGCAGCCAGCGCGCCCAAATCCAGGCGGGCAGGGCAAAGAACCAGGCAATCGCCGCCGTGAAGAGCAGCATCAGGAAACCGGCCAGCAATACCGAAGCGCCGCCGAAGTGGTGAATGCTGTAGTAGATCCAGCTGGTGCCGGCTCCGAACAGGCCGAAACCGAAACACCAGCCGCGACCCAGTGCCTGACGTGGGCTCAGCTCGCGCGTGCCGGCATAGAACAGCCCGACGGCGAGCAGTGCCAGTGGCCAGATATCGAACGGCGCCAGGGCCAGTGTGGTGATTGCACCGGCCGCCACGGCCAGCAGGTTACCGGGCCAGCCGGGGCGGGTTGTCCAGCGCATTTCAATCCTTAGCGAGCAATGGGCGTCAGGCGAAGCAAGTGAATCCGACGGCTGTCGGCGTTCAGGATGCGGAAACGGTACGGGCCGATTTCAGTGATTTCGTTGCGTTTTGGCAAATGCCCGAACGCGCTCATCACCAGGCCGCCAACGGTGTCGAATTCGTCGTCGGAGAATTCGCTGTCGAAGAACTCGTTGAAGTTCTCGATCGGCGTCAGGGCTTTGATCAGGAAGTCACCGCTGGGCAGCGGCTTGATGTAGCTGTCTTCCTCGACGTCGTGTTCGTCTTCGATGTCGCCGACGATTTGCTCCAGCACGTCTTCGATGGTCACCAGGCCTGCCACGCCGCCGTACTCGTCGATGACGATGGCCATGTGGTTGTGGTTGGCACGAAACTCGCGCAGCAGCACGTTAAGGCGCTTGGACTCCGGCACGAAGGTGGCCGGGCGCAGCAGGTCCTTGATGTTGAAGCTGTCGCCGTTCTCCTTGAGGATCAACGGCAGCAAGTCCTTGGCCAGCAACACGCCCATCACGTCATCGTGGCTTTCACCGATCACCGGATAGCGGGAGTGGGCCGAGTCGACCACGGCAGGCAGGAACTCGCGGGGTGTCTGGGTCGCCTTGATGCTGACCATTTGCGAGCGCGGGACCATGATGTCCCGGACCTGCAAGTCAGCCACCTGGATGGCGCCTTCGACGATGGCCAGCGCTTCGCTGTCCAGCAGTTTGTTCTGGTGTGCATCGCGCAGCAGCTCCAGCAGCTCCTGGCGGTTTTTCGGCTCGTGGGCAAAAGCCTGGGTGAGCTTACCCAGCCATGACTTCTGCCCGTTGCTCGATCGATCTTCGCTCATAGCGATTACTCTGAATCCTTTGTTGTTTCGGTAGGGGATAAATCGGCTTCGTCGTCCGCGTACGGATCGGGAAAGCCCAGTTCTGCTAGCAACGTTCGTTCCAGTGCTTCCATTTCTTCGGCTTCGTCGTCATCAATATGGTCGTAACCAAGCAGATGCAAGCAGCCGTGAATCACCAGGTGTGCCCAATGGGCCTTGAGTTCCTTGCCTTGATCCAGGGCTTCGCGCTCGACCACGGCCACGCAGATCACCAGATCGCCCAGCAGCGGGATGTCGAGGAACTCATCCGGCACATCGGCCGGGAATGACAAGACGTTAGTTGCGTAATCCTTTTGCCGCCAGGTGTGGTTCAGCTCGCGTCCTTCGGCTTCGTCGACCAGACGAATGGTCATCTCCGAATCGGCGGTGCGCTGGCGCAAAGCCAGTTCGCACCACTGGCGGAACTCGGCTTCGCTGGGGGTGCAGGCTTCGGTGGCGATTTGCAGGTCAAGCTCAAGCATCGCGGCGGCTATCCTTGGCGGCGGCATCATCGGCCGCTTTGGTTTCGAAGCGCTCGTAGGCTTCAACGATGCGCTGCACCAGTGGATGGCGCACGACGTCCTTGGGCTGGAAATGGGTGAAGCTGATCCCCGGCACATCCTTGAGTACTTCAATCACATGGTGCAGGCCGGACTTGGTGCCGCGTGGCAGGTCGACCTGGGTGATGTCCCCGGTGATGACGGCCGTGGAGCCGAAGCCTATCCGGGTCAGGAACATCTTCATTTGCTCGACCGTGGTGTTCTGGCTTTCGTCGAGAATGATGAAGCTGTTGTTCAGCGTACGGCCGCGCATGTAGGCCAGCGGCGCGACTTCGATCACCTGGCGCTCGATCAGCTTGGCGACGTATTCGAAGCCGAGCATTTCGTAGAGTGCGTCGTAGAGCGGGCGCAGGTACGGGTCGATTTTTTGCGACAGGTCGCCGGGCAGGAAGCCGAGTTTTTCACCCGCTTCGACCGCGGGACGAACCAGCAGGATGCGGCGAATCTGCTCGCGCTCGAGTGCATCCACCGCGCAGGCCACGGCCAGGTAGGTCTTGCCGGTACCGGCCGGGCCGATGCCGAAGTTGATGTCGTTACCGAGGATTTCCTTCACGTAGCGCAGCTGATTCAAGCCGCGGGGGCGAATCATGCCTTTCTTGGTGCGAAGGGCCACGGACGGTTCGGCGGGGGAGTGGTTGTCCAGCTGCTCGACGGCCGATTCCTGCAGGAACAGGTGCACCATGTCCGGCGACAGCTCGGTACCCTTGGTTTCCCGGTACAGGCGGCGCAGGAGGTTTTCCGCGGAGGTGGTGTGTTTGGGTTCGCCGATCAGCTCGAACTGGTTTCCGCGATTGCGGATCTCGATGGTCAGGCGCTGTTCGATCAAGCGCAAATGCTCGTCGAATTGCCCGCACAGATTGGCGAAGCGACGAGCTTCAAAAGGCTCGAGAATGAAACGATGTGGTTCTATGGGTGCGTTCAAGGTCGTATTTAGCCGCCCTGGGGCAATAGTGATGAATCAAGGATAGCGCCAGTGGCGTGGGTACGAAAGCTCTTAAATAAGGCAACCCGATTCCTGCCTCTGGCGTGGGTCATGTAGGAGCGAGCTTGCTCGCGAAGGGCTTGAATGCTCCGCGCTCATTCAGGATGCACGCGTCATCGTTGACGCCCATCGCGAGCAAGCTCGCTCCTACACCAGCGAACCCCGCAGCGAGTGCGGCTGCGCGGCATCGATGTGCACGTCCGCGAACTGGCCGATCAGGGTCGGATTGTCGCAGCGGAAGTTGACGATACGGTTATTTTCGGTCCGGCCTTGCAGCTCGCCCGGGTCCTTTTTCGAGTAGTCGGTCACCAGGATCCGCTGGATCGAACCGACCATTTGTCGGCTGATCTCGAAGCCTTGCTGGTTCAAGCGATGCTGCAGGGCATTCAGGCGTTCTTTTTTCAGCTCTTCCGGGGTGTCATCGGTCAGGTCGGCGGCCGGTGTGCCCGGGCGTTGGCTGTAGACGAACGAGTAGGAAAAGTCGAAGCCGACGTCGGCAATCAGCTTCATGGTTTGTTCGAAGTCTTTTTCGGTCTCGCCGGGGAAACCGACGATGAAGTCCGAGCTGATGCAGATCCCCGGCACGGCGGCCCGCAGCTTGCGCAGTTTGGATTTGTATTCCAGCGCGGTGTGGTTGCGCTTCATCGCGGCGAGGATGCGGTCCGAGCCCGATTGCACCGGCAAGTGCAGGTGCTTGACCAGCTCCGGCACGTCGGCGTGGGCCTGGATCAGGCTGTCGGAGAACTCCAGTGGATGCGACGTGGTGTAACGGATACGGTCGATACCATCGACCGCGGCGACCACGCGGATCAGCTCGGCCAGATCCGCCAGGCGCCCGTCATGAGTGAGGCCACGATAGCCGTTGACGTTTTGCCCCAGCAGCGTCACTTCGCGCACGCCGTTTTCGGCCAAGTGAATGATCTCGGCAAGCACGTCGTCGAACGGTCGGCTGACCTCTTCACCGCGGGTGTAGGGCACCACGCAGAACGTGCAGTACTTGCTGCAACCTTCCATCACCGACACGTAAGCGCTCGGGCCGTCGATGCGCGGTTCGGGCAGGTGATCGAATTTTTCGATTTCCGGAAACGAGACGTCGACTTGCGGCAGCTTGCTGGTGCGCGCGGCGTCGATCATTTCCGGAAGGCGGTGCAGGGTCTGCGGGCCGAAGACCACGTCGACGTATGGCGCCCGATCGCGAATGGCCGCGCCTTCCTGGCTGGCCACGCAACCGCCGACAGCGATCACCATGTCCGGGTTGGCCAGCTTCAGTTCGCGCCAGCGGCCGAGCTGGGAATAGACACGATCCTGTGCACGTTCGCGGATCGAGCAGGTGTTGAGCAGGATCACGTCGGCGTCTTCGGCGCGGGCGGTGACTTCCAGGGCCTGATGTTCGCCCAGCAGATCGACCATGCGCGAGCTGTCGTACTCGTTCATCTGGCAACCGTGGGTTTCGATGTAAAGCTTCTTGGCCATGGAAAGAGTCATCACGTGATTCAAAGAACCGCGCATTATAGGGAACATGTACCCAGGTTCCTACCGCTGCGCGTCCGATGGCTATGCTATAGTTCGCGCCCTCATTTTTATCCCCCGATGTGTTTCGCCTGCCATGACCAAACGTGAAGCTCCAATCTACAAGGTGATTTTCCTCAACCAGGGCCAGGTGTTCGAAATGTACGCCAAGCAGATCTATCAAAGTGATCTGTGGGGCTTTCTGGAAGTGGAAGAGTTCGTCTTTGGCGAGCGCACGCAAGTGGTCGTCGATCCGAGCGAAGAAAAGCTCAAGGCCCAGTTCGAAGGCGTGGTGCGCAGTTTTGTGCCGATGCATTCGATCGTGCGTATCGACGAAGTCGAGCGTATGGGAACACCGAAAATCAGCGAAGCCCGTGGCGCGGTCGGCAATGTGATGCCGTTTCCGATGCCGATGCCTGAGAAGTAAGCCTTTGTGGTGTGGTGAGCTTTGTGGCGAGGGGGCTTGCCCCCTCGCCACAGGGGACCGAGTCGCTGTCAGGGCAGTGGCGCGAAAGGCGTACGCCCGTCAGCGCTCTGCAATTCCATCAAATATTTACGGAAGATTTGCCCGAGTACCTGGGTAGCAAGCTCCAGTTCTTCGCGGGGCATCTTTTCGGTGACTTCGTCGGCGGTGTCCAGTGCGTCTTCGGCGCCGTTGACCGCCGCCATCTTCAGCAGGATGTACGCCTGAACGTTATTGGCCGGCACGCCTTCGCCGTGGAAGAACATGGTGCCGAGTTTGAATTGCGCCTGGGCGTGGCCTTGCAGCGAGGCTTTTTCGAAATAGCTCAGGGCTTGATTGAGGTCGCGCGGGGCGTTTTTGCCTTCGTAGTAGAATTCACCCAGCTCGTATTGCGCTTGCGCATCCCCTTCTTCCGACGCTTTCTGGCAGGCGGTGAGTGCCTGTTCCAGGTCTTGCGGTTGGGTATTGAGGGTGCAGCGACCCATCGCTGGGATTAACAACGAGTTGCCGCCTGCTTGTGCGTGCGCGAGCAGGGGCTGAAGAAGCAACAGGCAGCCCAGTGCAAGGGTGCGGCCGGTGCGGTTCATGGGAATCGACTTACCTCTGAAGGGCGCGCGGACCCATCGAGGGATCCAATAAGCGCGCATTATGAAATAAGCAGGGGCAACCTTACAAAGTCTTTACTCGTTTTTCTGCTGCGCGGGAAATTTATCGCCCACTTTGCGGGGGATTATTAGCAGATGAGTAGGAAAAATCGTGGGAATGCAGGCGAAAGCTGACGCTGGCAAGGGCCAACGTCAGCGATTCAGCATTACTTCAAGGCCGCGAAGGCGCGCTCGGCGGCGTCCAGGGTCAGCTTCAGTTCAGCTTCGCCGTGGGCGATCGAAGTGAAACCGGCTTCGAATGCGCTCGGTGCCAGATACACGCCACCTTCCAGCATCAGGTGGAAGAAGCGGCCGAACAGGGCTGCGTCGCTGGCCATCACGTCATCGAAGGTGACGATGTCGTCGGCACCGCTGAAGTACAGGCCGAACATGCCGCCGGCCTGGGTGGTCACGAACGGAATGCCGGCCGCATCGGCGCGCTGTTGCAGGCCGTCGAGCAGGCGAGTGGTGAAGTCGGTCAGCTCGGCGTGGAAGCCCGGGCGGCTGATCAGGCGCAGGGTGGTCAGGCCGGCGGCCATCGCCAGCGGGTTACCGGACAACGTACCGGCCTGGTAGACCGGGCCCAGCGGGGCGATGCGCTGCATGATTTCGCGCTTGCCACCGAAGCAGCCGACCGGCATGCCACCACCGATGATCTTGCCGAAGGTGGTCAGGTCCGGCGTCACGCCGTAGTACGCCTGGGCACCGCCGAGGGCGACGCGAAAACCGGTCATCACTTCGTCGAAAATCAGCACCACGCCGTGCTTGTCGCACAGGGTCCGCAGGCCTTCGAGGAAACCCGGTGCCGGCGGCACGCAGTTCATGTTGCCGGCCACTGGCTCGACGATGATGCAGGCCACGTCCTGGCCGACTTCGGCGAGCATGGTTTCTACCGCGTCGATGTCGTTGAACGGCAGGGTCAGGGTGTGTTTGGCGAATGCCGCCGGTACACCAGCCGAACTCGGTACGCCCTGGGTCAGTGCGCCGGAACCGGCCTTGACCAGCAGGCTGTCGGAGTGACCGTGGTAGCAGCCTTCGAACTTGATGATGCTGTCGCGGCCGGTGAAGCCACGGGCCAGGCGGATAGCGCTCATGGTCGCTTCGGTGCCGGAGCTGACCATACGCACCATTTCCATCGACGGCACCAGCGAGCAGACCAGATCGGCCATCTGGGTTTCCATCTCGGTCGGGGCGCCGTAGGACAGGCCGTGCTCAAGCTGCTTGCGCACCGCGTCCAGTACGTCTGGATGGCTGTGGCCGAGGATCATCGGGCCCCAGGAACCGACGTAATCCACATAACGCTTGTCGTCCTCGTCGGTGACGTAGGCGCCTTCGGCGTGTTTGAAGAACAACGGCGTGCCGCCGACGCTCTTGAACGCGCGAACCGGCGAGTTCACGCCACCGGGAATGTGTTTCTGGGCATTGGCAAACAGCGTTTCGGAACGAGACATGATCGGGCTCTCAAATCAGATTTAAAGCTTAAATAGAAAACAATTCGTTGAAGGCGCGGGCGCGGCGGGTCACCTCAGCCGTGCTATCGGCACCGAACAGGCCATGCACCACCGCCAGCAGATCGACGCCATGGGCCACCAGTGGGGCGGCGTTATCCAGGGTGATGCCGCCGATCGCGCAGATCGGCAGGTGCAATTGCTTGCGGGCCTGGTCGAGCAGGTCGAGGCTGCAGGTCGGGGCGCCGGGCTTGGTGTTCGAATTGAAGAAGCGGCCGAACGCGACGTAGTTGGCACCTTCTTTAGCAGCCTGTTCGGCCAGTTCGAGCTGTGCGTGGCAGGTTGAACCGATGATCGCCTGACGCCCGAGCAGTGCACGGGCCGGAGTCAGTGGGCCGTCGGTCTGGCCCAGGTGCACGCCCACGTTCAGGCGTGCCGCCAACTCGGCGTCGTCGTTGATGATCAACTGCGTCTTGTAACGTTCGCACAGCCCGCGCAAGGCTTCGGCCTCACGCAGGCGGCGAGCCTCGTCGCTACTTTTGTCGCGGTATTGCAGCAAGGTGACGCCGCCTTCCAGCGCCGCCTCCACGTACTTGAGCAACTTACCGTCCAGCAAATGGCTGTCGGTAATGGCGTACAGGCCACGTAGTTTCATCGGACAAGCCTCACCGCATTACAAATAGAAGTTACGAACAGAAATCCAGTGGCAAGCGGCGCGGCACAAACTGGCCTTTGCCCAGCTGCTCGGCATCACGCAGGGTGCGCCATGTGTAGTTAAGCGCGGTCTGTACGGCACTGGCGAGGTTTTCGCCCTGGGCCAGACGACCGGCCAGCGCACTGGCCAGGGTGCAGCCGGAACCGTGATAGCTGCCCGGCAAGCGCTGGCAGGTAAAGGTTTCACGCAAGCCGTTGCGGCTGTACAGGCGATTGTGGATTTCGGTTTCGTCGCCATGGCCGCCGGTGATCAGCAGGTGTTTGACGAACGGCAGGAGTTTTTCAGCGCACTCGTCCGCGGTGCCTTCGGGCAGTTCGGCGAGGATGCGGGCTTCGGGAAGGTTGGGGGTCGCAATGATCGACAAAGGCAGCAGGCGTTCGCGCATGGCATAGCCGACCTCGTCCTTGCCTAGGCGTCCGCCGCCGCCAGCGCGTAGCACCGGGTCGCAGACCACCGGCAAATGCGGATGCGCCGAAAGCAGTTCGACCACGGTGTCGACCATTTCCAGGGAACCGAGCATGCCCAGTTTGACCGCCGCGACTTCGGAGTCGTTGAGCACGGCATTGGCCTGGGCCAGTACCCACTCACGGTCGAGGACGCGGAAGTCAGTGACATTGACAGTGTCTTGCACGGTCAGGGCGGTGACGGCCGGAGCCGCATGGCAACCCTGAGCGAGCAGGGCTTCGATATCTGCCTGCAAGCCGGCGCCACCACTTGGGTCGTGGCCGGAGAGACAGAGGACAACGGGGCGAGAGCTGTAGATATTCATGGTGCGCGAGCTTACCACCAAACCTGTTTTGCGGGTGTAGCGACATCCAGTCCACCTGTTCCATTGTGGCGAGGGGGCTTGCCCCGTAGGGTCGCGAAGCGGCCCCAACAAACTGTCAGGTTCCTCAGTCGGCTGGTTTTACGACTGCTTCGCACTCGAACGGGACGGTGCGGCGATCCGACAAGCTCCCTCGCCACGGTGACTCATCAACCACAAAACGCCTTCTGGTAGTCGCTCTGAGACGCCCGTCCTAGAGCCTTTTCAGGAAAAATTTCAATGGTGTTTAATGGCTATCAACGGCTATGCTAGAGTGGATCCAAACCAATAACAGGTAATACCGGTTTTACGTCTGCTCAAAAGGAATGGGGGGCTTCCTGACAGAACCGGACAGGCCACGCTGGGGCTTCAATGCACTATTTGCTGATGTTGCTGTTGTGTTTGCCCCTCCTGGCAAACGCCGTCGAGTTCGATGAGTCCACTCAAAGCCTCCCCTTGGGCCGTACCCTGCAGGTCTATGAGGACGCAGGTGGTCAGGCGACCATCGCGGATATCCGTGCACAAGCGGCGGCCGGCAACTTCAAACCGCACCACAAAGACACGCTCAACGCCGGGTATTCGCGTTCAGTGTTCTGGCTGAAAATCGACCTGCATTACCGTCCGGCCAATCCGGCGGCGCAACGGACCTGGCTGCTGGAACTGGCCTATCCGCCCCTCGATCATCTCGATCTCTATTTGCCCGATGCGGCCGGCAACTATCAGTTGGTCAGGCAGACCGGCGATGCCTTGCCGTTCGCCAGCCGCGAGATTCGTCAGAACAGCTATTTGTTCGACCTGACGTTCAAGCCGGACCAGGCCGAAACCGTATTCCTGCGATTGCAAAGCGAAGGCTCGATCCAGGCACCGGTCACGTTGTGGTCGAGCACCGCCTACCTTGAAGAGCAGCCCGTGCGCCTCTACGTACTGGGGCTGATCTACGGCGTGCTGTTGGGGATGCTGGTCTACAACCTGTTCATCTACCTCAGCGTGCGCGACACCAGTTACCTCTACTACATCCTCTATATCGCCTCGTTCGGTTTGTATCAGTTGTCGGTAAACGGTGCGGCCGTGCAGTATTTCTGGCCGGACAGTCCGTGGTGGGCCAATGCTGCGACGCCGTTTTTCATCGGCTGTGCGGGGCTGTTCGGCAGTCAGTTCGCCCGCAGTTTCTTGCAAATGGCTACCCACAGTCGCTGGCTCGACCGCTTGTTGCTGGCGCTGGTTGCTTTCGGTGCGCTGGTGGTCGGCCTGTCATTGATGACCAACTACGCCCTGGCCTTGCGCCTGGCCACGGCCCTGGCGCTGACATTCACTGTGGTGATTTTTGCCGCCGGGATCTTTGCCTGGCTGCGGGGCCTGCGGGTGGCGCGGTATTTCATCATTGCCTGGTCGGCGTTTTTGCTCGGCGGCATCGTCAATACGCTGATGGTGCTGGGCTACCTGCCGAACGTGTTCCTGACCATGTATTCCAGCCAGATTGGCTCGGCCATCGAAGTGGCGTTGCTGTCTCTGGCGCTGGCCGACCGCATCAACGACATGCGCGAGCAGCAGGCACAAACGCTGTTCGACGCCAGCCAGAAACTTGAAGTCCTCAACCAGCAACTGGCTCGCAGTAACAAGCTCAAGGACGAATTCCTTGCCACCCTGACCCACGAACTGCGTACGCCCATGAACGGTGTGATCGGTTCGCTGGAACTGATGCAGACGGTCGAAATGGACCCGGAGCTCGAGCAGTATCAGCAGACGGCTTCGGGATCGGCACGGGACATGATGCGCATGGTCAACGGCATCCTCACCCTCACCGAATTGCAGGCCAGCAAACTCAAGGCCTCGGCCGACACCTTCAGCTTGCGTGGCCTGGTCGAGGCACTGCGCACGCAGTTCGAGGGCAACGCATCGAGCAAGTCGCTGGACTTCAAGGTCGATGTCGCGCCAGGTGTGCCGGATCGTTTGCACGGCGACAACGTCAAGATCGCGCAGTGCCTGGAATGCCTGCTGGATAACGCCATCAAGTTCACCAAGGTCGGCGGCCTGGCCCTGCGGGTGACCGGCAAGGCCATTGAGCCCGACCGGCTGGCGTTGACCTTTGCGGTGATCGACACGGGCATTGGTTTCACCGATTTGGGGGAGGCCACGATGTATCAACGGTTCTTCCAGCTCGATGGCTCGATGACCCGTGAATACGGTGGCCTGGGTGTTGGTCTGGCGATTTGCCGACAGTTGATTGAATTGCTCGGTGGACGCCTGACGCATCGCACCGAGCCAGGGCGCGGCAGCCGGTTTCAGTTGGATGTGGAAGTCGGGTTGGCGGTGGCCGAACGTCCGGTGACGCCGTTGATGACCCGGGATTTTCCGCGCCTGCGCTTGCCTCAGGATTGTGCCGTGCTGTTGGTGGATGACAACAGCATCAGCCAGTTGGTGATGCGCGGCATGTTGCTCAAGCTGGGGTTTCGCGTGCGTACGGCCGACAGCGCCGACGTCGCGCTCGATCTCTTGCAGCGCGAAGGGTTTGATGCGGTGCTGGTCGATTCTCAGTTGTCGCTGCAGGGCGGTGAGTCGGTGTGCTGCCAGATCCGCGCTTTGCCGGGTTATGCCGAACTGCCGCTGTTCATGATCGCCCTGGGCGGTGACCGTGAGCGCTGCCCGACCGGCGCGGTGATTGATCACTTGAACAAGCCGGTGAAATTCGAAGACTTGCAGGCCGCGCTCTACCGCCGTGTGCTCTGCTCGCAACAGGGCGAAAGCGCCGACAGTTAGGCGTATATGACACTTTGTTCAGCCGAGGGGCGGTGCTTAACTGAAGTCCCTTGGCCGACCAAAGGAGCCCTGTCATGAACCTGCATCAGTTCGCCGAAACCCACGAAGTCACCAACCAGCCACCGTCACTGGACGGCGCCAACCTGTACCGCATCGACCTGCCGTTGCAGGAATGGTCGCGGCGGTTCGGGGCCGGTTGGGCCGAATCGCGGATCGACGCCTATGGCGCGCTGGCCGGTGGCCCGTTGATGGAGGCCGGGTTCCTCGCCAATCAGAACAAACCTGTGTTCAATAGCCATGACCGGTTTGGTCATCGCATCGACCTGGTGGAATTTCATCCGGCTTATCACCAATTGATGCGCACGGCGGTCGAGCACGGCCTGACCTCGCTGCCTTGGGCGCACCCGCAGGACGGCGCCCATGTCGCCCGCGCTAGCATGTCGTATCTGCACAGCCAGGCCGAGGCCGGCAGTGGCTGCCCGCTGACCATGACCTTCGCCAGCGTTCCGGCCATGCGTTTGCAACCGGACCTGGCGGAAAAGTGGCTGCCGAAAATCCTCGCCACCGAATACGACCCGCGCAACGTCGGCATGGCCCACAAGGCCGGGGTCACCATCGGCATGGCCATGACCGAGAAGCAGGGCGGCACCGATGTGCGGGCCAATACCACCAAGGCGTATCCGGTCGGTGCCAGCGGTCCGGGCCAGGCCTATGAGTTGGTGGGGCACAAGTGGTTTTGCTCGGCGCCGATGTGCGACGCCTTCCTGACCCTGGCGCAGACCGACAAGGGCCTGACCTGTTTCCTGCTGCCGCGCCATCGTCCGGACGACACGCGCAATCAGTTCTATATCCAGCGCCTGAAGAACAAGCTCGGCAATTGCTCCAACGCCTCCAGCGAAGTGGAGTTTCGTGGCGCACTGGCGTGGATGATCGGTGAAGAGGGTCGTGGCGTTCCGACGATCATCGAGATGGTCGCCATGACCCGCTTCGATTGCATGGTCGGTTCCAGTTCGCTGATGCGTCAGGCGCTGACCCAGGCCAGCCATCACTGCGCTCACCGTTCGGTTGGCGGCAAACTGCTCAGCGAACAGCCGTTGATGCAGAACGTGCTGGCGGATCTGGCGCTGGAAAGCGAAGCCGCCCTTGCCTTGAGCCTGCGCATGGGGCGGGCGCTGGATCATCTGGACGATTCGCAGGAAGCCAAATTCGCCCGGTTGGTGACGGCGGTGGGCAAGTACTGGATCTGCAAGCGGGCGCCGGCCATGATCAACGAAGCGGCCGAGTGCATGGGCGGCGCGGGTTATGTCGAAGACAGCATCCTGCCGCGGCTTTACCGCGAGGCGCCGGTGAATTCGACGTGGGAAGGTTCCGGCAACGTGCAGTGCCTCGACGTGCTGCGTGCCCTGTCGAAAGAGCCGGGTGTGCTCGATGCGCTGTTCAGCGAGTTGGGCGATGGCCATGGTGACAAGCGCCTGGCGGCGCACATCAATCAATTGCAGGCAGCCTTCAAGGACACCAGCGACATCCAGTACCGTGCCCGGCAGTTGACCGAGGACATTGCGCTGGGGTTGCAGGCCAAACTATTGCTGGAGGCGGGTAACGCGGTGGTCAGTGATGCGTTTATTGCCAGCCGTTTGGGTGGTGGTGGCCGAGTGTACGGCGCATTGCCACGAGGCTTGGACGCGGAAGCCATTGTCGCCCGCTCGACTCCACAAGGCTTCTGATTGGTTAGAAGATCGCAGCCTTCGGCAGCTCCTACGGGTGCACGACGAGCCCTTGTAGGAGCTGCCGCAGGCTGCGATCTTTTTTGGCTGTTCCCGTGAAGCGACGATGCAGGCAAGATGAAGGTCTGCAAGTCAGAACACAGGATGCTGATCGTGACCGAAGCTTTTATTGTCGTTCAAACCGCCGAGCAAGCCGTGGATCGGCTTGCACTCTTGCACAATCGTGCAACCACCGCGCTGAGTCAGGCGCTCAAGCGCTATCTCAAGGACCGCGTCGAGCCTGATGCCGAGCAGCGAGCGTTGTTCCGTTATCCCGAATTGCGCCTGACCTACCTTTGCCAGGGCGAAGTCCCGCAGACCACCCGTGCCTATGCCAAGGTCCAGTTGCCGGGCACCTACAGCGTCACCGTCACCCATCCATCGGCGTTCCGTAAATACCTGCTGGAACAGCTGGTTCCGCTGATGCACGATTTCACCGTGACCGTGGAAGTCGGTGTCAGCGAGCAGAACATTCCGTATCCGTATGTGGTCGAGCAGGGCGATGAACTGGGGGGGTCCGGCGTCACCGCTGCCGTGCTGGCGCGGGTGTTCCCGAGTACCGACCTGTCGGCCGCGACCGACGGCATTGCCGACGGTTTGTACGACTGGGAAAACACCGATCCGCTGCCACTGGCCCTGTTCGATGCCGCGCGGGTGGATTTTTCCCTGCGCCGCCTGGTGCATTACACCGGCAGCGACTGGCGGCATGTGCAGCCGTGGATTCTGCTGACCAACTATCACCGCTACGTCGACCAGTTCATCGTCCATGGCCTGGAGCAACTGCGCACAGACCCGCGTTTCGTGCGCATGGTGCTGCCGGGCAACGTGATCATCGAAAAAAGCATGGATCACGACGAAGCCTCGGCAATTGCCGCTGGCGTGGTCTGGCACCGTTATCAGATGCCGGCCTATCACCTGATCGCCAGTGACGGCCACGGTGTGACTTTGGTCAACATCGGCGTCGGCCCGTCCAACGCCAAGAACATCACCGACCACCTGGCCGTGCTGCGCCCGCATTGCTGGCTGATGATCGGCCACTGCGGCGGCCTGCGTCAGTCGCAGACGATTGGTGACTATGTGCTGGCCCACGCTTACATGCGCCGCGACGGGATTCTCGACCGGGTAGTGCCGCCGAACATTCCGATTCCGGCGTTGGCCGAAGTGCAGCTTGCGCTTCAGCAAGCGGCGGCCAACGTCACCGGCGAGAAGGGTGACGAGCTGAAGAAACGCCTGCGTACCGGCACCGTGCTGACCTACGACGACCGTAACTGGGAACTGCGCTGGGCGCAGGAACGGCCGCTGATCAACCTGTCCCGCGCCGTGGCGGTGGACATGGAAAGCGGCACCATCGCAGCGCAAGGTTATCGATTGCGGGTGCCGTACGGCACGTTGCTGTGCGTCTCGGACAAGCCGCTGCACAGTGAAATCAAGTTGCCGGGCTCGGCGAACGCCTTCTATGAACGCGCGGTCAGCCAGCATTTGAAGATCGGTATCGAGGCGGTGGATCTGTTGCGCACCGAACTCAACTCGCTGCACTCGCGCAAACTGCGCAGCTTCGACGAACCGCCGTTCCGCTGATTTGTCGATGGTCATTTAACGGTCGGGCTACTAGCATTAGCAGCCCTGACCGTTAGATGTTGTTTTGCCCATGTCGCGTCCATCTCGTCCACCTTCCCGCCGTCCCGGCGCGAAACCCTCTCCTTCAGCCCCGCGCCGTGTCGCCAAGGCACCACCGGCCGAGCCGAAGCTGATCCTGTTCAACAAACCCTTCGATGTGCTGACGCAATTCAGTGACGGCGAAGGGCGCGCGACCCTCAAGGATTACATCGAAGTACCGGGAATCTATCCGGCCGGACGGCTGGACCGCGACAGCGAAGGGTTGTTATTGCTGACCAACGACGGCCAGCTACAGGCGCGGATCGCCGACCCGAAACACAAGCTGGCCAAGACCTATTGGGTGCAGGTCGAGGGTGAGCCGAGCACCGAGCAGTTGCAGCGCTTGCGTGACGGCGTCGAATTGAATGACGGCATGACCTTGCCCGCCGAAGCGCGGCAACTGGACGAACCCGAGTTGTGGCCACGCAATCCGCCGGTGCGCTTTCGTAAAAGCGTGCCGACCAGCTGGCTGGAGTTGGTGATTCGCGAAGGACGCAACCGGCAGGTGCGGCGCATGACCGCGGCGGTCGGGTTGCCGACGTTGCGCCTGGTGCGGGTCAGGATCGGCGACTGGACGATCGAAGGGCTCGATCAGGGCCAGTGGAAGGAAGTGCCGGCGCGCTTATAACGTGCCGGATTCGATCAGGCCGATCACCACGCTCTTGATCACGAACGCCGCCACACCCAGGCCCAGCACGAAGAACAGAATGAACGAGCCAAAGCGCCCGGCCTTGGACTTCTTCGCCAGATCCCATACGATGAAACCCATGAAAATGATCAGGATCGTGACCAGTCCGGTCATCATCCACTCTTCGAAAACGGCAGGATCCATCGAACATCTCCAGCGCGGGCGCGGCTAAAAGGGCGTGGGGAGTATACGCCTGCGTGGGTTCGCGCTGTATTGACCTGCGTCGGTGTGTCGCACCTGTGGTGAGGGGGCTTGTCGGGACGCCGCACCGCCCCGTTGGGGTGCGAAGCAGCCCTAAAATCTGCAAGCAGGTTAAACCTGACACACTGCATTTGCTGAGTTTGCGACTGCTGCGCAGCCGAACGGGGCGGTGCGGCGTCCCGACGAGCCCCCTCGCCACAAAAATAGTTGGTGCCCCGCAATCTCGATCAGCTGCGCAGATGAGTCAAAGGCAGTTCGGTGCTATTCAATACCTGATTCAACACAAAACTCGAACGCACGCTGGTCACGCCTTCAATCCGCGTCAGATGCCCCAGCAGCAGTTTCTGGTAGTGATCCATGTCCGGCACCACGACCTTGAGTTGATAGTCGGCATCCATCCCGGTCACCAAGCTGCATTCGAGCACTTGGGGCAGGGTGCGGATGGCCGCTTCGAAGTTCTCGAAACGCTCCGGCGTGTGACGGTCCATGCCGATCAGCACGTAAGCGGTCAGGCTCAGGCCGAGCATCTTGCGGTCGAGCAGGGCGACCTGGCGAGAAATGTAACCGTCGTCTTCCAGTTGCTTGACCCGCCGCGAGCACGGTGAAGGGGACAGGCCGATGCGCTCGGCCAGCTCCTGGTTGGAGATGCGTGCGTCGCGCTGCAATTCCGCCAGAATACTCAGGTCATAACGGTCGAGCTTGCTCATCAAACGGTCCTTTGTCGTAACTATTGCGAAGGATTATGTATCCGGGGTTAAAAATTGCGCAAGTGATGTTTAATTCAGCAATCTTCGCAATCCTCTGCCGGCGCTCCCGGCCTATTCTTATCACCAGAATCACTGCTCGGACAAACAGTCCAGTGCGGCTCGCCGAATCAGGCCCGCCGCGGTCGCCACCCCCACCGGGGATGTGCCGACCCCCGAGCTACACACTGTCCAGAAGACGGCGTGAGGTGAGCCGACGCCACAAGTGTCGAGCCAGGACGAAGTTCTCTAAGGGGAGGCCGACGGGTCTCCCCTTTTTCTTGTGCGGAATTTGCCCCCCGCCCCTCAATAAATAAGTTGCGTGACTGATAACCTGTTGCAGAACCGGCCACTGCTTTCCCAGTCTTATGTACAGGCCCTAACCCGCAATGAGGAAAAGCATGAAGTCGCGCATCTGGCGTTTGGCCGGCGTTGGTTTGCTGTGTGTCAGTGTCACCGCGCAAACGATGGCCGATGAGCCGCAAAACCGTGGCCATGATGGCGGGGAACATGGCCAGGGTGGGCATCAGGGCGATAACCAGGGCCATGGTGGCAGCAACCAGCCGCACCCGCAAAACGGCCAGCAGCAGAACCAGCCCCGTGCGCAGAACAACGACAACCGCCAGAACGAGCACGACGGCCGGAATCAACATCAGAACAATGGCCAGTGGCAGAACCGTCCAGCGCCGGATTTCAACAGCCGGGTTCGCTCGCCGCCTCCACCGCCGCAGGCGCCGGCCACTGACATGCCAATCCAGCCCCGTCCCGACACCGTGCGCCAGACCCAGCAGCCGCAGCGCGGTTACTACCAGGACCAGCCGCGTCGCAACGATTACAACCAGCGCTGGAATGGCTACACAGTCGCACCGTCCTATAACAATCACATGCAGGGGCGCCCGAGTGGATACGGTAACAGCTGGGGGCCAGGCCCCAGGTATCGCCCCGGCCAAGTGATCGACCGCTTCCCCGAACGCAACTTCCGCGTGCCTTACCGTGGCATGGATTACTACTATTCCGGCGGTTACTGGTATCGCCCGCTCGGTCCGCGCTATGAAGTGGTGGAGCCACCGCGCGGAATTCGCGTCAGATACCTGCCCGATTACGCCCAGCAAGTGTGGATCGGCGGGGCACTGCTGTTTCTGGCGGCCGGTTCCTATTACACCTATCAGGAAAGTACTCAGGACTACGTTGTGGTCGAGCCGCCGGCTGGTCAGCCGCAGTCGCAACCACCAGCCGCCAGCAATGGTTATGACGTGGAGGCGTATCCGGCCAACGGTCAGTCGCCGGAGCAGGTCAGTCGGGATGGTTACGAGTGTTATCAATACGCGGTGCAGCAGAGTGGTTTCGATCCACGAACCGCCACCTACCAGCCAGACCCGTCGGTGGTGCAAGCCTACCGACAGGCCCAGGGCAACTGCCTGAGCAGTCGCGGTTATCAGGTGACTTACTGACCCCGGGCGGCTTTCACCACTTCCCGCGGGTCGGCGTGCACCAGCACTTCGGCGCGCGGGTAGGCGCTGTGAATGGCGGCGGCAGCCTGATCGCTGATGCCGTGGGCGACTGACAGTGTCAGTTCCCCCGGCAACTCCAGATGCAACTGCACAAACCACTGGTTGCCGGAGATCCGCGTACGCAAGTCATGCGCACCCAACACACCGGGCACGCTGCACGCCAATTCCAGCATGTGCTGGCTGACATCCGGCGGCAGTTCTTCATCCATCAACACCGCAAAACTCTCCCGGGCGATCTGCACCGCGCTCCAAAAGATATAAGCGGCGATGCCCAGACCAAACCAGGCGTCGACCTGATCCCAGCCAAATCCGGCCAGTATCAGTGCCAGCAGAATGCTGCCGTTGAGCAACATGTCCGAACGGTAATGCAGCGAGTCGGCACGCACCGCGTTGGAGCCGGTGGCCTTGATCACCCGATGTTGCAGCATCAGCAAGGCCAGGGTCAGGACGAGGGAGAACACAATCACACCGATGCTGATCCACGGCGCGCCGACCGGTTCGGGATGTTTGAGCCGATCAAAGGCCTGCAACGCAATCAGTACCGCACTGCCGCCAATGAACAACGCCTGGGCCATGCCCGCCAACGATTCGGCCTTGCCGTGCCCGTAGCGATGATCATTGTCGGCGGGGCGCAGGGCGTAATGCACCGCCAGCAGGTTGAGCAGTGACGTGACGCCGTCGAGTGTCGAGTCGGTGAGCCCGGCGAGCATGCTCACCGAGCCGCTCAGCCACCAGGCGATGGCTTTGGCGACAATCAATGTGCACGCCACCGCCACCGAGGCACGGGTCGCCAGCCGCAGCAGGCGGGCGTGTTCGGAGCTGGAGGTCATAGCGGCCATCGTTCCTTGAAGAGTCCTTTTGCGCGTAGGGATTACGCGGCCGGTTGCAGGCCGAACATCGCCAGTTGCTGGGTGCTGCCTTTGCTCTGGATCAGGCGTGGATCGTCCAGCGGGAAGCTGCGGCCCAGCTCGCTTTCCAGAATAGTCTGCAACTTGCGGTTATCGACCTGGCCGTCGGGACCGATGGCGTCCTTGAGTTTTTGCGGGTCGACCTGGGCGGTCTTGCCCGGTTCGAAGTAAATCGCGCCGGTGGCGAAGTCCACGGCAAAAGCAATCAGGCCGGGGATGATGTAGAACAGCAGGCCCACGGCGTCGAGCGCGGCGATGGCCGGGTCGATCTTGCCTTCGATTTGGCCACGGCGATCCGGGTAGAAGATTGAACCGCAGGCGGTCACTTGAGTCAGCAAGGTTGCGACCAGAACACCGCCAATCAGGCGAAAGGGAGCACGCATATGAAATCTCCTGGGTAATCTCGAAACGAAACGTCGTCGGTATGAATTAAGACCCTGACGAACGCCTGACAGTTCGCCGTTATACTCGGCCCTCTGTTTGGGAGCCAGCATGATTTCTTTGCCGATCGATGAAGTTTTACCCGCCCTGCGTGAAGCCCTCGCTACACGCCACGAAGCCGTGCTCGAAGCGCCGCCCGGCGCCGGTAAAACCACCCGGGTGCCTTTGGCCTTGCTCAATGAGCCGTGGCTGGCCGGGCAGACCATCCTGATGCTCGAACCCCGCCGGTTGGCCGCACGCGCAGCGGCGGAACGGCTGGCCAGTGAGCTGGGGGAGAAGGTCGGCGAAACCGTGGGTTATCGCATCCGGCTCGACAGCAAGGTCGGCCCCAACACCCGCATCGAAGTGGTCACCGAAGGCATTCTCACCCGGCGTTTGCAGGACGACCCGGCGCTCGAGGGCGTGGGTTTGCTAATCTTCGATGAATTTCACGAACGCAGCCTCGACGCTGATCTGGCGCTGGCCCTGAGCCTCAATGGCCGCGAACTGTTCCGCGACGATCAGCCGCTGAAAATCCTCTTGATGTCCGCCACGCTCGAAGGCGAACGCTTGGCCGGGTTGCTTGACGATGCGCCGATCCTGCGCAGCGAAGGGCGCATGTTCCCGGTGGCGATGCGTTGGGGTCGGCCGTTCCAGTCCGGTGAATTCATCGAGCCGCGTCTGGTGCAGACCATCCTCGAAGCCTTGAACGACGAGACCGGCAGCGTGCTGGTGTTCCTGCCAGGGCAGGCTGAAATCCGCCGCGTGCATCAGCAACTGGCCGATGCCTTGGGCGAAAGCACTCAGGTTCTACTCTGCCCGTTGCACGGTGAGCTGGATCTGGCCGCGCAGCGTGCGGCCATCGATCCGGCTCCTGCGGGCAAACGCAAAGTGGTGCTGGCCACCAACATCGCCGAAACCAGTTTGACCATCAACGGCGTGCGCGTGGTGATCGATGCCGGGTTGGCGCGGGTGCCGCGTTTCGACCCCGGCAGCGGCATGACCCGTCTCGACACCCAACGCATTTCCAAGGCTAGCGCCACCCAGCGCGCGGGCCGGGCCGGGCGCCTGGAACCCGGCGTGTGTTATCGCTTGTGGTCCCAGGATCAGCACGAGCAACTGGCGGCCTATGGCAGCGCGGAAATTCTTTCGGCGGACCTCGCCGGGCTGGCCTTGCAACTGGGACGTTGGGGCGTGACGCCTGGGCAACTGGTGTGGCTCGACGTGCCGCCGGCCGCCGCTTATGCACAGGCTCAGGATCTGCTCGAACGCTTGGGCGCACTGGAGGGTGAAGCGCTGACCCGTCATGGTCAGGCCATGGCCGAACTGCCGGCGCATCCGCGTATCGCGCATTTGCTGTTGCGCGGCCAGGCGCTGGGGCTGGCGGACATGGCCTGCGATGTCGCGGCACTGCTCGGCGAGCGCGATATCTTGCGCGGTGCCGGGGCGGATCTGCACAGCCGACTGGTATTGCTGTCTGGCGAAGAACGCGCCGCACGCGGTGCCCAGGGGGGCGTGCAGCGCGCACGGCAACTGGCGCGGCAGTATCGTGGTTACCTGCGGGGCAAAGCGGCGGAGCCGGTCAGCGATCCGGATCACCCGCGCTGGCTCGGCGCTTTGCTGGCGCTGGCCTATCCCGACCGCGTCGCCCAGCAACGGCGCGCCGGTGGTGCGGAATATCGCTTGGCCAACGGCCGTGCCGCGCTGTTCGCCGAGGCCGATAGCCTGATGAAGCAAGCGTGGCTGGTGATTGCCGATCTGGGCAGTCGCCAGGGGCAGCGTGAGGAGCGGATTTACCTGGCGACGGACTTCGATCCGGCGCTCTTCGATTCCGTGCTGGCCGAACAGGTGCGCTGCGTCGATCAACTGGATTGGGATGAACGTGAAGGCGTGCTGCGGGCCGAGCGTCAGCGCAAGGTTGGCGAACTGATCCTCAGCCGCGAGCCACTGACGGGCCTCGACGAAACTGCCCGCAGCCAGGCGCTGGTGAACCTGGTGCGGCGCAAAGGCCTGGAGCTGTTGCCGTGGACCCCGGAGCTGCGTCAGTGGCAGGCGCGGGTCGCCTTGTTGCGGCAACTGGACCTCGCCGCCAAGGGCGAAAGCGAGTGGCCGGATGTCAGCGACACGGCATTGCTCAAGAGTCTGGAACACTGGCTGATGCCGTATCTGGGCAAGGTTTCGCGGCTCAGTCACTTCGCCAATCTGGACCTGTCGAGCATCGTCCACAACCTGCTGCCGTGGCCGCTGCCGCAGCGGCTGGACGAACTGGCGCCGCATCATTTGAGCGTACCGTCGGGCTCTTCGATTCGTCTGGACTACAGCGAACAGCCGCCGATTCTGGCGGTGCGTTTGCAGGAGTTGTTCGGCCTGGCCGAGACCCCGCGCATCGCCGGGGGCCGGCAGGTGGTGAAACTGCACCTGCTGTCCCCGGCGCGGCGGCCGGTGCAGGTGACTCAGGACCTGGCCAACTTCTGGCGCAGCACCTATGCCGAGGTGAAGAAGGATTTGAAGGGGCGTTATCCGAAGCATTACTGGCCGGATGATCCGCTGGTGGCGGAGGCGACTGCGCGGATCAAACCGCGTAAGTAACGGTTAACACTGGACTCTATGGCGAGGGGGCAAGCCCCCTCGCCACAGAAGTTACCGCGATCTTTCGGATTTGGCGGTCAGTTGTTCGCGGCAGTAATCGGCAAACAACTGCGCCGGTTTGGTCAGTTGCCCACGCTTGAGCCATGCCGCCACCAGCCCTGAACCGGTGACGTCTTCGGCGATGTCCACGCACACCACTTTCTGCCCGTCGTAGGTGCACTCCGAGTGCGGCTTGGTCACCAGGATCGAGAACCCGAACCCCTGGCCAACCATGCCCCGCACCATCTCGATCGATGGCGAGCTGAAGGCGATGCGTGGGGTCAGGCCCAGCTCTTCGAACAGGCTGACGAAGTAGGTCCGGCTCGGCTGCACGTCCAGAAGAATCATCGGCTCCAGGTACAGGTCCCGCAGCGACACTTGCGCCTGCTGGGCAAAGCGGTGATCCGCCGGCAGCAGCGCGTAAGGTCGTTGCGCCGGCATCAGCGGTTCGGTTTCGATGGTGCCGTCCAGATCGTGCTCGTAAAGGATCGCCAGATCGAAAGCGCCGGAGGTCAGGCCCTGCACCAGCTCTTGTTGCTCGCCGTCGCGGATGCGGATTTCCACCCCCGGGTACAACGCCGAAAACCCGGCAATCAGTTGCGGCAGGTACAGCGGCGCGACGGTTTCGAAACAGCCGATATCGATCTGCCCGGAGACCACGTCGTTGTCGGCCAGGGCGTTCTGTTCGAACTCCTTGGCCATGCGCAGCAGCTCCTGGGCCTTGCGATAAAAGCGCGCACCGCTGGGGGTCAACGACACGCCCTGTGCATGATGGCGGATCAGAAGTTGCACGCCGAAACTGTCTTCCAGACCTTTGATGGCCGTGGAGATCGAAGGCTGGGCGATGTACAGCTTGCGCGAGGCCTCGGCGACGCTGCCGCACTCGACGGTGGTAATGAAGTATTTCAGTTGACGCAGATTGTAGGCAGCCACAGCAAACCTCGGGGGAGAACGGATCAGGCATCCTGGCAATTTGCGCGCCACCCCTATCCGCTCGGGCAGCGATTTGTTGTGTTTGAACAATAACCACATGCTGCGCCAGAAGGGAGATTGGCTACGTAGTTTTTTCTTGGCCTGCGAACACATTTTTACTGGTTTTCCACCGCTCGGGCCTGAGCGACTATCCAATACACAAGAATGTCCTCTGGAGCATCTGAACGTGTTCGAGCTTGAGTATTGGCAACGCAAAGCCGCTTCCCTGCGGTTTCCCGACCAGGCCGTGATCGACGGCCAGCGCCGCGCGGCGCAGTCGGGACAGACTTTCGCCGCGATCAACCCTGCCACCGGGCAATGCCTGGCCAACATTGCCGCCTGCGGTGAAGACGACGTGAACGCGGCGGTGCGTAATGCGCGGCAGGTCTTCGAGGCTGGCACCTGGGCTGCGCGCTCGCCGACCGAACGCAAGCAAGTACTGTTGCGTCTGGCCGACTTGATCCTGGAAAACCGTGAAGAGCTGGCGCTGCTCGATTCGCTGAACATGGGCAAGCCCGTCGCCGATGCCTACAACATCGACGTGCCGGGTGCCGCTGGCGTGTTCCGCTGGTACGCCGAGAGCCTCGACAAACTCTACGATCAGGTCGCGCCGAGTGCGCAGAACGTACTGGCGACTATCACCCGCGAAGCCCTCGGCGTGGTGGCTGCCGTGGTGCCGTGGAATTTTCCTCTGGACATGGCCGCGTGGAAACTCGCCCCGGCCCTGGCCGCCGGTAACTCGGTGATCCTCAAGCCGGCCGAGCAGTCGCCTTTTTCCGCCCTGCGACTGGCTGAGCTGGCGCTGGAGGCGGGGATTCCGGCAGGCGTACTCAATGTGCTGCCGGGCCTCGGCGAACAGACCGGTAAGTCCCTCGGCCTGCACCCGGACGTCGATTGCCTGGTGTTCACCGGCTCCACCGAAGTCGGCAAATATTTCATGCAGTACTCGGCCCAGTCGAACCTCAAACAGGTGTGGCTGGAGTGCGGCGGCAAGAGTGCCAACCTGGTGTTCGCCGATTGTCAGGATCTGGACCTGGCGGCCGAGAAAGCCGCGTTCGGCATCTTCTTCAATCAGGGCGAAGTCTGCTCGGCGAATTCGCGGTTACTGGTGCAGCGCTCGATTCATGATGAGTTCGTCGAACGCCTCAAGGCCCAGGCCGAACGCTGGTTGCCGGGCGATCCGCTGGATCCGTCGAGCGCCGCCGGAGCCATCGTCGACAGCCGTCAGACCGCGCGCATCATGAAGGTCATCCAGCAGGCCGAACAGCAAGGCGCGACCAAGGTTTGTGGCGGTCGGCAGTCGATCTTCAACAGCTCGGACAACTTCATCCAGCCGACGATTTTCACCGGCGTGACGCCGGACATGCCGCTGTTTCGCGATGAAGTGTTCGGCCCGGTGTTGGCGATTACGGCATTCGACGACGAGGCCCACGCCTTGCAGTTGGCCAACGACAGCGTCTACGGCCTGGCGGCTTCGCTGTGGACCGATGACCTCAACCGTGCCCACCGTGTGGCGCGACAATTGCGGGCCGGTACGGTGTCGGTCAACAGCGTCGATGCGCTGGACGTGACCGTGCCTTTTGGCGGCGGCAAGCAGTCGGGTTTCGGCCGCGACCTGTCCCTGCATTCATTCGATAAATACACCCAGTTGAAGACCACCTGGTTTCAATTGCGCTGATAACAAAACGGAGAACTGGCGATGACCACACCACGTGATACCCGCGACTACCAGGCTGCCGACGCTGCGCACCACATCCATGCGTTCGTCGATCAGAAAGCCCTCAACGACGAAGGGCCACGGGTGATGGTCCGTGGCGAGCGCCTGCACCTGTGGGACAACGATGGCCGGCGTTACCTCGACGGCATGTCCGGGTTGTGGTGCACCAACCTCGGTTACGGGCGCAAGGATCTGGCCGCCGCGGCGAGCCAGCAACTGGAACAGCTGCCGTACTACAACATGTTTTTCCACACCACCCACCCGCAGGTGATCGAGCTGTCCGAGCTGCTGTTCAGCCTGCTGCCGACTCACTATAGCCACGCGATCTACACCAACTCCGGCTCCGAAGCCAACGAGGTGTTGATCCGCACGGTGCGTCGCTACTGGCAGGTGCTCGGCAAGCCCGAGAAGAAAATCATGATCGGCCGCTGGAACGGTTACCACGGTTCGACCCTGGCCGCGACGGCGCTGGGCGGCATGAAGTTCATGCACGAAATGGGCGGCATGATTCCGGACATCGAGCACATCGACGAGCCGTACTTCTTCGCCCACGAGGGCAACCTGACGCCGGCCGAATTCGGCCTGCGCGCGGCCCAGCAACTGGAAACGAAGATTCTCGAACTGGGTGCGGACAAGGTCGCGGGCTTCATCGCCGAACCGTTCCAGGGCGCCGGCGGCATGATCTTCCCGCCCGAAAGCTACTGGCCGGAAATCCAGCGCATCTGCCGCAAGTACGATGTGCTGCTGTGCGCCGATGAAGTGATCGGCGGCTTCGGTCGTACCGGCGAATGGTTCGCCCACGAGTACTTCGGTTTCGAGCCGGACACCCTGTCCATCGCCAAGGGCCTGACCTCGGGCTATATCCCCATGGGCGGTTTGATCCTGTCGAAGAAAATGGCCTCGGTGCTGGTGGAGCAGGGCGGCGTGTTTGCCCACGGCCTGACCTATTCCGGGCACCCGGTGGCGGCGGCGGTGGCGATTGCCAACCTCAAGGCCCTGCGTGATGAAGGCGTGGTGACGCGGGTCAAGGACGACATCGGTCCGTACCTGCAACAGTGCCTGCGGGAAGTGTTCGGCAAGCACCCGCTGGTGGGTGACATCCAGGGCACCGGCATGGTCGCGGCGCTGCAACTGGCCGAAGACAAATCCACTCGCAAGCGTTTCGCCAACGAGAACGATATTGCCTGGCGTTGCCGAACGATTGGTTTCGAGGAGGGGGTGATCATTCGCTCGACCTTGGGCCGGATGATCATGGCGCCGGCGTTGATTGCCAGTCGTGAAGAGATTGACGAGCTGATCAGCAAGACCCTGAAAGCGATGGATCGTACGGCGCAGGAATACGGCCGGCTCTGATCTTGCTGGAAGGTCCTGCGGACCTTATCGCGAGCAGGCTCGCTCCCACATGGAACTGAGTTGAACCCGATTTTCGGGTCAATCTGGAACCCCTGTGGGAACGAGCCTGCTCGCGATTGCTATGGACCTTTCAACACATCTCTAGCGTCTTGCACCCACCCTGTGCACCCCCGCCAACAACGCCCGTTCTCAGTGCGCGCTAACCAGTTTTTTCATCACTCGCATCCACATATTTCCTCATTTTCCTAATCCCGCCCTTGGGCCAACATCGGTCTCGCCAGCCCGCCGAATGCTGCCCGCCGAAGGGTCCCTGAGAGACCACAGGTTGCAGCCGATTCAGGGTTCGCCGTACTGCCCATGACAAAACTAAATCAACAGCTTTGGGAGTGCTCCATGATCAAGTCCTTGCTTACCCGCGTTGCCCATCCACTGGCGGTCACCGCCATTGCCGCGACGGTCGCCACCAGCGCCCAGGCCGGCACCCTGTCCATCGGCCATACCACCTGGGTCGGCTACGGCACCCTGTACCTGGCCCAGGACCTTGGCTACTTCAAGGAAAACGGTTTGACCGTCGAGTTGCCGGTGGTCGAAGAAGCGGCGATGTACATGGCCGCACAAGCTTCCGGAGAGTTGTCCGGCTCGGCGTCGACCATCGATGAGGTGCTCAAGTACCGTCCGCAATTCTGCTTCAAGGCCGTGGCCGCGCTGGACGACAGCCATGGCGGCGACGGCGTGCTTGTCGGCAAGGACGTCAAGAGCCTGCAAGAGCTCAAGGGCCAGGCCGTGGCGGTGAATGAAGGTTCGACCTCGCAGTTCTGGTTGTCGTATCTGCTGAAAAAGAACGGCATGAAAATGAGCGACATCACCGTGCAGAACATGACGGCCGACGACGCCGCCACCGCGTTCATCGCCGGTCGCGTACCGGCTGCCGTGACCTGGGAACCGCACCTGTCGATGGTTCGCGACAAGAAGCAAGGCAAGGTGCTGGTCGACAGCAGCAGCACACCGGGAGTGATCGTCGATGTGGTCGCACTGAACTGCACCGTGATCGAAAAACAGCCGGAAGACGTCAAGGCCCTGGTGGCCGGTTTGTACAAAGCCGTGCAGTACACCAAGGATCATCCGCAGGAAGCCTACAAAATCATGGCCAAGGGTGTCGGCGGTTACCTGGCCGATCCGAAGGAACTGGAAGCCGCAGCGCAAGGCGTGCGTTTTTACGATCAGGCCATGAGCGAAAAACTCCTGGGCGCGCCGGGTAAACCGGGTGACAGCGCACCGCTGATCAAACTGGCCAACGAGACCGCCAGTGAGCTGCAAGGCAAACCGTACAACGTCAGCAATGACGACTTGATCGACAACCGCTTCGTCACCCCGCTCTAGGAGGCTGCATGTTCAAGCGCAATTCATGGCTGAGCCGTTGCATCACGCCCAAGACCGGATTGCCGGTTTCGGTGATCTGGAGCGCAAGCGGTTTGGCCTGGGTGCTGTTGGTCGGCCTGTGGGCCGGCTTGTCCTACGGTGGCGTGGTGCCGGGCATGTTCCTGCCGACGCCGGGCGCGGTGGTCGAGGCCGCCGTGCGCCTGGGGCGCGACGGCACCCTCGGCCAGCATGTGTGGGCCAGTGTCGAAGTGGTAATGGTCGGTTTCATCGTGTCGTCCCTGGTGGCGGTGCCGCTGGGACTGTTGATGGGCAGCTTCCGCATCGTCCAGGCCTTTCTTGAACCGCTGGTGAATTTCATTCGCTACCTGCCGGTGACCTCCTTCGTGCCGCTGTTCATTCTGTGGATCGGCATCGGTCTGGAGCAGCGGGTGTCGGTGATCATCTTCGGCGTGTTCTTCCAGCAACTGGTGATGATCGCGGACGTGTCCAAAGGCATCTCCAAGGACCTGATCAATGCCTCCTACACCCTCGGTTCGAACCGTCGCGATGCGGTGCTGCATGTGATCGCCCCGGCTTCTCTGCCAGGAGTGCTCGACACCCTGCGCGTGACCATGGGCTGGGCCTGGACTTACCTGGTGGTGGCTGAACTGGTGGCCGCTTCCAGTGGACTGGGTTACCTGAGCCTCAAGGCCATGCGTGGCTTCCAGGTGGATGTGATTTTCCTTGCCATCGCGATCATTGGCCTGCTGGGTCTGGTCACCGATCAACTGTTCCGTTTCCTACGTCTGAGGATCACCGCATGGGCTCAGTAACCGCCGCCACTCATCGTTTTTCCGCCCCTCAGGCTGCCCCGGTGAACGCGCCACGGCTGCAAGTGGACAAGGTCAGCCTGCGTTACAAGAAACCCGATGGCGGTACCTTTACCGCATTGGAGGAAGTGTCGTTCGAGGTGCCGGACCAGCAATTTGCGGTACTGGTGGGGCCTTCGGGTTGCGGCAAGTCGAGCCTGCTGTACCTCACCGCCGGCCTGGCCGAACCGACCTCGGGCGAGATTTACGTCGGCGGCCAGCAGGTCGAAGGCCCCGGCGCGGATCGCGGCATGGTGTTCCAGAGCTACACGCTGTTCCCGTGGCTGACGGTGCGACAGAACGTCGAATTCGGCCTCAAGCGGCGCGGCATGCCGGCGGCGCAACGCAAGGACATCGTCGACTACTACGTCAACGAAGTGGGCCTGAGCGGCTTTGCCGACAACTACGCCAAGCAGTTGTCCGGCGGGATGATGCAACGTGTCGCCATTGCCCGGGCGCTGGCCAATGACCCGCAGATCCTGCTGATGGACGAACCCTTCGGCGCCCTCGACAGCCAGACGCGCCTGCAAATGCAGCAGTTGTTGTTGCGGGTGTGGGGCAACAGCAAGAAGACTGTGTTGTTCGTGACCCACGACATCGACGAGGCGATTCTGCTGGGCGACCGGGTCTACGTCATGGGCGCTAGACCTGGCAGGATCAAACAGATTCTGGATGTGCCGATCGAGCGCCCACGCAACCTGGACATGGTCATGGAGCGCTCGTTCATCGAGATGAAGCGCGAGATCTTCGGGCTGCTGCATGATGATCTGGAGGAGGTGCATTAAGTCAGGTTTGCACCGACCCTGTGGGAGCGGGCCTTTGTGGCGAGGGGGCTTGTCGGATCGCCGCATCGCCCCGTTCGGATGCGCAGCAGCCGTAAATACTGTGTTCGAAAATCTTGGGGCCGCTACGCGACCCAACGGGGCGGTGCGGCGATCCGACAAGCCCCCTCGCCACACAAGCCCGGCGCCTACAGGTTTATGTGTCAGGGCGCAGCCGGCAACAGGAACCGCGCAATCACCGGCAGGTGATCGGAGATACGCAACGTATCATCCTGCCGCACCATCGCCTCGACCCGTTTGATCCGCGGGCTGTAGAACAGGTAGTCGACGGTCCGGTCCGGGCCGTTCAGCCCGGGATCGTTCGGGTAATGGGTCAACCAGCGTTCGCGGTCGATACCACTGGCTTCGTTGTTGCTCGGGATCATCGGGTACTTGTCCCACAGCAGGTGCAACGGGCTGTCGGCGGAGTAGGGTGCGCGTTGCGCGTCGGACAGACGTCGATACTGGCCCAGCGGCAACAGGTTGAAATCCCCACCGATCAGCCACGGCGTGCCACGGCTTTCGAATTTATCGAGGGCCTTGGCCACGGCGTTCACCTGGTTCTGCAAGGTGTTGTCGGCTCGATTGGCGCGGTCCAGATGGGTATTGAGCACCGCTATTTGCCCGCCATCACTCAACGGCAAATAACTCACCAGCAAGGCGTCTTTGGGTTTGAATTGGCGGCTGATTGGATTGCCCGAGGTGATGGGCAGTTGCAGGCGTTCGGCATGTTCGATCTGGTAGCGGCTCAGGGTCGCCAGTTGCCGGCCGACACTGCCGAAAATGTGCGGGTTCGGCACGAAGTCGGCCTTCCAGTCGAACGCGCTGGTGCCACACGGATACAAGTCGGCGAGCCGCTCTTGCAGCAGTTTGAACTGGTACTGGTAATCGCTGGCCTTGGCGCCGTCGTCCAGCTCCTGCAACAGCACGATGTCCGGCTGTTCGTCGCGAATCACCCGCGCCACTTCGTCGAGGCTGAAGGCCATGTCTTCCGCTGTGGGGCGTTCGTCGGTACCGGCGGCTAGGTCATTCCAGAATACGTAACGCTTGCCGGCCAGGTACTGGACGTTCCAGGTCATCACCTTCAGCGCCTGCCCGGGGACCAGGGTGGGGGCCTGGGCGCTGCAACTGACGGGCAACACTTCTTTGGCGTCGGGGCGCCAGGTCAGGCTGTAGATCATCACGACGATCAGGCCGATCACGATCAGCAGGCCCAACAGGGTGTAGCGCAGTAGACGGGTCATGGCTCGGCTTATTAGCGTTACAAAATTGTTCCCGAGCATACCCGAGAGCGATGGCAGCGCCCAAGGTCAGAGCGCGCTGTCATTTCTCTCAGACAACGGGTTGATCAGCATGAACAATCGGAACAGCACCACACTGGTAAACAGCTGCAGGAAACTGTGGGCGCTGTCGATCAGCACTGAAACCACCGGGTTCTGAGGTTCCGGGTACGCAGCCAGCGTCACGCCTTTGAGCAGCCACAGTGGCCCCATCACACACAGAATGCACAGCAGGATGCGCAGGAAGTGACCCTTGGTCATGCGCAGGCTTTCCTTCATGGCCGCCAGCGGCGCCAGGCCGCGCAACACCAGCAGGTATTCGCCAAACGCCAGGGTCACCATCAGGTAGATACCCGGCAGGAAATACAGCGACAGGCCCAGCAGAATCAGCACGGTATTGAGCGCCGTCAGCAGGGCGAAGCGTGGCCACAGGCTTGCCGCCATCGCCAGCAGGTCGCGGTTGCGCGGCGACTCGCCCCGGCTGCGGGCGTCGAGAAACAGAATCAGCGCGGCGGTGTACAGCGGGTACACCAGCAGGCCGACGATCACGCTGATGCCGGGGAAACTGTCCGGCTCCGTGGAGTGGTCGACCACTTGTTGCAGCAGCGCCTCAAGCATCACCAGCGGCAGGCACAGCTGCACGATCTGGCCCAGATTGCGCTTGAAGAAATACAGGGAGTCACGCAGGACATCTAACGGATTCATCAGTTGGTATCGCAGGTTGGAAGCAGTGGCTCACTTTAACCGATCAAGTGCTCGAGGACGCAAACGTAAACGTTCGGTAAAGGTCATTGAAACATCTTGTTTCAGCCTCCATTAAGGTCGAGCACCTTATCCTCATTGGATAAAGGCAACGATTTCCCCGGCAATCTACGAGGTCGCCATGAACAGCGAAGAACAAACCCTGATCGATGGACTGTTTTCCCGGCTGCATCAGGCCGAAACGGACTCAGCCCCGCGCGACGCCCAGGCCGAGGCGCGGATCAAGGAACACCTGACGCACCAGCCCGCGGCCGGTTATTTCATGACCCAGGCGATTCTGGTGCAAGAGGCGGCGATCAAGAGCCTCGATGAGCAGAACAAACAACTGACCCAGCAAGTCCAGCAATTGCAGGCCGAGCTGCAACAGGCCAAGGCCCAGGCGACCCCGGCTCCAGCGCCGAGTAGTGGTGGCTTTTTGTCGAGCATTTTTGGCGGCAGCTCTCGTGAGCCTCAGCCTGCGCCAACCCAGAGTGCACCGCCATCGAGCGGTGGCTGGCGTGAGCCGGGACGCTCGTCGTTCGGTTCGCAACCGCCACAACAGAACTTCGGCGCGCCGCAGCAAAACTTTCCACAGCAGGGCTATGCACCCCAGCAACAGGCTCCGGCAGCGGCCGGTAGCAGTTTCCTCGGTGGTGCGCTGAAAACCGCCGCCGGCGTGGCGGGTGGCGTGATGCTGGCACAAGGCATCAGCAGCCTGTTCCATCACAATCAGCAACCGGAAGTCGTCGAAGTCATCAAGGAAGAGCCGGCCCAGGTCAATGACCAGGGCAACAATGGCTGGGGCGATGACCAGCGCATGGCCGGTAACGATTCCTTTAGTAACGATCAGGGCGGGTTCAGCGACGCTGATTACAGCGATGACAACTCATCGTTCTTTGGCGGCGACGACGATTCCTACGTCTGACACATATGTGGCGAGGGAGCGAGCTCCCTTGCCACATAGCCGATTATTCGCGGAACAATCCTTCGGGCTGGCATACTGGGCGACTTTTCGGGCCTGGTGCCTGATTCAGCCTTGAGGAAAGCCGGTGAAAAAAATCGCAGTGTTCGCCGATGTCCAGAACCTCTACTACACCGTGCGTCAGGCTTATGGTTGCCACTTCAACTACGCCGCACTGTGGGCTGACATCAGCAAACAGGGCGAGATCGTCGAAGCCTATGCCTACGCCATCGACCGTGGCGACAGCAAACAGCAGCAGTTCCAGCAGATCCTGCGTAACCTCGGTTTCACCGTGAAGCTCAAGCCGTACATCCAGCGCAGCGATGGTTCGGCCAAGGGCGACTGGGACGTGGGCATTACCCTCGACATCATGGATGCCGCCGACCATGTCGATGAAATCGTCCTGGCCTCCGGCGACGGTGATTTCGACATGCTGCTGGAGCGCATCATCAGCAAGCACGGGGTGCAAGCGGTGGCCTACGGCGTGCCGGGCCTGACCGCCAACTCGCTGATCCGCGCCGCCAGCCGCTACGTGCCGATCGAAGGCGCGTTGCTGCTCAAGAATTGATTTTTACGGAGTTGAACCAGGTTTGGAACGCATAGCAGTCATCGACTTTGAAACCACCGGGATCTCCCCGAGCAGCAGCTGTCGGGCCACGGAAATCGCCGTGGTGATCCTTGAACAGGGGCGCATCGTCGAGCGTTACCAAAGCCTGATGAACGCCGGCGTGCGCGTCCCGGGCTTCATTGAGCAACTCACCGGCATCAGCAACGCCATGCTGCGCACCGCGCCTTCGGCGGAGCAGGTGATGAACGAAGTGAATGAATTCGTCGGCTGCACCCCGTTGCTCGCGCACAATGCCGCATTCGACCAGAAGTTCTGGGACTTCGAGCTCGGGCGAATCAAACGCACCCGCTTGCAGAACTTTGCCTGCTCGCTGCTGCTGGCCCGCCGTCTGATGCCCGCCGCGCCGAACCACAAACTCGGCACCCTCACCACGTTCGCCAACCTGCCCCACACCGGCAAGGCCCACCGGGCTATGGCCGATGCCGAGATGGCGGCCAACCTGACGGTGCATCTGGCTGAAGAGTTGCGCCAGAATCACGGCTTGCGTGAGCTGTCCCATGATTTGCTGTGCAAGTTGCAGAAGGTCCCGGCGGCGAAGATCAATGAGCATTTGAAGCGGCATCGCGGATTCTGAATTCACCGCAACCCCCTGTGGGAGCGAGCCTGCTCCGGGCGGCGATCCGACGATGGCGTTATGTCAGTCGACATCCATGTTGGCTGAAAAATGGCTATCGTCGGATCGCCGCCCGGAGCAGGCTCGCTCCCACAATGGATCTTCTGCATCCTTAGATCGTCTTGCCATTCCCTTCGATATGCCCCAACGGCACCCGCTTCTCGATGGCACTCGACAACACAATCGACGTCTTGCTGAACCCGAATGTGGCGATCCGGTTGATCAGTTCTTCCAGCTCCGGCATCGAGCCCACCGCTGCTTGCATGATCACGCACGGGTCGCCGGTCACCCGATGGCATTCAGTCAATTGCGGGATTTTGATCAGGTCGTCGTAGGCTTTCTGATTGCCGTGCTGGTTCAGGCGCAGTTCGATCACGCACTGGATCGGCAGGCCGAGCTTGGCCATGTCGACCTTCGCCTGATAGCCGGTGATCACGCCACTGGTTTCGAGCTTTGCCACGCGTTCGGCCACGGCCGGGGCGGACAGGTTCACCTTGCGCGCCAGGTCCGCGTAGGACGCGCGACCGTTTTCCAGCAGGGCGCTGAGTAGCATGCGGTCGTACTTATCCATCGGGGTGACTCCTGAAAATGGCCGGCTTTCGAAAACACGGTTTATAGCGCTGAACTCCGTGTTTTGAAAAGTGTACCGGCGCTTTAAACAGGTTTTGTAACTTATTTTTCGACGCTGGCCTTTCTAGAATAGCCGTTCACTTGTCCTTGCCTGTGAGCTGCCCCCATGTCCGGCCTTCGTCGCTTTCCCTTACCCTTGATCGCTGCCTTCTTCGCCTTGTATGTGATTTGGGGCTCGACCTACCTGGTGATCCGCATCGGTGTGGAGTCCTGGCCGCCGTTGCTGCTTGCGGGCATCCGCTTCGTCATCGCCGGGACCTTGATGTATGCCTTTCTGCGCTGGCGCGGGGCGCCGGCACCGACCTGGGCGCAGTGGAAAGCAGCCGGGATCATCGGGATTTTGCTGCTGGCGTGCGGCAACGGCGCGGTGAGCGTGGCCGAACACACGGGCGTTGCTTCCGGCGTCGCGGCACTGGCAGTGGCGACGGTGCCGCTGTTTACCTTGCTCTGCGGATATTTCTGGGGCGCGCGTAATACCCGTCTCGAATGGGCCGGGATCGTACTCGGGCTGATCGGCATCGGCATGCTCAACCTGGGTTCCAACCTGCAATCGAGCCCGTTGGGCGCGGCGTTGCTGATATTCGCGGCGGCGACCTGGGCCTTTGGTTCGGTATGGAGCAAGCACCTGCCATTGCCTCAAGGCGCAATGGCCAGCGCTGTGGAAATGCTGGTGGGCGGCGTCGTGTTGCTTATCGCCAGTGCGGTCAGCGGTGAACACCTGGAAAAGGTGCCGCCGATCGAAGGTTGGGCCGCGTTGGCGTATCTGACCGTGTTCGGTTCGATCATCGCCTTCAACGCCTACATGTACCTGTTGAAACACGTGCGTCCGGCCGCGGCCACCAGTTATGCCTACGTCAACCCGGCGGTGGCGGTGCTGCTGGGGATCGTGTTCGTCGGCGAAACCATTGGTATCGAAGAAGCCCTGGCGATGGCGGTGATCATCAGTGCCGTGGTGTTGATCGGCTTGCCACAATGGCGTCGCACGCCAGAGCGGCCAGTGGTAACGACGGCAGTACCGACAGAATCCCGTGTGAATTAGGGTAAACTGCGCGCCATTGCATCTTGTTTTGCACACTTGTTTTGAAAAACCCGCGCTGAATTTTCCTACGGTACTCCCATGACTTTCGCCACCCTTGGCCTGATCGAACCCTTGCTGCGCTCCCTCGAGACGCTCGGCTACCAGACTCCGACGCCGGTTCAGGCGCAAGCCATTCCGGCGGTGCTGGCCGGTCGCGACCTGATGGCCGCCGCCCAGACCGGCACCGGCAAGACCGCCGGTTTCGCTCTGCCGCTGTTGCAACTGCTGGCCATGGAAGGGCCGAAAGTCACCGCCAACTCGGTTCGCGCGCTGATCCTGGTGCCGACACGCGAACTGGCCGAGCAGGTTCACGAAGCCGTGCGCCAATACGCCGACAACCTGCCGCTGCGTACCTACGCGGTATACGGCGGCGTCAGCATCAACCCGCAAATGATGAAGCTTCGCAGCGGTGTCGACCTGTTGGTAGCGACCCCGGGCCGCTTGCTCGACCTGTTCCGCCAGAACGCGCTGAAGTTCAACCAGTTGCAGACCCTGGTGCTGGACGAAGCCGACCGTATGCTCGACCTGGGCTTTTCCGAGGAGCTGGCGAACATTTACCGCGCTCTGCCGAAGAAACGTCAGACGTTGCTGTTCTCCGCGACCTTCTCCGACGACATCCGCCTGCTGGCCGGGCAAATGCTCAACGACCCGCTGAGTATCGAAGTCAGCCCGCGCAACGTCGCGGCCAATACGGTCAAGCAATGGATCGTGACGGTGGACAAGAAGCGCAAGCCGGAACTGTTCGTGCACCTGATGCGCAAGGGCAAGTGGAAGCAGGTGCTGGTGTTCGCCAAGACCCGCAACGGCGTGGATGCGCTGGTGGATAAACTCCAGGGCCTGGGCATCAATGCCGACGGTATCCATGGCGACAAACCCCAGGCGACTCGTCAGCGTGCACTGGACCGGTTTAAGGCGAGTGAAGTGCAGATTCTGGTCGCCACCGACGTGGCGGCCCGTGGCCTGGACATCGAAGACCTGCCGTTGGTGGTCAACTTCGACTTGCCAATCGTGGCCGAGGATTACATCCACCGCATCGGTCGTACCGGCCGCGCGGGTTCGACGGGCGAGGCGATTTCCCTGGTGTGTGCCGATGAAGTGAATCTTCTGTCGGCCATCGAGATGCTGACCCGTCAGACCTTGAAGCGGCAGAACGAACCGGATTTTGAGCCTGAGCACCGCGTGCCGGACACCGATGCCAGTGGCCAGGTCGTCAAGAAGCCGAAAAAACCGAAGAAGCCAAAGGCTTCCGGTGGTGGCGGTGGTAAACGCAATCTGGGCAAGTGGGTGGATAGCGGGGAAGTTGCGCCGGCGGAGCCTTCGATCAAGCCTGTGCGCAAGGTGCCGGTGTTCAATACCGGGCCGCGCAAACGCAAGCCTTAAAGAAGCAGCTGCAAGCGGCAAGCTACAAGCGGCAAGTTAGAGCCGTTAGCTTGCAGCTTGCAGCTTGCAGCTTATAACTTGTCGCTGCCTCTAAGCCATTCCACCATCCCCAACCCCGCCGCCCGCCCACTGGCGAAACACGCGGTCAGCAGATAGCCGCCGGTCGGCGCTTCCCAATCGAGCATTTCCCCGGCGCAAAACACGCCAGGCAGTTGCTTGAGCATCAATCGCTCATCCATCGCTTCAAACAACACGCCACCCGCGCTGCTGATGGCCTCGTCCAGCGGACGGGTTTTCACCAGTGTCAGTGGCAACGCCTTGATCGATTTGGCCAGCAAGGCCATGTCGGCAAAGCAGTCGGCGCCGGTCAGTTCACGCAATAGCGCCGCTTTGACACCATCGATGCCCAACTGACTGTGCAGGTGCTTGGCCATGGAGCGCGATCCCCGGGGTTTGCTCAATGCCGCTTGAACTTTATCCGCAGGCCGGCCCGGCAACAGGTCCAGATGAATCGTTGCCGATCCGTGCCGGTTGATTGCCTCGCGGATGGGTGCCGACAGGGCATAGATCAAACTGCCCTCGATCCCGGTGGCGGTAATCACGCATTCGCCGAGTCGCGGTATGTCATCGTTAAGGCCGATGGCGATGTTTTTCAGCGGCGCGCCGGCGAACTTGCTGACCATCAATTCGCTCCAGGCCTGCACCTCGAAGCCGCAATTACTGGGCTGCAACGGCGCCAGTCCTACGCCCTGATGCTCTAGTGGCAGCATCCACGCGCCGTCCGAACCCAGCCGCGACCAACTGCCGCCACCGAGGGCAAGCAGGGTGGCATCGGCTTGCACGGTTTTTTCGTCTTCCGGGCTGTCGATGCGCAATCCGCCACGCTCGTCCCAGCCGAGCCAGCGGTGGCGGGTGTGGATAACTACGCCGCTGTCGCGCAGGCGCTTGAGCCAGGCGCGCAGCAGCGGTGCGGCTTTCATGTCAGTGGGGAATACCCGGCCGGAGCTGCCGACGAAGGTTTCGATGCCCAGGTCATGAATCCACTGACACAACGCTTCGGCGCCGAAGCTGCGCAGCAGCGGGGCGATCTGCGGGGCGCGTTCGGCGTAGCGCGAGAGAAACGCCGGGTAGGCTTCGGAGTGCGTGATGTTCATGCCGCCGACGCCGGCCAGGAGGAATTTTCGTCCGACTGAGGGCATGCCGTCGTACAGGTCGACCTTGATCCCTGCCTGGCTCAACACTTCGGCCGCCATCAGACCGGCGGGGCCGCCGCCGATGATGGCGACGTGAGGGGGGAGGGCTGGCGAGGATTGGGTCATGGGATGCGCTGCGGTCTGACGGGATAAGCCGGGCATTCTATCAGCCCCGCCCCCTGTAGGAGCGAGCCTGCTCGCGATGGCGGCGGTACATTCAACATCTGTGGGCCTGACAGACCGCTATCGCGAGCAGGCTCACTCCTACAGGGTTTAGAGGTGTCTTTGACGGGTGGTTAAAAAACGACCATCTCTCTGTAGCCTATACGCCGTGTGGGCTGCAGGCCCTTTCACTCAGGTTATCCACAGGCAGTTCCACAGGCATTGTGGGTAAAGCATCCACAGTTCAGTGACAACCTGATGACTGCCAGACGCGCTGCGCGCTGTGATGGAGGATGCCGTGACGACGGGCCAGGGCCTGGCGGTCCTTGCTGTAGCCGCCACCGATCACCCCGACCAGCGGAATGTCACGGCCCAGGCAATGGCGCATCACGCTTTCATCGCGGGCGGCAACGCCTTCGTCAGTCAGTTTCAGATAACCCAGGGCGTCGTCCTTATGCACATCGACCCCGGCGTCATACAGCACCAGGTCCGGTTGGTAGAGTGGCAGCAGGTAGTTGAGTGCATCGTCCACCACCTTCAGGTAGTCGGCATCGCCCATGCCGTTGGGCAACGGAATGTCCCAATCACTTTCGGCCTTGCGTGCGGGAAAGTTCTTCTCGCAGTGGAGGGAAACGGTCACCGCCTCCGGGGTGTTGTGCAGTATTCGAGCAGTCCCGTCGCCCTGATGCACGTCGCAATCGAAGATCAGCACCCGATTCACTCGGCCACTTTCCAGCAGGTAATGACTGATCACCGCCAGGTCATTGAAGATGCAGAACCCGGCGGGGTAGTCGTAGTGCGCATGGTGGGTGCCGCCCGCCAGGTGGCAGGCCAGACCATGTTCCAGCGCCTGTTCGGCCGCCAGCAACGAACCGCCGACCGCCCGCACCGTACGCCGGGCCAGGGCTTCGCTCCAGGGCAGGCCGAGGCGGCGCTGGTCTTCGCGGGATAATTCGCCACTCATGTAGCGTTCGATATACGAAGGGTCATGGGCGAGGGCGAGAATCTCTGCGGGACACAGATCCGGGCGCAGCAGGTCGGTGTCGCAGGTCAGGCCGCTGTCCACCAGGTGATCGCGCAACAGGCGGAACTTGTCCATAGGGAAGCGGTGATCCGCCGGAAACTCGGGACTGTAGTCTTCGTGATAAATCAGCGGGAGCGGCATGATGATTTCATTCAGGAATGAGAGAAGGATCCTACCAGCGTTGTAGACTTGCGGCATGCAAACGGAGGGGCGGTGAGCAATGGAGCCAATACTGGAACTCGAAAGCGCGCGACTTCTGTTACGCCAGTGGCGCGACGAAGATTTGGCGGAGTTTGCGGCGATGTGTGCCGATCCGCAGGTGATGCGCTATTTCCCGGAAAGCTTGAGCCGGTTGGAAAGCGCATCATTGATCGGGCGAATCCGTGGTCATTTCGCCGAGCATGGTTATGGTCTCTGGGCCTTGCAGCGAAAGGACTCTGGCCAGTTCATCGGGTTTACCGGGCTCAACGTGGTCGGATTCGACGCGCCTTTCACCCCGGCCACGGAAATCGGCTGGCGCCTAGCCCGCGAGCACTGGGGCCTCGGTTACGCCAGTGAAGCGGCGTGGACCGCTCTGCGCTGCGGGTTCGACCGCTTGCCGCTGAAAGAGGTCGTGGCCTTCACGACGCAAACCAATCTGCCGTCGGAGAAAGTCATGCAGGCCATCGGCATGCACCATGATCCGGCGGATGACTTCGATCACCCGCGACTCGAAGCCGATCATCCGTTGCGTCGGCATGTGCTGTATCGCATCAGCCGCGAACAATGGCTGCAAACCTTGCATGGATAACCTGGCACGGACGTTTACAATGGCCCTCATGGGCCCTGTCCAGAAACTGAATCGAGCGTTGCAGCCAAGGCTGCACGGCAATGTTTTGCGTGAGGAGCATCTGAATGAGCCAAGTGTTGGATGATCTGGTTGACCTGCTGACCCTGGAACCGATCGAAGAAAACCTGTTCCGTGGCCGCAGCCAGGACCTGGGCTTTCGTCAGTTGTTCGGTGGTCAGGTGCTCGGCCAGTCGCTGTCGGCGGCCAGTCAGACGGTTGAAGAGGCGCGCCATGTGCATTCGATGCACGGCTATTTCCTGCGTCCGGGCGATGCCGGGTTGCCGGTGGTGTATCAGGTTGACCGGGTGCGTGACGGTGGCAGTTTCAGCACGCGCCGGGTGACGGCGATCCAGAAGGGTCACCCGATCTTCACGTGCAGTGCGTCGTTCCAGTACGACGAAGAAGGCTTCCAGCACCAGACCGAAATGCCGCAAGTGGTCGGTCCGGAAAACCTGCCATCGGAACTGGAAATCACCCAGCAGCGCGCGCACCTGATCCCCGAGAAAATGCGCGAAAAACTGCTGTGCCCGAAGCCGATCGAATTTCGCCCGGTGACCGAGAAAGATCCCTACAACCCGCTGCCCTCCGACCCGATCAAGTACGTCTGGTTCCGCGCCGACGGGGCGTTGGCCGATTCACCGGCGCTGCATAAGTATTTGCTCGCCTACGCATCGGACTTTGGCTTGTTGACCACCTCGATGCAGCCCCACGGCAAGTCGGTCTGGCACAAGGACATGCAGGTCGCCAGCCTCGATCACGCATTGTGGTTCCACCAGGATTTGCGTGCCGATGACTGGTTGCTCTACGCGATGGACAGTCCGTGGGCCGGCAACTCCCGTGGATTCTCCCGTGGCAGCGTGTTCAACCGCGCCGGGCAACTGGTGGCCTCGGTCACTCAGGAAGGCTTGATCCGTCACCGCAAGGATTGGGCATGAGCCTGGCCGACGTGCGTCACTGGGTGTTCGACATGGACGGCACCCTGACGGTGGCCGTGCACGACTTCGCGGCGATTCGCGTGGCATTGGCGATCCCTGCCGAACACGACATCCTGACCCATCTCGCCGCGCTGCCGGCCGATGAAGCCGCAGCCAAACATGCGTGGCTGCTGGAGCATGAGCGGGACCTGGCCCTCGGTTCGCAACCGGCACCGGGCGCAGTGGAGTTGGTGCGCGAGCTGGCCGGGCGCGGTTATCGCCTGGGTATTCTCACGCGCAATGCCCGGGAGCTGGCGCATGTCACGCTGGAGGCCATTGGCCTGGCCGACTGCTTTGCCTTGGAGGATGTATTGGGCCGAGATGATGCACCGCCCAAACCGCATCCGGGCGGGTTGCTGAAACTGGCCGAAGCGTGGAAGGTGCCGGCGAGCGAGATGGTGATGGTTGGCGACTACCGCTTCGATCTCGATTGCGGGCGAGCGGCGGGAGCGCGGACTGTTTTGGTGAATCTGCCGGATAATCCATGGCCGGAATTGACCGATTGGCATGCGGCGGATTGTGTCGAGTTGCGGCAGATGCTTTTGGCTTGAGTGCTTCGTTGCTTGGTCAACCGCCATCGCGAGCCTGCTCGCGATGGCGTCAGTTCAAACCTCGAAAATCCTACTGCCCAAACAATGCCTTCTGCCCCTCCGGCGAGGTAAACATCCCGTCCCCGTCATGCCCGACTCCGGGTACTTCAATCAGTTGCTGATTCAACCCTTGCGGTTGCAGCCGCTTCAGATAATCGAAGTAAAAACGCCCGCGGGCCAATCGATACGGCCCTTGCGCCCTGGCCTCACAGCTTTTATCCAGCGCCGGATGATTCGGGTCGGTGTCCTGCTGCCCCAGCAGATAAACGACTTCATGCTTGAGGTAACTTTCCTGCAACTGCGCGGCGGTTTGCCCTTCGGCGTAGGCTGGTAAATCCGCCAGCCCGTACTTCCAGCGATTGAATTGCGGGCAACCGGCGTGGCTGAACGCCACGGGCCGGCGCTCATCGAAATAAGCATAGGAGGACGGATTGGCGATCACGTAGCGCACTTGCACGCCGGCCGCATCGAGCTCGGATTGTGCGTGGCCGAGCAATGCATAGCGCTGGACCACCTGCGCGCCACCGGAGTGCCCGGCGATGACGATTTGCTTCACATCCGGAAACTGCTGACGGTCACCCAAGCGGGCGATGATTTCGTCGAGCGCGGCGTAGGAACTCAGCCGAAACGGTGCCGTGGATTCGCCACCGGCCATCCATTCATTGCCTTGCCAGCGCAAAACGGTGTCGGCCACCGGATGGACCGCAACGTCGGTTTCGTTGAGAAATTGCGGGGCGATCACCAGGGTCGTTGCGCTTTGCCCGGCCAGTTCTACCGCGTGCTCACCGCTCTGCAGATAGGTTTGCGCATTGCGCAAGCGACCGTGGAGGATGATCAGCACCCGTTCGATTTTTGCCGGGGCGGGGCTGATGCCCACCGCGATTTCACCTGATTTCAACAGCAGGCGCCCTGAGCTGAGGTCTTTGACCCCATGCTCGGCGGCCTGGGACGTTGCGCAAGTAAACAGAACAACCAACAACCACTTCTTCATTTACAGGTTTTTCGCCGCAAAGGTATCGCACTGGCCAACCTGGCCTTGGGCGAAACCGGTTTTGAACCAGCGCACCCGTTGCGCCGACGTACCATGGGTGAACGAGTCCGGGACCACACGGCCCTGACCCTGTTGCTGCAAACGATCGTCGCCGATGGCGTTCGCTGCGTTCAGTGCTTCTTCGATGTCGCCCGGTTCCAGCCAGTTCAGGCGCTTCTGCGCATTGTTGGCCCAGACGCCGGCCAGACAATCGGCCTGAAGCTCCTGGCGAACCAGCAAACCGCCGTCGCCTTCCATCTGCCGTCCTTGTTGGCGTGCTGCCTGAATTTTTGCGGACACCCCGAGCAGGGTCTGCACGTGGTGCCCGACTTCGTGAGCGATCACGTAGGCCTGGGCGAAGTCGCCCGCTGCGGAAAAGCGTTGGGACATCTCCTGGAAGAACGCCATGTCCAGGTAGACCTTCTGGTCGGCCGGGCAATAGAAGGGGCCGGTCGCCGAGGTGGCCAGACCGCAGGCTGAATTCACGCGGTTGCTGAATAACACCAGGGTCGGGTCTTTGTATTGGCGGCCGGCCTGCTGGAATATCGCGCCCCAGGTGTCCTCGGTGTCGCCGAGGATCGAACGCACGAACTCCGCGCTCTCATCATTGGCCGGCGGTGCCTGGCGACTCTGGTTGGTGGCGGGTGTCGATTGCTGGTCCATTTGCCCGGTCAGTTGTCCGAGGATTTGCAGCGGATCCTGGCCGGTGATCCAGCCGATGCCGACGATCAGGAGGATTGCCGTCAGGCTCAGGCCTTTGCCACCGCCAAAACGCATGCCGCCGCCACCGCCGCCAACATCATCGCCACGGGCGTCGACCACGTTGTCGCTGCGTCGGCCTTTTTTCCATAGCATGTGGGAATCCTCTTCTGTTCCGGGTAAAGCTCCGTGCGATGAGTGTTGCTGCCAAGTAGGAGCGGCGCCAGTCCGGTCGTCCGTCTTTTTCTCGCGCGCAGGCTGATTCCCGGCACCCCGCGAGGGGCTGCCGAGAAGGTTTCAGGCTTGTATTGAACACGGATATCCCGTCGAATTCCGTCCTGCGATGGGTTTTTATCGAGAGGGCGATCGCCGGTCTTGCGGATTATTCGTCGAATGCATCCCACACAGGCGCAAAGTCAGGGCTGACCTGACGCTCGCGTTTGGACAGGCTGGCGATCAAGGCACGGTCCTGGTCATCCAGTTGCACATCCAGCGCTGCGAGATTGGCCCGTTGATTGGACTCGCTGCTGGCCTTGGGGATCGCGGCCACGTTGGGTTGATCGAGCAGCCATTTGAGCGCGACCTGGGTCGGCAGTACGCCGTGTTTCGCGGCGATCTGCTGGATGGCCGGAACGTCGGATACCTTGTTGCGCGCCAGTGGCGTGTAGGCCGTCAATGCCAGGTCGTGTTGGCGGGCGTAGTTGAGCAGGGCGTTTTGTCCGAGCAGCACGTGGTATTCGACCTGGATCGCCGACAGCGGCGCCCCCAGTTCTTCGACGACTTTGCGTAGCAAGGGCAGTGGGAAATTCGCCACGCCAATGTTGCGCGCCAGGCCTTGCTCCCTGAACGACACCAGGGTTTCTATGGTGCGCGGTAAATCCCAATCGGTGGATGGCCAATGGAGCATGAACAGGTCGACGTATTCGCTGCGCAGGGCTTTGAGGCTACGGTCCATGGAGTGACGCATGGCGTCGGGTTGCAGTTGGTCCCACCAGACTTTGGTCGTGACATGGATCTGCTCGCGGGGTGTAGGACTGTTCGCCAGCGCCTGACCGACAGCGTCTTCGTTGTTGTAGGCCGCTGCCGTGTCGATGTGCCGGTAACCCAGGGCCAGAGCCTGCTCCACGGCACGGGTGCATTCCTCGCCGAGCATTGGCCAGGTGCCGAGGCCTAGTTTCGGCATGTTCAAACCCTGTGCGTTAACGATGTGCTGCATGGTCGATCTCCTTTTCATAAGCAGTGACGCCTGCGATATGGCGCGCGGCGATGTAGCCGAAGGTCAGCGCCGGGCCGAGATTGATGCCGCCAGCGGGGTAGTGACCGCCCATGATGCTGGCCATGTCGCCGCCCGCCGCGTACAGGCCGGCGATGGGTTGCGCCGCGCCATCCAGGACCTGGGCATGTTGGTTGACCTTGAGCCCGGCGAAGGTGCCGAAGCAGCCCGGCTGAACTTTCACGGCATAGAAGGGGCCTTGTTCGATCGGTGCGACGCATGGGTTGGGTTGTTGCAATGCGTCACCTTGCTTGCGGTTGTAGGGCGTGGAACCACGACCGAACTGCGGGTCCTCGCCGTTGCGCGCGTGGCGGTTGTAGTCCGATACGGTGCTGCGCAAGCCAATCGGGTCGATGCCGCAAGCTGCAGCCAATTCCTCAAGGGTGTTGCCGGTTTTCAGATAGCCGCTGCGGATGAAGGATGACAGCGGCACCGGAAATGGCCGAGAGATGCCCAGGCCATAACGCCGTTGAAAGCCATGGGTGCAAATCAGCCACGACGCTACCTCTTCACCCGGCGGGGCGGCGGCGACCATGGCTGTGACGTAGTCGTAGTAGCCGTTGGCTTCATTGACGAAGCGCTGGCCGTTGCTCAGCACACCGATGATGCCGGGTTTACCCCGCTCGATAATGTGCGGGAAGTGTCCCGTGCTGCCGTCGCTGTGCGGCACCTGCGACACCGGCGCCCAGGCGACGGCGGACGCCATGTCGCTATTGACCCGGGCACCGACACTTTCGCCCAGGCGCAGGCCATCGCCGCAAACACCGAGTGGCGGCAAGGCCAGATGCTCATGCCCGGTCGGTGTGCGGGGGAACAGTGCCTTGCGGCGTTCAATGTCATTGGCGAAACCACCCGCGGCGAGCACCACGGCCTTGCGTGCATGGACGCGCACCGAGCCTTTGGCGGTGCTGACCACTGCACCTCGTACCTGATCATTCTCGCGCAGCAATCGGCTCACGGGCGCTGATTCCCAGAGCAACACGCCGAGGTCATCGGCGGATTTCGCCAGGCGTGCCACCAAGGCCACGCCGTTGACCAGTTGCATCGCCCGGCCATGTACGACGAGATCGAACAGGTGACGGCTGAAACGCCGCGTAACGTGCCAGGCCGCCGACAGCGAACGGGTCAGGTTGAGGAATGCCGTGAGGTCCGCCCCCGCCATGATCGGCATGCCCATGAACGAGGTTTCCCGCATGGTTTTGCGCAGACGCTTGAGCAGAGTGCCGACTTTTCGTGCGTCGTAAGGGGCGGCGATCACCGAGCGTCCACCGGTGCCTGCCCCGGGCGTGTCGCCATGAATGTCGGCAATGGCGTTGCCGTCGGCGAATTGCAGCGAGGTGAACTGTTCGAAGAACGACACCATCCGCGGGCCGGCCTCCAGGAAAGCGTCGATCATCGCCGGATCAAAGCGCTCGCCCAGTTCGTGTTTCAGGTAAGTGCGTGGCAGTTCAACGTCTTCGACAATACCCGCGCGCCGGGCCAACGGGTTGCATGGCACCCAGGCCCAGCCACCGGACCAGGCCGTGGCACCGCCGAACACCGGGTCCTTTTCTACCACTATGACTTTCAGCCCGTGCCACGCGGCGGTTACGGCCGCCGACAGTCCCGCCGCACCGGAGCCAACGATCAGCACATCGCAGTCGATGTCGGGAAGAAAGTGCGCTTCGGCAGGCATTGTTTGAGCTCCGGTGTTTTGTTGTTTTGGAATCTGGTTCCAGAAAATATAAGAATCAGGCGAAGCCAAACAAGTCTGGAGGGCATAAAGCGGGCGGCTATCGAACGCTCAGTTCCAGATTTCGCATTCGTGCGGTTGTCTTCTAGAATCGAGCAAATTTTGCGTGGAAGCGACCATGGCCGGCAGTCAGATCGAACGTGTTTTCAGTGTGCTCGAAAGCCTCACCAGCGATCCCCGTGGCCTGCCGATGCAGACCCTGGCGGAGCAGTTGGACATCCCCAAGAGCGCGACCCATCGCCTGCTGGCCGAGCTGATCCGCCTCGGTTATGTGCGGCAGAATCCGGATAATTTGCGTTATCACCTCTCGACCAAACTGGTGGCGATGGGCTTCCGTTACCTTTCGAGCAGCGGTGCCGATATCGTGCAGCCGGTGCTTGACCGCCTGGCTCAGGAAACCGGCGAGCTGGTGCGCTTGGGCGTGATCGACGGCGAGCGTCAGACCTGGATCGCCAAGTCCCAGGGCGCGCGCTCCGGCCTGCGTTACGACCCGGACATGGGCCGCGATGCGCCGTTGTTTTACACCGCCTCGGGGCATGCGTGGCTGGCGTGCATGAGCGATGCCGAAGCCTTGTCGCTGGTGGAACGGCAGGGCGCGCAGGTGCCGGAACATGTGGGGCCGAACGCGCCGCGCTCGAACATCGAATTGCTCGAACGCCTGCGTCTGGCGCGGGAACAGGGCTACGCCTGGGTCGAGGAGAGTTCGGCGATCGGCACTTCGGCGATTGCGGCAGTGGTGCGCCATCCCGCCGATGGACGGGTGATCGGCGTGCTCAGCATCGCCGGGCCGAGCGCGCGGATGCCGGGGGCGCGGCTGCATGAGCTGGCGCCGTTGTTGCTGGCGTACACCGAGGAGTTGTCGGCGGCGAGTTTGGCGTCGGAGTTGTTCAGCTAAGGCCTGTGCAAATCGACTGTGGGAGCGGGCTTGCTCGCGAATGCAGTGTGCCAGTCGCCATCCAGATCGCATGACACACCGCATTCGCGAGCAAGCCCGCTCCCACATTTTGAACAGCGTTCAGCTTGAGAAGCTGTTCGCTGTTCGAACACTTTCAGGATGGGTCTGTGTAAGAATCTGGAACCAGGTTCTAAATTATTGGAGTTCATCGCTCCAATAACACTCACAAGAGGACCGCATCTTGAATCCGCCACTTCGCATCGCCCTGATCGGTGCTGGCAACATGGGCCAGCAGCACTACCAGCATCTGCAATCCCTGACTGAAGCGACGTTGTGCGCCGTGGCCGATCCCGGACCGCAGGCGGCCAGTCTTGCGGCTCAATGGGGCGTAGCCTGTTTCGCCGATCATCGTCAGATGCTGGAGCAGGCGAAGCCGGACGCCGTGATAATCGCCAACCCGAACACGCAGCACGTCAGCACGGCTCTGGATTGCCTCGCGGCCGGCGTGCCGGTATTGCTGGAAAAACCGGTGGGCGTGCACCTGGATGAAGCCAGAGAACTGGTGGCTGCCTCGAAGGCGAGTGGCGTTCCGGTACTGGTCGGACATCACCGCCGGCACAATCCGCTGATCGTCCGCGCCCACGAACTTATCCACAGCGGCACATTGGGTCGGTTGACCACGGTCACGGCGCTCTGGCAGTTGCGCAAGCCCGACAGCTATTTTGAAACACCGTGGCGCCGCGAGGCCGGTGCGGGGATGTTGTTGACCAACCTGATCCACGACCTCGATCTGCTGCGGCATTTGTGCGGTGAAGTGCGTCAGGTTCAGGCCATCACCAGCAATGCCATTCGCGGGTTTGCCAACGAAGATTGCGCGGCAGTACTGCTGCAATTCGACAACGGTGCACTGGGCAGCCTGACCGGCTCCGATGCGGTGGCTGCGCCCTGGAGCTGGGAGCTGGATTCGGGGGAAAACCCGGTGTATCCGCGTCATCCTGATCAACCGTGCTACTTGCTGGCCGGGACAGGTGGGGCGCTGAGCATTCCGCAGCTAAAACGCTGGCACTACAACGAAGTCGATGGCGGCTGGCATCAATCGTTGCTGGCAACCCAGGAAAGCTTCAGTGCCGATGAAGCCCTGCGTTTGCAGTTGCAGCACTTCGTGCGAGTTGCGCGCCGGGAGGTCGAGCCGCTGGTGAGTGCCGCCGATGCCGCGCGTACGTTGGCGCTGATCGAAGCCATCCGCGAAGCCGCCGAAACCGGGCGCGCCTGCGCGCCATCCTTGATCGAGGGTTGAGCATGAGCGAGCGTATCTTCTCCCTGGCCAGCCTGACCGTGCTGGAGTTGTCGCCACCCGATATGGTCGAGGTCGCCGCGCGGGCCGGTTACAGCCATGTCGGCTTGCGTCTGGTACCAGCGACCCCAGAGGAGCACCATTTTGCCTTGGTGGCCGACCACGAATTGCGGCGCCAGACCCTGGCGCGTCTGCGCGATACCGGTATTCGGGTGCTGGACGTCGAAATCCTGCGGCTCAAGCCGGAAACAGTCGTCGCCGATTTCGAGAAAATCCTCGCAGTGGGTGCCGAGTTCGGCGCCAGTGAGTTGCTGGTGGCCGGTAACGATCCTGACGAACAGCGGCTGACGCAGCGCTTTGCCGAGCTCTGTGATCTGGCGGCAGCCTATGGGCTGCACCCGCACTTGGAGTTCATGCCCTGGACCGATGCGCGCAATCTTCAACAAGCCACACGTATCGTGGAAAACGCCGGGCGTGAAAACGGCGGCGTATTGGTCGACGCCTTTCACTTCGATCGCTCTGGATCGCGGTTGGAAGAACTGGTCAAAGTTGCCCCCTCACGGTTACGGTATGCACAGTTGTGTGACGTCGCAGGACCACGGCCGGCCGACATGGCGGAGATCTTGCGTCAGGCGCGTAACGAACGGCGTTTCCCCGGCGATGGCGATTGTGACCTGCCGGGGTTGTTGCGCGGTTTGCCGGCTGACATTCCATTGAGCCTGGAGATTCCCACGGTGCAGTTGCTGGAGCAGGGCGTGAGTGGATTGAACCGGGCGCAGATGGCGCTGGATAAAACCCGGGAATTGTTGGCGCGGCTCTAATCGGTGCTGCGCACCTTTCGCTTGTAGGAGCGAGCTTGCTCGCGATGGACGTGAGGGCGCCGTGTTTGTCCAGGCTGCCATCATCATCGTTGACGACCATCGCGAGCAAGCTCGCTCCTACATGTGATGCTTTTGACTTCAAGTAAGGAAACCCAATGACCGTCAGCACCCCGCTTTCCGGCGTCAATCAGCCCTTCAAAGGGATCCTGCTGATCGTTGTCGCAACCTTCCTGTTTTCCAGCCACGACGCCTTTTCCAAATACCTCTCCGGTTTCTATCCCATTGTCATGGTGGTCTGGGCGCGTTACGTGGTTCACACCTTGCTGATGGCCGGGATTTTCCTGCCGCAGTCCGGGCTACGGGTGCTGCGTACCAAACGGCCATTACTGCAGGTGATCCGGGCGCTGTGCCTGCTGGGCACCAGTCTGTTTTTCACCACGGGGCTGATGTACATCCCGCTGGCCGAGGCCACGTCGGTCAACTTCCTCGCTCCGGTACTGGTCACCGCATTGTCGGTACCGCTGCTTGGCGAGCGCGTGACGCGGGGGCAATGGCTGGCAGTGATTTTCGGTTTTAGCGGGGTGCTGATCATCGTTCACCCCGGGGGTGATCTGTTTACCCCGGCGGTGTTGCTGCCGTTCTGCTCGGCGCTGTTTTTCTGCTTCTATCAACTGCTGACGCGCAAGCTCAGCGAGATCGACAGCCCGACCACCAGCAACTTCTTTGCAGGCTTGTGCAACACGCTGGTGATGAGTGCGCTGGTGCCGTTCTTCTGGCAGACGCCGAACCTGATGCATGGTGCGATGATGCTGGCGCTGGGGGCCTGCGGGATGACGGCTCACCTGTTCCTGACCCAGGCTTTCCGCCTCGCGGCACCGGCACTGCTGGCGCCGTTCAGCTATTGCCAGATTATCTTCGCCGGCCTGCTGGGCTGGCTGCTGTTTTCCCATACACCGACACTGACCACCGTGCTCGGTATTGCCGTGATTTGCTGCAGCGGGTTGGCAGCGGCCTGGCAGCAAAGCCGCCGCTAAGCTGCGGCAAAACGCAGGCAAAAAAAAGCGCAGACCCGAGATCGGGCCTGCGCCGAGGGAACATCAGTCTTCTACTTTCGGAATCTTGCGCGGTGCCATGAAGTACATCCAGGTCAGCGCAATGAAGTACATCGCCGGAATGATGGTGAACAGCACGGTGTAGTTGTTGTTGGTGACGGTCAGGATGTGGCCGACCAGTTGGGTCATGAACATCCCGCCAATCGCCGCACACATGCCGCCGAAACCGAACACCGTACTCATCATGTGCTTGGGCGTGTAGTCCATCACCAGGCTCCAGATGTTCGCGGTCCAGGCCTGGTGTGCGCCGATGGCCAGGGAGATGGCGGCTACCGCGACCCACAGGTTGCTGGAGCCGGCCGCCATGATCACGCCGATGATGCAGCAGGCAAACAGGAACATGGACATCAGTCGCGCCTTGATCGGGTTGACGCCGCGACCGATCAGGAACGAGGAGAGGATGCCGCCGCCAACGCTACCGAAGTCGGCAGTGAGGTAGATGATGATCAGCGGGATACCCATCTGGGTGACGTTGATGCCCAGGTTGTATTGCTGGTTGAGGAACGGCGGCAGCCAGTACAGATAGAACCAGAACACCGGCGCCGTCATCGAGTAGGCGAGGGCGAAGGCCCAGGTGCCACGCATGCGCAGGATTTTCGAGAACGGTACGCGGGTTTGTTCCGGTTCGACTTCGTTCTGGATGTAGTCCAGCTCCGACTGTTTGACGCTCGGGTGGTCTTCCGGGTTGAAGTACTTCAGGCCCCAGAGCACCAGCCAGATCCCGCCCAGTGCCGACATGCACAGGAACGCGGCCTGCCAGCCCCAGACGTGCAGGATCAGTGGCAGCAGCATCGGAGTGAACATCGCACCGACGTTGGTGCCGGCGTTGAAAATGCCGGTGGCCACGGCGCGCTCGCCGGCCGGGAACCACAGGCGGGTGGTTTTCACACAGGCCGGGTAGTTGGCTGCTTCGGTCAGGCCGAGGATGAAGCGGCAGACCATGAAGCCGACCGCCGAAGTGGCCAGGCCGTGGGCGCCGGTCGCCAGGCTCCAGAGCAGCACCGCGCAGAAGAACACGCGCTTGACGCCGACCCGGTCGATCAAGCGGCCTTGCAGCACGAAGCCGATGGCGTAACCGACCTGGAACCAGAAGTTGATGTTGGCGTAGTCCATCGCCGTCCAGCTCATTTCCTTGGCCAGGATCGGCTGCATCACGCCCAGGGCGGCGCGGTCGATGTAGTTCAGGGTAGTGGCGAAAAACACCAGTGCCAGCATGCCCCAACGGGTTTTGCCGACTGCCATGGCGCCGCGAATCTTGTCGCCGATACCGCCGGTGGCGGTGCTCATGGCAGGTGCCATGCGAGAGCTTTGAGAAGGAATCATGTGTGCCATCCGTTCAATGACTGACAAGCGGGGCTCGTCGTGACTTCAAGGGCGCGTGATCAATCGGTCTGTCGCGACGTACGCGAAAGGGCTGATCGGCTGTGTTCGTCGGCTGACGGGATATTCAGCGAGCGGGCACGGTTGTGCCGGTGGTGCGCGGGGTTCGGATGGACGCCAGGCAAGGCGTAATGACGGTGGAGCGAGTGAGCAAGGCGTTGAATGAGCGCATGAGCGTATACCCGTTTTTTGAAATTTTTATGTGGTGTTCTGGGTTTTGTTGACCGGGGCCGACGATTTCAAGACCGGACCCAATGTGGTGTTGATGTTGCGCAGTGAACAAAAAATCGTCAATTCGCTATCGGCCATTGTGTTCGATAATCGCACGCAAAACTAACTGGGTAGTACACTTTAAATTGCTCAATGCACCGACCGGCTCAATAATCGGTTCACTCTTTTAAAAGCGGCGCAAATTCCCTGTAGCCGAAGCCTCCACCGGGAGCCGAAACATGCAGCGTTCCATTGCCACCGTATCCTTGAGCGGTACCCTGCCGGAAAAACTCGAAGCCATTGCCGCCGCCGGTTTCGACGGCGTCGAGATTTTCGAGAACGACCTTCTCTACTACGACGGCAGTCCGCGGGAAATTAAACAGATGTGCGCCGATCTCGGGATCGCCATCACCCTGTTTCAACCGTTCCGCGATTTCGAAGGCTGCCGCCGCGATCGCCTTTCACGCAACCTGGAACGCGCCGAGCGCAAGTTCGACCTGATGCAGGAACTGGGCACTGACCTAGTGCTGGTGTGCAGCAACGCCTCGGCCGAGTCCATTGGCGATGAGCAGATTCTGGTCGACGACTTGCGACTGCTGGCTGAGCACGCCGGAGCACGTGGCCTGCGCATCGGTTACGAAGCGCTGGCCTGGGGCCGGCATGTGAACACCTGGCAACAGGTGTGGAACATCGTGCGTCAGGCCGATCATCCAAGCCTTGGCGTGTTGCTGGACAGCTTTCACACCTTGTCGCTCAAGGGTGATCCAAGCGCTATCGCCGAGATTCCCGGGGACAAGATTTTCTTCGTGCAAATGGCTGACGCGCCGATCCTGGCCATGGACGTACTGGAGTGGAGCCGGCATTTTCGCTGCTTCCCGGGCCAGGGTGAATTCGACTTGCCGGGGTTCCTCGCGCCGATCATCAAGAGCGGCTACACCGGGCCTTTGTCGCTGGAGATTTTCAACGACGGTTTCCGCGCCGCTCCGCCACGGGCCAACGCCGCCGACGGCTTGCGTTCGTTGCTGTATCTGGAAGAGAAAACCCGCGAGCGCCTGGCGCAGGAAGCCAAGCCTGCAGGTAACCCCGAGATTCTGTTCGAAACGCCCAAGGCCAGCGAGTACAACGGCATCGAGTTCCTGGAGTTTGCCGTGGACGAAAGCCTCGGCGCCAAGCTCGCCCATTGGCTTGAGCGACTGGGTTTCGTCAAGGCCGGGCAGCATCGTTCCAAGAGCGTCAGCCTGATGCGTCAGGGCGATATCAACCTGATCCTCAACTCCGAACCTTACTCCTTCGGTCACAGTTTCTTCGAGGCGCACGGCCCTTCGTTGTGCGCGACCGCCGTGAGGGTCAAGGATAGCGCCAGTGCGCTGGCTCGAGCTGTGGCCTACAAGGGCCAGCCTTATCGCGGGCTGGTGGGTCCCAATGAACTGGAACTGGCGGCGGTGCGTGCCCCGGATGGCAGCCTGATCTATCTGGTGGACCAGGATGCCGACGTCTACGGCACCGACTTCAATCTGCTGGCGGATGCGCCGGTCAGCGGTGGCCTCAAGCGCATCGACCACATGGCCATGGCGCTGCCGGCCGACAGCCTCGACAGCTGGGTGCTGTTCTATAAGAGCCTGCTGGATTTCGAGGCGGACGATGAAGTCGTGCTGCCGGACCCTTACGGTCTGGTGAAGAGCCGTGCCTTGCGCAGCCGGGACAGTTCGATCCGTCTGCCACTGAACATTTCCGAGAACCGCAACACCGCGATCTCACACGCGCTGTCGAGTTATCGCGGCTCCGGTGTGCATCACATCGCGTTTGATTGTGATGACATCTTTGCCCAGGTCAGCCGTGCAAAGGAGGCGGGCGTGCCGCTGTTGGATATCCCGCTCAACTACTACGATGACCTGGCGGCGCGATTCGATTTCGACGACGAGTTCCTCAGCGAACTGGCCTATTACAACGTGTTATACGACCGCGATGCCCAGGGCGGTGAACTGTTTCATGTGTACACCGAGCCTTTCGAAGGGAGATTCTTCTTCGAGATCATCCAGCGTAAAAACGGTTATGCCGGCTACGGCGCGGCCAACGTCGCGGTGCGCCTGGCGGCCATGGCCAAATCCCGTAGCGGCGCATTGCGCCAGGCGAAGTTGTAGGAAATTCGTAAACGCGGGATTAAACGTGGGCCGCGCGGCTTCCTTCACCGTGCCGCGCGGCCCATAATCGCCAGCCTGTGCAGTGATGGCCGTGAGCCCGCAATGACAATGACCTCAGAACTCCCCGCAGCCTCCGTAGAACCTGGTGCCGAGCCGCGCAAGAGTCGCAAGAACAACCCGGAAAAGACCCGTGAAAACATCCTGCAGGAGGCGATTGTCGAATTCGTCCAGCAGGGGCTTTCGGGGGCTCGCGTCGATGCCATCGCCGAGCGCATCCACACCTCCAAGCGCATGATCTATTACTACTTCGGCAGTAAGGAGCAGCTCTACGTCGAGGTACTGGAGAAACTCTACGGCGATATCCGCAACACCGAAAATCGCCTGCACCTGGCGGAGCTGGCGCCGGTCGAAGCCATTCGGCGGCTGGTGGAGTTCACCTTCGATCACCATGATCGCAATGTCGATTTCGTGCGCATCGTCAGCATCGAGAACATTCACAACGCCGAGTACGTGAAGCGCTCCGATGCGATCAAGGCGATGAACAACACTATCCTCGATTCACTGGGCGAGATTCTGCGCCGCGGCGTCGAGCAGGGGCTGTTCCGTACCGGTCTTGATCCGCTGGATGTGCACCTGCTGATCAGTTCGTTCTGCTTCTATCGCGTCTCGAACCGCCACACCTTTGGTGAGATTTTTCAGATCGACCTGCCGGACGAGCGCATCAAGCAGCGTCATCGCGAGATGATTTGCGAGTCGGTCCTGCGGTACCTGCAAGTCTGAGGCGGGGTGAGGGGATTGCCCCCTCACTTCACTCATTCAGTCATTCATGCTCTGGAAATGCTCAAGCATCCGCTGGGCATCCGGTACCACGCCGCTGAACAACTCGAACGCCTTCACCGCCTGAAACACCGCCATGTTGCCGCCGTCCAGCGTCCGGCAACCGAGGGCGCGGGCGTTGCGCAGCAGTTCGGTTTCCAGTGGGAAGTAGACGATCTCCGCTACCCACAATTCGGCCCGTAGCAGCTCGACCGGCACCGGCATGCCCGGCAGCTTTTTCATGCCCATCGGCGTGGTGTTCACCAAACCGTCAGCCTGGGCCATGGCGCTGGGCAGGTCATACCCGGCCACCGCCCGAGCGACGCCGAAATGCTGATTGAGATTGTCAGCCAGATCCTGGGCGCGGCGGATGTCCACGTCAAAAATGCTCAGTTGTTGTACGCCTTCGCTCAACAACGCGTGGGCCACCGCCGCACCTGCGCCGCCGGCGCCCATCTGTACGACACGTTCAACGGCAACGCCCTTCAAGCCCCGGCGAAAACCCTCGGCAAAACCCAGGCAATCGGTGTTGTGGCCGATGCGTTTGCCATCCTTGAGCACCACCGTGTTGACCGCACCGATGCCGCGGGCCTCCGGCGAGAGTTCGTCGAGCAGCGGGATGATCGCCTGCTTGCATGGAAAGGTGATGTTCAGCCCGGTGAAGTTCATGCGCTCGGCAGCCATCAACAGGTCTGGCAAGGCGTTGCTGTCGAGTTTCAACTGATCAAGATCAATCAGGCGATAGAGGTAGCGCAGCCCCTGGGCATCGCCTTCATGCTCGTGCAAGGCCGGTGTGCGGGAAGCCTGGATGCCGGCGCCGATCAGCCCGGCCAGTACCACGTGGTTATGAGTCACGGCGATCACCCCTTCAAACGTTGACTGAAATGCTCCAGAGCCAGGCGATAGCCATGGCTGCCGAAACCGGCCAGCACGGCGGTGGCAATGGCTGAAACGAAGGAATGGTGGCGGAAGGGTTCGCGGGCGTGCACGTTGGACAGGTGGACTTCGATCACCGGCAGTTCGCTGGCGACCAGGGCGTCGCGGATCGCAACGGATGTGTGGGTCCACGCGGCAGGGTTGATGACGATCCCGGCGCAGCGACCGCGGGCGGCGTGAATCCAGTCGAGCAATTCGCCTTCATGGTTGGTCTGGCGAAACTCCACTGCCAGGCCGAATTCTTCGGCGGTACGTGCGCACATGACCGAAATGTCTGCCAGGGTTTCGTGGCCGTAAGTCGCCGGTTCACGGGTGCCGAGCAGGTTCAGGTTCGGGCCGTTGAGCACCAGAACGATAGGGGACATCGGAATCTCTCCACTTATTATTTTTGGAATCGGCCGAGGACTTCAGCCTGTGGAGATAAATTGTACTAACTAGTTAATTTGGTCAATTGAAGTGACGACGCACTGGCTGTTTGTGGGCGGTGATCGGACACTTTCGCAGATCAGCGCGGCAGGTGCTCCACGAGGAAATCGATAAACGCCCTCAAGCGCAGCGGTACATGGCGACTTTGTGGATACAGCAAGGTAAACGGCCGCGACCGCCCGCCATAGGGCTTGAGCACTTCCACCAACGAGCCGTCGGCCAGTTCCTTTTCCACGATAAAACGATAGGTCTGAAACAACCCCGCCCCGTGTTTGGCCAAGGTGACACCGCCCAGCACATCGTCGGAACAACTGAGGCTGCCCTCGGCCAGAATCTCCCGGGGCACGCCTTCATCGTTGAACAACCAGGCAATGCGCCGGCCGCTGCTGGGCAATTCGTACTGAATGCATTCGTGGTTTTCGAGATCGTCGAGGGTTTGCAGAGTACCGGCCCGTTTCAGGTAGTCGGGGCTGGCGATCAGCACCAGGGCGGCATCTTCCAACTGCCGGGCGATCAGGCCGGAATCCGGGATGGCTCGCACGCGAATCGCCATGTCGTAGCCTTCGCCGACGAAATCGATGTTGCGATTGCTGATGTGCGACTCGACCTTCACCGCTGGATAGCGCGCCCGAAATTCGGGCAACAAAGGCAGGACTCGATGATGCGCGTAGGTGGTCGGAATACTGATGCGCAAGGTACCGGACGGCACTTGCTGCTGGCCCATTACCTCGCGCTGGGCCTCGACCAGTTGCGCCAAGGCCTGGCGACACTCCTCGTAGTAGCGGCGACCACTGTCGGTCAGCTTCACGCTGCGGGTGGTGCGCGCGAACAGGCGCACGCCCAGGCGTTCTTCCATGCGCGACACTGAACGGCTCACGGCAGCGGGGGTGACACCCGCCACCAGCGCCGCGGCAGTAAAACTGCCGGCCTCGGCGGCCAGGCAAAACAGCTCAATGCTGCCCAACTGAAGATCGTCGAATTGTCGCTGCATGATTGATGACACCGGGGATCAAATGAAGAAACTGGATCAGTATTTATCAGGTGCCAGCGCCGTAATGAAAGGATTTCTTACCATTGCGCGCGGTGTTCCGCAGGGCCGGGTAACGCATGGACGCTAGTCTGAGGACGCAAGAAATGATTCTACGGCCAATGCCAGTGGTCGGGTTTTCCAGAGAATGTCGAATCCTCGGATTCATTAACCTAACGGATGGGTTAGCATGAAGGTATGCAATTACAAAGGACTGTCGGTCGTGATCATGTTGCGAGACGAGCATTGTCCGCCTCATGCGCATGTGGAGGCGGGTACGTGGAGTGCGAGATTCAGGTTCAGCTTTTGGCACAACGGTGTCGAGCTCTGGGATGTTGTTCCGCTTTCGCGTCGGCCACCGTTGGCGGTACTCGAGGGATTGCGCCAATCGCTCCAGCAACCTGCCCATTTGCGGCGCGCCCGGGGCATCTGGTGGCGAAAGTTACAAACGGCTTGTCTTGATAATCAATTGTGGGACTGGCAAAGCAACGAAGTCGTTGTGGTGAAAAGGGTCGTCAGTACCACCAATATGATTGGATCGGCTTGTTACGAACCTGAATCGAACAAGACGATGCTGTCCCTGATAGGTGCACAGGAAAGTGTGGAGATCGAGTTATGAAAACGATAAAAGCCAAGGTTCAGGCCGATAGTCCCGTTACGGAAAGTAGCCTGGACAAAGCCATTGAACGTGGCGAACTACGTAGAAAAAGTAGCCTGCAAGCGACAGCGGTTACCTACCAGGCCCCCTGTCTGGCCGTCAGCTTCGAAGACGGCAGCGGCGTATTGTTGCCCGTGGCCAACTATCCGGAGTTCGATGATTTTGAGGGCGGGGACTTCGCCAGTCTGACTGTCGGCTATTCGGGTACTGCCCTGTGCCATGAAGGCAAGGACTTGCATGTATCTATCGCCGGGATGATTTCTGCGAGCAAGCCGCTGATGGCCATGGCGGCCTCGGTCGTCGCTTCGCGCAATGGTCGCCAGAGCAGCGCCGCAAAGTCTGAAGCCGCGCGGGCCAACGGCAGGAAAGGCGGGCGCCCGCGCAAGGTCGATGTTGTCTTGTAAGTACCCACAAAAAAGCCGTCGTCATGACGGCTTTTTTGTGGGCGCGGTTGCAGTCAGCGCCGGGTCAACATTACCCCGGATTCCATGTGATGGGTCCACGGGAACTGGTCGAACATCGCGCATCGGGTGATGCGGTGGGTGTCGTGCAGTTGGGCGATGTTGGCTGCCAGGGTCTCCGGATTGCAGGAGATGTACAGGATGTTGTCGAAGCGCCGGGTCAGCTCGCAGGTGTCCGGGTCCATGCCGGCACGGGGCGGGTCGACGAACACGCTACCGAACTCGTAGCTCTTGAGGTCGATGCCATGCAGGCGGCGGAACGGACGCACTTCATTCAGGGCTTCGGTCAGCTCTTCAGCGGACAAACGCACCAGGGTGACGTTATCCACAGCGTTTTCGCTGAGATTGCTCAAGGCCGCGTTGACCGAAGTCTTGCTGATTTCGGTGGCCAGCACTTTGCGCACGCGGGTGGCGAGGGGCAGGGTGAAGTTGCCGTTGCCGCAATACAGCTCCAGCAAATCATCGGAGCGATCGCCAAGCGCATCGTATGCCCAGTTGAGCATCTTCTGGTTCACCGTGCCGTTGGGCTGGGTGAACGCGCCTTCAGGCTGGCGATAGCTGAAGGTGCGACCGCCGACCTCCAGCTTCTCGACCACGTAATCGTGACCGATAACTTCGCGTTTGCCCTTGGAGCGGCCGATGATGCTGACGTTCAGGTCCGTCGCCAGCTTCGACGCCGCCGTATGCCAGTGCTCGTCCAGCGGGCGGTGATAGCACAGGGTGATCATCGCGTCGCCGGCCAGAGTGGTCAGGAACTCCACCTGGAACAGCTTGTGGCTCAGGGGCGCACTGGCTTGCCACGCTGCCTTCAGCTGCGGCATCAACTGGTTGATGCGCAGGCTGGCGATCGGGAACTCCTCGATCAGGATCGGCGTGCGTTTGTCTTCCTGGGAAAACATCGCATAGTGACGCTCGCCGGCCTCGCGCCACAGGCGGAACTCGGCGCGCAGGCGGAAGTTTTTCAGCGGCGAATCGAAAACGGCTGGCTCGGGCGCATCGAAGGGGGCCAGCAGGTCACGCAGACGCGTGACCTTTTCTTCGAGCTGAACGGCGTAGGCCTGGGAATCAAAAGTCATGCGTTGAACCAACCCAGCTTGATCACGAACAGAATCGACAGGATCACCAGCGCCGGGTTCAGCTCACGGCCACGACCGGACATCAGCTTGATGGCGGTCCAGGAAATGAAACCGAAGGCGATGCCATTGGCGATGGAGTAAGTGAACGGCATTGCCAGCGCGGTGATCACCACCGGCGCGGCGACGGTAATGTCGTCCCAGTCTATTTCGGCCAGGCCGGATGTCATCAGCACGGCGACGAACAGCAGTGCCGGTGCGGTGGCGAAGGCCGGAACGCTGGCGGCCAGTGGCGAGAAGAACAGCGCCAGCAGGAACAGGATCGCCACCACGACGGCGGTCAGGCCGGTGCGGCCGCCGGCACTCACGCCAGCGGCAGATTCGATATAGCTGGTAGTGGTCGAGGTGCCCAGCAGGGAGCCGGCCATGGCAGCGGTGCTGTCGGCGATCAGCGCGCGGCCCATTTTCGGCATATGGCCGTCTTTGCGCATCAGGCCGGCGCGCTTGGCCACACCGATCAGGGTGCCGGAGTTGTCGAACAGGTCGACGAACAGGAAGGCGAAGATCACGCTGACCAGACCGATGTCCAGCGCACCCTTGATGTCCAGTTGCAGGAAGGTCGGGGCCAGGGACGGTGGCATCGACATCACGCCACCGAACGGGGTGAAGCCCATGACGATGGAAACGATAGTTACCACCAGAATACCGATCAGCACCGCACCGCGTACGGCAAGGGCTTCGAGGGCGACGATCAGGGCAAAACCGAGGGTGGCGAGGATCGGAGCCGGTTGTTTCAGGTCACCGAGGCCGACCATGGTCGCCGGGTTGCTGACCACGATACCGGCGTTGTGCAGGGCGATCAGTGCCAGGAACAGGCCGATACCGGCGGCAATCGCCGAGCGCAGCGGCAGCGGGATGCTGTTGATGATCCATTCACGGATGCGGAAGATCGACAGCAGGAAGAAGCACACCGCCGAGATGAACACCGCACCCAGCGCCACTTGCCAGGTATGGCCCATGTGCAGGACCACGGTGTAGGTGAAGAAGGCGTTCAGGCCCATGCCCGGAGCAAGGGCGATCGGGTAGTTGGCGATCAGGCCCATGATCGTGGAGCCGATGGCGGCGGCCAGGCAGGTGGCGACGAACACCGCGCCCTTGTCCATGCCGGTCTCGCCGAGGATGCTCGGGTTGACGAACAGAATGTAGGCCATGGCCAAAAAGGTCGTGACGCCCGCCAGAATCTCGGTCCGCACGTTGGTGTTGTGTGCCTTGAGTTGAAACAGCCTTTCCAGCATGTCTGCTCCCCGTGGCGCGCCGGGCGCCGTGAATGTATCGACCTCAACAGCAAAGCACAGGCAGCAGAACGCGCCTGGAAATTACTGTGGGCCGGAAAAAGCCGCGCATCATACCAGTAGCTTGGGAATATGGCTGCTTTGGCGGTGATCGTCGTCGATGTTTTGCGACAAAGCCAAGTGCGCCATACTGCGCGCTGGTTTTTTGGGGGGGATGGGTCCTGCATGAAAAAGCGTCTGGTTGCCGCCTTCGGTGTATGGATGGCGTTGTTTCTCGGGGCTCAAACGACCGTGGCGGCCTCGGCCCCGCCGCTGACGCAATTGAAGGTACTCAAAGTCGCGTCGCCGTCCTGTGGTGTCGAGAACATCGACGAAGGGCAAACACGGACGCGTTGCGATCACAATGGCCCGAACATCACGGTGCATGTGCTGGAAGTGGGTTACGGGCGTGAGGCCCATGTCGCCCTCGACGGTTTCGAGGTGAACGGTACACGGACACCGGTTTGCGCGTTCAAGAATGGCAACCTGACCAGTTGCACCCCCGGGGAAAAAACCGTCGGCTATTTGTACGCCCTCGATCTGGCGGGCAAGCAGGAAGGCACACTGACCTTCAGCAATACCTCGATCAACGCGCCCGGCAACACGATGTCGACGCAGCTTTACATCAAGTAAACACACGCCTCGAACAAGGGTCGGGAAAGCTGACTACGCTTAAAAGATCATTCCGTGGACAATACCTGATGACCTTTAGAGCCTTGATTGCCCTCGCCGAGGGCACCGATGACCTGCAAACCGTGACCCTGATCGACGTGCTGCGCCGCGCCAAAATAGAAGTGGTGGTGGCCAGTATCGAAGGGCGGCGCATGCTCACCTGCGCCCGCGGCACTCGCCTGACGTCCGATGCGATGCTGGTAGACTTGCTGGCGCAGCCCTTCGACCTGATCGCCTTGCCGGGTGGTGCGGTGGGTTCGCAGCACTTGGCAGCACACCACCCCCTGCAACAATTGATCAAGGATCAGGCGGCAGCCGGTCGCCTGTTCGCCGGTATCGCCGAAGCGCCCGCCGTGGCACTGCAGGCCTTTGGCGTATTGCGTCAACGGCGCATGACCTGTCTGCCATCGGCCAGCCATCAACTGTTGGGCTGTAACTTCGTCGATCAACCGGTAGTGGTCGATGGCAACTGCATCACCGCCCAGGGCTCGGCTGCCGCGTTGGCATTTGCCCTGGCGCTGGTGGAACAACTCTGCGGAAAAGCCACACGTGCGGCGGTGGCGGGGGAGTTGTTGGTTTAGCCTGCTTAGACTTTCGCTTTTTCCTTCTCTTCATCTTTAGCCACATGCATGCGATCGCGGCTGGCCAGTGTCGGGAACAGTTTGACCCACGCCCCGGTTACCACCAGCGTGCCGATCCCACCCATGACCACGGCTGGCACTGTGCCGAACCAGTGGGCGGTCAGGCCCGATTCGAATTCGCCCAATTGATTCGAGGCACCAATGAACAGACCATTCACGGCGCTGACCCGGCCGCGCATTTCGTCCGGGGTTTCCAGTTGAACGAACGAGGCGCGGATCACCATGCTGATCATGTCTGCCGCGCCCAATACCACCAGCACCGCCAGGGAGAACCAGAATGAGGTCGACAGGCCGAAGGCGATGGTTGCCACGCCGAAGATGCCTACGGCCGTGAACATCACCCGCCCGACGTTGCGCTCCACTGCAAACCGCGCCAGGAACAGCGACATCAGCAGCGCACCCACTGCCGGTGCCGAGCGCAACAGGCCCAGTCCCCACGGGCCGGTCAGCAGAATGTCTTTGGCGAACACCGGCAGCAGCGCCGTCGCACCACCTAATAGCACCGCGAACAGATCGAGGGAGATCGCCCCGAGAATGTCCGGACGACTGCGGATAAAGCGAATGCCCGCCAGCAAGGAGTCCAGAGTGGCCTTGCCCTTGTTCAGCGGGGTTTGCCGGGCCGGCAGGTTGAGCATCAGCGAACAGGCGATGACATACAAAAGCACCGTCGGGCCATACACCCAGACGCTGCCGAAGGCGTAGAGCAAACCGCCGAGGGCGGGGGCGACGATGGTGGCCGATTGCTGGGCCGATTGCGCGGCGGCCACCGCACGGGGAAACAGCGCACTGGGCACGATGCTTGGCAGCAGGGCCTGGGTGGTCGGCATTTCAAAGGAACGAGCGGCCCCGAGCAGGAAGGCCAGGATGAAGATCATTTCCCGGGTGACATGATCAGTCGCGCTGCCGATGGCCAACGACAGGGCGATCAATGCTTGCAGGAACTGGCAGATCGCCGCGACCTTGCGCCGGTCATAGCGGTCGGCGACGTGCCCGGTGTGCAACATGAACAGCACGCGCGGGGCGAACTCGACCAGGCCGACCAGACCCAGGTCGAGCACGTTGCCGGTCAATTGATACAGGTTCCAGCCGATGGCCACGGTGAGCATCTGGAAGCCGCTGGCGGTAAATACCCGGGCCAGCCAGAACGCGAGAAAAGGGCGATGGCGACGTAACAGCAAGGGCTCTTGGCTGGGCATCTGCGGGGAAATCTGGGGGAGAGGGGAACGGCGAGATTATCACCAACCTGTAACAGAAAGTTGCCTTGACAAAAAATTTAGTTAGCCAGACATCGATTTCCTTGTGGGAGAGATGTGTTGCTGCTGATGACAAAAGCCGTGAGGCAACTTGTCACGCGGCAAAAGACCACGCGGTTCATCCCCGAAATTGGGACTACTCTTTCAACGTTGATTGATCCAGATCAAAACCCACAAAAGGAATTGATCCGGCGGCCGCAAGGCCAGACTCCCTGCGTTGTGATGCGTGCAAAAAAAGAACAAACAGAGATTCGCCACACTCCATATCCGTGGGGGCCGTGGGTGCAGGCTTCCAGCCAGCAGCCGTACTACCTGACAGAGGAAGACTTATGTTCGGTTTAGAGGCACTTGATCTCGCCCGAATTCAGTTCGCGTTCACCATCTCGTTCCACATCCTGTTTCCGGCCATCACCATCGGTCTGGCGAGTTACCTGGCAGTACTCGAAGGCCTGTGGCTGAAAACCCATAACGACACCTACCGTGACCTCTACCATTTCTGGTCGAAGATCTTTGCCGTCAACTTCGGCATGGGGGTGGTTTCCGGCCTGGTGATGGCATATCAGTTCGGCACCAACTGGAGCCGCTTCTCGGACTTCGCCGGTTCGGTGACCGGGCCGTTGCTGACCTATGAAGTGCTCACGGCATTCTTCCTCGAAGCCGGGTTCCTGGGCGTCATGCTGTTTGGCTGGAACAAGGTCGGGCGTGGCCTGCACTTCTTCGCCACCGTGATGGTGGCCATCGGTACGTTGATCTCGACCTTCTGGATTCTCGCTTCCAATAGCTGGATGCAGACCCCGCAGGGCTTCGAGATCGTCAACGGTCAGGTCATACCCACCGACTGGCTGGCGGTTATCTTCAACCCGTCGTTCCCGTATCGCCTGATGCACATGGCCACGGCGGCGTTCGTCGCCACGGCCTTCTTCGTCGGTTCCTCTGCGGCCTGGCATTTGCTGCGCGGCAAGGACAACCCGGCGATCCGCAAAATGCTCTCGATGGCCATGTGGATGGCATTGATCGTTGCGCCGATCCAGGCCGTCATCGGTGACTTCCACGGTCTCAATACGCTCGAGCATCAGCCAGCGAAAATCGCCGCGATCGAAGGCCACTGGGAAAACAAGGGTAACGAGGCGACTCCGCTGATCCTGTTCGGCTGGCCGGATATGAAAGAAGAGAAAACCAAGTTCGCTGTCGAGATTCCGTACCTGGGTAGCCTGATCCTCACGCACACCCTGGACAAACAGGTGCCGGCGCTCAAGGAGTTCCCGCCTGAAGACCGACCGAATTCGACCATCGTGTTCTGGTCGTTCCGGATCATGGTGGGCCTGGGCTTCCTGATGATCTTCACCGGTTTGTGGAGCCTGTGGCTGCGCAAGCGCGACACCCTCTACACCTCGCGGCCGTTCCTGTACCTGGCGCTATGGATGGGGCCGTCCGGCCTGATCGCGATCCTCGCCGGCTGGTTCACCACGGAAATCGGCCGTCAGCCGTGGGTGGTCTATGGCCTGATGCGTACGGCGGATGCGTCGTCCAACCATAGCTTCATGCAGATGAGCATCACCCTGATCCTGTTTGTCGTGGTTTATTTTGCGCTGTTTGGCGCCGGTCTTGGCTACATGATGCGCCTGGTGCGCAAGGGGCCGAAGATCGACGAAGGCAAGGAAACCAACGACGGAGGCCCCGGCCAGAAACGCACACCGGCCCGTCCGCTGTCGGCCGCCGACGACGATCACGCCGATGCCGGCCACAGCCTGACCAAGGAGATTTGAATCATGGGTATTGATCTTCCGCTGATCTGGGCCGTGATCATCATCTTCGGCGTCATGATGTACGTGGTCATGGACGGTTTCGACCTGGGCATCGGCATTCTCTTCCCGTTCATTCCGGGCAAGACGGATCGCGATGTGATGATGAACACAGTCGCCCCAGTCTGGGACGGCAACGAGACCTGGCTGGTGTTGGGGGGCGCGGCGTTGTTCGGCGCGTTTCCGCTGGCCTATTCGGTGGTGCTCTCGGCGTTGTACCTGCCGCTGATCCTGATGTTGATCGGGCTGATCTTCCGCGGTGTGGCCTTCGAGTTCCGTTTCAAGGCCAGGGACGACAAGCGCCATCTGTGGGACAAGGCGTTCATTGGTGGCTCAGTCACCGCGACATTCTTCCAGGGCGTCGCGCTTGGCGCGTTCATCGATGGGCTGCCGGTGGTCAATCGGCAGTTCGCCGGTGGTTCACTGGACTGGCTGACACCGTTCACGATGTTCTGTGGTGCGGCATTGGTGGTGGCGTATGCGTTGCTCGGTTGCACCTGGTTGATCATGAAGACCGAAGGCAAGTTGCAGGAACAGATGCATGACCTGGCACGGCCATTGGCCTTCGTGCTGCTGGCGGTGATCGGCATCGTCAGCATCTGGACCCCGTTGGCCCACACAGAAATCGCCGCACGCTGGTTCACCATGCCGAACCTGTTCTGGTTCATGCCGGTGCCGATTCTGGTGCTGGTGACGATGTACGGCCTGATCCGTGCCGTGGCCCGCAACGCGCATTACACGCCGTTCCTGCTGACCCTGGTGCTGATCTTCCTCGGTTACAGCGGCTTGGGCATCAGTTTGTGGCCGAACATCATTCCGCCGTCGATCTCGATCTGGGACGCCGCCGCGCCGCCGCAAAGCCAGGGCTTCATGCTGGTGGGCACGCTGTTCATCATCCCGTTCATCTTGGGCTACACCTTCTGGAGCTACTACGTGTTCCGCGGCAAGGTCACCCATGAAGACGGCTATCACTAGCCCTGTGCACCACGAACCTGTGGGAGCGAGCTTGCTCCGGGCGGCGTTCCGACGATGGCGTCCTGACAGGCGCCATCGATCTACATCGGAGGATTTATCAATGAACGGCAAACATTCCCTGCACGACATTGAAGAAGCCGAAAAAAAGCCGCTGTGGCAGCGGCTCGGCTGGTTGACCCTGATCTGGGTCGGCAGCGTGGGTGCCTTGTTCATCGTCGCCAGCCTGATGCGACTGTTCATGAACGCGGCCGGCCTGACCACGCACTGACATCTCTCCCGTGGCCTCAAGGCCCGGATTTACGACCCTCCGGCCGGAGGGTTTTTTTTGCCTGTTACTTGCGCGCCTTGAGGATCACGAACTTCGGATTGGCCGCCACTTGCTCGACGCCACGGAACAATCGCGCCAGCTTGCTGTGGTAGCCCAGGTGACGATTGCCGACGATGTACAGCGCGCCACCGACGACCAGCGCTTCGCGGGCCTGCTGGAACATCCGCCAGGCCAGGAAGTCGCCCACCACTTGTTGCTGGTGAAACGGTGGATTGCATAGCACGACGTCAAGCGATTGCGGTTCCTGGCCGGCCAGGCCATCACCGGCTCGCACGATCACTTCCCGTTCACCCAAGGCGGCGCGCCAGTTTTCGGCGGCCGATTGCACGGCCATGAACGACTCGTCCACCAGCGTGTAGTGGGCCTCGGGGTTTTGCAGGGCGCTGGCGATGGCCAGGACGCCGTTGCCACAACCGAGATCGGCGACCCGCGCCGAGCCAAGGCTTTTTGGCAAGTGTGGTAAAAATGCCCGGGTGCCGATGTCCAGGCCTTCGCGGCAAAACACATTGGCGTGGTTGAGCAGTTCGATGGCCGGTTCGTCGAGTCTGTATCGCGTTGGGTAAGGCGACACCGCTGGCGTTTTGTCTTGAGCCGTAGCAATCAATAGCCGGGCCTTCTTCACCGCCAACGAGGCTTGCACGGGGCCGATGTAACGCTCCAGCAAGTCGCCCGCCGCCCGGGGCAGATGCTTGATCATGGACGCGGCAACCACTTGGGCGCCGGGTGTCAGTTGGCCTTGCAGGCGGATCAGTTGTTCTTCCAACAGGGCCAGGGTTTTCGGTACGCGGATCAGCACGCAGTCGAACGGACCGGCAGGGGCTTCGCTGGCGGGTACGCTCGGCACCGCATCAAACGCCAGGCCGTTGCGCACCAGGTTCTTTTCCAGACCCTGGAAAGCCAGGAACGAATCACCGCTGCTGACCACCTTCACCTTGCCCGCCAGGCTGGCGGCCAGCGCGCCGAAACTGTCATTGAGCACCAATACCCGGGTGTCCGACGCTGGCTGCTGTTCGGCCAGATGATTGAGCAGGTATTCATCGGCGGCATCGAAAGCTTGCAGCGGTTCGTTCTGCTGTTCGGGCTGACGGATCAGGTCGAGGCCGGCGAAGGGTGTTTCGAGCAAAGGCATGGGGCGGGGCTCTGGGTAATCAACGGATGTCCCGCTGCCCTAAGGCGTTGGAGCGGGCGGAGCCGTCCGAGTGAACTGCGTCGTGGAGGTCTACACGCCATCACTCAGGAGGGACCGCAAATGGTACGATTTTTTTGCCTGGATTACCCGCAGGTTTTCCCGCAATCGGGCGCTTTCAGATGGCTCCGGAGCGGGCCGCGACGATGACTGCCGCAATCTTGTTGTTGACACCGAGCTTCTCGATAGCCCTGTGTACATGAAAGTTGACCGTGCGTTCGCTCAAATTGAGGATCCTGGCAATTTCATAGGCCGTCTTGCCATCGGCCGACAGTTTTAATACTTCGAGTTCCCGCCGTGACAAGGGAGGAGCCTGAGGGCGAGCCGGTTTTCTCGGTTGCATTGCGATCGCCAGAGCGTGCAAATGGCGACTGATGAACACCGAGAATCCGAGATGCTCGTACAACTCATAGGCTGAAATCGGGCAATGGCTTCTGGCCAGGCTGAGAATACTGCGCAGACCGGTTTCCTCATCGTGGATCGCCTGGGACCAGCCATGCTGAAAACCTTGTTGCTGCAGCAACTGCCATAGCCATGGAGTCCTGGAAAAAAGCTCTTCGCTCCAGAGAACCGGCAATGTTGAATGATTGCAGTGCGCCACTACCGGGTCTATTTGCGTGGCGTTGTTTTTTTCATATTGAATGTTCCACTCATGGGGGAAATTGTTCAGGCTCACCGGATTGGCGCCAGTCACAACTGAGTTCGAAGTAATTGAAAAGCCACAAAATTTATATCCAAGGTTTCTAGCGAAGTTGAGCGCGATTCGATAGGCGGTATTGATCTCTTGTGTGTGTGCCAATTGGTTGAGCTGAGACTCCTTCCAGATCTCCATACAATGATCTCCATTAACCTGTCTTTCGAGTGCAATATTGGATCCAAGATCCTTCACGCCACGAAGTGTAGGACAGTTCCTACGATTATGGTTCGACAATTTTGCTCTTTTAACTCTTGAAAAAGTGTGTTCCAGGTTCTTAGGCGATCGATGAGTTATAAAATGCCATATGGCATTTTATAATCATGGTTGTATGTCGCATTTAGTAAACAGTCACTAGTGCAGATTAATGTCACTACAAATTGTCGGTGGTTATGCTGCTTTCTTTGCGGGACACTGGGGTATCTTTGATTGGAGCCTCCCATGTCCGTCAGTGAAGAAAAATTTACGCGCCAGACCTTGCTCGAGGTTCATCCGCTGACCCCGAACCTGTTTACCCTGCGCGCCACGCGGGATGCAGGGTTTCGTTTTCGGGCGGGGCAGTTTGCCCGATTGGGCGTTACCAAGGCTGACGGCAGCACGGTATGGCGCGCCTACTCGATGGTGTCTTCGCCTTTTGACGAGTTCCTCGAGTTCTTTTCCATTGTCGTACCGGGCGGTGAGTTCACCAGCGAACTCAGCCGGCTGGGTGTTGGCGATGCATTGCTGGTCGACCGCCAGGCCTTTGGCTACCTGACGCTGGACCGGTTTGTCGATGGGCGCGATCTGTGGTTGTTAGCCACAGGCACGGGCATCGCGCCGTTCCTGTCGATACTTCAGGACTTCGAAGTCTGGGAGAGATTCGAGCGGATCATTCTGGTCTACAGCGTTCGCGAAGCCCGGGAACTGGCTTATCAGGAACTGATCGCAGGGCTGGCGAAGCGTGAGTATCTGGCGGAGTACGCCCATAAACTGCAATTCATCACCACGGTCACTCGTGAACAGCATCCCGGCGCATTGAACGGGCGGATCACCACGCTGATTGAAAACGGCGAACTGGAGCGCGCCGCGGGTGTTGCGCTGACCCCTGAGCATTCTCGGGTCATGCTGTGCGGCAATCCGCAAATGATTGATGACACGCGCAAGCTGCTTAAACAGCGGGACATGCACTTGAGCCTCAGCCGGCGACCCGGCCAGGTGGCGGTGGAAAACTTCTGGTAAAAAAAACGGCGCCTCGAAGGCGCCGTTTTATTTTTTGCTAATGCCGTCAAGGCCGGTTGTTCTGGGCCTTGAGCAAGTCACGGATCTCGCCCAGCAACTCTTCTTCCTTGGTTGGAACCGGCGGCAGGCTGGGGGCCACGGCCTCTTCGCGCTTCAGGCGGTTGATGGCCTTGACACCCATGAAGATCGCGAAGGCGACGATGACGAAGTCGATGATGGTCTGGATGAATTTGCCATAGGCCAGCACCACGGCGGGAGTAGCACCCTCCGCTGCCTTGAGCGTTATGGCCAGATCACTGAAGTCCACGCCACCGATCAGCATCCCGATTGGCGGCATGATCAGGTCGCCGACAAACGACGTAACGATCTTGCCGAAGGCCGCACCGATGATGATACCGACGGCCATATCGACCACGTTGCCTTTGACCGCGAAGGCCTTGAACTCATTGAGCACGCCCATAGGTTATTTCCTTGTTACAGATGAGGTTGATGCACGCAGTGTAAATCAGCAAATCGCTTCCTGCTCGAATCAACTGCCTGCTGTGCTTGCCAGCAATCGCCCTGGGTGGTGTTGAACAATTCACCGATTGATCTCATCTGTGGGGCGACCAGGTCTTCTGCGGTGTTTTGCATACGACGTTTTTCAGCGATTTGGCTTCGTTTGTGTGAGCGAGCCAAGGTTGAGGGACTATCACTGAATCGGGACGTTAAAGTTGATCGGGCAGTTAGTGGTCAGTGGGCGGTATTGAAAGTCGATTGCAGTTGTAGTGATGTGGACTATTTGGTTGGTTTTGGGGCTAACAAGCTACGTGTTCCCCTGAGTTAATAACCGTGCTTTATGTAGGTGTTTTTGGGGTTGTGTATTAAGTGTGTAAATGAATAAGGTTTGTATAGGTTTTCAAGTTGTGCAGTAAGGTCTGTCTCTAGGGTTTATTGGTTATGTTAAACAAAAAACTTATACAAGGCTTGTAAGTGAGTGTATATCAACATGTCTGCGTTTAATGGGGTTATTTGAAGTCATCAAAGGGGTTGCGAAATATCTGGCCGCACTCGCGCGCCTTGGCTGAGCTATCATCGCGTTTTTTTCCGGGAGTTCCGATGGCCAAGGCCAAGCGCATGTACGGCTGCACCGAGTGTGGCTCAACCTTCCCCAAATGGGCCGGCCAGTGCGGTGAGTGCGGGGCCTGGAACACGCTCACCGAAACCATGGTGGAAAGCGGTGGGGCAGCCGCCCCCAGCGGTCGTACCGGTTGGGCCGGGCAGCAGGCGCAGATCAAGACCCTGGCCGAAGTCAGCGTCGAAGAAATTCCGCGCTTCTCCACCGCCTCCAGCGAGCTCGACCGGGTTCTGGGTGGTGGTCTGGTGGATGGCTCGGTGGTGCTGATCGGTGGCGACCCCGGCATCGGCAAGTCGACCATTCTGTTGCAAACCTTGTGCAACCTCGCCAAGAGCATGCCGGCGCTGTATGTCACCGGTGAGGAATCCCAGCAGCAAGTGGCCATGCGTGCACGGCGCCTGGGGTTGCCTCAGGATCAACTGCGGGTCATGACTGAAACCTGCATCGAAGCCATCATCGCCACGGCCCGTCAGGAAAAGCCCAAGGTGATGGTGATCGACTCGATCCAGACGATTTTTACCGAGCAACTGCAATCGGCACCGGGTGGTGTATCCCAGGTGCGTGAAAGCGCTGCGTTGCTGGTGCGTTATGCCAAACAGAGCGGTACGGCGATTTTCCTGGTGGGCCACGTCACCAAGGAAGGCGCGCTGGCTGGCCCTCGAGTGCTGGAGCACATGGTCGACACCGTGCTGTATTTCGAAGGCGAGTCCGACGGGCGCCTGCGTCTGCTGCGAGCGGTGAAGAACCGTTTCGGTGCAGTCAATGAGCTGGGTGTGTTCGGCATGACCGACAAGGGCCTGAAAGAAGTCTCCAACCCCTCGGCGATTTTTCTGACCCGGGCCCAGGAAGAAGTCCCAGGTAGTGTGGTGATGGCAACCTGGGAAGGCACGCGGCCGATGCTGGTGGAGGTACAGGCGCTGGTGGACGACAGTCACCTGGCCAACCCGCGTCGGGTCACGCTGGGGCTGGATCAGAACCGGCTGGCGATGTTGCTGGCGGTGCTGCACCGTCACGGTGGCATTCCGACCCATGATCAGGACGTGTTTCTCAACGTGGTCGGCGGGGTCAAGGTGCTGGAAACGGCGTCCGACCTGGCGTTGATGGCGGCGGTGATGTCCAGTTTGCGTAACCGGCCGTTGCCCCACGATCTACTGGTGTTCGGTGAAGTCGGGCTTTCCGGTGAGGTGCGTCCAGTGCCGAGCGGTCAGGAGCGTTTGAAAGAAGCCGCCAAGCACGGCTTCAAGCGGGCCATCGTGCCCAAGGGCAATGCGCCGAAAGAGGCGCCGGCAGGGTTGCAGATCATTGCCGTCACGCGTCTGGAACAGGCGTTGGACGCGTTGTTCGAGTAACTCACAGGCTCGCTCCCACAAAGGCATCCGGTGGTGGCTAGATCTCGACCAGCGCACCCAATTCTCGTTCCAGTTCCTGCGGGTCAGCGAGGTTGAGCTCGATCAATCGCCGCAGGCGCTCAATGGATTCAAGGCTGATGTGCCGGCAGGCAAAGCCGAGCTGGCCGTGGTCTTCGTGGGTCAGGTGCACATCCATGGCGATATCGACGTCATCGCTCAGATGAATATCCACTGAAAAATCCTGCTGGCGATCGCCCTGCCAGTGTTCGGGTCGCTCGATCAGCAACCCCTTGAGCGACAGATCAATCAACTTCACCGGCCAAGTGGACTGACCCTGACTCAGCTCGGTTCGGGCATCGAACGCAATACGTTTGAAGCGGCGACGTTCGGCAGGATGCTCGCTCATGGCGCGATCCTCGGATATATACGCTGACTATAGACCCGCATGATCAAAGGCATGCCGGCGCGTGCAGGTGTCTAGACCAATGTCGGGGTATGGTCTTTGCCGTCAGGAGCGCTAAACTCGGGGTGGCTGTCTTTCTTGTCCACTCTGGCTGGAATAATAAAATGAAAAATAATAATAGCCCGCTACGCCATTTGCCTTGGCTGGTGCTGGCAATCGTAGGTGCGTGCGCCCTGGGTGTCGTGGCATTGCGCCGAGGCGAGGCAATCAACGCCCTGTGGATAGTGGTCGCTGCCGTCGCCATCTATCTGGTCGCCTACCGCTACTACAGTCTGTTCATCGCTAGCAATGTCATGCAACTCGATGCACGGCGGGCCACTCCCGCTGTGCTCAACAATGACGGTCTGGACTACGTTCCAACCAACAAACACATTCTTTTTGGTCACCACTTCGCGGCCATTGCTGGCGCGGGGCCGCTGGTCGGCCCGGTGCTGGCGGCGCAGATGGGCTACTTGCCTGGCACGCTGTGGCTGATTGCCGGCGTGGTGCTGGCCGGTGCGGTGCAGGACTTCATGGTCCTGTTCATGTCCACTCGCCGCAACGGCCGCTCTCTGGGCGATATGGTCCGTGAGGAAATGGGCCGCATTCCCGGGACCATCGCGCTGTTCGGCTGCTTCCTGATCATGATCATCATCCTCGCGGTGCTGGCGCTGATCGTGGTGAAAGCCTTGGCCGAGAGCCCGTGGGGGATTTTCACGGTGATGGCGACCATCCCGATCGCGATGTTCATGGGCATCTACATGCGCTACATCCGCCCGGGCCGCATCGGTGAAATCTCGGTGATCGGCGTGCTGTTGCTGCTCGGTTCGATCTGGCTGGGCGGGCAGATTGCCGCTGACCCGGTGTGGGCCAAGGCCTTTAGCTTTACCGGTCTTCAGATCACCTGGATGCTGATCGGTTACGGTTTTGTCGCAGCGGTGTTGCCGGTGTGGCTGATCCTGGCGCCCCGTGACTATCTCTCCACCTTCCTGAAAATCGGCACCATCGTGGCCTTGGCCATCGGCATCCTGGTGACCATGCCCGAGCTGAAAATGCCGGCCCTGACCCAGTTCATCGACGGCACCGGCCCGGTATGGAAGGGCGGTCTGTTCCCGTTCCTGTTCATCACCATCGCCTGTGGCGCGGTCTCGGGTTTCCACGCACTGATTTCCTCCGGCACCACGCCGAAGCTGCTGGATAACGAAACCAACGCCCGCTATATCGGTTACGGCGGCATGCTGATGGAATCGTTCGTGGCGATCATGGCCATGGTTGCCGCTTCTGTGATCGAGCCTGGCGTGTACTTCGCCATGAACAGCCCGGCGGCCGTGGTCGGCGGTGATGTGGTGGCCGTTGCGACAGCCGTCAGCAACTGGGGTTTTGCGATTACCCCTGAAGCCCTGCAAGCCGTAGCCCACGACATCGGTGAAACCACCATCCTGGCCCGTGCCGGTGGCGCGCCGACCCTGGCGGTGGGGATCGCGCAGATCCTGCACAGTGTTCTGCCGGGTGAAAACACCATGGCGTTCTGGTACCACTTCGCGATTCTGTTCGAAGCGCTGTTCATCCTGACCGCGGTCGACGCCGGCACCCGTGCCGGGCGCTTCATGCTCCAGGACTTGCTCGGCTCCTTCGTCCCGGCGCTCAAGCGCACCGAGTCCTGGACCGCCAACCTGATCGCCACCGCCGGCTGCGTGGCAATGTGGGGCTGGTTGCTGTATCAGGGCGTGATCGATCCGTTGGGTGGTATCAACACTCTGTGGCCGCTGTTCGGCATCTCCAACCAGATGCTGGCCGGTATCGCGTTGATGCTCGGCACCGTGGTGCTGATCAAGATGAAGCGCCAGCGTTATGTCTGGGTCACCATGTTGCCGGCGGTCTGGCTGTTGATCTGCACCACGACAGCGGGCTTCATCAAGCTGTTCGACGCCAACCCGGCGATCGGCTTCCTGTCGCTGGCAAAAAAATACAGCGATGCCTTGGCCAACGGCCAGATCCTCGCCCCGGCCAAGGACATCACCCAGATGCAGCACGTGATCTTCAACGCCTACACCAACGCAACGCTGACCGCGCTGTTCCTGTTCGTGGTGTTCAGCATCCTGTTCTATGCGCTCAAGGTCGGTATTTCCGCCTGGGGCAGCAAAGAACGTACGGATAAAGAATCGCCATTCCAGGCGCTGCCGGAAGCGTGATCGAGGATTTGCACCATGTTCAATGACCTGAGTCGCCTCGGTAAATACCTCGGTCAGGCTGCGCGCCTGATGGTCGGCATGCCCGACTACGACAACTACGTCGAGCATATGCAGACCAAGCACCCGGACAAGCCGGTGATGAGCTATGAGATGTTCTTTCGGGAGCGTCAGGAAGCCCGTTACGGTGGCAAGGGTGGGCCGAAGTGCTGTTGATCCGGTTGTCGGATTAACAGCAATACCTGTGGGAGCGAGCTTGCTCGCGATGGCGGACTGTCAATCAACAGTGATGTTGAATGTTAAGCCGCTATCGCGAGCAAGCTCGCTCCCACATTTGTTTTGTGTTGTTTTTTCACTGTGTGAAAAAAGGAGATCCAGTTTGTCCTCTCCCATCCCGGTCACAATCCTCAGCGGCTTCCTCGGCGCCGGCAAGACCACCCTGTTGCGCCACCTGCTCAAGGCCGAGCACGGCCTGAAAATTGCCGTGATCGAGAACGAATTCAGCGATGCCGGTATCGATACCCAGTTGTTGGGCGATGAACCGGTACAAGTGATGACACTGTCCAATGGTTGCGTCTGCTGCACCATCCATACGGATCTGACCAAAGCGCTTTATCTGTTGCTCGAGCGTCTGGACCGGGGCGACATCGCCTTCGACCGCCTGGTGATCGAATGCACCGGTCTGGCCGATCCGGCACCGGTGGCACAAACCTTTTTCATCGACGAAGAGTTGCGTGAGCGCTATATCCTCGACGGCATCATCACGCTGGTCGACGCGGCACATGCCGACCTGCACCTGACCCAGACCATTGCTCAAGCGCAGATCGGGTTCGCCGACCGCTTACTGGTGAGCAAGCGTGATCTGGTGGACGAACCGACCTTCACCGCGTTGAGCGAGCGCCTGACCCGCATCAACCGTCGTGCGCCTATCCGCGTGGTCGACCACGGCAAGATCGACCTCGCCGAGTTGCTCGACGTGCGCGGCTTCAACCTCAATGCCGACCTCGGCGGCGGCGTGAGTTTGCGCCCGGTCAGCCAGGCTGCTCCGTCCATAGACCGCATTTCCAGCCTGGTGCTGCGCACTGAAAAACCGCTGGATATCGACAAGCTCAGCGAGTTCATGAACGAGTTGCTGGAGGAACATGGCAAGCAATTGCTGCGCTACAAAGGCGTGTTGAATATCCTCGGCGAATCGCGTCGCATGGTGTTTCAGGGTGTGCTGAAACTCTATGGTTTCGACTGGGATACCGAGTGGGCTGAAGAGGAAGTGCGCGAGAGCGTGATCGTGTTCATTGCCGATGATTTGCCGGAAGAAAAGATTCGCGAGGGTTTTGCGCGGGTGGCGGCGGATTAAATTCAGAAACTGCAGCGAGCCTTAAGCCGTCATCGCGAGCAGGCTCGCTCCCACATTTGAAATGCAGTCCTCCGTGGGAGCGAGCCTGCTCCGGGCGGCGTTCCGACGAAAGCGGTCTAACTTGCGGCACAATGTTGGCCCAATGCCGATGCAGGGCTCAGCAACAAATCTTCCAGATAATCCAGATGCCGGTTGAGCACGGCTTGCGCCGTCGCGGCATCTCCTCGCTCCAGCGCATCCAGAATCTCCATGTGCACTTGCTCCACGCAATAATCCTTCTGCTGCAGATCAAACTGCGCAATTGCCAATGAAGTCAGCGGTACCAGGCTCTCAAGAAAGTGCGCTAGCGGTGCATTCCCCGCCATTTGTGCCAACTGCAGATGAAACTCTCCCGACAAACGAATCGCTCGGCCACGCTCGGCGCATTGACGCTCGTTGTCGACCAGTGTCCGCAGGCGCTTCAAGTCTTGCGCGCATGGACGCTGACAGGCCAGCCGCACCAGCATGATCTCGGCCAGACGCCGGGCATGCAGCGTCTGCCGGGTCTGCTCGACATCAAGCTCGGCGACGCGGGGACGATGGTTGACTCGAAGGATGATGATCTGCTGATGGGACAGTCGCGTCAGCACATCACGCATGTCGCTGCGCCTTGCACCGAACATCTGCGCCAGGCTTTCTTCGGTAAAGCGACTCGCCGAATGGATGCGCTGTTCGAAAATGGCATCGAGGACCCGTGAATACAGATCATCCACCGAAGGGCGGACAGGCAGGGTGGCGAGCGTTTGTGGCGCGGCAAAGCTGTTCATGGCCAATCTCCAGTTCGAAGAGGTTTCAACTGCCGAGGTTGTCTTCCGGGATGTTCAATTCGATGCCCATGCGCTGGCCTTCGCGCAAGATGTGCCGACGCATCTCGGCGCTGGCCTGGGCGCTGTTCTTGCTGCGGATCGCCCGCACCACCGCCTCGTTTTCTTCAAGGCGCTCAGCCAGATGTTCCGGGGAGTTGCGTAACACTTCGGCGCTCTGTTTGAGGGCGTTGCTGGTCTGCTGGACCACGCTCTGGAAGATGGGGTTGGATGTGAGCGTGAACAATTCTTCGTGGAACGCGATGTAGGCATTCACGCCGGCTTCACTGTCGATGGCTTCCAGGGCTTCGCGCATGTCCATCAGGGTCAGGCGCAGTTGCCCGACTTCCTTGCTGCTGATGGACTGCGCCACCAGGCCGACGATGAACGGCTCAAGGGTGTAGCGCAGTTGCAGCACGTCTTCCAGGCTCGCTGCGGCCACTGCACTGTCATGCGTCTGGCTGTCGGCGAGATTGGCTTCGAGCACCACCACGCCTTTGCCCGGCATCGAGCGCACCAGACCGAGGGTTTCCAGAACGATGACGGCTTCACGCAGGCTCGGGCGGCTGATGCCCAATTGTTCGGCCAGATCGCGTTGCCCCGGCAGCATTTCGCCGGAGCGCCACTGACCTCGGGCCAAAGCGGCCCGAAGTTTTTCTACCACTGAGTTGACGACGGTTGATGAGGTAATCACTTGTTCGCTCCATGAGCCGTGCCTGCGGTCGGCAGGCACGGCGGTCATTCAGAATTCTTTGGCTGCCGCTTGAGCAACCGGTTTTCTCGGCTGGAAGGTATAACCCGCCTGGCCCGAAAGTACCTTGTTCGCCCGCTGCACATCGATGTCCTTTTCCCACCGCGCGATGGCGACGGTGGCCACACAGTTGCCGATCAGGTTGGTCAGCGCCCGGCCGATGCCCATGAACCAGTCCACGGCCAGCACCAGCACCAGACCCACCACCGGAATTGCCGGAATGGCTGTCAGGGTGGCCGCCAGAATCACCAGCGCCGAGCCCGGAATACCGTGGGCCCCCTTGGAAGTGATCAACGATACCAACAGAATCGTCAACAGGTCGGTCATCGCCAGCGGCGTGCCGGTGGCATTGGCGATGAACACGATGGCCAGGGTCAGGTAGATCGAGAAACCGTCGAGGTTGAACGAGTAACCCGTTGGAATCACCAGCCCGACCGTCGAACTGCCGATGCCCAGATGCTCAAGCTTGCGCATGATTTGTGGCAGTACAGCGTCGGACGAAGCGGTGCCCATGACGATCAGCAGTTCTTCGCGCAGGTACTTGAGCAACGGCCACATCTTCAAGCCGGAGAGTCGCATCACCAGACCGAGAATCAAGGCCACGAAGGCAGTACAGGTCAGGTAGAACAGGCCGACCAGGCTGCCCAGGTGCTGCAGCGAGTCCAGGCCATATTTGCTGGTGGTGAAGGCGATCGCACCGAACACACCAATCGGCGCCAGGCGCACGATCATGCCCATGATGCGGAAGATCACATGGCTGAGTTCATTGATCAGCCGTGAAATACCCGACGCCGCCTCGCCCACCAGATTCAGCGCACTGCCGAACAACACTGAAAACAGCAGGACCTGCAGGATATTGTTATCGGCAAAGGCACCGATCACCGAAGTCGGAATCAGGTCCATCAGGAACTGTGTGGTGGTGTGCATGTGCTGGCCGCGCTGGGCAATGTCGCCCATGTCGGCTGCGGAAAGCTGCTCCAGGTGAATGTTCGCGCCGCTGCCGATGCCGGTGCTGAAGGCGAACACCAGGCCAATCACCAGGGCGATGGTGGTCAGTACTTCAAAGTAGATCACCGATTTGAGGCCGATGCGTCCGACCTTTTTCAGGTCGCCGGCACCGCTGATGCCGCTGACCACTACGCAAAACACAATCAGGCCGATGAGCATTTTGATCAGCTTGATAAAACCGTCACCGAGCGGTTTGAGCTGAGCGGAGTATTCGGGAAGGGTCAGCCCGCAGATGATGCCGAGCACCAGTCCGAGAACCACTTGGAGGAAGATTGAACGCGAGCACCATCTGAGCATGGGAGGAATCCTGGTCGGTGTCCTGGCTTCCGTGTGCGGGGCACATCAGATTCAGGACTTAATTATTGTGGTCTTACCGGTATGTCCAGTGCAGGCGCAGTCTAGGCGCTATTTTTGGGTGTTCGCAAGTAAAAAATAGAAAATCGGCATGACCGGTCTTACCAGTTGGTAGGTAAGCGCGGTTTAGAGCCTTTCCCCCGGCTAAATAAAAAAAACGGGCAAAAAAAACCGGCCATCTCTGGCCGGTTTTTATAGCTACGGTTTAGCGGGCTGATTAAGCGCCGTACACCGGCAGCTTCTTGCAGATTGCCTTGACCTTCTCACGAACGGCGTCGATCACCGCTTCGTTGTTCAGGTCAGCCAGGATGTCGCAGATCCAGCCGGCCAGTTCCTTGCACTCTGCTTCCTTGAAGCCACGAGTGGTCACAGCCGGGGTGCCGAAGCGCAGGCCGGAGGTGACGAACGGGGAGCGTGGGTCGTTTGGCACCGAGTTCTTGTTCACGGTGATGAACGCTTTGCCCAGAGCGGCGTCGGCGTCTTTACCGGAGATTTCCTGCTTGATCAGCGACAGCAGGAACAGGTGGTTCTCAGTACCGCCGGAAACCACGTCGAAGCCGCGCTCGATGAACACGCTGGCCATGGCCTGGGCGTTCTTCACCACTTGTTGCTGGTAAACCTTGAACTCAGGCTGCAGCGCCTCCTTGAAGCAGATCGCCTTGGCCGCGATCACGTGTTCCAGTGGGCCACCCTGGGCGCCCGGGAATACGGCGGAGTTCAGCTTCTTCTCGATGTCGGCGTTGGCGCGAGCCAGGATCAGGCCGCCACGTGGACCGCGCAGGGTCTTGTGGGTGGTGGTGGTCACCACGTCAGCGAATGGAACCGGGTTCGGGTAGACGCCAGCGGCGACCAGCCCCGCAACGTGAGCCATATCAACAAAGAGATAGGCACCTACCTTGTCGGCGATCTCGCGAAAGCGCGGGAAGTCGAGGATCTGCGAGTAGGCAGAGAAACCGGCCACGATCATTTTTGGCTTGTGCTCAACGGCCAGGCGCTCGACTTCGTCGTAGTCGATCAGGCCGTTGGCGTCGATGCCGTACTGGATGGCGTTGTACAGCTTGCCCGAAGACGAAACGCTGGCACCGTGGGTCAGGTGACCACCGTGGGCCAGGCTCATGCCCAGGATGGTGTCGCCAGCCGATAGCAGGGCCAGGTAAACGGCGCTGTTGGCTTGCGAACCGGCGTGCGGCTGAACGTTGGCGTAGTCGGCGCCGAACAGCTCTTTGGCGCGATCGATAGCCAGCTGCTCGACGATGTCTACGTACTCGCAACCACCGTAGTAGCGCTTGCCCGGGTAGCCTTCGGCGTACTTGTTGGTCAGTACCGAGCCTTGAGCTTCCATCACCGCAGGGCTGGTGTAGTTTTCCGAAGCGATCAGCTCAATGTGCTCTTCCTGGCGCTGAGCTTCTTGCTCCATGGCGGCAAAGAGATCGGCGTCGTACTTGGCAATAGTCAAATCACGGCTGAACATGGCGGTCCTCAGGGATCGGGGGCGGAAAAGGGGGGCATTCTAACCCAATGGGTTTTAGATGGCATATGAAACGGCATCATGTCGCAGACAAGTGGCATTCACGGTGCTCGGCAGAATATAGGGACACAGATTTTCGCTGAAGCACGGAGCCGAGTTGGGCATCCTTGTTTTTAGCGGGGCACACTTTGTTCTGGAAGCCTGGGATGAAGGCTGAGCTGACGAATGTCTTGCCCCTGAACATTGGACAGGAAATCAATGGATGAAGCCCGTGACCAATCAGATACCTACCACACCTGTTTTTGCGCATGCTTGCTCATGTCGTTGGATGGCCCCTGTCTGGGGCATCGTGTTTGCTTGCATGGTACCCGGTACGACGTACGCCTTGGACGTTGCCCCTGTGCTGCTGGATAGTCCCGCCGGGCAGTTTGCAATTGAGCCGGACACGTTGGCCATTTCGCTCACGACTTCACAAGGCAAGCGCCTGGCATTGGCATCCCCGGCTTTCAGCGGTAGCAGGGTTGAGCGGCTGTCAGATCGCGAATGGCAAGTGGCTGCCGGCACGGGCCACTACAAGGTCACAGCCAATATCGAGCTCGGTGCATTACGGGTGTCAGTCCGGTCACGAGGTCCCTCCGTATTGAACTGGCCTCGGACCGCGGATCCCGGGGCCATCAAGGCCTATGCATTTCCTTTTGGCGAGGGCAGTTACGTGCCGGCAGACGACCCCGGATGGCTTGACTGGATGGTGCGTCGATACGAACCGGAAAGCGTGCTGAGTATTCTTTCCATGCCGTTCTGGACGGAGTTGCGAGAGGGGCTTTCCGTTACCTGGCTGTTGGAAACACCTCTGGATACAACGTTTGATGTAGAGCGCAGGGCTGATCGTGTACGACCTGGTTTTACTCACAGTTTCTCCTCCCTATCCCCCGATGCCGCTTATACCCTGCGTATTGTGCCCGGCCTGCAGGATCCGTTGGCGGGGGCGCATGGTTACCGGCGATGGCTGCAAGCAAACGGCCAATTTGTTTCCTTGAACGACAAGATTGCCATGACACCCGAGGTCGCCCGGTTAGGAGGGGCATCCCATATCTATCTATGGGGCAGCGCTCCACTGAAAGTCGCGGACATTGTTCAATGGCAAGCGTTTCTGGAACAGTTCCAGCGCCAGAAAGGCGATGGCACGCAACTGGCGGGCCGACTGTGGGCGGTACTTGATGATGAAAAGCGCAAAACCGTCGAGATGGCGTTCAAGGCGGGGGCGAGGAACCAGGGCGATATTGAGCCATCGCTGAAAAAAGAGGTGGTTCGAGCGCTCAACGCGGCACTGTTGAAAGTGATTGCCCGTCCTGAAGTGACACCCCTGCCGGGTGGACATGACCCTGGCGGTGAAGTTGTGTGGACTCGGGATATGAGAATCGCCATGGACCAGGCCTTCGGTCCGCTGTTGGCTCCCCACCAGCGTTGGGGGGGCGGTCTGTCGACCGACCTGGTCAGCGCACTGCAATCGGCAGGTTTGCGTCGTGCCTGGCTGGGAGTCAGTGAGTGGCGAACGGCGCTTTGGCACCCTGAAGCCCTTGAGCAAGCCAAGGCGGCGGGTTACCTGGTCGGCGTCTACGACAGCTATGGCAGCGCTCACCTCTCAAACCTTGTGGAAACCTGGTCTACCGCGCAGATGGGCGACGAGTTGGCGAATGCCGGTTACCGGGATAAAAACGGCCAGATCGTCACCGGTTTTGCTGGAAAGGGGGTATATGTCAGCGCTCGTGCAGTCCATGACTATGCTCGAAAACGCATCGATGCGATTGCAAAAAACTCTGGGCTCAACAGCTATTTTCTGGATGTGGATGGCGCCGGCCCGCCGCGTGAGGACTATACGCCCGGCCGTGAGACCAGTGAGTCGCAGGACAGCCAGAGCGTGCGCCAGAGGCTGGCCTATCCTACCCAGGCACTTGGCCTGGTGACCGGAACGGAAGGTGGGTTGTCCTGGTACACCCCACAGTTCGCGTTTGCCCAGGGCATGACGACACAGCCCTTCGCGTGGATGGATCCTGATATGAAGGATTCACTCTCGCCGTACTATCGAGGGAATTACTGGCCCGGAGAAACGCCCGGTCTTTACTTCAAGCCTGTTCCGCTCAAGCCTTCGGTCGCCCGTTATGAACGCTCGCCACGGTTTCGCCTGCCGCTTTATCAAATCGCCTTGCATGACAGCGTCGTGACAACCCATCACTGGGAGTACGGCTCATTGAAGTTCAGCAATGAGTTGGAGGCGACGGCGCTCCTGCAGCTGTTGTATATGGTGCCGCCGCTTTATCACCTCGCCGATGAAGTGCTCGATCGTGATCTGCCGGTGATCGCGGCCTATGACCGTATCTTCCGCCCGCTGCACGAGCGACTGTTCAGAGTGGCGATGGTGGATTTCAAGGTGTTGTCGAAGGATCGCGCGCTCCAGCAATCAAGCTATGCGGATGGAACGCGCATCACCGCGAACTTCAGCAGCGGGCCGATGGTGGTGACAGGTACGACGTTACCTGCGCTCTCTGCGCGTGTCGAAGAACCTGGGCAGCCTGTGCGAGTGCATGAAATGAGTACGGTGTTCAAGGCGCGTTGAGACGGTTGGGCGGTGGTCAATCAAACATGAACAATGCATCGTTACTGTATTGGGCCTCGAACTGATTGGCCGGCATCGGCCGACCGAACAGATACCCCTGCACCTCGTCGCAACCGTGCTCCCTCAGGAAATCAAGCTGCTCGTGGGTTTCCACGCCTTCGGCGATCACCGCCAGGTTGAGGCTGTGGGCCATGGCAATGATTGCACGGGCAATTTGTGCGTCCTGCTCGCCGCTGGGCAGGCCATCGACGAAGGTGCGGTCGATCTTCAACACGTCGATGGGAAATTGCTTGAGGTAGTTCAGGGATGAGTAACCGGTGCCAAAGTCATCCACCGCGATGCTCAGCCCAAGATTTTTCAGCCCGGCGAGAATCTGCATCGCCTCGCTGACTTCGCGCATCAGGATACTTTCGGTCAGCTCCAGCTCCAGGCACGCCGGCGGCAGGCCGGTTTCCTTGAGGATGGTGGCGATCCGCGTGCCGAGCTGACCATCGGAGAACTGCCGCGCCGAGATGTTCACCGACACCTTCGGCACCCGCACCCTGGCCTGATGCCAAGCCTTGAGTTGACGGCAGGCCTCGCTGATCACCCAGTCGCCGACATCCACCACCAGCCCGAGCTCTTCGAGCACCGGAATGAAATCCCCCGGCGGTACCAGCCCGCGGCGTGGATGACGCCAGCGCAGCAGCGCCTCGGTACCGGTCAGGCGTTTGCCGTCACCGCTGAGCTGCGGCTGGTAATACAGCACGAATTCGTTCTGTTCCAGGGCATGGCGCAAGTCGCTTTCCAGCTCCAGACGTTCCAGCGCACTGGCGTTCATGTCCGCCTGATAGAACTGGAAGTTGTTCTTGCCTCGCTCCTTGGCGTGGTACATCGCGGTGTCGGCATTCTTCATCAGCTGGCTGAGTTCGTTGCCGTCCTGCGGGCTCAGGGCGATGCCGATACTGGCTGTGACGAAGAACTCGCGGCCTTCAAGCACGAACGGTTTCACCAGGCTGGCGAGAATCTGTTCGGCCACATGGATTGCCCGGTTCAGGGCGATTTCACGGTTGGCTCGCGGTTGCAGGAGCAAGGTGAATTCGTCACCGCCCATGCGCGCCACGGTGTCGTCATCGTCGACGCAACCGAGCAGGCGCGTGGCCATTTCCTTGAGCATGCGGTCGCCGGCGGCGTGACCCAAGGAGTCGTTGATCGGCTTGAAGCGATCGAGATCGAGGAACATCAGCACTACCCACGACTTCTGCCGTTCGGCCGATTGCAACGCCGTGTGCAGACGATCCTGGAACAGTGAGCGGTTGGGCAGGTGGGTCAGGGCGTCGTAGTAGGCGAGGCGGTGAATCCGCTGCTCGCTGGCCTTGCGCTCGCTGATGTCGCTGAAGAAACACACATAACTGGCCAGGTCGCCTTCGTCGTCGAGTACGGCGGTGATCCCGACCCAGGCCGGGTAGTGCTCGCCGTTGCGGCGCTTGAGCCAGACTTCGCCTTCCCAGGTGCTGTGCTGGCCCAATTGTTTGAGCACATAACGCAGATGGGTTTCCTGCTGCTCGTCGACGGTCAGCATGTTCGGCAACTGGTCGAGGACCTGCTCCACGGCATAGCCGCTGACAAGGCTGAAGGCTTCGTTGGCCTGGACGATGTAGCCGGCCGGGTCGGTGATCAGGATCGCCGAGGTCGAGTGTTCGAATACCGTGGCGGCCATGCGCAGGTCTTTTTCGGCCCGGCGTTGCTGGCTGATGTCGCGGCCGACGCCGAGCACGCCTTCGAACGTACCGTGTTCGTCCCAGACCAATACCAGGCGCAGTTCGATCGGGATCTTGCGTCCGTCGGCCCGCAGGCAATCGAACAGGAACAGTTGGGTTTGCACCTGGCTGCGTAACAGCGCCAGTTGGTCTGGCTGATCCAGCGCTTTGCTGACCCGGTCCATCAGGTGGTAGATGCCGGTCAGTTGTTGCGGGTTGGCGATGATCGATTGCCAGCCGTTCTGGAAAATCCACTCGGCGTCGTAACCCAGCACCGCTTGCACCGAAGGGCTGACGTAATTGAGGTTGAGGCGGCTGTCGGTGGAGAAGATCACGTCGCTGATGCTTTCGGCGAGCATCCGGTAGCGCTGCTCACTGTCGCGCAGGGACTCACTGGCTTCGATCTGGTCGGTGATGTCCTTGGCCACGCCGATGATCCGCGTGACCTGATCGTCCTTGTCCCGCGCCAGTGCCTGCTCGCGAATCTCGAAGCGTCGCCACTGGCCGTCCCGATGGCGGAAGCGCAACTGGCACTGCATCAATTGGCGATAGCCGGCCTGGCGCTGGACCTGGCGGGAGCGGTGGTAATAGTCGGCGTCCTCGGGGTGCAGGAGGATTTCCCAGAAGTATTCGCCCATCTGGTGCAGTTCGGTGCGGTTGTAACCCAGTGTCTGGCCCAGATGGTGGTTGCTGTAGATCATGCGCTGGCTGATCACATCCTGCACATACAGGTGATCCGGCACGGTGCGCACCACGTCCGACCAAAACCCTTCGCGCTCCTGCAGCGACAGTTCGATGAGCTTGCGGCTGGTGATGTCGGTGATGCTCAGGATCACCGCGTTATAGTCGTCCGGTGTTTGCGGCAGGCGCAGCACCAGCCACAGGTGCTGGTCGCGACCGCTGGCATCCTGCAGTTTGATTTCCAGCTCAAGCTGTTGCTGCTGGTTGAGCACCGCGTCGAGTACCTGGTTGCCGATGGCTGTGCCGTCCTGCGGATGGCCGTCGATCAGCAGTTTCCAGGCTTTGTCGGCGCTATCGACATTGATCAGTTGCAGCGCAACCTGGTTGACCTCGGTGATCCGCAGTTCCTTGAGCAATTGCCGGCGTTGCTCCGGGATCGCCAGCCACGCTTGCAGTTGTTCGCTGCCCCGCAGTTGTGCCTTGTCGAAAAAGACCTTGAGCCCGGACATGTCGAGGACGCACAAGGCCACGCCGGTGCCTTCGAAAATGTCCTGATAACGCCGGCGGCCTTCGCTCAATTGGCGCTGACGTCGGCGCGTGTTCAGCAAGGCGATGAACGGCAGCATGGAAAACGCCAGGCCCAGCAGGCATTTGCCGATGAACGCCGGCAGCAGCTCTTCCAGCGCGCGCTGACGGTCGAACAAGCCGCGCAGTTGCCAATCGCTGCTGCTCAGCGCAACGGTCAGCACGCTGTTGGCGACATCATCCTCGGTCAGCGTGCCCGGATTGACCGAGGGCAGCGCTTCGTCGCGGCTGATGATCTGATGATTGATGCGGTTCTCAACCAGCCACAACGGGCGGCGGCCGGCCTCGCTTTGCTTGGTCAAGGACGAAAAGAAGGTGGGTGTCAGGCGCAAGACCCAATAGCCTCGGGAACTGCCGCTGGCCTGATGCAACAATAAATGCACCACGGAACCGTCGGTGGCGTTGCTGAAGTAGTGCGTCTGGGCGTGGCTGCGGCGTATCAGTTCACCCAGGTAGTCGCTGTCATCGCTGTCGGGAGCGCTGTCACTGATGACTCTTCCCGAGGGGCTGAGCAACGCCAGGCTGCGCAGTTCCGGCAGCGACTGTTGCAGCTTGCGCAGCAGGGCTTGCAGTTCATCGGCGCCTTGCGGTTGCTCGACGATCGGCAACAGGTTGAGGGCGATCTGCGCGTTGAGCGCCATGTTCAGGCTGACCTGCGCGGCCAGATCGGCGGTGTAGTCGATGGTGTACTGACGCTGGTTCTTCTGGGTTTCCCGCAACTGGTCGAGCAACTGCCAGAACAGCAGGGCCAGCAGCAATAATGCGAGTGTCGCCAAGGTGCCCTTCAAGGTCCCGCGCAGGGGAGAGCCGGGCGCTGTGGCCGACGCGCTGGAAGTCAGAGGCGGAGGGACTTTGGACAAGCTGTAATCCTGCGGTTTGGCTGGACTGGCGCGACATGCACTATAAGCCGGACGCCCGAAGGGCGGCTAGCATGCCTTGAGTTGTGGCGAAGTGCCAGCCCCTGTCCGTCGGCTGGACTGCCACCGGTCATTAAGGTAGCTTTGCCGGTTACGCGGGAGCGTTCCAGCTCCGGGGGGCGTTCTCAATTAGTTTCCGCACCGCGCCGGGCCTGCTGTTGTGCAGGGCAAGGCGCGAGAAGCGTGGTTTGGTCATTCCAGATAAGCTTCGATCAACGCAGCCCTGCACAACAGCAGGCCCGGCCCTTCGGGTTGTGCCTTAAAGCGGGCCAGGCTGCGTTGCAGGCCTTGGAAAGGGAACGACCATTCCCAGCGGCCTGCGCCTTGCCTGGTCCGCTTTAAGGCGACAACGCGGCGTGGAAACTAATTGAGAACGCCCCCATAATCAGACTTTTTCAGCGCGCACGTATTGATAGCCTCAAGCGAGCGACGCGCACGGTCTGGCCGGGCATTGCCTGCGCTCCAATCATTCATCAGTCACTGACCCTAGGTTCTCCATGGCTCAATACGTATTCACCATGCATCGGCTGGGCAAAGTTGTTCCGCCGAAGCGGGAAATCCTGAAAAACATTTCTCTGTCCTTCTTCCCTGGCGCCAAGATTGGCGTACTCGGCCTCAACGGTTCGGGTAAGTCCACGCTGCTGAAAATCATGGCTGGCGTTGACACCGAATTCGACGGCGAAGCCCGCCCGATGCCGGAGCTGAACATCGGTTATCTGCCGCAAGAGCCGATCCTGGACCCGACCAAAACCGTGCGTGAAGTGGTCGAGGAGGCGGTCAGCGTGATCAAGAACGCCCAGGCGCGCCTGGACGAGGTCTACGCGGCTTACGCTGAAGAAGACGCCGACTTCGACAAACTGGCTGCCGAACAGGCCAAGCTCGAAGCGATCCTGCAAGCCAGCGACGGTCACAACCTCGATCGTCAGCTGGAAGTCGCCGCCGATGCGCTGCGTCTGCCGGCCTGGGATGCCAAGGTTGAATTCCTGTCCGGTGGTGAAAAACGTCGCGTGGCCCTGTGCCGCCTGCTGCTGTCCGCCCCCGACATGCTGCTGCTCGACGAACCGACCAACCACCTGGACGCCGATTCCGTTGCTTGGCTTGAGCACTTCCTGCACGACTTCCCGGGCACCGTGGTCGCGATCACGCACGACCGTTACTTCCTGGATAACGTTGCAGGCTGGATTCTGGAACTCGACCGCGGCGCGGGCATTCCTTACGAGGGCAACTATTCGGGTTGGCTGGAAGCCAAGTCCGATCGTCTGGCTGCCGAATCCAAGCAGCAGTCGGCTCACGAAAAAGCCATGAAGGAAGAACTGGAGTGGGTGCGCAAAGGCGCCAAGGCCCGCCAGTCGAAATCCAAGGCTCGTCTGCAACGCTTCGAAGAAATGCAGTCGCAGGAATTCCAGAAGCGCAGCGAAACCAACGAGATCTACATCCCGGCCGGTCCACGCCTGGGCGACAAGGTCATCGAATTCAAGAACGTTACCAAGGGCTACGGCGATCGCGTACTGATCGACAACCTGTCGTTCTCCATGCCTAAAGGCGCCATCGTCGGCGTGATCGGCGGTAACGGTGCCGGTAAGTCGACCCTGTTCCGCATGCTGATGGGCAAGGAAACGCCGGATTCGGGCAGCATCGAAGTCGGTGAAACCGTGCAACTGGCTTGCGTGGATCAGAGCCGCGAAGACCTGGACGGCAGCAAGACCGTGTTCCAGCAGATTTCCGACGGTTCCGACCAGATCCGCATCGGCAACTACGAGATCCCGTCGCGTACCTACGTCGGTCGCTTCAACTTCAAGGGTGGCGATCAGCAGAAGTTCGTCAAGGACCTGTCTGGTGGTGAGCGCGGTCGCTTGCACCTGGCCCTGACCCTGAAAGAGGGCGGCAACGTCCTGCTGCTCGACGAACCGTCCAACGACCTCGACGTCGAAACCCTGCGTTCCCTGGAAGAGGCCCTGCTGGACTTCCCGGGCGCCGCCATTGTGATCTCCCACGACCGGTGGTTCCTTGACCGCGTCGCGACTCACATCCTGGCGTACGAAGACGACTCGCAAGCGGTGTTCTTCGAAGGTAACTATACCGAGTACGAAGCCGACCGTAGAAAGCGTCTCGGCGAAGCGGCTGCCCAGCCGCATCGTGTACGGCACAAGAAACTGGCCTGATTTCGGGTTGGTTGCATAAAGAGCGGAGCCTTCGGGCTCCGTTTTTTTGTGCGCTTCCAGTGAAACCGAGTCGCGCCATTCGCGAGCAAGCCCGCTCCCACATGAGTGGAACGCATTTCAAATGTGGGAGCGGGCTTGCTCGCGAAGGCGGTGTTTCTAATGGTGCAAGACTTGAATTGTGAATCCCTGTTCAGGTGCAAAAATAGTCAAAAAACCAGGTTAATTTATATCTTGTGCACCATTTAATTTCATAAGTGCGACATTTTGCTCTGTTCTTGTGCGCGAATCGTTTGTTACAGTCCGGCTCAATCTCCTCCAACGACAATAAATTTGCCGAGACTTTTCCATGATCGAATCCGTCGAATCCTTCCTTGCGCGCCTGAAAAAACGCGATCCGGATCAACCCGAATTCCACCAGGCTGTAGAAGAAGTCCTGCGCACTCTGTGGCCGTTTCTTGAAGCCAATCCGCATTACCTGACATCGGGCATTCTGGAGCGCATCTGCGAGCCGGAGCGGGCGGTGGTGTTTCGTGTGTCGTGGGTCGACGATCAGGGCCAGGTCCAGGTCAATCGCGGTTTCCGCATCCAGATGAACAGCGCAATCGGCCCGTACAAGGGCGGCCTGCGTTTCCACCCGTCGGTGAACATGGGCGTGCTGAAATTCCTCGCCTTTGAACAAACCTTCAAAAACTCCCTGACTTCATTGCCCATGGGCGGCGGCAAGGGTGGTTCGGACTTCGACCCCAAAGGCAAAAGCGACGCGGAAGTCATGCGCTTCTGCCAGGCCTTCATGAGCGAGTTGTACCGCCACATCGGTGCCGACGTTGACGTGCCGGCCGGGGACATCGGTGTCGGCGCGCGGGAAATCGGTTTCCTGTTCGGCCAGTACAAGCGCCTGAGCAACCAGTTCACCAGCGTGATGACCGGCAAAGGCCCAAGCTACGGCGGCAGCCTGATTCGCCCGGAAGCCACCGGTTTCGGTTGCGTGTATTTCGCCGAAGAAATGCTCAAGCGCCGCGGTTTGGCAGTCGAAGGCAAGCGAGTGGCAATCTCCGGTTCCGGCAACGTCGCGCAATACGCGGCGCGCAAGGTCATGGACCTGGGCGGCAAGGTGATTTCGCTGTCCGACTCCGAAGGCACGCTGTATTGCGAAAGCGGCTTGACCGAGGAGCAATGGCTGGCGGTGCTGGAGCTGAAAAACGTACAGCGCGGGCGTATCCGTGAACTGGCCGGTCGTTTTGGCTTGGAGTTCCGCGCCGGCCAATTGCCATGGAGCCTGAGCTGCGATATCGCGCTGCCGTGCGCGACGCAAAACGAACTGGACGCCGAAGCCGCTCGCACCTTGCTGCGCAACGGCTGCGTCTGCGTGGCCGAAGGCGCGAACATGCCGACCACCCTCGAGGCCGTGGACTTGTTCATCGAGGCTGACATTCTGTTCGCGCCGGGCAAGGCATCCAACGCCGGCGGCGTGGCGGTGAGCGGGCTGGAAATGTCGCAGAACGCCATGCGCCTGGCATGGACCGGTGGCGAAGTGGACAGCAAGCTGCACGCGATCATGCAGTCGATTCACCACGCTTGCGTGCATTACGGCGATGAGAATGGCCGGGTCAACTACGTCAAGGGCGCGAACATCGCCGGCTTCGTCAAAGTCGCCGATGCCATGTTGGCCCAGGGCGTTGTCTAAGTCGGTTCGATACGGATCACTTCTATCAATTGATCCCCGACGGGGCGCTGCCACAGCACTTCATCGTTGAGTCGTGCTCCGAGCAGCGCCCGACCCAGCGGTGAACCCCAATTGATCAGGCCGTGAGCGGCATCGGCTTGATCTTCACCCACCAGTTGTACCCGGCGTTCGGTGGCGTGTTCATCGGCATAGGTCACCCAACTGCCGATCTGCACTTTCTCGGTCGAAGTCGCGGTGGGTACCACCTGAGCGCTGCCCAGGCGTTGCTTGAAGTAACGCAAATCACGTTCGAGATCGGCCAGGCGCTGCTTGTCGGCCTGTTCGCCCCTGGCCGATTGTTCGGCGTGCAGGGTTTGCAGTTCGGTGACTTTTCCCTGCAACAGGTCCAGGCCTTGCGGCGTGACGTAATTGGGCTGCGCGCTGACCTGCCGTTCGACAGGCTGATCGGCTTGCGCGGCGGCGTTATCTTCATTGACGAAGGCACGGCTCATGGAATTCTCCCGGTATAGGGTTTTGGCCATGGTCTCAGGCATTTGGTTTCACTGGATGTCTGAAAGCGACTTATGGCGAGTGATAGGCCCGTGCGGCGTCCTGATCCTTCTGCTGCTGCCAGGCTTTACAGCCAGCCATCCCGCATACCACCACATCTCACTCTCCCAAGCCGATACGCGGCCCATAGAGAAAGTCTAGAAGTGGATTCGTCGGGTGGTTGTGAAAGGTGTGCAGGCATTTCGTCGAACACCACACAGCCCGCTCCCACAGGGAATTGCGCTGCATTCGGGTCAGTAGTGATACCACTTCAGCTCAAGCATCACTTCGTTCTCGGCCGTCGCCAAATGGCTGAACTCGCGCTGGGCGCTCAAGCGCAGTCCGAGATCGCGGGATATTTCCCACTGCTGATTCAGGCTCAGGCTACGACGCACTTCACCATTGGTGAAGAAATCACCCTTGGTTTCGAGGCTCAAATTGCCCAGCGGGTTTTTCCACAGCACACCACTGTTGAAGCCAGCGGCCGGTGCGACGAACGCGGCGAAGTCGTTGTTGTGCTCGATACGCACGGTGCCCAGGGCAAAGCCGAGCGTGTCTTCGCCCAGTTGCCAGGTGCCACCGCCACCGCCGTTGACGTGGCTGACCAGGGTTTGGTCATCGTGTTTGCCCGGCACCCGCTCCAGACCACCTGTGACTTGCCATGACAGCGGTTGCAGCAGCTCGTTACGCGGGGTCAGGGAGCGAATGGTGGCCAGGTCCAGTTGCTGCACTTGCCAGTCATTGTCTTCGTACTGGCGAAGTTTCAACTGCAGGATTTCTATCTGCGCGCCAAGGGGAAAGCTTTCGTTGTTGTCATTGAGGTCGTGATAAGCCATGCGCAAGCCGTACTCGCCAAAGGCCTTATCTCCACGGCTGCCGAGGCCGAGCTGCCAAGTGCGGGACTCGTGACCGTCTTCAGGTAGGCCCGGTTGCGGGATATCCAGCTCCGGTGCCGGGTTCTGATTGATTGCCCGCAGCAGTTCGAAGCTGCGCTGGGCGCGCGCCGGGTCGCGCTCCTGACCGTTGGCGCGGTAACGCTCCAGTCGATAGGCCGCATCGATGATCAGCGCCTGGCGGTCGTGGGATTGAGCCTTGAGGGCCGGGTCTTGCAATTGTTTCTGATCGGCGCTGACTTTCAGCACCCATTGCTGTTCTTCAGGGTTCAACTGCTCGGCGCGACTGAGCAGTTCGCGCTCCCGGGACGGGCGATACTGGATCGATTCCACCAGTCCGGCCTCTTTCACGGCTTTGACGGTGTCGGTCGGGATGGCGGTGAGCGGGAACTGCTCGGTCAGGCGCAGGCTCGGGCGAGCCACCTGCAGCAGCTCCAGCAAACGATATGAGCAATTCTCGTCGAAGAAGAAATAGTCGAACTTGATCTGCTTCAGCTCCCAAACGTGCTCGACCATGCGCGCGGTTTCCTGCCGGGTCAGGTTCAGGCGGTATTCCCACAGGTCGCGGTTTTCCAGACTACGGTATTCCGAGAGCTTTTCCTGGTAGGGCACCATTGCGAACAGGCCGGGATAGCCGCCCATCAGGCCTTTCCAGGCATAGAGGATGCTGTTGTCCGAGCCCTCGATGTAGGCGCCGAAGTTGATCGCATAACTGAGCAGCGAAGTCTTGTCGCTCTTCACCTCGGCCTGGTCGATGCGCAGCAGGGTATGGCCAAACATCGAGGACGGGCTGTTCAGATAGGCCGCCGGGAAGATCATCACCGCGCTGTCGGGTGAGACGTCCTTGAACCATTGCTTGAATTCGGCGCAGGCCGGCGTCGGCAGTCCGCTCAGGCCGAGTTGTTCTTTCAGCCAGCGGGTGCGGGCCGGGTAGACACATTGAGCGTGTGTTTCACCGGCACTGGCCGGGGCGTACAAGGCTTGTACAGTTGCTGCCAGTTCATGGTCCGGATGTTCATTGCCGTCAGCGGCGAGGAAGAATTTCCGGTCGCTGACATAACTGCGCCAGCCGCCGAACTTGGCGGTTTCGTAATGGCCCAGGGATATCCAGAAAGGGGCGTTGGCCAGTTGCTGCAAACGTTGTGGGTCGAACTGAGGCGCGGCGGACAGCGGGGCGCAGGCACACAGCGCCAGCCAGGCAAGGCGATTGAGCATAAGTGACAACTTAAAAACTTGAGAAAAAGACCCAAAAGAGGCAGGTCCAAAAAACAAAACCCGCTTCCCGAAAGAAGCGGGGCGGGTCGAGCTTAAGCTTGAGTCGCGTACTTGGCCAGACGAGGGTCGGCTTTGAGCACGGCCAGGGTATTGGTATGCACGTCTTCGGCAGTCACGTCAGCCTTGCTGAAGATCTGCTGGAAGTGCTCGTGAGTGACGGCGGCGAAGTGCGCACGGTCTTCCGGCGCCACACCCAGTACCACGGCATAGGTGGTCAGCGCTTCGCCCTGACCCTTGGCCATGTCTTCGGACAGCTCGTTCATCATGCCATTCATGGCAAACCAGGATTTGCCGCCATAGGTCAGCGACGCATTGGTCGCGCAACCGTTGGTGCCGGAGGTCATGCCGAAGGTTGCGTTGCCGGAGGTGCCGTTGGTGGTGGATGCCATGAAGTGAGCCGGAGTACCACGCTGGCCTTCGAACAGCATGTTGCCCCAGCCGCAATCCGGGCCGCCCGGCGCCTGAGCCATGGCGTTGATGGAAACAGCAGTGAAGAGAGTACCGAGAAGAATCCGTTTCATAGCTTTGTTCTCTTTATGTGCCTACCAATGGACAAGTGGGCCGGTCATTAGTCCAGCCGCGCAGTCTGGAGTTTAGGCACGATCACGGGGTTCCGTGATTTTTTGCAAAACATTCATGGGAAACGGCAGCGCAAGCCCGGCCCGCTTGGGGTTGGCGTATTGACTATGCTCAGGCCTGCGGCGCTCCTTGCCAGTCGGGCATGGGCGGCGCCAGAATGCTGCCATCTGCCCCGCCTGATTGTTAAGGAAGCCCGATGCCTGATCCTGTTGCTGCCAGCTTGCGTCTAGCGCCCGAAGCGCTGACCCGTCCGTTTTCCGCTGAACAGTTCAGCTTCTCTACCACCAATGATCTGGAGCCCTTTCGCGGTGTGCTTGGCCAGGAACGTGCGGTCGAAGCCTTGCAGTTCGGTGTGGCCATGCCACGCCCCGGTTACAACGTATTCGTCATGGGCGAGCCCGGCACTGGCCGGTTCTCGTTCGTCAAACGCTACCTCAAGGCCGAAGGCAAGCGCCTGCAGACCCCGGCGGACTGGGTCTATGTCAACAATTTCGATGAACCTCGCGAGCCGCGCGCACTGGAACTGCCGTCGGGCACTGCCGGTAACTTCATTGGAGATATCAACGGTCTGATCGACAACCTGCTGGCGACCTTTCCGGCAGTCTTCGAGCATCCGTCCTACCAGCAGAAGAAAAGCGCCATCGACCGCGCCTTCAACCAGCGCTACGACAAGGCCCTGGACATCATCGAACGTCTGGCGCTGGAAAAGGATGTCGCGCTGTACCGCGACGCCAGCAATATCGCCTTCACCCCGATGGGCGACGGCAAGGCGTTGGACGAAGCTGAATTCGCCCAGTTGCCGGAAGCCGAGCGCGAGCGCTTTCACGAGGATATTTCCGTGCTGGAGGAGCGCCTGAACGAAGAGCTCGCCAGCCTGCCGCAATGGAAGCGTGAGTCGAGCAACCAACTGCGTCATCTGAACGAGGAAACCATCACTCTGGCCTTGCAGCCATTGTTGTCGCCATTGTCGGAGAAGTACGCCGAGAACGCGGCGGTATGCGGTTATCTGCAAGCCATGCAGGTGTACTTGCTCAAGACCGTGGTCGAGCAACTGGTGGACGACAGCAAGACCGACGCTGTCGCCCGCAAGTTGCTGGAAGAACAATACGCGCCGAGCCTGGTGGTCGGTCATTCGGCCAGCGGCGGTGCGCCGGTGGTGTTCGAGCCGCACCCGACCTACGAAAACCTCTTCGGTCGTATCGAATACAGCACCGATCAGGGCGCGCTGTACACCACCTACCGCCAACTGCGGCCGGGTGCCTTGCACCGGGCCAATGGCGGTTTCCTGATTCTTGAAGCGGACAAAATGCTCAGCGAGCCATTCGTGTGGGATGCGCTGAAACGCGCCCTGCAATCGCGCAAGCTGAAAATGGAATCGCCGCTGGGTGAACTGGGCCGTCTGGCCACAGTGACCCTGACGCCGCAACACATTCCGTTGCAGGTCAAAGTTGTCATCATCGGTGCCCGTCAGCTGTATTACACGCTGCAAGACCTCGATCCGGACTTCCAGGAGATGTTCCGCGTCCTGGTGGACTTCGACGAAGACATCCCGATGGTCGACGAGAGCCTGGAGCAGTTCGCCCAGTTGCTCAAGACCCGTACTTCCGAAGAAGGCATGGCACCGCTGACCGCCGATGCGGTGGCACGCCTGGCGACCTACAGCGCGCGTCTGGCCGAGCATCAGGGGCGCTTGTCGGCGCGTATCGGGGACTTGTTCCAGTTGGTCAGCGAGGCGGACTTTATCCGCCATCTGGCAGGCGATGAAATGACCGACGCCGGGCATATCGAGCGTGCGCTCAAGGCCAAGGCCACTCGGACCGGGCGGGTTTCGGCGCGGATTCTCGATGACATGCTGGCCGGGATCATCCTGATCGACACCGCGGGCGCGGCGGTTGGCAAGTGCAACGGCTTGACGGTGCTGGAAGTCGGTGACTCGGCCTTTGGTATACCGGCGCGGATTTCCGCCACGGTGTACCCGGGCGGCAGCGGCATCGTCGACATCGAGCGCGAGGTCAACCTCGGTCAGCCGATCCACTCCAAAGGCGTGATGATCCTTACCGGTTATCTGGGCAGCCGTTACGCCCAGGAATTTCCGCTGGCGATTTCCGCGAGCATTGCCCTGGAGCAATCCTACGGTTATGTCGATGGCGACAGTGCTTCCCTGGGCGAGGCCTGCACCCTGATCTCGGCCTTGTCGAAAACCCCGCTCAAGCAGTGCTTTGCCATCACCGGTTCGATCAACCAGTTCGGCGAAGTGCAGGCGGTCGGCGGAGTCAACGAGAAGATCGAGGGCTTCTTCCGTCTGTGCGAAGCCCGCGGGTTGACCGGCGAGCAGGGGGCAATCATTCCTCACGCCAACGTCGCTACGCTGATGCTCGACGAGAAGGTGCTGACGGCGGTGCGTTCGGGGCAGTTCCATGTCTATGCGGTCCGTCAGGCCGACGAAGCCTTGAGCTTGCTGGTCGGCGAGCCGGCCGGCGAGCCGAACGAGAATGGCGAATTCCCTGAAGGCAGCGTGAACGCACGGGTCGTGGAGCGCTTGCGGGTTATCGCGGAAATGATCAGTGAAGATGATCTGAAGGAAGCCGAGAAAGAGTTGGCGCAAGAGGCGTTGGCGGAAACAAAACCGGCCTGATGCAGTAACCCATGTGGGAGCGGCGGTGCGGCGATCCGACTTGCTCGCGAATGCGTCTTTTCATTCAACATTTATGTTGGCTGATACGCCGCATTCGCGAGCAAGCCCGCTCCCACATTTGTTTGTGTGAACACTGGAAAAGCGTCATCGAAATGACGTCAATATTCATACTGTGACCATTCGGCGCCTTTCGGTCTCGTCCGGCCTGCAAGGCAGACTTTTCTTCTATTCTCAGCTCAAGGATATTGATAGTAATCACAGGATCGAAACAGCCTTCCCATGGGGGCTGAATACCGGATCTACCGAGGGTCGCCGCCATGTCGCGCAACCTCTGCCTCACCCGTCAATGCCTGGGCCTTGTGACCCGTATCGAGTGTTCCATCCGTCCATTGGCGGGAGATACGGGCATGTGGACTCTGCTGTTCGCTGCCGGAATGGCCGGTGAACAACCTTCGGCCATCAAGGCCCAAGGCCCGTTTCACGGTCCATTCGTCGCAGAATCAATCCTCGACACCATCGTTGAAAGCCTGACCTTGCACGGCTACGAGTTGGCCGACGATCCGCAAATCTGGTGCCTGCACCTGCAAGCCCAACTGCGGGAAATCAACGGTGGTCGCTGCCGAAACATGGGCGGCTTCGAGTTTCACCCCGAGCACTGAGTCGCACTATTGATCAAGGCGCGTCATGTCGGCCTTGTCGAGTTTGACCTCGAAACCATATTGCACGGTGTCGAGGTCAGTGCGCTGATAGGTTTCCAGGCGCGTAGGCTGCCCGTAGAAGTAATGCACGGCAAACTGCGCCGGACCTTGTGCGCTCGCGTCATGGCTGACCGATAGAATCTCCTTCAAGTAATTACCGCTGTCGTCCTTGGCGAAAAAGCGCCAGTCCTGGGCGGGAAACGCCTTCAGGTCCACCACCAGTGCATTGTTTTTGAGCTTAAGGCCTTTGGGCAGTTGGCGGGCATCGACGGTTTTTTGCTCGACTGTGGCCAGGAACAGCGGCATCGAGCCCACCGCATAGGCCGGCGTTTGCGGAAACAGATTCAGATCGTAAGTGATGGTGCCGCGCAGGGGGTCGATCTGGTATGCCTCGGGCGGCAGTTCGATCGGCTCGTCGCGTTTGCCACTTGCGTCTTCGGTAAAGAAACTCACCGGACTTTGACCAGGGTTGAACGATGTACCGAGCAGTTCATCGTTGAAGCTACGCAGATGAGTGAATTCGATTCGTGCCGCGCTGGGGTCGTCGACCGACTGACTGATGTTGACGTTCTTTTTCAGTTGATCCTCGCTCAGCGTTGCTCCTTTCAGCCAGCTCACCGCCTGGTCGTCATACACCACCACGGGCAGGTTCAAGGGCTGGATGGACTTGTCCGTGGTATTGGCATCGAAACGCCGGATCGGCAGGTCGAGGTCCTTGCGGGTGACAGTGACGGCGGAAAAATCCAGCATGCTGACTTCGAGGGTTTCGATCGTCCCATTGAAGTACACCTTCGAATAATGTCGAGCCTGCTGTTTCTCAAAGTTGCGTTGTTCTTCGTCGAGCTGTTTTTCCAGGGCCTCGCTCCAGCTCTTTTGCTGCTGCATCTTGGCCAGCTGCTGCTGATAGAAGGCGATTTGTACCGCGGTTTCGTTGATTGAGCCGGCGCGCGAGATGAATTGCCCGGTGCTGTCCATGGCCTGGACGATCAGCGGGTTCAGCGGTGTTTCACTGACTTCTGGGGCCAGGGGCGCGCTGTTGTTGTATTCGATTTCCGCGTAGTTGTTCGTCAATGAGAGCAGGGTGACGCTCAGGTTGTCATTGGTGCGGGTCTGGCCTACGTCCTTTTTCGTCAGGTCGAAGCTGTAGAGGCGGCGTGGCGCGATGACTTCGACTTTGCCTTGCAGGCTCACCGGTTGCGGTTGCTGCTTTCTGTCGATGTCGAGGCCTTCGATGAAGGGGTAGGCCAAGGTCAGGTCATCGGGGTTGGTCAGGTTGGAGCTCGATGGGCTCAGCTGGATGCCAGGATCGGTTTCCGACCATTCCGGCTGGAACGCAATCAATCGTTTGTTGCTCAGCGTGACCGACTGCCATTCCAGGCCATGGGGAAACAAAAAAGCGGCAGGAACGCTGAACGTGAAGGGAAACACCGGTTGCAAATCGGTCAGGTAGTCGGAGCTGGAGTCCTTTTGCAGCACGAACAACCCGTTGATGTAGGTGTCGACCAGGGCCTGTGGGCTCGGATAGTGCTTGAGCATGGCGAGGGTGTCTTCGCCGTATTCGGTTTCAACTGGTTTGCTGTCGAGCTTGAGTTGTGCGCGTTCAAGCAGCAGCAGTGAGCCGCCCAGCTCCGACACGGCATCCTTGAGCTTTGGATCCTGGATAGCGTCCAGCGACTTTTCGAACTGCGCGGTTTTTTCTTCGAGGCTGACCTGGCGTTTTTCATCGCTGGGTGAGCAGCCGCTTAGCAGCAGCGCCAGGCAGATACCGGCACTCGTCAAAGGCAATCGCACATCCATTTCCAGTTTTCCTGTCCGATATCACTGAGCAGTCAATGATTTGGACACTAGCAGAAAAACCTTGATACACAGGCGCAGGTGACGGATTTTCCGACGGTTTCTGGCTGCTTCTGGGTATAGACGGGCGGCTGTTATACTCGCGGCCGTTTTCAGTCCACATGTGAGATTCAATGGAACGCTTTATCGAAAATACAATGTACGCCTCGCGCTGGCTGCTGGCGCCGATCTATTTCGGCCTATCCCTCGGGCTGTTGGCGCTGGCACTGAAATTCTTCCAGGAAGTCTTCCACGTCATCCCGAACGTGTTTTCAATGGCCGAATCGGACTTGATCCTGGTGCTGCTGTCGCTGATCGACATGGCGCTGGTGGGCGGTTTGCTGGTGATGGTGATGATTTCCGGCTACGAGAACTTCGTCTCGCAACTGGACATCGACGACAGCAAGGAGAAGCTCAACTGGCTGGGCACCATGGACTCTTCGTCGCTGAAGATGAAAGTGGCCGCGTCGATCGTGGCGATTTCGTCAATTCACCTGCTGCGCATCTTCATGGACGCCAAGAACGTCGATCCCGAGCATTTGCAGTGGTACGTGATCATCCACATGACTTTCGTGGTATCGGCATTCGCCATGGGTTACCTGGATAAAGTCACCAAGCACTGATCCATTGCTGGCCCCATGAAACACGCCGCCCGTCTGTTGCAAAACAGACGGGCGGCGTCGTTTGTGGCTTGTGCTTTGATGCGCCGAGGCCTATCCCTGTAATGAGATTGGCTCGCTACTGCGTGAGGTGCGCTCATGAACCTGCAAGAGTTGAATGCGTATGCCGTCGCCGGGAAGGTCGATGAGCTGAACCTGATCTCTATGGAGGGAGGCATCTACCTGCTGGAGGCGCGGATGCACGGTGCGGCTTATCCATTGAGCGATGCGCGCGGGCACATGATGAGCCTGCGTTCGGTGGAGCATGCCCGTGATGTGCTGCGCTCCTTTCCCAAGTTGCACTTCAACCTCGTGCACACGGTCGTACATGACGAAATGTGCGGGTTGGTTGCCGATGTCGAGGAAAACCTGAAGGTGCCGATCGCCTGACGTCCCTCATCAATGGCATGACATCTGTGCTAGTCTGCTGACCCTTTTGGTTCCGGGCGCTCCGGGACGCGCTGTGCACGCATGGCAAGTTCCCGAGCCGTCCGCACAGCGGAGCAGTGTCATGTCCGAAGTAAATCTGTCCACCGACGAAACCCGCGTCAGCTACGGTATTGGCCGTCAGCTGGGCGACCAACTGCGCGACAACCCGCCACCGGGCGTAAGCCTGGACGCGATCCTGGCAGGTCTGACCGACGCATTCGCCGGCAAGCCAAGCCGTGTGGGCCAGGAAGAAATGTCCGCCAGCTTCAAAGTCATCCGCGAAATCATGCAGGCCGAAGCTGCAGCCAAGGCTGAAGCGGCTGCTGGCGAAGGCCTGGCCTTCCTGGCTGAAAACGCCAAGCGTGACGGCATCACCACTCTGGCTTCCGGCCTGCAGTTCGAAGTGCTGACCGCTGGCGAAGGCGCCAAGCCATCCCGTGAAGACTCCGTGCGTACTCACTACCACGGCACCCTGATCGACGGCACTGTGTTCGACAGCTCCTATGATCGCGGCGAGCCTGCAGAATTCCCGGTTGGCGGCGTGATCGCCGGCTGGACCGAAGCCCTGCAACTGATGAACGCCGGCAGCAAATGGCGCCTGTACGTGCCGAGCGAACTGGCTTACGGCGCTCAAGGCGTTGGCAGCATTCCGCCGCACAGCGTACTGGTGTTCGACGTCGAGTTGCTCGACGTTCTGTAAGACCCGCTGACTTACCTGTAGGAGCGAGCTTGCTCGCGATGGGCGTTAACGATAACGCTGCCATTCTGAATGAACGCGGTGTCTTCCAGTTCTTCGCGAGCAAGCTCGCTCCTACAGTGTTTTGCAGTGTCTCTCATGGATGAAACTTGCCATTGAGATCCGTCGTCGGGCGCAACGCCCGGGCATAGCAGAACAGAAACAGATTGCGCACCAGTTCCTTGAGCACCACCGGCTCGCTTGAACTCAAGCCGCTGACGTCCAGGTCACCCTGATCCTGCAGCTCGCTCAAGGCTTCCTCTTCCAGCACGGCACAGACTTCCCCGGTTTCCCGATGCAGGATCCGGAGGTAAGGGTGTGGGCGGTCCAGCCAGGCATCGATCAAATAAGTCATGGTTCTCATCTCCATTGAAGGCTTTATGAGAATAATTCTTATTCGTAAAATAGCAAGGGCCTATTGGCGGTTTGCGCTTTTTTCCGGGTAAAGATTGCGTCAGGTCAAACCGACTGGCGTTTGGCTATTGCGAGGATTTACGGGGTGAAGCGGGGGAGGGGAAGTTGCCATCCCACGCCGGGCGCGGGATGGACAACAGCAGGTTCAGACTTTTCTGACGAACTCGGACTTGAGTTTCATCGGGCCGATGCCGTCGATCTTGCAATCGATGTCGTGATCGCCATCGCACAGGCGGATGTTCTTGACCTTGGTGCCGACCTTGACCACCAAAGACGTACCCTTGACCTTGAGGTCCTTGATCACGGTGATGGTGTCGCCGTCCTGCAGGACGTTGCCGACCGAATCCTTTTTCACTGCGTCATCGGACATCGCTTCGGTTTCACCGCTGGCGGACCATTCGTGGGCGCACTCAGGGCAGATCAGCTGGGCGCCGTCTTCATAGGTGTATTCGGAATTGCATTTTGGGCAGGGTGGCAACGTGCTCACTAAGGCTCCTTGGATTCAGGATCGCTAAAAAGCGCACATTGTATAGGGTTTTAGGCGGGAGAGGGCGCAGCGCAGGAAAACCTGTGGGGAACAACCCTGTGGGAGCTTGCTCTCACAGGGTTTTGCAGTGTTGTCAGTGCGTACGTGCGACCGCGAACTCACTCAGTTCAACCAGTGCATCGCGGTACTCGCTGGCAGGCAGCGCTTCGAGGCACTTGATCGCGCGGGCCACATAGTCACGGGCCAGTTGCGCGGTGTACTCCAGCGAGCCCGAGGCTTCCACGGCTTCGCGGATGCTTTCCAGGTCTTCGATTCCGCCTTTCTGGATCGCCTTGCGCACCAGGGCGGCCTGTTCCGGCGTACCTTCGCGCATGGTGTAGATCAGCGGCAGGGTCGGCTTGCCTTCGGCCAGATCGTCTCCGACGTTCTTGCCCAGGGTTTCGGCGTCGCCTTTGTAATCGAGCAGGTCGTCGACCAGCTGGAAGGCCACGCCCAGGTGATCACCGAAAGTACGCAGGGCTTCGGCCTGTTCTTGCGAGGCTTCGCATAGGGCGGCGGCGCTGTGGGTCGAGGCTTCGAAGAGCATCGCGGTCTTGCCGCGGATGACTTCCATGTAGGTTTCTTCGGTGGTGCTGGCGTCACGAACCTTCGACAGCTGCAACACTTCGCCTTCAGCGATGATGCGCGTGGCCTGCGACAGGATCTTCATCACCGGCATCGAGCCCAGCTCGACCATCATTTCGAACGAGCGCGAATACAGGAAGTCACCGACCAGCACGCTTGGAGCGTTGCCCCACATGGCGTTGGCGGTCGAGCGGCCACGGCGCATGCCGGACATGTCGACCACATCGTCATGCAGCAGGGTAGCGGTGTGCAGGAACTCGATGGTCGCGGCCAGCAGGCGCAGGTCATCGCCTTCGCGCCCCAGGGCCTTGCCACACAGCAGCACCAATAAAGGACGCAGGCGTTTGCCGCCGGCCGAGGTGATGTAATCGCCGATTTTCGATACAAGCGGCACGCGCGAAGTCAGCTGCTTCTTGATGATGCCGTCGACGGCGCTAAAATCGTCCGCCACCGCGCGGTAGAAAGCTTGGGGTTGCATCAGCGACAGTCGCTCCAGAAGGGTTGCGCGGCATGCTAGGACCCACGTCCGGGCCTGTCAAGGCGCGATGGACGGCCCCTTGCAAGGCGCTCGTGGCTTGCGTACAATCGCGCACCCTGAACTTCCTGGGCAGCACCTGCCTTACGCAATTGCAAGCGGGCCTCCAGCCCCATGCAGCCATGCCAGCCAATACCTCTTCTTATAAAGAGCTGGGTGAGCAGGATTATCGGAGAAATACCATGTCTTATGCAGTAATCGTTACTGGCGGCAAGCAGTACAAAGTCGCCCCAGGTGAATACCTGAAGATCGAAAAACTGGAAATCGCTACCGGCGAATCCGTTACCTTTGATCGCGTTCTGTTGGTTGCCAACGGTGACGACGTGAATATCGGCGCTCCAGTTGTTGCTGGCGCTACCGTTGTGGCTGAAGTGATCTCCCAAGGTCGTCACGATAAAGTCCGCATCATCAAGTTCCGTCGCCGTAAGCACCACATGAAGCGTATGGGCCACCGCCAGTGGTACACCGAGATCAAAATCACCGGTATTCAGGCTTAATTACAGCCTAATTCCTCACTAGGAGAATTGAACTCATGGCACACAAAAAAGCTGGTGGTAGTACCCGTAACGGTCGCGACTCAGAAGCCAAGCGCCTTGGCGTGAAGATGTATGGCGGCCAGGCTATCAAAGCAGGCAACATCATCGTGCGTCAGCGCGGCACCCAATTCCACGCTGGCTACGGCGTTGGCATGGGTAAAGATCACACCCTCTTCGCTAAAGTCGAAGGCGTGATCAAGTTCGAAGTAAAGGGCGCCTTCGGTCGTCGTTACGTGAGCGTAGTCGCAGCTTAATTGCGCTATCGCTGGAAAAGCCCTGTCTCGCGACGGGGCTTTTTCGTTTGTGGGGTGAGTCTCTTGCAAAGCTGTTTGTATGGGCTGTCGGCGTACGATGTAGGTGTCGTGGTTTAGGGTCGCTGCGCTCATTTTTGCAAGAGTCTTATGTCTTGATTGTTTTTCGGCTCGTCCGTATGGCGAGAGGCGTTTGTTATGAAGTTTGTTGATGAAGTATCGATTCGAGTAAAGGCTGGTGACGGCGGCAATGGCGCAATGAGTTTCCGTCGGGAAAAATTTATCGAGAACGGTGGCCCGAACGGCGGTGATGGCGGTGACGGCGGTTCCATCTACATGATGGCCGACGAAAACCTCAACACCCTGGTGGACTACCGCTACACCCGGCACTTCGATGCCGAGCGTGGCTCCAACGGCGGCAGCACCGACTGCACCGGCAAGAAGGGTGAAGACCTGATCCTGCGCGTTCCGGTCGGCACCACGGTGATTGACTCCGCGACTCAGGAAGTCATCGGCGACCTGACCAAGGCCGGTCAGAAATTGATGGTAGTGCAGGGCGGCTGGCACGGTCTGGGCAACACCCGTTTCAAATCCAGTACCAACCGTGCGCCGCGCCAGACCACTCCGGGCAAGCCGGGTGAGCAGCGCGACCTGAAGCTGGAAATGAAAGTGCTGGCTGACGTCGGTCTGCTGGGCTTGCCGAACGCCGGTAAAAGTACTTTTATCCGTTCGGTTTCGGCTGCCAAGCCGAAAGTTGCCGACTACCCGTTCACCACGCTGGTGCCGAACCTGGGTGTGGTCAGCGTCGATCGCTGGAAGAGCTTCGTCATTGCCGATATTCCGGGTTTGATCGAGGGTGCTTCCGAGGGTGCTGGCCTGGGCATTCGCTTCCTCAAGCACTTGGCGCGTACGCGTCTGTTGCTGCACCTCGTGGACATGGCGCCGCTGGATGACGCCAGCGCACCGGATGCCGCTGAAGTGATCGTCAACGAGTTGATCAAGTTCAGCCCGTCCCTGGCGGAGCGTGATCGCTGGCTGGTCCTGAACAAGTGCGACCAGATTCTTGATGAAGAGCACGATGCTCGCGTCAAGGAAATCGTTGATCGCCTGGAATGGACGGGTCCGGTCTACGTGATCTCGGCCATCTCCAAGCTCGGTACCGAGCGTCTGTGCCACGACATCATGCGTTACATGGAAGATCGTGCTGATCGCCTGGCCAATGACCCGGCCTACAAGGAAGAGCTGGCTGATCTCGATCAGCGCATCGAAGACGAAGCTCGCGCGCAACTGCAGGCGCTGGATGACAAGCGTGCCCTGCGTCGCAGCGGCGTGAAGTCGGTCCATGACATCGGCGACGATGATTGGGACGAAGAAGATGTGGATGACGAAGACGGTCCGGAAATCATTTACGTGCGTGACTGATTCGTTGCGATAAACTTAAACGCCGCTCAATCGAGCGGCGTTTTGGTATCTGGAAATCGATTGTTGGTCACGAATAACCACGAATAACGTCACGGGCAGTGCTAGGTCGCGCTGCCCTCAAGCTAAGGTTGAAGATGATGCGGAGCAAGGTGACAGGTGCGCAGCGTTGGGTCGTGAAGATCGGCAGCGCTTTGCTGACGGCGGACGGCAAAGGCCTGGATCGCGCGGCAATGGGTGTCTGGGTTGAGCAGATGGTGGCCTTGCATGAGGCGGGTGTCGAGCTGGTGCTGGTGTCCTCCGGGGCGGTGGCGGCCGGCATGAGCCGTTTGGGCTGGACCTCGCGACCCAGTGCGATGCACGAACTTCAGGCTGCCGCCGCAATCGGCCAGATGGGGTTGGTGCAGGCCTGGGAGTCGAGCTTTGCCGAGCATGGCCGGCATACCGCGCAGATTCTCCTGACTCACGACGACTTGTCCGATCGCAAGCGCTACCTGAACGCCCGCAGCACTTTGCGCGCACTGGTTGAGCTGAAAGTCATTCCGGTGATCAACGAAAATGACACCGTAGTCACCGACGAAATCCGTTTCGGCGACAACGACACCCTGGCGGCGCTGGTGGCGAACCTGGTCGAGGCTGATTTGCTGGTGATCCTGACGGATCGCGATGGCATGTTCGACGCCGACCCGCGCAACAATCCGGATGCCCAGCTGATTTACGAGGCGCGTGCCGATGATCCGGCGCTCGACGCGGTGGCGGGCGGCACTGGTGGTGCGCTGGGTCGTGGTGGCATGCAGACCAAATTGCGTGCTGCGCGACTGGCGGCCCGTTCCGGTGCTCACACCATCATCGTTGGTGGGCGCATCGAGCGTGTGCTGGATCGCCTCAAGGCGGGCGAGCGCATCGGCACCTTGCTGTCGCCGGAGCGTGGCATGCTGGCGGCACGCAAGCAGTGGCTGGCCGGTCATCTGCAAACCCGTGGCACCCTGGTGCTGGATGCTGGTGCGGTGATCGCGTTGTCCCAGGGCAACAAGAGCTTGCTACCGGTCGGGGTCAAATTGGTGCAGGGCAGCTTCCGTCGCGGTGAGATGGTGGTCTGCGTGGCGCCGGACGGTCGTGAGATTGCCCGTGGCCTGGCCAACTACAGTGCGCTGGAAGCGCAAAAAATCATCGGTCAGTCGTCTGAGGCGATTGTTGGTCTGTTGGGATACATGGCGGAGCCGGAGCTGGTTCACCGCGATAACCTGATCCTGGTCTGAGGGAATACCTGAATGCGTGTGGCAAAAGGATTGTTGGGGCTATTGCTGGCGATGCCGCTGCTGGCTTCGGCCGAGGAGATCGGGCAGGTGTCGACGGTGTTCAAGTTTGTCGGGCCGAATGACCGGATCGTGGTCGAGGCTTTTGATGATCCCAAGGTCGATGGTGTGACCTGCTATCTGTCGCGCGCCAAGACGGGTGGGGTGAAGGGTGGTCTTGGTTTGGCCGAGGATCGTGCCGAAGCGTCTATCGCTTGCCGACAGGTCGGGCCGATCAGCTTTAAGGGTGAGCTCAAGGATGGCGACGAGGTGTTCAAGGAGCGCACGTCCCTGGTGTTCAAGACCATGCAGGTGGTGCGCTTCCTCGACAAGAAGCGCAATACACTGGTGTACCTGGTGTATAGCGATCGCCTGATCGAGGGTAGTCCGCAGAATGCGGTAACGGCGATTCCGATTTTGCCGTGGGCCCAGTAGGAGCGAGCTTGCTCGCGAAAAACCAGAGTGCGCCGCGTACATTCAGGCGGCGCACGTAATTGTTGACGACCATCGCGAGCAAGCTCGCTCCTACAGTTTTATTGCGCGCCCACCAAATCGCGGGCAATAAAAAACCGACCCTGAGGTCGGTTTTTTAATGAACGGGTCGCTTAGGCAGCAGCGGCAACGTTCAGGGCCTTTACGTGGCCATTCAGGCGGCTCTTATGACGAGCGGCCTTGTTCTTGTGGATGATGCCTTTATCGGCCATGCGGTCGATAACTGGCACAGCCAGAACGTAAGCAGCTTGAGCTTTGGCAGCGTCTTTTGCGTCGATGGCCTTAACTACATTCTTGATGTAGGTACGAACCATGGAACGCAGGCTGGCGTTGTGGCTGCGACGCTTCTCAGCCTGTTTTGCACGTTTTTTGGCGGAAGGTGAGTTGGCCACCGTCGAGCTCCTCGAAAGACTTTTTAGGAAATAGCAAACAAAATAGGCCGCGAATCATGCCGATGAGTTGAAGTCTTGTCAAGGGCACTTGAAACGTTCCGCTAAGTGGTAGGGGTAGCGCGACGGGATATTTCTTTCCGGCGTGTGACCTGTAAACTCGCGAGCTTTGGCTCTGTGCTGTTGCGGCGCGGAGTATCGCACAAGTAGGCGCGTAGTTCGCCTGCTGTTTATCGACAGGCACAAACTCTTTCCATGAATCTGCTCAAATCGTTGGCCGCCGTCAGCTCTATCACGATGCTTTCCCGGATTTTGGGATTTGTTCGGGACACCCTCATCGCGCGGGCATTTGGCGCGGGAATGGCGACCGACGCCTTCTTTATCGCCTTCAAACTGCCCAATCTGCTGCGGCGAATATTTGCCGAAGGGGCGTTTTCCCAGGCGTTCGTGCCGATTCTTGCCGAATATAAAAGCCAGAAGGGTGAAGAGGCGACGCGTACGTTCATCGCCTACGTCTCGGGCCTGCTGACGCTGGTGCTGGCATTGGTCACGGTGTTGGGCATGATCGCCGCGCCGTGGGTCATCTGGGTGACCGCGCCGGGGTTCACTGACACGCCGGAAAAATTCGAACTGACATCCAGCCTGCTGCGGGTGACCTTTCCCTACATCCTGCTGATTTCCCTGTCGTCGTTGGCCGGTGCGATCCTCAACACCTGGAACCGCTTTTCGGTGCCTGCCTTCGTGCCGACCCTGCTGAACGTCAGCATGATCATCTTTTCGGTGTTTTTGACGCCGTACTTCGATCCGCCCGTAATGGCGCTCGGCTGGGCGGTACTGGTCGGCGGCCTGGCGCAATTGCTCTATCAGCTGCCGCACTTGAAAAAGATCGGCATGCTGGTACTACCGCGCCTGAACCTGCGCGACACCGGCGTCTGGCGCGTAATGAAGCAAATGCTGCCAGCCATCCTGGGTGTCTCAGTGAGCCAGATTTCGCTGATCATCAACACCATCTTCGCTTCGTTCCTGGTTGCCGGTTCCGTATCGTGGATGTATTACGCCGACCGTTTGATGGAACTGCCGTCCGGCGTGTTGGGCGTGGCCCTAGGGACCATTCTGCTGCCGACCCTGGCCAAGACCTACGCCAACAAGGATCGTCACGAGTATTCGCGCATCCTCGACTGGGGCCTGCGCCTGTGCTTTGTATTGGTGCTGCCTTGCTCCCTGGCATTGGGGATTCTGGCTGAGCCGCTGACGGTTTCTTTGTTCCAGTACGGCCAGTTCAATGCGTTTGATGCATCGATGACCCAGCGTGCCCTGATCGCCTACTCGGTCGGGTTGCTCGGAATTATTGTGGTCAAAGTGCTGGCCCCTGGCTTTTATGCGCAACAAAACATCCGTACACCGGTAAAAATTGCGATTTTCACCCTGGCGGTCACCCAGTTGTTCAACTTGATGCTGATCGGCCCCCTGGCTCACGCGGGCCTGGCCTTGGCGATCAGTGCCGGCGCCTGTCTCAATGCCGGGTTGCTGTTCTATCAACTGCGCAAGCAGCAGATGTACCAGCCGCAGCCGGGCTGGGCGAAGTTCACTTTCAAGTTGCTGGTCGCGGTGGCAGTGATGTCCGCTGTACTGTTGGGTACGATGCACTTAATGCCGGCCTGGGATCAGGGGCATATGCTCGAACGCTTCTTGCGTCTGGGGGCGTTGGTGGCGGCGGGTGTGGTGGCTTATTTCGGCATGTTAGTGTTGATGGGCTTCCGTTTGCGCGACTTCAATCGCAAGACGCTGGGCTGAGGTTCAGGCCTCGATAAACACGGGCGAGCCGGCGGTTTTGTCGGCTCGATCACTTTGGGTTACGGTGTTGCCTGTCGTCGGCCGCCGGGTGTGGTTATAATCGACCACTTTATGAGCAAGAAGCGCGTTATGCAGCTGGTTCGAGGCCTCCACAATCTGCGCCCCCAGCATCGGGGCTGTGTCGCCACTATTGGCAACTTTGACGGTGTACACCGTGGTCACCAGGCTATCCTGGCGCGGCTGCGTGAGCGTGCGCTCGAGTTGGGCGTGCCCAGTTGCGTGGTGATTTTCGAGCCGCAGCCGCGAGAGTTCTTCGCTCCGGACACCGCGCCGGCCCGTCTGGCCCGCCTGCGGGACAAGCTGCAATTGTTGGCCGCCGAAGGCGTCGACCGTGTTCTGTGCCTGGCGTTCAACCAGCGCCTGAGCAAACTCAGCGCCAGCGAGTTCGTCGATACCATTCTGGTGGATGGCCTTGGCGTCCAGCACCTGGAGGTCGGGGACGATTTCCGTTTCGGCTGTGATCGCGCGGGAGATTTCGATTTCCTGCAACAGGCCGGCATCGTTCAGGGTTTTACCGTCGAAGCGGCGCAAACCGTCGAGCTGGATGGCCTCCGGGTCAGCAGCACACAGGTCCGCAACGCCCTGGCTGCCGCTGATTTCGCCCTGGCCGAACGCCTGCTCGGGCGGCCGTACCGGATTGCCGGTCGCGTATTGCATGGCCAGAAGCTCGCCCGGCAGTTGGGTACGCGCACCGCCAACATACAACTCAAGCGTCGTCGCGTGCCGTTCACCGGGGTTTACCTGGTGGATGTCGAGATCGACGGCAAGACCTGGCCCGGCGTCGCCAACATTGGCGTGCGGCCCACGGTTCAAGGTGATGGCAAAGCCCACCTGGAAGTGCATCTTTTAGATTTTGCCGGCGATCTGTATGACCGGCGTTTAACGGTGGTTTTCCACCACAAGCTGCGCGAAGAGCAGCGTTTCGCCTCTCTGGAGGCGTTGAAAACGGCGATCAACGCGGATGTCGCCGCCGCCCGTGCACTAGCCGCACCTAGCGCCCATCGCTAATGAAGAGCCTTAAATGACCGACTATAAAGCCACGCTAAACCTTCCGGACACCGCCTTCCCAATGAAGGCCGGCCTGCCACAGCGCGAACCGCAGATCCTGCAGCGCTGGGACAGTATTGGCCTGTACGGAAAGTTGCGCGAAATTGGCAAGGATCGTCCGAAGTTCGTATTGCACGACGGCCCTCCGTACGCCAACGGCTCGATTCACATCGGTCATGCGCTGAACAAGATTCTCAAGGACATGATTATCCGCTCGAAGACCCTGTCGGGCTTCGACGCGCCTTATGTCCCGGGTTGGGATTGCCACGGCCTGCCGATCGAGCACAAGGTCGAAGTGACCCACGGCAAGAACCTGGGTGCGGACAAGACCCGCGAACTGTGCCGGGCCTACGCCACCGAGCAGATCGAAGGGCAGAAGTCCGAGTTCATCCGTCTTGGCGTGCTGGGCGACTTCGCCAATCCGTACAAGACCATGGACTTCAAGAACGAGGCCGGTGAAATCCGTGCCTTGGCCGAAATCGTCAAGGGCGGTTTCGTGTTCAAGGGCTTGAAGCCTGTTAACTGGTGCTTCGACTGTGGTTCGGCCTTGGCCGAGGCGGAAGTCGAGTACGAGAACAAGAAGTCCTCGACCATCGACGTGGCTTTCCCGATTGTCGATGAAGCCAAACTGGCTGCCGCCTTCGGTCTGCCATCGCTGGCCAAGCCTGCCTCGATCGTGATCTGGACCACTACCCCGTGGACCATCCCGGCCAACCAGGCGCTGAACGTTCACCCGGAATTCAACTACGCCCTGGTCGACGTCGGCGACAAGCTGCTGGTACTGGCTGAAGAGCTGGTCGAGTCGTGCCTGGTGCGCTACTCGCTGGAAGGTTCGGTCATTGCGACCACCACCGGTAAAGCGCTGGAACTGATCAACTTCCGTCACCCGTTCTACGACCGTCTGTCGCCGGTTTACCTGGCCGACTACGTTGAACTGGGCGCCGGCACTGGTGTGGTTCACTCCGCTCCGGCCTACGGCGTGGACGACTTCGTGACCTGCAAGAAGTACGGCATGGTCAACGACGACATCCTCAATCCGGTCCAAAGCAACGGCGTTTACGCGACGTCGCTGGAATTCTTCGGCGGCCAGTTCATCTGGAAGGCCAACCCGGCCATCGTCGACAAGCTGACCGAAGTCGGTGCGCTGCTGCACACCACCATCATTGAACACAGCTACATGCACTGCTGGCGCCACAAGACCCCGCTGATCTACCGCGCCACCGCGCAGTGGTTCATCGGCATGGACAAGCAGCCGACCACCGGCGACACCCTGCGCCAGCGCTCGCTCAAAGCCATCGAAGAGACCCAGTTCGTTCCGGCCTGGGGCCAGGCGCGTCTGCACTCGATGATCGCCAACCGTCCTGACTGGTGCATTTCCCGTCAGCGCAACTGGGGCGTGCCGATCCCGTTCTTCCTGAACAAGGAAAGCGGCGAGCTGCACCCACGTACCGTCGAGTTGATGGAAGTCGTTGCCAAGCGCGTTGAAGTCGAAGGCATCGAGGCCTGGTTCAAGCTGGACGCCGCCGAGCTGCTGGGCGATGAAGCGCCGCAGTACGACAAGATCAGCGACACCCTGGACGTCTGGTTCGACTCGGGCACCACGCACTGGCACGTCCTGCGCGGTTCGCACCCGATGGGCCACGAAACCGGCCCGCGCGCCGACCTGTACCTGGAAGGCTCGGACCAACACCGTGGCTGGTTCCACTCGTCGCTGCTGACCGGTTGCGCCATCGACAACCACGCACCGTATCGCGAACTGCTGACTCACGGCTTCACGGTCGACGAGTCCGGCCGCAAGATGTCCAAATCCTTGGGCAACGTGATTGCGCCACAGAAAGTCAACGACACCCTGGGCGCCGACATCATGCGTCTGTGGGTCGCTTCGACTGACTATTCGGGCGAAATGGCGGTTTCCGAGCAGATCCTGCAACGCAGTGCGGACGCCTACCGGCGTATCCGTAATACCGCGCGCTTCCTGCTTTCGAACCTGACCGGCTTCAATCCGGCCACCGACCTGTTGCCGGCCGAAGAAATGCTGGCTCTGGACCGTTGGGCCGTAGACCGTACTCTGTTGCTGCAACGCGAGCTGCAAGAGCACTACAGTGAATACCGCTTCTGGAACGTGTACTCGAAGATCCACAACTTTTGCGTGCAGGAGCTGGGCGGCTTCTACCTCGACATCATCAAGGATCGCCAGTACACCACTGGCGCCGACAGCAAGGCCCGTCGCTCGTGCCAGACCGCGCTGTTCCACATCTCCGAAGCTCTGGTGCGCTGGATCGCGCCGATTCTGGCGTTCACCGCCGACGAACTGTGGCAGTACCTGCCGGGCGAGCGTAACGAGTCCGTCATGCTCAACACCTGGTACGAAGGCCTGAGCGAACTGCCGGAAGGCATCGAGCTGGATCGTGCTTACTGGGACCGGATCATGGCGGTCAAGGTCGCGGTCAACAAGGAAATGGAAATCCAGCGTGCAGCCAAGGCTGTCGGTGGCAACCTGCAGGCCGAAGTGACGCTGTTCGCCGAAGACGCACTGACCGCCGACCTGGCCAAGCTGAGCAACGAACTGCGCTTCGTACTGATCACTTCGACCGCCAGTGTTGCACCATTGGTGCAGGCGCCGGCCGATGCCGTGGTCACCGAAGTCAGCGGCCTGAAGCTGAAGATCGTCAAGTCGAGCCACGCCAAGTGCGCCCGTTGCTGGCACTGCCGTGAAGACGTCGGCGTGAACCCGGAGCATCCGGAAATCTGCGGTCGTTGCGTGGATAACATCAGCGGCGCTGGCGAGGTTCGTCACTATGCCTAATGCCGTTGGCCGTTTCGGACGGCTGAGCTGGCTCTGGTTGAGTTTGCTGGTCCTGGTCATCGACCAGGCCAGCAAGTTCTACTTCGAAGGCAAGCTCCAGATGTACCAGCAGATCGTGATCATCCCCGATTACTTCAGCTGGACCCTGGCCTACAACACTGGCGCGGCGTTCAGCTTCCTGGCTGACAGCTCCGGCTGGCAGCGCTGGCTGTTCGCGTTGATCGCGGTCGTGGTCAGTGCGGTGCTGGTGGTGTGGCTCAAGCGTCTGGGGCGCAACGAGACCTGGCTGGCGGTTGCGCTGGCACTGGTACTCGGCGGCGCGCTGGGCAATCTGTATGACCGCATTGCCTTGGGTCATGTGATCGATTTCATTCTGGTGCATTGGCAGAACCGCTGGTATTTCCCTGCGTTCAACTTTGCCGACAGTGCCATCACTGTTGGTGCTGTCATGCTGGCACTGGATATGTTCAAAAGTAAAAAGACCGGAGAAACCGTTCATGACTGAACAGGTATTGGCTGAGCAACGCATCGGCCAGAACACGGAGGTCACCTTGCATTTCGCATTGCGCCTGGAGAACGGCGACACGGTGGACAGCACCTTCGACAAAGCCCCGGCGACCTTCAAGGTCGGTGACGGCAACCTGTTGCCAGGTTTCGAAGCGGCCCTGTTCGGTTTCAAGGCCGGTGACAAGCGTACGCTGAGCATCGAGCCGGAAAACGCTTTCGGCCAGCCCAACCCGCAAAACGTGCAGATCATCCCGCGCTCACAGTTTCAGGACATGGAACTGTCGCCTGGTTTGCTGGTGATCTTCAACGATGCGGCCAATACTGAATTGCCGGGCGTGGTTAAAGAGTTCGATGACGCGCAAGTGACCATCGACTTCAACCACCCGCTGGCGGGCAAGACGTTGACCTTTGACGTGGAAATCATTTCCGTCAAAGCGCTGTAAGGCATTACGGGGCAGCTTCTGTTGCCACCGGACCCTGTGGGAGCGAGCTTGCTCGCGATGAGGGCCTGACAGTCGATGTTGATGTTGACTGACACTGCGCTATCGCGAGCAAGCTCGCTCCCACAGGAAGTTTCACTGTTCTCGAACCTTGTGTTTGAGCAACAGGACCGCATTATCATTTTTCGCGCGCAAGACACGAGGCACAGCATGCAAATCAAACTCGCCAACCCCCGTGGCTTCTGCGCCGGTGTGGACCGGGCGATCGAAATCGTCAACCGCGCCCTGGAAGTCTTCGGGCCGCCGATCTACGTGCGCCACGAAGTGGTCCACAACAAATTTGTCGTCGAAGACCTGCGCTCCCGTGGTGCGATTTTCGTCGAAGAGCTGGATCAGGTGCCGGACGACGTCATCGTGATCTTCAGTGCCCACGGCGTTTCCCAGGCCGTGCGCAGCGAAGCGGCAGGCCGTGGGCTGAAAGTGTTCGACGCCACGTGCCCGCTGGTGACCAAAGTCCACATTGAAGTGGCGCGCTACAGCCGTGACGGCCGAGAGTGCATTCTCATCGGCCACGCCGGTCACCCGGAAGTCGAAGGCACTATGGGCCAGTACGATGCCAGCAGTGGTGGCGCGATCTACCTGGTCGAAGACGAGAAAGATGTCGCGGCCTTGCAGGTGAACAACCCTGAAACGCTCGCCTTCGTGACCCAGACCACCTTGTCGATGGACGATACCAGCCGTGTTATCGACGCTCTGCGTTCGCGTTTTCCGGCCATTGGTGGACCGCGCAAGGACGACATTTGCTACGCCACGCAAAACCGTCAGGACGCGGTCAAGCAACTGGCCGACGAGTGCGACGTGGTGCTGGTGGTCGGCAGCCCGAACAGCTCCAACTCCAATCGCTTGCGCGAATTGGCAGAACGCATGTCCACTCCGGCCTACCTGATAGACGGTGCCGAAGACCTGCAAAAGAACTGGTTCGACGGCGTCGAGCGTATCGGCATCACCGCTGGCGCATCCGCCCCGGAAGTCCTGGTGCGCGGCGTGATCCAGCAGTTGCAGGCCTGGGGTGCTACCGGTGCCGATGAACTGGCCGGTCGCGAGGAGAACATCACGTTCTCGATGCCTAAAGAACTGCGTGTTCGCTCGTTGCTCTGAGTTGTTTCCTTTCTTCGCATAACGCCTGCTCAGCCTTGTCGTTGCGCAGGCTTACGCGACCGGTCCGTGCCAACACCACTTGATGTTGGCTTACCGGTTCGCGAACTGCGCAAATGTGTAATGTCCCTCCAAACAGTGGTTCACCCTGACCTCTGAATCGTATAAAACTTTCGACCGGACCGTTCCCCACAATCGACACGCGTGCGCCGCTCTGGCGTTCGGCCAGCAGTGGATTGTCGCTGTCCATATCCCCCTTGCCGCTGATATCCAGAATGATCCGCCAGCCTTGGCTCCAGTCGCCATTGATGCCGTGAATCACCACGGCCTGGTTGCGGACGATGGCTTCGGTCCGGGCGGTGCGAATACCACTGAAAAGAGCCTGTGCCGCTTGCTCTCTTCGGCTCGACTCGACCAGCGTTGCGAACGTCGGGCTGACCAGATGCAGAACAATTCCTGTAATTGCCAGTCCCATGAGCAGTTCGATCAGGCTGAAGCCTTGTTGCCGCATGACATCTCCCTCCGTGGCGTGCTGTGGCTCGCGCAATCCCTGCGCGAGAAGTGACAACGCAAACGCACCGCATCGCTCGAATGTTGTGCCGCGCAAGAGCAGGTATAGCCGAAGGAAACAGAAGGCCCCGATGGATCATCCTACAAAAGGTTTCACGCTGATCGAGTTGCTGGTCGCGCTCGCGATCCTTCTGATTCTGCTGACTATGGCCGTCCCGGCGTTTACCCGCTCGGCGCAAACAACCAGGGCTGATACCGAAATCGCGGACCTGCAGCGAGCTTTGAATTTTGCCCGGCTCGAAGCCATCGATCGGGGCAATACCACACGGGTGCGCCCGACGGCGGGTGGGGATGTCTGGAGTGGGGAACTGGCGATTTACGACGGTACTGGCGCTTTGGCCAATGTATTACGGGTTGTTCCGGCGATGAGCAGCGGCGCAACTCTGGCGCTAACCTCTGGCGTCACTGCCATCGATTTCAACAGCATGGGCGGATTGTCATCACCGTCCACAGAGGTGCTGATCAGCTATGGGCGAGGAGCACAAAGCAGGACGCTGACGGTGTGTTTGAACGGACGAATTCTATTGGGTGGAAGTTGCGGATGATGGCATGGAGCAAACGTACGCAGGAAGGTATGACGCTGGTCGAAGTCCTGGTGGCATTAGTCATTCTGGGAGTGGGCCTGTTGGGGGCGGCGGCGTTTCAGCTCAATGCGCTGAAGTACACGGACAGCGCGCGCATGACCAGTCAGGCCAGCTTTATCGCCTACGACCTGATGGACCGCATTCGCGCCAACGCCGCTGCGGACTACACCATTGCGCCGCCGGCTTCGGGCAACCCGGACGTTACCCGGGATCAGGACCTGTTTGACTTCAACACCAACATTGTCAGTTCACTCGGTACAACCGCGACGGGCAGTGTCAGCGTCAATCAGCAGGTGTACACCATCACGATTACCTGGGACGACTCACGGGCTGCGAATGCTGCCGATTTGCGGCGCAGCTTCGTCCTGAGCAGTCGCGTGGCCATTGAACCGGTGGTGATCCCGTGAGTCGCCGCAGCAGGGGGTTCAGCCTGGTCGAGTTGCTGATCGCCCTGGCATTGAGCCTGATCGTGGTGCTTGGCGTGGTGCAGGTTTTCATCGCGGCCAAGAACACTTATCTCAGCCAGAATGCCGCCGCGAACATGCAGGAGGACGCACGTTTTGTGTTGAGTAAAATGATTCAGGAAGTCCGCATGGTCGGGATGTTCGGTTGTCTGGAAACGATCACCGATTCAAGTGAGAAAGGTGATTTCCATGCCAGTCAGCTAACGCCGATCCGTTGGGACAACGGCGGCCGCAAGTTGACGCTGGTTACGGCGGATGTCGGCGGTTATGGCGGCAAGCCGGACTGGACCGTGCTTTCCGATTGTCGAACCAATTCGACGGCCTACAGTGAAGGTCGGACGCCGGTGGCAGAGCAGCTGGTCTTTCCGATACGGCAACTGACTTACAGCTTCAGCAACAACCAACTGCTTATGAAGGGGGGGGCCGCAAAACCACAGGTATTGGTGGACAACGTCAGCGCTTTTGACGTGAGCTTCGGCCTGGCCAGCACGGCCACTGATCTGGCTGCTTCGCGCTACAGCAGCAACCCCACGGATCCCGCGCTGATTCGTAGCGTTCGCCTGAGCCTGACCCTCACCGATCCGAACCACCGGGTGAGCGATCAAACCTTCAATGTGGTTGCCGCTCTGCGCAACCGCTTGCCATGAGGGAGCGCCAATGAATCGTGCTCCCATCACGTATTACGCCCAACGCGGCATGGCAATGCTGGTCAGTCTGGTGTTCTTGCTCTTGCTGACGCTGATTGGTCTTTCATCGATGCAGAGCGCCACCCTGCAGGAAAAAATGGCCGGTAGCGTCGCCTTGCGCAACCAGTCGTTCCAGAGTGCCGAAGCCGCATTGCGGGTGGGCGAGGGTACGGTGCAGCGGGACAGTTATGCGCTACCTGTTTGTAGCGGCATCGTGCAGTGTGCACCACCGTCCGAGTCTTCGACTATTACCGCTGCCGGTTTCAACGCCTCTTCCGGCGTGACCTGGATTGCATCGGGCAAGGGCTTTTATGGCGTGCAAAACATCGGTGTCAGCAAAAATGCGGTGAATGTGCCAATCAATACCCCGGCAACCTTGTATCGGGTAACGGCAGTCGGCATCGCGGGGCATTCGCGCAGTGTGGTGGAGAGCATTTATGCGAAGTACTGAGCGACCTGCCAGGTTATGGTCGCAACTGTTTGCTGTCGTCGTCGCGCTTGACCTGTCGATGTCGGCGCACGCTGCCACATCAGCGGATTCGCCAGCGCTGAACCGGCCAACCTGTCTGGCCAATGGCAACTGGTACGGTTTTTACCACAGTAATCAGGGGTTGAAGGCCGTCTGCCTGAAGCTGCCCGAGGCGATCAGCGTTAAGATGCTCGACAGCAACGCCGATGGAGTGGTCGACAACAGCGACACGCTATCCGATGGCGTGATCTTTGTCGGAGAGCATTCGACCCAGGACGCCAGCGACAATGGCGGGGCCGTGAACGATTCCACTGGCGACGGTACTGCGGGGATGGAAAAATCCGGCGGCAGCCGTCGCATCATGTGGCGACAAATACAGTGAGTGAGAATTGAGGCATGCGTAGTTCCAACCGCGGTTTTACCCTGATCGAAATCATGATCGTGATTGCGATCATCGGTATTGTCATGACCATTGCTGCCCCGAGTTTCACCGAATACCTGAACAAGGGCCGTCGCGCAGAAGTGGCCGGTCTGCTCTCGGAGCAGGCGCAGCTCCTGGAGCGCTTCTACTCGCAGAAAAATGCCTACACCGACGCGACGGGCCTCAGTGCCGGCAATGATTACTACCGCATCACACCGACCCTGACCGACCAGGCCTTTCTGCTGACGGCGGTGCGCAAGGCTGACTCGAGCATGGCCGCCGACAAGTGCGGTGATCTGACCATCACCAACACCGGTGTGCTCGGTATGGTCAACGCGAAATCCGGCCTGACCAGCAAAGACTGCTGGGGGCGCTGAGTTTCTTTTTCCGGTGCCTTTTGCACCCTCTGTCTATTTAACGATTGGATCAGAACATGACCAGGCAACAGCAAGTGGTGATTGTTGGCGGTGGGGTGATTGGTTTGCTGACGGCCTTCAATCTCGCCTCCGAAGTGCAAAGCGTTGTGCTGCTGGATCGCTCGAGCGTCGGCCAGGAATCGTCCTGGGCCGGTGGCGGCATCGTGTCGCCGCTTTACCCGTGGCGCTACAGCCCGGCGGTCACCGCGTTGGCTCACTGGTCCCAGGACTTTTATCCACAGCTGGGCGAGCGCTTGTTTGCCGCCACTGGCGTTGATCCTGAAGTGCACACCACCGGTCTGTACTGGCTGGATCTGGATGACGAGGCTGAAGCGTTGGCATGGGCCGCCCGGGAAAATCGTCCGCTTAGCGCGGTGGACATTTCGGCAGCACATGACGCCGTGCCGGTGCTGGGCAGTGGTTTTTCCCGGGCGATCTACATGGCCGACGTCGCCAACGTGCGCAATCCGCGTCTGGTGAAGTCGCTCAAGGCCGCGTTGCTGGCGCTGCCGAACGTGACGATCCATGAGCAGTGCGAAGTCAGCGGATTTGTTCGTGACGGCAACAAAGTGGTCGGCGTACAGACCTCCACTGGTACTGTCCTGGGCGATCAAGTCGTCCTGACGGCGGGGGCCTGGAGCGGTGATTTGCTCAAGAGTCTTGATCTGACGCTACCGGTCGAGCCGGTGAAAGGGCAGATGATTCTCTACAAGTGTGCGGCGGATTTCCTGCCGAGCATGGTCCTGGCCAAGGGGCGTTATGCGATTCCCCGGCGCGACGGGCACATACTGATCGGCAGTACGCTGGAGCATGAAGGCTTTGACAAGACGCCGACCGGGTCGGCACTGGAAAGCCTGAAGGCGTCCGCGGTGGAGTTGATCCCGGCGCTGGCCGATGCCGAAGTGGTGGGGCATTGGGCCGGATTGCGCCCGGGATCACCCGAGGGCATTCCTTATATCGGCCCGGTGCCGGGGTTTGACGGGCTCTGGCTCAACTGCGGGCATTACCGTAACGGGCTGGTGCTGGCGCCGGCGTCATGCCAGCTGTTTGCCGATGTGATGCTGGGGCGGGCGCCGATTATCGATCCGGCGCCTTATGCGCCTGCCGGAAGACTTTGAAGCAAGCACAAAAAATCGCAGCCTCAATCCAATCCCAACTTCTTGAGCCTGTAGCGCATCGACCTGAATGACAGGTTCAACCGCTGAGCCGCCGCCGTGCGGTTCCAGCGGGTTTCCTCCAGGGCCTGGAGCAGCAGTTGGCGTTCGACGTTTTCCAGGTAGGTTTCCAGATTGTCGATCCGGGTCAGGTCCGGCACGCCACCCTCTGCCCCACAGTTGCCTTCAGCCAGGCGCAGGTCGCCGGCTTCGATCTGATTGTTCTCACACAAGGTGTGCGCCCGTTCGAGCATGTTTTCCAGTTCCCGCACATTGCCCGGGAAGCGATAGCTTTTCAGCGCATCGAGGGCTTTGGGTTGGAGTCTCGCGGCAGGTTGACCGGTATCGGCGGCCAGGCGCTTGAGTATGTGGCTGGCTAGCGTTTCGATGTCATCACGACGCTCGCGCAAGGGCGGCACCGGGAGTTCGATCACGTTCAAACGGTAGTAAAGATCATGACGAAATCGTCCAGCGGCAACTTCGGTGCCAAGGTCCTTGTGCGTGGCGCAGAGAATGCGCACATCCACTGCCACTTCCTGCTGCCCGCCGACGCTGCGTACGGCTTTTTCCTGAATCGCGCGCAGCAGTTTGACTTGCATTGTCAGCGGCAGGTCAGCCACTTCGTCGAGGAGCAGGGTGCCGCCGTGAGCTGTCTGGAACAGGCCGGGTTTGTCTTCGATGGCGCCACTGAAACTGCCTTTGCGATGGCCGAAAAACTCGCTCTCCAACAGTTCCGAGGGAATCGCCGCGCAGTTGATCGCAATGAACGGTTGATTGGCGCGGGGGCTTTGATCATGGATCAGGCGCGCGACCAACTCCTTGCCGCTGCCGGATTCTCCGCTGATGTATACCGTTGCATGGCTGCTGGCCAGTTTCGTGATGTGTTTGCGCAGGTTGCGCATGGGCAATGAGTCGCCCAGCAAGCATCGATTGATGCCGACCCCGCGGGCAGGAACCAGCAGGGCGCTGGTGACCAGTTCACGCAAGCGCGTAAGGTCCACCGGTTTGGTCAGGAAGTCGAATGCTCCGGCCTTGAGCACATTGATCGCGGTTTCGAGACTGGCATAGGCAGTGATCATCGCTACCTGGACCTGAGGGTGGCGTTGCTGGATGTGCTGCACCAACTCCAGGCCGGTTCCATCCGGCAACTGCATGTCGGTCAGGCATAGATCGAAGGTTTCGCGTTTTAGCAGGGATTGCGCTTCGCCGACGTTGCGGGCGTTGAACGTCTCCAGTTTCATCCTTCCAAGGGTGATTTCCAGGAGTTCGCGAATGTCCGGTTCGTCATCGACGATCAAGACTTTTTGTCGTGGTCTCGTGTTCAACGTGGGGTTCGTCCGTGAGCATAGGTCATGCAAAAGCAGCCGCTTTCCTGGCGTGCTTTGAAGTCTAGGCGGGACAGAATGCTTTCGCCCGGCTGGCCGGACAGATAAAGCCCCGGGCCCTTGATATGGCGGGCTGGGGCCTTATTATCGAGTATTTCCAGTGATTTCAGATCGAGCCGTAGCGGCGGCATTTGCTCGCGGCGCAGCAGGTGCAGGACGTTTTCGATTACCCGGTTCATTCGCAGAAAGTGATCTTGAATAATCTGCGTCAGACGTCGATCGATGCCTTTCAGTTCCTTGGGGGCGCGCGATAGTTCTCAATCGGCCGCCATTTCGGGTGAGGTGTCAGCGGCCTCTGGAACCTTTGTCTTGCTCGAGATGAGCCTGGCTGCAATACCATTGCTGGTCGAGGCTTAGCGCGCGGTCACGGGGCAGGTGAACGCCGCAATGGGCGCAACGGACCATGGGCGCCGCTTCCCGTTCGGCAGGGGGCTTGGGGGTGGAGGCCTGCCCCTTGAATTTGCGCCAGAACCATACTGCAGCGGCAATCAGGGCAATCCAGAACAATAAACGAAGCATGGTGAGCTGCTTTTTGATTGATGAAGCGGCAGTTTAGCCAAGGACAAGACAGGCGCACAGTGTAATAAAGCGCTGAAAATAAAAAAGGGAGACTCGAAAGTCTCCCTTTTTGCACAACCTAAGGTGTCAGTCGAACACGCCGAAGGTCATGTAGCTGAACCACGAACGGTCGCTGTCGTTGCCTTGCGCTTCGTGATTTTCTTCTTCGACCGCGTCGCCATTGCCGTCTTTAGGCTTGAGCTCGCTCGGAATTGCGTCCTTGGCGTCCTGGAACTGCCTCTGCACGTCCTGGTTTGCGCGGGTTTCGCCCGGTGGCAGCGGCGGACGGGACTCGATCAGGCCCAGGGTCGTCTTGCTCAGCCACGAGCGGTTGTCGGCTTCGGCCACGGTCGGTACGAACTGACCGTCTACCAGCGTCGGGTGGTTCGGGTAGTTGAGCTTCAGGGTTTCCAGGCTGGTGGCAGCCAGTTCGTCCAGGTGCAGGCGCTGGTAGGCCTCGGTCATCACCGCCAGGCCATCGCCGACCGAAGGGGTTTCCTGGAAGTTTTCCACCACGTAACGACCGCGGTTCGCGGCGGCGACATAGGCCTGACGGGTCAGGTAGTAGTCGGCCACGTGAATTTCGTAGGCTGCCAGCAGGTTGCGCAGATAGATCATGCGCTGCTTGGCATCCGGTGCGTAACGGCTGTTCGGGAAGCGGCTGGTCAGCTGGGCGAACTCGTTATAGGAGTCGCGGGCGGCACCCGGATCACGCTTGGTCATGTCCAGCGGCAGGAAACGCGCCAGCAGGCCGACGTCCTGGTCGAAAGAAGTCAGGCCCTTGAGGTAGTAGGCATAATCGACGTTCGGATGCTGTGGGTGCAGGCGAATGAAGCGTTCCGCAGCGGACTTGGCCGCTTCCGGCTCGGTGTTCTTGTAGTTGGCGTAGATGAGTTCGAGTTGCGCCTGATCGGCATAGCGACCGAACGGATAACGCGATTCCAGAGCCTTCAGCTTGGCGATGGCGCTGGTGTAGCTGCTATTGTCCAGGTCGGCTTGAGCCTGTTGATACAACTCGACTTCACTGAGGTTTTCGTCTACGACTTCCTTCGATGAGCAAGCAGCGGTCAATGCGAGGATGGCGATCAGCAGCAGGTGTTTCACTTGCATGGCGGCTTGCGTCCCTATGACGGCCGCTGTCTTGGGCGTGGCCGTCCTGTTATGATGAGTGCCCCGTTGAATAGCCTCGGGGCAAAAGACGCCGTATTTAACCACAAGCGCGCAGCCGAAACCAAAGGCTGTGCCGACGCCTAGTCTGAGCATGTCCGATAAAATTGAACTTCGCGCAGAGGTGCCGTCCGAATTGGGCGGCCAACGCCTCGATCAAGTCGCCGCACAACTATTCGCTGAGCACTCGCGCTCGCGCCTTTCCGCCTGGATCAAAGACGGCCGCCTGACTGTGGATGGGGCGGTTATCCGCCCGCGAGACATCGTCCACGGCGGCGCCATCCTTGAGCTGACTGCCGAGCAGGAAGCTCAGGGCGAATGGGTCGCTCAAGACATTGCCCTGGACATCGTCTACGAAGACGACGATATCCTGGTGATCAACAAGCCTGCGGGCCTGGTGGTGCACCCGGCTGCCGGTCACGCCGACGGCACCTTGCTCAACGCCTTGCTGCACCACGTGCCGGACATCATCAATGTGCCCCGCGCCGGTATAGTGCATCGTCTGGACAAGGACACCACCGGTTTGATGGTGGTGGCCAAGACCATTCAAGCGCAGACGCAGCTGGTTACACAGTTGCAGAGCCGCAGCGTCAGCCGGATCTACGAGTGCATCGTGATCGGTGTGGTGACAGCCGGTGGCAAGATCAACGCGCCGATCGGTCGTCACGGCCAGCAACGCCAGCGCATGGCCGTGATGGAGGGTGGCAAGCAAGCCGTCAGCCATTACCGCGTGCTCGAGCGCTTCCGCTCCCACACCCACGTGCGGGTGAAGCTGGAAACCGGTCGTACGCACCAGATTCGCGTGCACATGGCGCACATCAACTACCCGTTGGTCGGAGATCCCGCCTACGGCGGTCGTTTCCGTATCCCGCCGGCAGCCAACCCAACCATGGTCGAGTCGCTGAAAAACTTCCCGCGTCAGGCGCTGCATGCGCGTTTCCTGGAACTGGATCATCCGACCACCGGTAAGCGCATGAGCTGGGAATCGCCGTTGCCGGAAGATTTCGTCTGGTTGCTGACCCTGCTCAAGCAAGACCGTGAGGCGTTCATCGGATGAGTGACTGGCTGATTCCTGACTGGCCCGCGCCGGCCGGGGTCAAAGCCTGCGTCACCACCCGTGCGGGCGGCGTCAGTCTGGCGCCGTTCGACAGCCTCAACCTCGGCGATCACGTCGACGACAGCCCTGAAGCTGTTGCCGAGAATCGCCGTCGTCTGACCGATCATTTTTCCATTCATCCGGCCTGGCTGCAGCAGGTCCACGGCATCGTCGTGGCCCATGCCGATCCTGGCAGGGTGGTCACAGCCGACGCCAGCTGGACATCGACACCCGGTATCGCCTGTGCGGCGATGACGGCCGATTGCCTGCCTGCGCTGTTTTGCGACCGTGCCGGCACCCGCGTCGCTGCGGCCCATGCCGGTTGGCGCGGGTTGGCTGCTGGCGTGCTGGAAGCCACACTCGACAGTCTGGCCGTGCCACCTGCTGAAGTATTGGTCTGGCTCGGCCCGGCCATCGGTCCGCAAGCCTTTGAAGTCGGCCCGGAAGTGCGCGAAACCTTCGTGCAGCAGTTGCCGCAAGCGGCAGAGGCCTTTGTACCGAGTCAAAACCCCGGCAAGTTCATGGCCGACATCTATAGGCTTGCGCGCCTGCGTCTGGCAACTCGCGGCGTCACCGCGGTCTACGGTGGCGGTTTCTGCACCGTGACTGATCCTCGCTTCTTTTCCTATCGCCGTGCCCCTCGCACTGGCCGATTTGCCTCCCTTATCTGGCTCGAACGCTAGACTTGCCTGACCTGCATCAACGTCCCGACGCTTGAAACTCCCAGAATCGACCACATCTATTGTGGTATCTGGCAGGTTTCTTCATTCAGGATGTTTTATAGGTCCGGCCTGCTCAAAAGGAAGGTGACCCATGCGTATAGACCGTTTAACCAGCAAATTGCAGTTAGCGTTGTCCGATGCCCAATCCCTGGCTGTCGGTCACGATCATCCGGCCATCGAGCCGGCGCACTTGATGCAAGCCTTGCTAGAACAGCAGGGTGGCTCGATCAAGCCCTTGCTGATGCAGGTGGGCTTCGACGTCAACAGCCTGCGTAAAGAGCTGACCAAAGAGCTCGACCAGCTACCGAAAATCCAGAACCCGACCGGCGACGTGAACATGTCGCAGGATCTGGCGCGCCTGCTCAACCAGGCTGACCGTCTGGCCCAGCAGAAGGGCGACCAGTTCATCTCCAGCGAGCTGGTGCTGCTTGCCGCCATGGACGAGAACAGTAAGCTCGGCAAGCTGTTGCTCGGCCAGGGCGTGAGCAAGAAAGCCCTGGAAAATGCGATCAACAACCTGCGCGGTGGCGAGGCCGTCAACGACCCTAACCACGAAGAAGCGCGACAGGCGCTGGATAAATACACCGTCGACCTGACCAAACGCGCCGAAGACGGCAAGCTTGATCCGGTAATCGGCCGTGACGATGAAATTCGCCGGACAATCCAGGTGCTGCAACGTCGGACCAAGAACAACCCGGTGCTGATCGGTGAGCCTGGCGTGGGTAAAACCGCCATCGCCGAAGGCCTGGCCCAGCGCATCATCAATGGTGAAGTGCCGGATGGCCTCAAGGGCAAGCGCCTGTTGTCCCTGGACATGGGGGCGCTGATCGCCGGTGCCAAGTATCGAGGTGAGTTCGAAGAGCGCCTGAAATCCCTGCTCAATGAACTGTCGAAGCAGGAAGGGCAGATCATCCTGTTCATCGACGAACTGCACACCATGGTCGGCGCCGGTAAGGGCGAAGGCTCGATGGATGCGGGCAACATGCTCAAGCCGGCCCTGGCCCGCGGTGAGCTGCACTGTGTCGGTGCGACCACGCTCAACGAGTACCGCCAATATATAGAGAAGGATGCGGCCCTCGAGCGACGCTTCCAGAAAGTGCTGGTGGATGAGCCGAGCGAAGAGGACACCATCGCCATCCTGCGTGGCCTCAAAGAGCGCTACGAGGTTCACCACAAGGTGGCGATCACCGACGGCGCGATCATTGCCGCGGCCAAGCTCAGCCATCGCTACATCACTGACAGGCAGCTGCCGGACAAGGCCATCGACCTGATCGATGAAGCCGCCAGCCGCATCCGCATGGAGATCGACTCCAAGCCGGAAGTGCTGGACCGTCTGGAGCGCCGTCTGATTCAGCTGAAGGTGGAATCCCAGGCGCTGAAGAAGGAAAGCGACGACGCGGCGAAGAAGCGTCTGGAGAAATTGCAGGAAGAAATCGCTCGGCATGAGCGTGAATACTCGGATCTCGAAGAAATCTGGAACTCGGAAAAAGCCGAAGTCCAGGGTTCGGCGCAGATCCAGCAGAAAATCGAGCAGTCCCGTCAGGAACTGGAAGCAGCCCGCCGTAAAGGCGACCTGAACCGCATGGCGGAGTTGCAGTACGGGGTGATCCCGGACCTGGAACGCAGCCTGCAAATGGTCGATCAGCACGGCAAAGCCGAAAACCAGTTGCTGCGCAGCAAGGTAACTGAAGAAGAGATCGCCGAAGTCGTTTCGAAGTGGACCGGTATTCCGGTGTCGAAAATGCTCGAAGGCGAGCGCGAAAAACTGATGAAGATGGAAAGCCTGTTGCACCAGCGTGTGATCGGCCAGGACGAAGCGGTGGTTGCGGTTTCCAACGCGGTGCGGCGTTCCCGCGCCGGGTTGTCCGACCCGAATCGCCCTAGCGGCTCGTTCATGTTCCTCGGCCCGACCGGTGTCGGTAAAACCGAGCTGTGCAAGGCGCTGGCCGAGTTCCTCTTTGATACTGAAGAGGCGATGGTGCGGATCGACATGTCCGAGTTCATGGAGAAACATTCCGTGGCTCGCTTGATCGGTGCGCCACCGGGCTACGTGGGGTATGAAGAGGGCGGTTACCTGACCGAGGCCGTACGTCGCAAGCCGTATTCGGTGATCCTCATGGACGAAGTCGAGAAGGCGCACCCGGATGTGTTCAACATCTTGCTGCAAGTGCTCGAGGATGGTCGTTTGACCGACAGCCATGGCCGCACGGTGGACTTCAAGAACACCGTGATTGTCATGACCTCCAACCTGGGGTCGGTGCAGATCCAGGAGCTGGTCGGCGATCGTGAGGCGCAGCGTGCAGCGGTGATGGATGCGATTTCCAGCCACTTCCGGCCGGAGTTCATCAACCGGGTCGACGAAGTGGTGATCTTCGAGCCATTGGCGCGGGATCAGATCGCCGGCATTACCGAGATCCAGTTGGGTCGTCTGCGCAGCCGTCTGACCGAGCGCGAGCTGAAGCTTGAGCTCAGCCCGGAAGCCATGGACAAGTTGATCGCGGTCGGTTACGACCCGGTGTATGGCGCACGGCCGCTCAAGCGCGCTATTCAGCGCTGGATCGAGAACCCGCTGGCGCAGCTGATCCTGTCCGGTCGATTCATGCCGGGCGATACCGCTCACGGTGTGGTGGAAAACGACGAAATCGTCTTCGTCTGATCCAAAACGGCAGCAAAATCGAAAAGGCCTCGCATTGCGAGGCCTTTTTTTCGTTAGGCTGTTGAACTCAAAGGAAAAGGCTTGTAAAGTGCGCCCCGCAGTAAGTCACCCGCCAGGGTTTCCGCTCCCCAAGCAGGAATCCAAAATAAGTTGCAAATCATTAACTTGAAAGCAATTTAGGGGGTTGACAGAGGTTCTGAAGATTGTAGAATAGCGCGCCTCAGACACACGAACGCAGCGATGCGAACGGGTCGAAGAGAACGCAGTAAAGCTTCAAAGTTGTAAATTGAAATGTGTAGTTCCGTGATAGCTCAGTCGGTAGAGCAAATGACTGTTAATCATTGGGTCCCAGGTTCGAGTCCTGGTCACGGAGCCAATTTCAAACCGGGGTATAGCGCAGTCCGGTAGCGCGCCTGCTTTGGGAGCAGGATGTCAGGAGTTCGAATCCCCTTACCCCGACCATTTTTGGGTCGTTAGCTCAGTTGGTAGAGCAGTTGGCTTTTAACCAATTGGTCGTAGGTTCGAATCCCACACGACCCACCATTTTTGAAACCAGTTAGCGCTGGAATCGAATCTTAAGATCAGAGGCCAAAAGCGCTGATCGAAGAAGGCGCCTTGCAGAGGTGCCTTTTTTTTACCGGGGTATAGCGCAGTCCGGTAGCGCGCCTGCTTTGGGAGCAGGATGTCAGGAGTTCGAATCCCCTTACCCCGACCATATTAAAAATCCTCGTATCGAAAGATACGGGGATTTTTTTTGCCTGCGAGAAACTCAGGACATCGCAAAAACTAATGTGGGAGCGAGCCTGCTCGCGAAAGCGGTGTGCCAGTCAACATTGATGCTGGCTGGCTCGACCTCTTCGCGAGCAGGCTCGCTCCCACAGTTTTATATCAGTGCAGCTTCAAGCGTGGCTCGGTGCCGCGCCCGATCTTGCTGCCCAGCATCAGCATCGCCGTGCGGAACGGCCCGTACAACGCCATCTGGTGCATGCGGTACAGCGACACGTAGAACATCCGCGCCAGCCAGCCTTCGAGCATCACGCTGCCGGTGAGGTTGCCCATCAGGTTGCCCACAGCCGAAAAACGCGACAGCGAGATCAGCGAGCCGTAGTCGGTGTACTTGTACTCCGGCAGCGCCTTGCCTTCGATGCGCAGTTTCAGCGATTTTGCCAGCAACGAAGCCTGTTGGTGAGCGGCCTGGGCACGTGGCGGCACATTACGGTCGCTGCCCGGTTGCGGACAGGCGGCGCAGTCACCGAAGGCGAAGATGTTCTCGTCACGGGTGGTTTGCAGGGTCGGCAGCACTTGCAGCTGATTGATGCGGTTGGTTTCCAGGCCATCGATGTCCTTGAGGAAACCCGGTGCGCGAATCCCCGCCGCCCAGACTTTCAGGCTGGCGTTGATCACTTTGCCGTCGGCGGTGATCAGGCTGTCGGCCGTCACTTCGCTGACCGCAGCATTGGTCATGACGTTGACCCCGAGTTTCTCCAGGGTTTTATGCACAGGTCCGCCAATTCGCTCTGGCAGCGCCGGCAGCACCCGTGGACCGGCTTCGATCAGGGTGATGTGCATGTTTTCCGGTTTGATCCGGTCCAGGCCATAGGCTGCCAGTTCGTGGGCGGCGTTGTGCAGTTCGGCAGCCAGCTCGACCCCGGTGGCACCGGCGCCGACGATGGCCACGCTGATTTGCTCGATCGTGTCGGTCTGACCGGCGTGAGCGCGCAAATAGTGATTGAGCAATTGCTGGTGGAATCGCTCGGCCTGTTTGCGGGTGTCGAGGAACAGGCAGTGTTGCGCCGCGCCCTGGGTGCCGAAATCGTTGGTGGTGCTGCCGACGGAGATCACCAGTGAGTCGTAAGGCACTTCACGGGCCGGCACCAGCTCCACACCGGCTTCGTCATAGGTGGCGGCCAGCTGGATTTTTTTCTTCGCGCGATCAAGCCCGCTCATGCGCCCCAGCTGGAACTCGAAGTGGTTCCATTTGGCCTGGGCGACATAGTTGAGTTCATCTTCGGAAGAGTTCAGGGAACCGGCCGCCACTTCGTGCAACAACGGTTTCCAGATGTGGGTCAGGTTCGCGTCGACCAGCATCACGCTGGCTGTGCCGCGCTTGCCCAGAGTCTTACCCAGACGGGTAGCCAACTCCAGACCGCCGGCGCCGCCGCCGACAATAACAATACGATGGGACATGGGGATAACTCGCAAGGCTAAAAGAAATCGGTACGGTTACCCAAGCGAGCATGAGGGTCTGTTGACGTTTGATGACGGTTCGTCATCAAACGTCAACAGACCCTCGGCAGCTCATAGCGTCAGGTAACTTATAAGTCGGCTCAACAAGCCCAGACCAATGGTCACTGCCAAGACCAGTACAAGGAGCATCCACGGCCGGAAAGGCCGGCGCTCGACTTGGTGCTGGGACAACTGCAGGTACTCTTCGACATGCTTTTGGTCGTCGGGGTTCAGGCGGCTGGTCATATCGGGCCTCGTCAGGGGTAGACGTTGCTGAATGTGTAGAAGCTACAGGGAAATTATTCAGCTGTGAACGGAGCTTAGCTGCTGACCGGGGAAAGGCTCGAGGCTCACAGGCTGATCCCGACGTCGAACACAATGCTGCGCCCCAGGTTGCTGCGCAAGAAGTCCGGCGCATCCGGGTGAGCGAACAGCACGCGGGCGAATGTCGGCCCAACCAATGACAGCGAACGCCAGCCCTGGCGCAGGTATTCGGTCGGCGGCGGGAAATGGCTGTTGAGGTCCAGCACTTCGCGTTTGAGGCTGGCGAAGGCAATGATATCCAGCTCACCCAGATCCATGCCGCGTTCTTTGTAGTTGTGCGCTTTTTTGCGCAAGGTCGGCGCCAATCGCAGCAAGAACTCGTTGGCGGGGATACGTCGTGGCTTGGCCTCACGGCGCACCAGTTGGCTCAGGGAAAACGCGCTGCGTCGGCGTTGCAGTTCGTCGCGCCATTCATCGTTGAGTCGCCGGCCCTCGTCGAGCACGAAGAACACCTCGAAACTGGCATCGCGAAACAACACATCCGGCGGCTCGCCAGCGGGGGCGAATTCATCGGCACGATAGGGAATGTTCAAGCCTTGCAGCAGGCGCTGGCAGACCCAACGCTCACGCTCCCATTTGCGGGCATTGGACAGGAACGCGTTGGCCTGCTCAGCCGCGATGGTCAGCAGGCGTAAATAATCTGAGTCATCCATAGGCCCAAGCTTAGCGTTCAAATGTGATCGCAAAGAAGACAATTTGTCGGAGAGGCTCAATGCCTTCCGTTCCCATGCCCGTTTCAGGGCCCTGCACAAAATGGATAGTGATCTGCGCTCACTGGCTATTGCCACGTATCGGGCGGCTCTACCCTCGGCTGTACGGACGTAAGCCGTGTTACCGACGCTCTAAAAAAACAACAACAAGAGATATATGCCATGCGCAAGATCGACGTACATGAGGTTATCGACAACGCTCGTTTCAACCGCTTTCACTGGATGGTGCTGTTCTGGTGTGCCCTGATCATCATCTTCGACGGTTACGATCTGGTGATCTACGGCGTGGTCTTGCCGATGCTGATGAAAGAGTGGGGGCTCAGTCCTCTGCAAGCCGGTGCACTGGGCAGTTATGCACTGTTCGGCATGATGTTCGGCGCGCTGTTCTTCGGTCCGCTGTCGGACAGGATTGGCCGCAAGAAAGCCATCACGATCTGCGTGATGCTCTTCAGTGGCTTCACCGTGCTCAATGGTTTCGTCCGAACCCCCACCGAGTTCGGCCTCTGTCGCTTCATTGCCGGGCTCGGCATTGGCGGCGTGATGCCTAACGTCGTGGCATTGATGAACGAGTACGCACCGAAAAAAATCCGCAGCACTCTGGTCGCGATCATGTTCAGCGGTTACTCGGTGGGCGGCATGCTGTCCGCCGGACTGGGGATTGTGCTGATCCCGAGTTTCGGCTGGCAGTCGGTGTTTTACGTGGCGGTCCTGCCGTTGCTGTTGTTGCCGCTGATCATGTATTTCCTGCCCGAATCGGTGGGCTTCATGTTGCGTCAGGGGCGTAATGAAGAGGCGCGCAATATTCTTGAGCGGATTGATCCGGCTTACGTCGCGCAAACGTCTGATCAATTGCACATGGCTGAAGTGAAGGGCACGGGCACCCCGGTGTTGCAGTTGTTCCGTGAAGGCCGTGCGCTGCGCACGCTGATGTTGTGGCTGGCGTTTTTCTGCTGTCTGTTGATGGTGTACGCGCTGAGTTCCTGGCTGCCGAAACTGATGGCCAACGCCGGTTACAGCCTGGGTTCGAGCCTGTCGTTCCTGCTGGTGTTGAACTTCGGGGCGATCTTCGGCGCGGTCGGTGGCGGGGTGCTGGGCGACAAACTGAATCTGCCGCGGGTGCTGTCGGTGTTTTTCGCCATGGCGGCGGTGTCGATCACTCTGTTGGGCTTCAACAGCCCGATGCCGGTGTTGTACCTGCTGATCGCTATTGCGGGTGCCACCACCATTGGCTCGCAGATTCTTTTGTACGCCTGCGCCGCGCAGTTTTATTCCATGACGATTCGTTCTACCGGCCTGGGCTGGGCGTCGGGCATTGGGCGCAACGGGGCCATCGTCGGTCCGCTGCTGGGTGGTGCCTTGCTCGGGATCAGCTTGCCCCTGCAACTGAACTTCATGGCGTTTGCCTTGCCCGGTGCGGTGGCGGCCCTGGCCATGACCGTGTTCGCCATCAGCAGCCGACGCAGAGCTGCTGGCGTCAACCCAGCGTTGTCAGCGACCGGTGCCTGAATCATGAAAGGGTTTTTCCAGGACTTCTCGTTGTCAGCCGCCGTGGCTGGATTGATTGCCACGGTGATTTCCTATGCCGGCCCGTTGGTGATCATCTTTCAGGTGGCAGAAGCGGCACATCTTTCGCGGGAAGTGTTGTCGTCCTGGATCTGGGCGATCTCCATTGGCAGCGCCGTGCTCGGTATCGGTTTGAGCCTGCGCTACCGCGTTCCGGTGATCATCGCCTGGTCGGCGCCGGGCTCGGCGTTGCTGGTGGCGCTGTTGCCGGACATCTCTATGGCAGAGGCGGTGGGGGCTTATCTGGTCAGCAGCCTGATCATTTTCGTGGTCGGCATCTCGGGGGCTTTCGACCGGATCATCAGCAAGCTGCCCGCCGCCATCGCGGCGGCGATGCTGGCGGGGATCCTGTTCAGTTTCGGCACCGGCTTGTTCGTGTCGATGCAGCACAAGCCGTTGCTGGTCCTGGCGATGTTTGCCTGCTACCTGATCTGCAAGCGTGTGATGCCGCGTTATGCAGTGATGATGGTGCTGCTGGTGGGCTGTTCGATTGCCGCGTTCACTGGCGATTTGCACCGTGAAGCATTGGTGATTGGCCTGGCCACGCCGGTGTGGATCACGCCCGAGCTCAGTCTGGGCGCGATCCTGAACATCGCCTTGCCGCTGGTGATGGTGGCGCTGACCGGTCAGTTCGTGCCCGGCATGGCAGTGCTGCGCGCCAGTGGATATCCAACGCCGGCGAGCCCGATCATCGCCAGTAGCGCGCTGGGCACGGCACTGCTGGCGCCCTTTGGTTGCCATGGACTGAATCTGGCAGCGATCACCGCAGCGATCTGCACCGGTCGCGAATCCCACGAAGATCCTCACAAACGCTACGTGGCCGGGGTGGTCGGTGGGCTGTGCTACCTGCTGCTGGGGGTCTTCGGCGCCACGCTGGTCTCGCTGTTTTCAGCGTTCCCCAAAGAGTTGATCGCGGCGCTGGCCGGGCTGGCCTTGTTCGCCGCCATTGCCGGAGCGTTGACGGGAGCGATGGCGGTGCCGAGCGATCGTGAAGCCGCGCTGGTGACCTTTCTGGTCACGGCTTCGGGCATGTCGTTGTTCGGTTTGTCCGCGGCGTTCTGGGGGCTGATTTTCGGCATGGTCACCCATGTGCTGTTGAGCGCCCGTCGTTCCGTCCCCCGTCACAAATCCACTGCAACTGAAGTCCTTCAACCAGTCGATCAATAACAATAAGAGAAAAACGATGAAACAGATTCTCCCAACAACCGGTTCTGCGTTGTCCCTGGCTGTCGTCTCGAGTTTTTCCACAGGTGCGATGGCCGCTGAAAAAGGCTTTATCGAAGACACCACCGCGACGTTGCAGGCGCGCAATTACTACTTCAGCCGCGACTATTCCGACATCGTCGGCGCCAACCAGCAATCGAAGGCTGAAGAGTGGGCCCAGGGTTTCATCCTCAACGTGAAGTCCGGATACACCCAGGGCACCGTCGGGTTTGGGGTGGACGTCATCGGCTTGCTCGGCCTCAAGCTCGACAGCGCCCCGGACCGGACCAATACCGGTTTGCTGCCGGTGCAGGGCGACGGCCGCGCGGCGGACAACTACAGCCGCCTGGAAGGCGCGTTGAAGATGCGCTACTCCAAAACCGAGCTGAAAGTCGGTGAGTTGCAACCCAATCTGCCGGTGTTGGCATTCAGCGATATTCGCCTGCTGCCACCGAGTTATCAGGGCGCAAGCATCACCTCCAACGAGATCAATGGCCTGACGCTGCAGGGTGGTCACTTGAGTTCAACCAGCCTGCGCAACGAGGCTGGCGACGAAAAGATGCAAGCGATGTTGGGTCATGTGCCGCAGCGTCAGGTCAGCAGTGACGGTTTCAATTTTGCTGGCGCTGATTATGTCTTCAACGACAAGCGCAGCTCGGTCAGCGCCTGGTACGGGCAACTGGAAGATATCTACAACCAGCGTTTTCTGGGTTTAAAGCACAGTGAGCCGGTGGGCGACTGGATCCTCGGCGCCAACCTCGGTTACTACGATTCGCGCGAGGACGGCAAGAAACTGCTGGGCAACATCGACAACCAGGCGTTCTTCTCGTTGCTGTCGGCCAAGCGTGGCGGCCATACGTTTTACGTCGGCTATCAGGGCATGTTTGGTGACAGTGCGTTCCCACGGGTGTTTGCCAACATCTCACCGCTAGGCAACGAAGTGCCGACCTATGAGTTCGCCTTTACCGATGAACGTTCCTGGCAGGCGCGCTACGACTACGACTTCGCGGCGCTCGGCGTACCGGGGCTGACCAGTACCGTGCGCTACATCAGCGGCAACAATGTCGATACTGGCAAGGGTTTTGAAGGCAAGGATCGCGAGCGTGACCTGGATATCGGCTATGTGTTGCAGAGCGGCAGTCTCAAAGGCCTTGGCATCCGTGTGCGCAACGCGATGGCGCGTTCAAACTACCGCAGTGATATCGACGAGAACCGCTTGATCCTCAGCTACACGTGGACCTTGCTATGAGCCATTGATCACAGGTTGCTGGTGCAATCACCGATGACGTTGTAGGTCACGCGTTGGGTCTGGCCCTGATGATCGACATACACCATGGTCGCCGGTACAACCCCGCACGCGGTCGCGGTGTTCGACACAGAAACCACGCTGGCGATGTCCAGTGGCTGCGCCGGGTTGTACAGGACCGCGAGGGGTTCGTTGTCGGCTGCCATGGCCGAGGTGGCGATGACGGTCAGCAACAGGCTGATCAACGTTTTCATGTTGGCGTGCTCCGTGTCGGTTCTGATGTCTGAATTTTAGTCTTTGCCACCGACGGATAAAGGGGCGAACGGCGAATGCAGCCTTACATAAAGCGTAACAGTCATCGCCCGAGGGGGGCTTATGGATGTGCTTAACAACTTGCGCGTGTTCATCCGGGTGGTGGACTGCGCCAGTTTCACCGGGGCTGCCGATGCGCTGGATCTGTCGACCGCGCAGGTATCCCGATTGGTGGCGGATCTGGAGGAACATGTACAGGCGCGACTGCTGCAACGCACCACGCGGCGCTTGAGCCTGACCGACGCCGGCGAGCGCTTCCTGCTGCGCAGCCGGCAAATCGTCGAAGCCATGGATGAGGCGACGGCCGAGGCCAGGGGCGCTCATATCAATCCGGCCGGACGCCTGCGGGTGCACAGCATGAACGGCCTGGGTGTGTTGCTCACGCCGTTGATCGCCCGCTACAGCGGGCTTTATCCCGATGTGGTGTTCGAGCTGACCTTATCGCAGCGCAATCCCGATCCGCTGGAGGAGGGGCACGATGTGGTGATTTCGATCGCTCCCGAACTGGCCGACTCGCAAATGGTTGCGCAGGCCGTCGGGCAAATCTACAGCGTGCCCTGTGCCTCCCCGGACTATCTGCACCGCCGGGGCGTGCCGCAGCAGCCGCTGGCGCTGGGCGATCATCAATGCCTGCGCATGCTCGACCCGTTGTACAGCGATCAATGGCTGTTCCAGGACGAGCACGGCGAGCACGCCGTCAGCCCGGCCAAGACCTTTCAGTGCAATGTTGCCGAGTCGATGGTCAAGGCTTCGGAGGCGGGCATGGGCATCAGCCTGCTACCGTTCTACACCGCGACGCGGCCCTTGAGCGACGGCACTTTGCTGCGCGTGTTACCTGCATGGCGTCTGCGCGAACGCAATGTTTATGCGCTGTATCCTTCGCGACGCTTTCTCGATGCCAAGGTCCGCACCTGGGTGGACTTTCTCAAGTCTGAGCTACCGAAGCTGTTCGCCGAACATGACGCGGTGATGAACGATTCGCGGCATTGGGCTTGAAGTCGAAGGGCAGACAAGCGGCGGTGTAGACTGAGGGTCTGTTGTTCTTCGCCTGGGAGGCGCACGTAGCTATGATCGGTGCAGAGTTGCTGTCATCGCAAACCCTTGCGGTCGGCTGGCTGATCTATGTGCCGGCGTTGATCTGGGCGATCTGTCGCGCGCCGTGGGTCGAACTGTTCACCGACAGCCGTCGTCAGCATCTGCTGTTTGGAACGGTGTTTGCGCTGTTTCTGTTGTGGCTGGTGCGGCGCGACTTTGATACCGGCGTGTCTTACCACTTCATCGGCATGACAGCGGTGACGCTACTGCTGGACTGGCCACTGGCGCTGGTCGGCGGGTTGGTTGCACAAATGGGGCTGGTGTTGCTCGGCCGACAGGACCTGGCGGCGGTCGGGGTCAATGGCGCGCTGTTGATTGCGCTACCGGTGCTGGTCACCGAGTGCTGCGCCATTCTGGTGGAGCGTGCGCAGCCGCGAAATCCCTTCGTGTATATCTTCGTTTCCGGATTCTTTGCCGCCGCGCTGTCGGCATTGCTGTGCCTGCTATTGGCGCTGTGGTTGCTGTGGTTCGATGAGCGTTTCGAGATGCCGTACTGGCTTGAGGATTTTGTCGGATATCTGTGGCTGATCATCTTTCCCGAAGCGTTTATCAACGGCATGATCATCAGTGCGCTGGTGGTGTTTTGTCCGGAGTGGCTTGAGACGTTCAACCGCACACGCTATCTCTCGGCTCCCTGGAAGGACGACGATCCCAAGTCCTGATCCACATCAAAACCTGGAATCGCCCACTTGACGGATCAGTGGCGCGGATCGAAGTCGCCGCTGAACATCTCGTCCTCGGCATCGGGAGCCACTGGAATCTTGTGTTCTTCGGACGCCCAGGCACCCAGGTCGATCAGTTTGCAGCGGTCGGAGCAAAATGGCCGGAATTTGCTTTCGGCGGTCCATTCCACGGGGGCGCCACAGGTTGGGCATTCGACGGTTGTTGGTTGGCTCATGACTGGCCTCCACGCAAAGAAAGATAAAAGTGATGCAGGCGTTCGACCTCGCTGTGCAGCCAGGCAAGGTCGCGGTCATTGACCACGACGTCGTCGGCATGGCTCACGCGATCCTGGCGGCTGGACTGGGCCTTGAGGATCGCCTGGACTTGCTGTTCGCTGGTCTGGTCACGTTGCAGGGTGCGTTCGATCTGCAATTGTTCGGGGGCATCGATCACCAGCACCCGTTGGGTGATGGCGTATTGCCCGGACTCGATCAGCAGCGGCGAAACCAGAATCGCATAAGGCGATTTTGCCAGCGCCAGGTGGTGAGCGATCTCCTCGCCGATCAGCGGATGCAGGAGGGCTTCCAGCCAAAGGCGTTCTTCAGGCACCTCGAAGATTAATTTGCGAAGCGCGGCGCGGTCCAGTTGCCCGTCGGTCTGCAACACGCCGGGGCCGAAGTGCCCGGCGATTTGCGCCAGTGCCGGGCGGCCGGGTTCAACTACCCAGCGAGCGGCATGATCGGCGTCGACCACATGCACGCCCAGATCGATGAAGTGTTGGGCGGCCGCACTTTTGCCGCTGCCGATGCCGCCGGTCAGGCCGAGAATCCAGGGTTTTTCCACAGGGCTATTCATTTCAAACCGACAAACTGCCAATAGAGGTCGGTTATTTGACCACCCCAGAGCAACGCAATCCAGCCGGCAATGGCCAGATAGGGACCGAAAGGGATTGGCGTCGAGGTTTTTGCATTGCGCCAGCGCAGCAGCATCAGCCCGATAATGGCACCCACCAGCGAGGACAGCAGGATGGTCAACGGCAAAATCTGCCAGCCACCCCAGGCGCCCAGCATCGCCAGCAGCTTGAAATCACCGTAGCCCATGCCGTCCTTGCCCGTGATCAGCTTGAACAGCCAGAACACCGACCACAGCAGGCTGTAACCGGCGATCGCCCCCCAAAGCGCCTCGTGCAACGACACGAACAGGCCGAAACTGTTGACGATCAACCCCAGCCAAATCAACGGCAGCACCAGTACGTCCGGCAATATCTGATGTTCGGCGTCGATCAGGCTCATCGCCAGCAAACCCCAGCTCAGGACCAGCATCAGGGCGGCCGGCCAACCGAAGCCGAAGTGCCAGGCAACAAACGCCGACAACAGCCCGCAGGCCAGTTCGGTCAACGGATAGCGCGGGCTGATCGCTGCCGCACAGGCTGAACAGCGGCCGCGCAAAAACACATAACTGAGCAGCGGGATGTTTTCCCAGGCGCGGATTCGGTGACCGCAGTGCGGGCACTGGGAGTGGGGCAGCAACAGGTTGTAGGTCGGCAGCGGCGTTTCGCCTGGCAGCCCGAGAATGTCATGGGCCTGCTCACGCCAGTCGCGCTCGAGCATTTTCGGCAGGCGCCAGATCACGACATTGAGGAAACTGCCGACCAGCAGGCCGGTGATGCCTGCGAGAAGGACAAAGGCCAGCGCAGAGTGAATCAGGATTTCATTCAAGGGCATGTCAGATCGCTGAGCCAAGTTGGAAGATGGGCAGGTACATGGCAACTACCAATCCACCGACGATAACACCCAGCACCACCATGATGAACGGCTCCATCAGGCTGGTGAGGTTATCGACCATGTTATCGACGTTGTCTTCGTAGAACCCCGCGACTTTGTCGAGCATAGCGTCCAGGGTGCCAGACTCTTCGCCGATGGCAGTCATTTGTATCGCCATGTTCGGAAAGACGCCGCAGGTGCGCATGGCGAAATTCAATTGCATGCCGGTCGAGATGTCCTGCCGAATGCGCAATACCGCGCGCTTGAACACGACATTGCCGGTCGCACCGGCCACTGATTCCAGGGCCTCGACCAGCGGCACGCCGGCTGCGAAAGTGGTCGACAGTGTACGGGCGAACCGGGCCACGGCGGACTTGTGCATCAGGGTGCCCACCAGCGGCAGTTTCAGCAGCCAGGTGTCCATCCGGTCGCGAAAGGTCGGGGATGTCCTGAGGGCGTGGCGCACGCCGAAGGCCATGGTGATCAGTGCGCCAAGGACCACCCACCACCAGGCCTGCATGAATTGCGACAGGCCAATGACCATCACGGTGAAGGCCGGCAGTTCGGCGCCAAAGCCTTTGAACACCGACTCGAACTGCGGCACGACATTGACCAGCAGAATCCCGGTGACTATCGCCGCGACGAACACCACCACCAGCGGGTAGGTCATGGCTTTCCTGATCCTGGCCTTGAGGCTTTCGCTTTTTTCCTTGTAGGTAGCGACCCGCTCCAAAAGGGTGTCGAGGGCACCGGCCTGCTCGCCAGCATCCACCAGGTTGCAATACAGCTCATCGAAATACCGGGGCTTCTTGCGCAGGGCGGCGGCGAAGCTGCTGCCTGCCGCAACTTCCTGTTTCAGTTCGTCCACCAGCTTGCGCATGGCCGGATTGTCGAAGCCCTCGCCGATGATCTCGAAGGACTGCAACAACGGCACGCCGGCCTTCATCATCGTCGCCATTTGCCGGGTGAACAGGGCAATGTCCTGGGCCTTGATGCGCTTGCCCATGCTGAAAACCGAATGGTTTTTTTTGCGAACCTTGCCGGGACTGATGCCTTGCTTGCGCAGTTTCGCCTTGATCAGCGCCGGGTTTTGAGCGCTGAGTTCGCCGGTCACTTTTGTGCCTTTGCGGTCGATGCCTTCCCATGCATACACGCTGATTTTCGCTGCCTTGACCGCCATGTTCAGTCCTGGGTATTCCGATTGAATTGCTCTTATAGCCTAGTCAAAGGACGAGGCCAAACCCGCAAGGGTGAGGTGACAAAAAACGTCAGATAGTGCTGATCCTGGTAGTAGGTAAGCGCTTTTCGGCCACCACGCCCCCTGCCAACAGGGGCTTCTGGCATTGGCACAGGCTGTGCTGCCATGGGGCAGGTCATGAGCCTTCGACTCATGCATGGAGCTTGTACATGAACAATCAAAAAGGTTTTACCCTGATCGAGTTGCTCGTCGTGGTGGCGATCATCGGGATCCTGGCAACACTGGGCCTGCCGATGTATTCCAAGTACCAGGCTCGGGCCAAGGTCACGGCGGCGCTGGCCGAACTGACTGCAATGAAAGTGCCGTTCGAGGATGTGATCAACCAGGGGGAAACCCCGACAATTGCCAACGTGGCGCCCGCCGGCGCGACATCGACCAACCACTGCGCCCTGTCTGTGACGGCTACAACGCAGGCGGGAGCGGGATCAATCGTTTGTACGTTGCAGAATGCCCCGGGGGTGGTCCAAGGTAAAACCGTCACCCTGACACGGGACGAAACCAAAGGCTGGTCATGTAAAAGCAGCGTATCCCAGGACTACTTGCCTAAAGGGTGTTCCGGTTCTGCGGCATGAAGTGCTGAATCAAGTCCCCGCTTTTGCGGGGATTTTCCTGTTTGTCGACCCGTCGTCAAATGCTGCAGATAAAGCTCAGAAATTCAGCATCTTAGGAACTTTCCATAAAACCGCAACTTGCATGCAGTGTTTGTGCTTATCGTGCATTTTGCATGATTCCGAAAGTTGGCTGATTTTGTAACTCATTGATTAATAAGATTTTTAACTCTTTTTAAAAGTTGGCACAGCGTTCGCAATATCCCTGGTAACCCTGCCGAAAAGACACCCGGCAGACTTTTCAGAAAAACAGGAGTTACTCGTATGAAGAAGTTCGCTATCGCTGCCGCTACTGCCACTGCGCTGACCCTGACCATGGCAAACGCGGCATTCGCCCAGACCACTCAAGCCACCCAGGCTCCGATGACCCTGGCGGCGGGTGAAATGACCAAGGCTACAGAAGCTACTTCCGATACCTGGATCACCACTAAAGTCAAAGCCGACCTGATGACCGAAAAAGGCATTCCAGGTACCGACATCAAGGTTGAAACCAACAAAGGCGTGGTATCGCTGTCGTCGACCACCGCCGTGACCGATTCGCAAAAAGAAATGGCTGTAGCCATCACCAAGAAAATCAAAGGCGTCAAGGCGGTCTCCGCTGACGGCCTGAAAGCCGAGTAAGGCAAGGTTTCTCGCCTGGACCGGGAGAGGGTGCGACAGACGGGCAGAGTCATGCGTCTGTTGCAACCTGAGTGTTCATGCGAACGGCCAAAGGATGTTGGCCACTACAGGCCCCGCGCACTTTTGCCGGGGCCTGTTCTATGTGTAGCGCTGAAAACCCAATATGCGGGCTTGCTCCCACATTGGATAGTGCTAATTAATTGCCGCGTTTACTGGTGATCTGTTTCAGCCGATTACCTTCGAACCGCAAGTATTGATACATCCCGCCATTCGGTCCGTAGGTCCATTCCTCGACCTGAAATTCCTCACGCCGATCTGCACTGCGTTTGTACCCCAGCAAGTCGCGACTGACCGGTTCACCGCATTTCTGCAGGACCTCACTCGAGCGATCGCCGACGCTGATCAATTGGCTGCCACAGCGCAGGGTATCGGCCCCCCAGGCCTGACTGGCGGAGAGCGCCAGGATCAGGCCTGCCAGCTGCCGCCGCATCATCACTCGGCATCCAGATGCATCGGGGTCACCACGCGGCCGTCACTTTGCGCCTCACCCAGATTGGCGTCGATGAAGTACACCCGGTCATCTTCCAGCTGGGCCTTGTCGACCAGGTAATCCTTGATGCTGCTGGCGCGTTCCTGGCCCAGTTGACGCAACAGCACGTCGCTGGAGCTCCAGAACTTGATTACCTCGGCACGCATTTTCGCAGTGCGCTCTTCCTTGCCCAAGTCCTTCCATTCGGCAGGGGGCTGGGTTTTCAGGCGGGTGCGGTAGATACCTTCGAGCAGCGGGCCTTTTTCCCCATCCGGCACTTCCAGCAACGAAGCCTGGGCCGGGACCTTGTCACCGCGGCGCTGGAGCATTTTGTAATAGTTGTACTGGTACTCACGCTCCAGGCGTTGTTCGGCGATCAGCGGGCCATCGCTGCTCTGGGCGGCGGTGCCTTCGATTTCCAGGCGCAGGGCCGGGCGTTCCTTGAGCGCCTTGGACAGTTTGTCCAGGGCGCCTTCGGCATCCTTGCCCAATTCACTGGAACCGGCTGCGAATGAAACGCTGCCCAGGTCTTCCGAGCCGCCACCGTTGACCAGCCCGCCAATGAGCTTGAACGGCGCCGCCGCGGCTTTGACGATCAGGTTGCGCAGGGTCTGCCAGATAATCGGCATGACGCTGAACTGAGGGTTGTTAAGGTCGCCGGTGACCGGCAGTTCGATGGAGATCTTGCCGTCGACATCCTTGAGCAAGGCAATGGCCAGTTTCAGCGGCAGGCTCACGGCATCCGGGCTGTCGACTTTTTCACCCAGTTGCAGTTGTTCGACCACCACTTTGTTTTCAGCTTTGAGCTGACCCTTGGTGATCTGGTAATGCAGGTCGAGATTGAGCCGGCCCTTGCGGATACGGTAGCCGGCGAACTTGCCGGAGTAGGGCGTCAGCGTGGTCAGCTCCACGCGTTTGAAGCTGGTGGCGATGTCGAGGCTGGCCATCGGGTCGAACGGATTGACCGAGCCCTTGATGGTCACCGGCGCGTAGCGATCGACCTTGCCCTTGACGTCGACACTGGCCGGTTTCGGCTGGCGGCTGTCGATGGTGCCGATCTGCCCGTTGAGTTGCTGGATGGCGGTGGCGAAGTTCGGGGTCAGGCTGAAGTCGGCGAAGTTGGCCGAACCGTCATTGATGAAAATGCCACCGATGTGGATGCCCAGCGGTTTTTCGTTGCTGGCCGGTTTGCTCGCTGCCGGTTTTGCCCCGGAGTCCGCCGGTTGGGGAATCAGCAGGTCATCGATGTTGGTGGTGCGATCATCGTTGATCATGAAGCGCGCATAGGGCTGGAACAGGTTGATCTTGTCGATCGACAGGCTGTCCCCATGCTGATAGTTCAGGCCTTCGACCACGACCTGTTGCCACTTGAGGAAGTCGCGGGTTTTCAGGGTGTCCAGGGTATGCAACTGATCGACCTGGGCGCGGCCTGTGACGTTGAACGCCAGGGGCTCGGTGCTTTTCAGATCGACCGCCAGATCGCTGCCGAGCATGCCGCTGCGCAATTCCAGGCGAATGAACGGCGTGATGTAGGACTGGGCCACCCGCAGGTCGATGTCCTTGGTCTGTACCTTCAGCCTGGCGCTGACCGGGGCCAGGTTAACCTCGCCGTCGGCCATGATCTTGCCTTGCTTGCCCACGCCGGTATCGAGCTTGAGGGTAAAGGGTGAACCGTTGAGGCTGTCGAAGTTTTGCAGGTCGAGGTTCAGCGGAGCCAGATCCAGGGCGACGGGAGGCTGTGCCTTTCGGTCAGCCAGATGCACCTGGTAATCGCGCAACTGTACGTCCTTGAGCAGCACCTGCCAGGGTTTGCCTGGCGCGGCTGGTTCAGGTTTCGGTGAGTCTGCCGCCGCCGGAGTGCTGGCCGGTTCGGCATCCGCCTTGGCTTTGGCAGTGGGTTTTGACGGTTGGCTGGCGAACAGTTTCTGCCAGTCGAGTTGGCCGTCTGATTCCAGCGCGGCCCAGGTTTCCAGTTTGTGGCTGCGGATCTTGCCGACCACCACTTGCTGTTTGGCCAGGTCCACGGTGGTTTCGCTGACGTCCAGGCGCTCGAGCTTCACCAGCGGCCGGCCATCCGGGGCCTTGATCGCGAAGGGTGCAATGTTGACCGCTACATTGCTCAGCAGCAGCTCGGTTTCCTTGGCCAGGCTGAATTTATAGTCGGTACTGATGCTCATGACGCCGTTTTCGAGGTCCAGTGGCACAGCGTCGCGCACATAGGGCCAAAAGGCTTTCATCTTGCCATCAGTGATTTTCAGCTTACCTTCGGAGGCGATCGGGATCAGGCTGAAGTTGCCGGTCCAGTCGATCTGTCCGCCATTGGGGCCGACGGCCACCAAGGTCATGTCGGCGCTGTCATCGGGCAAGGTGCTGAGGTTTTTCAGCTCGAAATCGAGTGTGTCGTAGAGAAACTCGATGGGCTCGCTGGGCCGGGCATCTTCAAAGTGTACGGCGCCGCCGGCCAGTTTGATCCGCTCGATGCGCAGCGGAAACGGCTTGGCATCCGGGTCGGCGGGTGTGGGTTCGCTCGCTGGCAGTTTGAACAGCCCCAGCAGATTGAGTTTGCCATCCTTGCTGAACAGGATTTCGGTCTTGGGCTTGTCCAGTTCGACATCGGACAGGTGCACCGCCTTGGTCCACAGGCTGTCGAGTTGCAGATTGGCGTACAGACGTTCGAAACCGACCTGCTCCTTGCCGGGCTCGCCGATGTTCAAGCCCCAAAGGGTCAGTTCAAGGCTGAACGGATTGAATTCGATCCGCTGGATCGTGGCCGGTGTGGTGGCGTAGTTGGCCAGTTGCTGGTTGGCAACGCGTAATGCGACACCTGGTAAAATCAGAAAACCCAGCAAGCTGTAGAGGGCCAGAGCAGTCAACAAGGCGCCGATGGCGCGAATCAATCCTTTGTACATGTGCGGCTTCATCTGTCTGGATCGGAGTGCCTTGGAGTATGGCACGCGTTTCCGGTTCCCAAGTGATTGGCCTGATCAGGAAGTTTCAGATTTCTCCGACAATGGTCAGAGCTGCAGAATCAGGGTTTTCAGCGGTGGTTGCTGATCCATCGACGGGAAGTCGGCGCCCGGTTTCATCACGCTCCACTCACGCACCGGCCTCCCGGCCTTCTCTGCACAACGCAAAACCTGCTCGCGCCATTCGTCCATGCTGACTTTCGCCAGGTTGTTGCAGCAGATCAGCACGCCGTTGTCGGCGGTGGTCAGCAGGGCCGGTTTGAGCAGGCTCTGGTAGTCGCGCAGCAGGTCGACGGTGCCGAATGCGCTCTTGGCCCAGGCCGGAGGATCCAGCAGCACCAGATCGTACTGGCGCTGTTCCAGGCGCTGATAGCTCGGCAGTTTTTGCCCGCGGCGCTGGCTGATCGGCAGGCCGGCCAGTTGGCGAATGGCCGGGAAGTAGTCGGACTGGATAAATTCCATGGTCGGCAACTGCGGGTTGAGCTGGCCGTTCTCCCGGCCGACCGCCAGATTGCCTTCGGCGAAGTCCAGGTTGCACACCTCGCGCGCACCACCGGCAGCGGCACTGAGGCCGACACCACAGGTGTAGGCGAACAGGTTCAGTACGCTTTTGTCTTTGCTGTGATCCTTGACCCAGCCGCGGGTGTTGCGCAGGTCGAGGAACAGCAACGGGTCTTGTCCGGCATGGCGACCCCGTACCCGATAGTTCAGGCCCCATTCGTGGCCAACCAGGTCTTGCAGGGCGGCTTCATCGGCGCGGTAGACATTGTCTTCGCGGTCGATGCGCGAATTGCCACGGGAGCGGTCGTTGTAGACCAGCAGGGTGTTAAAACCCAGGTGTTGATTGATCGCTTCGTGCAGTTGCAGCAGCGTTTCGCGCTCCAGCGCCTGGTGGAAACTTTGCACCAGCAATTGCGGGCCGTAGCGGTCGATGGTCAGGCCCCCGGCGCCTTCCTGGCTGCCGTGGAACAGGCGATAGCAATCGGTACCTTGCTGGTGCAGTTCGGCGAGCAGGTCCTGGCGACGTTCGAGGGCGGCGCGCAGCGCCTGATTCAAGGAAGACATGCTGGGCGCCTTGCAGGAGGGATTTGGGCGCGGGAGTTTAACAGTTTTGGTGCGGGACCGAGGCGCTGCCTTCGCGAGCAGGCTCGCTCCCACACCGGACTCGTGTCGTACGCGGGATTTTCGATCAACAAAAGTCCCCTGTGGGAGCGAGCTTGCTCGCGATGCTTTTCAGCTGTTTCTAACTCAGCAACCCCATCCGCCGCTTGGCCCGCTGCACCGACCCATTACGCACCGCCCAGCGCAGCATCGGCGCACTGCGATTGATGCTGGCGCGGATCAGCTTGCGTTGCAGCGGGTTCTGGCTGACACCGAGCATATCGCTGGCCCAATCCGGCAGCAGATCGATCCCGGCCTGCATCATCAGACCGCCGAAAGGCTTGGCCAGGCGGCTGGGGGAAGGGGCATTCAGCAACAGGCGCAGGACTTCGCGACTGCGTTCGTCGCACAACAACTGAGGGCGCATACGCTCGAGGTAGTCGGCAATTTCCTGCCGCGAACGTGGTACATCCCTGGCGCCGAGGCGCTCGGCGACCAGGGCAATTTCAGCGTAGTAGCGATCCTGATCGACCGAGGGCAGGTGCGGATTGCGATAGCGCAAATGTGCGGCGAGGAAGTTGCTGACTTCCGCTACGTGCACCCACGTCAACAATTCGGGATCGCTGGCGGCATAGGGACGTCCGTCCGGTGCCGTGCCGGTGATCTGCAAATGGATGGTGCGGACTTTTTCGATCAGCCAGTCGGCGTCCTGTCGAGAACCGAAGGTGGTGCCGGAGATGAACTGCCCGGTGCGGCGCAAGCGGCCGAGCATGTCTTCACGGAAATTCGAATGGTCCCAGACCCCAGCCAATGCCAATGCCAGAGGATGCAGGGCTTGCAGCATCAGGGCACTGATGCCACCGATCAACATGCTGCTGAAATCGCCATGGACTTGCCAGCTCACCGAGTCCGGCCCGAACAGGCCGGGGTCGCCCTTGGGGTTTTCCAGGTCGAGTTTACCCAGGGATAAACCGGTCAGGCTCATGATCTGGGTTTCGATGCGGGTGCGGATCAATTCCATGGTCACTCTGTAATTTGTAGGAGCAGCCGGTCGACGCTCGATTGCTCGCGATGGACGTTAACGATAACGCGTATTTCCTGAATAAACGCGGCGTGTCGGAGTTCATCGCGAGCGAGCTCGCTCCTACATAAGACAGTACGTCATTGATTCAGGCGTTTATCGATCAAGCCTTGTACCACGCTTGGATCGGCCAGGGTCGAAGTGTCGCCCAGGCTGTCCAGTTCGTTGCAGGCGATCTTGCGCAGAATGCGCCGCATGATCTTGCCTGAGCGGGTTTTCGGCAAGGCTGGTGCCCACTGGATCAAGTCCGGCTTGGCGAAACTGCCGATTTCCTGGCTGACCAGGGCCAGCAATTCTTTCTTCAGTTCATCGTTGGTTTCGACGCCGTTCATGGGCGTGACGAAAACGTATATGCCCTGGCCCTTGATGTCGTGGGGGTAACCGACCGCAGCGGCCTCGGCGATGCACTCGTGCAGCACCAGGGCGCTTTCCACTTCGGCGGTGCCGATACGGTGGCCGGATACGTTGATCACATCGTCGATGCGCCCGGTGATCCAGTAGTCGCCATCTTCATCGCGCCGCGCGCCGTCACCGGTGAAGTAGTAGCCGGGGTAGGGCTTGAAGTAGGTGTCGACCATACGTTGCGGGTCGCGATAAACGCTGCGGATCTGCGCCGGCCAGCTGGACTTTATGGCCAGTACGCCGCTGCCGGCACCTTTGATTTCCCTGCCTTGCTCGTCGAGCAATACCGGTTGCACGCCGAACATCGGTTGTGTCGCACAACCCGGCTTGATCCGCTGTGCACTGACCAGCGGGCTGAGCATGATGCCGCCGGTTTCGGTCTGCCACCAGGTATCGACAATCGGGCAACGCTCCTCGCCGACCGCATGGAAGTACCACTCCCAGGCTTCCGGGTTGATTGGCTCACCGACCGTGCCGAGTAGCCTGATGCTGGCGCGGGATGTTTGCTTCAACGGTTCCGGGCCTTCGCGCATCAGTGCGCGCAGGGCCGTCGGGGCGGTGTAGAAAATGTTCACTTTGTGCTTGTCGATCACCTGCCAGAAGCGCGAGGTACTCGGGTAGCTCGGCACGCCTTCGAAGATCAGCGTGGTCGCGCCGTTGGCCAGCGGACCGTAGACGATGTAGCTGTGGCCAGTGACCCAGCCGACATCGGCGGTGCACCAGAAGACTTCGCCGTCGCGGTAATCCAGCACGTACTTGAAGGTCATCGCTGCTTGCAGCAGGTAGCCGCCGGTGGTGTGCAGCACGCCTTTGGGTTTGCCGGTGCTGCCGGAGGTGTAGAGGATGAACAGCGGGGCTTCGGCGTCCATCGGCTCGGGTGGGCAATCGGCGCTGGCTTCGCTCAGGGCCTGCTGATACTTGATGTCCCGTCCTTCGACCCAGTTCACCTGCCCCTTGGTGCGCTCGACCACCAGCACGGTGCTCACGTCCGGGCAGCTTCGCAGCGCCTTGTCGACGTTCTGCTTGAGTGGCACGACCTTGCCGCCACGCACGCCTTCGTCCGCGGTAATCACGGTGCGGCAGTCGGCGTCGAGAATACGGTCGCGCAACGAGTCAGGGGAGAAGCCGCCGAACACCACCGAGTGCACCGCGCCGATGCGGGTACAGGCCAGCATGGCGTAGGCCGCCTCGGGAATCATCGGCATGTAGATGCACACGCGGTCGCCTTTTTTCACGCCACGGCTTTTCAGCACATTGGCCAGGCGGCAGACGTTTTCATGCAGTTTTTTGTAGGTGATCGATGTCGATTCGGCAGGGTCGTCGCCTTCCCAGATGATGGCGACCTGATCGCCGCGCTTCTCCAGGTGCCGATCGATGCAGTTGTAGCTGACGTTCAATTGCGCACCGGCAAACCAGCTGGCTTCACCGGTCTTCAGGTTGTAGCGCTGGACGGTTTCCCAGGGCGCACTCCAGTCGAGAAAACGCGTGGCCTGTTCGGCCCAGAAAGTGCTGGGGTGTTCGACGGATTGGCGGTACAGGCGCTGATAGTCGTCCTGACTCAATTGTGCGGCCCGGCGGACGGCATCGGCTTTGGGGAACGTGCTGATATCGAACATGACGGTTCCTTATTCTTGTTTTGCGACAAAGATAAAGATGCGCCGAGAGGTCAATGGGTTCAAGTCAGATACAAAACAACTGTGGGAGCGAGCCTGCTCGCGATGGCGGTGTATCAGTCAGCATTGGATTGGCTGACACTCCGCTTTCGCGAGCAGGCTCGCTCCCACAGGGAATTGTTTTTACCCTCAGACTTTGGGGTTGATCCAAAGCCTGTGGGCAGGCTTCAAATCACCCGCGGTGACGACCACGGAAGTAGTTGATCAACCCTTGGGTCGAGGCATCTTCGGCCGGGGTTTCTTCGCTGCCGACCAGGCGGTTGTAGACGCCTTTGCCCAGCTCTTTGCCCAGCTCCACACCCCACTGGTCGAAGGCATTGATGCCCCAGATCACGCTTTGCACGAAGACTTTGTGTTCGTACATCGCCACCAGAGCGCCGAGGCGACGCGGGCTGATGCGTTCGACCACCAGGGTGTTGCTCGGACGGTTGCCCGGGATCACCTTGTGCGGCGCGAGTTTGTGCACTTCGGCTTCACTCATGCCTTTGTCGCGCAGCTCGGTTTCAGCCTCGCCAAGGGTCTTGCCGAGCATCAGCGCCTGGCTCTGCGACAGGCAGTTGGCGTACAGCCACTGGTGGTGGTCGGACACCGGGTTGAAGCTGACGATCGGCACGATGAAGTCGGCCGGGATCAGTTGGGTGCCCTGATGCAGCAACTGGTGATAGGCATGCTGGCCGTTGCAGCCGACGCCGCCCCAGATCACCGGCCCGGTGTCGGTGGACACTGGCTTGCCGTCCTGGCGCACGCTCTTGCCGTTGGATTCCATGTCCAGCTGTTGCAGGTGCTTGGTGATGTTACGCAGGTAGTGATCGTACGGCAGGATCGCGTGGCTTTGCGCGCCCCAGAAGTTGCCGTACCACACGCCGAGCAAGGCCAGCAGCACCGGCATGTTCTGTTCGAACGGTGCGCTCTGGAAGTGCTGGTCCATGGTGTAGGCACCGGACAGCAATTCCTTGAAGTTGGACATGCCGATGGCCAGGGCAATCGGCAAACCGATGGCCGACCACAGCGAGTAGCGCCCGCCGACCCAGTCCCACATCGGGAAGATGTTTTCTTCACGGATGCCGAACGCTACCGCGGCGGCGTTGTTGCTCGATACCGCGATGAAGTGGCGATACAGCTCTGCTTCCGAACCACCCTGGGCCAGATACCAGGCACGGGCAGCCTGGGCGTTCTTCAGGGTTTCAAGGGTGTTGAAGGACTTCGACGAGACGATGAACAGCGTGGTCTCGGCGCGCAGCTTCATGGTCAGTTCGTGGAACTCGCTGCCGTCGATGTTCGCCAGGTAATGGCAACGCACGCCTTTCTGGGCGTAGGACAACAGCGCTTCGGACACCAGCTCAGGGCCGAGGAAGGAGCCACCGATGCCGATGTTCACCACGTCGGTGATCGGCTTCTCGGTGTAACCGCGCCACAAACCATCGTGGATACGGCCGACGAGGTCGGTGATCTGGTTCAGCACCTTGTGCACTTCGGGCATCACGTTGACGCCATTGACCGACAGCTTGTCGCCAACCGGGCGGCGCAGGGCCGTGTGCAGGGCCGGACGGCCTTCGGAAGAGTTGACGATTTCGCCGTCGAACAGCGACTTGATCGCGCCCTTGAGGTCGACTTCGTTGGCCAGGCCCACCAGCAGATTGCGGGTCTCGGCGTTGATCAGGTTTTTCGAATAGTCGAGAAACAGGCCGCAGCTGCTGAGGGTGAATTGAGTAAAACGCTGCGGATCGGCATTGAAGGCTTCGCGCATGCTGAAATCCTGCATGGCTTGGCGGTGGTCATTCAACGCTTGCCAGGCAGGCAGAGCGGTAACGTCGTGAGGAGTGCGGTAATACGCCATCGCTGCGGGTTTCCTTATTACTTGAACGGCCTTTTGAACACTAAAAATCCCGGAGCGCTGTGGGTGGGCGTTCCGGTCAACTGCGTCGACACGATTTCATGGCGCAGGGCGGATACAGTAAACCCCGCGCAATGATCTGTCTTGACTTTGTCTGACCTGTTTCCGGTACTTTTTTAACACCAAAGTTAGGAACGGTCCGACAAACGGAAGAGACAGGACTCGGATCAGGCGACTTGGACCGGAATGGCGTTGCTGGTGTGGCTCAATTCATTGCCCGGTGCCATGTAGAGCATGCGCGGCTTGAAGTTGAGCAGTTCGGCTTCGCTGTAATGAGCGTAAGCGCAGATGATCACGCGATCGCCAACCTTGGCCTTGTGCGCGGCGGCGCCGTTGACCGAGATCATGCGCGAACCTTCTTCGCCACGGATGGCGTAGGTGGTGAAGCGCTCGCCGTTGTCGACGTTGTAGATCTGGATCTGTTCGTACTCACGAATGCCGGACAGGTCCAGCCATTCACCGTCGATGGCGCAGGAGCCTTCGTAATCGAGTACAGCGTGGGTGACTTCGGCGCGATGCAGCTTGGCTTTGAGCATGATGGCGTGCATGAGTATTTCCCAGGTCGGAATCGAACGGCGGGCAGTTTGCCCGAAGGGTTTGTGGGCGGCAATACGGCTTGGAAACCGGCGCAGATCCCCTGTGGGAGCGAGCAGGCTCGCTCCCACAGGGGAATTGTGTTGGCTAGACGGGCGCGTCGAGGTTCAGGTGCAGGTTGTCGATCAACCGCGTAGTCCCCAGGAACGCCGCCACCAGAATCACCAGGTCACGATCCTGCGCCGTCGCCGGGCGCAGGGTCAGAGCATGGCGGATTTCCAGATAGTCAGGGCGCAGGCCGGCTGTTTCGAGCTGTTTGATCTGCGTGCCGATCAGCGCCGGGTAGTCGCGTTCACCCTGCTTGATCGCCTCGCCGATCGCTTTCAGCGTGCGGTAGACCACCGGTGCGACAGCACGTTGCTCTTCGTTGAGAAAACCGTTGCGCGACGACAGCGCCAGGCCATCGGTGGCGCGAACAGTGGGCTCACCGATGATCTGGATCGGCATGTTCAGGTCATGTACCAGCGCGCGAATCACCGCCAGTTGCTGGAAGTCTTTCTCGCCGAAAATCGCCAGGTCCGGCTGGACCATGTTGAACAGCTTGCTGACCACCGTCGCCACGCCTTCGAAATGCCCCGGCCGGCTGGCGCCGCACAGGCCCTCGGACAATTGCGGGACGCTGACGCGGGTCTGGCCGGCCATGCCGTCGGGATACATTTCTTCAACAGTGGGGGCAAACAACAAATGGCAACCGGCCTGGAGCAGTTTTTCCTGGTCGGCGGCGAGGGTGCGCGGGTACTTGTCGAGGTCTTCGCCAGCACCGAATTGCAGCGGGTTGACGAAAACGCTCGCAACCACGAAGTCCGCCCGCTGGGAGGCTTTGGTCACCAGCGCCACGTGGCCGCTGTGCAGGTTGCCCATGGTCGGCACGAAGGCGATGCGCTTGCCTTCGCTACGGGCACGGGCCACGGCGGCCCGCAGTTCGCGTACGGTTTTTACGGTGTTCATGCAGAGAATCCGTGTTCGATCCCAGGGAAGGTCGCCGCTTTGACTTCAGTCACGTAGGCATTCAGTGCAGCTTCAATGCTGGTTTGGCCAGTCATGAAGTTTTTTACGAATTTTGGCATGCGGCCGGTAATGGACAGCCCCAGCATGTCGTGCAGAACCAGCACCTGGCCGTCGGTGCGATTGCCGGCGCCGATACCAATCACCGGAATCTTCACCGCCTGGGTGATTTCTTCCGCCAGTTCGCTCGGGACGCACTCGAGCAGCAGCATTGCCGCGCCAGCCTGTTCCAGGGCGATCGCGTCGGCACGCATCTGCCGCGCCTGGTTTTCATTGCGACCCTGGACCTTGTAGCCGCCAAGAATATTCACCGATTGCGGCGTCAGGCCCATGTGCGCGCAGACAGGGATGCCGCGCTCGGCCAGCAGGCGGATCGAATCGGCCAGCCACAACGCTCCTTCAACCTTGACCATGTGCGCGCCGGCCTGCATCAACAGGGCGCTGTTGGTCATGGCTTGCTCGGTGGTGGCGTAGGCCATGAAAGGCAGGTCGGCGAGAATCAAGGCATCGCTGTTACCGCGTTTGACGGCAGCCACGTGGTAAGCCATTTCTGCGGTGGTGACAGGCAAGGTGCTGTCGTGGCCCTGCAAAACCATGCCGAGGGAGTCGCCCACCAGCAGCACTTCGACGCCGGCCTGGTTGCAGGCATGGGCGAAGGTCGCGTCGTAGCAGGTCAGCATGGTGATTTTTTCACCTTTTTGCTTCAGACCTTGCAGGGTGGTCAGGGTGATGGCTGGCATGAAAAGTTCCTCATTCAGGCGCTGTGGAAACTACTGCGAGTAACGCGCGTGATTCTTCGTTAAATACAGGCGCACGCTCTTTCGTCGTGCTTTTAAGGCCTGGATTGCGCCCTTGAACGCCGTGTTGGCGGCAGCGGGACGCCTATAGTCGTGAGGAGAACGAGGGAAGTCAATTGCGTGTGTTACCGCATTGTTACGGGTGGGGTGTTACCGGGGTAACTGATGCGATTCAGCAGGTTTGTTCGAATCGGCGGTTGGCTGAGCTTTTGTGTTCGTCACAAACCAGTGTGGGATCTTGGTCAGTTCGGGGGGAGGCGTTCCAGGCCGACGAACGGGCATGCCTTAAGCAGTTCGGCCAAGGTCCGGCCATCGGCCAGGCGCAGATCCGCAGGGGCCAGTTCCGCCAGCGGATACAGCACGAAGGCTCGCTCCTGCATGTGGTAATGGGGAACCTTGAGGCGCGGTTCGTCGATCAGGCGCTCACCGAACAGCAAGATGTCGAGGTCCAGCGTGCGCGGCCCCCAGCGCTCAAGGCGTTCGCGACCCTGGCCGTTTTCGACGGCCTGCAACGCATCGAGCAAATCCAGTGGCGCCAGCGTGCTGTCGAGAGCGGCCACCGCATTGGTGTAGCGCGGTTGTCCGGGTAGTAGCGAGTCGCTTTGATAAAACGCAGAAACCCCGACCAGCGCCGTTTGCGGCAACTGCGCCAGCGCCTCGACGGCGCTGCGCAATTGGTCGGCGGGGTCAGCCAGGTTGCTGCCCATGCCGATGTAGATGCGTTCCATGGATTACTCGCCCGTGGTGCTCGAAGCGCCGGCGGCGCGTTTGCGCTTGGAACCACCGCTGCGGCGACGCTTGCGCGGGGCGCCGGTGCCTTCGTCCTTGCCGCTGAGGTCGCGAATCATGTCGCGACGCTCGCTTTCGTTGGCGTCCTGATAGTCCGTCCACCATTCGCCCAGGCCATCGGTCTGCTCGCCGGCGCTTTCGCGTAGCAGCAGGAAGTCGTAGCCGGCGCGGAAGCGCGGATTGTCCAGCAGCAGATCGGCACGCTTGCCGCTGCGGCGGGGCAGGCGCTCCTGCATGTCCCAGATCTCGCGGATCGGCATGGTGAAGCGTTTCGGAATCGCGATGCGCTGGCACTGTTCGGCAATAAGTTCGTGCGCCGCTTCCTGCATCGCCGGAATCGGCGGCATGCCACGCTCCTGCAGGCGCAGGACGCGGGCCGGCAGGGCAGGCCAGAGCAGGGCTGCAAACAGGAACGCCGGGGTGACCGGTTTGTTCTGCTTGATCCGCAGGTCGGTATTGATCAGGGCTTCGCTGATCAGGGTGTGGGTGTACGTCGGGTTGTATTCCAGTGCTTCGGCGCTGGCCGGGAACAGTGGATCGAACAACTGCAGGTCGACCAGCATTTCAAACGTATCGGCGGCATGGCCGGAGAGGAACAGCTTGAGCACCTCTTCGAACAGGCGGGCCGACGGGATCTCGCGCAGCATCGGCGCCAGGCCGCGGATCGGCAGGGCGCTGTGTTTTTCGATGCCGAAGTTCAGTTTGGCGGCGAAACGCACGGCCCGCAGCATCCGTACCGGGTCTTCCTGATAGCGTTGCGTCGGATCGCCGATCAGGCGGATCAGGTGATTGCGGATGTCGTGTACGCCGTTGGCGTAGTCGAGGATGCGTTCGCTGACCGGATCGTAATACAAGGCATTGATGGTGAAGTCGCGACGTTGCGCGTCCTCTTCCAGGGTGCCATAGACGTTATCGCGCAAGATGCGCCCGCTTTCGTTGCGCGAAGACTGATTGCTGTCTTCCTCGTCTTCGTTCTGCGGGTGATTGGCGCGGAAGGTCGCGACTTCGATGATTTCGCGGCCGAAGTGGATGTGCACCAGCTTGAACCGGCGCCCGATGATTCGCGCGTTACGGAATTCGGCCCGTACCTGTTCCGGTGTGGCGCTGGTGGCAACGTCGAAATCTTTCGGTGTGATACCCAGCAGCATGTCGCGCACGCAACCGCCAACCAGGTAAGCCTGATAACCGGCGCTCTGCAGGCGTTCAACGATATTCACCGCGTAACGGCTGAATTGCGCCTTCTGCAGCGAGTGTTGGCCGCTGTTGAGCACTTCAGGCGTGCTGCGAATGTGTTGCGTAGGACGCTTGGGAGAACGGAATGACTGGAACAGCTTCTTCAGCATGGGATGCACTGTTTGAAGGAATATTCGGCCATAACAGAAGAATGACCGCATGATGGGCGGGGATTCTAGCATTTAGTCGGGGGATGGTGTAGGACACAGCAGATATGAGCTGTAGGCCGCGGGTTGTAGGAGCTAGCTTGCTCGCGATGGACGTGAACGATGGCGCGTTAAGCCAGATATTCACTACACCCTCAGGTTCTTCGCGAGCAAGCTCGCTCCTACAGGTGCAGAAACCACAAGGGGAGCCGAAGCTCCCCAAGAAGTAGTTGCATGCTCTATTTTTATTTTTGGTTTCGGGCTTCTTGTTTTTGTTGAGTGCCCTCGCCATGAAGCTTTCCTTCATGACCCTCCCAATCGGGAGCCAAGAGCAAACGGATTGCTTTGGTCGCTGAATTGCAGTGATCTTTCGATCCAACCAGTACAGGCTCTGTCTTAAGACAGTTTTTTGTTGTTCTCGGTCTGGTCGTGGGGCAAGCCCCAAATACAACGCCTCTCCAAAAGAATCAGTTAGCTGCGCCTCTCGCCGTCTTGTTTTTATTGTGCGTGAGTCGATTCGTCTTATTTTTATTGTCTTGTGCATTGCTTGTTATTGTTCTTGTACCAAACATATAGCAGGGTGCGTGCCAACTTTTGCGAAACCCAATAAAACAAGGGGTTAGGCAGGTCGGTAGGCATTTCGAGGGCCAAAAAAAGCCGGGGCTTCGTTACCGTAAGCCCCGGCTTCTGTTACGTGAAAAAGCTGAGGTAACAGTTTTTTCAGAAAGTCACGTGTTACCCGCACATGAGACAGGTACGGTTCAGCTTTCGCTGGTCACCCCGGTCTTGCGCCGCGGGATGCCCAGGCGCTGACGGCGCTCCCACAGGCATTTGCGGCTGACCCCGAGCTTGCGGGCCAGCTCGGTTTCGGTCATGTGGTCCTGATGTTCGAGGACGAAATGCTGGAAGTAGTCTTCCAGGGAGAGGTCTTCGGTCGGTTCGTGGTTGCTGTTACTGGCATTGCCGTTGCCCTGTTGTGGCGGCAGGCCAATGAATTCGTCGTCTTCCAGGTCGCCCAGTTCGATGTCGATGCCCAGCAGCTCGGCGGAAATTTCCGGGCTTTCGCACAGGATAACGGCGCGCTCGACGGCGTTTTCCAGTTCACGAACGTTGCCCGGCCAGGAGTAGTGACGAATGGCTTGCTCGGCATCCGCGGCGAATTTCAGGTCGGTGCGGTTGATTCGCGCACTTTGCCGCGCCAGGAAGGCGTTGGCGATCTCGTTGACGTCCGCACCGCGTTCGCGCAGGGCTGGCAGCTTCAGCGCGATAACGTGGAGGCGGTAATACAAGTCTTCACGGAACTGGCCGATTTTCGCCAGGCTCTTGAGGTCGCGGTGAGTCGCAGCGATCAGGCGCACATCGACTTTTTGCGACTGCACCGAGCCCACGCGACGAATTTCGCCTTCCTGCAATACGCGCAGCAGGCGAGCCTGGGCTTCCAGTGGCAGTTCGCCGATTTCGTCGAGGAACAAGGTGCCACCGTCCGCCGCTTCCACCAGGCCGGCGCGCCCGGCGCTGGCGCCAGTGAATGCGCCTTTTTCGTGGCCGAACAGTTCGGACTCGATCAGGCTTTCCGGAATAGCTGCGCAGTTCACCGAAATCATCGGCGCCTTGGCGCGTTTGGACAGGTTGTGCAGGGCGCGCGCCACCAGTTCTTTACCGGTACCCGATTCGCCCTGGATCAGAACGTTGGAGTCGGTCGGTGCCACTTTGCGGATCTTGCCGTACAGGTCCTGCATCGGTGGGCACGAGCCAATAATGCCGATTTCACCGTTGCTGTTGTCGGTACCGGATTTCGCCGCACCGTTGGCGGCTTTGCCGGCAACCGCTTCACCGCCGGTTTGTACCGTTTGTCGGTCACGCAGGATTCGTGCGGCCGCTTGCAGCATTTCGTCATGGTCGAATGGCTTGGCAATGTAGTCCACTGCGCCCATTTTCATCGAGTCGACCGCCGAGCGCAGGCTGGCATAGCTGGTCATGATCAGCACCGGCGTGCCCTGGGCGAGCTTGATCAACTCCGTGCCGGGAGCGCCCGGCAGGCGCAGGTCACTGATGATCAGGTCGAACGAGGGAATGGTGAAGCGTTCTTGTGCTTCCTGCACTGATCCGGCTTCGCTGACCTGGTACTGGTTACGTTCCAGCAGGCGGCGCAAGGCGGAGCGGATAATGGTTTCGTCTTCGACGATCAAAATGTGCGGCATTGATTCGATACTCTCGACGGTCTCAGTTCACAGCGGACGTCGCTTCGACATGACGCGGCAAGGTAACCCTGATTCGGGTGCCGCGTTGGCTTTGAACATCAGCCGGGCTGTCGATGGTGATTTGTCCATAATGCTCTTCAACGATGGAATAGACCAGTGCAAGGCCCAGACCGGTGCCTTCGCCAGGGTCCTTGGTGGTGAAGAAAGGTTCGAACAATCGGTCCATGATGCTCGACGGAATACCACTGCCTTCGTCTTCCACGATCAGATCGACCGTGTGTTCGCCGGCTTCGCTCTTGACTCGTACCGCACTGCCGGGAGGCGAGGCGTCACGGGCGTTTGAAAGCAGGTTGATCAATACCTGAGCCAGCCGTTGCGGGTCGCCTTCGACCCAGTGTTCGGGGTCGCACAGGTTGTAGAACTGCACTTCGAAATTGCGTCGGTTCAGGGCCAGCAGGCCGATGGCATCCTGAGCCACTTCGGCCAGACAGACGGGCTCGTCGCTGTGCTGATGGCTGCCGGCATGGGCAAAGCTCATCAGCGACTGGACGATGCGCGACACGCGTTTGGTCTGCTCGAGGATCTGCCCGCTGATTTCCTTCAGCTCGCCGTCTTCTTCACGTTCTTCGCGCAGATTCTGCGCCAGGCACGCGATACCGGTGATCGGGTTGCCGATTTCATGGGCCACACCGGCCGCCAGGCGACCGATGCTGGCCAGACGCTCGGAATGCACCAGTTTGTCCTCGAGCATCTGGGTTTCGGTCAAGTCTTCCACCAGCAACACCAAGCCGCTATTGCCCGGCGCGAGGGGTTCGTCGATCGCCGCTTTGTGCAGGTTCAGCCAGCGTGTCTGGCCGTCGAGGGCCAGGTGCTGTTTGTGCAAGTGTTCGTCCGGCAGATTGATGAAGCCTTGCAGCAGTTCTTTCCATGGGTCGGCAATGGTGCTCAGGCGCGAACCGACCACGCGCTGCGCGGCGATGCCGGTGAGTTCCTCCATGGCCTTGTTCCACATGAGGATTTCCTGATCCTTGGCCAGCGAGCAAACGCCCATCGGCAATTCCTGCAGGGTCTGGCGGTGATAACGGCGCAGGGCATCGAGTTCGGCGGCCAGGCCGGTCAGGCGCGAGTGGTAGTCCTCGAGGCGACTTTCGATGAAGTGAATGTCTTCGGTAACGTAGTTTTCACCGCCAGCCTTGTACGGCAGGAAAGTTTCGACCATGTCCTGGGCCACGCTCGGGCCCATCAGGCCGGAGAGGTTGGCCTCGATGCGGTCACGCAAGCGGCGCAGGGCATAGGGTCGGCGTTCGTCGAAAGGCAGATAGAGGTCGCGCAGTGCCTGTTCCACTTCTTTCTGCGCCGCCTTTGCACCCAGTGGCTTGGCCAGTTGCGTGGCGAACTCCTGGGGCGAGGCGGCGTGCAGTTCCCGGCGTTGCGGGCGGCGCACGTTGTCCACGGCGCAGGCTTCGGCGGCGCTGGCCTCTTCGGTGCTGGCGTTGGTGAACAGCGAGATCAGGGTGAACATCAGCACGTTGGCTGCCAGCGAGGCAATCGCCGCCATGTGCCAACTGGTGTCGTCCAGCACATAGATCATGTTCAGCAGCGGAATGTAGAAGCCTTGCAGGTTGCCAACCAGCGGCAACAACATGGTCACCAGCCACACCAGTATCCCCGCCAGCAAGCCAGCGATGAAGCCGCGACGGTTGGCAGTCGGCCAATACAGGACCGACAGCACACCCGGCAGGAACTGCAACGTGGCAACGAACGCGACAATGCCGAGGTTGGCCAGGTCCTGCTCGGCACCGAGCATCAGGTAGAAGCCGTAGCCGGCCATGATGATCGCGACGATCAGCGCCCGGCGGGTCCACTTCAGCCAGCGGTAGATGTTGCCTTCGGCCGGTGGTTGATACAGCGGCAGCACCAGGTGGTTCAAGGCCATTCCGGACAGCGCCAGCGTGGTGACGATGATCAGGCCACTGGCGGCGGACAGCCCGCCGACATAGGCCAGCAACGCCAAAGCCTTGTTGTTGGCGGCGATGCCGATGCCCAAAGTGAAGTATTCCGGGTTGGTGGTGGCGCCCAGTTTCAGGCCGGCCCAGAGAATCAGCGGCACCGCCAGGCTCATCAGCAGCAGGAACAGCGGCAGGCCCCAGCTCGCACTGACCAGCGAACGCGGGTTGAGGTTCTCGGTAAAGGTCATGTGATACATGTGCGGCATCACGATCGCCGAGGCGAAGAACACCAGCAGCAGCGTACGCCACGGGCCTTCCTGCAAAGGCGTGTGCAGGGCAGCGAGCGCGGTCTGGTTTTGCAGCAGCCAAAGCTCAAGCTGTTGCGGGCCGTCGAACACGCCGTAAAGCGCATACAGCCCGACACCGCCGAGGGCGATCAGCTTGATCACCGACTCGAAGGCAATCGCGAACACCAGGCCTTCGTGCTTTTCGCGGGTGGCGATGTGGCGGGAGCCGAAGAAAATCGTGAACAGCGTAATCAATGCGCAGAAGCTCAGGGCCACGCGATGCTGTACCGGTTCGCGGGTGAGGATACCGATGGAGTCGGCGACTGCCTGAATTTGCAGGGCCAGCAGCGGCAATACGCCGACCAGCATGAAAATCGTGGTCAGCGCGCCGGCCCAGGTGCTGCGGAAGCGGAAGGCAAACAGGTCTGCCAACGACGACAGCTGATAAGTACGGGTGATCTTCAGGATCGGGTAGAGCAGCACCGGCGCCAGCAGAAATGCCCCGGAAACGCCCAGGTAGCTGGATAAAAAGCCGTAGCCGTACTGATAGGCCAGGCCCACGGTGCCGTAAAACGCCCAGGCACTGGCGTAGACGCCCAGTGACAGGGTGTAAGTCAGCGGGTGGCGAATGATCGCCCGGGGAATCATGCCCCGTTCGCTGATCCAGGCCACACCGAACAGCACCGCCAGGTACGCGGCGCTGATCAGGATCATCTGGGTCAGGCTAAAGCTCATCGGCATCTTTTTGGCTCTGCAGGATGAAGGTCACGACGATCAGAATCAGCCAGAGCAGATAAGGGCGATACCAGGCGCCAGTGGCGTCGATCCACCAATCCATGATGGCCGGGGAAAACAGGTAAATCCCCACTACCAAAAGCAGGACCAAGCGATAGATGTACATCCCGGCCTCTCTTTTTTATGCGCGTGCCCGAAAACGTGCGGCGATGGTAACGGATGGGCGCGCCACTGCAAGTGCGATCACAATAGCTGTGCCTCGGGCAGGCTCAGTGTGCGCGGGATCAGCGAGGCATCCCAGTGGGCAATTCCCCAATTCAGCACTTCCCGTGGCGTGGCGTATGTCAGTTCGGTTCCAGGGTTCTGTCCCAGCGCCCGTAGCGCCCGCAGCAGCAGGGGGGTTGCCTGATCCTCGGTCAACGGCGGCGAACGGTAGGACTTGCCGAGTTTGTTGCCATCAGGCTGGGTAATCAGCGGGATATGCAGATAACGCGGTTGAGGCAGGCCGAGCAGTTCCTGCAGGTAGAGCTGGCGGGGCGTGGAGTCCAGCAGGTCGGCACCCCGAACGATATCGGTGATGCCCTGCCAGGCATCGTCCAGGACCACGGCCAATTGATAGGCGTAGAGTCCGTCGCGGCGGCGGATCACGAAGTCACCGACTTCCCGACCCAGGTGTTGGCGGTATTGGCCCTGCACCCGGTCGATGAAGTGGTATTCCAGTTCCGGTACGCGCAGGCGGATGGCCGCATCGTCAGTGCCATGGCCGGCATTGCGGCACAGCCCCGGATAAATCCCGTGATACGGTTCCAGCTGTTTGCGCGAGCAGGTGCAGGCGTAGGCCAGGCCGTGATTGAACAGGCGATTGAGCACCTCGGCGTAGGCATCGTGCCGCTCGCTTTGGCGAACCAGGTCGCCATCCCACTCGAAGCCATAGCTTTCCAGTGCCTTGAGAATGGCCGCCTGGGCGCCGGGTTCCTCGCGGGGAGGATCAAGGTCTTCCATGCGCATCAGCCAGCGTCCGCCCACCGAGCGCGCGTCAAGGTAGGAGGCCAGTGCTGCGACCAGCGAGCCGAAGTGCAGATGGCCGCTAGGGGTGGGGGCGAAGCGCCCGATGTAGGGGGTGTTGGCGGTCATGAATGCATTTAAAGCCAAAAAAACATCAGAAACAAAAACGGAGCGTTCGCACGCTCCGTTCTTCGTTCAAGTCGCAATTATTTGCCGACTTGCTTTTCCTTGATTTCTGCCAGGGTCTTGCAGTCGATGCACAGGTCGGCGGTAGGACGCGCTTCGAGGCGCTTGACGCCAATCTCGATGCCGCAGGATTCACACCAGCCGTACTCTTCGTCTTCGATCAGCTGAAGTGTCTTGTCGATCTTCTTGATCAACTTGCGTTCACGATCGCGGGCACGCAGTTCGAGGGCGAATTCCTCTTCCTGGCTGGCACGGTCTGCCGGATCAGGAAAGTTGGCCGCTTCGTCCTTCATGTGGTCCACGGTCTTGTCGACACCTTCCATCAGCTCTTTCTTCCACTGATTCAGGACCTTGGTGAAGTGCTTGCGCATGGGCTCGCCCATGTACTCTTCGCCGGCTTTCTGAACATAGGGCTCGAAGCCGCTGATCGCCTGGTTTTGCTGCTTTGCTTGGGTGGACATGAAATAGACCGCCTCTACTCTTGTAATCCATCTGCGCAGGATTGCTCCATCACCGGCACCTGCCGGCCCTGCGGCTGCAAGCGGGCGAACTTACCAGATCAACTCGGGCCGCGCTACTCCCGGATGTCGAGCTCGCGGCACATGGTGCTTGCAAATGATGACAAACCGTTGTCTGGTGGCTCTGGAGCCCTGCTCAATTATTGATTTTAGTCAAACCTTGCGCGCGCGCTTGAGTCGTTTGTGATCGGGGTTACAAGGCCTCTGACCGCTTTAGGTTCTCGCTCGTTCCTGCGCTTGGGTAGAATCGGTTTTTTTTCCGTTGAAGGAAGGCCAATGGCTCAGCCCTACAGTGCCCGCAGTCGCGCGATCGAACCTTTCCATGTCATGGCGCTGTTGGCGCGGGCCAATGAATTGCAGGCGGCCGGCCACGATGTGATCCACCTGGAAATCGGCGAGCCGGACTTCACCACCGCCGAACCGATCATCCGGGCCGGCCAGGCTGCGCTGACAGCGGGGAAAACCCGTTACACCGCCGCGCGCGGCATTCCGGAGCTGCGGGAGGCCATTTCGGGCTTTTATCAGCAGCGTTATGGCTTGAACATCGACCCTCGGCGCATCCTCATCACGCCTGGCGGGTCTGGCGCGTTGCTGCTGGCCAGCGCTTTGCTGGTCGACCCCGGTAAACACTGGCTGCTGGCGGACCCGGGCTACCCGTGTAACCGGCACTTCCTAAGGCTGGTGGAAGGCGCGGCACAGCTGGTGCCGGTCGGTCCGGATGTGCGTTATCAATTGACGCCGGGCCTGATCGAGCGTTATTGGGACCACGACAGCGTCGGCGCATTGGTGGCGTCGCCGGCCAATCCGACCGGCACGATCCTGACCCGCGACGAGCTGGCGAAGCTGTCTGTCGCGATCAAGGAGCGCCACGGTCATCTGGTGGTCGACGAGATTTATCACGGCCTGACCTACGGCACCGATGCGGCCAGCGTGCTGGAAGTCGACGACAGTGCATTCGTTCTGAACAGTTTTTCGAAGTACTTCGGGATGACCGGTTGGCGGCTGGGATGGCTGGTGGCCCCCGACGCTGCCGTCGGTGAGCTGGAAAAGCTCGCCCAGAACCTCTACATCAGTGCTCCAAGCATGGCGCAGCACGCTGCGCTGGCCTGTTTCGAGCCGGCCACCATCAGCATTCTCGAAGAGCGTCGCGCCGAATTTGGCCGGCGTCGGGATTACCTGCTGCCGGCCTTGCGTGAATTGGGCTTCGGCATTGCCGTGGAGCCGGAAGGGGCGTTCTACTTGTACGCCGATATCAGCAAGTTCGGCGGCGATGCCTTCGCGTTCTGTAAACATTTTCTCGAAACCGAGCATGTGGCGTTCACCCCGGGGCTGGATTTCGGGCGTTATCAGGCCGGGCATCATGTGCGGTTTGCCTATACGCAGAATCTCGAGCGTTTGCAGGAAGCGGTCGAGCGCATTGCCCGTGGGTTGCGGAGCTGGCAAGGCTGATGCGTTTTCATCCTCCCCTCGAAGAAGGGCGCCTGATCCGACGTTACAAGCGTTTTCTCGCCGATATCGAAACCGTTGGCGGCGAGTTGCTGACCATTCACTGTCCGAACACAGGCTCGATGCTCAATTGTCAGGTCGAAGGCGGCCAGGTCTGGTTCAGTCGCTCCAACGACCCGAAACGCAAGTTGCCCGGCACCTGGGAGATCGGTGAAACCCCGCAAGGTCGGCTGTTTTGCGTGAACACCGCCCGGGCCAATGGTTTGGTCGAAGAGGCGCTGCGAGCGGGCGTCATCACTGAGCTGAACGGCTTTACCGGACTCAAGCGCGAAGTGGCTTATGGTCAGGAAAACAGTCGTATCGATTTCCGCCTTGATTATCCCGACGGGCCGGCCTATGTAGAAGTCAAAAGCGTTACCCTGGGCTTCGACGGTACGGCGGTGGCGGCGTTTCCCGATGCGGTCACCCAGCGTGGCGCCAAGCATCTGCGGGAGCTGGCGCACTTGGCCAGGGACGGTATTCGCGCGGTGCAGTTGTACTGTGTTTGCCTGACCGACATCGAGGCCGTGCGCCCGGCGCAGGAAATCGATGCCGCTTATGCTCAGGCCTTGCGTGAGGCGATTGCCTGCGGGGTTGAGGTGCTGGCTTACGGTGTGCGGTTGAGCCACGAAGAAATGCTGGTCGACCGGCGTCTGGACGTGTTGCCGGGTGGCTAAAGGCTGATCCAGATCCCTTGTTCATCCTCGCGGCAGGTCACGCTGGTCAAGGCTTGCCCCGCGCAAGGGCCGGCGACGCATTCGCCGTCTTCGATCAGGAACAGTGCGCCATGGGTGGCGCACTGGATCAGGCTGCTGCTGGGGTCGAGAAACTGGTCGGGATGCCACTCCAGGGCAACGCCCCGGTGCGGACAGCGATTGATGTAGACATAAACCTGTCCGCTGCGGCGCACTGCAAAAAACTTTTGGCCATCGATTTCGAACCCGCGACTGCTGTCATTGACCAGCTCGGCGCCTGCGCAAAGCAACTTCATGTCTATCCTCGGTCCCGCCGCTCGTGACCGGATATGTCCAAGCTTGACGGTTAAATGCTATCAATTGGCCGTCTTGCCCGCCGGGGGCAAGTGCCTATCGTCGAGGATACTTGGCCTGATCATTCGATGCCCGGGAAACCTTCAAAGAAAGCTGTTTATGCGCCTGACCACCCGCGTCAGCGTGATCTGCATGGAGCATCCATCGCCGCATCCTGCCAGTACTTTTCCACAGGCAAAAAAAGACCCGGCAAGAGCCGGGTCAAATAACCGTGATTAGCCTGATGAGGAGATAATCCGAGAGTCCGAACCAAGGGCTTTTCAGAATATCGACCAGTCTCGCGACCAGTTGTGATAATCATATCGATTCTCATTACCAAGTCAACCGCTGTTTTTTGATTTCTTTGCGATTCGCCGGATTTGCGTCTGCAGACCCCGTAATCATTGAGTTTCAGATTGCAAAGCTGCAGAAATATTTGTCGGATCAAATCTTGTGTCGTGTAGAGATGGCTTCCAGTTGTTTGTTCAGCGCTTCCTTGCGCTCGGCAGGAATGTCGTTCCAGTGAACGTCCATCAGGGCGCCTTCAATTGCGTACAACAACACCTTGGATGCCCGAAAACCGCGCGTGCGCACGGCCCGATAAGCATCCACCGCCCCGAGGCGACGCAAGTCCGAAGCACTATGGATGCCCACGGCATGCAACCATTGCGCTGACGTCTTGCCAAGATTCTTCAGGTGTTGCAGTTCATCATTCATCAAGCCTCCTTGCGATGGCCGAATGGAGAGCGTGGGCAATCTTCTGAGGAGTGTAGCCATCAGTAGGAAAAGCGTGATTGTTTGCTCGTTTTCGACGCAAATGCTTCTAAGAAACGAGTATTGGCAGAGCGTGAAAAGTCCGCGAACGCGGTAGGAAGAGGCGGGGAAGAATCAGGAATTACGGCTGAACATTCCCGCAATCCAGCGCAACGGGGCGCTGGACGTGTCAGTCACCGACGTCGATCAGCGGGTGCGATAGCGTAATCGTGTGCCGAAGTTCATCGACATCAGGATTTCGTCGGCGCTGAGTTCCACCGGAAAGTAGGTGCCAGAGATTTGCGCGTGGGCCAGGCTCGCGCCTTCCAGGTTCGCTTTACTGAAATCAATGCCGCGCAAGTCGGCGGAGCGGAAGTAGGCGTTGCTGAAATCCACACCGTCGGCATTCAGCTCGCGCAGGTCCAGCCCCCGGAAATCTCCACCCGCCATGTCGATGGGGCCATCCTTGGGGCGTTCACTGTTGAAGCCTCTGATGTCGTCTTTGTGCAGCAGGGCATAAAGCGGTGTGTCGAGAAGTTTCGGCTGGCTCATGTCGCATCACCTGATGGTTTTATGACGCCAGTATAGTGCCACTATTTTACAGTCGTGAAGCCTGTGCGGGCCTCACGACTGAAATAGTTTTTTACAGGCCTGGCAGGCGCTGGCGAATCTGTTCCACAACGGTATCGAGCGTCCCGCTTTCATTGGTCTGGACGCGCTTGCTGCAGAGGATTTCTGCGGGTGTCAGCGCTTCACGGCTGGCTTGCTGGGCTGCGATAACAGCCAGGGTGGCGTCGGACGGGTCTTTCTTGTCTGCCTGGCGCATGGCCAGCCAGCTTTCGATCACGGCCTGTGGCGCATTGCAGTCGAGGATCAGGAAGGGTGCGCCTGTGGCCTCGGCCACCTTTGCGGCACTGTCACGCTGATCGCGCTTGAGGTAAGTGGCGTCGACCACCACCGGGAAGCCCGCACGCAGAATGACGTTGGCGATTTCATGCAGGCGAGCATAGGTCGCCGCGCTGGCGTCGGCGCTATAGATGCCGGCCTGTACATCATTCTCGACGGTTTGCTCGCCGAACAGGCGCTTGCGCTCGACATCGGAGCGCAGGCGAATTGCGCCCAGGGCTTCGACCAGGCGCATGGCGACATGGCTCTTGCCGACGGCGGAAACGCCGCTGGTAATGGCCATGAAGCGCGAAGGAATGGTGCTGTAGCTTTCCGCCAGGTTGGCGTAGTTGCGGTACTGGCGCAGGGTCGTGGCGCGCTGCACCGCAGTGGCGTCGGCCGGCATGCTGAACAGGGCAACCTTGGCGCGAACCAGTGCGCGGTAGGCTTTATAGAAGTTCAGCAGCTCGAGGCCGCGATAGTCACCGGTCAGCTCCAGGTACTGGCTGATGAAGCGACGCGCCAGGCATTTCAGGCCGCGATCTTCCAGGTCCATCGCCAGGAAGCCGGTGTCGGCATAAACGTCGGTAAAGCGAAACGGTTCATTGAATTCGATGCAGTCGAAGATCACGACCTTGCCATCGATCACGGTTGCATTGCCCAAGTGGATATCACCGTGGCATTCACGAATGAAGCCGTCGGCCTTGCGCTGGGTGAACAGCGGCTTGAGGCGCTCGAAGCTGCTTTCGGCCCAGGCTTGCAGGGCGTCGAGTTGCAACAGGTCGGCCTTGTCGCTGAGGAACGGGCGGATCTGTTCGAAGTTCTGCCGCACCGGCGCCATGACGCTGTCAGGGGTGCCGGCTTCGTGTTCGGCTGGCACTTTCGGTGCGCTCAGGTGGAAGCGGGCGATTTGCTCGGCCATCTCGTCGATGTGTGCTGTGGTCAGTTCGCCGTTGGCTTGCAGGGTGCTGAGCAAGCCGGTTTGCGGGAACTGGCGCATCTTCAGCACGTATTCGATGGCCGGGCCTTCGCCACCCAGTTGCGGAGCCTCGGCACTGCCGGTGACGGGCAGCACTTCGAGGTACAAATCGTCGGTCAGGCGCTGGTTCAGGCGCAGTTCTTCAGCGCAAAAGTGTTCGCGAGCCTCAAGGTTGGTGAAGTCGAGAAAACCGAAATTGACCGGCTTCTTCACTTTATAGGCATAGGGGCCGGTGAGCAGTACCCAGGAAATATGGGTCTCGATGACCTGGAATCCCTCTACAGGATGGGGGTAGAGGGCAGGGTTTTGCAGGGCAGCGATCAGGGACTGGCTCACAGGCGATCCTTCAGAGACTGGGAAATTCAAGGCCGTCATTATGGCCGCAAGTCCGCTCGACGCAAACCTCGGAGCGCTCCTGTTGAGGATGAATAAAGTGCGTATAATCCGCCGCCATGACTCGTACTCGAACTCCCCGAACCCCAAAAAAACCACCCTCCAGGGGCCTGCGCCCGTGGCTGGGCTGGGCCATTAAACTCAGTCTGGTCGGCCTGGTAGTGCTGGCCGGATTCGCCGTTTACCTTGATGCAATCGTCCAGGAGAAGTTCTCCGGCAAGCGCTGGACCATCCCGGCCAAGGTTTACGCGCGCCCGCTCGAACTGTTCGTCGGACAGAAGCTGAGCCGGGATGACTTCCTGACTGAACTCGATGCCCTGGGCTATCGCCGTGAAAGCGTGGCCAATGGTCCGGGGGCGGCGTCGGTCAACGGCAATATCGTTGATCTGAACACCCGTGGCTTCCAGTTCTATGAAGGCATGGAGCAAGCGCAACCGGTGCGGGTGCGTTTCTCCGGCGATTACGTGGCCGAGTTGGCGGGGGCAAAAGGCTCGAAACTGTCGGTGGTGCGCCTGGAGCCGCTGCTGATCGGCGGCCTGTACCCGAAAAACCTCGAAGACCGGATTCTGATCAAGATCGATCAGGTGCCGCCGTACCTGCTTGAAACGCTGGTGGCGGTAGAGGACCGCGATTTTTATCATCACTTTGGTGTTTCGCCGAAGTCGATCGCCCGTGCAGTCTGGGTCAACGGTTCGTCCGGACGCATGCGTCAGGGCGGCAGTACCCTGACTCAGCAGTTGGTAAAAAACTTCTACCTGACCAACGAGCGCAGCCTGAGCCGCAAACTCACCGAAGCGATGATGGCGCTGCTGCTTGAACTGCATTACGACAAGCGCGAAATACTTGAGGCTTATCTCAACGAAGTGTTTATCGGGCAGGACGGTCAGCGCGCGGTACATGGTTTCGGTCTCGCCAGCCAGTTCTTCTTCAGTCAGCCGCTGGCCGAGCTCAAGTTGCATCAGGTCGCACTGCTGGTGGGCATGGTCAAGGGACCTTCTGCCTATAACCCCCGTCGTTATCCGGAGCGTGCCCTTGAACGGCGCAACCTGGTACTCGATGTGCTGCAGGAACAGGGCGTTGCGACTGCCGAGCAGGTTGAGGCGGCGAAGAAAATGCCGCTGGGCGTGACCAAGCGCGGCAGTCTGGCAGACAGCTCGTTCCCCGGCTTCCTCGATCTGGTCAAGCGTCAGTTGCGCGAAGACTATCGCGACGAAGACTTGACCGAAGAAGGGCTGCGCATCTTCACCAGTTTCGACCCGATCCTGCAGATGAAGGCTGAAGCCTCGGTCAACGACACCTTCAAGCGTCTGGCGGGGCGCAAGGGTTCCGATGACGTCGAAGCGGCAATGGTCGTGACCAACCCGGAGACTGGTGAAGTGCAGGCCATGATCGGCAGTCGCCAGGCCAGTTTCGCCGGGTTCAACCGGGCGCTGGATGCGGTACGGCCGATCGGCTCGCTGATCAAGCCGGCGGTTTATCTGACTGCGCTGGAGAAACCCAGCCAGTACACATTGACCAGTTGGCTGTCGGACGAATCCTTCTCGGTCAAAGGCGCGGATGGTCAGGTCTGGAAACCGCAGAACTATGATCGTCGTTCTCACGGTACGGTCTTCCTCTATCAAGGCCTGGCGCATTCCTACAACCTGTCGACCGCGCGTCTCGGTTTGGCGGTTGGTGTGCCGAACGTCCTGAAGACGGTGGAGCGCCTGGGCGTGACTCGTGAATTCCCGGCTTTCCCGTCGATGTTGCTCGGGGCCGGCGGCATGACGCCAATCGAAGTGGCGACCATGTATCAGACCCTCGCCAACGGCGGCTTCAATACGCCGATGCGCGGGATTCGTAGCGTGCTGACTGCTGAGGGCGAGCCGCTCAAGCGTTATCCGTTCCAGATTCAGCAGCGTTTCGATCCGGCCTCCATTTACCTGATCCAGAACGCCATGCAGCGGGTGATGCGTGAAGGTACCGGCAGCTCGGTTTATAGCGTGTTGCCAAGGACCCTGACGCTGGCGGGTAAGACCGGCACCAGTAACGACTCGCGGGACAGTTGGTTTGCCGGTTTCAGCCAGGACTTGCTGGCGGTGGTCTGGCTGGGTCGCGACGACAACGGCAAGACGCCATTCACCGGCGCCACCGGGGCCCTGCAGGTATGGACCAGTTTCATGCGCAAGGCCGACCCGTTGCCGTTGGACATGCCGCAGCCGGACAATATCGTTCAGGCCTGGGTTGATTCGCGAACCGGGCAAGGTTCTGACGCCGGTTGCCCGGGTGCCGTACAGATGCCGTATATTCGCGGCAGCGAACCGCCTCCCGGCGCCGCTTGTGGTGGTGAGAACCCTGCCGAGTCGGTGATGGATTGGGTCAAGGGCTGGATGAATTAAGCAAAGAGGGTTTCAAGTGAACAAGTGGTTGATTCCAGCGGTTGCCGCCGTAGCTTTGCTCAGCGGTTGCTCTAGCGTACAACGTGGCTCGATTCCGGTTGTGGATTCCGGCACCGTCGTGTCCAACAGTGAGCGGATCTCGGCCAATGGCGGCTTCCGCCAGACGACCGTCAAGCGCCCTGCACAAGGCCAGTCGCGGACCCAGGCGATTCCGCAGGGCGACAGCGGTGTAGTGGTGATGGTGCCAGGCGCTGCAACGACTTCGACGCCGATCAGCAGCACACCGATTACCCCGGGTCCGATCACGCCGGGGCCAATTGACACGTCGCCGGTCCAATCGGCGCCGATCAATCAGGGCAGCTACAGCATGCCGTCGTCGCCAAGCGGGATTCCGTCGGCCAGTTCGGGCGGGCTTTCTGCAGACGAGCAACTGGACGGCCCGGTATTGGCTTTGCTTACCACTGCTCAACAGCAACAGGCGGGCGGTGATCTCAACGGTGCTTCCTCCAGCCTCGAACGCGCCCAGCGTGTTGCACCGCGTGAGCCGCAGGTGCTTTACCGTCTGGCGCAGGTGCGCATGGCTCAAGGCGATGCAGCCCAGGCCGAGCAGTTCGCTCGCCGTGGGCTGACCTTTGCCAATGGCCGTCCAGCCCTTCAGGCCAACTTGTGGGAGTTGATTGCCCAGGCGCGTGAAAAGCAGAGTGATTCCCAGGGCGCGGCACTGGCTCGTCAAAAGGCCAAGGTAACGCTGTGATGGACGCGCGCTTTCTGAAAATCGCCGATCAACTGTTGTTGATCGAGCGCGAGTTGCGGGTGCAAGGGTGGTGGGATGAAGTCGCGCCCTCTGCCGAAGCGCTTGCCAGTGTCGAGCCGTTTTCGGTCGATACACTGGATTTCGAGCAATGGCTGCAGTGGATCTTCCTGCCACGCATGAAGATGATCCTCGAGCAGGATTTGCCGCTACCCAATGCTTCGGGCATTCAGGAAATGGCTGAAATGGTCTTTGCCGGGCGCAATGTCCAGGGCAAGGATCGGCAGTTGCAGGTATTGCTCAAACAGTTTGATCAGCTGATCACCGCGTCTCGCTGAGCCAGAAGCTGCCAGCGTCCGCTGGCAGTTGTTCACAATCTCTCTCTATTTTGTCGGCCGTTGCTGGGGGCGTTCTCAATTAGTTTTCCCGTCGCGTTGTCGCCTTAAAGCGGGCCAGGCAAGGCGCAGGCCGCTGGAAATGGTTGTTCCCTTTCCAAGGCCTGCAACGCAGCCTGGCCCGTTTTAAGGCACAACCCGAAGGGCCGGGCCTGCTGTTGTGCAGGGCTGCGTTGCTCGAAGCTTATTTGGAATGACCAAACCACGCTTCTCGCGCCTTGTCCTGCACAACAGCAGGCGCGGCGCGGCGTGAAAACTAATTGAGAACGCCCCCTAGGTAAGTGCATGCGCGTGCCAATTTTTTGCCAAAAGTTGCGCAATCGAAGCTAACACACGGCTGGTTTACGGGTTTTTTCTTGCGTTCTCATGTGCTTAGTAGAATAAAGCACATAGACGGCTTGACTTGCGAAGGACGAAACAGAAGAATCCAAAGTCCGCTGTACAGGGACTGCCAGAAGCAGACCCTCTCAGCAGATCATGAGGCGCATATCCGCGTCGACCTGTTACACCCGCAACGCGTTACCTCGCGCTGGGTGGGAAAGCCCCGCAACACTTGGGACGATCCCAATACTTGCTCAGTCAGTGCTGACGTAGTCGGCGACCACCGTCGCTCATGCTCTGCCGAGAAGTAAACCTATTAAGACCCGTCCCATTTTTCGTGGGCGGTATTCTGGCGTTTTAGAGGTGAGCAACGTGGAGCTTTTATCTGGCGGTGAGATGCTCGTCCGCTTTTTGCGTGACGAAGGCGTCAAATATATCTACGGGTACCCGGGTGGTGCTCTTCTTCATGTTTACGATGCCCTGTTCAAAGAACCGGAAGTGACCCACATCCTGGTTCGTCACGAGCAAGCGGCTACCCATATGGCTGACGGCTACGCCCGTGCCACCGGTAAAGCCGGTGTGGTACTGGTGACTTCCGGTCCTGGCGCAACAAACGCCATCACCGGTATCGCCACCGCCTACATGGACTCCATTCCGATGGTGATCATTTCCGGCCAGGTGCCTAGCACAATGGTCGGCACCGATGCGTTCCAGGAAACCGACATGATCGGTATCTCCCGGCCGATCGTGAAGCACAGCTTCATGATCAAGCACGCGTCGGAAATCCCGGAAGTCATGAAGAAGGCGTTCTACCTGGCGCAATCCGGTCGTCCTGGCCCGGTCGTTGTCGATATCCCGAAAGACATGACCAACCCGGCCGAGAAGTTCGAATACGTCTTCCCGAAAAAAGCCAAGTTGCGCTCCTACAGCCCGGCTGTTCGCGGTCACTCCGGTCAAATCCGCAAGGCGGCAGAAATGCTCCTGGCGGCCAAGCGCCCTGTGTTGTACTCGGGCGGCGGCGTGATCCTCGGCGGTGGTTCCGCACCACTGACCGAACTGGCGAAGATGCTCAACCTGCCAGTGACCAATACCCTGATGGGCCTCGGTGGCTACCCTGGCACCGACCGTCAGTTCATCGGCATGCTCGGCATGCACGGCAGCTACACCGCCAACCTGGCGATGCACCATGCTGACGTGATCCTCGCTGTCGGCGCACGTTTCGACGACCGTGTCATCAATGGCGCGTCGAAGTTCTGCCCGAATGCCAAGATCATTCACATCGACATCGACCCGGCTTCGATCTCCAAGACCATCAAGGCCGACGTGCCTATCGTTGGTCCGGTTGAGAGTGTCCTGACCGAAATGGTCGCGATCCTCAAGGAAATCGGCGAGACCCCGAACAAGGAGTCCGTTGCCAGCTGGTGGAAGCAGGTTGATGAGTGGCGCGGCGATCGCGGCCTGTTCCCGTATGACAAGGGCGACGGCAGCAAGATCAAGCCGCAAACCGTGATCGAAACCCTGTGCGAAGTGACCAATGGCGACGCCTTTGTGACCTCCGACGTGGGCCAGCACCAGATGTTTGCTGCGCAGTACTACAAGTTCAACAAGCCGAACCGCTGGATCAACTCCGGTGGCCTGGGCACCATGGGCTTCGGTTTCCCGGCGGCCATGGGCATTCAGTTGAGCTACCCGGATGCCGACGTTGCCTGTGTAACGGGCGAAGGCAGTATCCAGATGAACATCCAGGAACTGTCCACCTGTCTGCAATACGGTTTGCCGGTAAAAATCGTCATTCTGAACAACGGCGTTCTGGGTATGGTTCGTCAGTGGCAGGACATGAGCTATGGCAGTCGTCACTCGCACTCCTACATGGAGTCGTTGCCTGACTTCGTCAAGCTGGCTGAGGCCTATGGCCACGTTGGCGTGCGCATCACTGAATCGAAAGATTTGAAGTCGAAGATGGAAGAAGCGTTCGCCATGAAAGATCGCCTGGTGGTGATCGATATTTCGGTCGATACCAGCGAGCACGTCTACCCGATGCAGATCAAAGACGGCTCCATGCGCGATATGTGGCTGAGCAAGACGGAGCGTACCTAATCATGCGGCACATTATTTCCTTGCTTCTGGAAAACGAACCCGGTGCTCTGTCTCGTGTGGTTGGCCTGTTCTCGCAGCGCAACTACAACATCGAAAGCCTGACCGTGGCCCCGACCGAAGACCCGACCCTGTCGCGTCTGACGCTGACCACGGTCGGTCACGATGAAGTCATTGAGCAGATCACCAAGAACCTGAACAAACTGATCGAAGTGGTAAAACTGGTCGACCTGTCGGAGAGTGCTCACATCGAGCGCGAACTGATGCTGGTCAAGGTCAAGGCCACCGGCGCCCAGCGTGCCGAGATCAAGCGCACTACCGATATTTACCGTGGACAGATCGTCGATGTCAGCGCCAGCGTGTATACCGTTCAACTGACCGGTACCAGCGACAAGCTCGACAGCTTCATTCAGTCCATTGGCACCGCCTCGATTCTGGAAACCGTCCGTAGTGGCGTGACCGGCATTGCCCGCGGCGACAAAGTACTCAGCATCTAAACCAAATTAGCGAACGGCCTGAACGGCCTGATATAGGGGAAATTCATGAAAGTTTTCTACGATAAAGACTGCGACCTGTCGATCATCCAGGGCAAGAAAGTTGCCATCATCGGTTACGGTTCCCAGGGCCACGCTCAAGCGTGCAACCTGAAAGACTCCGGCGTTGACGTGACTGTCGGCCTGCGTAAAGGTTCGGCTACCGTTGCCAAGGCGGAAGCCCACGGCCTGAAAGTGACCGACGTTGCTTCTGCCGTTGCAGCTGCCGACCTGGTCATGATCCTGACCCCGGACGAATTCCAGTCCTCCCTGTACAAGAACGAAATCGAGCCGAACATCAAGAAAGGCGCCACCCTGGCCTTCTCCCACGGCTTCGCGATCCACTACAACCAGGTTGTGCCGCGCGCTGACCTCGACGTGATCATGATCGCGCCGAAGGCTCCAGGCCACACCGTACGTTCCGAGTTCGTGAAGGGCGGTGGTATCCCTGACCTGATCGCTATCTACCAGGACGCCTCGGGCAACGCCAAGAACGTCGCTCTGTCCTACGCTGCCGGCGTTGGCGGCGGTCGTACCGGCATCATCGAAACCACCTTCAAGGACGAGACTGAAACCGACCTGTTCGGCGAACAAGCCGTTCTGTGCGGCGGTACCGTTGAGCTGGTCAAAGCTGGTTTCGAAACCCTGGTTGAAGCTGGTTACGCGCCGGAAATGGCCTACTTCGAGTGCCTGCACGAACTGAAGCTGATCGTTGACCTCATGTACGAAGGCGGTATCGCCAACATGAACTACTCGATCTCCAACAACGCCGAATACGGCGAGTACGTGACCGGCCCTGAAGTCATCAACGCCGAATCCCGTCAGGCCATGCGCAACGCCCTGAAACGTATTCAGGACGGCGAATACGCCAAGATGTTCATCAGTGAAGGCGCTACCGGCTATCCTTCGATGACCGCCAAACGTCGTAACAACGCCGCTCACGGCATCGAAATCATCGGCGAGCAACTGCGCTCCATGATGCCGTGGATCGGTGCCAACAAGATCGTCGACAAAGCTAAAAACTAAGTCACGCGCTTGTACGAAAAACGCGGCTTAGGCCGCGTTTTTTCGTTTGGGGAGCCGGTTCTGGTATAAAGCTGCATCGTTTGCGGCCGAACCGTCGTCCCAGACACCTGTCCAAACTTTCCACCCGTTGCAAGGTAATGTCCATGAGCGAACGCCCCGAAGAGCCAAACCAGGCTTCTGACGCCGAAAGCCTGCTGCCCATCGATGAACATGTCGAGGAAGGGCATGACGCTGAAGGTCGTAAAGTCCGGCATCGTGGTATCTATCTTCTGCCGAATCTGTTCACCACTGCGAACCTGTTCGCAGGGTTCTATTCCATCATCAACTCGATGAGCGCCCAGGCGGCCTTGAGTGCTGGTGACTCGGCCAATGCGAGCAAGTATTTCGCGTTCGCGGCCATCGCGATCTTCGTCGCTATGGTGCTCGATGGTCTTGATGGGCGTGTGGCCCGCATGACCAATACCCAGAGCGCCTTTGGTGCCGAGTACGACTCGCTGTCGGACATGGTTGCCTTTGGTGTTGCCCCGGCATTGCTGGCCTTCGGTTGGGCCTTGGGTGACATGGGCAAGGTTGGGTGGATGGTCGCCTTCATCTATGTGGCGGGCGCAGCATTGCGCCTTGCGCGCTTCAACACGCAGGTCGGCACCGCGGACAAGCGCTACTTCATCGGTCTGGCCAGTCCTGCCGCTGCAGGTGTGGTTGCAGGTATCGTCTGGGCGTTCAGCGACTACGGCATTCAGGGATCGAAGATGTCCTTCCTGGTTGCGCTGATGGTTGCGGCGGCCGGCATGCTGATGGTTAGCAACATCAAGTACAACAGCTTCAAGGAGCTGGACCTGAAGGGGCGAGTGCCTTTCGTGGCGATTCTCGCTGTGGTGCTGGTGTTCGCAGTGGTGTTCAGTGACCCTCCGCGCATCCTGCTGCTGGTGTTTCTCGCCTATGCAGCCTCCGGCCCGGTTCAATACCTGTTACGTCTTCGCCGTAACAAGGGCGCGTAATTTCCCTCATACTCCTCAGTCTATGGGTGCATCTGTCCTCCAAAGCTGCGGAGTAACCATGCTGATCAAAGTCTCCAGAACGTCCGACTGCCATGAGTCGGACGTCACGCCTGAATCCCTCTATCTTTCTCGACGCAAAGTGCTCGGCGCCACGGTTGCCGGCTTCGCTCTGGGCAGCCTGCCGCAATGGGCCAGCGCTGGCGATGCTGCGCGTTATCCGGATGTAGAGCCCGGCAAGGCGCCTGCCTGGTTCAGCGAAAAACTTCCGGCTACCCAGTGGGGCGCGGTCAGCGTCAAGGATGAAGCGATCACGCCGTTCAAGGATGCGACCCACTACAACAACTTCTACGAGTTCGGCACCGACAAAGGTGATCCGGCTGCCAATGCCGGCACGCTGAAGACGGAGCCGTGGTCGGTGGTGGTGGACGGGGAGGTGGGCAAGCCTGGGCGGTATGCGCTCGAAGACTTCATGAAACCGTATCAGCTGGAGGAGCGAATCTACCGTTTGCGCTGTGTGGAAGCCTGGTCGATGGTTGTTCCCTGGATCGGTTTTCCCCTCTCGGCTTTGCTCAAGGAAGTCGAGCCAACCTCGAAAGCCAAATTCATCCGCTTCGAAACCCTGCAGGATCCCAAAAGCATGCCGGGTCAGCGCTCCGGTTTTGCCTTGATCGACTGGCCCTATATAGAGGGGCTGCGTCTGGATGAAGCGATGAACCCGTTGGCAATTCTGGTGGTAGGCATGTACGGGCGTGAGTTGCCTAATCAAAACGGCGCGCCGTTGCGGTTGGTGGTGCCTTGGAAATATGGCTTCAAGAGCATCAAATCCATCGTGCGCATCAGTCTGGTCAGCGAGCAGCCGAAAACCACCTGGCAGAGCATTGCGTCAGATGAATATGGCTTTTATGCGAACGTGAATCCCTCTGTTGATCATCCTCGCTGGACTCAGGCTCGTGAACGTCGCCTGCCCAGCGGCCTGCTCAAACCCAATGTGCGCGACACGCAAATGTTCAACGGCTATTCAGAGGAAGTCGCCTCTCTATATACGGGGCTCGACCTGAGGAAGAACTACTGATGCGCTATCCGTTTTGGCGTGTCGGCGTCTTTATTGTGGTTTTGGTGTGGCCACTGCTGTGGTTGTACCAGGCCTGGGAGGATGTCCTCGGGCCGGATCCGGGCAAGGTACTGGTCGATCGACTGGGTTTGGGGGCGCTTGTTCTGCTGCTTGTAACCTTGAGCATGATGCCTTTGCAGAAGCTCACCGGTTGGGCGGGGTGGAATGCCGTGCGGCGACAGTTGGGGTTATGGTGTTTTGCCTATGTGCTGCTCCACCTCGGTAGTTATTGCGCATTCATACTTGGTTTTGACTGGTCGCAACTGGGTGTCGAGTTGCGCAAGCGGCCTTACATTATTGTCGGGGCGCTGGGTTTTCTTGGTTTGCTGGCATTGGCGGTGACTTCCAATCGATACAGTCAGCGGCGATTGGGTGTTCACTGGAAGAAGTTGCATCGCCTGGCGTATGTCATTCTCGGGCTTGGATTACTGCATATGCTCTGGATTGTGCGCGCCGACCTGAAGGAGTGGATGATCTATGCATCCATAGGTGCATTGCTGTTAGTGCTGCGGCTACCGCCTTTGGCTCGTCGAATCCCGCGTTTAGTGGCTAAAAAGGGCTCTTCTGCCAAAAAGGCGTAAATAGTGGTTGACGGCAGATTGTAGATGTCTATAATTCGCCCCACTTCCGGCGCAGTCGAAACGGAAAACTCCTTGGTAAACAAAGAGTTACGCAGTTTTCGGCAGCAGGTTGCTTCAGGTCATCGAAGCCAAAAGGAAGTTGAAAAAGAGGTGTTGACAGCAGCGTGTAACGCTGTAGAATTCGCCTCCCGCTGACGAGAGATCTGAAGCGCAAGTGGTTGAAGTTGAAAAGGAAACTTGGAAAACTTCTGAAAATACCACTTGACAGCAAATGAGGCTGCTGTAGAATTCGCGCCTCGGTTGAGACGAAAGATCTTAACCAACCGCTCTTTAACAACTGAATCAAGCAATTCGTGTGGGTGCTTGTGGGGTCAGACTGCTAGTCAACAGATTATCAGCATCACAAGTTACTCCGCGAGAAATCAAAGATGTAACCAACGATTGCTGAGCTAAGTTTAGGGTTTTCTCAAAACCCAAAGATGTTTGAACTGAAGAGTTTGATCATGGCTCAGATTGAACGCTGGCGGCAGGCCTAACACATGCAAGTCGAGCGGATGACAGGAGCTTGCTCCTGAATTCAGCGGCGGACGGGTGAGTAATGCCTAGGAATCTGCCTGGTAGTGGGGGACAACGTTTCGAAAGGAACGCTAATACCGCATACGTCCTACGGGAGAAAGCAGGGGACCTTCGGGCCTTGCGCTATCAGATGAGCCTAGGTCGGATTAGCTAGTTGGTGAGGTAATGGCTCACCAAGGCGACGATCCGTAACTGGTCTGAGAGGATGATCAGTCACACTGGAACTGAGACACGGTCCAGACTCCTACGGGAGGCAGCAGTGGGGAATATTGGACAATGGGCGAAAGCCTGATCCAGCCATGCCGCGTGTGTGAAGAAGGTCTTCGGATTGTAAAGCACTTTAAGTTGGGAGGAAGGGCATTAACCTAATACGTTAGTGTTTTGACGTTACCGACAGAATAAGCACCGGCTAACTCTGTGCCAGCAGCCGCGGTAATACAGAGGGTGCAAGCGTTAATCGGAATTACTGGGCGTAAAGCGCGCGTAGGTGGTTCGTTAAGTTGGATGTGAAAGCCCCGGGCTCAACCTGGGAACTGCATTCAAAACTGACGAGCTAGAGTATGGTAGAGGGTGGTGGAATTTCCTGTGTAGCGGTGAAATGCGTAGATATAGGAAGGAACACCAGTGGCGAAGGCGACCACCTGGACTGATACTGACACTGAGGTGCGAAAGCGTGGGGAGCAAACAGGATTAGATACCCTGGTAGTCCACGCCGTAAACGATGTCAACTAGCCGTTGGGAGCCTTGAGCTCTTAGTGGCGCAGCTAACGCATTAAGTTGACCGCCTGGGGAGTACGGCCGCAAGGTTAAAACTCAAATGAATTGACGGGGGCCCGCACAAGCGGTGGAGCATGTGGTTTAATTCGAAGCAACGCGAAGAACCTTACCAGGCCTTGACATCCAATGAACTTTCCAGAGATGGATTGGTGCCTTCGGGAACATTGAGACAGGTGCTGCATGGCTGTCGTCAGCTCGTGTCGTGAGATGTTGGGTTAAGTCCCGTAACGAGCGCAACCCTTGTCCTTAGTTACCAGCACGTCATGGTGGGCACTCTAAGGAGACTGCCGGTGACAAACCGGAGGAAGGTGGGGATGACGTCAAGTCATCATGGCCCTTACGGCCTGGGCTACACACGTGCTACAATGGTCGGTACAGAGGGTTGCCAAGCCGCGAGGTGGAGCTAATCCCACAAAACCGATCGTAGTCCGGATCGCAGTCTGCAACTCGACTGCGTGAAGTCGGAATCGCTAGTAATCGCGAATCAGAATGTCGCGGTGAATACGTTCCCGGGCCTTGTACACACCGCCCGTCACACCATGGGAGTGGGTTGCACCAGAAGTAGCTAGTCTAACCTTCGGGAGGACGGTTACCACGGTGTGATTCATGACTGGGGTGAAGTCGTAACAAGGTAGCCGTAGGGGAACCTGCGGCTGGATCACCTCCTTAATCGACGACTCAGCTGCTCCATAAGTTCCCACACGAATTGCTTGATTCATTGAAGAAGACGATATAGAAGCAGCCCGAAATTGGGTCTGTAGCTCAGTTGGTTAGAGCGCACCCCTGATAAGGGTGAGGTCGGCAGTTCGAATCTGCCCAGACCCACCAATTTTGTGTGGGAAACGCCTGTAGAAATACGGGGCCATAGCTCAGCTGGGAGAGCGCCTGCCTTGCACGCAGGAGGTCAACGGTTCGATCCCGTTTGGCTCCACCACTACTGCTTCTGATTGTGTAAAGCTTAGAAATGAGCATTCCATCGGTTCGATGGTGAATGTTGATTTCTAGTCTTTGACTAGTTCGTTCTTTAAAAATTTGGGTATGTGATAGAAAGATAGACTGAACGTTACTTTCACTGGTAACGGATCAGGCTAAGGTAAAATTTGTGAGTTGCTCTTTATGAGCAAGAATCGAATTTTCGGCGAATGTCGTCTTCATAGTATAACCAGATTGCTTGGGGTTATATGGTCAAGTGAAGAAGCGCATACGGTGGATGCCTTGGCAGTCAGAGGCGATGAAAGACGTGGTAGCCTGCGAAAAGCTTCGGGGAGTCGGCAAACAGACTTTGATCCGGAGATGTCTGAATGGGGGAACCCAGCCATCATAAGATGGTTATCTTGTACTGAATACATAGGTGCAAGAGGCGAACCAGGGGAACTGAAACATCTAAGTACCCTGAGGAAAAGAAATCAACCGAGATTCCCTTAGTAGTGGCGAGCGAACGGGGACTAGCCCTTAAGTGGCTTTGAGATTAGCGGAACGCTCTGGAAAGTGCGGCCATAGTGGGTGATAGCCCTGTACGCGAAAATCTCTTGGTCATGAAATCGAGTAGGACGGAGCACGAGAAACTTTGTCTGAATATGGGGGGACCATCCTCCAAGGCTAAATACTACTGACTGACCGATAGTGAACTAGTACCGTGAGGGAAAGGCGAAAAGAACCCCGGAGAGGGGAGTGAAATAGATCCTGAAACCGTATGCGTACAAGCAGTGGGAGCCCACTTTGTTGGGTGACTGCGTACCTTTTGTATAATGGGTCAGCGACTTATTTTCAGTGGCGAGCTTAACCGAATAGGGGAGGCGTAGCGAAAGCGAGTCTTAATAGGGCGTCTAGTCGCTGGGAATAGACCCGAAACCGGGCGATCTATCCATGGGCAGGTTGAAGGTTGGGTAACACTAACTGGAGGACCGAACCGACTACCGTTGAAAAGTTAGCGGATGACCTGTGGATCGGAGTGAAAGGCTAATCAAGCTCGGAGATAGCTGGTTCTCCTCGAAAGCTATTTAGGTAGCGCCTCATGTATCACTGTAGGGGGTAGAGCACTGTTTCGGCTAGGGGGTCATCCCGACTTACCAAACCGATGCAAACTCCGAATACCTACAAGTGCCGAGCATGGGAGACACACGGCGGGTGCTAACGTCCGTCGTGAAAAGGGAAACAACCCAGACCGTCAGCTAAGGTCCCAAAGTTATGGTTAAGTGGGAAACGATGTGGGAAGGCTTAGACAGCTAGGAGGTTGGCTTAGAAGCAGCCACCCTTTAAAGAAAGCGTAATAGCTCACTAGTCGAGTCGGCCTGCGCGGAAGATGTAACGGGGCTCAAACCATACACCGAAGCTACGGGTATCACCTTCGGGTGATGCGGTAGAGGAGCGTTCTGTAAGCCTGTGAAGGTGAGTTGAGAAGCTTGCTGGAGGTATCAGAAGTGCGAATGCTGACATGAGTAACGACAATGGGTGTGAAAAACACCCACGCCGAAAGACCAAGGTTTCCTGCGCAACGTTAATCGACGCAGGGTTAGTCGGTCCCTAAGGCGAGGCTGAAAAGCGTAGTCGATGGAAAACAGGTTAATATTCCTGTACTTCTGGTTATTGCGATGGAGGGACGGAGAAGGCTAGGCCAGCTTGGCGTTGGTTGTCCAAGTTTAAGGTGGTAGGCTGGAATCTTAGGTAAATCCGGGATTCCAAGGCCGAGAGCTGATGACGAGTGTTCTTTTAGAACACGAAGTGGTTGATGCCATGCTTCCAAGAAAAGCTTCTAAGCTTCAGGTAACCAGGAACCGTACCCCAAACCGACACAGGTGGTTGGGTAGAGAATACCAAGGCGCTTGAGAGAACTCGGGTGAAGGAACTAGGCAAAATGGCACCGTAACTTCGGGAGAAGGTGCGCCGGTGAGGGTGAAGGACTTGCTCCGTAAGCCCACGCCGGTCGAAGATACCAGGCCGCTGCGACTGTTTATTAAAAACACAGCACTCTGCAAACACGAAAGTGGACGTATAGGGTGTGACGCCTGCCCGGTGCCGGAAGGTTAATTGATGGGGTTAGCTAACGCGAAGCTCTTGATCGAAGCCCCGGTAAACGGCGGCCGTAACTATAACGGTCCTAAGGTAGCGAAATTCCTTGTCGGGTAAGTTCCGACCTGCACGAATGGCGTAACGATGGCGGCGCTGTCTCCACCCGAGACTCAGTGAAATTGAAATCGCTGTGAAGATGCAGTGTATCCGCGGCTAGACGGAAAGACCCCGTGAACCTTTACTATAGCTTTGCACTGGACTTTGAATTTGCTTGTGTAGGATAGGTGGGAGGCTTTGAAGCGTGGACGCCAGTTCGCGTGGAGCCAACCTTGAAATACCACCCTGGCAACTTTGAGGTTCTAACTCAGGTCCGTTATCCGGATCGAGGACAGTGTATGGTGGGTAGTTTGACTGGGGCGGTCTCCTCCTAAAGAGTAACGGAGGAGTACGAAGGTGCGCTCAGACCGGTCGGAAATCGGTCGTAGAGTATAAAGGCAAAAGCGCGCTTGACTGCGAGACAGACACGTCGAGCAGGTACGAAAGTAGGTCTTAGTGATCCGGTGGTTCTGTATGGAAGGGCCATCGCTCAACGGATAAAAGGTACTCCGGGGATAACAGGCTGATACCGCCCAAGAGTTCATATCGACGGCGGTGTTTGGCACCTCGATGTCGGCTCATCACATCCTGGGGCTGAAGCCGGTCCCAAGGGTATGGCTGTTCGCCATTTAAAGTGGTACGCGAGCTGGGTTTAGAACGTCGTGAGACAGTTCGGTCCCTATCTGCCGTGGACGTTTGAGATTTGAGAGGGGCTGCTCCTAGTACGAGAGGACCGGAGTGGACGAACCTCTGGTGTTCCGGTTGTCACGCCAGTGGCATTGCCGGGTAGCTATGTTCGGAAAAGATAACCGCTGAAAGCATCTAAGCGGGAAACTTGCCTCAAGATGAGATCTCACTGGGACCTTGAGTCCCCTGAAGGGCCGTCGAAGACTACGACGTTGATAGGTTGGGTGTGTAAGCGCTGTGAGGCGTTGAGCTAACCAATACTAATTGCCCGTGAGGCTTGACCATATAACACCCAAGCAATTTGACTACTCGAAAGAGCATCAGATTGCGGTGTGTGAAGACGAAAGAACCGAAAGTTCGAGAAACACACAAATCTATTACATACCCAATTTGCTGAAGCGAGGCCAGCTGGTCACGACTCAGTACCCGAATTTCTTGACGACCATAGAGCGTTGGAACCACCTGATCCCATCCCGAACTCAGCAGTGAAACGATGCATCGCCGATGGTAGTGTGGGGTTTCCCCATGTGAGAGTAGGTCATCGTCAAGATTAAATTCCGAAACCCCAATTGCGAAAGCAGTTGGGGTTTTGTTTTTGGCGTAGAAAAAGCACGAGCAATCAAGCACAAATTGGCGCAGTTATTTTTATCCCGGGACACTAGAATAGGTCCAACTTTTTCAGAGTCAGAGCGCTTATGCCGGATTCGGTTGACGCCAAAGAGCTGTCAAAATTACCACTAGAAAATCTGGTTGCCTGCCATGAGTGCGACTTGCTCATGCGTAAACCCGAACTCGCCCATGGCGAAAAAGCCCTGTGCCCGCGCTGTGGCTACGAGCTTTATGCCAATCGCTACAACGTCGTACAGCGCAGTCTCGCCCTGGTCATCGCCGCTTTGTTGTTGTTTATTCCGGCGAACTTTTTACCCATCATGCAGCTCAATCTACTCGGGCAATCTTCGCAAGACACTGTCTGGAGCGGCGTTGTCGCCCTTTTTGACACAGGCATGCAAAGCGTTTCAGTGATTGTGTTCCTGTGCAGCATGGGGATCCCGCTGCTCAAGCTGCTGTGCCAACTGGCTGTATTGTTGAGTATCCGTTTTGATGTCGGACGCAGCTACGGCTTGTTGCTCTATCGCATTTATCACCATATACGCGAATGGGGGATGCTCGAGGTTTACTTCATGGGCGTACTGGTGGCGATCGTAAAACTGGCAGATATGGCAGCCATCACCGTAGGCCTCGGCCTGGCGTGCTTCATTGGATTGTTGCTGATTCAAGTCTGGCTGGAGGTCGTAATGTCGCCTCACCAGATCTGGCAAGCGTTATCAGGAGAGGATGCCCATGCGGGCGATTGATGCAGGCATTCTGATTTGCAAGGAATGTCATGAATTGAACAGGCAGGAAGCTGATACCGATAAGCAAGTCTGTACACGCTGCGGAGCGCTGGTGCATGCCCGCAGCCCGAATAGCCTGGTACGCACCTGGGCATTGCTGATTACCGCCGCCATTCTCTACATACCGGCCAATTTGTTGCCGATCATGACTGTGAACTCCCTGGGCAAAGGTGCGCCTAGCACGATCATGGCAGGTGTGATCGAGTTGGTGCATTACGGCATGTTCCCCATTGCGGCGGTGGTGTTTATCGCCAGTATCCTGGTGCCCACCTTCAAGCTGGTGGGCATCGCTCTGCTGCTGTTTTCCGTGCAGAGCCGTCAGCCCCTTTCGGCTCGCCAGCGTATCTGGATGTACCGTTTCATTGAGTTCATCGGCCGCTGGTCGATGCTCGATATCTTTGTGATTGCCATCCTCGTGGCGGTCGTGAATTTTGGGCGGCTTGCCAGCATCGAAGCCAATCTTGGCGCCATCGCTTTCGCCACGGTGGTGATTCTGACGATGCTTGCCGCAGTAACTTTTGATCCCCGACTGATTTGGGATAACACGGAGTCGGACGACGACCATGACTGATTTGCCTGTAGCGAAAACCCGACCGGCTTCGAACTGGTCTGCCATTTGGGTGTTGCCCCTGATTGCCTTGATCATTGGCGGCTGGCTCGGCTGGCGTGCCTATAACGAGACCGGCATCGAGATTCAGGTGCGTTTTGAAAGTGGCGAAGGCATTCAGGCCAACAAGACGGAAGTCGTCTACAAGGGCATGTCGGTCGGCAAGGTCAAACGCCTCAAGCTCGATGACGAGGGCAGTTCCAAAGGTGTGATTGCCAGCATCGAAATGAACAAGGACGTAGAGCAATACCTGCGAACCAGTACGCGTTTCTGGCTGGTCAAGCCGAGCGTAACTCTGGCAGGGATTACCGGTCTTGAGACACTGGTTTCAGGTAACTATGTTGCCATCAGCCCGGGGGAAGGCGAGCCGGTCCGCAAGTTCAAGGCTCTGGCCCAGGAACCGCCGCTCTCCGATGCCCAGCCCGGTCTGCACTTGACCATCAAGGCTGATCGCCTGGGCTCGCTGAACCGTGGCAGTCCGGTGTTTTACAAACAGATCAAAGTGGGCCAGATCAAAAGCTATGTGTTGTCCGAGGACCAGAGCACCGTCGAGCTCAAGGTCTTCATTGAGCCGACTTACGCCAAACTGGTGCGCAAACACACACGTTTCTGGAACGCCAGCGGCATCAGCATCGATGCCAATCTGTCGGGTGTGAAGGTTCGCAGTGAATCCCTGGCCAGCATCGTCGCCGGCGGCATTGCCTTCGCCACCCCGGAAAACCGCAAGGACAGCCCGCCTACCGACCCAAGTCTGCCGTTCAGGCTCTATGAAGACTTCGATGCAGCGGCGGCCGGTATCCGGGTCAAGGTCAAGCTCAGCGACTTCGAAGGCTTGCAGGCCGGTCGTACGCCGGTGATGTACAAAGGCATTCAGGTCGGCAATCTCAAGGCGCTGAAGGTCGATCCTGATCTGTCCGGGGCCACCGCCGAGTTGACGATGGACCCATTGGCCGAGGATTACCTGGTCGAAGGCACCCAGTTCTGGGTGGTCAAACCGTCGATTTCCCTGGCGGGGATTACCGGTCTCGAGGCGTTGGTCAAAGGCAACTACATCGCTGTGCGGCCTGGCGACAAGGGTTCGGCGCCACAACGGGAGTTTGCGGCGCGGGCCAAGGCACCGCCGCTGGATCTGCGTGCACCTGGCCTGCATTTGGTGTTGTTCACGGAAAATCTCGGCTCGCTGGAAGTCGGCAGCCCGGTTCTCTACAAGCAGGTTAAAGTCGGCTCCGTACAGAGCTATCAGTTCTCACGCACCAAGAAACAACTGATCATTGGTGTGCACATCGAGAAGGAATACGAAGGCCTGGTCAACGCCTCGACGCGCTTCTGGAACGCCAGTGGCATCACCCTCACGGGCGGGCTGACCGGCGGGGTCCAGGTTAAAAGCGAGTCGTTGCAGAGTTTGATGGCCGGCGGCATTGCCTTCGAGACCCCGCAAGACAAAGCCCCGTTGCAGAAGCGTATTCCACGTTTCCGTTTGTTCGCGAACCATGAAGACGCCACGCAGAAAGGCGAAGTCATCACGCTCAAGCTCGATCGCGCTGATGGTTTGCGTACCGGCACTCCAATTCGTTTCAAGGGGCTGGATGTCGGCAAGGTGGAGGATGTTGATCTCAGCGAGGACCTGCAATCGGTGCTGCTGACCGCACGGATTACCGAAGTGCCGGAGCGCATTGCCCGGGTCGGCAGTCAGTTCTGGGTGGTCAAGCCTGAACTGGGCCTGATCAAGACGTCCAACCTCGAAACCCTGGTGACCGGGCAATACATCGAGGTGCAACCGGCACCGAAGAACCTGGGACCGCAGAAGAACTTTGTCGCTTTGGCCGTCGCGCCCGAAACTGCCAAGCAGGAAGCGGGATTGAGTCTGGTGCTGAGCGCGGCCCGTCGTGGTTCGCTGAAGGCCGGCGTGCCAGTGACGTATCGCGAAATCACAGTGGGCAAGGTAACGGGTTATGAACTGGGCGAGACCGCTGATCGCGTACTGATCCATATCCTGATCGAGCCGAAGTACGCTCCACTGGTACGCAGCGGTACACGGTTCTGGAACGCCAGCGGTTTCGACTTCGATGTCGGTCTGTTCAAAGGTGCAACGGTGCGCACTGAGTCCCTGGAGACGATGATTCAGGGCGGTGTCGCCTTTGCCACGCCGGATGGTGAGCGTATGGGCAGCCCGGCGCGACCGGAGCAGACGTTTGCGCTGTTCGACAAGTTTGAAGAGGAGTGGCTGGGGTGGGCGCCGAAGATTTCGCTGGGTAAATAGTCTGAGGGTTATGTGGCGTCAGTGATGACGCCTTCGTCGGAACGCCGCCCGAGGCAAGCCCGCGAAGAGGCCCTGAAGTTCACTGCAAAGCTAAATGACACACCTATGAAAAAGGCCGCGATCCATTGGACCGCGGCCTTTTTATTGTCTTCGATTCAAGCCTCAGACCGCATCCAGCTCCGGTTCATCCGCTTCTTCGTTGACAGTCGTCTTCACCTGATCGTGACGACGGATGTACTTCCAGTCCGCCTCATCGATGTAGATGCCGGCGGGGCCGCTGCCGCCTTCCAGGTCGATGGCGACACTGGCGCAGACCTGCGGCTTCACGCTCGCCAGGATCGGCACGAAGCCCAGTTGCAGGCTGGTTTCCAGCAAGGCGGCCTGGTTTTTCTCATCGATGTCCGCCGCCTCGTCGAGGTAGTACGGCAGACGCACGCGACCGGCCTGGTCACGGTCCATCAAGTGCAGCAACAAGTACATGTTGGTCAGCGCCTTGATGGTCATGGTGGTGCCGTTGGAAGCGGCGCCATCGATGTCGGTGTGGATCACCGGTTGACCGTTGACCTTGGTGATTTCGAACGCGAGCTCGAACAAGTCCTTGAGGCCGAGCTGGTTGTGGTTGGCCGCCACCAGCCGCGCCAGGTATTCCTTGGCCTCTTCGTTCTTGTTGTCCTGCTCGGCGCTCTGGCTCAGGTCGAAGACCGACAGGGTTTCGCCTTCTTCGTACTGACCGGCGCTGTGGATGATCTGGTCGATGTGCTTGAGCGCTTCCTTGTTCGGGGCGAGCACGATGCGGAAGCTTTGCAGGTTGGAGACCTGACGCTTGTTGATCTCGCGGTTGAACAGCGCCAGTTGGTGTTCGAGGCTGTCGTAGTCGCTGCGGATGTTGCGCAGGGTGCGGGCGATGTCCGTCACGGCGGCACGGCGAGCCTTGCCCAGGGTCAGGGCTTCGTCGGTGCGGTGCGCATAGGCGTTGATCAGCAGTTGCAGGCGACGCTCCATATCGTCTTCGCTGTCGAATTTGGCCACGCCCTTGAGGCGCACCTGAGCGTACAGCGCTTCGATCTGGCCGTCGGCCCGCAGCAAGCCTTGCCAGCTGTCCTGATAGTCGTTGAGCAGCGGCAGCAGGTTGTCCATGGAATCGTCGATCGGGTCCATGAACGGTGTGCCGAACGGCAGGTCTGCCGGCAACAACTGGCGACGGCGCAGGGCGTCGTCGAGGGTGCGTTGCTTGGCTTCCATGTCGCCGATCTGTCGGCCGACCAGTTGCAGCTTGGCCGACAGTTGCTGGACGCGCTCGGTAAAGGCGTCGCTGGAACGCTTCAATTCGTCCTGAGCGGCTTCCATTTGCGCCAGTTGCTCGAGCTTGTCGCCTTCCTCGGCGCTCAGGGTTTGCGCGCGGCGGAAATCTTCCAGGGCTTTCTGCGCATCCAGCACTTGCTGGTACAGCGCTTCGGTCTGGGTCTTGCTCGCGGCGCGGTCGGCGGCCACGGCTTGCTGGGTTTTCAGTTGCTTGAGTTCTTTGTCCAGGCGTTCCTTCTGGTCGCGCAACGCAGCGCGGTCAGCCAGGGCCTGCAATGCCGGTGGTTCGATATGCGAGATGTCTATGGACAGGCCCGGCACTTCGAAGCGTTCGCCTTTGAAACCGTCGAGGATCAACTCCACGGATTTCACCCAGTCCCCGTTTTCGTCGAGGGTGATGCCGTGTTCACCCAGCGGCAGGCTGAACAGTGCGCTGTTGAACAGGCGCATCAGGCGTTCGACGTCCTGCTGCGAGAACTCTTCGCGCAGACGGGCGTAGCTGTTGTTGTCGGCGTGATCGAGTTGCTGCTTGACCGACTTCAGGCGTTTTTCCAGATCGCGCAGACGTTCGTCGAGGTCTTCGGCGCTGAACTGGCGGGACTGTGCCAGCGCACCGGCCAGTTCATCGTGGGCGTCCTTCGCGGCCAGCAGTTGCTGCTCCAGCACCTTGACGTCATCGACCAGGGCAAAGCGATGCTTGAGCACCGACAATTCGCCGAGCCAGCGCTGGATGCCGGTGATTTCTCGCTCCAGACGCATCAGTTCCTGGGTGCCACCGCGCTGGTCGTTTTGCAGGGCATCCTGCTCGTTGCGGTAGTGCTCGGCCTGAATGGTCAGCTCTTCCTTGCGCGCACTGGCGTAGTCCGACCAGGTACCCAGCAGGGAGTCGAGCAGCGGAGAGATCCGGTGCAATTTGCCGCGCAGGATGTCGCGTTGCTTCACGCCGTTCGCCAGCGCCTCGACCAGTGGTCCAGCGGCGACCAGCGAGTTGTAGTCCTGCTCCATGCGTCGCACATCGCGGAACGCTTCTTCGCACGCGGCGATGTAATCGACGCTGCCGGAACGCAGGCTGTGCTCGAAGGCATCGAGGAACAGCTGCTTGAGCTTGGCCGCGGTGATTTCGCGCATGTGCAGCAGGTTGATGAACAGCGCGCGGAAGGTCTTCAGGCTCTGCTCGCTGGTGGAGCGCAGTGGAATCAGCGTCAGGTCCAGCGGAATCGAGGTGTGGCCACCGACCAGCAAACGGCGCAGTTCGTCCGGCTTGAGTTCGTAGGCTTTCAGGCCTTCGCGCTCAAGGTTGGTGAACAGTTCTTTCTGGCGCAGGCAGGTGTCGTCTTTCTGGTAGTGGGCCAGGTCCAGTTTGCCGGCATAGGCAAAGAACTGGTGACCGAAGCCGCCGCCCGGGCCGCGTCCGACCACACCGATCACGTGGGGGCCGTGGGGCAGGTTCACTTCGACCAGGATGTAGCTGGTGTCCGAGGCGAAGTAGAAGCGCCGGGACTGCTCCAGGCTGTACTTGCCGAAGCTCATGTCCGACATGCGCGCCAGGATCGGGAACTGCAGGGCGTTGATCGAGGCGGATTTGCCGAGGTTGTTCGCGCCGTACACCGACAGCGGCTCCTCCAGCGGGAACAGGCCGAGGCTGTAGCCGGCGGTATTCAAAAGGGCAAAGCGGCGGATGCCGTAACGTTCCTTGCTCATGCGTCGAGCTCCTGTTCTTCGGCGATGGCGCGGGCCAGGGCATCTTCTTCGCTTTCATCTTCAAATTCTGCGAGGTCGAGCGGGTCATCGGTCTGCAGCAGTTTTTCGTCGCTGTCTTCGTCGATCAGCACCGGCACCGGCAACGGCAGGACGCTGTGCAGGCTGGCGGCCAGATCGCGGTCCTGCTGCACTGACAGGCAGACATCGAGGAAACGGTGCATCGGCGGCAGGAAACGGTAGACGCCGTTTTCTTCGCTGGCGAAACCGAGCTGGGTCATGCGGCGCATGATTTTTTCTTCGAGTTCGTCCTGGGTCTGCACTTCGGCCTGGATGAACAGGTCGCGGTACTTTTCCAGCAACGACGGCAGCTCATCGCGGCCGAGGCTGCCGCCATCGAGCACGGAGATCGGGTCGCGGCCCTGGTCGGCCAGGTGCTCGACAAGGATGAAGGTGAACAGCGCCAGACGCTGCGCGGTCTTGTTCACCGCCGCCGCCGCGAGGTCCGGCACGAAGTAGTAGAAACCGCGGGTATCGCAGACCAGTTCAAAGCCCAAGGCCTTGAACAGCGTGCGGTATTGGTCCTGAAAGTTCGACAACTGTGCGTACAGCTCCGGATCGCGGCGGCTGACGTGATAACCCTTGAACAGCTCGCGAAAGATCGGCGCCAGCTGGGACAGTTCGGATAGATCAAGATGCATATGGAGTGCTCGCAGAATCCTCGGCGGCGGTATCGCTGACCGAGAGCAGGGCGAAGGAGCGCAGGCTGACCTGGTGCTCGTGAGTATGGTATTCGCGACGTTCCAGACGCTCGCGCGTGAAGCGTTTTTCCCGCGACAGGCGCGAGAACCAGTACAGCAATTCGTCGGTGGCGCCGTCCGGTTCCTGCTCCAGCAGCCAGGTCATCAGGTCCGGCATCGGCAAGGCGTCTTCGCAGCGTTCGAGCATTTCCCGAACGGTGCGTGGCGCCCGTGGCGCTTCGCCTTTCTGGGTCTTGTGAGCCTTGGGGAAGCGCGTCGGTTTCGGTTCGAAACGGGCCAGGGCGTAAACGTAGGCTTCGACCTGGCTGGCACTGCCGAGGAAGGTGCTCTGCGGACGAGTGAACATCGGCATCGCCGCTTGCGGCACGGCGTCGATGCCTTTGCGACGGATCATCGACAAGGCCAGCGCCGCGCCACGGGTCACGGCGTTGTGCCGGCGCGCTTCTTCACGCAGCGGCAGCAGCAGCTCGCGGGCGTGACGCAGGGTCAGCTGGGCGCTGGTCTGCATTTCGAGGATGCGCGCGTGGGTGCGCAGCAACATGTCGTCGTCGACCAGGTGACCGAGGCGTTGCTGTTCGCTGAGCATCTTCAGCAGGACGGTTTCGACCTTGCGCACGCCTTGTTCGAAGGCGCCGTCGGCGTTCACCAGATCAATCATCGGCTCGACGTATTCGTCCCAGGTCGCCAACACTTCAGCGTAACGCTGGCGCAATGGAATCTGCCGATCGCTGGTTTTCGCCCGTTCGGCGACGGCCACCAGCGCCTGTTCGTCGTTATCGAGTTTTTTCAGTACATCGCGAACCCGCATGTCGAGCAGGCGCAACTGGCGCGCCAGGTCGTTGCCGTCGCGGATATCGAATGCGTCCTGGATATAACCGGCCAGACGCTCGAGGTGGCGCAGGTAGGCTTCGATTTCCAGGCACAGGCCCAGGCGGTGTTCACGGCGCAGATAGGCGAGGAAGTCGTGAATCTGCGCATTGAGCTCGAAACGGTTCGGGCTTTTGGCCACGGGAACCAGGATGTCGAGGCGAATCCACACGTCCAGCAGGCTGGTGATGTCCTGCGGCGTACTGTCGAGTTGCTGGGCGGCCAGTTGCGTGCGCAGTTCGTTCAGGCTCAGGGTGCCTTGGTCGAAGTGCTCGCACAGTGGCTCCAGAAGTGCCCAGTGTTCAGCGAGGGCGCGCAAGACGCGCTTGGGTTCGATCATCGGAATGGCCGGCTGGTTGGCGATTAAAAGCCGCGATTGTACTGCATCGGGGGCAATGCGATTCACTCTCGGGACGGGCTGTCGCCTTCTTTTCGGTAAAGTGCATCGATCAACTGCGGGCGATCTTGAGCGAACGGCGGTAGAATCAGCGCACTTTAGTTATCCACAAGTGGCCGACCTTTGCTTATCGAGTCCCGTCGTCGCGCTTATCTGGCCGCCATGCAGGTGGTCAACTGGCTGCCGCGCACCGAATTGCCCTTTGCCGCGCCGTCGCGGCCCGAGCTGCTGGACATGCCAGAGCCGGTTGTGGTCGCGCCTGTCGTGCCCGCTGTTGTTGCTCAGACGCCCGTGGCGCCTGTGGCCAAGCCGGCCGAGCGGGTGAAGGTCGAGGTGCCACGGCCATCGCTGGCGAGCACGCGCACCGGCGCCAAACCGGTGGAACAGGCCGAAGAGGCTCCCGTGGTGGTCAAGGCGCCGATCGTGCCGCCCCCGCGTTTCTCCCTGCAATTGCTGCGGGCCGGGCGTTGCCTGCTGCTGGTGGAGTTACCCACAGGCGAATCCTTCCAGACTCGCGATCCTGCTTACCTGCTGCTCAAAGACATGCTGCGCGCCGCCGGTCTGCCGGACAGCCCGCAGATTGTCGGTGAGCCGGTGCGTTGGCCGCTGCTGGTGCGTGGCACGATGGACCAGGGCCCGGAAGCGGCCCGCGACTTCGTGCAAGGTTTTCTCTCGGTGCGCATGGAAGAAACGCCCTGCGCCTGCTTGTGGCTGATCGGCCTGCCTGCGGTGCGATTTGCCGGCGAAGCGGATGCCGAGGCGTTCAATCGTGAGTTGCAGATCGAAGGCCTGGGCTCGGCCTGGGCGGTGCCGGGCCTGGAATTATTAATGGAAGAGCCACAGCGTAAGGCTGATGTCTGGCAAGCCATGCGTCGGCTGATGGCGCGCTGGAAAGAATCGAATGAGTGACGCTGTATCGTTTCGCCCGATGACCGAGGCGGACCTGGAAACTGTACTGAAAATCGAATACGCGGCCTACAGCCATCCCTGGACCCGCGGGATTTTCCTCGACGGCCTGGGCAAGTATCAGATCTGGCTGATGTTCGAAGGTCAGCAGCAGGTCGGCCACGGTGTGGTGCAGATCATCCTCGACGAGGCGCACCTGCTGAATATTACGGTCAAGCCGGAAAACCAGGGCCGTGGCCTGGGGCTGACATTACTTGAGCATTTGATGTCGATTGCCTACAAGGCCGACGCCCGGGAGTGTTTCCTGGAAGTGCGCGACAGCAATACCGCTGCGTTCAAGCTGTATGAGCGATATGGTTTCAACGAAATCGGCCGGCGTCGGGATTACTACCCGGCGGTGGGCGGGCGCGAAGATGCGGTGGTCATGGCCTGCACTTTGGTGGATTGAGCCACAGGATCAACGTTTTTTGTCGAGAGGATCGCGCAGCGCCAGTTCAGCCTCATCCAGGCCATTGCCACCGCCAATATCGTCCTCATCGACGATGCTCAGGTCCCAATCCGCACGGCTATCATTGCCCGCCTCATGGGCATCCCGGGCGCCGTCTTCACGGATCAGGGTTTCCGGGCTCAGGTCGTCGTCGGTAGGTTGATGGTCACTGGTCGAGGCACCAGTCAGGCCCGCTTCACGTCCGCGGCGGCGCGGCATCAGTTGCTCGCGCTCCTTTTCCGTCAGTTCGTCACCGATTCTGGCGCTGGGTTCTTCGGCGTCGAAATCCAGCTCACGCACCGAGCCCATGCGGTCTTCGTTGTCATCGACGGGTTCCGGTTGCACCGCATCGTACGGACGTCGTGAATCATTCATGGTAATTCCTCATACTGTAGGCCTTACTACGGTTGACCCACGTGGCTACCGATAATTCCACCGGCATGGAGCCCCGTGTTCCGGATCAGGAGAGCATCTGCATTTCGCGCGTGACCCCGACGGACGGTTGTCAGTCAAAGCTGCGCATCATTCTTGAGGCTTCAAAGCATGAACGAATTACAAGATCTGATTGATAACAACGAGCGTTGGGCCGCTGCGATCAAGGAGGAAGATCCTGACTTCTTCGCCAAGCTGGCTCGCCAACAGACCCCGGAGTTCCTGTGGATCGGTTGTTCCGACGCCCGGGTGCCGGCCAACGAAATCGTCGGCATGCTGCCGGGCGATCTGTTCGTACACCGTAATGTGGCCAATGTCGTGCTGCACACTGACCTCAACTGCCTGTCGGTGATTCAGTACGCAGTCGATGTACTCAAGGTCAAACACATTCTCGTCACCGGCCATTATGGCTGCGGCGGTGTGCGTGCTTCGATGCAGGATCGCCAGTTCGGCCTGATCGACGGCTGGCTGCGTTCGATTCGCGATCTCTATTATGAAAAGCGCGAAGAGCTGGCCAAATACGCTACCGAAGAGGAGCGCGTCGACCGCCTCTGCGAACTCAACGTGATCCAGCAGGTCGCCAACGTCGGGCACACCAGCATTGTGCAAAACGCCTGGCACCGCGGGCAGAGCCTGTCGGTCCACGGCTGCATCTACGGCATCAAGGATGGCCGCTGGAAGAGCCTGAATGCGACCATCAGCGGTTTCGAGCAACTACCGCCGCAGTACCGCCTGCGTCCGCTCGACCCTCAGTAACCCCCGTCAATAATGACTTTGCCGACGCCAGCGTTGCAGAAACGCCTGGCCGTCGGCGTTTGGCGATTCGTCGTAGCCGGTAATCCAGCCACGGCAATCGTATGAGCCGCACTGGCAGGCGAACTGGCGTTGCAGTTTGTCTTCGGTGGCGGCGAAGTCCATGGTCAGCCAGTCCCCCTTGCTGATGTCCTTCAGCGCCCATAACCACAACTCGCTCAAGTCGAGAAAGACATTGGGGTCGCAGGAGTGTCGCAACAGTCCGCAGAAGCGCGGGTCGTAGACGTGCACACCCGGGGCGAGCTGGCGGGTATGCCGGCAGCGATAGGGCAGCAAATGCCCCGACGCCCGGCAGATACGAGTGATTCGCGGGAATTCGCGCCGCGCGGCAATAGCCGTGGCCTCGCGCTTGGCGTTTTCAATAATTTCGAAGTCGGCCAGGGAAGGAAATCCCAGGCGAACGGGCAGCTCCGAAAAGGGGTAAACACCTTGCGGCGGTTGTGGGTGTTTTCGTTGAGGGGCGTGAGCTTTCATAACGATCCCTGTCTGCTGGGTGCTGCGACTTCCTTGCACCGACGGTCCTGTCAGCACAGCAGCACATGGGTTCAGCCCAAGCCTCTCGCAGATACTACGGGCGGTCTACTGTCATAAGTGACAGATGGGCAGCCGTTCATCGGGTTACAACGGCGGAACAGGTTTCGCCGTGGCTGGCGCTGGGGCCTTGAGCTGTTTGAGCTGGGACACGATCGAAGCTGTCGCGCATTTGCCCGCGGCCTGTTGGGGCGACAGGTTGCGGACTGAGGTGTAGAAAAGCTCGCAGGTTTTTTCTTTCCGGGCCACTTGCCAGGTTTGCCTGCAGGTATTGAGCTCAACGTCCGGATTGCTGTCCGGTTGGCGGCCCATGGTGGCCTGCCAGCACGCAGCACTCAAATCCTGGCCCATGACTTTCAGGCCTGCCGCATCGGCCTTGGCCTGGGCGTCACTGCCGGTATAGCTTGCCGGATCGGCGGCATACCAAATATAGCTCGGGTGGTTGGAGCCCAATACGGGGACTTTCACACCGTTGTCCGGGGTGATCTGGACCAGGCTCAACACGTTCACCGTCTGCCCGTATTGCTCTTTGATCCAGTTACGCACCGGTGTACCGAAGGCGACCATCGGCAGTGCTGCACCGCTGGCGTTCAGGCTGACCTCCTTGACCATGGTGCTCTGGTAATCCTTGAAGTAGCCGTAGACGCCTTCGAGGTCCTTGCCCGCGTTGGACGGCGCGGCAATCGGGGCGATGTCGATGATTGTCTGGTAGCCCGGCGTCTGTTCGGCCGGGATGCCATTGGCGGTGAGCAGCGTGGCCCAACGATCCGTGGTGGCGGACTTCAGGTAATCCTGGGCCTGGGTCAACGAATAGTCGGGTGGGAAGTGCAGCAGTTCGACACTTTTGCGGTTTTCCAGAGCCATGCCCATCGGCAGGAACAGGTACCAGCTATACGCCCACTTGCCGTCGGCATTCAGTTTGCTGGCACCGTTATAGGCCAGGTCACCGGCATCGAGCAGCGCTGCCAAAGGTTTTTCATAGCCGTCGGGCACGCCGATGATTTCTGCGTGGAGCTGACCATTGTCGGTTTTGACCAGAACCTTCGCGTCGCCGTAGCCATCGCGCTGCACACTCTGGGTCAGGTAATGCTCGACGGTTTGCTCAAGCGTCCAGTTGCGAAAGCAGATCACGTTGCAATTGTTGGGGTAGGCGAAGAGGCGGGTAACGCGTTCGGTAGTGCCCAGCTTCAAATTGACATCGGCGTGGGCGGTGGTGCTCAGGGTGAGGGTTGCGAGGGTGAGTGCCACGAGTTTGAACATGCTCAGATCCTTTTCAGCGTATTAAGACCAGCAGTTACTGAGACAGACGGGGCGGAACAAAAAGGGCCGATATCAATACCGGCCCTTTTTTATGGTTACGGCATGACCGGCGGCAAATACGCCAGCGTCGTCCCCAGTGCCCATAACAACACTAGCACCAGTGGCGTGTGCACCAGCAACTGCACGAACGAGAAGCCGATCAGGTCCCGTGCTTTCAACCCCAGCACGCCCAGCAACGGCAGCATGTAGAACGGGTTGATCAGGTTCGGCAAGGCTTCGGCGGCGTTGTAGATCTGTACGGCCCAGCCCAGGTGATAGTTCAGGTCATTGGCCACCTGCATCACGTACGGCGCTTCGATGATCCACTTGCCGCCACCGGACGGAATGAAGAAGCCGAGGATCGCCGAGTACACGCCCATCAGCAGGGCATAGGTGTCGTGGGAGGCAATGCTGACGAAAAAGGTCGAGATGTGGTGCGCCAGGGTCTGCGCATCGGCGCCCTTGACCGTGGTCATCAGTGCGGCGATCGAGCCGTACAGCGGGAACTGGATCAACACGCCGGTGGTGGTCGGCACTGCGCGGGACACGGCGTCCAGAAAGCTGCGCGGACGCCAGTGCAGCAGGGCACCCAGCATGATGAACAGGAAGTTGTAGGTGTTCAGCCCGGAAATCGCACTGATCGCCGGTTTGGTCGAGAACTCGTGGAACAGCCAGCCACCGGCCAGCAGCACCAGCAGGATCATCAGCAGCGGGCTGTATTCCAGCCATTCGCCGGGACGGGTGCGCGGTTGCAGCGGCGGCAAGTTGAAACTCGGATCGACGCCGCAGGCCTTGGCATCACGCGCCGAGTTCGGACCAGGGGCGGTGGCGTAGGCAATGATCAGCGAGATGACGATCAAGGCCAGCAACATCACGCCGGACTGCCAGAGAAAGATCGTCTGAGTGAATGGAATCACCCCGGTGATCGACAGAATCGACGGCGGCAGGCTCGCCGGGTTGGCCTGCAATTGTGCTGCGGACGACGACAGGCCCAAGGCCCACACCGCGCCAAGCCCCAGATAGGCGGCAGCACCAGCGGCGCGGTAGTCCATCTTCAGATCGGTACGACGGGCAAGGGCGCGCACCAGCAAACCACCGAACACCAGGGACAGGCCCCAGTTCAGCAACGACGCGACCATCGAAATCAACGCGACCCAGGCCACGGCGGAGCGGCCGTTTTTCGGCAGTTTGGCCAGACGGTCAATCAGCTTCACCGCTGGCGGCGAACTGGCGACCACATAACCGCCGATCACCACGAAGGCCATCTGCATGGTGAAGGGGATCAGGCTCCAGAAGCCATCACCAAAGGCCATGGCGGCGTCGGTGGGTTTGGCGCCCATCGCCAGGGTGGCCAGGGCCACGATAATCACCGCCAGGGCAGCAAACACCCAGGAGTCGGGGAACCAGCGTTCGGCAAAACTTGAGCAGCGCAGGGCAAAGCGGGCGGAGCGGCTATCTTCGATATCAGCGGCCACGGGAGTACCTCGGATTTTTATGTTTGTTGTGGTCTTCGGGGCAGTAACCGCCCGTCTGGACAGACGCCAACATTAATTCAAGCCGAGGATTTTTGCGGGGCTGTTTTGTGGCTATGGGACTTTGGTCTAACGGGTTGTCCGCCGATGCATTTGCGTAGACCATGGGCGCCTTGGTTTTTGCCTGTGCCAGAGTTCTTTTCATGACTGCCAACACCGATTCGCGTCCGGCGCCGTTCAGCCGCTCGGACTACAAGACCCTCGGGCTCGCCGCCCTCGGTGGGGCGCTGGAAATCTACGATTTCATCATCTTCGTGTTTTTCGCCCTGACCCTCAGCCAGTTGTTCTTCCCGCCGGAGATGCCCGAGTGGCTGCGCCTGCTGCAAAGTTTCGGGATCTTCGTCACCGGTTACCTGGCGCGACCGCTGGGCGGCATCCTGATGGCGCACTTCGCCGACCGTCTGGGGCGCAAGAAAGTCTTCAGCCTGAGCATCTTGATGATGGCGTTGCCCTGCCTGCTCATCGGGATCATGCCGACCTACGCGCAAATCGGCTATTTCGCACCCTTGCTGCTGTTGGCCCTGCGCATCCTCCAGGGCGCGGCGGTGGGCGGCGAAGTGCCGAGTGCCTGGGTATTCGTCGCCGAGCACGCGCCCATCGCCCATCGCGGTTATGCCCTGGGTTTCTTGCAGGCGGGGCTGACCTTCGGCTATTTGATCGGCGCATTGACCGCGACCTTCCTGGCGCAGGCGTTCACTCCGGCGGAAATCCTTGATTACGCCTGGCGTTACCCGTTCCTGCTGGGCGGCGTGTTTGGCGTGATTGGCGTGTGGCTGCGTCGCTGGCTCAACGAAACCCCGGTGTTCATGGCCATGCAGGCACAACGCGAGGCGGCCGGCGAACTGCCGCTGCGCAGGGTCTTGCGCGAGCATCGCCTGGCCATTTTGCCAGCGATGATTCTCACCTGTGTGCTGACCTCGGCCGTGGTGGTGTTCGTGGTCATCACCCCGACCATGATGCAGAAAACCTTTGGCATGACCGCCAGCCATACCTTCGCCTTGAGCGCACTGGGCATTGTGTTCTTGAACATCGGCTGCGTGCTCGCCGGGCTGCTGGTCGACCGCATTGGCGCCTGGCGCACGGTGATGCTCTATAGCCTGCTGCTGCCGCTGGGCATCGGCGTGCTGTATGGCTGCCTGATCATGGGCGGCGACTGGATCGGCCTGGCCTACGCCGTGGCAGGGCTGGCTTGCGGGGTGGTGGGCGCGGTGCCATCAGTGATGGTCAGCCTGTTCCCGGCGCGGATTCGCGTCTCGGGTATCTCGTTCACCTACAACATTGCCTACGCCGCATGGGCGAGTGTCACACCGCTGCTGTTGATCGGTCTGATGCCGTGGAGTCCGTGGATCTGCGTGATGTTCAGTGCGGTGATGGGCGCGGTGGGCGTGGGCAGTGCGGCTTATTTCGGTGCGCGGATGCCGAGAATCGCAGGCTGTGCTGCCGCTGGCGCACATTGAGTATGCGTGTCGTAACTATTTTTACAGGACAAGCCTGAAGCACGCTTAAGAAAATGTTTCCAAGGCCGATGGTTAGGCTGCATATCGCTTTCTACCCCTGTCCATCGGTGCTTTCCCATGTTCAATAAACGCTTGAAGCAGGAGCTGTCGGCTCTTCGTGAAGAACTCTCCAGCCTCCAGCAAGTGAAGGAAAGCCTGGAAAGCGAGATGCTGGTGCTGACCCTCGACAGCGATGGACGGGTTCAGTCGGTCAATCAGAACTTCCTTGGCGAAATGCATTACAAGAGTGGCGACCTGATTGGCCGACACATCGACGATTTCGTCCCGGATCACGTGAAGTTCGACGAATTCCAGCAGCGTTTCAAGCACGCGCTGACCCGTGGCGAACACTTTGCCGGCGCGGTGCGTCTGTTGCGCGGTACGGGCCAGGAAGCCTGGTTGCGCTCGATCGTCCAGCCCGTGCGCTCGGTAGTCGGCAAGATCAAGCATTTTTCGATCTTCTCCAGCGACCTGACCCGCACCATCGAGGCCTCCCGCGAACACGAGAACCTGATCGGCGCGCTGGTGCGCTCCACGGCGGTGATCGAATTCGATCTCAATGGCAACGTGCTGGCCGCCAACGACCGCTTCCTCAGTGGCATGGGTTACAGCCTGGCGCAGATCAAAGGCAAACATCACCGCACCTTCTGCGTGCCGGAGGAGTACAGCAGTGCCGAGTATCAGGACTTCTGGCGTCGCCTGAACGCGGGCGAGTACGTGGCCGCCCGTTTCAAGCGTGTTGACAGCCATGGTCGTACGGTCTGGCTGGAGGCGTCCTACAACCCGGTGGTTGATGCCAACAACAATCTCTACAAGGTGGTGAAGTTCGCCACGGTGATTACCGATCAGGTCAATCAGGAACAAGCCGTCGCCGAGGCCGCCAACATTGCCTACAGCACCTCGCAGCAAACCGACCAAAGCGCCCAGCGCGGTAACGCCGTGGTGACCCAGGCCGTGGACGTGATGCGCGACCTGGCCAGGCATATGCAAACCGCCGGCGATGGCATCGAAGCCCTGAACGAGCAGTCGCTGGTGATCGGTACCATTGTCAAAACCATCAGCGGCATTGCCGAACAGACCAACCTGCTGGCGCTCAACGCGGCCATCGAAGCGGCGCGTGCGGGCGAACAGGGTAGGGGCTTCGCCGTGGTGGCGGATGAAGTCCGGCAACTGGCTTCGCGCACCAGCCAGGCCACCGACGAAATCGTCCTCGTGGTGCGGCAGAACCAGGACATGGCGCGTAACGCCGTGGCCCTGATGACCGACGGCAAGCTTCAGGCCGAACAGGGCCTGGCACTGGCGGCGGAAGCGGGTACGGTGATTGTCGAGATCCAGGACGGCGCGCAGAAAGTGGTCAATGCGGTGGGGCAGTTTGCCAATCAGTTGGTGAGTTGAGCCTAGCGTTCTGCCCGCTGAAATGAAAAGATCGCCATCGGTGATCTTTTCATTTCAGCGTGTTTTATCCCGTTACAATCGGCTCTTTTCCTCAGGAGCAGACTTCCATGAGCGTTTCCCACCGCCGTCCGGTTCCCTTGTCCAAGGCCTATCGTCTGCTCAATCATGGCCCGACCGTGCTGGTCAGCGCAGCCCACGGTGGCCAGCGCAATATCATGGCGGCAGCCTGGGCCATGCCGCTGGATTTCGAACCACCGAAAATTGCCGTGGTGCTGGACAAGTCCACCTGGACTCGCCAGTTGCTGGAAGCCTCGGGCACTTTTGTGCTGAACGTTCCCTGCGCTGCCCAGGCCGACATTGTACAAACCGTCGGTTCGACCTCCGGTCTGGAATTGACCCAGGGCCAGGGGCGCGACAAGTTTGAGACCTACGACTTGCAGACGTTCACCGGTGAGTCGGTTGATGCGCCGATGCTCGAAGGTTGCGTGGCCTGGCTGGAGTGTCGCCTGTTGCCGGAGCCGAGCAACCACCAGCAGTACGATCTGTTCCTCGCCGAAGTGATTGCCGCCCAGGCTGACGAGCGCGTGTTCAGCGAAGGCCGCTGGCACTTCGAAGGCCAAGATGCCTTGCGCACCTTGCACCACGTGGCGGGCGGGCACTTCCTGACCATTGGTGAGCCGGTGGACGGCAAGAACTTGCAGCCGTAAGGTTTCGACTATTCAAGTTGTAAGCACATTCACCAAGAGGCCGGGCGATGAGAAAACTGCGTGTAGGGATAATCTTTGGCGGGCGCTCGGCAGAGCACGAAGTGTCGCTGCAGTCGGCGAAAAACATCGTCGATGCGCTGGATCGTTCACGCTTCGAGCCGGTGCTGATCGGCATCGACAAACAAGGCCACTGGCACCTCAACGACCCTTCCAACTTTTTGCTGAACCAGGAAAACCCGGCGCTGATCGCCCTCAATCAGTCCAATCGCGAACTGGCCGTGGTGCCGGGCAAAGCCAGTCAGCAACTGGTGGAAACCTCCAGTCAGGAAATGCTCGGTCACGTCGATGTGATCTTCCCGATTGTCCACGGCACCCTCGGTGAAGACGGTTGCCTGCAAGGCTTGCTGCGCATGGCCGATCTGCCGTTTGTCGGCTCTGACGTGCTCGGCTCGGCCGTGTGCATGGACAAGGACATCAGCAAGCGCCTGCTGCGCGATGCCGGCCTGGCCGTGACGCCGTTCGTGACATTGACCCGCGCCACGGCGGCACGCACCGGGTTTGCCGAGGTGCGGGGCAAGTTGGGTTTACCGCTGTTCGTCAAACCGGCGAATCAGGGCTCTTCCGTGGGCGTGAGCAAGGTCACCGACGAGGCGGAGTACAGCACAGCGGTGGAGCTGGCCTTGAGTTTCGATACCAAGGTGTTGATCGAATCTGCCGTCAGCGGCCGCGAGATTGAATGCGCGGTGCTCGGCAACGAAGACGCCATCGCCAGTGGCTGCGGCGAGATCGTGGTGCACAGCGGGTTCTATTCCTACGACAGTAAGTATATCGACGATACGGCTGCTGAAGTGGTAGTGCCGGCCAATATCAGCGTCGAGGCCAGCGAGCGCATTCGCGCCCTGGCCGTCGAAGCGTTCCAGGTACTGGGCTGCTCCGGCCTGGCCCGCGTCGACGTGTTCCTGACCGACAGTGGCGAAGTGCTGATCAACGAAATCAACTCGCTGCCCGGCTTCACCCGCATCAGCATGTACCCGAAACTGTGGCAGGCCACCGGCATGACCTACAGCGAACTGGTGACGCGACTGATCGAGCTGGCGCTGGAAAAGCACCAGGTTCGGCAGGGATTGAAGATCAGTCGATAAGCGGAGTTCTGTATCGTCCGTATTATTGGTGGGTATGCTTGCAAGAGCTGACCCTGATCAAACGTGCTTGACGGGTTTGATCAGGCTCTGGACGGGTATCCCGAACAGTTCGTGCAGTTTCCAGATCATCGGAAGCGTCAACGCTCGCTTGCCATTGAGTACTTCATAAACACGATTTGTGCGGCCGATGGCGGGTGCAAGATCGGCGGCGGACAACCCGGACTGCTCCATTCTGAATTTGATCGCATCGATAGGATTGGGTAAGTCGACCGGGAAGTGCTTCGACTCATACAATTCGATCAGCTTAATCATGATGTCAAAGTAATCTCCCTCGGGAGTGCCAATCTCTGGTTCATTCTCAAACAGTGCAGAGACGCTCTTGAGAGCGGCGCGGTAATCCTCTTCGGTGTGAATCGGGTGAATGTTCATGGGTTACTCCATTTCGACGTTATCAGCGTCGACCGTGTCGTACTGCTTGTGAGTGCCGACAAATTTTATGTACACGGCGCTGGAACTCTAACCAGTACGCAATTATTTGCGGGTAGGAAAAAGCAGCGGGAGAGAGGCGACCTGGACTCTTTACCAATAAAAAGGGCCTACCCACCAGTAAGCCCTTTCTCATCCCCGCGTACGACTCAATCCCCCAACGCTTGCCCCTCACGCCGCGGATCGGCCCCGCCTGTCAGCGACGCTTTCCCTTGGGCGTCCTTGACCCGAACAATCGCCTGGGTGCCGCTGGTCATGTCGATCTCGCTCACGCTGTGCCCTTTGTCTTTCAGTGCCTGAATCAGCGACGGGCTGAATTGCCCCTGTTCCAGTTCGGTCGGGCCGTTGCGGCTGCCGAAGTTGGGCAGGTTGATGGCGGCTTGCGCATCGAGGTTCCAGTCGAGCAGGCCGATGGTGGATTTGGCCACGTATTCGATGATTTGCGAGCCGCCGGGGGAGCCGACGGTGGCGAGGAATTCGCCGCTCTGGCGGTCGAAGATCAGGGTCGGGGCCATGGAGGAACGCGGGCGTTTGCCGGGCTCGACGCGGTTGGCGACTTTTTGCCCGTTTTCCTCGGAGATGAACGAGAAGTCGGTCATCTCGTTGTTGAGCATGAAACCCTGAACCATGATGTGCGAGCCAAACGCTGACTCGATGGTGGTGGTCATCGACACGGCACCACCTGCGTCATCGACGGCCACCACTTGCGAGGTGGAAATCCGTAGCGGCGAACGGTCCGGCGCATAGGCCACCCGGATGCCCGGCGGAGTGCCGGGTTTGGCCGTGCCCATGCTGCGTTCGCCGATCAGGGCAGCGCGGCTGGCGAGGTAGGTCGGGTCGACCAGGCCCTTGACCGGCACGGGTACGAAGTCTGTATCGGCTACGTACTGAGCGCGGTCGGCATAGGCCAGGCGTTCGGCTTCAGAGATCAGGTGCACCGCTTGCGGGTCGGGTTCGATACCGGCCGGGGCCGCGGTCTTGACCGGTTTCAGCGGTGCCAGCGCCAGGCGCTTGTCGCGAGTCTCCAGGGCTTGCAGAGTGCCGAGGATCTGCGCCACGGCGATCCCGCCCGACGACGGCGGCGGCATGCCGCAGACTTGCCAGCGCTTGTAGTCGGTGCACAGCGGCGCGCGCTCCTTGGCCTGATAGTTGGCGAGGTCGGTCAGGGACAGGCTGCCGGGGTTGGCGTGGCCCTGAACCTTGGCCGCGATTTCCTCGGCGACCGGGCCTTTGTACAGGGCATCCGGGCCTTCATGGGCGATGCGTTTGAATACGGCGGCCAGGGCCGGGTTCTTCAAGTTTGTGCCGACGGCTTTCGGGCTGCCATCGGCATTACGGAAGTAAGCCATCATTTCCGCTGAGCGCGGCATGGACGAATCCGCGGCGATCAACTGATGCAGGCGTGGCGAAATGGCGAAGCCTTGTTCGGCGAGCTGGATGGCCGGTTCAAACAGTTGTGCCCAAGGCAGGCGTCCGTGTTTTTGATGGGCCAGTTCCAGGGCGCGCAGCACGCCGGGCGTGCCCACCGAACGACCGCCGATTTGCGCCTGGGTGAACCCCATCGGTTGTCCGTTGGCTTGCAGGAAAAGTTTCTCGCTGGCACCGGCCGGGGCGGTTTCACGGCCGTCGTAGGTGCGCACGGTTTTGCCATCCCAGAGTACGATCAATGCGCCACCACCGATGCCCGAAGACTGTGGCTCGACCAGCGTCAACACCGCTTGCATCGCAATCGCCGCGTCGATGGCCGAGCCGCCCCGGCGCAGCATTTCCCGTCCTGCTTCGGCCGCCAGCGGGTTGGCCGCCGCTGCCATGTATTTTTCGGCGTGTTGGGTGCGCAGGTCGGTGCGAAAACCGGAAGCGCTTTCCGGTGCGAGCGGCAGTGTCGGCACCGAAGCGTTGTTGCACGCGGTAAGGGTCAAGGCACTGGCGAGCAGAACCAGGGCTGGCAGGCGATGGCGGCGCAAAGGGAAGGTTGAGAACACGTGGGGTACTCCGTCCGTTGGATCTACGATCAATGGACTTTATCGGCCGACCGGGAGGGAAGCAAACCGGGTCCTGCGGCTCCGATGTTTTTGTCCTTCATCAATGGCAGGATTTTCTGTAGGGTCGTTGCCAACAGACAGGCCAGAAAATCAACAAGAGGCAGACATGCAAACCGAGTTCCCCACCCAGTCCAGCTATCGCACCCAGCGTGAACAATTCCTGGCCGCCGCGACCACTGCAGGCGCAACGCTGACGGAATATCCACACCCGCTCAAAGGTCCGTTCGGCGAATCGCTGAGTACCGATGTGGCGGTGCTGGGGGATCCGGGCGCCAAGCGCCTGTTGATCGCGTTGAGCGGCACTCACGGGGTCGAAGGCTTCTATGGCTCGGGCTGTCAGATCAAATGGCTGCAGGAGTTGGGCAAGCGTTCCCTGCCAACGGATGTCGCCGTGGTCATGATCCATGCCATCAACCCCTGGGGCATGGCGTGGTTGCGCCGGGTCAACGAAGACAACATCGACCTGAACCGCAATCACCTGGATTTCCAGCGACCGCTGCCAGACAACCAGGCCTACAACGCCCTGCATGAAATCTATGCCTGCCCGCAGTTGCAAGGTCCGCAGCGCGATCGTGCCGATGCCTTGCTCGACGAGCAGATTCGCCTGCACGGCTGGTCGGCGGTGATGTCGATTGTCGAGGGCGGTCAGCATGCTCATCCCGACGGCCTGTTTTTCGGCGGGCTGGCGCCGAGCTGGTCGAACCGCACGCTGCACAAGATCGTGCAAAAGCACGTGGCCCATGCCGAGGTCGCCATGTGTTTCGACTTGCACACGGGCGCTGGCGAGTATGGTCATCCGATGTTGCTGACGATTACCGAGTCCGCCTATCCGGCGCTGGCGGATGCGCAGGCGATTTACGGCCCGTGGCTCTACAGCCTGCAAACCGGTGCCGACACCGTCAGCGAAACCGGCGTGGCGGCAACGGCCACCGGCTACACCTCGCAAGCGCTGATCAATGCGCTGCCGCAGGTGCGGCTGATGCCGTTTGTCATTGAGTGCGGGACTTACCCGGGGCCGGATGTTCACCGGCATTTGCGCGATGACCACTGGCTGCATCTGCACGGCAACCCGAGTGATGCAGCAGGGCGCGGGATCAAGCTGAATCTGCTTGAGCAGTTCTATCCCGCCGACAGCGATTGGCAGGCGATGGTCTGGCTGCGCACCTGGCAGATCTGGGAGCGGGCGTTGTCCGCATTGCCGACGGCATAAAGTTCAAGAGGAAGCTGCAGGGTTTCCAGCGGGTAAGGTTTTCGATGGTCAAGCTACTTTGTCTGGATGCAGTGTTTGGCTATCCATGGAAATCCGGACTGCGTCATGACGCCAGAACTCGCGATCGCAATCAAGAATCTGTCCATGCTGATCATAGTTGACGCGAATTATCATTAACAGCGGACTGCCTTCCGGCAGATTGAGATAATTCGCCACGCTGGCCTGCGCCGCGGTCGGGTAAATATCAAAAGTGGCGCGGCCGCAATGGATGTCATAGTGTTTTCGGTAAATCAATGTCAGCGACTGAGTCAGGTCCAGTTTCAATATGTCCGGGAAAAACTCTGGTTTCAGATAATGTTCTACAAACATCACGGGGCGCCCATCGACTGAGCGTAGACGGCGTATACAGTGCAGCATGCTTAACGGCAGCACCGCCAACTTCAGGCATAACTCCGGGCTCGCCAATTCCGTACTGGTCGAAATGACCTGTGTGAGTGCCTTGCGCCCCTGACTTTCGACCATCTGGTGGAACAGCGAATTTGTGAAGGGGTTGTACACCAGTCGGGGTGGGGTAACAAACCAGCCGCGCCTGCTTTCCCGATAGATCGATCCTTCCGCTTCCATTCTTTGCAGGGCTTCTCTGAGCGTGATGCGGGTTGTGGAAAACAGGTCGCTGAGCTCTCGTTCGGGAGGAAGCTTGCTACCGGACGCCAGAGTGCCATTGATGATTTGCGTTGCCAGGGCGTGATAGATGGTGGCAGCTTGGGTGGTTATTTTTTCTGTCACGGTGATGGTCTGGATGATTTTTGAGCGCTGATATTATCCCAGTTCATCATTTCATTACCTTTACGAGACTCAACTGTCTCTCTTCGGGCACACCTCGCCCACTGTCCCTCTGACGATTGATCGCCCGGAGCGGGTGCTCAGACCGTCGTCCGCGCTTGCGCTCTGGTGCCGATTACCATCGTTGTTTCTGGTCGTGCCGGGCGCGTGAATGTGCGTGGCATCGACAGACATTCCTTGGTGCAACGACAGCCCTGTTCTATCCCGGCCAGGTGCTTAACGCCTATTCAATTGCATCAGGGGGCTGAGTCGGAGCGTCTCAAGTGTCACATTTCGGTCATTTCTTATGGGTAGCATCCAGTTTCCGCCCAAATCTGGTCTATACCACACGGCTATCCCATGAAAAAAATACTGATTACGAGTTTGCTTGCAGGTGCCTTGTCGATTGCAGTTTCCAGTGCGTACGCGCAGTCGGAGCTGGATGCTTTAGTCGCCGCAGCCAAAAAAGAAGGCGCGGTCAATAGTTTGGGCATGCCGGATAATTGGGCAAACTGGAAAGATACCTGGGCTCAGATCACGCAAACATACGGCCTGGTACATCAGGACACCGACATGAGTTCGGGGCAGGAAATCGCAAAATTCGAAGCTGAAAAATCGAACGCATCAGGCGATATCGGTGACGTTGGCCAATCTTTCGGCCCGATTGCCGTCAGGAAGGGCGTTACCCAGGCCTACAAGCCGACCACCTGGGACGAAATTCCGGCTTGGGCCAAGGACGCAGACGGTCATTGGATGGTGGCTTACAGTGGGACCATTTCCTTCATCAGCAACAACAAGCTGGTCAAAAATCCGCCTAAGAACTGGGGTGATTTGCTCAAAGGCAACTATAAGGTGACGGTTGGCGAAGTGGGCGTCTCGGCGCAAGCCAATAGCGCTCTGCTGGCAGCGGCGATTGCCAATGGCGGCAACGAAAAGAACTTGCAACCTGCGTATCAGTTATTTGCAGAGTTGGCTAAACAAGGTCGGCTCTCCATGACCGATGCGAGTATCGCCAACATGGAAAAAGGTGAAGTGGAAGTTGCCCTGTTATGGGACTTCACGTCATTGAGCTATCGCGACAAGATCGATCCATCCCAGTTCACGGTATCCATTCCCACTGACGGTAGTGTGAGTGCCGGTTATTCAACCCTCATCAACAAATACGCACAGCATCCGAACGCCGCCAAGCTGGCGCGTGAATACATCTTCAGCGATGCAGGCCAGATTAACCTGGCGCGTGGTTATGCGCGTCCGATTCGCAGCGACGTCGTCCTGCCACAGGATGTAAAGGACAAGATGCTGTCGGCTGAACAGTATCGCAACGCCAAACCGATCCAGGATTTCGCGGCATGGGAAACAACCACCAAGGCCATACCGCGGCAGTGGCAAGAACAAGTCATGATTTATAACAAGTAACTCCACCCGCGTTAGTTCGCTTCTAAAAACCTGCTGCGCGACTTGGGTCGTTCGCTACGGTTTTTAGAAGTGAGCATTAGAAGAGCAGAGAGCAGAGAGCAGGGTAATGGCCGCACTTAGGTTTGCGCTGGCCATATTTCGCGCTCGCTTATCAAAAACCATGTAACACGGAATGGCTAGCTGTATGACTTCTGCATCGAACCCGCTGGCAATACCAGTGACTCTCGACAACCGGCATTACCCACGCTTTCGCCACTGGCGAGCGGCGCTGGTTCTATTGCCCTTGTTATGTGTGTTGGCGCTGTTTTCACTGGCACCGACAGCCTGGCTGCTGATCAACAGTGTGCAGGTTGATGGCGCATGGTCGCTGGCGAACTTCAGCGAAATCCTGCATTCCCCGTTTTACCGGCAGGCCTTTGGTAACAGCCTTTGGGTTTCCGTCTGCTCCAGCTTGATCGGATTAGCCATCGCGTTGGTGGTCGCCGCTTCGTTGAAACGGGTGGATTGCGCGCTGCGCGACATGACGGTGGCATTCACCAATATGGCCAGCAATCTAAGTGGGGTGTCCTTGGCATTCGCCTTCATTATCGTGATGGGAACTAATGGCGCCGTGACCTTGCTCTTGCGGCGATGGGGTTTGCTGGCTGATTTCAATCTATACACGCAGACCGGGCTGACGCTGATTTACAGCTATTTCCAAATACCGCTAGCGGTGTTGTTGCTCTATCCAGCCTTTGATGCGCTGCAAGATGATTGGCAAGAGGCAGCCTCTTTGCTGGGGGCCAGCCGTGCCAGTTACTGGCGCCTGGTTGCATTGCCGGTGCTGCTGCCGGCGGTACTCGGTACTTTCATATTGTTGTTGGCTAACGCCATGGGGGCGTATGCCAGTGCGTATGCACTGATGACCTCCAACTACAACCTGGTCACCATCCGCATTTCCAGCCTGGTCGCCGGGGACATTTCTCTGGAACCGAATCTGGCGGCAGCACTGTCCGTGCTTCTGGTGGCGATGTTGGTGCTCGTGGCGATGGTCAACCAGCTCTTGATGAAGAGAAGCTACCATGCACACTAACCGTTATCACCAGTTCGTGCTGTATGGCGTGATGGCGCTACTCAGTGTCCCTGTTCTGGCGACCCTGGTGTATTCATTTTCCCAGCACTGGGGGGCAACCATATTGCCCGACGGGCTGACGTTCGACTGGTACCTCAAGTTGTGGCAAGAGCCGCGGTTCTTGAGTGCATTCAGCCACTCCCTGTTGATTGCACTGGGCACATTAGTCTTCAGCACAGTGGTCATCGTGCCTGCCGCATTTGTGGTGTTCCATTATTTCCCGAACCTGGATCGTTGGATGAACATCCTGATCCTGATCCAGTTCGCGGTGCCGCCTGTGGTCTCGTCAGTGGGCTTGTTACAGATTTATGCCGATGGCCCGCTTCCACTGATCGGTACGCCGTGGGTATTGATCGGGTGTTATTTCACGATTGTCCTACCGTTCATGTACCGGGCACTCGCCAACGGTCTGCAAGGGCTGAACGTGCGTGACCTGATGGATGCGGCGCACCTGCTAGGGGCAAGCACTCCCGCCGCTTTTTTGCGGGTGATCTTGCCGAATATCCGCAAGGGCCTGATGGCCGCTTTGTTTCTCTCGTTCTCCTTCCTGCTGGGCGAGTTCGTGTTCGCCAACATATTGGTGGGCAGCCGTTACGAAACCTTGAACGTCTATCTCTATTCCGTGCGCTCCACCAGCGGCCATTTCATGAGTGCCGTGGTGATGAGCTATTTCATATTTACGCTGGGCGTGACCTGGATTGCCACCCGCTTGAGTCGATAGGACTGTGCGATGAATTATCTTGAAGTTTCCAACTTGTCGAAATACTACGGCAAGGGCTCGGGCAAGACCCGCGTGTTTGACGACATCCATTTCAATATCAAGGAAGGCGAACTGGTGACCCTGCTCGGCCCCAGTGGCTGCGGCAAGTCGACCTTGTTGCGCTGCATTGCCGGTTTGACTGACGTCGATAGCGGCCAGATCCAGGTGGCGGGAAATAACATTACCCATGTTGCTCCGCAAAAACGTGGTATCGGCATGGTCTTCCAGAGCTATGCGTTGTTTCCGAATCTGACGGTGATGGGCAATATTGCCTTCGGCCTGAAAATGCAGGGCGTCAGTGTCGATGAAACCTTCCAGCGCGTGACCGAAGCGGTGCGCCTGGTTGAATTGCAGGGCCACGAGAACAAATTCGTGAGTCAACTCTCCGGCGGCCAGCGTCAGCGTGTCGCCCTGGCGAGGGCATTGGTGGTGCGGCCACGCATCCTGTTGCTGGATGAACCCCTGTCGGCACTGGATGCGCGCATCCGCAAGAACCTGCAGGAGGAGATCAGGCGGATTCAGTCGCAGTTGAAACTGACGACTATTTTCGTGACCCACGATCAGGAAGAAGCGCTGATGTTGTCCGACCGCATCATTGTCATGGATGGCGGTCGCATCGTGCAGGAAGGGAGCGCCGAGACAATCTACACCCGTCCCGCCAATGGTTTTGTCGCGCGCTTCATGGGCAGCTACAACCTGCTGGATGCCCGTCAGGCGGAACAACTGCTTGGCCTGCGCATACAAGGGCAACTGGCAATCCGGCCGGAAGCGATCCATGTGGCGCAAGCCGGCCGTAGCTATGGCTCACATCTGGGTGCACCGTGCCGCGCCACGGTCCGTCACCATCAACTGCTCGGCAACGTCATTCGTTACCACGTCGATGCGCAAGGCTGCTCGCTGATGGTCGATATGCTCAATCGCAGTTCAGGGTCTTTGCTGCCGGCAGGCGCGCCGCTCGATCTGCTGTTCAATCGTGAAGAGCTGCAGGAGGTCGCATGACGGTTTTGGCTATTTTTGATATGGACGAGACCCTTATCGATTGCGATAGCTCCAGTCTCTGGCTGCGCTATCTGGTGCTACGTGGTGTGGCCGCAGCCGACATGCTGGTCACCGAGCAGGCGATGATGCAAGCCTATCATCTGGGCGAACTCTCCATGGCGCAGTACATGGACTTTACGCTCCAACCGTTGTCTGGAGTGGCCGTCAGCGAAGTGGAGCGATGGGCTGATGACTTTGTCTTCAGCCTCATTGCTCCCCGCATATATCCAGCGGGACGTCGGCAAATCGAGTGGCATCGCCAACAGGGAAACCAGCTACTGATCATCTCCGCGACGGCTGACTTTATCGTGCGCCGTGTCGCGGCCATGCTGGGTGTGGACGAAGTGATCGCCATCGAACTTGAACAGGAAGGAGGCAGCTTTACCGGCGCGACTAAAGGGGTACTCAGTTTTCGGGAAGGCAAGGTGGAGCGCTTGCAGGCGTGGCTGAAGCACCATGGCAACAGCCTGCAAGGCAGCTATGGCTACAGTGACTCGGTGAATGATTTGCCGCTTTTACACGTGGTCCAGCATGCATGTGTCGTCAACCCCGCGCCAGCGTTGAAACAGGTCTCGGACCAGCATCAATGGCGACAGTATGACTGGCAGTTGGCGCAAGATGAGCACAGTGTCACGGGTTAATCCAGTCGCGCTTGATGCACTATTGCGCCACAAGTCAGCGGGCCTGCCGGTACCTCGGCTAACCCAGTATTTGTCATGAGCCGCCATGGGGATGCACTTCCAGGCAGAGGCCTTGTTCGTCATAAAGGCGGCAGGCCTTGTCCGGTTGCCGCAAAGCCTTGTGTGAATTGGGCAGCAGCGGTAGCCGCGACCTGAAACATGCAAGCAGGCATACACGAAGGCGAGGGCTGTCCGGGTACATGGAGCGACAAAACAAATGCACCAGACACAAGAAAGCCCGCACTAGGCGGGCTTCTTGAGGTTGTTTAGAGACTCATGGAGACATCTGTAAACAGGTACTTGGTGGCTACACAGGGACTTGAACCCCGGACCCCAGCATTATGAATGCTATGCTCTAACCAACTGAGCTATGTAGCCAAGTGGCGCGCATTATTCACCGGTAACGGGGATGCGTCAAGCATAAATCTAAAATATTTCTCTGCGCTTTCAACCGTTTATCAAAATCTATCCTCTGAGCAGGGGTGAAGGGCAGCGCTGGAACCAGCGACTGGCCTGTTCGTACGCGTGCGCCAGTTGCAGGACAGCGAAGTCGGCCTGGTGTCTGCCGATGATTTGCAGGCCCATGGGCAGGCCGCTGGCGTTGAAGCCGACCTGCACGTTAGCCACCGGGCAACCGGACAAGGTGCCGGGAATCACCACCTCCATCCAGCGGTGATAAGTGTCCATAGTCACGCCTTCGATGGAGGCGGGCCACGGTCGGGTTTTATCGAACGGGAACACCTGGGCGCTGGGCAGCAGCAAGTAGTCGTATTTTTCGAACAGCCTGGAGATCGCCCGATACCAGTCGCTGCGCGTCACCGAGGCGGCAAACACCTCACTGGCCGAGAGTTTCAGGCCGTTCTCCACTTCCCAGCAGGCCTCCGGTTTCAACAGCGCACGTTTTTGCGGGTCGGCATAAGTCGCACCCAACGAACCGGCGACCATCCAGTGGCGCAATGTCCGCCAACTGCTCCACAGCTTCTCTGGTGCGAATTCGGTTTGAGCGGGCTCAATGTGGCAACCCAGGCTTTCGAAGTCGGAAAAGGCCTTCTCGGACAGCGAGAGGATGCCTTGTTCCATCGGCAGGTAGCCGTTGAAGTCGCCGAGCCAACCCAGACGCGTGCCTTTGAAGTCTCGATCCAGCGGTGCCGCAAAGGCGCTGCCGGGCTCGGCAATGGACAGTGGCGCCCGCGCATCGGCCCCGGCCTGCACCGACAGCAGCAACGCGGCATCGCGCACGCTGCGAGCCATGGGACCTTCGTAGCCGAGTTGGTCGATAAACAGGTCGGCACTGTCATCGAAGGGCACGCGCCCCTGGGAGGGACGGAAACCGAAGATGTTGTTGAAAGCCGCCGGGTTGCGCAATGAGCCCATCATGTCGCTGCCGTCGGCCACCGGCACCAGGTGCATGGCCAGCGCCGCCGCCGCCCCACCGCTGCTACCGCCAGCGGTCTTGCTCGGGTCGTAGGCGCAACCGGTCGCACCGAACAGCGGATTGTAGCTCTGCGAGCCGAGGCCGAATTCCGGGGTGTTGCTCTTGCCGATGATGATCGCGCCCGCGGCCTTGATCCGCTCGACCATGATGCCGTCGCGCTCGGGGATGAAGTCCTTGTACAGCGGCGAACCCAGGGTGGTGCGGATGCCACGGGTCAGGGACAAGTCCTTGATGGCGTGGGGCAGGCCGTGCATCCAGCCACGGTATTGGCCTTTCGCCAGTTCGGCGTCGCGGATATCGGCCTGGGCCAGCAGGTCTTCTGGCGCTTGCAGGCTCACCAGCGCATTGACCTGCGGGTTGAAGCGTTCGATATGGGCAAGATAAGTCTGCATCACTTCCCGGCAGGAAACCTGGCGCAGGCGGATGCGTTCGGCGAGCTCGTGGGCCTGCAACAGGACCAGTTCGCTGATGTTATTGGAGTTCATTGCAAGCGGCCTTTCAGACGGCTGGAAAAACGCCCCTCCAATGCGTCGGGGCGGTAGAGATCAACGCATCAGGTTGGTCCAGAGACGGTCGGCCAGGCGGATCGCGCCTTCGCCGCAGGTCTTGCTGAACACCACGTTGGTGCCTTCGGGAATGTGCAGTTCCGGGGCGTCTTTCAGGCCCGCGTCGAGGAACGGTTCCACACCCTTGATCGGGCTCTGGTGCTTGAGGAAGTTCTGGGTCATCGCCGCGTTTTCAGGCTGGCTGAGGAACGCGATGAAGGCCTTGGCGTTCGCCGGGTTCTTGCTGCCGGTCGGGATGACCATGTTGTCGACCCAGGCCAGTACACCTTCTTTCGGGTACAGGTATTTCAGGCTCGGTTTCATCTCCCGGGCGCGCATCGACGAGCCGCCCCAGAAGGTCGACATGTCGATTTCACCCGAGGCGAGGTTTTCGCGGATCGAGCCGGCCTTGGAACTGTAGGTCTTGACGAAGGGTTTTTGCGCCTTGAGCAGGGTCAGGACCTGCTGCATCTGCTTCGGGTCTTCGCTGCACAGCGGAATGTTCAGGTACAGGCTGGCCATGTCCACCACGTCGCTGACCGAGTCGAACATGTTGATCCGCCCTTGCAGTTCGGCCGGCGGCTCGTAAAGCGCCTTGAGGCTGTCGGTGGGGCCCTTGTAGCGCTCGGTGTTGAGCACCACGCTGGTGGTGCCCCAGATGAACGGCACGGAATAGGCGCCTTCCGGGTCCCAGGTGGGTTTTTTCAGGTTGTCGACGACGCTGGCGTAGTAGGGCTCGTTGACCGGGTCGAAACGCTCCAGCAGCTTTTCCTTGATCAGGATCGGCACGAACTGGTGCGAGGGGATCGCCACGTCATAACCGGCACCGCCCTGTTTCAATTTGGCCAGCAGGGTTTCGTTGGAATCGTAGGAGTCGACGGTGACTTCGATGCCGGTCTGCTTCTGGAATTTGGCGAGAATCTCCGGCGAAAAGTAACCGCTCCAGCTCACCACGTTGAGTTTTTCCGCGGCCTGAACGCTGCCGACCATGGTCAGCGGTAAAGTCAGGAACAACGAAGTGCCGATGCTTGCAATCAACTTGCTCATGCTATTTCCCCACAGTGCGTAGAAGGTTCAGGTTTTCTTTTTGCCCAGCAGATAAGAGAGCGTAACGAACAGCACCGAGACGCCCAGGATCAGCGTTGAGACGGCGTTGACGTCCGGTGTCACGCCCATGCGCAACAGGCCGAAGATGAAGATCGGCAAGGTCGTGGTGCCGGCCTGGGAGACCATCATCGAGATCACGAAGTTATCCAGTGACACGATGAAGGCCAGCATCAGCCCGGAGAAAATTCCTGGCATCAGCAGCGGCAGGGTGACCTTGCGGAAGGTCCGCCATGGGCCGGCATACAGGTCGGCCGAGGCTTGTTCCAGGGACAGGTCCATGTCGTTCAGGCGTGCCCGTATCGGCAGAAAGGCAAACGGAATACAGAACACCGTGTGCGCGATGATCAGGTTGCCGTAGCCCAGGGACAGACCGATGGTGGAGAACAGCGCGAGGGTGGCGACGCCGACCACGATTTCCGGCAGCACCAAGGGCAACATGATCGCGCCCATGGACAGTTGCAGGCCCTTGAACTTCGCACCCCGTGAAGTGCCGAGGGCGGCGAGGGTGGCGATGGCCGTGGCGACCATGCTGGCGCAGACCGCGATCAACAGGCTGTTGCCAGCAGCCTGGCGCAGGGCCTGGTTGGCGAAAGCCGCGCGATACCAGTCGAGGCTGAAACCGGTCCACACCGTGGCCGACTGGTTGGCGTTGAACGAGAACACCACCAGCACCACGATTGGCGCGTAGAGGTACAGGTAGAACAGGAAACTGAAGCCGCCGAAGCCGGGGAAGTCCTGCACGCCCAGCGTATTGCGTTTGAACAGGCCGATCATCATGCACCTCCTTTGGCGATGCGCTGGCGCTCGGCACGCAAGGCATAAACCGTCAGTACCAACATCACCGCCGCCATCAACACCAGCGACAGGGCCGCGCCGAATGGCCAGTTACGTGCATCGCTGAACTGGCGGAAAATCAGGTTGCCGAGCATCATCCGAGTGCCGCCGCCGAGCAGTTCCGGGGCGATCATCGCGCCCAGGCAGGGCACGAAAGTGAGGATGGCGCCGGCGAGAATTCCCGGTTTGGCGATCGGCAACACCACCTTGCGCAGGGTTCGAACGCGTCCGGCGTAGAGGTCCTGAGCAGCTTCGAGCAGGCGGATGTCCATTTTTTCCAGGGTGGCGTAGATCGGCAGCACGACGAAGGGCGCGTAGGTATAAACCAGCCCCAGCAGTACCGCGCCGTCGGTGTAGAGCAGTTGCAACGGCTGGTCGATGACCCCGAGGCCCATCAGGCTGTTGTTGATCACCCCGGTGTTGCGCAGCAGCAGAATCCACGCATAGGTGCGGATCAGCAGGTTGGCCCAGAACGGCACGGTGATCAGGAAGATCAGCAAGCCACGACGATGGGCCGGTTGCATGGCCAGCCATACCGCCACCGGAAAACCGATCAGCAAAGTGATGAGGGTGGTCAGCCCGGCGATGCCGATGGAGCGCAGGGCGATGATCAGGTAGGAGTCGGCAAAGGCCAGGCTGTCGTCCAGTTGCCGCTCGAACAGCAGCGAGGTGTAGGCGTCGCTGCTGAAAACCTTGTTCACCCCGCCGTAGGGGTTGGCCTCCATCAGCGAGTAACCGATGACGATCAGGATCGGCACGATCAGAAACAGGCCGATGGCGATCAGCGCCGGGCTGACACCGAGAAAGCTCTGGAAGGCCCGCCGACGTTCCAGCGTGTTGGCAATCGGTAAAGCGTGCATGGCAATTCCTCGTGCTCAATCGTGCAGGACGCTGGCGCTACCCTGGTCGAACAACAGACCGGCCTGGCTGCCGACGGCGAAGCGTTTGCTCTGGTCGACGCAGTTGGGGGTGCGCACGGTGAGGCGCGAACCGTCGCTCAGGCTGACCTGGTATTGCAGGTCGGTGCCGAGGTAGATCTGCGCTTCGATCCGGCACGGCAGAGCGTTTTCAGTGGTGGCTGGCACCAGATGCAAACGCTCGGGGCGCACGGACAGTGCGACGTTGGCACCGACTCGCACATCGCTGCACGGCTGCGCAGGCAGCGGATGTCCGGCGGGGCCGGCGAACCAGGCCAGACCGTCTTCGACACGGGTGACCGTGCCTTCGATGAAGTTGGTTTCACCGATGAAGTCCGCGACAAAGCGATTGCGCGGGCGTTCGTAGATGTCTTCCGGACGACCGACCTGCTGCACTTCGCCTTCGGACAACACGGCGATGCGGTCGGACATGGTCAGGGCTTCTTCCTGGTCATGGGTGACGAAGATGAAGGTGATGCCGGTGCGGGCCTGAATGGTTTTCAGCTCTTCGCGCATGGCCTGGCGCAGTTTGAGGTCCAGCGCCGAGAGCGGTTCGTCGAGCAGCAAGACTTTGGGATGCGGCGCCAATGCACGAGCGAGGGCCACGCGCTGTTGCTGACCGCCGGACAGTTGCGCCGGCTTGCGGTTGGCAAAGCGCTCCATCTGCACCAGGGCGAGCATCTCGCGCACCCGTTCGGCCATTTGCGTTTTGTTCAGGACTTTGCCCATCGGGTGGGACTCAAGACCAAAGGCCAGGTTCTCGGCGATGGTCATGTGCGGGAACAACGCGTAATGCTGGAACACCGTGTTGACCGGGCGCTGGAACGGCGGGCGGTCGGCGATGTTTTCACCGTAGAGCAGAATCTCGCCTTCGGTAGGGAATTCGAACCCGGCGATCATCCGCAGGAGCGTGGTTTTGCCGCAGCCAGAAGGGCCAAGAAGAGTGAAGAATTCGTTGTCGCGAATGTCCAGGTCGATGCTTTTGAGCGCCACCGGGCCAGTCTTTGGATCACCGTAGACTTTGCGCACTGAGCGGATGGACACCGCCAGCGTTTGCAGCGAATGCAGGGCATTCATGCGTTACCTCCGATTCCCCCATCGCCTGCGCACCTGCTGAAAGCAGCTGTGCCGTCGGGCCATGGATATTATTTTTCTGGGCAGGATCGAGATTGCGTTCGGGTGTTGTAACCAGCTGTTTTTTTGTTCTGCTGTGGATCGATTATCAGCGAGGGGTTGCGGGGGCGAAACTTCAATTTTAACATAGTGGCTGTTAAAAAATTTAACAGCAAAAGGCGCCCGGAAACCATGCCTGACCACCGTTTGCCGCCGCTCAACGCGGTGCGTGCCTTTGATGCCGCGGCCCGGTTGGGCAGCTATGTCGAAGCCTCCAAGGCCCTGCACGTGACCCAGCCGGCCATCGGCCGTCACGTGAAGTTGCTGGAAGACTGGCTGGGCATCCAACTGTTCGAGCGCACCTCTCGCGGGGTCAACCTGACGACGGCGGGGGAGAAGTACCACCGCAAGATCACCGCCGCCTTACAGCTGATCATCGAGGCCGGAAAAGAGGCGCAGCCAAAACACGCCGAACGCTGGCTGCGCATCATGGTGGTGCCGGGGTTCGCCAAGCGCTGGCTGATGCCGCGCATCGAGGCCATGCGTCATCTGCGCCCTGGCTTGAAGTTCGCCATCGAACCCAATTCGACCTTCACCGAAGTGGATGGCAAAAGCGCTGACTTGGGTATCGTCTACGGGTTGGACGGCCAATATGCCCACTCCCGTACCAGCCTGATTTGTCCTCGGGTGTTTCCGATCTGTTCCCCCGATTATCTGGCCAGCGTCGAGTCCATCGACAGCCCCGCGGACCTGGTGAAACACAACCTGATCCACGTCGATGACGGCGAGTGGTGGAACCTGTGGTTCGCCGCCAACGACCTCGACATCCACCTCAATTCGGACATGCTCTATGTCAACAATGATCACGCATTGTCGGTGGCCGAGAGCGGGCAGGGCATCGCGCTGGCCAACGAAGTGTTGGTGCGCGAAGAACTCCATAGCGGCAAGCTGGTGCGGGTGGTGGACGCGCAAGTGAAGCTGGAAAGCTATCGGGTGCTGACGCCGTCCGCCGAGCTCTCGGCGGATGTGGCGTGGTTTATCGACTGGCTCAAGAGCGAACTGGAGCAGGACTTCCCGGAGGCGGTGATCCGCGCCTGAGAAGTCCTGGCGGACTCAACTCAAGCGGAAACGCCCGGTGTTGGCGCTGAGGGCCTTGCTGCCGTGGCTCAGGGTGTCCGCTGCCTGGTTCACCGCGCGGGCACCTTCAAGAAGGCGCACCGCCGCTTGATCGACCTGCTGGATGTTGCCGCTGACCTCGTCGGCGGTACTGGCCTGTTCCTCCACCGCCGTGGCGATTTGCGCCAGGGTATCGGTGACGCTCTGTACCGCGCTGGCGATTTCCCCGAGCCGTTCACCGAGGCCGGTGACCGCTTGCGCATCGGACTCTGCCTGACTGCACGCGGCTTGCATCAGGCTGACGGCCTCATTCACTGTGTTGCGCAGGCTGTCGACCGTGCCGGCAATCTGTGCGGTCGACGATTGCGTGCGTTGCGACAGGCTGCGCACTTCATCGGCCACCACCGCGAAGCCACGCCCTTGCTCACCCGCCCGAGCCGCCTCGATGGCGGCGTTGAGTGCCAACAGGTTGGTCTGCTCGGCGACGCCGCGAATGGTGTCGACCACCAGTTGAATCTGCTGTCCCTGCTCGCTGACCCGACCCAGCGCCGCAGCGGTCTCGTTCAGGCGTTGATTGAGTTGCTGGATGCTCGCGGTGGTGCGCTGGCTGTCACGGCTGCTGTCGGCGGCAATGCGCCGGGTGTGCTGGGCGCTGCCGGACGCCTGTTCGCAACTGTGGGCCACCCCTTGAGAGGTCGCGGCCAGTTGTGTCGCCGCAGCGGCAATCTGGCTGATCTGCAACTGCTGGGCTTCGACTTCGCCCAGGGCGTCGCTGGAGTGATGGTTGAGGGCTTGCACTGCGTTGCTCAGTTGCAGGGTCTCATGATCTACCCCTTGCAGGCTGGTGCGCAGTTGCACCACGGCGACGTTCAGCGCTGTGCTGATGACTGCCAGTTCGTCTCGACCCTGAACCGGCACTTGCAGGCTCAGATTGCCATCGCGCAAGGCCTCGGCCAGTACCGTGATGCCGCTGGCGCTGCGGCGGATCGAGGCCTGCAAACAGATGAACAGATACAGCGCGGCCAACAGCAGGCAGCCCAACACGGCGGCCACCACAATGAACTGGCGGATCGCCGAGTCGTGGTAGTAATCCAGGCGTTGATCCAGCGACACCAGCGACTGCTGGCGCAACGAGGCGAGGTCGGAGAGCAGGGCATCGAGACTGCGTTCGAAGTCCTCCGGCTTGAGGTTGATGCTGCCGCCGAACACGCCATCATCCAGCACCTTCAGGCCCGCATCGAGGCGCTTGAGGCTGTCATGGTATTGCCCGGCCCAGGTTTGCAGGGCGCCAGGCAAGCGCGCTTCGAGCAGGCCTGCGGTTTTCACCAGCTGCTCTCGCGCATCGCCGATGCGGCTGCGCAAGTCGCGCAGTTGCAGGCGGCTTTGCAGGGTGAACTGCCCGGACACCACCGACGCCTGGCCCACCGCCGCCAGACGACCGACCCGTTCGATCAGGTCTGGCGCATGCTGGGTGGAGATCTGCGTCAGCAAGTAGGTTTCCAGCCACGGTGCCAGCGTCAGGCGATTGTCCATGGCGATCTGCTCGCGCAAGGCTTGCAGGGCGCTCAAGGCGTTGGTGAAGCGATCGTAGCCATCGGGCCACCAGCCGACATTGCTCAGGCTTTTTGAGTCGAGGCCATCGAGGGCGGTTTGCAGGGCCTGATAACGCGACAGGGTTTCTCCCTCGGCGCTTTCTTTTTGCAGGGCCTGGCCCAGCTCGATAGTGGCCTGGCTGACGGCGGGCTGAACCGCATCGAAGGCGGCCATCGCGGCGAGGGTGGCCGGCGTTGGCTGGCGATTGGTTTCCGTGGCGCGCCAGCGGGCGGCGCGATCACGCTGGGCAGCGAGCAGGTCATCCAGCGCATCGAGCGCAAGCAGTTGCCGCACCCCGGCGCGTTCGCCGGAGATCAGGCTGAGTTTGTCGCGATAGTCCTGGCCGATCATCCACAGGCTGCCGGCCAGCGGCAGGATGAACAGCAGAAACAACAGCTGGAATTTGCGTGCGAAGCCAAAACGCCCCAGCAGCCCGATCCCCGGTGATAAAAAAGCCTGCATGCCCCATGACTCCTCTGGACACCACGCACTCTTGGCGTGCGTCGGAGGTTGTCGCACCCCCGACTCGTGCCCTCTAAAAAGGCCTCGAAAGTTCACCCTTGTCCGCTCTGTAGGCCGACTCTGTGGCGAAACTTCCCATTGTCGGTCTCCTTTGTAAGGAAGCCGCGTTCAAGCCGACAAGGAAGGCAAGATTCAGACCATGGCTTTGCGCCATCAACCTTGTGGCGATGAAAATCGAGGTCGTTAGCAGGCTAAGGGGATGGCGTTGCCGCACCGAAAAATGGCACATTGACGCACCTGCACGTTTGTACCTCCTGTTGTCTGGAAATTCCCATGGCTATCAGCAACGCCCAGTCCGGCTCAGTGCCGGCGTCCGCTACGCCCCAAAGCAGTCCCCTGGTGATGCGCATCATCGGCGCGGTAGCGCTGGCGCATTTGATCAACGACCTGATCCAGTCGGTGCTGCCGTCGATCTATCCGATGCTCAAGGCCAACTATGGCCTGACCTTCACCCAGGTCGGCCTGATCACCCTGACGTTCCAGTTGACGGCCTCGCTGCTGCAGCCGTGGGTCGGTTACTACACCGACCGCCATCCCAAACCGTGGTTGTTGCCGGCGGGTACGGTCTGCACCCTGGTCGGCATTTTGATGATGTCGGTGGTCGCCAGTTTCCCGCTAATTCTGTTGGCGGCGGGGCTGATCGGCATCGGCTCATCGACCTTCCACCCGGAAGCGTCCCGCGTGGCGCGCCTGGCTTCGGGCGGGCGCTTCGGGCTGGCGCAATCGACCTTCCAGGTCGGCGGTAACGCAGGCTCGGCGTTCGGCCCGTTGCTGGCGGCGGCGATCATCATTCCCTACGGTCAAAGGCACGTGGCCTGGTTCGGCCTGTTCGCGGTGTTTGCGCTGTTCGTGCTCTACCGGATCAGCCGCTGGTACGCCAACCACTTGAACCTGTTCAAGCTCAAGCAAGGTCAGGCGGCGACTCACGGCCTGTCCAAGGGCCGAGTGACCAATGCGCTAGTGGTACTCGGGTTGCTGGTGTTCTCCAAGTATTTCTACATGTCGAGCCTTACCAGCTACTTCACCTTCTACCTGATCGAGAAGTTCGACCTGTCGGTGGCCAGTTCGCAGTTGCACCTGTTCCTGTTTCTGGGCGCGGTTGCGGCGGGGACATTCTTCGGCGGGCCGATCGGCGACAAGATCGGGCGCAAGGCGGTGATCTGGTTCTCGATCCTCGGCGTTGCACCGTTCACATTGCTGCTGCCCCATGTCGACCTGTTCTGGACCAGCATCCTCAGCGTAGTCATCGGCTTCATCCTCGCCTCGGCGTTCTCGGCCATCGTGGTGTACGCCCAGGAGTTGGTGCCGGGCAATGTCGGGATGATCGCCGGGGTGTTCTTCGGCTTGATGTTCGGCTTCGGCGGGATTGGCGCGGCGTTGCTGGGCCATCTGGCGGACATTCACGGCATCGAGTACGTGTATTACCTGTGTTCCTTCCTGCCGTTGTTCGGGGTGTTGGCGATCTTCTTGCCGCGAACCAAAAAGGCCTGATCCAACACCAATCCCCCTGCGGGAGCGAGCCTGCTCGCGAAGAGGGAGTGTCAGTCGACATACATGTGGCTGATACACCGCCTTCGCGAGCAGGCTCGCTCCCACAGTGGTTCGGTGGTGTGGCGGATGAGTATTTCAGGCACAAAAAAGCCGCGTATCAAACGCGGCTTTTTCTTGGGCGGGTGCTTAGCTCTGTATAACGTTAGACGTTGAAGCGGAAGTGCATCACGTCGCCGTCTTTGACGATGTAATCCTTACCTTCCAGGCGCCATTTACCGGCTTCCTTGGTACCGGCTTCGCCCTTGTACTGGATGAAGTCGTTGTAGGCGATCACTTCGGCGCGGATGAAGCCTTTTTCGAAGTCGGTGTGGATCACGCCAGCGGCTTGTGGTGCGGTGGCGCCGACGCGGACGGTCCAGGCGCGGACTTCTTCGACACCGGCGGTGAAGTAGGTCTGCAGGTGCAGCATTTCGTAGCCAGCGCGGATCACGCGGTTCAGGCCAGGCTCTTCGAGGCCCAGGGCTTCGAGGAACATGTCTTTCTCTTCGCCGTCATCGAGCTCGGCGATTTCCGCTTCGATCTTGTTGCACACCGGTACAACCACGGCGCCTTCTTCTTCGGCGATGGCGCGTACAACGTCCAGGTGCGGGTTGTTCTCGAAACCGTCTTCAGCGACGTTGGCGATGTACATGACCGGTTTGGTGGTCAGCAGGTGGAAGCCCTTGATCACCGCTTTCTCGTCGGCACCCATGTTCTTCATCAGGCTGCGCGCTGGCTTGCCTTCGGTGAAGTGAGCGATCAGTTGCTCCAGCAGGCCTTTCTGGACCACTGCGTCCTTGTCACCGCCCTTGGCGTTGCGCGCGACTTTCTGCAGTTGCTTCTCGCAGCTGTCGAGGTCGGCGAAGATCAGTTCCAGTTCGATGATTTCGATGTCGCGTTTCGGGTCGACGCTGTTGGAGACGTGAATCACGTTCTCGTCTTCGAAGCAGCGGACCACGTGGGCGATGGCATCGGTTTCGCGGATGTTGGCCAAAAATTTGTTGCCCAAGCCTTCACCTTTCGACGCGCCAGCGACCAGGCCAGCGATGTCGACGAATTCCATGGTGGTCGGCAGGATGCGTTTTGGATTGACGATGGCCGCCAGGGCTTCCAGACGCGGATCCGGCATCGGCACGATACCGCTGTTCGGCTCGATGGTGCAGAAGGGGAAGTTCTCGGCCGCGATCCCGGATTTGGTCAGGGCGTTGAACAGGGTGGACTTGCCGACGTTAGGCAGGCCGACGATGCCGCAATTGAATCCCATGGTGTTTCCCCTCGGATAAGAGTCAGGCCTTCTGGCTGTGCAGGTTTTTCATCGCGCGGTTCCATTCCCCGGCGAGGATATCCGGCAGCACGCCGAGGGCAAAGTCGATGCTGGCATCGAGTTTTTCCTGTTCGGCGCGTGGCGCACGACCCAGGACGAAATTTGAAACCATACTGGCAACGCCCGGGTGGCCAATGCCTAGCCGCAAGCGATGAAAGGTATTCTGATTACCCAGTTGCGCAATGATGTCGCGCAACCCGTTGTGACCGCCATGGCCGCCGCCCTGCTTGAGTTTGGCAACGCCGGGTGGCAGGTCGAGTTCGTCGTGCGCCACGAGGATTTCTTCAGGCGTGATGCGGAAGAAACCGGCGAGTGCCGCCACGGCCTGGCCGCTACGGTTCATGTACGTGGTGGGAATCAGCAGACGAACATCCTGACCTTGGTGCGAATAGCGCCCGGTCAGGCCGAAATATTTGCGGTCCGCCACAAGGTTCACGCCTTGTGCGTTCGCGATGCGCTCAACAAAAAGGGCCCCTGCGTTATGCCGGGTCTGTTCGTATTCAGCGCCTGGATTACCCAGGCCAACGATCAGTTTGATGGCAGTCACGATAGGGGCCCTTCATTGGAGTGGTGGATAACATCGCCGCAATCAGGGAGAGCGGCGAAAGTGGACGAAAATTGCTCATTTACCATGATGTAAACTCCGCGTTCTCGCCCGCTTTCTCGCTATGCTCTAGTCCGCGATGTTTCCGGTCACTCCGGCGTACAGAGTAAAATTACTCTGCAGCGCCTTCTGCAGCTTCTGGAGCAACACGTGGAGCGTGGACGTTGGCAACAGCCTTGTCATCGCCGTGTGCCAGGGCCACGAACTCAACGCCTTTAGGAGCCTTGAGGTCCGACAGGTGAATGATCGAACCGATTTCAGCGTTAGCCAGGTCGACTTCGATGAACTCAGGCAGATCTTTCGGCAGGCAGGAAACTTCGATCTCGGCAACAACGTGCGAGATTTCGCCGCCTTTCTTGGTCGGTGCTTCTTCGTTGATGAAGTGCACTGGAACGATAGCGGTCAGTTTCTGGCCAGCTACTACGCGTACGAAGTCAGCGTGCATCACGTGGCCTTTGGCCGGGTGACGCTGCAGGGCTTTGATCACGACGTTCTGCTTGGTGCCACCAACGTTCAGCTCGATGATGTGGCTGTAAGCCGCTTCGTTTTCGAGCAGTTTGGCAACTTCTTTGGCCAGCATGCTGATGGATTCAGGGGCTTTTTCGCCACCGTAAACTACAGCTGGAACCAGGCTTGCGAGACGACGCAGGCGGCGGCTCGCACCTTTCCCCAGGTCGGAACGCACTTCAGCATTCAGGGTAAAATCGTTCATGTTGTATCTCCAAAATAACCACATTCGCCCCAGCGTTTGCGACCAGCGCTAAAGGCGATATGGGCAAAAAAGCCCCGCCCCGACAGGAATGCCGGGGCGGGGCGCTTTTCGTCAACGAGACATTTCGAGAAGGGCAGGGCCCTTAGCGGAACATCGCACTGATCGATTCTTCATTGCTGATGCGGCGAACCGCCTCGGCAACTACCGGCGCGATATCCAGTTGACGGATACGCGAGCAGGCTTGTGCAGCAGCGGACAACGGGATGGTGTTAGTCACCACCAGTTCGTCCAGCATGGAATTTTCGATGTTTTCGATCGCTCGACCCGACAGCACAGGGTGTGTGCAGTAGGCGAAAACCTTGGCAGCGCCATGCTCTTTCAGGGCCTTGGCCGCGTGGCACAGGGTGCCGGCGGTATCGACCATGTCATCGACCAGAATACAGGTACGCCCTTCGACATCACCGATGATATGCATCACTTCAGAGTGATTGGCTTTCTCACGGCGTTTGTCGATGATCCCGAGATCCACGCCCAGGGATTTGGCAACGGCACGTGCACGCACGACGCCGCCAATGTCCGGGGACACGATCATCAGGTTTTCGAAGCGCTGATCTTCGATGTCATCCACCAGAACCGGGGAGCCGTAGATGTTATCTACCGGAATATCGAAGAAACCCTGGATTTGGTCAGCATGCAGATCAACCGTGAGAACACGGTCGATGCCGACTACGGTAAGCATGTCAGCCACGACTTTCGCGCTGATAGCCACACGTGCGGAACGCGGACGGCGATCCTGACGGGCATAACCAAAGTAAGGAATAACAGCAGTGATACGAGTAGCCGAGGAGCGGCGGAAGGCATCAGCCATCACTACCAGTTCCATCAGGTTATCGTTGGTCGGAGCGCAAGTCGGCTGAATAATGAAGACGTCTTTACCGCGGACGTTTTCATTGATCTCGGCTGTAATTTCGCCGTCGGAGAATTTACCGACAGAGATGTCACCGAGAGGGATATGCAGCTGACGTACGACACGCCGAGCCAGATCGGGGTTAGCGTTCCCCGTAAAGACCATCATCTTGGACACGCGCAGTACCTGAAGGCTGAGGGTAACCTGGATGAGTATAGGAAAATGGCAGGGGCGGCTGGATTCGAACCAACGCATGGCAGGATCAAAACCTGCTGCCTTACCGCTTGGCGACGCCCCTGTATTTGTTGCAACGATTACCCGGTAATCGGTTCCTTTAGAGCAGACTTTGCAGCTTGCGATGCAACATCGAAACGTTGCTTCCTTTTGCTACAAACCCTGTAAGGGTCTCTGTAAGAAGGGCCGAGACTTTATCAGCTTCAGCTTTGCTTGGGAAGCCCCCAAACACACAACTTCCAGTTCCGGTGAGTTTTGCTTCGGTAAATTTACCTAACAAATTCAAAGCGTTACGTACCTCTGGATAACGCCTTGTTACCACCGGCAAGCAGTCATTACGACTGTTTCCCTTGGGAACGGGGCGCACTTTAATGGGAGGAGTGTTACGTGTCAACAACGGATCTGAAAAAATTTCTGCCGTACTTACAGAGACTTGCGGCACCAGCACGAGATACCACGGTTCTTCCGGGTCTACAGGGGTCAGTTTCTCCCCCACGCCCTCGGCAAAAGCCGCGTGGCCACGTACGAAAACCGGGACGTCGGCGCCCAGCGTCAACCCCAGGCCAGCCAGGCGATCTTCATCCCAACCCAGTTGCCACAGATGATTGAGACCGAGCAAAGTCGTTGCGGCATTCGAGCTGCCGCCGCCAATGCCGCCGCCCATGGGCAGGATTTTTTCGATCCAGATGTCGACGCCCAGCGAGCAAGCGGATTGCTCCTGAAGTTTTCTGGCGGCCTTGACGATCAGATTGCTGTCGTGGGGGACGCCCGGGAATTCGGTATGCAGCTGAATGACACCGTCATCGCGCAGGGCATAGGTGATTTCGTCGCCGTAATCGAGAAATTGAAACATCGTTTGCAGTTCGTGGTAGCCGTCTTCACGGCGACCCAGAATGTGCAGCATCAAATTGAGTTTGGCCGGCGAGGGTAAAGTCAGGCGATTGGCTGGCATTTCACTGCCCCAATTTGCGCGGTTGCCAAGCCTTGATCACCAGCGTGACATCCAGGTCAGTGCCATGCAGTTTGATCCGTTCGGGCAGCCAGTAACCGTTCAGTTGGGTGTATTCGGTGTATTCGACCTGCCAACCGTCCTGTTCGAGACTGGCCAAACGACTGTCGCCATCCAGCGTCAGACGGCTTTTGCTGTCCGGAGCCGGGAGCCCGCGCACCCACCAGGCCAGGTTGGACACCGGCAATTTCCAGCCCAACTGTTCTTCGAGCAGCACTTCCGGGTTCGGCGCGTCGTAGCGTCCCTGGTTGGCGACTTCCAGCGACACCTTGCCCGGACGTCCGGTCAGGCGAGCCGCGCCGCGGCCCAGTGGTCCGGACAGGCGAATGTCGTAGTAATCCTGGCGCTGCAACCAGAACAGCGTGCCGCTGCCCGAGTCTTTCGGGGCACGGATGCCGATCTTGCCGTCGATCTGCCAGCCATCGAGGCCGGTCAGTTGCTGTTTGTGCTCGCGCCATTGGGCTGCGTTGCCACGACCCTCGACCGATTCGCGGGGACCCAGGCCCGCGCAACCGGCGAGCAGGGCGATAAAACTGAAAACGATGAAATGGCGCAAAAACATAATCTTAAAGAGTCTCTGATCCGGTCAGGCGTTTGATGGTACCGCGCAGGGTCGGGCTGTCGGGTTGTTCCTTGAGGAACTTGCCCCAGACTTGTTTGGCTTCACGCTGCTTGCCATTGGCCCACAGGACTTCGCCCAGGTGAGCGGCGACTTCCTGATCGGGGAATCGATCCAGGGCCTGGCGCAGCAGGCGCTCGGCTTCGTCGAGATTGCCCATGCGGTAATTCACCCAGCCAAGGCTGTCGAGTACCGCCGGGTCTTCCGGACTGATCTGGTGCGCCTGTTCGATCAGGGCCTTGGCTTCGGCGTAGCGCGTGGTGCGGTCGGACAGGGTGTAGCCGAGGGCGTTCAACGCCATGGCATTGTCCGGGTCGCGCTTGATGATCGTGCGCAGGTCTTTTTCCATCTGCGCCAGGTCATTGCGTTTTTCCGCCTGCATGGCGCGGGTGTAGAGCAGGTTCAAATCGTCCGGATATTGCTGCAAGGCTTGTTGCAGAACGTTCCAGGCCTTGTCGCCCTGATTGTTGGCGGACAGGGTTTCGGCTTCGATGAGGTACAACTGGATCGCGTAATCCGGCTGCTCGTCGCGCTCTGCCGCCAGTTTTCTTTGCGCTTCGGCGGTCCTGCCGTTGTCTATCAGGATGTCGGCCTGACGCAATTGCGCCGGCAGGAAGTCGCTGCCCGGGCCAACCTTGGCGTATTCGATCAGCGCGCCTTGCGGGTCGTTTTGTTCTTCGGCGATGCGGCCGAGGTTCAGGTGTGCCGAGTCGACGTGGCTTTCCCGGGCGATCAGGTCTTCAAGATAACCCTTGGCCTCATTCCAGGCCTTGGCTTCCAGGCAGACCAGTGCCAGGGAGTAACGCAGTTCGTCGTCTTCCGGGTATTGCTGAACCAGGCTCGAGAACTCGGCCTTGGCGTCGTCCATGCGGTCCTGTTCAACCAGCATTCGCGCGTAAGTCAGGCGCAGGCGCTTGTCGTCCGGGTATTTCTTGATGCTTTTTTGCAGCAGCGGCAAGGCTTCGTCACCGCGATTCAGGGTTTGCAACAGCCGCGCGCGCAGCAGGATCGGCGCGATTTCGCCGTCTTCAGGCGGATTGTCTTCCAGCAGCTTCAATGCACCTTTGGGATCGCCATCCTGTTGCATCAGCAAGGCCTTGCCGAAAATCAGCTGGCCGTTGTCCGGATGGCGTTGCAGCAAACGGTCGAAGCTTTTCATCAAGCCGTTGCGGGTGTCCTGGTCGGTGTCGGCCGCGGACAGCGCAAGGAAATCGAAATGGGTGTCGCCCTTGCCTTGCAGGACTTTCTCCATATAGACCATGGAGTCGTCATAACGCCCGGCGCGTGCCAGTTGCACGGCGGCGGCGCGTTGCGCTTCGAGGTCGTTGGGGGCGTTTTTGGCCCAGATCAGCGCGGTATCCAGGGCTGCCTGATCGGCGCCCAGATATTCGGCGATACGAAATGCCCGCTCGGAGATGCCCGGATCCTGGGTGTTGATGGCCTGGGTCACATAGTTGTCCAAGGCAATGTCGAAACGATTGCGCTGGCCAGCCAGTTCGGCGCTCAACAGGCTGAAGATGGTTTCCTCGCTGAATGAGCTGTAGACCTTGGGCTTTTGAGGGGCCGGGGTGCTGTCTTCAACCGGCGACGTACCGTCCGGTGAAACGGGTGCCAAGGCCTGGCAGCCGCTGAGGAAGACAAAAGCGAGGAGCAACGCGGAAGATCTATTCATATAGGAAGAGGACGACTAACCTGCGGTCGGATCATCATGACACAAGCTTTCGGCCAAACATAACCGGCCCGGCATTTTCGCATGAACACAGTCCCTGTAGGCGCTGGCTTGCCTGCGATGGTCGCTAACGATGACGCGTTTTTACAGGAAAGACGCGGCGCCAGTCAGCTCATCGCTGGCAAGCCAGCTCCTACAGGGATTATGTGTAAACGAGAACTGCTCGCAACGTGGGCGTCGTCTACTGGCGCGATAGATATCGAGTAGTTGTTCTGATTCCGTCGAAGTAGGACAATTGTCGGCTTCACGTCACCATCAGCGACTTTGAATGGCCTTCCTTGCACTCGGTATTAACCACAAGACTGCTTCAGTAGACGTCCGCGAGCGCGTGGCTTTTACCCCTGAGCAGCTGGTTGAGGCCTTGCAGCAGCTCTGCCGACTCACCGACAGCCGCGAAGCTGCGATCCTCTCCACCTGCAATCGCAGTGAACTCTATATAGAACAGGATCACCTGTCGGCGGACATCGTGCTGCGCTGGCTGGCCGAATATCATCATTTGAGCTACGACGAGCTGCGTGAAAGCGCCTATGTGCATGAAGATGATGCGGCAGTTCGTCACATGATGCGGGTCGCTTCCGGGCTCGACTCGCTGGTGTTGGGCGAACCGCAGATTCTCGGCCAGATGAAATCGGCCTATGCCGTGGCTCGCGAGGCCGGCACCATTGGGCCATTGCTCGGGCGGCTGTTCCAGGCCACGTTCAACGCGGCCAAGCAGGTGCGCACCGACACGGCCATCGGTGAGAACCCGGTGTCGGTGGCGTTTGCCGCGGTGAGCCTGGCCAAGCAGATTTTCAGCGATCTGCAACGCAGCCAGGCCTTGTTAATCGGCGCCGGCGAGACCATCACCCTGGTCGCCCGCCATCTGCATGACCTGGGTGTAAAACGCATTGTGGTCGCCAACCGTACCCTGGAGCGCGCGAGCATCCTGGCCGAGCAGTTCGGCGCCCATGCGGTGTTGCTGTCGGATATTCCGGCAGAGCTGGTGCGCAGCGATATCGTCATCAGTTCCACTGCCAGTCAGTTGCCGATTCTGGGCAAGGGTGCCGTGGAAAGCGCCTTGAAACTGCGCAAGCACAAACCGATCTTCATGGTGGATATCGCCGTTCCGCGTGACATCGAGCCAGAAGTCGGCGAGTTGGACGACGTTTACCTCTATAGCGTCGACGATCTCCACGAAGTGGTCGCCGAGAACCTCAAGAGTCGTCAGGGCGCAGCCCAGGCCGCCGAAGAGATGGTTTCGATCGGTGCCGAAGATTTCATGGTCCGCCTGCGCGAGTTGGCGGCGGTGGACGTGCTCAAGGCCTATCGTCAACAGAGCGAACGCCTGCGCGACGAAGAATTGCAAAAGGCCCAGCGCATGCTGGCCAACGGCACCAGTGCCGAAGAGGTGCTGGTGCAACTGGCCCGCGGGCTGACCAACAAACTGTTGCACGCACCGAGCGTGCAGTTGAAAAAGCTCTCTGCCGAAGGTCGCCTGGATGCGTTGGCGATGGCCCAGGAACTCTTTGCCCTCGGTGAGGGCTCATCGGATAGCTTTTCGGATAAAAAACCGCAATGAAAGCGTCACTGCTCAATAAGCTGGATATCCTCCAGGACCGTTTCGAGGAATTGACCGCCCTGCTGGGCGACGGCGAGGTCATTTCCGATCAGAACAAGTTCCGCACCTATTCCAAGGAGTACGCGGAAGTCGAACCGATCGTGGGCGTCTATAAAGAACTGCTGAAAGTGCAGGACGACCTCGAAGGCGCCCAGGCACTGCTCAAGGACAGCGACCCGGACATGCGTGAAATGGCCGTGGAAGAAGTCCGCGAGGCCAAGGAACGCCTGGTCACGCTTGAAGCCGACCTGCAGCGCATGCTGCTGCCCAAGGACCCGAACGACGGGCGCAACGTGTTCCTGGAAATCCGTGCCGGTACCGGCGGCGACGAGGCGGCGATTTTCTCCGGCGACCTGTTCCGCATGTATTCGCGTTACGCCGAGCGTCGTGGCTGGCGGGTGGAGATCCTCTCGGAAAACGAGGGTGAACACGGCGGCTATAAAGAGGTGATTGCCCGGGTCGAGGGAGACAACGTCTACGGCAAGCTGAAATTCGAATCCGGTGCGCACCGCGTGCAGCGGGTGCCGGCGACCGAATCCCAGGGCCGCATCCACACGTCGGCCTGCACCGTGGCGGTATTGCCCGAGCCGGACGAACAGGAAGCCATCGAGATCAACCCGGCCGACCTGCGCGTCGATACCTATCGCTCCTCAGGCGCCGGTGGTCAGCACGTCAACAAGACCGACTCGGCGATCCGTATCACGCACTTGCCGTCCGGCATCGTGGTCGAGTGCCAGGAAGAACGTTCGCAGCACAAGAACCGCGCCCGGGCGATGTCCTGGTTGTCGGCCAAGTTGAACGATCAGCAGACCTCCGCTGCGGCCAATGCCATCGCCAGTGAACGCAAGTTGCTGGTCGGCTCCGGCGACCGTTCCGAGCGCATCCGCACCTATAATTTTGCCCAGGGCCGGGTCACTGATCATCGAGTCAACCTGACCTTGTATTCCCTCGACGAGATCCTCGCCGGCGGCGTCGAGGCGGTGATCGAGCCGTTGCTGGCCGAGTACCAGGCCGATCAACTGGCAGCGATAGGTGAGTAAATGACGATCATTGCCAGTTTGTTGCGCGCCGCCGATTTGCCCGACTCGCCGACGGCGCGTCTGGATGCCGAATTGCTGCTGGCTGCGGCCTTGGGCAAGTCCCGCAGTTTCCTGCACACCTGGCCGGAGCGCATCGTGTCGAGCGAAGCGGCGCTGACGTTCGCCGAATATTTGCAGCGCCGCCGCAGCGGTGAGCCGGTGGCCTATATCCTCGGCCAGCAGGGTTTCTGGAAGCTGGACCTGGAAGTGGCACCGCACACGTTGATCCCGCGCCCCGACACCGAGCTGCTGGTGGAAGCCGCGCTGGAACTGTTACCGGCTACACCGGCCAAGGTGCTCGACCTCGGCACCGGCAGCGGCGCGATTGCCCTGGCCCTGGCCAGCGAGCGTCCGGCGTGGAACGTCACTGCCGTGGATCGCGTGCTGGAAGCCGTGGCCCTGGCCGAGCGCAATCGCCAGCGCCTGCATCTGAACAACGCCAAGGTAATGAGCAGCCATTGGTTCAGCGCCCTGGAAGGTCAGCGTTTTCAACTGATCATCAGCAATCCGCCCTACATCGCAGCGACCGATCCGCATCTGGTCGAGGGCGATGTGCGCTTTGAGCCGGCCAGCGCTTTGGTGGCGGGTATCGACGGGCTCGACGATCTGCGTCTGATCGTCGCCCAGGCGCCGGATCACCTTGAAGCGGGTGGCTGGTTGATGCTCGAACACGGTTACGATCAGGCCGAGGCGGTTCGCGATTTGCTGCTGACCCGGGGTTTTGAAGAAGTCCACAGCCGCACTGATCTGGGCGGTCATCAACGCATCAGTCTGGGGCGCCTGCCGTGCTAAATGATCAGGAATTGCTGCGCTACAGTCGGCAGATTCTGCTGCAACACATCGATATCGACGGCCAGTTGAGGCTCAAGGAGAGCCGCGTATTGATCGTCGGTCTTGGCGGCCTTGGCGCGCCAGTGGCGCTGTATCTGGCGGCCGCCGGCGTTGGCGAGTTGCACCTGGCGGACTTCGACACGGTCGACCTGACCAACCTGCAACGCCAGATCATTCACGACACCGACAGCGTCGGCATGACCAAGGTCGATTCGGCAATCAAGCGCCTGACCGCAATCAATCCCGAGATCCAGTTGATCGCCCATCGTGCAGCGCTGGATGAGGATTCCCTGGCCGCCGTGGTGGCTGGGGTGGATCTGGTCCTCGATTGCTCTGACAATTTTTCCACCCGTGAAGCGGTCAATGCTGCTTGCGTGGCGGCCGGCAAACCGCTGGTCAGCGGCGCGGCGATTCGCCTCGAAGGGCAACTGTCGGTGTTCGATCCGCGTCGGCCGGAGAGTCCGTGCTACCACTGTTTATACGGGCACGGCAGCGAAGCCGAATTGACCTGTAGCGAGGCCGGTGTAGTCGGTCCGCTGGTGGGGCTGGTCGGCAGTCTGCAAGCCCTCGAAGCGCTGAAGTTGTTGGCCGGATTCGGTGAGCCGCTGGTGGGGCGCCTGCTGCTGATCGATGCCTTGGGCACACGCTTCCGTGAGTTGCGGGTCAAGCGCGATCCGGGTTGCAGTGTCTGTGGGTCGAAACATGCGTGAAGCGCCGATTGGCGTGTTCGACTCCGGTGTCGGCGGGCTCTCGGTACTGGCCGAGATCCAGCGTTTGCTGCCCAATGAGTCTCTGCTGTACGTCGCCGACTGCGGGAATGTTCCCTACGGTGAGAAAACCCCGCAGTTTATCCAACAGCGTTGCAGCGTGATGGCTGAATTCTTTCGGCAGCAGGGCGCCAAGGCCTTGGTGCTGGCGTGCAACACGGCGACGGTGGCCGGCGTCGCCGACTTGCGTCGCGACTATCCTGAATGGCCCATCGTCGGCATGGAGCCGGCGGTCAAACCGGCCGCCGCCGCAACCCGTTCCGGCGTGGTGGGGGTGCTGGCCACCACTGGTACCTTGCAGAGCGCCAAGTTCGCCGCATTGCTCGACCGCTTCGCCACGGACGTGAAAGTGATTACCCAGCCCTGTCCCGGGCTGGTGGAGCTGATTGAAAACGGCGACCTGCGCAGCCCCGAGCTGCGTCAGTTGTTGGCCAGGTATGTCGAGCCACTGCTGGCCGCCGGCGCCGACACCCTGATTCTCGGCTGCACCCATTACCCCTTTCTCAAGCCGATGCTGCGGCAGATGATCCCCGAGGACATCAGCCTGATCGACACCGGCGCCGCCGTCGCGCGCCAGCTTCAGCGGCTGCTGGCCGAAGGCGAGCTGCTCGCCGAAGGGCCTGCCCGCGAAGCGCAGTTCTGGACCAGCGCCGATCCGCTTCATTTCAGAAATATCTTGCCGATACTGTGGAATACCGCTGGCGTTGTGCGAAGCTTCAACAGGTAGAAGGCTGTCCGGGGGGAATACGAAGAGTCGGGGTGAACTTCTGATAAATCGCTGACTTCTATTTTTTTTCAGGGCTTGGCAACAAAAAAACCATACGAAATCGTTCGCAAAAGGATGTTTCTAGTGAAGCGACTATTCTGCTTGGCCGCGATTGCGGCCGCACTAATGGGGCACACTTTTACCGCGCAGGCGGCAGGTGTGGAGTTCGCGGTTGGTCAGACCAGCGATTCGACCATGACGTATCGACTGGGCATGCAATTCGATTGGGACCAGAGCTGGTGGCAGAGTGACGTCGGTCGCGTGACCGGTTATTGGAGCGGCGCCTACACCTACTGGGAAGGCGACAAGACTTCCAGCAATAACAGCCTGTCGTTCTCCCCGGTGTTCGTTTACGAATTTGCCGGTCAGAACGTCAAGCCGTACGTTGAAGCAGGCATTGGCGTGGCGGTGTTCTCCAATACCCGACTCGAAGACAACAACATCGGCAGTGCCTTCCAGTTTGAAGACCGGTTCGGTTTTGGCCTGCGCTTCAACGGCGGCCATGAAGTCGGGATCCGTGCGACGCATTATTCCAACGCCGGGCTCGCCAGTTCCAACGACGGTGTAGAGAGCTACTCGCTGCATTACACGTTGCCGTTGTAACTGCTTAATACACACCAATGTGGGAGCGGGCTTGCTCGCGAAAGCAGTGGATCAGTCGACACTGTAATCGACTGACCTGACGCTTTCGCGAGCAAGCCCGCTCCCACATTGGCATTCGGACAACTTCAAACTAGCGATACGCCGTCGAAATCCCCTGGCGTTCGTCGATGCACTCCGGTGCGCCCATCTCGAACTCCCGGCAGATCAGCGGGCGTTTTTCGTAGATGGTGCACATCATCGTGTTGCGATCCAGCGCGGCACACCAGCCGTCGTCCAGGCGCAGCATCACTTCCCCGCCCCAGTCATCGGTGTCGATGAACCGTTCAGGCACACCCGTATCGGTGATCAGCATGACTTCGAGCTGGCAGCAGCAGGCTGCGCAGGTCGAGCAGGTGACCGCGGGTTCCACGATTTGCGTATGGGGGATGGTTTTCATGGCGCGCAGTGTAAGTCAGTCACCGGGAGCTGTGTGAAAGGTCTGACGGACGCTCTAGTATCGAAACGTCCGGGATACCGCTGCCGATGATGACGCTTTTCACGATTAATCCTTTATCGGTGGCTGGCTGCGCACCATGCGTTTGCCGATCTCCAGTTTCACTCGGTCCGGCCGTTTGGAGAGCGGCCAGAGGGCGGCCATGAACGCTGCCGGGAAAGCGATTTCCAGCGGGCGCTCCTTGAGTTTTTCGAAGATGTGCCGCGCGGCTTTCTCCACCGGCCAGCTCAAGGGCATGGGAAATTCGTTTTTCGCCGTCAGCGCCGTTTCGACAAACCCGGGGCTGATCACCGTGAGTTCTATACCTTCCGGAGCCAGGTCGATGCGCAGGGATTCGAACAGGTAACGCAGCCCGGCCTTCGAGGCGCCGTAGGCTTCTGCCTTGGGCAGCGGCAGGTAAGTCACCGTGCTGGCCATGGCTACCATATGCGGTGCGATGCCGGCCCGCAGCAAAGGCAGGGCGGCATCGATGCAGTAGCTGCAGGCCAGCAGATTAGTGCGTATCACATGCTCGACAATCGACGCATCGAACTGCTTGGCATCCACGTACTCGCTGGTGCCTGCGTTGAGTATCACGGTGTCCAGCGAGCCCCAGTCCTCGGCAATCTGCTCGCCGATCTCGCGCACGGTCTGGCTGTTGGTCAGGTCCCCGGCGACCACCAGTACCTGTCCCGGATAACGTAGCGACAAGTCTTTCAGTGGTGCCACGGTGCGCGAACTGACGGCCAGGTGCGCACCGGTTTTCAGGATTTCTTCGGCCAGGGCGGCACCGATGCCGCTGCTGGCGCCTGTCAGCCAGTATCGTCGTGCGAGTGTATGACTCATCCCAATCTCCTTTTCAGCCAGGTAATTGCCCGGCCCAATACGGGTAAATGTTCATAATGCAAAGCCCCGGCATCGAAGTAATCCCGGTGGCGGTAATTCATGACCCAACGGCGGCGTATTGCCGCGAGGGCAGGTTTTTGAATGCCGTCAACGCACGCGTACGGGAAGCACTCAAGTCGACGATCGGTGAGGGGTAATCCACAACACCGAAAAGGCCGCCGAGATTGGCGGGGTTGTGCACGTCTTTTTTATTCAGCCTGGCCAGTTCCGGCAGCCATTGCTTGATGAACACGCCTTCGGGGTCGAATTTTTCCGACTGGCTCAGCGGGTTGAAAATCCGGAAGTAAGGCGCCGAGTCCGTGCCGGTGGAGGAGCTCCACTGCCAGCCACCATTGTTCGCCGCCAGGTCGCCATCGATCAGGTGACGCATGAAAAAGCGTTCGCCTTCGCGCCAGTCGATCAACAGGTTTTTGCTCAGGAACATCGCCACCACCATGCGCAGGCGGTTGTGCATCCAGCCGGTTGCCAGCAGTTGGCGCATGGCGGCGTCGATGATCGGCAAGCCGGTGCGCGCCTGTTGCCAGGCGGCCAGTTCTTCGGGGGCATCGCGCCAGGCCAGTGCTTCGGTTTCCGGACGAAACGCGCGGTGCCGGGAAACCCGTGGGTAGCCCACCAGAATGTGTTTGTAGAACTCGCGCCACAGCAGTTCGCTGATCCAGGTGACGGCGCCGGTCTTGCCGCTTTCGAACTCACCCTGATTGCTGTTCAAGGCGGCGTGCAGGCATTGGCGGGGAGAGATCACCCCGGCGGCTAGATAGGACGAGAGCTGACTGGTGCCGGGTTTTGCCGGGAAATCCCGTTCGCTTTGATAGTGATCGATCTGCGCATCGGCAAAACGGTCGAGGCGATGCCGGGCTTCGGATTCGCCAGCCGGCCACAGGCTGCGCAGGTTGTCATCGGGTGTTGCGAAACCCTCGATACTTGCGGGGATCGCATCGCTGGCAATGTTCAGCGGCGCTTGTTTGTGTAGTGCGCGGACCAGGCTGGGTAGCGAGTGGTGCAGTTGTTCGTAGCAGACTTTGCGGAACTGGCTGAAGACCTGAAAGTAAGTGCCGGTCCGGGTCAGTACGCTCCCGGGCTTGAACAGCAATTGATCGAGGTAGCAGTGAACTTCGATGCCTTCGGCCTGCAGTGTCCGGGCGACCGCTGCATCGCGACGAGACTCGTGGATGCCGTACTCTTCGTTGAGATACAGCGCGTCGACCTGCCACTCTCGGCACAGGTTCAGCAATACGCTTGGCGCGTCATCCCAGCGGGATGCCTGGCGGATCAGCAGGGGAATGTTCAGTTGACCCAGTTCACGGCTCAACTCGCGCAGGTTGCGCAGCCAGAAGTCTACTTTGCAGGGCGCATCGTCGTGTTCCAGCCATTGTTCCGGACTCAGCAGATACACCGCCACGCACGGGCCGCGAGCTGCGGCAGCCGATAGGGCGGTGTTGTCATGTAGGCGCAAGTCGCTGCGCAGCCAGATCAATTGCATTTTGGTATCCACGCTATTCATTTAAATCAGCCCGCGCTGAACGAGTGCCTGATGTGCCGACAACGGATCTTCGGCCAGGTACAAATCAGCGATCTCGGTAGTACTTTCGGACAACTCGGCGTGGTGGATGCATACCGTTGGTCCGGCAATCATTTTTGGGCAACTGACGCCTTTGAAAAGTTTCGGCAGCTGCGCCAGATTCAGGGCTTTGCTTGAGTACAGCAGAACCCCACGGGGTTGCAGTAGTTCGATCGCCAATGCCAGTTCCCCGACAGGCAGCGGCCAGTCGAAGACCTCCACCGGGCAGTCCGCGCTGCTGATCAGCCAGGCCGTTAGCCAAAGGTGCGGCTCCATGGGCAGGTCCGAGTGGTTGATCAGCAGCAGCGGCGCGGTGCGCAACTGACGATTGTTATGGTAGATGCGTGCGCCGAATTTGCTGCGTAGCCAGGCACAAAAAAAGCCCCGCTCCATCTGCGCCCCGAACTGGCCTTGCCAGCGTTGTTCCAGAGCGGCCAGCAAGGGCATCAGCAATTGCTCGCACAGGGTTTGCGGCGGATACAGCGCCATCGCCTGATTGACGCTGTCGTCCAGGGCGCGTTCCTGCAATCCGCTGACCGCCTGCAGCAACGTTTGCAGCAAGGCGTGCCAATCGTTGTCGACGGACTCGCTGAAGGCTTGTGGCGTGTCGAGCAATGGCTTGACCTGGCTGACGGCAACGCCACGGTTGAGCCAGGTGAGGATGGTCTGGATGCGTTGTACATGGTCGGCCGAGAACAACCGATGCCCCTTGGGTGTACGGAGCGGCACGATCAGACCGTAACGCCGCTCCCAGGCGCGCAAGGTCACGGCATTGACCCCGGTTTGCCGCGCCACCTCACGGATCGGCAACCAGCCTTCGTCCAACGCCTTTTTAAAGTCATCGCCGAGGTCTTCGCGGGCGCTGGTGTCGAGTGCTTTTTTCATCAGATGGCGTTTCGCAGGCTGAGGTTTTCCGGGTGCGGTTGCAGATAAACCTGCTGTGCGATGTACGGATCGGGGTGTTGGCGAAAGTGATGTTTGAGCAGCGTCAGCGGCACCACCAGCGGCACGATACCCAGGCGGTACTGGCTGATCACGTGCTGCACTTCCTGCCTGTCTTCGTGGCTGATGGCCTGTTTCAGGTAGCCACTGAGGTGTTGCAGGACGTTGGTGTGAGTCCGGCGGGTGGCGCATTTTTTCAGCGCCGACATCAATTCGCTGAAATAGCGGGGACCAAGTTCCTGCGGATCGGTCTGGCCCATGTTGCCCAGCAGGTGGCCCAGGGTTTTGTATTGCACCGGGTTGTGGGCCATCAGCAGGTATTTGTAGCGCGAGTGAAAATCCGTGAGACCGCGCCGGGTCAGGCCCTCCTGGCACAGCTGCTGCCAGGCGCTGTAGGCGAATACGCGGGTGAGGAAGTTTTCCCGCAGCACCGGATCGTTGAGCCGGCCGTCTTCCTCCACCGGCAAGTCCGGATGCAGCAGACAGGCGTTGATGGCGATTTTCTGTTTGGCGGGGGCATGGGACATCGGAGCACCTCGAATCTGAACCTGTGCAGACGGTCGAGTCTGTACAAGATAACTTCATCATAGATTCGAAGTTGTACAAGTCAAATGTTGTGTATAAGTTTTTGGCGGGCTGCTGTCCATGGCGACAGCAGCGATTTGCTCGGATTGATGCTCTTTACTGCAGGTGCTCATGCAAGCGGCGGGCGGCTTCCTGACCGCTGAGCCAGGCCCCTTCGACGCGTCCGGACAGGCACCAGTCGCCACAGGCGTACAGCCCCAGGTCGGCGTCGGCCAGGGTACCCCATTCGTGACTGCTGGCGGGGCGGGCGTAGAGCCAGCGGTGGGCGAGGCTGAAGCTCGGCGCGGGCATGGAATCGTGCAGCAGTTCGGCGAAGGCGCCATGCAGTTGTTCGATCACCGCTTCCTTGGACAGGTCAATGTGCTGGCGACTCCAGGCGCTGGTGGCGTGCAGCACCCAGGTGTCGAGGGTGTTATCGCGCCCGGGTTTGCTGCGGTTGCGGGCCAGCCAGTCGAGGGGGCTGTCCTGGACGAAGCAGCCTTCCATTGGCGTTTCCAGCGGCGTTTCGAAGGCCAGGGCGATGGCCCAGGTCGGGTCCATTTTCACCCCGGCGGCGGCCCCGGCGAGTTTCGGCGCTGATGCCAGCAGAGCCGTGGCCTGTGGGGCCGGCGTGGCGATGACCACATGGCTGAACGGTCCGTGGGTGAAGCCCTCGGCGTCCTGCAGGTGCCAGTGTTCTTCACCGCGATAGACCTCGGTGATCCGGCAGGCGAAATGCACTTCAAGGTCACCGAGCAGGGCGCGGGTGATGGCGCTCATGCGCGGCGTGCCGACCCAGCGGGTCTGCTCGTCCGGCGACAGGTTGAGCTGGCCGCCGTGGTAGGTGTACAGCTGCGGCGTCCACTCGGCGACCCAGCCCTTGGCTTGCCAGCGCTGGACTTCGTTGACAAAACGCCGGTCACGCGCGGTGAAATACTGCGCGCCCATGTCCAGAGCACCCGCATCGCTGCGCTTGCTCGACATGCGTCCGCCACTGCCGCGGCTTTTATCGAACAGTTGAACCACATGCCCGAGGTCAGTCAGGGCCTGGGCGGCGGAGAGTCCGGCAATGCCGGTGCCGATGATTGCGATAGGTACAGTCATAGGGGCCTCGTTTACCTTTCTGTACAGACTACGCCGGGGTTCAAACCTGTACAATGTTGTTTATTGGTATAACTTTTAGCGTTCTCGTTCTGACAGCTTGGCCTATTGTTAAACATAGAGCCTGCTCGATACCAAAGATCCCTGCTTATAAAAATAGACTAATGGACAAGGTAAAACGCCACGCGAGGAAGAAGTCATGCACATATTGCTGACCGGCGGTACTGGTTTGATAGGACGTCAGCTCTGCCGGCACTGGTTGGGCCAGGGACATCGCCTGACAGTCTGGAGTCGCAAGCCTGAAAAAGTCGCGAAAATATGTGGTGCCCAAGTGCGTGGAGTTGCCCGGCTGGAGGATCTGGGGCAGGAGCAGATCGATGCGATCGTCAATCTGGCCGGAGCGCCGATTGCCGAGCGGCCCTGGACGCACAAACGTAAAGCCTTGTTGTGGAGCAGCCGCATCACCCTCACCGAAACCTTGCTGGCGTGGCTCGAAAGTCGCGAGCAGAAACCACGGGCCTTGATTTCCGGTTCGGCTGTCGGCTGGTATGGCGACGGTGGCGAGCGCGAACTGACCGAGGACTCGGGGCCGGTCAGCGAAGATTTCGCCAGCCAGTTGTGCATTGCCTGGGAAGAGACTGCACTGCGGGCTGAAACGCTGGGCATTCGCGTCATCCTCATTCGCACCGGGTTGGTGCTGTCGGCGGAGGGCGGCTTTTTGTCGCGGCTGTTACTGCCGTTCAAACTGGGCTTGGGAGGGCCGATCGGCAACGGCCGGCAGTGGATGCCGTGGATTCATATCGACGATCAAATCGCCCTGATTGATTTTCTTCTGCATCGCAACGAGGCCCGCGGTCCCTATAATGCGTGCGCGCCCAAACCGGTGCGCAACCGCGAGTTTGCCACGGCGCTGGGTGGCGTACTGCATCGCCCGGCGTTCATGCCGATGCCGGCCTTTGCATTGAAGGTGGGGTTGGGCGAGTTGTCCTTACTGTTGCTAGGCGGCCAGCGCGCCACTCCGGTGCGTTTGTTACAGACGGGTTTCACTTTTAAGTTCACGGATTTGCGCGCGGCTCTGGACGATCTGTCCGGTCGCCTTTGAAATAGGACGTTGCATGACCGATCACGCGTTGCTTCTGGTCAACCTGGGTTCACCCGCCTCCACCTCGGTGGCGGATGTGCGCAGCTACCTCAATCAATTTCTGATGGACCCGTACGTGATCGACCTGCCATGGCCGGTTCGACGCCTGCTGGTGTCGCTGATCCTGATCAAGCGTCCCGAGCAGTCGGCCCATGCTTATGCCTCGATCTGGTGGGACGAGGGCTCGCCGCTGGTGGTGCTCAGCCGCCGCCTGCAACAAGCCATGACCCGTCAATGGCAGCACGGCCCGGTCGAACTGGCGATGCGCTACGGCGAGCCGTCGATTGAATCGACGCTGGTGCGCATGGCCGCCGCGGGGCACAAGCGAATCACGCTGGCACCGCTTTATCCACAGTTCGCCGACAGCACCACGACCACGGTCATCGCGCAAGCCAAACGTGTGGTGCGCGAGAAAAACCTCGACCTGCAGTTGTCGGTGCTGCAACCGTTCTACGATCAACCGGAATACCTCGATGCGCTGGTGGCCACGACCAGGCCCTATCTGGAGCAGGATTTCGATCACTTGTTGATGAGCTTTCACGGCTTGCCGGAACGGCATCTGAAGAAACTCAACCCCGGACACAGCTTTCAGGGTGGCGGTGATTGCTGCGCCGGGGCGCCGCCGGAGGTGGTCGCCACCTGTTATCGCGGCCAGTGCCTGCGTACGGCGGCAGAGTTTGCCAAGCGCATGGGGTTGCCGGAGGGCAAGTGGTCGGTGTCGTTCCAGTCGCGTCTGGGGCGCGCCAAATGGATCGAACCCTACACCGAAGCGCGCCTCGATGAATTGGCCAAAAGCGGGGTGAAAAAGATTCTGGTGATGTGCCCGGCGTTCGTTGCCGATTGCATCGAGACCCTGGAAGAGATCGGTGATCGCGGCAAGGAGCAATTCCGCGCAGCGGGGGGAGAGGATCTGGTGCTGGTGCCGTGCCTCAACGATGATCCGCATTGGGCGAGGGCGTTGAGTGTGTTGTGCGAGCGCGCGCCGTTGGCGCTTTAAAAGCTTCGCGAGCAAGTCCGCCCCCACAGGGAAATGCATTCCAAATTGTGGGAGCGAGCTTGCTCGCGATGGCTATCTGGCAGACTACAAGTATCTCAAGCCGTTAGATCAGCGGCTCATTCGCCTTCTTGTGCTTCCAGCTGTCATTGCCTGGCAGGATCAGGTTCAAGCCAATCGCCACCACCGCGCACAGCGCGATGCCCTTGAGGCCGAAATCGTCCGGCCCGGTGCCGGTGCCGATCAGCACGCCGCCGATCCCGAACACCAGGGTCACCGACACAATCACCAGATTGCGCGCCTCGGCCAGATCGATCTTGTGGCGGATCAGCGTGTTCATCCCCACCGCCGCAATCGAACCGAACAATAGGCACAGAATCCCACCCATCACCGGTACCGGAATGCTTTGCAGCAGTGCGCCGAACTTGCCGATGAACGCCAGGCTGATGGCGAAGATCGCCGCCCAGGTCATGATTTTCGGGTTGTAGTTCTTGGTCAGCATCACCGCGCCGGTCACTTCGGCGTAGGTGGTGTTGGGCGGGCCGCCGAACAGACCGGCCGCCGTGGTGGCAATGCCGTCGCCGAGCAGGGTGCGGTGCAGGCCGGGTTTCTTCAGGTAATCGCGACCGGTCACGCTACCCACGGCAATCACGCCGCCGATGTGTTCGATGGCCGGGGCCAGGGCCACCGGAACGATGAACAGAATCGCCTGCCAGTTGAATTCCGGCGCGGTGAAGTGCGGGATGGCGAACCAGGGTGCAGCGGCAATCTTCGCCGTGTCGACCACGCCGAAGTAAAACGCCATGCCGAAGCCGACCAACACGCCGGAGATGATCGGTACCAGGCGGAAGATGCCCTTGCCGAATACCGCGACGATCAGGGTGGTCAGCAACGCGGGCATCGAAATCAGCATCGCCGTCTGGTAATGGATCAATTCGCTGCCGTCGCCGGCCTTGCCCATGGCCATGTTGGCGGCAATCGGCGCCATGGCCAGGCCGATCGAAATGATCACCGGACCGATCACCACAGGCGGCAGCAGGCGGTCGATGAACCCGGTGCCTTTGATCTTCACCGCGAGGCCGAGGAAGGTGTAGACGAAACCTGCCGCCATCACGCCGCCCATGGTCGCGGCCAGGCCGAACTGGCCCTTGGCGAGAATGATCGGGGTGATAAAGGCAAAGCTCGATGCCAGGAACACCGGCACCTGACGCCCGGTGACGATCTGGAACAGGATCGTCCCCAGGCCGGCCGTGAACAGCGCCACGTTCGGGTCGAGACCGGTAATCAGCGGCATCAACACCAGGGCGCCGAAGGCCACGAACAGCATCTGTGCACCCGACAGCACCGTGCGCCAGAGCGGATCGTTGAACTCTTGCTGCATGGTCACGCGTCCTTCTGCTTGGTGCCGAAGATCTTGTCACCGGCATCGCCCAGCCCTGGGATGATGTAACCGTGCTCGTTCAGTTTTTGATCAATGGACGCGGTGTAGATGATCACGTCCGGGTGAGCTTTCTCTACCACAGCGATGCCTTCTGGCGCGGCAACCAGCACCATGGCGCGGATGTCGCGACAGCCGGCCTTTTTCAGCAGGTCGATGGTGGCAACCATCGAGCCGCCGGTGGCGAGCATCGGGTCGATGATCATGGCCAGGCGTTCGTCGATTTCCGGCACCAGCTTCTCGAGGTAGGTGTGGGCTTCGAGAGTTTCCTCGTTGCGGGCCACGCCGACGGCGCTGACTTTGGCGCCCGGGATCAGGCTCAGTACGCCTTCGAGCATGCCGATACCGGCACGCAGGATCGGCACTACGGTGATTTTCTTGCCGGCGATTTTCTCGACCGACACAGTGCCGCACCAGCCTTCGATATCGTAGGATTCCAGCGGCAGGTCTTTGGTGGCTTCATAGGTCAGCAAGGCGCCGACTTCCTGAGCGAGCTCACGGAAATTCTTCGTGCTGATGTCTGCGCGGCGCATAAGGCCAAGTTTATGACGGATCAGCGGGTGGCGGATCTCATGGATGGGCATGGGGAAAGGCTCCGGCGGCGGGCAAAAAAACCGGCCTAGATTAATCTATCCGAGGGTGTTGTCCTATAGACATACAGTACGTTAGTCCACAAACGCTTGATCTGGCCTCGCTTGATGCGTACCTTTGCCCGCTTTTCCGAATCCGTCCCTCCCCCTCAAACCCCCTGGAGAGCGCCATGTCCGCTGATCTCGAGCATATCCGTCAAATCATGCGAGAGGCTGACTGCCTGTACACCGAAGCTGAAGTCGAGGCGGCCATCGCCCGCGTCGGTGCACAAATCAACGAACAAATGGCCGACAGCAACCCGGTGGTGTTCTGCGTGATGAACGGCGGGCTGATTTTCTCCGGCAAGCTGCTGACCTACCTGGACTTCCCGCTGGAAGCGTCCTACCTGCACGCCACCCGCTATCGCAACGAAACCAGCGGTGGCGACCTGTTCTGGAAAGCCAAGCCGGAAGTTTCCTTCATCGACCGTGACGTGCTGATCATCGACGACATCCTCGATGAAGGCCACACCCTGGGCGCGATCATCGACTTCTGCAAACACGCTGGCGCACGTAAAGTGCACACCGCCGTGCTGATCGACAAAGATCACGACCGCAAGGCCCGTCCGGACCTCAAGGCCGATTTCGTTGGTCTGCCATGCATCGATCGCTACATCTTCGGTTACGGCATGGACTACAAAGGCTACTGGCGTAATGCCAACGGGATTTTCGCCGTTAAAGGAATGTAAGAAATGGATACGCCTCGCTTTCTGGATCAGACCTTGTTCGCCGAGCTGGCCGGGAAAGCCGCGGCCAATCCTCGTGGGCGCCAGCATCACAACTTCCATCAGATGGAAGACGCTTGCCATCGCATGGCGGTGGGGTTGCAGCCGTCCACGTACATCCCGCCTCACCGGCATTTGGGCGACAACAAGGCCGAAACCCTGTTGGTCCTCAAGGGCCGGCTGGGCGTGTTGATCTTTGATGAGACCGGTACGGTGCTGAGCAAGACCGTGCTGCAGGCCGGTGGCGACTGTGTTGGCGTGGACCTGCCAACCGGTGTGTTCCACGGTTTGGTGGTGCTGGAGGCCGACAGCCTGATGTTCGAATGCAAGGCTGGCCCTTACCGTCCGGTCGGTGAAGGTGAGCTGGCACATTGGGCGCCGCGCGAAGGCGAGCCCGGTGTTGCCGAGTATCAGGCGTGGATGCGCGCGCAGTTCGATTGATGCGCTTTTTGTAGGAGCGAGCTTGCTCGCGATGGTCTGTCAGGTACATTGGCGTCGTCTGACACACCATCGCGAGCAAGCTCGCTCCTACATCCGCCCACCGGAGCCTGTCATGAGCCGTTCGATCCGCAGCTGCGCCGCCCTGTTGCTGGCCCTCAGCCTGCCCCTGGCCGCCGCGCCGGCGCCCATGCATGCACAGTTCCTGCCGCCCGATGACCTGACCCTGCGTGACAGCGAACCCGAACAGCAACAGTTGCTGCAGGTTACCGAGTACTCGGTGGTGGTCGGCAGTCAGCGTCAGTCCAATCAACAGCCGATTCCGGTCACGTCACCGCTGATGATTCGGCTCAAGGGCAAATCCCTGAACAAGGGTGCCACCATCAGTCAGGTACTGGTCAACTTCGATGGTGAAAGCAAAAGCCTGAAAAAGCCGGTTTACGATGTGCCGAGCAAGACCCTGACCCTCTATTACCCGCTGGCGCAATACCGGGTGGTGATCGACTTGTTGCGCAATGACACGGTGTATTGCCAGTTTCTCAGCTACGCCAATGGCCATGTCTGGGCCGATCTGCACACTGGCAGCACTCGTCCGCGTTGAGCCCTGTGCCTGCGCGGGGGTAAACTGCCCGCCCCGTGAAATGTCTGCGAGCTGGAGTCGGCAATGCGTAAAGATAAAAAACAAGTGATTGGTGACGAGATCGGCGATGAGCAGATCAAGTTGTTCCTCGATTTCGAACCGGTCGACGCGACTTCTCCGTCCCTGCACAAACTGGTCAAGGCCTACCGTGGCCTGCGCATTGACGATTTCGCGCGCTTTCTGACGTTCTTCGTCGAAGCGGGTTACGACGTGAATGGCAAGGATGAGCACGGCAATAATTTCATTGCCCTGATCAAGGATCAGCGCAATGCGGCGGATTACATCGAGCTGATTGAAAAGGCTCGCGGCTGATCCCTCGCCACAAATATGGTTTCGCCGGCCATAAAAAAACGCCCCGCTCTCGATGAGAACGGGGCGTTTTTCATGGAGCCGAATCAAGCGTAGCTTTCGGTCTCGCTGCTGGCTTCAATCAGTTCCAGGGCAATGTTGTTCTGCGTGTTGATCTTGCGATACAGCGCAGCGTCGGTTTCCAGGACCTTTTCCCGGGCCGGGAAAATTTCGGCCAATTTGGTGGCCCATTCGCCCTTGGCTTTGCCCGGGAAGCATTTTTCGATCAGCTCAAGCATGATCGAAACGGTCACCGAGGCACCTGGCGAAGCGCCGAGTAGTGCCGCCAGGGAACCGTCCTTGGCCGCCACCAGTTCGGTACCGAATTGCAGGATGCCGCCTTTCTTCGGGTCTTTCTTGATGATCTGTACCCGTTGGCCGGCCACTTCCAGGCGCCAGTCTTCAGCTTTCGCCTCAGGGTAGAAGCGACGCAGGGACTCCAGGCGCTGCTCCATCGACTGCATCACTTCGCTGACCAGGTACTTGGTCAGGTCCATGTTGTTTTTTGCCACGGACAGCATCGGCCCGATGTTGCCGGCGCGAACCGACATCGGCAGGTCCATGAAGGAGCCATGCTTGAGGAACTTGGTGGTGAAGCCGGCGTATGGTCCGAACAGCAGGGACTTCTTGCCTTCCACCACGCGGGTGTCCAGGTGCGGCACGGACATTGGTGGCGAGCCGACGGCAGCCTGGCTGTAGACCTTGGCCTGGTGGTGCTTGACCACTTCCGGGTTGTCGCAACGCAGCCACTGGCCGCTGATCGGGAAGCCGCCAAAGCCTTTGCTTTCTTCGATGCCCGAAGCCTGCAGCAGCGGCAGTGCTGCACCGCCCGCGCCGAGGAAGACGAATTTGGCGTCGACTTCACGGGTGTTGCCGCTGTTGACGTCCTTGATGCTGACGGTCCAGCCGCCGTTGCTGCGCTTGAGGCCGGTCACGCGCTTGCAGTACTTGACCTGGGCATCGGGTGCGCTGGTCAGGTGCTTGAGCAACTGATTGGTCAGGGCGCCGAAGTTGACGTCGGTGCCATTGATCACGCGGGTCGCGGCGAGGTTTTCGCCAGGATCGCGGCCAGGCATCATCAGCGGCATCCACTCGGCCATTTTGGCCTTGTCTTCGGTGTATTCCATATCCGCGAAGGCGTGGTGCTTGCTCAGCACCTTGAAGCGTTCCTTGAGGAAGGACACGCCGTTGTCGCCCTGCACGAAGCTCAGGTGTGGCACCGGGCTGATAAACGATTTGCACGAGCCGAACGTGCCTTTTTTGGTCAGGTACGACCAGAACTGCTTCGACACCTCGAACTGGGTGTTGATGTGCACGGCTTTCTTGATGTCGACGGCGCCATTGGCGGCCTGCGGCGTGTAGTTGAGCTCACACAGCCCGGCGTGACCGGTACCGGCATTGTTCCACGGGTTGGAACTCTCCGCGGCACCGGAATCCATCAGCTCGACGACTTCCAGCTTGATCGCGGGGTCGAGCTCTTTGAGCAGTACTGCAAGGGTGGCACTCATGATGCCGGCCCCAACCAGTACTACGTCGACTGCTTCGTTATGCGCCATTTAACGCGTCTCCAAAATCTGCAGCACCAAATTGTCGGCATGGCTGCCAGGAGTGACGGGGCGTGTCAGTGTTGCCCCAGGTACCCATGGCAGGATCGCCATGTCCGAATCTTCGCAATTTATCGCAACTTCGACGGACGCTACCTGCCGGGCCTATGAGCCATATGAACTCATTTCAGCGCGCGGGAGGCAATTCGACTTATGGTCGATACATCCGTTTGTGCAACCAAATCCGTAGCGGACAGGCTTCAGGCTCCGGTGTTCGAGGAATACTCGGTCCTGTGTCGTTGGGCTGTTGTAGACGCTAATGGTGCATGTTCAGACGCAAAACTATTCATTTGCTCGCCACACTCTTGTGAAGTTGTGAAAACCCGTTTTTTTCACGCTCTTTTGAAGACGTGAACCTCAAAAAGGGCTGTCCCAGCCTGGCACCGTGCCCGGATGGATTGCCGCCATGGGATACAGGGCAGGCAAAACGGGCAAACAGCTCAGTGACCGAGCGTAATGACAGCTCTGCAGATTCGCGAAAAGTGGAGGTTTTGCTCAACAAAACAGCAAGCGCGCCAGCTTCACTCGATCTGTGTGGGCGGCTCTCTGTGGGCGGTGCGGGGTGTCAATACAAGCGCATTGACGATGCTGCGAGGCCCGATCAGGAGACGTCCTTATAATCGGGGGGAGATTGTATCTAAGAAACGCAGGGAAATGGTCGTGTTTAATGACTTTTATTAGGTGTTTGGTCAGGTCGTCATCAGTTGCTGTGCACGCGAGCGTGGCTGTAGCTGCTGCGAAACGACCCGGGCGCCGGCAGGCAGCGGTTGATTCAGCCAGTTCAGGCGGATCTCTTCGATTTCAACCCAGCCATCGCCCATGGGCTGGAGACTGCACTGCTTGAAGGCCTGGCAGTGGCCGTTGCGGTCGAGCAGGGCGAAGCAGCGATGCAGTGGGCGTGGCGCGAACAGAGAGATCAGATGGCGCATGGTGAAGTACCGTGTGAGTGACTACTGAGAAGATAGCCTGCAGGCCATTACGTGCAAGTGTATGAGTGGTGACAACTGTGTGACAGGAACCGCATTGCCTGGGGGGTGTCAGAGATTTCATCAAACACTGTGAGGTGCTGGTTACCCGCAGTGGCGCACCGCTATACTGCCGGCCTGTTTGTGCCTGATTCTGGAGAGAAGAGCATGTTGCAACGCCTGTTGTTCGGTTTGATCACTGTGACCAGTTTGACTCTGGTTGGCTGCGCCCACAGCCCGCAACAACTGAGCCCGGAACCCAAGCTGACCGCCCAGTTGGCCCCGGTCGGCCATGGCCAGCCCGTCGTGGTGCGTGTAGTGGACGGTCGCCCGTCGCCGACGCTGGGCACCCGTGGTGGTCTGTACCCGGAGACCAGCGCGATCACCGTGCAGGGCGCGCAGATCCTGCCGAAGCTGCAGGCCCAGGCTGAAGCCGCCGTGCGTCTGTTGGGCTTTACCCCGACGAACAATGCCATGAATGCACCGCAACTGACCGTGACCCTGGCAGAGTTGAAGTACCAGTCGCCCAAGGAAGGCATGTACGTGACCGAAGCCACCATCGGCGCGACGTTCCGCTCCGATGTACAGAATGCCAACCGTCGCTACAGCGGCCGTTATGGTTCGTCCCTGGACCAGCGCTTCGGTATGGCGCCGAACCAGGAAACCAACACCAAGCTGGTCAGCGATGTGCTGAGCGATGCGTTGACCCGCCTGTTCAAGGACCCGACCGTGGGTCAGATTCTCGGCGAGTAAGCTTAGCTGGATGCGAAAAAGCCCGGTGCCAGCGATGGTCCCGGGCTTTTTTATGACTGCACACCGATCAATTGTGGGAGCGAGCTTGCTCCCACAGGGGATCAGTGGTGTCAGGCGGCCTGTGAGTAAAAATCCAGCACGCTCACACCGGTCAGCAAATCTGTTTCCGGCAAATCCGCATGTTGATGCCCGCCCAAGGCGCAATACACCAACCAATGGCGGTCTTGAACGTTGAAGGCGAGGCTGCCGACGAGGGCTTGTTGTTCTTCGCTGGGGGTGATGAGGTAAAGACGATCCTGGTTTTCGGCGTGGAGCATGACGTGGTCCCTGTCGGTTTCGAGGCGCGTATGGTCGCCGATACAGATGACGAAGCCGTGACTCAGGACAGCCATTGATCAATTGCTTCGTTATTTGTCGGAAACAGAGGGCAGGCGCGCAGGCTTTCGGTAGAATCCGCGCCGCGGTCGCCGGTCCGGCACCTGCCACCTGATTTACCTGAGGTTTGTGATGTCGCTGCACTTGATGACGCTGTTTACCGCCCATCCCGCCAAATTGATCAATCTGCTGGCCTTGCTCTTTGCCTTCCCGGGCGGCTGGTTGCTGCACGCCACCCGTCGTCGCGAACTGCGCGCGATGGCCAGCTTGCAGGCGCAGCGCCAGAGCAGCCCCAACGTAGAGCCCACGCTGGACTGGGCGACCTTACGCATGAACCGGTTTTTCTACATCTTCGGTTTTGCCTGCATGGGGATGGCGCTGCTGGTGTCGTGGATCAGTACTCAGGTTTGAATAACCGCAAACCTGTGGTGAACAGATACAAAAGCGGCGCCTCAAGGGCGCCGTTTTCACATTTGGCCGAAACCGCTTACAGCGGCAACCCTGCCTTCACCCGGTACTGATTGCGTACCGGCGTCGCATATTGCAGCACCAGGAATGGACGATGCTCTTCAGGGCAGGCGTCCAGGCGGCGTTGCCATTCTTCCTGGGCTTTGACCAACTCCTCGGCCGGGAACACTTCGGCGGCTTTCGGCACCTGCAACTGCGGATCAGCAACTTTCCACTGTGCATAAGCCAGGTAGTGCACCGGGAACAAGCGGTATCCGCTGAGGATTTGCCTGTCCATCTCGACCGCCAATTGCTTGGTGTCTTCGAACTGCTCGGTGATCGGCGCGGCAAAGTTCACATGCACCCGGCCTTTGTAACCGGTGATGCCCTTGGCAATGCTCACGTCATCCTCGCCCGGTACCTTGGTGTAGCTGCCGGTGGTGGCACGGATGTAAAGCTCGCGGGCCTTGGCCTGATCGCACGGGTCGTACTCGTAGCTGATCGACACCGGGGTCAGGTTCAGCGACTGAATGACTTCGCCGAACGGCTCGTCCTTGCGGCTCATGTGGAACATCTTGAGGATCGCCGATTCGGTACGGTCGTCACCGTCCTTGGCGCGGCCTTCGGCCTGGGCGATCCAGATCGAGGCGCAATCGTTGCGGATCGAATGGTTGATGTACGCCGACAACAGTTGATAAGCCGCCATTTTCTCCCGGCGTCCGCTGATCGAGCGGTGCACGATGAAGCTCTTGTTCAGGCGCATCAGGTCGCTGACGAAAGGCTTTTGCAGCAGGTTGTCGCCAATGGCGATGCGCGGGGTCGGCAGGCCGGCGTGGTACACGGCATAGTTGACGAAGGCCGGGTCCATCACGATGTCGCGGTGGTTGGCGATGAACAGGTAGGCGCTGCCGGACTTGAATTGCTCCACCCCGGTATAGGTAACACCGTCGGTGGCGCGCTCGATGGTATGGTCGACGTAATGCTCGACTTTGTCCTGTAACGTGGCCACGGAGGTAATGCCGGCAAACTCACGGCGCAACCGATGGGCTATAAGAGGTTTGAGTGCCCAGCCTAAAGCGCCGGCGAAACGCGGGAAGCGAAAGTGGGTGAGGATATCTAGAAACGCCTTGTCTCCGAGCAGTCGTGCCAGCACTGCCGGGACTTCACTGTCGTCGTAAGGTCGGATGGCATCGAATTCGCCCATCATGCTCTCTTGTTAGAAACGGCTAGGGTAAGTAAAGGTTTTGATCGAAAACCGGCGGGGCACGGTCTGAAAAAGTAGCCAGACAAAAATAGCCCTGCAAATAGACCGGCGATTATACGCACAAGTCACCTGGGAGACCGCGATGCTGGAAACTGCGCAATATGAATGTCCGTATTGTGGTGAGGAAGTCGAGACGACGCTGGATTTGTCCGGTGGCGATCAGACCTATATTGAAGACTGTCAGGTGTGCTGCCGGCCGATAACCTTCGTGTTGCAGGTTCATGAAGAAGAATGGCATCTCGAAGTGTTCAGCGAAAACGAGTGAGGGGCGTGTATGCAGCGCATCTACGATCCGGAAAACCTGATGGAAGGCGAGTTGCTGCAAGGCATGCTCGCCAGCGAGGGTATCGAGGCGCATCTGGTGGGCCGTGATTTGCTCGGGGGCAGCGGCGAGTTGCCGATCTATGGCCTGCTCGGGCTGTCGGTCGAGAACGACCAGGCTGCATACGCCCGTGAGCTGATCACCGCGTACAATGCCGCGCTGCCGCTGTCCGGCGATGAACCGGACAGCTTTCCCGGCACGCTGGTCTGTTAGGCTGGCGTTCGTTTGATCAAGAGCCGTGTTGCCCCATGTGTGGACGTTATGCCCTGTTTCGCTGGAACCCCGCCTTCGCGGCGCTGCCCGGTTTTCCCGCCGACCAGCAGGCGCAGTGGAACATTTCCCCCAATGATTCGGTGTTGATGCTGCGGGCCGAGCCTGACGGTCAACGCACGCTGGCCCGCGCCCGCTGGGGTTTGACGCCACCCTGGCTGACCGATCTGTCCCGCACCCCGGCCCACGCCCGCGCCGAAACCGTTGCCGAACAGCCAATGTTTCGCCAGGCCTTGCGCGAGCGCCGCTGCCTGTTGCCGGCCAATGGTTTCTACGAATGGCGCGGCACGACGCGCAAGCGCCCGTACTGGCTGACACCGGGGGAGGGCTCGTCATTATTTTTTGCGGCGATCTGGGAAGCGTATCCGGTACAGGAACAGGTTTGGCTCAGTACCGCCGTGATTACCCAGCCGGCGGCGAGCCAGCGGCGGCCATTGATCCTTGACGAGGTGGGGCAGGCCGCGTGGCTGGATCCCGAGACGCCGTTGCATGCATTGCAAGCCTTGCTGGCCAGTGAGCCTGCCGCATTGCGCGAGCGGGTGCTGGCCAATATGGTGAATGATCCGAAGCTCAATGGGCCGGAGTGTTTGACGCCGGGTTGAGTTTTTTGGTGTCAGTGCTGGCCCCTTCGCGAGCAAGTCGGATCGCCGCACCGCCGCTCCCACACTGGAACTCTGTCGTACACATATTCTGTGTTCACTGAAGATCAAATATGGGAGCGGCGGTGCGGCGATCCGACTTGCTCGCGAAGAGGGCCTGAAGGTCAAACCCTGAACTGATTGATCAACCGCCGCTGCTGCTCAGCCAGCTTGGTCAGATCCGCACTGGCCGCACTCGACTCATCCGCACCACCGGCCACTTCATTGGCCACCTGCCCGATGTTGATCACATTGCGATTGATGTCGTCCGCTACCGCACTCTGCTCTTCGGCCGCGCTGGCAATCTGGGTGTTCATGTCGTTGATCACCGACACCGCCTGAGTAATGGTTTCCAGCGCTTCGGCTGCCTTGGCCGCGTGCTGCACGCTTTCGTCCGTGCGGTTCTGGCTGTCCTCCATGACCCGCACCACATCCCGCGTGCCTTGTTGCAGCTGCTGAATCATGGTCTGGATTTCTTCGGTGGCCTTTTGCGTCTTCTGCGCCAGGTTACGCACCTCGTCGGCCACCACGGCAAAACCTCGGCCCTGTTCTCCGGCACGGGCGGCTTCGATGGCTGCGTTCAGGGCCAGCAGGTTGGTCTGCTCGGCGATTCCGCGAATGGCGGTAAGGATGGCGTTGATGTTTTCGCTGTCCTTGGCCAGGGTTTGCACCACGCCGACGGCCCGGCCGATCTCAACGGCGAGGGCGCCAATCGAGTTCGAGGTGTCGCGTACAATCTGCATGCCCTGGCTGGCGGCCTGATCGGCATGGCTGGCGGCCTGTGCGGCCTGGGTCGCATTGCGCGCCACGTCCTGGGCGGTGGCGGTCATTTCCTGCACGGCGGTGGCCACCTGATCGATCTCGGCCATTTGTTTGTGTACACCGGTGTTGGTGCGGATGGCGATGTCGGCGGTGTGTTCCGACGAATCGCTGACGCTCTGCACCGACGTCACCACCTGGGTGATCATCGCCTGCAACTTGGCCAGGAAAGTATTGAAGCCCTTGGCGATCGAACCCAGCTCATCGGCACGGTCGCTGGTCAGGCGCCGGGTAAGGTCGCCTTCGCCCTGGGCGATATCGTCGAGCATGGCCACCATCTGTTTGAGCGGACGGGCGATGCCGTGACCCACCAGCCAGATCACCAGCAAACCGATACCGGCAATCACCAGGCCGACCATTGCCATGCCGAAGGTGTCGGATTTGCGCTGGGCGTCCAGGTCGGCCTGGAGTTTTTGCAGGTCGGCCATGACCGCATTCAGCGGCAACTGCAGCATAAGGGTCCAGCGGGCGTCGGTCTGGCCGATGCCGAACGGCAGGTACAGCTCGATCCGGCCCTGGGCCTTGTCGACGGTGTAGGTGACTTCGCCGCGCTTGAGATTGGCCATGTTGGCGATCTGTTTGCTGTCGAGGATGTCGCTGACCTTCTCGCCGAATTTGCTCGGATCCTTGGTGTAGGCAACGATCCGGCCATTGCCGCCGATCAGGGCCATTTCACCGGCACCGCTGTAGAGTTTCTGGTTGGCGCCCAGAAGCATTTCCTGGATGAAGTTCACCGACAGGTCAGCGCCGACGATGCCCTGGAAGGCACCGTTGAGCATGATCGGCTCAATGAAGGAGGCGAGCATGACGATTTTGTCGCCGACCTTATATGGCGCCGGATCGATCACGCAGGATTTCCTGGTTTCTTTCGAACACAGGTAGTACTCGCTGGCGCGTACGCCAGTGGACAGGGTTTTCTGGTCGTCGACGTCCACCAGCTTGTCCAGGCCCAGGGTGCCGTCGTCGTTGCGGAACCACCAGGGCAGGAAACGCCCGTTGGCGGCGTCGATGCCGACCACTTGGGTGCCGACGTAGGCCGCGTCGTTGTGATCCAGTGCGTCTTTTTCCCAACCGATGTAGGTGCCGAGGATTTTCGGGTTCTTGACCACGTTTTCCTTGATCAGGTCGATCAATTGCTCGCGGCTGAGGCTCAGCGCAGGCTGGCCATCGGCCCCCGGTGTGCCGATCAGGGCGTTGACCCGCACCAGCCCACCGGCAATCAGCAGCGGCGCTTCGAGCTCACGCTGGATCTGGCTGACCTGGGTTTGCGCCAGGGACGTCAGACGTTGTTCGATGACTTGCTCGAATTGCGCCTGGGTCCGCTCCTGGACCATATCTTGGGTCCGCGCGCCGGAGAACAGCGCGTACACCACCAGCGCTGCCACGACACTAAGGACAATGGAGCCGGCTAGGGCCGCCACGGAAAACTGGATCGACTTGAATTTCATGGGGGCTCCGCACGGGAAAAGACGTCTGCCCAGGTGTATCGGCAGGGTGGCGGGCGGGCATGAGCGCGGGCAGCTGAAATGACTGTTTTTGCGTGCCGGATGTCGTAATTGAATCAATGCGCACGTGATGGGCTGCGGGTTGTCGCTGTATGTGAATTTTTTTTACGGCGATGAGAGCTTTGTCCGAATTGTGCGTCTTACGTCCATTGTATCTGGCGTCGATATATTTCCACGCCTAGGATACGCGGCATGTTTTCTGGGAGTTTTTTGATGAACAAGATTTTGGTTGTCAGTGCGCTGGGCGCAGCGCTTTTGCTCAGCGGTTGCCAGTCGGTCAATACCACCAGTGGCGGCGCTGTAGGCGTTGAGCGCAAGCAGTACATGTTCAGCATGTTGTCCGCGCAAGAGGTCGACCAGATGTACGCCCAGTCCTATCAGAAGACGGTGGGCGAAGCTTCCAGCAAAGGTGTGCTGGACAAGACCAGCAATGAAGCCAGGCGGGTTCAGGTGATTGCCGACCGGCTGATTGCCCAGGCGCCGAACTTCCGTCCGGACGCGGCCCAGTGGAAGTGGGAAGTCAACCTGATCAAGAGCGATGAACTCAACGCCAACTGCGGCCCTGGCGGCAAGATCATCTTTTACACCGGGCTGATCGATACCCTGCAACTGACCGACGATGAAATCGCCGCGATCATGGGTCATGAAATCGCCCACGCCCTGCGCGAGCACGGTCGTGAAGCGATGTCCAAGGCTTACGGCATCGAAATGGCCAAGCAGGGCGCCGGTGCCTTGTTGGGATTGGGGCAGGACACCATGGCCCTGGCCGATACCGTGGCCAACTACGGCATGACCTTGCCCAACAGCCGCGCCAATGAAAACGAAGCGGACCTGATCGGCCTGGAGCTGGCGGCCCGCGCCGGTTACAACCCGAATGCCGCGATCACCCTGTGGAACAAGATGAGCAAGGTCTCGGAAGGTGCGCCACCGGAGTTCATGAGCACTCACCCGGCGTCGTCGAGCCGTATCGCTGCGTTGCAGGCGGCGATTCCGAGGGTCATGCCTTTGTATGAGCAGGCCAAGAAGTCTTGATCTGCATGCAATGACACTTGTGGCGATCCGACAAGCCCCCTCGCCACAGATTGATTTCAGTACCCTCGTCAAACCCACCCGCTGCTCTGCATCGCCTTGTACACAGCGACAATCGCCAGGATGAAGAACGCCGACGCCGCCAGTCGACGGATCAGGGTCAAGGGCAACTTGTCCGCGGCAAAGTTACCCGCCAGAACCACCGGTACGTTGGCAATCAGCATGCCGAGGGTGGTGCCGATGATCACCAGCCAAAGCTCTGGATACTGGGCCGCGAGCATTACGGTAGCGATCTGAGTTTTGTCGCCGATTTCCGCCAGGAAGAACGCGATCAGCGTGGTCAGGAACGGCCCGAACTTGCGGGCGGTGCTGGCTTCGTCGTCATCCATCTTGTCCGGGACCAGGGTCCACAGCGCCGTGGCGGCGAAGCTTGCGGCGAGGATCCAGTGCAGCATCGTATCCGAGAAGAAACTGCCAACCCAGGCACCGACTGCACCGGCGGCTGCGTGGTTGGCCAGGGTCGCGGCGATGATGCCGGCGATGATCGGCCAGGGTTTTCGGAAACGGGCAGCGAGAATGAGCGCGAGCAGTTGCGTCTTGTCGCCGATTTCGGCCAAGGCAACGATTGCGGTAGGTACGAGTAGTGAATCCAGCATCAGGGGTTTTCCTAAGGGGCGGGTCGACACGGCTATGACACGTACAGCCTTCCCGCCCCGGGTAAGGTGTTCGTGTCATAGGTCTTGTCAAACCCTGCGATCCATCTGATGTGGATGCTTGGGTCGCATGCGCCATGGTCTGAGGACCAAGTATGTTGACGCATGCCGGACGAGCGTGGCGCTCGTGGGAGACTACTCCCCTAGGACGGAGCGGATTCTGCCTAGGCAAAATCCATTCGGCAAGTAAAAATTTTTATCCGCGCTTGGCTCGGTAGATTCTGAAACCCTGTCCTTCGGCCTTGATCGCACACACGCCAAGATGCTCTTCGATCAACGGTTGATACTTCAGGAAACTGTTCGCTACCAAGCGCAGTTCGCCACCGTTTTTCAGATGTTTAGCCGCTTTTCGCAGCAAATTTTCCGTTGCGAAATAGTCGGTGTGCACGCCGACATGGAACGGCGGATTGCTCAGGATCGCACTCAAACCCATCGGCGCGGCATCGATTCCGTCACCGGTAATCACCTCGGCTTCCAGACCATTGGCAGCCAGGGTCAGACGACTGCTGGCAGCGGCAAAGGCATCCACATCCAGCAACGTGACCTGGTTGTGCGGGTAACGACGTTTCACCGCCGCGCCCAGAACCCCGGCGCCGCAACCGAAATCGAGCAAGTGACCGCTAGGCAGTTTGTCCAGATGCTCCAGCAGCAGGGCACTGCCGCGATCCAGGCGACCATGGCTGAACACCCCAGGCAGGCTGATGACCTTCAACGGGCCTTCGGCCAGCGGCAGTTCGTAAGTCTGCGCCAGGCTTTCCAGCGGTTTGGCTTCAGGTGCGTTGGCCACGGTGACCAGCCAGAGCTGGCAGTGGCGCGCGCTGTCGAGTTTGCGTGGCTTGCCGAACGGATTGAGTTGTTTGGCGGCACCTTCGATGCCGCTTTTTTTCTCGCCGACCAGGTACAGCTCGCGGCCGGCCAGCCGCGAGGCGAGGGCGTTGAGAATGTAATCGGTCAGGTCCTTGGCCTTGGGCAGAAAGACCACCGCTGTATCGAACTCGCGCTCGGGCGCATTCACGCCAAAATGGCTGCGCTCGGCGAAGCGGGCGTCCAGCGCGGCCTGATCGCCGGCGTGCCAGCACCAGCCATGAGCTTCGGGCAGGCGGCCCAGCAAGTCGTCGGCGGGCAAACCGGCCAACAACACCGAACCCTGGAATAACTCGGCCTGACGAAGCAGTACTTCACTGCGCGGATCCATAACTGCTCCCGTGGAAAAAAGTGCCGCAGTTTATCAACTGACGACTCGCAGCGCCTTACCGCTGAAGTATCCCAGTGCGTTTTCGCTCACTTGGCCAACGATTCGCTGGCGTGCCTCGCGGCTGCCCCAAGCGTTGTGCGGGGTGACGATCAGGCGCGGGATGTCGTGGGCCAGCAGCGGATTGCCGTTGACGGGAGGCTCGACGCTCAGCACGTCAGTGGCGGCGCCGCCCAGATGCCCGTTGCGCAAGGTGTCGGCCAGCGCCTGTTCGTCGATCAGGCCTCCGCGGGCGGTGTTGACCACGAACGCGCCGGGCTTCATTGAGGCCAGTTCGCGGGCACCAATGAAGTGGCGAGTGTGTTCGTTGAGCGGGCAGTGCAGGGTCAGGGCATCGACCTGTGGCAACAGTTCATCCAGTGGCAGGCGGTCCGGCCGGGCAGGGCGTCCGGGAATTTGCCCCAGCAGAACGCGCATGCCGAAGGCTTCAGCCAGCCGTGCGACCGCGCCGCCCAATTCGCCATGTCCCAGCAGACCAAGGGTTTTGCCTTCGAGTTCGACAATCGGGTAATCCAGCAAACAGAACTGTTTGGCCTGCTGCCAGCGGCCTTCGCCGACGGCTTTTTGATAATCGGCCAGGCGCGTGGCCAGGTTGAGCAGCAACATGATCGTGTGCTGCGCCACCGACGGCGTGCCGTAACCCTGACAGTTGCACACAGTAATCCCGTGGGCGCGGGCGGCGGCGAGATCGACGTTGTTGGTGCCGGTGGCGGTGATCAGGATCAGCTTGAGATCAGGGCTGGCGGCCATGGCGGCGGCATCGATCAGGATCTTGTTACTGATGGCGACGGTGGCACCTTTGAGGTGTTCGATGACTTGATCGGGCAAGGTCTGGGCGAACAGCTGCAAATCGCTGAAACAACTGCGCAGCGGGTCGAGGTCAAGGTCGCCGAGGTCCAGGGACGGGTGGTCGAGGAATACGGCGCGGCGAGTGTTCGTCATCAACTGTACCTTTTGTGCAATGAACTGAAGGCGTAATCTGCCGAGCCTACCAGATGAAATAAATAGTTACGCTTGGCCTGAAGGAGCCCCCATGTACTGGACAGAGTTCTTGACCGTTGCCCTGATTCACCTGCTGGCCGTGGCCAGCCCCGGCCCGGACTTTGCCGTGGTGGTGCGCGAGAGTGTCACCCACGGTCGCCGCGCGGGCACCTGGACCGCGCTGGGTGTGGGTACGGCGATTTTCCTGCACGTGGGTTACTCGCTGTTGGGTATCGGCCTGATCGTGTCCCAGTCGATCGTGCTGTTCAATGCCTTGAAATGGGCCGCCGCCGCTTACCTGCTGTACATCGGTTACAAGGCACTGCGCGCGCAACCGGCCAAGCCTGTGGCGGACGATCTGCACAAGGAAGCCGGCGAGCGCACCGCCCGTGGTGCCTTCACTTCAGGTTTCGTCACCAACGGTCTCAACCCGAAAGCCACGCTGTTCTTCCTCTCGCTGTTCACCGTGGTCATCAATCCGCAAACGCCACTAGCCGTGCAGGCCGGTTACGGGGTTTACCTGGCGGCGGCGACAGCGGTCTGGTTCTGCCTGGTGGCGATGCTGTTCAGCCAGCAGCGCGTGCGCGCCGGTTTCGCCCGCATGGGTCACTGGTTCGACCGGACCATGGGCGCGGTGCTGATTGCGATTGGCGTGAAGCTGGCTTTTACCGAGATGCATTGATTCCGTAGTCTCTACCGACAGAGAACCCCTGTGGGTGGTGGCGCAACGCTAGTATCTGCAGGGTTCTGCAAATCATTCCTTTGGCTGATTTGGCTGGCGCTCAAGGGCACTACAGTGCCTACTTTCAGTCACGACCGTGCAGTCAGATTAAAGGGATTATTATGTTGCAGACTCGCGTTATCCCCCCGGCCGAAGGCGCTTACCAGTACCCGCTGTTGATCAAACGGCTGCTGATGTCCGGTGCCCGTTATGAAAAAACCCGCGAGATCATCTACCGCGACAAGTTGCGCTACAGCTACCCGACCCTGATCGAACGGGTGGCCCGACTGGCCAATGTGCTGACAGCGGCCGGGGTCAAGCCCGGGGATGCCGTGGGTGTGATGGACTGGGACAGCCATCGATACCTGGAATGCATGTTCGCCATCCCGATGATCGGCGCGGTGATCCACACCATCAACGTACGCCTGTCGCCGGAACAGATCCTCTACACCATGAACCACGCCGAGGACCGCTTTGTGCTGGTCAACAGCGAGTTCCTCGGCCTCTACAAGGCCATCGAGGGACAACTGACCACGGTCGAGAAGACCCTGCTGCTGACTGACCTGCCGGAAAAAAACGCGGACCTGCCGAACCTCGTCGGCGAATACGAACAGCTGCTGGCCGCGGCGAGCCCGCAATACGACTTCGAGGACTTCGACGAAAACTCGGTCGCGACTACGTTCTATACCACTGGCACCACCGGCAACCCCAAGGGCGTGTATTTCACCCATCGGCAACTGGTGCTGCACACCATGGGCGTGTCGACCATCATGGGCGCGATCGATAGCGTGCGCCTGCTGGGCACCAACGACGTGTACATGCCGATCACCCCGATGTTCCACGTGCATGCCTGGGGCTTGCCGTACGTGGCGACCATGCTCGGGCTCAAGCAGGTGTACCCCGGTCGCTATGACCCGGAGTACCTGGTGGAATTGTGGCGCAAGGAGAAGGTCACGTTCTCCCATTGCGTACCGACCATTTTGCAGATGGTCCTCAATGCCAAGGCCGCGCAGAATGTCGACTTCGGCGGCTGGAAAATCGTCATCGGCGGCAGCGCCCTGAACCGCACGCTGTACGAGGCCGCCAAGGCCAAAGGCATTCAGTTGACTGCCGCCTACGGCATGTCGGAAACCGGGCCACTGGTGTCGTGCGCGCACTTGAACGATGAACTGATGGCCGGTACCGAAGACGAACGCACCACTTACCGGATCAAGGCCGGCGTGCCAGGGCCACTGGTGGAGGCGGCGATCGTCGACACCGAGGGCAACTTCCTGCCCGCCGACGGCGAGACCCAGGGCGAACTGGTGTTACGCGCACCGTGGCTGACCGAGGGGTACTTCAACGAGCCGCAGAAGGGCGCCGAACTCTGGGCCGGAGGCTGGCTGCACACCGGTGACGTGGCGACCCTGGACAGCATGGGCGTGATCGACATTCGTGACCGGATCAAGGACGTGATCAAGACCGGTGGCGAGTGGATCTCCTCCCTGGACCTGGAAGACCTGATCAGCCGTCATGCGGCGGTACGTGAAGTAGCAGTGGTGGGGATCCCCGACCCGCAGTGGGGCGAGCGGCCGTTTGCCCTGCTGGTGCTCCGTGAGGGTCATGCAATCGGGGCGCGGGAACTCAAGGAACACCTCAAGCCGTTTGTGGAGTTGGGGCACTTGAGCAAGTGGGCGATTCCGAGCCAGATCGCCCTTGTTACTGAAATTCCCAAGACCAGCGTCGGCAAACTCGACAAGAAGCGCATTCGTGTCGACATCACCGAATGGCAAGCCACCAACAGCACCTTCCTCTCGACGCTTTAAGCGCTTCTCGGCGTGCCCGAAAGGGCACGCCAGCCCCACCAAGCAAGCGCTTGGCTTGTCAAATCGAATTTTTCAGCCATTCTTGCCGTGCCGACGGGTGTCGGACTGGCGAAAGGACTGTTCCAGAGTGGCTGGCAACTGCAAATCACACTTTAGAGGGATCAAGCACTACTACCTGCTGGCTATAGTCCGTTCAAGGATTTTTAAGAACGGGGCAACCGCACGAACCGGGGCGATGCAACTTTGGAATGACTTTGGGATGCCATGGCTCCCGGTTATCCACAGCGTTTTTAGAAGTGCTCATTGCCATAAAAATAAAATGCACATGGAGTAGCGTCGATGACATCAGTAAACCAGTTCTGGCGCCGGGCGAAACTGCCCCTGGCTGTCAGTCTTGCCTCTACGCTCGCCGGGCCAGCATTCGGCGTCAGTTTCAACGTTGGTGAAATCGAAGGTCAGTTCGACTCATCCCTGTCGATTGGTGCCAGTTGGTCTACTCAGCAGCCGAACAAGAACCTCATCGGTGTCAACAACGGCGGCAAGGGTTTGTCCCAGACTTCTGATGACGGTCACCTGAACTTCAAGAGCGGGGAAACCTTCTCGAAGATCTTCAAGGGCATCCATGACCTTGAACTGAAATACGGCGATACCGGTGTTTTCGTCCGTGGCAAATACTGGTACGACTTTGAACTGAAGGACGAAAGCCGTCCGTTCAAGGACATCAGCGACGACGGCCGCAAGGAAGGCGCCAAGTCCGCTGGCTCTCAACTCCTCGACGCCTTCGTCTACCACAACTACTCCATTGCCGATCAGCCAGGCTCCGTGCGTCTGGGCAAGCAGGTCGTGAGCTGGGGTGAAAGTACCTTCATCGGTGGTGGCATCAACTCGATCAACCCGATCGACGTGTCCGCGTTCCGTCGTCCGGGTGCCGAGATCAAGGAAGGCCTGATCCCGGTCAACATGTTCTATGTGTCCCAGAGCCTGACCGAAAACCTCTCGGCCGAAGCGTTCTATCAAATTGAATGGGACCAGACCGTCGTCGACAACTGCGGCACGTTCTTCTCCCAGCCGGACATCGTTGCCGACGGCTGCGACAACAACCTGCGCGTGCTGAACAAGCGCTCGCAAATTCCGGCCATTGCCCTGGGGCCTTTGGCCGCCAACGGCGTCGACGTCAACGAAGAGGGTGTTCTGGTGCGTCGTGGCGCCGATCGTGATGCCCGCGACAGCGGTCAGTGGGGTGCGTCCTTCAAGTACATGTTCGATCCGCTGGACACCGAGTTCGGCGCCTACTTCATGAATTACCACAGCCGTGCGCCGATCTTCAGCGCCACCGGTGCGCCGCAGTCGGTCTACAACACGGCAAAAGCGCTGCCTGGCCCGTTCGCGGCACTCGGGCCACTGCTGGTGGCCGGTAATTCGCAATACTTCATCGAATACCCCGAGGACATTCGCCTGTATGGCTTGAGCTTCTCCACCACCCTGCCTACCGGTACGGCGTGGAGCGGTGAGATCAGCTACCGTCCGAACGCGCCAGTGCAACTCAACTCCACCGACATCCTGTTCTCCGGTATCCGTCCTTTGGGTAATAACAACCCGAACAATCCGTTGACCAATGCATCGCTGCTTACCGGCGTGCCGGGTCAGGACCTGCACGGGTATCGTCGCAAGGAAGTCACCCAATTCCAGACCACCCTGACGCACTTCTTCGACCAGGTCATGGGCGCCAGCCGTCTGACCCTGGTGGGTGAAGTGGGCGTGACCCACGTTGGCGGCCTGGAAAGCACTTCCGACGTTCGTTATGGCCGCGATCCGGTCTACGGCCCGGGTGAGTTGCCAGCCTCTGGCGCGCTCGATACCTGCGTGACGCTCAACACCAGCACCATCAACGGTGCCGGCCCGGGTACGCCGACCAACAACCGCAGCCGCAACTGCACCGAGGAAGGCTTCACCACCCCGACTTCTTGGGGCTACCGCGGTCGCGCCATCTGGGAATACAACGACGTGTTTGCCGGTGTGAACCTCAAGCCGAACGTTGCCTGGTCCCATGACGTGAGCGGTTACTCCCCTGGCCCTGGCGGCAACTTCGAGGAAGGCCGCAAGGCGGTGAGCCTGGGTGTAGACGCCGATTACCAGAACACCTACACCGCGAGCCTGGCTTACACCAACTTCTTCGACGGCAAGTACACCACCGTGGATGACCGCGACTTTGTTGCGCTCAGCGTCGGCGTGAACTTCTAAGCACTGTATTTTCTGGACGAGCGCATATATGAAAATAACAAAGAGTCTGTTCCACGCCGGTGTTCTGGGCCTTTCGCTGCTGGCGACCAGCGTCATCGCAGCGGTTCCCCAGGCTGAGGCCGACAAACTGGGCAAGAGCCTGACCCCGATGGGCGCCGAAATGGCAGGTAATGCCGACGGTTCGATCCCGGCCTGGAAGCCCATGGCGAAGAACGCCGGTACGGTCGACAGCAAAGGTTTCCTGTCCAATCCGTTCGCCAGCGAAAAACCGCTGTTCACCATCACGGCGCAGAACGTCGACCAGTACAAGGAAAAGCTCGCCCCGGGCCAGTACGCGATGTTCAAGCGCTACCCGGAAACCTTCAAGATGCCGGTCTATCCGTCTCATCGCGGTGCTACCGTGCCGGATGACGTGTTTGCCGCCATCAAGCGTAACGCCACCAACACCAACCTGGTGTCCGGCGGTAACGGTCTGGAGAACTTCGAAACGGCAGTGCCGTTCCCGATTCCCAAAAGCGGCGTGGAAGTTATCTGGAACCACATCACCCGCTATCGCGGGGGCAGCGTGACCCGTCTGGTGACCCAGGCCACACCACAGCCGAACGGTTCGTTCAGCCTGGTGTACTTCCAGGACCAGTTCGTGTTCCGCGACAAGATGAAGGATTACGACCCGAAAAACCCGGGCAACATCCTGTTCTACTTCAAGCAGAAAGTGACCGCGCCGGCTCGTCTGGCCGGTGGTGTGCTGCTGGTGCACGAGACCCTCGACCAGGTGAAGGAACCGCGTTCGGCGTGGGTCTACAACGCTGGCCAGCGTCGTGTGCGCCGTGCACCGCAAGTGTCCTATGACGGCCCGGGTACCGCGGCCGACGGCCTGCGTACCTCCGACAACCTGGACATGTTCAACGGTGCACCGGATCGTTACGACTGGAAGCTCGAAGGCAAGAAAGAGATGTACATCGGCTCCGATGCCTACAAGCTCGACGATCCGAAGCTCAAGTACGCGGACATCATCAAGGCCGGTCACATCAACCAGGACCTGGCTCGTTACGAGTTGCGTCGTGTGTGGCATGTGGTCGCAACCCTGAAGGAAGGTCAGCGTCACATTTACGCCAAGCGTGACTTCTACATTGACGAAGACACCTGGCAAGCAGCGGTCATCGACCATTACGACGGTCGTGGTCAACTGTGGCGCGTCGCCGAGGCCCATGCCGAGAACTACTACGACAAGCAAGTGCCGTGGTATGCCCTCGAAGCCCTGTATGACCTGCAATCGGGTCGTTACCTGGCGCTGGGCATGAAGAACGAAGAGAAGTCAGCCTATGACTTCGGCTTCACTGCCACCACCAGCGACTTCACCCCGGCGGCCTTGCGTCAGGATGGTGTTCGCTAAGGTGAACTGAGTAGAGGCCGCACCCTCTGAAAACGCCCCGACTGGTTCGGGGCGTTTTTTTGTTTGTAGACTTTTTGTAGCCATTTGTAGCAATTACCTTCATTCCCTATCCGTTTACGGCTAGTCTGCGGACATCTGCAACGCCGCCACCCGCAATTCAAACAAGAGCCGGCTATGACTGATTTGTCTACATCCCCAGGTTCTGCACACGTAGCTGTCGCGACACTCGACGGGCGCTTCTTCCGCCCGCCGTTGCCCGACGGCCATGTGCTGCGTCCACGTTTGTGTGAGCGCCTGAGTGCCGGGCTCGGTGGCAGGTTATTGCTGGTCAGCGCACCGGCAGGGTTCGGCAAGAGTTCGTTGGCGGTGGAGTTTTGTCAGGGATTACCGGCGCACTGGCAAAGTCTCTGGCTGGGGTTGAGCCCGCGCGACAGTGACCCGGGGCGTTTTCTCGAGCGCCTGCTGGAAGGCCTACAGGACTATTTTCCGCACCTGGGCAGGCAATCCCTCGGGCTGTTGAAAATGCGCCAGCGCCATCAGCCGTTCGCGTTCGAAGAGTGGCTGGACGGCCTGCTCGACGAATTGGCCGAGCACCTGTCCACGGCGACACCATTGCTGCTGGTGCTGGATGATTACCATCTGGCCCAGGGGCCGGTGCTGGACCGTTGCCTGCAATTTTTCCTCAATCATCTTCCCGATGGCTTGCTGGTAATGGTCACCAGTCGCCAGCGTCCCGACTGGCACCTGGCGCGGCTGCGGCTGTCGCGGCAATTGCTTGAGTTACATGAACAGGATTTACGCCTGACCCACGACGAGGCCTTGAGCCTGCTCGACCGGCACAGCAGTTCCTTGCGCGGTGAGGCACTGGAAAACCTGATCCAGCGCAGCGAAGGTTGGGTCGCTGGCTTACGTTTCTGGCTGCTGGCCGCCTCGGAGGCGGGCACCGATGGCGCACTGCCGCAATCGTTGCACGGCGGGGAAGGGCTGATCCGCGATTACCTGCTCGAAGAGGTCATCGATTGCCTGCCCGCCGAGGTTCAGTCGTTCCTCTATGACACGGCGCCCCAGGAGCGTTTTTGCAGCGAACTGTGCGATGCCGTTCGCGACGCCCATGACAGCGGGGAGATCCTGCGCTTCCTGCTTGCCCACCAAGTGTTCCTGGTGCCGCTGGACGAACATGGCCACTGGTATCGATACCACCACCTGTTTTCCGATTTGTTGCGCACGCGGCCGACTTCCCAGTCGATGGTGCCGGCCGCTAGCCTTCACCTGCGTGCCTGCCGCTGGTTCAATGCCCAGGGGCTGCTCGATGAGGCCGTGGAGCAGGCCTTGCGTGCCGGTCACCTGGATGTCGCGGCGAACCTGGTGCAAAACCTCTCCGAAGAGCAGCTGCTGGCCGAGCAGAACGTCGGCATGTTGCTGCGCTGGAAAATGGACTTGCCTGACAGCTTGCTGATCAGCACGCCGCGACTGATCGTGCTCTATAGCTGGGCGTTGGGGATGGCGTGCCAACTGGATGCCGCCGAAGAGCTGGCCAGCCATTTGAGCCGTTTCCTGCCTGCGCCGTCGGCCACCGCCCAGAAGTCGATGCTCGCTCAATGGCTGGCGTTGAGCGGCATCATTGCCCGTGGGCGCGGTAACCGCGAACTGACGTTGCGGTACTGCCGCGAAGCGTTGGAAAGTCTTCCGTCCAAGCGTTACGGCCAGCGCCTGATGTGTCTCTCGACCCTGTCCAACCTGGCCATTGCCGACGGTGATTTGTGGCGGGCACGGGGGCTGAACCGCGAATCGCTGGAGCTGGCGCAACGGGTCGGCAACCCCTTGTTCGAAGCACTGGCGCACTACGACCGGGCCCGGGTGCTGCAAGCACGCGGGGAAATCTGTCGGGCGCTGGAAGAGGTCCGCCAGGGAATGCAGCGCCTGCAGAGCTTGTCGGCGCAACGGCTGTATGCGGTTCGCGCCCGGCTGACCTTGTATGAAGGCTTTTTGCTGGCCCTGCGCATGCAGCCGCAGGCGGCGCGGGTGCGATTGCAGGCTGGTTTGAGCGAGGCGCGTGCCTGTCGTGACATCAGCGTGCTGATCGGCCACTGTGTGATTGCCAGGCTGGAAGGCAGCAGCGGCGAGTTCGCCAAGGCCTTTGCCGAACTGGCCGAAGCCGAACGGCTGATGCACATCTGGGATGTGCCGCCGATCTACTACCTGGCCATGATCACCCTGGTCAAATGCGAACTCTGGCTGGCCCAGGGGCGCACCGATCTGGCCGAAGCCTGGCTGGCGCGCCTGGGGCAGACCTATAACGGCGAAAACGGGGCAGCACCACCGGAATTCCACCCGCAATTGCCGCTGCATATCGAATTGCAACAAGCCTTGCTCGACGTCATCCAGGGCCAACCGATGCTGGCCGAAGGGCGTTTGAATGCGCTGCTCGAACATGGCCAGCAAAGCGGTCGGCAGATGCTCAGTGCCATGGCGTTGACCCAGAAAGTGGCGTTATTGCTTGGCAGCGGACGGGAACCGGAAGCACGCAAGGCACTGACCCAGGCATTGGACGCCGCGGGCGGAGGGGTGTTGCAACCCTTTGAGGGCTTGCTGGCCGAGCACCCGGACTGGCTGCGTGGGCAGCTTCAACAGTGTCCGCCAACCCCCGTTTCCCTGAGCCTCAGTGAAAAACTGCCAGCATTGGTTGCCCGCCCCGGACCGGAATCCTGCGCGGCTGCGGAGCAGCTCAGCACGCGGGAATTGGCGGTCCTGCGATTGATCGCCCAGGGCTGTTCGAACCAGGAAATCAGCGATCAGCTGTTTATTTCCCTGCACACGGTCAAGACCCACGCCAGCCACATCAACAGCAAGCTCGGGGTCGAGCGGCGTACACAAGCGGTGGCGCGAGCCAAGGAATTGGGGGTGCTGGGTTAAGGATTTTTCACGTTACACATCGCGGCCATTGGCTGGATACTCAATTGTGCGAAAATCGCTCGTCCCCGTTTATCGAGCAGGCCCCGATGTCCCAGCAACCCACCCTCATCCGCGAAACCTTCCCCGTCGGCCCGTTGCAGTGCAACTGCACGATCATCGGCGATCCGGTAACGAAAAAGGCCATCGTCGTCGATCCGGGTGGCAATCATGAACTGATCCTGGCGCGTCTCGATGCCTTGGGGCTGAAAGTGGTCAGCATCATTCACACCCATGCGCACCTCGATCATTTCCTGGCTTCCGGCCAACTCAAGGAGAAAACCGGCGCGACGCTGCATCTGCACAAGGAAGACCAGTTTCTGTGGGACAACCTGGAAATGCAGTGCCAGATGTTCGGCGTTCCTTATACCCCGGTGCCGTCCCCGGACCGCTGGCTGGCCGATGATGAAGAACTGGCCTGCGGCTGTGGCGTGGCGCTGCACACGCCGGGTCATACGCCGGGTTCCATGAGCTTCTGGTTTTCCGAGGCCAAGCTGCTGATTGCCGGTGATACGCTGTTTCGTCGCGGCGTCGGGCGCACGGATTTGTGGGGCGGCGACCAGGCGACCATCGTGCGTTCGATCAAGCAGCGGCTGTACACCCTCGACGAAGACGCGACCGTGGTGACCGGGCATGGACCGGATACCCGTCTGGGTGACGAAATGCGCGAGAACCCCTTTGTTCGGGGCTGATTTGTAACATTCGGAATTTTTACTCATTAACATGATCCAACGCCCGCAAAGGCTGATGCCTTGGTCCGTTGCACCACAGAATGCAAAAAAGTAGGAGCTTTACATGTTCACCACGCGTCGTTTGATTATTGTCGCTACGGCTGTGGCCGTTTTGTCCGGTTGTGCTTCGCCTAACCCTTACGGCGGTCAGGGCCAAGCTCAGGGCCAGGCGGATAGCGGCTCCGAAGGCATGAGCAAGACCGCGAAATACGGTGGCCTCGGCGCTCTGGCCGGTGCGCTGGCCGGTGCTGCGATCAACCACGATAACCGTGGCAAGGGCGCGCTGATCGGTGCGGCGGTGGTCGGTGCTTCCGCCGCCGGCTACGGCTACTACGCCGATCAGCAAGAGAAAAAGCTGCGCGCCAGCATGGCCAACACCGGTGTTGAAGTGCAGCGCCAGGGCGACCAGATCAAGCTGATCATGCCGGGCAACATCACGTTCGCTACCGATTCGGCGAACATTGCCCCAAGTTTCTATCAGCCGCTGAACAACCTGGCGGGCTCGCTGAAAGAGTTCAACCAGAACCAGATCGAGATCGTCGGCTATACCGACAGCACCGGCAGCCGCCAGCACAACATGGACCTGTCCCAGCGTCGTGCCCAGAGCGTGGCAACCTACCTGACCTCGCAAGGTGTCGGCGGTGCCAACCTGAGCGCTCGCGGTGCAGGTCCGGATAGCCCGGTTGCCAGCAACGGCGACGTCAATGGGCGGGCGCAGAACCGCCGTGTCGAGGTCAACCTCAAGGCGATTCCGGGTCAGCAGTATGGTGCCGAGCAGCAAGGTCAGGTTCAGCAGTACCCTTGATCGTCTGATTGAACCCCAGGCGTAAAAAGGCCCGCTCGATCCTCTACAGATCGGGCGGTTTTTTTTGTCGTCAGTTCCGGCCCCTTCGCGAGTAGGCCCGCGAAGGGGCCAGTGTGGGCACCGGAGATACAGGATCAGAAACAAAAAAGCCCCCGGACAATCACGTGTCCGGGGGCTTTTTGCCATGCGCGAAAGCTGATTACTTCTTCAGACCGTAATGCTCATCGAGCATGCCCGGCGCGTTCGGGGCTTTCGGTGCGTAGTCGCGAGGCGGTTCCTGATTGCGTGGCGGCGTCAGGCGTTCCCGTGGAGCCTGTGCTGCATCGGCATGCAGGGAAGCCAGCAGGCGTTGGCGAGTCTGTTCGTCCAGGGCCAGGCGATTGGCACCCTCGGCGAGATGGTCCTGCACTTCCTGATAGCTCTGAGTCAGTTTCTTGACCAGTGTCGCGGTGCTGTTGAAGTGGGTCACCACCTCGTTCTGATAACTGTCGAAACGTTCCTGAATATCGTCCAGCTGACGCTGCGTGCGGCTAGGCGCAGCGTTCGGTGCAACGCGAGCGATCAGGAACCCAATGGCGACACCCACAACCAGGGCAAGAGTCGGTAACAACCAAACTAAGAGCGAGTGTTCCACGAGTCCTTCCTCTATAAACGGCTTTGCTTTACGTTAACGGCTCGAACCTGCGCTGTATACCGCGATTCACTCGCAATAGACAGCCACAGACAATTTGCTAGACGAGTCGACCTGATCCGAGGTCACGGAGTTCCTTCCTTGCTTATGCGTGAAACCCCTGTAGTGATTGATGGCCCGGTGGGTCAACTGGAAGCACTGTACCTGGACAACGAGCAGCCGCGTGGCCTCGCGCTCATCTGCCATCCGAACCCGGTGCAGGGCGGCACCATGCTCAACAAAGTGGTCTCGACCCTGCAGCGCACCGCACGTGATGCCGGTTTGATCACCTTGCGCTTCAACTACCGTGGCGTCGGCGCCAGCGAAGGCTCCCACGACATGGGCACCGGTGAAGTCGATGATGCCCAGGCTGTGGCCGAATGGTTTCGCGCCAGACACCCGGAATTGCCGCTGACACTGTTCGGTTTCTCCTTCGGTGGATTTGTTGCAGCAAGTCTCGGCGGACGTCTGGAAGCGAAGGGCGAACAGCTCAAGCACCTGTTCATGGTCGCGCCGGCGGTCATGCGCCTGGGCGATCAGGATCAGTTGCCGCAGCACGGCGAACTGACCCTGATCCAGCCGGAAACCGACGAAGTGATCGATCCACAAGTCGTTTACGAGTGGTCCGACAAGCTCGAACGTCCCCATGAGCTGCTGAAAGTGGCAGAATGCGGACACTTTTTTCATGGCAAGCTGACCGATCTCAAGGATCTGATCCTGCCGCGTCTCTCGAATTGATTGCAGTCTGACAAGCGATTACCCATGACGACTCGTACCCGTATCCTCACCGGCATTACCACCACCGGCACGCCGCACCTGGGCAACTACGCTGGCGCCATCCGCCCGGCGATCGTCGCCAGCCGTGACAGCAATGCCGATTCGTTCTACTTCCTGGCCGACTACCACGCCCTGATCAAGTGCGATGACCCGCTGCGCATCCAACGCTCGCGTCTGGAAATCGCTGCGACTTGGCTGGCCGGTGGCCTGGATGTCGACCGCGTGACCTTCTACCGCCAGTCCGACATCCCGGAAATCCCCGAACTGACCTGGTTGTTGACCTGCGTTGCCGCCAAGGGCCTGCTCAATCGCGCCCACGCCTACAAGGCTTCGGTGGACAAGAACGTCGAGACCGGTGAAGACCCTGACGCCGGCATCACCATGGGCCTGTACAGCTACCCGGTGCTGATGGCCGCGGACATCCTGATGTTCAATGCGCACAAGGTGCCAGTCGGTCGTGACCAGATCCAGCACGTGGAAATGGCGCGGGACATCGGCCAGCGTTTCAACCACCTGTTTGGCCAGGGCAAAGAGTTCTTCACCATGCCCGAGGCGTTGATCGAAGAGAGCGTCGCCACGTTGCCGGGCCTGGATGGCCGTAAGATGTCGAAGAGCTACGACAACACCATTCCGCTGTTCAGCAGCGCCAAAGAGATGAAGGACGCGATTTCGCGGATCGTCACCGACTCCCGCGCGCCGGGCGAAGCGAAAGATCCAGACAACTCGCACCTGTTCACCCTGTTCCAGGCGTTCGCCACCCCGGCGCAAGCCGACGAGTTCCGCAGCGAACTGTTGCAGGGCCTGGGATGGGGCGAGGCGAAGAGTCGCCTGTTCCAGCTGCTGGACAGCGAGCTGGGCGAATCCCGCGAGCGTTATAACCAGCTGATCGAGCGCCCGGCAGATCTGGAAGACATCCTGCAACACGGCGCGAAAAAGGCCCGTTCGGTAGCGACGCCGTTCCTCAACGAACTGCGTGAAGCGGTGGGCCTGCGCTCCTTCGTTGCCCAGACTCAAGTAGCGGCGACCACCAAGAAGAAAGCTGCGAAGGCTGCACGTTTTGTCAGCTTCCGTGAAGACGACGGCAGTTTCCGCTTCCGTCTGCTGGCGGCCGATGGTGAACAACTGCTGCTGTCGCGCAACTTCGCCGACGGTAAAACCGCAGGGCAAGTGACCAAGCAGCTGCAAGCGGGCCAGGATCTGGACGTGCGCAGTGAAGGCCAGGGCTTCAGCGTCTGGCTGGAAGGCGAGTGCGTTGCCGACAGCCCGGCCTTCGCCGACAGCGCCGCGCGTGACGCGGCCATCGAAGCCTTGCGCATTGCCCTGACGCCGGTTCAGGAATAAACAACGGTTCGGCCCGACCAAGGGCCGATTGCCATTCCTCGGGGCCGTCGCTACAGTGTCGGCCCGTTTTTGTTGCCTTGCTAACGAATTATGACGCCCCTAGAACGATATCAAGCTGATCTGAAACGCCCGGAATTCTTCCATGACGCCGCACAGGAAACTGCCGTGCGTCATTTGCAGCGCCTGTACGACGACCTGGTCGCGGCCGAGCAAAACAAGCCGGGCCTGCTGGGCAAGTTGTTTGGCAAGAAGGATCAGACCCCGGTCAAGGGCCTGTATTTCTGGGGTGGCGTAGGTCGCGGCAAGACTTACCTGGTGGACACCTTCTTTGAAGCGCTGCCCTTCAAGGAAAAGTCCCGCACTCACTTCCACCGCTTCATGAAGCGCGTGCACGAAGAGATGAAGACCCTGGTCGGCGAGAAAAACCCGCTGACCATCATCGCCAAGCGCTTCGCCACCGAAGCCCGGGTCATCTGCTTCGATGAATTCTTCGTTTCCGACATCACCGACGCCATGATCCTTGGCACCCTGATGGAAGAACTGTTCAAGAACGGCGTGACCCTGGTCGCGACTTCGAACATCGTGCCGGACGGTCTGTACAAGGACGGCCTGCAACGCGCACGCTTCCTGCCGGCCATTGCGCTGATCAAGCAGAATACCGAGATCGTCAACGTCGACAGCGGCGTCGACTATCGTCTGCGTCACCTCGAACAAGCGGAGCTGTTCCACTATCCACTCGACGAAGCCGCCAACGAAAGCCTGCGCAAGAGCTTCCGTGCGCTGACGCCGGAATGCACGGCGGCGGTCGAAAATGACGTGCTGATGATCGAAAACCGTGAAATTCGTGCCCTGCGTACCTGCGATGACGTGGCCTGGTTCAACTTCCGTGAACTGTGCGACGGCCCGCGCAGCCAGAACGACTACATCGAGCTGGGCAAGATCTTCCACGCGGTGTTGCTCAGCGATGTCGAGCAGATGAGCGTCACCACCGACGACATCGCCCGACGCTTCATCAACATGGTCGACGAGTTCTACGACCGTAACGTGAAGCTGATCATTTCTGCCGAAGTCGAGCTTAAAGACCTGTACACAGGTGGCCGGCTGAACTTCGAGTTCCAGCGTACCTTGAGCCGTCTGCTGGAAATGCAATCCCACGAATTCCTGGCCCGGGCGCACAAGCCGTAGGACGATTCGGAAAGTAAAAAAAGGCCTGCGATTGCAGGCCTTTTTTGTGCGCTATAGGTTCACCGGGATCCCTGTGGGATTTGTTTGAGGCCTGAGGCCTACGCCGCCTGCTGAAACTGCTGCCGATACTGGTTCGGCGACAACTCCGTGTGCTGGCGGAACAACCGGGCGAAGAAGCTCGCATCGTCGTAACCGACTTCATAGCTGATCGTCTTGATGCTTTTGCGGCTGCCGGACAGCAAGCCCTTGGCGGTTTCGATGCGCAGGCGTTGCAGGTAATGCAGTGGTTTGTCGCCGGTGGCGGTCTGGAAGCGGCGCATGAAGTTGCGGATGCTCATGCCGTGTTCGCGGGCGACGTCTTCGAAACGGAACTTGTCGGCGAAGTGTTCTTCGAGCCAGTGCTGGATCTGCAGGATGATCACGTCCTGGTGCAGCTTCTGCCCGCCGAATCCAATCCGTCCTGGCGAGTAGCTGCGTTGCACCTCATACAGAATGTCCCGGGCTACGGCCTGGGACACATTGGCGCCGCAGAAGCGCTCGATCAGGTAAATGTACAGGTCGCACGCCGAGGTGGTGCCGCCGGCGCAGTACAGGTTATCGGCGTCGGTCAGGTGCTTGTCCTGATTGAGTTGGACCTGGGGGAAGCGTTCGGCGAAGGCATTGAAGAAGCGCCAGTAGGTGGTCGCTTCCTTGCCATTGAGCAACCCGGCTTCGGCCAGCCAGAAAACACCGGTGGCCTCGCCGCACAGTACGGCACCGCGCGCATGTTGCTGGCGCAACCAGGGCAGGACTTGTGGGTAACGTTTGCAGAGGCTGTCGAAATCGTCCCAGAACGCGGGAAGAACGATGATGTCGGCGTTTTCCAGCCCGCCATCCACCGGAATCAGCACATCGCTGAAGGTGTTGACCGGCTTGCCGTCGGGGCTGACCAGACGGGTTTCGAACGCCGGTGTCAGGCCCTGGCCCAGCTGTTTGCCGTAGCGCAGGCTGGCGAGGTGGAAGAAATCCTTGGCTTGCATGAGGGTAGAAGCGAAAACCCGGTCGATGGCCAGGATGCTGACGCGCCGCAGGGGCGTGGAGGCTTGGTTAGACATAATTCAACTTTATTTTTATAGGGGGAAGTGGTCACCAGACGGCTGGATCGTCTTATTTTTTGTCGGATGTGTCCAGTGTCCTGTATCGGAAGCGAGGCTTAGGCTCTGACGGTCAATTCCTTCTAATAACAAAGAAAAGGTGTCGCATGATCCCCAGAACCCTGTTCAGTTCCGAGCACGAGCTTTTCCGCGACAGCGTGCGAACGTTCCTCGAAAAAGAGGCGGTGCCGTTCCATGGGCAATGGGAAAAACAAGGTTATATCGACCGCAAGCTGTGGAACAAGGCGGGGGAGGCGGGGATGCTGTGCTCGCACCTGCCGGAAGAGTACGGCGGCCTGGGGGCGGACTTTCTCTACAGCGCGGTGGTGATCGAAGAAGTGGGGCGACTTGGCCTGACCGGCATCGGTTTTTCCCTGCACTCGGACATCGTGGCGCCCTACATCCTGCATTACGGCAGTGAAGCGCTGAAGCAGAAATACCTGCCGAAGCTGGTGTCCGGCGAGATGGTTACTGCGATCGCCATGACTGAACCGGGCGCCGGCTCCGATCTGCAGGGGGTGAAAACCACGGCCGTGCTCGATGGTGATGAGTATGTGATCAACGGCTCCAAGACCTTTATCACCAACGGCTACCTGGCCGATCTGGTGATCGTCGTCGCCAAGACCGATCCGAAGGCTGGCGCGAAGGGCACCAGTCTGTTTCTGGTGGAAGCCAATACGCCGGGCTTCGACAAGGGCAAGCGCCTGGAGAAGGTCGGGATGAAAGCCCAGGATACCTCGGAGCTGTTCTTCCAGGACGTGCGTGTGCCCAAGGAAAACCTGCTGGGTCAGGCCGGGATGGGCTTTGCCTACCTGATGCAGGAGTTGCCCCAGGAGCGCCTCACCGTAGCCGTTGGCGGGCTGGCTTCAGCCGAAGCGGCACTGCAGTGGACGCTGGACTACACCCGCGAGCGCAAGGCGTTCGGCAAGTCGATCGCGGATTTCCAGAATACCCGGTTCAAGCTGGCGGAGATGGCCACGGAAATCCAGATCGGCCGGGTCTTCGTCGACCGCTGCCTGGAACTGCACCTGCAAGGCAAGCTCGACGTGCCGACGGCGGCGATGGCCAAGTACTGGGGCACCGACCTGCAGTGCAAGGTTCTCGATGAGTGTGTGCAGTTGCACGGTGGTTACGGGTTCATGTGGGAGTACCCGATCGCGCGGGCATGGGCGGATGCGCGGGTCCAGCGGATCTATGCTGGCACCAATGAAATCATGAAGGAGATCATTGCCAGATCATTGTAGGAGCGAGCTCGCTCGCGATGGTCGTCAATAATAACGTTGAAAACCTGACACCCAACGGGGTGCTCAGGTTTTTCGCGAGCAAGCTCGCTCCTACAAGTGGGGGGTTACGGCGCCGGATTCGGATGATCCTTGTGAATCGCCTCGATCCCTTCCAGTACCTCCTCCGACAATTTCAGATCAAAACTGGCGATGTTGCTCTCCAGTTGCTCCATCGTCGTTGCGCCAATGATGTTGCTGGTCACGAATGGCTGCTGCGTCACGAACGCCAGGGCCATTTGCGCCGGGTCCAGGCCGTGTTCGCGAGCCAGAGCCACGTAACGGCTGCAGGCTGCTTCCGACTGTGGGTTGAAATAGCGGCTGAAGCGACTGTAGAGGCTCAGGCGACCTTTTGGCGGGCGGGCGCCACCTTCGTACTTGCCTGACAGGAAACCGAACGCTAGCGGCGAATAGGCGAGCAGGCCGCATTGCTCGCGGATGGCGATTTCCGCCAGGCCGACTTCGAAACTGCGGTTGAGCAGGTTGTACGGATTCTGGATCGACACCGCGCGTGGCCAGCCACGAGCTTCGGCCAGGGCCAGGAAGCGCATGGTGCCCCACGGCGTCTCGTTGGACAGGCCGATGTGGCGGATCTTGCCGGCGCGGACCTGCTCGTCCAGTGCTTCGAGGGTGTCTTCCAGCGGGGTCAGGTTGGCTTCGATCTTGTGCTTGTAGCCCAGCTGCCCGAAGAAGTTGGTGCTGCGCTCCGGCCAGTGCAATTGATACAGGTCGATGTAATCGGTCTGCAGGCGCTGGAGGCTGGCGTCCACCGCTTCGCTGATGTGCTGGCGGTTGTGGCGCAGGTTTTTATCGCGGATGTAGTCGATGGTGTTGCCGGGGCCGGCGATCTTGCTGGCCAGGATCCAGTCGGCGCGGTCACCGCGGCTTTTGAAGTAATTGCCGATGTAGCGTTCGGTGGTGGCGTAGGTTTCGGCCTTGGGTGGCACCGGGTACATCTCGGCGGTGTCGATGAAGTTGATCCCGGCACTCTTTGCCCGCTCAATCTGGGCGAAGGCGTCTGCCTCGCTGTTTTGCTCGCCCCAGGTCATGGTTCCGAGGCAGAGGGCACTCACGTTCAGATTGGTTCGGCCTAGCTGGCGATAGTCCATCGGGTGCTCCTTGGGCAAAACAATCATAAAAGCAGGTTGAATTATTTTTCGCAATCTGCATAATTGCGCACCTCTTTCTGCAGTGGAAGTGATGCGCCGCCGCCGAAGAATCTTGCCGTTGAACGGACGCGCCGACCCGAGCCCCCGAAAGCGTCTGTATCCGGCTGCCTTTGACTTGTCAAAGTACGCACTATTCAGTAAGATCCGCCGTCTAATTTACAGGGCGGCCCCTGAGGCTATAAAGAATGAAAACTTTTACTGCTAAACCGGAAACAGTAAAGCGCGACTGGTTTGTCGTCGACGCTGCTGGTCAGACCCTGGGTCGTCTGGCCACCGAAATCGCGAGCCGTCTGCGTGGCAAGCACAAGCCTGAGTACACTCCTCACGTTGACACCGGCGACTACATCGTCGTAATCAACGCTGAGCAGATTCGTGTTACCGGTGCTAAAACCACTGACAAAATGTACTACTCCCACTCCGGTTTCCCGGGCGGCATCAAGTCGATCAACTTTGAAAAGCTGATCGCCAAGGCCCCTGAGCGCGTGATCGAGACCGCGGTTAAAGGCATGCTGCCTAAAAACCCACTGGGTCGCGACATGTACCGTAAGCTGAAAGTCTATGCGGGCGCTGCACACCCACATACTGCTCAGCAGCCCCAAGAACTGAAGTTTTAACGGAATAGTACATTATGTCGGCGACTCAAAATTACGGCACTGGCCGTCGCAAGACCGCAACCGCACGCGTTTTCCTGCGTCCGGGTACTGGTAACATCTCCATCAACAACCGTTCGCTGGATAACTTCTTCGGTCGCGAAACTGCCCGCATGGTAGTTCGTCAGCCGCTGGAGCTGACTGAGACTGTCGAGAAATTCGACATCTACGTCACCGTGATCGGCGGTGGTGTGAGTGGTCAGGCTGGCGCAATCCGCCACGGCATCACTCGTGCTCTGATGGACTACGACGAGACTCTGCGCAGCGCCCTGCGTAAAGCCGGCTTCGTAACCCGCGATGCTCGTGAAGTTGAACGTAAGAAAGTCGGTCTGCGTAAAGCGCGTAAGCGTCCGCAGTACTCGAAGCGTTAATTCGCTTTCACGTTCAAAAAAAGAACGCCCAGTTTCCTCACGGAGCTGGGCGTTTTTTTATGTCTGCGATTTATCAAAGAATTGCGCTGTGACAACTTGCCACATCCGCAGACGCCCTATACTACAAGGCTTGGGGGTGATGGGCTCCGGTAATTACCTTGTCAGAATTGGGGCTTTTCATTACCATTCGGCAAAATTTTTATAAGTACATAGTTTTACTTAGTAGATGCCTGATTTAACAGGCCACAAAGCTGATGGGAGAGGACTGAATGAGCAATGACGGCGTGAATGCAGGCCGGCGTCGCTTCTTGGTAGCAGCCACATCCGTGGTGGGTGCTGCAGGAGCGGTGGGGGCTGCGGTCCCGTTCGTGGGGTCATGGTTTCCCAGTGCCAAGGCGAAAGCCGCAGGTGCACCGGTGAAAGTGAATGTCAGCAAAATCGAGCCAGGGCAGCAGATGATTGCTGAGTGGCGCGGCCAGCCGGTGTTCATCGTCCGCCGTACACAGGAAATCCTGGGGAATCTGAAGAAGATCGAGGGCCAGCTCGCTGACCCGACCTCCAAGAACTCGACACAACCGACTTACGTTGATCCGGAAACCCGTTCGATCAAACCTGAGGTCCTGCTGCTGATCGGTATCTGCACGCACTTGGGTTGCTCGCCGACCTTCCGTCCCGAAGTGGCACCTGCGGATCTGGGTAAGGACTGGGTAGGCGGCTATTTCTGCCCTTGCCACGGTTCCCACTACGATCTGGCTGGTCGCGTCTACAAGTCGCAGCCTGCGCCTTTGAACCTGCCAGTTCCCCCGCATTCCTATGAGACCGATGAAATTATTATCATTGGCGTCGATACGGAGAAGGCGTGATGAGCAAGTTCATGGATTGGGTTGATGCGCGCTTTCCCGCCACCAAGATGTGGGAAGACCATCTCAGCAAGTATTACGCTCCGAAGAACTTCAACTTCTTCTATTTCTTTGGCTCCCTGGCGCTGCTCGTTCTGGTCAACCAGATCGTCACCGGTGTCTGGCTGACCATGAGCTACAACCCGTCGGCGGAAGAGGCGTTCGCTTCCGTCGAATACATCATGCGTGACGTCGAGTACGGCTCGATCCTGCGTCTGCTGCACTCCACCGGCGCTTCGGCGTTCTTCATCGTGGTCTATCTGCACATGTTCCGTGGCCTGCTCTACGGTTCGTACCAGAAGCCGCGTGAGCTGGTGTGGGTCTTCGGCATGCTGATCTACCTGGCGCTGATGGCCGAAGCCTTCATGGGTTACCTGCTGCCGTGGGGCCAGATGTCTTACTGGGGTGCCCAGGTGATCATCTCGCTGTTCGGTGCGATCCCGGTCATCGGTAACGACCTGACTCAGTGGATTCGTGGTGACTACCTGATTTCCGGTATTACCCTGAACCGCTTCTTCGCCCTGCATGTGGTTGCCCTGCCGATCGTTATCCTGGGTCTGGTGGTGTTGCACATCCTGGCGTTGCACGAAGTCGGTTCGAACAACCCGGACGGCGTGGACATCAAGAAACACAAGGACGAAAACGGCATACCGCTGGATGGCATTGCCTTCCACCCGTACTACACCGTGAAAGATATCGTCGGCGTGGTGGTGTTCCTGTTCATCTTCTGCTCGATCGTGTTCTTCTTCCCGGAAATGGGCGGCTACTTCCTTGAAAAGCCGAACTTTGAAGTGGCGAACGCCTTCAAGACCCCAGAGCACATCGCTCCGGTCTGGTACTTCACCCCGTTCTACGCCATCTTGCGTGCAATTCCGGACAAGCTCCTTGGTGTGATCGCCATGGGCGCGGCTATTGCTGTGCTGTTCGTCCTGCCATGGCTGGACCGTAGCCCGGTCAAGTCGATGCGCTACAAGGGCTGGATGAGCAAAATCTGGCTCTGGGTGTTCTGCATCGCGTTCGTGATCCTGGGTGTGCTGGGCGTATTGGCCCCAACCCCTGAGCGTACGTTGTTGTCGCAGGTATGTACCTTCCTGTACTTCGCCTACTTCATTCTGATGCCGTTCTACACCAGGCTCGAGAAGACCAAACCGGTTCCGGAAAGGGTGACTGGCTGATGAAAAAACTATTTGCTGTATTGATGCTTGCAGCGCTGCCAGTGTTCGCTTTCGCAGCTGAGCACGGTGGCCCCGAGCTGGAAAAAGTCGACATCGACGTTTCCGATAAAGCAGCCATGCAGGACGGCGCACGTACGTTCGCCAACTACTGCATGGGTTGCCACAGTGCCAAGTTCCAACGCTATGAGCGTGTTGCCGACGACCTGGGCATTCCCCATGAGTTGATGCTGGAGAAGCTGATGTTCACGGGTGCCAAGATCGGCGACCACATGAGCATCGGCATGCAGCCAGCGGACGCCAAGGCCTGGTTTGGCGCAGCGCCGCCGGACCTGACCCTGGTTGCCCGTGTACGCGGCACCGACTGGCTCTACGGTTACCTGAAGTCGTTCTACGAAGATCCTGCGCGCCCATGGGGCGTGAACAACAAGGTTTTCCCGAACGTAGGCATGCCTAACGTCCTGGCCGGCCTGCAAGGTCGCCAGGTGGTTGGTTGCAAACAGGTTCAGATCGTCGAAGACGGCAAGAAGCAATTTGATCCGTTGACTGGCACGCCATTGACTCATGAAGCGTGCGATCAACTGACCATCGTGCCGAAAAGCGGTGCTCTGACTGAAGAGCAGTTCGATGAGAAGGTCAAGAATCTGGTAACCTTCCTGGCTTACTCGGCTAACCCGGTTAAGCTGCAACATCAGCGCATCGGTACGTATGTATTGTTGTACCTGGCGTTCTTCTTCGTCTTCGCTTACCTGCTCAAGCGCGAATACTGGAAAGACGTGCACTGATAAAGCTTCAAGCTATTGCTGTTAATCGCGCGCGCCCAAGGGCGCCTCTGAAGATGTAGCGAAACTGGTAATCCAGTCGTTACGGGAGGCGCCCTCTGGGCGCGCTCGTTTTTGAGCTTTCGATAATTTCTACAAGCGAGGAGGATCGCCATGGGCGTGACCAATCGGTTGGCCTGTTACTCCGACCCCGCCGACCACTATTCCCACCGAGTGCGCATCGTACTGGCAGAGAAGGGTGTCAGCGCCGAGATCATTTACGTGGAGGCTGGTCGCCAGCCACCTAAACTGATTGAGGTGAACCCTTACGGCAGCTTGCCCACCCTGGTCGATCGCGACCTGGCGTTGTGGGAGTCGACTGTGGTGATGGAATATCTGGATGAGCGTTACCCGCACCCGCCACTACTGCCGGTTTATCCCGTGGCGCGTGCCAACAGTCGTCTGCTGATTCATCGTATTCAGCGTGACTGGTGTGGCCTGGTGGATCTGATCCTGGATTCACGGACCAAGGAAGCAGCCCGCGTTGTCGCTCGTAAAGAGCTGCGCGAAAGCCTGACGGGTGTGTCGCCGTTGTTCGCCGACAAGCCATTTTTCCTCAGCGAGGAACAAAGTCTGGTGGATTGCTGCCTATTGCCAATACTCTGGCGATTGCCGATTTTGGGTATAGAACTGCCGCGGCCTGCCAAGCCGCTGCTTGATTACATGGAGCGCTCGTTTGCGCGTGAGGCTTTCCAGGCAAGTCTGTCTGGTGTCGAACGCGATATGCGCTAAGGCTTAAGGAGCCGCTATGAACTCCAGTCGACCTTATCTGGTCCGCGCGCTCTATGAGTGGATTGTGGACAACGATTGCACCCCGCACATGCTGGTTAATTCCGAGTACCCGTCGGTGCAGGTGCCTCAGGGGTTTGCCAGTGACGGACAGATCGTCCTGAATGTATCGCCACAAGCCGTGCGTCACTTGCACATGGATAACGAGGCGGTCAGTTTCGAGGGGCGCTTTGGTGGCGTGCCGCACACCTTGTACGTGCCAATTGCTTCGATCCTGGGTATCTACGCCCGGGAGAATGGCCAGGGCATGGTGTTCGATCTGGAATCGCCGATGGGCGAGGACGACGAGATCGAACCGGATGACGATCTTCCGCCGCCCGACAGTGAGCCGCCGCGTCCAAGCGGTCGCCCCAGTCTGAAAGTGGTGAAGTAATAAAAAAGGCGATCCAGATGGATCGCCTTTTTTATTACGCGTGATTGCAGGTCAGTCGATGTACTCGAACAACTTCACAATCTTCTGTACGCCGGAAACGCCTTGTACCAGGTTGGTCGCCTGTGCCGCTTCCTGTTTGGTCAGCAGGCCCAGCATGTAGACAATGCCGTTTTCAGTGACAACCTTGATGCGCGAACCAGGGATGTTTGCATCGGTGAGCATCTGGGCCTTGATCTTGGTGGTCAGCCAGGTGTCATTCTGGCGGGCCAGCAACGAGGAGGGCGGCAGGACTTGCAGTTCGTTGTGCACCTGTTTCACGCGCTGGACAGCGGCGGCGGCCTGTTCGGCCTTGGCCTTGAGGTCTGCGCGTGGCGTTTGCCCGGCGAGCAGCACGACACCGTTGAAGCTGGTGACGACGATATGCGAATCCTTATCCAGGGCCGGGTCGGCCTTGGCGACGTTCACGCCAACCTTGGTGTCGATCAGGGAATCGTCGATCTTGCTGCCCAGTGTGCGAGTACCGCGGTCATCTTCAATCGGTGCTTCACGGCTGGCGGTCACCACCGAGGTGCAGCCGCTGATGCCGAGGCACAGTGTCAAGGCCAGTAGGCCAAGGCGATTAGGGGTCATTCTTCACTCCCGAACAATTGGCTGTCGATCAAGTCGCAAAGGCAATGGATCGCCAGCAGGTGGACTTCTTGAATACGAGCGGTGACGTTGGCCGGTACGCGAATCTCGACGTCCTCGGGCAACAGTAGCGACGCCATGCCGCCGCCATCACGTCCCGTCAATGCTACGACAATCATTTCGCGATCATGTGCGGCCTGGATCGCTTGAATTATGTTGGCCGAGTTGCCGCTGGTGGATATGGCCAGCAACACATCGCCCGGTTGGCCGAGTGCACGGATCTGCTTGGAGAAGATTTCGTTGTAGCTGTAGTCGTTGGCGATCGAGGTGATCGTCGAGCTGTCGGTCGTCAGGGCGATGGCCGGCAGGCTCGGGCGCTCGCGCTCAAAGCGATTGAGCAGCTCGGACGAGAAGTGCTGGGCGTCACCGGCAGAGCCGCCGTTGCCACAGGAAAGCATTTTGCCTTCGTTGAGCAGGGCGTTGACCATGACCTGGCTGGCTTGCTCGATGTGCGGTGCAAGTACTTCCATCGCCTGTTGCTTGGTGTCGATACTGGCCTGAAAAAGCTGGCGAATTCGGGATTGCATGTCCATCTGTGTGACCTTAAGTAGCGCGGCTGTTCGGCACGTGAATGTGCAGCCCGCAAAGCAAAGAGCAAAAGTGTTGGGTGAGAGTGTCCGGTTTGCAATGCCGGCGATCAGCCGTCGAAGGCATTCTGTAGCCAGTTCAACTGATCGAGGTTGCTGTCGATGGCAATCACGTCGAAGCGGCAAGGGGAATTGGCCCAGCGCGGCTCGCGCTGAAGAAAATATTGCGCGGCGAAAATCAGTTTTTGCCGTTTGCGCTCATCGATGCTATCGAGCGCGCCACCCCATTGAGTGTTTTTTCTGTAGCGGACCTCAACGAATACTACTGTATCGCCATCTAGCATGACCAGATCAAGCTCGCCGCGTTTACACAACCAGTTCTGCGCCAGCAGGCGCAGACCCTGTTGTTGAAGATGCTCGAGCGCATGGCGCTCGGCATCCTTGCCGCTTTGCTGGCGTGACCTGTCAGGCATCAGCGAGCGGTGTCCGGCAGGCGTTGAACCTGGCCATTGGCGAACTCGGCCCATGGCAACTGGCGCACGACCCGCTGGCTCTGAGACATGCCAAGGCTGCCCGATTCACCGTCGATGCGACTGTCCGGCAGAGACTTTAGCTGGCCCAGGCGTGGCGCCAGTCGATAGGCGTCCACACCCATGGCATACAGGCGCCCCAGGCTGCCGGCGGCTTGTGGCCACTGGGCGGTGACCTGGCGGCGCAGTGGATCATTGGCGTCCAGCAACCATGGCGTCTCGCAGAAACGAATGCCATTCATGTCGTTGTACTGGTTGACGTCACCGCTGGCGCTGAACACGTGGGAGGTGGCGTAGACCGGAACATCGCCTGCGTACTGGAAGTTCAGGGTCGGTTTGATCTGCTGGGCCTGTTGCGGTGTTGCAGCGAGGAAAATGAACTCGATGTCTTGGCGGCGCGATGGCTGGGCAGCGACTTGCGAGCCAACCGTGCTTTGCAGGCTCTTGGCGCGACCTTCGCTCTGGCGCAGCTGGAACATGTCGGCAATCTGCTGGGCCAACTGGACCGGCTGATCGACGCGTTCGGTGGCGACGATGGTGCCGCCATTGGCTTGCCAATCCTGGCTGAATGCCTTGAGCACACGGTCGCCCCATTCACCTTTCGGCACCATGATGGCTGCGCGATGCAGACCGTCGGCGCGAGCGCGGCGCGACACTTCGCGGGCTTCATCTTCAGCGGCAAGGCCGAACTGGAACAATTGCGCCGGGCCTTGATCGCCCTCGCTGTAGTTCAGTGCCAGTGTGGTGATCGGCAATTGCGGGCGAGTGCTCAGCTGTTTGACCAGCGGCTTCTCCAGCGGGCCGACGACCAGTTGCACGCCATCGGCCTGGGCCTTGCGGTAGAACTCGTCCATGGAGGTCAGGCGCGAGCTGTCATAAAACTCGATGGCAGGTGGTTTCTGCCCGGCCTGTTGTGCTTGGTAGTGAGCGGCCATGAAGCCGTCGCGCAGTGCCTTGCCGACCGAGGCCAGTGGGCCGTCCTGAGGCAGCAGCAGGGCGATCTTGTTCAGGGGCTGGCTGGCCAGCTCCTTGAGTTGGGTCAGTGGCTGCGGCAATTGAATGGCTGCCGGGTGTTTTGGATTCCGCGCGCGCCAGTTTTCAATGGCGGCTTGTTGCTGCTCCAGGGTGCCGGCGGATTTCACGGCCAGCGCCAGGGCCATCCAGCCGCCGAGATCGTCGTTGGTGTTTGGCTGCAATTGATCGGTTGGCAGCGAAGCGATCAGGGTCCAGATGGCTTCGTGGTTTTTGCTTGCGGCTTCACCTTTGAGCATCGGGGCGATGAATATGCGCTCGCGAGCGGCGGCGAGGGTCTGGCCATCGGCTTCAAGTGCGCGGGCGTGCACGGTGCCGGTGCGGACCTGTTGTTCGACGGGCAGTTCGCTCAAGCGTTGCAGGCTCGGATGGCTCAAGGCGGCCAGCGCGGCCTTGGGCTGATTGCGGGTCATGGCCAGCTCCGCCGCCAGGGTGCTGGCGAAAACCTGTGGGCCCGGCTTGAGCTGTTCGATCGGAACCTGTTGCAGGATTTGCGCGGACTGGCCGGCATTGCCCTGGCGATAGGCCAGGTCGGCAGCGCTCAAGCGCAGCAGGGCGGCATCTTCCGGTGATTTGCTTTGGGCGGCCTTCTCAAGCAGTTGCTCGATACTGGCGTCCGGTGTCCGTGGAAGTTCGCCAAGGCTGGAGGAGGGCGAGCTGGCGCAAGCCGCCAGCAAGGCAGCGAGGCAGAGGGCAGATAACAGCCGCAGGCAAGCGATCATGTAAGCGTTCCTGATACTCGATCAAATTAGCGTGGAATTGTACCCAAGCACTGGCCGGGGCGCGATGTTACTGGCGTGAATCGATCAATTTAGCTGGTGAAAATGTTGTGCCAGTGCACAAACGGTCACCGATACCTCGTTTGCTTGCGGGTATCGTGAGTCTCGCTACGCGCTACAATGGCGACTTTTACCGATCATGAGGTGTGCGCTTTGACTGCTCCAGGTGCTTTGAATTCCGCTGCTGGCTCGCTTTATGTGGTGGCGACGCCCATCGGCAACCTGGATGACATCAGTGCGCGGGCGCTGAAGATTCTGCGTGAAGTGGCCTTGATCGCCGCGGAAGATACCCGCCATTCCCAGCGCTTGATGCAACACTTCGGCATCTCGACGCCATTGGCGGCCTGCCATGAGCACAACGAGCGGGATGAAGGTAGTCGCTTTATCACTCGTCTGCTTGCCGGTGACAACGTGGCGTTGATCTCCGACGCCGGGACGCCGCTGATTTCCGATCCGGGTTATCACCTGGTGCGGCAAGCCCGGGCGGCGGGCATCAATGTAGTGCCGGTTCCGGGCGCCTGCGCGTTGATTGCAGCGTTGTCGGCGGCAGGGCTGCCTTCCGACCGTTTCATTTTCGAAGGTTTTCTGCCGGCCAAGGCGGTGGGGCGGCGTGCGCGTCTCGAGCAGGTAAAGGAAGAACCTCGCACATTGATCTTCTATGAGGCCCCGCATCGGATCCTTGAATGCCTGCAGGACATGGAGCTGGTGTTCGGTCCCGAGCGCCCGGCGCTGCTTGCCCGTGAGTTGACCAAGACGTTTGAAACGCTCAAGGGGCTGCCGCTGGCTGAGCTGCGCGAGTTCGTCGAGTCGGACAGCAATCAGCAGCGCGGCGAGTGCGTGGTACTGGTGGCGGGCTGGTCCGCGCCCGAGGAGGAGGGTGCCGTCAGCAGCGAGGCGATGCGCATCCTCAACCTGTTGCTCGAAGAAATGCCGCTCAAGCGTGCGGCGGCTTTGGCGGCGCAAATCACCGGCGAGCGAAAGAATGTGCTGTACCAGATCGCGCTGGATCAGCAGAAGGGCGAGTAAAACCCGACACGCAGGCGTGCTCAATGGCGCTTGGCGCTTGTTCTTCGGGCGCTGTGCCGGTAACCTTCGCGGCGGAGAGTCGATCGGACAGTCGCTGCCCTCTATGAAAATTAGGGGGGGGAGGAAAGTCCGGGCTCCATAGGGCGAAGTGCCAGGTAATGCCTGGGAGGCGTGAGCCTACGGAAAGTGCCACAGAAAATAACCGCCTAAGCGCTTCGGCGCCGGTAAGGGTGAAAAGGTGCGGTAAGAGCGCACCGCACGTCTGGCAACAGTTCGTGGCTAGGTAAACCCCACTTGGAGCAAGACCAAATAGGGTCCCAAGGCGTGGCCCGCGCTGGGACCGGGTAGGTTGCTAAAGATGTCCAGTGATGGCCATCGTAGACGAATGACTGTTCAAGACAGAACCCGGCTTACAGATCGACTCTCCACCTTTTTCTCTCCTCTGCTTGAATCATTGGGCAGGGGGTTGGTGGTAGCAATCTCCCTCCGTGTACAAGCGTCGGGAGAAGCGGTTTGTGATATCGATTAACCCGCGCTTGTAGTGATCGCATAAACTCCACGCAGCACCGGTTTTCTTCGTTACACGGTCGTCAGCAGAAGCGGTTTTGTGATATCGATTAGCCCGCGCTTGTAGTGATCGCATAAACTCCACGCAGCACCGGTTTCCCTCCTTACACAATCGTCCGCAGAACCACTTTTGTAATACCAAAAAAATCTTACTCTTAATAAATTACTTTAACTTCCGAACGCAGCCCCCTGTGCTGATTCAAGTTATTGCGCAGTTTCATCTGCCGGTTCCTCGTTGCTCCTCCTTTAATGCTCCTAAATCTCAGTTCTGTAAGGGTTTTCCTTTAATCCGCGCCTTGACGGTGTGGTGGGCGCATTCCTATAGTGTGCGTAAGTGGCGGAAAGTGGCATGAAGTGGGTTTTTTGAACTCAAAACGCTAGAATTTGGAGAAGCGCTGACGTGTTTCGCGGAGCCAACGCTATCAGTCTCGATGCAAAGGGCCGTCTCGCAATGCCGAGCCGGTACCGTGACGAGCTCGATTCGCGCAGCTCCGGTCAATTGATCGTGACAATTGATGCCGTTGATCCTTGTTTGTGTGTTTACCCCCTCGATGAGTGGGAAATTATTGAAACCAAACTGCGCGCACTGCCTTCGCTTCGCGAAGAGAACCGCCGCCTGCAACGTTTACTGATTGGTAATGCCGTCGACCTCGAGCTCGATGGCAGTGGTCGTTTTCTGGTTCCGCCGCGTCTTCGTGAATATGCCAAGTTGGATAAGCGCGCGATGTTGGTAGGCCAACTGAACAAGTTCCAATTGTGGGACGAGGATGCCTGGAACGCGGTTTCTGCCGCTGACCTGGCTGCCATTCAACAACCGGGCGCGATGCCTGATGAACTGCGTGATTTGATCCTGTGACTATTGATAGCGGCTTTAACCACATCACCGTACTGCTTGACGAAGCCGTCGAGGCTCTCGCCGTACGTCCTGATGGCTGCTATCTGGACGGCACGTTCGGGCGCGGCGGACACAGCCGGTTGATCCTCAGCCAGCTCGGTCCCGATGGTCGGTTGCTCGGATTCGATAAAGATCCACAAGCGATTGCCACCGGGCAAACGCTAGCGGCCGAAGACGGCCGCTTTGTCGTTGTGCAGCGCAGCTTTGCCGAGCTCGGTTCGGAAGTCGCCGAACGCGGGATGAACGGCAAGGTCAGCGGCGTTCTGCTGGATCTGGGCGTATCTTCGCCGCAGCTCGACGATCCTGAGCGCGGCTTCAGCTTCCTCAACGACGGTCCGCTGGACATGCGCATGGATCCGTCCCGTGGCATCAGCGCCGCCGAATTCGTCAACGCCGCGCCTGTGGAAGAAATCGCCCGGGTGTTCAAGGAATACGGCGAAGAGCGTTTCTCCGGCCGCATGGCCCGTGCCGTGGCCGAGCGCCGCGACATCAAGCCATTCGAGCGCACCGGTGACCTGGCAGAAGTCCTGAAGGTCGCCAACCCTGCGTGGGAAAAGGGCAAAAACCCTGCAACCCGCGCGTTCCAGGGATTGCGTATTCACGTCAACAACGAACTGGGTGATCTGGAAACCGGCCTTGAAGCCGCGCTGGAATGCCTGGAAGTGGGCGGTCGCCTGGTGGTGATCAGCTTCCATTCGCTGGAAGACCGTATCGTCAAGCTGTTCATGCGCAAGCTGGTGAAAGGCGAAGCCGACAACCTGCCGCGCAACCTGCCGGTTCGGCATGTCGCCTTCGAACCGAAAATCAAAGTTCATGGCAAAGCGCAGACGGCCTCCGACGCCGAACTCAAAGCCAACCCACGTTCCCGTAGTGCTGTCATGCGTGTGGCGGAGAAGCTGCGGTGAGCAAGCTTTTCGCCAAGCCATTGCCCGGCGGAAGCTTCTTCATGCTGCTGTTGTTTGTCGGCGTGCTCGTGTCGGCCATCGGCGTGTCTTACAGCGCCCACTGGAATCGCCAGTTGCTGAACACGCTGTACAACGAATTGAGCGTGCGCGACAAGGCGCAAGCCGAGTGGGGCCGGTTGATTCTGGAGCAGAGCACCTGGACCGCTCACAGCCGTATCGAAGTGCTTGCCACTGAACAATTGAAAATGCACATCCCCGGTGCCGCTGACGTGAAGATGGTGGCGCCATGATGAAACTCGAAGGTGCACTCTTTCCTTGGCGGTTCCGCGTGGTGCTTGGTTTGCTTGGCGTCATGGTGGCCGCGATTGCCTGGCGCATCATTGACCTGCAAGTGGTCGATCGTGCCTTCCTTAAAGGTCAGGGCGATGCGCGCAGCGTTCGTCATATTCCGATTCCGGCTCACCGTGGTCTGATCACCGACCGTAACGGCGAGCCTTTGGCCGTCAGTACCCCGGTGACCACGCTGTGGGCCAACGCCAAGGAAATGCAGCTGGAAAAAGACAAGTGGCCAGCACTGGCCGCAGCGCTGGGACAAGATCCCAAAGCCCTGACCGAGCGTCTTGAAGCCCAGGCCAACAAAGAATTCATTTACCTGGTGCGCGGGCTGACGCCTGAGCAGGGTCAGGCCGTGCTCGACCTGAAGGTGCCGGGTGTCTATGGCATCGAAGAGTTTCGGCGGTTTTATCCTGCCGGCGAAGTCACTGCTCATATGGTTGGGTTTACCGACATCGACGATCACGGTCGTGAAGGCGTCGAACTGGCCTACGACGAATGGCTGGCCGGGGTCCCTGGCAAGCGTCAGGTGATCAAGGACCGGCGCGGCCGGCTGATCAAGGATGTCCAGGTCACCAAAAACGCCAAGGCCGGTAAGCCCTTGGCGTTGTCCATTGACCTGCGCCTGCAATACCTGGCCAACCGCGAATTGCGCAACGCGATCATCGAGAACGGCGCCAAGGCCGGCAGCCTGGTGATCATGGACGTGAAGACCGGCGAGATTCTCGCAATGGTCAACCAGCCGACCTATAACCCGAACAACCGTCGCAACCTGCAGCCGGCGATGATGCGTAACCGCGCGATGATCGACGTATTCGAGCCGGGTTCGACCATGAAGGCGATCTCGATGAGCGCCGCCATCGAAACCGGCCGCTGGAAACCGAGCGACACCGTCGAGGTGTATCCGGGCTCCTTGCAGATTGGCAAGTACACCATCAAGGACGTTTCCAAGACCGAAGGTCCGGTGCTCGACCTGACCGGCATCCTGATCAACTCCAGTAACGTCGGCATGAGCAAGGTCGCGTTCGATATCGGCGGCGAAACCATTTTCCGTCTGGCGCAGAAAGTCGGCCTCGGCCAGGACACCGGCCTGGGCTTCCCTGGCGAACGCGTCGGCAACCTGCCGAACTACCGTGAATGGCGCAAGGCAGAAACCGCCACGCTGTCCTACGGCTACGGCATCTCCGTGACCGCGATCCAGTTGGTCCACGCCTTCTCGGCCCTGGCCAACAACGGTCGCCTCGCACCGCTGACCCTGATCAAGACCGACAAGCCGCCGCAAACCACCCAGGTGCTGCCGGAGGCGGTCGCGAAAACCATGCAAGGCATGCTGCAACAAGTGATCGAAGCCCCGCGCGGTGTATTCCGTGCGCAGGTGCCGGCGTATCACGTGGGCGGCAAGTCGGGTACTGCGCGTAAAACCTCGGTCGGCACCAAGGGTTACGCGGAGAACTCCTACCGCTCGCTGTTCGCCGGCTTCGGCCCGATGAGCGATCCGCGTTACGCCATCGTGGTGGTAATCGACGAGCCGACCAAGGCCGGTTACTTCGGCGGCCTGGTTTCCGCGCCGGTGTTCAGCCGTGTGATGTCGGGCACCCTGCGCCTGATGAACATTACCCCGGACAACCTGCCACCTACTCAACAAGCGAACGCAACACCGGTCGTTCCGCTGAAAGCCAATGGAGGGCGCGGCTGATGTCTCTGAGCCTGAACAAGATTTTCCCTCACGCCGGCCACGATCTGCTGATTCGCGAACTCGCCCTGGACAGCCGCAATGTGCGCGCGGGTGATCTGTTCCTCGCCGTGCCGGGCGGGAAATTCGATGGGCGCGCGCATATTGCCGACGCCTTGCAGCGCGGTGCTGCTGCGGTGGCCTATGAAGTAGAAGGCGCCACGATCCTGCCGATCACTGAAGTGCCGCTGATTCCGGTCAAAGGCCTGGCGGCTCAACTGTCGGACATCGCCGGGCGTTTTTATGGCGAACCGAGCCATCACCTGAACCTGGTGGGCGTAACCGGCACCAACGGCAAGACCAGCGTGACGCAATTGGTCGCCCAGGCACTGGACCTGCTCGGCCAGCACTGCGGCCTGGTCGGCACGCTCGGTTCCGGTTTCTACGGTGCGCTGGAAAGCGGCCTGCACACCACGCCGAATCCGATTGCCGTGCAAGCGACCCTGGCGGACCTGAAGAAGGCCGGGGCCAAAGCCGTCGCCATGGAAGTTTCTTCCCATGGCCTGGACCAGGGCCGCGTGACCGCATTGGCCTTCGATGTGGCAGTGATGACCAACCTGTCCCGCGATCACCTGGATTACCACGGCACCATGCAGGCTTACGGCGAAGCCAAGTCCAGGCTGTTTGCCTGGAATGATTTGAAATGCCGAGTGGTCAACCTCGACGACGAGTTTGGTCGGCAACTGGCCGCCGACAAGTGCGAGTCGCGGTTGATCACCTACAGCCTGGAAGATTCCAGCGCCTACCTGTATTGCCGCCAGGCGCAATTCGACGACGAAGGCGTGCGCGCCACGCTGGTCACGCCACAGGGCGAGCACCTCTTGCGCAGCACCTTGCTCGGTCGCTTCAACTTGAGCAATGTCCTGGCGGCAGTCGGTGCGTTGCTCGGTCTGGATTACGCCCTGGATGAAATCCTCAAGGTGCTGCCGCAGCTCGAAGGCCCTGCTGGTCGCATGCAGCGCCTGGGCGGTGGCTCGCAGCCGCTGGTGGTGGTCGATTATGCCCACACCCCGGATGCCCTGGAAAAAGTACTGCTGGCCCTGCGTCCACACGCCAAGGGTCGGTTGCTGTGCCTGTTTGGCTGTGGTGGCGACCGCGATCGCGGCAAGCGTCCGTTGATGGCCGAAGTGGTCGAGCGCCTGGCCGATGGCGTACTGGTGACCGATGACAATCCGCGCACTGAAGATCCATCGGTGATTTTCGATGACATCCGCGCCGGTTTCACGGCTGCGGATAAAGTGGAGTTCGTTGCCGGTCGTGGTCAGGCGATTGCCCGGCTGATCGCCAGTGCCTCGGTGGATGACGTGATTGTCCTGGCCGGTAAAGGTCACGAGGACTATCAGGAAATCAACGGTGAGCGTCATGCCTTTTCCGATCTGGTCGAGGCCGATCATGCCTTGATCGCGTGGGAGGTGGCCCATGCTTAAGGCCTTGAAACTGAGTGAACTCACCGGCGCGCTGAATGCTCGCCTGGTGTCTGCCGATGCCAGTTTCGATGGTGTCAGCATCGACAGCCGCGCAATCAAGCCCGGTCAACTGTTTATCGCGTTGGCCGGTCCGCGCTTCGATGGTCATGATTATCTGAATGAAGTCGCCGCCAAGGGCGCCGTGGCTGCGCTGGTCGAGCGTGAAGTCGCCGACAGCACGCTGCCGCAGTTACTGGTCAGCGACACTCGGCAGGCCCTGGGCCAGTTGGGCGCGCTGAATCGCGCCGCCTACACCCATCCGGTCGCAGCCGTCACCGGTTCCAGCGGCAAGACCACGGTCAAGGAGATGCTTGCGAGCATCCTGCGTACGCGCGGTGCAGTGCTGGCGACCCGTGGCAACCTGAACAACGACCTCGGCGTGCCGCTGACCTTGCTCGAACTGGCGCTGGAACACACTGCTGCCGTGATCGAACTGGGCGCTTCACGCCTGGGTGAAATTGCCTACACCGTCGGCCTGACCAAGCCACACGTGGCCATTCTCAATAACGCCGGGACCGCCCACGTCGGTGAGTTCGGCGGTCCGGACAAAATCGTCGAAGCCAAGGGCGAGATCATTGAAGGGCTGGATGCCGATGGCGTCGCCGTTCTCAATCTCGACGACAAGGCATTCGGTATCTGGAAGGCGCGCGCCGGTGACCGCAAAGTGCTGACGTTTGCGTTGAGCAACTCCAGCGCCAATTTCTACGCCAGTGACCTGGCCACCGATGCTCGCGGCTGCCCGGCGTTCAACCTGCACAGCCCTGAAGGCTCGGAGCGCGTTCAACTGAACCTGCTCGGCACCCATAACGTCGCCAATGCCATGGCCGCCGCCGCTGCCGCCCATGCCCTGGGTGTGTCGCTGTTCGGTATCGCCGCCGGCCTTGGCGCGGTGCAACCGGTCAAGGGTCGCACCGTTGCGCAATTGGCCAGCAATGGCATGCGCGTGATCGATGACACTTACAACGCCAATCCCACCTCAATGTGCGCTGCCGTTGATATACTGGCCGGCTTTTCCGGCCGCACCGTCCTGGTGCTCGGGGATATCGGCGAGTTGGGCGAATGGGCGGAGCAAGGGCACCGCGACGTGGGCGAGTACGCCCGTGGCAAGGTTTCTGCGCTGTACGCCGTCGGGCCAATGATGGCTCACGCCGTGAAAGCATTCGGTCCACAGGCTTTTCACTTCAGCACGCAGGCTGAGCTGATCAAGGCCCTGGGCGCCGAGCAAGACACAAACACCACCATTTTGATCAAGGGGTCGCGCAGCGCTGCGATGGAAAACGTCGTCGCCGCCTTGTGCGGGTCCAGTCTGGAGAAACATTAATGCTGCTGCTGCTAGCGGAGTATCTGCAACAGTTCTACAAAGGCTTCGCGGTCTTCCAGTACCTGACCCTGCGCGGGATTCTCGGTGTACTGACCGCGCTGGTCCTGTCGCTGTGCTATGGCCCATGGATGATCCGCACGTTGCAGAACCGTCAGATCGGCCAATCCGTTCGCAACGACGGCCCGCAGTCGCACCTGTCCAAGTCGGGTACACCGACCATGGGTGGCGCGCTGATTCTGTCGTCCATCGGCGTCAGTACCCTGCTTTGGGCTGACCTGACCAACCGTTACGTCTGGGTCGTACTGTTGGTGACCCTGCTGTTCGGCGCCATCGGCTGGGTCGACGACTACCGTAAGGTCATCGAGAAAAACTCCCGCGGCCTGCCAAGTCGCTGGAAGTATTTCTGGCAGTCGGTATTCGGCTTGGGCGCAGCGATCTTTCTGTATGTGACCGCCGCCACGCCGGTGGAAACCACGCTGATCCTGCCGATGCTCAAGGACTACAGCATTCCTCTGGGCGCCGGTTTCATCATCCTGACCTACTTTGTGATCGTCGGTTCGAGCAACGCGGTCAACCTGACCGACGGCCTCGACGGCCTGGCGATCATGCCGACCGTGATGGTCGGCGGTGGCCTGGGCATTTTCTGCTACCTGTCGGGTAACGTGAAGTTCGCCGAATACCTGCTGATTCCTTACGTGCCGGGCGCGGGCGAATTGATCGTGTTCTGCGGCGCGTTGATCGGTGCCGGCCTGGGCTTCCTCTGGTTCAACACCTATCCGGCACAAGTCTTCATGGGTGACGTCGGCGCACTGGCGCTGGGCGCGGCCCTGGGCACCATCGCGGTGATCGTCCGTCAGGAAATCGTCCTGTTCATCATGGGCGGCGTGTTCGTGATGGAAACCCTGTCAGTCGTCATTCAGGTCGCCTCTTTTAAACTGACCGGTCGCCGCGTATTCCGCATGGCACCGATTCATCACCACTTTGAACTCAAGGGCTGGCCCGAGCCGCGCGTGATCGTCCGTTTCTGGATCATCACCGTGATTCTCGTGCTGGTCGGCCTTGCCACCCTGAAGCTGAGGTAGAAACTCGTGTCTCTGATCGCTTCTGACCACTTCCGCATCGTTGTCGGCCTCGGCAAGAGTGGCATGTCCCTGGTTCGCTTCCTGGCGAACCGGGGCGTGGCGTTTGCCGTGGCCGATACGCGGGAAAATCCACCGGAACTGGCCACGCTCAAGCGTGACTATCCGCACGTGGAAGTGCGTTGTGGCGAGCTGGACGTCGAATTCCTGTGCCGTGCCGACGAGCTCTACGTGAGCCCCGGCCTGGCGCTGGCGACCCCGGCCCTGCAGGCCGCCGCCGCCCGTGGCGTGAAGTTGTCCGGCGACATCGAGCTATTCGCGCGTAACGCGAAGGCGCCGATCGTGGCCATCAGCGGTTCCAACGCGAAAAGTACCGTGACCACGCTGGTCGGTGAGATGGCGGCTGCATCCGGCAAGCGAGTTGCCGTCGGCGGCAACCTCGGTACGCCGGCGCTGGATCTGCTGCGCGACGACGTCGAGCTGTACGTGATGGAGTTGTCGAGTTTCCAGCTGGAAACCACCGATCAGCTCAACGCCGAAGTGGCGACCGTGCTCAACGTCAGCGAAGACCATATGGACCGTTACAGCGGTCTGCCGGCCTATCACCTGGCCAAGCACCGGATCTTCCGCGGTGCCAGACAGTTCGTGGTCAATCGTCAGGATGCCCTGAGTCGTCCGTTGATGGGCGAAGGGCAGCCATGCTGGACCTTCGGCCTGAGCAAACCCGATTTCAAGGCGTTTGGTATCCGTGAAGAAGACGGCGAGAAATACCTGGCCTTCGAATTCCAGAATCTGATGTCAGTGCGCGAATTGAAGATTCGTGGCGCCCACAACCAGTCCAACGCCCTGGCAGCACTGGCCCTAGGGCATGCGGTCGGGCTGCCGTTCGATGCCATGCTGTCGAGCCTGCGCACCTTCGCCGGTCTCGAGCATCGTTGCCAATGGGTCCGCGACCTCGACGGCGTGGGCTACTACAACGATTCCAAGGCCACCAACGTCGGTGCTGCACTGGCGGCCATCGAAGGTTTGGGCGCAGACATCGACGGCAAAGTCGTGCTGATCGCCGGTGGCGATGGCAAGGGTGCGGAGTTCAAGGACCTGCGCGATCCGGTGGCGGCCAACTGCCGCGCCGTGGTCCTGATGGGTCGCGACTCCGACAAGATCGGCGAGGCCATCGGCGATGCCGTACCGCTGATTCGTGCCGGCTCCCTGGTCGAAGCGGTCGAGCAATGCCGCGCCGCAGCCCAGCCGGGCGACGTGGTGCTGCTGTCGCCAGCCTGCGCCAGTTTCGACATGTTCAAGAACTACGAAGATCGTGGTCACCAGTTCGTCCAAGCCGTGGAGGATCTGGCATGAGCCTGAGAGACATCATCAAGCCATACCCTTCGCCGATCATCACCGGGCGCGGTATCGACCTCGACTTCCCGATGCTCGCCGGTTGCCTGACGCTGCTTGGCCTGGGGCTGATCATGATTGCCTCGGCATCGACCGAAGTGGCGGCCGTGCAGTCGGGCAGCGCCCTGTATTACATGATTCGCCACCTCATTTACGTGGTGCTGGGCCTGGGTGCCTGCATCGTCACCATGATGATTCCGATTGCCACCTGGCAACGCCTGGGCTGGCTGATGCTGCTGGGTGCGTTCGGCTTGCTGGTGATGGTGATCATTCCGGGGATCGGCCGTGAGGTTAACGGCTCGATGCGCTGGATCGGCTTCAGTTTCTTCAACGTCCAGCCTTCCGAGATCGCCAAGGTGTTCGTGGTGATCTACCTCGCCGGTTATCTGGTGCGTCGCCAGAAAGAAGTGCGTGAAAGCTGGATGGGCTTCTTCAAGCCGTTCATCGTGCTGCTGCCGATGGCGGGCCTGCTGCTGATGGAGCCGGACTTCGGTGCCACCGTCGTGATGATGGGCGCTGCGGCGGCGATGCTGTTCCTGGGCGGCGTCGGGCTGTTCCGTTTTTCCCTGATGGTGGTCCTGGCTGTCGGCGCGGTGGTGTTGTTGATTCAAATGCAGCCGTATCGAATGGCGCGTCTGACCAACTTTGCCGACCCATGGGCCGACCAGTTCGGTGCTGGCTATCAGCTGTCCCAGGCGTTGATCGCTTTCGGTCGCGGCGAATGGCTGGGCGTCGGCCTGGGCAACAGCGTGCAAAAGCAGTTCTACCTGCCGGAAGCTCACACTGACTTCGTGTTCTCGGTTCTGGCCGAAGAGCTGGGTGCGGTGGGTTCGTTGTGCACCGTGGCACTGTTCGTCTTCGTGTGTATTCGTGGCATGTACATCGGTTTGTGGGCCGAGAAGGCCAAGCAGTTTTTCGCCGCTTATGTCGCCTACGGTTTGTCCTTTCTGTGGATCGGTCAATTCCTGATCAACATTGGCGTGAACGTCGGTCTGCTGCCAACCAAGGGGCTGACCCTGCCGTTCCTCAGTTATGGGGGTAGTTCGTTGGTCATTTGCTGCGCCTGTCTCGGCTTGTTGCTGCGCATCGAGTGGGAAAGTCGAACCCACCTGGGCAGTGAAGAGATGGAGTTCCATGAGAGCGACTTCGCCGAGGAGCCGAACCATGGGCGCTAACGTCATGATCATGGCTGGCGGCACCGGTGGCCACGTGTTTCCGGCGCTGGCCTGTGCCCGCGAATTCCAGGCGCGCGGCTATACCGTGCACTGGCTCGGCACCCCGCGTGGGATCGAGAACGATCTGGTGCCGGCGGCCGGTATCGAACTGCATCGGATCAACGCCAGCGGTCTGCGCGGCAAGGGCAAATTGTCCCTGCTCAAGGCACCGTTCATGTTGTTCAAGTCGGTCTGGCAGGCGCGGGCGATCATTCGCCGTCTGCAACCGGTCTGTGTCGTGGGTTTTGGTGGTTTTGTGACCGGCCCTGGCGGTGTCGCGGCCAAACTGGCCGGCGTGCCGGTGATCGTTCACGAACAGAACGCCGTGGCCGGTACCGCCAATCGGTTGCTGGTGCCGTTGGCCGCCCGAGTCTGTGAAGCGTTCCCCGACACCTTTACCCTGTCGGGCAGCCGCCGGACCACCGGTAATCCGGTGCGCACCGAGCTGTTCCTCGAGACATCGCGACCTGCCCTGGCCGGTCGCAAGGCGCGTTTGCTGATCCTGGGCGGAAGCCTGGGCGCAGAACCGTTGAACAAGCTGCTGCCTGAAGCCCTGTCGCAAGTCGCTGCCGATTTGCGTCCGGAAGTGTTCCATCAGGCCGGCAAAAACCACGATGAAGTGACTGCAGAGCGCTATCGCGCGGCTGGCGTCGAGGCGCAGGTGCAGCCCTTCATCAAAGACATGGCCCAAGCCTACAGCTGGGCCGACCTGGTGGTGTGCCGCGCAGGCGCGCTGACCATCAGTGAACTGGCCGCCGCCGGTCTGCCCTCGATGCTGGTGCCTTTGCCCCATGCCATCGACGATCACCAGACCCGCAACGCCGAATATTTGGCCCGTGAAGGCGCAGCCTTCCTGATGCCACAAAGAACGACTGGCGCAGCGGATCTTGCCGCTCGCCTGACAGAGGTCCTGATGCAACCACAACGACTCAACGAAATGGCTACCGCGGCACGCCGCCTGGCCAAACCCGATGCCACCCGTAACGTGGTCGATAGCTGCCTGGAGGTGGCCCATGGTTGAGAATCAGAAAGCCATGCCGCAACCGGAAATGCGCCGCATCCGCCGCATCCACTTCGTCGGTATCGGCGGTGTGGGCATGTGCGGGATTGCTGAAGTGTTGTTGAACCTGGGCTATGAAGTGTCTGGTTCCGACCTGAAGGCTTCGCCGGTGACCGAGCGTCTGGAGTCCTTCGGGGCGCAGATCTTCATCGGCCACCGCGCCGAGAACGCCGCCGCTGCTGACGTGCTGGTGGTGTCGAGTGCCGTGAACACGTCCAACCCGGAAGTCGCAACTGCACTGGAACGCCGTATTCCGGTGGTGCCGCGCGCAGAGATGCTGGCTGAGCTGATGCGTTATCGCCACGGTATCGCCGTTGCCGGTACCCACGGCAAAACCACGACCACCAGCCTGATCGCTTCGGTGTTCGCCGCCGGTGGCCTGGACCCGACATTCGTCATTGGTGGACGCCTGAATGCCGCGGGCACCAATGCCCAGCTTGGCACCAGCCGTTACCTGATCGCCGAAGCCGACGAAAGCGACGCCAGCTTCCTGCATTTGCAGCCGCTGGTGGCCGTGGTTACCAACATCGACGCCGATCACATGGCGACCTACGACGGTGACTTCAACAAGCTGAAGAAAACCTTCGTCGAATTCCTCCACAACCTGCCGTTCTATGGTCTGGCGGTTGTGTGCCTGGACGATCCGGTGGTGCGTGAAATCCTCCCGCAGGTCAAACGCCCGACGGTCACCTATGGCTTCGGCGAAGACTGCGACGTGCGCGCCATCAACGTGCGCCAGCAAGGCATGCAGACCTTCTTCACCGTGCTGCGCCCTGACCGTGAGCCGCTGGATGTTTCGGTGAACATGCCGGGCAACCACAACGTATTGAACGCACTGGCGACCATCTGCATCGCCACCGACGAAGGCGTCAGCGATGAAGCCATCGTCCAGGGCTTGTCCGGGTTCCAGGGTGTCGGCCGACGCTTCCAGGTCTACGGCGAACTGCCGGTGGACGGCGGCAATGTGATGCTGGTCGATGACTATGGTCACCACCCGACGGAAGTCGCGGCCGTGATCAAGGCCGTACGCGGCGGCTGGCCGGAGCGCCGCCTGGTGATGGTCTACCAGCCGCACCGTTACAGCCGCACCCGTGACCTGTACGACGATTTCGTCAATGTGCTGGCCGACGCCAACGTACTGCTGCTGATGGAAGTCTATCCGGCCGGCGAAGAGCCGATTCCGGGTGCCGACAGCCGCAAGCTGTGCAACAGCATCCGTCAGCGTGGCCAGCTTGACCCGATCTACATCGAGCGTGGTGTCGACCTCGCGCCAGTGGTCAAGCCGCTGCTGCGCGCCGGCGACATCCTGCTGTGCCAGGGCGCCGGTGATATTGGCGGTCTCGCACCAAAACTGTTGAAAAGCGAGTTGTTCGCCGGTGCCGTTGCCGCGCCGGAGAAGGGGAAGTTGAAATGACTGCTGCCTACGCCAACCTGGTCTCCGCGATTGCGCCGAAAGACTTCGGCCGCGTCGCCGTGCTGTTCGGCGGCAAGAGTGCCGAGCGTGAAGTGTCCCTGAAGTCGGGCAACGCTGTTCTCGACGCACTGCAAAGCGCCGGTGTAGACGCGTTCGGCCTCGACGTGGGCGATGACCTGCTGCAGCGTCTGCTCAACGAAAAAATCGACCGCGCCTTCATCATCCTCCACGGCCGTGGCGGTGAAGACGGCAGCATGCAGGGCCTGCTCGAATGCCTGGGCATTCCGTACACCGGCAGCGGCATCCTGGCTTCGGCCCTGGCCATGGACAAACTGCGCACCAAGCAGGTCTGGCACAGCCTGGGCATTCCGACGCCACGTCACGCGGTACTCGGCAGCGAAGCCGATTGTATTTCGGCGGCGACGGAACTGGGCTTCCCTTTGATCGTCAAACCGGCCCATGAAGGTTCAAGTATCGGTATGGCCAAAGTGAGTTCCGCGTCCGAATTGATCGACGCATGGAAAGCGGCCAGTACCTACGATTCGCAAGTGCTGGTCGAGCAATGGATTCACGGTCCGGAGTTCACCATCGCCACCCTGCGTGACCAGGTGTTGCCACCGATTGCCCTGGGCACGACGCACAGCTTCTACGACTACGACGCCAAGTACATCGCCAACGATACCCAGTACCGCATTCCGTGCGGTCTGGACAGCGCCAAGGAACAGGAACTCATGGACCTCACGGCGAAAGCCTGTGAAGCGCTGGGTATCGCCGGTTGGGGCAGGGCAGACGTGATGCAGGACGCCGACGGGCAGTTCTGGTTCCTGGAAGTCAACACCGCACCGGGCATGACCGATCACAGCCTGGTGCCGATGGCGGCCCGTGCTGCCGGTCTGGATTTCCAGCAACTGGTTCTGGCCATTCTGGCCCAGAGCGTTGCCGGCAATGCTGCCGGTAACCAAGAGTCGACGAGAGGTTAAGGCCATGCAAGGCGCTCAGCTCAGACATCAGCCCACCGCACCGACCGGCCGCAAGCCGGTACCGCGGGGTGCCAGCCGAATGGTGGCCAAAGAGCCGATGTCCGCGCGCCTGCCGAAAGCCAACTTCGGTTTTCTCAAAGCATTGTTCTGGCCGGTGCTGCTGGTGGCTTTGGGGTTCGGTACTTACGAAGGCGCGACACGGCTGTTGCCGTATGCCGACCGGCCGATCACCAAGATCAACGTGCAGGGCGACTTGAGTTACATCAGCCAGCAAGCGGTGCAGCAGCGGATCGCCCCGTACGTGGCGTCGAGCTTCTTCACCATCGACCTGGCGAGCATGCGCACCGAGCTGGAAACGATGCCATGGATTGCCCACGCCGAAGTGCGCCGGGTGTGGCCGGATCAAGTGGTGATCCGCCTGGAAGAACAACTACCGGTGGCCCGTTGGGGCGACGAGTCGCTGTTGAACAACCAGGGTCAGGCCTTCACCCCGCGCGAGCTGGCGAACTACGAACACTTGCCTCAGCTGTTTGGCCCACAGCGGGCTCAACAGCAAGTGATGCAGCAATACCAGGTGCTGAGCCAGATGCTCAGGCCGCTGGGCTTCTCGATTGCACGCCTGGAACTGCGTGATCGCGGCAGCTGGTTCCTGACCACCGGCCCCGGCAGCGCGGGTCCCGGGATTGAACTGCTGCTGGGACGCGGCAACCAGGTGGAAAAGATGCGCCGTTTCATCGCCATCTATGACAAGACGCTCAAAGAACAGATTACGAACATTGCGCGCATCGATCTGCGCTACGCCAACGGCCTCGCTGTTGGCTGGCGGGAACCTGTAGCGCCCACGGCAGCCCAACCCGCTGTCGCGAAGAATTAAGAAGAGGCAGGACCCATGGCAAACGTGCAAAGCGGCAAAATGATCGTCGGTCTCGATATCGGCACCTCCAAGGTGGTGGCGCTGGTGGGCGAGGTCGCGGACGACGGCACGCTGGAAATCGTCGGGATCGGTACCCATCCGTCCCGTGGCCTGAAAAAAGGCGTGGTGGTGAACATTGAATCCACCGTGCAATCGATCCAGCGCGCCATCGAAGAAGCGCAGCTGATGGCCGGTTGCCGCATTCACTCGGCGTTCGTCGGCGTGGCCGGCAATCACATCCGCAGCCTGAATTCCCACGGCATCGTGGCGATTCGTGATCGCGAAGTCAGCTCGGCGGACCTTGAGCGTGTGCTCGACGCTGCCCAGGCCGTGGCGATCCCGGCTGACCAGCGTGTGCTGCACACTCTGCCGCAGGATTACGTGATCGATAACCAGGAAGGCGTCCGCGAGCCGCTGGGCATGTCCGGCGTGCGTCTGGAAGCCAAGGTCCACGTGGTCACCTGCGCCGTCAACGCTGCACAGAACATTGAAAAATGCGTGCGCCGCTGCGGTCTGGAAATCGACGACATCATTCTCGAGCAACTGGCTTCCGCGTACTCGGTACTGACCGATGACGAGAAAGAGCTGGGCGTGTGCCTGGTGGACATCGGCGGCGGCACCACTGACATCGCGATCTTCACCGAAGGCGCGATCCGTCACACCGCAGTGATCCCGATTGCCGGTGACCAGGTGACCAACGACATCGCCATGGCGTTGCGCACTCCGACCCAGTACGCCGAAGAAATCAAGATCCGCTACGCCTGCGCCCTGGCCAAACTGGCCGGTGCCGGTGAAACCATCAAGGTGCCAAGCGTCGGCGACCGTCCGCCGCGCGAACTGTCCCGCCAGGCCCTGGCCGAAGTGGTCGAGCCGCGCTACGACGAACTGTTCACGCTGATCCAGGCCGAACTGCGCCGCAGCGGCTACGAAGACCTGATCCCGGCCGGCATCGTGTTGACCGGCGGTACCGCGAAGATGGAAGGCGCCACTGAACTGGCCGAGGAAATCTTCCACATGCCGGTCCGCCTGGGCGTGCCTCACGGCGTGAAAGGTCTGGATGACGTGGTGCGCAACCCGATCTATTCCACCGGCGTCGGCCTGTTGATGTACGGCCTGCAGAAGCAGTCCGACGGCATCTCGTTCTCGGGCATCGGCAGCCGCGACAGCTACAGCAACGAAGAGCCACAGGCTCCGTTGCTGGACCGACTGAAGAAGTGGGTCCAGGGCAATTTCTAAAGTTTTACCGTAATACCGTTTCACCGAAGCACGCAGTAGGCGAAAAAACTAGAGAATGTAAGGAGAGGGAAAATGTTCGAACTCGTAGACAACATCCCCGCAAGCCCGGTAATCAAAGTTATCGGTGTCGGCGGTGGCGGCGGCAACGCTGTCAACCACATGGTCAAGAGCAACATTGAAGGCGTTGAGTTCATCTGCGCCAACACTGATGCCCAGGCGCTGAAATCCATCGGCGCGCGGACCATCCTGCAACTGGGTACCGGTGTGACCAAGGGCCTGGGCGCTGGCGCCAACCCTGAAGTCGGCCGTCAAGCCGCTCTGGAAGACCGTGAGCGCATTGCCGAAGTCCTGCAGGGCACCAACATGGTGTTCATCACCACTGGCATGGGCGGCGGTACCGGTACCGGTGCTGCGCCGATCATCGCCGAAGTGGCCAAGGAAATGGGGATCCTGACCGTTGCGGTCGTGACTCGTCCGTTCCCGTTCGAAGGTCGCAAACGCATGCAGATCGCCGATGAAGGCATCCGTCTGCTGTCTGAAAGCGTCGACTCGTTGATCACCATTCCCAACGAGAAGCTGCTGACCATCCTCGGTAAAGACGCAAGCCTGCTGTCGGCTTTCGCCAAGGCTGACGATGTACTGGCCGGTGCCGTTCGCGGTATCTCCGACATCATCAAGCGTCCGGGCATGATCAACGTCGACTTCGCCGACGTGCGTACCGTGATGAGCGAAATGGGCATGGCGATGATGGGCACTGGCTGCGCCAGCGGTCCGAACCGTGCACGCGAAGCGACCGAAGCGGCCATCCGCAACCCGCTGCTCGAAGACGTGAACCTGCAAGGCGCACGCGGCATCCTGGTGAACATCACTGCCGGTCCTGACCTGTCCCTGGGTGAGTACTCCGACGTGGGTAGCATCATCGAAGCCTTCGCTTCCGAGCACGCGATGGTCAAGGTCGGTACCGTTATCGATCCGGACATGCGCGACGAGCTGCACGTGACTGTCGTTGCCACAGGTCTGGGCGCTAAAATCGAGAAGCCTGTGAAGATCATCGACAACACTGTTCACACTTCGATGTCTGCACAGCCACAACAACAGGCCCCTGTTCGTCAGGAAGCTCCAGCGGTGAACTACCGTGACCTGGACCGTCCGACCGTCATGCGCAACCAGGCCCAGGCCGGTGCTGCGACTGCCGCGAAGATGAATCCACAAGATGACCTGGACTACCTGGACATCCCGGCTTTCCTGCGTCGTCAGGCCGATTGATGGAATGTATCAGGGCTATGAAGGTGATTGGTGTTCAGCAAAGGCTCGGTCTGCTATCATCGCCAGCCTTTGTTGATACCAGTTCGCAATTTGCGCTGAAGCGGCCCAAGCCATGATTAAACAACGCACACTGAAAAATATTATCCGTGCCACAGGTGTAGGCCTGCACTCCGGTGAGAAGGTCTACCTGACCCTCAAGCCTGCGCCTGTCGACACTGGCATTGTGTTTTGTCGCGCTGACCTCGACCCTGTGGTGCAGATTCCTGCCCGCGCGGAAAACGTCGGTGAAACCACTATGTCGACCACGCTGGTAAATGGCGACGTCAAAGTGGACACGGTAGAGCACTTGCTCTCGGCCATGGCTGGCCTGGGCATCGATAACGCCTACGTCGAGCTCTCCGCGTCCGAAGTCCCGATCATGGATGGCAGCGCTGGACCCTTCGTATTCCTGATTCAATCGGCTGGCCTGGAAGAACAGGACGCCGCCAAGAAATTCATCCGCATCCTGCGTGAAGTGACAGTGGAAGACGGCGACAAGCGCGCCACTTTCGTCCCTTTCGAAGGGTTCAAGGTGAGCTTCGAGATCGATTTCGATCACCCGGTTTTCCGGGACCGCACCCAAAGTGCAAGCGTGGATTTTTCCAGCACTTCGTTCGTAAAAGAAGTCAGCCGCGCCCGTACTTTCGGTTTCATGAGTGACATCGAGTACCTGCGCAAGCACAACCTCGCACTCGGCGGCAGCGTTGAAAACGCTATTGTGGTCGACGCCGATGGCGTACTGAACGAAGACGGCCTTCGTTATGAAGACGAATTCGTGAAGCACAAGATTCTCGATGCAATTGGTGACCTCTACCTGCTGGGCAATAGCCTGATTGGTGAGTTCAAGGGCTTCAAGTCCGGCCACGCGCTGAACAACCAGCTGCTGCGCAAGTTGATTGAGCAGACAGATGCCTGGGAAGTCGTGACGTTCGAAGACGCCAGCACTGCACCGATCTCTTACATGCGCCCGGTTGCGGCGGTGTAAGCAAAAAATCTCTCTAGTTTTTTAAGGGCTGCCTTCGGGTGGCCTTTTTTTATGTCCGAAGTTTGTAGTGCCTGGGCTGGCCTCATCGCGAGCAAGCTCGCTCCCACATCTATGGATACCCCCATTTCTGCAATACTATTTTTGATGCGTGTTTGGCTTGCTTTCATCTATCCGGCGTCTGGGTGGCGACCCTGCGCCTCGATGAGAATCGCGCCTGACGGCCCTTCATAGTGAAAAGGCTTTTTCAGCCTTGTGGGAGCCCAGGGTAGTCGTCAGGCCGGTTGACCGTTCACGTCATCTGTTATCCAGCATCGCAAAACCAGGTGGGTGGTGCTCGGGTGACGGCGAGGTCAAGCGTTCATCGCGCTTGGCCCCGCCTTGAATTCATCGTGGTGAGCGGCGATCGACCAGGCGATTCTCGCCAGCTTGTTGGCCAAGGCGCAGACCACACGGTTGGAATGATGGCGAGCCAGCAGCTGTCGGACCCAATCGGCCAGCGCTCCTGTCTGTCGTTCCAGCCCCATCAGATACACACGGGCGCACTGGATAAGCAGCCGTCTCTGATTTCGGTCTCCGCGTTTGCTGATGCCCAAAAGTACCGTCTTGTCGCCGGTGGAGTGTTGCTTGGGCACCAACCCAATCGAGGCTGAATAGTCTCGACCGCACTTGAACTGCTGACCGTTGCCCAACTCCGCAGCCAGGACGCTGGAGGTGATCGGACCTACGCAAGGAATTGTCATCAGGCGAGAAGCCAGATCATCTTCAGCGGCCTGGTGTTCAACCTGCTTGTCCAGTGCCTTGACCCGCCCGTCCAGATAATTGAAGTGGTCACGCAGTCCCAGCAGGATTTGTTTGATCTGCGCAGAAAATGAGCATTCCTCCAGCAGCGCTGGCAGTTCCTTGATGGCGTGAAAGCCTGGGGGCAGGCTGATACCGACCTCTAACAGACCGGCGTGAATCCGATTGACGCTGGCCGTACGCTCCTTGATGTAGGCGTCACGTTGCGAATTGAGCATGGCCAGCGCTTGTTGTGCTTCGGTTTTAGGGGACACAAAACGCATGGTCGGGCGACTCGCCGCCTCGCAAATCGCCATGGCATCGGCGAAGTCGTTCTTGTTGCTTTTTACGTAGGGACGCACGAGATGGGGGGCAATGAGCTTGGGCACATGCCCCCATTTTGCCGCTTCTCGCGCCATGTAGTGGGCGCCACCACAGGCCTCCATCGCCACCGTGCACGGTTCAAGGCTGGCCAGGTGCCTGGCCAGACCTGCGCGATTGAATTTCTTGTGGTAGAGCTCATGACCGCGATCATCTTGCGCATGCAGATGGAAGGTATGTTTCCCTAAATCGATAGCGACAATAGCAACGTTGTCCATGGTAATAGCCTCCGAAAGACACCCTGTGAAAGCTTAGAGAGCGATCACAGGGTGTGAGGGGGGGTAGCCATTTCATTAGTGGATTGCATTCCCTTGTAGGAGCGAGCCTGCTCGCGATGATGTCCGTCCACCCAACAAAAAAATCAGCCATCGCACACCACCCGGTTACGCCCCCCTTCCTTGGCCTGATACAACGCCTTGTCCGCACTGAACAGCAATTGCTCCAGATTGATATCGCTGGCCGCTGTCCAGGTGGCAATGCCGATACTCACGCTCATCGGCTGCTCACCGGCGTCCACCAGTGGCAGTTTTTGCACCGCCTCCCGGATATGTTCGGCGATCTGCTGCGCGCCTTCACTGCCAGTTTCGGCCAGGACCACTGAAAACTCTTCGCCACCATAGCGAGCCACCAGGTCCGCCGGGCGATGGACATTGGCGCGGATGACCCCGGCCAATGCCCGCAAGGCTTCGTCGCCGGCCTGATGCCCGTGCCGGTCATTGAAGGCCTTGAAGTGATCGGCATCGATCATCAGCAAAGACAACGGCTTGCCACTGCGCTGCGCGCGAAACCATTCATGGCGCAGGGTCTGATCAAGGGATCGACGGTTGGCCACGCCGGTCAAGGCATCGGTGGCCGCCAGTTGCGCCAATTCCTGCTCGGCACATTGGCGCAGTCGCAGCTCGCGGCAGAGCAACCAGGTCAGCCACAACAGGCCGATGCACAAAACCCCGGTAGCACCGCTGATCACATAAGCCGTGCGGTTCCAGGTGGCGAACACTTCATCGATGGAAAGGGCCACGATGACGGTCAGCGGCAGATTGCCGACCCGGGTAAAGGTGTACAGGCGCTGTTGCTGGTCGACACTCGACACGCTTTCAAAGGTGCCACTGCGCTCGCGCAGCATGCGTACGACGTTGGGACGGCTGGAGAAGCTTTTGCCGATGGCGTTTTGTTCCCTGTACGGTTTCTGCGCCAGGAGAATCCCGTCGTCGTTGATGATGCCCAACGTACTGCCGGAGCCGATTTCGAGGCTGTTAAACAGCTGGTCGAAGTAGCTCATGCGCATCGAGGCTACCGCAACCCCCAGGAACTCACCTGTGGGCGAAGAAATGCGCCGGCTGAAACTGATGCGCCATTCGTCGCTGTCATCGCAGTCGCAGCGCGGCTTGAACGGTCGGCTGATAAACATGCCGGTATTGCGATTGAAGACATGGGCCAGGAAATAATCGCGGTCAGCGAAGTTGCCCGGTTTCGGTTCGATCAATGATGAGTCCGCCAGCACATCGCCGTGCTTGTCCAGCAGCAGGATGTCGCCCTTGTAGCGCGCAGTGGTGGAACGGTCGAACAGCACCAGATGACGGATCTGCGGTGAAACCTGTTTCAGGTCGTCCCGCTGGGCGGCGGCAATCAGGCCCTGCAAGGTCAAATCATAGAGCTCGACCGTACGCAGGACATCGGCATCGATCAGTTGCGCGATGGTGGTCGCGCTGCGTGTGGCGGTCTGCTGGGCGTTGGCGTGTTCGCGGATCAGCAGGAAAGTGACGATGCACAGGATCGAGATGACTGTCAGGGTGCTGCCCAAGATCACCATGATCTCGGGTCGCCCGGGCGGGCCTTGAAAATGCGGGGTGCGGCTTGCGGTCATAGGGCTGACGTCTGCTAAAGGGACGCTGTAAGCGTAGTTGCATAAACGCAGCAGCCAAGTGAATCGTTCCTGTTGCTCGAGCGATTGATCAATAGTGTGGGCGTCAGTGACTTTCGTTGCAAAAATTGCAATGAAGGTCGAGTCGCCACTATAAAAAAAGCCGCTGACAGCAGCGGCTTTGAAGACAACTTTTCAAAGGGAAGAGCCGATGAAAAGTGTCGAGGGAAACGGGACTGATCGGTGCAGATCAGCTGTCCTTCTCGACCCGTGGCTGGGCCTGGATGCTGGACGCTTGCGGGGCTTGGGCGTCTTGCACAGCCTTGGCTGTCATCTCGATCTGATGCTCTTCGAGCGCTGCAGCGCGTGCAGTGTTATACGCGACGAAAGTCTGCGATTCTTCCGCCATCGCCAACGGCGACAGGAACAAAGAGGACAAAACGAAAGCGCTGGCAATACCCATACTGTTGGACATCTTTAAAACCTTCTTTGCTTGGCAAGTGCTGTTTGGTGCGGGCAAAGATAAGGATATGAGGCGAGGGGAAAAAGAGCGGATTCATGAAAGGACTGTTACAGCAAAAGCAAAGATCGATAGGCGGGAGCACACATTCCCTGTGGCGAGGGGGGGTCAGACGGGAAGATGAATCCCGAAGGTATTCATCCCATGGTCACTGCGCACGAACACATCCCCGCCATGCATCAGCGCAATCGCCTTGACGATGGCCAGCCCCAAGCCGTGATTGTGGCCGCTGTTGCTGCGGGACGCATCGACCCGGTAGAAGCGTTCGAACAGGCGCGGCAGATGCTCACTGGCAATCGGCGAGCCTGGGTTGGCGACGCCGATGCTGACTTGATGCTCCTGGGCTTCGATCCGCACTTGAATCACCTGCCCGGGCGCGGTGTGCTGCACCGCGTTATTCAACAAGTTGATCAACGCCCGGCGCAGATGGGCGATCTCGATCCGCACTTGCGCGTCACCACTGACCTCAACCCGGACCTGAGCGTCCTCGAGAATAAAATCCAGATACTCCAGGGTCGTGGCCACCTCATCAGCCAGCGAGGTTGAGGTGAGTTTGGTCGCCTTGCTGCCTTGATCGGCGCTGGCGAGGAACAGCATGTCGTTGATGATCGAACGCAGTCGCTCAAGTTCTTCGAGGTTCGATTGCAGTACTTCGAAGTAATGCTCGGCGGAGCGTCCGCGGGTCAATGCGACCTGGGTCTGGCCGATCAGGTTGGTCAGTGGCGAGCGCAGTTCGTGGGCGACGTCGGCATTGAACGATTCAAGGCGCGAGTAGGCCTGCTCGACCCGCTCCAGAGTCGAGTTGAATGAACTGACGAATTGATCAAGCTCCGGCGGCAACGGTGACAATCGCAAGCGCCCGGAGCGCAACGGCGGGGCCAGGCGCTGGGCTTCCTGGGACAGTTTGATTAGCGGCTTGAGCCCGATCCGCGCCACCCAATATCCCAGTGCCGAGGCCAGCAGCACACCGACAATCGCCAGGCTGATCAGCGCGACCAGCAGGTGATGCTGGGTATGGAAAAACGTTTCGGTGTCGATGGCGATCATGAAGCGCAGCGCTGGGCGCTGGTCCTTGGCCGGGAATTCGCTGACCAGCACTTTCAGCGGATACGGATGATCTGGCAGATGCATGTCGCGCGTGCCCAGCGGCCCTTGGGCAAAGGCGCGGATCTGTGGTGTCGGGTTGCCGTATTCGTAGTGTGGATCGCCACTGATGATCCAGAAACTGATGCGCTTGTCTTCTTCACTCAGCAGGTTGAGCTTGTTGTTGATCTTCACCCAATGCTCGGGCGTGCCGTAACGACCGACCGTGGACTCGAGCACGCTGTAGCGCGCATCGAGTTCGGCTTCGGGCAACAGGCCCAGGCCTTTGTCGACCTGTTGGTACAGCGCCCAGCCGATCAACAGGAACACCAGAAGCGCCACCAGCGTGAACATTCCGCTCAGACGCAAGGCAATGGAATTACTGGACACCACGGCTCTCCAGCACATAACCCATGCCGCGAATGGTGTGCAGCAGTTTCTCTTCAAACGGCCCGTCGAGCTTGGCCCGCAGGCGTTTGATCGCGACTTCGACGACGTTGGCGTCGCTGTCGAAATTGATGTCCCAGACCATTTCGGCGATAGCAGTTTTCGACAGGATTTCACCCTGGCGCCGGGCCAGCACGCTGAGCAGCGAGAACTCCTTGGCGGTCAGGTCCAGACGTGTACCGGCGCGGGTCGCCTTGCGGCTGATCAAATCTATCCACAGGTCGGCGATGCTCACTTGTACAGGTTCGTGACCGCCGCTGCGCCGGGTCAGCGCTTGCAGGCGTGCCACCAGTTCAAGGAAGGAAAACGGTTTGCCCAGATAGTCATCGGCGCCTTCACGCAGGCCCTTGATGCGATCTTCCACACGCTCGCGGGCGGTGAGCATGATCACCGGGGTTTGCTTGCGCGCACGCAGGGCGCGCAACACACCGAAGCCGTCGAGGCCCGGCAGCATCACGTCGAGGACGATCACCGCGTAGTCGCTCTCCAGCGCCAGGTGCAAACCTTCCACACCATCGCGGGCCAGATCCACAGTGAAACCCTGTTCCGTCAGGCCGCGGTGCAGATAGTCCGCGGTTTTTTCTTCGTCTTCGATAATCAGAACGCGCATGACCCCGCCTCAGTCTGTGGTCGCCAGCACTGGATCCGGTGCTGATGCTGGTGGGAGTGAGTGTCGATGGAATAGCCGCTCAAGCCACAAGTATATGACCGGCGTGGTGAACAGCGTCAGCGCCTGGCTCACCAGCAAGCCGCCGACCACCGCGATCCCCAAGGGCTGGCGCAGTTCAGCGCCGGTGCCGTAACCAAGCATCAGCGGCAGGGCGCCGAGCAGGGCGGCGAGGGTGGTCATGATGATCGGCCGGAACCGCGTGATACAGGCCTTGAAGATCGCCTCTTCAGGCGACAGTCCGCCATTGCGCTGCGCTTCAAGGGCGAAGTCGATCATCAGGATGCCGTTTTTCTTGACGATACCGATCAACAACACCAGCCCGATCAAGGCCATGATCGAAAAGTCCTGGCCGCAAATCCACAGCATAATCACCGCGCCGAGGCCCGCCGAAGGCAAAGTCGAAATGATCGTCAGCGGGTGCACGAAGCTCTCGTAGAGCACGCCGAGAATGATGTACACCGCCACCAGCGCCGCCAGGATCAGCCATGGCTGGCTGGCCAGCGAACTCTGGAACGCCTGGGCCGCGCCCTGGAAGTTGCCGCTGATGGCGGTCGGCATGCCGATGTCGGCCTTGGCCTGGTTGAGCATGATCACCGCATCGCCCAACGCTACGCCGGGGGCCAGGTTGAACGACAGGTTGGCGGCGGGGAACATGCCGTCATGGGCGATGGACAGCGGGCCGATAGTCGGCGCATCGAACCTGGCCAGGGCCGACAGCGGCACCATTTCCCCGCTCAGGGGCGAGCGCAGGTAGAAATAGTTGAGACTTTCGGCCTTGCCGCGCTGCTTGGTATCCAGTTCCAGAATCACGTTGTACTGGTTGACCTGGGTCTGGAATTCATTGACCTGACGCTGGCCGAAGGCATCGTACAGGGCTTCGTCGACGTCGCTGGCGGTGAGGCCGAAACGTGCGGCGGCGCTGCGGTCGATGCTGATGTGGGTGATGCTGCCGCCCAGTTGCAGGTCGTTGGAAATGTCGCGGAAGGCCGGGTTGGCGCGCAGTTTTTCCGTCAGGCGCTGGGTCCAGGTACTGAGTGTGCCGCCGTCGTTGCTCTTGAGCACGTATTGGTACTGGGCGCGGCTCGGGCCTGAGCTGAGGTTGATGTCTTGCCCTGCACGCAGATACAGGACGATGCCCGGGACTTTCATCAGTTGCGGGCGAATCCGGTCGATGAACTGGCTGGCCGAGACGTCGCGATCCCCGCGTTTTTTCAGGGTGATCCAGAAGCGGCCGTTGGCAATGGTCTGGTTGCTGCCCGAGACGCCGACTGAGTGCGAGAAGGTTTCGACAGCGGGGTCGGCGGCAACGATTTCGGCCATCGCCAGGTGTTTTTTCACCATGTCGCCGTAGGAAATATCCGCAGCTGCTTCGGTGGTACCGAGGACGAAGCCAGTGTCCTGGATCGGGAAGAAACCTTTAGGGATAAAGATGTAACCGGCGACCGCCAACCCCAGCGACAGGCCGAACACGCCGATCATCATTTTCTGGTGGGCGAGGGCGCGGTGCAGGCCTTTTTCGTACCACGCCAGCAGACGTTCACCAAAGCCCGGTTTGCTATGAGCGTGATGCACCGGTGCCCGCATGAACAGCGCTGCCAGCGTTGGCGCCAATGTCAGTGAAACCACCACCGAAATCAAAATGGTGGAGGTGGCGGTCAGGGCGAATTCCTTGAACAGCCGACCGACCACACCACCCATGAACAGCAGCGGAATGAACGCCGCTACCAGCGAGAAACTGATCGACACCACCGTGAAGCCGATCTCGCCGGCGCCCTTGATCGCCGCCTCGCGCATGCCGTCGCCGGCCTCGAGATGTCGGTGGATGTTTTCGACCACCACGATCGCATCGTCCACCACAAAGCCCACGGCGACCACGATCGCCACCAGCGTGAGGTTGTTCAGGCTGAAGCCCATCACATACATCAGTGCAAAACTGGCGATCAGTGACACGCCGAGCACTGCCGACACGATCAGTGTGGCCGACAGTTGGCGCAGGAACAGCGCCATCACCGCCACCACCAACATGATTGCAATCAGCAGGGTGATTTCCACTTCATGCAGCGAGGCACGGATGGTCTGGGTGCGGTCGATCAGCGTCTTGACCTGCACCGAGGCGGGGAGCATCGCTTCCAGTGCCGGCAAGGCGGCCTGGATGCGGTCCACGGTCTCGACGATGTTGGCGCCTGGTTGGCGGAAGATCACCAGGTTGACCCCCGGTTGCGAGCCCGCCCAAGCCTGGATGTAGGCATCTTCCGAACCGTTGACGACTTTGGCGACATCGCGCAGATGAACCGGTGCACCGTCCTTGTAGGAAACAATCAGCTGGCTGTAGTCCTCCGGGTGGAACAACTGGTCGTTGGTGGACAGGGTCGAGATGCTCGACTCCCCGTACAGCGCACCCTTGGCCAGGTTGAGGCTGGTCTGCTGGATCGCCAGGCGGATGTCGGCGAGGGTCAGGCCGATGGCCGCGAGCTTGTCCGCCGAAACCTGGACGCGAATCGCCGGACGCTGCTGACCGGTGATGACGACTTGGCCTACACCGTCGACCTGACTGAGCTGACGGGACAACAGGGTTTCCGTCAGGTCGCTGAGCTCCGGGCCTGGCATCAGCGACGAGTTGACGCTGAGGATCAGCACCGGGCTGTCGGCCGGGTTGACCTTGCGCCAGGTCGGCAGGTTCGGCATGTCCTTGGGCAGCTTGCCGGCGGCAGTATTGATCGCCGCCTGCACTTCCTGGGCGGCGGTGTCGATGCTCTTGTCGAGGGTGAATTGCAGGGTCAGGTTGGTCGAGCCCAGTGCACTGCTCGAGGTCATCTGGGATACGCCGGGAATGGCACTGAATTGCACTTCAAGGGGCGTGGCCACCGAGGAAGCCATGGTTTCCGGGCTGGCGCCGGGCAGTTGCGCGGCCACCTGGATGGTCGGGAATTCTGCCTCCGGCAACGGCGCTACCGGCAGGCGCGGAAACGCGATGACACCCAGCAGCACCAGGGCGAACGTCAGCAGGACCGTGGCCACCGGGTGGTCGATGCACCAGGCTGAAATCGAACCATGGCCCTTCATTGCGCGGCCTCCGATCGTACCACTTGAGGCGGCTCGGTCAGCACTTGCACAGTAGCGCCGGGCTTGAGCCGCGACTGACCATCGCTGACCAGTACATCACCCGGCTTCACACCCTTGATGATGTCCTGGCCGCTGCCTTGATAGACCATCTGCACCTGCACGGCTTCGACCTTGTCCCCATTGACCCGGTACACGAAGTGCTGGTCGAGGCCGCGTTGTACGACTGTCGGCGGCACCACCAGCGCATCTTTATCCAGGGCTGTCTGAATCTTTACCGTCACCAGCAGGCCCGGCCAGAGCTTCTGTGCGTCGTTGTCGAATTCGGCCTTGGCGCGGATAGTGCCGGTGTTGGCGTTGATCTGGTTGTCGATCAGGGTCAGGTGACCTTCGCCGAGCAGGTTGCCGGTTTCGCCGTCGGTGTCGGCCCCGATGTAGGCCTTGACCCGGGCGTGCTGTGGGTCGTTGATCAGGCCTTGCAGGGTCGGCAGCATTTGCTGCGGCAGGGAGAACTCCACGGCGATCGGGTCGATCTGGGTCACAGTGAACAGGCCCTGGGTGTCGGTCATGCGCAGGAAGTTGCCTTCATCCACGGTGCGAATGCCGACGCGACCGGTCACTGGGGAACGAATCTGTGTGTAGGAAAGTTGTACCTGAGCTGCGTCGATTGAAGCCTGATTGCCTTGGGCGGTGGCTTTGAGTTGGTTCACCAGCGCTTGTTGCTGATCGTAGGTCTGCTTGGAAACGCCGTCGTCAACGCTCAGCAGTTTGTAGCGTTTAAGGTTGACCAGCGCCACTTGCAGTTGCGCCTGGCTTTCACCCAGTTGCGCCCGAGCCTGGTCGAGGCTGGCGCGGATCGAGCGGTCGTCGATGGTGGCCAGCAGGTCGTCTTTTTTCACCAGTTGGCCTTCCTTGACCATGATTTTGGTGAGAATGCCGTCGATTTGCGGGCGGACCACGACGCTGTGCAGGGACAGCACCGAACCGATGCCACTGACGTAGCGCGGCACGTCTTTTTCGGCGACGGCGACCACGCGCACGGGGATGGCAGTGGGGGTGGCGAGTTTGGCCTTGGCCGGTTTGTTGGCGTACCACAGGCCCAGCGCTGCCAGGACGATCAGAAGGGCGACGAGCAGGGCGGGTTTTTTCTGGATTCGCATGCGAGTGGGGCGCCGGGGCTGGGTGGTCGGTAGGTGGGTAAGGTAGTTTCCTTTATAAACCTGTTTGCTGGTCAGGAGGGTGACTGCTAACTGACGGCGCTGTCAGTTTGGGGGACTTGGCGGCCTTTGGGCCGACCATGTTGGTGGTGACCGTGTACATATCCGTTTCTTCGGTAACGGCCACCTATGGTTTCGCCCTTACGGCCAGCCCTTTCAAGGTGTTTTCCCTTTATGGGCCTTAAGCACCCGATCCGTCGACACATGAGCGTGCGCAGCTTTGCCGTCCAGCCACTCCTTGGGTTTGGCGATTTTGGGACCACGTATGCTTTTGGCCACTTGCTTGGGCTTGATATTCCTGGCGAGCGCCAACAGTCGCGTTGCCAGCGTTTCTAAGGTCGTTTGAAGTGTCAGGTAATCTGAGGGCAGTGCGATCTGCATGCCCTCGTATCCGCTACGCACTTGTACCGTCAGGTGGAAGATCGAAGCTTCCCAGCCTTCGGGCAATGTCTCGCGATGAGCCTGTTCCACGCTGCGCTTGAGCACTGCCAGGACGTTGTAGGCCAGGATCGCCGAGGCAAAACCCAGCAACGCCGCCCGCGGAGCGCCAAGGCTTTCGATTTCACTGTCCAGCACCGATTCCAGGCGCTGGAACATCCCTTCGATACTCCAGCGACGACGGTATAACTCGGCGATCTGCCCGGCGCTGACGGTGTCTGGCAAGTTGCTCCAGAACCACATCACAGTGTCGCCTGAGTCAGTAGGTGTCTGTAGGTTCAGTTCAACTCGACGCCAGCGGTGACCACCTTTGAGTTCGATGATTTGCTCGCGCACCGTTGCGGATTCGATGGCCACAGATTCTTGCCAGCCGCCTTCCTCAATCAACCGTGGATGTTTGCTTTGCTGGCGAATAATGAACGAAGCCCCCGCTTCCTCGCAGGCTTGCATGACGGGCAGCGTGCAGTACAGCCGATCGGCCATCCATAGCTGGCCCTTAGTGGCGTGGGCCAACAGCGGCAGCACGCTGACGCGCTCACTGGCGTAGGCATCCTCGCATGGCTGCAAGTCGACGATCTGATCGAGGTCCGGGTCGTAGACCACTACTGAAAACCCTGGTCGCGCCGCACCTCGCTCACGCCGCAAAGCCCCCAAGCGTTTTTCAGTAGAAGGCAGGTGGTTGCCGTCGACAATGCGCAGCTGCCAGCCGGGCAAAATGGCTGAGCAGCCCAACTCTTTTATCGTCGGAGCCAGGCGCTCGGCGCTTCCTGTAACCAACGCCCGCAGCAACGCGGGCTCTGTGCGGCTGACCTTGTCATAGAGCGCCGCCAACGTAACCGGCAGCCCCTCCATTTGCCGGGCAGCGGCATGCAAAGAAGGGCGCAAACCTAATGAAACAAGGGACATCAGCTCAACGATGGTCGAAAACAAAAGCTCACGCGGGTACTGGCGTTGACGGTGTTCTTCAAACACCTGATCAACCCATTCGGCAGGAACAGCCTGCTCCAGTATCAATTTCGTCATGACACTGGCCGGTGTCTTTTTTTCAAACCGCGCTAGAACTTCTGCCCACATCGTTTTCGTCACCCTGACTGGTTTTTAGGGGATTCTAAACGAAGACCTTGAAAGGGCTGGCCCTTACGGCGACTCACTTTTTTTAACAAGCGCCTCAAAAAAAGTAAGCAAAAAAAGCGCTCGCCCCGAACATACGGCCCCTCGCCTGGGCTCGGGGTTCCTTCGCTCCGGCATTCATCCGGGGGCATTGCCCTCCGGTCTGCTTCGCGACGACCTACATGCAATGTGTTCGACTGCGTCGAACGGCGCTGCGCGCCAATCCCCGGATGAACGCCTCCACTCAGCCTTCCGAGGGGGCGGGTGGATCAAGATCAAGAGCTGCAGGCGAGCTAACGCTCGGCCTGATGAGTGGTGAGAAGCGGCGGGTGTACGCTGATCTGTTTTTGCTCTTCTGTGGGAGCGAGCTTGCTCGCGATGGCGGTGTATCTGCTCACAGAGATTTGAATGTGAGAACGCCATCGCGAGCAGACCCGCTCGCACAAGGGATCAATCTTTGAACCGATGGATCAATTCGCCACCCGAACCCCACCCAGACTCCCGCTCAGTTCATACGCCGCCAATTCCGCCTGATGCGCCGCCAGCAATTCCGGCAACGATCCACGCAAATACTCGACCCAGGTCTTGATCTTCGCATCCAGGTACTGGCGCGACGGGTAGATCGCATACAGGTTCAGTTCCTGCGAGCGGTAGTTGGGCATCACGCGCACCAGCGTGCCATTGCGCAGGCCTTCTATCGCGGCGTACAGCGGCAGGACGCCAACGCCCATGCCACTGATGATCGCGGATTTCATCGCGTCGGCGGAGTTCACCAGAAACGGTGAGCTGTTGATGGTGACCATTTCCTGGCCATCAGGACCGTCGAAGGCCCATTTCTCCAACGGAATCACCGGGCTGACCAGGCGCAGACAGGCGTGGTTGAGCAGGTCGCTGGGTTTTTGTGCGCAGCCGTTGGTTTTGACGTAGGCCGGCGAGGCGCAAACGATGCTGTAGGTGATGCCCAGGCGCTGGGAGACGAATCCCGAATCCGGCAGTTCGCTGGCGAGGACGATGGACACGTCGTAACCCTCGTCGAGCAGGTCCGGCACGCGGTTGGCCATGGTCAGGTCGAAGGTCACGTCCGGATGCGTCTTGCGGTAGCGGGCGATGGCGTCGATCACGAAGTGCTGGCCGATGCCGGTCATGGTGTGCACTTTCAGTTGCCCGGCCGGGCGTGCGTGGGCGTCGCTGGCCTCGGCTTCGGCTTCTTCGACGTAGGCCAGTATCTGTTCGCAGCGCAACAGGTAACGCTTGCCGGCTTCGGTCAGGGCGATGCGGCGGGTCGTTCGGTTGAGCAGGCGGGTTTGCAGGTGGGCTTCCAGGTTGGAGACCGCGCGCGAGACGTTGGCCGTGGTGGTGTCCAGTTGCACGGCGGCGGCGGTGAAGCTGCCGGCCTCGGCCACGTAACTGAAGGCGCGCATGTTTTGCAAAGTGTCCATGGGGTGCTCTCTCGTCGAATGACAAATTGTGACACGAAGTTTCTGTTTATTTACAGGCGACTAAAGATCTACCTACGGATTATCTCGTTAACGGTAACAAAGATTCACAGGAATCCCAGCTTATCGCCCTTCCGGCCGCCCCATAGAATTGCCCGGACTTGTACCTCCCCCCCTATTTCAGGAAATCGCAGCAGTGCCGCGTCGCATCAGCAGAGCGCTTCAGCCGCTCAGTGTTTTGGCTTTAACCCTGGCAATCAGCGGCTGCATCGGAACCGGAGGTATTGCCCCGCAGGGCAAGGCGCTGGAGGCCAATTCATTGGCCACCGATGACGCGATCCAGAGCGCCGCGCAAGATGCGCACTGGCCCACCGCGCAATGGTGGCAAGCCTATGGCGACCCACAACTGAATCGCTGGATCGACCTCGCCCTGCAAGGCAACCCGACCCTGGCCATGGCCGCCGCCCGGGTGCGTCAGGCCAGGTCCATGGCCGGCGCGGCCGAAGCGGCCGAGTCGTTGCAGATCAATGGCGAGTCCACCCTCAAGCGTCACAACTGGCCTACCGACCAGTTCTATGGCCCCGGCGAGCTGGCCAACAGCACCACCTGGGACAATAACGCGGCGCTGGGTTTCAGCTATGCCCTCGACCTCTGGGGCCGCGAAAGCAATGCCACCGAACGCGCCGTGGACATGGCGCACATGAGTGTCGCCGAAGCGCGTCAGGCCCAGCTCGAATTGCAGGACAACATCGTACGGGTCTACATCGAGTTGTCGTTGCATTACGCCCAGCGGGACATCGTCGAAGCGACCTTGAAGCAGCAACAGCAGATTCTCGAACTGGCGCAAAAACGCCTGAGCGGCGGCATCGGCACCCATTTCGAAGTCAGCCAGGCCGAGACGCCGCTGCCGGAAACCCATCGCCAGATTGATGCCCTCGACGAAGAAATCGCCTTGAGCCGCAACCAGCTCGCCGCCCTCGCCGGCAAGGGCCCGGGGGAGGGCGCGCAGTTGCAGCGGCCAACGCTGTCGCTGGGGGCTCCACTGAAACTGCCGTCGTCGCTGCCAGCGCAATTGCTCGGCCAACGCCCGGACGTGGTCGCCAGCCGCTGGCAAGTGGCGGCGCAGGCGCGGGGCATCGATGTTGCCCATGCCGGTTTCTACCCTAACGTCGATCTGGTCGGCAGCCTCGGCTACATGGCCACCGGCGGTGGGGCCCTGGAGTTCTTGACCGGCAAGAAACTCAACTACAGCGTGGGGCCGGCGATTTCGTTGCCGATCTTCGATGGCGGACGCTTGCGCTCGGAGTTGGGTGAAGCCTCGGCGGGTTATGACATCGCCGTGGCCAAGTACAACCAGACGCTGGTCAACGCGCTGAAAAACATTTCCGACCAATTGATCCGTCGCGAGTCCATGGACAAGCAGCAGGCTTTCGCCGCCGAGTCGGTGGCCACTGCGCAGAAGACCTACGACATCGCGATGATCGCCTACCAGCGTGGCCTGACCGACTACCTCAACGTGCTCAATGCCCAGACCTTGTTGTTCAAGCAGCAGCAGGTGCAGCAGCAGGTTCAGGCGGCACGCTTGAGTGCCCATGCCGAACTGGTGACTGCGCTTGGCGGTGGCCTCGGGGCCGGTAACGACGTGCCGAAGGACAGCCAGACCCAGGCACCGAAAACCCCGAGTCTTTTGAAGTGACGATGATGTTTCAGGCATACCCCGATTTGTGGCGAGGGAGCTTGCTCCCGCTTGAGTGCGCAGCACTCACAACAGGTTTATGGGCTTGCGGATTGTTGGGGCCGCTACGCAGCCCAGCGCGAGCAAGCTCGCTCGCCACAGGATCTCTTTCATCTCAAGTCTTTTCCAACTGAGCAGTATTTGATGACTTCCTTGCCCGCCCCTTTGCGCTGGCTGTACTCCCTGGAATGGCGTCGGGGTTTCTTCGACTGGGCACGCAGCGACGGCGTGACCTGGGTCTATATCTTCAAGGTGCTGTTCGCGGCATTCCTGACGCTGTGGCTGGCCATGCGCCTGGAGCTGCCGCAACCGCGCACGGCGATGATCACCGTGTTCATCGTCATGCAGCCGCAAAGCGGCCAGGTGTTCGCCAAGAGTTTCTATCGTTTTCTCGGCACCCTGGCCGGGTCGGCGGTGATGGTCGCGCTGATCGCGCTGTTTGCGCAGAACACTGAGCTGTTCCTCGGTTCGCTGGCGATCTGGGTCGGTATCTGCACGGCCGGCGCCACCCGCTGCCGCAACTTCCGCGCCTACGGTTTCGTACTCGCCGGATACACCGCAGCGATGGTCGGCTTGCCCGCGCTGGCCCATCCCGATGGCGCGTTCATGGCGGCGGTCTGGCGGGTGCTGGAAATCTCGTTGGGCATTCTCTGTTCGACCCTGATCAGTGCCGCCATCCTGCCGCAATCGGCGAGCGCGGCGATGCGCAATGCCTTGTATCAGCGCTTTGGCGTGTTCGCCCTGTTCGTCACCGACGGCTTGCGCGGCCGTAGTCAACGCGAGGCGTTCGAGGCCGGCAACGTGCGTTTCATCGCCGAAGCCGTGGGCCTGGAAGGCTTGCGCAGTGTCACTGTGTTCGAAGACCCGCACATGCGTCGGCGCAATGGCCGGCTCAGTCGCCTGAACAGCGAGTTCATGGGCATCACCACGCGCTTCAACGCCTTGCACCAGTTGCTCGAACGCCTGCGCAGCAGCGCAGCGGATCAGGTAGTAGCGGCGATCAAACCGGGTTTGCAGGACCTCGCCGAATTGCTCGACGGCTTCAGCGGTCGTGCCCTGACCAGCGCCGATGCCGCGCGCCTGGTCACGGTGCTGAGCGCTTACAAGGAAGGGTTGCCGGCGCGGGTGCGTTGTCTGCGGGCGACATTCCAGCAGCACAATCCGAGCGATGCCGAACAACTGGATTTCCACACCGCGTACGAGCTGCTTTATCGCTTCGTCGACGATTTGCACAGTTATGCACAGACCCACGCCTCCCTGGCCGATCACAGTCACGAACGGGAGCGCTGGGACGAGCCGTTCACCCCGCAAACCAATTGGATGGCTGCGGCGGCATCGGGGATTCGCGCGGCGTTCATTCTGGTGGTATTGGGCAGCTACTGGGTGGCAACCGCCTGGCCGAGCGGCGCGACCATGACCCTGATTGCCGCCGCGACCGTGGGCCTGTCCGCCGCCACCCCGAACCCCAAGCGCATGGCCTTTCAGATGGCGTGCGGGACATTGCTCGGGGCGCTGATCGGCTTCGTCGAGATGTTTTTCATTTTTCCGTGGATCGACGGATTTCCGTTGCTGTGCGTGATGCTCGCGCCGGTGATCGTACTCGGCTCGTTCCTGACCTCGCGGGCGCAATACGTCGGCGTCGGCCTGGGCTTGCTGATCTTCTTCAGCACCGGTTCGGTGCCGGACAACCTCACGGTCTACAACCCCTACACCTTCATCAACGACTACATCGCCATGGTGCTGGGCATGCTGGTGTGCGCAGCGGCCGGGGCGATCATTCTGCCGCCCAACAGCCGCTGGTTGTGGCGTCGGCTGGAGCAGGATCTGCGTGGTCAGGTGGTGTACGCCATCAGCGGCAAGCTCAAGGGCCTGGCGTCGAGTTTCGAAAGCCGGACCCGCGATCTGGTGCACCAGGCCTACGGCTTCGCGGCGGGCCAACCGCAAGTGCAGCGGGACTTGCTGCGCTGGATGTTCGTGGTGCTGGAAGTCGGTCACGCGATCATCGAGTTGCGCAAGGAGCAGGCGATTCTGCCGGTGCATCCGGCCTATGCCGAATCCCAGCCGTGGCGCCAGGCGATCCGGGTGATGGGGCGTGCACTGGTGCGGCTGTTCCTGCAACCGAACAGCAGTAATCTGGAACGCGCGCTGATTGCCGTCGATCACGCGATCAGCCGTGTGCAGTCCACCGACGAACCCTTCGCCCCGCACTTCGATACCTCGGCGTTGCGTCGGGTGAAGAGTTACCTGCACTTCATCCGCACCTCTCTGCTCGATCCGCAATCACCGCTCGCCACCTTCGCAAGAAGCCAGCCACAAGGACTTGAACATGCCTCGTGAAATCGCCTTCCACGGCGTGTACATGCCGACCATGACCCTGATGTTTTTCATCGCGGCGGCGCTGGCCTGGGCACTGGACCGGTTCCTGTCCGGGTTCGACCTGTACCGTTTTTTCTGGCACCCGGCGTTGTTGCGCCTGAGCCTGTTTACCTGTCTGTTCGGCGCGTTGGCGCTGACTGTCTACCGTTGACTCTCTATCACTGAGAATGCCCCGATGAAAAAGTTTTTCAGCCTGCTCGCGACCTTGCTGGTGCTGGCCCTCGCGCTGTGGATCGGCCGCTCCTTGTGGGAGCACTACATGAACACGCCATGGACCCGTGACGGCCGCGTGCGCGCCGACATCATCAACGTCGCCGCCGACGTCACTGGCGAAGTGGTGGACGTGCCGGTGCGCGACAACCAGATGGTGAAGAAGGGCGATTTGCTGATGCAGATCGACCCCGAGCACTACCGCCTGGCGGTGAAACAGGCGCAAAGCCTGGTGGCATCGCGCAAGGCGAACTGGGAGATGCGCAAGGTCAATGCCCATCGTCGCGCCGATATGGACAACCTGGTGATCTCCCGGGAAAACCGCGACGACGCCAGTAATCTCGCCGACTCGGCCCTGGCCGATTACCAGCAGGCCCAGGCGCAACTGGAAGCCGCCGAACTCAACCTCAAGCGCACTGAAGTGCGTGCGGCGGTGGATGGCTACGTGACCAACCTCAATGTGCATCGCGGCGACTATGCGCGCATTGGCGAGGCGAAAATGGCCGTGGTCGACATGAACTCGTTCTGGGTCTACGGCTTCTTCGAAGAAACCAAGCTGCCCCATGTGCGCGTCGGCGATAAGGCCGACATGCAACTGATGAGCGGCGAAGTGCTCCAGGGTCATGTGGAAAGCATCTCGCGCGGCATCTACGACCGCGACAACCCGGAGAGCCGCGAACTGATCGCCGATGTGAACCCGACGTTTAACTGGGTGCGTTTGGCGCAGCGGGTGCCGGTGCGGATTCACATCGATGAAGTACCGGAGGGTGTGATGTTGGCGGCGGGGATTACTTGTACGGTGGTGGTCAAACAAGGTGACGGCGCATAAGACAGAGGTTCACTCCTTGCAAAACGTCTCATGCAAATGCCGCCAGATCACCCGGCCATCCGCCTGCTTCTCGAACACAACCGTGGAGCGACGATCCGAGTGCAGACCGGTCGCATCGGTCTGTTGCTCGCGGTAACTCACGGTCGCGCCGCCGTCGTACAGCGCAATGCCGCGCAACTCGCTGAGCTCGATGCGGAACCCGAGCTTCTTGCCGCCCGCCAGCGTGAACAGTTCGTTCAGCGCGTCAAAATCCAGCACCCGGCCGAGCGGTGAGACCATGGAGAACTGCGGCGAAAAACGTGTCAGCAGTTTTTCGAGTTCGGATGCATCGCGTTCTTCGGCCAGCCACTGTTCGATAGCCACGTGGGCCTGGATCACTTCTTCGAAGTATTCGGTGTAGTCGGTCATGCTAGCGTTTCCTGGAGTTTTGCAGTGTTGGTGCTCGCGATTGCAGGCGACTCGGTGTCAGAGCTGCCCACGCAACCCGAACCGCTTCATCAGCCCGGACTCGAGCAAACCCTTGGGCAACAAACTGGCCAGCAGCGGCAACGCGCGGCTGCCATTGCCCAGGCGAATCAGTCGCGGTGGCTTGGCCTGCTGCACGGCCTTGAGCAAACCGGCGGCAAATTCATTGGCCGGGGTCGGGTTGTCCTGAGAGGCTTTGGCCCGGGCGCGTATGCCTTCACGTAGCGGAAACCATGGCGACTGTTCGCTGATCAGTTGCTCGGCTTCGTGCCCGGCATTCCTGGCGAAACTGGACGCGATGGCCCCCGGCTGGACTTCCATGACCCGCACGCCGAACGGCGCCAGTTCCATGCGCAAGGCATCGCTCAAGGCATGCACGGCGGCTTTAGAGGCGCAGTAGGCGCCGGCGAATGGCGTGACCAACACGCCCGAAACGCTGCCGATATTCACCACCAATCCTTTGGTCCGGCGCAGCACGGGAAACATCGCGCGGGTGACGCCAACGACAGCGAACACATTGGTTTCGAACTGGCGCTGCATGGCCGGTACGCCGCCATCGAGCAGCGGCCCCATAGCGCCATAACCGGCGTTGTTGATCAGCACGTCGAGACCACCGCGCTCCTGGTTGATGCGCTTGCTCAAGGCTTCGAGCGCCGGGCCGTCGTTGACATCCAGTTGCACGGCTGTGAAACCTGCGGCGGTGAGTGCCGCGACATCTTCAGCCCTGCGCGCACTGGCCCAGACTTCATAGCCGGCGACCTTGAACGCATCGGCAAGGGCGCGGCCAATGCCGCTGGAACAACCGGTAATCAACGCAACGGGCATGGCGCATTCCTTGTGCAAAAAATGGGGGAGGGATCAGTCGGAAAAACTACCCTGCAATCGCTCGGCGCGAAACTCCAGGGTTTCCGGACGGTAGCCAGGGCGCAGTGGCGGCAGCGGCAAACAGTCTTCCCATTTGCCTCCGGCCTGCAATTCGCCGGGGCCACGATAGCGCGGGGCGGCGTATTGATTGTCGGCCAGGTTCACCGTATCGCCCGGTGCATAAGCCGCGACCCGCCAGCGCAACTCCGTCAGCGGCACGTCATTGCCGTTGTTCAGGGTCAATTGCAATGGGCGGTCGGCGGGACATTGTTGTGGCGCGTAACTGATGCGCAACTCCAGGCGTTGCAGTTGCTTGAGTTCGCGGTGGTCCATCCAGATGACCCAGGTCGCGACGATGCCCAGCCCGACGGCAGCCGCCAGGGATACGGGCAAGGCCTTGGCCGGATAGCGCAGCAACAGGATCAGCCAGGTGATGACCAGCAGGACGCCGATGAACATGACGTAAATCTCGGGAATAGAGAGGTCATCCTACCTAAGCGAAGGTGGGGTTGGCGATGGGCGATTCGGTGGTGTGCTGACTGGCCTCATCGCGAGCCTGCTCGCGATGAGGCCAGGCAAGGCAATACAAAACCCAGTGCAAAAAAAGCCCCCGCCCAGCCTGCTGCGGATAGGGAACGCAGCAGGCTGGACGAGGGCTTCTTGTTTTACTGAACGTTACTGCGCGATGGTTTTCACCGATACGCCACGCCCAACCGGCGTCGACCGCCCGTAAATATCCTCAAACCGCTCGATATCGTCCTCACCCAGATAGCTCCCCGACTGCACCTCGATGATCTCCAGCGGGATCTTCCCCGGGTTACGCAGGCGATGCACCGAAGCAATCGGAATGTAGGTCGACTGGTTCTCGGTCAGCAGGAACACGTTTTCATCGCAAGTCACCTCGGCGGTGCCGCTGACCACGATCCAGTGCTCGGCGCGGTGGTGGTGCATCTGCAGCGACAGGCAAGCGCCCGGTTTGACCGAAATGTGCTTGACCTGGAAGCGCCCGCCCATGTCCACCGAGTCGTAGGAGCCCCACGGACGGTAGACCTCGCAGTGGTTCTGGGTTTCGCTGCGGCCCTGTTCGTTGAGGGTGTTGACCATCTGCTTCACGCCTTGGACCTTGTCCTTGTGGGCGATCATCATGGCGTCCTTGGTTTCCACCACGACGATGTTTTCCAGGCCGATCACCGACACCAGTTTGCCGTTGCCGTGGATCATGCAGTTTTTGCTGTCCTGGATCACCACGTCGCCTTTGGTGACGTTGCCGTTGGCGTCTTTTGCATTCACTTCCCACAGCGACGACCAGCAGCCGACATCGCTCCAGCCCGCGGTCAGCGGCACGACGCAGGCGCGTTGGGTTTTTTCCATCACCGAGTAGTCGATGGAATTGTCCGGGCAGCAGGCGAAGGTGGCTTCGTCGAAGGTGATGGTGTCGGCATCCTGATGGCTGCGTTCCAGGGTCAGCAGGCAGGTGTCGTAGATGTCCGGGTCGTGCTTCTTCAGCTCTTCGAGGAAGCGGCTGGCGCGGAACAGGAACATGCCGCTGTTCCAGAAGTAACCGCCGGACTGGACGAACTCGGTGGCGCGCTTCACGTCGGGTTTTTCGACGAAGTGCGAGACGCGGCTGACGCCTTCAGGCAGCAGCGAGTCGTTGGTCGACTTGATGTAGCCATAACCGGTTTCCGGCTTGGTGGCCGGCACGCCGAACAGCACCATTTCACCGTTTTCGGCGGCGACGGTGGCCAGGGCCAGGGCGCGCTGCAGGGCTTTCTGGTCTTCCAGCACGTGGTCGGCCGGCAGTACCAGCATCAGCTCGTCGCGACCTTCACTGACCAGCATCATCGCAGTCAGGGCCACGGCCGGCGCGGTGTTGCGGCCGAACGGTTCCATCAGGATGCGCTGGGTTTCCAGTTTGCGATTGGCCAACTGCTCGTTGACGATGAAGCGGTGGTCCTTGTTGCAGACCACGATTGGCGAGTCCATGCCTTCGAACACCAGGCGTTCCAGGGTTTGCTGGAACAGGGTGTGTTCGCCGGTCAGGGCCAGGAACTGCTTAGGGAATTGTTTGCGGGAAAGCGGCCAAAGACGTGAGCCGCTACCACCTGACAAGATCACCGGAATCATGTTGTTACTCCTTGAATATCGATTGGTTAGAGCTACTGCGTTCTGTCGTTTCACTCTTGTTTTTGTTTCGTGTCCGGGCTGGCCTTTGTAGGAGCGAGCTTGCTCGCGATGGAGGCTAACGATGATGTTGGGCACCAGAAGAAACGCGGTGCCCTTGAGTTCATCGCGAGCAAGCTCGCTCCTACAGGGGACATGGGTCAGTCCGGAAAATTGTTAGCGCGTCGATACCGGGCGTTTCACCCAGACCGGCGACAGGCTGCTGCCGCTGCCGGTGACGTACAGCACCGCGGCTTCACCGCGTTCCAGGGCGACCGGTTTCACGTCGCCGACTTTGGTGGTGCCGTCGTACAAGGCCAGGCTGACTTTCACCGGGTTGATTTCACGCTCGCCGCGACCCTTGGGCGCAACGTTCGGCACCACGTCGGTCTTGCCATCGGCGGTCTTCAGGGTCAGCGCCTTGTCGCTGAGGTTTTGCACGCGTACCAGGGACTTCTGCTTGTTCTTGAACGGCGGCTCCTCGATCAGTTGCGGTGCGCCGCTGGCGTTGTTGACCAGGGTGTAATAGTGGTCGCCGGCCAGTTTCACCGGCAGGCTCTGGCTACCGACCTTGGCGCTGTAGTCGCCGCCCGGCATGAAGCTGAAGTCACTGCTCGACAGTGGCGCGACATCGCTCAGGTTGGTGCTGCCGACGGTGGCGCTGACTTCGGAGTTGCTCGCGTTGTAGATACGCACGAAGGTCGAGCCTTTCGGTGCGGTCGGGCCGTACAGGGCGGCGTCGCCACCGGCGAATGCCTGTACCGACAGCACGCTGAGGCCGGCAACCAGGGCAAAGCTTTTAGCGAGACGACGAGGAGTTGTAGTGAAAGTCATGGTGTACCTCTCTTTCAGTTTTGCGCCCGGTCGGGCGTCTCGGATTTGTTGTTGATGGCTACGTTTTGTTGGCGCGCGCCGGCTTGTTTAAGCTCTGCGACCCACTGCGGGTCGGCGTCGCCGATTTCGTTGTTCACAGGCAGATATCGTTCAGGGAACTCCCAGATCAGCACCTGCGGCGGGCTGTTCTTGAAGGCATCGCTCTTGAGGTAGCTGAGCATCGGCAGAATCGGGCCGTGGCCGTCTTCGGCGTAATTGACCACGTCGCTGTTCAGCGCTTGCTTGAGCGCACCGACGAAGTTCCAGTTGGGGTTGGCGCTATAGCTGGTGCCGATCAGGGCCACCGGCACTTCGGCGTTGGCGAACAGCGCGTCGTCGCCGGCGGGCTGATCTTCAGCCGCGACCGTATTGCGCTTCTGCAAGGTTTCTTGCTTGGGCATCAGGTTTTCGAACAGCGGGTCCAGTGGCAGGAACAGACGCAGGTCGCCCTTGTGCGTAATGGTCTCCGCAGGTTCGGTGACGAAACGCTGCGGCTCGCCGCTCAGCGGGTACTTGTCGGCGATGGTTTTGGCCAGACGGTTGGCGGCGATCTCGGCGCCTTGTGGCGTCCAGTGGGTGTCGGTGCGCAGGAACACTTGTTGGCCATCCTGCTTGGCCTGTTGCAGCGGGCCGAGCAGGTCAGGGGCCGGAATCCGGTCGGCGGCCAGGCGCTGGTGGAAGTCCTTGTAGAGGTTGGCGTGGATGCTCGCCGGTTTCACTTCACCGAGGTGTTCCGGGTACAGGCGCACCTTGGCCGGCACCACCGCCATCACCAGTTGCACGCCTTTTTCCTTCAAGGTCTGGCGTACGCCTTCGACCAGCGCGTAGTTGCCTTGCAGGTTCAGCTCTTCGTTGACCACCGGGTGGAACTCTTCATCGCTGTACAACCATTGGTCGCGACCGAGCACCACGCCCGGACGACCTTCGTTGAACAGTTTGAAATCCAGCGCGGCCCAGAGGTTGGTGCCCAGGCGCTTGATCGGGAACTCGTCGTCGTAGTGCGTTTCCACGGCCTTGGTCCAGCGACCGTTGAGCACCGTCGCATCGGCGTTGGTGCTGAAGCCGAAGAAGCTGCGCACCGACCACAGACCGAGCACCAGCAGGGTCACCAGGAACAGCGCGATGTAGAAGATGCGTAATGAGCGGGTCATGGTCAGATCCCTCAGAACTGGAAGTAAAGGAACGGCGAGAAGCTTTGCGCCGAGAGTTTGAGAATCGAGGCGATGAACAGCAGCAGCACCAGCGCACGCATCACGTAGCGCGACCAGTTAGCGGTCCAGTAGGCCGGTTGCACCTGGGCTTCGACGCCGACGGTGTAGCCAGGCTGGTGGATGCTCGCCGGGTTATCCCCAGGCACCGCCTTGATCGTTCCCGGTGTCGCAGCAGCCGGACCATCAGAATCGACGTTCACTGCAGGCTTGGTCTTGACCGGAGGCTGATTGGTGTAGAAATCCCGCAGGCCGAAGAACGCCAGGGTCACGTAGGCCACGATCAGGGTCGCCACTTGCAGGCCGGTGAGGTTGGCCTGGTTGAGTTCCGACAGCGACCAGTCGCCGAAGCTGAACATCGCGCCGTACATGCGCCCGGCGACGTGCAGGTTTTCCGCACGGAAGATCACCCAGCCCATCACCACCAGCAGGAAGGTCAGTGCCCAGCGGATCGGGTTGAAGCTACGTGGAGAAGTGTTCAGGCCAATGGCTTTTTCAATCGCCAGCCACATGCCGTGCCACGCACCCCAGACGATGTAGGTGATGTTCGCGCCGTGCCACAGACCACCGAGCAGCATGGTCAGGAACAGGTTGCGATAGGTCATCAGCGTGCCCTTACGGTTACCGCCGAGGGTGATGTACAGATAGTCACGCAGCCAGGTCGACAGGCTGATGTGCCAGCGCCGCCAGAACTCGGTGATCGACTGGCTGACATACGGCTGCTTGAAGTTTTCCATAAAGCGGAAACCCATCATCAGGCCCAGGCCGATGGCCATGTCGCTGTAACCGGAGAAGTCGAAATACAGCTGCGCGGTGTACGCCAGCGCGCCAAGCCAGGCATCGCCCGTGGTCGGGTTTTGCAGGGCGAAGCAGTGGTCGGCCACCACCGCCAGGGTGTCGGCGATGAAGACTTTCTTGATGAAACCCTGCATGAACCGCGTGCAGCCCTCGGAGAACTTGTCGAGGGTGTGGGTGCGGTTGTTGAACTGGTCGGCCAGGTCGCGGAAACGCAACACGGGGCCGGCGATCAAGTGCGGGAAGATCGCCACGAACGCCGCGAAGTCGATCAGGTTGCGGGTCGCCGGCGTGTCGCCACGGTAGACGTCGATGATGTAGCTGATGGACTCGAAGACGTAGAACGAGATCCCGATCGGCAGCAGCACGTGAGTCAGGATGAATGGCGAAAGACCCACCGACGTCATCATCGCGTTGATGCTGTCGACACCGAAGTTGGCGTACTTGAAGTAGCCGAGGATGCACAGGTCGACGGCCACGCCGAGCAGCAGCCAGCGCTGCGCCGGTTTGGTCTTGACCCCGGCGGCACCGACTTTCAGGCCGATCCAGTAGTTCCACAGCGTGACGCCGGCGAACAGCGCGAGGAAGTCCACACGCCACCAGGCGTAGAACACGTAACTGGCAATCAGCAGCAGCAAATTGCGATAGCGTTGCCCGCTCAGGTAGTACAAGCCGAGGAAGATCGGCAAGAACAAAAACAGGAACACGTTGGACGAAAAAACCATCCCGATCTCTCCTTGTTTGAACCAACAGTCAAGGGCCAACGGCCCCCCCAAACCCCCCACAGAAAATCCGGAGGATGTATTGCATGCTGCGCACTTACCTGTGGCGAGGGAGCTTGCTCCCGCTGGGGTGCGAAGCGCCCCTAAAACCTGATGACGCGGTGTATCAGTCAATCCGCGTTCACTGGGTTACGACTGCTTCGCAGCCGAGCGGGAGCAAGCTCCCTCGCCACAAGGGAATACAGCCAGCCTCAAGAACCCTTGCTGCCCTTCTCGTTCGCCGGGTCGTAAACCTTGGTCAGGTCACCGCCAAGGCGGAAGGTCTTGAACGGTTGCATCTTGTGCTTCTTCGCCAGCACCTCGGGCGAGCAGGTGTAGAGCGAGCAGAACGGTTCGAGCCAGGCGAATTTCATGTCCTCTTTCAGGTCGGTCATGTCCTGTTCCTTGCCGTTCTTTTCCTCGAACTCATCCGGGTCTTTCACCCCGGACAGCACCCGGTCACCCAGGCGTTTGAGTGCGCCATTGTTTTCCTGACGCAGATCCACACCATTGACCTGGGCGAAACTGGCGATCATCGCCAGCGGCGGCAGGGCGTAGTTGTGGTAGGCCAGTGCCCGTTGCTGACGCTTGAGTTCGTTGGGCAGGTAGCCGTCGGCGTCGACCTGATTGGCGCCGACCTTGTATTCCTTCACTGCCCAGTCGAACAGGTCGCGGCGGTTGGTGGCGACGGAGGTGGCCATCACTGACCAGGCGGCCCAGTACGAGTGGTTGTTGGTCTGGTCGAGCGGCAGGTTGTCCCAATCGCTGACCACCTGGTCGGCCATCTTGCTGAACCAGGCTTCGATCACTTGCGCTTCCTGTTGATGGGTGGCCAGCGGGTGAGAGTCGGAAAATTTCAGGCGGATGTACGCCGAAGCCATACTGCCCAGCGCCCATTTGCGCATCGACTTGCCGGTGTGGTTGAAGTCCTTGGACATCAGCGCGTCAGCCTGGGCCCAGGCCGTCAGCCAGCTCAATGTGCATTCCAGCTGTTCCGGACGACCGTCACGCATGAATTGCATCACGCGCTTGCTGGTGCCGCGCTCGATCTTGGTGATGTCGGCGGTGCTTTCGCGGAAGGCTTTTTCCGACTGCACATTCAGGGTCGCGCGGGCCTTGTCCGAACCTTCGTACTTGCTGCGAAATTGCAACGAGCCGGTGTACGGCGTCGGCATCGCATCGCAGCCTTCGCTGTTGTCGCCCGTCTTGAATTTATCCACAGGCGCAAAATAGCCCTGGGGTGGACGCAGTGGCGCAGCCGCTTGCGTGGCTCCGGCGAACATCGCCAAGCTCATGAGCGTCGGTGCCAACAGTGTTGAAAATTTCGGATAGCGCATAGCAGACCTCATTGCCCGACCGAAGCAGTACGCTGTTCGGCGCCCGGGAATACGTTGCGTTTGCAGATTTTCGCTTCGACTTTCTGTGGCGCGGCACCGGCTTCAGGGCCCTGGACTTCAACGGCCAGCAGGTTCTGCGAGGCCCAGTCTTCGTCCGTGCGCAACTCGAAAGCGAAACGCCCGTCAGTCTCGGAGGTTTCCGGTTTGTCGATCTTGATGTCCTCGTGGCGACCGTTCATGTACCAGAGGGTGGCTTGCAGGGTTTTCACCGAGGTGTCGGCGAAACGGATGTCGACCTGGTGGCTACCATTGCGCAGGTCCATGTTCTTGCTGTTGACCATCAACTCGTTTTTGCCCGGCTTGAGTGTGGCGCTGCCGGACATCTGTGCATCCTTGCCTTCGCAACCGTTGTCCAGCAGCGCCATCATCTGGCGGTAGATGGTTTCCTGGTCGAGGCGGTACAGCGGCGAGAATTCCCAGATGAGAATCTTCGGCGGGTTCTTCTGGAACTCGTCGCTGCCCAGGTACTGCAGCATCGAACCTTCCAGGCCGCCGCCGGGGAACGCCACGTTGAGAATGTCGGCGCCGATGGCCTCTTCGAGGAAGCCGGCGAAGTTGTAGTTCTTGCCGCTGTGGGAGGTACCCACGAGGGTGATTTGCGGGTTGCCGGAGTCGCCGAACAGATCGCCGTCGCCCGCTTCGCCCTTCGGCTCGGTGGTGAACTGATCCATGTACTGGATTGCGTAGCTGGTGCCACAGAGTTGACCGGCCATGTTGTGCAAGGTTCCGGTCTTGCCCATGCGACCCGACTTTTTGGTCTCGAATTCGCGCTTGGGAATGTCGGCGAATTCAGGCAGCTGCTTGACCTTCTCGGCGACGATTTTCGCCGTGCGCTGGGCACCGTACGGGGTCCAGTGCTGGTCGCCACGGAAGTAGAAATCGTGGGCGGGCAGGGTGTCGGGCAACGACTCGTTGGTCAGTGGCGACAGGTCCGGAACGACGTAGCCCATCTGCGCGAAACGACCGAGCATGGATTTGTAGTTCTGCAGCGCCTTGTCGAAGTCGAAGCTGGCTTTCTCCGCCGGGTTGAGCTTGTTGCGGTTCACCAGGCCACGGGTCGGCTGGTACACGACAACCAGTTCCACGCCTTTGCTCTTGAACGCATCGTGCAGTTGTTTCATGCGTTTGTAGCCGGCGGGCGTGGTGTCGAATTCGGTGCGCAGGTCTTCCTGGGTCCGGAACAGCCAGTCGCCCTGGGCCTGCACCAGCGTGGTGAAGTTCTGCTGATAACGGGTGGTGTAGTTCTTCGGATCGTGAGCAGCCGGGCACAGGCTGCAGCACGGTTCTGCGGTGAAGTTCGGCGCTTTGATTTCGTCGGCGCGAACACCGCCGCTGGCCGCGAGAATGCCGGCGGTCAGGGCCGACAGGCTGAGTAATTTGATCAAGTGTGGGTGCATAAGATTATCCTCAGTCCCGCATTTCGGTCTGGCGTTCGACGGGGTCGATCAGCACGGCTTTCTGCTGGCGTACCAGCAGGTCGAGAATTTCATCCTGGCGCTCGCCGAGGATGCCGGTGAAGCTGATGCCGCTGGCCTTGGCTGGCGCGAGCATCGACACGCGATACAGCTCGACACTCAGCGGCGAGTCGATGGACAGCGGCCCGCTGCCGTTGGCCGCCAATTCACCGCCGACCACGATCAGCGATACCTGGGCGTCGAACGGGTCGAGCTTGATGTCACGGTCGGTGTTGCTCAGGTCCTTGATGTGCCCGTAGACACCGGTCAGGCCGTTGGCCATGGCGACGTTTTCGTACAGGCGAATGTTCACGCTGTTACGAATGCGGATGCCGTGGCGCTTGTTGCTCAACACGCGGTTGCCCCACAGCAGGTTGTCGGCACTCTCGTAGAGGGTGATGCCGTCGGTGTGGTTCTGGTAGATCTCGTTGTGGGCAATCAGGTTGTTGACGCTGTTACGGTCGATCACCAGCCCCGAGAGGTGGTTGTCGTAGCTGCGGTTGTTGAAGATGAAGCTGTCGTTGACCTCACGGGAAATAATGATCCCGTGCTTCTTCTTCGTACCAAACACCGTGTTGTCGGCAATGATCAGGCCGTGGGAGCGGTCGTGTGGGTCGATGCCGTAGACGATGTTGTCTTTGTAGGTGTTGCCCTTGACCACGAAGTCGCGGGTTTCATAGCAGTAGAAGCCGTACCACATGTCCGAGAATTCGGAGCCGACGATCCAGCCGGTCGGCTCAGGACGCTTGAGCACCTTGGCCATGTTCGGCGTGTATTGGGAAATACTCACGCCGTAGGACTTACTGTTGGCGTAGCCGAAACTGGCGATCTTGCTGTTGGCGATGTAGGTCTCGGTGCCGCCCCAGGACAGCAGGAACGGACGGAATTCCTTGGGCGAGGTGAACGTCGCCGGGCCATTGTCCTTCTCGCGCCAGCCGGTGATTTTGGTGTCGCGCACGAACAACTGGCCGTCGTTGACCAGGAACGCACCGGCCTCCTGGGACAGGCGCAGTTCCTGGGTCTGCTTGTCGATTTCCAGAATGCCGTGACGACCGACCACGATCGGCAACCGGGAGAGGAACACACCCGGCGAGGTTTCGCTGAAGTACTGCTTGGGCAGCTTCTTCGCCAGGTCCTTGAGGTTCATGTAGCCGTCGTCGACGAAGATCGCCTGGGGGATGCCGTGCTGACGCACCACCCACTCGGCCATCTTGTTATCGCCACCGATGAAGTCCTTCAGGGCGTCTTCCTGCATCATCCGGCGCAGGCTGATCTTGCCCGGTTTGCTGCGCACGATTTTTGCGGCGATGGCTTCGGCTGTGTAGCCGGAAACGTCCGGCAGCTTCGGCGTGGCCAGTTCCAGCGGCGCGGTCGGTGCGCTGCTGACGGTGTAGGTCTTGGCCTGTTGCAGTTCCTTGGCCGTGGTTGCCGGCTTCGCCGGCTCCACGTTGGCGAAGGCAGTCATGCTGGCCAGCAGCATCGCGCCGGCCAACAGGCTGATCGAGCCTTTTCGGGCTGGATGATTCATCTGGGAGACTCCCTTCGCAATGTGCATCAGAAGCGCCAGATCACGTCGATGAACGCGCGGTGCATGTACGAATCGACCTGACTGCCATAGGCATCGCCCGGCTTGAACACGCCGCCACGGAAGCGCACCAGGGCCGAAGGCTCATCGATCGACTGGCTCAACGCCGCCGGCAACAGGCCTTGCTTGAAGTACTTGGTGACCACCAGGTCCATCTCCTGACCGAGGTCTTTTTCGCCATCGTTCAGCGGCAGGGACGTGGTGGAAAGAATGGCGCCGGTGGCGTCATCGGTGTTGTTTTCGACCGCGTTGATGCCATTGCTGCCGATCGGCTTGTTGCCGTCGACGCGCCAGAATTTGTGGTAGATCAGGCTGGCGTCGTATTCGTCGTTGAGCATCCACGAGCCGAACAAAGTCGCGGTCTGCATGTTTTGCATTTCGCCACGGAAGGCTTCGCCGAAACGGTGAACCCGCGAGCGCGTACCGGTGTAGTTCGAGCGGTTGCTTTCCAGGCCGTTCTGTTCGTACTCAGCGCTGGCTCGGGCATAGGCGGCACCGACTTGCCATTGCGGGTCGAGGCGCAGACGCACGCCGATATCGGTGGCCCAGCCGTTGAGGTTTTCACCGCGCTTGGCTTCGGCCGGCGACGTACCATCGGCGTTCAGCGGGTTGACCTTGTCGATGTCACCGCTCATGCCGGTGATGCTGCCCCAGTAATTGACCGTGTTGGTATTGCGCCAGTTATAGGCGTCGCTGTCGGCGGTCAGGCCGATCCAGCTGATGTCACCGTTCTGTTTCTTGTCCAGCGAATCGGCCGGCACGCCCGGTTCCGGGTAGTCGAGCTTGCCGTTGTCGTGGGTATGATGACCGCGAATACCGACCCAGTTGCCCGGTGTCCACTGATACGAAGCATCGGCGTAGGCGTGCAGGCGATCCTTGTCTTTCGGGGCGAGTTCCGTGAGGTCGGTGCGGTACTCGCTGAAACGTTCGGCGACCCCGACGTTGGCGCGCAAGAGGGTTGTGTCGAACGTCCAGTTCAGGGCTTCGATGTTGGTGTCGCGCCATTGGCCGTCGGCGTTGTGCAGACGTTGGCGACCGAGCTTCAACTGCTCGCCCGGATACGGCGTGAGTCCGCTGTAGCCGACCCAGAATTCGCGCATGGCCAGGTAGTTTTTCTTGGTCTTGCGATCACCGTTGTCGGTGGGCGTGGTGCCATCACTGGCGGTCCCTTGCAAGGTGTCCGTCTCGATGATGTCGGTGGCCGTCACGGCTTGCCCCATGGCATAGGCGCTCCACGCGCCGCTTTCGCCATAGATCCATGGACGCAAGTCGAGGCCGACGCCGTTGACGTCGCCACCGCTCTGGGTACCGAGGTCACTGTCGTCTTCGGATTGGCCGGTAACCTTCACTTCCAGGCCAAAGTTCTTGGTTTCTTCAGTCATCGCAGCAAGCGTCGGGCAAGACCAGATCAGCGCGAATGTCAGGCCAATGCCGGCCTTCATGAATGGATTCAACTTCATTGGGATTCCTCGCTGACTTCTTCTTGCAGGGTGTGCAATTCCGGCGTGTTCGGGCTCAGGGCACCGCGCACGGCCTGTTCTTGTTTCAACAGGCGTTGGGCTTCGGCCAACCGGTCGGGCGGCAATTGCGTTTGGATTGTTTGCGCAAGCTCGGTGGCTTGCGGAGTGTTCTGGGCCAGGGCCAGTTGGCTGAAGACGTAGGCGTTCAGCGGATCAGGCTTGGTGCCCTTGCCTTGGGAAAACAGTTGGGCAATGGCGAAGTCGGCGCTGTTCTGGCCGTTGCGCGCAGCGGTCAACAGATGGTCGAGGGCCTTCTGCGGATAGACCTTGCCCAAGTAGCCACGGCGATAGATCTGGCCGAGGTAGTAATCGGCAGCGACTTCGCGGCCGACGGCTTTCTGGAAATGCGCCTCGGCTACCTTGGCATCAGCCGGCACCAGTTTGCCTTCGAAGTAGAGCTTGCCCAGCAACAGTTCGGCGCGGGGCTGGTCGGCGGCGCGACCGTTGTCCAGGTACTTCATCATCTGGTCGACGTCGCCCAGTTCGGGGAAGTCGTAGAGCAATTGCGCGAGGGTGACCCACGACGCCGGATAGCCCGGTGCGATCGGTTCGAGCAGCGACTGCGCGGTTTTCTCGTCAGTCTTGCCCAGGGAGGCATCGGCAAGCACACGGGCGACGCTGTCGACGCGCTGCGCCGAAACGCTGCCGCGGGCGTGCGCCGCTTGCATCTGCTTGATCAGCTCGGCCTGTTGCTCTGGCTTGGCCTGTTTCTGATAGACCGTGGCCAGTTCGACGTAGCAGATGTCGCTGGTGTTGAGCGCGGCCTTGCAGATTTTTTCCACATCATCCAGATGCTGGTCGTAGGTGCCCTGGGTGCGATAGAGCAGCACCTGTGCCAAACCCGCTTCCGGTTTGTTCTCGGCACGCCATTGGCTGATCTGCTGCTGCGCATTCACGTTGGGAAAGCTGTGCGGGTATTGCAGGTACAGCATCGCCAACGGGATCAGCGTGTTGCCTTCGCCTGCGGCGGCGGCTTTTTTCAACAGGGTTTCGGCTTCGTGTTGTTCCGCTTCGGTGGAACCGGGCTTGGCCACCAGCAGGCGACCGAGGCGCGCCTGGGCGCGCGGCGAAACGCTGGCTGCGGCGCGGTAAGTCGCCTCGGCCTGTTTCATCTGCGCCGGGTCACGGCTGTCGACCTGGATATCGGCCAGACCGACCTGCGCTTCGCTGTAGCCCAGGTCTGCCAGTTGCCGGTAGTTCTGCGCTGCGGTGGCGGTATCGCCACGTTTGAGCGCTTCGTTGGCCAGGCGCTGGTCGGGCAGGCCGGCGCAACCGGCCAGGCTCACCGCCAATGCAACGGCACACAGCGGACCCATGTAGGAGCGAGCCTGCTCGCGATGCAGGCGACTCGGTGCATCAGACAGACCGCGTCGATCCCATCGCGAGCAAGCTCGCTCCCACAGGGTCGGCGGCGTGTTGAGGGTTGGAGTAGTCACAGGCATGTCCTCGACTTAAAGACCGACAGCCATGGCTTTGTCGATCAGCCAGTTCAGGTTCGGGCCACGGTCGCTGTTCACTTCCACCGGGCGGCCGGCGAGGGAGCTGTCCAGGGTTTCGTCCGGCTGGATCAGCACGCGGATGTCCGAAGACAGATCGGCGCTTTTCAGGCTGGTACTGCTGACGATCTTGCCGGTGCGGCTCTTGTCCTCGCCGGCGATCTGGAAGCGCACCGAAGTACCCGGGCGCACGTCGCCGAACTGGCGATAGGAGAAGCGCGCTTCAACATTGGCTTCGCTGTTGCGCGGCACCAGTTGGAAGATCACGTCGCCCTTGCTGGCGTACTGACCGTTGGCGACCATTTGCTGGGCCACGGTGCAGTCGCAAGGCGAGGTCAGGGTGCCGGTCATCTGCTTGCCGAACAGTTCTTCAACCTTGGCCGGTTGCAGTTGGTCTTCGTCCAGATGGCCCTTGAGCACGTCGAGCATGCTGGTACTGAAGGTTGCCAGCGGTGCGCCCTTGGCGGCCACGCCGTCGGCTTTCACCAGGCTCTGCACGGTGCCGTCGCGGGGCATGGTGATGTTCACGCCCGGCACGCTGACCAGACCGGCCTGGGCGTGGCTGACGAAGTACATGCCGTACACCGATTTGAAGACAAAGCCGAATGCAGCCACGCCGACAACGAAGATCCCCAGGCTGAAGGTCACGGCTTTCATGCGGCCGAACGCGGTCATGCCGTGGCCGCCGTCCTTCAACTTGCGCGCTTTGGTGAAGTTGTCGCGCTGCAGGGTCGCCAGCATTTCACCCACGCTGACGATGTCGCCAGCCAGGTGCGAAGTGATCAGGTGGCGCAGGGTCGAGATGTCCCGTGGTTCCAGGTTCTGGAACTGGCAGCCGGCGCGTCCGGTCTCGCGATCGAAGGAGCGGACCTGCAACTCGACGTCTATGGCCAGGCCGAGGTTGTCGATGAGGAATTGCAGGCGGGCCTTGTACACGTCACCGATCTTCAGCGGCAACTGACCGGCGTTGAACGCCAGGCCACCGGCGGACAGGTCGATCACCCGGGCTTCGACCGGTGTCCGGTCAGGGCCGAAGAAACGCAACTTGGCCGGGATTTTCACTCGGGCGTGTTGGCGCTGGGCTTCGGATTCATGCACTACGTTGGCGTTGACGGCGGTATTCATAGGGGGCGTTTTCCTAGTTAATTCAGGCGAGTTCGGTCAGACCATCAACAGCAGCACGGCGACAAAAATGCTGCCGGCAGAGAAGGTCATGGTCCGAGACGACCAGGTGTTGAACCAACGTTGAAAGCTGGCGAGATCACGGGTCAGAGACGTGGGTTGGCGAGTCCAGGACTGTTGGTCGAGGCGGAAGAACACGTAGATCTTCACCAGCGCGCCGACGATCTGGTTGTAATAGAGAATCGCCGGGTAGGCCGGGCCGATCCGGTGTCCGGAGCACGACAGCAACAAGGTCAGGATGAACCGGGTGATGCCGATCCACAGCAGGTACACCAGGATGAACGCGGTGCCGTACTTGAAGCTGGCGATCAACGCCACGGTCAGGCCCAGCAGCGAGGTCCACATCGATACGCGCTGGTCGAACAGCACCACCGAAGTGAACACGCCGAGGCGTTTGATCCCCAGGCCCAGGGCACGGGAGTTCTGCCGCAGGTTGTTGCCGTACCAGCGGAACATCAGTTTGCGGCTGGCCTTGATGAAGCTCTTTTCCGGCGGGTGTTCAACGGTGTTGATCGCCGCGTCGGGCACGTAGAACGTGTCGTAGCCCAGGCGCATCAGGCTGAACCAGCTCGACTTGTCATCGCCGGTAAGGAACTTGAAGCGACCCAGGCGCCAGTGTTGCAGCGAGTCGCTTTCCACGTCGGCGATGAAGTCCGGGTTGGTGACCACGGTGGCGCGGAACACCGACATGCGGCCGGTCATGGTCAGCACGCGCTTGGACAAGGCCATCGAACACATGTTGATGTGGCGCTGGGCGAAACGCAGCTTGTGCCATTCGCTCATGATGTAGCCGCCGCGCACTTCGCAGAACTCGTTGGTGGTCAGGCCACCGACGTTGCCGAACAGCTGGAACCACGGCACGGTCTTGAGCACCACGCCTTCGGCCAGCACGGTATCGCCATCGATCACCGCGACCACGGCGCGATCATCCGGCAGGTGCCGGGAGATTGCGCGGAAGCCGTAGGCCAGGCCATCGCGCTTGCCGGTGCCGGGAATGCGCACGAAGTCGAGCTTGACCCGGGACGGCGGGTTCATCCGTTTCCACAGGCTTTTCACCAGCAGCTCATCGGACATTTCCACGATGGAGCAAACCACGGTGGTCGGCAGGCCGCAGTCGATGGCTTCGCGGATCACCGAGCTGTAGACCTGCGCGGTGGTCAGGGCGTCGATGCGGAAACTGGTGACCATCAGGAACACGTGGGACGGGTCAGCCGCTTTGCCCAGCTTGCGCACTTTGCGCCGCAGGTGCGGGTAGACGATGTACAGAAAAATCATGCCGCGCACAAAGTGCGTGGCACCCATCGAGTAGCGCCAGATACCCACGGCGCCAATCAGGAAAATGAAGTCCTTCGACTCGGAGTCGAACGTGGACACGGGCAACGCCATGGCGAGGCCCATCAATAAACTCAGGTAGAACAGCCACCCGGCGGCCTGGAGTAGGCCGTGTTTTAGCCTGTGCATAATCGGAATCCTAAAGTCAGTTGCAAGCCCCAAGCTTCAAGCCCCAAGCGAGGAGCTTTGAACTTGCGGCTTGGAGCTTGAAGCTTGCGGCTGCTTTACCAGCAGATACCTTCGGCCCGGCTATTCGTGCTGGTGGCCTTGGACATGAAACCAACCAGGTCGATCACCTGCTTGCCGTGTGGAACGTCATGCACCAGGGCGCGGAATTTCTCGTCACGGTTGCCGAGGATGATCACGTCGGAGTTGTTGATCACCGCGTCGAAGTCGGAGTTGAGCAAGGACGAGACGTGAGGGATCTTCGACTCGATGTAGTCCTTGTTCGCACCGTGAACGCGGGCGTACTCGACGTTGCTGTCGTAGATGCTCAGGTCATAGCCCTTGCCGATCAACATTTCCGCCAGGTCAACCAGCGGGCTTTCGCGCAGGTCGTCGGTGCCGGCCTTGAAGCTCAAGCCCAGCAGGGCGACTTTGCGTTTGTCGTGGCTGGAAACGATGTCGAAAGCGTTCTGCACCTGGGATTCGTTGCTGCGCATCAGCGAGTTGAGCAACGGCGCTTCCACGTCCAGGGAACCGGCGCGGTAGGTCAGGGCACGCACGTCTTTTGGCAGGCACGAGCCGCCGAAGGCGAAGCCTGGGCGCATGTAGTACTGGGACAGGTTGAGGGTCTTGTCCTGGCAGACCACGTCCATCACTTCGCGACCGTCGACGCCGACCGCCTTGGCGATGTTGCCGATTTCGTTGGCGAAGGTGACCTTGGTGGCGTGCCACACGTTGCAGGTGTACTTGATCATCTCGGCGACGGCGATGTCCTTGCGGATGATCGGTGCGTCGAGCTCTTCGTACAGCGATTGCAGAACGTCGCCGGACGCCTTGTCGAATTCGCCGATGACGGTCATTGGTGGCTGGTCGTAGTCGGCGATTGCGGTGCTTTCGCGCAGGAACTCAGGGTTCACGGCCACGCCGAAATCAACGCCGGCCTTCTTGCCGGAGCAGTCTTCGAGAATCGGGATGACCACGTTGGCCACGGTGCCCGGCAGCACGGTGCTGCGCACCACGATGGTGTGGCGGGTGGTCTTGTCACGCAGGACAAAACCGATTTCGCGGCATACTGCCTCGATGTAGTTCAGTTCCAGATCGCCGTTCTTCTTGCTCGGCGTGCCCACGCAGATCATCGACAGGTCGGTGTCGCGAATCGCCTCGGCGAAGTTGGTGGTGCCACGCAGGCGACCGGTCTGGATGCCCTGTGCCAGAAGTTCGCCCAGGCCTGGTTCAACGATCGGCGATTTGCCGGCATTGATCATATCGATCTTGTCTTTGGCCACATCGACGCCAACGACGTCATGGCCCCGTGCAGACAGGCAACCGGCACATACTGCGCCAACGTAACCCAAACCAAAAATGCTGATGCGCATCGCAATTACCTCTGTATTGATCAAGCCATTAGATGGCCGGAGTTAATGGTGTTCAGCGTGTTTTAGTGCACTCGCAAGTGTGCCTTACAGGCGCAACAATGCCGTGTGCTGGCATATAAGTTACGAGTGTCTAAATAAATGCACTCAAGGTGTGCGCAACTAGGCCTTGTTGTTATGATTTGCCCTGTTATGCAGCCGATCCTCCTGTCAGAAGGATGCAGGTGCAACGGCCTTGCACGCTTGATGTCAGGCCGAAAGCCCGTGGATCAAGCGGTTGGGTGCTCGGGGGAGCACGTTTATAGGGGCGCTGTCGTGGCCTTGTAGGGGATAGTCATATTGCGTTATCTCCTGTCAGTCTGGTGTTGTCCAAATCAGCGATCAGGTCAGTGTTACAACTTCGCTACATGATTCACTTATCTGCGTAAGTTATCTCGTACACGCTCGGCGAGAATCGTTACCGGTGGTATGAGCGGCGCGTTTGGACATAGTTCCAGTCCGCTCATCGTCAAATCTGAAATTTCTTGAAATATTGAGAAAGATGGCACTGCTCTCAAATTGATAGCACTTGCCGTTTCGCCCTTTATATATAGGCGGATCATTGGGCGGGATATTTTTTTGCCACTACTGTTAAAAAAAGTCAGTGCCACTACGCAAAAAAATGTTCGAAGTCGAGTGAAACTAAAGTTAGAAAATCAGGTGATGTATTTTTGGCGCCATAAATATGGCGAAAAGGCGGGGAAGGCTGAAGTGAATCAAGGGTCGGCGCACGAGAGTTGTGGAGGTCGTGCGCCGACTGGGTGCATCACTCTGGTGCGTGATCGCGCAGAAACACCAGATTGTCCGGTTTGGATTGTTCGGTGCTGTAGCGATAGCCCTGAACGTCGAACTGCTTGAGGGTGGCCGGGTCGTTGATGCGTTCATCGATGACGAAGCGACTCATCAAGCCGCGGGCCTTTTTCGCGTAGAAGCTGATGATCTTGTACTGGCCGTTCTTCAGGTCCTTGAATTCGGTATTGATGATGCGCGCGTTCAAGGCGTTGCGCTTGACCGCCGAGAAGTACTCGTTGGACGCCAGGTTGAGCAGCACGTCATCGCCTTGATCGACCAGGGCTTCGTTCAGCCATTCGCTGATGCGCGTGCCCCAGAAGGCATACAAATCCTTGCCCCGGGCGTTGACCAGCTTGGTGCCCATTTCCAGGCGATAAGGTTGCATCAGATCCAGCGGGCGCAGCAGTCCGTACAGGCCGGACAACATGCGCAAATGCTGCTGGGCATAGTCGAAATCGGCTTCGCTGAGGGTTTGCGCATTCATGCCGGTGTACACGTCGCCCTTGAAGGCCAGCAGTGCCTGCTTGGCGTTTTCCGGGGTGAACGCGGGCGTCCAGCTGCCGAAACGCGCAGCGTTGAGCCCGCCGATCTTGTCGGAGACGTGCATCAACTCGCTGATTTGCGCGGGCGTCAGCTCGCGCAATTGCAGGATCAACTCCTGGGAGTGGTCGAGGTACTGCGGCTGGGTGAAGCGCTGGGTCGCCGGCGGTGTTTCATAGTCGAGGGTCTTGGCGGGTGAAATCACCATCAGCATGAAGTCGTCTCCTTTAATCGTGGCGGCGATTCTAGGGGGTTGTCGGCGTTGACTCCAGCTATGGCGTCCATAGGTGATGGCCGGTGGAATACGGTTTTTGATGGATCGGGCTTTTGTGGCGAGGGAGCTTGCTCCCGCTCGACCGCGAAGCGGTCGAAATCCTGTGCACCCGTTTACCCTGAAAGAATGCGATTGCTCATTTTGGGTCTGCTTCGCAGCCCAGCGGGACGGTGCGGCGGTCCGACAAGCTCCCTCGCCACAGAAAGCATTCATGCCTCAGGAGGAGTGGGTGCCTTATCAGCTATAGTGCCGCGCGGGTTTTGTTATGGAGACATCCCATTGCGTATCGCTTTTATCATCTCGATCTGGCTACTGAGCTTCGGCGCCATCGCGGCCCCGGGCGATGTGGCGACGCTCGATCGCAGCACCTGGCCGGAAAAGCTCGGTAGCCCGACGTTGTTCGACGTGGCGTCCAGAGCTGAGATCCTCATGTTTTCCAGCGTCCTGTTGGCCAGCGAGGCACTGGATGAGCCCGCCCTGGCCCAGCGTCTGGGCCTGCGCACGATCAATCTGGAGTCGGTCAACCGGGTTCGCCAGCGTATGTGGCAACGGCTGCTGGCCAACTACAACTTCGCCCAACAGAGCTGCGACCAGGATGCCTCCTTCTGTTTCCTGGTCGAAGACATGCCCACCTTGCGCGAGCAGGCTGCCAAGTTCCAGGTCGGCGCAGACAGCTACTACATCAAGTGGGCCGAGCCGAGCCGCGTGTTCCACACCCAGTACCTGGACGAGCAGTTGCGCAAGGCCGCGCTGTTCCCGCAAACCAGCAGCGAAGTCGATCATTTTGGCGACTATGAGCGCAGTGGCGAGGGGATGCATGACCGGCTGTTTCTGCTGACCTTCGACAGCGCCGCCAACGCCGCGCCGGATAACACCGCCTGGGTCACCGAGTACCTGCGCAAGTCGAACCTGAGCGGGACGTTCTTCGTCCTCGGCAAGGACATCCAGGCGCGTTTGGCCGAGCATTCGGTGAGTCACCTGCAAGCGACCTACTCGAGCCAGTGCATTGGCGTACAAGGCTGGGAGTTCCGTTCCCACAGCCACTGGCAGGACTGGCAGGACTCGGTGCGCCGCAGCGCTGAACTGGTCAAAAGCAAGCTGCCGGAGAACTACGTGCCCCTGTTCCGTCCGCCCGATGGCCAGCGCCGTTCCGATGCCGAAGGTTTCTTCAATACTCAGGGTCTGCAGGTAGCGTTGTGGGACATCGATGCCCAGGACGGTGCCGGCAAACTCAAGGGCAACCCAAGTGCGCAACGGGTGCTGACCCTGATGCTGCTGTGGCGGCACGGAGTGATCAATTTCAATGTGAAACAGGATGCAGTGAAAACGGCGTTGCCGTGGCTGGTCACGCAAACGGCGCCTGTCGGGATCGGCTGGGAGGATTGCCAGGATGCGTTTCGCTGAAAATGACAAAACCCCGTAAACATTGGGTTTTTGGCAATTTTGGAAGGGGAATCGTTGCAGGTTGACTTCCGACTGTAAACGGGTGATGGCAGTCCGCCAAGTGCTATTGGTCAATCTGCAAAATAAACTTCAAAAAAGCGTCAAAGTACTTTTTTCTGTCACACGTTTTGGAGTATTACGAAGACAGACCGCCGAAACCTGCAACACAGGTGGCGTCTTCCAAGACCCCGCATGTATGCAGAACACTTGAGTCCCCGCAGGTGTATTCGGTAGTCACTTCGAGGCGCAGCACCGTCAAGGTATTGCGTCGACTGGCTCCCACAAAGGTGACCGAGTATGGATGATCACGGACGTAGCTCTTCTTCCAACCAGCCAATCCTTTATGTACTCGATACCAACGTATTGATTCACGATCCAAACGCGCTGCTTAACTTCGAAGAACACCACGTCGCGATCCCGATGACCGTGCTTGAAGAGCTCGACAAGCTCAAGAGCGGGCATCACAGCGTTGCTGCCGAATGCCGCCAGGCCATCCGCCTGATCGACAAGACCCTGGGCGATGCCTCACCCGAGGACGTCGAGCAGGGTGTGCCGATCCAGCGTGGCAAAAGCGGACCCAAGGGTTTGCTGTCAATTCTGATGAGCAGGCATGCCGAGCCGAACCTGATTCTGCCCGAGCACCTGAACGACAACAAAATCATCAATCAACTGATCGACCTGCACGCGCGCGACCCTAAGAAGCCCGTGGTGCTGGTCACCAAAGACATCAACATGCGCCTCAAGGCGCGCGCCTGCGGGATCGCGGCCGAGGACTACAGCACCGACCAACTGGTCGATGACGTGTCCTTGCTGCCCAACGGCTACCACAACATGACCGGCTCTTTCTGGGACCGCGTGAGCAAGGTCGAAACCCGTCAGGACCACGGCCGCACCTGGCATCAGGTGCAATTGATCGACAACCTGCCAGCAGTGCACATCAACGAATTCATCATTGATGAACAGGGCTTTGTCGGCTGGATCAAGGAGATTGAAGAAGACCGCTTGCTGATCCTCGACCTGCACCAGGAACCGCTGCTGCACCAGGAAGCCTGGGGCCTTAAACCGCGTGATATCTATCAGAGCCTGGCGTTGTACGCCTTGCTCGATCCGGACATCCACCTGGTCAACCTGTCGGGTGCCGCGGGTTCGGGTAAAACCATCCTGGCGCTGGCCGCTGCGATCGAGCAGACCATGGTCAGCAAACGTTATCGCCGCATCATCGCCACCCGTAGCGTGCAGGGCCTGGACCAGGAAATCGGCTTCCTGCCTGGCACCGAAGCGGAAAAAATGGAGCCGTGGCTGGGCGCCATCACCGACAACCTCGAAGCCTTGCACATGGATGACGAAAGCACCCATGGCAGCGTCGACTACATCCTCAGCAAAGTGCCGTTGCAGTTCAAATCCCTCAACTACATCCGGGGCCGCAGCTTCCAGCAGAGCCTGATTTTGATCGACGAATGCCAGAACCTCACACCGCACCAGATGAAAACCATCATCACCCGTGCCGGCGCCGGTTCCAAAGTGGTGTGCCTGGGCAACCTGGCACAGATCGACACCCCTTACCTGTCCGCGACCAGCTCCGGGCTGACCTACCTCACTGAACGCTTCAAGGACTTCCCGAACGGGGTGCACATCACCCTGCAAGGGGTACCACGCTCGATCCTGGCCGAATACGCCGAATCGCATTTGTAACTGTCCACCGGAACCGGGCGGCCGCAAGGTCGCCCGGTTTTTTGTGCTCGACGTAAAGGCCGTGCCTCAGGGCAACAATCAGGCGTAATGATGCAGACCCAATACCGATGTATGTGTTTCTGCAAAGCCACGGGCGAAAACAGCCTTGTTTACAGAGATTGCGAAAAATAGCCCTTGAGGGTTTCCGTAAGAATTGATTGAGCGTTCAACACCTCTTGGGTTGGCTCAGGCTGTGAGCTACTAAACTTTTTTCGCGTCCAGCTGAAAAAGAAGGGGCCATCAATAATGCGTTCATTGTGTTCCGCCAAATATAATTTGGTCACGGAGGCATACCTGGGGAAAATATGAAAATGCAGCTCATGATTGAGCTCGGAAATACGCATTATGTATATTTTCTCAGGAGAAAATAGAGTGTTTAAGGCTCGCTCCGTAAATGCCAATCCTTTCATCAGTTCAGCACTTTCCGCCGAACTTAGTTCTGCGAGTCTTGATATGTCCCGCTTAAGAGAAATAATCATGTAGCCAGGGATGTCACAGTCCCGGCAATGAGAGATTATGATGTGTTTTCCTGAGTAAATTGTCCGCGCTGACATGACTAGCCTCCCATGTGCCAACCATGGTTACGTGTAGGGTCTGCCCCGTTGACCTGCTGCCGGAGGTCAGCAGGAAAGTGAGCGTATTCACCGTTTCTTCAAGAGATCCTGGCTGGTGACTGCCGGAAACTGCGCCGGGAGCAATAGCGTAGACCGGGATGTTGGATTTACTGAATTCGCGTGCCAAAGACCTTGTGTGATCCTCTGTACTTAAATTTGTATAGTCGTTAGGTTTATCGATAAGTTTTTCTTGAATGAGCAACTCGGTCAATCATTCAGTTGTAGGAGATTTCACTGCAGGTCATGGGGGCGGGCTTACGGAAAATTCTTACGTCGAGATTTATTATAAAATAATCAGTAAATTATCATTTGTTGCACAAATTCAAGTTGTTCGGTGATGTCAAAAAAACGCATTTCCAGTAGGGTTTTGTTACATATGTGGGTGAGTCATACCGGGCCCCACAGCCGCCCGGTTTTTTGTGGAAGTATGAAAAACCTGTGGGAGCGGGCTTGCTCGCGAAAGCGGTGGATCAGTCGATATATGTGGTGACTGGAATACCGCTTTCGTCGGAACGCCGCCCGGAGCAAGCCCGCTCCCACATTGGTTTGTGGTGGGCCGACAATCGTGCGTGCGGAAATCTGACCCGCAGGTTTACAATCGACGCTCCTGATCAGGAGTAATCCCGTGCTGACTCATCTCGATTCCCAAGGTCGCGCCAACATGGTCGACGTCACTGAAAAAGCCGTGACGTTCCGTGAGGCGACCGCTCAAGCGCTGGTGCGCATGCTGCCCGAAACCCTGCAGATGATCGTCAGCGGCGGCCACCCCAAGGGGGATGTGTTTGCCGTGGCGCGCATTGCCGGCATCCAGGCGGCGAAGAAAACCAGCGATCTGATTCCCTTGTGCCATCCGCTGATGCTGACCGGCGTCAAGGTCGAGCTCAGTGCCGAAGGCGACGATTCGGTGCGCATCGTGGCGCGCTGCAAGCTGTCCGGGCAGACCGGCGTCGAGATGGAGGCGCTGACCGCTGCCAGCGTCGCCGCGCTGACCATCTACGACATGTGCAAGGCCGTGGACCGCGGCATGACCATCGAAAGCGTACGTCTGCTGGAGAAGATCGGCGGCAAGAGTGGTCATTTCCAGGCTGAGCAGTCATGAACGTTACCGTGAAATTTTTCGCCCGTTATCGCGAGGCATTGGGTCTGGACTCGGTGAAAGTAGAAGGCAACTTCGCCACCGTTGACGACGTGCGCGCGCTGTTGGCCCAGCGCGACGGTGCCGAGGTATTGAGCGAGCAAAACTTGATGTGCGCCCGCAACGAAGACCTGTGCCAGCTCGACGAGCCGGTCAGCGAGGGCGATGAAGTGGCGTTCTTTCCGACTGTGACCGGAGGCTGAACCATGGCGATTCGCGTGCAGTCCACCGCGTTCGACCCGGGTGCCGAAGTCAATGCCATGCACGATGCCAATGTCGGCGTGGGTGCGGTGGTGAGTTTTGTCGGCTACGTGCGCGACTTCAATGACGGCCTCGACGTCGCCGGGATGTTCCTCGAACACTATCCCGGCATGACCGAAAAGGCCCTCGGCAAGATCGCCATCGAAGCCGAGCAGCGCTGGCCGCTGCTCAAGCTGGAAGTGTTGCACCGCATCGGCGCCCTGGAACCGGGTGAGCCGATTGTCTTCGTCGGCGCAGCCAGCGCCCATCGTCAGGCGGCATTCGACGCCTGCGCCTTTGTCATGGACTACCTGAAAACCCGTGCGCCGTTCTGGAAGAAAGAAAACACCAGTGACGGGCCGCGTTGGGTTGAGGGGCGTGACAGTGATCATGCGGCGGCGGATCGCTGGAAGCAGTAATTCCTGCGGCGTCTCTGATTAAGCCATCGCGAGCAGGCTCGCTCCTACAGTAGATCTGTGTTCACAGTTCAAATGTAGGAGCGAGCCTGCTCGCGATGGCGTCATCTGCACCACTAAAAATCTTGATGATTCGCCACCCGACCATCGGCCGGCTCGGGCTGCATTTGCCTCATTGACGACTTATACATAAAAGTCCAGTATGGAATTATAAGTACAAAAAAGTTTCCACCCGTTTCAGCTTTTTCTTCTCTCTTGCCAAACCAACAACAACCGCGAGAAAACGAACATGAAGAAGTTTCCCCTCATCACCGGTCTGGCCCTGAGCCTGTTGGCGTGCAGCTCTGTGTTCGCCGCCGAGAAAACCCTGCGCATCGGCATCGAAGCGGCGTATCCACCGTTCGCCTCGAAAACCGACAAAGGCGAAATCGTCGGTTTCGACTATGACATCGGCAACGCCCTGTGCGCGCAGATGAAGGCCAAGTGTGTGTGGGTCGAAGGCGAGTTCGACGGTCTGATTCCTTCCCTGAAGGTGAAGAAAATCGACATGGCGCTGTCGTCCATGACCATCAATGAAGACCGCAAGAAGTCGGTGGACTTCACCCACAAGTACTATTTCACTTCGTCGCGTCTGGTGATGAAGGATGGCGCGGTGGTGGATGACCAGTACGCCAGCCTCAAGGGCAAGACTGTCGGTGTGCAGCGCGCCACCACCACCGACCGTTACGCCACCGAGGTGTTCGAGCTCAAGGGCATCAACGTCAAGCGCTACAGCAACAACGAAGAAATCTACATGGACCTGGCCGCCGGTCGCCTCGACGCGATTTTTGCCGACACCATTCCACTGAATGACTTCCTGTCGATGCCGCGTGGCAAGGGTTACGCCTTTGCCGGGCCGGAGCTGAAAGATCCGAAATATGTGGGCGAGGGTGCGGGGATTGCGGTGCGCAAGGGCAACACCGAACTGGTCAGCGAGCTGAACACGGCCATTGATGGCATTCGCGTCAGTGGTGAGTACCAGAAGATTTCGGACAAGTATTTCAAGTCCGACATCTACGGCGACTGACCCTCATCATTTCAGCGAGACTATTTGATCAGGTGCGTTTCAGACACAGGGTTGAGTGCGTTGGAATAAGACAGTACATTCGCAATGCTCATAAAGGGGGACTGATGTCCCCCTTTGCTTTGGTATTGGCTAATCACTCAACTTGCCCATCAGTTGATATTTAGGCACTTGCATCTGAAATGCGACCAAGCATATGCATCGCCTCAGTTTCTCGATGATTCAAGCTTCTGTTTTTTTCCTGAGTCGCGAAGATTCAGCTTCAGGCGCCATGACGCGGGATACGAGTAAAAGGAGAAAGACTTAGTCATGAAAATTCGAGCTATACACACTCTGGAAGCCGGGCCCTTAGGAACGCAGGCGTTCAGTTTGGTTGACTCTTGGTCAGGCGATACGTCGCCAAGGGTTCTGTTGAGCGGGCCGAACGGTTGCGGAAAAACATCATTACTGCGCGCTGTCGCTACTCTTTGGTCGGCTTTTGGATACTGGCTGCATGCACGTAAAACCCTTTTGAAAGCGAATCCGGATCGTGAGTGGTTACAACGTTGGGGGGGCGTAGCAGTCATTTTGGAAGAGGTGCCTTTTGAGGCACCTCCATTGCTTTTAGCCTTCGGGGATCGCGAATGGATCGACCAATTGGCTCTCCAGTATCCAGATGTCTGTGTAGTCGGGGAATCGGTAGACCGTAATGGTAAGAGGGGAGCGCCAGCCCGCAAGCTTATTTGGCCGTTGGAAAGTGCATGGCTGGATGAGTGGAGTCGTGTTCAGCAATTGATGATTGCATCTCCCGACCCGAGTAAATCGCCAAACATGATTTTCCTGGACGCTGAAGAGCGCCGCTGGGTTACTCCAAAACGGCGGATCGGAGAGATGCGCTCTGAAAATTTGCAACAGCGATGGTTGTCCCGTTATGCAGTAACGGACGATTGGGAGGGGCAGCTTGAAGCATCCCTACTGACCATGAAAGTAGCTTCGTTACAGCGCTTTCATAGCTTGATCCGGGATATGAATGCCTTTTTGGGTGGCAAGGAAATTCTGACTGACGTGAAGCTCGGTGAGAATCGTCTGAGAGTGAAACTCAAAGATGGATCTTCAAAAACTCATGGCCTGGACGAGCTCAGTGCGGGGGAGCACCAAGTATTGATTCTGCTTTATCAGATCAATCGCTGGTTGGAGAGTGGTGGTATTGCTCTGATCGATGAGCCCGATCTCTATATGCATCCCTCCCTAGTCGCTGGAATGTTATCTCGCCTTGAGCAGATGGTCGTTGATCGAGGCGGCCAATTGTTGATTACTTCGCATGTTCCCGAAGTGTGGGAGCGATATGAAGCTATTGGCCAGCGACTTATGCTCGGGCAGAACCCAGCAGGAGCTAATGAATGAGCACTGCGAGTGAAAGGAGGGCGCAGATTCGGGACCGGGCAATAGGTAGTCAAGACAAGCGCGTTTTACTTGTTGAGGGTATTGATGACAAGCAGATACTACAGATTTTACTGGATCGCTTTCACACCGGTTGGGAGCGTAAATGGGCGGTAGAGGTCGCCAGTAAAAAGTCGATGGTTCTGGAGATCCTGAGGCTTGAGCCTGATTGGATAGGTCTTGTCGACAAAGATGAGTGGGATGAGGCAGAGCAACAGCGACAGTGCGATGCGCTCCCCAATCTATTGATATTGCCCCGCTTTTGCATGGAAAGTTACTTGGTGATACCTGCTGAGCTTTGGAGAGCAATCCCTGTTGCGCGGCAGGCAGGAGTGGGGGGAGGTTTTGGTCAGTTTGAGGCCAGGCTGACCAGAGACATACGTCGTTATGTCAGGCATGGTGTTCTATGGCATGTCGTCACACCTCTTTGGTCCGGGCTGCGCGCAAGGGGTTTCTAGGAGGTTCTTGCATCGGATTCAGCGCAATGCGTAGCGGCGGTTCAGGACGACCAGGAGATTCTGAGAGTTCTTACTGAGTGGGATGAGTATCTGAATCCAAACGCATTGTTCGACACCTTTCAAAGATTACTTCAGCAAGTTACCGCTATGCCGGTTGAGTCGCAGTTGGCCGGTTGGGTACACGGTAAAACTTTCTGGCGAGAAGTTGTCAATCCAGGCATGAATGAGCTCTTCGGACAAATGCCGGATAAAAATCGACGTAAAAAAATATTTGAGCATTTGCCCGAGTGGCCTGCGGATTTACTGCCACTCAAAGCCTTGCTGAATTAATGCGCATCCAGCGTGGGCCGGGCGAACGGTGAACTTCGGAGGGAAACTTCAGCCCTTCAATTCCTTCAAATGCTTGTACACCGTCGCCCGGCCCATGTTCAGCACATTGGCCACGTAGTTCGAGGCGCTTTTGCCCTTGAACGCGCCTTCGGCGTGTAACGCCAGCACCAGTTCCCGCTTGTGGTCGCGAGTCAGCAGATTCAGGCTCAACTGCCGTTCGCGCAGCCAGGCGTGGAGGAAGGTGTTGATCCGCTCCTGCCAGTCATCGCGAAACAGTGAATCCGGTTGCGGGATCAGCTTGGTCGGCGACAGGAACAGGTCAAGGGCGGCCTTGGCATTTTCGAACAACGAAATATTCAGGTTGATGCACAGCACCGCCAGTGGATGACCCCCGCTATCCCGTAGCACGGTGCTGAGGCTGCGAATTTTCTGACCATCCCAGTTGAGCTTTTCGTACGGCCCGATGTTTCGTTCGCTGACATCGTCGCTGAGCATGTCTTCCAGCGCCGAGTCGTCGCCGATTTCCCGCTTGGACAGGTTGTTGGCGATGTAGTCGACCTTTTGCGTGCGCAGGTCGTGCAGCACCACTTCGGCGTGGGGGAAAAACAACGTGGCGATGGCGTCGGCAATCGCGTGGAAGTTATCCAGGGACGTGTCGTCCAGGGCCGAGTCTTTTTCGGGGGCGTTCATACAGTGGAACTCCAGGCAGCGTCAGCGCCCCATCAAAGGGGCGCTGAAAGTGTGCCGTAATCGTGTGGGTACGTCACCTGAGGATCAGGATCAGCCGAGGCGGGCAGGGGAGAGCATTTCGGCATTCAGGCCGAAACGGCCGAGCGATTCGGGCAACGCGGCGCCGCGCACCAGTGCCGCGCTGGCCTGGCCCATGGCTGGCGAGGTTTGGATGCCATAACCGCCTTGTGCCGCGACCCAGAACAGCCCCGGTACCTGTGGATCGAAGCCGGATAACAAGTCGCCGTCGCTGACGAAGCTGCGCAGGCCGGCCCAGGTGCGGGTCGGGCGGCGAATGGTCAGGGTCGTGGCTTCTTCGATCTGGTAGATGCCCATGGCAATGTCCAGCTCTTCGGGCTGCACGTCGTGGGGTTCCACCGGATCGGCGTTGGCCGGCGAGCCGAGGAACATCCCGGCGTCGGGTTTCATGTAGAAGGATTCGTCGAGGCTGACCAGCATCGGCCAATGGTGGATGTCCACGCCTTCGGGGCCGGCGAAGATGAATGCGGCACGGCGTTTGGGTTGCAGGCCCAGCGGCTTCGCGCCAGCCAGTTCGCCGATCTTGTCGGCCCAGGCGCCAGCGGCGTTGATGATGATCGGCGCGCTGAAGGTCTGGCTGCCGGTCTGGACCTGCCATGTACCCAGGTCGTCGCGGTTCAGGCTGACGACTTCGCTGTCGGTATGCACTTCGCCCTGGTTGCGGCGGATACCGCGCAAATAGCCCTGGTGCAGGGCATCGGTGTCGATGTCGCTGGCGGTCGGGTCGTAGATGGCGCCGTGGACCTTTTCCCGGCGCAAGATCGGCACCAGCGCGCAGGCCTCGTCGACGCCGAGCAATTGCATCTCCGGCACCGTGGTTTTTGCGCTCTGGTATTGCCTGTTCAGTTCGTCCGGGTCACCGGTCAGGTCCACGGTCATTTCGCCGCGCGGGGTCAGCAGCGGGTGTTCGCAGAAACCGCTGGGCGGGTTGTCGAAAAAGTCCCGGCTGGCCAGGGTCAGCGCCCGCACTTGTGGGGTGCCGTAGGCCGCGGTGTACAGTGCCGCCGAACGGCCGGTGGAGTGATAGGCCGGATGGGATTCGCGTTCGAGCACGATCACGCGGCCGTGCTGCGACAGCCAGAAACCCGTGGAAGCACCGGCAATCCCGCCGCCGATGATGATGAAATCTGCCTGGCTCATGAACGTCTCCTGTTGGGGCGTAATTCTCAAAATTGAAGAGATCACCCTGTAGGAGCGAGCTTGCTCGCGATGGTGTGTCAGTCGACATTAATGTGTCTGATACACCATCGCGAGCAAGCTCGCTCCTACAGTTGATCGCGGTGTCAGGGCTGCAGGCGATAGATCGCATTGGCCAGCGCAATGTCTTCCAGGCCCAGGCCGATGGAGCGGAAAAACACATGGCGATCGTAATCGGGGCGCAGGGCTTTTTCGCTGAGCAGGTCGGCCAGGTCGCCGACAATCGCGCCCTTGTCCCAGCCGTGCTGTTCGGCGGCGATCAGCATTTCACCGGCCGAGCCCGGGGTCGTCAGGCGATAGTCACAGAACACCTGCATGTCGTTGAGGCTTTGCGGCGGCACTTCATGGGCACGCGGTGCGTTGGTGCTGATGGAGGTGATCAGCGCCGGTTTGCGCAAGCTCGATGGATCGATCACCGGACCGGCGGACGAGGTGCAAAGCATGATCACGTCGGCGTCCTGAACGGCAGCTTCGCGACTGTCGACGATGTTCAGGCGTGGCTCGATGTTTTTCAGCAGGCTCACGGTTTCGGCGTCTTCGCTCAGGCTCGGCGAGTACAGGCTGATGCTCTGCCAGTCGCGCAGGCCTTTCACATAGTACAGGTGCGCCTGGGCCACTTTGCCGCTGCCGATAATGGCCAGGCGATTGGCTGTGAGTGGCGCGAGGGCATCGACCGCCACGGCGGTGGTGGCCGCAGTGCGCGCGGTGGTCAGTTCGCCTGCATCGCACAGCAACAGCGGCTGGCCGGTCTGCATCGACATCAGCAGCGTCCACGCCGTCACCAGTGGCCCTTGTTCGCGCACGATGTATGGCGACGTCTTGATCCCGTACACGCCATCCTCGGCCAGCACGCCCAGGTAGTTGATGAAATCGCCGGCGCCCTGTGGAAACTCCACCAGTTGCTGCGCCGGTTGTACGGCCTGCCCGGCGGCCAGGTCGCGGAACAGTTTGCGCAGGATCTGCGGCACATCGACCTGCGCCAGTAGCTCGCGAGCCTGGGCTTGGGGGATCACTTGGGGCGTGCTGGACATGGTCGGCTCCGGAGCTTGAGGTAAACTAATTTGTCCATTATGGACTTTTAGTTGTCGCGAGCAAGCTCCTGTTGAAAAAAAGCCGGGCGAAAAAAAAGCGCAGTCCGTTTCCGGCTGCGCTTGTCTTTTCAGCGTCGCTTAATGAGGACGCTTGCGTTCAACGGCCCGCAACAGATGCGTCGGTGGCGTTTCACAGCTGATCTTGCGCCCCAGCTTTTCCTCGATGGACGGTAGCTGGTAGGAGTCGTCTTCACCGGCAAAGCTGATGGACACACCGTCGGCACCAGCACGACCGGTACGACCGATGCGATGCACGTAGTCGTCCGGCACTTCCGGCAGGGTGAAGTTGATCACGTGGCTGATGCCGTCGATGTGGATGCCGCGACCGGCTACATCGGTGGCGACCAGTACGCGGATCTTGCCTTCGCGGAAGCCTTCCAGGGTCTTGATGCGCTTGTGCTGCGGCACGTCGCCGGACAGTTGCGCGGCGTTGATGCCGTCACGCACCAGGCGTTCTTCGATGCGCCGCACTTCATCCTTGCGGTTGGCGAACACGATCACACGCTCCCAACCGTTGTCGTTGACCAGGTTGTAGAGCAGTTTGTACTTGTCGGCACCGGCCACCGCGTAGATGTGCTGCTCGACGTTTTCGTTGGCCACGTTCTGCGACTCGATCTCGACGATCGACGGGTCGGTGGTCCATTGCTTGGCCAGGTTCATCACGTCTTCGGTGAAGGTCGCGGAGAACAGCAGCGTCTGGCGCTCGGACTTCGGAGGCGTCTGGCGAATGATCTGGCGCACTTGCGGGATGAAGCCCATGTCGAGCATGCGGTCGGCTTCGTCGAGCACCATCACTTCGACCATGTCCAGATGCACGTCGCCGCGCTGGTTGAAGTCCAGCAGGCGGCCCGGCGTGGCCACGAGGATGTCGCAATGGCGGGCTTCGAGGTGCTTGAGCTGCTTGTCGAAGTCCATGCCACCGACGAAAGTCATGACGTTGAGGCCGGTGTACTTGGTCAGGTCGGCGGCGTCCTTGGCGATCTGTACCACCAGTTCGCGGGTCGGCGCGATGATCAGTGCCCGTGGCTCACCCATGTAGCGCTCTTTCGGCGGCGGGGTTTGCAGCAACTGGGTGATGATCGAGACCAGGAATGCAGCGGTTTTGCCGGTACCGGTCTGGGCACGGCCGATGGCGTCTTTGCCCGCGAGGGTGAAGCCCAGCACCTGTGCCTGGATCGGCGTGCAATACGGGAAGCCCAGGTCCTGGATGGCGTGCATCAGTTCCGGGGCGAGTTTGAAATCGTGGAAGCGGGTCTTGCCTTCCTGGGGCTCGACGACGAAGTCTTCGAGTTTCCATGGGATGACCGGCGCCTTGGGCTTGGGTTCGCGACGCGGTTTGGCGGGTTTCGGCGTTTCGCTGAGCGGCTGCTCCGGGACTGTTATCGCCGCAGGCTGGGCAACTTTTGCGGTCTTTGGCTCATGCTTGGGTGCCGCGGCGGTGGCGGCTCGTTCAGACTGATTACCGTCGGTGCGGTGGCCGGGAGCGTGAGACGCAGGGCTGGGAACTGGCGCGAGTTGCTCAGTCTCGCTTTTACCGAACATTTTCTTGAGTGCTTTGAGCACGGTCATCTCATCAATTGATTAAGGAATGTACGCCGGCCAGTGTAATGCAAGAATCGGGCGCGGCGTAGGGGGATGGATCAAAGGGCGCTTTTAAACAGAAATGCTTAACGCAAGCGCTCGGCGAGCCAGACGCCGATGTCGCGAATTTCTTCGGGTAACACTTCGTGACCCATTGGGTATTCCTGCCATGTCACGGTGACACCACGCAGCTTCAAATGCTCGTAGGCGCTGCGCCCCATCGAGTTTTGCACCACATCGTCGTACTGGCCGTGCATCGATAGCACCGGGATCCGCTGCTGGCTGGCGGACAGTTGCAGTTCGTCGCTGAAGGTTGGTGCATAAGTAGAAAGGGCAACTACACCACCCAGTGGTCCCTGCCATTTCAGAAACGCGGTGTGGAAAACCACGGCGCCGCCCTGGGAAAAACCTGCCAGGAAAATCCGCGAGGCGTCTATTCCGCTGGCTCGCTGCTGTTCGATCAATTCAATGACGCGATCTGCCGACACTTCCAGTTGCTCGCGGTTGATCGCGCGCGCCGGGCTCATGGCCAGGATGTCGTACCAGCTCGGCATCTCGTAGCCGCCGTTGATAGTGACAGGGCGATGCGGTGCCTGCGGGAGAACGAAGCGGGTACTCAGCAAGGTTTCCTGCAGCGCTTCGGCCACCGGCAGGAAGTCGTAGCGATCGGCGCCCAGGCCGTGCAGCCATATAACGCAGGCGTCTGCGGTCTTTACGGGCTGAAGAATCAAGGGCTCGGTCATGTCTGCTCCAATGTTGTGCGTGCGCGCACATATAAGTGCGTGATCAAAGTGCGCGTCAGGTTGATCCGTTAAGAAAGTGTCGCAAGCGTACAAGTTTTGCTATTGACCTGCAGCTGAACCGCTTCGGCGAGCGGTGTGGTACGGGCTTTGCTATGGAGAAACGGTGCAACACATCTCGCGCCCGGCGGTAACACTATCAGTGTACTGCCGACTGTGGGATAGCAATGAATCCGGTGATGGATGTTCGCCAAGGGCCGCTACGGGGCTTCGCGAACGTGAAAGGGCTACAGCCCGTTCGGCCGACTGGTGAGAGTGAGTTTTCCATGATGTGGATTTTCTCCTACTAGACTCATAGCTAACGTCTTACGTCGGTTGACCCCAAAACAAGCCAACACGGGTCAACTACGCCTCAAAAGGGTGCGACAGGACTCACGCTCCGACACAACAAGAGCAAAACTGGAGGTTTGAATGAAGATGTTGAAATCCACCCTGGCTATCGTGACTGCAGCCGCGGTACTCGGTGTCAGCGGGTTTGCCCAGGCGGGCGCAACCCTGGATGCAGTGATGAAGAAAGGTTTCGTGCAGTGTGGCGTCAGCGATGGCTTGCCAGGCTTCTCGGTTCCGGATTCCACCGGCAAGATCGTGGGTATCGATGCTGACTACTGCCGTGCAGTAGCGGCTGCTGTCTTCGGCGACGCGACCAAGGTCAAGTTCAGCCAGTTGAACGCCAAGGAGCGCTTCACCGCGCTGCAATCCGGCGAAATCGACATTCTGTCGCGCAACACCACCATGACCAGCTCCCGTGACGCGGGCATGGGCCTGAAATTCCCAGGCTTCATCACCTACTACGACGGCATCGGCTTCCTGGTAAACAACAAGTTGGGCGTCAAGAGCGCCAAGGAACTGGACGGCGCAACCATTTGCATCCAGGCCGGTACCACCACCGAACTGAACGTTTCCGACTACTTCCGCGGCAACGGCCTGAAATACACCCCGATCACCTTCGACACCTCCGACGAAAGCGCCAAGTCGCTGGAATCCGGTCGTTGCGACGTATTGACCTCCGACAAATCCCAGCTGTTCGCCCAGCGCAGCAAGCTGGCTTCGCCAAAGGACTACGTGGTTCTGCCGGAAACCATTTCCAAGGAGCCTCTGGGCCCGGTCGTGCGTAATGGCGACGACGAGTGGCTGGCCATCGTGCGCTGGACTGGCTACGCCATGCTCAACGCTGAAGAAGCCGGCATCACTTCGAAGAACGTAGAAGCCGAAGCCAAGGGCACCAAGAACCCTGACGTTGCCCGTCTGCTGGGTACCGACGGTGAATATGGCAAAGACCTGAAAGTGAAGAAAGACTGGGTCGTGCAGATCATCAAGCAAGTGGGTAACTACGGCGAAGTGTTCGAGAAAAACCTCGGCAAGGGCACTCCGCTGGAAATCGACCGCGGGCTGAACGCCCTGTGGAACGCTGGCGGCATTCAATACGCACCACCAGTGCGCTGATGGTTCTATCACCCGGTGGGCCAACCACCGGGTGATGTTCTGTTCCATTATTTCCGGGGCACTTCATGCAAAATTCAATCGGCGCACCAAAGCAGAGGCTCAGCCTCAGCGATCCACGCGTGCGTGCTTGGCTATTCCAGATCATCACCATTGTCGCGGTGGTCTCGATGGGCTGGTATCTGTTCGATAACACGCAGACCAACCTTCAGCACCGGGGCATTACCTCGGGCTTCAGTTTTCTGGAGCGCAGTGCCGGTTTCGGCATCGCTCAACACCTGATCGACTACACCGAATCGGACACTTACGCCCGGGTGTTTGTCATCGGCCTGCTCAACACTTTGCTGGTGACTGTCATCGGCGTGATCCTGGCGACGATCCTGGGTTTCATCGTAGGTGTAGCGCGGCTGTCGAAGAACTGGATCATCGCCAAGCTGGCGACGGTGTACGTGGAGGTCTTTCGCAACATTCCGCCGCTGCTGCAAATCCTGTTCTGGTACTTCGCGGTGTTCCTGACCATGCCGGGGCCGCGCAACAGCCATAACTTCGGCGACACCTTCTTTGTCAGCGCCCGCGGCCTGAACATGCCGGCGGCGCTGATGGCGGACGGCTTCTGGCCGTTTGTGGCCAGCGTTGTAGTCGCCATCGTCGCCATCGTGCTGATGAGCCGCTGGGCCACCAAGCGCTTTGAAGCCACCGGTGTGCCGTTCCACAAGTTCTGGGTTGGCCTGGCGTTGTTCCTGGTGATCCCGACACTGGGCGCACTGATCTTCGGCGCGCCGCTGCACTGGGAAATGCCGAAGCTGCAAGGCTTCAACTTCGTCGGTGGCTGGGTGCTGATCCCGGAACTGCTGGCGCTGACGCTGGCCCTCACCGTGTACACCGCGGCGTTCATCGCCGAGATCGTACGTTCGGGCATCAAGTCGGTCAGCCACGGCCAGACCGAAGCGGCGCACTCACTCGGCCTGCGCAACGGTCCGACCCTGCGCAAGGTGATTATCCCGCAAGCCCTGCGCGTGATCATCCCGCCGCTGACCAGCCAATACCTGAACCTGGCGAAGAACTCCTCGCTGGCGGCCGGCATCGGTTATCCGGAAATGGTCTCGCTGTTTGCCGGTACGGTGCTGAACCAGACCGGTCAGGCGATCGAGGTGATTGCCATCACCATGAGCGTGTACCTGGCGATCAGTATCAGCATTTCCCTGCTGATGAACTGGTACAACAAGCGCATTGCGCTGATCGAGCGGTAAGGAATAGCGCATGAGTACTCATACTTTCAAACCTGACATGCCGCCACCGAGCAAAGTCTTTGGGCCGGTGGCGTGGATGCGCGCGAACATGTTCTCCAGTTGGCTCAACACCCTGCTGACCCTGTTTGCCTTCTACCTCATCTACCTGGTGGTGCCGCCGATCCTGCAGTGGGCCATCCTCGACGCTAACTGGGTCGGCACGACCCGCGCCGACTGCACCAAGGAAGGCGCCTGCTGGGTGTTCATCCAACAGCGTTTCGGCCAGTTCATGTATGGCTATTACCCGCCGGAACTGCGCTGGCGTGTGGACCTGACGGTGTGGCTGGCGATCGTCGGCGTGGCGCCGTTGTTCATCTCGCGCTTTCACCATAAAGCGGTGTACGGGCTGAGCTTCCTGGTGCTGTACCCGATCTTTGCCTACTTCCTGTTGCACGGTGGCATCTTCGGCCTGACCAACGTGGCGACCAGCCAGTGGGGCGGCCTGATGCTGACCCTGGTGATCGCCACCGTCGGCATCGCCGGTGCGCTGCCGCTGGGGATTGTCCTGGCTCTGGGCCGTCGTTCGAACATGCCGGCGATTCGCGTGGTCTGCGTGACCTTCATCGAGTTCTGGCGCGGCGTGCCGTTGATCACGGTGCTGTTCATGTCCTCGGTGATGCTGCCGTTGTTCCTGCCTGAAGGCATGAACTTCGACAAGCTGCTGCGGGCGCTGATCGGCGTGATCCTGTTCCAGTCGGCCTACGTGGCCGAGGTGGTGCGTGGCGGTCTGCAAGCGATTCCAAAAGGTCAGTACGAAGCAGCGGCGGCGATGGGCCTGGGTTACTGGCGCAGCATGGGTCTGGTGATTCTGCCGCAAGCCCTGAAGCTGGTGATCCCCGGCATCGTCAACACCTTCATTGCGCTGTTCAAGGACACGAGCCTGGTGATCATCATCGGCCTGTTCGACCTGCTCAACAGCGTCAAGCAAGCCGCCGCCGACCCGAAATGGCTGGGCATGGCCACCGAAGGCTATGTGTTCGCCGCCCTGGTGTTCTGGATTTTCTGTTTTGGTATGTCGCGCTATTCCATGCATCTGGAACGCAAGCTCGACACTGGCCACAAGCGCTAAGTCGCTACCTAATTTAGGAAGTTTTGTGATGAGCGAAGCAATCAAACAGCCTGTGAGCCCTGAAGGCATTATTCAGATGCAGGGCGTAAACAAGTGGTACGGTCAGTTTCACGTACTCAAGGACATCAACCTCAACGTCAAGCAGGGCGAGCGTATCGTGCTGTGCGGCCCATCGGGTTCCGGCAAATCCACCACCATCCGCTGCCTCAACCGTCTGGAAGAGCACCAGCAGGGCCGTATCGTGGTCGATGGCGTGGAACTGACCAACGACCTCAAGCAGATCGAAGCGATCCGCCGTGAAGTCGGCATGGTGTTCCAGCACTTCAACCTGTTCCCGCACCTGACCATCCTGCAGAACTGCACGCTGGCGCCGATGTGGGTGCGCAAGATGCCCAAGCGCAAGGCCGAGGAAATTGCCATGCACTACCTGGAACGCGTACGCATTCCGGAGCAGGCGCATAAATTCCCGGGGCAACTGTCCGGCGGTCAGCAACAGCGTGTGGCGATTGCCCGCGCACTGTGCATGAAACCGAAAATCATGCTGTTCGACGAACCGACCTCGGCACTCGACCCGGAGATGGTGAAAGAGGTGCTGGACACCATGATCGGCCTGGCCGAAGACGGCATGACCATGCTTTGCGTGACCCACGAAATGGGCTTCGCCCGCACCGTGGCCAACCGCGTGATCTTCATGGACAAGGGCGAAATCGTCGAGCAGGCGGCGCCGAACGACTTCTTCGACAAGCCTCAGAATGAACGCACCAAGCTGTTCCTGAGCCAGATCCTGCATTGATCGAACCCAGGCACTGAAATAAACCCGGACCGAGTGCCGGGTTTATTTTTGCCTGAAATTTTGGACCCTGTGGGAGCGAGCCTGCTCGCGATGGGCGTGAACGATGACGCGTTCAATTTGGACACTGCGTTGCCGTCACATTCATCGTCGGAACGCCGCCCGGAGCAGGCTCGCTCCTACAGGGATCGCCTTGCTCTCTCGGATGAAGCTGACTAACATGTCAGAAAATTCATCCTATGATTGGATGAGAGGGCGAATTCCATGTCAGAAATTTCTCCATTGGTGAAACGATCCCTGGTCGATCAGGCTCTGGATCAGTTGCGCCTGCGCATCAACCAAGGGACCTGGGTCGTGGGCCAGCGTTTGCCCACCGAGCCTGAGTTGTCCGCCGAACTGGGCATCAGCCGCAACACCGTGCGCGAAGCCATGCGGGTGTTGGCGTTTTCCGGGTTGATCGAAATCCGCCAGGGTGACGGCAGTTACTTGCGGGCAGTGGTCGATCCGCTCGATACCTTGAAGGCGCTGTCCCGTTGCTCCCTTGAGCAGGCCCGGGAAACCCGGCACATCCTCGAAGTCGAGGCCATCGGTCTGGCAGCCATGCGCCGTACCGACGAAGACCTGGTGGCATTGCGCGAGGCCCTGGGTGTCAGCGGCAGCCACTATCACGGCGATCTCGACACCTACATCGCCTGCGATCTGGTGTTCCACCGCCGTCTGGTGGACGCCGCGCACAACCCGACCCTTAGCGAGTTGTACCGCTATTTCTCCAGCATCGTCGGCGCGCAGTTGCGCCAGACCCTGAGTATGGTCCCGCGCCGCCAGGAAGTGTTCGACTTGCACATCGAACTGCTCGATGCCGTCGAGCAACGCGACCCGGAACGGGCCAAAGCCCTGTCGAGGCAGTTGATCAATGAACCTTGAAACCGAGAAGTCCATGCACCGCAGTGATTTATCCACAGCCCCCAAACGCTCGGCAGAGCTGGAAGAGCTGTTGATCGACGCCGAGGCCGATGACGAGCAGGTCCAGCAAACCCACCCGGTTCTGCGCCGGCCCTGGCTGTTGCTGCTGGGCCTGATTCTAGTGGCGCTGAACCTGCGCCCGGCGCTGTCGAGCATGGCGCCGATGCTCAGCGAGGTCTCGAAGTCCCTTGGCTTGTCGGCGTCCACGGCGGGATTGCTGACCACGTTGCCGGTGCTTTGTCTTGGCCTGTTTGCGCCGTTGGCACCCGTGCTGGCGCGGCGATTTGGTGCTGAGCGGGTGGTGCTGGGTATTCTTCTGACCCTGGCGGGCGGGATCATCCTGCGCAGTTCGTTCGGTGAAATCGGCCTGTTTGCCGGCAGCGTGCTAGCCGGTGCCAGCATCGGCGTGATCGGCGTGTTGCTGCCGGGCATCGTCAAGCGCGATTTCCCGAAACAGGCCGGGACCATGACCGGCGTCTACACCATGGCCCTGTGTCTGGGCGCGGCGATGGCGGCAGGTGCGACCGTGCCGCTCAGTGAGCATTTCGACAAAAGCTGGGCACTGGGTCTCGGCTTCTGGGTCATTCCGGCGTTGGCGGCCGCACTGTTCTGGTTGCCGCAAATCGGCCAGAAACACGGCGCGCACAACGTCGCCTATCGCGTTCGGGGATTGCTGCGCGATCCGCTGGCCTGGCAAGTGACCTTGTACATGGGTCTGCAATCGTCCCTGGCCTACATCGTGTTCGGCTGGTTGCCGTCGATCCTGATCGGGCGCGGCCTGACCCCGACCCAGGCCGGACTGGTGCTGTCGGGTTCGGTGATCGTGCAACTGGTCAGCTCCCTCGCCGCGCCATGGCTGGCGACACGCGGCAAGGATCAGCGCCTGGCGATTGTGATCGTGATGGCCCTGACCCTCGGCGGTCTGTTCGGCTGTCTTTACGCCCCGATTGAAGGTCTGTGGGGCTGGGCGATTGTGCTGGGGTTGGGGCAGGGCGCCACGTTCAGCCTGGCATTGACCCTGATCGTGCTGCGCTCGCGTGACTCCCACGTCGCGGCGAATCTGTCGAGCATGGCCCAGGGCTTCGGTTACACCCTGGCGTCCATGGGGCCATTCGCCGTCGGTATCGTGCATGACTGGACCGGCGGCTGGATGGCCGTGGGCTGGATTTTTGGCGTCATTGGCCTCGGTGCGATCATCGCCGGGCTCGGTGCCGGGCGGGCGCTGTATGTGCAGGTCAGCAGTGAGAAACTTTAATCGCGGCGCACGCCTATAAGTAGAGAACCTCCAGGGTCGCCGAGCCATCGAGTGTTGCATCGTCACTCAAGTCCAGGGTTGAGGTGGGGGCAATGACCGTGACGATCGTAACCCGACTGCTCAGGTTCTGAATCGCGACAGGGCCTGCAGTGCTGCCGGCCACATCGGTGAAACCCAGGTAGCTTTGGGCGGCAATCGGTATGGGGCTGGACCTGGATGAACTCCACGCCCGCCCATTGGTGGTGGAATCGGTTCGATACACTTGAGGCAGAGCGTCCACTACGGTGTTGGCGGGATCGAAGTGCAGCGAATACAGGCCGATCCTGTTGCCGCTACGGTCGAACTGCAGGCCATAGTAGATCTCACTGTTGACGATGGCCGAGCCTTCCCGGTTGTCCCGCATGATCAAGGCGAAACGGGCAGGTGCCGTGCAGCTGATGTTGAGGTCGAGGGATTCGTCACGCAGTTGCGTCCTTTTGTCGATGCTCAGGTCTTGCCGGGAGATTATTCCGTAGTCGACAAGGCCATTATTGGAAAAAGTCGGAGTGCAGGCGACCGGGGTAATGGTGCCGTTGACCGTCAGGGGGGCGGGCGCCGCAAGGACGTCCGGCGCGGTACTCATCAACAGCGCTGCCGAGAGAGCGATGGGGAAAGACTTCAACGATAAAATCCTTTTTCGCGGGAAAGGAAACGGCGCTGAACCGCCCGCGTATTCAATTGACGGGCGGTTCAGTGCTTTGGTCTTACAAGTACTTCACATCAAAGGTCATATGACCATTGATAGGGGTGTCATCGCTCAGGTCAAGCGAGTCGGCCCGGGCAATGTACGTATCAACCTCAAAATTAAAAGTTACATCCTTACCGGCAATTGGTATATCAGCGCCCGATGCAGCAATGGACAAGAGGGTGTCAGGCTCTGCGCTAGTTGCTTTAGTCCAGTTTGCTCCGTTGTTGGTTGACTGGATCGCGTCGTACGAAGTGCTGTTTTCCTCGATTGTCTTGATTTTTGGGGTAAAGTAACCCAATTCGGTTCTAGCTTTATCCAAGCCAAGACCGAACCCCCCCGGACCATTCCACGTGCCTGCTTGATGGTCGATGTGATTCACTGCGAATTTGATTGCCGCGTCGCAATTCACAGTCAGTGCCAGGTCGCTAGTGTCAATTAGAGTATTGCTAGTTGGCTTAAGGTCTTTGGATGAAATCTTTCCGAGATCAATGTTGCTGCTGGACAGAGTGGGTGTGCAAGCGGCTGGAGTGATCAGGCCTTTGACCCTCAGGTCAGTGCTCGACGCTGCGAGAGCAAAAGGAGCGGCGCTGATCAGTGCCGTTGTGGTGAGTGCTACGAAGTACTTTTTCATGAGTGAAGCTTCCTTTCTTTCGTTGTTGACCTTGAATAGCCCGAAGCGCTTGATTGCACCTCGGGTTCAACAAGGCAGGGTGGGTGTTATGGGTAAAGCATTTCGATAGTCGCTGAGCCGTCGAGGTGAACGGCGCTGCTAAGGTCCAGGCTCGCGGTGGGGGCGATGACGGCATCGACCGTAACTGTGGTTGTGAGGTTTTGGACCGAGGCCGGCCCTGCGTTGCTGGCGGCGCTGTCGGTAAAACCCAGGTAGCTTTTCTGGGCGATCGGTATGGGGTTTGAACTGGAGGTGCTCCAGGCCATGCCTTGGGTGGTGGAGTCGGTTCGATACACGCGGGCAAAGCTGTCCGCGCTGGCGTTGGCGGGATCGACATTCAATGAGTACAGGCCAATCCTGTTGCTGCGCTTATCCAGACCCAGTCCGTAGTAAATCCCGCTGTTGACCGTCGCCGTACCTGGGCGGTTGTCATGCATGACAAGGGCAAATTGCGTCGGTGCGTCGCAGCCAACCCGCAGGGTCAATTCCTTGGGTGGCAGTTGGGTGCTTTTGTCGGAGTTCAGGTCGTTTATCGATAACCGACCGAAATCCACCAGGCCGCCATTGGACAGATCCACGTTGCACGCGGCAGGTGCGAAACTGGCGCGCAGGGTTAGCTCCCTGGAGCGGCCCGTAGCGACCGCGTCGAACAGGCCGGTGGTTTCCCAGACAAGGGTGTCACGTACCTGCAACGCTTTTTCTGGCGCCCAGGCTGTCAGTTCCAGTTGCGCCGACAGGCTTTGCCCTTGTACCGCCACCCCACCCCGAACCGGAACGATCGCCTGTTGCGGTCGCCAAAGCAGACTTGAAGCGGCTTCTTCGGGTACCTGGCCGACGGCGGAAATCTGGCCCAGGTCCACCGGTTGCCCATCGAGTACGGCGTCCCCCATGCGCACGGCATAGCTGCCGTGCTCGGTAAAGCGAAAGCGCTCGGCGGTCGCTGCCATTGCGCGGTAGAACAGGGTCATGTTAGTGGGTTGTGGGCAGTTCAGGTTAAGGCCCAGGCGGCGCTCGCCCAGTGGCTGTTCTGCGGGGGCATTGGCGCGTATTGCCCGATTCATCAAGCCGTAATCGAGTACCGGCTGACTCAAGGTGAGCTGGCATTCATCGGCGAGCGCCCAGGCCTGTGGCGTGAGTCCGCTCAACATCAGCGTGCCGAGTGTTAGCAGCAAAGGGCGGGACAGCTTCATAGGGTCATCCTTAAAGAGCCCGGCACTGGGCAGTGGCGGTCTCGTAATACACTTGGGTATTGGCCTTGGCGGGCAGCTCGAATCGCAGTTCGCAGCGCTCCAGCCCCGGTGCGGTTATCCACAGGTCACGGGTGTCCAGGACGTTGGACAGAAACACCAATCCCCCTTCTTGAACGAGCGTGACGAACTCACCGTTTGCGCTGCTTACCGTCGCGCCACGGGGCAGGGGGGCACCGTTGTCGGTGGTGACTTTGAGCAAGGCACGACGGGTCAACGTGACACCGAACTCGACTTTGTCGACGGCTCCGCGCCCGGCGGAAACCACGGCCAGTCCGTTGTTGATATCGAGGTTGCGTGGCAGTGAGCGGGTGTCGACTTCTATCGGGCTACGACCATAGGCGCGCACTTGAGGAGCCACGGCGTGACCTTGCCAATCGGTCCAGACCGGACCGCTGGGGGTCGAGACTTTGATGGCGCTCGTATCGCCTACCGAAAGCAGCGCGAAGGTGTCCCGTACGGGGTATGGCGATAACGTCAAGCCGTCGCCGTGCAGCACCGCGCCGCCACGCGCGCCAATTTGATAGCTGGAGCGTTCGGCATCGGAGCGGGTGTAGCTCAAGTCCAATTGGCTGTAGCGCGGCAGCAGGGAAACCCCTGCCGAGGACTGCACTTGTTTGTCTCGGGAGTCGTGTTCAACGCCGACCCGGTAACTCAACTGGTCGTTGATCTGTTCGTTCAAGCCGACGCCGCTGCGGTATTCGCCAGCGGAACTGCGTATCCAGGTGCGGGCTCGACGGCTTTCACCCAGTGGAATACTCAGGCTCAGGTAAACACTGTCGTCGCTACGTTGGGTGCCGCTGACTTGCCATTGCGCCGTGGTCGACAGCGACACGCCGCCGATCTGGGTGCCCCAGGACGCCAGGGCGCGGCTGCTGTTTTGTCCGTCGAAAGTCGTTGAACGATTGAAGCCGCTGCTGAACGCGCCAAGCCCGGGGTGAAACCAGGCCAGCGACAGGCTCTGCTGATCGCGGTAACGCGTCTGGCTGCGCGCCGAGTGAGTATCGAATACTGCCTCCGACAGTTCGCGAAAGCCGAAGGTGCGGTGCGAAGTTCCGGCATTGATCGACCACTGCTCCCCCATGCGTTGCGAAACATTCAGGTCGGCCTGAAGCCCACTGTCGGCCTGGCGGGTGCTGGTGTCGGTCGCTTGCAGGGTGGCCTGGATCTGTGTGTCGGGCCCTGGCAGCAGGCCCAGGCCTGCGCCCGCAGCGCGGTAGTCGGTGGTCCCCGTGGCACCGGTGGTAAGCAGGACATTCGGGTTGAGTGCTCCGCTCCAGCCACCGCTGATCACCCAGGGCTCGCCGCTCTGTGCAGCGCCGAGACTGCGTACCTGGCCGGCGGCCAGCGAAAAGCCGGGAGCCGGCAGGCCAACGCCGAGCATGGCGACGGGGACCGTGAAGCGTTGCTCGCTACCATCCGCTTCCTTGACAGTGACTTCGACATCGGAGCGACTGTCGAGCCGACGCACGTTACTAAGGGAAAACGGCCCAGCCGGCACCACTGTCGAGTGGATCAGCGAACCGTTCTGCCGGATTTCGACCTGAGCCTGGCTGTGAGCAATCCCTTCGATGGGATTGCTTTGGCCTTCGACCTGGAGCGCCTGCTCGGTCATGACCTGGACGCCGGTGATCTGCGCGCCGGCCAGTACCGGGTTGTAGAGATTGACCTGACCTGCTTGAAGCACCGTCTCATGGCTGGCAAAGGTGCGCTGGGCGTAAGCCGTCAGGTGAGTGGTGCTGGACACATCGTTCTGCCAGGTCTGCACCTGACGACTGCGCACAATCCAGTCGCCGGCATTGAAACCGACTTCGGTATTGGCCGAGAGGTAGCGGTTCGATTGACTGCCGTATTGGCTGTGAAGGCAGTTGACGTCGTAGTTGAGTAACCCGGCGATACCGCCGGTTTGAAAAGCAGAGATATCGCGGACAGCCGGACGTATCGCCTGGGTGGGCACTATCAATGAAAGGCCGAGGTTGGCCGGGTCCTGTTCGATTCGGGCTTGCGGCCAGGTGGCGAGCGTATCGAAACAGCCTTTGTCGTTGGCTGGAGTTGGGGGTACGGTCAGGTTTGCCGCATCGAGCAGGGCACGGTCAAAGCACAAGTCGCCTTCGCGGTTGAATGTGACGTCCACCCGGCCACTACGCATACCATTGACCGTGAGGGTGATCGGATGTCGGCCAGGGGTGAAGTTCGGAGCGGCCAGCAGCAGGGTTGCGAGACTGGGATCGATACCGCGTTGACTCAGCATTTTCTGGTCGAACGAAGTCAGCAACGAAGCATCATTGAGATCTTCGGCATAGGCGTTGGTCCCCATCACTACATTGCTTAGCAGCAACACCATGCCGGTACGAAGTCGCGACAGATGAGGGAGTTTGCGGATCACCCGAATCGCAGGCATGGCTTCGCCATCACGGTATTTCAATACGGTGTTCATAAGGTTCACTTGGGTTATGTCTGGGTGCCGGCTTGATCCGCTACGGCTTCCGTCACACATGCTGCGAAGGCAAAACGGGCCGTCACGTTGAAATGTCGACGCCTGCCTTTCCCTGTACAGCGCTATCGGTGGCGTCAGTTCCAGGGGGCGAGCGGCGCGTCATAGGGCGGCACAGAAAAGCCATAGACGGTCGCTGGGAAAATTCGAATCTGGGTGGCAGCCTTTGCAGGGACCGAAACGCTGATGTGGTCACCAGGCAACACGTAGGTTCGCGGTAGCAGTGCAGCGCTCCCGGAAGGCAGCAGTTGTACTTCCTGAGCCAGTCGAACGACATAAGGTGTTTCGTTGCGTACGGTCAGTTGACCATCCTGCAGCGACCATTTCAGATCGGTCCATGGTGTGCGGTTGCGCGCCAAGCCAGCGGGGTGAAGGATGATCGGCAGGTTCTGGCGCACCGACACACCCACACGGGCACGCCCGGCTTCGGGAGCGGATTTGTCTTGGGGGATGCCTTCAAAAATCACTCGTTTCAAACGCTGGGTGAGCAGGGGTTTTTCTGATTGCAGGATGAAGCGCACCAATTGTGACTTGGAGGCTTCAACGCGTGCCAGTGGAGGGGTCACGAACACCAATGGCTCGGTGTCTTCGGGAATGTCTTCGATGGTGATATGTAGCAGTGCCAGGTTGGCGTCGGTATTGGTCACCGATACAGCGGTTTCCCCGTTGGCTTCATTGACGATGACCACTGAGGTATTGGGCACCATGCCGTCGGCGTGAGCCTGCGCGGTCAACAGCAGAGCGCATGCACCGATGCCCGTATGGGTCAAGCGGCGCACCTGCTTCAAAAATATTGTGTTGATGTCTCTCATTGAAATTCCCGGATAAAAGACCGTTGGCATGGCTCGCAGTACAGGTACCAAAGGGATTCTGTGAGTAAGCGTGCAGTGCGCAGGGTCATTGGCGTCTCGTTCATGTATTCGATAGTCAGGCGAGAGTGAGCGCAGTTCTGTGCAGGTACGGCCGGACTGCTTGGTAGACCGCAATTTAGCGAGCAGGCGGAGCGGGAGGAATGCAACTAGTACGAAAAGAGAGGGGGGGATGTATGAAAGAGTTTTGCGGACTACGTAACGTTTTCTAACGAGGAATCCTTTGGTAATAGCCCTCCTGCGTAGTCTTCAGCGCGCTGCAATGTAGGAACCATCTATTTGTTAGATGGGCAAAGAGTTAGCCCATTGAATACATTGAGGATGTGACGTTAGAGGTTTTTTCGGGGCGTTGTGGAGGGGGGAAGAACGGCGCTATTTTCCGCGCCATTGCGCCACAAGCAGGAGGTATCCCACAATGCGAGTCGTAATTGCTGACGATCATTCAGTCGTTCGAGTCGGGCTGCGCATACTCATCAACGCCAGCCGACGATGCGTGATCGTCGGCGAGGCCGACAGTGCCGACAGCCTGATGAATCTGCTTTCAAGCACGTCCTGCGACCTGCTGATCACTGACTTCTCCATGCCGGGCGGGCAACAGGCCGATGGTTTGAAAATGTTGAGTACGATTCAACGCCTTTACCCAGCCTTGCCGATCATTCTGGTAACGATGTTTACCAGTGTGGCGACGGCAAGGGCGGCGTTGGCTCAAGGCGTGATGGCCGTCGTCACCAAAACCGCCTCGGCGACTGAACTGCCTCTTGCAATCAATGCGGTGCAGGAAGGGCGCAGTTACCTCAGCGAGTCCCTGCGAACGCTGCTGGTCAACACCCGCAATCAGCTGCACGAATCGCCACTGTCAGCCAAGGAGCACGAAGTGGTCCGAATGCTCGCCAGTGGCATGACCGTCAGCGAAATCGCCATTCACTTCAAACGCAGCGTATCGACCATCAGTAAACAAAAGAACATGGCCATGCGACGGCTGGGTATTTCCACGGACGTTGATCTTTTTTCCTACGCCCGGGACAACGGAATGTCGTACTGAAATGAAGTGAATAATCATCGCGTTATTTTCGTCATGAATGCCGATAGTGTTCGATGCATTTGCAGATTATCGTGCAGGCAATCTTTCGAAGCCATTATGCAAATCCAGGGGAACCCACAAATGAGTGAAGCCCATAGCGCCTTGATCACCCGTTTCTACCAGGCTTTCCAGCGCCTGGATGCCGAAGCCATGGCGGCCTGCTACACCGATGATGTGGTGTTCAGTGACCCTGCGTTCGGCGAGCTTCGCGGTCGCGATGCCGGTGACATGTGGCGCATGCTGACCACGCGGGCCAAGGATTTTTCCCTGACCTTCGATCATGTGCGCGCCGACGAGCGCAGCGGTGGTGTTCATTGGGTCGCGACCTATCTGTTCAGCCAGACCGGCAACACCGTGGTCAACGATATCCAGGCGCGTTTCATCTTCCGTGACGGCAAGATTTGCGAACATCACGACAGTTTCGATCTATGGACCTGGTCGCGTCAGGCGTTGGGTTTCAAAGGCCTGTTGCTGGGCTGGACGCCACTTGTTCGCAAGGCCGTTCGCGCGCAGGCTTTGAAGGGGCTGAAGGCATTCCAGGCCAGTCGCTGATAAGATCGCGGCTTGTTTTCCTTCAAGCCCTGATCGTTACGTGACCACCCTCAGCGAAAGCCCTGTCGACGCCGACACACCCGCGAGCAAAACCTGGTTCGTCTACCTCGTTCGCGCGGCCAACGGTTCGCTCTATTGTGGGATCAGCGATGATCCCGTGCGTCGCTTCGCCAAGCATCAAAGCGGCAAGGGCGCACGATTCTTTCTTTCCAGCCCTGCCATGGCCCTGGTCTACACCGAACGCTGTCGCGACAAAAGCGATGCATTGCGTCAGGAACGGCTAATTAAAAAACTCAAAAAGAGTGCCAAGGAATGCCTGGTGGCGAACGCCGTCTCTGGCTTATCACTCTGACTGATCAGTTCCCATCAGGCAGATCTGTAGGCTGCCAGGTGATTGCGCGCTAAGCTGCGGACTCCTGATCCTTGCGGCGGAGCCGAGCATGTCCGAGTTGATTCTGCATCATTACCCGACGTCCCCCTTTGCCGAGAAGGCCCGCCTGCTGCTGGGCTTCAAGGGTTTGTCCTGGCGCTCGGTAAAGATCTCGCCAGTGATGCCAAAACCGGATCTCACGGCGTTGACCGGTGGCTACCGCAAGACACCGGTGTTGCAGGTCGGTGCAGATATTTATTGCGACACGGCATTGATTGCCCGGCGACTGGAGCAGGAAAAAGCCTTGCCGGCGTTCTTCCCGGAGGGTCAGGAAATGATCACCGCGTCGTTTGCAGCCTGGGCTGATTCGGTGGTGTTCCAGCATGCGGTGAGCCTGGTGTTCCAGCCGGAATCGATAGCGGTGCGCTTTGGCAATTTGTCGCCGGAAGCGATCAAGGCGTTTCTGGCCGACCGTGCCGGTTTGTTCAGTGGAGGTAGCGCGACAAAACTGTCCACCGAACAGGCCAAACATCAGTGGCCAACGATCATGTCGCGCCTGGAGTTGCAGTTGCAGCGCGAAGAGGGTGATTTCCTGTTTGGTGAACCGTCGATTGCCGACTTTGCCCTGGCCCATTGCCTCTGGTTCCTCAAAGCCACACCCGTCACGGCGCCACTGGTGGAGGCTTACCCGGCGGTGGCCGCGTGGCATGCTCGGGTATTGGGCTTCGGTCATGGTGCGTCCAGCGAGATGAGTTCCGAGGAGGCGCTGGCAGTGGCGCGCGCGTCCACGCCAGCGGCATTGCCGGATGAGCAGTTCGTCGATCCCAATGGATTCAAGGCGGGGCAACAGGTAGTGATCGCGGCCACGGACTACGGCGTTGATCCGGTGGCGGGGGAGTTGTTGTTTGCCGGCCGCGAAGAGCTGATTGTACGGCGAGAGGACGAGCGTGGCGGTGTGGTGCACGTGCACTTCCCGCGGTTTGGTTTCCGGATCGAAGCCTGCTGACGCAGACGCACACCTGTGGCGAGGGGGCTTGCTCCCGTTGGGCAGCGAAGCGGCCCCAGTATTTCAAAGGGCCAAATCGCATTCATAGGATTACGACTGCTGCGCAGCTGAATGGGACGGTGCGGCGATCCGACAAGCCCCCTCGCCACACGGATTGTTTGAACCCGATTAGTTAATTCAACGCCGCCAGAATCGCATCCGGGTCATACCCGCGAATCAGCGTCCCGTTCACATCGATAATTGGAATGCCGCCACCGCCCAATGCCTGATAATCCTCGCGCGCGACGGCATCCTTCTCGATATCGAACTCCTTGTACGCAATGCCTTTCTGATCGAGGAAGCGCCGGGTCAGTTTGCAGTAGCCACACCATTCGGTGGCGTAGAGCACGACGTTGGCCTTGGCCTGGGTCTGCGCAGGCACCACTTGCGATGGGTTGAACACCCGCTCGATCTTGCCCCAGTTCTGATAGGCCACGACCACCAGCAGGATCAGCAGGAATTTCTTCAGTACGCCGCCGAGCATCAGTTGCGGCGCTTCAGCTGATCGGTGAGCGAAGTGGGCAGGCCCTTGATGATCAACGTGCCGGCTTCTTCGTCGTACTCGATTTTCGAGCCCAGCAGGTGTGCTTCGAAACTGATCGACAGGCCTTCGGCGCGGCCAGTGAATCGGCGGAACTGGTTCAGGGTGCGTTTATCGGCCGGGATTTCCGGCGAGAGGCCGTAATCCTTGTTGCGGATGTGATCGTAGAAGGCCTTCGGGCGTTCTTCGTCGATCAGCCCCGACAATTCTTCCAGGCCCATCGGCTCACCGAGCTTGGCCTGGCTGCTGGCGTAATCCACCAGGGTCTTGGTCTTCTCGCGGGCGTCGTCTTCCGGCAGGTCTTCGCTTTCAACGAAATCACTGAAGGCTTTGAGCAGGGTGCGGGTTTCACCCGGACCATCGACGCCTTCCTGGCAGCCAATGAAGTCGCGGAAATACTCCGAAACCTTTTTGCCGTTCTTGCCTTTGATAAACGAAATGTACTGCTTGGATTGTTTGTTGTTCTGCCACTCGGAAACGTTGATCCGCGCCGCCAGGTGCAATTGACCCAGGTCCAGGTGACGAGACGGGGTCACGTCCAGTTCGTCGGTCACGGCCACGCCTTCACTGTGGTGCAGCAGGGCGATGGCCAGGTAGTCGGTCATGCCTTGCTGATAGTGTGCGAATAGCACGTGGCCGCCAACCGACAGGTTCGACTCTTCCATCAGCTTTTGCAGATGCTCGACCGCCACGCGGCTGAACGCGGTGAAATCCTGGCCGCCATCGAGGTACTCCTTCAGCCAGCCGCTGAACGGGAACGCGCCGGATTCCGGATGGAACAGGCCCCAGGCTTTACCCTGTTTGGCGTTATAGCTTTCGTTGAGGTCGGCGAGCATGTTCTCGATGGCTGCGGACTCAGCCAGTTCAGAGTCACGAGCGTGGAGAACTGCGGGTGTGCCGTCGGGTTTTTTGTCGATCAGGTGGACGATGCAATGACGGATCGGCATGGGCTTCTCGGCTGAATGAAGAGAGGAGGGCGTGCTCCCCCGAAAAAGCGCTCAGTGTACCGCAACCACTGGTTTTGGCGCGGTGCGAAGGGCAATTGACGGGCGACCGACGGCGCTTATGCGTTTTTTTCCTGTTTTAGCGCAATAAAGCTGACCAAATGGGTAGCTAGAGGCGGATATTTCCACGTCTGTGTGCTAGCTTTGCCCGGTCTTGCGCGAAGTCACTGCGTTAAGCGTGCAGTCAGCATTTGTCAGGTCGAACCAAACCCTGATTTCGGTATCTATAACCCCGATCCCGAGGTTATTTGGCCGAGGGTGCCGGATCCAAAAGATCGGGCTCGATAGCTGACATTGCACTCTGCAATCCATATGAATTTGATAGGGAAGGAACACTAAATGGCTCTTACTAAAGACCAACTGATCGCCGACATCGCTGAAGCTATCGACGCGCCGAAAACCACCGCGCGTAACGCTCTGGACCAACTGGGCCAAATCGTTGCCGATCAGCTGGAAAACGGCGGCGAAATCACTCTGCCAGGTATCGGCAAACTGAAAGTGACTGAGCGCCCTGCCCGTACTGGCCGTAACCCTTCGACTGGCGCTGCCATCGAAATCGCTGCCAAGAAAGTGATCAAGCTGGTTGTGGCCAAAGGCCTGACCGACGCTGTTAACAAGTAAGACTTGTTAAGAAAAAACCGTGCACCGGAGCGATCCGGGCACGGTTTTTTTGTGGGCGTCGTAACGATTTACGCAATGTAAATTGTTGAAATAATCCCTTTGTTTGAAAGCAGTTGTTACCCGCGCATCTGACAGGAATAGCCGTTTGCGCTGAGTTGCATTTTTCTCTCTGTATAAAACGAACGTTCCTACAGAACTGATAGTTGAGTGTGCGCCTTGGGTCGGTAGTATCAATAAGGTGTAGCGCTTGGTTTTGCGTAAAAAGCCAAAACCAAATTTCAGTTGTTGGTTACAGGGACGTTTTTATGAAAGTTAAACAGTTGTTGATGTGTGTATCGTTTCTAGTGTCCGGCCAGGCTTTGGCAAATGTTACCGAGTACTGCCCAAGCCCCTCTGACATCAAGGAGTTTGCAACAGGTTCCTATAGAGCCTCGACAGCAAGTGGAAAGGGGGAGTGGTACGGTGTTTCGCAAACCGGGCGTGGGCCGGTAGGTGAATTCGAAGTGGCGATATTCGCACCTCGCAAAGAGGCCGAAGCTGGCACTATCGTTGGTGAAATCCTGCGTTGTGGTTACATACTGAAAAATGGCGGAGATCTGGATATGAGGTACAAGCGAGAGGGAACTATGGTAAGTATTGATACCGAGGGGCCATGGTCAGAGTGGCTGACTCGGTATTACTGCGATAGTAAAGAGGCGCGTGCCTGTGAGTTCAAAGAGATTGTTCGTTCAGCAAAACGCTGAAACGAAGAAGCATGAACTTTCCTGTTGTCGACATTATATTGAAAGTTGTCAATCAGTTTGTGTTACAGATCTGAGCGTCACTGCTAACCGCTGAGGCTGATTAAAAAGCCGTGTCCAGGAGTCATCCGGGCACGGCTTTTTTGTGCGTTTGACTTTTTACTCAGCTGTAGGCTTAGACCATCGTGCCTGACGCCAGGCCTGTTGCTGCGCTTTGGTCTGGAAGGTCCAGGCGACGAAGCGGCTCTGCTTCTGCCCTTGGGACATTTCCACTACCTGACTTTCCAGGGCACCGGCCTTTTTCAGGGCGGTTTGGATCGCTGGCAGGTTGGACGCCTTTGACACCAATGTACTGAACCACAGCACCTGCTGAGCGACCTGCACGCTTTCGCTGACCAATTGGGTCACGAACCGTACTTCACCGCCTTCGCACCACAACTCGGCCGACTGGCCGCCAAAGTTCAACACCGGCAGCTTGCGTTTCGGATCGGCTTTGCCCAGGGCGCGCCATTTGCGCGTGCTGCCCCGCGTGGCCTCGTCCAGTGAGGCGTGGAATGGCGGGTTGCACATGGTCAGGTCGAACCGCTCTGCGCTCTCCAGCAGGCCTGCGAGGATCTGCTTGGGGTTGCTCTGCTGGCGTACCTGGATCGCTTTGTTCAGGCCATTGGATTGAACAATGGCCTTCGCTGCGGCGATGGCGGTTGCATCGATATCGGAACCGAGAAACTGCCAGCGATAGTCGCTGTAACCGATCAGCGGATACACGCAGTTGGCGCCCATGCCGATGTCCAGCACCTTCACGGCGGCGCCACGGGGAATCACGCCGTCATTGCCATTGGCCAGCAGGTCGGCGAGGAAGTGTACGTAATCGGCACGGCCTGGCACCGGTGGGCACAGGTAGTCGGCCGGAATGTCCCAGTGAGCGATGCCATAGAACGACTTGAGCAGCGCCCGATTGAACACCCGCACGGCTTCCGGGCTGGCGAAGTCGATGCTTTCCTTGCCGTACGGATTGATGATCACGAATTTCTTCAGTTCCGGGGCGCTTTTGATCAGCGCCGGAAAGTCGTAGCGACCCTGATGGCGATTGCGCGGGTGCAGGCTGGCCTTCTCCTTCGGAGCGACGGCCGTGGCCGGGGTCTTCGGGGCAGGCTTTTTGCGCGCAGGCTTGGGGGAACGGGGGGCGGTCATGGCGGTGGTCGATTCGGGTATGGCTAAAAGTGGCGGGCATTGTCCCACATCTGTGGGGCAACACCGATCAAATGTGGGAGCGAGCCTGCTCGCGAATGCGGTGGGTCAGTCGCCATCATCGGTGATTGATACACCGCCATCGCGAGCAGGCTCGCTCCCACAGGGGGATCCTCATTGGATGTAAAAAAGTGACAGGCACAAAAAAGGGAGGCCGCATGGGCCTCCCTCGTTTATTGCGATTTACCGTTACAGGCTGGCAATCCGCGAATGCTGCTCGGCCAGCTTGCCCAGGGCCTGTTCGGCCTCGGCCAGTTTGGCGCGCTCTTTCTCGATGACTTCGGCTGGCGCCTTGTCTACGAAGCCAGCGTTGGACAGCTTGCCGCCGACTCGTTGCACTTCACCTTGCAGACGCTGGATTTCCTTGTCCAGACGCGCCAGTTCCGCACCTTTGTCGATCAAGCCGGCCATTGGCACCAGCACTTCCATCTCGCCGACCAGCGCGGTGGCGGACAGCGGTGCTTCTTCGCCTGCAGCCAATACGGTGATCGATTCGAGGCGTGCCAGCTTCTTCAGCAGGGCTTCGTTCTCGGTCAGGCGACGCTGATCCTCGGCGCTGACGTTCTTCAGGAACAGCGGCAGCGGTTTGCCCGGGCCGATGTTCATTTCGCCACGGATGTTACGAGTGCCGAGCATCAGGCCCTTGAGCCATTCGATGTCATCTTCGGCCGCCTGATCGATGCGTGTTTCGTTGGCCACTGGCCAAGGTTGCAGCATGATCGTCTTGCCTTCGATGCCAGCCAGCGGCGCGATGCGCTGCCAGATTTCTTCGGTGATGAACGGCATGAACGGGTGCGCCAGGCGCAGGGCGACTTCCAGTACGCGCACCAGGGTGCGACGGGTGCCGCGCTGGCGTTCGACCGGCGCGTTTTCGTCCCACAGCACAGGCTTGGACAGTTCCAGGTACCAGTCGCAATACTGGTTCCAGATGAACTCGTACAAGGCTTGTGCGGCCAGGTCGAAACGGAACTGGTCGAGCTGGCGGGTCACTTCGGCTTCGGTGCGTTGCAGCTGCGAAATGATCCAGCGGTCAGCCAGGGACAGCTCAAAGGCTTCGCCGTTCTGGCCGCAGTCTTCGCCCTTGTCCAGCACGTAGCGCGCCGCGTTCCAGATCTTGTTGCAGAAGTTGCGATAGCCTTCGACGCGGCCCATGTCGAACTTGATGTCGCGACCGGTCGACGCCAGCGAGCAGAAGGTGAAGCGCAGGGCGTCGGTGCCGTAGCTGGCGATGCCTTCGGCGAACTCGTCGCGGGTCTGCTTCTCGATCTTCTTTGCCAGTTTCGGCTGCATCATGCCGGAGGTGCGTTTCTGTACCAGCGCTTCGAGCTCGATGCCGTCGATGATGTCCAGTGGGTCCAGGACGTTGCCCTTGGACTTGGACATCTTCTGGCCCTGGCCGTCACGCACCAGGCCGTGAACGTACACGGTCTTGAACGGAACCTGCGGCGTGCCGTCTTCGTTTTTCACCAAATGCATGGTGAGCATGATCATCCGGGCAACCCAGAAGAAAATGATGTCGAAGCCAGTCACCAGGACGTCGGTGGAGTGGAACTTCTTCAGGAATTCGGTTTTTTCCGGCCAGCCGAGGGTGGAGAACGTCCACAGGCCCGAGCTGAACCAGGTGTCGAGAACGTCATTGTCCTGTTGCAGCGCTACGTCCGGGCCGAGGTTGTGCTTGGCCCGCACGTCGGCTTCGTCGCGACCGACGTAGACCTTGCCCGACTCGTCGTACCAGGCCGGAATCCGGTGGCCCCACCACAGCTGACGGCTGATGCACCAGTCCTGGATGTCGCGCATCCACGAGAAGTACATGTTTTCGTACTGTTTCGGCACGAACTGGATACGGCCGTCTTCAACGGCGGCAATCGCAGGTTCGGCCAAAGGCTTGGTGGACACGTACCACTGGTCGGTCAGCCAAGGCTCGATGACGGTGCCGGAGCGGTCGCCTTTCGGCACTTTCAGGGCGTGATCGTCAACACTGACCAGCAGGCCGGCAGCGTCGAACGCGGCCACGATCTGCTTGCGCGCTTCGAAGCGGTCGAGACCGGCGTATTCGGCCGGGATCTTGCCGTCGATGGTTTCGTTCAGCGTGCCGTCGAGGTTGAACACTTGGCAGGCCGGCAGGACCGCGGCGTTCTTGTCGAAGATGTTCAGCAGCGGCAGGTTGTGACGTTTGCCGACTTCATAGTCGTTGAAGTCGTGGGCCGGGGTGATTTTCACGCAGCCGGTGCCGAATTCAGGGTCGCAGTAATCGTCGGCGATGATCGGGATGCGGCGGCCAACCAGTGGCAGCTCGACAAATTTGCCGATCAGGGCTTTGTAGCGATCATCGTTCGGGTTAACGGCCACGGCGGAGTCGCCGAGCATGGTTTCCGGGCGAGTGGTCGCGACGATCAGGAAATCGTTACCTTCAGCGGTCTTGGCGCCGTCGGCCAGCGGGTATTTCAGGTTCCACAGGAAACCTTTCTCGTCGTGGTTCTCCACTTCGAGGTCTGAAATCGCCGTGTGCAGCTTGGTGTCCCAGTTGACCAGGCGCTTGCCGCGGTAGATCAGGCCATCTTCGTGCAGGCGTACAAAAGCCTCTTTAACGGCTTCCGAGAGGCCGTCGTCCATGGTGAAGCGCTCGCGGCTCCAATCTACGGACGAACCGAGGCGACGGATCTGACGGCTGATGTTGCCACCGGACTCATCTTTCCACTCCCAGACTTTCTCGAGGAATTTCTCGCGGCCCAGGTCATGGCGGCTCTGGCCCTTGGCTTCGAGCTGGCGCTCTACCAGCATCTGCGTGGCGATACCGGCGTGGTCGGTACCCGGCTGCCACAGGGTGTTGCGACCCTGCATGCGGCGGAAACGGATCAGGGCGTCCATGATCGCGTTGTTAAAGCCGTGACCCATGTGCAGGCTGCCGGTGACATTCGGCGGCGGGATCATGATGGTGTAGGACTCGCCCGCGCCTTGCGGGGCGAAGTAATTCTCTGACTCCCAGGTGTTGTACCAGGAAGTTTCAATGGCGTGCGGCTGGTAGGTCTTATCCATGCGCGGCGGGACCCTATTGGCATTTATTCAGGAAAAGCCGGGAAGTATAGCGGGGATGAGCCGAAGCGCGTAGAGCGAGGTGACGGTGGGCGGGGGAAAGTTGTGGTTTTTCAGGGGGGCGTTTTGTCTGCAATGACGCCATCGCGGGCAAGCCACGCTCCCACAGTGTCGGTGTCGATCACAAAAAGGTAGTACGACACTAACCCTGTGGGAGCGTGGCTTGCCCGCGATGGCGGTCTATCAGTCGATGCGATTCAAATCGTTATGCCGCGTTTCCTTCAGGCAAAGCACCGCAATCAAACTCAGCACCGCCGCCCCGGACACATAACCGCCGACGTAGCTCAAGCCGCCCATCGCCACCAGTTTCTGGGCGAAGAACGGCGCCGCGGACGCGCCGACGATACCGCCCAGGTTGTAGGCCGCCGAGGCGCCGGTGTAGCGCACGTGGGTGGGGAACAGCTCCGGCAGCAGCGCACCCATCGGCGCAAACGTCACGCCCATCAGAAACAGTTCGATGCACAGGAACAGCGCCACACCCCAGGTCGAGCCTTGGGTCAGCAGCGGCTCCATGAGGAAGCCGGACAGGATCGCCAGCACGCCGCCGATGATCAGCACCGGTTTGCGCCCGTAACGGTCGCTGGCCCAGGCCGACAGCGGGGTGGCGGCAGCCATGAACAGCACTGCGAAGCACAACAGGCCGAGGAATGTTTCGCGGCTGTAGCCGAGCGTTGCCACGCCGTAACTCAGGGAAAACACCGTGGAGATGTAAAACAGCGCGTAGCACACGACCATCGCGCCGGCGCCCAGCAATACGGGCGCCCAGTATTGGCCGAACAGCTCGAACAGCGGGATTTTCACCCGTTCCTGGCGCGCCATGGCGTTGGCGAATACCGGGGTCTCATGCAGCTTGAGGCGAACGTACAGGCCGACCATCACCAGTGCGGCGCTGAGCAGGAACGGAATACGCCAGCCCCATGAGCGGAACTGTTCATCATCCAGCACCACGGCCAGGGTCAGGAACAGGCCGTTGGCCGCGAGAAAGCCGATGGATGGACCCAGTTGCGGGAACATGCCGAACCATGCGCGCTTGCCTTTGGGCGCATTCTCCGTGGCCAGCAATGCCGCACCACCCCATTCACCGCCCAACCCAAGGCCTTGGCCGAAGCGCAGGACGCAAAGCAGGATCGGTGCCCAGGCGCCAATGCTGTCGTATCCCGGCAGCACGCCGATCAGCGTGGTGCACACGCCCATCAGCAGCAGCGAGGCGACCAGGGTCGACTTGCGGCCGATACGGTCGCCGAAGTGACCGAAAAGGGCTGAACCCAAGGGGCGTGCAAGGAAGGCGATGCCGAACGTGAGAAACGCCGATAGCATCTGGGCGGTGCCGGATGTCTGCGGAAAGAACACCGGGCCGATCACCAATGCGGCAGCGGTGGCATAGACGTAGAAGTCGTAGAACTCGATGGCGGTACCGATGAAGCTTGCGGTGGCCACGCGGGTGGCGGAGTTCGTCGGTTGCGCAGGTGTGGATTTGCTGTAGGTCGTGCTGGTCGTCATGCGGTTATCCCTGACAGTCATGTGCTCCAGTGGAGCGAATTATTATGGTCGAGAACCCAGGGATGTGGGGGGAAGCACGGTCGCTGTTCAAGGTAGGAACAATCGTCGGTTTGTAGCGGGCTTTTTGCGGGTGGACAGGCCGGAAGCTGCGAAGTGCGGGGTAAGCACGGGCCGGCGAGGCTTGGGTAAGCGCTTCGATTATAGGAAGGTGGCTAACGATCGAACAAGTGGCTTGAGTGACTGCGGACCTTTGTGGCGAGGGAGCTTGCTCCCGTTCGGGCGCGCAGCGGCCGCAATAGGGGTGAATGCATTCGGGCCTGCTTCGCAGTCCAGCGGGAGCAAGCTCCCTCGCCACAGAAAACTGCGCTGACCTTTAGATAACGACAGGCATCGAACTGGTCTGCCAGATCAGCACCCGCGTGACGCGGTTGTCCTCGGTCTCGAGAATTTCCAGGCGATACCGGCCGATCTTCAGGCACACCGCGCTTTCGGGAATGGTTTCCAGGGCCTCGGTGACCAGGCCGTTCAGGGTTTTCGGGCCATCGCTGGGCAGGTGCCAGCCGAGGCTCTTATTCAGCTCGCGAATGGACGCGGCACCGTCGATCACCAGGCGTCCGTCGGCTTGCGGATGAATGTGCGGATTGTCCAGGCTCTGCTGGCTTTCGAACTCGCCGACGATTTCTTCGAGAATGTCTTCCAGGGTGACGATGCCCAGCACTTCGCCGTACTCGTCGACCACCATGCCCAGGCGCCGCTGCTGCTTATGGAAATTGAGCAGTTGCAGTTGCAGCGGGGTACTTTCCGGCACGAAGTACGGCTCGTGGCTGGCCGCCAGCAACGCTTCCCTGGTCAGGCTCGCATCGGGCAGCAAGTGAAGGATGTGTCGGGTGTTGAGGACGGCTTCGACCTGGTTGATATCACTGTGGAACACCGGCAGGCGCGTGTGCTTGTTGTGGCGCAATTGTTCGATGATTTCTTCGATGGAGTCATCGAGATTGATGCCGTCCACGTCGCTGCGCGGTACCAGGATGTCATTGACGGTAATGTTGTCCAGCGCGTGGATGCCTGGCAGCGGGTGAGGGCGGCTTACGGTTTCGGAGGGCGCATGCCGCTCCGTCAGCGCTTCGTCCTCACTTTGTTGCACTACTTTGGCTTTACGGGCGAATGGCCGCGTCAGCAACTGACTGATGCTATTGAGCAGCCATGCCGCGGGATAGATGATTTTCAGCGGCACCCGCAGCAGGTTGTTGCCTTGGGCCAGGATCGCATCTGGATAGCGAGCGGCGAGGGCGCGTGGCAAGTAGTCGGAAAATACCAGCAACGTGGCGCCCGCCCCGAGGCAGGCGACCCACGGGCCGTTCTCGGCCCAGGTGAAAATGGCCAGCAAGGTGCTGATGACCACCACGAGTGCACGGCAGAGGGTGTTGCAAAAAATCAGGCTGGCCAGGGGGAAGCTGAGTTTCGCCACCGGTTTGTCGCTGGAACGCGTTGCGGTGCGCTGGGCCAGCAAATGCTGGTGCGCCGCTTCGATGGCGGTAAACAGCCCCGACCATAAAACCAGCAGGGTCACTACCGCGAGCATCGGCCCTATGGGCAAGTCGTCCATTAATGCCGCCCGTCAGATATGCAGGATGTATTCACGAACCAGTTTGCTGCCGAAATACGCCAGCATCAGCAGGCAAAAACCGGCCAGGGTCCAGCGAATGGCTTTGTGCCCGCGCCAGCCGAGGCGATTGCGTCCCCACAGCAGCACGCTGAAGACGACCCAGGCCAGGCAGGCCAGCAGGGTTTTGTGCACCAGGTGCTGGGCGAACAGGTTCTCGACGAACAGCCAGCCGGAAATCAGCGACAGCGATAGCAGCGTCCAGCCGGCCCAGAGGAAACCGAACAGCAGGCTTTCCATGGTTTGCAGCGGCGGGAAATTCTTGATCAGCCCGGAGGGGTGCTTGTGTTTGAGCTGGTGGTCTTGAACCAGCAGCAGCAAGGACTGGAACACCGCGATGGTGAACATGCCGTAGGCCAGAATCGAAAGCAGGATGTGGGCGAGGATGCCTGGCTCCTCATCGATGACCTGTACCGTGCCGGCGGGGGCAAAATGCGCCAGCAACACGGTCAAGGCCCCAAGCGGGAGCAGCAGGACCAGCAGGTTCTCTACCGGAATCCGCGAGCAGGCCAGTAGGGTCAGTGCGATGACCGCCACGGCAATCAGGCTGGCGGCGCTGAAGAAGTCCAGGGCCAGGCCGCCCGGGGTCAGCAGGTGGGTAAGCAGGCTGGCGCTGTGGGCCAATACGGCGAGCACGCCGAGCATGACCAGCAGGCGTTTGTTGACCTTGGCGCCGGACGCCAGGCGAGTGCCCTGATAAATGGTCGCAGCGGCATATAAGCAGGCGGCGGCGAGGGTAGTTAGCAAGCTGGGTGACAAGGGGAGCATAAATCCTGTTAGGCAAGCCCGAAAGTCGCTGAGTTTGGCATAGAACCCCTGCCACACGAAAGACCGCGCAACCCGACAGCGAGGTGTCCGCCGGCCACAGTCTTCGCTATAATCCGCGACCTGCCCACGCCGCAGGCTCGCCGAGCACACGTTTAGTCCGGTCCGGGCCGCCATTATCCCGGTCTACACAGGGCCTGAAAGGATCGCGCAATGTTTGAAAACTTAACCGACCGTCTCTCGCAGACGCTGCGCCATGTCACCGGCAAGGCCAAGCTGACTGAAGACAACATCAAAGACACCCTGCGTGAAGTGCGCATGGCGTTGCTCGAAGCCGACGTCGCCCTGTCGGTGGTCAAGGACTTCGTCAATTCGGTCAAGGAACGCGCCGTAGGCACCGAGGTGTCGCGCAGCCTGACGCCGGGCCAGGCCTTCGTGAAGATCGTCCAGGCCGAACTCGAAAGCCTGATGGGCGCGGCCAACGAAGATTTGAACCTTAGCGCCGTGCCGCCAGCGGTCATCCTGATGGCCGGTTTGCAGGGCGCTGGTAAAACCACCACCGCCGGCAAACTCGCGCGCTTCCTTAAAGAGCGCAAGAAGAAGTCGGTCATGGTCGTGTCCGCCGACGTTTATCGTCCAGCGGCGATCAAACAGTTGGAAATGCTCGCCGGTGAAGTCGGCGTTACCTTCTTCCCGTCCGACCTGAGCCAGAAGCCGGTCGAGATTGCGCAAGCGGCTATTAAGGAAGCGAAACTCAAATTTATCGACGTGGTCATCGTCGATACCGCCGGTCGCCTGCACATCGATGAAGAGATGATGGGCGAGATCAAGGCCCTGCACGCCGCGATCAACCCGGTCGAAACCCTGTTCGTGGTCGACGCCATGACCGGCCAGGACGCCGCCAACACGGCCAAGGCCTTCGGCGATGCATTGCCGCTGACTGGTGTGATCCTGACCAAGGTCGACGGCGATGCCCGTGGCGGTGCCGCGCTGTCGGTGCGCGCCATCACCGGCAAACCGATCAAGTTCATCGGTATGGGCGAGAAGAGCGAAGCGCTCGATCCGTTCCACCCTGAGCGTATCGCCTCGCGCATCCTCGGCATGGGCGACGTGCTCAGCCTGATCGAGCAGGCGGAAGCGACGCTCGACAAGGACAAAGCCGACAAGCTTGCTAAAAAGTTGAAGAAGGGCAAGGGCTTCGACCTCGAAGACTTCCGCGATCAGCTGCAACAGATGAAGAACATGGGCGGCCTCGGCGGGCTCATGGACAAGCTGCCGAACATGGGGGGCGTGAACCTGGCGCAAATGGGCAACGCCCAGGGCGCGGCAGAAAAGCAATTCAAGCAGATGGAAGCCATCATCAACTCCATGACCCCGGCCGAGCGCCGCGACCCTGAGATGATCAGCGGTTCGCGCAAACGCCGGATCGCCATGGGTTCCGGCACCCAGGTGCAGGACATCGGCCGCTTGATCAAGCAGCACAAGCAGATGCAGAAGATGATGAAGAAATTCTCCGCGAAAGGCGGAATGGCCAAGATGATGCGCGGCATGGGCGGTATGTTGCCCGGCGGCGGCATGCCGAAGATATAGTGTCCTTTCACGCCAATACTGCTCAATTTTGGCGGCGTCTGGTGCCCTCATGCGGCGTTGCCGCTCCTCGCCATAGCGGGCTATGACTCGTCGCGGCGCCTTGCCTGAGGGCACCAGTCACTCGCCAAAATGTGAGCGTATTGGCGAGAAAGGACACACGAATCCGCGCCGGCCATCAGGTCGGCGCAGCCCCACACGGAAGTGGGATATACAGCAAACCCGCACTTGGCGGGAGCTGACCGGCCGTTTTCAACGACGGCTCTATAGCAAATCTGCATGGCGGCCGATAGACCGCCGGAAAAAGTCATTTGCAAAAGTCCGGATATTCCTTAGAATATGCGGCCTTTCGGGCACCCATGCCCGCTGTGCCTTTAGATTTGCAGCACCGACTACAGGAACGATGTTCACATGCTAACAATCCGTCTTGCCCTTGGCGGCTCCAAAAAGCGCCCGTTTTACCACTTGACCGTAACCGACAGCCGCAACCCGCGCGACGGTTCGCACAAGGAACAGGTTGGCTACTTCAACCCTGTTGCCCGTGGTCAGGAAGTTCGTCTGTCCGTGAACCAAGAGCGCGTAGCCTACTGGCTGAGCGTTGGTGCACAACCTTCTGAGCGCGTTGCTCAGTTGTTGAAGGAATCTGCTAAGGCTGCGGCCTGAGCAATATGAACGCGACGCCTGCCATTGCTGATGATTTGATCGTTATCGGCAAGATTTATTCTGTTCACGGCGTTCGCGGCGAAGTGAAGGTGTACTCCTTTACTGATCCGATTAAAAACCTGCTGGACTACAAAACCTGGACGCTCAAGCGTGACGGTAATGTAAAGCAGGTAGAGCTGGTCAGCGGACGCGGGAACGACAAGTTCCTGGTCGCAAAGCTCAAGGATCTCGATGATCGCGAAGAAGCTCGTCTTCTGGCCGGTTATGAGATCTGCGTGCCGCGCAACCTGTTCCCTGAACTCACCGACGGCGAGTACTACTGGTACCAGCTGGAAGGTCTCAAGGTCATCGACACCCTCGGACAACTGTTCGGGAAAATCGATCACCTGCTGGAGACCGGCTCGAACGATGTCATGGTGGTCAAGCCTTGCGCTGGCAGCCTGGATGATCGCGAACGCCTGTTGCCCTATACGGAGCAATGCGTGTTGGCCGTCGACCTGGCAGCGGGCGAGATGAAGGTGGATTGGGACGCGGATTTCTAAGCGTGGCTAACTTGCGCGTAGAAGTGATCAGTCTGTTTCCCGAGATGTTTTCCGCCGTCAGCGAGTACGGCATCACCAGTCGGGCGGTGAAACAGGGGCTCTTGCAGCTCACCTGTTGGAATCCGCGAGACTACACGACGGATCGACATCACACTGTGGACGATCGCCCGTTTGGCGGTGGTCCGGGCATGGTGATGAAGATCAAGCCCCTGGAAGATGCTCTGGTTCAGGCCAAGGCAGCAGCCGGGGAGGCGGCGAAGGTGATTTACCTGTCCCCCCAAGGCCGTCAACTGACTCAGTCGGCGGTACGCGAGTTGGCGAATCTGGATGCATTGATCCTGATTGCCGGCCGCTATGAAGGCATTGACGAGCGTTTTATTGATGCTCATGTCGATGAAGAGTGGTCGATTGGCGACTATGTACTGTCTGGCGGCGAGCTGCCGGCGATGGTCCTGATCGATGCGGTTACACGACTGCTGCCTGGAGCTTTAGGGCATGCGGACTCCGCCGAGGAAGATTCCTTTACGGATGGTTTGCTGGATTGCCCGCACTACACCCGACCGGAGGTGTATGCGGATCAGCGTGTTCCCGACGTATTGCTAAGTGGCAATCACGCGCACATCCGGCGTTGGCGTTTACAGCAGTCCCTTGGTCGGACCTTTGAACGACGCGCCGATCTTCTGGAAAGCCGCTCGCTTTCTGGAGAAGAGAAGAAGCTGCTCGAGGAATACATCCGCGAGCGGGACGATAGTTAACAACGTATCGATGGTAGATCCGACGATTTACCTTAGGAGCACAGCATGACTAACAAAATCATCCTTGCACTCGAAGCAGAGCAGATGACCAAAGAGATCCCTACCTTTGCCCCGGGCGACACCATTGTCGTTCAGGTGAAAGTGAAGGAAGGCGACCGTTCGCGTCTGCAAGCGTTCGAAGGTGTTGTTATCGCCAAGCGTAACCGCGGCGTAAACAGTGCATTCACCGTTCGTAAAATCTCCAACGGTGTTGGCGTAGAGCGTACTTTCCAGACCTACTCCCCGCAAATCGACAGCATGGCTGTCAAGCGTCGCGGTGACGTACGTAAAGCCAAGCTGTACTACCTGCGTGACCTGTCGGGTAAAGCAGCTCGCATCAAGGAAAAACTGGCTTAAGTCCAGCTTCCGATGCAAAAAAAAGCAGCCTGCGGGCTGCTTTTTTGTTGCCTGCGATTTATCCCGCGACACAAGACCTGGTTATGCCCATCGCGAGCAAGCTTGCTCCCACACATGCTCTCTGGCGAGCCGAAAATCTGTGGTCAAAGGAGATTTCCTGTGGGAGCGAGCCTGCTCGCGATGGGATTTAGCCGGCGCCAACAGTCTCCGGCTGAATCAACGCCAACAACGTCCATCCCGCCGAAGGCTTCAGCGTGCTTTCCGGTGTCACCACGTACACCCAACCGCTGTCGTCGCGCACGAACAGCAGGGTCGCACGCTCGCCATGCAGCGCGCGGTAATCGTCCCAACTGAAACCGTCCGTCAATGTCGTGCTGTAAAGCTCTGAGCCCTGACTCAGCTGGCTGGCGAGCTTGGCGTAGGTCAGCGCTTCGCTGCCCAATTGGTTGCCGCGATGTTCCAGACTGGTGCGATGCTTGTCGGTGCGACGGCTTTCCTGGCCGCTGGCCAGGCCGAACATGCGTTGATGGCCCAGTTCATGACGAAAGCGCATCAGCGCCAGGGTGTTCATCTCGCCAGAGGGAGACAGCGCCAGCAAATGCCCGAGGCCGACCAGGTCCAGGTGCGCATCGGCATGTTGCGACGCCGGGTTGCCAAAATAGGTCGACAAGCCTTCCATCCGCGCTGCACTAATGTTTTCCCAGCTCGAATCCGTCAGCAGCACCCGGCTGCCCAGTTGTTGCAGGGCCTTGCCCAGCGTGCGTGCGGGTCCGTTGGCGCCGATGATCAGGAAACCGCTCGGTGCCGGTTCCGCCACCTTCAGCAGGCGTGCCAACGGTCGTGCCGTCGCGCTTTGCAACACCACCGTGCCGATGATCACCGCAAAGGTGAGCGGCACCAGCAGCAACGCTCCCTGGTGACCGGCCGCGTGCAGGCGAATGGCGAAGATTGCCGACACCGCCGCTGCCACGATGCCCCTTGGGGCAATCCATGCCAGCAGCGCCCGTTCGCGCCAATTCAGGCTGGAGCCCGCCGTGCACAGCAGCACATTCAAAGGGCGGGCGATGAATTGAATGACCAGCAGCAAAATCAGCACCAGAGGCCCGAGCCCGATCATGGCGTTCAGGTCCAGCCGAGCCGCCAAAAGAATGAACAGGCCGGAGATCAGCAGCACGCTGAGGTTCTCCTTGAAGTGCAGGATGTGCCGCACGTCCACGCCTTTCATGTTGGCCAGCCACATGCCCATCAAGGTCACGGCCAGCAACCCGGATTCGTTGGTGACTTCGTTGGAGGCAATGAAAATACCCAGGACTGCCGCGAGCGCTGCCAGGTTGTGCAGGTATTCCGGCAGCCACTGGCGGCGAATCAGCGTACCGAGCAACCAACCACCAAAAACACCGAACAAGCTGCCGCACAAAATCACGCCACCGAAGGTCAGCAGGCTTTCCTCGAGGCCGTTACCTTCGGAGCTGGCGATGATGAAGCTATAGACGACCACCGCCAGCAGGGCACCGATGGGGTCGATGGCAATGCCTTCCCAACGCAGGATGTTGGCAATCGACGCTTTCGGGCGCACGACGCGCAGCATCGGTACGATCACGGTCGGCCCGGTCACCAGGGTCAGGCTGCCAAACAGGATGGCCAGCATCCAGTCGAAATCCAGCAGCCAGTGAGTGGCGACAGCAATGACCACCCAAGTGGAGAGGGCGCCAATCGTGACCAGGCGATGGACGACGCTGCCGATTTCGCGCCACTCGGACAGATGCAGGGTCAGGCTGCCTTCGAACAGGATCAGCGCCACCGCCAGGGACACCAGCGGCATCAGCAGTGGCCCGAACATTTCCTGCGGGTCGAGCAAGTGCAGTACAGGGCCGGCCAGGATGCCGGTCAACAGCAGGAAAAGGATTGCCGGCAGTTTCAAGCGCCAGGCCAGCCATTGACAGAGCAGTGCCGCCGCACCGATTCCGCCAAATGCCAGTAATATCTGCTGCTCGCTCATTGCTGCTCCCTGTTCCTTGAAATCGCGGCCTATGAAAGACTAGCGGCCGTTTCCATGTCCATTTTTAATTTTGTGCGCAGTCCCAAGGCTGCGTGATTCGAGTGCCCATGCCTGCCATCGATCACCCGCTGATAGACCAATTCCTCGATGCCTTGTGGCTGGAGAAAGGCCTTTCCGATAACACCCGCGATGCCTATCGCAGTGACCTGGCGCTGTTCAACGGCTGGTTACAGGACAAAGGACTGGAGCTGGTCAATGCCGGGCGCGAGTTGATTCTCGACCACCTGGCCTGGCGCCTGGAGCAAAACTACAAGCCTCGTTCCACTGCGCGATTTCTTTCGGGTGTGCGTGGCTTCTATCGGTATCTGTTGCGGGAAAAGATGATCTCGGTCGATCCAACGTTGCGGGTTGATATGCCGCAACTCGGCAGGCCGCTGCCGAAGTCCTTGTCCGAGGCGGATGTGGAAGCCTTGCTGACGGCGCCTGATTTGAGCGAGGCCATCGGTCAGCGCGACCGGGCCATGTTCGAAGTGCTGTATGCCTGTGGCTTGCGGGTAACCGAGCTGATCAGCCTCACCCTGGAGCAAGTCAATTTGCGTCAAGGCGTGTTGCGGGTGATGGGCAAGGGCAGCAAGGAGCGGCTGGTGCCGATGGGCGAGGAGGCGATTGTCTGGGTCGAGCGCTACATGCGTGATGCCCGCAGCGAACTGCTTGGCGGGCGTCCCAGCGATGTGTTGTTTCCGAGCCTGCGTGGCGAGCAGATGACCCGCCAGACCTTCTGGCACCGGATCAAGCACCAGGCCAAGGTGGCCGGGATCGGTAAGTCGCTTTCGCCGCACACCTTGCGCCATGCCTTCGCCACGCACCTGCTCAACCATGGTGCAGACCTGCGGGTGGTGCAGATGCTGCTGGGGCACAGCGATTTGTCGACGACGCAGATCTACACCCATGTTGCCCGGGCGCGCTTGCAGGATCTGCACGCAAAACACCATCCCAGAGGCTAATGCAAAACTTGTGGGAGCGAGCCTGCTCGCGAAGAGGCCGGCCTATCCAGAATTAATGACGACTGGCACACCGCATTCGCGAGCAGGCTCGCTCCCACAGGGGATTGTGTCGCCACAAATGTCTTGCATCAGGTGCATTCGGCCCTACGGACCTTATGTGATAGGCTGAGCCGGTTTGTACGATGGGCGGTTATGACCCGGTGTTTCGGCACGGGCGTTCTGATCGTCCCATTTGTCCGCCTTCAGGAGTTCTCATGCGTCTGACCCAGATTTTCGCCGCCGCAGCCATTGCGTTGGTCAGCACTTTTGCCGTCGCCGATGATGCGGCCGACAAAGCCATTCGTAAAAGCCTGGAAAACCTCCAGCTCGAAGTCCCGGTGGAAAGCATCACCGCCAGCCCGTTGCCAGGCCTGTACGAAGTCAAACTCAAAGGCAGCCGTGTGCTGTACGCCAGTGCCGACGGCCAGTACGTGGTTCAGGGCTACCTGTTCGATCTCAAGGACGGCAAGCCGGTCAACCTGACCGAGAAGACCGAGCGCCTGGGCATCTCCAAGCTGATCAACGACATCCCGGTTGCCGAAACTGTGGTCTACCCGGCCATTGGCGAAACCAAGTCGCACATCACCGTATTCACCGACACCACTTGCCCGTACTGCCACAAACTCCACGCCGAAGTGCCTGAGCTGAACAAGCGCGGCATCGAAGTGCGTTACGTCGCGTTCCCGCGCCAGGGCCTGGGTTCGCCGGGTGACGAACAGCTGCAAGCGGTGTGGTGCTCGAAAGACAAGAAAGCGGCCATGGACAAAATGGTCGACGGCAAGGAAATCAAGGCCGCCAAGTGCGATAACCCGGTTTCCAAACAGTTCGCACTCGGCCAGTCGATTGGCGTGAACGGCACACCGGCCATCGTTTTGGCCGACGGTCAGGTCATTCCGGGCTACCAGCCTGCGCCACAAGTCGCCAAACTGGCGCTGGGCGCGAAGTAAATTCGCATCGTCACGGCAAGCCTTGACGATCATGGTCCGGCAGCGACATTCGCCGGGCCATCAATAGAGAGCCGCGAGTATGCGGTTGTTTTCACGGCCGGCCTCGAGTCGGCCGTTTTATGGGGAGTTCACAGTGAAACCGGTCAAAGTAGGCATCTGTGGGTTAGGAACCGTCGGTGGCGGTACCTTCAACGTACTTCAGCGCAACGCCGAGGAAATTGCTCGTCGTGCCGGGCGTGGGATCGAAGTGGCACAAATTGCCATGCGCACGCCAAAGCCTCAGTTCCAAACGACCGGTATTGCGATTACCAACGATGTCTTCGAAGTGGCCACGAACCCTGAGATCGACATCGTTATAGAGCTGATGGGCGGCTACACCGTTGCCCGCGAGCTGGTACTCAAGGCCATCGAGAATGGCAAGCATGTGGTCACCGCGAACAAGGCGCTTATCGCCGTTCACGGTAATGAAATTTTCGCCAAGGCCCGCGAGAAGGGCGTGATCGTTGCGTTCGAAGCGGCGGTGGCCGGTGGCATCCCGGTGATCAAGGCGATCCGCGAAGGCCTGTCCGCCAACCGCATCAACTGGGTAGCCGGCATCATCAATGGCACCGGCAACTTCATCCTGACGGAAATGCGCGAGAAGGGTCGCACCTTCGAAGACGTATTGGCCGAAGCCCAGGCCCTGGGTTACGCCGAAGCCGATCCGACCTTCGACGTTGAGGGTATCGACGCCGCTCACAAGCTGACGATCCTGGCGTCCATCGCGTTCGGTATTCCGTTGCAGTTCGACAAGGCTTACACCGAAGGCATCACCAAGTTGACCACCGCCGACGTGAACTACGCCGAAGCGCTGGGTTACCGCATCAAGCACCTGGGCGTGGCGCGCAGCACCGCGGCCGGTATCGAACTGCGCGTGCACCCGACGCTGATTCCGGCCGATCGCCTGATCGCCAACGTCAACGGCGTGATGAACGCGGTGATGGTCAACGGCGATGCTGCCGGTTCGACCCTGTTCTACGGCGCTGGCGCCGGCATGGAGCCGACCGCTTCGTCGGTGATTGCTGACCTGGTGGACGTGGTCCGTGCCATGACTTCCGACCCGGAAAACCGCGTACCACACCTGGCGTTCCAGCCGGACTCGCTGTCGGCTCACCCGATCCTGCCGATCGAAGCCTGCGAAAGCGCCTACTACCTGCGTATTCAGGCCAAGGACCATCCGGGCGTGTTGGCTCAGGTCGCGAGCATCCTCTCGGAGCGCGGCATCAACATCGAGTCGATCATGCAGAAGGAAGCCGAGGAGCACGACGGCCTGGTGCCGATGATCCTGCTGACCCACCGCGTGCTGGAGCAGCACATCAACGATGCCATTGCTGCTTTGGAAGCCTTGGCGGGTGTGGTCGGGCCGGTTGTACGAATCCGTGTCGAGCACTTGAACTAATTTAGAAGCAGCTGCAAGCCGTCAGCTGCAAGCTGCAAGCTAAAAGCCTCGGTGCTTTGAACTTGCAGCTTGAAGCTTGAAGCTTGAAGCCCAAACCGAAGGTTTGCCCCTATGCGCTACATCAGTACCCGCGGCCAGGCACCGGCCCTGAATTTCGAAGACGTCCTGCTGGCAGGCCTTGCCACCGACGGCGGTCTGTACGTCCCGGAAAACCTGCCACGTTTCACCCAGGAAGAAATCGCTTCCTGGGCCGGTCTGCCGTATCACGAGCTGGCTTTTCGCGTCATGCGCCCGTTCGTCACCGGCAGCATTCCTGACGCCGATTTCAAAAAAATTCTTGAAGACACCTACGGCGTGTTCGCCCACAGCGCCGTTGCGCCGCTGCGTCAGCTGAACGGCAACGAATGGGTGCTGGAGTTGTTCCACGGGCCGACCCTGGCGTTCAAGGACTTCGCCCTGCAATTGCTGGGTCGTTTGCTCGACTACGTGCTGGAAAAGCGCGGCGAGCGCGTGGTGATCGTCGGTGCCACCTCCGGTGACACCGGCTCGGCCGCCATCGAAGGCTGCAAACACTGCGAAAACGTCGACATCTTCATTCTGCATCCGCACAACCGTGTGTCCGAAGTGCAGCGTCGGCAGATGACCACCATTTTCGGTGAGAACATCCACAACATCGCCATCGAAGGCAACTTCGATGACTGCCAGGAAATGGTCAAGGCAAGCTTCGCCGACCAGGGTTTCCTCAAGGGCACTCGCCTGGTGGCGGTGAACTCGATCAACTGGGCGCGGATCATGGCTCAGATCGTCTACTACTTCCACGCGGCCCTGCAGTTGGGTGGCCCGGCGCGTTCGGTGTCGTTCTCGGTACCGACCGGCAACTTCGGCGACATCTTCGCCGGTTACCTGGCGCGCAACATGGGCCTGCCGATCAACCAGTTGATCGTCGCCACCAACCGCAACGACATCCTGCATCGCTTCATGAGCGGCAACCAGTACGTCAAGGAAACCCTGCACGCCACGCTGTCGCCGTCCATGGACATCATGGTGTCGTCGAACTTCGAACGCCTGCTGTTCGACCTGCATGGTCGCAACGGCGCGGCAATCGCCGGGCTGATGGATTCGTTCAAGCAGGGCGGCGGTTTCAGCGTCGAGCAAGAGCGCTGGACCGAAGCCCGCAAGTTGTTCGACTCGCTGGCCGTGGATGACGCGCAAACCTGCGAAACCATCGCCGAAGTCTACGAGCAGACCGGTGAAGTGCTGGATCCGCACACCGCTATCGGTGTCAAAGCCGCGCGGGAATGCCGCCGTAGCCTGGACATTCCAATGGTGATCCTGGGCACCGCCCACCCGGTAAAATTCCCGGACGCCGTGGAAAAAGCCGGTGTAGGAAAAGCTCTCGAACTGCCTGTGCATCTTTCTGATTTGTTTGAACGAGACGAACGTTGCACCGTTTTGCCAAATGACCTGAAGGCCGTGCAGGCCTTTGTCAGTCAGCATGGTAACCGCGGCAAGCCGCTGTAACCGGTCAGCGCTGTTACATTTTGAAGCCCGTCTCCTGACGGGCTTTTTCATTTCTGCATGCACACTTGTCGTGTTATCGCCGCGAAAGGACAGGCGAGTGAATCACCAAGGACGTGGGAATGCTGTTTACAAGTGTGTTCAAGTCAGTTGTGCGCTGGCTGTTTTTGCTCGGCATCCTGGGTGTTGCCCAATGGGGAGGGGCGAGCCCTGCATCGACTCAGGAGCGTGGGAAGTCTGTCGCACGTTCAATGGTCGTGCTGGATGACCAGGAGTTGCAATGGATGGCCAGCCATCCACGGGTCGTGGTCACGGCACTGGAATACCCGTTGTACCTGTTCAAGGATGAACATGGCCAATGGACGGGCTTGAACAGTGACCTGCTCAAGCGCATCAGCGACATGACAGGGTTGCAGTTCGTTTACGAACAGTCTTTTTCCACCGATCAGATGCTGGCCCATCTGGAAAGCGGCGCGGCGGATTTGAGTACGACCCTGTCGATGAATGACGAACGCAAGGCGTTTCTCGATTTCAGCCATGCGTTCGGCGGTGCCGGATGGGTCTTTGTCGGGCAGGCCGGGGCGCCGCCGGTGCAGTCGCTGGAGGATCTGGCGAAGCGGGTACTGGTGCTGCCGACCCGGCATGCGCTGGAAGCAGTGATCCGTCGCGATTATCCATCCATCGAATTGCGTTCGGTTAAAACCTACGCCGAAGCCCGTGCCTGGGTGGAAAGCGACGAAGCCTACGTCACCATCGAAAACGAAATCGGCGCCCGGCTTTTTCCGTCGGGCCGGTTGCAGGTCGGGGCTGTGGTGCCGGGCAAATGGGATGCGGATTATCTGGTGGTGCGCAAAGGTCAGCCGCAGTTGCTGAGTATCCTCAACAAGGCGCTTGAGGCGTTTCCTGCGCAGGAGCTGCGCGACCTTCGCCTGAAATGGTTCGGTGGCGATACCGTGCCACAGGCGCCTGGCTTCTGGCCGCAGCTTGACCAGTGGGTCTGCTGGGGCATGTTTGTGCTCAGCCTGTTCGGCCTGTTGTCCCTGCTCTGGAATCGGCGGTTGGCGGTGGTGGTCAGGCAGCGGGTCGAGGCCCAAAGCAGTCTGCGCGATCAGCTCGCATTCCAGCATGCCCTGATGGATGCCATGCCTGACCCGATGTTTGTCCGTGATCTGCAAGGGCGTTTGATCATGTGCAACAAAAGTTATGAGGACGCCTTGTCGACGCGTTTTGACCGGATGCAGGGGCGGCAGTTGATCGAGGTCGATGTCATGCCCAGACAAACCGCGGAATTGCTGCATGCCGAGTTCCTGGCGCAATTGAGTACACGCAGGACGCGCTTCTTCGAGCGTCAATTGATGTTCAAGGACGGTGTCAGGGATATCTACCAGTGGACAGTGCCGTTTTACACGGCCGATGGCCAGCTACGAGGATTGTTGGGGGGCTGGGCCGACATCGCCCGGCGTACCCGACAGACGTGATGGTTGGGTTTTTTCTCTGTCATGTTCGCCGTGCATGCTCTGTTGACTGGGTTGCAGGTTCGCCTGCTGTCAGTATCCAGAACTTTCTTCTCGGGCCAGCGGTCATCTGTTGTAGGCATGCCCCAGGCACGTTGTTTTCGGACTATTGAGTGGTGATCGGGATGGAAAGTATCAGTTTGTTGCTCGGTGAGGCGCTGAGCCCGTATCAGGTCACACTGACCCCGTCAGGCATTCGTGGCGAATGCCGGGTGACCCTGAAGAATGCTATCGGCGCGACCGTGGTCGAGCACGAGTTCAATCAGGCCCAGTTGAATGACAAACGCCTGCTGACGGATGTGGTCGACGGTTTGCATCGCGACGTGCTGATCGCTGAAGGACGCCTTGAGCCTTGTGTCATCGCGGCATTGCGTAATGCGGCAAAGGACAAGCTTCTGGCCAGACGCAATTGAACGGATATTTGTGGGAACCTTCCCGCGCCCAGGTCAGTCAGACCTTGTAACAGCAGGATCGAGCATTGTGCTCCGGTGCTTGTAGCTTGCTGCTACTGGTCTCCAGGCAGGCCATGTTTAACCCCGAGTCGTCTCCCCACTTCTCGGGGTTTCTTTTTGCCCGGGATTTGTCATGGCTGCGCCAGATTGTCGAAAAACGCCTTGGTGTCTTTCAGGTAATCGCTGCGACTCTCCGGATCCAGCCAGGCGGCGTAGGCCTCGTCAAGGCGTTCGCGGGGAAGGGTGCGCAGCACCTGGTTGATCTCGACAATGGCCTGCCGGCCCTTTGGCGTGTCGGTGCAACCGATGTAACCGGACAGGTACTTGCCCGTGCCACGGATCGGATAGAACTGCAATTCATCCTCAGCAATGCCTTGCAGAGAGGCCTGGTAGCGAATTTCCGGGCGATAACCCAACAGCAGGCGCAAGCGTCCCAGGCGCTGCATCTGCAGCAGGCTGCCCAAGGCGTCGTTGCCGTAATGTGCGGTCAGCGCGTCGGCTGGCGCTTGCTTGAGCAGCCCGTCGAGGTATTCGCCGTAATTGCGCTCGGCAATGATCCCCAGCTTTTCGCTGCCGCTGGCGAGCAGCTCTGCCAGGTCCACTTCGCCGTCCTTGATAAAGGGTGCCAGCACTTTCTGGTCAACGCGCCGCACGGCCAGGCCATTGCTCATGGCGCGGAAGACCGGGATGGAAAAGGCAATCCACTGTTCCCGTTCCTTGCTCCAGTTCAGCGCCGCGTCGCAGACGAGGGACGGTTCGTGGAGCATTTGCAATCCACGCGCGCGATTGACCCTCATCACGCTGTGCTGGTATTGCGGCATGCCGGCAATCAACAACAGAAGCAGTTGATCGATAACGCCCTGGCCCTTTTTCGGCCCGTCGAAGATCGTCAGCGGCGGCAGGTCGCGCTTGAGCCAGATCAGGGTTTCCTTGGTTTGCGCCAGGGCTGACGGGACCGGTTCAAGGAGCAGGAACAATGTCGCCAACAAGCACAGTAACCACCCGCCGCGCGACGGGCAGTGTCCAATGGCCCATGCAGGCAGGTGCCTCCGTTCAGATGGCTCCGTCTTTGCGCAACTGTGCGATCTGTATCGCGTCATAGCCAAGTTCCTGGAGTACCTGCGCGTTGTGCTCACCCAGTTGCGGTCCGACCCATTCACATTCACCGGGTGTCTCTGAGAGTTTCGGCACAATGCCCGGCATCTTGAAGTCTTTGCCGTCCGGCAGCTTGGCTTGCAGGAACATTTCCCGCGCCAGGTACTGAGGGTCATTGAACATGTCTTCGGCGCTGAAGATCCGGCTGGCCGGCACCTCGGCCTGATTGAGCTGTGCCAGCACCCTGTCCAGTGGCAACGAGTTGACCCAGCGATCGATGACGCCATAAATCTCGTCGCGTCGGGCATCGCGGCCATCGTTGCTGGCAAGCAGAGGGTCGTTAGCCAGGTCTTCCCGGCCAATGATCAGCATGAAGCGTTTGAAAATCGCGTCGCCATTGGCGCCGATCTGCACGTGCTTGCCATCGGCGCTGGTGTGGATCGAGGACGGGGTGATGCCCGGCATGATATTACCCGTGCGTTCGCGGATGAAACCGAACACGTCGAACTCCGGGACCATGCTTTCCATCATCGCGAAGATGGCTTCGTACAGCGCCACGTCCACCACTTGCCCCTGGCCGCCGTTGACTTCACGATGACGCAGGGCCATCAACGCGCCGATCACGCCCCAGAGCGCGGCAATCGAGTCGCCGATGGAAATGCCGGTGCGCACCGGTGGCCGGTCTTCGAAGCCGGTGATGTAGCGCAGGCCGCCCATGGATTCACCGACCGCGCCAAAGCCGGGCTGATCTTTCATCGGGCCGGTCTGGCCGAAACCCGACAGCCGCACCATCACCAGTTTCGGGTTCAAGGCGTGCAGGACGTCCCAGCCCAGGCCGAGTTTTTCCAGGACGCCGGGACGAAAGTTTTCGATCAGGATGTCGGCTTCACCCAGCAGCTGTTTCAGGATCGCCTGACCGTCGGGGTGCTTGAGATTGAGGGTCAGGGACTTTTTGTTGCGGGCCTGGACGAACCACCACAACGAAGTGCCTTCATACAATTTGCGCCATTTGCGCAATGGATCACCGCCGTCCGGGGATTCGATCTTGATCACGTCGGCACCGAATTCAGCGCAAATGCGCGAGGCAAACGGGCCGGCAATCAAGGTGCCCAATTCAATGACTTTCAGACCGGAAAGCGGTTTGGCGGTGAACGGCATGCTGGATCCTGTGGGGCAAAGGTTGGGCGAATAGAGCGTTTTAGCATAGCCGACTGTCCGACGCTCCAGCTTGATTGTGTTCAATTCGTGGATTGCCCGTCGCATCGGTTAGACTTGCCGCCTTTCCTCGTATCAAGAAGCCCGTTCATGGCCCAGCCGTCCACGACCTACAAGTTTGAACTGAACCTCACCGACCTCGACCGCAGCGTCTATGAGAGCGTGAAGCAGACCATCGCCCGTCACCCTTCGGAAACCGAAGAGCGTATGACCGTGCGCTTGCTGGCCTACGCCCTCTGGTACAACGAGCAGCTGTCTTTTGGCCGTGGTCTGTCAGAAGTGGATGAACCGGCCTTGTGGGAAAAAAGCCTGGATGACCGCGTCCTGCACTGGATCGAAGTCGGCCAGCCGGATGCCGAGCGCCTGACCTGGTGCTCGCGTCGCACTGAACGCACCAGCCTGCTGGCCTATGGCAGCCTGCGCGTGTGGGAAGGCAAAGTGGTGCCGGCGGTGAAAAACCTGAAGAACGTCAATATCGCTGCCGTGCCTCAGGAAGTCCTGGAAACCCTGGCCAAGGACATGCCTCGCGTCATCAAGTGGGACGTGATGATCAGCGAAGGGACGATCTTCGTCACCGACGACCGTGGTCAGCACGAAGTCCAGTTGCAGTGGCTGGCCGGTGAGCGCGGCTGATTTTTCGCCGATGCCCCGCGTCACCCGGTTTTATCCTACGTATTGAAGAGAAGCATCTTTCACCCCATGCGCATCGAACCTCGCCAGCTGCCCGACACCCTGCCATTCCTCGGTGATATTCCGCCGCTGTTGACCCGCCTGTACGCAGCGCGGGGCGTGCAGTCCGAGGCGGAACTGGACAAGAGCCTGGCGCGGTTGATTCCGTTCCAGCAACTCAAGGGCATCGATGCCGCCGTGGATCTGCTGGTGGCCGCGCTCGAACAGCGCCAGCGCATTCTGATCGTCGGCGACTTTGATGCCGACGGCGCGACAGCCAGCACCGTGGGCACGCTGGGTCTGCGTCTGTTGGGGGCGGCACATGTCGATTACCTGGTGCCCAACCGATTCGACTACGGCTACGGCCTGACACCGGAAATCGTCGCGGTGGCGCTTGAGCGTCAGCCGCATTTGCTGATCACCGTCGACAACGGCATCTCCAGCGTCGAAGGCGTGGCAGCGGCGAAAAAGGCCGGGCTCAAGGTACTCGTCACCGACCACCACTTGCCCGGTGACGAGCTGCCGCTGGCCGATGCCATCGTCAATCCGAACCAGCCCGGTTGCGAGTTTCCGAGCAAGGCGCTGGCCGGTGTCGGGGTGATTTTCTATGTGCTGATGGCCCTGCGTGCGCGGTTGCGCGAGCAGGGCTGGTACACAAGCAAACCGCAGCCGAATATCGGCGAACTGCTCGATCTGGTGGCTCTGGGCAGCGTGGCCGACGTGGTGCCGCTGGATGCCAACAACCGAATTCTGGTGCACCAGGGCCTGGAACGGATTCGCGCCGGACGTGCCCGGCCGGGGATCAAGGCGATCCTCGAAGTGGCCAAGCGCGATCATGCGCGCATTACCTCCACCGATCTGGGTTTCATTGTCGGCCCGCGCCTGAACGCGGCGGGGCGCCTGGATGACATGAGCCTGGGCATCGAATGCCTGCTGACCGAAGACGCAGGTCTGGCCCGTGAGATGGCTGCTCAATTGGACGGCATGAACCAGGACCGCAAGTCCATCGAGCAAGGCATGCAGCGTGAAGCGCTGGCGCAGCTCAAGGATCTGCCGGTGGAGTCGATGCCGTTCGGCTTGTGCCTGTTCGATCCCGAGTGGCATCAGGGCGTCATCGGTATCCTCGCGTCACGGATGAAAGAGCGCTATTTCCGCCCGACCATCGCCTTTGCCGATGCCGGGGATGGTCTGCTCAAGGGCTCGGGGCGTTCGGTCCAGGGTTTTCACATTCGCGACGCCTTGAGCGTGGTGGCGGCGCAGCATCCGAATCTGATCACCAAGTACGGTGGCCACGCGATGGCAGCCGGCCTGACGCTGCCGGAAGCGAGTTTTCCCTTGTTTGCCGAAGCCTTTGACGCTGAAGTGCGCCGGCAACTGCGCGAAGAAGACCTGACAGGCCGCCTGTTGTCGGACGGCACCCTGGCAGTGGAAGAGTTCCACCTGGAACTGGCTCGTGCCCTGCGCCATGCCGGCCCTTGGGGGCAGCACTTCCCGGAACCGTTGTTTCATGGGGTGTTCCAGTTGGTCGAGCAGCGCGTCGTTGGCGAACGGCACCTTAAAGTCGTGCTCAAAAGTGAGTGTGGTTCGGTGAAGCTCGACGGCATTGCCTTCGGGATCGACCGCGACATCTGGCCGAATCCGACCATCAAGTGGGTGGAACTGGCCTACAAGCTCGACCTCAACGAGTTTCGTGGCAACGAGACGGTTCAACTGATGATTGCCCACATCGAACCGCGTTGAGCCCACACCTGTAGGAGCGAGCTCGCTCGCGATGGACGTGAACGATGGCGCTGGGAACCTGATACCCCGCGGTGTCCTGTCGTCCATCGTCGGAACGCCGCCCGGAGCGAGCTCGCTCCTACAAGGGGGCGACATCCTTCGATGTCGACTAGGCTCTAAACACTGCTTGATTTTGGCCTTGTGACGTCTTGTCGAATTTTTTGCCCGCGGGGGCGGGTGTTGTACCTTTTTCCTGTCACTCGTCGACTATTCAAACAGAACCTGGAGCCTGCCCACTGATTCGAGAGGTGCCCCATGAGTCTGCTGCTTGAACCCGTTACCCTTCGTCAATTGACCCTGCCCAACCGCATCGCGGTATCGCCGATGTGCCAGTACTCCAGCGCCGATGGCCTGGCCAATGACTGGCACCTGGTCCACCTCGGCAGCCGCGCTGTCGGCGGGGCCGGGCTGGTGTTTACCGAAGCCACGGCGGTCACCGCCGACGGGCGTATCACGGCCGAGGACCTCGGTCTGTGGAATGACGAACAGATTGAACCCCTGCAACGCATCACCCGCTTCATCACCGCCCAGGGCGCCGTTGCCGGCATTCAGCTGGCCCATGCCGGGCGCAAGGCCAGCACCTACCGGCCGTGGCTCGGCAAGCATGGCAGCGTCAAGCCCGATGAGGGCGGCTGGGTGCCGGTCGGCCCTTCACCGATTGCATTCGATCCACAGCACACCCAACCCAGGCAACTCGATGACGGCGAGATCGCCAAGGTGATCCAGGCCTTTGTCGATGCGGCAAAGCGCTCACTGACGGCCGGTTTCAAGGTGGTCGAAGTGCACGCGGCCCATGGTTACCTGCTGCATCAGTTCCTGTCGCCGTTGAGCAATCAGCGTCGCGATCAATATGGCGGTTCGTTCGAAAATCGCATTCGGCTGGTGCTGCAGGTCACCGAAGCGGTGCGTGCGGTGTGGCCTGAAGAGTTGCCGGTGTTTGTCCGGGTCTCGGCCACCGACTGGGTGGAAGACGGCTGGAACCCCGATGAAACCGTGGAGTTGGCGCGCCGCCTGAAAGACCTGGGGGTGGACCTGATCGACGTCTCGTCAGGCGGGACGGCGGTGAATGCGGAGATTCCCACAGGGCCCGGTTACCAGACCCGCTTCGCCGAACGTGTGCGCAAGGAGTCGGGCATGGCCACCGGCACCGTTGGCATGATCACCGAGCCGGCCCAGGCCGAGCACATCCTGCGCACCTGTCAGGCGGACATCATCTTCCTGGCCCGTGAGTTGTTGCGTGATCCGTATTGGGCGCTGCATGCAGATGACGATCTGGGTGGGCACAAGGCCGTATGGCCGGCGCAATATCAGCGGGCGACTCACCGTGAGCAGCCGATTCATGAATCGGATTTGCGCGACTGAAATCCATCGATAAACAAAAGCCCCTGAATCGTGAGATTCAGGGGCTTTTGTTTATGCGGCGGACCGATCAGGCGGCTTCGATCTTGCTGCGGTTCTGCTCGACTTGGTTCAGGTAGCCCTTGAGCTTTTCCTGCTCGGCTACCGTCGTGAACAAGCCGAGCTTGCTGCGACGCCAGAGGATGTCGTGGGCGCTGGTGGCCCATTCTTCACTGCACAGATAGTCGACTTCACGGGTGTAGAGACCGCCGCCGATGTGCTCGCCCATATCGCTGAGGTCCTGTACGCCTTCGAGCATGCGCCAGGTACGGCTGCCATAGGTGGTGGCCCAGCGGCGAGCGATCTCGCTCGGTACCCAGTCGAATTTGTCGCGGATACGCGAGCTCAAGGCTTGCGGGGTGGTCATGTCTTCACCGCCCGGCAGCGTGGCGCTGGCGGTCCAGCTTGGCTTGATGTGCTTGAAGTACGGTGCCAGTTGCGCCAGCGCCGACTCGGCCAGTTTGCGATAGGTCGTGAGCTTGCCGCCAAACACCGACAGCAACGGAGCCTCTTCGCCAGTGCCAGACAGCGCCAGGGTGTAATCGCGGGTCACGGCCGACGGGTTGTCGGATTCGTCGTTGCACAACGGGCGCACACCGGAGTAGCTGTGCAGGATGTCGTCGCGGCTGATTTGCTTTTTGAAATGGGCGTTGACTACGTTCAACAGGTAATCGGTTTCGCCGTCGGTAATTGCCACTTTCGCCGGATCGCCGGTGTACTCGCGGTCGGTGGTGCCGATCAGGGTGAAGTGATTCAGGTACGGAATGGTGAACACGATGCGCTGATCTTCGTTTTGCAGGATGTGCGCGTGTTCGCCTTCGTACAGTTTCGGCACGATCAGGTGGCTGCCCTGGATCAGGCGGATGCCGTATGGAGATTCCATCTTCAAGTCATCGCGAATGAACTTGGCGACCCATGGCCCGGCCGCGTTCACCAATGCCTTGGCGCGGATCGAAAACAGGCTGCCATCGGCGCGTTCCAGGTGCAGGTGCCACAGGCCCTTGGTGCGACGCGCGCTGACACAGCGGGTCTGGGTGTGAACGTGGGCGCCGTTTTCCCGGGCGGCCATGGCGTTCAACACCACCAGGCGCGCGTCGTCGACCCAGCAATCGGAGTATTCGAAGCCCTTGGTGATCTCGTTTTTCAACGCGCTGTCGGGGCCGAACTTCAGGCTTTTCGAACCTTGCAGTTGCTCGCGCTTGCCCAGGTTGTCATAGAGGAACAGGCCGGCGCGGATCATCCACGCCGGGCGCAGGTGCGGGCGATGTGGCAACACGAAGCGCATTTGCTTGACGATGTGCGGTGCCTTGGTCAACAGCACTTCACGTTCGGCCAGGGCTTCACGCACCAGGCGGAATTCGTAATGTTCGAGGTAGCGCAGGCCGCCGTGAATCAGCTTGCTGCTGGCCGACGAGGTATGGCTGGCCAGGTCATCCTTTTCACAAAGGAACACCGAGAGACCGCGACCGGCGGCATCCGCTGCGATCCCCACGCCATTGATCCCGCCACCGATGACGGCGATATCGTAGATCTCGGCGAGAGGGGGCGTAGGCAAGGTGGAAGTGGGCATCGGCGCGGCCTCGGAATTCTTTGATGTTCTGTATTTGAATTCGAACATTAATGTTCATTTGCGAAAATACTAGCCCATAAAGACGCGCACAGCCAGTCAGCTTCGATTGAAAAAACTCATCGAAGGGCCGTTAAAGGAAAATTTACGAACATTGAAAGGTTGCAGGCTGCTTTTGTGGCGAGGGGGCTTGCCCCCGTTCGACGGCGAAGCCGTCGCAATTGCAGTTGACCGAGTGAATCTGAATGATCTCGGTTGAATGGTTTGGGGGGCCGCTTCGCGACCCAACGGGGGCAAGCCCCCTCGCCACAGGGGAGCGGTGTGCTTAAACGACTTCCAGCCGAACCTTGTGCTGGGTCAACAGCTGCGCCAGCGCCGGGGAAGGCTGCTGATCGGTGACCAGGCAATCGACCAGGCTGATCGGCCCCAGGCGAATCATGGCGTTGCGCCCGAACTTGCTGGAGTCGGCCGCGAGGATCACTTGCCGGGCATTGGCGATGATCGCCTGGGATACCCGCACTTCCTGATAGTCGAAGTCCAGCAGGCTGCCGTCTTCATCGATGCCGCTGATGCCGACCAGGGCGAAGTCGACCTTGAACTGATTGATGAAGTCGACACTGGCCTGACCCACCACACCGCCGTCACGCCGCACGTTGCCGCCGGTCAGCAGCACATCGAAGTCGTCCTTGGCGCTGAGCATGGAGGCGACGTGCAGGTTGTTGGTGATGATCTTCAGATGATTGTGATTGAGCAGTGCCCGGGCAATGGATTCGGTGGTCGTGCCGATGTTGATGAACAACGAGGCATGGTCGGGAATCTGCGCGGCAATGGCTTCGCCGATACGCTGTTTTTCATCGCGCATCTGATCGGCGCGCATGGCGTAGGCGGTGTTTTCAACGCTGGAGTCGTAAGCCGCGCCGCCGTGGTAGCGACGCAACAAATTGGCTTCCGCGAGCTGGTTGATGTCGCGGCGGATGGTCTGCGGGGTAACAACGAACAACGTGGCCATTTCCTCGATGCTGACATAGCCGCGTTCGCGAACCAGTTCGAGGATTTGCTGCTGACGGGGAGGCAGATTCATGGGGCGTCCTTTGGGCTGCCGTGCAAAATTTGCCCATGATGCCGCAGGAATCCGCTCCCGACCAGTTACATACAGATACGAGCCTGCGTCTTGGCTTATTCGGCCTCGTCTTCAGCCGCCCAATCGCGGGTGCGGCTGACCGCTTTTTTCCAGCCTGCGTAGAGTTTTTCCTTCGCCGTTTCATCCAGCGTCGGATCGAACTTGCGCTCAATCACTGCCTTGCCGCGCAACTCTTCCAGGCTGCCCCAGAAGCCACAGGCCAGGCCTGCCAGGTAAGCCGCACCCAGTGCCGTGGTTTCGCGCATTTGCGGGCGCTCGACCTGCGTGCCGAGGATGTCGGCCTGGAACTGCATGAGGAAATTGTTCGCCACTGCACCGCCGTCCACGCGCAGGGCCTTGAGGCGTTCGCCGGAGTCCTGCTGCATGGCGTCGAGCACGTCGCGGGTCTGGTAGGCAATCGACTCCAGCGCAGCACGAATGATGTGATCCACGCGGACGCCGCGGGTCAGGCCAAACAGTGCGCCACGGGCGTACGGGTCCCAGTAGGGAGCGCCAAGACCGGTGAAGGCCGGCACCAGGTACACGCCGTTGCTGTCCTTGACCTTGTTGGCGAAGTATTCGGTGTCGTGGGCGTCGTTGATGATCTTCAGTTCGTCACGCAGCCACTGCACGGTAGAGCCGCCGTTGAACACCGCGCCTTCCAGCGCATAAGCGACTTCGCCACGTGGGCCGCAGGCGATGGTAGTGAGCATGCCGTGTTGGGATTTCACGGCTTTGTCTCCGGTGTTCATCAACAGGAAGCAGCCAGTGCCGTAGGTGTTTTTCGCCTGGCCTGGCTCTACGCACATCTGGCCGAACAGGGCGGCTTGCTGGTCGCCAGCGATGCCGCCGATGGCGATGCCGCTTTTGGTACGGCCATAAATTTCCGAGGACGATTTAACTTGCGGCAGCATTTCGCGCGGAATATCCAGCACCTCCAGCATCTTCGCGTCCCACTCCAGGGTGTGGATGTTGAAGAGCATGGTGCGCGAAGCGTTGGTGTAGTCGGTGACATGCACCTTGCCGCCGGTAAATTTCCAGATCAGCCAGCTGTCGACGGTGCCGAACAACAGTTCACCGTTGCGCGCGCGTTCGCGGCTGCCTTCGACGTTGTCGAGGATCCACTTGAGCTTGGTGCCGGAGAAATACGGGTCGGTGACCAGGCCGGTGGTGTCGCTGATGTATTGCTCGTGGCCATCGCGCTTGAGTTGCTGGCAGATCTCGGTGCTGCGTCGGCACTGCCAGACGATGGCGTTGTAGATCGGGCGGCCGGTGTTCTTGTCCCAGACGACGGTGGTTTCGCGCTGGTTGGTGATGCCGATGGCTGCTACCTGGTCGTGGTGCAGGCCGGCTTGTGCCAGGGCCTCGACCATTACGGCGCTTTGGGTGGCGAAGATTTCCATCGGGTCATGCTCAACCCAGCCGGCTTGCGGGTAATGCTGAGCGAACTCCCGTTGGGCGGTGCAGACCACGTTCGCGTCGCGGTCGAAAATGATCGCGCGGGAGCTGGTCGTACCCTGATCGAGGGCAATGATGTAGTTCTTATTCTGTGTGTCGGTCATGTCGATTGCCTTGGACGAAATAAGGGAGTGAGGTCTGGCGCGCGATCAAAGGGCTGGGGCACGCGCCAACGGTATCAAGAAGTTCTGGGTTTGCCGTCAATGGCAGCTGTTGCATCCTTTGTAGCAGGTACGGCGCTGGGCAGATGGCGGGCAATCAACCCACGATAGGCTGCAGCACCGAGGCAGGCACCGACAATCGGTGCAAAAACAGGAATCAGGAAATACGGAATATCGCGTCCGCCGGTGAAGGAAATTTCACCCCAGCCAGCGAAGAAAGTCATCAGTTTAGGGCCGAAGTCCCGCGCAGGGTTCATGGCAAAACCGGTCAGCGGTCCCATCGAACTGCCGATCACAGCAATCAGCAGGCCGATCAGCAGCGGTGCCAGCGGGCCTTTGGGCAGGCCATTGTTGTCATCGGTCAGGGACATGATCACGCCCATCAGGATGGCTGTAATGATCACCTCGACCAGAAATGCCTGGGCGGTGGACAGCACAGGATTCGGGAAGGTGGAGAACACGGAGGCCAATTCAAGGCTGGCTTGAGTGCCACGAACCATGTGGTGCGTTTGTTCGAATTCGAAGAATAGATTGCTGTAGAGCGTGTAAACCAACAGCGCTCCACAGAAGGCACCCGCCACTTGAGCGAGTACGTAGTAAGGCAATTTACGTTTTTCGAAGTCCGCGAAAATGCTCAGGGCAATACTGACGGCAGGGTTCAGATGAGCCCCGGAAACCCCGGCGGTAAGGTAGATCGCCATGCTGACACCGACGCCCCAGATAATGCTGATTTCCCACAAGCCAAAACTGGCACCCGCGACCTTGAGCGCGGCAACGCAACCTGTACCAAAAAAGATCAGCAGCGCTGTACCCAGAAACTCGGCCATGCATTGGCTCGAGAGCGACGGTTGTTGTAAAGCAGTTGTCATTGAAACCTCATTTTTTTTGTTGTCTGGCGCTTTTTCCATCATGGTCGGAGCGCGGTTTTCACCGAGGCAGGATCCCCATCCTGGTCGCGGTTTACTGCTGGGTGCAGCGGTAGGACGTTTCGTACAGTTTCAGAAACGAAAAAATATAGACAAGAAACGCTGCTGTCAAAGGTCGAAAGTGAACCGTCGGTCACAAAAAAACTATTCGCTGCATGAATGAGCGAGCCATTGGGGAATGGGGTGGCCAGGCAATGGCGTTATGGACAGCGCCGCTGTAGAGCCTTTTAACGATCAATGTCCTAGAATCAGGCGCAGTATTTTTCTTCTGCCGCCCAGTCTGGAGCTGTCATGACCCCCGCATTGGATTTGTTGAAAAAGGTTCGGGCCGAACATCGCGTACACAGTTACGAACATGACCCCAAGGCCGCCTCCTACGGGTTGGAAGCGGCGGAAAAACTCGGGCTCGATCCGGCTCAGGTGTTCAAGACCTTGCTGGCGGCCAGCGAAAAGGGCGAGTTGCTGGTGGCCGTGGTGCCGGTTGTCGGCAGCCTGGACTTGAAAGGGCTGGCCCACGCCGCGGGCGTGAAAAAGGTCGAAATGGCCGACCCGGCGGCAGCGCAGCGCTCTACTGGCTATTTGTTGGGCGGGATCAGTCCGCTGGGGCAGAAAAAGCGATTGCGTACCTTCATTGATAATTCGGCCCAGCCCTTCGCCAGCATTTTTGTCAGTGCGGGTCGGCGTGGACTGGAAGTCGAACTGGCACCGGCGGTGCTGGCCGAACACACCCAAGCGAAGTTTGCCGATATCGGCCGTGCGTGAGCATCGAAGCAGGTGCAGCGCTGTATGGTGAAAATCAGCCTGCTCTGTCACTGGTGCCGGCTGGGCCAGCGCGGCATGCTCGACGGTCTGACAAAGGGAGAAGGTTATGCAGCTTGAGTTTCATCAGGTCGACGCGTTCAGCAATCAGCCATTTAGCGGTAATCCGGCGATGGTCTATCGGCTCGATACCTGGCTCGCCGATGAGTTGATGCAAAAGATTGCCGCCGAGCACAACCTCGCCGAAACGGCGTTTGTCGTGCGTGAAGGGCAGGGCTGGCACATCCGCTGGTTTACGCCGACCACCGAGGTGCCATTGTGCGGTCACGCGACGCTGGCCAGCGCCTATGTGCTGTTCGAGATCTATAAAGAGCCTGTCGAGCGACTGGACTTCACCTGCAAGTCCGGCCCGTTGAGCGTTACCCGTGAAGGGGGGCGCCTGTGGCTGGATTTCCCGTCGATCATCCCCTCGGAAATCGGCGTGACCCTGGATGTCGAGCGTGCCCTCGGTGTTGAGGCTGTCGATGTGCTGGGCTCGAATGAGCTGTTTGTGGTGCTGGAGTCCGAGCAAGCGGTACTCAACTGCAAGCCGGACATGGTGGCCCTGGCGAAATTGCCGTGGCTGGGCGCTATCGTGACGGCACGAGGCAATCAGCACGATTTCGTGTCCCGTTATTTCGCGCCGGCGATCGGCATCAACGAGGATCCAGTCACCGGATCGACCCATTGCAGCCTGATTCCGTACTGGTCGAAGCGATTGGGTAAGTCGAGCCTGACGGCTTGTCAGCGTTCGGCACGGGGCGGGGAATTGTTCTGCCGGCTGGAAGGCGATCGGGTGAAGATCGGCGGGAATGCGACGCTCGTGGCGCGTGGAACGCTGATGTTGGGCTAACGCAAATCCAGTGTGGGAGCGGGCTTGCTCGCGAAGGCGGTGAATCAGTTGCCATTAGCGTTGACTGGCACACCGCCTTCGCGAGCAAGCCCGCTCCCACAATTGTTTCGTGTGTATCAGTTAGCGGGGCTGTAACGCCGGACACCTGATTCAACAGCAGGAATCTGCGCCGCCGTGCTGCCGGACGCCTGGAACAGCACCAGGTGTTCAGCCGCGACACGAATACCCACATCCGCCCCAACCTGACGATCGACATGGCTCGGGAAGATCGATTCCAGCTGTGCGCCGGTCGGCAACTGCAAGCGATACAGGGTCGATGCACCCAGGAACGTCTTGCCGGCAATTCGCGCCTTCAGTGGGCTGTCCGGCGCATAGACGATATCGTCCGGGCGCAGCAGCACATCCACTGCGCCGCCCACCGGCCAGGTGTAGGCCCGATTGCCGCGCAACTCACCCAGCTCGGTTTGTACCGATTCCGGGCTGCTCAACTGACCGCGAATGAAATAACCCTGGCCGATGAAGCTGGCCACAAAGGGCGTCAGCGGTTCGTGGTAGAGGTTGTAGGGCGTATCCCACTGTTCCAGGCGACCTTCCTTGAACACCCCAACGTGGTCGCTGACCGCGAAGGCTTCTTCCTGGTCGTGAGTCACCAGAATCGCGCTGGTGCCACGGGCCTTGAGGATGTCGCGTACTTCATGGCTGAGCTTGCGGCGCAATTCGCCATCGAGGTTGGAGAACGGCTCGTCGAGCAACAGCAATTGCGGTTCCGGCGCCAGTGCGCGAGCCAGTGCGACACGTTGCTGCTGACCACCGGAAAGCTCGTGGGGGAAACGCTTGCCGAGGTTCTTCAGGTTGACCAGTTCCAGCAGCTCTTCGGTGACGCGATCCTTTTGCGGATGCTTGCGAATGCCGAAGGCAATGTTGTCGGCCACGCTCAAATGCGGAAACAGCGCGTAGTCCTGGAACACCATGCCGATGCGACGTTTCTCCGGAGCGAGGGTGAAACCGGCGCTGGAGATGGTTTCGCCAGCCAGTTGGATTTCGCCTTCGTGAACCGGTTCGAAACCGGCAATCGCCCGCAGGGTAGTGGTCTTGCCGCAGCCCGACGAGCCCAGCAGGCAACCGATGTCGCCTGCGTTCAGGTGCAGGTTGAGGTTCTGTACCACACGCTGGTCTTGATAGCCGCAGGCGAGGTTGCGCAGGTTAAGCAGTAATGGCTGGCTCATGCGTGGTGGTACGCTGGTTCGACGAGGAACTCGAGCAGGGCTTTTTGCGCGTGCAGACGGTTTTCGGCTTGATCCCAGGCCACCGAGCGTTTGTCGTCGAGCAGGTCGACGCTGATTTCCTCGCCACGGTGCGCCGGCAGGCAGTGCATGAACAGCACGTCTTCAGCGGCCAGGTCGAGCAGGGCGCGGTTGACCTGGTACGGTGCGAACAGTTGCAGGCGTTTGGCGGTTTCCTCTTCCTGGCCCATGGAGGTCCAGACGTCGGTGCTCACCAGGTGTGCACCACGCACGGCTTCCTTCGGATCGCGAACGATGGTGACCCGATCACCGGCCTTGGCCAGGAACACCGGGTTGGGTTCGTAGCCTTCCGGGCAGGCAACGCGCAACTGGAAGTCGAACTGGATCGCCGCTTCTATATAGCTGTTGCACATGTTATTGCCGTCGCCGATCCAGGCCACGGTCTTGCCCTGGATGGAGCCGCGGTGTTCGAGGAAGGTCTGCATGTCGGCCAGCAGCTGGCACGGGTGCAGGTCATCGGACAGGCCGTTGATCACCGGTACGCGGGAGTTGGCGGCGAATTCGGTCAGGTTGCTGTGGGCAAAGGTACGGATCATCACCGCATCGAGCATGCTCGACATGACGATGGCGCAGTCGCCGATCGGCTCGCCACGGCCTAGTTGGGTGTCACGGGGCGACAGGAAGATCGCCTGGCCACCGAGCTGGATCATGCCGGCCTCGAAGGAGATCCGGGTACGGGTCGAGGATTTCTCGAAAATCATTCCCAGGACGCGGTTTTTCAGAGGCTCGAACAGTACGCCGCGGTTACGCAGGTCCTTGAGCTCAACGCCTCGACGGATCACGCTGACCAGCTCTTCGGGCGTGCAATCCATCAGGGAGAGAAAGTGCCTTGCGCTCATCATTGACTACCTTTTTGCTACAAACCGCAGATGCTCAAAGCCTTGTTAACGGAACAACGGGCGAGACCTGCGGCGTAAGCCGCACGGGGCGACGAAATAGGGGAAGGCGCGATCTTATAATTAAATGTCGCGTCTTACCAATAGGGCTACAGTTTTTAGGGAGTTTCAGAGGTGCTACGGGTTCACCGAGGTAGCGCTTTTGAAGTCTGTTTCCTGATAGCAGTGGTTCATTTGTACACCGGCCTCTCGGGGCTTGGCAATCAGGCGGGGCGGCAATGGTGCGCTGACAGTCGGTTTCTGACCTGTCATTCATCAGCACCGGGCTCGACGAACGCTGGCGCCTGATCGACGAACTGAGCGGCGTGCAGGGCCCCCACGGGCCGATTGAAACCCTTCAGGAAATCCAGTTGCAGGCGCTGCCCAGGCTGCCTTCGAACTGAACTCTGATGGCTATCGGCTGGCCTGATAACCCTCGATTCACAAGACGAACGTCGCTGGCGCAGTGTCGGGTCTGGCGCCATAGTTTTGTTTCCGCGGCCAACGCTGCCCGCCCATAACAAGACAGAAACTGGCCATGACCAAGACTCTCCATCACCGTGCGTGCCATTTGTGCGAAGCCATCTGTGGCCTGACCATCGAAACCACCAAGGGCGAAGGCGGTAACGTCCAGATCACTTCGATCAAGGGCGACCCTCAGGATATGTTCAGCCGTGGGCACATCTGCCCCAAGGCCGTGGCCCTGCAAGACATTCAGAACGATCCGGATCGCCTGCATCAGCCGATGCAGCGGGTGGGCAATGAGTGGCAGCCCATCGAGTGGGAATCGGCATTCAATCTGGTCGCCGAACGCCTCGCCGCCATTCAGGAGCGTCACGGGCAAAACGCCGTGGCGGTCTATCAGGGCAATCCGAGCGTGCACAATTACGGGCTGATGACCCACAGCAATTACTTCCTCGGCCTGTTGAAAACCCGCAACCGGTTTTCCGCGACGTCGGTCGATCAATTGCCCCATCACCTGACCAGTCATTTGATGTACGGCCACGGTCTGTTGCTGCCGATCCCGGACATCGACCACACTGATTTCATGCTGATCCTGGGCGGCAATCCACTGGCTTCGAACGGCAGCATCATGACCGTGCCGGATGTGGAAAAACGCTTGAAGGCGATACAGGCCCGGGGCGGCAAAGTGGTGGTGGTCGATCCTCGCCTTAGTGAAACGGCGGCGATTGCCGATCAGCATCTATTCGTGCGCCCGGGTGGTGATGCCGCGCTGTTGTTCGGCATGCTCAATACCTTGTTCGCAGAAGGTCTGACCCGCGACAGCCATCTGCCGGTAGACGGCCTGGAGGACGTGCGGGAGGCCGTGGCGTCGTTCACTGCCGAGGCCATGAGTCCGTTGTGCGCTGTACCGGCCGAACAGATCCGCCAATTGGCGCGAGACTTCGCCGCGGCACCGAGTGCGGTCTGCTATGGCCGCATGGGTGTTTCGACCCAGGCCTTCGGTACGCTGTGCCACTGGGTGGTGCAGTTGATCAATCTGGTTACCGGCAATCTCGATCGTGTGGGTGGTGCCTTGTGCACTGAGCCGGCGGTGGATCTGGTGGCGACGACCTCGGGTGGGCATTTCAATATGTGGCAGAGCCGGGTCTCCGGTCGCCCGGAATACGCCGGAGAATTACCTGTCTCGGCACTGGCCGAAGAGATGCTCACCGAAGGGGAAGGGCAAGTCCGGGCGTTGATCACTGTGGCAGGCAATCCGGTGCTGTCCACGCCCAATGGCCGAAAGCTCGAGCAGGCGCTGGACGGACTGGAGTTCATGGTCAGTATCGACCTGTACATCAATGAAACCACGCGTTACGCCGACCTGATCCTGCCGTCCACATCGGCGCTGGAAAACGACCATTACGACACCACGTTCAACCTGTTTGCGGTGCGCAACGTCAGCCGCTTCAACCGCGCCATCCTCGTCAAGCCCGAAGGTGCATTGCACGACTGGGAGATCTTCGTCGGGCTGGCCAAGGCATTTGCCGCCAGGACCGGCAAAGAACTGAAGCCCACCATCGCCCCTGCGCAAATGATCGATCGCGGTCTGCGCATGGGGATGTACGGCGACATGTCAGAGCACAAGCTGTCGTTGGCGACTTTGTTCGATCATCCCCATGGCGTCGATCTGGGGGCGCTCAAGCCTAACCTGACGCCACGCCTGAAGACTGCCAATCAACGCATCCAGGCCGCGCCGGCCGCGATTCTCGCTGACCTGGCGCGCTTCGCAGCCTTGCAGGCGCCGGCCGCCGACGAGTTGTTGATGATTGGCCGCCGGCATGTACGCAGCAACAACTCATGGATGCATAACTATCATCGGCTGGTGAAGGGCAAGCCACGTCACCAGTTGCTGATGCATCCGGACGATTTGGCCAGTCGCGGGCTCAGCGATGGGCAACGTGTGCGGGTCAGTTCGCGGGTGGGGGTGATTGAGGTCGAAGTGCTTGGCACTCTGGACATGATGAAAGGCGTGGTCAGCCTGCCTCACGGCTGGGGCCATGCGCGGCCGGGCGTGCAAATGACGATTGCCAGCAGCCAGCCGGGCTCCAGCGCCAACGACCTGACCGACGACTGCCAGCTTGACGAATTGTCGGGGAATGCCGCGCTCAATGGCGTGCCGGTGACCGTAGCGGCGGCTTGAATCAGTCTGACGGAGAGACCGAGCAGGGCGCTCGGCTTTCCGTTACAATGCGCCACCGTGCCGACCCATGAGTCGGAAAGTTCAGCCGAGGTGCTCCATGGATATCATCGAAACGATTAAAGAGCAGATTGCCAACAACACCATTCTGCTTTACATGAAAGGCTCGCCGAATGCCCCGCAGTGCGGCTTCTCCGCGAAAGCCGCGCAGGCCGTGATGGCGTGTGGCGAAAAGTTTGCGTACGTGGACATCCTGCAGAACCCGGAAATCCGCGCCAACCTGCCAAAATACGCCAACTGGCCAACCTTCCCACAGCTGTGGGTTGCCGGTGAGCTGGTCGGCGGTAGCGACATCATGACTGAAATGGCTGCTGACGGTTCGCTGCAGAGCCTGATCAAGGACGCCGCCGCCAAGGCAGCCGCTCCAAAGACCGAAGCCTGATTCGCTTCTGCCCGGATTTCGGTCAAACCTGAAGCCCGGGCAACAAAAAGCCCCGCCACTCGAAAGAGGGCGGGGCTTTTTATTGCATCGAGATTAATGACGTAGAACTTACTCGTCTTCGCCCATCTGCGATTGCAGGTAGTTCTCGATACCGATTTTATCGATCAGGCCCAACTGGGTTTCCAGCCAGTCGATATGTTCTTCTTCGGACTCGAGGATATCTTCAAGCAGCTCACGGCTACCGAAGTCGCCAACTGTTTCGCAATGCGCGATGGCTACTTTCAGATCGGCATGGCCAGTTTTCTCGATACGCAGATCGCACTCCAGCATTTCCTTGGTGTGTTCGCCGATGTGCAGCTTGCCAAGGTCCTGGACGTTCGGCAGGCCTTCAAGGAACAGGATGCGCTTGATCAGCTTGTCCGCGTGCTTCATCTCGTCGATGGATTCGTGGTACTCGTGCTTGCCGAGCTTGTTCAGGCCCCAATCTTCATACATGCGCGCATGCAGGAAATATTGATTGATCGCGACCAGTTCATTGGCGAGGATCTTGTTGAGATGCTGGATGACTGTAACGTCGCCTTTCATGATGGGGTCCTGCCCTGTATTAGCTGTCAATAGAGCAGAGTTTGAGCCGCGTATTTAAGAGTGTCAAACCTAAGTTATTGAAACTTAAATGAAAATTAATCGGAATAAGAATGTTTGTGTTCCGCGTCTAGAACATAACTAGTTGATTTTGAGGCATAAAAAAACCGGACATATGTCCGGTTCTTTGAAATTCGATATTTAAGCTGCTGTAAATTCTGCTGGAAAAGGAATTGCAGCCTGGGCCGTTTGCAGTTTGGTCAGAGTCTCGCGGACCACTTCCTTGGCAAGGCAGGCACATTTGCCGCATTGACTGGCAACGCCGGTAGCCACACGGACTTCCTTGTAGCTGCAGCATCCTTCATAGATCGCATCGCGGATTTGACCGTCGGTGACGCCAGTGCAGAGGCAAACATACATAAGGAAGGTCCGTCGCTGATTGTGACTCAATTGCGATGGATCTTAATGTTAACGAGAATGATTGTCAAAGTGGTTTCAGGGCACTTTTCGCCATAAGCGGGTATGGCTGACGAACGGTCGGCCTGGCAAATCGGTGATACAAAACCGTCGGGGATTTCATCGTACGGGGAAAAAACAGCTAAGCCAGCTCAAACACGCGGTGTATGATGGCCGGTCTTTTGCGACCGGGGATCGTGTCACAGGGCTGTCGCCTCAGGGTGGCAGGCTGATGCGAACCCTGTTTCTCACGCTATTACACCAGGAGATATCCAATGAGCGTACTCGTAGGCAAGCAAGCCCCTGACTTCACCGTACCGGCCGTACTCGGCAATGGCGAGATCGTTGACAGCTTCACCCTGTCCTCGGCGATCAAAGGCAAATACGGCCTGGTGTTCTTCTACCCACTGGACTTCACCTTCGTTTGCCCGTCCGAGCTGATCGCTCTGGACAACCGCATGTCTGAGTTCAAGGCACGCAACGTTGAAGTGATCGCTGTTTCGATCGACTCGCACTTCACCCACAACGCATGGCGCAACACTCCAGTGAACAATGGCGGTATCGGCCAGGTTCGCTACACCATGGCTGCCGACATCAAGCAGGACATCATGAAGGCCTACGACGTTCAGTCCGCTGACGGCGTTGCTTTCCGTGGCGCGTTCCTGATCGACGACAAAGGCGTTGTCCGCTCGCAGATCATCAACGACCTGCCGCTGGGCCGTAACATGGAAGAGCTGATCCGTCTGGTCGACGCTCTGCAATTCCACGAAGCGCACGGCGAAGTCTGCCCTGCCAACTGGAAGAAAGGCGACAAAGGCATGAACGCTTCGCCAGAAGGCGTTGCGGCTTACCTGACCGAGCACGCTGCCGCTCTGTAAGGCGCACGCTCCAGCTATAAAAAGCAGGTACAAAAAAACCGGCCATCGAGGCCGGTTTTTTTATGGGCGTTTTTTGCTCTCTGTAGGAGCGAGCTTGCTCCGGGCGGCGTTCCGACGATGGACTTGAGTGCGCTGCGGAGAGTCAAGCTCCCCGCGTTATCGTTCACGACCATCGCGAGCAAGCTCGCTCCTACAACACATCAATCGTCGAAGTCTTCCCAGCCGCCCATCTGCTTCCAGCGATTGACGATGCCGCAGAACAGCTCTGCCGTCTTCTCGGTGTCATAGCGAGCCGAGTGAGCCTCGCGACCATCGAAGTCGATGTCCGCTGCCTGGCAAGCCTTGGCCAGTACGGTTTGACCGTAAGCGAGGCCAGCGAGCGTTGCGGTATCGAAACTGGAGAACGGGTGGAACGGATTGCGCTTCATGTCCAGCCGCGCAACCGCAGCATTGAGAAAGCCCAGGTCGAAGCTGCTGTTATGCCCGACCAGGATCGCCCGTTTGCAGCCATTGGCCTTGAGGGCCTTGCGCACGCCGCGGAAGATATCGTTCAGGGCAGACTCTTCACTCACGGCCATGCGCAGGGGGTGATCGAGCTTGATCCCGGTGAATTCCAGGGCAGCCGCTTCGATGTTCGCGCCTTCGAACGGCTCGACACGGAAGAAGTAGGTGTGATCCGGATAAACGAAACCCTTTTCATCCATGGCGATGGTGGTCGCGGCGATTTCCAGCAGGGCGTCGGTGGCCGAATTGAAGCCACCGGTTTCTACGTCGACGACAACTGGCAGGTAACCACGGAACCTGGCAGCCATTGGATGACGAGGGCCGCCTCCGCCGCCGTTGCCTTCCAGTTCGTCGTCGAAATGGTCTTCACTCACGCGTGTTCCTCCAGCAGGCGCCAGCGCAGTTTTTCACCGGCGCGCAGCGGGATAACGGTCAGCTCGCCAAATGGCAGGCTGGTCGGGGCGGTCCACTCTTCACGGACCAGGGTGATGCGATCGGTGTTCGCCGGCAGGCCATAGAACCTGGGGCCGTTGAGGCTGGCGAAGGCTTCGAGTTTGTCCAGCGCGTTGCGCTGTTCGAAGGCTTCGGCATACATCTCGATCGCTGCATAAGCGGTGTAGCAACCGGCGCAACCGCAGGCTGCTTCCTTGGCGTGCTGGGCGTGGGGCGCCGAGTCGGTGCCGAGGAAGAACTTCTCGCTGCCGCTGGTGGCCGCGTCGAGCAGGGCTTCCTGGTGGGTATTGCGCTTGAGGATCGGCAGGCAATAGAAGTGCGGCCGAATCCCGCCCACCAGCATGTGGTTGCGGTTGTACAGCAGGTGGTGCGCGGTGATGGTCGCGCCGACGTTGGCTGAAGCCGAGTTGACGAACTGCACGGCGTCCGTGGTGGTGATGTGTTCGAAGACCACTTTGAGGGTCGGGAAACGCTCGACCACACGGCGCATGTGCTCGTCGATGAAGATTTTTTCGCGGTCGAACACGTCGACATCACCACGGGTGACTTCACCGTGAACCAGCAACGGCATCCCGACTTCGGCCATGGCCTCAAGTGCAGGGAAAATCTTGTCGATGCTGGTGACGCCAGAGTCCGAGTTGGTGGTCGCGCCGGCCGGGTACAGCTTGGCGGCGTGAATGAATCCGCAGGCTTTGGCCTCGCGAATTTCTTCAGGCTGGGTGCGGTCGGTCAGGTACAGGACCATCAGTGGCTCGAACAGGCTGCCGGCCGGGCGGGCAGCGAGAATCCGCTGGCGATAGCCGTCGGCTTCGGTCGCGTTGCGCACCGGTGGAACCAGGTTGGGCATGATGATGGCGCGGCCAAAGGTGCGCGCGACATCCGCGACGGTATTGGTCAATACGGCACCATCGCGAAGATGAATATGCCAGTCGTCGGGACGCAGCAGGGTCAGGCGGTCGGACATGAGGGGATTCCAGGCGGGTCAAACTCAAGGGAATGCTACCGGAAAAGACTCTTGCAGGCACTCGCTATCAAGTTTTGCAGGAAGCTTCCGATATCCAACAGGTATGCCGTAAACATGTGTGTGTCGGTCTTTTTGTTGTAGAAGCCAGTGGAGCCTCCCGTGCGCCAGCGTTTTTTAGCCTTGCTCAGTGTGTTTGCCAGTCTTCCCGTGATGGCGCTCACTTTCCAGACCCGTCTGGAGAGCATTGAGTGGACGGTCGAGGGTGACAAGTTCGAATGCCGCCTGACTCAGCCGATCACCGACTTCGGTTCGGGCGAGTTCGTGCGTCGTGCCGGCGAGCAGGCGACTTTTCGTCTGAAAACCTACAATCCGATGATCGGCGGCGGTTCGGCGACCTTGCTGGCGGCTGCGGCACCGTGGCAACCGGGGCGTGACGATATCAACCTGGGCACGGTGAGAATCGGCAACGGCAACGTATTGTTCAACAGTTCACAGGTTCAGGCCGGACGCCTGATCAGCGGACTGATGGACGGTCGCAGTCCGGTGGTTCGCCATTCCTCGGGGGATGGGCGGGTGTCGGAAGTGCGCTTGCTACCGGTCAGGTTCACCAAGGCGTTTGCCGACTACCAGGGTTGTGTGGCGAAACTGTTGCCACAGAATTTCGAACAGGTGAAGCAATCCGAAATCGGCTTCCCCGGCGGCGGAATAGAACTCGACAGCGCCGCAAAAGCCAAACTGCAGGTGATGCTGGAGTACATGAAGGCCGATCCGACGGTCAATCACATCGAGCTCGACGGTCACTCCGACAACAGCGGCAACCGCCTGACCAACCGCGACCTGTCGCGGCGCCGAGCCCTGGCAGTGCTGGAGTTCTTCAAGGCCAACGGCATCCAGGAGTCGCAAATCACCATGCGTTTCCATGGCGAGCGTTATCCGTTGGCGCCTAATACCAGCAACACCAACCGCGCGAAGAACCGTCGGGTAGCGGTACGCCTGGAGCGCGGAGCATCTGTGGAACAAGTCGCTCCGCAGGCGACGAAAGCGGCCACTTCGGCCACTTCCTGACCCGGCTGTAATCGTCGCGCCTTCGACAGAATCTGTCGCTTCGTCGTCATAAGCTGTCGCGCCCCTGTAAATTATCCTGCATGAGCGGTAGACTTGACGGCTTTCCGTAGAACCCCGTGGAGTGATGGCATGGCGGACGTAAACAAGGTCGTTCTGGCGTATTCCGGCGGCCTGGACACTTCGGTGATCCTCAAGTGGCTGCAGGATACTTATAACTGTGAAGTGGTGACCTTCACCGCTGACCTGGGTCAGGGCGAAGAGGTCGAACCTGCACGTGCCAAGGCTCAGGCCATGGGCGTCAAAGAGATCTACATCGACGACTTGCGCGAAGAGTTCGTGCGCGATTTCGTTTTCCCGATGTTCCGCGCCAACACCGTTTACGAGGGCGAGTACCTGCTGGGTACTTCCATCGCTCGTCCGCTGATCGCCAAGCGCCTGATCGAAATCGCCAACGAAACCGGTGCAGACGCCATTTCCCATGGCGCCACCGGCAAGGGCAACGACCAGGTTCGTTTCGAACTGGGCGCGTACGCCTTGAAACCTGGTGTGAAAGTGATTGCCCCTTGGCGCGAATGGGACCTGCTGTCCCGTGAAAAGCTGATGGATTACGCCGATAAGCACGCGATCCCGATCGAGCGCCACGGCAAGAAGAAGTCCCCGTACTCCATGGATGCCAACTTGCTGCACATCTCCTATGAAGGTGGCGTGCTGGAAGACACCTGGACCGAGCACGAAGAAGACATGTGGCGCTGGACCGTTTCCCCGGAAAACGCTCCAGACAAGGCGCAGTACCTGGAACTGACCTACCGCAACGGCGACATCGTCGCGTTGGACGGCGTCGAAATGACTCCGGCCACTGTGCTGGCGACCCTGAACCGTATCGGTGGCGAACACGGTATCGGCCGTCTCGACATCGTCGAGAACCGCTACGTGGGCATGAAGTCCCGTGGCTGCTACGAAACCCCTGGCGGCACCATCATGCTGCGTGCCCACCGTGCGATCGAATCGATCACCCTGGACCGCGAAGTGGCTCACCTCAAAGACGAGCTGATGCCTAAGTACGCCAGCCTGATCTACACCGGCTACTGGTGGAGCCCTGAGCGTCTGATGCTGCAACAGATGATCGATGCGTCTCAGGTCAACGTGAACGGCGTTGTGCGCCTGAAGCTGTACAAGGGCAATGTGATCGTCACTGGCCGCAAGTCCGACGACTCGCTGTTCGACGCCAACATCGCTACCTTCGAAGAAGATGGCGGCGCGTACAACCAGGCGGATGCTGCGGGCTTCATCAAGCTCAACGCCCTGCGCATGCGCATTGCGGCGAACAAAGGCCGGAAGCTGTTCTGAGCCCTTTGAAATCGTGATGTATACCTGACCTCGTCCTCGACGAGGTCAGGTACCTGAAAACGGGGTGTGACGCCAGTTACTACGTTGTTGGGTGTTTTCGTTTCCGCTGATGATTTCCTGTTTTTCTCCTTCTCGATGGTCTGACCTGTACTACACGTTGTTGTTCGCCGGTTGCCCGGCCTGATCAATGACCGACAACCTGTGCGAGTCCAGATTGTAGGCAACATAAAAGGCGGCACAGCGCTTCCTGGTCTGCTTTGAATATTTAAGCGCACTGGCTTTCAGTAAAGTCTCCGAAACGGCACAAGTGACAAACAGAGTCACGTACGCCGTCTTTTCCCGTGGCCTCTGGAGGTTTTCCAGCAGCGCTCCAAACTCGACCTCCTTGCTCATCCAGCGTGCATCAACGATGTACAGGTCTTTTATAAGCTCCGGTAACTGAAGCTGGTGCTGAACAGAGACAGTGGTTTGCAGACCAATCTCGGTTGGCGGGTCCTGTGCGCCGCAGGGCGTTCGAGTTGACTGCGGGTCATTCATTGACGTTTCCAGAGCGGGATTTCCAGATGACTTCCCGGACGCTTTTTTTTCCGGCCGCCCAGCATCATCCATGACCTTCATGAAGTGTTTTCCCTTTTCAAAGTCGGAGGGCGCATAAAGGGATTTGTAGTTGAAGTTGAGTGTCGCGAAAAAAAGCAAAAGTAAATAAAACGGAAAGCTGATCAGAAACCAGACGTAGAGTTCTCTTTCCTCTTGGTCGAGGAAAGGTAGAGAAACGGCTGCCGAAGTTTCAGAGAGTGCTGCGAATATCGCGATAATTGTCATCGGGTTGGTGATTCGTTTTTTTATCATGTTCTGTACTCATGCCGGGTTGTCTTTTCTCGAATGGTTTATGAGGTTGGTTTTATGTGGTGATTATTGTAGTGAATTTTATTGCTTGTTGGTTTTGATACGCATTTTTGTTTGTTGTGTTGCTCTTCGATTTTTTGAATGGTGGTGGTGTTTTAATGATTGCTCAAAAAATATTATTTGCTGTAAGAATAATTGGATGCTTGGTGTGTGATATGTCTGGTGTGAATGTTTAGTGCGTAAATATCAGTTGGGTTTTAACAGAGTGGTAGAGGCTTATGTTTTTCAGGGTGCTACCGCTCAAGCTGGCTCTCGGAAAATTTTGGTCGTAAATCGATAGAAGTGACGGCTGGAAAGTGCGACACACTGACGCTGATACAGTTTTCAATTGATTCTGCTCGAGGGATTTTTGTAGGAGAAATCCGTGTTGTTTGTAGGGGATGTCTCTTGGTGTGGGTGGCTGGGAAGGGCGACATGCCATGGGTGAAACGACTAGGCTATTGTGCGGGCTCTAAAAATTCGAACAGCGAAAATTGGACTTGCCCATGAATAAAGTGCTGATCGTGGATGATCACCCCGTCATTCGTCTTGCGGTACGTATGCTAATGGAGCGTCATGGCTACGAAGTTATTGCAGAAACCGATAATGGTGTGGACGCACTGCAACTAGCCCGTGAACTTATGCCGGATATTGTCATTCTGGATATCGGGATTCCGAAGCTGGACGGGTTGGAAGTCATCGCGCGTTTGTCTTCGACCTCAATGCCTATGAAAGTGCTGATTTTGACTTCCCAGGCACCGGGGCATTTTTCCATGCGTTGCATGCAATCCGGTGCAGCCGGTTATGTCTGCAAACAACAAGACCTGACGGAGTTGCTCAGTGCAATAAAGGCGGTGTTGTCAGGCTACAGTTACTTTCCTAACCAAGCCTTGCATACCGTGCGTTGCAGTTTGGGAAATGCCAGTGAGGCTGATATGGTTGATCGCTTGTCAGGACGGGAAATGATGGTCTTGCAACAGTTGGCCCGAGGAAAGACCAATAAAGAGATTGCCGATGGAATGTTTCTCAGTAATAAAACAGTCAGTACTTACAAGACCCGCCTGTTGCTCAAGCTGAATGCGCGTTCTCTGGTCGATCTGATCGAGCTGGCACAACGCAATGGTCTGGTGTGATGACGTAACTGCGCGACAAGGGGCGTCTACCGGAGTATGGCACTTAGAAAAAAGCCTCCGTTTCGGGAGGCTTTGAGGTGTCATAAGTCAAAATCGTAATCGGCCAATTGCTTTTGCAGTCGGCGCTCCTCCAGCAGGTTGTCGATGGTGCGGCGTTTGCTCAGATTAGTTTTCGCTACTTCAACCACCGGCTCAGCGTCATCGGTTTCGGCGGTGGTGAAGTCGTCTTCTACGTCCAGTTGCTCTTTGCCAGTACTCATTTAGTTGCTCCAGGCTAAGAAGGCCTTTGGCGCTCCTTATATCGACAATCTCCCGGCGGGTAAAAAAGATTTTTTCAATCGATAATTCAATAAACCTAATAGCGCCTCAATCGTCGGAGGTTTTGTGCTTGTATTCGCACAAGTCCTCGATCCGGCAGCTCCCGCATCGGGGCTTGCGGGCCAGGCAAACATAGCGGCCGTGAAGGATCAGCCAGTGATGGGAGTCGAGCAGGTATTCCTTGGGCACGAATTTCATCAGTTTTTTCTCGACTTCCACCACATTCTTTCCGGGAGCAATGCCAGTCCGGTTGCTGACCCTGAAAATATGCGTGTCGACGGCCATGGTTAGCTGACGGAATGCAGTGTTGAGTACCACATTGGCGGTTTTGCGGCCGACACCGGGCAGTGCTTCCAGCTCTTCGCGGGTTTGTGGCACTTCACCGGCGTGACGCTCGACCAGCAAGCGGCAGGTTTCGATCACGTTTTTCGCTTTGCTGTTGTACAGGCCGATGGTCTTGATGTACTCCGACAGTCCCTCGACTCCCAGGGCATGGATCGCTGCCGGGGTATTGGCGACCGGGAACAGCTTGGCAGTGGCCTTGTTGACGCCGACATCAGTCGACTGCGCCGAGAGAATCACGGCAATCAGCAATTCGAACGCTGAGGAATAGGCCAGCTCGGTCTTTGGTTCCGGGTTGTCCTCGTGCAGTCTGCGGAAAATTTCCAGACGTTTTGCGGCATTCATGGGCAGTGCATTTCCTCGAAGGCAATCAATGTGTGGGCGTGGGGCGCCAGGCCTGCCAGGCGGCGATCAGCAGTCCGAGCAGAATGAACCCGCCAGGGACCAATGTGGCCAGGTGCAGGCCGCCATCAGCCACCAGCACCCAGCCTTGCCAGTCAGTTTTTGTCGCGCCGAACAGCCACGATAAATGGTTTCCAAGTGTTCCGTTGCCGATGAGTTCGCGCAGCAGGCCCAGAGCAATCATCAGCGTGGCAAACAGGCCATTGAGTCGCAGGCGTTGGCGCCAACCGTTCTGAAAGAACCCGGTGTGTTCCAGTACGACGCATAGCAAGGCGATCAGGGCGCCATAAAACCCCAGATGCTGCTGCCATTGCAGCGACCAGGCTTGTGCCATGAGTTCCGCGCAACTGGTGAGTGTGGCCGCCAACAGGATGCTGGCCAGCAAACGGGTCGCCGGGACCAGTCGGGTTCGCAGGGCGCCCATGGCCAGACCGAACAACTGGGTCACCACCATGAACATCAGGCACAGGCCAAGTGCAGCCATCAGCGAGTGGGTGGCGCCGATCAGCGGCGTCAGCATCAAGGCGTTGCGCAGAGTCGATGAGTTATCCATGGGCAGGGATTCCGAGCAGTTGTTGCCGGTGTTCATCAAAGTAGCGCAAGGCATCGTGGACGGCATTGATCACCGCTCTTGAGGTGATGGTTGCGCCTGCGATCTGATCGAACTGCCCCTGATCCTTTTTCAGCGCCCAGCCGCCGTCAACGGGTTCTGTTCGAGACTTGCCGGAAAAAACCTGGAGCCAGGTATTGGGCCAGTCGGCGATCGGAGCCCCCAGTCCAGGTGTTTCCGACTGTTTGAGGGTTTTGACGCCCAGTAACCTGCCATTGGCGTCGACAGCGATCAACAGGTCGATGGTACCGGCGTAGCCAAGGGTTTGACTGCGCAGCAACACCGCGACGGGTTGATCGGCCCGGGTCACCAGATAACCACCCAGCAAGGTGCTGTTGGCCAGTGCGGTTGCTTCAATCTTTATGGGGTGTTCGAGTGGTTGATTGTCGTAGCTGTCCGGCGCGATCAGGTCCAGCAGATTACGGCTGTCGATCAGGCGCTGTTCGGCTGCAATGCGTGGCGAGCTGCCGAGCTGCACGAAGTACGTTATGCCAAGGCCGATCACGGCCAAAAGCACCAGAAGCGCGATGCTTGATGTCCGGCTCATGGCGCCTCCGGCTGTTGCCTGGCCGCCACGAACCGCTCCAGCGCTGGTACGCACAGGTTCATCAACAGCACGGCGAAGGCGATGCCGTCCGGATAGCCACCCCAGGTACGAATCAGATAAGTCAGGAGCCCGACGCCAGCGCCGAACAGCAGCCGCGCGCCAGGGCTTCTGGCGCCGGACACCGGTTCGGTGATGATGAAGAATGCCCCCAGCATGGTCGCGCCGGTCAGCAGATGAAACAGCGGTGAGCCATGGGAGTCGGAGCCCGAACCGTTCCAGCACAGCAGGCTGATGATGAACAGACTGGCCAGCATGCCGACCGGTGCATGCCAGCTGATCACCCTTCGTTGCAGGAGAAACATTCCACCCGCCACAAAGGCCAGGTTCAGCCATTCCACCCCTCGGCCGCCAAAGTGGCCGAATGCGGGGTTGCCGGCAAACAGTTCATCCATGGTCAGGCTTTTGTTGATCCGCAGACTGTCCAGTGCCGTGGCCTGTACCCATGCATCCGGCGCATGGCCGACACCGAACACTTGCTGCAAGCCACCCAGTAGATCCATGCCATGGGAGGATGGCCAATGGGTCATTGGTTGGGGAAAGGTCACCAGCACCAGAGCAAAACCGAGCATCGCCGGATTGAAGGGGTTCGAGCCGACACCGCCATACAAGTGCTTGCCAAACACCATCGCAAAAGCGGCAGCACTGAGGGTCAGCCACCATGGGCAGTAAGGCGGGAGCGCCAGAGCGAGCAACGCGGCACTGACCAACGCGCTGCAGTCACTCAAGGTTGGCCCCGGCGGTCGCTTGCGCAAATGCACGACGGCGGCCTCGACGGCCAACGCGGCAGCGGCCGCCAGAACCAGATTGATCAACACGCCCCAGCCATACAGCCAGAACGCCGCCAGCATTCCCGGCAGCGTGGCCAACAGCACCAGTTTCATCGCCTGTTGCAGGCGATCATCAACTGCGTCAGGGGTTGGCATGGGCGTCCACCAGGCGTTCGGCTTCACCGAGTGCGCGCTCCAGGGCTTCGATTTGCTCCGCCGGTGCTTCGTTGGCCTGAGCCTTCTTGAGTTCGGCGCGGCGCATGGCCACTTGGATCTTGGCCCGTTTCAGATCGGCATCATTTGACGGCGCAGCAATTGCGACTTTCTGCGCTGGAGCGGGTGGGGTGGCGCTTTCCAGTTGCGCCAGGCTTTGTTCGGCGGCTTCGAACTGTTGTTGCAGGACGATCAACTGCGATTGCTGCTCGAAGGTCGGCGGATGCCCAAAGGCCTTCAGCGATTTGTGCAACTGCGCCCGACTCATCGCCACATCGATCTTGGCCTTTTTCAGCGCGGCATCGGCATTGGCGGTTTTCTGTGCGCGGACGCGCTCGAGGGCCGCCTGCACAGGGTCGGCTGTCGTCTCGGCAGGTTTCGCGGCTCGCTGCCTTGCCTGTCGCTCGGCAATTTTCTGTTGCTCCTCACGCTGCAAGCGGGCATTGCGCTGTTCGAAGCGGCGCCGTGCGTGATCGCGCTTGAGGGTGCGGGCTTGCCGCGCCTGTGGTGTGAGGGCCAGGCCCCCGACAACGGGCAGTACCGTGTTCGGCGGCAGTGGGCGCATTTCGATGCAGTCCACCGGGCATGGTGCCACGCAGAGGTCGCAACCGGTGCACTCATCGATGATCACTGTATGCATCAGTTTGGCCGCGCCAACGATGGCATCGACCGGGCAGGCCTGAATGCACTTGGTGCAACCAATGCACTCGGCCTCGCGGATATAGGCGATCTGCGCAGGTGCCGAGCCGCGAGTGATGTCCAGCTCCAGCACCGGCAACTTCAGCAGTTCGGCCAGGGCATTAATGGTTTCGTTGCCGCCTGGCGGACACTTGTTGATCGGCTCGCCATTGGCGATGCCTTCGGCGTACGGCTTGCACCCGGGGTGGCCGCACTTGCCGCATTGGGTTTGCGGTAAGAGTGCGTCGATGAGTTGAATCAGACTCATGTTTTGATCAGTCCGCTGAATCCGAGAAAGGCCACTGCGATCAGGCCGGCACCAATCAGGTCGATCGGCAAGCCGCGAAAGGGCAGGGGAACATCGTTGTCGGCCGTGCGTTCACGTAAATCAGTGAACAGGCTCAACACCAGCCAGAAGCCCAGCCCTGCACCGAGGCTCAAGGCTGTAGAGTGAAAGAAGCCCTTGTCTTCCTGAGCATTGAGCAAGGCCACGCCGAGCACGCCGGCATTACCCAGCAGCAACGGCCACAGGCCTTCGAACGGCAGTGTCGAAAACACCCGAGCCAACAACTTCAGCAATGGGCTGATCAGCAGCACGCTCAATGGCAGAAACACAAACAGACGCAGCGCTGTCAATTGCAGTGGCACCAGCAGCCATTGGTAGAGCGCGTAGCCAAGCATGCCCACGACCAGCATCAGGCAGGTCGTCGCAATGCCCAAGGCATGGACCTGACGGCGCTGACCGGCCAACAGCGGATCGACGGCCAACGGCCAGTGCAACACGAGGTTGTTGATCAGGGCGGTGCTGATAAGCGTAAGCAGGATCTCGGTCATTGTTCGTGCCGGCAGGAACAGGGCTTTTTTAGCGCAGTTGTCTAAAAAGAGTAGGCATTATCCGGCAAGGCGGGAGGGTGGGCCAGACATGAAAATCCCACAGCCGCGCCAGGCACGACTGTGGGATCGATTTGCCGCAGACCTTACTTGATGCGCTGGCCCGGCTTGGCGCCGCTGTCAGGGCTGAGCAGGTAGATTTCTTCACCGCCAGGGCCGGCCGCCATCACCATGCCTTCGGAGATGCCGAACTTCATTTTCCGTGGCTTGAGGTTGGCAATCATCATGGTCAGTCGACCATCGAGCTTCGACGGGTCCGGGTAAGCGCTCTTGATCCCGGAGAACACGTTGCGTTGCTCGTCACCGATGTCGAGGGTCAGGCGCAGCAGCTTGTCGGCGCCTTCCACGTGTTCGGCTTTTACGATCAGGGCGACACGCAGGTCGACTGCCGCGAAGGTGTCGAACTCGATTTCCGGCGACAGCGGATCCTTGGCCAGTTCGCCATTGCCGGCAGGTGCAGCTGCGCCGGTGTCGGTCTGGCTGGCGGTCAGGTCTTCCTTCGATGCGTCGGTCATGGCTTGTACCTTGACCGGGTCAATGCGGGTCATCAGCGGCTTGAACTCGTTCAACTGATGATTGCTGAGCAAAGTTGCGTGGTCGTTCCAGGTCAGCGGCGCGACGTTCAGGAACGCCTCAGCGTCGGCGGCCAGCAGCGGCAGCACCGGTTTGAGGAAGATCACCAGTTGGCGGAACAGGTTGACGCCAGTGGCGCAGATAGCCTGGACTTCATCCTGCTTGCCTTCCTGTTTGTTCAGCGACCACGGTGCCTTGTCGGCGATCCAGGCGTTGGCGCGGTCGGCCAGGCCCATGATCTCGCGCATGGCGCGGGCGAAGTCGCGGGCTTCATAGGCGTCGGCGATACTTGGCGCGGCGGCCAGGAAGGCTTCGGTCAGTTCAGGCGCGGCGTTGGTGTCGACCATCACGCCGGCATTGCCCTTGTTGATGAAGCCGGCACAACGGCTGGCGATGTTGACGACCTTGCCCACCAGGTCGGAGTTGACCTTTTGCACGAAGTCTTCGAGGTTCAGGTCGAGGTCGTCGACGCCACGGCCCAGCTTGGCCGCGTAGTAATAGCGCAGGTATTCCGGCGACAGGTGGTCCAGGTAGGTCCGGGCCTTGATGAAGGTGCCACGGGACTTGGACATTTTCTGGCCGTTGACGGTCAGGTAGCCGTGCACGTTGATCCCGGTCGGCTTGCGGTAACCCGCGCCTTCGAGCATGGCTGGCCAGAACAGGGCGTGGAAGTTGACGATGTCCTTGCCGATGAAATGGTACAGCTCGGCGGTGGAGTCCTTGCCCCAGAACGCATCGAAGTCCAGCTCCGGCGTACGGTTGCACAGGTTCTTGAAGCTCGCCATGTAGCCGATCGGTGCATCCAGCCACACGTAGAAGTATTTGCCCGGCTCGTCGGGGATTTCAAAACCGAAATACGGCGCATCGCGGGAGATGTCCCACTGTTGCAGGCCGGCGTCCAGCCATTCGGCGATCTTGTTGGCTACGGCGTCCTGCAGGGTGCCGCTGCGGGTCCAGGTCTGCAGCATGGCCTGGAAGTCTGGCAGCTTGAAGAAGAAGTGCTGGGAATCCTTGAGCACCGGGGTGGCGCCGGAGATCGCCGACTTCGGATCCTTCAGGTCGGTTGGCGCGTAAGTCGCGCCGCATTTTTCGCAGTTGTCGCCGTACTGGTCTTCGGTGCCGCATTTCGGGCAGGTGCCCTTGATGAAGCGGTCGGCCAGGAACATTTTCTTTTTCGGGTCGAAATACTGGGTGATCGAGCGCGTGGCGATGTGCCCGGCGTCACGCAGCTTCAGGTAGATCTGGCTCGACAGCTCACGGTTTTCTTCGGCGTGAGTGGAGTGGAAGTTGTCGAAGTCCACCAGGAACTCGGCAAAGTCGGCGCTGTGTTCAGCCTGGACATTGGCGATCAGTTGTTCCGGGGTGATGCCTTCCTTTTCCGCGCGCAGCATGATCGCCGAACCGTGGGCGTCGTCGGCGCAGACATAAATGCATTGATTGCCGCGGTGCTTCTGGAAGCGCACCCACATATCGGTCTGGATGTATTCCAGCATATGGCCAAGGTGGATCGAACCATTGGCATAGGGCAGGGCGCTGGTGACGAGGATCTTGCGTGGCTCGGACATGGGGCTCGGCTACTTGATGAAACGGAGGTCGGCCACTATAAAGCGCCGGCGCATATTTTTCACCCTGTGAGCCTGTTTCCTATTGCTGCAACCGCAAAAACTGTGGCGAGGGAGCTTGCTCCCGCTGGGGGGCGAAGCCGCCCCAAACCCTGCGATGCCGATCTGCCAGACAAACCGGGTCGGTCAAATAGCGACTGCTACGCAGCCGAGCGGGAGCAAGCTCCCTCGCCACAATTGGATGGCCGGCGTACGATACCCACCATCTTTTCCAGTCCTGTTTTCGGAGTTACCCATGAACGCCGTCAATCGCGCAGCGGTGGAAGCCGTCCTTCGCCAATACACCGACCCTTACCTGAACCAGGACCCGGTCAGCGCCGGGTGCGTGCGCAGCATCGACATCCAGGGAGACCGCGTCAGCGTTCAGCTTGAACTGGGTTACGCCGCCGGTCTGTTCAAGAGTGGCTGGGCGCAGATGCTGGAAATGGCCATTCAGGGGCTGGATGGTGTAGCAAGTGCCAAGGTCGAAATCACCAGTGTGATCGCTGCGCATAAGGCTCAGGCGCAGATTCCGGGCCTGGCGAACGTGAAAAACGTGGTGGCCGTGGCATCCGGCAAGGGCGGCGTGGGCAAATCCACCACGGCGGCCAACCTGGCCCTGGCCCTGGCCCGCGAAGGCGCCAAGGTCGGGATTCTTGATGCGGACATCTACGGTCCGAGCCAGGGCATCATGTTCGGCATCCCCGAGCGTACCCGCCCCGAGGTCAAGGATCAGAAATGGTTCGTTCCACTCAAGTCCCATGGCGTCGAAGTGATGTCCATGGCGTTCCTCACCGACGACAACACACCGATGGTCTGGCGCGGGCCGATGGTCTCCGGTGCCTTGCTGCAACTGGTGACGCAAACCGCCTGGGGCGATCTGGACTACCTGGTCATCGACATGCCGCCAGGCACCGGTGACATCCAGCTGACCCTGGCGCAGAAAGTCCCGGTGGCCGGTGCGGTCATCGTGACCACCCCGCAAGACCTGGCATTGCTGGACGCACGCAAGGGCGTGGAAATGTTCCGCAAGGTCAACATTCCGGTGCTGGGCGTGGTGGAGAACATGGCCGTGCACATCTGCTCCAACTGCGGACATGCCGAGCATCTGTTCGGTGAAGGCGGGGGTGTGAAACTGGCCAACCAATATGGCGTCGAGCTGCTGGCTTCGCTTCCGCTGTCGATGGTCATCCGCGAACAGGCTGATGGCGGCAAGCCAACGGTGATCGCCGAACCTGACAGCCAGATTGCGATGGTTTACCAGGAATTGGCCCGCCATGTCGGTGCGCGGATCGTGTTGCAGGAAGCTTTGACGCCGGCGATGCCGAATATCAGCATCAGCGACGACTAATAAGCTGAAATGCTGCCCCCTGTAGGAGTGAGCCTGCTCGCGATAGCGTTACTTCAGTCAACTAATTTGTTGAATGTTAATCCGTCATCGCGAGCAGGCTCGCTCCTACAGTTGTTCTTTGTCGCGTCTTAGATACGCAACCCGCCATCCATCTCCAGAATCCGACCGGTGTAGTAGTCGTTCTCAAAGATGTAGGCCGCCGAATGGGCGATTTCCTCAGGTTTGCCCATGCGCTTGAGCGGGATCCCTGCGGTCATTTTTTCCAGTGCTTCAGGCTTCATGCCCAGGGTCATTTCGGTTTCGATGAAGCCCGGTGCAATGCCGGCAACGCGAATGCCGTAGCGCGCCAGTTCCTTGGCCCAGGTCACAGTCGCCGCAGCGACACCGGCCTTGGCGGCCGAGTAGTTGGTCTGACCGACGTTGCCGGCGCGGGAAATCGACGAGATATTGATGATCGCGCCGCTGTTGTTCAGCTCGACCATTTTCGCCGCGACTTCACGGGTGCACAGGAACACGCCGGTCAGGTTGACGTCGATGACCGCCTGCCATTGGGCCAGGCTCATCTTGGTCATTTCGCCATCCTTGACCTTGAGCAACAGACCGTCGCGCAGGATCCCGGCATTGTTGATCAAGCCATGGATCGCGCCGAAGTCTTCAGCGACCTGGGCAACCATGTGGGTCACTTGCTCTTCGTTGGCCACGTTGCACAGGTAGGCGCGGGCCTCGACACCTTGGGCCTTGCAGGCCGCGACGGCGGCGTCGAGTTTTTCCTGGTTCAGGTCCACCAGCGCGAGTTTCGCGCCCAGGCCTGCGAAATACTCGGCCATGGAGCGGCCTAAACCCTGGCAACCGCCAGTGATAATGATTACTTTGTCAGTGAGTTGCATTCGCATGCCCCCGGTAGCAGGTCTGAGTGGTTTCCTTGTAGAGAGCCTCTCGATCTGCGCCTGACGTGGCCGGCTGCACATGAGAACTGCCCCGATGGCTTGCTGGGACTTTCACCAGCAGCTCGTCCGTTTTTCTGACGAATTCTATTTAAGGAGTCATAAATTGAGCGTTGAAGCGGCTAAGCATGCACGAGAATTGCTCCTCAAGGAATACCGTGGGGTGCTCTCGACGCACTCCAAATCAATGCCCGGTTATCCGTTCGGCTCCGTGGTTCCGTACTGCCTGGACGAGCTGGGCCGGCCGCTGATCCTGATCAGCCGCATCGCCCAGCACACTCATAATTTGCAGAAAGATCCGAAGTGCTCGCTCTTTGTCGGCGAACGTGGCGCCGAAGATGTCCAGGCCGTTGGTCGACTGACTTACCTGGCTGAGGCGCAGCAGCTCGAAGACGAAGCCGCCATCGAAGCCGCCTCCGAGCGTTACTACCGCTACTTCCCGGAGTCGCAGGGTTATCACCAGGCCCACGATTTCGATTTCTGGGTGCTCAAGCCTGTACGCCACCGTTACATCGGCGGTTTTGGCGCCATTCATTGGGTCAACGATCTGACCCTGGCCAATCCGTTCGCCGGCAAGGCTGAACTGAGCATGGTTGAGCACATGAACGCTGATCACGCCAAGGCCATCGCCCATTACGTCGATCTGGCCGGGCTGCCGAAAAACGTGCCGGCGCAAATGGCCGGTATCGATTCCGAAGGCATGCATCTGCGTATCGGTCAAAGCCTGTACTGGTTGCCGTTTAAAGTGCCTTGTAATACGCCGACACAAGTTCGCGAAGCCTTGGTTTCTCTGGCCCACGCCGAGCATTGGCCGAAAAATGAAGTGGCCGACGCTTGAATTCACGAAACGGCGACGTCATCTAAGGTGAACTGGCAAGGCATTCTTGCGTTGAGGAACCATTTGATGCGCCCTTTTTTGTTGCTCTTTCTGCTGTTCCCGGTGTTGGAGCTGTTCGTATTCGTCAAGGTGGCAGGGTCCATCGGGTTTTTCCCGGCCCTGCTGCTGATCATTCTCGGCTCGATGTTCGGCGTGTTTGTGCTGCGCATCGCCGGCCTGGCCACGGCCCTGCGTGCCCGTGAAAGCCTGAGCCGCGGCGAACTGCCGGCCCAGACCATGCTCGAAGGCCTGATGCTGGCATTGGCAGGTGGCCTGCTGATTCTTCCGGGTTTCATCAGCGATGTGATCGGCCTGTTCATGCTGCTGCCGTTCAGTCGTCGCCTGCTGGCCAATAAAATGCGCCAGCGCGCCGAAGAGCAGGCCATGCGTCAGCGAGCGTTCGCCGACGACCTCCAGGCCCGTGGCGGCCCGGCGCCTCGCGAGCCGCTGGGCCGCGAGCCCAACGTGATCGAAGGCGAGTTCGAACACCGCGATACCAAATAATACGCACATCGACACGGCACCTTTGGGTGCCGTGTTCGTTTGCGGGGCAGCGACTTGAAAAAAATTCGATCCCCGCCCTTGTAATAAGCTTATGCGCCCTTATGTAACGGTCACCGCAAGGTTTCTGGCGATTACGCCAGACAGACTTCCGCGGTTCGCTTGACGAGCCGCAACCGGCACCGCCGGCCTTTGTTAAACCCGCCGGGACTACACCGGCCGATGAAAACCACAATTAGGAGAGATCGACAATGAAGCTTCGTCCTCTGCATGACCGCGTCGTCATCCGTCGCAGCGAAGAAGAAAAGAAAACCGCTGGCGGTATTGTCCTGCCAGGTTCGGCTGCTGAAAAAGCCAACAGCGGCGAAATCCTCGCTGTCGGCACCGGCCGCGTACTGGAAAACGGTGAAGTGCGCGCACTGGCCGTGAAGGTGGGCGACAAGGTTGTGTTCGGTCCTTACTCCGGCAGCAACACTGTGAAAGTCGACGGCGAAGACCTGCTGGTAATGAGCGAGAACGAAATCCTCGCTGTTATCGAAGGCTGATTACCCGTTCATTTTCCGCTACTACAAAGTATTTAAGGAATATCGATCATGGCTGCTAAAGAAGTTCTGTTTGGCGATTCCGCCCGCAAGAAAATGCTCAAAGGCGTCAACGTCCTGGCTGACGCGGTAAAAGCGACCCTGGGCCCGAAAGGCCGTAACGTGATCATCGAGAAGAGCTTCGGCGCTCCGACCATCACCAAGGACGGCGTTTCCGTCGCCAAAGAAATCGAACTCGAAGACCGTTTCGAAAACATGGGCGCGCAGCTGGTCAAAGACGTTGCCTCCCGTGCCAACGATGACGCTGGTGACGGTACTACCACCGCTACCGTTCTGGCTCAGTCGATCGTCAACGAAGGCCTGAAAGCCGTCGCTGCCGGCATGAACCCGATGGATCTCAAGCGCGGCATCGACAAGGCGACCATCGCCATTGTCAAAGAGCTGAAAAACCTGTCCAAGCCATGCGCTGACACCAAGGCCATCGCTCAGGTTGGTACCATCTCCGCCAACTCCGACAACTCCATCGGCGACATCATTGCCGAAGCCATGGAAAAAGTCGGTAAAGAAGGCGTGATCACCGTTGAAGAAGGCACTGGCCTGGAAAACGAACTGTCGGTTGTAGAAGGCATGCAGTTCGACCGTGGCTACCTGTCCCCGTACTTCGTCAACAAGCCGGAAACCATGGTTGCCGAGCTGGACAACCCGCTGGTTCTGCTGGTCGACAAAAAGATCTCGAACATCCGCGAAATGCTGCCAGTGCTGGAAGCCGTTGCCAAAGCCGGCCGTCCACTGCTGATCGTTTCCGAAGACGTTGAAGGCGAAGCCCTGGCGACTCTGGTCGTGAACAACATGCGTGGCATCGTTAAAGTCGCAGCCGTCAAGGCTCCAGGCTTCGGCGACCGCCGCAAGGCCATGCTGCAGGACATCGCCGTTCTGACCGGCGGTACCGTTATCTCCGAAGAGATCGGCCTGAGCCTGGAAGCAGCCACCCTGGAAAACCTGGGCAGCGCCAAGCGCGTGACCATCTCCAAGGAAAACACCATCATCGTTGACGGTGCTGGCGTAGCAGGCGACATCGAGTCCCGCATTGCTCAGATCCGTGCTCAGGTTGCCGAAACTTCCTCGGACTACGACCGTGAAAAACTGCAAGAGCGTCTGGCGAAGCTGTCCGGCGGCGTTGCAGTGATCAAGGTTGGCGCTGGTTCCGAAGTAGAAATGAAAGAGAAGAAAGCCCGCGTTGAAGACGCCCTGCACGCAACCCGTGCAGCCGTTGAAGAAGGCGTGGTACCTGGCGGTGGCGTTGCGCTGATCCGCGCTCTGGAAGCCATCCTCGACCTGAAAGGCGACAACGCCGACCAGGACGTGGGTATCGCTGTTCTGCGTCGTGCCATCGAAGCACCGCTGCGTCAGATCGCTGCCAACAGCGGTGACGAGCCAAGCGTTGTGGTCAACGAAGTCAAGAACGGCAAAGGTAACTTCGGTTACAACGCTGCGACTGGCGAATACGGCGACATGATCGAAATGGGCATCCTGGACCCAACCAAGGTCACCCGTTCCGCGCTGCAAGCTGCATCGTCGATCGGCGGTCTGATCCTGACCACCGAAGCCGCTGTTGCTGATGCACCGAAGAAAGACGGTGGCGCTGGCGGCGGTATGCCAGACATGGGCGGTATGGGCGGCATGGGCGGCATGATGTAAGCCAGCCTTACCCCTGTATGAAAAAACCCCGCCTGCGAAAGCAGGCGGGGTTTTTTATTGGTGCGCCAGGCATGGCGCGTTGCGCGTAAGCGCAACCAGCTTGGCTGTGGTGGCCACGCTGGTGACTTGGAGGTGAAAGTCCTCTACACACCCGGCAAGGGGAAGTGTTAGCCAGAGGCAAGGGTGTCGCGGGTGACTGCGAATCTGAAGGAAGCCCGAGGCAAAATGCTGGCCTGACGAACAGGAAGCGGATAGAGGCGGCGCAGCGGGGTAAGAAGGCCAATATCTTCAAAGCCCGATACTTGCACGGAACGCTGCGACGTAGATCCGACAGGCATAAGCAGGAAGGTCGCGCGAATTACCCTGGGAGATCTGTTTAGCCTGCCATGTGCTACCGGCGTCGCGAGATGACGGGATGGGCGACAGAAGTCAGCAGAGGCCGTAGTAGTTGCTCGAAACCGGAGTGATGAAGGGCTGAACCTGCCATGAGTGGATAGTCGGGTGTGATCTCTGTTGGAGCGTAAAGCAGAAACTCCGCGTAGCGGAGGTCAAGACCATTAGGAGGTAGGAGCCGGAAGCTCCGAGGGCCGGTCTGGGCGCTTAGATACCGCAGGCGACACATCAACGGAACCAAGCTCGCTGACGTTGTTTGTCAGTAGGCAGGAACCGCCGTATACGGAACCGTACGTACGGTGGTGTGAGAGGACGGCGGGGGCAACCCCGCCTCCTACTCGATCCTTCAATTTGGGGGGGCTGGAGATCACGTCGCGCCCATCGCGGGCAAGCCACGCTCCCACAGGATCTGCATCGTCTCTGTGGGAGCGTGGCTTGGTCCGGGCGGCGCTCCGACGAAGGCGTCAGATCAGGCGCCGACAGGTTCTGCAGTCGTCCCGCGTTCAGCCCTCAAAGCCGGTCGATACAGAACGTAGTAATACGACCCCAAACAAATCAGCCAGCAGAACACCGCCGTCCACACGTTGTGCGAGAAGAAGTGCGCGCCCTGCATCATCCGCCCGATGGAGAACACCGAGCCGAGGGCGAAGGCGAAGACAAACGCTGCACGAGCCATGCGCGGGCGACGGTCACGCAATACGAAAAACAGGGCAAACAGGGTGAAGCCGGTGGCCGCATGGCCGCCGGGCCAGCAACGACCTGGTTTTTCGGTAGCCGGGCGATGGTTCAACAACTCGCTGTAGGTCTCGTGTCCGCCAAATTGCTCAAGGCTCCAAGGACATTGCACCGCGGTCACCGCTTTCATCGGGGTGACAAAGGAAGTCGCCAGACCCAGGGACAGCACCAGGCAACCCAGTTCCCGCTTGAACGGTTTGAGCTTGACCATGAAAAACGAGGCAACGTAGGCAATGATCGCGAACACCGAGAAGGCAATGACCACTTGCTTGGCGCGGGTATGCAGGATGTTTTCCAGGAAGTAACTGTGCCGTCCGATGAAGTCACCCGCGACCGGGTCGTAGAACAGCTTGGCAAGGTCCATGTCCAGTGAAGTCAGTTCGAGCAACACCAGAATGATCGCCGCAACGGCGGGAACCCCCAGGCACACCCAGAAGTTGAGCGGGCGAGGGGCAGGGCGGACAGCGGTTGATGACATGGTGGATCCTGAACAAAGGAAAAAGCCCCGGGGCATCAGCCCGGGGCGATTCGGTTAACGTTCGCCGACTTGACCGGCACCCTCCTTGGGCGCCTTCCAGCCAAGCAGCTGTTGCTTGAAGCCATAACTGGCGGTTTGGTAATAGGTGATGGCGCGGGTAATCAGCGGGTCATCGGCGGTCGACCGGGACTCGCGGCTTTCGGTCAGTGCTTCATCGTGACGACGCAATCCCTGGCGTGGGCTCAGAATCGCCAGGTCCTTGCCGTCGAACAACCCCAGGTGCTGGTAGTTGCCGACCACCACCCGTGGCGGCAGCGGGTTACCCTGCAACAGGTTACGGCCAAAGAACGTCGACTCATAATCCAGATTGAGCAAGCCCAGCAATGTCGGCGCCAGATCGATCTGGCTGGCCAGCTGTGCCGTTTCTCGAGCTTCGATCAACTTGGGCGCATAGATGAACAGCGGGATCTGATAGTTGGCGATAGGCAAGTCTTCCTTACCGGCGCTGCCTGCGGTGTGGTCGGCGACAAAGATGAAGATTGTATTGTCAAACCAGGGTTTTTGACGCGCCTGATCGAGAAACTGACCGATGGCGTAGTCGGTGTATTTCACCGCGCCGTCACGACCGTTGCCGGACTTGATGTCGATCCGGTTGTCCGGATAGGTGTAAGGGCGGTGGTTGGACGTCGTCATCAGCTGCAGCAGGAATGGCTGCTGCTTGGCATAGTCGGCATCGGCCAGTTTCAGTGTCTGGTTGTAGAGATCCTCGTCTGCCATGCCCCAGGCATTCTTGAAGTGAATCTCCGACTCCTCGACGCTGCTTTGGTCCACGACGCGGTAACCATTGCCGCTGAAGAACGCATTCATGTTGTCGAAGTAACCGCGGCCGCCGTAGACAAACACACTGTCGTAGCCCACGGCATTGAGTTGCTGACCAAGGCTGGCAAAGCCGCTTTCACGACCCACACGCTTGACGATCGAGCGACCGGGGGTCGGCGGGATCGCCAGGGTAATGGCTTCCAGGCCGCGGTCGGTGCGGGTGCCGGTGGCGTAGAAATTATTGAAATACAGGCTCTGCTTGCGCAAGGCATCAAGGTTGGGGGTCAGGTTACGGTTGTCACCGTTGCTGCCCATGTACTTGGCGCTGAAGCTTTCAATGGTGACCAGCACGATATTGGGTTTGCGCAGGGTGCCTGGGTTATCGATTTGTCGGCGAATGTCCTGCGGGTCCTCACCTACGAAGCGGGCATTGGGCTCAGCCAGTTCGGCGCGAATCTGTTGGGCAACCACGGCCGCCGGCAGCGTGCTGTAGAACTGCGGGTAGTCCAGTTCGTTGTTACGGAACGCGGCGAAGAACTGGTATGGACCGTTGCTCGCCAGTTCGTTCTGATAGGCATTGCCGCCCTGGGCGCGCGGGGCGTCCTGGCTGAGCAACTGCATGCTCAGGCCGGCGACGATCAACAAACCGAGTGCATTCAGCAGGCGGCCACGCAGCGGCGGCAACGGCGCATTGAGTGCAGCGTTGAACGCTTTACGCAATGCAAGACTCAGGACCACGGCCAGCACGGCGAGGATGCTCAGCAGCGTGCCGATCGGGTACGACTCAAGCAGGTTGTTCAGTACTTCGTCGGAATACACCAGGTAGTCGACGGCGATGAAGTTGAAGCGAACGCCGAATTCATCCCAGAACAGCCACTCGGCCACCGAGGTGAACAGCATCGCGAACAGACTGACCGTCAGCAGACCCTGGAGAAACCAGCGGTGGCCACGAGTGCGCCAAAGGGCCGGCGGGCACAGTAACAGGTAGAGCCCCATGGGCAGTGCCGCGTAGGCAATGAAACCCAGGTCGTAGAGCAGGCCGATACTGAAGACGGACAGAAACCCGCTACCGGCCTCATCCAGATGCGTGAGGAGCAGGACGGTTCGAGTCAGAAAAAAAATTGCCAGCCAGGAGCCGGTTACCAGCAGCAAAAAGCGCATGGGTGCCGTCTTCAAATAGTCCATTTTCTATATTCCTTATTATCAATCGCGTGACAGTCTTCACCGCCTGCTGTAGGCAGCGTGTGAATCGATAGTGAAAAACTTGTCAATCATACCTGTTGGTTGAGCGAATTGATCCATGCACAGCCTTCCCCTAGCCGTGAGCCACACTTGGCCTTAAGCTGCGCGGGCCATGACGGCCGTTACTGTGGACGGAGAGATACCCATGCGAATTCTATTGGTTGAAGACAACCGCGATATCCTGGCCAACCTGGCCGATTACCTGGGGCTCAAAGGCTATACCGTGGATTGCGCGCAGGACGGTCTGTCGGGTCTGCATCTGGCGGCCACCGAGCACTATGATTTGATCGTGCTCGATATCATGCTGCCCGGCATCGATGGCTACACCCTGTGCAAACGCTTGCGCGAGGATGCCCGTCGCGAAACGCCGGTGATCATGCTCACGGCCCGTGATCAACTGGATGACCGTCTGCAAGGCTTCAAGTCCGGCGCTGATGACTACCTGATCAAACCGTTCGCCCTGTCTGAACTGGCGGCGCGTATCGAAGCGGTCATGCGCCGAACCCAGGGCGGCGGGCGGCGGACCTTGCAGGTCGGCGACCTGAACTACGACCTCGACACCCTGGAAGTCACTCGCGAAGGCCGGTTGCTGAAACTCAACCCGGTCGGCCTGAAGTTGCTGGCCGTATTGATGCAGAAAAGTCCTCATGTACTGCGTCGTGAAATTCTTGAAGAAGCGCTCTGGGGCGACGACTGCCCGGACAGCGACAGCCTGCGCAGCCATGTCCACCAACTGCGCCAGGTGATCGACAAGCCGTTCGCCAAGCCATTGCTGCAAACCGTGCACGGTGTGGGGTATCGCTTGGCCGAGGGCCGTGATGGAGTTTAAGCAGAGCCTTGCTCAACGCATCATCATTGCCTTTGCGCTGATGAGCGCACTGGTGGCGGGTGCCTTTGCCATGGGCATCGTGGCGACCGTGCACCTGGTGGAAGAAAAACTTATTTCGGCAGGTCTGGGCGGCGATTTGCAGCGCCTGTTGCTGATGGACAATGTCGCGGACTGGAGCCATCGTCCCGAACCGGACCAATTGTTCTACTTCAGCGGCGGACCGGGCGATTTCCAGCTGCCCAAGGATTTGCGGCACCTGGAACCGGGTTTCCACGAAGTGTTCCGTGAAAACCTGTCGTACCACGCCATGGTCGAAATCGTCGACGGCCGACGTTATGTGTTATTGCAGGACCAGAGCGACTTCGAAGAGCGTGAACGGGTGCTGTTTGCCGTGGTGCTGGTGGGTTTCGTACTGAGCCTGGCGCTGGCGGTGTTTCTCGGCTGGGTCCTGGCGCGCAAGGTCATGGCGCCGGTGGTGCGGCTGGCCCGCCAAGTACGCCATCGCGATCAACTGCTGGGTTTGGCTCCCCCTTTGGCGCCGGATTATGCCGCCGACGAAGTGGGCGAACTGGCCGTGGCCTTCGACGCCACCCTCGGGCGCTTGCGTCAGGCCCTGACACGCGAGCGGTTGTTCACCAGCGACGTCAGCCACGAATTGCGTACGCCCCTGATGATCCTGGCCAGTTCCTGCGAACTGTTGCTGGAAAACCCAGGTCTCGATCAGCGCGGTCGAGCCCAGGTCGAGCGCATTGCCAGGGCGTGTGAAGAAATGCGCGAGCTGGTGCAAACCTTCCTGATGCTGGCCCGCGCCCAGCGCGAAGACGCCAGCATGTCGCCGCAGCAGTCCCTGGGCCAGGTAGCCGAGGGCCTGCTCGGTCTGTGGCGCGAGCCCATAGAAGAAAAAGGATTGAAGTTGATCTTCGAACCGGGCAACCCTGAGGCCAAGGGCTATAACGCGACGTTCCTGCATGCGGTAATGGGGAACTTGCTGCGTAATGCCTTGCATTACACTGAACAGGGCTTCATCCGCCTGACCCTGACGGGCACGGGCTTTCTGGTCGAAGACAGTGGCGTGGGCATTCCCGAGGAAAAACGCGAGGCGATGTTCGAGCCGTTCGTCCGGGGCACTGAAAAGCGTGGGGAAGGCTTGGGCCTGGGACTTTCACTGGTGCAGCGGATCTGTGAAAACCAGGGCTGGAGCGTCAGCCTGACAACCATGGAGCCCAATGGCTGCCGTTTTCAGGTGGAGTTGTTGCGAACTTGATCGGTTGAGTCAGGCGTTCAGCAAACCCTGCCAACTCTGTAAAACCCTGTAATACTTCTTGGTTTCCCATCATAAAATTTTCACAAGTGGATCACCTGTCACCAACACCACGAAACCTAAGGTAGTTGCTATCAGAAGTTCAGGAGACCTGATGATGGACGGTCCGATCAAACTCGATTTTTCGGAAAAATACGACGATCAACACGCGCAACGTTATCTGCGCAAACACCAGGAAGGTCTCGGCCGTCGATTGTCCCATTGGCGTGACGAACAATTGGCACGCAAGGCGCTGTCCCTGGCTGGCGAGCCTGGCCTGGTCCTCGATTTACCTTGTGGTGCAGGGCGTTTCTGGCCCTTGTTGGCGGAAAAATCCAACCGCGTGATCATCGGTGCCGATAACTCGCAGTCCATGCTGAAAATCGCAACCCAGGCGCAACCTGCCGATGTGGTGAAACGGGTACAACCCTTGCACACGTCTGCATTCGACATCGCCTTGCCGGACAACGCCGTCGACAGCATTTTTTGCATGCGCTTGCTCCACCACATCGGTGAAGCCGAGCATCGCATGGCTATTTTGCGTGAATTCGAGCGGGTTTCCCGTGACAGCGTGATCCTTTCGCTGTGGGTCGATGGCAACTTCAAGGCCTGGAAACGCAAGCGTTCGGAGAAAGCCCGTGGGCAGGTAGGTTACCAAAACCGGTTTGTGTTACCGGCCGCTACCGTAGAAAAGGAATTTGAGCAGGCGGGTTTCCGCATCCAGGAACAACTGGACTTTTTACCGCTCTATGCCATGTGGCGAGTGTACGTATTACGCAAGAGGTAACAGGATGGCAGTGCAGTGTGCAGCAGAAACGGAAGTCGCTCCCCCGGACCGCTTCGATTACTTTTGGAATCAGCGCGGTGAATGGGTAGAAGAACCCAACGTCCGTCGCGGCGGGGAAAGCGGCGTTCAACGCCTGATGGGCAGTGATGGTCAACTGCTCTACGTCAAGCGCCAGACCGGGCATATCCATCGTAGCTGGCAGCACCCATTCGGGCGGCCTACGGTACTGCGCGAGCATGCTGCGCTCATCGGTGTGATCGCGCTTGGCGTACGGGTTCCGGAAATCGTTTTCTGTGGCGCACAGCGCGATCCTGTGCACAAGTGGCGTGCCTTGCTGGTCACCAAGTCGCTGGACGGCTTCGAGGAAATCGATCGCTGGTACGCCGGTGGCGGTCGCGAGCGTCATGGTGAAGCCATAAACGAACGAGTGCTCAAGGACCTGGCTGAAAACCTGGCTCGCATGCACAAGGGCCGCTGGCAGCACGGTTGCCTTTACGACAAGCACGTATTCGTTCGCGTGACCGGTGAGGGTGAGACGGCCAAGGTCGAGGTTGCCCTGATCGATCTGGAGAAATGCCGACAGCGTTTGACGGCCAATCGCGCAGCTGCCCATGACTTGAAGCAGTTGCGTCGCCACTCGTCGTTCAGCGACGCAGACTGGAAAAAACTCATCTACTTTTATGAGACGGCGTTTGGCAGCGCTATCAAGGATTTATAGCGATGAAACTCGAAATTGCACGAGGTTTGTTTCTGGTAGGAGCCTTGGCAGTTGCATCGATCGCGATGGCAACCTGGGAGCAACCACGCCCCCAGGTTCTCAGCTCGATAAACGCAGAAGAACATTGTCCGTTGCCACGGGTTGCCAAGGCATCCGTGGCCACTCGACCCGATCATGACTTGTTGCTGTTCATGTTCGGACTTTCTCAGGGATTGAGGCCGCAGAGTTGAACCGATTGAAGCCCAAATGAAAGGCCTCGCTGATGCGAGGCCTTTTTTTTGCGTGCAGTGTAGGAGCGAGCTTGCTCGCGATGGTCGTTAACGATAGCGCGTATTTACTGGCCAAACGCGGCGCTCTTGAGTCCATCGCGAGCAAGCTCGCTCCTACAAGTTCATCTGTGTCAGCGCTTATCGGGTTTAGCCAGCAACGTGTAGACGCAGGGCAATACAAACAGGGTGAACAACGTGCCGATCGACATGCCCGTTGCGATGACCGTGCCGATGTCGAACCGGCTGACCGCGCCAGCACCGGTGGCGATGATCAATGGCACCATGCCGAACACCATCGCCGCGGTGGTCATCAAGACCGGACGCAGCCGGATGGCCGCCGCTTCCTCCACCGCTTCCCGTGCCGTCAGGCCCTTGTCCTTGCGTAGCTGGTTGGCGAACTCGACGATCAGAATGCCATGCTTGCTGATCAGCCCGATCAAGGTCACCAGCCCGACCTGGGTGTAGATGTTCATGCTCGACCAACCCAGGAACAGCGGAATCAATGCGCCGCAGATAGACAACGGCACGGTGACCAGGATCACCAGCGGGTCGCGGAAGCTTTCGAACTGGGCCGCCAGCACCAGGAAAATGATCGCCAGTGCCAGGGCAAAGGTGACCCACAGGGCGCTGCCTTCCTGAACGTACTGCCTCGATGCGCCGGCGTAGTCGATGGCAAAACCGGTGGGTGCCTCTTCCCGGGCGATCTGGCGCACGAGGTCGATGGCTTCCCCCATGCTCACCAGCGGCACGCCGGACAGGATGGCCGAGTTGAGTTGCTGGAACTGGTTCAGCTGGCGCGGTCGAGCGCGGTCGGTGACGGTGATCAGGGTCGACAACGCCAGCAGTTCGCCCTTGGTGTTTTTCACGTAGTAATTGTTCAGCCAGTCCGGATTGTCGCGGAACGGCCGCTCGACCTGGGCAATGACTTTGTAGCTGCGACCTTCAATGGTGAATCGGTTGATCTCGCCTTCACCCAGCAGGGTCGCCAGGGTTCCCCCCAGATCCTGCATGGAAACCCCCATCTGTGCGGCCTTGGCGCGGTCGATATCCACCACCACTTCCGGCTTGTCGAAGGCCAGGTCAACGTGGACAAACGCAAACTTGCCGGATTCCTTCGCACGTTTTTTTACCCGGTCGACCACCTGCAATAGCAATTCGTAATCGTTGGCGGAGTTGATGACGAACTGGAACGGCACGCCTTCGCCGGTGCCCGGCAGTGATGGCAGGTTGAAGCCGAAAATCTGCAGCCCCGGGATCTTTTCCAGTTTGGCCTGCACCTCGGGCAGGATCGCCATTTGCGTGCGACGGCGCTCGTTCCATGGCTTGAGCAGGAAACCGCCGATTCCCGATTGCACGCCGTTGAAACCGTTGATCTGGAATGACGAGTAATACTCGGGAAACGCCTTGAAGATCGAGACGAACTCGTCGGTGTAGGTGTTCAGGTAGTCGAGGTTGGTCGGTTGCGGGGCGTTGGCTATCATGAAAATGATGCCCTGGTCCTCATCCGGCGCCAGTTCCGATTTGGTGAATTTGAGAAGGACCGGAATCAGGCACAACACGATTACAGCGAACACCAATACCACCGGCCGGGTGTTGAGGGTGCCGTGAAGCAGGCTCTGGTAGCGGCGCTTGAGGTTTTCGAAAATCATGTCCAGGCGATGGGCCAGGCCGCTGGGATTCTCGTCGTGACGCAGCAGAAACGCACACATCATCGGCGACAGGGTCAGGGCGACGATGCCGGAAATCACCACCGCGCCAGCCAGGGTCAGGGCGAACTCCTTGAACAGCGCCCCGGTCAGGCCGGTCAGGAAACCGATCGGTGCGTACACCGCCGCCAGGGTGATGGTCATCGAAACCACCGGCATGGCGATTTCCCGGGCGCCTTCAATGGCGGCGTCGAGCGGCGTCTTGCCTTCCTCGATGTGGCGATGAATGTTTTCCACCACCACGATGGCGTCGTCCACCACCAGGCCGATGGCCAATACCATCGCCAGCAGGGTGAGCAGGTTGATCGAGTACCCCATCATCTGCATGAAGAACATGACGCCGATCATCGACAGCGGGATGGTCACCACCGGGATCACCACCGAACGCAGGGCACCGAGGAACAGGAACACCACCACGATCACGATCAGTACCGCTTCGAACAGGGTCTTCACCACTTCGTCGATCGAGGCCTGGATGAACAGGGTGGCGTCGTAGGCGATTTCACCCTTGAGGTTCGGCGGTAGCTGGGCCTCAAGGTCCGGCATGATTTTGCGCACTTCCTTGATCACTTCCAGCGGGTTGGCGCCGGGCGTCGCCTTGATGCCGATGTACACAGAAGGGGTGCCACCGAACGAGCTGATGGTGTCGTAGTTTTCCGCACCCATTTCCACACGCGCCACATCCCGCAGCAACACACGGCTGTCGCCATCGACCTTGAGCGGAATCGTCCCGAAGGCTTCGGCGGACTTGAGTTCGGTATTGGCGTTGATGCTGGTGACCACGTATTCGCCCTTCACCTCGCCGGCGGCAGAGAGGAAGTTGTACTGGCGCACCGCGTTGGTCACATCGCTGGCACTGAGGCCGAAACCCGCCATCTTCATCGGGTCCAGCCACAGGCGCATGGCAAATACCTGGTTACCGAGGATCTCGGCTTCGGCCATGCCGGGCAAGGTCGCCAGCTTGGGCTGGATCACCCGTGACAGGTAATCGGTAATCTGCGGGTTGCTCAACTCCTTGCTGAAGTAGCTGATGTACATCAACACTGACGCATCGGCAGATTGTTTGCTCAGCACTGGGTCTTCAGCGTCCTGGGGCAGCTGGTTCTTGACCTCGTTGGCCTTGGCCAGCAGTTCGGTAAACAGACGGTCGCTGTTGGAGCCGACGCGCGCGTAGATCGAGATCACCGAGAAATTCTGGCGACTGACCGAGGTCATGTAGTCGATGCCCTCGGCGCTGGCCAGGCTTTGCTGCATCGGTTGGGTGATGTAGCCCTGGATGGTCTCGGCGTTGGCCCCGGGGTAGGCGGTGGTCACCGTGATCAGGGCATTTTCCATTTGCGGGTACTGGCGTAGCGGCAGCTTGCTCCAGGCCTGGAAGCCCAGCAGCACGATCAACAGGCTGACCACGGTAGCGAGAACCGGACGGCGGATGAACGGGTCGGTAAAAGCCATGGGAATTCCTTGATCAGTCCGCGCGTGGCGGGCTGTTCTGCCCGGCCAGGGTCTTGTCGTCGCTGATGGCAACGCGTGAGCCGTTATCCAGTTTGAGCTGGCCGGCGGTCACCACTTTCTCGCCGCTCTGCACGCCTTTGGTGATCATCACTTGCCCATCGCGGCGTTCGCCGGTTTCGACAAAACGCCGTTCGGCGATCAGCACCGGTTGGCCCTTGTCGTCCTTTACCAGGCTGCCATCCTCGGCCTTCTTTGGTACGGCCACATACACCGAGTTGCCGTAGAGCGTGTAGGTAATCGCGCTTTCCGGTACCACGATGCGCGGTTGCGGGTCGGGCAGGAGCACCTGGAGGCTGGCGAACATGCCTGGCATCAACTTGCCATCGGGGTTGGCCAGGGTGGCGCGGACCTGCACGTTACGGGTGCTGTTCTCGACCTTGGGGTTGATTGCACTGATGGTGCCGGGGTACTCCAGGGTCGGATACGCCGCGACAATGACCTGCACTGGCTGGCCGAGCGCAATCTTCGGCACCGACTGCTCGGGCACGAAAAAGTCGACATACAGGCTACTGAGGTCTTGCAGGGTGGCGATCATGGTGCCGCTGGCCACATAGTCGCCGACGTCCACCTGACGAATGCCGATGGTGCCGCTGAATGGCGCGATGATGCGTTTTTTCTCGAGCGCAGCCTTGAGCTGATTGACCGTGGCTCTGCTCTTTTTCAGGACCGCCGAGAGTCGGTCGAACTCACCTTTGGAAATCGCCTGGCTGCCCACCAACTGGCTGCCACGGTTGTAGTCCAGCTGGGCCAGCCCGAGGTCGGCCAGGGCGGTTTCGAGCAAGGCACTTTCCACGGCGCTGTCGAGCCGGACGATGGGTTGGCCGGCCTTGACCTTCTGCCCTGACTCGAATTGGACATCGATGACGGTGCCATCGGTCTCCAGGCTCAGGTCCACGCCCTGCAATGCCTTGAGCGTGCCAACGGTAGGCAGGCGGGCTTGCCATGGGCGCTCGGTGGCGGTGGCCACGGCAACGCTGATGGCCGGTCTGGGCGCAGAGAAGCCTTGAACCATCGTGTAGATCGAGAAGGCTTTGTACGCGGCCAGGACCAGCACAATCAGTAGAACAACACCCAACATGATCAGCATGCGGCGACGCAGCATATCCAGTTCCTTGGAGAAAATCAGGTGAGACAGCGGGGCACATTACCGGGAGTGTAGAGGGTAATCCAACTGCCGTTTTTACAGGTTGTGAGGTATTAGAGAGGTGAAAGCCTGAAAAGATTCGCCGCCTTGGGTCGCGCCTGCGGGGTGTACGTCATCCCGATGCAGGCGCGGCTCAAAGCGGCGATTTTTTCAATGATTCAGGCCATCAGATGCAAATGGTTGTCCCAGAGCCCTGCGGGTAGCTCCAGCGGTTTTGCGGCGAGGTTTGTCTGGCGGCAGTCGTAGTAGCGGCAGCGTCCCTGGCCCGAGGTCACGACAAAACCATCGGCCACGGCGCCGACCCCGGCGCAATCGGGCAGTGGCGCGTCCAGGCGTACTTCACCGCTGTCCAGGTCCCAGATGAAAAAGCGGTTGCCCCGCGGCGCAGTCAACGCCACCAGGCGCAAGTCGCTGTGTACCGCGACGCTGGCGGTGTAGTGTCCCATGGCCTGCAACTGGTGCTCGGGCACCGGGAACGCGACGAAGGGCTGACCGGGCCGCTTGATCGCCAGCAACTCCGACGACTCGTGGGCCGCGCCCATGAACTGCTGGCTGGCGACGATGGTGCCGTCGCTGGCGATGGCCAGATGACGCACGCTGTTCATCTGCTGGGCGAGGGTTTCCTTGCTCAGCAGGGTGCCGTCGCGGTGCATCAGGACCAGGCTCGGTTCCATGGCGTTGAGGTTCATCTCCACCCGGCTTTCGGCCTCGGTGCGAATCCCGCCGTTGGCCACCACCAGGGTTTCGCCATCGGGCATCCACGACACCTGGTGCGGACCGAGGCCGTGGGTGGAAATCTCACCGCTGTGCACCAACCGTTCACCTTCGAATCTGTACACACCGAGCAGGCCGCGACCCGGATCGGTGGTGTCGTTTTCGGTGGCGTAAAGCCAGTCGCCGCTGTGGTGAATGACCGCGTGTCCGTAGAAGTGCCGGTTCGGCTGTGACACCACGGTTTGCAGGAGCGCGCCGTCGCGCAGGTCGATCAGGTAGCTCTCGGTGCCCGGACGGCGGGCGACAAACAGCGCAATAGGCAGTGTCGGGTGGTTGATGATGTCGTGGCAACGCTGGCCAACCCGGGTGGCGAACACCTGGGTGCCATCCAGCCGATAACCGACGGCGTAATGCTGGCCGTCGGTATCGTCCCGTGCCGAAAGCAACAACGGACTCTTGTCCTTTTGCTTGAACAGCTTCCAGCCGCCCAGCGTCACTGCACCCAGCAGCAAACTACCTAATGTCAGAACCTGGCGTCGCAGCATGGAACTGGCCCTCATCAGTCACCGTCGTTGGCGTTGAAGCCCAGTTGGATGCCCAGTGCCTTGGCCAGATCGGCCTCGTGCAGGCGATGTACAACGTTGAGGCTTTCGTACAGGTCGTTGAGCTGCTGGCGGCCGGCATCGTCGTTGAGCATGTCGGTCAGCGAGCGCTGGTTGCCGGCGAACAGTTTCAGCGAGGCGGCATAGGCTGCATCGATCTTGTCGGCCAACGGTTTCTGCTCGCTCGGCAACAGGCTGCGCAGGCCTTTGTTATCCACACCTTCCCAGACGGTCTTGGCGGCCGCGAGGCTGGCTTCGAGGCTGGTCAGGGACGACTGGCTGCGCCATGCATCGGCCTGGAACGGTTGTGGCACGCCCTTGGTCTGGCGGCCCATCGGCGTACCGAGTTTTTTCTTCAGGGTGTCGATGGCGGTGACTTGCACGCGCAGCAGATCGGCGATCGCCTCATGGGAGTCCGCGTAGCGCTGGTTCGGGAATTTGCTCATTTGCGCGAGCATGCCGTCGGTGTTGTTCCAGGTTTGCAGAATCTCTTCGGCCAATTGCTTCTGGCGTTCGCCGATGGCGATCAGCAGCGGGCAGTATTTGCTCTTCTGCTCAGCGTTGGCCACGTCAGGCTTGTTGTCGAACAGAATGTATTCGTAGGCCGAGAGGCCCTGTACCACAACGCTGGACTTGGCCAGGGCGGCGGCATCGATTTGCGGCTGGGCGGTGACCAGTTGCTCGACCTGACGGCCGACCAGGTTTTTCTTGTCCGGCCAGAACTGCACTTGCCACGAACGGTTGCCTTCGGCCAGCGGCCCGATCAGCAATGGTTGCAGCTCGGCCCAGGCTTTTTGCGCATGCAGGAAGTCGGCACGGGCGGTTTCCAGGTTTTCCTTGCCTTCGCAGTAGGCGAGGGCGCTGACCGCCAATTGACGGTCGGCTTCAACCCAGCGGGTGTAGGTCGGCAGGATCACCGACTTGGCGATGGCCGCCGACGTGACCGCTTGCGGGTCCTGGGGCGAGCAGGCGCCCAGGGCGAGGGCGGCAAGGCTGGTGAACAACAATTTGGGACGGAACATGTCGGGCTCCCGCGAGTGGAATGCGTGTTAAAGGGAATTCAGGAACGCCAGCAACGCGGCGCGTTGCTCGGCATTGAAAGACAAAACCTGTTGCTGTGCCGCTGTCGCCTCGCCGCCATGCCAGAGCACGGCTTCGAGCAGGTTGCGGGCGCGGCCGTCGTGCAGGAACTGGGTGTGGCCGCTGACCGCCTGTGTCAGGCCGATGCCCCACAACGGCGGGGTACGCCATTGGCGGCCGCTGGCCTGGAACTCGGTACGGTTGTCGGCCAGGCCGTCGCCCATGTCATGCAGCAGCAGATCGCTGTACGGGCGAATCACTTGATTGGCCAGTTCAGGTTCGGCGGCGTTGGCGGCGGTGGTGTATTTCGGGGTGTGACAGGATTGGCAACCGGCCTGATAAAACAGGGTCTTTCCGGCCAGCACTTCAGGTGCGCTGACGTCACGACGTGCCGGTACGGCGAGGTTTCGGCTGTAGAACAGTACCAGGCGCAGGATGTTGTCGCTGACTTCGGGCTCGCCATTCGGGCCGTTGCCACTGGGTGCCTGTTTGCAGGCCGTTTGCGCGTCCGTGCAGTCATCAAAGGGTCTAAGGCTGGTCGTGAGCCCCATATCCCCCGAAAACGCGTGGACATTCTGCTGATTGAGGTTTGGTTGTCCGGCTTTCCAGCCAAATCTTCCCAACACTGTCTTTTGTTGGGCGTCGTCCCACACCTGGTTCGGGCGTCCTGCAATGCCGTTGTTCGCCTTGGCCTGTGCCTCGGCATTGGCCAGGATCGCCTCGTCGGGGATCGCTTCGAGCAAGCCCAGGCCAATCATTGGCGGCGCCACGCGGGCCGAGAAACGGGTGTCGGGGTGCATCGGACCGTAGCCCAGTTGGGTGATGTTCAGGCTCGGTTTGCGCAACTCGACTTCGGTGCCGTCCTTGAAGCGAACCGGCACGGCGGTGTAATCGACCCGCACTTTGCCTTCGGGGGCCACGCCGGGTACGGCCATGTCCTGGAACTGACCACCATAGACGGGCTCCGGCACCACACCGAGCTGTTCGATGACCTTGGCATACGCCGGGGCGTCGGGAATCGACAGGCGTACCAGCATCGACACGGCGTTCACATCGTTGGGCGTCGGCGGATGGCCGCGGCCGTCCTTGATGTGGCAGCCCTGGCAGGCATTGGTGTTGAACAATGGGCCGAGGCCATCGCGAGCGGTCGTCGTCGATGGCGCGATCACCCAAGGGCTGCGGAAGAAGCTGTTGCCAACGCTGAAATCCACGCGCCGCGACGGCGGCAGATTCGCCGACGGCATGGAAAACGCGTTCTGATCGGTCTTGCGCACCGTCGCACTGCCGCCGGAGCGGGCTTCACCGGGTTCGGCCCGGGTGAATTTCGGGGCGTCATCGCAGGCACTCAGGCCCAGGGCCAGAAACAGTGCGGACAAGCGAAGAGGCAGCGAGGGCATCAGACATCCTGCAAAACGAGCAAAACAAGGGCGCAAAGTCTAACAGGGGATGGGAATTTGAATAAGAGGAATTATCGTTTGCTTGATGTGGGACAGGTAATTTGGCTTACCCATAACTCCCACAATGGACTGTGTAGGGCAGATATGAAAAAGGCGACCCGAAGGTCGCCTTTTTCACTCAGCCAGCGTTGATCAGAACTCGTGATCAGCGTTGTCCGGATTCAGGTCGTTGATGCCCAGTTTACCGGCGGCGGCTTCGATCGAACCGGTCTGCTTGACCAGGGACGCGATGGCGTCACGGACGATCTGGTTGCCCGCGGTGTTGCCGGCAGCGATCAACTGGTCGTAGTGCTCACCCTTGTTGGCGTGGTCGACCATGACCTGGAGCTTGGCTTCGGTGGCGGCCAGGTCGGCTTTCAGCGCGGTGTCGGCAGCCGGGTCGGCCTTGGCCACCAGGGACGACAGGCTGGCGCCGGTCATTTTGGTGCCGTCGACGCGGGTGTATTCGCCCAGGTACACGTTACGAATGCCCTTGGCATCGTAGAAGTGCGAGTTGTGGGTGTTGTCGCTGAAGCAATCCTGTTCGTCTTCCGGGGAGTTGGCTTCCAGGGAAACCTTCATGCGTTCGCCCGCCAGTTCGCCCAGGGACAGGCTGCCCATGCCGAACAGCATTTTGCGCAGGCCGGTTTCAGCCGGTTCTGCTTCCAGGGTGGCGCGGTAGTTGTCGGCCACGTTCGGCTTCCAGTTACCGACCATTTCTTCCAGGTCGCTGACCAGCAGCTGAGTCACAGACTTCAGGTAAGCACGACGACGATCGTTGTGACCGCCGGTAGCGCCTTTGCCTTCCAGGTAGTCCGAAGCCGGACGGTTGCCGGCGCCAGGGCCGGTGCCGTTCAAGTCCTGGCCCCAGAGCAGGAATTCGATGGCGTGGTAGCCGGTGGCGACGTTGGCCTCGGAACCGCCCAGCTCGTTCAGGCTGGCGAGTTTTTCCGGGGTGATGTCTTTGACGTCGACCTTGTCTTCGCCGATCTGCACTTCAGTGTTGGCGATGATGTTGGCAGTGGCACCCGGGTTGCCCAATGCGTGTTCGTAGGATTTGTCGACGTAGTCGATCAGGCCTTCGTCCAGCGGCCAGGAGTTCAGCTGACCTTCCCAGTCGTCAACGATGGTGTTGCCGAAGCGGAACACTTCGCTCTGCAAGTAAGGCACGCGGGCTGCAACCCAGGCAGCCTTGGCGGCTTTGAGGGTGTCGGCGTTCGGCTTGGCGAGGAAGGCGTCTACGGCGGTTTGCAGGGTCTTCGCGGTGGATTCGGCATCGCTGTAAACGGCGAAAACGATGTCGGCGTAATGGGCGACAACGGCTTTGGCAGCGGCTTCGTCGACTTTACCGGCAGCGGCAGGCGCAGCGGCTGGAGCAGCCGGGGCAGCCGCAGTGCTGGCAGCTGGCGCAGGCGCGGCAGCTTTTTCTTGGTCTTTACCTTCGCCACAACCGGCGAGGGAAATAGCGATGGCCAACAGACTGGCGGTAGCCAGAGGCATACGAATCATGGCGAACATCCTGCTTCGATAGGGGTGGAGTCGTGCTATGCACACGCAAAACTGCGACATAATGCAAATCTTTCGCATTATGTGTAAAGGGTTGTACCTGTAAATATTTCTTATTCACTGTAGGAGCGAGCTTGCTCGCGATGGACTTTAACGATGACGCGTTCATTCTGAATGAGCGTGTTGCTCTCAGGTTCATCGCGAGCAAGCTCGCTCCTACAGGAGGGATGTGTTTTTTACAAAATAGCGGCATTGCTGCGTTGGGCCTGCTTGAGGTAAACGCCCAGTTCCCGTGCCGGCAACGGCTTGCTGTAGTGATAGCCCTGACCTTCGTGGCAGCCTTCGGAGATGATGTAGGCCTCTTGCTCGGCGGTTTCCACGCCTTCGGCAATCACCTGCATGCCCAAGCTCTTGCCCAGCTGGATGATGGCGCGAACGATGGTCGCATCGTCGTCGTCATCGAGCAGGTCCTGTACGAAGCTCTTGTCGATCTTGATCTTGTCCAGCGGCAGGCTCTTGAGATAGCTCAAGGACGAATAGCCGGTTCCGAAATCGTCGATGGCGATCAGCGCGCCGGAGCGGCGCAGGCTGAGCAAGTGCTGGGCCGCGGTGCTGATGTCTTCCATCAGGCCGGTTTCGGTGACTTCCAGCTCCAGGCTGCGCGGTGGCAGGCGGTACATCTGCAGCAGGTTGTTGACCACCCGTGGCAGTTCGGCGTGGTGCAATTGAACCGTGGAGAGGTTCACCGCCATGCGCAGGTCGCTGAAGCCTTGGTCATGCCACTCGCGTAATTGTTTACAGGCCTGGTCCAGCACCCACTCGCCGATGGCAATGATGGTGCCATTCTGTTCGGCCAGGGGGATGAACAGGTCCGGCGGCACCATGCCGTGCTCGGGGTGTTGCCAGCGAATCAGGGCTTCGACGCCCACCACGCGGTTGTCGCGGTAGCTGATCTGTGGCTGGTAGACGAGGTAGAACTGATTGCGGATCAACGCATCGCGCAGGTCTTTTTCCAGTTCGCGGCGGCGGCGCATTTCGGTGTCGACGCTGGCGATATAGAACTGATAGCGGTTGCGCGAACGGGTCTTGGCCAGCGTCATGGTCTGCTCGGCCTTTTGCAGCAACTTTTCGGTGCTGTTGCCGTCCTCGGGGAACAGGGTGATGCCGATGGTGGCGCGCAGGCGGATCTCCTGATGGTCGAGGGCAAACGCCGCTTCCAGGTCATCGAGAATGCTTTGCGCCAGCTCGGCGGCTTCGTAGGGCTGCTCGATGTCGGCCTGGACCAGGGCGAACTGGTCGCCACCGAGGCGGGCGAGGGCGCCCAGGCGACCGCTATGACCGCGCAGGCGATCGGCCAGGGCCAGCAACAACTGGTCGCCGGTCTGATAGCTGAACTGCTCGTTGATGCCCTTGAAGTCATCCAGGCCGACACACAACACTGCGACCCGGCGCTGTAATTTGCCGGCGTCGACGAGGATCTTGTCCAGTTGCTGCTGCAACTGCTGCCGGTTCGGCAGCCCCGTCAGGAAATCGTATTGGGACATGCGCAACAGGCTGTTTTCCGCTTCGTGGCGCAGATGGGTATTGCGTTCGATGGATTCGAGCAACTGGTTGGCGGTGTTGATCCAGATGCCCAGTTCGTTGTTCTCGTGCCCCTTGAGCAGCGGAATCTTGTGTTCGCTGGGACGATCCGGATTGATTTCCGTGAGGTGCTCGATGATCCGCGACAGCGGCTTGGTCAGCAGCCAGTGGTAGACCAGATACAACACCAGCCCCATGGCGAGCGCGCGCAGTACGCCGGAGATGAAGATGATCACCGAGCTGACAATGAACCCTTGGCCGTAGGTGGCGGTATCGAGGGTGATGCTCAGGTCGCCGTAATACTCGCTGTAAGGCCCGCGACCGACCAGTTGGGTGGTGAAGGTGCGTTCCTTGCCAAGAATCAGGTCGGTCAGCCAGCGGCTGTGGGAGTGCTGCAACTCGCGGGTTTTTTGCGCGAGCATGGCTTCGTTGGGATGGCCGATGGAGGCCTGGCGCACGGCGGCGTCCTGAAACAGGCCTTCGATCACCTGCATGCCCATTTCCCGGTCCAGGCTGTAGACGGCCTGGGTCGAGGGGTCGCGAAACATGTCGAGGATGCGCTCGGCATCGTTGGCGACGGCTTGGTGTGTTTTATAGGCATCGAACACAATCTGCGCGCAGCTCAAGACCACGCCGACGATCAATGCCGACAGGAGCACGACCCGGAGCAACTTCACCGACAAGCTGTTCTTGAGTTCCAGCTTCAAAGGTTTATTCCTTGTTCCGTGCGGGTGGCATCAAGTTGCCATGAGTATTGGCAATCCCGTAATGGCAGTCAAAGGGACAATCATCCTTGGGGGATTTTGCCTTCAGCTTGGCCGATTTGCAGTTGTCTTGACGAGTTAGCCTATTAGCACTGTGTCGGTTGTCGAGTCCTTCAACTTGAGGGGCGGGCGCGCGGATATTTTCCTTTTGTTGATGTTAGTCGTCCGCGGCGGGGGAGCAAGGCCCGGAAGTCTTGTTTCATCGTCGAAAAATGCCTTGGATTCTGTAGGTTGTTTTGGAGCTTTAACGGAGTACATATCCATTTCTTCGGTAACGGCGGCTTATGGTTTCGCCCTTACGGCGAGTCACTTTTTTTACAAGCGCCTAAAAAAGTAACCCAAAAAACGCTCGCCCCGAACGTACGGCCCCTCGCCTGGGCTCGGGGTTCCTTCGCTCCGGCATTCATCCGGGGGCATCGCCTCCGGTCGGCTTCGCTCGACCTCCTCTCGATGTGTTCGGCTGTGCCGAACGGCGCTGCGCGCCCACCCCCGGATGAACGCCTCCACTCAGCCTGCCGAGGGGGCGGGTGGATCAAGATCAAAAGCTGCAGGCGAGCTAACGCTCGGCCCTGTAGGAGCGAGCTTGCTCGCGATGGACGTCAACGATAACGCGTGCTGCCTGAATGCCCGCGTTGTCCTGGCGTTTTTCGCGAGCAAGCTCGCTCCCACGGGGATCTTCAGTGGCCAGAAGTCCCGACTAAAAACCGGGGGCCCAATGTGAGCGAGCCTGCTCGCGAAGATGGCGGGACAGTCGACATTGCATTTTCAGCCACACCCCAACATATCGTTTCCACACGCCCGCGTGGGAGTGCTGCCAGGGACGCTCCGCGTTACGTTTTTGCGAGATGGCGCGGTGTAGGAAAGCGCCAGAAGTTTCCCACGCAGTTTTCAGGTTGTCCGTCGGAAGCGGGCTGAATAACCTTTGGTGATCGCTGAAATGCTTCAGCGATCGGGCGTGAGAACCCGCAAGAGAGTGTTAATCCAGCGCCAGTACCACCATAATTGCCGCCAGCTTATCCGCTGCCAGCAATGCTTTATGGCGGCTGTGTGCGGGCAGACCTCGGTCTGGCCGGATTGCTCTCTTGCCGGTTTCTCACTCCGCACATAGCTGCCACCTCTTCGCCCGCGTGAGAAACGGCGAGAGATGGCTCCAATCGATAAGGAGCATATTTTGGATAAGTTAATCCCCGATCCCCCCAGCAGCACCAGCAAACCCTACAGCCCCCGCACCATGTTCATGATTGTTCCCGACATGGACACTGAAAGCCTTCTTGCCCACGCCTGTGAATCACTGGCTTCAGCCAATGTCTTGGCGAGTGATTTCGCCACCTACCTGAATGGCCCCCAGCGCAACACAGCGCTGGCCATTTCGCAGATTGTCATGTTGGCGGAGCTGGCGGTGAGTCGCGCGTTGGATAACCTCGATCCGCGGTAGTTGGCAGACTAACCGCGTTATCGTTCTTCGCGAGCAAGCCCGCTCCCACATTTGATCTGTATACGACACGATCCAGTGTGGGAGCGGGCTTGCTCGCGAAGACGGCCGGATAATCGACACGTTTTTCATTGATGTGGCCACTTTTCGGACTTTCCCGAACTCATAAAAAAACCCGGCATAAGCCGGGTTCTTTTGACTGGCGTCGAGCTTAAGCGGTGAAGGTTTTGCCTTCGAACTGCTCAGCCACGAACTTCCAGTTGACCAGGTTCCAGAACGCTTCGACATACTTCGGACGCAGGTTGCGGTAATCGATGTAGTAAGCGTGTTCCCAGACGTCGCAGGTCAGCAGCGGGGTGTCGCCGTTGGTCAGCGGGTTGCCGGCGCCGATGGTGCTGGCCAGGGCCAGGGAACCGTCAGCCTTTTTCACCAGCCAGCCCCAACCGGAACCGAAGGTGCCGATGGACGTCTTGCTGAACTCTTCCTTGAACTTGTCGAACGAACCGAAAGCCGCGTTGATGGCTTCAGCCAGAGCGCCGGTTGGTTGACCGCCGGCGTTTGGCGCCAGGCAGTTCCAGTAGAAAGTGTGGTTCCAGACCTGAGCGGCGTTGTTGAAGATACCGCCCGAGGAAGTCTTGACGATTTCTTCCAGGGTCTTGCCTTCGAACTCGGTGCCTGGCACCAGGTTGTTCAGGTTCACGACGTAGGTGTTGTGGTGCTTGTCGTGGTGGAACTCCAGGGTTTCCTTGGAGATGTGCGGCTGCAGTGCATCGTGTGCGTACGGCAGCGGCGGCAATTCGAAAGCCATGATGATTCTCCTAATCAGGTCAGTTGCGGTGAGCGCAAGGCCGATCACGGGCGGCCAAACAAGCGCCGGGGAGTTTGTACTCTTTGCGGCGCAGGGAGTCGGATCATAGCACCGGGGGGGCGGCATAACCACGCAACAACTGTGTGGAATAGAGGTTCCGCGAATCAGCTGGCCGCGATCAACTGCAGCGCTACGGCAAACATCATCATGGCCACCAACAGATCGAGAATTCGCCAGGTGCTGGGGCGGGCGAGCCACGGTGCCAGCCATGCCGCTCCGAGGGCCAGGGTGAAAAACCACAGCAGCGAGGCGCTGGCCGCACCTACGACATAAGCGCCGGGCTCGGTTTGTTGTGCGCCCAGAGAGCCGATCAGCAACACGGTGTCCAGATAGACGTGCGGGTTGAGCAAGGTCACCGCCAGCGCGCTGAGCATGACCGCCCGCAGCGAGCGTACGGTCTGGCTCTCGCCCTGTTCAAGGCTCTGCTTCGAAAAGGCCCGGCGCAGCGCCTGGCTGCCATACCACAACAGAAACGCTGCGCCGCCCCAACGGGCGATGGCCAGCAGTGTCGGATTTTGTGCCAGTACCGTCGCCAGGCCGAACACCCCGGCTGCTACCAACAGGGCGTCGCAAGTCACGCAGAGTGCTGCCACCGGCAGGTGATGTTCACGCCGCAGGCTTTGCGCCAGGACAAACGCATTCTGGGTGCCGATCGCCATGATCAGGCCGAAGGCCACCAACAGGCCGTTCACATAACTTTGCCACATGATTTTTTACTCCGCGTTGGCTGCCAGATCCCGCAACACTTGCAGGGCACGGTCGGCGTCGGCCTGGCCGACAAACAAATGGTCGTGGTAGTAGCCGGCAATCACGTTGCAGCTGATTCCTGCCTGGCCAAGCGCCGTGGCGAATGCGGCGGTCAGGCCGACCGCTTCGAGGGCCGAATGTACGTTCAAGGTGATCCAGGCGGCGATGTAGTCGAAGCTGAATCCGGCTTTTTCGGCGTGGGAACGTTCGAGGATCACGGTCAGGCCTTCCTGCTCGCGGAAGCTGCCGACAATTTCCAGATCCGTAGGCAACTTGCCGTCGCGCAAAGTGCAGAACACGTATTCGCCCGCGTTGAGTTGTGGGCTCATGCTGCGCAGCAGCGTTGCCAATGAAGTTTCGCCAGCCATGTGGGTGATCCTTGTTCAAGAGTTCTTGCTGGTCATTGTCCTTGTGAAGGCTGTATAAGAAAAACCAATCTTGCTGATCGCTCATTAGGAAAACTGATGTTCGACTATAAATTGCTTTCTGCCCTGGCCGCCGTGGTCGAACAGGCCGGTTTTGAACGGGCGGCCCAGGTGCTGGGCTTGTCGCAATCGGCGATTTCCCAGCGCATCAAGCTGCTGGAAGCACGGGTTGGCCAGCCGGTGCTGGTGCGGGCCACGCCGCCAACGCCGACGGAAATCGGTCGACGGTTGCTTAACCACGTGCAGCAGGTGCGATTGCTTGAACGGGATTTGCAAGGCCTGGTGCCGGCGCTGGATGAAGAGGGCCTGCCGGAACGCCTGCGGATCGCCCTGAACGCCGACAGCCTGGCCACTTGGTGGGCGCAGGCCGTGGGGGCGTTTTGCGCCGAACAGCATCTGTTGATGGATCTGGTGGTCGAAGACCAGACCGTCGGCCTCAAGCGCATGCGCGCCGGTGAAGTGGCGGCCTGCGTCTGCGCCAGCGAGCGTCCGGTGGCGGGTGCGCGCAGCGTGTTGCTGGGGGCCATGCGTTACCGTGCGCTGGCCAGCCCTGCGTTTATTGCCCGGCATTTTCCGCAGGGCGTACGCGCCGATCAGTTGGCCCGAACCCCGGCGCTGGTGTTTGGCCCGGACGATTTCCTGCAGCATCGCTACCTTGCGTCCCTCGGCGTCGAGGGCGGTTTCGAACACCATTTATGCCCGTCCTCCGAAGGATTCATTCGTCTGACGGAAGCTGGGCTCGGCTGGGGTCTGGTCCCGGAACTGCAGGTGCGCGAACAACTGGAAAGGGGCGTATTGCAGGAGTTGCTGCCAGATAAGCCGATCGATGTGCCGCTGTACTGGCATCATTGGCGTAATGGCGGCCAGTTGCTGGGTTTACTCACCGATCAATTGGTACGCGCATCGAAGCAATGGCTGGTGCCCTTGGAGCAGCAGTAAGCGTCAAGCTGCAAGCTGCAAGTGAAGCGCTTGCGGACCGTTTTTAATTTGCAGGGTGCAGCTTGAAGCTCGCCACTGCATTGGTTGGAGCAATTCATGAAGATTCTGGTTACCGGCGCAAGCGGCTTCATTGGCGGGCGCTTTGCGCGTTTTGCCCTGGAGCAGGGCCTGGACGTGCGGGTCAACGGTCGCCGGGCCGAGAGTGTGGAGCATCTGGTACGCCGCGGAGCCGAGTTCATTCAGGGCGACTTGAGCGACCCGGAACTGGCGCGCGAGCTGTGTTCGGACGTCGAGGCCGTGGTGCATTGCGCCGGGGCAGTCGGTTTGTGGGGACGCTATCAGGACTTCCATCAGGGCAACGTCCAGGTCACCGAGAACGTGGTCGAAGCCTGCCTGAAGCAACGGGTTCGGCGGCTGGTGCATTTGTCGTCGCCGTCGATCTACTTCGATGGTCGCGATCATCTGGGCCTGACCGAAGATCAGGTGCCCAAGCGCTTCAAACACCCTTACGCCGCCACCAAGTATCTGGCCGAACAAAAAGTCTTCGGCGCCCAGGAGTTCGGCCTTGAAACCCTGGCCCTGCGTCCGCGTTTCGTCACCGGGGCCGGCGACATGAGCATCTTCCCGCGCCTGTTGAACATGCAGCGCAAGGGGCGCCTGGCAATCATCGGCAACGGTCTGAACAAAGTTGATTTCACCAGCGTGCAAAACCTCAACGAAGCGTTGCTCAGCAGTTTGCTCGCCAGCGGTTCTGCGTTGGGCAAGGCTTACAACATCAGCAACGGCACGCCGATTCCCCTGTGGGACGTGGTCAATTACGTCATGCGCAACATGGAAGTCCCACAGGTAACCCGCTACCGTTCCTACGGCTTGGCCTACAGCGTGGCGGCGCTCAACGAGGGTGTGTGCAAGTTGTGGCCGGGGCGTCCCGAACCGACGCTGTCGCGTCTGGGCATGCAGGTCATGAACAAAAATTTCACCCTGGACATCAGCCGCGCCCGGCATTATCTGGATTACGATCCCAAGGTCAGCCTCTGGACGGCACTCGATGAATTCTGTGGCTGGTGGAAGGCTCAGGCTATTCGATGATGTCAGGACAACGACCCCTTACTGAACCGGAAACGGGACTTCAGGGTCAATGGTTACGGCTGCGGGGTTTATACTGCGCGGCATAAAGCCATCATGTGTTTCACTAAGGTTTATTCAATGTCCATGCGTAACGATGCCAACGACGACTTCGACGATGTACCGAGCCTGCGTGCAGACGTTCTCGATGACGACTTTCCGCCCACTGCCCGCACGGTCGTGCATTCGCGTACGGCACCCGTGGTGAAGGTCAAGGCGGCAAGCACCGGCCCCCTGTGGGCGTTGGTCGGGGCGCTGATCTTTGCGTTCGCGGGCCTGGCCTGGTGGAGCTTCCAGCAGATTTCCCTGATGGAACAGCAACTGGTGGCGACCCAGGAAAGTTTCGCGCGGATCAGTGAGGAAGCGGCAGGGCGTCTGCAGGATATTTCCGGAAAGGTTGTTGCCAGCCAGACCAGCGTCAACACCGACAGCGAGGCCTTGAAACTGCAAATCCGTCAGCTGGAAAGCAAGCTCCAGGACCAGAACGCCCAGCAGCAAGGTGTTGCCGGCCAGGCCTCGGACCTGGACAAGCGACTGGCACAAATGACCGCGCAAACCAGCGAACTGGACAAGCGCCTGGTGCAGTTGACTGCCCAGGGCACCGAACATCAGACGGTCAACACGCAGTTGCAGGCCCAGGTCAAAGCCTTGAGCGCTGAATTGGCCGCCCTGAAAAGTGCCCCGTCGGACTCGGAAAAACTCGATGCACAGCTGAAAAGTCTGGGCGCCGATATTGTCTCGCTGAAAAAGCAAGGCAACCCGAGCGCCGCCATCGAACGTCTTGAGCAAGACATGATCGTGCTCAAGAGTGAGCAGGACAACCGTCCGGCCGCCGCGCAGGGTTCGACCAACACTGCCGAGTTCGATGCCTTCCGCAGTCAGGTCACCCGCAACATCAATACCCTTCAGGCGCAGATCCAGAACCTTCAGCAGCAACTGCGCGCCCGGCAGTAATTGTCAGCGGTGTGAGTATTTGTGGCGAGGGAGCTTGCTCCCGCACGGCTGCGCAGCAGTCGTAAATTGGGCACCGCGGTTTACCTGTGCAATCGCGGTGAATGGATTTGGGGCGGCTGCGCCACCCAGCGGGAGCAAGCTCCCTCGCCACACAAGCCCATCGCACCACAGCACTCCGTGTTTTCCTGAATATCCATGCATCCCCCATTGCCGTCTACGCTCTTGAAACACCACCAGGAACGAGGGATGCGCAATGGGGTTACTGCATAGGTTCGCCTTGCTGTGCGGCATTTTTTTGTTGTGCCTGGGCCAGGTGCAGGCCGCCGGGACGGAAAAGGATGACAGCAAGGCGGCCATCGCCCTGCTGGAAAAAGCCCTGGCTTACTACCACGAGAATGGCGACAAGGCCTTTGCGGCGTTCAGCCGACAGGGTGAGTTTGTCGACAAGGACCGATATGTCTTCGTGCTCGACACCAAGGGCGTGATGCTCGCCAGCGGCGGGCCGTCGTCGGCGCTGATTGGCCGGGACGTCTCGCAAGTGCTTGGGCCGGATTTGCAGAAAACCTTCAAGGACGCCCTGAAAGTACCGGAAGGCAATGGCATTCAGCAGGCGGAATATCGCTGGCAGAACTGGAGCGACGGCAAGGTCGAGCGCAAGCATGTCTACTACCAGCGCATCGGCCAGCGGATTCTGGCGGTCGGTTATTACCTGCCACGAGCCTCCGCCGAACAGGCCATGGCCTTGCTGAATAAAGCGGCAACCGATCTGGCCAAGGACGAAAAGGGCACCCTGACGGCGATCAATTCCCTCAAGGGCGGCTACCTGCAGGATGACCTGTATGTATTTGTCGTCGACCTGGACACCCAGCGTTACGTGGCCCACGGCACCAATCTGCGGCTGATCAATACCGACTTCAGCAAGATCGCGGACCCGGAAGGCAAAGCGGTGGGCGAGCCGATTCTGGCGTTGATGGCCCAGCAGGATGATGGCGAATACGAATACCGCTGGAAAAACCCAGTGACCGGCAAGGTCGAGAACAAACATGCCTACCTGAAAAAGGTCGGGCATTTTCTGGTGGCGGTCGGGTATTACAGCCCTTGATAGCGGGGTATCTGGGATGACGCCTTCGCGATGTAGGAGCGAGCTTGCTCCGGGCGGCGTTCCGACGAAGGTCGTAAACGATAACGCGTAAAACCAGATGCCCAGCAGCACCCTTGGGTTTTTCGCGAGCAAGCTCGCTCCTACAAATATCTAGCGAACCTTGTCCTCGCGCCCGCGCAACAGCATGTTCGGCATGGCAATCGCCGCCGCCAGCCCCAGCAGTGAAACGGCCGCGCTGACCGTCAGCAAATGCCGGAACGTCAGCAACAACTCGGCACGCAAGGCGTTCTGCGCGTCACCCGGTGCGGCGTTCAAACCGTCCAGCAGCACATTCCCCGAGCTGCCTTCGGCAATCAGCGACGAGCCGGCCAGGTGCGCAAAACTCGAGTCCTGCAACAACGCCAACAGCAGCGCCGACATCAGCGCCACACCCACGGCACCACCCAGCGAACGGAACAGATTGGTGGTGCTGGTGGCGACGCCGATGTCCCGCTGCTCCACCGAGTTCTGCGTGCCGACCAATGACGTCGGGAACTGCATGCCGGAGGCAATCCCGCAGAGCAGCATGAACAGGCTGCTTACGACGAACGCCTGCGGCGGGCTGAACGCCATGCCGATTATCGAGACAGGCATCAGCACCGCACCGGCAAGGATCATCGGTTTGTAGCGCCCGGTCACCGAGGTGCGACGGCCGGCGAAATACGCGCCGATCGGCAAGCCCATGGCCAGCGGCAGCAGATGCAGGGCGGCGCTGTCGGCACCGGCACCGGTGACGCTCTGAAAGCGCAGCGGCATCAATACGATCAGCGAGATGGCCTGGAAACTGGTGAAGAAAATCGTGCACCAGCACAGGATCGCATTGCGGTTGGCGAACAGATGCATGGGCAACAACGGTTCCCGTGCCCGCCGTTCGTGGACGACGAACAGCCCCAGCACCAGCACCGCACTAGCCAGCAGCGCCAGCACTTCGGCACTGCGCCACGAATGGCCCTGGCCGACCTGGGTGATGCCCAGCAACAATGCCGTGAGCCCGATGATCATCAGCACGGTGCCCAGGTAATCGATGATCGGTTTGCGTTGCGGAATCGGCAGGCCCACCAGCGTGCGATGGGCCACCAGCCAGGCACCCAGGCCCAGCGGCAGGTTGATCAGGAACACCCAGCGCCAGGACAGGTATTCGGTCATGTAGCCGCCAAGCACCGGGCCGGCCACGCTGGCCACGGCGTACATGCTGCTGAAATAACCCTGGTAACGACCGCGCTCCCGTGGTGGCACGATGTCACCGATGATCGCCTGGCTCACCGAAATCATCCCGCCGGCCCCGATGCCCTGGAGGATCCGCGCCAGCACCAGTTGCTCCATGCTCTGGGCCATGCCGCAGAACACTGATGCGAGGGTGAACAGGCCCATGCCGAACAGCATCAGCTTGCGCCGCCCGTACAGGTCGCCCAGCTTACCGTAGATCGGCACCGCCACGGTCATGGCCACCATGTAGCCGGAAATCACCCAGGCCAGCAGGCTGACGTCCTTGAATTGTGCGGAAATGGCCGGCATCGAAACAGCGACGATGGTCTGGTCCAGCGCGCCGAGGAAGATCGCCAGCATCAGGGCGATCAGCACGCTGCGGATAGCGGGTTTGGGCGTTTCAGGCTGGCGGAGATTGGTCACGGGAAAACCTGCGGGCAGAGATTGTCCCGCAGGAGGCAAGGCGAGCGGGGATGCTAGCCAGTGTAAGTCGGTAGGAAGCTATTCGATAGCCTCATAAGGAAGCCCGACGTAGTTTTCTGCAATGGTTTTTCGACCCGCCTCGGAGCCGACAAAATACTCCAGCTCCGACTCAGCAATGCGCTGGCTAAAGGCATCGTGATCGTCGAAACGGTGCAGCATGGAGGTCATCCACCAGGAGAACCGCTCGGCCTTCCACACCCGACGCAGGCAGATTTCCGAGTACTTCTCCAGCAAATCGAGGCGATCTTCGCGGTAAACCTTGACCAGGATGTTGAACAGCGTACTCACGTCACTGGCCGCCAGGTTCAGGCCCTTGGCGCCGGTGGGTGGGACGATGTGCGCGGCATCGCCGACCAGGAACATGCGCCCGTACTGCATTGGTTCGACCACGAAGCTGCGCAGTGGCGCGATGCTTTTTTCGATGGACGGACCCGTAACCAGTTTGTCCGCCAACGCTTGTGGCAGTCGCGACTTGAGTTCGTCCCAGAAGCGTTGATCCGACCAGTTATCCACATGATCGCTGGTGGGCACTTGCAGGTAATAACGGGTGCGTGTCGGCGAGCGCATGCTGCACAGCGCGAAACCGCGCTCATGGCGGGCGTAGACCAGCTCTTCGTGGACCGGCGGGGTATCGGCCAGGATCCCGAGCCAGCCGAACGGATAGATCCGTTCGAAGACTTTCAGGCTGTCGGCGGGAATCGATTGTCGCGCCACTCCATGGAAGCCGTCGCAACCGGCGATGTAGTCGCAATCGAGACGATACGGTTCGCCGTCCTTCTCAAAAGTGACAAACGCTTCGTCGGTTTTCATACCGTGGGGAACAACGTTTTCTGCTTGATAAATCGTCTGCGCGCCAGCCTCCCGACGAGCGGCCATCAGGTCGCGGGTGACTTCGGTCTGGCCGTAGATCATCACGGTCTTGCCCCCCGTCAGGGCATGCAGATCGATGTGGACCTGGCGTCCGTCGAGGGCCAGTTCGAAGCCGCCATGGACCAGTCCCTCGGCGTCCATGCGCTGACTCACGCCGGCTTGGCGCAACAGCTCTACCATGCCTTGTTCAAGCACGCCGGCGCGGATTCGACCGAGTACATAGTCCGGGGTCTGACGTTCGAGAATGAGGGTGTCGATGCCGGCGTTGTGCAGCAATTGGCCGAGCAACAAGCCAGAAGGGCCGGCGCCGATGATGGCGACTTGGGTTTTCAGCGTTTTCATTGTTTTTATGACTCGCAAGCTTCACGCGACCAGGGCCGGTGAATGATTTTTATGGATCGAGTGCTTGCATTTTTCCCTTGCGGGTCTGTCAATTGAAGGTGAAAACTGAGCCGATAGCTGTACATTCTGCCAATCGGTGCGATTATCGCCCGTCATCTACTCCGAGGCCTGGATTGAAGTGATGAACAAGCCTGACCTGCCTTCGATTCCGGTGTTCAAGCTCTACGGTGAAAGCCTGGATTGGCCGACCCCGGACTTGCTGCACTGTGAAACCATTTCCAAACGCAGTCGCGAACATCATTGGGAAATCAAACCGCACCGCCACGCTGATTTGTGCCAGTTGCTCTTCGTGTTCAAAGGTCAGGCAGAGCTTGAAATCGAAGGCAAGCGTACGCAACTGGTGGAGCCGGCGATCCAGATCCTGCCTCCGCTGTCGGTGCACGGCTTTCGCTTTTCCGAAGACGTGGAAGGGTTTGTCGTGACCCTGGCCGCGCCGCTGATTGCCCACCTGCAGATGCAGTTGGGGCACTCGGTCAATGCCCTGGCCCAGGCCGAAAGTTACCCGGCAGGCAAGGACGCCGAGTACCTCAGCAGCCTGTTCAGTGCCCTGCAGAATGAATACACCAGTCATCAACCGGCGCGGGAAATGCTCATGCATTCGCTGGTCAGTGTGATCGTGGTGTGGGTCAGCCGCCAGGTGATCCAGCGGCGCACCGCCATGGCGCGACCGCAGCGCGCCCGGGAATACCTCAACGGGTTTATTCAACTGGTGGAGGAGACCTATCGCCAGCACGTCAAGGTCGAGGACCTGGCGCACCGACTGGGGATATCCGTGTCGCACCTCAACGGCACTTGCCGTGAATTGGCGGGGCAACCGGCGTTGCAGATCATGCACGAACGGCAATTGCTGGAGGCCAAGCGTTTGCTGACCTACACCAGCATGACCATTTATGAAATGTCCGACGTGTTGGGGTTTTCCGATCCGACCAACTTCACGCGCCTGTTCCGGCGTCGAGTGGGGATTTCGCCCAAGGCGTTTCGCGACCGCTTGAAGGCCGATCAGGACAACGAAGCCTGACCCCCTTCGTTACCGGAGGGTGTTGAAGGTAGCGTTGTGGGGGATGCAGCGCTCGAAGTTGCAGCTCGCGGCTTCACGGGGCAGGTTGCGCAACTGCTCGACGCGCCAGGCGGCAGCGCCATACAGCCCGAGTGTGACCGCGCAGGTGATGAAAATCGCGAGGTATCTTCTTGTTCTGATGTTCATGGCGTTGACCTCTGAACCAATACCTTTCGGTATTACTTTGAGCATAGGTCAGTGCCATTGAGTTGCCAGCAATAGCGCGGTATTCAGAACACTGATCACCCCTGTGGGAGCTGGTCACAGGCCGATATCCCATTCCGGTTTTTCCGGAAATCTAAGCACCAGAAAATCCAGCAAGCTGCGCAACGCCGCCGGCATGTGCTTGCGCGAGGCATACACCGCATACACGTTCATTTGCCGGGGTTCGGCCGCCGGCAGCAGGCGAATCAACTCGCCGCTGTGGATGTGCACGCCGGCCTGGTACGTGGGCAGCATCGCCACCCCGGCGCCGGCGATCGTTGCGCGTAGCAGCGTGCTGGCCTCGTTGGCGCTGATGTTGCCCTGCACCGGTACTGAAACCTGCTCGCCGTCCTGCTCGAAATGCCACAGGCTTTTGCCGAAGTAGGAATGGGTCAGGCAATTGTGCAGGCTCAGTTCCTCGACCCGTTGTGGCGCCGGATGCTCGCGCAAGTAAGCGGGGGAAGCACAGATCACCGAGCGGCAAACCGTCAGGCGGCGGGCGATCAGGTTCGGGTCCAGATCGTTGCTGGTGCGGATCGCCAGGTCGATGCGCTCATCAACCAGGTTCACGGTGCGGTCGAGCATCTGCATGTCGATGCTGACGCCGGGGTAGCGTCGGACATAGGCGGCCATGGCATCGGCGAGTTGCGCCTGGCCGAAGGAGGTGCTGACGCTGATCCGCAGCAGGCCGCGTGGTGCGTCATCCGGTTCGCTGACGGCGGCTTGCATGTCGGTGGACAAATCGAGCATCTGCCGACAGCGGGGCAGGATCTCGTTGCCGGCGGCGGTCAGGCTCAACTTGCGTGTGGTGCGATGCATCAGGCGCGCGCCGACCCAGTCTTCCAGTTCCGCCAGATACCGCGATACCACCGGCCGTGACAGCTCCAGATGATCGGCGGCGGCCGACTGGCTGCCGAGGTCGACCACTGTGACGAACACGCGCATTGCTTGAAGACGATCCATGATTTGCCCGCTTTCAGAAACAAACTATGTTCAAGCATCGCATTTTTTGTACTGAGTCAGGCAACTAAGCTCTGTTCCTCTGTAGGAGCGAGCTTGCTCCGGGCGGCGTTCCGACGATGGACCCCCAGGCGCCGCGTTTAACCGGCAAGTACGCGTCATCGTTTACGACCATCGCGAGCAAGCTCGCTCCTACAAGGGACCACGACAGCCATTGGAATACGGAGCAACAGATGATCGGTTTCACCACTTTAAAGCGGGTTTTGCTGGCAGGCGCCGCCCTCGGTTTCGCCGCCGATGCAGCCGCCTCGACCCTGACGCTGGATGTCTATAACCCCGGCGAAAAAGCCATCTTCCCGGTGACCTCGGTGCTGGTCAGTGGCGAGAAAGAAGCGATCCTGGTGGATGCGCAATTCGGCAAATCCCAGGCCGAACAGGTGGTGGAAAAAATCCGCGCCAGCGGCAAGCAGTTGACCACCATCTACATCAGCCACGGTGACCCGGACTACTACTTCGGCCTCGATACCCTGACGGCCGCGTTCCCCAAGGCCAAGGTCCTCGCCTCGCAACCGACCGTTGACCACATCAAGCGAACCGTCGACGGCAAACTGGCGTTCTGGGGGCCGAAAATGGGCGCCGACGTGCCGGCCAAAACCATCGTGCCTGACGTGCTCAAGGGTGACAGCCTGATCCTCGAAGGGCAGAAGTTGCAGGTGGTTGGTCTTGAGGGCCCGCAACCGGATCGCAGCTTTGTGTGGATTCCGTCGATCAAGGCCGTGGTCGGTGGTGTCGTGGTGGCGCAAAACATCCACGTGTGGATGGCGGACACGCAAACGCCACAGTCCCATGCCGATTGGTTGGCTACGCTGCATTCCATTGAAACCCTGAAGCCGCAGACCGTGGTGCCGGGTCATTACCTTGGTGAGAGCGATCGCTCCCTGGCAGCCGTGCAGTCCACCGCCGCTTACATCAAAGCCTTCGACGAAGAAGCCGCCAAGGCCAAGGATTCTGCCGCGCTGATCGCGGCGATGAAAAAACGCTTCCCGACCCTGGGTGATGAAAGCTCCCTGGAGCTGAGCGCCAAGGTCGCGAAGGGCGAGATGAAGTGGTAACCCGCCTCAACTGAAATCCAAGAAGCTCAACCCACTGGAGAACGTCATGAGCAAAATCGCAATCATCGGTGCCACCGGTCGTGCCGGTAGCCAACTGCTGGAAGAGTCCCTGCGTCGCGGTCACAGCGTTACCGCCATCGCCCGCGACACATCGAAAATCGACCCGCGTGAAGGTGTGGTCGGCAAGGCCGTCGATGCCCTTGATGCCGCTGCGTTGCAAGCTGCAATTGCGGGCCATGACGTGGTTATCAGTGCGGCGCATTTCGCCACGCTACCTGCCAGCGCAGTCGTTGGCCCGGTGAAAAAAGCAGGGGTCAAACGTCTGCTGGTGGTGGGCGGGGCGGGTTCGCTGCTATTGCCCGATGGCACTCGAGTGATCGATAGCGAAGGTTTCCCTGAGGCTTACAAGGCAGAGGCCAGTGCCGGTGCCGAATTCCTCGCAAACTTGCGTGAAGAGCGGGATCTGGACTGGACCTTCCTCTCGCCATCGGCCGAATTTGTCGAGGGCGAGCGCACCGGGAAATTCCGCCTCGGTCAGGATGATTTGCTGGTGAGCAGCGCAGGGCGCAGTTGGATTACCTTTGCCGACTATGCGATTGCGATGCTCGACGAAGTGGAAACACCGAAGCATTCGCGGCAGCGGTTTACAGTCGGATATTGATGGCGTGGCTTAAACCATTCGCGAGCAAGCCCGCTCTCACAATAGATCTCTCGTGAACACAGCGTTTGTGTACGAGGGTGATCAAGTGTGGGAGCGGGCTTGCTCGCGAAGCTTTTCAGCGGCTCTGCGCCTGCTCCACCAACCAGCCCATCAATTCCCTCAACTTCGGCGAAGGCCCGGGTTTTTCGGGGAACACCAGGTAATACGCCAGTCCCGTTGTCACCTTCAATTCGAATGGCATGACCAGCCGCCCGGCGTTCAGGTCATCGCCGATCAGCGACCAGTCGCCAATCGCCACCCCCGTTCCCTGGGACGCCATCGACATCGCCAGGTCCAATGTTTCGAAATGCTGGCCCTTGCCGACATTGGTCAAATGCACATCCGCCGCTTTCAACCAGGCCTTCCAGTCCCGTTCATCGCGGGTCGGGTGCAGCAGCAGGTGCTGTTGCAGATCGGTCGGTGTCTGCAGGGGCATGGGGCCTTCGAGTATCGGCCTGGAACACACAGGCGTGAGTTGTTCGTCGAAGAGTTTTTGCGACATCAATGAATCGTCCGGCGGTGCGCCGTACATCACCGCCGCATCGAACTGCTCGCGATGAAAATCCACCCCGTGCTTGACCGTGGTGGTCAGTTCCACCGGCACGTCCGGGCGTTCCCTTTGCCATTGCAACAGACGCGGCAGTAACCAGCGCATGACGCAGGTCGGTGCCTTGAGCTGCAGGGTTTCACGCTTCTCGCCGATCTGCTCAACGGCCTCGTCGATCAGGCCGAAAATCTGCTGGACCCGTGGCAGCCATTCCCGTCCCTCGGCTGTCAGGTCCAGGCCTCGGGCCAGGCGGATGAACAGTTCATAACCCAGATGATCTTCCAGCCCGGCGATCTGCCGACTCACCGCGCCCTGGGTGATGTGCAGCTGTTCGGCGGCCCGGGTGAAATTGCAGCACTGCGCGGTAATCAGAAAGGTGTGCAGCGCCGGCAGGGGAGGCAGTCGTTTCATTGGGATCCAAGGTATGACGTGAGGACATGGCTAGTATGACTTTTTATCCATTGTTGCGGCTACGTCCCGCCCGTTCCAATGAGGCCATTCCCGGGCCTGCGAATCCATCATAAACACAGCGCACGCCCGGTGTCTCAAACGAACAAAAAGGGCAAAGACATGGCGACGTGCGGCGAAGTATTGGTCAAGTTACTCGAAAACTACGGGGTCGAGCAGGTGTTCGGCATTCCGGGGGTGCATACCGTGGAGCTGTATCGCGGGCTGGCCCGTTCGAGCATCAACCACGTCACGCCGCGCCATGAACAGGGCGCCGGCTTCATGGCCGACGGCTACGCCCGCACCAGCGGCAAGCCGGGTGTGTGCTTCATCATCACCGGCCCTGGCATGACCAACATCACCACCGCCATGGGCCAGGCCTATGCCGATTCGATCCCGATGCTGGTGATCTCCAGCGTGCAATCGCGCAGCCAGTTGGGCGGCGGTCGCGGCAAGCTGCATGAGCTGCCGAACCAGGGCGCACTGTGTGCCGGTGTCGCGGCGTTCTCCCACACCCTGATGTCGGCGTCCGAGCTGCCGGGCGTGCTGGCCCGCGCCTTTGCGCTGTTCCAGGCTGGCCGTCCGCGTCCGGTGCACATTGAAATTCCGCTGGATGTGTTGGTTGAAGAAGCCGACGACTTGCTCGCCAGCCTGCCGGTCAATATCGACCGCGCCGGTGCTTCGCCGAGCGCCGTGTCGCGCATGACCGAATTGCTGGCCGGCGCCAAGCGTCCGCTGATTCTCGCCGGTGGCGGCGCCATCGACGCGGCTGTCGAGCTGACTGAGCTGGCCGAACTGCTGGACGCGCCGGTCGCCCTGACCATCAATGCCAAGGGCATGCTCGCCTCCGGCCACCCGCTGTTGATCGGCTCGACCCAAAGCCTGGTCGCTACCCGTGCACTGGTCGCCGAGGCCGACGTGGTACTGGCCATCGGTACCGAACTGGCCGAGACCGACTACGACGTGACCTTCGCCGGTGGTTTCGAAATTCCTGGCAAGTTGCTGCGCGTCGACATCGACCCGGACCAGACCGTGCGCAACTACCCGCCGCACGTGGCACTGGTGGCCGACTCGCGCAACGCCGCCCAGGCTTTGCTCAGTGCCCTGTCGCACAAATCACTGGCCGAGCGCCGCAACGATTGGGGCCAGGTGCGTGCCGCCCGTTTGCGTGAAGAACTGGCCGCGGCCTGGGACGCACCGACCCTGGCTCAGACCCGCCTCCTCGAAACCGTGCTGCACGAACTGCCGGACGCGGTGTTCGTCGGCGATTCGACCCAGCCGGTGTACACCGGCAACCTGACGTTCAACCCGGAGCGTCCGCGTCGCTGGTTCAACTCGTCTACTGGTTACGGCACCCTCGGCTACGCCTTGCCGGCGGCGATTGGCGCCTGGCTGGGTGGCAGCGTCGAAGGTGGCGCGCGTCCTCCAGTGGTGTGCCTGATCGGCGACGGCGGCCTGCAGTTCACCCTGCCGGAACTGGCCAGCGCCGTTGAAGCGCGCACCCCGGTGATCGTGCTGCTGTGGAATAACCAGGGCTACGAAGAGATCAAGAAATACATGGTCAACCGCGCCATCGAGCCGGTGGGCGTGGACATCTACACCCCGGACTTCATCGGTGTGGCCAAGGCATTGGGTTGCGCCGCCGAAGCGGTCAGCAGTGTCGAGCAACTGCGCGGCGCATTGCGTGTGGCCACCGATCGCCAGGGCCCGACCCTGATTGAAATCGACCAGACCCAGTGGATGCAGGCGGTGTCGAAATGAGCTTCCCTACGACCCTGGATGGCCTGTACATCAACGGCCAATGGTTGGCCGGCAACGAACACTTGCGTGTGATCAACCCGGCGACCGAAGCCCTGTTGACTACCGTGAATGGCGGCGATGAGCGCGCAGTTGAACAAGCGGTGAGCGCGGCGACCCAGGCGTTCGCCGACTGGTCGAAAACCACGGGCGCCGAACGCGGCGCGATCCTGCGCAAAATTGCCGCGGGCGTGCAGGCCAATCGTGAAAAGTTGATGCACTTGCAGTCGAGCAACAACGGCAAGCCGCAATTCGAAGCCGCGATCGACGTCGATGACGTGATCGCCACGTTCGAGTATTACGCCGGTCTGGCCGAAGGCCTGGACGCGAAACAGGACAGCGCCATTGAGCTGCCGACCGACGACTTCAGCGCTCGCCTGCGCCGCGAGCCGTGTGGCGTGGTCGGCCTGATCGTGCCGTGGAATTTCCCGATGGTCACCACCGCCTGGAAACTCGCCCCGGCCCTGGCCGCCGGTTGCTGCGTGGTGCTCAAGCCTTCGGAAGTGACGCCGCTGCCGGAGCTGGAACTGGCGGCGATCATCGCTGAAACCGGGTTGCCAGCGGGCGTGTTCAACCTGGTGTGCGGCACTGGCCTGGCCGTTGGCGCGCCCCTGTCGGCAGACTCGCGCATCGCGAAAATTTCCTTCACCGGCAGCAACGCGGTCGGCGTGCAGGTCATGCAACGGGCGGCTGAAACCGTCAAGGGCGTGAGCCTGGAGCTGGGCGGCAAATCCTCGCTGCTGGTGCTGGCCGATGCCGATCTCGACCTGGCGGTGGAAGTGGCCTGTGGCGGTGGTTTCTTCAACGCCGGGCAGATGTGCTCCGCCACCAGCCGAGTGCTAGTCGCCGATGAACTGGCCGATGAATTCCTGAGCCGAGTGAAGGCCCGTGCCGAAGCGATCCGCGTGGCTGACCCGTTCGATCCGAACGTGGAGATGGGCGCCCTGGTCAATCAGGCGCAATACCAACGCGTGCTCGGTCACATCGATCGCGGTTTGAGTGCCGGCGCCAAACTGGTTTGCGGTGGCAATCGCCCGCCCGACCTGCCGCGCGGATATTTTTTGCAGCCGACGGTTTTCACCGAAGTGCCCCTCGACAGTGCGCTGTGGTGTGAAGAGATTTTCGGCCCGGTGATCTGCGTGCGCAGTTTTGCCTCTGAAGCCGAGGCGATTGCCCTGGCCAACGACAGTCAATTTGGATTGGTCGCCAGTGTGGTGACGCGCAACGCACAGACCGCTGACCGCGTCGCCAACGCTTTGCAGGCTGGGCTTGTGTGGATCAACGCGCCGCAGGTGATCTTCCCGCAGACCGCCTGGGGCGGCTACAAGCAGAGCAGCATCGGCCGCGAATTGGGCCCGTGGGGCTTGCAGGCTTTCCAGGAAATCAAACACGTGATTCGGGCTGTCTGACGCCGATCACTGTAGGAGCGAGCTTGCTCGCGAAGAACCTGAGAACGCTGCGGGGTATCAGGCCCACAGCGTTATCGTTGACGTCCATCGCGAGCAAGCTCGCTCCTACAGGAGGCATGCGCTGGCGTCATGGCTTCAATGAGTTTTTATCGATAGTCAGGTGTTTTACACGACCTCAGGATGAACTCGCTGGCTCAGCCAAGCCCCCGAAAATACGAGGGCTAACGCTGGTCCGGCCGCGCGGATGCAACAGTTTCGACCTGCCTCATACCTACAAAAACAAAGGGAGTCCGTAATGGGCGAGCATGATCTGAACAGACGTCAATTTATCAAGACCGTGGGCGTAGCCTCGGTTGCAGCGGCAGCCATGAGCATGCCGTTCATCAAGGCCAATGCCAGCGACACACGTTTTGCCGGCAAGACCCTGCGTTTGCTGACCTGGTCCGATGACACCGGTCTGGCCGCACTGCGCAACATCGCCGCGACGTTCGAAGACAAGTACGGCTGCAAGGTCATCGCTGACCGCACCGGCAGTACCTCGGAAATGGTCGCCAAGCTCAAGGCCGGCGGTGATCGTCCGCAGTACGACATCATCACCCTGGCAGGCGTCGGTGCCGAAGGTTTGGCCGCCGCCAACCTGCTGGAAAAACCCGACCTCAACCGCATTCCCAATCTCGTCGATGTACCGGAGAAATACCGCACCGGCGCCAATGGCCACGGTATCGGTTACCTGCTGTGGTGCAACAGCCTGGTCTACAGCACCCGCACCCAGAAACAAGCGCCGGACAGCTACGCGGCCCTGTGGGATCCAGAACTGGCCCCGAACATCTTCCTGCCACCGCCGAACTGGACCGAGGCCATGGACCTGATCATCATCGCCGCCAAACTGGCCGGTGGTGACGAGCACAACATCGAACCGGGCTTCAAGAAACTCGCCGAGCTGAAAGATCGTGTGGTGACCCTGGGCGAAAACCCGAACCAGATCGCCGAACTGTTCCGCACTGGTTCCCTGGACATGGGCGGCCTGTACGCACCAGCCTTCTTCCCGAAACAGATCCGCGATCCGAACTACGGCCTGGGCGCCACGTTCGGCATGAAGGAAGGTTTCTACACCGACCTGATGCTGTCGGTGATGCCGAAGAACCGACCGGGCGATACCGACATGGCCTACGCCTTCATCAACCACTCCCTGGACCCGCTGGTGCAGGGCAAGATGGCTGAAGACATCTACAACGGCCCGGTCAACGCCAAGGCGATCATCTCCGCCGAAGCACGCAAGAGCCCGTACATCCTCACGCCGGAGCAGATTGCCGAGAAGGCGATCATGCACGACAACGCCTTCCTGGCGACTGTGCATGACCAATGGATTCGTCGTTACACGGAAATCTTTTCTTCCTGATCTGTAGGAGCGAGCTTGCTCGCGATGGACGTTAACGATGACGAGGGCTGCCTGAATGTACAGGGCGCCTTCACGTCCTTCGCGAGCATGCTCGCTCCTACAGGGGGCCGGGGTTGGCACCCCGCTTCCGTGTGCCATTGATCCTCCATTGACGAGACCCTTTGCTATGGAACACCAACCTCTGACTCATCCGGTGAGTGCCGCCCCCGTGCGCGCCGCTCGGGGTGTTTCGCCAACGACGCGCGCCTGGCTTTTCCTCTCGCCGTCGATGCTGTTTCTTGGCGTACTGATTGCCGCGAGCCTCTTGGTACTGCGCATGAGCGTGGGCACCAAGGGCGCGGAATGGTCCGGGTTCAGCCTGGCCAGTTACGCCCAGTTGCTGGAACCCTATTACCTCAAGTCGCTGATGCTGACCCTGCGCCTGGCGCTGATCAGCGCGGTGATCGCAGTGATTCTGGCGATCCCGGTGGCCTACACCATGTCGCGCCTGACCTCGCCGTTCGTGCGCCGGATCTTCCTTGCGGCGGTGTTGCTGCCATTGCTGGTCAACCTGTTGCTGCAAAGCTACGGCTGGCTGGTGATCCTCGGCCCTGGCGGCATGCTCAACCAGACCCTGATGGGCCTGGGCCTGATCAAACGCCCGATCATGCTGTTGTACAACCAGAACGGCGTGCTGATGGGCCTGGTGCAAACCGCCTTCCCGCTGGCCGTGTTGCCGATTGCCAGCGCCATGCGCGGCGTCGCCCGCAGTTACGAAGAAGCTGCTGCCACCCTCGGCGCCAGTCGCTTCCAGGTGTTCCGCCAGGTGGTATTGCCGATGAGCCTGCCGGGGATCATTACCGGTGCGACCCTGGTGTTCGCCTACAACGCCAGCAGTTTCGTGGTGCCCTTGCTGCTCGGTGGCCGGCGCGTGCCGATGCTGGCGGTGATGGTGCATGACCAGATCGCCCCGCTGATGAACTGGCCCGCCGCGTCCGCTGCCGGTGTGGTGCTGATCGTCACGACCCTCGCGATCATGACCCTGTCCGAATACATCACTGGCCGTCGTCGCCGCATGCTGGAGGCTTCGCAATGAGTACCCTGATCAAGAAGCGCCAGTCGCTGTTGCCGGGTGATACCGGCAAGTTCGCCGGCATCCTCTCGGGCTTCATCTTGCTGTTGGCGGTGTTGCCGATCCTGACCATGATCGTGATGTCGTTCAGCGGCGCGTCGAACCTCGACTTCCCGCCGAGCAGCTACAGCCTGCAATGGTACAAGGCCGCCTGGCACACCTTCGTGTCGCCGGACGCCAGCGACGTCCTGAGCCTCGGCCAGGCCATGAGCACCAGCCTGCTGGTGTCGTGCCTGACCATGATTTTCGCCACGATCATCGCGGTGCCGGCGGCCTACGCGCTGACTCGTTGTGAGTTCCGCGGCAAGGCCGTGGCGCTGCAACTGATGTCGTTGCCGCTGGTGTTCCCGATGGTGGTGTTGGGTCTGGCGTTGCTGCTGGTGTTCGACAGCCTGCCGTTCCACATGACCACCTCGCGCCTGGTGATTGCCCACGTGATCCTCGCGTTACCGTTCGTGGTGAAGAACTGCACGGCGGCGATGCTCTCCATCGGCAGCGAAGTCGAAGAGGCCGCGCAAATGCTCGGTGCTTCACCGCTGCGGGCGATTGTCGATGTGGTGGTGCCGTTGATGAAGTCGGGGATTCTGGCGGGCATGCTGCTGGCGTTCATCGTCTCGTTCAACGAATTCACCGTGACCTATTTCCTCTACACCATCGACGTCATGACCGTGCCGATCTGGATGTACAGCCGCACCGTGTCTTCGCTCGACCCAACCGTATTTTCGTTTGCCGTGCTGATCGTGCTGATCGACTTCGTCCTGATCTGGGCGCTGGAGAAGCTGGTTGGTGAAGGTGGCGTTTCGTTCTGATTTCTTGAGGTGATTCACATGTCTGGTCTGATTCTGGAAAACGTCGAGAAACATTACGGCTCGGCCTGCGCGGTAACGGATGTGAACCTGCATTTGCCCGAGGGAAAACTGGTGTGTTTCCTCGGCCCTTCGGGCTGCGGCAAAACTACGTTGCTGCGGATGATTGCCGGCCTTGAAACCCTGACTGGCGGCGAGATCCGCCTGGATGGCGAAGACATCGGCAACACCCCTGCGCACCTGCGCAACTTCGGCATGGTGTTCCAGTCCCTGGCGTTGTTCCCGCACATGACGGTCGGGGAGAACATCGCCTATCCGCTGAAACTGCGCGGGGTCAGCAAGGCCGATCAGCAGGCGCGGGTGGTGGAGTTGCTTGAGCTGATCCAGCTGCAAGCGATGATCAATCGCCCGGTGGCCAAGCTGTCCGGCGGCCAACGCCAGCGCGTGGCGATTGCCCGGGCGATTGCCTCGCACCCGAAAATCCTCCTGCTCGACGAACCGCTGTCGGCACTGGACGCCAAGCTGCGCGAGTCGATGCAGGTGGAAATCCGTCAACTGCAGCAACGTCTGAACATCACCACCATCATGGTGACCCATGACCAGCGCGAAGCAATGACCATGGCCGATATCGTGGTCGTATTGGGTGAGCACAAGGTGCAGCAGGTCGGCACGCCGATCGAGATCTACCGGCACCCGGCCAACGAGTTCGTCGCGGACTTCATCGGCTCGGGCAACATCTTCCCGGCCACGGTGCTGGGTAACGGCAAGGTCAGCTTGCCGGGCGGCGATGCGCTGCAAGTACCGATCTGCAGCAGCATTGTGGCCGGTGAAAAAGTGAAGATGCTGATTCGTCCGGAAGACCTGCAACTGTCAGCACCCCAGGCGACCGCGGGCAACCGCTTGCTGGGCAAGGTGACGTTCGTGCGCGATATCGGCGCGACCATCGAGACCACGGTGGAGTGTTCCGGTGTGTCGTTTACCGCACTGAGTACGCCGTGTCAGGGCTTTGGCCTGAGCGTTGGTCACCCGGTGTCGGTGACCTTGCCGGTGGAGGCTTGCCGGGTACTTGGGGCCTGATCCAAGGCTTGTATTGCCTGAGCTGGTCTCTTCGCTGGCAAGCCAGCTCCTACACGGATCGCGTTCTCATGAACAACGCGGCCCCCTGTAGGAGCTGGCTTGCCAGCGAAGGCGTCAGCTGCCGTGCCGCAATTTTCCGATCAAACCGACAGGCGTAACCGCGCCAAATCCCTAAGCGGCGGCGCCCCGAACAACCGGCTGTACTCCCGGCTGAACTGCGACGGACTTTCATACCCGACCCGATACCCCGCCGCCGAAGCCTCCAGCCCTTCGGCCAGCATCAGCCGCCGTGCTTCCTGCAGGCGCAACTGCTTCTGATACTGCAACGGACTCATCGCCGTCATCGCCTTGAAGCGGTGATGCAGTGTCGACACGCTCAGGTTCACTTCCTTGGCCAGATCATCGATGCGCAATGGCTGTTCAAAATTGCCGTTGAGCCATTTGATCGCCTGGCTGATGCGATGGCTCTGACTGTTGGCGATGGCGATTTCGTACAGCCTATGCCCCTGTTTGCTGCGCAACAGGCGATAAAGGATCTCCCGGCGAATCAGCGGCGCCAGCATGGCGATGTCTTTTGGCGTGTCCAGCAACCGTGCCAGGCGCAGCACGGCGTCGAGCATCGCGGTGTCGAGTTTTTCGACATACAGCCCGCGCCCGGTCGGCCGGGTGGGCACGCCGAGGGGCCCGGCGTCGGCGATCAGTGCGGTGATTTCCGCCGGGTCGATGTCCAGGCGCAAGGCCAGGATTGGTTCCTCTGGCGAGACATCCACCACCCGTCCACTGAGCGGCATCGAGACCGAGACCACCAGGTAGTTCAGCGGGTCGTAATTGAAGTATTCATCGGCCAGTCGAACTTCCTTGCGCCCCTGGGCCATGATGCACAGCGCCGGTTGCGCCAGCCCCGGGGCGAACTCGTGGGACTGGCTGTGGCGTGACATGAACAGCGAGCCGATGGCCGTGGCATAACTGCCATCTTCGGCGGTGTTACGGCGGATGATCGCCGCCAGTTCCGCGCGCTGCTTTTCCATGTCGGTGTCCAGCGGGGCTTGAAAGTGATCGAGGGACGACATGCGAGGCATCCTCGGCAAGGCATGGAAGGAATGGAGCAGAGCATAAGTTTGTGCAAGTGGCAGCGGTAGACACATCCTGTCAAATGCTTGCCTGATTCTGCTCGGGGTCGACCGGCGGTGTTGTCACTAGAGCCCTGTGCCTGAAAAACTTGCTTGAAACTCGTGTGGCAGAACCGTGACAGGGTTTTACCGCTTGTTACAGGCTGTCGATGCAGTTTCGCAGGATTGTGCAACGCGCCGGCAGGAATCGACTAACGAGACAGGCGTCGCGGCCCTTAACCTTTGATCCTGTCGCAGCCCGTCCCCCGGCTGCCACGCGACTCCCCGGGAGGGTTGAACATGTCCACGCAGATCCCCGTCAGTCATATGGCCTTCGTTCGAGCGCGCGCCGGGCGTTCGGCGGAACTTGGTGTGCGCCTCAGCGCCCTGATCGAACCGTCCCGCGCAGCGCCAGGCTGCCTGAGCTTTGCCTTGCAGCATTCGCAGTGCGACCCGGAACTGTGGCTGGTGTCCGGTTTCTGGAGCAATCAACAGGCCATGACCGCGTACTTCAGCACGCCGGCGATGGAGATTTTTGCCGAGCTGGTGCAGGAGCTGGTGGTCAACAGCCTGGATTTCCACACCTTCAAGGATGTCTCGGTGGCGCAGGCCCTCGGTCAGTCCGCAGTGGCGGTACACAAACTGGCCGGTTGAGGGTTTAATGGCAGTATTCTCAACCAGCCAGGATTCGCGACATGGCAAGAAAAGCCTTTGATCACTTCGAAGCTGTTTCCGCTGTAGTACCGGGCGAGGGTGGTTACCACGCCGCTATCGCCGTCAAAGCGCTGGGCGGTGCCGGCGCCCCGCGTTTTCACAAAGTGCTGGAAGGCCAGATCTTCAAGACCGCTCACGAGGCCGATGATGCGGCCGCCAAGGAGCTGACCCGCCTCAAGGACGTCAAGGAAAACACCGACCTGCTCTGGTAGTCACTTCACCGCCCCGGGCGGTACATCTTGAACAAGGCCTCAGGCCCCAGCTGGAAATAATCCGCTGGCCCGCCGCCGCGCAGAATCGGTTCTGCCGCGGCGGTGTCGTATATCCCGTCCTTCAACAGCCATTTGGCGATATGCACGGCGACCACTTCGCCGAGGATCAGCCAGCTCGGCACCACATTGCCGTCCGCCCGTTGCAACTGGATGATCTGCGTGACCTTGCACTCGAAGGACACCGGGCTCTCGGCCACCCGCGGCACCTGAATGATTTTCGAGGCAGCGGTCGTCAGCCCGGCCAGTTCGAACTCGTTGACCTCAGGTTTGACCATGGCGCTGCTCTGGTTCATCCGCTCGGCCAGCGGCCGGGTGGCCAGGTTCCAGGCGAACTCGCCGGTTTGCTCGATGTTGTTCAGGCTGTCTTTGCGTCCGACGCTGGAAAACCCAATGATCGGTGGGATGTAGTTGAAGGCGTTGAAGAAGCTGTAGGGCGCCAGGTTCAAGCGGCCCTCGGCATTCTGTGAAGAGATCCAGCCGATGGGGCGTGGGCCGACGATGGCGTTGAACGGATCGTGGGGCAGGCCGTGGCCGTTGGCGGGTTCGTAGAAGTAGATGTCGTCGGGCATGGGGATTTCCAGAACTTGCGGGAGACGCTCATGGTGCAAGCACGCGCCGCAGATTTCCAGTCGGATGTAGAACCCTGTGGGAGCGAGCTCGCTCCCACAGGTTTTATGTGATTGCCAGACTTTGTGGCCCCCCAAAAAACGACTAAGCCCGGCCGAAGCCGGGCTGTGAATTTCCCTCCACGATCAGCCGATAGCTTCAGCGCTACCGGTTTTGTCGAAACCGTCGGCAGCGACAGCGCCCGCGGTGCCGGTTTTATCGAAGCCGTCCGAGGCATAGGTGCCCGAGTGGCTGCGTTCGATGGCGGCGCTGGCACCGGACTCAAAAGAGGCCGAGCCGGTTTTGTCGTAGCCATCGGCTGCAAAGGTATTGGCAGCCAGCACGGAAAGGGTCAGGGCAAGGATCAATCGGGTTTTCATGACAGGTGCTCCAGGTACGTTCGCTATGGGTACGTTCAGGCACTCTTTCGAGGCCGTAACGGATATACGTGCGTCCTGTCGATATGGATGCACTCAGCAGCAGGCTGCTGCCGGTGCATTAACCGATGATTACCTTGCTGGAGGGGGGAGACGAATGGTGCCCTTCGCGAACTCATTCGCGAAGGGCGTTGGCGCTCACCGTTGCAGTGAGCGTCGATTGGCGATCAGTCAGTGACGATCCGCGAATGCTTGCGGGTGTCTTTCATGGTGACGTACACCAGCAACGACACGGCAATACACGCGGTCACGTACCAGTAGTAGCCCGTCTCCATGCCGATGCTCTTGAACCACAGCGCGATGTATTCAGCGGTGCCGCCGAAGATCGAGACGGTCAGTGCATACGGCAGGCCCACGCCCAGGGCGCGGATTTCGGTCGGGAACAGTTCGGCTTTCACTACGGCGTTGATCGAGGTGTAGCCGCTGACGATGATCAGCGCCGCCATGATCAGGAAGAACGCGCCCCACCAGGTCTGGATGGTATGCAGGGTGGTGAGGATCGGCACGGTGAACAGCGTCCCGAGGATGCCGAAGGCGATCAGGATCGGCCGGCGACCGATCTTATCCGACAGCCCGCCGATGATCGGTTGCAGGCACATGAACAGGAACAGCGTGGCGGCGGAAATGGTGGTGGAGTCGGAAATGCTCATGCCGACGGTGTTCACCAGGTATTTCTGCATGTAGGTGGTGTAGGTGTAGAACGCCAGCGTACCGCCCATGGTCAGGCCAACCACGGTCATCAGTTCCTTCGGGTGGCGCATCAAGGTGCGCATGGCGCTTTCCTTGGCTTTTTCTTTCTTGGTGAAGGACTCGGTTTCTTCCATGCCACGACGCAGGTACAGCGCCACCACGGCACACAGCGCGCCGATGGCGAACGGGATGCGCCAGCCCCAGGCGTAGAGCTCCTCGGTGGTCAGGAAGTTCTGCAGGACAATCAGCACCGCCAAAGCGATGAGCTGGCCGGAGATCAGGGTCACGTACTGGAAGCTGGAGTAGAAACCGCGACGCTCCTTGGTTGCCATCTCGCTGAGGTAAGTGGCGGAGGTGCCGTATTCGCCTCCCACTGACAGGCCTTGCAGCAAGCGCGCGAACACCAGCAGGATCGGCGCGCCGATGCCGATGACTTCATAACTCGGGCTCAGGGCGATCAGCAGCGAGCCGAAGCACATCAGGTACACCGAGGCCATCAGGGCCTTTTTGCGCCCGACCTTGTCGGCATACAGGCCCATCAGCCAGCCACCGATCGGACGCATCAGGAAGCCCACGGCGAAGATTGCGGCAGTGTTGAGCAGTTGGGCGGTGGTGTCGCCTTTGGGGAAGAAGGTCTTGGCGAAGTACAGGGAGAAGGCGGCGTAGACGTACCAGTCGTACCACTCGACCATGTTGCCAACGGAACCGCTGAAAATCGATTTGATGCGGCTGGAAGTGGTTCTTTCTTTGGCCGGCACGGCAGCCGACCCAAGCGGCAGGGAGTTGGAGTTATCCATTGAAGGATCCTTCATTTAATTGTTTTTGTGGAGCGCGATTAAACGCAGCCTGCAGGGGCTATAGCAGGAGCTGTGCCAAGGGGAAGAGGGCCGGTTTAGAGGGGGGAAGGCGTTTCGGTGAGCGGAAATCCGCCTATAAAAGTTTGGTGGTGAGCGGAAAGTTGCTGATTCGATTCGTGGATTTGCGATGCCTGCACTGGCCTCTTCGCGGGCAAGTCGAACCGTCGCACCGCCGCTCCCACAATGACCGAGTCGAACGCAGATTGTTGTGCACGACACAGAACCTGTGGGAGCGGGCTTGCCCGCGAAGAGGCCAGTTCAGACGCTACAGGAACATCTCTCTGCTCAACCCATGCCGCTGCATCTTTTCATTAAAGGTCCGGCGCGGCAGTTGCAGTTCTTCGAGCACCGCTTTCACATCGCCCTTGTGCCGGGTCAATGCCGCGCGTAGGCATTGCGCTTCGAACGCTTCCTGCTGCGCCGCCAGTGACTGGCCGGGTTCGATGCCCATCGGCTCCGGTTCGCCCAGCCCCAATACCTGACGCTCGGCGACGTTCGCCAGTTCGCGCACATTGCCCGGCCAGTCGTGGCTCAGCAGGTGACTCAACTGCGCGCCGCTCAATGGTGGAAATTTGCGTCCCAGGCGTTCGGCGGCGTTTTGGGCAAACGATTCGAACAGCAGGGGTATGTCTTCACGGCGTTCGCGAAGCGGTGGCAAGCGCAGCTCGGCAACGTTCAAGCGATAAGCCAGGTCTTCGCGAAAACGTCCGGCGCGCGCCTCGTCAAGCAGGTCCGGTTTGGTCGCGGCAATGATGCGCAAATCCACGCGGATGCTCTGGTTCGAGCCCAGCCGTTCAAGCTTTTGCTCCTGCAACACCCGCAGCAATTTCACTTGCTGGGCCAACGGCATGCTTTCGATTTCATCGAGAAACAGCGTGCCGCCGTCGGCGTACTCGAGCTTGCCGATGCGCTTGCCGGACGCCCCGGTGAACGCGCCGCTCTCGTGACCGAACAGCTCGGCCTCGAACAATTGCTCGGGAATGGCCGCGCAGTTGAGTGCGACAAAGGGCTTGTCGGTCCGCGGCCCGAAGTCGTGCAGGCAACGCGCTACCAGTTCCTTGCCGCTACCGGTTTCGCCACGTATCAGCACGTTGACCGGCAATGCTGCCAGGTCCAGCACCTGCCGCCGCAGGGTCTGCAAACCCCGGGACACGCCGAGCAGCGTGGCATCGAGCTTGGCGCGGTTGTCCGCCTGCTCGTGCAGCGCGCGGTTTTCCAGCACCAGCCGACGCTTGTCGAGGGCGCGGCGCAGGCTGCCGAGCAGGGTTTCCGGGCTGAAGGGTTTTTCGAGGAAATCGTAGGCGCCGTCGCGCATGGCTTCGACGGCCATCGGTACATCGCCGTGGCCGGTCAACAGGATCACCGGCAAATCGGCATCCCGGCGTTGCACCTCGGCCAGCAATTCCAGGCCGGTCATGCCGGGCATGCGCACATCGCTGAGAATCACCCCGGCAAAATGCCTGGGCAACTGCGCCAGGCACTCGTCGGCGCGGCTGAACAACTGCACCTCGAAACCCGACAGGCTCAACCATTGCTCGACGGCACTGCGGATGCTGCTTTCGTCGTCGACCACGATTACTGAGTTCAGCATGGTTCATGCACCTCCAGGTCGATGGGCAAGGTCACGGTGAACACGGCACCTTTGTCATGATTGTCGGCACTCAGGCGCCCGCCGGATTCGTGGACGATGGCAAAGGACACGGCCAGACCGATCCCCAGGCCATCGCCCACCGGTTTGGTGGTAAAGAACGGATCGAAGACCTTGGACAGGTTCTCTTCGGCGATTCCGCCACCGTTGTCGATCACGCTCAGGCGCCACAATTGTTCGTCGGCTTCGAGGCGGATTTCCAGGCGTTTGCAGGGTTTATCCTGCATCGCATCGAGGGCGTTGCGCAGCAGGTTGATCAACACCTGTTCCAGGCGAATCGCATCGCCACGCACCCAGGCCGGGCGGGTCAGGTGCAGCACGGTGCTGACTTGTTCGTCGCGTAACCGGGTGTCGAGCAGTTGCAGCGACTGGTCCACCACCGCCGCCAGGTCCAGGCGTTCGCGCAAACCGCTGGGGCTTTTGCGGGCGAAGGTTTTCAGGTGGCCGGTGAGGGCAGCCATGCGCGTGAGCATTTCATCCACCGGTTTGAGCGCCTTGTAGGCGTCGTCGACCCGGCCGTGGTCGAGCAGCAGGCGCAAGGTCGCCAACTGCATGCGCTGGGCGGTGAGCGGCTGGTTGATCTCATGGGCCAGGGCGGCGGACATCTGCCCCAGCGCCGCGAGTTTGGCCGATTGCACCAGGCCTTCCTGGGCGGTGCGCAGGTCGCGGGTGCGTTCTTCTACCAGTCGTTCGAGTTCTTCGCGACTGCGCTGGCGCATTTTCGCCAGGCGCCAGCGCTGATTGAGGAACAGCAGCAGGAACACCAGGGTCAGCCATAGCCCGGCCGCGGCGAGCGCGGCGTTGCGGCTGTCTTCGAAGGCAACTTGCGGGCGACGCAGCAGGTGCAGGGTCCAGCCCTCGGTACTCAGCGGCAGGGATTCCCACAGGTAATCGGCCTTGCCGTCCGGGCCATCGACCCGAGCCAGGTCGCTGTTGTCGTCGAAGCGCCGCAACGATTGAAACTCAAGCAGCGTCAGCGGCTGCTTGTCGTACTGGCGGGTGGTCTTGAGTTCGGTGTGGTCGCTGTCGCTCAGCGGCTTGAGCAGGCGATAGCGCCAGCCCGGCTGGTTGGCGATGAAGATGATCCCGCGCGCATCGCTGACCAACAGCGTGTCGCTGCCCTGACGCCACTCGCGTTCCAGTTCGGGGAATTCAAGTTTCACCACCATGGCACCGAGGAACTGGCCATCGTCATCGCTGACCGCGCTGGAGAGGAAGTAGCCGGGAATCCCGCTGGTCACCCCCACGGCATAAAAGCGCCCCGTGCCCTGGGTGCGGGTCTGGTTGAAATAGGGACGGAAACCGTAGTTGTGGCCGACATAACTGCTGGGCAAACGCCAGTTGCTCGCCGCCACGGCGAGGCCGCTGCGATCGAGCAGTTCCAGGGTCGAGGATTCGGCGGCGCCGTTGATCTTTTCCAGTTTGCGGTTCAGTGCATCCTGTTGCTCGGGACTCACCGGGCCTTTGAGGGCGTCGCGCAATTGCGGGTCCAGCGCCAGCACCGAAGGCAGGGCGCGGTAACGTTCGATCAGGGTATGCAGGGACGTGGCATACAGCGCCAGTTGCTGATTGGCGCGCGCCGCGTCTTCGACCATTGACTGGCGTACGGCGTGGCGCATGGCCAGGGTGGCCGCGAGGGCGGCGCCGGCGATGATCAATAGGGTGTAGAGCGCCAGGCGCAGGGTTCGGGAGGTCGGCAACATGCGGTGAACAACAGGCCAAAATGGGGGAAGGCACCATAGCATGCGAAGGGCGGTCTGCTCTCGCCGGAGTACAGTTATCCAGCCGAAAAAAAACCGGTCTGTCGTTGCCGACAAACCGGTTTTTTCAGCGGGCCTGAGTGCCGTTTATTGCACTTCTACCGCCAGGCTTTCACTGATCTTTTTCTGCCAGATGGCAGGACCGGTGATGTGTACCGACTCGCCCTTGCTGTCAACCGCAACGGTCACAGGCATGTCTTTTACGTCGAACTCGTAGATCGCTTCCATGCCCAGTTCGGCGAAAGCGACAACGCGGGATTTCTTGATCGCTTGCGCCACCAGGTAAGCCGCGCCACCGACAGCCATCAGATAAACGGCTTTGTGGTCCTTGATCGCTTCGATCGCGGTAGGGCCGCGCTCGGATTTGCCGATCATGCCCAGCAAACCGGTTTGCTCAAGGATCTGACGGGTGAACTTGTCCATCCGCGTCGCGGTGGTCGGGCCAGCCGGGCCAACCACTTCATCGCGCACCGGATCAACCGGGCCGACGTAATAGATGAAGCGACCCTTGAGGTCCACCGGCAGGGTTTCACCCTTGTTCAGCATCTCGACCATGCGCTTGTGCGCGGCGTCGCGACCGGTGAGCATCTTGCCGTTGAGCAGGACGGTTTCGCCCGGCTTCCAGCTCTGCACTTCTTCCGGGGTCAGGGTGTCGAGGTTGACGCGACGGGCCGACGGACCGGCTTCCCAGACGATTTCCGGGTAGGCGTCCAAAGGTGGCGCTTCCTGGGCAACCGGGCCGGAACCGTCGAGCACAAAGTGTGTGTGACGGGTGGCGGCGCAGTTCGGGATCATGCACACCGGCAGCGAGGCTGCGTGGGTCGGGTAGTCCATGATCTTCACGTCGAGCACGGTGGTCAGGCCACCCAGGCCCTGGGCGCCGATGCCCAACTGGTTGACCTTCTCGAACAGCTCCAGGCGCATTTCTTCAATGCGGTTCTGTGGGCCACGCGCCTTCAGCTCGTGAATGTCGATGGATTCCATCAACACTTCCTTGGCCATGACCGCGGCTTTCTCGGCGGTGCCGCCGATGCCGATGCCGAGCATGCCCGGTGGGCACCAGCCGGCGCCCATTTCCGGGACGGTTTTAAGCACCCAGTCGACGATCGAGTCGGACGGGTTGAGCATGGCCATTTTCGACTTGTTCTCGGAACCGCCGCCCTTGGCCGCCACGTCCACTTCCACGGTGTTACCCGGAACGATGGAGTAGTGGATGACCGCCGGGGTGTTGTCCTTGGTGTTCTTGCGAGCGCCCGCCGGGTCGGCGAGGATCGAAGCGCGCAGGACGTTTTCCGGCAGGTTGTAGGCGCGACGTACGCCTTCGTTGATCATGTCGTCCAGGCTCATGGTGGCGCCATCCCAACGCACGTCCATGCCCACGCGGACAAACACGGTCACGATGCCGGTGTCCTGGCAGATCGGACGATGGCCGGTGGCGCACATGCGCGAGTTGATCAGGATCTGTGCCATCGAGTCGCGGGCCGCTGGCGATTCTTCGCGCAGGTAGGCCTCGTGCATCGCCTGGATGAAATCCACGGGGTGGTAGTAGGAAATAAACTGCAGGGCGTCAGCAACGCTCTGAATCAGGTCGTCTTGCTTGATCACGGTCATGAGTCGCGCTCCTCTAAAAGACGGGAACATTCAATAAGGTGCTTGCAGCTTGGGTGCATCGGTCGGTTGCAAGCACCTTTCAAGGCACGCCGGGCAAGCTGGCGCGACGCTAAAAAGGCGCGGCAGTATACCGCGCCTCGCGGACAGGCACACGTGCCGACAGTCAATCGTTGGTCGCATAAGCTCCTGCAACCGAGACAACCTTGCCCATCCCGAAAATTGAATGGTCATTTATCGGTCTCGCCACTAAAGTGACATACGGCCTGTAGAGTAGGACGCTCTGTCAGTCTCCTTTCATTTGGTGAGTCAACGATTGACCCATAACGCCATCCAGCGCCTGTTGCTCAAACGATTCGCCCTCGCGGCCGGCACCTATGCCCTGGCATTGCTGTTGCTGTGGCTGGCGTTTTTTACCGGTCACTACGACGCGCCGCTTTCCAGTGTCGCCTTCGGCAGCGCGCTGGTGGTGATCAGCCAGGCCACCCTGTTCGCGGTGTTTTACAGCGGCTACAACCTGCGTTTCGCCGACCCCAGCTTGACCGAGGCGCAAGTGTTGCTGGGGCTGGGCTGGCAAACCTGGCTGATCGCCCACCTGGATGAAGCCCGGGGCGCGTTTCTGGTGTTTTACGTGCTGATCCTGCTGTTCGGCCTGTTCCATCTGTCACGCCGGTCTTTTGTGCGATGTACGCTGCTGGTGTTTTTCAGTTTCAGTGCGATCACGCTGTGGGAGGGTTACCACTTCCAGCTGCCTGACCCGGCCATGGCGGTGTTGCAGGTCTGCGTGCTGTTCATCGTGCTGGTGTGGCTGGTGCTGTATGCCCGCTATGTCCAGGCCTCGCGACAACGCATGCGCCAGCGGCGTTTTGCCTTGCAGGCGCACCAGGACACATTGCGCGGGATGATGCGCCAGCTCGAAGACCTGGTGGCCACCGACGAGCTCACGGGCCTGTTCAATCGCCGGCATTTTCTACGCCTGGCATCACGCGAGTTGAACGCCATGGACGCGGGTGTCGTGCATGGTCTGGCACTGATCGACCTTGACCATTTCAAGCGCATCAACGACCTGCACGGCCATGCTGCTGGCGATCAGGTGCTGCAAGCCTTTGCCGGCGTTGCCTCCGCGTGTCTGCGCGACGGCGATGTTCTGGCCCGTTACGGCGGTGAAGAGTTCGTGGTGCTGCTGCCCGATTGCGATGCCGACAGTTTGACATCGTGCTGCGAACGGCTGCGCATCGCGTTCACCGATGTCGAGTTGATTGGTCTGAATGTGCGCAACCTTAGCCTGTCCGCCGGCATGACCCTGCTGGAGTTGGGCGACGATCTCGATGACGCCCTGCAACAGGCCGATCAGGCGCTTTATCGCGCCAAGCGTGACGGCCGCAACCGCTGCGCGGCAGCGTGGGAGAACGTCGATGCCTGAGCTGCGGGTCGGCGAGCGCCACTGGTCGGTGGCGGCGGGCAGCAATCTGCTCGACGCGCTGAACCAGAACGGCGTGCCGGTGCCTTACAGTTGCCGCGCCGGCAGTTGCCATGCGTGCCTGGTGCAGTGTGTACAGGGCCTGCCGGGCGACAGCCGCCCCGATGCCCTGAGTGCACAGCAGCGTGAGCAAGGCTGGCGGCTGGCGTGCCAGTGCCAGGTGGTCGAGGACTTGCAGGTGCACGCCTTCGACCCGCAAACCGATGGCCGACCGGCCGAAGTGGCTGCCGTCGATTGGTTGAGCGCCACGGTCCTGCGTCTACGCGTAATCCCCCAGCGACCGTTACGCTATGGCGCCGGCCAGCACCTGGTGTTGTGGGCGGGCAGCGTGGCGCGGCCGTACTCTCTCGCCAGCCTGCCGCAGGAAGACCGTTTTCTGGAGTTTCATCTCGATTGCCGCAAGCCTGGGGAATTCAGCGATGCCGCCAGGCAATTGCGTATCGGCGATCCGATCCGTCTCGGTGAACTGCGCGGCGGCGCCTTGCATTACGACCCTGACTGGCACGCCCGGCCGTTGTGGTTGATGGCGGCCGGCACCGGGTTGGGGCCCTTGTTTGGTGTATTGCGCGAAGCGCTGCGACAGGATCACCAGGGCGCCATCCGCGTCATTCACCTGGCCCATGATGCCGATGAGCACTATCTGGCCAAACCTTTGCAAGCCATGGCCGCCAGCCGTCCGAACCTGAATATCGAACTGTGGACCCCGGCCGAGTTGCCAGCGGCTTTGGCGCAACTGCGGCTTGTTTCCCGGCAAACCCTGGCCTTACTCTGCGGAGCCCCCGACAGTGTCGACGCCTTTGCCCGGCGCCTGTACCTGGCGGGATTGCCGCGCAATCAACTGCTGGCCGATGTGTTCCTGCCCCGTGGTTGAGCGCTGACTTTTCAGACGCGAGACCTGCCATGACCGATGCCATCCAAATTGAACGCGAACGCGGCCTGTTGACCCTGCGCCTGAATCGCCCGGACAAGAAAAACGCCCTGACCCGCGCCATGTACAGCCACTTGGCCGAGGCGTTGAAACAGGCCGACAGCGACCCGCAGATCAACGCCGTGCTGATCACCGGTTCTGCCGAATGCTTCACCGCCGGCAACGACATCGCCGACTTCATCCAGCAACCGCCGAGCGGCCTCGACAGCCCGGTGTTCCAGTTCATGCTCAATCTGCTCGAATGCCGCAAGCCGGTGATCGCCGCCGTGGCCGGAGCGGCGGTGGGTATTGGCACGACGATGTTGCTGCATTGTGATCTGGTCTACGTCAGTCGCGACGCACGCCTGCGCATGCCGTTCGTCAACCTTGGTTTATGCCCGGAGTTCGGCTCCAGCCTGATCCTGCCGCGCTTACTTGGGCAGGCCAAGGCGGCGGAGTTGTTGCTGCTCGGTGAGGGCTTCAATGGTGAACAGGCTGCCGCGTGGGGCATTGCGTCCGAGGCGCTGGGCAGTGGCGAAGAAGCCTTGGCCAAGGCGCGGGAGATGGCGCTGCGCTTCGAGTCGCTGCCGCCGGAAGCGGTGCGCATCAGCAAGCAATTGATGAAGGCGCCGGATCGGGAGCTGTTGCGCAAGGTGATTGAGGAGGAGGGGGCGCTGTTTACCCAGCGGCTGCGGTCTCCGGAGGCACTGGCGGCGTTGACGGGGTTTATCAAACGGCATTGAGTTTTCGGTGTCAGGGCTTGCCCGCGATGAGGCCCGATCAGACAACACACCTGTTGAATCAGAAAGCAAAAAGCCCCGCCATTCACATGGCGGGGCTTTTGTTTTTCGAACAACCGGTCACTCAGACCATCGGGTCGCCAACGTGCAGGATCTTCATGCCGTTGGTGCCGCCGGTGGTGTGGTAGCTGTCGCCCTTGGTCAGGATGACCCAGTCGCCTTTCTGTACTACGCCGCGCTTGACCAGCTCGTCGATAGCCTTCTGGCTGACTTCATTCGGCGCCAGCGAAGCCGGGTCGAACGGGATGGTGTACACGCCACGGAACATAGCCGCGCGGGCCTGGGCTTCGCGGTGTGGGGTGAACGCGTAGATCGGCACCGAGGAACGGATGCGCGACATGATCAGCGGGGTGTAACCACTTTCGGTCAGGGCGATGATCGCTTTCACGCCCGGGAAGTGGTTGGCGGTGTACATGGTCGCCAGCGCAATGCTTTCGTCGCAACGCTCGAACTCTTTGCCGATGCGGTGGCTGGAGGTCTTGCTGGTTGGGTGCTTTTCGGCACCGATGCAGATGCGCGCCATGGCCTGAACGGCTTCCAGCGGGTACAGGCCAGCGGCGCTTTCGGCCGAGAGCATCACGGCGTCGGTGTAGTCGAGCACGGCGTTGGCTACGTCGGACACTTCGGCGCGGGTCGGCATCGGGTTCTGGATCATCGACTCCATCATCTGGGTCGCGACGATCACCGCCTTGTTGTGGCGGCGTGCGTGCAGAATGATCTTCTTCTGGATGCCCACCAGCTCGGCGTCGCCGATTTCCACGCCCAGGTCACCACGGGCAACCATCACCGCGTCGGACGCCTTGATCAGGCCGTCGAGGGTTTCGTCGTCGGCCACGGCTTCGGCGCGTTCGATCTTCGCCACCAGCCAGGCAGTGCCGCCGGCTTCGTCGCGCAGTTGACGGGCGTATTCCATGTCGGCGGCGTCACGCGGGAAGGAGACCGCGAGGTAGTCGACTTCCATTTCCGCGGCGAGCTTGATGTCGGCCTTGTCTTTTTCAGTCAGGGCCGGAGCGGTCAGGCCGCCACCGCGACGGTTGATGCCTTTGTGGTCCGACAGCGGGCCGCCGATGGTCACGGTGCAATTCAGTTCGGTGGCCGTGGCGGTATCGACGCGCATCACCACGCGACCGTCGTCGAGCAGCAGCTCGTCGCCCACGCCGCAGTCCTTGACCAGGTCCGGATAGTCGATGCCGACCACTTGCTGGTTGCCTTCGGTCAGAGGATGGCTGGTGGAGAAGGTGAATTGATCACCGATCTTAAGCTCGATCTTCTTGTTGGCGAATTTGGCGATACGGATTTTCGGGCCTTGCAGGTCACCCAGCAGGGCGACGAAGCGACCGTGCTTGGCCGCGAGGTCACGCACCAGCTTGGCGCGAGCCTTGTGCTCGTCGGGGGTGCCGTGGGAGAAGTTCAGGCGGGCGACGTCCAGGCCAGCCAGAATCAGCTGTTCGAGAACTTCCGGCGAGTTACTGGCCGGGCCAAGGGTGGCGACGATTTTGGTACGACGGACGGACATGCAAAGACTCCTGAGTTCAAGCGCTGAGTGAGGCTACTATGCTCCGAAGGTGTAGTCATTGTTCGTTTGCACTACTTTTTCGTGAAGAGCCTGGTTTTCGTGAAGAGCCTGGTTATTGCCTTCTTTATTGAGCCTGGCAACTTCTCGCTGCTGCAGCCTGAAGATTTCCGACCATGGGTCGATACAGGGTTCAAGACAGGAGATCCCCCATGCGATTCGTGCTCATTGCCGCCCTTGCCCTCAGCGCCCTCAGCGTCACGGGCTGCACCCGTTGGTCGATGAACCATCATTTGAACAATGCCTACAGCGCCTATGACCGGGGCAATTGCGAGCAGGTGATGCTCGAGCTGTCCAAGGTCGAACGCGACAGCCGCGCGCGGCCTTACGTGTGGCCGGAAGTGTCGATGATGCGCGGTCTGTGCCTGGAGCGACAGAAGATGTTTATCGACGCGGCCCAGACCTATCAGTTCATCATGGCGTCCTACCCACAGAGCGAATATGCCTACCGCGCCCGTGCCCGCATTGAAACCCTGCAGAGCCTGGGCCACTACCCGACACGCAGTGCGGCGGCAGTTAAACCGACGCAGTTCTGATGGCGATAACCCTCCAGTCGCTGGCTCACCGGCGGTGCTGAGCTATAGTCCAATGAACCGGTTTTAGAGCCTTGTCTCTGAACCGGGGCAACACCTGTGACCGGCACAAGCAGGACTTAGCGCTGTCAGGACTGGCGCACCGGAAGCGGGGAGAGCGGGCAAAGACTTATGCATACCCGTTCCGAAGCAGTAGTGCGGCTCTGCTTAAGAGCCTTGCATAGCGAAATTGCACATGTTCACCGACCGCCGAATCGAGCGGCATCAACTGCCGTACTTCCTGAAAGTGTTCAACGGCATCACCGGCAAACCCATCGGCTACCTGGGCAATGTCTCCGAAGATGGGCTGATGTTGATCAGCCTGCTGCCGATGATGATCGGCGCGGACTTCACCCTGCGCCTGAAAATTCCCGCCTGCGAAGGTGGCCAGCGGATCATCGACCTGCAGGCCTGTTGCCTGTGGTGCCACGAAGACGCGACCCCCCAACATTACGACACCGGGTTCAGCCTGCAACGGGCGCCGCCGGAGTATGGGCAACTGGTGGAGGCGTTGAAGCTGTATTTCAGTTTTCTGCCGTTGCCGGCTTCGGCTTGAGATCACTGGAAAACCGGCTGTGAGTGATTGCTCAGGCTCAGGCTCAGAGTCCAGTTCTTTTCCAGCCCAGGTACCGAGTCACCAACTCTGCCCCCAACTCACCGGGCCGCGCATCCATCACCAACACTCCATGAGCGTTCAAGCGCTCATGGAGTTCGGCGCGTGCATTGAGGTAGTCCACGGTCCCGCAATAGGCCAGCGCCTCGGGCAAGGTCTGCACCGGTGACTGACGCAGGGTGTCGAGCACATCTTCACGCAGGCTCGCGACCAGCACCTGATGCTGCTGGCTCAGGCGCTTTACCGCCGAGAGCAATTCATCGTCGTCCTCTTCGCGCAGGTTGGTCACCAGCACCACCAGTGCCCGGCGTTTTTGCCGTGCCAGCAGTTGCGTTGCCGCGGCTTGATAGTCGGCGCTGCGTTGGCTGCTGTTCAAGTCATAAACGCTGTTGAGCAGGGTGTTGAGATGGCTGGTGCCTTTTACCGGCGCGAGGTAGCGCGGCTGCTCGCTGGCAAAAGTACTCAGGCCTACTGCATCGCCCTGACGTAGCGCGACGTAGCTGAGCAACAGACAGGCGTTGAGCGCGTGATCGAAGTGCGACAGCTCATCATCCTGGCTGCGCATGTGCCGGCCGCAGTCGAGCATGAAAATGATCTGCTGATCGCGTTCGTCCTGATACTCCCGGGCAATCGGCGTGCGCTGGCGGGCGGTGGCTTTCCAGTCGATCTGGCGCAGGCTGTCGCCTTCACGAAATTCGCGTAATTGATGGAATTCCAGGCCCAGGCCCCGTCGTTGTTTCTGGCGTACACCAAGCTGGCTGAGCCAGTTGTCCACCGCCAGCAACTGCCCTCCATACAAGCGGGCGAAATCGGGGTAGACGCGGGTGGCATCGGGCAGGTCGAGCAAGCGTCTGTCCGACCAGAGCCCCAAGGGGCTTGGCAGGTCAATTTCGCAGCGTTTGAAGCTTAAGTGGCCGCGCTTGAGCGGGCGCAGGCGATAACCGGCCAGGCTGTGCCGGCCGGGTTGCAGCTCGACCGTCAGGGGCAGGTTTTCGAAGCCCAGGCCTGGTGGCACGTGGTCGAAGACTTGTACGTTCAGCGGTTGTGCAAAGTCGTGTTCGACAGTCAGTTGCACCTCGCTCCATCGACCCAGCGCCAGGCTGCCGGGCAACTGGCGTTTCAGCCGGGGCGAAGGCCGGCGCTTCACGCGCACCGCATCCAGCAGGGCCAGAACCAGCAGCGCCAGGAGCAATCCCCAGTTGATCGCCATGAGATTCGCCGGAACCGCGAACTCCAATGCCCGCAAAGTGCCCGACACGATACCGCAGGCCAACAGGATCAACAGCCAGACGAGCATCAGGCGCGAGGGTTTCACAGGCGCGGCGCCGGCACTTGGTCGAGCATCTGCTGGAGTACCTGATCGACATCCAGGCCCTCGATGTCCAGCTCCGGCGCGATGCGCACACGATGGCGCAGCACGGCCAGGGCGCAACCCTTGATGTCATCCGGAATCACGAACTCACCACCACGCAGCAGTGCTCGGGCCCGGGCACATCGCACCAGCGCGATGGACGCGCGTGGGCCGGCGCCGAGAATCAAGCCGGGCCAACTGCGGGTAGACCGTGCCAGGCGCACGGCGTAATCGAGCACCTGATCGTCCAGCGCCAGGTCGCTGGCAATGCGTTGCAGGGCCAGTACATCCTTGGCCTGCAACAACGTACGCATCGGTTGAACGTCGAGCATGTCGGCCCGGGTCGAGCGGCTGACCTGACGCACCATGTCCAGCTCTTGCTCGGCGTCGGGGTAATCCATGCGCACTTTGAGCATGAAGCGGTCCAGTTCAGCTTCCGGCAAGGGGTAAGTGCCTTCCTGTTCGATCGGGTTTTGCGTGGCGAGCACCATGAACGGTTGCGCAATCGGCAATGGCTGGCCTTCGAGGGTGACTTGCCGTTCCTGCATGGCTTCGAGCAGCGCGGCCTGGGTTTTCGCCGGGGCACGGTTGATCTCGTCGGCCAGTAGCAGGTTGGTGAACAACGGCCCCTTGCGCAGCTTGAACTGCTCGGTCTGCAAGTCATACACCGCATGCCCGGTGACGTCGCTGGGCATCAGGTCCGGGGTGAACTGGATGCGCGCGAACTCGCCGCCGAAGCAACGGGCGAGGGCACGCACCAACAGGGTCTTGCCCAAACCCGGCACACCTTCGAGCAACACGTGGCCGCCGGCGATCAGCGCGGTCAGGACGTCGTCGATCACGCGGTCCTGGCCAATCACTGCTTTTTGCAATTCTTTGCGTACGGCCTGGGCCAGATGGCCGGCACGCTGACGTTGTTGAGCGGCGTGGCTCGGTACGTCAGGCTCGATCGGTTGACTCATAGGGCGTTCCTCAAGGATTGCAGGTGGGCGACCTGACGGCTGAATTCAACGCTGGAAAGCCGTTGCTTCGGTCGCGGGCTCATGGCCTGGCTGATAGCGCGTGTGGGTTGGCCGGTCAGGCGCGCGAGCACCAGCCATTGTTCGGCAACGCCGAGTTGTTCAAAGCCGGGATGACGACGCCGCACGCGCCGCAGGATGTCTTGCTGCAAGGCTTGCAGCAGGCCGGCCTGACCGTTGCGGCGCAACAGGAAATCGGCACTGGCGCGCAGGTGCTCCTGCAATTGCCGACGCGCTTTTGGTGCCGGTTCCAGCAGTGGCCCCTGACGCACGCCAAAGTGCCAGAAACCCAGGCCGATCAAGGCGAACAACGCGACCAGCGCCTGGGGGAAATAACGCAGCAGCAAGGTCAGCAGGCTGTCGTGATCGGTGTTGAAGATCAGCGTCACGTGGGTATCGGCGGTCAGGTACCAGAGCAACCAGGCGTTGTCGTACCGATCGATGGCCGGGGTTTTCCACAGGTCGGCATCGGTGACCACGATGATCGAACCCAGTCCGTGGTTGAGCTGCATCATGTGCGTGGCCCTGGCGCTGTTGGCCCAGGCCAGGGCGAGGTTTTTCGGGTCTTCGAGATGGAACGCGGTATCGAAACCCGCGTAGGCCGGGGCGTCTTCGTTTTCCAGATAGAGCTTGGTCAGTTGCGGGTACGGATCGTCACCGACATCCGGCGGCGGGTCTTTGAGGTCTTTGCTCAAGGACTGGTGCAATTGCACCCGGTCGAGCAGCAGGTCATTGCTATGGCCGAGTTTTTCATCCCACAGCGACTGGGCGACGAACAGAAGCCGCCCGCCGGCCCGGGTCCAGTTCATCAGCTGGTCGATCTGCCGTGGGGTCATGTTGTAGCGTTCCCCAAGCAACAGAAGGCTGCGTTGATGCGGGTCGAGGCTGGGCAGGATGTCGAGGCCATTGGCGTGGTCGACGTTCTGGCCTTGTTTACGCAGGAACAGCTCCGCCGCCAGATAAGGGTTGGCATTGGCTTCGGGGGAGGGGCCGTGGTCGATTTCGGTCTGGTAGGGGGTAGCCTTGAGGTACAGATAAACGCTCAGCGCAGCCAGCAACACGGCGATCAACGGCCCGGTTATGGTGCCCCAGCGCCGACTCAACGGACAGCCTCCGGGCCGAACAGAACACGCCAGCCGTTACACAGTTCCTGCTGCACCTGAGCGGGTGGCAGGCGATGACCGTAGGCCATGTTTTGCCAGTGTCCGGTCAGGTTTTTACTGTAGGCCAGCAAGGCCGGTTGCTGTAATAGCTCGACACGCCGAAGCACCTGGCCTTCGGTGTCGGCGGCTTTGAGTGCAATGTTGAAGTCGTGCAGCAGGCGGCTGAGCAGGGCGCGATAAAGCAAGCCGAGCGCTTCGCGTGGATGAGTCTGCCAAAGACTTTCGGCGTGGGCGGCGATGTCGGCGGGCAGGGACTCGGGCTTGAGGTCCAGGCCGAATGCTTGCTGCGGTAACGGTCGCGTGGCTTTGATGTCGGGGATTGGTCGTCGGCTGACGAACGCCTGCAACCAGTCGCGATAGCGCCAGATCAACAGGCCGATGGCGCCAATGACGATGCCCCACAGCACGATTTCAATCAAGGTCGCCAATGCCCCGAAGCGTTGCCCCTCAAATAGCTTCAACAGCGCCTTCAACCATTGTGGTGTCTTGCCGTCGTCCGTAGCTTCAGCACTCGGTTGCTCTTCGCCAAAGCGGTAGCGCGTGACCGATTCCCGGTTCTTGAAGGGCGGTTGTTCGAGGATCGACTTGATGCTGTCCCTGGAGGCCTGGCTCGTCAGGGGCTGGTCCAGCAGGCGCGGGCTGTCGGGTGCGATGGCCGGTTCGGTGGCCCATGCGCTGTGGGTGGGCGGCATCAGCACAATCATGGCCATCAACAGGACAGCGCCTGCACTGACGAGGCGCTGGCGCATTCGGCGGAACACCAGTTCGATATCCCAGGCCTCCAGCACGGTGCGCCGGTTCAGGTACAGGCTGAAACCGCAGGCGACATAGATCGGTTCCCAGACCACCAGCACCAGTGCATAAAAGGCGTTGGTCAGGTGTTCCAGCCAGTACCAGTCCTGGTTGGCCGCGGAGATCAGCGACTGCCAGCTCCAGTCGAGCGCGACCTGTTGTGGCAGCAGCAGATAGAACAACACCATCATGCCGATCCACAACGCGCCTTCCAGGTGCGCGCCGATGATCGTCAGCCAGCGTGCGGCGCCGGCGTCTCGCTGCAACAGCACCTGTAGGCGCTGTTGCCGTTGCTGGCCGTTGAGCCCTTCGAGTTGCACCACCGGTATCATGAAACTGCGGGGCAAACTCAGGCGTCGCCAGGTCAGGCTGGCCAGCAAGTGCGGTTTGAGCAGGCGTGGCCATTGGTGCAGCGCCTGCTTGAGCGTGGGCGTTTCACCGAACATCGCCTGGGACAGGATGTATAAGGGCAGGCGTTCGAACGCCGGCTTCAGCCACCAGAAAATGAACACGGCGAGCGAGGGCGAATCCCAGAATCCCCAACTGAGCAGCGCGAAAACGGGCAAGGTGACCAAGGCCCAACTGGTCATCAACAGACGTCGGTGGCGTTGGCTCAGGAGCACCCCGAGGTCCATGGCTTCCCAGGTCGAGCGCGGGCGAATCACCACCGTGGCGTCACTCAGGCGCATGGCGGCGACGTCCGGAAAATACGAGATAAACCACCATCAGCAACCAGAGCGCCGCGCCGACCAGGTACTTGGTCTGGTGCGAAGGGCCGGTCATTGACGACCAATAGGCTTCGATAAACGCCGCGATCAGCAGAAACAGAATGACCCCGCAGATCAGCAGCACGCTCTTGCGCGCAGCCAATCGCAAGGCCTCGGCCCGTGGCAGGCGCCCCGGGGCGACCAACGCCCAGCCCAGCTTCAGGCCGGCGGCACCGGCCAGGGCAATGGCGCTGAGTTCGAAAGCACCATGGCCGATCACGAATGACCAAAAGGTTTGCCCGTAGCCGACGTAGGTCAGGTGCCCGGCCACCGCACCGATCATCAGGCCGTTGAAAATCAGGAAAAACACGCTGCCCAGGCCGAACAGCAAACCGCTGGCGAAGGTCTGAAAGGCAATGCCGATGTTGTGCATGATGTAGTAGCCGAACATCGCCCAATCCTCACTGGCGGCCCGTTCCGCCGTGCGCCCGAGGTGACCGGCAACGGGGTCGTACATGCTTTGCATTTCACTGACCTGCTCGGCGGGGATCAGGTTGTAGACCAGGTCCGGGTACAGGTACACCAGCAGCGCGAAACCGGCCAGGCTGCCAAAGAACAGCAGGCTGGCGGCGAGGACAAAACGCCACTGTTCGCGCACCAGTCGCGGAAAGTCGGCCAGGATGAATGCCAGCACGTTGGCCCCCAAACGGCTGCGATGTCGGTAAAGCTGTTGGTGTCCGCGCAGCACTTGTTGCTGCAAGGAATCGATCAGAAAACTGCTGTAGCCACGCTCCCGTGCCAGTGCCAGGTGTTGGCAGAGGCGTCGGTAGTCCTTCGGGAAACTGCCGGCCCCAGTGGCTTTCCTGTCTTGCTCCAATTGCTCGAGCAGGCGAGTGAACTGTTCCCATTCGGCCTTGTGCCGGCTTTCAAAAAGGCTTTGCTTCATGTCGGCCCCAACAAGCCGCGGGCGATGCCGTTGAGCTCGGTCACCGCCTGCGGGGGCTGGACTTGCAAGGGTTGGGCAAGAATCGAAGCCAGTTCATTGACCCGCGCTTCGGAGAGTTCACCCTGGCGCTCGGCAAACCCGAGGATGGCCCGTTGCTCGGTGAGTGTCAGGACAAAGGCCGGGCGACGGGGCTGGGCTTCGGGGAGTTCGGGGCGGGTATGCGATTGTTCGCGGTAGATCACCAGGGTCCCGGCGGCGATATCGCCGAGGCGCTTGAAGTGGGGATGTTGCAGGCAACTGATGGCTCCGAGGAAGTAACCGAACGGCAGCAGGTCGACAACGCGCAGCAGGTTGCGCAGCAGCGACGCGGACCAGCCGACCGGGGTGCCATCGTCGTGCACCACCCGCAAGCCCATCCATTGCTTGCCCGGCGAGCGGCCGTGGTTCAGCACCTCGAACAGCACCATGTACCACCAGCTCACCACGAACAGCAGGATCGAGCCGAGCCCGGCTCCCAGTTTGCCGAGCATCGCCAGTGCAATGAAAAGCACGCCCAGGACCAGGCCGCGCAAACCAAGATCGATGGCGAATGCCAGCGCACGGACCATCAACCCGGCCGGGCGCAGTGGCAGGTCGACGCCCTCCGGCGTTTCGACCTGGTACCGCGTATCCAGCGGCGGTGACAGCGGCGCAGTCCCTGGCAGTGCTGTGGTCTCGAGCATGGGCAACCTGATGATGTGGCCTTATTCGGGATTGTGTATCCATTCGATGCTAGCAGCCTATTCGAGGGGCGGGGGCGGGGGGAAACGACATAACTATGTATTGCATGGTGAGTCGCGCAAGGTGCTTGAATGACAAGACTACTGGCCGGGGCGGGAGGTGAACGCCTAGACTTTGCCGATCTTCAGTTCAGGAATCGCCCGTGACCTCCATCTTCTGGTACGACTACGAAACCACTGGCATCAATCCCCGTTGCGACCGTCCGTTGCAAATGGCCGGCCTGCGCACTGACTTCGATCTCAATGAAATCGACGAGCCGGTCAACCTTTACTGCCAGCCCAGTGATGACATCCTGCCGCATCCGGCTGCTTGCACGATCACCGGAATCACTCCCGGGCAACTGCAGGCGCAAGGCTTGAGCGAAGCCGATTTCATGACCCGGGTGCATGCCCAACTCGCGGCGCCCGGTACCTGTGGCGCGGGGTATAACACCTTGCGTTTCGATGACGAGATGACCCGCTACAGTCTGTACCGAAACTTTTTCGACCCCTATGCGCGGGAGTGGCAGGGCGGCAACAGCCGTTGGGACCTGATCGATGTGGTGCGCGCCGCCTATGCCTTGCGCCCCGATGGCATGGTCTGGCCGACCGATGACGAGGGGCGGGTCACGCTCAGGCTCGAACGCCTGACCGCTGCCAACGGCATCGATCATGGCAATGCCCACGAAGCGCTGTCGGACGTTCGCGCGACGATCGCCCTGGCGCGCCTGATACGGGAAAAACAGCCAAAGCTGTACGACTGGCTGTTTCAACTGCGCAGCAAGCAAAAAGTCATGGACCAGATACGTCTGTTGCAACCGCTGGTGCATGTTTCCGGGAGATTTTCGGCCGCGCGCAGTTATGTAGGTGTGGTGTTGCCGCTGGCCTGGCACCCGCGCAACAAGAACGCCCTGATTGTCTGTGATCTGCATCTCGATCCCCAGGGCCTGCTCGACCTGGATGCCGAAAGCTTGCGCCAGCGCTTGTATACCCGCCACGACGAACTGGCCGAAGGCGAGTTGCCGGTGCCGTTGAAGCTGATTCATATCAACAAGTGCCCGGTGGTGGCACCGTTGTCGGTACTTCGCAAAGAAGACCAGCAACGCCTGGGGCTGGATATGGCGCTATATCAGCAGCGAGTGTTGCGGCTAAATGACGCCCGGAAAGTTTGGCTGGATAAAATCCTGGCGATTTATGCCCGCGAAGATTTTTCCCCGAGCCAGGATCCGGAGCAACAGTTATATGATGGATTTATCGGTGATCGGGATCGGCGATTGTGTGAACAAGTCAGAGCCGTTGACCCGATGCAATTGGCACAAGAGCAGTGGCCTTTCGATGACGAACGTTTGCCTGAACTGCTGTTTCGATATCGCGCACGCAACTTTCCCGAGACGTTGAATCCCGAAGAGCAGGAACGCTGGCGAGTATTCTGTCAGAAACGTTTGTCGGAGCCCGAGTGGGGGGCGCCAAATACCCTTGAAAGTTTTGTAGAAGCCGCGGCCCAATTGAGCGTTAGTGCTACTCCGTTTCAGCAGGGGGTGCTCAGTGAGTGGCAGGATTATGCCCAGGGACTGCGCCAGCGTTTGTGTCTTTGAAATCGAACATGCCAGGGCTTAAATACCCCGCAAAAAATAACGCCAGCATTTGCTGGCGTTATTTTTTGTCACGGATCCGTCTGCGACAAGCTCTGAGGCTTAGCCCAGCAGGGTAGCCCAGCCTTCCACCACGTCACCGCCCCACTTGGCTTTCCACTCTTTCAGAGTCTTGTGGTTGCCACCTTTGGTTTCGATGACTTCACCGTTGTGCGGGTTTTTGTATTGTTTAACTTTGCGAGCACGTTTGGTGCCGGTAGTTTTCACTGCACCACCGCGTGGTGCCTTGGTTTTGGATTCTGGATCCAACAGCGCGATGATGTCACGCAGGGACTTGGAGTACTCGCCCATCAGGGTGCGCAGTTTGCCTTCGAATTCCAGCTCGGTTTGCAGTTTGTCGTCTTGGGACAGGTTCTTCAAACGGGCTTGCAGCTCTTTGATAGCTTCTTCGGTGGCGCGGTATTCGTTGATCAAGGACATGTGGACTACCTTATGTTGTACGCTGGATGGCAGGTGACAGTGCGGCAATAATAGTCACGGTGTTTCATCAAGTAAACATTTAAGCCAACTTTATTTAATTTAATTGCTGTGTCTTTGGCGCACATCTGTAATGCATTTATTAGTGTGGTCCAGGTCTGTCAGATATACATAATTTAACAAATGACCCGCACCGCTAGAGCATCCGGGCGAACCGGCACCGGCGCTGTCCATCCTGCCGCACCGACCTTCCGGCAGGGCGAAACGTCAACAATACTGCAGTTTTGCTGCGCAATCGCTAGAATGGCGGCCTTTGCGAAGTTCTGGAGTTTCCCCCTCATGCGCACTTTTCGTCTGGTGATTTCTTGCCCGGACCGTGTTGGCATCGTTGCCAAAGTCAGTAACTTTCTGGCATCACACAACGGCTGGATCACTGAAGCGAGCCATCACTCGGACAATCTCAGTGGCTGGTTCTTCATGCGTCACGAAATCCGTGCCGACTCCCTGCCATTTGGTATCGAAGCGTTTCGTGAAGCCTTTGCCCCGATCGCCGAAGAGTTCTCGATGGACTGGCGCATCACCGATACCGAGCAAAAGAAACGCGTGGTCCTGATGGCCAGCCGCGAGTCGCACTGCCTGGCCGACTTGCTGCACCGCTGGCACAGCGATGAGCTGGACTGCGAAATTTCCTGTGTGATTTCCAACCATGATGACTTGCGCAGCATGGTGGAGTGGCACGGCATCCCGTACTACCACGTCCCGGTCAATCCGCAGGACAAGCAGCCGGCCTTCGCCGAGGTTTCGCGCCTGGTCGAACAGCACGATGCCGAAGTGGTGGTGCTTGCCCGTTACATGCAAATCCTGCCGCCTGAGTTGTGCAGCGAATACGCGCACAAGGTCATCAACATTCACCACAGCTTCCTGCCGTCGTTCGTCGGTGCCAAGCCGTACCACCAGGCCTCGCTGCGTGGCGTGAAGTTGATCGGCGCGACCTGCCACTATGTGACCGAAGAGCTGGATGCCGGCCCGATCATCGAGCAGGACGTGGTACGCGTCAGCCACAGCGACAGCATCGAAGACATGGTGCGTTTCGGCCGTGATGTCGAGAAGATGGTGCTGGCCCGTGGCCTGCGTTATCACCTGGAAGACCGGGTTCTGGTACACGGAAACAAAACCGTCGTTTTCTGACGGACCTGCGGCACAGTTGAAATTCGAAGGGCCTGGGCGTTCAATCGCTTCAGGCCCTTCGCCGTTTCTGCACCGAGGATATGACCATGGCCGATCCACTGGACAAAGCCACCTCCAAGGCCCCCGCCACGCTGGGCGAGGGTTGCCTGAGCCGCTACGACCCGGATGACATGGGGCCAGAAACCGGTACGGAGTTTCCTGACGCCGCGCAGTTGTGGGAGCAGTTGCAGCAAGAGCCCGAGGACAAGCCTAAGCCTGCTTGAGTTTCATCAATTTCGTTAGCAGCGGGCGGCCCAGCATCAGTAAAAACACCGGCCCACCGCCCGCCAAATCAGAATCGCCGCGAGCAGACCGACGAGCATCAGCAGTCCGCGACTCATGCGGCACGGCCCAGTCGGTCGTATTGCAGCGCCAGCCAGTGGGCCTTGGTCATTGGCACCCGTCCATTGTCGAGCAGGCGTTCGAGGGTTTGTAGCCAGTATCGACGCGAGAACTCATGGCGCATGTCCACCGGGTGCAGGCCCAGGCGAATCACCGGGGCGTGTTGCCAGCGTTGTTCACGCCGGTCGCTGACGAGCTTCGATACACCTCGGCGCCAGGCACTGCGCGCACTCCAGACCAGCCCCGGCGCTTCGAACGCGATGAAATCCGGCAAACGGTATAGATGCTGCGAGTCACTGGTGTAACTCAGTGGCAATTGGCGCAATGCCTGGCGAGTGCCTTGGCTCATCAGCCAGGCCGGGGCGACGAACCCCTCCAGCGGCCAGTCATGGCGGTGGAACATCTCGATACCCGAACGCAGGCGGGCGAAGGCGGCTTCCTGCGACAAACGGTAAAACTCGCCTTCGTGGGTGTAGACCCGACGCATGAACCAGTCACGGGGATTGCTGGTCAGCGGCCCGTCGTCGTAGTGGAAATAGCCGTGCAGTGCCAGTTCGTCGCCCCGGGCAACCCTGGCACTGAGCTGGCGGCAAAATTGCGGATGGGCGTCCAGATTGTTGTGTTTGTGAAAGTCCGGCACCACCAGCCAGGTGATCGGTACGCCACCCAAGGCGTCGACGGCTTTGACGAACGGCTGGTAATCGGCCCAGGTTGGCGGTGCCACGTCGTGCAGTACCAGCAGTAAAGCGGGAGTGTTCATGGGCTCAACCATTGGCTGTCAGCGGCCATTGGCTGCCGAGCACGGCGTGGTAGTGGCGCAACAAGCTGTTGACCACCGTATCCCAGGCGTAATGCCGTTCGACATGCAATCGTGCTTGTTGGCCCAAGGCTACGCTGCCTGACCCGAACAGTTCTCGAACGGCGGTGGCCATTGCGGCGGGGTTGTTCGGTGCGCAGAGCACGCCGCAGTCGTCGGTGACGATTTCCTCGAAGGCCCCGGCCGCCACGGCCACCACCGGTATACCGCTGGCCATGGCTTCGAGTAACACCAGGCCGAAGGTTTCCTGATCACCGGCGTGCAGCAATGCGTCGGCGCTGGCCATCAGGCGGGCCACCTGCGCCGCCGGGCGGAACTCATCGATCACGGTCACGTTGGACGGTACGGCCGTGGGCATCGACGAGCCAACCAGCAGCAGGTGATAGCGTCGGCCCAAGCGTTCCATGCAGTCGAGCAGCACCGGCAGGTTTTTTTCCATGGAACCGCGCCCGGCGAAGATCAGCAACCGGGTGTTATCGTCCAGGCCCAACTCTGCCCGCAGCCCGGGGTCTCTGGCATCGGGATTGAATGTTTGCAGGTCGACGCCCAACGGTTGCACAAACACATTCCTGACCCCAAGCCCGGTGAGCTTGTCGGCCATGACCCGACTGGGCGCCAGGACCCGGTCGAAGTTGCCATAGAGCTTGCTGACATAGGTCTCGACGTTGTTGGTCACCCAATGGCCCATGCGGTTGCTGACCAGCAGCGGCAGGTCCGAGTGATAAAAGCCGATGACCGGTACATCGAGTTGCCGCCGTGCATCCAGCGCCGCCCACGCGGTGAGGTAGGGGTCGCCGACTTCGATCAGATCGGGTTGCAAGTCTTGCAGGACATTGCGCCAGGGCGCCAGACGCAGAGGAAAGCGATAGCCCTTGCCGAAGGGCAGGGCAGGTGCCGGTACGGTGAAGATGCCATCCTGCTCACTCAACGACGATCCGGGGATCAGCAAGCTGTGGCGAATGCCAGGTTTGATGCCCAGACGACGGTGCTTGGCATCCAGATAAGTGCGCACGCCACCGCTGGCAGGGGCGTAGAACATGGTGATATCAGCGATATGCACGATGAACGATCCTCCGGTCCTGGTACTCCTTTGGTTGACCTATATGAAGGATAGATGTTCGGTTGGGGGTTGTGCGGGTGGGGGCGTCTACGGGGTTTTGTAGTGTTCGGCAGGCCGCTATCGTCGGAACGCCGCCCGGAGCCGGCTCGCTCCCACAAAGTCAGCGTTTAACCCTGTGGGAGCGAGCCTGCTCGTGATGGGGCCAGTTAAGGCGCTAGATACGGAAACTGCCTACCAACTGCTTCAACCGCGCCGCCTGCTGCTCAAGGTCCGAACACGCGCGCAAGGTCGATTGCAGGTTTTCCACACCTTCCTGGTTCAGCGTGTTGATCTCGGTGATGTCGACGTTGATCGACTCCACCACGGCGGTCTGTTCCTCGGTTGCGGTAGCCACCGACTGGTTCATGCCGTCGATTTCACCGATACGCAGCGTCACGCTGTTCAGGCGTTCACCTGCGAGGTTGGCGATTTCCACGCTGTCCTGGCTATGGCGCTGGCTGTCGCTCATGGTACTGACCGATTCCCGGGCGCCGACCTGCAGCTCCTCGATCATGGTTTGCACCTGTTGCGCCGATTCCTGCGTGCGGTGTGCCAGGTTGCGCACTTCGTCCGCCACCACGGCAAATCCACGACCGGCCTCACCGGCGCGGGCGGCCTCAATCGCGGCATTGAGCGCCAGCAAGTTGGTTTGCTGGGAAATGCTGGTGATCACTTCGAGAATCTGTCCGATGTTCACCGTTTTGCTGTTCAGCGATTCGATATTGGAGCTCGAAGCACTGAGCATGTTCGACAGTTGATTCATCGCCACGATGCTGCGGTCCACCACTTGCTGGCCGTCCTCGGCCAGGCTGCGGGCATCGCTGGCCTGGCTCGAAGCCTGCGCGGCGTTACGGGCAATTTCCTGGGCGGCGGCGCCGAGCTGGTTGATGGCGGCCGCGACGCTGTTGGTGCGCGAGGCTTGCTGGTCGGAGTTGAACATCGACGAGTTGGACGCGGCCACCACGCGCAATGCCACTTCGTTGACTTGCCCGGTGGCCGAGGACACTTCGCGGATCGAGCCGTGAATACGCTCGACGAAACGGTTGAACGCGGTGCCGAGGGTGCCGAACTCGTCATTGTTCTGGATGGTCAGGCGCTTGGTCAGGTCGCCTTCGCCGTCGGCGATGTCGGCCATGGCGCGTGTCATGACGTGCAACGGCTGGATCAGGATGCGAATCAGCATGCCGAGCAGGGCGATGATGATGGCCACGGCAATGATGGTCGCAACGACAGCCGAGGTGCGGAATTCGCTGAGCATCGAGTAGGCTTTTTCCTTGTCGACCGACAGACCGATGTACCAGTTGACCGACGACAAGCCTTTGATCGGGGTGAAGGTCACGATGCGGGTTTTGCCGTCGACCTGGATTTCGCTCATTGCACTGCTGATGGCCGGCGTGTCTTGCGGGTAGACATCCTTGAGTGTCTTCATCGCCAGCGCTTTGTCGGGATGTACCAGGATCTTGCCGTCGGAACTGACCAGGAAGGCATAACCGATGCCGTTGAAATCCAGCGTGCCAAGGCTGTCGGCGATCACCTGCAAACTCAGGTCGCCACCGACCACGCCGATGTTCTGGCCGTCCTTGATGACGCTGTCGACAATGGAAATCACCAGTTGGCCGGAGGCCAGATCGATATATGGCTCGGTCAATGCCGAACCGCTGCTGTCTTGCGCGCTCTTGTACCAAGGGCGTGCACGCGGGTCATAGCCATCGGGCATCTTGCTGTCCGGGCGAATGATGAAAGAACCATCCTTGTTGCCGAGGTAGGCGCCCATGAAAGTCGAGGTCACGGCTTTTTGTACAAGCAGCCTGGAAACGTTGTCTGCATCGGGGTTGAACGCGACAGTTTGTGACAGGTTTTCAATCAGCAGGCTGCGCCCGTTCAACCAGGTCTGGATATTGTTGGCGGTCACTGCGCCCATTTCCTGCAGATAATTTTCCAGGTCTTTGCGGATGGCGTTGCGCTGCAAATAGTCGTTGTACAGCGTAAATGAGGCGAAGGCGGCAATCACAATGAGGGCGGCGGCCAGCAGGATCTTATGGCTGAAACGCAGATTTTTGTTCATGGCTTGGGGTTCCGCTAAGGTCTTAATGTCCAGCGCGTGCTTTTATAAAGGGACGCACGACGGGCAAGGTTGAAAGCAAGTGAATTTTCCGACTCTCCTTAGGGAAATTTCCGACCAGATCGTGTCTGACTGCTTTGTCGTTATCTCTATCGGCCGTGTAGGACCAAAGATTAATCATGGGTGACCAAATGCCTGACTCATTGCAACTCGTTATCGGCGCCGATCTCGAAGGGCAGCCGATTGCCCAGGCCATGCGCCTGGCGAACCGCCACGGTTTGATCGCGGGCGCGACCGGCACCGGCAAGACCGTCACTTTGCAACGAATGGCCGAAGCCTTCAGCGATGCCGGCGTGGCAGTGTTCGCCGCCGACATCAAGGGTGACCTGTGCGGTCTCGGTGCCGCCGGCAACCCCCAGGGCAAGATCGCCGAGCGGATTGCCGGGATGCCCTGGCTCAACCACAAGCCTCAGGCTTATCCGGTGACGTTGTGGGACGTACACGGTCAGTCCGGTCATCCTTTACGCACAACCTTGAGTGAAATGGGGCCGCTGCTGCTGGGCAGCCTGCTGGAGCTGACCGACAGTCAGCAGTCGGCGCTGTACGCCGCGTTCAAGGTGGCGGATCGCGAAGGCCTGTTGTTGCTCGATCTCAAGGATCTGAAGGCGTTGCTCAATCACCTGCGGGACAACCCCCAGTTGCTGGGCGACGATGCGGCATTGATGACCACCGGCTCCAGCCAGGCATTGCTGCGACGACTGGCAACCCTGGAGCAACAGGGCGCCGAAGCCCTGTTCGGCGAGCCGGCGCTGCAACTCGAAGACATCCTTCAACCCACGGCGCAGGGCCGTGGGCGCATTCATTTGCTCGATGCCAGCCGCCTGGTGCATGAAGCGCCGAAAGTCTACGCGACGTTCCTGCTGTGGCTGCTGGCCGAGCTGTTCGAGCAGTTGCCGGAGCGTGGCGATGCCGACAAACCGTTACTGGCGCTGTTTTTCGACGAGGCTCACTTGTTGTTCAACAGTACGCCCCAGGCATTGCGTGATCGTCTGGAACAAGTCGTGAGGCTGATTCGTTCGAAAGGCGTGGGCGTGTATTTCGTCACCCAGTCACCGGGTGACCTGCCGGATGATGTGCTGGCGCAGTTGGGCTTGCGCATCCAGCACGGTCTGCGTGCGTTCACCGCCAAGGAGCAGAAGTCCCTGCGCGCAGTGGCCGAAGGTTTCCGGCCGAATCCTGCGTTCGATGCGTTGTCAGTGTTGACCGAGCTCGGGATCGGTGAGGCGCTGGTCGGCACCCTGCAGGAAAAGGGCACGCCGGAAGTGGTCCAGCGGGTGCTGGTGGCACCGCCGCAATCGCGGATCGGGCCTTTGACCGACACCGAGCGCACGGCGCTGATTGCCGGTTCGCCGTTGCAGGGGCGTTATGACAAGCCGATTGACCGTGAATCGGCCTATGAGGTGCTGATGGGGCGCAAGGGGTTGGCACCTGAGCCCGAAGCGGAGCAGGGCAAACAGGAGCCGAGCTTCACCGAACAGGCCGGAGAGTTTCTTGGAACCGCGGCGGGTCAGGCCTTGAAATCAGCGATGCGACAGGCGGCGAATCAGCTTGGGCGACAGTTGGTGCGCGGCTTGATGGGCTCGTTGCTAGGCAGCAAAAAAATCCGGTAGCGAGTGGACACAATTTAACTGTGGGAGCGAGCCTGCTCGCGAATCGGTGTGTCAGGCAACATCATTGTTGAATGTTATGCCGCCTTCGCGAGCAGGCTCGCTCCCACAGGGGGCGCCTATGAGGATTTGGTTTTGGCGTGCGCCGCCAACCGCTCCAGCGCTGCCCGCAAATTCGGGTCGCTGATTCCATCGGCCGTGGCCTGAATGGTCGCTGCCGCGTCGTTGGACAAGTCCATGGTATGCCCGGCCGCACCTTGCTGAACGGTCGGCGGTTGAACTTTGAACAGGATCCGGGTCAGATTGGCAAACTCATCGAACATCTGCAATTGCCGTTGCAGGCGCTTTTGCTGGTAGCGCAGGCGGGTTGCCCAATGACCGTCGGTGACAATCAGCAACAAACTGCCTTCGCGCCAGGAAGCCACGTGGCAATGCTCGCGAGCGGCGGGTTGCAATTGGCTTTCGAGCAAACGTTGCAGATGACCCAGGCGTTGAGCGTGGCCGAGAATGGCCTTCAGCGGCTTGGCTTCGCGTAGTAGAACGGCAGGTACTTTGGCCGTAAGTGGGCGAAATGCCATGATCAGACACCTGAAGTAACAGAGGCGCCATGGTAGCAGAAAGCGCCGGATGCACCCGCCCATTGCTTTTGTGGGTGCTTTGCCCATTAAATCAACAACTAACTTCTGCCTTGAACGGCTTGAAGTTGAGCAAAACGCCCTTATTTTAAGTGAGCCCCGTCAAAGCGCTGTGCCAGCATCGTGGAATATCGCCACTTTCCTCTCCATCGTTTCCGGGTAGAATGCTCGTTCGCATGCGGCCATGAGGGCTGCACGGGCGACTCACGGGGCCGCCCTCCATCCCTTTAGTGTGGAAGATCCTGCCGATATGTTTGCGCCTTTGTTAAAGAAACTTTTTGGAAGCAAGAACGAGCGTGAAGTCAAACGCATGCTCAAGACGGTGCAACTCGTCAATGCCTTCGAAGAGCAAATGGTGGCCCTTTCGGACGATCAATTGCGTGCCAAGACAGATGAGTTCAAGGCCCGCATCGCCAAAGGGGAATCCCTCGACAAACTGCTGCCAGAAGCCTTTGCGGTCGCCCGCGAAGCCGGCAAGCGTGTCATGGGCATGCGCCACTTCGATGTCCAGCTGATCGGCGGCATGACCTTGCATGAAGGCATGATCGCGGAAATGCGTACCGGTGAAGGCAAGACCCTGGTGGCAACACTGGGCGTTTACCTCAACGCGCTGTCCGGCAACGGTGTGCACGTTGTGACTGTGAACGACTACCTGGCCCGCCGTGACGCCAACTGGATGCGCCCGCTGTATGAATTCCTCGGCATGACGGTCGGCGTTGTCACGCCGTTCCAGCCGCCGGAAGAGAAGCGCGCTGCCTACGCCGCCGACATCACCTACGGCACCAACAACGAATTCGGCTTCGATTACCTGCGCGACAACATGGCGTTCAGCATGGAAGAAAAATTCCAGCGCGAACTCAATTTCGCCGTGATCGACGAAGTCGACTCCATCCTCATCGACGAAGCCCGTACGCCGCTGATCATCTCCGGTCAGGCCGAGGACAGCTCCAAGCTGTACATCGAGGTCAACAAGCTGATCCCGACGCTTGAGTTGCACATCGAAGAAGTGGAAGGCGAAGTCACCAAGGCCGGCCACTACACCGTTGACGAGAAGACCCGCCAGGTCGAACTCAACGAAGCCGGTCACCAGTTCGTCGAAGAGACGCTGACCCGCATCGGCCTGCTGGCTGAAGGCGAAAGCCTGTATTCGGCACACAACCTGAGCCTGCTGACTCACGTTTATGCCGGCCTGCGTGCGCACAAACTGTTCCACCGCAATATCGAGTACATCGTGCAGGACGGTCAGGTTGTCCTGGTCGACGAGCACACCGGCCGTACCATGCCGGGCCGCCGTTTGTCCGAAGGCCTGCACCAGGCCATCGAAGCCAAGGAAAACCTGAACATCCAGGCCGAAAGCCAGACGCTGGCGTCGACCACCTTCCAGAACTACTTCCGTCTGTACAACAAGTTGTCCGGCATGACCGGTACGGCCGACACCGAAGCGTTCGAGTTCCACCAGATCTATGGCCTGCAGGTCATGGTGATTCCACCGAACAAGCCGCTGGCCCGTAAAGACTACAACGACCTGGTGTTCCTGACCGCCGACGAGAAATACGCGGCAATCGTGGCCGACATCAAGGAAAGCATGGCTGCGGGTCGTCCGGTTCTGGTCGGTACTGCCACCATCGAAACCTCCGAGCACATGTCCGGTCTGCTCGTGAAGGAAGGCATCGAACACAAGGTTCTGAACGCCAAGTTCCACGAAAAAGAAGCCGAGATCATTGCCCAGGCCGGTCGCCCGGGCGCACTGACCATCGCCACCAACATGGCCGGTCGTGGTACCGACATCCTGTTGGGCGGTAACTGGGAAGTGGAAGTGGCTTCCCTGGAAAACCCGACCCCTGAGCAGATTGCCCAGATCAAGGCCGACTGGCAGAAGCGTCACCAGCAAGTGCTCGAATCGGGCGGTTTGCAGGTGATTGCCTCCGAGCGTCATGAATCGCGCCGTATCGACAACCAGTTGCGTGGTCGTGCCGGTCGTCAGGGCGACGCCGGTTCCAGCCGCTTCTACCTGTCGCTGGAAGACAGCCTGATGCGCATCTTCGCCTCTGACCGGGTGAAGAACTTCATGAAAGCCCTGGGCATGCAGCCTGGCGAAGCGATTGAGCACCGCATGGTGACCAACGCCATCGAAAAGGCTCAGCGCAAGGTTGAAGGCCGCAACTTCGACATTCGCAAGCAACTGCTCGAGTTCGACGACGTCAACAACGAACAGCGTAAAGTGATCTATCACATGCGTAACACGTTGCTGGCCGCCGACAACATCGGTGAGACCATCGCTGACTTCCGTCAGGACGTGCTCAACGCCACCGTCAGCGCGCACATTCCTCCGCAATCGCTGCCTGAGCAGTGGGACGTGGCCGGTCTGGAAGCTGCGTTGCAGAGCGATTTCGGTGTAGCGCTGCCGATCCAGCAATGGCTCGATGAAGACGATCACCTGTACGAAGAAACCCTGCGCGAGAAACTGATGCAGGAACTGATCGCGGCGTACAACGAGAAAGAAGACCAGGCGGGCGCCGAAGCGCTGCGCACCTTCGAGAAACAAATCGTTCTGCGCGTACTGGACGACCTGTGGAAAGACCACCTGTCGACCATGGACCACCTGCGCCACGGTATCCACTTGCGTGGCTATGCCCAGAAGAACCCGAAGCAGGAATACAAGCGCGAGTCGTTCACCCTGTTCTCCGAGTTGCTGGATTCGATCAAGCGCGATTCGATTCGTGTGTTGTCCCACGTTCAGGTTCGCCGCGAAGATCCGATCGAAGAAGAGCAGCGCCTGCGTCAGGAAGCCGAGGCATTGGCCGCTCGCATGCAGTTCCTGCATGAAGAAGCCCCAGGTCTGGAGCAGCCGGAAGTGTTGGGCGAAGAGGTCGATGTTGCCCTCGCTGCCGCGCCGGTTCGCAACGAGCAGAAGCTGGGTCGCAACGAGCTGTGCTATTGCGGTTCGGGCAAGAAGTTCAAGCATTGCCATGGGCAGATTCAGTAAAGCCCGTTTCAATCGCTGAAATACCCGCGCCGCGACCGGCTTCTGCCGTCGCGGCGTTTTACCATTCGAACCACCGTTCTGCTGAAACGGTGCTGACATCATTTATAAAGGAGCGCATTCATGGCTGTTGGTCTTGGTCCTTTGCCAACGTTGCACCCGGTTGCCGGTTTTGAACTCGGTATCGCCTCGGCCGGTATCAAGCGCCCGGGGCGCAAGGATGTTGTGGTCATGCGCTGTGTTGAAGGCTCCACGGTTGCCGGCGTGTTCACCCTGAACGCGTTTTGTGCCGCACCGGTGATCCTGGCCAAGCAACGCGTGCAAGGCGCTGTGCGTTACCTGCTGACCAACACTGGCAATGCCAACGCCGGCACCGGCGAGCCAGGCCTGGCCGCGGCCGAGCGCACTTGCGCGAAACTGGCCGAGTTGACCGGTGTCGATGCCAGCCAGGTGCTGCCGTACTCCACCGGCGTGATCGGCGAGCCGCTGCCTGTGGAGAAAATTGAAGGCGCGCTGCAAGCGGCCCTCGACGACCTGTCGATCCACAACTGGGAAGCTGCCGCCACCGGTATCATGACCACCGATACCCTGCCAAAAGGTGCCAGTCGTCAGTTCCAGCACGACGGTGTGACCATCACCGTTACCGGCATCAGCAAAGGCGCCGGCATGATTCGCCCGAACATGGCGACCATGCTCGGCTACATCGCCACCGACGCCAAAGTCTCCCGCGACGTGCTGCAAAACCTGATGCTCGATGGCGCCAACAAGTCGTTCAACCGCATCACCATCGATGGCGACACCTCGACCAACGACTGCTGCATGCTGATCGCCACGGGTCAGGCGGCATTGCCGGAAATCACCCGCGCCGAAGGCGAGTTGTTTGCCAAGTTGAAGCAGGCGGTGTTCGAAGTGTGCATGGACGTGGCCCAGGCCATCGTTCGCGACGGCGAAGGCGCGACCAAATTCGTCACCGTTGAAGTCAACGGCGGCGGCAACCACCAGGAATGCCTGGACGTCGGTTACACCGTGGCTCACTCGCCGCTGATCAAGACCGCGCTGTTTGCTTCGGACCCGAACTGGGGCCGTATCCTGGCGGCCGTCGGCCGTGCCGGTGTACCGAACCTGGACGTGAGCAAGATCGACGTATTCCTCGGCGATGTGTGCATTGCCAGCCGTGGCGCGCGCGCGGCGACCTACACCGAAGCCCAGGGCGCGGCGGTGATGCAGCAGGAAGAAATCACCATCCGTATCGAGCTGGGTCGTGGCGATTGCAGCGAAACCATCTGGACCACCGACCTGTCCCACGAATACGTGAAGATCAACGCCGAGTACCGTACGTAAGACCGAGTCGCCCCTATCGTGAGCAGGCTCGCTCCCACATTGGATTTGTGTACACCTCGAACCACTGTGGGAGCGAGCCTGCTCGCGATGGCGATCTGTCAGTCACTAGCTAGACTGGCCTGCCTCCCTCATCCCAAAGGTCCCGAACATGAGCCTGCACCTGATCATCGGCGACAAACTGCATTCCTCCTGGTCCTTGCGCGGGGCTCTGGCCCTCGATCTGGCTGGCGCCTCCTACACCGAAGAACTGATCAAGCTGAACCAGCCGGACACCCGTGAGCGTCTGCTCAAGCATTCGCCGACCGGCAAGGTCCCGCTGCTGAAGACCGGGCACGGCACCATCGCCGACTCCCTGGCGATTGCCGAGTACCTGGCAGAACAGTTTCCCGACGCGAACCTGTGGCCCAAAGACACTGCCGCCCGTGCCCAGGCGCGTTCGGCGTGCGCGCAAATGCACAGTGGCTTTTTCGCCATGCGCGGCAACATGCCGTTCGACCTGAGCCATGACGCAGCGCTGTCGCCTGTTCCAGCTGACGTTCAGGCCGACATCGAACGCATGTCGGCGCTGTGGGCCGAGTGCCGTGCCGCTGCGACCGAGAGCGGTCCGTACTTGTTTGGCCACATCACGTTGGCCGACGTGTTCTTTGCACCCATCGCCGTGCGCCTGCGCACCTATCGGGTGAAACTGTCCGCGGCTGACGAAGCCTATGTTGAAACCCTCTACCAATGGCCGGCGTTCAAGGCCTGGCAGAAGGCCGGACTGGAGGAGTTGCAAAGGTGAAACGAGTCCATGTCGCCGCCGCCGTCATCCGCGATGGCAGTGGCCAAATCCTGATCGCCCGTCGTGCCGACTCACAGCACCAGGGTGGCCTGTGGGAGTTTCCAGGCGGCAAGGTCGAGGCCGACGAGTCGGTCGAAACTGCGCTGTCCCGCGAACTCCATGAAGAGCTGGGCATCGTGGTCGGCGCGGCGCGCCCGCTGATCAAGGTCCGGCACGATTACCCGGACAAGCAGGTGTTGCTGGATGTCTGGGAAGTCTCGGCGTTTACCGGCGAGCCCCACGGTGCCGAAGGCCAACCGCTGGCCTGGGTTGCACCTCGTGATTTGTCGAGTTACGAGTTCCCGGCGGCCAATCAGCCGATCGTCGCGGCCGCGAAATTACCCGCACAGTACCTGATCACGCCGGAAGACCTGGAAACCCCAGCGTTGCTGCGTGGCATCCAGAAGGCCATTGCCAGCGGCATCAAGCTGATCCAGTTGCGCGCGCCGAACGGTTACGATCCGAAGTATCGCGACCTGGCCGTGGATGCGGTAGGGCTGTGTGCTGGCAAGGCGCAATTGATGATCAAGGGACCGTTCGAATGGCTGGGCGACTTCCCGTCCGCCGGTTGGCACATTACCTCGGCGCAGTTGCGCAAATACGCAGCGGCTGGGCGACCGCTCCCGGCATCACGCTGGCTGGCGGCGTCATGCCATAACGCTGAAGAGCTGGCGCTGGCCGAACAGATGGGGGTGGATTTCGTGACCCTGTCACCGGTTCAACCGACCCTGACGCATCCTGGCGCCGAGCCGTTGGGTTGGGAGCAGGCGTCGAGCTTGATCGAAGGGTTCAGCAAGCCGGTGTTCCTGCTCGGTGGTGTGGGCCCGGCTGAGGTGGAGAAAGCCTGGGCGGCGGGTGCGCAGGGTGTGGCGGGGATTCGGGCGTTTTGGCCTGATTCCCAGTGATGCAAATGGCCTCATCGCGAGCAGGCTCGCTCCTACATGGATCGCATTTCTACTGTTGGAACTCGGTCAATTGTAGGAGCGAGCCTGCTCGCGATGGGGGCGCTAACGACAACGATTAAACCTCAGGCTTCGCCGCAGGCTGCCAAAGAATCTCCGCCACTCCCTGACGCTTGGCAATCAGCCGCGCCACCACAAACAGCAAGTCCGACAACCGATTGATGTACGCCAAGCCAACCCCGGCCAACGGCTCAATCGCATTGAGTTGCTGACACCGCCGCTCTGCGCTGCGCGCCAGGCTGCGGCAGACATGAGCCTGGGCAATCAGCGTCGAGCCGCCGGGCAAGATGAAGTTTTCCAGCGGTCCCAACTCTTCATTCCACACATCGATCGCCGCTTCCAGGCGTTCGATTTCCACTGCATTTAACGCCTGATACACCGGCATCGCCAGTTCACCACCCAGATCAAATAACCGATGCTGGCAGGGAGCCAATACCTCGATCACTTCGTTCAAGCCTGGAAACTGACCAGTTTCTGCTGCCAGCCCGGCCAGAAGCACCCCAACCTGGCTGTTCAGCGTATCGACCTCGCCGATTGCTTCAATGCGCGGGTGATCTTTCGGTACGCGACGGCCATCGCCCAGCCCGGTCTCGCCTTTGTCGCCAGTGCGGGTGTAAATCTTCGACAAACGAAAGCCCATGGTTACCTCGATAGCAGATTGAGTTCTTGCGGGACAGGCGGCGTGCTCGCCAGGGGCAGGCGCAAGGTGAAGCAAGTGCCTTGGCCCAGGGTCGATTGCACTTCCATCTGCCCCTTATGGTTATTGGTGATGATGAAGTACGACACCGACAGCCCAAGCCCGGTGCCCTGGCCGATTTCCTTGGTGGTGAAAAACGGCTCGAAGGTGCGTTTGCGCACGTTTTCGCTCATGCCGATGCCGTTGTCCTCGACCTGAATTTCCGCCCAAGGCGGATTCAGTCTGGTGCGCAGGATGATCCGCCCCGGCTCGCTGTCGTCTTCGCGCTGGTGAATGGCTTGCGCGGCGTTTTTCAACAGGTTGAGCAGCACTTGCTCCAGTTCGTTGGCGGTGCCGGGGACCGGTCCCAGGGCCGGATCGAACTGGCGAATGATGGCCTGGCCCTTGAAGTCGAAGCCGATCGCCAGATCGAAATCGTTCCCGGCGATCTCCACCGCCTGGTCGATCAGGGCGGGCAGGTCGCACGGGGCCATCTGGCGGGTGCTGCGACGGCTGAAACTGAGCATGTGGGTGACGATTTTCGCCGCCCGGGCACCGGCCTGCTGGATGCCGTCGAGCAACTGCGGCACTTCGCGGATTTGCAGGTACTGATTGACCGTCGCCAGTTCGATACCGGCCTGTTCGGCTACTTCGAGGTTCTTCGGTAGATCAGGGGACAGGCGTCGGCGAATGTTTTGCACGTTGTGCAGGATCGCGCCCAGCGGGTTGTTGATCTCGTGGGCCATGCCGGCGGCCAGACCACCCACCGAAAGCATTTTCTCCGACTGCACCATCATCTCTTCCAGGGACAGGCGCTGGGTGATGTCGTCGATCCGTATCACCACGCCACGCCCGGCACCGCCCATCAACGGATAGAAAGTCAGGGCGTAGTGGCGGGGGTCGTCGTCCTTGAGCCAGGTGACACGTTCGATCTTGGCCACCGTATGCTGCTCGACCGTTTCCTTGAGTTGCGGCAAGAACGGCTTGAGCGGTTCGAAGGCGAGGAAGATAGGCTGGTTCAGGGCTTCATCGAGGCGCGTGCCGGACAGGGCGCTGGCTTCCTGGTTCCATTGCGTCACGTAGAGCTGTTCGTCGAGAGCGATCAGCGCCGACGGCATGGAGTCGATGATGCTGTTGAGGTAGTTCTGGAAACCGGTGAGCTTTTTTTCGATCTTGCTGCGCACCTGCACTTCGAGCTCCAGTTTGCGGTTGGTATGGCGGGTTTCTTCCGCCAGACCCTGGGCCTGGTCATAGGCTGCCTGGGAGTCGTCCCTGGCCCGCTTGAGTTGCTGCTCCCTGGCCTCGATCCGCGAAAGCATGGTGTTGAACGCCTCGGCGAGACTGCCGATTTCATCGTGGTTTCCTCGCGAAGCACGCAGTGCGTAGTTTTCTTCACGGGTGACCTGCCGGGACAACTCTTCGAGCTGGTGGATCGGCCGGGTAATCAGGCGCTTGATCTGGCGGGCAATGATCAGCCACAACAGCACGCTGAAGATCAGAATTCCCAGGCTGGCCGTCAGGGTCCCGGTGTAGAACGCCACTGGCAGTTCGCTCGTGGCCACCAACAACAGGTGCCCTGGTGCCGCGCCGGTGCGGGGCAGGGGGATGACTTGGTTGGTACGAAACTCGGTGGCCTGCCAGTCTTCGATATGCCGGAAACGCTTCGGCAGCTCCAGGTTGTCGCCATGCTGCAATTGCGCCAATCGTTCGCCCTTTGCGTCATACAGGGCCGCCGCGCGCAACGGCGAATAGCTGTTGAGTTCATTCAGCAGGCGCTCGGCGCTTTGCGGTGACTCCAGGGCTTCGGAGGCCAGGCTAGGGTTGGATACCAGCCGGCCGATGGTCTGCAGGGCCTGGGGCGCCATGCTTTCCTGGGAGATGTAGTAGGCGGCGCTGATAAAGGTCAGGTTGGCAACCAGCAGGACGGTGACCATCAGTACCAGCAGGGCGGCCAGCAGTTTCTGGCCGACGGGCAGGTTTTCAAGGCGCTGGCGCAATGGCATCGGATTCATCGCAGACAAGGAACAAGTGGCCAGCGTAGCCGCTGCTCAGTCGCTGGGCAATCCAAGGCTTTGCAGGCGAGCAATCAACCTTGACTCAAGCTGTTTGAGGTGAGGCAGGTTCAGTTGATGACGTCCGGCCACTTTGCAGGCGTAACCCAGCAGGTAGCTGATTTCCGTGCGGCGCTGGCTCGTGACGTCCTGATGCATCGAGGAGTAGTTGGCTGCGGTGGCGTGAATCACCCGCTCGACTTCCTGCTGCAGGTTTTCGGCGGCTGCCGGCTGACCACAACGCTCAAGCAACTCCACCAGTTCGCCGCACAGGGTGGCGACTTCGCAGTTATGTTGCTGCAAACCGCCGTTGCGGCAATCGTGCAGCACCGTCAGCGGATTGATCGCACAGTTGAGGGCGAGTTTGCGCCACAGCCTGGTCAGGATTTCGGTGCTCCACTCGTGGGGGATGCCGGCAGCGCTCAGGTCATCGAGCCAGATCGGCGCCACCGGGTGGCTCGCATCCCCCAGCCAGGTGAAGCCATGCCCGGCAAACACTACGCGCCAATCGCCATCGCGGAAGGCACCTTCGGTGCTCGAGGCATAGATGCAGCGTGCCTGAGGAACCTGTGCGGCCACCGCGTCCTGACTGCCCAGGCCATTTTGCAGCAGGATCAGTTCGGCGCCGGGGGCCAGGCGGGGCGCCACTCGGGCCACCGCACTTTCGGTATCGTAGGCTTTGCACGCCACCAGCAGGCGGTTGATCGGTTGGGGGCTGTCGGCTGTCTCTGCGGGCACGGCATAGTGTCGCGCCTCGCCGTGTTCAACCAAGGTCAACCCACCGGCCGCCTCATAGGCCAGCAGTCTCGCGGTGTCCCGCAGGATCAGCCTGACCGGCGCTCCAGCCCGTGCCAGGCGTGTCGCCCATAAAGTGCCGAGGCTGCCGGCGCCTAGAACATGCCAGGTGGTGGACATCAGCTTTTTACTCTGTTTAAGGCGTGCATCGGCAGCTCGCAGTGAATGATGGTAAAGACCCGTTATAATCAGCGCAGATTTTAACCGCAAGCCAGGCGTGCTCCATCAGTGCGCCTTTATATTGGAGAGATTACATGCCGTCGTTCGACGTGGTATCCGAACTGGACAAACACGAAGTCACCAACGCGGTCGAGAACGCCGTCAAGGAACTCGATCGTCGTTATGACCTGAAAGGCAAAGGCAGCTTCGAGTTCAAGGAAAAAGACCTGACCGTCAACCTGACCGCGGAAGCGGATTTCCAGCTCGAAGCGATGATTGAGATCCTCAAGCTGGCGCTGGTCAAGCGCAAAATCGACGTGCAGTGCCTTGAAGTCAAGGACGCGTTCGCGTCGGGCAAGCTGATGAAGCAGGAAGCCGTCCTCAAGGAAGGTATCGACAAGGAACTGGCGAAGAAAATCGTCGCTCATGTCAAAGACGCCAAGCTCAAGGTCCAGGCGGCCATTCAGGGCGAGCAGGTTCGTATTACCGGCAAAAAGCGTGATGACCTGCAAGAAGCCATTGCAGTGCTGCGGGCCAAGGAATTCGGTATGCCGCTGCAGTTCAACAACTTCCGCGACTGACCTTTAAAGCGGGAACCTCTTGGCGTTTGCGACGTCGGAGGCCCAAGCAACGGCAGAAACGATTGAGCCCGTCGCGGTTCAATCTTTCTGCCGCTTTTTTTACGCATGCCGGGTAGCCGGAAACAGGAGAGAGTAGATGGACTTAAATGCCGAGGTAGACAATCTGGTCAAGGTATCCCAAACTTGGATCCCGATGATCATGGAATACGGCAGTCGTGTACTGCTGGCGGTCATTACCCTGGCCATCGGCTGGTGGCTGATCAACAAGGTCACGAAAAAGCTCGGCGGCCTGATTGCATTGCGTAATGCCGACCTGGCGCTGCAAGGCTTTATCAGCAGCCTGGCGAACATCATCCTCAAGATCCTGCTGATCGTCAGCGTGGCCTCGATGATCGGTGTGGAAACCACTTCGTTTGTGGCGGCGATTGGTGCGGCGGGTCTGGCCATTGGCCTGGCCTTGCAGGGCAGCCTGGCGAACTTCGCCGGTGGCGTGCTGATTTTGCTGTTCCGTCCGTTTCGTATCGGTGACTGGATCGAGGCTCAGGGTGTCGCCGGTACTGTCGACAGCATCCAGATTTTCCATACCGTACTGCGCACCGGTGACAACAAAACCATCATCGTGCCCAACGGCAATCTGTCGAACGGCATCATCACCAACACCAATCGTCAGCCGACCCGCAAAGTCGTGTTTGATGTAGGCGTTGATTACGAAGCGGACTTGCAGAAAGCCCGAGAAGTGTTGCTGGAGTTGGCCAAGGACCCGCGAGTATTGGCAGATCCGGCACCACAGGCAGTTGTTTCTACCCTGGGTGACAGTTCGATCACACTTTCGCTTCGTGTCTGGGTAAAGACTGCCGATTACTGGGACGTGATGTTCATGTTCAACGAACTATCCCGTGATCGTCTGAGAGAGGCCGGCATCGATATTCCATTTCCACAGCGGGTTATTCGCGTGGTTCAGGAATCTGCTGCGCAGTAATTGGTTTTCTGGTCAAAGCCTGACTACTCGGTCAGGCATGTTCTGCATAGATCTGATCGTTTAAACACACTCTTGACACACCAACGAAAAAGGCCCATCCGAAGATGGGCCTTTTTTTGATTACCGCGAACTAACTTTCTGCAATTACAGAATGTTGAGCGGGTAGTCGGTGATCAGGCGGAACTCAGAGATATCGCCTTCGCCTTCGTCAGCATTGGCGGTGTGCCATGCTTGACGGATGCGGAACGACAGATCTTTGGCTGGGCCGGATTGAATGACGTACTTGGCTTCCACGTTGGTTTCGTGGTGTTTGCCGTCTGCACCGTACAGACCGGTGTAGGTGCTGTTCGATGGAGTGTTGGTACCGTCGATGTTCCAACCATTCGCGTAACGGACCATGAAGCTCAGGCCAGGTACGCCGTACTCGGCCATTTTCAGGTCGTAACGGGCTTGTACCGACTTCTCGCCAGGGGCGTTGAAGTCAGAGTACTGGATGGAGTTGGCGAGGAAAATCGAGTCGCCACCACGGTTGTTGTCACCCACACCGATATAGTCGAACGGGGTATCGCCGTTGACCTTCTGGAAGGCCAGGGTCACGGTGTGTGCTTTCAGGAACGAGTAAGCAGCAGCCAGGGAGTAGGCGGTGTTGCTGATGTCGCCTGCTTTAGCGTCACCGGTATCCTTGGTGTTGTAGATGTTACCGTCGAAGTTGATCGAGTTATCGCCGCCCAGTGCGAGGGTGTAGTTCGCGTTGGCGTAGTACTGGTTCCAGACGTCTTCGAGCTTGGCACCGTAGAGCGATACGCTCAGGTCCGGGGTAATGCCGTACTTGCCACCGAAGTAGTCGATGGAGTTGGCTGTCACGCCAGCGTAAGTAGCGAACAGTTCGCCGTCACGAGCGTTGCGGTCCTGGCTGGTTGCCGAGTAGAAGTGACCGGCTTCGAGGTCGAGGTCTGTAACTTCGCTGCTCTGCAGTTGGATACCGCTGGCAGTTTGGTGAAGGATACGGGAACCGCCTACAGCGAACACCGGAGAGGTGCTTGGCTGCATGTCGCCGATTTTCAGCTCGGTCTTGGAGATGCGGAACTTGGCGGCAGCGCCGGCTTTGCCCTGGCTGTTGTTGACCTCGCCATCAGAGTCCACGGACATGTTGCCGGAACCTGAATATTTGTCGGAACCGTCCAGCTTAATGGCCAGTTGGCCCCAAGCTTCAACGCCAACACCGATCAGACCTTGGGTGTAGCCCGAGCTGTACATGCCCTGAATGCCCTGGGTCCAGTCTTTGTCATCGACTGCGCCGTCTTTCTTGTTACGGTTGTAGTAGTAGTTGCGAACCAGCAAGTCGAGTTTGCTGTCTTCAACGAAACCTTTGGCTTCGGCCTGGTCGCTTACGAAAGGTGCGGCTACTGCCAACTGAGTACTGGCTGCTGCTGCAACTGCCAGTGCGATCATGCTCCACTTCATCACGCGCATCGTGATTTGCTCCTTTGGTTTTAGAAGAGTACTGCCGTCCCACCTGATTTATTATCTGGGCGGCTCTTTCTTTTTGTGTCGGCGCAAACTTATATCACGCCGACAATGTTGGCGATACTTGCGTATCTAACCTTTCGCCTTCTTTACGACCCTGTCGCAAACAGCGTGGTAGATGTCGCAAATTTTCCGCTCCGACGCAACAGGGCTGACAGCTTTTATGCTGTTTTCTGAGTCTTGGCACCGGTAAAAAGAGTCCTGGTGAAACGTTTGAATCTCCATCGGGCTACCTTGCCACTGTTTTTTTTTGCCTGAGGGCCTCCGCTTCCAGCGGGTGCCACTCAGGCGATGTTGGGTATGAATGCAATAAGTGTGCGCAAATTCGGGTTTTGTTGCAGTTTTTTTTCAGTTGACTGTCTGACGCCGTAAAAACCTCATAAAACCGGGGGTTCAAGCACGTTTAGTTTGGGCTTGACGCCTTGTCCGGCATCATGTTGAACCGTTCTGGTCCACTGCATGACAGGCAAAAATGTTACCGGATCACCCCGTCAGTGAGTAAATGGCGGATGTCGAAGCGTTCAGCGTAGACCCACTGTGCGGTTTTGGTGCAAAAAAATTTTGTGTCGTGCCGAGTTCATCCAGCTTGACCGTTTGTCTGTAGCGAACTCCTTCTTGTTAATCAGTCATTTCGGTGTTTTTTGCCGGCTTATCGGTTCTGCAATGGTGCGCAGCAGCGAAAAGTGTCTCAATCGGGGGCGGGTTGTCAGCCTTTCGTTAGCGCTTGTGACTTCTGCGTAAGGTTCGTCGTGAAGCGTGCGCCGTTCGCAGGTATGCTGCCGTCCGGTCGTTTGGCGCACTGTCCCGTCAGGATGGGCGCTAAGCTGAAAAATGATGATCCGGCGGGAGTGCGCGCAGTGTTCGCTTTAGATCCACGACTTCAACAAGACACGTTACCAATCGGGGACTTTCCGCTCTGCCGGTTGCTGCTGTCCAACGATTCGAACTATCCCTGGTTCATCCTGGTACCTCGTCGCGAGGCTATCAGCGAGATATTTCAGTTGGATGTCGCAGACCAGCAACAGCTTTGGCAGGAAACAACTGCGCTGTCGCAAGTGCTCAAGGACTCGTTCGATGCGGACAAGTTGAATGTTGCGGCGCTGGGTAATGTTGTCAGTCAGTTGCACATGCATGTGATTGTGCGCAAGCGCGAAGATGCCGCCTGGCCCGCGCCGGTTTGGGGTAAATACCCGGCAAAACCCTACAAGTCTGAGCAGATCGTCGCCATTCGCGAACGTTTGCGTCTGATTTTGACCGATGATTTTACGTTTCTGGAGGGCTGAACCATGAGCCTGGAAGAACGCGTTACCGAGCTTGAAAGTCGTCTGGCCTTTCAGGATGACACCATCCAGGCATTGAACGATGTGCTGGTGGCGCAGCAGCGGGTGGTCGAGCGTCTGCAGCTGCAAATGGCCGCACTGCTCAAGCGGCAGGAGGAAATGGTCGGCCAGTTCGAGTCATTCGAAGAAGAAGCGCCGCCGCCCCACTATTAAGTAAATCGCAGGCATGAAAAAACCGCGGACAGCTCGGCTGTGCGCGGTTTTTTTATGCCTTGAATCAGCGGCGCGGCAGTGCGGCGATCACATCTTCGGCTTGCAGGCCCTTGTCACGATTCATGACGGAGAACTCCACGCGCTGGCCTTCGACCAGGACGCGGTGACCTTCGCCGCGAATGGCCCGGAAGTGGACGAAGATATCGTCGCCGGAGTCGCGGGAGATGAAGCCGAAGCCTTTGGACGTGTTGAACCACTTGACGGTGCCGGTATCGCGGTTGCTCATGTCGTAGCTAGGCGAGGCGGTGGCTGGTGACGACTTGTAGAAGCTGATGCCCAGGTGCAGGGCAACGGCGATCAGGGCAGCGACCAGGCTGAACAGAACGGCGGGTTGACCGGCGATGACGGGCATCGGTGCGAGCAGCGTCAGGGTTTGCAGGACCACGCTCAGAACCAGCAGGGCGCTGACCAGGTTTTGCAGTTGGTGACGCGGGCCTTTGTTCCAGTAAGGGATGACAGGTGCCAGTGTGAGGTTGAGCAGGCCGAAAAAGGCCAGGTACAGCGCGTCGGGTTGTTGCAGGTAAGGTAAGGCTTCGGATTGCAGGCTAGGGATGAAGGACAGCAGCAAGGCCGCTGCGCCTATCAACAGATGGACGATTTTCAACATTTTGATTAACTCACGTTAAGACAGCTCACAAGGAAGAGCTGATGGCGCACGGTTCGCTTCAAGATAATAAAGAGGCGTTGGACACGTACCCGGTATCAGCCTATGCGCCGTGCCCGGAAAAAATAGGCACTGGCGACACGCTGTCTATTTAACAGCAAAGCTGCAGGCTACTCAAATCAGGGCGTCCGGCGGCTCTTTGGGGATGATTTGGTGCAGGTTGCCCCGGGTTGCGGGGCAGCGGTACCTACGGCCGACTTGCTGCCCCAGCCTATGCAGGTGCATGAAAAAAAACGGGGTGGATACTTCGCTCTCTGCTGGATCAGTAACGCTCGCGTGCGCGGATGACGCCTTGAAGTGTTGTTCGCGCTCTTCTTTCCTACACCGTTCAACACGGCGCTTCTGAAGGGGGCATCACTTTGCTGCGTGGGAAAACGTCCGGAGTAGGACGTTCTCCGGGGTCTGCCAACAATTGTTGGCTTATCTTACGTTGATGGTCATAAAGTCGTCTGGATATGCCTTTGTAACTGCGTTTTTATAAGTCGACAGACAGTTGCTCTTAACGAAACCAGGATGGCAAAGGAGTGTCAGCGTTATGGTTTATGAACGGCAAGAAGAGGGGCGATACGGTTCGCACAGGGATGTAAGGATCGATCCGTTTGTTCGCGAGTTCGATATGGGGTTGGCCCAGCCCTTGTCCCGCTCCGTACGATTGAATGGCTTCGCCACCTGTTTGCGGCTTGAACAGGTTTATTGGGATATTTTGGGGGGGATGGCCCGGGCCAATGGTTGCTCGGTCAGTAGCCTGTTATCTCACGTGGATCGCGAAGTTCACTTGCGTCATGGCGGGGTAAGGAACTTCAGTGGATTGGTGCGGGTTGTCTGTGTCGTGCACAGTCTCAAGGAAGGGGGTTGCGCCGTCACGGCCTAGCCTGAGCGGCGAAAGCAGCAGAGTGTCGGTCTGTGCAGTCTTACGGCTGCACAGGCCGCATTTAATGGATATAATCCCGCTCTTTGCCGCAAAACCCTGCGTGTGCGGTAGCAATCTGATCGCCGAGACAACCTCCATGCCGATGTACGATTATCAATGTGCTTCCTGTGGTCATCAGTTGGAAGCCATTCAAAAGATCAGCGATGCACCGCTGGTCGACTGCCCTGCCTGTCAGGCGCCAGAGCTTAAAAAGTTGCTGTCCATGCCGGGCTTCCGCCTCAGCGGCACGGGTTGGTACGAAACCGATTTCAAGACCGGTTCCAAGAAGAACCTGGCCGGCGGCGACAAAGCTGACTAAGGTCTGGAACCTGAGTTGAACGACACGCGCGAGCTTTTGCATCACCCGGCGCCTTTTTAAAGGCGGGGCTGCTGTAGGATCTCCACCGAATTTCGAATTACGAGAAGTGAAACCACGACCATGATGCGCAGCCATTATTGCGGCCAACTGAACGAAAGCCTGGACGGCCAGGAAATTACCCTTTGCGGATGGGTTCACCGTCGCCGTGACCACGGTGGGGTGATTTTCCTCGATATCCGTGATCGTGATGGTCTGGCCCAAGTCGTGTTCGATCCGGACCGCGCTGAAACCTTCGCCGCTGCCGATCGCGTGCGCAGCGAGTACGTCGTGAAGATCACCGGCAAGGTTCGCCTGCGTCCGGCCGGTGCGACCAACGCCAACATGGCGTCGGGCATGATCGAAGTCCTGGGTTACGAGCTGGAAGTGCTGAACGAATCGGAAACCCCGCCGTTCCCGTTGAACGAGTTCTCCGACGTCGGCGAAGAAACCCGCCTGCGCTATCGCTTCCTCGACCTGCGTCGCCCGGAAATGGCCGAGAAGCTGCGTCTGCGTTCGCGCATGACCACCAGCATCCGTCGCTTCCTGGACGAGAACGGCTTCCTCGACGTCGAGACGCCGATCCTGACCCGTGCTACCCCGGAAGGCGCGCGCGACTACCTGGTGCCGAGCCGTACTCACGCCGGTTCGTTCTTTGCCTTGCCGCAATCGCCACAGCTGTTCAAGCAGCTGCTGATGGTGGCCGGCTTCGACCGTTACTACCAGATTGCCAAGTGCTTCCGTGACGAAGACCTGCGTGCCGACCGTCAGCCGGAATTCACCCAGATCGACATCGAGACCAGCTTCCTCGATGAAAAAGAGATCATGGGCCTGACCGAGCAAATGATCCGCAACCTGTTCAAGGAAGTGCTGGATCTGGAATTCGGCGATTTCCCGCACATGACCTTCGAAGAAGCCATGCGCCGCTACGGTTCCGACAAGCCAGACCTGCGTAACCCGCTGGAACTGGTGGACGTTGCCGATCAGCTCAAGGAAGTCGACTTCAAGGTGTTCAGCGGCCCGGCCAACGACCCGAAATGCCGTATCGCCGCCTTGCGCGTACCTGGCGGGGCGAGCATGCCGCGCAAGCAGATCGACGACTACACCAAGTTTGTCGGTATCTACGGTGCCAAGGGCCTGGCGTATATCAAGGTCAACGAGCGCGCCAAGGGTGTTGAAGGCCTGCAATCGCCAATCGTGAAGAACATTCCTGAAGACAACCTCAATGTGATCCTCGATCGCGTCGGTGCGGTCGACGGCGATATCGTGTTCTTCGGCGCCGACAAAGCCAAGATTGTCAGCGAAGCCCTGGGCGCGCTGCGGATCAAGCTGGGCCACGACCTGGACCTGCTGACCTGCAAGTGGGCGCCAATGTGGGTCGTCGACTTCCCGATGTTCGAAGAAAACGACGACGGCAGCTTCACTGCCTTGCACCACCCGTTCACCGCACCGAAGTGCACCCCGCAAGAGCTGGAAGCCAACCCGGCTGGCGCTCTGTCCCGTGCCTACGACATGGTCCTGAACGGTACCGAACTGGGTGGCGGTTCGATCCGTATCCACCGTAAAGAGATGCAGCAGTCGGTATTCCGTCTGTTGGGCATCAACGAAGCGGAACAGGAAGAGAAATTCGGCTTCCTGCTCGACGCCCTGAAGTACGGCGCGCCGCCGCACGGTGGTCTGGCCTTCGGTCTGGACCGTCTGGTGATGCTGATGACCGGCGCTCAGTCGATCCGTGAAGTGATTGCCTTCCCGAAAACCCAGAGCGCGGCAGACGTCATGACTCAGGCACCGGGCCAGGTGGATGCCAAGGCATTGCGCGAGCTGCACATTCGTTTGCGCGAAACGCCTAAGGCCGAGTAAGGCTGACCTGAAGGGCGCATCTGTGGATGCGCCCTTTCTTTATAGATAGAGCTGTTCAAGATTTTTGTTTGCCGGCCGGCGCAATACAGCGCAGCGGGCAATGTTTCAAAGAGAATTCGGAGCGAGTTATGGCAGGTCATTCCAAGTGGGCGAACATCAAGCACCGCAAAGAACGTCAGGATGCCAAGAGGGGCAAGATCTTCACCAAGTGGATTCGTGAGCTGACTGTCGCTGCCCGTCAGGGTGGTGGTGATCCAGGCTCCAATCCGCGTCTACGCCTGGCCCTGGACAAGGCCTTGAGTGCGAACATGAGCCGCGACATCATCGATCGTGCTGTCGCCCGCGGTACCGGCGCTGCCGACACCGACGACGTGGTCGAGTTGACCTATGAAGGTTATGGCCCGGGCGGCGTGGCGGTGATGGTCGAATGCATGACCGACAACCGTAATCGCACCGCAGCCGCTGTTCGTCACGCGTTCAGCAAGTGCGGTGGTAACCTGGGGACTGACGGTTCGGTGGCCTATCTGTTCGAACGCAAGGGGCAGATCTCCTTCGCAGCCGGCGTTGACGAAGACGCGCTGATGGAAGCAGCCATGGAGGCTGACGCCGATGACGTGGTGACCAACGAAGACGGTTCGATCGACGTTTTCACCTCGTTTGCCGGGTTCTACTCCGTGCGTAACGCACTGGAAGCGGCGGGCTTCAAGGGTGACGACGCGGAAATCGTAATGTTGCCGACCACCAGCGCCGAACTCGATCTGGAAGGCGCCGAGAAAGTCCTCAAGCTGATTGACATGCTCGAGGACCTGGATGACGTGCAAAACGTCTACTCCAATGCGGACATCCCGGAGTCGGTGGCTGCACAGCTCGGCTGATTTGCCTTTTGTAGGAGCGAGCTCGCTCCGGGCGGCGCTCCGACGAAAAACCTGAGAGCGGCGTTCATTCAAGTCAGCCGCGTTATCGTTGACGTCCATCGCGAGCAAGCTCGCTCCTACATTTAAAGCCCGCAGGCGTTATGACTTTAATTCTTGGTATCGACCCCGGTTCGCGCATCACCGGTTACGGTGTGGTTCGTGATACCGGCCGTGGCTGTGAGTACGTCGCCTCCGGTTGTATCCGCACCGGTGCCGGCGAGCTGCATGAGCGACTGCAGATTGTCTACCGCGGTGTGCGGGAGATCATTCAGACTTACCATCCGGTGACCATGGGCATCGAAAAGGTATTCATGGCCCGTAACGCCGATTCCGCCCTGAAACTGGGGCAGGCCCGTGGCGCCGCCATTGTGGCGGGCGCGGAAGAAAACCTGGAAATTGCCGAATACTCCGCGACCCAGGTCAAGCAAGCGGTGGTTGGCACCGGTGCGGCTAATAAAGAGCAAGTGCAGATGATGGTCATGCACATGCTGAAATTGACCAGCAAACCCCAGATCGATGCGTCGGACGCCCTGGCGATTGCGATCTGCCATGCTCATACCCGCTCCAGTCTGCTGCCCCACGGTCTGGGTGCTGCACGCAGTCGTGGCGGGCGTCTGCGTCTCTGATAGCATCAGCAATCATTTTCATGGAGTGAGGGCATTCCGCCTGTGTTGTCGGCGGTAATTCCTCGCCCTATCAGTCGCTGGCCCAGAGCTGGCCAACGCTCAAGGATTTGTAACGTGATTGGACGTTTGCGCGGCACCCTGGCTGAGAAGCAGCCTCCACATTTGATTCTGGATGTAAATGGCCTGGGCTATGAACTTGAAGTGCCCATGACGACCCTTTACCGCTTGCCGTCGGTCGGTGAGCCGCTAACCTTGCATACCCATTTGGTCGTGCGCGAAGACGCACAGTTACTCTATGGTTTTGTCGGCAAGCGTGAGCGCGACTTTTTTCGCGAATTGATCCGCCTCAACGGCGTCGGGCCGAAACTGGCCCTGGCCTTAATGTCGAGCCTGGAAGTCGACGAACTGGTTCGTTGCGTACAGTCCCAGGACACTTCGGCGCTGACCAAGGTCCCGGGCGTCGGCAAGAAAACCGCCGAGCGCTTGCTGGTGGAGCTCAAGGATCGCTTCAAGGCCTGGGAAACCGTACCGGCCATGTTCGCCCTGGTGCCGAACCAGCCGGATGGACCGGCCCCGGTGAACACTGCCGAGACTGACGCTGTCAGTGCCTTGATTTCCCTGGGCTACAAGCCCCAGGAAGCGAGCAAGGCGGTGTCTGCGATCAAGGAGAAAGATTTGAGCAGTGAAGACATGATCCGCCGCGCCTTGAAGGGAATGATCTAAGTGATTGAAGCTGATCGTCTGATCGCTGCCACGCACAGCCCGCGTGAGCGCGAAGAAGTCCAGGACCGTGCGATTCGCCCGGTCAGCCTGGCTGAATACATTGGCCAACCGACCGTTCGCGAGCAGATGGAATTGTTCATTCAGGCCGCTCGCGGTCGTAACGAATCCCTGGATCACACGCTGATCTTCGGGCCACCCGGCCTGGGCAAGACCACCCTCGCCAACATCATCGCCCAGGAAATGGGCGTGTCGATCAAGAGCACCTCGGGGCCGGTGCTGGAGCGTCCCGGTGACCTGGCGGCGCTGTTGACCAATCTTGAACCTCACGATGTGCTGTTTATCGACGAAATCCATCGCCTGTCGCCCATCGTTGAAGAAGTGCTGTACCCGGCCATGGAGGATTTCCAGCTCGACATCATGATCGGCGAAGGCCCGGCCGCGCGTTCGATCAAGCTGGATCTGCCGCCGTTCACCCTGGTTGGCGCAACGACACGGGCGGGGATGCTGACCAATCCGTTGCGAGACCGTTTCGGCATCGTCCAGCGTCTTGAGTTCTACAATACCGCCGACCTGTCGACGATTGTCAGTCGTTCGGCCAGCATCCTTGGTTTGCCGCTGGACCCGGAAGGTGCATTCGAAATCGCCCGCCGTGCCCGTGGCACGCCACGGATCGCCAACCGCTTGCTGCGTAGGGTGCGCGACTTCGCCGAAGTTCGCGCCAAGGGGCATATCACCAAGCCGATTGCCGACCTGGCGCTGAACCTGCTGGACGTCGACGAGCGTGGCTTCGATCACCAGGACCGGCGTCTGTTGCTGACCATGATCGAGAAGTTCGACGGCGGGCCAGTCGGGGTCGACAGCCTGGCCGCCGCCATCAGCGAAGAGCGTCACACCATTGAAGACGTGCTGGAGCCTTACCTGATCCAGCAGGGCTACATCATGCGCACGCCACGGGGGCGGGTGGTGACGCGGCATGCCTACCTGCATTTCGGTTTAAACATTCCGTCACGATTGGGCGAAATGCCCGTGGTAGACGAGTTCCTCGATGCCGCTGACGATTAATTAACGTTGCGTGCTGATTTTTTCGGGCAATGTAGGGTCCCAGGACCGTACTTTCACGTGAAAGCCGCAGAACAATGAAAAACAGTTGCCATGCCGGATTGGCAACCTGAGGAGTAAGCACTAGAGTATGCGCGCGCAAAACGGGCTTGAGCCTTTCGCACATCGTTGTCGCGTTTATTACGAGGACACCGATGCGGGCGGCATCGTGTATTACGTTAATTACCTCAAGTTTATGGAACGGGCTCGAACCGAGCGGCTACGAGATCTGGGCTTTGCCCAATCGCAGCTTGCCGGGGAGGACCTGTTGTTCGTCGTGCATTCCAGCGAAGCGCGCTACCACGCGCCGGCGCGACTGGATGACGAACTGCTGGTAAGCGCTGAAGTAATCGAATTGAACCGTGCCAGCCTGCGCTTTAAACAGCAGGTCAGGCGGGCGACGGATAATGTGCTGCTCTGCGAAGGGCAGTTTCTGGTGGCCTGTGTGCGCACTGAAAGTTTGAAACCCCGGGCCATTCCCGAAGCTCTACGAGCGGCCTTTGCCGACGTGAGCGGCGCGGGTACACACTCAAAGCAGGAGATAAAGCGTGGAAGCTAACGTCGTCGACCATTCCTCCATGTGGAGCCTGGTCAGCAATGCCAGTATCGTGGTGCAACTGGTAATGCTGATCCTGGTAGCCGCATCGGTGACCTCGTGGATCATGATCTTTCAGCGCAGCAACCTGCTGCGCGCCGGTCGACGTGCCCTGGAGAGCTTCGAAGAGCGCTTCTGGTCGGGTATCGACCTGTCCAAACTCTACCGTCAGGCCGGCAGCAATCCGGACCCTGATTCGGGCGTCGAGCAAATCTTCCGTGCCGGTTTCAAGGAATTCTCCCGTCTGCGCCAGCAGCCAGGCGTTGACCCGGAAGCGGTCATGGAAGGCGTGGCGCGTGCCATGCGCGTTGCCATTTCCCGCGAAGAAGAAAAGCTCGAGCAGAGTCTGCCCTTCCTGGCCACCGTCGGTTCTGTCAGCCCGTACATCGGTCTGTTCGGTACGGTCTGGGGCATCATGAACTCCTTCCGCGGTCTGGCGACCGCCCAGCAAGCGACCCTGGCCACTGTGGCCCCGGGTATCGCCGAAGCACTGATCGCCACCGCGATCGGTCTGTTCGCCGCCATTCCAGCCGTTATCGCTTACAACCGTTTTGCTGCTCGCAGCGAAACCCTGCTGGGCCGCTACTACACCTTCGCCGACGAGTTCCAGGCGATCCTGCACCGCAAAGTGCACACCAGCGAAGAATAAGCAGGTAATTTCCAATGGCTTTAATCGCTCGAGCTCGCAAAAAGCGCAAGCCGGTCGCCGAGATGAACGTGGTGCCTTACATCGACGTGATGTTGGTACTGCTGGTGATCTTCATGGTGACCGCGCCGATGCTCAATCAGGGCGTGAAAGTTGATCTGCCCAAGGTTTCCAGCGAAGCCTTGCCGCAGGACAACAACACCCAGGTCCTGACCATTTCCATCAAATCCGACAAGACCTACTACTGGAACCTTGGCAGCGAAGTCGACACCGAAAAGCAGCAGGATCGGGCCATGACCCTGCCGCAGATGACTGACGCGGTGACCAAGATCATTCGCGTCGGCAACGAAGGCGGCAAGCGTACCCAGGTCTTCATCCGCGGCGACAAGAGTGTCGATTACGGCTCCGTCATGGGGGCCATGGGCGGGTTGCAGAAAGCCGGGGTCGGTAATGTTGGCTTGATTACCGAGGCGCCCTGATGCAGCAACAGCGAGAGCCGTCCGCCTCGGAAAGCTACTTCTGGCCTAGTGTCTGGGCGATTGGCTTGCACGTGCTGGTGTTCGGCATGCTGTTCGTCAGTTTTGCCTTTACCCCGGAACTGCCGCCGGCCAAGCCGATTGTCCAGGCGACCTTGTACCAGCTGAAATCGAAAAGTCGGGCGACCACCCAGACCAATCAGAAGATTGCCGGTGAGGCGCAGAAATCTGCTGCGCGTCAGACCGAAGTCGAGCAGATGGAACAGAAAAAGGTCGAGCAGGAAGCGGTGAAGGCTGCGGAACAAAAGAAAGAAGAGGCGGCTCAAAAGGCCGAAGAAGCCAAGAAGGCCGACGAGGCGAAGAAAGCGGACGAGGCGAAAAAGGCTGATGAAGCCAAGAAAGCCGACGATGCGAAGAAAACCGCGGAAGCCAAGAAGGCAGAAGAGAAACAATTGGCTGATATAGCCAAGAAGAAAGCCGAAGAAGAAGCCAAGAAAGCTGCGGAAGAAGAGGCCAAGAAAGCGGCCGCTGAAGAAGCCAAGAAAAAGATCGTCGAAGACGCGAAGAAGAAAGCCGCGGAAGACGCCAAGAAGAAAGCTGAAGCTGAAGAGGCGAAGAAGAAAGTCGCCGAGGAAGCGAAGAAGAAAGCTACTGCCGATGCTGCGAAGAAGAAATCGCAGGACGCGGCACGTAAATCCGCCGAAGACAAAAAGGCCCAGGCCCTGGCAGATTTGCTTTCCGACACGCCGCAGCGTCAGCAGGCCTTGGCCGATGAGCAGGGCGACGAAGTCGCCGGCAGCTTCGATGACCTGATTCGTGCGCGTGCAGCGGAAGGCTGGGCTCGTCCACCTTCGGCACGCAAAGGCATGACGGTCGTATTGCAAATCGGCATGTTGCCGGACGGTACGGTGACTTCGGTCAGCGTGTCCAAGTCCAGTGGCGACGGTCCGTTTGACGCCTCGGCTGTTGCAGCGGTGAAGAATATTGGACGTTTGACAGAAATGCAGGGAATGAAGCCGAGTGATTTCGCTCCGTATCGTTCATTCAAGATGACATTCACACCTGAGGATCTAGCCTTGTGAGAAACCTTCTTCGAGGAATGCTGGTCGTTATCTGCTGCATGGCAGGGATGGCGATGGCAGATGAGAAAAACATTCTGGTTACCAGTGGCAGCGATCGGGCGACCCCGATCGCCGTTGTACCGTTCGGCTTCCAGGGCGGTAGCGTGCTGCCGGACGACATGGCGGAAATCATCGGTAACGACCTGCGCAACTCGGGTTACTACTCGCCGCTTCCAAAGCAGAACATGATCAGCCAGCCGAGCCAGGCCAGCGAAATCATCTTCCGTGACTTCAAGGCGCTGGGTGCCCAGTACGTCATGGTCGGCAGCATTGTTCCGGCGGGCGGTCGCCTGCAGGTGCAATACGCACTGTTCAACGTGGCCACCGAGCAGCAAGTGCTGACCGGCAGCGTATCGGGCGGCGTCGATCAGTTGCGCGACATGGCGCACTACATTTCTGACCAGTCGTTCGAAAAACTCACGGGTATCAAGGGTGCCTTCTCGACTCGCCTGCTGTATGTAACGGCCGAGCGTTTCTCCGAGAACAACACTCGCTACACCCTGCAACGTTCGGACTATGACGGTGCTCGCGCCGTGACCCTGCTGCAGTCGCGCGAGCCGATCCTGTCGCCGCGTTTCGCACCGGATGGCAAGCGCATCGCTTATGTCTCCTTCGAGCAGAAGCGTCCACGCATCTTCATGCAGAATATCGACACCGGTCGCCGTGAGCAGATCACCAACTTCGAAGGCCTGAACGGTGCGCCAGCCTGGTCGCCGGATGGCAATCGTTTGGCGTTCGTGCTGTCCAAAGACGGCAACCCGGACATCTATGTGATGAACCTGGGTTCGCGTCAGATCAGTCGTGTCACCAACGGTCCTGGCATCAACACCGAACCGTTCTGGGGCAAGGATGGCTCGACCATCTACTTCACTTCCGACCGTGGCGGCAAACCGCAGATCTACAAGACCAGCGCGGGTGGTGGCGGTGCCGAACGTGTGACGTTCGTCGGTAACTACAACGCCAACCCTAAACTGTCGGCTGATGAAAAGACGCTTGTCATGATTCACCGTCAGGATGGCTTCACCAATTTCAAGGTGGCGGCCCAGGATTTGCAGCGCGGTAGTGTAAAAATCCTCACTGATAGCACTCTGGACGAGTCGCCTACTGTCGCGCCCAACGGCACCATGGTAATCTACGCCACCCGCCAGCAGGGCCGGGGAGTCTTGATGCTCGTGTCCATCAATGGACGCGTAAGGCTCCCACTTCCTACCGCACAAGGCGAAGTCAGAGAACCTTCCTGGTCCCCTTTCCTGAACTGACGCGGCGCTATACGTTTTACTTAACACACTGGGGTTCATTAGGAGTTTCACGATGGAAATGCTGAAGTTTGGTAAATTTGCTGCGCTGGCACTGGCCATGGCTGTAGCTGTAGGTTGCTCGTCCAAAGGCGGCGACAATGCCGGTGAAGGCGCGGTAGATCCAAACGCTGGTTATGGCGCAAACACTGGCGCAGTTGACGGCTCCCTGAGCGAAGAAGCTGCTCTGCGCGCAATCACCACTTTCTACTTCGAATACGACAGTTCGGACCTGAAGCCAGAAGCCATGCGCGCTCTGGACGTTCACGCCAAAGACCTGAAAGCAAACGGCGCTCGCGTTGTTCTGGAAGGCAACACCGACGAACGTGGTACCCGTGAGTACAACATGGCTCTGGGCGAGCGTCGTGCGAAAGCCGTTCAGCGCTACCTGGTACTGCAAGGCGTTTCCCCAGCTCAGCTGGAACTGGTTTCCTACGGCGAAGAGCGTCCAGTTGCTACCGGCAACGACGAGCAGTCCTGGGCTCAAAACCGTCGCGTCGAACTGCGTAAGTAATTCGTCATGCGAACGTGCCGTCGTGCTGTAACTGTTCTGGCTCTCAGCCTCGCGCCACTTGCGGTGTGGGCTGCGGTTCCTGTGGTCGATGACAACTCCGGTTATAACAATAGCGGGAGCAGTTATCCGCCTGCAGGTTACGGTACGAACGGCGCCTATGCCGGGGGAGGGGTTTCGGCCCCTGTCTCGGCACAGGGCGAGCTGTTCAACCAACTGCAATCAATGCAGCAACAGATCGAGCGCCAGCAAGGTGCGATTGAAGTTCTGCAAAATGATGTAGCGCGCATGAAGCAGGAAAACCTGGAGCGATACCAGGATCTTGATCGGCGCATAGGAACCGGCGTTGCACCAGCCGCGAGTCCTCAAAATTCTTCCACCGGTGGTGATTTGAATGCCACCGGTGCAGCCGCAGGTGCGGCAGCTGGCGCAGCCGCCGCTCAAGCACCTGCCGCGGGTAGCGAGCCGGCAGATCCGGCGAAGGAAAAGCTCTATTACGATGCTGCCTTCGACCTGATCAAGGCCAAGGATTTCGACAAGGCCAGTCAGGCTTTTGCCGCTTTCCTGCGCAAATACCCGAACAGCCAGTATGCGGGCAATGCCCAGTACTGGTTGGGCGAAGTGAACCTGGCCAAGGGCGATCTGCAAGGTGCAGGTCAGGCTTTTGCCAAGGTTTCGCAGCTGTATCCCAAGCACGCCAAAGTGCCGGACTCGCTGTACAAGCTCGCTGATGTGGAGCGCCGCTTGGGTCATACCGACCGGGTCAAAGGCATTCTGCAGCAGGTGGTGTCCCAATATCCGGGCACTTCCGCCGCTCAGTTGGCCCAGCGCGATCTGCAAAAAATGTAAGCCTGCTTGACCCGTTTCAAAGAAACCCGCGCTTGTCGCGGGTTTTTTCGTTAGAATTCACACCCTTTTTCTGAAACACGCTTTTTGGGATCTGCGCATTGCCGGGGTTCCTTGAAGTGCCTGACGGAGGCGGACAGCCTGTTTAGCTGTTACGCCCGTGGCGACTATGCAAGACACATTGAGAATCACCGAAGTTTTCTACTCGTTGCAGGGTGAAACTCGGACTGCCGGGCTGCCCACTGTTTTTGTGCGCCTGACCGGTTGTCCGTTGCGTTGCCAATACTGCGACAGCGCCTACGCGTTCACAGGCGGAACCATCCGCACGCTCGATGACATCCTCGAGCAGGTCGCAGGGTTTCGCCCGCGATACGTCTGCGTCACGGGCGGCGAGCCCCTGGCACAGCCCAACGCCATTCCCTTGCTCAAGCGCTTGTGTGACGCCGGTTACGAAGTGTCACTGGAAACCAGTGGCTCTATCGATATCTCGGCAGTAGATTCCCGGGTCAGTCGCGTTGTCGACCTGAAAACCCCGGGTTCGAAGGAAGCACACCGCAATCGCTACGAAAACATTGAGCTGCTCACGCCCAACGATCAGGTGAAGTTTGTCATCTGCTCGCGAGAGGACTATGACTGGTCCGTTTCCAAGCTGATCCAGTACGGTCTTAACCTGCGTGCCGGTGAAGTCCTGTTCTCGCCAAGTCACCATGATCTCAATGCTCGGGATCTGGCGGACTGGGTGGTGGCGGACAACCTGCCAGTGCGTTTGCAATTGCAGCTGCATAAATATCTATGGAATGACGAGCCGGGGCGCTGAAATGACTGAACAACTGAACACTCCTGAAAAACGTGCGGTCATCCTGCTGTCCGGTGGCCTGGACTCGGCGACCGTCGTGGCCATGGCGCGCGCCGAAGGCTACAGCTGCTACACCATGAGCTTCGATTACGGTCAGCGCTCTCACGCCGAACTGCACGCCGCCGAGCGTGTGGCGCGAGACCTGGGTGTGGTCGAGCACAAGGTGATCGGTCTGAACCTGAACGGCATGGGTGGCTCGGCGCTGACCGACAGCAGCATCGATATTCCGGAAGAGTTGGGGGAGGGCATTCCCGTGACTTACGTGCCTGCGCGTAACACGGTGTTCCTGTCCCTGGCCCTGGGCTGGGCAGAAGTGCTCGGCGCACGGGACATCTTCATCGGCGTCAATGCGGTGGATTACTCCGGTTACCCGGACTGCCGTCCCGAGTTCATCGAGTCGTTCGAGCGCATGGCCAACCTGGCAACCAAAGCCGGCGTGGAAGGCAATGGCTTCCGCATCCAGGCACCGCTGCAAAACCTCAGCAAGGCGCAGATCGTCCAGGCCGGCGTTAAGCTTGGCGTGAACTACGGTCTGACCGTTTCCTGCTATCAGGCCGACGATAACGGTCGTGCATGCGGCAAGTGCGACAGCTGCCGACTGCGCGCAGAAGGCTTTGCGGCGGCCGGAATCAGCGATCCAACCCCTTATTTTTGAATTATTTCAAAATAGGTGTTGAATAGTCCTTAAAAATCAGTATTATACGCGCCACCACACAGCGGGTCGTTAGCTCAGTTGGTAGAGCAGTTGGCTTTTAACCAATTGGTCGTAGGTTCGAATCCCACACGACCCACCATTTTTGGCGGTTTAGAAAATCCGGAAGGCCCACGCAAGTGAGGATTTCCGGGTTTTTTTTTGCCTTGAATTCAGTACTGGCAGGTCTGGAGGGCGGGGCTTTCGCTAAGGTAGTAGTGGTTGCCCGGTTTTACCGCGTCGCCGCGATATTCAGTTCCCACGGTTTAAAACTCAGCCACAACAACACCCCTGGTACCTGCAACGCGATCATCACTCCCTGCGACCACTGATAAGCCTCCACTGGGTGCCCTTGTCCAGATCTTGGCCAGAGGTTCAGGATTTCCCCCATCAACCATTGCAAGACGAACGCCAGTACGAACACCACTAGGTTGAATGATGAACTGACCCGCCCGGCCAGTTCAGGCGATACCGACTGAGCGACGATCGCGTAGTTCATGGTGGTGGAGGTGCCGAAGAAGCTGAACCCTATTGCAATCAGTAGTGGCGGTACGGGTAGTCCGCTGATCATCAGTGATTGAAATAAGATGAAGATTGAAACCCCGGTGCCGCACACCATGAGCGGCTGCACACCAAAGCGCCGCAGGTAGTCGGTGATCGAGCCGAAGGCCAGCGAGCCTGCCACCATCGCGACGGTGCCCCAGAGTAAGGTATTGGCCATGCCGGACTCGTTCAACTGGGCGACATCGCGTAGCCACGGCCCCATCCATAGCGACAGCACCGACATGTAGATCGCATGGGCAAACACCGAGTACAACGCCAGTCGCCAAAATACCCAGGAGGAGTAAAGCGTTCCCACGGCCTTGGACATTTCGGCAAGAGTGGTGTGTTTGGGCTTGTAGGTGCGCGGCACGCTCCGATGAATGACTACGCAGACGAACAAGGTCAGCAGCGCCAGAATCAAGAATGCTTCACGCCATGAGATCCACTTGAGCAGTTCATGCAACGGCGTGGTGGACGCCATTGCGCCCAAGCCGCCCACAGATAACAGGCATGCTGTACTCAGCGGCAGGCGTTCGGCAGGTAGCCAGATCGCGCACGCCTTGATCGCACTCATCAGCGAGCCAGCAACACCTAGGCCGATCAGGCCGCGACCAATGATCAGACCCAGTTCCGTATGGGAGAAGCTGAAAATCAGCGAGCCCAACACAGCGAACAGCAGCATGGGTGCCTGCACGCTACGCGGACCGTAGCGGTCGAGCATGACGCCCAGCGGAATCTGCGCTGCGGCGAAAGTCAGAAAGTACACACCGGTTAACAGGCCGAGGCTACTGGCGGGCAGGTGCAGTTCCCGTTCCAGATCCACGTAGATCAAGGCGTTGACCGTGCGAAACAGATACGAAACAAAATGCCCGAGGCCAAATGGAATGAATATGGTCAAAAATAAGTACAAAAACGAGTGTTTGGCTTCCTGATCGGCTTTGGTGCAAGAGTCTATGTTCTCATTGCTCATGTCGCAGGCGTCTCGCATGTGGAAAAGGTTGTGCGTATTTCACAGCAGAAACGACCCCGCTCTTCTTCAAGCCAAAGCTCATCGGGGCACGGTCGCATTTCCGAGAGCTTTGCGTGACCCGCGTTCTTCAGGGCGTTGCTGATGCCGTCGAAGGACAACGGGTTATCGAAGTCGAGGAACAGCGGTTTGGGTTCGGTATCGATCTTGATGAAGGCATAACGGGGCAAGCCATTGCAGGGTTTTAGTGCAAATAAGTTTCTTTCTGCTCGACAGAGGCTATCCAGCCCTAAACAGTGTGTCATTCCTATTTTTGTAGGAGATAGATCATTGATTTTGTAGGATTCTTCCGGTTTTTCGATCATGTGTGCATCGACTGTCATGTCGATGTTCGATCAGTACAGGTGCAAAGTGATCCCGAACTCCACAAGAGCCACCATTTTCAAGCAGTTTTAAGGATCTGGAGGGCCCACGTATGTGAGGATTTCCGGATTTTTTCTGCCTGCGATTTAATTCAGCGATGCGCTAGGCTGCGCAGGTCAGAATCACCTTTTGCATCCGTCGGATATTCTGTAGCCTTGCGCAGCTTCAACGCTGTCCGTGCCTGATGAATACTCACTTTCCCGGCGGTACCCTGAAGGGTCCGGAGCCGGGTGTATACTCGACTTTCGCGCGAATGCGCCTGCAGGTCTTGCGAACATGACGCAAATTTCCGAACGCCTTCTGGTTCAAGCCCACCTCGACGCCAAACAGCCCAAGCCGCTGACCGCCGATGAAGAGGCTTATTACCGTGCTGCCATCGCTGCCGAGCTCAAGGCTCAGGATGCGGTGCTGGTGGCCCACTTCTATTGTGACCCTGTGATTCAGGCGCTGGCCGAAGAGACGGGCGGTTGTGTCTCCGACTCGTTGGAAATGGCCCGTTTCGGCAACGCCCATCCGGCCAAGACCGTGGTCGTCGCCGGCGTCAAGTTCATGGGTGAGACCGCCAAGATCCTCAACCCGGAAAAACGCGTACTGATGCCGACGCTCGAAGCGACCTGTTCGCTCGACCTGGGTTGCCCGGTGGACGAATTTTCCGCGTTCTGCGATCAACATCCGGAACGCACGGTGGTGGTGTACGCCAACACTTCCGCCGCGGTAAAAGCCCGAGCGGATTGGGTGGTAACTTCTAGCTGTGCGCTGGAAATCGTTGAAAGCCTGATGGACAACGGCGAGACCATCATCTGGGGCCCGGACAAGCACCTGGGTACCTATATCCAGCGCCAGACCGGTGCCGACATGCTGCTGTGGGACGGTGCCTGCATCGTTCACGAAGAGTTCAAGTCCAAGCAGCTTGAAGACATGAAGGCGCTGTACCCGGATGCGGCGATTCTGGTGCACCCGGAGTCGCCGACATCGGTGATTGAATTGGCCGATGCCGTGGGTTCCACCAGTCAGTTGATCGCGGCGGCACAGAGCCTGCCGAACAAGACGTTGATCGTTGCGACCGACCGCGGCATTTTCTACAAGATGCAGCAGCTGTGCCCGGACAAGGTCTTTATCGAAGCCCCTACGGCGGGTAACGGCGCAGCGTGCCGCAGTTGTGCACATTGCCCGTGGATGGCCATGAACACCCTTGAGCGCACGCTCAAGGCGTTGAAGGAAGGGGCGAACGAGATCTTTGTCGATCCGGCGCTGATCCCACAGGCGATCCGGCCGCTCAAGCGCATGCTTGATTTCACCCAGGCTGCACGGATGAAGCTGGCCGGGAACGCCTGATATTTGTCAGTTACGCCGCAAAAACTGTGGGAGCGAGCCTGCTCGCGAAGACGGAGTGTCAGTCGACATCAATGTCAGCTGAAATACCGCCTTCGCGAGCAGGCTCGCTCCCACCGTGGTTTCTGCGTCGGGAAACTATTTGGTCTTCTTCGGAATCCGCACCAGTTCGGTATTGGAGTAGATGTCATGCCAGCTGCGTTTCTGCTTGTCGAACAGCGACCAGAAGAATCCCAGGCCAACGCAAAGCAGCGAGGCAATCGACACGACAAAGCGCAGCAGCGCCTGCCACAGGCTCATGGACGAGCCATCGGCATTCTGCACGCGGATGCACCAGACCTGCATGCCCAGCGTCTGACCGGACCAGGTCCAGAATTTGGCGAAGAAGCCGAACAGTACGAACAGCAGGACTGTGGAGAGCAGAGGATCGCCGTCCAGCGCACCCGCTTCGGTCAGGGTGCGCATCCTTTCTTCGCCGATGATCGCCATCTGGATCATCTTGTAGATGCCGCTGGTGACGATCAGCAGGGCGGTGCACAGCAGGAAATCATAGAACATGGCTGCCAGGCGACGACCCAGGCCAGCGGCAGGAAAGTCGCCCTGGGGGGTAAACAGGTGTTTCGACATGGCAGGCTCTCGACGAAAAAAGAAGCCATTTTACGGATTTACGCGCACAAAAAAGCCCCTGATGTCAGCATCAGGGGCTTTTTCGTTACAGAAGGTTAGGCTTCTGCTTGTACTTCGTCAGCCTGCATGCCTTTCTGGCCCTGCACGGCGATGAAAGTCACTTTCTGGCCTTCTTTCAGGCTCTTGAAGCCGTTGCCCTGGATGGCGCGGAAATGCACGAACAGATCCGGACCGCTTTCAGGAGTGATAAAACCAAAACCTTTCTCGTCGTTAAACCACTTGACGGTACCGCTCTGACGTTGGGACATTTCTTATTTCCTTTGACGCAAAAAATTAATGACAGTCTCCTTCTCATGAAAGAGTACTGGGGCTGGTTGCAGGAGAGTAAGAAGACGTCGAACGGGATGTAGCTAACTTGTAGGCTACTGCCCAGGTCACGATTCCAAGCGACCCATGCAAACACAGTGAACAAACTCTACGCCAACTACGGGAGAAAAAACAAGCCCTGTGAAGGCCCCGTATTTCCTCAGGTTGATGGCAAAGTAAGTCCACTAGCGGGGGCTTATTCCCTGGCCTTGTTCAGTTGTTTTCGATCGTTATAAGCAAAGTTCATAATCGAAGCTTATAGCCAAACGATGCACTGTTATATGGCGGTTGCGTTACACATTAGTGCACCGTTAACGCAACCGCGTTACTTATAGGAACATTCAATCAGCCGCGATAGTAGCGTTGTGGAACAAATGGCATTTTGCTTACAAGCAAAGGCACCTTTTTCCCACGAACGATCGCCCAAACCAGTGTGTCCAGTGCGATATAAGCGCTGTCGACGTAACCCATGGCCAGCGGACCGCCCAGGGTTGGTCCGAAACCGCCGCTGCAGACGCTACCGATGATGTCGCCGGCTTCGTTGACGATCTCGGCGCCTTCACGCACGGGTGTACGTTCCTGTGGTAGCAGACCTACACGTTTGCGGTTCACGCCTGCCTGTTGCTGGGCGAATACGGTTTCGGCGCCAGGGAAGCCGCCGGCCCGTGCGCCATCAGCGCGACGTGGCTTGGAGATCGCCCACAGCAGGCTTGCTTCGATCGGGGTGGTGTCGGTGTTCATGTCGTGGCCGTACAGGCACAGGCCGGCTTCCAGGCGCAAGGAGTCACGAGCGCCAAGGCCGATGGCGGCCACTTCGGCTTCAGCCAGCAGCGCGCGAGCCAGGGCTTCGGCACTGGCGGCGGGTACGGAAATTTCGAAACCGTCTTCACCGGTGTAACCCGAACGGCTGACAAAGCAGTCCACGCCCAGCAGCTTCACGCGGGCGAACTGCATGAAGGTCATCTTCGCAACTTCCGGGGCCAGGCGTGCCAGCACGATTACGGCAGCTGGGCCTTGCAGGGCAAGCAGGGCACGTTCTTCGAACAGCGGCTCGATCGTGCACTGGTCGCCAATGTGCTTGCGCAGATGTGCCAGGTCCTGATCCTTGCAGGCGGCGTTGACCACCAGGAACAGTTCGTCATTACCCAGGTTGGCGACCATCAGGTCGTCAAGGATGCCGCCCGTCGCATTGGTGAACATGGCGTAACGCTGCATGCCCACCGGCAGGTCGATGATGTCCACCGGCACCAGGGTTTCCAGGGCCTTGGCGGCATTGGCGCCGGTCAGGCGGATCTGGCCCATGTGCGAGACATCGAACAGCCCGGCCTGGTCGCGAGTGTGCTGGTGTTCTTTCATCACGCCCAGCGGGTATTGCACGGGCATGTCGTAGCCGGCGAACGGCACCATGCGCGCGCCGAGTTCGATGTGCAGTGCGTGCAACGGGGTTTTCAACAGTTGTTCGGTGGACATATTCAGCTCCTGAAGAAGGGTGCAGATGAGCGCGCATCAGCACTCGATAATGTTGACCGCCAAACCGCCACGGGCGGTTTCCTTGTATTTGCTTTTCATGTCGGCGCCGGTCTGGCGCATGGTGCGAATGACCTTGTCGAGGGAGACGAAGTGTTGCCCGTCGCCGCGCAGGGCCATGCGCACGGCATTGATGGCCTTGACCGAGCCCATGGCGTTGCGCTCGATGCAAGGCACTTGCACCAGCCCGCCAATCGGGTCGCAGGTCAGTCCGAGGTTGTGTTCCATGCCGATTTCCGCGGCGTTTTCCACTTGTTGCACAGTGCCGCCCAGCACCTCGCACAAGGCACCAGCGGCCATTGAGCAGGCGACGCCGACTTCGCCCTGGCAGCCGACTTCGGCGCCGGAAATGGAGGCGTTTTCCTTGTACAGAATGCCGATGGCCGCGGCGGTCAGCAGGAATCGCACCACGCCGTCGTCATTGGAGCCCGGGATAAAGCGCATGTAGTAATGCAACACCGCTGGAATGATCCCCGCCGCACCGTTGGTGGGCGCCGTTACGACGCGCCCGCCGTTGGCGTTCTCCTCGTTGACGGCCAAGGCGTAGAGGTTGACCCAGTCGAGCACCGACAGCGGGTCGCGCAACGACGATTCCGGGTTCTTGCACAACTGCCGATGCAGCGCGGCGGCCCGGCGCTTGACCTTCAGCCCGCCGGGCAGGATGCCTTCGTTATGGCATCCGGCGGCGACGCAGTCCTGCATCACTTGCCAGATTTTCAGCAGGCCGGCGCGGGTTTCCGCTTCCGGGCGCCAGGCGCTTTCGTTGGTCAGCATAACCTGGCTGATCGACAGCCCGTATTTGACGCAATGACCGAGAAGATCCTTGGCACTTTTGAACGGAAAGGTCAGGGGCGTGGCGTCTTCGACGATGCGGTCGGCGCCGGCGGCGTCCTCATCGACCACAAAACCGCCGCCAACCGAGTAGTACTCGCGGCTGCGGATTTGCAGGCCTGCTGCGTCGAAAGCGCGAAAAATCATGCCGTTGGGGTGATACGCCAATGGTTTGCGAATCATCGCCAGGTGTTCTTTCTCGTTGAACGCAATGCTGTGTTCGCCGAGCAGGTTCAAGCGGCCGTTGCCGCGAATTTCTTGCAGGCGCGCGGCGACGGTCTCTGTATCCACGGTGTCCGGGTGTTCGCCTTCCAGGCCCAGCAGCACAGCCTTGTCACTGCCGTGGCCTTTGCCGGTGGCGCCGAGCGAGCCGTACAGCTCGACCTTGACGCAGGTGGTGGCCGTCAGCAGCCCTTCACGGCGCAGGCCTTCGACGAAACGCGCAGCGGCGCGCATCGGGCCGACGGTGTGAGAGCTGGAGGGGCCGATGCCAATCTTGAACAGGTCGAACACGCTTAACGACATGGTGGTTCTCCGGTTTCTTGTTATAGGTCTTTTTATAGGTCTTTGCGGAATCTGAGGCTTGGCACAGTTCCCTGTGGGAGCGAGCTTGCTCCGGGCGGCGTTCCGACGATAGCGGTCGTTCAGTCGACATCGATGGTGGCTGTCAGTCCGTCATCGCGAGCAGGCTCGCTCCCACAGGGGGGCTGTGGTGTTCTGGAAATTGGGGGCGGAGTAACCGCCCCCCCTCATTGGTTTAAGCGTAGCTTTCGATCGACGGACAGGCGCAGACCAGGTTGCGGTCGCCGAACACGTTGTCGACGCGACCGACCGGCGGCCAGTACTTGCCTTCGATCAGCGACGCAACCGGGTACACCGCTTGCTCACGGCTGTACGGGTGCGACCACTCGCCCACCAGTTCCTTGGCGGTGTGCGGCGCGTTTTTCAGCGGGTTGTCGTCTTTGTCCAGGGTGCCGTTTTCCACTGCGCGGATTTCTTCGCGGATGCGGATCATGGCGTCGCAGAAGCGGTCCAGTTCTTCTTTGGATTCGCTTTCGGTCGGCTCGATCATCAATGTGCCGGCTACCGGGAACGACATGGTCGGCGCGTGGAAGCCGAAGTCGATCAGGCGCTTGGCGACGTCATCGACGCTGATGCCGCTGCTGTCTTTCAGTGGACGCAGGTCGAGGATGCACTCATGCGCCACCAGGCCGTTGCTGCCGGTGTACAGCACTGGGTAGTGCTCTTCGAGGCGACGGGAGATGTAGTTGGCATTGAGGATCGCCAGCTGCGAAGCACGCTTGAGGCCTGCGCCACCCATCATACGAATGTACATCCAGGTGATCGGCAGAATGCTCGCGCTGCCGAACGGTGCCGCGCAAACGGCGCCTTCCTTGCGCTCCATCTGTGCGTGGCCCGGCAGGAATGGTGCCAGGTGCGATTTCACACCGATCGGGCCGACGCCCGGGCCGCCACCGCCGTGGGGGATGCAGAAGGTCTTGTGCAGGTTCAGGTGCGAAACGTCGCCGCCGAACTTGCCCGGGGCGCAGAGGCCGACCATGGCGTTCATGTTGGCGCCGTCGATGTACACCTGGCCGCCGTTGTCATGAACGATGCCGCAGATTTCGCGGATGCCTTCTTCGAACACGCCGTGGGTCGACGGGTAGGTGATCATCAGCGCGGCGAGGTGTTCGCGGTGCTCGATGGCTTTGGCGCGCAGGTCTTCGATGTCGACGTTGCCACGGGCATCGCAGGCGGTGACGACCACGCGCATGCCGGCCATTTGTGCGGTGGCCGGGTTGGTGCCGTGGGCCGACGACGGGATCAGGCAGATGTCGCGACGGTCTTCGCCACGGCTCTGGTGGTAGGCACGGATCGCCAGCAGACCTGCGTATTCACCCTGGGAGCCGGCGTTCGGTTGCAAGGATACCGAGTCGTAGCCGGTGGCAGCGCAAAGCATTGCTTCCAGTTCGTCGGTCAGTTGCTGGTAGCCAGCGCTTTGCTCGGCCGGGGCGAACGGGTGCAGGGCGCCGAACTCGGCCCAGGTCACCGGGATCATTTCGCTGGCGGCGTTGAGTTTCATGGTGCACGAACCCAGCGGGATCATGGTGCGGTCCAGCGCCAGGTCCTTGTCCGCCAGTTTGCGCAGGTAACGCATCAGCTCGGTTTCCGAGTGATAGCGGTTGAACACCGGGTGGCTGAGGATCGGCGACTGACGTACCAGTGTGGCCGGGATGGCGCTCTGCACCGAAGCGGCGAGGGCGGCGAAATCCGGCAGGGCCTTGCCGTCGGACAGCAGCCTCCACAGGGTTTCCACGTCGGCCTGAGTGGTGGTTTCGTCCAGCGACAGGCCCAGGCGTTCGCCATCGACCACGCGCAGGTTGATGCGCTGGGCGTGCGCCTTGTCGTGCAGGGCGGTGGTTTGCGAGCCGGTCTTCACGGTCAGGGTGTCGAAGAAGCTCGCTTGCTCGACGTTCAGGCCCAATGCGCTCAAGCCTTTGGCCAGGATTGCTGTCAGGTGATGCACGCGATTGGCGATTTGAGTCAGGCCTTTTGGACCGTGGTACACGGCATACATGCTGGCGATGTTGGCCAGCAGTACTTGCGCGGTGCAGATGTTGCTGGTGGCTTTCTCGCGACGGATGTGTTGCTCGCGGGTCTGCATGGCCAGGCGCAGGGCCGGGTTGCCGAAACGGTCTACGGAAACACCGACCAGGCGGCCAGGCATGTCACGCTTGAACGCGTCCTTGGTGGAGAAGTACGCCGCGTGCGGGCCACCGAAGCCCAGCGGCACGCCGAAGCGCTGTGCGCTGCCGATGGCCACGTCGGCGCCGAATTCGCCCGGCGCGGTCAGCACGGTCAGGGCCAGCAGGTCGGCAGCCACGGCAACGAGGGCGTTGGCGGCGTGGAAGCGCTCGGTCAGTTCGCGGTAATCGAACACATCACCGTTGCTCGCCGGGTATTGCAGCAGCGCGCCGAAGAACGGCGTCACGTCAGTCAGCTCGCGCTCGTCGCCAACCACCACGTCGATGCCCAGAGGCTCGGCACGGGTGCGCAGTACGTCGAGGGTCTGCGGGTGGCAATGCACGGAGGCGAAGAAGGCGTGGCTGCCCTTGTTCTTGCTCAGGCGTTTGCAGAAGGTCATGGCTTCGGCAGCGGCGGTGGCTTCGTCCAGCAGGGAGGCGTTGGCAATCGGCAGGCCGGTGAGGTCGCTGATCAGGGTCTGGAAGTTCAGCAGCGCTTCGAGACGACCCTGGGAGATTTCTGGCTGGTACGGGGTGTAGGCGGTGTACCAGGCTGGGTTTTCCAGCAGGTTGCGCAGGATCGGCGACGGCGTGTGGGTGCCGTAGTAGCCTTGGCCGATGAAGGTCTTGAACAGCTGGTTTTTAGTCGCGATGGACTTGATCAAGGCCAGGGCATCGGCTTCGCTCAGGCCGTCTTCCAGGCCGAGGACGCTGGTGCCCTTGATGCTGTCGGGAATCACGCTGGCGCTCAGGGCTTCCAGGGAGTCGAAGCCGAGGCTGTTGAGCATGGCTTGCTCGTCACCGGCGCGCGGGCCGATGTGACGGGCGATGAATTCGTTGGCGGTAGTCAGATTCACTTGAGTCATGTCAGTGCTCCTCAGGCTTCGGCTTGGGCTTTGATCAGGCGGTCGTAGGCGTCCTGATCCAGCAGTTGGGCGACAGCCGAGGCGTCGCTTGGCTGGAAGCGAAAGAACCAGCCTTCGCCCAGCGGATCTTCGTTGACCAGCTCAGGGCTGCTGTCCAGCGCCGGGTTCACTTCCAGCACTTCGCCGTCCAGCGGCATATACACGCCGCTGGCAGCCTTTACCGATTCCACGGTGGCGGCTTCGGCGCCTTTGTCGTAGGACTGCAGCTCAGGCAGTTGAACGAAAACCACGTCGCCCAGGGCGTTCTGTGCGAAAGCGGTGATGCCGACCGTGACGCTGCCGTCAGCTTCGGTGCGCAGCCATTCGTGATCTTCAGTAAAACGCAACTCGCTCATGGAAACTCCTAAGGGGCCAGACTCGTCTGGTGGACGCGATTGAATGCTTGGGCGATGCCCGGGTTATGGGGGAGTACATAGCAAGAACGCGGCCAACGTTGCTTTTATCGTTATTGATCAATGATTTAGGTGGTTTAGACAAAGGCTGAAATTCAATCGTTGTAGCGAAATCGATACGGCATATGTCAATGATAAAAGCCGAGGTGGATCAAAGCCTTGCGCAGCCGTGATCGGAGAGGGGTGTAGCGATATCGTTCCGCTGTAGCGCTTTCAGTACAGATGGAGGTCGTTTTTGGCGCGGTTTTTCGGATGACGGAGGAATCTGTAGGAGCGAGCCTGCTCGCGATGAGGCCATGTCAGTCGACATCAATGTTGAATGTCACACCGCTATCGTCGGAACGCCGCCCGGAGCCGGCTCGCTCCTACAGTTGTTCGGTGTCAGGCCTCAGGCTTTGTTGGGAATCCCGTACTTGCGCAACCGATGGGCAATCGCCGTGTGGGATGTTTGCAGGCGGGTCGCCAGTTGCCGGGTCGAGGGATAGCTGGCGTAAAGTTTTTCCAGCAGGGTTTTCTCGAATTCATCCATGGCCTGTTCCAGGCTGTCGACGTCCTGGTCGCCCTGGCGCGCTACCGAGGTGCCGGCGATGTCGAGGTCGCCGATGTCCACCAGGCTGCTTTCGCAAATCGCCGCGGCGCGGAAGATCACGTTCTGCAATTGCCGCACGTTGCCCGGCCAGCGGTTGCCCAGCAGCGCCGGGTAAGTGCCCGGCGCCAGGCGACAGATCGGTCGCTGGATCTGCGCGCAGGCCTGCTGCATGAAGTAGCGGGCCAGCAGCAGGATGTCCTGGCCACGCTCGCGCAGCGGTGGTACTTCAACGTTGAGGACGTTGAGGCGGTAGAACAGGTCCTCGCGGAACAGGCCTTCGCTGACCATTTTTTCCAGGTCGCGGTGGGTGGCGCTGAGGATCCGTACGTTGACCTTGACCTCACGGTCACCGCCGACCCGGCGAAAACTGCCATCGTTGAGGAAGCGCAGCAATTTGGCCTGCAAGTACGGCGACATCTCGCCGATTTCATCGAGAAACACCGTGCCTTGGTTGGCCAGCTCCATCAGCCCCGGCTTACCACCCCGCTGCGCGCCGGTGAACGCGCCGGGGGCGTAGCCGAACAGTTCACTTTCGGCGAGATTCTCTGGCAATGCCGCGCAGTTCAACGCCAGAAAGGGTGAACTGTGCCGGGCGCTGATGGCGTGGCAGGCGCGGGCCACCAGTTCCTTGCCGGTGCCGGTTTCACCCTGGATCAGCAACGGTGCATCGAGGGCCGCCACCCGCTGGGCGCGTGCCTTGAGGGTGCGTATCACCGGGGACTCGCCGAGCAGGGCATCGAAACCTTCGGCGTGGTCATGGTGCAGCGCGGAAAGACGTTCGCCGATGCGGTTCGGTTGGTACAGGGTCAGCAGGGCGCCGGCGTCGGTAATCGGAGTGGCGTCGAGTAACAAAGTCTGGCTGTTGACGGTGATTTCCCGCAGCGGCAGGCGAAAGCCGTGTTCGAGCAGGGCGTCGAGCAAGGCCGGGTCGGCAAACAGGTCGCCCACGCTTTCACCGTCCGGTTCGCGGCCGTACAGGGCGATCAGGGCCGGGTTGGCCAGCAGCACCTTGCCGTCGCTGTCCAGTGCCAGTACCGGGTCGGTCATGGCTGCAAGCAACGCGTCGAGCTGCAAATGCCGGCGCTGGCCGGGCAGGATGTCGACCACCGTCACCGCTTGCACGCCACGCACGCTGAACAGGGCATCGCGCAGTTCCTCGAGGACTTGCGCGCTCAGGGTCGGGGCATCGATATAAACATTGGGCGGGACCATTTCCACCGCATCCAGGTTCAGATTGCGCCCGCCGAGCAGGGCCAGGACTTCCTGGGTGATACCGACGCGGTCGATGAAACTGACGTGGATACGCATGGGGCGGTTTTGGGTTCTGCAGTGCGAAGGGTGGCAAGTATGCCTTGGGGCGGGCTAATGGTGAAATTTTGCGCGGGATATGCGGGTAACGAAGATCCCTGTGGGAGCGAGCAAGCTCGCTCCCACAGGTACAGCTTCTACTTGGAGACTGGGTTATTCGAAGTGTTCGGGGTTTACCGGGTCGCCTGATTTCATATTCAACTGCTGCCGGATGTCTTCAAACATCAAATCGTAATGTTTGTGGACCGATCCGATCTGGCTGTGCGTCTTCGGAATCCCGTACTTCTCGGCGATTTTCGTCACGTTGCTGGCGAAGTTGTAGGCCTCCTCCTTGGGCAGGAAGAAGGGCTCTGACATCTCCTTGCCCTGAATGCTGCCATGCATAGTGAACTGGATGCCTTTTTCCCCTTTGGCATTCTTGCTGACTTCATAGTCGAGGTGCACGTTGTAGCTGACATCATCCGGGGTCAGCGCATGTCGTTCGATGTGCAAGTGACCTGGCTCAAACTGTGCCATAGACGTCTCTCCTTACAAGTAGGTAATGCCAGGTGTTGCCGTACTGATGCGCGTACCGGCCTTGCCCTGGACGATCGCTTCGATGTCCGCGAGCGAACCGATCACTGCGACTTTTCCAGTATGGCGCGCGAATTCGCAGGCTGCCTGCACCTTTGGTCCCATGGAGCCGGCGGCGAAGCCGAGTTTTTCCATTTCGTCGGGGTGGGCCTGGGCGATGGCTTTCTGCGTGGGTTTGCCAAAGTCGATGAAGGCGGCGTTGACGTCGGTGGCGATCACCAGCAGATCGGCTTCAAGCTGTTCGGCCAGCAGTGCCGAGCACAGGTCTTTGTCGATGACCGCTTCGACGCCCTCGAGTTTGCCGGGCGAGGTATACATGGTCGGAATGCCGCCGCCGCCGGCGCAGATCACGATGCTGCTTTTTTCCAGCAGCCATTTGATCGGACGGATTTCGAAGATGCGTTTGGGTTTTGGGCTGGCGACCACGCGACGGTATTTGTCGCCGTCCGGGGCAATGGCCCAGCCTTTTTCGGCGGCCAGTGCTTCAGCTTCATCCTTGGTATAGACAGGGCCGATGGGTTTGGTGGGGTTCTTGAAGGCAGGGTCATTGGCATCGACTTCGACCTGGGTCAACAGGGTCGCGAAGGGCACTTCGAAGTCCAGCAGGTTGCCCAGTTCCTGTTCGATGATGTAGCCGATCATGCCTTCGGTTTCGGCACCGAGCACGTCCAGCGGATAGGGCGAAACCGAGGTGTAGGCTGCCGCCTGCAATGACAGCAGGCCGACCTGAGGGCCATTGCCGTGGGCGATGACCAGTTGGTTGCCGGGATGGATCTTGGCGATCTGTTCGGTGGCGATCCGGATGTTGGCGCGCTGGTTGTCAGCGGTCATGGGTTCGCCCCGGCGGAGCAGGGCATTACCGCCCAGAGCTACGACGATACGCATGGTGCTAGTCCTTCTGAACAAAGAGGTAAGCGGGAGACTCGATCCGTTTGTGGGAGCGAGCCTGCTCGCGAAGGCGATGTGTCAGTCGACATCAATGCTGAATGTCTAACCGCAATCGCGAGCAGGCTCGCTCCCACATTGACCGGGCTCCGTTCTTTAGAGGTCAGCCAGCGTCGACACCAGAATCGCCTTGATGGTGTGCATGCGGTTTTCCGCTTGCTCGAAGGCGATGCAGGCTGGCGACTCGAACACGTCATCGGTCACTTCGATGCCGTTCTTCAGGTGCGGGTACTGCTCGGCAATCTGCTTGCCGATCTTGGTGTCGCTGTTGTGGAACGCCGGCAGGCAGTGCATGAACTTGGTGCGCGGGTTGCCGGTGGCTTTCATCAGTTCGGCGTTGACCTGATACGGCAGCAGTTGCTGGATGCGCTCGGCCCAGGCTTCGACCGGCTCGCCCATCGACACCCACACATCGGTGTGGATGAAGTCCACGCCCTTGACCGCCGCTTTCGGGTCTTCGGTGAGGGTGATGCGCGCGCCGCTTTCTTCTGCGTACTGTTTGCAGCGAGCCACCAGGTCGTCCGCCGGCCACAAGGCTTTTGGCGCGCAGATGCGCACGTCCATGCCGAGTTTGGCGCCGATCAGCAGCAGTGAGTTGCCCATGTTGTTGCGCGCGTCGCCCAGGTAGGCGTAGCTGATCTCGTGGATCGGCTTGTCGGCGTGTTCACGCATGGTCAGCACGTCGGCGATCATTTGCGTCGGGTGATATTCGTCGGTCAGGCCGTTGAACACAGGTACGCCGGCGAACTTGGCCAGTTCCTCGACGATTTCCTGTTTGAAGCCTCGGTACTCGATGGCGTCGTACATGCGCCCGAGCACACGTGCGGTGTCCTTCATGCTTTCCTTGTGGCCGATCTGCGAGGAGTTCGGGTCGATGTAGGTGACGTTGGCGCCCTGGTCATAGGCGGCGACTTCGAACGCGCAGCGGGTGCGGGTCGAGGTCTTTTCGAAGATCAGCGCGATGTTGTTGCCCTTGAGATGCTGCTGTTCGGTGCCGGTGTACTTGGCACGTTTGAGGTCGCGGGACAGGTCGAGCAGGTAGCGCAATTCGCGAGGGGTGTGGTGTTCCAGGCTCAGCAGATTGCGGTTATGGATATTGAACGCCATTTTGGATCTCCTTAAGTGTCGATTATCCCCCTGGCCTGCACTCGGTAAGTGCAGGCCAGGGCTAACAGGTTAGTAGTCGATCGGGTCGCGGATGATCGGGCAGGTCATGCAGTGGCCGCCGCCCCGTCCCCGGCCGAGTTCGCCGGCGCTGATGGTGATGACTTCCACCCCGGCCTTGCGCATCAGGGTGTTGGTGTAGGTGTTGCGGTCGTAGCCGATGACCACGCCTGGCTCCACGGCCACCACGTTGTTGCCGTCGTCCCATTGCTCGCGTTCGGCGGCGAAGCTGTTGCCGCCGGTCTCGACCACACGCAACGCTTTGAGGTTGAGGGCCTGGGCCACGGTGTCGAGGAAGTTGGTTTCCTCGCGGCGGATGTCGATGCCACCCGGCTTGCTTTCATCAGGGCGCAGGGTGAAGGCGACAATCTGGTTCACCACTTCCGGGAAGATCGTGACGAGGTCGCGATCGCAGAAGCTGAACACGGTGTCCAGGTGCATCGCCGCGCGGGATTTCGGCAGGCCGGCGACGATCACTTTCTCGACGGCCTTGTTTTTGAACAGGTTCACCGCCAGTTGGGCAATGGCCTGGCGCGACGAGCGTTCGCCCATGCCGATCAGTACTACGCCGTTGCCGATCGGCATCACGTCACCGCCCTCAAGGGTGGAGTTGCCATGGTCTTTGTCCGGGTCGCCGTACCAGATCTGGAAGTCGGCGTTGGTGAACTCGGGGTGGAACTTGTAGATGGCAGTGGTCAGCAGGGTTTCCTGACGGCGTGCCGGCCAGTACATCGGGTTGAGGGTGACGCCACCGTAGATCCAGCAGGTGGTATCGCGGGTGAACTGGGTGTTGGGCAGCGGCGGCAGGATGAAGCTGGAGTTGCCGAGGAAGTCGCGGAACATCTCGATGGCCTTGCCGCCGAAACTGGTGGGCAAATCATCGCCCGATACGCCGCCGATCAGGAACTCGGCGATCTTGCGCGGCTCCAGGCTGCGCAGCCACGAGGCCGTTTCGTTGATCAGGCCCAGGCCCACCGAGTTGGCGGTGATCTTGCGTTCCAGAATCCAGTCCAGGGCTTCGGGAATGGCGACGATGTCGGTCAGCAGGTTGTGCATTTCCAGTACATCGACGTTGCGTTCGCGCATCTTGGTGACGAAGTCGAAGTGGTCGCGCTTGGCCTGGGCCACCCACAGCACATCATCGAACAGCAGTTCATCGCAGTTGTTCGGGGTCAGCCGCTGATGGGCCAGGCCGGGGGAGCAAACCATGACTTTGCGCAGTTTGCCGGCTTCGGAATGGACGCCGTACTTAACTTTTTCCTTGGTCATTACAGTGATCCTCCAGTTGACTAAACAGGGTAGTTACAGAGTCAGGAAGCCGTCATAGAGACCGTAGGCCGCCACCACGGCGCCGACGACCACCGCAGCGAAAATCAGCTTCTCGACGTTGGTGAATACCGGTTTGTTGATTTCCAGCTTGGCCTTTGCAAAAAGGATCACGCCGGGGGCGTAGAGCAAGGCGGACAGCAACAGGTACTTGATGCCGCCGGCGTACAGCAGCCAGATCGCGTAGATCAGGGCCACGGCGCCGATGATGAGATCCTTCTGCCGCTCGCCCGCCGCGCCTTCGTAGCTTTCGCCACGCACCGCCAACAGCAAGGCGTAGGCCGCCGACCACAGGTAAGGCACCAGGATCATCGAGGTGGCGAGGTAGATCAGCGACAGGTAAGTGCTGGCCGAGAACAGTGTGATGATCAGGAAAACCTGCACCATGGCATTGGTCAGCCACAGGGCGTTGACCGGTACATGGTTGGCGTTTTCCTTGCGCAAAAACGCCGGCATGGTGTGGTCCTTGGCGGCGGCGAACATGATCTCCGCGCACAGCAGCACCCACGACAGCAACGCCCCCAGCAACGAGATGATCAAGCCGACGCTGATCAGCACCGCGCCCCAGTGACCGACCACGTGTTCCAGCACGGCGGCCATTGACGGGTTCTGCAGTTTGGCCAGTTCCGGCTGGGTCATGATCCCCAGCGACAGCACGTTGACCAGGACCAAAAACAACAGCACGGTGACAAAGCCGATCACGGTGGCTTTACCCACATCGCTGCGTTTTTCCGCGCGGGCCGAAAAGATGCTCGCGCCTTCGATGCCGATGAACACCCACACGGTGACCAGCATCATTTTGCGCACCTGGTCCATCACGCTGCCCAGGTCCGGGTTCTTCAGGCCCCAGATGTCGGCGGTGAAGATGTCCAGTTTGAAGGCGAACAACGCGATCAACATGAACAGCAGCAGCGGCACGATCTTGGCGACGGTGGTCACCAGGTTGATGAACGCTGCTTCCTTTATTCCTCGCAGTACGAGGAAATGTACGGCCCAGAGCAGCACCGAGGCACCGATCACGGCGGCAGGGGTATTCCCCTCCCCAAATAGCGGAAAGAAGTAGCCGAGGGTGCTGAACAAAAGTACGAAGTACCCCACGTTGCCCAGCCAGGCACTGATCCAGTACCCCCAGGCGGACGAGAAGCCCATGTAGTCGCCGAAACCGGCCTTGGCGTAGGCGTAGACCCCGCCATCAAGATCGGGTTTGCGGTTGGCCAGAGTCTGGAACACGAACGCCAGGGTGAGCATGCCGACGGCGGTGATCGCCCAACCGATCAGAATGGCGCCGACATCCGCACTGGCGGCCATGTTTTGTGGCAAGGAAAAGATCCCGCCACCAATCATCGAACCCACGACTAACGCAACCAGCGCGCCGAGTTTCAGTTTTCCGGGAGCTTCAGACATTGCATGACTCCAATGCAGGAGAAGAGAGGCAACAGACTAATTCTGTTGGCTATCCAATCAGCTGACTTGGATCACTAAATGAGAGCGTTCCCAGGTTGTTGGCGGAGTGCCATCATTCGCAAGGCGGCTGTCTGTAATGCTTGTTCTAGAGCCTTTTGTACATTATTTAATTACTTTTAGAGTTTGTTTCGAATTATGACGCTAGTTGGTTTTTGAGAATTCGCAAATTTTCCTCGTGGGTTTTTTGTACAAAATTGATGTATTAGAAAAACGTATACAACAAATGATTATATCGGCGCCTCTAATAGCCGTTTTGTGCAAGTAAAAGACGTATGTTGGCGTTATCCAATAAACGTTATTACTCTTCAACAGTTTAGTTGACGCCCGTTATGTGACGATGTCGCGGCAGTTGTCGCCCCCCCCAAAATGGAGATGCAACGATGGCGCAATCACCGAACAAGCTTCGCCTGAGCGCATTGATCGCGTTGGTGGTGGGTTCGATGATCGGCGGCGGGATTTTTTCCCTGCCGCAAAACATGGCGGCCAGGGCCGATGCCGGGGCAATCCTGATCGGTTGGGCAATCACTGCCGTCGGAATGCTGACCCTGGCGTTTGTGTTCCAGACCCTGGCCAACCGCAAGCCGGAGCTGGACTCCGGGGTGTACGCCTATGCCAAGGCCGGGTTTGGCGACTACATGGGCTTTTCTTCGGCCTGGGGCTACTGGATCAGCGCCTGGCTGGGCAACGTCGGCTACTTCGTGCTGCTGTTCAGCACCCTCGGTTATTTCGTACCGGTCTTTGGCGAAGGCAACACGCCGATCGCCATCGTCTGCGCTTCGGTGCTGCTCTGGACTGTGCATTTTGTGGTGATGCGCGGGATCAAGGAGGCGGCGTTCATCAACCAGGTGACCACCGTGGCCAAGATCGTGCCGCTGATCATGTTCATCGTGATTGCCGCCGTGGCGTTCAAGGCGGACATCTTTACCCTCGATATCTGGGGGCGCAACAACCCGGAATTCGGCAGCGTGATGGATCAGGTTCGGCACATGATGCTGGTCACCGTGTTCGTGTTCATCGGTATCGAGGGCGCCAGTGTCTATTCGGCCCGGGCAGAGAAACGCTCCGACGTGGGCCGGGCGACGGTGATCGGGTTCATTGGGGTGTTGGCGCTGCTGGTGCTGGTGAACGTGCTGTCGCTGGGGATCATGACCCAGCCACAACTGGCGAAACTGCAGAACCCCTCGCTGGCGGCGGTGCTTGAACATATCGTCGGCCCCTGGGGGGCGTTGCTGATCAGTGTCGGCCTGGCGATCTCACTGTTGGGGGCCTTGTTGTCCTGGGCGCTGCTGTGCGCCGAAATCCTGTTCGCCACGGCGAAAGACAAAACCATGCCGGCATTCCTGACCAAGGAAAACGCCAACCGTGTGCCGGTCAATGCGATGTGGCTGACCAACTCGATGATCCAGCTGTTCCTGCTGATCACCCTGTTTTCCGCCGGCACCTACACCAGCCTGATTTATCTGGCGTCCTCGATGATTCTGGTGCCGTACCTGTGGTCGGCGGCCTATGCGGTGTTGTTGTGCGCGCGGGGTGAAACCTACCAACAGGCATCCGCCGAGCGGATCAAGGATCTGCTGATTGGTGGTATCGCCCTGGGCTACGCGGTGTGGTTGCTGTATGCCGGCGGCCTGAAGTATTTGCTGCTGTCGGCGTTGCTGTATGCGCCGGGTGTGATCCTGTTTGCCAAGGCACGTAATGAGCAAGGCAAACCACTGTTCACGGTGGTCGAGAAAGGTATTTTCACCTGTGTCATCGGTGGTGCGGGGCTGGCCGCTTATGGGTTGTACAGCGGGTTGCTCAGTCTGTGAGGTTGTTGCTGGCGTATCAACCACCCTATGACTGGCCGGCGATGCTGGGGTTCTTGTCGGCGCGGGCGATCGTTGGCCTGGAAACGGTGGTCGAGAGTGTCTACTCGCGCAGCATCGATTTGCATGGCGTTCACGGTACGTTTTCGATCCAGCCTGCTACATCCGATGCACTTGAGTTGAGCCTGGACTTTCCAGAGGCTGCTGCCGTGCCCGAGATCGTTGCGCGAGTGCGGCAGATGTTCGACCTGGATGCCGACCTGTCCACGATTCACCGGCACCTGGCGGTTGATCCGCTGATGGCGCGGTTGATTGCCAAGCGCCCGGGCCTGCGCGTACCGGGGGCGTGGGATGGGCTGGAACTGGCGATCCGTGCGGTACTGGGACAACAGATTACGGTGGTGGCGGCGATCCGGTTGGCGGGCAAACTGGTTGCGCAGTACGGCACGCCGTTGAGTTCAGCACTGCCGGGATTGACCCATGTTTTTCCCCAGGTCAGCGTTTTGGCAGACGCAGATCTGGCAGCGCTGGGCATGCCGAAGAGCCGAGGCCGGACCTTGTCGGGGGTAGCTCAGGCACTGCTCGATGATCCGCAATTGTTTGAGCCCGGTCGGGAGGGGGGCGTAGCGCGGTTGCTGGCCTTGCACGGGATTGGTGAATGGACGGCGCAATACATTGCCTTGCGTCAGTTGCGGGAGATGGATGGGTTTCCCAATGGCGACGTGGGGCTGATCAATGCGTTGGCAGCGCTGGAGGGTGGGCCGGTGACAGCAAAGCAGTTGTTGTTGCGGGCCGAAGGGTGGCGGCCTTATCGAGGGTATGCGGCGCAGGTGCTGTGGACTTCGTTGAGTCGAGTGGACTGAGCTGATCCGGTTTTTGTGTTGCTGTTTCTGGCGCCATCGCGAGCAGGCTCGCTCCTACAGTTGACTGAGTTCTAGCTGACGTACGCGATCGAATGTGGGAGCGAGCCTGCTCGCGATGGCTATCTGAAAGTCACCACCACTGCGCGGGATGTGAACCCAGTTCAGTCGCGGGCAATGCCCACTGTAGCGGCGTCCCGATGATTTTCAGAGGCACATGCAACCGATACGCCGGCCCCCACGGTGTCTGCTCCACCACTATTCCCTGATCCTTTTTATCCTCTGCGCGCAGCGGCTCATCCGGGCCGACATCTTGCTTGATCAACAACCTCGCCGTACGTGCCAACGACAATCGCGCCGAGCCCCCCGTAGCGTCGTTCAACCGCTGTGCCAACAACTGAATCGCACTGGCCGCCATCAAATACCCGGTGGCGTGGTCGAGGGCCTGCACCGGCAAAGGCGTCGGTTTGTCCGCCTGCTTCCAGCGCATGCCCGCTTCGGCAATGCCACTGCTCATCTGCACCAGGCTGTCGAAGCCCCGCCGGTTTTGCCAGGGCCCGCTCCAGCCATAGGCGTTGAGGCAAACATCGATCAGGCCGGGGTTCAGTTGCCGGCGCTCATTGATGCCCAGGCCAAGTCGCTCCAGCGCATCGGCGCGATAGCCGTGGAGCAGGATGTCGGCGTCCTTGAGCAGGCATTCGAATACGCCGCGGTCGGACCTGTCGTTCAGATCAAGACGCGCGCAGCGTTTTCCCAAGGTGACTTCCGGCACCACCCCAGGCTCGCTCCAGGTCGGCGGATCGATGCGCAAGACGTCGGCGCCCAGGCCGGCCAGAAAGCGGCTGGCGATGGGGCCTGCCAGTACTCGGGTCAAGTCCAGCACCTTGATGCCGGCCAATGGGCGAGCAACAGAACCTGTCCACGGTTTGCGGCTCTGGCTTGGGTGGTTGGCGAACAGAATCAAGGGTTCGGCATTTACCGCCTGTCCTTGAGGATGGGTCTGCCATTGCTCCCAGGTGCGCATTTCTGCCGCACAGCCACCGGCATCGACCACCGCCTGCTCCAGCTCGCTTTTCGCCCATTGCGCGACTTTGCCGGTCATCGCTGCTCGGTCGGCACAGGCGCCGAGCACGCTTTCGGCAGCGGCGCGGTGATGAGGCGCGTTGGTGTGCAGGCGAATCCAGCCATCACGGGTGGCGTAGTCACCGGCGATTGGGTCCCACAACGGCGGAACGCTCCAGCCAAGCGGGCGAATCGAGGTTGCGAACCAGAATGATGCGAGGCGTCGGTCAACTTCAAGGTCGGGCAGGTGTCCGGTTTGCTGGTGCAGCAGTTCGCTGGCGGCCTGGCCGGCGGCAGCGATGCTGGCGCAGGCCAGATCCGTGACGGCAAACGCCGAGGGCAGGGCGCCGCTGGACGTGAATGGAATCGGGGTGTGAGGCAAACCGAGTGCGGCTTGAATGGACGTGAGCAGATCAGTCATCGAAGGGCCCTCCGGAGCGAGAGCCCGAGCTTAGATCAAAAAACTGAGGCCAGATGAAATCCCTCTGTGGGATGTGGCGATTGTTTAAACGCGGAACTGATCCATCAACTTCATTTGCTGGGTAGTCAGGGCATTGAGCTGGCTGCTGATCTGCGCCGATTCGGTGGCCTGGCCGGTCAGGGTTTCGGTGACGGTGCGGATCGCCGAGACGTTGCGGTTGACCTCTTCGGCCACGGCGCTTTGCTGTTCGGCGGCGCTGGCGATTTGCAGGTTCATGTCGCTGATCACGGTGACCGCATCGCTGATCTTGCCCAAGGCCTGGACCGCCTGCTGGATCTGCCCGGCGTTGCTGTGGGCCTGGGTCTGGCTTGAATGCATGGTGGCGACCACGCCGCGGGTGCCGGACTGGATGCGTTCGATCACCAGGCGAATTTCTTCCACCGAATCCTGGGTACGCTTGGCCAGGTTGCGCACTTCATCGGCGACCACAGCAAAGCCTCGACCGCTTTCACCGGCACGGGCGGCTTCGATGGCGGCATTGAGCGCCAGCAGGTTGGTCTGTTCGGCGATGCTGCGAATCACCTCCAGCACCGAGCCGATCTGCTCGCTGTTGACCGCGAGGGCTTCGACTTCGGTCACGGCCTTGCTGACCTCTTCGGCCAGTTGATTGATGTCGCGGGTGCTGCGCTCGATGATCGACATGCCGTCGCGGGCCGACTGGTCGGCACCCTTGGCGGCGTTGGCCGCGTTCGAGGCGCTGTTGGCGACATCGTGGGCAGTGGCACTCATTTCGTTGGAGGCTGTGGCGACCTGGTCGATTTCGCGGAACTGCACCTGCATGCCTTCACTGGTCTGGCGGGCGATTTCCGAAGACTGGTCGGCCGTGCCACGGGCATCGGTGATGCTTTGCTTGATCTGCGCGATGGTCGGTTGCAGTTTGTCGAGGAAGCGGTTGAACCAGCTCACCAGTTCGCCCAGTTCGTCCTGCTTGCTGTAGTGCAGGCGCTGGGTCAGGTCGCCGTCGCCACTGGCAATCGCCTTGAGCATGTCGGCCACGCTGTTGATCGGCCGGGTCACGCCCGACGCAGTGAGCCACATCAGCAACAGCCCGAGCAGGCCGGCAATCACTGCCACCGACAGCGCCTTGAGCGTGCCGCTTTGCTGGGCATCGTCGAGTACCGCTTGCAGCTTCACCGAGTCGGCCAGCAGCACTTGTTTGGGCAGGTCGATCACCACGGCCCAGGCCTTGGCATCGGCAATCGGGCTGACCGGGTACACCGCGCGGATCAGGTCGCCTTGCTGGAGAATCTTCGGCGCGCCAACGCTGAGCAATTGCAGGATGTCCTTGCCTTCGGCACCCAGGGTGTCACCGATGTTCTTGCCGACTTTACCGGCATCGACACTGTAGGCGGCCAGCACGCCAGTGCCGGAAACGATGAGCATGTGCCCGGCACTGTTGAACAGGTCGCGCTGGGAGTCGACCGCCGCCGCTTGCAGGGCATCGAGGGCGATGTCGATACCGACCACGCCGATGGACTTGCCATCCACCAGCAGCGGTACGGAAATGGTGGTCATCAACACTTCCTTGTCGCCGACAGTATCGGCGTAGGGGTCGAGCAGGCAGGTGCGTTTGCTGTCCCGCGGGCAGGTGTACCAGACGTTGTACGGCGTGCCGCTGAGGTTCAGGGTGGTTTTGGTCATGTCCTCTTCGACCATGATCGTGTTGAGGGCATCCCCTCCGGCGCGGCTCCAGTAGGTGGCGAAACGGCCGATCTCGTTGGACTGGCGGGCGGCGTCATTGGCGAACTCGCTGTCCTTGCCGTCCAGGCCGTTGGGTTCGAACGCCAGCCAGATACCCAGCACCTTGCCATTGCGTTCGAAGGCGGTTTTCAGGCTCTGGTTCAGCTCTTCACGCAGGGCGCCGGGCTCGAGGGAGCGCTTGGCGGCCAGGGTGCGCATGTCCTTGATCTGGTCGGCCAGGGCGGTCACCACCGTCAGGGTTTCACCGAAGGTCTTCTGCACCCGCACCGCTTGCTCGGCGGCTTTGGCCTGGAGCAGATCCTGCACACTGGCGGTGAGCATTCTGCTGCTGGAATCGCTGACCAGGTCATCGTTCTGATTGGTCTGGTAGATGTTCATGCCCACTATCAAGGCGACGACGCCAAGCAGGCACAGACCGGACAGCAGGACGATTTTCAGGCGGATGGACAGTGAGTCGAACATAGGGCGAACTCGCGAATGGATGAAGTGTTGGCTGTGGGCTGTTGCGGCTCACTCGCTAAATCCATTTAGCGCCGATCAATGCACATCGGCGTGGCACTGAGGTTACATGAGGGGCAACTCGACGAACGGTAGTGGTTGAACGTTTGCGCAGAAAAATGTGCCGAAAATGGGGGTAAAAATAGGAAAAGTCACGGATGGACGGTGATCAATTTGGCATCGACGTCCAGGGTGCTTTTTGCGCTTTAAATGAAGTTCACGAAATACATATGTACCGCTTCTCATTAAGGGCAGACCGATTAAATGCAGATGCCACCTCGGTGGAACGCTTCCGGAAGTTTTTGCTTCTGGCATCTGACAGTAAATAATGAGAAAGCCATCATGTGTATTACTTGCATTAAAAGGACCGGGTTGCGCTCGGTGTTGTTTTTTTGGGGGATGTTATTGGCGGCAGGTGCGGCACCTGCCATGTCTTTTCTGAACTCGGCAGCTATTTCGGGTATCGCCTCTCAAATACCCTCGGCGGCCACGGTACTGCCGGACAAACTGAACACTATCGAGGAAAGTCTGGCTGACGAAACGGATGTGAAGCAATACAGCTTCATGGCGGTGCGGGGACAGAATGTGTGGATCCATGCGAGGGATCTGAACGACCGGCCATTGACGCTGGAATACAATCGCGATGGAAACTGGGCCGTAATCCCTTGGGGTACACCCTTAACGGTTTCTGGCTTGCAGCCGAGTCAGGAAGTTCAGGTTCGCATCTCTAAGAATCCATCTGCCCCGTTCGTGGCGGGTGATATCTACAAGCTCGAGTTTGGCTCAGCACCTTACTACGCCGACAGTCGCGTCCAGGGCGATACCGGTGATCTGCGGCACTACTGGGCGACTACGCAGGCCTACAGGGTCTTGAATTGGTCGGTCCGGTTGAGGGATTCGACCGGGCAACCGCTCGAAGGTGCTACCGCTACCTTGATATTGAACAAGGAGGCGGGGGCGGATGATGAAAGGTTCGACCTTATAACGGACAGCACTGGTAGCGCTGCGCAAGCCCTTGAGTTGGGCAGGTGTTATGGCCAGTTGAAGTCTGATCCTTTCTGGACCAGCAGTGGCAAGTATCGCTATAAGTGGGAAGTTGAATACAACCTGGGGTATTGGTTGATCCAGGTTCAACGCAAAGAGGATTCGGGGGTGGGAGGTTACAACGTGCGGAACGTTTCATTTGCTCAGATATGCTATCAAAATATGTTGCGTAACTAGGCCTGTTATATTCCCGGCAACGCGGTAGTGCACACCCGCGTTGCCGGGTTTTATCAAACGATCAGGCTTCGATGTGTAGCCCCTGCCTTTTTTCAAACGGATACTTTTCAGCGTTTTTATGCAATTGATCCAGCCAGGAGTTTGAATTTCTCAGGTCCAGCGCGCCTTCGTTCAGCAATAATCCATAGTCAATCATCTTATGGAAGTTTCGCAGGTCAAGATTCACCTTGCCTTCGAACTGTGGTTTATCCATCTGGACCAGTTCGATCACGAACTTGGCATGCTTGAGTGTCAGGGTTTGCAAACCTTTGGTCTCGTTCAACAGGGTATTCAATATCTCCTCATCCCTGGCAGTCAGTGTGTCGGGGGGCGAAGTGACTTTCAACTGACCGTCTTCGGCCACGGTGAAGCCCATTACGTTATTGGCCAAGCCAGACCATTTGCTTTGCAGGTCTTTTTTGAAGTCGGAGTAAACCCCTTCCATTTTTTTGAGCGTCAAATTTGCGTAGAATTCATGATGCCTAATCATTGAATGTCTGTAGCTTTTTATCCGAGGGGGTAGGTCAGTGAACTCGTTATGTGGTTCGAGCGCATTCAAAAACTCATCCACCTCATTCAGTTTTTCGCTGCTGAGATTTCTAGCTTCACTTTGAGGAGCTCGGAGTTTCTCGATGGTCAACCTTAACCTGTCATTCATTACCGGAATGTCGACTTTCTCAGGCTGGGCTTTTTCCGTGTTCGCCTTCACTGTTTGCGGATACGGAACTTGAAAAGGTGCAGCGGCACTTATATTCATGTCAGCTTCTCGTTATGGGGGTTCATGGTGCTTAACGGCCAAACCCGGTCATGGATGAGCTGATAAGCGCGTAGGAGAAATCCGAACAGGAAGTAGGTACTTTCAAGTGTGCCGTTGCCGGCTGATACAGGGCGTTTTGAAGAGGTTTCAGGTGGCTTGCGGCAATGATTCCGGTCGCGACCAGATCCACAGATTGCCCAGTCCCATCCCGGCAATTGCCAGGTAAATCGGCCAACCGTGATCGAGCATCACCAACATAAGACCGGCACATAACAACATGCTGACCGTGGCGCTGATTTTTGCCCGGCGCGCGATGATCTTGCCGTTGCGCCAGTTATGGAGGATGGGGCCGAACAGCCGATGGTTTTCCAGCCAGGCACTCAGGCGCGGCGAACTGCGGGTCGCGGCCCAGGCGGCCAGCAGGATGAATTCGGTGGTTGGCAGGCCGGGTATGACGATGGCGATCAGGCCGATGCCCAGGCTGACGTAGGCCAGCAGGCCGAAGAGGAGGCGGGAGAGTTTTGAGGAGGTGGGCATGGGCTCTGGGGTGGCGTGTGACGCTGAATGGAGATCTTACAGATTCACCCGGCCCTTTGTGGGAGCGAGCCTGCTCCGGGCGGCGATCCGACGATAGCGGAGTATCAGTCGACAATAATGCTGTCTGGAATACCGTCATCGCGAGCAGGCTCGCTCCCACAGGGTCGGTGTTGTGTCAGGCGACTTCCGGTGCGCTGGCGTAAGCCTGCTCCAGCAACACGGTAAAACGATTGAACGCGTCAATGGCGCCTTTTTCCACTTCGGCTTCTTCCTGGGCGCTGAATGCCAGGCCGTCCAGGGTCTTGACGAAGCTCTTCCAGCCTTCAGCGCGGCCACCGGCCGGTTCGCCGAGGTGGCGGGCGCCGAAGGTTTCGCTCAGGCCAAGGCCCACGGCACGCTTGATCAGGAACGCCGCCCCGAGCTTCGAGCCTTCCGAAACAAAGATCCAGCCCAGGGCTTCGGCCTGGGTCGGGTTCCTCAGCGCACCGGCCACAGGTGCTGGCACCTCGGTGTCCAGGTCCGCGAGGTCGGCCCTGGCTGCATCGGCACGGCAGCGGGCCGGCAGGTCCGGGACGATGGCGGTCAGTTCGGTATCGTTGTACAGCGACACCAGCTCCGACTGGAACAGGTACTGCGCCACCACGAAGCGGGCGAAACTGGCCGGGGTTTCAAACGGGGCATGGGCCTTGACCAGGGCATCGAGCTTGCTGTGCGGCTCGTTGGTGATCTGGTTCAAACGTTGCGAACGCAGGTTGGGGCGTTGTTCGGTGGCCTGGGTAGTCATGGCAATTCCTTGGAGAAAGAAGAGGCGCTTGGTAACGAGACGAACAAGAAGGCGCCTGACAGTAAAAAATCCTCACCGGGCGGCTTGATGTAACCGCCCGGCGAGATGAGCGGATCAGATATCCCAGATCAGGTTGACCGCAAAATTGCGACCCGGCTGGGTCAGGCGATCGAGGTTGGCCGGTTGGGTCACCGAGGCTTCGCCGACGCTGTCGTAGCCGCGCACGTCATCCCACAGCCAGTATTTCTTGTCGGTGAGGTTGTAGACGCCGCCGCTGACGGTCACGTCGTCGGTCACTTTGTAGAACGCACTCAGGTCCAGAATGCCGAAGCCGGGCGTCTTGAACTGGGTGCTGGTGCCGTCCGGGGTTTTGAAACTGCTGCTGTCGACGCGGTCCTTCTTCTTCACCAGCGTCCAGCTGAGCAAGCCGCCGTAGGTGTCCTGGTCGTAGCCGAGGCCGAATACGCCGGTCAGCGGGTTGACGCTGTTGAGCGGCTCGCCGTTGTCGTCGTTGCGCCCGTAGGCATAGGCCACCGAGCCTTGGGTGTAGAGACCTTGCGGCGCGCCGAAGGCGTCGAGGTTCAGGCGGCCCTTGACCTCGGCACCCTTGATGGTGGCGTGCTTGATGTTGTTGCTCTTGAAAATGGTCTCGCTATAGCCGGGCGTGATGGCGTTCTCGTTGATGAAGTCGCGGTACTTGTTGTAGAACACCGCCATGTCAAACGAGCCCTGCTCGAAGTTGCCGCGCAAACCCGTCTCGTAACTTTTGCTTTTTTCCGGTTCCAGGTCCGGATTAGGCGCTACCCGATAGCCGCCAGCGATGTTTTCGAAACGACCATACAACGCCTTGGCGGTCGGGGTGCGGAAGCCTTCGGCGTATTGGCCGAACCAGGTGTAGTGGTCGTTGAAGCTGTAGGTGGTGCCGAACTTCGGCGACAGGCGATGCCAGGTCTTGGTCTCGTCGCTCACCACGCCGTTGCCGCTCTGGTCGGCGGTGGCCAGGAACTCTTCGGTGATGTGCGGCTTGAGTTCGGTGTAGTCGTAGCGTGCACCGGGCAGGAAGGTCCAGTTGCCCCAACTGATCTGATCCTGGGCGAACAGGCTGTAGCTATTGATGGTCGGGTCCGGGAAGTCACTGGCGGGTTTCAGCGTGTCGAGGGCGCTAGGGGCACCGATGACCCGGCAGGCTCCGGCCACGGTCAGGCAAGTGCCAGTGCCGGTACGCAGGCCGGTGACTTTGTCCTGCTTGATGGTGGTGCCATAGGTGACGAAGTGATCGGTATCGGCGATGGCAAGCGACTTGTCAGCCTGGGCGTCGAATACCCATTGGCGATCCTTGTAAGTCGTATCGCGGTTACGCAGCACGGTCCGCGACGGCGGCGCGTAGATTTCCTCGGTGCTCTGGTCGGTCTTGGCGATCTGGTAGTTCAACGACCACTTGATGTTGTCAGCCAGCGCGCTGTCCAGACCGAAGCTGTGTTCCAGGCCAAAGCGTTCGCGGGTGATCGTGTCGTTACCGGTACGGGACTTATAGAAGCCCATACCGCGTCCGGCATTGAACGGGCCGCCCACCGCACTCAATTGATTGGTGTCGCGGTCGGCCTTGTAATGCTCGTAGGTCAGGCCCAGGCGCGAGTCGTCAGCGTAATTCCAGCCCAGTTTGGCCAGCACGCTGGTGGTGCGCACGTCCTGGGGGTTGGCTTCAGTGCGGTTCAGGCCAGTGCCGCCGGTTTCGCCAAATGACTCTGTTTCATGACCGTTGCGTTGACTGAGATGCAGCAGGCCGTCGAACTCGCCGGTACGGCCGGCGACGGTGCCGGAAGTCAGCCAGCTGTCGTCGGCGGAGCTGTAGCCGGTTTTCAGACGTGCGCCGACATCCTTGCCCGGTTTGATGATGTCGTCCGGGTCCAGCGTGTAGTAGCTGACCGCACCGCCAATGGCGCTGCTGCCATACAGCACCGACGCTGGGCCCCGGAGAATTTCCACTCGCTTGACGATTTCCGGGTCGACATAGTTGCGGTTGGTCTGGGCATACGGGCCATTGAAGAAACCGTCGGGCACCTGAACGCCATCGACCTGGGTCAGCACGCGGTCGCCATCGATGCCGCGAATGTTGTAGCCCGTGATGCCGGCGCGTTGGCCTGAACCACCCACCGAAACACCGGGTTCGTAGCGCACCAGTTCCTTGATGGTATTGACGTTATTGCGGTCCAGATCTTCGCGTGTGTAGACAGAGACTGTGCTCGGCACGCTGTTCACAGCCTGTTCGTTACGGGTGGCGCTGATGGTGACCTGATCCAGATTGAGGACGCTGCTACCGCTGCGTTTTTCCAGAACGATGCTGTTGTTGCCTAGCTTGCGATAGCTCAGGTTGGTCCCCACCAACAGGCGCTCCAGGGCTTTCTCCGGCGACAGCGAACCGCGTACTCCCGGCGAGGCCACACCCTGTGCCAGCTCCGACGATACGCCGACCTGCCAGCCCGTCACGGCGGTAAAGGCATTGAGTGCCGACACCAGTGACTGCTGGGGAATGGCGAACGAATAGTCGCCCATTTTGCGGGTCGATTGCTCGGTGGCGGTGGCGGCCATGAGCGGTGCGGTACCGGCCATAAGGATGGCGGCGGTCAGCAGCGACAGCACGCGGGAAGGTGTAGGGGGTTGGCGGGTAAGGCGAGGGGACATCGATAGCGCTCCGTGTCGCACGAATCTTTATAGGTGCTGATCGGCATGGTGAGATGCGAATCAATTGCATTGGCTATAACGAGACGTACGGGGTTTGGCTATCGAGTAAAAATAATTCTCATTCAGTTCAGGATGACCAGCGCCGGGAATTCCTGGAGCCGTGCCGAGGTGATATGGGCCAGGGAGCGAACCACGTCCAGCGGCTGTTCGAGGCGGTAATTGCCGGTCACGGTGACATCGGCCAACTGTTCGTTGTTGTTGATGATCCAGCCCGGGTAGTAGCGGCGAAGTTCTGCCAGCACCTGGTTCAGCGGGCAGTTTTCGAACACCAGTCGCCCCTGGACCCACGCCAGGTCGGTGGCGGTATCCAGCTTGGCCGGGCGGTCGAATCCGTTGGGGCCGATGCGAATGCTTTCCCCGGCGGACAAGCGCACCCGCGCGTCATCCCGGGTGGCGCGCAAGTCGACATCCCCGCGTTGCACCCGCACCTGCGCCACGCCGTCGAGGTAGCGCACGGCAAATGCGGTATCGCGAACGCTGGCCGTGACCGGTCCGGCGTCGATTTCCAGTGGTTGGCCGCGATTGGCCTGGACTTCGAAAAACGCTTCGCCCTGATACAGGCGGGCAACACGTTGCTGGCCGTTGATGGTGCTTGAGAACGCCGAATTGGTATTGAGCAGGACCCTGGAACCGTCCTCCAGTTGCAGGCGCTGGCGCTCGCCGACCACGGTCAGGTGATCGGCCTGCAGGCGCATTGGCAAACTGCTGAAACTGAACAGCCCGAGCAGCAGCACGGCGGCAGTGGCCAGTGGTTTCCAGTGCGGACGCAGACGGGCGAGGACAGTGACTTTCGCCGGACGGGCGGCCAGGTTTTGCGCGCACTGCGCCACTTGCGGGCCGTCCCAGATCGCCTGGGCCTTGGCGAACGCCTGGGCATTCAACGGATCGGCGTCGAGCCACGCATGGAACTGGCGGGTCTGCTCCGCGTCGGGACTGCCGAGCACGATCAGCCAGTCCAGGGCCTGGTCCATCGCGCTTGCGGGGTCCTGCGCCGATGAAGGCTCAGGGGAGCGGTGGTTGTCCGTCACGGTGTTTCCTCGGCAGTGTCTGTGCACGGCTGTTTTTTTAGTGAAGCGTAAAAGTGGGCCAAGGGTAGCAAAGCCTGATGATCAGTGCAGTCGGTCCAGGTAGGCGCAAGGTCCTGGCGCTCAGTTGGTGTTCAAGCGATCGGCAACCCCGATGCAGATCGACATGATCAGTTTGAGTTCTTTCTGCACGGTACTGAGGGACACGTTCAGCTCGTCGGCGATTTCCTGGTAGCTGTGCCCGTGCAGGCGGCTGAGGATGAAAATCCGCTGTTGGCGGGCGCTGAGTTCACTGAGGCTCACGTTCAGGCGCTCCAGCAATTGTTCGGCGTGGGCGGCGTCTTCGGCACTGCTGGTGGGAGCGGCGATGCTGTACACCACCTCCTGCGGCACGTCGTCGACCATGGTGCGCGAGTGGATACGCCGCGCGCGCAAATGGTCCAGCGCCAGGTTGCGCGCCGTCTGGAAGACAAAGGGCTCAAGATGATCGATGGCCCGTTCGCTCAATGCACGGGTCACCCGCAGGTAGGTTTCCTGCAGGAGGTCTTCAGCGGTGCTGTGATTGTTGACCATCCGTTCCAGCGTGCGCAGCAGGGAGGTGCGCTGGGCGAGGAAAACGTGGTTGAAGCGCGATTGACTCACGGGAGAACCTGATCCATTTCGAGTAAATGATAATGCTTATCATCTACTCGAATGGTCAAGTACTGATTTGTGAAGCTTTACGCGCGCCCCTGCAAATAGGTGGCGTAATCGGGAATCCGATGGAGGTGCGCCTGATCCATCAGCGGGCTGCTGAGCAGATAGTCGGCGCTGCATTCGTTGCACGCCACCGGGATGTTCCACACCGCCGCGACCCGCAGCAATGCCTTGATATCCGGGTCGTGGGGCTGGGGTTCGAACGGGTCCCAGAAAAACACCAGCATGTCGACCCGCTGCTCGGCGATTTGCGCACCGAGCTGTTGGTCGCCGCCCAGTGGCCCGCTGATCATGCTTTGCACCGGCAGGTCGAGGCGTTGTTGCAACAACAACCCCGTGGTGCCGGTGGCGACCAGATCATGCTGGGCCAGTCTGTCTTTTTGCCGTTCGGCCCAGTCCAGCAAGAACACCTTGCAGTGGTCATGGGCGACCAGGGCGATACGCTTGCGCGCCGCCATGGTCTTTTGCGTAAAGCTGATGCCGATCATCGATGGTTGCTCCGGGCTTATTCAGCGTTGCACAGCGCCAGGCAGTTATCGAGCATGCGGTTGGAGAAGCCCCATTCGTTGTCATACCACGCCAGCACCTTGAGCAGCTTGCCGGTGGATTTGGTGTGGTTGGCGTCGAAGATCGACGACAGCGGGTTGTGGTTGAAGTCGCTGGAGACCAGCGGCAGGGTGTTGTAGCCAAGGATCTTCGAGTGCTGGCTGGCTTCTTTCATCAGCGCATTGACTTCCTCTGCGCTGGCTTCTTTTTTCAGATGCACCGTCAGGTCCACCAGCGACACATTGATCACCGGGACGCGCACCGACATGCCGGTCAATTTGCCCGCCAGTTCCGGCAGCACCAGGCCCACCGCTTCAGCAGCACCGGTCTTGCTCGGGATCATGTTCTGGGTGGCCGAACGGGCGCGGTACGGATCGACGTGATAGACGTCGGTCAGGTGCTGATCGTTGGTGTAGGCGTGGATGGTGGTCATCAGACCGCTTTCGATTCCCAGCTCGCGATGCAGCACCTGGGCCACCGGGGCCAGGCAGTTGGTGGTGCACGACGCGTTGGAAATGATCTGGTGTGACTGGCGCAGAATGTCGTGGTTCACCCCGTAAACCACGGTAGCGTCGGCGCCTTTGGCCGGGGCCGAGATGATCACTTTGCGCGCGCCCGCCGTAATATGCGCGGCGGCTTTGGCCCGATCGGTGAACAGACCGGTGCATTCGAACACCACATCAATCTTTTCCGCGGCCCAGGGCAGGTCGGCCGGGTTGCGGATGGCGCTGACCGAAATGCGGTCGCCGTTGACCGTCAGGCTCTCCTGATCGTGCTGGACATCGGCATCGAACGTGCCGTGAACGGTGTCGTACTTGAGCAGATGAGCATTGATCGCGCTGTCGCCCAGGTCGTTGATGGCGACGATCTGCAGATCCTGACGGTAGCCCTGGGTATAGAGTGCGCGCAGGACATTACGGCCGATGCGGCCAAAACCATTGATTGCGATTCGAAGAGTCATAGTGCGGCGCTACCGTCGTTTTGTTGTTGGAATTACAAGATTATTCGTAAAAAAATAGAAAACAAGCCTTTTTGATGGCAATATTTTGTTCGATCTACAACGAGTGACCTGAATCAACTGGTCCAAATGGTCAAATAAACCGTCTGTCATCCCATCGACACCGGCCTTTGATCAGCATAGACAATCAGGTCGCCACATCCGTTAGCCTGGAGTTCTACACATGCATCCCCGCGTCCTTGAGGTCACTGAACGGCTTATCGCCCGCAGCCGCGCCACGCGTGAGGCCTACCTTGCATTGATCCGCGGTGCGGCCAGCGACGGTCCGATGCGCGGCAAGCTGCAATGCGCCAACTTCGCCCATGGCGTGGCCGGTTGCGGTAGCGACGACAAGCACAGCCTGCGGATGATGAACTCCGCGAACATCGCGATAGTTTCGTCATATAACGACATGCTCTCGGCGCACCAGCCGTACGAAGTCTTCCCCGAACTGATCAAGAAAGCCCTGCGCGAAATCGGCTCCGTCGGCCAGTTCGCCGGTGGCACACCGGCCATGTGCGATGGCGTGACCCAGGGCGAGCCGGGCATGGAGCTGAGCCTGCCGAGCCGCGAAGTGATCGCGTTGTCCACGGCCGTGGCGCTGTCCCACAACATGTTCGACGGCGCGCTGCTGCTCGGCATCTGCGACAAGATCGTGCCGGGCCTGATGATGGGCGCACTGCGCTTCGGCCATCTGCCGATGATCTTCGTGCCGGGCGGGCCGATGGTCTCGGGCATTTCCAACAAGCAGAAAGCCGATGTGCGCCAGAAGTACGCCGAAGGCAAGGCGACCCGCGAAGAGCTGCTGGAATCGGAAATGAAGTCCTACCACAGCCCTGGCACCTGCACCTTCTACGGCACCGCCAACACCAACCAGTTGCTGATGGAAGTCATGGGCCTGCACCTGCCGGGCGCGTCCTTCGTCAACCCGAATACGCCGTTGCGCGATGCCTTGACCCGCGAAGCGGCGCATCAGGTCACGCGTTTGACCAAGCAGAACGGTGACTACATCCCGATTGGTGAAATCGTCGACGAGCGTTCGCTGGTCAACTCGATTGTTGCGCTGCATGCCACGGGCGGCTCGACCAACCACACCTTGCACATGCCAGCCATCGCCATGGCGGCAGGCATTCAGCTGACCTGGCAGGACATGGCCGACCTCTCCGAAGTCGTGCCGACCCTGAGCCACGTCTACCCGAACGGCAAGGCCGACATCAACCACTTCCAGGCCGCGGGCGGTATGTCGTTCCTGATTCGCGAATTGCTGGAAGCCGGGTTGCTCCACGAAAACGTCAACACCGTGATGGGCCACGGCCTGAGCCGCTACACCCAGGAGCCGTTCCTCGACAATGGCCAGTTGGTGTGGCGCGAAGGCGTGACCGACAGCCTCGATGAAAGCATCCTGCGTCCGGTCGCCCGCGCGTTCTCGGCAGAGGGTGGCCTGCGGGTGATGGAAGGCAATCTCGGTCGTGGCGTGATGAAAGTCTCCGCCGTAGCCGTGGAAAACCAGATCGTCGAAGCGCCGGCCATGGTGTTCCAGGATCAGCAGGACCTGGCCGATGCATTCAAGGCCGGTTTGCTGGAGAAAGATTTTGTCGCAGTGATGCGCTTCCAGGGCCCGCGCTCCAACGGCATGCCGGAGTTGCACAAGATGACGCCGTTCCTCGGCGTGTTGCAGGATCGTGGCTTCAAAGTCGCGCTGGTGACCGACGGACGCATGTCCGGCGCGTCGGGGAAAATCCCGGCGGCCATTCATGTCAGCCCCGAAGCTTACGTAGGCGGCGCTTTGGCGCGGGTGCTAGAGGGCGATATCATCCGCGTCGATGGCGTCAAAGGCACCCTGGAGCTTAAGGTGGACGCCGAAGAATTTGCAGCGCGCACGCCGGCCAAAGGTCTGTTGGGTAACAACATCGGCACCGGTCGCGAACTGTTTGGTTTCATGCGCATGGCCTTCAGCTCGGCGGAGCAGGGCGCCAGCGCCTTCACTTCTGCCCTGGAGACGCTTAATTGAAACTGGCTTTGGTCGGTGACATCGGTGGGACCAACGCACGTTTCGCGTTGTGGAAAAACCAGCAACTGGAATCGGTCCAGGTGCTGGCAACGGCAGATTTCCCCAGTCCGGAAGCGGCGATCAGCCTCTACCTCAATGGCCTGGGGCTGGCGCCGGGTGCGATCGGTTCGGTGTGCCTGTCGGTGGCAGGCCCGGTGAGTGGTGACGAATTCAAGTTCACCAACAATCACTGGCGCCTGAGCCGCAAGGGCTTTTGCCAGGCCTTGCAGGTGGATCAGCTGTTGCTGGTCAACGACTTCTCGGCCATGGCCCTGGGCATGACCCGTTTGCAACCCGGCGAATTTCGTGTGGTCTGCGAAGGCACGCCGGAGCCGTTGCGCCCGGCGGTGGTGATTGGCCCGGGCACTGGCCTGGGCGTCGGCACCTTGCTCGATTTGGGCGAGGGCCGGTTTGCCGCGTTGCCGGGAGAGGGCGGTCACGTCGATCTGCCATTGAGCAGTCCCCGTGAAACCCAACTCTGGCAGCACATATCCAACGAAATCGGTCATGTCAGTGCAGAAACAGCCCTGAGCGGTGGCGGCTTGCCCCGCGTCTATCGGGCGATCTGCGCGGTGGACGGGCACACACCGGTGCTCGACACGCCGGAAGCGATTACTGCTGCCGGGCTGGCGGGCGACCCGATTGCCGTGGAAGTGCTTGAGCAGTTCTGCTGCTGGCTCGGTCGCGTGGCCGGCAACAACGTGCTGACCACCGGTGGACGCGGTGGCGTGTACATCGTGGGCGGGGTGATTCCGCGCTTTGCCGATTTCTTCCTCGAAAGCGGTTTCGCCCGGTGCTTCGCCGACAAGGGTTGCATGAGCGATTACTTCAAGGGGATTCCGGTGTGGCTGGTGACGGCGCCGTATTCGGGGTTGATGGGTGCGGGTGTGGCCTTGGAACAATCCACCCCAGCTTGAAACCCGATTACCTGTAGGAGCGAGCCTGCTCGCGATGGACGTCAACGATAACGCGTGCATTCTGAATGCACGCGGCGCCTTCAAGTCCATCGCGAGCAAGCTCGCTCCTACAGTGGTTTTGTGGTGTTTGTAAAATCGGTGCATCAGGCATAATCCGCCCAATTCAAACAACAAGGACGCCGCCCCGTGAGCTCAGTCAACAAGTCGATTTTGTTGGTCGATGACGATCAAGAGATACGCGAGTTGCTGGACACCTACCTGACCCGCGCTGGTTTCCAGGTGCGTACCACGCCCGACGGCGCCGGTTTTCGTCAGGCGCTGAACGACGCGCCGGCCGATCTGGTGATCCTTGATGTGATGCTGCCCGACGAAGACGGCTTCAGCCTGTGCCGCTGGATTCGCCAGCATCCGCGCCAGGCGCAGGTGCCGATCATCATGCTCACCGCCAGTTCCGACGAAGCCGATCGTGTCATCGGCCTGGAACTGGGCGCCGACGATTACCTCGGCAAGCCCTTCAGCCCACGGGAATTGCAGGCACGGATCAAGGCGTTGCTGCGTCGTGCGCAGTTCGGTCAGGAGCGCAGTGGCGGTGAGGTGCTGGCCTTCGATGACTGGCGGCTGGACATGGTCAGCCATCGGCTGTTCCACATCGACGGCGAAGAGGTGATTCTCTCGGGCGCAGACTTTGCGCTGCTGAAGCTGTTCCTTGATCACCCGCAGGAAATTCTCGACCGCGACACCATCGGCAACGCCACCCGTGGCCGTGAACTGATGCCCCTGGATCGCATCGTCGACATGGCGGTCAGCCGGTTGCGCCAGCGCCTGCGTGACACCGAGAAACCGCCGCGGCTGATCCGCACCGTGCGCGGCAGCGGCTACCAACTGGCAGCCAACGTGGTTGCCAGCAATGGTCACTGAGACTTTGCGCAAGCTCGCCGCCAAGATGCCGGTGCCGCGTTCGCTGCTTGGGCGGATGTTGTTGCTGACCTTGCTGGCGGTGTTGTTCGCCCAGACGTTGTCGAGCGTGATCTGGGTGTCGCAACTGCGCGCCACGCAGCTCGAGGGCCTGGTCACCAGCGCCCGCAGCCTGGCCCATTCAATGACCGCCAGCGTCAGTTATTTTCGTTCGTTGCCGGTGGCGTATCGCCCCTTGGTGCTCGACCAGTTGCGCAGCATGGGCGGCACCCGGTTCGTGGTGACGCTCAACGACAAACCCCTGGGCATGGAAGTGCTGCCCATCACCCCGCGCAAAGAGGCGGTGCTCAAAGCGGTGGACGAAGTGCTGCGCCAGTCACTCGGCCAGGACACGGTCATCTCGGTGACCTTCGTCAGCCCGGAAGACCTGCGCATCTTCAATGGCGGCCTGAAGCTCGATGAGTTGCCACGCTCCTGGGCGCACTACGCGTTGACCCTGGAGCCGGTAAATCCGCCGGTGCTGGTCACGCAGATCCAGATGGCGCCGGGCGAATGGCTGTACATCGCCTCGCTGTTGCCCGAGCCCTACACCAGTCTTGAAGAGCAGGGCCTGCCGGCGCAGCAGGTATGGTTCATCGTCCTGACCAGCAGCTTTTTGCTGTTGTTCATCGGCCTGCTGGTGCACTGGCAGAGTCGTCCGCTCAAGCGCCTGGCGCGGGCGGCGCGGGATCTGTCGTTGGGGGCTGACGTGGAGCCGGTGGCCGAGGGCGGCGGCAGCGAAGTGGTCGAGGTCGGGCGCGCCTTCAACACCATGCGCGAGCGCATCAGCCGTTACCTGACCGAGCGCAGCCAATTGTTCAGCGCCATTTCTCACGACTTGCGCACGCCGATCACCCGCTTGCGCCTGCGGGTTGAATTGCTCGAAGACGAAACACTGCAAGCCAAGTTCGGGCGTGATCTGGACGAGCTCGAATTGCTGGTCAAGGGCGCGCTGCAATGCGTGAAAGACACCGACATCCACGAGAACATCGAGCCGGTGGATCTCAACCATGTGCTCGATTGTTTGGTGGAGCCGTACCTGGCCCCCAATGGCAACGGCCGCGTGACCCAGCAGGGGCGGGCGCTGGCGGCGTACCCGGGGAAACCGCTGGCGCTCAAGCGCTGCATCGGCAACCTGATCGACAATGCGTTGAAGTACGGGCAGAACGCGCACCTGCACATCGATGACGACGAAAGCGCGTTCATCCTGCATGTCGATGATGAAGGGCCGGGCGTGCCGGAGCAGCGCCTGGAGCAGGTGTTCGAACCGCACTTCCGCCTGGCCGGGCAGCAGCAGGGTTATGGCTTGGGGCTGGGGATTGCGCGCAACATTGCCCATAGCCATGGTGGTGAGGTCAGCTTGCAGAATTTGCGTGAAGGCGGGTTGCGGGTGACCCTGCAGTTGCCCCGCTCGATGGATTGACACCGACCCTGTGGCGAGGGGGCTTGCCCCCGTTGGACCGCGCAGCGGTCCCTTTTTTGGGGGCGCTTCGCACCCCAGCGGGAGCAAGCTCCCTCGCCACAAACATCACTCACCAAACAAATGTCACGGCTCGGTGACATTACTCACCCCCTTCGTTACAAGCCCGCCTTCGTCCGTTGTTTATGCTGCTCCACAGTCATAACAACAAAAAAGGTACGCCATGGACACCTTCCAACCGGCCTTCAGCAGTTGGCTGAACGCACCTGCCCATCAGCAATGGCTCGCCACCGAAGGTTTGCGCCTGCTGGCCTTCGCCAAGGCTTCGAAGTTGCCTGAAGGCTTCGGCAGCCTCGATGAAAAGGGCCGCCTCGCGGCTGATGCGCAAGCCCAGACCATGAACACCGCGCGCATGACCCACAGCTTCGCCATGGCCCACATTCAGGGTTTACCGGGCTTTGCCGAACTGGTCGATCACGGGGTTGCCGCCCTGCGTGGGCCGTTGCGCGACGCGTTGCATGGAGGCTGGTTCGCGACTGCCGAACATCGCGACGGCAATACCGGCAAGAACGCCTACCTGCACGCTTTCGTCGCGCTGGCCGCCAGTTCTGCGGTGGTCGCGCAGCGTCCCGGCGCGCAAGCCTTGCTCGATGATGCCATCGACATCATCGACACCTGTTTCTGGAGCGAAGAAGAAGGCGCGATGCGCGAGTCTTTCAATCGCGACTGGAGCGAGGAGGAAGCCTATCGCGGCGCCAACAGCAACATGCACGCCACCGAAGCCTTCCTCGCCCTGGCCGATGTCACCGATGACAATCGCTGGTTGTGCCGCGCCCAACGGATTGTCGAGCGAGTGATCCATGGCCACGCCGCCGCCAACGATTACCTGGTGATCGAGCATTTCGACCGCGCCTGGCAACCGCTGCAGCAATACAACCACGACAACCCCGCCGACGGCTTCCGCCCCTACGGCACCACCCCGGGCCATGGTTTCGAGTGGGCGCGGCTGTTGCTGCACCTCGAGGCGTCGCGGGTGAAGGCCGGGATGCTCACGCCTGGCTGGCTGGTCACCGACGCGCAAAAACTCTTCGAGCACAATTGCCTCCACGGCTGGGACGTCGATGGCGCGCCGGGCATTGTCTACACCCTCGACTGGGACAACAAAGCGGTGGTCCGCCATCGCCTGCACTGGACCCATTGCGAAGCCAGCGCCGCCGCGAGTGCGCTGCTCAAACGCACCGGGGAGGCGCAGTACGAACACTGGTACCGATTATTCTGGGAATTCTGTGACAGTCATTTCATCGACCGTGAAGGTGGCAGCTGGCATCACGAACTCGACCCGCTGAACCGCCCCAGTGCCGATATCTGGCCCGGCAAACCTGACCTTTATCACGCCTGGCAAGCCGTGCTGATTCCGCGCCTGGCGCTGGCGCCGAGCATGGCCACTGCGCTGGCGCAGTTGTCCCAGAGCGGTTCTATGTAACCATGCGGTGACATTCGCGCATCCCTTCGTTACCTGCGAGGGGATATCCCCTGTTTAGAATCCTATGCAGCGCAAGCAACAGACTTGCATGCATAACAACAAGAAAGGTGCTCCTAGATGAATGCGATTTCTCGCCTCGCTACTGTCATTTCTCTCGCTTCCCTGTCTGCACTCCCTCTCAGTGTCCTGGCCGCCGAATCCAAAGGTTCCGTTGAAGTCGTTCACTGGTGGACTTCCGGTGGTGAAAAAGCAGCGGTCGATGTCCTGAAGGCTCAAGTCGAAAAAGACGGCTTCACCTGGAAGGACGGCGCAGTCGCCGGTGGTGGCGGTTCCACGGCCATGACCGTACTCAAGAGTCGCGCCGTAGCCGGCAACCCGCCGGGCGTTGCACAAATCAAGGGTCCGGACATCCAGGAGTGGGGCAGCACTGGCCTGCTCAGCACCGACGCGTTGAAAGAAGTATCCAAGTCCGAAAACTGGGATGGCCTGCTATCGAAGAAAGTCTCCGACACCGTGAAGTACGAAGGTGACTACGTCGCCGTGCCGGTGAACATTCACCGCGTCAACTGGCTGTGGATCAACCCGGAAGTGTTCAAGAAAGCCGGGATCGAAAAAGCCCCGACCACCCTCGAAGAATTCTATGCCGCCGGCGACAAGCTCAAGGCCGCAGGCTTCATCGCGCTCGCCCACGGCGGTCAGCCTTGGCAGGACAGCACCGTCTTCGAAGACGTGGTGCTCTCGGTCATGGGCGCCGACGGTTACAAGAAAGCCCTGGTCGACCTGGACCAGAAAGCCCTGTCCGGCCCGCAGATGACCAAGTCGTTCGCCGAGCTGAAAAAGATCACCGGCTACATGGACCCGAACCGCGCCGGTCGTGACTGGAACATCGCCGCCGCCGACGTCATCAACGGCAAGGCCGGCATGCAGATGATGGGCGACTGGGCGAAAAGCGAGTGGACTGCGGCGAAGAAAGTCGCGGGCAAGGACTACCAGTGCGTAGCGTTCCCGGGCACTGAAAAAGCCTTCACCTACAACATCGACTCCCTGGCGGTGTTCAAGCTCAAGGCCGATCGCAAGGGCGACATCGCTGCCCAGCAAGACCTGGCCAAGGTCGCATTGGGTACCGACTTCCAGAAAGTCTTCAGCATGAACAAGGGGTCGATCCCGGTGCGTAACGACATGCTGAACGAAATGGACAAGCTCGGCTTCGACGAGTGTGCCCAGAAGTCGGCCAAGGACTTCATCGCGGACGACAAGACCGGCGGTCTGCAACCGAGCATGGCGCACAACATGGCCACTTCCCTGGCGGTGCAAGGCGCGATCTTCGATGTGGTCACCAACTTCATGAACGACAAGGATGCTGACCCGGCCAAGGCCAGCGCCCAACTGGCATCGGCTGTCAAAGCGGCCCAGTAATTCCTGTGGCATTTACCTGAGTGAGTTGCCCCTGTAGGAGCGAGCTTGCTCGCGATGGTGTGTCAGCTGCACAGATGTTTACTGACACTCCATCGCGAGCAAGCTCGCTCCTACAAGGGGTCGCACTCCGATCCTTACATCTAAACCTGGATTATCCCGATGAGCTCTGTGGCGGTTTTCAGCAAAGCCTCACCGTTCGATGCGCTGCAACGCTGGCTACCCAAGTTGGTACTCGCGCCGAGCATGCTGATCGTGTTGGTTGGCTTCTACGGTTACATCATCTGGACGTTCATTCTGTCCTTCACCAACTCCAGCTTCATGCCGAGCTACAAGTGGGTCGGCCTGCAGCAATACATGCGTCTGATGGACAACGACCGCTGGTGGGTCGCGAGCAAGAACCTCGCGTTGTTCGGTGGCATGTTCATCGGCATCAGCCTGGTGCTGGGTGTATTCCTCGCCGTGCTGCTGGACCAGCGCATTCGCAAGGAAGGCTTCATCCGCACCGTCTACCTGTACCCGATGGCGCTGTCGATGATCGTCACCGGTACTGCGTGGAAATGGCTGCTCAACCCAGGCCTGGGCCTGGACAAGATGCTGCGTGACTGGGGCTGGGAAGGCTTCCGTCTCGACTGGCTGGTGGATCAGGATCGCGTCGTTTATTGCCTGGTGATCGCCGCCGTGTGGCAAGCCTCCGGGTTTGTCATGGCGATGTTCCTCGCCGGTCTGCGCGGTGTCGATCAATCGATCATCCGTGCCGCGCAAGTCGATGGTGCAAGCCTGCCGACCATCTACCTGAAGATCGTCCTGCCGAGCCTGCGCCCGGTGTTCTTCAGTGCCTTCATGATCCTGGCGCACATCGCGATCAAGAGCTTCGATCTGGTCGCAGCGATGACAGCGGGCGGTCCGGGTTACTCCTCCGACCTGCCGGCGATGTTCATGTATTCCTTCACCTTCAGCCGTGGCCAGATGGGCATCGGTTCGGCCAGCGCGATGCTGATGCTCGGCGCCGTACTGACCATCCTCGTGCCGTACCTGTACTCCGAGCTGCGAGGCAAACGCCATGACTAATCAACTCGGCAAACCAGCATTGAGCTTCAGCCGCATCGCGATCTACGCCACCCTGCTACTGGCAGCGGCGGTGTACCTGATCCCGCTGGTGGTGATGCTGCTGACCAGTTTCAAATCCCCGGAAGACATCCGTACCGGCAACCTGTTGAGCTGGCCGACCGTGATCGACGGCATCGGCTGGATCAAGGCCTGGGACGTGGTCGGCGGCTACTTCTGGAACTCGGTGAAGATCACCGTGCCGGCGGTGCTGATTTCCACGTTTATTGGTGCGATGAACGGCTACGTGCTGTCGATGTGGCGCTTCCGTGGTTCGCAACTGTTCTTCGGCCTGCTGCTGTTCGGCTGCTTCCTGCCGTTCCAGACCGTGCTGTTGCCTGCCTCGTTCACCCTCGGCAAGTTCGGCCTGGCCAACACCACCACTGGCCTGGTGCTGGTGCACGTGGTCTACGGCCTGGCGTTCACCACGCTATTCTTCCGCAACTACTACGTGAGCATTCCGGATGCGCTGGTCAAGGCTGCAAGGCTCGATGGTGCGGGCTTCTTCACGATCTTCCTGAAGATCCTGTTGCCGATGTCGATCCCGATCGTGATGGTCTGCCTGATCTGGCAGTTCACCCAGATCTGGAACGACTTCCTGTTCGGCGTGGTGTTCGCCAGTGGCGATGCCCAGCCAATTACCGTGGCCCTGAACAACCTGGTCAACACCAGCACCGGGGCCAAGGAATACAACGTTGATATGGCCGCCGCGATGATCGCCGGGCTGCCGACACTGCTGGTCTACATTTTCGCTGGCAAGTATTTCCTGCGTGGGCTGACGTCCGGCGCGGTCAAGGGGTAGAAACATGGCAACTCTCGAATTACGCAACGTCAACAAGACCTACGGCCCCGGCTTGCCGGACACCCTGAAAAATATCGAACTGAAGATCGATGACGGTGAGTTCCTGATCCTGGTCGGCCCGTCGGGCTGCGGCAAGTCGACCTTGATGAACTGCATCGCCGGCCTGGAAACCATCAGTGGCGGCGCGATCCTGGTGGACGACGCCGACATCAGCGGCATGAGCCCCAAGGATCGCGACATCGCCATGGTGTTCCAGTCCTACGCGCTGTACCCGACCATGAGCGTGCGCGACAACATCGCCTTCGGCCTGAAGATCCGCAAAATGCCGACCGCCGAAATCGACGAAGAGGTCGCTCGGGTTTCCAAGTTGTTGCAGATCGAACACCTGCTCAGCCGCAAGCCAGGCCAGCTCTCCGGCGGCCAGCAACAGCGCGTGGCGATGGGCCGTGCTCTGGCGCGGCGGCCGAAGATCTATCTGTTCGACGAACCGCTGTCCAACCTCGACGCCAAGCTGCGGGTCGAGATGCGCACCGAAATGAAACTGATGCACCAGCGCCTGAAAACCACCACGGTCTACGTGACCCACGACCAGATCGAAGCCATGACCCTGGGCGACAAAGTGGCGGTGATGAAGGACGGTATCATCCAGCAGTTCGGCACGCCGAAAGACATCTACAACAACCCGGCCAACCTGTTCGTGGCGAGTTTCATCGGTTCGCCGCCGATGAACTTCATCCCGCTGCGCTTGCAGCGCAAGGACGGTCGTCTGCTGGCGCTGCTCGACAGCGGCCAGGCCCGTTGCGAATTGCCGCTGGGCATGCAGGACGCCGGTCTTGAAGACCGCGAAGTGATCCTCGGCATGCGCCCTGAGCAGATCATCCTGGCCAACGGCGAAGCGAACGGTTTGCCGACCATTCGTGCCGAAGTCCAGGTCACCGAACCGACCGGACCCGACACCCTGGTCTTCGTCAATCTCAATGACACCAAGGTCTGCTGCCGCCTGGCGCCAGACGTGGCGCCGGCGGTGGGCGAGACCCTGACCCTGCAATTCGATCCGGCGAAAGTGCTGCTGTTCGATGCCAAGAGTGGGGAGCGTTTGGGCGTTGCCGGCGTGCCGAAAGCCGAGGCGCATGCTGACAACGTGGCCCAATTCAAAGGTCGCTGAAGAACAAAACTGTAGGAGCGAGCTTTTGTGGCGAGGGGGCTTGCCCCCGTTGGGGTGCGAAGCGCCCCTGAAACCTGTCACCGCAATCTTATGCCTGAATGTGGTGAGCGTTTTTACGACCGCTGCGCAGTCGAACGGGGCGGCGCGGCGGTCCGACAAGCCCCCTCGCCACAGGCCCGCTCCTACAGGGGGGATATGCGTCAGGTGGAGAACACCCGTCGCAACTGATGTAACCGCGTTAAAGAAGAAAAGTTAATAACAATAAAACGAGGAAGTAGGGATGAAGATGAAGAACAAGGCCCGGTTGATCTGCCAAGTGTCAGCAGCGGCAGCACTGGTTCTGGCCGGCAATGCGATGGCCGATGAAGCGTTCAGCTCCGACTCCAAGTGGATGACGGGCGACTGGGGTGGCGAGCGTACCAAGCTGATCGAGCAAGGCATCGACATCAAGATGGACTACGTCGGTGAAGTCGGCGGCAACCTGCATGGCGGTTTCAACGATGACAAGACCGCGCGCTACGCCGACCAGTTTGGCCTGGGCGCGGCGCTGGACCTGGAGAAACTGTTCGGCTGGGATAACACCCAGGCCAAGATCCAGCTCACCAACCGTAACGGTGAGAACATCTCCAACGACCGTATCGGCGACCCGCGTGCCGGCACCTTGAGTTCCTCCCAGGAAGTCTTCGGTCGTGGACACATGGTCCGTCTGACCCAGTTGTGGATTCAGCATCAGTTCCTCGACAACAAACTGGACGTCAAAGCCGGTTACTTCGGTGAAGGTGAAGACTTCAACACCTTCCCGTGCGAATTCCAGAACCTGGCGTTCTGCGGCTCCCAGGTCGGTAACTGGGCGACCAACATCTGGTACAACTGGCCGGTGATGCAGGCGGCGATCCGCGTGAAGTACAACATCAATGACGAGCTCTATGCTCAGATTGGCGCGTACAACCAGAACACGTCGCAGCTGGAACACGGCAACGGCTTCAAGCTCAGCGGCAGTGGCACCAATGGCACCGTCCTGCCGGTCGAACTGGTCTGGTCGCCGAAGGTCAACAACCTGCCGGGCGAATACCGTGTCGGTTACTACAAAAGCACTGCCCCTGCCGACGACGTTCTCAAGGACGACAACGGCCAGGACGCCGCGACCACGGGCAACCCTTTTCGCGTCCACGATAGCAAGCACGGCTACTGGTTCGTCGCGCAGCAGCAACTGACCAGCCACAATGGCGACGCTTCCCGTGGTCTGAACATCGCGGCCAACGCCACTTTCCACGACAAGGACACCAACTTCATCGACAACTACCAGTCGCTGATGTTCGTGTACAAGGGCCCGTTCGACGCGCGTCCGAAGGATGACGTGGGCATCGGTTTCGCCCGTATCCATGTCAACGATGACGTGAAGAAAAACGCCGAGCTGACCAACGCGGCCAACGGTGTTTCGGAATACGACAATCCGCTGTTCTCGCCCATTCGTGAAACTGAATACAACTACGAGATCAACTACGGCTTCCACGTGACCAACTGGCTGACCGTACGTCCCAACCTGCAATACGTCACTCACCCGGGTGGTGTGGATGAAGTCGACAACGCGCTGGTGGCCGGCCTGAAAATTCAGTCGGTGTTCTAACGCGTCTGCGATAAGCTTCTCTCCATGTGCGCATATTTGCGGACAGCCATGGCTGTCCGCTTTTTTTTGCGGGTCGCGCACCCCGGTGACAGTTGATTTCAGGACCGTGGCACATGCTTGAGCATCCGCTACAACGCTTCTTCAAATCCTTGCGCGAACGTCCGGTGTTTGCGTGGGAGCGCTATCAGACGCGCGATGTGCTGGTGATCGATCATCCGCTGTGTCAGGCGGTGTTCAGCCGTCAGGGCGCGCAGTTGTTGCACTTCCAGCCCAAGGGCCAGAAACCCTGGCTGTGGTGCGCGGCGAAGTGGCCGCAGGTCGGCGCCATCCGTGGCGGCGTGCCGGTGTGTTGGCCTTGGTATGGCCGGCATCCGAGCGAAAACGCCTGGCCGTCCCATGGCTGGGCACGGTTGCTCGACTGGAAGCTGCTCGACAGCAACAGTGACGACGATGGCGTGCGATTGCACTGGCAACTGAAGTTGTGCGACTGGCAGGTGGACCTGCACGCACACCTGGGTGAGCGCATGGAGCTGCGTCTGAGCACCGAGCATCAGGACGACATGCCTTGCCAGTTGAGCCAGGCTTTGCATGCTTACTGGCGTATTGGCGATGTCAGTGAGATAGCGCTGTCTGGGCTAGAGGGTGCGCAGGGTTACGACCAGTTGAGCCGGCAGATTTGTCAGCAGGAAGGCGAATTGCGCGTGGACGGCGGATGCCAGCGGGTGTTCCAGCACGACGGCGAATTGCAGCTCAATGACCACGCCTGGCAGCGGGCGCTGTGTATCGACACGGGTGAAACGGCCGACACGGTGGTGTGGCATCCCGGTTCACGTCCGTTGCTCGGCGTGACCTGGAACGAGATATCCGAATTTGTCTGTGTAGAAGCGGCGAGCGGCGGTACCGACAGCCTGTGCTTGAAGCCGGGCGAGCGGGCGCATTTGAGTTTGCAGGCGCGGGTGGGGGTTTAGTTCTGGATCTTGTGGTGTATGGGCTGGCCCCTTCGCGAGCAGGCTCGCTCCCACATTGGGTCTTCGGTGAACACTGTTTTTGTGTTCAACGCCAATCCCCCTGTGCCTGTGGGAGCGAGCCTGCTCGCGATGAGGCCAAGACAGTCAGTGCAAATGTTGGATCAGTTGAACTCATCCCCAACCGGATACCGGCTGGCATTCAAGCTCTCCTTGATCTTGCGCAAATGCGGCTGGAAATCCACGCCCCGGCGCAAGGTCATGCCGGTGGCGAGCACATCCAGCACGGTCAACTGGATGATCCGCGAAGTCATCGGCATGTAGATGTCGGTGTCTTCCGGCAGCGGAATGTTCAGGCTCAGGGTGCTGGCCTTGGCCAGTGGCGAGTTCTCGGCGGTCAGGCCAAGCACCGAGGCGCCGTTTTCCCGGGCGATGCGTGCCACTTCCACCAGTTCGCGGGTGCGACCGGTGTAGGAAATGATCACAAACAACTCGCCGGTATGGGCCACCGAGGCAATCATGCGCTGCATCAGCACATCCGCGTGGGCCGTGACGGCGAGGTTGAAGCGGAAGAACTTGTGCTGCGCATCCAGTGCCACCGGGGCCGAGGCGCCGAGGCCGAAGAAGTGGATCTGCCGGGCCTGGATCAGCAGGTCGACGGCGCGGCTGATCAGGTTCGGGTCCAGTGCCTGGCAAGCGCTGTCCAGTGAGGCGATGGCGCTGCCGAAGATCTTCTGGGTGTAGGCCTCCGGATTGTCATCGGCCTCCACCGCGCGACTGACATAGGCGGCGCCACTGGCCAGGCTCTGGGCCAGTTGCAGTTTGAGCTCGGGGTAGCCGCTGACGCCGAACGAACGGCAGAAACGGTTGACCGTCGGTTCGCTGACCGAGGCGGCCTGGGCGAGGGCGGCGATGCTGAAGCGGGTGGCCTGCTGAGGGTTGAGCAGGATCACCTCGGCGACTTTGCGTTCGGCCTTGTTCAGCTCTTCAAGGCGATTCTGGATTTGCTCCAGTAAATTTCGCACGCGGTCCATATAAGTTTCCTTGATTCACCGGCACCGATAAGCGCGCGGCTAATGCAAAAAGGGCCTTTGGTGAGGCCCGTAACGGTGGCCTATCCTACTGATGGCTCCGACCGACCACCACTCGGAATCTGTATTTTGCGAAAATGTTGTGGTTATTACTACATTTTCCCTTGAGTGATGCCTTGAAAAAAGGTATTTGTAGCTTAACTTGATAAAAGAACAAACATCATGCTCTCGATTACGGTTGAACCGTGCACCTTTGCCTTGTTCGGCGCCCTTGGCGATCTGGCCTTGCGCAAGCTGTTTCCTGCCCTTTATCAACTCGACGGCGCCGGCCTGTTGCACGAGGACACGCGGATTATCGCGCTGGCCCGTGAGCCGGGCAGCGAGCAGGAGCACCTGGCGTTCATCACCTCCGAGCTGCGCCGCTATGTCGGAGCCAAAGAGCTGGATGAAGCCGTGGCCGAGCGTTTTCTGGCGCGCCTGAGCTACCTGCACGTCGACTTCCTCAATTCCGAAGATTATGTGGCCCTGGCCGAATCCGCCGGCAGCACGCAGCGGGTCATCGCCTACTTTGCGACCCCGGCCGCCGTGTATGGCGCGATTTGCGAGAACCTGGCCAAGGTCGGCCTGGCGCAAAACACCCGTGTGGTGCTGGAAAAACCCATCGGTTCGGACCTGGAATCCTCGCGCAAGGTCAACGACGCCGTGGCGCAGTTCTTCCCGGAGAACCGCACCTACCGCATCGACCACTATCTGGGCAAAGAAACCGTCCAGAACCTGATCGCCCTGCGTTTCGCCAACAGTCTGTTCGAAACCCAGTGGAACCAGAATTACATTTCCCACGTGGAAATCACCGTGGCCGAGAAGGTCGGTATCGAAGGCCGCTGGGGTTACTTCGACAAGGCCGGCCAGCTGCGGGACATGATCCAGAACCACCTGCTGCAACTGCTCTGCCTGATCGCCATGGACCCGCCGGCCGACCTGTCCGCCGACAGCATCCGCGACGAGAAGGTCAAAGTGCTCAAGGCCCTGGCGCCGATCAGCCCGGAAGGCCTGACCACTCAAGTGGTGCGCGGCCAGTACATCGCCGGCTACAGCGAAGGCAAAGCGGTACCGGGGTACCTGGAAGAACCCAATTCCAACACCCAGAGCGACACCGAAACCTTTGTCGCCCTGCGTGCCGACATCCGCAACTGGCGCTGGGCCGGCGTGCCGTTTTACCTGCGTACCGGCAAGCGCATGCCGCAGAAGCTGTCGCAGATCGTCATCCACTTCAAGGAACCGTCGCACTACATCTTCGCTCCCGAGCAGCGCCTGCAAATCAGCAACAAGCTGATTATCCGCCTGCAGCCGGACGAAGGCATTTCCTTGCGTGTCATGACCAAAGACCAAGGCCTGGACAAGGGCATGCAGCTGCGCAGCGGTCCGTTGCAGCTGAATTTTTCCGACACTTGGAGCAGCGCACGGATTCCCGATGCCTACGAGCGGTTGTTACTGGAAGTGATGCGCGGCAATCAGAACCTGTTTGTCCGTAAAGATGAAATCGAAGCCGCGTGGAAGTGGTGTGACCAGTTGATCGCCGGGTGGAAAAAATCCGGTGATGCGCCCAAGCCGTACGCGGCCGGGTCCTGGGGGCCGATGAGCTCCATTGCACTGATCACGCGGGACGGGAGGTCGTGGTATGGCGATATTTGATCTGAAACTGCCGCAGGGCGTCAGCGCCCATGCATACAAGAGCCCGGTGCTGCTGGCTGAAAGCCTGGCACTGAACGTGGCGAAACAACTGAGCGACGCGATCGACGCCCAGGGCACTGCGACCCTGGTGGTTTCCGGTGGCCGCAGCCCGGTGGCATTTTTCCAGCACCTGGCCAAGCAGACGCTGGACTGGTCGAACGTGGTGGTCAGCCTGGCCGACGAGCGCTGGGTACCAGTGGAGCACGCCGACAGCAACGCGGGTCTGATCAAGCGTTACCTGCTGCAAGGCGCGGCGGCCAAGGCGCAGTTCCTGAGCCTGTACAGCGCCAGCGCCAACCTGGAACAGGCGGCCGAGCAGGCCGACCGTTTGCTGTCCGAGCTACCGGTGATTGACGTGCTGATCCTCGGCATGGGCGATGACGGCCACACCGCGTCGCTGTTCCCCAACAGCCCGAACCTTGCCGAGGCATTGCAGGCCGATGGCATTCGTCGTTGCTGGCCGATGCTGGCGCCGACCGTGCCGCATCAGCGCCTGACCATGAGCCGCGCGCTGCTGGCCTCGGCCAAGCATAAGGTTCTATCGATTTCCGGTCAGTCCAAGCTGACCACCCTGAGTACCGCACTGGCCGGTGACGATGTCGCCGCAATGCCGATTCGCGCGTTTTTGCAACCCACGTTAGAGATTTACTGGTGCCCATGAGCCAAGGAACAGCCGCTATGACAAACCTATCCCCGACCGTTTCCATGGCGGACAAAGTTGCCCTGATCGACAGCATCTGCGCGAAAGCGCGGATTCTGCCGGTGATCACCATCGCCCGCGAGCAAGACGTTCTGCCGCTGGCCGACGCCCTCGCGGCCGGTGGCCTGACGGCCCTGGAAGTGACCTTGCGTTCGCAATTCGGCCTCAAGGCCATCCAGATTCTGCGTGAGCAGCGTCCGGAACTGGTGACCGGTGCCGGCACCGTGCTGGATCGCCACATGCTGGCGGCAGCGGAAGCGGCCGGCTCGCAATTCATCGTCACGCCGGGCATCACCCGTGATCTGCTGGAAGCCAGCGTCGCCAGCCCGATTCCACTGTTGCCGGGTATCAGCAATGCCTCGGGCATCATGGAAGGCTACGGTCTGGGGTATCGCCGCTTCAAGCTGTTCCCGGCCGAAGTCAGCGGCGGCGTTGCAGCCATCAAGGCTTTGGGCGGCCCGTTCGGCGAAGTGAAATTCTGCCCGACCGGCGGCGTGGGACCTGCCAATATCAAGAGCTACATGGCATTGAAAAACGTCATGTGCGTGGGCGGTAGCTGGATGCTTGATCCGGAGTGGATCAAGAACGGCGACTGGGCCCGCATTCAGGAATGCACCGCCGAGGCTTTGGCGCTGCTGGACTGATCGCTTCACCTTACACCTCGTTGTGTGTTCTACGGCTTTACGGTGCGCTTGGTCGGTGCACCGTTTTTTTTTGCCCGGAACAAACAGGTACGACTTGAAACCTGTGGGACCAAGGACATCATGCGATACATAGTTACCGCATAACGAAAATCGACCAGTGCTAGCCTGCGTTCATCTTATGGAAGAGAGAACGTCATGGACGCTACCACCTCAGTTGCACAGGTTGTACCGGTTTACCTGCTGTCCCCCGAACAGGTTGCCGGCCCGTATTTCCGCAACCCCAAACTGATCCGCAGAAACATCAGCGAAGGCGCTGAAGGCGTTCCGTTGGTGTTGCGGCTGACCATTGTCGATGCCATGACCGGTGAGCCGGTCCCCGATGCGCTGGTGGATATCTGGCACTGCAATGCCCGCGGTGCCTATTCGGGCTGGGGCAAGATCAACCCGGACGTCGAGGTCGATACCGGTGACATCGGCGCCGTCCCGCGCACCGATGACGATACCTACCTGCGCGGTGGGCAGTTCACCGACAAATCGGGCATCGTGCGCTTCACCACGATCTATCCGGGTTTTTACGCCGGCCGCGCTTTGCACATTCACGTCGCCGTGCGCATCACGGCCGGCAACAACTATTTGCAAGAACGGCATGTCGCCTGGGTCGGGCAGCTTTACCTGCCTGAGGTGGCCTCGCGCTCGGTACTCGGCAGCCGACCGTACAGCGGTCGAACCGTGCCGGTACTGACCAACGATCAGGACTTTTTTTATACAACCATGGGCGGTGAAGAATCGACCTTGAGTGTGCACACCCTGGGGCGGGATGCGGCTGAAGACGGCTACTTCGGGCAGATGACCATCGGCATCGACACGTTCGCCGTGTCGACACAGATCAAACCCGAGGACTTTGACAAGTACACCGTCTGACGTCAGCCCAGTTCGGTCAGTGCCCTGGCCAGCAAATCCATGTCGGCCGCAGTGGTGGTAAGCCCCGGTGTTATGCGGATGCACGGACCGCATGCCGCGCCACTGCGGGTCACGGTGAACAGGTTGTATTCATTGAGCAGGCGCTCGACCATGGTTTGCTGGTCGGCATGCCGGGTAAAACGCATCGAGGTGATGCCGCAATACAGGCGCGGGTCATCCGGGGTCAGGACTTCGACGCCCGGCAACCGCCGCGCCGCACTGACCCAGCGGTTGCGCAGATAATTGAGCCGCGCACCCTTGGCCGCGGCACCCCCCATCGCCCAATGTTCTTCGAGCACCAGCGGCAGGGTCAGCAGCGCCGGGATATTGGGGGTGCTGTACGAGGTACGGGCGCGAATGTCAGCGGGCGGAAAATGCATTTCGCCCATGTCCGGGTCGATGTCGACCAGGTGTTCGGGTGCGATGTAGATAAAGCCAAGCGTCAGCGGTGCGCCGATCCACTTGTGCAGGTTGTAGCCGGCGAAGGCGATACCCAGTTCGCTCAGGTCGAATTCGAGCTGGCCGAGGGCATGGGCCCCGTCGAGGATGACGTCGATGCCGTGTTCCTTTGCCGCGGCTGCAATCGCCTGCACCGGCATCACCAGGCCCGTGCGATGGGTGACGTGGGTCAGGGCCATCAGTTTCAGCCGCGGATGCCGCGCGAAGGCTTCCCGATAGGTATTGAGCAGGCTGTCGAAGGTTGCCGGGTGTGCGTGTTCGATCTCGATCACTTCAACGCCGCGATTATGCGCCAGCCAGCGCATGGCGCCTTTGACCGTGTCGTATTCCAGATCGCAAACCAGTACCTGATCGCCGGGCTGCAGCCGGTTGTAGTTGCGGATCAGCGACTGCAAACCTTCCGAGGCGTTGCGGGTCAGGGCGATGCTGTCGGCGGGTACGCCAATCAACCTGGCCATCTGCGCGCGGATCTTCAGGCTGTCGCCTTGTTCGAAGCGCTGGCGCACATAGACCGAGTTGCTACGGTTGATCAGCTCGATGTTGCGCTGGTATTCCTCGACCACCGTGCGCGACATGCGTGCGAAGTAACCGTTCTCCAGGTTGAGCGGGCCAGGTTCGACATCGTAGCGGTCGGCAAAGGTTTGCCAGAAGGCTTCATCACGGGCGCGGCGGGTGTTGTCGGGCATGGGGTACTCGGTAGGTGATTCAGTGGCGCGGGGCAGGTTTGCCGTGTTTGGCGCGCAGCGGTTCGAGCAAGTCCGACAAACCGTTGTGATCGATTTCCTGCATCAGGGCCAGCAGGCCGCCCAACTCGCCGTGAGGGAAACCCTCCCGGGCGAACCAGTTCAGGTAAGGGCCGGGCAGGTCGGCAATGATTCGACCCTTGTACTTGCCGAAGGGCATTTCGCGAGTGATCAACAGTTCGAGCTTTTCAGGGTTCATCAATCGGTCGTCTTGATTCAGTCAGTCTGGAAAATACAGGCCTTCTGCATGCAGGCCAAATGACCGACATGAATAATGCCAGCTAGCCTGGCGTTTTTTATGCGGGCAGGATTTGCAAGAGACTGCAGTAGTTGAGGTGCTACGGGGACTGTGGCGAGGGGGCTTGCCCCCTCGCCACAGAGGGTTAGCCGATGCTGATCGCCGGCAGCGTGGTCAAGGTCACGCTTTGCTGCTTGCGTGGCGCGAGGATTTCCGCCTCACCGTCCACCACCAGTTCATCGCGCTGGTTGAACACGCGAGTGGCAATGCGCACGCGAAACTTTGGCAGTTTTTCCAGGATTTCCAGGCGTACGGTCAGGGTGTCGCCGATCTTCACCGGTTTCTGAAAACTCATTTGCTGGCCGATGTAGATGGTCCCCGGTCCAGGCAATTCGCAGGCGACCGCTGCGCTGATCAACGCGCCGCTGAACATGCCGTGGGCGATGCGTTCCTTGAATATGGTGCTGGCGGCGTATTCGGCATCCAGGTGCACCGGGTTGTGATCGCCGGACATCGCAGCGAACAACTGGATGTCGCGCTCTTCGACGGTCTTGCTGAAACTGGCGGTCTGGCCGACTTCAAGGGCTTCGTAAGGGGTGTTGGTAACCTGGGTCATCTATCTCAATTCCTGTGACGAATTAAAAAATTCACAAAAAAACTATTCGGATCGGTGCGGCCGAGGAGCGCTCAAGGCCTGTGCGATCCAGTTCAGCACATCGGCGATGATTTCATCGCGGTTGCTCTCGTTGAACAGTTCGTGCCGCGCCTGCGGGTAAACGGTCAGTTGCAGGCGCTGGCTGCCGGCCGTCCGCAGCGCGTCGGCCAGATCCTTGAGACGCTTGCCTTCGCTCACCGGATCACATTCACCACCAATCACCAGCAGCGGCAGACCCGGATCGATCTGGGCGAGATTGGACGCTTTGCTGATTTGCTGCAAGCCGCCGAGCAAGTCGATCCACAGTTGATTGGTGCAACGGAAACCGCAGAGCGGGTCGTTGACGTACAGATCGACCTGCGCCGGATCACGGCTGAGCCAGTCGAACGGCGTGCGTGCCGGTTTGAATTTGTTGTTGAACGAGCCGAACGACAGCCATTCGATCAATGCACTGCGTCCTTTTTGGCCCTGGCGCAGGCGTTCGATACGGGCGATTTGCCGTGCCGCGCGATAAAGCGCCACAGGCTGGAAGTTCGAGCCGCTGAGGATTGCCCCGTGCAGGCTGGCACTGTGGTGCAGCAGATAGGCCTGGGCAACGTAACTGCCCATGCTGTGGCCCAGCAGCACGATCGGGACGCCAGGGTGCTGCTGGCCAATGTGCTGATTGAGGCAGGCCAGGTCGCTCACGACCTTGCACCAGCCATCGTCATCGGCGAAATGCCCGAGTGTCCCGTTTTCGGCAGTTTTGCCATGTCCACGCAAGTCCGGTGCGCACACGCCATAGCCCTGTTCACAGAGTTTTTGCGCAAGGGGGCCATAGCGGCCGCTGTGTTCGGCCATGCCGTGGGCCAGCAGAATCATTGCCTTGAGGCTGCCGTCGGGAAGCCACTGGTTGACGAAGAGGCGGCTGTGATCGCTCGTGGTCAGCCAGAAAGTGTCATGGATCATGGCGGTTCCTTTGCATGAGGCTGCCTGGTCGCAAACAGCTCGTTGCAGTTTATAGCGCATCCTTGGCTGGGCGTCTGATCAGCCTACGCCATGGCAAGAAGATTCATACGGTCAATGACGGCCGTGGGCATATTTGCCTGCTACGGCATAACTGCTAGTGTCCGTGAAGCTCCGCTTTTTGCATTTTTTTGAAAAGTGACAGAAAAGTGGCCCCGGATAGATTCAGGTAAAGAGGACAAGAACAATGCAACCTGATTTCTGGAATGACAAACGCCCGGCCGGTGTACCCCTGGATATCGATCTGGGAACCTACAAGTCGGTGATCGAGGTGTTCGAGCGTTCCTGCAAGAAGTTTGCTGACCGCCCCGCGTTCAGCAACATGGGCGTGACCCTGACCTACGCCGAGCTGGAACGCCAGAGCGCCGCCTTCGCCGGTTATCTGCAAGGCCACACCGACCTGGTGCCGGGGGACCGCATTGCGGTGCAGATGCCCAATGTCCTGCATTACCCGATTGCCGTGTTCGGCGCCTTGCGCGCCGGGCTGATCGTGGTCAACACCAACCCGCTGTATACAGCGCGGGAAATGCGTCATCAGTTCAAGGATTCCGGTGCCCGGGCGCTGGTATACCTGAACATGTTCGGCCAGAAAGTCCAGGAAGTGCTGCCCGACACCGATATCCAGTACCTGATCGAAGCGAAGATGGGCGACCTGATGCCCACCGCCAGGGGTTGGCTGGTCAACACTGTGGTGAGCAAGGTCAAGAAAATGGTCCCGGACTACTCCTTGCCCCAGGCCGTTTCTTTCAAGAGTGCATTGCACATGGGCCGAGGCCTGGGTATCAAGCCGCTGAGCGTCGGCCTCGACGACATCGCCGTGCTGCAATACACCGGCGGCACCACGGGCCTGGCCAAGGGCGCGATGCTGACCCACGGCAACCTGGTGGCGAACATGCAACAGGCACGGGCCTGCCTCAGCCAGTCGGCCAGCGACGGCCAGCCTCTGCTGCGCGAAGGCCAGGAGGTGATGATCGCGCCGCTGCCGCTGTACCACATCTATGCCTTCACGGCGAACTGCATGTGCATGATGGTGACGGGCAACCACAACGTGCTGATCACCAATCCGCGTGACATCGCCGGTTTCATCAAGGAACTGAAGAACTGGCGGTTCTCGGCGTTGCTGGGGCTCAACACGCTGTTCGTCGCGCTGATGGATCACCCGGACTTCAAGACCCTGGACTTCTCCAGCCTCAAGCTCACCAACTCCGGCGGCACTGCGCTGGTCAAGGCCACTGCCGAGCGTTGGGAACAACTGACCGGTTGCCGCATCACCGAAGGTTACGGCCTGACCGAAACTTCGCCGGTGGCCTGCACCAACCCTTACGGTAGCCAATCGCGGATCGGCACGGTCGGCATGCCGGTGCCGGGCACCACGCTGAAAGTCATCAGCGATGATGGCGTCGAACAACCTTTGGGCGAACGCGGCGAGTTGTGCATCAAGGGCCCGCAGATCATGAAGGGCTACTGGCAGAAACCTGATGCCACCGCCGAAGTGCTGGATGCCGAGGGCTGGTTCAAGTCCGGTGACATTGCGGTGATCGACCCGGACGGTTTTGTGCGTATCGTTGATCGCAAGAAGGACATGATCATTGTCTCGGGCTTCAACGTGTACCCTAACGAGATCGAAGACGTGGTGATGGCTCACCCGAAAGTCGCCAACTGTGCGGTCATCGGTGTGCCCGACGAGCGGTCGGGGGAGGCGGTGAAGCTGTTCGTGGTGGCCCGTGAAGCGGGCGTCAGCCTCGAGGAGCTGAAGGCTTACTGCAAGGAGAACTTCACGGCGTACAAAGTACCCAAGCACATCGTGCTGCGGGAGTCGCTGCCGATGACGCCGGTGGGCAAGATTTTGCGGCGGGAGTTGCGTGATATCGCCTGATTGGTGAGTGGCCGCGCTTCGCGCGGTTCGCTGTAGGAGCAGCCGGTCGACGCTCGATTGCTCGCGAAGGTCGTGAACGATAACGCGCAAACCAGCTGCCCAGTGGCGGCCTCCGGTTTTTCGCGAGCAAGCTCGCTCCTACATTTATACATCGAAGCCCCGGATTCCGTGGGTTTCAGGGCTTTATAGGTTTTTTGCTCTAAAATGACTGCTTGCAGGTCTTGAGTCACAATTGTGACCGTGGAGGCCGATTTTGGCTCTGGTCGACCCTTGGCAAAGCTGCTACTCTCGGCGCGCTTTGTGACTTCTCGGCCTTCTATCAGCCAGATTCACCAATGACCAAACACCAATAATAATCGCATCAAATGCGGTGCTGAATTCGCGTTGCTGAGGAGTGGGCTTCCATGATCGAAGACTTTTGGAAGGATAAGTACCCAGCTGGGATTGCTGTCGACATCAATCCAGACGAGTATCCGAATATTCAGGCAGTGTTGAAGCAATCCTGCCAACGCTTCGCCAACAAGCCGGCATTCAGCAACCTGGGCAAGACACTCACCTACGGTGAACTGTACGAATTGTCCGGTGCCTTTGCCGCTTACCTGCAACAGCATACCGATTTGCAGCCTGGCGATCGAATCGCCGTGCAACTGCCGAACGTGTTGCAGTACCCGGTAGCCGTCTTCGGTGCAATCCGCGCCGGGCTGATCGTGGTCAACACCAACCCGCTATACACCGCGCGGGAAATGGAACACCAGTTCAACGACTCCGGTGCCAAGGCCCTGGTCTGCCTGGCCAACATGGCGCACCTGGCGGAAACCGTGGTGCCGAAAACCGGCGTCAAGCACGTGATCGTCACCGAAGTCGCCGACCTGCTGCCGCCACTCAAGCGTCTGCTGATCAACAGCGTCATCAAGTACGTGAAGAAGATGGTGCCGGCCTATCACTTGCCAAAAGCCGTCAAGTTCAACGACGTGCTGAGCAAAGGCCTGGGCCAGCCAGTGGCGGAAGCCAGCCCGGCCAGCGGTGATGTCGCGGTGCTGCAATACACCGGCGGCACCACCGGCGTGGCCAAGGGCGCAATGCTGACCCACCGCAACCTGGTGGCGAACATGCTGCAGTGCAAGGCACTGATGGGCTCCAACCTCAATGAAGGTTGCGAGATCCTGATCACGCCGCTGCCGCTGTACCACATCTATGCGTTCACCTTTCATTGCATGGCGATGATGCTGGCGGGCAACCACAACATCCTGATCAGCAACCCGCGTGACCTGCCGGCGATGGTCAAGGAACTGTCGAAGTGGAAGTTCAGCGGCTTCGTCGGCCTGAACACGCTGTTCGTGGCCCTGTGCAACAACGAAGGCTTCCGCAAACTGGATTTCTCTGCGCTGAAAGTCACCTTGTCGGGCGGCATGGCCCTGCAACTGGCTGCGGCCGAACGCTGGAAAGCGGTGACCGGTTGCGCCATCTGCGAAGGCTACGGCATGACCGAAACCAGCCCGGTGGCGACGGTGAACCCGATCCAGCACATCCAGGTTGGCACCATCGGTATTCCGGTGCCGTCGACCCTGTGCAAAGTCATCAACGATGCCGGTGTCGAGCAGCCGCTCGGCGAAATCGGCGAACTGTGCGTGAAAGGCCCGCAAGTCATGAAGGGTTACTGGCAGCGCCAGGAAGCCACGGATGAAATCCTCGACAGCGAAGGCTGGTTGAAGACCGGTGACATCGCGCTGATCCAGCCCGATGGTTACATGCGCATTGTCGATCGCAAGAAAGACATGATCCTGGTGTCCGGTTTCAACGTGTACCCGAACGAGCTCGAAGACGTGCTGGCCACCCTGCCGGGCGTGCTGCAATGCGCGGCCATCGGTGTACCGGACGAGAAATCAGGCGAGGCGATCAAGATTTTCATCGTCGCCAAGCCGGGCGTGACCCTGACCAAGGAACAGGTGATGGAGCACATGCGCGCCAACGTCACCGGTTACAAGGTCCCGCGTTCCGTGGAGTTCCGCGATGCACTGCCGACCACCAACGTCGGCAAGATCCTGCGTCGTGAATTGCGCGATGAAGAGCTGAAGAAGATCAACGCGAAGAAAGCCACCGCGTAATCAACAAAAAGCCCCGCAGATGCGGGGCTTTTTGCATCTGTAGGAGCGAGCTTGCTCGCGATGGTCGTTAACGATAACGCGTGTTTACTGGTTAAACGCAGCGCTCTTGAATCCATCGTCGGAACGCCGCCCGGAGCAAGCTCGCTCCTACAAGCGAAACGGCGCGAAGTTGACGTTGGTGCCCGCCGGGCGCATGTCCTGCAGGAAGGAGTCCTTGTCGGCGCTCAATTCCAGGCTCAATGCCGCCTTGCGCTTGCCTTCATTGCGCACCACCAGGCCTTCGAGCTTCTCGCGCAGGAACACGGTCGGCACTTTCAGGTGCAGCAGCTCGTCGGTGTCCGGTGTGTGCATCAGCAGGTGAATCCACTCGTACTGACCGATTGCAAGGCGCGTCACCGGGAGGTCGAACCACCAGATGTTGCGGTTACGGTTCAGTTCGGCGAAGTGGCAGTTGTTGACGCCAAGCACAGCACCGCCGAGTTCCTGGTTTCTGCGGGCAATGGCCTGCTTTTTATCGAGTTTCATAACATTCCTACGGGATTGGATCTTCAGCGCCATGGCCTGAATGTGTTGCGCATTCTCAGGGGTTGGCCCGCAAACATAAAGCCCAACCTGCACTGAACGATGAAATGTCGTGGTGAAAATAAATGAAACTCCCTGCAAAAGCCCCCGGTCAACCTTGTGTAACGACTTCCCAGCATTGAAATGTCTTTAATGAAAAGAAGACGCGGCCATCTTCAGATGGCCGTTTTTGTGTCAGCCTGAACTTGCACGCTGAATTTGTTTCAAAGTCGCCAACTGGGCTACCTTGATGAAAGAAAACAGCCCCTGAGTCGCCACGACTTCAACCCAATCCGTATGCGGCGAATGGAGACGCGAATGATTTTCCCGGACATGAGAGGCTTGCCCCTGCACCGTGTGATGATGCGCACGGTCACCGAGTTCATCGCCGACGAGATGTCGACCTATGCCTCGGCGCTGGCCTATCAAATGCTCTTTTCGCTGTTTCCGTTCATCCTGTTCCTGATTGCCCTGATCGGCTTCCTGCATCTGCCCGACTTCTTTTCCTGGCTGCGCCTGCAATCGGAACTGGTGCTGCCGCCCCAGGCGCTGGAACAGGTCAACCCGGTGATCGACCAGCTTCAACAGTCCAAGGGGGGGCTGCTGTCAGTGGGTATCGTGATTGCGCTGTATACCGCCTCCGCCGGTGTGCGGCTGATGATGAGCGCGATGAACGCAGCCTACGACGTGGTAGAAGGGCGCCCGCTGTGGAAACGCTTTCCGTTGTCGATCATCTACACCGTCGGCATTGCCGGCATGTTGCTGATCGCCGCAGCACTGATGGTGCTCGGTCCGCAGGTGATGAGCTGGATCGCTGCACAGGTCGGCCTTGAGTACTTCATCGTCACCCTCTGGACCATCGCGCGCTGGCCGGTGATCGTGATTTTGCTGATGGTCGCGGTGGCGTTGATCTACTACGTCATGCCGGACGTCAAACAGGAATTCCGCTTCATCACCCCAGGCTCAGTGCTGGCGGTGGTGGTATGGATCATCGCGTCCCTGGGCTTCGGTTTGTACGTCAAGGAGTTCGCCAACTACAACGCCATGTATGGCAGTATCGGTGCGATCATCGTGCTGTTGCTGTACTTCTACATTTCCGCCGCGGTGCTGCTGCTGGGCGCGGAGATGAATGCCGTGATCGAGCACATGTCGCGAGAGGGCAAGGACCCTGGCGAAAAAGTGGCTGGCGAGCATGGTCCCGTCCATGAGGAAAAACACCACGTGTCGGGCCTGGGCCGCGATCACTCACACAAACCGACCATTGATGAAACCTGATCATGATTCGTGAAATCCTGAAAATGGGCGATGAGCGCCTGCTGCGCATTGCCCCGCCAGTGCCGGCCGAGATGTTCGACAGCCCCGAGCTGTGGCAACTGATCGATGACATGTTCCAGACCATGGAAAGTGTGGGGGGCGTTGGCCTGGCTGCTCCGCAGATCGGCGTAGACCTGCAACTGGTGATCTTCGGCTTCGAGCACAGCGAGCGTTATCCGGATGCCGAGGCCGTGCCGCAGACGATCCTGATCAACCCGTTGATCACACCGCTGAGCCCGACCCTGGAAGAGGGCTTCGAAGGCTGTTTGTCCGTGCCTGGCCTGCGCGGCGCGGTGCAGCGTTACCAGCAGATTCGCTACGAAGGTGTCGACCCCAAAGGTGAACCCATCGTGCGGATTGCATCGGGGTTTCACGCACGGGTGGTGCAGCATGAGTGTGATCACCTGATCGGCCGCCTGTACCCGTCGCGCATTACCGACTTCAGCAAGTTTGGCTTCACCGAAGTGATGTTCCCGGACCTGGACCCCAACGCGGACGACTAGATCACTGCAAAACCCTGTGGGAGCGAGCCTGCTCGCGAAAGCGGTCTAACCGTCAGCATTAATAGTGACTGACACGCCGCCTTCGCGAGCAGGCTCGCTCCCACATTTTGATCTCGCTTACTTCGGGGCCAGCCCCATCGCAATCATCGGCTTGCTGCGCGCATAACGGCTCAACCGTTCAACCATCGCGTAAGGCATCGGCGGGTCGAAAGTAAACCCGCGTCGCTCATAAAACCCTCGCAAGTCCGGATGACAGAACAACCACACCGGCAGTTCGCAATCCTTCACCGCGGCCGCAATCAACCCGGCGGCAAGCCCCTGTTCGCGACACCCCGGATCGACAAACAACCCGGTCAGCCAATGTCCACCGGACACCGAACGCAAACACAGCACGGCAACAATCTGCTCACGCCGGGCCACCCACAGCTTTGCGTCGCGTACGGCCTTCATCGACGATTGGTGAGCGCGGTAGAACTTGTTCATCAATGGCCATAACGGCTCGTCGAGCAGGGTGAATTGGGTATCGGGCATGGTCTCGGACTGTCGGTGTGCAAAGCGGGCGATTATAAAAGAACGCGCGCGCCGGGATAGGTGTATACCTGATCTCACATCCCCATGAGTGGAGTACGCATCATGTCCAAAGGTATGGATTCAAAGAAAGCTGCGAAAAAGAAACCGGTGAAAACCGCCATTGAAAAGCGCGCGGACAAGAAGGCCAAGAAGGTCGGCGTGTTCGGTCACTGAACCCGCGTTGATTGATCGCTCCCATGCAACATGGGAGCGATCCTCCAGAAAATAATCTGCAAGATTTCCCAAGGCCAATGCACAGAAGGGGACTGGTCCCCGATCTGAGCAACGCCATGCCCCATTACTTTGATAGCGCCCACCATGAAGAAATCGAAACCCTGCGCCGACGCTTCACCGCGCGCACCGAATGGCCGACCTGGTTGCTGTTGATCGGTGTGTATGGCGGCTGGTTTGGCATCGTGTTGAACAGCCATCGATTGGGTTTGTGGTGGAGCACGCTGTTGCTGATTCCATTGCTGGTGCTGTGGTTATCCGTGCAACACGAACTGCTGCACGGCCATCCCACGCGCTGGCCAACCCTGAACAAAATCCTTGGCTACGCGCCGTTTGCCGTCTGGTATCCGTACACCTTGTACCGCGATAGCCATTTGCTGCATCACCGCGACGAAGACCTGACGATCCCCGGTCGCGATCCGGAAAGCCGTTACCTGAGCGCCGGGCAGTGGCAGGGCAGTTCACCGCTGGTGCGCAGCCTGCAGTGGCTGAACAAAACCGTGCTCGGCCGCTTTGCCCTGGGTGCACCGCTGGCCTTGCTGGCATTGGCTCGTGAAGAGCTGCAACGCCTGAGAGCAGGCGAGCGCCAGGCCTGGCTGATGTGGTTGAGTCACGGTTTGATGACTGGGTTGATGCTGCTGTTCATCGCGAGCTTCAGTGTGTTGCCGGTTTGGCATTACCTGTTTTTGATCAGTGTGCCGGCGCTGTCGATCGCCATGATTCGTTCCTACTATGAACATCGACCTCATGCGGCGCCGAAGCAGCGCACGGTGCTCAATGAAGCGGCGTGGCCGTGGCGCTGGCTGTTCCTGAACCTCAATTTTCATCTGGTGCATCACGAATTGCCGGGGTTGCCCTGGTACGACTTGCCTCGCGCGTACAGGTCCCGCCGCGAGCAATGGGTGGCGCGTAGTGGTGGGTTTCTGGTGCAGGGTTATGGGCAGTTGTGGCGTGAATATGGAGTGAAGGCCATCGACAGCCCGAGGCATCCGTTTTACTGATACCTGATCACCTCAATCCCTGTGGGAATTTCGTTGTGTGGAGATACGATGATGACCCAACACATCGCCGAACTGCTGATGTACACCGCCCCCGAACCCATCCACCAGGCCAACGAACGCTGGCTGGCGCGAATCCTCGAGCATCTGGGCGTCACCCGCAGTGATGCCGAAGGCCTGTCACTGTTGGACCTGTGGCTGTCGCCGAACTTGCTGCTCACTCAAACCTGTGGCTATCCGCTGATGACGGCATTGCGCGGCAAGGTCCGGGTGCTGGGTCGCCCTCGTTATGAACTGCCGGACAGCAGTGGCGGCAATCATTGCAGCCTGATTCTGGGACGCATTGATGATGTGCGGCGAACCCTGGCGGATTTTCGCGGCAGCCGAGGCGTGATCAATGGCCTGGACTCCAACAGCGGCATGAACCTGCTGCGCCACCGGTTGGCGCCATTGCATCGTGACGGACAGTTTTTTGCTCAGGTCGGAATCAGCGGTAGTCATCGCAAAAGCCTGCGCTGGTTGCGCGAAGACCTTGCCGATCTGGCGGCCATCGACAGCGTGACCTTCGCCTATCTGGCGCGCCATGCCGCAGAGGAAGTCGCCGGTTTGCGCGTGATTACCCGTAGTGCGCTCAGTCCTGCATTGCCGTTCATTACTGCTGCGACGGTCAGCGATCAGCAGGCTGAAGCGATATTGCAGGTGATGAATCAAGCGTTGCGTGAATTGCCGGACGTCGCCGAAACCCTCGGTTTGCCAGAGGTACTGCCTGCCAACGAAAGCGACTATCAGGTTGTGCTCGATTATCAGCGTGAAGCCGAGGCGCTGGGGTACGGGGAATTGCGATAGCGGCCTATCAGATTTTTAATTCCAATAACGAATATAAAAATAAGTTTTAAGTATTATTAAAGAATAAGGCTCCTTGCTAGGATTCGCCTCACCGGACCACCGGACATTCAGCGACCCCTAACCCAGGAGCCCCTATGTCCGGCGCCGATATTCTTCATCGCAAACACGTGGACGGCCTGTTCCGCGCTCACTACCACTGGCTCTGCACACGCCTGCACCAGTTTCTGAACGATGCTGCCGGTGTCGAAGACATTGCCTGCGAAACCTTCGTGCAATTGCTCGAAGCCCCTGGCCTGACGGCAATCCGTGAACCCCGTGCCTTGCTCACCACTATCGCCCAGCGCCTGTTGTACCAGCGATGGCGTCGAGGCGATCTGGAGCGCCGGTATCTTCAGCAACTGCAACAGGCCGAGCCGATCCACGCCGAATCGCCGGAGGAACTGGCTCAGTTGTCCCAGACCCTGGCCCGTGTGAGTCGCAGTCTTCAGCGGCTGCCCGGCAAAGTCCGCACGACCTTCCTGCTGTCGAGGATCGACGGCCTGACCTATCCGCAAATTGCCGCTGCGCTGGGCATCTCGCTGCGTTCGGTCAGCGACTACATGACCCGTTCCCAGGCCCTGTGCGACCGGCACAGCGCCAATCAATCCCTGAACAGCCCACTCCAGAACAAGAGGTCCGCATGAGATCGATCAAAACCCTGCTCGGCAGTTCGTTGCTGGCCCTGAGCCTGTTGTCCCACCCGGCATCGGCCACGGAAAAACCCGCGCCCATTCACTTCGGCGATATCACCTGGGAAAGCGGCAGCCTCATCACCGAAATCCTGCGCCTGATCGTTGAAAAAGGTTACGGCTACCCGACCGACACGTTGCCGGGCAGCACCGTCAGCCTGGAAGCGGCGCTGGCCAAAAACGATATCCAGGTCATCGGTGAAGAGTGGGCTGGACGCAGTCCGGCCTGGGTCAAGGCTGCGGCGGAGGGCAAGGTGTTCGGTCTCGGCGATACGGTCAAAGGCGCCACCGAAGGCTGGTGGGTGCCGGAGTACGTGATCAAGGGCGATCCCGAGCGCGGCATCAAGCCGTTGGCCCCGGAGCTGAAATCCGTTGCTGACCTGGCGAAGTACAAGGACGTATTCCGCGACCCTGAAGACCCGAGCCGCGGACGTTTCCTCAACAGCCCGACCGGTTGGACCTCGGAAATCGTCAACAGCCAGAAACTCAAGGCCTATGACCTGACCGCCAGCTACGTCAATTTCCGCACAGGGTCCGGTGCCGCACTGGATGCCGAGGTGGCGTCGTCGATCCGCCGTGGCAAACCGGTGCTGTTCTACTACTGGTCGCCGACACCGCTGTTGGGGCGTTTCAAACTGGTGAAACTCGACGAACCGCCGTTTGACGCCGAAGCCTGGAAAACCCTGGCCGACGCCAACAACCCGAACCCCAAAGGCACGCGCTCGATGCCGGCGAGCCTGGCCATCGGCGTATCGGCACCGTTCAAGGCGCAATACCCGGACCTGGTGACGTTCTTTGAAAAGGTCGATTTGCCGATCGATCTGCTGAACCAGACCTTGGGTCAGATGAGTGAAAAGCGGCAGAAACCCCGTGAAGTCGCCGAAGCGTTTTTGCGTGAACAGCCACAAGTGTGGAAGGGCTGGGTGCCGGGGGAGGTGGCTACCAAGGTGAGTGCCAGCTTGTAGTTTTGTGCTGTCTGGAAGGTAGCCATCGCGAGCAGGCTCGCGATTGATCTCAAGTCTTACGCCAACTCGGCGGCCAACGCCGCTTTCACCGCCGGCCGCTGATCCACCCTGGCTTGAAACCTTGCCAACGCCGGCCACTCATTCAATTCAATGTCGAACAACCGAGCCCAACGCAGCACCGTAAACAAATACACATCAGCAATGCTGAACCCGCCCGCCATCAAGTAATCCTGCCGCTCCAGCGTCTGGTTCAACACGGCAAAACGCTTGAACAATTTCTCCTTGATCAGCGCTTTCACCTCTTCGGGAAATCGAGCGTTGAACAGCCAACCGAGCCCGCCATGAATCTCCGTCGAGATGAAGTTCAGGCATTCCTGTAACCGTACCCGCTCGAATGTCCCCTGCGCAGCGGCCAGTTTTGCTTGCGGCTGTAGATCGGCCAGGTATTGCAGAATTGCCGGCCCTTCGGTCAGCACTTCGCCGTTATCCAGTTGCAAGGCAGCGACGTAACCCTTGGGGTTGATGGCGAGAAAGTCGTCGCCGTCGGCCGTGGTTTTGCTGATGTTGTCGACACGGATCAATTGGAAAGGCAGTTCCAGTTCACGCAGCACGATATGCGGCGCCAGCGAGCAGGCTTGGGGGGCGTAATACAGCTTCATGGGGCGGGCTCTGGTTGTGGATTTACGCCAGTGTCATAGTGCGCTGCGCCACCGGTAAAATTAATCTTTCAGAAAACTGCCATAAGGAAAGCTACTGCCATGATGAACCTGATGCACTGGCGAATGGTGGTGGCCGTGGCGGATACCGGCAACATCACCCGGGCCGCCGAACGGGTCGGCATGACCCAGTCAGGCGCCAGCCAGGCCCTGGCCTTGATCGAGGAAACCCTGGGCGTTCAATTGTTCACCCGGGAAAACCGCCAGACGTTACCGACAGCCATCGGCCTGCCGGTTATCGAGCAGGCACGGACCATGCTCGGTGCGCTGCAAGCCATTCGCAGCACCGTCGAGGCCGCAAAAGGTGTTGAACGCGGGACGATTCGCCTGGCCAGTTTTCCCATGGTACTGGCGACCTTTCTGCCGCCGTTGCTGCGTCAGTTCAATCGGCTTTACCCCGGCATTGAGGTGGTCGCCCTGGAAGTCAGCGATGACGAAGTGGAAACCCTGCTCGGCGCGGGGTTGGTGGATGTCGGCGTGGTGCTCAATCCGTCTGCCGAGCGCAAGGCCAGTCCTTTGGGACGCGATGCCTGGATGGCGGTATTGCCCGGGGGCCATCCGCTGGCGCGGCGTTCCCATGAAGAGGGCGTCTGCCTCGAAGAGTTGGTGACGCAGCCTTTTGTACTGGCCACGGGCGGTTGTTCGACCAATGCGCGAAGCCTGGCTGCCGATGCAGGGCTGCAACTGCAAGATGTGCGCGTCGAGGTCCGCGAATGGAGCAGTGCGTTCACCCTGGTGCGGGAAAACATCGGCGTGAGCCTGGTGCCGGAGATGACGCTGCCGGGCAATCGGCAAGGTTTGCGCGTGGTACCGGTGTTGCCGCGGATCGAGCGTGAGTTTGCTTTGGTGGGCGCTGCGAACAAACCGCCGTCGGCGGCGGTGCAGGCGCTGCTGGACATGCTCGACGGACGGTAACCCCCGACAAGCCGCTGAACCGATTTTGTCCTCAATGCCGGCCGACTAGTGGCCTTGCAAGCCCAAGGTTGCCTCGCTGTGTGGCGATCCAGGCGGCAACCTGCGGCCATTCAAGGCAAGCCATTGCAGCAATGCTTCAGGAAACCGGGGTGTTGCGCCAGGCGTTTGAAATATTCATCGACGGCGGGGTAGTCAGGACGGTCGATCGGCGTCATCAGCCAGCGATTGACCGACAAACCGATGACAACGTCGGCCAAAGTAAACTGTGGTCCGGCGACATACGCCTTGGTGGTTGCGAGTTGATGTTCGAGGATGCCCATCTTCTGGTTCCAGCCGCGGATGCCGACTTCGAGGCGATGGGCGTCCTGGAACTCCGGGTCCTTGCGCACCAACGCCATGAACGCATAACTCCACGACGGATTGAGCTCGGTAGCTTGCCAGTCCATCCACTGTTCCACCCGGGCGCGTGCCGCCGGTTCGCCAGGCAGCAGTTCATGGTGGTGTTGGTGTTTGCCGGCCAGATAGCGGCAGATGGTATTGGATTCCCACAACACGCCGGCTTCATCGATGATCACCGGCACCTGTGCGTTGGGATTGAAGCGCAGGAACTCGGGGCTGTGGGTGGACGCGAAGCCACTGCCCCAGTCCTCGCGTTCGTAGGATATGCCCAGCTCCTCGCAGGTCCACAGGACTTTTCGGACGTTGATGGACGAGGCTTTGCCGAGAATCTTCAGTGTGTGTTCCATTTGAGCTGCTCCATCGCGTATGGCGTAGGTGTAATTGTAGGAGCGGTCTGTAGGAAAGGCGTTTCAACAGGTTTCCGCTGCCTACGATTTATTGCGTCATTGCCTACAACTACGCCAGAATCCGCCGACTTGTGCGCCTGGTATCCGGACTCTATCGTTCCGCGTCGCTGCAAATTCAGCGATCGGGTCTAGCAGCCTGGATACTTTAGGCGCATAGCGTCCACCACTCGTGAACAGGTGTTTTTTATGCCTGTCAGTTCATGTTATGGCGGCTGTGCGTGGGAAGATCTTCGGGTCTACCGGGTTCTAGAGTCCTGGTCTGCTAGCCCGCGCACGGCTGCCACCTTATTTTCGTCTAGCAGCGAATCGTGGCAGCTCCATCACTCTAGGAGCATCACCATGTTCAAACCCACGCCGAACCCCCCACGCAATCCCAGCCCAATGTTCTCCATCTCCCCCGGCATCAATAACGAAACTCTGCTGGCGCACGCCTGCGAATCGTTGGCCTCGGCGAGCGTCATGACCAATGACTTTGCTGCATTCCTGGAAGGTAGCCAGCGCAATACGGCATTGGCGATTGCACAGATCATCATGCTGGCTGAACTGGCGGTGAACCGGGTACTGGATAACCTCGATCCGCAGGAATAGTCGCGGAACCTGTGGCGAGGGGGCTTGTCGGAACGCCGCACCGCCCCGTTCGGCTGCGGAGCAGTCGTAATCCGGTTCATGGGGTTTAAGTGTATGGCCGCAGTGTCTGTTTTGGGGTCGCTTCGCAACCCAACGGGGCGGTGCGGCGTTCCGACAAGCCCCCTCGCCACAGTATGGTCTGTATCGGAGGATCAATTACGGAGTTTCGATTCTCGTCGAACTGATCAGGTCTTTGACTACGGTTGACTGATTCGCTTTTCGCGTAGCCAATCCAAGTATCGCCTTCGGCCAATCAAGCCGAAGTGCTCGGTAGTGCAAGTCAGCGCGTTGAATTCGCTGCATCGATGCGGGTACCACCGCAATACCCATCCCGGCAGATACCAGGTTTACAGCGGAAGATAGTTGGGGGGCCTGCTGACGGATGGTCGGATTGAACCCGGATTGCCGGCAAGCGGCCACGATATCCGCACTCAGCCCATAACCGGATTTGCGTGAATACAGGATGAAGTTCTCCTGCCGTAAATCAGCAAGCGACAGACGCTTGCGTGACGTTAATGGGTGGCCGTCAGGCAGGACAACAATAAGTGGTTCTTCGGATAAGGTGATGAAGTCAATGTCGCCGCCCATAGCAAACGGAGGCCTGACAAACGCGGCGTCAATTTCTCCACGGCCGAGCCTGGAAATAAGCGATTCGCTATCGTTCTCCTCAAGGTTTACCTCCACCTTGGGGTGTTGTCGCTGGTAACGGCTGATCAATCCGGTAACGGTATCGTTGAACGAAGCGGATTCGGTGAACCCCAGGTTCAACGAGCCGATCTCTCCTCGTGCGGCGCGCCGCGCATTTTTTTGGGCGTCCTCGGCACGTGCAAGAATATCTTGTGCCGATACCAGGAATACCCTGCCAGCATCACTGAGTATGACGCCGCGTCCTACCCGGTGAAAAAGCGGCGTACCAATTTCATCCTCCAAATCACGTATTTGCTGTCCAAGCGGGGGTTGGGCGATCCCAAGTTGTTCGGCGGCTCGTGTGAAGTTCTCCGCCTGGGCCGTAACGACGAAATAACGTAGATGCCTGAGTTCCAATTAGGACTCCAAAGATACCAATTGTGTATGTTCTAAATATTAGACATTTTGTTTGTGTGGCGCCATGCTTCTTCTGAACCAAGATACCGCCAGTGGTTTGGTCATAACGTTGACGGTCCGAGAATTAGGAGCATTTCATATGAAACCAACTCGACAATTGCGTGAAAAACTATCCTTGGGTTCTTCCGTGATAGCACCAGGCGCCTATGACGGTATATCCGCTCGGCTAGTTGCCATGGCGGGTTTCGACGCGGTCTATGCCAGCGGTGGTGCGATTGCGCGTGCTGCTGGATACCCGGACATCGGTCTACTGAGCTTCAGCGAAGTATTAGAACGGATCGAGAAAATTGTTGAAGCAAGTGGCTTGCCAGTGATTGCAGACGCCGATACGGGATTTGGGGGATCAGCCAATGTTCAGCGCACGGTTCGAGCTCTTGAGTGTGCCGGTGTCGCCGCCTTCCACCTTGAGGATCAATCGTTTCCCAAGCGCTGCGGCCATCTGGATGACAAAAAGTTAATAGACGTAAGCGAGATGTGCCGGAAAATTCGAATTGCACGCCATACCCTGATCGATCAGGACTGCATGATTATTGCCCGTACCGATGCAATTGCGTCAGAAGGTTTTGAGTCTGCGTTAAGCCGAGCCGAGCAGTATGTGAAGGCAGGTGCAGACATGATTTTCGTAGAAGCCCCGGAGACACTGGATCAAATTCGCACGATTGCCCGACGCATCCCTGGGCCAAAACTGATGAATATGTTCTACGGTGGCAAGACTCCCTTAATGCCCATTGAAGAGCTGTCCTCTCTTGGCTACCAGCTCGTCATCATTCCTTCGGATATGCAGCGTGCTGCAATACACGCGATGCAAATCGTTTTGGCTGAAATCAAACGCTCAGGGGATAGCAGCGTCATGGCAGCTCAATTGACGAGTTTCGAGGAGCGCGAAAAAATCGTTCAGACCAGCCGGTATCTTGCCTTGGACTTGTTATAAACCCAGCTATGAAGTCGGACCTCAGGAATTGAGAAAACTCAAGATGTAACCAAGTCCGCGGAACATAGGGAAGTGATATGGATATTCAACTCATAACAGTGGCCGGTTTGGTAACTGTGACAATCGCGCTATGGGCAACACGCAGACTTCCGGAGTACTTGACTGCACTTATGTTCTTCGCGTCTGCGATGATCCTCCATGTTGCTCCCGCTTCCTTGATCTTTTCTGGGTTTACCTCCGCCGCATTCTGGCTCGTTATCAGTGGCTATGTCATTGGAATCGCTATCCGCAAGACAGGATTGGCCGCTCGAAGTGCGAGGGTGCTCGCTACCCATCTTTCCAGATCATATCCACAAATGGTCTTTGGAATTGTCGGCCTCACTTACGCGCTCGCTTTTGTTATGCCTTCCAATATGGGGCGTATTGCTCTACTGATGCCGATTGTCCTGGCGCTTGCTGATCGAGTGGGTTTCAGGGAGAAAAGTCCAGGGCGTATTGGTCTTTCACTTGCTGTCGGCTTTGGAACCTTCCAGCTTTCGGCATCCATTCTGCCGGCGAATGTTCCAAATCTTGTCATGGCGGGGGCCATCGATACCACGTACGGGTTGCAGTTATCCTATCTGCCTTATCTGATATTGCATGCACCCGTACTTGGCATTCTGAAGGGACTTGCACTATGTGCATGTATTGTCTGGTTGTTTCCAGATAAAGCGGGAAAAAGCATAGAGGTGGAACCTGCTCGCCCATTGAGTCCTAAGGAAAAGAGGTTGGGTATCCTTCTTTTGATGACTCTGGGGCTCTGGCTTACCGACTCCTTACACGGTATTTCCCCTGCATGGGTCGGTCTCGTGGCAGCTTGCGTATGCCTCCTTCCACGAGTCGGCTTTGTATCCAGTGAAGAGTTTGGACAAGAGGTAAACCATCGGACGGCAGTCTATGTCGCAGCAATCCTCGGACTCGCCGCACTTGTAGGACAAAGCGGACTCGGAACATTAATTGGTAATGAAGTACTTACCCTTGCACCGTTGGATCCGGCTTCACCGTTCGGCAGCTACACCTCAATCGTAGGTCTTTCCACGCTGCTAAATTTTGTGGTTACAGCGAACGGAGTACCAGCTTTATTTACTCCCTTGGCACAGTCGTTAGCCACCGCATCCGGACTGCCGTTACTGAGTGTTCTGATGATTCAGGTCATCGGGTTTTCAACACCGCTTCTGCCTTACCAAGCCTCTCCGATTGTTCTCGCTATTGAAATGGGAAAAATCCCTTTCATGGCAGCGTTACGATTGAGTCTTGCGCTTGCATTCATTACGTATGTTGTATTGGTTCCCATCAATTACGGATGGTTCGTCTTTCTGGGTTGGTTGCCATGATCCTGAAGCCAAAACTGTGACCCGTTCTTATGGGAACTGATCCTGACACGGCAGACACGGCAAACTCCTGAACCGTGTCGCCGAACGTGTCTTTAAGTACTCTCCCGAACCTTCAACTCAAACCCCATGTCCTGCACCGGTTTGGCCACGGTATTGCCGGCCATCAGCGTCAGCATCTGTTCCGCCGCGCGGCGGCCGATGGCTTCGCGCGGGGTGTTGATGCTGCTCAGGCGCGGGACCATGTGTTCGGACATGGGCAAGTCGTTGAAGCCGAGGATCGCCACTTGCTCGGGGATCTTGATCCCATTGCGCATGGCTTCGAGCAAGGCGCCCTGGGCCAGGTCGTCGTTACCGAAGAAGATCGCATCGACATCCGGATGACTGGCCAGCAGTTGCAGGAACAGTTCGCCGCCGAGGCCGACGGAGGATGAGCGGGGCGTCAGCACTTCCAGGTCCGGGTCATACAAACCGGCCTTTTGCAGGGCTTTGCGGAAGCCTTCGCCGCGCAGCAAGGTGCGCTGGTCCAGTTGCGCGCCGATGTAGGCCAGGCGCTTGCGGCCGCGGGACAGCAAGTGTTCGGCCGCCGTTTCTCCGGCGGCCAGTTGCGAAAAGCCAACGCAATTGAGCCCGGCCGCGCTGTCCAGTTCCATCATGTACACGCAAGGAATGTTGCTGGCTTCGATCATCCGCCGCGAACTTTCGGTGCGGTCGAAACCGGTCAGCAACAAGCCGCGCGGCTGATAGGCCATGTAGTTGCGCAGCAGGTTTTCTTCTTCATCACGGGAGTAATGGAAGTTGCCGATCAGCACTTCGAAGCCCTTGGGGCGCAAAACCTGATGAATGGCTTCCAGGGTGTCGATGAACAAAAGGTTGGACAACGACGGCACCAACACCACCACCGATTGGCTCTGGGCCGAGGCCAGGGCGCGGGCGGCAGGGTTGACCACATAGTTGAGTTCCAGCGCCGCTTTCTGCACTTTTTCCACAAGTTCAGTGGCCACGGTGCTGACGCCACGCAAGGCGCGGGAGGCGGTGATCGGGCTGACGCCGGCCAGCCGGGCAACTTCGTTCAGGGTAGGGCGGCCAGTGGTGCGGGTATTTTTATCGTTTTTAGTTGGATTCATCGACGGCTTGCCAAACAAAATTCAAGGCACTAAGGTAGCGCTGTCTCGATGCAGCTGCAAATGCGTGAGCGAGGGTTCGCCTGATCCTCGCTTTTTGGCATTGAGACCTAACCTGCTGCAACCCACAAAATGACAAGAAAGGCGTCGGCAACTTCTGCTTTTGAACTAGTGTCATAACTGGCAAAGGTAGCGCTGTCTGCGCGCTGAGGTGTTACATGAATCATCCCATCACCGCCCTGGTCATCATGGGCGTTGCCGGTTGCGGCAAGACGTGCGTCAGCGAGGCCCTGTGCCATTTGAGCGGCGCCACGGCCATTGAAGGCGACTCTTTCCACCCTGCCGCCAATATCGAAAAGATGAGCGCGGGGATCCCCCTGAACGACGAAGACCGCGCCGGCTGGCTCGACAGCCTGTGCGATGAACTGCGCCGTGTCGACGCCATGGGCCAGCGCCCGGTGCTGACCTGTTCGGCGCTCAAACACATCTATCGCGAACGTCTGCGCAGTGCCTTGCCGGGCCTGGGCTTCGTGTTCCTTGAGTTGACCCCCGAAGTGGCCGCCGACCGTGTGTCCCATCGGCCAGGCCATTTCATGCCGTCGACCCTGATTAACAGCCAGTTCGCCACCCTCGAATCGCCCGTCGGCGAGCCGTTGACCCTGGCGCTGGATGCTTCGACCCATAGCGTCGAGCAACTGGCTGCACAGGCTCATGTCTGGTGGCAGGCGAACGGCCTGAAGCAGGCGGTATGACTGTGTTTGCAAAGACAGCGCTGTCCTCACGACTTCTGATCAACCCGCTTTAATAACAACAACAACCAGGAGACACCCCTAATGTTTGGCATGTCCCACGAGACGTTCCTGCTGCTCGATGCAGTGGTCACGGTGATCGGGCTTATTGTCCTGATCACCAAGTTCAAGTTGCACCCATTCCTCGCACTGATCATCGCCGCAGCCTTCCTCGGTCTGACGTCCGGCATGCCGATCGGCACCATCATCAAGGCGTTCCAGGACGGCTTCGGTGGCGTGCTTGGTTTTGTCGGCATCATCCTCGCGCTGGGCACCATGCTCGGCAAAATGATGGCCGAATCGGGCGGTGCGGATCAGATTGCGCAGACGTTGATCCGCGCCTTCGGCAAGGACAAGGTGCAGTGGGCGATGATGTTCGCCGCGTTCCTGGTCGGCATTCCGCTGTTCTTCGAAATCGGCTTCGTGTTGCTGATTCCGTTGGTGTTCATCGTGGCCCGCCGTACCGGTGTTTCGATCATCAAGATCGGTATCCCGCTGCTGGCCGGTCTGTCCGCGGTACACGGCCTGGTGCCGCCGCACCCGGGGCCGCTGCTGGCCATCGGTGTGTTCGGTGCCGACATCGGCAAGACCATTCTTTATGGTCTGATCGTTGCGCTGCCAACCGCCATCATCGCTGGCCCGATCTTCGGTACCTTCATCGCCAAGCACATTCCTGGTCATCCGAATCAGGAACTGGTGGATCAACTGGTGCGCGATGAGAATGCAGGCGATCTGCCTAGCTTCGGCATTACCCTGATCACTGTGCTGTCACCCGTGTTCCTGATGTTGCTCAAGACCTTTGCCGATGTGGTGCTGCCAGACGGCAACTTCTTCCGCACCTTCATGGACCTGATCGGTCACCCGATCTCGGCTCTCCTGCTGGCGTTGCTGCTGTCGCTATACACCTTCGGCTACAAGCAGGGCATCGGTTCGCAACAGATGCTCAAATGGCTGGATGCGAGCCTTGCGCCGACCGCCGCGATCATCCTGATCATCGGTGCCGGTGGTGGCTTCAAGCAGATGCTGGTAACCAGCGGTGTAGGTGATGTGATCGGTCACATGGCGGTGGCTGCACAGATCTCGCCGATCCTGCTGGCCTGGCTGGTGGCAGCGGTGATTCGTATCGCGACCGGTTCGGCGACCGTGGCGACCATTACCGGTGCCGGTATCGTAGTGCCGGTGGTGGGGATGATTCCGGGCGTGAACCGCGAGCTGCTGGTGCTGGCCACTGGTGCCGGTTCGTTGATCCTGTCCCACGTTAACGACGCCGGTTTCTGGCTGGTCAAGCAGTACTTCAACATGACCGTGGCCGAAACCTTCAAGACCTGGACTGCGATGGAAACCATCCTTTCGGTGGTGGGCCTGGGCTTTATCCTGTTGTTGTCGCTGTTCGTCTAAGCGAATCGACAGACACAAAAAAACCGCAGCGATGCGGTTTTTTTGTGGGTGAAGATTTGTGGCTACGCACTCTTTGTGGCGAGGGAGCTTGCTCCCGCTCGTCTGCGAAGCAGACGTAAATCCAGTCAATGCGTACTATCTGAAAATCTGCGGTGACTGGTTTTGGGGCCGCTTCGCGGCCCAACGGGAGCAAGCTCCCTCGCCACAGTAGTGGTTCCCCACAGGTTTCTGGTTAACCGTTGGTTTTTGGTGCCAGCCCATCCGCTCGAAACATCCCGCGAATCCCGCGCACGGCCTGACGAATCCGGTCCTGGTTTTCGATCAGGGCAAAGCGCACGTGATCATCGCCGTACTCGCCAAACCCGACGCCCGGCGAGACACACACCTTGGCCTCGGACAGCAGTTTCTTGGCGAATTCCAGTGAGCCCAGGTGCGCATAAGCCTCGGGAATCTTCGCCCAGACGTACATCGACGCTTTCGGGTTTTCCACCATCCAGCCCAGTTCGTGCAGGCCCTTGACCAGCACGTTGCGCCGCTGCCGATACTGCTCGGCGATGTCGCGCACGCATTGTTGATCGCCTTCCAGTGCGGCAATCGCCGCCACTTGCAGCGGGGTGAAGGTGCCGTAGTCGTGGTAGCTCTTGATCCGCGCCAGGGCGTTGACCAGTTCCGGGTTGCCGACCATGAAGCCAATGCGCCAGCCGGCCATGTTGTAGCTCTTGGACAGGGTGAAAAACTCCACCGCAATGTCCTTGGCCCCCGGCACTTGCATGATCGACGGGGCTTTCCAGCCGTCGTAGACGATGTCGGCGTACGCCAGGTCGTGCACCACCAGCACGTCGTACTGCTTGGCGAGGGCAATGACACGCTCGAAGAAATCCAGCTCCACGCACTGCGCGGTGGGGTTGGACGGGAAACCGAGGATCATCATCTTCGGCTTCGGGATCGAGCCGCGAATGGCCCGCTCCAGTTCAGCGAAGAAATCCACGCCCGGCACCAGCGGCACCGAGCGCACCTGGGCGCCTGCAATCACCGCGCCGTAGATGTGAATCGGGTAGCTCGGGTTCGGCACCAGCACGGTGTCGCCCTGATCCAGGGTCGCCAGCATCAGGTGCGCCAGGCCTTCCTTGGAGCCAATGGTGACGATGGCTTCGCTTTCCGGGTCGATGTCGACCGCGTAGCGATCCTTGTACCAGTTGGAAATCGCCCGGCGCAGGCGCGGAATACCCTTGGAGGTGGAGTAGCCGTGGGTGTCTTCGCGCTGGGCCACCGTGACGAGTTTTTCGACGATGTGCGGCGGTGTGGCGCCGTCGGGGTTGCCCATGCTCAAGTCGATGATGTCTTCGCCACGACGACGGGCGGCCATCTTCAGCTCGGCGGTGATGTTGAAAACGTAAGGGGGGAGTCGATCTATGCGCGCAAAGCGGCGCGGCGAACCTTGTTCGGCCATTGTTGCCTCGGATAACGTAAGCGCCCGGAACCGTCCGAGCGACGCAGGTCAGCGGTGACCTGTGGCGGAATGTAAGGGCAGCTGTGGCAGACTGTCCAGCCTCAATGTAAACAAATTTGTCCGAAGGATAGGGTTCGATGGAATTTACCAGCGGCTTCTTGCTGAGCCTCTCGCTGTGCCTGGACATCGGCGTGGCCAATATCGCGATGATCACCCTGGCCATGCAACGCGGCTATTTCCAGGGTTTTGCGCTGGGGCTCGGGACCTGTGTCGGCGACCTGATCTACGCGGTACTGGCGCTGGCCGGCATGACCGTGTTGCTGCAGTACGAAAGCGTGCGCTGGGTGTTGTGGATCGGTGGCTCGGCGCTGCTGGTGTACTTCGCGGCGAAGATGATCTATTCGGCGATTCACCACGAGGCGCTGCTGGCCGAGACAGCGGAGGTCGGGAACAACTCCCACCGCAAGGAGTTTTTCCGCGGGATTTTTCTCGCCATGTCTTCGCCCAGCGCGATCCTCTGGTTCGCCGCAGTGGGCGGCACCCTGATCGCCCGTTCCGGTGGTGGTGGCCCACTCAGTTCGGCACTGTTTCTCGGCGGTTTCCTCTGTGCCGGGCTGCTCTGGTCGGCAGGCTTGTGCTTCGCCGCGAGCCATGGCGGCAAGTTGCTGGGCGACAAATTGCTGCGTTATTCCTATATGGCATCGGCGGCGATCTTCTGCTATTTCGCGGTCTACGTGATCCTATCGGGTTACAACGAGTTCGTTGGCGCCGCTGCCGTCGAGCAATTGCACGCACTGTAATTGGGCGAATCGGGTTTGGCTTCTATACTCCCAGCCGAACCCATTTTTATGCGTCAGGAGTCGAGTCATGGATGAGTTAGCACGCGTCGAACTGACGCAACCACGCTTCGAACACGGGCACTTCCTGCTGATTGCAGGACTGGGCGGAACATTTACCCAACAAACCGTTCAAGGCATTCCCGAACTCTGGGAGAAGTTCAACCCGCATCTGGGCCAAATCCCGGGTCAAAAAGGCGAAGTCACTTACGGCGTCTGCTGCAATTTCGACGGCAAGGGCGGCTTCGATTACATCGCAGGGGTCGAGATCAGCAAACTCGACGATTTGCCGGAAACCTATCGCTGGGTTGAAGTGCAGCCGCAGTATTATGCGGTGTTCGAGCACAAGGGGGCGCTGGATACCTTGCCGCAGACCTTTCGCTACATCTTCGACACCTGGCTGCCACAGTCCGGACACCAGGCGCTTGACGCCCCGGAGTTCGAACGCTACAGCGAAGACTTCAACCCCAAGCTCAACACCGGCAAGCTGGAAATCTGGCTGCCGATCAAGGCGTGACACGTGTATCGAGAGGCGGATCAGCCGATTCGTCTCTCGATGTCCCACGGCGGCTGATTTATCATCCCCAGCCTTTCCCACGCTGATTCCGAGCTGCCATGAACACCGTCATCCGCAACGTCACCCCCGCCGATCTGGACCGCTGCTATGCCATCGAAACTGTTGCCTACGAAGGTGACGAAGCCGCGACCCGCGAGAAGATCGCCACCCGCATCGCCACCTGGCCCGAGGGGTTTATCGTCGCGCAAGTGGACGGGGTTGTAGCCGGATTCATCAATTCCGGTGCGGCGTTCCAGGTGGAAATGTCGGACGAGGCGTTCAAGGAACTGATCGGCCACGACCCGGCCGGACCGCACGTGGTGATCATGTCAGTGGTGGTGCATCCGGATTATCAGGGGCAAGGCCTGGCAAAGCGCCTGATGGGCGAGTTCATCGAGCGCATGCGTGTGATGGGCAAGGTCACCATCAACCTGATGTGCAAGGAACGGCATATTCCGTTGTATGCCGGTTTTGGCTTTGCCTACATCAAGCCTTCGGCGTCCGACCATGGCGGCATGGCGTGGCATGAGATGGTGCTCGAACTCTGATCCGACGTAGATCCCCTGTAGGAGCGAGCTTGCTCGCGAAGGTGTGTCAGCATAAGTGGTGTCGACTGACACTCCATCACGAGCAGGCTCGCTCCTACAGGGGGCGGTGTTGTGCCAGTAATGTCTGCAAAAAACTAACGCGCAGTCAAAACACCAACCCCATCCGCCGCTCATAACCGATCCGGCCCTTGTACGCCTCGCCACTGTCGACAAAGCCAAACCTGGCGTACAGGGCGATGGCGGCTTCGTTGTCGGCATCCACCGACAGCTCCAGCCCCCTGATTTCCGGCCAGGCCAGGCGCGCCGCTTCGGGCAGCGCTTGCAGGCAGGCCTTGCCGTAGCCCTTGCCCTGGGCGCGCAGATCGACCTGTAGCGCATGCAGCGTGGCGCTGTGTTCATCGGCCCAGGCCGGCAACACCGGCGGGCGCTTGAGCAGCAGGAACGCGACGGGCACATCCTCGGCCAGCAGGGCGAATCCCTTGACGCCGGGTCCGGGCTTGGACAACAACGTGTGCAAGGCGCCGTGGATGTCACCCGAGAACCTGATTTGCTCCGAATGTACTTCGATGGCCTCGACCTGTTGGCGCTGCAGCGCATTCAGGCTTTCATAAGGCACGAGTCGGGCTGTCACTGGAGTGTCCTGCTTCCAACTGAAAATGAACCTCGGATTCTAGCGAGTTTGGCTTTATGGTTTATTTTTATTTCGTCTGTCGATTTGCCGGATCGCTGGACGACTAAGGGTGTCTTCTTAGTAAAAACCACGGAGAACCACCATGAATGCACAAACCCAGATCCAGAACCTCATCGAAACCTATCGCCAGGCCGTGATGGCCAAGGACGTGGATAAGGTCATGACCCTGTACGCCGACGACATCGTCTCGTTCGACGCGGTCAAGGCCCTGCAATTCAAGGGCAAGGAGGCGTACCGCGCGCATTGGGAGGATTGCATGAAAATGTGCCCCGGCCCGCACATTTTCGAATTCCAGGACATCCGCATCGAGGCGTCCCAGGAGATCGCTTTCGCCCACTGGCTGGCCCATTGCGGTGGCACCAACGATAAGGGCGAGACCCAGTCCTGCTGGATGCGCGGCAGTGCGTGCTATCGCCAGGAAGACGGGTTGTGGCAGATCGTCCATGAGCACTGGTCGGCGCCGTTCGACATGATGAGCGGCACCGTCCTGTTCGATCTGAAACCCTGATCGATGTTATTTGTCGGGGCGCCGCACCAAATGGCCAATCCACGGCCATAGTTGATCCGTTCGAATCAGGAGACGTTCATGAAGTATTTATGCCTGGTGTACAGCGATGAGCGCCTGCTGCATTCGCTGCCGGAAAGCCCGAAGGACGAAGAGTGCATGGCCTATGCCGAGTCGATCCAGGGCAGCGGCCGGATGGTCGCCGCTGAAGCGCTGGAATCGGTGCAGACCGCCACCACGGTGCGCATGCGCAACGGCAAGATGTCGATCACCGATGGCCCGTTCGCCGAAACCAAGGAGCAGTTGGCCGGCTTCTACCTGATCGATGCCAGGGACCTCAACGAAGCCATCCAGGTCGCCGGGAACATTCCGGCGGCCCGGGTCGGCAGTGTCGAAGTGCGCCCCGTTCGGCAGTTGAATCCTTAAGATGCCGGGGCTGCCGGTTCAGGCGCAGGTCGAGCGGGTTTATCGCGAAGAGTCGCGGCGGATTCTTGCGACCCTGATTCGCTTGCTGGGGGATTTCGACCTCGCCGAAGAGGCCTTGCACGAGGCGTTTTTCATCGCGGTCGAACGCTGGCAGCGTGACGGCGTGCCGGACAATCCGCGGGCCTGGCTGGTGTCCACCGGGCGCTTCAAGGCCATCGATGCCTTGCGCCGGCGCGCGCGTTTTGCCGCGTCGCAGCCTTTGCTGATCGCGCAACTGGAGGAACTGGAGCAGGCCGACTGGAGTGATGAGGACGTGGAAGACGATCGCCTGCGGCTGATCTTCACTTGCTGCCACCCGGCCCTGGCGGCCGACGCACAAGTGCCGCTGACGCTGCGGGAAGTCTGCGACCTGACCACGGAAGAAATCGCCCGGGCCTTTCTCTCGGCCCCTGCCACCATCGCCCAGCGCATCGTGCGGGCCAAGGCGAAGATCCGCGATGCGAAAATCCCCTATCAAGTGCCGACATTCGCTGAGTTACCCGAGCGACTGGACAGCGTATTGCGGGTGATTTACCTGGTGTTCAACGAGGGGTACTCGGCGTCCATCGGGGCCGAACTGATCCGCGAGGATTTGACCCGCGAAGCGATCCGTCTCGGCCGGTTGCTGGTGGAGCTTTTGCCGGAACCGGAGGTGATGGGCTTGCTGGCGTTGATGCTGCTGCACGAGTCGCGCCGCCCGGCCAGGACCTCGGCGAGCGGCGAGCTGATTGTGCTGGACGAACAGGACCGTTCGCTGTGGGACGCCGGGTTGATCAGCGAAGGCAGCACGCTGATCGAACAGGCGCTGACCATGGGACGATTCGGACCCTATTGCCTGCAGGCGGCGATCGCGGCGGTGCACGCCGAAGCCCCGACGGCGGGGGAAACCGATTGGCCGCAGATTGTCGGTCTGTATGACGTCCTGCTGCGGGCGGTGCCGTCACCGGTGATCGAGTTGAATCGCGCGGCGGCGATTTCGCAACGGGATGGTCCGCTGGCGGGACTGACGTTGGTCGACGCCATTCTGGAGCGGGGAGAATTGCTCGACTACCACCTGGCGCATTCGGCGCGGGCGCAATTCTGTCAGCAACTGGGCCGCAAGCAAGAGGCGCGGGCGGCTTGGGAACGGGCGCTGGCGTTGACCCGGCAAGAGCCGGAGCGGCGGTTTATCGAAGAGCGGCTCAAGGCGTTGGAGTGATGCGGCAGTTCTGGCTTCATCGCGAGCAGGCTCGCTCCCACAGGGATTGATGGCGTACTCGAAACTGTGGGAGCGAGCCTGCTCGCGATAAGGGACGAAGGACCTTCACTCCAGCATCTTGCCCAGCAACCAGCTCCCCGCCGGCCCCGGCGGATTCAGCCGCGACCACAACGCATCCACCGACACCGTTTTCGGCCAGCCGCGCACCACCAGTTCCTGCAACGAACCGGGCCCGAACCGCTCGACCAGCCAGCGGGGCAACGGCGCCCAGCCGAATCCGCCCTGGGCCATTTCCAGCAGCATCAGATAACTCGGCGCCGACCAGACGCGGCCCTTCGCCCGACTTTCATAGGGATTGATGATGGTGGCCAGACGCAGCTCGCGGTGCTGTTGCAGTACGTCCCGGTCGACGTAGTCCAACGTCGCCAACGGGTGTGTCGGGGACACGAACAAGGCGATTTCCGTGCGTTCGTCCACCGTCGAGCTGACCAGGTCCGGCGGGTAGCTGTCCTGCATTTCGGCGAAGGCAATCTGTGCCCGGCCGCTTTGCACCAGCGACACCAGGTCATCGCATTCGGCGATCAGGCATTCGAGCTCCAGGTCCGGGTAACGCTGCTCGAAGGCACTCAGGGCGGTTTCGAAGCGGTCCGACTGATAGGTGTCGGAAAGCGCCACCGTCAGCTTCGCTTCCACCCCTTGAGACAGTTGGCTGGCGGTCATTTCCAGGCGACTGGTGGCGGCCAGGATGTCTTCGGCCCGTTGCAGCATGACGTGCCCGGCCGGGGTCAGCCCGGGCTTGCGGCTGCTGCGGTCGAACAGCGTCAGGTTCAGGTCGATTTCCAGGCTGGCCACCGCTGCGCTGATAGTCGACTGACTGCGGCCGAGCTTGCGCGCCGCGGCGGAAAACGAGCCTTGAGTCGCGGCTTCGACAAACGCCAGCAACACTTCGTGAGAGGCCATGAACTATCGCCTTGATCGATGGTTATTGGTTATGAAGTATCGGTGTGATGACAGATCATGGCAACCACAGTCACTCAAGGGAGTTCGGCCATGAGCGCCAACAAATCCATTACTGAACGTATTTTTCAAGCCATCGGCTTCGAACTGCTGGCCATCCTGATCTGTACCCCGTTGCTGGCCTGGATCATGAAGAAACCGATGCTGGAAATGGGCATGGTCACCGTCCTCATCGCCGCCCTGGCCCTGGCCTGGAACGTGGTCTTCAACGGTATGTTCGATCGGCTGCTCAAGCGCTTCGCCATCGCCCACAACGCCTGGGTTCGTGTGGTGCATGCACTGTTGTTCGAAGGCGGACTGGTCGCCCTCGGCGTACCGCTGATCGCCTGGTGGCTGAATGTCAGCCTGTGGCAGGCGTTCCTGCTGGATATCGGCGTGTTGCTGTTCTTCCTGCCGTACACCTACGTCTACCACTGGGTGTATGACGTGGTTCGGGAGCGGATGCTGGTGACTCGCGAGGTTTGCTGAGTCGTGTTTGAACCGGTCCTTGTAGGAGCGAGCCTGCTCGCGATGGCGGCATGACAGTCAATATCAATGTTGAATGTCAGACCGCTTTCGCGAGCAGGCTCGCTCCTACAGGTTTTGCGCCCGTTTCCAGGTCTTTGGATCAGACGTGGAAGTAACCCACGCACGAATCGAACGGCAGGCGCTTGAGTTCGATCTTGTTCAGGTCGAGCACTTCACGCAGGGCCTTGGTTTCGCCCGGGAAGTTGCGGTAGGCGACTTCGTCGAGCACCACGATCGCGCCTTTGGGCATGTACGGCAGGAAGGTTTCCAGCGCGACTTTGGTCGACTCGTACAGGTCGGTGTCGAGGATCAGCATGGCCACGACCAGGTCCGGACGGGTCTTGACCCACTCCGGTACGGTCTTGACGATATCGCCCTTGACCAGCTCGCAACGCGGAATGCGGTTGACCGGGCGCAACAGGTCGTTGGCGTCGATCATGTCCTGGATCAGCGACTGGTCGGTGTCGGCGAACATGGTCTCGTTGACGTCGGCCGGGTCTTCTTTCTTGTCGATGCTCTGGAAGCCTTCGAAGGTGTCGAAACCCACGATCGAGCGGTTGATCGCATACGGCTCGAGAATCATCGACAGGTGCATGTAGAGCATCAACGAGTTGCCCTTGTACACGCCGCACTCAATGATCGCGCCCGGCACTTCGGCGACCTTCTTGAACAGCTCCATGCGCGACAGCGCGGCGGTCACGCCAATGCGGTTGGCGAAGACGAACGGCGCGTCGGCCACGTATTCGGCATCGACCCGTTTCAGGACGTTGGTGCGGGTTTCGTTGTACTGGGCCTCGGCGGGCGTGATGCGACGCTTGGTCATTGTGGGATTCCTCGGAAATTCGAAAAGTCGTGGACGTGGAAGTAGTCTTTGAAACCGGCGCCGACATCCGGGCAGGCGCTGTCGACGTTGATCGCGCCGCGCTGCTGCTTGAGGTCGTCGAGGTGCATCAGGCGAAAATCCACGCTGAAGCGGGTTTGTTGCGTGTAATTGGGCACGGTGCCGTGCAGGTGCGAACCCGAGAACACCAGCATCTCGGCGGTGTTGCCGGCGATGCGCAGTTCAGAGGTGCTGTTGATCGCTTCGGTGGGCACCGGGTGCTGGCGCGCCTCTTCCTTGACGTTGTCCTTGGCGCGCTGGCGTTGCACGTCGATCCAGTCAGACAGGCTCCACTGCGCCGAGGTGTTTTTCACCGGGACGTCGAAGTAAGCCGGGTTGATCATCATGGTCTGCTCAGGCTGGATCGTGTAGACCGGCATCCAGGTATTGATCTGGCAGTCGACACCGCCGTACCAGGTATCGCGATGGGGCTTGTAGGCGTAGCTGACGCCAGCGTGCAGGTAGTCGTAGTTGGGCACGACGCGGATGCGCGGTACGTCAAAAATGAACGCCTCGGGAGCGGCACCGATTTCGTCGATGAAGCTGCGGATCAGCTCCTTGGCACGCAGGCTGTTGGTGAACTGGCCCTTGAGGCGAGTCACCAGCACCACGAACTCTTCCACCGGCATCAGCGTGTGCAGCGCCTGGTGGTTGGTCTCGCCATCGAAGGCGGCGGTGATGCTTTCCTGAGCAAAGGCACAGAGTTCCTTTGCTGCTTTCAGTTCGGTGTTGAGGAAGATGTCGCCAGCGTAGATCGCACTTCTGAAATCAGCGTGCTTGTGCAACTGATTGATGAATAAGTTCACGGTTCTCACCCAGGAATACTTTGGCTCTCATAAGAGTCGGCAACAGGCTGGCAAACTGAAGCGCCATCCTCGAACGAAACGATCAATACCTTGAGTTGGCGATGAAATGCGCGGCTTTGCGCCGGGCTGAAAGCAAACATCCCGCAGCGATTGCTCGCCGCGGGATGTGAGTACCGGCGGGAATGATCAGAACAGTTGGGTGAACAACCAGTACAGGCTACCCGACAGCAGGATCGCCGCCGGCAACGTCAGCACCCAGGCCATCAGCAAGTTGCGGATGGTCTTCATCTGCAAGCCGCCGCCGTTGGCGACCATGGTCCCGGCCACGCCGGAGGACAATACGTGAGTGGTCGACACCGGCAGGCCGAACATGTCGGCGGCACCGATGGTCAGCATCGCCACGGTTTCTGCCGAGGCGCCCTGGGCGTAGGTCAGGTGGGTCTTGCCGATTTTCTCGCCGACGGTCACCACGATGCGCTTCCAGCCGACCATGGTGCCCAGGCCCAGGGCGATGGCCACGGCGATCTTTACCCACAACGGAATGAACCGCGTGGAGTTGTCGATCTGCTGCTTGAACAGTTGCAGCTTGCCGTTGGTGTCGGCGTCGAAATTACCGACCTTGTTCTTGTCCATCAGGCGAATGGTTTCGCTGCTCAAGTACATGTCGTTACGCACGTTGCCCACGGCCTCGGCCGGGACTTTCGACAACGAGCCATAACCCTTGACCTGGGCACCGATGCTGCCGGTCAGCGCAGCCAGCGCCGGCACCAGTTGCGGGGTGGCTTCCTTGCTGCGCACGTATTCGGACAGCACCGCACGTGGGTCGGCGGGGGCCGGTTGCGGGGCCGCCTTGACCAGCGCTTGCTGGGTCACTTCGGCGACCGCCGCGAACTGCAACGCTTGATCGGCCGGCATGGTGCGGTTCAATGCGTAAGCCATTGGCAGCGTGCCCACCAGAATCAGCATGATCAGGCCCATGCCTTTCTGGCCGTCGTTCGAGCCGTGGGCAAACGACACGCCGGTGCAGGTCACGATCAATAGGCCGCGAATCCACCACGGCGGCGGGGTCTCGCCCTTTGGTTCTTTGTACAGCGCACGATTCTTGACGAATGCGCGCAGGGCCAGCAACAGCAGCGCGGCGCAGCCGAAGCCGACCAGTGGCGAGAGCAGCAGCGCATAACCGATCTTGGTGGCCTGGGCCCAGTCCACACCGCTGGTGCCGTCGCGGCCGTGCATCAGGGCGTTGGCCACGCCGACCCCGATGATCGAACCGATCAGGGTGTGCGAAGACGACGCCGGCAGCCCCAGCCACCAGGTGCCGAGGTTCCACAGGATCGCGGCGATCAGCAGGGCGAAGATCATCGCGAAGCCGGCGGACGAGCCGACTTGCAAGATCAGCTCCACCGGCAGCAGGGCGATAATGCCGAATGCCACCGCGCCGCTGGACAGCAGCACCCCGAGGAAGTTGAAGAAACCGGACCAGACCACGGCAACGTTCGGCGGCAGCGAGTTGGTGTAAATCACCGTGGCCACTGCGTTGGCGGTGTCATGGAAGCCGTTGACGAACTCAAAGCCCAGGGCAATCAACAGCGCCACGCCCAACAGCAGGAACGGCGTCCAGGTGGTCACCACCGTGCCGAGTTCGTTCATGTCGTGCATCAGGCTGTAAGCGGTAAACAACAAACCGATGGCCAGCACGGCAAAAAAAACCACGATGGTGAGCAGGCCGGGTTTTTTGTCGAGTTGCGGTTTGGCGCTACTGGCGGGGGTGGCGGTGAAGGAGGGCGTAGCCATCACTGACATTCCTGAGGAGGGAGGTGTACCAGTGATAATCGTTGCCAATTGTTACAGGGAGGCTGCTCTGGGTCAGTGTTTGGGGTTTTTGCAGGGCCGCTGATCTGAGTTTCCACACATTGCCTGATGCCATGCAAAACCCTGTGGAGAGGGGGCTTGCCCCCTCTCCACAGATGATCAGTGTCAGGTGAGGACGGGGCTCAATAATCCTGCTGCTTGCGAAACGCCCAGCGCCCGGCGATCACGGTAAAGGTCGCGACCAGAGCCACCAGGATCCAGAAACCCTCCGGATCGCCGGCCAGCGGAATGCCGCCGACGTTCATGCCGAAGAAACCGGCGATGATGTTGATCGGCAGCGCCAGCACCGTCACCACTGTCAGGGTGAACAGCGTGCGGTTGGTCTGTTCGTTGATGTTGGCGGCGATCTCTTCCTGCAACAGCTTGATCCGCTCACCCAGCGCCGTGAGGTCGTTGATGATCAGCGCAAACTCCTCGGTGGATTTGCGCAACTCCTTCACGTCTTCCTTTTGCAGCCATTGCGGCGGCCGGTTGAGCAGGCGCAGCAATGAGCCAGGCTCCAGCGCCAGCAGCCGTTGCAAGCGCACCAGCACTCGGCGGTTGGCGCCCAGTTCAGCGCGGTTGGTCGACAGCCGCGAAGAGAGCAATTCGTCTTCGATCTGATCCACGCTCTGGCTGGTCTTGCGCACGATCTGGGTCAGCACTTCACCCTGGTCGCGCAGCAAATGCACCAGTAATTCCAGAGGGGAGCGAAAGCATTCCCGGGCCTTCACCGACGAGCGCAATTTGTCCACCGAGTGCAGCGGTTGCAGGCGTGCGCTGATGATCAATTGGCTGCGGGCGCACACCCACAGCGTCGAGACATCCGACGAGACCATGTTGCTGAGGTTGAACACCACGTCGTTGACCACCGCCAGCAACGCGGAGTCGACATGTTCGATGCGCGTCGAGCGCGAGCCTTCGTGCAGCGCTTCGAAAAACTCCTCGGGCAACTCCAGATGACTTTTCATCCAGCGTTCACACGCGGCGTGGGCGAGGTTCAGGTGCAGCCAGAGAAACTGCTCGTCGCTTTCTGGTTGTTGCAGGTACTGCAAGGCCTCGGCGGAATTGATTTCCCGGCCGGCCTCACCGGGGCGAAAGCTGAAACCGTAAAGCAGGCCGAACAGATCCGTGTCGCGATGACTGTGATCGATGCTGTGGTTCATGAGGGCTCGCAAGGGGAGACGCCTGTCGCAGGTTTCGCAGGTTCACTTGAGCGGCATCATCGCAAGGCGGGATGACGTTTTTGTGACGGGAAAATAACGCAAACGATTGCTCTACCGGCGGTCGGGATGTTCTCAAGAAACGCTCTGGCTAGCCGATCACGCTTGGGTTGAGTTGCGCGCCGCAGGCCATCGGCCGGGACCGCAGACAGGGATGTCCGGACACCTTTCACGCCTTACCGGGGCGTGCCTCATTCCTGTCATGAGTACCATCCGATGCTTTTGCAAAAGTCCCTGAGAGCACAAATTCTCGCCCTGCTGAGCGGCAGCCTGCTGGCGATGCTGTTGATCGCCCTGGCGTGCTTTCACTTCCTGTCCAGCGGCGTGCAGAACTACGCCAACCTGATTGAAGGCCCGCTGCATACCTCGCAATTGATCGATGAAGCCAACCTGCAATTCAAGGTGCAGGTGCAGGAGTGGAAAAACGTCCTGTTACGCGGCAAGCAACCGGCGGACCTGAGCAAGTACTGGGGGCAGTTCGAGGAACGTCAGCGCGATGTGCAAAACATCCTCGGTGAGCTGGCCGCGCAGAAGGGTATCGAGCCGCAACTCAAGAGCCGCATCGAGCGCTTGCGTGACGAACATCGCCAGTTGGGCGCGGCCTATCAGAAGGGCCGGGATGCGTTCGTGGCCGCCGGTGGTGACCCGACGGCGGGCGACACGGCAGTCAAGGGCGTGGACCGCGCGGCCAGCGATCAGATGAGTGAACTGGTCAGCGAGCTACGCAAGCAGGGTGCCGAGCAATCGACCCTGATCAGCGCCGGCGCCGATCGCACGGTGATGCTGGGGATTATGGTGATGCTGGTTTCGGGGCTGCTGATCGGCTTGCTGAGCCTGTGGCTGGTCAACCGCAACCTGGTCGAGCCGATCCGCAAACTGATCGAATACGTGGCGCAACTCAGCCAGGGTCGTATTGCCGAGCGCGTGGCCAGCACCCGTCAGGACGAGTTGGGCAAACTGGCGATGGCCGCCAACACCCTGCGCGATTTCCTCGCTGAAACCTTCAGCCGTTTGCAGCGCAGCGCGTCGGACCTGGACAGCGCCAGCGGTGAGTTGAACTCGATCGCCACCGTGATGGCCGGCGGCACCAACGAGCAGTTCAACCGCACCGATCAGGTGGCCACGGCAATGAACGAAATGTCCGCTACCGCACAGGAAGTCGCCCGTCATGCCGCCGAAGCGGCGCGGGCCGCCGACGATGCCGACCAGTCCGCCCAGCAGGGCGAGAAAGTCATGCAGGGCACCATCCATACGATCACCCAGATGCGCGGTGAAATCGCCAATACCGCCACAGTCATCCGCCAACTGGAAACCGACAGCGGGCGCATCGGCAAGGTCCTGGAAGTGATTCGCGGCATCGCCGAACAGACCAACCTGCTGGCACTCAACGCGGCCATCGAAGCGGCCCGCGCCGGTGAGGCCGGGCGCGGTTTCGCGGTGGTGGCCGATGAAGTGCGCAGCCTGGCCCAGCGCACGGCGGCGTCGATCATAGAGATCAACCAGATCATCCAGACCGTGCAGACCGGTGCAATCGAAGCGGCCCAGGCGATTGAAAGCGGTCAGTCGCGCAGCGAACAAAGTGTGCAGCAAGTGACGGAGGCCGGCGCCATGCTCGAACGCATCACCCTGGCCGTGGAAGCCATCCGCGACATGAACCGCCAGATCGCCACTGCCGCCGAAGAACAGACCTCGGTGGCCGAAGACATCTCGCGCAACCTCACCGAGATCACCAGCATCGCCAGCACCAACCTGGACAACGTGCAGCGCACTGAAGCGGCCAGCAACAACCTGCACGGTTTGTCGGGGCAGTTGAACGAGGTGACGGCGCGCCTGAGCGCTTGAGTCCAGGATGCACAAAAGCCGCACGACTTCTCAATCGTGCGGCTTTTGTGCGTTTCGGGATCAGGTGTCCTGTTTGTTCTTCAGGACCTTGCCGTTGGAGGCATCGATGTCCACATCCCACTCGACGTTCTTGGCGTCACGCAGCTCGATCTCGTACTCGTAACCGTTGAAGTGGTTGTCCAGTTCGGTTTTGGTAATCGTTGCACCCGGGTGCAGGTCCAGCGCGATCTTGTTCAGGTCTTCCAGCGGCTTGATCTTGCCGTCCTTGACCAGTTGCGGGATCTCATCGACCCGCACATCGGCCTGGGCCAGGCCCGCGGTGAGGGTCAAGGTTGCAGCGGTCAACAAAGCAGTCAGGGTCTTCATGGGCTTCTTTCCTTGGGTGATCCGTTCAAGTGAGATCAGGTTAGCCTGTGTAACTTAATCCACCCTTAAAACCCTCGACATGTCCTGCATCAACTCCCTGTAGGAGCGAGCCTGCTCGCGATGCAGGCACCTCGGTGTCATGCCAGGCACGGCTCAATAGCCGTTGTTCTTCAACACTTGATCGACACTCGCCGCCGGGCGTTTATAAAACTTCAGCAACTCACTGGCGCGATTGGTGAAGATGCCGTCGACACCGGCGTCCATGACCTTCTGGTAGTCCACTGCATCGTCGATGGTGTAGACGTGCACCAGCAGTCCCTGATCGTGGGTGTACCGGTTCATCCACGGTTGCACCAGATCGGAGTAACTCTGGTCGCCACCCTGGGTCAGTGCTGCGGACGGGCCGGTGCCGATGGCGCCCTGGGCTTTGGCGTAGTCGACCCAGTGCTGGAATTCGGCGTTGTCCTTCGGTTGCTGTTTGGCGTAGTAAGCGGCTTTGTCCTTTTCGCCGGACTCGGCAAATGTCACCTTGGACTTGGGCTCGATACTGCCTTCACCGACCCACAACAGCAGGATCTTCGGCACCTTCGGCATCTCCTTTTGCAGCAGTTCGAGGCTGTTCTTCTCGAAGGTCTGCAGGACCACCTTGCCTTTGCCCTGGCCGACCGCCAGCTCGCTTTTTGCCAGTTTCGAAGCGGTCGGGCTCAGCCAGCCCCGGTCCTGAAGTTTTTCCTTGAGGTCGTGTTCGATGCCGGGAAACTGCTTGGGCTCCTTGGTCTCGATGTACAGGCCGGGCTTGTGCAGGCTGTTGCCCTCGGCGATGTCGATGATTTCATCGAGGGTCAGAATCTTCAGGCCCGCGAAGGCCGGACGTGCGCGATCCGGGTACGCGGCATTGAACCAGCTGCCCGCGTCCAGGGTTTTCAGTTCGGCCATGGTGAACGCATTGGCGGGGCTGTCCTTGCGCTCGGGGAATTTGCTGGCGACGTCGGTGGTGCGTTGCAGATTGTTGTCGTGCAGGGCAAACAGCACGCCATCCTTGCTGCGCTGCAGGTCCATTTCCAGATAGTCGGCGCCCAGGTCGCGGGCAGTCTTGTAGGCGGCGGCGGTGGATTCCGGCGCATCGAACGATGCGCCACGGTGGGCGATCACCGCTGGATGCGGTATGCCCAAACGGGTCGCCAGTGCCGAGGGGGCGGGTTCGCTGGCGGCCTGTGCGTGGCCGAGGCCGAGCAACAGGCTCAGTAACAAGGCGCTTTTAGTAAAGGTTGCTGGCATGGTCGAGATCCTTTCGCAATAAGTGAGCGGTTCCTTTTAACAACTCATCGTTGCAGGCGCTATCGCCAGACCGACACAAACCTGTCTAAAGCTGATTTTCGTCAGCACTTGTGTGCGCCCGTTTGCAGTACGCTGGGGCCCTGCAATTTCCCCGGCAGAGGGAAACGCAGGCCCTGCGTGCAAACCAACGATCACCATTGCGGGGTTTACCATGCGCATCACTTCCCAGCTCATCTGCCAGGCTGCCGACCAACTCAAAGGCTTCGTCGGCCTCAACCGCAAGACCGGGTACTACATCGTGCGCTTCAGCGAAGACTCGTTTGGCATGGACGTGGCGGACGACGGCATCATCCCGACCAGCGAATTCGTCTGGGCAGTTGGTCCCGAGCAGACCATGACGCTCAAGCGTGAGTTGATTCAGTTGCTGCTGGACCAGAACATCGATGACCGGATCAACATCACCGAGCCGTTGCGGGTGTACATGAACCGGCGGGAAGTGCCAGAGATTTCGGCGGTTCGCAGCCTGGTTCGGGGCTGAGTTTTTGCGGTGAATTGACAGGCCCCATCGCGAGCAAGCTCGCTCCCACAGGGTGTGTGGGTGTACGCAAGTCATGTACCCGACACAAAACACTGTGGGAGCGAGCTTGCTCGCGATGGCGGCCAGAAGAACTCTAAATCAGTTACTGATTGAACCCGTAGGCCCGCTCAACCCTGCACACCCGCGTATGACACCGCGCATACCAGGTCGAGCGCCCACGCTCGCGAATGGCCGCATGCTCAGGATGATGCTTCCACGCCAGAATCGCCGCTTCACTGGCCCAGTACGACACCGTAATCCCAAGCCCATCCTCGCCCCGCGCCGACTCCACACCAAGAAACCCTGGCTGTTCACGGGCCAGTTCCAGCATCCGTGCGGCCGCTTCGGCGTAACCCTGGTCACCCTCGGTGCGCATTGAGGTAAAAAACACCGCGTAATAAGGCGCAGCTGGCGTATCGGCGATCATGACGAGCGCCCCGCACAGGCTGCGACAAAGGCTCCAACCAACGGCGGCAAGACGCCCTTGAGCGCCGTCCGCTCGGGCTGGAACAAGGTCGCGACAAAGAACGGATGACCGATGAGTTCGACCGCCCGCAGCCCTTGTTCCGAATCGTGGCCGACCGCATGAAGTCCGCGCCTGAGCAGCTCCCCCTCGAATTGCGGGTTCACACCATAACGACAGCGATAGCCTTCACGTATCTCGGCGCTTTCGTACGCTTGGGCGAGCAACGAACCCTCAAGCAATTCAATCGTATCGACCGCTTCCACCAGCGCGCACGACAGCGGTGTCAGCAGCGCCCGCGCGGCATCGGGATTTGTCTCGCCGTGTTCAGCATCCGACCAGCCCAGCACGTTGCGCGCATATTCCAGTACCGCGTGTTGAAAACCGCCGCAGGTGCCGAGGAAAGGTCGCCTTTGTTCGCGGGCAAAGCGAATCGCCAGCAATGCACCGTCCAAGTTGCGATAGGGGCTGGCCGGCACACACCAGACCCCGTCGAATGTGTGCAACGGTGTCTCGGCGTGGATGTCATCGGTGGCCAGCCATTGCCATTGCACGTTCAGGCCACGGTGTTCAGCGGCCATTTCAAGGGCGACGGGAATGGCCTGGTGGGCGGTGACTTGCGGGTCGTAGTCGCCGATCAGGGCGATGCGAATCGGGCGGGTTTCCATGTGGGGCCTCTGCACTTGTTGATTGCTGGTGCCCACTATAGATTGGCGCTCACGCACTCAATATTGGCGTTTATCCAAGTGATCAATGCAGCCACGCACTATCGACTCGACTACCCGGACCTGGCCCTGATCCTCGCGCTGGTGCGCGGCGGCTCACTGGCCCGGGCCGCGCAACTGCTGAAGGTGGATGTCTCGACAGTGTTTCGAGCGGTGCGCCGGCTGGAGGCTGCGCTGGGTCAGCAACTGTTCGAAAAAAGCCGCGCCGGTTACCTGCCCACCACCCTTGCGCAGTCCCTGGCGGAACAGGCCGAGCGCGCCGAGCAGGCTCTGGAGGCGGCGCGCATTGGGGTGGAGCAGGGCGGTGAAGTGATCAGCGGCATCGTGCGCCTGACCTGTACCGATTCGGTCCTGCAAGGTTTGCTGTTGCCGGCGCTGGCGCAGTTCATGCCGAACTATCCGGCGCTGACCCTCGAACTCAGCACGTCCAATGACTTTGCCAACCTCAGCCGTCGCGATGCCGATATCGCCCTGCGCCTGACCCGCACGCCACCGGAGCATCTGGTAGGACGGCGGCTGGCGGATATTGCCTACCGCGTGTGCGCCAGCAAGCGATACCTGCAATCGGTCAATACCACTGACCTGGCCTCATTGACCTGGATCGCCCCGGATGACTTCCTGCCTGATCACCCGACCGTTACCTGGCGCCGCCAAGCCTTGCCGGGGGTAACGCCGGGCTATCGCTGCAACAGCATGCTTTCGGTGAACGAGTTGGTCAGGGCGGGGCTGGGTGTAGCGGCGTTACCGGACTTTTTGATCGGCGACGGATTACAGCCGCTGAGCGAACCGTTGCACGGATACGACACCGCGCTGTGGCTGCTGACCCGTCCCGACTGCCGCGCCTTGCGCTCGGTGGTCACCTTGTTCGATGAGTTGGGGCGGGCACTGAAACTGCCGTGAAACCGTTCAGGCCTTCGGCTCATCCTTGCGCACGAAGTGCTGATGCATTTCCGTGGTCAGGTTTTCGATGCGCTCGGTGAGGGCCTTGGTCATCTCCGTGAGGCGGGTGTTCTGCTCAAGCAACTCCAGCAGTTGCGCGGTGTTTTTCGCGGCTTGCGCCTGTCGCTCGCTGTTGGCGGTCGCCAGCGCTTCGCGGTGCTGCGCATCGGCATCGGATTGGGCTTTGTCCCGCGCGGCCTGACGAGTCTGGGCCAACAGAATCAATGGCGCGGCATAGGCCGATTGCAGGCTGAAAGCCAGATTGAGCAGGATGAACGGGTACAAATCGAAATGGGTGAAACCGGACAGGTTGAGGCACACCCAGGCCACCACGATCAGCGTTTGTGCGCCGAGAAAAGTCGGTGTGCCGAAGAACCGCGCAAAGGCTTCGGCGCGCAGGGCAAACTTGTCATTGCCAAAGGTCGGCGCCAGGTGGGCATGAGGGCGATGGAAACGCAGGTGATCGACGTGGGCGGCGGTTTCGTGGCTCGTGCTGGTCATGATGCTCTCTGTTTGGCGCTGGGACTGAGGCTCACTATAGCCTCAGTGCCAGTTTCATTCTGAAACACATGCGCCGTTCAAATCAGAGCCATCAATCCATCGACACCGCCGTCGACCTTGTCATTTATTGCACCTGATAGCAGGCCAGAAACATGTCCAGCGCGGAATCCGCCACCGTGTTTTGCTCCTTGGCTGACAAGCCGGGTTGCCCCATGGAAATCTGCGGCCAGAATGCAAAGGACTTGAGCAGGCCATGGATCTGTTGAGCGGCGAATTCGGGAGCCACGGCCTTCAATCGGCCATCCGCTTGAGCGGCACGAATCCACACTGTCAGCCCTTCTTCGCGTTCGCCCATTCGCGCCACCATATCCTGCGCCCGCTCCGGGGAATGAATCGTCGCCGCTATCGCCACCCGCGCCAGGTCGAGAAAATTGTCATCACCCATCATTTGCAGCTTGGCCTTCAGCAATACGCGCAATTGGTCGCGCAGCGGCAGGTCGGGACGGTAGGACGTTTCCTGTTCTGCCGTCACCCGGATCCATAACTGATTGAGGATCTCGGCGAACAACTCTTCCTTGCTGGGAAAGTGGTTGTACACCGTGCGCTTCGACACACCGGCAGTGGCAGCAATCTTGTCCATGCTGGTGATCTCGAAACCGTTGTCACGAAATTCGTTGATCGCGGCTTGAATGATCGCTTGGCGTTTTCGGTCGGTGAGGCGCTGTGGAGCTGTCATAAGTACGCTTCGGCAGGAAGAGAGGGGAAATTACACTCGGTAGTTTACTTGTCATCGACTTTGATGCAACCTAGAAACTACACTGTGCAGTGTAATGTTTTGTTAATCCTGCCCAGCAAAAATAGAAAGTCCGGCTGATGCGTGCGTGCCTTGGCCATTTATCGTCCCAAAGCGGAAAATCGCGCCATGCGCGGTTTTTCTGGAGTCATTCAGTCATGGCCAATTCAACCTCCCCGGCGGACAACGCCTCCACACCTGAAGCGTCCCGACAGGCTCAAGGGCAGTATCAAAACTTCACGCCGGTTCAACGTTTAAGCTTTGGCAAAACCATGGGCATCCTGTGGAACGCGCTGTTCCACAAACCGCAAAACACCCGCCCAAGCGCGCCCGTCCCGGTGCAAGCCCTGACTCAAGCCGCGCTGATCGCTGCACCGAACCACAGCGTCTATCGCCTGGGCCACTCCACAGTGTTGCTCAAGCTGCGCGACAAGTTCTGGATCACCGACCCGGTCTTCGCCGAGCGTGCCTCGCCCGTGCAATGGGCCGGCCCCAAGCGTTTCCACCAGCCACCGATCAGCCTGGAACAATTGCCACCGATTGAAGCGGTGATCCTGTCCCACGATCACTACGACCACCTGGATCATGCGGCCGTGCTCAAGCTCGCGGACAAGACCAAATACTTCCTTACCCCGCTGGGCGTAGGCGACACACTGATCAAGTGGGGCATCGACGCCAGCAAAGTCCGCCAACTGGATTGGTGGCAAGGCACGGAAGTCGATGGCATCCAGTTCATCGCCACCCCGTCGCAGCACTTTTCCGGCCGTGGCCTGTTCGACAGCAACAGCACCCTCTGGGCCTCGTGGGTGATGATCGACGGCGACACACGCCTCTTCTTCAGCGGCGACAGCGGCTACTTCGATGGCTTCAAACGCATCGGCGAACAGTACGGCCCATTCGACCTGACCCTGATGGAAACCGGTGCCTACAACGTCGACTGGCCGCACGTGCACATGCAACCCGAACAAACCCTGCAAGCCCACCTCGACCTCAAGGGCCGCTGGCTACTGCCGATCCACAACGGCACGTTCGACCTGTCGATGCACGCCTGGTACGAACCCTTCGACCGCATCCTGGCCCTGGCCTGGGAGCGCAACGTCTCGATCACCACACCGCAGATGGGGGAGGCGTTCAACTTGATGCATCCGCAGCGCGGTGGTGCGTGGTGGCTGGCGGTGGAAGGGGAGAGTGATCGGGTGGTGGTGCAGAACGCGTAGAGTTGTGATCCCGGCCGGTCTGCGGGCCGGCTTGGGAGCTCAACTAAATCAGTTAGCCACGCTAGTTCTTTAACTGCTCAAGGAACCCCGAGATCTTTGCCACGCTCAGGTCGCGAAACTTCCCTCGAAGTATTTCGTTTAGTTCTTCGATAGACATTCCGAGCTTCTGCGCGGCACCAGTCTTACTCAGCTGACCGCTTTCCAGCAGATGGCCAATCTTCATAACGCATTCAGATTTGGCCCGCATATCACCAGCATCGGGAATGCCCAGTGCCTGATATACGCAGTTATCGCCATCGTCGATTTCGTTCATCTGTTGACCCTCACTCCACCATCGCAAAATCCGCCCGACCAACCGGATTCGGCGTCGACCCCTTCACATTCATCCCTCGACCCGGCGCAAATCCCGGGAAGAACACCAACCCCTCCGATTCGAACCGATAGGCCAGTGCCAGGCGCGTGACATCCAGCACCTCCTGGCGCGCTTCGAAGCGTTGAATGGCATCCACCGAGACCCGGGATTCCCGCGACAGCTCTTGCACACTCCAGCCCAGCATCGCTCGGGCCTGGGCGCAGTGGGCCGGGGTGAATTGGAAGAGGGCGATACGTTCCAGGGTGATTTTCATCGCTTGAGAGGCCATGGTGTTCTCCGGGCTCGAGAGTGTTGGTCAAAATATACTGTGTTTTTGTACAGTTGTTTTGAGCCCGGATCAAATGCATTTTTTGATTTTTCTTTTCAGCCAGACGAATGGCACTGCACTTATTTGCCCGCCAACCCCGGCGCTTCCCGCACAATAAAGTGGTCCAGGTTTTCAATGTTGGCGCTGAACACCCCGAACGTCTGCTCGGGGTTTTTCTTGCTCGGCACCTGCTTCAGTTCGGGCGTTACGCCATAAAAGAAGCAATACAACTCCCGCCCGCTCTCGATGGCGTGCTTGATCTCCTCCAGGAACGCCTTGCGCTTGCGGTAGCTGTCGATGAGTTTTTTGCTGAGATAGACATTGACCGAGTAAGGCTTTTTCTCGAACCAGACCTTCTTCTCGAAGTCGATGCGAAAGCTCTGGGTGTAGTCCTTGATCTCCTTGACCTTGCCCCAGTAAATCAGCCCCTTGTTGTCCTGCAGGTATTCGATTTTCTTGAAAAACGACCCGTAAGGCGCGGTGTGCTCGCCAATCTTCAGCGGCACGCGCTTGAGCAAATCCTTGTCGTCGAAGTTTGAAACGAAGCACTCCACCGGATGGGCAAAGACGCTGGTCTTGTCCGGGGCCGATTCCCTGCTCGGCTGCTCGACGTTACTGGTCACCGAAGGCATTGGCGGCTCATCCCGCACCCCGTCCGCCACGACCTTCGGGCTGGGCGGCTTACGCACATATTCACGCCGAGTCAGTAACAATTCCGACGGAAAATTTTCCTCGCGGCTGTCATCCGTTTCCGCCTCATCCACACCTGACGCAGGCGTCTTCAAGCTGACATAAGGGCAGCCCTCGACATGCCGCGTACTCGGCAGGTTCTTGAAATGCGGCGTGCGCACGTAATTCACGTTCTTGGCGTTGAACGTGCCCAGCTCATTGGCCGCATCGAACGCCAAGCGACAGGCATCGTTGGGGCATTGGAAATGCTCCTTGGCGGAGTCGAAATCCATCGTCTCGTCGAAATTCAGATCCCGAACGTCGTAGATCGACAACTTGTCGTTGAGGCCGAGGCAGTAGGCGAGGTCGAATTTCATGTCGGGTTCCAAGTCCTTTAGATGAACAGCTTCCAGTGATGGCGCATTCGAAGCAATAGCTACACTGAGATCACTTCGATGTCGCCGAGTCTGCACAGTCCATCAAAGAGGGCGGTTCATGAGCCATTCAGATGCTTCGCCCCCGCTCCCGGAGCCGGGCCGGATAGCCCGCCGGGATGAACAGACCGGTTGGCGCCGCTGGCTACCGGGGCTGGGCATGCTGCGCGAATACCAACCGGCTTGGTTGCGTTACGACATCGTGGCCGGCCTGGTGCTGACCACGATGCTGGTGCCCGTCGGTATCGCCTATGCGGTGGCTTCGGGCGTGCCCGGCATTTATGGCCTCTACGCGACGATCGTTCCGCTGCTGTTCTATGCCTTGTTCGGCCCCAGCCGAATTCTGGTGATGGGGCCGGATTCCTCCCTGGTGGCCGTCATCCTTGCCGTCATCATTCCACTCTCCGGCGGCGACCCGCAGCGTGCCGTCGCCCTGGCGGGGATGATGGCGATCGTCTCGGGAGCGGTGTGTATCCTGGCCGGTATCGCGCGCCTGGGTTTTATCACCGAGCTGCTGTCCAAACCGATCCGCTACGGCTACATGAACGGCATCGCACTGACCGTATTGATCAGCCAGTTACCCAAACTGTTCGGTTTTTCGATTGAGTCCGAGGGCCCATTGAGAAACATATGGGCCATCGCCTCGGCGGTGATGGAGGGAAAGGTCAACTGGACCACATTCGTGGTGGGCGGGCTCACCCTGGCGGCGATCCTGCTACTCAAAAGATGGCCGCGACTGCCGGGCATCCTGATCGCCGTGGTAGGCGCGACAGTCGCCGTTGGTGTACTCGACCTTGCGACACGCGCCGGTGTGTCGGTCCTCGGTTCGCTCCCGCAAGGCTTGCCCGGTTTCGCCATCCCCTGGATCACCACCGCCGACATCGTCCCGGTGTTGATCGGTGGGTGCGCCGTCGCACTTGTCTCGTTCGCCGACACCAGCGTGCTCTCCCGCGTCTATGCGGCGCGGACCCGAACCTACGTCAACCCGAACCAGGAAATGGTGGGCCTCGGCATCGCCAACCTCGCAGCCGGTTTTTTCCAGGGCTTCCCGATCAGCAGCAGCTCGTCACGGACGCCCGTGGCCGAGGCCGCCGGCGCCAAAACCCAAATGACCGGTGTCGTCGGCGCACTGGCGGTTGCCTTGCTGCTGGTGGTGGCACCGGACCTACTGCAACATTTACCGTCCAGCGCCCTGGCGGCGGTCGTGATCGCCTCGGCCATTGGCCTGATCGAGATCACCGACCTGCGCCGGATCTATCGCATCCAGCGCTGGGAATGCTGGCTGTCGATTGTCTGTACCGTCGGCGTGACCGTGTTCGGCGCGATCGAGGGCATCGGCCTGGCCATCGTGATTGCCGTCATTGAGTTCCTCTGGGATGGCTGGCGCCCGTACTCCGCGGTATTGGGGCGCGCCGATGGGGTCAAGGGCTACCACGACATCAAACGCTACCCAGACGCGCGCCTGATACCCGGCCTGGTCCTGTTTCGCTGGGATGCGCCCTTGTTTTTCGCCAACGCCGAACTGTTCAGCGACCGAGTGTTGGACGCCGTGGCGGCATCGCCCACGCCCGTGCGCTGGCTGGTGGTCGCCGCAGAGCCGGTCACCAGCGTCGACGTGACCTCCGCCGACATGCTGGCCGAACTGGACGACACCCTGCACGCGGCGGGTATCGAGTTGTGCATTGCCGAGATGAAGGACCCGGTCAAGGACAAGCTCAAGCGGTTCGGGTTGTTTGCGCGTTTGGGGGAAACGGCGTTTTTTCCAACGATTGGGACGGCTGTGGATAGCTATGTTGCGATGTATTCGGTGGATTGGGTGAAAGGATAGGTGCTCCCGCCATTGGACAAGCCCCCATCGCCTGACTAGCGTTGTCTGGCAGATCGAATCGCCGCATGCCTCATGGGCAAGTGCCGGGCCAAGGGGACTGTCCAGCCGTCCAAGCCTTGATTGCGGTGAAACCCGAGAGGTCGAAATCGAGACTTCACAGCAAGGAGCGAACCATGCCGAACAACTGGCCCGCAGGGATTGAGCACGTTGTCGTGCTGATGATGGAAAACCGTTCGTTCGACCATTTGCTGGGGGATTACACAAGCATCAATGCCGCGTGTGACGGTATCAACCGCAAAGCGCCCAGCACCAACCCGCTGAAGCTGGCCAATGGCAATTCGACGGTGATCACCCAGGCCTCGGAGTTCCCGGAGAACTACAGCCTGTGGGCGCCGCCGCCCCCTCTGCCTCCGGCGCTGCCGGCGGGCAACAGTGAGGGTTTCGACCTTGGCCACGAGTTCGTCAACGTGGAGAAACAACTGGGTGTCTCCTTCAAGACCAGCCCGGCCAACCCCACGCTCAAGGGTTTTGCCCAGGACGCCTACGACAAGGCCCGCTCCGACCTGAAGGTGTACAAAACATGGTCGCAATCCATGGCCCAACGGGCGATGAACTACATCCCGTTCGGCGCCACACCAGCGAAGGATACGCTGCCGGCCATCCACGGATTGGCGCGTAACTTCACCGTGTGTGACCGCTGGTTTTCTTCGGTGCCAGGCCCGACCTGGCCGAACCGTTTTTTTTCCATGCTCGGCAGTTGCAATGGTCATCTGCTGATGCCATCCACCGGCACGGTACTGGCCGGCATCAAAAGCCTGATTGCACAGTTCGGCGGCGAGAGCATTTTTTCGCTGCTGCGCAACAATGGTCACGATGCGCGCATTTATTCCGACGGCGCCGTTCCGCTGGCGGCGCTGGTCAAGGGTGGTTTGCAGCACCTGAGCATCGAGGATTTCAAGTCGGACGTTGCCGGTAACAAGCTCCCCGAACTGTCCTGGATCGAGCCGAGCTATGGCCTGCTCAACGGTAAGCTCGGACCAAACGTGTCCCATCATCCACCTGAAGATTTGCGCTTTGGCGATCAATTTGTCGGTGAGGTGTTCAACGCCTTGTCGGCCAATACCTCAGTCTGGAGCAAAACCCTGTTCGTGCTGCTCTACGACGAACATGGCGGCTTCCATGACCACGTGGTGCCGCCGACTTGCGTGGCGACCGGTTCAACGGTCGATGTGCCCTGGAAGAACCCCTTCACCCGCCTCGGCGTGCGTGTACCGGCGATCCTGGCTTCGCCGTGGCTCAAGCCGGGCTTGATCCCCTGGACGGGCGATGTCCAGGCGCAGCACTACGATCACACCAGTTTGCTGGCGTTTCTTTGCGATCACTTCAAATTGCCGCGCAGTGCCCTCGGCCCACGGGTGGTCGCCGCGCAGCACTTCGGCAATGCACCCATCTGGCGTGCTGCACCGGGCGTAACGGTTGCGCCAAAGTTGGCGGCCACCGTGGTGCCAAGTCGCGCCGGGTTGCCATTGATCGAGTCCGAACTGGCGACCCAAAGCCGACAGGTGGTGGACAGCGCCACCGGTTACCTCGACGGCCTCGACCCAGAGCAGATCTGGAAGAGTAGCGCCCAATGGGTCAGCGGTTTTCTTGGCAGCCGCAGCCGAGCCTTGGCCGATCCCGGTCAGGCCGCACTTACGCCTGCCGCGCCCAGTGCGGATAGCCTGGAGGCGAAACTGCGACGCCTGCAGGATTTGATGGTCACCGCCCAAGGGCAAACGGTGCCTCCGGTTGCGGCGCCGGCCAGCAAAGCCCTGGTCGAGCCGGGATCGGAGGTCGCGCCAACACGGCTGCGCGTCCTGTGCCTGCCAGGTGTCGGGTTCAACCGGGCAGCAGGCGGGCAGGGCGGCATCGACGCGAACTGGCAGGAGCAATGGCGCACATTGATCCGCACCCAACTGGCACAGAACGGTCGCCCCATCGATGATCAGGACATCGACTTTCTGTGCTTCGATGAGCAACTCAAAGAGGGGCCGGACTTCGCCCAGATCACCCGAGGCCTGGCGATGCTGAGGGCCGACGCCAGGGGCAAGGCCGATGAGAACTTCGGCAGTTGGGGCCTGCCGGTCAACCAGATGTTGCGCACCACGGTGGGCGCCCTCGTGCAATGGATCGAAGACACCGAGTTGCGCACTGAGTTGACCCAACATCTGCTGGCGAAGATTGACGCATTCAATCCGCAGATCATCTTCGCCCAAGGCCTGGGCAGCCTGATCGGCTACGACGCCCTGCGCCGGTCGGTGGCGAAAAAAGGTTCGGCACTCAAGCGCATCGATGGCCGGGTGTTCGTCAGCTTCGGCTCACCGATCGCACTGCCGCTAGTGATGCGCGAAGTGTGGGGCGGGCGGGTCCTGCGCCTGAGCGAAAACGGCCGAGGCATCCGCCGCTGGTTCCACCTCTACAACCCCAACGATGGGTTGCTGACTCGGCCGATCACCTCGCCAGATTCCGCGCGCGTCGACCTGCAAACCGAGTTCACCTTGCCATTGCGCGATGACCTGCTCGACCTCAATCACGCCGCCCAGGCCTACTTGTCGTCACCCTCCAGCCAGACCGGCCTCTGGCCGCAATTGGCCCGCGACGTCGTGGCCGCCCGCGCCCTGGAAGTACCGGCGTTCCTGTCCCGCAGCGGCCAGCGCAAACGTCGCGCCCTGGTGGTCGGCATCAACGATTACCCCGACCCGAGCGCACGCCTCGACGGCTGTATCAACGACACCTACCTGATCAGCCGCATGCTCCAGGAAAGCGGCTACGACGCCGGCGACATCCGATTGCTGCACGACGCCCGAGCGACCCGGGCCAACTTCGTCGAGCGCCTCGAATGGCTGGTGGAAGGCGCCCGCGCCGGCGACGAGCGCGTGCTGTTCTACTCCGGCCACGGCACCCAACTGCCGGTCTACAGCAGCAGCGGCGAAGCCGACTGCATGGACGAAACCCTGGTGCTCCACGACTTCGACTGGGACGATGAAAGCACCCACTTCACCGACAAACTGTTCCGCCAGTTCTACAGCCACCTGCCCTTCGACCCGGACGGCCACGGCGCCAAACTCACCGTCATGTTCGACTGCTGCTACGCCGGCGGCATGACCCGCGGCAACGGCCGCGTGCGCGGCATCACCCCACCCAGCGACATCCGCCACCGCATGCTGCGCTGGGACCCCTACGCCGGCGACTGGGACCGCCGCGTCTACGCCGTCGACACCGACCGCCGCGACTTCAGCGAACAAGACAACAAAACCCGCGGCCTCACCCGCACCCGCAGCACCCAAGGCGCCGCCACGGGCCTTCGCCCCGAGAAAAAAGCCCAACTGCTGCGCCAAGGCAAACTCTACGGCCACCACGGCCCCTACATGCCCCTGATGCTCTACGCCGCGCGGGAGAACGAAAAGGCCAATGAGTATGAGGTGGGGTCGAACAGCTATGGCGCCTTCACTTATGCCCTGGTCGAACAACTGCGCAAACTGCATCAGGAGGATGCGACGTTGGGGTTTGATCAGTTGATTGAGAGGGTGGGGAGTGTGTTGAGTGCGAGGTCGTTGGGGCAGACGCCGGAGATAGTTGGGCCGAGTGGGGTTAGGGCGGCGGTTTGTCCGTGGCGGATTAGTGGGTTGGGGAGGTGAGGTTTTAGCTTTATTACAGGCAAAGAAAAGGGCCGCAGGAAAATCCTGCGGCCCTTTTGGTATCGAAACTCTGAAGCCTGTCTCAGATCCCCTGTGGGAGCGAGCCTGATCGCGATTCGCAAGACCAACGCAGCAACTAAGCCAACCACCAACCTTGTGGCGAGGGGGCTTGCCCCCGTTGGGCTGCGAAGCAGCCCCAAAATCCGTAACTCGCGGAGTATCAGACAAACCGAATTCTGCGAATTGACGACTGCTGCGCAGCCGTACGGGGGCAAGCCCCCTCGCCACAGGTTAATGTTCCGCTCGGTTATTCCGGTTTCAACCGTTTCACCTTTGTATAAAGCGAAGCGGTGAACTCCTCCCGATCACTCGAATGGTGACAACGCCGATGGCAATTCGGGCATAGCGCCACAGCATTGCTCGGACGATCCGAACCGTCCTGTGCCAAATGCTTAACGTGATGAACCTCAAGAAACGGAATGCCTGACTTTTCAAACGGAGCAGGCTTGCGACACCCTTCGCATCTACCTTTAGCCTGTTGGCGAACCCAAGCTCTTACTTCCGGATCGCGAACATACGACTTTCCGCTGGACTGAGTCTGCTCTGGTTTCTCAATCCCCTTCGGCTCGACTTTAATCGGTTGTCGCTCAAGCTTTGCAGCTCGCTGCTCCAGCGTCGCCTCGTCCGCTGTCGGGGCAAAGTCTTCGGGGGTTACAGGTCCTGGAGCATTGAGTGCTTCACGAATGCTCTTCGTAACATTAGCGCCGACATTCTTGGCAGGCTTGTATCCTTTGATAGGTGTTCGACCCAACTCGACCATAACCGTAGAAATGTTTTGCATCCGAAACTCAACCGAACCTTTGGTCCGACCAGCCAAAGCACCCTCGCGCAGGAGGCGATTTTCATGAGCCTTGTTGATCGCCTGACCGTTCTGCTCGCGAGACAGCATGCTGAGATAGGCATCGACCGCAGCCTGAATCTCTACCTCACTCCAATCGCCGTTGCTCTTTTCCGTATCCATACAATCGCCGAGGGTTAAATACCCTCGGACGATACTGAGTGGCCACTACGACTGTCTACGAAAATTCCTACATAAAAAAGAGATGGTTCTCGCAGGCGGTCCTACAAGCAGGGCACCTAACCCATCGAATGCTTCGACGACTGAAACACCCGCGCAACCTTACGCCACCAAGGTTTAACCACCGGCATCCGCCGTTGCGTGTGATCGAGCAAAAGGTAAGGCATGTCCCGCAGCCGAATCCAACCTTCATCCTGCCAGTGCAGCAGGCTCAGCGACATTTCCGGCCAATCCAACAAACTCAGCATCGGCCGATCCGAATTGTCCGGCTGCTCCGCATCACGTAAGGCCGGCACTACTTGATGAGTGATCCACTCTCGCAGCAACCGATTTCCTGGCGCGTAGTGATACACCAACAGCGCGTACACACCGGACTCGCTGAGCATCAACTGCTTTTCCGGTTGCCGGTAATACTCGATCCACAACGTGCGGTGTTGGTCTTTGTCTAGTTTGTTGACCATGCGCTCACTTAGATGGAAACCCATCAAGCGGCCGATATCGCGGGCGCAGAACCATGGTTGGTTTTCCAGGAGGAGGGCATGGAGAGGAAGATTGTGGCGGGTGAAGACTGTTACAGAAAAGAGATCAGACATGACCGATCTCCATGGTTCGGAGAGTGACGAGAAGGTTGTGTTCAGGCATATCCATTACCTCTACGTTTGGACTTTGGCGGGCCTGACCCCAACGTAGAGTGGACATAAGAAGCTCCAACGAGCAAAAGCCTCACACAGCCGTACGATAAATCACCAAGGGTGACTGCTCGTCTGTGCAATTGGCTAGCTTTCTACGTTGGGCGTTTCTTAGGCACCTGCAGTAGAGCTTAGGGCCGCTTGGAATGGCCCTCAATACAGAAGGTGCTGGAATACATGTAGGAGATTTAGCTACTACTGAGATTGCGAGTAAGAGTTTTCCTACTCCATAAAAAAATCTATGGTCGCCCCCATTTTTGCAATACTGATTAACGGGTGGTGTGGTTGGCTTGCTTAAATCTATCCGGCGTCTGTTTGGGGCATGCCCCAGCGCCACGATGAGAATCGCGCCTGACGATCCTAAAAAGCCCATCGGCTTCTTAAAGCCGATTTTTATGCCAGGATCTTCGCCAGGCCGGTAGGCCGTTCACGTCATCTGTTGTTCAGCTATCGCAAAACCTGAAGGGTGAATCGTGGTACTGCAACAACCGCAGGGTCAGGCGTTCAAGGCGTCTGCCCCTGCTTCATATTGCGTATGGTGAGTCGCGATCGCCCAGGCGATACGCGCCAGTTTGTTAGCGAGGGCACAGGCCACGACATTCGAATGTCGTCGACTGAGCAAGGCTCGTACCCAGTCAGCCAAGGCCCCTTTTTGGTGATCCAGCCTCTGCATATAGACCCTGGAACATTGCACCAACAGTTGTCGCAGGTGCTTGTCACCCCGCTTGCTGATCCCGAGCAAATTCGCCTTACCACCCGTACTGTACTGCCTGGGCACCAGTCCCACTGAGGCGGCAAAATCGCGACTGCGTCGGTACTGCTTAGCATCGCCCATCTCCACAGCCAGCAGGCTGGCGGTGATCGGGCCGACACACGGCATGCTCAGTAAACGACTACCTAGATCATCGTCGGCCAGTTGGCTCGCCAGCTCTTTGTCCAGCGCCTTGATTTGCTCATCCAGGTAGACGAAGTGATCGTGCAGACGTTGCAACAACACCGTCAAACGAACGGGAAACTCATGCCCAGCCAAAACAACTGCTAGACGCTTCATGATGGCCAAGCCTCTGGGCAAGCTGACGCCAAACTCCAGTAGAAAACCGTGCATCTGATTAGCCGTTTTTGTGCGGTCATGCACCAACGATTCGCGCATCCGATGCAGAACAGACAGGGTTTGCTGGGACTCGGTCTTAGGCGTCACAAAGCGCATAGATGGACGGGAAGCCGCTTCACAGATCGCTTCAGCATCGACGAAATCATTTTTGTTGCCCTTGACGAAGGGCTTAACGAACTGCGGGGAAATCAGCTTGGCCGTGTGTCCCATTGCCGCTAGCTGACGAGCAACAAAATGCGCCCCCGCACAGGCTTCCATCACCACGATACAACTCGGCACGTTGCCGAAAAGCTGCATCATCTGCGCCCGAGAGAGCTTCTTGCGAAACACCTCGCGGCCTGATTTATCCTGGCCGTGAAGGTGGAAATTATGTTTGCCGAGATCGATACCGATCAGTGCTGACTGGATCATGATGATGGCCTCCGAAAACAAAACACCCTGCGAAAGCGTAGCCCTCGCAGGGTGTGGGGGTGACCATCTCATTAGCCCCGATCAGATCGGGGCTTTTTTGGATTTCGATTCGTCGACTCAAGTCGTCAAATCGTGGCTAGCTTGGGAATCAATCCCAGCTAAGCGCGCCACCAGTCTGATACTCAATAACCCGAGTCTCAAAGAAATTCTTCTCTTTCTTCAAGTCCATGATCTCGCTCATCCAAGGGAACGGGTTAGTGGTCCCTGGGTACTCTTCCTTCAAACCGATCTGCGACAGACGACGGTTAGCGATGAACTTGAGGTAGTCCTCCATCATCGCCGCATTCATGCCCAGCACGCCGCGAGGCATGGTGTCACGAGCGTATTCAATCTCCAGCTGAGTACCCTGCAGAATCATCTGCGAGGCCTCTTCCTTCATCTCGGCATCCCACAAATGCGGGTTTTCGATTTTGATCTGGTTGATCACGTCGATGCCGAAGTTCAGGTGCATGGATTCGTCGCGCAGGATGTACTGGAACTGCTCGGCGACGCCGGTCATTTTGTTGCGGCGGCCCATGGAGAGGATCTGGGTGAAGCCGCAGTAGAAGAAGATGCCTTCCAGAACGCAGTAGTAGGCGATCAGGTTGCGCAGCAACTCTTTGTCGGTTTCGACGGTGCCGGTTTCGAACTTCGGATCGGAGATCGAGCGGGTGTATTTCAGGCCCCAGGTGGCTTTTTTCGCGACCGACGGGATCTCGTGGTACATGTTGAAGATTTCGCCTTCATCCATGGCCAGCGATTCGATGCAGTACTGGTAGGCGTGGGTGTGGATCGCCTCTTCGAACGCCTGGCGCAGGATGTACTGGCGGCATTCCGGGTTGGTGATCAGGCGGTACACGGCCAGGACCAGGTTGTTGGCAACCAGGGAGTCGGCGGTGGAGAAGAAGCCGAGGTTGCGCATCACGATGCGGCGCTCGTCGTCGGTCAGGCCTTCCGGGTCTTTCCAGAGGGCGATGTCGGCGGTCATGTTGACTTCTTGCGGCATCCAGTGGTTTGCGCAGCCGTCCAGGTACTTCTGCCAGGCCCAGTCGTACTTGAAGGGTACGAGTTGGTTGAGGTCGGCGCGGCAGTTGATCATGCGCTTTTCGTCAACGGCGACACGGGCGGAGGCGCCTTCGAGTTCGGCGAGGCCTTCGGCGACGTCGAGGGAATCCAGGGCTGCTTTGGCGCGGGCAACGGCGGCGGAGTCAGTGGCGGTCACGGCACGGGCTTCCAGGGCGGCGGCACCGCCGGCGCTGTCGAGACGGTCCATGTTGGCTTCGGTTGCGTGGCCAGCGTTGGCGCTCTTGACTGCTACTTCCGTGTCTTCTTTGTCGAATTCGTCCCAGCTCAGCATGACGTGTCGTCTCCTGCGTGAGGGCCAGTGTGCCCGTGTGAAAATGGATAGGTCGGTTTTTCACACGGACTTACTGGCCGCGTTGGATCTAAAGGAATCGTTTTTTGCAGCAGCTATACGCAGGCATCAAACAGAATTTTGTACGGGGTTCCGAGAGCCACTGATGGGCGCAGCAAGCTTTGATCGCTTGTGCGGGGCTTCAGACTGGCTTTTCATCCCTGTAAGGGAATATTGCAGGCCCGTTTAAGGCCGCATTATAGGGAAGTTTTGCGTGCTGTGGTGCGGCGAAATGGCTCACGGATTGGTTGACGGTGGCCGTTTTTCGGTCGGAGTGAGGGTTTACAGGGCTTTGAACGATGTTGGCGGGGGGAGATTTTTTTTCCTGATTTTTTGCCCCGGATTATTTTTGCTCAAGAAATAACCAAAAAAGGCTTTTTTTACTACATCTTGTGTTTCGGTGGGGTTTTCTCAGGCTCCAGACACAACTAAGCCCGACCGAAGTCGGGCTGTGAAGTCACGCTGGTTGATCAGCTCAGGCGAGCGGCACCGATGTGATCAGCGCCATCGGCGGCGAGGTGGGCGGCGCCGGTGTGATCAGAGCCGTCGGACGCGAGTTTGCCTGCGCCAATGTGGTCTGCGCCATCGGCGGCGAAGGACGCCGAGCCGGTGTGGTCGTAACCGTCGGAAGCGACAGTTGCTTCGCTGGTGTAAGCAGCCGAGCCGGTGCGGTCGTAACCATCGGCAGCGAAGGTGTTGGCAGCCAGGACGGAGAGGGTCAGGGCGAGGATCAGTTGGGTTTTCATGGTCGTTGCTCCAGTTTCGTAAGCGTTGGTTGTCTTGGGTTGCGGTTGATTCTACTTGGACTATTTCGATTAAAAAGCGCAAATAAATGCTTAAAATAATCGAATTAATCGATAATTAAGGTTCGGCGCTTTATCTGCCGAATCGCGGCGAGTGGGTCGAACCTTTTGGGGGGAGGGGTGAAGCAGGGGATCAGCCGTTGGAGCAACCGTTGCCCATCGCGCTGTAACGCAGGATATGCCGTTGACCGTTGGAATCTTCGTATTCCATTTTCATCGGCACAACTTCACACACGTTCGGGGCTTCGCTCATGGAGATCACTTTGGCGATGTCCAGATTCATCGAGTAAGTGTATTCCTCAATGGGTGGTTGTTGCTGGGCGACATCAGTCGGGACCTCGCCAGCCATGGCGGTCAGGCACACGCTGCTGAGGGCCAGAACCAATAAAGCTTTCATTTAATATTTACCTTTTAGAGGTCGAAAGGGGGCACGCAATCCTTTTGGGATTGCGTGTGGAACTTCAGTACCAGGGTGTTTGATTAACTGCCTTCGTGGGGGCTGCAACTGGGTTAATCAGATTGCCTTGTTGGCGTGGCTGATTTTAGGTGTGCGCGCCTCGTCCATATAGCCGTGGATTTGATAAACACTTTTGACAGATCCTGTAACAATCCCTGAATAGCCTCTTCTTTTGTAGGAGCGAGCTTGCTCTCGATGAGTCAGAGAGCGCCGCGGGGTGTCAGATTGGGCGCGTTATCGTTGACGACCATCGCGAGCGAGCTCGCTCCTACAGGTGTTGTGTGATGTTTGGCAGTGCGGGCGCGGGGGTATTCACGACATTTTGTAGGGGCTTGTTACTACCATCGTCGAATGGTTCTATAGGCCCGGCCCGGCTAAAACAGGGTCATACAAAAACAACTATTCCACCGAGGTAAGAAAGATGAGTGCGGCTTCCCTGTATCCCGTTCGTCCCGAGGTTCTGGCTAACACGCTGACCGACGAGGCGACCTACAAGGCCATGTACCAGCAGTCGGTCGTCAACCCCGACGGCTTCTGGCGCGAGCAAGCCAAGCGCCTCGACTGGATCAAGCCTTTCACCACGGTGAAGCAGACTTCCTTCGATGATCACCATGTCGACATCAAATGGTTCGCCGACGGCACCCTGAACGTTTCCTACAACTGCCTCGACCGTCATCTGGCCGAGCGCGGCGATCAGGTCGCGATCATCTGGGAGGGCGATGACCCTGCCGAAAGCCGCAACATCACTTACCGCGAACTGCACGAGCAAGTCTGCAAGTTCGCCAACGCCCTGCGTGGTCAGGACGTGCACCGCGGCGACGTGGTGACTATCTATATGCCGATGATCCCCGAAGCCGTGGTCGCCATGCTGGCCTGTACCCGGATCGGCGCGATTCACTCGGTGGTGTTCGGCGGGTTCTCGCCGGAAGCCTTGGCCGGTCGCATCATCGACTGCAAATCCAAAGTGGTGATCACCGCTGACGAAGGCATTCGTGCCGGCAAGAGGATCCCGCTCAAGGCCAACGTCGACGACGCGCTGACCAACCCGGAAACCAGCAGCATCCAGAAAGTCATCGTGTGCAAGCGCACCGGTGGCGACATCAAGTGGAACCAGCATCGTGACATCTGGTTCGAGGACCTGATGAAAGTGGCGGGCACCGTTTGCGCGCCGAAAGAGATGGGCGCCGAAGAAGCGCTGTTCATCCTTTATACCTCCGGCTCCACCGGCAAGCCGAAGGGCGTGCAGCACACCACCGGCGGTTATCTGCTGTACGCAGCCATGACCCACGAGCGCGTGTTCGACTACCGTCCGGGTGAAATCTACTGGTGCACCGCCGACGTCGGCTGGGTCACCGGCCACAGTTATATCGTCTACGGCCCGCTGGCCAACGGCGCGACCACGCTGCTGTTCGAAGGCGTGCCGAACTATCCGGACATCACCCGGGTGGCGAAGATCGTCGACAAGCACAAGGTCAACATCCTCTACACCGCACCGACCGCGATCCGCGCGATGATGGCTTCGGGCACCGCCGCCGTTGAGGGCGCCGATGGCAGCAGCCTGCGCCTGTTGGGTTCGGTGGGCGAGCCGATCAACCCGGAAGCCTGGGACTGGTACTACAAGAATGTCGGCAAGTCCCGTTGCCCGATCGTCGATACCTGGTGGCAGACCGAAACCGGCGGCAACATGATGAGCCCGCTACCGGGTGCCCACGCGCTCAAGCCAGGCTCTGCGGCGCGTCCGTTCTTCGGCGTGGTGCCGGCACTGGTGGACAACCTGGGCAACATCGTCGAAGGCGAGGCCGAGGGCAATCTGGTGATTCTCGATTCGTGGCCAGGCCAGGCGCGTACGCTGTTTGGCGACCATGACCGCTTCGTCGACACCTACTTCAAGACCTTCCGTGGCATGTACTTCACCGGTGACGGCGCCCGTCGCGATGCCGATGGTTACTACTGGATCACCGGTCGCGTGGACGACGTGCTCAACGTGTCCGGCCACCGCATGGGCACCGCCGAGATCGAAAGCGCGATGGTCGCGCACCCGAAAGTCGCCGAAGCCGCTGTGGTTGGTGTGCCGCACGACATCAAGGGGCAGGGTATCTATGTCTATGTCACCCTTAAAAATGGTGAAGAGCCGAACGAGCAGTTGCGCCTGGAACTGAAAAACTGGGTGCGCAAGGAGATCGGTCCGATTGCTTCGCCGGATGTGATCCAGTGGGCGCCGGGGCTGCCGAAGACTCGCTCGGGCAAGATCATGCGGCGGATTCTGCGCAAGATCGCTACGGCTGAGTACGATGGGTTGGGCGATATCTCCACCCTGGCTGATCCGAGTGTGGTGCAGCATTTGATTGATACGCACAAGACTATGAATGTCGCGTAAGCGGCGGTTGTGAGTCACTGAAAGCCCTGTCAGGTGTTGAGCCTGGCGGGGCTTTTTTGTGCCTGGGTTTTTGTGTTGCCTGGGCTGGCCTCATCGCGAGCAGGCTCGCTCCTACAGGGATTTGCGGTGTATAGGCGATCTGAACCACACCACAAAACCTGTGAGAGCGGGCTTGCTCGCGAAGGCGATCTGCCATGCGTCGAAGCAACATCTACCAATAATTATCGGGATACTCTGTCGGCCTTTTCCTACTGTTACCTGCGTTCTTTCAGGTTACTGAATGTGTAACCGCATCGCTTCAACACGGGGTATTGGGAAACGCCAAGCCCCACATCGGGGTGTAAAAAGCACCGCTGAAAAATAAGACCCCACGCTGCGCTTGCCGGATTAGAAGGGTTTGCCAATAATAGGCCCGCAATTTGCAACACAGATCGGTTCAACGTCTTTTGCTCTTGCATGATTTTGCGGGGCTGTCAACGCGCTAAAACGCCTTTCTCGGTGCTTCTGTAATTAGTTGTCGCATTGAAGAAATATCGGCTTCGGGCCTGTCGTTAGAATGCCGATCACTCGCTCGTCGTTGCTCGTGTTGAAATTTCGCACGCGCAATGTAGGACGCAGCACTGCTTTCCGGTTCCACTCACTCGCATATTGGGCTGTTGCTCACTCTGCCGTTTTTGCCCTTTACCGATGGAGTCCCAAGATGAAGAAACTCGTGCTGCTTGGCGCCCTGGCACTGTCCGTGCTGTCCATGCCAACCTTCGCCGATGAAAAACCTCTGAAAATCGGTATTGAGGCGGCTTACCCTCCGTTCGCGTCGAAAGCGCCGGACGGCAGCATCGTTGGTTTCGACTACGACATCGGCAACGCGCTGTGCGAAGAGATGAAGGTCAAGTGCGTGTGGGTCGAGCAAGAGTTCGACGGCCTGATCCCGGCACTGAAAGTGCGCAAGATCGACGCGATCCTGTCGTCCATGTCGATCACTGAAGATCGCAAGAAGTCTGTGGACTTCACCAACAAGTACTACAACACCCCGGCTCGCCTGGTCATGAAGGCCGGCACTCAGGTCAGCGAAGGCCTGACCGAGCTCAAGGGCAAGAACATCGGCGTGCAGCGTGGTTCGATCCACGAGCGTTTCGCCCGCGAAGTCCTGGCCCCGCTGGGTGCCGAGATCAAGCCTTACGGTTCGCAGAACGAAATTTACCTCGACGTGGCCGCCGGACGCCTCGACGGCACCGTGGCAGACGCTACGCTTTTGGATGATGGTTTCCTGAAAACCGACGCCGGTAAAGGTTTCGCGTTTGTCGGCCCTGCGTTCACCGACGTCAAATACTTCGGTGACGGCGTAGGTATTGCGGTTCGCAAGGGTGACAAGGCTGAGCTGGACAAGCTCAACGCAGCCATCGCGGCCATTCGCGAGAACGGCAAGTACAAGCAAATCCAGGACAAGTACTTCGCCTTCGATATCTACGGCAAGTAACACGTCTCTGCGACAAGTCCGAAATGGCGCAAGCAACAGGATCTCTGAGGTTTGCGCCATTTTTTCATCCTACTTTCGAGGACCTGAATCATGTTGAAAGGCTACGGGGCTGTCATCCTCGATGGCGCTTGGCTGACGCTTCAGCTCGCCTTGTCGTCCATGGCCATGGCCATCGTTCTGGGCCTGATCGGCGTGGCACTGCGTCTGTCGCCGGTGCGCTGGCTGGCCTGGCTGGGCGACCTGTATTCCACGGTGATCCGCGGTATTCCCGACCTGGTGCTGATCCTGCTGATTTTCTACGGCGGCCAGGACTTGCTCAACCGCGTCGCACCGCTGCTCGGCTTTGACGAGTACATCGACCTGAACCCATTGGCCGCCGGTATCGGCACCCTGGGTTTCATCTTCGGTGCGTACCTGTCGGAAACCTTCCGTGGCGCCTTCATGGCGATCCCCAAAGGTCAGGCCGAAGCCGGCATGGCTTACGGCATGAGCAGTTTTCAGGTGTTCTTCCGGGTGTTGGTGCCGCAGATGATTCGTCTGGCGATTCCGGGTTTCACCAACAACTGGCTGGTATTGACCAAGGCTACCGCGCTGATTTCGGTGGTGGGTCTGCAGGACATGATGTTCAAGGCCAAGCAGGCGGCCGATGCCACCCGCGAGCCTTTCACCTTCTTCCTCGCAGTGGCCGCGATGTACCTGGTGATCACCAGTGTGTCGTTGCTGGCATTGCGTCACCTTGAGAAGCGCTACTCGGTAGGCGTAAGGGCGGCTGATCTATGATCTTCGACTACAACGTCATTTGGGAGGCCTTGCCGCTGTACCTCGGCGGCCTGGTGACTACCCTCAAACTGCTCGCGCTGTCGCTGTTCTTCGGTTTGCTGTGCGCCTTGCCGCTGGGCTTGATGCGCGTCTCGAAGAACGCGGTCGTCAATATGTCGGCCTGGCTCTTCACCTACGTGATCCGCGGCACGCCGATGCTGGTGCAGCTGTTCTTGATCTACTACGGTCTGGCGCAGTTCGAAGCGGTGCGTGAAAGCTTCCTCTGGCCGTGGCTGTCCAGCGCAACGTTCTGTGCGTGCCTGGCGTTCGCGATCAACACCAGCGCCTACACCGCCGAAATCATCGCCGGCAGCCTGCGCGCCACGCCGAACGGTGAGATCGAAGCGGCCAAGGCCATGGGCATGTCGCGGGTCAAGATGTACAAGCGCATCCTGCTGCCGTCGGCCCTGCGCCGCGCGCTGCCGCAGTACAGCAACGAAGTGATCATGATGCTGCAGACCACCAGTCTGGCGTCCATCGTGACCCTGATCGACATCACCGGTGCCGCGCGCACGGTCAACGCCCAGTTCTACCTGCCGTTCGAGGCGTACATCACCGCCGGCGTGTTCTACCTGTGCCTGACCTTCATCCTGGTGAAGCTGTTCAAGATGGCCGAGCGCCGCTGGCTGGGCTACCTGGCCCCGCGCAAGCACTGAATACCACTGACTGACTGTTTTTGTGAGAACCGACAGCATGTACAAACTTGAAGTCCAAGACCTGCATAAACGCTATGGCAGTCACGAAGTGCTCAAGGGCGTGTCCCTGAAAGCGGCAGCCGGCGATGTGATCAGCATCATCGGTTCCAGTGGCTCCGGCAAAAGTACTTTCCTGCGCTGCATCAACCTGCTGGAGCAGCCGCACGCGGGCAAGATCCTGCTCAACAACGAAGAGCTGAAGCTGGTGGCGAACAAGGACGGCGCGCTCAAGGCTGCCGACCCGAAACAGCTGCAACGCATGCGTTCGCGCCTGTCGATGGTGTTCCAGCATTTCAACCTGTGGTCGCACATGACCGCGCTGGAAAACATCATGGAAGCGCCGGTGCATGTGCTGGGCATGTCCAAAGCCGAGGCTCGCGACAAGGCCGAGCACTACCTGAACAAGGTAGGCGTTGCTCATCGCAAGGATGCTTACCCTGGCCACATGTCCGGCGGCGAGCAGCAGCGCGTGGCGATTGCCCGTGCGCTGGCGATGGAGCCTGAGGTGATGCTGTTCGACGAACCGACCTCGGCACTCGACCCGGAGCTGGTTGGCGACGTGTTGAAAGTCATGCAGGCCCTGGCCCAGGAAGGCCGGACCATGGTCGTGGTGACCCACGAAATGGGCTTCGCCCGTGAAGTGTCGAACCAGTTGGTGTTCCTGCACCAAGGTGTGGTCGAAGAAAGCGGCAACCCGCGCGAAGTGCTGGTGAACCCGCAATCCGAGCGTCTGCAGCAATTCCTCTCGGGTAGCCTTAAGTAATCGCTCCCGTTACGCACCAAATTAGGCCATGCTGCGCAGCGCGCGCCAGATGGTCTAATTTGGTTGCAGCCGCTTCTGGCTTCTAACACTGTTTTCGCTTCGGATTGCCCACCATGACTGCCCATCGAATTGGTTTCCTGATTTGGCCCAGCACTAAAGCACTGACGCTTGCGCTGGCTGAGGAGGCCTTGCGTGTTGCCCAGCGTGTGCATCCGGACGTGGTTTACGAGTTGTCGTTCCTGCAGGCCGAACCGCCGGCCGAAAGCGCCTGGCAATTGCCGGGTGAAGCGTGGACCGGCAAGCTCGAGAACTTCCAGAAACTGTTCCTGCTCGCTGACGAACCGCCGACCGCACTGGCGCCGGCGCTCAGCAGTGCGCTCAAGCAACTGGTGCGTTCCGGTTGCGTGATCGGCGGTCTGTCGGCCGGGGTTTACCCGCTGGCGCAGCTGGGTTTGCTCGACGGTTATCGCGCGGCTGTGCATTGGCGCTGGCAGGACGATTTCGCTGAGCGTTTTCCGAAGGTCATCGCCACCAGTCACCTGTTCGATTGGGATCGCGATCGCCTGACGGCGTGCGGCGGCATGTCGGTGCTCGACTTGTTGCTGGCAGTGCTGGCCCGCGACCATGGTGCGGAACTGGCCGGTGCGGTCTCCGAAGAACTGGTGGTCGAGCGCATCCGCGAGGGCGGTGAACGCCAGCGCATTCCGTTGCAGAACCGCCTCGGTTCCAGCCATCCGAAGCTCACACAAGCCGTGCTGCTGATGGAAGCCAACATCGAAGAGCCGCTGACCACCGACGAAATCGCCCAGCATGTGTGCGTGTCCCGTCGGCAGCTGGAGCGGATCTTCAAGCAATACCTCAACCGCGTGCCGAGCCAGTACTACCTGGAACTGCGCCTGAACAAGGCCCGGCAGATGTTGATGCAAACCAGCAAGTCGATCATCCAGATCGGCTTGTCCTGTGGCTTCTCCTCGGGGCCGCATTTCTCCAGCGCCTATCGCAACTTCTTCGGTGCCACGCCGCGGGAAGATCGCAACCAGCGGCGGAGCAGCAGCCCGTTCGAATTGTCATCGGTGCCGCCGGAGCGCGGTTGATCCGCGCCTGATGGCGATCACTCGTCCGGATCAGTCTCACCGGAAGAAGACACTTCCATTTCTGCCTGTTCGATGACTTCCTGAACTCCGAAGTCGACACTGGTCAGCCTGAAGTACTCAAGCAGAATTTGCAGGCTTTCTTCAGAGAGCGGATTACCCCGCAGGCTGATGCTTTCGGCGACCTCCAGCGGCAGCTCGAGGATGTCGGCGGGTATCCGGCTGATCGCGTTGCCGCTCAGGTCTACGGTCTCCAGGCTCTTGAGCTGCAACAATCCAGCAGGTAATTCGGTGAGCCCGCAGTTGTCCAGTTGCAGGGTCGTCAGGTTTGCCATCTGGCTGATATCCGGAGCCAGCCCCAGCGGATTGTTTCTCAAGTCGATGAACTCCAGGCGGGCCATCTCGGCCAGGTTCAGGACCGACTGCGGGGTCAGGGTGATGTTGCAGTCGAGGAGGTTGAGCGACTTCAAATCGCTCATCCGGAAGATCGCCTCCGGGATATCGTCCAGCCTGAAGTCGTTGATAACCAGGGTCTTGAGTTTGGGGAAGCGCTCCAGGAACCCGGTGACACCTGTGGTCAGGCCGCTCTCGCTACTCAGGTAAACCATAGAAACATGGCTGAAATCTGCGCTTAGTGTCGGCAGGTGACCGGTAATCCGTGTGTCCAGACTCAGATCATAAGTAATCGCTTGCAGCGAATCGTTGAAATCATCCAGATCGGTTTCCCGGCGCCAGCAGCGCAGTACGGACTCTCTGAATGCGTCCCGCGTCGAATGTTCGATCTGCAGTTGCTGCGCAGTGAACGGTTGATTGCTGTGAGGGTGGACGGCAGGGATATCGACGGTCCAGGCGGACAGGTCGTTCTCCAGGGTGGCAAGTTCTGCCTCCAGGCGTGTCAGTTCGACTCGCCCCTCATCCAGGGTCCCGGGCAGTTTGTAGACGAATTTGCTGGCATCTTCCTGGTCCATCCAGGGGTACAGCGCCTGCGCGCGGTGGATATCTGCTTCTTCGGCGTAGATACCGAAGTCTTGACGGGTCTGCTGGAAGTGCTGTTTGAGGCGTTCACGGGTTGCGCTGGAAAACGGATTGTTGCTCAGGTCGAAACCCTCCTGGGTGCTTTGTTGCAATGTGAACAGTGCGCTGGGCAACTCTTTGATCTGGTTGTCATTGAGCAGGGCGATGCGCAGGCGCGGTCGAGTCAGTAAGTCAGTCGGTAGATCAGAGATGCCCGTCTGCGATAAATCGATGTAATTCAAATCGGGCATGCTGCCGACATCGGGTGCCAGGCCCAAGGGGTTGTTGAACAAGTCCAGAGTGGTCAAATGATGTAGGCCTGAGAGTTCGAGCTGGCTTTCGGGGCTGAGAGTGACCGCGCAATCGCTCAGAATGAGTTCTTCGAGTTGCAGCGATGTAACGGTATCGGGCAAGTGGCCAAGGTTGAAGTTGCGCAGTTTCAGGATGCGTAATCCGGTAAAGCTGCGCAGAAACTCATGCACGCCCCGCGTGGCGCTACTGCCTTCCAGGGTCAGCATTGTGACACCGCTGAAGTCGGTGCTCAGGGTCGGCAATTGGCCGATGATGGGTTGGAAGAAGTTGAAGTTGGCCGTTTCAAGGGGGGTATCGGCAACGGTCCATTGCTGTCGCCAGCAGTCCATCAGATCGAAGGTGAATTGTTGGCGGACCTGCTTTTGTGCAGCGAATTGTTCGGGAGTGATCCTGGTTTGTGTGTCTGGAATGAACAGCGGAATTTCATCGCGCCAGGACGACAGCGTTTCCAGGAGTTGCGCGTGTTGAGCCATGAGCCGACTTAGCTCTGCCCGCGGTCCGCTGGGATGCAGTTGCAGGCGTTCGACGAAGGCGTCGAGCTCTTCGGCGGATAGATGGGGAAACAGTGTCTGCGCCCGGGATTGCAAGGTGGGTGTGTTGCCTGGCATTCGACGATACCCGTCACTGCCACCGAGCAAGCGCATCACCTTTGGGTCGTAGGTGGGTTTGAGGTCGGGGTGTTGAACCAACAGCGCGCGCAATGCATCACGGTTCAAGACGTGTTGGCGAATCAGTTGCTTGAGCCGTTCACCTTCACCGATATGAAGATTCAGGGCGGTACGTTCGCTGTCCGGCATGGCCTGTAGCAGGCAAGTGTATAGCGAGCCCATACCGCTGAGTTCTTCGCCGTCTTGATCGAACGCCTGATACGAGCCTTCTTCTTTGAGTACCAGCACTTTACGAAGGGGGGCGACGACACTGCCAACGCTGTCGATCAGCGGACCTTCATGGGCGTACTGGCGGATTTCCAACCGTAGCTGTCCCGTCCAGCCCGGCAGTTTTTCCACGGTGTGCAAGGCCAGTCGGTCGGTGTCGAGGTTGTTCTCGGTCGATGGCAAATCAAGCCCCTCGTAGGCGCGAGTCACGCGCACTTGCAGTCTGGCCTCCCGGCTCAGCTCGGCCAGGCGAGGGGCAACGGTTGAGTTTTTCAGCTGTTGCAGTTCCAGGTCGCTTGCTGTGTCCACAATCGCTTGTGCAACGCTGCGTGGCAGTCCGGGCTCGGCATCCATGACCACTTGTATGGCTGCGCGAACGCCACGTTCGAGTCGGCGATAACGCTGATCGAACAGGCTTTGCCGTTTTTGTTTGGCAAGCCGCGCGAGTATCTGGCGCAACCGCTGAGTCCGGTTTTCCAGGCCAGGAGAGGGGTGGCCGAATTCTTCGCCCATCAGCGTTCTGGCTTCGCTGTCCGACAGGGTCAGGAGAAAGGTTTTCAGCAGGTCGCCGTCGGTGAGGCGCGCGGTATCGATTTGCACCACGGGCACATCGGGCGCCGGGCTTTGCCAAAGGGTTTGGGCGTTGTCGTCGATCAGTCGCAGGCCTTTGTCTGCCGGCCAGTAGCCGTTTTCATTGAGCAGTTCCAGCTGTGTCACGGGATCCGCCTTGAGGAAGTGTTCCGGCTGGTCACTGCCAATCTGATCGATAAAGGTTTGTATGTCTTGATCGATCCTGAAGCGTTTGAGTGTGTCGGCCAATAGCGGTGGCACCTGTCCGGCATTCACGTGCATCTTGCGCAGGACATCTTCGTGGCAGCCGCTGATGCTGAGGATGCGTTCGCGGGTGTTGGCTGGAAATCGCTGCATGTCCGGGCCGACACGGTGCAATACGGTGGCCTGGTCCCAACTCAACGGCTGGTCGAGTTCGGTTTGCCAGGCACCGCTGCCGTTGTGTCGCAGTTGTGGTTTGTAGACGTCAGGGCGGGTGGGGTGGTCGATGCGGTACTCGCCGGTTAGCGGGTCCTTGCTCACTGCGTAGTGCTTGTTTTCCAGGGGTAGCAGGTTTTTGCCCTGATGCGGGTGCAGGCCCAGTTCATTCGGTTTTGCATCTTTGGGTAACACCGCAGGGTGTTCATAGGTGGTCAGGTCGGGTTGCCAGTAGCGGGTGTCGCCGTTCGGGCGTTTTACCGTATTGAAGCGGTCGATGAATTCAACGATCTCCCGGGGCAATACTGAGCGAAATTCGCCGGCCGCGATCGCACCACCTGCGGCAAAGGTCCCTAGTTGCACCGCGGACTCCACCACCCCCATCAAGTGCCCGAAGGCTTCGCGACTCTGCCCCTCGGCCCAGTCGACTACGCTTTCGAAGGTTTCGTCGAGCAACTGGTAGGCCATGTAGCCCAGCATCAGTTCGCCGAGAAACGGCACGAATGGCAGTGCCACGAAGGCGGCGATGTTCAGGAGTGTCGAGGCGATTTCCGTGAAGGAATCCCACAGCGCCCAACGGGCTTTCTGGTCGACCGTTGCAGTGGACACCGCGATCACTCGCGCATCGTTGAGGATCTTGTTGAGCTTGCTCTGGTAGAGGTGAGTCCACAGTTCTCCTGTGACAGGTGTTGCCACGATCTGCAGATCCGCACGCGGGTTGGGTTGTTCCCGCCAGGTCGGACGAGAATCGCCTGGCTGAATCGGTTGCCAGGTGATCGGGGCAAGCAGCTGGTTCAACTGCGCGAAAAAGTAACCGCGATCCTCATGGTTGATGAAGCGACTGAAAAACTGTTGATACCCGGGGTCGCGCAGGCGCTGGCCCAGTTCCTCGGCGAATGCCGCAGACGAGGGGTATTCCTTGATCGGATGTTCGGGGTCGCCCGGTATATAAGCCACTACGCGAACCACTTCCCGGGCGCGCTCCAGGTCCGGGGCAAACAGCAGGATGCCGGTGAGGCGCGCGTTGAGGATCGTCAGGTCATGACAGCGCCATGGCTGCTTGTGCAGGCGCAGATGCGGCAGGTTGTCGAGCAGGCCGAGAATCAGGCTGTGGGTGCCGCTGCCCAGGAGGTTTTGCATCTGCGCCAGGTGCAATGCAGCGGTGATTGCGGATTTCTGGCTGTCGCGGATTTTCCCTTGCAGGAGCGCTGAGTCCACCGGGTTGCCGATACTCAGGTTGTCTTCCAGATAGGTTTTATAGCGCTGGCCAATGTCCAGCTCCCGGCACATGCCGGTAAATACCGTGACAGGCATTTTTTCCAGGATCAGCGGCAAGGTCAGGAATTGCCCGTTGGAAGACGGCGCGGTGATGTACGTCGAGGCAGGCTCGAAGGCATCGACGCGGGTCTCGGCACTTTCGAAGTTGTGCAGCGCGGCGTCCAGCAGCGATACCGTCCAGGTGCGCGCAGCGCCCGACTTCAACCGTAACCACGGCAGATGATCAGGCATGTAGAGGCGCAAAAACGTTTCGCGCACATTCACATCCAGGCCGAAGCGGCGCTTGAGTTCGGCCTTGAGCAGCGGTTCGGCGAAGTCCGCGGGGTTCTGCAGGTTGGCCAGTGCCTTGTCGACCTGGTTCTGGCTGGAGACCTGTCGGGCGATCAACCGGGCGAGTTCGGTGTGGTGATGTTTCGACGCGTCCCGTAGTCCGGCGGGCAGGGCGGGGGTGATGTTGCGCAGCGCCTCGCGTCGGTGGGGCGCCGCCTGGCGGAGCCAGGAGGGGATTACACTCTGCAGATGCTGGAAATGAGCATCCGGCCTGAAAGCGTCGGAAGCAACAGTGGCAGTAGGTTCGGTATTCATGGGGTGAGTAGCCTTGGCTTTAAAAGGCCCCTAGGAAAACCCGCGAACCTGGACGCTGTGCGGTACATATTTACCGCACTCGGACCATTGGCAAGAGTTACAACGCAGCAAGCCTGCCGCAAACGCCCGCCGCCAGTTAAACTGCGCCTTTGCGACCCTATATGTCGCATTGCCGTAAACCCGGGAAAATCCGGGGTTTGCGCTATAAGAAGTTGTCGCTTGGCGGCAAGGCCGGGCTGAAAACTGTCCTTACAATCCTCACCAAGCTCGCCAGTTTCAGGCGAGTGTTTTCTCTTCAGGAGACTCCGATGTCCGTTGAGCACGCTGCGGTACAACGCGCCGATTTCGATCAGGTAATGGTTCCCAACTATGCGCCTGCCGCATTCATTCCTGTGCGTGGCGCCGGTTCCCGCGTTTGGGACCAGTCCGGCCGCGAGCTGATCGACTTCGCCGGCGGGATTGCCGTAAACGTCCTGGGCCACGCGCATCCGGCGCTGGTTGGTGCCTTGACCGAGCAGGCGAACAAGCTGTGGCACGTATCCAACGTGTTCACCAATGAGCCGGCCCTGCGCCTGGCTCACAAGTTGGTCGACGCCACCTTTGCCGACCGAGCCTTCTTCTGCAACTCCGGCGCCGAAGCCAACGAGGCCGCCTTCAAGCTGGCCCGTCGTGTCGGTTTCGACCGTTTCGGCAGCGAAAAGTACGAGATCATCGCCGCGCTCAACAGCTTCCACGGCCGTACCCTGTTCACCGTGAACGTGGGTGGCCAGTCGAAGTACTCTGACGGCTTCGGTCCGAAAATCACCGGCATCACCCACGTGCCGTACAACGATCTGGCCGCGCTGAAAGCCGCCATTTCCGACAAGACTTGCGCCGTGGTGCTGGAACCGATCCAGGGCGAAAGCGGTGTGATCCCGGCTGAACTGGAATACCTGCAAGGTGCCCGCGAGCTCTGCACCGCGCACAACGCGCTGCTGATCTTCGACGAAGTGCAGACCGGCATGGGCCGTACCGGCCATCTGTTCGCCTACCAGCATTACGGCGTGATCCCGGACATCCTGACCAGCGCCAAGAGCCTGGGCGGTGGTTTCCCGATCGCGGCGATGCTGACCACCGAAGACCTGGCCAAGCACCTGGTCGTCGGCACCCACGGCACCACTTACGGCGGCAACCCGCTGGCATGCGCTGTCGCGGAAGCCGTGATCGACGTGATCAACACCCCTGAGGTGCTGGCCGGCGTCAACGCCAAGCACGACAAGTTCAAGGTCCGCCTTGAGCAGATCGGCGAGAAGTACGGCCTGTTCACCAAGGTTCGTGGCATGGGCCTGTTGATCGGTTGCGTCTTGAGCGATGCCTGGAAAGGCAAGGCCAAGGACATCTTCAACGCCGCTGAGCAAGAAGGCCTGATGGTCCTGCAAGCCGGCCCGGACGTGGTGCGTTTCGCCCCGAGCCTGGTAGTGGAAGACGCCGATATCGATGCCGGTCTGGACCGCTTCGAACGTGCCGCAGCAAAACTGACACAAGCCTGATAGACCCTTCGACGCCTGACCTTTCAGGCGTCGAACCCAATTTTGCTGCCGGTCCCGCTTTTCTGTAGGAGCGAGCCTGCTCGCGATGGTGTGTCAGTCGACAACTTTGTTGCTGATCCACCATCGCGAGCAGGCTCGCTCCTACAAGGGGCTGGCTTATTTTCCTCAAAGAGTTTTTCGAAAAAGGAGTGACACCATGCTGGTGATGCGCCCCGCGCAAATGGCTGATCTGGGCGAGGTACAGCGTCTGGCTGCGGACAGTCCGATTGGTGTCACTTCCTTGCCGGATGACGTTGAGCGCCTGAGCGACAAGATCGCGGCAAGCGAAGCCTCGTTCGCCGCTGAAGTGAGTTTCAACGGTGAGGAAAGCTATTTCTTCGTCCTCGAAGACTCTGCTACCGGCAAACTGGTCGGTTGCTCGGCCATCGTGGCGTCGGCCGGTTACTCCGAGCCGTTCTACAGCTTCCGCAACGAAACCTTCGTGCACGCTTCCCGCGAGCTGAAGATTCACAACAAGATCCACGTGCTCTCGCAGTGCCATGACCTGACCGGCAACAGCTTGCTGACCAGTTTCTACGTGCAGCGCGAGCTGGTGGGTTCGCCGTGGTCGGAGCTCAACTCCCGCGGCCGTTTGCTGTTCGTGGCCAGTCATCCGGAGCGTTTTGCCGATTCCGTGGTGACCGAGATCGTCGGTTACAGCGATGAAAACGGCGACTCGCCATTCTGGGATGCCATCGGTCGCAACTTCTTCGACCTCAACTACGCCGAAGCCGAGCGTCTGTGCGGGCTGAAAAGCCGTACGTTCCTCGCCGAACTGATGCCGCATTACCCGATCTACGTGCCACTGCTGCCGGACTCCGCTCAAGAAGCCATGGGCCAGGTGCATCCGCGGGCGCAGATCACCTTCGACATCTTGATGCGCGAAGGTTTCGAGACCGATCACTACATCGACATCTTCGACGGTGGCCCGACCCTGCATGCCCGTGTCTCGGGGATCCGTTCGATCGCCCAGAGCCGCGTGGTGCCGGTGAAGATCGGCGAGCCGGTCAAAGGCGTCGGTCGCCAGTATCTGGTTGCCAATGCCCAGTTGCAGGATTACCGCGCAGTGATGCTCGAGCTCGATTACGCGCCAGGCAAACCAGTGACCCTGGACCTGGAAGCGGCCGAAGCCCTGGGCGTCGGCGAGGGTGCCAGCGTGCGCCTGGTCGCGGTTTAACAGCGGCCTGGCCTGATTGCTTGTTTAGAAAGCAGCGAAGTTTCACGGGTGGCGCAAGCGGCCCGTTTGAGGAGATAGCATGATCGTTCGTCCCGTACGCAGCAGCGATTTACCCGCTCTGATCGAACTGGCCCGCAGCACCGGCACCGGCCTGACCACCTTGCCGGCCAACGAAGAGCGGCTGGCCCATCGGGTCGGCTGGGCCGAGAAGACCTTTCGCGGCGAAGCCGGGCGGGGCGATGCGGACTACCTGTTCGTGCTCGAAGATGACGACGCTCGCGTGGTGGGTATTTCCGCCATTGCCGGCGCCGTCGGCCTGCGTGAGCCCTGGTACAACTTCCGGGTCGGTCTGACGGTCAGCGCTTCGCAAGAGCTGAACATCTATCGTGAAATCCCGACGCTGTTCCTGGCCAACGACCTGACCGGCAACTCCGAGCTGTGCTCGCTGTTCCTGCACGCCGATTACCGCAGTGGCCTCAACGGCCGCATGCTGTCCAAGGCGCGGATGCTGTTCATCGCCGAGTTTCCGCAACTGTTCGGCAACAAGATCATTGCCGAAATGCGCGGGGTTTCCGACGAAGCCGGGCGCTCGCCGTTCTGGGAAAGCCTGGGCCGGCACTTCTTCAAGATGGAGTTCAGCCAGGCTGACTACCTGACCGGCGTGGGCAACAAGGCGTTCATCGCCGAGCTGATGCCGAAATTCCCGCTGTACACCTGCTTCCTGTCGCCGGATGCGCGCAACGTGATTGGTCAGGTTCACCCGGACACCGAGCCGGCGCTGGCCATGCTCAAGAGCGAAGGTTTCAGCTACCAGGGCTACGTCGACATTTTCGACGCAGGTCCTGCGATCGAGTGCGAAACCGGCAAGATCCGCGCCGTGCGTGACAGCCAGGCACTGGTGCTGGCCGTCGGCACGCCGGGTGATGATGCCACGCCATTCATCATTCACAACCGCAAGCGCGAGGACTGCCGGATCACTGCTGCGCCGGCACGTCTGGCCGCCGGCACCCTGGTGGTCGATCCGCAGACCGCCAAACGTCTTCAACTCAACGCTGGCGATCAAGTGCGCGCCGTGGCGTTGTCCGCAGCTCGGGAGTCGAAATAATGAAGTCGCTTTACATCGCAGGTGAATGGCTGGCAGGTCAGGGCGAAGCCTTCGAGTCGCTGAACCCGGTGACCCAGCAGGTGCTGTGGTCCGGCGTTGGCGCCACCGCCGCTCAGGTCGAGTCGGCTGTGCAAGCGGCGCGTCAGGCGTTCCCGGGCTGGGCACGGTGCACCCTGGAGGAGCGTATCTCGGTGCTCGAAGCCTTTGCCGCTGCGCTGAAGAATCACGCTGACGAACTGGCCCGCACCATCGGCGAAGAAACCGGCAAGCCCCTGTGGGAAGCCGCGACCGAAGTCACCAGCATGGTCAACAAGATTGCCATCTCGGTGCAGAGCTACCGCGAACGTACTGGCGAGAAGAGCGGCCCGCTGGGCGATGCCACCGCAGTGCTGCGCCACAAACCCCACGGTGTAGTCGCGGTGTTTGGTCCTTACAACTTCCCGGGTCACCTGCCGAACGGCCACATCGTGCCGGCACTGCTGGCCGGTAACAGCGTGCTGTTCAAGCCAAGCGAACTGACACCGAAAGTCGCCGAGCTGACGGTCAAGTGCTGGATCGAGGCTGGCCTGCCGGCCGGCGTATTGAACCTGCTGCAAGGCGCTCGCGAAACCGGCATCGCCCTGGCGGCGAACCCGGGCATCGACGGGCTGTTCTTCACCGGTTCCAGCCGTACCGGCAATCACCTGCACCAGCAATTCGCCGGTCGTCCGGACAAGATCCTGGCGCTGGAAATGGGTGGTAACAACCCGCTGGTGGTTGATCAGGTCGCTGACCTCGATGCCGCGGTGTACACCATCATTCAGTCGGCGTTCATCTCCGCCGGCCAGCGTTGCACCTGTGCCCGTCGCTTGCTGGTGCCGCAAGGTGCCTGGGGTGACACGTTGCTGGCGCGCCTGGTAGCGGTCAGCTCGACCATTGAGGTCGGTGCTTTCGATCAGCAACCAGCGCCGTTCATGGGCTCGGTGGTTTCCCTTGGCGCGGCAAAAGCGTTGATGGATGCTCAGGAGCACCTGCTGGCCAATGGCGCCGTGGCGCTGCTGGAAATGACTCAGCCTCAGGCTCAATCGGCCTTGCTGACCCCGGGCATCCTGGACGTGAGCGCCGTTGCCGATCGTCCTGACGAAGAACTGTTCGGCCCGTTGCTGCAAGTGATCCGCTACGCTGATTTTGAAGCAGCGATCGCTGAAGCCAACGACACCGCCTACGGTCTGGCCGCCGGTCTGCTGTCGGACTCCGAAGCGCGTTACCAGCAATTCTGGCTGGAAAGCCGTGCCGGTATCGTCAATTGGAACAAGCAGCTGACCGGCGCCGCGAGCAGCGCGCCGTTCGGCGGCGTCGGCGCCTCGGGTAACCACCGCGCCAGCGCCTACTACGCGGCGGATTACTGCGCGTACCCGGTGGCCTCGCTGGAAACGCCGAGCCTGGTTATGCCCTCGGCCCTTACGCCTGGCGTGAAAATGGCGTAACGCCCAATCGCGAGCAGGCTCGCTCCTACAGGTTCGATGGTGGACACACATTTTGTGTACGACACAAATCCTGTAGGAGCGAGCCTGCTCGCGATGGCCGCAACGCGGTCTCAAAGAATAGTTACTGAAGCCTATAACAACAGATTCTCGTGGAGCCTCGCTGATGAAATCCTATGAAGTCAATTTTGACGGTCTAGTGGGGCCGACCCATAACTACGGCGGCCTGTCCTATGGCAACGTCGCGTCCCAGAGCAACAGCCAGCAGTCTTCCAACCCCAAGGAAGCGGCGCTGCAAGGCCTGGCAAAGATGAAAGCGCTGATGGAAATGGGTTTCCAGCAAGGCGTACTGGCACCGCAAGAGCGCCCGGATGTGGCCGCACTGCGTCGCCTGGGCTTTGGCGGCACCGATGCTGAAGTGATCGAGCGCGCTGCCAAAGACGCGATGCCGCTGCTGGTGGCCAGTTGCTCTGCCTCGAGCATGTGGGTGGCCAACGCCGCTACCGTCAGCCCTAGCGCCGACACGGCTGATGGCCGCGTGCATTTCACCGCCGCCAACCTCAACTGCAAATACCACCGCAGCATCGAACACCCGACCACCAGCCGCGTGCTGGGGGCGATGTTCGCTGACCAGAAACACTTCGCCCATCACGCTGCCTTGCCGGCCGTGGCGCAGTTCGGTGACGAAGGCGCGGCCAACCACACGCGTTTCTGCCGTGAATACGGCGAAGCCGGTGTCGAGTTCTTCGTGTTCGGCCGCAGTGCGTTCGACACCCGCTACCCGGCACCACAGAAGTACCCGGCGCGCCAGACCCTCGAAGCGTCCCAGGCCGTTGCCCGTCTGCACGGCTTGAGCGATGACGGCGTGGTCTACGCCCAGCAGAACCCGTCGGTGATCGATCAGGGCGTGTTCCACAACGACGTGATTGCGGTCGGCAACGGCGAAGTGCTGTTCTATCACGAGGACGCGTTCCTCGAGACCGAGAAGATGCTCGCTGAACTGCAGAGCAAACTCGCCAAAGCCGGTGGGAAATTTCAGTCAGTCTGCGTACCGCGTTCCGCAGTAAGTGTGGAAGACGCGGTACGTTCCTACCTGTTCAATAGCCAGCTGCTGTCGCGTCCTGACGGCTCCATGCTGTTGATCGTGCCGGAAGAATGCCGTGGCAACGAGCGTGTCTGGCAGTATTTGCAGGGTTTGACCAGCTCCGGCGGCCTGATCCGCGAAGTGAAAGTCTTCGATCTCAAGCAGAGTATGCAGAACGGTGGTGGCCCAGCTTGCCTGCGGTTGCGCGTCGCACTCAACGAAACCGAACTGGCGGCCGTCAACCCAGGGGTTATCATGACGGCACCGTTGTACGGCACACTGACCGAATGGGTCGAGAAGCACTACCGCGACCGCATGACCGAAAACGATCTGGCGGACCCGCAATTGCTGCTTGAGTGCCGGACGGCACTGGATGAACTGACGCAAATCCTTAAACTGGGCGCGGTTTATCCATTCCAGATCAATTGATCGACGGCGCGCCGCCTTCTACGGCAGCGCGCTGCTTCATCTCAAACGAGAGCGTAAAGACATGAGCGATACCCTGCAGCTGATCCTTGAAGACACCGACGGCACGCAACTGGAGACGTCCTGCACCCGCGTCGCGGTCCTGTGGCAAGGCAAAGAGCTGTGGATCCAACAGGACGGCCGCGGCCAACTGTTGATCGGCGTGGACGTCGAAGAAGGCGACGCCGAATACGCAAACCTGCTGTTGCGCCCATTGGCGACTAATCTGGTAAGTCTGCAACTGGAGATGGAACCGGCTGAACTCGGCGACGACGAGGATCACGCTCACGGCCCGGATTGCAATCACGACCACTAAGGAAACCGCTCTATGCTCGCCCTCGGCAAACTGCTTGAACTGACCCTCGCCGGCCGCGAACCGGCGGAGAAGACTCAACTGACTGTCGAAGGCGTGCGCATGCGCTGGTTGAGCGAAGGTGCGCTGGAAGTCCGGCCACCTGAAGCCCGTGACAACGGCTTGGACCTGCTGCTGTCGGCGGGGATCCATGGCAACGAAACAGCGCCGATCGAGTTGCTCGATCGCCTGTTGCACGATATCGCCCGCGGCGACCTGAAGCCGCGCGCACGTATTCTGTTCCTGTTCGGTAACCCCGAAGCGATTCGCAAAGGCGAGCGTTTCGTCGAGCAGGACGTCAATCGGCTGTTCAATGGCCGTCACGAACAAAGCAGCGGTTGCGAAGCCCTGCGCGCCTGTGAGCTGGAGCGCCTGGCCGCCAGTTTCTTCAGCCTGCCGGATCGCCAGCGCCTGCACTACGACCTGCACACGGCGATTCGTGGCTCGAAAATAGAGCAGTTCGCCTTGTACCCGTGGAAAGAAGACCGCCAGCATTCGCGCCACGAACTGGCGCGCCTGCGCGCCGCCGGCATGGAAGCGGTGTTGCTGCAGAACAAGCCGTCCATCGTGTTCAGCGCCTACACCTACGACAAGCTGGGTGCCGAGGCCTTCACCCTGGAGTTGGGCAAGGCGCGGCCGTTCGGTCAGAACGACGGGGTCAACGTCTCGCTGCTGGAGAAGCGCCTCAAGCAGATCATCGAGGGTACCGAGCCGGAACTGACTGAAGAGGCACTGGACGGTTTACAGCTGTACAGCGTGGCACGGGAAATCATCAAACACAGCGACAGCTTCCGCCTGAACCTGCCGGCGGACATCGAGAACTTTTCGGAACTGGAAGTGGGTTACCTGCTGGCGGAAGACATCGCCAACACCCGCTGGATCATCGAAGAGGAGGGCGCCCGGATCATCTTCCCGAACCCCAAGGTGAAGAATGGTTTGCGTGCCGGCATCCTGGTTGTGCCGACCACCGACGAAAACCTGGCCTGACGGCGAATCCCTGTAGGAGCGAGCTTGCTCGCGAAGGTCGTCAACGATAACGCGGGGAAATTGATGCCCCGCAGCGATCTTGAGTTCTTCGCGAGCAATCGAGCGTCGACCGGCTGCTCCTACAGTGGGCGGGGCGTTAGACGGCCAGTGCGCGCGGCTCGGTGCGACGTAGCGCACGAATCTTGTGCAACGTATCCGCACACGTCTTCGCCGCTTCCTGGCCTTTATGCAGGAAATGCTCGAAGAAGAACTTCTGGTGTTCTTCACCTGCATGGAAGTGGTGCGGGGTCAGGGACACCGAGAACACCGGCACTTCGGTTTCCAGCTGAACCTGCATCAGGCCGCTGACCACCGACTGGGCGACGAACTCGTGACGGTAGATTCCGCCGTCCACCACCAGGGCTGCCGCGACGATGCCGGAGTAACGACCGGTCTTGGCCAGCAACTTGGCGTGCAGGGGCATTTCAAAGGCGCCGCCGACTTCGAAGAAATCGATGTCGGACTCCTGATAACCCTGGGCAATCATTTCGGCGACGAAGCCTTTACGGCTCTGATCGACAATATCCTTGTGCCAGCAGGCCTGGATGAACGCAACGCGCTCGCCCTGATGGTGTTTGCTTTTGCTGTCGATTGCGGTGGGTTGCATGTTCTGACTCCTGTTTGTGTGAAAAACAGGGCGTTATGAATCGAAGGGGATCTGAGGGTACGCACGCTTGCACGAATGCCGGCGGACGGCCCTTTGTTGTCAATCCCGTTCTCTCTTCATCCGGACTATGACCGTCGGCCCCGGGATCACACCGGGTCTGCTGACCTTGCTGCCAGGCACTGCCGAAGCCGTGCTGTCACCAAGCGCTCGCGGGCTATGCGCATTGTGCGCAATTACCGCCGGTGGGGAGTTGCACCCCGCCCTGAGAACGTTTTTGCCGCTTGAATGTTTGGCGGCGCAGCGTTTTTATCACATATTTCCGGTATGCGCATGACCCCTTTTGGATGATTGTCATCGACTTTTCCGTTGGTTTAATCGGCCTTTTCCTACGCGAGGGTTGATTAATCGTCGCCATGCCCGCAGTAATTCTTTCCTGAAAGGGATTTCCCCCTGCTTACCGAGGCCAGATTCATGAGCGTTATCGATCTTCGCAGCGACACCGTCACCCAACCTTGCGCCGGCATGCTCGACGCAATGACCAAGGCCGCCACCGGCGATGACGTGTATGGCGAAGATCCGACGGTCAATCACCTGGAAGCCGAACTGGCCAGGCGCCTGGGTTTTGCCGCGGCACTGTTCGTGCCGACCGGTACCATGAGCAACCTGCTGGGGTTGATGGCTCATTGCGAACGCGGTGACGAGTACATCGTCGGCCAGCAGGCCCACACTTATAAGTACGAAGGGGGTGGCGCGGCGGTGCTTGGCTCGATCCAGCCACAGCCGCTGGAAGTACAGGCCGATGGTTCGCTGGACCTGGCGCAGGTTGCGGCGGCGGTCAAGCCGGATGACTTCCATTTCGCCCGCACACGTTTGCTGGCGCTGGAAAACACCATGCAAGGCAAGGTCCTGCCGTTGGAGTATCTGGCGCGGGCGCGCAGTTTTACCCGCGAGCATGGCTTGCAGTTGCACCTGGACGGCGCACGTTTGTACAACGCGGCAGTGAAACTGGGTGTGGATGCCCGGGAAATTACCCAGTATTTCGATTCCGTCTCGGTGTGCCTGTCCAAAGGCCTGGGCGCACCGGTCGGTTCGGTGCTGTGCGGCTCGGCCGAGTTGATCGGCAAGGCCCGGCGCCTGCGCAAGATGGTCGGTGGCGGCATGCGTCAGGCCGGCATTCTGGCGGCGGCAGGCCTGTATGCATTGGATCACAACGTAGAGCGCCTGGCCGACGACCACGCGAACGCACAGTGGCTGGCCGAAGGCCTGCGCGGGGCTGGCTACGAGGTCGAGCCAGTGCAGACCAACATGGTTTATGTGCAGATGGGCGACCAGGCCGAGGCGATCAAGGCCTTTGCCGCCGAGCGCGGGATCAAGCTCAGTGCCGCCGCGCGTCTGCGCATGGTCACGCACATGGACGTCAGCCGTGCGCAAATCGAGCAAGTCGTCGCGACATTCGTCGGCTTTTCGCGCAAGTGATAGCGTTAGCGCTCCAATTGAGCGTTTCTATCGTATAAACACGCTGTACCCCGCGCGCAGGGCCGATATAATGCGGCCCTTTGCCGTCGCTTCGTCTGTTGACGTTTCGAACAGGCCTTTGGCCGCAGCCTCCGTGGAAGAACCTAATGAAAAGCGCAGAAATCCGTGAAGCCTTCCTTCGCTTCTTCGAAGAGCAAGGCCACACCCGTGTAGCCTCCAGCTCTTTGATTCCGGGCAACGACCCAACCCTGCTGTTCACTAACGCGGGGATGAACCAGTTCAAGGACTGCTTCCTGGGCCAGGAAAAGCGCGCGTACACCCGCGCCGTCAGCAGCCAGAAATGCGTGCGCGCCGGCGGCAAGCACAACGACCTGGAAAACGTCGGTTATACCGCTCGTCACCACACCTTTTTCGAAATGCTGGGTAACTTCAGCTTTGGTGATTACTTCAAGCGTGATGCCATCAGCTACGCCTGGAACTTCCTGACGTCCGACAAGTGGCTGAACCTGCCGAAGGAAAAGCTCTGGGTCACCGTCTACGCCAGCGATGACGAGGCGTACGACATCTGGACCAAGGAAATCGGGGTTCCGGCCGAGCGCATGGTGCGCATCGGCGACAACAAGGGCGCGCCGTACGCCTCCGACAACTTCTGGACCATGGGCGATACCGGCCCGTGCGGTCCTTGCACCGAGATTTTCTACGATCACGGCGCCGACATCTGGGGTGGCCCACCGGGCTCGCCGGAAGAAGACGGCGATCGTTACATCGAAATCTGGAACAACGTGTTCATGCAGTTCAACCGCACCGCCGATGGCGTGTTGCACCCGTTGCCAGCGCCGTCGGTCGACACCGGCATGGGCCTGGAGCGGATCAGTGCCGTGCTGCAGCACGTTCACTCGAACTATGAAATCGACCTGTTCCAGAGCCTGCTGAGCGCTTCGGCCAAGGCCATCGGCTGCACCAATGACGCCCAGGCTTCGCTGAAAGTCGTGGCTGACCACATCCGTTCCTGCGGCTTCCTGATCGCCGACGGCGTGCTGCCGTCCAACGAAGGCCGCGGCTACGTGCTGCGCCGGATCATCCGTCGCGCCTGCCGTCACGGTAACAAGCTGGGCGCCAAGGGCAGCTTCTTCTACCAGATCGTCGCGGCCCTGGTTGCCGAGATGGGCGAAGCCTTCCCGGAACTGAAGTCCCAGCAGGCGCACATCGAGCGCGTGCTGAAGGCCGAAGAAGAGCAATTCGCCAAGACCCTGGAGCAGGGCCTGAAGATCCTCGAGCAGGATCTGGCTGAACTCAAAGGCGACGTGGTGCCGGGCGACGTGGTGTTCAAACTCTACGACACCTATGGCTTCCCGATGGACCTGACCGGTGACATCGCTCGCGAGCGCAGCCTGACCATCGACGAAGAAGGTTTCGAGCGTGAAATGGAAGCCCAGCGCGTCCGTGCCCGTTCCGCCAGTTCCTTCGGCATGGACTACAACAGCCTGGTCAAGGTTGACGTGGCCACGGAGTTCACCGGCTACACCGATACCCGTGGTTTGGCAAAAATCGTTGCGCTGTATAAAGATGGCCAGTCGGTCGACGTATTGAGCGAAGGCGATGAGGGCGTGATCGTTCTCGACAAGACGCCGTTCTACGCCGAGTCCGGTGGCCAGGTCGGTGATTGCGGTTACCTGCAGGCGGGCAGCGCGCGTTTCGACGTGCGTGACACCACCAAGACCGGCGGTGCATTCCTGCACCACGGTATCCTGGATTCGGGTAGCCTGATCGTCGGTACGCCGGTCGAGACCCACGTTGATGCCGAGGTGCGTCACGCCACGTCGTTGAACCACTCCGCGACTCACTTGCTGCACGCTGCATTGCGCCAGGTGCTGGGCGATCACGTTCAGCAGAAAGGCTCGTTGGTCGACAGTCAGCGCCTGCGTTTTGACTTCAGTCACTTCGAAGCCATCAAGCCTGAACAACTGAAAGCGCTGGAAGACATCGTCAACGCCGAGATTCGCAAGAACTCCGAAGTTGAAACCGAAGAAACCGATATCGAAACCGCCAAGCAGAAAGGCGCCATGGCGCTGTTCGGCGAGAAATACGGTGACAACGTGCGTGTACTGAGCATGGGCGATTTCTCCGTCGAGCTGTGCGGCGGTATCCACGCCAACCGTACCGGCGACATCGGCCTGCTGAAAATCATCAGCGAAGGCGGTGTGGCATCGGGTGTGCGTCGTATCGAAGCCGTCACCGGTGCGCAAGCGCTGGCCTACTTGAACGCGGCGGAAGAACAACTCAAGGAAGCGGCCAGCCTGGTCAAGGGTAGCCGCGACAACCTGATCGACAAGCTGTCGGCTGTGCTGGAGCGCAACCGTCTGCTGGAGAAGCAACTCGAGCAGTTGCAAGCCAAGGCTGCCAGTGCCGCGGGCGACGATCTGTCGGCCCAGGCGCTGGACGTCAAGGACGTGAAAGTGCTGGCCGTGCGTCTGGACGGTCAGGATGGCAAGGCGCTGCTGGCGCTGGTCGATCAACTGAAAAACAAACTCGGCCGCGCAGTGATCCTGCTCGGCAGTGTCCATGAGGAAAAGGTCGTTCTGGTTGCAGGCGTAACCAAAGACCTGACTGGCCAACTCAAAGCCGGTGATTTGATGAAGCAAGCCGCTGCGGCAGTGGGCGGGAAGGGCGGTGGTCGTCCAGACATGGCGCAAGGCGGCGGTACCGACGCTGGCGCACTGGATGCGGCACTGGCCCTGACCGTTCCGTTTGTAGAGCAGGGTCTATAAGGCAGTACTTGCGGCCCGCAGTCTAGTGGTGGGCCGCAACGCTGTTTGAGTGATTATTTGGGCGCCCTTCATGGGCAGAGGCGGCTTTGAAATGGCTTTGATCGTACAGAAATTTGGAGGCACCTCGGTCGGCACTGTCGAGAGAATCGAGCAGGTCGCCGACAAGGTTAAGAAATTCCGCGATGCCGGCGATGACCTGGTGGTTGTGCTGTCTGCAATGAGCGGCGAGACCAACCGTCTGATCGATCTGGCCAAGCAAATCAGTGGCGACGGCCAACCGGTTCCGCGCGAGCTGGACGTGATCGTTTCCACCGGTGAGCAGGTGACGATTGCCCTGTTGGCCATGGCGCTGATCAAGCGCGGCGTGCCGGCGGTGTCGTACACCGGCAACCAGGTGCGGATTCTGACGGATAGCGCGCACAATAAAGCGCGTATCTTGCAGATTGATGACCAGAAGATTCGCGGTGACCTGAAGGCAGGTCGTGTGGTGGTTGTCGCCGGTTTCCAGGGCGTCGACGAGCACGGCAATATCACCACTCTCGGTCGTGGCGGTTCCGACACCACCGGCGTTGCGCTGGCGGCAGCCCTGAAGGCTGATGAATGCCAGATCTACACCGACGTCGACGGCGTCTACACCACCGACCCGCGTGTGGTGTCCGTGGCTCAGCGCCTGGACAAGATCACCTTCGAAGAGATGCTGGAAATGGCCAGCCTCGGTTCCAAGGTGCTGCAGATCCGCGCGGTCGAGTTCGCCGGCAAGTACAACGTTCCGCTGCGCGTACTGCACAGCTTCAAGGAGGGTCCGGGCACCCTCATTACTATTGATGAAGAGGAAACCATGGAACAGCCGATCATTTCCGGTATCGCTTTCAACCGCGATGAAGCCAAGCTGACCATCCGTGGCGTGCCAGACATCCCGGGCGTTGCCTTCAAGATTCTCGGCCCGATCAGTGCCGCGAACATCGAAGTCGACATGATCGTGCAGAACGTCGCGCACGATAACACCACCGACTTCACCTTCACCGTGCACCGCAACGACTACCAGGCGGCGCAAGCCGTGCTGGAAAAAACCGCTGGCGAGCTGGGTGCCCGTGAAGTCGTGGGCGACACCAAGATCGCCAAGGTGTCGATCGTCGGCGTTGGCATGCGTTCTCACGCAGGCGTGGCCAGCCGCATGTTCGAATCCCTGGCCAAGGAAAGCATCAACATCCAGATGATCTCGACGTCGGAAATCAAAGTCTCCGTAGTGATCGAAGAGAAGTACCTGGAACTGGCTGTGCGCGCTCTGCACACGGCTTTCGAACTGGACGCACCGGCCCGCCAGGGCGAGTGATGCGTTTGCCAAAAGGCGCGGTCTGACCGCGCCTTTTGTTTTTTTGAATGGCGTGACCCCCGAGGCTGTTCTTTTGCTCACGCTAGTCAATACTCAGGCATGTAGGGCTGCGACCGCTCCGGTTGTGGGTCGAGTGCCTTTTTTTTGCAGACTGTTGTCCCTGAAATGTAATGCGTGAGGAGAAAGGTATGCTGATTCTGACTCGTCGGTGCGCAGAAAGCCTGATTATCGGTGATGGCGAAATCACCGTGACCGTGCTCGGCGTCAAAGGAAATCAAGTGCGCATCGGTGTTAATGCCCCCAAAGAGGTAGCTGTTCACCGGGAGGAAATTTACCTGCGTATCAAGAAAGAGAAGGACGAAGAACCAAGCCATTAATTTTTATCGTTTTTTATGTTTGCAAACGGGGAAGAAGCTGGTTAATATACGCCCCGTGTTGCGGAGAGCTGGCCGAGTGGCCGAAGGCGCTCCCCTGCTAAGGGAGTACACCTCAAAAGGGTGTCGGGGGTTCGAATCCCCCGTTCTCCGCCATTATTTGCGTAGTACGTTGTAATCTGGCTTCTTCGGTAAGTTGTTGAAATTACTAGAAAAAGTGTTTGACATAGAGATTAGACGGCCTATAATGCGCGGCAACAAATGCACTCGTAGCTCAGCTGGATAGAGTACTCGGCTACGAACCGAGCGGTCACAGGTTCGAATCCTGTCGAGTGCACCATTTAAGAGTTAGTTGCAGTAATGCAAGTAACTTTGCTTCAGCCAGTTGTGGTCTGGTCTAAAAACACAAAATGCACTCGTAGCTCAGCTGGATAGAGTACTCGGCTACGAACCGAGCGGTCACAGGTTCGAATCCTGTCGAGTGCACCATACAACAGAAAGCCCGCATCTAATGCGGGCTTTTTGCCGTCCGGGATTTGGCTTTTCCTTTCGTGCATCCCCTCTCGTCGAACTCCACCTGTGCACTGCGACCTCGCAGGGTGTCGTAGCGGTAGCTCGTGGCTGAATTGCGAATACTGATCCTGTCCGGCTTGCCGAGGGCGCTTTCGACGTCTTGCTGGCTCATGCCGGCGACCACTCGCTGATTGATGATCGCCTCCCGGCGCTGCCTGGCACTGATCAGGTTTGCGCACTTGTCCTGCGCCTGGCCGACCACGGTCGGCTCTTTCCTTTGGATTTTCATTCCTGATGTTTCACGGGGTTCGGCTGGCGGCATAAGTGCCATCGTGCTGCCGGGTGTAAAGGCACGGACGTCCTGAAGTGAAACGCTTTCTCCCGCGGCACAACTCAGTGTGGTGAAGGTAATGCGCCCATTGGCCGCCTCGCAGCGCTGAACGGTGGTGGCGAGCGCCAGGGGCAGGGGGCTGAGCAGGCCGAGCAGTAGAAAGAATTGTGCAACTGATGGCATCAGGCGTCCTCCATGACGTTCCTTTTCAAGGGTAGCGGCTACAATTTTCGAAGGGTGGTGTGTTTTCTTTTCAGAATACGTCGTCGCATTTTTGTGGATCAGGACGATGCTCAAGTTTGTTGTGCAAGCGCTTGTTTCAGCCAAGATTTTTTAACGTTTAAAACCGTCAGGCGGTGTATCATTGCGCCCGTCAGCCCCGCCGGGGCTTGTGGAATACCTCCATGGACTTACCCAGTAGTTACTCAGTACCCCGTTTCACCAATCATGAATTGACTGATTGATCCTTCCGGCGTGCCCCGCTGCTGGGAGTGGAGTTCGCCTATGTCCGATGTTGAAGTAAAGAAAACGCAGGAAAGCTTGCAGGATCGCCTGGCTCAGGTGGTTGAGTTGCTGCAGCGCCAGCGAGTGGTAGAAGACCTGACTCACCGCCAGGAAGGCCCGCATCATGACCGGGTCGAGAACCTGGTCCACCGGCAGAACCTTGTCGAGTTGCAACGCAAACTCGATGACCTGCACTCCGCCGACGTCGCCTACATCCTTGAAGCCTTGCCGCTGGACGATCGTCTGACGCTCTGGCAACTGGTCAAGGCCGATCGCGACGGCGACATCCTTCTCGAAGTATCCGATTCGGTCCGTGAATCGCTGATCGCCGACATGGACGATCACGAGCTCCTGGCAGCCGCCAAGGACATGGATGCTGACGAACTCGCTGACCTGGCCTCCGAGCTGCCGCGAGACGTCGTCCATGAGCTCATGGAGACCCTCGACCAGCAACAACGCGAGCGTGTGCGTTCGGCACTGTCCTACGATGAGGAGCAGGTCGGTGCGCTGATGGACTTCGAGATGGTGACCATCCGCGAGGATGTCAGCCTTGAAGTGGTCTTGCGTTATCTGCGCCGTCTCAAGGAGTTGCCGGGCCATACCGACAAACTGTTCGTGGTCGATTACGACGGCGTCCTCAAGGGCGTGTTGCCGATCAAGCGTTTGCTGGTCAACGATCCGGACAAACAGGTTTCCGAGGTGATGGCCAGCGATCCGGTGAGTTTCCACCCGGACGAAGACGCCTACGATGCGGCCCAGGCGTTCGAGCGTTACGACTTGATCTCCGCGCCCGTGGTCGACAAGAACGGCAAGCTGATCGGCCGTCTGACCATCGATGAAATGGTCGACCTGATCCGTGAAGAGAGCGAAAGCGAAGTTCTCAACATGGCGGGTCTGCGTGAAGAGGAAGACATTTTTGCGTCGGTCTGGAAATCCCTGCGTAACCGTTGGGCCTGGCTGGCGATCAACCTGATCACCGCGTTCGTGGCTTCTCGGGTCATCGGTTTGTTTGAAGGTTCGATCGAGAAGCTCGTGGCGCTTGCGGCGTTGATGCCGATCGTGGCGGGGATCGGCGGTAACTCGGGTAACCAGACCATCACCATGATTGTTCGGGCTATGGCGCTGGACCAGGTGAGCACCGGCAATACCTCGCGCCTGATGCGCAAGGAATTGGCGGTAGCGCTGATCAACGGCGTGATCTGGGGCGGGGTGATCGGTGTGGTTGCCTACCTGCTCTATGGCAGTTGGTCATTGGGCGTGGTAATGACCGCCGCGATGACGCTCAACCTGTTGCTGGCGGCGTTGATGGGGGTTTTGATCCCGATGACCCTGGCGAAGATGGGGCGCGATCCGGCAATGGGGGCCAGTGTGATGATTACTGCCATGACCGACAGCGGCGGCTTTTTCATCTTCCTGGGGCTGGCGACAATCTTCCTGCTCTAAAGTCCGTTTCGCTAAAACCCGCCATCCCAGGCTGTGTGAAAACACGCTGATGACGGTTCCAACAAACGCCCCGACTTGTTCGGGGCGTTTGCTTTTGTGCTCACAGCAGACGAAAAAAGGCCTTTCAGCCCATCAACGCCATCATCTGGCGCACGCCTAACACGTTAATCGCTCTTTTCAGGTTGTAGGCGTTCACTGCCAAGGCCATTTCAGCTCTCGCGCCTTCAAGCTGTCGCAGCAAGAAGCGAGCATTACCAAATAACCACTGTTTAAGGTTGCCGAAGGGATGTTCGACGATGGATCTGCGGTTGACCATCATGTCGGGATGCGCCTGCATTCGCTGCTCCATTCGCTCGAATGCCTTTTCGTGCAGATGGCGTGAGAGGTATCGGCGCTGGGCTTCGGTGCATTGCGCTTTTAACGGGCAGCTTGCACAGTCGCTGAGCGCCGACTGGTAGATCCGGCCTTTGTTGCTGATCTGTTTAAAGATCAGCCATTTTCCGGCAGGGCATTGATATCGATCTTGCGACGCATCGTAGGCAAATGCTGTTCGATCGAAAAGTGCCTGTTCCTTGCCGCAGGAGTTGAGTGATCGCGCCACAGGCACATAAGCGGTGATGTTCTCATCCTCACATGCCTGGAACTGCTTGCCATTGGAGTAGCCCGCATCTGCAGTGACCGTCAGTTCATCTTGCGAAAGTTGTTCCTTGGCGGCCTTGGCCATCGGTTCAAGTTGCTTGCGATCATCGCTGTCCTGAGTCACTTCATGGTGCACGATCATGCAGTTCTCAGCGTCCACGGCTGTCTGTACGTTGTACCCGACCCGAGGCCCTTTGTGCGTTCGCAGCATTCGCGCATCGCTTTCGTGGGTATTGAATTGCTCAAGCTCCATCGATTTCATCAGCGCCTGGCACGTCAAGTTATTGGAATGCCTGACTTCAAGTTGCGTCAAAGTCGTTCTGATCGCACTACGGTTAATCTTTTCGCCGGCTTCGGTTTTATCTGCCTCGTCCAGCTCTGCCAAATATTGGGCGATGCGCTTCTCCAGCTTCTGCTCTTGATGTTGGAGCCGCTTCAAATTCGTATGACGCCGTGAAGAGGCGACCGCCTGAAACTTGCTGCCATCAATGGCCACCAACTCGCCGGTTATCAAACCCGCCGTGCGGCAAAACTGGACGAAGGCCCGGCACGTCGCGATGAAAGCGGGTTTGTTGTCTTTACGAAAGTCGGCGATGGTCTTGAAATCGGGCTTGAGTCGATTGATCAGCCACATCACTTCGATATTGCGCTGACACTCGGCTTCGAGGCGCCGTGATGAACGGATCCGCTGGAAATAACCGTAGAGGTAGAGTTTTAGCTGATCGGCTGGATCGTAAGAGGGCCGGCCGGTACTTTTAGGAAGTGCTTTATCAAAGCCCAGTCGCGCCAGATCCAGCTTGGCGACGTAAAGGTCGATAACGCGAACGAGGTGATCCTCGGGGATCAACTCTTCCAGCGAGACCGGAAATAGGCTGGTCTGACTGCGGGACTGTCCCTGGATGTAGGCCATAACGAAAAATGCTCCGTATCTTTCGATACGAAGCATTTTCTTTGAGTGCCGCGCAGATTGCTAGGTTTTCACACAGCCTGATCCGGCGGGTTTTTTGTGCCCGGATTTCAGGCAAAAAAAAGCCAGCGATCAGGCTGGCTTGAGCTTTCTGGCTGAATCAGGACGCGTCGGCGGTCATTTCAGCGTCATGGGCGATCAGTGAAACCAGGGCGTTCTGCTGTCGATGGGAGAGTTGGCGGAAGCGCTGCAGCAGTTCCCGTTCGTGCAAGGAAAGCTCCGGGCTGTCCAGGCGCATGCTCAGTTCTTCTCCCAGTGCGCCTTCTTGAATAAGACTTTGCTCAAGGCGCGCAATAATTTCGGAGTTCATGCTGCGATGATGATTGCGAGCCACCTCGGCAATGCGTTCACGCATTCCGTCTGGCAGACGTACGACGAACTTGTCAGCCGTACGGCTGGAATAAATTGCCTGTTTCAATGGGCGCATATATTTAACCGGTTAGTTCAGGGGAGCGGTTTTCGGGATTGGCCGCAGGATGTCTGATAGGACAAGCGCTCTGACCAAATGTTCAACCTGAATTGATAGAGGCGCGCATCATGCCTCAAACAAGCCAGATCCTTGGCGTCAATTCTGTGACAAATATTGAACTGTATAAAGGCTTTCTGCCAGCACCAATTATCAGAAATGCTGACTGGTTTGAAAAGTTCGACCGGGCCGTATCGCTTAGCGCTTTCTCCAACCCACGAAAGGCTTCTGACGGGCAGCAAAAGCGGACTCGATCCCTGTTCCTTGCCTTTTACAGAATAGTGGCAAATGGCCGATTTACTAGGGGAGGTCGTATAGAGGGGGTGAATTCAGGATGGATGGCAGGCCCTTGCGCCGGATCAGCCATGCCCGGATTAACGTAGGACCGGATCAAATTTGATCTTGCGTCCGGCAATCAGTGCGAGCACGAACAGGGCGCTGAATACACCACAGGCGATCAGGGGGAGGGTGACGACCATGTCCTGGGTCAATGACAGATGGAAAATGCCACTCAACAAGGCGAGGATGAGGAAACTCGCGGCTGATCTGGACATGCTGTGCTCCTGGTGGGGGTCATTCAAAATACCAAGCGTTCGGCAGACAGAGCCGGCACCAGGATGTTTTCCTGGCTGAAAAAGCCGTGCTGGCCGTTCATAACTGTCAGCTGCGGGGCTTTCTGCAGTTGAAGGTAATGTGGCATTCGCTGGGCAACCTGCGCAGCACCACTCTCGGGGGTAAACTGAAAACCCGGCAAAACCGTCAGAGCGATTGCACTCGAGAGTAAAAGGGCGCTGTTCATGGGGCGGGCCTCGGTTGTTCTGTGAGAACAGGAGAGGCAGCTCGCATACCAGAGTTTATCGGCAATTAAATTCTTTAAAAACAATGAATTAAGTTATTTTTGGTAAAGCGCCATATTGCATTTTGCAATGATGGTTTTTTGCGCTGATGCAATTTTCGCGGTAAACAAGTCCGCGCCCGGCCGAGGCGTCTGCCTACACTTAAAAAGCCTACGGACGACATGACAAAAGCCAGCCCGGCCGTTAACATGCACGCCGTCCATCGCACCGCGTTTCGTCGCGGTCAACGTGTGTCTCAGTAGCTCAATTGGATAGAGCATCCCCCTCCTAAGGGGAAGGTTGGCAGTTCGAACCTGCCCTGGGACACCATATTTTGCAGCTCCCCCGCCTGTTTCAACGCTTCATTTTCACGACTTGTAGATAAAGTTCGACAAATTCAGGTGCCTGGGATTTATCGAAGCCATCAACTCTACCTTCGTGACGTTCCATCTCCTCTCCCAAGTAGTCTGAATCTCCCATCCCGCCTGGGAGTATCGGTCGATGTGTAGCCTGCGGTGCTTGTTCATAGTTGGGACCTATAGATCAGAAAATGGTCCAAGGTCGACCCCCGATGACTGGACCCACTCAGGAGAAAGTCATGACTATGCGCAAAAAAACCTCATCGCCAACGAATGACCTGACCAATAACGCCGGTGACCATCCTTCACCCGTCAGCCACGACTGGTCTTTTACCTACATTCCGACCGTCACCACCAACCTTAAAGATTACGCCCCCGGCAGCACGGCCATCATCACGGCCAGCGGTTTCGCCGCCGGCAGCACAGTGACGCTCGAAGTGGACCACGCCATCGGTGCTGGCGCGGATGGCGTGTGGGGCACGTCCGACGATGTGCTCGATACAAACACCGGGGCGGGACATGAGCCCTGGTCCGTGACCGACGGCGGCGCCGGCGATCTCGACGGCCAAGTCAACGGCAGCGTCACCACCTCGTGGTACGTGAATCCCGACGACTCGGCAGGCGCAACGTTTCTACTGACAGCGGCCGCTGCGGGCGCCGATGGTGTGCTCGGCACCGCTGACGACGCCGTGGCGACAATGTCGTTTACGGACAGCGTTTTGGGCGTCGTGGCGACCGGCGAGGACGTTACGCTGGACGAAACGGCCGGGTTGCAGAACAGCACTGCCACTCCAACCCCTGCGGGGGACGCTGACGACAACGATATTCTGGTGGCGTCCCTGCCCTCGACCTTCTCTACCCGTTTGGCCGGACTTGGGGCAGGTACCGCCACGGGTGCGGCCTTGAGCGGCTATACCGGTGCCGTGGGCAACACCGGCAGCAATGCATTCACCATCACCGCTGACCCCGGAGCAAGCATTACCGATATCAGCTTCGTCGGCATCTCTGGCGCACCGCTCAATGGCGTGGACAGCGGGCTGTTTACCCTTGATGGCACCAGCATCCTTCTCTATACGGATACGAACAACAACATCGTCGTGGGCCGAGCCGGTAGCGCAACCGGCGCGATCGTGTTCGCTGCCTATATTGAAGAAACCGGATCGCCGGTCACGGGCGGCAAGATCTGGACCGTGGAGTACCAACCGCTCCGGCATACAGATACTGCGAACGCCGATGATTCGCTCAATCTGCTGAATAAGGTTTTCATCGGCGCCAGCCAGGACCTGGAATTCAGTCTGGCCAATGCGCCCTCCGGTCAGAACCTCTTCCTGATGTTCACGAAGGCGACCCCGAACGTTGTCAATGACGCTGGTGTGTTGCGGATCACGGATCCCACGATCATCGCCACCGGCAAGGACCCCGCTGACCAGTCAAGCGGCCTCAATATAACGACTGGCGACACGATCAATACCAGCCAGGCGGGGGGGCCGACCACCTTCGGCACCAACAATCAGATGATTGTGGAGCAAGAGGGCATCCGCTTTTCGTTCGTCACGGGTGCCAGGCAGAATGTGACCATTCCCAACCTGGACCAGAACGAAGCCGATGTTGAATCCAACGTCGACTTTACCGGCGTCTTCAATGCGAAGTCGGCCAGTTTCGACGTTGTGCAGTTGCAAAGCGGCAAGAGTGCCGTGGTAAGAGTCAGCGCATTCAGCACTGCTGCTGAACCTGGCGTGAATTTCATCAATGGGTATGCGAATGATGCGTCGGTGGCCATCACCAATGTTCGCGTCGTCAACATCAGTACCGGGCTGGTGATCGAGAATTCAAACGGCTCGGTGAATGATCCGGCCATCACCATCAGCTTTGCAGCAGGGGTTGCAACAATCACCGGCGTTAAGGCCGGCTACCAGATTGAATACACCACTACGTCGGACCATAACCGCGTACTCGTCGAGAACGGGGCGGCCGTCACTGCCAAGGGCAATGAACACGCCGATTTTGATATCGGTGGTTTCACGCTGGTCCAGGCCTCTATTTCGAAAGCCGAAATCGGCTCCAAGATCATCTTCGACGACGACGGGCCGAGCATCAGCACCACCGGCACGGAGCCGACGCTGACGGTGGACGAGACGGTACTGGCGACCAACGATACCCAGAGCTTTGCCGCCAACTTCAACTCGGCGTTTGGCGCTGATGGTGCGGGCACGCTGACCTATGCGCTGGGCGTGGTGGCGGGGGCCTCCGGGCTGACGGACACGGCCACGGGCGAGGCGGTGAACCTGTCGCTCAACGGCACCGTGGTCGAAGGCCGCACGGCTACGGGCAACCTGCTGGTGTTCACGGTCAGCGTGGCCGCCAATGGCAGCGTCACGCTCGACCAGAGCCGGGCCGTGGTGCATGCCAACACCGCCAATCCCGATGACTCGACGAGCCTGACCTCGGACAACCTGGTGACGCTGACCGCGACCAAGACCGACAGGGACGGCGACAGCGCCCTGGCGACTCTGAACATCGGGCAGAACCTGGTGTTCAAGGACGACGGACCGAGCATCAGCACCACCGGGGTGGAACCGACGCTGACGGTGGACGAAACGGTACTGGCGACCAATGACACCCAGAGCTTCGCCGCCAACTTCAACTCGGCGTTTGGTGCCGATGGTGCCGGCACTCTGACTTATGCGCTGGGCGTGGTGGCCGGCGCTTCCGGGCTGACGGACACGGCCTCGGGCGAGGCGGTGAACCTGTCGCTCAACGGCATCGTAGTGGAAGGCCGCACGGCCACAGGCAACCTGCTTGTGTTCACGGTCAGCGTCGCCGCCAACGGCAGCGTCACGCTCGACCAGAGCCGGGCCGTGGTGCATGCCAACACCGCCAATCCTGATGACTCGACGAGCCTGACCTCGGACAACCTGGTGACCCTGACCGCGAGCATTACCGACAAGGAGGGCGACAGCGCCCAGGCGACGCTGAACATCGGGCAGAACCTGGTGTTCAAGGACGACGGACCGAGCATCAGCACCACCGGCACGGAGCCGACGCTGACGGTGGACGAAACGGTACTGGCGACCAATGACACCCAGAGCTTCGCCGCCAACTTCAACTCGACGTTTGGCGCCGATGGTGCCGGCACGCTGACCTATGCGCTGGGCGTGGTGGCGGGGGCCTCCGGACTGACAGACACGGAGACGGGCCAGGCGGTGAACCTGTCGCTCAACGGTGCAGTGGTCGAAGGTCGCACGGCTACGGGCAACCTGCTGGTGTTCACGGTCAGCGTAGCGGCCAATGGCAGCGTCACGCTCGACCAGAGCCGGGCCGTGGTGCATGCCAACACCGCCAATCCGGATGATTCAACAAGCCTGACCTCGGACAACCTGGTGACGCTGACCGCGACCAAGACCGACGGGGACGGCGACAGCGCCCTGGCGACCCTCAACATCGGGCAGAACCTGGTGTTCAAGGACGACGGGCCGAGCATCAGCACCACCGGGGTGGAGCCGACACTGACGGTGGACGAGACGGTTCTGGCGACCAACGATACCCAGAGTTTCGCCGCCAACTTCAACTCGGCGTTTGGCGCCGATGGTGCCGGCACTCTGACCTATGCGCTGGGCGTGGTGGCCGGCGCTTCCGGGCTGACGGACACGGCCTCGGGCGAGGCGGTGAACCTGTCGCTCAACGGCACCGTGGTCGAAGGCCGCACGGCCACGGGCAACCTGCTGGTGTTCACGGTCAGCGTGGCCGCCAATGGCAGCGTCACGCTCGACCAGAGCCGGGCCGTGGTGCATGCCAACACCGCCAATCCCGATGACTCGACGAGTTTGACCTCGGACAACCTGGTGACACTGACGGCAACCAAGACCGACGGGGACGGCGACAGCGCCCTGGCGACCCTGAACATCGGGCAGAACCTGGTGTTCAAGGATGACGGCCCGAGCATCAGCACCACCGGGGTGGAACCGACACTGACGGTGGACGAGACGGTACTGGCGACCAACGATACCCAGAGTTTCGCCGCCAACTTCAACTCGGCGTTTGGTGCCGATGGTGCCGGCACGCTGACCTATGCGCTGGGCGTGGTGGCCGGCGCTTCCGGGCTGACGGACACGGCCTCGGGCGAGGCGGTGAACCTGTCGCTCAACGGCACCGTGGTCGAAGGCCGCACGGCCACAGGCAACCTGCTGGTGTTCACAGTCAGCGTGGCCGCCAATGGCAGCGTCACGCTCGACCAGAGCCGGGCCGTGGTGCATGCCAACACCGCCAATCCCGATGACTCGACGAGCCTGACCTCGGACAACCTGGTGACGCTGACGGCGACCAAGACCGACAGGGACGGCGACAGCGCCCTGGCGACGCTGAACATCGGGCAGAACCTGGCGTTCAAGGACGACGGGCCGAGCATCAGCACCACCGGGGTGGAACCGACGCTGACAGTGGACGAGACGGTACTGGCGACCAACAACACCCAGAGCTTTGCCGCCAACTTCAACTCGGCGTTTGGCGCTGATGGTGCGGGCACGCTGACCTATGCATTGGGCGTGGTGGCGGGTGCTTCCGGACTGACGGACACGGCCTCGGGCGAGGCGGTGAACCTGTCGCTCAACGGCACCGTGGTCGAAGGCCGTACGGCCCTCAGCAACCTGCTGGTGTTCACGGTCAGTGTCGCCTCCGATGGCAGCGTCACGCTCGACCAGAGCCGCGCGGTGGTGCATCCCAACGCAACTAACCCCGATGACTCGACGACGTTGACCTCGGACAACCTGGTGCTGCTGACCGCGACCATAACCGACAAGGAGGGCGACAGCGCCCAAGCGACCCTCAACATCGGGCAGAACCTGGTGTTCAAGGATGACGGGCCGAGCATCAGCACCACCGGCACGGAGCCGACATTGACGGTGGACGAAACGATACTGACGACCAATGACACCCAGAGCTTCGCCGCCAACTTCAACTCGGCGTTTGGCGCCGATGGCGCCGGCACGCTGACCTATGCACTGGGCGTGGTGGCAGGGGCTTCTGGATTGACGGATACGGCCTCGGGGCAGGCGGTGAACCTGTCGCTCAATGGCACCGTGGTCGAAGGTCGTACGGCCACGGGCAACCTGCTGGTGTTCACGGCTAGCGTGGCCGCCAATGGCAGCGTCACGCTGGACCAGATTCGCGCCGTGGTGCATTCCGACCCAACCAATCCCGATGATTCGAGGAGTTTGACCTCCGACAACCTGGTGACGCTGACGGCGATCAAGACCGACAGGGACGGCGACAGCGCCCAGGCGACGCTGAACATCGGGCAGAACCTGGTGTTCAGGGATGACGGCCCGGCACTCGCTTTTGGTAACCTGATCGGGACCGGTAGCGTCCTTGCGCAATCCGGGTTCTGGAATATGGCGACGGGAGCCGACGGGCTGGGTGCGGCCGGTCTGGATATCTCGTTGGTCAATAGCCAGTTCACCCTCGTCAGGCCAGATAACACGACCACGACCGGGACCGGCACGCTCCACGAGCTATCGCCATCACCGGATGTCAATGGCGCGTACCAATTTGCAGGAACGTTGACCGGTGATTTCGACAACAACGCTGCAACGGCGAATACCACTGTCGACTATACGTTGACCGCCTATGCCGATGGTCGCTATGCACTGGATCTGGTGCAAGGCTTCAGTTCGACGATCGTGCTCAGCAGTGCCGACGGCTCGCTCGCTGCCGGCGGCCCGGATTCGGTGCGCACATTGTTGATTCCTCAGACGAGTAACCCGGCTATTCCTTCGACATCCGAGGAGATTGTGTTCTTTGCCGCGAAGGCGGATGCGACGACTGATGACATCCTGACCGGCATCGGGCTCGGAGCACCCGACCCTACCGAAGCCACGCTACAGACCAACCCCTTGCCGTCGTACATCGACCCCGCATCCATGAACGTCAGCACGTCCGGCATCGGCGTCGGCAATAACGTTTTCCAGGGAGATAACCTGGCGGCAATCAGCGCCGCCGATGAAAGTTTCGTCATCAATCCAGAGAGCCTGCTGACGGGCATGAAGGTCTTCATCGACAACTCCGTGGCGGGCTACAACACGGCGACCGAGGACTTGTACTACAGGATCTACTACGCGGATGGCACGCATTCGAACCAAGTCGAGGTGAACACCCTGACGCCGGAGGCTGGCGGCCAGGTGTCCTTCCTCGTCCAGAAGGAGGGTACGGTACTGATCGACGCTGTTCAGCTGACGATGGGCCGGGGCGATATCAAGATCCCGGTGATCCAGTTCATTCAGCAGAGCGAGAGTCTGGCCAGCGATGTCCAGCTGGCGTTCAGCGCGACGCTGACGGACAAGGATGGGGACTCGGCGACGAGTACGTTTGCCGCCAACCTGTTCGCCAACGACCCCGCCAACGCATCCTTCGACTTCACGCTGGTTGGCACGGTCGCTAAGCAAGATGCCTTCAACATCGATTTGTCAGTCAATGAGAACCTGTACCAGGTCACTGGCTTCGATGTGGGCTCAGGCGTGCAAGACAAGCTGGTGCTCAACGGCGACCCGAACGCCGTTGTCCAATCGATCAACAACACCGGCGCAGACGGCGTCGTGACGGTTGCCGAGACTGGCGGACAAACAACGACCATCACCTTGGTCGGGGCCCATATCCAGAGTACCGACATCTTTTTTGGCAGCGCTTGAGGCTTTGCGCGCGTGAACGGATGCGAGGGTGGCCTAGGAAACCACCCTCGCATTCTTTTTGCGGTTCTAATACGGATCCGCATGATCGCATCTGCCGTGAACTATCGAGCAGCACAAGGCTTAAAGAGCGCGGCGGGTAGATACAGGTGGGATACCAGGAACGACATCAGCATTCCGGGCACCCTGTTCCGGGTCTTCGACAAGGACGGCGAAACGGTGACGGCCTACCCCCTGAAAGTGAGGGGCAGACCGTCTTGTATTGACTTGAAATTCAATCCAGTTCCACCCAGGTGGAGGGCGGAGCTTCGTTGTTGGTGAGCCCGTGTTTGAGCGCATACATCAGCAAGTCGATGCGGTTGATGAGATTAAGCTTTTGATAGATGTTGCTGAGGTGGTTGTGCACGGTGTGTTCGCTGATCCCCAGGCGCCCGGCGATGCTCACATATTTGGCGGACGGTTCGCCCACGATGGCGCAAATCAGTTCTCTCTCACGCAGGGTCAACCGCGCCTGTTTCGCCTGCTCCCGATTGCATTTCAAGGCTATATGCCCGCTCGCGGCATAGCCGGAAAGGCCGCCAGCCCAGGCCCTATCCATTGCGATGTCGCTATGGTGGACCTTGAGGATGGCCTGGATAATCGATTCCGTCGGGTCTTCCGCCAGCACGATGCCGCGAGCGCCAGCCTCTATCGCCTGGGCAGCGGGAACGGCTTCGTACAGGCCCTTGAGCAGCAGCACTTTCATTTCGGCGTTACGGGTGAGTCCCGCAACGACCTCCAGAGGATTCAGCGCATCGGGAAAGAAACTGAAAAAAATGACATTGGGCCGTAACTGATCGGCAAGATCCAGCGCATGGGTATAGGTGGTGGCCTGGCCTGTCACTTCCATCCGGGGTTTACTGGCATCAATCAAGTCGTGAAGGCCCTTAAGCACGAGGGGGCGACAATCGATCAACATCACGCCTATTGGCTTTTTTGGGTCAGTGATCATCTTCCTGACCCCCTTGAAATACCAGCGATGGCCTCCACCCAGGCATTGGCAACCAGAGGCCCTGGGGCCATTTCCATCAACAGCACCGGCAGGGAGGACGAACGTTTCCAAAAAGCAGACAAAGCCCGAGAGAGAAGATCAATACGAATAATTATCAATGGTTTGCGCATGATGATGTGCTCCCTCCCGCCTCTCAACTGATTCTAGGCCAGCCCGGAGCGCTACCGGCCTGCCCATCCGTCGGTCCTCGATGTAAGCCCGGTGCGAGTAAGCCTGACCGCGGTTCTCAAGGGGGAGGGTAACCCTCGAAAATCAAGGTATTAGGCTCGCCACAGTTGGCCAGCGACCAAAGTCTGATCCTGATCAAAATCGTCAATTAATCGACGAGTGGTGTTCACTTAGGAGTGCCAATATCGACTTAGTCAATTTATCGGCGAATTCTGCCTGGCCAGCCACCGGAATTTGCTGATGTTCATGTATTGCTGGTGTTCATGTATCAGCATTTTTTTGTGCGCGAGGTGTCGTTTTCAGTAAGGGCTTCACATATTCAGAATGAGCGTCGGGGAAGGTTCTCAAGGGAACGCTGTTGCTGGCCGATAACCCGGACAGTCAGGGACTTGTTCGTCTCTTCCGGTCGGCATGGGGGCTCATTGTCTATGCGAAGGTGTTTGATGGCCTAGTGCCACCCATTATCATCTGCGCGCCAAATCAAGGGCTGCGAAGCTGAGTCCGTCCGTGTATTTGCCTTTGGGTTCTTCTTCTTAAATTGCCTGGAAATCTTCGATGCTGTCGTATCACCAAAAGCGTTTTCTGATCGTCGATGATTTCTCGGACTTTCGCAGTTCGGTCAGGTCGATGCTGCGCGAACTGGGCGTCAAGGAAGTGGACACTGCCGATACCGGTGAGCAGGCGCTGAAAATGTGCTCGCAGAAGCAGTACGACTTCATCCTGCAGGACTTTCACTTGGGTGACGGCAAGAAGAATGGCCAGCAGGTGCTCGAAGACCTGATGGAAGAAAAGCTGATCAGCCATGAAGCGGTATTCGTCATGGTCACCGCCGAAACCAGCCAGGCCATGGTACTCAGCGCGCTGGAGCATGAACCCGATGCCTACCTGACCAAGCCATTCAACCGTTCCAGCCTGGCCCAGCGCCTGGAGCGCCTGGAGCAGCGCAAGACCCTGCTCAAGCCGATCCTGCAGGCCCTTGACCGCGGCAAGCCGATGGAAGTGCTCAACGCCTGCATCGCCCTGTGCAAGCAAGATATCCGTTACTCGCCGTTGTGCCTGCGCTATCGCGCCGATGCTCTGCGCGACCTGCATCAGAACGAAGCACTGGAGCGCCTCTATGACGGCATCATTGCCGACCGCCCGTTGCCATGGGCGTTTGCCGGGCTGGGCAAGTTGCTGTTCAAGCGCGGTCAGGTCGGGCAAGCCAAGGGCATTTATGAAAAAGCCCTGAAAGTCTTCCCGATGATGCCGTCGCTGTATGACGGCATGGCTGACGTGCTGGTCGCCGAAGGGGACACCAAGGGTGCGCAGCGCGTTCTGGAAGAGGCGATTCGCCTGTCGCCGCTGGCGGTGCGCCGGCAAGCGTTGCTCGGTAAGCTGGCGATGACCAACGAGGACTTCGACACGGCGGCCAAGGCCTATCGCCAGGCCGTGAGCCAGGGCGCGCAGTCGCGGTTCAAGGATGCCGAGAGCAACCTCGGCCTGGCCCACGCGTTGATCAGCAAGGGCAGCGAACGGGGCCTGGACACGCGGACCCGTCTGGAAATCAACACCACATTGAGCGCCGTGGCCAAGGAAAACCCTTCCGATCCAGGCCTGCAAATCCGCGCGCGCCTGATGAAGGCCACCAGCCTGTTGCTCAACGATGCCGAGACGGCGGACAAGCTCACCGAGCAAGCCTTGATGCGTCTGGATGGCATGGAGCAATTCATGAGCGCCGAAGCGGCGTTGCTGGTGGCCAAACAGCTGAAAATGCTCGGGCAGACCGAGGCCGGCACCGCGATGCTGAAAAACTGCGTGGAAATCTACGGCGACGATCCGGTGGTTATGAAGGACATCGCCAAGCAGACCGACGACCCGAGCATTCTCAACTCCGGCAACGCCGCTGCGGAACTCAACCGCCAGGGTGTGCGCGTGTACAAGACCGGCAACCTGGTGGAGGCCCGGCAGGTATTCCGCAAAGCCCTGGCGATGCAGCCGAAGAACATCAGTATCGCCCTGAACATGGCGCAGTCGTTGTTGCACGGCACCGATACCAGCGTTCCTTCGGCGGAGCTGGAAGAATGCCGGACCTGCCTGAAAATGGTCGGCCTGATGCCCGACTCCGACGCGCGCTATCCGCGTTACCAGAAGCTGAAAAGCAAGGCGTTTGGCCAATGAACGACAACCAACAGGCACTGGATTTCTCCACGGTGATCGCCTCTACCGTGCACGACATGAAGAACTCGCTGGCCATGCTGATGCAGGCCCACAGCCAGTGGCTGGCGCGATTGCCGGACCCGGCGCAGCAGACACCGGAGCAGGGCGTGATCGACTTCGAGTTCGCCCATCTCAACGGCATGCTGGTGCAGTTGTTGGGGCTGTACAAGCTCGGCGTCAACCAGATGCCGTTGCAGCCGGCCTACCATGAACTGGACGACTTCATCGAAGCGCAACTGGCTTGCCATCAGGAGGTGTTCGCCAGCCGCGGCATCATGGCCACCTATGAAGTGGACCCGCTGAGCCCGCTGGGTTTCTTCGATCGTGAGTTGATCGCGTCGGTATTGGCCAACTGCATCAACAACGCCATTCGCTTTGCACGGCATGCCGTTTTGATCAGCGTCAGCGACGAAGCCGGGCAACTGGTGTTGACCATCAATGACGATGGCGAAGGGTATCCGGCGCAGATGCTCGAGCGTCAGGCCGATTACGTGCAGGGCATCAATCAAAGCACCGGCAGCACCGGGCTGGGCCTGTACTTTGCCGGGCGAATTGCCGCGTTGCATCAACGCAACGGTGTGGGTGGGCGTACCGAAATCAGCAATGGTGGTCCGTTGGGCGGTGGAGTGTTCCGCCTTTACCTGCCCTGACGGGCAGCAAATTTTTCGACGCTGCTTGAAATTCCGAACACGCGGAGCCTATTTTGTACGGTCGCCGTTCGCGGCCCGCACAATAACAAGGATAGCGTCATGAGGACCGTTGGCCTGAGTTCACTCGCGCAGCGATTGACGGGCATTGATGAAGTTGAATGTGTCACGCCGGATTTGAATGGCGTTCCTCGGGGCAAAGTGATGACCTGTGAGGGTTTTCTCGACGGTCGACGTTTGCAGATGGCGCGGGGCGTGCTGCTGCAATGCATCATGGGCGGATACCCGCCAGCGCGTTTTTACGGCAGCGATGATGGCGACCTGGCGCTGATCCCGGACCCTGCGCAAATCCACCGTCTGCCCTGGAGCCATCCACCGCGGGCCTTCGCCATTTGCGACGCGAATGAACTGGGCACCACCACCAGCTCCAATCTGTCGACCCGTGGTCAGCTCAAGGCCGTGATTGCTCGTTACGCGGCCCGCGGCCTGGCGCCCGTGGTGGCGACCGAGCTTGAGTTCTTCGTTTTTGCGCCCAACACTGACCCGACTCAGTCGTTCCAGCCGCCGCTGGGGCTGGACGGTCGCCGCGAAGACGGTCAGTCGGCGTTCAGCGTCAGTTCCAATAACGGCTTGCGGCCGTTCTTCAATGAAGTCTACGAGTGCATGGCTGCGTTGGGGTTGCCTCGCGATACCTTCATGCACGAAATGGGCGTCAGCCAGTTCGAGATCAATCTGCTGCACGGTGATCCGCTGTTGCTGGCCGACCAGACGTTCCTGTTCAAGCACTTGCTCAAGGAAGTCGCCCTCAAGCACGGCCTGAGCGTGGTGTGCATGGCCAAGCCGTTGCCGCATACGCCGGGCAGTTCGATGCATATCCACCAGAGCGTCGTCGAAATCGATTCGGGGCGTAACGTGTTCAGTGATGAAGCGGGGCAGGAGACGCCGACCTTCCGCCACTTCATTGCCGGTCAGCAAGTTTGCATGGCCGACTTCACCGCGTTGTTTGCGCCGAACGTGAATTCCTATCAGCGCTTGTGCCACCCTTATGCCTCACCGAATAATGCCTGCTGGTCCCACGACAACCGGGCGGCCGGCCTGCGCATTCCGGCCAGTTTGCCGGTGGCCCGTCGGGTCGAGAACCGCTTGCCGGGGGCCGATGCCAACCCGTATCTGGCGATTGCCGCAAGCCTGGCGGCGGGCTTGCATGGCATCGAGAACGCACTGGAGCCGAGCGCGCCGATCCAGGGTGAGTTCGAAGTGCCGGACAATCTTTCGTTGCCGTGTACCTTGCATGCGGCACTGGAGCGTCTGAAACGTAGCCAGTTGGCCAAGGAACTGTTCGGCGCGGAATTCATCGAAGGCTACATCGCTTCGAAGACCCTGGAACTGACCAGTTTCCATGATGAAATTACTCCCTGGGAAAGGCGTGTTTTAGCAGCCCAGGCCTGACGTCTCGTCGACATCCGGCTATCGTTTAGCGATAGCCGATTCTCACTGCAAGGAGCCGCTCGGAACGCCGATGCGCCAAATCTGGAAATCCTTTCGAGCGCTGTATTTCGCCTCGCTGATGATGTTGATCGGCTCGGGCCTGTTGAGTACTTACCTGGCATTGCGCCTGGCTGCCGACCATGTCGACAGTCTGTGGGTCGGTGCGCTGATGGCCGCCAACTATTTCGGCCTGGTGCTGGGGGGCAAGATCGGTCACCGGTTGATTGCCCGGGTCGGGCATATCCGGGCCTATTCGGCGTGTGCCGGGATCGTCGGCGCGGCGGTGCTCGGCCATGGCCTGGTGGACTGGTTGCCGGCCTGGCTGTTTTTGCGGGTGATCGTCGGCCTCGGCATGATGTGCCAGTACATGGTGATCGAGAGCTGGCTCAATGAGCAGGCCGATGCCAATCAGCGCGGCATGGTCTTCAGCGGCTACATGATCGCTTCGTACCTGGGGTTGGTGCTGGGGCAGTTGATTCTGGTCATGCACCCAGGGCTGGGGCTTGAATTGCTGATGCTGGTCGCCCTGTGCTTCGCGCTTTGCCTGGTACCCGTGGCCCTGACCCGGCGCATTCACCCGGCACCTTTGCATCCGGCGCCGATGGAGCCACGGTTCTTTATCAAGCGAGTGCCACAGTCATTGAGTACGGTACTCGGGGCAGGCCTGATCGTCGGTTCGTTCTACGGTCTGGCACCGCTGTATGCCTCGCAGCAAGGGTTGTCCACGGAGCAGGTCGGTTTGTTCATGGGTAGCTGCATTTTTGCCGGGCTGCTGGTGCAGTGGCCGTTGGGCTGGTTGTCCGATCGCTACGACCGGGCCGTGTTGATCCGCAGTTTCGCCTTCAGCCTGGCACTGGCTGCACTGCCGCTGGCGATCATGCCGCAGGTGCCGTTGGAGATTCTGTTTATCGCCGGTTTTGTCTGTTCGCTGGTGCAGTTCTGCCTGTATCCATTGGCAGTGGCGTTCTCCAACGACCATGTCGAAGGCGATCGCCGGGTGTCCCTGACGGCAATGTTGCTGGTGACCTATGGCGTGGGTGCGAGTATCGGGCCGCTGGTGGCAGGCGTGCTGATGAAGCTGTTCGGCAGCCAGATGCTCTATGCGTTTTTCAGCTTCTTTGCGTTGGTGCTGGTGTGGCGAATTCGTCCGAAAGCGGTGACCAACCTGCATCAGGTCGACGACGCACCGCTGCATCACGTGGCCATGCCGGACAATATGACGAGTTCGCCACTGGTGGCCTGCCTCGACCCGCGTGTTGATGAGCAGGTGGTGCAGGATCAGATGTGCAACCCGGTGAATCCGGAGCCGCCAGCCGAACCTGAATCCGAATCAGAAACCGATCAACCGCCAGAAGACCCAGATTCGGGGCGCGAGCCAAGCTTTACCGAGGCCAGGCCTTAAAACCGGGGCACAAAAAAACGGGCAGTCACCGCAAGGGGCTGCCCGCTTTTTGTTGACGCTCTATCAGATGTCGTCTTTGTCGAAGCGACGTGCTTCGCGTTGCAGCTGATAGACGAAGCGTTCGACCTGACGTTGCACCAGCCCGCTCATGTTGTGGAAGCGAATGCCGGCGAAGGTGGTGGAGATCTTTTCTTCGAAGTGCAGATAACGCAACTCGACCGGAGCGGTCATCTTGCCAAAGGGCAGTTCGGCGCTGAAGCGGTCGTAAACCTGACCCAGTTGCAGGCTGCCTGTGATGTCGCCGTCAAAGCGCAGTTTGCAGCCGGTAGCGGAAATATCCAGCAGCTTGCCGCTGATGGGGGCCTTGAGCTTTTCGCCGTCGAGGTTGACGTTGACCAGTTGTGCCAGTTTCAGCGCGGCGCGGAACGCATTACGGCGCTGGTGGTACACCACTTCATCGGGCAGGGCGCCACGATAGCAGCGGCTGCCAGCGGATTCGTCGATGTTCAACCGGCCGTTGCTTTCCCAGGCAATGCGTACGCCTTCGTGGAAGCCTTCGACCTTGAACGGTTCGCCCGCCAGCAGGTAGCGCTCGCCATCTCGGGGAATCATTTCGTCCAGGGCAATCATGTTGCTGTCACGGTCCAGGTCCACCAGATAGCTCTGGAAGCGCTGGCTGCGCTCGTGGAACGTGATGATCAGCGGGTCATGGCTTTCGAGCAGCTGGCGCAGGTTGCTGGAGATTTCCAAGGGCGTGGAGAGCACCTTGGGTGGCTGCGGAGCATCATCCACGTTTAAGGCATTGGACACGGTTAATCAATCTCCAGACAAAATTTGACTACGGCAGTCTGGCAGTTTGCCAGTATGTTGCGCGTCTTGATAGAGCGGGGGCATTGACCGGCTCATGCCTGACTGAGCGGGCGCGGCTTGGCAAGCTTGGAGAACGTTCCGCTGGCATCGTAAAGCGCCGGGGTTTCACCGCCGGTGAGGATTTTCAGCTGGGTGGCTGTAGCGGCCTGCTGAGTGAGGATCGACTGGCCGTTGTTGGCGTTGATGGCCTGGCACTGGGCCAGGAGATCGGTCAGCACGTCACTTTGCGCCAACAACTGCTCGCCAATGCTCGACTGGCCGGCCAATTGCTCCAGACCGCCGCGGTTGGTTGGCAGGTTGAGGCTGGCGAGAATTTCACTGCGCTTGCGGCCATGCTGTTCGAGCAAAACGACCAATGCCTGTTTCTGCGCCAGGATGTTCTCGAGCAATGGCATGTCGCGGCCATGCAATGCGAGGGATTCGGTCTGCAGTAACTCCAGCAGGTGTTGCGCTGGGGCAAAGTCGTCGGTGATCAGTTGCAGTAGATGAGTGTCGTGCATGGCTGGCCTTGGGTTTTAAGCGTCCAAAAGCCTGGCGCCGGCGGTGGCCTAGCGCTGGGCTTCGAAGTTGAGCAGTTTGCTGGCTACACGGTTGCTGTCGACTTTATAGCTGCCATCGGCAATCGCTGCTTTCAACTCGGCCACGCGGGCGTTGTCGACGGCAGGCTGATCGCGCAGCTTGTCAGTGACCTTCTGCAACTGTTGAGCCTCATTGCTGAGATGTACCGATTCCCCGCTTTTGACGGTACCGGCCTGTTCGGCCGCGGACTCCAGCGGTGCGGATTTGCCGGCCTCGGCACTTTCCTTGCTGGCGCTGGTACGTGTACTGCCCGTAAGGGACGAGGAGCTGTTCAAACGGCTGAAATCGATGACCATGATAAAAACCTCTGGGAATTTGGACGCTTGCCATGGTTTCGGCCATTCCCTGGAAAACTTTAGGCCCATTTATCAATGAACCTTGCGCGCGCCAGCGCTTGCCGTGCCTGGAACACAGTCTAGGGAACAGCCGCGGCAAGCGCCACATTCTGATGAACAGCGCGCCTTACATGGACACTTCCACCTGCCCCGGCGCCATGACCTGCGCCTTGATGACTCGCTGGGAGTTGAGGTTTTTCACCCGGATCTGTTCGCTCAGGCTGCCGTTTGACAGTGCTTCGCCCGGCATGCGCACGCTGAGCGTACCGCTACGGGCGGTAATCACCACCTGATCACCCTTGCGGATGACTTCTGCCTGTTCGATATGCACCAGGGTAATCACCTGGTCGGCGACCATTGGTCGGGTCAGTCGCTGTCCGATCGCCTGATCGAGGGAGGTCAGGTAGCCCTGGCTGGTGAGGCTGATATCGCGCTCGCGCAGGACCACGTCCCCAAGCTCGACAATGGCTGCGCGGCGCAGTGGCCGGGCGCTGGTCACGACTTCGCGAAACAGGCGGACTTGAGCGGGCACGAACACTGTCCAGGGGGAAACGCCCTCGCAGCGAACCTTGACCGTAACCCGTCCCAGCGGCTTGGGACTCTCAAGCGTTGCTGTCAATTCCTTGTCGCACATGGGCATGTGCATGCGCGGATCGAGTTGGTTGACCTGGATCTCGTAGCGACCTTCCGTTTGGCTGGTAGCCAGATAGTCTTCTACGGTGAATTCAAGAAAGCCCTGAGTGACGCCGATAAGCATGTCAGGCAAGGTAACCGCGTCAGCAAGGGCAGGGCTGCCAGCGTTGAACAGGCAAACAGCCGCCAGCACACCGAGCAATTTTCGGCAGGGTGTGGTCAGGCGTCGGAAAAATGTCGGTTCTGTGTTCATAACGATTAAAAAAGCAAGCGTCGTGCCGTTTAGTGATGAAGGCGCGTCGCAACAACACTTGGCGTTGGTGTAGGAGTCTGGGCATGGCTGGTGTAATGGATTCGGTAAACCAGCGCACGCAACTGGTGGGGCAGAATCGCCTTGAGCTGTTGTTGTTCCGTCTCGACGGCCAGCAGCTGTACGGGATCAACGTGTTCAAGGTTCGGGAGGTGCTGCAATGCCCCAAACTGACGCTGATGCCCAAGTCCAGTCCTGTCGTGTGCGGCGTGGCGAACATCCGGGGGGCGACCATCCCGATCCTTGATCTGGCGATGGCGACCGGCTCCGGTGCGTTGAAGGACAAGCACAATCCATTCGTGATCATCACGGAGTACAACACCAAGACCCAGGGTTTCCTGGTCCGCTCGGTGGAGCGCATCGTCAACATGAACTGGGAGGAGATCCATCCGCCGCCCAAGGGCACCGGGCGCGATCACTACCTGACGGCGGTGACGCGGGTCGACAACCAGCTGGTCGAAATCATCGACGTGGAGAAGGTGCTGGCGGAAGTGGCACCGACGCCGGAAGCGATTTCCGTCGGTGTGGTGGATGTCGAAACCCAGCACAAGGCACTTTCGTTGCGTGTGCTGACGGTCGACGACTCATCGGTGGCACGCAAGCAGGTCACGCGTTGCCTGCAAACGGTCGGCGTCGAAGTGGTGGCGTTGAATGACGGTCGGCAAGCGCTGGACTACCTGCGCAAACTGGTCGACGAGGGCAAGAAGCCGGAAGAGGAGTTCCTGATGATGATCTCCGACATCGAGATGCCGGAGATGGACGGGTACACCCTGACGGCGGAAATCCGCAATGACCCGCGAATGCAAAAGCTTCATATCATCCTGCACACTTCGTTGTCGGGGGTATTCAATCAGGCGATGGTCAAGAAGGTCGGTGCCGATGACTTCCTGGCCAAGTTCCGTCCTGATGACCTGGCATCCCGGGTAGTCGACCGGATCAAAGCAGCAGATATCAGCTAGGGGGTCGCACCCCTGGCAGTCAACACGATTTAAGAGGCGGCATCATTGTCTACGGGTAATTTGGATTTCGAACAGTTCCGGGTATTCCTGGAAAAAGCCTGTGGCATTTTGCTCGGTGAAAACAAGCAGTACCTGGTCTCCAGCCGTCTCAACAAACTGATGGAACAGCAAGGCATCAAGTCTTTGGGGGAGTTGGTTCAGCGCATGCAGACCCAGCCGCGCAGCGGTTTGCGCGAGCAGGTGGTGGATGCCATGACCACCAACGAAACCCTGTGGTTTCGTGATACCTACCCGTTTGAAGTCTTGAAGAACAAGGTACTGCCCGAAGCGATCAAGGCCAGTCCCGGCCAGCGCCTGCGCATCTGGTCGGCAGCGTGCTCGTCGGGCCAGGAACCGTATTCGCTGTCGATGTCCATCGACGAGTTCGAGCGGGTCAACCTGGGCCAGTTGAGGATGGGCGTGCAGATTATTGCCACCGACCTGTCCGGTACCATGCTGAACAACTGCAAGACCGGCGAGTACGACAGCCTGGCCATTGGCCGCGGTCTGTCGCCCGAGCGCCTGCAGCGTTATTTCGACCCGAAAGGGCCGGGGCGCTGGGCGATCAAGGCGCCGATCAAGAGCCGTGTGGAATTCCGTTCCTTCAACCTGCTGGACAGCTACGCGAGCCTCGGCAAGTTCGACATCGTGTTCTGCCGCAACGTGTTGATCTACTTCTCCGCCGAGGTGAAGAAGGACATCCTGTTGCGTATCCACAGCACGCTGAAACCGGGTGGCTACCTGTTCCTCGGTGCTTCCGAAGCGTTGAACGGTTTGCCGGATCATTACCAGATGGTCCAGTGCAGCCCGGGGATCATTTACCAGGCGAAGTGATTTTGTTGGTGTTGTCAAAAAGCGGGAGTCCTCTGGGGCTCCCGTTTTTTTGTCTGCTGAATTTCCGCCAGCACTGCATTCCCCTGTGGGGGCGGTGGTGTTCTGAAAAGGGGGAGGAGGCGGCAGAAAAGCGGCATCCGGCGGAAAACCATTGCCGCTTTTCTGGCATTGCCGCGTTGCCATGGCCGGCAAAGCCCCGGTTTCCGGGGTTTTTTGAATTGGCATGGGGCTTGCTAAGTTGATCCTACGAAAAATCAGGTCACCCGAAGGTTTCCCGACATGAGCATCAGCTTCGATAAAGCGCTCGGTATCCACGAACAAGCCCTGGGCTTCCGCGCCCAGCGTGCCGAAGTCCTGGCCAACAACATCGCCAACGCCGATACCCCGAACTACAAGGCTCGGGACCTGGACTTCTCGAAAGTGCTCGCCGAGCAGAACGAGAAAACCAAAAACGGCACCTTCGCCTTGAACATGACCAACAGCCGTCACATCGAAGCTGAAGGCCTGGGCAATGGCGACGAGTCGTTGCTGTATCGCACCCCGATGCAACCGTCGATCGACCAGAACACCGTGGACGCCCAGCTGGAACAGTCGAACTACGCGGAAAACGCGATTGGCTTCCAGGCCAGCTTCACCCTGCTCAACAGTAAATTCAAAGGGCTGGTGTCAGCCCTGCGTGGAGAGTAAGCCATGTCTCTGTCCAGTGTTTTCAACATTGCCGGTAGCGGCATGAGTGCGCAGACCACGCGCTTGAACACCGTCGCTTCGAACATCGCCAACGCCGAGACGGTCTCGTCGAGCATCGACCAGACCTACCGTGCGCGTCACCCGGTATTCGCCACCATGTTCCAGGGCGGGCAGAACGGCGGCAGCGATTCGCTGTTCCAGAGCCAGGACGCCGCCGGTCAGGGCGTTCAGGTGCTGGGTGTGGTCGAAGACCAGAGCAATCTTGAAGCGCGCTACGAGCCGAACCATCCGGCGGCCGATGCCAAGGGTTACGTCTACTACCCGAACGTCAACGTGGTGGAGGAAATGGCCGACATGATTTCCGCGAGCCGTTCGTTCCAGACCAACGCCGAAATGATGAACACCGCCAAAACCATGATGCAGAAGGTCCTGACCCTTGGTCAGTGATAAGGGGCGACTCAGATGAGTGTTACCGATTCCACCAGTGGTTTGAGCCTCAACGACATCCTGGCCAACTCTTCGATCAAGACCAGCACCACGACTGACGGCCTCGCGTCCGCAACCGGCAGCGCCACGGGCAACCAGGCGCTGGGCAAGGATGCGTTCCTGCAATTGCTGGTGACCCAGCTGAAAAACCAGAACCCGCTGGAGCCCCAGGACAACGGCGCGTTCGTGGCCCAGTTGGCGCAGTTCAGCAGCCTGGAAGGCATCACCACGCTCAACAGCACTGTGAGCGGCCTGGCGAGCAACTACAACTCGTCCCAGGCCTTGCAGGCGTCGTCGCTGGTGGGGCGTTCGGTCATCGCGCCGGGCGACAAGGCCGTGGTCGATACCACCAAGAGCCTCAGCGGCACGGTGGTCGTTCCGTCTTCGGTGGCGTCCGCCACCCTGAAGATCACCGACGCCGACGGCAAGACCGTGCGCACCATCGACCTCGGTTCGCAGAAGGCCGGCAACGCCAGTTTCATCTGGGACGGCAAGAACGATGCGGGTGAGACGGTACCTGCGGGCACCTACACCTTCGGCGCCACGAGCACGATCGATGGCCAGTCCGTCGCGTTGATCACCAACCTGCCCGCCACCGTCAACAGCGTGACGATCAGCCAGACCGGCGGTGAGTTGATGCTCAATCTGGCCGGGCTGGGCAGCGTTGCCCTGTCCAAAGTACAAACCATTGGTATGTAGAGCCGACTAACACGGCACAAAGGAGTGGATGATGTCTTTCAATATCGGCCTTAGCGGTCTCTATGCAGCCAATAAACAACTGGACGTGACCGGCAACAACATCGCCAACGTCGCGACCACCGGTTTCAAATCGTCCCGCGCAGAATTCGAAGACGTGTACTCGGCGACCCGCCTGGGCACCGGCAGCAAGACCGTCGGCAACGGCGTGCGCCTGGCCAACGTTTCCCAGCAGTTCGGCCAGGGTGACGTGAGCAACACCGGCAACGTGCTCGACATGGGTATCCAGGGCAACGGTTTTTTTGTCCTGAGCAACAACGGTTCGCTGACCTACACCCGTGCCGGTACGTTCAAGACCGACAAGGAAGGCTATGTCACCAACAGCGACGGTACGGCCCGCCTGCAAGGTTACGGTGTGGATGCCAACGGCAAGATCGTCAATGGCGTGCTGACCGACCTGCGGATCGACACCTCCAACCTGGCACCGAAATCCACCAGCACCGTGTCGTCGACGATCAACCTGAACTCCACCTCGGCGGTGATCGACCAGACAGTAGCGGCGAACAAGTTCGACCCGTCCAAGACCGAGACCTTTACCAAGTCGTTCAGTACCCCGATCTTCGATACTCAGGGTAACCAGCACACCATGGATCAATACATGGTCAAGACTGGAGCGAACACGTGGGACACCTACACGCTGATCGATGGCCGTAATCCGGATGGCAGTGATCCTACCGTTACCGCGCCGGTTGCTTCGACCATGTCGTTCGATTCCACCGGTAAACTGACTTCGGTCAGCACACCCGTGACGCCGCCAACCACGCCACCGACTTCAGTAATCAGCAGTGACCTGAAAATTACCAACTGGACACCGGGCAGTGTCACCAATGGCGTCTGGACAGCCAACGGTGCCGCAGCCGATCCAGCAGGTTTGACCATCGCCATGGCCAACACCACCCAGTTCAACGCCGACACCGCGCGTTCGATTCCGGCGCAGAACGGTTACGCCACGGGCCAGATCACCAACCTGACCATCGACGGTAGCGGTGTGCTGCTGGCCAACTTCAGCAACAACCAGACCAAGCCCATCGGCCAGATTTCCCTTGCCAGCTTCACCAACGAGCAAGGCCTGCAGCCGGTAGGCGGCACCAGCTGGAAAGAAACCTACGCGTCGGGCATCCCGGGCTACGATGCGCCGGAGACCGGCACCCTGGGTTCGATCGTTTCCAACTCCCTGGAAGAGTCCAACGTCAACCTGACTAACGAGCTGGTCGACCTGATCAAGGCGCAGAGCAATTACCAGGCGAACGCCAAGACCATCTCCACCCAGAGCACCATCATGCAGACCATCATTCAGATGACTTGATGCTGGATAGTGCTGCACAAAAAGCCCCTCGAGAGAGGGGCTTTTTTGTGCTCGCCGAAACCTGTAGGTGTAGGAGCGAGCTTGCTCGCGATGGTCGTCAACGATAACGCGTGTTGTCTGGAAATACGCGGCGCCCTCAAGACTATCGCGAGCAAGCTCGCTCCTACAGACAGGCAAAAGAAAACCCCCGACCCGCCAGAGGCTGATCGGGGGTTTCGAGTAAGCGCCTTGCAGCGCTTACCGGCTCAGCTTATTGGCAAGCTTCGCAATCCGGCTCGTCGATGGCGCAAGCCTTCGGCACTGGAGCAGGACCGGCAGGCGCTGCCAGGACCGAGTCGTCACCGTGGTTGCCGCCGCTGGAAACAGCGTTCAGCTTGCCGGTGTTGATGGTCGACTTCTCGGTGCTGGTCGCAGCCAGGGCACGGAGGTAGTAAGTGGTTTTCAGGCCACGGTACCAGGCCATGCGGTAGGTCACGTCCAGCTTCTTGCCCGAAGCGCCGGCGATGTACAGGTTCAGCGACTGAGCCTGGTCGATCCACTTCTGACGACGGCTTGCCGCGTCGACGATCCACTTGGTGTCGACTTCGAACGCGGTCGCGTAGAGCTCTTTGAGTTCTTGCGGGATGCGCTCGATCTGCTGCACAGAACCGTCGTAGTACTTCAGATCGTTGATCATGACCGAGTCCCACAGGCCGCGAGCCTTCAGGTCGCGAACCAGGTACGGGTTGATCACGGTGAACTCGCCCGACAGGTTCGATTTCACATACAGGTTCTGGTAGGTCGGTTCGATCGACTGCGAGACGCCGGTGATGTTGGCGATGGTCGCGGTCGGTGCGATGGCCATGATGTTCGAGTTACGGATGCCTTTCTGTACACGGGCGCGAACCGGTGCCCAGTCCAGGGATTCGTTCAGGTCGACATCGATGTACTTCTGGCCACGGGACTCGATCAGGATCTGTTGCGAATCCAGCGGCAGGATGCCTTTGGACCACAGCGAACCCTGGAAGGTCTCGTAGGCGCCGCGCTCGTCGGCCAGGTCGCAGGAAGCCTGGATCGCGTAGTAGCTGACCGCTTCCATCGACTTGTCGGCGAACTCGACGGCAGCGTCGGAACCGTAAGGGATGTGCTGCAGGTACAGCGAGTCCTGGAAGCCCATGATGCCCAGGCCGACCGGACGGTGCTTGAAGTTGGAGTTCTTCGCTTGCGGCACCGAGTAGTAGTTGATGTCGATCACGTTATCGAGCATGCGCACGGCGGTGTTCACGGTGCGTTGCAGCTTGGCGGTGTCCAGCTTGCCGTCGACGATGTGGTTCGGCAGGTTGATCGAGCCCAGGTTGCAAACGGCGATCTCGTCCTTGTTGGTGTTCAAGGTGATCTCGGTGCACAGGTTCGAGCTGTGGACCACGCCCACGTGCTGCTGCGGGCTGCGCAGGTTGCACGGGTCCTTGAAGGTCAGCCATGGGTGGCCGGTTTCGAACAGCATGGACAGCATTTTGCGCCACAGGTCTTTGGCCTGGATGGTCTTGAACAGCTTGACCTTGCCTGGGTACTCGGTCAGGGCTTCGTAGTACTCGTAACGCTCTTCGAAGGCCTTGCCGGTCAGGTCGTGCAGGTCCGGTACTTCGGACGGCGAGAACAGGGTCCACTTGCCGTCGTCGAAGACGCGCTTCATGAACAGGTCAGGGATCCAGTTGGCAGTGTTCATGTCGTGGGTACGACGACGGTCATCACCGGTGTTCTTACGGAGTTCGATGAACTCTTCGATGTCCATGTGCCAGGTTTCCAGGTAGGCACACACAGCGCCTTTGCGCTTGCCACCCTGGTTAACCGCTACGGCGGTGTCGTTGACGACTTTCAGGAACGGCACGACGCCCTGGGACTTGCCGTTGGTGCCCTTGATGTACGAACCCAGCGCACGCACCGGGGTCCAGTCGTTGCCCAGGCCGCCAGCGAATTTCGACAGCATGGCGTTGTCGTGGATCGCGTGGTAGATGCCCGACAGGTCATCCGGAACGGTGGTCAGGTAGCAGCTCGACAGCTGTGGACGCAGGGTACCGGCGTTGAACAGGGTCGGGGTCGAAGCCATGTAGTCGAAGGACGACAGCAGGTTGTAGAACTCGATCGCGCGGTCTTCTTTTTGCTTCTCTTCGATCGCCAGGCCCATGGCCACACGCATGAAGAAGATCTGCGGCAGTTCGAAACGCACGCCATCCTTGTGGATGAAGTAACGGTCGTACAGGGTCTGCAGGCCCAGGTAGGTGAATTGCTGGTCGCGCTCGTGGTTGATCGCCTTGCCCAGTTTTTCCAGGTCGAAGGTGGCCAGCACAGGGTTCAGCAGTTCGAACTCGATACCTTTGGCGATGTAGGCCGGCAGTGCCTTGGCGTACAGGTCGGCCATTTCGTGGTGAGTGGCGCTCTCGGCCACACCGAGGAAGCCCAGGCCTTCGCCGCGCAGGGTGTCCATCAGCAGGCGCGCGGTCACGAACGAGTAGTTCGGCTCGCGTTCAACCAGGGTACGGGCGGTCATCACCAGGGCGGTGTTGACGTCGTTCAGGGCCACGCCGTCGTACAGGTTCTTCAGGGTTTCGCGCTGGATCAGGTCGCCGTCGACTTCTTCCAGGCCTTCGCACGCTTCGGTGACGATGGTGTTCAGGCGGCCCATGTCCAGCGGCGCCAGGCTGCCGTCGGCACGGGTGATGCGGATCGACGGATGAGCGTTGACCGCTTCCTCGGCCGGTGCGTGGGCAGCGCGTTCTTTCGAACGACCGTCACGGTAGATCACGTAGTCGCGAGCCACTTTCTGCTCGCCGGCACGCATCAGGGCCAGTTCGACCTGGTCCTGGATTTCTTCGATGTGGATGGTGCCGCCTGATGGCATGCGACGCTTGAAGGTCGCGGTGACCTGTTCGGTCAGGCGGGCAACGGTATCGTGGATTCGCGACGAGGCAGCAGCGGTGCCGCCTTCAACTGCGAGGAACGCTTTGGTGATGGCGACGGTGATTTTGTCATCGGTGTAGGGAACGACAGTGCCGTTACGCTTGATCACGCGCAGTTGGCCAGGCGCGGTGGCGGACAGATCCGAATTCGAATCAGTGGCCTGCGGCAAGGTGCCCTGCGGGTTCTCGCGAGTTGTGTCGGTTTGCATGGGGGAGTGTCTCCACATTCTCTATGTTTGTTTGGGCACCATCACGGTGCCCACCGTTCCGTCCTGAAGCACTACAACCGGCGAGCGCCGGGCATAACAACTTCGGGACAGTAGGAAGGGGGCTATAGGGCGCCGCTTCCATGCCGAAGTCTTTGGTCTCACGCCTTGGGCCTGAAACCTTGGTCCTTTGCAGGTGACAGTTGGGACTGCAACACCCGTACCGTTTTCACCACTCGGGGCCGAAATACAGTAGCCATCCGCATGCGCGGTTTGGTCTTTCGAAAATACGTATGGTTCAACCGGACAGAGGCAATAAAAGCGCTTGAAATTGGTGTCTGGTTTGTGTTTGGTTTTTTTGCGCAAAACCCTACATCTAGGGTTTTTTTAGCGCCGGGCTACAAGATAATGCGTTTTGGGGGGCGATTGCAACGTACTGCCTGTGGATAAACCTGTGCGTAAATTGTGTGTGAAAGAGGGAACCGGCGTGTAGGCCGCGACCTTGCTGGACCGGACCTTTTTTCAGCGATTTTCAACGATCGAAAACGGCCGGGCGGATTTTTAAGGGCGCGAACCCTATCACAAAAATCCCTGTAGTCCGAACGCATTTACCCGCTTGTGTTCTCGACGGGCGGCGTTTATACAATCGGCCCAGCGTGTATACATTTTTATCCCCCCGAATCATTACAAAAAGACGGGCGGATCCTTCCTTATGAGTGTTTTTGGCAAGCAGAGGTCACCCGTGGAGCAAGAAGCCTGGCAGGTATTGATTGTGGAGGACGACCAGCGACTGGCCGAACTGACCCGCGATTACCTGGAAGCCAATGGCCTGCGTGTATCGATCGAAGGGGATGGTGCGCTCGCGGCGAATCGCATCATCAAGGAACAACCGGACCTGGTGATCCTCGACCTGATGCTCCCCGGTGAAGATGGCCTGAGCATTTGCCGCAAGGTCCGCGCCCGTTATGACGGCCCGATCCTGATGCTCACCGCCCGCACCGATGACACTGACCAGATTCTCGGCCTGGACCTGGGGGCTGACGACTACGTCTGCAAGCCGGTACGCCCGCGCCTGCTGCTGGCGCGTATCCAGGCACTGCTGCGTCGTAGCGAAACGCCCGAGGTCGCCCCGGAAAAACAGCGACGTCTACAGTTTGGCCCGCTGATCGTCGACAACGCCTTGCGCGAAGCCTGGTTGCAGGGCAACGGCATCGAGCTGACCAGCGCCGAATTCGACCTGCTCTGGCTATTGGTGGCCAATGCCGGGCGTATCCTCTCCCGGGAGGAGATCTTCACCGCGCTGCGGGGCATCGGCTATGACGGTCAGGATCGCTCCATCGATGTGCGCATCTCGCGCATCCGCCCGAAGATCGGCGATGACCCGGAGCATCCACGGCTGATCAAGACCGTGCGCAGCAAGGGCTATCTGTTCGTTCCCGAGGCTTGCGTAGACCAGACCCTGTGAACTCGATCTTCCTGCGTATCTATGGCGGCATGTGCGCCGCGCTGATTCTGGTGGCGGTACTCGGTGTGCTGGCGTTGCACCTGCTCAATGAGGTGCGCAGCGAGCAATACCGCGAGCGCCTGGCCCACGGCACGTTCTCGCTGATGGCTGACAACCTGCAACCGATGAACCAGACCGAGCGCCACCGGGCCTTGCTGGTGTGGGAGCGGCTGCTGGGTATTCCGCTGGCGCTGAAAACTTTTGTCGAGACTGACCTCGACCTGACCCAGCGCACCCGTGTATTGCGCGGTCAGGCATTGGTGGAACAGACCGGGCCGCACGCGGCGAAGGTGTACAAGCTGGTCAGCGACAAGGAGCAGTTGATGCTCACCGGGGAAGTGCAGCAGATCAGCGAGCAACTGGCCCGGGCGACCATCTACCTGTTGACCGATGAACTGGTGCGCACCCCGGTAGCCGACCAGCCCTTGCGCCTGGCGCAATTGAAGGAAAGCAAGGGCTTCGGCTTCGACCTGCGCCTGGTCACGGTTGACGAGGCGGACATGGACGAAGACCAGAGCCGCCGGGTATCCGAGGGCGACACCGTGATGGCGCTGGGCAAGGGGGGCGATTCGATCCGGGTATTTGCCGGCATGGTGGGCACGCCGTGGGTCCTGGAAATCGGCCCGCTGTATCAGATGAATCCTTATCCGCCGGAATGGCTGGTGCTGATCGCCGCGCTGGGCCTGACGCTGATCGGTTTGATCGTCTATCTGCTGGTGCGTCAGCTCGAGCGACGCTTGCGTGGCCTCGAAGCCGCCGCCACGCGCATTGCCAAGGGCAGCCTGGAAACCCGCGTGCCGGCGCGCGGCGCGGACTCGGTGGGGCGGCTGGCCTCGGCGTTCAACGGTATGGCTGAACACTTGCAGCAGTTGCTGGCGATCCAGCGCGAATTGGTGCGCGCGGTGTCTCACGAATTGCGCACGCCGGTGGCACGCCTGCGCTTTGGCCTGGAGATGATCGGTTCGGCCACCACGCCGCAAGCCCTGGAAAAATACTGCCAAGGCATGGACCACGACATCGAGGACCTCGACCGGCTGGTGGACGAGATGCTGACCTACGCGCGGTTGGAGCAGGGCTCGCCGGCGCTGAACTTTCAGCGGATCGATCTGGATGCCTTGGTCGATCAGGTGATTGAAGAGCTGGCGCCGTTGCGTGCCGATGTCACGGTGCAACGGGGCTTGTGTCTGTCGGCTGCCGATAACGACGACGCCTGGGTCGAGGCCGAGCCGCGCTACCTGCACCGGGCGATCCAGAACCTGGTGAGCAATGCCATGCGCCATGCGCAATCACGTGTGACCATCAGCTATCAGGTGGGGCAGCAGCGATGCCGGGTGGATATCGAGGATGACGGGCCGGGGGTGCCGGAGTCAGCGTGGGAGAAGATCTTTACGCCGTTCCTGCGTCTCGACGACAGCCGTACCCGCGCGTCTGGAGGCCATGGGTTAGGCCTGTCCATTGTGCGACGCATCATCCATTGGCATGACGGGCGGGCGTTGATCGGCAAGAGCAAGAGCCTGGGCGGGGCGTGCTTCAGCCTGAGCTGGCCGCGCAATCAGGAGAAGCGTTGAGCTCTCGTGTTGTCTGATATGGCCCCATCGCGAGCAGGGATTTGTGGGGTGGCATAGATCCAGTGTGGGAGCGAGCCTGCTCGCGATGGCGGCCTGACAGGCGCCAAAGACTTCAGGCCTTGATGCTGACCAGACTCAACAACTGCCCATCCTTGACCCCAAACTGCGCATCCAGCTCGGTACCATTGCGCCATTCGCTGGACAAATCAGTAAGCAATCGCAACCGCACCTCACCCGACTCACTCCATTCCAGCACTTCGGCATGTTCGAAATAAAAGCGTTGCTGAACGATCGGATAGAGCGCCTTGAACAGGCTTTCCTTGACCGAGAAAGTCAGGGTGACCAGCAACGCCCGTTGATCGTGATCACTGGCCGCCATGCGCTGTAGCTCCAGCGGATTGAGGATTTCCCCGGCCAGGCGTTCGGCCCGTTCGGCATTGAGCAGGTTTTCCAGGTCCATGCCCAGGCCGCGCCAATGGCTTTTGTTCGCCACGATCGCCGCGGCCCGGCCAGTGCTGTGGGTGATTGAGCCTGCGATATGAGCAGGCCAGACCGGTGCCCGATCTTCACCGATGGCCGGAATGAAGCTCAAGCCTTCCAGTCGCTGTAGCGCGGCCCGGGCACACACCCGCCCGGCGAGAAACTCCGCCTGCCGTTTGGCGACAGAGCGCTGAATGCTCGCCGGCGCTTCGACAGCGCTGCGCTGAAAGTCATCGCTGGCCAGTCGGGCGCTATCGAAGTGAGTACTCAGCAGGACCGTATCGGGCAGCACAAACGGCAGCGGCCAATGGTCATTGAGGGGCGTGCAGCAGACGGGCAGGGCGGGGGTTGAATTCATATAAGGCATTTTGCCGGGTTGGCTTGGGACTGGGTAGTGGCAGATGGCTTTTGTGGCGAGGGAGCTTGCTCCCGCTGGGCTGCGAAGCGGCCCCAAAGCCTGAAAAAGAATTTCATCTGACATTACGTGTTTGCCGTTTTTTGCGACTGCTGCGCAGTCGGACGGGAGCAAGCTCCCTCGCCACAGGGAGCTGTGCTTTTCCTCAATAGTTGAGTTTCAGCTGAAGATCTTCTTGAAAAACGCCTGCATGTCCGCCCAGGATTTTTCATCCGCGGCCTTGTTGTAGCCAATGTCCGGTCCGCCATGGTCGCCATGGCCCAGTCGATCGGCATCCGGGTTGGTGAAGCCGTGCCTGGCGCCGTCGAGGCTGACGAATTTGTAGTCGGCGCCGGCCTTGTCCATCTCACTCTTGAAAGCCGTGATGTTTTCCGGGGTGACGATGCTGTCCAGCGCCCCGTGTTCCACAAGGATCTTCGCCTTGACGCTGCCTGGCGTCGCCGGCGTATTGGTCGCCAGTGCTCCGTGGAAACTCACCACACCTGCCAATGGCACACCCTGTCTTGCGGCATTGAGCACCACGGCGCCGCCAAAGCAGTAGCCGATGGCGGCGATTTTATGCGGGTCGGTCTGTGGTTGTTTTTTCAGCAGGTCGAGCCCGGCCTGAAACCTCGCGCTCGACACGGCACTGTCTTTCGCCACGGCTTGCATGAAGGCCATGGCGTCCTTGGGGTGCTCGGTATTTTTGCCATCGCCATACATGTCAATGGCCAGGGCGCTGTAGCCCAGGCTGGCGAGATCCCGGGCGCGACGCTTGGCGTAGTCGTTCAGGCCCCAGAACTCATGCACCACCAGGACCCCGGGACGCGGGCCTTTGATGGCATCGTCATAAGCGTAATAGCCGATCATTTTCGTGCCATCGGCACTTTGGTAGGGGATTTCCCGGGTCTGGATGGCGGCCTGGCTGAGCCCGCTCAAGGCCAGCAGGAGGACGGCGAGGAACATGCGCATGGTCGGAACTCCTGTTGAAGCGTGTCGAATTATTCGGGACGGGCCGGTTCAGCCCTGGTTCAGAGTGTGTTCAGGGGGAGTTCAGGGCGCGGTGCGTAACCTTGCCTCGTACCCAAAAAACAAACGGCACATGAGGAAACTCCCCAATGACTGGATTCAAAAAACTGCTTCTGGCATTCGCGGTTCTGGGCGCAAGCACCGCGGCTTTCGCGTCCGACGACAACTTCGCCAGCCTTACTCTTGGACAGACCAGCGACAAGGTCAAAAAATCCCACGCCTTGAACGATAACCTCAATCACCCGAACGCCGATGGCGTGATCGGCAAGGACACCACCTGGGGTGTTCGTCTGGGCCAGCAAAACACCAAGGGCCGCTACTACGCCACTTACGACAATGTGTCGGGCTCGCACAACGGCATTAAACTGCGTCAGGAAAACCTCCTGGGCAGCTACGATCTGTTTTACCCGGTGGGCGGCAGCACCAGGCTGTTTGGTGGCGCCACGGCCGGCCTGACCAAAATGACTCAGGAGTCGCCAGGCTTCAGCCGCGACAGCGATATCGGCTACGCCATCGGTGGCCAGGTGGGGGTGCTGCAACAGGTTTCGCAGAACACCTCGGTTGAACTGGGTTACCGTTACCTGCGCAGCAACGCCAGCACCGAGATGAGTGAGCGCGGCGGCAGCAAGCAGGGGTCACTGGACCTGACCAGCAGCGCCCAGACTTACCTGTCCGCCAACTACGCTTTTTGACAAGGGCATGCGCCAACGCGAAGCCTGTAGGAGCGAGCTTGCTCGCGAAAGCGGTGTGTCAGGCAACATCAATGTTGACTGTGCCGCCGTCTTCGCGAGCAAGCTCGCTCCTACAGTGACCGTTGCCATGTTAGCTATTGAGGTGCGACGTTGTGCCTCTGGAGATGTTGATTTGCCCGGGAGAGCGTTATGAAACTGCTGGTCGTCGAAGATGAAGCACTGCTGCGTCATCACCTGCAAACCCGCCTGACGGAGAGCGGCCACGTGGTCGAGTCCGTGGCCAACGCCGAGGAGGCGCTGTACCAGGCCGCACAGTTCAACTTTGACCTGGCGGTGATCGACCTCGGTCTGCCGGGCATGAGCGGGCTCGACCTGATCCGCCAGTTGCGCTCAAGTGGCAAAACCTTCCCGATCCTGATCCTCACCGCGCGCGGCAACTGGCAGGACAAGGTCGAAGGCCTGGCCGCCGGCGCCGACGATTACGTGGTCAAGCCATTCCAGTTCGAAGAGCTGGAGGCCCGCCTGAATGCCTTGCTGCGCCGCTCCAGTGGTTTCACCCAGTCGACCATCGTTGCCGGTCCCTTGCTGCTGGACCTGAACCGCAAGCAGGCATCCCTCGACGAACAGCCGCTGGCACTGACCGCGTATGAGTACCGCATTCTCGAATACCTGATGCGTCACCATCAGCAAGTGGTACCCAAGGATCGCTTGATGGAACAGCTCTACCCGGATGACGACGAGCGTGATCCGAATGTGATCGAGGTGCTGGTCGGCCGTCTGCGCCGCAAACTGGAGGGGCCGGGCGGGTTCAAGCCGATCGACACCGTGCGCGGCCTGGGCTACCTGTTCAATGAGCGTTGCACTTGATCCGTTCGCTGCGCATTCGCTTGATGCTCGCCGCCACGCTGTTGGCGGTGTTGTTCATGCTGGCGTTGCTGCCGGCGATGCAGGGTGCCTTCAGCCTGGCGCTGCAGGACTCCATCGAGCAGCGTCTGGCATCCGACGTGACCACGCTGATCTCTGCCGCCCGGGTGGAGAACAACAGCCTGCAGATGCCGGCGCAACTGCCCGACGAACGCTTCAACCTCACCGATAGCCGATTGCTCGGCTACATCTATGACCGTGAAGGGCATCTGGTCTGGCGTTCGAAGGCGACCCAGGAAGAACGTATCAATTACAAGCCGCGCTACGACGGACGTGGCAACGAGTTTGCGCGGATCCGCGAAGCCAATGGCCAGGAGTTCTTCGTCTACGACGTCGAGGTCAAGTTGCTCGGCGGCAAAAGTGCAGCCTTCAGCATCGTGGCGCTGCAACCGGTTCGCGAGTACGAGCTGACCCTCGAAGGTCTGCGGGAAAATCTCTATCTGGGTTTTGGCGCGGCACTGCTGGTGCTGCTGGCGTTGCTATGGATCGGTCTGACCTGGGGCTTGCAGGCATTGCGGCGCTTGAGCCAGGAACTGGACCAGATCGAAGGTGGCACCCGCGAAAGCCTCAGTGAGGAACATCCCCGGGAATTGCTGCGCCTGACCGGTTCCCTCAACCGATTGCTGCACAGTGAGCGTGAGCAGCGCAGTCGCTACCGTGATTCCCTCGACGACCTGGCCCATAGTCTGAAAACGCCACTGGCGGTGTTGCAAGGCGTTAGTGAGGACATGGCCCTGCGTCCGGAGGATCGCGATCAGGCCTGGGTGCTGCAAACCCAGATCGAACGCATGAGCCAACAGATCAGCTACCAACTGCAGCGCGCCAGCCTGCGCAAAAGCGGATTGGTACGTCATCAGGTGCACTTGCGGCCGGTGCTGAAAAGCCTGTGCGACACGCTGGACAAGGTCTATCGCGACAAGCACGTGCACGTCGCGTTCGATTTGCCCGACCCGTGCTACGTACCGATCGAGCAGGGCGCTCTGTTGGAGATGATGGGCAACTTGCTGGAAAACGCCTATCGCCTGTGCCTGGGCGAAATACGCATCAGTGTGCGTGAAACCCTCAGCGGCACCGAGTTGTGTGTCGAGGACGACGGCCCCGGCGTACCACAGGATCAGCGCTCACGGATTCTCGAGCGCGGAGAGCGCCTGGACCGCCAGCATCCGGGGCAGGGCATTGGCCTGGCGGTGGTCAAGGACATCATCGAGAGCTACAGCGCCAAGCTGACCTTGGGCGATTCACCGATGGGCGGGGCGGCGTTCCGGATTCATTTTCCGGCGGTTTGAACGGGTCCCTGAAATTGTTTTTTCCCGCCGCTATAGGCATCAAGCGTTAAACGACCGGCAACAATGTTTTGTTGGCGTTCAGCCGTTTGGTGGCAGGTAATAAGCCTCGCCTTAAAGACGACATGCACACGCAGATCCTGTGTCGGTGCATGAGTGGATATGGGGTGAAGCGTTACAAGCCACCAAAGGAGATAAAAATGGAAAGGAAGAAAGTTTGGCTGACGTTTGACGATGGTCCTCGGCAAGCCCAGACCGAAACCGTGCTCGAAACACTGGAGCTGTTTGATATCAAGGCAACGTTTTTTATTGTTGGCAATCTGGTTGCCAGGCATGGCGAGCGTATCAAGCGCATCCTGGGCGAAGGGCACCGGATCGGCAATCACACTTACGATCATCTGAGACTGGTCGGCCAGGACAAGGACACCATCATCGACCAAATCAAAATGACGGAGCAGGCACTGGCTCCCTACCAGCAGCCGGACCTGATCATGAGGCCGCCTTATGGCGCTCACGATGCGCTGGTCGATCGCACTGTCGCCGAGTTGGGGTACCGGCAGGTTCTCTGGAGCGTGGATACCCTGGACTGGAACAGCAACTACCAACCGGGGGGCTGGGTATCCCATGGTGTTGAGCAAATAAGGAACAGAAAGAACTCCATTGTGCTGATGCATGACATACACGCGACCACGGCCAATAATCTTGGCCGGTTCATCGGACAAATAAAACTGCTGGGCGATGTGGATTTCGAATCACCGGCCACACTGGCGATTCCGCCGGTCAGCCAGTTGAACATGTATGTGGTTGTCAGGGGCGATACATTGTCCAAAATTGCCAGAGAGTTTTATGGTGATGCTGCCAAGTACCCACTGATCTTTAATGCGAACAGGTCGGTGCTGGATCATCCAGATAAAATTTACCCTGGCTTGTCACTGATCATCCCGCCTTTAGAGTAAGCGTTCGCAAAATCTGGACGGGGTATTTCCGGGTGTGTTCGCAAGGATGCCAGTGATCACTGCGCAACGCGGGTGCTGAAACTCAGCTCTCCTGCGCCCGATAAGCCCCCGGCGTCAGCCCCGTCCACTTCTTGAACGCCCGGTGAAACGCCGACGGCTCGGAAAACCCCAGTTGCTCGGCGATCTGTTGTAATGACAGGTCAGCGCGGCTCAGGTGATAAATCGCGATGTCCCGGCGCAATTGGTCCTTCAATTCCTGAAAGCTCGAGCCCTCTTCCCGCAAATGCCGGCGCAAGGTCTGCGGGCTGATGTGCAGGTGGGCGGCCACGGCTTCCAGGTCGGGCCAGCGTGAACTGTCACGACTGAGCAAGCGCCGCAGGCGGCTGCTCAAACTGTCGCCATCATCCGGGCGCGAGAGCAGGTCGGCGGGGGAGCGCTCGAGGAAATGCTTGAGGGTGCGTTCATCCTGCAACAGCGGCATGGCCAGGTAGCGGCTGTGAAACAGCAGACTGCTCTGGGGGCTGGAAAACTCGAGCGGACAGGAAAACAGCAGGTCGTACTCGGCGCCGTGTTCGGGCCGCGGGTAGCTGAACGTGGCCTGTTCCAGGCGAATGCGCTGGCCGATCAGCCAGCTACCGAAACGGTGCCAGATCACCAGCAGGCTTTCGCTGAGGAAATGATCGGGGTCCCAAAGCTGCGAGTCGTCCAGGCTCAGGCGAACCCATTCATCTTCGCGGCTCAGGGTCAAACGCGGAGCCCCGGAGAATAGGCTATAAAACAATAAGCCGCGATTGAGTGCCTTATCCAGGTTGCGGCAGTGAATCACGGCATGGCACATCATCGCGAAGCTGCCCGGCCTGCTTGGGGCTTGCCCGAACCCCAGGTACTCGTCATCCAGTGCCAGCCATAACGCCTGGATCAGTTGGGTGAATTGCTCCGGAGCGATGCGTGCCCGGGGCTCGTCCAGCAACTCGGGGCTGATTCCCAGTTGCTGTAGCAGGCCCGAATACTCGTAGCCGTGCCGACGCGCACCACCGAGGGCGGCGCGGGCGAAATGACTGGCGATGGTGCGTTCGCGCATGGCAGTAGATCCGACCGTTGATCGACGGATGGTAGCTGCGCACTGCGGGCATGAACAGGGCGGATATCCGCCAAATAGCAGGACGACTTCTAGTGTAAGGGCGGAAATCCGCCACATGCTTGTAACCGTTCGATGACAGGGAATTCGCTGCAACCCCGGATATCAAAAGGCTTGCAGGGATTTTGCGGAAGGTGGCACGGGCCTTGCGATACAACGAGCAGATGCCTGCCGTTGCGCAGCTCGAAAAAACAAATCCCTCCAGTGCAGGAGGGTTCGCAATTGCGGTGTTGCGGGCAACAGATGGATGTTGTCACCGGGCACCCTTGAGGAACTTTGCAATGACGACTCGTCAGCCACTGTACAAATCCCTGTATTTCCAGGTGATCGTTGCAATTGTCATCGGTATTTTGCTCGGTCACTTCTATCCGCAGCTCGGTGTGGCGGTAAAGCCGCTGGGTGACGGGTTCATCAAACTGATCAAAATGATCATCGCCCCGATCATCTTCTGCACCGTCGTCAGCGGTATCGCCGGCATGCAGGACATGAAAGCGGTCGGCAAGACTGGCGGTTACGCACTCCTTTACTTTGAAATCGTTTCGACCATCGCTTTGCTGGTGGGTCTGGTCGTGGTCAACGTCGTGCAGCCAGGCGCTGGCATGCACATCGACGTAAGCACCCTGGATGCCTCCAAAGTCGCTACCTACGTAGCGGCTGGCGCAGATCAAAGTGTCATCGGCTTCCTCCTCAACGTGATCCCGGCCACCATCGTTGGCGCATTCGCCACGGGCGACATCCTGCAAGTGCTGATGTTCTCGGTGATCTTCGGTTTCGCCCTGCATCGCCTGGGTGCCTACGGCAAGCCGCTGCTGGACTTCATCGATCGCTTCGCCCATGTGATGTTCAACATCATCAACATGATCATGAAGCTCGCGCCGATCGGTGCCTTCGGTGCCATGGCCTTCACCATCGGTGCCTACGGTGTTGGCTCGCTGGTGCAACTGGGTCAACTGATGGCCTGCTTCTACATCACTTGCCTACTGTTCATCCTGGTCGTGCTGGGCTCCATCGCCCGCCTGCACGGCTTCAGCGTGCTAAAGATGATCCGCTACATCCGTGAAGAACTGCTGATCGTGCTGGGTACTTCTTCTTCGGAATCGGTGCTGCCACGCATGCTGGTCAAGATGGAGCGTCTGGGCGCGCAGAAATCTGTCGTGGGTCTGGTGATCCCGACCGGCTACTCGTTCAACCTCGACGGTACCGCCATCTACCTGACCATGGCCGCGGTGTTCATTGCCCAGGCAACCGACACCCACATGGACATTACCCACCAAATCACCCTGCTGGTGGTGTTGCTGCTGTCCTCCAAAGGCGCTGCCGGCGTGACCGGTTCGGGCTTCATCGTTTTGGCTGCCACCCTGTCCGCTGTAGGCCACCTGCCGGTTGCCGGCCTGGCGCTGATCCTCGGTATCGACCGCTTCATGTCCGAAGCCCGTGCCCTGACCAACCTGGTCGGTAACGCCGTAGCCACCATCGTTGTGGCCAAGTGGGTCAAGGAACTGGACACCGACGTGCTGCAAGCCGAGCTGGCCTCGGGCGGTCGCGGCATTGCCGACGAGCCTAAAGACGATGTTTTGGGCCACGTCGAAGAGGTAGCCCCGGCTAACGCCAAGTAAGCCTTGTCCTGATGAAAAACCCGCTTCGGCGGGTTTTTTCATGCCCGGCGTTTGAGCGCAACGGTCACTGTACATGGCGCATAAGGTGATTGCCGCAATGCCAGTGGCTGCCTAGTCTGGGTGCATCGTTAAGGGAGAACGCTCATGCTCGGTCCACTGGCATCACTCAAGGTTCTGGATTTCTCGACACTGCTGCCGGGGCCGTTCGCCTCGTTGCTGCTGGCGGACATGGGCGCCGAAGTGCTGCGCATCGAATCACCGACCCGCATGGACCTGCTGCGGGTGTTGCCGCCCCACGATCAAGGTGTGTCAGCCAGCCATGCCTACCTCAATCGCAACAAGCGCAGCCTCGCCCTGGACCTCAAGCAGTCTGAGGCGCTGGAGGTGATCAGGTCGTTGCTGCGGGACTACGACATAGTGCTCGAGCAGTTCCGCCCGGGTGTCATGGAGCGTCTGGGCCTGGGTTACGAAGCCCTGAAGGCGATCAATCCCAAATTGATTTATGTGTCGATCAGCGGCTACGGCCAGACGGGCCCCTACAAGGACCGCGCCGGCCATGACATCAACTACCTGGCCCTGTCCGGGCTGGCGAGTTACACCGGCCGAACCGACAGTGGGCCGCTACCATTGGGCATGCAGGTGGCGGATGTCGCCGGTGGCTCGCTGCACGGGGTGATTGGCTTGCTGGCGGCGGTCATTGCCCGGCAGCAAACCGGTCAGGGCCAGCACCTGGATGTCAGCATGACCGACTGCGCGTTCAGCCTGAATGCGATGGCGGGTGCCGGGTATCTGGCCTGTGGCGTCGAGCCGGGTCCGGAAAACCAGCTGCTCAACGGCGGCAGCTTCTATGACTATTACCGCTCACGGGATGGGCGCTGGCTGTCGGTAGGCAGCCTGGAACCGGCGTTCATGAAGCAGTTGTGCACGGCGTTGGGGCTGGAAGAACTGGCCGGCCTCGGCCTCTCACCGCAACCGGCGCATCAGAAACAGCTTAAAGACGCGCTGAAGGTCGAATTCGAAAAGCATGACTTTGCCGAGTTGCGCGTGCTGTTCGCCGAACTGGATGCGTGTGTCGAGCCGGTGTTGAGCCTGGGAGAAGCGCTGCGTCATCCGCAGTTGCAGGCGCGGGAGTTGGTCACCGAAGTGCCCCGTGGCGATGGCTCGACCCAGGCGCAGATGGCGTGCCCGCTGAAGTTTTCGCAAGGTTTGCCTGAGCCTCGGCATATTGGCGTGGCGCTGGGGCAGCATACGGATCAGGTGTTGGGGGAGTTAGGGTTCAGTGCGCAGAGGATTGAGGAATTGCGGCGGGCCAAGGTGATTCTCTAGTGCCTGTCAGGCCGCCATCGCGAGCAGGCGTCACAAACACCGAAAATCCAACTACTCGACCCGCATCTCCCCACTGAACACCAAGGTATTGCGACACCGCCGGCACAAATACCGCCGACCCTGCCGAACCAGGCTGTGGCGCTGCGCCGAGAACGGGAAGTCGCTGTCGGCGCACGGGCACTTGTAGATATAGCGGGTCACGCTGCGGCGTTTGACGTCATAGGTGTGGCAGCGGTTGGGCGGCAGTTCGTACACGCCGCGCATGATCAATTGCCACTCCTCGCCATGGGGCTGGATGCGGTCGCCGAACAGCTGGTGGGCGATCAGGTGCGCGACTTCATGGGCCACGGTCTGCTTGAGGAAATCTTCAGTGTTTTCCCGGTACAGCTGCGGGTTGAAGCGCAGCAGGTTCTCGTGCAAATGCGCGACACCGGCTTTTTGCCCGCGCAGCTTGAGGCTCACCACGGGGCGCTTGAAAGGTCGTTTGAAAAAGGATTCGGCTAGTTGGAAACAGTCTTCGACGCGGGTATTGAGTTGCTCGGGCATGCTTGATGGATCTCCAGAGCGCTCGAGTATGCCGCAACCCTCGGACCTTGCGAATCGCCAAGTTGCCGAATGGTCGTGTGCGTTCTCGTTGCTGAAGAATGAAAAGGCCGCCTTGCGGCGGCCTTTGTCGGCAGTTCTGATTATCAGTGATGCGCGGCTAACTGGTGTAGACCGGGCCCACGCCGAGTCCCCAGACAATTACAGTGAACGCCATGATGGCGACCAGCACCACCAGGCCTACGGCGAGCACCGAACTTGAAAACAGGAAGCCCTCGTCAGATGGAATGTTCATGAATGTCGGCAAGCCCACATACAGCAAATACACCGTGTAGCAGATGGCGGCGGTGCCGATGATCATCCCCAGCCACAAGTGCGGATACAAGGCGGCGAGGCCGCCGATGAACAGCGGTGTAGCGGTGTAGGTTGCAAACGCAATGCAGCGGGCGAGGCTTGGGTTGGCGTCATAGGTGCGGGCCATCCAGTGAATGAATGCGCCCATTACCGCAACACCACCGAGCATCGCCAGGTACGACATGATCGTCATCCATATCGCGCTTTCTACGGTCAGCATCACGGGAGCCCGATTGCCGATGACCCAGCCGACCTGTGTGGTACCAATAAAGGCAGACACGGCGGGGATCGCCGCCAGGATCAGCGTATGGGTCAGGTACATGTGGCTGATGCTTTCCTCCTGGTCGCCACGGATTTCTTTCCATTCTTGGTCAGGGTGGGTGAAGAGCCCCACTACGTGATGGATCATGCCAGTCACTCCTCTTGTTTTACCGTCGCCCCCCAGTGGAGCGCCTACGGGCCAATGCGGCCAAGTAAGTCATAGGTCTGAAATCGTATGTGACCTTATGTCGCAGTATAGGGAGGAGTTTCCCCAGAGGGAGTAGGGGGTTTAGAGCAAATCGCGCTGTAAACCCGGTTGTTAATCGCCGCCGGGTCTGTAGGTGAACTGGAGATGTTGCCCCCTCGCCACAAGTGCAAAGAATTTGCGTAAAATGCCGGCCTTTCGTCACACCTCACGGATTTCGCGTCATGGGCACTCTTACGGTCAACCAGAATAAACTGCAAAAGCGCCTTCGCCGACAGGCCGGTGAGGCGGTTGCCGATTTCAACATGATTGAAGACGGCGACAAGGTCATGGTCTGCCTGTCCGGTGGCAAGGACAGTTACACCATGCTCGATGTGCTGATGCACTTGCAGAAGGTCGCGCCGATCAAGTTCGAGATCGTGGCCGTGAACATGGACCAGAAACAGCCGGGCTTCCCGGAGCACGTATTGCCGGCCTACCTGAAAGAACTGGGTATCGAGTACCACATCGTCGAAAAAGACACTTACTCGGTGGTCAAGGAACTGATTCCGGAAGGCAAGACCACGTGTTCGCTGTGCTCGCGCCTGCGTCGCGGCACGCTCTACACCTTCGCCGACGAAATCGGCGCGACCAAGATGGCCCTCGGTCACCACCGCGACGACATCGTCGAGACGTTCTTCCTGAACATGTTCTTCAACGGTTCGCTCAAGGCCATGCCACCGAAGCTGCGCGCCGACGATGGGCGTAACGTGGTGATCCGCCCGCTGGCCTACTGCAACGAAAAAGACATCCAGGCCTACTCGGACCTCAAGCAATTCCCGATCATCCCGTGCAACCTCTGCGGTTCCCAGGAGAACCTGCAGCGTCAGGTGGTCAAGGAAATGCTGCTGGACTGGGAGCGCAAAACCCCGGGTCGTACCGAGAGCATTTTCCGCAGCCTGCAGAACGTGATCCCGTCGCAACTGGCGGACCGCAACCTGTTCGACTTCACTAGCCTCAAGATCGACGAAAGCGCGGCTTCGCGCTTCGTCAATGTGGTCAACCTCTAGTCAAAAACTGTAGGAGTGAGCCTGTGGCGAGGGGGCTTGCCCCCGTTTGAGTGCGTAGCACTCACAAAATCTTTGGCTCATCAGAGATTTGGGGCCGCTTCGCAGCCCAACGGGGCGGTGCGGCGTTCCGACAAGCCCACTCGCCACAGGCCGCTCCCACATTTGGTTTTTGTTTCATTCCTCAGGAGAGGGCATGCGCGATTACAAGTGGCTGAACGAATACTGCTTGAACCGCTTCGGTTCGGCGGCTGAACTGGAAGCCCATCTGCCCGTTCCCAAGACCCCGGCGCAACTGCGCAAGATCAGCGACGATCGCTACCTCTCGATGATGGCACTGCGTGTATTTCGCGCCGGGCTCAAGCACAGCCTGGTAGATGCCAAGTGGCCGGCTTTCGAAGAAGTGTTTTTCAAGTTCGACCCGGAAAAAGTCGTGCTGATGAGCGCCGAGCATCTGGAACGGCTGATGCAGGACACGCGGATCATCCGTCACCTGGGCAAGCTCAAGAGCGTGCCGCGCAATGCGCAGTTCATACTGGACGTGGCCCATGAAAAGGGCAGCTTCGGTGCGCTGATCGCCGATTGGCCGGTGACCGATATCGTCGGGCTCTGGACCTTCCTGAAAAAACGCGGACATCAGTTGGGCGGGCTGTCAGCCCCGCGCTTCTTGCGGATGATCGGCAAGGACACCTTTGTACCGAGCTATGACGTGGTGGCGGCGCTGAATGCGCAGGACATCATCGACAAGGTGCCGAGCAGTCTGCGCGACCTGGCTTTGATGCAGGACGTGTTCAACCAGTGGCATGAAGAAAGTGGTGGGCGGCCGATGAGCCAGATTTCGATGATGCTGGCTTACACCGTCAATCATTGAGACCGAGTCGCGCCCATCGCGGGCAAGCCCGCGATGGCTGTCTATCAGGCGACGGAGGGTTCGCCCTCGCCAGCCAGCTTGCGGTTCAGCTGATACCGCCACCGCACATACAACAGCGCCGAGCAGAACACCGCCAGGCTCGCACCCATCTCCAGCAAACCGAAGATTTGCCGGTTCGGGTCATAGGCCGCCAATGCGCCCTTGATGAAATACAGGTTCACCACAAAGCACATCCACGAATGCCCGCGAGGGCTGCCGATGATCATCCCCGGCGCCAGAATCAGCAGTGGCACCAGTTCGATCAACAGGATCACCCAAGGGCGTGCCCCATGCAGGTCGGCAATCGCCAGGTAGTAAACACACAGCAATCCCACCAGGCCGAAAAAGCACAATAGGCTGATGGCGCGCATCGCCTTCACGCGTGGTTCGAGCCATTCGAGGGCGGGTAGAATCTTCGGCTTCTTGGCCACCTCAGCTCTCCAGTTTTTGTGCGGTCTTGGCCAGGCGCATACCCAGCGCGCGGCACAGCGCCACTTCATGGGCATCCAGACCGCTTTTGCCGTCGGCACCAGCGTGGTGGCTGGCGCCGTAAGGCGTGCCGCCGCCCTGGGTTTCCAGCAGCGCCGATTCGCTGTACGGCAGGCCGGTGATCAGCATGCCGTGGTGCAGCAACGGCAGCATCATCGACAGCAGCGTGGTTTCCTGGCCGCCGTGCAGGCTCGCGGTGGAGGTGAACACACCCGCCGGTTTGCCCACCAGGGCGCCGGTCAGCCACAGGTTGCTGGTGCCGTCGAGAAAGTACTTGAGCGGCGCCGCCATGTTGCCGAAGCGGGTCGGGCTGCCGAGCGCCAGGCCGGCGCAGTTCTTCAGGTCGTCGAGGCTGGCATACAGCGCGCCTTCGTCGGGAATCTCCGGCGAAACGGCTTCGCACTCGCTGGAAATCGCCGGCACCGTGCGCAGGCGCGCTTCAAGCCCGGCCTGTTCGACGCCACGGGCGATCTGCCGGGCCATTTCGTTGGTCGAGCCGCTGCGGCTGTAGTACAGAACCAGAATGTACGGTGCACTCATGGCAACAGTTCCAGGATCTGTTCCGGTGGGCGGCCGATGATGGCCTTGTCGCCGACTTCGAGAATCGGTCGCTCCATCAGTTTCGGGTGGGCGGCGATGGCGGCGATCAATTGCGCTTCGCTCAGGCTGTTGTCAGCCAGGTCGAGGGTCTTGTACTCGTCCTCGCCGGTGCGCAGCAATTGCCGGGCGCTGATCCCGAGTTTGCCCAGCAGGCTCTGAATCTGCGCGGCGTCCAGCGGGGTTTCCAGGTAGCGGACCACGGTCGGCGTCAGGCCACGGGCTTCAAGCAGTTCGAGCGCACCGCGGGATTTCGAGCAGCGCGGGTTGTGATAAAGCGTCAGATCGGTCATGAGCGGGTCGCATCTTGCGTAAGGTGGCGGCTATTCTAACTGTGCAGCGCGCAATCCAGAACCGTGAGAGGCGATGGGTCGCAGGCGCAATCAATTTTTGACAAGGAACACGACATGACAAGGCGACTGGCAGCAGCATTGACGATCATCGGAGCGTTGATGCTGGGGGGCTGCGGTAATGACTATGGCATCGACCAGGACGGTCATAAAATCGCCTCTGACCGCCTGGACGGCAAATGGCTGGTGCTTAACTACTGGGCAGAATGGTGCGGGCCTTGCCGTACCGAGATCCCGGAATTGAACACCCTGGCAGAGCAACTCAAGGACAAGAAAATCGGTGTGTTCGGGGTCAACTTCGACAATGTCCAGGGGCAAGAGCTGAAGGGCGCGAGCGAGAAATTGGGGATCAGGTTCACCGTGCTGGCCCAGGACCCTTCCGAACTGTTCGAGTTGCCGCGCAGCGAGGCGTTGCCGGTGACGTACATCATCGATAACAAGGGCAAGGTACGTGAGCAGTTGATGGGTGAACAGACGGCGGCGGGGGTGATGGCGAAGCTTGAGGCGTTGCAGGCGAAAAACTGATCAGATGATCGATTTCACTGTAGCCAGGGGCTTTTTGTGGTGAGGGGGCTTGCCCCCTCGCCACAGGTTTCTCGGGATACCCAGTAAGGATCAACCCTCCTCAAGCCACCAACGCAGCGGCTTGCCTTCGGCTGGCCAGAAGCGCATCTGCTCGATCGGGGAGACGTCCCAGCGCTGGACGTTTTCCAGGGCCTGGAGGAAGCGTTTTTCCTGTTCCATCAGCGCAGGCGCGCACAGTTTGCGGGTGCTGCCGATTTTGCCAAAAGTCAGTTTGTCGCCATCGAGGGTGTAAGGCGCGAACCAGTGGTTGCATCCGCCATTGCCGTAGGCCCGGCCGTCTTCGCCGAGGGTGATGGTCAGGTGGCTGTAGTCCATCAACGGCCGCTCGCCGATCCACTCCAGAATGTAGCTGCGGTTCTGTTGCAGTTGCACCGGCTCGGAGGCGCAACCCAGCAGGCTGGCGCCGACCATAGTGGTCAGAGCGAGGCGTTTCATCACGCAGGCTCCTGGCATTTCGGGCACAGGTGTTTCTCGCCAGCGGTGGTCCAGCCCAGCTCGGCAATCCGCGCGGTGGCGGCAGGTTTTTCGGCCTTGTTGCCCAGCTTGGCATCGAAGGCGAACTCGAAGCTCAGCGCTTTGGCGCAGCTGTCACAGTTCACTTGCCAGGTGTGGATGGCCAGTTCGCCGAACACCGGGCCACTGGCCACCGCGACCCATTGGCCGGGCGGGTTGATCAGGTGGCGAACCGTTTCGACGGTCAGGCGCATGGACAAGTCCTTGGCACCCTTGAGGGTCACGACCAGCACGTCGTTGTTGCGAATCGAGCCACCGTTGCCGGTGACTTGATAGCGCCCCGGCACCAGGGCGCGGCATTCAGTGAGGGTGTGTTGCGGGTTCATCAGGCTGTAGCGGAAATCGTGTTCGACCATGGGTCCTCCAAATATGCGCGATATGCTATCACGGGCTTGCACGCCGCATCGCGCAGGCAGATGACCTTCGATCCGTTTCAGTCTCCCGTCACCTGGTTTTCCGGTGTGCCCGCCGTCCAGGCTGCAATGTTGCGCAATGTGGTGGTGGCAATCGCGTCCAGCGCTTCGCGGGTCAGAAAGGCCTGGTGCGCGGTGACGATCACGTTGGGGAAGGTCAGCAGCCGTGCCAGCACATCGTCTTGCAGCGGCAGGCCGGAGCGGTCCTCGAAGAACAACTGCGCCTCTTCCTCATACACATCCAGCCCCAGGTAACCCAGGCGACCGTCTTTCAAGGCATCGATCAGCGCCGGGGTGTCCACCAGGCCGCCACGTCCGGTATTGATCAGCATCGCGCCCGGTTGCATGTGCGCCAGGGATTGGCGGTTGATCAAGTGCTTGCTCTGCTCGTTGAGCGGGCAGTGCAGGCTGATGATCTGCGATTCGGCCAGCAGCTGCGGCAGGCTCAGGTAGCGCGCGCCGAGGGCTTCGACCTGCGGGTTGGGACAGGGGTCGTAGGCCAGTAGCTTGCAGCCGAAACCGTTCATGATTTTGGCGAAGGTGGCGCCAATCTGACCGGTGCCGACCACGCCGACGGTCTTGCCCACCAGATCGAAACCGGTCAGCCCCTGCAGCCTGAAATCCCCATCGCGGGTGCGGTTATAGGCTCGGGGCAAGCGGCGGTTGAGTGCGAGGATCAGCGCCACTGCATGTTCGGCCACCGCGTGGGGCGAATAGGCCGGGACGCGCACGATGGCCAGTCCCAGACGTTTTGCCGTCGGCAAGTCGACATGGTTGTAACCGGCCGAGCGCAGGGCGATCAGGCGTGTGCCACCGGCGGCGAGGCGTTCGAGTACCGCCGCGCCGAGGTCATCATTGATGAACGCACAGACCGCTTCATATCCCTGGGCGAGCGCCACTGTGTCGAGGTTCAGGCGCGCAGGCTGAAATTGCAGCTCGATGCCGGCAGGTTGTTCGGCAGCGAGAAAACTGTCGCGGTCGTAGTTCTGGCTGCTGAAAAGAATCGTACGCATGCAGTGCTCCTTGAAGGTGGCCTGCACCGTTGAGCAAGCCGGCATTCGACAGTCGTCAGGTTAGCTCGCCGGCAGCCCTTCGCGATTGCGCTGCATCAAGCATTAATGCGCGCCTGGGCTGCCAGGCGATTGATTGCCCGGTCGAGCTCTTCCAGTGCCACGCTGGCTTTCGGGTCCTGTTGCTTGAGCAGGGTTTCGCTGCGTTGGCAGGCCGCACGCAATTGCGGTACGCCGCAGTAACGCGTCGCACCATGCAGGCGATGGACCCGTTCGATCAAGGCGTTGTGGTCGTTGCTTTGTTGAGCGAGGCGGATGGCTTCGCGGTCAGCCTCCAGGGATGCGAGCAACATTGCCAGCATGTCCGCCGCCAGATCAGCCTTGCCGGCGGCCAGGCGCAATCCTTCGTCGTGGTCGAGCACCAATAGGTCATGGGCACCAGCATGCCCATCGCCGGAGCGCTCCGGGCTGTGATTGCGCAGCGCCAGGCCGCTCCATTTCAGCACCACCTGCGCCAATTGCCGCTCGCTGATCGGTTTTGTCAGGTAGTCGTCCATGCCGCTTTGCAGCAGCGCGCGTTTTTCGTTGGCCATGGCGTGGGCGGTGAGGGCCACGATCGGCAGCGGCGTGCAATGGCGTTCGCTTTCCCATTGGCGGATCGCCTCGGTGCTCTGGCGGCCGTCCATGCCGGGCATCTGTACGTCCATCAATACCAGATCGAATGTCTCGTTCTGCACCGCCTTGATGGCGGCATAACCGCTTTCCACCGCGAGCACCTTGGCGCCCATGTCTTCGAGCAGGGTCTGCACCAGCATCAGGTTGGCCGGATTGTCGTCGACGCAAAGCACCTTCGGGGCACGGCTGGACACCGGTTCGCCCGGCTCGCTGCGCATCGGGCGCGGGTTGACCAGGTCCGACAGGGAGCGTCGCAGCTTGCGGGTGCAGGCCGGTTTCGCCTGGAGCTGGCTGTGGGGGTTGGGCACGGAAAGATGGAACAGCGTCTGTTCCGTGGTCGGGCACAGCACCAACACTTTGCAGCCAAGATGCTCGAGGTCCCAGATGTGCTGGTTGAGGCGTTCCGGCGGCATGTCGTTGCTGGTGATGCCGAGCACTGCAAGGTCGATCGCCTGATCGGTCTGATGGGCGGCGGTGACGCCATTGGTCAGGCTTTCCAAGGTGTTGAACGGTGTGGTGCTGAGGCCGCAGTCTTCCAGTTGGTGCTGCAACGCCTGCCGGGCCAGTTCGTGGTTTTCCAGCACCGCCACCCGGCGCCCGAGCAGCGGCGCGGCGGGCAGGTCTTCGGCATCGTCGCGGGTTTTCGGCAGGCTCAGGCTGATCCAGAATTCCGACCCTTCCCCCGGCGTGCTGTCGACGCCGATCTCGCCGCCCATCTGTTCGATCAAGCGTTTGGAAATCACCAGGCCCAGGCCCGTGCCGCCGGGTTGCCGCGACAGCGAGTTGTCGGCCTGACTGAAGGCCTGGAACAGGGCGCGCACGTCCTGGTTCGACAGGCCGATGCCGGTGTCCTGAATGCTGATGCGCAGCTGCACGGTGTCTTCGTGTTCTTCTTCGAGCATGGCGCGGGCGACGACAGTGCCTTCTCGGGTGAACTTGATCGCATTGCTCACCAGGTTCGTCAGGATCTGCTTGAGCCGCAGCGGGTCGCCCACCAGTGACAGCGGCGTGTCCCGATACACCAGGCTCACCAGTTCCAGCTGCTTGGCGTGGGCGGCCGGGGCAAGGATGGTCAGGGTGTCCTGGAGCAGGTCGCGCAGGTTGAACGGAATATGGTCGAGCACCAGCTTGCCGGCTTCGATTTTCGAGAAATCGAGAATCTCGTTGATGATCCCCAGCAGGCTGTCGGCGGATTTTTCGATGGTGCCCAGGTAGTCGAGCTGGCGTGGGGTGAGCTCGCTTTTTTGCAACAGGTGGGTGAAGCCGAGAATGCCATTGAGCGGCGTGCGGATTTCATGGCTCATGTTGGCCAGGAATTCGGACTTGATCCGGCTCGCTTCCAGGGCTTCCTTGCGCGCCAGGTCCAGCTCGATGTTCTGGATCTCGATGGTTTCCAGGTTCTGGCGCACGTCCTCGGTGGCCTGGTCGATGCTGTGCTGCAATTCTTCCTGGGCATTTTGCAGGGTGCCGGCCATGCGGTTGATGCCGGAAGCCAGTTCATCCAGTTCCTGGCTGCCGAGGGGCGGCAAGCGGGTTTCCAGGTGGCCGTCCTTGAGTTGGGCCACGGCCTGCTTGATCTGGCTCAATGGCCGATTGATCGTGCGGCCCATGCGTACGGCCAGCAGTGCCGCACCCGTCAGTCCCGCAGCGATCAGCATCAGGCTGGCGAACAGGCTGCGGTAACCGCGCAACAGCATGCTGTTGTGGGACAGTTCGAGCTCGACCCAGCCGAGCAGGCGGTCGGCTTCTTCGGGAATCACGTCCCCGGCCAGGTTGCGGTGTTTGCCGAATACCGGCAGCAGATAGCGGGTCGCATCGCTGCCACTGCGGCGCAGCATTTGCGTGCCACTGCCGGAGGGCGTCTGATTGAGCATGGTCGGGCCGGCGTGGGCCAGCAACGTGCGGTTGGGAGCCAGGAAGGTCACGGCCCGTACGTCGGTTTGTTCCAGGGCCTGGGTGGCGATGCGTTCGAGCAGTTCGTTGTCCTGATGGCCCATGGCTGGTGCCACCAGTGGAGCCAGTTGCTCGGCGATCATTTCGCCGCGCTGCATGAGTTGGGTTTGCAGGTCAGCCTGTTGCATCCAGGTAAAATAACCCCCCAGCACCAACGCCATCAGGCTGGTTGGCAACAGGGTCAGCAATAGCACGCGGCCTTTGATTCCCAGTTTCTTGAGCACGCATCTCTCCTGCATCCCGCTATTTATAGGCCTGCACATGCATCCGCCATGCACCACTTGCGCAGTGTAGCGATTTGCTCGCGGGCAATCCTCGTAAAAATGGTGCCGTCTTTCGTCGGCCCGGACGACTCAATGGCGATACGGACAAACGGTGGGTTGCCCCGGGCGAGGCAATCTTGAATAATCGCTCAACTGAGAATTATTTGCAGATAGTCATGGCTCCCATCACTGCTGGCCTCCCCCGAATCCTGTCCATCGAAGACGACCTTGTGCTCGGAGCCTACGTTCATGAGCATCTGGACCGCAGCGGCTTCCAGGTGACCTGGTGCCAGAACGGCCAGGAAGGCCTGGACATTGCCCGCCGGCAACCGTTCGACGTGGTGTTGATGGATATTCTGCTGCCGGGAATGGACGGCCTGGCGGTACTGACCCAATTGCGCCAGAGCCATTCCACCCCGGTGTTGCTGATGTCGGCCCTTGGTGCCGAGGCCGATCGCATCAGCGGCTTTCGCCTGGGGGCCGATGATTACCTGCCAAAGCCCTTCAGCATGGTGGAGTTGCGGGTGCGCATCGAAGCCATTCTACGGCGGGTGGCACTCGACCGCCGGCCCGTACCCGCAGTGCCAGCCCCGTCGATGGGCAGCCTGCGTTTCGACGATGAAAACTTCGAGGTCTTTTACGGGGAACAGGCCGGTGGCATGACCCGCAGCGAGTATCGGTTGCTGGAGACGCTGCACCGCAGCGCCGACGAAGTACTGAGCAAAGCCTTCCTTTATCAACAGGTGCTGCAACGCGGTTACGCGGCCCATGACCGCAGCCTGGACATGCACATCAGCCAGATCCGCCGCAAGCTCAAGGCCATTGGCTACACCGAGCGCGAAGTGCGTACGGTATGGGGCAAGGGTTACATCCTGAGCGCCGCCGATGAAATGTAACTTGCCGGGCAGGCATTCGCTGTTCTGGAAGCTGGCTTGTCTATTGGTCGCATTCTGCCTGCTGATGATCTGGTTGAGTTGGTCCTGGGGGCGTTACATGGAGCAGCGCAACCAGTTCCTCTCCGATGAGGCCCGCGGCACCCTGATGCGCTACGCCGCCGAGGCCGAAAGGGCCTGGCAGCAGCGCCAGAGCGCCGGCATCGATGACTGGCTGCAGAGCATTCATCAGCGGGAAAAAGGCTGGGTCGGTGTCATCGGCGGTGATTTGCAGTCCTTGAGCAACCAATCGCTGACGGACAAGGAAGTCGAGCGCCTGACTTTTTTGCGCGGCCTCGATTGGCCCATCCACAAGAAAGGCCGGCCGTGGATACGCATACCGTTTCCCGGCGACCCGTCCGCCGGCAGCCTGGTGATCGAACTGCCCGAACGCTTTCTGCCTGGGCAATACCGGGTGTTCTGGCGGGTGATTACCAACGGCGTGATTCCGGGGTTGTTCACCTTGCTGCTGTGCGTCGGGCTCTACCGTTTGCTGGTGGTGCCGCTCAACCACTTGCGTGAGCAGGCCAACGCCTGGCGTGCCGATCAACTGAATGTGCGCCTATCGAGCCGCACCACCAATCGTTCGGATGAACTGGGCGAGTTGGGCAGGGCGTTCGATCACATGTCCGAGCGCCTGCAAAGCACCGTGGCCTTGCAGCAGCAACTGCTGCGCGACTTGTCCCACGAATTGCGTACGCCTTTGAGCCGCCTGCGGGTGGCCAGTGAAAGCGAGCAGGGGCTGGAGCCATTGCGCGAACGCATCGGCCGTGAAGTCGATGGCATGCAGCGCTTGGTGGATGACACGCTGCAACTGGCGTGGCTCGATACCGAGCGCACCCGATTGCCCGACGAAGCGATCCAGATCCAGGCCCTGTGGGAAATGCTCACGGAGAACGCCTGCTATGAAAGTGGCTGGCCCGATACGCAGTTGCAATGCACGGTGGATTCATCCTGCTGGGTTCGCGGTCATCTCAACACCCTGGCCCAGGCATTGGAAAACATTCTGCGCAATGCGATTCGTCATTCGCCGGCGGGAGGCATTGTCCAATTGGGCGGACGTCGTGATGGCGATTTCTGGCATCTGTGGCTGGAGGATCAGGGCGGCGGTGTGGCAGAAGCTGATCTGGAGCGGATCTTCCTGCCGTTCACCCGACTCGACGGTTCGCGGCCGGGGGATGGTGGGTTTGGGTTGGGGTTGAGCATCGCCAGGAACGCAGTGCAGCGTCAGGGCGGGCAACTTTGGGCGCAGAACACCGGGACCGGGTTGCGGCTGAATATGCGGTTGTTGGCGGATGTTAATAGCGCCAGTGCCGACGCCTTCGCGAGCAAGCCCGCTCCCACATTGGCCGTGTTTCAACCGCAAAACGTATGATCACCCCCGGTACCCTGTGGAAGCGGGCTTGCCCGCGAAGAGGCCCTCATGTTCACCGCAAAATATCTGCTTATTCCCATAAACCATAAGCACCACACTTTGCGTGATATGGCCTGCGAACGTTTGCCGGTATGATAGGCACCCCCGCAGTCTGGATTGCGAATACGCCATGACCTTGCAGTACCCAACCATCGCCGATTGCGTCGGCAACACTCCGCTGGTCCGTTTGCAGCGCCTGCCCGGCGCCACCAGCAATACCCTTTTGCTCAAGCTCGAAGGGAACAACCCGGCGGGTTCGGTCAAGGACCGTCCGGCGCTGTCGATGATCACCCGCGCCGAACTGCGCGGGCAGATCCACGCTGGCGATACGTTGATCGAGGCGACCTCGGGCAACACCGGGATCGCCTTGGCCATGGCCGCTGCGATCAAGGGTTACAGGATGATCCTGATCATGCCGGACAACTCCAGCGCTGAGCGCAAGGCAGCCATGACGGCCTATGGCGCCGAACTGATTCTGGTCAGCCAGGAGCAGGGCATGGAAGGCGCCCGTGACCTGGCGCAGAAAATGGAAGCCGAAGGTCGCGGCAAGGTGCTGGATCAGTTCGCCAACGGTGATAACCCCGAGGCGCACTACACCACCACCGGTCCGGAAATCTGGCGCCAGACCCAGGGCACCATCACCCATTTCGTCAGCTCCATGGGCACCACCGGCACCATTATGGGCGTGTCGCGCTACTTGAAAGAGCAGAACGACAACGTGCAGATCATCGGCCTGCAACCGATGGAAGGCTCGGCGATCCCGGGTATCCGCCGCTGGCCTCAGGAATATCTGCCGAAGATCTACCAGGCCGACCGTGTGGACCGTATCGTCGACATGGCCCAAAGCGAAGCCGAAGACGTGACCCGTCGTCTGGCCCGCGAAGAAGGCATTTTCTGTGGCGTGTCCTCGGGCGGTGCCGTGGCGGCGATGTTGCGCCTGTCCAAAGAAGTTGAAAACGCGGTGATCGTCGCGATCATCTGCGACCGCGGCGACCGTTACCTGTCGACCGGCATTTTCGACGCGCCCAACTGATGGCCAAACATGAAAGAGGCCTGCGCTTCCAGCCCACCGGCGGCAGCAAGGCCCCGCAAGTCCCGACCGGCAAAAAGCAGCGCCTGACCATCGAGCGCCTGGCCAATGACGGTCGCGGTATCGCGTTTTTCGAAGGTCGCACCTGGTTCGTCATCGGCGCATTGGCCGGTGAAGAGATCGAGGCGCGGGTGCTCGGTGCCCACGGCAAAGTGGTCGAGGCACGCACTGAACGGGTGTTCAAGGCCAGCGAATTACGCCGCCCGGCACCGTGTGCCCATGCCGGCCGCTGCGGCGGTTGCAGCGTGCAGCATCTGCCCCACAACGAACAGCTTGCCCTGAAACAGCGCATGCTCGCCGAGCAGCTGTCGAGGGTCGCGGGCGTCGAACCCGAAGAGTGGGCGGTGCCATTGAGCGGTGCGGAATTCGCGTACCGGCGTCGCGCCCGCGTGGCGGTGCGCTGGGACATGAAGGCGAAAAAACTCGAAGTCGGTTTCCGTGCCGCCGGCAGCCAGGACATCGTTGGTATCGATGACTGCCCGGTGCTGGTACAGCCCTTGCAACCGATCATGAGCCGTTTGCCGGAGATGCTGCGGCGCTTGAGCAAACCCCAGGCACTCGGGCATGTGGAGTTGTTCAGCGGCTCGACGCTGGCCGTGTTGCTGCGGCACATGGCACCGCTGTCCGACGCCGACCTGACGATCCTCAAGGATTTCTGCGCGTTCCACGAAGCCCAATTGTGGCTGCATGGCGACGGCGAACCGCAACCGGTCGAGGCCGGTCAGTCGTTGGGTTATCGCCTGGAACAGTGGGATCTGGAACTGGCTTACCGGCCAGGGGATTTCATCCAGGTCAACGCCGCAGTCAACGAAGCGATGGTCGCCCAAGCGCTGGACTGGTTGAAGCCGACAGCTGATGAACGTGTACTCGATCTGTTCTGCGGCCTGGGCAACTTTGCCTTGCCGCTGGCCAAGGCCGCTCGTGAAGTGGTGGCGGTCGAAGGCGTGCAGGTGATGGTCGATCGGGCAGCGGCAAATGCGGCTAGCAACAATTTGCATAACGCGAAGTTTTTTCAGGCCGATTTATCCCAGCCTTTGACGGACGCTGAATGGGCCGCTGAAGGCTTTTGTGCGGTACTCTTGGACCCACCGCGTGACGGTGCTTTCGAGGTCGTGCGCAAGCTCAAGACCCTGGGCGCCGAACGATTGGTGTATGTGTCGTGCAACCCGGCAACTCTGGCGCGCGACACGGCCGAATTGATCAAGCAGGGCTACCGGTTAAAACGTGCCGGGATTCTCGATATGTTTCCTCAAACGGCACATGTCGAGGCCATGGCGTTATTTGAAGCGAGCTAGGATGCTCGTCTGGTCCGACTGGCCCGCCCGTGCAGCCGCGCACCCAGCCCGACGTGGGCGCACGGGCAACGAAGGTCAGCGATTTGACGCATTGAATCTGCGTCGTAGGGAAGGTAAGCAAGATGGTACAGGTGAGAGCACACCAGCCGATCAACACCGACGGCAGTATCAATCTCGAGGCTTGGCTCGATCACGCGGTCAGTGTCGATCTGGCACTGGATCGCGAAGCCTTGAAAGAGGCCTGCGAGTACGCTCGCGAGGCCGAACAACAAGCCAATGCGGCACAGAATCTGTGGTCGGAAGGTAACTCGACTTTCCGTACCGGGCTTGAGATCGCCGAGATTCTCGCCGACCTCAAACTCGACCAGGACTCTTTGGTCGCCGCGATCCTGTATCGAGGCGTGCGCGAAAATCAGATCAAGTTGCCGGCGGTCAGCCAGCGCTTCGGTCCGCTGGTGGCCAAGCTCATCGACGGCGTGCAGCGCATGGCCGCGATCAGCGACAGCCTGAGCCCGCGCAAATCCCTGGTGCTGGGCACCCAGGGCCAGGTGGAAAACCTGCGCAAGATGCTGGTAGCCATGGTCGACGACGTTCGCGTCGCCCTGATCAAGCTGGCTGAACGCACTTGCGCAATACGTGCGGTGAAGACCGCCGACGACGAAAAGCGCAACCGCGTGGCCCGTGAAGTCTTCGACATCTACGCGCCACTGGCCCATCGCCTGGGCATCGGTCACATCAAGTGGGAGCTGGAGGACTTGTCCTTCCGTTACCTGGAGCCGGACCAGTACAAGCAGATTGCCAAGTTGCTCCATGAGCGGCGACTGGATCGCGAGCGTTTCATCAGCGACGTGATGAACCAGCTGAAAAACGAATTGCAGGCCACCGGCGTCGATGCCGACATCAGCGGCCGGGCCAAACACATCTATTCGATCTGGCGCAAAATGCAGCGCAAGGGTCTGGAGTTCAGCCAGATCTACGACGTGCGTGCCGTGCGCGTGCTGGTGCCGGAAATGCGCGATTGCTACACCGCGCTCGGCATCGTCCACACCCTGTGGCGGCACATCCCGAAAGAGTTCGACGACTACATCGCCAACCCCAAGGAAAACGGCTATCGCTCGCTGCACACGGCGGTGATCGGGCCTGAGGGCAAGGTGCTGGAAGTGCAGATTCGCACCCACGCGATGCACGAAGAAGCTGAACTCGGCGTGTGCGCGCACTGGCGCTACAAGGGCACCGACGTCAAGTCCGGTTCCAATCACTACGAAGAGAAAATCTCCTGGCTGCGTCAGGTGCTCGAATGGCACGAAGAGCTGGGCGACATCGGTGGCCTGGCGGAACAGCTGCGGGTGGATATCGAGCCGGACCGGGTCTACATCTTCACCCCGGACGGTCACGCCATCGACTTGCCGAAGGGCGCGACACCGCTGGACTTCGCCTACCGCGTCCACACCGAAATCGGTCACAACTGCCGTGGCGCCAAGATCAACGGGCGCATCGTACCGCTCAACTACAGCCTGCAAACCGGTGAACAGGTCGAGATCATCACCAGCAAGCACGGCACCCCGAGCCGCGACTGGCTGAACCCGAACCTGGGATACGTCACCACGTCGCGGGCACGGGCGAAGATCGTTCACTGGTTCAAGCTGCAGGCTCGCGACCAGAACGTCGCGGCCGGTAAAACCCTGCTTGAGCGCGAGCTCAATCGCCTCGGTCTGCCGGCGGTGGATTTCGACAAGCTGGCCGACAAGGCCAACATGAAAACCGCCGAAGACCTGTTCGCCGCCCTCGGCGCCGGGGATTTGCGCCTGGCGCAACTGGTCAACCTGGCGCAGCAATTGGTCGAGCCGGAGCGTGGCAACGAACAGCTTGAACTCATACCGCGCAAGGCCACCGGCTACAAACCAGGCAAGCGCGGCGATATCCAGATCCAGGGCGTCGGCAACCTGATGACCCAGATGGCCGGCTGCTGTCAGCCGCTGCCGGGGGATGCCATCGTCGGTTACATCACCCAAGGCCGTGGCGTGAGCATTCACCGCCAGGACTGCGCCTCGGTGCTGCAACTGAGCGGGCGAGAGCCGGAGCGAATCATCCAGGTCAGCTGGGGCCCGGTACCGGTGCTCACCTACCCGGTGGACATCGTCATCCGCGCCTACGACCGTTCCGGTTTGCTGCGTGACGTCTCGCAGGTTTTGCTCAACGAGCGGATCAACGTGCTGGCGGTCAACACCCGCTCGAACAAGGAGGACAACACCGCGTTGATGTCCCTGACCATCGAGATTCCGGGGCTGGATGCATTGGGGCGGTTGCTGGGGCGGATTTCCCAGTTGCCGAACATCATCGAAACCCGGCGTAACCGGACGCCGTGAGGCGAGAGGGCTTTTACTGTAGGAGCGAGCTTGCTTGCGAAAAACCTGAGGGCGACGCGTTCATTCAGACAGTACGCGTCATCGTTAACGTCCATCGCGAGCAAGCTCGCTCCTACAGAGAGCAAGCAGAGACAGATTGATGTATTCACTTGAAGATTTATTGCACCTGATGAACCGCCTGCGCGACCCGCAATACGGTTGCCCGTGGGACATCAAGCAAACTTACGCCACCATCGTCCCGCACACCCTTGAGGAAGCCTATGAAGTCGCCGACGCCATCGAACGCGGTGACTTCGATCACTTGCAGGGTGAGCTGGGCGATCTGCTGTTCCAGGTGGTGTACTACAGCCAGTTGGCCCGGGAAGAAGGACGCTTCGAGTTCGCAGGCGTGGTCGACAGCATCACCCGCAAGCTGATTCGGCGTCATCCCCATGTGTTCCCCACCGGCGATCTGTACGCACCGCTGGATGTCCCGCGCCTGAGTGAGGAGCAGGTCAAGCAGCGTTGGGAAGAGATCAAGGCCGAGGAGCGCGCGGAGAAATCTTCAGCCCCCGAACAGCTGTCATTGCTTGATGACGTCCCCGCGGCATTACCGGCGCTGTCACGCTCGGCCAAGTTGCAGAAGCGCGCGGGGCAGGTCGGCTTCGACTGGCCGGACGCCTTGCCAGTGCTCGATAAAGTGCGTGAAGAGCTCGATGAAGTCCTCGAAGCCATGTCGCAAAACGATCCCGAGGCCGTGGCCGACGAGATCGGCGACCTGCTGTTTTCCGTGGTCAACCTGGCGCGTCATCTCAAGGTTGATCCGGAAACCGCACTGCGTGGCGCTAACGGCAAGTTTGAAAGACGCTTTCGTTTTATCGAACAGGCATTGCGCGACACCCGCCGTCCCATGGAAGATTGCACCCTCGAAGAGTTGGACGCCTTGTGGGGCGAAGCCAAACGTCAGGAAAAGAATTTGCCCAGCTGCGGTTGAGCAGTGGCCTAAGTGAGTAATAAGCACCATGAGCATTTCCCTTCGCGACCAGTTGCTCAAAGCAGGGCTGGTCAACCAGAAGCAGGCCAAGCAGGTCAGCAAAGACAAACAGAAACAGCAACGCCTGGCCCACAAAGGCCAGATCGAGCTGGATGACTCCCAGCAGCGTGCGGCGCAGGAAGCCATGGCCGAGAAGGTCAAGCGCGACCAGGAACTCAACCGCCAGCAGCAGGAAAAGGCTGAGGCCAAGGCCCGTGCCGCGCAGGTCAAGCAATTGATCGAAGTCTCGCGCCTGCCGAAATTGACGACCGAGGATTACTACAACTTCGTCGACGACAAGAAGGTCAAGCGCATCTCCGTCAATACCCTGATGCGCAACAAGCTCAGCAGCGGTTCGCTGGCCATCGTGCATCACGCTGGCGGCTACGAAGTGATTCCGCGCGAGGCGGCATTGAAGATTCAGGAGCGCGACCCGCAACGCATCGTGCAGCTGAATGTGCAGACCGAAGAAGTCAGTACCGAGGACGATCCGTACGCCGCCTATAAGATCCCTGATGATCTGATGTGGTAATCGCTCCGCTGATGGTACATGTTTACTAGTACTTTTCCGGATTAATCAATTGAACCCGAAAGATCGTGTCGATACGATCTTTCGGGTTTTCTTTTGCTGAAATTAATCTCATTTTGAATGAGCGGTTAAATACCTTTCTGGTGTGCTGTTGTTCGTTTTGAGCGTGTTTATTGTTGAAGGAAAACGAATGGAATGAATTTTAATGGATAAGGATATCTTCAATGCTGGTAAGTATCGCTTCGTTGCGCCAACCCACTTTCACGTCGCCGTTATCACAGCCGCGACAGCCCGATCAAACCATTCACGATTACTTGGACGATGAGCTGGCCGTGCGTGCTGAGCTTGTACGCCGAAAAATAAAGATCGCTGCAAAGGCCGCCCGTGAGGATCATGGCGGGTCCGCTTGTGTGTTCTTTACCCTGCCTGAGTTTTTCTGGAACATTCCCTGGCGCGAAGTCCGCAGTGAGGAAGAACTCCACGAGTTGAACTCTGCCTATCTGCAAAAGGTGCCCGAGTGTGTGGCGTTGTTGATGAGCGATCTGCCAATGGAGCAGTACGGCAAGATCGTCTTGCTGGCGGGAAGTTGTGCGACGCTTATCAAAGTGGGAGAAGGGGAATCGAGTTATTACGATGTTATTAATTATTTGCTGACGGTTACCAATAAGGAATATGAAGTTGATGTGCCGCTGAAGTCAATGTGGCCGAAGCGCCATGTATCACGAATCGATTTCGGAAGGCACGTAGGGGTTGAAGGTGAGTACTGGTTATTTAAGTTGTTTGATGAAGTTGCAATGAAAGTTAAAAGGGTCAGTAGTGTACGGGCCGAGCACAGTTACTTTGGTGGTTACGAAGGAACGTTTATCAACAGTCTGGTTCCGGGCTGCCCATTCGGCATCAACTTGTGCCTCGATTATGCGGTGTTGAAAGACGGTGAGCGGGACAAGGAAGTTGAACTGGCGGGGGCGAAAATCGATTTTCTGATTGCTTGTGGCATGGACTTCGATTACGGCAAGCGACATCCATCTTCGCTCCAGTTTGCCATCCGCAATGACGGCATGGGCGATGGTGAGTGTGAGGTGGTGAAACTTGAGGCGGGCTGGATTGTCGGTGTTGTCCCTTCGGTGGAGATCGACGACTCCCTTTATTTAACGGCCATTCAGATTGCCTGAGTCGGGTGATCCGGTCGCAGCCTGCCCGTGCGGGAAGGGGCAGGCTGCGCGGTGGTGGAGTCTGTCTTCAACCGGTTGCGAGCTCGCGTTTGCGCTCGAGCATTTCCAGTTCGGCCCTGTAGTTTTGCGCGTCGGTCTCGGAATGAAACATCCCGACCAGCAGGTCTTGTTGATGCACGTCCCAGATGCGGATACCGGCGGCTACACCCTCGTGGGATTTATGTGAATCGTCGCGTTCAGTTACTTTTACAGTCATCTGCTAGCTCCAATCTCTGTTATCTGCAGCAAGGCGTGTGCAGGCCTTTGTTATATGTTTTGTTAGCTTGCTAAGTAAACGACTGAGTTTGGTAACGGTTTTTTGCAAAAACGGAAACAGTCCTGCAGCCCGCTAAACGCGCGACATTCAGTCGCAGGGCTTTTGGTTTCATGACAAAAGCTTCATCTTCAGAACGCACCGCAGACCCTTGTAGGAGTGAGCCTGCTCGCGATTGCGGTGGGTCAGTTACCAGTGATGTCGACTGGAATACCTCTATCGCGAGCAGGCTCACTCCTACAGAGGATTTGTGTGTGTCTTGAGGTTTTTCTTAAGGCAAAAAAAACGCCCCGAACCAGTCGGGGCGTTTTCTTGTGCGGCGTTATGGCGGGGGTATTACTTACCCTGCCAGCGCTTCAGTACCAGGGTTGCGTTGGTGCCACCGAAACCGAAGCTGTTGCTCATCACGGTGTTGATAGTGGCGTTTTCGCGGGTCTTGGTCAGCACCGGCAGGTCGGCCACTTCAGGGTCGAGCTCGTCGATGTTGGCGGAGCCGGCAATGAAGTTGCCTTCCATCATCAGCATGCAGTAGATCGCTTCGTGAACGCCGGCGGCGCCCAGTGAGTGACCCGACAGGCTCTTGGTGGAGCTGATGGCCGGAGCCTTGTCGCCGAACACTTCACGCACACCTTTCATTTCCGCGACGTCGCCGACCGGGGTCGAGGTGCCGTGGGTGTTCAGGTAGTCGATCGGAGTATCGACGGTGGACAGCGCCTGCTGCATGCAGCGGATCGCGCCTTCGCCGCTCGGGGCGACCATGTCGTAGCCGTCAGAGGTCGCGCCGTAGCCGACGATTTCCGCGTAGATCTTCGCGCCGCGGGCCAGAGCGTGTTCCAGCTCTTCAACCACGACCATGCCGCCACCGCCGGCGATGACGAAACCGTCACGGTCAGCGTCGTAGGCACGGGAGGCTTTTTCCGGGGTGTCGTTGCGCTTGCTGGACAGGGCGCCCATGGCGTCGAACAGGAACGACTGGCTCCAGTGCTCTTCTTCACCGCCGCCGGCGAAGACGATGTCCTGCTTGCCCATCTGGATCTGTTCCATGGCGGTACCGATGCAGTGAGCACTGGTGGCGCAGGCAGAAGCGATGGAGTAGTTCAGGCCCTTGATTTTGAACGGAGTGGCCAGGCAAGCGGAAACGGTGCTGCTCATGGTCCGCGTTACACGGTATGGGCCGACGCGCTTGACGCCTTTCTCGCGCAGGATGTCCAGCGCTTCCATCTGGTTCAGGGTCGATGCGCCACCGGAACCGGCGATCAGGCCGGTACGCGGGTTGGAAACCTGCTCTTCGGTCAGGCCCGAGTCGGTGATGGCGTCTTTCATGGCCAGGTAGGCATAAGCTGCCGCGTGGCCGACGAAGCGATAGATCTTGCGATCGATCAGTTCTTCAAGGTTGAGGTCGATGGAGCCGGAAACCTGGCTACGCAGACCCATTTCGGCATATTCCGGGTTGAACCGGATGCCAGGGCGGCTTGCACGCAGGTTAGCGGAGACGGTCTCTTTGTCATTGCCCAGGCAAGAAACGATGCCCAGACCAGTGATAACGACGCGGCGCATGCGGATAACCCTTAGAAGTTGTCAGTGGAGGTGAACACGCCGACCCGGAGGCCTTCGGCGGTGTAGATTTCGCGACCGTCGACAGTCACCGAACCGTCGGCGATGGCCAGGTTCAGCTTGCCCTTGAGGACGCGCTTGATATGAATGTTATAGGTGACTTTCTTGGCGGTCGGCAGAACCTGGCCGAAGAATTTCACTTCGCCCGAACCCAGCGCACGGCCACGGCCCGGCAGGCCTTGCCAGCCCAGGAAGAAGCCGACCAGTTGCCACATGGCGTCGAGGCCCAGGCAGCCCGGCATCACCGGATCGCCTTCGAAGTGGCAGGCGAAGAACCACAGGTCCGGATTGATATCCAGCTCGGCGACCAATTCACCTTTGCCGTACTTGCCACCTTCTTCGCTGATCAGGGTGATGCGATCAACCATCAGCATGTTCGGGGCGGGCAGTTGCGCGTTACCAGGGCCGAACAGCTCACCGCGACTGCAGCGCAGCAGGTCTTCCCGGGTAAAGGCGTTTTGTTTGGTCATGCGAGCTCCTCAATAGTCCCATGCGGCAGGTGGGGCAAATCTTCCCGGCCGATCGAAGCGTTCATGCCTCGAACCGGCAGCCTACTCATAGACTATTGCGTTGTGGTGAAAGTCACAGCACCAAGGACATGAATGTACACTTGTGCACTGAAATTATTATTCAAGCCCCTTTTCGGGCCTGTTCGGGTGCCTAAGACTGCCGCACTTTCGCCTTTCACGCCAGTCGCAGATGCTCGAAAGGCCTGTACTACTGCACCCATCGCTGCAGAATTTGCTGCAGATCAGTCCGTTTGAACGGCTTGGCCAGGTAATCGTTCATCCCCGCCGACAAACAGGCTTCGCGGTCACCCTGCAAGGCATTGGCGGTCAGGGCGATGATCGGCAGGTCGGTGCAACCGGGTAGCTTGCGGATTTGTCGGGTGGCTGCATAGCCATCGATGATCGGCAAGCGGCAATCCATCAGGATCGCTTCGAAAATCAGGCTCTCGGCACTGCGTACCGCCTGCGCGCCGTCGGCGGCGACACTGACCTTGAAGCCCAGGCTGCGCAACATGGCTTCGATGACCGTCTGGTTGACCGGGTTGTCTTCGACCAGCAGCACATTGCGCCCTTCGCCGTCGCTGTTGCCGGTTTGCGTGCGTGGGGGCAACAGTGGCTGCGCCTGCTGGTGCAGTGCCAGGGGAATTTCCAGGGTGAATACCGAACCGCGGCCTTCCTCACTCTGCGCGCGCAAAGTGCCACCCATGCGCTCGGCGAGGGTACGGGCAATCGGCAGGCCCAGCCCTGTGCCGCCGTAACGCCTTGAAATGGAACTGTCGGCCTGCTGGAAAGCGTTGAACATCAATTCCAGGCTTTGCGCCGGGATACCGATGCCGCTGTCGCGCACGGTGCAGGTGAACCACAGCAACTCGTGGTCCAGCGACTGCCACTGCGCCTCGATGGTGACGCGGCCTTGTTCAGTGAACTTCAGCGCATTGCCGATCAGGTTGACCAGTATCTGCCGGATACGCGTCGGGTCGCCCTTGACCTGCAAGCCGCGCATGTCATCGGGGACCATCAGTTGCAGGTCGAGACCGCGTTGCGCGGCGCTGTGCTGGAACGACTGGGCGCAACTGCCGATCAGTTCGACGAGGTTGAACGCAATGTGCTCCAGTTCCAGCTCCGAACGTTCGATCCGCGAGAAATCCAGGATGTCGTTGATGACCTTGAGCAAGTGCTCGGTGGATTCCGAGGCCAGCGCTGCGTACTCCAGCTGTTCCTCGGTCATGTCGGTGGTTTCCAGCAACTGCAGCATGCCCAGTACGCCATTCATTGGCGTGCGCAGTTCATGGCTCATCATGGCGAGGAAGTCGGATTTGGCGTTGTTGGCCTTTTCCGCTTCTTCGCGGGTCTGGATCAACTGCGCCATGGCCTGATGCTGTTCGCGGCTGGCCTGCTCGAGACCGCTGGCGAGGTTGTTGATATGTTGCGACAGCGCCCCCAGCTCGGTGTCGTCGACAATCGGCAGCGGTGTTTTGTAGTCGCCGTCCTGGATCGCCTTGACCGCATTGCCGATATCACGGATCGGTCGCGACAGGCTGCCCGCCAGACGCCGGGCCACGAAGAAGGTAAACAGCAGGGCAAACAGTGCCAGAATGGCGGCCTTGAGCATGATTTCCTGTTGGCGCCGGCTGAAGGCATCGTTGGACAGCCCGACGATCACCCGGCCGAGATAGTCTTCGGTGGGGGCCGCGCTGGCGGTTTTGCTGCTCTGGAAAAAATCATTGTGCAACGCGATGCGCTGGAGCCGTATCGGTGCCTGGAACACTTCGAGCTGTTGCGCGCGATTGTGGTGTTCGCTCGGTTGTTCGACGTACACCAGAACCCGGCTGGCGCTGTCCTGGATTTCCAGAAAGCTCACGTTGGGCGTGGCCAGCGTGGCCTTGAGCAAAGTTTCGAGCACTTCGATGTTGCCCGAAATCACTCCGTACTCGGTGGCCGGAGCCAGTTGATTGGCGATCAACTGGCCGGTGTGGGTGATTTCCTGACGCAGATCCTGGATGCGCACGAACGTGAAGAAGCTGATCAGTAACAAGGTCAGCAGCAGAGCAGGGCCGAGGCTGATGAGTTGGGTGCGAGTATTGATGTCCCAGCGACGGCGCAGGTTCATGGGCGGCGTTCTCCTTCAGCCAGCAATGTGGCGACCGACGCGTCGTTTATCTCTTCGATACCCAATGAACGTGCCACCTGCGGATTGCTCGCGACTTTGAATCGATGGGGATAGTGCGTGCGCGGCCAGGTGGCCGGTGGCCGGTCAAGCAATTCGTCGAGGATCGCCAGCCAGTCGCTCTGATCGCTGTAGGTGCTGGCCAGGCTTCCGGCCTTGACGAAACCTGCGTTGGGTCCGATCAGCGCCATTTGCCGTGAGTAGCTGCTCAGCAGCAGGTTCTTTGCGGTTTGCGGGTTGTACAGGTCGGCATCGTCCAGGCCCAGCAACACGTCGCTGTTATTCAGCAGGGCATGTAATGGACGACTGTCGTGAATGTTGTCCCAGCGCTGGGTGACCACTTCCAGACCCAAGGGGAGGGCGGCCTGACGCAGCTCATTCAAGAGGAATTCACTGTGGGTGTCGTAGAGCACGCCGATGCGTCTGGCTTGGGGCAACAGCGTGCGGGTCAAGCGCAACTGGCGGTCCAGTGGTGGATCGCTCCATAGCAGGGAAAGGCGCGCAGGCAGGGTGTTGTTCAAGCGTTGCCGGGCTTGCAGGCGGCTGATGCGCAACACCAGTGTCGCCGGGCCCTGGGGGGCCTGCAGGCGCCAGTCGAGGCTGGGCAGGTCGAGCAGTATCAAGCGGATGTTTTCCGGCAGTTTGTCCGGTATCGGCAAACTGGCCAGTGTCTGGAATCGTACGGTATCGCGTGGGCGCAATTCGCTCAGGGCCTGGGTAAACGCTCGCACACCGGGGCTGTCTTCGGCCCCCGTGAGCAAAATGTCGGCCGCGTTACTCGCCAGGCTGCCCAGCAGGCCGCTTAGCAACAGGCAAAGTCCTGCCAGCAGCCGGCCCAGGGTCGGCATTGTGCAGGCTGGACGATACGGCATCTTAAAGCTCCAGCTCTGTGCTGAAATACATCACGTGGCGCTGGTCATAATTGTTGTCGATGAAGGTGGTTGGCTGATTGTCCAGCCGTTGCTGGAGCACTCCGGCCAGTTCCAGGCTGGCCTTGCCCAAGGCGATACGTTTGGCGAGGCGCGCATCTACCCGTTCGAAGCGGTAGCCGTTGAGGGTGTCATCGCCATAATAGAAAAGCGCACTGTTCCAGCCTTGGCCCCAATCCCGCAGCCATCCGGCCGAACCACTGTTGCTTGCAGTCTGTCTGGCATCCAGCGGGTTGCTGGCGTCGGCATCGACGTAGGCATAGGTCAATCGCAGGCGATCGAGGCTGCCGACACGCCAGTCGAGCTGGGCTTCGGCTCCCGTAAAACGCGCTTTGTTGGCGTTGCTGGCGATGTACTGATTGTTGCGCAGGGGTTCACTGATCATGCCGGTGATTTCGTCGTCGAACAGCTTCACGTCGAGCGCCAGCCCCGGTTCGGGAAAATAACCGTTGTAGCCCAGCTCCCGGGAGCGCATGCGCTCTTGATCGAGGTCGCCGGGGCCACGGGTCTTGACGAAATAGCGGGCGCTGGACTGGCCAAAGGCACCGGGCCTGAGGTTGGTGACCTGATAACTCCAGTTGACGTTGTTCTCGAACATGTCCGGCGAACGGATGGCCTCGGAGTACACCGCACGCAGGCCGTTGCGCGGATTGATCAGGTAGTTGACCGCCATGCGAGGTGTCAGCGAGCTGCCGGTCAACCGGCTGTCCTCGAACATGGCACCGCCTTGCAGCAGCCAGTGTTCGCTGGCACGCCACTCGAACTGGCCGAACGCCCGCCAGATCGTGTCATCGAGAGTGCCATTGAAGTAGGTCTCGGAATCCGCCCGGTCGTAACGATAGTTCATCCCGCTGACCAGTCGCAGGTTATCGGCAAGGCTCAGGGTGTCCTGCAGTTCGAGGTCGTAGCGCGATTCCCGGGTGCTCTGGTCGATGTCGCCGCAAACGGTCTGGCTCGCGCCGTTGCGCCATTGATCGAGTACCTGGTTGGCCAGCGCCTGCTCGGCGGGCGTGCCGGCCGGCGCACCAGGACCGATGAAGCGCGTGATGTTGCGGGCCAGGCGTCCGGTGTAGTTCGGGTTCAATTGCCAGAGTTCGGTCAGTTGCGGACTGAACGAAATTTCAGCGTCGCAGGCGCGCCAGGTTTGCTGGCGATCCCAGTGTTGGGCCGAACCCTGGATATAAAGGCTGTGATCGGGATCGATATCCAGGTTCCAGCGCAATGACCCGGCGTAGTCCTTGGCGGTGACATCGGAATTGTCACCCGCACGGGTGATCCCCGAGAACACCGGGCGGTAGGTATAGGGCCGCTGGTTGGTGCCGTCCTTGGCATTCAATTGCCAATCGAGGCTTTGCCGTTCGTCAAGGCTCTGGCTGACGGCGAGATTGAAGCGATCGAGGCGACGACTGTCATGGTAGTGCGCGCCGGTTCGGTCGGTGTCGAAGCCATCGTCTTGCTGGCCAGACAGGGACAGGCGCATGTCACCATCCTCCCAGCCCGTGCCCTGGCTGGCGTAAAAATCGTTGATGCCGCGCTGGCCCTGGGTGACCTTCATGCGCGTACCGTGACTGTCGGCCGGCCGCCGGGTAATGATGTTGACTACCGCCATCAGGGCATTGGCGCCGTAGCTGACGGTATTCGGCCCACGGAAGACTTCGATGCGCTCGATGTCTTCCATGGCCACCGGAATGTCGCTCCAGTCGACGGTGGCCAGGCCGGCGCGATACACCGAGCGCCCGTCGATCAGCACTTGCATGCGCCGCGCTTCAGTAGCGTTGGTGCCGTGGTAGTTCACCGTCGCTTGATTGCCACTGATGTTGCCGACCATCATCCCCGGCACCAGGCGTAGCAGTTCACTGATGTCGCGGGCACCGCTGGCGTGGATCAGGGCGCTGTCGATCACCGTCATGCTTCCCGGAACGGCCGCCGGCGACTGCTTCAGGCGCGTGGCCGTGAGCACTTGTGGCAGCGGTTCGCTGTCAAGGAACAAGTCGTCGGCCAGCACCGGCGAGCTGAAAATCAGCGCCAGTACCAGAGGCGAATGCGGTGAAGGAGAGCCCGGAGACACAACACATCCCTGTCAGTGATTGATGGCGCGCATGTTAACCGAGCTGAATGACTTTTCCATTCACGATGTCTGCATTTTCCTCGGTTTTATTGGTCTTCTTCCTACGGGTGCAGGTATTTGATGTCGGGGCTGGCCGCCGATGGGCTGCCCCGTATAATGCCGACATCGCCACTGGTATGGATTAACGGATTGCATATGACTGAACAGCGCCCGATTGCGGTCCTGGGAGGCGGAAGTTTTGGAACCGCCGTGGCTAATCTGCTGGCCGAGAACGGGCATCAGGTCCTTCAGTGGATGCGTGACCCCGAACAGGCCGAGGCCATTCGGGTCAATCGCGAGAACCCGCGTTACCTCAAAGGCATCAAGATTCTGCCCGGCGTCACGCCGGTCACCGACCTGCAAGCCACCCTGGACGCCTGCGACCTGTGTTTCGTCGCATTGCCCTCCAGCGCGCTGCGCTCAGTGCTGGTGCCGTACGCCGAACGCTTGACCGGCAAATTGCTGGTGAGCCTGACCAAAGGCATCGAAGCCCACACGTTCAAGTTGATGAGCGAGATCCTCGAAGAGATCGCCCCACAGGCGCGTATCGGCGTCCTGTCCGGGCCCAACCTGGCCCGTGAAATCGCCGAACATGCACTGACTGCCACGGTGGTCGCCAGTGAAGACGAAGAACTCTGCCAGCAGGTTCAGGCCGCACTGCACGGCCGTACCTTTCGTGTGTACGCCAGCGCCGACCGTTTCGGCGTCGAACTGGGCGGGGCGTTGAAAAACGTCTACGCGATCATCGCTGGCATGGCAGTGGCGCTGGGCATGGGCGAAAATACCAAGAGCATGCTGATCACCCGGGCATTGGCGGAAATGACCCGCTTCGCGGTGAATCAGGGCGCCAACCCGATGACCTTCCTGGGGCTGGCGGGCGTGGGCGATCTGATCGTGACCTGTTCGTCGCCCAAGAGCCGCAACTATCAGGTCGGCTTCGCCCTCGGCCAGGGCCTGAGCCTGGACGAGGCCGTCACACGCCTGGGCGAAGTCGCCGAAGGGGTCAACACCCTTAAGGTGCTCAAGGCCAAGGCCCAGGAGGTTGGCGTGTACATGCCGCTGGTCGCCGGGCTGCACGCGATCCTGTTCGAGGGGCGCACGCTGGAGCAGGTCATCGGCCTGTTAATGCGTGGCGAGCCGAAAACCGACGTCGACTTTATTTCCACCAGTGGTTTCAACTAATCACGCTTGCCAGAAAAGCAGGGAGTTGCGCATGAACGATCCAAAAGTAGAAGCCAAGTACGAGTCCATCCTGCTGCGGGTGCTGTGGATGATCGTCTTCGTGCTGGTGTGGCAAGTGGCGCAGTTCATCCTCGGCGCTGTCGTGCTGGTGCAGTTGATCTATCGTTTGTTCTATGGCGCCCCAAGCGCCAGCTTGATGAATTTCGGCGACAGCCTGAGCCAGTTTCTGGCGCAGATCGGTCGTTTCGGCAGCTTTCACAGCGACCAGAAGCCCTGGCCGTTCGCCGACTGGCCGACGCCGCGTACACCGGAAGGTGAGGCGCCGCATGTCGTGGCACCGGCACCGCATCCGGCCCGAGATGAGGAACCCAAGCTATGAAACTCTGGGTATTGCGTCATGGTGAAGCCGAGCCTTACGGCACGCGACCCGATTCCGAGCGGGCACTGACCGACCACGGCCGCAAGGAAGTATTGAGCAGCGCGGCGCGGTTGATGGGCCAGCCGCTGACGGCGATCTATGCCAGCCCCTACCTGCGTGCACAGCAGACGGCGCAACTGGTGCGCGAGGCATTGGGCTTCGAGCCCGAGATCCGCACCGTAGATTGGCTGACCCCGGACACCGACCCGGACAAAGTGGCCGAGCAACTTGTATCGGTGAGCAACGTCCTATTGGTCAGCCACAACCCGCTGGTGGGGCATTTGTTGAGTTACCTGCAACATGGTGCCGGGCATCCGCCGGAAAAAGTCAGCACCGCCGGGTTGGCCGAACTCAAGGGCGATGAGTTACTGATCGGGTCGATGAAGCTCGACAGCATCAAGCACCCTTAACACCGCTTTTCTGTGGGAGCGTGGCTTGCCCGCGAAGGCATCGACTCGGTTTACCTGATAAACCGCGGCGCCTGCATCGCGGGCAAGCCACGCTCCCACAGGCACGTCATAACCCGAAAAGTTTTGTATGAAATAGTCAACCAAGCACTTGCTTGGTTGACTACGCTTGCTCCAGAGCAAAATCACAGGAGCGAGTCGCATGTCTGCTGCCTTTCGTTTGCCACTGGACGTTTTCTACGAGCGTGAGGCCCGTCATCCCCGCCAGCGCTTTCTGGTCCAGCCTGTCGGAGGCGGCCAGGTCGAGACCTTGACCTGGGCGGACGTCGGCCACCAGGCCCGTTGCGCGGCCCATTGGTTGCGAGCGCGGGAACTGCCGCAGGGCAGCCATATCGCCCTGATCTCGAAGAACTGTGCGCACTGGATCATTGCCGACCTGGCGATCTGGATGGCCGGGCATGTCTCGGTGCCGTTGTACCCCAACCTCACCGCCGAGACCGTTGCCCAGGTACTCGAACATTCGGAAGCGGCGCTGGCATTCATCGGCAAGCTCGATGACTGGCCGGGCATGTCCCGTGGCATCAGCCCTGACCTGTCGACCATCAGCCTGCCGCTGCATCCTCCCGGCGACTTTGATTTCAGCTGGGCCGACCTGCAACTCAGATCGCCGATCCAGGACGATCCGAAACCTGCCGCCGATCAACTGGCGACCATCATTTACACATCCGGCACCACGGGTATGCCCAAGGGCGTGATGCACAGCTTCGGCAATCTGGGGTTCGCCACCACACGCGGCACTGCGTTGTTCGGCCTCAACGAGTCGGACCGGTTGTTGTCCTACCTGCCACTGTGCCACGTTGCCGAGCGGATGTTCGTCGAACTGGCGTCGATCTATACCGGCCAAACGGTGTTTTTCGCCGAGAGCCTGGATACCTTCCTCACCGATCTGCAGCGTGCGCGGCCGACCGCACTGTTTGGCGTGCCGCGTATCTGGACCAAATTCCAGATGGGTGTGTACAGCAAGATCCCTGCAAAACGCCTCGACTTCCTGCTCGGCCTGCCGATCATCGGTAAACGGGTCGGGCATAAAGTCCTCGCCGGGTTGGGGCTGGATGCGTTGCGTATTGCGCTGTCCGGCGCAGCTCCGGTGCCGCAGACCTTGCTGCAGTGGTACCGCAAACTGGGACTTGATGTGCTGGAGGTCTACGGCATGACCGAGAGTTGTGGTTACTCCCACATCGGCATCCCGGGCCAGAACAAACCGGGCTGGATCGGCAAGCCGTGTCCGGAGGTCGAAGTGCGGATCGCCGAGACGGGGGAGGTCATGGTGCGCAGTGGTGCGACCATGCTCGGGTATTACAGGGAGCCGGAAAAAACCGCCGACACCATTACCGAGGACGGCTTCCTGCGTACCGGCGACAAGGGCGAGGAGGACGCCGAAGGCAATCTGCGCCTGACCGGGCGCCTGAAGGAAATCTTCAAGACCAGCAGAGGCAAGTACGTGGCCCCGGCACCGATTGAAAATCGCCTGGCCGTGCATTCGCGCATCGAACAGGTCTGCGTGGTGGGCGATGGCTTGAGTGCGCCGCTGGGCTTGTGCGTGTTGTCGGCGGTCGGCCAGCAGGACGCTGGCGGGGCCGCGCGCGCCGGCCTGCATTCGAGCCTGGAAAAACTGCTGGAGGAGGTCAACGGCGCCCTCGACAAGCATGAACAACTGCGGCGCCTGGTGGTGGTCAAGGACAGTTGGGCCGTGGAAAACGGTTTTCTCACCCCGACCTTGAAAATCAAGCGCAACGTGATCGAGGCGGCCTACGGTGAGCGCTTTGAGGAATGGAGCGAGCGCAGCGAAGCGGTGCTGTGGCAGGATTGATTCACCAACAAAACCAACTAGGAAACCCTGCGATGAGCCTGTGGCGCACCACTCCCAACATCGAGCAGTTGAACGCAATCCAGAAAAACACCATCGGCGAAGTACTGGACATCCGTTTCGAAACCTTTGACGACGAGTCCCTGACCGCCAGCATGGTCGTCGATCACCGCACCCATCAGCCCTACGGCTTGCTGCATGGCGGTGCCTCGGTGGTGCTGGCCGAATCGGTCGGCTCCATGGCCAGCTACCTGTGCATCGATGCCAGCAAATTCTATTGCGTGGGCCTGGAAATCAACGCCAACCATTTGCGCGGTTTGCGCAGCGGACGGGTGACGGCGGTGGCCAAACCGATTCACATCGGCCGCACGACCCATGTCTGGGACATTCGCCTGACCAGCGATGAGGGTAAGGCCAGCTGCGTGTCGCGACTGACCATGGCGGTGGTGCCGTTGGGGGAGAAGCCGCCGGCACGTTGAACCAAAGCCATAGCTTTGACCGGACTGTCATCATTCCTGTCAGTTACGGTCATTGCTGTAGGACGCGGTCTTGCGGACAATCAACGCCTGTTCTCGCTCATGGATTTGCAGGTATGTCGCAACAGATCTTTTTCGCCCACGCCAATGGTTTTCCTTCGGGAACCTACGGCAAGTTGTTTGCGGCGCTGGCACCCGAGTTTCAGGTGACACATCTGGAGCAGCACGCCCACGACCCGCGTTTCCCGGCGGACGACAACTGGTACAACCTGGTGGATGAGCTGATCCATCACCTGCAACAACAGGCCGAGCCCGTGTGGGGCGTCGGTCACTCCTTCGGTGGCGTGTTGCACCTGCATGCGGCCTTGCGCTGCCCCGAGTTGTATCGCGGGGTGGTGATGCTCGACTCGCCGGTGCTGACCCGAACCGATCAATGGGTGATTCGTGCGGCCAAACGCTTCGGTTTCATCGACCGCTTGACGCCGGCCGGGCGTACCCTGGGTCGCCGTGAAGAATTCGCCGACCTGGAAAGCGCCAGGAAGTATTTCGCCGGTAAAACCCTGTTTCGCGGCTTCGACCCGGAATGCTTCGATGCCTACCTGCAACATGGCTTGCATCAGGTCGGCGACAAGCTGCGCCTGCGCTTCGACCCGGCCACGGAAATCAGCATCTATCGCGGCGTGCCGCACACCAGCCCGGGCAGCACCCGGCAGTTGCAAGTACCACTGGCGGTGGTTCGCGGGCACAACAGCCGCGTGGTGATGCGCCATCACGCCAGTTCGGTCGACCGCCTGCCGCTGGGCGAGTCGTTGACCATGCCCGGCGGCCACATGTTTCCGCTGGAACGTCCCCTTGATACCGCTGACATGCTCAAAGGCCTGTTCTACCGCTGGGACGGCCGTCGTCAACAGGATTGCGCATGAGCCACGTCGTCGAAGAGGTCCGCCTGAGCCTGCCGCACATCGAACTGGCGGCGCACCTGTTCGGTCCCGAAGACGGTTTGCCGGTGATTGCCCTGCATGGCTGGCTGGACAACGCCAACAGCTTTGCCCGTCTGGCACCCAAACTCAAAGGCCTGCGCATCATCGCGCTGGACATGGCCGGTCACGGTCATTCCGGGCATCGTCCGCCGGGAGCCGGTTACGCCATGTGGGACTATGCCCACGATGTGCTGCAAGTCGCCGAACAGCTTGGACTGCGCAAATTTGCGTTGATGGGGCATTCGATGGGCGCCATTGCTTCGTTGATCATCGCCGGGTCGATGCCCGAGCGGGTCACCCACCTGGCGTTGATCGACGGCATCATTCCTCCTACAGACAAAGCTGAAAACGCTGCCGAGCGGATGGGCATGGCCCTGCAAGCGCAACTGGATCTGCGGGAAAAGCGCAAACCGGTCTACGACACCCTCGACCGTGCCATCGAAGCGCGCATGAAGGGCCTGGTGGCGGTCAGCCGCGAGGCCGCTGAGCTGCTGGCGCAGCGTGGTCTGATGCCGGTGCCGGGCGGTTACACCTGGCGCACCGACAATCGCCTCACGCTGCCATCGCCGCTGCGTCTTACAACCGAACAGGCCATGGCCTTCGTCCAGCGGATCAAGTGTCCTGCAACACTGGTGGTTGCCGCCGACGGCATGCTCGCCAAACACCCGGAATTGCTGGAGCGTCTACCCTTTAGCCGGGAACAGCTGCCAGGCGGCCACCATTTGCACCTGAATGACGAGTCCGGTGCCGATCTTGTCGCAGACTGTTTCAATCGGTTTTTCGCCATTCCTTGACTTGCGCCGGGCAACTGTCGAGGCTTGGCGGGTTGAAAAGGGAGACAACCATGATAGATCTCTACACCGCTGCGACCCCGAATGGCCACAAGGTCTCTATCGTGCTCGAGGAACTCGGCCTGCCTTACACGGTGCATGCCTTGAGTTTCGACAAAAAGGAGCAGAAGTCCGCGGACTTCCTCAAGATCAACCCCAATGGCCGGATTCCGGCGATTGTCGACCGCGCCAACGGCGATTTCGCCGTGTTCGAATCTGGCGCCATCCTGATTTACCTCGCTGAACAGACTGGCAAACTGATGCCTTCCGATCCGAAGGGACGTTCGCTGGTATTGCAGTGGCTGATGTTCCAGATGGGGGGCATCGGCCCGATGCAGGGTCAGGCCAACGTGTTCTTCCGCTACTTTCCGGAAAAACTCCAGGGCGCCATCGACCGCTATCAGCATGAAACCCGTCGCCTCTACGAAGTGCTCGACACGCGTTTGCAAAGCGTGGAGTTCCTCGCCGGCGAGTACAGCATTGCCGACATCGCCACCTTTCCCTGGGTGCGTGGCTACGAGTGGTCGGGCGTCTCGGTGGAGGGCTTGACGGCGTTGCAACGCTGGATGGCAACCCTGGAGGCCCGGCCGGCGGTGCAGCGTGGTCTGCAGATACCGATACGCGCCGATGAAGCCAGTGTCATCAAGGGTGCCCAGGCCATGCTGATCCGATGAGTCTATCCATGCGTTCATTCAGTTTGCTGGTGCTGTGCAGTTTCAGTCCCTTGTTATTCGCCGCTGATATTCCGGGCAGTCAGGACCTGCCGATAGTGCCGCGCATGACCGACGCCCAGATTGTCGACTATCGCCCCGCCGCCGAGCTGGAGCGGATCTATCCCTTGGGCTCGATCCGTAAAATCAGTGGCCAGTTACGTTTCGACGGCCAGGTCAGCGCTCGCGGCAACGTCACTTCGGTGACCTACGAGTTGCCGCCGGAGCATTCATCCATCGAGGCGTTCACCGCTGCCCGCGAGGCTTTGCAACAGCAGGACGCCGGGTTGCTCTTTTGGTGCCAGGCGCGCGATTGCGGCGAAAGCAGCCTCTGGGCCAATGAAGTCTTCGGCAACGCCAAGCTGTACGGCGCCGACGATCAACAGGCCTATCTGCTGCTGCGACTTGCCGCTCCACGGGACAACACGCTCGTCGCGCTGTACAGCATCACCCGGGGGAATCGCAAAGCCTACCTGCATGTCGAGCAGTTCGACGCTTCGGCACCGCTGGGCGAGTTGTTGCCGACCTCCGCGACCTTGCTGCGTGAACTCAAGAGCACCGGCGAGCTCGATTTTCCCACGTTGAACAGCGCACCTGACGAGACCTGGCTACGCCTGATTTCTCGCGGACTGAATCTGGACACCACCTTGCGGGTCAGTATTTCCGGCGCGAACGCCGAAGCCTGGCGTCAGGCACTGATTGCCCAGGGCGTGCGTGCCGCGCGGATGGAAACCGGCAGTGCCGAAGGCTCTGGCCTGCACATCGAGCTATTGCGCTAGGCTGTACCGGGCGAACGTGCACGCTGCGTTCGCCTACTCTTTTGCTGACTGACTTTTTCGAGACTTTTGATGATCAATAACGATCGCCTGTTGGTGCAGATCCTGCTCGTGGTGTTGTTCGGCGCGAGCTTCTGGGTGATGGCGCCGTTCTGGTCGGCGATGTTCTGGGGCGCGGTCCTGGCATTTGCCAGTTGGCCGCTGATGCGCTTGCTGACCCGTTGGCTCAACGGTCGCGAGTCGCTGGCGGCGGCATTGCTGACGCTGGGCTGGATGGTGCTGGTAGCGGCACCGCTGGTGTGGCTGGGTTTCAACCTTGCCGATCATGTGCGCGATGCCACCGCATTCATCAAGGATGCGCAGGTCGAGGGGCTGCCCGAAGCACCGGTGTGGCTGGGTTCGATTCCCTTTGTGGGCGAGCGGCTGGTAGGCATCTGGAACAGCATCGATGAGCAGGGCGCGGCGATGATGATGTCGCTCAAACCTTATCTGGGGCAGGTGGGTAACTGGTTGCTGGCGCGCAGTGCGCAGATCGGCGGCGGTATTCTCGAGCTGACCCTGAGCATCGTCTTCGTGTTCTTTTTCTATCGTGACGGGCCGCGTCTGGCGGCGTTTGTACACACGTTGCTGGAGCGGCTGATCGGTCAACGGGCCGGCTACTACATTGAACTGGTAGCGGGCACGGTACAGCGGGTGGTGAACGGTGTGATCGGTACAGCGGCGGCCCAGGCGATCCTGGCGCTGATCGGGTTCCTGATAGCCGGCGTGCCGGGAGCGTTGGTGCTCGGTATCGTGACGTTCATGCTCAGCCTGATCCCGATGGGCCCGCCGTTGGTATGGATTCCGGCGACCGCGTGGCTGGCCTGGAAAGGCGAGTACGGGCTGGCCATATTCCTCGGGATCTGGGGCACATTCGTCATCAGCGGTGTCGACAACGTGCTCAAACCGTACCTGATCAGCCGTGGCGGTAACCTGCCGCTGGTCATTGTGCTACTTGGGGTGTTTGGCGGGTTGATTGCCTTTGGCTTTATCGGTCTGTTCATTGGCCCGACATTGCTGGCAGTGGCCTACAGCCTGTTGATCGACTGGAGCAAGACTCAGGCGCGGGTCGAAGATCGTCGGCCCTGAATACCTCGCCACATCCATTGTAGGAGCCGGCTTGCCGGCGATAGGCCCTTGAACATGTATGGAGCTTCAAGACCGCCATCGCCAGCAAGCCGGCTCCTACAATCTGACTCGCGAGCTTTTTGAATCAGGTCGCCACGTTCAGGTGCTTGCCCACGCTCGCCACGTTTTCGAGTGAATACTGCTTGCTCAGGTTGGCGATCATTTTCTGCAATGCGTCGTTGACGCTCGATGAGTCGGAAGTGCTGCCGGAGTTCTGCTCGCGACCGGCCTGCAGGGCCGCCTTGAGTTCATTACTGCTCACGCTACCGCTGCTGTCGCTGTCGAGTGCCTTGAGCAGCGCGGCACTGGTGTCGGTGGTGGTCGACGAGTTGCTGTTGCTGTCCTGCAACGCGCTGCTCAGTTCGGTCGCGCTGACGCTGCCATCACTGTCGGCATCGAGCTGGCTGAACAGTTCGTCGCTGGACGCCTGTTGTGGCGGTGGCGGCGGTGGCGCCAGGCTGGCGACCAACTCGTCCTGGCTGACGGTACCGTCCTTGTTCTTGTCCAGGGCCGAGAAGATTTGCGAACTGTCGGCGCTACTGCCCGCGCTGCTCAGGCCGTTACTCAGTTCATCACTGCTGATGGCGCCATCGCCGTCGGCGTCCAGCGCGCTGATCAGTGCGTCAGCGAGGTCGGTGTTGGGTGCCTCATCGCCTGGTGGTGGCGGGGGAGCCATCGCGGCCATTTCTTCGCCGCTCAGGCTGCCACTGCCATCACTGTCGAGGTCGGCGAAATTCTTGCTCAGGCTGACGAGTAAACCGTCGTCGGATTTCTGCGACAAGGCGCTCTTGAGTTCATCCTGACCGACCGTACCGTCGCTGTTGCTGTCGAGTTTGGCCAGCAGCTCCTTCTGGAATTGCTGGCTACGGGCACTATTGGTCGTGGTGCTGCTGATGCTGGTGCTGGTGTAGTTCGAGTAATTGCTGCTGATGCTACCGATCATCGGGCTCACTCCCTGGAAAGATAAACCGGTGGTGTACCGGCTTATGCAGACTCAAGGGGCGAGTTGTCGCGGGTATGTGGAGTTTGTACCGAGTGATACACATGGCTGTCAGCCACACCAACACCCCTGTGGGAGCTGGTGTGGCTTTCAGGTGCGCGGCAGGCGGATAACCGCAGTCAGGCCACCACCCGGGGTTTCTTCCAGTGTCAGCTGCCCGCCCATTCGTTGCGCGGCCTCGCGGGCAATGGTCATGCCCAGGCCAACGCCGCCGGAATTGCGATTGCGTGAGCCTTCAAGGCGAAAGAAGGGTTCGAACACCGCTTCGCGCTGTTCTGCGGCGATGCCCGGGCCATGGTCGATGACCCGAATCACCAGTTGTTGACGATGGTCTTGCAGGGTAATCAGCGCCTGTCCGGCGTAGCGTAGGGCATTGTCCATCAGGTTGTTGATGCAAGAGCGCAAGGCCATCGGCTGCACCTGCAAGGGAGCGCAGTGACCGCTGGCCTGGACGTTCGCGCCCTGGTCCTGGGCATTTTCGCTCAGGGATTCCACCAACGCCTGCACGTCCATCCACAGCGGGGCTTCGCTGGTGCGTTGTTCATGCAGATAGGTGAGGGTGGCATCGAGCATGCTGATCATGTCGTCGAGGTCTTGGCGCATCTGGCCTTGCAGCTTGTCGTCGTCGATTTTCTCCAGCCGCAGCTTGAGCCGCGACAGCGGCGTGCGCAGGTCGTGGGACACGGCGCCGAGCATGCGCGAGCGCTGCTTGACCTGTTCCAGGATGCGGCGCTGCATTTTGTTGAACGTGTGCGCCGCTTGCCGTGCTTCCCGTGGTCCCGATTCATCCAGTGGCGGGCTGTCAAGGTCTTCACTCAAGCGCTCGGCCGCGTCGCTCAGGCGCTGGATCGGCCGGCTCAGCAGCTTGGCGCCATACCAGGCGGCAATGATCAGTGAGACCAATTGAAACGTCAGGGGCACCAAGGGGCCGCCGAACCACGGTCGAGGCGGCCGTTTCTCGAAACGCGGGTCCAGTGGCGGGCGTGGCCCGTCCAGGCCTTCGGAAAACTCCGGTGGAGGCGGCGGAGGCGGCGGCCCGTAATGGTGGAACCAGGCAAAGGCCAGCAGGTGCGCGAGGATAATCGCCAGCAACAGCACGCCAAACAGGCGGCCGAACAGCGTATCGAAGCGCCCTCGCATCAGCCGATGTCTCGGGCATCGAACAGGTAACCCTCACCGCGAACGGTCTTGATCAACTGCGGAGCCTTAGGATCGTCGCCGAGCTTCTGGCGCAGGCGCGACACCAGCAGGTCGATGCTGCGATCAAAGGCTTCGATCGAACGACCGCGAGCGGCGTCCAGCAGTTGTTCACGGCTGAGCACGCGGCGCGGACGTTCGATAAACACCCAGAGTAGGCGGAATTCGGCGTTGGACAGCGGCACCACCAGGCCATCGTCGGCAATCAGTTGCCGCAGCACGCTGTTCAGGCGCCAATTGTCGAAACGAATGTTCGCCCGCTGTTCGCTGCGGTCATCGCGTACCCGACGCAGGATGGTCTGGATCCGCGCTACCAGTTCGCGGGGCTCGAACGGCTTGGCCATGTAGTCGTCGGCACCGAGTTCGAGGCCGATGATCCGGTCGGTGGGTTCGCAACGGGCGGTGAGCATCAGGATCGGGATGTCCGACTCGGCGCGCAGCCAGCGGCACAGCGACAGACCGTCTTCACCGGGCAGCATCAGGTCGAGTACCACCACGTCGAAATGCTCCGCCTGCATCGCCAGGCGCATCGCGGCGCCATCGGTGACGCCGCTGGCGTGGATGTTGAACCGGGCCAGGTAGTCGATCATCAATTCGCGGATCGGGACGTCATCGTCGACGATCAGGGCACGAATGCTCCAGCGCTTGTCGTCACCGGGCGTCTTTTGGTCGTCGTTCACGGGTGCTTGGGTGTTGTGCATGCGTGCGTTCATCTGCCAGGTAGGCTGCCAACCACAAAGATAGGCTGCGAGGTTGTGGTTCCAGCATAGGCGTCCGGCCCAGAGGCGGGAAGTGCTGTTGCAAGGACCTGTTGCGGGTGCCGAGGGTAGCGGGCCGGGGTATTGCGGGCGTGTCGTGTGTGTATCGAACTCGACACAATGGCCTCAAGGGCTAGTCTTGCCTGAGCCGTCGCGACGATTTACCGATCATCGGGTCCCGCAGCGGCGCTGGTTCCGCTACAATGCGCGCCGATTTCGACTTGCCTGAGAGCCCACTCATGTCCGCCTGCCAGACTCCCATCATCGTCGCCCTGGATTTCCCTACCCGTGACGCCGCACTGAAGCTGGCCGATCAGTTGGACCCGAAGCTGTGCCGGGTCAAAGTCGGCAAGGAACTGTTCACCAGCTGCGCCTCGGAAATCGTCGGCACCCTGCGCGACAAGGGTTTCGAAGTGTTCCTGGACCTCAAGTTCCACGACATCCCGAACACCACCGCGATGGCCGTCAAGGCAGCTGCAGAAATGGGCGTGTGGATGGTCAACGTACATTGCTCCGGCGGTCTGCGCATGATGGCCGCGTGCCGTGAAGTGCTGGATCAGCGTACCGGTCCTAAACCACTGCTGATCGGCGTGACCGTGTTGACCAGCATGGAGCGTGAGGATCTGGCGGGCATCGGTCTGGACATTGAGCCCCAGGAGCAGGTGCTGCGTCTGGCCGCCCTGGCGGAAAAAGCCGGGATGGACGGCCTGGTGTGTTCGGCCCTGGAAGCCCAGGCCCTGAAAACGGCGCACCCGTCGCTGCAACTGGTGACCCCGGGGATTCGTCCGGCGGGCAGCGCCCAGGACGATCAGCGCCGCATTCTGACCCCGCGTCAGGCGCTGGATGCCGGTTCCGACTATCTGGTGATCGGCCGTCCGATCAGCCAGGCGGCGGATCCAGCGAAGGCATTGGCTTCGGTTGTGGCTGAACTGGCCTGATCTGACAACGCAGAACCCATTGTAGGAGCGAGCTTGCTCGCGATGGTCGTCAACGATAGCGCGCGTATTATGGATAAACGTGGTGTCATTGAGTTCTTCGCGAGCAAGCTCGCTCCTACATTCGGGTCAAACCTTCAACACCAACTTCCCGAAATTCTCGCCGTTGAACAATTTCATCAGCGTCTCCGGGAAAGTCTCCAGTCCTTCGACGATGTCTTCCTTGCTCTTGAGCTGCCCCTTGGCCATCCAACCGGCCATTTCCTGGGCGGCGCTGGCGTACTGGGCGGCGTAGTCCATCACCACAAAACCTTCCATGCGCGCCCGGTTGACCAGCAGTGACAGGTAGTTGGCCGGTCCCTTGACCGCTTCCTTGTTGTTGTACTGGCTGATGGCACCGCAAATCACCACCCGCGCCTTCATGTTCAGGCGGCTCAACACTGCGTCGAGAATGTCGCCACCCACGTTATCGAAATACACGTCGACGCCTTTCGGGCACTCGCGCTTGAGGCCGGCGAGGACGTCTTCGCTCTTGTAGTCGATAGCGCCATCGAAACCCAGTTCATCGATCAGGAACTTGCACTTGTCGGCGCCGCCGGCGATGCCAACCACCCGGCAGCCTTTGATCTTGGCGATCTGCCCGGCAATGCTGCCCACGGCACCGGCTGCGCCCGACAGCACCACGGTGTCACCGGCCTTCGGAGCGCCGACGTCGAGCAGGGCGAAGTACGCCGTCATCCCGGTCATGCCCAGTGCGGACAAGTAACGTGGCAGCGGTGCCAGTTTCGGATCGACTTTATAGAAGTCTCGCGGCTCGCCGAGGAAGAAATCCTGTACGCCCAGGGCGCCGTTGACGTAATCCCCGACCGCGAACCCGGGGATGTTCGAGGCAATGACTTTGCCCACACCCAAGGCGCGCATGACTTCGCCGAGCCCGACCGGCGGGATGTAGGACTTGCCCTCGTTCATCCAGCCACGCATGGCCGGGTCCAGGGACAGGTATTGGTTTTGAACCAGGATCTGACCCGCCGCCGGTTCGCCGACCGGTACTTCCTGGTAGGTGAATGTCTCACGGGTCGCCGCGCCAACCGGACGTTTGGCGAGCAGGAATTGGCGATTGGTCTGGGAGGTCATGGCAGGCACTCAAGATGAATGAAGCTTTGTTGATAGCCGGTCAGCGACGAAGCCGCAAGTTCGGCTGATGCGGCGAATGCAGGTTGATCCAGTGCAGTGATAGTTGGTACGGCAGTTCCATCACTGCAACTCATGGGTGCCCAACCGGAGCCTTGATAGTGCTGCCGTGTTCAAGACCTCCATGGCTAGACTGGTCCTACGCGATTCCCCGCATTCTTCTTTTCGAGGACCTAACAATGAGCATGACGTTTTCCGGCCAGGTGGTTGTGGTGACAGGCGGGGCGGCCGGTATTGGCCGCGCGACCGCCCAGGCATTTGCCGCCGAAGGCCTGAAGGTCGTGGTGGCCGATATGGACGTGGCGGGCGGCGAGGGCACGGTGGCGCTGATTCGTACCGCCGGTGGCGAAGCGACCTTCGTGCGCTGCAACGTTACCCTGGAAAGCGAGGTAAAAAATCTGATGGATGAGGTGATCAATACTTACGGTCGCCTCGACTATGCCTTCAACAATGCCGGCATCGAAATCGAGAAAGGCAAACTGGCCGAAGGCACGCTCGACGAGTTCGACGCGATCATGGGCGTCAACGTCAAAGGTGTCTGGCTGTGCATGAAATACCAGTTGCCGCTGCTACTGGCGCAAGGAGGCGGCGCGATCGTCAATACGGCATCGGTGGCCGGCCTCGGGGCCGCGCCGAAAATGAGCATCTATGCAGCCTCTAAACACGCAGTGATCGGCCTGACCAAGTCGGCGGCCATTGAATACGCCAAGAAGAAGATCCGGGTCAACGCCGTGTGCCCGGCGGTGATCGACACGGATATGTTCCGCCGCGCTTATGAAGCCGACCCGAAAAAAGGCGAGTTCGCCAACGCCATGCATCCGGTCGGTCGCATCGGCAAGGTCGAAGAGATCGCCAGCGCGGTGCTGTACCTGTGCAGCGATGGCGCGGCATTCACTACCGGCCATTCGCTGGCGGTGGATGGCGGCGTTACTGCGTTTTAAAAGGCGACGCACAGATTCACGAGTACACACGAAACCTGTGGGATCGCCACACCGCCGCTCCCACAGGTTTTTGGTTCCACAAAGGGACCGGGCAATGTGTTTCAAATGATTAGAACAAAGGGTTTTGGCGGCGTTGTCGCACATGTCTTCGAACACTCCTGTGATTAACTGCTTCTCGCAAAATCAACAGGAGTTTGCTTGCTCATGGAATTGAGAATCGACCGACAGGCGCTGGTGCCCGTCGTACAGCAAATTGTTGACGCGCTGACCTGCTGGCTTCATTCCAGTGGGGTATCGCCCGGTACTCGCCTGCCTTCGGTGCGACAGATCGCGCGGATCAATTTGCTCAGTCAGTTAAGTGTCGCTCAGGCCTGCGAACGCCTGGTGACGCAGGGGATGCTGGTGTCAGGCAATGGGGCCGGCTATACGGTTGCCGACCCGGCCTTGGCCGCGGGTGCAAAGCATGAGCCGGCGTGGTTCGAGGGTGCTGAGCCCGAGTACGGGCCCTGTTCGAGTGAGTTGAGGCTGGGCTGTGGCGGGCTGCCTGAAAGCTGGCGCGAGACCGACGATCTGATTTACGCGATTCGGCAAGTCAGTCGTACCGATACGGCCAGCCTGTTCAACTACAGCACGCCGCTGGGTTTGCCGGCCTTGCGACAACAGATACTCAAGCGCCTCAGGCAACTGGATATCCCGGTGCAGGACAACCGGATCATGACCACGGCGGGTGCCAGTCAGGGACTCGACCTGATTGTGCGGACACTGTTCAAGGCCGGTGACTGTGTGGTCGTGGAGAGTCCCGGTTATCCGGTACTGTTCGATCTGCTCAGGCTGCACGGCATCCACATGGTCGAGGTGCCGCGAACACCGCGCGGGCCGGACGTGAACGTGCTCGAATCGGTGCTGGTCAAACACCGGCCTCAAGGGCTGCTCGTCAATAGCTTCTATCACAACCCGACCGGCAGCAGCCTTGCACCGGTGGTGGCGCGCCGCGTGCTGCAGCTGGCCAGGACTTTTGGCGTGCAGGTGATCGAAGACGACGTTTATGCGGATTTGCACAGCGGTTCCGGTATGCGACTGGCTGCGCTGGACGACAACGTGATCTACGTGGGCAGCTACTCCAAGACCCTCAGCAGTTCCTTGCGGGTCGGCTTCGTAGTGGCCGGTTCCGAAGTCATTACGCGTCTGGCCGAGGTCAAAATGATCAGTGGCATGGGCGCCTCGCGATTTTGCGAGTCGGTGCTGGCGTGCCTGTTGGCTAACGGTGCCTACGGCAAGCTGGTGCAGCGTCAGCGCCAACGCTTGAACAGCGGCCGGCTGGCGGTGTTGCAATTGCTCGAAGATGCCGAGTGGGAGGTTTTCGGCAAGCCGACGGGAGGCCTGTTCATCTGGGCGCGATCACCAATCTCCGACTTCGATCAGGTGCGGACCCAGGCACGGCGTCTGGGTGTACTGCTGTCATCGAAGACCGCCTTCAACCCCTCGGGCGAGGCCAGTGACTGGCAGCGTATCAACGTGGCTTATGCCTGCGACCCGCGGGCCCGTGCGCTCTTTCAGGCCACTGCCCGGGATCGACCTCAAGCGTTCTGAAAACGACGTTGGTGTAGCTTTTTGCCATTATTCAGGCGCCAGAGCCTTGTGTTGCTACTGGCCCGTTGCGAATCTGCGTCTACAGACTTTGGCAGGGGACTAAGTGCAATGAATTCGGCCGTGCAAGGACGTTTTGCCAACCTCGGTATGGCGAAAAAACTGGGTGTCGGGTTTGTCCTGGTGTTGTTGTTGACGGCGCTGGTGGCGGGGATTGGCGTTTGGTCCCTGCAAACCATCAGCCAGCGCTTCGACGGGCTCAAGCAAATGTCATCGCTCAACAGCGGTTTGCTCAAGGTGCGGCTGCTGGAACAGGAGTACGCCTTGCACAGCAATGCGAAAACCGTCGATGCCCTGCACGAGGGCGTCGATGGCCTGATCGCCCTGGCCGGCCAGCTCAAGGCCGCGTCTGCGGCCAACGTGCCGGTGATGAATGATGTCGAACAGTCCCTGGGGGCCTATCGCAAGGCCTTCGACGAGTTTGTCTCGCTCACCCAGGCCAAGGACCTGGCGCTGGAAATGGCCAGTTGGTCGGTGTCCAGCGTGGCCAATAATCTTGATGTATTGCAATCCGGGCTCGCCGATGACGGCGCCTATACGCTGAAAGATTCTGAAGGCAAGGACGGTGCGCAATTCATCGAGCAGGCCAGTCAGGTCAGCCAGGTTTCACGCTTGATGCTGCAAGCCATGAATGAAGCACGCGTGCGTCTGGATCAAAGCCGCAAAGGCGACGACAGCGCGGGACAGGGCAAGATCGAACAGGCCAGCCAGGCACTGGCCCAGGCCGAGCAGCTCAAGACCACGGTCAAGGATGAGGGGTACCAGACCGTCCTCAATGAGGTGGCGGGCCATATCGCCAGTTTCAGTGACAAGCTCACCGAGTACACCGGCTTGCTGGAACAGGAAAAAACCGTCTATCAACAATTGCATCAACGTGCTGCCCAAGTGGTCGAGCGGGTGGATCAGGCTTATGTCGCGCAAGACCAGGCGATGCAGGCTGAACTGAAAAAGAACTCGCTGTTGATCATTGGCTCCTCGGCCCTGGCCTTGCTGGTTGGGCTGGTTGCCTCGTGGTTCATCACCCGGTTGATCGTGGCACCGCTGCGCAGCGTGATTCAGGTGGCGCAGCAGATTGCCTCGGGGGATTTGAGTGCGACCATTGATGTAACCCGCCGTGACGAAATCGGTCAGTTGATGCAGGCAATGCAGCAAATGGGCGCGGGGCTCAGCCATATAGTCAGCGGCTTGCAGTCGGGTATCGAGCAGTTGGCGACTTCCGCCCAATCGTTGTCGGCGGTGACTGAACAGACCAATCTCGAAGTCAGCACGCAGAAGGAGGAAACCGAACAGGTCGCCACCGCAATGAATCAGATGACGGCCACGGTGCATGATGTCGCGCGCAATGCGGAAGAAGCGGCCCAGGCTGCGCAAACGGCTGATGGCAAGGTTGAAAGCGGTCAGCAGGTGGTGCGCCAGAGCATGGCGCGGATCGAGCAGTTGGCGGATTCGGCCACTTCCGCCAGTTCGAGCATCGAAAGCCTGAGTGCGGAAATCCAGAACATCGGCACAGTGTTGAGTGTGATCAAGAGCGTGGCGGAGCAGACCAACCTGCTGGCGTTGAACGCGGCGATCGAGGCGGCCCGGGCCGGAGAGCAGGGCAGGGGCTTTGCGGTGGTGGCCGATGAAGTGCGTGCGTTGGCCAAGCGAACCCAGCAATCGACCGAGGAAATCGAACGCCTGGTCAGCGCCTTGCGCTCGGCGGCGCAGTCGTCGGTGCAGCAGATCCAGAGCAGTGGCGAGTTGGTGAAGCTGGCGGTCAGCGACGCCTTGCAGACCGAGAGTGCGCTGGGAAGTATTGCCGCGGCGGTGTCGTTGATCCAGCAGATGAACCAGCAGATCGCCGCAGCGGCCGAGGAACAGAGCTCGGTGGCCGAGGAGATCAACCGCAGTGTCACCAGTATTCGCGCCAGTGCCGACCAGTCATCGCTGGCGATGCAGGGCAATGCAGCGTCCAGTATTCAACTGGCGCAACTGGGGGTTGAGCTGAAGGGGATGGTGGGGCATTTCAGGCTTTGAAAGCTTCCTGTAGGAGCGAGCTTGCTCCGGGCGGCGTTCCGACGATGGTCGCAAAAGATAACGCGCGGTTACGGGTTGAACGCGGCGATCTGGAGTCCATCGCGAGCTAGCTCGCTCCTACAGTGGTTTTCGCTGATCAGTCGTAGATCACTTTCTTTTTCCAGTCTGCATCGGCCTCGACGTCCTTGAGGCCTTCGGTCAACTGGTTGACCTCGCCTTCGACCGGCGCGATGCGATCCATGACCTGGTCGTTGGCGCGGGCCAGGAGTTTTTCCAGGTATTCCAGTTGCTCGGCGTAGACCTGTGGTTCCTGTTGTTTGCGCAGGTATTGCACGCCACGCTCGAACGCCAGGCGAGCCTGCCCGGGCTGGTTCTGTTGCAGGGAGTGCTGGCCGAGGTTGTTGAAGAACTCGATGTGCAGCAACACGAGGATGTGGCGCACTTCACGAATCCAGCGCTTGGCTTCGTTGGGTGGCAAGAAGCCGTCCTGTGCCGCGCGGGTAATCTGGCCGTGCAGGGCTTCGAGCAGGAAGCGTACATCCTTGGCCTTGGCTTCGGTCTGGATCGGTGCTGGCGGATTGTTGACCGGGATGGATTCACCCTGGCCGACAAGGGCTTCCAGTTCGGCGATCCGAGCCTTGAGGTTGGCGCTGGATTTTTCCAGGTTAAGCAGGCGCTGGCAGACGTTCAGTTCCAGGCGGGCCAACAGCAGCTTGAGTGTCGGGGTCATCAGCTGGCCGGGGAACGTCTCGGTGATTTCGCCGCAGCGTCGCAGGCGATCGTTGAGCTCAATCTTGGTACGGGCCTTTTCCAGCTTGTTGTTTTCCACCACATGGTTCATGTAGCTAATGGCGATCAACAGGGCGATCCCGGCTACGACTAGCAGGGTGATCATGAGTGGCGTCACCGGTAAGACCTCTTTATAGGTTACGCATGCGAGTCTGGTGGCTTGGCATTTGAGCGCCCAGGCCCGCACGACGGGTTGGATCGGACATGCTTGTGCTTATATCGGCCGGAGCCCCGTTTCTATGAATGATGGCACTCGATACGCATAGTGCCATCATTGGATGGACTATAACGTCTTGGCGGGTGCCAGAATATAAGCGTCAAACGCCGGGCAGCGGAAAACCGCAACGGCTCCCAAAAGCAGGGTGAAGTCATTGATTTAAATAAATTTATATCAGGGGGTTGACGACCTCTCAATCCATCCATAGAATGCGCGCCACTTGCAGCGTAAAGCACACAGCGAAACGAAGCAGGGAGTGAATGTAGTATGTGTGTCCCCTTCGTCTAGTGGCCTAGGACACCGCCCTTTCACGGCGGTAACAGGGGTTCGAGTCCCCTAGGGGACGCCAATGCGGGAATAGCTCAGTTGGTAGAGCACGACCTTGCCAAGGTCGGGGTCGCGAGTTCGAGTCTCGTTTCCCGCTCCAATTTTAAACAGCGTTGCTTTCGGGCAGGGCTGAGTGAAACCAGAACCAAGTCTTCGGATGCGGCTCTGGACACCGAAACACACACCATGTGTTCCGGGTAGCGTGTCCCCTTCGTCTAGTGGCCTAGGACACCGCCCTTTCACGGCGGTAACAGGGGTTCGAGTCCCCTAGGGGACGCCATTTGCGGGAATAGCTCAGTTGGTAGAGCACGACCTTGCCAAGGTCGGGGTCGCGAGTTCGAGTCTCGTTTCCCGCTCCATATTTAACAAAAACGCCGCTCATTGAGCGGCGTTTTTGTGTGCGCGTAAAAAACCGGATCAACCGCTGAGGGTTTGTACGAGGCTTTCGAGCGCTTCAATGGTTTTTTCATCCTGCACCGGTTGCGTAGCGGCAGCCGCTTTGAGTTGGCGTGCCAGGCGGTATTCGCTGGGCGTGCAGTTGGCGAACTGCTTGAAGGCACGTGCGAAGTAGGAAGGATCCTTGAAGCCGGCCTCATAGCCGATGCTGGTAATCGGCATCTGGCTGTTGTCGAGCAGTTCTTTGGCGAAGTTCATGCGCTTGTCCAGGATGTAATCCGTGAAGCCAAGCCCATTGGCTTCCTTGAACAGGCGGCTGAAGCGAAATGTCGTCATGCCGCAGCGCTGCGCCAATTCCCTCTGATCGATGCTGTCTCGAAAGTGCTGTTCGATGTACAGCATGACATTGCTCAGCGCCTGGTGTTTTTGGTGTCCTGAGGTCCGACGGATGCTGTCCGGTAGGGTCGGGGAGTGGTCGATCTGCGATGACTTGCCCCGGCCGTGGGCATTTCGGCGCAGCTCGCAGAGCTGCACCACCGCCGTCAGGTAACGCTTCCTCTCGGTGGTCGAGAGCGGGAGCACCATGTATTCCCAGACGCTGGAGCGCATGGCCCATACGGCCAGTTCCTCTGAGTGCTGCACGGTGAACATGGTGATCGGGATGCTGGGGGTGGTGTGTTTGATCTCCAGCAATAGCCTCAAACCTGGGGTGTCGGGGCGATCAAAATGGATGCAGATCATGTCTGCCGGTTCCGCGATGGGCAACACGGAGTTTTTCGCCAGTCTGCAGTCGCAGGTACTCTCGAACTGCGCGACGAGTTCTTTCGTGGACCGATCATGAGTCAGATCGAACCACAGGAGCGATGGCCTTTTGGTCAAGTTGGACGTCATGTCTCTACTCTGGGGTTCTTGGTGACTCTCTTCGCTAAGGAGTATTGCCAAGGTGCCATCACTTTGCAGATTTAATCCTGATAGGAAAGGCGGTTTTTAGTTCTATTCGCTCTATGGGTTACCTGGAAGGCAGCCCCGGGCGAGTGTTTGTTGGTGTGTTATCGACGAACCCGGCTCGAACCGTTTGTCGCTTGTTAATCAATGACAATTGCCTTTGGTTTTCAACGCCTTGGTTTATCCCTCCCCGTGACTTCTGCAAAGGCCAATGACCCGTATTTGGCCAGCCCGCAAAAAAGTCCTAACGATGTGCAAAATCTTCCTAACGCCCATGCCTTGCCACTGACTAGGGTTGCATCAGGCAGCGCAGAAAGTACTGCCTCAGAAAAAACAACATTCGAGTGAGGTGGGCAAAATGATCATGCAAACAATCAAGGCTTCGGTAGTGAAGTTCGCCAAAGACGAAGATGGTCTGACCATTGTGGAGTATGCGGTGGCCGGTGGGCTTATAACCCTGGCGGTTGTCACTGCTTTTACCACGTTGGGCACCGCCATTATCGCCAAGCTCGGTAAGCTAGCGGCTTGTATGGGTGCCACGGTCGCGGGGCAGACTTGCACGTAAGCCTATTCCCAGTGAGAGATGCAGCGATGCCTATTGAGCAGATGTTTACATCAATAGTTCTGTTAGGGCTGCTAGGTATTGCGGTGGTGAGCGACCTTCGTCGCCACCGCATCCCCAACCTGCTGGTTCTTTTAGGACTTGTTTTGGGTTTGACCAGTCAGGCTTACGCAAGCGGAGTTGAGGGGCTTGGTAATGCTGTGCTGGCCATGCTGATCGGCTTTGCAGTGTTTCTACCCTTGTACGCCCTGGGCGGTATGGCCGCCGGGGACGTCAAGTTGATGGCCATGGTCGGATGTTTTTTTACACCGCATGACGCGTTGTGGACGGCGCTTTTCAGTCTGGCGGCCGGTGGTTTGTGCGGTTTATTGATCATCCTTTTTCATGGCCAGCTGCTGCAAACCTTAGCGCGCTACTGGTTGATATTAAGGGCGCGAACCTACTTGGTTCCGGCGGTAGATGAAGTGGCCGGAAAGCCTTTCCCATACACTGTCGCAATTTTGCTCGGAACCTTGGCCAGTGGCTATTGGCTGCAGATCGGCCCGTAGCCCAGGAGGCTAGTCATGCATGTCATCGTCGAAAGTGATGCCTACCCCAGCGATCGGAGCGCGGTGCAACGTCTGGCTCCTCAGCCCTGCACTATCCGCGAAACCGGCCTGACGGACAGTTTTCTCGGCGAGTTGGTGTGCAAGCATTTGTTTGATGCCGGTGTGCTGGACATGTCGCGGCTGGTGGACCGCCTGGCGCTGACCGGCGCGGTACTTGAAGAGGTCCTGGCGTTTCTGCGCAAGGATGGCCGTGTCGAAGTGCTTGGCCAGGGGAGTCAAACGGGCGGGCAGATGTTGCGTTATGGCCTGACCGAACGTGGTCGCAGTGTCGCCCGCGATGCCCTGTCGCGCAGTGGCTATATCGGTGCGGCACCTTTCCCGGTGAGTACCTACCGCTCCCTGATCAAACTGCAGACCATTCACCATGGTCGCATCAACGCCAACGATATGCGCAATGCCCTGGCTGGCGTAGTGCTCACGGAGGAGATGCTCGATCAGTTGGGTGTGGCGATGAATTCCGGGCGCGCGATCATGATTTATGGCCCCGCGGGTACCGGCAAGACTTATGTCAGCAGTCGGCTGATCCGTCTGTTCGCCGAGGCCATCTGGGTCCCTCATGCCATCGTCATCAACGAGGCGGTGATCGAGATCTATGACCCGCAGGTGCATCAGCGGCTCGATGAAAACGCTCAACAGAACAACCTGATGCTCAACGAAGGGATCGACCGTCGACTGCTGCGCTGCAAACGCCCGATCGTCATCACGGGCGGTGAGTTGAGCATGGAGCAACTGGACGTTCGCTATGACCCCTTCACCCGTCAATACCAGGCCGCCTTGCAGCTCAAGGCCAGCAATGGCCTGTTCATCATCGACGACATGGGGCGCCAGCGCATGGCCCCCGCCGAGCTGTTCAATCGCTGGATCGTCCCGATGGAAGAGAAACGCGACTTCCTCAACCTGGGCGGCGGTCGGCATTGCGAGTTGCCGTTCGATCTGATTCTGGTGTTTTCCACCAACCTCAACCCCCTGGAGCTGGCCGATGAGGCCTTCCTGCGCCGGATTGGCTACAAGCTGCAGTTTGGTTACCTGAAGCCCGAGCAGTACGAAAAGATCTGGCGTATGGAAAGCGAGCGTCTGGGCATTTCCTATGACCCGCTGCTGGTGCGTTACGCGTTGCAAAGGCTTTATGCAAACGAAGGCATGCCCCTGGTGCCCTGCCATCCCCGCGATCTCCTGAACATGGCACTCGATCGCCAGCGTTATATGGGCGGTTCCGGACCACTGTCACCGAAAGAGTTGGAATGGGCCTGGCGCAACTACTTCGTCCAGCTCGACTTTCTTTGATACGGAGATACTGACATGAGCTCTCGTACGCTTACCCTGATAGGTGTTTCTCTGGCCATGGGCCTTGGGGCTGCATGGATGGCCGACTCCTGGCTGAGCGCGCGGCTCAATGCCAGCCCGGATGACCACCTTCGAAATGTGGTGGTCGCCACGGTCGAGATTCCATTCGGGCAGATGGTCGAGGCCCAGCAGCTCACGACAGTACGCATGCCCATGGATACGATCCCGGACGATGCCTTCGATGCCAGCGAAAAAGCCGTGGGCAAGATCGCCACGTTCGACATTCTGCGGGGCGACATCGTGCGTGGTGCACGTCTGAGCGAGCACCTGGGGGGCAGCACCCTGGCCTCTTTGATTGCCCCCGACAAACGCGCCATATCGGTACGCGTGGACGATGTGGTCGGCGTGGGCGGATTCCTGTTGCCGGGTAACCGGGTGGACGTACTGGCGACCAAATCCACCAATGCCGGCAGTAACAGCGCCTCCTCCAGGACCATCCTCGAGAACTTGCGGGTGTTGGCGGTGGATCAGACCGCGGGTACCGACAAAACCCAACCGGTCGTGGTGCGCGCCGTGACACTGGAGATGTCGGCCGCTGAAGCGGAAGCCCTGGTCACCGCGCAGACGGAAGGCAAGTTGCAACTGGCGCTGCGTAACCCACTGAACCTCGAGAAGAAAAGCCCGGCCGTTGCGCCAGCTACGCCTTTTGCACCTGCTGCCCCGGCCATGGCTGTGGCCACCGTTGAGGCACCAAAACGCGTGGTACATCGCAGCAGTGGCGAGGGCGCGGGCATCACCGTTATCCGCGGGATCGAAGCCAAAGTAGTCAACATTCGCTGACAAGGCGCAACCGGTATCTGGACATCAGGGTATTGGCGGAGCCGATCCGGATCAGTATCGGCAATCGAGGGCTTGATGATGAATCTTCGTATTCAGCGGCCGTTCACTTCGACGCCAAGGCGCCAGGAAGGATCGGTGAGTGCATTGATGGTGATCGCGATGGCGGCGATGGCCATGATGGCGGCGTTGGCCTTGGATGGCGGGCATATGATGCTGAACAAAACGCGCCTGCAGAATGCGGTGGACGCCGCCGCCCTGAGTGGCGCCAAAACCCTGAGTCAGGTAGAGGGGGGCGTCAACAGTGTCAGCGCGGCCAACGCGACGCGTACCGCCGCGCTCAATACGCTGACACAAAATGCCAATGCCACAGGCAACAACGAATTGGCCACGGCGGTCGGCGGCAACGCCGGTGCATTTGCAGTGGTGGAACTGGCAAGCAGCGTCTATGGCCCGTTCACCTTTCCCGGGCCGACGGATGCCAAATACGTTCGGGTATCGGTAGCGAGTTATGGCCTGACGGGATTTTTCTGGAGCTTCGCCCAGTCATTGGGCGCCCTGGGGAACAAGGCGGTGGGGGCGATCGCCACCGCGGGACCCAGCCCTACCAGCCCCTGCGATCTCGCGCCTTTGATGGTCTGTGGCGATCCGGCTCAATACAACCCGGGCACCGGTATGTTCTGGGGCTTCCAGTTTGGTGATTTGAAGGTATTGAAGACGGCTTCCGGCAATCAGTCGCCTATTGGTCCAGGCAACTTTCAGTTGCTCGATTTTGGCTCGGGTGGCAATGCGGTCAGGGAGGAGATGGCCGGAGGCGGCAAGGTCTGCCGCAATGTGGGAGACAACGTCGCGACCGAGCCTGGCAACAAGGTCGGCCCTGCGTCTCAAGGCCTGAATACACGCTTCGGCATCTACGACGGCCCGGTCAGTGCCTCGGACTATCCGCCGGACCTGGTAACCACGTCCAGTAATCCCCCCATCACTGACGACGGCACAGGCCCGAAGTACCAAGGGCAAACCATCACCTCGAACAATGGCACTCTCACGGCAGGCGGCAACCCGATACTGGACTACAACGACTGGCGTACGAGCGTTGCTGCGTGTGTGGCAGGGGGCAGTGACTGTCAGGGCAATGGGGTGTTCGAGCGCCGGATGCTGAAAATCGTGGTGGGCAACTGCGCCGGGAAAAATAGTGGTTCAACCTCGATCCCGGTCCTCGGTTTTGGCTGTTATTTCGTGGTGCAGCCCATGGATGGCGGCGGCGGGGAAGCGGAGATCTTCGGCCAGTTCGTGAAGGAGTGCGAAGGCGACAATGTGGCCGGCCCCTCGCCGTCCACCGATTCCGGCCCGCAGATCATTCAGCTCTACAAAACCTATCTCAACGGCAGTGGCACTCCGAGCACTGACTCGTAGGGGGCGTCATGAGACATCATAGATTTAAACATCGGCAGCGCCAGCAAGGTCTGGCCATTGTGGAATTCACCCTCGTGTTGCCGGTGTTGCTGTTGCTGTTACTGGCCTTCGGTGAATTCGGCCGCATGTTCTATCAGTACAACTTGTTACTGCAGGCCAGCCGCGATGCCGACCGTTTTGTTGCCAGCCAGGCCTGGGACTCGACGCTGGGGGCGGTCGCTCTGAGCAATACGCTGCAGACCCAGACGAAAAACGTTGCGGTGTATGGCGTGCCGGCCAACACCGGGACCGCTGTGGTGTCAGGGCTGACGACTGGCAACGTGGTCGTTGCCGCCGTGGGCACCGACCATGTGCGGGTAACCATCACTTACACGTTCTGCCCGGTGATTGGCGCTGGCAATTGCACCGGATCGCTTCCCGGTTTTTTTGGCAATTCGATTGCACTGGGCATTCCGCTGGTCGCCACTACCGTGATGAGGGCCCTGTGATGAATAGAAAATACATGCGCGGCACCTATGTGGTGGAGTTCGCCATCGTTGGTCTGCTGGTGTTCACGCTGTTGTTCGGCGTAGTGGAAATGGGCCGCCTGTACTTCACGGTCAATGCGCTGGATGAAGCCGTACGCCGTGGTACGCGCCTGGCGGCGGTGTGCAATATCAGCGATCCGGTGGTGTTGCGGCGGGCGATCTTCAACGCGGCGGGCGATGCAGGTAATAGCCAGCTGATCGGCAATCTGGCCACCACCCATCTGACGCTGACCTATCTGGACGTAAACGGTGCTGTGGTGGCCAACCCCGCTGACACGGTCAGCGCCACCGGTTTTCGTGCTATCCGCTATGTCCGGTTGAGTCTGCAAAACTTCGTTTTCAATCTGTTTATTCCCGGGTTCGGTGTGCCCTTTACGCTGCCTACATTCAGAGCAACGTTGCCACGTGAAAGCCTCGGGCGTCATTCCGATTCCGGGGAGATCACGCCATGCTGAATACCAAGGAAAATCCACTCTCTACCTCGACCGGCAAAGCCGGGCTACGGTTGCTGATCAGCAGCCGTGATGCCACGTCGTTGCGCGACCTGCAGAGCGTCTGCCAACGCATGCCCAGCCTGGAGGTCAGCACTCGCCTGGTGAGCAATGGGCATGTCGACCCGCTCTACGGCCTGGACCGGATGCCCGATCTGTTGCTGTTGCGCGTCAGCCACCTGTGGCGTGAAGAGCTGTCGGCACTGTTGCAGCGCCCGGCCCATGAACGTCCGCCGATGTTGGTGTGCGGACTGCTGAGCGAACAGGAAGGCATGCGCCTGGCGATGCAGGCCGGCGCCCGTGACGTGCTGCCGGAGCCCGTCGCCGAGACAGAACTGGTTGCTGCCTTGAATCGGCTGGTCATGGAGGTTCGGACTGGCAGTGGGACAGAAGGGAAATTGCTCGCCGTGATCAGCGCCAAGGGCGGATCCGGCGGCACCATGCTGGCCTGCAACCTGGCTCAGCAGCTCAGCATGAAGGGTGGCAGTACCCTGTTGCTGGACATGGACCTGCAATTTGGCAGCGTGACGCATTACCTGGATGTGGCGCAAACCCACAGCCACCTGGAGGTGTTGCATCAGATCGACGGCATGGACAGTGTTGCGCTACGGGGTTTTTGCAGCCACTTCAGCCCGACCTTGCATGTGCTGGGTGGCCGGGCCGGTGAGCTGTGCCTGCCGCAGGATGCCCAACCCGAGCAACTTGACACCCTGATGCAGTTGGCCCGCGCCAGCTATGACTGGGTAGTGATCGATCTGCCACGGCAAATCGACCACCTCACCGGCTCTGTGCTGGAACAGGTGGATCGGGTGTACGTGGTGGTGCAGCAGAGCGTCAGCCATCTGCGCGATGCCAGCTCTCTGGTGCGGATTCTTCGCGAAGACCTGGGCGTGCGTGGGGATCAATTGCAGATAGTGGTCAATCGCTATGACAAGTCGGCAGCGGTCAGCCTCAAGGATATCGGCGAGGCGCTGCGCTGCACGAACCTGGCGAAGTTACCCAACGACTTCAACCTGGTCAGCCAGAGTCAGAACACGGGTGTGCCGTTGGCTCTGCATGCGCCGAAGGCGGCGATCACCGTTGCCCTGCGCAACGTGGCCGAGGAACTGGCCGGCAAGCAGATGGCTGGAAAAAAAAGCGTGCTCAAACGCGCCTTCAACCGTTTTTTCGGGGGGTGACCCATGATCAGCGACTTTCGTAACCGCTTGCGCAAACAGGCTGGTAAATCCGCCTCGTCGCAGGCTAACCAGCCGGGTGACGACCAACTGGATCCGGCAGAGGAAGTGATGGCGTGGGAGCGTGCAACGCCGGACGTTCTTTACGAAACCAAAAGTCAGGTCACCCCGGTGGAGGCCGAGTGGCGAGAAAAGATCTACCAGCAGTTGCTCAAGGTCATGGACCTGTCCTTGCTGGACTCCCTTGAACAGGCAGAGGCCGCGCGGCAGATTCGCGAAATTTGCCAGCGTCTGCTCGATGAACACTCGGCACCGGTGAGTACTTCCAGCCGCCAGTTGATCATCAAGCAGATCACCGACGAGGTACTCGGTCTGGGGCCGCTGGAACCGCTGCTGGCCGATCACAGTGTGTCCGACATTTTGGTCAACCGGCATGACTCAGTGTATGTCGAGCGCTTCGGCAAGCTGCAACGCACCGATGTGCGTTTTCGCGATGATCAGCATTTGCTGAACATCATTGACCGCATTGTCTCCAGCCTGGGTCGGCGTATCGACGAGTCTTCGCCATTGGTGGATGCGCGGCTCAAGGACGGTTCGCGGGTCAACGCGATTATTCCGCCGCTGGCCATCGACGGCCCGAGCATGTCGATCCGGCGCTTTGCGGTGGACCTGCTCAATACCGACAGCCTGATCCAGGTGGGGGCGTTGACCCCGGCCATTGCCCTGCTGCTCAAGGCGATTGTCCGTGGGCGCTTGAACGTGCTGATTTCCGGCGGTACCGGCAGCGGCAAGACCACCATGCTCAATGTGCTGTCCAGTTTCATTCCGCACAACGAGCGGATCGTCACCATCGAGGATTCGGCTGAACTGCAACTGCAGCAGCCCCATGTGGTGCGCCTGGAAACCCGGCCTTCGAATATCGAGGGGCGCGGCGAGGTGAGCCAGCGGGAGTTGGTGCGCAACAGCCTGCGGATGCGGCCGGACCGCATCGTGATCGGCGAAGTGCGCGGCGCCGAGGCGCTGGACATGCTGACAGCGATGAACACCGGTCACGACGGCTCGCTGACCACGATCCACGCCAACACCGCGCGCGATGCATTGGGGCGAATCGAGAATATGGTGTCGATGACCGGGGCGACCTTTCCGATCAAGGCCATGCGCCAACAGATCGCTTCGGCCATTGGAGTGGTCATCCAGCTGGAACGCCAGGAGGACGGCAAGCGCCGCCTGGTCAGCGTGCAGGAGATCAACGGCATGGAGGGCGAGATCATCACCATGACCGAAATCTTCTCCTTCATGCGCCACGGCGTGGGCGAAAACGGCGAAGTACTCGGTGAGTTTCGGCCCAGCGGCATGATCCCCGCCTTCCGCGATGTGCTGGCCAAGCGCGGTATCGAGCTGCCGCTTGCAATGTTCAGGCCTGAGTGGATGGAGGCACGGCAATCATGAACCAGGTTCCTGGTGAATTCATTCTGATGTTCCTCGGCATGGTGTTTATTGCCGTCTTCCTCCTGTCCCAGGGCGTGGCGGTGCCGGTATTCGGCGAGGCCGGCAAGATGCGCAAGCGTATTCGTGGCCGCTTGCATGTACTGGAGAAAGCCAACAATCAGTCCAGTATGCAGACCGTGTTGCGACAGAAATACCTGACGCGTTTGTCGCCATTGGAGGCCAGGCTTGAGCAGCTGCCTTTAATGGAGGCATTGACGCAAATGATTGAGCAGTCCGGGCACGAATACCGGGCCTATCGGGTATTGCTGCTCGGGCTGGTGCTGGGAGTCTGGGCGGGTATCTTGATCTGGATGGTTTGGTCAGTCTGGTGGATGGCGCTGCTGGTGGGTTTCGCGGTCTTCTGGTTACCCATACTGAAAATCTCTCGCGACCGTGGCAAGCGTTTCGCTGAGTTCGAGGAAGGCCTGCCGGATGCGCTGGACGCGATGTGTCGCGCTTTGCGCGCCGGACACCCCTTCAACGAAACCCTGCGCCTGGTGGCCGAGGAACACAAGGGGCCGGTCGCTCATGAGTTCGGCCTGACGTTCGCCGATATCAACTATGGCAACGATGTGCGCCGGGCCATGCTCGGTCTGCTGGAGAGGATGCCAAGCATGACGGTGATGATGCTGGTGACCTCGCTCCTTATCCATCGCGAGACTGGCGGTAATCTGACCGAGGTGCTGGAGCGTCTGAGTCTGCTGATCCGCGGGCGCTTCCGCTTTCAGCGCAAGGTCAAAACCCTGTCGGCCGAAGGGCGGATGTCGGCCTGGATACTGGTGGCCATTCCCTTCGTACTGGCGGCTGTGATTTTGTTCATTACCCCTAAATACATGCCATTGCTGCTCAATGATCCGATGGGCCATAAGCTGATATTTTGGGCTTTTGGTGCCATGTTGGTCGGGATTTTCTGGATTCGCAAAATTATCCGGATTCAGGTTTAAGCGGTATTAGCTACCGGGAGGTACAGGCCATGGATTTTTTACTCGGGTTATTCAGTCGGGTCACGGGGAACGAGGAGATGGCGCGCCTGTTGTTCCTTGGCGCGATTGGTTTGAGTACGGTACTTGCGGTGGGTGCCGTGATCCTGCTGATGATGGGGCTTCAGGATCCCGTGCAGCGTCGTCTGGCGCTGATCAAGCGTGGTCATTTAGGCAACGCGACCGGGCAGGAAGCTCCGGGTAACCTGCAACTGTTGCTGGAGCGGGTCGGCCAGCGCTTTGCCTCGGCCGAGTCGGCTCAAACATCCGCCACCCAGACACTGTTGATGCATGCGGGGTACCGCTCCTCGTCGGCGGTGCAGATGTACTGGGCAGTGCGCTTGATGTTACCGCTGTTATTGATCGGTATTACGTTGCTGCTGTTGCCGATGATTCCCAAGGTTTCCCTGATCATGGGGCTGCTGTTGGTGGGCTTGGTGGCGGGTATCGGATGGTCGGTGCCAGCGCTGTATGTCGCCAAGCGCAAACAGAAGCGACAAGGCCGGCTGCGCGCCGCGTTTCCGGATGCGCTGGATCTGATGGTGGTGTGCGTGGAGTCGGGCCTGGCCTTGCCCGCGACCATCGAACGGGTGGCTGAGGAGATGTCGGTCAGTCAGGTCGAACTGGCTGAAGAGCTGGCCCTGGTCAATGCACAAATCCGCGCGGGTATTTCCAGTACCGCGGCGCTCAAGCAACTGGCTGTGCGCACTGGCCTGGATGACGTACAAGGTCTGGTCAGCCTGTTGGCGCAGAGTATCCGTTTTGGTACCAGCGTGGCCGACACCTTGCGCATCTATGCCGAAGAGTTCCGTGACCGGCGTACGCAGGCCGCCGAAGAGATGGGGGCGAAAATCGGTACCAAGCTCATATTTCCACTGATTTTCTGTCTATGGCCGAGTTTCTTTCTGGTCGCTATCGGCCCCGCCTTGATTGGGGTACTCAAAGCATTCGGGTGAGGTAAAACAGCCGGAGGCTGTCGAGTGCGATGGCCTTGCTACCCGAACCTGATCTGCACTTTCCTGCCATGGATCTACACCTCTGCTCCGGGGTAATCCGGCCAAGGTTAATTATGTGTAGATACCACTGCTTTTCCTGTACACGACATCAAGCCCGGCTTTGCAGCCAGGCCACTCCGGACTACGCCAGAGGCTGATCACCCATCGACAGGCCTCAGTTGCCGATGGTCATTTGTCCCGCTGCATCCTGGTCAAAATATTGCGGAATCGGGTAGTTGAAGCTATTCAGCCAGCGCTGCATGGCCAGGTCACGTTCGGTGGCCGAAGCGGTTTGCAGTTTAGTGGAGGCAACCACACCGCGAATCTGCAGCTGCAACCACTGTTCGGTGCCTTGTTGATACGGCGAAGAGGGGCCCGGCTCAATGGCCCAGGCAGTGGTGGACAGGCAAGCCATGCACACGATCAACAGCCTTTTGGTATTCATCTCGACTCCTCGTACGTTCTACTTGTTCGCACTGGTAGCGGCATCGGCTACCTCAGTCTTGCGATTCCCATCGGTAGCCACCACTTTTTTGGCGGAGGCCTTGAGTTTTTCCGCGCGGGTTTGAGCCTCTACGACTTGCTTGGGGCTCAAGTCGGCGCGGGTCACGAGGTCGGCAGCCGCCTTCCAGTTATCCTGGTAGATCAGCAGCGTCACCATATTGAGTGCCGCCAGTGTGTTTGCCTGTTTGAGCTCCATGGCGGTCATGAACTCAAAGCGTGCTTCAGGGATCCGTCGCTGATTGAGGTAGACGACTCCCAGGTCATTGCGCATCCTGTCGTCGGTGGGGGCCATCTTCACCGCACGCTCAAGGTGAGTGGCAGCGTTGGCGTTATCATTTTTGGCGGCGGCCAACTGGCCCAGGCCATGTTCCCCTTCAGCCGCCAGACAGGTGCCGAGCAAGCTTTCGTACAACGGCTGCGCGTCGCCGCTACGCCCCATCAAGCGCAGCACCCGAGCCTTGCGCAGGCGAACCTGGACCAGGTTATCCGGCAAACCTTCCAGATTCGCCAGGCTGGCATACAAACGGCCTTCTTCGGCCATGTTGTCGGCCAGGTTCAAGGACAGTTCCTGCTCCGAACCGGGCTTGGCACAGCTGGCCGGTCGCGAAGACAGGCCATTGCTGGCACAACCTGCGAGCATTAATGTCGCCGCTATTGCAATGACTGCTTTCATCGAATGTCCCCTGGCTACAACACGTTGAACGCCTGGCCAATGGCAATACAGCTGGCCCGGCAAGCGTGCAAAGTCACCATTACGCGTGAGGGCGAGGCAAGTCTGGTTCAGGCTTCGGTTCATTGCGAGAGCCCGCTGAGACTGTCGAAGTCGCCATTTTCCAGGAAAAACATGCGGTAGAAGTTCGGGTCGTAATTGCGCAGCTGCTCGCCAGGCAATGACGGTAGTTGTGCATTGGCCGCCAGTGGCTGGACCAGATGCGGGGTGACGATCATCAGCAGTTCGCGCTCTTCACGGTTGATGGTGTTGTCGCGGAAAAACGCGCCCAGAACCGGGATATCGCCCAGCCCCGGAAACTTGTTCACCTGGGAGTCGTTGTGGGAGCTGATCAGGCCGCTGATGACGAAGCTTTCGCCGTCGGCCAGGGAGATGCTGGTATCGGTACGGCGCACGGTCAGGGCCGGGACTACCGTGCCGGCGATGCTCACGGCGTTGGTGAAGTCCAGTTCACTGACTTCCGGCGCCACCTTCAGCGCGATACGGTTTTTCCCGACGATGGTCGGCGTCAGGGTCAGGCGGATACCGAATTCCTTGTACTCGATGGACACGTTATCGCTGCCTGAACTGGGCACCGGAATCGGTATTTCACCGCCGGCCAGGAAGCTCGCACTCTGCCCGCTGAGCGCTACCAGGCTTGGCCGCGCCAGGGTGTAGGCGAAACCGCTGCCTTCCAGCGCGTTGAGCGCCACCAGGGTATTGCCGGTTGCAAAAGTGAGGTTGAAGTTGTTGTTATTCACCGGTACCACCGGTGTGACAATGCCGCCGATGGTGGGCAAGGTTCTCGGCGAACCGAACAGGAAGTTGCCGCGAATGCCGAAAATCGAGGCGGAGGCTTCCTTGAGCTTGGTCCGGCTGACTTCAACGAAGCGGATATCGGTCTGCACCTGGCTCGGCAGCAGCGGGTCGTCGGAGGGCACCGACGGCACGCTGGCCAGCGCCGCCGTGGCCTTGCCCTTGACGAACACCATGCTTTGGCGCGGCGTTTTCGAACAGGCGGTCCAGACCATCAGGCTGGTGGTCCCCGGCGCAAGGCCCGTGAGTATGAACGCGTTGCTGCCGCTGGGTTGCACGTCGGCAATCTTCGGGTCACCCACTGCCAGTTGCGTTACCGGAACGGGGCTGCGCAGTTCACTCTGCAGCCCCTGACCGACCTCGTACGTTGTCGGCCAATTATCCAATTGCGGGCAATTGGCCGGCGCGGCCTGAGCCGCATCCACGCTGAGGCCCATCCAGAACAGGCCATGGAAAATTCGCTTGAAAGCGGGCACGGTACGAAGGCTCATTAAGTACATCCTCACTGGATAGACCGTCTTTAGGCGGACTGAGTTGTCTCGGATCACTTCACGGGGATCGGGCTATCCCCCCCAATGCGCCAGACCACTCATCCATGGCCCTGACGTTATTCTTTGCGCGCTACACACGAACGGGCGCACTTCGCTGATCTGGCGGGATAGCGAGCGACCTTTGCTGAAACGGTTTTTAGTGATCCGGTTACCTGGACTGCCCGTCGGAGCAATACTCGCGCCTATGGGCCGACCTGGTTCCCCCGGAAAGTCATCGGCACTGAAGGTACAGAGCCGAAAAACGCCTGCCAGGATCATGGTGAGGTAACTCCTTTTGCCAATCCGCTGTCTGATCACTGAAGCTGACGTGGAAAATCGAGCCGTCATGACTTCTTATTGTTTGAAGGTAGTTCAATCAAACCAAAGTGCCATGAATTTAAACAAAACCATTGGTGCAAAGGCTGGAGATAGGCGGGTGGGCAAGGTCGCAGCACAGTGCGGTTGCCTGAAATTGACGGGTGCGCTGAAGGCCATAAACAAAAAAGGCCCGCATGCTCAAGCATGCGGGCCTTTGGCATCACTGATTGAAGATCAGTGCTTGCTGTCCTGGTTTGACAACGCCAGCAGCTGCTTTTCCTGGTTCCAGTCGAAAGGCTCGTCGTTCTGTTCGGCTTCGAAACGGCGCTCTTCCAGTGCCTGATACAGGTCGATTTCATCATCGGGCATGTAATGCAGGCAGTCACCGGCGAAATACCACAGCAGGTCGCGCGGGACCAGGTGAGCGATTTGCGGATAGCGCGTGATGACCTGGCACAGGATGTCCTGGCCCAGGTACTGGCTTTCGATCGGGTCGATCGGCAGCGATGCAAGCAGCTCGTCGAAGCGCTCAAGGAACAAGGCATGACTTTCGTCGGGAACCTGCTCGGCCTCACCTACGGCGACCAGGATGCTGCGCAGGTGGTCGAGTAAAACGAGATGATCGGCAACGATGTTGGACACGAGATAAGTCCTCAAGAGCAAAACGGGCGCGGGAGTATAAAGCGCCTGCGCCCGTTTTTACATGCTTGAAGGGATCAGCGGACTTTTCCCTTGGCCAGTGCCAAAGCCTTTTGATCAAAGTCATCGACATCGATCACCTTGCGCCGGGCCGCTTCGGCTTCACGCAGGGTTTGGGCTTCCACCGGCTGCAACACGCCAGCCTCGAGCGCGGCATCGATCACCGACTCGCCGGCCAGCGGTTTGACCTGGCCACTCTTGAGTGCCACGTGCAGTTTTTTCTGCAGCGGTTGTGCGGCGCTCAACAGATTGCAGGCGTGTTGCAATGCCCCGACCGGATCGTCGCTCGCTTGTGGGCGATAGCAACCCAGGAGCAATTCCTCCAGGGCTGGGTCACCCTTGGCACGGCCAATCAACCCAGCGACTTCGGCACCGAGTTTGTCCGATGGCCCTTTGTGCCGGCGACCGAACGGGAACACGATCACCCGCAACAGGCAGCCGACGACTTTGTTCGGGAAATTATTCAACAGCTCATCCATGGCCCGATCCGCCTGGCCCAGGCTTTCTTCCATGGCCCAGGCCAGCAGCGGTGTCATGTACTGCGGTGAGTCGAGATCGCTGTAGCGCTTGAGTGCGGCCGAGGCCAGGTAGAGGTTGCTCAGCACGTCACCCAGCCGTGCGGACAGGCGTTCGCGGCGTTTCAGTTCACCACCCAGCAGCATCATGCTGAGGTCGGCGAGCAGGGCGAATGCAGCGGCCTGACGATTGAGGGCGCGGAAATACCCCTGGCTGAGTTTGTCGCCCGGGGTGTGTTCGAGGTGGCCGAAACCGAGATTGAGCACCAGTGTGCTGGCGGCGTTGCTCACGGCAAAACCGATGTGCTTGAGCAGCAGACCATCGAATTCTCTGAGCGCCTGATCCTTGTCTTCACGGCCGGCGAGGGCCATTTCCTTGAGCACGAAGGGATGGCAGCGAATCGCGCCCTGGCCGAAGATCATCAGGTTGCGCGAGAGAATGTTCGCGCCTTCGACAGTGATGAAAATCGGCGCGCAATTCCATTTGCGGCCGAGGTAATTGTTCGGCCCCATGATGATCGCCTTGCCGCCGTGCACATCCATGGCATCGCTGATGCAGTCGCGGCCGCGCTCGGTCAGGTGGTACTTGAGAATCGCCGACAGCACCGACGGTTTCTCGCCCAGATCGACCGCGTTGGCGGTCAGCATGCGGGCGGCGTCCATCATCCAGGTGTTGCCACCAATGCGCGCCATGGCTTCCTGAATGCCTTCGAAAGTGGCAATCGGCACATTGAACTGCTCGCGAACCTGAGCGTATTGGCCCGTCACCAGACTGGTGAACTTGGCCATGCCAGTGCCCACCGCCGGCAGGGAAATCGAACGCCCGACCGACAGGCAATTCATCAGCATCATCCAACCCTTGCCGAGCATCTCCTGGCCGCCGATGAGGAACTTCAGGGGAACGAACACGTCCTTGCCTGAGTTCGGGCCATTCATGAACGCGGCGCCCAACGGCAGGTGCCGGCGGCCGATTTCGACACCGGCGATGTCGGTCGGAATCAGTGCCAGGCTGATGCCCAGGTCTTCCTTGTCGCCCAGCAGGTGATCCGGGTCGTAGGCCTTGAAGGCCAGGCCGAGGAGGGTGGCCACCGGGCCGAGGGTGATGTAGCGCTTTTCCCAGTTCAGGCGCAGGCCGAGGACTTCCTGGCCCTCCCATTCACCTTTGCAGATCACCCCGGAGTCCGGCATGCCGCCGGCGTCGGAGCCGGCCAAGGGGCCGGTGAGGGCAAAGCACGGGATGTCATCGCCGCGTGCCAGGCGTGGCAGGTAATGATTGCGTTGTTCGTCGGTGCCGTAATGCAGCAACAGTTCGGCCGGGCCGAGGGAGTTGGGGACCATCACGGTGGAGGCGAGGTCGCCGCTGTGGCTCGCCAGTTTCATCGCCACTTGCGAGTGGGCATAGGCGGAGAAGCCCTTGCCGCCAAACTCCTTGGGGATGATCAAGGCGAAAAAGCCGTTGTCCTTGATGAACGTCCAGACTTGCGGCGACAGGTCCATGGTTTGACCGAGCTGCCATTCATTGACCATGGCGCAGAGTGCGTCGGTCGGCCCATCGATGAAAGCCTGTTCCTCTTCATTCAATTGCGCCTTGGGATAGGACAGCAGCTTGTTCCAGTCTGGACGGCCGCTGAACAGTTCGCCGTCCCACCAGACCGTGCCGGCGTCAATGGCATCGCGCTCGGTTTGCGACATGGGCGGCAGGGTTTTCTGGAACCAGTTGAACATCGGCGCGCTGAATAATTTGCGGCGCAGGTCGGGCAGCAGCAAGGGCGCGGCGACGGCGGCGATCAATACCCAGTAAACCAGCAACAACCAGCCCGGCGCGCGGCTGAAAGCGCCCATTGCCACGACATAGACGGCCACGATGCTCAGGGCGGGCAGTGGGGCGATGCGGCGATGGGCCAAATAAGCAATCCCGACCAGCAGAACCAGTATCCACAACAGCAGCATATTCATTCCTCCGTGAAACCAGGGCGAACCAGCCCACAGAGCTTAGACGGCATCCGCGAAACAGGCTGGTTGGAGCGATGTGTTTGGAATCGTGGGAAAAACGTTCATTGAGCGAGCGGCAATGCGCCCATGTTTGGCCGAAATGTCGTTATCTCTGTGCTGAAGCTCTCGCTAGACTCGGGGCTTCCCCAGGAGATTATTCTCATGCACGAGTATCTGAGTCCCGGCCGCTTCATCGATAGTGACCATCCGTCCGTGGTGGAGTTCGCCGAACAACACCGTGGCGCCAGTCGCGATCCGCTAGAGCAGGCGATCAGTCTCTATTACGCCGTGCGCGAAGCGGTGCGCTACAACCCGTACACATTCAGTCGCGATCCGCAGACCCTGCGCGGCAGTTATGCGCTGGCGGCCGGGGAGAGTTACTGCGTGCCCAAGGCCACGCTGCTGGCAGGTGCAGCGCGGCATTGCGGGATTCCCGCACGGATCGGCCTGGCGGATGTGCGCAATCATTTGTCGACGCCACGGCTGCTTGAGTTGCTCAAGAGCGACATGTTCGCCATGCACGGCTACACCGAATTCTATTTGCGGGATCGCTGGGTCAAGGCGACACCAGCGTTCAACCGCAAACTCTGCGACCTGTTCAATGTGGCGCCGCTGGAGTTCGACGGGATCAACGACAGCGTTTTTCATCCCTTCAACCGCGATGGCGCGAAGCTGATGGAGTACCTCGTCGATCACGGCCAGTTCGCCGACGTACCTGAAACGTTCTTTTTCGAACACTTGGAAAAATGCTATCCGCACCTGTTCGGAGAGCAACAGCAAGCGCTGTTGGGTGACATGCAGAGCGATTTGAGTCGCGCCTGATCCGGCGTATGCTGCCTGCCCACTTACCGAAAAAGAGGCGGTCATGCTGAAGATCTGGGGTCGGAAAAACTCGTCGAATGTCAGAAAACCATTGTGGGCCGCCGAAGAACTGGGGCTGGCCTACGAGGCTATCGACGCAGGTGGTGCCTTTGGTGTCGTCGATACGCCCGAATACCGCGCCATGAATCCCAATGGTCGCGTGCCTGTCATTGAAGACGACGGTTTTGTGTTGTGGGAATCCAACGCCATCGTGCGTTACCTGATGGCCTTGCATGCTGACGGCACGGCCTGGTACCCGAACAATCTTAAGGCCCGCGCCACTGCCGATAAGTGGATGGACTGGACCACCTCAAGCTTTGCCGGCCCGTTCCGCACCGTGTTCTGGGGCGTGCTGCGTACCCCGGCAGACCAGCAGGACTGGACCGCCATCAAGGCGGCGATCAAAGAATGCGACACGCTGCTGGCGATGGCCGATCAGGCGTTGGCGAACAAGCCCTACCTGTCCGGAGACGAGATCGGCATGGGCGATATTCCCCTGGGCAGTTTCATTTATGCCTGGTTCGAGATGCCGATCGAGCGTGCGCTGCAACCCCACCTGGAGGCCTGGTACGCACGGTTGAAACAGCGTCCGGCGTATCAAAAGGCGGTCATGACCGCGTTGACTTAATACTCACTATCGACACGCTTGACTGTACTTGTGTGGCGGCGACAAGCACCATTGTGCTGGTTCGCTGCGGCTGTATTGTTCGCCGCCGCCCATACTTATCCCTTTCCTCCCTTCTTGGTGCGTAAATCAGATATGAGTTCCGCTCTGTCCATCCGGCAGCTAACCAAAACCTACGGCAACGGTTTCCAGGCCCTGAGTGGTATCGATCTGGATGTCGCCGAAGGTGACTTCTTCGCCTTGCTCGGCCCCAACGGCGCCGGCAAATCCACGACCATCGGCATTCTCTCGACCCTGGTGAACAAGACCAGCGGCACGGTGAATATCTTCGGTCACGACCTGGACAGGAATCCTGCGCAGCTCAAGCGTTCCATCGGCGTGGTGCCTCAGGAATTCAACTTCAACCAGTTCGAAAAGACCTTCGACATCGTCGTGACCCAGGCCGGCTACTACGGCATCCCGGCGAAAATCGCCAAGGAGCGCGCCGAGCAGTACCTGACCCAACTCGGCCTGTGGGACAAGAAGGACGTGCCGTCGCGTTCACTGTCCGGCGGCATGAAGCGTCGCCTGATGATTGCCCGTGCGCTGGTGCATGAACCACGCCTGCTGATCCTCGACGAACCGACTGCCGGGGTGGACATCGAACTGCGTCGCTCGATGTGGAGCTTCCTCACCGAGCTGAACCAGAAAGGCATCACCATCATCCTCACCACCCACTACCTGGAAGAGGCTGAGCAGTTGTGCCGCAACATCGGCATCATCGACCACGGCACCATCGTCGAGAACACCAGCATGAAGCAGTTGCTTAGCCAATTGCATGTGGAAACGTTCCTGCTGGATATGAAGAACACGTTGCAAGTGGCGCCTCAGTTGATCGGCTACCCGGCCAGACTGGTCGATAGTCACACCCTGGAAGTCCAGGTGGACAAGTCCATGGGCATCACCGCGTTGTTCACCCAGTTGGCGCAGCAGAACATTGAAGTGCTGAGCCTGCGCAACAAAACCAATCGCCTCGAGGAGTTGTTCGTGTCCCTGGTGGAGAAAAATCTGTCGAAGGTGGCGGTATGAGTTCCGAGCTGCGCCCCAACCTCGTAGCACTCAACACCATCGTTTACCGTGAAGTCCGGCGTTTCACCCGGATCTGGCCGCAGACCTTGCTGCCGCCGGCCATCACCATGGTCCTGTACTTCGTGATCTTCGGTAATCTGATCGGCCGGCAAATCGGCGACATGGGTGGCTTCACTTACATGGAGTACATCGTGCCGGGGCTGATCATGATGTCGGTGATCACCAACTCCTACGGCAACGTGGTGTCGAGTTTCTTCGGCAGCAAGTTCCAGCGTTCCATTGAAGAACTGATGGTCTCGCCGCTGTCGCCGCACACCATTCTGATCGGCTACACCCTGGGTGGCGTGCTGCGTGGCTTGATGGTGGGGATCATCGTGACCCTGCTGTCGCTGTTCTTCACCCATTTGCAGGTGCATCACCTTGGCGTGACCATTCTGGTAGTGGTGCTGACCGCGACGATCTTCTCGCTGCTGGGCTTCATCAACGCCGTGTTTGCGCGCAACTTCGATGACATTTCGATCATTCCGACTTTCGTGCTGACACCACTGACCTACCTGGGCGGGGTCTTCTACTCGATCACCTTGCTGCCGCCGTTCTGGCAGACCGTGTCCCTGGCCAACCCGGTGCTGCACATGGTCAACGCATTCCGTTACGGCATCCTCGGTGTATCGGATATCCGCATCAGCGTGGCCATCGCCTTCATGCTGGTCGCGACCGCGGTGTTGTATCTCGGTAGTGCGCGGTTGCTGGTCAGCGGGCGCGGGATGCGTACCTGAGGGATACCGCGTCGCTTTCAATCGCGAGCAGGCTCGCTCCCACAGGGGATCTTGTTCGCCGCGTAGATTGAATGTGGGAGCGAGCCTGCTCGCGAAGGCGTCAGCCCAGACACCACAAAAAAACGGCCTCCCAAGTGGAGGCCGTTTTGCATTATCACATCCGGTTCTTCTTGCGCCGCTTCCACTGTCTGGCCACCCACCAGCGCCAATACATCATCACCAGGAAGTAGGCCAGTGCACCGAGTGCCAGCCCCGTCACTACCGAGCCCAGCAGAAACGGTTGCCACAAGGTCGAGATTTCACCCCTGATCCATTCCCAGGTCAGTGAGTCCGGCAACTGCCGGGCGGGAACGTCCATCAGCCAGGCACCGGCCTGGTAGGTGCAGAAGAATACCGCGGGCATGGTGATCGGGTTGGTCAGCCAGACCAGGCTCACGGCAATCGGCATGTTGCCGCGCACGATAATGGCGAGGATGGCCGCCAGCAGCATCTGCAGCGGGATCGGCAGGAACGCGGCGAACAGCCCCACTGCCATGGCGCGGGCAACGGAGTGGCGATTGAGGTGCCACAGGTTCGGGTCATGCAACAGCGTGCCGAGAAAGCGTAAGGACTTGTGTTCCCTGATGCTCATCGGGTCTGGCATGTAACGTTTGAATAAGCGCCGGGGCATAAGGCTTCTCGGTCGGTCAGGGCGGCAAGTATGTCTGGATTCTATGAGCTGCCCATTCAGATTTTGTGACAATTATTGACGACGCCCATCCGACGGGCGGGCTAAGCCTTGAGGGTACTCTCAAGGACGGGCTTATGCGCACAGGGATGATGGCGCTGGCGTTGGGTCTGCTGACCTTGCGCTTTTTACCGGCACTGCCGCCGGTCTGGTTGTGGCTGGCGATGCCGGTGGCGGGTTTGATGTTGCTGCCGTTCAGGACGTCTCCGGTGGCGTTTTACTTGTTCGGTTTGAGCTGGGCCTGCGCGAATGCGCAGTGGGCGCTGGACGACCGGTTGCCGCCGACGCTGGACGGAGAAACCCGCTGGGTCGAAGGGCGGGTCACCGGCTTGCCCCGGCATGACGACGGTGTCGTGCGATTCGAATTGACCGACATCCAGTCCCGGCGTACCCGGCTGCCGCGGCAAATGCGCCTGGCCTGGTACGGCGGGCCGCCGGTGAGCAGTGGCGAACGCTGGCGCCTGGCAGTCAAGTTGAAGCGCCCGGCCGGGCTCCTCAATCCGCAGGCCTTCGATTACCAGGCCTGGTTACTGGCACAACGCATCGGGGCGACCGGGACGGTCAAGCAGGGCGAGCGTCTTGCACCAGCCCAATGGGCCTGGCGCGATGGAATCCGTCAGCGTTTGCTGGCGGTGGATGCCCAAGGGCGAAGCGGCGCGTTGACGGCATTGGTACTCGGGGACGGCGCCGGGCTGAGTCGCGAAGACTGGCAGGTATTGCAGGACACCGGCACGGTGCATCTGTTGGTGATTTCCGGGCAGCACATCGGATTGCTGGCGGGCGTCGTGTATCTGCTGATCGCCGGCCTGGCCCGCTTTGGGCTATGGCCGAACCGTCTGCCATGGTTGCCCTGGGCGTGCGGCCTGGCATTCGCCGCTGCGCTCGGTTACGGGATGCTGGCCGGATTCGAGGTGCCGGTGCAGCGGGCCTGCCTGATGATTGCAATGGTGTTGTTGTGGCGTCTACGGTTCCGTCATCTCGGAGCATGGTGGCCACTGTTGTTGGCACTCAACGGCATATTGCTGCTGGAGCCGCTGGCGAGTCTTCAGCCTGGTTTCTGGCTGTCTTTCGCGGCCGTGGCAGTCTTGATATTGACCTTCGGCGGACGTTTGGGGCCCTGGCGTTGGTGGCAGACCTGGACCCGTGCCCAATGGCTGATAGCAATCGGGCTGTTCCCGTTGTTACTGGCTTTGGGGTTGCCAATCAGTCTCAGCGGGCCGCTGGCCAATTTGTTCGCGGTGCCCTGGATCAGTCTGGTGGTCCTGCCACCGGCGTTGCTCGGGACGCTGTTGCTGCCGGTGCCTTACGTGGGTGAGAAGTTGCTGTGGCTGGCGGGCGGCCTGATCGACGGCTGGTTCAGGGGGTTGGAACTCGTCTCCGGTCAGGTGCCCGCGTGGGTGCCCGCAACAGTCCCGCTATGGGCCTGGGTAATCGGTGCCAGTGGCGCCTTCTTGCTATTGCTGCCGCGAGGCGTACCGATGCGCCCGTTAGGGTGGCCCATGCTGTTGATGCTGGTTTTTTCGCCCAGGCCGATGTTGCAGGAAGGCATGGCCGAAGTCTGGCAATTGGATGTCGGTCAGGGCCTGGCGATCCTGGTGCGCACTCGGCATCACACGTTGCTGTATGACGCCGGACCGCGTTTCGGTGAACTCGACCAGGGGGAGCGGGTGGTGCTGCCGACGTTGCGCAAACTGGGGGTGAAGGGGCTCGATCTGATGCTGATCAGCCACGCCCATGCCGATCATGCCGGTGGTGCCCCGGCGATTGCCAAGGGCTTGCCGGTGAAACAGGTGGTCAGTGGTGAACCGTCAGACTTGCCTGTGGAGTTGCAGGCCGAGCGGTGTGAGAGCGGCCGGCAATGGACCTGGGATGAAGTCGATTTCCAGCTTTGGCATTGGCCATTGGCCGGCGACAGCAACCAGAACTCCTGTGTCTTGCTGATCGAGGCCAATGGCGAACGGTTGCTGTTGAGTGGCGACATCGATGCCGCCGCCGAGAGAGCCCTGCTGGACAGTCCGTTGGCCCTGCCCACCGATTGGCTGCAGGCGCCACACCACGGCAGTCGCAGTTCGTCGTCCAAGGCCCTGCTGGATGTCCTGCAACCTAAAGGTGCGCTGATCTCCCGCGGGCAGGGCAATTCGTTTGGCCATCCGCATGCGACGGTCATCGCGCGTTATCAAAAACGTGGAATGGCGATCTACGACAGCGCCGAACAAGGTGCCATTCGTCTGCAACTGGGACGCTTCGAGCCGCCGTGGTCAATGCGTCAGGAACGGCGTTTCTGGCGCGATCCGCCGCCCTTGAACAGATAACCGAGCGTTATTAAAGCCCGACCGGATGCGACATCACGGTCTTCGGTGCTTGCACCCCCTATGTTAGAGTGGCGCACTTTTTCGAGGGGACTGTCACTGTGTGGGAATTGGTCAAATCCGGCGGCTGGATGATGTTGCCGATCATTCTGAGTTCCATCGCGGCCATGGCGATCGTCGCCGAACGCCTCTGGACCCTGCGAGCCAGCCGCGTGACCCCGGAGCACTTGCTCGGGCAGGTCTGGGTCTGGATCAAGGACAAACAACTCAATAAGGAAAAACTCAAGGAACTGCGCGCCAACTCCCCGTTGGGCGAGATCCTGGCGGCCGGCCTGGCCAACTCCAGGCATGGTCGCGAGATCATGAAGGAGTGCATCGAAGAGGCCGCACAACGGGTCATCCATGAGCTCGAACGCTACGTCGCCGCCCTTGGCACCATCGCCGCCATGGCGCCGTTGCTGGGCCTGCTGGGTACGGTGCTGGGCATGATCGATATTTTCAGTGCGTTCACAGGCAATGGCATGACCACCAACGCCTCGGTACTGGCCGGTGGTATTTCCAAGGCCCTGATCACCACGGCTGCGGGCCTGATGGTGGGTATCCCCTCGGTGTTCTTCCACCGTTTCCTGCAACGCCGGATCGATGAGCTGGTGGTGGGCATGGAGCAGGAAGCGATCAAGCTGGTCGAAGTGGTGCAGGGCGATCGCGATGTGGACCTGACCGGGAGCAAAGCGTGAAATTCCGCCGCAAACCACGGGAAACGGTGGACATCAACCTCGCGTCGCTGATCGACGTGGTGTTCATCCTGCTGCTGTTTTTTGTCGTGACCACCACCTTCACCCGTGAAACCCAGCTGCGCGTCGATCTGCCGGAAGCGGTCAGTGGCACGCCGGCCGACGATCAGAGCAAGCCTTTGGACATCGCCATCAGCGCCGACGGCGTGTTCTCGGTGAACAACCAGATTTTGCCGAAAAGCGACCTGGCTTCGCTGATGGACGCGCTGCAAAAAGCAGCCAACGGCGACACCAACCGACCGCTGTCCATCAGCGCTGATGGCAAGACTCAGCATCAGTCCGTGGTGACTGCCATGGATGCGGCCGGCAAACTCGGCTTCAGTCATTTGCGCATGATCACCATCGAGGCGGCGCCCCCGGCGCCCTGATGGCCATGTCCGATCGATTGCTCGCCGCGTGGTACGCAGGTCATCCGGCCCTGAAACTGTTGCAGCCATTGGAATGGCTGTACCGGCGCGTGGTAATGAACAAGCGCAAACGCTTTCTGGCGGGTGAGGGCGAGATCTATCAGCCGCCGGTGCCGCTGATCGTGGTCGGCAACATCACCGTGGGTGGCACCGGCAAGACGCCGCTGATTCTGTGGATGATCGAGCACTGCCAGCGCAGCGGCCTGCGGGTCGGAGTGGTCAGCCGTGGCTACGGCGCCAAACCGCCGCAGTTGCCATGGAGGGTCGAGGCCGAGCACAGCGCCGACGTCGCCGGTGACGAGCCGTTGCTGATCGTCCAGCGCACGGGCGTGCCGCTGATGATCGACCCCAATCGCAGCAACGCCGTCAAAGCCTTGCTTGCCAGTGAGCCGCTGGACCTGATCCTGTCCGACGACGGCATGCAGCACTACCGCCTGGCCCGTGACCTGGAACTGGTGCTGATCGACGCCGCCCGCGGCCTGGGCAACCGTCGATGCCTGCCTGCCGGGCCATTGCGCGAACCAGCCGAGCGCCTGCAAAGCGTCGACGCGGTGCTCTACAACGGTGCCACGGCCGACCGCGAGGACGGTTTTGCCTTCCAGTTGCAACCCACCACGCTGGTCAACCTGCGCAGCGGCGAACGACGTCCCCTCGACCACTTCGGCGCAGGCCAGTTTGTGCACGCGGTGGCCGGCATCGGCAATCCGCAACGTTTCTTCAAGACCCTCGAAACGCTACACTGGCAGCCGGTTCCACATGCGTTTGCCGACCACGCCGAATACAGCGTGGAGACGTTGAATTTCACGCCGTCATTGCCGTTGGTAATGACGGAAAAGGACGCGGTGAAATGCCGTGCCTTTGCTACCGCCGACTGGTGGTACCTGGCGGTCGATGCCGTGCCGTCGCCGGCCTTCGTGGCCTGGTTCGACACACAGCTGATGCGCCTGCTGCCGGCTCGTTTGTTGCCTTAACTCCATTTTTTCCAGGGAATGCTCATGGACACCAAATTGCTCGATATCCTCGCTTGCCCGGTCTGCAAAGGTCCGCTCAAGCTCAGCGCCGACAAGACCGAGCTGATCAGCAAGGGTGCAGGCCTGGCCTACCCGATTCGCGACGGCATCCCGGTGATGCTCGAATCCGAAGCACGTACCCTGACCACCGACGAGCGCCTGGACAAATGACTACAGCCTTTACCGTCGTCATTCCGTCGCGTTTCGCCTCTACCCGCCTGCCAGGCAAGCCACTGCTGCTGATCGCCGGCAAGCCGATGATCCAGCACGTCTGGGAACAGGCGAGCAAAAGCGGTGCCGAGCGTGTGGTAGTCGCCACCGACGATGCGCGCATTATCGAGGCCTGCAAGGGCTTCGGCGCCGAAGTGGTACTGACCCGTGAAGACCACAACTCCGGCACTGATCGCCTGGCCGAAGTCGCGATGAAACTGGGCCTGGCGCCCGATGCCATCGTGGTCAACGTACAGGGCGACGAACCGCTGATCCCGCCAAGCGTGATCGACCAGGTGGCCGCCAACCTGGCTGCTCATACCGAAGCGCGCATGGCCACCCTGGCCGAGCCGATCGAAGACGTGGACACCCTGTTCAATCTCAACGTGGTCAAGGTCGTCAGCGACCTCAATGGCCTGGCGCTGACGTTCAGTCGTTCCACTTTGCCCTGGGCGCGGGATGCATTCGCCGTGAACCCTGAGCAGTTGCCCGAAGGTGTGCCGTACCGCCGCCATATCGGCATTTATGCCTACCGCGCCGGTTTCCTGCAGGATTTCGTCAGCTGGGGTCCATGCTGGCTGGAAAACACTGAGTGCCTGGAACAGCTGCGTGCCCTGTGGCATGGCGTGCGGATCCATGTGGCCGACGCACTGATCGCGCCGCCAGCCGGTGTCGATACCGTTGAAGACCTAGAGCGCATTCGTCGCCTGCTGGAGAAGTGATGCGGGTTCTGTTTGTCTGCCTGGGCAACATCTGCCGCTCTCCCACGGCCGAAGGCGTGCTGCGGCATAAGTTGCGCGAGGCCGGCTTGGCCGATCAGATTGAAGTGGCCTCCGCAGGCACCGGCGACTGGCATGTCGGCAAGGCGCCGGACAAGCGCAGTCAGACCGCGGCGAAGCTGCGCGGTTATGACTTGTCCGCCCAGCGCGCCCGGCAAGTCTCCCGCGCCGATTTCGCCACCTACGACCTGATCCTGGCGATGGACAACAGCAATCTGCGCAACCTCAAGGCCTTGCAACCGGCCAAGGGCAAGGCCGAGTTGGATCTGTTCCTGCGTCGCTATCAGTCGGACGTCGATGAGGTCCCAGACCCGTATTACGACGGCGACCAAGGCTTCGAACAGGTGTTGGACCTGATCGAGCGCGCCAGTGATTTGCTGGTGATCGAATTGAAGGGACGGTTATGAGTTTGCAGGTTCAATCGCAGGTTTCGCTCAAGCCGTTCAACAGCTTTGGCGTGGATGTCCAGGCTCGGCTGTTTGCCGAGGCTCATAGCGACGCCGATGTGCGCGAAGCCCTGGCCTATGGGCTGGGACACGAGGTGCCGGTGCTGGTGATCGGCGGCGGCAGCAACCTGCTGCTGACGGCGGACATCGATTCGCTGGTGCTGCGCATGGCCACCCGCGGGATTCGCGTGCTGAGCGATGAGGGCGGCAAAGTGGTGATCGAGGCCGAGGCGGGCGAGCCCTGGCATCCCTTTGTGCAACACACACTGTCCCTGGGGCTGTCCGGCCTGGAAAATCTCAGCCTGATTCCCGGCACTGTCGGTGCGGCACCGATGCAGAACATCGGCGCTTATGGTGTCGAGATCAAGGACGTGTTCGCCGGCTTGACCGCCCTCGATCGTCAGACCGGCGAACTGCGCGACTTCACATTGCAAGAGTGCAACTTCGCTTACCGCGACAGCCTGTTCAAGCAGGAGCCGGGGCGTTGGTTGATCCTGCGTGTGCGTTTCGCCCTCGACCGCGCAGCGCATCTGCATCTGGAATACGGCCCGGTGCGTCAGCGCCTGACCGAACAAGGCATCGAGCATCCGACCGCCAGCGATGTCAGCCAGGCCATTTGCAGCATCCGCAATGAAAAACTCCCGGACCCGGCCGTACTCGGCAATGCCGGCAGCTTCTTCAAGAACCCTTTGGTGTCGGCGGCGCTGGCGGCACGGCTCAAGGGCGAATACCCGGACCTGGTGGCCTATGCGCAACCCAACGGGCAGATGAAGCTGGCCGCCGGTTGGTTGATCGAGCGGGCAGGGTGGAAGGGTTTCCGTGAGGCTGATGCTGGCGTGCATAAAATGCAGGCGCTGGTGTTGGTCAATTACGGGAGTGCGAGCGGCATGCAATTGCTCCATCTGGCGCAGCGCATCCAGAAAGACATTTTCGAGCGTTTCCATGTCGATCTGGAAATGGAGCCGAACCGGTATTGAGCTAAGCTTTCAAGACGGATCAAAAAGCCCTGCACAACTTCACTTGTGCAGGGCTTTTTTGTTAATGCTCGGTTAACTTAGTCAGCTAACGATGCACACTCTTGCTCCACCAAAGGCCCGGTGCAGACGTCTGCGACTGCATAAGAGAGCCCATTAGCCTGAGTCGATCTGCGTGCGACCCACCGAGATCCAGCGGCAGATTGCTCGACCCCATAACTCAAGATCTATGCGGGCGTGCCCATGATTACCCTGAAACTCAATGGTCAAGACCATCAACTCGACGTCAGCGAGGACATGCCGCTGCTCTGGGCGATCCGCGACGTGGCCGGTTACAACGGCACCAAGTTCGGCTGCGGCATGGGCCTGTGCGGCGCCTGCACCATTCATATCGAAGGGGCTCCGGCACGCAGTTGCATCACGCCCATCGGCTCAGTCGCCGGACAGAATGTCAGCACCATCGACAACCTGCACGCCGACCCGATCGGCAAAGTCGTGCAGCAAGCCTGGCTCGACACGGCGGTCGCCCAATGCGGCTTCTGCCAGGGCGGGCAAATCATGTCGGCGACGGCGCTGCTCAAGACCAATCCGAACCCGAGCGACGAGCAGATCGAAGAAGCCATGGTCGGCAACATCTGTCGCTGCGGCACCTACAATCGCATCAAGACCGCGATCCGCCAGGCCTCCACCCACCTGAAGGAGGCCAAGGCATGAGCCGCTTACCGAATGATTTCGCCCTGAGCAATCTGAGCCGGCTCAGTCGCCGTGGCTTCCTGAAAAGTGTGGGTGCCACCAGTGCGCTGGTATTGGCGGCGAGCTGGGGCTGGCAAGACGCATTTGCCGAAGAAAAAGAGAAAAAGTTCGGCGCCGACGGCATGCCCCACGGCTGGGTCGACGATCCGAAAGTCTACGTGAGCATCGCCGCGGATGGCACGGTGACCGTGATCTGCAACCGCTCGGAGATGGGCCAGGGCGTGCGCACCAGTTTGACCATGGTGGTGGCCGATGAACTGGAAGCCGACTGGGCGATGGTCAAGGTGCAGCAGGCCCCCGGCGATGAAGTGCGCTTCGGCAACCAGGACACCGACGGCTCGCGCAGCATGCGTCACTGGTACGAGCCGATGCGCCGCTGCGGTGCCGCTGCGCGGACCATGCTCGAACAGGCCGCTGCCGCACAATGGAAAGTGCCGGTCGGTGAGTGTCACGCGCAACTGCACAAGGTCGTCCATGAGCCTTCTGGCCGCGAAATCGGATATGGCGCCCTGGCCTCCGCCGCAGGCGCGTTGCCGGTTCCGGCCCGCGACAGCCTGAAGCTCAAGCAACCCGCTGAGTTCCGTTACATCGGCAAGGAAGGCACCAAGGCCATCGATGGGGAGGACATCGTCAACGGCCGTGCGGTGTACGGCGCCGACGTGCATTTCGACGGCATGCTGTACGCGACCATTGCGCGGCCCACGGTGTATGGCGGCAAAGTCAAAAGCTTTGATGGCAGCTCGGCGATGAAAGTCCCCGGCGTGGTCAAAGTGGTACAGATCGAAAGCCGGCCTTTGCCCTCGGAGTTCCAGCCCCTGGGCGGCATCGCCGTGGTGGCGAGCAATACCTGGGCAGCGATCAAGGGCCGCGAGGCGCTGAAAATCGAGTGGGACGACGGCCCCAACGCCAGCTACGACTCGATTGCCTATCGCAAGGAACTTGAAGCGGCCTCGCTCAAGCCCGGCAAGGTGGTGCGCAATACCGGCAACCTCGAAAAGGCCATGGCCAGCGCCGATAGCACCCTGGAAGCCACCTACTACTTGCCGCATTTGTCACAGTCGCCGATGGAACCGATGGTCGCCATTGCGCGGTTCAAGGACGGTGCCTGCGAAGCCTGGGGGCCAAGCCAGGCGCCGCAGGTCACCCGGGAACGGATCGGTGAACGCCTAGGCCTGCCGTTCGACAAAGTCACGTTCAACGTGACCCTGCTCGGTGGCGGATTCGGGCGCAAGTCCAAGCCTGACTTCATCATCGAGGCCGCGATCCTCGCCAAGGAGTTCCCCGGCAAAGCGGTGCGGGTGCAATGGACCCGCGAAGACGACATCCACTGTTCCTACTTCCACACCGTGTCGGCCGAATACCTCAAGGCCAGCCTGAACAAGGATGGCCTGCCGTCCGGCTGGTTGCACCGTACGGTGGCGCCGAGCATCACCGCGTTGTTTGCGCCGGGCATGAACCATGAGGCGGCGTTCGAACTGGGCATGGGCTTCACCAACATGGCGTATGCGATCCCCAGCATTCGCCTGGAAAACCCCGAGGCAACGGTGCATACCCGGGTGGGTTGGTATCGCTCGGTGTCGAACATTCCCCATGGCTTCGCGATCCAGAGCTTTATCGATGAGCTGGCGCACAAGGCCGGGCAGGACCCACTCAAGTACCAGATAAGATTGCTCGGCCCGGACCGTCAGATCGATCCGCGCACCTTGAGTGAAGAGTGGAACTACGGCGAATCCCCCGAGCGTTATCCGATCGACACCGCGCGTCTGCGCACGGTACTGGAGACCGCCGCCAAAGCCGCCGGTTGGGGGCGTGAGTTGCCCAAAGGGCGCGGTTTGGGCCTGGCGGTGCATTACAGCTTCGTGACATATGTGGCGGCGGTGATCGAGGTGGAGGTCAAAGACGACGGCACACTGGTGGTGCACAAGGCCGACATCGCCGTCGATTGCGGACCACAGATCAACCCCGAGCGGATTCGCGCGCAATTCGAAGGCGCCTGTGTCATGGGCCTGGGTAATGCGGTGCTGGGGGAAATCAGCTTCAAGGACGGTAAAGTGCAGCAGGATAACTTCCACATGTACGAGGTGGCGCGCATGTCTCTGGCGCCAAAAGAAGTGGCAGTGCATCTGGTGACGCCGCCGGGCAACGTCCCATTGGGCGGTGTGGGTGAGCCGGGCGTGCCACCGATTGCGCCGGCACTGTGCAATGCGATCTTTGCTGCCACCGGCAAACGCATCCGCAACCTGCCGGTTCGTTATCAGCTGTCGGGCTGGCAGAAGGCTGGCGCCTGATGGACAGCGCTGATCTGAACGTCCTGCGCAGTGTGTTGCAATGGCATCGCGCCGGTCAGCGGGTGGTGTTGTACAGCGTGGTCGAAACCTGGGGCACTGCGCCCCGGGCACCCGGGGCCATGCTTGCCTTGCGCGAAGACGGCATGGTGATTGGTTCGGTTTCCGGCGGGTGTGTCGAGGATGACTTGATCGCCCGGCTGCACGACGGGCGCCTTGCGCTTGAGGGGCCGCCAGTGCAACTGATCACCTACGGCGTGACCCGCGAGGAAGCAGCACGTTTCGGCTTGCCTTGCGGTGGCACCTTGCGCTTGACCGAGGAGCGTATCGACGATGGGGATTGGGTCGAGCAATTGCTCGCCCGATGCGAGGCCCATGAAATCGTTGCGCGCGAACTGAACCTGGCCACCGGCGAAGTGCTTTTGCAGCCGGCCAATAAAGCTGATGTGTTGACATTCGACGGGCAGACCTTGCGGGCGATCTATGGCCCGCGCTGGCGCTTGCTGCTGATCGGCGCGGGGCAGCTATCGCGCTATGTGGCGGAAATGGCCCGGCTGCTGGATTTCGAGGTACTGATTTGCGATCCGCGTAGCGAGTTCGTCTATGGCTGGGAGGAGCAGCACGGAAGATTCGTTTCGGGCATGCCGGATGAGGCGGTATTGAACATCCAGACCGATGAACGCACGGCCATCGTGGCCTTGACCCATGATCCGCGTCTGGACGACATGGCGCTGCTCACAGCCCTGGATTCCAGGGCTTTTTACGTCGGGGCGCTGGGCTCGCGGGTCAACAGCCAGAAGCGCCGGGAAAACCTGGCTCAACTGGGTTTGTCGCAATCGGCGATTGACCGCTTGCATGGTCCGATCGGTTTGCACATCGGCAGTCATAATCCAGCGGAAATTGCCTTGTCGCTCATGGCGGAAATCGTGGCGGTCAAAAATGGCGTCGAACTGAAGCAGAAGAAAGTCTTGCGGGAGAGCGTATGAGCAAGTCCATTGGCGTCGTCGTACTGGCAGCGGGGCAGGGCAGCCGGTTTCGCCAGGTGGCGGGTGCTGAAAAGGATAAATTGGTGGCCGATTGCACTGGGCGTGACGGCGTAGTGCGGTCCGTCATCGAGCACACGTTGGTCAACCTGCCGGCGGCGCTGGACAAACGCGTGCTGGTGACCACTGCTGACCGCCCGCAAGTGGTTCGTATGGCTCAGGCCTATGGTTGCGAGATTGTACTGATCGAATCGACGGGAATGGGTGACAGCATTGCCGCGGGAGTCGCTGCCTGCAAGCAACTCGATGGCTGGCTGATGGTGCTGGGGGATATGCCGTTCATCCTGCCGTCCAGTATCGAGCAAGTGATGGCCGGAATTGGCGATGACAGTATCAGCGTGCCCGTGCAGGGCGGTGGGTACGGGCATCCAGTCTGGTTCGGACGGGACTTCGCAGCGGGGTTGATGGCGTTATCCGGGGATCGTGGCGCCAAACCGTTGTTCGCCCAAGGGCGGGTGGTTGAGGTGGCAGTGGATGATCCCGGTGTGTTGTGGGATGTGGATGTGCCTGAGGCACTAACCTTCAGACCAATATAGATCCTTGTGGGAGCGAGCCTGCTCGCGATAGCAATCTGGCATCCAGCAGAGATGCAGTCTGATCCACCGCTATCGCGAGCAGGCTCGCTCCCACAAGGGATTGCTGTGAAGTCCGGACATAAAAAAAGCCCCGCCTGGGATCACCAGGCGGGGCTTTTTAGTGGCCGATGGAATCAGACGAGAGGTTTAGGCTCGTGTTCTTTTTCCTGGGCTTGCTCGTGTTGCTCTACCGCTTCCTGAACGGAGCGGGGCGCTTCGTGGATCACCGACTCAACCGGCTCGGCAGCCACTTCAGCGGCCGGGGCAGGCGCTGCCTCAACCACTTCAGCAACAACCGGTGCAGGCTCGGCAGCGACAACCGCTTCAGCCGGAGCAGCAGCGGCAGCCAGTTCAGCTTCCTTCTGCAGACGCTCGGCTTCGCGCTTGCGACGACGCACTTCACGCGGGTCGTTAGGCGCACGGCCACTTGGCGTCAGGGCGCTGGCAGGAGCAGCTTCGACTACCGGAGCAGGTGCTTCGGCAACGACCGGTGCTTCAACGACAGGCGCTTCAACCATTTGTGCTGGAACCGGTTCTGCAGCGGCAACCGCCGGCTCGGAAACCATGGCTTCAGCCACTGGGGTTTCTGCGGCAGGTGCAGCGGCTTCAGCGACGGCTGGCTCGGCAACCCAGTTGAATGCGGTTTGCTCTTCGCGAACTTCACGCACGGTTTCAGTCACGGTCTCAACAACCGCTTCTGCAGCCTGGGTAGGTGCTTCTACCACTGGCGCTGGCTCGGCAGCCGCTTCAACAGCAGGCTGAGCTTCTGGCGCTGGCGCCACTTCGATTTCCGGCGAGGCGGTGATTTCGACCGGTGTGGTCGCTTCAACGACTGGCGCTTCAACCGGAGCTGCTTCCAGGGTTGCGGCAGTGGCGCGTTCGGCTTGCACATTGGCTTCAGCTTCGGCTGGAGCGCTGATCACGCTGCTGGCAACGGCTGCGGTGACAGCCAGGCCGGCGGCCAGATCGGCAACGCTTGGTGCTTCAGCGTTTTCGCCAGACTCGGACTCTTCCGAACCTTCGATCACGTTGCCGTTGGCGTCACGCTGACGCTCGCGACGGTTGCTGCGACGACGCTGACCACGGGAGCGGCGGCGTGGACGATCGCCTTCGGCGCTTTCCTGACCGTCTTCCTGCAGTTGCTCTTCGTTGGTGACCAGTTCTTCTTCAGTTGCGGCTGCGGCAGCTTGTTCGGCACGTGGCTGACGTTCTTCACGCGGTGGGCGTGGAGCGCGTTCTTCACGTGGCTGGCGAACTGGACGCTCTTCTGCGGTAGCAGCGGCGGCCGGAGCAGCCGGAGCAGCCGGAGTAGTCGGAGCGGCATCCAGAGGCTCGCGCAGTTCACGAACGCGTTCTTCACGCTCGCCACGTGGCTTGCGATCTTCACGCGGAGCGCGCGGTGCGCGTTCTTCACGAGGAGCGCGTGGTGCGCGTTCTTCGCGGGCTACTGCCGGAGTTTCTTCGCGGGTCTCGCGAGGTTCGCGCACTTCCCGTGGCTGACGCTCTTCACGCGGTGCGCGTTCTTCACGCGGTGCACGTTCTTCGCGGGGTTTGCGCTCTTCATCGCGGCGAACGTTACGGTTGCGGCTTTGCTGGCGACCGTTGCGACGCTCTTCGTTGCGGGCCGGACGCTCGGCGGCAGGCTTTTCAACCACAACCGGCGCGACAGGCTCTTCCTTGGTGGCGAACAGGCTGACCAGCGATTTCACCAGGCCTTTGAACAGGCTTGGCTCCGGTACGGCGACCGGGGCAGGGGCTGGAGCGGCCACTTCGGTCGGAACCGGAGCGTTGGCACGGGCCGGCGCCGTCTTGACCGCTGCTTCCTGGCGAACCAGGGTGCGGGTCGCAGCGGCTGGCTGGACTTCTTCGACTTCGGCAGCGGCAGCGGCGATTTCGTAGCTGGACTGGTTGGTCGCGGCTTCCGGGCTGTCGTCACGCAGGCGCTGCACTTCGAAATGTGGCGTTTCGAGGTGATCGTTCGGCAGGATGACGATGCGGGCGCGGGTGCGCAGTTCGATCTTGGTGATCGAGTTGCGTTTTTCGTTGAGCAGGAACGCGGCCACCGGGATCGGCACTTGTGCACGAACTTCGGCGGTACGGTCTTTCAGGGCTTCTTCTTCGATCAGGCGCAGGATCGCCAGGGACAGCGATTCAACGTCACGGATGATGCCGGTGCCGTTGCAACGCGGGCAGACGATGCCGCTGCTTTCGCCCAGGGATGGACGCAGGCGCTGACGGGACATTTCCAGCAGGCCGAAGCGCGAAATGCGACCGACTTGCACGCGAGCGCGGTCGGCTTCCAGGCATTCGCGGACTTTCTCTTCCACGGCGCGCTGGTTCTTGGCAGGGGTCATGTCGATGAAGTCGATGACGATCAGGCCGCCGATGTCGCGCAGGCGCAACTGACGGGCGATTTCCTCAGCCGCTTCAAGGTTGGTTTGCAGTGCGGTTTCTTCGATGTCGCTGCCTTTGGTGGCGCGCGCCGAGTTGATGTCGATGGACACCAGGGCTTCGGTCGGATCGATAACGATGGAGCCGCCGGAAGGCAGTTCGACAACGCGCTGGAAGGCGGTTTCGATCTGGCTTTCGATCTGGAAGCGGTTGAACAGCGGAACGCTGTCTTCGTACAGTTTGATCTTGCTGGCGTACTGCGGCATCACCTGGCGGATGAAGGTCAGGGCTTCGTCCTGGGCTTCAACGCTGTCGATCAGCACTTCGCCGATGTCCTGGCGCAGGTAGTCGCGGATCGCGCGGATGATCACGTTGCTTTCCTGATAGATCAGGAACGGCGCGGAACGATCCAGCGAGGCTTCCTTGATAGCGGTCCAGAGTTGCAGCAGGTAGTCGAGGTCCCACTGCATTTCTTCGCTGCTGCGGCCCAGGCCGGCAGTGCGCACGATCAGGCCCATGTCGGCCGGGGCAACCAGGCCGTTCAGCGCTTCACGCAGTTCATTGCGCTCTTCGCCTTCGATGCGACGGGAGATACCGCCGGCACGCGGGTTGTTCGGCATCAGCACCAGGTAACGACCGGCCAGGCTGATGAAGGTGGTCAGGGCGGCGCCCTTGTTGCCACGTTCTTCTTTTTCGACCTGAACGATGACTTCCTGGCCTTCGCTCAGGACGTCCTTGATGTTGACGCGACCTTCCGGGGCTTTCTTGAAGTATTCGCGGGAGATTTCTTTGAGGGGCAGGAAGCCGTGGCGCTCAGAGCCGAAATCGACAAAGGCAGCCTCGAGGCTTGGTTCGATGCGAGTAATCCGGCCTTTATAGATGTTGGCCTTCTTCTGCTCGCGTGCACCGGATTCGATGTCCAGGTCGTAGAGGCGCTGGCCATCTACCAGTGCAACACGCAACTCTTCGGGTTGAGTTGCGTTAATCAGCATTCTTTTCATGTAGTACCGTCGGTTTCCGGGCTGCCGGAAACGGCGTTCGGCACACACGACTTCTCACGGTCGGTGTCAGGTGCGTCGGGAGTGGTTGGCCATTTCCCGTGTCCAGCGAAGTCCGGCCAATGTGGGCCTTCATCGCGACGTACGCGTCCTGCTTGCTGTGGCTACTTAAGCACTCAGTCAGGAGGAGGAATCAACCAGCGGCTGTGGACGAGATGAAGCGTCTTGAGAAAGCCTGTTGCTACACAGTCCGGCGGTTGTGCATCTCCACCCTACACGTATCCCTGATAATTCGGGTGCTGCCGCGCGCAGAATCCGCAGCGGGTTGGCATTTACCGTGAGCTCCGATAGGGGAGGTCACGCATCATGGCTAATTTAGGCGTTGTTTCCGATGCCTTCGCTCGGGGTCATTCGCAACTGACTGCACTTTGTGAACTGGCCGTGAATATGGCTCGCAAAACGAGTGAGAAACTCTGCTTTGTGGCGTGATTCAGGCCTCATGTCACCTGCGCTCGTTACACCTGCAAACTCCACCGTTACGTAGCGAAAGCCCCGTAGGACGGCCTCGCGTCCTGGTGAATTGCGTTGGTCAGGGCCGGTTTTTGACCGTTGGTCCGCTGTCCAGGCCGCTTTTGGCGACGTTCGCGACTATAGCAGTAATGATTAAGTGCTTCAATTCCATAAAAAATTGTTATCATCCGCGGCATGACGACGACTACCCCCCCGACTCCAGGCGTACAACTGCTTGAGGTCTCGCCGGAATATGCCGGCCAACGTATTGATAATTTCCTTCTCGCCCGACTCAAAGGCGTGCCCAAGACCTTGATTTACCGCATTTTGCGCAAGGGCGAAGTGCGCGTGAACAAAGGTCGGATCAAGCCCGAGTACAAGCTGCAGGCGGGCGATATCGTGCGCGTGCCGCCGGTTCGTGTGCCTGAGCGCGACGAGCCCGTGCCACTGGCACAAGGCCTGCTGCAGCGACTCGAGGCCTCGATTGTCTTCGAAGACAAGGCGCTGATCGTGATCAACAAGCCTTGCGGCATCGCCGTTCACGGCGGCAGCGGCTTGAATTACGGAGTCATCGAAGCCTTTCGTCAGTTGCGTCCCGATTGCAAGGAACTCGAACTGGTTCATCGTCTCGACCGTGACACCTCCGGCCTGCTGATGATCGCCAAGAAGCGCAGCATGCTGCGTCACTTGCACACAGCCTTGCGCGGTGATGGCGTTGATAAGCGCTATATGGCGCTGGTTCGCGGTAACTGGGCATCCTCGATCAAGCAAGTTCGAGCGTCGCTCGGTAAGAGCAATCTGCGCTCCGGTGAGCGTATGGTCGAGGTCGACGAGGAGGAGGGCAAGGAGTCTGTGACCGTGTTCAAGGTCCTGCGTCGCTTTGGCGACTTTGCCACCCTGATTGAAGCCAAGCCGATCACCGGCCGCACTCACCAGATCCGCGTCCACACATTGCACGCCGGGCACTGCATTGCCGGCGACACCAAGTACGGCGATGACGATTTCAGTAAGGAAATCCGCGATCTGGGCGGCAAGCGCCTGTTCCTGCACGCCTACATGCTGACCGTGCCGCTTCCCGATGGTGGTGAACTGAAGCTGCAAGCGCCGGTCGACGAGATGTGGGCCAAAACCGTGGAGCGATTGAGTGCGCCCATCTGATTACAAGCTGCTGATCTTTGATTGGGACGGCACCCTGGCCGACTCCATTGGTCGGATTGTCGAGGCGATGCACGTTGCCTCCCAGCGTTCCGGTTTTGAGCTGCGCGATGATCTGGCCGTCAAGGGCATCATCGGCCTGGGCTTGCCGGAAGCGATCCGCACCCTGTACCCCGAAATCGGCGACGCCGAGCTGATCGCGTTCCGCGAGCACTATGCTGAGCATTACATTGCGTCGGAGGCTGTGCCTTCGCCGCTGTTCGAAGGTGTGGTCGAGTCTCTCGAGGCGTTTCGTGCCGAGGGCTATCATCTGGCTGTGGCGACCGGCAAGGCCCGTCGCGGGCTGGATCGGGTGTTGAAGTCCCATGGCTGGGAGAATTACTTCGATATCACTCGCGCCGCCGACGAGACCGCCAGCAAGCCCCATCCGCTGATGCTCGAGCAGATTCTCGCGCATTGCGAGGTTCGCCCGGAGCAGGCGTTGATGGTCGGTGATTCGTCCTTTGATTTGCAGATGGCGCGCAACGCCGGCATGGGCTCGGTGGCCGTCAGTTATGGCGCCCAATCGATCGATGCGTTGAAGTTGTATGAGCCGCGACTGGCCATCGACCGCTTTTCAGAATTGCATGCCTGGCTGAGTCAGCGGGCTTAACCGGTTGTATTTGGGGTGGATGGCATGACCGACGAATGGAAGGCGCCCGCCAAGGCGAGCGCAGAGAGCGGTGACGACAAGAGCTGGAAGCTGCTGGAAAAGACGCTGCTGGCCGGCGTGCAGGAGCAGCGCCGGTCCCGTCGCTGGGGGATATTCTTCAAATCACTGACTTTTGTGTATCTGTTCGGCGCAATTGCCCTGTTTTCGCCGCTGATGGATATGGAGAAGGCAGCTACCCTCAGTGCCAATTACACGGCGTTGATCGATGTGACAGGCATGATTGCCGACAAGGAGCCGGCCAGCGCAGACAATATCGTTGGCAGCCTGCGCGCGGCTTTCGAGGACAAGAAGGTCAAGGGTGTCATCCTGCGCATCAACAGCCCGGGCGGCAGTCCGGTGCAGTCGGGTTATGTCTATGACGAGATCCGTCGCCTGCGCGGCCTGCACCCGGACACCAAGCTGTATGCGGTCATTTCCGACTTGGGGGCTTCCGGCGCTTACTACATCGCCAGCGCGGCAGATCAGATCTACGCCGACAAGGCGAGCCTGGTCGGCTCCATCGGTGTGACGGCAGCCGGTTATGGTTTTGTCGGCACCATGGAGAAGCTGGGCGTCGAGCGTCGCACCTACACCTCTGGCGAGCACAAGTCGTTCCTCGATCCGTTCCAGCCACAGAAGCCGGAAGAAACCGCCTTCTGGCAGGGTGTGCTCGATACGACCCACAAGCAGTTCATCAGCAGCGTCAAGCAGGGGCGCGGCGATCGCCTGAAGGACAAGGATCATCCGGAGCTGTTCTCCGGTCTGGTCTGGTCCGGCGAGCAGGCGCTGCCACTGGGGTTGATCGATGGGCTGGGTAATGCCAGTTCGGTTGCGCGGGATGTGATCGGCGAGAAAGAGCTGGTGGACTTTACCGTTCAGGAGTCGCCATTCGATCGCTTCTCGAAAAAACTCGGTGCCAGCGTGGCTGAGCATTTGGCGATGTGGATGGGATTTAACGGTCCGTCGTTGCGTTGATTCTGAAGTGGCATGAAAAACCGGCCTGCGTCAGGCTGTGTGAAAACCTAGCAATCTGCGCGGCACTCAAAGAAAATGCTTCGTATCGAAAGATACGGAGCATTTTTCGTTATGGCCTACATCCAGGGACAGTCCCGCAGTCAGACCAGCCTATTTCCGGTCTCGCTGGAAGAGTTGATCCCCGAGGATCACCTCGTTCGCGTTATCGACCTTTACGTCGCCAAGCTGGATCTGGCGCGACTGGGCTTTGATAAAGCACTTCCTAAAAGTACCGGCCGGCCCTCTTACGATCCAGCCGATCAGCTAAAACTCTACCTCTACGGTTATTTCCAGCGGATCCGTTCATCACGGCGCCTCGAAGCCGAGTGTCAGCGCAATATCGAAGTGATGTGGCTGATCAATCGACTCAAGCCCGATTTCAAGACCATCGCCGACTTTCGTAAAGACAACAAACCCGCTTTCATCGCGACGTGCCGGGCCTTCGTCCAGTTTTGCCGCACGGCGGGTTTGATAACCGGCGAGTTGGTGGCCATTGATGGCAGCAAGTTTCAGGCGGTCGCCTCTTCACGGCGTCATACGAATTTGAAGCGGCTCCAACATCAAGAGCAGAAGCTGGAGAAGCGCATCGCCCAATATTTGGCAGAGCTGGACGAGGCAGATAAAACCGAAGCCGGCGAAAAGATTAACCGTAGTGCGATCAGAACGACTTTGACGCAACTTGAAGTCAGGCATTCCAATAACTTGACGTGCCAGGCGCTGATGAAATCGATGGAGCTTGAGCAATTCAATACCCACGAAAGCGATGCGCGAATGCTGCGAACGCACAAAGGGCCTCGGGTCGGGTACAACGTACAGACAGCCGTGGACGCTGAGAACTGCATGATCGTGCACCATGAAGTGACTCAGGACAGCGATGATCGCAAGCAACTTGAACCGATGGCCAAGGCCGCCAAGGAACAACTTTCGCAAGATGAACTGACGGTCACTGCAGATGCGGGCTACTCCAATGGCAAGCAGTTCCAGGCATGTGAGGATGAGAACATCACCGCTTATGTGCCTGTGGCGCGATCACTCAACTCCTGCGGCAAGGAACAGGCACTTTTCGATCGAACAGCATTTGCCTACGATGCGTCGCAAGATCGATATCAATGCCCTGCCGGAAAATGGCTGATCTTTAAACAGATCAGCAACAAAGGCCGGATCTACCAGTCGGCGCTCAGCGACTGTGCAAGCTGCCCGTTAAAAGCGCAATGCACCGAAGCCCAGCGCCGATACCTCTCACGCCATCTGCACGAAAAGGCATTCGAGCGAATGGAGCAGCGAATGCAGGCGCATCCCGACATGATGGTCAACCGCAGATCCATCGTCGAACATCCCTTCGGCAACCTTAAACAGTGGTTATTTGGTAATGCTCGCTTCTTGCTGCGACAGCTTGAAGGCGCGAGAGCTGAAATGGCCTTGGCAGTGAACGCCTACAACCTGAAAAGAGCGATTAACGTGTTAGGCGTGCGCCAGATGATGGCGTTGATGGGCTGAAAGGCCTTTTTTCGTCTGCTGTGAGCACAAAAGCAAACGCCCCGAACAAGTCGGGGCGTTTGTTGGAACCGTCATCAGCGTGTTTTCACACAGCCTGTGCGTGGCCGGTTTTTTAGTATTGAGTGTCAGGGTATTTGCACGCCTTCTGCCAACAGCATGTCGATCAGGCGAATCAGCGGCAGGCCGATCAGGCTGGTGGCGTCGGGGCCCTCTGTGCTGCGAAACAGGCTGACCCCCAGGCCTTCGGCCTTGAAGCTGCCTGCGCAGTCGTAGGGTTGCTCGGCGTGAAGGTAGCGTTCGATGCGGATTGCATCGAGTGTGCGCATGTGTACGGTGAAGGGCACACAATCGACCTGGCAGTGCCCGGTCTGGCTGTTGAGCAGGGCCAGGCCGGTCAGGAACGTCACGCTGGCACCGCTGGCGGCCAGCAGTTGCTCGCGGGCTTTTTCGAACGTGTGGGGCTTGCCGATAATCCGGTTTCCCAGCACTGCGACCTGGTCGGAGCCAATTATCAGATGAGCGGTATGGCTGTCGGCCAGGGCGCGCGCTTTCTCTTCGGCGAGGCGCTTGACCAGCTCGATGGCGGGCTCATCCGGGCGATGGCTTTCGTCGATATCCGGCGAGCTGCAAGTGAAAGGCAGCTGCAGGCGGGTCAGCAATTCCCGGCGATAGACCGAGCCAGAAGCGAGTAATAAAGGCAGCATGCGCATCTCCAGAAGGCAGGTGCGAATTCTAGCGAGGCTTGCAAGTGACGGACAGGGCTGAATTTCCTTTGACATGGGCGGGTGCATCCCTATAATGCTGCGCCTATGTTGAATGACCCGATTCCACCTCACGTTGACCCGCGCAAATTGGCTGATCGTGGCACCACCCTTCAAGGTGAAATGCTGCTGGCCGATTTGGAGAGACTCTGCGACCCGCTTTCCGACAATGTCGGTACGGTGCAGGCTAAATTCGTTTTTGAACGAGATGAACGTAAATCTGTGGTCATCCACAGCTTTATCGACACTGAAGTCAAAATGGTTTGCCAGCGTTGTCTTGAGCTGGTCACCCTGCCGATCCACAGCGAATGCAGTTACGCCGTGGTGAAGGAGGGTGCGAATACCCAGTCGTTGCCGAAAGGTTATGACGTGCTGGAACTGGGCGAAGATCCTTTGGATCTGCAGTCACTGATCGAGGAGGAGCTTCTGCTCGCCTTGCCCATTGTGCCTGCTCATCATCCGGAAGAATGCCAGCAGCCGGCGGGTCTCGATGAGCCCGAACCGAGCGAGGACGAGGTAACGCGGTCCAACCCGTTCAGTGTATTGGCGCAGTTAAAGCGTGACCCAAACGTTTAGGAGTTAATCAATTATGGCTGTTCAGCAGAACAAAAAATCCCGCTCTGCCCGTGACATGCGCCGTTCGCACGACGCTCTCGAGGCTAGCACCCTGTCTGTAGAAAAAACCACCGGTGAAGTTCACCTGCGTCACCACGTATCGCCAGAAGGCGTATACCGTGGCCGTAAAGTGATCGACAAGGGCGCTGACGAGTAATCACTTGTCCGCTCAAGTCATCGCGATTGACGCAATGGGCGGGGACTTCGGTCCCCGCAGCATTGTTCAGGCCAGCCTTGCTTGCCTGTCTGCTACGCCCTCGCTGCACCTGACCCTCGTCGGTCAACCCTCCCTTCTTGAAGAATTGATCGCTGGCCATTCGGCTGTGGATCGCGCGCGCCTGTCGATTGCCCCGGCGAGCGAAGTCATCACCATGGACGAAAAACCGGCCCAGGCCTTGCGCGGCAAACCTGACTCGTCGATGCGCGTGGCGCTTGAGTTGTTGCGTGACGGCAAGGTCCAGGCCTGTGTCAGTGCCGGCAACACCGGGGCGCTGATGGCGTTGTCGCGGTTCGTGCTCAAGACCCTGCCGGGCATTGACCGTCCGGCCATGGTGGCGGCGATTCCGACACAAAAGGGTTACTGCCAATTGCTCGACCTGGGCGCCAACGTCGATTGCAGTGCCGAGCATCTGTTGCAGTTTGCGGTCATGGGTTCGGTTGCCGCAGAAACCCTGGGCATAGCGCGCCCGCGAGTGGCCTTGCTGAACATCGGCACCGAAGACATCAAGGGCAATCAGCAGGTCAAGCTGGCAGCGACGTTGTTGCAAGGCGCCCGGGGCATCAATTACATCGGCTTTATCGAGGGCGACGGTTTGTACCGTGGCGAAGCGGATGTGGTGGTGTGTGACGGTTTTGTCGGCAACATCCTGCTCAAATCCAGCGAAGGTCTGGCGACCATGATTGCCGCGCGCATCGAGGCGTTGTTCAAAAAGAACATGGCCTCTCGCGTGGTCGGTGCGCTGGCGCTGCCGTTGATGAAGCGTCTGCAGACTGAACTGGCGCCTGCCCGGCACAACGGCGCGAGCTTTCTCGGCTTGCAGGGCATTGTGGTGAAAAGCCACGGTTCTGCCGGGGTCCAGGGTTTTCAAAGTGCCATTCAGCGTGCCTTGATCGAGATTCAGGAGAATCTTCCCGAGCGCCTGCACGGTCGTCTGGAGGATTTGTTGCTTTAGGCGTTTTCGTCGGACAATGCTTAAATGTGACCGCTTGGTTCGATGGGCCATCCAACTGTCAGTTTCTTGCGTCCCCAAAGCGGGGCGCCAACTCTCCGACGACAAGATCATTAGGGGCTTGTTACATGTCTGCTTCCCTCGCATTCGTCTTTCCCGGACAGGGTTCGCAGTCCCTCGGCATGCTCGCCGAGTTGGGCGCACAACATCCGGTTGTCCTTGAAACATTCAAAGAAGCTTCCGATGCACTGGGTTACGACCTGTGGGCACTGACCCAGCAAGGGCCGGAAGAGCAACTCAATCAAACCGATAAAACCCAGCCGGCCATTCTGACCGCCTCTATCGCCCTGTGGCGTCTGTGGCTGGCCGAAGGTGGTGCGCGTCCGGCTTACGTTGCCGGGCACAGCCTGGGTGAATACAGCGCACTGGTCGCGGCAGGCAGTCTGAGCCTGGGCGACGCGGTGAAGCTGGTCGAGCGTCGTGGCCTACTGATGCAGGAAGCCGTGCCGGCCGGACAAGGCGGCATGGCCGCCATCCTCGGACTGGACGATGCCGACGTACTGGCAGCCTGTGCCGAAGCGGCGCAAGGTGAAGTGGTCAGTGCGGTCAATTTCAACTCGCCGGGCCAGGTGGTCATCGCTGGTGCCAAGGCTGCCGTCGAGCGCGCGATCGAAGGCTGCAAGGCGCGTGGTGCCAAGCGCGCCATGCCGTTGCCGGTCAGCGTGCCGTCGCACTGCGAGCTGATGCGTCCGGCGGCCGAGCGTTTCGCCGAGTCGATCGCCGCGATTGACTGGCAGGTCCCGCAAATTCCTGTGGTGCAGAACGTCAGTGCTGGTGTGCCTGCCGATCTGGAAACCCTCAAGCGCGATCTGCTTGAGCAGCTTTACAAGCCAGTGCGCTGGGTTGAATCGGTCCAGGTGCTGGCCACCAGGGGCGCGACCCAGCTGGTCGAATGCGGTCCGGGCAAAGTGCTGGCCGGTCTGAACAAGCGCTGCGCCGAAGGCGTGTCGACATCCAACCTCAATACCCCAGACGCTTTCGCTGCCGCTCGTGCAGCGTTGGCCTGAATCAGGAGAAGCTTGCATGAGTCTGCAAGGTAAAGTTGCACTGGTCACCGGTGCAAGTCGTGGCATCGGCCAGGCCATCGCCCTGGAACTGGGTCGTCAGGGCGCCATCGTTGTTGGTACCGCGACCTCCGCGTCGGGTGCTGAGCGCATTGCCGCCACCCTGAAAGAAAACGGCATTCAAGGCACCGGTCTTGAGCTCAACGTCACCAGCGACGAGTCCGTGGCAAGTGTTCTGGCGAGCATTCAGGAGCAGTTCGGTGCGCCGGCGATTCTGGTCAATAATGCCGGTATCACCCGCGATAACCTGATGATGCGCATGAAAGACGACGAGTGGCACGACGTTGTCGATACCAATCTGAACAGTCTGTTCCGCCTGTCCAAGGGCGTTTTGCGCGGCATGACCAAAGCTCGTTGGGGCCGAATTATCAGTATTGGCTCGGTTGTGGGTGCCATGGGCAACGCAGGCCAAGTAAACTACGCTGCCGCCAAGGCCGGCCTGGAAGGTTTCAGCCGTGCACTGGCGCGTGAAGTCGGTTCGCGTTCGATTACGGTAAACTCGGTGGCCCCAGGGTTCATCGATACCGATATGACCCGTGAACTGCCCGAGGCACAGCGTGAAGCCTTGCAGACGCAGATTCCGCTGGGTCGTCTGGGACAAGCTCAAGAGATCGCGTCCGTGGTCGCTTTTCTTGCGTCGGACGGTGCGGCTTACGTTACCGGAGCTACAATCCCGGTGAACGGCGGGATGTACATGTAATTCAAATGTGACGGATTGCTTCAAAAAAATGTCATACGAGCTGTCTAAAATCCGTTATAAAGCTGCAATCTATTTATAGGCAGAGGGTCACCGGGTTCGAGGAGTGAAGCTTTCAGTTGAAAAGCTGAAAAGCCTTTCTATACACTTACCCACTGGCCAGCTGCCTGAATTTGTCCATTAGGAGTGAAAACAAGGTATGAGCACCATCGAAGAGCGCGTCAAGAAAATCGTTGCTGAGCAACTGGGCGTTAAAGAAGAAGAAGTGGTCAACACTGCTTCCTTCGTTGAAGACCTGGGTGCCGACTCCCTTGACACCGTTGAGCTGGTGATGGCTCTGGAAGAGGAATTCGAGACCGAAATCCCTGACGAAGAAGCCGAGAAGATCACTACTGTACAAGCTGCAATCGACTACGTTACTAGCCACCAGGCGTAATAGTTTGTAATCGTTGCTCGCTGTCATGGAAAAACCGCACTGCCATCACGGCGTGCGGTTTTTTCTTTAGGCCTGATGCAAAGTCGTCATTTGAAAAAGGAGAGTGCTGTGTCGCGTAGACGCGTCGTAGTCACCGGTATGGGTATGTTGTCGCCACTGGGCACGGATGTGCCGAGCAGCTGGCAGGGCATTCTGGCTGGCCGCAGTGGCATTGGTCTGATCGAACACGCCGACCTTTCTGCCTATTCCACCCGTTTTGGCGGCTCGGTAAAGGGCTTCAATGTCGAGGAATACCTGTCGCTCAAGGAAGCCCGCAAGCTCGACCTGTTCATTCAATACGGTCTGGCCGCAGGTTTTCAGGCGGTACGCAATGCCGGCCTGGAAGTTACTGACGCCAACCGTGAGCGTATCGGTGTGGCCATGGGCTCGGGTATTGGCGGTCTGACCAATATCGAAGAAACCGCCCGCACCCTGCACGAGACCGGCCCACGACGGATCTCTCCGTTCTTCGTGCCAGGCTCGATCATCAATATGATTTCCGGTTTCCTGTCCATCCATCTGGGGGCACAGGGACCTAACTACGCCATCGCCACGGCCTGTACCACCGGTACCCACTGCATTGGCATGGCAGCCCGCAACATCATGTACGACGAAGCCGACGTGATGATTGCCGGCGGCGCCGAGATGGCGGCCTGCGGTCTGGGCATGGGCGGCTTCGGTGCCTCCCGCGCGCTGTCGACCCGCAACGACGAGCCGACCCGCGCCAGCCGTCCATGGGACAAGGGCCGCGATGGCTTTGTATTGTCCAATGGTGCCGGTGCGCTGGTGCTGGAAGAGCTCGAGCACGCCAAGGCGCGTGGCGCGACCATCTACGCCGAGCTGATCGGCTTTGGCACCAGTGGCGATGCCTACCACATGACCTCGCCGCCAGCCGATGGCGCGGGTGCTGCGCGCTGCGTCACCAATGCGCTGCGCGATGCCAAGATCAATGGCGATCAAGTGCAGTACATCAACGCCCACGGCACTTCGACTCCCGCAGGCGACCTGGCCGAAGTCAATGCGATCAAGTCGGTGTTCGGCGATCACGCCTACAAGCTGGCCGTCAGTTCCACCAAGTCCATGACCGGTCACCTGCTGGGTGCGGCGGGCGCGGTCGAGGCGATCTTCAGCGTGCTGGCGATCAACAGCCAGGTAGCGCCGCCGACCATCAACCTCGATGAGCCGGACGAAGGTTGCGACCTCGATTTCGTGCCGCACACTGCGCGCAACATGGATATCGATGTGGTGGTGTCCAACTCCTTCGGTTTTGGCGGCACCAACGGTTCGCTGGTGTTCCGCCGGTTCGCAGGCTGATGGACAGCTGGGTCGACGGTCAGCCGGCTGACGCTTTGTCGCTGAAGGATCGCGGCCTGGCTTATGGCGATGGTCTGTTCGAGACCATCGCCGTGCGCAAAGGGCAGCCCGTGTTGCTGGACCGGCATCTGTCGCGTCTGGCTGACGGCTGTTCGCGTTTGGCAATTACTGCTGATCATGAGTTGGTCCGCAGCGAGTTGCTGGCCTACGCTGCGGCGCTGGGTGACGGGGTGCTCAAGCTCATCCTCACCCGTGGCGACGGTCTGCGCGGTTACGCCCCCGATCCTTCGGCTCAGGCCCGACGCATTTTGCAAGGCAATCCACCCGTTGCTTACCCTGCCGTGCATGGCGAGCAGGGTGTTCGTTTGTTTCCTTGCACCACGCGATTGTCCAGACAGCCATTACTTGCCGGCCTCAAGCACCTGAATCGTCTTGAACAAGTCCTCGCCCGTGCCGAATGGCAGGACACCGAGCATGCCGAAGGCTTGATGCTCGATCAGGCCGGTCGTGTGATTGAAGGCGTGTTCAGCAACGTGTTCCTGGTGCGTGATGGTGTGCTCATCACCGCTGACCTCAAGCGCTGCGGCGTGGCAGGCGTGATGCGCGCCGAAGTAATGTTTCAGGCCAAGTCGCTGGGAATCCCCACGCAAATCACCGATATCCCCCTCGAACAGCTGCAATGGGCTGACGAAGTCTTTGTCTGCAACAGCGTGTATGGTATCTGGCCGGTGCGCGCCTATGCTGCTCTTCACTGGCCGGTTGGGCCGCTCACCCGTAAACTCCAAACCATTGCCCGTGTGCTACTGGATGCTTGATACGTGAGACGTAAACTCTTGCTGCTGCTGGAAACCGGAGTGGTTCTGGCGGGGCTGCTGATGGGTGCTTCAGCCTGGAAAATTCATTCGGCGCTGGTACAGCCGCTGAACATTGCCCAGGAACAATTGCTGGATGTGCCCAAGGGCACCACGCCGACCCGCACCTTCTACCGACTCGAAGCCAATGGCGTCATCAAGGACGCGTTCTGGCTGCGGGTGTATTGGCGCTTCAATCTCGCCAAACAACCCCTGCACAGTGGCGAATATCGCCTGCAACCGGGCATGACCGTCGAAGGCCTGATCGACCTGTGGAAACGCGGGGAAATGGTTCAGTACAGCCTGACCCTGGTCGAAGGCTGGAATTTCCGTCAGGTCCGCGCAGCGCTGGCCAAGGAAGAAAAGCTCGATCATAGCCTCAACGGTTTGAGCGATAGCCAGGTCATGGACAAGCTCGGCCACACCGGGATTTTTCCGGAAGGGCGCTTTTTCCCTGACACCTACCGTTACGTGCGCGGCATGTCCGATATCGAGCTGCTGAAAACCGCTTACGACCGCCTCGACGAAGTGCTGGCCAAGGAGTGGGAGCAGCGCTCTTCCGATGTGCCGTACACCGAGCCCTACCAGGCGCTGATCATGGCTTCGCTGGTGGAAAAGGAAACCGGCGTACCGCAGGAGCGCGGGCAGATTGCCGGCGTGTTTGTGCGCCGCATGGCGATAGGCATGCTGCTGCAGACCGACCCAACGGTGATCTACGGCCTCGGCGACCGCTACAGCGGCAAGCTGACCCGGGCTCATCTCAAGGAATCGACGCCCTATAACACCTACATGAATGCGGGCCTGCCGCCGACCCCGATTTCGATGGTCGGTCGTGAAGCCATCCATGCGGCACTCAATCCGGTGGAGGGCAATAGCCTTTACTTCGTGGCGCGTGGTGACGGCACTCATGTGTTCTCCGACGACCTGGATGCCCACAACAATGCTGTAAAGGAGTTCCAGCTCAAGCGTCGCGCCGATTATCGCTCCAGTCCGGCGCCCGCTACTGCGCCCGAGTTGCCGCCAACCCAGGCTGAGCAAAACGGTACGCAGGAGGCCAAGGCTTCGCAGGAGCAGGCGCCGATCCCGGCCGCTTCGCCGAACACGGCTCCCGAGGCGCTGCCGCAAGATCCGACGCCGGCCCCTGAAACGTCGGCCTCTGATGCCAATGCACCGAAAAGCTCGCAATGACTCTGACTAAGGACTGCCTGTGACTGGCTTGTTTATTACTCTGGAAGGCCCGGAAGGCGCCGGCAAGAGCACCAACCGCGAATACCTGGCCGAGCGCTTGCGCGCCGCCGGCATCGAGGTGGTGCTGACCCGCGAGCCGGGTGGCACGCCGTTGGCCGAGCGCATCCGTGAAGTGCTGTTGGCCCCGGTCGACGAAGTCATGAACCCGGATACCGAGTTGCTGCTGGTGTTCGCGGCACGTGCCCAGCACCTGGCCGAAGTGATTCGTCCGGCGCTGGCCCGCGGTGCCGTGGTCTTGTGTGATCGTTTTACCGATTCGACGTACGCCTATCAGGGCGGCGGTCGCGGTTTGTCGCTGGAGCGCATCGCGACCCTGGAAACCTTCGTTCAGGGTGATCTGCGCCCGGACCTGACGCTGATTTTCGATCTGCCTGTCGAGGTCGGTCTGGCCCGCGCCAGCGCTCGCGGTCGTCTGGATCGCTTCGAGCTCGAAGGCCGGACCTTTTTCGATGCCGTGCGCAGTGCCTTCCTCAAGCGAGCCGAGGCGGATCCGGCGCGTTATGTGCTGGTCGATGCTGCCCAGCCGTTGGCAAAGGTCCAGCAATCGCTGGATGCCTTGCTGCCGCGCCTGCTGGAGTTGAGCCGTGGCTGAGGCCTACCCATGGCAGGAAAGCCTCTGGCAGCAACTGGCCGGTCGCGCCCAGCATGCGCACGCCTACCTGCTGCATGGCCCGGCGGGGATCGGCAAGCGGGCACTGGCCGAGCGCTTGATGGCCAGCCTGTTGTGCCAGCGCCCGAACGCGCTGGAAGCCTGCGGCGAATGCAAATCCTGCCTGCTGCTCAAGGCTGGCAGTCACCCGGATAACTACATCCTGGAACCGGAAGAAGCCGACAAGGCGATCAAGGTCGATCAGGTTCGCGACCTGGTCGGTTTCGTGGTGCAGACCGCGCAGTTGGGCGGGCGCAAAGTGGTGCTGATCGAGCCGGCCGAGTCGATGAACATCAACGCCGCCAACGCCTTGCTCAAAAGCCTTGAAGAACCGTCCGGCGATACCGTTCTGTTGCTGGTCAGCCATCAGCCGAGCCGTTTGTTGCCAACCATCAAGAGTCGCTGCGTGCAGCAGGCCTGTCCGCTGCCGGGCGAGGCCATGAGCTTGAAGTGGCTGGCCCAGGCGTTGCCGGAGTGTTCCGAAGAAGAGCGCGTCGAACTGCTGACGCTGGCCGCCGGTTCGCCACTGGCGGCGGTCAATCTCCAGGCCCAGGGCGTGCGGGAGCAGCGCATGCAAGTGGTGGAGGGGGTGAAGAAACTCCTCAAGCAACAGCAGTCGCCGACGCAATTGGCCGAAGAATGGAAAAATATTCCGATGTTGCGCCTGTTCGATTGGTTCTGCGATTGGTCGAGCTTGATCCTGCGCTATCAGTTGACCCAGGACGAAGCCGGCCTCGGCCTGACCGATATGCGCAAGGTCGTGCAATACCTGGCGCAGAAAAGCGCCCAGGGCAAAGTCCTCGATATCCAGGACTGGATCCTCGCGCAGCGGCAGAAAGTCCTGAGCAAGGCCAATCTTAATCCAGCCTTGTTGCTGGAGGCATTGCTGGTGCAATGGGCGTCGTTGCCTGCCCAACGATGACTGTCTGCGCCTAGACTCTGAGTATCAGAACATCCGACTGTCCCACCCATTCGATACAAGTTGCAGCCCTTTATGCTCGTAGATTCCCATTGTCACCTTGATCGCCTCGACCTGGTCGCCCACGACGGCTCCCTGGATGCTGCCCTGGATGCTGCCCGACAGCGCGGGGTAGGGCACTTTCTGTGTATCGGAGTCAGCGCGGACAATGCGGCCGACGTCAAAGCCCTGGCCGAACGTTATGACGACGTCGACTGCTCGGTGGGTGTGCACCCTCTGGATGTGCAGCCGGGTGCCGCGCCGGCGCTGGACTGGCTGTTGCAGGAGCTCAATCACCCGCGGGTGGTGGCGATTGGCGAAACAGGCCTCGACTACCACTACGAGCCGGAAGCTGCAGAGTTGCAGCAGGAATCCTTCCGCCTGCACCTGCAAGCTGCGCAACAGACCGGCAAACCGGTGATCATCCATACCCGTGGCGCCCGCGCCGATACCCTGGACTTGCTGCGTGAAGCGGCACTGCCCCAGGCAGGCGTATTGCATTGCTTTACCGAAGACTGGGAGATGGCGAAGGCTGCGCTGGACATGGGCTATTACATTTCCCTGTCCGGGATTGTCACTTTCCGCAATGCCGACGCGTTGCGCGATGTGGCCAGCAAGGTGCCGGCTGACCGATTGCTGGTGGAAACCGACTCGCCGTACCTGGCGCCGATTCCCTATCGCGGCAAGCCAAACCTGCCGCAGTACGTGCGTGAAGTTGCGGAATTTCTGGCAATGTTGCGTGGTGAGCCCTACGAGCGGTTTGCCGAGCAAACCACGGCGAATTTCAAGCGACTGTTCCCGCTGGCACACGTAAAAGGTTAAATCGCAGGCAAAAAAAACCCGGGTTCTGGGGGGTGAATCCGGGTTAAGACCATTAGGAGTAAAACAATGGCACGCGGTCCGTTGGTACCAATATCGGCGTGACACTTGGGGGAGATGCCCCGCCGACAGTTCAAGTATTGATCAGGATTGCGCCTCGTCCAGTTTGGCGGCCCGGGTTTTTAAACAAATTTGGAATACGTGCGCTTCGGAAGAGTTCTCATCACCCTGTAAACGTGCGCGGAATGACCAGAAAGCGCAGATATGGTCGGATGATCCGTGCATTTTTGCGTAAGTTAGGCATAATACGCGGCTTCGAATTTTGACCCCGACAGACCTTTTCTTATGCATAAAGAACCTCGTAAGGTCCGTGAATTCCGTCGCCGCGAGCAGGAAATTCTCGATACCGCGCTCAAGCTGTTCCTCGAACAAGGTGAAGACAGTGTCACCGTCGAGATGATTGCTGATGCCGTCGGTATCGGCAAAGGCACGATCTACAAGCACTTCAAATCCAAGGCGGAAATCTATCTGCGCCTGATGCTCGACTACGAGCGCGATTTGAACGCTCTGTTGCATTCGGCCGATGTCGACAAGGACAAGGAAGCCCTGTCCCGGGCCTACTTCGAATTCCGCATGCGCGATCCACAACGCTATCGCCTGTTCGACCGCCTCGAAGAAAAAGTGGTCAAGGGCAACCAGGTGCCGGAGATGATCGAGGAACTGCACAAGATCCGTGCCTCGAACTTCGAACGCCTGACCCTGCTGATCAAGGGCCGGATCAGCGAAGGCAAGCTGGAAGACGTGCCACCTTACTTCCACTATTGCGCATCCTGGGCGCTGGTGCACGGTGCCGTCGCGCTGTATCACTCGCCGTTCTGGAGCAATGTGCTGGAAGATCAGGAAGGTTTCTTCCAGTTCCTGATGGACATCGGCGTGCGCATGGGCAACAAGCGCAAGCGCGACACCGACACTCCCAGCAGCTGAGCCATTCAGTTGCCTTATTGCGCCATGATTTCGCTACTTGGCGCAGTACCGCAGGAATATACTCAGGTAGAGGACTTGCTAAAACTTGATTTCTGAGTCAAGTTTTAGTGGCCCGATATTCTTCCGCCGGAGTGACCATGATCGTTGATCGTCAAGGCAGGCGTTTTCGCAACTTGCGAATCAGCCTGACCTCAGCCTGCAATTACGCCTGTACCTACTGCGTGCCCAACGGCAAGCGGCTGGTGGCTGCGCAGGATGAATTGTCGGCCGAAGCCATGGCGCGCGGCGTGGCTTATCTGATTGAAGCGGCGGGCATCGAGCGTCTGCGCATTACCGGTGGCGAGCCGCTGGTCAGCCCGAAACTCGAAGCGTTCATGACGGCGGTCGGGCAGATGGGCCTTGAAGACATCAGCCTGACCACCAATGGCCAGTTGCTAGCGAAGAAACTGCCGCTGCTGCTGAACGCCGGCATTCGGCGCCTCAACGTTTCCCTCGATACCCTCGACGCCAGTGCGTTCCGTGGCATTGCCCGGGGCGGCGACCTGGCCACCGTGCTCAACGGCATGAGCGAGGCCAGTGCGGCCGGCATGAAGATCAAGGTCAACATGGTGCCGCTGCGCGGGCAGAACCTTGATCAAGTGATGCCGCTGCTCGACTACTGCCTGGAGCGCGGTTATGAACTGCGCTTTATCGAGCTGATGCGCATGGGCCACCTGGCCAACGATTCCAATGCCTTTCTGCAACAGTTCGTCAGCCTCCAGCAATTGCTGAGCCTGATCGGCGAGCGCTACGAATATCTGCAAGCCGACGCGCCCGTCGATGCGACAGCGGTGCGCTATGAAATTCCGGGGCAAGGCCATTTCGGCGTGATCGCCAACGAAAGTGTGCCTTTCTGCCGTACCTGCTCGCGCCTTCGTTTGTCTTCTACCGGGTGGCTGCATGGCTGCCTGTCGTCGAGCAATCGCCATTACATCGGCGACCTGCTGGACAAGCCGCGCCACCAGGCGCTGCCGGCCTTGCAGAGGCTTCTGGTGAAAGCCTTGGGTGACAAGCAGGAAGTGGCGTTCTCTGGTGGCGCGACCGTGATGAAAATCATCGGCGGCTGATCCTGCGCAATCGCGAGCAAGCTCGCTCTCACAGGTGATACGCAATTCCCTGTGGGAGCGAGCCTGCTCGCGATGCGATCTGTCAGATGCTGATGTTAATGAGCTGGCGCGGAAGCTGCATCCTACGGCCATTCGCCGGTTTTCCGACACCGGCCTCTGGAGGATAGGATGCGTAGCCTGGTTTTGCTGCTGGCCGTTTTGGCACTTGGTGGCTGCATGAACGTCAGCGATATGGCCGAAGGGACTCGTTACCATATGAGCGATGCGGGATTGCTCGACCATAGTGACAGCCATCGTGTAAACAACCTGCGCATTCAGCCGGACTCGTTCGTCTACATCGCCCAGGGCGCTTTCATGCCGCCAGGTAGCGCCGTTTACCCGCGGCCCAACGTGATTGCCGAAGTCGCGTTCGATGGCTTCGTCGAATACTTCCCTATGGTCCGCCGTGCCCGTACGCCGGAAGGCCTCGACCAGGCCATGGGCGCCGCCCGTGCCGCCGGTGCGCACTATCTGCTCTACACTCGCTTCGCCAAGTCTGACGACCGTATCGGCAACTCGGACGAGTGGCTGGATCAGGAGGCCCTGGATCGTCTCGGCATCGACAGCGGTATGATTCAGATCATGTTGATCGAGACCAGCACCCAGTATTTGATTGATACTGCGACCATCAAGAGTCGTGGCGGTTTACTGACGTTCCACGATAAAAAACCCGAAGACCTGATGGGCCCGCCGCTGGAGCAATATGCGCGCAGCCTGCTGGGGCTCAGCGACCAGTAATTTCAAGGAGAACACCATGAGTGGCCCGCAAAAAGCCAACGACCTGCTGGGGCAAATCCCCAAGACCAAAGGCTTGCCGCCGGTGCACCTGTGGAATCCCGATTTCTGCGGCGACATCGACATGCGCATCGCCCGAGACGGCACCTGGTATTACCTGGGCACGCCGATCGGGCGCAAGCCGATGGTCAAGCTGTTCTCCACTATCATCCGCCGCGATGGCGATGATTATTTCCTGATCACTCCGGTCGAAAAGGTCGGCATCAAGGTCGACGATGCACCGTTCGTGGCGATTGCCGTCGATGTGGAAGGCGAGGACGAGGCGCAGCTGTTGCGCTTTACCACCAACGTTGATGAATTCACCGAGGCCGGTGCCGGGCATCCGATGCGCGTGGTCATCGACCCGGTAACGCAAGAGCCAGCCCCTTACGTACATGTGCGCAGCAATCTTGAAGCGTTGATCCATCGCAACGTGTTCTATCAATTGGTGGAGCTGGCAGTGAGTCGCGAGATCGACGGCCAGCGTTGGCTGGGTGTCTGGAGCGGCGGCGAGTTCTTCCCCATCGGTCTTGAGCCCTGACATATAACCCTGTGGGAGCGTGCTTGCTCGCGAAAGCGCTGGGTCAGTCGACATTTGTGTTGGATTTGACTCCGTCTTCGCGAGCGAGCCCGCTCCCACAGTTGATCTGTGTCGACCACAGGTTCCAGGTTCGCTGCAAATCCCTTGCGGGAGCAAGCCTGCTCGCGATTTGACCGCGCAGCGGTCACTGCCCAAACGCCATTCCTTCCGTCACTTCCCTGAAATATTCCTTGCCCGCCCGAACCCGTTTCGGTTATCACTTTGTACATGATTAGACAGGTACGATTTGACAAGAAACAACGGGTGGTCGACGAACTCATCCGGCGCATCGAAGGCGGCCTCCTGCAGGACGGTTTTCATTTGCCGGGCGAGCATCAGTTGGCTCAGGAATTCAACGTCAGCCGAGGCACTTTGCGTGAGGCCCTGGCCGAATTGAAACGGCGCAACTACATCGCGACGCAGAGCGGGGTGGGCTCCATCGTCACGTTTGACGGAGTGGTACTCGACCAGCGCAGCGGCTGGGCGCAGGCGCTGGCCGACAGCGGGGCGCTGGTCAATACCGAAGTGTTGCGGCTGGAGGCGGTAACCCGTCCTGACCTGCTGTCGCGTTTCGGTACCGACAAATTCATTACCCTCGACCGTCGCCGCCGTTCCAATGACGGCACGCTGGTCTCCCTCGAACGTTCATTGATGCCCGCCACCGGCGGTCTGGAAAGCCTGCCGCGTGTGGGGCTGATCGACAACTCCCTGACCATCACCCTGGCCGCTTACGGCTATATCGGTGAACGTGGCGATCAATGGATCGGTGCCGAGCCGTTGAATGCTGCAGATGCCGAACTGCTCGGCCGCCCCGAAGGCACGGTATTCCTCAAGGCCTTGCGCACCACCTACGACCGGCAAAACCGCTTCATGGAGCAAGTGGAAAGTTTGCTCGACCCTGTGCATTTTCGCCTGCACCTGCAATTTGGAACTTCGAAATGACTGCGCTCAACCGTGCCTTGGGCGCGTTCTATGGACTGGCCCTGGGTGATGCCCTGGGCATGCCGACCCAATCTTTGAGCCGCGTTGAAATCCAGGCGCGCTTTGGTGAAATCACCGACCTGCAAGACGCCGGCCCCGATCAGCCGATTGCCGCCAACATGCCCAAAGGCTCGATTACCGACGACACCGAACAGGCGATCCTGGTCGGCCAGTTGTTGATTGACGGCGGGGGCAAGATCGAACCGTCGGTGCTCGCACAGCGTTTGATCGAATGGGAGGCGGTGATGCAGGCCAAGGGCTCGCAGGATCTGCTCGGCCCTTCGACCAAGCGCGCCATCGAGATGATCCTCGCCGGCCATTCGCCGGAAGAAGCGGGGCGCTACGGCACCACCAATGGCGCCGCGATGCGCATTACGCCTGTGGGGATCGCGGCGAATGTCGCCGATCCGCAGCGTTTCATTGAAGCGGTCGTGCAGGCCTGTCAGGTCACCCACAACACCACGCTGGGGATCTCCAGCGCGGCGGCGGTGGCGGCGGTGGTGTCTGCTGGCATCAACGGCATGGACCTGGGCCAAGCGTTGAACCTCGGCCAGCATATCGCCCAGCAAGCAGAAAGCCATGGCCATTGGGTGGCCGGTGGACGCATTGCCTCGCGCATCAGTTGGGCGCGGAGCATCAGCGTCGATCATGACAACGGTTTGTTGGCAGATTTACTGTACGACGTGATCGGCACATCGGTGGCTTCCCAGGAGTCGGTGGTGGTGTCGTTCGCCCTGGCCCAGCAAGTGGCCATCGGTGAAATGAACGCCTTCGATGCACTGTGCATGGCCGCCAGCCTGGGCGGCGACACGGATACCATCGCGGCGATTCTGGGCGCGATGCTTGGGGCCTGTTTGGGTCTTGAGAGCTGGCCTGTCGAGATGATCGACAAGGTCAAGGTGGTCAATAATCTGGAGCTTGAGCCCCTTGTGAAAGGACTACTCGTCCTGCGTTGATTGAACTGACGCTTTCGCGGGCAAGCCCGCTCCCACAGGTTTAGTGCAAGCCTCAGGGTTCACGCTGTACCTGTGGGAGCAGGCTTGCCCGCGAAGGGCGCACCGCGCAATCAAGATTATTCACCCGCAAAGGAGCGCACGAACTTGGCCAGGATGGCCGGGCTGTTGTGTCGATTTCCCGAATTGCCCACAACCACAACAAATGGCAACAGGAGCATTTTCATGAGTTCAACCAACGCCGGGCAAAGCGCCGGGCAACTGGAAACCCGTGGCATCGAACCGGTGCCGGAGGCTGAGTGCAACGGGCATCCGCTGCAACTGTTCTGGGTCTGGTTCGCCGCCAACATTTCCATCCTCGGCCTGCCGCTGGGCGCGACCCTCGTGGCCTTTCGCGGGTTGGCGATCTGGCAGGCGGTCATTGTCGCGATCATCGGTGCCGCCGGTTCCTTCGCGGTGGTCGGGATCATCTCCATCGCCGGCCGTCGTGGCCGTGCGCCGAGCCTGACCTTGTCGCGAGCGATCTTCGGTGTGCGCGGCAACATCGGCCCGACCCTGGTTTCGCTGATGTCGCGCCTGGGCTGGGAAACCGTCAACACCACCACGGCCGCGTTCGTGCTGCTGTCTCTGTGCTCGATCCTGTTCGGCTCGCCGGTGCAAGCCAAGAGCGCGCCGGTGCTGACCCTGGTGTTCATCGCGATTTTCGTGTTGCTGACCTTGTCGGTGTCCGGCCTCGGCCATGCGACATTGCTGGTGATTCAGAAGTGGGCGACCTACGTTTTCGGCGGGTTGAACATTCTGGTTGGCGGCTTCCTCTGCGCGACCATCGACTGGAGCGCGGTGTTCAACGCAACGCCTGCGCCGCTCAGCGCGATGATCATCGGCGTCGGCACCATGGCCGCCGGCACCGGCATCGGTTGGGCCAACGCCGGTGCGGACATGTCGCGCTACCAGCACCGCAGCGTCAAGGCGGTGCGTCTGGTGGCGTCGGCGGCGTTCGGCGCGGGGATTCCGCTGGTGTTGCTGATCACCCTCGGCGGCCTGCTGTCGGTGGGCAACAACGACCTGGCCCAGGCCACTGACCCGATCATCGCGATCCGCGACATGTTGCCGACCTGGATGGCCGTGCCGTATCTGATCACCGCGTTCGGTGGCCTGCTGCTGTCGAACAACCTGTCGGTGTACTCCGCCGGCCTGACCACGCTGACCCTGGGTTTGAAGGTCAAACGCGTCTATGCGGTGGTGGTGGACATCGTCGCGATCTTCGCCGGTTCGATCTACTTCATGCTGATCGCCGACAGTTTCTACGGCCCGTTCATTACCTTCATTTCCCTGCTGGCGGTGCCGATCACTGCGTGGGTCGGGATCTTCGTGGTCGACCTGATTCACCGTCACTACTACAGCCCCAAGGACCTGCTGGACGTCAGCCCGAGCAGTGCCTACTGGTATCTCGGCGGCATCGAGTGGCGTGCCTTCGGTGCCTGGGCAATCGCCATTGTGCTGGGCTTCAGCTTCACCACCATTGGCACCACGGCGGAAAATATCTGGTTCAAGGGTTTCCTGGCCGACTCGTGGCTGGGCCACAACGGCCTCGGCTGGATCGTGACCTTCGTGGTGGCTGGCGGGATTTATTTCGTACTCGGCGGGGCGAAAGATCGTCGCGCCACGCAGGTCGAGAACGCTCATGCCTAGAATGCTGCACACCGGCCAGGTCATCATCGACCTGGTCATGGCCGTGGACAAACTGCCCGAGGCGGGCGGCGACGTGCTGGCACAGTCCGCCAGTTTCGAGGCCGGCGGTGGCTTCAATGTGATGGCGGCCGCACAGCGTAACGGATTGCCGGTGGTCTACCTCGGCCGCCATGGCACCGGCCGATTCGGTGACCTGGCCCGTGACGCGATGAATGCCGAAGGCATCCGCATCGGCATTGCCGGCCGCGCCGGGCGCGATACCGGGCTGTGCATCGCCATCACAGACGCTTCAGCGGAGCGCAGCTTCGTGTCCTACATCGGCGCCGAGGGCGAGTTGAGCGCCGAGGACCTGGCCAGTGTGCCGGTGGAGGCGGGCGACTATGTTTACGTCAGCGGCTACAGCCTGCTGCACGTCGGCAAGGCGCAAGCGCTGGTGGATTGGACGCTGGCGCTGCCGGGCGCAGTCAACGTGGTGTTCGATCCGGGGCCGCTGGTGGATTCGCCGGACGAGCCGATGATGCAAGCCTTGCTCGCACGCATCGATGTGTGGACCAGCAATGCCGTGGAGGCGCTGAAATTTACCGGCGCGTCGGACATTGCCGAGGCGCTGGATTGCCTGGCCAGACATCTGCCGGCCAAAGTGCTGATGGTGGTACGCGACGGGCCCAACGGTTGCTGGATCAGCCAGGGCGGCGAGCGTCGGCATGTGTCGGGATTCAAGGTCGACGCGGTGGACAGCAATGGTGCGGGCGATGCCCATGCCGGTGTGTTTGTGGCGGGACTGGCGCAAGGTTTGTCGGCCTTCGATGCGGCGCAGCGGGCCAATGCGGCGGCGGCGCTGGCGGTCACCCGTTGGGGCCCGGCGACTTCGCCGGGGGCGGCTGAAGTGGATGAGTTGATCCACATGACTTTCAGCGACTGATCCATTGTCATCGCGAGCAGGTTCGCTCCCACAGGGTTTTGCGTTCGCACATCGAATTTGTGGTCTGGCACAGATCCTGTGGGAGCGGGCTTGCCCGCGAAGAGGCCCTAAAACTCCACACATGATCCGGCACTCACTTGCCTTGCGCAGCGCCTCAATCAATTCCTGTCTGCACATTCCTGATAACGCAATATTCTTCGCTCCAGCTTCTGTCCTCAAATTGGCAACTATTGACTGTCATCGTCGTCATCACCCGAGCTGCCGCTAGTGGTCGAGCCGAGTCCGCCGCTGCTGGGTGTTTTGCTGCCTGGCAAACTCATACCGCCCTGACGTCCCGCGTCATTGCCTTGAACCCGCGGGTCGGTGCCGGTGGAGGGCGGCAGGTTGTGGTCGATCGTGGTGCCATCGGTATTCATGCCGGGGGCACTCTTGATGGCGGGGGCCCTGGGTTTTTCCACCGGATTGGTCGGGCCGGTGCTCGAGCCGATGGTCCCGGCGAAGGCGGCACAGGACAAAAGGGCAGTGAGAACAAGGGCGGTCAACCTGGACAGGATCATGGTGTTGTCTCCAACGAGTAGAGTCCTTACCTGATTAGTACGCCCTCGACCCGGATGGGTGCATTGTTAGCGACGAACGGCTCAGGCCTGCTCCAATGCGCTAACCGCTGTGGCGCTACGCCAGACCAATCGGCCTACGGTGATCAACCAGTTGAGCGCAGCCACTGCCAACACCGTGAGCAACAGCGTGGCCATGCCTTGCTCGACGATGATTTTTCCGGCCAGCAGCGGAAAGCCGAACACGCCGATGAAGTACGACAGGCTGAACAGCAGCAAGGATTGTGCGGTGGTGCCGTTCGGCGCTTCATTGGCGGCCAGGCCGTTGATCACCGAGTAGGTCAGGCCGTAACCGATCCCGAGCATCACCGCCGCGAGCACGTAGCTGAAGCTGCTGTCGACGAAAAAACCGAACATCACGATTGAGGCCAGCATCAACCCCGAAAGCACACACGATGCACGGAACGGGTCGCGCTTGACCACGAAACCGGCAACCAGCATGCGGCCGCTGATCGCCGCGCTCATGAAGCCGAGGAAGAACAGCGAATAGTCGAGCGAGCGTGCCGCGGCATAGCTGGTTTGAAAGCTCGACAGACCGCCGAACACGCAGCCGCCGAGGCCAACCATGATGATCGGGAATACGGCCCTGGACGACAGCACCTGACCCGCTGCGCGCCAGGAAATCCGCGACATGCTGCCAGATTGCGCGGGCGCCTGTTTCAATTGTCGATCCAGGCGCCAGAACAGCAATACGCCGATCAGGCTGGCCAGCGCCGCCAGATAAAACGCCGCGGTCACCGGGTAGCCGAGCGCACTCGCCGCGCGGCCGAGCAACGGGCCGCTGCCGATCCCGGTCATCATGCTGCCCGACAGCAGGGCGAAGTATTTGGCGCGCTGCGAGGGTGTCACCAGACTCGCCACGATGATTGGCCCAAGGGTGTAGAACACACCCCAGCCCAGGCCCAGCAGCAGCCCGAAGAACAACAGCAGATGACCGAAGCCAGGGGTCAGGGCGAAGCCCAGGCTGGCCGCTACCAGCAATACTCCGAACAGTGCCACCGAACGGGCGGCGCCAAGCAAGTCGGACAAATGACCGGAAACAATCACCGCCGCAAAGGTGCTGAGCATCGCCGCCGAAATCACGCTCCCTGCATCGTGTTCGTTACCGCCGCGAGAACCAATCAGCAACGACAGCAAAAACGTCGAGCCGTAGGACAGCGACAACAGGTAACTGGCGAGGCAAAACAGGCCGAACAGCTTGCTTGAAACTGGGGGTGTTGCGGTAGACATGACGCGGTTCCTTGACCGGCTAAATGGGCAGCGCAGCTATCTAACCACGCAGTGCCCAAATGTTAGGTCCGAGGTTATCGATTCCAGGGTTAGTGTTGGCCGGAGTAAAGCTTCCAGACACTTTTGTGGCGGATCAGCATTTGTGGCGAGGGGGCTTGCCCCCGTTGGCCTGCGAAGCAGGCCCTTTCTCAGCGATTGCGTTACACCAGAAAGACTCCAGTGTTTTTATTGGGGTTGCTGCGTAACCCAACAGGGGCAAGCCCCCTCGCCACAAGTACCGCGCCGACTTAGTATGGCGTTTTCCACTTTTGACAAGGCACGTCCATGACGATCGAAATCCGCCCGGCGACCCCCAGTGACGCACCGCAAATCCTCGCGTTCATCACTGAACTGGCCGACTACGAACGTGCCCGCCATGAAGTCATCGCCAGCGTTGCCGATATCGAGCGCAGCCTGTTCAGCGAAGGCGCCACCGCCCATGGCCTGATCTGCCTGCGCGACGGTGCACCCATCGGTTTCGCGGTGTTCTTCTTCAGCTATTCCACCTGGCTTGGCAGCAATTGCCTGTACCTCGAAGACCTCTACATCACCCCGCAACAGCGCGGCGGTGGTGCGGGCAAGACCCTGCTGCGGCATCTGGCAAAAATCGCCTGCGCCAACGACTGCGGCCGTTTCGAGTGGAGCGTGCTGGAGTGGAATACGCCGGCCATCGATTTCTACAAATCCCTGGGGGCGCAGCCGCAGGAGGAGTGGGTGCGCTATCGGATGGATGGGGCGGTGTTGCGGGATTTCGCAGCGGGTAACTGATCGCTTCTAAAAGATCGCAGCCTTCGGGCTGCGATTTTTTGTCTTGTCTCATAATATGGGATTGATATTTATATATTGAGATTTGTCCCGGCGCAGGTTTATAGTCCCGCTCACTCACTGCCAATAACCAAAACAGGTGAAGCGATGCAGGCGCAATTGATCGCGCTCGACTGGGGGACAACCTCATTACGTGCTTACAAACTGGCTGAAGACGGGCAAGTGCTCGAACAGCGTTCGCTGTCGTCGGGGATCATGCAGCTGCCGAAAGCGCCGCGAATCATTGGCGGCCGGGAATGCGCCGATGGTTTCGAACTGGCCTTCGATGAGGCTTGCGGCGACTGGCTCGATGCCCAGCCGGATTTGCCGGTGATTGCCTGCGGCATGGTCGGCAGCGCCCAGGGTTGGAGCGAAGCGGCCTACCGTGACACGCCGGCGAACGTCGCCACGCTCGGTACTTCCTTGCAAACCGTGCGTAGCCTGCGCGGCGTCGATGTGCACATCGTGCCCGGCGTCATCGAGCGTTCGCCTTTGCCGAACGTGATGCGCGGCGAAGAAACCCAGGTGCTCGGCGTGCTGCAAAACCTGACAGGCGAGGCGGGCGCTGATCTGCTGATCGGTCTGCCGGGCAGCCATTCGAAATGGGTGGAAGTGGCCGACGGCTGCATCGTGCACTTCGACACTTTCATGACCGGCGAAGTCTTCGCCGTGCTCAGTCAACACAGCATTCTCGGGCGCACCCAACAATGTGGCGCGTCTTTCGATGGCGATGCGTTTGATCGCGGCGTGCGGGTCGCGTTGTCGGCGGATGGTGAAATCGGTCCGCTGTCGACGATGTTCAGCGCCCGCAGTCTCAGGCTGACCGGTGAGTTGAGCGCCACCGCCCAGGCGGACTATCTGTCCGGCCTGCTGATCGGCCATGAGTTGGTGGCCCTGGCCAATGTCCAGCGGCGCCGGCGCAACAGCGTGCACCTGCCTTCGATCATCCTCATCGGCAACACCCAACTCTGTGCCCGCTACAGCCGCGCGCTCGACGTCTGCGGTTTTGCCCGGGTAACCCTGGCCGAACAGGCCACAGAACGCGGATTGTGGCAATTGGCACTGGCTGCCGGCCTGGTCACGTGCACCGCATCCCGTTAAACCTGACTGGAGTCCTGACATGCTCAAACAAGCCCTGGCGCAAAACGGCCTGATCGCGATCCTGCGCGGCCTGCGTCCGCAGGAAGCAGCCGCCATCGGCGAAGTCCTGTACGCCGCCGGATTTCGCGTCATTGAAGTGCCGCTCAATTCCCCTGAGCCGTACGAAAGTATCCGCATCCTGCGCAGTACCTTGCCCGCCGATTGTCTGATCGGTGCCGGCACGGTGTTGACGCCGGAACAGGTCGAGCAAGTGAAAGCCGCGGGCGGCCAGGTGATCGTCATGCCCCACAGCGATCCGAAGGTTTTGCGCGCGGCGAAAGCGGCGGGGCTGTACCTGTCGCCGGGTGTCGCCACGCCGACCGAAGCTTTCGCGGCACTGGCTGAAGGCGCGGACGTGCTGAAGATGTTCCCGGCCGAGCAGATGGGCCCGGCAGTCGTCAAAGCCTGGCTCGCGGTGCTGCCGGCCGGAACCCTTCTGGCGCCGGTCGGCGGGATCACGCCGGACAACATGCAGTCGTTCATCGACGCCGGCGTCAAAGGTTTCGGCCTCGGCTCCGGTCTGTTCAAACCGGGCATGACGCCTGCGCAAGTGGCGGCCAATGCCAAGGTCTACGTCGCTGCCTGGAAAGCCCTTCGCTAAGACTTCTTTGAGCGCCGAGCGCGCTGCATCTAATAAGAGAGCCAATAGATGAAAATCACCAAACTGACCACCTTCATCGTTCCGCCGCGCTGGTGCTTCCTCAAGGTCGAAACCGACGAGGGCGTCACCGGTTGGGGCGAGCCCGTAGTCGAAGGCCGCGCCCACACGGTTGCCGCTGCCGTTGAAGAATTGTCCGACTACCTGATCGGCAAAGACCCGCGCAACATCGAAGACATCTGGACCGTGCTCTACCGCGGCGGCTTCTACCGTGGCGGCGCGATCCACATGAGCGCCCTGGCCGGTATCGACCAGGCCTTGTGGGACATCAAGGGCAAGGCGCTGGGTGTGTCGGTCAGCGATCTGCTGGGTGGTCAGGTGCGGGACAAGATTCGTGTGTATTCGTGGATCGGCGGTGACCGTCCGGCAGACACCGCGCGGGCGGCGAAAGAAGCGGTCAGCCGGGGTTTCACTGCGGTGAAAATGAACGGCACCGAAGAGCTGCAGTTCCTCGACACCTTTGAAAAAGTCGACCTGGCGCTGGCCAACGTCGCCGCCGTGCGGGACGCCGTCGGCCCGAACGTCGGTATCGGCGTGGACTTCCATGGCCGCGTGCACAAGCCCATGGCCAAGGTGCTGATGAAGGAACTCGACCCGTACAAACTGATGTTCATCGAAGAACCGGTGCTCAGCGAAAACTACGAAGCGCTGAAAGAACTGGCACCGCTGACCAGCACGCCGATTGCCCTGGGCGAACGGTTGTTCTCGCGCTGGGATTTCAAGCGCGTGCTCAGCGAAGGTTATGTCGACATCATCCAGCCGGATGCCTCCCACGCCGGCGGCATCACCGAAACCCGCAAGATCGCCAACATGGCCGAAGCCTACGACGTGGCGCTGGCGCTGCATTGCCCGCTGGGCCCGATTGCCTTGGCGGCGTGCCTGCAACTGGACGCGGCTTGCTACAACGCGTTCATCCAGGAACAGAGCCTGGGCATCCATTACAACGAGAGCAACGACTTGCTCGACTACGTCAAAGACCCACGGGTGTTCGACTACGACAAAGGCTTCGTGAAGATCCCGAACGGCCCGGGCCTGGGTATCGAGATCAACGAGGAATACGTGATCGAACGCGCCGCCATCGGCCACCGCTGGCGCAACCCTATCTGGCGCCATGCCGATGGCAGTTTTGCCGAGTGGTGAGTGATCTCTGATTCACCACAAATCCCCTGTAGGAGCGAGCCTGCTCGCGATGTTGTATCAGTCGACATCAATGCTGAATGACACACCGCTATCGCGAGCAGGCTCACTCCCACAAGGGGGCTGCGTCAGTCTTTAGAACGACCTCAATAACCATAAGAAGAGGCACCCCTCATGCAACCGCAAACCCTCACCGGGCAGGCGTCGTTGGTGACGCCCAGCCGCAAGCGTTTTTTCATCATGGTGCTGTTGTTCATCACCGTGGTGATCAACTATCTGGACCGTAGCAACCTGTCGATTGCCGCCCCGGCATTGACCAGTGACCTGGGTATCGACCCGATCCACGTCGGCCTGATCTTCTCTGCGTTCGGCTGGACCTACGCTGCCATGCAAATCCCCGGTGGCTGGCTGGTGGATCGTGTGCCGCCACGGATTCTGTACAGCGTCGCCTTGCTGCTGTGGTCGGTGGCCACGGTGATGCTCGGCTTCGCCGCCAGCTTCATCGCACTGTTCGTGTTGCGCATGGCGGTCGGTGCCCTGGAAGCACCGGCCTATCCGATCAACAGCCGCGTGGTCACCACCTGGTTCCCTGAGCGCGAACGCGCCACGGCCATCGGTTTCTACACATCCGGGCAGTTCGTCGGCCTGGCGTTCCTGACGCCGGTACTGGCCTGGCTCCAGCACGAGTTCGGCTGGCATATGGTGTTTGTCGCCACCGGCGCGGCGGGCATTGTGTGGGCGGTGATCTGGTACGCGGTGTATCGCGAACCACGGGATTTCAAAGGCGCCAATGACGCAGAGATTGATCTGATCCGCGAGGGCGGCGGGCTGGTGGATATCCAGGCCGAACAAGCCAAGGTCAAAGCAAAATTCAGCTGGACCGACCTGGGCATTGTCCTGACCAAGCGCAAGCTATGGGGCATTTACCTCGGGCAGTTCTGCCTCAACTCGACCCTGTGGTTTTTCCTCACCTGGTTCCCGACCTACCTGGTGAAATACCGCGGCATGGACTTCATCAAGTCCGGCCTGTTGGCATCGCTGCCGTTTCTCGCGGCCTTTGTCGGTGTACTGTGTTCCGGTTTCTTCTCGGACTTTTTGATCCGTCGCGGTTACACGGTAGGTTTCGCCCGCAAGTTGCCGATCATAAGCGGCCTGCTGATTTCCACCTCGATCATCGGCGCCAACTTTGTCGAATCGACGCCGTTGGTGATTGCCTTCCTCGCGCTGGCATTCTTTGGCAACGGGTTGGCTTCGATTACCTGGTCGCTGGTGTCGACCTTGGCTCCGGCACGCTTGCTCGGGCTGACCGGCGGGGTGTTCAACTTCATCGGCAACCTGTCGGCGATTGCCACGCCTATCGTGATCGGCTTCCTCGCGACGGGTGATTCTTTTGCCCCGGCAATCACCTACATCTCGGTGCTGGCGTTGATTGGCGCACTGTCCTACATCCTGCTGGTGGGCAAGGTCGAGCGTATCAAGTTGTAGTCGTGGCGCGCGGGCGACCATAATGCCGCCCGTTCACTCGCTCAACGGTAGCTGGATATGCAGGAAGACGCCCCAAAAATCGCCAAGGACGCCGCGCCGACCGGCACCCAGACCCTGCTTCGCGGGTTGGGTGTGGTCCAGGCTGTGGCCAGCGGCGCCCGCGATCTCAAGGAAATCGCCCGGCTGATCGGCACCACGCGCAGCACCACCCATCGCCTGGCCAGTTGCCTGGTGGACGAGCGCTATTTGCGGGTGGTGCCGCAAGTGGGTTATCTGCTGGGGCCGAAACTGATCGAGTTGGGCTTTCAGGCCCGTGAAGAGTTGCCATTGGTGACCCTGGCCGGGCCGTATCTGGATGAGTTGTCGGCCTTGACCGGCGACACCATTCACCTGGCGATTCGTGAAGGCGACGAAGTGCTGTACCTGCACAAGAATCCGGGGCGCAATGGCCCGGAAATGCGTTCGCGGGTCGGCCATCGCATGCCGTTGGCGCGCACCGGGATCGGCAAGGCGCTGATGCTCGATGATTCGCCGCAAGAGTGGCAGCGCCTGTTCGAAGTCAGCCTGCCGGTGGGTGGGAAAAACCAGTTCTGGCCGCAGCACCCGGAGCAATCCTGGGAGCAGTTCGAGCGGCGCATGGTCGAGTATGTGGCCGGCGGTTATGCCTTCGACCTGGAAGACAACGAACCGTCGATCCGTTGCGTGGCGGCGCCGATCCGTGATGCCAGCAAACGCATCGTCGCCGGTATCAGCATCGCCAGTACCGTGCCGTACATGCCGCTGGAAAAAATGGCCGAGCTGATTCCCCTGATCAAAGGGGTCACAACCCGGCTGTCGGCAGAGCTTGGTCTTAAGGTTTAAACCTTGAGGGTCGCCATGTCGATGACGAAGCGGTACTTCACGTCACCGGCGATCATGCGGGCGTAAGCCTCGTTGATCTGGCGGATGTCGAGCATTTCGATGTCACAGGTGATGTTGTGCTCGGCGCAGAAATCCAGCACTTCCTGGGTTTCGGCGATGCCGCCGATCAGCGAGCCCGCGAGCACGCGACGCCCCAACACCAGTTTGGCGGCATGTACCGGCGGCTCCACCGGTTCGATCAACCCCACCAGGATATGCACGCCGTCGAAACGCAGCGTATCGAGGTAAGGGTTGAGGTCGTGTTGTACCGGAATAGTGTCCAGCAGGAAGTCGAAGTGACCGGCGGCAGCCTGCATCTGCGCGTCATCGGTGGACACGATCACATGGTCCGCGCCCTGGCGGCGAGCCTCTTCAGCCTTGCTTGCCGAACGAGTGAACAGCGTCACTTCGGCGCCCATGGCCTTGGCGAACTTGATGCCCATGTGGCCCAGGCCACCCATGCCGAGAATCCCGACCTTGTCACCGGCCTTCACGCCATAGTGCTTGAGCGGCGAGTAGGTGGTGATGCCGGCGCACAGGATTGGCGCGGCGCTGGCCGGGTCCAGTGACTCGGGGATACGCACCACGAAGTGTTCGCTGACCACGATACTGTCGGAGTAGCCGCCCATGGTGTTGCTGCCGTCGACCCGGTCCGGGGTGGCGTAAGTCAAGGTCGGGCCTTCGAGGCAGTATTGCTCGAGATTGGCCCGGCAAGCTTCGCAACTGCGGCACGAGTCAACCATGCAGCCGACACCGACCAGATCGCCGATTTTGTGTTGGGTGACGTTCGCACCGACGGCGGTAACTTTGCCTACGATTTCGTGGCCGGGCATCAGCGGGTAAACGGCAATGCCCCACTCGTTGCGGGCCTGATGGATGTCGGAATGGCAAACGCCGCAGTAGAGAATCTCGATGGCAACGTCGTCGGCCCGTGGGCTGCGGCGTTCGAATTTCACGGGGGCGAGGGGAGTGGTGGCCGACTGGGCGGCGTATCCGATGGCGGTGTACATGGTGAACCTCGCAAAAGCGCTGACGGGTGAGGTGGCGCATTCTGGGCGCCGAACCCTGTACCGGCCATGGCGATTCCTCCGGGTGTCATGCCTATTCCTCCGGCATGCGGGTGTGAGCCGTCGCATTGGTCAGCGGATCTGCGATGATGCTTTCGTCCCTTTTTCCGTGACTTTTTTTGTGACTTTTTTTGTGAAGAGCCCCGATGCTGTTAACCCGTCACCTTGATGCCAATGCCACCCTGGTTTCGCTGATCGAGCCGTTGTCCACTCGCGACGGTTTTGTCCCGACTGCCTTGCCGGGCGTGCAGGTTCTGCGGGCCAGTTGCGATGTGGCTCGTGGGCCGCAGATCTACGAGCCGAGCCTGGTGATCATCGCCCAGGGCAGCAAACTGGCGCACCTGGGGCCGCGCACCCTGGAATATGGCGCGGGGCACTACCTGATTCAGGCGCTGCCGGTGCCGTTCGAGTGTGAAACCTTTGCCGCTCCGGATGGGCCAATGCTTGGGGTGTCGGTCGCGATCGACCGGGTGACGCTGGGCGAGCTGGTATTGGCGATGGGCCTGGCGCCGGGGCGGCATATTCCGGCGCAAACGCCTGAGTCCATGACCTCGGCAGTGCTCGATGCTGCGATGCGCGGTTGTGTCGAGCGACTGCTGCGCTGCCTGCACGATCCGCTGGAATGCCAGATCATGGGGCAAGCGCGATTGCGCGAGTTGCTGTTCGTCGCATTGCGCGGTCCGCAAGCCGATGTGTTGCGGGCGCTGGTGGAGCAGCAGGGGCAATTCGCCCGGATCGCGGCATCCCTCAGTCATCTGCATGCGCATTTTGCCGAACCGCTGAACGTCGAGACCCTGGCCAGTTGCGCGAACATGAGTGCGTCGACCTTTCACGAGCATTTCAAGCGCAGCACCTTGTTGTCACCGGTGCAGTATCTGAAGCGATTGCGTTTGCTCAGGGCGCAGCAGTTGTTGCTGGGCGAGGGGCTGGGCGTGGCGCAAGTGGCGCATCGGGTGGGGTATCAGAGCACGTCGCAGTTCAGTCGCGAGTACAAGCGGTACTTTGAGCGTAATCCCGGAGATGAACGCGCAGCCTGACTCGCCGCAACCCCCTGTGGGAGCGAGCTTGCTCGCGATGGAGTGTCAGTCAACATTAATGCTGAATGACACACCATCGCGAGCAAGCTCGCTCCTACAATCGCAGGCAACAAAAAGGCCCCCGTTTCGGGAGCCTTGATGTTCGCAGTTCGGCTTACATGTTCGGGTAAGTCGGGCCGCCAGAGCCTTCCGGCGTCACCCAGGTGATGTTCTGTGCAGGGTCCTTGATGTCGCAGGTCTTGCAGTGAACGCAGTTCTGGGCGTTGATCTGGAAGCGCTTCTCGCCGTCTTCCTTGGTGATCACTTCATACACGCCGGCCGGGCAGTAACGCTGTGCCGGCTCATCGTACAGCGGCAGGTTCTTGCTGATCGGGATGCTTGGATCGGCCAGCTTGAGGTGGCACGGTTGCTCTTCTTCGTGGTTGGTACCGGAGATGAACACCGAGCTGAGTTTGTCGAAGCTGATCTTGCCGTCCGGTTTCGGGTAGTCGATCTTCTTGCAGTCGGCCGCCAGTTTCAGGCAAGCGTAATCCGGCTTGGTGTCGTGCAGGGTGAACGGCAGTTTGCCGCCGAAGATGTTCTGGTCGAGCCAGTTGAAACCGCCACCAACGATGGCGCCGAACTTGTGGATCGCCGGGCCGAAGTTGCGGCTGGCGAACAGTTCTTCGTAGAGCCAGCTCTTCTTGAACGCGTCGACGTAAGTGGTCAGCTCTTCGCTGCTGTCCTTCTCGGCGAACAGCGCGTCAGCCACGGATTCAGCGGCGAGCATGCCGGACTTCATCGCGGTGTGGCTGCCTTTGATCTTGGCGAAGTTCAGGGTGCCGAGGTCGCAACCGATCAGCGCGCCGCCCTTGAAGACCATTTTCGGCAGCGAGTTCAGGCCGCCCTTGCAGATGGCGCGGGCGCCGTAGCTGATGCGCTTGCCGCCTTCCAGGTACTGAGCAAGCACCGGGTGATGCTTGAGGCGCTGGAACTCGTCGAACGGCGACAGGTAGGTGTTGCTGTAGGACAGGTCGACGATTAGGCCAACCACGACCTGGTTGTTTTCCAGGTGATAGAGGAATGAGCCACCGGTGTTCTCGGTGCCCATGATGTCCATCGGCCAACCGGCGGTGTGCACCACCAGGCCAGGCTGGTGCTTGGCTGGGTCGACTTCCCAGATTTCTTTCAGGCCGATGCCGTAGTGCTGGGCATCAGCGTCAGTGTCCAGGTTGAAACGCTTGATCAGCTGCTTGCCGATGTGGCCACGGCAACCTTCGGCGAACAGCGTGTACTTGCCACGCAGTTCCATGCCCGGGGTGTACAGGCCTTCCTTCGGATTGCCTTCGCGGTCGACGCCCAGGTCGCCGGTGATGATCCCGCGAACCACGCCGTTCTCGTCGATCAGCGCTTCCTGAGCGGCGAAGCCCGGGTAGATTTCCACGCCCAGGTTCTCGGCCTGCTGGGCCAGCCAGCGGCACAGGTTGCCCAGGGAAATGATGTAGTTGCCTTCGTTGTGCATGGTCTTGGGCACAAAGAAGTCTGGAATTTTCTGCGCGCTTTCAGCGTTCTTCAGCACGAAGATGTCGTCGCGGGTGACGGGGGTGTTCAGCGGCGCACCGAGTTCTTTCCAGTCCGGGAACAGTTCGTTCAGGGCCCGTGGTTCGAACACGGCACCGGACAGGATGTGAGCACCGACTTCGGAGCCTTTTTCGACCACGCAGACGCTGATTTCCTTACCGGCTTGCGCAGCCTTCTGCTTCAAGCGGCAGGCGGCGGAAAGACCAGCGGGGCCGGCACCGACGATGACAACGTCGAATTCCATGTATTCGCGTTCCACAGGTTATCTCCTACTCAAGGCTCAACAGTTTTTTTTCTAATTTGGAAGTCGGGTGTCGCATCCATGAATCCCAGCACAGCGCCGGGAGCGGACAATCGATTGACCACCTTTCTCTTTGGGTGGCGCATTATATCTACACCACTCTCAGCGTCCAATACAAACGTTTGTTTGAATTGGCTCAAAGCCAGAGAAATCAAAGTCACGCGCCTTATGAACGGCCATTTTGGCGTATTGACCGGAATAGGCGTTCCGGTCAAGATACGGGCGGTTTTGCGCTCGCCGTAGGCTGACTGTTGGTTTCAAGAGCACCTCTAAAGACAGGGCGATGGCAGTAGAGAGTGATGCGCTGCGCGGGTTTGATGCGCAGTTTACACGCCGCGATGTTGAATGACTCGTCAGTCACCACTGACGAACGGTCATTCAGATCATGAGTGATGGTCACTTGACAGCTTTGCCGGCGTTTTTGGAGGTGCCCTTGCGCCCGATGAGTATCAACCGCCAGGTTCGCCTAGGCGACTTTCTTTTCACCGGAGAGTAACGAGGAATCCATGAAGGTTCTTGTAGCTGTCAAACGCGTTGTGGATTACAACGTCAAGGTTCGCGTCAAGGCGGACAATTCCGGCGTCGATCTTGCCAACGTCAAGATGTCGATGAACCCGTTCTGCGAAATCGCCGTGGAAGAAGCCGTACGCCTGAAAGAGAAGGGTGTTGCGACTGAAATCGTCGTCGTCTCCGTAGGCCCGTCCACCGCTCAAGAGCAACTGCGCACCGCGCTGGCTCTGGGTGCCGACCGCGCCATCCTCGTCGAGTCCGCCGAAGACCTGACTTCCCTGGCCGTTGCCAAGCTGCTCAAGGCTGTTGTCGACAAGGAACAGCCTCAGCTGGTGATCCTTGGCAAACAGGCCATCGACAGCGACAACAACCAGACTGGCCAGATGCTCGCTGCATTGAGCGGCTACGGTCAGGGCACGTTCGCTTCGAAAGTCGAAATCAGCGGCGACAGCGTTGCCGTGACTCGCGAAGTCGACGGCGGCGCACAGACAGTTTCCCTGAAACTGCCGGCCATCGTCACCACCGACCTGCGTTTGAACGAGCCGCGCTATGCGTCTCTGCCAAACATCATGAAAGCCAAGAAGAAGCCTCTCGAAGTGCTGACTCCGGACGCTTTGGGCGTTTCCACCGCCTCCACCAACAAGACCGTCAAAGTCGAAGCGCCTGCTGCACGCAGCGCGGGTATCAAGGTCAAGTCGGTGGCTGAACTGGTCGAGAAACTGAAAAACGAAGCGAAGGTAATCTAATCATGACTATCTTGGTAATCGCTGAGCACGACAACAAGGTTGTGGCGCCTGCCACCCTGAACACCGTTGCTGCTGCCGCCAAAATCGGTGGCGACATTCACGTTCTGGTTGCTGGCCAGGGCGTTGGTGCCGTGGCTGAAGCCGCTGCGAAAATCGCTGGCGTGAGCAAAGTATTGGTAGCCGACAACGCCGCCTACGCTCACCAGCTGCCGGAAAACATCGCTCCTCTGGTTGCGGAGTTGGGCAAGGGCTACAGCCACATCCTGGCTGCCGCTACTTCCAACGGCAAAAACATCCTGCCGCGCGTTGCCGCTGCACTGGACGTTGACCAGATCTCCGAGATCATCTCGGTAGAAAGCGCTGACACGTTCAAGCGCCCGATCTATGCCGGTAACGCCATCGCTACCGTTCAGTCGAACGCTGCAGTGAAAGTGATCACCGTGCGTGCCACCGGTTTCGACCCGGTTGCCGCTGAAGGCGGTTCCGCTGCCGTTGAAGCTGTTGCTGCTGCCCACGACGCTGGTATCTCCAGCTTCGTTGGCGAAGAGCTGGCCAAGTCCGATCGTCCGGAACTGACCGCTGCCAAGATCGTCGTTTCCGGCGGCCGTGGCATGCAGAACGGCGACAACTTCAAACACCTGTACGCCCTGGCCGACAAGCTGGGCGCTGCCGTCGGTGCTTCCCGCGCCGCGGTCGACGCAGGTTTTGTACCCAACGACATGCAGGTCGGTCAGACCGGCAAGATCGTTGCTCCACAGCTGTACATCGCCGTCGGTATCTCCGGCGCGATCCAGCACCTGGCCGGCATGAAAGACTCCAAAGTGATCGTTGCGATCAACAAGGACGAAGAAGCGCCGATCTTCCAGGTGGCCGATTACGGCCTGGTGGCGGACTTGTTCGAAGCTATCCCTGAGTTCGAGAAGCTGGTCTAATCCGGCGGCTTGACTTATAAAGAGCCCGACCTTTTGGTCGGGCTTTTTTTTGCTCTTCTGTAGGAGCGAGCCTGCTCGCGAAGGACTCAAATGCGCCGCGTTTTTCCAGAATGAACGCGTCATCGTTAACGCTCATCGCGAGCAAGCTCGCTCCTACAAGGGGGCATAACCGGGTATGAGTGGAGTGTGTGGCCATGGATCTGCGCTGTGTGTGGAGCTTGCTGGGATTGACGCTATTGCCGGCGCTGTCTGTCGCCGCAGGCAAATGCGAACGCCTGGTGGTCACCGGCAGCCCGGACGCGCCACCGTACCTGTGGCAAGACCCGCAGAACCCCAAGTACCTGATCGGTGCCAGCGCTGATTTGCTGCAGCAAGTGGCGGGGGAGTTGGGGCTCAAGGTCGAACTGCTTTATGCCGGCAAACGCGCCCAGGCCCTGGACGAAGTGCGCAGCGGGCGCATGGATATGCTGGCGGATGCGACGTTGACCGTCAGCGAGCTGGAGACCCTGGATTACATCCATCCACCCTTGCTGGAAAACGACTATCTGGTCTGGACTCGCAAGGATTCGATGCTGATCTACAACGAAGCACAAGACCTGCACGGCCATCCCGGTGCCGTGTCGGAAAAGGCCCGATTGACCCCGCAATTCAGCACGTTTACCGGACAGCAGCTAACCCTCACGCGCACGTCCAATCTGACCCAGGCCTTTCAGAAACTTTTGTTGGGCGAGGTCGAATTTGTACTGGCAGGACGTTACTCGGGCATGGCGACCGCACAGACACTGGGCATGGCCGCTGATCTTATCGCGCGCTCGCAACCGGTCGACAAGCCTGGTCTGTACCTGGCGATTTCCCATGACTCGGCGTGCAACGATCCGTGGTTACGCGGACAGTTGGCCAAAAAGATGACAGAATTGCCCGCGTCCGGACTGACGGAGGCCGTGCTGATGCGCAATATCGAGCGCTGGAAAGCACAACGCTCACAACCACAGCCAACCCCCCCGCAACAACCCGTCAGTACCCCAAAACAGTAAGGATTTTTAGTGAGTATTCGACCTCTTTTCGCTGCCGTGGCCTTTGCCGCCCTGGCGGCTTGTGCAACCGATCCTGCGCCGAATGAACAGATTCGCCTGACCGAACAGGCACTCGAACAGGCCACGGCCGTGGGCGCCACGGCAGACGATGTGCCGGAAATGAAACTGGCCGAAGACAAGTTCAACCGCGCCAAGGGCAACATGACTGATCAATCCTTCAAAAACGCACGCATGCGGGCCGAACAGGCCGAGCTCGATGCGCGTCTGGCTGAAGCCAAGGTGTTGACGGCCAAGAGCGAGGAACAGTTGAACGTGCTTAACACCCGCATCGCTCGCCTGCGTAAGCAACTGGGAGATGCCGAATGAGCCTCAAGACTAAAGCCCTCGGCGGTTTGATCCTGGCAGGCTGCGCGAGCCTCTTTGGCTGCGCCAGCCAGCACAGCGAGTCCGCGTTGCAGCAGGCCAGTGTCGACTTTCAGAAGGTCAAGGAAGACTCCAATGTGCTGCGAATCGCCCCCAAGGACGTGATTCGCGCCGGTGAGTCCCTGGCCCGTGCCGATCGCCTGTCCAGCTATTGGGGCAGCGGTTCGGACGTGGTGCATTACGCCTACCTGAGTCAGCGCTATAGCGCCATTGCCCGGGAACACACCAATCAGGTGCTCAATGAAGAGCAAGCAGCGAAGCTCGAGCTGGAGCGGCAGCGCCTGCAATTGGCACTGCGTGAATCCAAACTGTTCAGCGTGCAGCAGCAAGGCAAATGGCTCGAAGAGCAGATACTGGCATTAACCACCACCCAGACCGACCGTGGTCTGGTGATGACATTGGGCGACATGCTGTTCGACACGGGCGAAGCGGAGTTGAAACCTTCGGCCAACCGTGTGGTGTTGAAGATCGTGCAGTTCCTGCAACTCAACCCCAAGCGGGTGGTGCGGATCGAAGGTTATACGGACAGTACCGGGGGCAAGCAGGAAAACCTCAAGCTGTCCCGCGACCGCGCACAATCGGTGGCTGACGTGCTGATGGACCTGGGCATCGACGACAAGCGCATCCAGGTCGAGGGTTATGGCGACGAGTATCCGGTAGACGCGAATGCGTCGGAACGGGGCCGGGCGCAGAATCGTCGGGTGGAAATTGTGTTTTCCGACGAAAAGGGCCAGCTCGGCGCTGCCCGCTAAGGGTTGCGTCGCTGGAAAGCCCGGCCTGCCATGCAGTGCCGGGTTTTTTTTGCCTGCCGATTACCGCACAAAACAGTACAGATTTTGCTGACACTGCACTGTACGGTCGACTATTGTGGCAACTGTCCCCGTACACTTCTAAACTGTTCCGGTATTGTTTTACACAAGAATAAAATGCCCGTGAAATCGAGTGCTGCGTCATGACCAATCTTTTGCTCTATCAACGTATTGCTCAACAACTGGCCGAAGACATCCGCCGTGGGGTCTATCAGCCGGGAGAGCGCGTGCCTTCGGTACGCAAGATGAGCTCGCAGCTCAATGTCAGCCATGCGACGGTGTTGCAGGCGTATGCCAATCTCGAAGATCAGGGGCTGATCCGCGCCCGGCCGCAGTCGGGTTACTACGTGCACCAGACGCCGGCACTCACTGCACCGACGCCGGACATCGCCCGGGTCGAGCGCCCCGGCCTGGTCACCCGCAGCAGCATCATTCAGCAAGTCCTGGTCGAATCCCGTCGTGAAGGTGTCTTCCCGCTGGGCGCTGCGGTGCCGAGTGTCGACTATTTGCCGGTGCGGGCACTGCATCAGCAATTGGCCAAGGTCACCCGTTTCCATAGCCCGCGGGCCTTCAGCTACATGTTCAGCCCCGGTTTCGAGCCGTTGCGCCGACAGGTGGCGATCCGCATGCGCGATGCCGGCGTGGTGGTCGATCCGTCGGAAGTGGTGATCACCCACGGTTGCGTCGATGCGCTGCAGATGTCCTTGCGTGTGCTGACCCGTCCGGGCGATCTGATCGCGGCCGAATCGCCGACTTATTACGGGTTGCTGCAACTGGCCGACCTGCTGGGCCTCAAGGTCATCGAGATCCCTAGCGATCCAGCCACGGGCATGAGCCTGGAAGCCCTGCAGCTGGCGGCCAACCAATGGTCGATCAAGGCGTTGGTGTTGACCACCCGTCTGAGCAATCCATTGGGCGGTACCATGCCGGAGGAGCGGCAGAAACAATTGCTGCGCCTGGCGTCGGACTTCGATATCCAGATTGTCGAAGACGATATCTACGGTGAGCTGATGTTCGAGCAGGGGCGCACCAAGTCCCTCAAGGCATACGATCGGCTGGATCGGGTGATCTATTGTTCGAGCTTCTCCAAGACCCTGTCGCCTGGCGTGCGGATCGGCTGGATGATTGCCGGCAAGTATCAGCAGGAAATCCAGCGTTTGCAGACCTTCAGCACGCATTCCGCGTGCAGCGTGACCCAGATGGGCATTGCCGCGTACCTGGAAAATGGCGGGTACGACCGGCATTTGCGCTTCATCCGTCAGGAATACCGGAAAAACCTCAGTGCCTTCCAGCTGGCGGTGCAGCAGTATTTCCCGGAAGGCACGCAGATGACCCGGCCTACCGGTGGCTTCATTCTGTGGGTCAGTCTGCCGGGGCGGGTCAACACGCAAGAGTTGCACGTGCGGGCATTGCAGCAGGGCATCAGTATCGCGCCGGGACTGATCTTCAGTAATACCGAGCAATTCAATCACTGCATCCGGCTCAACTGCGGCATCCCGTGGAACCGTGAAGCCGAGCGCGCATTGATGACCCTGGGCATGCTGGCCACCCAACTCTGCCAGGAGATGGCTGGCGGTTTGTAACAGGCTGCTACTGCGCTTGTCATGTGGGCTGCAACAGGCGAGCATATGCATCTCTGCCGTTTGCACCCACCGTGGGATACATGAAACCGACTTTTCCTGCCACCTGGCTTTTGCTCTGCCTGATTGCGAGTATTCAGCCGGCATCCGTCATGGCGGCTACCGAGCAGGATCAGACTACCGGCAGTTTCCATGTCACACCGATAGAAACCGCACCTGCGAAAAAAGCCTCGGCGACCAGTAAGCAGGCGACGCCCGTGAAAAAGCGTCCGCCCATTGCCTCCAAATCGAAACCGGCCAGCGATGTGGTAAAGACTGAGCTTCCATCTGCCAATCTGGACTTGAGTTTGCCCCGGGACATGGTTCAGGAGCTGAAGCCTGTCGGTACGGTGCCGTTGACCAGGCGTGAACCGTTGTTACCCCAGATGTTCGGTGACAAAAGCGGCAGCAGTCCGTTCCAGCTCAACGGCCGCCTGCTCAGCAATGAAATGCAGCTGCAACTGCGAAATGAAGAGCGCCGTGAGGTCGAAGGCGCGGCACTGGATTTCGAGTTCAAGCAGTAACCTCATCAGGATCCGCGAGCCGCAGGCCAGACGCTTTGTCGGAGACTGGCCGGTCATGCCCGTTTGCATTGAAAAACCCGCTCGCAGGTAATTTAAAACAACTGTTTTAGCGGGTACTCTGTGCCCCGTCCATTAACACATTGCTCGTCGCGAGGAGCTTGTCGTCATGAAATGCCGTGAGGGCTGTGGCGCTTGTTGCATTGCCCCTTCCATCAGTTCACCGATTCCCGGTATGCCCAACGGCAAGGCCGCGGGGCAGCGTTGCCTGCAACTTTCCTCCGATAACCTGTGCAGTATTTTCGGCCAGCCAGAACGGCCGGCGGTGTGTTCTGCCTTCGATGCCGACCCCGAGGTGTGCGGAAGTAGCAGCGAAGAAGCCATCCGGTTGATTGGCTGGTGGGAGCAAATGACGGCGGCGTGATGTGTGGGCTTGCACCTCCGATCACCTCCGAAAAACCTGAAGGTGATCGGAGGTGCAAGCCCAACGAACGGAACTTCAACAATAAGGAATAAGACTATGGGTTCGCTGCATCGTATGGCTGTGCTGTGTGGTTTGACGGTTGCGCTGGTTACCTCGACGGCCCAGGCAGAAGACTGGAAAGTCAAAAAAGACGAAGACGGTATCAAGATCTCCCTGAGTGAAGTGGCCGGCTCCGACTACAAGGCCTACCAGGGCGTCACGTTGATGAAAACCACCATCGCCAAGCTGCGTGCGTTGCAGGAAGACGTGCCCGGAGCCTGTGCCTGGATTCACGAATGCAAAACCCAGAAGCTGCTCAAGCACGAAGGTGACCAGAGCTGGACCTACACTCAGTTCAATACCCCGTGGCCGGTTACTCCGCGTGATTCGGTGTTGCATGTCACCACCATCGAAGGGGCTGATGGCAGCCTGACCCGCAAGCTCGAAGGCGTACCGAAATACATTCCTGAAGAAAAAGGCTTCGTCCGGGTCGCCAAGGTCGACGGTTTCTGGAAGTTCGTACCCAAGGGCGACCAGATCGAAGTGACCTATCAGGTGCACACCGAACCGGGCGGCAGCGTGCCGTCGATGGTGGCCAACAAGTTCGTGGTCGATGCCCCGTTCAATACCTTGAAAGCTCTCAAGGAACGCGCCGAGAAGTAACTGTGTCGTTCTTTTGAGGTGACTTCGTAACGCCCCGACTCGATCGGGGCGTTTGCGTTTTTGACCGGTGCGCAGGCTTTAATTTGTTTCTGGATATGCGTTGCACGAAATTTTCACCAGGTCTCCAAGACAATTCGCCGGCTCTCCCCTAACGCGCTGCCTATTGCTGAACGCAGGATGAAACAGTCGGAATGAGGGTAGTTATCAATGGCAATGCTGCCGTTGATCGTGCAACATTTGCGCACCGCGCAAACCCCCGGGCCTGGTACAGGCCGAAAAGAGGGCAAGGCGCAGCAGTATTTTTGAAACTTCAACTTCCAATGGGTCCTAAAACGACATGGCAATCCCGGACGCCCTGAATCAGCAGCGAGCTTCTAGTCGCCTGCTGCAACCGACCGTCAAATCGCATCTGGCCTACACGCTATTGTGTGCCCTGGTCATGATGGTCATGTTCAGCCTGCTGCGCGTCGCGCTGCTGGTTTACAACCGCTCGATGATCCTCGACACACCGGCCTCGACTTTCCTCGAAGCATTCGCCAACGGACTGCGTTTCGACCTGCGTCTGGTGGTCTATCTCAGTATTCCGTTGCTGCTGGCCTTGTTCAGCGCCCGGGCCATGGCGGCGCGCGGGCTGTTCCGTCTCTGGCTGACGATTGTCTCCAGCATTGCGCTGTTCCTGGGCCTGATGGAGATGGACTTCTATCGTGAGTTCCACCAGCGCCTCAACGGCCTGGTCTTCCAGTACGTCAAGGAAGATCCGAAAACCGTGATGAGCATGCTCTGGTACGGTTTCCCGGTGGTCCGTTACCTGCTGGCATGGGCCGTGGGCACCTGGATCCTGAGCCTGGCATTCAAGGGCGCCGACCGTGCGACCCGCCCTCGTGGCCCGTTCAGTGGCGGCAGCATCGGCACTCGCCAGGTTGCGCCGTGGTATGCGCGTATCGCGGTATTCGTTGTGTGTCTGCTGGTTTGCGTGGTCGCCGCTCGTGGCACCTTGCGTCAAGGCCCGCCATTGCGTTGGGGTGACGTCTACACCACCAACTCGATTTTCGCCAACCAGTTGGGCCTCAACGGCACCCTGCAGTTGGTTGCCGCAGCGAAGAGCCGGATGTCCGAAGAGCGTGACAACATCTGGAAGGCCACCCTGCCTCAAGAGCAGGCCCAGCAGATCGTGCGTGACATGCTGGTGCTGCCCGACGAAAAACTGGTAGAAGCCGACATGGCCGCTGTACGTCGTGACTACACGCCGCCGGCCGACAAGACCCTGCCGATCAAGAACGTCGTCGTGATCCTGATGGAAAGCATGGCCGGTCACTCGGTGGGTGCTTTGGGCGGGCCGGGCAACATTACGCCGTACCTCGACAAGCTGTCGAAGGAAGGCCTGCTGTTCGACCGCTTCTTCTCCAACGGTACTCATACCCACCAGGGCATGTTCGCCACCATGGGTTGCTTCCCGAACCTGCCGGGTTTTGAATACCTGATGCAGACCCCGGAAGGCAGCCATAAGCTGTCTGGCCTGCCGCAGTTGCTCAGTGCCCGTCACTATGACGACGTGTATGTCTACAACGGTGATTTCGCCTGGGACAACCAGTCGGGCTTCTTCAGCAACCAGGGCATGACCAACTTCATCGGCCGTAACGATTTCGTTAACCCGGTGTTCTCCGACCCGACATGGGGCGTGTCCGACCAGGATATGTTCGATCGCAGCCTGCAAGAACTCAAGGCGCGGGAAAACGGCAAACCGTTCTATGCCTTGCTGCAAACCCTGTCCAACCACACCCCATACGCCTTGCCGACGCCATTGCCGGTCGAACCCGTGACCAATCGCGGCAGCCTGAACGAACACTTGACCGCCATGCGTTACGCGGACTGGGCGCTGGGCCAGTTCTTTGAAAAGGCCCGCAAGGAGCCGTACTTCAAGGAAACCTTGTTCGTCATCGTCGGTGACCACGGTTTTGGTAACGAACAGCAGATCACCGAAATGGACCTGGGCCGCTTCAACGTGCCGATGTTGATGATCGCGCCGGGCATCCAGGAGAAGTTCGGTCAGCGTGACCACACCGTGGGCACCCAGATCGACATCGTGCCGACCATCATGGGCCGCCTGGGCGGCGAAACTCGCCAGCAATGCTGGGGCCGCGATCTGCTCAACCTGCCTGACGGCGATAAGGGTTTTGGTGTGATCAAACCTTCGGGTAACGAGCAGACCACGGCCATCCTCAGCGACGACCGGATCCTTGTACTGCCGAAGGAAAAGGACATGGCGCCAAAGTTGTATCAGTACGAAATGGGCGCTACGCCGCATGCCGAGATCATTGCGGATGCACCGGGTGCCGCTGAGTTGAAGCTCAAGCTCGAAGCGTTCCTGCAAACGGCGACCAAGAGTCTGCTGGACAACACCGCCGGTGTAGTTCATGGCACGCCGCAGTAAGTTGTGACGCAAAATAAAAAAGAGGCTCTTCAAGAGCCTCTTTTTTTTTGCCTGGCGGGTCTTTATCTTTTTTTGTTGCATTAGTTGCTTCAAAGGCTCCCGCGGTTTGCTTGGGCCATTCAGCAATCTGATGGAGCGTGGGTCGGGCAATTTCCTTCGCTACACTCGGTGCATCTTCCGAGAACAACAAGGCTGTTTGCTATGCAAAATCGCATGATGATCACTGGTGCAGGCTCGGGCCTGGGTCGCGAAATCGCGCTGCGCTGGGCGCGTGAGGGCTGGCAACTGGCCTTGTCGGACGTCAGCGAGCCCGGCTTGCAGGAAACCCTCAAGCTGGTCCGCGAAGCGGGCGGCGACGGTTTTATCCAACGCTGTGACGTGCGCGATTACAGCCAGCTGACGGCGTTCGCCCAGGCCTGCGAAGTCAAGTTCGGCGGCATCGATGTCATCGTCAATAACGCGGGCGTGGCGTCTGGCGGGTTCTTCAGTGAGTTGTCCCTTGAGGACTGGGACTGGCAGATCGCGATCAATCTGATGGGTGTGGTCAAGGGCTGCAAGGCTTTCTTGCCACTGCTGGAAAAAAGCAAAGGCAAGATCATCAACATCGCGTCCATGGCCGCGCTGATGCAAGGCCCGGCGATGAGCAACTACAACGTGGCCAAGGCGGGCGTGGTGGCGTTGTCCGAAAGCCTGCTGATCGAGCTGGCGCATCAGGAAGTCGGCGTGCATGTGGTGTGCCCGTCGTTCTTCCAGACCAACCTGCTGGACTCCTTCCGCGGCCCGACTCCGGCCATGAAAGCCCAGGTCGGCAAGTTGCTGGAAAGCTCGCCCATCAGCGCCGCCGACATCGCCGACTATATCTACCGGCAGGTCGCCGCTGGCGAGTTCATGATCCTGCCCCACGAACAGGGCCGCATGGCCTGGGCGATCAAGCAGAAGAACCCGCAATTGCTCTACAACGAAATGACCGTCATGGCCGACAAAATGCGCGCCAAGGCCAGGCAATCGGCAAGCTGATCTTGCCCGCAGGCGACGCTGTGGTTAGGGTGGCCGCCATCGGCCATCCTCGCGAGACGCTTGCATGCTCAATTACCTGTGGTTTTTCCTCGCCGCGCTGTTCGAAATTGCCGGTTGCTTTGCCTTCTGGATGTGGCTGCGCCAGGGTAAAAGCATGTGGTGGGTAGTGCCGGCGCTCCTGAGCCTGACCCTGTTCGCCCTGCTGCTGACCCGGATCGAAGCCACCTACGCCGGCCGCGCCTACGCCGCTTACGGTGGCATCTACATCATTGCCTCAATCGGCTGGTTGGCCGTGGTCGAGCGAATTCGTCCGCTGGGTTCGGACTGGCTTGGTGTGGCGCTGTGTGTGATCGGCGCGAGCATCATTCTGTTCGGGCCGCGATTCTCCGCGTCCTGACAGATCGGCCCGACAATCAACCGACCTGTCAGACCTTTCCGTAAGTGGCGTGCGTCAGGGGCTGTCAGTCCGGTCTGGTTTGCTGTCGGAGCATTGTAGGCGTGCGGCGGGCCGGGCATCTTCAAGGGCCAGTAACCCCTGAAGGACACTCCTCATGCTCGTACTCACTCGCATTGTGGGCGAAACCATTTCCATCGGTGACAACATTACCGTGCGTGTTCTCGCGATCAACGGAAGCAATGTTCGCTTTGGCGTTGAAGCGCCTCAGGACGTCAATGTGCACCGCTGCGAAATCTACGAACGCATCCAGAACAAACTGGCGAAAACCAAGGAGCGCTGAAGGTCTCAGTCAAACAGGTGCTTGGGCACGTCGTGCTTGAGCATTAACTGGCATTGCTCGCTTTCCGGGTCGAAGACAATCAGTGCCTGGCCCTTGGTCAAGGCCTGGCGCACGCGCAGTACGCGGGTTTCCAGTGGTGTGTCGTCACCATTGTCCGTGCCGTCGCGGGTCACGAAATCCTCGATCAGGCGGGTGAGGGTGTCGACTTGAAGTTGGTCATAGGGGATCAGCATAGGCACCTCGGTTGGATCAATGGCGCGATGCTACGGCGATTGGGCGAGGACGGCCACCCCGGGATCTTGTGTTGTCTGGTATGACGCCTTCGCGAGCCTGCTCGCGATAGCGGTATACCTGACGATGAAGATTCTGGATCAGTTCTCCGACCGCTGCCCCACCAGGCTGTCCACCGACGGCACCCGCGTATCGCTTTCCATCTGCGTGTCATGTTCGAGCTGATGGCTGAAGCGGTCCAGTGAGCCCTTGGCCGGTTGTGCATCGCTGGCAAACACGGGAGGGCTGAGGATGTACGCACCGAGCAGGCGGCTCAGGGCGGCGAGGCTGTCGATGTGGGTGCGCTCGTAACCGTGGGTGGCGTCGCAGCCGAAGGCAAGCAGGGCGGTGCGAATGTCGTGGCCGGCGGTCACCGCCGAATGTGCGTCGCTGAAGTAGTAGCGGAACAAGTCGCGGCGTGCCGGCAATTCGTTGTCGCTGGCCAGGCGCAGGAGGTGGCGCGACAGGTGATAGTCATACGGCCCGCCGGAATCCTGCATCGCGATGCTCACCGCGTGCTCGCTGGAGTGTTGGCCGGGCGCCACCGGTGCGATGTCGATGCCGACGAATTCACTGACATCCCAAGGTAATGCAGCCGCGGCGCCGCTGCCGGTTTCCTCGGTGATGGTGAACAGCGGATGGCAGTCGATCATCAGCTCTTCGCCACTGTCGACGATGGCTTTGAGCGCCGCCAGCAGCGTAGCCACCCCGGCCTTGTCGTCGAGGTGACGGGCGCTGATGTGGCCGCTTTCGGTGAACTCCGGCAATGGGTCGAAGGCGACGAAATCGCCGACGCTGATGCCCAGCGACTCGCAGTCGGCACGGGTGGCGCAGTAGGCGTCCAGGCGCAACTCGATGTGATCCCAACTGATCGGCATCTCGTCAACGGCGGTATTGAACGCGTGCCCGGAAGCCATCAGCGGCAAGACGCTGCCGCGGATCACGCCATTGTCGGTAAACAGGCTGACCCGGCTGCCTTCGGCAAAGCGGCTGGACCAGCAGCCGACTGGCGCGAGGGTCAGGCGGCCGTTGTCCTTTACTGCTCGCACCGCCGCGCCGATGGTGTCCAGGTGGGCGGAAACGGCGCGGTCGGGGCTGTTTTTCTTGCCCTTGAGTGTGGCGCGGATGGTGCCGCGACGGGTCAGCTCGAAGGGAATGCCGAGTTCTTCAAGGCGTTCGGCGACGTAGCGCACGATGGTGTCGGTGAACCCGGTGGGGCTGGGAATGGCGAGCATTTCCAGCAGGACTTTTTGCAGGTAACCGAGGTCCGGCTCGGGGATTTTGCTGGTCATGGAAACTCCTGATGAATTATCGCCTGTACGGCCGCCATCGTCGGAACGCCGCCCGGAGCAAGCTCGCTCCTACAGGGGAATGCGATCAAATGTGGGAGCGGGCTTGCCCGCGATGGCGTCAGTGCTGGCACCGCATAACTAAAAGACCACCGGCTGACTATGCGGAAACAACAAATCCACAAACCGCTCCGCCGTGGGCTGCGGTTCGTGGTTGGCCAGCCCGGCCCGCTCGTTGGCTTCGATAAACACATAGTTCGGCTGGTCAGCGGCGGACACCATCAGGTCGAGGCCGACCATGGGAATGTCCAGTGCCCGGGCCGCGCGGATGGCGGCGTCCACCAGCGTCGGATGCAGGATCGCCGTGACGTCTTCAAGCACGCCGCCGGTATGAAGGTTCGCCGTGCGCCGTACGAACAGGTGTTCGCCGGCCGGCAGAATGCTGCTGTATTCGTAACCGGCGGCACGCAAGGTGCGCTGGGTTTCCTGGTCCTGCGGGATCTTGCTTTCGCCATCCGTGGCCGCTTGTCGCCGCCGACTCTGGGCTTCGATCAATGCACCAATGGAGTGCTGGCCGTCGCCGACCACTTCGGCCGGCCGGCGAATGGCGGCGGCGACCACTTCAAAACCGATCACCACAATGCGCAGGTCCAGGCCCTCGTGGAAACTTTCCAGCAGCACGCGGCTGTCGAAGTGGCGAGCGGCTTCTATGGCTTGCTGCACCTCCTCGATGGTGCGCAAATCCACCGCCACCCCTTGGCCCTGTTCACCATCCAGTGGCTTGACCACCACGCGTTGGTGTTCATCGAGGAACGCCAGATTGTCATCGGCGTTACCCGCCAGTTGCTGCGCCGGCAGTTTCAACCCGGCAGCCTTGAGGACTTTGTGGGTCAGGCTTTTGTCCTGGCACAGGGTCATGCTGACGGCGCTGGTCAGGTCGCTCAGGGATTCACGGCAGCGTACCCGGCGCCCGCCATGGCTGAGGGTGAACATCCCGGCGTCGACGTCATCGACGTGCACATCGATGCCACGACGGTGCGCTTCCTCGACAATGATCCGCGCGTAGGGGTTGAACGCGGCTTCCGGGCCGGGCCCGAGAAACAGCGGCTGATTGATGCCGTTCTTGCGCTTGATGGCGAAGGTCGTCAGGTTGCGAAAACCGAGTTTGGCGTAAAGGCTTTTCGCCTGGCGGTTGTCGTGCAGCACCGACAGGTCGAGGCAGGCGAGACCGCGACTCATGAAGTGTTCGATCAAATGCCGCACCAGTACTTCACCGACACCCGGCCGCGCACAATGCGGGTCGACCGCCAGGCACCACAGGCTGCTGCCGTTTTCCGGATCGTTGAAGGCCTTGTGGTGGTTGAGGCCCATGACGCTGCCGATGACCGCGCCGCTGTCCTCGTCTTCGGCCAGCCAGTACACCGGGCCGCCCAGATGGCGCGGAGTGAGCAGGGTGGCATCGATCGGCAGCATGCCGCGGGCCTGATACAGCTGGTTGATCGCCTGCCAGTCGGCATCGCTTTGCGCGCGTCGAATGCGAAAACCGCGAAACACCCGGGTCGCCTGACGGTAGTCGCTGAACCACAGGCGCAAGGTGTCGGACGGGTCGAGGAACAGCTGCGTCGGCTCAAGCCCCAGTACTTGCTGGGGCGCGGCGACGTACAGGGCAATGTCCCGCTCGCCGGGCTGCTCGTTGAGCAACTCCCCGGCCAGGCTCGCGGCATCGGCAAATGTGTGGCCGATCAGCAAGCGGCCCCAGCCGCAATGCACGGCAATCGGTGCCCCGCCGAGTTCACAGCGATCCTCGGCCAGACGTGCCTGCAAGCGTTCGTAGGAAGGCGACTGGCCGCGCAACAGGCGTTGGCTGATAGCCGTGGCGTGAGGTTTCATCGGTCAGATTCCTTGTTCGCTGAGCCACAGGTTGAGGGCCGCCAGCTGCCACAGCTTGGAGCCGCGTAGCGGCGTCAATTGCCCCTGTGGATCAGTCAGCAGACGGTCGAGCATCGCAGGGTTGAACAGGCCGCGATCCTGGCTGGGATCGAGCAGCAACTCGCGCACCCATTCCAGCGTATCGCCCTGCAAATGCTTGAGGCCCGGCACCGGGAAGTAACCTTTCTTGCGGTCGATCACTTCACTGGGAATCACTTGTCGCGCGGCTTCTTTCAAGACTTGCTTGCCGCCGTCCGGCAGCTTGAAACGCCCCGGAATCCTTGCCGAAAGCTCCACCAGGCGGTAGTCGAGAAACGGCGTGCGCGCTTCCAGGCCCCAGGCCATGGTCATGTTGTCGACCCGTTTGACCGGGTCGTCCACCAGCATCACCGTGCTGTCCAGACGCAAGGCCTTGTCCACCGCCGCATCGGCACCGGGCTGGGCGAAATGGTCTTTGACGAAGTCACCGGCGGCGTCATTCGCGGTCAGCCATTTCGGTTGCACGGTGGCGGCGTAGTCGTCGTAACTGCGGTCGAAAAACGCTTCGCGGTACGCGGCGTACGGATCACTCGCGCCGTCCACCTGCGGATACCAGTGGTACCCGGCGAACAGTTCATCGGCGCCCTGGCCGCTCTGGACGACTTTGCAGTGTTTGGCCACCTCCCGGGACAACAGGTAGAAGGCGATGCAGTCATGGCTGACCATCGGTTCGCTCATGGCGCGGAATGCGGCGGGCAGCTGTTCGATGATCTCTTTTTCATCGATACGCAGTTGATGGTGCTGCGTGCCGTAGTGTCGGGCGATCAGGTCCGAATACTGGAACTCGTCACCACGCTCGCCGCCGGCATCCTGAAAGCCGATGGAGAAAGTCGACAGATTGTCCACGCCGACTTCCCGCAACAGGCCCACCAGCAAACTCGAGTCGACTCCACCGGACAGCAGCACACCGACATCCACCGCTGCACGCTGACGAATCGCCACCGCTTCGCGGGTGCTGTCGAGCACACGGTCGCGCCAGTCTTCGAGGGTCAGATCCGTTTCGTCGGGGTGAGGGCCGTAGGGCAGGGTCCACCAGGTTTTCTGCTCGGTGCGGCCATCGGCTTCGATGCGCATCCAGGTGGCCGGCGGCAGTTTTTCAATGCCCGCCAGCAAGGTGCGCGGTGCCGGGACCACGGCGTGGAAATTCAGATAGTGATTGAGCGCCACAGGATCGAGGAGCGGGTTGATGTCGCCGCCCTTGAGCAATGCCGGCAGGGCCGAGGCGAAGCGCAGGCGCTGGCCGGTGCGCGACAGGTACAGCGGTTTCACGCCGAGTCGGTCGCGGGCGATGAACAGGCGTTGGGCATCGCGCTCCCACATGGCAAAGGCAAACATGCCGTTGAGTTTTGGCAGCAAGGCTTCGCCCCAGGCGTGATAGCCCTTGAGCAACACTTCGGTGTCGCCACCGGAATAGAAGGCGTAACCCAGGCTTTCAAGTTCCGCGCGCAACTCCGGAAAGTTGTAGATCGCCCCGTTGAAGGCCAGGGACAAGCCCAGTTGCGGGTCGAACATCGGCTGCGCCGAGCCGTCCGACAGGTCCATGATTTTCAGGCGCCGATGGCCCAGGGCTACCGGCCCCTGGCTATGAAATCCCCAGGCGTCGGGGCCGCGAGGGGCCAGGTGATGGGTGATTCGTTCAATGGCTGCAAGGTCTGCAGGTTGTTGATCAAAACGTAACTCGCCAGCTAATCCGCACATAAATTCCTTACCGGTTTTTCCGTTGGGGAGGGTCGATCGATACCGCGCCGAAACAGCGGGTACTCAGAAAGTGACCCTCCTCGGTAAGGGGAGTTTTAGATCGATGAGTTATATGCGCGACTGACCGCGGCCGAATGCCCCTGTGAGGGCGACTTCGGCTGTTGTATCGACTACTTGCCCCGGATCAGGCGCCGCAGGGCAAACCGATTGGGATGACAGGCCTCGGCCACGCTTCTGGGCAACGGCAGGGGCTCGTTGTTCAGCCAGGCCGCCAGCAGTTCTCCGGACAGCGGCGCGGTGATCAGGCCGCGGGAGCCGTGGCCGCTGTTGATGTACAAACCGTCAAGCCATGGGCATTCGACGTCCGGCACCTGCCGGGCATCCTTGCCCAGCGCTGCATAAGCCTGAGTAAACGCCTGGGTGTCGGCCAATGGGCCGACGATTGGCAAGTAGTCGGGGCTGGTGCAGCGAAATGCAGCGCGACCCTGGAGACTTTCAGGTGCCAGTTTATCGGCCTGTAAACGCTCGACCAGATCGAGGGAAATCTCTTCGAGCATGGCCAGATTGCCCAGGTGTTCTGCCGTGGTCGGCGTAAGGTCGTCGCTCTTGAAATCGAAACTGGCCCCCAGGGTGTGTTCGCCCAAACGCGCGGGGGCGACATAGCCTTCGGCGCACACCACGGTGCTCAGGGCCTGGCTTTGCGGGGTTTGCGCCAGGCGGGTGATTTGCCCGCGAATGCGTTTGAGCGGCAACTCGGCGCTCTCGGGGAAACGCCGGATTTCGGCGGCCCCGGCGAGTACCACCACGGGGGCATCAGCAAGCAAGCGTTCGCCGTCCCAGGCTTGCCAGCGGCCCTCAACCTTGCGCAGTTCCAGCGCATCGTGATGGGTGAGCAATTGAATCTGTGGATGCGCAGCCTGCCACTGGCACAGCGCCGGTGGGTGGACCCAGCCGCCTTCGGGATAGAACAGGCCCCCCTGTGCCAGCCCGATACCGGCCACGGCCTGTGCCTCGGGTTGATCCAGCAGGTGCAGCAAGTCCGCTGGAAACGCCGCGGCCAATTGCGCCTGGCGTTCGGCCTCCTTGGCATTGAAGGCCAGTTGCAACACGCCGCAATCGTCCCAGTCGCGACCCCGTTGCAAGTGTTCGAGCAGGCGTCGGGTGTAGCCGAATCCGCTGACGATCATTTGCGACAGCGCCGTGCCGTGGGCGGATAACTTCAGGTAGAGCACGCCCTGCGGGTTGCCCGAGGCTTCCCGGGCGATGTCGTCGTGACGCTCCAGGACTGTCACTTGCCAGCCCCGCGCGGCGAGGCTGGCGGCGCTGGCACAACCGGCCAGGCCGGCACCGATCACCAGAGCCTGGCGCTCGCCGGTCAGCGGGGCCGGGCGGGCGAACCAGGGTTTATCCAGGGCCGGGGCCGGCGCTTCCTGGGGCCAGCCGAGGAACTCACCGCGCAGGATTTCCCATTTGTGGCCGATGCCGGGGGTACGTTTCATCTTGAAGCCGGCGGCGTTGAGCAGGCGTCGCACCCAACCGGTGCTGGTGAAGGTGCTGATGGATGCACCGGGAGCGGCCAGGCGAGCCAGCTCGGCAAACAGTTCGGCGGTCCACATGTCGGGGTTTTTCGCCGGGGCGAAACCGTCGAGGAACCAGGCGTCGATTCGGGCATCGAGTTGCGGCAGTTGCTCCAGTGCATCGCCGATCAGCAGCGTCAGGGTCACGCGGCCGTGGTCCAGCGTCAGGCGCTGAAAGCCCTGATGGATGGCCACGTACTGCTCAAGCAGTTGATCGGCAAACACCTTGAGTTCCGGCCACAGCGCCAGGGCCCGTTGCAGGTCGGCCGGGCTCAACGGGTACTTCTCGACGCTGACAAAATGCAGCCGTGCACCGGCCACGGCGTGTTGCTCGAACACCTGCCAGGCGCACAAAAAATTCAGCCCGGTGCCGAACCCCGTTTCCCCGATGACCAGCCGCCCGCCCTCGGGCAAGGCCGCAAAGCGTTCCGCCAAACGGTTCTGTTCGATAAAGACATAGCGGGTTTCGTCCAGCCCCGACTGGTCGGAGAAATACACATCGTCGAACACTCGCGAATACGGGCGACCTTGGTCGTCCCAGTCGAGCTGGGCGTGGGGCAATACAGGTTTCATGGCAGGCTCGGCAACGGCAAGGCCGCCATTCTAGCCGATCGACGGCGTGGTGCTTGATCCGTGGCAAGGCATGCACTGACCATGTCATCGAAAATCGATGACATGGCGAAGCTTTTTGTGGCGAGGGAGCTTGCTCCCGCTCGGCTGCGAAGCAGCCGCCATCTGGTAGACCTGGTCCCAATGCGGGTTTGCAGACGTCGGGACGGCTTCGCCGTCCAGCGGGAGCAAGCTCCCTCGCCACAGGTTTCGTATCTGCTCCATGAATGGATTTCTTCCCCGCAGAAGAGGTCCGTCCGCTAGTCTTGCTCACATCTGGAAGGGAGCCGCTCATGTTTGAATCCGCCGAAATCGATCACGCCATCGACAAAGAAATCTACGACGCCGAAGTCCCGGCCCTGCGCGAAGCGTTGCTCGAAGCGCAATTCGAATTGCAGCAGCAACGCCGCTTTCCGGTGATCATTTTGATCAATGGCATCGAAGGTGCCGGCAAGGGTGAGACGATCAAGGTGCTCAACGAGTGGATGGACCCGCGCTTGATCGAGGTCCGCACGTTCGATCAGCAAACCGACGAAGAGCTGGCGCGGCCGCCGGCCTGGCGGTACTGGCGGATGCTCCCGGCCAAGGGGCGCATGGGGATTTTCTTCGGCAACTGGTACAGCCAGATGCTGCAGGGACGGGTCCATGGTGTGTTCAAGGATCCGCGACTGGACCAGGCGATCAATGCCGCCGAGCGCCTGGAAAAGATGCTCTGCGATGAAGGTGCGCTGATCTTCAAGTTCTGGTTTCACCTCTCCAAGAAGCAAATGAAGGCACGCCTCAAGGCGCTGGCCGACGACCCGCTGCACAGCTGGCGCATCAGCCCGCTGGACTGGCAGCAGTCGCAAACGTACGACAGGTTCGTGAAGTATGGCGAGCGGGTGCTGCGCCGCACCAGCCGCGACTATGCACCCTGGCATGTGATCGCCGGGGCGGATGCCCATTATCGGAGCCTGGCCGTGGGGCGGATTCTACTGGCGGGCCTGCAGGGCGCATTGCAGCGACCGACGATCCATCCGGAAAAGGTCAGCGCCGCGCCAGTGTTCCCCAGTGTCGATCAAGTGAACCTGCTCGACAGCCTGGACCTGACCCTGCACTTGGACAAGGAAGATTACGAAGAACAGCTGATCACCGAGCAGGCGCGGTTTTCCGGGTTGATGCGTGACAAACGCATGCGCCGCCACGCGCTGGTGGCGGTGTTCGAGGGCAACGACGCGGCCGGCAAGGGCGGGGCGATCCGCCGGGTCGCGGCAGCACTTGATCCGCGCCAGTACAGCATCGTGCCGATTGCCGCGCCCACCGAAGAAGAACGGGCGCAACCGTATCTGTGGCGCTTCTGGCGGCACCTGCCGGCCCGGGGCAAGTTCACCGTGTTCGACCGTTCCTGGTATGGCCGGGTGTTGGTGGAGCGCATCGAAGGTTTTTGCAGCCCGGCAGACTGGCTGCGCGCCTACAGCGAGATCAACGATTTCGAGGAACAGCTCACCGACGCCGGTGTGATCGTGGTCAAGTTCTGGCTGTCCATCGACAAACAGACGCAACTGGAGCGCTTCGAGGAGCGCGAAAAGATTCCCTTCAAGCGCTTCAAGATCACTGAAGATGACTGGCGCAACCGTGAAAAATGGGATGACTATCGCGCGGCGGTCGGTGACATGGTCGACCGTACCAGCACCGAGATTGCGCCATGGACTCTGGTGGAAGCCAACGACAAGCGCTGGGCACGGGTCAAGGTGCTGCGCACTATCAACCGGGCACTGGAAGAGGCTTTCGAAACATCCGACCGACAAGAGCACAAGACGCGTAAGGACAAGGATTGAAGCGATGGTTACGCATACGCGAGGTGAATGATTGTCGCGGTCGGTGAAGAGCTGGACTTATGCTCGGTCCACTCTCAACCGATAACAACAATGAGGTATGCCATGCGTGAAGTGGTGATCGTCGACAGCGTGCGGACCGGCCTGGCCAAATCCTTTCGCGGTAAATTCAACATGACCCGCCCGGACGACATGGCGGCACACTGTGTCGATGCACTGTTGGCGCGCTCCGGTATCGATCCGGCGAGCGTCGAGGACTGCATCGTTGGCGCCGGCTCCAACGAAGGCGCCCAGGGTTTCAATATCGGTCGCAATGTCGCGGTGCTGTCGCGCCTGGGCATCGGCACGGCCGGCATGACTCTCAACCGGTTCTGTTCCTCGGGCTTGCAGGCGATCGCCATTGCCGCGAACCAGATCGCTTCGGGTTGCAGCGACATCATCGTCGCCGGTGGCGTCGAGTCCATCAGTCTGACCATGAAAAGCGTCAACACCGACAATCTGATCAATCCGTTGCTCAAGGAACAGGTGCCGGGCATCTACTTCCCGATGGGCCAGACTGCTGAAATCGTCGCGCGTCGGTACGGTGTCAGCCGTGAGGAGCAGGACCTGTACGCGCTGCAAAGCCAGCAGCGTACCGCAGAGGCTCAGGCCGCCGGGCTGTTCACCGATGAAATAGTACCGATGGCGGTGAAGTATCGCGTCGAAGACAAGACCACAGGTCAGGCACAGATCCTCGACGGCATCGTCGACTGCGATGATTGCAACCGCCCAGACACCACCCTGGAAAGCCTGGCTGGATTGAAACCGGTGTTCGCCGAAGATGGCTCGGTCACGGCGGGCAACTCTTCGCAGCTGTCCGACGGCGCGTCCATGACCCTGGTGATGAGCCTGGAGAAAGCGCTGGAACTGGGGCTCAAGCCGAAAGCGTTCTTCCGCGGCTTTACCGTGGCCGGTTGCGCGCCGGACGAGATGGGTATCGGCCCGGTGTTTTCGGTACCGAAACTGCTCAAGGCCAAAGGCTTGCGGATTGACGATATCGACCTGTGGGAACTCAACGAAGCGTTCGCCTCGCAGTGCCTGTACAGCCGCAACCGACTGGAAATCGACAACGCCCGGTACAACGTCAACGGCGGCTCGATTTCCGTCGGTCACCCGTTCGGCATGACCGGCTCGCGCCAGGTCGGGCATCTGGTTCGTGAATTGCAGCGACGCAATCTGCGTTACGGCATCGTCACCATGTGCGTGGGTGGCGGGATGGGGGCAACCGGGCTGTTTGAAACGGTGCGTTAAGCCTCCATATTTCTCGTTGTCAGTTAGACAGCCTGCTCGCGATGGGGGCACCACGGTCAAAAAACATCACCTGAAGATTACGACCTGCACAGTTTCATTCGCGGCCAGACCGAAACTGTGCCTGTGTACGCCACCGCTGCGAGCCTAGAATGACGACTCCTGTCAGTTGGCGTTGGGGTTCACATGCACATTTCATCGGGTCGCTGGGGTTACGGTCTGTTCCTGGCCTTGTTGACCGCGCTGTTGTGGGGAATCCTGCCGATCAAACTCAAGCAGGTGTTGCTGGTGATGGACCCGGTGACGGTGACCTGGTTTCGCCTGCTGGTATCCGGCGGCTGCCTGTTCATTTACCTGGCAGCCACCAGGCGCCTGCCCAGCCGCAAAGTGCTCGGACCTCGTGGTGGCTGGCTGGTGCTGATGGCGGTGCTCGGCCTGGTCGGTAACTATGTGTTGTATCTGATGGGCCTGAACCTGCTCAGCCCCGGCACCGCGCAACTGGTGGTGCAGATGGGCCCGATCATGCTGCTGATCGCCAGTCTGTTTGTGTTCAAGGAACGTTTCAGCCTGGGGCAGGTGATTGGCCTGCTGGTGCTGCTGATCGGCTTTGCGCTGTTTTTCAACCAGCGCTTGAGTGAGTTGCTCACGTCGCTGACCGACTACACCGCCGGCGTGCTGCTGGTGCTGTTGGCGTCCACGGTCTGGACCTTCTATGCCCTGGGGCAGAAGCAATTGCTGACGGTGTGGAATTCGCTGCAGGTGATGATGGTGATCTACCTGTTTTGCGCGGCGCTGTTGACGCCGTGGGTGCATCCGCTCGAAGCGCTGCAATTGAACCCGTTGCAAGGTTGGCTGCTGCTGGCGTGCTGTCTGAATACCCTGATTGCCTATGGCGCGTTTGCCGAGGCCCTGGCCCATTGGGAAGCTTCCCGGGTCAGTGCAACGCTGGCCATTACGCCGTTGGTGACCTTTGCCGCGGTTGCCATGGCTGCGTGGCTGTGGCCCGACTATGTGCATGTCGAGACGATCAATGGTCTGGGATATGGCGGCGCGGTGCTGGTGGTGCTGGGGTCGGCGCTGGTGGCGTTGGGGCCATCGTTGATTGCCGGATTGAAGGCGCGGAAGGTGCGAATGGCAGCCAGTTAGACCGCGTCATCGTTCATCGCGGGCAAGCCACGCTCCCACAGGTTTCGAGTCGTTCATCAACTTTGTGGACGACGCAAAACCTGTGGGAGCGTGGCTTGCCCGCGAAGACGGACTATCAGGCGCTAAAGATTCAGCCCTTGGCCCCAGCCTCCAGCATATTTTCCGGCCTCACCCACGCATCGAACTCTTCGTCCGTCAGATACCCGAGCTGCAACGCCGCCTCGCGCAAGGTCAGTCCTTCGCTGTAGGCCTTCTTGGCGATCTCCGCCGATTTGTCATAGCCGATGTGCGGGTTGAGCGCCGTCACCAGCATCAGGCCACGCTCCAGGTGTTCAGCCATTTTTTCCACATCCGGCTCCAGACCGGCCACGCAGTGCTGCTGGAAGTTGCTGCAGCCATCCCCCAGCAAACGGATCGATTGCAGCAGGTTATGGATGATCACCGGTTTGAACACGTTCAGCTGCAAGTGGCCCTGACTGGCGGCAAAGCCGATGGCGACGTCGTTGCCCAATACCTGGCAGGCCAGCATAGACAGCGCTTCGCACTGGGTCGGGTTGACCTTGCCCGGCATGATCGAACTCCCAGGTTCATTGGCCGGCAGCCTGACTTCGGCAAAGCCGGCGCGCGGGCCGGAACCCAGCAGGCGCAGATCGTTGGCGATTTTCATCAGCGTCACGGCGAGGGTTTTCAGCGCGCCGGACATCGTGGTCAGCGGCTCATGGCCGGCCAGCGCGGCGAACTTGTTCGGCGCGGTGATGAACGGCAATCCGGAGAGGGCGGCCAATTCTGCGGCGATGGCCTCACCGAAGCCGTGGGGTGAATTCAGTCCGGTGCCGACGGCCGTTCCGCCCTGGGCCAGCTCGCAGACCGCGGGCAGTGCGCTGCGGATTGCCCGCTCGGCGTAATCGAGTTGTGCGATGAAGGCCGAGATTTCCTGGCCGAAGCTGATCGGTGTCGCATCCATCATGTGGGTTCGGCCGGTCTTGACCAGCTTCATATGGCGGGCGGCCAGCTCGGCCAGCCCGCCGGACAGTTCGCTGATCGCCGGCAGCAAGTGCTGTTGCACCGCCTGGACGGCCGCGATGTGCATGGCGGTGGGGAAGCAATCGTTGGAGCTCTGGGAGCGATTGACGTGATCGTTGGGGTGCACCGGGGACTTGCCGCCACGGGGGTTGCCGGCCAGCTCATTGGCGCGCCCGGCGATCACTTCGTTGACGTTCATGTTGCTCTGGGTGCCGCTGCCGGTTTGCCAGACCACCAGCGGAAACTGGTCGTCGTGGTCGCCGGCGAGCACTTCGTCGGCTGCCTGCTCGATCAGACGGGCGATATCGGCGGGCACGTCGCCGTTGCGATCATTGACCCGCGCCGCGGCTTTCTTGATCAGCGCCAGGGCATGCAACACAGCCAGCGGCATGCGTTCGTTGCCGATGGCGAAGTTGATCAGCGAGCGTTGCGTCTGAGCGCCCCAATAGGCTTCATCCGGGACTTCAACCTGGCCGAGGCTGTCGGTTTCGATACGGCTCATCTTGCTCACTCCTGTAGGTCCGATTTCGCAGTTTAGGCCGTGATCGACGGCCGTGGTTCCATCAGTCTGAATTTGACCATTCAACCCCTCTAAATCAGGTGCGACAAGGCTTGGGGTTGAGCGACACACTTTTTTAGGCGCAGAATGGACGCCCTTGGGGTCTTACCTCGCCAGCTAGAAAAGGAAACTCGATGACTCGTCTTCGTGCCATCTGTACCGCCGTTGCTTTGGTCTGCGCCAGCGGCCAGGTTCTTGCCGACACCGCCAGCCATAACGCCAGTGCCGAGGCTTTCCTGACCATGGCGCACGCTGACAAACTGGGCACCCCGGTGTACATGCAAGTACAGCAGATGTTTGCCCAGCGTTTCGAACAGACCAAAGCCCCTGAGTCGAAAAAGGCCGTGCTGGAAACCTACCAGGCCAAGGCCAACGCCGCTCTGGACCAGGCCATTGGCTGGAACAAGCTGAAGCCGGACATGGTCAAGCTCTACACCACCAACTTCACCGAATCCGAGCTCAAGGACCTGGTTGCGTTCTACCAGTCGCCACTGGGCAAGAAAGTCCTGGAAAAAATGCCTCAGCTGACCCAGCAATCGGCCCAGATGACCCAGGCCAAGCTGGAAAGCGCAGTGCCGGTGGTCAACAAGCTGTTGGCTGACATGACCGCCGAGCTGACGCCGAAAGACGCGGCCGCTCCAGTCAAGAAAAAGCCTTAAGCGGAGTTCGGTATGACCATGCAACAACGCATCGAATCGACGCTGGGCCTGCTTCAGCCCGAGCATCTGCAAGTGCTGGATGAGAGCCACATGCACAGCCGGGGGCTGCAAACCCATTTCAAGGCTGTGGTGGTCAGTACGCAGTTCGAAGGCCTGAACCGGGTCAAGCGCCACCAGAAGGTCTACGGTACGCTCGGCGAGCTGATGGGCGAGTTCCATGCGTTGGCGCTGCATACGTACACGCCAGAGGAATGGGCACAGATCGACGCGGCTCCGGCCTCGCCGACCTGTGCCGGCGGCAGCAAGCACTAAACCCCGGTTTTTTGTTAGAATGCCCAACGCGCCGCTAACCCGGCGCGTTTTTTTTCGCATCCGGTTCACCCCTTACGAGGGTAGCCACCTGGAGATTTACCCATGACACAACAGATTGTCGTGGCGGCACTGTATAAGTTCGTCACCCTGGAAGATTACGTCGCCCTGCGCGAGCCCCTGCTGCAAGCGATGGTCGACAACGGCATCAAAGGCACCCTGCTGATTGCCGAAGAAGGCATCAACGGCACCGTGTCCGGCAGCCGCGAAGGCATCGACGGGCTGATGGCCTGGCTCAAGAACGACCCGCGCATGGACGACATCGACCATAAAGAGTCGTACTGCGACGATCAGCCGTTCTATCGCACCAAAGTCAAACTCAAGAAAGAAATCGTCACCCTCGGCGTGGAAGGCGTGGACCCGAACAAAAAGGTCGGCACCTATGTCGATCCGCAGGACTGGAACGCGCTGATCAGCGACCCGGAAGTGTTGTTGATCGACACCCGTAACGATTACGAAGTCTCGATCGGTACCTTCGAAGGCGCCATCGACCCGAAAACCACCAGTTTTCGCGAATTTCCCGATTACATCAAAGCCAACTTCGACCCGGCCGTGCACAAGAAGGTCGCGATGTTCTGCACCGGTGGCATCCGCTGCGAGAAGGCGTCGAGCTACATGCTCAGCGAGGGCTACGGTGAGGTTTTTCACCTCAAGGGCGGCATCCTGAAGTACCTCGAAGAGGTGCCGCAGGAAGAAACCAAGTGGCAGGGCGACTGCTTCGTGTTCGACAACCGCGTGACCGTTCGTCACGACCTGAGCGAAGGCGACTACGATCAATGTCATGCCTGCCGCACGCCGGTGAGCGTGGAAGACCGCGCGTCCGAGCATTACGTGGCCGGCATCAGTTGCCCGCATTGCTGGGATAAGCTGAGCGAGAAGACCCGTCGTAGTGCGATCGACCGGCAGAAGCAGATCGAACTGGCCAAGGCTCGTAACCAGCCTCACCCGATCGGCTTCAACTACAAGCAAGCATCCTCCGAGGCCTGAACCATGTCTGCGCGCCTGCTCTATGTGATGGACCCGATGTGTTCCTGGTGCTGGGGCTTTGCTCCGGTTGCAAACGCATTGGTAGAGCAAGCGGCGGCCGCCGGTGTGGACGTGCATCTGGTGGTGGGTGGTTTGCGCACCGGCAGTGGCGCGGCGCTGGAACCGACCACCCGGCGCTACATTCTTGAACACTGGCAGGCGGTCACCGAGGCTACCGGCCAGCCGTTCAAGCGTGAAGGCGCGTTGCCTGACGGTTTTGTCTATGACACCGAACCTGCCTGCCGGGCGCTGGTGACTGCACGCAACCTGGCGCCGGATTGTGCGTGGAAACTGCTCGGGCTGATTCAGCACGCCTTTTACGCTGAAGGTCGCGATGTCACGCGCGCCAGTGTCCTGGTGGAGCTGGCAGAGCAGGCCGGTCTACCGCGAATTGAATTCGCCGCCGCGTTCGACCGTGCCGGTACGCACGCCGCGACATCTGCCGATTTCACTTGGGTCCAGGACCTGGGCATCGCCGGTTTTCCTACGTTGCTGGCTGAGCGAAATGGGCAGTTGGCGTTGTTGACCAATGGCTATCAGCCGTTGAGCGAGTTGTCCCCGCTGCTCGGCCGCTGGCTGGAGCGCGCTGCCTGTGCATGACCTGCCCGATGATGTTGCTACCGCTAAACGTGTCGACCGTCTGAGCTGGGCGGAAATCCGCCGCCTGGCCCTGCATCACAAGAAATCCCTGTGGATCGCCAACGGCGTGGCCGTGCTGGCGACCTTGTGCAGCGTGCCGATTCCCTTGCTCCTGCCGTTGCTGGTGGACGAGGTGTTGCTGGGGCACGGTGATGCTGCGCTGAAGATCATGAACCACGCGCTGCCCGAAGGCTGGCAGAAAGCCGCGGGCTACATCGGCCTGATGCTGGTGGTGACCTTGACCCTGCGATGCATGGCGTTGCTGTTCAACGTGGTGCAGGCGAAATTGTTCGCCGGGTTGGCCAAGGACATCGTCTACCGCATTCGCATTCGCCTGATCGAACGTCTCAAGCGTATTTCCCTGGGCGAATATGAAAGCCTGGGCAGCGGCACGGTGACCACGCACCTTGTGACTGATCTGGACACGCTGGACAAATTCGTCGGCGAAACCCTCAGCCGTTTCCTCGTGGCCATGCTGACCCTGGTTGGCACGGCAGGCATTCTGATGTGGATGCACTGGAAGCTGGCATTGCTGATTCTGCTGTTCAACCCGCTGGTGATCTACGCCACGGTGCAGTTGGGCAAGCGGGTCAAGCACCTGAAGAAACTCGAGAACGACAGCACTTCGCGTTTTACCCAAGCGCTGACCGAAACACTGGATGCGATCCAGGAAGTTCGCGCCGGCAATCGCCAGGGGTTTTTCCTCGGTCGCTTGGGGCAACGGGCCCGGGACGTGCGTGACTATGCGGTGAATTCGCAATGGAAAACCGATGCGTCGAACCGGGCCAGCGGTTTGCTGTTCCAGTTCGGCATCGATATTTTCCGGGCCGCGGCGATGCTCACGGTGCTGTTTTCCGACCTTTCAATCGGCCAGATGCTCGCGGTGTTCAGTTACCTGTGGTTCATGATCGGTCCGGTGGAGCAACTGCTGAATCTGCAATATGCCTACTACGCTGCCGGCGGTGCGCTGTCGCGGATCAACGAACTGCTGTCCCGAGCCGATGAGCCCGAATACCCGGGCGGCGTCGACCCTTTCGTCGGTCGCGAGACGGTCGGGCTGGAAGTACAAGGGCTGAGCTTCGGTTACGGCGATGAGCTGGTCTTGAACCAGATGAACCTGTCCATCGCCCCCGGCGAAAAGGTCGCGATCGTCGGCGCCAGTGGCGGCGGCAAGAGCACGCTGGTGCAACTGCTGCTGGGCCTGTATACGCCGCTGGCCGGAACCATTCGCTTCGGCGGTTCGACCCAGCAGGAGATCGGCCTGGAAACCGTGCGGGAAAATGTTGCCGTGGTCCTGCAGCATCCGGCGCTGTTCAACGACACCATCCGGGCCAACCTGACCATGGGCCGCGAGCGCAGTGACGAGGCCTGCTGGCAGGCATTGGAAATCGCCCAGTTGCACGGCACGGTCCGGGATTTGCCCAATGGCCTGGACAGCATCGTCGGGCGCTCCGGGGTACGGTTGTCCGGCGGGCAACGTCAACGCCTGGCCATTGCCCGGATGGTTTTAGCCGAGCCCAAAGTGGTGATCCTCGACGAAGCCACCTCGGCGCTGGACGCCGCCACCGAATACAACCTGCACCAGGCACTGGCGCGGTTTCTGAGCAACCGCACCACGTTGATCATTGCCCACCGCCTTTCGGCGGTAAAACAGGCTGACCGCGTGCTGGTGTTCGACGGCGGGCAAATTGCCGAGGATGGCGACCACCAGCAACTGATCGCCGAGGGTGGGTTATACGCCAAGCTGTATGGGCATTTGCAGCAGTTGTAGATTTATTTCCACAGCACTTGGAGCGCGTTTTCCCCACCGTCGTAGCCGAACTGTTTCATCACGATCGAGCACGACTCGCAAGGAGGCATCGTCGTGGCGATATTGACGGATTTGATCGCCTTGGGGTCGGGGTATTTTTCCCGAATCACGCGGATCAACTTGCTTTCGCTGTCCAGTGACGTCGGTTTAATCGACTGCGCTGGCTTGTAAGTGGCGATATCCTTGATGGTCGCCGGCACGGCCAGCAACTTGCCTTCAGCGGTCACATCGAGGGAGGTATGGGGAAAGCTCTGATTCATGTCGATATTGAAGTAGGTCGATCCACCGACCGGAACCGAATCCGCTCCAAGATGCTGTTTGAACAGCGGCAAGTGGCCGGTTGCTTGCTGGGCACCGGAAACGCTGACGTAGATTTCCCGTTGCCCACTGCTGGTCATGACGTCGGCGTAGGCAATGTTTCTCGGATTGAAGGGGCGTTGGCGCTTGGGGGTCAACTGATGCAGCTTCTGCATGGTCTGGTTGATCCTTAGCGCGCTGTTCGCGTTACTGGCGTCGATCGTCGGCGACATGAACAGCGTATCGAAAATACTGGCGGTGCTTTGACGAAAGTCCTCCGGAGCGTCCTTGCTCCTGCTCCAAGTCGTGTCTCCTTCAGGCAGTCGAGTGACGATCATTCGGGTTGAATGATCGAACATCAGCGCTTCTCCAGGGCTGGTGTCGACCTTCAGGAATTTCATGTTGCCCGCAGGGTTAGGGGCCATTCCGATCGGAATGGCGATCTCGTCCATGGTTTTCATGGCGAGTTCAAGGGCTTCTTTGCTGTGGATGCGTGCGATGTTGTTGGCGCTCAATGACCCGGTGTACACCGTTAGCAGTTCCGCACCCAGGGTGCCTTCAGCCATGTCAGCCTTGAACAAGCGTTTCAAAGTCAGCGGTTCACTCAGGCTTTGTCCCGTGGGCACTGTCGCGACGTAATATTTGTCGGTGTTGATTCGGCTGAAGACATAAGTACTCGATTCATCGATGGATGGCACCAGAATGACTCCGATCCGGTGCGGGTCCTCGGCGCCCTCGTAAACCCCCTTGACCTCGATACGGCCATAAATGCCTTTGCGGAACATCAGGCTGGCCGGCATCTCGCGGCGCGGCACCAGCCACTTCCTGGCAAAGCCAAGTTCGGTGATGTCACCTGTGTAAAGTGTCGGGATGTTGTCGATGATCTGATAAAGATTTCCCTCATGGGTTACAAACTGACCGTCATGGCCTGGCCGGCTAACCGCATCGGACACCCTGTCGCCAAACCAGGGCGCGTAACCTTTGGTTTCGTCGAATGAGCCGACTTCCGGCGTCGGGGCGGGCGTCCCAGTCACAAAGCTGCTGAGGCATTCGCTGCCGTTGTTTGGCGCGCGGCGCGGCCGGCAGGGGACTAATGTCAATGCGCTGCTGTCATCGATCATCTCGATGCGGCGCAACTCTTCGCCATCCAGGCGGTAGGGGACGTCGTCGATGAAGACTGTCGTGCGCCCATCGATGTCGAACTGGTAGCGGGCGTGCGCCTGTTCCGGGAGTTCGACAAAGACCAGGTCGTCGGTTTTTTTCACGGTATCGTAGCTTGAGCGACCGAGTGACAGTTCATGGTGCTGCGGCGTGAGCCGGGGGCCATAGGGGCGGGTGGACAGCGGGTCAAGCAAGTAATGGTGGCCGTCGATCTTTCGCACCGGAACATCCTCGATGCCTTTGACAATGCCCAGTCGGTCGGCATTCTTCAGAGGTTTCCAGCGTCCCGGTTCGGTGGCCTGGGGCAGGCTGCTGACAAAGTCATAGCTATCGGCCTTGCCAGCGAGTTTTTTCAATTGGAACATTGCCCGTTTTTCGAGATAGACGACTGCACGTCCTGCGCCTTTTATGCTCCTGCCAGTGAGCCGCAGCAGATCCACTGAGCCGTCCAGGGGGTTGAGGTTTTTCAAGCTCGAAGTCAGCAGTTTTCCGCTCAACTGCACCATTCGCGGCAGCGTCGAGCGAATCCCCAATCCGCCGGCTCGCACGGCCAGCCTGATGCTTCCTGCGGCGAACTTTCCCAATGGAACCGCAAATGACACGATATCGAGCACTAAGCCGATTGCGCCGAGAACGCGATCACCGAATTTGTCCGATTGAAGGTCTTCGATGCTACCCCAGAATGGTACGAATTCCTTGAGGTTGTGAAGCCAGTGCTTTTCGTCGCGGTCGCGTTCGAACTGCGTGACGCCCAAGGCTTCGCGACGGAGATTCTGTTCATCAACATAAAACAGGTGGGTTGCGATGAAGGAGGCAATTTGCCGCGTACGGGCAGAGGTCAGTGTGAGATTGGGAGAAATGTCGTGATGTGCCGACGGCGTTGGAGTAGGGGGGAGGGCGTCGCCGAGTGGGTCAAGGATCGCGTTACAGCTGGCTCCTGATTTCGCAGGTGTGCCGGTTGTATGGGCATCCCGGTCGAATGGCAGGGGGCGTGCGAGTATGGCGATGTAGTAGTCATAGTCCTCCTCGACAAGGCGGTTGCGGAACAAAAACTTGCCACGGACACCCCCGACATGCGCGGTTGTCACATCGGGGCGCGGTCGTATGACGCCAGCACGGGGCAGGCACTCATAGAAGCGCACGGCGTTCCCGTAAGTGGCTTGCAGCACAAACCCCATGCGCGCCCTGAGCGGCAGCGTGTGTGCTGCGGTTTCTTCGTCGGCCTTACGCCCGGTTTGATCCCGAAGGCTGAGCACCCTGACTTCACCGTGCTCCAGCGCCTTGCGATCGCTCCACGGCAGTGTGACCAGCACGCTTTTGATCAGGCCTTCGTAGGCTGTTTTCGATTTGGCCAGATAGCTTTTGAATTGCTCGTCGAACAGTGCGTCAATATCAGGCAGGGTGCGGATGCCTGGGAAAAAAAGTCTAGGGTGAACATCGGGATCTACCGAACCCGATTCAAACTTGCGGTCAGAGGATAGTCTTATCCAATGCCTCGCGGTCGTGCCGTTGCTACTGATGAACCACTTGCGATCGGGGCTCAAGCCGCCCGACGCGTAAACTTCCAGCAGCGACCAGGTTTTCTGCGGTACGTCCGGGGTATCCATGATGCTGCGCTCAACGCGCCCGCCCGACCGGTACAGGTCGCGCATCACGCGGATGCTCATGGGGGCTATCGTAAATTCGGTGGCCAATGCCAACTCTAATTGTTGTTCCGCCAGCTTCAACCGATTTGGGGGCGCGATATCGAGTTGGACAATCGCCTCGTTCAACTGCGCCTTGTGGTCCTCCAGCGCTTGCAAGGCTTTCAGTCTGCTTTCCTGAACATCGCCAGTTTGCGCGCTCGCTTCCACTGCACCGGTCGCCTGCGCCCAGGTCAACGCCGCTGGAATACGCGTCAGGGCGATCAACTGGAGCAGGGCGTCGCTGGCGTTCTGGCTTTTCTTCAACGGCAGATCGGTGATTTGCTGGAAGGTCAGTCGTTGCAGCAGGGTCGGGTCCAGTGCTTGAGCGAGATGGGCGCCGTGAACGAAATTGACCCAGACGATAGAAGTGGCATAGGGCAAGTCGTGGGGAATGTCGCGCACCTGGAATTCAACTGGAAACCTGGCTTGACAGAGCCTTCCCAGCAGCGCTGTTTCGGTCGGTGTTGTCGTGCGAAGTGAGTCTTCCAGGTGTTGCCGGAAGTTCTTGAGGATATCCGCGTAGCTTTTGCCGTGGTTGGCGCGTTGTTGCCATTGATAGCCGGCAATGCTCCGGGACGGATCGGTGTGCGGCAGTTCGTACCACAGTCGCAACGCTTCCAGCAGCAGCTTTGCGCCGATGTCCGGCACCGTTTCTTCGTCGGATTTGCTGCCGTACCAGTTGAGCGTCCCCAGCAGGCGTTGGGCCAGGTCGCGTGCCTTAGGAGTGTCGAGCAAGCGCTCAAGGCAGGCGGTGGGCTGGGTGGCCAGTTGCTGTGGTGTCATGGGGGGCGTGATCTCACTGGCCAGGGCGTCGATGACGGAGCCGGCTTCATCTGTGAGAATTTCGCTGATGACGTTGTGAATCGCAGTGTGATCGTGCGGTTCAATCAGTTCACTGATTTGCAGTCCCTGTTCCAGGTTCAATCGGTGAATAGCACGTTTTTCCTCTACCTCTTCAATCAGTCGGGTCAGGGAGTCCGTGTTTTGTTCAGCTGGCAATGCGAGGCCGTAATATTTCAGGAACTGCGATAGGGGCAACACACTGTCGGTGCGTATGTGTCCACCTATGTTCACAAGTGCTCGTTGAAAGGCTCGAATCTGGCTGGCGGCATTTGTTACATCCCCAACTACGTGCGTTGCGAGGGAGCCATCGCGGCGCAGCGTCGAGAAAACACACTGATCGGCGATGCCGTCAACTTCTGTCAGCAGTTCTTTGAGTGGTCGAAGATGGTCAGACAAAGCCCTGTCGCCGGCCGCTTCGAACAATGCGAGTAGAAGCGTTTTCGCTCGCTCGTACTCAAAGGCCAGGGGCGAATCTGCATGGGGTGACAGGTAGTATCCACGCAGTTCCGAGGCTTTCGCCTTTACGGCTCGTAACGCGGTCAGTATTGCCGCGTACTCGGCCTGTTGGCCGGCATGCCGTTGAACCAGGGTGGGCGCAGCAGTTGCAGTTTGCATGAGAAAGCGGCTCTTGAATGGATGAGAGCCGCCAGTCTCAAAGTTTTGTTCGCTGCGGATGCGGTACATATGTAGTGCATGTTGTACCGTGTCTGGCTTGCCGGAAGCGATATCGCCCCCTAGTCTAGCTAAAGCGATTTCGTCCGGAAGACGAGCAGGCAGTGCTAATGCAAGGGACCACATGAATCAAACGCGGACTCTCGGAACGCCACGGTTGTTGGGCATCGTCTGGCCATTTATCGCCGTTGTGGTGTTTCAAGCCTTGTTGGGCGGCGTTAGCCTTTACGTGCTGTCGGCGGTTCGCGGCTATGTTGCCGGCGAAAGCCTGTGGTCCAAGGGCCAGAAAGACGCCATCTATTACCTCAACCTCTACGCCGACAGCGGCGACGAAGTGATTTTTCGTAAATACCAGAACGCCATTTCCGTGCCTCAGGGCGGGCATGAGTTGCGTGTGGCGCTGGATCATCAACCGCCGAATATCGAGGCGGCACGTGTGGCGATTCTCAAGGGGGGCAACCATCCGGATGACATCACCAGTGTGATCTGGCTGTACCTGAATTTCCGGCACTTCAGTTACCACGAGAAAGCCATCGACCTTTGGAGGGTGGGCGACGCCTATCTGGTGCAACTCGATGCCATTGCGCGGGAGATGCATCAGCGCATCACCACCAGGCAGGCCACCGATGCCGATATCAAGCACTGGAAGGATCAGATATTCGTCATCAACGAAAGTGTGACACCGGCGGCGAAGGCCTTCAGCGATGCCTTGGGCGAAGGCTCGCGGATGATCCTGCGACTGTTGCTGGTGACCAACCTCGCCACCGCCCTGGGCTTGATTGCATTGGCCTTGATGCGCACCCATAAACTGCTCAAGCAGCGCCATGCCTTCGCTGATGCGCTGCAGCTGGAGAAAGAACGGGCGCAGATCACCCTGCAATCGATTGGCGACGGCGTGATCACCACGGATGTATCAGGTGCGATTGCCTACATGAATCCGGCGGCCGAGGCGTTGACCCACTGGAAGGCCGAGCAGGCGACAGGTTTGCCGCTGGCGGCGCTGTTCAACCTGCTGGACGAAAATGCCCAGACCGATGGGTTCACCCTGATCGAGCATATTCTGAGCGGCCAGCTCAGTGGCGGCAGTGAACACTCCAAGCTGATTCAACGCCTGGACGGCAGCACGGTGTCGGTCACGCTGGTGGGCGCGCCGATCCGCAATGCTGGCAAAGTCAGCGGGACGGTGCTGGTGCTGCATGACATGACCCAGGAGCGGCAATACATCGCCAATCTGTCGTGGCAGGCGACCCACGACGCCTTGACCGGGCTTGCCAACCGCCGAGAATTCGAATATCGCCTGGAACAGGCGCTGCACAACCTGACCCGCTACGCGGGTCGCCATGCCCTGATGTTCCTCGATCTGGATCAGTTCAAACTGGTCAACGATACCTGCGGCCATGCGGCGGGCGACGAACTGTTGCGGCATATCTGTGCCTTGTTGCAATCCGGGCTGCGCGAAGGCGATACCCTGGCGCGCCTGGGCGGCGACGAGTTCGGCATCCTGCTGGAAAACTGCGCACCGGAAGCGGCGGAGAAAATTGCCGAGAGCCTGCGCCAGACTGTGCAGAATCTGCATTTTGTCTGGAAGGGCCGGCCTTTCGTGACCACTGTCAGTATCGGGCTGGTCCATGTCGCACAGAATCCGACGACGCTCGAAACCTCGCTACGTGCTGCTGACATGGCGTGTTACATGGCCAAGGAAAAGGGCCGGAACCGGGTCCAGGTCTATCATCCGGATGACTCGGAATTGTCCCTGCGCTTCGGCGAAATGGCCTGGGTGCAGCGTTTGCACATGGCGCTGGAGGAGGACCGTTTCTGCCTGTACGCCCAGGAAATTGCCCCCTTGGGTCATGTCAATCAGGGCTGCGGGCACATTGAAATTCTGCTGCGATTGCATGATGAAGCCGGGCGGATGATCTTGCCTGACAGCTTCATTCCGGCTGCCGAGCGTTATGGCCTGATGAGCTCGCTGGATCGTTGGGTGGTGCAGAACGTGTTCAAGATCATTGCTCAATGCCGGGCCGAGCAAGGCCCCGGGCCGCTGGCCATGTGTGCGATCAATCTGTCAGGCACGACGATCGGGGATGAGGCGTTCCTGGGCTTCTTGCGCCAACAGTTTGTGACGTATTCAATTCCGCCTGAAATGATTTGTTTTGAAATTACTGAAACCAGCGCTATTTCAAATCTTGGCAGCGCCATCCGATTCATTAATGAACTCAAAGGCTTAGGGTGCCATTTTTCACTGGATGATTTTTGTGCCGGAATGTCCTCATTCGCATACCTGAAACATTTGCCTGTAGACTTCCTGAAGATCGACGGGAGTTTCGTAAAGGATATGCTGGACGACCCGATTAACCGCGCCATGGTCGAAGTGATCAATCATATTGGCCATGTGATGGGTAAACGCACGATTGCCGAGTTTGTCGAAACACCCCAGATCGAGCAGGCATTGCTGGAGATCGGGGTGGATTACGCTCAAGGGTATGTGATTGAACGCCCGCAGCTGTTTACCTGCGATAGCTTGCTGAGTCGTCCTGCCAGGCCTCAGCCGCTGTTGTTCAAGGCGCCTGGCACGTTCCGTTGAAACTCCTGCCGATCTCACAATCACAATCAAAAGGAGCTCGACAGTGATCGACACATTCAACCGAACCGGACCGCTCATGGAAGCTGCAAGTTATCCTGCCTGGGCCCAGCGCCTGATCCAGGATTGCAGCGAGAGCAAGCGCCGGGTTGTCGAACACGAACTGTACCAACGCATGCGAGACAACAAGCTCAGTGCGAAGACCATGCGCCAGTACCTGATCGGTGGCTGGCCGGTGGTCGAACAGTTCGCGTTGTATATGGCACAAAACCTGACCAAGACCCGCTTTGCCCGTCATCCCGGCGAAGACATGGCCCGTCGCTGGCTGATGCGCAACATCCGCGTCGAACTGAACCACGCCGACTACTGGGTGCACTGGAGTCGCGCGCACGGTGTCAGCCTGGAAGAGCTACAGGCCCAGCAGGTTCCCCCTGAGCTTCACGCCCTGAGCCATTGGTGCTGGCACACCAGTTCAGCCGACTCGCTGATCGTCGGGATTGCCGCCACCAACTACGCCATCGAAGGGGCGACCGGGGAATGGTCGGCGGTAGTGTGTGCCAACGGTATCTACGCCGCCTCGTTCCCCGAGGAAGATCGCAAGCGGGCGATGAAGTGGCTGAAGATGCATGCCCAGTACGACGATGCCCATCCATGGGAAGCCCTGGAAATCATCTGCACATTGGCGGGCACCAACCCGAGCAAATCCCTGCAGGTGGAGCTGCGCCAGGCCGTTTGCAAGAGTTACGACTACATGCACCTGTTTCTCGAACGTTGCATGCAATTGGAGCACGCAGAGCGGGTGCCAGTCGTGCGTGAGCGGATGGCACTGGCCGAAGGCTGATTCAATCGCTGCTTGAAAAACAACTGTGGGAGCGAGCCTGCTCGCGAATACGGACTGTCAGTCAACATCATCGTTGAAGGTCAGATCCCATTCGCGAGCAGGCTCGCTCCCACATTGGTTTGTGTTGTGGCTGAAAAATCAGCCCGCCATCTCCAGCCGGTTACGACCTTCGCGCTTGGCCACATACAGCGCGCTGTCTGCCCGTCGCAACAGGCTTTCGGCAGACTCGCCGGGCAACAGGGTCGAACAGCCGAGGCTGACCGTCAGCAGGATCCTGTGGCCATCGGCCAGGTACTCTTCAGACTGCGCTGCAAACCGCAGCCGCTCACCGACCAACGACGCGGCCTCGCGGCAGGTGTTCGACAGCAGGATCAGGAACTCTTCACCGCCATAGCGGAACACCATGTCCACGTTGCGCAGCTGGTTTTTGATCGTGGCAGCGACCGCCTTGAGCACGTCATCGCCAGTACTGTGGCCATGGGTATCATTGACTTGCTTGAAATGATCGATGTCCAGCATCAGCACCGACAACGGTTGCAGATGGCGCCTGGACAGTTCGATTTCCCTTTGCAGCGTCTGGTCCATGGCGATGCGGTTGCCGGTGCCCGTCAGCGGGTCGCGCAGTGCGCTTTGGGTGGCGGTACGGTAAAGCAGCGCATTGCGCATCGGGAAAAGCAGCGCAGCCAGCAGTGATTCGAGATTGCCCTGTTCCTGTTCGCTGAAACGCTGATTGCGACGGAAAGTCAGCTCACCCAGGTGTTCGCCTTCGTGGCTGAGGCTGTAACTGATGGAATGATGGCCGCGTTGGCCGAACTCCAGGCGCAGGTCACTGCTCTTGTGCAGGTAGCACAAGGCGTCCAACGGCACCAATCGCTGAATTTCGCGATAGAAAGTCCCAAGAATGCGTTGCGGCTCCAGACTGGTTTGCAACTGCAGGCTCAGTTGCTGGCGCAATTGCGCAAGACTGACAGGCCTTTCCAGAAGAGGCGGCTGCTGACCAAAGCCCAGGCGCTGCAATTTGGCGCTATCGAAGTCAATTGCGTTGGTCTGGGAAGGTGGTTTCATAAGGCGTGCGCCCCTAAGCAGTAAGGCTGTCTTACAAGCAGGGTGAGAGCGGCTTAGGGCTGCGCGTCGTACTGGTCCGTCAGTCCCGTAGGACATTTCGTACAAGTTTAATCCGCTTTGTAGAAGATGAGTAATCTCTGCACTCAAGCTTCACCCCCGTCTGCTTTCACGTTGCGTGTCTGAGCAAACTTAGAGCGAAAGTCGTGCCATTCGGTTCATCTGAATAAAATCTGTATTAAATCAATTGGTTGTGGCTTGTCTGTTGCCTGTGTAGCGCTGCGTCCGACGTTTGTTTGACAGGTGCCTGGCTCGAGTTCGAGCGCCGCGACAGGAAGCTGACGCGGCACTAAAAAGCGACGTGCGGTCGTTACTGGGCGTTGAACGCCTGGCCATTGATACCGGTGCTGTCCGGGCCCATCAGGTAGAGGTAGACCGGCATGATCTCCTCGGGCGTCGGGTTGTTCAGCGGATTTTCACCCGGGTAAGCCTGGGCGCGCATGCTGGTGCGGGTAGCACCCGGGTTGATGCTGTTGGAGCGTACCGGGGCCACGGTATCGACTTCGTCAGCCAGGGTTTGCATCAGGCCTTCAGTGGCGAACTTGGAGACACCGTAAGCGCCCCAGTACGCACGTCCCTTGCGGCCGACGCTGCTGGAAGTGAACACCACCGAGGCGTCCTGCGACAGCTTGAGCAGCGGCAGCAGTGTGCTGGTGAGCATGAACATGGCATTGACGTTGACTTGCATGACCCGCATGAAGTTTTCGCCGGAAAGCTGCTCGATCGGCGTGCGCGGGCCGATGATCGAAGCATTGTGCAGCAGGCCGTCGAGATGCCCGAATTCGCTTTCGATCATGGCCGCCAGCTCATCGTATTGATGGGGCAGGGCGGTTTCGAGGTTGAACGGGATCACCGCCGGTTGTGGATGGCCGGCGGCTTCGATTTCGTCGTAGACCTGGGTCAGGTTGGCTTCGGTCTTGCCCAGCAACAGCACGGTTGCGCCGTGGGCCGCGTAGGTTTTTGCCGCTGCGGCGCCGATGCCGCGTCCTGCGCCGGTGACCAGAATGACCCGATCCTTGAGCAGCTCGGGGCGGGCGGAATAATCAAACATAAAAAACCTCAACAAATCAGAGTTCGGGCGACCGTTGCACGATCACTGTAGGAGCGAGCTTGCTCGTGATGTTCGTTAACGCTTACGCGAAAAGCCTGACAGCCCGCGGCGTTCTCATTTGTTTCGCGAGCAAGCTCGCTCCTACAGAGGTCAACGACAGACTCAGCAGCTACAGAGGGCGCTATCCAAAACCTTGCGCAACTCCAGCGGATGATCGACCACCACATCCGCACCCCAATGCCGCGGATTATCATCCGGGTGGATATAGCCAAAGGTCACCGCAGCAGTCTTGGTGCCGGCATCGCGGCCCGACTCGATGTCGCGCAAGTCATCGCCGACGAACAGTACGCTGGCCGGGTCCAGGTCGAGCATCTTGCAGGCGAGTATCAGCGGTTCCGGGTCCGGTTTGCTGTTCTTCACATGATCCGGGCAGATCAGCAGCGCCGAACGTTCAGCCAGCCCCAACTGTTGCATGATCGGCTCGGCGAAGCGCAGCGGCTTGTTGGTGACCACGCCCCAGATCAGGTTGGCTTTTTCGATGTCGGCCAGCAATTCAGCCATGCCGTCGAACAGCTTGCTGTGCACCGCACAACCCACGAGGTAGCGTTCCAGAAACTCCAGGCGCAGCTCCTCGAAACCCGGCGACTCCGGGTCCATGGCGAAGGTCACCGCGACCATTGCCCTGGCGCCGCCGGAAATCTCGTCGCGGATGTGCTTGTCGTTCATCGGTGGCAAGCCGCGGTCGGCACGCATCGCCTGACAGATCGCAATAAAGTCCGGCGCGGTGTCGAGCAGGGTGCCGTCCATGTCGAAAAGAACTGCTCTGATTGGCATCGGCTTACTCCTCGCGCAGGGTCTGGATCATGTAGTTGACGTCCACGTCGGAGGCCAGTTTGTAGTGCTTGGTCAGCGGGTTGTAGGTCAGGCCGATGATGTCCTTGACGGTCAGGCCGGCCATGCGGCTCCAGGCGCCAAGTTCGGAGGGGCGGATGAATTTCTTGAAGTCGTGGGTGCCGCGCGGCAGCAGCTTCATGATGTATTCGGCGCCGACGATGGCGAACAGGTACGCCTTCGGGTTGCGGTTGATGGTCGAGAAGAACACCTGGCCGCCGGGTTTGACCATGCGGAAGCAGGCACGGATGACCGACGACGGGTCCGGCACGTGCTCAAGCATTTCCAGGCAGGTGACCACGTCGAACTGCTCGGGCATTTCCTCGGCCAGGGCTTCGGCGGTGATCTGCCGGTATTCGACGCTCACGCCCGACTCCAGTTGATGCAACTGGGCAACCGCCAACGGCGCTTCGCCCATGTCGATACCCATCACGGTCGCACCGCGTTGGGCCATGGCTTCGCTGAGGATGCCGCCGCCGCAACCGACGTCGACGACTTTCTTGCCGGCCAGGTTAACCCGCTCGTCAATCCAGTTGACCCGCAGCGGGTTGATGTCGTGCAGCGGTTTGAATTCGCTTTCGCGGTCCCACCAGCGATGGGCCAGGGCCTCGAATTTGGCGATTTCGGCGTAGTCGACGTTGCTCATGGTTTAAGTCCTCTAAAACTTGAAAAATCCTGTTGCCCCGGATTGCGTTCCAGGGTGCTTACGATTCGGTGCGGCCGCTGATGCGCTGGCCCCAGGCCCTCGCGACAGCGCCAAGCTGTTGTTCATCCAGGCGTGTCAGGCGACGGTCGTCGAGCAACTGCTTGCCGGCAACCCAAAGGTGTTTCACGCAGTCCCGGCCGGTGGCGTATATAAGCTGCGAAACCGGGTCGTAGACCGGCTGCTGGGCCAGGCCGGAGAGATCGAAAGCCACCATGTCCGCCGCTTTGCCGATTTCCAGCGAGCCGACTTCGGCCTCGATACCCAATGCCCGGGCACCATTGAGGGTGGCCATGCGCAAGGCGCGATGGGCATCCAGCGCGGTGGCCGATCCGGCGACAGCCTTGGCCAGCAGGGCCGCGGTGCGGGTTTCGCCGAGCAGGTCCAGGTCATTGTTGCTGGCCGCGCCATCGGTGCCGACTGCGACATTGACCCCGGCCTCCCACAAACGCTCGACCGGGCAGAACCCGCTGGCCAGCTTCAGGTTCGACTCGGGGCAATGAATCACATTGCTGTTGCTTTCTACCAGCAGTGCCAGGTCTTCATCGCTGATCTGGGTCATGTGAACCGCCTGGAAACGTGGCCCCAGCAAGCCCAGGCGCGCCAGGCGGGCCAGCGGTCGTTCGCCGCGTTGCTCTATCGATTGCTGCACTTCGAAGGCGGTTTCATGTACGTGCATGTGAATCGAAGCGTCCAGCTCTTCGGCAATCACCCGGATTTTTTCCAGGTTTTCGTCGCCCACGGTGTAGGGTGCATGGGGGCCGAAGGTGATTTTGATGCGCTCGTGGTGCTTGAGATCGCCAAACAGCTCAACGCCCTGACGAATGGCTTCGTCCGCGGTAGCGGCGCCCGGAATGGGGAAATCGAGGATCGGAATCGCGATTTGTGCGCGAATGCCGCTGTTGTGCACGCGCTCGCTGGCAACCTTCGGGAAGAAGTACATGTCAGAGAAACAGGTGATGCCGCCTTTGATTTGCTCGGCGATGGCCAGATCCGTGCCGTCGCGCACGAAGTCCTCGTCGACCCACTTGGCTTCGGCGGGCCAGATGTGGTTTTCCAGCCAGGTCATCAATGGCAGGTCATCGGCCAGGCCGCGGAACAGTGTCATCGCCGCGTGCCCGTGGGCATTGATCAGGCCGGGGCTGAGCAGCATGTCGGGCAATTCGCGGGTTTCGGTTGCGTTAAGCTTCAGCGCGACGGAACGTGGACCGACAAACACGATGCGTCCATCACGGATGCCCACGCCATGTTCCTTGAGGACAACACCAGCGGGTTCGACGGGTACCAGCCAGGTCGGCAGCAATAACAGGTCGAGCGCAGCGGCAGTGTTCGGCATCGAGGGTCGGTTCCAGTGTTTTTGTAAGGGATGGCGAAGTATACCCGAGCGTCTTCGCGGGGGGATCGCTATAATCGGCGGCTTTTGTTCATGAGTGCGGGGTGAGGGATGCGCGATCGACTGTTGGCTGCGGAAAAGGTAAAGGCCATCGATTGGCGTGATGGCGCTCTCCATCTGCTGGATCAGCGTATTTTGCCGTTCGAGGAAACCTGGATTGCTTACACCAGCGCTGCTGGCGTGGCCGAGGCCATTCGCTCGATGGTGGTGCGTGGCGCGCCGGCCATCGGCATTAGCGCAGCCTATGGCATCGTACTGGCGGCCCGCGCCCGGATTGCCGAAGGTGGCGACTGGTACGCTGCGCTGGAAGAGGATTTCATGCTGCTGGCCGATTCCCGTCCTACGGCGGTCAACCTGTTCTGGGCGCTGGGTCGCATGCACGACCGGCTTGATCGCCTGAAAGACAATGCCGATCCGCTGGCGGTGCTGGAAGCAGAGGCCATCGCCATTCACGAAAGTGATCGCGAAGCCAACCTGACCATGGCCCAACTGGGTGTGGACCTGATCCGCAAGCATCAGGGCAACGCCCAGGCGATCCTGACCCACTGCAACACCGGCGCGCTGGCCACGGGCGGCTTTGGCACCGCGCTGGGGGTGATTCGTGGTGCATTCATCGAGGGTATGGTCGAGCAGGTCTATGTCGACGAAACCCGCCCATGGCTGCAGGGCTCGCGACTGACCGCGTGGGAGCTGGCCAATGAAGGCATTCCCGTGACCCTCAATGTCGATTCCGCCGCGGCGCATATCATGAAGACCAAAGGCCCTACCTGGGTCATCGTCGGCGCGGACCGGATCACCGCCAATGGCGATGTGGCCAACAAGATCGGCACCTATCAACTGGCCGTCAACGCCATGCACCACGGCGTACGCTTCATGGTGGTGGCGCCGAGTTCGACCATCGACATGAACCTGGCCAGTGGCGATGACATTCCGATTGAAGAGCGTGATGGTCGCGAGCTGCTGGAGGTCGGTGGCAAGCGCGTCGGGGCCGACGTCAATGCCTTTAACCCGGTGTTCGACGTGACGCCGGCGGACCTGATCGATGCGATCGTCACCGAAAAAGGCATCGTCGAACGCCCGGATACAGCGAAAATGGCGCAGTTGATGTGTCGTAAGCGTCTGCATTGATAATCTTTGGTGTCTGGTAAGCCGCCATCGCGAGCCTGCTCGCGATGGGGCCGTCAAACTCAATGAATCAACCCGAATCAGCCACAAATTCTCCATTCAACACGGCTCTAAGCCTCTCTCGTCCCCTTCAAGCCTGTCACCGGTCAACTAACTACTCTCCATGCGCATCTGGGGGATAGGTGCGTGGCGGCTCTTGTGATAACATCCGGCGGTTTCCAGGGTTGCCCCAAGTGGCGACCCGTACTGCGCAGATCCATGGCATAACTCGTTGATTTGTTGTAAGCCAATGCATGGCACTGAGCCTGCAGCGGCGAGCTTCGTTGGTCCTGACGAAGTTTCACCAGAAAAAGGAATCAGGCTTCTCATGGGCGAACTGGCCAAAGAAATCCTCCCGGTCAATATCGAAGACGAGCTGAAGCAGTCCTACCTCGACTACGCGATGAGCGTAATTGTCGGGCGGGCACTGCCGGATGCGCGCGATGGCTTGAAGCCCGTGCACCGGCGCGTGCTGTTCGCGATGAGCGAGCTGGGCAACGACTTCAACAAGCCGTACAAGAAATCTGCCCGTGTTGTCGGTGACGTGATCGGTAAGTATCACCCGCACGGTGATACCGCGGTGTACGACACCATCGTTCGGATGGCGCAGCCATTCTCCCTGCGCTACCTGCTGGTAGACGGCCAGGGCAACTTCGGTTCGGTGGACGGCGACAACGCCGCGGCCATGCGATACACCGAAGTGCGCATGACCAAGCTGGCGCACGAGCTGCTGGCTGACCTGCATAAAGAAACCGTGGACTGGGTGCCGAACTACGACGGCACCGAAATGATCCCGGCGGTCATGCCGACCCGTATTCCCAACCTGCTGGTCAACGGCTCCAGCGGTATCGCCGTGGGCATGGCGACCAACATTCCGCCGCACAACCTCGGTGAAGTCATCGACGGTTGCCTGGCGCTCATCGACAACCCTGAGCTGACCGTCGACGAGCTGATGCAATACATCCCCGGTCCGGACTTCCCGACCGCCGCGATCATCAACGGTCGCGCCGGCATCATCGAAGCCTACCGCACCGGTCGCGGGCGCATTTACATGCGCGCCCGCTCGATGATCGAAGACATCGACAAGGTCGGTGGCCGTCAGCAGATCGTCATCACCGAACTCCCATACCAGCTGAACAAGGCGCGTCTGATCGAGAAGATCGCCGAGCTGGTAAAAGAGAAGAAGCTGGAAGGCATCACCGAACTGCGCGACGAGTCCGACAAGGACGGTATGCGCGTCGTGATCGAGCTGCGTCGCGGTGAAGTGCCTGAGGTCATCCTCAACAACCTCTACGCCCAGACCCAGCTGCAAGCGGTGTTCGGTATCAACATCGTCGCGCTGATCGACGGCCGTCCGCGGATCCTGAACCTCAAGGACCTGCTGGAAGCCTTCGTCCGTCACCGCCGCGAAGTGGTGACCCGCCGTACCGTGTTCGAACTGCGCAAGGCGCGCGAGCGTGGTCACATCCTTGAAGGTCAAGCGGTTGCCCTGTCGAACATCGATCCGGTCATCGCCCTGATCAAGGCGTCGCCTACGCCATCGGAAGCCAAGGAAGCGCTGATCAGCACGCCTTGGGAATCCTCGGCCGTGGTGGCGATGGTTGAACGTGCCGGCGCCGATTCGTGCCGTCCGGAAAACCTCGATCCGCAATACGGTCTGCGCGACGGCAAGTACTTCCTGTCGCCAGAACAGGCGCAAGCCATTCTGGAACTGCGTCTGCACCGCCTGACCGGTCTGGAACACGAAAAACTGCTGGCCGAGTATCAAGAGATCCTCAACCAGATCGGCGAGCTGATCCGCATCCTCAACAGCGCCACGCGCCTGATGGAAGTGATCCGCGAAGAGCTGGAAGTGATTCGCGCCGAGTACGGCGACGTACGTCGCACTGAGATCCTTGATGCGCGTCTGGACCTGACCCTGGGTGACATGATCCCGGAAGAAGAGCGCGTCGTGACCATTTCCCACGGTGGCTACGCCAAGACCCAGCCATTGGCTGCGTACCAGGCCCAGCGTCGTGGCGGTAAAGGCAAATCGGCAACCGGCGTCAAGGATGAGGACTACATCGCTCACCTGCTGGTTGCCAACAGCCACACCACGCTGTTGCTGTTCTCCAGCAAGGGCAAGGTGTACTGGCTGAAAACCTACGAAATCCCTGAAGCGTCCCGCGCTGCCCGTGGTCGTCCGCTGGTCAACCTGCTGCCGCTGGATGACGGTGAATACATCACCACCATGCTGCCGGTCGAGGAATACACCGAAGGTCACTACATCTTCATGGCCACCGCTAACGGCACCGTGAAGAAGACCCCGCTGGAATCCTTCAGCCGTCAACGCAGCGTCGGCCTGATCGCGCTGGAGCTGGACGAAGGCGACGTGCTGATTTCCGCGGCCATCACCGATGGCGAGCGCGAAGTGATGCTGTTCTCCGACGGCGGCAAGGTCACCCGCTTCAAGGAATCCGACGTTCGCGCCATGGGCCGTACCGCCCGCGGTGTGCGTGGCATGCGTCTGCCGGAAGGCCAGAAGCTGATTTCCATGCTGATCCCGGAAGAAGGCAGCCAGATCCTCACCGCTTCGGCGCGTGGCTACGGCAAGCGCACGGCGATCACCGAGTTCCCTGAGTACAAGCGTGGCGGTCAGGGCGTTATCGCCATGGTCAGCAACGAGCGTAACGGCCGTCTGGTCGGTGCGGTCCAGGTGCTCGACGGTGAGGAAATCATGTTGATTTCCGACCAGGGCACCCTGGTGCGCACCCGTGTCGACGAAGTGTCCAGCCTGGGTCGTAACACCCAGGGCGTGACCCTGATCAAACTGGCCAACGACGAAACACTGGTCGGGCTGGAGCGGGTTCAGGAACCGTCGGAAGTCGAGGGTGAAGAGCTGGAAGGTGAAGAGGGTGAAGGGTTTGTCGGTGAAGTCGTGATCGACGACGTTGCCGAAGACCAGCAACTCGACGCCGCCGCTGACGAAGAACCACAGGAATAAGCGGGTAAACAGGGGGCGGATGAAAATTCGCCCCCTTGTTGTTTGTCCGTACGGAAATACTGAAATCCCATGTAGGAGCGAGCTTGCTCGCGATGGTCGTCAACGATAACGCAGGGCGTCTGGTGCACCCTTGTGCTCTCAGGTTTTTCGCGAGCAAGCTCGCTCCTACAGTGATACCACCAAATCAGAGCGAGATTGGATGTGAGCAAGAGAGCCTATAACTTCTGTGCCGGTCCTGCGGCGCTTCCCGAAGCTGTCCTGCAGCGCGCCCAGGGTGAACTCCTCGACTGGCACGGCAAGGGTCTGTCGGTCATGGAAATGAGCCATCGCAGCGATGAGTTCGTGTCCATCGCCACCAAGGCCGAGCAGGATCTGCGTGATCTGCTGAATATCCCCTCGAACTATAAAGTGCTGTTTCTGCAAGGTGGCGCCAGCCAGCAATTTGCTCAGATTCCTCTGAACCTGTTGCCGGAAAACGGCTCTGCCGACTATATCGACACCGGTATCTGGTCGCAGAAGGCCATCGAAGAAGCTTCGCGCTACGGCCACGTCAATGTTGCCGGCACCGCCAAGCCTTACGACTATTTCGCCATTCCCGGCCAGAACGAATGGAAGTTGTCGAAAGACGCGGCCTACGTTCACTACGCGCCGAACGAAACCATCGGTGGCCTGGAATTCCAATGGATTCCCGAGACCGGTGATGTTCCGCTGGTGGCCGACATGTCTTCGGACATCCTGTCGCGCCCGGTGGATGTTTCGCGCTTCGGCATGATCTACGCCGGCGCCCAGAAAAACATCGGCCCGAGTGGTATCGTCGTCAACATCGTTCGCGAAGACCTGCTGGGTCATGCGCGCTCCATTTGCCCGACCATGCTCAACTACAAGGTCGCGGCCGATAACGGTTCGATGTATAACACCCCGCCGACCCTGGCCTGGTACTTGTCCGGCCTGGTGTTCGAGTGGCTCAAGGAGCAAGGCGGCGTCGAGGCCATCGGCAAGCTCAACGAAGTCAAACAGCGCACGCTGTACGGCTTCATCGATGCCAGCGGCCTGTACAGCAACCCGATCAACAAGTCGGATCGCTCGTGGATGAACGTGCCGTTCCGCCTGGCTGATGATCGTCTGGACAAGCCGTTCCTGGCGGGTGCCGACGAGCGTGGCCTGTTGAACCTCAAGGGCCACCGTTCCGTGGGCGGCATGCGCGCCTCCATCTATAATGCTGTCGACATCAACGCCGTCAACGCGCTGGTTTCGTACATGGCAGAGTTCGAGAAGGAACACGGCTAATGTCTGAGCAAGAACTCAAGGCACTGCGCCTGCGCATTGATGCCCTGGACGAAAAGGTCCTGGAGCTGATCAGTGAGCGTGCGCGCTGCGCCCAGGAAGTCGCGCGGGTAAAGATGGCCTCGCTGGCCGAAGGCGAAGTGCCGGTGTTCTATCGTCCTGAGCGCGAAGCTCAGGTGCTCAAGCGTGTCATGGAGCGCAACCAGGGGCCGCTGGGCAACGAAGAGATGGCGCGGTTGTTCCGTGAAATCATGTCTTCGTGCCTGGCGCTCGAGCAGCCGCTGAAAGTGGCTTATCTCGGCCCTGAAGGTACTTTCACCCAGGCGGCGGCCATGAAGCACTTCGGCCACGCGGTGATCAGCAAGCCGATGGCGGCGATCGACGAAGTGTTCCGTGAAGTGGCGGCCGGTGCGGTGAATTTTGGCGTGGTGCCGGTGGAAAACTCCACCGAAGGCGCGGTCAACCACACCCTCGACAGCTTCCTGGAACATGACATGGTGATCTGCGGCGAAGTCGAGCTGCGTATCCACCATCACCTGCTGGTCGGTGAAAACACCAAGACCGACAGCATCAGCCGTATCTACTCCCACGCCCAGTCACTGGCCCAGTGCCGCAAGTGGCTGGACGCCCACTACCCGAATGTCGAGCGCGTGGCGGTGTCGAGCAACGCCGAAGCGGCCAAGCGGGTCAAGGGTGAGTGGAACTCGGCGGCGATTGCCGGCGACATGGCGGCCGGCCTGTACGGGCTGACCCGATTGGCCGAGAAGATCGAGGATCGCCCGGACAACTCCACGCGCTTCCTGATGATCGGCAATCAGGAAGTGCCACCGACCGGCGACGACAAGACGTCGATCATCGTTTCGATGAGCAACAAGCCGGGTGCGCTTCACGAGTTGCTGGTGCCGTTCCACGACAACGGCATTGACCTGACGCGTATCGAGACCCGTCCGTCGCGCAGCGGTAAATGGACCTACGTGTTCTTCATCGATTTCGTCGGCCATCATCGCGACCCGCTGGTCAAAGGTGTGCTGGAAAAGATCAGTCAGGAAGCAGTGGCACTCAAAGTGCTGGGTTCCTACCCGAAAGCAGTTCTCTAAGGGGCGGTAGCAAATGAGTGGCAATTTCCTCGCTCTGGCACAGCCGGGCGTGCAACAACTTTCGCCTTACGTTCCGGGCAAACCCGTGGACGAACTGGCTCGTGAGCTGAATCTCGATCCAGCCAGCATCATCAAGTTGGCGAGCAACGAAAACCCGTTGGGCGCCGGCCCCAAGGCGCTGGCGGCCATCCGCGACGCGCTGGCCGAGTTGACCCGCTATCCGGACGGCAACGGTTTTGCGCTCAAGACCCTGCTGGCCGAACAATGCCGTGTCGAACTGAATCAAGTGACGCTGGGCAATGGCTCCAACGACATTCTTGAGCTGGTGGCGCGCGCCTATCTGGCGCCGGGCCTGAATGCCGTGTTCAGCGAGCATGCATTCGCGGTCTACCCGATTGCCACCCAGGCGGTCGGCGCAGAGGCCAAGGTGGTTCCGGCCAAGGATTGGGGGCATGACCTGCCTGCAATGCTGGCAGCCATCGATGCCAACACCCGCGTGGTGTTCATCGCCAATCCGAACAATCCGACCGGGACCTGGTTCGACGCTGAGGCGCTGGACGAATTCCTGCAGGATGTTCCGGAGCATGTGCTGGTCGTACTGGACGAGGCTTACATCGAATACGCCGAAGGCAGCGATCTGCCGGACGGCCTGGACTTCCTGGCGGCTTATCCGAACCTGCTGGTTTCCCGTACCTTCTCCAAGGCCTATGGCCTGGCGGCACTGCGCGTGGGTTATGGCTTGTCCACGGCGATAGTCGCAGACGTGCTGAACCGTGTACGTCAGCCGTTCAACGTCAACAGCCTGGCCCTGGCGGCAGCCTGTGCGGCGTTGAAGGACGAAGAGTATCTGGCGCAAAGCCGTCAGTTGAACGAGTCCGGCATGCAGCAACTGGAAGCCGGTTTCCGTGAGCTGGGGCTGAGCTGGATTGCGTCGAAAGGCAATTTCATCTGCGTCGATCTCGGTCAGGTCGCGGCCCCGGTGTTCCAGGGCTTGCTTCGTGAGGGCGTGATCGTGCGTCCAGTGGCCAACTATGGCATGCCGAACCACCTGCGCATCACCATTGGCCTGCCGGCAGAGAACAGCCGCTTCCTTGAGGCGCTGACCAAGGTTCTGGCTCGTGGTTGATGTTACTGCGCTGCAATCTGCTGAACCTATGATCGGTCGCCTGGTGGTGGTCGGTCTCGGGTTGATCGGCGGTTCGTTTGCCAAGGGTTTGCGTGAAAGCGGTCTGTGCCGCGAAGTGGTCGGGGTCGATCTCGATCCACAATCGCGCAAGCTCGCGGTCGAGTTGGGTGTGGTGGATCGCTGCGAGGAAGATCTGGGCGTTGCGTGTCAGGGCGCCGACGTCATCCAGTTGGCAGTGCCGATCCTGGCCATGGAGAAAGTGCTCGCGCGTCTGGCGGGCATGGATCTGGGGCAGGCGATCCTGACCGATGTCGGCAGTGCCAAGGGCAATGTGGTGCGTGCAGCCACCGAAGCATTTGGCAAGATGCCGTCATGCTTCGTGCCGGGGCACCCGATTGCCGGTTCGGAGCAGAGTGGGGTGGAAGCCTCCAACGCCGAGCTGTTCCGTCGCCACAAAGTGATCCTGACGCCGCTGGATCAGACCGATCCGGTAGCCCTGGCGGTAGTCGACCGTTTGTGGCGCGAATTGGGCGCCGATGTCGAACACATGCAGGTCGAGCGTCACGACGAAGTACTGGCCGCGACCAGCCATCTGCCGCACTTGCTGGCGTTCGGTCTGGTCGATTCGTTGGCCAAGCGCAATGAAAATCTTGAGATCTTCCGTTACGCTGCGGGCGGTTTCCGCGATTTCACGAGAATCGCCGGAAGCGACCCGGTCATGTGGCACGACATCTTCCTCGCCAACCGCGAAGCTGTCCTGCGCACACTCGATACATTTCGCAGCGATCTCGACGCCTTGCGCGACGCGGTCGATGCAGGGGATGGGCACCAATTGTTGGGCGTTTTCACTCGCGCCCGGGTTGCCCGCGAGCATTTCAGTAAAATCCTGGCCCGCAGGGCCTATGTGGACGCTATGAATTCCAACGATCTGATTTTCCTGGCTCAACCTGGTGGCCGCCTGTCCGGTCGGATTCGCGTACCGGGTGACAAATCGATTTCCCACCGTTCGATCATGCTCGGCTCCCTGGCCGAAGGTGTCACTGAAGTCGAAGGCTTCCTCGAGGGCGAAGATGCCCTGGCGACCTTGCAGGCTTTCCGTGACATGGGCGTGGTCATCGAAGGTCCGCACCACGGTCGCGTGACCATTCACGGCGTTGGCCTGCATGGTCTGAAGCCGGCGCCAGGTCCGATCTATCTGGGCAACTCCGGTACTTCGATGCGTCTGCTGTCCGGCCTGTTGGCTGCGCAGAACTTCGACAGCACCCTGACCGGCGACGCTTCGCTGTCCAAGCGCCCGATGAATCGCGTGGCCAATCCGCTGCGTGAAATGGGCGCGGTGATCGAAACCGCCGCTGAAGGTCGCCCGCCGATGACCATTCGTGGTGGCAACAAGCTCAAGGGCCTGACCTACACCATGCCGATGGCCAGTGCCCAGGTTAAGTCCTGCCTGTTGTTGGCCGGTCTGTATGCCGAAGGCAAGACCACGGTTACCGAGCCTGCTCCGACCCGCGACCACACCGAGCGCATGCTCCGTGGCTTCGGCTACCCGGTAGCGGTCAACGGTGCGACCGCATCGGTCGAGTCCGGCAATAAACTGACCGCGACCCACATCGAAGTACCGGGCGATATTTCGTCTTCGGCGTTCTTCCTGGTGGCGGCGTCGATCGCTGAAGGTTCGGAGCTGGTGCTGGAGCACGTCGGCATCAACCCGACCCGTACCGGTGTGATCGACATCCTGCGCCTGATGGGCGCCGACATCACCCTGGAAAACCAGCGTGAAGTGGGTGGCGAACCGGTGGCTGACTTGCGCGTACGTGCAGCTAAACTCAAAGGTATCGAGATTCCCGAGGCGCTCGTCCCGCTGGCGATCGACGAGTTCCCGGTGCTGTTCGTCGCCGCAGCCTGTGCCGAAGGGCGCACCGTGTTGCGTGGCGCCGAAGAGCTGCGGGTCAAGGAGTCGGATCGCATCCAGGTCATGGCTGATGGTTTGCTGGCGCTGGGCGTCAAGTGCGAGCCGACCCCGGATGGCATCATCATCGACGGCGGCCAGATCGGCGGCGGTGAAGTGCACGGTCATGGTGATCACCGTATTGCCATGGCGTTCAGCGTTGCTTCGCTGCGCGCCAGTGCGCCGATCCGCATTCATGATTGCGCCAACGTCGCGACGTCGTTCCCGAATTTCCTGGCGCTGTGCGCGCAGGTCGGTATTCGCGTGGCACAAGAGGCACAGTCGTGATCAACATTGCACCGGTCATCACTATCGATGGGCCAAGCGGGTCGGGCAAGGGCACGGTAGCCGGGATTCTGGCCAAGCGCCTGGGCTGGAACCTGCTGGATTCCGGTGCGTTGTACCGATTGCTGGCCTTCGCTGCGCATAACCATGGTGTTGACCTGACCAACGAAGAGCTGCTGAAGAAACTCGCCGCTCATCTGGATGTGCAGTTCATCGCGGCGACGGACGGTCAGTTGCAACGCATCATTCTGGAAGGTGATGAAGTCAGCGATGTCATTCGCACCGAAAGCGTCGGTTCCGGCGCTTCCCAGGTGGCTGCGCTGCCCGCTGTACGCGAGGCGCTGCTGCAGCGCCAGCGTGCTTTTCAGGAAGCGCCGGGCCTTGTGGCGGATGGTCGCGACATGGGCACAGTGGTTTTTCCCGACGCGCCGCTGAAGATTTTTCTGACCGCCAGCGCCGAGGAACGGGCGCGCCGTCGATATTTGCAGTTGAAGGGCAAGGTCGAGGGTGTTAGTCTGTCGAGTCTGCTAGATGAGATACGTGCGCGCGATGAGCGTGACACCCAGCGAGCGGTAGCCCCGCTCAAACCGGCGGCTGACGCCATACAGCTGGATTCCACGGAATTATCCATCGACCAGGTGCTGGAACGCATCATGAGCGAGATCGCCATTCGCGATATCGCCGGGTGACCAAGAAGGCCGCAGGGGACCAGTCATAGTCCTGCGGTGGCTTCTTTTAAATGAAACTAACCCACACCGTCTGGGGTGTGGAGATGGGCGTATTCTTCGCCCTCATCAACAGGAATTAAAATGAGCGAAAGCTTTGCGGAACTCTTTGAAGAAAGCCTAAAAACCCTGAACCTTCAGGCAGGCTCCATCATCACCGGTGTTATCGTTGATATCGATTACCAGGCTCGCTGGGTAACCGTTCACGCTGGCCTGAAGTCTGAAGCACTCATCCCGCTTGAGCAGTTCTACAACGACGCTGGCGAACTGAACATCAACGTCGGTGACGAAGTTCACGTTGCTCTGGACTCGGTTGAAGACGGCTTTGGTGAAACCAAGCTGTCCCGTGAAAAAGCCAAGCGCGCTGAATGCTGGATTGTTCTGGAAGCAGCCTTCGCAGCCGAAGAAGTGGTCAAGGGCGTTATCAACGGTAAGGTTAAAGGCGGCTTCACTGTCGACGTTAACGGCATCCGTGCGTTCCTGCCAGGTTCTCTGGTTGACGTCCGTCCAGTGCGCGACACCACGCACCTGGAAGGCAAAGAGCTGGAATTCAAGGTCATCAAGCTGGACCAGAAGCGCAACAACGTTGTCGTTTCCCGTCGTAGCGTCCTGGAAGCCGAGAACTCCGCCGAGCGCGAAGCTCTGCTGGAATCCCTGCAGGAAGGCCAACAAGTCAAAGGTATCGTCAAGAACCTCACCGATTACGGCGCATTCGTCGATCTGGGTGGCGTCGATGGCCTGCTGCACATTACCGACATGGCTTGGAAGCGTATCAAGCATCCTTCCGAAATCGTCAACGTTGGCGACGAGATCGATGTCAAGGTTCTGAAGTACGATCGCGAGCGCAATCGTGTTTCCCTGGGCCTGAAGCAACTGGGCGAAGATCCATGGGTTGCTATCAAAGCCCGTTACCCAGAAAGCACTCGCGTTACCGCGCGTGTAACCAACCTGACCGACTACGGCTGCTTCGCTGAGCTGGAAGAAGGCGTTGAAGGTCTGGTACACGTTTCCGAAATGGACTGGACCAACAAGAACATCCACCCTTCGAAAGTCGTACAAGTCGGCGACGAAGTGGAAGTTATGGTTCTGGACATCGACGAAGAACGTCGTCGTATCTCCCTGGGCATCAAGCAGTGCAAATCTAACCCGTGGGAAGATTTCTCTGGCCAGTTCAACAAGGGCGATAAAATCTCCGGCACCATCAAGTCGATCACCGATTTCGGTATCTTCATTGGTCTGGACGGCGGCATCGACGGTCTGGTTCACCTGTCCGACATCTCCTGGAACGAAGTGGGCGAAGAAGCCGTTCGCCGCTTCAAGAAGGGCGACGAGCTGGACACCGTTATCCTGTCGGTTGACCCAGAGCGCGAGCGCATCTCCCTGGGTATCAAGCAACTGGAAAGCGATCCGTTCTCCGAGTACGTTCAAGAGAACGACAAAGGCGCCATCGTTAAAGGCATCGTGAAGGAAGTTGACGCTAAAGGCGCCATCATCACTCTGGCCGACGATATCGAAGCGACTCTGAAAGCCTCCGAAATCAGCCGTGACCGCGTTGAAGACGCGCGCAACGTTCTGAAAGAAGGCGAAGAAGTAGAAGCCAAGATCATCAGCGTTGACCGCAAGAGCCGTGTAATTCAGCTCTCGATCAAGTCGAAAGACGTTGAAGACGAGAAAGAAGCAATCCAGAGCCTGCGCGACAAGCCAGTAGCTACTGATGCTCCTGTGGCCACCACTCTGGGTGACCTGCTGCGTGCACAAATGGAAAAGCAGAACTAAGTTCTGACTTTCTGTAAAAAAGGGCGACTTCGGTCGCCCTTTTTTGTGCCTGGATTTTACCTGGGTTGAACAGAATATTGGCCTGCAGAGGAGGGGGCGTGGAAACTCAGGGCGATTAACGTTGTCTCTTTCTTTAATCGGATCAATCGTTTATTTGCAGCTAGTCTTGTGCCTGAAGGCGAACGACGGTCGGGCGGGGTGCCTGGCATAAAAATGTGAATGAAAAGGTTCGTCGTGATTGCCGTACTGTACATTGGCGGGTTATACGACTAATGCAAGGACCCATGCGGTACGCGGGGGCTGTTCAAAATCTTCCGGGCGTGCAAAAGCATCTTTGATGCGCTGATCTAGCTGGCTGAAAAAGAAGGGAAAATATGACGAAGTCGGAGTTGATCGAACGAATTGTCACCCATCAAGGGCTGCTCTCATCAAAGGATGTGGAGTTGGCCATCAAGGCCATGCTTGAGCAAATGTCGCAATGCCTGGCCACCGGCGATCGCATCGAGATCCGTGGCTTCGGGAGTTTCTCACTGCACTATCGCGCACCGCGCGTGGGGCGCAATCCGAAAACCGGTCAGTCAGTCAGCCTTGATGGCAAGTTCGTTCCGCATTTCAAGCCCGGTAAGGAGTTGCGTCATCGGGTGAATGAGGATGAGGAGGGTTACAGTAACGATTAGTTGGCGAGACAGCAGTCGCTTCAGGCGATTCGTAATCACAGGAATTGTGTTGTTTTTATCAATTGCATGCCTGCTCTTTGTGCTAGAAAACCAGCAGCTTGTTGTCGTCTCCTGGGGGGTGGTAATCCTGGTATCCTGCGCGATCGTTGAGAGGGGAGGGATTTTGGGTATTAAGATTTTTCGTTGATGACTCACAAATGGTCTACATTCATGGAAGTAATGTAATTATTTAAGTATGAAAGGCTAAAAACATATGCATGTCGACTCAAATAAAAAAACCGGTCTCGATGATTTTGAGTTTCAAAGATTTGTGTGCGCTATTTTTCGGCAAAAGTTTGTTATTTTAGCTTTTACGATTCTAGGTGCTGTACTTGCAGCAGCCTATGCGTTTCTTGCTACGCCAGTCTATGAGGCGAAGGTGTATTTGGTGCCGCCAACTCAGAATGATGTTGCTAACTTTAATTATGGTCGAATGAAAGAGTCGGAGTTAGTGCCTTACAGTGTTAAATTTGTCTATGACATTTATACGCGGCGTTTGCAGGCAGAGTCGTTGCGTCGAGATTTTTTTCGCAAGGTTTATCTTCCGAGTTTAACTGCGGACGAACGCAAGAGCTCCCAAGATGCCTTGTATTCGAAATTTTCTCAGGTACTTCGTGTGGTTCCGCCGCTCAAGGAATCCTCTGACAGATATTCTGTTGTCGTTCAAACTAATAACCCTGAAAAAGCCAAGGCATGGGTCACTGCGTACGCTGAGCAGGCTGGGGATTTGGCCAAGAGCGAAATGATCAAGAACGTTGCAACTGAATCTGAAGTTCGCGCACGTAATCTGGAGCAGCAAATAAGTGCCGCCAGAGATAGGAGTCGCAATGAGAGAGAGGACTCGATTGTCAGGCTGGGGGAGGCGCTGCGGATAGCTGAGTCAATTGGTCTGGAGCGGCCCCCTGCAATCACGGTGAACCAATCAGCTATTGCGGGGGGAGAAACAGGCCAGCTTACGTACATGCGTGGCTCGAAAGCGTTAAAGGCTGAAATAGAGAATCTACAGGCTCGCAAGTCGGATGACCCGTTTACGGATCGCTTGCGTGATCTGCAGGTTAAATACAATTTTTTCAAGGGGTTGAGGGCTGACGCTGCGCTTGTAGCTGTCTATCGGCAGGATGGGGTGGTCGAACTGCCAGATTACCCTGTCAAGCCTAATAAGGTGCTGATCCTGATGTTGGGTGTGATTTCTGGTCTGATCCTCGGTTTAGCCTTCGTGTTGTTTCGTGGATTCTTTACCGCAAAACCGAATAGCTGAGTTTCGGTTCGGGATCTGTTTTGTATCAGTGCTGCGTCACCCAGAGGGGAGGCGTAGCTTTTTTTTAGGGAGAGCGTTAACTGATCGTCAAGTCGAAAAACAGCTTTTCTGCCGGGTTTACTATTCTGGCAGTCATGTCAATGTCAGTTTTGACAAGGTTTTTCTCAGAGGTTTACCTTCTCGACAGGCTCGCTTCTTTTCAAGGTGCGGGATGTGATCGAGCGTGTGTCCGCTAGCGGTGATCGTAAATTGAATGCTGCGTGCACACAGCCCTCTGCAGCCCAGGGTGCCTAGCGGCTACGCAAGCGGAAAGTAGGAAGCTTCTTACGTTTCTTGTTGAAAACGCTTATGGTTCCCAGCGGAGCTTTCGGTATAATTTACAGTTTACGCAGCTATGGCGCTGATTTTTGAGGCGCGAGATGTAAAGTGGTTTGCGATCGACTTAATATTGATGAACGGCAAGGGTAGACAATGCTTAAACTCGAAGATGTAAAGCTGGCTATAGTGGGTCTCGGTTATGTGGGCTTACCGCTGGCGGTTGAGTTTGGCAAAAAAATGCAAGTAGTTGGATTTGATATCAGTCAACGGCGCATCGAAGCATTGAAAGCAGGTCATGATACTACTCTCGAGGTATCCGACGATGAGTTGCGCTCGGTATCAGGATTGAGTTTTAGCTGCGCAATGGATGAGTTGTCTACATGCAATGTATTTATTGTTACCGTGCCTACCCCGATTGATGACCACAAAAGACCGGATCTTACGCCGTTGGTTAAGGCAAGTGAGTCCATCGGTCGTGTTTTGAAAAAAGGCGATATCGTTATTTATGAATCAACAGTCTATCCTGGTGCGACCGAGGAGGATTGTGTTCCTGTGCTGGAAAAAGTATCCGGTCTGAAGTTTAATGTTAATTTTTATGCAGGCTATAGTCCGGAACGGATAAATCCGGGCGACAAAGAACATCGTGTCACTACCATAAAAAAGGTCACTGCCGGATCCACTCCAGAGGTAGCGGATCTGGTCGATGCGCTATATAACACCATTATTGTTGCTGGCACTCATAAAGCCAAAAGCATCAAGGTTGCCGAGGCAGCGAAGGTTATTGAAAATACCCAGCGCGATTTGAATATTGCGTTGATCAATGAATTGGCGCTCATCTTTAACAAGATGGGTATCGATACTCAGGCGGTTTTGGAAGCAGCGGGGACGAAGTGGAATTTCTTGCCATTCCGTCCGGGCCTGGTGGGTGGGCATTGCATTGGTGTAGATCCCTACTACCTTACTCACAAAGCACAGTCCATCGGTTATCATCCTGAGATCATTTTGGCGGGTCGCCGTTTGAATGATAGTATGGGGGCCTACGTCGTATCGCAACTTGTCAAGGCGATGCTCAAGCGCAAAATCCACGTTGATGGTGCACGCGTTTTGATCATGGGCCTGACATTCAAAGAGAATTGCCCGGACCTGCGCAATACTAAAGTCATCGATATTGTGAATGAGCTTGCAGAGTTTAATATTACTGTTGACGTGTATGATCCGTGGGTAGACGCGGCTGAAGCAATACACGAGTACGCGATCACGCCTATCAGCCAGCCACAGGTTGAATCCTACGACGGCATTGTTTTAGCTGTCGCACATAACGAATTCGCTGCCATGGGTGCTGAAAATATTCGGAAATTGGGTAAGGCTGAACATGTGCTCTATGACCTCAAGTACTTACTGGATGTCTCCGAGTCAGATCTGCGTCTTTAAATTTCAGGGTGTCTGAATGCCCGGATTCGTTACCGCTGATTAAAATACAAAGTTGAGAATTAGATGACCCAATTCGAAAAAATCAAGGCTGAAATCCAACGATCCCCTAAAGTTTGGCTGATTACGGGGGTGGCCGGATTTATTGGCTCCAATATACTGGAGGCGCTGCTGCAATTAGATCAGCGGGTTGTAGGGCTTGATAATTTCGCAACCGGACACCAGCGTAATCTCGACGAAGTGCAGTCGGTAGTGAGCCCTGAACAATGGGCGCGATTTGTACTGGTAAACGGCGATATCAGAAATATCGAAGATTGCAGAAAGGCGATGACTTTTCCTGCTGCCACCAATATTTCTGTGGACTATGTTTTACATCAGGCTGCACTCGGGTCCGTTCCTCGTTCGATCAATGATCCAATTACAACGAATAGCACCAATATTGATGGTTTTCTGAATATGCTGGTTGCGGCAAAGGATGCGCAGGTTAAGAGTTTTACCTACGCCGCTTCCAGTTCAACTTATGGCGATCATCCTGCACTTCCAAAAGTGGAAGGCGTTATCGGAAAACCTCTTTCTCCCTATGCTGTCACGAAGTATGTAAACGAACTGTATGCCGAGGTTTTTTCGAGCACATACGGTTTCAATACTATCGGACTACGCTATTTTAACGTTTTCGGTAAGCGGCAGGATCCAAATGGCGCTTATGCAGCTGTTATTCCTAAATGGACAGCGGCCATGATCAATAACGAAGAGGTTTTCGTTAATGGTGATGGTGAAACGAGTCGGGATTTCTGTTTCGTGGAAAACGCGGTCCAGGCCAATATACTGGCTGCTTGCGCAAGTCCCGAGGCAAAAAATAATGTATACAATGTCGCCGTGGGTGACAGGACAACTTTGAATCAGGTTTTTGCTTGTATCAAGGGTGCGTTATCCTGCGTCGGTGTCAAGTCTACATCTGAAATGGTCTATCGGGATTTCCGAGCAGGCGATGTAAGGCACTCGCAGGCTAATATTGATAAGGCAAAACAATTATTGGGTTACAGTCCACTTTTCAATGTTGGAGAGGGGATGTTGAAGGCGGCAAATTGGTATGTCTCGTTCTTTGCTAGAAGTTGACTCCTGTGATTAAAGAGATCTGTGCGCTCACTGTTCTTGCAAACAAACTTTGTATGTTTGTATTGCTTTTCAGCCTGGCACGAATTTTTGGGGTCGAACTGTACGGCATATTTTCTTACCACTACGCGATCGTAACAGGTATCGCGGCAGTTGTAGGTGAATGCTTGAGCGTGGCGTTGAGTCGTTATGCGGTCTTGAATGCCGAGAAAGTAGATTACCGAACTTCCCTAAGTCTCATGGCATGGGGCGGCATTGTTGTGGGTGCCCTTTGTGTCGTTGTGTTTTCAGTTTTTCCGGCTCCCGCTTCATCCTATGAAACGAGCACGGGCTACTTAATGGTCGGAGCGTTTTTCCTGGGCTTCGCTTGTGTTTGCAATTTGACCATAACTGGACTGATGTTTTCCCTTAATACCTCAGGGAAGTGGGCGGCTGCGTTGGCTGCTCACGGGCTGCTTGGACTGCTGCTGGTACTTGTCATTGCCAGGATCGGGGACCGAATAGAGGGGGTCGTTCTAGCACTTGCAGTCTGTACGTTGATCGCTCCTGCCTGCGGCTTCTTTATGATTAAGAAAAGCAAATTCGGTCAGGAGAATGGGGGCGGGCAGGAGTCCTTCGCGTTTCGTAAAATAATGGCTTTGCTTTCTGCCTCAGGGGCGCCGGCAATTGTCGGAAGTATGCTTTTGCAGGCGCCTGTCCATATCGTGTGTTTGATGATATTTGCCAGTTCAAGTTTGAATGTGTCTGAGGTTGGTTATTTTAATCTTTTCTTCCTGTTTTATATTCTGGTGACCGCACTGCCAGGCTCGCTTACGTCCTATGCAATTGTGAGGTTGGCAGGGCGTGGCAATAGCACCAGTAAGTTGTATCTCATGCTTGGGGTGTCAATTTCAGTTTGCCTGCCCTTGTTGATGATCGTTTCACAGGACTACTGGTTATGCTTCCTCGGTAGTGCTTTTTGCAGTAAAAATGATCTACTGACTTATGCGGTGCTGGCGGGCGGCATAGGTCTTACGACAACGATTGTCACTCAGATATTACATAGCAAAAATATGACCAGAGTTGTTTTTTTGAGTAGTTGTATCTATGCCGTTGTTTATTTGTTGTCGACGCTATTTGTGGGGCTCAAAGGTGACATGTTAGCGGTTGATCTTTTCAGGTCTTTTGTATTGGCGCTAACGGTTCAAATTATTACGCTTTTGGCCCTTGGCGGGCGTAGGCTAATACAGTGACAGGTGCTCTTGGTGCAGGTTGTTTGTGCGCGAGGGGCATGGCTGAAAGTAACATGGGGGCCAGTATTCAATCTGGTTTGCAGTCCTGTTGTTTTGTCTTTGTCGGTTAAGACTAATGGTCATATTTCTGGTTTCGACATGCTTACTGATTTTGATCGCGCAATGCGTTCTGTGTCTGATATCCAAGAAGTATCTGGTTGCATTGTACGCCGTGTGTTATTCGGTGCCATTTCTTGGTCTTGTGAGCTGCCTGTGGGGCGAGACTATTACGCTATGGCCTATCGGAGACTATGATTTTTACCTGGATGATTTGTTGGTTTACAGGCTCTCGCTCGTCTGGTTTCTTGGCGTCCTTGGCGGACTGCTTGCCTATCTTCTGTCGCTCCTGGTGCCTGGCAGAAGCCTGGAGCCACGCCAGACTGCTTTTTTCTCCGCGACGGACTTCAAGTTGGCGGGATCGATCTTTCTTACGTTGGCCATCTTTTTTATTGCTTTCAGGTTCATCAACGCAGACGCGCTACTCGAGATGTTCGCAGGCGTAGAATCGGTAGTGGTTTTTTCGATCATCGCGATTACCGCATTGGCATTCGCCTTTCCATCGAGGTTGATGTTCTTGGTTTCGGTGGTGCTGGTGATGTCTTATTGTGTTGCCAACGCGATGACCGGAGATCGTGATTTTGTCGTGCTGGTTGTAGCCTATATTCTTGGTTTGATGTTTCGTTATAATAAGTTTGTCAAGCTGAAGGTGTTGTTATTGATCACGGCTTTTTTGGTGTTTGTCCTGGTCTCTGGTGTGCTTGTTTCAATGAGTCGTATGGATGTTGATTTAACATCGGATAATATTACTCAGTATTTTTTGTTCAACTCATGGAACGCGATAATTCTGCCGCTGGTTCAGCAGTTGACCAGTTTCTGGGATGGCGAGCACCTGCGATATGGTCAGACATATCTCGATATGTTCCTTTCGTTGGCTCCTTCTCCAATCTACTCGGCCTTTGGTGTAGAGAAGCCCATCATGGTGGATAATCCAGCCCTCTGGTATTACATAACCGGCCTCGGTGGAATACATGTTGCGGGTGTGGCTTTTGAGAACTTCGGCTTGTTCGGTGTTTTTCTCAATGGATTCATAAGTGTCTGCTTCTTGCGTTTGATTGATTCGCGCTGCCGTGACGACGACTTCTTACGAATTTTTCTATATATGCTTTGCGCGGCATCGGTTATGCATTGGGTTTGGTATGGTGAAATTTACTTGCTGAACTCGTTGGTTTTTTATGTGATGTCATTAGGTTTATTCTTCGCGATGAAACTCGTTCGGGTTTTGAAGTGAGTTTAAAGATTTTCACTGGAGTGAGAAAGTAGGTATGTGCGGAATTGCGGGAGTTGTCGGCTGGAAGCTGGATCAGCAAAGCGCCGTTGCCGTTGGCAAAATGGTGGATGCTCTGATACATCGCGGGCCTGACGATGGAGCAGTTTGGTCAGATGCCGATAGTGGGGTTTCGCTGGGCCACCGGCGGCTTTCCATTCTGGAGTTGTCGGTACACGGCAGTCAGCCGATGGTTTCCGATAGTGAACGGTTCATTATCATCTTCAATGGCGAAATATATAATTTTAATGAGTTGCGTGAAAAGCTCATTGAAATGGGTCTGAAACGTGTTTGGCGTGGTCACTCTGATACTGAAGTTTTATTGGCGGCGATAGAAACGTGGGGTGTGCAAAAAACCCTCGAGAATCTGGTGGGTATGTTTGCCTTTGCCGTCTGGGACAAGGTTAACAAGACGATTACATTGGCACGAGACAGGATGGGGGAGAAGCCCCTCTATTATGGCATCGTCGGCAGCCGCTTTGTTTTTTCCTCCGAGTTGAAGGCAATCAAGGCGGCATTTAGGAGCGAGTTACGAATTGACCGTCATGCATTGGCGAAGTTTGTAAGATACGGCTATGTTCCCGCACCTGAATCAATCTATGAAGGCATTAAAAAACTGGCGCCAGCGCATTATTTGAGTATTGATTCTTTTTCTTGCCTGCAGACACCTGTTTCGTATTGGTCGTTACCGCAAACCAGTGAGTTAAGGCGTGAACTGTCTCGGGCCAGCGACAAAGAGGTTGTGGACGTTGTCGGTGAACGATTGTCTGCCGCTGTAAAATCGCAAATGATCGCCGATGTTCCTCTGGGGGCATTTTTGTCCGGAGGGGTCGACTCAAGCCTGATTGTTTCGTTGATGCAGTCGCAAAGCACTTCGAGTATCAATACTTACACGATTGGTTTCAAAGAGCCTGAGTTTGATGAGGCGCCTTATGCAAAGGCGATTGCCAAACACTTGGGGACCAATCACACCGAATTTTATCTGGGGGCCGATGACGCCGTTTCCATAATTCCGCATTTACCGGAAATATACGACGAACCTTTCGCTGACTCCTCTCAGATCCCAACTATCCTGGTCTCCAGGATGACAAAGCAGCATGTATCGGTTGCACTGTCCGGAGACGGCGGAGACGAACTTTTCGCCGGCTATCCTCGCTATCAAATTACTGCTGGCTTATGGGCGCGGATAGAAAAGCTGCCATTGCCGGCACGGCGAATCATGGCTTACTCTCTGCGGTCGCTTTCGTCCCGAGGATGGGATAACGTCTGCTCTGTTTTGCCAGGCGCCCTGCGAGCAAAAGTGAATGGTCGGCGTATCTACAGAATGTCCGAACTACTCGCCTCGGAGAATCTGGCGCAAATGTACACTGGTTTGATGTCGCAATGGCAACCTACAGACAATGTGGTACTGGGTATTGACGGTCAGGATCAGGGCGACGTCTCTTGGGAGTCGATGGGCGATTACATCGAACAAATGCGCCGCTGGGATGTTTCTCAGTACCTGCCGGATGATCTGCTCGTAAAAGTCGACCGTGGTGCCATGAGCGCGAGCCTCGAAACCCGAGCGCCCTTGCTCGATCATCGAGTCGCGGAACTGGCGTTTTCTTTGTCTTCAGAGCAGTTGATCAAAAGTGGCGTCGGGAAATGGCCGCTTCGCGAACTGCTTAAGAGATACGTGCCTACCTCGTTCTTCGATAGACCAAAGGCGGGCTTCTCTATTCCACTGGCGCAATGGTTGCGTGGGCCACTGAGAGAGTGGGCAGAGGACTTGCTGGCTGAGGAGCGAATCAGGAGTGAGGGCTATTTCGATTGTCAGAAAATTCGCTCGGCGTGGCTCCAGCATCAAAACGGAACGTACGATCGTAGTCTTCATTTGTGGAATATTCTGATGTTCCAATCCTGGCTTGATAAAAATAGTCGCTAATTCAGATTGAGCAAAAGGTTTTCCATGAAGATAGTTTTCAATGCGCTCTCTGCCCGCTTAGGTGGAGGTCAGACATATCTGATTAATCTTTTTCAGTTCGTACCCTTCGACGAGGATCTTGATATCCTCGTGTTCGCCCCTTCGTCACTCAAGCTGCCGGATCACCCAAGGATCCGTCGAGTCGAACCTGCCTGGCCGACAGAAAATCCGCTTGTCAGAGCCTTGTGGGAAAAGTGGGTGTTACCCGGTATCTTGAAGGCTGAAAACGCTGACCTGCTGTTTTGTCCCGGGGGAGTAGTGAGCACTCGTGCACCAGCAGATTGCAAGGTTGCGACGATGTTTCGGAACATGATTCCCTTTGATTTGCGCGTACGAAAAAGTTTACCGTTCGGGTTGCAACGGGTCAGAAATTGGTTGTTGAACCGCATTATGCTCAAGAGCATGTCTGAGGCTGACTTGACGATCTTTATTTCAAATTATGCACGAGGTGTCATCGAATCGCTTACCAAGGTTAAAAACGCCGTTACTATCCCTCATGGAATTGGTTCTGTATTTCGGACACACGGCAAAAGTACTGTTCGCCCGGATTTTTTACCAGGGAAAGAGTACATTTTATATGTGTCGAGATTTGACGTTTACAAGCATCATTTTCAAGTAGTCAGTGCTTACGGGAAACTACCAAAAGAGCTTCGCGAAAGGTTCCCGCTGATTCTTGTCGGGGAAACAAATCTGCCGGAAGCCGAGCGCGTAAAGGCTCTGGTTTCAACGCTAGGTCTGGAAGACCAGGTCCTGCTACTGGGCGCTATTCCTTATCAGGAACTTCCGCCTCTGTATCACCACGCTTATCTGAATCTTTTTGCCTCGTCGTGCGAGAACTGCCCGAACATACTTCTTGAAGCGCTCGCTTCAGGTCGGCCAATGATCTGCTCCAATGTTATGCCCATGCCGGAGTTTGGCGCAGACGCAGCATTGTATTTTTCGCCGTTTGATTCCCAAGACATAGCAGACGTACTGACAGAGGCTTTAACAAAACCGGAACTCTTGAAAAATCTGGCCGTTGCAGCGGTTGCGCAAAGTGATAAGTTTGATTGGGAACAAACCTCAAAAAAAACGTGGTCCGAGTTGCTGGCATTGGCCAAGTTGCGCAAAGTGGGTGTTTGATAAATGAGAGTTCTTGTGGTGTCGCAGTATTTTTGGCCTGAATCATTTATTATCAACGATCTGGTCAAGAACTTGTCTGCTCAGGGGCATATCGTAAAAGTTCTTACCGGCAAGCCGAATTATCCCGATGGCGTTGTGTTCGACGGCTACAATGCCTCCGGATATCAGGAAGAAAGTTACGAAACGACAGTTAGCGTATGCCGTGCGCCGCTTAGACCTCGCGGCTCTTCGGGCGCAAAAAACCTGATACTGAATTATTTGTCTTATATCGTAAATGGGCTGAAATTTTACCCGGATGCTGTAAAGGGCGAGCGTTACGACGCAATTTTTGTGTTTGCACCTTCCCCGATTACGTCGGTCATTCCCGCCATCTATTTGAAATGGAAGCTCAAGAGTCATCTGGCTGTATGGGTTCAAGATCTCTGGCCAGAGAGTTTGAGTGCGACGGGATTCATCAGGAATAAATCGCTCTTGCGCGTGGTAGGGTGGATGGTCAGAGGCATTTACGCCTGCGTTGACACTTTACTCGTTCAGTCGAGGGCATTCCGGGAGCCGGTTGCTCGCTATGCTGATCCCGGCAAGGTCGTGTATTACCCAAATTGTTATCAGGATACTCCGCCAGGCTCCGAAGAGACCCGGATTCCTGCATCGCTGCTTTCGGAGCTCGAAAACCATTTCTGTCTCGTTTTTGCTGGCAACCTGGGGACCGCACAATCGGTCGAAACCCTGGTTGAGGTAGCAGACAGGCTTCGCCATCTATCCAATCTCCGAATTGTGCTGGTCGGCAGCGGTAGCATGCTGAGCTGGATCGAAAGCCAGAAAAAATCCCGATCATTGGACAACCTTGTCCTCGCCGGCCGGTATCCGCTAAGTGAAATGCCACATTTTTTCAGTCGAGCCACGGGATTGTTGGTGACGTTGAAGCAAGATGAGGCGTTCTCCTATACCATTCCCAGTAAAGTCCAGGCTTACCTGGCAGCGGGGAGGCCGATTGTCGCCGCGCTGGATGGCGAAGGGGCTCGGGTCATTCAAGAGGCCAATGCAGGCCTGACGAGCCCGGCGCAAGATGCCGAAGGTATGGCCAGGTGCATTGAGCAACTTTTCCACATGAGTTCGGATGAACGGGAATCACTGGGGCAGTCGGGCAGGGCGTACTACCTCGAGCATTTCGAAATGGAGCGTCAAAGCCAGCGTCTCGTCGAAATCCTCTGTACCAGGATCAATGAATTGAAAGGTAGCTCAAAATGAAAGTTCTAGTGTTAGGGGTCACCGGGATGCTGGGTAGCACGGTGTTCAGGCAATTCCATGGAAACCCACGCTATGAGGTGTGGGGCACTTTACGTAATCCAGGTGGCGCAAAATACTTTTCAGACGAAACTCGCAGTTCGTTAATCAGTAATGTTGACGTGCTGGACCAGGACTCGCTGGTTTCGGTGCTGGCACGGGTCAAGCCGGATGTCGTCATTAACTGCGTCGGCTTGATCAAGCAGCTGGCCGATGCCAAGGATCCCCTTTCAGCGCTTCCCATCAATGCCATGTTGCCGCATCGCATTGCCAAGTTGTGCGAACTGTCTGGCGCTCGCTTGATTCACATCAGTACCGACTGCGTGTTTTCCGGACGTAAAGGGCTTTACACTGAAGAGGATGTCTCCGATGCGGAGGATCTCTACGGCAAGTCCAAGTACATTGGCGAGCTTCATGCCCGGCCGAATGCAGTCACTCTCCGGACTTCAATCATCGGTCACGAACTGGGAAGCCAGTACTCGCTGGTGGATTGGTTTCTATCCCAGAACGGGTCCGTCAAGGGCTACGAAAAGGCCATTTTTTCGGGGCTTCCTACCGTGGAGCTGGCGCGTGTCATTCGAGATTATGTGATCCCGAACCCGGAGCTCAAGGGCCTTTATCATGTTTCGGTGGCACCTATTGATAAATTGTCTCTGCTGAAATTGGTGGCAGAAGTTTATGAAAAGGAAATCGATATCGTCGCTGACAGTGATCTTTCTATTAATCGTTCGCTGGACTCATCAAAATTCCAATCCGCGACCGGTTACGTTCCACCTTCATGGTTGGAATTGGTCAAATCAATGCGCGCAACGCGTTGATCATTAAATACAATCAAGTCTTGGATGGTAGTTATGTTTGATAATAAAATTTTGATGATCACGGGCGGCACAGGGTCATTTGGTCATACAGTGTTGAAGCGTTTTCTTGATACCGACGTAAAAGAAATTCGTGTATTCAGCCGCGATGAAAAAAAACAGGAAGATATGCGCATTGCTCTGTCGAACGACAAGGTGAAGTTCTATATCGGTGATGTTCGTGATCGCGATAGCCTGGATCAGGCCATGGTCGGTGTGGATTACATTTTTCACGCTGCAGCATTGAAGCAGGTGCCTTCCTGCGAGTTCTACCCTATGGAAGCCGTGCGTACTAACGTCATCGGTACCGAAAACGTTCTGAATGCCGCGATTGCTTCGGGTGTTAAGCGCGTTGTCGTACTAAGTACCGACAAGGCTGTTTATCCAATCAATGCCATGGGTATCTCCAAGGCCATGGCTGAAAAACTGATGGTGGCCAGGTCGCGGATGATTCCGGCAGCGGGACCTGTGATCTGCGCAACTCGTTACGGCAATGTCATGGCCTCGCGCGGGTCAGTGATTCCGTTGTTTATCAACCAATTGCAAAATGACGAGCCGCTGACTGTCACTGATCCGAACATGACACGCTTTCTGATGTCGCTGGAGGATTCTGTCGACCTGGTGCTGCACGCTTTCGAGCATGCCGAGCAAGGCGATATTTTCGTTCAGAAAGCACCTGCCTCGACAGTCGCGGACCTGGCGCAAGCGCTCAAGGAGCTGTTCTCTCGTGACAATACTGTCAAGGTCATTGGCACCCGTCATGGCGAAAAACTCTACGAGTCGCTGATTTCCCGTGAAGAAATGGCCAAAGCCGAAGACATGGGGCGTTACTATCGAATTCCAGCGGATAATCGCGACCTGAACTACAAGAAATTCTTTGTTGAAGGTGAGCAGGAGATTTCCGATCTTGAAGATTACACCTCGCATAATACCGAGCGTCTTGATGTTGAAGGCGTGAAGAAAGTTCTTTTGAATCTGGAATACATTCAGGAGAAACTTGATGCTTAAGGTCATGACGCTGGTCGGCACGCGACCAGAGCTTATCAAGATGAGTCGTGTCATTGCTGAGCTGGATAAGCAGGTCAACCATGTGTTGGTCCACTCCGGCCAAAACTACGACTTCGAATTGAATCAGGTATTTTTCGACGATCTTGAAATTCGAAAGCCCGATTACTTTCTGGGCGCCGCCGGCGATACGGCTGCCAAGACCATCGCCGAGGTGATTTCCAAGGCGGATGAAGTATTTGAAGTTGAAAAGCCGGACGCGCTTTTACTCTATGGCGATACCAATACCTGTCTTGCAGTCATTGCCGCCAAGCGCCGCAAGATTCCCGTATTCCATATGGAAGCCGGCAATCGCTGTTTTGATCAGCGAGTTCCCGAGGAACTCAATCGCAAGGTGCTCGATCACCTGAGCGATATCAATATGGTTCTGACCGAGCATGCCCGGCGTTATCTGATCGCTGAAGGGATTCGTCCTGAAACCATCATCAAGACCGGTTCGCATATGGAGGAAGTGCTCGACTACTACATGCCGAAAATTCTCACTTCCGACGTGCTGGTTCGAGAGGGGCTGGAGCAGGATAAATTCTTCATCATCAGCGCTCACCGAGAGGAAAACGTCGATACGCCGGAAAACCTCCGGGATTTGCTCAAGACGCTGCGAGCCTTGGCCGACGAGTATAAGTTTCCGATCATCGTGTCCACTCACCCCCGTACCCGCAAGCGTCTGGAGGCGATAGGCGAATCGCTGGATCACCCGTTGATCCGCTTTTCCAAGCCGTTCGGTCTGCTTGACTACATCAAGTTACAGATGTCGGCGTTTTGCGTCCTGTCCGATAGTGGCACCATCACTGAAGAGGCCTCTCTGCTGAACTTGCCTGCCATTACCATCCGTAATGCACATGAGCGTCCGGAGGGGATGGACGAAGGGACACTCATTATGAGTGGCCTGAAAGTGGATGGCGTTCTCAATGCCGTACGTGTGGTGACCAGTCAGCATGATCGTGATCAGCGTGTCATCCCCGTGGTCAGGGATTACCAGGCGGGTCCGGTGTCCAAGCAGGTGGTTCGGGTCGTATTGAGTTACACCGACTACATCAACCGTACTGTCTGGTCGAAACCCTGAGCGGCGTCGAGGTTTGAAAATGCGTGTTTTGTTGACAGGTGCCACTGGTTTCGTAGGCCGTGCAGTCCTGGGCCGGTTAGCGGCTTCTGAAGATCTGGAACCGGTGGCCGCCATTCGCGGGCATGCCCTGCCTGACTGTCCGGCGCGCGTTACAACTGTTCAAACTGTCGGGCTCGAAAGTGATGCCGATTGGTCGCAAGCGCTGGATCGGGTGGAGGTCGTCATTCACAGCGCGGCGCGTGTCCATGTGATGAATGACACCGAGTCCGATCCGCTTGTAGCGTTTCGCAAAGTGAATGTCGAAGGCACGCTGAATCTTGCCCGGCAGGCAGCTGGCCAGGGGGTTCGACGTTTTGTGTTCATCAGCTCGATCAAGGTGAATGGTGAAGGTACGCCGCTCAATGAACCCTATCTTGCAGATGCTCCACCCGCGCCAGCGGACCCCTATGGCGTTTCAAAAATGGAGGCCGAGCAAGGGTTGCGCGAAATCGCGAACGATTCAGGGATGGAGGTCGTGATTATTCGTCCTGTGCTCGTTTACGGCCCGGGTGTCAGGGCCAATTTCCTGAACATGATGCGCTGGCTGGACAAGGGCGTTCCGCTGCCATTCGGGGCTATCCATAATCGACGCAGTCTGGTCGCGCTCGACAATCTTGTTGATTTGATAGTGACCTGTATTCGTCACCCTGCTGCAGCGAATCAGATTTTCCTTGTTAGTGATGGGGAAGATCTGTCCACTACGCAGCTGTTGAGGCGCATGGGGCAAGCGCTGGGCAAGCCTGCACGGTTGTTGCCTGTTCCGAGTGTGCTGCTTGAGCGAGGAGCGCAGCTTTTAGGCAAGCAGGCTTTATCGCAACGGCTTTGCGGGTCGTTGCAAGTCGATATAAGCAAAACTCGAAAACTGCTGGGTTGGACTCCTCCCGTCAGCGTCGATGAAGCTCTGGTGTCGGCTGCGAACTACTACAAAGACAGGCAGCGATAAGCTGGCTAACGGCAGTGCTGGTTCAATTGCAAAATTGATTTTGGCTGTTTCAGGAAGTTGATCTTTGAACACAATTTGGTTGTTGGCTGCTGTGGTTGGTGTTTCATTTTTGGCCACGGGTGCATTGCGCAAGTATGCTTTGGCACGCAGTTTGATAGATATTCCGAATTCACGAAGTTCACATTCGGTCCCGACACCGCGCGGTGGAGGTGTGGCCATCGTCCTGAGTTTTCTGATTGCGTTACCGGCACTTGTCTGGGTAGATGACATGGCCTGGCCCATGGCGTTGGCTCTACTTGGAGCCGGTGGGTGGATTGCAGTCATAGGTTTTCTTGACGACCACGGACACATTGCTGCCCGGTGGCGCCTGCTGGCGCATTTCGCTGGTGCCATCTGGGCATTGTTCTGGATCGGCGGCATGGCCCCGATCAATGTGTTCGGTTACGAAATAAGTCTGGGATGGTTTGGTTATGTCATCGGGGCTTTTTTTCTAGTCTGGATGCTCAACCTCTATAACTTTATGGATGGTATTGATGGACTGGCGAGTGTCGAAGCGATTTGCACCTGTGTCGGCGCTTGTCTGGTGTATTGGATTGGCGGTCATGTGAGTCTATCCATTGCCCCGTTTGTGCTGACAATGGCCGTACTCGGTTTCCTTGTCTGGAATTTCCCGCCAGCGCGTATTTTCATGGGCGATGCCGGGAGTGGTTTTCTAGGCATAGTGCTGGCGGTGTTGGCCCTGCATGCCGCATGGACTGCACCGGTGTTTCTGTGGGCATGGCTTATCCTGTTAGGCGTATTCATTGTTGACGCCACTTTTACCTTGCTGCGACGCCTGTTGCGTGGTGACAAGGTCTATGAGGCTCATCGCAGCCATGGATACCAGTACGCTTCACGGAGATTCGGCAGCCATCGTGTGGTCACAGTCGCAATAGCCGCTGTCAATTTGTTGTGGTTATTGCCGGTCGCTATATTGGTCGTCATGCAGTACCTGGATGGTGCAACAGGATTGATTCTTGCCTATGTGCCTTTGGTGGCGCTGGCATTCAAATTCCACGCTGGCGAGTTGGAAATCGCGAACAATGCGTGATGGTTGCTCTGGCTATCACGCAATGCCTTGTCCACAAGAGATACCAAAAGCTGTAGTTGCGGTATCAATGCCAGGAGCTTCAAGAGGTGTTTAGAGGGGTTATGGATAAGATTCGGGCACATTTATTAAGTCTGCCAAGACGACATAAGCGCATTCTGCAGGTTCTGACTGATATTTTTCTGGTCTGGTTTGCCTTGTGGATGGCGTTTGTTGTACGTCTGGGGCTGGACGAGATGGTCAACCCCCTCACTCAGCATGTTTGGCTTTTTGTCAGCGCACCTGTCGTGGCAATTCCCCTGTTCATCCGCTTTGGCATGTATCGCGCGGTGATGCGGTACTTCGGAAATGATGCGCTCATTGCCATTATCAAGGCCGTCACATTATCGTCCCTGATCCTGGGCGTCTTGCTGTACTGGTACAGCAATCATCAGAACGTCGTTCCCCGCTCGATCATATTCAACTACTGGTGGTTGAGTCTTATCATGATCGGGGGATTGCGCTTCGCCATGCGCCAGTATTTTATGGGTGATTGGTTCAGCGCGGTTCAGCATGTTCCGTTTACGAGCAGGGATGATGGCCTGCCAAAAGTCGCGATTTACGGTGCAGGGGCCGCCGGCAATCAACTCGTTACCGCCTTGCGAATGGGGAGGGTCATGCGACCTGTTGCCTTTATCGATGACGATAGCGGTATTGCCGATAGGGTCATTTCGGGGCTGCAAGTATATAAACCTAAACATATCCAACAAATGATCGACAACACGGGCGCTCAGGAAATTCTCCTTGCCATCCCCTCATCCAACCGTGGTCGCCGCCGCGAGATTCTTGGTTTTCTCGAAGGTTTTCCGCTGCACGTTCGAAGTGTCCCGGGATTCATGGATCTGGCCAGTGGCAGGGTCAAGGTCGACGACATCCAGGAAGTAGACATTGCTGACCTGCTCGGCCGCGATGCTGTTCCGGCTCAGGGGGATTTGCTCGAACACTGCATCAAGGGGCAGTCGGTTCTGGTCACAGGTGCTGGAGGCTCCATTGGCTCCGAACTCTGCCGTCAGATCCTGGCGCTCGGGCCCACGACACTTTTGCTGTTTGAGCATAGCGAGTTCAATCTCTACAGCATCTTGTCCGAACTGGAACAGCGAATTGCACGAGAGTCATTGTCGATCCGTCTTTTGCCAATTCTTGGGTCCGTGCGCAACCAGGAAAAACTTCTGGATGTGATGAAATCCTGGCGTGTGGATACGGTGTATCACGCCGCGGCCTACAAACACGTGCCAATGGTCGAGCATAATATTGCCGAAGGCCTGCTAAACAATGTGATCGGTACGCTGAATACAGCACAGGCGGCACTTCAGGCAGGTGTCTCCAACTTTGTACTGATTTCGACTGACAAGGCTGTGAGGCCTACCAATGTAATGGGCAGTACCAAGCGTCTTGCCGAGTTGACGCTGCAGGCGCTCAGTCGAGAGATGGCACCGGTAATGTTCGGTGACACGACCAACGTTTCTCGGGTTAACAAGACGCGCTTCACAATGGTGCGGTTTGGGAACGTTCTGGGATCGTCCGGTTCGGTTATTCCGCTATTTCACAAACAGATCAAGTCGGGGGGGCCTCTGACGGTCACCCACCCCAAGATTACTCGATACTTCATGACCATTCCCGAAGCCGCGCAGCTGGTTATTCAAGCGGGTTCCATGGGGCAGGGCGGTGATGTTTTCGTTTTGGACATGGGGGAGCCAGTGAGGATTGTCGAGCTCGCCGAGAAGATGATCCATTTATCTGGTTTGAGTGTCCGTTCGGAAAAAAACCCGCATGGCGACATCTCTATCGAGTTCACGGGCCTGCGTCCGGGTGAAAAACTATATGAGGAATTGTTGATCGGTGACAACGTGGCTGCCACTCAGCACCCGATGATCATGACTGCCAACGAGGATTATCTGTCCTGGGATGTGCTGAAGGTCAAGCTGAGCGAATTGCTCCGCGCCGTTGATCAAGACGATTATGCGCGTGTTCGCCAGTTGTTGCGCGACACGGTTAGCGGCTACTCCCCGGATGGTGAAATCGTCGACTGGATCTACCAGCAGCGACGCCTCGAACCCTGATTGTTTAATATTTTGCAATGTACATATTTTTGACAGTGACATTACATAGCCTAAGTTTGAGGAGCAGCTTCGGAAAAGCTGCTTTCTAAAACGCCGTAATGGAGCTTCAATTATGCGTACAGGCTATTTCTACTCTCTGGTTTTTGCCCTTCTCACCAGTGTTCCCGCCGTTACTTTCGCTGCTCCAGCGACCAGTCCCGAGGTGCTCAAAGCACCTCAGGTACTGGATGTGGCCGCCAAGGGGCAAGTGGGCAAAATCGATCTTAATCGTGCCGATTCAGCAACGCTGCAGCGTGAACTGTCGGGTGTAGGCGAGGCCAAAGCCAACGCGATTGTTGCATATCGTGAAAGCAATGGACCATTTGCGTCGGTAGATGAACTGCTGGAAGTGAAGGGGATCGGTAAAGCGCTTCTGGACAGGAATCGCGAGAAGATCGAATTGAACTAAGCGAGTAATTGAACGAAAAAGGCCGATCATTGATCGGCCTTTTTATGTGTTACGGGTTTCAGTTGGGCTGATGCTATTGTCTGTGAATCGTTGACCTGTCGATGTCTTCGCTTACCATGGATCTAGCTCAAGTAAAAGTCAGTGGCATTCAACACGGTAGTCTGGCCGAGTAGCGTGATATTTCCACCGTGAGCGCCATCACCCGCTGTGTCGAACGTTACGACCAACCCACTCTCTTGCAGCGTCTGAGTTACAGCCTTGTCAGCCGTCCAGCCGTAGATGTAGAGGGTGTCTTCACCTTGTTTGAAGTCCTGGATGGTATCTGAGCCAGTGCCTGCGTTGAATACGAAAACATCTCGCCCTTTTCCGCCGATCAGGAGATCGTTGCCTGTGCCACCGACGATAAAGTCACCGCCAGCTCCTCCCGCCAACACGTCGTCGCCATCTTGCCCATACAGTGAACAATTTGCATTCGAATGGGACTGAATGGAGTCGTTGCCGCTGTTCATCCCGGTTACGCTGCCGGCCAGTTCTGCCCCGAGTGTGCCCGTGTAAAGGATCTTGTCCGCCGTGCTTGTGCCATGAATTTTTTCTGCATAGCCGGATCCGGGGTTGCCGGCAACCGTTGTTGTATTAAAACCTTTGAGCGGATCCGCATTGAACAAAAATGTAGCGTCGCTGGAGGTGAGCAAGGTAGTTCGACCGTCTATCAACATTCCGCCGTCAAAACGTGCATCTCCATCGATGTCATAACTTAGATAAACGCCATCTGCAGTCAACTTCTGGTCGACTCTGAAATTGAACTCCTGCTCTGAAATCTTTGTCCGCCCTGTGCCACCGGTGCCGGTCACGCCGAGAAATACTAGTTGGTCCGTACCTGTACCGAAACTATCGATGACGTCATTAACGCCGTCGCCCTTGGAAAACGCATACTGGTCTGCACCGCCTCCGCCAGAGATGTAATCGTCGCCCGTACCGCCCACCAGCAGGTCGGAATACAGACCGCCGATCAGCACGTCGTTGCCTTGATTGCCGTAAAGCTGGCCACCGGAAAATCGCAAGGCGAGGGTATCATCACCCGCGCCACCGATGAGTGTGGCAAAAATCGGGCTGCTTGTACTGCCATCATATGAAATGAAATCCGCGCCGGAAGTACCGGATATTGTGGCTCTTCCGTTGTTGATGATGGCGTCGCTGTCTGTGAAGTGTGTGACGCTGGGGTCACCGGGAGCGCTCTCTACCGTATAGGTAAAGACTCCACTAAGTGAATTGGAAATACTGTTGAGCAACGTATCGCTTAAACTGTCGTTACTGGTATAGAGCTTATGTTCCGAAGTGATCATCTGGGCCGCATAAAGATTGGCCAGGCGCAGGGCATCTGCGCCGGTTTCTGCCCATCCGCTCGTCTGCGAGTTATTGGGGATGAAGTACTCAATATCGGAGGCATTCATCATGTCCATTACACCGACGCGTTCACCCGTGCGAATATCGGTGTAGTAAACGTTGTAATCTGCGTCCTGGATCTCCCACTTGTTGGTCGTGGTATTAAAGATTTCAATGTAGGTATGACCTTGAAAGAAACCTTGAGAGTCCGAGTAGGTCCAGATACTGCGTTTTTGCAGGCCGAGCTCCGCGCATAAGCCACTGAACACGTTAACGATATTGCCACACAGCAGTTCTACGGTTTCGGCAGTCGGGTCGCCGATGACGGTTTTGTAAATTTGCTCGGCTGTGTAAAAGGGGTCATTGCCATGCACGGCCCACCAAGCGCCATCGGAGTGAACGGTATTGGTGGCCAATAGTTCGCGGGCTGTATCTTGAATCAGCATGCCAGTTGCAGCAGCTTGTTCTCGGACGATATTTGCGAGTAAAGCGAAATAATTGATCAAAATAGACTCCGCAACGATTGGGTGGCCGTTTCCTGTATCTGAATCCATCGTGGATAGAATCGGCGACCGTGATTTTTCGTATGTTACATTTTTTTGCTGCGTGTTTTAAGCAGCATCATTCACTTAACCGAAGCGATCAATCGCCGGATATCGGAAAGGTGTTGAGCGCTGTACGTGAAGGGTTGGCGATTTCATTCAGTCGACTGTGCCCGGGTGGTACACTCGCGCGCTTTGCAAAGCCCGATCAACATTACACATTGGCAGCTTCGAGATGACGCATGAGACGCCCGATAACAACCTCCAGGCGGCCTTGAGAGCCTGCAGATCCAGTTTCATGTCGGTCGGCTTTTTCAGTCTCTTCATCAATGCGCTGATGTTGGTTCCGACCTTCTACATGCTTCAGGTCTATGGGCGAGTGGTTACCGGCGGAAGTCTGGCGACCCTGGCCATGCTCACTATTATCCTCATCTTGCTGCTCGTGACGCAGGGGCTTTTGGAGTGGGTACGCTCGAGGATCATGATTCGTGTCGGTACCCGGCTCGATGTACTGCTCAGCCACGATGTCTACAGAGCCAGCTTCAAGCGGGCATTGGACAGTGGCGGTGCGGACTCTTCGGCACAGCCGCTCAGTGACCTGACCGGGTTGCGCCAGTACATGGCGGGTAACGGCCTGTTCGCTTTTTTCGATGCGCCGTGGTTGCCGATTTACATCGCGGTGCTGTTCCTGTTTCACCCATGGTATGGCTGGATGGCTATCGGTTGTGCGTTGGTCTTGCTGATGCTTGCCTATATCAATGAACGGCTCACGGGCAAAGTTCTCGCAGAGGCTAATAAGGAGAGCATTGGCGCGACGCTTCAGACCACCAGGAACTTGCGCAATGCCGAAGTGATCGAGTCCATGGGAATGCTTGACGCCCTTATCTCACGCTGGAGTCTGCGTCAAAAGAATGTGCTGTTGCTGCAATCCCGGGCTAGCGACCGCAGTGGAATCATCACAACGATTTCAAAAACTTTCCGTATGCTCGTACAGTCGCTGATTCTCGGCCTTGGCGCTTACCTCGCGGTCAGCCATGAGATCAGCCCAGGGCTCGTGATTGCAGGTTCAGTGCTGTTGGGGCGTGCTCTGGCGCCGCTGGATCTGATTATCGGCAGCTGGAAAGGGTTTATCGCTGCCCGCTCGCAATATGCGCGGCTCAACCGCGTTTTCGACCAGCAAAAGGCTGAGTCCGAACGCATGCAGTTACCTGCTCCCGTCGGTCATGTAACGGTAGAAAACCTCACATTAGGTGCACCTGGCTCGAAGACGCCGATCATCAAAGGCATCGGATTCAGTGCGCCGGCAGGGACAATGATCGGTATCGTCGGCTCCAGTGCCTCGGGCAAATCTACGCTTGCCAAGGCCTTGATGGGGGTATGGAAACCGCGGGACGGCGTGGTCCGCCTGGACACCGCTGACATTGCCAGCTGGGACAAAAGTGAACTGGGCCAGTATCTCGGCTATTTGCCGCAAGACATTGAGTTGTTCGAAGGCAGTATCAGCGACAACATTGCTCGCTTCGGTGTCGTTGACTCAAGCAAGGTGGTACTGGCCGCCAGAACCGCGGGCGTACACGAAATGATACTGATGCTGCCCGACGGCTACGATACGGTCATTGGCGGTGGGGGCATCAACCTGTCGGGCGGCCAACGGCAACGAATCGGGCTGGCCCGGGCCATTTATGGCAGCCCGCGGCTGATCGTTCTGGATGAGCCGAATGCTCACCTGGATGAGGTCGGCGAGCGAGCGCTGGCGTTGGCGCTGCAACAGATAAAGCTGACGGGCGCGACGGTTTTCGTCATTGCTCATCGCACATCGATTCTGGCCCAATTAGACCGCCTGCTGGTAATGAACGCAGGCAAGATCAGTCTATACGGTCCACGGGATCAGGTAATCGCACAACTCGGCGCGCAACCGTTGAGCGCCCAGCAGAAGTCCGCCGTTCAGGCCGGCACAGACGTCGCTCCGATCGGCGTTTGACAGGAAGCTATCGATGAATCCCACGTTCACTCCTCTCTGCGATACTTTCGCGGATCTACCCATGTCCGACGGTTCGATACGCCGGACAGGATTGCTCATCGTGTTTGTGACATTTGGCCTGTTTGGCGGTTGGGCGGCGTTCGCGCCGCTTGATGGCGCTGCTTACGCGCCAGGTGTCGTGACCGTACAGACTTATCGCAAGACGGTGCAGCATCTGGAGGGCGGTATTGTCAAGGATCTGCTTGCCCATGACGGCGATATCGTGAACAAGGGTGACCCGGTCATCGTCCTGGATGACGCACAGTTGCGCTCCGAATATGAGATGACCCGCAGCCAGTTGATTGCCGCCAAGACCATGGAAGCGCGCTTACTCGCGGAGCGCGATAACCTGTCGGCCATCGCGTTCCCCAACGCCGCCGAATTCGACAGTCAGCGTAGTGTTGAGGCGCGCTACGGTGAGACGCAAGTCTTCAACGCGCGGCGCACTTCTCGACAGGGGCAAATCTCGGTACTGCAAGAGCGTATCCGGCAGTTGAACCAGCAAATCAATGGAACCGACGCCATGATCGGAACCAAGACCAACCTGCAGGAATCCTACAGCGGCGAAATTGCCGAACTGAAAGAGTTGCTGGCCCAGGGTTTCGTCGACAAGCAGCGCATGCTGGAACAGGCGCGCAAACTTGATTTGCTCAAGTCTGAAGTGGCCGATCACCGCTCGACCAATATCAAGACCAGGTTGCAGATCAACGAAACGCAGCTCCAGATCCTTCAAATCGACAAGGACTTTAGCGCTGATGTAGCCAAACAGTTGGCAGAGACTCAAACCAAAGCCTATGACCTGCAGGAAAAAACTTCGGCATTGGAAGACCGTCTGGGCAGGGTGGTTATCCGCGCTCCGGACGACGGGATGATCATTGGGATGACGGTTCACACCATTGGTGGCGTTGTACGCGCCGCGACCCCCTTGCTGGATATCGTGCCTTCTGTTTCCGATCTGGTCGTGGAGGCCCAGGTTTCGCCCAATGACATTGATCGAATTGCTATCGGGAAGGTGGCGGACATCCGCTTCAGCGCTTTCAATAGTGCCACGACACCGGTCATCGAGGGACGTGTAACGAGTATTTCCGGTGATCGCCTGGTCAACGAGAAAACCAGTGCCCCTTACTATTTAGCCAGGGTAAGCGTGACCCAGGCTGGCGCGCAAAAACTGGGTGATCGCAAGCTGTTGGCGGGAATGCCGGCAGATGTGTTCATCAACACCGGAGAGCGCACCATGCTGCAATACCTGATGCAGCCGGCACGTAACGTCATCGCCCAGTCGATGATCGAGGAATGATCGTGCGTCTGTTTCCCTGTCTGATTTTGGGATCACTGGCATTGCCTGCCCACGCCATCGAACCTGAGTTAGCCGAACCCTCTGGTGTCACGCTGCGCCCCAGCACTATCAGCAAGCAGGACTACTCAGTCGACTTGATGCAGTTGTACCGCGAATCGCGTCTTGAAGATCCTCGGGTAATCGCTTCTTACTCCAAGGCCCAATCGGGTGTCGAACAGGAAAACCAGGCGTTTGGCAGCCTGTTGCCTTCTTTGACTGCGAACGCAGGCTTCAACCGTATCAAGCAGAACAATCTTCAGGTCGATCAGGCATACGACAGTCGCAATTATACGGTGGGGTTGACTCAACCGTTATACAACAAGGCTGCCTGGGAAAATTACCAGCACTTCAAGAGCCTGTCCAAACAAGCAGACTCCGAGTCCAGAGAGGCTCAGGCGGAAGCCACCGTTGATCTTGCGCAGCGTTATTTTGCTGCATTGGCTGCCGATGATGAACTTGAATTGGTGCAGGCCGAACGCAAGGCTACTCAGAAGAACCTCGACAGGGTCAGTGCGCTATACAGTAAACAGTTGGCGATGATCACTGATGTACTGGACCTCAAGTCTCGAGTCGATGTTCTCGCCGCTCAAGAAGTCGATGCGCGTAACCAGGCCAGTCTGAGCCGCGTGGCGCTGTCGGAAATCATCGGCCGTCCAGTCAAGGAGAAGCTGAGTCGGGTGCGCAATGATGTCGAGTTGAAGGTTTCGACCGATAGCCTGGAAAGTTGGGTGGACCTGGCAATCACAGCAAATCCGTCGATCAAGGCCAGTGAGAGTGCGCAGGAAGCTGCCGAGGCGGCTTTGCGTGCCGGCAAGGGCGGTCATTACCCTACGGTCAATCTGAATCTGAGCGCACAGCAGACCAACGAGGGTTACAACAATTCGTTGGCGCCGCAGACTGATAGCTATGTGGCCGGCGTCGGGGTGCAGATCCCGATCTACAGCGGCGGCTCAACGTCCGCGCGGGTAAGGCAGTTGTATCAAGACCAACTGACAGCTGAGCAGCAACTGGTTGCAACTCGTCGTCAAGTGGTCAAGGAAACGACGAGTGCATATTTGAACGCCGACTCAAGCGTGGAAAAAATTCGCGCCAATCGCAATGCTCTGGCCTCGGCTGAGCAATCACGCATTGCAGCAGAAAAAGCGTTCACCTATGGCGTGGTAAATGCCTTTGATGTGTTGAGCGCGGTACAAAACGAATTCGAGGCACGCCGCAATTTGCTGAAGACGCAGTATGACTTCATCACCAATCTTTTCATTCTGAATCGCTGGGCGGGAAAGTTGTCCGAAGAAAGCGTTGAAAGTGTAAACGTTTGGCTGAGTAGTAATGTTTATACGAAGTAGTCGCCGCTGAAACGATGATCATTTGAACGAGGGCGGCCCCCAAAGCCGGGAGCCTTTCCAGTCCCGGCTGCTTGAAGACTACAAATAGCCCCTAGCCTTGGCGATGAGTCGAGCGGAGTGAAAGCAAGCTGCGGCGAATGATGGCGACACCTAAGCCGAGCATCACTCCAAAGATCAAGGAAAACCCTACGATCAAGGCTTTCTTTGGTTTTATCGGGGCTTGAGGTTCTGCTGGATCCTTATCAATCTTCACCAGGTCAAATTGATCGAAGTCGACTTTCAGTTGCTTGAGGTGTGTCAATTCGCCACGAATGTCTGCGAAGTCCTTGAGGAATAGCTCAGGTTTATCTCGTTCCTTCAGGATCGTTGCTTCGCGGTTGGTAGCCAGCAGGCTGAGTTCTTTCTGAATGTCATCAACGCGTGGTTCAGTAAAATCATCAGAGCGACGGGCTACCAGGGTGGCGCGCTCTGCTTCAAGTGCAGACTGCCCCAAAAAGTACAGTGGTATTTTCTGGTTGTTCACTTCGGTGCGGATCATATTGCCTTGGCGTGCCTGCTCGCCCTCGCCTAGCGCCGACGGCGTAGTGGGCTTGAGAATGCCGAGATTTTTGGCAATGACGATGGCTTCATCAAGCTCCTTGATGCGATTTTGACGGCGGCTTTGCAACTGTTGACGGAGTGCTTTCAATTCGTCTTGAAGCATTTCTTTCTTGAGTTGATCTTTTTCGAGCAAACCGGCGATCTTCGAGTCTTTCTCCGCTTCATACGCGGCTGTTTTGGCGAGCAACTTTTTTTCTATCTGAGCTGTCCGGTTGGCAATCAGCGTTTTCAAGTTTGAAGCCACTTTTTCTTTTTCGCCTCTCACGACGTAACTCGTAAAATCTTTTACGATGCCTACACCATCTACTCCTTGCGGATAGTTAAGGCTGAATTCAATTTCTTCGAATAGGCTATTGCTTTTTTTGGGATCAACTTTATAAAGTGAAAATGCTTTTTTGTTAAAGTTATCGAAAGTTTCTTCAATGGATTTTCCCGGCTCCTGTAAAGGCGCGAGATACTGGGGGTTGGCTTTGAAAAACTTCAGTCGAATATCATAAGATTGCATAGCGGCGCCGACATTTGTCAGTGCGTCTTTTGGAAGGATGTTGTATAGCCCAGACTCATTCAATTCATCCAGGTCGGCCAGGGCGACCGGTCGGATGTACGTTTCAACTTGGTATTCCGCAGGGGCCCAGATAACGTAGACGATGGCGGCGGTGACAGTGAGTCCAGTAAACAATAAGACAATAGCCCTTTGATTCCAAATGCTACGGAGGAACTCTTTTACCTCAGTTGATTCTTGTTGGAAGCTAGCTACTGCATTTGCTTTGATGTTCATTGTGCGCTCAAATTTTAATCGACAGACGCACAAAATTTCCAGGAAATTACCGTCATGTAGATTTGAAAGATTATAGATGATGGCTTTTTGATATCTTCCATCATTTGTTGCCAAACGGCAAGAGTAAGAATCACTACCGCTCTCGGCATCGAGCAGGCAGGTGTGTGGAGTAGCCGATCCAGCCTTTTTTGGAAAGAGAGGGCGCCCTGATGCGCTCGATTTCGTGACGATGTGATTTGGGTGCAATTGCGTTACAGGCTCCCAACATTGCTTCAGTTGCGTTTATTTTTCGAGCGCTTCAACGCCACCTGCAGCGCGAGCAAGGCCTGTGTATTGAACCTGCCCCAATCGTTGAATGCTGAACTCGATGGCTCTGGGGTCAAGGTCCAAGCCGTGTTGCCTGGGGTGAGGCGCACCGACATCCGGGAACGCTCCGGTATCGATGTTTCACAGATCCCGGGCAAGTCGAAACACGTTGAAGACGAGAACGAAGCAATCCAGAGCTTGCGCTACAAGCCAGTAGCTACAGACGCTCCCGTGGCTACCACTTCGGTCGCCCTTTTTTGTGCCTGGATTTTACCTGGGTTGAACAGGATATTGGCTCGCAGGGGGGGATTGCAGAAACCCAAGGCTCTTCAGGTTGTCTCTTTCTTTAATCGGATCAATCGTTTATTTGCAGCTAGTCTTATGCCTGAAGGCGAACGACGGTCAGGCGAGGCGTCTGGCATAAGGATGTGAATGAAAAGGCTCATTGTCGTGATTGCTGTACTGACATTGGCGGGTTGTACGACTAATGCAAGGACCCATGCGGTACGCGGGGTCAGTGGCGTCGAGATCGATTGCTCGGGGCTGGGGTCGGGGTGGGATAGGTGTCAAAAGCGAGCTGACAGGGAATGTAGGGGGGCAGGTTACAAGGTGGTGGCAAGGTCCGACGATGCCAAGGATGAAGACGAATACTTCTTTGGCTTCAATCCTGCGGGTTTGTTGACACGGACCATGTTGGTTATCTGTAGGTGAGCTGGGTGCCGGGGCGCGGACGCTTCTGTATCGGGCGCTCATGCAGGGAGAAAATGCGGTAAATGCAATGGGCTGTTCAAAATCTTCCGGGCGTGCTAAAACCTTTGAAGCGCTGATCTAGCTGCTTGAAAAAGAAGGGAAAAATATGACGAAGTCGGAGTTGATCGAACGAATTGTCACCCATCAAGGACTGCTCTCATCAAAGGATGTGGAGCTGGCCATCAAGACCATGCTTGAGCAAATGTCCCAATGCCTGGCCACCGGCGATCGCATCGAGATCCGTGGCTTCGGCAGTTTCTCACTGCACTATCGCGCGCCGCGCGTGGGGCGCAATCCGAAAACCGGTCAGTCAGTCAGCCTCGATGGCAAGTTCGTTCCGCATTTCAAGCCCGGCAAGGAGTTACGTGATCGGGTGAATGAGGATGAGGAGGAAGTGTCGTGATAGTAAACGGAGTTTGGGTTGTTACTGATGCCTAATATTAAACGCGTAATTCTTGCGGTTTTGTTCTTGCTATTGATTTTAGTGGTCTTGGTGTTCGTCCTGGAAAATCAACAAGCCATTTCGATGGTGTTTCTTGGGTGGGCAGGGCCTGCATTGCCTGTGTCGGTAATTGTAGTGCTGTCACTCTTGGCAGGGATGGTGTTGGGGCCTCTATTGTTTTGGCTATTGCTTAGGATCAGGAAGGTGTCACGGACGTCAGCCAAGTAAATTATAAAGAGATGAGTGTTCGGTTGGTAGCTCAGTGATGTTTTTCTGGGTGTGGATAATTCATGGCTTTCTATTTGTCTGAGGTCGTAATAAGTTTAGTGACGGATTTTTGGTTTGTGCGTCCGTAATGTTTTTAGTTGCGGTGTATTACGTGAGTATTGTCAGTTGTTTTTCAGTGCTTTTATGGTTTGAGAGATCTTGGTGCTCCTGGTGTGCATGAGAAACGTTTAATTCGTGTATGCGGACTCTACTGGTATCTTTATATTTTTGGGCTTTATAAATAATTTGATGTTGAAAGCTTGTAAGCAACGGTCGCTACAGGGAGACCAAACTACCCTGATGGTAAAGTTGTGAAAAGGGTGGTTTGTTCGTGGGGCACTGAGTGAGCGTTATACGTCAAAGATTGATGTGGTCCGTGTTCTATTGTATCCCCTGGGGCTAAAATCTAATATTTAATTACTCGTCTTTTGTCTTGGTAGAGTTGTAGTGCTTTTCGAGGCTGTTTAAAGGAGGGAAAATAGATTAATTGTTTTGTTTTTCCCTTCGGCCTTCTGGATGTGTCTGGTATCAAAGAACTCCTGTTGAAACCGGATTTCATTAAGGGGCAGTTGAATGCTTAAGGTTGTGACTCTGGCTGGTACTCGACCCGAACTTATTAAAATGAGTCGTGCAATCTTTTAGTAGGATAAGCAATGGAATCATATCTTGGTGCATTCAGGTCAAGTCAGCGATATGGCAGCTTGGGCCATATAATTGCTTATCTTCCATTGGTCGTCCTGGCTATGGTATTTCATACGGGAGAGAAAGAAAAATTCAGACCAGGCCCAGATGTTCGACTCTTACTGGTGTAAAATGGCAGCCGTACGGGAATGAGCGCATTCAAAGCGTCATAAAAACAGGTGTGGTTGGAGCGTTCGAAGGGGTTATGGAAAGATTCCGGGCTTTGTTATTAGGTCTTCCGCGCCGCAGTAAACGACTGATCCAGGTTGCTGCTGATGTCGCGTTGGTGTGGCTAGCCCTGTGGATGGCATTTGTTGTCCGATTAGGCATCGATGAGATGGTCAACCCGCTCACTCAGCATCTCTGGCTTTTTTTGAGTGCGCCGTTTGTAGCCATTCCACTTTTCTTTCAATTTGGAATGTATCGCGCAGTCATGCGCTATTTTGGTAATGATGCCCTTATTGCGATCGTCAAAGCGGTAAGTTTGTCATCGTTAATTCTTGGCGTTGTCGTGTATTGGTATAGTAATCATCAGAATATTGTACCACGGTCAATAATTTTTAATTATTGGTGGCTAAGCGTGATCATGATCTGTGGTCTTCGACTGTTCATGCGTCAATATTTCCTTGGTGATTGGTTTTCCGCAGCTCAACATGTTCCTTTCACCAACCGGGATAACGGATTACCTAAGGTGGCCATTTATGGAGCTGGTGCTGCCGGAAATCAGCTTGTGGCAGCTTTGCGTATGGGACGAGCCATGCGTCCGGTCGCTTTTATCGATGACGATAGAAGTATTGCCAGTCGAGTTATTTCTGGCCTGAAGGTTTATAAACCAAAGCATATCCTGGAGATGATTGAAGCTACTGGTGCGCAGGAAATATTATTAGCGATACCATCCACATCTCGTGGGCGTCGTCGAGAAATACTTGGTTTTCTGGAGGGATATCCCCTTCATGTTCGCACTGTCCCGGGTTTCATGGATTTGGCTAGCGGACGCGTAAAAGTCGATGATATCCAAGAAGTAGATATCGCCGACTTATTGGGGCGTGATGCAGTTGCTGCCCAACATGAATTACTCGAACATTGCATCAAGCAACAGGTCGTACTTGTTACCGGGGCTGGTGGGTCTATAGGTTCTGAGTTATGCCGACAGATATTGTCATTGCAACCCGCGGTCCTCTTATTGCTCGAACATAGTGAGTTTAATCTCTATAGTATTTTATCGGAGCTTGAGCAACGAATTGTTCGGGAGTCGTTGTCTACGAAAATTCTTCCGATCCTTGGGTCGGTTCGTGATAAGGCTAAAATTTTAGATGTGATGTCAACATGGCACGTAGCGACCGTCTATCACGCGGCGGCTTATAAACACGTTCCGATGGTCGAACATAATATTGCCGAGGGTGTACTCAATAATGTAATGGGTACACTTAATACGGCCCAAGCCGCAATCCAGGCAGGCGTGGCTAACTTTGTATTGATTTCGACGGATAAAGCTGTTCGACCTACAAATGTCATGGGTAGCACTAAGCGTCTTGCCGAGCTGACGCTTCAAGCTCTCAGCAAGGAGCCAGCACCGGTACTATTTGGTGACACTGCAAGCATATCTAGAGTCAATCGAACCCGATTTACGATGGTCCGTTTTGGAAACGTTTTAGGTTCTTCCGGCTCGGTAATACCATTATTTCACAAGCAAATACAATCAGGCGGCCCGCTCACAGTTACTCATCCTAAAATCACTCGTTACTTCATGACCATTCCAGAGGCGGCGCAGCTGGTTATTCAGGCGGGCTCTATGGGGATGGGGGGTGATGTTTTCGTGCTGGATATGGGCGAACCGGTAAAAATTGTTGAGTTGGCAGAGAGAATGATTCATCTGTCAGGTTTAAGTGTTCGTTCAGAAAAAAATCCACACGGTGATATCTCCATTGAGTTTACTGGGTTACGCCCAGGAGAAAAACTCTACGAAGAACTGCTGATTGGTGACAACGTAGTTGCAACGCAACACCCGATGATCATGAGTGCTCACGAGGATTATTTGGCCTGGGAAGTCCTCAAGGTCAAACTGACGCATCTGCTTGCGGCGATTGAGGAGGATGATTACTCCCTCGTTCGACAATTACTGAGAGAAACAGTCCATGGATACACCCCTCAAGGAGAGATAGTGGATTGGATTTACGAACAGCGGCGTCTTGATCATTAAGCCGGTTATATTACGGATTTTAACTGAAAAAAATCTTGGATTCATGGCGGGCTGAGAAGGCGTGCTGAATAGATGTATTATATGTTTTTTAAGCTGTTTTATGTTTTTGATGGCGTTGGTTCGAATACTAGGGCTTGAATTGTGTGTGCATTTAAGGAGTGAGTCATCTTGAATCTTGAGATAAGTGATACTGAGTGCGAAGTTCACGCTACCATTGAGCAGCGTATCGTGGTGATAGGCGGAACCGGCTTTGTTGGTCAGCATTTACTCAATTCTTTAGTTGATTGCAGCAAAGAGTTCGAAATTATTTTCGCGGTCCATCGAAACGAACCACATTGGTTAACAGAGTCGCCTATACAGGTTCGACATTTTGACTTGGATGATAGCGCGTCGTTAGAGAAGATTTTGAATTGCGGCAGCATCGTTTTGAACCTGCTGCGGCCAGACGGCACCGGATGGTTCTTGTCTGCGATCAAGAATATTTTGCACGCTTGCGGTAATGCACGTGTTAAACGTTATATCCATGTTTCAAGTATTGACGTTTTTGGAGCAAGCCAAGACGGCATTTGTACTTCTGCGTCACAGATCGTGCCTATCACGCCTTATGAGCGTGAGCATGCAGCTGCTGAGAAGCTTGTGAGCGCTGTCAATGCCGAGCATTTCGAAGCCTTGATTTTGCGCCTTGGCGCGGTATTTGGTATCGGTGGATTAAATGTTGTTTCATTCGTAAATGAAGTTTCGAGTGCCCCCGGCTGGAAACTCGCATTACGCCGTTCATTGTACGGTGCGCGGCGAATGCATTTGGTCAGTGTTGAAAAAGTAGTCGAAGTTTTATTGTTTATTACAACTGCGGCACCAATAATTCAGGGGGAAATTATTGTCGTGACTGAAGACGCCGACGCTGATAATAATTTCGCTTATCTCCAGGATTGTTTGCTGGAAGTATTTAACCGTACTGCAGCATTGCATATACCTTACCTTCCCCCGCGAGTACTGCGTTTGGTATTAAATGCCAGGGGGATTAGTAATACCGATCCAATGCGCCGCTTTCATGAAGATCGATTGTTGCAACTTGGATTGTCTGATTCTGCACTGTTCACCAATCGCCTTAAAGGTTACTTGAGTCACTTGAGGGCAACGGTATGAATGTTTTATTGGTCAATATTTCTCTTGATGCACAACGTGGAGGGGGAACAGCGGAGCGCACGAGACATTTAGCCAATACCCTTACGGATAAAGGCTGTCGTTGTCAAGTCATCGCGATGTCTGGTGATTCCTGGCAATCAGAATTTAATAGTCGAGGTGTTAAAACCTACATTACTGGAAAAATTGGTCACCGCCTTCCAATCCCATTGGTCAATTTTATACGTCTGTGGAAAGCGGTGAAGTCTGCTGACATTATCCATATCATGGGCTATTGGAATTTGCTGAGCATTATTACCGGCTTCTTCGCCTGGATCGCGCGGACTCCTTATGTGCTTTGCCCCGCGGGTGAATTTGCTTCCATCGGAAAGCCTCGCCCAGTTATGAAGCTGTTTCATTTGTTGCTTGGTAAATCGCTTATAAAAAGGGCGTCGGGGTTTATTGCAATTACTCAGTTAGAACGGATACTAATTGCAGAAGTTACAGGCTTTTTACCAGATAGTATCCCGGTATTTCCGAATGGGGTGGCGGAGCCCGCGTTAACTCCAAAGCGTACACTGCAGTATCTGCCTGAACAGCCGTATATTTTATTTATGGGTAGGCTTGCCCCTGTCAAAGGCCCTGACTTGCTTATTAAAGCCTATCTCTCCACAACGGCAGCTCACCATTATCCTTTAGTGCTTGCCGGGCCAGACTTTGGAATGCAAGCCGAGCTTGAAGCCTCTTTGATTGGTCATGAAATAGCTCATCAGATTCATTTTATTGGATTTCTCAATGAGGCCCAGCGAAATGAAGCTTATCAACATGCATTGATGCTAGTCATTCCCTCTAGATCGGAAGCTATGTCACTTGTTGCTCTGGAAGCAGGGATTACAGGTTTGCCGGTATTACTGACAAGTACATGTGGCTTTGACGAAGTGCAGACGATCAACGGGGGAAGCGTAGTAGAGCCGACAGCCGCTGGTATCAGTAGAGGGCTTCAGATCATGTTTTCAGAGATCGACGATTTGACGCTTAAAGGGCAGCGACTAAAGTCGTTTGTGATCGACCATTATAGTTGGCATGTAATTGTAACTAATATGGTCGATTATTTTGAAGGTTTTACTCAGGATAATTAGAGTGGTTGTTAATGTGAAAGGTTGATGGGTTGCTTTTGTTTATTTAGCATCCATCTCAGTACGATTAATCCCATAAGAAAAGCGGTTATCTCAATCACGAAAAATAGAAATGCTCTGGGGAAATTAATTTGCACTATTAAGTATGCCATTGCAACGCCAATGGTAGCACTTGTCATTGCATTATTTAGTAATCGCTTGGCGGCAAGCTCGATGCTATAACCCAAGAAAAATAATAGAGCCATGCCAGCAAAAAGCACGAGATAATTGCCGCTGTAATACAGTACTGCTATAGGGCCAGGGATTGTCATGAATGTAAAATTTTCTGATCTTTCATACTGTGCATTAGATATTCGCTGGTATATTGCTTGTGTGCCTTGTGCTGGATCTTCTTTTAAACCTCTCATGAAAAGATCTAAATCCAGGCGATGTTCGCTTGTTACTGCTAAAACTCCTTCAGCGCCAATCCATCGGTCTACGATTAGCTTGCTCAATTCGTTTGCTATTTGTTTGAACTTCAGTTCGGGTGATAGTTGATATGGGGCGACGTACGGTTCTGGGGTGACGTCGTGTGTTAAAGCTTTTTCGGGTAGTTCCAACGACGTGGAATTGCTCCCGGATTCTTCCGGATGTTCTGTCGCGAACGTGGAGTTACTCCCAGACTTTTCCAGATTTCCTGTCGTGGACGTGGAATTATTCCCGGACTCTTCCAGACTTCCTGTCGCGGACGTGGAGTTGTTCCCAGGCTTTTCCAGATTTCCTGTCGCGGACGTGGAATTGCTCTCGGATTTTTCCAGATTTTCTGTCACGATGGTTTTTTCTGTATAGGGTACTGCCTTTGCAAACGAAGAAAGGCGGTCAACTGATACGGAAATTATCGAAAATGCAAACAATAAAGCGGTCGTCGAAAAAATCTTTATCCAGCCAATTTTTGATATGTTCCACTCTAATTTTTTCCCTTGTATCAGGTAAGCAATAAAAGGGACCGAAACATGAAGGATCATTTGTGCACGACTGCCCATCGAAATTGATGTCAGTGCACCCTCAATAATGACGATATAAAAAAGCATGTTGGGGGTTAATTTGCCGTTTTTTACCAACCAGTAAGCCAAGGTAAAAAGAGCAATAGAGTTGCCCCAGGCGACCATGAAGGAAAAGACTACGTAGATATAACTATGCAGCTTTAAAGTTGGTTCGTATCCAACTTTGATGATCGAATAGTAATAGTTGAAAATTAGAGAGGCAATTGTGAAGATGATTGCCATGCCCAAGAGTGTTGATAAGTGCTTTGTGTTTATATTGGTTTCTAGTTCTTTTCTTTTTTTCAAGCCGGCCACGACAATGAAGTAACAGATAAGCAGGGCGCTAAATGCTGTGATCAATACTACAATGGCGTTGTCCCATGCAGCTGGCGATTCATCAAAACCTCCTATAGGCTCAATGAAATTGTTTCCAGTGAGCAAATGTAAAGTGATTTTTGCCCAGCAACCTAAAGTCAAAAAAGAAAATAGAAAAAATATGAAGTAGCTTTTTGGTCGGTTTGTAATCGTGGCGTATATTATGGCAATGCTCAGCGTGCAATAGGTTGCAAATAAAGCGATCATGCCTGGGTAATAGAAACCTGCCCATATGCTAAGTAAAGTCACTGTGGCGACAATCCATTTTGTTGTCGCTTTATTATCTAAATAGCCTTCTGAGATTCCGTTCATTTTTTTACCGATGCGGATTTATAAATACCGATTACGTAGCTGATCATCTTGCGAGAAAATATTGATGAAGGGCTTAGTGTTGCGGCCCGAAACATCTGCTTTAAACTGATGAGGTAACGGCCGGAGAAACCGTGCATGAATCCTGAAAGCAGATAGGCGTTTGCCATCGCCCTTTTTTTCCAGCGATGAAACCTTTTGGGTAAACCATTCGTATTATAAAAATCTTTAATAACGGTAACTGGCTCATCTGATCGTTGAGCGCTGGAGGGATTATAGGTAGTCGACCCAGAGTGAATGCGGAAATCTGCCAGCGCCTCCGGGACGCGGATGAATGGGCCGTGTTGACAAAAACGTAGAAAAAAGTCCATGTCCGGAATGTTTCTTAACCCAGTATTCCAGTCACCCACTAGCGCCCATGTTGTCCGTTTGAATAGCGCACCCGGACCAGGCAAACATTGGAAATTGGCAATGAGCAGGTTTTCAGAGTATTCGGGGGCTGTAATGGTCCTAACATAGTTTGAGTCTTCGTCGATCACGCAAAAGTCCGGGTATGCCAATACTGCTTCAGGTGACAACGCCATTCGCGAAACTATCGTCTCGATTGCATTAGGATGTAATCTGTCGTCAGCACTTAGATAGCCCAACAAATCACCGGAGCTTTGTTTCCATCCAAAATTCATGGCAGCGCTTTGCCCTGCATTTTCTTGTCTGAAATGCGAGAACTGCATAGGATGATTCATCAGCAGATTCGGAGTGTCATCTGTTGATCCATCATCAACCACAATCAGTTCGACATTTTGATAAGTTTGTTTTTTGACGCTATCAATGGCATCCAGCAAATATCGAGCAGTATTGTACGTGGGGATGACAATAGTGACTTTCGGTAATGTCGTCATTTTATCTTCCATGGAGATTCTCTTAGTGAAAATAGGATTGGCTGAATTTAAATATTGATTTAAAGCTTGCGGTGGTTTTCAAGTTGAATATACGATTTACATAATGGATCATCAGGGTGGACTGGATAATGCTGCCCGAGCTATAAACGATCGCTAATCCAATTATGCCGAAATATATGAACGCCACACTTCCTCCGGCGATCATCAATACACCGCTGACAATAGAGATCCGCATTGCGATATGTTGTTTTTGCAGCATGACCAAAACCATGCCGGCGGTTCCCGCAAAGGTCTGAATAACTTGAGCGAAACCGAGAATGATAAATATAAAGTAAGCTTCTGAATACTCCTCAGGCCAAGCTATCGCAATAATGAGTTGACCTAAAACGGCAAATAATAGATAGCCCGTGATTGCCATTCCCGTTGCTGCGCCCGCACCGATACCCATCACTTTTTGCAAGTAACGTTTTTTCCGTCGAACCCACAGGCGCCCAATTGATGGTGCGATGACTGTATTGATTACTGCCAGGGGAATTAGCACCAAGGCAGCAAGCCGTGATGCCAGGCCATAGATTGCCACATCAGCGGTGCTGCCAAAGAAAGCAATGATCCACAAGTCTGCTTGAGCTACGATAAATAGCACGCTTGTAGTAGTAAGGTTAGGTATGGTTTGCCATAGTATTTCGGAATAACCTATAGCTTCTTTGGTTTCCCCATCATGACTATTATGCCAGCGCCACAGGGAGTATCCACCCAGCAATGCGGTACATAAAACACCAAGAACTCCCGAGAAGAGAAGGGTGTCCAGTGAAAGTGTTATTTTTGACTGCCAGGCAATAATGACGGTAGCAGCACTGGCGACACCAGCGCCAACCACCAGGAAGCTCGCCTGAACAAAGTGTCCTAAAACCCGGTGTTGCTCGGATAGTAAAGTTACCGTGGCGGCTAGCATCATGCTGATTGAGATAAGTGGCGCTAATTTCTGCAGAGCGCCTACCAACTCAGAGTGCAACAGGTTTTCCAGTACTGTAAGTGTTATCCAAAAAGTAAACGCGAACAGGCTTGCCGCTGAGCATCCAATGATTAAGGTGCGCCGTAAAGTTTGCTTTATCCTGGCAGTGTCTTTATCACCCATAGCTCTGGAGATAATAGCTGGAGCTGTAATGCTTAAACCTAACTGACCCAAAGTGGCAAGCGCTGCTATTATGGACTGGCATAAAAAAAACAAGCCCACGGACTCTTGCTTCATAGTGAGTGGCAGCAAAATTCCGGTCAAAGCCCCCGTACCAAGCAGGAGAAATCGACCGATGATGGCTGCAGCACTCGCAGCCACTGGAGAGGATAGAGCGCTGATATTTTTCTTCGCAGCCATTTATTGAGATTTCGCAGCAGGTCATAAGGCAGCTGCCGATTTTCACGGTTTTTCAATGCCCTGTCTACAGCCATGGTCCTCCAGTTCTAACCGATCGGCGGAGGCTGCGATTTCTGCCGTGGTTGACCAAACTTGCTCGCCTGGAAGATGCTGCGGTTGGTGACTCGGCAATCCACAGGCTATTTTGGCAATTCTAAAGGGGGAGGAATCAGTTCCATCCACTGCCTCTTCACGGAGCGCTGTCTGGTTTCAATCGTGCCATTGACCTATTGATGGCGCATCTTCTCAAGACGCTACACGCGACTCTTATAGTTAATCTTTCCCTTTTTATTTAATTTCCGGTATTGCTAGATAATTTATTCGGAAAGATTGGCGATTTAAGTAAATTCTGTTCAGACACTCTTCGTTCATCACACAGCTGCTGGAATCGTTCTGCAAACTCCTGCGTTTACATTGAAGAAAGTTATCTGGCCAAACTCATTCATCTCGACCTTTGATTGTCTCACATCCCGCAACAGACACACTTTTGACATCCTCCTACGTTGCCCGGTTTGAGGAAGCCGTTTCGGAAAAGCTGCTTCCTCAACCGATGTCATGGAGCGCCATTTATGCGTACGGGCTATTTCTACCCCCAGGTTTTTGCCCTGCCCACCAGCACCTCTTTTACTGCGAATGCCGCGCCTGCAGGGAAGCCGGAGCCTACCAAGGCTCCGGTGGTGATGAAGGCTTCAGCGAATGCGCAATCTGGCACAGTGGATCTTGACAAGGCCGATGCGCCGACGTTGCAGCGTGATTTACCCGGTGTTTGGGGAGACCAAGGCTCCGTCGATTGTTACGTATCGCGAGAGTAATGATCTGCTTGTGTCCTTCGACGAGTTGTTCGAAGTGAAGGGTCTCGGCAAGGCCCTGCCAGATAAGAATCGCGAGAATTCTCGGTTGAACTAAGCTTGTAGATCAGCCTTGGAGGCCGGTCATTGACCGGCCTTTTTTCATTTTGGTGACTGCTGCGAAGCTTTGCCTTCCGTCGGCGATGAAAAAATTACGACTATCATATACTGATTAAATTATGCGTATAATAAATGCTCCGCTCGTCCAGGCGCGCTGAGACTCAGGCGCTTATCTATCCCTCTGGCATCTCCCAGGAGCAAAGTCATGACGTCCATTCAGTCCCAAGGCACCGCCCTCGTCACTGGTGCATCTTCCGGTATCGGTGCGATTTACGCGCAGCGGTTAGCAGCGCGAGGTTTTGATTTGTTGCTGGTCGCTCGTGACCAAGAGCGGCTTGAAGTCGCGGCATGCGCGTTGCGCAATGCTCATGGGGTTCAGGTGGAGGTGCTCAAGGCAGATCTGACGCAGAAGGACGACGTGCTGAAAGTTGAACAGCGTCTGCGCAGCGATTCGAGCATCAGCCTTTTACTGAACAATGCCGGCGTGGCCGCGGATGGCTTGTTGGCCAACGCCAATACCGATCAACTGGAGCGAATGATTCAGTTGAATGTTACAACGGTGACGCGATTGGCATCGGCCGCGGCTGCCAGTTTTTCCAAGGCGCGCCGGGGTACCATCATCAACATTGCTTCAGTGGTAGCGCTGTTTCCCGAACGCTTCAACGCCACCTATAGCGCCAGCAAGGCCTATGTATTGAGCCTGAGCCAGTCGTTGAATGCCGAACTCGATGGCACCGGGGTCAAGGTTCAGGCCGTATTGCCTGGGGTGACGCGCACCGAAATCTGGGAACGCTCCGGTATTGATGCTTCGCAGATTCCGGCCGAGATGGTCATGGAAGCGGGCGAGATGGTCGATGCGGCACTGTCGGGTCTGGATCAGGGCGAGTTGGTCACCATTCCTTCGCTGCCGGATCCCGCTGACTGGGATGCCTTTGTTGCGGCACGCCATGTGATGGCGCCCAATCTTTCCAAGAGCAAAGCCGCTGCGCGTTACAAATGAAACGCCCCTAATCGACTGAGGTATTGCGGTATGAATGATCGTCGTGTGGTTGTAACGGGCATGGGCCTGGTATCGCCGCTGGGGAGCGGTGTCGAAGTGGTCTGGGAGCGGCTGCTGGCCGGGCGTTCCGGCCTGCGTAACTTGCCGGATGACGTGGTTGCCGATCTGCCGGCCAAAGTTGGCGGTGCAGTGCTTGCGCTGGCTGACGATCCGGAGGCGGGGTTCGATCCGGATCGGGCAACCCCACCCAAGGAACAGAAGAAGATGGATCGCTTCATCCTGTTCGCCATGGAAGCGGCGCGTCAGGCACTGGAGCAAGCCGGCTGGCAAGCATTGGACGCCAATGCCCAGGAGCGCACGGCCACCATCATCGGTTCAGGTGTGGGTGGTTTCGGTGCGATTGCCGAGGCGGTGCGCACCACCGATAGCCGTGGTCCGAGACGTTTGTCTCCATTCACCATCCCTTCATTTCTGGTCAACCTCGCGGCAGGTCATGTGTCGATCCAGCATGGCTTCAAAGGGCCATTAGGCGCGCCGGTCACGGCATGCGCCGCCGGGGTTCAGGCGATTGGCGACGCGGCGCGGCTGATTCGTGCGGGGGAGGCGGATATCGCGGTGTGCGGTGGTGCGGAAGCGGCGATCGATCGGGTTAGCCTTGCCGGGTTTGCGGCTGCTCGTGCCTTGTCCAGCGCTTACAACGAAACGCCTGAGCGCGCTTCGCGACCTTTCGACAGTGGTCGCGATGGATTTGTCATGGGAGAAGGGGCCGGGCTGCTGGTCATCGAGTCTCTGGAGCATGCGCTGGCGCGGGGCGCCCACCCTCTGGCGGAGCTGGTCGGCTACGGCACCAGCGCCGATGCCTATCACCTGACCGCCGGCCCCGAGGACGGCAGCGGTGCGCGTCGAGCAATGTCGTTGGCATTGGCACAGGCAGGTGTTTCACCGGCTCAGGTTCAGCATCTGAATGCTCATGCAACCTCGACTCCAGTGGGGGATCTGGGTGAACTGGCGGCGATCAAGGCGTTGTTCGGTGCACAAAATGGTATCGCTGTGACATCGACCAAGTCGGCGACCGGGCATTTGCTCGGTGCAGCGGGAGGACTCGAAGCGATCTTTACGCTGCTGGCGATCCGTGACCAGATCGTGCCGGCGACCCTCAATTTCGAGAACCCGGACCCTGCCACTGAAGGTGTCGACATCGTTCATGGCAAAGCGCGGCCAATGGCCATCGAGTACGCGTTGTCCAATGGCTTCGGATTTGGCGGGGTCAATGCCAGTGTGTTGTTCAAGCGTTGGCAGGGTTAATCCTGCGAGTGCTTGAGGTGATCGCGTGCGACGTCGAGAATCCGTTGGGCAAACTCGGCGTCGGCGACGCTGCGCGATAACAGCAACGCGCCGACCAGCGTAGACATGATGACGATGCTGCGTTCGGTGGTGCGCTCTCCGTCAAGGGTGTGCTGGATCTGATCGAGTCGCGCCTGGAGTACGACGTCGCTGGTGGGACTCGGTTGACCACGCAGCCCCAGTTCCGAAGAAATGGTCAGCAGCGGGCAGCCTTCCTGAGGTGAGGTTTGATGCCATTCGGACAGATAAGCGTCGATGAAGGCTTCAAGAGGATGCTCCTCGGCGAAGATTTGTGCGCACAACTCGTCGACTTGTACGCCAGCCTCTTGCAAGGCTTTCTCTACCAGTTCGTCTTTTGACTTGAAATGCGAGTAAAAGCCACCGTGGGTCAAGCCCAATGCCTTCATCAGAGGTTGCAGTCCGGTCGCGCCTATACCGTCGCGTCGAAATCGCGCTGAAGCTTCCTTGATTATGCGTTGGTGGGTCTGGGCTTTATGGTCCTGCGAGTAACGCATCTGATATCTCCGCATCAATGCGGCCATATTAACCAATGAAAATTGCATGGTGACTGTACTTCTACTTCTTAAAATCATGCAGATGCATCGATATGGGCACTAAGCGGCATGATTTCAGGAGATTTCACGCAAAAACAAACCCCGCCGTTCAAGGCGGGGTTTTCAGTCAGCGGTCCTGCGCTTCCTTGGCGTCCATTTCCGCATTGCGTTCGGCGACGCGCTTACGTTGCTCTTCGGTCAGTTCGACCTTGTTGGCGGTGTCGCGCAGCAGCATCAGACCACCAACAATCGAGCCGATGGCAACGACCAGAATCAACCAGGCATACCAGGGCATAGGACTCTCCTTGAAAGCAGGCGGTCGGCGAGGGGTCGCCAACCGATCGTGCATAGCACTTTGAGTGATGGGGTTTCATCGCAGTTCCATCGCTATCACTCCCATTCTATGCCTGTTGTTCAAGGTTCACTCGAACGCATTCAATGTCCGGTCAGCATCGCATCCGCCGGTGCGTTGGCGCGCAATTGCGCCGTGAGCATGAAGTACACGAAACCTGCCGCCATGAAGCCCAGGAAGATCAGGCCGATCAACGTGTTGAACCAGGCCATCGCCACCAGGCATACCACCGCCAGCATCAGTGCAATGAACGGCACCAGCGGGTAGCAGGGGGCGCGGAAAGTGCGTTCCAGGTTCGGCTCGGTTTTACGCAGTTTGAACAGGCTGAGCATGCTCATGATGTACATCACGATGGCGCCGAACACGGCCATGGTGATCATTGCGGCGGTCAGCGTCATGCCGCCGAGGTTGATCAAGCCGTCGCTGTAGATGGCTGCAATGCCGATCACGCCACCGGCGATGATCGCCCGGTGGGGGGTTTGAAAACGCGACAATCTGGCCAGGGACGCCGGCAGGTAACCGGCCCGGGCGAGGGCGAAGAACTGCCGCGAGTAGCCGAGGATGATCCCGTGAAAACTCGCCACCAGGCCAAACAGGCCGATCCACACCAGCATGTGCAGCCAGCCCGAGCTTTCGCCGACCACGGTTTTCATTGCCTGTGGCAGCGGGTCGTTGATGTTCGACAAGGTGCGCCAGTCACCGACGCCACCGGCGAAGAACATCACGCCCATCGCCAGCAGCACCAAGGTCAGAATACCGCTGATGTAAGCCTTGGGAATCGTGCGTTTCGGGTCCTTGGCTTCTTCGGCGGCCATGGCTGCGCCTTCGATGGCGAGGAAGAACCAGATGGCAAAGGGGATCGCCGCGAACATCCCGGCAATCGCCGGAGCACCGAATACGTCGGAACCGGCCCAGCCATTGAGGGCGAAATTGCTGAAGCTGAATGCCGGGGCGACCACGCCCATGAACACCAGCAGTTCGGCGACCGCCAACACGCAAACCACCAATTCGAAGGTCGCTGCCAGTTTCACGCCGAGGATGTTGAGGCCCATGAACACGATATAGGCACCGACTGCCGCGTGCTTCGGGTCCAGGGCTGGAAACTGGACATTGAGGTAGGCGCCGATGGCCAGGGCAATCGCCGGTGGGGCGAAGACGAATTCGATCAGTGTCGCCAGTCCGGCGATCAAGCCGCCTTTCTCGCCAAAGGCACGACGACTGTAGGCAAAGGGACCGCCAGCGTGAGGAATGGCGGTGGTCAGTTCGGTGAAACTGAAGATGAAGCAGGTGTACATGGTGGCGACCATGAACGAGGTCACCAGAAAACCCAAAGTCCCGGCCACGCCCCAACCATAGCTCCAACCGAAATACTCTCCGGAAATCACCAGCCCGACCGCAATGCCCCACAGGTGCAAGGTGCCCAGCGTGGGTTTGAGTTGTGTGTTCATGGGTTTGCTCCCTGAGTGGTTTGGAAAGCTCGGGGGAGGCCAGTGCAGCGGGCGTGCCATTTAGCGATTGTACGTCGTAATGGGCTGAAAGCTGTCGTATCGGGGATGTTCGCCACTGGATGCACGAATTTTGTGCGTCAGTCAGGGGCGCAGTTGTTGCAAATGCGGCTTTCGCGAGCAAGCCCGCATACCCGCTCCCCAACACCGCTGCAACACGCAGGTTTGGTATTTCAATGCAGGTGCGGGCAGCGGTTGATGCTCAGGCTTGCTGAGTGAGGCACTCGCGCAACGCGGTTTGCCAGTCTGGTTGACTGACACCCCAATCACGCTGCAAGCGACTGCAATCCAGGCGCGAGTTGAGCGGCCGGGCTGCGGGTGTCGGGTAGTCGCTGGACGGGATCGGCAACAGGTCGGCGCAGGGTTTGCCCTGTTGTCGCAATGCTTCGCCGATCGCCTGGGCGAAGCCAAACCAGGAGGTTTCACCTTGAGCGCTCAGGTGGTAAGTACCCCAGTTGGCAACGTCGTTCGCCTGCCAGCGTTCAATCAGGGCGAGGGTGCTGTTGGCGATTGTACCGGCCCATGTAGGTGCGCCGATTTGATCGGCGACTACGCGTAACTCCGGTTTCTCTTGGAGCAAACGCTGCATCGTCAGCAGAAAGTTGCGGCCATGAGTTGAATAGACCCAACTGGTACGCAGGATCAGATGCTTACCTTGCACGTCCCTGATGGCCTGCTCACCGGCCAGTTTGCTCTTGCCGTACACCCCGAGCGGATTTGGCGTGTCGTCCTCGTTGTAAGGTCCGACTTTCGTCCCGTCGAATACATAGTCCGTGGAGTAATGTATCAACGGGATGTCGAGAGCCAGCGCTTCTTCGGCAAGGATGCCGGGAGCTACCGCGTTTATGGCAAAAGCTGATTGCGGCTCGCTTTCTGCCAGATCAACCGCTGTATGGGCCGCAGCGTTGATGATCAGATCGGGCCGGACGTTTTTCACCTGACGGCGAATCTGATCGGGTTGCGCTAGATCGAGCTGATCGCGACCCAATACGATCAGTTCGCCGGCAGCCCCCAGCCGCCGTTGCAATTCATGTGAAACCTGACCGTGTCGGCCATTGATGAGTATTTTCACGGGAACAGTCCAGTCTCGTTACCGGACGTATCGGGCTCGTACAGGTTCATTGCTCTTCCCCTGCCAGTTTGGCCAGGTACTGACCATACCCGGTTTTGCCAAAGTACCGGGCGCGCTCCAGCAACTGTTCGCGGTCGATCCAGCCATGTTCATAGGCGATCTCTTCGAGACAGGCGACCTTGAGGCCTTGGCGGTGTTCGATGGTCTGCACGTACTGAGAGGCTTCGAGCAAGCTATCGTGGGTGCCGGTGTCGAGCCAGGCGAATCCTCGACCAAAACGCTCGACCTGCAGATCGCCACGTTGCAGATAGGCATTGTTGACGTCGGTGATTTCCAGCTCGCCGCGAGGCGAAGGTTTCACCGCCTTGGCGATCTCGATCACATCGTTGTCGTAGAAATACAGGCCGGTAACGGCATAGCTGGATTTCGGCTTTTTCGGTTTCTCTTCGATCGAAAGCGCACGGCCATCTTTGTCGAAATCGATCACGCCGAAGCGCTCGGGGTCTTTGACCCAGTAACCGAACACGGTGGCGCCGGAAGTGCGTTTTGCCGCGTTCTGCAATTGTTCGCCAAAGTGCTGGCCATGGAAGATGTTGTCGCCCAGGATCAGGCACACAGGGTCATCGCCAATGAACTCTTCGCCAATCAGAAAAGCCTGGGCCAGACCGTCCGGTGATGGCTGCTCGGCAAAGCTGAAGTTCACCCCGAACTGGCTGCCGTCGCCCAGCAGATTGCGATACTGGGGTAGATCCTGCGGGGTGGAGATCAGCAGGATATCCTTGATGCCGGCCAGCATCAGCACCGAGATCGGATAGTAGATCATTGGTTTGTCGTAGACCGGCAACAGCTGTTTCGACACTCCAAGCGTAATCGGGTGCAGGCGTGTGCCCGAGCCACCCGCCAAAACGATGCCTTTCATCATGCGAGCAGCTCCTTGGGATTGATGGCGCCAAGGCGCTCACCCTGGTAACTACCGTCTTGAACACGGCGGCACCATTGCATGTTGTCCAGATACCATTGAACGGTTTTGCGCAGGCCGGTTTCGAAGGTTTCTTCGGGTACCCAGCCCAGTTCGCGTTCAATCTTGCTGGCGTCGATTGCGTAGCGCAGGTCATGACCAGGGCGATCCTGGACGAACGTGATCAGGTCGGCGTAATTCGCAACGCCCTCTGGCTTGTGCGGTGTCAGTTCTTCAAGCAGGGCGCAGATGCCACGCACCACGTCGATGTTCTTTTGTTCGTTGTGCCCGCCGATGTTGTAGGTCTCGCCGACGGTGCCGGTGGTCACCACTTTGAGCAGTGCCCGGGCGTGATCTTCGACGAACAGCCAGTCGCGCACTTGCAGGCCATTGCCATACACCGGCAGCGGCTTGCCGGCCAAGGCATTGAGGATGACCAGCGGAATCAGTTTCTCGGGGAAGTGGAACGGCCCGTAATTGTTCGAGCAATTGGTCAGCAGCACCGGCAAGCCATAGGTTCGCTGCCAGGCTCGGACCAGGTGATCGGACGCAGCCTTGCTGGCGGAGTAGGGCGAGCTCGGCGCGTAGGGCGTCGTTTCCGTAAACAGATCGTCGACACCGTGCAGGTCGCCGTAAACCTCGTCAGTGGAAATGTGATGAAAGCGGAAGGCGCTTTTCTCAGGCTCCGGGAGGGCTTGCCAATAGGCGCGGCTGGCTTCGAGCAGGCTGTAGGTGCCGACGATGTTGGTCTGGATGAATTCCGATGGCCCGTCGATGGAACGATCGACGTGGGACTCCGCTGCCAGGTGCATGATTGCGTGAGGCCGGAAGCGCGCCAGCACCGCACTGACGGTCGCCTGATCGACAATATCGGCCTGAACGAACTCGTAGCGAGTGTCGTTGGCAATGCTGGTCAGCGATTCGAGATTGCCGGCATACGTCAGTTTGTCCAGGTTGAGCACATCATGCTCAGTGTGTTGAATCAGCTCGCGGACAAGGGCCGAGCCTATGAAACCGGCTCCGCCGGTAATAAGGATACGCACGTTGGGCCAGCCTTTTTCAGTAATGCGAATAGCGGTAGCTTGCAGGCGCGAGCGGGGAGGTGCAAGAGTTCTTGACCCCATTCGGTTGCGTCGCGCCAATCGGGCGGGATTATCCACGACTTGCACCAGTCACTCACTACTCTTGCGCACAATTTAGAGTTCTACCTGCGACATTCCCGGTTTTTCCGCACCGGAGCTCCTCCCCGCACCCTGTAACCCCGGCGTAAACCCACTCTTTACGCTTTCTTTATGCCTGGCGCGCCCCCTCGATCTCGTTCCTTTACAGCCTCCTTTCCGACAATGACTCCACACGCGGCAATACGCCGTAACACGGAGAACTTCCATGAGCGTTCTGGACGGGGTGTCGCTGCTGCTCGCAGTGGGGCTGTTCATCTATCTGTTGGTTGCGCTGTTGCGCGCGGACCGGAACTAGGAGCGGCTATGCACAGTTATGACTATTGGCTGATCCTCGGTTTTTTTGCCCTGGTTTTGGTCCCGGCGCCGTTTCTCGGGCGCTTCTACTACAAGGTAATGGAAGGTCAGCGCACGTGGCTGTCGCCGGTCCTCGGGCCGGTCGAGCGTGTCTGCTACCGGCTGGCCGGGGTTGACCCGAAAACTGAACAGAGCTGGCAGAAATACGCTCTGGCCTTGCTCGCCTTCAACCTCGCGGGTTTCCTGCTGCTGTTCGCGATCCTGCTGTTCCAGGACCACCTGCCGCTGAATCCGCAGAACCTGCCGGGTCAGGAGTGGACGCTGGCGTTCAACACCGCCGTCAGCTTCATGACCAACACCAACTGGCAGGCTTACAGCGGCGAAGCGTCCCTGAGCTACCTGAGCCAGATGGTTGGCCTCACCGTGCAGAACTTCGTCAGCGCTGCCACCGGTCTGGCGGTACTGGTCGCGCTGTGCCGCGGCATCGGTCGAAAATCCACCCAGTCCCTGGGCAACTTCTGGGTCGATATGACCCGCGCCACCCTCTATGGCTTGTTGCCGCTGTGCCTGCTGCTGGCTCTGTATCTGGTCTGGCAGGGCGTGCCGCAAACCTTCGCACAGTATGTGAATGCAGTGACGATGCAGGGCGTCGATCAGGTGATTCCCCTGGGTCCTGCTGCCAGTCAGATTGCGATCAAGCAATTGGGCACCAACGGTGGCGGTTTCTTCGGCGTGAACTCGACGCATCCGTTCGAGAACCCGACGGCTTGGAGCAACCTGTTCGAAATGGCCTCGATCATTCTGATCCCCATCGCGCTGGTGTTCACCTTCGGCCATTACGTGAAGGACCTGCGCCAGAGCCGCGCGATCATCGCCTGCATGCTGGCGTTGTTCCTGATCGGCGGCGCCACCTCTCTATGGGCTGAATACCAGCCTAACCCTGCCCTGAACAACGTCGCCGTCGAACAGACTGCGCCGCTGGAAGGCAAGGAAGCGCGCTTCGGCACTACCGCCACTGTGTTGTGGTCGGTGACCACCACTGCAGCGTCGAACGGTTCGGTGAACGGCATGCACGACAGCCTTAACCCGCTGAGCGGCATGGTGGCGCTGGTCAACATGATGGTTGGCGAAGTGATCTTCGGCGGCGTTGGCGCCGGGCTCTACGGCATGTTGCTCAACGTGCTGATCGCAGTGTTCCTCGCCGGCCTGATGATCGGCCGCACCCCGGAATACCTCGGCAAGAAACTGCAAGCCAGGGAAGTGCAACTGCTGGTGGTGACCCTGATGGTCATGCCGATTGGCGTGCTGGTGCTCGGCGCGATTGCCGCCAGCCTGCCTGGCCCGGTGGCCGCAGTGAGCAACCCTGGGCCTCATGGATTCAGTCAGCTGCTCTACGCCTACACCTCGGCCAGCGCCAACAACGGTTCCGCCTTCGCTGGCTTCGGCGCCAACACACCCTTCCACAACCTGATGCTGGGCCTGGGCATGTTGATCGGTCGCTTCGGCTACATCCTCCCGGTCCTGGCCCTGGCCGGCAGCCTGGCGATGAAGAAAACCGCGCCGATCGGACAGAACAGCTTCCCGACCCACGGCCCGCTGTTCGTGACCCTGCTGACCGTGACCATTTTGCTGGTGGGTGGTTTGACCTTCCTGCCGACCCTGGCGCTGGGTCCTATCGCTGAACATCTGAGTATGGGCTTCTAAGGAATCCATCATGAATATGCACGTTCCTGCTTCAAAACCTGCGTCGCCGACCAAGTCGGTCGAAGTGCCAAAAACCGCGATCTCGGCCCTGTGGCGCCCGGCGCTGGTGCAAGCCTTCGTCAAGCTCGACCCAAGGCAATTGCAGCGTGCGCCGGTGATGCTGGTGGTCGAACTGACGGCGATCCTGACCACCGTGTTGTGCTTCACTCCCGACACGGCAGTACCGACCTTCGTTGCCGCACAAATCGCTGTGTGGCTGTGGTTCACCGTGCTGTTCGCCAACTTCGCCGAGGCCTTGGCCGAAGGTCGCGGCAAGGCCCGCGCCGACAGCCTCAAGGCCGGTAGCGAAGGCCTCAGCGCCCGGCGCAAAACCGGCAACGGCAGCTTTCAGGTGGTGCCCGCCGCCAACCTGCGCAAAGGCGATGTGGTGCGCGTCGAAGCAGGGGAGATGATCCCCGGTGACGGCGAAGTGATCGAAGGCATCGCGGCGGTCAACGAAGCGGCGATCACCGGTGAATCGGCGCCGGTGATTCGCGAGTCCGGTGGCGACCGCTCAGCCGTTACCGGCAACACACGGCTGGTGTCCGACTGGCTGCTGGTGAAGATCACTGCCAACCCCGGCGAGTCGACCCTGGACCGCATGATCGCTTTGGTCGAAGGCGCCAAACGGCAGAAAACCCCGAACGAAGTGGCGCTCGACATCCTGCTGATCGGCCTGACCCTGATTTTCCTGCTGGTCGTGGTGACCCTGCAACCGTTCGCCCACTTCGCCAACGGCAGCCTGCCGCTGGTGTTCCTGGTGGCGCTGTTGGTTACGTTGATTCCGACCACCATTGGCGGTTTGCTGTCGGCCATCGGTATCGCCGGGATGGATCGCCTGGTGCGCCTGAACGTGATCGCCAAATCCGGTCGTGCGGTGGAAGCAGCGGGGGACGTGCACGTTCTGCTGCTGGACAAGACCGGCACCATCACCTTCGGTAACCGTCGTTGTTCGGCGGTGTATGCCGCGCCTGGCGTGACAGCCAGGGAGCTGGCCGAAGGCGCACTACTGGCGTCGCTGGCCGACGACACCGCGGAAGGCAAGTCAATAGTCGAATACCTGCGCGGCACCCATCCGCAACCGGAACCGTCCGCTGAGGTGCTGACAGCCGTGCCATTCAGTGCCGAAACCCGCTTGTCCGGTGTCGACTATCAGGGGCGCGTGTACCGCAAGGGCGCGGTGGATTCGTTGCTGGCGTTCGTTGGCCGCAAGCGTGCTGACCTGGCACCTGCCTTGTCCCGTGAAATCGACAAGATCGCCCAAAGCGGCGGCACCCCGTTGCTGGTGTGTGCCGACGGCAAGTTGCTCGGGGCGATCCACCTCAAGGACGTGGTCAAGCCCGGTATCCGCGAGCGTTTCGCCGAGTTGCGCAAACTGGGGATCCGCACCGTCATGGTTACCGGCGACAACCCGTTGACCGCTGCCGCCATCGCCGCTGAAGCGGGTGTGGACGATGTGCTGGCCGAAGCCACGCCGGAGAAAAAACTGGCGCGCATTCGTCACGAGCAAAACGACGGTCGCCTGGTCGCCATGTGCGGCGACGGCGCCAACGACGCCCCGGCCCTGGCCCAGGCGGATGTCGGCATGGCAATGAACGACGGTACGCAAGCGGCCCGTGAAGCGGCCAACATGGTCGACCTCGACAGCGACCCGACCAAGTTGCTGGACGTGGTGCAAATCGGCAAGGAGTTGCTGGTCACCCGCGGTGCGCTGACGACCTTTTCCATCGCCAACGACGTGGCCAAGTACTTCGCGATCCTGCCGGCACTGTTCGCCGCGATCTATCCGCCACTGGGTGTGCTCAACGTGATGCATCTGAGCAGTCCGCAGAGCGCGATTCTCTCGGCGATCGTGTTCAACGCCCTGATAATTGTGGTGCTGATTCCGCTGGCACTGCGCGGAGTGCGGGTTCACGCGGCAAGTGCGGCGGCGTTGCTGCGGCGCAATCTGCTGATCTACGGCCTGGGCGGGATCCTGGTGCCGTTCGTGGGCATCAAGGCGATCGACATGCTGTTGACGGCGTTGCATTGGGTTTAAGCACACTCACACACCCACCCACTGTAGGAGCGAGCTTGCTCCGGGCGGCGTTCCGACGATGGAAGTTAACGATAACGCGTTCTGTCTGCATGAGCGCAGTGCCCTCCGGTTCTTCGCGAGCAAGCTCGCTCCTACAATTAGAGGATTTTGAAATGTCCACATTGATACGCCCGGCCCTGAGCCTGCTGGTCCTGATGACGCTGATCACCGGCGTCGCTTATCCACTGGTGGTCACGGGCGTGGCCCAGGTTGCATTCCCGGATCAGGCCAACGGCAGCCTGGTGCGGGATGCCGAGGGCAAGGTTCGCGGTTCCTCGCTGATCGCCCAGGATTTCGTTGGCGACGCCTGGTTCCACCCGCGTCCTTCGGCCGGTGCCTTTGCCACCGTGTCGAGCAGTGCCAGCAACCTGGCACCGAGCAACCCGGCGCTGGCGACGCGGGTGATCGACGATGCCAGCAAACTGCTGGTGCCAGGCCAGGGACCGGTGCCCCTGGCGCTGGTCACTACGTCTGGCAGCGGTCTCGATCCGCACTTGCCACCGGCGGCGATTGCCTATCAACTGGCGCGTGTCGCGACGGCACGCAACCTGCCGGTGGCGACCCTGCAGCAACTGCTGGATGCCCACATCGAGCAGCCACTGGTAGGCCCGCCGGTGGTGAATGTGCTTGAGTTGAATCTGGCGCTGGAAAAACTGTAAATCGGCGGTGCAGCCATTCGCGAGCAGGCTCGCTCCCACAGGAGTATGCATTCCAATTGTGGGAGCGAGCCTGCTCGCGATGACGGCCTCACAATCACCACAACAACATCTGAAAAAAGAGATTCCCAAGCATGAGCAACTCCGGCCGCGCCGACGCGCTGTTAGCAGACCTGCCCCGCGATGGCCGTGGCCGGCTCAAGGTGTTTCTCGGCGCCGCGCCGGGTGTCGGCAAGACCTACGCCATGCTGCAAGCGGCCCACACCCAGTTACGCCAAGGGGTGAAAATCATCACAGGCGTCGTCGAAACCCACGGTAGGGCCGAAACCGAAGCCCTGCTCGGCGGCTTGCCGCAGCAGCCGTTGGTGCGATCCGAGTACCGTGGCGTGTTGCTCGAAGAAATGGATCTCGACGGTCTGCTCCTCGCCAAACCGAAGTTGGTGTTGGTCGACGAACTGGCGCACACCAACGCTCCGGGCAGCCGTCACGAAAAGCGCTGGCAGGACATTCAGGAACTGCTCGCCGCCGGCATTGACGTGTACACCACGGTCAACGTCCAGCACCTGGAAAGCCTCAATGACCAGGTGCGCGGCATCACCGGCGTGCAGGTCCGCGAAACCCTGCCGGACTGGGTGTTGCAGGAAGCCTATGAACTGCTGCTGATCGACTTGCCGCCACGGGAGCTGCTGGAGCGTCTGCGCGATGGCAAGGTCTATGTGCCGGAGCAGGCGCGGGCGGCCATCGACGCGTTCTTTTCCCAGACCAACCTGACGGCCCTGCGCGAGCTGGCGATGCAAACGGCGGCGGCTCAGGTCGATAACGATCTGGCCCAAGGGTATCGTCAGTTGGGGCAAGCGGCGCCGGCCGTGCGCGGGCGTTTGCTGGTTGGGGTCGACGGCGATGCCCAGGCCGAGCGCCTGGTACGGCATGCCAGTCGCGTGGCCCAGCGGCGGCACCTGCCCTGGAGCCTGGTGCACGTGGACAATGGCAGCGTGCGTGACGAGCAGTCCCGCCTGCGTCTGCAAAGCGCCCAGCAACTGGCTGAGCGGCTGGGAGGCGAAGTGGTGTTGCTGCGCGCCGGTGAAGTGGCGAAAACCCTGATCCAGCATGCGGCCGAACGCCGGGCCAGCCTGGTGCTGGTCGGCCAGTCCCGGCCGCGGTTGCGCCGACGTCTGTTCGGGGGCGGGCTGGCGGCACGGTTGCTGCGTAATGCGCGCGGACTGGAGATCAACGTTCTCGACAGCGATCATCAACAGCATCAACCCCATCAGCGGTCGATGCATTCACTGGTCTGGTTCGACTACGCATTGGTCGTGGTCGCGACGGTTCTGGCCAGCGCCCTGGCCTGGGCCGTGGCGAGTGTTCTGCCTTTGCCGAACATTTCCCTGGTGTTCCTTGCAGCGGTGTTGCTGGTGGCAGTGCGCAGCAGTCTCGGACCCGCGCTGGCCTGTGCGGCGCTGTCTTTCCTGACCTATGACTTCCTGTTCATTCCGCCGAATTTCTCTTTCAGTATCCAGCGCGAAGAAGACGTGCTGACCTTGTTGTTCTTCCTGCTGATGGCGGCCCTCACCGGCAACCTGGCGGCGCGCCAGCGCAGGCAATTGCAGGCACTGCGCGATACCCAGGAAGAGACCACCGAATTGCTCGACCTGTCACGCAAGCTCACCGCCGCCACCGACCGCCAGGCTGTGGTCAGCGCGGCCGCCCAGCACCTCAACGGTTGGAACGATGTACAACTGTGCCTGCTCAATCGCGACGGGCAAAGCAGCTGGAAAGTCGAAACCGGTGGCCCGCTGGAGTTCACCGAAGCCGAGCGCGCCGCCGCCGATTGGGCCTGGCAGCACGATCAACCCGCGGGTGCGGGCACCGGTACTTTGCCGTTCGGCCGCTGGTGGTGGTGGCCATTATCGGTGGAGGACGGCCCACTGGCGTTGCTTGGTGTGTGCGCCAGGGAAGGCCAGACCCTGAGCGGCCAGCGCCGACGCTTGTTGACTGCGCTGAGCCAGCCGCTGGCCCAGGCGCTGGCCCGGGCGCAACTGGCCGATGATCTGGAAGCGGCGCGGCTGCACGGCGAAACCGAGCAACTGCGCAGCGCCTTGCTGGCGTCGGTGTCCCACGATTTGCGCACTCCGCTGACGTCCATGCGTGGCAGTATCGATAGCCTGCTGGCCTTGGGTGAAGCGATCCCGCTGGAGGATCGGCGTGAGTTACTCGAAGGCACCCGCGATGAAGCCGAGCGCCTCGACCGCTACATTCAAAACCTGCTCGACATGACCCGCCTCGGCCACGGTGCGTTGAAGCTGGCGCGGGATTGGGTGTCGCCAGCGGACATCGTCGGCAGTGCGCTCAATCGCCTGCGGACAGTCCTTGCGTCGCTGCAGGTCAGCACTGACGTGTCGGCCGAGTTACCGTTGCTGTATGTGCATGCCGCGCTGATCGAACAGGCACTGATCAACGTGATGGAAAACGCCGCGCGGTTTTCGCCGCCCCACGGGCGTTTGCAATTGCGCGCCGGGGCCGATGACAGTGAGCTGTTTTTTTCAGTCAGCGATGAGGGCCCGGGGATTCCGGAGGCGGAACGGGCGAAGATTTTCGACATGTTCTATACCGCGGCGCGGGGTGATCGCGGCGGGCAGGGTACCGGGCTGGGGCTGGCGATTTGTCAGGGCATGGTCGGTGCCCATGGCGGGCGCATCAGCGTTACCGACGGCATCGAGGGGCGCGGCACTTGCATCATATTGCACCTGCCGTTGCAGGCACAGCCGGGATACGAAAGTGAAGCCTGATCGAGCTTGCGCTAATCTCTTGCCACTTCTTTGTGTTGATGTGAATTCATGAGCCAGACCGCAACCATTTTGGTCATCGACGACGAACCGCAGATCCGCAAATTCCTGCGCATCAGCCTCGCTTCCCAGGGCTATAAAGTGCTGGAGGCGGGCACCGGCAGCGAAGGGTTGGCGCAAGCTGCGTTGAACAAACCGGACTTGCTGGTGCTCGATCTCGGCTTGCCGGACATGGACGGCCAACAGGTATTGCGCGATTTTCGCGAGTGGTCGACGGTGCCGGTGCTGGTGCTCTCCGTGCGCGCCAGTGAAGGGCAGAAAGTCGAAGCCCTGGATGGCGGCGCCAATGACTACGTGACCAAGCCGTTCGGCATCCAGGAGTTCCTGGCGCGGATTCGGGCGTTATTGCGCCAGGCACCCGCAGGCGAGATACAACAAGCAGCGTTGACCTTTGGTCCGTTGACGGTCGACCTGGCGTATCGCCGGGTGCTGCTCGACGGAGTCGAAGTCGCGCTGACCCGCAAGGAATACGCCGTGCTGGCGCAACTGGCGCGGCATCCGGGGCGGGTGATCACCCAGCAGCAATTGCTCAAGGACATCTGGGGACCGACCCACACCGAAGACACTCACTACTTGCGTATCGTGGTTGGGCACTTGCGCCAGAAACTCGCGGATGACCCGACCCAACCCAGGTTCATCGTGACCGAGGCAGGGGTGGGGTATCGGTTGTTGAGTGAGGGCAGCCTTTAGTTTTGTGCTGAATGATCCGGCCCCATCGCGAGCAGGCTCGCTCCCACATGGGATCCTGGTCAGACACACATTTTGTGAACACCAAAGATTCACTGCGGGAGCGAGCTTGCTCCGGGCGGCGTTCCGACGATGAGGCCCTTACATTCAATCGAGAGTTTTCAGGCGCTCAGTTCTGCTCATTCTCATACCTGTCCAGCGTATCCCGCGCAATCTCCCGTCCCAGCGCGATCAGCTCCGGCGCCTTGTAGAACTCGAAAAACCGACACACGCGCTTGGGCACGTTGATCAGGATGTCCGGTGGGTACCCGGCAATCTTGTACTGCGCCAGCGACGTCTGCATCACCTCGAAACTCTGGTTGATCAAATCCAGCAAGGACGCCGGTCCGACGTTGTCGATGATGAACGAACCGGTGGCGGAGCGGGGGGCGCCACTGGCTTGCGGAGCGGCCGCGGGTTGCTGCGCCTCGGGCTCGGCGGATTCGATCCACGGATTGAAGTCCGCACCTTCGGCCTTCAAGGCTTCCTGTTCCAGAACCAACAATTGTTCAGCCTGTTTGCGCCGGAACGGCAGCTTCGAGCCGACGGAGTTGATCAGACTGTCGAAGCGGGTCTTGAAGGCGGCGGGACGCTGGATGACTGGCAATTGATAGTGGCGCTGGTTGGTGGAGTTGAGGTTGACCGCGATGATCAAATCGCAATGGCTCGACACGACGGGCACGATCGGTAGCGGGTTGAGAATGCCGCCGTCGACCAGCATGCGGTTGCCCTGCATCACCGGGGTAAACAGGCTGGGAATCGCTGCCGAGGCGCGCATGGCCTGATGCAGGCAACCTTCCTGGAACCAGATTTCCTGCTGGTTGGTCAGGTCGGTGGCAACCGCGGTGTAGGGGATGCGCAAGTCTTCGATGTTGATCTCGCCGACGATCTTGCGGATCTGCCCGAAGACTTTCTCGCCACGAATCGCCCCCAGACGAAAACTGACGTCCACCAGACGCAATACGTCGAGATAGTCCAGGCTCTCGATCCAGTCGCGGTAATCCTTGAGTTTGCCGGCGGCGTAGATCCCGCCCACCACCGCGCCCATGGAGCAACCGGCGATACAGGCAATGTCATAGCCGCGCCGTTCGATCTCTTCAATGACCCCGATATGTGCATAACCCCGGGCTCCACCCGAGCCCAATACCAGTGCGACACGCTTTTTCATGGATCGCCCTCGTTTGAATGATTCAACAATGCACCCATCGAGGGGCATGCTTCAATCGCCATGGTCGTTCGATGGGGCAAGAGCGTCGTATTTTCGACACTCCATGGCGGCACATGGTTATTCTCGTCAGCGCTATAGTTTGCACAGCGGACCAACGGCACTTTTCAGGTGCCACAACGTCTTACCTGCACGACTGTTGACCTATCTTTGAGGAGTGAGTGATGAAAGCCTGGATCTGCGTGCCATTGATTGCCCTGGCGCTCGCCGGTTGTGCCGGCAAAACTGCTTATCGCGACAGTTGCGGTAGCAACCTGGATGCTGCATGGCATGAACTGGACCTGGCCAAGGCCGAAGGTTTTGCCGGGACCGTCAGTTACTCCAAGGCCCTGTCGCTGTTGACCGCAGCCAAGACCCAGCAGCAATTCGAGGGGTTCGAAGGCTGCACCACCAAAGCCGAAAAGGCCCGCTTCTATATTCGTGAGTCGCGCGCGGGGCGTTGAAGGCAAAAAGCAGCTGCAGGCTCTAAGCTATGAACTGCAAGACTCATCGGGTTTGCAGCTCGAGGCTTGCAGCCTGGCGCTGTTTACGGAGTAAACCCCCATGATCGATCGGTTGGTGGCTCAGGTTCTGGGCCTGGAAGTTCGTCTGCTGGCCTGTCAGGCCCGCTTGAAAGAGCGTACAGACCCTGAAGCGTTACACGATCTGCGCACAACCATGCGTCGGTTGCGCAGCCTGTTGCGACCCTTGCGCGGGCAGCCCGGTGTCGAACAACTTGAAGCGGCGGCCTCCCGGGTGGGCGATCTGAGCACGCCATTGCGTGATCGCGAAGTGCTGGCGGCGTACCTGCTCCAGCACCATCAACCCCAAGCCGCACAGTGGCGCATGGCGCAAATGGCCGAGGCCTATCCGGCTGTGGCGGCCAGTCCCGAGCTCGCGCAGATGTTGATCGTCCTCGATGCGTTTCCGCGTTTTCTGCGTGCCGCCCAGCGCCAGGGATTGCTCAAGGGCCTGCGCAAGCGCATCGAAAAACGCCTGGGCCAGCAGTGGAAAAAACTCGACGAGGCCCTGCACGATCCGACTCATGACCGACATCGGCTGCGCCTGCTGATCAAGCGCGTGCGCTATGGCATCGACGCTTACCCCGAGCTGGACCGTTTGCCGAAAGCGGCCATACCCCGACTGAAATCGGCCCAGGGCGCGCTGGGTGACTGGCACGATTGCGTGCAATGGCTGGCCATGGCTGAACGGGAAGCGGATTTGCAGCCCTGTGTTGCCGTGTGGGAAGCCACCATGGCCGAGGCCGAAAGCCGCGCGGACCGGGTACTGGAAAAACTCAGTCGCGATTGCTTCAAGTCCTGAGACCTCTCGAGATCCATTGTGGGAGCGAGCAGGCTCGCTCCCACATGGGCAACATTGAGCCCATGGATTTTGTGTTAGAGCCGAGCACGGCTCATCTGTCAGTCAATTTGGCCGGAATGGGTGCTGTATAGCCTTCGCTGGCTGGTTAAGATCCCTTCATCTTTTTCCGATCCCAGAGGTTTTCATGCGCTTTTCCGAACTGCTCGACGCTGTCCGCAGCCAACCGCTGGAGCTGTCTATCCCGGCCTCCTGGGCCCAGGGGCGAGCCAGTTTCGGTGGCCTGGTGGCTGCTTTGCAGTACGAAGCCATGCGTGCCCGGGTTCCGGTAGATCGTCCGGTGCGTTCGTTGGCAATCACCTTCGTCGGCCCGGTTGAACCCGAGGTACCGGTCAGTTTTGAGGTCGAGGTGCTGCGCGAAGGCAAGGCCGTCAGCCAAGTGCTGGGCCGGGTGATGCAGAAGGGCCAGGTGGTGACGTTGATCCAGGGCAGCTTTGGTGCCTCGCGCCCCTCGGAAGTGGCGGTGGCCGCTGAACCGGCACCGGAAATGAAGCACTGGGACGAATGCCAGGAATTGCCTTTTGTCGAAGGTGTCATCCCGGAGTTCATGCGGCATTTGGCGATGCGCTGGAGTGTCGGCGGGCTGCCGTTCAGCGCTAGTACATCCCGGCAAATGGGTGGCTGGGTACGCTTGCGCGGTGATGTAAAGGAAGAGGCCATCAGCGAGGCGCATATCCTGGCGCTGGTGGACGCCTGGCCACCGGCCCTGATGCCGTTTTTGAAGAAACCGGCGATGGGCAGCACGCTGACCTGGACCATCGAGTTCGTGCAACCGCTGTTGGAACTGAACACCCTGGACTGGTGCAAATACCTCGTCGAAACCGAGTACGCCGCCGACGGCTACGGGCATGCCGCCGCCAAAATGTGGAGCGTGGATGGCCGGTTGATCGCCATGAGCCGGCAGACGGTGACCGTGTTCGCCTGATCAGTGACGGCGGTGGCGCTCACGCCAGGCGCGCCACCAGCCACCGCTGAGGAAGAACCGCGGAAACGTCAGGAACTGCTCGACCAACAGACGCGATACCGCATCCTTGCGATCACTGAAGGGTTCGGCGACTTGGGTCTCCAGGCTGTGGCCGTGGCGTTGCAAGGCCAGCGCCGCCATCACACCGATCACGCCGATGGCGATGTTTGCCAGGCTCAGGCTGAACACCCCGGACACGATCAGCAGAAATGCCACGATGAACAGCGGCACCGCGATCAGGTGCAACACCAGATTGGTCGGGTGCTGATGATTGTTCGGGTACGCTCGCCATTGCCAGGCGGGAAGGTTGGGGTGACGTTTGCCCATGATGCTGATCCTCGATCCATGTTGAACACATGTAGGAAGAATAGGCCCGGTCAATGCTGGCGGCGAATCAAGGCTGGCTATTGGCTTGATAGGTGTCATGGTCTGGATTGATGTTGCCGGTTCCGGCCTCATCGCGGGCAAGCCCCCACATTCGTCCGCATTCTAATGAAAGAACTCGGTCACCTGTGGGAGCGGGCTTGCCCGCGATGAGGACATGACATCCAACATCGTTGTTATCTGAAAGTCCGCTATCGCGGGCAAGCCCGCTCCCACAGGGATTTATGTTAATCAGGAGATCAATGGCAGCCCATAAAACGCCCGCGCACAGGCTGTAGTGTGCGCCGCCAGATCTTCCTGGCTTTCCCCCCGATGCAGCGCCACTTCGCGCAATACTTCGGTCAGGTACGCCGGCTCGTTCCGCCCGTTTTTCGGCTTGGGGCGCAGGCTGCGCGGCAGCAGGTACGGTGCATCGCTTTCGAGCATCAGGCGTCCGCGCTTGATCTCCTTGACCAGCGGATGCAAATGCGTGCCCCGGCGCTCGTCGCAGATCCAGCCGGTAATGCCGATGTGCAAGTCCAGGTCGAGATAGCTGAACAGTGCCTTCTGTTCGCCAGTGAAGCAGTGCACCACCGCGGCCGGCAGTCGGTCGCGGAAGTCGCGCAGGATTTCCAGCAAACGCTGGCTGGCGTCGCGCTCGTGCAGAAAAACCGGCAGCTGCAATTCGACGGCCATGGCCAGATGTTCTTCGAGGACTTTCTCCTGTTGAGGGCGCGGCGAGAAATCACGGTTGAAATCCAGCCCGCACTCACCCACGGCCACCACATTCGGCTCCATGAGCAAGCTGCGCAAACGTCGGGCGCTGTCGGCGTTCCAGTCGCTGGCGCAGTGAGGGTGAATACCGGCGGTGGCGAACAGGCGCTGGGCGCTTTCGTCCAGTTGCTGGCACAGCTCAAGGGCCTGTTCACTGCCCTCGACACTGGTGCCGGTCAGCACCAGTTGGCACACGCCGGCCGCGTAGGCGCGGTCGAGTACGGCCTGGTGTTTGTCGGCAAAACTGGCGTTGGTCAGGTTGACGCCGATATCGATGAGTTTCATGGTGCTACCTCGGCCCAAAGGCCGGAAAGCATATCAGAGCCGTGGATTTATAAGAAAAGCCAAGAACTACAACGGGTTAACGCTGTCTCTTGAGCCGCGGACCAGGCCGGGTTGGTAGTTTTGCCATCATTGTGCCAGTCTTTCGCACTTTGCTGGCGCCTTGGGCGCTCTGTTTTTGTCGCCGCGCTTGATGGTTTTCGTCATTGAAGCGGGCCTCATATTCTTTCCGGAGAGTGGATGATTCGTCCCTCGGTTTTGCTACTGCTGTGTTGTTCGCTGCTACTGCCGATGACGGCGGTCGCGCGTCTGCCCGGGCCGCTGCAAGCCGTACCGGCCAGCAAGGTCCGCGACCTCGCGGAAATTCGCAGCAGCCGTGTACTGCGGGTGTTGGTCAACCAGAGCCGCAACAGTTCCGGCGAAGTCCAGGGGCAGGCGATCGGGGTCGAATACCATCGCCTGAGAGCGTTCGAGCAATACCTCAACGGCCACGCCCGTGACGGCCAGGAAATCACCCTCAAGATCATTCCCAAGGCCAAGGATCAACTGCTTGGCGCATTGCAGCGCGGGGAGGGCGACCTGGTGGCGCCAGGCGAGTTGCTCGATCTGCAACCCGGCTTCGCCGTCAGCACCAGTGAGCCGATTGCCAGCAACATCCCGTTGGTCCTGGTGGGCATCAAGGGCGAACGCCGCTACACCAGGCTTGAACAGCTTTCCGGCAAGACCCTGGCGTTACCCGCCGGCAGCGCCGCCGGAGATGCCGTCAGCCAGATCAATCAAAAGCTCGCCTTGCACAAACTGCCACCGGTCACAATCGAATGGGTCGATCCGAGCCTTGCCGTCGAGGATGTGCTGGAGATGGTGCAGGGCGGGATCTTCCACCTGACCATCGTCGAGCAGCCGATCGCCGAACGCTGGGGCAAAATCCTGCCCAAGCTGCGTTTCGACAAGCAGGTACTCGTCAGTGATCCAGGGGAAGAGTTCTGGTTCGTGCGCCGCGATGCCTCGATGTTGCGGGCCAGCATCGATCGCTTCCTCACCGTCTACAAAAAACCATCGGATCAGGACGTCGCGTTCCTGCGGATCTATCGTCGTCTCTATCAAGTGCACTATCCACTGGCCAAAGCGGACCGGCAGCGTCTGGAAAAACTTCGCCCGGTGCTGCAGAAACACGCTGATGCCCAGGGCATGGACTGGCTGAACCTGGCGGCGCTGGCCTTCAAGGAGTCAGCCCTGCAACCTGCCGCCCGCAGTGATGGTGGCCCGACCGGTCTGATGCAGATCACGCCTTCTGCGGCGCAGCGGGTAGGGGTCAACAATATTCAGGATCTTGATGGCAATGTGCAGGCCGGGGCCAAGTACCTGGCGATGATCCGGCGCAAGTTCTTTGCCAGCCCGAAACTCAACGAGCGCGAACGCATGGCCTTCGTGCTGGCGGCCTACAACATCGGGCCGGAGCGGGTCCAGGGCATGCGCGCCGAAGCGCGGCGGCGAGGCTTGAATCCCAACCAGTGGTTTTTCCAGGTCGAACGCATTGCCATGGAGCAAGTGGGTATGGGGCCTGTCAGCTATGTTAATAGCGTGAACAAGTATTACTTGGCGTTCGACCGGGAGCGCGAGTCGTTGGAGCCCCAGGAGCAAAAAGTTGCCTCACGAAAATGATCAACTAATCTGATTGTTATGGCGGGTTTTTTGCGCTTTTAACATGTGAATTACTGATTAATATAGCGGCCAACCAACACACACTTACAAGGAATGAATCAGCATGAGCACTCTGATCAACAAGGTACTGTCTACCCGCGCTGGCTACGGCCTGACGGTTCTGCGCATCGTGGTCGGCATTATTTCCGCCGCTCACGGCTCGCAGAAACTCTTCGGGGCATTCGGTGGCTATGGTCTGGCTGGAACCGCGCAGTACATGGAAAGCCTCGGACTGACGCCGGGTTACCTGATGGCGACACTGGCGGGCGGCATCGAATTCTTCGCCGGCCTGGCCCTGATCATCGGCTTGCTGGTTCGCCCGGCCGCGCTTGGCCTGGCCTTCCTGTTGCTGGTCGCGATTTTCTCGGTGCACATCAGCAACGGTCTGTTCATGGCCAACAACGGTTATGAATTCGCCCTGGCCTTGCTCGGTGGCAGTATCGCTGTATTGATCGAAGGTGCGGGCAAACTCTCGGCGGACCGTGCCATCGCTGGTTGACCGCTCTGGCTCAACGAAAAGGCCCGCATTGTCGGGCCTTTTTTGTTGAGCGTCATTCTTGACACTGTCCAGTCAGCTTCTCTAGGATGTTGCTCATGCGCCGATTTAAACAGCTACTTGCGGGGCGCCAGGTGACTCATCCAGTTACCGATAGAAGCCAGAACAGGCTTCGAAATACCGCTAAAGCGCTGGTTCGGTGTTGCCTCTCACCTGCCATGCAGACTTTTGAGGCAGAGACACGACACAATGAATGCACTAAACGCTGTTGTACGTCCCGCGCCGATCACGGCACACCTGACCCAGCGCAATCCAAAAATCCTGCTTGGTGGCAAACATCAGCCGACGCTCTTGCGTTATCTCGATGGTTGGCCACGTCGTACCGGCGGTCCTGCTGCCTTCCTGATCCAGTTTGTCGAAGACGGTGAGTCGCTCGCTCGTTTCGCCGACGACAGTTTCGACCTGGCGGTGATTCAATCCCCCAGTCTCGAAGATGCGCCTGAAGTGATCCGGCAACTGACCCGCGTTGCCCGGCAAGGGTTGATTACCCGGCGTTAAAGCTCACGGGTAGTCGATTGCCACAATGTACACACACTGTTCACCGGTAGGTGTCTGGACCCGAACCTCGGCGTCCAGTGCCTTGCCGATCAGTGCGCGGGCCAAGGGCGAGTCGATGCTGATCAGGCCCTGTTTGAGGTCCAGTTCATCCGGCCCGACAATGCGGTAGCGCGACTCTTTGCCATCCTCGTCCTCGATCGTGACCCAGGCGCCGAAATAGACCTTGTTCGGATCGCTGGGTTTTTCGCTGACAACCTTGAGCGCTTCCAGACGTTTGGTGAGAAAACGCACGCGGCTGTCGATCTCTCGCAGCATCTTTTTGCCGTAGGTGTATTCGGCGTTCTCCGAGCGATCACCCTGGGCCGCGGCTTCGCTGACAGCCTGGGTAACCTGGGGCCGACGTACATGCCACAGCTCGTGGAACTCGGCGCGCATCCGCGCTTCACCCTCGGGGGTGATCAGCGCGGTGCCAGCGGTGCGGGGAGGGCGGTAACGGCTCATGACAGCTTCTTGTGGTGAGGATGGCAGGAGTCTATCAACCCTCGCGCAGGACTGTCAGCGGGCTGACGTTCAATGCCCGACGGGTGCCGAACACCCCGGCACCACCAATGAGCACGGCGCCCAGCAGTGGCAGCAGCAACAGCCATGGGTGCGGATGCCACGGCAGGTCAAAGGCGTAGCGATAGAGCACCCAACTCACCACTTCCGAACCCAGTGCCGCCAGCAAGCCACTGACTGCGCCCAGCAAACCGAACTCGATACGCCGAGCCTTGACCAGCAATTGCCGCTCCGCCCCCAGCGCACGCAGCAACGCGCCCTGGCGAATGCGCTCATCCAGCGTCGCTTGCAGGCCGGAGAACAGCACCGCCATCCCCGCTGCCAACACGAACAACAACACGTACTCCACCGCCAGGGTCACTTGGGCGAGGATGCTGCGCAGTTGCTCCAGTAAGGCTTCGACCTGCAGGATGGTTACCGCCGGGAAAGCGCGGGACAGGTCGACAATCTGCTGATCGTGACCCGATGCCAGATAGAAACTGGTCAGGTAGGTCGCCGGTAGATCCTTGAGGGTGCCGGGCTGGAAGATCATGAAGAAGTTCGGTTGGAAGTTGTCCCAGTTGATCTCCCGCAGGCTGGTGACTTTCGCCTCGCGGTTGACCCCGCCAACGCTGAAAACCAGATGGTCGCCGAGCTTGATTTTCAGGCTTTCGGCGACCTTGCCTTCTACCGACACGCCGGGAACATCGTCCGGCGTCTGTTCGTTCCACCAATTGCCGGCCGTGAGTTTGTTGCCCGACGGCAGGTCCGCGGCCCAGGTCAGGCTCAGGTCGCGCTGGATTGCCCGATCACCTGCCGATTCCTTGGTGACAATTTGTTGCACCGGTTCGCCGTTGATGCTGATCAAGCGCCCCGGAACCACCGGGTACAGCGGTGCCGATTGCGCCGACACGGCGATCAGGTGATCGATGAAGGCCTGTTTGTCCGCCGGCAGGATGTTCAGCGCGAAGTAGTTTGGCGCGTTTTTCGGCAGCTGGTTCTGCCAGGTGTCCAGCAACTCGCCGCGCAGCAGCGCAATCAGTGCCATCGACAGCAGAATCAGGCCGAATGCCAGGGACTGGCCCGCGGCAGCAAGCGGATGACGCAGCAGTTGGCCCAGTCCCAGGCGCCAGGGCAAGGATGCACGAGCCAGCATGCGCCGCAGACTCTTCAACAGCAGCAACAACAAGCCGCCCAGCACCAGCGCTGCAATCACGCCGCCGCCGAGCAGGGCAAAGGTCAGCATCAGGTCCAGGCTCAGGCGCCACATGATCAGGGCGAGTGCGCCCAGCGCTGCGCCGTAGACCATCCAGGTGCTGGAAGGGATCGGCAGCATGTCCCGACGCAGCACGCGCAATGGCGGAACCCGGCCCAGAGCCGCCAGTGGCGGCAAGGCGAATCCGGCCAGCGCCACCAGTCCAGTGCCGATCCCGGCAACGGCCGGAAACAGCCCGCCCGGAGGCACGTCGGTCGGCAACAAGTCATGCAGCAGGGCAAACAGCCCCAGCTGTGCGAGCCAGCCGATGAGGGCGCCACTGATGCTGGCCAGCAGCCCGAGCACGGTCAGTTGCAGGCTGAACAACACCATGGTTTCCCGGCGTGACAGCCCGAGGCAGCGCAGCAAGGCACTGGCATCGAACCGGCGGGTGGCGAAACGGGTTGCCGACAGCGCCACCGCCACGCCGGACAGCAACACCGCCACCAGGCTGGCCATGTTCAGGTAGCGTTCGGCTTTGCCCAGGGCGCCGCCGATCTGCCGGTTGCCGTCGCGGGCGTCCTGCAAGCGCTGGTTGGCGGCAAGGCCCGGTTTGATCAGTTGCCGATACGTCTCGAGTGCCTGAGCATTGCCTCGCCATAATTCGCGATAACTGACCCGGCTACCGGGTTGCACCACGCCGGTTGCCGCAAGGTCGTCGAGGTTGATCAGCACTCTCGGCGTCAGGCTGTAGAAGTTGCCGGCGCGGTCGGGTTCGTAAGTCAGCACCCGCGCCAGTTTCAGGGTTTTCATGCCGACATCGATGCTGTCGCCGATCTTCAGGTCCAGGGCGGTCAGCAGGCGCGCCTCGACCCAGGCTTCGCCGGGTTGCGGTCCGCCACCGACGGTTTCCGCGGCGAAGGGTGCGGGCGCGCTTTTCAATTCGCCGCGTAGCGGGTAGGTGTCGTCGGCGGCCTTGATGCTGGACAGCTGGATGCTGTTGTCGGTGGCGATGACGCTGGAGAACTCCACCACTTGAGCGTGTTCCAGACCCAGTTCGGTGCCGCTTCTTATCTGTTCGGGGCGCGCAGGCGAACTGCCTTCGAGCAGCAGGTCGGCACCGAGAAATTCGGTAGCGCGCAGCATCATGGCGCCGTTCAGCCGGGCGCCGAAATAGCCGATGGCGGTGCTGGCGGCCACGGCCACCAGCAAGGCGAAAAACAACACGCGCAACTCACCGGCGCGGGCATCGCGCAGCAATTGGCGGATGGCGATACTGAACAGGCGCAACAGCGGCAGACGTGCCATCAAGGCTCCAGAGGGGCGACCAGCAGGCCGGCTTCAAGACGGATCAGGCGCCGGCAACGATGGGCCAGGCGTTCATCGTGAGTCACCAGTACCAGGGTCGTGCCGCGCTCTTGGTTGAGCTCGAACAGCAAGTCGCTGATGCGCTCGCCGGTGTGGCTGTCGAGGTTGCCGGTCGGTTCGTCGGCGAACAGCACATCGGGCTCGGCGGCAAACGCGCGGGCAATCGCCACGCGTTGTTGCTCGCCTCCGGAGAGCTGGCGCGGCGAGTGAGTCAGGCGTTGGCCCAGCCCTACCCGTTGTAGCAATTGGGTGGCGCGTTCGCGGGCGTCTTTGCGGCCATCGAGCTCCAGCGGAAGCATGACGTTTTCCAGGGCATTGAGGCTGTCGAGCAGCTGGAATGACTGGAACACAAAACCCACATGCTCGGCGCGGATGCGTGCACGCTGGTCTTCATCGAGGTTGCTCAGGCCTTGCCCTGCAAGAGTGACTTCGCCGCTGCTCGGCAGGTCGAGACCGGCAAGCAGGCCCAGCAGGGTGGACTTGCCAGAGCCGGAAGCGCCGACGATGGCCAGGCTATCGCCCCTGTTCAGTTCCAGGCTGAGTTGGTGCAGGATGGTCAGTTCACCTTCCGCGCTGGGAACCACTTTGCTAAGGTCCTTCGCGATGAGAATGCTTGCGCCCATGGAGAGTCCGATGCGTGTCTGGTTTTTGAGTGCTGGCCTGGCCTTGATGTGCATGGCCCAAAACGCAGCGGCGGGTACAGTCCTGATCGTTGGCGATAGTATCAGCGCCGGTTTCGGGCTGGATACCCGGCTGGGGTGGGTGTCGCTGCTTGAGCAACGGCTCAGGCGCGAAGGTTTCGACGACAAAGTGATCAATGCGTCTATCAGTGGCGACACCAGTGCCGGAGGCCAGGCGCGCCTGCCCGCGCTGCTTGCAGAGCATAAACCGGAACTGGTGATCCTCGAGTTGGGCGGCAATGACGGCCTGCGCGGGATGCTGCCAACTCAATTGCAACAAAATCTTGCTTCGATGATCGACAGCTCCCGGGCCAGCGGTGCCAAGGTGCTGTTGCTCGGGATGCAATTGCCACCCAATTACGGTGCGCGTTACACCAAGGCGTTCGCCGAGGTCTACAGCAACCTGGCCGATGAGAAAAAGATCCCGCTGGTGCCGTTTTTCCTCGACGGCGTGGGCGGCCATCCTGACTTGATGCAGGCCGACGGCATACATCCGGCGGCCGGGGCCCAGGACAAGTTGCTGGAAAATGTCTGGCCTACTCTAAAACCGCTGTTATGACACTTTTCTAGAAGAAGGCTTTCGGCTAAGGTGGCGCCCCGATTTGGAGCCCCCGATGCCGCGTCCCGCCTGGTCACTATTTGCCTACCAACTGATCGAGCCTGACGAACAGCTGGATCTGTTCGCCTGCCAGGAAGTGCGGGTGCATCTGGTGACCCGTCAGCTGGAGTTGGGCGGTTCGGCGGACCGGACCCTGTGTGGCAGTCTGTTGCCGGCGCAACCGCGCTGGTCGAGTGTTGATCGCCGGGTGTTTCAGGACCAGCGGCTGTGTTCGTTGTGCCGGGCCATTCTTGAGTCGCAGAAACGGGGTACGTCGCCGATCTGGCCGGAGTTGCGGTTCGAGCTTTGATCCGTCAGGAGTCGAGGCGGCCTGACAGCCGGCCTGTCTTTTGTTGACCGCGTACATATCCGTTTTTTTGGTAACGGCGGCATATGGTTTAGCCCTTACGGCGAGTCACTTTTTTTACAAGCGCCTAAAAAAATAACCCAAAAATCACTCGTCCCTTACGTACGGCCCCTCGCCAAGGCTCGGGGCTCCTTCGCTCCGGCATTCATCCGGGGGCATTGCCCTCCGGTCGGCTTCGCTCGACCTCCTCTCGATGTGTTCGGCTGCGCCGAACGGCGCTGCGCGCCCACCCCCGGATGAACACCTCCACTCAGCCTTCCGAGGGGGCGGGTGGATCAAGATCAAGAGCTGTAGGCGAGCTAACGCTCGGCCTGATGAGTGGTGAAGAGCGAAGGTGTACGCCGATCCGCTTTTGCTCTTCTGTGGGAGCGACGGTGCGGCGGGCCCACGGAGCAGGACCGGAGCGAGGGCATGCCGAGCCTAGGCGAGGCACCGAACGTCAGGGGCAAGAGCCCTTGGTTACTTGGGGCTTATCCAAGTAACCCGCATAAGGGCGGAACCATTAGCGGCAGTTACCGCAAAAACGGATATGTACACCCTCAAAAATCCACGCCGCCTGCCACACAGCCATCACAAGCAAGCTCGCCCCCACACGGGATCGAGGACAATCTCAAAATCGCCTAGCACTGCCTGCAATCGGGCGATCTCCCCGAAATAACGGATGGCGGTGTACAATCGCGTTCTTATACCCTCAGTTGATCATGCGAAGGATTTTCCGGATGTTGTCGCGCTTTCCTGCCGTCACCCGCTGCCTGACTCTTGCCGCCCTCTTTGTAGCCGGTCCAGTCGCAGCATTGGAGTTTCCCCTGCCACCGCCAGGTGAGGACATCATCGGCCAGGTGCAGGTGATCAAGGCCAAGTACGAAGATACCTTCGCCGACCTTGGTACCGCCTACGATCTGGGCTACACGGAAATGGTCGCGGCCAACCCGGGAGTCGATGCCTGGTTGCCAGGCGCCGGCACGGAAATCATCCTGCCGACCCGCTTCATCCTGCCACCAGGCCCGCGTGAAGGCATCGTGATCAACCTGGCCGAGTACCGCCTCTACTACTACCCGAAAGGCAAGAACGTGGTGTACACGTTCCCGCTGGGTATCGGTCGTGAAGGCTGGGGCTCGCCGATTGCCCACACCAGCATCACCGCCAAGACACCGAACCCTACCTGGACGCCTCCGGCTTCGATCAAGGCCGAGCACGCAGCAGACGGTGATCCGCTGCCCAATGTCGTGCCGGCCGGCCCTGACAACCCGCTGGGGCCGTTCAAGTTCACCCTGGGCACGCCGGGCTACCTGATCCACGGTTCGAACAAGAAGTTCGGTATCGGCATGCGCACCAGCCACGGTTGCTTCCGCATGTTCAACAACAACGTGCTGGAAATGGCGGGCATGGTACCGGTCGGTACGTCGGTGCGGATCATCAACGACCCGTACAAGTTTGGCCTGAGTGGCGGCAAGGTCTATCTGGAGGCGCATACGCCGCTGGACGACAAGGGCAACCCGTCGGTGGTCGACAAGCACACTGCAGTCATCAATGCGATGCTCAAGCGCGAAGACATCACCAACAACCTGCGCATGAACTGGGATGTGGTGCGTGATGTGGTCGCCGCTGAAGACGGCCTGCCGGTAGAGATCGCTGTGCCGGGTAACGGCGTCGTACCGATGGTGTCGAGCACTCCGGTCGACCCGCTGCAGTGACGCTGGAAAAGAGCCCGTCGGCGCGGACCGCGTCGACGGGTTTTTTATTGCCTGGAGAAACGCCGGGCAATAAAAAAGCCGACCCAAAAAATGGGTCGGCTTGATAACAATCCCGAAGGATTATTACTTGCGGCTAGCTTTGTCCAGCATGCGCAGAGCACGCTCGTTAGCTTCGTCAGCAGTCTGTTGTGCTTTTTGAGCAGCAGCCAGAGCTTCATCAGCTTTACGGTAAGCTTCGTCTGCACGAGCCTGGGAGCGAGCAGCTGCGTCTTCAGTAGCGGTCAGACGTGCTTCGGTTTCTTTCGATGCGCTGCTGCAACCGGTAGCCAGAACTGCGGCCAGAGCCAGAGCAGAGAATTTCAGAACGTTGTTCATCGTGTTCCCCTTCAAGGACTTTCTATTAAGTAGCTATCTCCTCCGATTGAGGAAATAGCCGGCGTACATACTACCCATTACTTGTAGTAAGTAAAACTGACGTGACGCAAGAAGCAAAAAAAATTGTAGGCGTTGATTCTTTTTCGAGCAACTTTTAACTGAATTGTTTAAAAAGTATCCAGCTGCAAGGCCCGTGGCTGAGCGAGCACGCGAGAAAAAGTTCCTGTGGCAGGGTGCTCTTTTTCCTGGTCCGGCTAAAGTCCGCCTACATGGATTCGTCTACACTTTTGTTCGGCTTTTGTGTGGCGCCTCTCAATATCTTTCTCGATGTTCAGGTGACTTTAACAACGGGCGCTCGTCTTAAGTCTCAACATCCGGCAATGTACAGGCTATCGACCTGGAGTGATCTTCGGTCGAGCCAATCCTGCGTGATCCGGAGCAGCACCCGCCAACCCGCACGATGACGAGCGCACCTTGAGCATTTCTGCCAATGGTGCCTACTATTTGTACGTGCTCGGTAGCGCGAGATCGGTGCAGCTCTTCTCGGTGTCCATTCAGGCACGGGGTGGCGTAGATGTTCCTTCGCCGGAAAAACATCGGTAAGGTAGGGGTCAAAATTCCAGACCCGCGAGGAGTAGTGATGAGCGAGGCGTTGTCCATCCACCATGACCAGGCTGGTCATCAGTTCGAGACCAATGTGGACGGTCATCGTGCCTATCTGACCTATATGGATCTGGGGAAACAGACCCTGGATATCTATCGCACCTTCGTGCCCAACGCATTGCGTGGTCGCGGTATTGCGGCAGCCTTGACCGAGAAGGCGCTGGAGTACGCTGACGAAATGGGCTACACGGTCATTCCATCGTGCTCCTACGTCGAGCGCTACATGGAGCGTCACCAGCGGCATGCGGCCAAGCTGAGTCAGTGACCTTCAACAAAACGAACGCATAAAAAAACGCCGGGTTCAGCCCGGCGTTTTTTTGTGTGCTGCAAAAACGATCAGCTGCGATCGCGTTTAGGCAGCACATCCTTGAGCTTGGCATGCATGCTGCGCAAGGTGTTTTCGGTCGCAGTCCAGTCGATGCAGGCGTCGGTGATCGACACGCCGTACTGCAGGTCGGCGAGGTCTTTCGGGATCGCCTGGGCGCCCCAGTTCAGGTGGCTTTCAACCATCAGGCCGATGATCGACTGGTTGCCTTCGAGGATCTGGTTGGCGACGTTTTCCATCACCAGCGGTTGCAGGGCCGGATCCTTGTTGGAGTTGGCGTGGCTGCAATCGACCATGATGTTCGGCTTGATCTTCGCCTTGTTCAGCGCCTGCTCGCAGAGCGCAACGCTGACCGAATCGTAGTTCGGCTTGCCGTTGCCGCCGCGCAGCACCACGTGACCGTAGGCATTGCCCTTGGTGGTCACGATCGACACGCCACCTTCCTGGTTGATGCCCAGGAAGCGGTGCGGGCTGGAAACCGACTGCAGGGCGTTGATCGCCACGGTCAGGCCGCCATCGGTGCCGTTCTTGAAGCCGACGGCCGAGGACAGGCCGGAGGCCATTTCACGGTGAGTCTGGGATTCGGTGGTGCGCGCGCCGATGGCCGACCAGCTGATCAGGTCCTGCAAGTATTGCGGGGAGATCGGGTCGAGGGCTTCGGTGGCGGTCGGCAGGCCTTTTTCGGCCAGGTCCAGCAGCAACTGGCGACCGATGTGCAAGCCGTCCTGGATCTTGAACGAGTCGTCCAGGTACGGGTCGTTGATCAAGCCTTTCCAGCCCACGGTAGTACGTGGCTTCTCGAAATACACGCGCATGACCAGATACAGGGTATCGGACACTTCGGCAGCGAGAGCCTTCAGGCGCTCGGCATATTCGTGGGCGGCCTTGATGTCGTGGATCGAGCAAGGCCCGATGACGACGAACAGGCGGTGGTCAGTGCCATCCAGAATGTTGCGAATGACTTCGCGGCCCTTGGTGACGGTGCGCAGTGCGGCGTCGCTCAGGGGAATATCGCGCTTGAGCTGATCGGGAGTGATCAGAGTCTCGTTGGAGGCGACGTTTAGGTCGTTGATCGGTAAATCAGCCATCGTTTACTCGTCAGGTCACGGGTGCCGGCCGCCAGCGAACCCGCGCGGCGGAACACAGCAAATTAAGCGCGTCGGGGAGCCGAACCTTAGCGCGTTACACCGTGGCTCGACAATGGGCAGACGCCGGTTTGGTGGGCTTTCGCAGTCAGTTTCCCTGCCATGAGGGGCAAACCGATCAAGAACACCCCTATTCCAGCACCGGCTGCGCAAAAGCCTTGCGCACCGAATCGTGAGAGAACTCGTCGGCATGCTCCTGGACCCATTCGAGGGCCAGGGCCTGGATATCCTGCAAGTCTTCGTGGGCGTCATGCAGGCGGCAGTAGCGTTCTATCTGGCACACCTGCTCGCCCATTCGGGCGCTGAACAGCGTTTGTTCATCGACGAAGGCGATGCCCACCAGGTAACCGCGCTTACGTCGCAGGCACCAGGCGACATAGCCCAGGTAGCGCATGTCCGGGTTCACGGTCGGCATGCGTACCTCCAGCGCCGTGCCGTGGCGCCACGCGCGGTGATAATTGCAAGCCATGCCCCCGAGGCTGATAGTGTGCAGCTGTCGTCGCGAAATACATTCAGGTTTCAGCAACGTTAATTCGACGGGCACTTCGTCAGGGTGAGGAATAAATCGTCCCATGAACACAGACTCCATGTGTCGGCCATCTGACATTGTTCCCTCCAGTATAGTGGTCGAATTGGAACTGACCGATTTTGACGTCGACCAACGACTGCTGGCGATGAGCGGTGTATCGCTGGTCATTTTCACCAGTGTCGGCTGCGCCAGTTGCCGTTTTGCCCGCGAGCAATTGCCGACACTCGACCTGGCAGTCGATCGACTGTGCTGGATCGATGCTGGCAACAACGGCGGGGTGGTCGAGCGTTATCAGGTCTTTCACTTGCCGGCGCTGTTTGTCGTTCGCGACGGCGAATTCTTTGGAGCGCTGAAATCGCGCCTGACCGACACCGAGCTCAATAGGGCCGTGCGCCAGGCGCTGAGTCGAACAGCAGAGGAGTTGCCATGATGGGGACAGTTGCCAGGCCGACGATCGGCATTATCGGGACCGGCGCAATCGGCGGTTTCTACGGAGTGATGCTGGCGCGTGCCGGTTTTGATGTGCATTTTCTGCTGCGCAGCGAGTTTTCCGCGGTGGCTGAGCATGGGCTGCGGGTCGATAGTGCGCCCCACGGGGCACTGACATTGAACCCGGTACAGGCTTATTCGAACGCTGAAGACATGCCGCCCTGCGACTGGCTGCTGGTGGGCGCGAAAACCACCAGCAACGCCGACCTGGCACCTGCCATCCTGCAGGCGGCGGCACCGAATGCCAGGGTACTGCTGCTGCAAAATGGCCTGGACGTCGAAGACAGCCTGCGCGCGTTGCTCCCCGATTCGCTGCATGTGCTTGGAGGGCTGTGCTACATCTGCGTCCATCGCGAGGCGCCGGGTGTCATTACCCATCAGGCGCTGGGCGCGGTGCATGTGGGTTATCACAGCGGTCCCGCCGATGGGCCGGCACGCAGCGCAATTGTCGAGGAGGGCGTCGGGCTGTTTCGCAGCGCCGGCCTCGATTCCCTGGCCATGGCGAATTTACATCAGGCACGTTGGCAAAAACTGGTCTGGAATATCCCTTACAACGGTCTCTCGGTTTTGCTGGGAGCGAGCACCACACCCTTGATGGCCGATGCTGACAGTCGTGTGCTGATCAAGGCGCTGATGGCTGAAGTGGTGCAAGGCGCTGTTGCCTGCGGGCACGACGTACCGGCAGGGTATGCCGAGCATTTGTTCATGGTGACCGAAAAGATGCCCGACTACTGGCCGAGCATGTACCACGATTACTTGCACAAGCGACCGCTGGAACTGGCCGCGATCTACGCCCGGCCTTTGGCGGCGGCGAAGGCATCCGGGTGTGAGATGCCACGCATCGAGGCCTTGTATCGCAGTTTGAGTTTCATTGATCGACGCAACACCTGAGTCGACCGACCTGAGGGGGAAGGGCATGCCAAAGGCAATTGACGACAAGCTGGTGCTGGCGATTTCTTCGCGGGCGCTGTTCGACCTGAGCGAAAGCCACAAGGTCTACCTGTCGAGTGGCGTCGAAGCCTACCGGCAGTATCAGATCGAACACGAAGACGAAATCCTCCAGCCCGGCGATGCTTTCCCGTTGGTGCAGAAACTCCTGAACCTCAATAACAGCCTCGGCCGCGCCCGGGTCGAGGTGATTCTGGTGTCGCGCAACAGCGCCGACACCGGGCTGCGGGTGTTCAACTCGATTGACCACTACGGACTGGCGATTTCCCGGGCGGCCTTTGTCGGCGGGCGCAGTCCGTATCCCTACCTCAAGGCCTTTGGCTGCGACCTGTTTCTCTCGACCCACGCCGAAGACGTACGCAATGCACTGGACGCCGGGTTCGCGGCAGCGACCATTCTGTCGGGTGGTGCCAGCCGTGCGGCCAGCGACGAGTTACGCATTGCCTTCGATGGAGACGCGGTGCTGTTTTCCGATGAGTCGGAGCGCATTTATCAGGCCGGTGGTCTGGAAGCGTTCCAGGCCAGCGAGCGTCAGGCCGCCCGCGAGCCGTTGCGCGGAGGGCCGTTCAAGGGGTTTCTCGCGGCCCTCAACCTGTTGCAGCGTGAGTTCCCGGAGGACGCCTGCCCGATCCGTACCGCGCTGGTCACGGCGCGATCGGCGCCGGCCCATGAGCGGGTGATTCGTACGTTGCGCGAATGGGATATACGGCTGGACGAGTCGCTGTTCCTCGGCGGCCTGACCAAGTCGGCCTTCCTCGAAGCTTTCGCGGCCGACGTGTTTTTCGACGATCAGGCCGGCCACTGCGAATTGGCCCGTGAAGTCGTCGCCACCGGTCATGTGCCCCATGGCATAAGCAACGAGCAAAAGGTTTAAGCCCGCCGTTCAATGCGTTGCGCGGGACGTCGTAGTCGCCAAGGCACTGCTAAGCTGAATCAAATCTCCGCCATGTTGGCAGTCGAGGAGGTCATATGATTCGTTCGATGCTGTATGCCACTGATCTCGGCCTGTACGCGCCCGTGGTGATGCAGCATGCCCTGGAGCTGGCCCGGACCTTCAATGCCAGTTTGTATGTCGTGCATGCGGTTGAACCCATGGGGTTGTTTGCCGAATCGGTGCTGCAAAGTTACCTCGATGAACAGGCGCTGAACGAGTTTCACAGCCAGGGCCTGAATACGGTGATTGCCAGTATCGAGCAGCGGGTGCTCGACAGTTTTCGTGAAGAGCTGGGGGATGAGGGGGAGCATGACCTGGAGCGGATTCAGGCGGTGCGGGTGCTGCAAGGCGACCCATCGCAGGTGATTCTGGACCAGGCGCAGAAACTCTCCGTGGATTTGTTGATCGTAGGTAGTCACAGCCACGGTGCCGGTGCGGAAACGCCTTTGGGCCGAACCGCCGCCCGTGTGTTGCAACTGTCCAAGGTGCCGGTCTATCTGGTGCCGCTGGTGCAACGTCGTCGCCAAGGGGATCGCTAGAACACGAATAGTGGCAACTTGATAAAAAAGTTCTAGATTTATTCTTCATGCCATTAATATAGTTATATACCGTCGCTGATGCCCGTGGCGTCTACCTGCTTTGAGGGATTCATATGAAGCTTCAACAATTGCGCTACATCTGGGAAGTGGCGCACCACGACCTCAACGTTTCCGCTACAGCCCAAAGCCTTTACACCTCTCAACCGGGTATCAGTAAACAGATCCGTCTGCTGGAAGATGAACTGGGCGTCGAGGTTTTTGCCCGCAGCGGCAAGCACCTGACCCGCGTTACCCCGGCCGGCGAGCGCATCATTACCACCGCTGGCGAGATTCTGCGCAAGGTTGAAAGCATCAAGCAGATCGCCCAGGAGTTCTCCAACGAGAAGAAGGGCACCCTGTCGATTGCCACCACTCACACCCAGGCGCGTTATGCGTTGCCGCCGGTGATCAGCAATTTCATCAAGCAATACCCGGACGTGGCCCTGCACATGCACCAGGGATCGCCGATGCAAATCGCCGAAATGGCCGCTGACGGCACCGTGGATTTCGCCATTGCCACCGAAGCGCTCGAGCTGTTCGGTGATCTGGTGATGATGCCATGCTACCGCTGGAACCGTTGCGTAGTCGTGCCTCAGGGCCACCCGCTGACCAAGCTGTCGAAACTGACCCTCGAAGCGCTGGCCGAGTACCCGATCGTGACGTACGTGTTCGGTTTTACCGGCCGTTCGAAACTGGACGAAGCATTCAGCCATCGCGGCCTGACGCCGAAAGTGGTGTTCACCGCTGCCGACGCTGACGTGATCAAGACCTATGTCCGCCTGGGTCTGGGGGTGGGCATCGTGGCGAAAATGGCCGTCGACAGCAAACTCGACAGCGACCTGGTAGTGCTTGATGCCAGTGAGTTGTTCGAGTCCAGCGTGACCAAGATCGGCTTCCGCCGCGGCACCTTCCTGCGGGGTTTCATGTGCGACTTCATCGAGAAGTTCGCGCCGCACCTGACCCGCGAAGTCATGGCCAAGGCCATTCAATGCCACAACAAGCAGGAACTGGAAGAACTGTTCGACGGCGTCGAACTGCCCGTTCACTGATAGCGTTTCCTGCCGGTTAAACCACCTCGGTGACAGCGAACTGTTGCCGAGCGCCCGCCACCATAATCTCCACCTCATCGCCCTCGAACTTGCCCAGCAGGCTTTTGCCCAGCGGTGAGCGCGGGGTGATGACGGTTATCAGTTGCCCCACCAGATCGACCTTCAATCCGGCTGCATCGGGGGCGAGAAACAGCCATTGTTCGCGCCCCTTTTCGTCCTCGAGCCCGAGCAGCGCGCCCACTTCGATGCCCCGCTGATCGTCATACGGACGCAGGGCCAGGTTCTGGCAGAGGCTCAGTGACTGGCGAATTTCTTCGACCCGCCTGGCTTGCCCGGCCGCGAGATAGGACGCTTCCAGCCCCAGGGTGTCGTACTTGTTCTCGGCGATGTTTTCTTCGTGGGTCGCCGTTTCGTAGGCGGTTTGCGCGGCCCGTTCGGCGATGTCGAGATCGATCCGCAGTTTGTCGAGAATCAGTTGGTGGACGGTATGCTTATTCATGATCAATCGCAGAATTGCAGGACGTTGGCGCGGCTTTTTTCGCTGGGTGCAGTCCGGTCCTGTTGCAGCCAGAACTGACAGCTTGGGTTGGACAGGTTGCGACTGCTGCTGTGCGCCTGATCGAGTCGTTGCTGCTGCTCGTTCTTGTGCAGGTTTTCTTCATATTGGTCGAACAGCGGGCTCTGTGGCGGAATGTCCGGCACCGATTGGGCCACCACAGGTGGTTTGGCCAGTTGCTCCACAGCTGTCGCCACAGACGCCAATTGCTCGCTGAAAAGCAGGCGCGAAGCGAGCCAGCAGGTCAGCACGATGGCAATGAATCCCAGCCACATGCCGAGGGCGATGCTGCCGGTGAGTTGCAGGGCGTTAAGGCTGATCGGGAAGGATCGGCGTGGAGTGGGGCGGTGGGGCATGATTGCCTCTTGGTGAAAGGTCACTGGCGAGTGGCGATTGTCGCATGAAGAATAATCGCCGTCGGCTCTTCTGCACGGGGTAATTTATGCGGACAATCGGCGCCTTTGCCAACGGGAGCCTGGAATGCCTGAAATGAAAACCCGCTGGGATATTTTTTGCACCGTGGTCGACAACTTCGGCGACATCGGCGTGACCTGGCGACTGGCCCGGCAACTGGTGGCCGAACATGGGCTGGCAGTGCGTCTATGGGTCGATGACCTGCGAGCGTTCGAGCGCCTGTGCCCGGAAATCGACATCCACGCTGCACAGCAGTGGCATCACGACGTCGAAGTGCGCCAATGGCCCGCCGAGTGGCAGCCGACCGAAGCCGCCGATGTGGTGATTGCTGCATTTGCCTGTCAATTGCCGAGCGCCTATATGGACGCCATGGTCGAACGGGAAAAGCCGCCGCTGTGGATGAATCTCGACTATCTGAGCGCCGAGGACTGGGTCATCGGCTGCCACGGCTTGCCCTCGGTGAAGTACAAAAGCGTGCAGAAGTTCTTCTTCTTCCCTGGATTCCAGAAGGGCACCGGCGGACTGCTGCGTGAGCGAGGGTTGCTGGAACGGCGTCGGCAATTTCAGCAAAACCCGCAGGCTCAAAGAGAATTCCTGCAAGGTTTGGGGATTGATCCTGCGCCTGGCACGCAGTTGATTTCATTGTTTGCCTACGAAAACACCGGTTTGGCCAGTTGGCTCGATGGGATGGCGAGCGATTCGACGGCCACTCATCTGCTGGTACCGGAAGGGCGGATTCTCGGCGATGTCGAGCGTTGGCTCGGTGTGCAGGGTTTGGCGGCCGGTGCCGTGCATGTGCGGGATGCCTTGACCGTGCAGGTGCTGCCATTCGTCCGCCAGGACCAATACGATCGGTTACTGTGGTGCTGCGATTTCAATGCTGTGCGCGGCGAAGATTCCTTCGTGCGCGCTCAATGGGCGGGCCGGCCATTTCTCTGGCACATTTACCAGCAGGAAGAAGACATCCACCTGGACAAGCTCGAAGCCTTCCTCGAACTTTACGTAAGGGGGTTATCTGCGCCTGCGCGGGAGGCGATCAGCGGTCTTTGGCGGGCGTGGAACGCTGGTGAAAAAATAGCCGACCACTGGCAATTCACCCGTAAACACTGGCCAGAGCTGGAAAAACACGCCGAGGCGTGGTGTCTGGAACAGGCCTTGCAGGCCGATCTTGCCACGGCGCTGGTACAGTTTTATGGAAATTGGATATGATACGCGGCCTAGATTTTTGTAAATCCCATCCAAATTCGGATATTCGCAATGAAAACTGGTAAAGAACTGAAACCCGGGACCGTGATTCGTCTCGAAAACGATCCTTGGCTGGTTCAGAAAGCTGAATTCACCAAGTCCGGTCGTAACAGCGCGATCATGAAGACCAAGCTGAAGAACCTGCTGACCGGTTACAAGACCGAGATCGTTTACAGCGCCGACGACAAACTGGACGACGTAATCCTCGACCGCAAAGAAGCGACCCTGTCCTTCATCAGCGGCGACACCTACACGTTCATGGACACCACCGACTACACCATGTACGAGCTGAACGCTGAAGACATCGAAGCCGTTCTGCCTTTCGTTGAAGAAGGCATGACCGATGTTTGCGAAGCGATCTTCTTCGAAGAGCGTCTGGTTTCCGTAGAGCTGCCGACCACCATCGTGCGTCAGGTTGACTACACCGAAGGTTCCGCTCGCGGCGACACTTCCGGCAAGGTGATGAAGCCTGCCAAACTGAAGAACGGTACCGAGCTGTCGGTTGCTGACTTCATCGAAATCGGCGACATGATCGAGATCGATACCCGCGAAGGCGGTTCCTACAAAGGCCGTGCCAAATAAGCACAGCTTGAGGAATGAAAAAGCCCGACCATTGAGTCGGGCTTTTTTGTGCCTTTCAGAATCTGCGTTGAACCTCTGTGGGAGCGAGCCTGCTCGCGAAGGCGGTTTGCCAGACACATCATCATTGCCTGACACGCCGCCTTCGCGAGCAGGCTCGCTCCCACAGGGGGTACTGCGTTATTTCTTCAGGTGTTGTTTCAGCTCTTCAGAAGCCTGCAGCATCGCCGAGCGCACCGCAGGCACCTGGCTCACCACGTTGAGCAAACCGTAGTCGTGGATCATGCCGTTGTAGCGAACCGCAGTGACCGGCACACCGGCCTCGTCCAGATTGCGGGCGTAGGCTTCGCCTTCGTCGCGCAACACGTCGGCACCGGCGGTCTGCACCAGGGCAGGTGGCAATCCTTTCAACTGGGCGGTGGTCGCGCGCAATGGCGAGGCGTAGATCTCGTTCCGCTGATTGGCGTCGGTGGTGTAGTTGTCCCAGAACCACTTCATCATGTTTTTGGTGAGAAAGTGCCCCTCGGCAAACTGGTTGTAGGACGCCGTTTCGAAGTTGGCATCAGTCACCGGCCACAGCAGCACCTGGAACTTGATCGCCGGAGTGCCCTTGTCTTTGGCCATCAGCGCAACCACCGCCGCCATGTTGCCGCCGACACTGTTGCCGGCTACCGCCAGGCGCTGGCCATCGACATTGATCTCTTTACCGTGCTCGGCCACCCATCGGGTTGCGGCGTAAGCCTGGTTGATCGCCACCGGGTAATGCGCTTCCGGCGATGGCGTGTAGTTCACGAACACCGCCGCTGCACCCGAACCCGTCACCAGGTCACGCACTAGCCGTTCGTGGGTCGGGAAGTCCCCCAGCACCCAGCCACCGCCGTGGAAGAACATGAACACCGGCAGCTCGCCATTGACCCCGGCCGGCCGGACGATGGTCAGGCTGATCGGTTGGCCGTCGACTTGAATGGTCTTCTGGCTGACATCGGCTTTTGGCAGCGTCAACTTGACCCCGGCCTGCGCGCCTACCAGAACGGCGCGGGCCTCGGCGGGCGTCATTTGCTCCATCGGCTTGCCGGTGCCGGCGTTCAGAACGTCGAGGAATGCCTGGGTGTTGTGTTCAACCCCGGTACCTGCAAACGCGTTGCTGATGGACAAGGCGAGAAGGGTACCGGTCAAGACTTTGCTGAAAGTGTTCATGTTCGTTTCCTGTTCGGGCCTGGGTAGCCAGCGCTTAGACGGTTACGTGCAGACGCACATCGACGTTGCCACGGGTGGCGTTGGAATACGGGCAGACCTGGTGGGCCGCGTCGACCAGTGCTTGTGCGTCGGCTTGTTCAAGACCCGGCAGGCTGATGTGCAGGTCGATGTCCAGACCGAAGCCGCCAGGGATCTGGCCGATGCCGACGTGGGCGGTGATCGAAGCGTCGTTCGGGATGCTGCGCTTGGTCTGGCTGGCCACGAATTTCAGGGCACCGATAAAGCAGGCGGAGTAGCCGGCGGCGAACAGCTGCTCAGGGTTGGTGGCTGCACCACCGGCACCACCGAGTTCTTTCGGCGTGGCAAGTTTGACGTCGAGGATGTTGTCGCTGGAAACCGCACGACCGTCACGGCCACCGGTGGAAGTTGCGATTGCGGTGTAGAGAGTTTGCATGGTGAAAGCCTCGTTCGGGGTTTTGTGTTGTTGCGCTAAATGTTTGCGCGCTAAGTAAGTGCGGAATGAATGTATCGCGCTAATGTTTTGCGCGCAAGATAAAATTTCGAAGGAATTTGAAAAAAACGAAAGGGCGATGGGGTAGTTTTGGTTGTAAGCGTTGAGTTAGAGCTATCGAGGGGGGATTTTTTCAGCGGGAATTTTTTCAGGAGGAGGTGGCGAGCCCGATTTTTCGGGTGCCGCTCCCACAGGAATGGATGATGCGCTTTAGATCAGGCTGTCTTGCAGGTGACGACGCAGTTCTTGCAGTTCCGCTTGCAGGTTTTGCAGGCGCTCCACGGTCATCCCGCTGGCGCCGAGGATGCACTGGGGAACATCACGGGCCTTGTCGCGCAATGCCCGGCCCTGTTCGGTGAGTTCGACGATCACCACCCGCTCATCTTCACGGCTGCGGGTTCGGCTGAGCAGACCTTCGGCTTCCAGGCGCTTGAGCAGCGGCGTCAACGATCCAGGATCGGTCAGCAACCGCGTGCTGATTTCACCTACCGTTAAACCGTCCCTTTCCCACAACACCATCATCGCCAGGTATTGCGGGTAGGTCAGGCCCAGCGCTTGCAGCAAGGGTTTGTAGACCTTGGTCATCATCAGCGAAGTGGAATGCAGGGCGAAGCAGGCCTGATTGTCCAGCAGCAGGTTGTCGCAGTTGTCCGGGGTGTTGCGCTCGGTGGTCATGTCGAAGCCTTGATCTGTGATCTGAAGAATCTAGCGGGCGAATCTTTAATGCGCCAGATAATTTTGATCAGTGCCGTTGCAAATGGGTTTGCAACACCAGATCCCAGGGCGGAACGGGGCTGAAGCGGGTTTTCAGGTACTCCAGCAATAAGCGACTGCGGGAGTTGGGTTGCTGTTCCAGGCGCAAGGCATAGATGCCGGCGCTTTCCGGTTTCGGCAGGCCGCTGTCGCAGAACAGCGGCAGCAACTCACCGCGCAACAGGTACTCGCTGGCCAGCCAGGTCGGCAGATGCGCGATACCCAGTCCGGCCAATGCGCCGCACACCAGCGCCTCGGCATTGTTGGCGCTCATGCGGATCCGCGCTGGCCGGTGCAACTGCATTTGTCCGTCGTGCTCGAAACGCCAGGCGAAGGGCGGGGCCAGGCCATCCCAGTCGAGTCCATCGTGTTCAATCAGCTGTGACGGCTCGGTCGGCACGCCGCGCCGCCGCAAATAATCGGGGCTGGCGCAGGCGATGCGCACTATGCTCGCCAGTGACGTGGCCACCAGCCGGGTGTCGGCCAATTGCCCGGCGCGCAGCACCAGATCGACCTTGCCGAGGTTCAGGCCCTGCATGTCGACGAAGCTGTCGATCAAGTGCAGTTGCACATCGAGCCCGGGGTAGAGCATCAGGAAATCGGCAATCACCGGTGCCAGGTGCCGGCGACCAAAGGCTGCCGGCGCATCGATACGAATCAGGCCTTCCGGCGCGCTGCTCAGGGACACCGCCTCGGCCCGGGCCAGGCGCAACTCGGCGACGATCCGCCGTGCGCGCTCGGCAAAGGCCAACCCCGCCGGGGTGGCACGTACAGCATGAGTGCTGCGCAGGAGCAATTGACTGCCGACCGCACTTTCCAGGCTGTCGATACGCCGTGCCACGGCCGAAGGGGTCAGCGGATGACGGCGCGAGGCGGCGGAAAAACTGCCGGTTTCCAGCACGTCGAGGAACAAGGTCAGTTGGTCGGTCAGTTGATTGGGGTTCATGGCAGGTTTGCGCCTGTGCGAATTTGGCACAGCCATTGTGCGTTGCTGTGCGTTTCCGTGCCAGAAGCAACTGCGTAGGATCAAAGGCCTGACGGCAACGGGGAAAAGGCTGTGATTGAGTTATTGATGTATCTGCTGTTCGGCGCTGCGTTGGGCACACTCGGCGGGTTGTTTGGCATCGGCGGCGGCCTGATCGCCATTCCGCTGCTGGGCGTGCTGTTCGGACTCGATCAGCAGATAGCCCAAGGCACCGCGCTGGTGATGGTGGTGCCGAACGTGATGCTGGCGCTGTGGCGCTATCATCAGCGCAACCGGATCGAGCTGCGCCACGCGTTACCGCTGGCCATCATGGGGTTCTGCTTCGCCTGGCTCGGATCGATCTGGGCGGTGGGCATTGATGCGCAAACCATGCGCATAGGCTTTGTCGCGTTTCTGATCGCGCTGTCGGCGTACAACCTCGTTCGCATGTTCGCCGCCAGCGCTCCGCCGGCTTCGCAGATGAACTATTCATGGCCCTGGCTGGGCATGCTCGGCGCTGCATCCGGCACGATGGGCGGGTTGTTCGGCGTTGGGGGCGCGGTGGTGGCGACACCGGTGCTGACCAGTCTGTTCGGCACCAGCCAGGTGGTTGCGCAGGGGTTGTCGTTGGCGCTGGCCTTGCCGAGTACGGGGGTGACACTGGTGACTTACGCCGCGCACCATCAGGTCATCTGGGTGATCGGCTTACCCTTGGCGGTCGGCGGGCTGATGAGCATCAGTTGGGGCGTGAAGGTTGCCCACGCATTGCCGGAGCGGCTGCTGCGCGGGCTGTTTTGCGGGTTCCTGGTGTTCTGTGCGGTGATGCTCGCCTTCAAAGTTTGAAGCCATCGATGATGTGCTCGGCCAGGCACTCGGTTATCGGCGACGGGTTATGCAGGTTACGCACGAGCATGATGCTGGCCTCGGGCAGCAGCGGCAGGTCCTCGGCCTCACCGAGGATGCGCATGTCCGCGGTGATCAGGCTTTCAAGCTGCGCCGTGACGGCCAGGCCGGCGCTGACTACTGCCATGATCGCCGACAGGCTGTCGCTGTTGTACGCCACCCGGTAATCACGCCCCCGGGCATCCAGGGCATTGCAGGCCCACAGGCGGCAGAAGCAATCACTGTTGAACATCGCCAGGGGCAGCGGCGTCTGTTCGTGAGCGCTGTAGCATTGCGCCTCGGCCCAGACAAAACGTTCCTTGCGCAATAGTTGACCGATTTCGCTGCCCGGTTCGCGGGTCACGATGGACAGGTCGAGGTCCTGGCGCATCAGCAGTTGTTTTGATGATTCGCAGTGCACTTCTATCTGAATCAGCGGGTAAGACTGGGCAAACCGGCGCAGAATCCCCGGGAGGAACCGCATCACATAATCGTCCGGCGTGCCGATGCGCACGGTGCCGACCATGTCGGGCTCACGCAGGGTGTTGAAGACCTCACTGTGCAACTTGAGGATCCGCCGCGCATAGCCCAGCAATACCTGGCCTTCGGCCGTCAGCCGCACCTGCCGCCCGTCGCGCTGGAACAACTGGCGCTGCAGCACATCTTCTTCCAGTCGTTTCATCTGCATGCTGACGGCTGACTGGGTGCGGTTGACCATTTCGCCGGCGCGGGTAAAGCCGCCCTGGTCGGCGATGGCGACGAAGGTGCGCAACACTTCGGTATCGATACTCGGGTAGGCGGACATCCATCAATCTCCGAGATATGTTACATCAGAAACATTCGTTGGATTGATCTTAGACCCGGCGCGAGACTGGAGCCATCCAAACGGAGGGCAACAAGATGAAAGGTCAACATGAGTTCCATGGTGCAGAAAAACACTCGATTCACGTGATATCCGATCTGCTGCACAAGGTCGGCCGCTGGTACGAACTGCATCGCGAGCGCGAACTGCTGGCGAGCTTGAGCGACGAAGCACTCAAGGACATCGGCATGAGCCGTGCGGATGTGGAGAACGAGTCGATCAAACCGTTCTGGAATGACCCGATGCATAAATGATGAAGGCCACGCTACACAAACCCCTTACCGGTGAGGTAGGTTGCGAGCAGACAAGGAGGCACCCATGCCCGCAACATTGTCCTTTACCCTCAAACAGGCTCGGCGTCTGGCGCTGGCCGCCCAAGGGTTCAACGGGCGGTCGCCGCCAGCGGCGATCAAGGCTATTGCGCTCAATCGCCTGATCGAACGGCTGGGCATTCTGCAGATCGATTCGGTCAATGCATTGGTGCGTTCGCACTACCTTCCGCTGTTTTCCCGTCTCGGCAATTATTCCTCCAATTTGCTCGACCAGGCTGCCTGGAGTCAGGGCCGGCGCCGTACGTTGTTCGAGTATTGGGGTCATGAAGCCTCGTTGTTGCCACTTTCCATGTACCCGTTGATGCGTTGGCGCATGCAGCGTGCGAGCCGTGGCGAAGACATTTATCAGCAATTGGCGCGCTTTGGTCGTGAACAGCAAGACACCATTCGCAAGGTGCTGGCTTCGGTCGAGGAGCAGGGGGCGCTGGGCGCCGGGAGCCTGTCGACCCGTCAGGAACGAGCCGGTCCCTGGTGGGACTGGAGCGCGGAAAAACACGCGTTTGAATGGTTGTTCGCTGCCGGTGAAGTGACCGTTGCCGGACGGCGCGGATTCGAAAGGCTCTACGATCTGCCGGAGCGGGTGATTCCTTCAGAGGTGCTTGCACACCCCGTCCTGAGTGAAGACGACGCCCAGCGCGGCCTGTTGCGGCATGCGGCAATGGCCTTGGGGGTCGGTACGGAGAAGGACTTGCGTGACTATTTCCGCTTGAACCCTGCGGACAGCCGCCCACGTTTGGCCGAGTTGGTCGAGGCCGGGGAATTGTTGACCTGCGAAGTCCAGGGCTGGCGGCAACCGGCCTATTGTCTGCCCGAGCCAAAAGTGCCGCGCAAAGTCGTCGCCAGTGCATTGCTCTCGCCGTTCGATTCGCTGATCTGGGAGCGCAGCCGGACCGAGCGGCTGTTTGATTTCCGCTATCGATTGGAGATCTACACGCCGCAGGACAAACGGGTGTACGGCTATTACGTCCTGCCGTTTTTGCACAACGAGCGGATTGCTGCACGGGTCGATCTGCGCGCCGAACGGGGGGCGGGCCGTTTGGCAGTGCATGCCGTGCATGAAGAGGAAGCGGGGCTGGATGAGGAGGGGATGCTGGCGTTGGCGGTCAATCTGCGGCAGATGGCGGATTGGCTGGGGTTGGCGCAGGTTCAGCTCAATTGCCCGCGGGCGAGTGCGGCAAGGTTGCGGGTGGCACTGGCACAGATTGATGGTGACTGAGCTGGCCTCTTCGTCGGATCGCCGCCCGGAGCAGGCTCGCTCCCACAGGGGAACGCGGTCCAATGTGGGCGCGAGCCTGCTCGCGATAAGGGCGCCGGGATTTAGCGCCGAACCTGCTTCAGAGTCTCGGCAATCAAAAACGCCAGTTCCAGCGACTGATCGGCATTCATCCGTGGGTCGCAATGGGTGTGGTAGCGATCCGACAAGCCATCCTCGGTGATCGGCCGCGCACCACCGATGCACTCGGTCACGTTCTGCCCGGTCATTTCGATGTGGATACCACCGGCATAACTGCCTTCGGCTTCGTGCACCTGGAAGAACTGCTTCACCTCGCCAAGGATCTGCGCAAAGTCGCGGGTCTTGTAGCCGCTGCTGGCCTTGATGGTGTTGCCGTGCATCGGGTCGGAACTCCACAGCACCTGCTTGCCTTCGCGCTGGACGGCGCGGATCAGCTGCGGCAAGTGATCGCCGACCTTGTTCGTGCCCATCCGCGCGATCAGGTTCAGGCGACCCGGATCGTTCTGCGGGTTGAGCACGTCGATCAAGCGAATCAGGTCGTCGGGGTTCATGCTCGGGCCGACCTTGACCCCGATCGGATTGTTCACCCCGCGCAGGAATTCGACGTGGGCGCCGTCGAGCTGGCGGGTGCGGTCGCCGATCCACAGCATGTGGGCCGAGCAGTCGTAGTAATCGTTGGTCAGGCTGTCGCGACGCACGAAGGCTTCTTCGTAGTTCAGCAGCAGCGCTTCGTGGGCGGTGAAGAAACTGGTTTCGCGCAACTGCGGCGAACTGTCCATGCCGCAGGCGCGCATGAACGCCAGGGTCTCATCGATGCGGTCGGCCAGGTGGCTGTATTTTTCCGCCAGCGCCGAGTTGGCAATGAAGTCCAGGTTCCACTTGTGCACCTGATGCAGATCGGCAAACCCGCCCTGGGCGAACGCGCGCAACAGGTTCAGGGTGGCGGTGGACTGGTGATAGGACTGCAGCAGGCGTTCCGGGTCCGGTACGCGGCTTTTTTCGTCGAAACCGATACCGTTGACGATGTCGCCGCGGTAGGCGGGCAAGGTCACGCCATCGATGGTTTCGTCGTTGGCCGAACGCGGTTTGGCGAACTGCCCGGCCATGCGCCCGACCTTGACCACCGGGCAGCCGGCGGCAAAGGTCATCACGATTGCCATCTGCAACAACACCTTGAAGGTGTCGCGGATTTTCGCCGCGGAGAACTCGGCGAAGCTTTCGGCGCAGTCGCCACCCTGCAACAGAAACGCGCGGCCCTGGGTCACCTCGGCAAACTGACGGCGCAACTCCCGGGCTTCGCCGGCAAACACCAGCGGCGGATAGCTGGCCAGGGTCTGCTCGACCTGCTGCAAATGCGCGGCGTCGGGGTATTGGGGTTGTTGCTGGATCGGCAGGGCGCGCCAGCTGTCAGGGCTCCAGGGTTGGCTCATCACGGTCTCTAGTGTTTTCGCTCGGACGTCCATGTTATCAGCAAATTAGTGCGTGACCTGTTCCCGTCGCTTCGCCGACAATCTCGCCTTTGCCGCTCTCTACACGCGGTGTTATTGCGTTGCCGGCCCCGGTGACGATCAGGAGATGAAATGACTGAGGAGCGCGTCGAGCATCTGCTCGCCGAGGTACAGGACGAGTTCGGCGTGATTCGTGTGCTGGAAGTGGCCGATTACCGTTTTCTCGAGTTCGGTGATGCCATCGAGCAAAGCTGCGTGTTCACGGCCGATCCGAGCTGGCTCGAGTACGACTACACCCGGGCGATGCTGATCGGTGCGCTGTGCCACGAGCAACCGGAAAGCGCGCTGTTTCTCGGCCTCGGTGCCGGGACGCTGACCCAGGCCTGCCTCAAGTTCCTGCCGCTGGAAGATGTCGAAGCCATCGAACTACGCCCGGATGTACCGCGCCTGGCCATTGAATATCTGGGGCTGGATGATGATCCGCGTCTGTACATCCGTGTTGGCGATGCGCTGGAGCTGCTGGACACCGCCGAATCGGCGGACCTGATTTTCGTCGACCTTTATACCGATGTCGGTCCGGGTGTCGGTCATCTGGCCTGGAGCTTTCTGGAAAACTGCCAGAAGCGATTGAATCCGGGTGGCTGGCTGGTCATCAATCAGTGGGCCACCGACGATGGCAAACCCCTGGGCGCCGCCTTGTTGCGCGGTTTGTACCATCGACATTACTGGGAACTGCCGGTGAAGGAGGGCAACGTGATTCTGATCGTGCCGTCGGAGCTGGACCAGGAACTGGACATGGATGGCCTGATCGCCCGCGCCGAAGCGCTGGCGCCGCGGTTGGGGTATTCGCTGGATTCGTTGATCAAGTGCATTCGTCCGGCGACATGAGTTGTCTCTGATGGCCCGCGAACGGGCCATCAAAACCAGTATGAAAATCAAAGCCCTTTGAAGACCCCAGGCCGCCGCTCCACCATCGACCGCACACCTTCCTTGACGTCCTCGCTAGCCATCAACTTCTTGACTAGCAGCGGCAACGCCTGTGCCGCGGCGGTTTCCCCTTCATACCGGGCCTGTCGCGCAGACATCAGCGTCGCCTGCACCCCAAGCGGTGCCTGGCGGGCGATCCGTTCGGCCAGTTCAATCGCCCTGGGTAGTAAGTCCTCACTGGCCATGACTTCCTGCACCAATCCCAGGTGCAGGGCATCACGGGCGTCGAATTCATCACCGGTCAATAACCAGCGCATGGCATTTCCCCAGCCGGAGACTTGATGCAGACGCAGGGTGGCGCCGCCGAACGGGAAGAGCCCGCGTTGCACTTCCATCTGCGCGAACCGGGTGTTGCTGGCGCACAGGTTGATGTCGGCGGCCAGCATCAATTCGATGCCGATGGTCAGGCAATAGCCTTGGGCGGCGACAATCACCGGTTTGCTGACCCGGGGACCTGCGAACACCCCCCACGGATCACAGCCGCCGGGCGGAGCCTGCCAGCCGTCTGCGAGCGTGGTGCCGGCATTGACCAGGTCGAGCCCGGCGGTAAAATGCTCGCCATGAGCGAACACCACCGCCACCCGCGCCTCGCTGTCGGCTTCGAACTCGCCATAGGCCAGACTCAACGCGTTGAGCAGGTCGAGATCGAAGGCGTTGCGCTTGGCCACCCGATCCAGGCCGATCAGGAACACATGACCATGCCGTTCGCGGCTGACTCGACTGGAGCTGGGCTGATTCATGGAGCGATCCTCGGGGTGGGAAAGGCGTGCCAGACCGGCGGTCTGCACGGCAAAGGGTGAACCGTTTTAGCGCCGTCACCCGCATGGCCGGGCCTTTGAAAAGTAGACGGCTGATCGATTATTCGCAAAGCCTGTGACACAACGGCGTATCCGGTGGATTTTCGATAAAAAAAGCTCCCTTTTTGAGCGAATTCCGGTATAGTGCGCGCCGGCCTTTAACCGGGCCGCGTTTAGGTAGCGCAATTCCCCGAAGCCAGCTTCGGCTGCACGTCCGCCCAGCGGACTCTCCCTTGACGATTCTTTTCATTCATTCGTTTTCGCAAATCCCCGCCGACAAAGCTGCCAGGGCGACTCTTGAGTCTCAACACGGCACGCGCAGCTTTGGAGCATGGGTCTTTGCGGATGCACTTAGAGGCAGACCCATGACCCAGGAAACCGGCGGCTTCGCCGCTTTTAATCTTAATCCGAATATTCTTGCAGCCGTCACCGCGACTGGCTACGAAGAGCCATCGGCTATTCAGCAGCAATCGATCCCGATCATCATGGCCGGTCACGACATGATTGGTCAGGCGCAAACCGGTACGGGTAAAACCGCTGCGTTCGCCCTGCCGATCCTGCATCGCATCGATCCTGCAAAGCGCGAACCGCAAGCCCTGATCCTGGCCCCAACTCGTGAGTTGGCGCTACAAGTTGCAACCGCTTTCGAAACCTACGCCAAGCAAATGCCGGGCGTAACTGTTGTGGCTGTCTACGGCGGCGCGCCGATGGGCCCACAGCTGAAAGCAATCCGTAATGGCGCACAGATCGTTGTCGCCACTCCGGGCCGTCTGTGCGACCACCTGCGTCGCGACGAAAAAGTACTGGCGACCGTGAACCACCTGGTTCTCGACGAAGCCGACGAAATGCTCAAACTGGGCTTCATGGACGACCTGGAAGTTATCTTCAAGGCCTTGCCTGTCACCCGTCAGACTGTATTGTTCTCGGCCACCCTGCCGCAGTCGATCCGTGCCATTGCTGAACGCCACCTGCGCGATCCGCAACACGTGAAGATCCAGACCAAGACCCAGACCGTTACCGCGATCGAACAGGCTCACCTGTTGGTTCACGCTGACCAGAAGACTTCTGCCGTTCTCAGCTTGCTGGAAGTGGAAGATTTCGACGCCCTGATCATGTTCGTGCGTACCAAGCAAGCGACCCTGGATCTGGCCAGTGCCCTGGAAGCCAAAGGCTACAAAGCCGCTGCGCTGAACGGTGACATCGCCCAGAACCAGCGTGAGCGCGTGATCGATTCCCTCAAGGATGGCCGTCTGGACATCGTTGTGGCGACCGACGTTGCTGCTCGTGGCCTGGACGTTCCGCGCATCACTCACGTGTTCAACGTTGACATGCCGTACGATCCAGAGTCCTACGTTCACCGTATCGGCCGTACCGGCCGTGCCGGTCGCGAAGGTCGTGCACTGCTGCTGGTGACTCCGCGTGAGCGCCGCATGCTGCAAGTGATCGAGCGTGTAACCGGTCAAAAGGTTGCTGAAGTTCGCCTGCCGGACGCTCAAGCCGTTCTGGATGCGCGCATCAAGAAGCTGACCAACAGCCTGTCGCCGCTGGTTGCTGATGCCGAATCGACTCATGGCGATCTGCTGGATCGTCTGACCGCCGACATCGGTTGCACCCCGCGTGCCCTGGCCGCTGCTCTGCTGCGCAAGGCTACCAACGCTCAAGCGCTGACCCTGGCTGCTATCGAGAAAGAACGTCCACTGGTGCCGAACAATGCACCGCGTGGCGATCGTCCAGAGCGTTCCGGTGATCGTCCTGAGCGTGGTGACCGCGAGCGTCGCGCTCCGATGCCACTGGGCGAAGGCCGTGCACGTTGCCGTACCGCGCTGGGCGCGCGTGACGGTATCGCTGCCAAGAACCTGCTGGGCGCCATCCTCAACGAGGGTGGTCTGGCGCGTGAAGCGATCGGTCGCATCCAGGTGCGTGACAGCTTCAGCCTCGTCGAGCTGCCGGAAGATGGTCTTGAGAAGTTGCTGACCAAGCTGAAGGACACTCGCGTTGCCGGTAAGCAGTTGAAGCTGCGTCGCTACCGCGAAGATTGATCCGCTCTCGGGCTGATTGATCGAACATAAAAAATCCCCGACTGGTTCGGGGATTTTTTTGCCTGCTGTTTTGTGTTCGGCGTTCGAATTGTGTTGCAGCCATCGCGAGCAGGCTCGCTCCCACATTGGAATGCGATCCCCTGTGGGAGCGAGCCTGCTCGCGATGGGGGCGACTCGGTCCTTGGGTTAACCGAAGCGGTAAATGTCCATGCCCAGCGCACCCATGGTGAACCCTTGGTGAGCAACGCTGAACTGCCCCCCGGCAGCGCGGGCAAAGTACAACGGCAACAAGTGCTCATCACTCGGATGATTGCGTACAGCGTTTGGCGCCTGCGCGCGATAGTCGTGCAGCGCGGCTTCGTCATTCGCTGCGAGTTTCTCGATCATCCAGTCGCGAAATGCCTGGGCCCAGGGCTCAACGCTCTCGGGGCCGGCATGCCAGTCCAGTTCCCGCAGGTTGTGGGTGATGCTGCCGGAGCCGATCAGCAGGACGCCATGCTCGCGCAGGCTGGCCAGCGCGTGGCCAACACGGGTCTGCAGGGCGGGACCGCCACGGGTGGGCAGCGAAACCTGGACAATCGGGATGTCTGCTTGCGGGTACATCAGCGATAAAGGCACCCAGACGCCATGGTCGAAAGGCCGATTGCTGTCGATACGAGCAGCAAAGCCAGCGGTTTTCAATACCTCGGCAACCTCTGCGGCGAGTCGTGGATCGCCGGGAGCCGGGTACTGGACCTCAAACAGCGCTTTGGGGAAGCCGCCGAAGTCATGCCAGGTTTCCGGTTGTGGATTGCCGCTGACCAATAGCTCATTGCTTTCCCAGTGCGCAGACACAATCACGATGGCTTTTGGCTTCGGTATTTCGGCAGCCAGGCGGGCGAGTGCCGGCCCGCTGGCACCGGGTTCCAGGGCGAGCATGGGGGAGCCGTGGGATATGTACAGGCTGGGGAACATGAATGAGCTCCTGAGAGTTAAGATGCAACATCTTCAGTCAGATCATTAATCTAAATCTAATATAAGTTTTAGGGTGTTTTGATCGAATTTTCGGGGTTAATTATGCAGCCTGAGTTTTGGCACAAGAAATGGGCGGCGAACCAGATCGGCTTTCACCTGCCGCAGGTGAACCCTCATCTGAAGCGGTTCTGGCCAGCGTTAAGCCTTGAAGACGGTGCGCGCGTGTTGGTGCCGTTATGTGGAAAAAGCCTGGATTTGCTATGGCTCGCCCATCAAGGCCATGAGGTCCTGGGAGTCGAACTGTCGGAAAAAGCCGTCGAGGAGTTTTTCAGCGAACATGGCTTTGATCCGGCCGTCAGCGAGCAGGGGCCGTTCAAGGTTTATCGGGCAGGTTCCATTGAACTGTGGTGCGGCGATTTCTTCGAGCTGACGGCAGGCGATGTGGCTGATTGTTCTGCACTTTATGATCGCGCGGCGTTGATCGCGCTGCCGGCGGAAATGCGAGAGCGCTACGCTGCCCATTTGAAGCGGATACTGCCGAGGGAGTCCCATGGCCTGGTGATTACCCTGGACTATGACCAGGCGCAAATGCCCGGCCCACCGTTTGCTGTACTCGATGATGAGGTGCGGCGGTTGTTCGGGGACTCATGGGTGCTGAAGATCCTGGAAGATCAGGATGTGTTGAGCGAGAGTGGGAAGTTTCTGGAGGCAGGTGTCACGCGGCTGGAGGAGCGGGTGTATCGGGTTTCCAGTCGGTAGGAACGGTTAGCTGCACTGGCCCCTTCGCGAGCAAGTCGAATCGTCGCACCGCCGCTCCCACATTTGACCGCGATCCCCTGTGGGAGCGGGCTTGCCCGTGAAGAGGCCCTGAAAAACACCGAAACATTCCAGCAGACAAAAAAGGCCCGCATCGCTGCGGGCCTTTTACTTTGCTGTGGAGTGTATTAGCCCCGACGACGAGCCAGAGCGTCGATACGCTCTTCCAGCGGCGGGTGGCTCATGAACATGCGAGCGAACCCTTGCTTGATGCCACCGTTGATACCGAAGGCGTTCAGGGTATCGGGCATGTGCACCGGCAGCCCTTGTTCCGCCCGCAGGCGTTGCAGGGCGCCAATCATTGCGGCGGTACCGGCCAGGTTTGCGCCGGCTTCGTCGGCACGGAACTCGCGCTTGCGCGAGAACCACATGACGATGGCGCTGGCCAGGATGCCCAGAACCAGTTCGGCGAAGATGGTCGCTACGTAGTAGGCAATGCCTTGGCCTTCTTCGTTCTTGAAGATCACCTTGTCGACGAAATTGCCGATGATCCGTGCGAAGAACATCACGAAGGTGTTCACCACGCCCTGGATCAGCGCCAGGGTAACCATGTCGCCATTGGCTACGTGGCCGATTTCGTGGGCCAGGACGGCTTTCACTTCATCCGGCGAGAAGCGCTCGAGCAACCCCTGGCTGACTGCGACCAATGCGTCGTTCTTGTTCCAGCCGGTGGCGAAGGCGTTCGCCTCGTAGGCCGGGAAGATACCGACTTCGGGCATCTTGATCCCGGCTTCGCGGGACAGTTGCTCGACGGTTTGCAGCAGCCATTGCTCGTGGCGGGTGCGTGGCTGGGTGATGATCTGGGTGCTGGTGCTCATCTTCGCCATCCACTTGGAGATGAACAGCGAGAACAGCGAACCGGCGAAACCAAAGACCGCACAGAAAATCAGCAGCTGATTGAGGTTGAGGTCAACCCCATTGGCCGCCATGAACCCGTTGAAGCCGAAAAGGCTCAGGGTGATGCTGGCAATCAGCACGACCGCCAGGTTAGTGGCCAAGAACAGCAGGATGCGCATCATGGTTGTAGAAATCTCCTCATACTAAAGATGTAGCGTACTGCGGGGTATATAAGGTGCTGCACCGGGGTATTCAACCGGGTGACTATTTCAAACTGTGTCCTACGGCAACAGTCTAGCTGCTTGCAGGGCATTTCCGACGAGTATGCGGGAAGAGTTTGTCAGTCAATTCATGTCGCAGGCCCCCGCCTTTGTTAGGCGCGAGCAGGCAAGGCGCTATCCGGCAACGGGCAAAGGGGCTGCCAGTCGCGGAGTGCAAACAAATGTTGCCGGATCAATCACCGTGCGACGTGCAGGAGCGTCGCACGGTGACTGGCCGCTTACTGGCGGTAGGACTTGAGGAAGCCGCCGATGCGTCCGATGGCCATCTCCAGGTCATCGACACGGGGCAGGGTCACGACGCGGAAGTGGTCTGGCCATGGCCAGTTGAATGCGGTGCCTTGAACCACCAGCAACTTCTCGGAGAGCAGCAGGTCGAGAACGAACTTTTCGTCGTTATGGATCGGGCAGACCTTGGGGTCGATCCGCGGGAACGCATACAGCGCCCCCATCGGTTTGACGCAGCTCACGCCCGGAATGTCGTTGAGCAACTCCCAGGTGCGATTGCGTTGCTCCAGCAGGCGGCCCTGCGGCAGCACCAGGTCATTAATGCTTTGATAGCCACCGAGGGCGGTCTGGATCGCATGCTGGCTCGGCACGTTGGCGCACAGGCGCATGTTCGCCAGCATGTCGATGCCTTCGATGTAGCTCTGGGCGTGGTGTTTCGGGCCGGAAATGGCGATCCAGCCGGAACGGAAGCCGGCCACGCGATAGGACTTGGACAGACCGTTGAAGGTCAGGCACAGCAGGTCCGGCGCCAGGGAGGCGGTGCAGATGTGCACGGCGTCGTCGTAGAGGATCTTGTCGTAGATCTCGTCGGAGAACACCACCAGATTGTGCTGGCGGGCCAGTTCCAGCATGCCCAGCAGCACTTCCTTGGAATACACCGCGCCAGTCGGGTTGTTCGGGTTGATGATCACCAGTGCCTTGGTGTTCGGGGTGATCTTGGCCTTGATGTCGGCCAGGTCTGGCCACCAGTTGGCTTGCTCGTCGCACAGGTAATGCACCGGATTGCCGCCGGACAGGCTCACGGCTGCGGTCCACAACGGATAGTCCGGCGCCGGCACCAGCACTTCGTCGCCATTGTTGAGCAGGGCCTGCATCGACATCACGATCAGTTCGGAAACGCCGTTGCCCAGGTAGATGTCTTCAATGCCGACGCCTTCTACCTGCTTTTGCTGGTAATACTGCATCACGGCCTTGCGCGCACTGAACAGACCCTTGGAGTCGCTATAGCCCTGGGCGGTCGGCAGGTTGCGGATCACGTCCTGGAGGATTTCATCCGGTGCTTCGAACCCAAAAGGCGCCGGGTTGCCGATGTTCAGCTTGAGGATGCGATGGCCTTCCTCTTCCAGGCGTTTGGCGTGCTTGAGCACCGGGCCGCGAATGTCGTAGCAGACGTTGGCGAGCTTGTTCGATTTGCTGACCTGCATGGCGATGTGTTCCCGAAAATGAACGATCCAGACGGCGTTTGGGCAACCGTGCTGGGAATCCTGCGTATTCACACAGGCCTGACGCCTTGAGATGCAGCACCCATATTTCCGTTTGAATGCGCGTGGTCTGGCTGCCAGACTGGCGTTTGACGAGGCGCAATCATACGTGCCGCCCGATCCGTGGAAAAGGTACAGATCGGGCTTTTTCAGCCGCTGAGGTGTGATCATGGAAAAGTTGGAAAAAACCCTGGAAGAATGGAAGGCGATGCTCGATCCAGAGCAGTACAACGTGTGCCGCCTCAAAGGCACCGAACGTCCGTTTTCCGGCAAATACAACGCCACCAAGACCGACGGTGTCTACCACTGCATCTGCTGTAACGAGCCGCTGTTCGACTCCAGGACCAAGTTCGATTCCGGCTGCGGCTGGCCGAGTTTCTATGCGCCGATCGGCGACAGCGCCATGACCGAAATCCGTGATGCCAGCCACGGCATGATCCGCACCGAAGTGGTCTGCGCCAAATGCGACGCGCATCTGGGGCATGTATTCCCTGATGGTCCGCCGCCGACGGGCCTGCGTTATTGCATCAATTCGGTGTGCCTGGACCTGGTACCGCGCGAGTAAGTCCCCGAAGCGATCCGATGATCGCTTTCCCGATATTTAAATTGCACACAATTCAATTGCTCGCTATTTTGTTATCTCTGCCATTCACTTGGAACCTCAAACATGAGCGACAACCTGCTGAGCATCCCTTGCACCACCATCAAGGGTGAGCAAAAGACCCTGGCGGATTTCGCCGGCAAAGCCGTGCTGGTGGTCAACACGGCCAGCAAATGCGGTTTCACTCCGCAGTACAAAGGCCTGGAAGAGCTGTGGCAGACCTACAAGGACCAGGGCCTGGTGGTGCTCGGTTTTCCCTGCAACCAGTTCGGCAAGCAAGAACCGGGCAACGAAGGGGCGATCTCCGAATTCTGCGAGCTGAACTTCGGTGTCAGCTTCCCGCTGTTCAAAAAGATCGACGTCAATGGTGCCGACGCCCATCCGTTGTTCGTGCAATTGAAAAAGCGCGCACCGGGGGTGCTGGGTTCCCAGGGCATCAAGTGGAATTTCACCAAGTTCCTGATTGGCAAGGACGGGCAACTGGTCAAGCGCTTCGCCCCGGCGACCAAGCCGCAGGACCTGACCCGCGAGATCGAAGCCCTGCTCAAATGAACACCTTGTCAGTCGATTCCCTGAAGCTCGACAGCCAGCTGTGTTTCAAGCTGTACGCGGCTTCCCGGGCGGTGATTCGCGCCTACAAGCCAATGCTCGATCAGTTGGGCCTGACTTACCCTCAGTACCTGGCGATGCTGGTGTTGTGGGAGTGGCAGGAAGCGGCCCCGGAGCAACCGACCGTCAAGGCATTGGGCGAGCGTTTGGCCCTGGATTCCGGCACGCTGACACCCTTGCTCAAGCGCCTCGAACAACTGCAACTGGTGCAACGTCAGCGTTCAGCGCGCGATGAGCGTGAAGTGCATCTGAGCCTGTCGTCGGCCGGCATGGCCTTGCGCGATCAGGTCGGGCCACTCAAGGCGCGCCTGTTGTGCGACAGCGGGGTCGATCTGAATCGTCTCAACGACTTGCGCGATGGCCTCGATCACCTGTTGGGGCAGATCAAGGCACTGTCGTAGCGGGGATCCACAAATCCAGCAGGGCGGCCAGTTCTTCCCGCCGGAAGGGTTTGGCCAGGTAGTCGCTCATGCCTGCGGCACGACAGCGTTCGCGCTCCTCTGACATGGCGTTGGCCGTCAGGGCGACGATGGGCAGTTGAGGCCAGCGTCCGCTGCGGCGGATTTGCCGGCTGGCTTCATAGCCGTCCATCACCGGCATGTTGCAGTCCATCAGCACCAGGTCGAAACTCCGTTGCTCGAGTTGATCCAGGGCCTCTCCACCATGAGCCGCGGTGGTGACCTCGCAGCCCAGTTTGCCGAGCATGCCCTTGGCCACCAACTGGTTGACCGGATTATCTTCCACCAGCAGCACGCGCCCGCGGCGTTGCGGGCATTGCGTGTCGAGTCGGGCCTCGTTGATCGGGTGGGTTTGCGGTTGCAGGATCCGCCGCAACGTCTGAAGCAGCGTATTGCGGGCCAAAGGGCGGGCCTGTTGTTGCAAGGGGGCGAGGGCGTTGGCCTCTTCGCTGGGCATGAAATTGCCATAAGCGGTGATCAGCAGGATCGGTGCGCTGAGGGTGGGGCGCAAATTGAACAGGCATTCGGGGCAGTCGGTGATGAGTACGTCGGCTGCCAGGCCAAGCAGTGGGTCATCCATGGAGCGCCGTTCATAGTTCAGCCCCCAACCAGGCAACAGGCTGTTCAACAGTTCGCCTAGCCCGCTACTGGCGGCCGTGATGGCGATGACTTTGCCCTTGAGCAAAACAGCAGGCATTGCACGGGTATGGCTGGGCAATGGCAAATCCGCGCAGAACTGGCTGCCAAAACCCGGCTCGGAGCTGATCGTCAGGCGCCCTTGCATGGCTTCGCAAAGGTTGTAGGTCAGGGCCAGGCCCAGCCCGGTGCCGCCAAACTGGCGGGTAATACCGGCACCGGCCTGGGTGAAGGGCTGCAAGATCTTGACCTGGGCATCCTGGGGGATGCCGATGCCGGTGTCGCACACTTCGATTCTGACGCCGTCGCCGAACGTCGACAGGCGCACGTCGACCCGCCCGAAACGGGTGAATTTGAGGGCGTTGGACAGCAGATTACTGACGATCTGCCGCACCCGGGTCGGGTCACCGAGCACCAGTGCCGGGAAATGCGGATCGATCAGGCAGGTCAGTTCGACGCTGGGGGCGGCGTTCTGCGACAACAGGTTGGCGGTGTCTTCGATCAGCGAACCGAGGTCGAAGGGGATGTGTTCGAGTTCGAGTTGGCCGGCATCGAACTTCGACAAATCGAGAATATCGTTGAGCAGTTCCACCAGCACTTTGCCCGAGTCATGGGCGATCGACAGTTGCTGCTGTTGTTCGGCATTCAGCGGCCCGTCGAGGGACAACGCGATCATCCCGAGCAAGCCATTGAGGGGGGTGCGGATTTCATGGCTCATGTTGGCCAGAAACACCGAGCGGGCTTCGGCCATGTCGAGGGCGGTACTGCGGGCGGCTTCCAGTTCCTCATTGGATTGGCTCAGCCGGGCATTGATCGCCTTGAGTTCGGCAGTGCGGGCCGAGACGATGTTTTCCAGTTGGCCGAGGTACTCGGTCAGGCGGTTTTCCGCGTTGCGCCGCTGCTGGATTTCGGTGGTGATGTTCTTGAATTGCTGGTTGGCAACTTTGACCAGCACGCCGATCTCATCGTTGGCGTGCCCGGCGGGACACTCCAGTGAGGTCGGCTCGGTGCTGCTCGGGTCGCGACCGCTGAGTTCACGGATGACCCGCACCAGGGGTTTGGTCAGCATCACATAGAACAGTGCCAGCAGGATGCCGGACAGCAGCAGGCTGCGGGCGAACCCATTGAGCAGGGTCACTTCGGCCCGGCGCAGGAACCGGTCGCCGAAGGCGTAAGTGTCGACGTTCAGCCGCAGCGTACCCAGGGATTCGTTGGGTAAATGATCCAGGTAAAGTCGGTCTTCGAACTGTCGATTGGCGCCGAACAGGAAGTCACTGAGCATCCGGTAACCATTTTCCACACCGGGTCGCTTGACGTTGGCCAGCACAATGCCGTTGTTGTCAGTCAGTTTCGCGCCAATGATCGCCGGTGAACGCAGCAGGCCCAGGGTCAGTTCCTTGGCGAGTTCGGCGTCGATGTTGTAGGCGATTCGCGAGGCCGGGTTGTGGCTGATTTCCAGTAATGAAAGGATTTCACGATTGATGGAGGCGTCTTCACTGGCATAATCGATGCCTATTTGCAGCAGGCTGAGCAGCGTGCCCAGAATGAAACCAACCAGCACGGTAAGCCGGGCTTGCTTGAATGACAGCCGGTTGGTGAATTTGATATCCATGGGGGGGTGAACCACTTCTGTTTCCTTTCGCTGCTCAAGCATAGCCGATCATGCCTGCCTACTGATGCTCTCGCGAGGCCTGTACTGCGGGGGGCAGCCGCTTGTGTGACGCTGTGTTTCGTCGCTGTATCACCATCATTACTGTGAACGTGCCCGAGGAGAAGTCGTGGATTCCCGATTGAATGCTTTTCTTGAACGCGCCGATGCCGTTCTGGCCCGCATCGAGCCGTTGCTGCCGGCACCGCGGCCAGCCATCGACTGGACGCAAAGCCTGGCCGCGCGCTGGCAGCGTGAGTCGCGCGGTGGTTATCTGATGCCGCTGGAGGTCAGCCTCGACATGCGTTTGTCGGACCTCATCGGCGTCGACCGGCAAGTCGAGCAGCTTGGGCGCAATACCCAGCAGTTCCTCGACGGCATGCCGGCCAACCACGCCTTGCTCTGGGGCTCGCGCGGCACCGGCAAGTCATCGCTGGTGCGCGCCTTGTTGGCCGAGCACGCCCAAGCCGGTTTGCGCCTGATCGAAATTGAGCGTGATCACCTGGCAGACCTGCCGCGAGTGGTCGAACAGATCGGCAAGCTGCCCCAGCGTTTCGTGCTGTTTTGCGACGACCTCTCGTTCGAGTCGGGCGAGGGTGATTACCGAGTGCTCAAAAGCGTCCTTGATGGCTCGCTGGAACAGGCACCGGACAACGTTTTGCTGTACGCCACCTCCAACCGTCGCCACCTGGTGCCGGAAAAGGAAAGCGACAACGAAAACTGGAAACGGGTCGACGGCGAACTGCATCCGAGCGAGGCGGTGGAAGACAAGATCGCGCTGTCGGACCGCTTCGGCCTGTGGCTGTCATTCTATCCGTTTACCCAGGAACATTTCCTCAACGTCGTCGAGCACTGGATCGGCCAGTTGGCCGGCAAGGCCGGACTGGCGTGGCAGCGCAGCGAAGAGCTGGACATTCTGGCGGTACGCTGGGCCACCGGCCGAGGCAATCGCAATGGGCGTTGCGCCTATCAATTTGCCCGTTATTGGGTCGGGCTGAAGCTGTTGGAGCACAAGGCATGATCGATTTACAAAAAAGCGGCCAGGGCCTCGAAGGCTACGGCATGCTGCACGCGCAGCTGGAATCATTGCTGGCGGACGAGCGGGATTTCATCGCCAATGCCGCACAGTTCTCGGCGTTTCTGTTCAACCAACTCGATGACTTGAATTGGGCCGGTTTCTACCTCAACCGCAATGAAGAGCTGGTGCTGGGCCCGTTTCAGGGGCAGATCGCTTGCGTGCGAATTCCGTTCGGCCGCGGCGTATGCGGGACGGCGGCAGCCACCTTGCAGACCCAGCTAGTCGAAGATGTGCATGCGTTCCCTGGTCACATTGCCTGTGACAGCGCCTCGAACAGCGAACTGGTGGTGCCGCTGGTCAAGGACGGCCGATTGATCGGAGTGCTCGACCTCGACAGTCCGAAGCTCGCCCGCTTCACTGCGCAGGACCAGGCCGGAATCGAACAGCTGGCGGCGATTTTCCTGCGCCTGACTGACTGCTGATCAAGACGCCAGGCCGGCGTTGGCCAGCAAGCCCGATGTGGTGCAGCGGGCGTTAGGGTGAAACAGGTGTAAACCTATTTCAGGACTAGACACGTCACCACCCAGGGCAATGGCCTGCCAGTAGCTGATCCAGACATCGCGCTTGCGGGTTTCTCCATGACGGTCAACACCCTGCTGAGGGTCCAAGCATAGTTAAGGCTCTTTCATTTTGCCTTCGTCGTAATGCTCGATCTGACGTAGTAACGCGCCCTCCAACTCAAGCATGGCGCGCTCCATGGATTTGCAACATCCGGCTATTTTTTTGCGATCGAAATCCTCATGACAGGCTGCTTCGAGCGCCTCGCAGCAGTTGATCAAGCGGGAGGCCTGCACTATCCGGGCCGCGCCCTTGATTTTGTGGGCAATGTCCTGCAACGCCTGCGTATCCCCGGAGCTGGATAGTGGCAGCAGTGTTTGCAGATCCTGGCGATTGCTACTCACCAACTCGTTGAGCAGTCGCCGGTTCAACATCGGGTTGCCTCCGGTCATCAGTTTCAACCCGTGCAGGCTGAACGCCGGGGTTGCATGGGTGGGTTCAATGCCTTCCACCCATTGACTCAAGGCACCGAGGCTGAGGGGTTTGAACAGGCAGTCGTCCATTCCGGCCTGTTTGCAGCGTTGTATTTCTTCCGGTTGGGCGTTGGCGGTAAAGCCGAAAACGGTGCAGGGGGGACGATGGTTTTGTCGTTCATGCTGGCGAATGGCACGGGCCAGCTCGTAACCGTTCATGACCGGCATGTTGCAATCGGCGATCACCAGATCAAACGGTTGGTCTTTCCATGCCTGAAATCCCTCCTGTCCATCGGCCGCGACGGTAAATCGATGTCCAAGAAACTCCAGTTGCTGGCACGTGAGCAAACGATTGGCCGAGTGATCGTCGACTACCAGAACATTCAATGGGGTTGTGGCGACGACGATTTGCGCCTCCGCCACCTGGGCTGACTGTTGCAGCGGCAACGATTCCAGCTGCAGCAACACCTCCACCTGAGTGCCGACGCCCGGCTCGCTGCGCAATTGCAGACTGCCGCCCATCATCTCGCAGAGGTTGTGGCTGATTACCAGTCCCAGCCCTGCGCCCCCCCTGGCCGATTGTATGGCGTTGTCGGCCTGAGCGAAGGGTTCGAACAGGCGTTGTTGATCCTGTTCGCTGATCCCGATACCACTGTCGTGAACCTGCACCCGCATTTGTACGCGCTCATGTTGCGTTGCCGGGTGCAGGTCGACAATGACCCGGACCTGGCCTTGCTCGGTAAACTTGATGGCATTGCTGACCAGATTGGACAGCACTTGCTTGAAGCGCAATGGGTCCAGCAACACATCGAAGGTCGGGTTGGCCGATGAAAACTCCAGCACCAGCTCGAGTTCTTTCTGTCGGGCCAGGCCTTCGAAAATCCGCACGACCGAGGCCACAAGTTCACCCGGATTAACGCGCTCCGGGCTCAGGCTCAAGCGTCCTGATTCGATTCTGGCAATGTCGAGAATATCGCCGATCAGTTCCAGCAAGCCTTTCGCCGAGTTGTACGCGACATCGATGGCCGGACGCTCCGGGTGCTGATGATCAAGACGCTTGAGTGCCAGTTCAAGCATGCCAATGATTGCATTCATCGGTGTGCGGATCTCATGGCTCATCGTGGCCAGAAACGTGCTTTTGGCCCGATTGGCGTTATCGGCGCGCTCTTTCGCGCAACGCAGATCATCGAGCAGTTGCCGCCGTTCGCTGATGTCGATCCAGCCACCGATAATGCCTTGCACTTTTGCGCTGGAATCCCGATAGGGAAGAATCCAGTGATAGATCGTCAGCCGCCGGCCACCAATGTGCAGCTCGCGATCGACAATCAACGGTCTGCCCTCGGCCACCACACGCTGGTAGTCAGCCTGGTACTCCCGGGCTTCGAACACATTGCTCATCGATCCCTGCATGACGCTTTTGCCAATGACATCTTCACGCCTGGCGCAGAACGCTTGCAGGTAACTGTCGTTGCAACTTTGCAGCAGCCCCTGGCGATCACGTACGTAGATCGGATGGGGCGTGCCATTGACCAGCGATCGCATGAACTCGAACTGATCGTTCAACGCACGCTCGGCGGCCTTGCGCTGCTTGATCTGGCGTCGCATGTAGTCGTTCCACGCAATGGAAATCAGCAATAGCACGCCTGCACCGATGACAATTTGGTAGAACAGCCTTTGATAGTTGCGCCAGGTACTTTGCGAGGACGCCGAATAGCCGCGCCAGCGACTGTTGATGATGCCCAGTTCCTCCGGCGAGATGCTCAATAACGCTTTGTCGAGAATCGCATTCAGCTCTTTGGCGCCCCGAGCGGTGGCAAGGGAAAACGCCGCCTGCTCGGTGCCAATGGTGGTGCTGATTTGCAATGTGTGCTCGAACAGCCGCGAGGAAATGAAGTAATTGGCAATGACCAGTGAGTTCACCGCGCCCTCGGCCTGGCCTTCGGCGAGTGACTCTACGGCGCTGAATGTATCCGGGGTTTCGATCAACTTGATCCGGGGAAACTCTTTGCGCAGGTAGTCCATGAGTGGATTGCCGCGGGCAATGGCCAGACGCTTGTCCTGTAACTGCGCAAGGTTGGTTGGGCTGTCGGCGGCTTTGCGGGTCAGCAGGACGTAGGAATTTTCCAGAAAGGGGCGGGTAAAGTTCAGTTGGGTTTGACGTTGGGCGCTGGGAAGCAACGCTGCGATCACATCGGCCTTGTTGTCCTTGATCTGTTTGATCATTTCGTCATCGCTTCGACTGCGCCGGATGTCAAAGCGCAAGCCGGTGCGCAGCCTGATCAGCTCAAGCAAATCCGCGGTGACCCCGCGAAAGTTGCCATTGCTATCGAAAAACGTCAGTGGCGCAAAGGCTTCGTTGACGACGACGCGCACAATCGGGTGGTGTGCCAGCCAGCGTTCTTCCCGGTCAGTGAGTTGCAGCTTTTGATCGGTCAGCAGAATGTCGCTACCGGCACTCCAGCGTTTGGCGATGTTTTCTCGTTCACTGGAAGGGATGGCCGTGATCATCGCGTTGATGATGCCGAGCAGTTCGGGGTTGTTCCTGTTAACGGCGAAGCTGAAACCATAGGCTTCATGTTTGCCGAAGTTGGCCATGCGGATGTTGTTCAAGTACCCCTTGTTGATCATGTAGTGAGTTGAAATGGTGTCACCGAGAAACACGTCCGCCTGATCGAAAGCAACGGCATTGATCGCATTCTGGTAGGACGGATAGGACGTGATGATCGCCTTCGGGTACAACGCCCTGACTTCCGCCAGCGGCAAGTAGTGATACACCATGCTCAGGCGCAATCCGGCCAAGCCATTGGTGAGGGATCGGGTTTCCCCTTCGCGGGTCACCAATACGGGTTGGTCGACGGCATAGGGTATGGACAGTGCAATGTCGGCATTGCCAGCTTCGAATCCATTGGCGGTGCCAAGCAGATCGACTTCGCCGTTCTTCAGCGCAGCGATCGCGGCCCCTCGGGAATCGAAACGCTGAACCGTGACGGGCAAACCGGTTACTTTTCCCAGGAGACCAGCGTAATCGGCGGTAAACCCTTCATAGTCCTGACCACTGGTGGTCAGGTCGAAAGGAGGATAGTCCGGGGCCGACGTACCGAGCCTTAGTTGATTTTTATGTTTTAGCCATTGTCGCTGGGACTCATCCAGCCGAGCCTCCAGTGCCCCGGCCTTCGAGCGGCTGAGCAGCGTGTAGTGTTCATTGCCCAGTGCCCCGAACAACGAGGTGCTCACGCATAGACCTGCGGTCACTTGAATCAGATAGACCTTCAAACGGCTGGGCATCGAGGTTCTCACACTAGCGCGTTACGTTTTGCCATCTCGATCAGTTCAACCAGGGATTTGGCTTTGAGTTTCTGCATGAGGCGCTTTTTGTAGGTGCTTACGGTCTTGTTGCTCAGAAACATGCCCTTGGCAATTTCCTTGTTTGTGCGACCTTGGGCAAAAAGTTGCAAGACCATCAGCTCCCGGTCGTTTACCGATTTGAACAGTTCCAGTTCGATACAGCGTGTTTCATCTCCGCGGACGGGGTTCAAAGCCTCGCTCGGGAAATAGTTGTAACCTGCAAATACCGCTTTTATGGCGCTGACCAGTTCACTGATGTCCTCTTGTTTGCAGACATAGCCAGATGCACCGGATTGCATGCAACGAATACCGAAAAGTGTCGGGCATTGTGCTGTCAGTACCAGCGTTTTAAGGGGGGTACTCATTGCGTTGAATCGGGATAGCACTTCCAGGCCATCCAGTTTTGGAATGCTGATGTCGAGAATGACCAGGTCTGGCATGCATTCGCGAACCATTTGCATGGCGTCGACCCCATTGTCAGTTTCGCCGACGACTTTGTAACCTTCATGTTCCAGTAACATTCGAACGGCAAGGCGGATAACCGGGTGATCGTCGACAATAAAAACGGAGTTCATAATCAAATCCCATGCGAGCTCAAATAAAGCGCGCACCATAGCTCAGATACTTGAACGGACGCATGAACTGTCCGAGCTATAGCAGCAATATAGGAAAAATCCTACAGATTAAAAGGAATGGGACTACGTATTAACTAGGTCTCTTATTAGGAAGGCTGAAAAAAGTCCAACGCTCGGGTGTGCTTTAAAAGGAAGTTGTTTATAGATTTTGCACTGTGTGTTTGTCGGCTTTTATATGTATTCTTTCTATAGTGGTGCTGAGGTCAACAAGTCTCTAAATTCAGAATGTTTCAATGGTTTTATCAAGTAACCCAATAATGGCAGCGCGTGTTCAATGGCCGTTTTTTCAAGTTCATCCAGTTCAGAGGTCGTCAGGCTACTCAGAATGATCGCCTGCCTGATCAGCCCTCTCTGGCTGGCGAACCGGACCAGATCGAGTCCCGTCAGATCGGGCAGGCATTGATCGCATAAAAGGATGTCGAACGGTTGATCGGCCTCGAGCATTTGCTGCATGGCGCTTTTGGCGCTGTCGGTGGTAGTCAGTCGGGTGAAGCCATAACTTTCCAGCAGGTATTGAGTGGCTATTAGTTGGAAGGGGTGGTCTTCCACCACGAGGATGCGTAGATCGTCTTCGGCCATGGGGCGTACTTCATCTGTCGAACAGAAGGGAGGGCGATTGTTTCGCGAGAGTGCCGGGCATGCGATCAGTTTGCTCGCCATGTGCTGTAGGGCGATTCGACGAAACTTGAGCGCTGTTGGATGTTGAAGGGGGGATCAGCCATAACGAATGCCGTAATGGCTGATCAATCGATACACCTCAGTGGCTGGCGCGGCCGGTCATTTCCAAGGCCATGTCACTGGCATAGCTGTCGGTCATGCCGGCGATGAAATCAATCATGCGCAAAAACGAAATGTGCAACGGGCCGTGGGGATCGGGTGCATTGTTACCCAGCAGGTCAAGGATGCGACGGCTCTTGAATGACGGAGTCCGACCGTTGTGCTGCTCCAGCGCGGCACCGCAAAAGGCATTGAGCAGGATTTCCAGCGTGGTGTAGGCGCCGATCTCGTGTAGGGTCTTGCGCTTGTCCTGGAAGATTTTCTTGCGGGCCATGTCCTTGGCATTCAGCACGCAACGCTTGGCGGGACCGTGCATGTGTTCCACCAGATCGCCGGGCAGTGTACCGGCCAACAGCGCCTCCTGTTGCTCGACGAAGGCGCGGGCCGCGGCATTGGTCAAGTGCTCGATGGCTTTGCCGCGCAGGATCGCCAGTTTGCGTCGACGTGAATCGCCGGGACCGAGCTGGCGGTAGGTCTCCGGCAAGTCATCGCCTACCAGACCCAGCAGCAGGGACTCGACTTCAGCGTATTCCAGCAACTCCATTTCCAGGCCGTCTTCCAGGTCGATCAGCGCATAGCAGATGTCGTCTGCGGCCTCCATCAGGTACACCAGCGGATGCCGCGCCCAACGTTGCTCCTCCAGTTGCGGCAGGCCGAGTTTATGGGCGATCTGCTCCAGCAGCGGCAGCTCGCTCTGATAACACCCGAACTTGTGTTTCTTGTAGCCCAACGAGTCGGCGTGCCTGGCCGTCCATGGATACTTCAGGTACGTGCCCAGCGTTGCATAAGTCAGTCGGGTACCGCCGTCGAACTGGTGATACTCCAGTTGAGTGAGTACCCGAAAGCCTTGGGCATTGCCTTCGAAATTCAGGAAGTCATTGCGCTCGGCTTCACTCATTGCATCCAGCCAGCCACGGCCGGCGGCTTGCTGGAACCAGTGACGGATCGCGTCTTCACCAGAATGGCCGAAAGGCGGGTTGCCGATGTCGTGTGCCAGGCAAGCCGATTGCACCACCATCCCCAGGTCGCCGGGTTCGCACCAGTCGGGCAGGGCGCTGCGGATGGTTTCGCCGACCCGCATGCCCAGTGAGCGACCCACGCAACTGACTTCCAGTGAGTGGGTCAGGCGCGTATGAATGTGATCATTGCTGGACACCGGATGGACCTGGGTCTTGCGCCCGAGGCGACGGAAAGCCCCCGAGAAAATGATGCGGTCGTGGTCTTTGTGAAAAGGGCTGCGGCCGAGCTCTTCAGGGCTGTGCAGAGGTTTTCCAAGGCGTTCGCGGGTAAGCAGGGTGTGCCAATCCAAGGCGGGGTCTCTCCGTCAGGTGACTGATGGCCTAGCTTCCCGGTTCGCGCCATGACCTGCAAGCGGAACTACAACCTGGCGGCGTCGATATCGAGGCCTCCTTGCAAGATTTTTTTTGGAGGGTGCCTGTTGACCGGGTAGGCGCACAGGATTGCACCCCTCGATAGAGGGGGGCATCCCGTCGACATGGCAAGAATACAGCCAGAAAAAGCTGATCAGTCTTTGCGTGAGGAGCCCTGCATGATCAGTTTGATCAGCGGCCCCAGTGTGGTGCCGAGGCGGATCAGCTGGGTCAGGCTGCTGAGGCCGCCACCGTTCTTCGCACCCTTGCCGGTCAGAAAGCCCAGCAAGGTGACAGCGGCCACGCCCCAGAGTGGAGCGTGCTTGATGCCGAAGCCGTCCTGCAGGTTTTGCGTCATCCCGCGCACCCGTTGCAAGGGTTGCAGCAGTTGCGCGGACTCGTGGCGGATTTCCTGACGATGCATTTCCATGCGCAGGCGGATCAGGGCCTTGCGCATTTCCGCGCGCGAGCTGTTGTGTGGTAGTTCAGGCAGGCTCATGGCAGCAGGCGCTCCCTATCGTTGGCCAGCTCTTCCAGCGTGCCATTGAAGGGCGAGGACTCATCGAAAATCGCCGCTCTCAAGCGCATTCCACAGAATATGGCGGCGAGGGAGTAGAACACACAGAGCCCGATGATGGCGGTCAGGCGATACGTGTCCCAGAACACGATAAGCACCAGCGTCGACAAACCCACCAACAGCAGCAACGCAAACACCAGGGCCAGGCCGGCAAACAGCAACAGGCTGACGGTGCGGGCTTTTTGTTCCTGCAATTCGATGCCGAACAGTTCGACATGGCTGTGCAGCAACCCAAGGAAGGCAGCACCCAGGCGCCGCGATGAGGAGCTTGCTCCCGTCACGGACGGGCCAGATTCACCGATCGCCATATCAGCGCCGGCTTGCCAGCAGGCCGATCAGGAAGCCCACGCCGGCCGCGATCCCGACGGATTGCCAAGGGTTGGCCTGGACATAGTCTTCCGTGGCAGTGACAGCCGCCTTGCCGTGTTCGCGCAGGGAGTCTTCGGTCAGTTTCAGGGTTTCACGGGCACGCAACAGACTGTCGTGGATCTGCTCGCGCAACTCGTCGGCCTGATCGCCGGCCAGGTTCGCGGTGTGCTCCAGCAAGCGTTCGGTGTCACTGACCAGTGTCTGAAAGTCGTTCATCAGGATTTCTTGAGCAGTCTTTGCCTGGGGGCGGGCCATGGTGGATCTCCTTAAGTGGCTTTCTGATGCGTTCGAGTATGAGCCTTCGGCGAAGGTTCAGTACAAATGACTGGTACAACTTTTGCTGGGTCGTGGTGCGCCGGTTCGCACCATTGCGCTATTGCCGGGCATGATTTCAGTAAAACCGTAGGACCAACAATCAAAAACTCGCGTAAACGTCCGGGGCGCGTTTTTCCTGGGCGGCGTCCGTGCGCCAAAGTGGTTCAACGAGATCAGTGCGCTGATGTCCTGAAGCTGCAACTTGGTGCATGGGCAGCCATCGCGAACTGCTTTGGTGCTTTTTTCTGCCATAAGGTCTGCCCATTCCATGGAAAATCTGCAAAGCGCTGTGGACACCCTGGTCCATAGCTCCAACACGCTGTTCATTCTGATCGGTGCGGTCATGGTTCTGGCCATGCACGCCGGTTTCGCCTTTCTTGAAGTCGGAACCGTGCGACAGAAAAACCAGGTCAATGCGTTGTCGAAAATCCTCAGCGACTTCGCTGTTTCGACACTGGCCTACTTCTTTATAGGCTATTGGATTTCTTATGGCGTGACGTTCATGCAGCCAGCGGCCGTGCTCAATGCCGACCATGGTTATGGACTGGTGAAGTTTTTCTTCCTGCTGACCTTTGCCGCGGCGATCCCGGCGATCATTTCCGGAGGGATCGCCGAGCGCGCGCGGTTTGTTCCCCAGCTGTGTGCAACCGCGTTGATCGTCGCGTTCATCTATCCGTTCTTCGAAGGCATTGTCTGGAACGGCAACCTGGGTTTGCAAGCCTGGTTGCTGGAGCGATTCGGCGCCGGTTTCCATGATTTCGCCGGCTCAGTGGTGGTGCATGCCATGGGCGGTTGGCTGGCACTGGCGGCGGTGCTGTTGCTCGGGCCGCGTAATGGCCGCTATCGCGACGGTCGGCTGGTCGCGTTCGCGCCATCGAGCATCCCGTTTCTGGCGTTGGGCTCGTGGATCCTGATCGTTGGCTGGTTCGGCTTCAACGTCATGAGCGCGCAAACCCTGCAAGGTGTCAGCGGACTGGTGGCGGTGAACTCGTTGATGGCCATGGTTGGCGGTACGGTGGCGGCGCTGATTGTCGGGCGCAACGACCCCGGCTTTCTACATAACGGCCCGTTGGCGGGGCTCGTGGCAATCTGTGCCGGTTCCGACCTGATGCATCCTGTGGGGGCGCTGGTCACCGGTGTTGTTGCGGGGGCGCTGTTTGTCTGGTGCTTTACCGCGGCCCAAGGCAAATGGCGCATCGACGATGTGTTGGGTGTGTGGCCGTTGCATGGCTTGTGCGGCGTGTGGGGCGGCGTTGCCTGCGGCATTTTCGGCCAGACCGCTTTGGGCGGGCTGGGCGGAGTCAGCTTGATCAGCCAGTTGATCGGCACGGCACTGGGCATCACTGTGGCACTGGCCGGCGGGTTTGCGGTGTATGGCGTGATCAAGGCGCTGCATGGATTGCGCCTGAGTCAGGAAGAGGAGTATTACGGCGCGGACCTGTCGATCCACAAGATTGGCGCCGTGAGTCAGGACTGACAAGGGTCTCTTTATCGTCGGTGGCATCAGGGCAGGGGGCTCAATGACTCGACGGTTTTTCGGGGCAGGCCTAGAATGGTCACTTCATTTTCTGGTTGAGCGCTCATGCTTCCCGAATGTCAGCTGTTCGGCACCCTTGGATGCCATCTCTGTGAAGTAGCCGAAGCCATGTTGATGGAGTTCGTCGAGCGCGGCCTGCTGGTGGAACTGGTGGACATCACTGAGGATGAAACATGGTTCGCAGCCTACAGCCTGCGTATTCCGGTGTTGCGACGAGTCGATACCGGTGCTGAACTGGGCTGGCCGTTCAGTACCGATCAGGTGGTGGCGTTCCTGCGTTGAGCGGCTCTTGCGCTGGCGGTATGTCCCGCCTGTCGAACTTTGCTATTGATCCCCTTGGCTTATTCGGTGTTGATCGGATACTGTATGCGTATACAGTTATTCGCGGTGCCTGCCTTGCCGTTCCTGATTTTCGGGAGTGAGCAGGCAAGCCCGGGCGTCAGAGGGATGAATCGTGGTCAATGTCGAACAGTTGAAGAACAGCGTGAACCGGATGTCTGCAGACGTCGTGCGCGAGGCTGTCCTTGAGTTGCGTCTGGATGGTCTGGTGACCGAGGGGAAAACACCCTTCAACAAAACGCATTTCAATACCTGTTTCGCAGAAATCGAAGCCTTGTTTCAACGCGCGGGTTATCACCGGCAACTCGATGTCGTGGGTTATCAGGGATTGTTGTACGCCCTGTATGACCCTGCCCGCTGGGAGGCAGTCGATGTGCTGCGCTGGCTCAAGGAGTACACCGAAGCGGCGGCGCGCACACAGATCCCGGCTTGAGGAATCTTCTCTAGGCTCCTTCCCCCTGCTGTTGGATAATGCCGCCCTGCACTGAGGGTTAGAGCTTTCGTATGTCCACTTCATCTTTTTCCGCGGCACACAGTCAGGCCAGTACGCTCTACTTGCCACCAGGCTCGTGGCAAACCGTTGTCGATTGCCTGTGCGAGCATTTCAGCGCCATCGGTCGTGAACAATGGCTGGACAGAATCGCCCGTGGCCGGGTCCTCGATGGGCAGGGCATGCCGATTGCCCTCGATCTGGCCTACAGGGAAGGTTTGCGGATTCATTATTTTCGCGAAGTGCCGGATGAAAAGCCGATCCCGGTGATCGAGTCGATCCTGTACGCGGACGAGCATCTGGTGGTGGCCGACAAACCGCATTTCCTGCCCGTGACGCCGGCTGGCGAATACGTCGAACAGACGCTGCTCAGGCGCTTGATCCGTCGCCTGGACAATCCGCACCTGGTGCCATTGCATCGTATCGACCGGCATACCGCAGGGTTGGTGCTGTTTTCCGCCAATCCGCAGAGTCGTTCGGCTTATCAGTCGTTGTTTCCAACCCGGCAGATCGAAAAGCGCTACGAGGCCATCGCGGCGCCGTTGCCTGACCTGGCTTTCCCGTTGGTGCATAAAAGCCGACTGGTCGATGGTGAACCGTTCTTCCGCATGCAGGAGTGGCCAGGGGCCAGCAACACCGAGACTGCGGTCGAAGTCCGGGAGAAACAGGGGGATCTCTGGCGTTATGGTCTTTACCCGGTGACGGGCAAGAAACACCAGCTGCGGGTACATATGGCGGCGTTGGGAGCCGCTATCTGCAACGACCCGTTTTACCCCGAGGTGCTTAAGGACGCGCAGGATGACTACGCCAATCCTTTGAAACTGCTGGCTCAGGGCCTGAAGTTTATCGATCCGGTCACGGGGCAGGAGCGAGAGTTCGAGAGTGAAATCACCCTGCAATGGTGATTAATAAGCAACTCTGAAGCGCTGTCCTTCAGGTATGAAAAAGCCCGCATCAAGCGGGCTTTTCTGTATCCGGCAGTGCCAGGATTACAGCTCTTTAACGGTACGAATCTGGTCTTTGTTGATGCGGGTCTGTTTGCCGTCGAGCTGTTCGAATTCGTAGAAACCGGAATCCTTGTCGAACTGTGGCGTGTCGACGGCCTGGATTTCGCGACCGTCATTCAAGGTGATCACCGTAGGCGATGCACAACCGGCGAGAGTGGCGAGGCCGAGTGCGAGCATGAAAGTGGCGAGGGTCCGTTGAGTCATGTGTGTGTCTCCGAATAAGAAATCTTTGGTTACTGAACTTGAGACGTGAACCGTTTTCGCAAGTTCCTGATTAATCTCAGTCTGACACAGTGTCATGACCGCTTAAAAGTTCCGGCGTGTTGAGGTTTGCCAGCCGAGGGTCCTTGTCGGGGCATTGCAGCGCGGTTGCGCCGAGCTTGCGCATCAACCGGCCAGGGCTGCGCTCACCTTCGTTCCAGGCATTTTCAATTGCTGCCCTGTGTAGCACAGGAATCACACACAACAACGGTTCCCAGTGGTCATCATGGCGCACCATCAGCGGCTTGTCCGGATGCAGGTTGGCGGCCTCGCGCATATTGCCGATCAGCGCCGCATCGATGCCCGGAACGTCACAGGGCAGTACCAGCAGATGGCTATGGCGAGCAGCTTTCAGGCCTGCGCGAATACCGGCCAGCGGCCCGGGGAAGTCACCTTCATCATCGTGGACCAACTGGTCGGCGTAGGGAGCGTACTTCTCAAGGTTGCGATTGCAGGAGATGATCAGGTCATCGCTCAGCGGGCGGGTCTTGCGATGCAGATGCGCAATCAGCGGTTCGCCCTGCCAGTCCAGCAACCCTTTGTCCCGACCACCCATACGTTGGCCGCGACCGCCCGCCAGGAGCAGAATGGAGCAGGGTGGCAATTGTGAATTCGTGGTCATGGCAGGCCTCCATGGGGGCGGCGAAAAAACGGAGCGCTGTGATATAACACCGGGCTGTTTCTCCTACAACTGGACGAGCCTATGAAAGCCAAGGCTGATGTACCTTTCGCACCGCTGAATATTGCAGTGCTGACTGTCAGCGATACCCGCACACTGGAAACCGACACCTCAGGTCAGGTCTTTGTCGACGGCTTGACCGCTGCCGGTCATTACCTGGCAGCCCGGGTGTTGCTCAAAGATGACCTCTACAAAATTCGCGCGCAAGTCGCCAACTGGATTGCCGACGATGTCGTGCAGGTGGTGCTGATCACCGGCGGCACCGGTTTTACCGGGCGTGACAGCACGCCGGAAGCCGTCGGCTGCCTGCTGGACAAACAGGTTGACGGATTTGGTGAACTGTTCCGCCAGATCTCGGTTGCCGATATCGGCACTTCGACCGTTCAGTCCCGGGCGTTGGCCGGTCTGGCCAACGGCACGCTGGTTTGCTGCTTGCCGGGCTCGACCAATGCAGTGCGCACCGGTTGGCACGGCATACTGGCCGAGCAGCTGGATTCGCGGCATCGGCCGTGCAATTTCGTACCTCATTTGAAACAGGCAGCGCCTTGTGATTCCCGTGGGTAAGCCTGGCAAGTCTGGCAGTCTGATGCCTGTCGAGCAGGCGTTGGCGCGCTTGCTGGAAATGGCCGAGGCCTCAAGGATTGTCGAGCGTGAACGCTTGCCGTTGGCGCAGGTACAGGGGCGCGTACTGGCTGAAGATCTGGTGTCGACGCTTGATCTGCCGCCCTGGCCCAACAGTGCCATGGACGGTTATGCCTTGCGCATGGCTGACTGGACGGGAGAGCCGCTGGTAGTCAGTCAGAAGGTGTTTGCCGGTCAGGCCCCCGATCCGTTGCAGCCAGGAACCTGTGCACGCATTTTCACCGGGGCGCCTGTTCCCGCCGGTGCCGATTGCGTCGAAATGCAGGAGAACGCCGAGGTTCAGGCCGATGAGCGAGTACGTTTCACTCAAGCCTTGACCCCAGGTCAGAACATCCGTCCGCAAGGCCAGGAAACCACCGTCGGTGAGCTGATTCTGCCAGCAGGTACGCAGCTGGGGCCGATCGAACAAGGATTGGCTGCCTCCTTGGGATGCGCTGAGCTCGAGGTGGTTCGCAAGGTGCGTGTGGCAGTGCTGTCTACCGGCGACGAATTGATTGAGCCGGGGCAGACACTGGGGCCGGGACAAATCTACAACAGCAACCGGGTGTTGTTGTGTAGCTGGTTGCTGCGTTTGGGGTGTGAGGTCGTCGACGCGGGAATTCTGCCGGACAATCTGGAAACCACTCGCTCCCGATTGGGTGAGTTGAAGGATGTCGACCTGATCCTCTCGACCGGTGGCGTATCGGTAGGAGAAGCCGATTTTCTGGGCATCGCCTTGCGTGAAGAGGGCGAATTGACGTTATGGAAACTCGCCATCAAACCCGGTAAACCGCTGACGTTCGGGCATTTTCGCGGTGTACCTGTGATTGGCTTGCCGGGCAATCCGGCATCGACCCTCGTGACCTTTGCGTTGTTGACCAGGCCCTATCTCTTGCGTCGTCAGGGTGTAAAAGATGTTGAGCCGCTGAAGGTGCAGGTGCCGGCAGGGTTTGACTGGCTCCAACCCGGCAATCGGCGTGAGTATTTGCGCGCACGGCTGGAAAACGGCAGGGCGACGATCTACAAAAACCAGAGTTCCGGTGTGCTGCGCAGCGCTGCCTGGGCTGATGGACTGGTAGAAGTCCTGGAAGGTCGCACGCTGGTTCAGGGCGAAAGCGTTTACTTCATTCCGTTGAGCGAAGTCCTGAGCTGATAGCTACAACGGCTTTGTCACACAAGACCCGGTTGATTGAACCGGGTCTTGTGTCGATGGCAACTCAATGCGCCAGAAACAATGAAATAACCTGTTCGAAACGGCTGTTGGCGATCCAGCCAAGGAGGCCGAGGATCACGGCTGTTCCGCCGGCGGAATAGGCAAGCCTGTGTTTGATGGATTTGACGTCACCCCGGACTTCGTCCATGTCCCTGCGTATGTGCTTGAGGTGTGTTTCCAGCTCGGTGACGCGAGGTTCCATATCGACTTCTCCCGTGGTTTTTGTGCTGTTGCTGCATTCAGCTCGATGGCCTGCAGTTTTATTATCCGTGAGCGGCAAGACCGAAATGGCCGGTGATGCGAGGTTTTGGCATTGCATGGCACGTCCTTGTGATGTCCTGCAGCCCAAGGTCTACCAATTCAGATTTGTGGTCAATTGAGCCGATTCCTCACGTTTTGTAAGAAAAATCCTGCCGTGTGGGGGGATCAAGACTGTCCGACTGGAAGTAATTCGTTTTCTTGCGACTTTTAACGGGGGGGCTTCTGGCGTCGACAGCATGTTTATTCGTGCGCGCCTGCCCTGGAAGGGGACAACCTGCGTTTTTCGGTTCGCCCAGCGGCGTTACTCGTGCATCTGCCTGACGATTCGCCGCTGTTACGTGCCGGTGAACTGCCTAGTCATCAAGGCTGATGATTTGTTCGCGCACGGCAAACAGCACCAGGCCGGCGACATCGTAGATCTGCAGACGCTTCATGATCTGCGAGCGGTGGGTTTCGACGGTCTTGACGCTCAGCCCCAGGCCGTTGGCGATCTCTCGGGTGGATTTTCCGCGAACGATCAACCGCAGGATTTCCAGCTGACGTGCCGTCAGGTTGTGCGAGTCGGCAGGTTCGGGTTGGTGCTTCTGGTTTCGGGTCAGCGCTTGGTTGATCACCGTGTGGGCAATGGCCGGGCTCAGATAGCGCTCGTTGTTGCGCAAGGCCTCCAGCGCGTGTTCGAGTTCGGTCGCCGTGGTGTCCTTGAGCAGGTAGCCATGGGCTCCGGACTCCAGCGCCCGCATGATCAGGGCCGGGTCGGTGTGCATCGAGAGGATCAGGACCTTGCTCTGCGGGCGCACTCGCTTGAGCTGCTGCAAGGCTTCGAGGCCGCCGGTCTGGCGCATCGAAATATCCAGCAGGACAATATCCGGGGACAGATGCTCGACCATTTCCAGCAACTGCGAGCCGTCACTGGCCTCACCGATGACGGCATAGCCGGGCAGATCCATTACCAGGGCGCGCACGCCAGCCCTGATCAGCGAGTGGTCATCCACCAGTAGTAAATTACAAGTCAATGCATAACCTTATTCGAACTGGCCCGTTCGAGCGCACGGGGCGCCCAGGGAAAAAGAGCTTCGATTTGAGTGCCTTTGCCCGGCTCGCTGGTAACGGTCAGTGTGCCGCCCAGTTGATCGATCCGTTCCGACATCCCGGCCATACCGCGTTGCCCTTCACGAGCTGGGTCTGTTGCGGGCGCAAAGCCCTGACCGTCATCGCTGATCTGCAACTTCATGCCTTGGGGCAGGCGCTGCAGGCACACCAGCAGATTTTTGGCCAGGGCATGTCGCAGGATATTGGTGACCGCTTCCTGGGTGATACGGAAAGCCGCCACGGCCATTTCCTCCGGTATGCCGGTCAGGCGCTGCTGGCATTCCAGGCTCCAGTGCACCGGGGTGTTGGCCAGGGTCTTGAGCAGGTGTGCCCGCAGACTGGCTTCCAGACCGAGGCTGGTCAACTGCCGGGGATTGAGAATGGCGGATACGTCACGAACTTTGGTCAGGGTTTCTTCCAGCGTGTCACAGAGGACCGAACATTGCTCCTGGAGTTCTTCGGGCATCCGGCGTTTGAGCCAGTCACTTTGCAGTTTGGCGGCGGTCAGCAATTGACCGATGTCGTCATGCAGTTCCCGGCTCAGCCGGTGGCGCTCGTTTTCCTGAACCTGCAACAGTCGGTCGGCCAGTTCCTGAGGCTGGAACTTGATGGATTTGCGCGAGAGGCAGTACTGCACGGCAACACTGGTCAGCGCCGCAACGTTGAGTACCAGCAATGACAGGGGCAACGGGATGGACAAGACATAGATCAGTAGACTGCCGAGGGTCGAGCAGGCGCATAGCAACAGCGTGAATGTGCGTGCATATGCTCGCAAAGGTGGCCACATGGCGGTTGACTTGAGGCTGGCGTGCATAGCGGATGGAGCCAATGGATGTTCGCTGCGGGCTGGCCGGTCATGCTGGCTGACAGGCCCCTGTTTTTAATGTGGAGCGCCGACTTCAACGGGATGTACTTTTTGTTGGAGAGTTCAGCTCCGAACCGGAGCGAGCTGTATCCGGCTGAATCCACACTGCCATTAATTGGCGTCAACTAACAGGCGGCATAGTAGCACTTAAGATACCGTTGGTCGCGTCCGTATGTATGTCCGAAAAGTCAGGAGTCCAATCGTCTGGACGACGGTTCCATAATGGAACAAGTTGGTTGTTGCCGTCGCAAAATACCGATTGCTCCTGGGTTTTGTTGTTGATACCAGGCAATGTCCCGGTCAAGACCCGCGCGCAATTGTCGATGGGCAATAGTGGTTGTTAATAGATGTCGCTTATAGCTATGAAATATTCATCTGCGACATGTGCGCACTCAAGTTACAGCGCGGTATTGATAACCAGAACACGCCATATGGCATGGTTTGGCAAGTTCAGGCCTGTCGTTCCGAATAGGATACGAGGGTGAACGGCCTGGAGTTGACCGGTGGTCGAAATCGGCTTTGCCCGACCTGAAAGGCAAAGGCTTCGATCAGGGTGACCTGCTCGCTGTCGTCGAGACTGAGCTGTCCGGTGGACTGGTCGATGAGTTCGAGTTGCCAGGCAATCAGGGTCAGGCAGTCTTTCAGGGCACTCAGCGCCTCGTCATGCAGGCTCATGGTGTTCTGGGCGTGGTTCAGCAGGCCATGAATATGCAGAGAAAATTCAGACACGGCCGCCAACGCCAGGGCATCGGCCTTGTTGGCCAGCTTGAGCAGTATGCTGAGCATGCAGTCGATGGCGTCCTTGTCATTGCTGATCAACTGCAGATGACTCAGGCATTCCTCGGTTTTAGCCAGGAGTGTTTCAGCTTCGACGAGAAACTCGGGGAGCCGCTGGGCCCACTCTTTACGGTCGTTCGGCATACTTATCTCCACAACGTCATTTCAAATGAGGGGGATATGGTGTGTGTCGACAAGGGCGGTCGGGACCCCGGCATTGCCGAGTCGTCGGGTGAACGAGCTGCGGCTGGCCCGGAGGCAGGCTGGGGAACACGAGAGGGTGGTTGGCCACTGACTTGCGATCGCACACAAAAGCCTGACTCCGTTCATGCAATGAGAATGGCGTCACATTAATGGCTATTGGATATTGCGAATATCAGGTTGCACCTGATTGTTGATAGGGGAATCCCTTACACAGGGGAACTTTTCGCGCGAACCAGGGTCGCGTGACGCAGAAGTGCAGCAGATGGAATCACGGTGCCAGTAAAGCATGATGTTAATATGACATCAATGCCCGGGCGTGGCATTTTAGAGAGGGTCAAGCTTCGGCAAAAACAGCCGATAACCTTCCTTAAGTGGATTCATCCGAACAACACCAGGAGTCATTGATGGCCGGCATTCTCGACACGGTAGACCAACGCACGCAACTGGTGGGTGAGAATCGCCTGGAAATCCTCATGTTCCGGCTCGCCGGACGGCAATTGTTCGCGATCAACGTCTTTAAAGTGCAGGAAGTCTTGCAGTTGCCAAAATTGACGCTGATGCCGCAGCGCCATCCTTTTGTGTGCGGCGTGGTCAATCTGCGTGGCCAGACCCTGCCGGTGATCGACCTGTCCCAGGCCATTGGCATGCGCCCGTTGGTGCCGGGGCCTGGCAGCACGATTATCGTCACCGAATACAACCGTTCGGTGCAGGCCTTCCTGGTCGGTGGCGTGGATCGGATCGTCAACATGAACTGGGAAGCCATCCTGCCGCCACCGAGCAGTGCCGGCCGCCAGCACTACCTGACGGCCATCAGCAAGGTCGATGATCAATTGGTGGAAATCATCGACGTCGAAAAGGTCCTGGCCGAAATCGTCCCGTACAACGCCAAAGTCTCCCGCGACAAGCTCGATGATCCGGTGCTGGAACGTGCCCGTGGCCGAGAGGTGCTGCTGGTGGATGACTCGAACGTGGCCCTGACGCAATTACGCGATACCCTGGGACAGCTCGGCGTGAAGATGCACATCGCCAGCGACGGGTTGAAGGCCTTGAACATGCTCAAGGCCTGGGCCGATACCGGCGTACACATGACCGACAAACTGCTGATGGTCTTCACCGATGCGGAAATGCCGGAAATGGATGGCTATCGCCTGACCACCGAGATTCGCAACGACCCGCGCCTGCGTGGCTTGTACGTGGTGCTGCACACCTCGCTGTCCGGCAGCTTCAACGACTCGATGGTGAAAAAGGTCGGCTGCGACAATTTCCTCTCCAAATTCCAGCCGGACAAACTCGTCGACGTCGTGCGCCAGCGCCTGATGCTTGACGAAGTACCGGCCTGATCAGGCCTGCACAACCTGTGGGAGTGTTTGCTCGTCAGCCTTTGATTCGGCCGTAAAGCTCGTATAGGGTGGGGTTTTTATCTACTAGGGAGCTGGCCATGTTGCGTCTGAGCGCGCTGTATCGTTATCCGTTGAAGTCCGCCAAGGCCGAGACCTTGCAAGCGATCGGTCTCGATAAACTCGGGCTGGACGGCGATCGCCGCTGGATGCTGGTGGACGAGGCCAGCGGGCGCTTCCTGACCCAGCGTGCGGTGGCGCAGATGAGCCAGTTGTCGGCTTTGTGCAATGCCGAAGGCAGCTTGACCCTCAGCGCGCCCGGCCATTCGCCGATCGATATTGCCTTGCCTGGTAACGATGCAGAACTGCGTGGCGTGACGATCTGGCGCGATACCTTGCGAGTCCCCGATGCAGGCGATGAAGCAGGGGCCTGGGTCAGCCAGTTCATTGGAAAACCGACTCGCCTGGTGCAAGTGCCGCTGGATCGGGCGCGGATGACGGAGGCCGGCTACGGCAAGGATGACGACCAGGTGGCGTTCGCCGATGGCTATCCGCTGTTGCTGATTGGCCAGGCCTCTCTCGAGGACTTGTCGCAACGGGTCGGGCGTCCGTTGGAAATGCTGCGTTTCCGACCAAACCTGGTGATCGAAGGCAGTGAAGCGTTCGCCGAGGACGGTTGGAAGCGTATCCGTATCGGCGAGGTCGAGTTCCGCGTGGTCAAGTCCTGTTCGCGCTGCATCCTGACCACCATCGACCCGCAAACCGGGGAGCGCAGCGACGACCGCGAACCCTTGGCCACTTTGCAGAAATACCGTTCCCAGGCGGACGGCGCAATGTTCGGCCAGAACCTGGTCAACGACGGCAACGGTCGACTCGAAGTCGGCATGCCGGTGGAGATCCTCGAGTAATTTTGCGCAGAATAAAAAATGCCCGTGTCGAAAAACACGGGCATTTTTTATTGCGGCGACTTTTTTGGTTGAGGCCCCGCAGGCTTAGCCGCGGTATTCGCACAGGTAAGCGGTGTCGACGGCAACTTTCAGCTGGAACTTGCTGTTGGCCGGCACGTTGAACTGGCTGCCGGCAGCGAAGGTTTCCCAGTCGCTGCTGTCGGGCAGTTTGACGGTCAATGCGCCGCTGACCACGTGCATGATTTCACGCTGGCTGGTGCCGAATTCGTACTCGCCCGGAGCCATGACGCCGATGGTCGCTGGACCTTCTGCGGTGCCAAAGGCGATCGACTTGACGGTGCCGTCGAAGTACTCGTTGACTTTAAACATGGGCGATTCCTCGAAAAGGGCTAAAAAGGGCCGGCCAGTATGCACAAGGCCCCGAGTGTCGTCACCTGTCTAAAGCGGAAGAACCAGCGGCAGCAGGCGTGCGGTATTGCGCGCATCTTCCAGCGCCCGGTGTTGCTGGCCGGTGAACTGCAGGCCGGCCAGTTGCAGGGCGCCGTTGAGCCCCAGCGGGCGTTCCAGGCGTCGGGCCTTGGCAAAGCGCTGTTTGAGGTTCATGTGCGGCACGTTGGCCAGCATGCTGGCGAGTCCCAACTGCTGCCAATCCTGGAGCAGTTGTTTGCGATCGTAATCGCCCCAACTGGCCCAGCCTTCAAGTCGTGTGTGGTGTTGGCCGAGCCAGCGTTCAAACGCCGGCCAGACTTCGCCCAGCGGTTGCGCGGCATCGATGTTGGCTTGGGTGATGTGCGTCAGCTCGCGGCAAAACGGCGTCAGCAACGGCCGCCGCAAAGGCCGGACGAAGCGCTGGAACTGGTCCAGTTCGCGTCCTTTGCGGTCCACCAGGGTGGCGCCGATTTCAATGATTTCCATATCCGTTACGGGCCAACCCCCTTCATCGGTGGTGGCCTCCAGATCAATGACCAGCCAATGAGGCATTGCAGGGTTCCTGGTATCCGCGTCCTGATAGGCTTTGAGCGTAGCCAAACCCGGCGGTTCCGCCTAGCGGCTTATTCGACCTCCAACAGAATCTGCCGGTTTTTCACCTGATCCCCGATTTTGACTTGCAAGCGTTTCAGAACACCGTCGATGCCCGACTTCAATGGGTGCTCCATTTTCATCGCCTCCAGTACCACCAGCAGTTGGCCCTTGGTCACCTGGCTGCCTTCGTTGACCAGGACGTCGACAATCGCGCCGTCCATCGGCGCCTTGAGGGTGCCAGAGCTGACACTGGCCTGGCCGGTAACTTGCGCCTGGGTGCGATCCACGAACTGCAGACTGCCCGGCCGGGTAAACAGCCAGAGACGCCCGGCCTCCAGGCGATAAGCGTGGCGTTGGCGAACGCCTTCGATTTCGAGGGTGGCCCAGCGTCCGTCGCTGTGGATGATCTTCAGTTCGAGGCTGCGCTCGGCGACCTGAATGCGCAACGGCTGGCCCGGGATCGCCTGCAACGCTACCGGCCAGTCCTGATCTTCAAGGCCGATGCGATAGTGCAGCGGCACGCTGGCGTTGTTGCGCCAACCGCAAAGTGGGGCCGGGTGAGCCTGTGCCGCTGCCTGATAGAACAGGGCGGCGGCGATGGCCAAGTGGTGTGTGCTTGGGGTTTCGGGATGCAGGCAGGCGTGGTCGGCGAAATGCTGCGCGATGAAACCGGTACTGAAATCACCGCGGGCGAACTGCGGGTGTTCCAGCAGGCTGGCAAGCAGGCACTGATTGCTTTGCAGGCCGAGCAGCACGCTGTCTTGTACCGCCCGCAGCAGTTTGCGCCGGGCTTCTTCGCGGGTGGCACCGTGGGCGATGAGCTTGCCGAGCATCGGGTCGTAGAAGGGACTGATGACCTGGCCTTCGATCAGGCCGTGGTCGATCCGTACGCCGTCCTGCAATGCCGGCTCCCAGGCCACGACGCGCCCGGTTTGCGGCAGGAAACCCTGGGCCGGGTCTTCGGCATACAAGCGCACTTCCATGGCGTGGCCCGTGAGTTGCACCTGTTCCTGGCGCAAGGGCAGCGGTTGCCCTTCGGCGATGCTCAACTGCCAGGCCACCAGGTCCAGCCCGGTGATCAGTTCGGTCACCGGGTGTTCCACTTGCAGCCGGGTGTTCATCTCCAGGAAATAGAACTGCCCGCGCGCATCCAGCAAAAACTCCACGGTGCCCGCACCGACGTACTTCACCGCTCGCCCGGCCTTGAGCGCCGCTTCGCCCATGGCCTGGCGCAGCTCAACGGTCATCACCGGGCAGGGGGCTTCCTCGATGACTTTCTGATGCCGGCGCTGTACCGAACAATCGCGCTCGCCGAGGTAAATCAGGTTGCCGTGCCGGTCACCGAACAACTGGATCTCGACGTGACGGGGTTCGACCAGTGCCTGTTCGAGGATCAGTTCGCCGCTGCCAAAACCGTTCAGGGCTTCGGAGCGCGCGGTGCGAATCTGTTCCAGCAAATCGCTGGCGTCGTGCACCAGGCGCATGCCGCGTCCACCGCCGCCAGCGCTGGCCTTGATCATCAACGGATAGCCGATGCGCTCGGCTTCGCGGCTCAGGGTGGCGTCGTCCTGCCCGGCGCCTTGATAACCGTTGATGCACGGCACACCGGCTTCGATCATGGCGATCTTCGACAGACGCTTGCTGCCCATCAGTTCGATGGCCTCGGGGCTGGGGCCGATGAAGGTGATGCCGGCGTCCCGGCAGGCAAGGGCAAACCCGGCGTTTTCCGAGAGGAAACCGTAGCCCGGATGGATCGCATCCGCGCCCGTGCGCCGGGCCGCGTCGAGGATGGCCGGGATGTTCAGGTAAGACTGTTGCACCGGGGCCGGACCGATGTTGACCGCCTCGTCGGCCATCTGCACGTGCAGTGCATTGGCGTCGGCGTCGCTGAACACGGCGACCGTGCGATAGCCCAGCGCCTGGGCCGTGCGCTGGATGCGGCAGGCGATTTCACCGCGGTTGGCGATGAGGATTTTTTTGAGTCCGGGCATGGGTTGTTCCCTTGGTTTTGCGATGTCTGTTCGGGCCTCTTCGCGAGCAAGCCCGCTCCCACAGGGGAATGCATGCCAGTGTGGGAGCGGGCTTGCTCCGGGCGGCGTTCCGACGAAGCTTCTAAATGGCCCATCCCGGTTTGCGCTTTTGCACGAAGGCCATCGTTCCCTCGATGCCTTCGGCTCCGGTCACTGCCTCGCTGAACCATTCAGCCGCTTGATCAAGCAACTCATCCGACGGCTGTCCGGCACTGGCCAGCAACAGTTTTTTGGTCATCGCATTCGCCCCCGGCGCACAACACAACACATGGGCCAACACCTCATCGAGACGTTCGGCCAGGGCCTGCGGATCATGCTCGACAAAATGCACCAGCCCCATGCGCCGTGCCTGGTGACCATCAAAACGCGCCGCCGTCAGGGCCAGACGCCGGGCCTGGGTCAAGCCGATGCGCTGCACCACGAACGGCGCGATCTGCGCAGGCAACAGGCCGAGGCTGGTTTCCGGCAGGCCGAATTGCGCCTGGTGATCGGCCAGGGCGATATCGCTGACACAGGCCAGGCCGAGACCTCCGCCGAGCACCGCCCCCTGCAGCACCGTGATCACCACTTGCGGTGCGTGTTGCACCTCCTGCAATAGCGCACCGAACACCCGGTTCAAATCCCGGTGCGCAGTCGAGCCTTGAGCGCGGGCATTGGCCATGTCCTTGAGGTCGCCGCCGGCACAGAAGTGCCCACCGACGCCGCCGATCACCAGTGCGCGAACCCCTGGTTTATCGCGTACCGCGGCCAGCACCGAGCGCAATTCGGCGACCATTTGCAAGCTCATCGCATTGCGGCATTCCGGGCGGTTGAGGGTGATGTGCAGCACGCTGTTGTGCAGTTCCAGCAGCAAAGTCTGGCAAACCGGCAGGTTGTTCATTTCTTTTTCCCCGGCAGAATGCCCATGAGTTTGCAGATGATCCCCAGCATGATTTCGTCGGCGCCGCCGCCGATCGACACCAGCCGTACATCGCGGTAAGCCCGGGCCACCGGGTTGTCCCACATGAAGCCCATGCCGCCCCAGTATTGCAGGCAACTGTCGCTGACTTCGCGGCCCAGTCGCCCGGCCTTGAGCTTGGCCATGGAGGCCAGGCGCGTGACGTCCTGGCCTTTGATGTATTGCTCGGTGGCCTGATAGACCAGCGCCCGCAGGCATTCGATTTCGGTTTGCAGTTCAGCCAGGCGGAAGTGGATCACCTGATTGTCGATCAGCGCGTTGCCGAAGGTTTTGCGCTCCTTGCAGTATTCGATGGTGCTGTCGACGCAGTACTCCAGGCCCTTGATCATGTTGGCCGCGCCGAACAGGCGTTCCTCCTGGAACTGCAGCATCTGCATCATGAACCCCGCGCCTTCATGACCGATGCGGTTGCGCTGCGGTACGCGCACGTTGTCGAAAAACACTTGGGCGGTTTCCGAGCTGCGCATGCCGAGCTTGTCCAGGTGCGAGCTCAAGCTGATGCCCGGCGTGTTCATCGGCACCATGATCAGCGACTTGTTGATGTGCGGTTTGTCGTCCGAGGTGTTGGCCAGCAGGCAGATGAAGTCGGCGCACGGCGAGTTGGTGATCCACATCTTGCTGCCGTTGATCACGTAATCGTCGCCGTCCTTGCGCGCCGTGGTTTTCAGCCCGGCGACGTCGGAGCCTGCGCCGACTTCGGAGACGCCGATGCAGCCGACCTGCTCACCGCTGATGGCCGGGCGCAGGAATTCGTCCCGTAGTTCATCGGAACCGAAACGTGCCAGCGCAGGCGTGCACATGTCGGTCTGCACGCCGATGGACATCGGAATGCCGCCGCAATGAATGGTGCCGAACTCTTCGGCGGCGACGATCGAATAGCTGTAGTCGAGCCCCATGCCGCCGAATTTTTCCGGTTTGGAAATGCCCAGCAAGCCGAGGTCGCCGGCCTTGCGGAAGATTTCGTGGATGGGGAAGCGCCCGGCCTTTTCCCATTCCTCGACGTGGGGGTTGATCTCGTGCTCGACGAACTGGCGAACGGTGCGGCGCAATGCTTCGTGTTCCTGGGTGAAGATCATTTTTATTGTTCTCCTTGAGCGGGCCTAGAGCCGGGCTATGCCAAAACTGTTGGCTTGCAATGGCCGCACCTGGGCCTCGTGACAGATATCCAGCAGATAACCAAGCAAGGTCCGGGTATCGCGCGGGTCGATCAAACCGTCGTCCCAGAGGTTGGCGCTGCCGTAGAGCGCCGTGGACTGGCTGTCGAGTTTCTGCGCGGTGACCTGTTCGAGCATGTCGAGCATTTTCGGATCGGGCACCAGGCCGTCCTTGGCCTGTTTGGCCTCGGTGACGATGCGCAATACTTTGCCCGCTTGCGCGCCGCCCATCACGGCGGTACGGCTGTTGGGCCAGGCGAAGATGAACCGCGGGTCGAGGCCGCGACCGCACATTGCATAGTTGCCCGCGCCGTAGGAGCCACCGACGACGATGGTCAGCTTCTGCACCCGGGCGTTGGCCACCGCCTGAATCATCTTCGCGCCGTGCTTGATCACGCCTTGCTGTTCCGATTCGGTGCCGACCATGAACCCGGTGGTGTTGTGGAAAAACAGCAGCGGCGTCTGGCTCTGGTCGCACAGCTGGATGAACTGGGCGGCCTTGCTCGCACCTTTTGGCGTGATCGGGCCGTTGTTGCCGATGAAGCCACAGGCGCGGCCCTGAATTTTCAGATGACCGCACAGGGTCTGCTGATCGAACTCGCCCTTGAATTCAAGAAAGTTCGAAGCGTCGGCGAGACGGGCGATGATTTCGCGCACGTCGTAGGGTTTTTTCGGGTCATCCGGGATCAGGCCCAGCAGTTCGTCGATGGGGTAGAGCGGTTCCTCCCAGCGACGCTCGGGGAGTGGGGGCAACTGCTCGTTCCACGGCAATAGGCTGACGATCTCGCGTACCTGGCGCACACCGTCGGCGTCGTTTTCAGCCAGGTATTCGGCGGTGCCGGCGGTTTGTGCGTGCATCTCGGCGCCGCCCAGTTCTTCATCGGTGGCGACTTCGCCGGTGGCGGCCTTGAGCAATGGCGGGCCGGCGAGAAACAGCTTGGCCTTACCGCGCACCACCACCACGTAATCCGACAGCCCCGGCTGATAGGCACCGCCCGCCGTGGCAGAACCGTGCACCACGGTGATCTGCGGCAACCCCATGGCCGACATTCGCGCCTGATTGGCAAAGCTGCGCGCGCCTTCGACGAAAATCTCCGCCGCGTAATTGAGGTTGGCACCGCCGCTTTCGGCGAGGGTGATCACTGGCAGTTTGTTTTCCATGGCGATCTGTTGCAGGCGCAGGGACTTTTTCAAGCCGCTGGGGGAGATGGTCCCGCCCTTGATTGCGCTGTTGTTCGCCACCACCAGCACGCGCACGCCGGACACATAGCCGATGCCGGCGATCAAACCGCCACCGGCGGAGCTGCCATCCTTGTCGTCGTGTAGCTTGTAGCCGGCCAGGCTGGCCAGTTCGAGAAACGGCGCGCCGGGGTCCAGCAGCAGATTGAGGCGCTCGCGAGGCAACAATTGGCCGCGTTTTTCGAACTTCGGCCTGGCTTCGGCAGCCTTGTTCAGCAGGTTCTGTTCAAGCACGCGAACTTGCTCGATGGCGCTCAGCATCGCCGCACGGTTCCGGGCGAACGGTTCGCTGTGGGGATCGAGTTGCGACTGAATCACCGGCATGGGTTATTCCTTGTCCTTCAGCACGTCGGGAAGGTACGCGCGGTGAAAACCGTTGTACGACTCGCTGTTGGTCGCCTTGTGGATCGGCCAGGCACGGCCGCCGAGGCTGGCGGCGCCGTCGATGCGCAAGGTGCTGCCGCTGACGAACGCCGCGGCGGGGCTGAGCAGGAAAACAATCGCCGCGCTGACTTCCGATTCGGTGCCGATGCGCTTGAGCGGCACGTGTTCACGCAGGGTCGGGATCACGGCCTTGAAGGCGCCTTCGTAGGTGTCCATGCCGCTGGAGGCAATCCACCCCGGTGCCACGGCGTTGACCCGCACCCCGGCATGACCCCATTCGTACGCGGCGGTCTTGGTCAGGTTGTCCATGCCCGAACGTGCCGCGCCGGAGTGGCCCATACCCGGCATGCCGCCCCACATGTCGGCGAGCATGTTGACGATGGCGCCGCCGTGCTTGTTCATGGACTGGTTGAACACTTCCCGGGCCATCAGGAAACCGCCCACCAGATTGGTGCGCATCACGGTTTCGAAACCCTTCTGATTGATCGAGGCCAAGGGCGACGGGTACTGCCCGCCTGCGTTGTTGACCAGGCCGTGAATGGGGCCATGCTTGCGGATCAATTCGCTGACCAGGTGCTGCACCAATTCTTCCTCGCGGATATCGCAAACCGCCCAATCGGCCTTGCCGCCGTCCTCGGCGATCTCCGCCGCAACGGTTTTGAGCTTGTCGGCCCTGCGCCCGACAAGCAGCACATGGGCACCGAGGGCCGCCAGTTCGTGGGCGGTGCAGCGGCCGATGCCAGTGCCGCCCCCGGTGACGATGATGTTTTGACCGGCAAACAAATCGGCTTTGAAAATCGAATCGTAGGCCATGACGGCAATCCTCTAGTTGAACTGGTCGGCGATGCGCTGCGGCACCGGGATCTGGATTTCCAGCAGCTGCTGGGCGAAGGCCTTGCCTTGCGGATCGATGCGCAGGCTGGCGACACCGCCGCCGCCGAGGGCGTTTTCCAGCAGGAAATTCAGGCTGTGGCTGGCGGGCAGGTACCAGCATTCGACCCGTCCGTGGATTGGATCGAGGACGTGGCCCATCCAGTCGACGATCACTTCCGGGGTCAAGGCTTCGGCAATCCATGGCAGGAATTCGGGCGCGCGGGCCATGACACCGATGTTGCTGTGGTTGCCCTTGTCGCCAGAGCGGGCGACCGCCAGTTTGACCAAGGCCACGCTGGCGTCGGCCAGGCCAACCGGTTTCGGTGGTGCGAGCGGGGCTGGCAGGTCCAGCGGGTCGAGCACATCGAGGGCGGGCAGGGCACACGGTTGGCGCCGGCCCATGAAATCAATGTCCAGCGTGCAGGCGGTTTTGTCGATCAGGAACGAGAACAGCCGGATCAGCGGATACACCGTCGGCCGGCCACCGACAATGCCGGTCAGCCCTGGCGCCATGCCGGTGGCGGCCTGGGCGATTTCCCGGGAGAACACGATCAATGCCTGCTTGTCCGGATGGCGCACCGCGAGTTTGATCACCACTTCGCGGCTGTCCTGACGCTGGCCGTGGGGACCGTAGGTGGCCTCGCTGCCCAGCAACTCGATACTCACGTCGCTGTAGGGTGCCCAGCCGCGCTGGCGGAACATTTCCGAGGTCTTGTTGATGATCGCATCACCGACCCGCCGGGCCTTGTCGACGGCATCGATGCCGGCGATCAGGCAACTGGCGGTGCAGCGAAAACCATCGGGGTACGTGGCGCTGACCTTGTATTGAGCCGTTGGCGGCAGGCCTTTGGCGCCGTGCACCTGCACCGCGTTCTTGCCCTGTTGCAGCAGTTTGACCTGAGTGAAATCGCACACCACGTCGGGCAGCAGATACGCCCGCGGGTCGCCGATTTCGTACAGCATCTGTTCGCCCACCGTCAGCGGCGTGACCAGCCCGCCCGTACCTTCGGGTTTGCTGACGATGAACTGGCTGTCGGCGCTGACTTCGACGATGGGAAATCCGATGTGTTCGTAGTCGGGCACGTCGCGCCAGTCGGTGAAGTTGCCGCCCGTGCACTGGGCGCCGCATTCGATGATGTGCCCGGCCAATGCCGCCTGGGCGAGCTTGTCGTAGTCGTGCCACGACCAGCCGAATTCATGCACCAGCGCGGCGCTGACCACCGCACTGTCGACCACGCGCCCGGTGATCACGATGTCCGCCCCCAGGCGCAAGGCTTCGACAATGCCGGGTGCGCCGAGGTAGGCATTGGTCGAGACGCACATCGATGGCAGGGGCGCGCCGCTGAACATTTCATGAATGCCCAGGTTGCCCAGCTGTTTGAATTGTGGCTGCAGGTCATCACCCAGCAGCACGGCGATCTTCAGCGCCACCCCGGTCTTGTCGCAGGCCGCTTGCAGGGCGGCGGCGCAGGCTTGGGGATTGACCCCGCCAGCATTGCTGATGACCCGGATGTTTTGCTGCGCGAGCTGCGGCAGCAAGGGCGTGAGTACTTCGATGAAGTCGCCCGCATAGCCGGTCCGGGGATCTTTCATCCGCGCGCCGGCCATGATCGACAGGGTGATTTCGGCCAGGTAATCGAAGACCAGATAGTCCAGATGCCCGTGTTCCACCAGTTGCGCGGCAGCGGTCGAGGTATCGCCCCAGAAGGCGCTGGCGCAACCGATGCGAATTGTTTTAGGCGCAGTCCATTCCATAACCACCTCCAACCGAAGTGCGTCGACATTACCAAGCAAGCGCTTGGTTTGTAAATGACTTCATTTTCTTCTGCCCAAGCGCTTGCTTGGTTGCATCCATGCGCTTAAATTGCCCGCGCAACCCCGCTGTTTTCGGGGGATCGGCGTTACTGATTGATCGACTGTAGGAGAGAATGGGTGGACGAGCAAAAAGCCCTGAGGGTCATGCGCCAATTGGTCGACGACGGCCAATTGACCGACCCGGACAGCGCCCGTGGCAAGCTGCTGCAAGTGGCGGCCCACCTGTTCCGCAACAAAGGCTATGAACGCACGACCGTGCGCGACCTGGCCGGTGCCGTGGGCATTCAGTCCGGGAGTATTTTCCATCACTTCAAAAGCAAGGACGAAATCCTGCGCGCCGTGATGGAAGAAACCATACGCTACAACACCGCGTTGATGCGTGCGGCCATCGCCGAGGCCGGCAATGTGCGCGAGCAGGTGCTGGCGCTGATCCGGTGTGAATTGCAGTCGATCATGGGCGGCAGCGGTGAGGCCATGGCCGTGCTGGTCTACGAATGGCGCTCGCTGTCCGAAGAGGGCCAGGCCAAGGTCCTGGCGCTGCGGGATATCTACGAAGACATCTGGCTGCAAGTACTGGGCGAAGCCAAGACCGCCGGTTTTATCCGCGGCGATGTGTTCATCACCCGACGCTTTCTGACGGGCGCATTGTCCTGGACCACCACCTGGTTTCGCGCCGACGGCAGCATGAGCCTCGATCAGTTGGCTGATGAGGCGTTGATTCTGGTGCTGGAAGACCGGCAATAAGCTTGTGTTGGCCAGCATTAAACTGGCTAACTGGACGAAACCGCCTAGCTTGAATGCATTGATGTTGTTTTATTGGGGAGTGGGGTCGTTTTGATGGGTTCGCCAATTCGGTCAGCCTCGCGGCTGTTGCTATCGATGTTTGCGGCATCAACGATGATGCCGTCCCAGGCTGCGCAACTGGTGCGCATTGGTGCCGCGCACTTTCCGCCCTACACCGTGCGCCCGGAATCCGGGGCCGATACCGGGTTGTTGCCGCAACTGGTCGAGGCCCTGAATGCATTGCAAAGTGACTACCAGTTTGTCCTGGTGCCCACTTCCATTCCCCGGCGCTTCGGTGACTTCAAGCAGGGCCGGGTCGACATGGCCATCTTCGAAAACCCCGCCTGGGGTTGGGAAGAGATCCCCCACACGGCCGTCGACATGGGCCTGGAGGACGCTGAGATTTTTGTTGCGCAACGCCTGCCCGATCGACAGCAAAGCTATTTTGCCGACCTGAACGGCAAGCGTCTGGCACTGTTCAGCGGCTATCACTACGAGTTCGCCAACTTCAATGCCGACCCCCTGTACCTCGCGAAAAACTACAACGCCACGCTGACCTATTCCCATGACAGCAATCTGCTGATGGTATTACGCGACCGGGCCGACATCGCCCTGGTCACGCGCTCCTACCTGAGCGATTACTTCTTGCGCAATAAAAAAGTCGCCGATGAATTGCTGGTGTCCCAGCGCGTTGACCAGATCTATCACCACTACGCCATTCTGCGTCCGACCGCGCCCATCAGCGGCGAGGCCTTCGGCAAGTTGTTGCAAGGCTTGCGGGACAACGGCCAGATGCTGAAGATTTTCGACCCGTACAAGATTGCGCTGGTGCCGGCGATCCGGGAATAAGGCGACATTGCAGGATGGATACGTTTTTGACCGCGCCATTCGTCGAACAAGTTCTTTTTTTAGAGCAAAACTGTCAACTTTGACAGTAGCCACAACCTTCTTGCCGAAGTTTAGATAGCCGTATGGTCCCGTGTGGAAGCGGGGGCGGTTAACCCTATATCTGCAAGGAAGATTCGACATGGCGCAAAAATTGTCTGAAAAAGTTCCCAAAGAACCGCGTTCCATTGCGGAGTTACCACTTCCGATAGTTGCACACGCCTCTTCCAACAGCACGCTCGATCCCATGCTGGTGCTGCAAGGTGCCAAGGTAACGGTTGCATTTGAGGGGATGAGTCGTGACCACAAGATTCAATTGTATTGGGCCGGTCCGCCAGGTCCAGGCCAGCCGACGCTACCCGTCCAGGATGGCAGTGACAGCGGCAGCATCGATATTGAGATCGACGTCTCTGTGGTCGGTGCCTGTATTGGCAGGACCGTGCCTATCAGGTACACCGCTACACATAATGGTAAGACTGAAACGTCCCTGACGCTTGGGTTGACGGTGCAGCAATTCGAATCGAAAGATTTGCCGGCACCGGAGTTTCTCGATGTGTCGACTGAACATGGCGCTCGTTGGCTGGACCTGCGCAAGTTCGCCGGCGATGTCAGGCTTCATCTGAATCCCTGGCCGCTTATGGCGCAGGGCCAGCGGCTGTGGATTCTAGCGGTCGGCAATGAACACCATGTCGGCAACTACAGGTTCCAGTGGGTGCTGGAAAATCATCGGGTGACTGCGCTGGACATTCGACTGGGTTTCAGGGAGGTGTTGTCCCGCCTTTGGGCGGGGGGGAATGAAGACTACTCTTCAATAACCTTGCAAGCGACTGTCACTTTCGACGCTGCCCTGGGTGAACAGCCAGCAGATCCGACGGTTTCCTTGCTCCCGGCAAATGCCCTTGAACTCAGGTTCACTACTGAAAATCTGCGAGTGGGTGAACCGGAACTGCACTTGCTAGCGCCGAGCGTGCTGGAGGCCACGGAATGCGGAGCAGAAGGGTGCCTGCTAAACCCGATCAACGCAAAAGACGGCGCGACGATTCGCGTGGCTTACGAGGGGATGGCACAGACCGACTGGGTGTGTGCCTATTTCGAGGGGACTGCTGGTGCCGGGACTCCGTCGCTGGCTTGTAAGTACGGATCGAACAATGGTTTTGTCGATTTCCAGGTACCGGCTTCGGCGATCAGTGCCAACTTGTGTAAATCGGTCACTGTGCGCTACACGGTCTTGCGTGACACATTGTGGCCATCCCTGCCGTTAACTCTCAAGGTGCTCAATCTCACTGATTTGCCCACGCCAGAGGTGACCCAAGTCACTGGGGGCGAGTTGGATCTCAGAACGTTCTCGGGAAACGCCGAATGCACAGTGGCCCCGTGGTGGTTTATCACCGAAGGCCAGCCGACCTGGTTATGGGTAACGGGTGAATTGGAAGATGGCACGCCTTACAGCTTCGATGTCTTGATCGGGCAAGGGCTTCCCGCGTCGGGTGAGGATGACGGTGTCACCAGTTACTTGCCGCGTCACGAGTTGGAAAAACTGGCGGATTGCAGCAAGTTCCAGGTGCGGTTCGCGGTCAACTTCAATGGCCAGATCGATCATTCCAGCGCGGTCAAGTTCCCGCTGCGGGAGCTGACGGTGCATCAGCAAGACCTGAACCTGATCCCGCCGATAGTACTTGAGGCGGCGAGGAATTTCCTCAACCCGGAAAACGCGAGAGAAGGCGTCACTGTGCAAGTGGAGTATGACCGTATCAGTCCTCGCCACACGATTCAGCTTTATTGGGTACGGCCGGATGGCACGAGTTTGCCGATCGAGGACAAACTGGGTAATGGCGTGCCAGGTTATGTTGAGTTCAAGGTGGCGCTCAATGAGGTGATCGCTTGTATCGGCAAGACCGTGTCCCTTCATTACACCGTGACAAGTCAATGCAAGCAGGCAACCTCTTTGGATCTAAACCTGAACGTTCTCGTGCCTAAAAACTGGCCGAAATTAGTCTTGATTCAGGCGACCAATAGCATTTTGGACTTAAGTAACTTTATCGGTGATGCCACGGTCAAGGTCAAACCATGGGCCCCGTGGATGGTAGAAGGTCAAAGAATCTGGTTGATCGGCACGGGCACCCATAAGAACGGTGCGGTTCATACGTTTGAGGTCACTAGCGGGGACGCTGTGACTGCAGATGAAGTGATGGATGGTTTAGTCAGAACAGTGAAACGTACTGATCTTGATGTGTTGTTGGATAATAGTGACTTGAGGTTTACTTGTTATATTTCATTGGATGGCAGTCATGTTAGATCTGAAGCAGTTGTATTGCCTATTCTGCATCTGACAGTTCGGGCGGTGCCTGAAATTCATTACGAAAACTTTGATGGTCAGCCCAATCAGTTTATCAGTGGTGGGCAGAGCATTGATAATCCCGCTTTAAAGATGAGGATAAGGCTATTGGCGGGTTCATATGGAAGGGCTGGGATCATGACATTTGGGAACCCTGTTTCAGGTATGTTATCCGGACCCGCAATTGTAATGTCCTATACGTTAGATCACGCCATTCCGGAACAGCGTTTGTGGTTGGATTTCCGAGTGCCGTATCGGCGTGTCAGGTTTGCCTATACTCATAATCATCGGCCCGCGAGAGTCATATTTTATGATGAGTCTTATAATGTAATTGATGAATTGCATTTTCAGGGGCAATTTAATGGTGGGCTGCTGCACAATTGGGTTGATGTGTCTGCTCCTGTCGGAAAGTGCATTTTGTTCATTGAGTTAGTGCAAATGGACTATTCCTTTCTGGATTATTTCACTCTGTGGAAATGATGTGGGTTTTTTCACTCTGTTACATGAGTAATGATAAGTGTTCCCCCTAACCGCAAGCCCTCAGTTTTTCGGTTTTCGGATTAGGGGTATTGATAAGGTGCTCTTTGCTTCAGTCTTCAGATTGTTGCTGTGAAATGGGCTTGTCATGGCAGCGCGTTCGGTCTTTCACTCCGTTGTGATTGCAATTGGCAATCTGGATGGACGATTAAATTTCCAACGGTGATCTACGTCTATTGTTGAACCGTCGATGATTATCGTGAGCCCGATAATGCCCAATCTGAATGACCTGACCTGACCTGACCTGACCTGACCGCCCTGGCCTTGCCGACCGGCTGCCGTCTTGTAGCCGATGAAACTGAAAGCCGGCTGAGCTTCAACCTTGAAGGCCAACCGCTGATTCAACTGCGGCTGACCCGCGATCCGGAACTGCGGTTGCAAGTAGAGGAAGGTTTCGGCCGTCTTGACCGCCACACAATCTGGGCTGCCTGCTACTGGCTATTAGCCCGTGATCCTGCCTGCCAGCGCTTGACCTGGCAACTCGATGAAGCCCCAACCGAGGCATTGCTCAGCGGTTTGCTGATCCCGACGGAAACGGCCGGTCAATACCGTTGCGAACGCACGCTGTTCTGGCAGTTGCCACAGCCCTGGCTGACGCAGGCGTCGAGCAGCTATCCGCAGCAAATGGTCATCAGTGGCGGCAAGCGTCATCCATTGCGACCGATCAAGCCGCGAGGTGAAGTTTACCGGCGTTTTGATGCGCGCCTGGGGATGTGGATTTCCCTGCGTACGGTGGATATCGATCTGGACCTGGCCCGTTTCAACCGCTGGCAGAACAGCCCGCGTGTCGCGAGTTTCTGGCAGGAGGAGGGCAGCCTCGAACAGCATCGCCAATACCTGAGCAAACTCGAAGCCGACCCGCACACGCTGACGCTCATCGGTTGTTTCGACGATCAACCGTTCGCTTACTTCGAAGCCTACTGGGCCAGGGAAGATCGCATCGCACCGTTCTACGAGGCCAGCGATTACGACCGTGGCATTCACATGCTGGTGGGTGAAGAAAACCACCGCGGTCCGCACAGGGTGGCGAGTTGGTTATCGGCACTGGTGCATTACCTGTTTCTTGATGATCCGCGCACGCAGCGCGTGGTTGCCGAGCCGCGTGCCGATAACGCGAAGATGATCGGTTACATGCAGGAGCAGCTCTTTCACTGGGAGAAAGAGTTCGCCTTCCCGCACAAGCGCGTGGCCTTGATGGTGTTGGGGCGGGAGGGGTTTTTTGATCGGTGCAGACTGGCTTGAGATTCAAGATTCGTTGCGGTCTTGAGTCAGCCTTCGCGAGCAAGCCCGCTCCCACATTTGTCCTGTGTTCGCAGGACCCTGTGGGTGCGAGCCTGCTCGCGATGGGGGGCGCTGAAATATCGGATCTTATTGGCGAGCAGCCGTATCGCCACGGTTACCCGACACCTTGCGGCAGTGCACCAGAGCATCACGGATCATGAAGTTCACCAGGGTCGGCGAGACGCCGAGTTCCTTGGCGATGTCCTTTTGCGGTACGCCGTGCAGGCGATACATCTCGAAGGCGTAGCGGGTACCGCTCGGCAGCTCGGTCAACACATCGGCAATGTGCTCCAGTGTCGAGAAATTGATGTGCGAGGTTTCCGGTGACGCACCCTGGGTCACCACATTCAGCCCTTCCTCTTCAGGGCCGGAATACTTCTGCTCCAGCGCCTGCTTGCGGTAGTGGTCGATCGCCAGGTTGCGCACGATCTGGAACAGGTAGCTGAGCTGAGCCTTGATCGAACTGGTGATGGGCGGGGCCGATTGCAACCGGAAGAATGCATCCTGCACAACATCTTCGGCACGTGAGCGACAACCGGTAATTCGGGCTGCGATCTTCACCAGAATCAGTCGATTGTCGGCGAATGCCTGAAGTAGCGGTGTATCGCACCTGCTTGTGGATACTGGTTCCATCATGGACATCACCTTGCTGCCAAAAGGTTAGTGGGACGGCGAATGAACCGGGGGGGCCGTCCTACAGATCGAGCGCCAAATTAGGCTTAATGATAATTATTGTCAAATGAGAAAATAACTAATTCCCTTCAGAATGCAGAGTGATAACTGCGACACGCCGACTCACTTCCGTCCGCTTCGTGTTCCAGCCAGCGACTATTTATTTCAAGACGTCATCCGTTCTCAAGGATGAATTGCACAGCGCAATCCTCATCACCCCGTAGGAGCGAGCTCACTCGCGATGGTCGTCAACGATGACGATGGGCGCCTGACACCCCGCGGCGTTCTCCGGATTTTCGCGAGCAGGCTCGCTCCTACCAAGCCGAATTCAGGCAGGAAACCTGTTGCAGCAAATCGACGGGGCGCCGCCGTTGCTGTGTGTCGATACCCTCGACGGTGCACTGGCCGAGCGCTGGGTCGCGGCGCACTTGCAGGACGATCACATCGCCTTCCTGCAATACACCTCCGGCTCCACCGCGCTGCCTAAAGGCGTGCAAGTCAGCCACGGCAATCTGGTGGCCAACGAATTGCTGATTCGCCACGGTTTCGGCATAGACCTGAACCCCGACGACGTCATCGTCAGCTGGCTGCCGCTTTACCACGACATGGGCCTGATCGGCGGCCTGTTGCAGCCGATTTTCAGCGGCGTGCCCTGCGTGTTGATGTCCCCGGAGTATTTCCTCGGCCGGCCGTTGCGCTGGCTGGAGGCGATCAGCGAATACGGCGGCACCATCAGCGGCGGACCGGATTTTGCCTATCGCTTGTGCCGCGAGCGGGTCAGCGAGTCAGCCCTGGAACGGCTCGACCTGAGTGGCTGGTGCGTGGCGTATTCCGGTTCCGAGCCGATTCGCCTCGACACCCTGGAACGCTTCGCCGACAAGTTCGCCACCTGCGGCTTCAGTGCGGACAGTTTCATGGCCTCCTAAGGTCTGGCCGAAGCCACCTTGTTCGTGGCCGGCACAGCAAGCGGCCAAGGCATCGGCAACCTGCGGGTGGACGATCAGGCCCTGGCGCAGAACCGTGTCGAAGCGGGCGAGGGCAGCCCGATCATGAGTTGCGGTATCAGCCAACCGGCGCACGCGGTGCTGATCATCGATCCGGTCTCGCTCAGCGAACAGGCCGACAACGTCGTCGGCGAAGTCTGGGCCAGCGGGCCGAGCATCGCCTCAGGCTACTGGCGCAACCCCGAGGCGTCCGCCAAGACCTTCGTCCGGCACGCCGGGCAGACCTGGCTGCGCACCGGGGACCTGGGCTTCCTGCGCAACGGCGAACTGTTCATCACCGGGCGCCTGAAGGACATGCTGATCGTGCGCGGGCACAACCTGTACCCGCAGGACATCGAGCAGACCGTCGAGCGCGAAGTGGAAGTGGTGCGCAAAGGCCGGGTTGCCGCCTTTGCCGTCACGGTCGAGGGTCAGGAAGGTATCGGCATCGCCGCCGAAATCAGCCGCAGTGTGCAGAAAATCCTGCCACCGGAATCCTTGATCAAAGCCATTCGCCAAGCCGTCGCCGAGGCGTATCAGCAAGCGCCGAGCGTGGTGGTGCTGCTCAATCCGGGCGCGCTGCCCAAGACCTCCAGCGGCAAATTGCAGCGCTCGGCGTGTCGCAATCGCCTGGCGGACGGCAGTCTCGACAGCTACGCGGTATTCCCGTCGGCCAGCAACGAAAGTACGGGTAATAGCGAGTCGGGATCGGCGGTACAAAGCTTGATCGCGGGTATCTGGCGTGAGCAGTTGCAAGTGAAGCAGGTGGGCGTCGACGATCATTTCTTCCTGCTCGGCGGCAACTCCATCGCGGCGACGCAGGTAGTGGCGCGCCGGCGACTGCGAACTGCACTTCTATTCGATCAACTTCGACGCCGCCACCGAGCGCTTGCTGGTGCCGCTGCTCAGCGGTGCGCAAGTGGTGCTGCGGGCTCAAGGGCAGTGGGACGCAGAAGAAATCTGTGGCCTGATCCGACGTCATCACATCAACGTCCTCGGTTTCACGCCGAGCTACGGCAGCCAGTTGGCGCAATGGCTGGCAACGCAAAATGAAACCCTGCCGGTGCGCATGATCATCACCGGCGACCTGGTGCGCCAGCGCGCCGACGGCCTGGTGGAATACCTCGGACGCATCGACCATCAAGTGAAGATCCGTGGTTTCCGCATTGAGCTGGGCGAAATCGAAGCACGCTTGCATGAGCAAGCGGAAATCCGTGACGCAGCGGTCGGTGTGCAGGAAGGCGTCAACGGCAAGCACCTGGTTGGCTATCTGGTCGCGGCCGATGCTTCGCTTGATTCAAACGAGCGACTGGAGCGAATCAAGCTGCGACTGCGTGCCGAACTGCCGGAGTACATGGTGCCGCTGCATTGGTTGTGGCTGGACAAACTGCCGCTCAATGCCAACGGCAAACTGGATCGCAAGGCGCTACCGGCGCTGGAGATCGGCCAGATTGGGAGTCAGGATTACCAGGCGCCGCGCAATGACCTGGAGCAAACCCTGGCTGCAATCTGGGCCGAGGTGCTGAAGGTCGAGCGAGTGGGCGTTCGCGACAACTTTTTCGAACTCGGCGGACATTCATTGCTTGCCACGCAAATCGCCTCGCGGGTGCAGAAAACCCTGCAACGGGATGTGCCGCTGCGGGCGATGTTCGAGTGCAGCACGGTGGAGGAATTGGCCGGGTATATCGATGGATTGGCGGCGAGTGAGATCACCGAGGAGAAGGTGGATCGATTGAATGACCTGATGGCGGAGCTGGAGGGGCTCTAAAGGTCAAAAATTCCCGGAAAATCCGGATGCTGCCCCACGGGCACGTCCGGAGCCGCCGGAACATAGTTTCATAAGCTACTGGCGCTTGGACCCCGCCCTTCTTTCTGAGGGGCAGGCTGCCTGGCTTCTGCCGGGCCCTCCCGGTCCTTCAATTCGATCAGTCCCATTTCAAGCGCTTTGACCAGCGCCTGCAAACGTGAGCTGACGCCGAATTTTCGCAGGATATTGCCGATGTGATAGTTCACCCCCGCTTCAGACCGAGCAAGAATCCGCGCGATCTCCCAGGATGACTTGCCCATTGCACACCACTCCAGGATTTCGCGCTCTTTGGCGGAGAGTGCGGGGTATTTGTAGGGCTCGGCCATGGGGAACACTATTTTGGCTGGGAACTGGACTGAGCTGGCAGTATTCATGATAGGTCTCCCGTTGGGATTCGTCTTGGGTGGGGCTGAGTTACTGCGAGAGTCTGTTATAGCGCGATTTGGGGCGGTTGGAACCTGTTAGAAATAACAGGTGGCGCGGATTATTTTGGTGGATGGAACGAATTTGTAGTACATGGTTTAAGTGTTTTCAACTAGTAGATTTGTCAGTTTTGGTTACCTAGATTTGATGCTTGAATGGTGCTGCGGTTAAAAATTTAATGCGGGTTCGGTAATCTATAAGGTGGCTGTCATGAATACTTCGGTCTCTGTTTCTGGTTTAGTGTCGCCTAGTCTAGATGTTAGTGCTGTCAAGGCTGTTGGGGCTGAATTTAGACTTGATAGTGTAGGGCGGAGAGAGATTGCGTTTACTTTGACTATTTTTCCGGGGAGTAATGGTACACTGTGGTGGACTAGGTGGAATGAAAATTCAGATGTAGTTGAAAAAGTAGGGGATTTTCATGCAGGTGTTCATCCTCTGACGTTTACTGATTTACTTCCTATAAAAAACTACCAATTTTTCATGACCGGGGTCGGGTCTCCTCCGCCATCTTTAACTGTCAAAACGTTAGGAGCTAACCCTACTCCTCCGAATCATTTCACTCCTTTCTATCAATCGGAGAATGAAGTTTACTTCTTTTGGGATGGAGGCGAGGTCGATACTGGTGAACCGCGCTATGAAATACGGCGAGACGGAGTGCTGCTCGAGGTAGTAGATAAACCTCCCTACAGGGATAACACTCCAATGCAAGGGCGTGATCATAAGTATTGCATTCGAACAGTTGATGAAGAGTTTCTTTATTCGGACCCTGTGTGTGTTGTCGTGAAATTTGAAGACTTCACAGCACCCACAGACCCCTCGAGCGTAAGAACCTCTAATCTTGGTCTTACCTTGAGTTGGGACGAGTCGTACGATAGTTCTGGTGATATCACCTATATCGTCGACCAAGGCATCGGAAATGAATTGGGACGTACGAAAGAAGTCGAGTTTGCTGTTACCGGCCTGGAATTGGGGAAACGCTATGAATTTGGCGTGACGGCTACCGATAAGGCCGGCCATCTATCGAATCGAGTTACAGTCCATTATCCGGCGCAGGGTATTCCTCTGAAGGGCAAACTGTAACGCTCCGATGCTGGTAGCTCCATGCGTTTAACCAAATCCCGATGCCTGTGCATCGGGATTTTTTTGTGCGCCGGTAGAGGCACGTCAAACGGGTGATGATCGTCCGGTTGATTCTCACATAAAAGACCTCTTTCAGCCCCGGTACTCCCCCGGGGTCTACCGCCCTGCCTCCTCGATGAACTCGTCCCGACATCCCTGAAGAGCTTCAAAACACTCTCCGACAACACTTACGCAACAGGCCAGCGACACTCGGCCCTCTTTCATTATCCGCGCGCGAAAGCGTTTAAATCGCAGAGATTTGTCCTACAGAACCTTCAGATAGTTCTTGCATACCGGTACTACAAAAAACGAGAAGATGCGCGCCGTTGAAACGCAACATCATATTTACTGATGTTGATCAATAACCCGGTGCTAACTTTTGTCGCTTGGCCAAAGCACGCACTATTAATCAGATGTTTAAAGGTGAACCCAATGTTCAAGAAAATTGCAATTTCTGCCCCGGTGCTTGCTTTGGCTTTTGTTTCCTCGGCCGCCATGGCTGCTCCACAAACTCACAACGTTCAAGTCTTCGCTGATATCCCGAGCGCCGACTTCTATGTGCAGCCAGTCAACCACGACACTGTAGTCATGCCTCAGCAATTGCTCTGGAATGCTACAACTTCCCAGCTGGAAGGCATCAGCCGTGACTTCAAGGCGAAAAGCGCCGTTGGCGGCGCTGGCCCAGCCATCCAGGCAACTCTGCTGGACCCGGCGGTCATGACCTCTGGCACAGATGATATTGTGTTGGACGTCAAGTTCAATAACGTTCAGTTGGTTTGGGGCAGTGCGGAAGATGTTGTTGCTGCTGGTGCTGCGAACAGTGAAATCATCGCTCCCCTGAGCATTACGCCAATCGTACCTGGCGGCGGTTACAAGGAAGGTAACTACACCGGGAACGTTCGTGTGATGTTCGACGCGCCTTGATGGTTGTTGGATAAGTTCTAACTATCTGTATGTTCTTTATGTGGCCGGCGCAGCCGGTCGCATTCTTCCTTGCACATGCAAGCGCTAACTTGAGATATTGATCAATGTTTTCGATGACTCCTATCGCAGGAGCGCTTGCGCTTATTATTTGCGCAGGTGCGCTTGCCAGTGAAAGCCAACCTGCGAATAAGTCCGTAAGTTTGCTGCAACAGGCTGAAGGTTTGCCTGCAGAGTTTCATGAATTCTTTTTTGATGTTCCATTGGCTGTTCGAGTCGAAGTCGATCAACAGTTCCTGGGTGAAGCCATGATCCTGTTGACCCGCGATGAGCGAGTGACGCTGATCAACTTTACGGATACACGCAACAGTGACCTTACTGCGAGCGAGCGTGATGAGTGGGCTGCTTTCTTGACGCAGGGCGCGGCGTTGGGTGCCTGTAAAAGTGGCTGCCCTCGGCAATTGCAGTCGGTTCACTACAGTCTGGAAGACTCCATGGTGTCGTTGGTGACGGCGAACGCTGAGCGCGATCCGCAAACCCGACTGTTTCATGATCAGCCTGAAGGCGGCAGCCACGGTATGATTGTGCGCAATCAACTGAACATCAGCGGCGGTCAGCAGCAGAATATCGCCGGCCGTTATGGCCTGGAGGCAACCGCGAGCCAGGGCAACTGGACGAACACGTTTAATGCTCAGCTGTCGCGCATGTCAGGAACCGATACGGGCATCAAGCATGCTGTCCATGAGTTGCATACCCAACGGGAACTGGAGGGCACCTTCATCCGTGCCGGGTATTTCACGCCCAGTGCCCAAGGTCTGACTCGGTCTGTGCGCACCATCGGGCGAGGTCCCGATACGGTAATGGGGCTCATGTACGGCAGTTCCGACAGCCTGGCGATCGACAACGCCAACCCTAGTCTCTATCCCATTACGGTGACCGCCAACCGCCAAGCGATGGTGGAAATCTATCGCAACGGTGTGCTGATCAACAGTCAGCAAGTGGCGAGCGGTCTGCAGACTCTCGATACGCGTCCGCTGCCCGGCGGAATCTACGAAGTGGAAGTACGCGTGGTCGAAGACGGTCAAGTGATTACCACCACTTCGGAGCTTATTTACAAGCCCAATAATTGGCGCAACCCGGAAAATCGCTGGCGCTACAACCTGTTCGCCGGTCGCGAGAGCAAACTGCTCAGCAATTGGCAGGAGCGCGATGACGGTGAACTGACGGCAGGCGCAGCCTTTAACTTCTTGCTGCATCCGCGAGTGGTCCTGGGGCTTTCCGCCCGTCAGGTAAAGGAGCAGATGCAGTTGGGCACCTCTGCCGACTGGACGGTGGGCGAGAAAACTTCCCTTTACACCAGCCTTTCCCAGACCAAGGGGGAAGGCACGGGGATGGAGGTGCAAGGTGTGCATCGCTACAACGGCGGCAGTGTGGTGTTGCGCCATCAGCGTAGCTGGCTGGACACCCGTAATACTTACGAAGTGCTGCCGGACGGGAGCCACATCCGTCAACGCAACACCTACAACGGACAAACCAGCAATACCTCGCTGTCAGTGAATCAGCGCCTGAACAGCAGGAGTTCGCTCAGCGCGCAAGTGTCTCAAAGCCAGGGTTACAACGAAGGATTGGGCATCGACCTGAGCTGGACCCGCAACGCGCAGTTGTTCGGCAACAGCGCGGACTGGCGCGTGGCGGTGTTCGATCGACCGGGCACGGTGGGCACTGCCGACCAGCGAAACCGCGGGATCGATATCAGCTTGCGCATGGCTCTGGGTTCCGACGGTCACCAGGTGACCGGCAGCGTCGGTCAACGTACATCGCGTGACGGTGGACGGGATCCCAACGCGTCCGTCACCTATCGTCGCGACCTCAAGGATCACGTCCTGCAAAGTGTTGCTGCAACCGTCAGCAAGGATGTGTACGGGACAGGTCAGGCGGGCACGGCTGATTTCAAGACTGACCAGGTCAGCGGTTCGATGCATGCGCAACGATCATCCTTCAACGGTCAGATCAGCGGCGGTTTGAATCTGGACAGTACCTTGGCGGTCAGTGGCAAAAAACTTGTATTGAGTAGCCAGACCTCGACCGGAGAGGCGGGAATGATCATCGATGTCGAGAGCGATCTCGATGATATCGAACTGCGGGCCGACGACTTCGCCGGTACCCACGCCACATTGCGGCCGGGGCGCAATTTTATTCCCGTTTCGGCGTACAAGAACGGCACGGTGAATTTTGATTTCAAGGGCACTGATGTTCCCGCGGCGGCAATCCAGCCTGCGCGCACCACCTATCACTTGAACAAGGGTGGGGTGGATTATCGCCAGGTGCGCATTCTGAAGACTGTGACCGTGATGGGGCGCCTGTTGGATGCCAGTGGAAAACCGTTGAAAGGCCACCACGTCATCAACCATGCCAGTCGTGGCGTCAGCGAAGTCGATGGGTTCTTTTCAATGGAACTTAGTGAGAACTCTCCTACACTTGAAGTGCGGCACGACAGTCAGTTGTTATGCCAGTTCAGGCTCGATCCGGCCTCCCAGCGTCGAGAGAATGATGTGCTGATGGTAGGGGATCTGCGGTGTCATCCGGACACCTTGGCCGAAGCTGCTTATAAGTCTGAGAAAGCCAGTTGATGGGCTCTTATACAACAGCAGCGAGAACATGGCGTACACAGGACAGTCAAATGAACAAGTTAATCAACCGTCTGGTGCTGGGATCGGCACTTTGCGGGTTTGCAAGTTTAGCCAATGCCGCTGTATTGGAGGTACAAGCCGAGATCAGGCCGGATCCGATTAATCCGGGAATCGCGGAGATTATCAATAACACACCTGTTACCGGGTACTGCACGGAATTTCCGGGTAATTGCAACAGTAGGGGAATTCGAAGTAACAGCTTTCCTATTGTTTTTACGTCGTCAGGGGTCATTCCCAAGGATCATGTGATCCCCTTTGGTTTTCCGGCGACATGGCGCAGGTTTACTGTCGAACATGCGGTGATTCCTGGCGAAACGGCGGAGGTCGAAATTCGCATTGCCGGAGTGGGGACCCGTTATCGCTTGAGTGATACAGCACGAGCAATCATCGGAGCTCCGGGGGGAATGCCTGTGTTTGATACTCACGCCTTTCTCTGGCAACCCTCGTGGGCTGAGGCAATTGCTCCCTGCCAGCAAATAAATGCTACTTCCCAGGGGGCTGATCCTAACGGAAGAGACTTTACGGCATTCTGGTTGACACCGCAGAACGTCACCACTTGCTCAAGGAGTCCGAAATACAACATTCCCGGCATGTCCTTGCAACGGCTCGATGTACATTATGAGTTGCGGGCTGTTCGACCGGAGCAGTTGATAAGTGGCGACTATCAAGGGACGTATACTTACTCCACCAGCGGCGATTTCGATATGGGTGTCTTGAACCCCAATGACGCTGCAATGACATTCAATTTAAATCTGGCGGTAAAGCAGGACGTCAACGTCAAAATGTCCGCCGACAGTGTTGCCCTGGCACCCAAGGGTGGCTGGATGGAGTGGATCACTCATGGAAGACGAGCCGAGAAAATATTGGGTGACTTGCGGTTTTTCATCTTGACTTCTTCGCCATTTAAAATGGATCTCACCTGCGATCGAATGGGACCTGTAACCTGCCTGATACGCAACGGTACCCACGAAGTACCTGTCAATATCAGTGTCAGCCTGCCCAGTCCTTGGGTGGACGGTTCAGACCAGCCGGTAGTACGGCGTCCGCTGACGATAGGCGGTGCTGGCCTGGAGCATCTGAAGCCTACAGGTTTGCCCACTCGAGAACCCAGCCTGCTGCATTTTGAAGTGCCTGCAGATTCAGTTGCAACAATGCATGACGATAGCAGTTATCGAGGAACCGTTTTTATAACTTTTGATTCCGATATCTAATCGCAGTAGCAAAGCCTGAGGCTGACTCAGGCTGTTGTCCCAGTACGAGGCTTTATCTCATGAAATCCATTTATATGTTGTTGTGCACATTTTTTTTCAGTCTGTGTGCGCACGCCGGCCCCAGCCTGCAAATTGGTACCTTCTATGACTTTATGAAGGGCAATCAAAGTACCTATCTGAAACGTATTCATAACGGTGGTACTTCAACGGCGTTCGTCAAGATCGAGATCAAGGAGATTTTTTATCAGCAGAATGGAAACTCCCGCGAAGAGCCCTTGAAGAGTGTCGATGGCAGCACCCGTGACGGTCTGGTCGCCAGCCCGGCCAGGCTTATCGTCCCGGCCAAAGGGACTCAGGGTACTCGCCTGCTGTATACCGGCGATCGAAGTAAAGAGCGCTATTTTCGGGTTCGTTTTTTACCCGTCGTTCCCGAAAAGGAAGACAAGTTCGCCGTCTCGGACACTGAGCGTGAAACTTATGAAAAGGAAATGTCTGCCGGTTTCAACGTAATGGCCGGTTATGGCATGGTGTTTTTTGTGCGCCCGGCCAATACCCGTTTCGATACCAAAATAGACAACACTGCTAATCGCTACCAGTTGAAAAACAATGGCAATAGCGTCGTTGTCATCGACTCGTTCAAGGACTGCGCGGCCAAGAACGAAGATGATTGCAAGCCGACCAAAAAAGTACACTTGATTCCAGGTCATGATTTCGCGTTCGACAAACAAGCGGGTCGAGTCTATCGCTATAACCTGATCGAGGACGAAAAGAAAACACCTGTGCAAGTGAAGGGGTAGTTAGCGTTTATGAGTCATGTTTCCCAAACCAGACATGCAGGCAAGTGGGGCATGGATCAGCGCTGGGATAGTTCGGTTTACGTGGCCACTGTCATTTTGACTATGGCCACGCTTGCTTTTGGGGGCTGATTACCAGTTATCGAGGGCCTGGCGGCCAACTACATCACCGGGGAGAAGGCGGTGGCACAAACGCACACACTCCAGCGATTGACGAGGGACTGTCAGCCACTCAGTCTTCCGGCTCCATTTTTACTCGCGGAGACAGTCGATGCCCTACGTAACGATAGATGGACAAGCCCTTCATTACATCGATCAAGGCACCGGCCCGGCGGTACTGCTGGCCGGTAGTTACCTGTGGGACCAGGCCATGTGGGCTCCGCAGATTGCCGCGCTGTCGCAACAGTATCGTGTGATAGCCCTGGACCTCTGGGGACACGGCCAATCCGGGCCGTTGCCTGTCGGTACGACATCGCTGGATGACCTGGCACGTCAGGCATTGGTCTTGCTCGACCACCTGGACATCGAGCGGGTCACACTGGTCGGCCTGTCGGTGGGCGGCATGTGGGGCGTGCGCCTGGCGCTGTCGGCAGCGCACCGGCTCAATGGCCTGGTGTTGATGGACACCTACGTCGGCGCCGAACCGGAGCCGACTCGCCAGTATTATTTTTCACTGTTGAAGCAGATCGAAGAGGCGGGTGTCATCACTCCAGCGCTGCTGGATATTGTGGTGCCGATTTTCTTCCGGCCGGGCATTGATCCACAGTCGGCGCTCTACCGGGATTTTCGTGCTTCCCTGGCGACTCTACCCTCGGATCGCCTGCGTGAAAGCATCGTGCCGATGGGGCGGATTACATTTGGGCGGGATGACCAGTTATCGCGTCTGGGCGAACTGGACGCAGCGACCACATTGGTGATGTGCGGCGATCAGGACAAGCCTCGGCCACCGAGTGAAGCCCGTGAAATGGCCGAGTTGATTGGCTGCCCGTGGGTGCTGGTGCCAGAGGCGGGGCATATTTCCAATCTGGAGAATCCCGGGTTTGTGACTGAAACTCTGTTGGCATTTTTGGCCGGCAGGGCTTAGTCGAATCTACCGACGCCATCGCGAGCAGAAGTCACTTCGGCCCGAGAATCTTCGCCAGTTTGTCCGGCGAAGGCGCGCCTTGCTGCTGTTGCAGATTACCCTTGTCGTCCATGTAGAAAATCGCCGGCGTCGCCTGCAACTCCAGCTCTTCCATCAATTGCATGTTGGCCGCGAACTTTGCCTGAATCGCTGGCGGCACTTCCTTCAAGGCTTTGAGCGAACTGTCCTTGCCAGCGGCTTCGTGTTCCTGCAGGGCTTTTTCCGGATCTTTGGCCGCGAGCAGTGCGGCGGATTTGCCCGGGCTGTCCTCGCGGATGATGCCCACCATGATGTGGCGCAACTGCACCTTGCCAGCCTTGACCCACGGCCGGGCCTGCTCCCAGAACATGTTGCAGTACGGGCAGTTCGGGTCACTGAACAGGTACACCACGCGCGGCGCATCCTTTTTGCCGTCGCCGATCCAGTTGCTGGTTTCGAACTTGGCCCAGACTTCCTTGGCCATCGGGGCATACACCAGTTTCTGCAAAGGTGCGCTGCTCAGGTCATTGCCCTCGGCGTCATACAGGTTGCCCAGCAACACGTGTTTGCCATCCGGGGTCAGGTACAGCGCCATGCCGCGGTTCTGGTATTGCGCGGCATAACCGCGCAGGCCGTCGGGGGCGTCGAACTGGCCGACGATTTTCGCGCCCTTGGCCTCGATTTTCTTGATCGCATCGGGCAACTCTTCGGCCTGCACCGATGGCAGGTGCAACAGGGCAGCACCGAGGCTCAGTGTCAGCAGGTGGCGGAGGCGGGGCATGGCAATTTCCTTGAAGAGGTGGCGGGTACGGTGTCGAAGTTTTCCAGCGCGCGGGCCAGGCTGGCTTCCGACAACTCGCCCAGATGGCTGCCCAGCAGGCGACCTTCGGGGTTGTAGAACAGCGTAGTCGGCAATGCCATGGAACCGACGGCCTGGCTCAGACGCCCGCTGCCGTCGAACAGCACGTTAGACAGGCTCAGGCCCTGGGTTTCCAGAAAGGTCGCGACGCTTTGCATGCTTTCCGCCTGATTGACGAACAGGAACGTCAGGTCCGGCCGTTGTTGCTGGGCGTTTTCCAGCACCGGCATTTCCCGGCGGCACGGCGGGCACCAGGTGGCCCAGAGATTGATCACCAACGGGCCGCCCTTGTAGTCGGCCAGTTGCACGGTTTCGCCAGCGGCGTTGCGCAGGGCGATTTCCGGCAGGCGTGTGCCTTGTTCATAAATCGACAGGGAGAACGTCGCCAACAGCCAGAACGCCAGGCCACTGGCCACGCCATAGCCCAATGGACGGCGCAGCCCCGGGCGACGCCAGCCGCGATACAGCGTGGCGAGCAAAACCACGACCACCCCCGGCCAGGCGAGAAAACCGCCATCGCGCAGGTCTATGACCTGCCACGGATCATTGCGATAGTGCACCCAATAGGCCGCCACGAAACTGATTCGGGCCGCCAGCATGCCTAGTAGGAACAGGCTGAACAGCACCGACTCGGGGTTTTCACCACCACGCTTGGCGACCCGCCAGCCGACAAAAGTGGCCAGCGCCAGCGCACTGATCAGCAGCAAGTGATTAAGCGCGATGGCAAAGGTGCCGAGGGTGAAGGTCAGCATTAACGGGCGTCTCGGGTGTTGGTCCAGCGTTGCAGGAAAGTATCGGCATCGACCTCGCCGGTGATGCGCTGGCTGCGCCGCTCTTCACCGTCCACGCCAATCCACAGCAGGCTCGGCGGCCCTGGCACTTTGTAGCGGCCGAGCAGTTCTCGGCTGGCGGCATTGTCGGCGGTGACGTCCAGGCGGAGCAAGCGCACATCGCCCAAGGCTTCGAGGACACGGGTTTTGCCGAAGACCTGTTTTTCCATGACCTTGCACGACACGCACCAGTCGGCGTAGTAGTCCAGCAGCACCCACTGGCCCTGAGCCTGCGCGGCGTCGAGTTCCTGTTGCAGTGCCTGCGGATCCTTGATGGTGGTGAAGGCATCGTGGCCAACCGGCACGGCGGCCACAGCCTGGTTCGAGGCGCGGTAGATCTGCAATGGCTTGAACGGATCATCGCCGCCACCGGCCGCACCGATCACCAACAGGCCACCCCATAAACCGAGCAGCAACGAACTGGCGCCAAACAGGTGCGCGATACGGCCAAAACCTTCGGACTGTTTCCAGGCGCTGTAGGCCGCGATCAGCAGCAGCGCGCCGCACAAGCCGACCCACAGGGATTCGTCCAGCACCGGGCGCAGCATCAGCAATGCGGTGGCGAGGAACAGGAAGCCGAAAATGCCTTTGATCAGGTTCATCCAGGCGCCAGGCTTGGGCATGAAGCGATTGCCGACGGTCACCAGCAACAGCAGCGGCACACCGATGCCGATGCCCATGGCAAACAGGATCAATCCGCCATGCAACGCGTTACCGCTTTGCGCGATGTAGAGCAGGGCGCCGGCCAGCGGTGCGGTCATGCACGGCCCGACCAGCAGACCGGACAGCGCCCCCAGCACCCCGGCACCGATCAGACTGCCGCCGCGCTGATTGCGCGAGACGTTTTCCAGGCGATCACGCACGGCCACCGGCAGTTGCAGTTCGAAGAAGCCGAACATCGGCAGCGCCAGCAGCATGAAAATCGCCGCGAAACTCCCCAGCAGCCAGGGGTTCTGCAACCAGGCTTGCAGGTTCGCCCCGAGGGAGGCGGCCAGGACACCCATCGCCGCATACACCAGCGCCATGCTGATTACGTAACTGCTGGCCAGGGCAAATCCACGTTTGGGCGTGGCGCCGCTGCCGACGATCAACCCGGCCAGGATCGGCAGCATCGGCAATGAACAAGGCGTGAAGGCCAGCAACAGGCCCAGGCCGAAGAACAGCAAAAGGCTCCAGCCCAGCGCCCGTTGTTGCAGGCTGCTGGCCAGCGCCTGGTCCGGTGCTTCAGTGGCCGCATTCAGTGCATTGGTATTACCCAGGTCGACGACTCTGGTTTGTGGCGGATAACACAAACCGGCATCGGCGCAGCCCTGGTAACTGACCTTGACCTGACCACTGGCACCCGCCGGAATCTTCAGTTCCAGGCCCTGACGGTAGACTTGCTGTTCACCGAAAAACTCGTCGCTGTGGGCTTCACCTTCCGGCAACGCAGGATGCTGTTCGACAGACAATCCGTCGAACTTCAAGCGTTTCTGGTACAGGTAATAGCCGTCGGTGATCTGCCAATAGAGCTGGGTTTCACCGGATTCCAGACGTTCGGAAGTGAAGGCGAAGGCTTTGTCGACGGAAAGAAAGTCGGGTTTGGTTTCAAAAGGATTGTTGCCAGCCTGGGCCTGACTCAGGCTGGCAAACAATGCCAGCAGCAAGAAAACGAAGTAACGCATCGACAACACCTGGGGCTTACATAATTCATGCACGATGATGGTCGTCGATTAACCGGGTGTTAACTCAAAAAAGTCGAGCGTGCGCATGGACTGATACAACATGGCGTTACTGGCCAGGCCGAGTCACTTGATATCGCTATAGGTCAACCTGTACTCGGACATTGGCGGATGATCGACCTCCCACTGCCGGGCAAAGACTTTGGCGGCGGTGATCTGATCGGCTGTCATGATTGTTGCAACGGACTGGAGGTCCTGTGTGGCCAGGGTATGCACGGACAACTCCCGGGTGGTTTCGGCGATCAGCCAGAACAAACCGTAACTTTTGACCAGATCCTCCGTGAAGCCATATTCGTCAGTGCCATCTTCAGTGGTGTAAAAACCACCGAGGGCACGGCCATAGTTCAGCAGTCCGTAGACATCATTGCGCTGTGCGCGTTTTTCAACCAATTGACGCCTGACAGGGAGATCCCAAAGGGCTGGCGGTCGATTGGCAGACCAATGCATGGCCCTGGAGAAACCACTGTCAGCGGCTTTTTTCAGCAAGCCGTGGATGGCGGTATCTCTCTCTGTCTCGTCAAGAATGAGCGTTTTGTCCTCCTCGTACTTGATCGCGAGAATGAACTGGGCCTCCATTGATCCGGCATCGGCCGCTTTTTTAAGCGTCGCAATGTTCTGGTCCAGTTCGTACAGCGCAAGCATGGCGTCGGCATTGCCTTTATTCGCCTCTGCCTGAGCCAGTTCCTTGGCTTTTTTCAGCGAGTCATCGTCGCCCAGCCGCATCAGGGCGTACACGTGATTTTGCGCCGCGGCCAGTCCATACCACTTTTTCGCGTCATCGGTCAGGCCCTTTGCCCGGCGCCTGAAGACTTCGCCCAAGGCGTATTGCGCATCCCGATTGCCAGCCGTTGCGCCGATAGTCAGATAGGTTTGCGACTGGGTGAACTCGCCCAGGTTGTACAATGCCAGCCCCCTGGTCGTGGCTTGTGTTGGCAGCTCGGTCACCTGGGTGGTTTGCATTTCCAGCCCGTCAGGCAGATTGAACAGTGACTTGAGCGCGGGTTCGTGGGTATACATAGTGGGTACCTGTGATGAATTGAATGTGAGTGCTACCCGACACAGACTATTGAGATGGGTGGGTATGGATGCGGTACATATGTATTGCATTCAATCAATCCAGGCGCGCCATCGTTACCCTCTGGTTCTCAGGCATAATCCGGGGTTAATCGGCGGTGTATTCAATCTCCATATTTGCGAAGGTTTCACCATGCACGTACTGGTTTGTGAAGACGACGAGCTGATCGCCAGCGGCATTGTCGCCGGCCTGACCGCCCAGGGCCTGACCGTGGAGCACGTCGCCACGGCGTCCGCCGCCCGGGCGATGCTCAAGGTGGCGGAGTTTGACGTCATGGTGCTCGACCTCGGGTTGCCGGACGAAGATGGCCTCAAGCTGCTGCAGCAGTTGCGCCATCAAGGCCTGGAGTTGCCGGTCTTGATCCTCACCGCCCGGGACTCGGTCACTGACCGTGTCGATGGCCTGCAAGCCGGTGCCGATGATTACCTGCTCAAACCATTCGACCTGCGCGAACTCGCTGCGCGCCTGCACACGCTGTTGCGGCGGGTGGCGGGGCGCAGCGTCAACCTGATCGAGCATGGTGCCCTGACCTACGACCCGAGCAGCCGCGAAACCACGCTCGCGGGGCAGCCGGTGGACCTGTCGCGTCGCGAGCAGTCATTGCTGCAAGCCTTGCTGCATAACCGTGGCCGCGTGTTGTCCACCGAGCAACTCAAGGACAGCGTCTACGGTTTCAACGACGAGCTGGAAAGCAATGCCCTCAACGTCCATATCCATCACCTGCGGCGCAAGCTCGGCAACGGCATTGTCGAGACGGTGCGTGGCCTGGGCTATCGCCTGGGGCCGGCTGATGGCGGAGAAGAATCGAAGTGATGAGTCTGCGTTTGCGCCTGAGCCTGACGCTCGGCGCCGCATTTGCCTTGATCTGGGCCCTGGCCGCGGCCTGGATGCTCAGCGATTTGCGCAATCAAATGATGTTTTCCCTCGACCAGCGCCTGGTGGCATCGGCGCGCATGGTCGCCGGCCTGATGGAGCAACTGCCGCCCGTGCCGAGCAAGGGCGAGGGCACCCACTTCAGTGCCGAACAACTGAACATACCGGGGGGCATGGCCTGCCAGGTCAGCTCGTTGCGCGGTGAAATCCTCGCCCGCAGTCACACCGAACCGCAGCAGACCCTGGAGGCCGAGAAACTGGGTTTTCACGACCAGATGATCGACGGCGCGCCGTGGCGCAGTTTCACATTGGCCCGGGGCGATCTGCGCATTACCACCGCCGACCGGCAGATCGAGCGCGAGGCGTTGAACATGTCGATCCTGCTGGCCGCTTCGGTGCCGGTGGGCGTGGCGCTGCTCGGTTGCCTGTGTTTGCTCTGGCTGGGCATCGGCCAGGGGCTGGCGCCGCTCAACCGCATGCGCGACGCCTTGATGCGCCGCAGCGCCGACTCCCTCGAACCCTTGCAGATCCAGCCATTGCCCAGCGAGCTGCAACCCTTGCTGGAAACCCAGAACCAGTTGCTCCAGCGCATCGGCAAGACCATCGAGCGCGAACGTCGCCTGACCGGTGACGCGGCCCATGAACTGCGCAGCCCGCTGACCGCAATCAAGACCCACCTGCAAGTGGCACGGATGACTGAAGGTAGCGCCCGGGATCAGTCCCTGGCCCGGGCCGAAGAGGGGGCGGACCGCATGCACCGGACCCTCGAACAATTGCTGTTGCTGGCGCGCGTCGAGGGCAGTCTGTCGTTTGATGACGGTGTGCAATGCAACGCCGAGCAAGTGGCGAAACTGGCGATTCAGGACGCGGCGAGCGGCGATCGCCAACGCATCAGGCTTCTGGCACCGGGCAAGGTCTCCGCCGCGCCGGTACAAATGCCCGCCGTGCTGTCGATTGCCGCGCTGCGCAACTTGCTCGACAACGCACTGCGCCATACCCCTGCTGACAAATCCGTGGAGTTGAGCCTGGAAACCAGCGGCAACCGTGTGCAGTTCGTGGTGCGCGACCATGGGCCGGGGATTCCCGAAGAAGACCTGCAACACCTGACCCAGCGCTTCTGGCGTAACGGCCAGAGCACCGGTTGTGGTCTGGGGCTGGCGATTGTCCAGGCCATCGTTCAGCGTTGCGGTTGCACGCTGCATTTCGATAGCCGGCCGGACGGCTTGCGGGTCGAGCTGACGATGCCGCTGCAACCGGTCTGAAAACACCACAAAACCCTGTGGGAGCGAGCCTGCTCGCGATGAACGATAACTCGGTCTAACTCAATTACACACCACTCAGCCCCTTGATCAGCAAATCCACATTTCCCTCCAGTTCCGCCACCGGATCCTCGGCATCGGTACTCAACACCACCAACCGGCTACCCGACCCGGCAATCACTGCTTTCAGCGCATCCGACGGCTGGCGATGATGCAACACCACCGCCACGTCATTGTCCTTGAGCGTCGTGCCCAACTGCTTTAGCGCCACCGGTGTCCATTCGGCATCGGCGCGTGCGTCCTGGCCGATCAATTCCAGGTTGAGACTGCTGATCAGGTAGCCGAAGTGATCGCTCAGGCTCATCACAATGAGGTTGTCCGCATTGGCCAGGCGCGCTTCGCTGGCGGCACTGAGCTGGAGCAAACGCTGCTTGAGCGCTGCCAGGTTCGCGTCGATTTTCGGCTTGGCCTCGGGGGCCAGGCGTACCAGGTCCGCCGCCATCACATCGGCCATGCGCCCCATGTTATTGCTGGAGAACCACGGCTGACTGTTCAACCCGTCGACCTTGTTGGCGGGCTGTACGGCTATGCCGGGCAGGGCGCCGTCCACCGGGCGGGCGGCGTCGACTTCGACGATGCGGATATTGCTGCGCCGGGAGATCGGGTACAGCGGGTCATCCGGCCACAGTGAGCGCAGGCCGATCACCGCATCGGCATCGTTCGCCAGTTTGGCTAGCGCCGGGGCGCCACGGCCGGTGAAATAGGCGGTCTGGCGGCTGCCGGGCAGGTTGGCCGGGGCCGCGCGTTCGAGGCTGACATCGGTGCCCTTGAGCAAGACTTCACCCAGACCATAGGTAATCGGCAAGGAGGCCAGCACACGCAGCGGTTTGCCGTTGTCGGTGGCGATGGCCGTTGTCGCCAGCCCGCACAGGGCGACGGCGAGGGTCAGTTGGCGCAGTGAAAAAGTCATTTATCCAAGGTTCCCTTTCAGACTGGGGACGACGCCGCGCGCGAGGGCGGCCAGGGCGAAGGCGATACCGGCCACGAGGATGATCGCGGCGCCGGACGGGATCGGCAGGTCAAAGACAATCGGCGCGAGAATCCCGCATAGGGTGCTGACCGTGGCGATCAACACCGAACACCAGAAAAAGCCCTTCAGCGATTGGCTGAGCAGGCGTGCCGCGGCGGCCGGAATCACCAGCAGGGCGCCCACCAGAATCGCGCCGATGACCTTCACGGCGGCAACGGTGATCAGCGTCACCAGAATCACGAACAGATAGTCCAGGGCCCTCACCGCCACCCCACGCACCGCCGCCAGTTGCGGATTGAAACTGGCGAGCATGATGCGGTTGTACAAAGGCAAGGCCAGGGCCATGACCAGCGAACCGACGATAGCGAGCACCAGCAGGTCATTGCCGTTGACCGTCAGCACCGAGCCGAACAGCACGTTTTCCAGAATGTGCACGTTGATCTTGCCCGCCAGAATCAGCAGCAGGCTCGCGCCCAGGGCGAGCGACACCGAGAGAAACACACCGATCAAGGTGTCCGGCGCCAGTCCGGTGCGGTTGCGCAGGTAGTTGAGCAGGATGCCGAACAGCAGGCAGTAGCCGAACAGACTGCCGTAAGGCCCGGTGTAGGGTTCGCCGAGCAGGATGCCGATGGCCACGCCGGTCAGCGCAGCGTGACCGACCGCCTCGGAGAAAAACGCGAAGCGCTTGACCACCACCAGCGTGCCCAGGCCTCCCAGCACCGGGCCGATCAGCAGTCCGGCGATCAAGGCGTTGACCACGAACCCATAGGCCAGTGCCTCGGGCAGATAACCCGATGACGCCCAGCCCTGGACCATCAGGCGAAAAGCTTCGTAACTCATCAGGCAAAGCTCCGTGGGTGGGTCGAGAACAGGGTCAACAGACGCTCCGGTGTCAGCGCCTGTTGCGGCGTGGCGTCGAACAGCACCCGGCGATTGAGCCCGGTGACGTCATCGGCCAGGCGCCCGACCGCTTCCAGGTCGTGCTCGATCCACAGCACGGTGATGCCCGCCGCTCGCCAGTCGCCGAGCAAGCGTTCGAACACGCGGATGCCGGCTTCATCGAGGGCGGACATCGGTTCGTCGAGCACCAGCAGTTGCGGAGGCGGAATCAGCCCCTGGGCCAGCAACACCCGTTGCCGTTCGCCGCCGGACAGCGCGCCCATGCGGCGCTTGCGTTTGTCCTGCATGCCGACCCGCTCCAGCGCCTCGCCGATCGCCGCCGCGTAGTGTTTGCTCAAGCCGAGAAAGGCCGGGCGCCGCTGGCACATGGCGGCCATGAAATCGTCGATGGTCATCGGCAAACCCCGGTCGAACTCCAGCGCCTGTGGCACATAGCCGATGGTCCCCGGCTCGGCGGGCCAGTGCAGGCTCAAGCGACCCTGGTGCGGCATCTGCCCGAGCAGGGTCTTGATCAGCGAACTCTTGCCACCGCCGTTGGGGCCGACCAGTGCGTGCACGCTGCCGGACTGAACCTGGAAGGTGACGTTGTCAAGGATGGTGGTGCGCCCGAGGGTCAGCCTGATGTCGGAAAAATCCAATGTTGGCCCCGCTCCCACAGGGTATTCGGCGTTTGGGGCGATGAGCGTTTCTTTCGATGTCATGCCCCCGACTCCTGAATCGCCCGCACCACGGTGTCGAGGTTGCCGGTCATTTCCTTTTCGTACTTGTCGGCGGTGTATTCGCCGTAGGAAATGTGCGACAGCGGATACAGCTTCACCCCGGATTCGCGCTGGATGGTATCGACGTAAGTGGAAGGAAAGTCCATCTCCGAGAAGATCACCTTCACGTCCATCGCACGCAGTTGATCGATGGTTTTTTTCAGCTGGCTCGGGCTCGGTTCGATGCCATGGGCCGGTTCGACCACGGCCGTCACTTCCAGTCCGAACTCACGCAGCAGGTAGTCGTAGGCCGCGTGCACGGTTGCCACCCGCAGTTCGGCGTTCGGTGCCTGGGTCAGTTTGGCCAGGGCATCGGCGCGCATCTTGCGCAGGCGCTTGCCGTAGGCGCGGGCGTTCTCGGTATAGGTCTTGGCATTGACCGGATCGAGCTTGCCCAGCTCCCGGGCGATGTTGTTGACCTGGGCAATCGAGGCGCTGATCGACAGGAAGGTGTGTGGATTGACCACCTTGCCGGCGCCGCGTGCGGCCACGCCGGTGGCGGCCAGCAGCGGCACGTTTTCGTTGGCTTCGATCACTGGCACGTTCGGGGTTTCGCTGGCGGCGATCATGCGGTCGGCGAAGTCGTCATGGCCGACACCGTTGAGCACGATCACGTCCAGCCCGCTGATGCGCTTGATGTCTTCGGCGCGGGGCTCGTAGGCATGCGGGTTGAAACCCGCCGGAATCAGCGGCACCACCTCGGCCTTATTGCCGACAATGTTCGCCACGTAGCTGTAGTAAGGATGCAGGGTGATGCCGATGTGCAGGCGCTTGGCTTCGTTGGCGATGGCCAGTGATGGCAGCAGGCAGGCGAGCAAGCCGACCAGCAGCAGGCGCAAAAAAGAACGGTGAGATGAATTGGGCATGGGAAAGCGGTCTTTTCTCGGAAAAAGGCGAGGGTTCAGTGCCGGTGCTGGCGGGTCACGCCGGCATCGAATTGCGCGACGACCTGCTGCCAGCCGGCGCTTTCGAGCGCGGCGTCGCTGAGGTCGGTCGGGGCCGTGAGCCTGTTGTCGCGGTTGAGCCAGATGTCCGGTGCGGCATCGGCGGTTGCGCTCAGGCGTAGCAGAAACGAACCCGCGACTGTCGGTGTCTGGCTCTGGCCGAAATAGGCCTTGGCGTCTAGCAATTGCCAGGCATGGCCACCCCGACTGACGGAGCTGGCGTCCCGGGCAAACGGCGCAAACCCTTCCTCGGCCAGCGCCACGGGTGTCGGCAACGCTTGCTGTTCCTGGCGCAGCAAATGAATCTCGTCCAGCGTCACCCGCAAATCGGCGTAGATACCTTGCTCGGACGCACTGAGGTCACGGCGTGCATCCAGTTGATGGCTGCTGACGCTGCTCACTTCATGAGATTCACCACGCCAGAGCACCACCGAGCCGGCCACCGCCAAAATCACCAGGCACAGCATCAGAACGTAGAGGGTTTCGTGACCGGCTCCGACCGGGCGCACGACTTGGGTCGTTGGAGTGTTCATGGTGCCTCGATGTCCGCTTGGTCGATTTCCACGACGTGACCGGGGCCGGCATCGAACAGCACATAGAACTCGGCGCCGGGTTTCTTGAAGGTCAGGGTCGAATCAGGCCCGAGCTTGCCCGGCACCAGAATGGTTTCGTCGTAGCCGATCACATCGAGGGTCACGCCCGGTGCGCCGCTACCGTCGGAAAAACCGCCGGTGCACTTGATCTGCTCCGCGTCGATGGCCTTGCATTCGCACATCGGGTTGTGGGCCAGGGCGCTGGCGCTGAAACCGGCGCAGAGCACCAGCAACACGGCGTTGAGCGCGCGAAGAGGGTTGATCATGGTTTGCCTCCTTGTTTGTTCAACCAGGCGATGGTGGCGGGGGAGGCCTGGCTCAACGGAATGGATGCTTGATGCATGGCGCCGTCCCAGCCTTCCATGGTGATCCACAGTTCGGCGTCGGCCGTGGTCTTTTCCGGGATGGGTAGCGACGCGCCCATGCGGTACGGGGCACCGAAGAAAATCACCCCGGCGGCGCGCAGGCTGCGGGGCTTGCCAATGCGCAGGTAAGTGGCCTTGACCTGGCCGATACAGGCCTCGCACAGCGCTGTGTTAAAACCCTTCATGTAGCCGGCGGGGCCTTCGAGCATCGGCGCTGAATTGCGCAATTCCGCCAGGCGCAGGCTCCAGGGGCCGACCCGGACTTCGCCGACTTCCCGTTCGCCAAGGCCACTGTCGCCGCGCATCAATGCCTCGTCGGCGAAGTACTTGGGCATGAAACCGAGTGGAATCAGCAGCAACAGGACGTTCAGGTGAAAGCGCCATTTGTGCCAGAACACACTCAGGCGCGAGGGTTGCGGGGCTGCAATGTCTTTGCTCACAGACTGGCCTCCGACACTTCGTTGCTCGTGGCCGGTTGCGCCGCGGTGTCGCGCTGTTTCTTGTTGCTGCGTTTGAAGGCATTGGCCGTGGCCAGCGCCGTGCGCTTGGTCCAGATCAGCAGACCGCTGAGCAACATCATGCTTAACAGCAGGCCGAAGAATGCCCAGATCAGCTTGATCCACAGTCCGCCGAAATCGCCGGTGTGCAGCGGGCGCATGGACTCGGTGACGAACTCCAGGGCCGAACGGTCCGAGATCAGGCGCGAGGCGGCGATTTCGCCGTTGTACGGGTTGATCGTGGCGGTCTGGAACATCAACGGATACCAACCGCGTCCGCCGACATCCAGGTGGCTGTAGGCATTGCCCGGCAGGCTGACGAAACTGGCCTCCAGCCCGGAGATTTCCTGGGTGGCGATTTCAATCGCGCGATCAAGGTCGATACGCGGCGGGGGCGAGCCATCGGCTGACAGCGGCACCGCTTCGCGGGACATCGCCGGGATGATCTTTTCCGTGGAAATGGAAATCTGGTTATCGGACAGCAATGCCTGGATCAGGAACCAGGTGCCGGTGACGGAAATCACCGCGATGAACCAGATCGACCAGATGCCGCTCAAGCGGTGAAAGTCGCCCCAGAAAATCCGCGCACCGTGGCGAAAGCGCAGGGTCGGGCGGAAGAAGCCTTTCCAGAAGCGTTTGTAGACCACCAGCCCGGTGATCAGCGACGCCAGCAATGGCAAACCGAGAAACGACACCAGGTACCAGCCCCAGCTGTAACCATTGGTGAATGGCACCAGCCACCAAGCGTGCAGGGCGCGGGTGAAGGCGCGGAAGTTGAATTCCGGCGCGACACCCTGGATCACGCCGCTGTACGGATTGACATAAATCACCACCGAGCGCCCGTCGGGGTAGCTGACTTCGACATCCAGGGCGAAGTGCGACTCGTCGGGGCGGCTGATGCTCTGCACCACGGTCTGCGGTTCGGCCCTGTTGATGGCCTTGATGACCTGCTGATAGCTGAGCAGCGGAGCATCGTCCGAGGGCTGGCTGGCGCGCATTGGCGGGTTGGCCAGCCAGACGATCTCCTGGCTGATGACGGCCAGGGTTCCGGTCACACAGACGATCAGCACGAAAAACCAGATCGGCAATGCCAGCCAGCTATGGACCAGGAACCAGATTTTTGAACGGGACTTCTTTGACATGTTGGAGTTCTTGGCTCGATGAGAGGCAGCTCGGCTGCGGGCTTCGCAGGGATGAGCGCCATGAAGGTCCAGTCGAGGCTTGTGCCTACGCGAAAGGACTGCATCTATGTAGGACGGATGAGCAGGGGAAATCCCGAAAGGGGAAATGAAAGAAAATATTTCTCATTGCCGACAGGTCGCGGGCGGGCTTGCTTGCGCAAGTGATTAGCAAGTCGGCGGTGCTGTTGCAGGCGGGGCCCCTATGGGAGCGAGCCTGCTCGCGAAGAGGCCCGCTCCGGCACCAAGGATTTCAACCCTGGGCAAACATCTCCTTCGCCCGTTGCTCGATCTGCGCCTGGGTCAGGTCTTCCTTGCGCGTGGCCAGGAACCACAGGTGCCCGTAGGGATCCTTCAAGGTGCCCGAACGGTCGCCATAAAACTGATCCTTGACCTCCGATACAACGGTTGCGCCGGCATCGATCGCCTGTTTGTAGGACTTGTCGACATCCGTCACGTACAAATGCAGACCCACGGACGGCGAATTGTCCGGGTTGCTCAGCGGCCCTTGATCACACGGTGTGCCCAGCATGATCGGACAATCGCCGATACGCAGTTCAGCGTGGCCGACACTGCCACCGGGCATGTCCAGGCGCATGATTTCAACGGCGCCAAAAGCTTTTTTGTAGAAGTCGATGGCTTCGGCGGCTTTGTTGATGCCCAGATAGGGGGTGACGCTGTGATACCCCTCTGGTATGGGTTTGACGCTCATGATGGATCTCCTTGTTGTTGTTTTGTGAATCGAAAGTACCTGTGCCGTTATACGACCGAGTAAATATAGGCCAGCCTCTTTCGCCTCACCGAGTGCCCGACGAGCAGCAGCGCCATTCAAGTGCCATCAAGCCGGCTCCAACCAGTGCGCTCCCGGCCCGCGTTCTCCCGGCAATCGACAATGATCGCCATTTCTTGATAGCCACTATTGAAAGCGTTGATTTCTGCTGCCCGGGAGGCACGGGTAGCCTGTGTTCATTGCCTCGAACCCAGTCGCCAGGACGCCAAAATGAAACCGATGATTGCCACTTTGCTGATGCTCGCCGTCTCCGTACTCGCCGGATGTGCCAGCCATGTTTCCCCGGAGCTTCGGCCTTACACGGCTGAAGAAAGCAAGGAACTGGCGCTGGAGGCGCTGAACCGCCGCGGTTTGTCCTTCGACGAATACCACGCGAAAAAAGCCGAACTGCTCGGCCAGCCGCAAAAGTCGTTCAATTTCGACAACCAGGGTGAAATGAACGCCGGGCGATCTGTACAGCTTCACGGTCGTCCAAGCTGAAGCAAAACTGTACTGCTCCAAGTTTCGCGTAACTGTCCATGGGTTTCGTCCAGGGTGTGCGATAGGGTCAACACCTGACCGACCCTGACGGACTGCCACCCATGACGCTCTCTCTCGACCTGCTGCTGGGCTTCGCCCTGTTTGCCCTCGTCACTTCGATCACGCCCGGCCCGAACAACACCATGTTGCTGGCATCCGGGGTGAACTTCGGCTTCAACCGCACGATTCCGCACATGCTCGGCATCACTTGTGGCTTCTTTGTACTGGTGGTGGCGGTCGGTTTTGGCCTTGGCGCGGTGTTCCAGACTTACCCTTTGCTCTACACCGTGCTGCGTTATGCGGGGGCGGCGTATTTGCTGTATCTGGCGTGGAAAATCGCCCATTCCGGGCCCATGTCGGAAAGTCAGCAGGGCGAGGCGAAACCGATCAGCTATCTGGGTGCCGCCGCGTTCCAGTGGGTCAATCCCAAGGCCTGGATCATGGCCATTGGCGCCATCAGCACCTACACGCCGATGCAGGGTTACTTCTCGAATGTGATCGTGATCGCGGCCGTCTTTGCGATAATCAACCTGCCGAGTGTCGGTGTCTGGGCCGCTTGCGGCACGCTGTTGCGCAACGTTCTGAAGGATCGCCGCTGGCTGCGCCTGTTCAATTGGGGCATGGCTGCGCTGCTCGTGGGTTCGCTGTATCCGCTGTTGCTCGAAAGCTTTAGCTGACGCATTGCTTCAACCGCTTGCCCGATGCCTGTTAAGCTGACTTTTCAGGAGCGTTCCTACGCACTTTTAAATGAAGTAGTTCTTCTTTAACGGCATCCGATCAGGTATTGGTAGCGTTCTGAAAACAGCGCGCAGCTCACAAGGCTGCGCTTTGCCGTTTGCAGTCACGAGCTTCCTGATCCCGGAACACGCTCTGCGAGTCTTTTATGAATAAACGTCCGTTGTATTTCGATTACGCCGCCACCACGCCGGTGGATGAGCGGGTCATCAAGGTGATGGTCGAGTGTCTGGGCTTTACCGGCAATTTCGGCAACCCGGCCTCCAGCTCCCACGTCTTCGGCCAGCAGGCCCGGCAATCGGTCGAACAGGCGCGACGCCAGGTCGCCGAACTGGTCGGCGCGACGCCCGGGCAGATCGTCTGGACCTCCGGCGCCACCGAATCCAACAACCTTGCGCTCAAAGGCGTGACCCAGGCCCGCGGCACTGGCGGCGGCCATATCATCACCAGCCAGATCGAACACAAGGCCATTCTCGATACCGCCAGGCAACTGCAGGATGCCGGTGTCGCGGTGACCTATCTGGTGCCGGACGCCGAGGGCCTGATCACCGCGCAAGCGGTCAGCGAAGCCCTGCGCGAGGACACCTTCCTGGTGTCGCTGATGCTGGTCAACAACGAACTGGGCACTCTCAACGACATTCCCGCCATCGGTCAGGTCGTGCGTGATCGCGGGGCGTTGTTCCATGTCGACGCCGCACAGGGCGCGGGCAAAGTGGCGATCGATCTCGCGCAGTGGCCGGTGGACCTGATGTCGCTTTCCGCGCACAAGCTCTATGGCCCCAAAGGTATCGGCGCGTTGTACGTCGGTCCGCGTGCACAACAACGATTGCAGGCGCAGATCCATGGCGGCGGGCATGAGGGCGGTTTGCGTTCCGGCACGCTGGCGACCCATCAGATCGTGGCTATGGGCGAGGCCTTTGCACTGGCGGCGGCTGCGTTCGATGAAGAGAAAGCCACCATCGTGCGTTTGCGTGAACGCTTGCTCGAGCAATTGCAGAGCGTTCCCGGCGTACTTCTCAACGGCAGCCCGACCCGGCGCATTCCCCATACCCTGAGCCTGACCTTCAACGAAGGCGAGTTCAACCCGGCGGCGTTGCTGGCCTCGATCGCGTTTTCCGCGACCTCGGCCTGCAATTCCGCGAGCAATACCCCATCCCATGTACTGCTGGCCCTGGGGCACGATGCCCGTTCGGCCGGTCGTACCATCCGCTTGAGCCTCGGGCGTTTCACCACCGAGCAGGACATCGACCAGGCGGTTCAACTGATCAAGGCAGCCTGCGCCAGTGCTCCGGCATTCTGGCAATAGGGCGACGAAGCGCCGACGTTGATCGGTACTCAACAATAATGAACAAGTGATTAGCAGGAGACACGATGAATACGCAGCTTTCGATCAATGGATCGGTGCCCCAGCGCCTGGCGCAAACCCGCGAACTGATGAGCCGGGAGGGCATTCACGCCTTGCTGGTGCCGTCGGCCGACCCGCACCTGTCCGAATACCTGCCGGGTTACTGGCAAGGGCGCCAGTGGTTGTCGGGTTTCCATGGTTCGGTCGGCACCCTGATCGTGACCCCGGACTTTGCCGGCGTCTGGGCCGACAGCCGTTATTGGGAGCAGGCGACCAAGGAACTCAAGGGCAGCGGCATTGACCTGGTCAAGCTGCAACCGGGTCAACCCGGACCACTGGAATGGCTGGCCGAGCAAACCCCCGAGGGTGGTGTTGTCGCGGTCGATGGCGCGGTCATGGCCGTGGCTTCGGCACGGACCCTGAGCAGCAAACTTGAAGAACGCGGCGCCCGTCTGCGCACCGACATCGACCTGTTGAGCGGCGTCTGGAGCGACCGACCAGGCCTGCCGAACGAACCGATCTATCAGCACCTGCCTCCACAGGCGACCGTCAGCCGTGGCGAAAAACTCGCCAAACTGCGTGAAACCCTTCAGGCGCGGGGTGCCGACTGGCATTTCATCGCCACCCTGGATGATATCGCCTGGCTGTTCAACCTGCGTGGCGGCGACGTGTCGTTCAACCCGGTGTTTGTTTCTTTCGCCTTGATCAATCAGCAACAGGCCACGCTGTTTGTCGCCTTGAGCAAAGTCAGCGCCGAGTTGCGCGCCATCCTCGAGCAGGACGGCGTGACCTTGCGCGATTACAGCGAAGTCGCTGCTGCACTGCGTGCCGTGCCGAGCGGTGCGAGCCTGCAAGTCGACCCGGCGCGGGTCACGGCGGGGTTGCTGGACAACCTCAACAGCGGGGTGAAGCTGATCGAAGGCCTGAACCCGACTACCCTGGCCAAATCGCAAAAAAGCCTGGCCGATGCCGAGCACATCCGTCAGGCCATGGAACAGGACGGCGCAGCGCTGTGCGAATTCTTCGCCTGGCTGGACTCGGCACTGGGGCGTGAGCGCATCACCGAGCTGACCATCGACGAAAAACTCACCGCCGCCCGTGAACGTCGTCCGGATTATGTGTCGCTGAGTTTCAACACCATCGCCGCGTTCAATGCCAATGGCGCGATGCCGCACTACCATGCCACCGAAGAAGAACATGCGGTGATCGAAGGGGATGGCCTGCTGTTGATCGACTCCGGCGGCCAGTACCTGGGCGGCACCACTGACATCACGCGGATGGTTGCGGTGGGCACACCGACCGATGAGCAAAAGCGCGATTGCACCCGCGTGCTCAAGGGCGTGATTGCCTTGTCCCGCGCACAGTTCCCGAAAGGCATCCTGTCGCCGCTGCTCGATGCCATCGCTCGTGCGCCCATCTGGGCGGAAAGTGTCGACTACGGTCACGGCACCGGTCATGGCGTCGGCTATTTCCTGAACGTCCACGAAGGTCCGCAAGTCATCGCTTATCAGGCCGCACCTGCACCGCAAACCGCGATGCAACCCGGCATGATCACGTCCATTGAGCCGGGCACCTATCGTCCGGGCCGTTGGGGTGTGCGGATCGAAAACCTGGCGATGAACCGTGAGGCAGGCAAAAGCGAATTCGGCGAGTTCCTGAAGTTCGAAACCCTGACCCTGTGCCCGATCGATACGCGCTGCCTGGAAACCTCGCTGCTGTCGGACGAGGAAAAGCAGTGGTTCAACGCCTACCACGCCGAAGTGCGCGAGCGCCTGAGTCCGTTGGTCGAGGGTGCTGCACTTGAGTGGCTGAACACTCGCACCGCGGCTATCTGATCGGGTGCAGCTATTGGTTCCTGTGTAGCTATTTGTTTAGGTGCAGCTCAGGCGCTTTATCCAGCGCCTGAGCCATATAGTCGACAAAGGCTTTGACCCTGGCGGATTGGCGACGATTCGCCGGGGATACGGCATAAATTGGCAGCGAAAACGTACTGTAATCCTGCAAAATCGCGCTCACCCGGCCGGCGCTCAGGTCTTTGCTGAATAGCCATACCGGTGACAGTGCAATCCCCAATCCCCCCAGCACCATTTCGCGGATCGCCTCGGAATTGTTGCTCTGCGCATTGCCCTTGATCCGCACTTCGTGGCGTTGGGCGTCTTTTGTGTACAGCCACAGGTTTTGACTGCTCAGCAGGTTGAACATCAGGCAGTTGTGCCTGCCCAGTTCCTGCGGTGTTTGCGGTTGGCCGTTTTGCCTGAGGTAGTCAGGTGATGCGACGGTCACACGGTGGGTACTGCCGACAAGGCGAGCGATCAGGCCACTGTCGTTCAGGGCTCCAATCCTGAAAGTCACGTCCAGCCCTTCGCTGACCAGATCCTGGTTTTGATCGCTCAGTTGCAGGTCTATCTGTACGTCAGGGTAGTGTTTGAGAAAGTCCGGCAAGCGGGGGGCGATCTGCAAGCGTCCGAAACTGACCGACGAGCCGATTTTCAACGGTCCGGCGACCCTTTCCCGACCGGATTGAAAGCTATGTTCCGCCGCGTCCACGGCGGCGAGGATGAGTCGGCATTCGTTGTAGTACCGCTGACCTTCGTCCGTCAGGGACAACTTGCGGGTACTGCGGGCAATCAGCTTTCCGCCCAATCGGGTTTCCAGTGCTTGCAACACTTTGCTGATGGTCGGCTGGCTGGTCTGCAACTCCCGGGCAACGGCGGAAAAACTGCCCCGCTCGACCACCCGCACGAAAATCGCCATTGCATTGAGTTTGTCCACGGGATCGCTCATTGATGCTGTAATGGAATGGTCACTATAGCGACATGGCGTCTTATCGGCATGAATTGAGCAATACAAAATCAGTCCTGCATTCACTACTGATGGGACATGGCGAAATGACTGACTCACTGAATATGCGCGCTCTGATGGTCGACTCGGCCAATGCGCCGTTACGTTTGGTTTCCATTGCACGGCCCGTGCCGCAGGCGGGGCAGGTACTGGTCAGGATCAAGGCCAGCGGTGTCAATCCGCTGGACGGCAAAATCCGCTCCGGGCAGGCGACCCATGCGGCTCAACCATTGCCGGCGATAGTGGGGATGGATCTGGCCGGAACCGTAGCGGCGTTGGGGGAGGGCGTCAGTGGCTGGCTGCCGGGGGATGACGTGTATGCCATGGCCACCGGTATTGGTGGTATTCAAGGTTCATTGGCCGAGTACGCGGTGGTCGACGCGCGACTGTTGGCTCGCAAACCACACAACTTGAGCATGCGTGAGGCTGCCGGTTTGCCGCTGGTGCTGATCACCGCTTGGGAAGGTCTGGTCGACCGGGCTCGTGTTCGGCTCGGGCAGAAGGTATTGATCCATGGTGGCGCCGGTGGTGTTGGTCATGTCGCGGTGCAAATCGCCCGCGCTTTTGGCGCAGAAGTTTTTGCCACGGGCTCTGCCGGGCAGCAGTCGATTATCGAAGGGTTCGGCGCGACGTTTATCGATTACCGCAAGTCTTCGGTTGAAGACTATGTGGCTGAGCATACGGCCGGTGAGGGCTTCGACATTGTCTATGACACAGTGGGGGGTGAAACGCTGGATGCGTCATTCAAGGCGGCACGGATGTATCACGGTCATGTGCTCAGTTGCCTAGGGTGGGGGCAGCACAGCCTGGCACCGCTTTCCTTTCGCGGGGCGACTTATTCTGGTGTCTTCACTTTGCTGCCGCTCCTGACCGGCAAGGGGCGTGAGCATCACGGCGAGATTCTGCACGAGGCGGCGCGGTTGATTGAGGCGGGCAAGCTCGCGCCGTTGCTTGACCCGCACTCGTTCACGTTGGAGTCCGCAGAAGCCGCCCATGTGCTGCTCTTGTCAGGAGCGGCAAAGGGGCGGTTGGTGGTCGAGATTTAACTCAGGGCCTCGAGTACGAAGTCCAGTCGATCCTGGCCGAAGTACAGCTGGTCATCGACAAACATGCTTGGTACGCCGAATACGCCGCGCTGCACCGCTTTCTCGGTGTTGTCCTTGAGCGTTGCCTTGACTGTTTCGTCGGCGGTCAGTGCCAGCACCTCGTTGGGATCGAAACCGTTGTCGCTCAGCACCGCGGCCACGGTTGCCGGGTCACTGAGGTTGCGGCCATCGACCCACAGGGCCTTGAACAGGCAGTCAATGAAGGCGACAAAACGCTCGGGGTGGTGCAACTGAATGCCGGTCACGGCACGCATCAGCATCAGGGTGTTGATCGGGAAATGCGGATTGAACTTCAGTGGTACGCCGTAGCGCCGGGCATAACGGTCGAGGTCCTGAATCATGTGGCGGCCCTTGGCCGGAATGGTCGCCGGGGAGGCGTTGCCGGTGGCCTTGAACACACCGCCGAGCAGGATCGGGATGTAGATCAGTTGGCTGTCGGTTTGCTCACAGATTGCCGGTAGCTGGGTATACGCCAGGTAAGTGGTGGGGCTGCCCAGGTCAAAAAGGAATTCCACGCTTTTGCTCATGGTCGATACGCTCTGCTTATTGTTGTAGGGGAGGGCTTACCAGCGTTCGCTCCAGGGGCGCAGGTCCAGTTCGAAGGTCCAGGCGTCGCGGGGCTGGCTGTGCAGGTACCAGTAATTCTCGGCAATGTGTTCGGGGTTGAGGATGCCGTCCTGATCCTTGGTCGCGTATTTCTCTGGGAAGCTGTCGCGGATGAAATCGGTATCGATGGCGCCGTCGACGACGACATGGGCAACGTGAATATTCATCGGGCCGAGCTCTCGGGCCATGCTTTGCGCCAGTGCACGAATGCCGTGCTTGGCACCGGCAAATGCGGCAAAGCCGGCGGCACCGCGCAGGCCGGCGGTAGCACCGGTGAACAGGATCGTGCCGCGTTGGCGCTTGGCCATGCGTTTGGCCACTTCCCGGGCGTTGAGAAACCCCGAGAAACAGGCCATTTCCCAGATCTTGAAATACTTGCGGGCGGTTTCTTCGAGAATGCTGCACGGCACGTTGGCACCGATGTTGAACACGAACGCCTCGATGGGGCCGATCTCGCTTTCGATCTGCTCGACCAGTGCCACCACATCGTCTTCCTTGCGAGCGTCGCAGGCAAAACCGTGGGCCTCGCCACCATCGGCCTTGATGGCATCCACCAGTGGCTGGAGCTTGTCCGCACTGCGGCGGGTGACGCAGGCGACAAAACCCTCCCGGGCAAAACGCTTGGCAATGGCGCCGCCCGTGGCATCACCTGCACCGACGACCAGTACGACCTTCTTGTTATTCATGGGTAGATCCTTTTTGGTAAACGATCGTTAACTAAACGAACGTTATGCTATGATTCGACAGACGTCAAGGCGAGCAATCCAGGGGGAAGGACAATGCGTTATTCGGCCAGTCACAAGCTGGAAACCAGGCAACGGCTGCTGGAAAGCAGTGCGGTATCGGCCAAGAAGTCCGGATTTTCAACGGTGGGCGTGGACGGCCTGATGAAAGCGATTGGCTTGAGTGGCGGCGCCTTCTATAGCCACTTCTCATCGAAAGACGAGTTGTTCGCAAGCATTGTCGAGCGTGAGTTGGGGCAAAGTCTGACGCGACTGGGGGAAGGGCAGGACCGTGACAAGCTTGAGCGCTGCTTGAAACAGTACCTGAGTATGTCTCACGTCGAGAATCCGGAGACCGGTTGTGCATTGCCGGCATTAGGGGCGGAAATTGCCCGTTCCGACGTGACTGTCCGCCAACAGGCAGAGCACTGGATTTGTCGGCTTCAGGAACGTTGGGCGTGTGTTCTGCAAAGCGACAGCCTGGCGTGGGCGATTCTGTCGCAATGTATTGGCGCGCTGGTCGTGGCGCGCATGCTGGCTAGCCCGGATATCCAGCGCACTGTGCTGAAGTCCAGCTACGAGGAAATCGGCCGTCAGATCGCAAGTCCGAGAATCTGACGCGACGGCCCTGCCTATTTGCAGATGACAATCATGCTGCGGCTAGTATAACCCGCAGGATTGAGGCCAAACGGATAATCGCCGGGCTCTTCCACGGCATCTCCCGATTTGGCGATGACTTTGTATCCCTTGGGTGCGCAGGAGTTGGCAGCGCTGGCGTAGCACTTGTCCCAGGACGAAGACAGTCCGGAACAGTTGATGTGTAGCCCTTTCTTGCCGTGCTTGATCTGTGTGTCTGATGTCGCCGCGCAGCCCGCAATTGCAAGTACGGCGATCAAAATCAAAATTCGTTTCATTACTGTCCTTATAGCGTCCCCGGATCTTGTGCCCGGGTCTGGCTGCATTCGCTAGACGCGTACCGATATCCCTACCTGAAATTATCCGTGGTATGACTCTGGGTTGCGGGGCTAAACATGGCCTAATTGAGCGGCAAATACCAGACCCGTGTCATCTCCGTTCTCAATCTGCCGTTACTGCTGGTCTGGCGGCAGAGCTCATGGTCATGGTTGCGCCGACGGATGCCAGAATGATGCACATGATTGCCATCCATTGTGACAGCGAGAGGTATTCATGAAGGAATAGCAAGCCAGATAGCGCGCCGAAGGCAGGCTCGATGCTCATCAGTGTGCCGAAGGTTCTGGCCGGCATGCGGGTCAGCGCGACCATCTCCAGGGTGTAGGGGAGGGCAGTGGACAAGATGGCGACGCCGAGGGCCACAGGGATCAATGACGGGGTCAGTAGAGCGGAACCGGCATGGACAATGCCGATGGGGGCTACGAATAGCGCAGCGATCATCACCCCCAGCGCGGCGGTTTGCACGCCATTGTCGGCCCCCGCTTTTTGGCCGAACAAAATGTACAGTGCCCAGCAGACCCCGGCACCCAAGGCATAACCGGTGCCTACCAGATCGATGCCTGCGCTCGCTTCTCCTGTCGGTATCAGTAGCAGTAAGCCGACGGCAGCCAGGGCGATCCACAAAAAGTCGATCGCGCGACGCGAGGCATAGATCGCCACGGCCAGTGGGCCGGTGAACTCAAGAGCCACCGCGATGCCCAGCGGGACGGTTTGCAACGACATATAGAAGAGGAAGTTCATGCCGCCCAGCGCCATCCCGTAGACGATGACGGTGCGCAGGGACCTTGCGGTGAGTTTCGCCCGCCATGGACGCAGTATCAGCATCATGATTACGCTGGCAAAAATCAGTCGTAATGTTGTCGTCCCCTGAGGGCCAACAACCGAGAACATGCTTTTGGCCAGAGAGGCTCCGGACTGGATCGACGCCATGGCTATGAGCAGCAGCCCAACCGAGAACAAGGTAGAGGCTAGGCTGCGAGGCTGGTCATTCATTACGTGGCATCGTCCGAAATATAGGAATCAAGGGTATTTCTATTTGTGTTGGGCAATATACTGCGCATTCCCTGCAGGCGCGTCTATATATAAGCAGTGTTTTTGCACATTTCGGTAGAAACCCAAATCAACGCTTGACGGCAGATTCTGGAAGCCTATAATTCGCCCCACTTCCGGCGCAGTCGAAACGGAAAACTCCTTGGTAAACAAAGAGTTACGCGGTTTTCGGCAGCGGGTTGCTTCAGGTCATCGAAGCCAAAAGGAAGTTGAAAAAGAGGTGTTGACAGCAGCGTGTAACGCTGTAGAATTCTCCTCCCGCTGACGAGAGATCTGAAGCGCAAGTGGTTGAAGTTGAAAAGGAAACTTGGAAAACTTCTGAAAAATACCACTTGACAGCAAATGAGGCTGCTGTAGAATGCGCGCCTCGGTTGAGACGAAAGATCTTAACCAACCGCTCTTTAACAACTGAATCAAGCAATTCGTGTGGGTGCTTGTGGAGTCAGACTGCTAGTCAACAGATTATCAGCATCACAAGTTACTCCGCGAGAAATCAAAGATGTAACCAACGATTGCTGAGCCAAGTTTAGGGTTTTCTCAAAACCCAAAGATGTTTGAACTGAAGAGTTTGATCATGGCTCAGATTGAACGCTGGCGGCAGGCCTAACACATGCAAGTCGAGCGGATGACAGGAGCTTGCTCCTGAATTCAGCGGCGGACGGGTGAGTAATGCCTAGGAATCTGCCTGGTAGTGGGGGACAACGTTTCGAAAGGAACGCTAATACCGCATACGTCCTACGGGAGAAAGCAGGGGACCTTCGGGCCTTGCGCTATCAGATGAGCCTAGGTCGGATTAGCTAGTTGGTGAGGTAATGGCTCACCAAGGCGACGATCCGTAACTGGTCTGAGAGGATGATCAGTCACACTGGAACTGAGACACGGTCCAGACTCCTACGGGAGGCAGCAGTGGGGAATATTGGACAATGGGCGAAAGCCTGATCCAGCCATGCCGCGTGTGTGAAGAAGGTCTTCGGATTGTAAAGCACTTTAAGTTGGGAGGAAGGGCATTAACCTAATACGTTAGTGTTTTGACGTTACCGACAGAATAAGCACCGGCTAACTCTGTGCCAGCAGCCGCGGTAATACAGAGGGTGCAAGCGTTAATCGGAATTACTGGGCGTAAAGCGCGCGTAGGTGGTTCGTTAAGTTGGATGTGAAAGCCCCGGGCTCAACCTGGGAACTGCATTCAAAACTGACAAGCTAGAGTATGGTAGAGGGTGGTGGAATTTCCTGTGTAGCGGTGAAATGCGTAGATATAGGAAGGAACACCAGTGGCGAAGGCGACCACCTGGACTGATACTGACACTGAGGTGCGAAAGCGTGGGGAGCAAACAGGATTAGATACCCTGGTAGTCCACGCCGTAAACGATGTCAACTAGCCGTTGGGAGCCTTGAGCTCTTAGTGGCGCAGCTAACGCATTAAGTTGACCGCCTGGGGAGTACGGCCGCAAGGTTAAAACTCAAATGAATTGACGGGGGCCCGCACAAGCGGTGGAGCATGTGGTTTAATTCGAAGCAACGCGAAGAACCTTACCAGGCCTTGACATCCAATGAACTTTCCAGAGATGGATTGGTGCCTTCGGGAACATTGAGACAGGTGCTGCATGGCTGTCGTCAGCTCGTGTCGTGAGATGTTGGGTTAAGTCCCGTAACGAGCGCAACCCTTGTCCTTAGTTACCAGCACGTCATGGTGGGCACTCTAAGGAGACTGCCGGTGACAAACCGGAGGAAGGTGGGGATGACGTCAAGTCATCATGGCCCTTACGGCCTGGGCTACACACGTGCTACAATGGTCGGTACAGAGGGTTGCCAAGCCGCGAGGTGGAGCTAATCCCACAAAACCGATCGTAGTCCGGATCGCAGTCTGCAACTCGACTGCGTGAAGTCGGAATCGCTAGTAATCGCGAATCAGAATGTCGCGGTGAATACGTTCCCGGGCCTTGTACACACCGCCCGTCACACCATGGGAGTGGGTTGCACCAGAAGTAGCTAGTCTAACCTTCGGGAGGACGGTTACCACGGTGTGATTCATGACTGGGGTGAAGTCGTAACAAGGTAGCCGTAGGGGAACCTGCGGCTGGATCACCTCCTTAATCGACGACTCAGCTGCTCCATAAGTTCCCACACGAATTGCTTGATTCATTGAAGAAGACGATAAGAAGCAGCCTTGGGGTTGTCGCTTAGTTGGTTAGAGCGCACCCCATGCTCTGTGGTTAAGAGCAGGGTGAGGTCGGCCTTAGCAGCTCGAAATTGGGTCTGTAGCTCAGTTGGTTAGAGCGCACCCCTGATAAGGGTGAGGTCGGCAGTTCGAATCTGCCCAGACCCACCAATTTTGTGTGGGAAACGCCTGTAGAAATACGGGGCCATAGCTCAGCTGGGAGAGCGCCTGCCTTGCACGCAGGAGGTCAACGGTTCGATCCCGTTTGGCTCCACCACTACTGCTTCTGATTGTGTAAAGCTTAGAAATGAGCATTCCATCGAGACGATGGTGAATGTTGATTTCTAGTCTTTGACTAGTTCGTTCTTTAAAAATTTGGGTATGTGATAGAAGGATAGACTGAACGTTACTTTCACTGGTAACGGATCAGGCTAAGGTAAAATTTGTGAGTTGCTCTTTATGAGCAAGAATCGAATTTTCGGCGAATGTCGTCTTCATAGTATAACCAGATTGCTTGGGGTTATATGGTCAAGTGAAGAAGCGCATACGGTGGATGCCTTGGCAGTCAGAGGCGATGAAAGACGTGGTAGCCTGCGAAAAGCTTCGGGGAGTCGGCAAACAGACTTTGATCCGGAGATGTCTGAATGGGGGAACCCAGCCATCATAAGATGGTTATCTTGTACTGAATACATAGGTGCAAGAGGCGAACCAGGGGAACTGAAACATCTAAGTACCCTGAGGAAAAGAAATCAACCGAGATTCCCTTAGTAGTGGCGAGCGAACGGGGACTAGCCCTTAAGTGGCTTTGAGATTAGCGGAACGCTCTGGAAAGTGCGGCCATAGTGGGTGATAGCCCTGTACGCGAAAATCTCTTGGTCATGAAATCGAGTAGGACGGAGCACGAGAAACTTTGTCTGAATATGGGGGGACCATCCTCCAAGGCTAAATACTACTGACTGACCGATAGTGAACTAGTACCGTGAGGGAAAGGCGAAAAGAACCCCGGAGAGGGGAGTGAAATAGATCCTGAAACCGTATGCGTACAAGCAGTGGGAGCCCACTTTGTTGGGTGACTGCGTACCTTTTGTATAATGGGTCAGCGACTTATTTTCAGTGGCGAGCTTAACCGAATAGGGGAGGCGTAGCGAAAGCGAGTCTTAATAGGGCGTCTAGTCGCTGGGAATAGACCCGAAACCGGGCGATCTATCCATGGGCAGGTTGAAGGTTGGGTAACACTAACTGGAGGACCGAACCGACTACCGTTGAAAAGTTAGCGGATGACCTGTGGATCGGAGTGAAAGGCTAATCAAGCTCGGAGATAGCTGGTTCTCCTCGAAAGCTATTTAGGTAGCGCCTCATGTATCACTGTAGGGGGTAGAGCACTGTTTCGGCTAGGGGGTCATCCCGACTTACCAAACCGATGCAAACTCCGAATACCTACAAGTGCCGAGCATGGGAGACACACGGCGGGTGCTAACGTCCGTCGTGAAAAGGGAAACAACCCAGACCGTCAGCTAAGGTCCCAAAGTTATGGTTAAGTGGGAAACGATGTGGGAAGGCTTAGACAGCTAGGAGGTTGGCTTAGAAGCAGCCACCCTTTAAAGAAAGCGTAATAGCTCACTAGTCGAGTCGGCCTGCGCGGAAGATGTAACGGGGCTCAAACCATACACCGAAGCTACGGGTATCACCTTCGGGTGATGCGGTAGAGGAGCGTTCTGTAAGCCTGTGAAGGTGAGTTGAGAAGCTTGCTGGAGGTATCAGAAGTGCGAATGCTGACATGAGTAACGACAATGGGTGTGAAAAACACCCACGCCGAAAGACCAAGGTTTCCTGCGCAACGTTAATCGACGCAGGGTTAGTCGGTCCCTAAGGCGAGGCTGAAAAGCGTAGTCGATGGAAAACAGGTTAATATTCCTGTACTTCTGGTTATTGCGATGGAGGGACGGAGAAGGCTAGGCCAGCTTGGCGTTGGTTGTCCAAGTTTAAGGTGGTAGGCTGGAATCTTAGGTAAATCCGGGATTCCAAGGCCGAGAGCTGATGACGAGTGTTCCTTTGGAACACGAAGTGGTTGATGCCATGCTTCCAAGAAAAGCTTCTAAGCTTCAGGTAACCAGGAACCGTACCCCAAACCGACACAGGTGGTTGGGTAGAGAATACCAAGGCGCTTGAGAGAACTCGGGTGAAGGAACTAGGCAAAATGGCACCGTAACTTCGGGAGAAGGTGCGCCGGTGAGGGTGAAGGACTTGCTCCGTAAGCCCACGCCGGTCGAAGATACCAGGCCGCTGCGACTGTTTATTAAAAACACAGCACTCTGCAAACACGAAAGTGGACGTATAGGGTGTGACGCCTGCCCGGTGCCGGAAGGTTAATTGATGGGGTTAGCTAACGCGAAGCTCTTGATCGAAGCCCCGGTAAACGGCGGCCGTAACTATAACGGTCCTAAGGTAGCGAAATTCCTTGTCGGGTAAGTTCCGACCTGCACGAATGGCGTAACGATGGCGGCGCTGTCTCCACCCGAGACTCAGTGAAATTGAAATCGCTGTGAAGATGCAGTGTATCCGCGGCTAGACGGAAAGACCCCGTGAACCTTTACTATAGCTTTGCACTGGACTTTGAATTTGCTTGTGTAGGATAGGTGGGAGGCTTTGAAGCGTGGACGCCAGTTCGCGTGGAGCCAACCTTGAAATACCACCCTGGCAACTTTGAGGTTCTAACTCAGGTCCGTTATCCGGATCGAGGACAGTGTATGGTGGGTAGTTTGACTGGGGCGGTCTCCTCCTAAAGAGTAACGGAGGAGTACGAAGGTGCGCTCAGACCGGTCGGAAATCGGTCGTAGAGTATAAAGGCAAAAGCGCGCTTGACTGCGAGACAGACACGTCGAGCAGGTACGAAAGTAGGTCTTAGTGATCCGGTGGTTCTGTATGGAAGGGCCATCGCTCAACGGATAAAAGGTACTCCGGGGATAACAGGCTGATACCGCCCAAGAGTTCATATCGACGGCGGTGTTTGGCACCTCGATGTCGGCTCATCACATCCTGGGGCTGAAGCCGGTCCCAAGGGTATGGCTGTTCGCCATTTAAAGTGGTACGCGAGCTGGGTTTAGAACGTCGTGAGACAGTTCGGTCCCTATCTGCCGTGGACGTTTGAGATTTGAGAGGGGCTGCTCCTAGTACGAGAGGACCGGAGTGGACGAACCTCTGGTGTTCCGGTTGTCACGCCAGTGGCATTGCCGGGTAGCTATGTTCGGAAAAGATAACCGCTGAAAGCATCTAAGCGGGAAACTTGCCTCAAGATGAGATCTCACTGGGACCTTGAGTCCCCTGAAGGGCCGTCGAAGACTACGACGTTGATAGGTTGGGTGTGTAAGCGCTGTGAGGCGTTGAGCTAACCAATACTAATTGCCCGTGAGGCTTGACCATATAACACCCAAGCAATTTGCTTACTTCGAAAGAGGCATCAGATTGCGGTGTGTGAAGACGAAACGAACCGAAAGTTCGAGATACTCACAAAACACCGAAAGCTGTCACATACCCAATTTGCTGAAGCGAGGCCAACCGGTCACGACTCAGTACCCGAATTTCTTGACGACCATAGAGCGTTGGAACCACCTGATCCCATCCCGAACTCAGCAGTGAAACGATGCATCGCCGATGGTAGTGTGGGGTTTCCCCATGTGAGAGTAGGTCATCGTCAAGATTAAATTCCGAAACCCCTATCTGCGTATGCAGGTAGGGGTTTTGTTTTTGTCCGCCTTGTAGGAGCGAGCTCGCTCCTACAAGGTCAATTGTAAAAAAAATCACACGAACATGACCCAACGGTTTTGCTAAGGTGCAGCTCATTTTTAATGGACTGAGTTTGCGCCCACGGATCGGCATTCTTTTCAAAGAGTTGCTGCACAAGTGCCCGAACCGATACCCATCAAGGACCACGAGAAAGAGACACGCCTGGTCAATAAAAGGCTGATGGCCTGCGGCTTGTTCGTTGCCGCTGTCACCTGTGCGCTGGTAGTGCGCATGTATGTCCTGCAAGTAGTCGAGTTCGACTATCACTCGACCATCTCCGAAAACAACCGCGTCCACGTCCTGCCGATTACGCCTACCCGCGGGTTGATCTATGACCGCAACGGCGTACTTCTCGCAGACAACCGTCCCAGCTACAACCTGACCATCACTCGCGAACGTGCTTCCGATATAAACGAAGAGTTGGACGAGGTAGTCAATCTCCTGCACTTGCCTGCTGAAGACCGTTCGCAGTTCGACAAGGCGATGAAGCAGGCACGTCATCCGTTCGTCCCCGTGACGTTGTTCTATGAGCTGAGCGAAGAGCAAATTGCCGTACTCGCCGTCAACGAGTTCCGCCTGCCGGGCCTTGATGTAGAGCCGCAGTTCGTTCGACACTATCCGTTGGGCGAGCACTTCGCTCATTCGGTCGGCTACGTCGGACGAATCAACGAGAAAGAGTCAAAGGCTCTGGATAACGTCGAGTACCGAGGTACCCAATCCATCGGCAAGACCGGGATCGAAAAATTCTACGAGACGCAACTGCACGGCCATGTCGGTTATGAGGAAGTCGAAACCAATGCCCAGGGCCGCGTGCTGCGAGTGCTCAAGCACACTGACCCGGTGCCCGGCGAAAACATTGTCCTGAGCCTCGACGTCAAGCTTCAGGAGGCCGCCGAACAAGCCCTGGGTGATCGCCGTGGTTCGGTGGTCGCGCTGGATCCGTCGACCGGTGAAGTGCTGGCCATGGTCAGCAACCCGAGTTTCGATCCGAATCTGTTCGTCACCGGTATCAGCTCCAAGGAGTACTCGACGCTACGGGACTCCATCGACCGACCGCTGTTCAACCGTGTGCTGCGCGGTCTCTATGCGCCGGGTTCGACCATCAAGCCGGAAGTGGCAATCGCCGGCCTCGATGCCGGTGTCGTCACGCCACAGACCCGTGTGTTCGACCCCGGTTATTACCAACTGCCGGATTTCGATCACAAGTACCGCAACTGGAACCACAGCGGCGACGGCTGGGTGGATATGGATGCGGCGATCATGCGTTCCAACGACACCTACTTCTATGACCTGGCACACAAGCTTGGTATCGATCGCCTGCACGACTACATGGCCATGTTCGGACTGGGTGAGAAAGTCTCCCTGGACATGAATGAAGAATCCCCCGGCCTGATGCCATCCCAAGCCTGGAAGCGTGCCACCCGTCGCCAGGCCTGGTTCCCGGGCGAGACGGTGATTCTCGGCATCGGCCAGGGCTACATGCAGGTCACGCCGCTGCAGTTGGCCCAGGCCACGGCGCTGATTGCCAACAAAGGCGTGTGGAATCGCCCGCACCTGGCCAAAACCGTGGACGGTGTCGCGCCGGTGGATGAACATCCGATGCCGAACATTCTGCTCAAGGACCCTCGCGACTGGGAGCAGGTCAACCATGGCATGCAGATGGTGATGCACGATGCCCGCGGGATTGCCCGGGCCGCTGCGGCGGGGGCGCAGTACCGTATTGCCGGCAAGAGTGGTACTGCGCAAGTGGTGGCGATCAAGCAGGGCGAACGTTACAACCGGGAGAAAACCCGCGAGCGTAACCGCGACAATGCCTTGTTCGTCGGTTTCGCCCCGGCCGAGCACCCGAAGATTGTGATTTCGGTGATGATCGAAAACGGCGAGGCCGGTGGGCGCGTTGCCGGACCGGTCGTGCGGGAGATCATGGACGCCTGGCTACTCGATCAGGACGGCCACCTCAAGCCGCAGTACGCAGCGCCGAGCAAGGCACCGGGCGATCCTCACGTCTGAACCCGCATGGCTTCACAGCACAGGCTCACGGATGCTGAGCATGTGCTGGAAGCTCTCGAGGAACACCGTTTCGGCCTGGCTCATCTTCTGTTCGCGATTCCACAACAGCTGGATATCGAAATCCACCACCCCGTCTTCCGGCGGCAAGCGCCAGAGCAGACCTTGCTCGACATCCCGGCGCACCAGATGGGTGGGCAAGGCGCCGATGCCATAACCCGCGCAGATCAAGCGGTAAATCTCTTCGAAACTGGTGGAAGAGGCGACGATTTTGCCGGTGAAACCTTGCTGGTCGCGGAACAGCGTCAGGGGTGAAAGATTGCCGCCCAATTGATCGCTGGTGAAGCTGACAAAATTTTCCGCCGCCAGTTGGTCCAGGGCCAGGTTCTCTTGCCCGAACAGCCGGTGACGCTGGCCACAAAAGTAAGCATACGTCTCTCGAAACAATACCCGTTGTTCCAGCCGCGGCTGTGGCAAGCGGCACAGGCCAACGCCGATGGTCGCAGTCTTTTGCAACAGCGAACTGATGATGTTCGAACTGCCCATCACCTCGACTTCCAGCTCGATTTTCGGATGGGTTTCATGGAAATCCGCGAGGAAATCATCGTAATGCCGTGCCTGCACACCGCTGACGGTGAGGATGCGGATCTTGCCCACCACGTCGTCGTGACGGCTCTCCACCACCGTCCCCAGGCGTGAAATGTCCCCATAGATATCCGCCGCTATGCGTAGGACTTCTTCCCCGGTTTCCGTCAGGTCAAATCGTCGCCCGCTGCGGGCAATCAACACGCATTCCAGTTGTTCTTCCAGTCGTTTCAACGCCTGGCTGACGGCCGACTGGGTGATATGCAGTCGCGCTGCGGCGCGGCTCATGCTGCCTTCCTGGCCGATGACCAGATAGGTGCGCAGCAGGTTCCAGTCGAGGCGGTCATTGAGAAAGCGCCGGCCGACCCACGGGTTGGAAATGGAAGGCATAAAACCTCATGCAGTAGCAGTGCTAATAGTAAAGATAAGGATTTGAAAATTGACTAATCCTGGCATGGAAGCGATAAAGCCCACAAGCGCCATAGAGTGCACCGTCATCAGCCTTAACACCTGCCCAAAAACTATAAGTACACAGGGTCCTTGCATGCACACTACTCCCCAACCGCGCCGAGCCGCGGCCGCTGCCTTCATTGGCACGACCATCGAGTTCTACGACTTCTACATCTACGCCACCGCGGCGGCGCTGGTCCTTGGGCAAGTGTTCTTCCCCAGCAGCGACCCGGTCATGAGTACCCTCGCGGCGTTCGGCAGTTTCGCTGTCGGGTTTATTGCGCGGCCGATGGCCGGGATGGTGTTCGGTCATCTGGGCGATCGTCTCGGGCGCAAGAGGATGCTGTTGGTGACCATGGCCTTGATGGGCATCGCCACCGCGGGCATTGGCCTGCTGCCGAGCTATGCCAGCGCCGGCATCTGGGCCCCCGTCGGGCTGATCACGCTGCGTTTGATCCAGGGCATTTCGGTCGGTGGCGAGTGGGGTGGGGCGGTGTTGATGGCCAGCGAACATGCGCCGGCCAAGCGCAAGACGTTCTATGCGTCGTTCGCCCAGCTCGGCAGTCCCGCCGGATTGTTGCTGGCACTGATCGCTTTCCGACTGGTGACGTCCCTTGAGCCTGAGGAGTTCCTCGCCTGGGGTTGGCGCCTGCCGTTCCTCGCCAGCGGCGTGTTGATGATGGTCGGCCTGTTGATCCGCTCCGGCGTTCACGAGTCGCCGGAATTCGCCAAGGCCAGGGACAACAACGAGACCGCCAAATACCCTGTGATGGAGGTGATCCGCACCTGCTGGCGGCAGATCCTGTTCGCCGCTGCTGCCGTGACCATCGGCTCGGCCGGGTTCTTCTTCACCAACACCTTCATGATCACCTATGTCACCCAATACCAGGGCATTGCCCGTTCGACGATTCTCGATTGCCTGTTTCTGGTGACCGTCATCCAGTTGCTCTCGCAACCGCTCTCGGCGCTGATCGCCGAACGTATCGGCGAAGGTCGTTTTCTCAAATGGGTCGCGCTACTGTGCATGGTCACGCCATATCCGATGTTCCTGCTGGTAGGCACGCAGGACATTGTGTTCATGACAGCCGGCATTGCCCTGGCGGTGGTGATTCTCTCGGCGCTGTACGCGGTGATCGCTGGCTACATGACCCAGGCCTTCCCGGTGCACCTGCGCTACTCGGGCATTTCCATCGCCTACCAATTGGCTTGCGCCGTGGCCGGCGGCACCACGCCGCTGATCGGCACCCTGCTGGCCAGCAAGTTTTCCGGACAATGGTTGCCGCTGGCGGTGTTCTTCACCCTGCTCTCGGCCCTGTCCCTGATCGGTGTTTGCGGCCTGGCCCGCCTGCGCGCCAACCCGGTCGTCACCCACGCTGCTAAAGAGGTGTATTCGTGAGTAAACCTGCACACATCGACCCGGTTGAATGGCAAGCCCGTTGCGAACTGGCTGCGCTGTATCGACTGGTCGCACACTTTCGCATGACCGACCTGATCGACACCCACATCACCCTGCGGATTCCGGGGCCTGAGCATCATTTTCTGATCAACCGCTACGGGGTGATCTTCGACCGCATGCGCGCCTCGGACCTGGTGCGCATCGACCAGGATGGGCGGGTGGTCGACCCGGAGTACACAGGCCATCGGGTCAACGCCGCCGGCTTCGTGATTCACTCGGCGATCCACATGGCGCGTCCGGACCTGAACTGTGTGATCCACACCCACACGGCGGCCGGCATGGCGGTCGCGGCGCAGAAGCAGGGCTTGCTGCCGATCACTCAGCACGCGCTGAAGTTCTACGGCAAGCTGGCCTATCACACCTACGAAGGCATCGCGCTGTCGCTGGATGAGCGCGAGCGGTTGATTGCCGACCTCGGCCCGCACCGGGCGATGATTCTGCGCAACCACGGATTGCTGGTGGGTGGTTCGGGCGTGGCCCAGGCGTTCCAGGAAATCCACTTTCTGGAACGCGCCTGCCAGGCCCAGGTGCAGGCGCTGGCCGGTGGTTCGGCATTGCATTACCCGTCGCCGGAAGTGTGCGCGCACACCGCCGAGCAGTTTGACCGTGATGAGCAGGACAACATCATCGACCTGGCCTGGGAGGCCGCCCTGACCCTGATCGAATCCCAGCGCGAGTCCTATCTGTCATGAACACTGTGGTTCTGTTGTCTCGCGACACCTTGCTGCTCAAGCAATTGCAGGCGGCGTTTGCCCGCAGTGCGCCGCAACTCACCACCGTGCTGGCCGATGATCCCCGGGCCGCCAATGCACAGATGGCCGCGTGCTGGTTTCCGTTGCCGGGCAGTCTCGGTGCATTGCCGAACCTGCAGGTGATTCACTCGGTAGCCGCCGGTATCGATCACCTCGATCACGATCCGTCATGCCCGGACCTGCCGATTTGTCGTGTGGTCGACCCAGGCCATCGCCAGGGCATGACCGAGTACGTGCGCTGGGCGGTGATTCACTATCACCGCGGTTTCGATCAGGTGTTGTCGCAACAGCGGGAGCAACGCTGGGAGCGGCCGCTGCAACGGGCGGCGGGGCAGTTCAAGGTCGGTGTGATGGGGCTCGGATCGCTGGGCAGTGCGATTGCTCTGGATCTGCTCGCAGCCGGTTACGACGTGCGCGGCTGGGCACGGCGCGGCAAGGACTTGCCGGGTGTGCGCACCTTCGCCGGGGCTGATGCGTTGCATCCGTTTCTCGACGGCGTCGAGTTACTGATCAACCTGTTGCCCCTCACCAGCGAAACCCGCGGGATTCTCGGACGAGCCACTTTCGAGCAGCTCGCCAACGGCGCGGCACTGGTCAACTGTGGCCGGGGCGGTCATTTGAACATCGATGACCTTGAACAGGCATTGGCGAGCGGGCAATTGCGCGGCGCCTTGCTGGATGTCTTCGAACAGGAACCGCTGCCGGTCGATAGCCGGCTCTGGACAATGCCCGGTGTCACCATCACCCCGCACATGGCTTCAGCGGCCTCCCATGACTGTATTGCCGTGCAGGTGGCGGAGAACTTCCGGCGCCTGGATAGCGGCGAACAGTTATTGAACTGTGCCGACCGATTGCTGGGTTATTAAACGTAACGTCAATCCACCTATAAGTTGTGCCTTGCAAACTCGCCCACCTGGTTGGGCGAGCCATAACAACGACCTTCGCCTCAACCGTTTTACTGCCAGTCAAAACAAGCGGGCCGTCGCGCTCCAACCGTCGAATCCAAAGCCGGCAACCACCATTCGTCAGCAACATGCGTTGATCCATCTTGACAGCTAAGTCGTCTGGGGAAATACTCGCCCCAAGATTCATATAGATGACTAGATAACAAGGTGAATAAAGTCGATGAACTCTCTTTCCAGTGATGCTCGCCTGCCGCTTTACCAACGCCTGCGTGACCACTTGGTTGAACAGATCGCTAACAATCGCTGGCGTCCGGGAGAGGCCATTCCTACGGAGGCCGCGCTTTCAGCGGAGTACCAACTGTCCACTGGCACCGTGCGTAAAGCGGTGGATTCATTGGTCAGTGAGGGCATTCTTGAGCGTCAACAAGGCCGGGGCACTTTCATTCGTCGACCGCAGTTTCAGTCATCGCTGTTTCGCTTCTTTCGTTTTCAAACCGCTGCCGGCGAGCGCCAGGTACCGGAGAGCCGCATTCTGTCCATCGAGCCGGTAGTCGCACCCTCGGCAGTAGCTCAGGCACTGGGGCTGCCCCTCGATTCGCCGGTTATCCGTATCGTTCGTTTGCGTTTGCTGGAGGTTCAGCCTGTGCTCGCAGAAGAAATCTGGTTGCCGCGTAACCGCTTTCAAGCGCTGCTGGAAATTGACCTCAGCCGCAAAGGGCCACTGCTTTATCCGATCTACGAAGAAATCTGCGGTCAGGTCGTCGCCTACGCCGAAGAGACACTCACCGCTGAATCGGTGAATGACGTGCATGCTCGATTGCTGCAGGTACCGGTCAACAGTCCGGTGGTAGTGATTGAGCGACTGGCTCGCGATTACGCCGGTGCACCACTGGAGTGGCGTCGCTCTCGCGGGCATGCGGAACACTTCCGCTACAGCGTGGATATTCGCTGACCCATACCTGTGTAGCGAATCGTTGAGCGGCGAGTAAGTCGCCGCTGGTTTCCTGTTTGATTGCCAAAACTGGCCCTGTAGCGGTGCGGTTCGCTCTCGGCTGCCTTACGTTCCACTTATAAGGATAAGAAACATGTTCAGCTGGTATCGCCAAGTCACTCCTCGGGAGCGCAAAACGTTTTGGGCCTGCTTCGGCGGATGGTCGCTCGACGCATTGGAAGTACAAATGTTCGGCTTGGCGATTCCGGCGTTGATCGCCGCATTCGCTTTGACCAAAGGGGATGCAGGGCTGATCAGTGGAGTCACGCTAGTCACCTCGGCCATCGGCGGCTGGGTAGGGGGGACATTGTCCGACCGCTATGGTCGGGTACGCACACTGCAATGGATGATTTTGTGGTTCTCGTTCTTCACCTTTCTGTCCGCGTTCGTCACTGGATTCCATCAGTTGTTGATTGTCAAAGCACTGCAAGGCTTCGGTATTGGTGGTGAATGGGCCGCCGGCGCGGTACTGATGGCCGAGACGATCAACCCTAAATTTCGTGGCAAGGTGATGGGCACGGTGCAAAGCGCCTGGGCCGTGGGTTGGGGCCTGGCGGTTGGGGTATTTGCGCTGATTTATTCGTTCGTGCCGCAAGACATGGCCTGGCGTGTGATGTTTATCGTTGGTTTGCTGCCGTCGTTCCTGATCATCTGGGTACGGCGCAATGTTGAGGAACCTGACAGTTTCCAGCGCCTGCAAAAAGACAACGCCATCCCGCAAAGTTTCTTCAAGTCCCTGGCCGGCATCTTCCGTCCTGAACTGATCCGCGTGACGCTGTTTGGTGGTCTGTTGGGCTTGGGCGCGCACGGTGGTTACCACGCGGTGATGACCTGGCTGCCGACGTTCCTCAAGACTGAACGTAACCTCTCGGTGCTGAACTCTGGCGGTTACCTCGCGGTGATCATCTTCGCCTTTTGGTGTGGATGCTTGGTCAGTGGATTTTTGATCGACCGCATTGGCCGTCGCAAAAACATCGTGCTGTTCGCGTTGTGCTGTGTCGTCACCGTGCAGTGTTATGTGTTCCTGCCGCTGACCAATACCCAGATGCTGTTCCTGGGCTTCCCGCTCGGCTTTTTCGCGGCAGGCATCCCGGCAAGCCTCGGGGCGCTGTTCAACGAGCTGTACCCAGCGGACGTGCGTGGCGCCGGTGTAGGTTTCTGCTACAACTTTGGCCGAGTGCTCTCTGCGGTCTTCCCGTTCCTGGTCGGTCACATGAGCGACTCCATGTCCTTGGGGTCTGCGATTGGTATCGACGCAGGGATTGCCTATGGCGTGGCCGTGATCGCGGCACTTTGCCTGCCGGAAACCCGTGGTCGTGCCCTCGAAGCCACGAGTGAATCGGTACAAGCCACGGTCAACGGCAACGAAAGCGCGCGGGCCTGATGACTCTTACCTTCGAATGATGAAAGCCATGCCTGATACCTGTTCAACGCCGATCACCGGCATCGATTCCCATGCTCACGTGTTTAGCCGTGAGCTTAACCTGGCCGCTGCTCGACGCTATACCCCGGGCTACGACGCCACGCTTGTGCAGTACCTGAAGCACTTGCAAACCCATGGCCTGAGTCATGGCGTATTGGTGCAGCCGAGCTTTCTCGGTACCGACAACAGCTACCTGCTGGCGGCGTTGCGACAGGCGCCGATGCAGTTACGAGGGGTCGTGGTGCTGGAGCAAGACATAAGCCCGGACGCGTTGAACGACATGGCTCTACTGGGTGTGGTGGGTGTTCGCTTGAACCTGATGGGTAAAGCCTTGCCTGATTTTCGTGACTCGGCCTGGCAAGACTTCTTCGGTCACATCGCTGAACTGGACTGGCATGTTGAGTTGCATCGACAAATGGAAGATTTGCCGGGACTGATTCGTCAATTGATTCCGTTCGGCATCAAGCTGGTCATCGATCACTTCGGCCGCCCGGATGCGCGTTTGGACATTGATCAGCCGGGTTTTTCCGAGTTGCTGGAACTGGGACTGAGCGGGCAGGTATGGATGAAGGTTTCCGGTATCTACCGGCTTGCAGGTACGCCGCAACAGAACTTGAAATTCGCTCGGGCGGCATTACCGCTACTGGTGCAGAGTTTTGGTCTTCGCCGTCTGGTGTGGGGCAGCGATTGGCCACACACCCAGCATGAAGACAGCATTAGTTTCGGTACGGTAGTAGAGCAGTTTCAAGCGTTGGAGTGTTCGACTCGGCTTATGCGGTCGTTGCTAGTGGAAGCGCCTGGAGAGTTATTCGGACTTCATTCTGACTGTGAGCTGTTGATTCCCGTCGATTAAGTAAAGGGCTGTCAAGTTCCACGCACTGGCGAAGTCGTCGAAACCAAAGGCGGCAATCACAAAACGCTGCAGGAATGGAAAGGACAACACGGCTCCCTGTTCGAAAACAACGTGTCACGTGCGTTGGAGTGGATGAAGCCTCATGCGTAGGTGAGGGCTTTTTCTTCCAGCAGTTCCTCATACAAGGACGCCCATTTGCGACCCATTTCGTCCGCGGTGAACAGATTTTGATAGCGGGCCTGCGCCTTCTCGCCCATTTTCGCCGCCAGCACCGGGTTTTCCCAAAGCGTACGCATCGCCTCACGAAACGCCGATGGATTGCTCGGCGGCACCACGAGTCCGGTCTTGTTATGGATGTTGATGTAACTGGTGCCGGTGCCAATCTCACTGGAGATCATCGGTTTGCCATACATCGCGCCTTCCAGCAGCGAAATGCCGAATGCTTCGGAGCGCAGGTGCGATGGGAACACGATGGCGTAGCTCAGTTGCAACAGCGCCACTTTGTCCTCGTCCCCCAGACGCCCGAGGAAGTGAACATTGCGTAAACCCAAGGCAGCCGCCTGGGCATGCAGTTCTACTTCCAGTGGGCCGGCACCGACAATCACCGTCGGGTAATCCAGGTCCTTCAGGGCGTCGAGCAGGATGTGCAAACCTTTGTAGTAGCGCATCACACCGACAAACAGAAAAAACTTGTCGCCGAGTTTTTGTCGCCAGTGGGCCGTTCGATCACTGTCAGGCTGTGGGTAACCTGCCTTGTTCAGTCCATAGGGAATCACTCGGGTCTTGTCCTGAAACTGTTGCAGCACATCACTGGTGTGCAGGTAATTGGGTGATGCTGCGACGATCCGGTCGGCGCTGTGCAGAAAGCGATTCATCAGCGGCCGGTAAAGTTTGAGCAGCTGTTTCTGGCGGATAATGTCCGAGTGGTACGTCACCACGCTGGGTTTGTTCAGGCCGCTGGTGAAATGTACCAGGTCCATGAACGGCCATGGAAAGTGGTAATTGACCACGTCGGCCTCGGCTGCCAGCTCGCGAAACTGTTTGAAGACGCTCCAGGAAAACCCGGTGGAGGCGAACTGAATGTCGAGCCTGGCTCGATGGACTTCATGTTGGGCGATCTGCATCACCGGCGGTGTCGGATCGGCACTGAGTGTCAGCACCTTGCCTTCAACGCCGTGCAGGGCACCGCTTTCGCACAACTGGAAAATCACTTGTTCGATCCCGCCGACCGAGTCAGGCAGGTACGTCTTGAAAAAATGAAGAACTCGCATTCAACCTCCCATTGCCTGGCGGTAAGCGCTGGCCGTGACTTGCGCGCAGCGTTCCCAGGTAAAAAGCCTTGCCTGTAGCAATCCGGCTTCTCGGCATGCCTGCCAATGCACTAGATCTTCGATCAGACGACTCATTGCATCGCGCAAGCCGTCGGTTTCATCCGGTTCAACATAGTTGCCCGCAGAGCCCGCCACTTCGGGCATGGCCGAACGTCTGGTCAGAATGACCGGCGTGCCGCAGGCCATGGCCTCCAGCACCGGCAGGCCAAAACCTTCGTAAAGCGACGGAAAAATCAATGCCCGGGCACCGGCCAACAGCTGCGCAACGTGCTCGTCAGGCAGATAGCCGAGCAAACAGACATGACCGCAGGCCAGGGCCTGGTGCAATTCTTCGCTGAATTGCTCGCGCTGCCAGCCGGCCATACCGACGATCAGCAATGGAAAACGCTGACGGACTGATTCCGGCAATCGGGCATGGGCGCGCAGGGCGAGGGACAGATTCTTGCGCGGTTCCAGGGTACCGACACAGAGGAAGTATTCCCGTGCTTCGACGCCATGGGTCTTGAGTACGGCGTCGATAGCCTCAGGGGACCGCGGGTGAAAACGCGCGGCTACACCCAGCGGTGCGACGACAAATCGCTCGGCCGGTAATCCGAAATGCGCCTGGGCTTCGTCAGCAATGTATTGCGAGACGGTAAGAATCAGGCTTGCCTGTCGCACGCCGTCGGCCACGCGCCGTTCAATTTCTCGCAAGCGCGCCGGTGGCTGCGTTTGCGGATAGTGCAGGTGAGTCAGGTCATGCAGGGTGATGACGGTCGGGCCGTCGAACGACAGCGGCCACAAACTTGGTTCGTGGTAAAGGTCGATGGCTTGCCCGCGGCCTTGATCGAAGCGTTTCTGCTCCAGCCACCGTCGGGCCTGATAGGCCCCCGGAATCTGCCGCAGCAATGGCGTCAGTCGGGAATAACCGGGCATGGCCGCTTCAGGCAGCACAGCACTCCAGCCCCAGCCATGAAACAGCGCCAGTTCAATATCCGGCTCACCTGCCAGGGCGTTCGCCAGTTCGGCAACGTAGTGGCCGATGCCGGTGCGCGGGGCCTGGAGGATGCGGGCGTTAAGGGCAATGCGCATGCTGACTCTCAGGCACCTTCGCATCGCTGTGCAGGTTGCGCTGGATGCGTCCGACCAGTTGCGCACTCGCCTCGCGCCAGCTCAGCCAACGCCAGTTATCCAGGTTGAGGGGGGCGGGAAATGCGCCGCCGCTTTCCATGTCGGTGACCAGGTCGGCCAGGTTCTGCGGGGCGGCGAGGTCGAAATACGCCATGTACTCGCCACCGATTTCGCGGAACACCGGGATGTCGCTGGCCATGGCCGGCAGGCCTCGCTGCATGGCTTCCACCAGCGGCAAACCGAACCCTTCGACGTAGGAGGGGAACACCAGCGATGTCGCGTGGGAATAGGCGTGTTCCAGGCTCTTGTCCGAGAGTGTGTTGAACATGAACAAGCGCTGGTTCAATTGTGGATGCTGGCGGATACGCTCGATCAGCGCCTCGCACTTCCAGCCAATCTTGCCGACGATGCACAACCGGGCTTTGGATCCGGCCGCCCAGGCGCGCTCGAACGCGTCCAGCAGATACGCATGGTTCTTGCGCGGCTCGATGGTGCTGACCATCAGAAACACAGGGTCCGGCGTCTTGAACATCTGCAGCAGCCCCGGGTCGACGGCGGACCGGGCATCGGTCAGGTCGAGTTCGGAGCCGAGGTGAAAGTAGTCGAACCAGCGTTGCTGCACCTGCGTGGAGCCGATCCTGCGGGTCATCTCCTGGCGAACCTGGTCGCGGATGGTGGTCGAGATCGCCACATAACCATCGGCGGTGCGGGCTATCCAGTCGAACCATTCGTTGAACACCTTCACCAATCCTGCGTCGCAGAACTGCGGGTGGGTCAGGGGAATCAGGTCGTAGATGACCGAAATGATGCCGACCCCGTCACGCTTGAGTTGCTCGGCCAGAGGGAAGAAGTTGGCGTGCCAGGACGAATCCAGCAGCACCAGTTGATCGCCGGCGCGATGCTGCAACGGCACGCAGCGCTCGGGAACCTTCTGGCCCTTGAGTGCCCGATCGAGCAGGCGCATCGGCAGGCTCAGGCAGGCGAACGCGGTGAGGCGACAACCGACATAAAGCACCCGGCGGGCGAACTTCGATGTGCTGAAAGGACGGCGCCGCTCCAGTGCGCGATGGCGCAGCCAGTACAGATTGGCGAACTGTTCCAGCTTCACCCGCAGGCTCACCAGGTCCACTTTGACGGTCGGCAAGGGCGCCAGGCTTTTCACCTCGAACAACGCGCCATTGAGCATCACCACCGGAATGCATTCACGCTGGGTGTCTGCGGCCGGCAATTGCTGAATAACATTACGAACGACCCGTTGAATGCCCGAGTTGGCATCCGGGTGTTCGAAGACGTAGGTACATTCCACCAACAGTCTGGTCATCGTGTTTCCCCAATGGATTCCACCCGACTCTCACTGGAACGGGTCACGCTTGTCTGTGCTTCGAGCCAGGAGCAGCCCACGAAGTCTTCCTGGCGATTGTTGATCACGTGGAAGACCAGCCCGTAGTCACGCCATTCGAAATTGCGATCCAGGTGCGAATCCAGCCGCGACAGGCTCAGGGCCACCGAATAATTGCCCTTGCCCAGGCGCATGTCGAAGGCAAAACGGTAGGTGATGCGTTCGCCGGCACTCAGGTCGGTGAGGGCTTTGTCGACCCGGTGGGTATTGATGCCGTACATGGGCTGCCCGAGGCGATCCTTGATCATGAAACCGAGAATCAGCCGTTCGATGTCTTGGCGTACCTCGACCTGCACTTCCAGGACCATCGCCTGACCGACTTCAGCCACCTCCACCGAACGGCCCTTGGGGTCAAGCAGGCGGACACTGAGAATGCCCGCTTCGCCTGTCCCGGAAATGGTTTGCACCTGCCCGTTGGCGAGCATTTCCTGGCGCACCGTCTGGCCCTCGCGCTGGGCGAGCATGGCGTTGTAGTAGTCCATCACTTCTTCGGGCTTGCCGCGCATGGCCATGCGCCCGTTTTCCAGGAGGATGGCGGTGTCGCAGATCGACTGGATCGCCGAGCGGTCATGGGACACGATCAGCAACGTGGTGCCGGCCTTGCGGAAGTTGCGGATGCGATCAAAGCTTTTGTGCTGGAAGTAGGCGTCACCTACGGACAGCGCTTCATCGACGATCAGGATGTCGGGCCGCCTCGCGGTGGCCACGCTGAACGCCAGGCGCATCTGCATGCCGCTGGAATAGGTGCGAACCGGATGGTCGATGGCCTCGCCGATTTCGGCGAAGCTCTCGATCTGCGGCATCAGTGCTTCGATTTCTTCTACCTGCATGCCGAGCAACTGCCCGGCCATGAAGGTGTTCTGCCGACCGGTGAAGTCCGGGTGGAAGCCCATGCCAAGCTCCAGCAGCGCTGCCACGCGACCTTGCAGCCGGATGTCGCCGCAGGTGGGCTGGGTGGTGCCGGTGATCATCTTCAACAGCGTGCTTTTGCCGGCTCCGTTGACCCCGACGATGCCCACGGCTTCGCCCGGCTGAATCTCGAAATCGACCCCTTGCAGCACCCAGTGCAGTTGATGTCGGGTGCGGGAAAACGGTACCAGCCATTCGAACAGCCGGCTCCAGCGATTCGGGTACTGCTTGTAGGCCTTGCCCAGGCCACTGACACGTATATGTCCCATCAGAGCTCGTCCACCATTTCACCGACACGCTGGCGGAACAGCCGCAGCGCCATCCCACAGAACAACAGGCCGATCACCAGCAACGGCACCAGCGAGTTCCAGTCTGGCCATTGGTTGTAGAGAAACAGGTTCTGGTAGCTGTTCATCAGCGCCGTCATCGGGTTCAGCTCGATAAAGCGCTGGATACCCGGCGGCAGGATCGACAACGGATAAACGATCGGCGTCAGCCAGAACCAGAACTGCAGGCAGATGCCGAAAAACTGCCCGACGTCGCGAAAGAACACATTGAGTACGCCCAGAATCATCCCCAGCCCCGCGGCGAAGATCACTTGCAGGACCAGCAACGGCAACAGCGCCAGCAACGCCAAGCCGGGCAGCCGCCCGCTGATCAGCAGGAAACCGAGGAACAACCCCAGGATGATCGCGAAGTTGATCCCGGCATTGAGCAGCACGATGACTGGCAGGCAGATGCGCGGGAAGCTGATTTTCTTCAGCAGGTTGGCGTTTTCCAGGAACATGCTCTGGCTGCGCGTCGTGATCTCGGCGAACAGGCCCCAGGTCAGCAGGCCGGCGCACAGGTAGACGCTGTAGGCCAGCCCGTCATCCACGCCCGGCAAGCGGGCGCGCATGATGGTGGAGAAGATCACTGTGTAGACCAGGATCATCGACAGCGGATTGAGTACGGTCCACAAGGCACCGAACAGCGAGTTGCGATAACGCGCCTGAAACTCCCGTTTGACACTGCCGAAGATGAAACCCCGGTAACTCCACAGCGATTGATAAAGATTGCGCAGCATTCAAACCGTCCTGCCGTATTGATCTTCGAAGCGGACGATGTCGTCCTCTCCCAGGTATTCGCCGCTTTGCACTTCGATGATCACAAGGTCTATCACGCCAGGATTCTCCAGGCGATGCTTGTGACCGGCGGCAATGAAGGTCGACTCGTTCTTGGCCACCAGATGAGTGCCGGTGCCATTGTTGGTGACCTTGGCCATGCCTTCGACCACCACCCAGTGTTCATTGCGATGGTGGTGCATCTGCAGCGACAACTTGGCGCCGGGCTTGACCACGATGCGTTTGATCTTGAAGCGTGGGCCTTCCTCCAGCACGGTGTAGGTGCCCCATGGCCGGCTGACCGTACGGTGCAGGCGATAGGCTTCGTGCTCTTTATCCTTGAGTTGCCTGGCCACCCGGCGCACATCCTGGGCGCGGTCGGCGTGGGCCACCAGCACCGCGTCGGCGGTGTCGACGATGATCAGGTTATCCACACCCACGGTCGCGACCAGACGGTTTTCGCTCTGGACGAAATTGTTGTGGCTGTCGATGAAAATCGACTCGCCAACGGCGCGGTTGTTTTGTGCATCCGCCGGTACCAGCGCGGCCACCGCCCCCCAGGAGCCGATGTCGCTCCAGTCGAAACGGGCCGGCACGACGACCACCTTGTCGGAGCGTTCCATCAACGCGTAGTCGATGGAAATATCCATGATTTCGCCAAACAGGGCCGGCGACAGTTCCTGTTGCAGGCTCCCCGCGTTTTCCACCGCAGCGCTAGCGGCCATGCAGGTCTGCGTCTGCTCCAGCAGGGCGGGAGCATGGATTTGCAGTTCGGCCAGCAGGCTGGCGACCGAGAAGCAGAACATCCCGGAGTTCCACAGGAAGTTGCCGCTTTCCAGGTAATGAGTCGCGGTTTGCAGGTCGGGTTTTTCGACGAAGCGCCGCACGCTCGCCGCGCCTTTATCGTCCAGCGATGTGCCGGCTTCAATGTAGCCAAAACCGGTTTCCGGAGCGGTCGGCACGACACCGAAGGTCACCAGGTGACCGCGCCTGGCCAATGTCACGGCATGCTCGACAGCGTCCTTCAGTGCGTCGACATTGACGATCAGGTGGTCGGCGGGCATGACCAGCATGATCGCGTCGTCACCATGCAGGGCCTGCAGGGAGAGGGCGGCGGCGGCAATGGCCGGTGCCGTATTGCGCCCCGTCGGCTCCAGCAGGAAGTGCCCGCGATGACGGCCCAGGTGCGCGTCCCGAAAGTGATCCTTGCTCTGGAAGTAGTACTCGCGGTTGGTCACCGTGACGATATCGCCCCAGCCGTCGAGCAGGTCCGCGGCACGCCGATAGGTCTTGCCCAGCAGCGACTGGCCGTCAGGCAAGGCCATGAACTGTTTGGGATGGCCTTCACGCGACACCGGCCACAACCTGGTCCCGGCACCGCCGGAAAGAATCACGGGAATCAGCATGGCCTACTCCTTGGCGACGCGTTTCATGTCCGCATCCATCATCATGCGGATCAAGGTATCCAGATCGGCTTTTGGTTTCCAGCCTAGCACACGCTGGGCCTTGGCCGGGTTGCCGAGCAGCACTTCGACTTCGGCCGGGCGGAAGAACGCCGGGTCGATCTTCACGTAATCGCGGTAGTTCAGGCCCACATGATCGAAGGCGATCCGGCACATCTCGCGCACGGTGGTGGTGACGCCGGTGGCCACCACGAAGTCGTCGGGTTTGTCCTGTTGCAGCATCAGCCACATGGCTTCGACGTAGTCCCCGGCAAAGCCCCAGTCGCGCTTGGCGTCGATGTTGCCCAGGCGCAACTCCTGCGGCTTGCCCTGCTTGATGCGGGCGGCGGCGTCGGTGACTTTGCGCGTCACGAACTCGATGCCGCGCAGCGGTGATTCATGGTTGAACAGAATGCCGCTGCTGGCGTGCAGGTTGAAGCTTTCGCGGTAGTTCACGGTGATCCAGTGGCCGTACAACTTGGCCACGCCATAAGGGCTGCGCGGATAGAAGGGTGTGTTCTCGTCCTGCTGCTCGGCCTGGATCAGGCCGAACATTTCGCTGGTGGACGCCTGGTAGAAACGCGTATGCGGGCTGAACTGACGGATCGCTTCGAGCAGGTGGGTAACGCCCAGGCCGTCGACGATGCCAGTGGTCACCGGTTGATCCCAGGAGGCCGCGACAAAACTTTGCGCGGCGAGGTTGTAGACCTCGTCTGGCGCCGACTTGATCACCGCGCGCTGCACTGAACAGGCATCGGCCATGTCGCCGTCCAGGTAGACGATGTCCGCCTCGATCCCCATCTCACGCAGACGCCAGCGTGAGTCACTGCTGCGACGCGCCACCAGGCCGTGGACTTTGTAGCCCTTGTCGAGCAACAGTTTGGCCAGATATGCGCCATCCTGGCCGGTGATACCTGTGATCAATGCACTTTTAGTCATTCTTGTCGTACTCGCTTCTCCCAGTCGGACAGGATCGCCCGCAGGGATTGTTGTATTGTGATTTCAGACTTCCATTCGGTGGTTTGGGTCAGCCTGGCAGGGCTGCCACACACACGATGCTGATCCGCGCGGCGAAGTCGCGCAGGGTCCTGGACCAGTTGCAGGTCGACCTGGGCAAGATCTACCAGTTGTTCGATCAAACTGCGAATGCTCTGCTCGCGTCCCGAGCAAATGTTGTAGACCTGCCCCGGCGTACCTTTCTCCAGCAATGCCAGGTAGGCCGAGACCACGTCCCCGACATCAAGGAAGTCGCGCGTGACGTCGATGTCCCCGACCTCCAGTTGTGGCCCTTGCAGGCCTTGCTTGATCCGGCAGATCTGACGTGCGGCGCTGGCGATGACGAAGCAGTCTTTCTGCCCGGTTCCGATGTGGTTGAACGGGCGGGCGACCAGTACGGGCCAGTCTTCGCTCAGGCCCCATTGCAGGCTCAGGAACTCTGCCGACAGTTTGCTCACGGCGTATGGGTTGCGCGGGCAGGGTGGCTGCAATTCAGTGATTGGCAAATCGGCTTCAGTGACCTGGCCATAGACATCGCCGGAGCTGACGTACAGAAACGTGCCGGTGAATCCGCGCGCCTTGAGGGCTTGCAGCAGGTTCAGGGTGCCCAGCAGATTGATGTTCAGGGTGCGCGCCGGATCACGAAAGGCCTCCGGAACGAACGTCTGGCCCGCCAGGTGAATCACTGCATCGGGCATTTCCGGCCACAAGCCTTCGAGGCTCTCCGGTACACCGAGATCGTATTGGCAAGGCACTGGCAGAAGCGCCCATTCCGAGGCATCAGCCTGCATGCGCGATTGGATGTGTTGTCCTACGAATCCAGTCAGACCCGTGACAAACAGACGCTTTTTCAAACAGCGACCCCTTGGTCATACATTTCATCCATTCCAACAGAATTAATGGAGGGGTCTCGCGAATCAACAGGATCGCTCGCAAAGACAGGTGAAATGTTTTGTTGTAGTTGTTTGGTAGCCAATTTGTGCCATTTGTTCGGCAATTTCAACAAGTCCAACCGTGACTGATCAGTTCTCGTCAGCGTGGCCCGATTTATTCTCGCCGGGCGGTTCACGAACCCTCGATGGATGTGTTTAGAATGCCCCTCGTCACGATGATCCACGGTTCGGCAGCGTCGCTTCGAAACTGCGAGAAACTGACCACTAAAACAAGAACGAAGACGGGCAGCAAGACAATGGACGAGCGCCAGTGAACACTGACTCGAACCCTGTCCTCCCCGTCATAGCGTGAGGCTGCCGGAATGGCGGCGTCACCGTGGAGTGCCATGAATTTTATTCTTTACTCCGACGTCAACGACAGCTCCATCAGCCAGAGCCTCGGTCGTCCCGAATACAGTTACTACTTCGTACTCAAGGCGTATCGACCGCTCTTTGAAAGCCTCGGGCCGGTGCATGTGGTGTCATCGGCCGCGGAGGTCGATCCGCTGTATCGGCAGTTGCAGCAGGCCGGTCAGGACTGCTTGTTCATTTCGTTCGCGCCACCGCACAAGACTCCCACCGACTTGCAATGCCCGATGGTGTGCGTGGTCGCCTGGGAATTCGACACCATTCCCGCCGAGCACTGGGATAACGATCCGGGTCAAGACTGGAGCCAGACACTGGCACGTCTGGGGCGGGTGATCACCTTGTCCACCCACACCGCCGAGGCCATCCGCCGGACCTTGGGCGAGGACTTCCCGGTGCTGGTGCTGCCGACGCCTTTGTGGGAACGTTTCGCCGACATTCGCCAGCAATATCCCGGTACACCGGTGAGCGCGGGTGCCACACTTCAGATCAAGGGTTGCATCCTGGACAGTCGCTCGATGGGGTTGTCCGCCGATGGCTTGATCGCACCGCTCATCGAGCAACCGCCGCAGGAAATCGTCGAACCCGAACCTGAACCTGAACCTGAACCTGAACCTTCGGTGCCGCCGTTGACCCTGCGTCGACGCCTCTTCATTACCAGACATTACCTGCTGTTGTGGTATCGCGAAGCCGTTCGTGATCTGGTGCCGGATGCCGTTCGCCCATGGCTGGCCAGATTTCGGACGCCTCAACCGTTGCCGGTTGAACCCGCAGTCAGTGAAGCGCCCGTGGCGGATGAACCTGCCATCAGCGAAGTCCCTGTGGCGGATGAACCTGTCGTCAGCGAAGCCTCCGCGCAGGACGAGCATCCACAAGCGGCTTTCCCCGACACCAGCCAAACGGTCGAAATCGAGGTCGATGGCGTCATCTACGTGAGCGTGTTCAACCCTGATGATGGTCGCAAGAACTGGCACCACCTGATCACGGCGTTCTGCTGGGCGCTGCGTGATGTGGAAGACGCCACGCTCGTGTTGAAGATGACCCAGAACGACCTGTCGACCTATTACGTCGAACTCATCACCTTGCTGTCCCAGCTCTCGCCCTTCGCCTGTCGCGTGGTGGTCATGCACGGTTATCTGCAGGACGAGCAGTTCGCCCGGCTCTATGGCGCGGCGAGTTACTACGTCAACGCTTCACGCTGCGAAGGCCTGTGCCTGCCACTGATGGAGTTCATGTCCTGTGCCCGGCCGGTCATCGCCCCGAATCACACGGCGATGCGCGACTACATCGACGAGCGTGTGGCCTTCGTCGTCAAGTCCAGCCAGGAGCCGACGATCTGGCCGGAAGACGCGCGCATCCTGTACCGCACCTTGCGCCACCGCCCGGACTGGGGTTCGTTGAAAATAGCTTATGAGAACAGCTACGCGATGGCAAAGAACCAGCCGGACGCCTGGCAGGTCATGGCGGACGCGGCCAGCGAACGCATGCACCAGTACTGCAGGTTCGCGCCAGTGCAGCAGCGACTGGCGCTGTTCTTCAAACAGGAACCTGTCCGTGACGTCGTGCCGGTGGTTGCCGAAACGGGGGCTGCATCGTGCTGATCATCATTCATTCGGAAACCAACAAGAGCAACATCCAGCAGAACCTCGGACGGCCCGAGTACAGCTATTACTTCGTCCTCAAGGAGTTCCGCCCGGTACTCGAACGGCTGGGGCAGGTGATCGAGGTCAGCAACCCGGACGAGTTGGTCGATCGGCTGTATTTCGATTGCCTGAGCCGGGGCGAAGACTGTGTGTTCCTGTCCTTTTCTCCGCCGCATCGCACGCCGGTCCACTACGCGTGCCCGACGATTCCGGTGTTCGCCTGGGAGTTCAGCACCATTCCCACCGAGAGCTGGCAGGGCGAACCACGGCATGACTGGCGGACGGTGTTGGGCTTCAGCGGGACGGCGATCACCCACTCCAGTTTTACCGTGAATGCCGTACACGATGTGATGGGCCCCGATTACCCGATCAGCGCGATTGCGGCGCCTGTCTGGGACCGTTTTGCCGCCCGTGGCGAGCTCCTGGACAAGCGTCCGGTCGTGGGCCCCACGCGTCTGAACCTGCGTGGGCTGTTGATCGACAGTCGCACCGCGGACTTGCGCCCCTACGGCCCCGAACGCTTGCGCGAGGGCACGCCGATCGCCTTCGACCAACCGCCGCGCGACTGCGAGCTGTTGCTCGAGGGCGTGGTCTACACCTCGGTGTTCAATCCCTACGACGGGCGCAAGAACTGGAAGGACATGATCAGTGCGTTCTGCACCGCCTTTCGCGACACGCCCGACGCGACCCTGGTGCTCAAGCTCACGCACCATGACATCGGCAACGCGCTGAACGACATGCTGCACCACGTCTACAAGAATCAGTCCTATCAGTGCCGCATCGTGCTGGTCTACGGCTATCTGTCCGACATCGACTATGAGCGCCTGGTCGAGGCCACCAGTTACGTCGTCAACTGCTCCTACGGCGAAGGGCAATGCCTGCCGTTGATGGAGTTCATGTCCTGCGGCAAGCCGGCGATTGCGCCGCTGAACACCGCCATGGCCGACTACATCGACCGTGACAACGCGTTTATCGTCGACAGTACCGACGAACTGACATCCTGGCCCCACGATCCTCGCGCAGCGTATCGTACCCTGCGTTACGTCACGGATTGGGACTCGCTGTGTACGGCTTTTTCCGCCAGCCATGACGTCGCCAGACAGGACGTCGAGCGCTATCAACGGATGTCGGCCCATGCCGTGGGCAGCCTGCAGGGATTCTGCAGCCAGGCCGTTGCCGAGCAGCGCCTGAAGGTGGTGTTCGAGCAGTTGCTGGAACGGCGTGAAGCAAACTGCGCACAAGCGTCGGGCACATGATTCGGCGCCTGCTTGCGAAGTTGCGGCCCGCACCGGTAGAGGTCGCCCAACCAGAAACGCGGGTATCGCCCAGGGATATCGGTTTGTACGACGCCCTGCTCGACGGCTGGTTTCTCGGCGACAGCGGCGAATTGCTCAAAGGGTTTGCCATTACCGCCGACGACACCTTGCTGGATGTTGGCTGCGGCGAAGGGGTCGCGACCTTGTTTGCGGTGCGTCAAGGCGCTTCGGTGATCTTCACCGACAGTGAGTACGACAAGGTCCGCGAGCTGGCGCGGCAAGTGCAAGCGCAGTCGGATAAAGCGAATCTCGGTCTGGTCAGCAACAGCCTGCCGCTGCCTCTGGCCGATGGTTGCGCGAGCAAAGTCGTGTGCATGGAAGTGCTCGAACACATCGATCAGCCAGAACCCTTCATGGCGGAACTCGTGCGCATGGGCCGCCCCGGCGCGCTGTACCTGCTGAGCGTGCCATCCCCGGTGGGCGAGCATTTGCAGAAAGGCATCGCCCCGGCCAGCTATTTTCAGTCGCCCAATCACGTGCAGATTTTCAGCTCCGAGCGATTCGCCGCGCTGGTGGAAGACGCTGGCCTGGTCATCGAGCATCGCCAGGCATCCGGGTTTTTCTGGGTCATGGGCATGATTTTTTTCTGGGCCAGTGAGCGGGCCGCCGGGCGCGATCTGGGCGGTGCAGTTCGCGACCGGATTCAGGCGCCGTATCCGCCGCTGATGGAGAGCTGGGCGAAAACCTGGCAGGACTTGTTGGCCCAGCCCAATGGGTTGGCGATCAAGCAGATGCTGGATCAGTTCATGCCCAAGAGCCAGGTGATCATTGCTCGCAAACCTCATGTCCAGGAGGGCGCATGAGCAACGAAAAACGGATCATGGACATCGAGTTGCTGCGCGGCATTGCGGTGCTTGGCGTGCTGTTTCATCACCTGCAGGACAGCTTGTTCGCGGCGGCTGTGCCATTGCTGCAGACCATCACGCTGTACAGCCAGCCGTGGTGGGGCGTGGATCTGTTTTTCGCGATCTCGGGCTTCGTCATTGCCCGCAGCCTGATCCCGGCCTTGCGCCGTTGCACAACGCGTCAGGAGTATTGGCAACAGACGCGCAATTTCTGGTTGCGCCGGGCCTTTCGTTTACTGCCGTCGGCCTGGTTATGGCTGGCGCTGATGTTGCTGGCATGCCTTTTTCTCAATCGCTCCGGCGCGTTCGGCACCCTGCACGCGAACATTCAGGCGACCCTGGCCGGCGTCGCCCAGTACGCCAATTTCCGCTTTGCCGACAGTTTTTATCGCTACGAGTACGGCACCAGTTTCGTGTACTGGAGCCTGTCGCTGGAGGAGCAGTTCTACCTGCTGTTTCCGCTGATGATCGTGTTGTTTCGCAAGCACCTGGTGTGGGCGTTGCTGGCGCTGGTTGCGCTGCAATTGTTCACCTTGCGCACGCCGATCCTGATGGTGGTACGCACCGACGCGCTGGCTCTTGGCGTGTTGTTGGCGATGTGGAGCGTACAGCCTTCGTACCGGCGCTGGGAGCCGACCTTCCTGCGTCGCCCCTGGGCCGGCCTGTCGGCACTGGTCGGAATTGCACTGGTGCTCGGTTTCATGGCGACGGACCGTTTCACCTTTACCCATTACCGAATCGGTGTGATTGCGCTGTTGTGTGCGCTGCTGGTGTGGATCGCGTCCTACAACCGCGATTACCTGATGCCCAAGGGAATGTTCAAGAACCTGATGACCTGGGTCGGCAGCCGCTCCTACGGGATCTACCTGATCCACATCCCGGCCTACCTGTTGGTCCGCGAATTCACCTTCCGCTTGCAGGAAGCCAACCTGCCGAACCCGGCGGGTCATCCAGTACCGACGTTGCTCATTGCATTCGGCTTGATCGTCCTGTTGAGCGAACTCAACTACCGCTTCATCGAAATGCCCATGCGCCAACGCGGTGCCTCGCTGGTACAACGCCTGACCCCGTCCCGTATTGCCGTCTCATCCTCTGGAGCCACCTCATGCTGAGCCTTTTGAAGAAACTCACGGCGGGCACGCCCGCGCCTGTGCAGCCAGAGACACCGCCCGCGGCGCCAGTGGCGGAGAAAGTCGACCCCTACATGCTCGGCCTGCACGATGCGATGCTCAGCGGCTGGTTCAATCAGCAAACCGGCGAACTGTTCACCGGATTCCCGGTGACCCCCGAGGACACACTGCTGGATGTCGGCTGTGGCGACGGCGGCAACGTGCATTTCTGCGGGATGCGCGGGGCGAAGATCATCATCGCCGATATCGACGCGGCCAAGGTCGAAGCGACCCGCCAGCGCCTGGGCGATACACCGGCCCGCGACGTCGAATGCCATGTCACCGACTGCAACCCGCTGCCGATAGCCGATGCGACCGCCACGCGGGTGGTGTCGACCGAAGTCATCGAACACGTGGACGATCCGGCGCAGTTCCTCGCTGAACTGGTGCGCGTCGGCAAACCGGGCGCGTTGTATCTGCTCAGCGTCCCGCATCCCAGCTCCGAAGACCTGCAGAAAGATATCGCGGCGGCCGAGTATTTCCAGAAGCCCAACCACATCCGCATCATCAGCGAGGAGCAGTTCAAGGCCATGGTCAGCGATGCCGGCCTGGAAGTGATCAGCCACAGCCAGTACGGATTCTACTGGTCGATGTGGATGCTGTTGTTCTGGGAAGCCAAGGTCGATTTCAGCAACCCGGACCATCCGTTGCTCAACCACTGGGCGGATACCTGGCAGGCGATCCTGGCTTCGCCACGGGGCACGCAGATCAAGCAGGCGCTGGATGCGGTGGTGGCGAAAAGTCAGGTGATCATTGCGCGCAAACCCTGATTAGTTAGCTGTGTGAGCGACGGTCTTCACCAGGCCGTCCGGCACCGCCATGGGGTGCCGATCCGGTTGGCGGCCCATTACTGGCTGGAGCGAACGGCCCCTCCATCAATCAACAGATTCTGCCCGGTCAGGTAGCCCGCATGGCTACTGCAAACGAAGGCACACAGCGCACCGAATTCCTCGGCTGAGCCGAAGCGTTTGGCGGGAATTTCGCTGCGGCATTGGTCAAGGAATACCTCGCTGTCCTGCCCCGACTCCTGAGCAGCAGCGACCAGGTTGTCACGCAGTCGATCGGTGTCGAATGAGCCCGGTTGCAGGTTGTTGATCGTTACATTGCGACTGGCAATGTTTTCTTGCCGGGCAAGCCCAGCGATGAAACCCGTCAGACCACTGCGCGCGCCGTTGGACAGGCCCAGGCTTTCGATAGGGGACTTCACGGCACTCGACGTGATGTTGATGATTCGACCAAATCCACGTGTCGCCATACCGTCTACCGTGGCCTTGATCAACTCGATAGGCGTCAGCATGTTGGCATCCAGCGCCTTGAGCCAGGCGTCGCGATTCCATTCGCGGAAATCCCCGGGGGGAGGGCCACCCGCGTTGTTGATCAAGATATCGAAATGCTCATGGGCCGTGAGCGCTGCCGCCCGACCCTCGGGCGTCGAAATGTCTCCGGCGACGGCGATGACCGTCACTTCAGGATTGATCGCCCTGAGCTGACGGGCTGTTTCATTGAGCGTGTGTTCGCCCCGTGCGGTGATCACCACGTTCACGCCTTCCTGGACGAGTGCCTGTGCGCAGGCTTTGCCCAGACCTTTGCTGGCGGCGCACACCAGCGCCCAGCGTCCTGCTATTCCCAGATTCATGTGCGTTTTCCTGAAAGAAGGAAGCTCAATGTAAGGGGTTGCCTATGGCAGCACCATGTTCATGCATGATCCAGCGTTGTAGACAGGCTCGGCGATCGAGTACTGATGCCCATGAAGCGCCGTACTCTTTCTCCTACGGCATCGCATCGTATGGTTTGCGGTGCGGCATCCAGTTGGATATTACCGTTCTCCATGAATACGACCCGGTCGGATATCGACATGGCAAAGTCCATTTCGTGGGTCACGATCAGCATGGTCATGCCTTCTTTGGCCAGGTCGCGGATCACGTTCAGCACGTCGTTGACCAGTTCCGGGTCGAGGGCCGAGGTCGGCTCGTCGAACAGCATGATCTGCGGCTCCATCGCCAGGGCCCGGGCGATCGCCACGCGCTGTTGCTGCCCGCCGGAGAGCTGGTGCGGGTACTTGTGGGCATGGGCCAGCAAGCCGACCTTGTCCAGTAGCGCATAGGCACGATGTTCACTCAGCTCACCCGGCTGGCCGTGGTAACGCGGTGCCAGGGTGACGTTGTCGAGAATGGTGCGGTGCGGGAACAAGTTGAAGTTCTGGAACACCATGCCGATGTGCCGCACGCCTTTGCGCAGGCGGGAGCTGTTGGGTTTGTCCGACGCTTCGATGAATTTTTCGCCGAACAACAGGATGTCGCCGGTATCGATGGTTTCCAGGCCGTTGACGGTGCGGATCAGCGAAGTCTTGCCGGAGCCGGATGGCCCGATGATCGAGACCACCTGGCCATATTCGACATTCAGGTCGATACCCATCAGCACCTTGTGGGTGCCATAGCTCTTCTGGATGTTCTTCAATTGCAGGATGGGCGTCGCGTTGGTGCCGGCGGCTTTGCGCGCAGTGTCGGGCAACGCTTCGGCGCTAGCCCTGAACCGGTCGATGGTGGCCGTGTCGAGTGTGTGCGGCTTGCGGAAGTTCAGGTCCAGGTAGCGCTCCAGGCGCTGCAGGAAATAGCCGAACACGGTGACGATCAACACGTAATAGACGCCTACCGCCGCCAGGGTTTCCATGACCAGGAAGTTGGTGGCATAGAGGCGTTGGCCGACCGTGAGGATTTCGGTCAGGGAGATGACCGAAACCAGCGATGTCAGCTTGACCACCGTGATGTATTCATTGATCAGCGTGGGCAGCGAAATACGGAAAGCCTGGGGGATCACGATCAGGCGTTGCATGCCGAACAGGCCGACACCCAGCGCGCGCCCGGCTTCCTTCTGACCCTTGGCCACGGAGATCAGGCCGCCACGATGGATTTCCGCCATGTACGCAGCTTCCGTAACCACCAGGGCCAGCAACCCTGCGTAGAAGGGGTTGGACAGAATCGGTCCGCTGCCGGGAAACAATTGCGGCAGGTTGTAGACGAAGACCACCAGCACCAGCAACGGGATGCTGCGGAAGAACCAGATGTAGACCGCTGCGGGAATGCGCAGCAAGGGCGATTGGGACAGCTTGGCCGAGGCCAGGACAAAACCCAGCAGCATGCCGATGAACCAGGCCAAGGCACTGAGCTGGACCACCGTGACGCAGGCCTTCCAGAAGTCCGGCAGGGAGAACAGGGATAAGAAATACGACCAATCGAATTGCATGGGGCACCTCGATCTGCCGCCCCTGTGCAGGGAGGCAGATGACCAGACTACAAGGACAGGTTCTTAGTTGGCAGTCGGTTCTTCCAAGCCATATTTCTGGAGAATTGCGGCGTATTCACCGCTCTTTTTGCTCTCTTCGAAGGCCTTTTGCACGACCTGGAAGGTTTCGTCGTTACCTTTCTTGACGAAGATGCCCAGGGTTTGCTGATAAATCGGATGCTCGGTGGTGATCACTACCCGGCCGTTGGTCTTTTCCGCGATCATTTTTGCCGCGCCAGCGATTTCGACCTGGGCCTGGATGTTTTTGGACAGCAAAGCCTGGGTCACTTCGGGTGCCGAGGGGTATTCGCTGACGGTGATCGCGCCTTTGTTGTTCGGCACGCAGTATTCATCGGACAGCTTGCGGAATTCCTTGACCCAGGTAGTGCCCTGTTCCAGGCCCAGTTTCAAGCCGCACAGGTCTTCAGGCTTCTTTGCATTGATCTCGCTGCCCTTGGGCACCATGACTGCGGCACCGGTGTTGGCATACGCGATGGTCTGGGCCTGGGTCTGGCGCTCCGGTGTGATGTACATGCCGGAAATGACCGCGTCGTACTTGCCGGAGTTCAGGCCCAGGATCAGGCTCGGGAACTTGGTGTCGACGAACTCCACCTTGGCGTTCATGTGTTTGGCCAGTGACGTTGCCAGCTCGGGGTCGGAACCCACCACGTTTTTGTCCTTGTCATAGGACTCGAAGGGCGGGTAGGTGATCTCCATGCCGACCTTGAACGTGTCTGCCGCGGCCATGCTCACCGAGGCACCGAACATACCGGCTGCCAATACAGCCAGGCTCAAAAGGTTTTTCTTGTTGTTTTTCATGATGTGCTGACTCCGGCGTAGGTAGGGGTTTAGTTGAAAACTTCAATCAGGACGGTTGAACCTGATTTTTCAAATGTCCGAAACTGGCGGGCTTGCGTGCCTTGCCTGGCAGTTGAACTTCCCCATTGGCCACCCTTTGGCGCAGATACTGATAGGTCTGCAGCGCCTGGCCATACATGTGTTCGCCGATGGTGATTTCTTCGTAGTCGTTGCCTGCCTGGGCGAACCCGGGCAGCGGTCTGATCTGGGTGTGATAGTCGCAGGCATAAAACAGCGGAAAGGAATAACGCTCCTCCTTCACGCTGCGCACCCGGTGCGCGGTGGCAACGAAAGTGCCTGCCGTCATCACTTCCAGCATGTCGCCGATGTTGACGACAAAGGCATCGGCAATCGGTGGTGCATCGATCCATTGGCCAAGATTGTTCATCACTTCAAGGCCCGGTTTGTCGGCCAAAAGGATGGTGAAGCACTCGTAATCAGTATGGGCGCCAAGACCCGGTGCGTCATGGGCGGCGCCGTCGAAGGGGTAGTGGATAAGGCGCAGCTTGGACGGCGGGCGGGTGACCAGGCTGTCGAAATAGTTTTCATCCAGGCCCAGGGTCAGGGCGAAGCCGCCGAACAGGCGCCGGCCCAAGGCGAAGATGGCTTCATAGTAGGCCTGCACCGACGCCTTGAAACCTTGCAGTTGCGGCCAGTCGTTGGGCCCCAGCAATGGGGTGTTGGCCAGTACCAGCGGGTCATCGGCCGGGACTTCGAAGCCGACGTCGAAGGCTTCCTTGTGGTCCGGCTTGCCCTTGGAATAGACCTCTTCGCCTTCGGGTACAAAGCCCTTGTGGGTTTGCGAGGTGCCGATGTAGTGGCGCATCTTGGCGTCCAGGGGCTGGTCGAAAAAGTCCTTGGCAGCCTTGCGCAGGTTGGCGATCAGTTGCGGGTCGATACCGTGATCGGTGATATAGAGGAACCCGACCTCGCTGGCGGCGCGCCCCAATTGTTCGGCTACGGCCAGGCGGTGTTCCGGTTCAAAGCTGAACAGACCGGCGATGTTGACCACCGGGATGCTATTGAAGTTGGCTTTGTGTGTGTCAGTGCTTGCGCTGTTGTTTTTGTTGTCAGGCATGACGCATCGGCTCCCTAAGGATTGCTTGAGTGGCTGAAACGGTCGAAGTGTTCGCGCTCGGTCTGGCCCATCCACACGTTCAATGACCACAGGTCGGCGACCGGGACATTGGTGAAGGGCAAATGATGCAGGTAGCCGTCGGCACCGAACTCCGGGGTCAGGGTGCTGACCCGGTAACCGCGGGCTTGCTGCGAGCGCCAGATGCTTTCCCAGTGTTGCTGATGGAAGGCCAGTTCCCTTGCATATTCGGGAGCCGCCGGGTGCGGAACCTGAGGCCCCTGGTCATAACCGACCCGGGCCTGGATATGGTGAACCCGCTCGATGAAAGCGCTCAGGTCATCGGCCGGATCATTCAACAGGCGCTCGCAAGTCACGACCCAATGGCTGATGTCACTGGTAAACAACAGCTCGGGCAGTTGCCGAATCAACTCCAGGGTCACCCAGGGGTTGAACAGCGAACGCGAACGGTGGGTTTCGAAACTGCAGACCTGGCCGTGCTTGCGCGCCAGATCCAGCGCCTGGCCGAAAAACTCCACTTGTTGTGGCAAGGACCAGCGATCATTGCCCGCCAGCACGTTGACGAAGCGTGGGCCGAGTTCGGCGGCCCAGGCGAGTTTCTGGTCGAGGTCATTGAGGTGGACGACAGGCGTTGCCGACTGGTCCGGCAGCACGTCGTACGCGGTGAAGACTGTGCTGATATAGCCCAGGCGATTGGCCTGCAGAAAGGCGCCGAACTCGGTCCGCTCACGGGCGTCCAGTGGCAGGCGTGCCTCCATGCCATCAAAGCCCGCTTGCAGCAACTCCTCGAGCGCCTGAGCCTTGCTGGCGGTGTAACCCCACAGCGTGCGGAAAATTTCCAGCTTCATCGGTGATCCTCAAAAATCCCAAGGCCTACTGCAAATGCACTTCGACGGCGCCAGGCTGCCAGGAGGCTGGTTCGCTGTGGAGTCGATGTTAGGCACAGGCCGCGCGCTGAAAGAATCTGAAAGTTCAAATGAATACTTCAGACTTTCATTAACAAATAGCTAGCTACTTATCCCGTTGGCCAGGAGGGGTTTTGAGGGCGAGTACGTGACTACGTTGGCTATTAGCGAGAGATGCCATTATTACGGCATCATTTTGAAGACTCCCAAGCGACTTCATGGAAGGTGAGGCTCGAACTTTCATCGCTTCACGCCACACACTCACCATAGATGACCTCATGTCATCCATCCCTTGAAAATCCATCCTTTGTCAGCTCCCTGTGTCGCACTCTCTAATGCCGAAAAGCTGAGTGACCCAGATCACTCATTTCAACAATAAAAGCTCTTCAGGAGATTGTATGCACAGTGGTCCCACTCTATTGCTGGTGTTGTTTTGCGCCATCATTCTGATCGTTTTTCTCATCGTCAAAGTTCGTGTCCACGCATTCCTGGCCTTGACCGCAGCGAGCTTTGTGGTCGGCATCGGTTCAGGCATGCCACTGGCGCAAATTGTCTCTTCATATGAAAAAGGTGTCGGTGGAACGCTCGGGTTCCTGGCAACGATCATTGGCCTTGGCGGCATACTCGGCAAGATGCTTGAAGAGTCCGGTGGCGCGGAGCGAATTGCCCAGACGCTATTGAGCGCCCTGGGTAAAGAGCGTGCCTCATGGGCCATGATGCTTGTAGGGTTTATCGCGGGTATACCTGTGTTCTTCGAGGTTGGATTCGTTCTGCTGATTCCCCTGATCTATGTGGTCGCCAAAGAGACCCGGATCAACCTTCTGTACCTGGGCGTGCCCTTGGCCGTGTCGCTGATGGCGGTTCATTGCATGTTGCCCCCGCACCCTGCCGCCATGGCCATCACCGGGCTGCTGGGAGCCGATGTCGGCAAGGTTATCGTGTATGGCCTCATTATCGCGCTGCCTACCGCCATCATTGCCGGGCCGCTGTGGATCAAGCTGGTCTGCAAGAGTGAAGCACCTGACGCTCAAGAAGCTTTTCTGGACGAACATTGCGTTGACAGCGCGACCCGGGACTTGCCAGGCCTTGGCTTGACGCTGCTGACCATCCTGTTGCCACTTCTGCTGATGGTCGGCAAAAGTTTGGCGGCCGGACTGCCCCATGACTCCGTGCTCTTCAGCATCGTTTCGTTCCTGGGGACACCGCTGATAGCACTGTCCATTGCTGTGGTGTTCGCTTACTGGGCACTGGGTTTGCGCCGCGGCTTATCAATGCCTGACTTGCTCAAGCACACTCAGAAGAGCTTTCCTGCGCTGGCCAGCATTCTGCTGATCATCGGTGCCGGTGGGGCGTTCAACGGCATCCTGGTCGACAGCGGCGTGGGTAACGCGCTGTCCGGTTCGTTGACGCAATTGAACATGAATCCCATCGTCCTGGCGTGGTTGGTGGCAGGCTTGATGCACTTCGCCGTCGGTTCAGCGACGGTGGCCATGATCAGCGCCGCCGGCATGGTGATGCCGATGCTGAGCGCTCATCCAACCGTGAGTAAGGAAATTATCTGCATTGCCATCGGTGCCGGCGCCATTGGCTGGACCCATGTGACGGACTCTGCCTTCTGGGTGGTCAAGGAGTACCTGGGTGTCTCGCTAGCCGATGCGTTGAAGAAGTTCACCTCGGCCACCGTACTGGCTTCATTGATTGCGCTGGGGCTGACCCTGCTGTTGTCGCAATTCGTTTGATTTCACCCGTATTTTCATCCTGATTATTTAAAGGGACCACGTCATGATTTTGGGAAGACCCCTTGAAAGCTGGTACGCCAGTTATCCTTTGATTCGCGATCTGGTCGCGCTGCAAGAAACCACTTGGTTCAACCCTGCCGTGGCGCCGGTCGCGGAATCGATTGGCGATGTGGGGTTGACGGCCGAAGACGTCGCCGATGCCAGCGCGCGACTGACGCGTTTTGCTTCTTACCTGCGGCGAGCGTTTCCGGAAACGCAATGCAGTGGCGGCATTATCGAATCGGACATTCTGCCCGTGCCTCAACTGCAGCAGTTGCTTGGCGAGCGCTACGGTCAGGCATTGGAAGGGGCGCTGTGGCTCAAGCGGGACAGCCATCTGCCGATTTCGGGCTCGATCAAGGCGCGCGGTGGTATCTATGAGGTGCTCAAGCATGCCGAAGACCTGGCGTTGGCCGCGAATCTGTTGTCGCTTGACGACGACTACGCGGTGCTGGACAGCGATAAGGCGCGGGCCTTTTTCGGCCAATACAAAATAGCCGTCGGCTCGACCGGCAACCTTGGCATGTCCATCGGCATCATGGGGGCGGCATTGGGTTTCCAGGTGACCGTGCATATGTCGGCGGATGCGCGGCAATGGAAGAAAGACAAATTACGCTCACACGGCGTTACCGTTATTGAGTACTCCTCCGATTACAGCGTGGCCGTTGCGCAAGGCCGCCAACAAGCGGAGTCCGATCCAGCCTGCCATTTTGTGGACGATGAGAACTCGGTCAACCTGTTCCTGGGCTACTCGGTGGCTGGTGAGCGCCTGAAAAAGCAATTGGCAGCGGCTGACATCACCGTGGATGCGCAACATCCATTGTTTGTTTACCTGCCCTGTGGAGTGGGTGGCGCGCCTGGCGGCGTGGCCTTCGGTCTGAAGCTGGCCTTCGGCGATGCTGTCCATTGCATCTTCGCCGAGCCCACACACTCGCCATGCATGATGCTGGGCGTCTATACCGGCCTGCACGACGAAGTGAGCGTGCAAGACTTCGGCATTGATAACGTGACGGCTGCTGACGGCCTCGCCGTCGGACGCGCTTCAGGTTTTGTCGGCAAGGCCATGCAGCGCTTGCTTGATGGTTTCTACACGGTCAGCGACGAGGAAATGTACAGTTTGCTGGCACTGATGGAGCGCAGCGAAGGTGTGCGCCTGGAGCCATCCGCGCTCGCCGGTGTGCCCGGCATTGCCAGAGTCCATGCCGACCGGCAGGGCTACCTGGCTCGCGCGCACCTGGACAGCCAGGCCATGACGCAAGCCACCCATCTGGTGTGGGCAACGGGCGGCAATATGGTGCCTTGCGACGAGATGGACGCTTATCTGGCCAAGGGTCGTGAATTGCTCGCCAATGGTTAATCGGGCCTGAATGGAGCGCAATGGCCAGGCCTTGACAGAGTTATCGCCGATTTAAGCGTAAACCGAATGTGGCAAGATGAACGTCTTGCCACATTCGGTACGTTTGACCGCTGCAAAGGCGTACAACGCAAAGCGGCTTTTTGGTTTGAGGGAAACTGTCGTGCTCAACCTTCCTCCTCGTATCAGCTCCAGGCTCAACAGCAGCCAGTTCGCGAACCTTCACACCTTTTTGGTTGCCGCTCGTCATCTGAGCTTCACCCGTGCGGCGCAGGAACTGTGTTTGACTGCAAGCGCCGTGAGCCACCGTATAAGTCGGCTGGAAGCCGCGTTATCGATGAAACTGTTCCAGCGCCTGACCCGGCAGGTCAGCCTGACCGACGAAGGCGAGCGTATCTTCGAAATACTCCAGAATGCGATGGGAGAATTGTCCGAGGCACTGGAGCAATCGTCACAGGCGGAAATTGCCGGCTCGATCGCGCTCTATGTAAGGCCTTCCATCGCCCAATGCTGGCTGGTTCCGAGGCTGGCTGACTTTATTGAGCGTTATCCTCTGGTGTCACTGGACCTGCGGACAGGCAATGACAATGTCGATTTTCGAACCCGTAAAATTGACCTGGCCCTGTACTATGCCAATGGCGAGTTTCCCGGGCTGACGAGCCATCGGTTGATGCGAGAGCGGCTGGCCCCCGTGTGCAGTCCTGACTATGCGCGACGCCATCGCCTGGAGGAGAACCCGGACAACCTGAGGTACTGCACAACCTTGCATGACTCCCTGGCCTGGGATCATGCGGCTTATGATGCCGAGTGGACGCTTTGGGCAGAGCAACACAACCTGCTCGCGGCACTGCCCAAGCGAAGCTTGACCTTCGATCGCTCTGATTTGAGTGTGACAGCGGCCATGAACCACGCCGGCATTGCGATTGGCCGTCAACAGCTTGTGCAGAAGCGAGTTGATCGCGGCGAGCTCGTTCTGCCGCTCGCTGAATTCAGCCGCTCAGGCCACTACGATTATTATCTGGTTCACCCACCGCTCGGTACTGTTCCCAAGCGATTGCTGGTTTTCATGAACTGGCTACGAGAATGCGCGCGTCAATCATCACCCCTGGATGAGAACGACAACCTGTTCTGATGCGGCATGCGTACATGTGGGTGGTCAGGCCAGCCTCCAGTCGGTGAAGCCGCCGCTATCGAGCGCCACGCCTGAGTCAAATATGCAGATAGGGACGTCACCGGGGGAGGAAGGTGCCCAATGACGCCGTTTGTCATCAAATGTGACGGCGCTGTCGTTTGATGAGACGCGTTCGGAAAGCCTGCAGCTTACATTCCAGTCAACGTAATCGCCGCAGTGCACCCAGAACGCTGATTGGAGAAAAAAAGCATGGCTCAAGTCGTACGATTTTATGAAACCGGTGGTCCCGAGGTTCTTCGTTTTGAAGAGGTCGAGGTTGGCGACCCTGGTCCTGGTGAGGTTCGACTTCGCCACGTAGCGGTCGGCCTCAACTATGCCGACACCTACTTTCGCAATGGCACTTACCCGATCCCGATGCCCAATGGCATCGGCGTTGAAGCCGCCGGTGTGGTGGAGTCGGTGGGCGAGGGCGTGAGCAATGTGGTGGTCGGGGATCGGGTCACCTATACCGGCTTTACCAACACCCTCGGCGCCTACAGCACCGAGCGCCTGATCCCGGCTGCGCCGTTGATCAAGCTGCCGGAAAACATCTCTTTCGAGACAGCGGCGGCCATGACCATGCGCGGGCTTACCTCGGCGTATCTGATGCGTCGCATCTATGACTTCAAGGCCGGTGACAGCATCCTGCTGCACGCTGCCGCCGGTGGTGTCGGCCTGATCGTCTCGCAGTGGGCCAAGCTGCAAGGCCTGAAGGTGATCGGCACCGTGTCCAGCGAGGCCAAGGCTGAACTCGCCCGTGCTCATGGTTGCGACCATGTGATCAATTACAGTCACGAGGATGTGGCCAGGCGCGTGCGTGAGTTGACCGACGGCGTGGGTGTCAACGTGGTGTTCGATAGCGTTGGCAAGAGCACGTTCGAGGGCTCGCTGGACTCTCTCAAGCGTCGTGGCCTGATGGTCTGCGTCGGTACTGCATCCGGTCCGATTCCTCCCTTCAGTCCAGCGCAGCTGGCGATGAAAGGCTCACTGTTCATGACGCGTCCGGCACTGGCAGATTACATCGCCGACCCGGCAGAAAAGGCTGACCTGGCCGGTGAGCTGTTCGGCCTGGTCGGGAGCGGCAAGATCAAGATCGGGATCAACCAGCATTACTGCTTGCAGGATGCTGTGCAGGCTCATCGTGATCTGGAGTCGCGCAAGACCACTGGCTCATCGATTTTCGTCATCTGAGGAGGTCTGCCGCCATGCAAGTCGAACAACTCACCTGCAGCATTGGCGCAGAGCTGACGGGCGTCAACCTTGCCGATGCCGTCCATGACGACGGCCTGTTCGCCGAGATCCGCGTCCAGTTGCTCAAGCATCGCGTGCTGTTTTTGCGCGACCAGGACATCAGTCGCGCCGAGCATGTGGCCTTTGCCCAACGCTTCGGCGAACTGGAGGATCACCCGGTCATCGGCAGCCACCCGGATTATCCTGGCCTGGTACAGGTCTACAAGAATCCGGACAGCCCGATCGACCGTTACGAGAACTCCTGGCACACCGACGCCACCTGGCGCGAGGCGCCGCCGATGGGCAGCGTGCTGCGTTGCCTGGAGTGCCCGCCAGTCGGTGGTGACACCATGTGGGCCAACATGGTGGAGGCTTACAAGCATCTGCCAGACGAGATTAAAGCGAAGATCGAAGGCCTTCGTGCCCGTCATAGCATCGAGGCGACCTTCGGTGCGGCGATGCCGATCGAACGGCGCCTGGCGCTCAAGGCCCAGTACCCGGACGCTGAGCACCCCGTGGTGCGCACTCATCCAGAGACTGGCGAGAAGGTGCTGTTCGTCAATTCCTTCACGACTCACTTCACCAACTTCCACACGGCTGAACGTGTGCGTGTCGGTCAGGATTTTACCCAGGGCTCCTCCGAGCTACTGCGTCACCTGACCAGCCAGGCCCACATTCCGGAGTATCAGGTGCGCTGGCGCTGGAAGCCTAACAGCATCGCCATCTGGGACAACCGCAGCACTCAGCACTACGCCGTGATGGATTACCCACCCTGCCATCGCAAGATGGAGCGTGCCGGGATCATTGGCGAAAAGACCTACTGAGCAACCTCACCGACACCCGTTCCAGCGCTCGCTCCGTACAGTCCGTCGGGCGGGCCACAATAAAAACAGGAGATAAGCATGCAGTTTTTCGACGATTCCCTGCACCCGGAAAACATGGAAAAAGTGGTGATTACTGTCGCCCCTTACGCCCCACAGTGGATGCCGGGAGACTTCCCTGAAGACATTCCGATGACCATGGACGAGCACGTGCAGGCGGCTGTCGACTGCTATGAAGCAGGCGCCACTGTGCTGCACTTGCATGTGCGCGAACTGGACGGTAAAGGCTCCAAGCGCCTGTCCAAGTTCAACGAGTTGATCGCCGGTGTGCGTGAAGCCGTGCCGGACATGATCATCCAGGTCGGCGGCTCGATTTCCTTTGCCCCTGAAGGCGAAGGCGCGGAAGCCCTGTGGCTCTCCGATGATACCCGGCACATGCTGGCGGAGCTGACGCCGAAGCCGGATCAGGTCACCATCGCCATCAACACCATTCAGATGAATATCGCGGAGCTGCTGTTCCCGCAAGGCATTGAAGGCACCTCCCTGCTTGATCCGGTGACCAATGCCGCGTATAGCGAAATGACCGTACCGGCAGGTCCTGCCTGGGTCGCCGAACACCTCAAGCGCCTGCAAGCCAGCAATATCCAGCCGCACTTCCAGCTGACCGGCATTCATGCCTACGAAACCCTCGAGCGCCTGGTGCGCAAGGGCGTCTACAAGGGCCCTTTGAACCTGACCTGGATCGGCATTGGCGGTGGTTTCGACGGCCCGAACCCGATGAACCTGATGAACTTCATCAATCGCGTACCGGATCGTTGTACCTTGACTGCCGAGTCGCTGCTCAAGAACGTCCTGCCACTTAATACCATTGCCCTGGCCATGGGCTTGCACCCACGGCTCGGTAATGAAGACACCATTATCGATCAACACGGCAAGCGCTTCTCTTCCGTAGCGCAGGTCAAGCAGACGGTGCGTATCGCTCACGAGCTGGGGCGTGAAATCGCCACCGGTAAAGAGGCGCGCGACATCTACCGTATCGGTGTGCAATACAAGACTGTTGAAGAAACCCTGTTGGCCAACGGCATGGCACCGAACCGCAAGCCGAGTCAGAAGGGCGTACCACAGCGCGGGTAATCCAGATGGCGGGGCAGGAAGCCAGTGGCGTTCTGCCCCTGCCCACCTGAACGCGTGAGCAAGACCAAAAACAATAACAAAACGGGTGCTAGACACCGAGGAGGCAGCATGGCGTTTCATCACAGTACTGTGGCCGATGAAATGGATACTTCGATTGGCATTCCGCGACGGTACGCCTGGATTGTGTTTGTGCTGACCTTTGGCTTGTTGATTTCCGATTACATGTCACGGCAGGTACTCAATGCCGTGTTCCCGATTCTCAAGAACGAGTGGACGCTGAGCGACGGCCAACTCGGTCTGCTGAGCGGCATTGTCGCGCTGATGGTGGGCCTACTGACCATTCCCCTGTCGCTGCTGGCCGACCGCTTTGGCCGGGTCAAGAGCCTGGCGCTGATGGCCATGCTGTGGAGCCTGGCCACCCTGGGCTGTGCCCTGGCACAGAACTACCCGGAAATGTTGTTTGCGCGCTTCATGGTGGGCGTCGGCGAGGCGGCCTACGGTAGCGTCGGCATCGCCGTGGTGGTGTCGGTGTTTCCCAAAAGCATGCGTGCGACCCTCGCCAGTGCCTTCATGGCGGGTGCCATGTTCGGCTCGGTGTTGGGTATCTCCATCGGCGGGGCGATTGCGGTCAAGCTGGGCTGGCGTTGGTCGTTCGCCAGCATGGCGCTGTTTGGCCTGCTGCTGGCGGCGCTTTACCCGATCATCGTCAAGGAGGCGCGTATTGCCCCGCAGCGCCTCGCCACGGTCGGGAGCAATGCCAAAACGGCGGTCAAGCGTCCGCTGCGCACCTTGTACGGCACGCGTTCGGTGATCGCCGCTTATGTCGCCAGCGGCCTGCAGACGTTCGTTGCCGGTAGCATGATTGTGTGGATGCCGAGCTTTTTCAACCGCTATTACGGGATGGGCGAGGGCAAGGCCGGGGTTGTGGCAGGCGTCATGGTGCTGTGCTGCGGCGCCGGGGCGATTCTCTGCGGCATGCTCAGTGATCGCCTGTGCCGTCAATCGCCGTTGCGCAAGATCGAGATGTCCATGGTGTTCTGCCTGGGCAGTTGCCTGCTGATGTCGCTGGCGTTGGTTCAGTCGACCGGTCCTGTGCAGTTGGGGCTGATCGGCCTGGCCATGCTATTGGTGACTGGCGTCAACGGCCCGACCATTGCCACGATCGCGAACCTGACCCACTACAAAGTGCATGGCACTGCTTTTGCCACCCTGACCCTGGTCAATAATTTGCTCGGCCTGGCCCCAGGGCCTTTCGTCACCGGCAGAGTGTCCGATCTTATCGGCCTGCACGGGGCCTTCCAGCTGGTGCCGCTGATGAGCATTGCGGCAGCAGCGGTGTTCTTCTATATCCGCTGTCACTATCTCGATGACATGTCCCGTGTGCAGGGTGAGGCGGTCGATCAAGCGCCCGCTAAAGCGGTGATGGAGGTGTCGTCGTGACGAGGGTATTGCGTGTTGATGCGTTCTTCGACTTCATTTGCCCCTGGTGCCTGATTGGCAAGCGTCAGCTCAATCGCGCACTCACGAAGTTGCGCGCCAGCCACCCGGAGATCGAGTTGGAGCTGGTCTGGCATGGCGTGCAGTTGCTGCCGCACCTGCCGGCGCAAGGTGTGCCTTTTGTCGAGTTCTACCAAAAGCGCCTGGGCAGCGCCGAGGCCGTGCAAGCACGCCAGGCGCAAGTCCGGCAGGCCGCAGCCGCCGTAGGCCTGAGCATCGACTTCAGCAGCATCAAGACGATGCCCAATACCGCCGATGCCCATCGCCTGTTGGAGTGCGCCGCTGAACTGGGGAGCGTGGCGCAGCGCGACGCTTTGCTGGAGCAGCTGTTCGGCGCCTATTTTCATCGCGGCAAGGATCTCGCAGACAGTGCCACCCTGTTGGCGATCGCCGAGTCCTGTGGCTATCCACGCGCGGCCCTGGCCGACTGTCTGCTGGGTGCTCACTGCCCCTTCGATGATGACGGGATGGGCGCCCGGGGGGTGCCTTATTTCATCTTCAACCGGCGCCAGGTGGTGTCCGGTGCGCAGCCGGCCGAGGTGCTGTTGCAGGCCATGCACCAAGCCCTTGCGCAAGACGTGACCGGGAGTCAATCGGTATGAGTCGGCGCATTGCGGTGCCGCCCGAGAAAGTCCCGGCACTTGGCATGCGCACGCTGTTCGAGCCGGCGGGCAGCAGCATGGCTTTGTTCAATGTCGCCGGCCAGCTCTACGCCATCGACGACAGCTGTCCGCATCAGGGGGCCTCACTGTGCGGTGGCCGACTTGAGGGGCGGGTGATCCAGTGCTGTGCCCATGGCCTGCGCTTCGACCTGGCGAGCGGCTACCTGCTCAATTCAAACAGCGTGAAGGTTGCCAACTACCCGGTCGAGGTGGTCGACGGCCAAGTGTTCATTGTCATCGCTTCCAGGGAGACTGCATTATGAGTGCCATTGCTCTGGCCTATGTCCACGGCCGCGTACAAGAACGGCTCCCCGGTTTTATCGTCAGCCTGATAGTTGCCGCAGCGGCGAGTTTTCTTTCCGAGCACTATGGTGCGCCGGTCATGCTGTTCGCGCTGCTGCTCGGTATGGCACTGAATTTCCTCGCCAGCGACGGCAAGTGCAAGGCCGGTATCGAGTTCACCTCACGTACCGTGCTACGCATCGGCGTAGCGTTGCTGGGCATGCGTATCACCCTCGAACAGATCGCCGCGCTGGGCTGGAAACCGGCGGCCCTGGTGGTGATCTCGGTCGTGGTGACCATCCTCGTCTCGATGGTGGCGGCCAAGGCCATGGGGTTCCAGCGTCTGTTCGGCATGCTCACCGGTGGCGCTACGGCCATTTGCGGTGCCTCCGCGGCGTTGGCGCTGGCGGCGTCTTTTCCCAACCATCCGCAGAAAGAGCGCGCCACGCTGTTCACCGTGATTGGCGTGTCGGCACTGTCGACCCTGGCCATGATCGTCTACCCGATGATCGCCAACTGGCTCGAGCTGAATCCCCAGTTGGCCGGGGTGTTCCTCGGTGCCACCATTCACGACGTTGCCCAGGTGGTGGGTGCCGGCTACAGCATGTCTACCGAGACTGGCGATACCGCCACTGTGGTCAAGTTGATGCGAGTGGCCATGCTCCTGCCGGTGATCGTTTGCGCAGCGATGATTTCCCGCACGCAGGGCGTCGACCCGACGGGTAAACGACCGCCGTTGCTACCCTGGTTCGCCGTGGGCTTCCTGTTTCTCGCGTGCGTCAACAGTACGGGCTGGGTCGTCCCGGCAGTGCAGGGATTGACCAACGAACTGTCGCGCTGGTGCCTGGTCATCGCCATCAGCGCCCTGGGCATGAAGACCCAGCTCAAGGAGCTTGCCGCGGTGGGTATCAAGCCCATCCTGCTGATGGTGGGGGAGACGGTCTTCCTGATTGCTCTGGTGCTGTTACTGATGCGCTGGGGTTTGTAAACCTACGCGCTATCGAGGATTGCGCGACTCACTGGACAGCGCGAACGTGAGTCAAGTGTCGTACCCCGCAAGTGCTCCATTCACGGTCGTCTGTTCCAGCAGATGACCGTTTTTTTTGCTGCGGGGCGCATCAGCTGTCTTTGCGCGGCACGATCTTGCGCTCACTGCGCCAGGCGGCTGGAGGCATGTTGAACTGGGAAATGAACCAGCGCGTGAATGAATTGGGCATGGAGTAGCCGAGCATGTCGGCGATCCGTCCCAACGAGTACCCGGGGTTCTCCAGGTAGCGAACCACCAGGTCGCGACGCACGCTACTGATCAACTCACTGAAGCTGGCCCCTTCTTCGTCCAGGCGGCGCTGCAGGGTGCGTACGTTCATACCCAGGCTCTGGGCGATCTGCGCAATGGTCGCGCGACCCATGGGGAGCAACATGTAAATGGATTTGCGCACGTCGAATGCCACGGAGTGGTCGTTTTTGCCCAGCAGCGAATCCATGTAGCGCTGCGCGTGACGGGCCATGGCCGCATTGGCCAGCGGGTTGGCGGTGTCGAGGTTGGCGGCATGACAAACGATGCCGTTGAACTCGCAGCCGAAGTCCACCTTGCAGCCGAAGATCCGTCGATGCACGGACAGGTCTGTCGGAGCTTCATGGGAGAAACAGACATTGATCGGGTGCCAGTGCGCGCCGAGCAGGGCTGCGCAAAAGCGGTGCATCACGGCGATGGCCAATTCGATGGATTGGCGGTTGTTGGTGCCCATGTCGGTAACCAGTTCTTCGCGAATGATCACCGTACTACCGGTTTCCTCAATGTAGATCGCCAGTGACTCATTGATCTGCTGACGATAGTGCACGATCACATTCAGCGCATCGCGAAGCGTGTTCTGGTGACTGAGCAGCAGACTCACTTCACCAAAGTCCGCGAGTTGACGCAGCTCGGCCATGCGCAGGCCGAGGGTTTCACAACCACTCAGGCGCGCCGACTTCTCCAGCAGGATGATGCTGGCGGTGGCCGGGATGCGTTGACTCGGATCACTCAGAAGCGCAGGGCTCAAGCCCACTTCGGCTAACAGGGTGATCGCGTTCAGCCGTAGATGGCGAGCCACATCCAGGTAATTGGTCAGTACGGCGGTTCGTGCTTGTACGGGCATGGCGTGCATACATTCCATGTTGTGACAAATGAGATCTCGCTGTCGCAGTTGCCTGCCAGTTATAGAGGCTTGGCCGTGAAATGAAAAGCGCTTGGCGTCGTAAAGCTGTCGGGTCGATTCTGAGGCGCTGTCATCAAAAGGGAAGTGGCTGACGCTAAATGTAACCCGCTCCGACAAGGCGAATCCTACTGTGCTGCTGGCAGGGTTCGAAATATTGGCGGACCCGCTCGATGGATTGTTCAAGGGTGAATAGCGCGATGAATGACACCACGATTTTGATAGTTCCGGGCTTGCGCGATCATGTGCCGGCACATTGGCAAACGCTGCTGGCAACCAGGTTGGACAAGGTTCGCTCAGTACCGCCACTGGAAGACAACAAGCTCAGTCTGGCGGCACGAGTGGACGCGATCCAGCACGAGCTGGAGAAGATTTCCGGCCCGGTGATCCTGGTGGCTCACAGTGCCGGTGTGCTGATGGTGGTGCACTGGGCCGCCCGTCATGACCGCCCGATCAAGGGCGCCTTGTTGGCCGCACCGCCTGACCTTGAGGCCAAATGGCCAATAGGTTATCCGACCTCCGAGAGCCTGCGGGCCAATGGCTGGGATCCGCTGCCAAAAGGGCCTCTGCCATTCCCTGCGATCGTCGCGGCCAGTACCAACGACCACCTTGCGAGCCTGGAGTCGGTGACCCAAATGGCCCGTCACTGGGGCAGCGAACTGGTCAACCTCGGTGCCGTAGGCCATCTCAATCCAGCAGCCGGATACGGCGAGTGGCCGCAGGCCGAAGACTTTATCCGCACGCTGGATCGCTAGACGCAAGCACCTGAATAAAACCACCTGAAGAAGCTCGCATCACCGCCAGGACCTGATGTGGGCCGTTGTTAGAGCCAAAAAACAAAAACAACAAAAAACGGAGACAACGTAATGCACACCACGACAGGGCAGAGCCCTCTGCGTCGCAGTCTGCTGGCTACCGCCACGCTGCTCGCTTCCATGCCGGCTGCCTATGCCTTTGAACTGAACAATGGCAGTGAAGATTGGGCCGTGCGCTTCGATAACACCCTCAAGGCCAGTTACGGTCAACGGGTGCAAGGTCAGAATTCGAAGATTGCCAACGCCGCCAACTATAACGACGGCGACAAAAACTTCAGCGTCGGCAGTGCTGTGACCCAGCGGGTCGATCTGCTGACCGAGCTCGATGTGGTCTACCAACGGAAGATGGGTTTTCGTGTCAGCGCCGCGAGCTGGTATGACCATGCCTATGACGATGTCGGTTCCAACTCCAACCCTTTTCCAGGGCAGGCGGGCAATGCGGGTAACCTGGTTGCGGCTCGTCAGTCTGGCTCTATTCAGCCAGGCGACTCGCTGAACGGCCACGTTGCACGCAAGCATGGGCTGAGCAACTACAGCGACCGTTATTACAACGGCCCCTCCGGTGAGATCCTTGATGCCTTTGTGTTCTACAGCAGCGAGGTCGGCGAGGAGTCGATGTTCAGCAGCAAGCTCGGCAGGCACAACATGTTCTGGGGCGAGACCCTGTTCAACGCGGCCAACGGCATCAACTACGGTCAGTCGGCCCTGGACCTGGCCAAGTTGTACAACGTGCCGGGCACCGAAACCAAGGAGCTGTTCCTCCCGCGCAACCAGCTTTCCATGTCGTTCACCGTCAATCCAGAACTGACCCTGGGCGCGCAGTACTTCCTGGAGTTCCGCAACACCCGTCTGCCTGAGGGTGGAACCTATATGGGCGGCTACGACATGTTCGGCGAAGGCGGGGATGTGTTCTGGCTGCCGGTACCGACGGCGCTGAACGGGGCCGGTGCTTTTTTCGGTACGCCGCGCGGGCATGACGTCAAGCCAAACAACTCCGGCGACTTCGGGCTGATGGCCAAGTGGAGTCCGGAGTGGCTGGACGGCACCTTGGGCTTCTACTACCGCAACACCTCGGACCCGATGCCAGTGGTGCTGGTCAATGCGCCCAACCTGCAACAGCCAGGTCTGCCGGGGCTCGCGGGTGCCGAATACCTGGCCGCTTATGCCGATGACATCGACATCTACGGCATCAGCCTGTCGAAAAATGTGGGTCCGGTCAGCGTCGGGCTTGATGTGAACTATCGCGAGAACATGCCGCTGCTGAGCAATTTCACCACCATCAACCCGACCTTGAGTGCACAGGCTGCGCAGGGTCTGGTCAACGGCGACAACCTTATCGGAGCCGTACCGGGCAGAGGTGACACCGGAACGGCCCGTGGCAAGACTTTCCACGTGGTACTCAATGGCCTGGTGAGTTTCGGCAATACCCCGTTGTGGGACTCGTCCTCGCTGGCTGTAGAAGGTTCCATGACTCATCTGGTCAGCGTCGACAAGGGCGAGCAGTCCTTCAAGGGCAATTCCAGCTACCAGGGCATCGACAAAGTCGACACCAATGCCTACTCCATCGCGACCAACTTCACCCCGACCTGGTTCCAGGTATTCCCGGGGGTCGATATGTCCATGCCCGTCTCCTACAACGTCGGCCTCAAGGGCAACTCGGCTGTCCAGTTGGGTGGCAGCGAGAACGCCGGCAGCTACTCCGTAGGCATCGCCGCGGACGTCTATCAAAAGTACAAATTCGACCTGAAGTACGTGGATTCTTTTGGTCCTTTCAATACCTGTGAAACCGGGCTCGATAACAACACCCCCGGCAGTAGTGGGCAGTACCGCTGCATTCCCGGCCAGATCACTTCGCAGGCAGGCCTGGCGCCGCTGCTGAAGGATCGCGGGATGCTCACGGCCTCGTTCAAAACCACCTTCTGATTGACGCTCAGATCACAAAAACAAGTGGAGAGAATTCAGATGAAATTGCTAAATAGCGTGTTGGCAGCTTCCCTGGCGGCTGTCATTGCCGGTCAGGCCCAAGCGGCTGTATCGGCTCAGGAGGCAGCCAGGTTGGGCACCAGCCTGACCAATGTGGGCGCCGAGATGGCAGCTAATGCCGATGGTTCGATTCCAGCCTACAAAGGCGGCCTGACCACCCCGCCAGCCGGCTTCAAGGCGGGCGACGGCATGCGTCCGGACCCGTTTGCCGACGAGAAGCCGCTGTTGGTCATCGATGGCAAGAACGTTGACCAGTACAAGAGTCAGTTGACCGCCACCACGGCAGAGCTTGCCAGGCGCTATCCCACTTACCACATCAATGTGTATCCGACCCATCGCACTGTCGCCCTGCCTCAGGCGGTGCTGGACAACAGCGTGAAAAATGCCACCGGTACCCAGTCCATCAATGGCGGTCTGTCCATCGATAACTTGCTGCCCGGCGTGCCGTTCCCGATCCCGACCTCGGGCAGTGAAGCCATGTGGAACCACCTGCTGCGCGTAGGGGGCAATCGCAATGTCAAATATGACTCCTGGAACGTTGACTCGGCGGGTGTACCGACACTGTCCACCACGGCGCTGTCGTTCTCGAACTATCCGATCTACGACGACATGTCGAAGCCGTTCAAGAGCACTGACGTGTTCTTTCAGATGAAGCTGTATTACACCGGTCCTGCGCGCCGTGCGGGAGAGGCAATCATGCTCAAGGACACGGCCAACCCATTGGAGCAGCCACGCCGCAGCTGGCAGTACCTGCCTGGCCAGCGTCGAGTGAAGCTGGCGCCGGACCTGGCCTATGACACGCCTAACCCTGGTACGGGCGGTGCCGGTACTTACGACGACGTGTTCGTGTTCAACGGTGCGTTGGACCGCTTCGACTGGAAGCTGGTGGGCAAGCAGGAAATGGTCGTGCCCTACAACACCTACAAGCTGACTTACGCTGTGGACGCCAAGCAACTGACGACCCCCAACCACATCGCATCTGACTTTGTGCGCTGGGAGAAACACCGCGTCTGGGTGGTGGAAGGCACGCTCAAGTCCGGCGCGCGGCACATCTACCAGAAGCGCCGCATGTACCTGGATGAAGACAGCTGGATCGCTTTGGCTTCTGACCAGTATGACTCCAGCGGCAAGCTCTACCGTGGCTCCTTCGCCTTCCTCAGCCAGAGTTACGACAAAAACATCCCCGATGTCTCGCCTTTCATGATCTACGACCTGGTGGGCGGTTCCTACAACATCAACGGCATCACGGGCGCGTACGGCGGCATCAAGTACATCGAGTCTCTGTCGAAGGCGCAGTGGGCTCCGGATGCGCTGGCAGCGTCCGGCATCCGCTAAGCGTCAGGCGATAACAGTCCGGGGCGATCGGTAGAGATCCCCCGGCAGAGTGACTGGAAGATGGACGGCCTGAGCGTCGTTCGTCCTGGGTTGCCGACTCCGACGCCGGGCTGTACCTCGTGTGCTTTCCGGTGCCGTTTTCCTAGAAGGTGCGGTATGGGTTCCTTGAAAAATTTCGTGCTGGCGCTGATGTGCTCGATGCTGGCGTTATCGCAGGGTGTCGCTCAGGCGGCCGGTTATGCCGATGTGCTGGATCTGCCCGCCAAGCCGAGTCCTTTGGCCGTGCGTAGCCCCTTGATCGGCATCGCTCGTGCAGGTGAGCGCCTGGTCACTGTTGGCCAGCGTGGCCATATTCTTTACTCCGATGACGCTGGCAAGCAGTGGCTGCAGGCCAGCGTCCCGCTGAGCAGCGATCTGACAGCGGTGTTTTTTCCTTCCGCCAAACAGGGCTGGGCGGTCGGTAACGACGGTGTCGTGCTGCACAGCGGCGATGCCGGTACCACCTGGCACAAGCAGCTCGATGGTCGTCAGATCGGCGCCTTGCTGGTCAAGCATTATGAAGCGCTGGCCAGTGCCCAGCCGGCCAACGAGCAGTGGCCGCTGCTGGTCGCCGAGGGTCAGCGCCTGGTCGAGCAGGGCGCCGACAAGCCGTTCCTCGATGTGTGGTTCGCCAACGACAAAACCGGCTATGTGGTCGGGGTGTTCAACCTGATCCTGCGCACCGAAGACGGTGGCCAGAGCTGGACGCCGTTTCAGGATCGCACCGACAACCCCCAGGGTTTCCACCTCAACGCCATCGCCTCCACCGGCGACGGTTTGTACATCGCCGGCGAGCAAGGCCTGTTGCTCAAATGGGACGACAGCGCCCAACGCTTCGCCGCCGTGCCAACGCCTTATCAGGGCAGCTTCTTCGGCGTGCTCGGCAAGCCTGGCGAAGTGCTGGTCTACGGCTTGCGCGGCAATGTGCTGCGCAGCACCGATGGCGGCCAGAACTGGACCGCGCTGGACACCGGCCTGCACGTCAGCATCACCGCTGGCCTGATTGATGCCCGTGGTCATTACCGCCTGTTCACCCAGGGTGGGCAGATGCTGGTCAGCCAGGGCACTGGCGCGCAACTGCATCTGGTGCAGCAACCGGCACCGACGCCGACGCCGATAGCCGGCGCCACCCAGTCCGCCGCTGGTGCCTTGGTGCTGGCCGGCAGCCGTGGTGCGCGGACGTTGTCCGTCGACCCAGCCCTCGAACCTTAAGAGCGAGAACCCAGACATGGGCAATATCAAACAAGACGCCATGCCGGTGATCCGCGAGCTGCGTGACTTCGATCGGTGCTCTGGCAACCGGCTGGAGCGGCTGGTGTTCAACTTCCGCCCGCTGTTCATGCTGCTGATGGCGCTGGCCACCGTGGTGCTGGGCTACATGGCGCTGACCCGTCTGGAACTGCGGCCCAGCTTCGAGAAGATGATTCCGCAGAGCCAGCCGTACATCCAGAATTTCCTGGAGAACCGCCAGTCGCTGCGCGGCCTGGGCAACTCGGTGCGGGTGGTGGTCGAAAACACCCAGGGCGATATTTTCGACCCCGGTTACCTGGACGTACTCAAGCAGGTCAACGACCAGTTGTTCCTCACTGAAGGCGTCGACCGCTCCTGGATGAAGTCGCTATGGAGCCCAGGGGTGCGCTGGACCGAAGTCACTCAGGAAGGCTTCCAGGGTGGGCCGGTGATGCCCGACGCCTACCAGGGCAAGCCTGAGCAAATCGAACAGTTGCGCCAGAACATTTCTCGCGCCGGCATCGTCGGCAGCCTGGTGGCCAGCGACTACAAGTCGAGCATGCTGATCGTGCCATTGCTGGACAAGGCCTCGGCCACTGGCCAGAGCATCAACTACCACCAGTTCTCGCGGTTGCTCGAAGAACAGCTGCGCGACAAGATCGAGTTCGCTGGCGACAGCGCCGCGCGCAAGGCCGGAGCAGAGGGCACGGGCCAATACAAGGTGCGGGTGATCGGCTTCGCAAAACTCATGGGCGACCTGATCGACGGCCTGATCCAGGTGATGATGTTCTTCGGTCTTGCGGTCGTCACGTCGCTGGTGATTATCTATGCCTACACCCGTTGCGTGCGCAGCACCCTGCTGGTGGTCGGTTGCTCGCTGATCGCGGTGGTCTGGCAATTGGGCATCGTCGCCTGGCTGGGTTATGCCATCGATCCGTACTCGGTGCTGGTGCCGTTCCTGATCTTCGCCATCGGCGTGTCCCACGCCGCACAGAAGATGAACGGCATCATGCAGGACATCGCCCGTGGCACCCATAAACTGATTGCCGCGCGCTACACCTTTCGCCGCCTGTTCATTGCCGGCGTCACCGCGCTGCTGGCCGACGCCGTGGGTTTCGCCGTGCTGATGCTGATCGATATCCCGGTGATCCAGGATCTGGCGATCACCGCCAGCATTGGCGTCGCGGTGCTGATTTTTACCTCCTTGCTGCTGATGCCGGTGGCGCTGTCTTACATCGGTGTCGGCGCCAAGGCCGCCGAGCGTGCGCTGAAAATCGACACTCGTGCAGAAAAGCATAAAGGCTTCGGCAAACTGTGGGACGCGCTCGATCGCTTCACCACGCGCAAGTGGGCCACGGGGGCGGTATTGGTGGCCACGCTGATGGGCATCGGCGGCTTCATGATCAGCCTGCAACTGAAAATCGGCGACCTCGACAGCGGGGCGCCGGAGTTGCGTGCCGATTCGCGCTATAACCGCGACAACGCCTACATCACCAGCCACTATGCACTGTCCAGTGATATGTTCGCGGTGATGATCAAGACGGCGCCGGAAGGCTGCCTGAACTACCAGACCCTGGTCCTCGCCGACCGTCTGGCCTGGGAGCTGCAACAGTATCCGGGCGTGCAGGCGACGTCTTCGCTGGTCAACGCGGTGCGCCAGATTACGGCCGGCACCTATGAAGGCAATCCCAAGCTCAACAGCATCCAGCGCAATCAGGACGTGCTGAACTATGCCGCGCAACAAGCCTCGGTCAACTCGCCTGAGTTGTTCAACAACGACTGCTCGCTGATGCCGGTGATTGCCTTTCTCACTGACCACAAGGCTGAGACGCTAGACGCGGTGGTGGCGATTGCCGACAAGTTCGCCAAGGAAAACAGCACCAAGGATCGCCAGTTCCTGCTCGCCGCCGGTAGTGCCGGCATCGAGGCCGCGACCAACATCGTGGTGCGCGAAGCTAACCGCACCATGCTGTTTTACGTGTATGCCGCGGTGACGCTGTTCTGCCTGATCACCTTCCGCAGCTGGCGCGCCACGCTGGTGGCCCTGTTGCCGCTGGTGCTGACCTCGATCCTCTGCGAAGCCTTGATGGTGGTGATGGGCATCGGGGTGAAGGTCGCGACCCTGCCGGTGATCGCCCTCGGCGTCGGGATCGGTGTGGATTACGCGCTGTATTTGCTCAGCGTTCAGCTGTACCACCAGCGCCAGGGTCTGTCGCTGGCGGATGCCTACCGAAAAGCGGTGTCGTTCACCGGTCGGGTGGTCGGGCTGGTGGGCATCACCCTGGCTGCCGGGGTGGTGTGCTGGGTCTGGTCGCCGATCAAGTTCCAGGCCGACATGGGCATCCTGCTGACCTTCATGTTCCTGTGGAACATGCTCGGCGCGCTGATCCTCATTCCCGCTCTGTCGTACTTCCTGTTGCGCGGGCCCTCGCTGAACCGTCGTACGGCCTCGGATGAGCCAGTGGTGCATGAGTCGCTGCTGCCCGTCAGTGAGACCGGCCATCCCCAAAAAACAGGCATGCCTCATGCCCTCACATTGACCGAGCAAGCCCACCATGTCTGATTACAAAGCCCCTTTGCGCGACATGCGCTTCGTACTCAATGAAGTCTTCGAGGTGTCCAGGCTTTGGGCACAACTGCCCGGTCTGGCCGAGGCAGTCGACGAAGCAACGGCTGCCGCCATCCTCGAAGAGGCCGGCAAGATCAGCGCTGGCAGCATCGCACCGCTGCGCCGCAGTGGCGACGAGCAAGGTTGCTCCTGGAACAATGGCACAGTGAAAGTCCCGGAGGGTTTTGCCGAGGCCTATCAAGCCTTCGCCGACGGCGGTTGGGTCGGTGTCGGTGGCAACCCGCAGTTCGGTGGCATGGGCATGCCCAAGGTGATCTGCGCCCAGGTCGAGGAAATGGTCACCTCGGCCAACCTGTCGTTCGGCCAGTACCCGATGCTGACCGCCGGTGCCTGCCTGTCGCTCGATGCGCATGCCAGCGAAGGCCTGAAAAGGAAGTATCTGCCCAATATGTATGCCGGGGTCTGGAGCGGCTCCATGTGCCTGACCGAGGCCCATGCCGGCACTGACCTGGGGCTGATTCGCACCCGGGCCGAGCCCCAGCCCGACGGTAGCTACAAGGTCAGCGGGAGCAAGATTTTCATTACCGGTGGCGAACACGATCTGACCGAGAACATCATCCACCTGGTGCTGGCCCGACTGCCGGATGCACCCGCGGGGCCCAAAGGCATTTCGCTGTTCCTGGTGCCCAAGGTGATGGTCAATGACGACGGTTCGCTGGGCGAGTGTAATTCGCTGTCCTGCGGCTCCATCGAACACAAGATGGGCATCAAGGCGTCCGCCACCTGCGTGATGAACTTTGACGGGGCGACGGGCTGGATCGTCGACGCGCCGAACAAGGGCCTGGCGGCGATGTTCACGATGATGAACTACGAACGCCTGGGCGTGGGAATCCAGGGCCTGGCGCAGGGCGAACGCTCGTACCAGAGCGCCGTCGAGTATGCCCGTGATCGTCTGCAGAGCCGTGCGCCAACCGGTGCGCAGCACCAGGACCAGGCCGCCGACCCGATCATCGTGCATCCGGACGTGCGGCGCATGCTGTTGACCATGAAAGCGTTGAACGAGGGTGGGCGGGCGTTTTCCAGCTACGTGGCCCTGCAACTGGACACCGCCAAGTACAGCGAAGACCCGACGGCGCGTACCCGCGCCCAAGAGTTGGTGGCCTTGCTGACCCCGATCGCCAAGGCGTTTCTTACCGACATGGGCCTGGAAACTACCCTGCACGGGCAGATGATTTTCGGCGGCCATGGCTACATCCGCGAGTGGGGCCAGGAGCAGTTGGTGCGCGATGTGCGCATTACCCAGATTTACGAAGGCACCAATGGTATCCAGTCCCTGGACCTGGCCGGGCGCAAGATCGTCGGCAGCGGCGGGGCGCTCTACCGTTTGTTTGCCGCTGAAGTTCGCCACTTCACCGCCAACGCCAGCGCAGAGCTTGGAGAGTTCACCCAGCCGTTGAACGCCGCCATGGACACCCTCGACGAACTGACGGCGTGGCTGCTCGACCGGGCCCAGGGCAACCCGAATGAAATCGGCGCGGCCTCGGTCGAGTACCTGCAGGTATTTGGCTACACCACCTATGCCTACATGTGGGCCCTGATGGCCAAAGCGGCCCTGGGCAAACAGACCGACGATGACTTTTACGCCAGCAAACTGGGCACCGCACGCTTCTACTTCGCCCGCCTGCTACCGCGCATCCACTCACTGAGCACTTCGGTCAAAGCCGGTAGCGACAGCCTCTACTCGCTGGATGCGGCGCAGTTCTGAATCAGGAAGGTATAACCATGCTGAAGACAAAAATAATTCCACCGGCACAAGGCGCATACACCTACCCGCTGTTGATCAAGAGCTTGTTGCTGTCAGGGGTGCGATACGAACCTGCCAATGAAATCGTCTACGCCGACAAGCTCCGATATAGCTACAGGACCCTCATCGAACGAATCCATCGGCTGGCCAATGCGCTGACGGCGGCCGGGGTCAAGGCCGGGGACACGGTGGCCATGCTCGACTGGGACAGCCATCGCTACCTGGAATGTTTCTTCGCCGTGCCAATGATCGGCGCGGTGCTGCACACGGTGAATATTCGCCTGTCGCCGGAGCAGGTGCTCTACACCATGAACCACGCTGAGGATGACCTGGTGCTGGTGCATGATGATTTCGTGCCCATGATCGAGCAGATTCAGGGGCAACTCACCACCGTCAAAGGCTTCCTCCAGCTCACTGACGACACCGCAGCCAGCACGTCGCTGGCAGTGCTGGGCGAATACGAGCAACTGCTGGCCCAGGCATCGGACCATTACGACTTCCCCGACTTTGATGAAAACTCGGTGGCGACCCTGTTTTACACCACGGGGACCACCGGCACGCCGAAAGGGGTGTATTTCACTCACCGTCAGTTGGTGCTGCATACCCTGAATGCCGTGGGCACCCTGGGCGTTTACCAAAGCCTGCCATTGCTGCGTTCGAATGATGTGTACATGCCGATCACGCCGATGTTCCACGTGCATGCCTGGGGCGTGCCGTATGTCGCGACCCTGATGGGCATCAAGCAGGTGTACCCCGGCCGTTACGAGCCCAATAGCCTGGTCCGGCTTTTTCGTGAAGAGAAGGTCACCTTTTCTCATTGCGTACCGACCGTCCTGCAAATGGTCCTGAACTGTGAGGAAGGCAAGGCGACCCGGTTCGACGGCTGGAAAATGCTCTTGGGCGGCAGCGCGTTGACGTTGGGCATCGCCAGTCAGGCAAGTGCCAAAGGCATTCAGGTCCACAGTGGCTACGGCATGTCCGAGACCTGTCCGATGCTTTGCCTGAGCTTCCTGCGGGGCGAGGAACTTGAACAGTCCATGCCGGCGCAGTTACCCACTCGCATCAAGACGGGTATGCCGATACCCATGGTCGACCTGAACATCATTGATGCCAACGGCCATGCGGTCGCCCATGACGGCGAGTCCCTGGGCGAAATCGTCGTCCGTGCGCCATGGCTGACCCAAGGCTATCTGAAGGCCCCGGAAAAGGGTGCAGAACTGTGGAACGGCGGCTGGCTGCACACCGGCGACCTGGCTTCCATCGATTCGCAAGGCAGGGTGGAAATCAAGGACCGCATCAAGGACGTGATCAAGACGGGCGGCGAGTGGATCAGTTCGCTGGAGCTGGAGAACCTGATCAGCGAGCACGCGTCGGTCACCTCTGTTGCCGTGGTGGGCATTGCCGATGAGCAATGGGGCGAACGGCCCATGGCTCTGGTGGTGTGTGAACCGGGGCAGTTCGTCGACAAACAGATGCTCGAAGCCCACCTGCAACAGTTCGTGGCCTGTGGCCGCATCAACAAATGGGCAATCCCCAAGCAGTTCAAGTTCGTCGCGGAAATTCCCAAGACCAGCGTCGGCAAGATCAACAAGAAACTGATTCGGGAAAGCGAGTTGAGCTGAGGGAATCGAGCTATTCCACGGCACCCACTCCTTTTCCCGAACGAGAAAACATCCATGAATGACTTGATCCATTATCAAAACGAAGGTCCTCTGGCCCTGATCGGCCTCGCCCGTGCCCCCGTCAACGCCCTGGGCCAGGCTTTGCGCGAACAATTGCTGGAGGCCTGTGACCGCGCCGCCGCCGATGCCAGCGTGAAAGCGATTGTGCTCTACGGCGAGGGTTTGCCGTTTAGCGCGGGCGCGGATATTTCCGAGTTCGGCAGCCCGGCGTCGTTCGACAGGCCAGACCTGCCAGGCCTGCTGATCCGTTTGACCGAGCTGGACAAACCACTGATCGCCGCCATCGGTGGTCTGGCGTTCGGCGGTGGCCTGGAGCTAGCCCTGGCCTGCGGCTACCGCGTGGCTGAAGCCGGCGCGCGCCTGGGCTTGCCGGAAATCAAGCTTGGTTTACTGCCCGGCGCTGGTGGCACTCAGCGCCTGCCGCGCCTGATCGGTGCCGAGGCGGCGCTGGAGATGATTGCCTCCGGTCAGCCGATCAATGCTAATCGGGCACTGGCGCTGGGACTGCTTGATCGCGTGGCACAAAGCGCTGACAGCTTGCTCGACACGGCCAAGGCGTTGGCCGCAGAACTGATTGCCGGGCAGGCGCCGGCTCGCCCGACCTGGCCGCACGCGAACCCGGGCGCAGCCCTGCCGGCGAATTATTTCGCCGACTATCGCGCCGCTAATCAGTCTCGCTGGAAAGGCCAGAGCGCGCCGCAGCGAGTGGTGACGGCGATCGAAGCAGCCTGCAACCTGCCGTTGGCCGAGGGCCTGGCCAGGGAGGGCGAGCTGTTCAAAGAGGCCGAGGCTTCCAGCGAGTCCGAGGCCCTGCGCCATGTGTTTTTCGCCGAGCGTGAAGTCGGCAAATTGCCGGGTCTGGATGCTACTACGCCGATCCGTCCGATTATCCAGGTCGCGGTGATCGGCGCCGGCACCATGGGCGGCGGGATTGCCATGAATTTCGCCAATGCGGGCATGGCGGTAACGTTGCTGGAGCTCAAGGCCGATGCCCTGGCACGTGGCCTTGAGCTGATCCGCAAAAACTACGAAACCAGTGTCCAGCGCGGCAAGCTCTCGGCCGGGCAGATGGACGAGCGCCTGGCGCTGATCCACGGCACCCTGGACTACGCCGATATCGCCGACTCGGACCTGGTGATCGAAGCCGTTTTCGAGAACCTGTCGATCAAGCAGCAGGTGTTTCGTACCCTGGACGAGGTGTGCAAGGCAGGCGCGATTCTCGCCAGCAATACCTCCACCCTGGATGTCGACGCCATTGCCGCCGTCACGCGCCGGCCGCAGGACGTCGTCGGCCTACACTTCTTCAGCCCGGCCAACGTCATGCGCCTGCTCGAAGTGGTACGCGGAACGGCCACGGCCGCCGATGTCCTGGCCACCACGCTGAAGGTTGCCAAGCGCATCGGCAAGATCCCGGTGGTGTCCGGGGTGTGCTTCGGCTTCATCGGCAACCGTATGCTCGAACCCTATTCCCGCGAGGCCCATCGTTTGCTGCTGGAAGGCGCCACGCCTGCGCAGATTGACAAGGTGCTCACCGGTCTTGGTTTGGCGATGGGGGTCATGGCCATGCACGATCTGGCGGGCATCGATGTCAGTTTCCTGGTGCGCGAATCGCGCCGTGACGTCATCGCCCACGATCCCGGCTACTGCAAACTTGCCGATGCGCTTTACGCACTGGGCCGTTTTGGCCAGAAGAGCAGTCGCGGCTATTACCGCTACGAAGGCCGCGAGCGCAAGGATGACCCTGAAGTGCTCGCACTGGCCGGGCAGATCGCTGGCGAATTGGGCATCCAGCGCCGCGTCATCAGCGATCAGGAAATTCACGACCGTTGCCTGTTGATGCTGATCAACGAAGGCATCCAGTTGCTCGACGAAGGCATTGCCCGGCGCAGCAGCGATATCGACCTGGTCTGGATCAACGGCTACGGCTTCCCGGCCTGGCGCGGTGGCCCGCTGCACTACGCCGAAGGGCTAGGGCTAGCACAGGTGCTGGAACGTATCGGCCATTACTGCCAGACACTCGGCGCATACGGAGCGATGTGGTTCCAGCCGGCAGCACTGCTTGAGCGCCTGGTGACCAGCGGCAAGACTCGCATCGAACGCATCTGACTTTTCGGCGGCCACTGCACATTGGCCGCCCCGACCCGTCACGCAAGGAATTGCAACATGAAAGAAGCCGTCATTCTCTCCACCGCCCGTACCCCCATCGCCAAGGCTTTCCGCGGCGCGTTCAACACCATCAAGTCACCGACCATGGCCAGCCACGCGATCCGTGCGGCGGTCGAACGTGCCGGTATCGAAGCCGGGGAGATCGAAGACCTGGTCATGGGCACCGGACTGACCAGCGGCACTGCCGGTTTGAACCTCGCACGCATGGCGGCACTGGCCTCGGGCCTGCCGTTGTCGGTCAGCGGGCAGACCCTGGATCGCCAGTGCGCCTCGGGCCTGATGGCCATCGCCACGGCCGCCAAGCAGATTATCGTCGACGGCATGCCGGCCACGATCGGTGCTGGTCAGGAAAACATCAGCGCGGTGCAGAACCGCAACATGGAATGGGCCTACGCCGAGCGCGACCTGCAGGTGGAGCGCAACGCCATCCACGCCTACATGCCCATGCTGCAAACCGCCGAGCTGGTTGCTCAACGCTATGGCATCAGTCGCGAGGCGCAGGACGCCTACGCCCTGCAATCGCAGCAACGCACCGCAGCGGCGCAGCAGGCCGGGCTGTTCGACGGCGAAATCGTTCCGGTCAGCAGCATGCGCCAGGTGACCGATAAAGCCACTGGCGAGACGCGTCTGGAGCAAGTCACCCTGCGTCAGGATGAAGGCAACCGTCCACAGACCCGGCTGGAAGACCTGATCAACCTCAAGCCGGTGATCGAGGGCGGCTGCATCACTGCCGGTAACGCCAGTCAACTGTCGGACGGCGCCAGCGCCTGCGTGCTGATGGATGCGCGTCTGGCCGAGCAGCGCAACCTCAAGCCGCTGGGCCTGTACCGCGGCATCGCGGTCGCCGGCCTGGCTCCGGAAGAAATGGGTATCGGCCCGGTGCTGGCGGTTCCCAAGCTGCTCAAGCAACACGGCCTGAAGGTCGACGATATCGGCCTGTGGGAGCTCAACGAGGCGTTCGCCTGCCAGGTGCTTTATTGCCGCGACACCTTGGGCATCGACGATGCCCGATTGAACGTCAATGGCGGCTCCATCGCCATCGGCCACCCTTATGGCATGAGTGGCGCACGTATGGTCGGGCACGCTTTGCTGGAAGGCCGTCGACGCGGCGTGAAGTATGTGGTGGTGACCATGTGCGTTGGCGGCGGCATGGGCGCGGCGGGACTCTTCGAGGTGTTCCAGTAAGCACCTGGGTGCCAGGCCCGCGGCAACGCCGACGGTAAATCCAGTCACTGCGCACACGGCTCACACCCTGCGCGCAGTGTCTTTATTGCAGGCGCCGCCACAGCGTGGAGCGACTGATACCCAGTTCAATAGCCGTTTGCGCCAGATTGCCGTTACAGGCCAGAAGCGTTTCGCGTATGTATTGCTTTTCCTTTTCCTTGGCGATGTTTTTCAAGTCACTGACTGCCGGTGTTGCCTGACCTGGTGCCTGGGGCAAGGCTTGGCTTTTCAGCAGTTCGGGGATCACCAGGGCGAGGCCCGGCTCATCGATCGCGGCGCCTTGCAGCAGGTCCTGTGCCGAAAGCGCCGCACGTTCAATGATGTTTTCCAGTTCACGGATGTTACCTGGCCAGGCATACGCCATGAGCTTGGGCAGCAATGCATCCAGCAGTCGTTCCTGCAATCGCGGCGGGCGTTTGTCTGCATTCAGACGCAGCAGAATGGCGCGGGCGATGTCTGCGATGTCTTCACCGCGCTCCCGCAAGGGCACCGTCTGCAGACGCAGGATGTTCAGGCGATAGTAAAGGTCGCTGCGAAATTCTCCGGCCTCGATGGATCGGGAGAGGTCCTGATGGGTGGCGGCGATGATTCGGATGTCGATGCTGATCGGTTCTGTTGCGCCCAGGCGCAGGACTTCACGCTCTTGCAAGACGCGCAACAGGCGGGTCTGCAGTGACACCGGCATGTCGCCGATTTCGTCGAGGAACAACGTGCCGCGATGGGCGGCTTCGATCAGCCCGGGTTTGCCGCCTTTGCGTGAGCCGCTGAAGGCACCTTCCTGATAGCCGAACAGTTCGCTCTCCAGCAGCGATTCGGGAAACGCCGCGCAGTTGATCGCGACGAACGGACCACGCTGGCGGTTGCTGACATTGTGCATGCCTTGCGCCAGCAACTCCTTGCCGGTACCGCTTTCGCCGGTGATCAGCACGGTAGACGAAGTGGCTGCATAGCGTTCGGCCAGTTTCAGCAACTGTCGGGTCGCCAGGCTTTTGCCGTTGATTTGCTCCAGGCGATATTTGGCCGAGAACCCGCCAGGACGGTGCGTCGAGCGGATGCGCTGGTCGGCGCGCTGTACCGCGGACGTATCCTGGCAAGTCAACACCAGCCCGGTGCGTTGGCCGTCTTCCAGAATCGGCAGGATATTGCTGACGACCAGGTTCTGGCCCAGGCGGATGACGGTGTTCTCTTCGCCGACTCCACTGCACAGCACTTCGTCCAGCGCCAGTTCCGGACAGAGCTCCTGCAGGGGACGGCCCAGCATGAGGTTTGCCGGCATGCCCAACAGGGCTTCCAGTGCAGGGTTTGCCGATTGCACGATTCCCCGGTTGTCCACGGCTGCAACGCCTGTCGGAATGTGCTGCAACACACCGTTCAGATGCCGGCGTTTGGCAATTTCGAGGCGCTGGCTGTGCAAGATGCCCAGCGCTTCTTCCAGCGCTTTGCGCACGGTGTCCTGGCTCAATGAAAGCACGCCGTGCAAGCCGACACGTTCCGCCAGTTCAACCACGGTCGATGAGCCAATGACCGTCTGGTAACCCAGGCTGCGGGCGTGCTCCACCGCCTGTCGAGCCTCTTCGAGCGTGAGGTAGCACGCCTGGTGGATCTGCACCGTGAACAGCGCTGCCATCGACTCGAGGTCGGCGTTGATTCGCGCATAACTGATGACGGCGATGTGCGGCGAACGCAGGCGTGCTTGTTCCAGGGCGCGCAGCAGATCGGCGCCCCCCACGCGCATCGACAGCACCGGGCGGGTCAGGTGCCTGCGCAGGTAGGCAGCGGTAGCGCCTGCGCAAATAAAGACTTCGACTTCGTTGTTCTGCTCCAGCTCGCGGGCCAGTTGCAATGACTCGGCGACGGTGGTGTCCAGCACGCGAATGCTGGTTTCGGCCGAATAGTCAGCCATCACGCTGTTCACCACACGCGCCAGGCGGCTTTGTTGCAGCGGGCATTCCAGGTGGCTGATGAGAACGATGATCCGGGGTTGGCGGGGCTGCATGGCGAGCGAGCTCTGATGAGTGTTTCAAGAAGGTTTCATAGTTGAATGCAGGTGTTGCAGAAATGCAACGTTTGTCGGCGCTATAAAGCCTCACCGCCACCCGGTGAAATGGCTGCAGCGCCTGCGTTGCCTGGCGTCCAGCAGACGATCAGGACGTGCTGCAAAAGCTGGCCCGGCAATTGCTCCGTCGATGATTGAAGTGAAGCCATCCTCTTCAACAACAATTCCAACAGGTCAGGTGCGGCGTCTAATGAGTGATTCGAACGTAGCAGCGGTGACAGTGCCGCAGCCCGAAGCACAACTGAAAAAAACCAGGCTGGAAACCTTCCTGTGCGCCCAGGCCGGCGCGCAACGGGTGACCGTCGACAATCAGCAGCGCCTGTCTGGTGGCGCCATCCAGGAAAACTGGTTGCTTGACGTGAATGTGGAGGGCGGCGCGTATGCCGGCCGCCAGCGCTGGGTCCTGCGCAGCGACGCTCAATCGGCCGTGCAGGAGAGCCTGAGCCGCGCCCAGGAATTCGCGGTGTTGAGTACAGTTCACCGTGTCGGGGTAAAGGTGCCCCGACCACTCTGGTTGTGCGAAGACACCGCGGTGCACGGGCGGGCCTTTTTCATCATGGAGTGGGTGTCCGGTATCACGGCCGGCCATCGGCTCACCAGTCAGCTGGGAGCGCAAGGCGATATGCAGTTGGTGTCCGACCTGGGCGCCAACCTGGCACGTATCCATTGCATCGCGCCTGGCGAGGCCGGCCTGGATTTCCTTGGTGATCCGCAGCGGGTCTCGGTGCAAGCGTCGATTGATGCCCTGCGTGCCGTATTGGACCGCCTCGGCGTGGTTCAACCTGTGCTGGAGTGGGGCCTGCGCTGGTGTGAGTCCAACGCGCCAAAAAGCACCGCCCGGTGTTTGCTCCATGGTGACTTCCGCACCGGCAATTACCTGGCCGAGTCCGGCAGGTTGCAGGCGGTACTGGATTGGGAATTCACCGGCTGGGGCGATCCGCGCCAGGACATCGGCTGGTTCACCGCCCGCTGCTGGCGGTTCGCCCGGCCTGACCTGGAGGCCGGCGGTATCGGCACGCTGGAACACTTCATGCGCGGTTACACCGAGGTGTCTCCCCTCAACATCGAGCCTGAAGAATTGATCTTCTGGCAGGTCATGGCCACGTTGCGTTGGGCGATCATCGCCCAGCAGCAGGCCCAGCGGCATTTGTCCGGTGAGGAACCTTCGCTGGAACTGGCCCTGACGGGAACGCGGGTCCCCGAACTGGAACTGGACATATTGCGGTTGACCGGAGGGCTGCGCCGATGAACATCCGTCCCGACGCGCATGAACTGTTGGCGATTGCTCGCCAGACCCTGCTCGACGAGTTATTGCCGCAGCTACCAGGCAGGCTGCGCTACCAGGCGCTGATGGTCGCCAATGCCATGGCCATTGCCGGGCGCGAATACCTTGAAGGCGAGACCGCGCAGGCCATCGAGGCTCGACTGCTCGCGGGACTGCTGGACGATGACCTGGCGTCACTGACGGATGCCCGTCAGGCGCTGTGCCGGGCTATTCGCCTGGGCCGTTTCGATGAGCCCGGGAGTGAACAGGATCACCTGTTATCGGTGCTCTCGGCGATCACCCATGCACGGCTTTCCATCAGCAATCCGAAGGCGCTTGGCCAATGAGTGCTCCAGCGGTTTTGCGACGTCGTTGCTACCTGGTACGCCATGGCCATGTGGATTATTTCTCCCCCGAAGGCCAGCCGCTGGACCCGCGCAGCGTGCCGCTCTCCGACCTGGGAGAAGATCAGGTGCGGCAACTGGCTCAGGTGATGAAGTCGATCAGTTTCGACCGTGCGCTGTGTTCCGATTACCCACGTGCGCGGCAGACCGCTGAAGGGCTGCTGGGCGATCGCCAGATCGAACTGCAGGCGTGCGCGCAGCTACGGGAAGTGCGTGCCGGCCGTCTGCGCGAGATTGCCCCCGAGCAACTGCAACAGCAGGTCAGCTACGCCTACGACAGCTTTGCCGATCCTGAGGGCAGCTTCATGGGCGGGGAGCGCTGGAGCGATTTCGACCGCCGCATCATGGCCCGCTTCGAAGAGGTCCTGGCCGAACCCGACTGGCAGAGCTTGCTGCTGGTCAGTCATGACGCCGTCAATCGCCTGTTGCTGGGTTGGGCTCTGGGTGGCGCGAGCGGTTGCGCCGCGGCCCTGGAACAGGACAACGCCTGCCTGAACATCATCGATATCGACATGCAGGCCGGTCGCGTCCTGCGCTGCTACGTGCGTGTCGTGAACCTGACGCCTTACGACCTCCCCAAGACCCGCCAGCGACAAACCGTGATGGAACGCATCTACGCGCAGCTCGCGCCTCTTGCCGAACAACGACCCTAGTCGAACAGAAACCAGGACCACCATGAACTTCACCATCCCCCAAGAGTTGCTGGACCTGCGCGAAAAGACTCGCGCCTTTATTGCCGAACAGGTGATCCCCATGGAGACCGATCCGCGCCTCACCGCGCACGGTCCCAGCGAAACGTTGCGCCAGGAGCTGCTGGACATGGCCCGTCGCGCCGGTCTGTTGTGCCCGCACGCCAGTCGTGAAATGGGCGGTGCAGGCTTGAGCCACTTCGCCAAGGCAATCGTCTTCGAAGAAGCCGGTTATTCGCCGCTAGGTCCGATTGCGTTGAACATCCATGCACCGGACGAAGGCAACATTCATCTGATGGACGAGGTGGCCACCGCGGCGCAGAAAGACCGCTGGTTGCGTCCCTTGGTCATTGGCCGGATCCGCTCCTGTTTTGCCATGACCGAGCCAGCGCCGGGTGCAGGTTCCGATCCGTCGATGATGCAGACTGTCGCCGTGCGCGACGGCGACCACTACGTCATCAACGGTCGTAAATGGCTGATTACCGGGGCCGACGGGGCCGGGTTCGCGATCATCATGGCGCGCATGGAGGATGGCTCGGCAACCATGTTCCTGGCGGACATGAACACGCACGGAATTATCCATGAACGGCAACTCAAGACCCTGGACAGCTGCTTCGCAGGCGGCCATTCAATACTGCGTTTCGAAAATGTGCGGATTCCGGCCACCGATGTGCTGGGCGAAATCGGCAAGGGTTTTCGTTATGCGCAAGTGCGCCTCGCGCCTGCGCGGCTGACCCACTGCATGCGTTGGCTGGGCGCTGCCCGCCGTGCCCACGATATCGCCTGCGACTACGCGAGGACCCGCGATTCGTTCGGTAAAACCCTGGGAGAGCACCAGGGTGTCGGTTTCATGCTGGCGGACAACCAGATGGCGCTGCACAGCACCCGCCTGGCCATCTGGCATTGCGCCTGGGTCCTGGATGAAGGCGGTCGGGGCAATGTCGAGTCGAGCATGACCAAGGTGCTGAGTGCTGAAGCCTTGTGGCACGTGGTCGATCGCTGCGTACAGATTCTGGGGGGACGCGGTGTGACCGGGGAAACCGTGGTTGAGCGCATCTTCCGCGACATCCGCCCGTTCCGTATCTACGACGGCCCAAGCGAGGTGCACCGCATGAGCCTGGCGAAAAAAATCCTCGAAGGACACAAGGAGTTTTCCTGATGAAACCTGCAATCACTCAGCTTTTCGATCTGACTGGCCGTCGAGCCTTGGTCACTGGCGCCTCTAGCGGGCTTGGCCGGCATTTCGCCCGGACGCTGGCGGCGGCGGGCGCCGAGGTGGCGGTTGCGGCGCGTCGGGTCGAGCAGTTGCAAACCCTGGTCGAAGAAATCGAAGGAGAGGGCGGGTGCGCCCGTGCGTTCACCCTGGACGTGACCGACCGGACCTCGGTCAACAGCTGCCTGGCGCGGATTGCCGAGGAACTGGGTCCGTTGGACATTCTGGTGAATAACGCCGGCGTCAGCGACAGCCTCCACGTGCTGGAGTACACCGATGATGATTGGGACCGGGTGGTCGGCACCAACCTCAAGGGAGCCTGGATCGTCGCCCAGGAAGTGGCACGGCGCATGGTCGAGGCGCAGCGCGGCGGCAGTCTGATCAACGTGACGTCGATCCTGGCCAGCCGCGTTGCCGGCAGCCTGAGCCCCTATGTCGCGGCGAAGGCCGGCTTGAGCCATTTGACCCGTTCCCTGGCCCTGGAACTGGCGCGTCACGAGATCCGGGTCAATGCCATCGCCCCCGGCTATGTGATGACTGAACTCAACAGCGATTTCCTGCGCAGTGAGGCAGGCGAAAAGTTGCGCGCCCGTATTCCCACCCGGCGTTTTTGCACGCCGGCCGATCTGGACGGTGCCTTGCTACTGCTTGCCTCCGATGCCAGCCGTGGCATGACGGGCAGTGAAATTGTCGTGGATGCAGGGCATTTGTGCAGCACGTTATAGCGGGATTTTTAACTAATGCCGCACGCCTTGAACTGATAGGACTGGAAAACCAACATGAACCCACTGCACGAAAAAGTCGCGGTGATCACCGGGGCCGCCAGCGGCTTCGGTCGCGAACTGGCGATAGCCTGCGCCAACGAAGGCATGCGCCTGGCGTTGACCGATATCGATGAGAAGAACCTGCAAGGCACGGTTGAGCTACTGCCGGCGGGCACGCAGGTGCTGACGATGACCTGTGATGTCGCCCAGGCCGAGCAAGTCGAACAATTGGCGGTTGCCACCTACGCGCACTTCGGCGCCGCGCACCTGCTGTTCAACAACGCCGGCGTACTGGTCGGCGGCCCGCTGTGGACCACGACCGAACAGGATTGGGCGTGGATGTTCGGCATCAACGTGATGGGCGTCGCCCATGGCATCCGCAGTTTTGTGCCGCGGATGCTGGCGCAAAAGGATCGATGCCACATCGTCAATACCGCCTCGGTCGCCGGCTTGCTGTCGGTGCCGGGCAACGGCATCTACTGTGCGACCAAGCATGCGGTGGTGACGATGTCTGAATGCCTGCAGCTTGAATTGCAGGAGGAAAACGCATCGATCGGTGTGTCGGTGCTGTGCCCGGCCTTCGTAGCGACGGGCATCGCCGATGCCGGACGCAATAGGCCGGCCGAATTGGCTGTCGCCAACCCGCTGAAAGAGAAGTACGAAGAGCAGACGCGCAAGGCAACCCAGGCCGGCAAGCTCAGCGCGACCGATATCGCGCGCATCACCCTTGATGCGGTGAAGGAAAACCGCTTCTACATTTTGCCGCATCAAAAGATCAAGAGCCTGATCGAGGTGCGCATGGGCGACATCCTCGAAGAACGCAGCCCGCGCAAAACCTCGCGCTGAAGTATCTGCCTGCCAGCGGCGCATCTGTAGGAGCGAGCCCTGCTCGCGATGGACTCAAGAGCGCCGCGTTTTACCAGTAAACACGCGTTATCGTTGAAGACCATCGCGAGCAAGCTCGCTCCTACAGGGTTAATAGTGCAGGCAGATCTTGCCAAAATGCCCGGCAGCCTGCTGATGGGCAAAGGCCTCGGCAATCTGTTCCAGCGGATAGCGGCTGTCGATGACCGGGCGCCAGCTGAAGTTCTCCAGCGCACGCACCATGTCCTGCTGCTGCTCACGGCTGCCGACGATCAGACCGCGCAGGGTTTGCTGTTTGCGCATCAACTCCAGGGTCGGCACGTTGCCGGCAAACCCGGTGAGCACGCCGATCAGCGCAATGTGGCCACCCGCTGCGCAGGCGCGGATGGACTGCGGCAGCGTGCCCGGGCCACCCACTTCCACCACGATGTCGGCACCGCGGCCATCGGTGGCGGCCAGAACCGCATCGCCCCATTTGGGCTGATCCTTGTAGTTGATGACATGGTCGGCCCCCAATGCCAGCAGGCGCTCTTTCTTGGACTCGGACGACGTCGTGGCAATCACCCGTGCGCCCATCGCCTTGGCCATTTGCAAGGCAAGGATCGACACGCCGCCGGTGCCCAGCACCAATACGGTATCGCCGGCCTGGATGTGACCGTCGACCACCAATGCTCGCCAGGCAGTCAGGCCGGCGGTGGTCAGCGTGGCGGCTTCTTCATGGGTGTAGCCCTTGGGTGCCAGGGTGAAGGCCTCGGTGGGCAGGTTGATCCGTTCGCGGGCAAAACCGTCCACGCCATCGCCCGGTACGGTCTGGAAGGTGGTGGGCACGGCGCGGCCGGATTGCCAGTGGGGGAAGAAGCACGACACGACGCTATCGCCCACGGCAAATTCCGTCACGCCTTCGCCCACGGCAGTGACGACGCCGGCACCATCGGCCATGGGAATGCGACCATCCGCTACCTGGGCGTGGCCGGTGACCACACCGAGGTCGTGGTAGTTGAGCGAGCTGGCATGGATGCGTACCTGGATCTCGCCGGCTGCGGGTGCGCCGGGGGCGGCCATGTCGACCAGACGCAGGTTATCCAGGCCAGCGGGGTGTTGGAGTTGGATGGCTTTCATGAATGTCCTTGAGTCAGTCCGTGCGACGGGAGGATTGGAGTTTGTTCGTCTGCGACAACCGTACCCACCTGCAGCACCTTGCCTCAAGGGGAGGCTGCGGTGATGCGCACCGCAGCCTGAGCTTGATTAGCGCATAACGTCACGCATGCTGTTCATGTCGATCACGAAGCGATACTTCACGTCGTTGCGCTGCAGGCGGTCAAAGGCCGTGTTGATGTCTTTGATATCAATCATTTCGCAGCTGGGCAATACCTGATGTTCGGCGCAGAAATCCAGCAGTTCCTGGATCGCCTGGATGCCACCGATGAGCGAGCCGGCGATGCTGCGGTTGTTGCGAATCAGCAAGCCACCATGGATGGGCTCCAGCGGTTCGATGGCGCCGACCAGCACCAGTACACCTTCGCGACCCAGCAGCATAAGGTAGGGGTTGACGTTGTGCCGGCTGGGAATGGTGTCGATGATGAATTCGAAGGCATTGGCCGCCGCCGTCATGGCCGGCGAATCGTTGGACAGCAGTACGTGTTTGGCACCCAGGGCGCGGGCATCGTCGGCCTTGCCCGGTGAGGTGGTAATCACGGTCACCTCGGCACCAAGCGCCACGGCAAGCTTCACCGCCATGTGCCCGAGCCCGCCGAGGCCGACCACCGCGACTTTCGAGTCCTTGCCCACGCCGTAGCGGCGCATCGGGTTCCACACGGTTATGCCGGCGCATAGCAGCGGTGCGGCGAAACGCGGATCGAGGCTTTCGGGCATGCGCAGTACGAACTGTTCACGCACGACAATATGCTCGGAGTAACCGCCATAGGTGATCTCGCCGGTGTGACGATCCTTGCCGTTATAGGTGGGCGTCGGACCATGGGCACAGAGTTGTTCCTGATGCTCGTGGCAAGGTGCGCACTGCAGGCAGCTATCGACCTGGCAACCGACGGCGACCCGGTCGCCGACTTTGAAGCGACTGACGTTACTGCCGACGGCAGTGACATGCCCGACGATCTCGTGGCCTGGCACGATGGGGTAGACCGTGTTGTTCCAGTCGTTGTGCACCTGATGGGCGTCGGAGTGGCAGACGCCGCAATAGGCGATATCGATAGCGACGTCATCGGCACGCAAGTCGCGACGCTCGAAACGAAACGGCGTGAGGGCGGAGTGGGGCTCGAAGGCGGCAAATCCCAGGCAAGTGGTCATGGGTAAGTCCTGTAAGAATCAACGCGTACCCCCGGCATTGGCCAGGGGTACAGGAGGGGTTAGATCGACGGGCGCAACCATGGCGCCGGGGTCGTTTCCGGCGAGGCGATCTGGTTGACGATCCACTTGCCCATGCGCCGCAGTGGCTCGATGGAATCTTGCGGACCCGCCCATTTCAGCCCCGCCGCGTAGCCCAGCGAGACGATTCGCTGAGCGCCATACAGAGGCAGAATGTCCTTGAGATCTTCCTTGATGCTTTCCGGATAGACGCCGACGGTCTGGGTATAGGCATCCACGGCATCCATCATCTCGGTCAGGTCATCGACCGGCACCAGGTTGGCGGTGCGGTCGTCGAGCCGGGTGGCAAACGACACCGACTCCGGAATCTGTGAGCAGATGACCGCGCCTTCACCGTCCTGGCCGCCAATCACCTGGTACCACTCATCATCCAGGCGCAGCGCGTCGACTTCGGCCTTGAGGCCCTGGTCGTAGCGTTTGGGCACTGTGCTGAGGGTGTTGGGCAGGGTCTGCATGGCGTCGTAGACATAACGGCCGAAGGTGTTCAGATTCGCCAGGCCGGCCTCATCGGTGCCGCTCTGCACATAGACCACCCGGGCGCACACACAGGCCTTCTGGTTCAGTGCGCCAATGTCGCTGGCCAGGCGCAGGGCGGCCTCGCGCATGGTCGCTTCACTGTCGAAGGCACCCTTGCCGATGATGCTGGCGCTGCGTTTCGGGTCGAGGGAGATCAGCTCCAGACCCGGCTGGATGTAGCGGGTGACATGCTTCATCGAATTGAAACCGCCCCAGGCAACGATCTTCTCCAGGTTCTGCGGCTGGTACAGGCGTTCTTCGAAGGCCTGGTCGCCACCTTTCCAATAGGCGACGCTGAGGTGTTTGGTCAGCGGATGGTCCGGCGCCATCTCAACCATGGTGCGGGCGATGGCCAGGGCCGTGAACGGGTCGTTGGACGGTGCCTTGATGATCGCGTCGCTGCGCAGCACCATGTTGCGCAGGATGGTCAGCAGGGACAACCCGGTCGCGTTGCCGGCGACGATATGCAGGGTGCGGGCGCCGAAGCAGCGCACGTCCAGTTCGGTGCCGTCGATCAAGCGTTGCTTGACCCAGCCTTCCAGGTACTTGACGCCCACTGAGTTCTCCACCTGTTCGGTGACCGACTCACGGGTGAGCATGTGGCGCAGCCCCATGTAGCTGCCCTTGACCATGCTCGGAGTGACCGGCGCAGTCAGGTACGACAGCTCGCAGGCTTCCTGCAAGTAGGGGTTTTTGTCGAATTCAAGACGTTCACCGAGGGCTTCGGCGTAGTCAAGGATGTCGTTGAAACTGAGGGTATACAGGTCGGCCAGCCTGGCCGGGTTACCCAGCGGCAACTGGTCTATGTACTTGTGCGCATCCGGGGTCTGGAACACCAGGTCACCGCCGCGGCCACCCACGTCAATCAGGTTGTCGGTGATGACTTTGCCGCGGATGATCATTGGCGCAATAGGTTTGCTCATGGGGTTAGCCCTCTAATGTGTTCAGGAAATCCATCGCCTGGCGATGGGAGTCTTCTGTTGCTGCACAAGTGATCTTGTCGTCGCCACCATTGAGTTCGCTGTAGCGCTGGATCGGCCCGATGACGTAGCAACTCGGCCGGCCGCACGCGCAAGGCTTGTCCCATTCGACGGTGATTTCATCGCCGGTGATAAAACCGCCCCAACGGATCTCGGCGCCGAGGTCGAAGAAGGCTGCACGACCGGTCACGCGGCCTTTGCGCGGCAGTGGCTTGCTGGTCTCTGGATCGAGCAGGTAGGGGATGACGGTGGGGGCGAAGTGGAAGTGGCCCGCTTCGCAGCGCGCGTGGGCGCCGCCGACGATTTCGGACATGGCGTAGGATTCGTTGAGCGTCCTGGCACCGGTGAAGCGCAGCACGTCTTCGCGCCAGCCCTCGGGTTGTACGACACCCTTGCCGCCACCGGCGGTGTGCACGAACGAGTCAGGGTGGAAGACACCTTCCAGGCCACGCGCAAGACCGGCCTTGGCCATACTGTGCAGCAGGTTCCAGGTCGCGCCGATGTACACGCGCTGGCCCTTGAGCTTGGTGGACATATGATCGAAGAAGGTCGCCAGGTGCTGTGGCATGTCGGCCTGCAACTGGTCGAAAGCCTTCTTCTTTTCCAGCAGTTCCGGGCTGATCACCAGGCGGTCGAGGGTGCCTTTGGACTGTGCCGCGCGCAGCTTGGCCCCCAGGTGCAGCACGTCGGTGCTGAGGGTGGTCGGGTAAGCGGCATGGAAATGCGATTCGTCCGGCAACAGTGCTGGAATCATGGCGGCATGGACGCGCACATGGCTCAGGTAACCCTTGCGGTAGTAAGGGTAGATCGTGTGCAAGTTGGGCTCCGGGGTGTCCGGACCCTCCATGTTCCACACCATCATCTTGCGCAGTTGAGCGAATTTTTCCCACTCATGCACGCCCTGGGGCAGGAACGACAGGGTGCCGGAAGTGCCCGAGGTGTGACTGATGCGCAACTGTGGCACGCCTTCGTCCATGGTCTCGAACCAGTCATCCAGGCCTTGGCAATCGCTGACGTTGACCGCAGCGATGGCTTCGGCAACCTCTGGCGTCACCAGTTTGCCCAGCCATTTGTTGATCTGGCCGAAGCTGCGCTTCTCCAACAACGATGGCGGGTAGGACTTGTAAACGGTGTGTTCGAACAGCAGCGGCACTACGTCGTCGAGTTGCTCGATCTTTTCCACGCCTTGGGCGTCGGCGAGTTTCTTCAGTACCGGTATGCGCTCGCGGAGTTCTTCGAAGCGTTGCTTCAGGGCGTTGAGTTGTAGCGCGTCGATTTCGGCGCGGGGCAAATGGTTCCAGGCTTGCTGGGAATAGTTGACCAATTCTGCCGGGTTGTTCAGCAGCTGCTGGGTTTTTTGTTCTATCGACAGTTGTGCAGTGGGCATTTTCTGGCTCGCTACTCGACTAGTGGGAACCGGCGAGGCCGGGGAAGGGTGCCGCTCAAGTATGGGGATGCCGCCTCGGAATTTGTTCCGGATTCATGTGTCGGTCGATGTCGCTCAAGTGGCTGAAAAACAAGGAAAAAATTAGGCGTATCGAGATGCCCGTGCAGGCCGTTCCGGATTCGGGGTGGGTGACCGGATTTCAGGCGGGATGAGGAAGTGGGCTGGCATACACTCTGTCTCGCTCACTCCTGTCAATGAGGGGAGCGCTGCCACTCAGACGGCTATTCGTGAGGGGTTTCCGGTTGGCGTATGGGCTTTGCAATCGCCATGAAAACTCAGCGCAACACACACCTATTCGTGAGGCTTCCATGTTGAAAATGGTATTTCAAACCACTCCATCAATGATCATCGAAAGCGGTGCGTCGACCCGGCTCGCCGATCATGTTCGCGCCAAGGGCTGCAAATCGGTTTTGCTGGTGACCGATGCGGGGGTTATTGCGGCTCGGCTACTGGATGCGGTGCTCGCCGGTTTCGAGGGCCAGGACATAGCCGTCAGCGTGTTTTCCCAGGTACAGGCCGACCCGCCGGAGTCGGTGATCCTGGCCGCGGTGGATGCCGCGAAAAGCTGTGGCGCCGATTGCGTGGTGGGGTTGGGCGGCGGCAGTTCGCTGGATGCCGCCAAGCTGGCCGCGCTGTTGGCGAGCAGTGGCGAGTCGTTGAGTCAAGTCTATGGCATCAACCAGGCCAAGGGCCCGCGCCTGCCGCTGATTCTGGTGCCTACCACGGCAGGGACCGGTTCGGAGGTGACTTCGGTCTCGGTCGTGACCACCGGTGCCGGTGAGAAGAACGTGGTTTATTCGCCAATGCTGTTGCCCGACCTGGCGGTGCTGGATGCGGAGCTGACCCTTGGCCTGCCGCCCCACGTCACTGCAGCGACCGGTATCGATGCCATGGTCCATGCCATCGAGGCCTATACCACCAGGAACCTGAAGAATCCGATTTCCGATTGCCTGGCACGAGAGGCGCTGCGTCTGTTGTCCGGCAGTCTGTTCCAGGCCTGCCTGGATGGCAGCAACCTGCAAGCGCGGGAGAACATGTTGCTGGGTGCCTGCCTGGCGGGCATGGCGTTCGCCAACGCGCCGGTGGCGGCGGTGCATGCCCTGGCGTATCCCCTCGGCGCACGTTTCCATATACCACACGGCCTGTCCAATGCACTGGTGCTGGGGCCGGTGATGCGCTTCAATCTCGAGGCGGTGGCGCCGCTGTATGCGCAACTGGCCGATATCGTCCTGCCTGGCAACCTGGGTACCGATACGGAAAAAGCCGCTACGCTGGCCAACTACCTTGGCACCCTGGCCGGTGAACTGGGCCTGTCGACCCGCTTGCGTGACCTGGGCATCGTCGAGTCCGACATCGAGGCGCTGGCTAACGATGCGATGAAGCAGCAGCGCCTGCTCGGCAACAATCCGCGGCAGCTGTGCCTGGAAGATGTGCGCTCGATCTACAGGGAAATCCTATGAGCAACAAACTCAAACGGCCGTGCCGGGACGAGTTTCGGCATTTCACCAAAGTGCCGACGCGCTTTGGTGACAATGACTCCTTTGGGCATGTGAACAACGTGGTCTACTACTCGTACTGTGAGTCGGCGATCACGGCGTTCCTGGTCGAACAGGGCACCCTGGACATTGCCAACAGCCCGGTGATCGGGTTGATCGTCAATTCCGGTTGCACCTACTTTGCGTCCATCGGCTTCCCCGACCAGGTCAATGTCGCAATGAAAATATCCCACCTGGGTAACAGCAGCGCACGCTACGAGCTGGCACTGTTTCGCAACGATGAGCATGAAGCGGCCGCAGCGGCCCATATCGTCTATGTGTACGTCGACCGCGCCAGCAACACCTCGGTGCCCATCCCGGAAACGGTGCGTTGTGTACTCGCGAGACTCGCTGACTAAGCGAGTCGGCTCGGTCATACTCCAGTTTGCTGCTTGTCGGTTTTGCCACGGTGGCAATGAGCGGCATTCTGGAGAGGACACCATGATCAAACCAACCCCTGACAAGCCGGGCGTGCAGGTCGAAATTCCTGCCCAGCCGCGCAAGGAACCGCGGCAGGCACGCTCGATCGCGCTGGTCACGGCCGTGAAACAGGCCGGCCGGCAGATTCTCGAAAGCGAGGGACGGGAAGCCTTGAACGCCATGCGCCTGGCCGAAGACTCAGGGGTGGCGATCAGTTCGATCTACGAGTACTTCCCGACGATGGAGTCGTTGATCGCTGCAGTGTTTGATGATTACCGGACTGAAGCCCGCATCGGACTGTACGCCGACATTATGGCGCTGCCGTCTGGCACCACTCTGTTAGACGGGATTTTGCTGGCCTTGCGGGCCGTACTGGCCGCCCATCACAAGAAAACCCTCTACGATCCTGGGTTCAGCGTGCGCTCCACTCATTATGACGAGCTGGTGCGACTGGATGTGGTCAAGGCCAAGCAGCTTTGGACCGCCACCGCGAGTTCGGCCTTGATGAAACGCTTTGCCAGCGAAATCCGGGTCAAGGACCGGGAAAAGGCCGAGTTTCTGGTTTACCAGACCTGGTCGGTGCTACCTCGGGCCATGCTGTTGGAAAGACCGGGCTACCTCACTGACGAGGACACGCCCAAGTTGATGGCGCGCATGCTGCACGCAATGTTGACTGACCCGAGCCCTTGAACCGCGTACAAAGCGACGCCCCGCAAGCGGGGCGTCTGGTATTACGCAGCGCAGGCGGCGTGGAGGCTCAGATACCGATGCACAGGTATTTGATTTCCAGGTAGTCCTCGATGCCGTACTTGGAGCCTTCGCGGCCCAGACCCGAGGCCTTGATGCCGCCGAACGGCGCCACTTCGTTGGAGATGATCCCGGTGTTGACGCCAACGATGCCGTATTCCAGCGCTTCGCCCACACGGAACACACGGCTCAAGTCGCGAGCATAGAAGTACGAGGCCAGGCCGAATTCGGTGTCATTGGCCATGGCGATCACCTCAGCTTCATCCTTGAAGCGGAACAGCGGTGCCAGCGGGCCGAAGGTTTCTTCCTTGGCGACGGCGGCATTGCGCGGCACATCGACCAGCACGGTCGGCTCGAAGAAGGTCCCGCCCAGGGCGTGCGGCTTGCCGCCGGCGACCACACGAGCCCCTTTGCTCACGGCATCGTCAATGTGCTCCTGGACCTTGGCCATGGCCTTGGCGTCGATCAGGGGACCTGTGGTGATGCCGTTTTCCAGGCCGTTGCCGATGTTCAACCTGGCCACGGCGGCGGTGAGTTTTTCGACGAAGGCATCGTAGACGCCGTCCTGGATGTACAGGCGGTTGGCGCAGACGCAGGTCTGGCCGTTGTTGCGATACTTGGAAATCAGCGCGCCCTCGACGGCGGCGTCCAGGTCGGCATCATCGAACACGATGAAGGGTGCATTGCCGCCCAGTTCCAGCGAGACCTTCTTGATGTCCTTGGCGCACTCGACCATCAGCTGGCGGCCGATTTCGGTGGAGCCGGTGAAGGTCAGCTTGCGCACGATCGGGTTACCAGTCAGCTCGGCACCGACTTCGCCGGCACTGCCGGTGACCACGCTGAACACGCCTTTTGGAATACCGGCGCGCTCGGCCAACTCCGCCAGGGCCAGGGCCGAGTAGGGCGTTTGCGAGGCCGGCTTGAGGACCATGGTGCAACCGGCGGCCAGGGCCGGACCGGCCTTGCGGGTAATCATCGCCGAAGGGAAGTTCCACGGAGTGATGGCGGCGGTGACACCGATCGGCTGCTTGAGCACCATCAGGCGCTTGTCGACCTGGTGACCGGGGATCATGTCGCCATAGACGCGCTTGGCTTCTTCGCCGAACCACTCCAGGAAGGAGGCGGCGTAAGCGATTTCGCCACGGGACTCGGTCAGCGGCTTGCCTTGTTCGAGGGTCATCAAGCGGGCCAGGTCTTCCTGGTTGGCCATCATCAGATCGAACCACTTGCGCAGTTTGTTGGCGCGTTCCTTGGCGGTCAGGGCGCGCCAGGCCGGTAATGCCTTGTCGGCGGCCTCGATGGCGCGCCGGGTCTCGGTAGCGCCCATCTTCGGCACGCTGCCGATGATTTCACCGGTGGCCGGGTTGTTGACCTTGAGGGTCTGGCCGTTGTCGGCATCTACCCATACACCGTCGATATAGGCTTGCTGGCGGAACAGTTTCGGATCGTTGAGTTGCACGCGTGATTCCTCGCTGCTTGGTTATCGTTAATGGGGGGCTGCGATGGATGCCGCCACAGGGGCGGGTTTGACAAAACTGACGCCAGAACTTGTGAGCTGTTCGCGGACCTTGTCGACGATGTACGCACCGATCGGGATGGCGGAGGTCGCGGCAGGTGACGGAGCGTTGCAGACGCTGACGCTGCGAGCGGTGTTGACGAACAGGAAGTCGTCGATCAGCTTGCCGTCCAGCGAGACAGCCTGGGCGCGGACACCGGCCGGGTAGGCGGTGAGATCGCTCTTGGTGAGGCTCGGGCAGTACTTCTGCACTTGCTTGAGGTAGCCACCCTTGAACAACGAGTTTTTCATCTCGATCAGTCCGGGGCGCAGGTTCTTCTTCAGCACCTTGAGAATGCCCGGGGTGGTCAGGGTTTCGAACATATCGGACAGCGAGACATCGGTCTTGCGATAGCCTTCGCGCTTCATCGCCAGCACCGCGTTGGGGCCGACGGTGACGGTGCCGTCGATCATGCGGGTCAGGTGCACGCCGAGGAATGGCATGGACGGGTCCGGGATCGGGTAGATCAGGTGGTTGACGATCTGGTTGTGCTGCTTGGGCAGCAGGTAGTACTCGCCCCGGAACGGGCAGATGATGAAGTTCGGCTTCATCCCGAGCATGCGCACAACGCGGTCGGCCATCAGGCCCGAGCAGGTGATCAGGAAGCGCCCGTGGTGCTCCTGGTCGCTGCAGCGCACCACCACTTCCTCGGGACGCTCATCGATGGCGACTACTTCGCTGTTGTAGCGGATCTCGCCACCGGCGGCTTCGAATTCGCCGCCCATGGCCGCAGTGACCTGGGCGTAGTTCACGATGCCGCTTGAAGGCACGAAGATACCGCCCAGGCCGACGATGTTTGGCTCGCGCTCGCGCAGTTCGGCGGCCGTCAACCAGTCACGCTTGATGCCATTGGCTGCAGTGCGTTCCCACAGCGCGCGCATGCGCTCCATTTCCAGCTCGTTGGTGGCCACCAGCAGCTTGCCGCACTCGTCATAAGGGATGCTGTGCTTGGTGCAGAAGGCCTTGGTGGCCTTATTGCCTTCCAGACAGAAACGCGCCTTCAGGCTGCCCGGGGTGTAGTAGACACCGGCGTGGATCACGCCACTGTTGTGGCCGGTCTGGTGCCTGGCCGGGCCGGACTCTTTCTCCAGCAGGAGGATTTTGGCGTCCGGGTAAACCTGGGCCAGTTGCATGGCCGTGGACATGCCCACGATGCCGGCACCGATGATGATGAAGTCGTACACAGCCATTAGCCTGCACCCACCTGAATTACGTTCTTGTTGGAAACACCACCACGCGTGGCGGCCCTCGTCGGTTCAACCCTTGGCAAACCTTATTGGCCGCGCTGGTACAGGGTTTTCTGGTAACTGATGTAGCCACGCTGGCGCATCAGTTCACGACGCAAGCCCTGGTGGGCGATAAAGCGGTCACGGCCGTGCAGCCAGAACATGTTGTTGACCAGCACGAAGCTGCCGACCGGCACCGGTACCGACAGTTTCTGCGGGCTGCCTTCCAGCGATTCGCTCAGGGCGTTCAGCCAGACTCCTTCCTCGAAGTCTTTGGGCTGCACGAACTGGTCGATGTAACGCATGGTCGGGCGACCTTCGGCGTCGTTGTCGAACACTGCGTGGAACACGTCTTCGCGCACGTTCTTGCTGGGTGGTGCGGTGAAGCGCATTTCACGGCGAGCCAGTGGGTGAGTGTAGTAGTGGTGCAGATCTTCCCAGTCATCCAGGTGCAGCAACAGGGAGTTGCCGCCTTCCATGTTCTGCTCGTCGATCTTCATCATCATCACGTAGTCGGTGCGCTCCTGGACGAAAGTGCCGTCGTTGTGCAGTTCCATGACCCGGTGTGGCTGACGCAGGTAGCTGTCGGAGTTGTCGGTGTTGAGCACCACAAAGCGAGCGTAGAACTGGCCGCTCATGGCATCGAAGTTGGAGCGACCGATCAGGTGGGCGACTGCAGAGGAGAACTTGACCATGTCATCGGCCTGGGACACGTCGTTCAAACCTTCAGGCGTGATCAGCATGCCACCGGTGGCGCGGTCCAGGATGGTGTTGACCAACACCGGGCGCAGGGTGCCTTCGCACAGCTCGTCAAGGATCTGGGCGATGCGGAAACGCAGGAACGACTTGTACTCCAGTGCCTGGACCGGCCACTCGGCCACCGCCTTGACGAACGCGTCGACGGTTTCCTTGGCGAATTTCAGCTCAAGCAGGCGCGGCGACTGGCTGGAAGGGGTAAGGGTGAAGCCCTTGCTCTGCGATGGCAGAGGCATCACAAGGTCCTGAATTTGAGTAAAGGCGTTCATGGCAACTCCCGGGCGAAGGTAGTGATTGGCGCCTTCCAGCAGTGGTCTGGATCTGGCAGAAGAAAAGTATCGCCATAAAACAATAATGTCTACATTTTTATAGTTAGGCGACAAAATGTGAATTTGTCGAATGTTTTTCGTCTGATAGATGTTTGGGTATGATTGGGGTTTGGCAAGTTCTGGAGCAGCACCTTGGATAGCGTCACCCCCAGGCTCAATTCTGCATTCAGCGGGTATGAGCGGCTCAAGCTGGACATCATCCGTGGCACATTCAAGCCCGGTGAAAAACTCCTCATGAGCGGGCTCAAGGAGCGCTATGACCTGGGTGTCGGCCCGCTGCGCGAAGCACTTTCGCAGTTGGTGGCAGAACACCTGGTGGTGGTCATCAGTCAGAAAGGCTACCGCGTAGCCCCCATGTCGCTGTCAGAGATGCAGGACATCTATGATGCTCGCGCCAATCTTGAAGCCATGATCGTGGGCCTGGCCATCGAGCGGGGTGATGACGCCTGGGAAGCCCAGATCCTGGCGCAGTCTCATACCTTGTCAAAGGTCATGGACGTGACAACCCGCGAAAAGGTGCTCGACGTTTGGGATGAGCGGCACAAGGCCTTCCACAGCGCCATCGCGGCGGGTTGCGGTTCCAGGCAATTACTTCAGGCGCGTACTTACCTGTTCGACCAGGCCGAGCGCTATCGTCACTTGTGGTTGACGCAAACGGTGTTCTCCGAAGAGGCCCTGGCGTTGAAGCGCAAGGAACATGCCGCGCTGGTCGAAGCCATTCTGGCTCGCGACACCGTTCGAGCGACAACCCTGATGCGCACCCACCTGATGACGCCGGTACCCATCATTGTCGAGGTGATGCAGCGCGACGAGTGGGCGAAGCTTTCCTGATAACGGGCAAACCAATACAACGAGAAAGGCTTCCCGATTGCTCGGGAAGCCGCGCTGATGACCGCTGCGCAAATGACGGGTTACCCGGTGCGGCAGGGTAGTGCCCTGCCGGGACAGTTCAGCGATTGACGACCCTGGCCGGCAACGCCAGCACCAGCAGCGAGCTGGCAAGCAGGCAGGCGGCGAAGAACCATAGGGCAACCTGTGGGCTGTGGAAGTGGTCCATCACCGCTCCCATCAGCGAGTTGCTGACCAGTCCGGCGATGTTCGCAACCGAGCAGGCCAGGGCGAAGCCGGTGGCAGCCGCGGTGCCTTTGAGGAAGGTGGCCGGCAAGCTGAAGAATACCGGCACCGCGCCAATGATGGTCAGCGACGCCAGGGAGAACAGCAGGACGGTGATCGCGACATTCTGGGTGTAGAACGTCGCCATGAACATCGAGGCCGCACCGATGATAAACGGTACGATGATGTGCCAGCGGCGTTCGCGATGCTTGTCGGAACTGGCGCCGATGGCCAGCATGCCGATCAGCCCGGCCAGGCTCGGAATGGCCACCAGCAAGCCAATGTCGCCGGGGTTGGAGACGCCCGCGTTCTTGATGAACGTCGGTAACCAGAAACCCATGGCATAAGCGCTGAGCAGAATCGAGAAATCGATACCGCCGAGCATCCACACCTTGAGGTTGAAGAAGCCGTCCCGGAACGAATGTCCGCCGGTGTTCTCGCTTTCGTCCTTGGCCAATACGGCTTCCAGCTCGCTTTTTTCGCTGTCGCTCAGCCATTTGGCCTGGCGGATTCCATTGGGCAGTACGGCAAAGCACAAAAGACCCAGGACCACGGTCGGGATGGCTTCGAGCAGGAACAGCCACTGCCAGCTGTGCAGGCCGCCGACGCCATTGAAGTTGCCCATGATCCAGCCGGAAATCGGGCTGCCGAGCATGCTCGAAAGCGGCAGGCCGATCATGAACAGGGCGATGATGCGGCTGCGGCGGTACGAGGGAAACCATTGGCTCAGGTAGTACAGCACGCCTGGCAGAAAACCGGCTTCGGCGGCGCCAAGCAAAAAGCGCAGGGTGTAGAACTGCCACTCGGTGGTGACGAACATGGTAAGGCCCGACAGCAGGCCCCAGCTGATCATGATGCGTGCGATCCAGAGCCGCGCTCCGACTTTTTCCAGCACCAGATTACTCGGCACTTCAAACAGGATATAGCCGACGAAAAACAGCCCGGCACCCAGGCCATAGGCGGTTTCGCTCATGTGTAGCGTGTCGAGCATCTGCAGCTTGGCGAAGCCGACATTGATTCGGTCCAGGTAGGACGCCAGGTAGCAAAAGCACAAAAACGGAATCAGTCGCCAGACGATCTTGCGATAGGTGTCGGTGGTGGTGGCCTGGGCCAGGCTCACGGTGGGGGCGTCGCTGAATGACATGATGGATCTCCTGGATCTGCCGCGAAAACACAGCGGCGCAAAGCGATTCATAGGGGGCAGTTCAGGAAAATAGGCTTCTGGACGGCCTTTTTTATTGTGTGTCCACCTCAAGAGGCGGTTTGCTCTTCATCGTCCGTGTGATGGCAGTGCACGAGCGAGGCGCAGCCATGCAGCGCCCGCGTCGTTGTTACCATCGGTGCGTCAGAGGCGGCTCAGGTAATCCAGTGCCTCCTGCTTGTTGATGACGTCGCCGTACTTGTTGTCGATATCGAACAGGTTTGCCTCGTGGGGCGCCTCGTGCCGATCCCCGACGCACTGGCGCACGACGATGGTTCGAAAACCATGTTGCACGCCATCGACGGCCGTCGCCCGGATGCAGCCACTGGTAGAGCAGCCGGCAAGGATCAGTGTGTCGATTCCGCTGGCCAGCAACATCGGTGCCAGGGAGGTGCCGAAGAATGCGCTGGCGTATTGCTTGCTCAGCACTACTTCTTCAGCCAGGGGCAGTACTTCGGGGCAGAACGCGGCCAAAGGGTTCCCCTCGACCATGTCCTTCATCACCGGGGCCTTTTTCACCCACATGCCGCCATCGGCGAAATGGCCGGGATGATAGCGAATGTTGGTGTGAATCACCGGGATGCCTGCCTGACGAGCCTTGGCCAGCAACGCAACGCTTTCGGCCACGGCGTCGACAACGCCGGGTGCATAAAGGGGCGCGCCCCGGGTAGTGTACCCCTGCATGAAGTCGATCATCAGCAGCGCGGGGCGGTCGCCGAAACCGATGCGATTGCCCCATACGCCTTGGTAGTTGTCCTGTGCACTGGCCATGTCAAGATCCTCAGTAAGCGCCCGACAGCAGGGCGCCCGCGCCGGGTACGATCGGCTCCAGATCCAGCGCCTTGAGCATTGCGTAAGTGGTGGCGATGGCAGCGGTCAGCACCGGTTTGCCGGTTTGGGCTTCGACCTTGGCCACGGCGCTCAGGGAAGGCATCTGCACGCAGGCGGAAAGCACGATTACATCCACACCCTCCAGGTCGAGGTCGGCCACTATCCCTGGCAGGTTGGCCGGGTCATGGCGTGCCACGGCCAGGTTGTCCGGGATTTCCAGGGCGTGCCAGACCTTGACTTCGATGCCTTCATGCTCGATGTAGTCGACCACGAGTTCAGTCAGCGGCTTCATGTACGGAGCGACCAGGGCGATGCGCTTGGCGCCCAGAACCTTCAACCCGTCTACCAGCGCGCCGGCACTGGTGATGACTGATGCGTCAGATTCGTTGTCGCGTACCACTTGCCCCAGGCGCTGTTGTGATTCGCGATGATAGCCGCGCCCCATGGCCATGATCGCCACCAGGCAGGCGTAACCGAGCACGTCGACTCGAGCGTCGGAGAGCTCGAGCGCGCAACGGTCAGACTGGGCATCCATGGCCGCCAGCTCTTCTTTTTTCACGTGCTTCATGCGCATGCGGGAAGAGTGAAAGGTGAAGCGCTCCGGGCGGATCAACTGACGGGCCGTCAGCATGGCCGGGATTTCGGTCTCCATCGTGGTGTTGGAGCTTGGGACAATCTGGCCGATGCGATAATGCTTGTTCATGAGTGTCTCCGTATCAGTTGAATGAAGGGTCGAGGAAGTCGCCGAGAGCATCGAAAAATCCGCTGAAATCGTCCCACGGGATCATGTGCCCGGCGTCCCTCACGTGGCTGACCTGCAGGGCCGGTTGCAAGGCGCGAATCTCGGCTTCGTCTTCGGGCAGAATCACCCCGCCCTTGCCAGCGACCATCAACAGGGCAGGGCGTGTCAGCAAGGGGAAATCCTGATGGATGTCGACCGTATGGAAGTCCTCGTAGGCCTTCACGATGGCGGGCTCATGGCAGGTGTGCAGCCATTCGGCGCGCAGGGCTCGCTGCTCTTCGGTCCAGGTCGGGCAGAACGTGCGCATGTCCTCGCTGTTCATGCCGTTGAGTGACTGGCGAATCGAATCGACGTACCACGGCAGCTTGCCGGGGTATTCGCGACGGCCGGGCCCTGACACAGGTGGGTCGACCAGTACCAGGCGGCTGATCGGGGCCTGAGGGTGGCGAGTTGCGGCACGCAGAATAAAACGCGCGCCCATGGAGTGGCCAAGCAGGTGGTAGTCGGTCAGTCCGAGCGCTTGGGCAAATGCCGGGATGTCGTCAGCGCAGGTGTCGGTGTCATAAGCCAGTTGCTCCCCGGTGGACGATAGCCCGCGGCCTCGTGCGTCGAGCACGTAGGTATCGAAGTGCTCGGCAAGGCGTTCAGCCACAAACCCCCAGGTGATGGCCGGGCTGGTAATGCCCGGAATCAACAGCAGTGGCTGGCCTTTGCCGCCGTAGCGCAGATAGTGCTGGCGAATGCCGTTGGCCTGAACGTTGCCGCCATGGAGGAAGTTGCTCATGCCGCCGATTCCGATTTGAGGGGGTGGGAATACAGGTCGTAGTCGAAGACCCAGGCTGGATCTTCCTGGGTGCGCAACCAAGTGTTGGCATTGGAAATCGTCTGCACGCGTGAGGCGCGTTCCTTGCGGTTGGCCTCATACAGCCGGAAGCCGGTGCTGTAGTCGTTCAGGCCGGTTTCCTGCAGGCAACGTGCGAGCATCGCGCCGTCTTCGATGGCCATGGCTGCGCCCTGGGCCATGTGCGGCTTCATCGGGTGGCAGGCATCGCCCAGCAGCACCAGCCGGCCTTTGCTCCAGACGGGCAGGGGCTGGCGGTTGAGCAGCGGCCATTTGGTGATGGACTCGGCGTTTTCGATCAGCGCCTGTACCGAAGGGTGGTAGCCCTTGAAGGTGTTGAACATTTCTTCCTTGGAGCTGCCGATGAAGCTGGCGTTGCCACCTTCCCATTCAGCCTGGGGCACCCCGCTGACGAAGTAGTACTCGTCGCGTTTACCGGTCGTGTAATAGACCATCAGATGACGGTCCCCCGACCACCACTTCACGCAATCTTCGAATTTGAAGTCGTACTTCGCCAGTTTGCTGCCCGGGATCAGGGCGCGATGTCCGACCCAGCCGCTGTAGGTCGGAGCCTCGACGCCCAGCAGATGTTCACGGACTTTGGAATTGATGCCGTCGGCACCAATCACGATGTCGGCCTGGGCGTGTGTGCCGTCGGCGAATTGCAGGCGCACTTCACTGCCGGTGTCTTCGATACTGGCCAGGTGTTTGCCGAAATGCACGCTTCCCGGTTTCAAGGTCGACATTTGCAGTGCGTGCAGATCGCCGCGGTGCACGGTGATGTAGGCCGCGTCGTATTCCTTGCGGGCGAACTCGCCCAGGGGAATGCGGGACAGGTATTCGCCATCGGCACTTCGGCTGAACCAGAAGTCGGGATGCGAGCCCATGTTTTCCAGCTGCTTTTCAATGCCCATGCGCCGAAAGATCTTCATCACGTTCGGGCCCATATGGATGCCGGCACCCAACCGGGAGAACGCTGGGGCCTGTTCGTAGACATTCACTTCAAAACCGGCCTGTTGCAGCGAAGTAGCGGCGGCCGCGCCACCGAGGCCGGCGCCAATGATGGCAATTCGTTGTGTTGTGCGCATAACGCTCATCTCTTCCAAAGCCGATCACCCGGGAGCGGGATCGGATCGCAATTACAGTGTATGCACTCTTTTATTTTTTTTGGAAGTGGATGTTTAAAAATTCTATGGTCAGCCTTTTTTTGCGCTCGTGTTTCATTTTGACCATGTATAGCTGGGTTGTGTTACCGATGTTCCCATTGTCATGAATGGCTTGTGTCACAGATAAAATCGATTAATATTTGCCAATAACCAATGTGTACATTATATATTTGCACCAGTTCAGCGCCGGTCGCGCGGATTTGGTGCGTTTAATCAGTGAGAGGAGAAGCGAAATGGCTGTCAGTGATGGTGAGTTGGTTCAGATGTTCGAGCACGTGCTCAAGCTTTCGCGAGTCGACTCGAGTCAAAGCGTTGCCGTGCTTAAAAGCCACTACTCCAACCAGCGTACCGTGCGGGCCGCCACCGAGGCCGCGCAACGGCTGGGCGCCAAGGTGTATGCCGTGGAGTTGCCGGCTTTCAATGCGCCGGTGGCGATGGGCAATGACATGACCGCGTATTGCGGGGATACCGCATTGACCGGCAACCTGGCGGCCCAGCGGGCGCTGGAGGCAGCGGACCTGATTATCGACACCATGATGCTGCTGCATTCCCCCGAGCAGGAGCAGATTCTCAAGACCGGCACGCGGATTCTGCTGGCGGTGGAACCCCCGGAAGTGCTGGCGCGGATGTTGCCCAGCGAAGCGGATAAGGTGCGGGTACTGGCGGCCGAAGAGATGCTCAAGGCCGCGCGCTCGATCACTGTGCGCTCTGGTGCCGGCAGCGATTTTCGCGCGGCGCTGGGTCAGTATCCGGCGGTGACCGAGTACGGCTTTGCCGACGAGCCGGGGCGTTGGGATCACTGGCCCAGTGGTTTTCTGTTCTCCTGGCCCAACGAGGAAACCGCCGAAGGCGTGCTGGTGCTGGACATTGGCGACATCGTATTGCCGTTCAAGAACTACTGTCGCGAGCGCATCACCCTGGAAATCGAAAAGGGATTTATCACCAGTATTCACGGCGGCTTTGAGGCCCAGTACCTGCGTGAGTACATGGCCTACTTCAAGGACCCCGAGGTGTACGGCATCTCGCACATCGGTTGGGGCCTGCAGCCGCGCGCCCAATGGACTGCGATGGGCCTGCACGACAAGAACGACGGGATGTGCATGGACGCCCGCGCGTTCTACGGCAACTTCCTGTTCTCCACTGGCCCCAACACCGAGGTAGGCGGCAAGCGAAAAACCCCTTGCCATCTGGACATCCCGCTGCGCAATTGCGATATCTATCTTGATGATCAGGCCGTGGTGCTGCAGGGCGATGTGGTTGCGCCCGAAGCTTCCAGGGCTCGTTGAACCAGGCTCGAACCCGGCTTCGATACGGCTCGCGGGGCTGTCTGAACGCGCATCGAGGCTTGGGTTGAGCTATCGTAGGTCCCCTTCCTGTTTCCTCGGACATCTCCCCACAATGCGTTCTACCGATTACTCCTACACCGATCAGGTCGGTCACTGGATGCGCAAGGCCTACCAGCGTCATATGGCGATCTTCCAGCAAAACGTCGGCGAGTCGCAGTTGACGGCGGTTCAGTTCATTACGTTGTGTGCCATCCGCGATAACGGTCCCAGCTCCCTGAGCGAGCTGGTGAAGATGACGGCGGTCGACCAGGCGACCATACGTGGCATCATCGAGCGCTTGAAGGCCCGGGACCTGGTGGTGCTGGGGCACGATGAGCAGGATAAGCGCAAGGTGATTGTCAGCCTGTCCAAGGCAGGCCTTGCGGCCGTGGAGCAGACGGTTCCCTGTGCTCAGGAGATCAGCGAGCTGACCATGAGCAACCTCAACCCGGGTGAGCGCGTGGCCCTGATGTTTCTGTTGCGCAAAATGATTGACGATCCGCAAGAGCAAGACAGCCAGGCATAAGCACCCTCGTAAATTTTTTCCTATTCAGGTCTTGGCACCGATTTTGCCTTTTCATGTAGTAAGCACTTCATGAGTTGGTTGGTAACATGATGAATAAGGAAGTTTCTGCGACAACACCGGTCAGTATTGCGTGCACGGTCAACGGGCAAGCCGTGAGCTGCACAGCCATGGCGGACACGCCGCTATTGTTGATTCTTCGCAATGACCTGCTGCTGAACGGCCCCAAGTACGGTTGTGGGCTGGGTGAATGCGGCGCCTGCACCGTCATTGTCGATGGCAAGGCCGGGCGCTCCTGTGTGTTGCCGTGGGCCGGCATGTCCGGTCGCAACATCACCACGCTCGAAGGGCTGGGTTCCCGAACGCTGTTGCATCCGGTTCAGCAGGCGTTCATCGAGGAGCAGGCGGCCCAATGCGGCTATTGCCTCAATGGCATGATCATGACCACCAAGGCCCTGCTTGATCGTAACCCCACTCCCAGTGATGAAGAGATACGGCGGGCGCTGGCGGCCAACCTGTGCCGCTGCGGCACTCACCTCGAAATTCTCAAGGCGGTGCAGCGCGCCGTTCAGCTTTGCCGGGAGTGCCCTCACTGTGACTGATGCAATTTCTACTGTTCCTACCCAGGCGCAACTGCGCGCACGCGATGGCGTTTTACTGGTGGTCAATCAGATTCAGCCGCCCTCAGGGCCTGTGCCCAAGGGCCAACAGCCGGTGCTCAAACCCATGGAGCTTGGGTTGTTTATTGCCCTGTGCGACAACGGCGAGTTCTATGCCTTCAACGGTCACGTAGACCTGGGCACCGGTATACAGACTTCATTGGCGCAAATCGTGGCAGAAGAACTTGACCTGCGCATGGACCAATTGCGCATGGTGCTCGGCGATACTTCGCGGGCGCCTAACCAGGGTGCAACCATTGCCAGCGCCACCCTGCAGATCTCGGCGATTCCATTGCGCAATGCGGCGGCGGAGGCGCGCCGCTGGCTGCTGGAAGCGGCGGCGCAGCGCTGGGGGGTGGAAGTCGCCAGTTTGCGCATCGAGGCAGGCTGCATTCTGGGGCCGCAGGCCCGGCAGATTCCGTTCGAGGCGTTGATCAAGGGACTGCACGTTGAGCTGAGCATTTCGGGTAATGCGCCACTCAAGGCGGTCGAAGACTATCGACTGGTCGGGCAGAGCTCTTCCCGGATCGACATCCCAGCCAAGGCCACCGGTGAGCGCACGTTTGTCCATGACATGCGCGTGCCCGGAATGCTGCATGGGCGCATGGTTCGGCCGCCCTATGATGGCTACGACACCGGCCCTTTTGTCGGCACCAGTTTGCTCGGCGTCGATGAGTCTTCGATCGCGCACCTGCCCGGCATTGTGGCGGTGGTGGTTATCGGCGATTTTGTCGGTGTGGTCGCCGAGCGCGAGGAGCAGGCGATCAAGGCGGCGAATGAGCTCAAGGTCAGTTGGAAACCCTGGCAGCATCACCTGCCGGATCTGCAGAATGTCGAACAGGCGATTCGTGACAATCCGCACATCGAAAGGGTCGTGCACGACACCGGCAATGTCGATGCTGCGCTCGCCTCGGTCAACCGTCGATTGACTCGCAACTATCTGTGGCCCTACCAACTGCACGCCTCCATCGGGCCGTCCTGCGCGGTAGCCGATTACCATTCCGAGGGCACGCGCCTGTGGTCCGGCACGCAGAACCCGCACCTGTTACGGGCGGATCTGGCCTGGCTGCTGGAGTGTGACGAGCAACTGATCGAAATCATCCGGATGGAAGCCTCTGGCTGTTATGGGCGCAACTGCGCGGATGACGTGTGTGCCGATGCGTTGTTGCTTTCGCGGGCGGTCGGCAAGCCGGTGCGCGTGCAATTGACGCGTGCGCAAGAGCACGTCTGGGAGCCCAAGGGCACGGCCCAGTTGATGGAGGTGGACGGCGGCATCGATGCTGCCGGCGATCTGGCGGTCTATGACTTTCGCACCAGCTATCCCTCCAATGGCGCGCCGAACCTCGCATTGCTGCTGACGGGCCGAATAGAACCTGTACCCGTTATTTATGAAATGGGCGACCGCACCTCCATTCCGCACTATGAGTACCCCGAGCTGCGCGTGCGCATCAATGATATGGCGCCTATCGTCCGGGCGTCCTGGTTGCGCGGGGTCTCGGCGCTGCCGAACGTGTTTGCCCATGAGTCGTATATCGACGAGTTGGCCTTCGAGGCCGGGGTTGACCCGGTAGAGTACCGCCTGCGTTACCTGCCGGACGAGCGCGCTGCCGAGCTGGTGCGCTCCACTGCCCAGCGGGCGGCCTGGACCCCGCGCACCGAGCCCTGCCAGACGCCGGCCGAAGATGGCGTGCTGCGTGGGCGCGGGTTTGCCTATGCGCGTTACATCCACAGCAAGTTCCCGGGCTTTGGTGCTGCATGGGCTGCGTGGGTGGCGGATGTGGCAATCGACAAGGCCACCGGCGAGGTGGCGGTGACCCGGGTGGTGGTGGGGCATGATGCCGGAATGATGATCAACCCGGCCGGTGTGCAGCATCAGATCCACGGTAATGTCATGCAATCCACCAGCCGGGTGCTCAAGGAGCAGGTGACATTCGAGGAATCGCGGGTGTCGAGCAAGGAGTGGGGCGGTTACCCGATTCTGACCTTTCCCGAGTTGCCGGCTGTCGATGTGATGATGATGCCACGTCAGAGTGAGCCACCCCTCGGGGCCGGTGAGTCTGCGTCGGTACCCAGCGCAGCCGCTATCGCCAACGCGATTTTCGATGCCACGGGCATTCGTTTTCGCGAGCTGCCGATTACGCCCGAGCGAGTGCTGGCAGCGCTCAAGCTCAAAGAGCCTGCCGATCCTCAAGACCCGATTGGTTTGCCTTACGCTGCCCCGGTCAAATCGAAGCGGCGTAAATGGCTATTCGGCGGGGTCGCGGGCCTGTTCGGCGCAGCCATGGGCATTGGCCTGACGGCGATGCCGTGGCGCCTGGAAATTCCCAGGGTTGCAGCGCCCACTGCGGGAACCTGGAGCGCCGCCACTCTGGAGCGTGGCCGGCTGCTGGCTGAAACGGGTGATTGTGCGGTCTGCCACACCGGCCCCAACGGCACGGTCAATGCCGGTGGGCTGGCCATGGACACACCGTTCGGCAAGCTCTACAGCAGCAATATCACTCCGGATCCGGCGACGGGTATTGGCAACTGGTCATTCAGTGCTTTTGATCGAGCCATGCGCCAAGGGGTCAGCCGTGATGGAAAACACCTGTATCCGGCCTTTCCCTACACGGCCTTTCGCAACATGAAAGAGGCTGACATGCAGGCGCTCTACGCCTACCTGATGTCCCAACCGGCGGTATCGAGCACGCCGCCGGCCAATAGCATGATCTTTCCGTTCAATGTTCGCCCGTTGATGGCTGGCTGGAACAGCTTGTTTCTCGAACGGGGTGAGTATCAGGACGTTCCCGGGCAAAGCGAGCAGTGGAACCGTGGCAACTACCTGGTCAATGGACTGGGGCACTGCGCGGCCTGCCATTCGCCGCGCAACCTGATGGGGGCAGAGAAGGGGGGGCGTGCGTTTCTGGCGGGCGCGGTTGTCGACGGTTGGGAAGCGCCACCGCTGGCGGGCATGGCTACAGCTTCGGTGCCCTGGAGCGAAGAGCAGTTGGTCGAGTACATGCGCACGGGTTTCTCCAATGAGCATGGCGTGGCAGCCGGTCCCATGGGACCGGTGGTGTCCGGGTTGGCGACGCTGCCTGAAGCGGATGTTCGGGCGATTGCCAATTACCTGATATCGCTGCCGGGTGAAAAACTTGCCGCGCAGCGCACGCCGGCCAAGGTCAATGTGAGCCTGCGGGTGGCCGATCTGGCGGCAGGACGGAGAATTTTCGAAGGCGCGTGCCTGGGCTGTCACAGTGCCGCGCAAGGCGGCCCGGTTCTGTTCGGTATCAGCCCGTCCATGGCGGCCAACACCGGCGTGCACAGTGAGCGGCCCAACAACCTGATACAGGTGATTTTGCAGGGAATTGAAAGCCCGGCGAACGGTGACCTGGGGTACATGCCGGCGTTCAAGGCGAGTTTTTCCGACACTCAGGTAGCGGATCTGGTGGCGTACCTGCGGGCAGAGTTCGCCCCGCAGAAGTCTGCCTGGCCAGAACTGACCAAACAGGTTGCGTGGCTGCGTGCCAATCCGGGCAGCCATTGAAACAGACGCCTAGTGATCAATTTCCGGTGTTTTACGAAGGCCCCGCAACACCTGGTCGCACGCATAGCTCAACCATTGGTCCCTGGCATCCGGGCGGGTCAGGTCGGTGTCCAGGAACGCGCCCAGGGTGTGGAGGTTGGAATTATAGAAATAACAAAGCGAGGAAATGAGCAGGTAGACATGATTGATTGTGACGTCTCGACGAAACAGGCCCTGTGACTGGCCAGATTCGATGATCGGCGCAAGATTACCCAGCGCTTCTCCGGAAAGGGCCTTGAGCACGGGTGACTTTCTGGAGTGGCTCGCCTTGTGCAGGTTCTCGGTGTTGAGGATGCTGATGAACTCCGGGTGTTGAATGTAGTAATTCCACACGAAACCAATCAATTGCTGCAGTGCGCCAACCGGGTCACTGAGATCGAAACGCTGGCGACCCTGCGCTTCGTTGAAGCTGCAGTAGATACTTTCCAGTACGCGGATGAACAATTGCTCCTTGCTTTTGAAGTAGTAGTAGATCATCCGGTCATTGGATTTTGCCAGTCTCGAGATTTTCTCGATGCGCCCTCCCGAGAAACCGTCCTGGCTGAAAACACGTATGGCGGCCTTCAGAATACGCGCACGGGTCAAATCCGCTTGCTGGGCGCGGACTCCTGTATTTGATGTGGGCATTGGCTCTCCTGGGCGTACGGATGATCCATGATACGACATGATGCAAAAAAGGCTGGCGCGTCAACTCGCTAAAAATGTCCGATCAACCCGCTCTCAGGGCAAACAGACCCTACCAAAAGCGGTCGGTGAAACAGGACCGCTACTGTCTCCATAATTGGGGCATTTCACCCACCCAACCGGGCGTTTATCACCTGATTTGAGGAATATTCCCCTCCTCACCCTTTCTCTCGACTGAAACACTCAGAAATAGCTGGTTAATTCATTTGATTTTTTTTCGCGCTATTGAAATGGCTCATTAGTTGCACCCCCCCCTGGTACCCATAACCGCTGTCGTCCCGGACATCCTGGAGATGGCTGGGTTTGCCGATTCGGCATGACGCGAGGGGTGAAAATTGAAACGCGGACACCGCCATGCAACTCCATCGCCTCTTATGAGGAGCTTCCTATGAGTTCCATGATCAAGATTGGCATCGTTGATGATCACCCGCTGTTAAGGGATGGGGTCACAATGGCGCTGAAGAAAATAGCTGACTTTCAGGTGGTCGGGCAGGGCGAGTCTGCCGATGATGCCCTGGAAATTGCCGCTCGTTTTGCACCGGATGTTTTGCTGATGGATCTAAACATGCCGGGCGATAGCTTTGCTGCCGTGCGAGCGATCTCAGCTTCTTCACCAGCAGTCAAAATTTTGATGCTGACGGTATCTGAGTCCATCGAGGACGCCTATACCGCCCTCGAAGCGGGCGCGCAAGGATATGTGTTGAAAGGCATAAGCGGTCATGAGCTTGTACAAGCCATCAGAAATGTTGCCGGTGGTGAAACCTTCATTACACCCAAGCTTGCCAGCAAGCTGTTAAGCAATTTCAGAAAGCACGCCGGTGATAAGCAAAAGGTCGAGCTGACCCATCGCGAAGAACAAGTTATCCGGGAGGTATCGAAGGGCCTGACTAACCGCGAGGTCGCTATCAAGCTTGAGCTCTGCGAGAAGACAATCAAACACTACATGACGAATGTCATGTACAAACTACGGGTTCGTAACCGCACGCAGGCAGTCGCAGCAGTGAGACGGCATTGGGAGAGTGACCATATACCTGGCTTATGTGGTGTTCTTCAACGCCGCGACTTGAATGACAACGGTAAGACAAGTAACGGGCGATAAGCGCTTGCGGTTACTTGGGTGCAACGATCATTTTGGCACGGTGATCAGATCTTGAACTGCGCCCTGGCTTTGGTACCGGCATGGGGCGCCGATTCAATGATGAATATTCCGCCGAGGGATTCGACGCGATAGCGCATGCCGACAAGGCCCAGATGAGTTCTACCTCGACCTGGCGCACTCGGTTTTTCGGATGAAATACCCACTCCCGCATCCTCGACTTGCACTTCCAATAGCCCTTCGCAGTAAGAGGCGCTGAGCTTTTGGCCTTTTCCTCCGGCGTGAATATAGGCATTGTTCAATGCTTCCTGGGCGAAGCGGTAAATACAAATTTTATGCGCTATCGGTACATCCTCTGGAAGAGTATCAAGCTCCAGTTCGACTCGCGTCTCGGTTCGCTCTTCGTGCCGCTCGGCAAGCAATACCAGCGCATCGTGCAGGGTCAGATCATTGACTTCCGGAAGTGCCAGGCCGAGTGATATTGCCCGCACTTCATTTAAAGCATCCTTGCCGGCACGTCTGATCATGTCGAGGACTTCCCCATCTGAGGCGCCTTGCGAATCTTCGAGCTCTTCAAGGCGAAGGAGAATAAGAGACAACAGCTGAGCAGGACCATCATGAAGATCTGCGCCGATCCGACGAAGAGTGAGCTCATTGATTCTGGAGAATTCGCGATTGGCTGTAGTGACTTTGCGCTGAAGGAAGGCATTATTTGAGTGCAACTTTGCTTGCTCATGCATTCGCCATTCAAGTGCCGCTTCATGCTGCTTTATTATCTTGTCGTCACGCCGAACGATAAAAAATAACAATAAAAGCATGGCTATCGTTGCTGTACCAACAATCACCCATACTTTCTTGCGAACGTTATTGATTTCGCGCTGTAACGCTTCCGCGGTTTCGTAGAACTCCCCCACCGCAACAATCTTTTCAGTACCCGCTTCGCGCAGTGGAGCAAAAATTTCATAGAGCGGAATATTCAGGCTTCGCTCAAAAGCATCCTCAGTAGCATCCGCAGTATTATCCTCAAGATCATTGTCCAGCTCTGTATAGATCTTGCCTGTCAGCGCCTTTGAGATCTCCTCTGTCGGAAAATGTTTTTGAACCGCGGATTTGTCGGTGCTGTAGACAATCGTGCCGTCTGGAAGCCAGATCTTCACCGAGACAACATGTGTACTGAACGAGGTGCTGGACAGCAGGTGATCAATGGTCTGAATAGTGCCATAGGGGAGTTCTTTGGCAGTGGTTAATCCCTGGACGAAAGGTTCGAGGAAGTTCTGCATATAACGCGCCCCCGTCTCTGCCGCCGTTTGAACCGTTGCTTCTTCGATACTCTGGCTTACGAGGTTTCCAACGAACGTCATGGTCAAACCCAGAATTATTGTGGCGCAGATCACGAACTGGGTTGAGCGGCTTAAATGGCGCAATTTCGCACGGGTGCCCTGGCTCCCGGGCACGCCATCACTGGACGTTTGGCCAGTATCTGATTCGACCAAGGTCTGATCCGAATCATTGACCAAGGTCTCAGAATTTGATTGGGCTTTCGTCTCTGTACACATCCGGGTAGCCCTTCAATACTCATTTTTAATGGAGTGTATAGCTAGCGTTTGAGGTTGAAGGCGGGAGGCGCGATGAATAGTTCAAAAAGATTCTCGATCGATCTGGATCATCGCTATTTCCGGCAACAACGGCCGGGGGTTATTACCAATAGTGTGGTCGGCCATTCGTGCCCTGTACTGTCACCTTACGGCCATACAGGCCAGGATGGAAACGTCTGCACGCTTGGTGTTCAAGTCAAACTCGGTTCACTTGAAATCTCTGTTGAGAAAACGTTCCAGTGCAATTTTCAGTACGACCGCGTGGGTGTTCCACTTAATCAGAACCATACCCATGGTTCCAATGATTTCCTGACTCCGCCACCAGGCGTGTGGAACCCGTCTCCAATACATACTAGTCAATTCGTGGTCGATGCCCGTTTGCTCATGGATAAAAGGCTTGTTGACGAAGCCGCATGGAGGCAGAACCGTGCCATCACCCCTCAGGAAGTCCCGGACTATGGCGATCTTCGCGAGCATATTCCGGCCAATGACTCTGATCGCTGGATGTGTGGCATCTGTGACAAGCCCCCTATGCCTGAGAGAGCTACATGGACAAATGCATAGAGCCCCGATACGTGACGGGGCCTTTAGTAAGTTGCACCTTCTATTCAACCTGCATTCATGGGCCGTCGCCTCCTTGAGGCGCAACACCAGCCTGTAAATACGGTTGCCATGGGGCATTGATCCTCAGTTGAGCACTGCTGATCGCACGCGATTCAGCAAGGGCTCGGTGCGGCCGTGAAATCAGGTTCCGTCGTTCAATTTTCGATTTCCATTTATGGGGTTCAACACTAAACCACGCGTTTGCAGCCGTGTTTTATGCGTGTGGTTTCCTGATTAGTCAAGCATCGAGGAAACAGCCATGGCCAGCTTTATCAAGTCCGATCTCGAGTTCATTCTCGAACAAATTTTCATCGCTGAACGGAATGCGGCAGGCGCGAGTCTGGCTGACATGCTGCCGAACGTAGAGGTACCCTTCGGCCTGCGCACCGTCTCCGGCATCGACAACAACCTGGCCAATCCCCAGTTCGGTGCCGCCGACAATTTCTTTCCGCGTATGACGACGCCGGTGTTCAATACCGCGCAGGTCCAGCCGGTTGGCTTCTTTGGCCCCGCCGATCCTGGCGGAACCACGCCCACCTCTTACCTGCAGACCAGCGGTGCCGTCTTCGACTCGCAGCCGCGCACCATCAGCAACCTGATCGTGGACCAGACCGCCAACAATCCGTCGGCGGTCGCGGCCGCAGCGGCCAATCCGGATTCACAGGTGGTCACCAGCCCTGGTCTGGATGGCCTGTTCGGCACCGCCGACGACGTTTCCGTCTTCCAGATCCCTAATATCACGCCGGACGCGGGCCTGACCGCGCCGTTCAACCAGTGGATGACGTTCTTTGGCCAGTTCTTCGACCATGGTCTGGACCTGGTCACCAAGGGCGGCAGCGGCACGGTGTTCATTCCGCTGCAGCCCGACGATCCGCTCTTCGTGCCGGGCAGCCCGACCAACTTCATGGTGTTGACGCGGGCCACCAATCTGCCCGGTCCCGACGGTATCCTCGGCACCGCCGATGACATCCACGAGCAGAGCAATACCACCTCGCCGTTTGTCGACCAGAACCAGACCTACAGCTCGCATCCTTCGCACCAGGTGTTCCTGCGTGCCTATGAGCTCAACGCAGCGGGCGATCCGGTGGCCACCGGCAAGTTGATCGAAAATCGTGATCTGGGCGCCGATGGCGTGTTCGGTACGGCCGACGACGTCGGGATCGGTGGCATGGCCACCTGGAAGGTGGTCAAGGCGCAAGCCCATGATTTGCTCGGCATCAACTTGACCGATGCGGACGTGTTCAACGTACCGCTGCTGGCGACCGATGAATACGGCAACTTCATCAAGGGACCTAACGGGCTCCCCCAAGTCGTGATGATGGGCGCGGATGGCATTGCCGGCACGGCCGATGACGTGCTCGTCGAGGGTAATCGGGCCGCGCCAATCAGCCTGACGAACGCCGTGCGCACCGGCCACCAGTTCCTCATCGACATTGCGCACAGCGCCGATCCAACCGGCGGCCTGACGCCTGATGCGGACAACGTCATTGGCGGCCTGAGTTTGCCCGGCACCTACGACAACGAGTTGCTGGATGCGCACTACATCGCCGGCGATGGCCGGGTCAACGAGAACATCGGCCTGACCACAGTGCATTCCATCTTCCACAGCGAGCACAACCGGCTGATCGACCAGACCAAGGAGACGGTGCTGGCCTCCGCCGACCTCGACTTCCTGAACAAATGGCTGATGCCCGACGCCCAACTGGCGGCGTTGCCGGTGACGGCGGCCGACATCGCGGCCCTGCACTGGAACGGTGAGCGGTTGTTTCAGGCCGCCAAGTTCGGCACCGAGATGCAGTACCAGCACCTGGTGTTCGAGGAGTTCGCGCGCACCATCCAGCCGCAAGTGGATGTCTTCCTGGCACCTATGGGTAACGACACCACGATCGACGCGTCGATCGTCGCCGAGTTCGCGCATACGGTCTTTCGCTTCGGCCACTCGATGCTGCTGGAGACGGTCGATCGTTTCGACCCCAGCTTCAACGTCGTCGGCGACGGCAATCCGACTGACCCGGGCAATCAACAGACCGGCCTGATCGCGGCCTTCCTCAACCCTCTCGCGTTTGCCGGGAGCGGCCCTACTCCGGAGCAGGCGGCTGGCGCCATCGTGCGCGGCATCACGCGGCAGGTCGGCAACGAGATCGACGAGTTCGTCACTGACGCTCTGCGCAACAATCTGGTCGGCCTGCCGCTGGACCTGCCCGCGCTCAACCTGGCGCGCGGCCGCGACGCCGGCATCCCGTCGCTGAACGCGGCGCGGCGCGAGTTCTACCACATGACCGGCGACAGCCAGTTGACCCCCTACACAAGCTGGGCCGATTTCGTGCAGCACATGAAACACCCGGAATCGCTGGTCAACTTCATCGCCGCCTACGGTACGCATTCGAGTATCACCGCTGCCACCACGCTGGCGGACAAGCGCGCTGCGGCTGCTGACCTGGTGTTCGGCAGCGCCACGGCGCCGGCTGATCGCCTGGACTTCCTGAACAGTACCGGCGTCTGGAGCAGCAATGCCGGTGCGGACGGTATTCTGCACACCGCAGACGACGTGACCATCACCGGCCTGGACAACGTCGACTTCTGGATCGGTGGCCTGGCCGAGGAAAAAATGCCCTTTGGCGGTCAGCTGGGTTCGAGCTTCAACTTTGTCTTCGAAACCCAGTTGGAAAACCTGCAGAATGGTGACCGCTTCTACTATCTGGCCCGCACCGCGGGACTCAACTTCGGCACCGAGCTTGAGAACAATTCGTTCGCCAATCTGGTGATGCTCAACAGCGACGCAACACACCTGCCGGCCAACATATTCCAGACACCGGCCTTCATCCTGGAGACCGACCCGACGCACCAGTTCAATCAGAGTGTGATTGCCGGGCCGGATGGCATACTGGTCGACAATCCATTGACGCTAGTCAATGAGGCCGCCGACAACCTGCCAGCCAACGCCGACCCCTTTGGCCCATCGGACCACCCGATTGGCTCACCACGGATTGACCATTTCACGCCGCTGGTGATTCGCGACAACCCCGCCACACCGGGCCTGGATACCAACTACCTGCACTACACCGGCGGCGATACGGTCGTGTTGGGCGGCACGCCCGGCGACGACATCCTCATTGCCGGCGACTCGGACGACGACACCGTCTATGGCGACGCCGGCAACGACCGCCTCGACGGCGGCTACGGCAACGACAACGTCTTTGGCGGTGCCGGCGACGACATCATCACCGACATCGGCGGCAGCGACACCCTGCGCGGCGAGGACGGCAACGACGTCATCCAGGCCGGCAACTCGACCCTCGGCCTCAACAACCTGGTCTTCGGCGGCGCTGGCAAAGACTTCATCATCACCACTGAAGACATCACCATGACCTTCGCCGGCGCGGGCGACGATTTCATCCTCGGCGCCAAGGTCAACCTCGCGCCGACCGGCAACGAAGGCGACGACTGGATCGAGGGCGGCACCCAGGACGGTGCTCCCGGCGATAACATGAGCCCAACGCTGACCGACGATGTGCCCGGCAACGACATCTTCATCGGCACCGGCGGATTCGATGAAATGATCGGTGAAGGCGGCGACGACACCTTCGTCGCCAGCGACGCCCAGGACAAGATGGACGGCATGTCCGGGTTCGACTGGACCACCTACAAGAATGACAAGTACGGTGTGACCGTCGACATGGTCGTTCCCTTCTTCAGTCCCTATCACGCGGTGCCCGATGCGGCGGGCAATATCGTGGGCGCAGTGGCGCAATCGCCCGATGCGGTCTATGACCGGTTCGCGGAAGTGGAGGGCCTGTCGGGGTCAGCCTTCGCCGACTTCCTGCGCGGCGATGAACAAAACGCGGCCATCATCGCCAACATCACGGCCAGGGGTAGCATCCTCACCAACTTCGATCTCGTCAGCGGCCTGCGGGCCTTCGTCGGCAGCGCCGGATTCGGTGCCGACGGTATCGGGGGGACGGCCGACGATCAGTTCGGCGCGGGCAACATCATCCTCGGCGGTGATGGCAGCGATATCATCGAGGGTCGTGGCGGCAGCGACCTCATCGACGGCGACAAGTGGCTCAACGTGCGCATCAGCGTGCGTCAGAACATCGATGGCACCGGGCCGGAAATCGCCACCTTCGACAGCATGACGCCGATGATCCCGCTCATGCTGAACGGCACCTACAATCCCGGCCAGCTCGTCGCCGTGCGTGAAATCCTGCCGGGCGGGGGGGGCTTCGACACCGTCAACTTCCTGGGCCCGATGGCGAACTACACAATCACCGTCAACGATAACGGCACCCCGGCCAACTTTGCCGATGACATCGTCACCGTGACCGACAATGTCGGCAAGGAAGAAACCGACCGTCTCACCAACATCGAACGGCTGCAGTTCTCCGATCAGTCCATGGTCCTCGTGCCCGGGCTCAACGCTGAGCCGGTGGGCGCGCTGACGGTGGATAACACCGCACCGACCGTTGGCCAGATACTGACCGTGTCGGCGGCAGGCCTCACCGATGGCGACAACGCGGGCGGGGCAATCCACAATTCCATCAGTTACGTATGGCAGTTTGAAGCGGCACCGGGCTCGGGCGTCTTCGAGGACATCATCCTCGGCCCAGGCCGCATCGGTATCGGATTTACAAGAGCGGACGCGCCCACTCTCACGGTGACGTCGGATCTTGCCGGCCTGGCAGTGCGCGTCAAAGGCATCTATGCGGACGATCATGGCGTGACCGAGCAGGTATTCTCGGCACCGACTACGGCAGTAGTGGCCGCGGCGCCAGCCCCCGCAGTGGCGCCTTCGCTGATTGATCCGCAGACCACTGCCCCCAGCAATGGTGTGCGTTACACGCAATCCGACCTGGCGTTCATCCTTGACCAGATCAAGATAGCGGAACACAACGCGGCTGGTGAGAACATGGTTTCTCTGCTCCCGAATATACGGGTGCCGTACGGTTTGCGCACGGTCGAAGGGACGGAAAACAACCTGCTCCATCCCGAGTTCGGTGCCGCCGATAACGTATTCCCGCGCCTGACCACGCCGGACTTCCGCACGGCCGACGCCGGTACGAGTTACACCCAGACCAGTGGCCTGGTGATCGACTCGCAGCCGCGCACCATCAGCAACCTGATCGTCGACCAGACCGCCAACAACCCGGCGGCGGTCGCGGCTACCTTCGATCCGGGGCTGGATGGCATCCTTGGCACGGCTGACGATGTCTTGAAGGTCGGTGCACAGGTGGTTACCGGAACCCGCACCGACGGTACGACGTTCCAGACCTTCTTCGACCCGAACGTGAGCCCCGACGCGGGCCTGACCGCGCCCTTCAACCAATGGATGACCTTCTTCGGTCAGTTCTTCGACCACGGCCTGGACCTCGTCACCAAGGGCGGCTCGGGCACCGTGTTCGTTCCGCTGCAGCCGGATGACCCGCTGTTCGTGCCCGGTAGCCCGACCAACTTCATGGTGCTGACACGCGCCACCAATCAGCCCGGCCCCGACGGCATCCTCGGCACGGCCGACGACATCCACGAGAACACCAACACCACCTCGCCGTTTGTCGACCAGAACCAGACCTACAGTTCGCATCCTTCGCACCAGGTGTTCCTGCGTGCCTATGAGCTCAACGCAGCGGGCGATCCGGTGGCCACCGGCAAGTTGATCGAAAATCGTGATCTGGGCGCCGATGGCGTGTTCGGTACGGCCGATGACGTCGGGATCGGCGGCATGGCCACCTGGAAGGTGGTAAAGGCGCAAGCCCATGATCTGCTCGGCATCAATCTCACCGATGCCGATTTCAACAACGTGCCATTGCTGGCGACTGACGCCTACGGCAATTTCATCAAGGGTCCGAATGGTTTCCCACAGGTGGTGATGTTGGGCCCGGACGGCATTGCCGGCACGGCCGACGATGTGCTCGTTGAAGGCAATCCGGCGGCGCCCATCAGCCTGGTCAACGCCGCGCGCACCGGCCATGCCTTCCTCAACGACATCGCGCACACCGCCGTTCCGATCGACGACGTGACCGGCGCAGCACTCCTGCCCGATGTGGACACTGTTGTTGGCGGTACGCCTGCGCCGGGCTTCTACGACAACGAACTGTTGGACGCGCATTACATTGCCGGCGACGGCCGGGTCAACGAGAACATCGGCCTGACCACCGTCCATTCCATCTTTCACCATGAGCACAACCGCCTGGTCGATCACACCATGGCGGTGGTCCTGGCGACAGCGGCAAGCGGCGACGTGTCGTTCCTGAACGAGTGGCTGCTGACGCCTGTCACTGCCGTTCCCGTCGACACCACGACCCTCGACTGGAACGGCGAGCGCCTGTTCCAGACCGCGAAGTTCGGCACCGAAATGCAGTACCAGCACCTGGTATTCGAGGAGTTCGCGCGTACGATCCAGCCGATGGTCGATCCCTTCTTCGCCCCGGGCCAGGTGTACGACACCGCGATCGATCCAAGCATCGTTGCCGAGTTCGCACACACCGTCTATCGCTTCGGGCACTCGATGCTGCTGGAGCAGGTCGACCGGCTGGATCCGAACTTCGCCTCGAGCGATATCGGGCTGATTCAGGCCTTCCTCAACCCGATCGCGTTCGCGGGCAGCGGCCCCACTCCGGAACAGGCGGCCGGTGCCATCGTGCGCGGCGTGACCCGCCAGGTGGGCAACGAGATCGACGAGTTCGTCACTGAAGCCCTGCGCAACAACCTGCTGGGCCTGCCGCTCGATCTGCCCGCCATCAACCTGGCGCGCGGCCGCGATACCGGCATTCCGTCCCTGAACGCGGCGCGGCGGGAGTTCTATGGGCCCACCGGCGACGCAGAGCTCAAGCCCTACACCAGTTGGGCCGATTTCGTGCAGCACATAAAGCATCCGGAATCGCTGATCAACTTCATCGCCGCCTACGGCACGCACTCGACCATCACCAGCGCCATCACGCTGGCGGACAAGCGCGCCGCGGCTGCGGACCTGGTGTTGGGCGGCGCGACCGCACCGGCCGACCGTGTCGACTTCCTGAACAGCACGGGTGCCTGGGCCAGTACCGCCGGTGCGGACGGTATTCTGAACACCGCAGACGACGTGACCATCACCGGCCTGGACAATGTCGACTTCTGGGTTGGCGGGCTGGCCGAGGAGAAGATGCCCTTTGGCGGCATGCTCGGCTCGACCTTCAACTTCGTCTTCGAGAACCAGATGGAGAAACTCCAGGACGGCGACCGCTTCTACTATCTGGAACGCACCGCCTCGATGGACTTTGGCGCGGAGCTTGAGAACAACACGTTCTCCACGCTGGTCATGGCCAATACCGATGCAACACACCTCTCGGCCAGGGTTTTCCTGACGCCTGCCTACACTCTGGAGGTCAACCAGGCGAACCAGTACAACCCGAGTGTGATTGCCGGTCCCGACGGTATTGTCGGCACCCTCGATGATCTGCCGGCCAATGCCGATCCGTTTGGTCCGTCGGTCCACCCGATTGGCTCACCGCGCACTGACTTCCTCACGCCGCTGGTGATCCGCGACAACCCCAACACAACGGGCCCGGATACCAACTACCTGCACTATACCGGCGCCGAAACGGTCGTGCTGGGCGGTACGCCCGGCAACGACATCCTCATTGCCGGCGACTCGGACGACGACACGGTGTATGGCGATGCCGGTAACGACCGGATCGATGGCGGCTACGGTAACGACCAACTCTTTGGCGGTACCGGTGACGACATCATCACCGACATCGGCGGCGACGACGTCATCCACGGCGAGGACGGCAACGACGTCATCCAGGGCGGCAACGGCCTCAACCTGATCCTCGGCCAGGCCGGTCAGGACTTCATCGTCACCGGCGAAGACGCGGCCGACACCAGCGGCGGCCTGGGCAACGACTTCATCCTCGGCAGCAAGGCGAACGAATTCGCGCGCGGTGGCGAAGGCGACGACTGGATCCAGGGCGGATCCGCCGATGGTGTTGCCGGCGACAACTTCGACCCATTCGGCAACGATCCGATCAATGGCAACGACGTGTTCATGGGCGATGGCGGACCGGACAACTTCGACGGGGAGGGCGGTGATGACATCATGATCGGCAGCCCAAGCGAGGCGGACCGTTTCATCGGCTTCTCCGGTTACGACTGGGCGACCTTCAAGGACGATCCGGCCGGCGTGACCATCGGCCTCAACTCCAGGCTGCGCTTCTTCGATCAACCGGCGGTGCCTGGCTCCAACGCGTCGATCCTTGCCCGGTTGGACCTGGTGGAAGGGCTGTCGGGATCGTCCCACGCCGATTTCCTCAGCGGCGATGACTCCACTGCCGACTTGCTCGCCATCGCTGGCGCCAAGGGCAGCGTGCTCACCAACTTCGACCTCATCAGCGGTCTACGTGACTTGGTCGGCACCGCCGGCAACGGCGCGGATGGCATCGCCGGCACAGCCGACGATAAGTTCGACGGGGGCAACATCGTCCTGGGTGGCGCCGGCAGCGACGTCATCGAAGGCCGTGGCGGCGATGACATCATCGACGGCGACAAGTGGCTCAACGTGCGCATCAGTGTGCGGCAGAACATCGATGGCACCGGGCCGGAAATCGCCAGCTTCGACAACATGACGCCGTTGGTCCCGCTCATGTTGAACGGCACCTATAACCCCGGCCAGCTCCAGATCGTCCGTGAAATCCTGACGGCGACCGGTCCCGACTTCGACACGGCGCTGTTCTCCGGCAATTTTGCGGATTACACCGTGATCGAAAACGTCAACGGCACCTTTACGGTCATCGACAGTGTCGCTGGCAGGGACGGGACCGACACCCTCAGCAATATCGAGCGGTTGCAGTTCTCCGATCAGGCGCTCGTGCTCGGCGGTTTGAACTCGGCGCCAGTCGGTTCGCTGACGATCGACGATCCTACGCCCGTCGTCGGCCAGACGCTGACGGTATCGGCGGCAGGCATTTCTGATGCCGACAATACCGCGACTGGTGGCGCGATCACTAGCCCCATCAGTTTCTTCTGGCAGTTCGAAGCGCGCCCGGGCTCGGGTGTCTTCGAAGACATCACCTTCTTTGCCGCCGGAGAGGTCGCGCGCGCAGAGGGTACGACCGTCACGGTGGGCTCGGAACTCAGGGTCCCACCACCGGCGACCCTCATTGGTGCCGTGCCGGCTATCCCGCAACTCGTCGTGGCAGCCGGACTGGCGCTGCGCGTCAGGGCAGTCTACAAGGACGCCAATGGCGTACTGGAGGAGGTGTTCTCGGCGCCGACCGCAGCGATCACGGCGGCCGGTACCGGCACCGTCAATGTCCTGCCGGTCGGCACGGTGCTGATCAGCGATACGACCCCGACGGAAGGCTCAGCCTTGACCGCCACGGATGCGTTCACCGACGCCAACGGGACCACGACCTCGGTGATTACCCATCAGTGGCAGGCGGGGAGCGGTGCGATCTTTACCGACATCGCCGGCGCGACGGGCACGACCTTCACGCCCGGCCAGGCGCAGGTCGGTCAGCAACTGCGTGTCGTCGCGAGTTACACCGATGACCTCGGCACACTTGAGCAAGTCACCTCTGGCGCAACGACAGTGGTCGGTGATCTGTTTGTCGGTACCGCCGGTGTCGACATATGGACCGGCACGGCAGGCGACGACGTGGCCAGCGGAGGTGCTGGCGACGACATCCTGAACGCCTTGGGCGGCAACGACATCCTCAATGGTGACGCGGGCAACGACTTCCTCAATGGCGGTGCGGGTGATGACCAGATGGTGGGTGGCACCGGCAACGATACCTACCGCGTCGATTCAGTCGGGGACGTGGTGGTCGAGTTGCCAGGTGAGGGTCAGGATTCCGTACAGACCACGCTGGCCAGTTACACACTGAGCGCCAATCTCGAGCATCTGCTCTACCTCGGAACCGGCGACTTCGTCGGCAACGGCAACGCGTCGAATAACGTCATGACCGGTGGGGTGGGTAATGACACCCTCAACGGCGGCGCCGGCAACGACACCTTGATCGGTGGCGCCGGCAACGACGTCCTCACTGGCGGTGCGGGTAATGACCGGATGGTCGGCGGAGCCGGCAACGATACCTACCGCGTCGATTCCGCCGCGGACGGGGTGGTCGAGTTGGCGGGTGGCGGTGCGGATTCGGTACAGACGTCGCTGGCCAGATACACACTGGGCGCCAATGTCGAACATCTGCTCTACACCGGCGTCGGCAACTTCGTCGGTACCGGTAACGCGTTGGACAACGTCATGACCGGTGGGGTGGGTAATGACACCCTCAGCGGCGGTGACGGCAACGACACATTGATGGGGGGCGCCGGCAATGACGTCCTCACGGGTGGTGCGGGTAATGACGCGATGGTCGGTGGAGCCGGCAACGATACCTACCGCGTCGATTCAGCCGGGGACCTGGTGGTCGAGTTGACGGGTGAGGGTGCGGATTCGGTACAGACCACGCTGGCCAGTTACACACTGGGTGCAAATGTCGAGCATCTGCTCTACACCGGCGTCGGCGACTTCGTCGGCACCGGCAACGCGTCGAACAACGTCATGACCGGTGGGGTGGGTAATGACAGCCTCAACGGCGGTGACGGCAACGACACATTGATGGGTGGCGCCGGCAACGACGTCCTCACGGGTGGTGCGGGTGCTGACCGGATGGTCGGCGGAGCCGGCAACGATACCTACCGCGTCGATTCTGCCGCGGACGGAGTGATCGAGGTGGGGAATAACGGTGAGGACTCCGTACAGACGTCGCTGGCCAGTTACTTACTGGGCGCTAATGTCGAGCATCTGCTCTACACCGGAGTCGGCGACTTCGTCGGCACCGGCAACGCGTCGAACAACGTCATCACCGGTGGGGTGGGTAATGACAACCTCAACGGCGACGCGGGTAACGACACATTGCTGGGTGGCGCAGGCAACGACATCATCGATGGCGGTGCCGGCAACGATAGTGTTGCTGGTGGTGCTGGCAACGATACGATGAATGCCGGCAGTGGCGAGGATGTCTTCGTGTTCGCCGCGGGCTTCGGCAACGACCGGATCACCAGCTTCGATACCAACGCGGCGGGCGGCCAGGATCTGCTCGATTTCACCGCGCTCAACATCACGGCTGCGACCTTTGGCAGCAGCGTCTCCATTACCGATGTCGGTGCGGATACGTTGGTCACCTTCGGCGCTGGCTCTATCACCCTGGTAGGTGTGGCCGACGCAACAACCGTCACGGCCACAGACTTCATTCTGGCCACTTGAGGTCCCGGTCAGTACTGACGCAGGGAGCGTGTACATCAGAGGGGAGGGCAATGGATGCCCTCCCTTTTTCATTCCATTCAATTGCCCATCAGGAATCGAAGACGCCTATGGCCTGCGTGTCGCACGTCACGTTCGGCTGCTATTTATTATTATAATCTGGACTAATACTTCGAATAATAAATAGAAAATTGACTAATCATGGTCCTGGAACGAAAAATCATCCCCAGCCCGGCGACGCCGTTCGACGCGGACTGTGTGGCGGCGGTGCGGCGATCCCACAGTGGGATGCGGTTGGTTTCAAGACTTACGTTCGCTGACAGGAATTCATCCCATGCGCAGTTTTTTCCACCCAGAACAATTGCTCCACCATCCACGCAGTTACTACTCCCGTGGCCAGATGCGCACGCCGCAGGAAGTGCCGGAGCGTGCGCAGCGCCTGGTGCAGGCGTCTCATGCATTGGGTTTCAATGTCGAGCAACCGGCCGATGCCGGGCTCGATCCGCTGCTGGCGGTGCACGGTGCGCCGTACCTGAGGTTCTTGCAGGAAGCCCATCAGCGCTGGAAAGAGATTCCCGAGGATTGGGGCGACGAGGTGATGTCGAACATCTTTGTCCGCGAGCCCAATGCCCTGCGCGGGATTCTCGCGCAAGCTGCGTGCTATCTGGCCGATGGCAGTTGCCCGGTGGGCGAGCAAACCTGGCGTTCGGCTTACTGGTCGGCGCAAAGCGCCATCGCCGGGGCCCGGGCGTTGCTCGATGGCGAGCCGGCAGCGTATGCCCTGTGCCGTCCGCCGGGTCACCACGCCCGGGCCGAAGCGGCGGGTGGTTTCTGTTATGTGAACAACGCGGCAGTGGCGGCGCAGGTGTTGCGCGCTGGTTTTTCGCGGGTAGCGGTGCTGGATACCGACATGCACCACGGCCAGGGGATCCAGGAGATTTTCTACGACCGCGATGATGTGCTCTACGTCTCGGTGCATGGCGATCCGACCAACTTCTATCCGGGCGTCGCAGGCTTTGCCGAAGAGCGTGGTGTCGAGGCGGGCGAGGGTTTCAACCTCAACCTGCCGATGGCCCATGGCGCCAGTGAGGCCGACTTCCTCGAGCAACTGGATATGGCGCTGAAAGCTGTGACGGACTTTGGCGCCGAGGTGCTGGTGCTGTCCCTGGGCTTCGATATTTTTGAATTGGACCCGCAAAGCAAGGTGGCGGTGACTCGCGAAGGGTTCGCCGTGCTCGGCGAGCGGATTCGCAGCCTGGGATTGCCGTGCCTGATCGTGCAGGAGGGTGGGTATCACCTGGAGAGTCTGGAGGATAATGCGCGGGCGTTTTTTGTAAATGCCGAGGTGTGGCAGCTCTGATTTATCGGCGTCTGTGACGACACCTTCGCGAGCAGGCTCGCTCCTACAGTAGACCGGGTCGAACCATGGATTTGTGGTCAATGCGCAACCTGTAGGAGTGAGCCTGCTCGCGATGAACGGTAACGCGGTCCAGCTGACGGAACACAAGCGCCCTACGGCACTTGCCATAGCCCTTACGTTAACGTAAAGATTGCGCCAGGGCGCCGACGTATGAAGGCGCAGGGCGGATGACCCGGAGCGCTTGATGACGCTAATAAAAACAAACTCCCCCAAACTGCATCGCGAAGCCCGGCTGGCCCGGGAAAAGCTGCACCTGGAAGGCGAAGTGCCGGATGGCGTCCTGCGTGCGGAAATCGATGCCTCGTGGCGACGCAGCCTGAGCCATGGCGTGCATTTCAATGCCAAGCACGAGCTGGCGCTGGAGTCGAGTGCCAGCCTCGACGTGTTGCTGGCCAGCAACCGCTTGCTGATCGACGCCGCGTTGCCGGCCATCGATTACCTGGCCGAGCGTCAGGGCAAGGAAGGGCTGATCATCCTCGCCAATTCCGATGCCACCATCCTCGCCGTCGAAGGCCGCGCCGACCGTCTCAAGGGCAGTGGCCTGCAGGACATCACCCTCGGCGCCTGCTGGAGCGAAGCGGTGCGCGGCACCAACGCCCTCGGCACGGCACTGGTGGAAGCCCGGCCGACCCTGATCGATTGCGGCGAACATTATCTGGATCGCCTCAGTGATTTTTCCTGCACCTCAGTGCCGATCCATTGCCCCCAGGGCGACATTCTTGGCGTCCTCGACCTGACCCGCGAAGGCCCCCTCGGCCGCGCCCACGACAGCACTGCGCTGCTGGCCATGGCGGTCAGCCAGATCGAAAGCCGGGTGTTCAACGCCAGTTATCCTGACGAAATCGTCCTGGCCTTCCACAGCCGTCGCCAATACCTCGAATCCCCGTGGCAAGGCCTGCTGGCCGTGAGCCTCGGCGGGCAGATCCTGGCAGTCAGCGCCCAGGCCTGCCAGTTGCTCCACGCCGAGCGCTCGGCCCTGGTCGGTCGGCGCTGCGAGGAGTTTCTCGGAGTCGACGGCCTGCAGTTGTTGGCGCGTCTGCATCAGGGTGGGGCCGGCAGCCTGCAAACCGCCAAGGGCGAGTTCTTCTACAAAACCCTGCGCGCGCCGCAACGCTCGATCAACCTCAGCAGCCCACCACGCACTGCGGCGAAACCGGCCAAGACGCAACCGGATCTGGAAGCGCTCGCCGGCAGCAATACCCGCTACGCCCGTGCCTTGCGCATGGCCCGTCAAGGCCTGGCCAATGAACTGCCGGTCTTGTTGCTGGGCGAAACCGGCACCGGTAAAGAGGTCATCGCCCGCGCCTTGCACATGGCCGGAGCGCGCTGCGACAAACCCTTCGTGGCGGTAAACTGTGCGGCCATTCCCGAAGGCCTGATCGAGTCCGAACTGTTCGGCTACCGCGAAGGCGCGTTCACCGGCTCACGCCGGGGCGGCATGGTCGGGCGCTTGCAGCAGGCCCATGGCGGCACCTTGTTCCTCGATGAAATCGGCGACATGCCATTGGCCTTGCAGGCCCGACTGTTGCGGGTGTTGCAGGATCGCAAGGTCGCGCCCCTGGGCGCAGGCGAAGAGCAGGACATCGACGTCGCATTGATCTGCGCCACCCACCGCGACCTCAAGCGTCTGGTGGAAGAAAAACACTTTCGCGAGGACCTGTTCTACCGTGTCAACGGCATCAGCGTGATGCTCCCGGCCCTGCGCGAACGCGAGGATTTCGGCGCGCTGGTCACTCGCATGCTGACGACACTGGGTGCACCCACCGTGGTCCTGCACGATGATCTCAACCGCTTGCTCAGCGGCTATCACTGGCCGGGCAACATCCGCCAACTGGAAATGGTCCTGCGCACCGCGCTGGCCATGCGCGAGCCGGGTGAAACCGCGCTGACCCTCGACCACTTGCCCGACAGCATGCTCGACGAGTTGACCGCCAGCGAACGGCCCCAGGCCGGCAGCATCCGGGAAAACGAACTGGAGCTGATCCGTCAGTCCCTGGACACGCACCAAGGCAACGTCTCGGCCGCCGCCGACGCCCTGGGCATCAGCCGCGCGACCTTGTATCGCAAGCTCAAACAGTTGCGTTCGTGATGCAGCGCCTGATCGTTCGGCTGATCGACAGCCAGAACCCCGAGGCCCTGCAAGCGTCACTGCGCTGGCTGTACAGCTTCGTGCGACCCCATCGCCTGGCGATTGCCGGGCTGCTGGGGTTGTCGGTCTGCGCCTCGGCGCTGGTACTGGTACAGCCGTGGCTGACCAAACTGCTGATCGACGATGGCCTGTTGGCGCGCAACTTCCCGATGCTGGTATTGATCGCCGGGCTGATGATCGTTGCCGGGTTGCTGGGCACGGCGCTTTCGGGCATCAACCGCTACCTGCACACGCGACTGTCCGGGCGCATGCTGTTTGCCCTGCGCGACGACCTGTACCGGCATTTGCAAACCCTGTCGCCGAGCTTTTACGGCCAGCGGCGCATCGGCGACCTGATGTCGCGCCTCGATGGCGACGTCGCGGAAATCCAGCGGTTTGCCGTGGACTCGCTGTTCTCGGCCGTGTCCAGCGTGATCGGCCTGGTGGTGGCGGTGGCAATGCTGCTGACCTTGTCCTGGAAACTCTCGCTGCTGGCGCTGGTGCTGATTCCCCTCGATGTCCTCTGGCTGCGCTGGATGCGGCGCAAGGTCGAGCGCGATGTGCGGCAGTTGCGCGAGCGTTCGGCGGACATGTCGTCGTTCATGGTCGAGACGCTGCCGGTGATGAAATTCATCCAGTCCGCCGGTCAGCAACAGCGCGAAGCGCGGCGCCTCGAGACGCTGGGGCAGGGCTACATGAGCCAGTTGCTGCGCCTGCAAGTCACCGAGTTTTTCACCCAGGCCGTGCCCGGCACCCTGACCTCGCTGTCACGGGCCTGCGCATTTTTGATCGGCGGTTACTGGGTGGTGCAGGGCACCTGGCAACTCGGTGCGCTGATTGCGTTTTCCACTTACCTGGGCATGGCCGTGGGGCCGGTGCAGAGCTTGCTCGGGCTTTACGTCGCGATCCAGCGGATGACCGTCAGCCTCGGCCGGGTCATGGAGTTGCGCGGCGAACAACCGACCGTGTTGACACCCGCCACGCCACGGGCGATGCCCACTGGCGGCGATCTCTGGTTCGACAACGTGCACTTCGCCCATCCCGGCCGCCAATCGACCCTGCGCGGCATCGAGGCGCGGATCCCCTACGGTATGAAAGTGGCCCTCAGCGGTGGCTCGGGCGTGGGTAAATCCACCCTGATCGACCTGCTGCAACGTCATCACGATCCGCAATCGGGCCGGGTACTGCTGGGCGACGTCGATCTGCGCGAACTGGATCTGTTCCAGTTGCGTCGGCGCATTGCCATCGTCAGCCAGGACATCGTGTTGTTTCGCGGCAGCCTCGCCGACAACCTGGCCTACGCGGTGCCGGACGCCAGCCGCGAGGCGATTGCCGAAGTGGCGCGGCTGGCGCAACTCGACAGCCTGATCGAGCTGTTGCCCGAAGGCCTCGACAGCCCGTTGGGCGAGCGCGGTCAGCAATTGTCCGGAGGGCAGAAGCAACGCATCGCGATTGCCCGGGCGCTGTTGCAGGACCCTTTGATCCTGGTGCTCGATGAAGCCACGTCCGCGGTGGATGAAGCCACCGAGCGCGAAGTCATCGACGCCATCGACCGCTTGTTTGCCGGGCGTACGCGCATCCTGATCAGCCATCGCCCTTCAACCCTGGCCGATGCCGATCTGCGTTTCGAGTTGCTCGACGGCGTGCTGACCTCGAAAACGGTGCTGCATGAAATCTGAACTGCGTATTGGTGTGGTGGACAGCGGCCACTCGGCGGCACAACGGGTGCAAGTGATCGCCGGTCGGCGCTTTTCATTGCTTGAAGATGGCCTGGCCGAGGGCGACTTGCGCGAAGACCCGCTGGGGCATGGCAGTGCGGTGATCGAGGCGATCGGCCGGCGTGCACCCTCGGCGCTGTTTTGCGTGGCGCAGGTGTTCGACCAGCGGGGTGTCACCAGCGCCTTGCAGATCACCTTGGCGATTGACTGGCTGCTGACGCAGGACGTGCGACTGATCAATCTGAGCCTTGGCCTGCGCCAGGATCGCAGCCTGTTGCGCGCGGCCTGCGCGGCGGCGGTGGCAAGGGGCGTGCTGCTGTGTGCATCCAGCCCGGCCCAGGGCGAAGGGGTGTTTCCGGCGAACTATCCGCAGGTGTTGCGGGTGACCGGCGATGCGCGGTGCGCCGAGCAGGAATGGTCGTGGCTCAACAGCGCCCAGGCGGATTTCGCCGCCTGTGTGCATGGCACCTACCCGGGGCAATCAGGGGCGAGCCTCGGTTGTGCCGCGTTGAGCGGGCACATCGCAAGGTTCCTCGCCGAACAGCCTGACGCCAGCAATGAGCAAGTCATCGAGTGGTTGCGCGAGCATGCCCGTTACCGTGGCCCTGAACGGCGCTTAGGGCCATGACCGACATCGTCATTCTTGGCGCCGGACCGGCCGGCGCCGCCGTCGCACTGGGGCTACGGCGGCTGGGCCATGGCGTCACGCTGATCAGCGAATGGCGCCGGTTTGCGGCGCTCGAAGGCGTGTCCGTGCGGGTTCTCGAGGCTTTGCGCGGCGCGGGCCTGCACCAGGCGTTGGCGCAGGCGACGCTGCCTTCTCAACGCCAGGTGAACTGGAATGGCCAGCACCACGCGCAGAACATCGAATACTTGCTCGACCGTCCGGTTTTTGATCGAGGCCTGCGTGAGGATTTGCGCCTGGCGGGGGTCGAGCTGATCGAAGGCCGGGTGCTGACGGTTCAGTCATCGGCCAATGGTCATCGAATCGAAATCGACGGACGCGAACCGCTGCTCGCGTCGTTTCTCGTAGAGGCCCGTGGACGTCAGGCCCCCGCTATCGGCCAGGGCTTGCGTGGGCCCGAGACCGTCAGCTTGCTCAATCGCTGGCAGGGATTACCTGGCAGCACCGCCAGCGCCGTGGAAAGCCTCGAGGACGGCTGGGCGTGGATGGCGCGGCGCGCCGACGGCCAGTGTTACTGGCAATGGACGGTGGACGTGGCCAGCGCCGGGTTGCCGGGCAAGGCGATGTTGCTCGATTACTGCCGGCAGCGGCGCCAGGGTTCGAAGTTGGCCGCCGCATTTTTTGCTGGCGAAGCAGAAGGTGATCTACAGCTGCATGCCCGCAGCAGCACGGCGATCCTGAGCCCGCAGGTGTGTGGCGAAAACTGGATTCGGGTCGGCGATGCGGCAATGGCGGTAGACCCGTTGTCGGGCAATGGGATCTTTCAGTCCTTGTCTTCGGCGTTGCAGGCGCCGGCAGTGATCAACACGCTGCTGTGTAAACCTGAGCGGGCGGCTCTGGCCCAGCGTTTCCACCAGCAGCGAGTGGAGCAGTTGTTTTTGCGGTTTGCGCGGATCGGCCGGGATTTTTATGCCGATGAGCAACGCTGGCTGGATCAGCCGTTCTGGCAGGCACGACGGAACTGGCCGGACGCCGAGATGGCCCATGCCGAGGCGGATTTCAATACGCTGAGGGTTGAGCGGGCGCCAGTGTTGCGTGACGGTTTTGTCGATGAGGCCGAGGTGGTGATCACGGTGGATCAGCCGTTGGGGATCTGGCATGTGCAAGGGGTTGAGGTGGCGGCGTTGGTGCAGAGGTTAAAGCAGGGAGAGCCTGCGGATCAGGCGTTGGCCGGTTTGACGGTGGAGCAGGGGCGGATGGTTCGCAGTTGGTTGCTGGGTCAGGGTTTCAAGCCCTGAATGAAGAACGTCCGGATCCGGCGAAAAGCCTGTTCTCCCAGCGCAAAGCATCGTAATTTACGCGCCATAACGACAAGGAATTTTGGGGTGTAAGTGGGAGCCTATCGTCTGCTATTGGCCGTTCTGGTGGCCGTTTCTCATATGGGCAAGACGTTCATGGGGCTAAACCCCGGCGTGGTTGCGGTGATTTCCTTCCTGATCATCAGCGGTTTCGTGATGACCTCGCTGATCGAGCGCAACTACAAGGCGCCGGAGAAAGTCGGCCTGTTCTACGTGGACCGCGCCCTGCGGCTCTACCCTCAATTCCTGTTCTACTTCGCAGTTTCCTGTGCGGTGATCTATTTCCTGCTGCCCGGCACGCCTCAAGCCGCCGAGCTGACGCTGCGCAACATCGCCGCAAGCCTGGCTATTGTGCCACTCGGCTTCTACATGTTCGGAGCGGCGGGATCGTGGATCTTGCCGCCGGCCTGGTCTTTGGGGCTTGAGATGTGCTTCTACCTGGTGATCCCTTTCCTGATCATCTACAGGGCGCGGGGCGTTGCGTTTGCTCTATCCGTCGTCGTCTTCATGGTCGCGTGCCTGGGTTTCATCAACACCGATCTGTACGGCTACCGTCTATTGCCGGGCGTACTGTTCATGTTCCTGTGCGGCAGCTACCTGTACAAAGCGCAGCCGAAGGATCTGGCGATCGCTGCCGGCACCACCGTGGTGGCGGTCCTGATGTTTGCGGCCATCATGGCGGGATGGATAGAGCGCCGACCGTTCAATGCCGAAGTGACCGCCGGCATAGCGCTGGGCGTGCCCGCCGTGTACCTGCTGACAAAGCTCAAGTATCACCGGATTGACGAGTTCCTCGGCAATATCAGCTACGGCGTGTTCCTGAATCACTATGTGGTGATGTATTTCCTGCACGCTATCTGGTCGGTTGTCTACGATGGGGCCATTGTTGCAACGGTGCTGGCCTTGTCGTTGCTGCTCAGCGGCGTTTCGTACTACTGCGTCGAACGGCCGGCCCTGAAGCTTCGTCACGCGCTTCGGGCCGGCGCAAATCACAACTTGATCAACACCGACTTCAACTCAGTGTAATGCTCGATCGCCGCATACCCCATCTCACGCCCGACCCCGGACATTTTGTAGCCGCCGAACGGCAGCGCCGGGTCCAGGGCGCTGTGGCAGTTGACCCACACCGAGCCTGACTTGATGCGTGGAATCATCCGGTGCACCGCCGCCAGGTCATTGGACCAGATACTCGCCCCCAAGCCGTAGGGGCTGTCGTTGGCCATGCGCAGGGCATCGGCTTCGTCGTCGAACGGGATGGCCACCAGCACCGGGCCGAATATCTCTTCCTGCACCAGTGAATGCTTCTGATCGACATCGACGATCACCGTCGGCTTGACGAAGAACCCCGGGCCAAACTGCTCGCCACCGCAGGCAATGGTCGCACCGCTTTCCCTACCCTTTTCGATGTACCCGTAGACGCGCTCCTGCTGGCGCGCCGAGATCAACGGACCCATGTCGACGCTCGGGTCCAGGCCGTTGCCGAGTTTCATGGCGTTGGCGATGTCGCTGATGTCCGCCACCACGTTGTCGAAGTGCTTGCGCTGCACATACAGCCGCGAGCCTGCGCAGCAGACCTGGCCCTGGTTGAAGAAGATCGCGCTGGCGGCCCCGGCCGCTGCGGTTTTCAGGTCGGCGTCGGCCATGACGATGGTCGGTGATTTGCCGCCCAGCTCCAGGGTGACCCGGGTCATGGAGTCCATGGCGATCTTGCCGATCTGCTTGCCCACGGCGGTGGAGCCGGTGAAGGTCAGCTTGTCCACCAGCGGGTTGTGAGTCAGGGCCGAACCTGCGGTGATGCCGGTACCGGTGACCACATTGAACACGCCTTCGGGATACCCGGCTTCCAGTACCAGCTCGGCGAGTTTCAGTGCAGTCAGCGGGGTTTCGTCAGCGGGTTTGAGCACCACGGTACAACCGGTGGCCAGGGCCGGGCCGAGTTTCCAGCAGGCCAGCAGCAGCGGGAAGTTCCAGGCAACGATGGCGCCGACCACGCCCACCGCTTCGCGTCGAATGAAACTGTGGAACTGATCGTTGGGCATCAGCGGTGCCGACACGTCAACCGTGGAGCCTTCGATCTTGGTCGCCCAACCGGCCATGTAGCGCAGGAAGTCGATGGCCAGTTGCACGTCCATCACTTGGGCCACGGCGGCACTTTTTCCGTTGTTCAGGCATTCCAGCTGCGCCAGCAACTCGGCGTCGCGCTGCATCAGGTCGGCGAGTTTCCACAGCAGGTTCTGCCGCTCCCGGGGACGGGTGCGGGTCCAGGCCGAATCGTCGAACGCCTGGCGGGCGGCGAGTACCGCGCGGTCGACATCTTCTGGCGTTGCCCGTGGCACCACGCACAACACCTCACCGGTGGCCGGGTTGTGCAGGGGCATGGTCTGGACGTCGGCGGCCTCGACCCAGTCACCGCCGATAAGCATGCGCGGGGCACGCTGGATGAATGCCGAAGTGGCGGGAAGCAGGTTTGGGAGCGACATTGGCGAGGCCTCTTGTTGTTCGTGAGAACCGGGCTTTCGCAATGGCTGTGCCAGTTATGTTTTTTCGGCCCGAAGGCCCGATCTAATGGGGTGACAGATTTTTTTCCGGGTCACCGTGAGATCGATAAACGTCGCAAATTGCGACGACGTGAGACGTCCCGAACACAACACCCTGTGTAGGAGCGAGCTTGCTCGCGATGGACCCAAGAGCACCACGTTTAGTCGGCAAGCACGCGTAATCGTTAACGACCATCGTCGGATCGCCGCCCGGAGCAAGCTCGCTCCTACAGAAAGCTATGCTTGTCTCAGGCTGAAACAGTTGTCGCGAAATTAAACGTGGAACGCAGACGACACGATTGGCAAAACACCGGCCTTTATCGGCAAGTCATTGATTCATAGAAATATTCATAAGCTGGCACGCTCCGTGTATTGCTCATCGCAGACGTTTCTCTTGCCTCCGTCAGCGGATCAAAGCCGGCGGCAGAAACCATAAAAACGATAAGCCACAACAATAAGAACGCACCGTGCGAGGTTCGACGTTGATGAAGAGAAAACTCCGATCAGGTATGAGCGCCAGCCTGCTGGCCGTAGCCGCTTGCGTAGCGCTGCATTCGCCTCATAGCCTGGCAGCCCGCGACGCCCAGACCATCCTCAAGGAAACCTGTCAGGGCTGTCACACCCCCGAAGCCGATAACGCCCTCAGCCGCATCAGCCACCAGCGCAAAACGCCGGAAGGCTGGTTGATGAGCATCGCCCGCATGCAGACCATGCACGGTTTGCAGATCAGCGATGACGACCGTCGCACGCTGGTCAAGTACCTGGCCGACACCCAGGGTCTGGCGCCGAGCGAAACCGATGGCGTGCGCTATGCGCTGGAGCGGCGGCTCAATACCGTCGAGCAGTTCGACGACCAGACCAGCCAGATGTGCGGCCGCTGCCACTCCGGTGCGCGGGTCGCCCTGCAACGGCGTCCGGCGCAGGAGTGGGAGCGCCTGGTGAACTTCCACCTCGGTCAGTGGCCGTCCCTGGAGTACCAGGCGCTGGCCCGGGACCGCGACTGGTTTGATATGGCCCGCAAAGAGATGGTGCCGCTGTTGGCCAAGCGTTATCCGCTGGACAACCCGGCCTGGAAAAAATGGCAGAGCGCGGCGCCCAAAGCCGATGCGCTGGTGGGCGACTGGAGCTTCAGCGGCCACTTGCCGGGCAAGGGTGAGCTGGCCGGTGTCATGACTGTGAGTGCTGATGGCAGCGACACCTTCAAGGTCAGCGTCAAAGGCCAGTACGCCGACGGCAGTCCGTTCAATGGCGACGGCAGTGCGATTCTCTACACCGGCTACGAATGGCGCGGCAACGTGATCATCGATGGCGTGACCATGCGCCAGGTGTTCGCCGCCCAGGGCAATGCGATGCAAGGCCGGATGTTCGAGGCCGAGCACGATGAGCGCGGCCTGGATTTCGTCGCCGCCAAACAGGGTTCCAGCCGTTTGCTGGCAGTGCAGCCGGGCTATCTGAAAGCCGGCAGCGAAACCGAAGTGACTCTGATCGGCAGTGGCCTGACTGGCAAGCCGGACTTCGGTAAAGGCGTGGAAGTGCTCGCAGTGGTCGAGCAGAGCCCCGAGCGGATCAAGGTCAAGCTCAAGGCGGCGGCCAATGCCCAACCGGGCGTGCGCGCGGTCAGCGTCGGCGCGTTGAAAGGCCCGAGCCTGTCGGTGTACAGCAAGATCGCCTCGGTCAAAGTGGTGCCGGAGTTCTCGGTGGCGCGGATCGGCGAGGGCGGTGGTTCGACGCCGAAAGTCCAGGGCCGTTTCGACGCGGAAGCCTGGGGCAAGGGCGCTGACGGCAAGCCGTACCGCATCGGCGTGTTCCCGGCGCAGTGGAAAGTCGAGGCCTTCGACGACCGCGCCAAGGAGGACGAAGATGTCAAGTTCGCCGGCACCATGCAGGCCGACGCCGGCGTGTTCACCCCGGGCGATGCCGGGCCGAACCCGGCACGCAAGATGTCCACCAACAATGCCGGCAACCTCAAGGTGATCGCCGCCGTCGACGACTCAGGGAAATCCCTGACCGGTGAAGGCCACATGATCGTGACCGTGCAACGCTGGAACAATCCACCCATTCCATGAGTTGGCTGACGGCACAGGCTTCAGACACTTTTCGGAATGATCGCAAGCCCCGCCAAGCGGGGCCTGCACAGGAGGTTGGCAATGGGCGCTATCTTGAATCTGGTCGAACGCAACCTGCACGAAGTGCAGGTCGATGCCGACCGCATGCTGTTTCACATCCCCAGCAGTTCGCTGTTCGCCAGCGATGAACTGACGGGCACCATCATCGATACCTTGCGCGGGCCCGGCTGCTCCTCGGACGATCTGATCCAGCGCCTGGCCGCGCGTTTCAACGGCGAGGAAGTCACCGAGACCCTGCGCGAGCTGATGGCCCTGGAACTGGTCAGCGACGGTTCGCCGCTGACCCCGGACATCGCCACCAAGCGGGTCGAGCGCACGGCAATCAATACCGTGGTACTTAACGTCAACACCGGCTGCAACCTGAGTTGCACCTACTGCTACAAGGAAGACCTCGACAAGCCGTCGGCGGGCAAGAAGATGGACGTCGAAACGGCGATCGCCTCGGTGGAAATGCTGCTGCGCGAATCCCCGGATGAAGAGCGTTTCACCGTGGTGTTCTTCGGCGGCGAACCGCTGAGCAACCGCAAGCTGATCGAGTACATGGTCGATTACTGTGAGAAGCGTTTTCGCGAGGCGGGCAAGTTCGTCGAATTCGTCATGACCACCAACGCCACGCTGCTCACCGAAGAAACCGTGGACTACCTCAACGCCCACCGTTTCGGGCTGTCAGTAAGCATCGACGGGCCGAAGACCGTGCACGACCGCAACCGCATCACCGTGGGCGGGCAGGGCACGTATGACGTGGTGCGGCGCAAGGCCGAGATGCTGCTGTCGCGCTACAACAGCCGTCCGGTCGGCGCGCGGGTTACCCTGACCACCGGCGTGACCGACGTCGAAACCATCTGGGATCACCTGTTCAACGAACTGGGTTTTGCCGAAGTCGGCTTTGCCCCGGTGACCTCCGGCGACATCAGCAGCTTCAACCTCACCAGCGATGAACTGGTGCAGGTGTTCGCCAACATGAAGGCCCTCGGTCGTCGTTACCTGGAAGCGGCGCTGGAGCACCGCAACATCGGTTTTTCCAACCTGCACCAGCTCATCACCGACATCCACGAAGGCCACAAGAAAGCCCTGCCATGCGGCGCGGGCCTGAAGATGCTGGCGGTGGATCACAAGGGCGAGCTGAACCTGTGCCACCGCTTTACCGGTTCGAGCCTGCCTACCTTCGGCAACGTCCACAGCGGTGTGAAACAGGTGGAGTTGAACGACTTCCTGTCCCAGCGCCTGGACCGCACCAACACCGGCTGCGAAGACTGCCAGATCCGCAACCTGTGTTCCGGCGGCTGCTACCACGAGAGCTACGCCCGCTACGGCGACCCGACCCACCCGACCTATCACTACTGCGAACTGATGCGTGACTGGGTCGACTTCGGCATCGAGGTCTACACCCGGATCATGGCCAATAACCCTGCGTTCATCAGCAGTTACATCACTCCGCGCAAGGCTCACTGATATGAAACATCTCAAGGCAATCAATAACAAAGCGTTGAAGCTGGATCAGGCCGCGGATGAAAACCGCATTGAAGAAGTGGTGGCCATGAGTTCCGTTGCGGGCTGTGCCTCGACCACCGACCCGGGCTGGGAAATCGATGCGTTTGGCGGTGTGTCGTCGCTGTGCCAGCCGATGGAGGCCGACCTCTACGGTTGCTCCGACCCCTGCTGGTGGCCGGCCCAGGTGCCCGACATGATGAGCACCTACCCGGACTGGAACAAGGATGCCCAGGCGTCCAACGACAACTGGCGCAACCTCGGCACTGTCTTCCCCAAAGACAAGTGATCACAGAAGAAGGATTCCAGCATGCGTAACATCAAAGCCTGCGGCCTGGCCGCGTTCGCCGTCCTGAGCAGCTGTTCTGTCAGTGTTCTGGCCGATGAAAACACCGCGTTGCAAGACGGTCACGAATACATGTTGACCACCAATTACCCGAACAACCTGCACGTGATCGACCTGGCCACCGACACCCTGTTCAAGACCTGCAAGATGCCCGACGCCTTCGGCCCCGGCACCGTGCAGCTGTCGCCGGACCGCAAGACCGCCTACGTGCTGAACAATCACTATGCGGACGTCTACGGCGTTGAACTGGACAGTTGCAAACAGGTGTTCCACGCCAGCATCACCCAGAAGCCGGGGGAGAAAGCGCGCTCGATGTTCGCCTTCACCCTCAGCCATGACGGCAAGGAGCTGTACACCGTCGCCAACCCGACGTTGATGATGAACGACCGTTACGAAGTGCAGCAGCCACGACTCGACGTGTATGCCACCAACGCTGGCATGGACGCCAAGCCGGTGCGCAGTTTCCCGGCACCGCGGCAGCTGACCATCATGCAGAGCGGTGACGACGGCACCTTGTATGTGGCCGGGGCGGACGTCTACAAGGTCAATGTGCAAACCGGCAAGTTCGACGTGCTGATCCCCAGCCGCCACTGGAAACGCCCGAACTACAGCGCGCCGGACGTGCTCTACGTGTGGAACCAGCAGACCTACCGGCATGACTTCTCGCTGCTCTACACCGCGGCGAAGTTCAAGGACAAGAAACAGGACCCGGCCACCGCCGAATACCTGTACGGTCTGTTCAGTATCGACCTGAAGACCGGCAAGACCGAAACCACCGACTTCGGGCCTCTGACCGAAATCTACTTCAGCGGCATGCGCTCGCCCAAGGACCCGAACCTGATGTTTGGCGTGCTCAATCGCCTGGCCAAGTACGACATCAAACAGAAGAAAATGCTCCAGTCCGCCACGCTCGATCATTCCTACTACTGCATTTCCTTCAACAAGGACGGCAGCAAGATCTACCTGGCGGGGACCTTCAACGATGTGGCGATCTTTGATGCCGACAGCCTGAAGCAGACGGGCAGCATCAAGTTGCCGGGCGGGGATATGGCGATTACTACGGCGCAGATTTTTGTCCGGTAATTGCGGCGCCTGAACTGACGCTATCGCGAGCAGGCTCGCTCCCACAGGTTTTGTGAACACCACAAATCCAATGTGGGAGCGAGCCTGCTCGCGATGGGGCCCTCAAAAACACTGCAAAACAGCAAAAATCAACCCCCCGGCACCGGACAACTCAAATCCCCCTCCTGACACTTCAAGTACTGCTTGAACGTCTGAACCCGTGCCTTGGTCAGCTCCGTGGTGCAGTTGCTGTAGATCAGCGGATACACACTCCCACCTTCCACCCCGGACGCCGAGAATTTGCACTCGGCATCGCGGAACGCAACCCACGCCCGCTGCGCACCCACCAGCTGTTTCTTGCTGTCCGGGTTGCTCCTGAGTCGCGAAGTGATCTGCTGGTACAGCGCATTCAATTCCTTGTCGGCGGCCGCATGCTGCTGCGCCGCACACTGGTTCATCGTGGCCTGGTCGTTGGCGTTGTCGCAGTTCACGGCAGCATGGGCCAGGGAAGTGAACAACAACGGCGTCAGCGCCAGGAGAAAGCGTGTGTGCATGGCAGAACCTCGCTGTGACAGGGGAAGTTTGGGGGGCAGTGTAGCGCTGTGGGACGTTCAGCCATCTACGTCTGCCATTGCGGGTACTTTTTTACCGACTCATATTCAAGCCAAGGCTGCTCATGGGATGTCCAGATATGCGCCTGTGGCGTCATTTTCGGATCATCATCCAGCGTCGCCACACGAACAATCACATGAGGCTGGGCCAATCGCTCCGCCATCAGATGTGAACCACAGGCCGAGCAGAAATACCGAAACTTGCCCGGCGACGATTCATGGCGGCTCAGGTGATCCTGGCCCTTGGTCCAGCGAAAATGCTCGCGCATGACCCCGGCGGTAGATGCAAAAGCTGCCGCGTGAGCCTTGCGACAGGTTTGGCAATGGCAGTGGCTGATGGGCATGTCGAGGCTGTCGAGCTGGTATTCGATGGCCTTGCACAGGCAACTGCCGCGCAGTTTATTCATGGCTGACTCCTTTCAGGGGAAGATTTCGATGGGAAACGTTAGCAGTTTCGATTCTCTGACTATTCTCCTGCTCCAGAACTTATTGTCGTAAATGCAACCGAATATCTCAGGTATGGTTGATTGCACATCCCGATTGGTACAACTTTAGAGTTGGTCTTGTGGTCTTACTGACCTACTGTTCATGTACAGGAGGTGACTTATGAACCCAGCATCTGATCGCATCGAAAGGAAAATCCTGCTCAAGGCCAAGCGTTCACAGGTCTGGCGTGTGCTGGCCAATGCCGAAATGTTCGGACAGTGGTTTGGCGTGGCTCTGGAGGGCAAGCGTTTTGTGGCAGGCGAGTGGACCCAGGGGCAGATTACTTATCCCGGTTATGAGCATTTGCGCTGGAATGTACTGGTAGAGCGGGTCGAGCCGGAGCGGTTGTTTTCGTTCCGCTGGCACCCTTATGCCGTGAACCCGGAAGTCGATTACTCCCAGGAACCCACCACACTGGTGAAATTCGAGCTCGAAGACATGGACAACGGCACGTTGCTCAAGGTCTCCGAGTCCGGTTTCGATCACGTTCCCCAGGCCCGTCGCGAAAGGGCTTTCCGCATGGACAGTCGTGGTTGGGAAGAGCAAATGAACAATATCGAGCAGTTTTTGATCGACAGTGCCAAGTCCCACGAGCAACAGAGTGGCTCAAGTCGGCTCGAAACCTGAGTCGTTCAAGGGTTTTGGAAGGCGGTATATAGCGAATGTCTTACACGCGATGGTAGCGATGTCGCCTGTTACAAATTGGATCCGGTGCGTATTCTGGCCTCACCCACTGAAGCACAGGATGTGCTCAGGATCATGGATGATCGACCATCTGCAAGGAACGCTACGACAAGGAGTCGTCATGGTCTTGGAAAAACCCGCTTCGGCGGGTTTTTTTTTGCGCGCATGAAAAGTCGTGGCGGCAGGAACCGGGTTCCCGCCGTCATTTTTTCACTGTCGGTCGAGTTTCGCCGCCGCGCGTTCGGTGATCTCCGCCCGCAGCTTCAACGAGCCGGCAGCCCGCTGGCGAGCCTCTTCCAGCACACCGGTCGGGGCCGTCTTGGGGCAGCCCGCGGTAAACGGCGGGGCCGGGGCGTATTCCAGTTGCAGTTGCCCCAGCTCGGCGGTGGCCTGGTCGAACAGCTCTGCCGCCAGGGTCAGGGCGAAGTCGATACCGGCGGTGATGCCGCCACCGGTCAGCAGATTGCCGTCGCGAACCACCCGGTCTTGCACCGCGATTGCGCCCAGCGGCTTGAGCAATTCGTGATAGGCCCAGTGCGTTGTGGCGCGTTTGCCCTTGAGCAATCCCGCCGCGCCCAGCACCAGCGAGCCGGTGCACACCGAAGTGATGTACCGGGCGTTGGCGGCCTGGGCCTTGAGAAAGTCCAGGGTCTGGTCATCTTCCATCAAGGGTCCGACGCCACTGCCGCCGGGCACGCAGATCACATCCAGTGCCGGGCAATCGTCGAAGGTGGTGGTCGGTTTCAACAGCAGGCCGGTGCTGGCGGTGACCGGCATCAGGTCTTTCCAGATCAGATGCACTTTCACGTCCGGTAGCGAGGCCAGTACGTCGTAAGGGCCAGTCAGGTCCAGTTGCTGAACCTGTGGAAACAACAGAAAACCGATCTGCAACGTCATGGTGTTTTTTCTCGTGAAGTGGGTGGACGGTTTGACTGTAGGCTCGTAGGCTTTGGCGTATACGCCAATATCCCCACGAATTACGCCAAATGTCGAAAACCATCCATGTGCTCGCTTTCGCCAACGTGCAATTGCTCGACGTCACCGGGCCGTTGCAGGTATTCGCTTCGGCCAACGACATTGCCCGCCAGCAAGGCCTGCCGCCACCCTACGCGCCGACGGTGATTGCCAGTGGCGGCGGGGCGGTGATGTCGTCGGCGGGGTTGGCGCTGTTGGCCGAACCGTTACCGGATGAGGGCACTGATACCCTGATCATCGCCGGTGGCTGGGGTGTTTACGCGGCGGCCGAAGACGCGCCGTTGGTCGCCTGGGTGCGCGAACATGCCGGTGGCTGCCGGCGGGTTTCCTCGGTGTGCACCGGTGCGTTCCTGCTGGCGGCCAGCGGCTGGCTCGACGGCCGGCGCGTGGTCACCCACTGGACCCGTTGCGAGCAACTGGCGCAGCAGCACCCGCAACTGCACGTCGAGCCCAACCCGATCTTCATCAACGATGGCCCGGTCTGGACCTCGGCCGGGGTGACCGCCGGCATCGACCTGGCGCTGGCCATGGTCGAACAAGATCTGGGGCGCACCATGGCCCTGGAAGTCGCCCGGCAACTGGTGGTGTTTCTCAAGCGCCCAGGTGGCCAGTCGCAATTCAGCGTGACCCTGTCCCTGCAACAGGAAGGCAACCGTTTCGACGAACTTCACGCCTGGATCAGCGAAAACCTGACCCACGACCTTGGCATCCCGACCCTGGCCTTGCAGGCCGGCATGAGCGAACGCAGCTTCGTGCGCCACTACCGCGCCGACACCGGCCAGACCCCGGCCCGGGCCATCGAACTGATCCGCGTCGAAACCGCGCGGCGTTTGCTCAGCGATACCGGCGTGCCGATCAAACGGGTGGCGGTGCAATGCGGCTTCGGCAGCGAAGAAACCCTGCGCCGCAGTTTCCTGCGGGCCATGGGCGTGACGCCGCAGGCTTATCGGGAGCGGTTTTCGGTCAGTGTTGCGGCAGATTCCGCAATGACTTGAGCCCGTTTTTGCCTGAACCCGATGCAGTTACCCCGCGGTCACCCGAACAGCACCCTTTGCCAGTGTTCTTCACTGATGATCGCGATAGGAACACCGCTCTCTCTCAGTTCAACGGCTTTTTTAATCTTGGTGCCATAAGTGCTATGAAGCCATTGATCGTTTCCGATGCTGCCGACCACCAGATAGTTGATTTTTTTGCTGACCGAACCACCAATCAGACCGCCGCGTTCGACTATCAGCGACTCGCATTCTTTGCGCGGACCGTAAGCCATAACCCCGGTGAACAGGAAAACCCGATCAATCCAGTTCAGTGTGGGTGCAGGGTTATCGAGTGGAAGACTGCAAGGTGTTGTGAAGATCTGGTCAGAGCCAATCGGCATACCTGCAAACTGGTGCAGCATGTCCAGTAGCTCAGCCGATTCTTCGGAGTCCAGCACGCCATCACTCAGCATGTTGGAGAGGCGTTTATAGAGGATGTTCACGACTGGATCACCCAGATGACACAAATGAACTTCGATCCAGCTCTTGAGAAACTCGGCTTCCTGCTGGTTGATCTTGTCATCGGCAGCGAGTCCAGCCGCAATGCCTACCAGCGCGTCGGCTGAACGTCTATCAATGCGTGCTTCGTGGAAGAATCCACTGTTTTGAAATTCCTGATGCAAATCGACCATTGTCCATGCTCCTAGGATTCAACTTCCGCTATTTGATTGAAATACTTCGCCCGATCCGGCGTAAACGTCACCACCATGCCGGTTCGCGAGCAGGTCAGGGCCCGCTCTTCGCTCAAATCAACATCCAGATCTTCCCCGCGTAGTCCTTGCCACTGGGCGAGGTATTTGAGGGAGCCATATTTTTCGAGTTTCTTCAGGCTGCGACTCACGCCGCCTTTCCAGCCCAGTACCGGCAACTCGCCGGCGAGGCACTGTCGGGCGAGGTCGGGGAAGCGGGCGGCGCGCTGGCGGCCGACTTCCCAGCATTTGATCAGGCCCTTGTCACCGGCCTCCCAGAGTTCTTCGCGGTTCAAACCGGTTCGGAGCGGGGAGTCGATGCTGCGTTGGATGCGTTGGGTCATTCTGGTTCCTTGAATTCGGGTGGTTCTGGACAGCTCCGCTGTACCCTTGATGGTCGATGTTAGGTGGGGATTTAACAGCAGGCAACCGGGTATTTCCTGCGAAATGGCAGGATATTGTTGATAACAGGTCGGACTCAGGCCTACACACCGCCACAGTTGATTGGTGTACGCCGGCCATTGTGGGAGCGGGCTTGCCCGCGAAGCGGCCTTCACATTCAACCAACAATTCCACGCTTCCCCCACAATCAGCCGTTATGGCAACGTGCAGTCCCCTGATGAGACCCGTCCCATGGCAAACCCCTATCGCGAGTTGTTCAAAGCCCCCGGCAGCGGCGCATTCGTGCTGGCCGGAATGATCGCGCGCATGCCGATTTCCATGACCGGCATCGGCCTGATCACCATGCTTTCGCAGTTGCAGGGTGGCTACGCAATGGCCGGCGCGGTGGCGGCGACGTTCGCCCTGGCCACGGCGTTTTGTGCGCCGCAGGTCTCGCGGCTGGTGGATCGATATGGCCAGGGGCGGATTCTGCCGGTGGCGGCGTTGCTGGGCGGTGGGGCTCTGTTGCTGCTGTTGCTGTGCACGCGGTTGCAGGCGCCGCACTGGACGCTGTTTGTCTTCGCCGCGCTGGCCGGTTGCATGCCGAGCATGTCGGCGATGGTGCGGGCGCGCTGGACCGAAGTGTATCGCGGCCGGCCGGAGTTGCAGACTGCCTACGCCCTGGAGTCGGTGCTGGACGAAGTCTGCTTCATCGTCGGGCCGCCACTGTCGGTGGGGTTGTGCGTGGTGGCATTCCCCGAGGCCGGGCCGCTGGCGGCGTTGCTGGCGCTGGCCATCGGCGTCACCGCGTTTGTCCTGCAACGCAGCACGGAGCCGCCGGTGCATCCCCATGAAGCCCATCATCAGGGCTCGATCATCCGTTCTCGCGACATTCAGTTGCTGATGCTGTTGATGGTGGCCATGGGCACCATCGTCGGCGTGGTGGACGTGGTCAGCGTCGCCTTCGCCCAGCAGCAGGGCCAACCGGCGGCGGCGAGTATCGTGCTGTCGGTGTACGCCATCGGCTCGTGCCTGGCCGGGTTGGCGTTCGGCGCACTGCGCTCGAAAGTGCCGCTGGCGCGTCTGTTCCTGTACGGCGGGGTAGCGACGGCGGTGACCACCTTGCCGTTGCTGCTGGCGGTGAACATTTTCAGCTTGTCCCTGGCGGTGTTTGTCGCCGGCCTGTTTTTCGCACCGACGCTGATTGTCGCCATGGCCCTGGTGGAGCAAATCGTGCCGCCGGCCAAACTCACCGAAGGCCTGACCTGGCTGGTCACCGGCCTGAGCATCGGCGTGGCGATCGGCGCCGCCGGCTCCGGCTGGCTGGTGGACGCCTTCGGCGCACGCAGCGGGTTCTGGCTGGCGATTGCGGCGGGGGCGGTGGTGCTCGGTTCGGCGATCCCGAGTTATCGCCATCTGAAATGAAGATCAAGCCATCGGGGATAGTCCCCTGTGGGAGCGAGCCTGCTCGCGATGGCGGTCTGTCAGTCACATTGATGGTGAATGTGCTGCCGCTTTCGCGAGCAGGCTCGCTCCCACAGGTTGTTTTGCGCTGATTCGGATAACTAAGGCGGATCAAGCCGATCCAGCGCCCGATTCACCGCCAGTTCCCCGAGCATGATCACCTGCGCAATCCCCAACAGCGCATAACGACTTGTCCCCTGCAGATGATCCACCAGATCGTTGGCCATGACATTGGCCGAAGCCAGCGATTCGCACGCATGCACCAGCAGGGTTTCGGTACTGAGTTCGGGATTGACGATGAACATGGAGCTGGGTTTGCGCGGGGAGGCCATGATGTTGGCGCCCGGGTTGAGGTAGTGATTGAGCGCGCGTTCGGCGGCTTCGTGGAATTGTTTGGAGTCGGGGTTTTCGTACGGGGAGGCCGGATCGGATTCCGGCGGATTCGGAGTAACTTTGAACATGATTTGGGTCCTGTAAGTATGAGCTACCACCGCTTCTCTACTAATAAGAAGGGTGGTAGCTGTGCGCAGGTTAGTAGACCGGGGACCCAAGGAGCCGGCGCGCCCGAGGGCGCCCTGCACACAGCCACCATAAAGTGCAGGGATGGGATGCCTGACTGTTTGATGGGCTATGCGCCTTGAGTAACCACGGGCTACTAAACCCGATCACTGACAATCAGTGACCCGAATCAAGTTACCGACGGCCCCCAAGGCGCACAAGCCGGCGGATTCTGGCGTACCTGTAGGCAACGGCGCAAGGCGTTGTGGCTTTCATGAAGTAACCTGTAGGCTGCCTAAACAAGCACTGCCGGGAACATCTTCCGCATCCCGTATCGGCTATGTATGATCGGCTTCGGCCCGATGCTGCCCGCCGCTCGCTCCCGCTGGGAAAGGTGAAAGCATTTCCTTCTTCTACAAACCCTGTCACCTCTCTTGACGGTCGAGGTTTGGCAATGCGAGCACCAGAGCATCTCGGCTACAGGAGCAGTCATGTTTTCAATCGAGCAAGCCAAGCAAATGGCCAAGCAGTTGCGCGCCTCGCTGGAGGAGCGCAATCAAGTGGTGACCCATTCCATCGCGCTGGAACTGGTCGCGCAGCAACTGGGCTACAAGGACTGGAACACCGCGTCGGCGATGCTTGCCCAGGCAAGTACCCCACCCACTCCCAGCATTGCATTCGATAAGCCGATTCCCATATTGCGCATGTTCGACGAGACCAAGGCGCGCGAGTTCTATCTGGATTTCCTGGGGTTCAGCGTCGAGTTCGAGCACCGCTTCGAGGCTGATCTGCCGCTGTACCTGGGCATCAGTCGCGACGGCTTGCAACTGCACCTTTCCGAGCATCACGGCGATGCCAGCCCGGGCTCGACGGTATTCGTGCCCATGCAAAATATCGAATTGCTCAGGGATGAATTGCAGGGCAAGCGCTACGGCTACGGACGCCCTGATATTGTTCAGCAGGGCTGGGGCAAGGAGTTGCAAGTCCACGATCCGTTCGGCAATCGGATTCGCTTCTGCCAATACTGATCCGGCGGTGCGGGCCGGGGTGACCCGGTCCGCTTCAAGGCACAACGATTCGACCTCGCTCGCACCGATTCAGGCTGTGCTTTAATCTGAAGCCTTCAATCAGGAGATCCCGGAATGGAACCCGACATCGCACATATTGCTCGCTTCCTCGTATCAGGCCTGACCGTACGAACGATGAATCAGGATGAAACACGGCTGGAGAGTGCGAAGATCCCCGGGTTGTGGGGTCGCTTCTTTTCCGCCAGCGTTGCCGAGCAGATCCCGGAGCGGCTACCCGATGCGCCGATTGTCGGCGTGTACTCGACCTACGAATCTGACGCCAACGGTTTGTACAACGTGACGGCCGGTGTGCCCGTGACCACGACCAGTGCGGACTTCGACAGCATCGAAGTTCAGGAAGGCAAGTACCTGGTCTTTGCAGCCCGTGGCCCAATGCCCGCCGCGGTCATTCAGGCCTGGGTGGACATCTGGAACTACTTTGAGCAGCATCCACAGGTGCTACGTCGTTACGTCACGGACTTCGAATCCTGGGATGGCCCTGAGGAAGTCCGGATTCATATTGGCGTTGTGGCCTGAGCGCCGAACGAAATGTGTGGGTTAAATCTTAAGGACGAACACTGTATGACCTCGCTGGACACTTCGCTTCAAGACATCGCCGCGCCTGAAGGCGTTTGTTATGGCTGCGGCAGCCAGAACCCGCACGGGCTGCACATCAAGAGCTTCTGGCATGAAGACGGGGTGCATGTCATGGCGCAGCATTTGCCCGATGACAAGTACTGCGGCTGGCCGGATCTGGTGTACGGCGGCTTGATCGCGATGCTGGTGGATTGTCATTCCAACTGGGCGGCGATGGCTTATCACTACCGGGCAGAACAGCGCGAAGTGGGCAGCTTGCCCCACATTACCTGCGTCACCGGCAACCTGGGCATCAAGTTCATCAAGCCTACCCCGATGGGTGTTGTCCTGACATTGCGGGCGAAGGTCGAGGGTGAGGTCGGGCGCAAAAGTCGCGTCATCTGTGAGGTCTTCGCCGGGGATGTCCTGACTGCTGTCGGGGACTCCACGTTTGTCCGTGTCGATACCGAGCAGCTCAGGGCCGCCGCGCAAGCAGAAAACGGAACCGGCTCACTACTGTAGGAGCGAGCTCGCTCGCGATGGACTCATAGGCGCAGCGTTCAACCAGTAAACACGCGTTATCGTTAACGACCATCGCGAGCATGCTCGCTCCTACAGGTGGAAGCTGCCGGCCGTCAGTACTGCGCGCGCAGGCTCAGGGTCAGGGTGCGCGGGTCGCCGTAGAAGTTGGTGCCCCAGGAGGCATCGACGCGGTCGTAATACTTGCGGTCGAACAGGTTGTTGGCGGTGAGTGTCGACGACAGGTGTTCGTTGAACTTGTAGCCGACCTGCGCCGTGGCGATGGCAAAGCCGCCTTGTTGGAACTTCACGTCACGCTGGTAGTAGGTGTCGCTGACCACACGCACGCCACCGCCAACGCTGAAGTCCTTGAGCGGACCGTCGGTGAACTCGTATTTGTTCCACAGGTTGAAGTTGTGCTTGGGCGTGATGGTGCTGAAGGTCTTGCCTTTGTTGGCCTGATCGCCGTCCAGGAACTTGGTGGAAGTGTAGGCGTAACCGGTGACGATGCTCCAGTTGTCGGTCAGGTTGCCGCTCAACTCGGTTTCCCAACCCTGGCTGCGGGCCTTGCCTTCGGTCATGTAGGCACCGGAGGTGTTGTCGTATTCGGCGCGGTTTTCATCGTAGATGCGAAAGGCGGCGATGCTGGCGTTCAGGCGACCGTCGTAGAATTCGCGCTTGAGGCCGATCTCGTACTGCTTGCCTTCGCGCGGGCCGACCGGCTTGCCGTCCGTTCCGATTTCGCTCTGCGGTTTGAACACGCCGGTGTAGCTGAAGTAGGTCGACAGTTCAGGGGTGATCTTGCCGATGATGGCACCGTACGGCACGACCTTGCGGTTGATGCTGGTGTGGGCCTCGCCGAAGTTGTTGAAGAAGGCGTTGGCGTTCTTCGCATCGCTTTCGTACCAGGTTACGCGGCTGCCGCCGATGACATCGAGCCAGTCGGTGACGTTGAACTTGGCACGGGTGTAGACGCCGTACTGATCGGACTTGGACCAGTTGCCGTTGACGTGCGCATAGTCGTTGTGGGGAATGTCGATGCTGCCCGGGTCGAACACGTTGATCGGGAAGTACTCGCCGCCGCCGTAGGTGAAGTCCTTGTCCAGGTGCTGGTACTCGGCGCCCAGGGTGAACTCGTGCCAGCGATTGGCGAATTCGAACGGCGTGGTGACGAAGCTGTCGACACCGATGGTCTTGATGTGGGTGTAGTAGTCGTAGGCCACGGCCCAGCTGTCACCGGTGGCCGGGTCGACCGCGCCGTCGGCCCAGGTGAAGTTACGCTCCGGGGTTTCGGCGTCGCGGTAGGTCAGGGTGGTCTTGAACTGACCGCCGTTGTCCAGTTCGTGGTCGAGTTCGGCGAAGGTTTCCCAGACTTTTTCGTCGAGGGTGTTCCACTTGGCGTCGACGAAGGTCGAGCGCGGCACGTCGAGCAATGAGCCGTCGGCGTAGGCCGGCAAGCCGAAGGCCGGGGTGGAGTTGTTCTTCTGGTAAGCGCCGCCGACCGACAGGGTGGTGGCCGGGTCGAGGTCGAACTCCAGGCGACCGTAGACCATCGGACGTTCGTTCTGCGCGTAGTTGACGAAAGACTTGTTGTTTTCGTAAGCGGCGATGAAGCGACCGCGCACGGTGCCCTGATCGTTCAGCGGGCCGGTGACGTCGACCATGGAACGGTAGCGATCGTAAGAGCCCGCGGCCAGTTCGCCACCGAGGGCGAATTGGCTCAGGGCGCGCTTGCGCACCACGTTGATCGTACCGCCGGGTTCACCCGCGCCCTGGTAAAGGCCGGACGGACCACGCAGTGCTTCGATGCGGTCATACATCGCCAGGTCGAAACTGGTGGCCATGTCGCCCTGGCCGGTGGGTTGCGAGACGCCGTCGACCTGCACCTGATCGACGAGGAAACCACGCATGTAGATGTCATTGAGGCTGGAGCCAGAGTTGTAGGTCTTGATGGTCACGCCGGTGACCTGGCGCAGGGCGTCCTGCAGGCTGTTCAGGTTCTGGTCGTCCATGCGCTGGCGCGTGACGACGGACACCGACTGCGGGATGTCCTTGACCTTGATGTTGCCTTTGCCGATGGTCACTTCATCGCTGGTATAGGAGTGCGTGCCTTCAGTGGTCGGCCCCAGCGCCACGCCGGTGATGGACGTCGCCCCCAGTTGCAATGCACTGGAGTCACCGGCCGATGGCACCAGCGACACGGTGTTGCCATTCAACTGAAAATTTATGCCGCTCCCCAGCAGCAAGGTTTTCAGTGCCTGTTCCGCTTCCATGTTGCCGGACACCGCCGTGGACTTGATGCCGTTGACCATGTCCTGGCTGTAGAGAATCTGCAGGTTGGTCTGCTGGCCCAGTTGGCGCAATGCACTGGCCAGTGACTGGGCCGGCACATTGACGTTCACCGGGGCTGCCTCGACCTGGGCAGTACCCAGCAGCAACAGGGTCAGCAGCGCGCCCGGCACGACCGTTCGGAATTTCTTTTGCCGTTCGATGGCTAATGCCAACGGTGCGCGGGACAGAGTAAGGCTTTGCATTGCTCGAATCGCTCCAGAATGGTGTGTGCAGTGTTTTAGTTAATGATAATTATTATTAGACGTACCACTTTGGCTAAACCGGAAAACAAACTTCAAAAAACAAGGATCTGCGCGCGGTAACGACGGTCAGGCGATTGCGCGCTCGGTGACGACCTGGCCCGATTCCATGCGCACCAGTTGATCGGCCATGTCGAAATAGCGGTCGTCGTGGGAGATGACGATGATGGTTTTGCCCAGGCGTTTGAGGTCCGGCAGCAGCTCGGTGTAGAAGATGCGGCGGAAGGTCGGTGGTGGTGAAGCTGCCGTCCCTGACGCTGACCTTGTGCGCAATTTCCAGGCGTTGCAGGTAGGTATTGGCATCTTCGGGGATGTGCTGTTCGCCCTGGACCACGTCATCGAACAGGTAGTAATCGGCAAAAATCGTGGTGAACAACTGGCGGTAGTCGTCGCGATTGTGCGCATCGATGCCCTGACCTTTGAGCCGGATTTCCCCCTGTTGCGGCGCGTAGAGCCCCAGCAGCAACTTGATCAGCGTGGTCTTGCCGCAGCCGTTTTCGCCAACGATGAAAATGATCTCGCCTTGCTCGATGGTCAGGTTCACCGGGCCCAGGCGAAACGCATCACTGCCCGGTGCGGCCGGGAAGGTGTAGCTGACGTTGTCCAGTTGCAGATGGTTGACCACGGTCGGCCGGGTACCGTTGTCGTTGAGCAGCAGTTGCGGCTCGGGGGAGGAAAACTGGCCCGCTCCCACATAGACCAGCACAATTTATCGGGCAAGTTGAAGCAGTACTTTAAATCTATATGAGAATTACTATAAATTACGCGACTCGAACTGCCACTATCGTGCCACTGTGTGATTCAGCGGTCGCCGAACCGGCTCAAGGACAGAAACCGCACCCCCGTGCGGACGGGAGTCATGTTGGAAAACTACTATCGCGAGCTGGTGTGTTTCCTGAACGCCAGGCTGGGCAACCGCCAGGTGGCCGAAGATGTGGTGCATGACGCTTACCTGCGCGTGCTGGAACGCACCAGCGAAGCGCCGATCGAGCAGCCCCGGGCGTTTCTTTATCGCACTGCATTGAATCTGGTCATCGATGACCATCGACGCAACGCCTCACGTCGGGCCGAGCCGCTGGACGTACTCGACAGCGAAGAACGCTACTTCACGCCTTCGCCGCACAAGGTCCTCGATCACGGCCAGCGCCTGGACATGCTCCAGCGGGCCTTGGCGGAGCTGCCACGGTTGTGCCGCGAGAGCTTCCTGTTGCGCAAGATCGAGGGCCTGTCCCATCCGCAAATCGCCGAGCAACTGGGTATTTCCCGTGCGCTGGTCGAAAAGCACATCGTCAATGCCATGAAGCATTGCCGTGTGCGGATGCGCCAGTGGGACGCCCAGTGATCCTGCGCGGCTCGGCACTCAAGCCGGCCGACGACAGCCCCTTCGTCAACGAAGTGTTCTCGCCGGAGTTCACCGACCTGGTGTTCCAGCAGCCCGACAGCGAGCGCGAGCGACTGGTGAACGAGTACCACAACACCAACTACTCGGTGGTGGACGTCGATCTGATCGAGCGCTTTACATGTCTTGCTGGGTCGTAATCCGTCATCAGCCTGACTTCAAGGCACGTTATGACGCTCTTCGGGAGCGAGGCAAGAGCGCGAAAGTCGCGCTCATCGCCTGCATGCGGGTCTTACTGATTAGGCTGAATGCCATGTTGCGGTACGGCACCGAATGGCGGTGACGAGTGGCATGGTGAAGACAGTTGCTCCCACAGTTGATCTGCGAACACAGGTCAAAATGTGGGAGAGGGCTTGCTCGCGAAGGGGCCATCACAAACACCACCAAATTTGAATCCTGAACCCTTCCTGAAGAACCCCGCGATTCCCCCGGCAAGCTTTTGTATCGGGTTTACTCTCCAAACATCGGGGCGTAAGCTTCGCGCGTTTTCATCCATTACGGAGACCCACAGTGGGTACTTGTTCGAGTGACAGTTGTCGGCCGGTCTCGGTAACCGGCATTTTCTCGGCAAGATAACGCGCAGTCTCCTGTGCCGTTGTCTCGCCGAAAAGCGAGCAGCGGCATCCCGCTCATGGCCAATCCTGGTCGTGTCCCGACGCCCCTCTCATCGACGCTGAACAGTGCGTGGTTTCGACTTTTAGTCGTGGCCGCCGCTCTATCGACACGCCTGTCATTCGTGACCGGCGCGCCAGGCCTTGCTTTGCCGGTTGTTCCGGCGGCAGCGGCGTGGACCTGCCTGCTCGACGGTTTCCCGGCTGACCAAAGGGGCACCAGCCATGAAACTTACCCTCAAGGAATTCTTCGCAGGTTTCCTGCGTAACCGCCACATCGCCCGGCACTTTCGCCGCCTGGCGTTGCTGGAAACCTTCACTGACACCACGGTCAGCCGTGAAGTCCCGCCCACCCTGGCGCAAACCCTGGTGGCCGCTGCCGGCAGCGACACCGGTCAATTGCTCAACACCCTGGGCAGTCACACCGACGGCTTGAGCGAACTCGAAGCCAATGCCCTGCGCGAGCAATTCGGCCTCAATGAAGTCGAGCACGAACAGCCGCTGCCGTGGTGGACCCACCTGTGGCACTGCTACAAGAATCCGTTCAACCTGCTGCTGACCTTGCTGGCGGTCATCTCCTGGCTGACCGAAGACATGAAAGCCGCCATCGTGATTTTCTCCATGGTGGTACTCTCGACCTTGCTGCGTTTCTGGCAGGAAACCAAATCCAACCAGGCCGCCGATGCACTCAAGGCGATGGTCAGCAACACCGCCACGGTGATGCGCCGTGACCTTGAGGACCGCGGCGCGCAGCGCATCGAATTGCCGATCAGGCAGCTGGTGCCGGGCGACCTGATCGTGCTGTCGGCCGGTGACATGATTCCGGCCGATTGCCGGGTGCTCAGCGCCAAGGACCTGTTCGTCAGCCAGGCGGCCATGACCGGCGAATCGATGCCGGTGGAAAAATTTCCCCGCCAGCAGGACCGCGATACGCTCAACCCCCTGGACCTGGACAACATCCTGTTCATGGGCACCAACGTGGTGTCCGGCACGGCCATGGCGGTGATCCTCACCACCGGCAACAGCACCTATTTCGGTGCCCTGGCCCAGCGCGTGGGCGCAACCGACCGGGCACCGACTTCGTTCCAGACCGGGGTCAACAAAGTCAGCTGGCTGCTGATCCGCTTCATGTTCGTGATGGCGCCGCTGGTGTTGTTCATCAACGGTTTCACCAAGGGCGACTGGACCGAAGCGTTGCTGTTCGCGCTGTCGATTGCCGTGGGCCTGACCCCGGAAATGCTGCCGATGATCGTCACCTCGACCCTGGCCAAGGGCGCGGTGTTCCTGTCGCGCAAGAAAGTCATCGTCAAACGCCTCGACGCCATCCAGAACTTCGGCGCCATGGACGTGCTGTGCACCGACAAGACCGGCACCCTGACCCAGGACAAGATCTTCCTGGCGCGCAACGTCGACGTCTGGGGCAACGACTCGGATGACGTGTTGGAAATGGCCTACCTCAACAGCTACTACCAGACCGGCCTGAAAAACCTGCTGGATGTGGCGGTGCTCGAACATGTCGAAATCCACCGTGAGCTGAAAGTCGGCACGGCGTTTCGCAAGGTCGACGAGATTCCGTTCGACTTCACCCGCCGGCGCATGTCGGTGGTGGTCGCCGAGCGCGATCAACCGCACCTGCTGATCTGCAAGGGCGCGGTGGAAGAGGTGCTGGCGGTGTGCTCGCGGGTGCGTCACGGCGAAGTCGATGAAGCTTTGACCGAAGACCTGCTGGCGCGAATCCGCCAGGTCACTGCCTCGTTCAACGCCGAGGGCTTGCGGGTGGTTGCGGTAGCGGCACGGCCAATGGCCAAAGGCCGCGACACCTACAGCCTGGCCGATGAACAGGCACTGACGCTGATCGGTTACGTAGCGTTTCTCGATCCGCCGAAAGAAAGCACCGCACCGGCTATCAAGGCTCTGGCCGCCCATGGCGTGGCGGTGAAAGTGCTGACCGGCGACAACGAACTGGTGACGGCGAAAATCTGCCGCGAGGTCGGCCTGGAACAGCAGGGCCTGCTGATGGGCAACGACATCGAACGCATGAGCGATGCCGAGTTGGCGAAGGCGGTGGAGACCACCAACGTCTTCGCCAGGCTGACGCCCTCGCACAAGGAACGCATCGTCCGTCTGCTCAAGGGCAACGGCCATGTGGTTGGTTTCATGGGTGACGGCATCAACGACGCCCCGGCCCTGCGCACCGCCGACATCGGTATTTCGGTGGACAGCGCCGTGGACATCGCCAAGGAGGCGGCCGATATCATCCTGCTGGAAAAGAGCCTGATGGTGCTGGAGGAGGGCGTGCTGGAAGGGCGCCGGACCTTCGCCAACATGCTCAAGTACATCAAGATGACCGCCAGTTCGAACTTCGGCAACGTGTTCTCGGTGCTGGTGGCCAGTGCGTTCATCCCGTTCCTGCCGATGCTGCCGATGCACCTGCTGGTGCAGAACCTGCTCTACGACATTTCGCAGATCGCCATCCCGTTCGATAACGTCGATGACGAAATGCTCAAGCAACCGCAGCGCTGGCAACCGGCGGATGTCGGGCGCTTCATGCTGTTTTTCGGGCCGATCAGTTCGATCTTCGACATCACCACGTTCGCCTTGATGTGGTACGTGTTCGATGCCAACACCCCGGATCACCAGACCCTGTTCCAGTCCGGCTGGTTCGTGGTCGGGCTGCTGACCCAGACCCTGATCGTGCACATGATCCGCACGCCGAAGATCCCGTTCCTGCAAAGCCGCGCGGCCATGCCGTTGCTGGTGATGACCGGATTGATCATGGCCGTGGGGATTTTCCTGCCGATGGGACCGCTGGCCCATTACTTCAAATTGCAGGCGTTGCCGTCGCTGTACTTCGTGTTCCTGCCGGTGATCCTGCTGGCGTACATGGCGCTGACCCAGGCGGTGAAGGGGTACTACATTCGCCGGTTTGGCTGGCAATAACACCGCGAGCATTGTGGCGAGGGGGCTTGCCCCCGTTCGGTTGCGCAGCAACCGCAAGGGCGGCAAGCGCTACTTGCAGGAACACCGCGTTAAGCGGTTTTGGGGCCGCTTCGCAGCCCAGCGGGGGCAAGCCCCCTCGCCACAGGGGCAACGTGTGTTTCTCAAGGAGTTTCATATGCAAGCCATCAACAACCTCAACCTGACCTCCCTGCTCGACACCCTTGTCAGCCTCAGCGCGGCCTTCATCCTCGGTGGCCTGATCGGTTTCGAGCGCCAGTACCGGCAGCGCACCGCCGGGTTGCGCACCAACGTGCTGGTGGCGGTGGGCGCGGCGATTTTCGTCGACATGGCCAACCGTCTCGCCGGTGCCGAAGGCGCCGTGCGGGTCGTAGCCTACGTGGTTTCCGGCATCGGCTTTCTCGGTGCCGGGGTGATCATGCGCGAAGAGGGCAATGTGCGCGGCCTCAATACGGCCGCCACGCTCTGGACCTCGGCGGCGGTCGGTGCCTGCGCCGGTGCCGACCTGCTGGCCGAGGCGCTGCTTGGCACTTTGTTTGTGCTCGCGGCAAACACGCTGCTGCGGCCAATCGTCAACAACATCAACCGTCAGCCGCTGGATGTGATTTCGACGGAAGTCACCAACATCGTCTATGTCATTGCCCGACGTACGCAGCAGAAAACCGTGCTGGCCTTGCTCGAAGCTGAGCTTGCGCGCTGCAACTATCCGGCCAGCGATGTCGATGTGCACGCCTTCGGCACGGATGAAATTGAAATCGAAGCCACCCTGGCGACCACCTCGGTCGATGGCGATGAACTGGATGCGCTGGTGGCACGGATTTCGACGTCGACCCTGGTGGTGCAGGCGTTCTGGAGTCCGAGTACCACGGAGTAAAGGCCAGGGTTTCCCTGGCACGAGTCAGACTAACCGGCATTTATTTAGGAATATTCCTACATAAACCTAGGGCGGTCTTCCGTAGGCTTTGCGACCTCTTGAAACCGACATCCTTTTGGAGGTCACCTTGCCGAACAAATCCTTGCGCATCCTGATCGCCGATGCGCAGCACTTCAACCGCCTGCGGATCGAGCGGCTGTTCAACCAGCTCGGCTACTTCCGGGTGGCACCGGTTCAGAGCCTCGACGAGCTCCTTCCACTGGTGGAGTACGGTTGCGAGCCTCTGGATCTGGTGCTCGTCAATGAGGCGATGGCCCGCGGAGCGCTGGACCTGTTCAATTACTTTGCCAATAACCCGCAGGTCCATCACGCGTTTATCTTCAATGAACAGCAGACGCAGTTGCAGCCAGTCGTGGGCAAAGTCCAGCTCAGCCAGGCCGCTCTGCCTGACCTTGCGTCAATTACGCAGTTGATGAGCGTCGTTGACCGTCGGTTGCCGTTTGTCGGAACTGTCATTTCTGTCAGGTAGTTCCTTCCAGCCCTCCATGCAAAAGTCTATGCGCAGCGTTGTGCCCAACCGCTGCGGTATCTGGAGGGCATTTTTTGCCCGATCGTGTTGTTTTGCACGGGAGTAGTCATGAAGTCAGCACTGATTGTGGAAGATCATCCGGTGGTTCGCTCCATGATCAAACTCGTACTCAAGGGTGAAGGGTTCGAGCAGATTTACGAGGCCTCCCGAGGCGATAAGGTCCTGGCGTTGATCCGGGAACATCAACCGGATGTCCTGTTGCTTGATCTGGGCCTTCCCGGTGTGGCGGGGCTTGAGGTGATGGACCGTATCAAGGCCGAAAACACGCGATGTCGCGTGGTGGTGTTCACCTCGCTGGAGGCCCGGTTCTATCAGGACCGCTGCATGCGTGCCGGGGCTGTTGCCTATGTTTCCAAGAGCAAGGACCTGGATGACTTGAAGGCGGCGGTGAACTCCGTAATGGCCGGCTACACCTATTTCTCCCAGCTCCCCTCGAGTTCCGTGTCGATGGGGGATTTGCAACGCAGTGAAAAGCAGTTGATCGACAGTCTCTCCAATCGTGAGTTGACCATTCTGCAGTATCTGGCCCGGGGCTCGAAAAACCTGGAAATCGCCGAGATCATGCACCTGAGCTACAAGACCGTCAGTACCTACAAGACCCGACTCATCCTCAAGCTCAACGTGAGCTCGTCGGTGCACTTGAGGGATTTCGCCCTGCGCAATCATTTGATCTGAATGAACGCTCTCCGACGACTGGCAGGCGGGTTGCTGATCGGCCTTCTTCTCTGGGCATCGACGGTCTGTGCACAACAGTCGTTGACCCTGTTGGGACGCTCGAGTGCCGAAGGTATGAGCGTCAGGTTGTCGGAAACCGAGTTGCGCTGGCTGCAGCAAAAGGGCCGATTGGTGCTGGCTGTCTCGGCGCCGGACTATCCACCCTTCGAGTTCAACACGGCGGGCAAGGTGTTCGAAGGCCTGACAGCCGATTACGCCGGGTTGCTCGAACAATTGTTGAACGTTGTCATTGAGGTTCAACGTTATCCGTCGCGGGCCGATGCGGTACAGGCCATCAAGGAAGGGCAGGCGGACCTGCTGGGAACGGCCAATCGATTTGAAGCCGAAGATCCACAGCTACAGATGTCCAGCGCGTATGCGGTCGATCAACCGGTGCTGGTCACGCGTACCGATTTCCCTCCGGTGCTCGATCCGACACTGGCCGGCAAGCGGCTGGTGATGCTGTATCACTACTTGCCCGAATACAGCGTGCAACAGTTCTATTCCAAAGCGCAGGTCCAGCTATTTCCCTCGACACTGGCGGCGATTGGTGCCGTGGCTTTCGGCCAGGCCGATGTCTATCTGGGCGATGCGATCAATGCTCACTATCTGATCAGCAAGAACTACCTGAACAACGTGCAACTGACGGACTTCTCGCCCATGGAGTCCGGGCGTTTTGCCTTTGCGTTGGCCCGCGACAACGATTCGCTGTTGCGTATTGTCAACAAGGCGCTGGCGGCCATCACCACCAATAAACAAATGAACATCCTGCGTCGCTGGGGGGCCAACGGGGTGTCTATTCCGGGCACCCAGTCATTGCAGTTGAGCGTGGCCGAACAACACTGGCTCGAACGCCACCCGCGGGTGAAGGTCGCGATCAACGAAAATATCCCGCCGATTTCATTTATCGACAGCGAAGGCCATTTTCGCGGTATTGGCGTCGATGTGCTGGCGAAAATCAGTTTGCGCACCGGGCTGCAGTTTGACATCCGGGGCATGAGGTCGGTGGCCGAAATGATAGCCGGCATCAAGAGCGGGCAGATCGATGTGCTGGCCGGTATCGGCCTTAGTTCCCCGCGTGAAGATGAACTGTTGTTCACCCGCGCGTTTCTGAGCAGCCCTTCGGTGCTGGTGACCCGCGCGGCTGCGGACAGCCCCAGAACGCTGGATGACATGGCGGGAAAAACGTTAGCGCTGACCCAGGGCAACATTGCTGGCGAGTACCTTCGCCAGCATTACCCGCTGATCCAGCCGGTGGATGCGCCATTGTCGACGGACGCCATGGAAATGGTTGCCCAGGGCAAGGCCCATGGCGGCATCAACTCGTTGATCAGCGCCCGTTACCTGATTTCCCGGCAGTATCGCGATCGTCTGCAAGTGACCAGTACCGTGGGCACCGATCCCGCCCGAAGCACCCTGGCAACCAGTCGCGAGGCGACTGAACTGCATTCGATTCTGGACAAGGCGCTGCTGAGCATCCCTCCCGAGGAAATTGACGAGCTGACCCAACCCTGGCGCTATGACTCGATGGTCGAGCAGAGTTACTGGCTGCGCCACCGGCAGGCGATCGTGCAGGCGTTTGCGGTGGCGGGTGTCTTGCTGCTGCTCGCGTTGGCCGGGATCGTCTGGCAGCGCCGTCAGATACGCCAGCGTCAGCAATTGCTTGGGCAATTGCAGGAAGCCAAGGATGCGGCGGACGACGCCAACCGGGCCAAGACTACGTTCCTGGCCACCATGAGCCATGAAATCCGCACGCCGATGAACGCATTGATCGGCATGCTCGAACTGGCGCTGAAACGGGCCGACGAAGGGGAGACCGACCGCGCCGCCATCGAGGTGGCTTCCAACGCCGGGCAGCAGTTGCTGGATTTGATCGGCGACATTCTGGATGTCGCCCGGATCGAATCCGGGCATTTGTCGTTGGCACCGGAGCGGGTCAATCTGCACGCGCTGGTGACGTCGGTCTGCCGGGTTTTCGAAGGGTTGGCGATACAGAAGAATCTGCAGTGGCGGGTCGAGCTCGACGATCACAGTGACCGCGACGTGATGCTCGATCCCACGCGCTTCAAACAGGTGCTGTCCAATCTGCTGAGCAATGCGATCAAGTTCACCCGGGAAGGCCAGGTGAGCCTGACACTGCGAGTGCGGCCTCAAGCCCCGGCGCAGCTCGCCGTCAGCGTACGGATCGAAGACAGCGGCATCGGCATCAGCGCTTTCGACCAGCAACGCCTGTTCAGCCCGTTCGTGCAGGCGGGCAACAGCCAGCAGAGCGCCCGGCAAGGTTCCGGCCTGGGCCTGATGATCAGTCGTACCCTGTGCGAAATGATGGGCGGCCGCTTGCAGCTCGACAGTGAGCCTGGGCGCGGGACGCGGGTCGACATCAGCCTGGTGCTGCCTCCCCTGCAAGCGTTACCAGCGGGGGGCAAGCCCCTGGATCCGGCGCAGCTCACGACCCGGGCGTTGTCGATTCTGGTGGTCGACGATTATCCGGCCAATCGTCTGTTGCTTTCGCGGCAGCTGAGCTACCTGGGCCATCGTGTGGTGCTGGCTGAAGACGGGGCGCAGGGGCTTGCGCAGTGGCGAGGGCTCGGGTTCGATCTGGTCATTACCGACTGCAATATGCCGGTGCTCAGTGGTTACGAATTGGCGGGCGCGATACGTGAGCAAGAGCGGGGGCAGGGGCTGTCGCCGACGCTGATTCTGGGCTTTACCGCCAATGCGCAGGCCGAGGAGAAAGCCCGGTGTCAGGCCGCGGGCATGGACGATTGCCTGTTCAAGCCCATTCGCCTGGTGGATTTGCAGGCGTGGCTGGCCCAGCGGTTTCCCAGTGCCCCCCCAGCGGCAATCGACGACCCTGGCTTCGCCGAGTTCGATTTGAGCGGGCTGGAGCGCTATGCGGATGCGGACCGTGAGCTGATCGATCAACTGTTGCACGACCTGGCGCTGACCAACCGCGAGGATCGCGTGCATTTGCTGGCCTTGCACGCCGGCGGCAATCGCCCGGGTTTGCAGGAGCTGGCACACCGGATCAAGGGCGGGGCGCTGATGGTGCGAGCGCTGGGCCTGGTCGAGTGTTGCGAACAACTGGAGCGGGCGTGCAATGACGGCCGCGCGGCACTGATCGACGACGCCGTCGACCAGTTGCAGCAAGCCATGGCCCGCCTGGACCAGCGTCTGGAGCAGGATTGAGGCTCAATCCCAATTAGGTGCGATGCCTTTCGGGCTGGTCAAGCGATGGCCGCGATCCAGCGTAGCGATCAAGGCCATGTCGGCCTCGCTCAAGGTCAGCTCGCGAGCCTTCAAGTTGCTTTCAAGGTTGGCCCGGCGCGTGGAAGACGGGATCACCGCGTAACCCGATTGCATGGCCCAGGCCAGGGTGACCTGCGCCGGTGTCGCGTGCAGGCGCTCGGCGATCTGCTGGATGAGCGGGTCCTTGAGGACTTCACCGTACGCCAGGGTCATGTACGAGGTGATGCCGATGCCCTGGCTGCGTGCGAACTCGACGGCCTCGCGGTTTTGCAGGTAGGGGTGCAGTTCGATCTGGTGGGTGGCGATGTGTTCGGCACCAATGGCCGCGATCGCCTGTTTCATCAGGTCGATGGTGAAGTTGGACACGCCGATCTGCCGGGTCAGGCCCAGGCGCCTGGCTTCGAGCAGGGCGCCCATGAACTCTTCGACCGGCACTTGATCGTCCGGCGACGGCCAATGGATCAGGGTCAGGTCCAGGTAGTCGGTCTGCAGTTTGCGCAGGCTTTCTTTCAGGCTGTCGATCAGGCGATCACCGGCCAGGTTGGCGACCCAGATCTTGCTGGTGATGAACAACTCTTCCCGGGCGATGCCGCTGGCAGCGATAGCCTCGCCGACTTCGGCTTCGTTCTCGTAGATTTGTGCGGTATCGATCACCCGGTAGCCGAGCGCCAGGGCGGTGCTCACCGAATCGATGACCACCTGGCCTTGCAAGCGAAAGGTACCCAGGCCGAAGGCGGGAATAGACATCAATGACTCCAGAGGTTGCAGTGGGAATGGGCGGCAGTATCCGCGCCTGCATCCGTGAGAAAAACCGCTGGATCGGCAAAGCAATGTTTACCGAAAGTCATGAATCCGTGGCAGTCCGGTTTGGTGTCGGTATCTGATCCGACGCCTTCGCTGGCAAGCCAGCTCCTACAAGGTTTGCGCAAGCCCTGTAGGAGCTGGCTTGCCAGCGAAGGCCGTGACTCGGTCCGAAGCCTTGCCCCCCATCAACTTGCCGCTTGCAGCTAAAAGCTTGTAGCTGCCCTCAAGCAATATCACTGCGACTGAATTCCTCCCCGAGAAAATCGATCAACGTGCGCACCGAAGGCAGCAAGCCCCGGCGCGAGGGGAAGATCGCATGGATGACACCGCTCTTCGGTGCCCAGCCCGGCACCAGTTCCACCAGTTGCCCGGCAGCGATTTCATCGCGCACCACCACGCTGGGCAGGTGCACGATGCCGATCCCGGCGACCGCCGCATGGCGCAAGGCCAATAGGTCATCGGTGACCATCCGTGGTGCATGCCGGATCATCGCGGTGCTGCCGTCGGCACCGAACAGTTCCCACTGATATTCGCGTTGCGCCGCGCCCCAGTGCAGGCTCGGCAAGCCGCTGAGGTCGGCCGGGGAGGCCGGTGTCGACAGGCGCGATAAAAAGGTCGGGCTGCCGACTACGCTCTGGGTGCTGTTGCCCAGCACCTTCATCACCATGTCGGTGTTCTCCAGCGGCGGAAAACGTACCCGCAGGGCAATGTCGAAGCCTTCGTGAATCAGGTCGACCCGACGGTTGGTGCTCTCGATGAACAATTCCACCAGCGGGTACTTGAGCATGTAGCGGGTCAGCATCGGCCCGACCCAGGAATTGAGCAGCGCCGTCGGGCAACTGACACGCACCAGGCCCTGAGGCTCGGAGCGGTTGCGCTCGATCAGTTCGGCGGCGCTTTCCGCCTCCACCCGCATGGCCAGGCAGCGCTGGTAATAGGCCTGGCCGATTTCCGTCAATGAACAATGCCGGCTGGTACGGTGCAGCAGGCGCACACCAAGGCGTTCTTCGAGTTCGGCGATGCGTCGGCTGAGCTTGGACTTGGGCATGTCCAGTGCCCGGCCGGCCGCGGCGAAACCGTGATGCTCCACCACCTGGGTGAAGTAGTAGAGGGTGTTGAGGTCTTCCACCATCGTTCTCCAAATAGAACGCTAAAGCTGATTTTTGCAGTCTAGCGCAGCAAAGGTCACGGTTTTAAGCTTTGTCCATGGCTTCACTCACCTCATCAGGAGACACCATGAAAAACATCATCGGTATCTACACCAGTCCACGGACCCATTGGGTCGGCGACGGTTTTCCGGTTCGCACGCTGTTTTCCTACGACAACCTGGGCAAGCACATCAGCCCGTTCCTGTTGCTGGATCACGCCGGCCCCGCTGAATTCACCCCGACCAGCGAGCGACGTGGCGTTGGTCAGCATCCTCATCGTGGCTTCGAAACCGTGACTATCGTTTACAAGGGCGAACTGGAGCACCGGGACTCCACCGGCAGTGGCGGCAAGATCGGCCCCGGCGATGTGCAATGGATGACCGCGGCCTCGGGGATCCTGCATGAAGAGTTTCACTCCGAAGGTTTCGCCAAAAGCGGTGGCACCCTGGAGATGGTGCAACTGTGGGTCAACCTGCCGGCCAGGGACAAAATGGCCGACCCCGGCTACCAGACGATTCTCGACCGTGACATCCCGAGCATCGCCTTGAAGGACAACGCCGGCAGCCTGCGCCTGATCGCCGGTGAGTTCGACGGTCACAAGGGCGCGGCGCACACCTTCACCCCGGTCGACGTGTGGGACATTCGTTTGAATGCCGGCAAATTGCTCACCCTGGATCTGCATGAAGGGCGCAACACCGCACTGGTGGTGTTGCGCGGTACGGTTCAGGTCAACGGCCTGGAATCGGTGCGCCAGGGGCAACTGGCCCTGTTCGACCGCAAGGGCGATCAGTTGACCCTCGAAGCCAGCGAAGACGCAGTGGTGCTGTTGCTCAGCGGCGAGCCGATCGACGAGCCGATCGTCGGTCACGGGCCGTTCGTGATGAACACCGAGCAAGAAATCCACCAGGCCTTCGCCGACTTCCAGTCCGGCCGCTTCGGCCGGATGCACGGTTAATCCGTAGCGCTTCTCCAACCCGACTCTACACAGGACGAGTAGGCCGGATCTCAGGCCAGGGATGGCTGTTGCCCAAAAGAAAGAGGAAACGCACATGAACACTGTCTACGCGGCCAACTTCAACGGCCAGAAACCGACCATCGACCCCAATGACAGCGCGATGCTGTTGATCGACCATCAGAGCGGACTGTTCCAGATCGTCAAGGACATGGACGTGCCGCAACTGCGCGCCAACGCCATTGCCCTGGCCAAGGCCGCGACCCTGCTGAAGATGCCGGTGATCACCACCGCTTCCGTTCCCCAGGGACCGAACGGGCCGTTGATCCCGGAAATCCACGAGGCCGCACCCCATGCGCAGTACGTGGCGCGCAAAGGTGAAATCAACGCCTGGGACAACCCGGAGTTTCACGCGGCGGTCAAAGCCACCGGCAAGAAAACCCTGGTGATCGCCGGCACCTTGACCAGCGTGTGCCTGGCGTTCCCGTCCATCGCGGCGGTGCATGAAGGCTACAAGGTGTTTGCCGTGGTCGACGCTTCCGGCAACCACTCGAAACTGGCCACTGATCTGACCGTTGCCCGTTTGGCCCAGGCCGGGGTGGTGCCGATCGACATCATGGCTACGCTCTCTGAGCTGCAAGGCTCGTGGAACCGTCCGGATGCCGAGCAGTGGGCCGCTGTCTACGCCCAGGCCATGCCGCATTATCAATTGCTGATCGAGAGTTACCTCAAGGCTCAGCAAGTGGCGAACGAACACGAGGTGCTGGACTCCCAGCGCTGACCAGTGACCCCACGCCGATTTTCACTCGGCATCGATAACACGCGAGGACTACTGCAATGACTACTTCCTACAAGCGTCTGGACAAGGACAACGCCGCGGTTCTGATGGTTGATCATCAGGCGGGCCTGCTGTCACTGGTACGCGACATCGACCCGGATCGATTCAAGAACAACGTGCTGGCCCTGGCTGACCTGGCCAAGTACTTCAAGCTGCCGACCATCCTCACCACCAGTTTCGAAACCGGTCCCAACGGCCCGCTGGTGCCCGAGCTCAAGGCACTTTTTCCGGACGCGCCGTACATCGCTCGCCCGGGCCAGATCAACGCCTGGGACAACGAAGATTTCGTCAAGGCGATCAAGGCTACCGGCAAGAAACAACTGATCATCGCCGGTGTGGTGACGGAGGTGTGCGTGGCGTTCCCGGCGCTTTCGGCCCTGGCCGAAGGTTTTGAGGTGTTCGTGGTCACCGACGCGTCCGGCACCTTCAACGAACTGACACGCGAATCGGCGTGGAACCGTATGACCGCTCAGGGCGCGCAACTGATGACCTGGTTCGGCCTGGCCTGTGAACTGCACCGCGACTGGCGCAACGATATCGAAGGGTTGGCCACGCTGTTCTCCAACCATATTCCGGATTACCGCAACCTGATGACCAGCTACAGCACGCTGGCCAATAGCAAGTAATCCAGCCAACACGCTTTCCCCTGTGGGAGCGAGCCTGTTCGCGATGACGGTAGAACAGACACTGTTTCAGTGACTGTCAGGCCGCCTTCGTCGGAACGCCGCCCGGAGCCGGCTCGCTCCCACATTGGTTTTGTGGTGTTTTTGGGAGGGTGTTCATCCCGCCAAATCAATTGCTCCTACACTATGGCCAATCTGTGCGATCTTCGTGTTATTAGCCCTGGCTGGAGTTGCTTGATGCTGTCTTTCCTCACCGAACACCCATTGATCTGCGCCATGGTGCTGATCCTGATCGACCTCGGGTTGTGGCGTTTAATCGGTGACAACCGCAACCCTTGGAAGCTTCTGTTGCGGGTCACGATTTTCGCGCTATACAGCCTACTGCTGTTCAACGAAGGCCTGAACCCGATGGAGCCGCCGCCCTGGGCCGACAACGTACCGTTGCACCTGGCGGCCACCGGCTTGCAGATCGGCTGGTGGTTGTTCGGCGCGCGGATGCTGACGGTGCTGATCGGCGCGGTGATGATGCAACGGGTGGGGCATACCGGGCGATTGCTTCAGGATTTGCTCGGTGCGGTGATTTTCCTGATCGCGATCATTGCCGCCCTGGCCTATGTACTCGATCTGCCGGTCAAGGGCGTGCTGGCGACGTCCGGTGCGTTGGCGATCATTGTCGGCCTGGCCTTGCAAAGTACCCTCAGCGATGTGTTCTCCGGGATCGTCCTGAACACCACCAAACCCTATCAACTGGATGACTACATCTCTATCGACGGCATGGAAGGCAAGGTGACTGACATCGACTGGCGTGCCACACGCCTGCAAACCTCCCAGGGCTGCATGGCAGTGATTCCCAACTCGTTGGCAGCCAAGGCCAAAATCATCAATTTCAGCAGGCCGAACGACATGTTCGGTATTTCCGTATCCCTGGAAGTGAGCCCCCATGCGAGGCCGAACACGGTAATCGACGCGCTGGAACGGGCCATGCAAGGTTGCAGTGCGCTGCTGGATACCCCGTCGCCCAGCGTTGGCCTGAAAACGGCCAGCAACACCGGGGTGGTCTACGAAATCAGTGGCTTTGTCGCATCGATGGACGAGAAACGTTCAGTGCGCAATCAGCTTTACGATCTGGCCTATCGGCACTTGCAGGCATCCGGGGTCAATTTGTTGTCGAGCGTGGAGCCCAATCCACCGGTTAACTCGACGCGCAAACGGGCGTTGCTGGATAGCTCGCCGATTTTCTCCACCTTGCGTTTGGAAGAGAAAGACACGTTCAGCCAGAACATGACCCTGCAAACCTTCCGTGCCGGGGAGGCGATCCTCGAAGCGGGAGAGGTCAGCGATCACTTGTTCATCATTGAGTCCGGTGTGATCTCGGTAACGTTGATGCGCCACGGAGCACCATACGAGTCCGGCCGCATGGGGCCAGGGGAGGTGATCGGCGAAGCGGGTATTCTGACCGACAGTGCGCTGCCTGCGCGGTTTATCGCCAAGACATTCTGTGGCCTGTACCGCATCGAAAAGTCCTACCTCAAACCGTGCCTGGATGCCCGTCATGACATCAACGATGCAATGAAAGCCTTGCTCGATTACCGGCTGCACAAGGCGAAAACCCTGACTCAGGACCTGCCGGTGGCGGAGGCGAAAAAGGGCTTTTTGCAGTGGTTGCGCAATCGGGTTTGAATGGCCTCCTCGACTTCTGAAAGATTGGCTATTTGTGTAGACCGGCCGGGGGACTAACGTAGTCACACACCCACTTGCCCTGGAGCACGCCATGAAAACCCGTATCGATTTCTACACTGCTTCCCCTGATGCCCTCAAGGCGATGATCGCCCTGGAAACAGCGGTGTCGAAGCTGCCGCTGGAAAAAAACCTGATCGAACTGGTCAAGCTGCGTACCTCGCAAATCAACGGCTGCGCCTTCTGCCTGGACATGCACAGCGCCGATGCACGCAAAGGTGGTGAGTCCGAGCGTCGCCTGGCGACACTGTCGGCCTGGCGCGAAACGCCGTTCTTCACCGAGCGTGAACGCGCCGCACTGGCCTGGACCGAATCCCTGACCCTGATCAGCCAGACCCATGCCTCGGACGAAGACTATGAACTGGCTACCGCCCAGTTCGATGCCAAGGAAATGGTCGACCTGACCGTCGCCATCACCACCATCAATGCCTGGAATCGCCTGGCCATTGGCTTTCGCAAAATGCCTCAGGCCTGACCTGTACAAGCATCAATGAGCATCGGCACTCGGCGCGGCCGGTGGTTGCACCTTGCGCATCAGGGGCACCATCGCCGTGGCGATAATGAAGCAGAACATGATCATCAAGAACGCGTCGCCATAGGTTTGTGTCTGGGCTTCGCGGTAGGTCAGTAACCAAAGCTGATGCAGGCTGGCGGTGACCCCGGTGTCAACGCCTTGGCCGAGGGCGGCGAAGTTGTTGCCGACCTGGGACAGCCATTGGTTGAGGGCCTCGTTGGTGCTGTTGAGGTTCTCCGCCAGCCGGGTGAAATGCAGGTTGGTGCGGTCGTTGAGGATGGTCGCGCAGGCGGCAATGCCGATAGCCCCGCCCAGGTTGCGCATCAGGTTGAACAACCCCGACGCATGCTTGAGCCGTGCCGGCGCCAGGCCGCCGAGGGTCAAGGTCACAGTCGGTGGCACCGCCAGTTGCTGGGCAATCCCGCGCAAGGCTTGCGGTAGCATCAACTCCTTGGCCCCCCAGTCATGGGTGATCGGGCTGAAATCCCACATCGACAAGGCGAACAGCCCAAGGCCGGTCATCATGATCCAGCGCAGGTCGACGCGATTGGCCAGAAAGGCATACAGCGGAATCGCCATGATCTGGAACACCCCGGTGGAAAAAACCGCCAGACCAATGTCCAGCGCTCCGTAGCCACGCACCCTGCCGAGGAACAGCGGCGTCAGGTAAATGGTGGCGAACAGGCCGATCCCAGTGACGAACGAAAAGAAACAACCAAGGGCGAAATTGCGGTCCTTCAAGGCGTGCAGATCGACAATCGGATTGGCCACATGCAAGGTCCGGCCGATGAAAGCCAGCCCGGCCAGGCCGCTGATCCACGCGGTGGTCAGGATCGTGCGGTCGCTGAACCAGTTCCAGCGCGGGCCTTCTTCGAGGGTGTATTCCAGGCAGCCGAGGAACAGCGCCAGAAACACCATGCTCAAGTAGTCCGCACCTTTGAGCAGCGACAGTTCCGGCTGGTCGATTTTTACCAGCATCGGCACGGCCACGGCGACAAAGATGCCGGGGACCAGGTTGATGTAGAACAGCCAGTGCCAGGACGATATGTCGGTGATCCAGCCACCGATCACCGGTCCGAGGGTCGGTGCCAATGAGGCCACCGCGCCGATAGTCGCGGCGGCGATCACCCGTTGTTTGCCGGTGAAGAACACGAAGGCCGTGGTGAACACCAGCGGAATCATCGAGCCGCCCAGAAACCCTTGCAGGGCGCGGAAGGCAATCATGCTCTGGATGTTCCAGGCCACGCCGCACAGCAGGCTGGTCAGGGTGAAACCCACCGCCGACGCGCAAAACAGCCAGCGCGTGGAAAATACCCGGGACAGCCAGCCCGACAGGGGGATCACGATGATTTCGGCGATCAGGTAACTGGTTTGCACCCACGCGGTTTCGTCGGTGCCGGCGGAGAGCCCGCCGCCGATGTCACGCAACGAAGCCGAGACAATCTGGATATCCAGCAGCGCAATGAACATGCCGATGCACATGCTGGCAAAGGCAAAGACCTTGGTCGCCGTCGCCATGTTCGCGGCATTGAACGGTTGCGCCGGGGCAGCGAGGGCGCGGCTCATGGCGCGCTGGCCACGGCTGGCGCTTCAGGCTCCTTGCGCGTGTCCACTTCAGCGGTGACCGACAACCCCGGACGCAGGTGGCCGAGCACACTGTCGGCCGGGTCGAGGTGAATCCGCACCGGCACCCGCTGCACGATCTTGGTGAAGTTGCCGGTGGCGTTTTCCGGCGGCAACACACTGAATTGCGAACCGCTGGCGGGGGCGAGGCTGTCCAGGTGACCGTGGAATTCCTGCCCCGACAGCACGTCGGCACGGATCACCACCCGTTGCCCCGGCACCATGTGTGCCAGCTGGTCTTCCTTGAAGTTGGCATCGACCCACAGACCGCTGGTCGGCACCACCGAGAGCAATTGCGAGCCGGCCTGGGCGTAGGCGCCGGCCCGTGCCCGGCGATTGCCGATCACACCGTCGACCGGCGCCTTCAGTTCGGTGTAGCCGACATTCAATTGCGCCAGGTCGCGCTCGGCCTTGGCCTGGATCAAGGCGGCCCGGGCTTGTTGTTTCTGGGTGTCGATCACATTCAACTGGCGCTGCGCGGCCAGCAATTCAGCCTGGGCGCGGTTGCTTTGGGCCTGGGCCGTCTTGAACGTGGCGTTGGCCCGCTGGGCGCTTTCCACCGAGACGGCGTTGGTGGTCACCAGTTTTTTGTAGCGGCTATCGTCGTCTCGGGAGCGGGCGGTTTCAGCACCGGCGGCGTCGATGCCGGCACGGGCCTGGCCGATGACGGCCTGTTGCAGTTGCTCGGTGGCGTCGAGGTTGGCGAGCAGGGCTTCTTGGGCGGCCACTGCGCCTTCGGCCTTGGCCAGGTTGGCGCGGTAGTCGCGCGAATCGAGACGGATCAGCACGTCGCCAGCCTTGACCTGCTGGTTGTCGGCCACCAGCACTTCGTCGATATAGCCTGCCACTTTCGGCCCGATCACCGTTACGTCGCCGCCGATGTAGGCGTCGTCGGTTTCTTCGATGAAGCGCCCGGCGGTCCACCAATGCGCGCCATACATACCAGCCAGCACCAGTGCTGCGATGCCCACTGTTGGCAACAGCAGGCGTTTGAGCAGGGGAGGTTTTGCCGGTTTCACCGGGGAGTCCAGATCGGGTTCTACGGTGGACATGCTGGTCATGGAGGGATACCTGTCAGGGCGGCGGTTAATTATGATGGCTGTAATATGACGTATGTAATATTTTGTGGCAAATGGTTTTTGCTGCCGGTCGTCAGGTGGTTGATTTGATATGGGGCAGTTAAATATGGGGTGTTCGATCTGACGCCTTCGCGGGCAAGCCCGCTCCTACAGGGATTTATGTCGTTCGCAGAAAAATCTGTTCGACACATATCCTGTGGGAGCGGGCTTGCCCGCGAAGGCGGCGTTACTGACGAAAGAGATGTGACAAGTAAATGATTACTGACTCGCCAACCGCGAGCTAACCATCGCCAACCCATCCTTGCCATCCCGGCTGTTCACCCCGACCAGCCACGCCTGCAAAACCTCGGGATTGGCCTTCAACCAAGCCTTGGCCGCCGCCCGTGGTTTCTGGTTCTGGTTCAGCACCGCATCCATCAACTGGTTCTCCATGGTCAAGCTGAACTCCATGTTCTGCAGCAGTTGGCCGACGTTGCTGCATTCCTGGAGGTAGCCCTTGCGTACGTTGGTGTAGACCGTGGCCTGGCCGTAGTTCGACCCGAAGTAATCATCGCCGCCGCTGAGGTACTTCATCTTGTTGCGGGTGTTCATCGGGTGCGGTTCCCAGCCGAGGAACACCATCCACTCGTTCTTGCGCGTGGCGCGCTTGAGTTGCGAGAGCATGCCGGCTTCGCTGGACTCCACCATCTTGAAATCCTTCAGGCCGAAGGCGTCCTTGTCGATCATGCTCTGGATCAGGCGATTGCCGTCGTTGCCAGGTTCAATGCCGTAGAGGTGGCCGTTGAGTTTGTCCTTGAACCTGGCGATGTCGGCAAAGTCGTGCAGCCCGGCGTCGTAGACATAGTCGGGCACGGCCAGGGTGTATTTGGCGCCGTGCAGGTTGGCGCGCACGGTCTCTACGGTGCCGGCGTCGCGGAAGGGCTTGATGTCGTTTTCGGTGGTGGGCATCCAGTTGCCCAGGAACACGTCCAGCTCTTTGCCTGAAGACAAGGCGCGGTAGGTCACGGGGATCGACAGCAAGGTGGTCTTGGTCTTGTAGCCGAGGGATTCCAGCACTTCGCTGGCGACGGCGGTGGTGACGCTGATGTCGGTCCAGCCGACATCGGAGAAATGCACCGTGGCGCAGGATTCCGGTTCCGCTGCCTGGGCCGGCAACGGCAGATACAGACATGCAAACAAGGGCGACGCAAGCAAGAACAAGGCTTTCATGGATCAACTCCTCGAGGGTAAACGTCGGCAGCGGTTTGTGAAGCGGTCTTTTTCTTGTTTAAGGTGGGGCAAAACCTGCTTTAACGCGTTGATGGCACTCACTATGGTCGTGAGCATCGCGCGGCCCTTGATCAATCGCGGCAAAACCATGCCGCTTTCCCGCAATCTCAACGCTGGTGGATAACGGCAATCCCTGTCGTTTCCCGTCAAGTGCGCACCCGTTGCGCCCCTACACTGGCAGGCAATCGATCAACCGCTGTGGAGCACGGGATGAATCAACCTGTCGAGCAACTGCGTATCCGCCTGGCCTGTGCGTTCCGCTGGGCGGCGCGGCTGAACCTGCACGAGTCCATCGCCAATCACTTCAGCGTCGCGGTGTCAGGGGACGGCCGGGAGTTTCTGATCAACCCTTACGGCAAGCACTTCTCGCGGATCAAGGCCAGCGACCTGCTGCTGGTCAACGCCGATGACCCCGCCAGCCTTGACCGCCCGGACGCGCCGGACATCACCGCCTGGGCACTGCACAGCGCCTTGCATCGCAACCAGCCCCACGCCCGTTGCATCCTGCATACCCACTCGAAATACGCGACGGCCCTGGCCTGTTTGAAGGATTCGCGCCTGCCGCCGATCGAGCAGAACTGCATGCGCTTTTTCGAGCGGGTGGTGATCGACGAAGGTTTCGACGGCATGGGCCTGGGAGACGAGGCGGAGCGGGTCAGCCGCCTGCTGGGGGATAAGCCGATTCTGCTGATGGGCAACCATGGCGTGCTGGTGGCGGCGCCGAGCATCGCCCAGGCGTTCGATGATCTGTACTACTTCGAACGCGCCTGCGAGACCTACCTCACCGCGCTTGCCACCGGCCGTGAGCTGCGCATCGCCAGTGATGAAATCGCCCGCAAGACCTGTAGGCAATGGCTCGACTATCCGGGCTTTGCCGACAGGCATTTCAATGCGCTGATGGGGATGCTCGACGAAGAAGAACCGGGCTATCGGCTGTGAGTCAGTCTGCCTCGACCGGCCGATGCTCCTTGCGCAGCGGCTGGCGCATCACCGGGGCGGTCCAGACCTGGCTGCGGTCTTCGCTGGGCGGGCAGCCGAAGCGAGCGCGATAGGTGCGGGAAAAGTGCTCCAGCGAACCGAAGCCCGAGCAGGCTGCCACCTGGGCGACGCTCAGGCGCGTCTGTTGCAGCAAACTGTGGGCCTTGGCCAGGCGCAGGGTGATGTAGTACTTGAGCGGAGACAGGCCGGTCTGATGCTTGAATTGCCGCTCCAGTTGCCGCCGTGACAGGCCGACCTGAGCGGCAATCGCTTCGCAATCCAGCGGTTCTTCCAGCGCCTGTTCCATCAAGCCGATGGCGCGGCGGATCTTGCTGCCGTACAGCCCGGTGTTGGTCAGGCCGCCGTCCAGTTGATTGTCGGCCGGTGCGCGCACCTGGCCCATCAACAGGTGCATGCCGATTTCCCGGGCCAGTTCGCTGTCGAGGCTCTGGCCGATCCAGCCCAGCAGCATGTCCAGGGTCGTGGTGGCGCCGGCGCAGGTCATGCGCTGGCGCTCCAGGGTGTAGAGCTGCGGCTTGGCGTGGACCCGTGGATAACTTTCCTGAAACCCTTGCAGGTTGTCCCAATGCACGGCGGCTTCGTAGCCGTCGAGCACCCCGGCGGCGGCGAGCAGTTCGGTGCCGGTTTCCACGCCCATCAACACCGCGCCGAACAGCGCCTGCTTGCGCAACCAGCTTTTGAGCGCGAGGTTGCGGCTGTGTTTGTGCACATCGAAACTGGCGAGCACCACGCACACATCGAAACCCTGATCGGCCTTCAAACCGTCATTGGCGACCGTGGTCAGGCCATTGCTGGCCTGTACCGGCTGGCCGTCCAGGGACAACAGCGACCACTCGAACAGGGGGCGCTGAGTCAGCCAGTTGGCGATGGCCAGCGGTTCCAGCACGGCCGCCAGACCGAAGTTGGAAAACGACGGCAGCATCAGCACCGCGACCCGCAGTGGCGCGACCTCGCCGCGCCGCCAGGTGAAACGTGCATCGGTGCTGCTGGACGACTGATTACTCATGAGTGATCTCTATCGTTGCTGCGTTTGCCATTGTGGATGAATCCACACCGGGGCATCGACGGCCGGCAGTGCAGGCAAGCCGCGAATCAGGTCGCTGGCCTTTTCCGCGATCATCACCGTCGGCGCATTGGTGTTGCCGCTGACGATCATGGGCATGATCGAGGCGTCCACCACCCGTAATCCGTCGAGGCCATGCACCCGCAGTTGCGGATCGACCACGGACTCGGCATCGTCCGCCAGTCCCATCTTGCAGGTGCCGCTGGCATGGTAGCCGGTTTCCGTGACTTGCCTGGCCCAGGCGTCCAGCGCTTCATCACTTTGCGCCTGCGGGCCGGGCACCAACTCTTCACCCCGGTAAGCGGCCATGGCCGGTTGCGCAATGATCTCGCGCACCAGCCGCGCACCGGCGCGCATGTCGGCTCGATCCTGCTCGGTTTTCAGGTAATTGAACAGGATGCGCGGCGGCTGCCTGGGGTCGGCGCTGTCGAGCGTGACGCTGCCCAGGCTGGTGGGGCGCATCAGGTCGATGTGAATCTGGAACGCATGGCCGGGCACCAGGTCGACGCTGCCGGGTTTGACCGCCAAGGGCATGAAGGTCAGTTGCAGGTCAGGAAACTCGACCCCGGCCCGGGAACGGATGAACGCCCCGGCTTCAAAATGGTTGCTCGCCGCCAGCCCGTCGTGGGTGGCAAACCAGCGTGCGCCGATCCACCACTTGCCCGGCGCGGTGGTCCACGGGTAGAGCGACACCGGCTGCTTGCACAGGTATTGCACCACCGTGTCCGGGTGATCGTTGAGCCGCCGGCCGACGCCGGGCAGGTCGTGTCTGACCTCGATCCCCAGGTCCCGCAGTTCCGCTGCCGGACCAATCCCGGACAGCAGCAGTAATTGTGGCGAGTTGATCGCCCCGGCGGTCAGCAGCACTTCACGTCGGGCCAGGGCCTGATGGACCTCGCCATTGTGCTCGTACTCGATGCCGACGGCGCGTTTGCCGTCGAACAGAATGCGCAGCGCCAGCGCGTCGGTGCGCACCTGCACATTGCCGCGTTCCAGCGCTTCACGCAGATAGCCACGGGAGGTGCTCCAGCGCCGACCGGCGCGGGTGGTGCGATCCACTGGGCCGAAGGCTTCCTGGCGATAACCGTTCAAATCATCGCTCAGGCCATACCCGGCCTGGGCGCCGGCTGCCAGAAACGCCGCGCACAACGGCGTCGTAGTATCGCCGGGGGTGACGTGCAGATGCCCGGTCGCCCCGCGGTAATCGTCCGCGCCATCGGCATGGGTCTGGGCGCGTTTGAAGTACGGCAACACGTCCTGATAACTCCAGCCGGCGCAGCCCTGTGCGGCCCAGCCGTCGTAGTCCCGGGCATGGCCGCGGATATAGACCATGCCATTGATCGACGACGAACCGCCCAGCGTGCGGCCGCGCGGCGTGCCGATCCGGCGCCCGTCCAGAAAGGGTTCAGGCTCGGAACTGTAGCTCCAGTTGTAGCGCGTGCCGCCGACCACCAGGCCCACGGCGGAGGGCATGTCGATGGTCCAGCTCCGGTCCGCCGGCCCGGCCTCCAGCAGCAGAATCCGCACCGCCGGGTCTGCGCCCAGACGGTTGGCCAGCACACAGCCGGCGGATCCTGCGCCCACGATCAGGTAATCAAACTCATGGTCGGTCATGGCTTGGGAAGCTCCATCAATAAAAATCACGACACAAAACCTGTAGGAGCGAGCCTGCTCGCGAAGCGGTGGGTCAGGCGGCATTGATGTTGACTGTCGGTCCGCCATCGCGAGCAGGCTCGCTCCTACATGGGCTGCGTAGCAGTCAGATCGACGTCGATCCATGAATCCCGTTAAACACCAACCGATGAAAGTGATGCACCAGGTGCTCGCTTTCATTGCTGCGCTGGGCATCGATCATGTAGCGCCCCTGGTCGTAACCGAGGGAACGCAGGCCTTTCTGCACCGAGATGTTCAGGGCGATGTCTTCCGGCCCCAGGTCTTCGTTCATCCACTTCATGCAGGACTTGCTCACCTCGGCCGTCTCGGCATTGCTGGAGTAGTAGCCGAAGCGCAGCAGCGAGCGCTCGGCGTCAAGCGGGATCATGATGAACGAGCCCAGGAACTCCGAGAACGGGAAGGTATAGAAGGTATTGTTCGGCCACATGCCAATGTTGAAGAAGCACTCGTCGGGGTTGAGGTCCTTGCGCAGGGGCACGCCGTAGGCTTCGGTCACCGTAAGGTTGGCCGGGGCGATGTAGGTCCACCAGTTGTCGCGTTTGGTCAATTGGTAGCCTTTGAAATCGATCAACTTCGCCAGGTCGATGTGGCACGGCCCCGACAGCTTGAAGTGATAACCCTCGATGGAGTTGTCCATGATCACCTTCCAGTTGGCCGGCACGATCACGTCCTGTTCTTCGATCAGGCGCATGTCGGCCAGGTCCGGAAATACCCGGCGCATTTCCTCGTCGGCACCAGGCAACAAGTCCCGCAGGGACGGCGCGTTCGGGTCGAGGTTGAAGTAAATGAAGCCGCCCATTTCTTCGGTGCGCACCTGCGGGATGTTGAACTGCTGCAACTCGAAGTTCTTCATCTTCTCGCAGCGGGGTGCGCTGCGCAGGCTGCCGTCCATTTCGTAGCACCACGAGTGATAGGCGCAACGCACCACGCCGCCAGTGGTACCGCGCCGCTCTTCGAGCAGGCGATTGCCGCGATGCTGGCAAACGTTGTGGAAAGCATGGATTTGGCCCTGACGGTTTTTCGCCACCACCACGCTCTGGTCGAACAGATCCGTGACTACGAATTGCCCCGGCTCGGCGAACTCACTGACGTGCCCGGCGACGTGCCAGGCGTGCATGAAAATGTTGTCGCGCTCGGCCTTGAACAGGGTGTCGTCGTAGAAGTAACGCGAGGGCAGGGTGAAGGCCTCTTCCGGGTCCTGATGGTCCCAGCCATCGATCGGGCTCTGCTGTTTGCGGTTCTGGAAACTGTGCATGGGGCGATCTCCTCAGTGACTGGCCGCGCGGAACGGCTTCGTGTTCTGAGGGGTAATCTAGGGTGCGGGGCGGGGACGGTATTGATCGATTGCGACCAGTTGCAGGGGCAAACCATCAAACGGTTATAGCGAGATCTGAAAAAAACAAAGGCCGGTGATCTGCGTGATCACCGGCCTTTTTTCGGCTATTGCTTAGACGCGTTCGAAAATCGCCGCAATCCCCTGGCCACCACCGATGCACATGGTCACCAGCGCGTAGCGGCCGCCGGTGCGGTGCAGTTCGTGGATGGCCTTGGTGGCGATGATCGCGCCGGTTGCGCCCACCGGGTGGCCCAGGGCGATGCCCGAACCGTTCGGGTTGACCTTGGCCGGGTCGAGGTCCAGTTCCTGGCTGACGGCGCAGGCTTGGGCGGCGAAGGCGATGTTGGCTTCGATCACGTCCAGGTCGGCGACGGTCAGGCCGGCGCGCTTGAGCGCCAGGCGGGTGGCCGGGATCGGGCCCAGGCCCATGAACTCAGGTTCGACGCCGGCGTGGGCGTAGCTGACCAGGCGGGCGAGGGGTTTCAGGCTGTTGGCCTGGACCGCGTTGCCGCTGGCCATGACCAGTGCGGCGGCGCCGTCGTTGAGGCCCGAGGCGTTGCCGGCGGTGACCGAGCCGTCCTTCTTGAACGCAGGCTTCATCGCAGCCAGCTGTTCCAGGGACGTGGCGCGCGGATGTTCGTCGACGCTGAACAGTTTGACGCCTTTGCGATCCTGGATTTCCACGGTCGCGATCTGCTCGCTGAAGTAGCCGCTGGCAATCGCGTGGGCGGCGCGTTTCTGGTCTTCGAAAGCCAGGGCGTCCTGCATTTCGCGGGTGATGCCGTTGCGCGCAGCGACGTTCTCGGCGGTGATGCCCATATGGATGCCATGGAACGGGTCATGCAGGATGCCGAGCATGTAGTCGATGACCTGGGCGTTGCCCATGCGCGAACCCCAACGGGCGGCCGGCATCAGGTACGGGCCACGGCTCATGGATTCGGCACCGGCACCGACGACGATGTCGGCATCGCCGAGCATCAGGGTCTGGGCGGCGTTGATGATCGCTTGCAGGCCCGAACCGCACAGGCGGTTGACGTTGTAGGCCGGGGTTTCCTTCGGAATGCCGGCGTTCATCGCCGCGACGCGGGAGATGTAGGCGTCGCGGGTTTCGGTCGGGATCACGTTGCCCATCACCAGATGGCCAACGAGCGCCGGGTCCACGGCGGCTCGCTCCAGGGCGGCTTTCACGGCCGTGGTCGCGAGGTCGGCCAGCGGCACGTCCTTGAGCGAACCACCGAACGTACCGATGGCGGTACGGGCGGCACTGACGACGTAGATTTCTGGAGTGTTCATGGCTGGTTTCCTTTCGGTGGATTCTTATCTGTACTGCGATTGAGCAGGGCGTTCAAGGCGGTTTTCGCCTCGTCGGTATTCAGGCGCTGGATGAACAGCGTGTTTTCTTCGCGCAGGGTGGCTTCCAGTTCGGCCAGGGAAGCCTGTTTCATCAGCTGCCGGGACTGGCGCAAGGCTTGCTGGGGCATGGCCAGGAAGCGCTGGGCGATTGTTGTCGCCGCCGCCAGGCATTGTGCGCCGTCATCGAAGGCTTCGTTGGCCAGGCCCCAGGCCACCGCTTCGTTACCGTCCAGGCCGTTGCCCAACAGCAGCAGGCTCGCGGCGCGGGCATGGCCGAGCCGGCGTGGCAGCAACAGGCTGGCGCCGAATTCGGGGCACAGGCCGATGTTGACGAACGGCATGCGCAGCTTGGCGTTGCGGGTCACCAGCACCTGGTCGCAGTGCAACAGCAACGTGGTGCCGATGCCGATGGCCGCACCGCAGACTGCCGCGACCAGCGGTTTTTGCAGGCGCGTGACGACCTTCATCAGGTGGAATGCCGGGGCGTCCAGATGCGTCGGCGGGTGCTGGAGGAAATCCACCAGGTCATTGCCGCTGGTAAAGCAGGTCGGGCCACCGGTGATGATGATCACGCCGGTTTGCTCGTCTTCGTCGGCGGCCTGCAGCAGGTCGGCCAACTGCGTGTACATGGCGTTGTTCAGTGCGTTGAGCTTGTCCGGGCGGTCGATCGTCAGCGTCAACACGCCATCGCGTTGCTCGTGTTTGATCAGGTCTGTCATCGCAGGCTCCGCAGGGGTCGGTTCAGGCTGCCACTTTAAGCGCCGGACAAACCCCGATCTATGGCAAAACGGGTCAACTGCACTGCCGCTTTTTGCCATGCCAGTGTGCCAAAAGCGACACACACCCTTTCGGGGTATGGCCGCGCCCGGCGAATCGACCAATAGTGGGGGCATCCGCTCATCCAGAGCCGAACTCGCTATAAGGTGCATTTGCTATGGGCAAGACGCTGCTTAAGGTGATTTCCAGTCTGTTTGTTGTACCGCTGACCTTTCATGCCTACGCCGCTCAAGTGGACGACAGCCATACGCTGCGGCTGTACAACTGGGCGGACTACATCGGTGAAAAAACCATCGCCGATTTCGAAAAGGCCACCGGTATCAAGGTGGTCTACGACACATTCGATTCTTATGAAACGGTGCAGGCCAAGCTGCTCACCGGCCATTCCGGTTATGACCTGATCGTGTTGAATGCCTCCCTCGCGCCACCGCTGATCAAGGCCAAGGTGTTCCAGCCGCTGGATAAAAAGCAGTTGCCGGGGTGGACCAACCTGGATCCACAGATCCTCGAAGATCTGCAAGGCTATGACCCTGGCACCCAGTACTCTGCGCCCTACACCTGGGGCAGCAACGGCGTGACCTACAACGTCGACAAGATCAAGGAACGCATGCCGGACGCGCCGATCGGCTCGCTGGCGATGATCTTCGACCCCAAGATCGTCTCACGCTTTGCCGATTGCGGCGTGACCCTGCTCGATGCCCCGACTGAAGTCATTCCCATGGCCCTGAAGTACCTGGGGCGTGATCCGCGCAGCGCCGCACCGGAGGATCTGAAAGCCGCCCAGGACTTGCTGCTGTCGGTGCGGCCGTACATCCGCAAGTTCGACTCGGTCAATTACCTGACCAGCCTGCCCAATGGCGACGTGTGCATGGCCATGACCTGGTCCGGCGACTACGCCACCGCCATGGCCCGCGCCGCAGAGGCCAAGAAGAAGATCGACCTGGCCTACTTCATCCCCAAGGAAGGCTCGCTGATCTGGTTCGACAACCTGTACATCCCGGCCGACGCGACGCACGTCGCCAATGCTCACAAATTCCTGGAATACCTGATGCAGCCACAGGTGATGGCCGATGTGAGTGATTTCATCAACTACGCCAACAGTAACGCGGCGGCTACCCCGTTGTTGAACGCCGATGTGCGCAACAACCCGGCCATCTACCCCGATCCGCAGACCCGCGAGCGGCTGTTCCCGCAGAAGACCCAGGACGCCAAGGACATGCGGGCGATTACCCGGGTCTGGAGCACCGTGAAAAGCGGCATCTGATGGGTTCGAACGTTAGTCAATTCGGTTAGAGGTTTATTTATGGCGACGCCAACACGCAGCGTTTTTTCCCCAGCGGACGAGTCCCGGCTGGTCAAGGCCGACAAGGCTCACCACATGCACGGCTATCACGTGTTCGATGAACACGCCGAACAAGGCTCGTTGAACATCGTCGCAGGCGTAGGCGCCTACATCTTCGACACCCAGGGCAACCGCTTTCTCGATGCGGTGGGCGGCATGTGGTGCACCAACATCGGTTTGGGCCGCGAGGAAATGGCCGAGGCCATCGCCGATCAGGTGCGGCAACTGGCCTATTCCAATCCGTTTTCCGACATGTCGAACAACGTCGCAATCCAGTTGTGCGAAAAACTCGCTAGCCTCGCTCCCGGTGACCTCGACCATGTGTTCCTCACCACCGGCGGCTCCACCGCCGTGGACACCGCGTACCGGCTGATCCAGTACTACCAGAACTGCCGTGGCAAACCCGAGAAGAAGCACGTCATTGCGCGGTTCAACGCCTATCACGGCTCCACCACCCTGACCATGTCGATCGGCAACAAGGCCGCCGACCGGGTGCCGGAGTTCGATTACGCCAACCCGCTGATCCACCACGTCTCCAACCCCAACCCGTACCGCGCCCCTGATGGCATGGACGAAGCGCAGTTCCTCGAGTTCCTGGTCAAGGAATTCGAAGACAAGATCCTCTCGATTGGCGCGGACAAGGTTGCCGGGTTCTTCGCCGAGCCGATCATGGGCTCGGGCGGGGTGATCATTCCGCCCCGGGGTTACCTCAAGCGCATGTGGGACGTGTGCCAGCGCTACGACATCCTGTTTGTCGCCGACGAAGTGGTGACCTCGTTCGGGCGCCTGGGCAAGTTCTTTGCCTCCTATGATGTGTTCGACGTGCAGCCCGACATCATCACCACCGCCAAGGGCCTGACCTCGGCCTATCTGCCTCTGGGTGCGTGCATCTTTTCCGAGCGTATCTGGAAAGTCATCGCCGAGCCGGGCAAGGGCCGCTGCTTCACCCACGGCTTCACCTACAGCGGGCATCCGGTGTGCTGCACGGCGGCGCTGAAGAACATCGAGATCATCGAGCGGGAAAACCTGCTGGCCCATGTCGATACGGTGGGGGCTTATCTGGAGGAGCGTCTGGCAACCCTGCGAGACTTGCCGCTGGTGGGGGATGTGCGCTGCCAGAAACTCATGGCCTGCGTGGAGTTCGTCGCCGATAAACGCACCAAGGCGCTGTTCCCCGACGAGATCAACATCGGCGAGAAAATCCACGTGCGGGCCCAGGCCCGGGGCTTGCTGGTGCGGCCGATCATGCACCTCAACGTGATGTCGCCACCGCTGATCCTGACGTTTGTCCAGGTCGATGAAATCGTCGAGACCCTGCGCGAGTGCATTCTGGAAGTGGCCGCCGAGCTTGAAGCGAGCGGACAGTACGCGGGCCAATGATTTCGTCAGTCAGGCTGTTACCAAGGGTGTGTCCAGCCGCTAGACTGCGGGGCATGAGCAAACCAGACGACGATACGCTGATCGCGGTGCCCTTCGGGGCATTGCACAAATGGCATGGGGGAATGCGCGAGGCATTCGCCCATATCGACGAGCCTGACGCCCTGCAACACCTGGCGTCGGCGTTGGCGCAGCTGGTGTCCGTCGAGTCGATGATGATCAGCCTGGAGCGCAAGGACCGCGCGCCCCAGTTGCTGCATCAGCGCGGGATTGCCCAGGAGTATCAGGTCTCGATCCTGGAGCGCTATTTTGCCGGCGGTTATTTGCTCGACCCATTCTGCCTGGCGGTTGAGCAGGGGTTGGCGCAAGGCTTCTATCACCTGGAGGAAATTGCCCCGGACAATTTCTTCGACAGTGACTACTACAAATCCTATTACCTGAAGGCGGGCTGCTCGGAAGACAGCTACTACATCGTCGATACGGGCAATGACACGAAGATTTCCGTCAGCCTCTATCAGGGTTTCGGCGGTGAATGCCTGAGCGCCGAACAGCTGAACCTGCTGCGCGCCGTGGAACCGCTGGTGCGCGAATTCATCAGTGAGTTCAGTCAGCGTGGATTGCTGCGCAGTGGCGAGATCCAGTGCGATAAAGACCAGGGCATGCGCGATGATCTCAAGCACCGGGTGCAGTCGGCGTTCGAGCATTTCGGCAGCGATTTGCTCACCGAACGTGAGCGGCAAGTGGCGCACATGGTGTTGCGCGGGCATTCGGTGAAGTCCACGGCCAGCCAGATGAACATCTCGCCGGAAACCGTGCGCATGCACCGCAAGAACCTGTACCTGAAACTGGAGGTGGGGTCGCAGTCGGAGTTGTTTGCGCTGTTTATCGAGTGGTTGCGCAGGCATTAGCAGACAACGCAGATCAAATGTGGGGGCAGGCCCGCTCCCACGGTAGTTTAAGGTGGACCACGAAAGAACTGTAGGAGCGAGCTTGCTCGCGAAGAACCTGAGAACAACGCGTTTATCCAGAAAGCGCGTGCCATCATTCACGTCCATCGCGAGCAAGCTCGCTCCTACAGGGTGCCATGTCAGTCTTCGCGTTTTACGACCAAGGTGAGAATGTCATAGCTCGCCACCAGCTCACCCAACTGGTTAGTCACTTCCACATCCCAAGCCACCACCCCTTGCGGAATGCCCTGCGGGCTCTTCTTGCCCTGATCGATCTTGCGTTTGCAGGTCAGGCGCGCCTGGATGGTGTCGCCGATGCCCACCGGGTTGATGAAGCGCAGGGTGTCGAGGCCGTAGTTGGCCAGCACCGGGCCGACGCCAGGGGATACGAACAGGCCGGCCGCCGCCGACAGCACGAAGTAACCGTGGGCGATGCGCTTGCCGAACTGCGATTCCTTGGCCGCGATCTCGTCGAAGTGCATGTAGAAGTGGTCGCCCGACAGGCAGCCGAAGTTCACCAGATCGGCTTCGGTGACGGTGCGACGGTGGGTCAGCAGCGACTCGCCGATCTGCAGGTCCTGGAAGTAGCGACGGAACGGATGCACGTCGGTCTCGATGACCTTGGCGCCACGCACGAATTCGCCGGTGACCGCCGCCAGCATGGTCGGCGAACCTTGCACCGCCGCGCGTTGCAGGTAGTGTTTCACCGCACGCAGACCGCCCAGTTCTTCACCGCCACCGGCGCGACCCGGGCCGCCATGCTTGAGTTGCGGCAGCGGCGAGCCGTGGCCGGTGGATTCACCCGCCGAGTGACGGTCCAGCACCAGCAAACGACCGTGCCAGGCCGCTGCAACAGGAATTGCCTTGGCGGCGATTTGTGGATCCTTGGTGACCAGACTGGCGACCAGGCTGCCTTTACCGCGAGCAGCCAGGACCAACGCTTCGTCGATGTCGTCGTAAGCCATCAACGTGCTGACCGGACCGAACGCTTCGATGTCATGGGCGCCGCCTTCGGCATGCGGGTCGCGGGCCTGCAGCAAGGTCGGGGCGAAGAACGCACCTTTATCCACATTTTCACCACGCGGCTCGAAACCGTCGCGGGCGCCGAACAGCAGGTCGCTGCTCTGCAACAGGGCTTCCAGGCGTTCTGCCACGTCTTTCTGCTGATCGTGGGAAGCCAATGCGCCCATGCGCACGCCTTCCACCGACGGGTCGCCGACCACCACTTTGGCCAGGCGATCACGCAGGCGCGTGGCGACTGCATCGATATGCTTGGCCGGAACGATGGCACGGCGGATGGCGGTGCATTTCTGCCCGGCCTTGGTGGTCATTTCCCGGGCGACTTCCTTGATGAACAGCTCGAACTCTTCGTCGTCCGGGGTCACGTCCGGTGCGAGGATCGCGCAGTTCAGCGAGTCGGCTTCAGCATTGAACGGCACCGAGTTGCGGATCAGATTCGGGTTGACCCGCAGCTTGGCCGCGGTGTCGGCGGAACCGGTGAAGGTCACCACGTCCTGGCCTTGCAGACGGTCGAGCAGGTCGCCGGTGCTGCCGATGATCAGTTGCAGGCTGCCCGCTGGCAGCAGGCCCGATTCGTCCATCAGGCGCACCACGGCCTCAGTCAGGTAACTGGTGGCGCTGGCCGGTTTGACGATGCACGGCATGCCGGCGAGGAAGCTCGGGGCAAACTTTTCCAGCATGCCCCAGATCGGGAAGTTGAACGCGTTGATGTGCACCGCCAGGCCGCCGCGAGGCACCAGGATGTGCGTACCGGCGAAGGTGCCCATTTTGCTCAGCTGCATGGCCGGGCCTTCGTGGACGATGTTGCCCGACGGCAACTCGCGGGAGCCGAGGCTGGCGTAGGTGAACAGCGTGCTGTTACCGCCTTCGATATCGATCCAGCCGTCGGCACGGGTCGCGCCGCTGTGATGGGAAATCGCGTAGAGCTGTTCCTTGCGCTCGCTCAGGTACAGGGCCAAAGCCTTGAGACGCTGGGCGCGCTGCTGGAAGTCCAGCGCCATCAAGCCGCTGATGCCCTGGCGACGGCCGTGTTCGATGGCCTCGGCAAAGTCCGGGCGTTCTTCATGAGTGTGCGCAATCTCGCGTCCGTCGATGGCGCTGCGCAGCACTTGTGCGCCCTGTTGGCCGATCCAGCGACCGGCGATGAAACTCTGCAGGGTAGGGGCATGCAGGGTAGGGGCGTGAGACATCACGATTGCTCCTGGTTATGAAGGGTTTTGGCGCGGTCGCGACCGCGCCTTTTCGGAATTACCAAAGCGCCAGGGTGTAACCGACGATCAGCCGGTTCTCATCGACGGCGGTAGTCAAGCCATTGCCGGAACGGAAGGTCACGTTGCGCCAGCGCAGGCTGACGTTCTTCAACACACCGCTCTGGATGACGTAGCTGATATCGGTGTCGCGCTCCCATTCGCTGCCGTTGCCGACGCTGCCGGCCTTGACATGGCTGCCGTCGGTGTAGCGGGTCATGAAGGTCAGGCCGGGAATGCCTTGCGCCGCGAAGTCATAGTCGTAACGCAGCTGCCAGGAATCCTCGTCGGCGCGGGTAAAGGTGTTGAAAGTCACCAGGTTGACCACGTACGGATCGCCGCCGTTGAGGAACGGAAAGGCGCTGTCGCCGGACAATTGCTGGTAGGCGGCACTGACCTTGTGGGCACCGTGGGACACCGTGAACATGCCGTTGAGGTTGCGGTTGTCGATGCGCCCGGCCCGTTCGGCGCCGTCGCCCCGGCTGTCGAAATAACGCAGGTCGCTGCGCAGGTTGAAGCCGTTGCCCAGCGGTTGCGTATGCACCAGTCCGGCGAATTGCTGGCGATAGATCTGGTCGAGCTTGCCGTAGTAGTAGCTCAGGTTCAGTTGCGGACTGAACGCGTAGCTGCCGCCACCGAAGTCGAAGTTATCGCTGCTGGCAGCGCCGAAGCCGATGTCATCGTTGCTGGAAGAGTCCCGCAGGTTAGCCTTGGTCAGGCGACCGGCATTCACCGTCAGGCCGTCGACTTCCTGGCTGGTCAGCAAGCCACCTTCAAAGGTCGAGCCCAGCAGGCGTGTGTCGTTGTAGGTCGCCACTGGCAACAAGGGTTGCAGGGTGCCGAGTTTCAACACGCTCTTGGAGACCCGCAATTTGCCGGTCAGGCCCAGTTCGCTGTAATCGTCGTCGGGCTCATGGCTCTGCGGGCCAAACGGCAGCAGCCCGGTGCCACGGCGGTCGGGACTGGAGTCGAGCTTGAGCCCCAACTCGCCCAGTGCGTCGAGACCGAAACCGAAGGTGCCGTCGGTGAACCCGGACTCGATGCGCGCAGTGAACCCCTGGGCCCATTCTTCGGCCTTGGATTGCGGCGCGTTGTCCTGACGGAAGTCGCGGTTGATGTAGTGGTTGCGCATATCAATACGGGCCTTGCTGTCGCCGATGAAGTCGGCCATGGCGCTGGGGGCGATCATGGGCAGACTCAATGCGGCGGCCATCGAAAACAGTGATGGGTAAGACGTGGTACGTGCGGGTGTCATTATTTTTATTCCCTGCCAACTGTTCGGTCGTCGTTTAGTGTTTGCTGGCGCCGGTGGCACCGATGCCGGTCATCGAGCGGATGAACTGCGCCAGATAACGGCCACGCTCAAGGGCTGCACGGGGCGAGGTGTCGGTGACGGAAAACAGCCATGCACTAAAGAACGCCAGGCTCATGGAAAACAGCGCCGGGTTGGAGTAAGGGAACAGCGCTTTGTCGTGATGCATCACGTTGACCCACACCGCCGGGCTCAGCACCAGCAACACAATCGCCGAGACCAGTCCGGACAGACTGCCGAGGACAGCGCCGCGGGTGGTCAGGCCTTTCCAGTACATCGAGAGGAACAGCACCGGGAAATTCACCGACGCCGCGATGGCCAGCACCAGGCCCGAGAGGAAGGCAATGTTCTGCGATTCGAACAGCAGGCCAAGGATGATCGCCAGCACACCGATGCACAGGGTGGCGATTCGCGACACGCGCATCTCTTGCTGTTCGCTGGCCTGGCCCTTGCGCATCACGCAGGCATACAGGTCATGGGACACCGCCGAGGCGCCGGACAGTGCCAGCCCGGCAACCACCGCCAGGATGGTGGCGAAGGCGACCGCCGAGATGAAGCCGAGGAACAGGTTGCCGCCTACTGCGTGGGCCAGGTGTACGGCGACCATGTTGCCGCCACCGATGATCGCGCCGCTGGCGTCGCGGAACGCCGGATCGGTGCCGACCATGACGATGGCGCCGAAGCCGACGATGATCAGCAGCAAGTAGAAGTAGCCGATGAAACCGGTGGCGTAGAACACGCTTTTACGCGCTTCCCTGGCATCGCTGACGGTGAAGAAGCGCATCAGAATGTGCGGCAGGCCGGCGGTGCCGAACATCATGCCCAGCCCCAGGGAAATCGCATCGATCGGGTTGGACAGCAAGCCGCCGGGGGCCATGATCGCGTTGCCCTTGGCATGCACGGCGGTGGCACCGGCAAACATCGCCTCAGTGCTGAAGCCGAAGTGCTTGAGCACCATGAACGCCATGAAGCTGGTGCCGAACAACAGCATCACCGCCTTGATGATCTGCACCCAGGTGGTGGCGAGCATGCCGCCGAAGGTCACGTAGAACACCATCAACACGCCGACCAGCATCACCGCGTAGAGGTAGTCGATGCCGAACAACAGTTCGATCAGCTTGCCGGCGCCGACCATCTGCGCCACCAGGTACATCAGGGCCACGGTCAGGGTGCCGAAGGCCGAGGTCAGGCGTACCGGGGTCTGTTCCAGGCGATAGGACACCACGTCGGCAAAGGTGTACTTGCCCAGGTTACGCAGGCGTTCGGCAATCAGGAACAGGATGATCGGCCAGCCGGCCAGCACGCCCAGGGCGTAGAGCAAACCGTCGTAGCCATTGAGGAACATCATCGCCGAGATGCCGAGGAACGAGGCTGCCGAGATCATGTCGCCGGCAATCGCCAGACCGTTCTGGAAACCGGTCATGCCGCCGCCAGCGGTGTAAAAGTCGCTGGTGGAGCGGGTGCGAAGTGCCGCCCAGCGTGTCACGCCAAGGGTGAACAGCACGAACACCAGGAACATGCCGATGGCGTTCCAGTTCAATGGGCGGGCTGTGCCGTCAGCAGCCATCGCAACATCAGTGACAGCCGCCAGCGGCAGCAGGAACAGCGCAAGAAGGCGGCTCATCGGGCGCACTCCTGCTTGAGTTTTTCATTCAGCGGGTCGATCACGTTGTTGGCGCGATAGACATAGAAACCGGTCAGCGCAAAGGCCAGCCCGACGATGATGACACCCACCAGCATGCCCACGGTGGTCACGCCGCCGCTCAGGGATTGGCCGAGGGTAGAAGGGGAGAAAGCCACCAGCAGCACGAAGCCGTAGTAAATCACCAGCATGGCCAGGCTCAGTGACCAGTACAGCTTCTGTTTACGGCGAACCAGCTGGATGAAATCCGGGTGCTGGCGAATGAGTTCTACTTCCTGGGGTGTCATGACGCGCGCTCCTTTGTTGTTTTTGTTTTGGGTGAAACGGTGTATTCGGGTCGATCACCGGATCCCTGTGGGAGCGAGCCTGCTCGCGAAGACTGCGAATCAGGCGCCATCAATGTCGGATCTGATGGCCTCTTCGCGAGCAGGCTCGCTCCCACAGGATTTGGTGTGAATCGGATATCAGAGCTGATCGAAATCCAGCACCACCTTGTCGCTGATCGGGAAGGCCTGGCACGACAGCACGTAGCCGGCGGCCACTTCGTAGTCTTCCAGGGCGTGGTTGCTGTCCATTTCCACTTCGCCTTCGATGACCTTGCACTTGCAGGTCGAGCACACCCCGGCCTTGCACGAGTAGGGCAGTTCCGCACCTTGCTCGTTACCCGCTTCGAGGATGCTCTGGCTGTTGCGCGGCAGGTCGAACGCCAGGGCGCGGCCGTCGCTGATCACGGTGATCTGGCTGACCGCCGCATCCACCTGACGGGCGGCTTCGCGAGCGGCGCGTTTTTGCTCGCTGCCGGCGGCGGCGAACAATTCGAAATGGATGCGCTCAGGTTGCATGCCCTTGGCCTTGAGGCTGTCGCGCACGGTCTCGGTCATCTCCTGCGGGCCGCAGATGAAGGCGGCGTCGAGGGCCTTGACGTCGAGCCAGCGGCTGAACAGTTGCTCGCACTTCTCGGCGTTGATCCGGCCGTTGTACAGGTCGACATCCTGCTGCTCGCGGCTGAACACGAAGATCAGGTTCAGGCGTTGCAGGTAGCGGTTTTTCAGGTCTTCGAGCTGCTCGCGGAACAGCGCGCCGGAGCTGGAGCGGTTGCCGTACAGCAGGGTGACGCGGCTGTGGGGCTCGGTTTGCAGGGTGGTCTTGATGATCGACAGGATCGGCGTGATGCCGCTGCCTGCGGCCACAGCGAGGTAATTGCCATGGCGCGCCGGATCGAGCTCAACGCAGAAGTGCCCGGCGGGCGGCATCACTTCCAGGGTGTGCCCGGCTTTCAGCTGTTCGTTGGCAAACGCCGAGAAGCGTCCGCCCGCCACACGCTTGACGGCGATGCGCAGTTCACCGTCGTTGACCCCGGTGCAGATCGAGTAGGAGCGGCGTACTTCTTCGCCGTCCAGTTGGGTGCGCATCACCAGGTGCTGGCCCTGGGTGTAGTGAAAGCTGTCTTGCAGTTCCTGCGGAATCTCGAAGGCGATGGACACCGCGTCACGGGTCTCGGCGCGCACGTCCTTGATGGTCAGGCTGTGAAATTTGCTCATTGTTGTTCTCCAGCTGGGACGGCCGATTCGCCGCTCAGATGCACTTGAAATAGTCGAACGGTTCCCGGCAATCGACGCAGCGGTACAGCGCCTTGCAGGCGGTGGAGCCGAACTGGCTGAGGACCTCGGTGTGGGCGCTGCCGCATTGCGGGCACACAACCTGCGGGCTTTCGCCGAGCAGGCTGCGCTTGCTGGTGCTGCCCTCGGGCGGTGCGATGCCGTAGGCGCGCAGGCGTTCGCGGCCGCTGTCGCTGATCCAGTCGGTGGTCCAGGCCGGGGTCAACTTGCGCTCCAATTGCGGCGCCTTGAATCCGGCGAGTTCCAGGGCCTCGCGGATATCGCTCTCGATCACTTCGGTGGCCGGGCAGCCGGAGTAGGTCGGCGTGACCACCACGTGAAGGTGGCCGGCCTGCCAGTCCAGATCGCGGACGATGCCCAGGTCAACCACGCTGACCACCGGCACTTCCGGGTCCATTACCTCTGCCAGAATCGCCCACGCGGCAGCCAGGTCGGTCGGTTGAGCCGGCCGGGCGCCGAGGTCGCTGGCGATCAGCTCACCAGGTTGCATCGGGATACGCTCGTGGCAGGAACTGCATTTCGGCCAGCAGGATGCCCAGGTGTTCGGTGTGCAGGCCCTTGCGTGCATTCAGGTAGAAGTAGCTCGGCTTGGCCGGCACGGGCAGGGTGGCGCTGGTGAAAATCTGCTCGACCTTGGCTTGCCACTGGGCGGCCACGCTGGCGATGTCCGGGGCGATGCCGGCTTCACACACACGCTGCTCGCTGTCATCGGCGGCGATCAGTTCCACGGTGAAGCGCCAGACTTCGGGGATGGCCGCGAGCAAGCGCTTGTGGCTTTCCTCGGTGCCGTCACCCATACGCTCGATCCATTCGCCGGAGCGGCGCAGGTGATAGGTCACTTCCTTCACCGCTTTGGCGGCAATCCCGGCAATGCGTTCGTCGCTGGACTGGCTCAGGCCCTGCAGTACCGGCAAATGCCAGGCGTCATAAAGGAACTGCTTGAGCATGGTCACCGCGAAGTCGCCGTTGGGTTGTTCCACCAGCAGCAGGTTGCGATAGGCGCGCTCGTCGCGACGGAACGCCAGGTGATCGGCATCGCGGCCGTCGTCCAGCAGTTCGGCGGCGTACTCCAGCCAGTTGCGTGCCTGGCCCACCAGGTCGAGGCCGACGTTCATCAGCGCCAGCTCTTCTTCCAGCGCCGGGGCCTTGCCGCACCACTGGCACAGGCGCTGGCCCTGGATCAGGGCGCTGTCGCCGAGGCGCAGCAGGTATTCGATCAGATCAGTCTTGTTGTCCATGGTCGACCTCACATGTGCCCGACTTCGGCCGGCAGCTCGTAGAAGCTGGCGTGGCGGTAGACCTTGTCGTCCGACGGATCGAACAGCGGGTCTTTTTCATCTGGCGACGAGGCGGTGATCAATGCCGAAGGCACCACCCACAGGCTCACGCCTTCGCTGCGACGGGTGTAGAGCTCGCGGGCGTTCTCGATGGCCATGGTGGTATCGGCGGCATGCACGCTGCCGACGTGCTTGTGGTTGAGGCCGTGCTTGCTGCGCACGAAGACTTCGAAGAGGGTCCACTCGGACATTTCAGTTACTCCACATCAGGTGGCCGGATCAGGCGGCGTGCTTGTTTTGTTTTTTGCGGGCGTGGGCGACGGCGGCTTCACGGACCCAGGCACCGTCTTCCATCGCCTTGCGGCGGGTGGCGACGCGTTCCTGGTTGCACGGGCCGTTGCCCTTGAGCACTTCGTAGAATTCGTTCCACTGGATTTCGCCGAAGTCGTAGTGGCCGCGTTCGGCGTTCCACTTCAGGTCCGGATCGGGGCAGGTGCAGCCCAGCAGTTCAAGCTGCGGGATGGTCTGGTCGATGAAGCGCTGGCGCAGTTCGTCGTTGCTCTGGCGCTTGATTTTCCACGCCATGGACTGGGCGCTGTTCGGCGAGTGTTCGTCGCTCGGGCCAAACATCATCAGCGACGGCCACCACAGGCGGTTGATCGCGTCCTGGACCATGTCTTTTTGCGCCTGATTGCCGTGGCGCATCATGGTCAGGAGGATTTCGTAGCCTTGGCGCTGGTGGAAGCTCTCTTCCTTGCAGATGCGGATCATCGCCCGGGAATACGGGCCGTAGGAGGTGCGCTGCAGCACCACCTGGTTGACGATCGCCGCACCATCGACCAGCCAGCCCACCGCGCCCATGTCGGCCCAGTTCAGCGTCGGGTAATTGAAGATGCTCGAGTACTTGGCCTTGCCGCTGTGCAGCTTGGCGACTTCTTCATCACGGTCGGCACCGAGGGTTTCCATGGCGCTGTACAGGTACAGGCCGTGGCCGGCTTCGTCCTGGATCTTGGCCATCAGTTGCAGTTTGCGTTTGAGCGACGGCGCGCGGGTGACCCAGTTGCCTTCGGGCAGCATGCCGACGATTTCGGAGTGGGCGTGTTGGGAGATCTGCCGGATCAGGGTCTGTCGGTAGGCATCTGGCATCCAGTTCTTGGCTTCGATCTTGATTTCTGAATCGATTTTTTCCTGGAATGCGCGTTCCTGGTCGGACATTTCCGAGAGGGCTTTGATGCGCTTTACGCCTGTTTCTACTAGCTGTGCGTACATTTTTGAGTTCCCGCCTTGAATCTGTTCTGGGGCATGGGGAACTTTATAAGCGATACAGGATTTAATATCAAACAAAAAATGACGTGTCATATTTGTTTTTGTATCGCTTTGGATGAGTGGTCGCTTTTTTGGGGTGGTGTACATATCTGTTTTTTTGGTAACGGCCACTTATGGTTTCGCCCTTACGGCCAGCCCTTTCAAGGTCTTCGTTTAGAATCCCCTAAAAACCAGTCAGGGTGACGAAAACGATGTGGGCAGAAGTTCTAGCGCGGTTTGAAAAAAAGACACCGGCCAGTGTCATGACGAAATTGATACTGGAGCAGGCTGTTCCTGCCGAATGGGTTGATCAGGTGTTTGAAGAACACCGTCAACGCCAGTACCCGCGTGAGCTTTTGTTTTCGACCATCGTTGAGCTGATGTCCCTTGTTTCATTAGGTTTGCGCCCTTCTTTGCATGCCGCTGCCCGGCAAATGGAGGGGCTGCCGGTTACGTTGGCGGCGCTCTATGACAAGGTCAGCCGCACAGAGCCCGCGTTGCTGCGGGCGTTGGTTACAGGAAGCGCCGAGCGCCTGGCTCCGACGATAAAAGAGTTGGGCTGCTCAGCCATTTTGCCCGGCTGGCAGCTGCGCATTGTCGACGGCAACCACCTGCCTTCTACTGAAAAACGCTTGGGGGCTTTGCGGCGTGAGCGAGGTGCGGCGCGACCAGGGTTTTCAGTAGTGGTCTACGACCCGGACCTCGATCAGATCGTCGACTTGCAGCCATGCGAGGATGCCTACGCCAGTGAGCGCGTCAGCGTGCTGCCGCTGTTGGCCCACGCCACTAAGGGCCAGCTATGGATGGCCGATCGGCTGTACTGCACGCTGCCCGTCATGCAAGCCTGCGAGGAAGCGGGGGCTTCGTTCATTATTCGCCAGCAAAGCAAACATCCACGGTTGATTGAGGAAGGCGGCTGGCAAGAATCTGTGGCCATCGAATCCGCAACGGTGCGCGAGCAAATCATCGAACTCAAAGGTGGTCACCGCTGGCGTCGAGTTGAACTGAACCTACAGACACCTACTGACTCAGGCGACACTGTGATGTGGTTCTGGAGCAACTTGCCAGACACCGTCAGCGCCGGGCAGATCGCCGAGTTATACCGTCGTCGCTGGAGTATCGAAGGGATGTTCCAGCGCCTGGAATCGGTGCTGGACAGTGAAATCGAAAGCCTTGGCGCTCCGCGGGCGGCGTTGCTGGGTTTTGCCTCGGCGATCCTGGCCTACAACGTCCTGGCAGTGCTCAAGCGCAGCGTGGAACAGGCTCATCGCGAGACATTGCCCGAAGGCTGGGAAGCTTCGATCTTCCACCTGACGGTACAAGTGCGTAGCGGATACGAGGGCATGCAGATCGCACTGCCCTCAGATTACCTGACACTTCAAACGACCTTAGAAACGCTGGCAACGCGACTGTTGGCGCTCGCCAGGAATATCAAGCCCAAGCAAGTGGCCAAAAGCATACGTGGTCCCAAAATCGCCAAACCCAAGGAGTGGCTGGACGGCAAAGCTGCGCACGCTCATGTGTCGACGGATCGGGTGCTTAAGGCCCATAAAGGGAAAACACCTTGAAAGGGCTGGCCCTTACGGCGACTTACTTTTTTTACAAGCGCCTAAAAAAAGTAAGCAAAAAAACGCTCGCCCCGAACGTACGGCCCCTCGCCTGGGCTCGGGGTTCCTTCGCTCCGGCATTCATCCGGGGGCATCGCCTCCGGTCGGCTTCGCTCGACCTCCTCTCGATGTGTTCGGCTGCGCCGAACGGCGCTGCGCGCCTACCCCCGGATGAACGCCTCCGCTCAGCCTTCCGAGGGGGCGGGTGGATCAAGATCAAGAGCTGCAGGCGAGCTAACGCTCGGCCTGATGAGTGGTGAAGAGCGACGCGGTGGTGTGGGCTGCTCTGCCTTTGCTCTTCTGTAGGAGCGACGGTGCGGCGATCCGACCTGCTCGCGAAGGCGGCCTGCCAGCCGACCAGTGTCTTTCAGATGTACTGAGTACCTGTGGGAGCGAGCTTGCTCGCGATGACGGCCTGCCAGCCGACTCAATTCTCACAGGCGAACGAACCCCGCGATCAGGCCGGCCGGCAGGCCGCCTCGCTTTTGCTTTGGCTTTAGCTCTTGATCTTCTTGCCCCCTCGTGAGGCCGAGAGGAGGTTCTGCGCAGTGGGCAACCCGGCATGGATGCCGGGTTAGCCGCCGCCGGCCCAGAGTGTGTAAAAACTAGTTCAAACATCGTCGGCGCGTAGCGCCGACGATGTTTGGCTGGCTAATTACACCTAAAGCGTTCTTCGTAGCTCCAGCCGGCTTTTAATGCCGCTAGTAACGCTTCTCAGCTCGTCCATCGGGCAAAAAAGGAGGCTTTTCAGGCCGCCAGCGCTTTCATCAGATTCTGCGCACCGAGGATTTTCATCACTCGCTTCAAGTTGTAGGCGAGCACATTCAAGCTCATTTCGGTGCTCACCCCGGCAAGCCGTCGGGTCAAAAAATGTGTCGCACCCATCCATTGTTTGAGCGTCCCGAAGGGATGTTCGACGGTCCGCTTGCGGATGCTCATCATCTGCGGCGCATTGTCTAAGCGGACCTGCATTTCCTCCAGCACCGCCTCATGTGCCCAGCGACGAACCTTTCGCTCTCTGGCCGGTGTGCATTGTGCTTTTATCGAGCAGGCCCGGCAGTTGGAGCTCCAGTAACTGTTCAGCGTCTTGCCATTGTCGACGTAAGAGTTTCGCCAGATCAGCACTTCCTTGACGGGGCAGACGTACACATCTTTGTCCGCGTCGTAAACAAACTCGTCATTGTTGAAGCGGCCATCGAATTTGGCGCGCGAGCTCAGCGTCTTCGGCACATAAGCGCTAATTCCGGCCTCGTAACAGGCAAGGATTTCCCCGCTTTTGAAGTACCCTCGGTCAGCCACCACCGACAAAGATTCGAGTTTCATCGCCTCACGGGCCTGCAGCGCCATCGAGCTGAGCTGATCACGGTCGTGACCCACATTGGTCACTTCGTGCGCGACAATCAGATGGTGCTTGGTATCGACCGCGGTCTGTACGTTGTAACCCACGATTCCTTTGCCGCTCGTCATCATCGAGCGGGCGTCCGGGTCGGTCAGTGAAACCTGCTTATCAGGCGATTCCTCAAGCTGAACTTCAATCGCCTGAAGCGCTTTCATTTGCTCCTTTAGTTTGGCGATTTTCTCTTCAAGGCCGCCACTTTTGGGACCCGAGGGCATGGGCTCTTCCCGATCAGCCGCATCCAGCGCCTTTAGATAACGGCCAATGCTCGATTCGATTTCTTCCATCCGCCGCTTCAGCTTGGCGCTGGTGAAATTGCGGTCGCGGTGGTTCACCGCCTTGAATTTGCTGCCGTCGATAGCAACCAGGTTTTCCGCGAAAAGCCCCAACTGCTGGCACAGCACAACAAACTGGCGGCAGACGCCTCGAATGGCTTTGCTGTTGTCTTTGCGGAAGTTGGCGATGGTCTTGAAGTCCGGCATCAAGCGACCGGTCAGCCACATCAGTTCGACGTTGCGCTGCGCCTCGCGTTCAAGGCGTCGGCTCGACTGGATGCGGTTTAGATAGCCGTAGATGTAGATCTTCAGCAGGACTGCCGGGTGGTAAGCCGGTCGGCCGGTTTCAGCGGGGACAGCGCTTTCAAAACCCAAGGTGATCAGATCGAGTTCATCAACGAAGACATCCACAACGCGCACCGGATTGGTGTCGCTGACGTAATCGTCCAGGCTCTCGGGGAGCAAGGTACTTTGACCTCGGTGTTCACCTTGAATAAAGCGTTTCATGGGCAACCCTTGCGATGAAATCCTGGGGAATCATAGCAAGGGTTGGCTTGGATGTTTTGACACACTCTGGGCCATGGATGGCCGATGGCGGCGGGCCCACGGAGCAGGACCGGAGCAGGACCGGAGCGAGGGCATGCCGAGCCTTGGCGAGGCACCGAACGTCAGGGGCAAGAGCCCTTGGTTACTTGGGGCTTTTCCAAGTAACCCGCTGTAAGAGCCAGCCCTTTCAAGGTCTTCGTTTAGAATCCCCTAAAAACCAGTCAGGGTGACGAAAACGATGTGGGCAGAAGTTCTAGCGCGGTTTGAAAAAAAGACACCGGCCAGTGTCATGACGAAATTGATACTGGAGCAGGCTGTTCCTGCCGAATGGGTTGATCAGGTGTTTGAAGAACACCGTCAACGCCAGTACCCGCGTGAGCTTTTGTTTTCGACCATCGTTGAGCTGATGTCCCTTGTTTCATTAGGTTTGCGCCCTTCTTTGCATGCCGCTGCCCGGCAAATGGAGGGGCTGCCGGTTACGTTGGCGGCGCTCTATGACAAGGTCAGCCGCACAGAGCCCGCGTTGCTGCGGGCGTTGGTTACAGGAAGCGCCGAGCGCCTGGCTCCGACGATAAAAGAGTTGGGCTGCTCAGCCATTTTGCCCGGCTGGCAGCTGCGCATTGTCGACGGCAACCACCTGCCTTCTACTGAAAAACGCTTGGGGGCTTTGCGGCGTGAGCGAGGTGCGGCGCGACCAGGGTTTTCAGTAGTGGTCTACGACCCGGACCTCGATCAGATCGTCGACTTGCAGCCATGCGAGGATGCCTACGCCAGTGAGCGCGTCAGCGTGCTGCCGCTGTTGGCCCACGCCACTAAGGGCCAGCTATGGATGGCCGATCGGCTGTACTGCACGCTGCCCGTCATGCAAGCCTGCGAGGAAGCGGGGGCTTCGTTCATTATTCGCCAGCAAAGCAAACATCCACGGTTGATTGAGGAAGGCGGCTGGCAAGAATCTGTGGCCATCGAATCCGCAACGGTGCGCGAGCAAATCATCGAACTCAAAGGTGGTCACCGCTGGCGTCGAGTTGAACTGAACCTACAGACACCTACTGACTCAGGCGACACTGTGATGTGGTTCTGGAGCAACTTGCCAGACACCGTCAGCGCCGGGCAGATCGCCGAGTTATACCGTCGTCGCTGGAGTATCGAAGGGATGTTCCAGCGCCTGGAATCGGTGCTGGACAGTGAAATCGAAAGCCTTGGCGCTCCGCGGGCGGCGTTGCTGGGTTTTACCTCGGCGATCCTGGCCTACAACGTCCTGGCAGTGCTCAAACGCAGCGTGGAACAGGCTCATCGCGAGACATTGCCCGAAGGCTGGGAAGCTTCGATCTTCCACCTGACGGTACAAGTGCGTAGCGGATACGAGGGCATGCAGATCGCACTGCCCTCAGATTACCTGACACTTCAAACGACCTTAGAAACGCTGGCAACGCGACTGTTGGCGCTCGCCAGGAATATCAAGCCCAAGCAAGTGGCCAAAAGCATACGTGGTCCCAAAATCGCCAAACCCAAGGAGTGGCTGGACGGCAAAGCTGCGCACGCTCATGTGTCGACGGATCGGGTGCTTAAGGCCCATAAAGGGAAAACACCTTGAAAGGGCTGGCTGTAAGAGCGGAACCATAAGTCGCCATAACCCGAGAAATGGATAAACACACAGAACCCGAAGCCAAAAAAAACCCCGCAAAAAGCGGGGCCAAAAAGGGTGCAGCAGTCATGCTTTAGGACGTTTATCCAACACGTGGCAAGCCTTGCCCTCAGAACGCTTGATCGAATGGAAAGGCTGCAAAACAATCCGCGAACTGATCCCGATATATGTCTTGATGTGTTTACTCAGCTCCCCGCAAACAGCCTTCTGCTGTTCATCGCTCAGGTGCTGGTGCTCAGCCTTGAGTTCGACATGCACATCAACGCTGTCCAGGTTGCCATTGCGATACAGATGGATCTCATAACACTCGGCAAGTTGTTTGACTTTCAGAACCTGCTCCTCGATCTGCGTCGGAAACACGTTGACCCCGCGGATGATCAGCATGTCATCGCTGCGCCCGGTGATCTTGTCGATACGCCGCATCGGCCGTGCGGTGCCCGGCAGCAGGCGCGTCAGGTCGCGGGTGCGGTAGCGGATCATCGGCAGGGCTTCTTTGCTCAGGGAAGTGAACACCAGTTCGCCCATCTGCCCGTCAGGCAGCACTTCGCCAGTGACCGGGTCGATGATTTCCGGGTAGAAATGGTCTTCCCAGATGGTCGGGCCGTCCTTGGTTTCGGCGCATTCCATGGCGACACCTGGCCCCATGATTTCCGAGAGGCCGTAGATGTCCAGTGCGGTGATGCCCAGGCGTTGCTCGATGGCGCTGCGCAGTTCGGCGGTCCACGGCTCGGCGCCGAAGATGCCCAGGCGCAGGGCCAGTTTGTGCGGGTCGATGCCCTGGCGCTCGATTTCGTCGGCGATGTTGAGCATGTAGGACGGCGTGACCATGATGATGTCCGGCTGGAAATCCTTGATCAGTTGCACCTGTTTTTCGGTCTGGCCACCGGACATCGGGATCACCGTGCAGCCCAGGCGTTCGGCGCCGTAGTGCGCGCCGAGGCCGCCGGTGAACAGGCCGTAGCCATAGGAAATGTGCACCTTGTCGCCACGGCGGCCACCGCCAGCGCGGATCGAGCGCGCCACCACGTTGGCCCAGGTGTCGATGTCGTTCTGGGTGTAGCCGACCACGGTCGGTTTGCCGGTGGTGCCGCTGGAGGCGTGCAGGCGCACGATGTCGTGCATCGGCACGGCAAACATGCCGTAGGGGTAGTTGTCCCGCAGGTCGGACTTGGTGGTGAAAGGGAATTTCGCCAGATCGTCCAGGGATTTGATGTCGTCCGGGTGCACGCCCAGCGCATCGAAACGCTGACGGTACAGCGGCACGTTGTTGTAGGCGTGGTTCAGGCTCCAGCGCAGGCGCTCCAGCTGATGCTGGCGCAGCTCGTCGATGCTGGCGGTTTCCAGCGGGTCAAGCACAGGATCCAGCACGGCTTTGGCTATTGGCATGTTCATGTGTTCACTCGAATTGTTTTTGTGTTCCAGCCCTTTTGCACAAGGGCTTTGAGTGCATGCCCCAAGGATACCTCTCGGCTCCTTGGGAATCGCGATTCTTTAGTGGGATAGACGCTCGATGATCAGCGCGATCCCCTGGCCGACACCGATGCACATGGTGCACAGGGCGTAGCGGCCATTCCGTTCCTCAAGCTCATGCAGGGCGGTGGTGACCAGACGGGCGCCGCTCATGCCCAGTGGATGACCCAGGGCGATGGCGCCGCCGTTGGGGTTGACCCGTGGATCGGTGTCGCTCAGGCCCAGTTCGCGCAGCACCGCCAGGCCTTGTGCGGCGAAGGCTTCGTTGAGTTCGATCACGTCCATATCGGCCAGGCTCAGGTTGGCCACCTCCAGCACCTTGCGCGTGGCCGGCACCGGGCCGATGCCCATGATCCGGGGTTCAACGCCAGCGGTGGCCATGGCCACGACCCGGCCACGGGCGGTCAGGCCGTGGCGTTTGGCGACTTCCGGGCTGGCCAGCAACAGCGCGCAGGCCCCGTCGTTGACCCCGGAGGCGTTGCCGGCGGTGATGCTGCCGCCTTCGCGGAACGGCGTCCCAAGTTTGGCTAGTTGCTCAAGGGTGGTGTCGCCGCGCGGGTGTTCGTCGTGCTCGACCACTTTGGCCGGGCCTTTGCGCTGGGGAATTTCCACCGCGACGATTTCCCTGGCCAGACGTCCGTTGGCCTGGGCGGCAGCGGCGCGTTGCTGGCTGCGCAGGGCGAAGGCGTCCTGGTCGGCCCGGGAGATGTTGAACTGTTCGGCGACGTTCTCCGCCGTTTCCGGCATGGAATCGATGCCATAGGCCTTTTTCATCAGTGGATTGACGAAGCGCCAGCCGATGGTGGTATCGAAGATCTCGGCCGACCGAGAAAACGCCTGCTCGGCCTTGCCCATCACCAGTGGCGCACGGGACATGGATTCAACGCCACCGACCAGCATCAGCCCGGTTTCGCCGCTGCGAATGGCCCGGGCGGCGGTGCCGATGGCATCCAGCCCGGAACCGCACAGGCGATTGAGGGTGGTGCCCGGCACGCTGACCGGCAACCCGGCCAGCAACGCCGACATGCGCGCGACGTTGCGATTGTCTTCGCCGGCCTGGTTGGCGCAGCCGTAGATCACGTCGTCGACGCTGTTCCAGTCCACTTGCGGGTGACGGCGCAGCAGTTCGCGCAACGGTACCGCGCCGAGGTCGTCGGCGCGCACGCTGCTCAGGACGCCGGCGTAACGGCCAATCGGGGTCCGGACTGCGTCGATGATCAGGGCGTCATTCATTGGGAGTCTCCTGCGCCAGCACCGGGCCGCGCACTTTGTAGGATTTACCATGGAACAGGGCGATCAACTGGCCCTGCTGGTTTTCGATGCGCACGTCGTAGTTGCCGGTGCGACCCGAACGGCTCTGCTCGATGCAGTCGGCGTTCAGCGTGTCGCCCAGGCGCGCCGGGGCGATGTAGTCGATGCTGCAGCCGATGGCCACGGTGGCTTCGTTGTAGCTGTTGCAGGCAAAGGCGAATGCCGAATCGGCCAGCGCGAACAGGTAGCCGCCGTGGCACGTGCCGTGGCTCTGGAGCATGTCGGCGCGCACGGTCATGCCGACCCGGGAGCAACCGGGGCCGGCCGAGAGCAGGCGCATGCCCAAGGCCTGGCTGGCGGCGTCGCGCTGGAACAGCGATTGCGCGCATTCACTGGCCAGGGTCATGGCTTCGTGGTTAGTCATGGAATGTTCTCCCTTCGGCGACGCGACGGCGCAGCAGTAGCGACGGCCGGTAGCGTTCTTCGCCATAACTGGCTTGCAGGTTTTCCAGCGTTTCAAGAATGTGCGCCAGGCCAATGGCATCGGCCCAGGCCAGCGGCCCTTGCGGATAATTGACCCCTGCGCGCATGGCCAGATCGATGTCGGCGGCCGAGGCCACGCCTTGCAGCAGGGCGTCGGCGGCTTCGTTGGCGAGCATCGCCACGGTGCGCAAGACGGCGAGGGCCGGGCTGTCGCTGAGCAGGCTGACCTTGAGGCCGGCCCGTTGCAGCAGGGCAACACCTTGTTCGAGCGCCAGCGGATCAATACCTGCCGCATGGCTGATAGCGATGCGTTTGGCATGACCGTAATCGAACGCCAGGTCCAGCAGGATCAGGTTGCGCAGCCCGTCTTCGCGAGCCCGGTGACAGGCCATGCGCCCGTCGCTCAAGGCCAGCACGGCATCACCAACCCGCAGCAAGCCTTGACCATCGCGCTGGATGATCTCGACGCCTTGTTCGCGTAAACGTGGAATCAAACCTTGGGCAATACCGAGGTCGCCTTCGACAGCGCACACCTCAACCTTCGCATCGCTGCTGATTTCAGTGGCGTGCGGGCGTTCCGCATCTTGGGCGTAGCTATAGAAACCCCGACCGCTCTTGCGTCCCAGGCGCCCGCCGTCCACCAGTTCTTTCTGGATCAGTGACGGCAGGAAGCGCGTGTCCTGGTAATAAGCGTCAAACACCGAACAGGTCACGGCGTAGTTGACGTCATGGCCGATCAGGTCGGTCAGCTCTAACGCGCCCATGGCAAAACCACCGGCTTCGCGCATCAACGCATCCAGGGTTGGGCAGTCGGCCGCGCCTTCCTGCAGCATCCGCAGGCTTTCGGCATAGAACGGCCGGGCCACGCGGTTGACGATAAAACCCGGTGTGGAGCGGGTGTGCACCGGTTTTTTGCCCCAGGCCTTGGCGGTGTCGTACAGGCACTCGGCGAGTGCCGGATCACTGGCCAGGCCGGAGACGACTTCCACCAGCGCCATCACTGGTGCCGGGTTGAAGAAGTGCAGGCCGAGCAAGCGTTCTGGGTGATCAAGCTGCGCGGCGATGCTGGTGATCGACAGCGATGAGGTATTGCTGGCGAGAATGCAATGCTCGCCGCAGATGCCTTCGAGCTGACGGAACAGCGCGCGCTTGACCTCGAGGTTTTCGACGATGGCTTCGATGATCAGATCGCAGTCGGCCAAGGCTTCGATGGCTTCCACCGCTTGCAGGCGGGCGACGGTAGCGCTGCGCGATTCGGCCGACAGCTTGCCGTTCTCGACTCGCTTGCCCAGTTGGCGGTCGATGCCTTCAATCGCTTGAGCGGCAGCGCCGGGACGATTGTCCAGCAGCAATACCGGATGGCCGGCCTGGGCCGCGACCTGGGCGATACCGGCACCCATAGCCCCGGCGCCGATCACGGCGATGCGTGCGTTGGTGTTCAGTGCGGTCATGGCTCAGCGTCCCTTGAAGCTTGGTGTGCGTTTTTCCATGAAAGCCCCGACGCCTTCGCGGTAGTCCTCGCTGCGCCCGGCCAGGCGCTGCAGGTCTTTTTCCAGCTCAAGCTGTTCGTCGAAGCTGTTGCTCAGGCTGGCGTTGAGGCTGCGCTTGATCAGCGCCAGACCGTAGGTCGGCTGGGTCGCCAGGTGGCGGGCCAGTTTCAGCGCTTCGTCGCGCAAATCGGCGTCGTCCACACACTGATAGATCAAGCCCCATTGCTCAGCCTGTTCGGCGCTCAGGCGGTTGCCCAGTAGTGCCAAAGCCTTGGCCCGAGCCATGCCCACAAGACGCGGCAGGGTCCAGGTGCCGCCGGAATCAGGGATCAGGCCAATCTTGCAGAACGCCTGGATGAAATTGGCCGAGCGCGCCGCCAGTACCAGGTCGCAGGCCAGCGGAATGTTGGCGCCAGCCCCGGCCGCCACACCGTTGACCGCGCAGATAACCGGCAAGGGCAGGTCGCGCAACTGGCGGATCAGCGGGTTGTAGAACTTCTCGATGGACTCGCCCAGGTCCGGCACGGCGCTGCCCGGCGCGACATTGCGGTCGCTCAGGTCCTGCCCGGCGCAGAAGCCGCGACCTTCACCGGTCAACAGTAAAACGCGCACGTCCGGGTTCTGCCGCACTTGCTTGAGCGCTTCCTTCACTTCGCCATGCATCTGGGTGTTGAAGCTGTTGAGCTGGTCCGGCCGATTGAGGCTGAGCAGGGCGACGCCGGCGTCGATGGAAAACAGGATGTGTTCGAAGTTCATGGTCTTGGCGTTCTCTTGGCAGTCGTTCGAATTCGGATGTCAGTGGCCGCTTTATTGCCCGGTGAAAGTCGGGCTGCGCTTTTCCTGGAAGGCTGCAATGCCTTCATCGCGGTCGCGGGTGCCGGCCAGCACGGTGAAGGCGTGGCGCTCGAAACGCAGGCCGCTGGCCAGGTCGGTGTCCATGGCCTTGAGCAGCGACTCTTTGGCCAGGCGCACCGCCAGCGGTGCCTTGGCCGCAATGCTGCGGGCGATGTGCAGGGCGCGCTCGACGGTGAATTCCGGCTGGGTCACTTCGCTGACCAGCCCGGCGCGCTGGGCCTGGCGGGCGTCGATCGGCTCGCCGGTCAGCACCATTTGCATGGCCATGGATTTGCCGACGGCGCGTAGCAGGCGTTGGGTGCCACCGGCACCAGGCATGATCCCGAGGTTGATTTCCGGCTGGCCGAAACGGGCGTCAAGGCCTGCAATGATGATGTCGGCGTGCATCGCCAGTTCGCAGCCACCGCCGAGGGCGAAGCCGTTGACGGCGGCGATCAGCGGTTTGCTGAAGCGGGTGATGGCTTGCCACGAGGCCTGGCGCGGGTCGTCGAGGATGCCGACCAGATTGCGATCGGCCATTTCCTTGATGTCGGCGCCAGCGGCGAAGGCCTTGCGACTGCCGGTGAGCACCACGGCCCGGGTGTCGGGGTCGGCTTGCGCAGTGTTCAGTTCAGCGGCCAGTTCGCCCAGCAACTCGGTGGTCAAGGCGTTCAGGGCTTGCGGGCGCTGCAGGGTAATCAGGCGGACGCCAGGCTCGATCAATTCGACGGCAAGGGTCAGAGGCATGGCGGATGCTCTCACGGTGCACGCTCGGCGTGGTGCCGGCTGGTTATTGGATCGGCCGCAGGGGCCGGTTTTGCCCAAGTATAGCTATAACGTGATACGTAAATGCAATACGAAAATAGATTTAATGTGTCTTATTGGTGTTGGTTTCGATTTTTTGGCTTTCTGATTAAGGGGCGCTGATAACGGATTTTTCCCAGAAAACATTGGGTTTTATGGCGATTTAAGAGGCGCGTTGACATTCGTCGGAAAGGTGTATTTCAAGTGATACGGTTTTTAGTCTTTGTGCTGTTAAAAGTGATGTGATACAAAATGAGTCATTATTTGCATCGCTTTGTGAAGGAAGCTTCCATGACCTGCTACAGCCTTGATGGCCTGACTCCGGTGGTTGACCCGAGCGCTTATGTGCATCCGTCCGCCGTATTGATCGGTGACGTGATCATCGGCCCGCATTGTTATGTCGGTCCGCTGGCCAGCCTGCGCGGCGATTTCGGGCGGATCGTGCTGGAGGAGGGCGCCAACCTGCAGGACACCTGCGTGATGCACGGTTTCCCCGACAGCGACACGGTGGTCGAGCGCAACGGCCACATCGGTCACGGCGCGGTGCTGCACGGTTGCCGGATCGGCGCCGATGCGCTGGTGGGCATGAATGCGGTGGTGATGGACAACGCCCGGATCGGCCCGCGTTCATTCGTGTCGGCGGCGGCGTTCGTCAAGGCCGGCTTCGAATGCCCGGAACAGTCGCTGGTCATGGGCGCACCGGCCAGCGTCAAGCGCAGCCTCAGCGATCAGGAAGTGGCGTGGAAACAGGCCGGCACCCGGGAATATCAGCAACTGGCCCAGCGTTGCCTTACGCAAATGCAGGTCTGCGAACCGCTGAGCGAACCAGAGCCGGATCGCCCGCGTATCAGTGACAGTGGGTTGCGGCCCAAGGGCAACAACCTGTGAACACCGAACCCCTGTAGGAGCCAGCTTGCTGGCGAAGGTGTGTCAGCTACCTTGGTGTCGACTGACACACCATCGCCAGCAAGCTGGCTCCTACAAGGGATTGGGCTTAACCAGTTGGCTTTCGGTATATTCCTTTTCTTTTTTCGCACGGAACGCCCATGTCGTCCCTGACTCCCTTGAACCATCTGATTACCCGCTTCCAGGAGCAGACGCCGATCCGCGCCAGTTCCTTGATCATCACGTTGTACGGGGATGCCATCGAACCCCATGGCGGCACCGTATGGCTGGGCAGCCTGATTCAGTTGCTCGAGCCCATCGGCATCAACGAACGGCTGATCCGCACTTCGATTTTTCGCCTGACCAAGGAAGGCTGGCTGACCGCCGAGAAGGTCGGTCGTCGCAGCTACTACAGCCTGACCGGCACCGGTCGCCGCCGTTTCGACAAGGCCTTCAAGCGGGTCTACAGCACCACGATGCCGGCCTGGGATGGTTCCTGGTGCCTGGTGATGCTCTCGCAACTGACCCAGGACAAACGCAAACAGGTGCGCGAAGAGCTGGAGTGGCAAGGCTTCGGCGCGATTTCGCCGGTCGTGCTGGCCTGTCCGCGCAGCGACCGTTCCGACGTCAACGCGACCCTGCTCGATCTCGGCGTCCAGGAAGACACCATCGTCTTCGAAACCACCGCCCAAGACGTACTGGCCTCCAAGGCGCTGCGCCTGCAAGTGCGCGAGAGCTGGAACATCGAGGAACTGGCCGCGCACTACAGCGAGTTCATCCAGCTGTTCCGGCCGCTGTGGCAAGCCCTGCGCGAGCAGGAAAACCTACAGCCGGCCGACTGCTTCCTGGCGCGGGTGCTGTTGATTCACGAGTACCGCAAGCTGCTGCTGCGCGACCCGCAACTGCCGGACGAGTTGCTGCCCGGCGATTGGGAAGGCCGCGCCGCCCGCCAGTTGTGCCGCAACATTTACCGTTTGATCTACGCCAAGGCCGAAGAATGGCTGAACGCCGCACTGGAAACGGCCGACGGCCCGTTGCCGGATGTGGGTGAAAGCTTCTATCGGCGTTTTGGCGGACTGAAATAGCACGTCATTGTTCAGGGAATGGTGCGGTTCAGGAGATTCGAAGCATCCGATGTCGTGTGGATTGACGTAGACAATAAAAATAAGCCTGCGTGAGGCCTGACATGATTTCTACAACAGCACAGCGCCATGATGGGTTCGACCAGTGGATCCATCAGATCAACCAGATCTGTGGCGCCTTCAACGCACAACCCCTGGGCAGCGAATTTGCCGGGCGTATCCGCGAATACCGGAGCGATGCGCTCAAGCTCAGCTTCGTCGACGCGTGCCAGGCGCGTTTGTACCGTACGCCCCAGGAAGTCGCGGCGGGCGAGGGCGGCAAGTATTTTGCGGTGTTCCAGCTCGACGGCACGGCGGGCATGGCCCAGGGCGACGACAAGGTCTTGCTGTCCCCCGGCGACATCACGCTGATCGATGCTGCGCGGCCCAGCGACTTCACCTACGGCGAAAGCTCCCGGCAGTTGTCGCTGATCCTGCCGTATCAACTGGTCGAGCAAACCCTGCGCTTCAATCAGGTCAAGTGCGGCCACCGGATTGCCGCGACCTCGCCCATTGCGATGCTCTCGCACCGGCTGATCCTCGATGCCACCCGCCAGCAGCACCTGACCCACCAGGAAAGCGAAGCGACCCTGGAGGCGATTGTCAGCCTGCTGCGCCCGGCGATCAGCCAGGCCAACGACAGCAGCGATGCCCACGAGCGGTTCTTCCGCAAGACGCTCGCCTGCATCGACGACAACATTCGCTCCGAAGACCTGTGCCCGGAATGGCTGGCGCGGGAAGTCGGCATGTCCACCCGCGGCCTGTACCGCATGTTTGCCAAGAAGGGGTTGGTGGTGGCGCGCTACATCAAGAACCGTCGCCTGGACCTGTGCGCCGAATCCCTGCGCCGCTCAGGCAAGGAGCAGAAGTTGTCGGTGCTGGGTTACTCGTGGGGGTTTTCCGATTCGAGCTACTTCTCCACCGCGTTCAAGTCGCGCTTTGGCATTGCGCCGGGGGAGTATCGCAAGCGGCATGCCTGAGGTTTTTTTGCTCTTGCTTCGGTGAAAAAATGCTACGGCTTGAGTAACTGGCTGAACGCCTCCAGCTCACTTTTCTCCAGATCGGACACCAGCACAAAGCGCATGTGGTTTTCTTGCCAGGACACCACATTGAAACCTCGGATCGTCAGGCTTTGCCGTGGCTTGTCCGTCTCAGGCGTGGGCAAGATAAAAACATTGATGATGTGCTTGGCCCGGCGGTAACTCAGGGCCGCCGTGGTCTGATGCTGCAGATAATCCAGCCGCCCGCCCAGCAGGGGAAATCCTTGCGCCGAGTAATCGAAGACCGGCGGCGAGAAGTCGAGTTTGCCGGTGAACCAGGGCTTCACGGTGTGGCGGTCGGACGACACCACATCGTTCAAATGCTCGCCCATCAGCGAACGCACATGGCTGGAGACCGCCTCGTCCATCAATGGCTGTTCGCTGCCTGGCGTCGCCACATACAGCACCACAGCCAAGGCCAGCGCCGTCGCTGAAAAAACCGGTGCGAACCATTTGCGCCAACGCTCGACGACGCCAACCGATGGGGGTTCAGGGGCGAACACCCGGGAAGTCAATGACGCCGGCGCTGCGTAATACGGCGCTCGTTGCTTCACACCGGCCATCAGCAGCTTCGTCTGATCATGCAATCGCGCGCACGCGACGCACTCGGCCAGATGCCCGGACACATTCGCAGCCGTCGCCGAATCGAGTTCCTTGTCCAGATAGCCATGTATCAGCGTCTGGCAAACCGTGCAGTCGAGTTCATTCATGATCGTGCAACTTCAGTAGTTCGAGCGTGAGCATGGCGCGAGCCCTGGCCAGCCTCGACATGACGGTACCGATGGGGATGTCGACCACCAGGGCGATGTCCTTGTAGGGCATGTCTTCGAGTTCCTTGAGCACGATCACCTCGCGAAACGCCGGCGGCAGGGCGCACAGGGCTTGCTGGATCAGCGCCGCATTTTCGCTGTGGATGGCCAGCAGTTCCGGGGTCTGGCTGTGGCTGAGCGCCTTGTCGTCTTCGGCGAGTTCATCGCCGATGGCGACCCAATGGCGTCCGGCTGAGGCCTTGAGCCAGGTGTAGCTTTCGTTGCGCACGATGGTCAGGAACCAGGCCTTGGCGTTGCCGTCGGTGAAGCGCTGCGAAAATCTGAACGCCCGCAGGGCGCTTTCCTGCACGACATCGCGCGCGGCGCTGTCGTTGCCGGTGAGCCAGCGCGCGAGGTTGTAGGCGGCGTCCAGGTGGGGCGCAAACAGTTCCTCAAATCGCGTCATAGTGGTTTCCGCACTGTCCCATCCCTATAACTGTGAAGCGTTGCGTTTTATTCCCGAGGAAAAAATATATTTTCGACAGGGAATAAAGACCTGTCCCGCCAGGTTTTTACCTCGTGCCAGCTACATCACTGTAGTTCTCCAGCGAGGGATTACCGATGGACATTCATTCAAAACACCAACGACGTACCGACGGCCCGTTGAACCCTGACCGCCGAACGCTGCTCAAGTGCTCTGCATGGGCCGGGGCTGGCGTGATCTGGGCCTTGAGTGGCGGTATTCCCCGGGCCTTCGCCCTGGATGAGACGGGTAACGTCGCCGACCCCAAGGCACTCGCCAGCACGTTCCAGTTTGTGCAGATTAGCGACTCGCACATCGGTTTCAACAAGGAGGCCAACCCGGAACCGCTGAAGACCTTGCAAGTGGCGATCGACAAGGTCATTGCGCTGCCAAAACGGCCCTCGCTGATCCTGCACACCGGCGATATCACCCACCTGTCCAAAGCCGACGAGTTCGACACCGCGGCCCAGTTGCTCAAAGGCTTGCCGTCCCCCGTGCACTACGTGCCGGGCGAGCACGACACCCTCGACGAAGGCGGCGGCAAGCTCTATCTGGAACGTTACGGCAAAGGCACCAAAGGCAATGGCTGGTACAGCTTCGATGACCACGGCGTGCATTTCATTGCGCTGGTGAATGTCTTCAACTTCCAGGCCGGCCATGAAGCAACCCTTGGTGCCGATCAACTGGCGTGGCTGGCCGATGACTTGCGAGCCGTGAGCAGCAGCACGCCCATCGTGGTGTTTACCCATATTCCGTTGTGGACGGTTTACCAGCCGTGGGGCTGGGGTACCGAGGATGGCGATCAGGCGATTGCCATGCTGCGCAAGTACGGTTCGGTAACGGTGTTGAACGGGCACATCCATCAGGTCATCCAGAAAGTCGAAGGCAATATCACCTTCCACACTGCTCGCGGCACGGCTTATCCACAACCCGCACCGGGCGCGGCGCCGACGCCGGGGCCGATGACCGTGGCGGCTGATCAACTGCGCAATTATTTAGGGATCACCGAAGTGCGAGCGACCCAGGGTGATCATCCGCTGGCGCTGATCGATTCGACACTGGTTTAACGGAGGGGACTTGGATGAAAGCGCGATTATTGGCCGCTGTCTGCCTGATGTTGTCGATGCCTGTATGGGCTAATGAGGTGAAAATCGATATCAAGGAATTCATGTTCGGGCCCAAGGATCTGACCGTGGCCGTGGGCACCAAAGTCACGTGGGTAAACGATGACGAGATCCCGCACACAGTGGCGCAAACCCACAAGATGTTTCGCTCCGGGGCGCTGGATACCGGAGACAGTTATTCCTGGGTGTTCAACACGCCGGGGGAGTTTGAGTATTTTTGTGCGCTGCATCCACAGATGATCGGGAAGATTGTGGTCAGCCAGTAAGCGATTGCGCAAAACACACGCAGCTCCCCTGTAGGAGCGAGCTTGCTCGCGATGGTCGTCAACGATAACGCGCGAATCCTGAAGAAACGCGGTGTCCTTGAGTTCTTCGCGAGCAAGCTCGCTCCTACAGGTATTGCATACGACGTTTTTATTTGGGGGCGCTGAGGTTCAGCGTCGGTGTTTCATCGAAGAAGTTCCACGGCTTCAACAGCACATGCACCCACTCGGTCGGCATGATCGGCCATTCCTCGGCGCGGGCGATGTGGGTGGTGCCGGTGGTTAGCCAGACCACATCGTCGGTGTTCTCGATGGAGTGGTTGTCCTGGGTGAACTGCCCCAGGCCCGAGTCCTTGTCCGAGCGGTTCGGGTACTTGCCTTCCGGGTATTTTTCTTCCGGGTTGTATTGCGTCACCCACAGCTGCTTGTCCATGAAGCTGAGGCGGTGGTAGAGCCATTCGTCCTTGCCGAAGTTGGCGCCCTTGGCCACCGGGTGCGTGCCGCCGGCATAAGGAATCAGCTGATAGGAAACCGGGTTGCCGACCTTGTTCTCCTTGCTGGAGTTGGTCAGCAGGCGCACGGAGGAGGGGTCGAATTTCTGCGCGGCCTGTTGCTCGGTGCCGACCACCCTGGTTTCGGTCTGCATGGTGCTGGTGCGCGGGCCGCCACGGTCGTTCGGCAGCACCACCGGGTTCACTTCCACCAGTGAGTTCTGCTCGCCGTCCACGTCCATGTCGAGGCGGAAGTTGTAGATGTGCTGGTGCGTGGTGCCGACGATGTTGTGGTCCAGCAGGGTGCCGTAGCGCGTGTCTTCCTTGGCGGTGTCTTCGTGCATGGTTTTCGATTTCACGCCCTTGACCGCTTCGATACCGGTGGCGCCGGCGTCGATGCCGATGGTGCCGTTCTGCTGGAAGACCCAGTCGAAGATGTAGTCGTAGTTGCCCACGGTGCTGATCCAGCGCACCACCAGTTCGCGGCGCTCGGTGCTGAGGTTGGGCTGGCCCATTTCCTGGTGTTTGTATTCCGGGCCGGCGTAGCGCTCGAACACCGCCATGGCGCGCGGGATAGCGGTGGGTGCGCCGGTGTAGTCGGCGATGGTGGCGTCCAGCAGCACGGCGTTTTGCGGGGCGTCTTTGCCGCGGGCAATCGGTGACGTCAGGGTGCCCATGCCGTAGTCGCCGGAGTCGAGGTAGGCCTTGAAGTACCAGCCGACATCGGGGTCGCCGTAGGGCACGATCATGCCGCCCAGCGAGCCTTCGTACATGATCTTGCGCTTCTTGCCCTTGTCGTCGTAGGTGACGGTGGACAGGATCGGCCCGACCCGCGAATCGAGGCGAACGTGGAAGTCCCAGTTCTGCCAGTGAATGCTGTTGCCGCTGATGGTGTAGTTCTTGCCCTCGGGCTCGATGATTTCCAGCGGCTTGACTGCCACGCCCTGGCGCCCGCGCCCGTCATACGGCGTCGGTTTCATCGGCACCGGAATGAGCGCTTCGTCTTCGATCTTGATCAGCTTCTTCTGTTCCAGGTCGACAATCGCCACCAGGCCCTCGATCGGGTGCGCCCAGTAGTTGCCGTCACCGGTGTTGAGGTAGCTGACGATTTTCAGCAGGCGCTTGTCCTGCGCCAGGCCATCCTTGCCGTCGAAGTAACCGACGGTCAGCGGCGTGGCCACGACCTTCTTCACGTCGTTGATGCCGCGCTTGGCCAGGGCCTGGGCGTATTCCGGGCTGGTTTCCACCGCCGTCTGCACCGTGGCGAAATCGTCCAGCAGGACCATGCCGTGGGCGCCTTCGATCGGCTTCCAGGACTTGAGTGCTTTGGTGTCGAGGTCGACCAGGGCTTCGATCACGTGCTTGCCGTCGAGCACCACGATCGAGGCCTCACGCGGCTGAGCGACGTTCTGCCCGGTGAAGACGAAGTTCCACACCTGATCCTTCGGCGGCTCCTTGACCGAGACTTCGGTGAAGCGGAAACCGGGCTTGTAGTTTTCCGATTTCTTGACGATGTCCACGGCCGTGGTGATTTCAGCCGCGCTCAGGGGGTTGAGCGGGTTAGGGCGGGTCTCGACGACGAAAGTCTTGTCCAGCCCGGACTGGAACACCTGGTTGATAAAGTCCTTGGGCATGAACGCCGTGTGGTCCTTGAACACCACCGGCACCGTCAGCTCGATACGCTTGCCGTTGAGCATCGCCACTTTGCTGTCGGGCTTGACCTTGAGGTAGACCCCGTCCTTGGCAATGGTGAACAGATTGGCGTAATCGTCCCATTTCACCGTGGCGCCAAATTCCTCAAGACCCGCTTGCAGCGGCACCATGTCGGCTTGACCGCCGTGGGCCTGGGCAGTGCTCGCCCAGAAAGGCAGGCCGAGGGTGCTCAAGGTGATGGCCAGGGCGAGGCGGGCAAGCGGTGTTCTCTTGGGCGATGCTTTGGGGCTGAACATGTGTGAATTCCTGGGGAAAAGCCGGGTACGGGCACTCCTGCACTTTGTTACAACCAGCCAATGGCTGCATTTGAATGCCTGCCAGATTTCTTTGGTTCCGTGCCGCGATTGAGCTTTCCTGACGAAATGCACAATGGCAAGCGGACAAAGTGCCCGGCCAGAGGGGCGCAAACCATTGCTTCCAGTTAATACGAAGCATTACTATTCACGCCCCGTCTCCACAGCACACCGCAATGACCCTCAAGCTGCCCCGCAGACACGGTTTTTTCGAGCATTACGAAGAGTTGGTTGGCACCTGGACCCGTCGCCTGAGAAATCGTCAGCAGGCCGAGGACCTGGCCCACGACACCTTCGTGCGGGTGCTTGAGTCCGATTCGGCACAGGTGCAACAGCCCCGGGCGTATTTGCACCAGACCGCGCGCAACATTGCCGTGGATGGTTATCGGCGTGAGGACCGGCGGGGCGCCATGGAGTCGGAGGCGATCGATCTCAGTGAGTCGCCGACCGGCGACCCGGAGCATTTCATGCACGCGATCCAGCTGGCGGATTCCATCGAACGGGCGCTCACCGAGTTGCCGGTCAACTGCCGCAAGGTGTTTGTCTGGCAGAAAATCGAGGGCCTGACCCAGGCCGAAATCGCCGAGCGCCTGGGGCTGTCCAGGAACATGGTGGAAAAGTATATGATCCGCACGCTTCGGCATCTGCGCGATCGCCTGGACGGGTTGCAGTCATGACCGGCCGCGCCTTCTCCTCCCCAGCCCAACAGGAACTTCCATGATGGATACTCGTGATTGCGCGTGCGGGCAGACAGCGGTTCGCGATGACGCGGCGCAGTGGTTTGTGCGTTTGCAGGAGCCTGTTGCGGATGTCGAAGTGCGGCGCCAGTTTCAGCTCTGGCTGGACGAACACCCTCAACACCGAAACGAATTCGAAATGCTTCAGGGCTTGTGGAGCGCCGCCGACCTGGTGCCGGCGGCGCGCTTGCGTGCCTTGTGCGAAACCCCGCCGGTGCTGAAAAAACGCCGTCCGGTACTGCGTTACGCGGTGGCCGCCAGCGTGCTGGCCGTGGCGCTCGGCCTGGGCTTGTTCAGCGGCCTGAATCATCCGGCGCCTTACACCGCCGAGTTTTCAACAGCCCTGAATGAGCGTCGTCATGTGGCGTTGCCGGATGGATCGGTGGTGGATCTGGACAGCCGCAGCCGGATCCAGGTGCGCTTTGAAAAGGATCAACGCAACGTTGAGCTGAGCGAAGGCGAAGCGATGTTCAGTGTCGAGCACGACACCCGTCGGCCATTCGTGGTCAAGGCGGGCAGCGGCAAGGTCACGGTCACCGGCACCCGTTTCGATGTACGCCATGGCATCAGCGAAACCCGGGTGGTGGTGGAGCAGGGCACCGTCAAGGTTCAAGGGCGCGATGCCGCCGATAACGATTTCATCAATCTCACGGCAGGCCTTGGCACCCACGTCGATGCCCAGGGCAAGGTTGCCGCCGCCTATGCCGTCAACCCGGCGGAAATGACCGCCTGGCGCAGCGGCAAACTGGTGTTCAACAACGCCAGCCTGGCCGATGTTGCCGAGCAGGTCTCGCGCTATCGGGAGAAGCCGCTCAAGGTCGCCAGCGCAGCGGTGGGCGATCTGCGCCTGACCAGCGTGTTCAAGTCCGACAACACCGACGCGCTGCTCAAAGCCTTGCCGAGCATCCTGCCGGTGGCCGTACGCACCCTTGGCGACGGCAGCCAGGAAATAATTTCAAAATAAAATTCAGGTTTTTTTCGAGCTCATCGTCTTCCTGTTCAACTGCAACTGGTTTGCATTAACAAGCGCACACTCTTGCGATCCACAGGATTACGTTCGACGTGAAAAACTCCACCGCTAAAAACAACAAACTCCCCTGGTTGCCGCTGGCCCTTGCGCTGGCGGTCAATATTGCGCTGCCCCAGGCCTTTGCCGCCGACGGCATCCGCATCCCGGCGCAACCTTTGGGACAAGCCCTGAGTCAATTGGGCCAGCAAACCTCGCTTCAGGTGTTCTTCAGCCCTGAGTTGGTTGCTGGCAAGCAGGCTCCGGCGGTGGATGGCAACCTTTCCCCGGAAGACGCGCTACGCCAGTTGCTGCAAGGCAGCGGCCTGCAATACCAGATCGATGAAGGTTCGGTGACGTTGATGCCGGCGCCGACTTCGGCGGCCAACGGTCCATTGGAACTGGGCGTGACGGACATCAAGGTCGTTGGCGATTGGCTCGATGATGCCGATGCCGCCATGGTGCAGAACCACCCCGGCGCACGAACGGTGGTCCGCCGTGAAGCCATGGTCGAGCAGGGCGCGATGAACGTCGGCGAGGTGTTGAAACGCGTCCCGGGCGTGCAAGTGCAGGACGCCAATGGCACCGGTGGCAGCGACATTTCCCTCAACGTCGGCGTGCGCGGCCTGACTTCGCGCCTGTCGCCTCGCTCCACGGTGCTGATCGACGGCATCCCGGCGGCGTTCGCGCCTTACGGTCAGCCACAACTGTCCATGGCGCCGATTTCCTCCGGCAACCTCGACAGCATCGACGTGGTACGCGGCGCCGGCTCCGTGCGCTACGGACCACAAAACGTCGGCGGTGTGATCAACTTCGTGACCCGCGCGATCCCGGAAAAAGCCTCGGCGGAAATCGGCACCACCCTGGAAACCTCCCAGCACGGTGGCTGGAAGCACATCGACACCGCGTTCATGGGCGGCACCGCCGACAACGGCATGGGCGTGGCGTTGTTGTACTCCGGGGTGAACGGCAACGGTTACCGTGAAAGCAACAACGGCAACGACATCGACGACGTGATCCTCAAGACCCATTGGGCGCCGACCGATGTCGACGATTTCAGCCTCAATTTCCACTACTACGATGCCAAGGCCGACATGCCCGGCGGCCTGACCCAGGCGCAGTACGACGCCGACCCGTTCCAGTCGGTGCGCGACTTCGACAACTTCAGCGGCCGCCGCAAGGATGTGTCTTTCAAGTGGGCGCGGCAGATCGACGATCGCACCCAGACCGAAGTGCTGACCTACTACACCGACAGTTTCCGTGGCAGCACCATCGCCTCGCGGGACCTGAGCACACTCAACTCCTATCCGCGCAGCTACTACACCTTCGGTATCGAACCACGGGTGTCCCACGTCTTCGATGTCGGCCCGACTACCCAGGAAGTCAGCGTCGGTTATCGCTACCTCAAAGAAGCCATGCACGAAGAGGCCAGCCGAGTGGCGCTGGTCAACAACCAGCCAGTCGTGCGTCCCGGGGCGGACGGCCATGTCTATCAGGACCGCACCGGTGGCACCGAGGCCAATTCGGTCTACGTCGACAACAAGGTCGACGTCGGCAACTGGACCGTCACTCCAGGTATTCGCTTCGAGCACATCAGCACTGATTGGCACGACCGCCCGGTACTTGATAACGCCGGTAAACGGGTGCCGGAAAAAAAACGCAGCATCGAGAGCAACGAGCCGCTGCCGGCCCTGAGCGTGATGTATCACATGTCCGATGCCTGGAAACTGTTCGCCAACTACGAAACCTCGTTCGGCGCGCTGCAGTACTTCCAGCTGGGGCAGGGTGGTATTGGCGACAACACCGCCAACGGCCTGGAGCCGGAAAAGGCCAAGACCTACGAGATCGGTACGCGCTACAACGATGACGTGTGGGGCGGCGAAGTGACGCTGTTCTACATCGACTTCGACGACGAACTGCAATACATCAGCAACGATGTGGGCTGGACCAACCTCGGCGCGACCAAACACCAGGGCATCGAAACCTCGGTGCACTACGATCTGGCTGCGCTGGACCCACGCCTTGACGGCCTGACCGCCAACGCCGGCTTCACCTACACCCGTGCCACCAACGAAGGTGAGATCCCGGGCTTCAAGGGCCGTGACCTGCCGTTCTATTCCCGTCAGGTAGCCACCGCCGGCTTGCGTTACGACATCAACCGCTGGACCTGGAACCTCGATGCGTTCGCCCAGTCCAAACAGCGCTCGCCGGGCACCGGCGTGAACGCCGATGGCAGCTTCAACGGCAACTACATCACCGAAGGCACCGCCGACGGCCAGTTCGGTGATATTCCCGGTTACGTGACCTGGAACGTGCGTGGCGGCTATGACTTCGGTCCGCAGGTGTCGAACCTGAAACTGGGGGCGGGGGTGAAGAACATCTTCGACAAGCAGTACTTCACCCGTTCCAGCGACAACAACTCGGGCATGTACGTCGGTGCGCCGCGCACGTTCTTTGTACAGGCCAGTGTCGGGTTCTAACCCACCTGTGGCGAGGGGGCGGTTCGGCGGTCCGACAAGCCCCCTCGCCACAATTCAGACCTTCAACACCTTCCCGCCAACGGCCACCGCCACCAGCAACACCGCCATCAAGGCAAAGGCAAAACTCAAGCTGCTGCCATGGGCGACGAAGCCGATGACGGCGGGGCCTGCCAGGATGCCCGCATAACCCAGGGTGGTAATGGCCGGCACGGCGATGCTTTCGGGCATGACCGTCTGTTTGCCGACCGCGGTGTACAGCACCGGCACAATGTTCGAGCAACCGGCCCCCAGCAGCGCATAACCCACCAGCGCCGCCTCCCAGCTCGGTGCGAACGTCGCCAGAAACAAGCCTGCGGCGGCTGTCAGCCCGCCGAACACAATCACCCGCGTCGCACCCAGGCGTCGCACGATTTTGTCACCGGTCAAACGCCCGGCCGTCATGGTCAGGGCAAACGCCGCATAACCGAGCCCCGCATACGCCGTGTCGATGCCACGCTCCTGCGTCAGGAACACCGCGCTCCAGTCCAGCGCCGCGCCTTCGGCGAGGAACACGATGAAGCACATGCCACCGATGAACAGGACGATGCCATGGGGCACCGCGAACGCCGGTCCCGAACGCTCGCTGCCGTAGGGCAACAGATGCGGCACGGCCTTGGCCAGTGCGATCAGCAGCAACACGATCACCACCAGCGTGGCCCCCAGGGGCGAAATCCCCAGGCCAAGCAACCCGCTGACGCCCGCCGCACCGACAATCCCGCCCAGGCTGAACAGGCCATGGAAACCGGACATCATGTTTTTGCCGCTGGCGCGCTCGACGATCACCGCTTGCAGGTTGACCGTCGAGTCCACGGTGCCGAGCCCCGCGCCGAACATGAACAACGCGGCGATCAGCGCCGGAATCGACGACACCGTCGCCAGCAGCGGCAGGGCGGCACAGATCAGCAGGGTCCCGCCGGCCGTCACCCGCCGGCAGCCGAAACGTGTGGACAGGATCCCGGCCAACGGCATCGCCAGGATCGAACCGACCCCCAGGCACAGCAGCAGCAAACCCAGGGTGCCTTCATCCAGTCCGGCCCGGGCCTTGGCATAGGGCACCAGCGGTGCCCACGCGGCGATGCCGAACCCGGCGATGAAAAAGGCGATGCGCGTGGACATCTGTTCCAGGCGGCCGGGAACGAAGGTGGTTTGGCTGTTGAGGCTGGTCATAACAATCCTTGGCAATAAACGTCACGTCCCCAACGGACAGTGATCGGCCTATGAGGGTTCGATCAGTGCCCGGAAAGTTTTACGGTCAAACAGGGCGACATCCTTGCACAGTGCCGCTGGTTTTCGCGATATGTTGAGCCATTCCAATGACACGCGGAGGGCGCCATGGCGCAGCGGTACGATGCTCGGGGCAATATTTACATCGTGGTAGCGCCCGAAGAACTGCGCCGCCAGGGCATCGACCTGCCCGGTCAGGCCAGCCAGGCAGCGCAAACCCTCGAAGCCTGGGCGATAGCCGCGATCGAAGTTTGCTGCAGTTGGGCCCCAGGCACTCAACCGTCCGGCAGCAAGGATCATCGTAGCGACGGTTTGCTGGTCGGACCGTTTCAGTCGTCGCCGCCCTTTGATCTGTTGATCGTCAACACCGACGGTACCCTGGCCGAGCGCAGTGGCAACGGGCTGACTATTTTTTCCCAGGCCCTCAGCGATCAAGGGTTGTTGCCGCAGAAAGAAGCCTGTCTGCTCAGGGTTCACCACGACAAGGCTGATACGCCGTCACCGGGGCAGACTTCAGTGAAAGCCGCAGAGGTCGATGGCGTGAAGGGTTTCTGGCTCGATCTGGGGCAGCCGGGATTCGGGCCGGCGGCAGTCAGCGCTCACGGGGTTGAAGCAGCAGTGTTCAACGGTCGTGAACTCAGCCACGTTGAACAATTGGCGGCACTCAATAGCGCATGGTCGCGCAGTCAGTTCGCGCGGGTTGGCAATCCCCATTGCGTGACGCTGGTGGAAAGTGCCGAGGATCTGCCGAGCAACGAGCAGATGCGTGAGCCGGCGCTGGGTGAGGGGCTGACGCGGATTGCCTATGCCATGCCGGTTGGTGCAGGCAAACCTTGTCCGGCGGGGATCAATCTGCAATGGGCAATGCGCTTGTCCGAAGGACACATCGCCGCGCGGGTATTCGAGCGGGGTGAGGGGCCGACGGCGTCGTCGGGGACCAGCGCCAGCGCGGTGGCCTGTGCGGCCTGGCGGGCAGGTTGGGTCAGCGCCGGGGAGGTGAAGGTGACGATGCCGGGTGGCACGGCGCCGATCTTGCTGGAAGAGGAGCACGGGGAATTGAGTCGGGTCAGCCTGTTTGGTACGGCTCGAATGATCGATTGAAGTTGATATCGCCATCGCGAGCAGGCTCGCTCCCACAGTGGTTTTATGTCGTTCACAAAACCTGTAGGAGCGAGCCTGCTCCGGGCGGCGATCCGACGATGGGGGCAGCCCCGTCAACACCAGACTCAGCTCAGCCCACTGAACTCCACCACCGGCATCGTCCGCTTCATCAACACCTTGCCATCGCGCACCGAGTACAGCGGCAAGCCCTGGCTGCGGATCACCTCGTAATCACTCTCTGCCGACAGAATCAGCAGGTTCGCCGGCCGCCCACGCTCCAGGCCATAGCGATCGCCGAGGTTCATGGCTTTGGCGCTATTGTCCGTCACCAGGTCCAGCGCACTTTGCAGGTTGCGATAACCGAGCATGTGGCAGATGTGCAGGCCGGCTTCGAGCACCCGCAAAATGTTGCCGTTGCCCAGCGGATACCACGGATCGACAATGGAATCCTGACCGAAGCACACGTTCATGCCCGCTTCCAGCAACTCGTTGACCCGGGTCACGCCCCGGCGTTTCGGGAAACTGTCGAAGCGACCTTGCAGGTGGATGCTTTCAGTGGGGCAGGAGACAAAGCTGATCCCCGAATGCCCGAGCAAGCGAAACAGTTTGGCGCAGTAGGCGTTGTCGTAGGAGCCCATGGCCGTGGTGTGGCTGGCCGTGACCCGCGAACCCATGTCGCGGCTGCGGGCCTCTTCGGCGAGCACTTCGAGAAAGCGTGAATGCGGGTCGTCGGTTTCGTCGCAATGCACATCCACCAGGCAACCACTGCGTTCGGCCAGGTCCATCAGGAACTTCACCGAGCTGACGCCCTGATCGCGGGTGTATTCGAAATGCGGAATGCCGCCCACCACGTCCGCGCCCATGCGGATGGCTTCTTCCATCAATTCGCGACCATTGCGGTAGGACTCGATGCCTTCCTGGGGAAAGGCGACGATTTGCAGGTCGACCAGGTGCCGACTTTCCTCGCGCACTTCGAGCATGGCCTTGAGTGCGGTCAGTTGCGGGTCGGTGACATCGACGTGGGTGCGCACATGCTGGATGCCGTGGGCGGCGAGGGTCTGGATGGTTTTCTTGGCCCGGGCCTTGGTGTCTTCCTGGGTGATGGTCGCCTTGCGTTCGCCCCAGCATTCGATGCCTTCGAACAGCGTGCCGCTCATGTTCCAGCGCGGCTCGCCGGCGGTCAGGGTGGCGTCGAGGTGGATGTGCGGCTCGACAAAGGGCGGCACCACCAGATTGCCACCGGCGTCCAGATCGTCAGGGCCCAGGGTTGGGGCTTCGATCTGGCGGCCGATGCTGCTGATCAGGCCGTTTTCCAGGTTCAACTCATGCAGGCCTTCCTGGTTGCGCAGACGGGCGTTGATGATGTGCATCGGGCAGATCCTTTTGGCGAATCGTTTAGGCGATATCCTTACGTTAGCTCGGTGGCGGCGATTCCCGCCAGTTCAAAATGTGGGAGCGGGTTTGTTCAGGTAGATAGTTGCAGGGGTAAAAATCGCATAAGAGCGGCGACTACCGCTTCAGGCGCATCTTCCTGAACCAGATGGCCGGCGTTGGGTATCGGATAAAACTGCGAACCGGGAATCATCTGCTGCAAGGCCCGCCCGCGTTCGATGGGAATCCACTGGTCGTCTTCACCCCAGAGAATCTGCACCGGGCAGCGAATCGTCGGGTACAGGCCCTCGGCCTCGCGGGTATAGCGCTCGTCCATCTGCGCGATCTGCCGGTAGAACGCCGCTTGTCCCGGCTCCCCCAGCCACGGCTTTACATACGGCGCGAGTTCGTGGTCCGGGATTTCCCGCTTGATCGCCCCGCGGATGTAAGCCGGCACAATCGCTTGCTGGATGTAATCGGGCAGTCCGCTGAAGGCCGCTTCATGCTGGCGCACATGCTGCACGAACGGCGAACCCCAGGGCGTCAGCGCCACCGGGTCGATCAGCGTCAGGCTGCGGTAATCCTTGCCATTGAGCAGGTGCGCGCGCAGCGCCGTGGCACCGCCAAAGTCATGGGCCACCACGTCGGGACGGTCCAGGCCCCAATGCTCGAGCAACTGCGCCAACAACCGGTTTTGCACACCGAGCGAGACATCGTCGTCGGGTTGTGCCGACTGCCCATAGCCCAGCAGATCGAAGTAGTAGACGTGGTGAGTCGCCGTGAAATACGGCGCGATCCGGTGCCACACGTAAGAAGAAAACGGCGTGCCATGCACGAACACCAGCGGCGGGCCGTCGCCGCGCACGGCATAGCGCACCTGATGTCCGTTGAAGTCGAAGACCTGATCCAGCGGCCAGTCAGTCATGGGCTTGTCCTCTTGGCGGGGGAAGAGGCAAAAAGCATAGGCATAAAAAAACAGCCGATGAAGGCTGTTCTTTATTTCTCTGACAAACTGTAGGAGCGAGCTTGCTCCGGGCGGCGTTCCGACGAAGAACGTCAACGATAACGCCTGGTATCTGGCAGCCCGCGGTGCTCTGGCGTCCATCGCGAGCAAGCTCGCTCCTACAGGGGGGCGGTGTCTTTATTCGCCGCGATAGATGCAACCGCTGGTGCAGGTCTCGTGGATACGGATCGCACTTAGCTCCGGCAGCAATGGCTTCATTTCCAGCCAGATAAACTTGGCCAGCACTTCGCTGGTCGGGTTTTCCAGGCCAGGAATGTCGTTCAGGTAGTTGTGGTCCAGGCGCTCGTACAGCGGCTTGAAAATCGCCTTGATTTCCGAGAAGTCGCGGATCCAGCCGGTATGCGGGTCGAGGTCGCCGCTCAGGTGGATGGCCACTTTGAACGAGTGACCGTGCAGGCGCCCGCACTTGTGGCCGTCCGGTACGTGGGGCAGGCGGTGGGCGGATTCGAAAGTAAATTCTTTGAAGATTTCCACAGTTTTTCAGCTCTGTTCAGGTGGCGTTCGCCGCAGCGATTCGGGCAGGCGGCGAGTTTACCAGTTTGTCCTGACTAAAGGGTCAGCAAGCGCTCGCCGAGGCGACCGTTGGCGGCCAGTTCGAGGAATTCGTCGCCCAGGCGGCGGCTTTCATCCATGGTCGTGCGCCAGTATTTCTGCCGGCTCGGGGCATCGCCCATGAAGCGCTTGAAGTCGTTACGGTCCGGCAGTTTGCCGTAGGGCAGGCGCGCCAGGTATTCCTTCGACGGTGCCAGCAACAGCACGTTCTGCAAGCGAGCCGGGCAGGCGCGGCGCCACGGCAGGGTCTTGTCGAACCAGCCGGGAATCACCCGGTCGGTGAAGTGCGGGTAAAGCACGATGTCATTGCCGCTGTAGGGCAGGTCCAGGTGGTAATCCAGCAGACCGCCGTCGCGGAAGGTGCCGGCGCCGGCGCCCGGCAGGTCGCGCACGCCTTCCATCACCATCGGGATCGAGCCCGATGCCAGCAGGGCCTGGCGCAAATTGCCGGCATTGAGGGCGACGAAGCGCGACGGGAAGTCGTTCAAGGCGTCGACCGGCGGCGCCAGGCGTGGGTCGTGGATGATCAGGCGTTCGAAGTGCCGTGCCAGCCGCGCCCGGCCGCGCAGGTTGTCGGCGATGACCGATGACAGGCCCAGCCCCAGGCGGCCGCGATGATCGTCGGCCAGCAGGCCGTGGCTTTTGACCACCATGATGTTCAGGCGGTAATCGTTGTTGCCGAGGATCGAGGCATCGCGACCGTCGAGCAGGTCATTGAGCATGCGCTGTGAACTCTGGCTGATCTGCGCCATGGTCACGCCCTTGGCAAAGTGTTGCTCGGTGTACAGCTGCCCGAGACGCCGGATGCCCTCGGCGGCGTCCGGCAGGCAGGCGCAGGCGAAGCGCCAGGAACCCACCGATGCACCAATCAGCGAGCGTTCCCGCGGTGCCGCCGGCAGCCACTCGCCGAACAGAGCCAGGTCCAGCCCCTGAATCCCCAGTGCCTTCGGACCGCCAGCCGCGCCAGGCAGGGTGCCGACGTCAGCGGCGTTCAAGCCGTTGTCCCGGATGTGCGCAAAGGCACGTGGACCGGCCTTGAGGGTCAGGGAAGGGAACTTGATGTGGATGGCGGTCATTGCGGTCTCGAAGTGTGGCAAGCGGAGGAATTATACGCACCCCTGTAGGGGCTGGCCGTGATGGCAATTCAGTTTCAATTAAGTTCAGCGGGTTAAGGTGGCCCGCCTGTACCCCCGATGCAACGCTGGTACCATTGTGGCTTTCGCTCTGGAATTAGACCCGGTCAGCGGGCAGTGACTCAAGGATCATCAGGATTGGTAATGAAGGTGTTTCTACTCAATCGATGTTTCGCACACAGGATGGCGCTGCTGCTTCTGGCATTTTGCTCGGCAGTGATGGCCCGTGATCTGGATCAGGATGAAGCCCTGCGCCTGCGTCAACAGGGCGTGATCCTGCCGCTGGAGCAACTGCTGCAGCAGGCGATGGATCGCTACCCCGGTGCGAAACTGCTGGAAGCCGAGCTCGAAGAAAAACACGACGTCTACATGTATGAAGTCGAGCTGCTGACCCCGGAAGGCGTGGTCCGCGAACTGGGCATCGACGCCACCACCGGCCGTTTACTCAAAGACAAGGAAGACTGATCCATGCGTTTGCTGCTGGTGGAAGACCATGTGCCCCTGGCCGACGAACTGCTGGCCGGTCTGAACCGCCAGGGGTATGCGGTGGACTGGCTGGCCGATGGTCGCGACGCGGTGTGTCAGGGCAGTACTGAACCTTATGACCTGATCATCCTCGACCTCGGTTTGCCGGGCGTGCCGGGGCTAGAGGTGCTGGCGCAATGGCGCGCGGCGGGTCTGGCCACGCCGGTGCTGATCCTGACGGCCCGGGATTCCTGGGCCGAACGCATCGAAGGCCTCAAGGCCGGCGCCGACGATTACCTGACCAAGCCATTCCATCCCGAAGAGCTGTTTTTGCGCATCCAGGCGTTGCTGCGCCGCTCCCATGGCCAGGTCAACCAGCCAACGCTCAAGGCCGCCGGGCTGCATCTGGACGAAGGTCGCCAGTGCGTTGTGCGCGACGGTGCGGACATTCAGCTGACCGCCGCGGAGTTTCGCCTGTTGCGTTATTTCATGCTGCACCCCGAACAGATCCTCTCCAAAGGCCACCTCGCCGAACACCTCTACGACGGTGAAACCGAGCGCGATTCCAATGTGCTGGAAGTCCACGTCAACCACTTGCGCCGCAAGCTCGGCAAAAGTGTGATTGAAACCCGTCGCGGCCAGGGTTATCTGTTCGGCGGGCAAGCCCGGTGAGATCGATCCAGCGCCGCTTGAGCCTGGGCCTGATCAGCGTGATGGTGGTCGTTGGCCTGGTGCTGGCGCAAACCAGCCTGTGGCTGTTTGAAATGGGGTTGCAGCGCTACCTCGAAGCCGGGTTGCGCAATGACAGCGAGAACCTGTTGGCGGCACTGGTGCGCGGGCCGCAAGGCTTGCAACTGGATGAGCGACGTCTGTCACCGGCCTATCAGCGGCCGTTCTCCGGGCATTATTTCCGCATTGATCTCGCCGACGGCCACTGGCGTTCCCGTTCTTTATGGGATCAGGAAATGCCGGTGCTCGATCACCCCGGCCTGCACGGCAACCTGCAACTGGGGCCGGAAGGGCAACAGTTGCTGGTGCTGCGCACGGATTATCGACGTTCAGGATTGCCGATCTCCATCAGTGTCGCCGAGGATTACACGCCAATTCGCGAAAGCTTCCGGCGCATGCAACAGCTCGGGTTTGGCCTCGGATTGACAGCGCTGCTGCTGATTCTGCTGCTGCAACGGATTACCGTGCGCCGGGCCTTGCGTCCGCTGGAGCAGGCTCGCGAGCAGATCGCGCAGTTGCAACAGGGCCAGCGCTCGCAACTCGATGATCAGGTGCCGGTGGAACTGGAGCCACTGGTGGCGCAGATCAACCATTTGCTGGCCCACACCGAGGACAGCCTCAAGCGCTCACGCAATGCCCTGGGCAACCTCGGCCACGCCTTGAAAACCCCGTTGGCGGTGCTGTTGAGCCTGGCTTCAAGCGAGCAACTCGACGCACACCCGCAACTGCGCAAGACCCTCAAGGAACAACTGCAACAGGTCGAGCAGCGGCTCAATCGGGAACTCAATCGTGCGCGGTTGTCCGGCGATGCGTTGCCGGGCGCACTGTTTGATTGCGATGCTGAACTCCCCGGGTTGCTGGCAACCCTGAACATGATCCATGGCGACCACCTGGCGCTGAGCTACCGCGCACCGGCCGGCCTGCAATTGCCCTGGGATCGTGAAGACCTGCTGGAACTGTTGGGCAACCTGCTGGATAACGCCTGTAAATGGGCGGATGCCGAGGTTCGCCTGAGTGTGGCCGAGACTGCTGAGGGCTTTGAACTCAGCGTAGAAGATGACGGGCCGGGCATTCCCGAAGAGCGTCGCGATCAGGTGTTTGGTCGAGGTACGCGGCTGGATGAGCAAACCCATGGGCATGGTTTGGGGTTGGGTATCGTGCGCGACATCGTCGATAGCTGGGGCGGCAAACTGTCGTTGCTGGAAAGCGAGTGGGGCGGGTTGAAGGTCGTCATCGAGTTGCCTAAACACACCTGAAGTCTACCGGTCAGGACTCCGAACCTGTGGGATCGCCGCACCGCCGCTCCCACAGGGATAGTGGGGTGTCAGATTCAAGTGTGACGAATCTCCCGATCCTTGGTTTCCGGCATGAAGAAAATACCCAGCACCGCCGTCATCACCGCGATGACAATCGGATACCACAGCCCGTAATAGATATCCCCCGTGGCCGCCACCATGGCAAACGCCACCGTCGGCAGGAAGCCACCGAACCAGCCGTTGCCGATGTGGTAGGGCAGTGACATCGAGGTGTAGCGGATGCGCGCCGGGAACAGTTCCACCAGCCAGGCGGCAATCGGCCCGTAGACCATGGTCACGTAGATCACCAGGATCGTCAGCAGTAGCAACACCATCGGGTAGTTGGTCTTGGTCGGGTCGGCCTTCTCGGGGTAGCCGGCGTCCTTGAGGGCGGTGGCGAGGTTGGCGGTAAAGGCGTCGTTTTTGGCCTTGAAGTCGGCGGCCGGCATGCCGGTGCCCTCGAAGCTCTCGATCACTTTCTCGCCAATGCGCACCTGCGCAACGGCGCCCGGCTCGGCGTTCACGTTCTTGTAGGGGATGGCCTTTTTGGCCAGCACGGTCTTGGCCAGGTCACAGGAGCTGGTGAATTTGGCCTTGCCCACCGGGTCGAACTGGAACGAGCACTGGCCGGGATTGGCGACTACCGTGACCGGATTCTTCTCCTGCGCAATGAACACGTCGGGGTTACCGTATTGGGTCAACGCATGGAAGATCGGGAAGTAAGTCAGTGCCGCGATGATGCAGCCGGCCATGATGATGCCCTTGCGGCCGATGCGGTCGGACAGGCTGCCAAAAATGACGAAGAACGGCGTGCCGATCAGCAGCGAGCCGGCGATCAGCAAATTGGCGGTCTGCGGGTCGATCTTCAGCGTCTGCAGCAGGAAGAACAGCGCATAGAATTGCCCGGTGTACCAGACCACCGCCTGACCGGCGGTACCGCCGAGCAGGGCCATGATCACGATCTTGAGGTTGTCCCAGCGGGCGAAGGATTCGGTCAACGGTGCCTTGGAGGACTTGCCTTCGGCTTTCATTTTCATGAACACCGGTGACTCGCTCAGTTGCAGGCGGATGTATACCGAGATAATCAACAGCAGGATCGACAGCAGGAATGGAATCCGCCAGCCCCAGGCTTCGAAGGCTTCAGTGCCCAGAACGGTACGGCAGGCGAGGATCACCAGCAGTGAAAGAAACAGGCCGAGGGTGGCTGTCGTCTGAATCCACGAGGTGAAGTAGCCGCGTTTGCCCTTGGGTGCATGTTCGGCCACGTAGGTCGCTGCGCCACCGTACTCACCGCCCAGCGCCAGGCCTTGTAGCAGGCGCAGGCTGATCAGGATGACCGGCGCGGCGACGCCGATGGTTGCGTAGCCGGGCAGCAAACCCACCACGGCCGTGGAAATACCCATGATCACGATGGTGATGAGGAACGTGTGTTTGCGCCCGATCATGTCGCCCAGCCGACCGAACACGATGGCGCCGAAGGGCCGCACGGCGAAGCCGGCGGCGAAGGCGAGCAGGGCGAAGATGAAGGAAGTCGTTTCGTTGACACCGGCAAAGAAGTGCTTGGCGATAATCGCCGCGAGGGAGCCGTACAGGTAGAAGTCATACCATTCGAACACGGTGCCCAGGGACGAGGCGAAGATGACCTTGCGCTCCTCCCTGGTGATTCCGCGGTTGGGCGTGCTGCCCGTGGCTGTAGTGTCGATTGCTGCCATGAGTATTCTCCGTCTTGCTCTTGTTGTAGGCCGGAGTTCCCACCATCACTTACCGTACCCAGGCCCTGGGGCTGATGTCATCGGATTACGTGGCTTGCATTCAGGTTGACGCCAGAAAATGCTGCAAGGTTCCATGAAGCATAATCACCTTATGGCAGATATCCACTCGCCATCCTTGATTGAGCCGCGCGCAGAAAAAATGTGGGAGCGCAATCCGTTGCACACTCAGAGTCCCCACGAGCTTTGACACCGCGCCCACTCTGCGGCAAAGTGCGCGCCCTCTAATAAAACCCATTCCTTTTATCCGCTGGCGGCTCTCGCAGACTGCCGGCCGGACTCTTTTCGCTTGCCCAGAGGTATGACAATGAATGCAGTAATTGCCGCGGTCGGCATCATGCTGATCCTCAGCCTGTCCCGCGTGCATGTGGTGATCGCCCTGATCGTCGGTGCGCTGGTCGGTGGCTTGACCGGGGGCCTGGGTATCGAGGCGACGCTCAAGGCTTTCAACAGCGGCCTCGGCGGCGGGGCGACGGTGGCGTTGTCCTACGCCTTGCTCGGCGCTTTCGCCGTGGCCATTGCCAAGTCCGGCATGGCCCATGCGCTGGCCGACAAGGCCCTGGCGATGGTCGATCGCCAGCACGCCAGCGGCGGTGGCCAGGTCAAATGGCTGCTGATCGGCCTGCTCTGGGTCGTGGCCATCGCCTCGCAGAACATCCTGCCGATCCATATCGCGTTCATTCCGTTGCTGGTGCCGCCGCTTCTTTATGTGCTGACCAAGCTGCAACTGGACCGTCGCCTGATCGCCTGCGTCATGACCTTCGGCTTGATCACGCCCTACATGTTCCTGCCGGTGGGCTTCGGCAACATCTTCCTCAATGAAATCCTGCTGGCCAACGTCGCCCGCAGCGGTGTGGACATCAGCGGCATCAATGTGACCCACGCCATGGGCATTCCGGCCCTGGGCATGGTGGCGGGCCTGCTGATCGCGTTTGTCAGCTACCGCAAGAAGCGTGTCTACGACCTGGCGAAGATCGAACAGGTCGAGCAAGTGGCGGTGCAATACAACCCGCTGAGCCTGATGGTGGCCGGTGTGGCCATCGCGGCGGCGTTCATCATCCAGTTGTTGCTCGATTCGATGATCATCGGTGCACTGGCCGGCTTCCTGATTTTCTCGGTGTCGGGCATCGTCAAATGGCGCGACACCGATGACCTGTTCACCGAAGGCATGAAAATGATGGCGATGATCGGCTTCATCATGATCGCAGCCTCCGGGTTTGCCGAAGTGATGAAGGCCACCGGCGAGGTGCAGACGCTGGTCGAGTCGTCGGCGTCGTACATCGATCACAGCAAGGGCGTTGGCGCGTTGCTGATGTTGCTGGTGGGGTTGCTGGTGACCATGGGCATCGGTTCGTCGTTCTCCACCGTGCCGATTCTGGCGGCGATCTTCGTGCCGCTGTGCGTGCAACTGGGCTTCAGCCCGTTGGCCATCGTGTGCATCGTCGGCACGGCCGGTGCCCTGGGTGACGCCGGTTCGCCGGCTTCGGACTCGACCCTGGGCCCGACCTCCGGCCTGAACATCGATGGCCAGCATCATCACATCTGGGACACCGTGGTCCCGACCTTCCTGCACTACAACCTGCCGTTGCTGGCGTTTGGCTGGGTGGCCGCGATGGTCTTGTAATCCCGATGGCCCTGTAGGAGCGAGCCTGCTCGCGATTTCGGTCTGTCAGCCAAGTAAATGTTGACTGTGCCACCGCTATCGTCGGATCGCCGCCCGGAGCAGGCTCGCTCCTACAAGGGATCTTCAATGGTCCCTCTAATCGCGTTCAACTTTTGATTTGGCATGCCGTTAAAGCTTTTAACCACGCCAACAAAATCAAAAGAGTGAACGTCATGCGCATGAGCCTCAAGGCCAAAGTCCTGTCCCTTGCCGTCCTCCCGGTGTTGCTGTTTGCGCTGGTCATCAGCCTGACCACGCTGTTCATTCTGCAGGATCAGGCGCGCAAGGAAGTCGAGCAGACCCGCGAGCGCTTGCTCAGCGATGCCAAGGCGACCCTGCAAAGCTACGTGGCCGTGGCCATGACCACGATCAAACCGCTCTACGACGCGGCCGCCCCCGGCGATGGGGCGGCGCGGGCCCAGGTGATCAAGCTGCTGTCGAGCATCACCTATGGCAAGGACGGCTACTTCTTCGGCTACGACTCCAACACCGTGCGCCTGTTCAAGGCCAACAGCCCCGAAGGCGTGGGCCAGAGCTTCAAGGACAACCGCGACCCGAACGGTGTCTACGTCAACCGCGACCTGGTGAAAGTCGCCAAGGACGGTACGCACTACCTGCAATACAGCTCGCCATTGCCCGGTAACACCCAGGTGCTGGTGCCCAAGCTCGGCTACACCGAATACCTGCCGAAGTGGGACATGGCGGTCGGCACCTCGGTCAACCTCGACGGCATCGAAGCACAAGTGGCCGTGGTCGAAGCCAAGGTCCAGGAGCGCATGCAAGGCATGGTGCTGAGCATCGTCGGCGTGGCGGTGGTGGTGCTGCTGGTGATCGCTGCTGCCGGGATGCTGCTGGCCAACACCATTCTGCGTCCGCTGCACTTGATGAAAGCCAACCTCGACGACATCGCGGCAGGCGAGGGCGATCTGACCCGCCGCCTGACCATCACCAGCCAGGACGAACTCGGTGAACTGGCCGGCTCGTTCAACCGGTTCGTCGACAAGATCCACGGCCTGGTGCGGCAGATCACCGAAATGACCTCGCAACTGACCGGGCTGGTGAATCAGGTGTCCGATCAGGCCAATCGCTCGGACCAGGCCATGGAGCGTCAGCGTCATGAGACCGATCAGGTGGCCACGGCAATCAATGAAATGTCGGCCGCCGCCCAGGAAGTGGCCAAGAGCGCGCAAAACGCCGCGGTCGCCGCCCAGCAGACCGACGAAGAAGGGCAGGCAGCCAAGCGCGTGGTGGCCGGCAGCATCGAGAAGATCCATGCCCTGGTGGACGACATCCGCAGCAGCGGCGTGTCCCTGGACAGCCTGCAAAAAGACGTGTCGTCGATTGTCAGCGTGCTCGGGGTGATCCGCTCGATTGCCGAGCAGACCAACCTGCTGGCGCTCAACGCGGCCATCGAAGCGGCCCGCGCCGGTGAGGCCGGGCGCGGCTTTGCGGTGGTGGCCGATGAAGTGCGGGCGCTGGCCAGCCGCACGCAAATCAGCACCCAGGAAATCCAGGGCATGATCGACCGCTTGCAGGCCGGCACCCGCTCGGCGGTGGAGGCGATGCGTCGCTCCAGCGAGGCCGGCGACGGCACCTCGGCCCAGGCCAACGAGGCGGGGGCTTCGCTGGACGCCATGGCCCAGCTGATCGCGACCATCAATTCGATGAACGCACAGATCGCCAGTGCCGCCGAAGAACAGACCGCCGTGGCCGAAGAGATCAACCGCAGCGTGCATCAGATTGCCGTGGCGGTGGACAGCGTCGCCGACGAAACCCAACTCGGCGCGCAAACTTCCCGCAGCCTGGCCGACCTCGGTCAGCGCCTGGGCAGTCTGGTGGGACAGTTCCGGATCTGATTAAAACATCTGTGTCGAGCGAGCTTGCTCGCGCCGGGCTGCGCAGCGGCCCAAAAAACTTGTGAGCGCTGCGCACTCAAACGGGAGCAAGCTCCCTCGCCACAAAAGATCGCAGCCTGCGGCAGCTCCTACACTTACGGTGTGCATCTGAGCATTGGCGACCACACAAGAGGAGTCAGACCCATGATTGACCGCGAAAGTATCTGCGATTGCCCGAAATGTTCCTGCAAACTCGGTGAACATCCGATTGCCCGTCACGGCAAGCATTACTGCTGTGAAGCCTGCGCCAAACACCATGAGCACGGCGAGGAGTGCGTTTCCCAAAGCTGCAAGTGTGCCCACTGAAAACCACGGCACACGCAAAAGTGGAGCCTAGTCCGGCTCCACTTCCAGCCTGAGGCTGTCATCCTCCAGGCGTTCGCTGTGGCGGACGGTGCCTTGCAAGCGCCGCCCTTCGACCCGCACCACCAAGGTCTTCGCTTGCTCAAGATCCTCCGGCAGTGGCGCCTCGACGCGTATGGCGAAGCAAAATGGGTCATTTTCGACCTGTTCCAGACCGATCCGGCACTCGGCGCTTTTAGTGATACGTCCGATTGGCGTGTCCAGACCGTAGTCCAGCTGCGCAGGGCTGTTGACGGGTGTTGTGCTCATATCCCTTCCCCCGAACCTGATGGTTACCGGATATTAGTTCGCCGGCCGCCACTTGACGTTTTCCACGCCGAATTTTTCAGCCATCGGCTTGCTGGTCTTTTGCACCTTCTCGCGTCCAAACCGGGGGATTCGCCCCACCCCCGCGTCACAGCTCGCCCAATGCCAGGCCTCTGCGTTATCCATTTTTTCCAGTCGGATGATGAATGACTTCGGAGCGCCATGGAGGGTGTACTCAATGACGAATAATTTTGCACTGTTCATAAAGCTCCGGTTCCTCCCTGTTGTACATAGAAGGATCGCGCGCCATCAGGAAAATTCACTCGGTTTGTCGGAAGGCGGCGGTTGCTGGCGACAAGTTCGGTGCCTCGTTACCATGGGGCCTTCCCGATCCCAATGAACATAGACCATGGCCCTCGCCGCCCCGCCTGACCTGAGTGACACCGATGTACCTGTGCAGCCGCTGGCGCGCACCTATCCGCGCGGGTTGTACATCGAGCCCCATGAGCACGTGTGGGGCCAGTTGCTGTATGCGATGAGCGGGGTGATGTGGGTCGAGACGCCGCACGAAGCACTGGTGGTGCCACCGCAACGGGCGGTGTGGTTGCCGCCCGGCGTGCCTCATGGAATTCGCGTGGTGTCCGACCTGCAAATGCGCAACATCTACTTGCGGCCGTCCCTGGCTGCGACCCTGGATGACAGCGTGCAAGTCATTGAGGTCGGCGGCTTGCTGCGCGAACTGATCGTCGGTCTGGTGGAGCAGGGCAACGACGGGGCGCCCGAGTATTACGACGCGCTGGTGGGCCTGGCGCTGCTGGAGCTCAAGCGGGCCAGGCGTTCGTTGCTGAAAATCCCGTTGCCGGACGATTCCGACCGACGGCTGATGAACCTGTGTCAGGCGGTCATGTCCGCGCCCTCGCTGGAGATTCCGTTCGAACAGCACGCGGAATCTGCCGGTGCCAGCGTGCGGACCCTGGCGCGGCTGTTCAAGGACGGTCTGGGCATGGGCTTCGCCGAGTGGCGGCGTCAGGTGCAATTGGCCACGGCGGTGGCCGAGTTGATCCAGGGCGTACCGGTCAGCGCGATTGCCCGGGAGCTGGGCTATTCGCCGAGCAGCTTCAGTGACATGTTTCGGCGTGAACTGGGGGTTGCCCCTTCGCAGTTTCCTGCGGCGCAACGCCAGGACTGAGTTCGCCGACGCCATGCTTTGGCCGAAATTCAGAAGCACTTGGCCGATGCTCACCAGCGTCGCCCTCTAGACTCAGCGCATACCTCAATTGCCCTGGAGTCTGCCATGAACTACCTCGTGTCACTGGCCATCGGTCTGGGCGTCGGTCTGCTCTACGGCGCCCTGGATTTTCGTTCCCCTGCACCCCCGGCCATCGCGCTGGTGGGCCTGCTCGGCATGCTCGCCGGCGAAAAGCTCTGGCCGATGGGCCGAGAGCTGGTGACTGGCTGGATCTCCTGAACCCCTTTTGACTCGATGGATACGCCCATGAAAGCTCTGCAGTTCGATAAAACCGGTGATCTCTCGGCCCTGCGCTATGTCGAGGTGCCTGATCCCGTGCCCGGCGCCGATGAAGTGCTGGTCGAGATCAAGGCCGCCGGCCTCAACCCCAGCGATGTAAAGAACGTGCTGGGGCGTTTTCCCTACACCACCTTGCCGCGGATTCCCGGTCGTGACTTTGCCGGTGTTGTCGTGGCCGGCCCGCAGGCGCTGATCGGTCAGGAAGTCTGGGGCACGGGCAAGGAACTGGGCTTTTTCGCCGACGGTTCCCACGCGCAGTTCGTCAAGCTGCCGGCCAATGGCGTGGCGCTCAAACCCACGCATTTGAGCTTCGCCCAGGCCGCCAGCCTCGGCGTGCCGTACACCACGGCGTGGGATGCACTGGAGCGCAGCCTGGTGACGGCCGAAACCCGATTGCTGGTTATCGGTGGCGGAGCGGTCGGCAGTGCCGCGCTGGCCTTGGCCAAGGTGCGCGGTGCCCGGCTGTTGGCGGCCGCGCGGCGTCCGGAACAGGTCAAGGATTTGCAGGACCAGGGCTACCAGACCCTGCAACTGGATAAACCCGAAGACCTCGGGGCTCAGGTCAACGCGGTCTATGCTGGCGGCGCCGACGTGATTTTCGACACCACCGGTTTCTGGCTGCCGGCCTCGGTGCCTGCCCTGGCCGCGTTTGGCCGCATCGCGATCATCGCGGCCCCCGTGGACGGTCACGTGCAGTTGCCGGCCCTGGCGTTGTATCGCAAGGGTGGCTCGGTGGTGGGAATCAACTCGCTGCTGTACGGGGCGCAGGCGTGTGCGGCGATGCTCGATCAGTTCGGCAAGTTTTTCGATCAGGATTTGTTGCCCCTGCCACAAGGCTTGTTCGAGTCGCCATTGGCCGAAGGGCTGGAGCGTTATGCCGAGGTGAATCAGGGCAGTGGTGAGAAGGTGATTCTGCTGCCTTGATTCCGCCCCCCCGGGGAGATGTTGCCTGCGGCATCTCCTACAAAGAAAAAGGCGCATTTGCTGTAGGATTAGTTACCTAGACTCCAAGAGGTAACCCCATGAGCGAGCCGATTCGCCTGACCCAATACAGCCACGGCGCCGGTTGCGGTTGCAAGATTTCCCCCCAAGTGCTGGAAGTGATCCTGGCCGGCAGCGGGGCGCAGAACCTCGACCCGAAGCTTTGGGTCGGCAATGCCTCGCGCGATGACGCGGCGGTGTATGCCATCGATGAGGAACGCGGCGTGGTCTCGACCACCGACTTTTTCATGCCGATCGTCGACGATCCCTTCGATTTCGGCCGAATTGCCGCCACCAACGCCATAAGCGACATCTACGCCATGGGCGGCGATCCGTTGATGGCGATTGCGATTCTGGGCTGGCCGGTGAACGTGCTGGCGCCGGAAGTTGCCCGGGAAGTGATCCGCGGCGGCCGTGCGGTGTGCGACGCGGCGGGTATTCCGCTGGCAGGCGGGCACTCCATCGACGCACCAGAACCGATCTTTGGCCTGGCTGTCACCGGCCTGGTGGAAAAGCGCCACATGAAGCGCAACGACACCGCCACCGCCGGTTGCCTGCTCTACCTCACCAAGCCCCTGGGCATCGGCATCCTGACCACTGCCGAGAAAAAGGGCAAATTGCGCAACGCCGACATCGGCCTGGCCCGGGACTGGATGTGCACCCTGAACAAACCCGGCAGCCGTTTCGGCAAGCTCGACGGCGTAACCGCGATGACCGACGTCACCGGTTTCGGCCTGCTCGGGCACCTGGTGGAAATGGCCGACGGCAGCCAGCTCACGGCGCGCATTGAATACGACCGCGTACCGCGCTTGCCGGGGGTGGAGTACTACCTGGAACAGGGCTGCGTACCCGGCGGGACACTGCGCAATTTCGACAGCTACGCCAGCAAGCTCGGACGCCTTCAGGAGCTGCACAAACGCGTGCTCTGCGATCCGCAGACCAGCGGTGGCCTGCTGATTGCCGTGACGCCGCAAGGCAACGAGCAATTCCTTTCGGTGGCCGCCGAACTGGGCCTGAGCCTGGAACCGATCGGTGAACTGGTCGAGCGACAGAGCAACGCAGTCGAGGTGTTTTGATGTTCGTCGACTGCACTGATTACCGCGACATCTTCCTCAACGATCGGTCAATGATGGACGCCCGCGCGCCGGTCGAATTCAACAAGGGCGCGTTTCCCGGCGTGATCAACCTGCCGTTGATGAATGACCATGAACGCCAGCGGGTCGGTACCTGCTACAAGCAGCACGGCCAACAAGCGGCCATCGTGCTGGGGCATCAACTGGTGTCGGGCACGGTCAAGGCCGAACGCATCCAGGCTTGGGCCGATTTTGCCCGGGCGCATCCGGATGGCCTTCTGTATTGCTTTCGCGGCGGCCTGCGCTCGCAGATAGTCCAGCAATGGCTCAAGGAGGAGGCCGGCATCGACTATCCACGGGTGGGCGGCGGCTACAAGGCCATGCGCACCTTCCTGCTGGACACCCTCGATCAAGCCGTGACCCAGTGCGATTTCGTCCTGTTGGGCGGGATGACCGGCACCGGCAAAACCGAGGTGCTCACGCAACTGGGCAACGCCGTGGATCTTGAAGGTCATGCCAACCATCGCGGCTCCAGTTTCGGCAAACGCGCCACGGGCCAACCCTCGAATATCGACTTCGAAAACCGCTTGGCCATAGACGTGCTGAAAAAACGCGCCCTGGGCATCGAGCAGTTCGTACTGGAAGACGAAAGCCGTGCGGTGGGCAGTTGTGCGTTGCCATTACCGCTGTACCAGGGTATGCAGCAGTTTCCGATGGTGTGGCTGGAAGACAGCCTGGAAGGTCGGGTCGAGCGGATCCTGCGCGATTATGTGGTGGATCTGTGCGCCGAATTCATTGCCGTGCATGGCGAAGACGGCTTTGCGTTGTTTTCCGAACGCTTGCTGGAAAGCCTGAACAATGTGCAGAAGCGCCTGGGCGGCGAACGTCATCGGCGCATGCTGATTTTGATGGAGGATGCGTTGGCCGAGCAGGCCCGCAGTGGCGCGGTGGATCTGCACCGGGGCTGGATCGAAGGGCTGCTGTGCGAGTACTACGATCCAATGTATGCGTTTCAGCGGGAGAAGAAAGACGCACGGATCGAGTTTGCCGGGGAGCGAGGGGCGGTTCTCGAGTATCTGCGCGAGCGGGGCAGTCAGAAAGGTTGAGGGTGTTTTTGCCGGCCCCATCGCGAGCAGGCCCGATCAAGCAATGCACAACCTCAGGTCGGGCAAGTTACCGAGCCATTGTTCAGCCCTTGTTGATACACGTGGCTCTGCAAACTGGCCTTGCCGTTGTGCCAGGTCAGGGTCAGTACATACAGCGAGTCGTAGTCGCCGGACTCCCAGTCGTCGATGATCTTCGCATCCTTGCCGGTGGCTTCGCCGGCCACCGTGTTGATCAGCTCCGGCAGGTAGCCGTGTGACCAGGCCGTGTAGATGACCGAGTTGTGATACTTGTCCTGGAGCAGTTCATCGGCCAGGTCACTGGTGTCATTGGCGGAAAAATTGATGTTCACCGGCAGGCCCAGCTTGATGGCGCTGGGGCTGATGGTCATCAGGGGGCGGATGTAGCTGTAGGAATTATCGAACTCGCCTTCCTCGACGTTACGGGTCGGGTTGGCCGCGAACACATAGTTGGCCTTGCCGAACTTTTCCGGCAGCAGCGTGGCCAGGTCGATGGCGCGGTTGAGCCCCTGGCAATTGAGCTGGCCCAGGCCTGCGGCGGGTTTTTCCCCGTGGCGCAGGAAGACCAGCGTCTGGGTGCCATCCATCGGTTGGGCGCGACTTGCGCCGGGCTCCAGGGACAGGAACAACGCGCTGACCACCAAGAGGGCGGGCAACAAAAGGTAAGCGCGATGTTTAGAGCGTTTGGCAAAATTGAATAGGTTCATGAGTAAAAGGATCTTCAGCGCAATTCGGTTAAGGCTGACAAAGCTTTACACCACGATTGTCCAGCGTCGGGTGATTTCCATGTCATTGAAGCCGGTCCGTTTCAAAGGAGTGGTGCTCAGAGTCCCCTGAACCCGTTTGGTTCGATTTCGGTCGAGTGCCGGTAACCTTCATGGGTTTGCAGCGAAGGCTATCGACAGGATGTTGCACAAATGTGGACACAATACACCGGATGGTGTTGAAAAAGTGGTGATCTCTTTTGATCTTGCCTATCAGCGAGATTCATGGCTTCAACGGATCGCTGAGCGGATATCTACATTATGATCGTCACTCTCAATGTCTTCGTGGATCCCGCCCATGACCGATTTGTCCGCATTCCCCATCACCCGCAAATGGCCTGCCCAGTATCCCGAGTGGATTCAGCTGTACTCCTTGCCGACCCCCAACGGCGTCAAGGTCTCGATCATGCTCGAAGAGATCGGCCTGCCGTATGAACCTCACCGGGTAGGCTTCGACACCAACGACCAGATGTCCCCGGAATTTCTTTCCCTCAACCCCAACAACAAGATCCCGGCGATCCTCGACCCCCACGGTCCGGACGACCAGCCGTTGGCGCTGTTCGAGTCGGGGGCGATTCTGATCTACCTGGCCGACAAGAGCGGGCAACTGCTGGCCCAGGAATCGGCAGCGCGCTACGAAACGATTCAGTGGCTGATGTTCCAGATGGGCGGGATCGGTCCGATGTTCGGCCAGCTCGGTTTTTTCAACAAATTCGCCGGCAAGGACTACGAAGACAAGCGTCCCCGTGACCGCTACGTCGAGGAAAGCAGACGCCTGCTCAAGGTGCTCGACGGCCGGCTGCAAGGGCGCGACTGGATCATGGGCGAGCGCTACACCATCGCCGACATCGCCACTTTCCCGTGGGTGCGCAACCTGATCGGTTTCTATGAAGCCGGCGATCTGGTGGGCATTCAGAACTTCCCTAACGTGACGCGGGTGCTGGAACGCTTCCTGGCGCGGCCGGCGGTGGTGCGCGGGTTGGAAATCCCGAAACCAATCTCGAATTAAACCTCCTACATCTCGTCCTCTGAAATTCAGGAATACCCATGTCCAGTCAGTTCCCCGAAGCACGCCCCCGCCGTCTGCGCCGCAATGCGAGCCTGCGCAGCCTGTTCCAGGAGACCGAGTTCAGTCTGAACGACCTGGTGCTGCCGATTTTTGTCGAAGAAGAAATCGACGACTTCGTGCCGATCAAAAGCATGCCGGGCGTGATGCGCATTCCCGAGTCGAAACTGGCCGGCGAGATCGAGCGCTACGCCCGTGCCGGGATCAAGTCGGTGATGACCTTCGGCGTATCCCATCACCTGGACAGCAGCGGCAGCGACACCTGGCGCGATGACGGCCTGGTCTCGCGCATGTCGCGCATCGCCAAGGACGCAGTGCCGGAAATGATCGTGATGTCCGACACCTGTTTTTGCGAGTACACCGACCATGGCCATTGCGGCGTGCTGCACAACCATGAAGTGGACAACGACCAGACCCTGATCAACCTCGGCCGGCAAGCCGTCGCGGCGGCCCGTGCCGGTGCCGACGTGATTGCCCCCTCGGCGGCGATGGACGGGCAGGTCCAGGCGATTCGCCGGGCGCTCGATGACGCCGGGTTTACCCAGACGGCGATCATGGCCTATTCGACAAAATTCGCCTCGGCGCTCTATGGCCCGTTCCGCGAGGCGGGTGGCAGTGCGCTCAAGGGCGACCGTAAAAGCTACCAGATGAACCCGATGAACCGCCGCGAAGCGGTGCGCGAATCGTTGCTCGACGAGCAGGAAGGCGCCGATGCGCTGATGGTCAAGCCAGCCGGTGCGTACCTGGACATCATCCGCGACATCCGCGAAGCCTCGCGCCTGCCGCTGTCGGCCTATCAGGTGAGCGGTGAGTACGCGATGATCAAGTTTGCCGCCCAGGCCGGGGCCATCGATGAGGACCGAGTGGTGCGCGAGAGCCTGGGGGCGATCAAACGTGCCGGGGCAGACCTGATCTTTACGTACTTTGCGATGGATCTGGCCTTGGCCGGGATCTGAAAACACCACATTCCCCTGTGGGAGCGAGCAGGCTCGCTCCCACAGGGGAATGTGGTGTTTTCAGGAAGCGCCAAAAAACGGCCGGATCCTGTGATCACGGAAGTACCGTTCGATCACTTTCGGGTCCGAGCAGGTTTCGGCAATCGCCACATAGGTATCGGGCCGCAGCAGATAAAAGCCGTTGCGCCCCAGGCCCGCCGCTTCGAACGCCGGTCGCCAGTCGAACACATGCAGCGGCAAATGGTGCTCGTGGCACCAGGCGATCATCTCGTCGCTGGTGTCGCCATAGACATGCACCTGCCAGGTCAGGCACTTGAGCGACTCGAAATTATCCCCCTCACCGTCATGGGCCCAGGGCAGGCGATCGCCGCCATGCACGTGCCCGGCAACGCCCGTGCTCAACGGCATGCCACGATAATTCAGGGTGATCTGCGACACCGTGCGAAACAGGAACTGGCGGGAGGCTTCGAACGAGGTCATTTTCGGTAACAAGAACGGGGCCAGGCGTGTACGCAGCAAATCGGCAATCGGTCCGTCGGCGGTGACGAAAGTGAAGACCCGGTCGGTGGTCGCCACCAGTTTGCGCGCAAACGCGATGCGCTCGGTTTCATAGGTGTCGAGCAGCCTGGCCTCTGCGCCGCCGCTCAGCACGGCCGCGAGTTTCCAGGCCAGGTTGATGGCATCGCCAATCCCGGTGTTCATGCCCTGGCCGCCCGCCGGGCTGTGCACATGGGCAGCATCACCCAGCAAAAATGCCCGGCCGTTACGGAAGTGATCGGCGACTCGGTGATGCACGCGGTAGGTCGAAAACCAGTTCAGTTGCTCGATCTTCACCTTCATGTGCTCGATGGCCCGGCTGCTGACGTCCTCGAAGCGCAGGGTCTCGGCGTGTTCGGCGCGCTCGTCGCGCACCGTGCCGATCAAGCGCGCGCGACCACTGTCTCCCAGTGGGAACACGGCGAGGAAGTCCGCTTCGTCGAGATCCACATGCAGTTCGCCGTTGAATGTCGGGCCGGTGGCCTGCACGTCGGCGACGTAGAAAATCTGTTGGTAAGTGCCGCCGGGAAACCCGGTATCCAGGGTCTTGCGCACAATCGACCGGGCACCGTCGCACCCGGCCAGGTAACAGGCCTGGCAGGTTTCCTGCTGGCCGTCGGGCAGGTCCAGAGTGGCCGTAATGCCGTCTGCGGTTTGCTCGAACCCTGCCAGTTCAGTGTTGCGTTCCACCGTGATACCGAAGGCTTCCAGGCGCTCGATCAGCAGCCGTTCGTGTTCGTCCTGCGGGAAAATCTCGAGAAACGAATAGGGCGTCAGGCCTTCACCGATTTGAGACAGGGGCAGGCGCGCCACGGGCTCACCCTTGACCCAGAAGTTGCCGGCCTTTACTTGATGGCCGTGTTGCACCACGGCGTCGTCCAGTCCGAGCTGGCGATACAACTCCAGCGTCCGTGCCTGGACGGCCAGCGCCCGGGAGGTGGTGCCGGGGGCCGAGGTTTTGTCGACGATCCGCACGCGAACCCCCAGTTTGCTCAGCCACAACGCCAGGACCAGCCCGGTCGGGCCGGCGCCGATGATCAACACATCGCTGCGGTGCATGAGCCTGTCCTCCTCGCTGTGTGAATCAAGTATGGTCCAGTCGGGGAGGGCGGCAACCGTCGGACTGCCACGGACGTAGCCGCTGACCTGCCATTGGTCGTATGGTTGGCCCGGACAAACGGATTAGATGGAACGACATGCAAATCAGATTGATCACAAGCGTCGCCGTGTTGCTGGTATTGGCCGGTTGCGGCAGCCAACGGACCCAGGAACCGGTGGCGCGCAGTCCGGCCGAAGTGAAGGCCGAGATTGTACGTTTGCTGCCGGCCAAGGCTGCCGATCCCCAGGGTTGGGCCACGGATATCCAGGTGGCGTTTACCGCGCAAGACATCTCGCCGACCACGCAAAACCTGTGCTCGGTGCTGGCCGTGACCGAACAGGAGTCGACCTTTCAGGTCGATCCGGGCGTACCGGGCCTGGGCAAGATCGCCCGCGACGAGATCGACCGTCGCGCCGCCAAGGCACACATTCCCGGCCTGCTGGTGAGCGGTGCGTTAATGCTCGATTCGCCCAACGGTAAAAGCTATAGCGACCGCCTGAGTGCCGCGCGCAGTGAAAAGGAACTGAGCGCCATTTTCGACGACTTCATCGACATGGTACCGATGGGAAAAAAACTGTTCGGCGGCTTCAATCCGGTGCATACCGGCGGGCCGATGCAGGTCGGCATTGATTTTGCCGAACAGCAGGCCAAGGGCTATCCGTACCCGGTGCAGGGCTCGATTCGTCATGAAGTGTTTACCCGGCGCGGCGGCATGTATTTCGGCATCGCGCATCTGCTTGGGTACCCGGTGAGCTACCCGCAGCCGCTGTATCGTTTTGCGGACTTCAACGCGGGTTGGTACGCCAGCCGTAACGCCGCGTTTCAGAACGCGGTGAGCCGGGCTTCCGGTATCCCGTTGGCGCTGGATGGCGACCTGGTGCGCTACGGTTCGATCATGCCCGGCACCACGGAACTGGCCGTGCGCACCCTCGGCAAGCAACTGGACATGCGCAATCCGACGATCCGGGAGCAACTGGAGGAGGGGAAAACCCTGGCGTTCGAAGACAGCAAACTCTATCGGCGGGTTTTCGAACTGGCCGAACGGGCCGAGGGCCGGCCGTTGCCCCGTGAAGTGTTGCCCGGGATCGTGCTGCAAAGCCCGAAAATCACCCGCAAACTCACCACCGCGTGGTTCGCCAAACGGGTCGATGAGCGTTACCAGCGCTGCATGGTGCGGGCCGGGAAGTAATCGCGGCGCAAAAAAAGCATAAAAAACCCGGCGGGTGAGGCCAGGTTTTCATTGAGTCCTGCGGTAAAGCACTGCATTCAGACGGCGCGGCTTTCGATCAGACGGTCCGAGCCGCCTTCAGCGACGCGGTTTTGCAGGAGCTTGTCGGAGCCGCCTTCAGCGACGCGGTTTTGCAGCAGTTTGTCGGAGCCACCTTCGGCAACACGTTTTTCCAGCAGGCGATCGGAACCACCCTCGGCCACACGGCTTTCAATCAGACGATCCGAGCCGCCTTCAGCGACCACAGGTTGAGCAGAGGTGGCGGCAAAAGCGTTAACTGCGAAAACCGAGAAAGCGATGCTGAGGAGGGTCTGGCGTTTCATGATGGTGTGCTCCGGGGTGCTTATGGGTTGGTATGGAGCAGATGTTACGCCGGGGATTTTTTATGAGAACTTCATTGAGGAGATAGTGAACATCGACGGTAATGATAGGACCCGCGCAGTGCCCCTTGTGGGCGTGATGGTGCGATCGTCGGATGGCCGCTGTGTGGCGGGCAGTGGCTTCTACACTGGATAGCTGGCGCGTTCCTCTGCCGGGACGATTGATGAGGCACTGCAGAGATCGCGGTGTGAAAGGAGACGTTTATGTACCAGCTCTACGGTTATCAGAACTCCGGGGCGGCGGCCATCGAAGCTGCCCTTGAACTCTGTGATATTCCTTATCGCTTCATCGATGTCGAGGCATCCGCGGAGGCGGCCCAGGCGCTGGAGAAACTCAATCCGCTCAAACAGATTCCGACCTTGCAGCTACCCGATGGCGGCGTCCTGACCGAGAGTGCGGCGATCCTGATTCACCTCGGTCTGTCCTTTCCCGCATCGGGATTGTTGCCGCAGGATCCGGCCGAGCGGGCCCAGGCCATTCGCGGCATGGCGTACATCGTCAGCAATTGTTATGCGGCCATCGGCATCATTGATTACCCCGAACGCTGGCTGGCCGAGGCGGATGAGTCGTCCAGGCAGAACCTCATGGAGGGCGCCCGCCGGCGCCTGCACTGGAGCTGGGAGGTGTTTGCCGATCAGTTCTCGGGCGAGTTGTATCTGGGCAGCGAGAAGCCAGGGGCCCTGGATGTGCTGGCGGCGGTGATCTCGCGATGGGCGGGCAGTCGGGAACATTTGCGCAATGCCCGGCCAGGTTTTTTCGCCTGGCTGGAACGCATCGACCGCCACCCGGCGCTGGCGCCGGTGTTCGCCCGGCATTGGCCAGCCTGAAAACCCTGAAAGCCAAATGTGGGAGCGAGCCTGCTCCCACAGGAGGAAAGCAAGGTGTCCGGATTTATTCCCCGCGAATGTACTGTTCCAGCTGCTTGATCAGTTCCGCCTGTTCGGCAATCGCTTCCTTGACCAGGTCACCGATCGACAGCAGGCCGATCAGTTTGCCGCCTTCGACCACCGGCAAGTGACGCAGACGTCTATCGGACATGATGCCCAGGCAGGTCTCCACGGTTTGATGGGTGTCGACGGTAATCACCGGTGACACCATGATGTCGCGCACCGGCGTGCCTACCGAAGAGCGGCCGTGCAGCACCAGTTTTCGCGCGTAGTCCCGTTCGCTGATGATGCCCAGCACTTCATCATTCTCCACCACCAGCAAGGCGCCGACGTTTTTCTCGGCCATCTTCATCAGTGCTTCGAGCACCATGTGGTCGGGTTTGATCTGGTGCACTTCCTGATTTTTCTGATCTTTGAGCTTGAGCAGTTGGGCGACGGTTTTCATGGTGGTTACTCGGGTGTTGTCGTTGTTCTTGAAGAATCGTAGACGCGAGCGTTCAGGGCAAGGGCGAATGCGGCAGATAACACGCAAAAAACGTCATTCAGCGGTTTTTCTTCGGCAAACCCCTCATTTAAGGCCAGCAAGCTACCTGTGTCTGCCTGACAGGCCTGCGGCAAACGCGCTATCGCGACTGATGACGGGTAGAATCACCCTCTGAATCAGTTTCGAGGTTTGCAGTGGTGGATCTACAGCAGGGCTTCGTCCTGACCCGGCATTGGCGCGACACCCCGGCCGGTACGGAAGTCGAATTCTGGCTGGCGACCGACAGCGGTCCCCGGCGTATCCGCCTGCCTCATCAACCGTCGGTGGCGTTCATCCCCGCTGCGCAGCGTCAGCCCGCCGAAAGTATTTTGCATGACGAGAAGAACGTCGAGCTCAAGCCCCTGGCCCTGCAGGATTTCGAACATCGTCCGGTCCTCGGTCTCTATTGCCAGCAACACGGCCAGTTGATGCGCCTGGAAACCGCGCTGCGCCGGGCCGGTGTCGAGGTGTTCGAAGCCGACGTGCGCCCGCCGGAACGCTACATGATGGAACGCTTCATCACCGCGCCGGTGCGCTTCAGTGGCACGTCGAATACCGAGGGCCTGCTGCTCGACGCCCAGATGAAACCCGATCCGGACTACCGGCCGAGCCTCAAACTGGTGTCCCTGGACATCGAGACCACCGCCCAGGGCGAGTTGTATTCCATCGCCCTGGAAGGCTGCGGCGAGCGTCAGGTGTACATGCTCGGTCCGCCCAATGGCGACGCCAGCCAGGTGGATTTCCAGCTCGAATACTGCGATTCGCGGACCCTGTTGCTGAAAAAGCTCAACGACTGGTTTGCCCGGTTCGACCCCGACGCGATCATCGGCTGGAACGTCGTGCAGTTCGACTTGCGGGTGCTCCACGAACACGCCCGACGCCTGGCCGTACCGTTGAAGCTGGGGCGTGGCGGCGAGGAAATGCAGTGGCGTGAACACGGCAGCGGCAACCATTACTTCGCTTCAGCCGCTGGCCGCTTGATCATCGACGGTATCGAGGCCCTGCGTTCGGCGACCTGGAGTTTCCCCTCGTTCAGCCTGGAAAACGTCGCGCAAACCTTGCTCGGCGAGGGCAAGTCCATCGACAACCCGTACCAGCGCATGGACGAAATCAATCGCATGTTCGCCGAGGACAAACCGGCGCTGGCCAAATACAACCTCAAGGATTGCGAACTGGTCACGCGGATTTTCGCCAGGACCGAGCTGCTCACCTTCCTGCTGGAGCGAGCCAGCGTCACCGGTTTGCCAGCCGATCGTATGGGCGGTTCGGTGGCGGCGTTCACGCACCTGTACATGCCGCTGATGCACCGTCAGGGTTTCGTTGCGCCGAACCTCGGTGGCAAGCCACCCGAAGCCAGCCCCGGCGGTTTTGTCATGGATTCGCAACCGGGACTGTACGAATCGGTGCTGGTGCTCGACTACAAAAGCCTCTACCCGTCGATCATCCGCACCTTCCTGATTGATCCAGTGGGGCTGATTGAAGGGCTCAAGCACCCGGACGATAGCGAGTCGGTGCCGGGTTTTCGTGGCGCGCGCTTTTCCCGCACCCGGCATTGCCTGCCATCCATCGTCGCCCGGGTGGCCGAAGGCCGGGAAACCGCCAAGCGCGAACACAACGCACCGCTGTCCCAGGCGCTGAAGATCATCATGAACGCCTTCTACGGTGTGCTCGGCTCCAGCGGTTGTCGCTTCTTCGACACGCGCCTGGCGTCGTCCATCACCTTGCGCGGGCACGAAATCATGCTGCGCACCCGCCAGTTGATCGAGGCCCAGGGGCACGCGGTGATTTACGGCGACACCGACTCGACCTTCGTCTGGCTGCGTCGCGCCCATGGCCAGCAGGAGGCGGCGCAGATCGGCCATGCGCTGGTGGCGCACGTCAATCAGTGGTGGCGCGAGCACGTGCAGCAGGAGTACGGCTTGCAAAGCGTTCTCGAATTGCAGTTCGAAACCCACTACAAGCGCTTTTTGATGCCGACCATTCGCGGCGCCGAAGAAGGCAGTAAAAAGCGCTACGCCGGGCTGGTCACCCGGGACGACGGCAGCGACGAAATGGTCTACAAAGGCCTGGAAACCGTGCGCACCGACTGGTCGCTGCTGGCCCGGCAATTCCAGCAAGAGCTGTATTCGCGGATCTTCCTGCGCAAGCCCTATCAGGATTATGTGCGTGACTACGTGCGCAAGACCCTGGCCGGCGAATTCGATGACCGGCTGATCTACCGCAAACGCCTGCGCCGCACCCTCGATGACTATCAGCGCAACGTACCGCCCCATGTGCGCGCGGCGCGCCTGGCCGACGAGTACAACGACCGGCAGGGGCGCCCGCGCCAGTACCAGAACGGCGGCTGGATCAGCTACGTGATCACCGTCGCCGGCCCTGAGCCGCTGGAAGTGCGCAGCGCGCCCATCGATTACGACCACTACATCACCCGGCAGCTGCAACCGGTGGCGGACGCGATACTGCCGTTTGTCGACGACGACTTCTCAACCCTGATTGGGGGGCAACTGGGCCTGTTTTGAGTCCATCAGCGACAAGGTCCAGTCATCCAGGATGCCGTGGAAGTATTGGTTCAGGGCTTGCTGGAAAAGACTGTCGGCGTCGGCGACCTGGGCAAACAGAGTCATCGAGGAATGAAACTTCAGGTCATCGGGATGGCCGAAAATCCCCGCTACCGAGCTCTCCCGGATATTCAGTACCTCCTGGGTGCAGGTGCGCAGCCGGGCGCCCAGCAACGGATGCTCAAGGTAGGCCAGGGCTTCCTCCCGCGAGCGGATGGCAAAGCGGCGCGACATCTCGCTGCCGCCGAGCCCGGCAAACTGGGGAAAAATGAACCACATCCAGTGACTGCGCTTGTGTCCGTTGTTCAGCTCGTTTTGAACCCGGTCGAATACCGGTTCCTGAGCCTGGAGAAAGCGTTGCAGATTGAACGGGTCCAGGTGGTCGGTGCTTCTCATGGCGAAGCTCTCTGACTGCGGTGGTTCAGACCATGGCCAGCCGCTGTTTGCGTTGTGGCGCGTTAAACGCTTGGTCCAGCGCCTCCAGATCCCCAGGCTCGAGCTGCAACGTGGCGGCTTGGGCATTGAGGTGTACATGTTCGAGTCGGACCGCCTTGGGGATGGCGATCACTCCCTCCTGGCGCAGTATCCAGGCCAGCGCCACCTGTGCCGTCGTGGCGCTGTGCCGGGCGGCCACCTGCTTGAGCGTGGCGTCGAAGAGCATTTTACCGCCCTGGCCAATCGGGCAGTAAGCCATGACCGGCAACCGCCGTTGCTGGCTCCAGGGCAGTAAATCAAATTCTATGCCCCGTTGTTCGAGGTTGTAGAGCACCTGATTGGTGGCGCAGGCCGGGGCGTCCAGTTCCAGCAGGTCGTCGAGGTCGAAGTTGGATACGCCCCAACGGCCGATCTTGCCGGCTTCGCGCAGGCGCTCGAAGGCGTCGACGGTTTCTTCCAGGGGATACTGGCCGCGCCAGTGCAGCAGATACAGATCGATGTAATCGGTGCCAAGCCTGCGCAGGCTTCGCTCGCAAGCCAGGGGAATGCCCTGGCGACTGGCGTTGTGCGGGTACACCTTGCTGACCAGAAAGACGCTGTCGCGCTGGCCGGCGATGGCATCGCGGACCACTTCCTCGGCGCCGCCTTCGGCGTACATTTCAGCGGTGTCGATCAGGCTCATGCCCAGTTCGATGCCCAGGCGCAGTGCCGCGACTTCCTCCGTGTGCCGTGAACGGTCTTCGCCCATCTGCCAGGTCCCCTGGCCGATAACCGGGACCCTGGCGCCAGCCAGTTCAAGCGTACGCATGCAAACCTCCTCGAAGAATGCCGATGGCTAATTCAGTGGGCAGCAGAATAGTCCATTGGTTTCCCCGCAGGGGGTACGGCAGGCTGCGAACTCTTGAGTTGCACCTTGCCGGTGATCGATTGCTCTGTGCCGATACTGCACTTTTTCGAAATGTCCGGCTCTATCCATGGCAGCCTGCGGCGATCCCCACCGTCGGCCCATGCCCAAGTTCAAGAACCCATGGCTCGAGTTTCACCCGCGATCAGCACAAAAATCCGCCGTCATTGCCTGCTGCTGGCAGGTCTTTCGATGTTCTTCGTTACCGGTTGCAGCCAGCAGCAGGGCGGCGACACCATCACCCAGATGCGCGAAGGCAAACCCCAGGAGTTCCTGCAAACCAGCGTCGACCGCATGGCAACCCTGACCATGCGCGACAACCTCAACAGTCTTTACCTGTTGATGAGCAAGCTCTACCTGCGTAACCCCTATGAGCTGAAAAAGTCCGGTTTCCTCGATGCCCGCACCGCCGGCAAGCAAGTGCGCATGGCCATCGAGCAGCAGCAACCGCTGCCCACCCTCGGCGGCAAAAAGGACCTCGCGGCCCTGCGTTTTGCCATGAGCCCTGAATTTCTCGGCGATCGGGTCGGGGCGTTCATCTATGCCATCGGCAGCATGCTGGTGACCGCCCATGGCAATCGCCTCGAGTTCTACATGACCGATACGATCAACCCTATCTTCGTCAGCAATGCCGCGCGCAACATCGAGATCGCCACCTGGATGCTCAGCCAGCGACAGAACAAAGAGGGCCAGCCCTTGCTGTTCTCCAATGAAATCTCGGAGGAGGGTAGCAACCTGACCTTTGCCGTCGAGTTCGGCAAGATCGTCGCCCGGCTGGACCTGCTGACCCAGATGCTCGACGAGCGCTACCGGCGCATCGGCCTGAACTATGCCCAGAGCCTGCTGTTCCTGAATTTCCTGCCGGTGCAGTGAATCCTGTAGGAGCGAGCTTGCTCGCGATGACTGACTTTCAATCACATCAATACCGGATGTGCTGACGCTTTCGCGAGCAAGCTCGCTCCTACAGGCATAAAGATAGATCGCATCGATATAACTGGTTATAAGAAATATCGCTATGCTGCGGGCCAGATTTCCCTTGCGATCTTTGTGGACGTATTCATGGATTTAGTGAACATCGGGTTGGTCGTTGCCGGGCTGGTTGTCGGCTTCATCGTCGGCATGACTGGCGTGGGTGGCGGGTCGCTCATGACGCCGATCCTGCTAGGGTTCGGCATCAACCCGGCGACGGCGGTCGGTACCGATCTGTTGTACGCCGCCATCACCAAATCCAGCGGTGTACTGGTTCACCGCAAGAACAACAACATCGACTGGGCGATTACCGGCTGGTTGACCTTAGGCAGCGTGCCTGCGGTGGCGTTGACGCTGTGGTTTCTCAGCACCCTGCACAGCGCCCCCGAGGCGATGAACGCGATCATCAAGCAGGCCCTCGGTTTTGTACTGTTTGCCACAGCACTGGCGATCCTGTTCAAGAAGCGCCTGCTCGACTTCGCCCACAAACGTGCGGGCGGCAACTACAACCCCAGCGGAGTGCGCCTGAACGTGATGACGGTCATCACCGGGCTGGTCCTTGGCACCATGGTCGCGCTGACGTCCATCGGCGCCGGTGCACTGGGCACCGTGGCACTGTTCATTCTCTATCCGATGCTGCCGACCCGCCGCCTGGTGGGGACTGAAATCGCCCATGCCGTGCCACTGACCCTGGTCGCGGGCCTTGGCCATGCCAGCATGGGCAACATGGATTGGCACGTCCTGGGTTACTTGCTGGTGGGCTCGTTGCCGGGGATTTACCTGGGCAGCCACCTGACCGGGCGCATCTCCGACGAACTGCTGCGCCCTTGCCTGGCGACCATGCTGTTGTTGATCGGCTACAAACTGGCGTTCTGATTCAAGCCGCCACGCCAGCTTCATTCGCGGGTGAATATTTCCAGCAGATGCCCGTCCGGGTCATCGAAATACACCCGCCGTCCTCCCGCGTAATCATTGATCTCCCTCAGTCGCTGCTTGCCCGGGTCGGCCCACCACGGCTGACCGTTGGCTTGCAGGCGTGCGAAGGCCGCATCGAAATCCTCGTCGCCCAGCAAAAATGCGTAGTGCTGAGACGCTATCGGCGGGTCGTTGTCGTAGAAATCCAGTGACACGCCGTTATCCAGTTTGACGATCAGCATGGGCCCGAAGGGCTGCGGGGCGGGCAGGCCAAGGAGGCTGGCCAGGAAATTCGCCGAAACCTGCTTGTCCCGGCACCAGACGATGGTGTGATTCAACTGAGTGCTCATGGGCAAGTCCTCACGACGGATCAGGCGGGTTGTCATGAGTCTTCAGATTAGCCCAGCCTGTTGCGCAATGACCGCCCTGACCTAAGCTTGGGACAAGGCGAAAAATATTTGCGGTACGTCGATCGCCGCGATGCGCAATCATTAGAGCGTGGATATCACAAAAGGAGATGCGCATGCTCATCAGGTCACTGACCCTGGCTACCTTGCTGGCGATTGCCGGCACCTCGTTCGCCGCCGATGGCGACTCACCGTTGGACATGGACAAGGGCAGGGCTCGGCCACTGATTGTCATCGCTCCGAGCACGGTTGATCCGATCTGGGTCAGCCTGAAAAAGTCCCTGGATGAGCCGGCCAATCGCAAGGGTTTCACCGACCGCAACATGGTGCTCTACACCGTACTCAATCTGATGGGCCAGCGCGACGGCAAAGACATCGGGCCACAAGACACGGCGGCGCTGATCCGCTCGCTCAAGCTGGGTGCCGGCGCCAAGACCAAGGTGATTCTGGTCGGCAAGGACGGCGAAAAGAAACTTGAACAATCGGACGCCATCAAGCTGGACGAGATTTTCAGCGCTGTCGATCAGTTGCCGGCGGCCGAGAAAGAATTTACAGCGACCGTGGCTGCTCCCGTCGCTGAAGCCGAGCCGGCGGCTAAAGGCACCAAAGGTACAAAACCTGGCAAACCGGCCAAGCCCACCAAACCGCCAGAAATGCCGGATGATTGATTCTTGTTGCAGCGAGCACAGCCTGTGTTCGCTGCGCAGCAGCGTTACCCGTACCTGAAGAACCGCTGACTCTAGCTCAAGGTTGAGCCAGAAATTGATGGATGACATTGACCAGCACGGGTGAAAAAGGCTGAAGGCATTGAGCCGCATCGGGAACCTTCAGATCCTCCAAAAGCAGGCTTAGGAGTTCTTCGTCTTCAAATTGCAGGTCTTCGGGAGGTACGCTCAGGCTATAAATGAGTGCATCAACCATCGCTTTTCGTTTGCCAACAAGTCCTTTGTTACTTTGCTCGGTATGACCCAGATTCAATGTCTGAATTGTTACCTTGGCCCGCTCGGTCTTTCCCGCGACCAGGCCGGACAAGTAGAACTTCAATTCGGACTCGCATTCGGCCATCAAGGGTGTAAGCGGCAACACTCGTGTTCCTCGACCATGACCGCATTGATGAGGGCGCTGACAACTGGCGACGATGTTGGAAAAGTCCAGCGTTCGATTCGGAGCATGGTCCTGGGCTTCAAGATGTTCGTTATGGGCATCATCAATCGTAATCGACTGGCAGCAATACGCGCATAAACCGTACTGTTCCGAGATGCACGAAACTCGAATGAGTCGTCTCTCATCCGGTGGTAAATCCTGATAACGCGAGGTCTTGTTTGAGTGTTTGAAGCGCGTCAACGATGGCGGCTCCATGCCTTTATCGATCTTACGCACGGCGCAACTCCAACTTGCGTATCAACAAAGCCGCCTTCGCCAGTTCCAGATGTCCCTCTGGCAGCTCTAGCGAGAGCTCGGAATACAGTTTTTTCGCACCGTCCAGATCACCATCCTGCAAATGCTTGAGCAATAGATTCAGACGTTGTTGCACTTCGCTGTTACGCACATCAGTGTCCATGACTTCCAGAAGCACCTGGTTGGCATCCAATCCATACAGGCCATTGTGTTCTTGCAGTTCCCCGTCATTGAGCACGTAGCACAGCACATCTTTCGCGTCGCTGATGACCAATGGCGAGTGAGTGGTCAGGACAAACTGGCAATTGGGGAAGGTTTCGCTCAACTGCCGAATCAAACTGCGCTGCCATTTGGGGTGCAGGTGCAAATCGACCTCGTCGATCAGGACGATGCCGTCACCCTCCAATGGGTTGTCCAGAGACTGGTTCATCATCGCCAACCGGCGCGCGATGTCGCCGACCAACGCCATCATCGACTTTTCGCCCTGTGAGAGCTGGGATACGTTGAGCGTGGTTCCATTTTTATCGATGGCCATGTGCAAGCGTGGCTTACGTTTTACTCTCAGATTACTGAAGCCAGGCATGAATGCTGCGATAGCAGAGCGAACAGCCGTCAACTGGCGATCGCGGGATGAGGCTTTTAATTGGGAAAGAGTTTTCCAGATGTCACTGTTCTTGCCGAATTTTTCGGAAATTTCGGCCAACGCGGTGGCGGACACGCCAGATTCGTTTTCGCTGTCTTCGCGCTCGCGAAACCATTCAAAGAAACGTCGGAAATCAACAGCTCGATTTAGCGAGTTGTCATAGCCGTCTATTTGATCAAAGGAGTGTTTAGTTCGGATTCTTAGCGGCATTTCCAGAACGGAGCGCTCTACCGGGTAGTAGGCGATCAATGGGAGTGAGGCTTTGTCATCTTCTGTCAGTTGGCTGCGGTAATGATCCGCAAGGAGACTGACACCTCCTAACGAGCTATGAATGTGAGCCTTTCGCCCTTGTCGGCCGCGGGCAATCCCCCATGTAAACAGTGCATCTTCAGGGTTAGCATCGGGATTGTTTGAGCGTGCATGTGACTCGTCTACTACGGCAATCAGTATTAATGCAGACGAAGCGCCGTTTCTAATGTCCTCTTCTGAAAGATGATTGCCATTGCCTTTCTCGTTGCGAATTCTGGCGACCAACCAGCTCAATGAGGTGGCCAGAGATCTTAAAAGGGTCGTTTTCCCGGCACCATTGTTCCCCACCAGCACCGTCACGTTCGAGAAGTGGTTGGGGGTGGGGGCCAACGGGATTTCGAGATCGGTGAATCGACCGACATCCTTGAGCTTGAGTTTGGTGATTTCCATTACAACGCCCTTCGAGGGTCAGTCGGTTTGAATACTTGAGCGCGCATTATGTCATTCCCGGCCACGGATTGATCCGATGCCGTTCGCAGGCTTGGGAGGTCCATTAGATACAACTGTTTCACCTGCATCACAACGGTCATGAGTAAAAAGGTGTTTGTAATTAGATGCTCATAAAAGTGAGTGTGGGCAAAGGCCTTCACATGCGTCGGAAGTTTCCTTCAAAACGTGGCGTATCCCATGAACTGGTGCCCATTGGGCCGTATCGATAATCTTCGTCAGCCGCTGCAAATCAGCGGTCGGATGTGGAAGTCCGTTGGTTCAAGCCATCTACCAATGCCCCCAGAGCGCAAGTCGACATTTTTTATGTCAACATTGCCGCGTTTTGGCGGCTGTGCGCGGGAGCACTTTCGAGTGCACCGGGTTTTGGTGGATTGACCTGGACTTCCACACCTGCGTACAGCTGCCACCCTCATGTGGAAGTGAGATGGGTAGTTTTCTCGACAATCCCCAATGGTACTTCTTCATGAAAAAGCTAAGTCCGAATCCCCCGGAATACCCATCCGACTCAGATTTACCACTCTCCGACATCACCGAATCCGCCGTCAGCGCTCGCTTGCGCAACCCCAAGCACGCCGACCCGGTCAGTCACATCTTCACCATCCTCCCCAAAGTCGATACCCCAACGCTGCTGTGCCACGCCTGTGAAACCCTCGCATCCCTGAACGTGCTGATCACGGATCTGGCCTGCAAGCTGGAAAGCTCCAACCGCAATGTGGCGCTGTCGATTCAGCAACTGGCAGTGGTGGGCGAATTGTTGGTGAACCGCGCGCTGGACAATATCGACCCGCCCGAAGGTGTGCCGATAAAGTAAAAAAGCGACCTCTAGAGGTCGTCCTTATCTATGGAGAAGGCGGCAAGGCTTATTGAGTCAGGGCGCTCAGAATCTGATGGGCAATCTTGACCCGTTCTGCATTGGGATAATTCTTGTTGGCCAGCATCACAATGCCAATGTCCTTCGATGGCACGTATGCCACGTAAGCACCAAAGCCCCCGGTTGAACCTGTCTTGTTGACCAGCACGTTCTGCGGCTGCGCTTTCGGCGGGTTCAGCCATTGGACCTTGTGCGCCTCCATGGCCATTGGCGTGGAGTTGCCATCCAGCAAACGATCCAGTGTGATCGGGTAGTGATACATCTCCCAGCCCAGGCCCTGGGTCATATCGCCAACGGTGTAGTAACGGCTATGGGTCAAGGCGATGGCTTGCTGCAATGGCTTTTCCAGGGACGCCGGTTTCATGTTCGCGCCGACATAGCCCAGCAAATCCGCGGAGCTGGTTTTTACCCCGTACGCCTCGGAGTCCAGCGCACCCGGAGTGACCCGTACCGGTTTGCCGTCCTTGTTGTAGCCCTGGGCGTACAGCGCCATCTGATCCTGCGGCACATGCACATAGGTGTGCTTGAGGCCCAGTTTCGGCAGCAGGGTTTTCTCCATCAGCTCATCAAACGGCTGGCCCATGCTTTGCGCAGCGAGGTAGCCGAACAGGCCGAGGCTGGGGTTCGAATACAGTCGGTGGCTGCCGGGGGCGTAGAGCGGTTTCCATTGTTTGTAGTAGCCGAGCATTTTGTCGGCTGAATCCGATTCAGCAGGGAATTGCAGCGGTAAACCGCCAGCGCTGTAGGTGCCCAGTTGCAGCACGCTGATGTGGTCGAACGCACTGCCGCGCAAGGCCGGCAGGACCTGACTGGCCTTGTCCGACAGCGACAGCTTGCCCGTGGCCTGGGCGTAGGCGGCGAGGGTGGCGGTGAAGGTTTTGCTGACGGAGCCGATTTCGAACAGGGTGTCTTGCGTGACGGGGTTGCCGGTTTCTGTCGAAGCGACGCCATAGTTGAAGTAATGCGCCTGGCCGTTGACGGTGACTGCCACGGCCATGCCGTTGATACCCTCGGCTTGCATCACCGGTTGTACAGCGGCGTTCACCACTGTCTCGATTTGATCCTGCGCAACGCATTGGCCCGCGGCGAACATCGCCATGCAAGCGGCGATGGTTTTCAGCCTGTCCATGTTGGTTTCATCCGTCGTTGATTCAGTTGCGCGTCATTTTAGGGGCATAAGCGCCATGCTCCGAGCGCTTTTTAAAATCGGCCGCCAACAGGCGGCCATGCGCAACCGTCAACTCAACGCACCAGGCACGGCCGCTTGTTATCGAACTTCCAGCCGGGAATCAGGAACTGCATTGCCACGCTGTCATCCCGCGCCCCCAGGCCCATGCCTTTGTACAGTTCATGAGCTTTGGCGACCTGATCCATGTCCAGCTCCACCCCTAGCCCCGGTTTCTGTGGCACCTGCACGCAGCCATCGACGATTTGCAGCGGGGCCTTGGTCAGGCGTTGGCCGTCCTGCCAGATCCAGTGGGTGTCGATGGCGGTGATCTCGCCCGGCGCGGCCGCCGCGACATGGGTGAACATTGCCAGGGAAATGTCGAAGTGGTTGTTGGAGTGCGAACCCCAGGTCAGACCCCATTCGTGGCACATCTGCGCCACCCGCACCGAGCCTTGCATGGTCCAGAAATGCGGGTCGGCCAAGGGAATGTCGACCGACTGCAACTGGATCGCGTGGCCCATCTCCCGCCAGTCGGTGGCGATCATGTTGGTCGCGGTTTTCAGGCCCGTGGCGCGACGGAATTCGGCCATGACTTCTCGACCCGAGTAACCGTTCTCCGCCCCGCACGGGTCTTCGGCGTAGGCCAGAACATTATGCTGGTCCCGGCACAAGCGAATCGCTTCTTTCAATGACCAGGCGCCATTCGGGTCGAGGGTGATGCGCGCATCGGGGAAGCGTTCGGCGAGGGCCGTGACCGCTTCGATTTCGGCGTCGCCGCTGAGCACACCGCCCTTGAGCTTGAAGTCCTTGAAGCCATAACGAGCGTGGGCCGCCTCGGCCAAGCGGACCACCGCGTCGGCGGTCATGGCTTTCTCGTGCCGCACGCGGAACCAGTCGTTGTCGGCGTCCGGTTCGCTTCGGTAGGCGAGGTCGGTTTCGTTGCGATCACCGACATAAAACAGATAGCCGAGCATCTTCACTTCATCGCGCTGCTGGCCTTCGCCGAGCAGGGCTGCCACCGGCACGTCCAGGTGCTGGCCGAGCAAGTCGAGCAATGCGGCCTCCAGGCCGGTGACGGCGTGAATGGTGATGCGCAGGTCGAAGGTCTGCAAGCCGCGGCCACCGGCATCGCGGTCGGCGAAGGTCTGGCGCACCTGATTGAGGATCTTCTGCCAGGTGCCAATCGGGCTGCCGACCACCAGGCTTCGCGCGTCTTCCAGGGTCTGGCGAATGCGCTCGCCCCCCGGCACTTCACCGACGCCGGTGTGGCCGGCGTTGTCCGTGAGGATCACGATGTTGCGAGTGAAAAACGGGCCGTGGGCGCCGCTCAGGTTGAGCAGCATGCCATCGTGGCCGGCAACCGGAATCACTTGCATGCTGGTGATGACCGGGGCTTTTGCGGTGTCTTGTGGGTTCATTTTCCAATCCTTAAAAAGCACAATTCAGGCGTGGTCGGGAGCAGGTTTGCCCAGTGCCTCGGCAGGTGCGGGTTTCGGTGTATTGCGGGCGGCAAACACGATGATGGCGGCGATGATCGAGGTCGCGGCCAGGCCGTACAGCCCGCCCTGAATGGAACCGGTGCGTTCTTCGAGCAGGCCGAAAGTGGTCGGCGCAACGAAACCGCCGAGGTTGCCCACCGAGTTGATCAACGCGATGACGCCAGCGGCAATGCGCGCATCCAGGTAGGCCTGGGGAATCGGCCAGAACAGCGACGAGGCCGATTTGAAGCCCAGTGCTGCAAAACAGATGGCGACAAAGGCGAAGACTGGCCCGCCGGTGGTGGACATGAACATCCCGGCTGCGGCGATCAGCAGGGCGGTGGCGACCCAGGCTTGCTGGTGTTTCCATTTGGCCGAAAACGAAGCGAAGGCGTACATGCCGACAATCGACAGTAACCACGGAATCGAGTTGAACAGCCCGACCTGGACATCGCTCAGGTCGCCCATCTTCTTGATGATGCTCGGCAGCCAGAAGGTCGCGGCGTAGATGGTCAACTGGATAAAGAAGTAGATCAGGCAGAACAGGATGATCTGGCGATCCTTGAGCAATTTGCCCAGCGACGGCTTGATGGGCGTGGCGGCTTCCCGGGCCAGTTGTTCGTCGTCGATGGCCTTGACCAGCGCGTCCTGCTCTTCGCGGCTCAGCCATTTGGCGTCGTGGGGTCTGGAGTCCAGCCAGAACCAGACGAACACGCACAACCCCACCGAGAACATGCCCTCGATGAAGTACATCCATTGCCAGCCGTGCAGGCCCAGCCCTTCGATTTGCAGGAGCAACCCGGACAGGGGGCCTGAGATCAGCGACGCGAACGCCGAGCCACTGAGGAAGATGGCAATTGCCTTGCCACGCTCCACGCCGGGCAACCAGCGGGTGAAGTAGTAGATCACCCCGGGAAAGAACCCGGCTTCGGCCACGCCCAGCAGAAAACGCAGGATGTAGAAGTGGGTTTCGTTCTGGATGAACGCCATGCCCGCGGCGACCAGGCCCCAGGTCAGCATGATCCGGGTCAGCCAGATGCGTGCGCCGACTTTCTGCAGAAGGATGTTGGAGGGCACTTCGAACAGTGCATAACCGATGAAGAACAGACCGGCACCCAGGCCATAGGCGGCCGCGCCAATGCCCAGGTCGTGTTCCATGTGGGCGCGGACGAAACCGATGTTCACGCGATCAATGTAATTGACGATGAACATGATGACGAACAGCGGCAAGACGTGACGTTTGACTTTGGCGATGGCGGACTTCAGCGCTGAATTGGCGTCGTCGTGCATCCCGGAGATGGATGTATTCACTGCGTTTTCTCCCACTCGTTATTTTTATGCGGGGTGAAGCTGGTTGCTGCGTTGTTGATAGACATCATACAACTAGGTTTTTTGAACTTGCAACCACGTTTACCTAATGAAATGGCGCGTTACCAGAAAGTTATTATTCTATTGGTGGTGGCTGGTGGCCTTTCAAATGAATCAATATGGGCTAGTTGTTGAGTGTTGTCATACAAGTTGAGCGAGATTTTTCAGGATTCCCGCCCGGCGCGGTGCTACGATTCGATAGCCCTGATTTCCGGACACCCCGATGCAAGAAGACCTCGAAGTACCCACCCGCAAGCGCAGCCGCAACCTGGCCCATGACCTGGTGGAAAAACTGACCCAGCGCATCCTGCTCGGCCAGATGTTGCCCGGCGACAAGCTGCCGTCGGAAAACACCATCGTTCAGGAACATGGGGTCAGTCGCACGGTGGTGCGCGAGGCGATCTCGAAGTTGCAGGCCTCGGGGCTGGTGGAGACCCGGCACGGCATCGGCACGTTCGTGATCGAGCGCGCACCGGAGCAGGGGCTGCGGCTGAATGTCGATACCGCGTTGGGGGTGCGCAGCATTCTGGAGTTGCGCATGGGCCTGGAAACCCAGGCGGCAGCGCTGGCGGCAACGCGCCGCACCGATCTGCAACTGGCGCAGATGCGTGAAGCACTGGACGACTATCAAAGCCTGCTGGCCAACAACGACAGCTGTGTCGAAGCGGACCGGCGTTTTCATCTGCTGATCGCCGAAGCCACCGGCAACGTATGCTTCACCGAAATCATGCAGCACCTGGGCAGTGCCATGATCCCACGCACCCGGGTCAATGCCGCCGAGCGTGGCGCGGTGGATTTGAGCAAGCTCGGTCAGTTGGCCAACCTGGAGCACGAGGCGATTCTCAACGCCATCAAACGCCAGGACCCGGACGCGGCGCGGGCGGCCATGTGGTTGCACCTGACTAACAGTCGCGACCGGTTTTCGGCTAGCTGATGCTCACCTGGTGGCTTTTTTTCAGTTACACAGAGTCATCGTTCTTCGCGGGCTTGCTCACGAAGACGTCAGTCCAGGCAACAAAACGCATGGATCAGACCCGGGCAACCTGAGCAATCACAACCCGCCGCTCCAGATTCAACGCCAGCACACTCGCCAACACCACCAGCCCGCCGACCACAATCATCAATGTCGGCCGTTCGCCAAGCGCATAAGACGCAATGACCATCGCCGTCGGCGGCGTCAAATACAGCGTCATCGTCGCCCGGCTCAAATCGACATGCGCCAGCACATAGGCCCAGGCCAGGTACGCCAGGGCACTGGGGAATATCCCCAGGGCAATCACCGCAAACTGCACGCGCATTGGCGCCAGGGCGACTTGGTCCGCCAGGCCGGGCAAGAAAACCAGCAACAGCACCGTCCCGGACCACACCGTGTAACACACCAGCGTCAGCCCGTCGTAACGCCCGGTGTGATGCTTTTGCAGGGCAAAGTAGAGGCTCCAGGACACCGCCGCCAGCAGGATCAGCAAGCCGTGGGCATCGAGGCTGCCCAGGCCATGATCACCCGCCACCACAATCACCACGCCAAACAACCCGAGCAGCACGCAACCCCAGCGCCACAGGCTCACCTGATCCTTGAACACGAAGCGCGCGATCAATGTGCTGAACAGCGGCGTGGTTTGGGCCAGGACGCTCGAAGCACCAGCGCTGACACCTTGCTGCCCGAAGTTGATCGCCACGTGGTGCAGGCTTACCGCAAAGAAGCCCAGGCTGAACATCAGCGGCAGATCGCGCAGGCTCGGCAGGCGAATGCCTTTGAACATCGCAACCACCGCCATGAACACGGAAGCCAGCAGGAAGCGCAGCAGTGCCAGGTGCACCGGGTCGTAGGCCTGCAAGCCGATATGGATGCCGGTCGGGGAATAGCCCCAGCACGCCACGACAAACGCCATGGCCAGGATGATTTTCCAGGGTGAAACGGGGGAGGGTGTGAGCGGCGTCATGGTCGTGCACCTGTGGGTGGATGCACCGAGTATCAGAAAGCGGATCGTTCGCCACAACTGACTTATACTGCGCCAATCGTTCACTATGGGTGATGTATGGAGCTGGCACAGATTCGCATGTTCAAGACCGTGGCCGATGTCGGCAGCATCGCCCGCGCGGCCGAGCTGTTGCATTGCGTGCCGTCGAACATCACGGCCCGGATCAAGGCCCTGGAGGCCGAACTGGGTGTTGCGCTGTTTCTGCGCGAGGGGAGAGGGTTGCGCATAAGCCCGTCGGGGCAAACCTTTCTGGCCTACGCCTCGAAAATTCTCGCCCTCACCGCCGAAGCCAAGCGTGCGGTCGACCCTTCGGCCGAACCCTCGGGGCCGCTGCGCATCGGGGCCATTGAGTCATCGGCCACCGGGCGATTGCCGCGCCTGCTGGCGAAATTCCACAAGCGCTTCCCGCAGGTCGCACTGGAGTTGACCACCGGCTCCTGGGGGCAGTTGCTCGATGACACGCTCAACCACAAGCTCGACGGCGCCATCGTCGCGGTGGATGTCGAGCGTTCGCACCTCAAGCGCACGCCGATGTACCGCGAAGAGCTGCTGCTGATCGCCTCGACCTCCCTGGGGCCGCTGCGGGACGTCAGCGATTTGCAGGACCAGACCGTGTTCATGTGGCCCCAGGGCTGTCCGTACCGGGCGGCGCTGGAGCATTGGCTGTTGCGAAAGGGGCAGGCGCTGCCGATTGTCAGCCTGGCCAGTTATGGCGCGATTGTCGGTTGCGTCAGCGCCGGGGCCGGCGTGGCGCTGGTGCCCAAAGGCGTGTTCGATCAATACGCCAAAGGCGCCGGATGTGTGGGGTTTGAATTCCCCGAACTGACCGCCGTCGACAACCTGTTTTACTGGCACGAAAACGCCGGGGTGCACCCGGCGCGTGAGGCGTTTGTGGCGATGCTCCGCGAGGAGTTTGCGTAATTGGCTGAGATTGGCGGCTTTTGTGGCGAGGGAGCTTGCTCCCGCTCGGCTGCGCAGCAGTCGTAAAGGCAGAGGGTGAAATTTATCTGATGGATTGTAGACGCTGCATTAAGGGGCGCTTTGCACCCCAGCGGGAGCAAGCTCCCTCGCCACAGTAGTGTGTCTATCAGGGTTTTCAGGTCGCCCCCACATCCCGCATCAACAACCCAAACTCCAGATCCACCGCATCCGGTATCGGCAAATACACCGTGTGCCCATCCCCCGGTGCAACCTCGATCGCTTCACCCTTGGCGTTTTGCAACTGATGCAGATCGAAGTGGAAGTTGCCCTTGGGCGTCATCAGCTCCATGTGATCGCCCAGGCCGAAGCGGTTCTTCACCTTGACCTCGGCCAGTCGATCCCGCCGCTGGCCGGTCAACTCTCCGACAAACTGCTGGCGTTCCGAAACCGAGCTGCCGTTCTGGTAGTTCTGGTATTCGTCATGCACATGCCGGCGCAGAAAGCCTTCGGTGTAGCCGCGCTGGGCGAGGGATTCCAGGTCGCTCATCAGGCCTCGGTCGAAGGCCCGGCCCGCCACCGCATCGTCGATGGCCCGGCGATAAACCTGGGTGGTGCGTGCGCAATAAAAGTGCGATTTGGTCCGGCCTTCGATTTTCAGGGAGTGCACGCCCATGTGCGTCAGGCGTTCGACGTGCTGCACGGCGCGCAGGTCCTTGGCGTTCATGATGTAAGTGCCGTGTTCGTCTTCAAAGGCCGGCATCTGTTCGCCGGGACGATTGGCTTCCTGCAACAGAAACACCTGCCCGGTGGGCGCGCCGATGCCTAGGGTGGGTTCCGGCTGATACTGCTGCACGATCTCGCCGAGCTGGTTTTCCGTGGCCGGTTGCGCTGAATATTTCCAGCGACAGGCATTGGTGCAACTGCCCTGATTGGCGTCACGCTTGTTCATGTAGCCCGATAGCAGACAGCGCCCGGAATAGGCCATGCACAACGCGCCGTGCACGAACACTTCCAGTTCCATGGCGGGCACTTGCTCGCGGATCTCGGCGATTTCTTCCAGCGACAGCTCCCGCGACAGGATGATCCGGCTCAAGCCTTGCTGCTGCCAGAACTCGACGCTCGCCCAGTTCACCGTATTGGCCTGCACCGAAAGGTGGATCGGCATCTGCGGGTAGTGCCGGCGCACCAGCATGATCAGGCCGGGGTCGGACATGATCAGCGCGTCCGGGGCCATGGCGATCACCGGTTCAAGGTCCTTGAGGAAGGTCTTGAGCTTGGCGTTGTGCGGCGCGATGTTCACTACCACGTAGAAGCGCTTGCCCTGAGCCTGGGCCTCGCGAATGCCGAGGGCCAGGTTGGCGTGGTCGAATTCGTTGTTGCGCACCCGCAGGCTGTAGCGCGGCTGGCCGGCGTACACGGCATCGGCGCCGTAGGCGAAGGCGTAACGCATGTTTTTCAGGGTGCCGGCGGGGGCGAGCAGTTCTGGCGCGGTGAGGTTCATGGCGGTGTCGGTCGCAAAAGCCGCGCAGGGTAAACGTTCGGTGGCGAGGGTTTATTGACCTGGATCTATGCTTGTTCAACAAACCGATGGCACTCGCGCGAGCCGTAGTGGACTAAACATCAGGGCGGAAGTTTTTCGTCCTCTCTGGCACGGATCGGACATGAACGAAGCGCCCCTACAAGACAAATCACTGACGGTTTTGCTGGTGCTGGTGAGCGCTGCGTTCATCTGGATCCTGCTGCCGTTTTACGGCGCGGTGTTCTGGGCGGTGATCCTTGGCATCGTCTTTGCGCCACTGCAGCGCCGGCTGCAAGAGAAGTTCGGCTGGCAACGCAACCTCACGTCGCTGTGCACATTGAGCATTTGCCTGGTGATTGCGATTCTGCCGGTGATCATCATCAGCGCCTTGCTGGTTCAAGAGGGTGCGTCGCTCTACAAAAGCGTCGAGAGCGGCGAACTCGATATTGCCGGGTACGTGTCGCAGTTCAAGCACAGCCTGCCGCCGTATTTCCAGCATCTTCTGGATCGCTTCGGCATGGGCGAGTTGAACGGGCTGCGAGAGAAAATCGTCAAAAGCGCGATGACCGGCGGTCAGGAGCTGGCGGCGCAGGCCTTCATTTTTGGTCAGGGCACCTTCGAGTTCGTCGTCAGTTTTTTCATCATGCTGTACCTGCTGTTTTTCTTCCTGCGCGACGGTGCGGAACTGGCGCGCAAGGTGCGTGCGGCGGTGCCGTTGCAGGAACAGCAGAAACGCCGTTTGCAGCTCAAGTTCAATCGTGTGGTGCGGGCCACGGTGAAGGGCAACCTGCTGGTGGCCATCACGCAAGGCGCACTGGGCGGTCTGATTTTCTGGTTTCTGGACATCCCCAGCGTATTGCTCTGGGCGGTGTTGATGGCGTTTCTGTCACTGCTGCCAGCGGTGGGGGCGGGAATAGTCTGGGCGCCGGTGGCGGTGTTTTTCCTGCTCACCGGGGCGATCTGGCAGGGCGTGGTGCTGGGATTGTTTGGGGTTTTCGTGATCGGCCTGGTGGATAACGTGCTTCGACCGATTCTGGTGGGCAAGGACACCAGGATGCCGGACTACATGATCCTGATCTCTACCCTCGGCGGCCTGGCGATTTTCGGACTGAACGGCTTCGTCATCGGCCCGCTGATCGCGGCCCTGTTCATGTCGAGCTGGGCCATTTTCATTGAAACCAAACCGCGGGTGCAGCTGCCTTAGGCGCTGAGCCTGCCGGACTGGCCGGTGCCGATGCGTTGCGACAGCTCCTTGGCGGCGGGTAGCGAAGTGAGCGGGCCGCTGATCTGCACGCCGTCTTGCACCAGATACCAGCAGGCGAGCATGCCCAGCTCTCTGAGCTGTGCTGGGACGGCGCTGCCGATAACGGACATGATCTGAACCTTGGACATGACAAGTACCTCCATCAATCTGTGGAGTTACTTTAAGGTCCGGGTGCCTTGAGGGGTAATCAACGCTTTCGATAGTGGTCATTGATGCCAGAGGGGGCAAACGACCGTTGGTCGGTCAGCTGACCACCTGATCGAGCATATGAACCACTTCCTGCTCATTGAGCAGGCCCTTGCGCACCAGGCTTTGGGTCAGCAGCGAGAGAAACTTGGCGCTGCGATGACCTTCCAGGTGCTTGAGTTCGGTCAGTGCGTTGTAGACCTTGCTGGAGGTGCACAGACCGACAATGCGGTGCGGGTTTTGCGTTGGCATGTGGTCGTCCTTGTTGTTATCAACTGTTATTGACGGACAGCACCGAGCTTGCGGAACTGTCATGACAAAAATATGACCGTTTTTTGCCGCACGGCAGAAAACGAGTCAGTCCATCTTGCCAATTTCCGCCACGCGCACTGTCCCGATAGCGACCTTGGCGAGATTTATCCAGACCTGCACCGACAAACGGGCATAAAAAAGCCCCGCTTTATCAGCGGGGCTGGATGAGTTCGTTACCAGCGGCCGTGATGGCCGTAGTAACCGCGTGGCGGGCCGTAGTAACCACCGGGTGGTCCGTAGTACACCGGGGCCGGGCGGTAGTAGATCGGTTGTTGCACGTAGACCGGGGCCGGCTGGTAGTAAACCGGAGGCGGTGGTGCGTAATAAGCAGGCGCGGGCTGGTAGTAGACCGGTTGCGGTGCGACATAAACCGGGCGGTTGGCGTTGATCAGAGCCGAGCCGACGATGGCAGTACCGACGATCGCGCCAAACACCGCCGGGCCCTGCCAGTAATTACCACCACCATGGGCTTGCGCCTGTCCTGCGATAGCGAGGGCGCCGATCAGCAAGGCTACTGTGGAGACTTTACGGATCATGATAGTTCCTCGGTTCTTCAGCCCGGCGCTTGTGTCTGCAATAGACCCAAGGATTGTCGCGGGGATACTTCTAAGACAGCGTTTTTCTGAAAAACAGCACGGCCGTTAGGTAAATTTTGTGTAAGGTCTGTACCGACTTTCTTACCGACCCGTGTAAGCCCGCGTTAACACACTTATATGATCGATCAGAACCCGATGGAGGGCTAATCCCGTCCATCCGAAAAGTGCATTTGAAGGAGCTTCCCCATGCAGATGAACCCCAACAAAGACACCCAGCTGTGCATGTCCCTTTCAGGACGCCCCGGGAACTTTGGTCTGCGTTTTCACAATCATCTGTATGAACAGCTGGGCCTGAATTTTTACTACAAGGCCTTTGCCAGCCAGGACCTGCCGGGTGCCGTTGCCGGCATTCGTGCCCTGCGGATTCGTGGCTGTGGCGTGTCGATGCCGTTCAAGGAAGCCTGCATTGCCTTGGTTGACGAACTCGACGCGTCGGCCGCCGCCATTCAATCGATCAACACCATCGTCAACACCGACGGTCATCTCAAGGCCTACAACACCGATTACATCGCCGTGGCCCAGTTGCTGGAAAAACACCAGGTGCCCAGGGACTCGACCTTTGCCCTGCGCGGCAGCGGCGGCATGGCCAAGGCCGTGGCGAGCGCCTTGCGCGATGGCGGCTATGAAAACGGCCTGATCGTGGCCCGCAACGAGCGCGCCGGGCAGGCGCTGGCGCAGTCGTTGGGGTATGAGTGGCAGGCCGAGCTGGGGCATCGTCGCCCGCAGATGCTGGTCAACGTCACCCCGATCGGCATGACGGGAGGGCCGGAGGCCGATCAACTGGCCTTTGAGGCGGACGTGATCGAAAAAGCGGAAACTGTGTTCGATGTAGTAGCGATTCCCTCGGAAACGCCGCTGATCGTGCGTGCTCGTGCCGAAGGCAAGCGGGTCATCACCGGCCTGGAAGTGATCGCGATCCAGGCACTGGAGCAATTTGTGCTCTACACCGGTGTACGGCCGACGGACGAGCAATTCCACAAGGCCGTGGCGTTTGCCCGCAGCTAGGAGGTGACCATGCATCCCCTCGAGGGTAATGCGTCGGGCTTTGTTGCCGTTGCCCGGCAAGCCGATGGGGTGGATTACTGGGACGACGAATAGGCGCAAACACCGCCAAACCTCTGTGGGAGCAAGCTCGCTCCCACAGGTTTTGTGTCAATCAAACATGCCCGTCAGTCCACGATCCACAGGTGTTGTGTCAGGCAAACATACGGGTTATTCGAGCCGAGCCAGCCTTTCTTCCAGCGCCGCAATCCGTGCTTCCAGCTCTTCGATGCGTTCAACCGAAACCCCGCTGCTGCCACGCTCGGCCGGGTTGTTCCTTGCCGCCATGATCGCTTCGATATCCGCCGGATCGCCCAGGGCGTGCGTGTAACGATCTTCGCGCTGGCCGGCCTGACGTGGAATCAGCACGGCCAGGCCCCGGGCAATCAGGCGTTCGAGCTGATGCACCACCTGTTCGGCATCTTCGAATTCATGCATGCGGCCGCTGCGGGTCAGCAGTTCATTGACGGTCTGCGGACCGCGCAGAAACATCAGCCCGGTCAGGATGACCTGCGCCGGCACCAGTTCCAGAGCCTTGTCGACCTTGTGTTCCCAGCGGTCGGCGCGGCTGCCCATCACCAGTCTGGCGAAACCGCGTCCTTCGAGGACGCGCAGGCTATGGCCGACCTGGCCTGGTGTGAGGTTCATCACCGGCTCGCGGCTGGTTTTCTGGTTGCAGGCAATCACCAGGGCATTGAGGGTCAGGGGATAGGTTTCCGGGCTGGTGGCCTGTTTCTCGATCAACGAGCCCAGAATGCGGATTTCCGTACTGTCGAGCCGCTGCTCGTCTAAAGTCGTCTCTTGCTCAGTGCTCATGGTTCTGCATCCTTACCCGATTCATGTTTTTCACTCGCGTGAGTGCACTTTAGATGGGCAAGCGCCAATGGCAACCGAATTCGTTGCGTCATCAAGTGAATGATGACAAAAAGTGTATGAAATATTAACGCCATTTTTACAATTGGCCGGGCACCGTATGCGGGGTCGCGCGCGAGTGCGTCCACAGGGCGGGATATTGTCGGCGTCATCGCCCTGAATAGCTGAACCCTGCATCGAGTCGGCCGGTGTACGACACCTTCATTCGCCTCTGATAAAAGAAATCCAATAAAGGCGAGAGTGACTCCATGAGCCAAGACATTTTTGTATCCGTACTGATTCCCGCCAAGAACGAAGCGAACAACCTCAAGCCGCTGCTTGAGGAAATCCGCGTGGCGCTGGCCGATGAGTCGTACGAAATCATCGTCGTCGACGATGGCAGCACCGATGCGACCCTGCAGGAATTGCGGCAGATCCGCCAGAACGGCCTGAACACCCTGCGCATCCTGCATCACGAACGTTCGCTGGGGCAGAGCACCTCGCTGTACCACGCCGCCCGTGAGGCCCGCGGGCAGTGGCTGGCGACCCTCGATGGCGACGGCCAGAACGACCCGGCGGACATCCCCGGCATGCTGGCGCTGGTGCGCGGCGAACCGGGCAAGGTTGACGTGCAACTGGTTGCCGGGCACCGGGTCAATCGCCGCGACACGGCGAGCAAACGCTACGCCTCGCGTTTCGCCAACAACCTGCGCCGCCGCTTGCTCAAGGACGCCACCCCGGACACCGGTTGCGGCCTGAAGCTGATCGAGCGCGCGGCGTTCTTGCGCCTTCCGTACTTCGACCACATGCATCGCTACATTCCGGCACTGATCCAGCGCCATAACGGCCGCATGATCGTGCATCCGGTCAACCACCGGCCGCGCACGGCCGGGGTGTCGAAATACGGCAACATCGACCGCGCACTGGTCGGCATTCTCGATTTGTTCGGTGTCTGGTGGCTGATCAAGCGCACGCGGTTGAACACCATTGCCCAGGAGATTGAAGGATGAATCTCACCCGCGAGGCCTTGTGGCTGATCGTCGGTTTTGTCGGCCAGATCGCCTTTACCGGGCGATTTGTCCTGCAGTGGTTGTACAGCGAGTACAAGAAACGCAGCGTGATCCCCGTAAGCTTCTGGTACCTGAGCATCGTCGGCAGCACCTTGCTGCTCGCCTATGCCATTTATCGTGAAGACCCGGTGTTCATCGCCGGTCAGGCGTTTGGCTCCATCGTCTACTTTCGCAACCTGCAATTGATCAAAAAAAGCAAACACCTGAAGGAGTAGGTTATGCGCGGATCGTTATCGACCCGAAATATTACGTTGCTCGTGGCTATCGCGATTGCGTTGCTGTTTTTCTGGGGGCTGGGCAGCGTGCCGTTCCTCAGTGTCAACGAGGCTCGCCGCGCCGTTACCGTGCGTGAAATGCGAGAGGCAGGCAGTTGGCTGCTGCCTTACATGAACGGCGACTTGTACTTGTCCAAGCCGCCGTTTTTCTATTGGGCCGGCCTGGTTTCGACGGCGGTGCTGGGCAGCTTGTCCGAGTGGAGCGTGCGTCTGCCTTCGGCGCTGGCCGCCGCCTTGTGCTGTGTTGGCACCTATTTGTACGGCGTTCGGCAGGCGGGGCGGCAGGTCGGTCTGTTCGCCGTGGTGTTCCTGGCCGCGAACGGTGCCTTCAGCCTGTTCGCACGGCGCTCGGAAATCGAGATGCTGTTGACCCTGCTATGCTTGGGCGCGCTGCTGGCGGCCTGGCAGTTCATCTTCCTGCAAGGCCGGGCCTTGTGGAGTCGGTTGAGCTACGTGCTGCTGGGTTGCGCGCTGCTGACCAAAGGACCGGTTTGCCTGTTGTGGGTGACGGCGCCGATCCTGGCCTATGCCTTGATCTACCGCGATGCCCGGGCCAAGGCTTACCTGTGCGACGGTTGGGGCTGGCTGATTGCCGTGGTGCTGGGCAGTTCCTGGTACCTGGCGGTGTCGGTGAATCAGGGCTGGGGCATCTGGGCCTCGATCATCAGCGAAGACATCGTGAAGAAGATCGACGGGCAGGGCGCCGAGGCCTGGTATGCGTACCTGTTGTACCTGGCCGGGGATTTCTTCCCGTTCTGGCTGATCGCATTCGTGCAGCCGCGCAAGTTCTGGGCAATGATTCGCTCGCGCCGCGAGGCGGGCATGTTGCTGATTTGCAGTCTGCTGCCGCTGCTGGTTTTTTCCTTGTTTACTGAAAAACACGGCAAATACCTGTTGCCGGTCTATCCGTCGATGGCGTTGCTGCTGGCGATGCACTGGTCGGCGCTGCTCGATGACCTGAAGGGGCGCTGGCGTACGGTCCTGGCCGTTGTGCCCTATGTGATGCTGGCCGGGTTTGTGGTGTTCTACATGTTCGTCGAGGCGCGGGTGTTGTCGCACCGGGTCGGTGGTCTTGAGCAGGTTGCCACGCTGGCCGATGGGCAGCCGGGGCAGAAGGCTTATACCCTCGGTGAGCCGGATATCCGTCTGGTCTATTACATGGGCCGGCCGGTGGCGCCGCTGACGGTGGCGCAGTTGCAGTCCGAGTCCCGTCCGGCGGGGCTGCTGTTCTTGCAAGAGCCACTCGCGCCTGAATTGCAGAACCTGGCGTCGTGCCAGGTCGGTGAAATCAATCCGTACCTCAAACCGCACCGTGCGGCGCTACTGGTGCGCATGGGCGGAGACTGCCGCTGATCGGCTTCCCGGCCGAACACGCTCGCCACCACATCACTCGTTTTGACTAGGCAGGGCTAACGATTCTGCCACGTCCGGGCGGCGCCAAACTTCATGCTCAAGGGGTGTTGCGCCACGCGCGCCCCGCCAAACGTCGCGCCGCTGGCGCCGTGGTCCGCAACTGGATCGCAAGGGCCGCTGGGCGGTCGGCGAGATGGGCGATGCCGTCGCACAGCTGATGACGCAAGCGGTTCCGGTGGCCAAAGTTTACGGCAGCTGAAAAAGACCGGTCTCGGGAGGGCGGCGCGCGGCTATAATCGGCCCCTGATGCCGATCACCTGTAGGAGCAAGCTTGCTCGCGATGAACTCCAGCGCAACGCGTTTATTCAGACAGAACGCGTTATCGTTCACGTCCATCGCGAGCAAGCTCGCTCCTACAAATGACCCACGTTCCCTCCAGACGAGACTTGCCATGACCATTTCCCTGTACGACGCTTGCGTGCCTGTTTTCCAGCAAATGCTCAACGCCCTCAGTGACGTGCTGAAAAAAGCCGAAGCTCACGCCACCGAAAAAAACATCGACCCTAACGCCTTCCTGCAAGCGCGCCTGTTCCCGGACATGTTCCCGCTGGTGCGTCAGGTGCAGATCGCCGTTGATTTCAGCAAGGGTGTTACCGGTCGCCTGGCCGAAGTCGAATTGCCGAAGTACGACGACAGCGAAACCACCTTCGCCGAACTGCAAGCCTTGATCGCCAAGGCACTGGCCTTCATCGGCAGCATCCAGCCGGAGCAGATCAACGGCAAGGAAGGCATCGAGATCGTCACCCGCCCGGGCACGCCTAAAGAAAAACGCTTCAGCGGCCAGTCCTACCTGCTGACCTACGGCCTGCCGCAGTTCTTCTTCCACGTCACCACCACTTACGCACTGCTGCGCCACAACGGCGTGGAAGTGGGCAAGCGCGACTACATGGGCGCGTTCTAAACCGTACGGGTACAAAAAAGCCCGCCAAGGTTTGCGCCTTGGCGGGCTTTTTTGTAGGAGCGAGCTTGCTCCGGGCGGCGTTCCGACGATGAACCCGAGTACAACGCGTTTATCCAGAAAGTACGCGTTATCCTTGACGTCCATCGCGAGCAAGCTCGCTCCCACAAGGGATTGGGGTCAGGCCAATCGCGCTGATTTATCCTCTTCACCCAGGCAAGCCGCCGCAGTGAACAGCACATCGGTGGAGGAGTTCAGCGCGGTTTCCGCCGAGTCCTGCAACACGCCGATGATGAAACCGACCGCCACCACCTGCATGGCGATTTCGCTCGGAATGCCGAACAGGCTGCACGCCAGTGGAATCAGCAACAGTGAACCACCGGCCACACCCGAAGCACCGCAGGCGCAGATGGCTGCGACGACGCTCAGCAGGATCGCGGTAGGAATGTCCACGGCGATGCCCAGCGTGTGCACGGCCGCCAGGGTCAGCACGGTGATGGTGATCGCCGCGCCGGCCATGTTGATGGTCGCGCCCAGCGGGATCGATACCGAGTAGGTGTCTTCGTGCAGGCCCAGACGCTTGCTCAACTCCAGGTTGACCGGAATGTTCGCCGCCGAACTACGGGTGAAGAACGCCGTGATGCCGCTTTCGCGCAGGCAGGTCAGCACCAGCGGGTACGGGTTGCGGCGCAGTTTCCAGAACACGATGAGCGGGTTCATCACCAGTGCCACGAACAGCATGCAGCCCAGCAGCACGGCCAGCAGGTGCGCGTAGCCGATCAAGGCGCCGAAGCCGGAGGTGGCCAGGGTCGAGGCCACCAAACCGAAGATGCCCAGCGGGGCGAAGCTGATCACCAGGCGCACGATCACCGTCACGCCGTTGGACAGGTCGCCCAGCACTTCACGGGTGGTGTCGCCGGCGTGGCGAATAGCGATGCCCATACCGATGGCCCACGCCAGGATGCCGATGAAATTGGCATTCATCAGCGCGCTGACCGGATTATCGACCACGCTCAGCAACAGGCTTTGCAACACTTCGCCAATCCCGCCTGGCGCTGTGACCGCGACGTCCTGGGTCGACAGCACCAGGCTCGACGGGAACGTCATGCTGGCAACCACCGCGACCACGGCGGCGGCGAAAGTGCCCAGCAGATACAGGAACAGAATCGGCCGGATGTGGGTTTCCTGACCGTGCTTGTGGTTGGCAATCGACGCCATAACCAGTACGAACACCAGAATCGGCGCGACCGCTTTCAGTGCCGAGACAAACACTTTGCCGATGAACGCCGTGGACTTCGCCATGTCGGGGGCAAACAGCGCCAGGGCAATACCGGCGATCAGGCCGATCACGATCTGTGTGACCAGGCTCAAGCGTTTAAGGCGTTGCAATAGAGAAGGGGATGAAGCAGTCATAAAACGGCATCTCTGATTTTTTATAAGTGCAAGGTTTCACCGCGCGTGCAGCCCGCAGGAAACCGAAGAGGATCGCGACATCGACGCCAAAAATGGCCGATGAACACAGGGTGTACGTTTTTCAGGGCGCGGACTTTATCACAGCGCAGGAGCGATCTTTCAGACCTGTGACGAACTGACACCCTGGCATTCAACGCGAATTGCAGGTTCGTGCAACCGCATCCGAAAACACTCTGTTAAGATTCGCCATCCTCATTTTCATCTCTGCCAGTGGGCCTTCGGGCTATCGCTGGTGTCGTCGTTTTCTGGAGTTCTGCATGCTGTTGCCCATTCTTCTGTTGTCTGCCGCCGGTTTCACGGTGCTGACCACGGAATTCATCATCGTTGGCCTGTTGCCGGCTATCGCCCGGGATCTGGAAGTCAGCATCCCGCAGGCCGGTTTGCTGGTGACCCTGTTCGCCTTCACCGTGGCCGCGTTCGGGCCGTTCCTGACGGCGTACTTCGCCCGCTTCGAGCGCCGCAAGCTGTTCATCTCGGTGCTGATCATGTTTGGCCTGGCCAACACGCTCGCGGCGCTGGCGCCGAACATCTGGGTGATGGCCTTCGCGCGGTTGATCCCGGCGCTGGGGCTGCCGGTGTTCTGGGCCTTGGCCAGCGAAACGGCGGTGGACATCGTCGGGCCGGATTACGCCGGTCGCGCCATCGCCAAGATCGGCTTCGGCATCGTTTGCGCCACGGTGTTCGGCATTCCCGTGGGCACGCTGATTTCCGATGCGTTCGGCTGGCGCAGTGCCTTCGCGATTCTGGCGGTCATCGCCTTTGCCAAGGCGTTGCTGCTGTTTATCTATCTGCCGAAGACCAACTTGCACCAGCATCAGGTGAGCTTCCGGTCGCAGTTCAAGATCCTGCACAGCCCGCTGATGCTCGGTCACGTGCTGCTGTCAGTGATTGTGTTCAGCGGCATGTTCACCGCCTATACCTATCTGGCGGACATTCTTGAGCGACTGGCCGGCTTCAACGGCACCGTGGTCGGCTGGTGCCTGATGGGCTTTGGCGCGGTCGGGCTGATCGGCAACTCCCTGGGAGGCCGGGCGGTGGATCGTCATCCGCTGATGGCGTCGATGATGTTCTGCGCGTTCATGATTGCCGGCCTGGTGGCGCTGGTGCCGAATATCCACTCGCCGCTCGGTCTGGCGGCGGCGATGGGCATTTGGGGCGTGACCCAGGCCGCGTTGTTCCTGGTCAGCCATGTGCGCCTGATGAAGGCCGCGCCCGAAGCGCCGGCCTTCGCTGCGTCGCTGAACATCGCCGGGGCCAACCTCGGTATCGGTCTGGGCGCGATGATCGGTGGCCGGGTGATCGACAGCGTCGGCCTGCAAGGCCTTGGCTTTGCCGCCGCTGCTTTCATTCTGGCGTCGATCCTGCTGGCCATCGCCCTGATGACTTTCAAGCCGCGCGAAGAGGTCACAGCGCTGTAAACAGCTCGCGTCGGGCACCTTCGGTAATGGCGACAATGCCGGGGTGCTTGACCTTGCGTTCCACTGAGATGGCATAGAACGACTCGCTTACCGCGTCGGTCTGGCCAATCACCTCCACGCCATATTGGCGTTGCACTTCATCGGCAATCACGCTCGGGCCAATGAAGATTCCGCTGCCGGATTGGCCGAAGGCCTGCATCAGGGCGCTGTCGTCGAACTCACCGACAATTTTTGGCTGGATCTGCTGCTCGGCGAACCAGCGTTGCAAGCGGCTGCGCACCACGGTTTCCGGGCCGGGAATCAGCAGCGGCGCACCGTGCAGATTGCGCGGGAAGTCGTGTCCATAATGTGCCGCCAGCTCAGGGGTGGCGAAGAAGCTGATCCCGCACTCACCGAGTTTCTGGCTGTAGCCCTTGATGTCCAGGTGCGATGGCATCGGGCTGTCGGAGATCACCAGGTCCAGACGCTGGATCGCCAGGTCGGCCAGCAGGCGTTCCAGCTTGTCTTCGCGGCAAGTGATGCGCAGCGGTTCGCTCAGCTCCATGGTCGGTGCGATCAGGCGATAGACGATGGACTTGGGCACCACGTCAGCCACACCGACGCGAAACAGGATCTGCTGCTCATTGGGTTGTGCCCGCAGCATCAGTTCCAGCTCGCCACCCAGCTGAAACATTTGTTCGGCGTAGGGCAGTGCCTGGCGGCCGGCCTCGGTCAGTTCGAGTTGCCGTCCGACACGCCGAAACAACTCGATACCAAACGTCTGTTCCAGCAATGAAATCTGCCCGCTGATGGTTTGTGGCGTGAGATTGAGCTGCTCGCAGGCGCGCACGATGCTGCCGGTCTTGGCTACCACCCAGAAGTAATGCAATTGCCGATAGTTGAGCATGGCGTCTAACACTTCGTAAAAATCGAAGTATAACCGCTGAAAATACGAATTTTCCTGAAGTATTCACTTCCCTAGAATGCATCGCTATCAACGGGCCATCGTTTAGGTCCCGTTTGTTCTATCGAGGAAAGCATCATGAAGCTTAAAGCCACGGCACTGCTGATCACGTCTTTACTGGTACTGGCCGGTTGCGACCAGGCCGAGAAAAGCGCGCAACAATTGATGGGCAAGGCTGCCGAAAGCGCCAAACAGGCGATTGACGATACCCACAAGGCCGCCGAGCAAGCACTCAGTGACGCCACCAGCGGGTTGATCAGCAAAAAAGAATCATCGGAAAAAGAATCGGAAAAAACCGAATCTTCCTCCCAGGAAATCTAAACCGTATTACAACGAGTCAGGACTGACCCATGGACTACCTTTTACAACTTGCCGCCAGCCCCACCGCCTGGGTCGCCCTCGCCACCCTGATAGTGATGGAAATCGTGCTCGGCATCGATAACCTGATCTTCATCTCGATCCTGACCAACAAGCTGCCCTTGCACAATCGACAGAGGGCTCGGCGCATTGGTATCGGCATGGCGTTGATCCTGCGCCTGGGCTTGCTGAGCACCATCGCGTTCATCGTGCAGTTGACCGCTCCGGTGATCGAGATTCTCGGCCACGCGTTCTCCTGGAAAGACATGATCCTGATTGCCGGTGGCCTGTTCCTGTTGTGGAAGGCAACCACCGAGATCCATCACAGCATGGACCCGGCACCGGAAGATCCGAAGTCGGCGACCTCGACCGTGACCCTGGGCTTCGCGGCGGCGATCGGTCAGATCCTGATGCTGGACATGGTGTTCTCCATCGACAGCATCATTACTGCTGTCGGCATGACCGAGCATTTGCCGATCATGGTCATCGCGGTGGTGGTGTCGGTCCTGGTGATGTTGCTGGCGGCGGATCCGCTGGCCAAGTTCATCAACGACAACCCGACGGTGGTGATGTTGGCCCTGGGCTTCCTGATCATGATCGGCATGACGCTGATCGCCGAAGGCTTCGGCGCCCATGTACCGAAAGGCTACGTCTATGCGGCCATGGCATTCTCGGCTTCGATCGAGGCGTTGAACATGATGTCCCGCCGGGCCAGGCAGAAGCGGGTAGCCACTGAGGCTTAACCCACGCTAAAAGAAACGGCCGCCTGAACTCCATGGAGTGCAGGCGGCCGTTTTTGTTGGTATCGGGTAAAGGTGGTGTCAGTGAGCGTTGGCGTGTTGGTTCGGCGTCTTGTCCGCTTCTGGCGCAGGGGCTGGCTGGACAGGGTGATGGTGACGGCGGGTAATGCGCAGCACGCCCCACAGCATGGCGGCGGCTACCGCCAGCCAACCGCAAACCAACATCACAATGATCATGGTCAGGCTCATCTGTGCCTCCTCTTTGCCCTTCTGCGGGCACACACGCTTCGCTGTCGTCTCTTCAGGGAACAGTCTAGCCGTTGCTGTATTTCAGGCTATTGACCGAAAGTCGGCAGCCACCAACCAGTTCGCTCTATCGAATGCACGCGACTACCGTTTAGAGCTATACCGTAGAGGCGCGGCGACCTATGATCGACGACCAAGCCGGGAATGGGATTGCCTGGCGTCTGAACCTGAACAAGAGAGAGATGATGGTGCGGGTATTTTCTCGAATTTTGTTGGCGATGCTCATAGCCGGTTGCGTGGCAAGCCTGGCGGGCTGTGCCGGGAGCGTTGCGCCCGAGATCAAGCGTTTGCCGGAGCGTGTCGAGCTCAGCGGCCGGTTCTACCGGGGCGATGCGTATCAAAGCGGACCGCAGGTGCTGGCCAGCATGCTGTCCCAGCAAGGCATCGTGATTACCCCGGGGCTGCTCGACAAACCATTGCATTTGCCGGGGGCCGAAGCCCAGTTGCAACAGAACATGCAGAACCTGGCCCGCGAGTACGGGATGGTGGTTTATCCCCTCGACAGCAACCTGCCGGCCTTGTTGACGCAAGTCGCTGCCGGTTATCCGGTGATGGTGCGCTTTACGGAAGGCTCGGCCATGTGGGCCGAACCGCGATACGCCATTCTGGCCGGCTACAACCGCCAGAAGCAGACGGTCCTGCTGCGGGCCGGGATGAATCACCGTGAACTGATGAGCTTCAGCTCCTTCGAGTCGGCGTTCAAGGACGCCGGTGGTTGGGCTGTGCTGATCCAGAATCCGACGCAAATCCCGGCCCAGGTCGATCAGCAGCGTTGGCTCAAGGCCGCGAGCGATCTGGCTCAGGCCGGTCAGGAGCAGGCCGCCGCCAGGGCGAAAAAAGCCTTGGCCAGCCAGTAAGTCCGTTGGTCACCCGCCGGGCACCTTCACCCATCGCCAGCCTCTGATCGTTAAGGGCCCGGAACATTATTCCGGGCCGAGATCAGGAGGTGCCCATGGCTCATTCAACAACGCCCGTCGGTCCGCACTCGTCTGAGCATTCGTCTGGCAATGAGCTGGGTTTCGATCCCGATTCTCCGGACCTTACCGATCCTCAGGTCGACCCGATCGGGCCCGCCAAGGCACCGAGGGACGTGAAACCGGGTGACAACCCCAAGGCTCCGGCCAAGCCCTATGATCCGCTGGGTAATCTGAAGCCTTAGGTCCAATGGAGGTGCGTATGTCTACCGATTCCAGTTTCGACGACAAACGTCCTGAAACTGTCCCCTCAACCCCCGAGCAAAGCACCGATCCAGTGATGGATCCCGACAGCCCGTTGAGGGACCCTCTGGCGCGGCCAACGGTGATGCCCACTGAAAAGCCGAAGGGTTGGAGAGATCCAAGTACCGGCGACGGCATCCCGGATGACGACCAGATGCCGTTGCCCAACGACTGAATGTCGGGCGAAAAAAAGCCCCGAATGACCGGGGCTTTTCGTGCGTTGCCGTTTTGTTACTGCGAGGCTTCAACCACGCCGCTTTGGCGTTGCTTGAGGTTTTTATCCGATTTGTACTGCAGGGCCACCGAGGGCACGTCAGCACCGTGCCCGGTTTCGACCCAGTTGCGAATCCGCGTGGCGTCGGCAAAGTGGGTGTACTTGCCATAGGCGTCGAGGATCACCAGGGTAACCGGGCGATTCGCCATATGTGTCACCAGCACGAGGCAGTGGCCGGCCTCGTTGGTGAAACCGGTTTTGGTCAGCTCGATGTTCCAGTTCGCTTTGTTGACCAGATGGTCGGTGTTGCGGAAGCCCAGGCTGTAGTTGGGTTTGCGGAACGACACGGTTTTTTCCTTGGTCGTGCTCAGCTCGGTCAGCAATGGGTACTTGTGTGCAGCGACCAACAGTTTGCTCAGGTCGCGGGCGGTGGATACGTTGCGCGGCGACAGGCCGGTTGGCTCGACGAAGTGGGTGTTGGTCATGCCCAGCGCCTTGGCCTTGGCGTTCATCGCGGCAATGAATGCGGCATAGCCACCCGGATAGTGGTGCGCCAGGCTGGCGGCGGCGCGGTTTTCCGAAGACATCAATGCGATCAGCAGCATTTCCCGGCGCGGCATTTCGCTGTTGAGCTTGACCCGGGAGTACACACCTTTCATTTCTGGCGTGTCGCTGATGTTGATATTGATGTATTCGTCCATGTTCTGGCGGGCTTCAACCACCACCAGGCCCGTCATCAGCTTGCTGACCGAAGCGATGGGGACGACCACGTCGGGGTTGCTGGCGTAGATGACTTTATTGGTCTGCAGATCCATGAGCAGGGCGCTGCCGGAAGCGATCTTGAGATGTGAAGTATCTCGCGGGGCAGCGGTGATTTCGCCAGCGCTGGCGATTGGCGTGATGAAAGTCCCTGTAACTGCAAAAAATAGGCTCAGGATGGAAAGACGGATTTTCACGCTGGCAGACTCATAAAGTGTTGATAAGCCGTTTTGTAACGGGCTATTTCGTAAAAAGCGCGACATTCTGGAGTATGGCTGAATAACTGTCGATGGTTGATCAAGTAACAGGTGAAAGTCCTGAGAAACATGAAAAAAAAGTCATTTTCCGGCGGGCGGTCGGTGCTTTTCGCGGGCAAAAAAAACCCCGCCAGGGCGGGGTTCCTTGTCACGCTGACAGCGTGCGCGTTGAAACTCAGCTGTGCAGGGTTTCAGCGGCGTACAGGGTGTTTTCCAACAGGCAGGCACGGGTCATCGGGCCTACGCCGCCCGGTACCGGAGTAATCCAGCCGGCGCGGGGCAGGGCGGTTTCGTAGATCACGTCACCGACCAGCTTGCCGTCGTCCTGACGGTTGATGCCGACATCGATCACGATCGCGCCTTCCTTGATCCATTCGCCCTTGACCAGGCCCGGCTTGCCGGCGGCGACGACGACCAGGTCAGCACGGCCGACATGGCCGGCCAGGTCCTTGGTAAAGCGGTGGGTGACCGTCACGGTGCAACCGGCCAGCAACAGTTCCATGGCCATCGGGCGGCCAACGATATTGGACGCGCCGACGACCACGGCATTCATCCCGTAAAGGTCGACACCGGTGCTTTCCAGCAAAGTCATGATGCCTTTAGGGGTGCATGGGCGCAGCAAGGGGATACGCTGGGCCAGGCGACCGACGTTATAAGGATGGAAGCCGTCGACGTCTTTATCCGGACGAATGCGCTCCAGCAGTCTGGAGGCGTCCAGGTGTTCGGGAAGCGGAAGCTGAAGCAGAACGCCGTCGATTGCAGGATCGTCGTTCAGGCGATCGATCAGTTCGGTCAGCGCTTCTTGAGTGGTTTCGGAAGGCAGGTCATAGGCTTGGGATAGAAAGCCGACCTCTTCACAGTCTTTACGCTTGTGCGAGACATAAACCTGAGAGGCAGGATCGCTGCCGACCAGGATCACCGCGAGGCCGGGCGTGCGCAGGCCTTGCTGGCGACGCTCGGTGACACGTTGGGCGATCTGCTGGCGCAGGCTGGCGGCGATCGATTTGCCGTCGATTAGTTGTGCAGTCATTGCGCGTGATTAACCATCGAGAGGGGAAAAAAAGAGAACGCATTCTCGCATGTCATGCGGTGAGGGCAAAGGCGCTTGGTCTGCAAATTCCCCTAACTCCTTTAATTAAATGAATTTTTTTTAAAAAGGATTTGACGACCTTCGGGTGGCTCTATACTATTCGTCGCACTTGTCGGGCACAGCCTAGCACTGGTTAGGAAGGTTGAGCGGGATTACGGTTCTGCGAGACTGGAAAGCACTTAGTTTGTAGTCCTCCAAGGTTACAGCTAACAAGGCGCCCGTAGCTCAGCTGGATAGAGCATCCGCCTTCTAAGCGGATGGTCGCAGGTTCGAGTCCTGCCGGGTGCGCCATTAGGCAGCTTTGGCACAAGTAGCGCGATATGGTGGGCGTAGCTCAGTTGGTAGAGCACGGGATTGTGACTCCCGTTGTCGTGGGTTCGATCCCCATCGTCCACCCCATATTTCGAAAGGCGCCAGATTAACAGTCTGGCGCCTTTGCTTTAAAGGCTTCACCCGCGGATGTGGTGGAATTGGTAGACACACTGGATTTAGGTTCCAGCGCCGCGAGGCGTAAGAGTTCGAGTCTCTTCATCCGCACCAATTAAAGCTTCACTCAGGTCTTTGGCCTGGCTGGAGCTTGATAAAGAAGTTGTTTGGCTTCTTTAACAGGCAATATGGTGGGCGTAGCTCAGTTGGTAGAGCACGGGATTGTGACTCCCGTTGTCGTGGGTTCGATCCCCATCGTCCACCCCATATTTCGAAAGGCGCCAGATTGAAAAGTCTGGCGCCTTTTTTGTTTCAGCGGCCGCGGGTTCCGGGTCGCAAGGGCAGGGCGTTTCGTCGTATTTATGTTTCTCGATGATGCTGTTCTGTCCGCCGGCCTTGCTTGCGAGATCGGCTGTCAGGGAGATGATTGGCGACCTCCTCTATATAGAAAGGTTGGCGCAGAGCCCTGGCGTGATTGGCTGTATTTGCCATCGGGGCGAGGTGCATTCGTGCATTCGCACCTTTAAATTGCCTGCTGCGTTTTTACCCGTTTTCAGTAGGGTGACTTCTTGAGTTTGACCCACTAGAATGCATGCCCTTGATTCTGGGGTCGGAAACGGCCGGCTAACGTCTGTGCAACGAGGAATATCCATGCAAGTTTCTGTTGAAAATACTACTGCTCTTGAGCGCCGCATGAGCGTCACCGTGCCGGCTGAGCGCATCGAGAGCCAGGTCAACAAGCGTCTGCAGCAGACCGCCCAAAAGGCCAAGATTGCTGGCTTCCGTCCAGGCAAAGTGCCAATGAGCGAAATCAAGCGCCGTTTCGGTGCCGACGCTCGCCAGGAAGCTGTAGGCGACGTGATCCAGTCTTCCTTCTACGAAGCTGTGGTTGAGCAGAAGCTGAACCCGGCTGGCCAGCCTTCGATCGAGCCAAAATCCCTGGAAGCGGGCAAGGACCTGGAATACGTAGCCGTATTCGAAGTGTTCCCTGAGTTCACCGTTGCCGGTTTCGAAGGTATCACCGTAGAGCGCCTGAGCGCTGACGTGTCTGATGCCGATCTGGACAAGATGCTGGACATCCTGCGCAAGCAGAACACCCGTTTCGAAGTGGCCGATCGCGCCGCTCAAAACGAAGACCAGCTGAACATTGACTTCGTTGGCAAGGTCGACGGTGAAGTGTTCGCTGGCGGTTCCGCCAAGGGTACTCAGCTGGTTCTGGGTTCCGGCCGCATGATCCCTGGTTTCGAAGATGGCCTGGTTGGCGCAAAAGCCGGTGAAGAACGCGTTCTGAGCCTGACTTTCCCAGAGGACTATCAGAACCTGGACCTGGCTGGCAAGGCCGCCGAGTTCACAGTGACCGTCAACACCGTTTCCGAGCCAAAGCTGCCAGAACTGACCGAAGAGTTCTTCGCTCAATTCGGCATCAAGGAAACCGGTCTGGAAGGCTTCCGCGCCGAGGTTCGCAAGAACATGGAGCGCGAGCTGCGTCAGGCGATCAAATCCAAGGTCAAGAATCAGGTAATGGACGGTCTGCTGGCCACCAACCCGATCGAAGTGCCAAAGGCTCTGCTGTCCAACGAAGTTGACCGTCTGCGCGTGCAGGCTGTCCAGCAGTTCGGCGGCAACATCAAACCTGACCAACTGCCGGCCGAGCTGTTCGAAGAGCAAGCCAAGCGCCGTGTAGTGCTGGGCCTGATCGTGGCTGAAGTGGTCAAGCAATTCGACCTCAAGCCTGACGAAGCCCGCGTTCGCGAGATGATTCAGGAAATGGCTTCGGCCTACCAGGAGCCTGAGCAAGTTGTGTCCTGGTACTACAAGAACGACCAGCAACTGAACGAAGTTCGCTCGGTTGTGCTGGAAGAGCAAGTTGTGGATACTGTTCTGCAGAAAGCTAGCGTGACCGACAAATCGGTCTCTTACGAAGAAGCGGTCAAGCCGGTAGAAGCTCCACAAGCCGACTGATTGTTTTTGCGGTAAGAAGCAAACACCATAAGCCAGCCTTCGAGCTGGCTTATGCGTATTCAAGACATAACTATTTGGGAGTGACTGCAGAGCATGTTCCGTAATTCGTATATTCAGCAGAACTCTGATATCCAGGCCGCAGGCGGCCTGGTCCCGATGGTTGTCGAGCAGTCCGCTCGTGGCGAGCGCGCCTACGACATCTACTCGCGTCTCCTTAAGGAGCGGGTGATCTTTCTGGTTGGTCCGGTAGAGGACTACATGGCCAACCTGATCTGTGCGCAATTGCTGTTCCTTGAAGCGGAAAACCCGGACAAGGACATCCATCTCTACATCAACTCCCCGGGCGGTTCGGTGACGGCGGGCATGTCGATCTACGACACCATGCAGTTCATCAAACCCAACGTGGCGACCACCTGTATCGGTCAGGCGTGCAGCATGGGTGCGTTCCTGCTGACGGCCGGTGCCCCTGGCAAGCGTTACTGCCTGCCGAACTCGCGTGTGATGATTCACCAGCCACTGGGCGGTTTCCAGGGCCAGGCGTCGGATATCGAAATCCATGCCAAGGAAATCCTCTTTATTCGTGAGCGTCTCAACACGCTGATGGCCCAGCACAGCGGGCGCACTCTTGAAGAAATCGAGCGCGATACCAATCGCGACAATTTCATGAGTGCAGAAGCCGCGCGTGAGTACGGGTTGATCGACGAAGTGATCAGCCAGCGCCCTGCTTAAATTAAGCAGCTCAAAATAAGGTTGGTCGGCGGGTCCGATCACCAGCGGGCTTGAAAAAGCCCGCAATAGCCTTCATCTTGTGTTGCAAGCCTATCGGATTTGGATCGAACGAATGACTGACACCCGCAACGGCGAGGACAACGGCAAGCTGCTCTATTGCTCCTTCTGTGGCAAAAGCCAGCATGAAGTACGCAAATTGATTGCCGGCCCCTCGGTCTTTATCTGCGACGAGTGCGTCGACCTGTGCAATGACATCATCCGCGAGGAGGTTCAGGAAGCACAGGCCGAAAGCAGCGCGCATAAATTGCCTTCGCCTAAAGAAATCAGCGGCATCCTTGATCAGTATGTGATTGGTCAGGAGCGTGCGAAAAAGGTTCTGGCCGTAGCGGTGTACAACCACTACAAGCGCCTGAATCAGCGTGACAAAAAGAATGACGACGTCGAACTCGGCAAGAGCAACATCCTGCTGATCGGCCCGACAGGCTCGGGTAAGACCCTGCTTGCCGAAACACTGGCCCGCTTGTTGAACGTTCCGTTCACCATCGCTGACGCAACCACCCTCACCGAGGCGGGTTACGTGGGTGAAGATGTCGAGAACATCATTCAGAAGCTGCTGCAGAAATGCGATTACGACGTGGAAAAAGCCCAGATGGGCATTGTCTACATCGATGAAATCGACAAGATTTCGCGCAAGTCTGACAACCCGTCGATCACCCGGGACGTTTCCGGTGAAGGCGTGCAGCAGGCCTTGCTCAAGTTGATCGAAGGCACGGTCGCTTCCGTTCCACCACAAGGTGGTCGCAAGCATCCGCAGCAGGAATTCCTGCAGGTCGACACCCGTAACATCCTGTTCATCTGCGGTGGTGCGTTCTCTGGTCTTGAGAAAGTCATTCAAAACCGTTCCACCAAGGGTGGCATCGGTTTCAACGCAGAAGTGCGCAGCAAGGAAGAAGGCAAGAAAGTCGGTGAATCCCTGCGTGAAGTCGAGCCTGACGATCTGGTCAAGTTCGGTCTGATCCCGGAATTCGTCGGTCGTCTGCCAGTACTTGCCACGCTGGACGAGCTTGACGAGGCTGCGCTGATGCAGATCCTCACCGAGCCGAAAAATGCCCTGACCAAGCAGTATGCCAAGCTGTTCGAGATGGAAGGCGTTGATCTGGAATTCCGTTCCGATGCGCTGAAATCGGTCGCCAAACGTGCCCTGGAGCGTAAAACCGGTGCCCGTGGCCTGCGTTCGATTCTCGAAGGTGTGTTGCTCGACACTATGTATGAAATCCCCTCGCAATCCGAGGTGAGCAAAGTAGTGATCGATGAAAGCGTGATAGAAGGCAAGTCCAAGCCACTGTATATCTACGAGAACAGTGAGCCGACCGCCAAGGCCGCGCCAGACGCTTAAGCGTCACGCAGCTTGAATAAAGAAGGGGCCTTCGGGCCCCTTTGCTTTTTGCAGGTTTTAACACTGTCTTTGCGCTTGTTTTTTTTGAAGGCAGCCCCCATCTTGGTTTCAAGCTTACTTCCATCTGTTTCCGGCCTTACGGCCGCCGTAGAGGCGAAATCATGAAGACAACCATCGAATTGCCTCTCCTGCCATTGCGTGATGTCGTGGTTTATCCGCACATGGTTATCCCGCTGTTCGTGGGGCGCGAGAAATCCATCGAAGCCCTCGAGGCTGCGATGACGGGTGACAAGCAGATTCTTCTGCTGGCCCAGAGAAACCCGGCTGACGACGATCCCGGTGAAGATGCCCTGTATCGCGTTGGTACAATTGCCACCGTTCTGCAGCTGCTGAAGCTGCCTGACGGAACGGTCAAGGTTCTGGTCGAAGGCGAGCAGCGGGGCGCTGTCGAGCGCTTCAGCGAAGTGGACGGCCACTGCCGTGCCGAAGTCTCCCTGATCGACGAAGTTGAAGCGCCAGAGCGCGAGTCGGAAGTGTTCGTTCGCAGCCTGCTGTCTCAGTTCGAGCAATATGTGCAGTTGGGCAAGAAAGTCCCGGCTGAAGTCCTGTCGTCGCTCAACAGCATCGATGAGCCAGGCCGCCTGGTGGACACCATGGCTGCGCACATGGCGCTGAAGATCGAACAGAAGCAGGAAATCCTCGAAATCATCGATTTGTCGGCCCGGGTCGAGCACGTTCTGGCGTTGCTGGATGCCGAGATCGATCTGCTGCAAGTCGAAAAACGCATTCGCGGCCGCGTCAAAAAACAAATGGAGCGCAGTCAGCGCGAGTACTACCTGAATGAGCAGATGAAGGCCATTCAGAAAGAGCTCGGCGACAGCGACGAAGGTCACAACGAAGTCGAAGAGCTGAAAAAGCGTATCGATGCCGCCGGCCTGCCGAAAGACGCGCTGGCCAAGGCGACGGCCGAGCTGAACAAGCTCAAGCAGATGTCGCCGATGTCCGCGGAAGCGACCGTGGTGCGTTCGTACATCGACTGGCTGGTTCAAGTGCCGTGGAAGGCCCAGAGCAAGGTGCGCCTGGACCTGGCACGTGCAGAAGACATTCTGGATGCCGACCACTATGGCCTCGAAGAGGTCAAGGAACGCATCCTCGAATACCTCGCCGTGCAAAAGCGTGTGAAAAAAATTCGTGGTCCGGTGTTGTGCCTGGTCGGTCCTCCCGGGGTGGGTAAAACGTCCCTGGCGGAGTCGATTGCTCACGCTACCAACCGCAAATTCGTGCGCATGGCCCTCGGCGGTGTTCGTGATGAAGCGGAAATTCGTGGCCATCGCCGTACTTACATCGGTTCGATGCCAGGAAGATTGATTCAAAAGATGACAAAAGTGGGTGTCCGCAACCCGCTGTTCCTGCTCGATGAAATCGACAAGATGGGCAGCGACATGCGTGGCGATCCGGCATCGGCGTTGCTGGAAGTGCTCGATCCCGAGCAGAACCACAACTTCAATGATCACTATCTGGAAGTCGATTACGACCTGTCCGATGTGATGTTCCTGTGCACCTCGAACTCGATGAACATCCCGCCGGCATTGCTGGACCGGATGGAAGTGATCCGTCTGCCGGGCTACACCGAAGACGAGAAGATCAACATCGCCGTCAAATACCTTTCGCCAAAACAGATCACGGCCAACGGCCTGAAGAAAGGCGAGCTGGAGTTTGACGCAGAAGCGATCCGCGACATCATCCGCTACTACACCCGTGAAGCCGGTGTGCGCGGGCTGGAGCGCCAGATTGCCAAGGTTTGCCGCAAGGCCGTCAAGGAGCATGCGCTGGAAAAACGCTTCTCGGTGAAGGTCTCCGCAGACATGCTGGAGCACTTCCTGGGCGTGCGCAAATTCCGCTACGGCCTGGCCGAGCAGCAGGATCAGATCGGCCAGGTGACCGGGCTGGCGTGGACTCAGGTAGGCGGCGAACTGCTGACCATCGAAGCGGCCGTCGTACCGGGCAAGGGCCAGTTGATCAAGACCGGTTCTTTGGGTGACGTGATGGTCGAATCGATCACCGCGGCCTTGACCGTTGTCCGTAGCCGGGCGAAGAGCCTGGGCATTCCCCTGGACTTCCATGAGAAGCGCGACACGCACATCCATATGCCGGAAGGGGCGACTCCCAAGGACGGTCCTAGCGCCGGCGTGGGCATGTGCACGGCCCTGGTGTCGGCATTGACTGGCATTCCGGTACGCGCGGATGTCGCCATGACCGGCGAAATCACTTTGCGTGGCCAGGTACTGGCCATTGGCGGCTTGAAAGAAAAACTGCTGGCGGCCCATCGTGGTGGAATCAAGACCGTGATCATTCCTGAAGAAAATGTGCGCGATCTCAAAGAGATTCCGGACAATATCAAGCAGGATCTACAGATTAAACCGGTTAAATGGATTGACGAGGTCCTGCAAATTGCGTTGCAATACGCGCCGGAGCCCTTGCCGGACGTGGCTCCGGAGATAGTCGCGAAGGATGAGAAACGCGACGCAGATTCTAAGGAAAGAATTAGCACGCATTAGTACGTATTTGCCTGGGGGGCTTTCTTGACAGCTTTTTAGAGCCCTTGTTATAAAGCGGCTCTTAAGTGTCTGTAGGCCATTCAGCACTCGTTTTTGCTTTCACCAAAAAAACTTAGAATCATACTCAAATAGATATAAGGGGACTTAGAGTGAACAAGTCGGAACTGATTGATGCTATCGCTGCATCCGCTGATATCCCGAAAGCTGCTGCTGGCCGTGCGCTGGACGCTGTAATCGAATCCGTCACTGGCGCTCTCAAGGCTGGCGACTCTGTTGTTCTGGTTGGTTTCGGTACTTTCTCCGTAACTGATCGTCCGGCTCGCATTGGTCGTAACCCACAGACCGGTAAGACGCTGGAAATCGCAGCAGCCAAAAAACCAGGTTTCAAAGCCGGTAAAGCACTGAAAGAAGCTGTCAACTAAGTTCGATTCAGGTTTTTACCCATCCGGGTCGGGGTCATGCCTGACTTGGCAGCGGAGCGGCAGTCCTGACTGCAGGTCGCCGGTTCAAGACACCGAGGGTCGCCAGTTCGAGCCCTCGATCCGCTCCGCCAGTTACGAGAAGGCGCATCCTCGGATGCGCCTTTCTTCTATCCGGATTCTACCCACGCTCCACGGTTGCCTAATTTTGAAGTTCAACCGTTTCTGGGGGACGCATGCTGCAGAATATCAGGGACAATTCACAAGGCTGGATTGCCAAGACTATTATCGGGGTCATCGTTGTACTGATGGCTTTGACCGGTTTCGATGCCATCTTCAAGGCCACGTCGCACAGTAATGATGCGGCCAAGGTCAATGGCGATGAAATCAGCCAGAACGAGCTGAGCCAGGCGGTTGATATGCAACGCCGCCAGCTCATGCAACAGCTGGGCAAGGATTTCGATGCTTCCTTGCTCGATGAAAAAATGTTGCGCGAATCGGCTCTCAAGGGCCTGATCGATCGCAAGCTGCTGCTGCAAGGCGCAGAACAATCGAAATTCGCTTTTTCCGAAGCGGCGCTTGATCAGGTCATCCTGCAAACACCAGAGTTTCAGGTTGATGGCAAGTTCAGCTCCGAGCGTTTCGACCAGGTGGTTCGCCAACTCGGCTATAGCCGCATGCAATTCCGCCAGATGTTGGCTCAGGAAATGCTGATCGGTCAGCTGCGTGCCGGTCTGGCCGGTAGCGGTTTCGTGACCGATGCACAGGTGCTGGCGTTTGCCCGTCTGGAAAAGCAGACCCGCGATTTCGCCTCCCTGAACATCAAGGCTGACCCGGCGGCGGTGAAGCTGACCGACGATGAGGTCAAGGCCTATTACGACGAGCACGCCAAGGAATTCATGACGCCGGATCAGGTGGTCATCGATTACCTCGAGCTGAAGAAGGCTTCCTTCTTCGATCAGGTCAGCGTCAATGATGAAGACCTGCAAGCGGCCTATCAGAAAGAAATCGCGAACCTGTCCGAGCAACGCCGGGCTGCGCACATTCTGATTGAAGTCAACGACAAGACCACCGAGGCGCAAGCCAAGGCGAAGATCGAAGAGATCCAGGCCCGTCTGGCCAAGGGCGAGAAATTCGAGGCGCTGGCCAAGGAATTCTCCCAGGATCCGGGTTCGGCGAACAACGGCGGTGACCTGGGTTATGCCGGTCCTGGCGTCTACGACCCGGCGTTCGAAAAAGCCCTGTATTCGTTGACCATGGACCAGGTCTCGGGGCCGGTTCGCACCGACTTCGGTTTTCACCTGATCAAGCTGTTGGGTGTGGAAGCGCCAGAAGTCCCAACGTTCGCCAGCCTGAAAGACAAGCTGACCCGCGGTCTGAAAACCCAGCAGGTCGAGCAGCGTTTCGTTGAGGCGAGCAAGCAACTGGAAGACGCCTCGTTCGAAGCGTCCGATCTGGCTCAGCCAGCGCAGGACCTGAAACTGACCGTCCACACGTCCAAGCCGTTCGGCCGTGAAGGCGGTGAGGGTATTGCGGCCAACCGTGCCGTAATCACTGCCGCGTTCAGCCCGGAAGTCCTGGATGAGGGCGCGAACAGCACCGCCATCGAGCTCGATCCGGAAACCGTGGTCGTGTTGCGTGCCAAGGAGCACCTGAAGCCTTCGCAATTGCCGCTGGAAAGCGTCTCTGCCGCGATCCGTGTGCAATTGGCCAAGGAGCACGCCAGTGCCGATGCCAAGACCAAGGCTGAAGCCCTGATTGCCAGCCTGCGCGATGGTAAGACCCCGCTGGATCAGGCGGTCGACGGCCAGGCCTGGAAAGTCACTGAAGCGGCGACTCGCGGTCAGGAAGGGATCGACCCAGCGGTGCTGCAAGCGCTGTTCCGCATGGCGAAGCCAGCGGCCAAGGACAAGCCGACCTTCACCAGCGTGACGCTGGCTGATGGCAGCCTGATGATCGTGCGCCTCAATGGCGTGAACGAAGCCGCGGCGCCGACCGAAGAAGAGAAAGCGCAGTATCGTCGCTACCTCGCTTCGCGCATCGGCCAGCAAGATTTTGCCGCTTATCGCAAGCAGTTGGAAAGCCAGGCAGACATCAAGCGTTACTGATACCTGACCAGGTTTGATGGTGCACAGGAGACCCCGGCCGAAAGGCCGGGGTCTTTTTGTTTGGCCGTACGTCATTTACCGCGGTGACTTTTGCGCAAAATCGGGGTCAATCAGCCTGTAACCGTTTTAAGACACGATCGATACTCCGCTAAGCATCGATCTGTTGCACAATATGCCCCGAACCGTTTTCCTCAGGATGTTCAATGTTTAAATCACTTCCCATGCGGGTTGTCGGGCTGGCAGCCATGCTCGCCACTGCGGCCGGTTGTTCATCGAACAAGGCCGCCATCTATGAGCATGAGAATTTCGACGACTCCGGAACCTTTTCCCGAAACTATCCGGTCACCGATACCCAGAGCTGTGAAGCCGCCCGTCGCGCCTTGCTCAGCCAGGGTTACATCATCACCAGCAACGACTCGAAGCTGGTCAGCGGCCACAAGAGCTTCCAGCAGACCGGCGAGAATCACATGGAGATCAGCTTCAGTGTGGTCTGTACCGATGACGGCAGCGAAGGGCATCACGCGACCGTATTCGCCAACGCCCTGCAGGATCGTTATGCGCTGAAGAAGACCAACAACTCCGCCAGTCTCGGTGTGGGTGTGTTGGGCTCGGTGTCGATGCCAATCGGCTCCTCTGATGACTCGATGGTCAAGGTCGCCAGCGAAACCGTATCGTCTGCCAAGTTCTACGAGCGTTTTTTCGCACTGGTCGAGCTGTTCCTGCCGCCGGAAGCGAAAAAGGCTGCGCACATCCCCGAAAAGCCGAAAACGGACCTGGGCATGCCTGAAGCCAAGGTCGCGCCGGCTCCTCTGGCGCCAACCCCGACCGCGGCACCGGCCGCAGAGCCAACCTCGGCGGCCCCGGCACCTGCTCCAGTGGAACTGGCTCCAGCGGCCTCTGAACCGGTTGCTCCACCGCCTGAAGCGGCACCGATTACCCCGGTTCAGAACACAGCGCCGGCACCATTGGCAGAAACCATTACGCCACCGACGAACCCGACAGACATGCCGCCGCCTAGCGAGCCGATTCCGGCGATTCCTGTCTCTGGCCAGTGATCGATCGCGTTACGGGATCGGCCAACGAGTAACGATCCCGTAGCGGGCGCAAAGATTGACCCGCATCAAGCAAGTCCGTTGTTCTACGGCCTCCCGCGAAAAAACCAATGATAAATTCCTGACCAGCTGCTACGTTTTATTCAGCAGCGACAGAGTGTCGTGTCCGCGTCATTTTTCCTTCACGCGGGCACTTTATGCTCAAGGGATTGGTCATTTATTCAGACGTTTTTCAATAAGGGTTGGGAGATTCAAAAATGGACGATTATCAAGAAGAGCTGCTCGAGTACCAGGCATTCGAACTGGACCCGCTGGAGCCAGCAGAAGACGCTACTGAGCTTTAAGGCTTCAACTTGTCGCTTGCAGCTAGAGGCTTTGGGCTGTTTTTCTATGGCTGCGGCGAAATTCGCCGGGTGTCTGCCCGTTCCAGCGTTTGAATGCGCGTTGAAACGCTTCGGCTGAGGCAAATCCCAGCAGGTAGGCGATCTCTCCGAACGCCAGTTCGGTGTCGCGTATGTAAGTCATGGCCAGGTCGCGGCGAGTGTCGTTGAGAATCGCACGAAATTGTGTGCCTTCATCGGCGAGCTTGCGGCGCAAGGTCCAGGTGGGCAGCTTCAGGCGTGTCGCCACCTCTTGCAGGTCGGGCTCGCGGCCACCATTGAGCAAGGGTCCCAGCAGCGCGATGATGCGTTCACGCAGGCTGCGGGTGCGTGTCAGTTGTTCCAGCTCCCGCTCACACAGTTGCAGCAAATGCCGCCAGGTGCTCGGGCAATGCTCGGGGTTGCGCTGGGCGAGACTTGCCAGGCTCAAGCGCAGTTGATTGCGCTCGCCGCCAAACTGAATCGGACAGTCACCCAAAACGTCATAGGCCGCGCGGTAACCGGGCTCTTCGAATTCGATTTCGATGCGTTCGGCGCGCAGCGGGGCAGGGCTGACACTGGATAATTGCTGCAGCCAGCCGGCGATGATCGAATCCACCACGAAGCGGTTGTAGGCGTTGTAGGGGCTGATCGAATAGAAGCGCAGCCAGGCGCCTTGGGCGTCTTCGTGAAAGCTTGATTGACCCCGATAATTCGAACCGTACAAGGCTTCGAATCGAATCAGGCAGCGCGCGGCTTCTCGTACTGTCGGCGCTTGGGCGGCAGTGACGCCAGCGAGGCCGGCCTGGCTCAGGCGACTGAGCTGACCCATGCGCAAACCAAGGGCCGGGTCGTCGGTCAGTTGAATGGCGCCGTGGCCCAGGCGCATGTAGCGCGGAATCGACAGCCGGGCACCGGCTTCGCTCAGGCGCGCGGCATCAAGGCCGTATTGATCGAGCAGTGGCTGCGGATCGACGCCATGACTGCGCACGGCATCGGCCAGGCTATGAACAAAACCCACCGACAGATCGCCGAGGCGCATCGGCTGCGGTTTCATGGCTTACAACCAGAGGTTCAGCAAACGCGCACCCTGGGCGTTGCCGTCGGCAAAGTGCTGGCCGTTGCTGCTGAGGAAGCTCTGCCCGGCGCTGGCCTGATCCCAGAACTGACCCCGCAGGAACACACTCATGCCAGCGACGGCTTGACTGGCCGGACTCCGGCTGGTGAGAGTCAGGCGCTGCCAGGCCTGGCCTTCACTGACTTCTCCAGGCTTCAAGTTGACCGATGCCGGCGCCGAAGAACTCCTGTAGCCGCGCCACGGTTGATCCCAGGTGCCACGACCGGCAACAAAGGCCGGTACCGCAACCAGCTGTACGCTCTGGTCGTTGAGCTTGAGGTAGTTGTCCGGGTACCAGCTGTCGTGGCCGATCAATACGCCCAGCCTTCCTGCGGGGGTATCAACGACGTTGAGCGAGTGCTCGCCGTTCGCCTTGATCCCGTTCTGTTCTGCGAAGAACGGGTGCATCTGGCGCTGGGGCTGGCCGATCGGCAGGCCTTCGCTGTTGAACACCACGCTGCTGTTGTACAGCGCGCCGCGGCCGATTTTCAAGGTGCCGTCGATGATGCTCGGTTCGGGCAGCACGATGGAGCCCGCCACCAGCGTCACGTGGAATTCTTTGGCCAGCCCTCCGAACAATGCCTGGTAGTCCCTGGCCATCGCCTTGGCTTTCATGCGCAGGTGGGCATCGTCCAGACGGTTGCCGCCCTCGGCGTTGATCAACGCCTTGGCGAACTTCAGGGGATTGCTCACCGCCAGCCAGTTCATGGCCTCCTTGAGGGTGCTGGCCTGATACAACTCATCCTTCTCGCCGCTGACCATCAGCCAGGTACCGACATGCTCCGGCAACACGACGACGGTCTTGCCGTTCAACAAACCCTGGTCCCGGGCTGCTTGCAGATAGGCCGCGAGCTTGCGGTGCAAACGCTCGGGGCTTTGATAATCGGTAGGAAACAGTTCGGGCTGGATGCCCAACAGATTGCCACGGTCCGCAGGCGTGCCCAGGTCGACAGCCAGGTTGATCCGCAGGTCCGAAAGGTAATGACCCACCGGCCGGTCCGCGGCCCACATTGCGTAGGTCGTGAGGGCGGCGAGCAACGCCATGGAAAATGTCAGGTACAAAAGTTTGCGCATGGGGAAGCAGTTTACAGCCTGGAGCCGGGCGTGGCTTTTGATTTGGAACTGGGAGCATAAAGGGAATCAAGGGCTTAGTGGGCCAATTTTGGCGGTGACTGTTTATTTCTCTGGCGGTTGCCTTTCTGCGCCGAGACGCGGCAATGAATGGCAGGGTGGGGATCATGGGGGGAGGGAGCGCCGGTCAGCCATCTTTTGCTTCGACCGGCCGGCAGGTGAACGTTATTTGGTGACCAGCAGTTCCGGGCCGAGGTAGTCGTTGATCTGGTTGATATCGTCGTCGCCCAGGCTGCCCACCGAAGAGGCCAGGCGCAGGCGCGACATCAAATAGCGCAATTTGGCATCGAACAGGTCGTGGCGCGCAACGAAGAGCAGCTCTTCGGCATTGAGGACGTCCGAGTTGGTGCTGGTGCCGCCCTCTTTGAAGCCCTTGCGTGACGATGCCAGTGAACGTTCGTTGGACTCCACTGCCTTCTCCAGCGCGCGAATGCGTTTGGCGCCGCTCAGGATGCCTTGATATTCACGGGTGGTTTCGGTGATGACTTCCTGTCGCGCGGCGTCGAGCTCGTCCATGGCCTTATCGCTATTGGCACTGGCCTGGCGTGTCAACGCGCTGACGCCGCCACCGCTGTACAGTGGGATATTGACTTCCAGCCCGATCGAGCCGTAGTGGTTGCGTTGATTCAACTCGGAGAGTGACTGGCTCTCACCCGCGGTGTAACCGGCAATGAAATCCAGTGTTGGCCAGTGGCCGGCGCTGGCACGCTTCACTTCTTCTGCTGCGAGGTCGCTGCTATAACGGCGCGCATGGATCAACGGGCTATCGGTCTGGGCTTTGACCAACCAGTCCTGCAGGTTGCTCGGTAGCAGCGGCGGTGTATCGAAGCTCGGGCGTAAGGTGGTCAGTGACTCGGGGGTTTCACCGATATATTCCTCAAGCTTGCGGCGCGCGTTGATCAGGTTGTCTTGCGCTTCGATCAGCTCGGCGTCGGCGAGGTCGCGGCGAGCGGTCGATTCGTCGATGTCGGTGACGGTGCCGGCCCCCAGTTCCATGCGCCGTTTCGCCGAGGCGAGTTGTTCTTCGAAGGCGTTCAGCTTGGACTTGGCCAGGACGATGGTTTCGCTGGCCAGGAGCACGTCGAAATAGCTTTCGGCCAGGCGCACCGCGGCGTCCTGAGTCTTGGCATCGAATACCGCGTTGCTGTAGTCGGCACGCTGCTGACCCTGGCGGTATTCGGCCATCTTCTGTTTGTTGAACAGCGGCTGGCGCAGGCGCACGTTGGCGCCCTTGGAGTCGTAATGGAGATCTCTGTCGATGCCGCTCTGGCTTTGGGAGCCATTGACCTTGTTGTGGTAGCCCGAGGCATTGATCTGCGGTAGCAGGCCAGCCTTGCCAATGGCGCGGTTTTCCTGGCCGGCCTCTTTTTCATGCACGGAGGCCTGGTAGATAGGGCCCTGGAATTGCAACAGATCCCAGGCTTGTTTGAGGTCCATGGCACCAGCCGGCAGGGACAGCCCCAGCAGGCAGAAGAACAGGCAACGACGTTCCATCTCATTGTTCCTTGAAGGAGCTGTCCACACGTTCGAGCATCGGTTTAAGAAGATAGCTGATCATGTTGCGCTCGCCAGTCTTGATGGTGACGCTGGCGGGCATACCGGGGCGAATGTGATTGCTCCCAAGCAGGCTCATGCCGTCGGGCGTGACTTCCACCTGAGCCAGATAGAACGGTTGCTTGCTTTCCTCATCCATCAGGCGGTCGGCGGAGATGGTCTTCACGCGGCCGGGGATGTTGGGCGTCCTGGCATGGTTGAAAGCCGGGAAGGAAATGTCCACAGGCAGGCCGGGGATCATCTTGTCGATGGCCTGCACGGGAATCATCGCGTCGACCTGCAACGGTTCGTTGACCGGAACGATTTCCATGATCTTGAAGCCCGGTTGAATGACACCGCCGACGGTGGCAATGCTCAGGCCCTGGACCATGCCATCGATCGGCGAACGAATTACCGTGTGGGTCACTTCATAGTCCAGCGAGCGCAAGCGGTCGGCCAGGGTGGTGTTTTCCTTGGCAGTGTCGGTCAGCTGCGATTCGACTTCCTTCAGGTAATCGTGCTGGCGCTGCAGGATGCGCAGCTTGATTTCGGTGGTTTGGCTACGCACGCGGGCGATGTTGTTGAGGTTCTCGGCCTGCCCGGCGGAGAGCTCGGCATTGTTGCGTTCCAGCTCAAGCAGGCGGTTGCGCGGCACATAGCCTTCGGCCGTCAGCACGCGGGTGCCTTGCAGTTCCTGGTTGAGGAAGCTGATCTGCGAGGCGCGGGCGCTATAGACCTGCTGCAGGCCCTTGAGCTGCACCGCCGACGCTGCCAGGTTCTCCTGCAGGATGCTGATTTCGCCAGCGAGTCCAGCACGGCGGGTGTCCAGCAGGCGCTGTTGCAGGTCCATGGCGGCCTCCAGGCGGTGATCACCCTTGAAGCGCGTGAGCAACTCGGGATCGAAGTTCACCACATTGCGACCGTCACGTTCCGCTTCCAGGCGGTTCTCCACCGTCTTGCTGACGATGTACTGGGCGCTGACCGCACCCTCTTCGGCAGCGGCCCGCAACGAGTCGAGGCGGACCACCTCCTGACCTTTTGTCACTAGATCGCCTTCGCGAACGAGAATGGCCTCCACGGTACCGCCGCTCAGATGCTGCACGGCTTTGCGATTGTTGGTGACCTTGACCGTGCCTGTCGCGACCACGCCGGCATCCAGCGGCGCCAGCCAGGACCACAGGAGGAAGCCGCCGAAGCCGGCGAGCACCAGCCACACGCCCCATCGCGCGGGTTTACCGACATCCAGATCTACCACGCTCTTGGGGTCGGCTTTAATCATCTCAGTGTGTTGGCTCATTTGCATGATCGGTCACTCCCGTGCTTTGACGGAGGCCAGCGGAGTCGACGCGCCTGCAGGCATCACACTGGCCTTGCGCAGCGCTGCGAATACTTCATCGCGCGTGCCGAGCATCTGCACGCCGCCGTCGCGCAGCATCAACACCTTATCGACGGCGCAAAGTACGTTGGGACGGTGGGAAATCAGAATGACCGTGGCGCCACGGCCCTTGAGTTCGGCCAGCGCATCGACCAGGGCCTTTTCGCCGACATCGTCGAGGTTGGCGTTCGGCTCATCCAGCACGATCAGATTGGGCTCGCCATACAATGCGCGGGCCAGGGCGATGCGTTGCTTCTGGCCACCGGAAAGCGGGCTGCCATCGGTGCCCAGACGGGTGTCATATCCCTGCGGAAAACGCAGGATCATCTCGTGCACTCCAGTGATCTTGGCGGCGCGGATGACCGCTTCGCTGTCCACCTCGCCAAAGCGCGCGATGTTGTCGGCGATGTTGCCCTCGAACAGCTCCACGTCCTGTGGCAGGTAGCCGATCCAGGGGCCAAGCTCGCCCTTGTTCCAGGTGAATATGTCTGCGCCGTCCAGGCGCACCTTGCCGGCCTGCGCCGGCCAGACGCCAACCAGCAGGCGGGCGAGGGTGGATTTGCCCGAGGCGGATGGGCCGATAATGCCAAGGCTTTCGCCGGGGACAAGGCTGAAGCCCACCCCGCGCAGAATCGTGTTGTTGGTACCGGGGGCACCGGCATACACATTCTCCACCGCCAGCATGCCCTGCGGCCGCTGCAGCGACATGCTCGGTGGCCGGCGTGGATAATCATGCAGCATCTCGTTGAGCCGGCCCCAGGCCGAACGGCAGCCGAGCAGTTGCTTCCACGACGCGATGACCTGTTCCACCGGGCCCAGTGCGCGGCCGGTGAGGATCGAGCAGGCGATCATCATCCCCGGGGTGATCTTGCCTTCGATCGCCAGCAGCGCGCCGGCGCCGAGGATCAGCGACTGCAAAGTGATCCGCACGAAGCGCCCGGTGCTGCTGATCAAGGCGGCGCGGTCGGAAGCCATGGTCTGCATTTCCAGAATGCGCAAATGGCTTTGGTACCAGCGCTTGCTGATCGACGGCAGCATGCCCATGGCCTCGATGACCTCGGCATTGCGCAGGTTGTTGTTGGCGTATTGGGCGGAGGAGAGGGCGGCCTGATTGGCATCGGCCAGCGGCTTCTGCGTCGCCTTCTCGGTGAGCCAAGCCAGGGCCACCAGAATCAGCGAGCCGATCAGCGTGAGCAGTCCGAGCAGTGGGTGGATCAGATAGGCGACCAGCAGGTAGATCGGCGTCCACGGTGCATCGAAGAAAGCGAACAGGGAATTGCCGGTGACGAACTGACGAACCTGGGCGAGATCTTGCAGGGCCTGGGCCGGATTACCTCCGGCGCGGCTCAGGTTGCGCTCGAATGCAGCGGTGAAAATACGTCGGTTGAGGTCCATGTCGAGGCAGTTGCCGACCCGGATCAGCACGCGGGTGCGGACCATTTCCAGCGTGGACATCAGCAAGAACAGGCCCACCACCAGAACGGTCAACATCGTCAGCGTCGTGACGTTGCGACTGACCAGGGCTCGATCATAGACCTGCAACATATAAACGGCTGGCGTCAACATCATGACGTTTATGACGCCGCTGAACGCTGCCAGCGAGTAAAAACTGTGGCGCATGCGAAAGAGCGCGTCGGCCAGTTCGGAACGGATGCTCGACTGCTTGGGCATGTTGGTCCTCCCACTTCGAAAAGCCGGTTGCCCTTGTGGCGCAACAGCTAACGGTAAATGTAGTTCCGTAAACAGCTTATGGACACGCAGGCTGGTCGCTCTATGGATGGCGAGTCTCCCGAAATCGCTGCGTTGCTCCCTTATGCAGCAGCGTAGGTGGCGATGAAACAGTTAGAAATAACATTTCGCTCTATACCTGCACTCAACTGCCTATATGTCTTTTAAAAACAGCTAGTTGGGATACCTACCACCGGTCGTCTGTTTTAGCGACGTAATATTGACAAAATTTTGCTATGGAACTTTAGTCTTAGTTATCGGGGGGGCCGCCCGCCTGAAACCTGCCATCGCTTTGGCAACGCAAGGTGCGGTGATTTTCCCGAGAGGAGCCGAATCATGTCGATCATTTCGTTCTTTTTCAGAGGGAAGGAGCTGTCCAGGACGTTCGCCTTCACTTCCAGATTCCATGGCCCGCCCAGGGCTCGAATTCGCTCTGCCTGATCGCCCGGCGAGCAATTCATTTCGCGAATTCCAGGCGCGTATCCCGGGTCCCGGGTAACGCCAGCTCTCGCTAAAAAACATAACCAACAAACTGCGCAAGCCAGCACTTGACTTGGCGCGGCGGGACTTTCTCGTCCCGTGCCTTTACCCAGACATATCGAGGGCAATCCAAATGGCCAACTTTAATCAATCCGATCTTGAGTTCATTCTCCAGCAGATTTTCATCTCGGAGGCAAACTCGGCTGGTCAGTTGCTTGTCGACCTGATACCGAGCCCGGAATTTGCTTTCGGTCTGCGTACGGTCGACGGGACGTTTAACAACCTGGGTCTGGGTCAGAGCGAGTTCGGCGCAGCCGACAACTTTTTTCCGCGCTTGACCACTCCAGTCTTCAGCCCGGCTGAGGCGGGCACCTCTTACACCCAGACCAGCGGCCTGGTGATCGACTCGCAGCCGCGCACCATCAGCAACCTGATCGTCAACGATACCGCCACCAACCCGGCGGCGGTCGCGGCCACGTTCGATCCCGGTCTGGATGGCATCCTCGGCACGGTTGACGATGTCTTGAAGGCCGGTGCGCAGGTCGTTACTGGAACCCGTACCGACGGCACGACTTTCCAGACCTTTTTCATTCCTAACCAGTCGCCGGACGCGGGCCTGTCCGCGCCGTTCAACTCGTGGATGACCTTCTTCGGTCAGTTCTTCGACCACGGCCTCGACTTGGTGACCAAGGGCGGTAGCGGCACGGTGTTCATCCCGCTGCAGCCGGACGATCCGTTGTTTGTTCCGGGTAGCCCGACCAACTTCATGGTGTTGACGCGGGCCACCAACCTGCCCGGGCCCGATGGCATCCTTGGCACCGCCGATGACATTCACGAGGCTTCAAACACCACCACGCCGTTCGTCGACCAGAACCAGACCTACAGCTCGCATCCCTCGCACCAGGTGTTCCTGCGCGCCTATGAATTCGATGCCGCCGGCAAGCCGATGGCGACCGGCGAACTGATCACCAATCGTGACCTGGGCGCCGATGGCCTGTTCGGCACTGCCGACGACGTCGCAATCGGCGGGATGGCCACCTGGAAAGTGGTGAAGGCGCAGGCGCGCGACCTGCTTGGCATTAATCTTACCGATGCCGACTTCGACAACGTGCCGCTGCTCGCCACCGATGCCTACGGCAATTTCATCAAGGGCCCGAACGGCTTCCCGATGGTCATGATGAGGGGCGCGGATGGTATTGCTGATACCGCCGATGATGTTCTCGTCGAGGGAAATCCTGCTGCGCCGATCAGCCTGGTCAATGCCGTGCGCACCGGCCACCAGTTCCTCATCGATGTCGCCCATAATGCCGTTCCGGTGGACAGCCAGACCGGTGCGCCACTGACGGCCGATGCCGACCTCGTTGCCGGCGGCCCTCTGGCCGCAGGCTTCTACGACAACGAACTGCTCGACGCGCACTACATCGCCGGCGATGGCCGGGTCAACGAGAACATCGGCCTGACCACCGTCCACTCCATCTTCCACTCGGAGCACAACCGGCTGGTCCAGCAGACCAAGGACACGATCCTCGCCTCAACGGCCGCCGGCGACCTGACGTTCCTGAACCAGTGGCTGCTGACGCCCGTCACGGCTGTTCCTGCTGATCTGTCGACCTTGAACTGGAACGGTGAGCGCCTGTTCCAGGCGGCCAAGTTCGGCACCGAGATGCAGTATCAGCATCTGGTGTTCGAAGAGTTCGCGCGTACCGTTCAACCGCAAGTCGACGCCTTCTTGGACTTCGATGACACGATCAATCCGTCGATCGTCGCCGAGTTCGCGCACACGGTCTTTCGCTTCGGCCACTCGATGCTGACCGAGACCATTGACCGGCTGGACCCCAACTTCGTCTCCAGCGAGATCGGCCTGATTCAGGCCTTCCTCAACCCGCTGGCGTTTGCGACCAGCGGCCTGACCCCGGAGCAGGCGGCCGGCGCCATCGTCCGCGGCTTGACGCGCCAGGTCGGCAACGAGATCGATGAGTTCGTCACCGAAGCGGTGCGCAACAACTTGCTGGGCCTGCCGCTCGACCTGCCCGCCCTCAACATCGCGCGCGGCCGCGATACCGGCATCCCGTCCTTGAACGCGGCGCGCCGTGAATTCTACGCCGGCACCGGCGACAACCAACTGAAGCCCTACACCAGCTGGGTTGATTTGGTGCAACACCTGAAGCACCCGGAATCGCTGATCAACTTCATCGCCGCCTACGGCACGCACGCCTCCATTACCAACGCCACCACGCTCGACGCGAAACGCGCAGCGGCCACGCTCCTGGTGTTGGGCGGCGTCGGTGAGCCGGCGGATCGCCTGGACTTCCTCAACAGCACCGGCGTCTATGCCAACCTGGCAAATGGGGCAACCATTACCGGCGTTGATGCCATCGACTTCTGGGTCGGCGGCCTGGCCGAGGAAAAAATGCCGTTCGGCGGCATGCTCGGCTCGACCTTCAACTTCGTCTTCGAGGACCAGCTCGAGAAGCTGCAGAACGGCGACCGGCTCTACTACCTGCACCGCACCCAGGGACTCAACTTCCTGAGCGAGCTCGAGAACAACTCGTTCGCCAAGATGGTGATGCTCAACACCGACGCGACCCATCTCCCGGCCCTCATGTTCTCGACCCCGACCTTTACTCTCGAGGTCGACCCCACCAGGCAGTTCAACCGGAGCGTGATTGCCGGTCTGGACGGCATTGTGGGCACCGCCGACGACCTGCCTGGCAACACCGATCCCACTGGCGGCACCATGATCAACGGCGTCGTGATCACGCCGCTGGTCATCCGCGACAACCCCAACACGGTCGGGCCCGATACCAACTACCTGCAGTACACCGGCGAAGACCATGTCGTGCTCGGCGGCACCGCCGGCAATGACATTCTCGTCTCTGGCGACGGCGACGACACGCTCTGGGGCGACGCCGGTAATGATCGCCTCGAAGGCGGCTACGGCAATGACGAGATCGAGGGTGGCGATGGCGACGACATCATCACCGACATGGGCGGCGACGACGTCATCCACGGTGAGGCCGGCAACGACGTCATCCACGGCGGCAACGGCACCAATATCATCCTCGGCGGTGACGGCAACGATTTCATCGTCACCGGCGAGGACTTTTCGGAGGTCTTCGCTGGCGCTGGCGATGACTTCATGCTCGGCAGCCGGCTGAACTTACAAATGATGGGCGGCGATGGCGACGACTGGATCGAGATCGGGACCCAGGACGGCGCCCCCGGCGACAATTTCGCCGGTAACCTGCCACTGGCTTTGCTGACAGAGTTGATCAGCGGCAACGACGTCTTCAGCGGTGACGGCGGCTTCGATGAAATGATCGGTGAAGGCGGCGATGACATCTTCATCGGCAGTGAGGGCCCGGACAAGATGTTGGGCATGTCCGGTTTCGACTGGGCCACCTACAAGAATGATCATTACGGCGTAACTGTGGACATGAGCCGCATCGCATTCGAGCAATCGGCCCTGTCGCCTTCAGTTGCAGGCGTGCATACCAAGTTCCCTCAGGTGGAAGGTCTGTCGGGGTCGGCGTTCAGCGACATGCTGACCGGCGATGATGCCGACGCGGCCACGATCGCCGCTGCCGGTGCCCAAGGCAGCGTGCTCACCAATATTGACCTCGTCGCCGGTCTGCGGGCGTTTCTTGGCGCGGCTGCAGCCGGCCCGGACGGTATCCTGGGCACGGCAGACGATCAGTTCGGCGCGGGCAACATCCTCCTCGGCGGTGGTGGCAGCGACATCATCGAAGGCCGCGGCGGTGACGACCTGATCGACGGCGACATGTGGCTGAATGTGCGCATCAGCGTGCGCCAGAACCTTGACGGAACTGGGCCGGAGATTGCCACCTTCGACAGCATGGAGCCCATGATCCCGTTCATGCTCGATGGCACCTACAACCCCGGTCAGTTGGTCATCGTCCGCGAGATCCTGACGGCGGCCCCCGCCTTCGACACGGCCTTGTTCACTGGCAACCGGCTCGACTATACCGTCACCACTGTGGGCGGCGTGACCACCGTGGCCGACAGCGTCGTCGGGCGCGACGGCACCGACCGCCTGACCAATATCGAGCGGCTGCAGTTCAACGATCAGTCGCTCACCCTGCCAGGCGGGGTCGGGCTCAACAACGACCCGCTGGGCTTGCTGGCCATCCTCGATGCTGCCAGCAACACCCCGGACGCTACGCCAACCACGGGTCAACTGCTGAGGGTATCGGCTGCCGGCGTGACCGATGCCGACAACGCCGGCGGTGCCATCACCGGACCGATCGCCTTCTACTGGCAGTTCGAAGCAGTCCCGGGTACGGGCGTCTTTCAGGACATCACCCGTATTGCGGACGGGGGCGCAGCATTGGCGCACATAACCGGGCCGACCTTCAGGGTGACCCCGGATCTCGCCGGGCTGGAGTTGCGCGTCAGGGCCGTTTATAAGGATCAAAATGGTGTGCTTGAGACTGCGTTCTCTGCTCCAACCGCAGCGGTCGTAGCCGGCGTTGCTCCGCCACCGGCAGCCCCGCTGCCGGTCGAGACTCCGGTCGCCAGCACCGGTGTGCACTATATCCGGGCCGATCTGCAGTTCATTCTCGATCAGATTCTGATCTCGGAAAGGAATGCGGCCGGTGAGGATCTTCTCAGCATGCTGCCAAATGCACGGGTGCCTTTGGGCCTGCGCACGGTCGACGGGTCGTTCAACAACCTGGTGGCGGGTCAGAACGCGTTCGGTGGAGCCGACACGATCTTCCCGCGACTGGTTCCGGCGCAGTTCGATACGGCGGAGGCGGGCACCTCTTACGCCCAGACCAGCGGCCTGGTGACCGACTCGCAGCCTCGCACCATCAGCAATCTGATCGCCGACAACACCGCCACCAACCCGGCGGCGGTCGCGGCCACGTTCGATCCCGGTCTGGATGGCATCCTCGGCACGGTTGACGATGTCTTGAAGGACGGTGCGCAGGTGGTTACTGGAACCCGTACCGACGGCACGACGTTCCAGACCTTTTTCATGCCTAACGAGGCGCCGGACGCAGGTCTGTCCGCACCGTTCAATACCTGGATGACCTTCTTCGGTCAGTTCTTCGACCACGGCCTCGACCTGGTGACCAAGGGCGGCAGCGGCACGGTGTTCATCCCGCTGCAACCGGACGATCCGCTGTTCGTCCCGGGCAGCCCGACCAACTTCATGGTGTTGACGCGGGCCACCAACCTGCCCGGGCCCGATGGCATCCTCGGCACCGCCGACGACATTCACGAGGCTGCAAACACCACCACGCCGTTCGTCGACCAGAACCAGACCTATACCTCGCACCCTTCGCACCAGGTGTTCCTGCGCGCCTACGAGTTCAATGCCGCCGGCGAGCCGGTGGCGACCGGCAAGCTGATCACCAATCGTGACCTGGGCGCCGATGGCCTGTTCGGCACTGCCGACGACGTCGAAATCGGCGGGATGGCCACCTGGAAAGTAGTAAAGGCGCAGGCGCACGACTTGCTTGGCATTAATCTTACCGATGCCGACTTCGACAACGTGCCGCTGCTCGCCACCGATGCCTACGGCAATTTCATCAAGGGCCCGAACGGCTTCCCGATGGTCATGATGAGGGGCGCGGATGGTATTGCTGATACCGCCGATGATGTTCTCGTCGAGGGTAATCCGGCGGCGCCGATCAGCCTGGTCAATGCCGTGCGCACCGGCCACCAGTTCCTCATCGATATCGCCCACACCGCCGTTCCGGTGGACAGCCAGACCGGCGCGCCACTGACGGCTGATGCCGACCTCGTTGCCGGCGGCCCGGTGGCCGCAGGCTTCTACGACAACGAGCTGCTCGACGCGCACTACATCGCCGGCGACGGCCGGGTCAACGAGAACATCGGCCTGACCACCGTCCACTCCATCTTCCACTCGGAGCACAACCGTCTGGTCCAGCACACCAAGGATGTGGCCATCGCCTCCAACGATGTCAACTTCCTGAACCAGTGGTTGATGCCCGATGCCCAATTGTTGGTGTTGCCAACAACCGCGGCTGAGATCGCTGCCCTGCACTGGAACGGAGAGCGCCTGTTCCAGGCGGCGAAATTCGGTACCGAGATGCAGTACCAGCACCTGGTGTTCGAAGAGTTCGCGCGTACCATTCAGCCGAACATCGATCCCTTCCTTGGCGAACACCAAAATTATCAAACCGAGATCGACCCGGCGATCGTCGCCGAGTTCGCGCACGCGGTCTACCGCCTCGGCCACTCGATGCTGGTCGAGACCATCGACCGGCTGGACCCCAACTTCGTCTCGAGCGAGGTCGGCCTGATTCAGGCCTTCCTCAATCCGCTGGCGTTTGCGGCCAGCGGCCCGACCCCGGAGCAGGCGGCCGGTGCCATCGTCCGCGGCGTAACGCGCCAGGTCGGCAACGAGATCGATGAGTTCGTCACCGAAGCGGTGCGCAACAACTTGCTGGGCCTGCCGCTCGACCTGCCCGCCCTCAACATCGCGCGCGGTCGTGATACCGGGCTTCCGACCCTGAACGAGGCGCGTCGTGAGTTCTACACCGCGACCGGCGACAGCAACCTGAAGCCCTACATCAGCTGGTCCGATTTGGTGCAACACCTGAAGCACCCGGAATCGCTGATCAACTTCATCGCCGCCTATGGCACGCACGCCTCCATTACCAGCGCCACCACGCTCGACGGGAAGCGCGCCGCGGCCTCTCTCCTGGTGTTGGGCGGCGCCGGCGAGCCGGCGGACCGGCTGGACTTCCTCAATAGCACCGGCACCTGGGCGAGTGGCCCGACCGGCGTCACCATTACCGGTCTGGACAACATCGACCTCTGGATCGGTGGCCTCGCCGAGGAAAAAATGCCGTTTGGCGGCATGCTCGGCTCGACCTTCAACTTCGTGTTCGAGACCCAGATGGAGAAGCTGCAGAACGCCGACCGCTTCTACTACCTGGAACGCAACGCGGGGCTTAACTTCGTCACCGAGTTGGAGAACAACTCGTTCGCGAGACTGGTGATGGCCAACACGGATGCGACCCACCTCCCAGCCGTCATGTTCTTGACTCCGGCCTTTACCCTCGAGGTCGATCCGACCAGGCAGTTCAACGCGAGCGTGATTGCCGGGCCGGATGGCATATTGGTCGACAATCCATTGACGCCAGTCAATGAGGCAGCCGACAACCTGCCGGGCAATGCCGACCCTGTCGGCGGCATCCTCCTCACGCCGCTGGTCATTCGGGACAACCCTGCGACGGTCGGCCCTGATACCAACTACCTGCAGTACACCGGCGAAGACCATGTGGTGCTCGGTGGCTCGGCCGCCAATGACATTCTCGTATCTGGCGACGGCGACGACACGCTCTATGGCGACGGTGGCAATGACCGCCTCGAGGGTGGCAACGGCAACGACTTCATGGTCGGGGGCGACGGCGACGACATCATCACCGACATGGGCGGCGACGACACCATTCATGGCGGCGACGGCAACGACGTCATCCACAGTGGCAACGGCCTGAATCTGAACCTCGGCGGCTTCGGCAAGGACTTCATCGTCACCGGTGAGGACTCCTCGGAGGTCTTCGGTGGCGCGGGCGACGACTTCATCATGGGCAGTATCGCCGACGAACAACTGATGGGTAACGAAGGTGACGACTGGATCGAGAGGGGAACCGCCGATGGTGCTCCCGGCGACAATTTCGACCCGAACGGGCTCGACTTGATACGCGGTAACGACATCTTCATCGGCACCGGCTCGCCCGACAGATTCATGGCCGAAGGCGGCGACGACATCATGTTCGGCAACGGCGGCGCGGGCGACCGCTACCTGGGTGGTTCCGGTTACGACTGGGCCGGTTTCAAGGACGACCCGTTCGGCGTGTCCGTCGACCTGGGCCTCGCCGACATCGCTATCGCGCCGCCACTGCCGGAGTTGGCCGCAACCGTGGCTCGGTTCCAACTGGTGGAAGGTCTGACTGGATCGCACTTCAGCGACATCCTGCGTGGCGATGATGCCGATGCCACCGTGATCGCGGCTGCCGGTGCTCAGGGCAGCGTGCTCACCAACTTCGACCTGGTCAGCGGCCTGCGCTCGTTCGTCGGCACCGCAGCAGCCGGCCCGGACGGCATTGTGGGCACGGCAGACGATCAGTTCGGCGCCGGCAACATCGTCCTCGGCGGCGGCGGCAGCGACATCATCGAAGGTGGTGGTGGCGATGACCTGATCGACGGTGACAAGTGGCTCAACGTACGTATCAGCGTGCGGCAGAACATTGATGGCACAGGTCCGGAGATCGCAACGTTCGACAGCATGGTCCCGTTGGTGCCGCTCATGCTCAACGGCACTTACAACCCCGGCCAACTTGTCGCCGTCCGTGAGATCCTGACGGATGCGCCTGACCCCCTTAACCCTGGCCATTCCTTCGACACGGCCCTGTACACCGGCCTTCTGGCCGACTACACCGTCATCGAGAACGTCGACGGCACGATCACCGTGACCGACAGCGTCGTCGGTCGGGACGGTACTGACAGGCTCAGCAATGTCGAGCGGCTGCAGTTCGCCGATCAGTCGCGGGTCCTGGTGTCGGGCTTGAACGCCGAGCCGGTGGGCTTGCTGAGGATCGACGATGGCACGCCGGCCGTCGGCCAGGTGCTGACGGTATCGGCGGCAGGCGTCACTGATGCCGACAATACCGCGACCGGCGGTGCGATCACCGGTCCCATCGCCTTCGTATGGCAGGTCGAAACGAACCCAGGCACCGGTATCTTCGACGACATTGGTATTGCGATCGGAGGTGGACTAGGAACCGCGACCGGCTCGACCTTCACGGTGACCGCGGCTGAGCTGGGACTGGCGCTGCGCGTCAGGGCCATCTATCAGGACGGCCACGGCGTGCTGGAAAGCATATTCTCGGCGCCGACCGCGCCAACTGCGCCGCTCGGCGGCAGCCCCGTCAACGTCCTGCCGGTTGGCACTGTGCTGATCAGCGATACGACCCCGACGGAAGGCTCAGCCTTGACCGCCACGGATGCGTTCACCGACGCCAACGGGACCACGACCTCGGTGATTACCCATCAGTGGCAGGTGGGGAGCGGTGCGATCTTTGCCGACATCGCCGGCGCGACGGGCACGACCTTCACGCCCGGCCAGGCGCAGGTCGGTCAGCAACTGCGTGTCGTCGCGAGTTACACCGATGACCTCGGCACACTTGAGCAAGTCACCTCTGGCGCAACGACAGTGGTCGGTGATCTGTTTGTCGGTACCGCCGGTGTCGACATATGGACCGGCACGGCAGGCGACGACGTGGCCAGCGGAGGTGCTGGCAACGACATCCTGAACGCCTTGGGCGGCAACGACATCCTCAATGGTGACGCGGGCAACGACTTCCTCAATGGTGGTGCGGGTGCTGACCAGATGGTCGGTGGCACCGGCAACGATACCTACCGCGTCGATTCAGTCGGGGACGTGGTGGTCGAGTTGGCGGGTGAGGGTCAGGATTCCGTACAGACCTCGCTGGCCAGCTTCACACTGAGCGCCAATCTCGAGCACCTGCTCTACCTCGGAGTCGGCAACTTTGTCGGCACCGGCAACGCGTCGAATAACGTCATGACCGGAGGGGTGGGTAATGACACCCTCAGCGGCGGCGCCGGCAACGACACCTTGATCGGCGGCGCCGGCAACGATTTCCTCAATGGCGGTGCGGGTAATGACCGGATGGTCGGCGGAGCCGGCAACGATACCTACCGCGTCGATTCCGCCGCGGACGGGGTGGTCGAGTTGGCGGGTGGCGGTGCGGATTCGGTACAGACCACGCTGGCCAGTTACACACTGGGCGCCAATGTCGAACATCTGCTCTACCTCGGAACCGGCAACTTCGTCGGCAATGGCAACGCGTTGAGTAACGTCATGACCGGTGGGGTGGGTAATGACAGCCTCAACGGCGGTGACGGCAACGACACATTGATGGGGGGCGCCGGCAATGACGTCCTCACGGGTGGTGCGGGTAATGACGCGATGGTCGGCGGAGCCGGCAACGATACCTACCGCGTCGATTCTGCCGGGGACCTGGTGGTCGAGTTGACGGGTGAGGGTGCGGATTCCGTACAGACGTCTGTAACCAGTTACACACTGGGTGCCAATGTCGAGCATCTGCTCTACACCGGCGTCGGCGACTTCGTCGGCACCGGCAACGCGTCGAACAACGTCATGACCGGTGGGGTGGGTAATGACAGCCTCAACGGCGGTGACGGCAACGACACATTGATGGGTGGCGCCGGCAACGACGTCCTCACGGGTGGTGCGGGTGCTGACCGGATGGTCGGCGGAGCCGGCAACGATACCTACCGCGTCGATTCTGTCGCGGACGCGGTGATCGAAGTGGGGAATAACGGTGAGGACTCCGTACAGACGTCGCTGAGCAGTTACTTACTGGGGGCCAATGTCGAGCATCTGCTCTACACCGGAGCCGGCGACTTCGTCGGCACCGGCAACGCGTCGAACAACGTCATCACCGGTGGGGTGGGTAATGACAACCTCAACGGCGATGCCGGCAACGACACACTGTTGGGTGGTGCCGGCAACGACATCATCGATGGCGGTGCCGGCAACGATAGTGTTGCTGGCGGTGCTGGCAACGATACGATGAATGCCGGCAGTGGCGAGGATGTCTTCGTGTTCACCGCGGGCTTCGGCAACGACCGGATCACCAGCTTCGATACCAACGCGGCGGGCGGCCAGGATCTGCTCGATTTCACCGCGCTCAACATCACGGCTGCGACCTTTGGCAGCAGCGTCACCATCGCCGATGTCGGTGCGGATACGTTGGTCACCTTCGGCGCTGACTCTATCACCCTGGTAGGTGTGGCCGACGCAACAACCGTCACTGCCACAGACTTCGTTCTGGCCACTTGAGGTCCCGGTCAGTACTGGCGCAGGGAGCGTGCACATCAGAGGGGAGGGCAATGGATGCCCTCTCTTTCTCCTTCCACTCAATTGCCTCATGAATGCATTCGTTGTGGGAATTCAGGGAGGGCTGAATCGACCAGGTTTTTGCAGCGATAGCGATGATCATGGCGTTGCGAGCTGCTCTCGCATAATCGGAGACGTTTTTCTATTTTTCCGGCGTGAAATAGCTCTTTTCAATAGCTTTGCGGGTCGAGGCAATGATTTCCTTGTGAGTTCGTTCATTCTCGACTGCTCGGGACAGGACTAGCGCTCCCACACATTGAGCGATGACGGCCCATGCCGCATCAGGGCTACCGAGACGATCGGCCCAGGCTTTCTGTATTTGCTTCAGGCCTTTTTCGACGGCCAGCCGTACCTCCGGTTCGGCGCGTGCAATCTCTCCACCCAAGGCTGGAAGGACACAACCCTCTTCTGGATGAAGGACATGAAAGGTACTTGGGTAGTTACGCGCTGCGACGTTATTCCTTTGTTTTATGCACTCCGGGCAGTAAGAAATAACATTTCGCTCTATACCTGCACTCAACTTCCTATATGTCTTTTAAAAACAGCTAGTTGTGTCGCCTAACGCCAGTCGTCAGTTTTAGCGACGTAATATTGACAAAGGTTTGCTATGGAACTTTAGTCTTAGTTATCGGGGGGACCCGCCCGCCTGAAGCTTGCCATCGCTTTGGCAACGCAAGGCGCGGTGATTCTCCTGAGAGGAGCAGAATTATGTCGATCATTTCGTGCTTTTGCAGAGGGAAGGGGCTGTCCAGGACGTTCGCCTTCACTTCCAGATTCCATGGCCCGCCCAGGGCTCGAATCCGCTCTGCCTGATCGCCCGGCGAGCAATTCATTTCGTGAATTCCAGGCGCGTATCCCGGGTCCCGGGTAACGCCAGAGCTCTCGCTAAAAAACATAACCAACAAACTGCGCAAGCCAGCACTTGACTTGGCGCGGGAGGGTTTTCTCGTCCCGTGCCTTTACCCAAATAGATCGAGGGCAATCCAAAATGGCCAATTTCAGCAAGTCGGACCTGGAGTTCATCCTCAAGCAAATCTTCATCGCAGAAGCGAATGCAGACGGCGCCAGCCTCATTGATTTGCTTCCCAACACTCAGGTGCCATTCGGCCTGCGTACCGTCGATGGCAGCTTCAACAACCTGGTCACCGGCCAGGCCGAGTTTGGCGCCTCGGACAATACCTTCCCGCGCCTGCTTGATCCCTCGTTTCTGGATGCATACGCCGGGACAGGGAATGTGACCGATCCGCAACCACGGATTATCAGTAACCTGGTTGTCGATCAGACCGCCAACAACCCGGCGGCCTATGCCTCAGCGTTCGACCCGGGCCTGGACGGTGTGCTCAACTTCGGCGTGGTGGGTGCGGGTAATGACGACGTACTCAAGGATGGCGTACAGATAGTCACCAGCCCCGGGCTGGATGGCGTGTTCGGCACGGCCGATGACAAGGATGTGTTCTTCTTTCCCAACGTGTCGCCGGACGTCGGCCTGACCGCCAGCTTCAACTCGTGGATGACCTTCTTCGGCCAGTTCTTCGACCACGGTCTCGACCTGGTCACCAAGAGCGCTACCGACTTCGTGTTTATTCCGCTGCAGGCGGACGATCCGTTGTTCGTACCGGGCAGCCCGACCAACTTCATGGTACTGCCACGTGCGGTGCGTACCGCCGGCGCGGACGGAATAGTCGGCACCACCGATGATGGCCAGACCAACACCACCTCGCCATTCGTCGACCAGAGCCAGACCTACAGCTCGCACCCGTCGCATCAGGTGTTCCTGCGCGAGTACGTCCTCAACGCGGCAGGTGATCCTGTTGCAACGGGGCGCTTGATTACCAACCGCGATCTCGGCGCCGATGGCCTGTTCGGCACGGCCGATGATGGCAGTGGCGAAAATGGCGGCATGGCGACCTGGAAGGTGGTCAAGGCCCAGGCCCGTGACATTCTCGGCATCAACCTGACTGACGCCGATGTACACAACGTGCCGTTGCTGGCAACCGATGCGTACGGCAACTTCATCCGCGGGCCGAACGGCATGCCGCAGGTGGTGATTCGCATCAGTAACGGCGCTGACGGCATCGCGGGGACGGCTGATGACGTCACTCAACTGGTCGAAGGCAACCGGGCAGCTCCGATCAGTCTGGCCAACGCCGTGAGCGCCGGGCATGGCTTCCTCGACGACATCGCCCACAATGCCGCGCCGGTCGTCGTCGGTGGGGTACTGCAGGCGGATGCCGACATCGCTGTCGGCAATGCGCAGCCCGTTGACGCGGGCGGCAACAACCTGACCTATGACAACGAACTGCTCGACGCCCACTACATTGCCGGCGACGGCCGGGTGAACGAGAACATTGGCCTGACCACCGTGCACCATGTGTTCCACTCTGAGCACAACCGCCTGGTCCAGCAAACCAAGGACACCCTCATTGCCGCCGGCGATCTGGTCTTCCTCAATGAGTGGCTGGTAGTCGACGTGGCTGCAATACCGACTACACCTGCCGAGATCGCGGCGTTGGTGTGGGACGGCGAACGCCTGTTCCAGGCTGCCAAGTTCGGCACCGAGATGCAGTACCAGCACCTGGTGTTCGAGGAATTCGCGCGGACTATCCAGCCGCAGGTCGACGAATTCCTTGCACCCAGCGGCTATGACACTTCGATCAACCCGGCAATTCTCGCCGAGTTCGCCCACGTGGTGTACCGCTTCGGTCACTCGATGTTGACCGAGACCGTCGATCGCTTCGACCCCGCGTTCAATCCGCTGCTCACTGACCCGACCAACCCGGACTCGCAACTCGGCCTGATCGCGGCCTTCCTCAATCCGCTGGCGTTCGCCAGCAGCGGGGTGACTGCGGACCAGGCGGCAGGAGCGATCATTCGCGGTGTGACCCGCCAGGTCGGCAACGAACTCGATGAGTTTGTCACCGAAGCGTTGCGCAACAACCTGCTCGGTTTGCCGCTCGATTTGCCGAGCCTGAACATGGCGCGTGGTCGCGACACCGGCATCCCCACGTTGAATGAGGCGCGCCGTGAGTTCTACGCGTCAACCGGCGACAGCCAACTCAAGCCGTATATCAGTTGGGCTGACCTGGCGGACAGCCTCAAGCACCCCGAGTCGCTGATCAACTTCATCGCGGCCTATGGCACGCATGCCTCGATCACGGCGGCGACCACGCTGGCAGACAAACGCGCTGCGGCCTTTTTGCTGGTATTCAATGGTGCGGGTTCGCCGGCTGACCGCCTGGACTTCCTCAACAGCACCGGAGCCTATGCCAACGTAACGACGGCCGGCAGGGATGGAGTACTGGGTACTGCCGATGACCTGACGGGTGTGACAGTCACGGGCGTCGACGACATCGACTTCTGGGTCGGTGGCCTCGCCGAACAGAAGATGCCGTTCGGCGGCATGCTCGGCTCGACGTTCAACTTCGTGTTTGAAACCCAGATGGAGGCGTTGCAGAACGGCGACCGCTTCTACTACCTGTCGCGTACCGCGGGCCTGAACTTCGGCACTGAACTTGAGAACAACTCCTTTGCCAAGCTGATCATGCTCAACACCGATGTCACCCACCTGGCGAACACCGTGTTTCTGACGCCGACGTTCACTCTCGAAGTGAATCAGGCCGCCCAGTTCACAGGCCTGGGCGTGGACAGCCGTGCCGATCCGACGGGCGGCATCATGATCAACGGCGTGGAAGTCGTGCCGCTGGTGATTCGCGACAACCCCGACACCGTGGGGCCGGACACCAATTATCTGCAGTACACCGGTGAAGACCATGTCGTCATGGGCGGCACCGCCGGCAATGACATCATCATTTCCGGTGACGGCGATGACACCCTTTACGGCGACGCCGGCAACGACCGTCTCGAAGGTGGTGCCGGGAACGATGCGGTACTGGGCGGCGCGGGCGATGACATCATCTCCGACTCGTTCGGCGACAACCGTCTGGAGGGCAATGCCGGTAACGATGTGATCGTGGCCGGCAGCATGCTTGCTGCAGGCAACCTGATCCTGGGTGGCGATGGCCAGGATTTCATCATCACCACCGAAGACATCAGCATCACCTTCGGCGGTCAGGGTGACGACTTCATCCTCGGTGCCAAGACCAACCTGCCACCTACCGGCAACGAAGGTGATGACTGGATCGAGAAGGGCACCCAGGACGGTGCGCCTGGCGACAACTTCTCGCCGTTGCTCAATGACGATGTGATCGGCAACGACATCTTTGTCGGTGGTGGCGGCTTCGACGAAATGATCGGCGAGGGTGGCGATGACATCTTTGTCGGCAGCGATGCCCAGGACAAGATGGACGGCATGTCCGGCTTCGACTGGGTAACCTACAAGAACGACAAGGTTGGCGTGACCGTTGACCTGAGCCTGGCCGCACTGGCGCAGCCCCACGGCAATACACCCAACCAGAATGCCGGCATATTCAATCCGGTCGGCGCCTCGCCCGCCTCGATTCTTGACCGTTTTGCCGAGGTCGAAGGCTTGTCCGGTTCGAGTTTCGGCGATGTGCTCAAAGGCGACAATGTTGATGCAGTCACTATCATCAACCACGGCGGTACCACGGGCAGTGCGCTGACCAATGTCGCGTTGATCCGCGGCCTGGATCAGTTCCTGGCCGATGCCGGTTTGCCGGTCACCGGCTTTGCCACTGGCAACATCATCCTCGGCGGCAATGGCAGTGACCTGATCGAAGGCCGCGGTGGCGATGATCTGATCGATGGCGACAAATGGATCAACGTCAGAATTGCCGTTTATGCCGCCGGCGACGTCAACCATACCGGCCCTGAGATCGCTACCTTCGACAGCATGGTCGATATGATTCCGTTCATGCTGGACGGTACCTTTAACCCGGGTCAACTCAAGGCCGTGCGGGAAATCATGCCCGGTACCTCAACGGGCGGGGCGGCCTTCGACACCGCCATTTTCTCCGGGCTTCAGGCCGAGTATACGGTTACTGTTGACGACCGCGGCACGGCCACTTTGGCGGACGATGTCTATACAGTGATAGATAGCGTAGCGGGTCGCGACGGCACCGATACTCTGCTGCATATCGAACGCCTGCAATTCGCCGATGACCAGCTAGTGCTGGTACCGGGGCAGAATGCCCAACCGGTTGGCAGTCCGACCGTTTCGGATGGCAACGGCGGGGCGATAACAGTGGGCGACACGCTAACGGTCAGTGTGGCCGGGGTGCGCGATGCCAACAACGTCGCGGCGGGTAATCCGCAGGGCTTTATCACCAACTCCTCGGTGTCCTACATCTGGCAGTTCGAGGCAACCCCAGGCAGCGGCGTATTCGAGGACATCATCCTGTTGCCGGCTGGCGACCTGGCGTTCCAAAGCGCCGACGGCACCGCGTTCAAGGTCTCTCCTGACCTCGCCGGGTTGTCGTTGCGGGTCAAGGCGATCTATCAGGACGGTCACGGCACCACGGAGATCCTGTTCTCCACGCCGACGGCTGCCATAGTCGCCGGTGCACCGGTCACGCCAACGGCGGCGGTACCTGTAGTCGATGCCACCTCGGGTGGTGCAGGCCTGCACATGGTCCGCTCCGACCTCAACTTCATCCTCGACCAGATCAAGATTGCCGAGGCTGATGCGGCCGGTCAGGACATCCTCTCGCTGATCCCGAACATCCGCGCGCCGTTGGGCCTGCGTTCGGTCGACGGGTCGAACAACAACCTGATGAACCTCAACGGCAACAATCACACCGAGTTTGGTGCCGCCGATAACGTCTTCCCTCGCTTGACCGATCCGGTCTTCAATCCGGCGGAAGGGGGAACGTCGTATGCGCAGAACAGCGGCCTTGTGATTGACTCGCAGCCACGCACCATCAGTAACCTGATCGTCGATCAGACGGCGAACAACCCGGCGGCCTATGCCACGGCTTTCAACCCGGGCCTGGACGGTGTGCTCAACTTCGGCGCGGTGGGTAACGACGATGTGCTCAAGGATGGCGTACAGATTGTCGCCAGCCCCGGCCTGGATGGTCAGTTCGGTACTGCCGATGATCACGATGTGTACTTTTTCGAGAACACCACGGCGGACGCGGGGTTGTCCGCGCCATTCAACGCCTGGATGACCTTCTTCGGGCAGTTCTTCGATCATGGTCTGGACCTGGTCACCAAAGGTGGTTCGGGCACCGTCTTCATTCCGCTGCAACCGGATGATCCGCTGTTTGTGCCAGGCGGCAACACCAACTTCATGGTGCTGAGCCGCGCGACCAACCTGCCAGGGGCGGATGGCATTCTCGGCACGGCCGACGACATCCATGAGCAAACCAACACCACCTCACCGTTCGTGGACCAGAACCAGACCTATAGCTCGCACCCGTCGCACCAGGTGTTCCTGCGCGCTTATCAAATGACCGCCGACGGCCCCATAGCGACTGGCAGGTTGATCACCAACCGTGACCTGGGGGTGGATGGCCAGTTTGGTACCGCGGACGACGTCGAAATCGGTGGCATGGCGACCTGGAAGGTGGTCAAGGCGCAAGCCCGTGACATTCTCGGCATCAACCTGACCGATGCCGACGTCGATAATGCCCCGCTGTTGGCGACTGACGCCTATGGCAATTTCATCAAGGGGCCGAACGGCTTCCCGATGGTCGTGATGAAGGGTGTTGACGGTCTTGGCGGCACGCCTGATGACGTCCTTGTCGAAGGCGATCCGACTGCTCCCCTTGACCTGACCAATGCTGTGCGCACCGGTCACCAGTTCCTCGTCGACATTAACCACAATGCCGCGCCGGTAATCGTCGGTGGGGTTCTGCAGGCGGATGCCGACACCGCTGTCGGCAATGCGCAGCCCGTTGACGCGGGCGGCAACAACCTGACGTATGACAACGAACTGCTCGACGCTCACTACATCGCTGGCGACGGCCGGGTCAACGAGAACATCGGCCTGACCGCGGTGCATGCGATCTTCCACTCCGAGCACAACCGCCTGGTCCAGCAAACCAAGGACACCGTGCTCGATTCGGGTGACGTGGCCTTCCTCAACGAGTGGCTGCTCACTCCGGTGGCCGCATTGCCAGCTACCCAGGCTGAGTTCGATGCGCTGGTGTGGAATGGCGAGCGCTTGTTCCAGGCTGCCAAGTTCGGCACCGAGATGCAGTATCAGCACCTGGTGTTCGAGGAGTTTGCGCGGACCATCCAGCCCAACATCGACCTGTTCTTCGCACCGACCCAGGTCTATGACGTCGACCTCGATGCCTCGATCGTCGCCGAGTTCGCCCACACCGTGTACCGGTTTGGTCACTCGATGCTGACCGAGACCGTCGATCGCTTCGATATCAACTTCAACGTGGTGGGCGACGGCAATCCGAATGCCCTGGGCAATCAACAGACTGGCCTGATCGCGGCATTCCTCAACCCGTTGGCGTACGCCGCCAGTGGCGTGTCGCCAGAGGATGCGACCAGTGCGATCATACGTGGGGTAACTCGGCAAGCTGGTAACGAAATCGACGAGTTCGTCACCGAGGCGCTGCGCAATAACCTGCTCGGCCTGCCGCTCGACCTGCCGGCGCTTAACATCGCCCGTGGCCGCGACGTGGGGATTCCCTCGCTCAATGCGATCCGCCGCGACATCTACAGCCAAACCGGTGATACCCAACTCAAGCCGTACAACAGCTGGGTCGATCTGGTGCAGCACCTCAAACATCCGGAGTCGTTGATCAACTTCATCGCGGCCTATGGCACGCATGACACGATCACGGCGGCGACCACGATGGATGGCAAACGCGCTGCAGCACTGGCGCTGGTCTTCGGTGGTGTGGGTGCTCCGGCTGACCGCCTGGACTTCCTCAACAGTACCGGTGCCTTTGCCAACGTAACGCTGGCCGGCAAGGATGGGCTGGTGGGTACTGCCGACGACCTGAAGGGTGTGACGGTCACGGGCGTCGATGCCATCGACCTGTGGATTGGCGGCCTGGCCGAACAGAAAACCCCGTTCGGCGGCATGCTCGGCTCGACCTTCAACTTCGTGTTCGAGAACCAGCTGGAAAAACTGCAGGACGGCGACCGCTTCTACTACCTGGAGCGTACCTCTGGCCTGTCGATGAATGCGGAACTTGAAAGCAACTCGTTCGCCAAGCTGATCATGGCCAACACCTCGGCCACGCACTTGCCGGGCCTGGTGTTCTCGGACATGGCGTTCTATCTGGAAGTGGACCCTGGCAAGCAGTTCAACGAAGGCCTGCTCGCCCTTGATCCGCTTGGTCCGAACGGCGCGCAGGTGGTGTTCCGCGACAACCCGCTGACCGTGGGGGCGGACACCAACTACATCAAGTACACAGGTGAAGAGCACATCGTGCTGGGTGGCACCGACAACGCAGACATCCTTCTCTCGGGTGATGGCGATGATACGGTCTGGGGTGATGGCGGCAACGATCGCCTGGATGGCGGTAATGGCAACGACCAGCTGCGTGGTGGCGCCGGCGACGACATCATCACCGACACCGGTGGCGACGATAACATCCAAGGTGGCGACGGCAACGACGTGCTGCACGGAGGCAACGGCATCAACCTGATCATTGGCGGGTTCGGCAGCGACTTCATCGTGACCGGTGAGGATGCCTCCGAGGCCATTGGTGGCCAGGGTAACGACTTCATCCTGGGCAGCAAAGCCAACGAACAGGACATGGGTAACGAAGGCGACGACTGGATCGAGAAGGGCACCTCGGACGGTGCACCTGGCGACAACTTCGATCCGCTCGGCAACGATCCGGTGATCGGTCATGACGTCTACATCGGCGGCAACGAGAACGATAAGTTCAACGGCGAAGGTGGCGACGACATCATGGTCGGCAGTCTCGGCTTCGGTGACCGCTATATCGGCGGCTCCGGCTATGACTGGGCGACCTTCAAGGATCTCGCCCAGGGCGTGACCATCGATTACAGCGACCGCTTCTTCGATGTGCCAGTGCAGCCGGGTTCGGGGGCTTCGGCACTGGTGCGTTTCGACATCATGGAAGGGCTGTCGGGTTCGTCCCACGGTGACTTCCTGCGCGGTGATAACGAAGATGCGACATCGCTACCCACCGCGGGTGCCACCGGCAGTGTGCTGACCAACATCAGCCTGATCAACGGTCTGGCGGGTCTGTTGCCAGTCGGAGCGACGTTCTTCGACGGCGGCAACATCATCCTCGGTGGCAGCGGCAGCGACCTGATCGAAGGTCGCGGTGGTGACGACATCATCGATGGTGACAAGTGGCTGAACGTACGCATCAGCGTACGGGCGAACGCTGATGGCACTGGCGCGGAAATCGCCACGTTCGACAGCATGGCGCCGATGGTCCAGGCGATGCTCAACGGTACTTACAATCCGGGCCAGCTGGTCATCGTGCGGGAGATTCTGACCGGCACTGACAACTTCGACACCGCGGTGTTCTCCGGTAATGCGTCGGAGTACAGCGTCGCTGTCGATGGCAACGCCGTCATCGTGACCGACCTGGTGGCCGGGCGTGATGGCGTCGATCGCCTGACGGGCATCGAGCGTCTGCAGTTCGCAGACCAGGCGCAGGCGTCCGGCGTTGGCACCGCCTTGAACAGCGCTCCTGTGGGGCGTCTGGCGATCCTCGATGCTGCCACCGGTGCGCGTACCGATGCGTCTGTCGCCGGCCAACTGTTGCGCGTCAGCGATCAGTCGATCCGCGACGCCGACAGCGTGAGTGCGGCCAATCCGACCGGAGCGGTTACCGGTCCGGTGGCTTACTACTGGCAGGTCGAAAACATCCCTGGTTCGGGTGTCTTTGAAGACATCACCTTTTTCGCCGCTGGCGAGGTATCACGGTCGGTCGGCGCCACCTATCGGGTGGCAGATGATGTCGCCGGTCTGAGCATCCGCGTTCGGGCGGTGTATCAGGATGGCAATGGTACGCTGGAGATCGTCGATTCTGCGGGGAACAGCGCAGCGACCGCAGGACCGACCATCCTCGGGCTTGCGGTGCAGAACCAGGTGTTGACCGCCGACCCGTCGACCATCATCGACGTTGATGGTCTCAGCAATCCGCAGTTCACCTTCCAGTGGCAGGAGACCAACGGGGTCACCTTCGTTGACATCGTCGGAGCCACCGCTAGCACCTTCACGCTTGGTCAGGCTCAGGTCGGCGATCAGGTGCGCGTGGTGGTCAGTTACGTGGATGACTTTGGTACGGCCGAAAGCGTTGCGTCCGACGCCACGGCCCCGGTGGGCAATGTCAACGATGCACCGACTGGTGCGTTGCTGATCAGCGATACGACACCGGATCAAGGGCAAGTACTAACCGCACTGACGGCCGGGATTGCCGATCCGGACGGACTGGGCACATTCAGCTTCCAATGGCAGCAAGGTGTCGGGACTACCTTCACCAATATCGCCGGCGCGACTGGCGCGACCTTCACCCCTGGTGCGGCGCAGAGCAATCAGCAACTGCGGGTGATCGCGCGCTACACCGACGGCTTCGGCACACTGGAGTCGGTGACCTCTGCGGCGACGGCGGCGGTAGTGCAACTGGGTGCGGTGCAAACGGGCGACGCCCTGGCGAACACCCTCAACGGTACCGCGGGTAGTGATGTGCTGTTTGGCCTGGGCGGGAACGATACGCTCAATGGCCTGGGCGGTGTCGACCAGTTGTTTGGCGGCACTGGCGACGACATTCTCAACGGCGGGGACGGCGACGACCTCCTCAATGGCGAGGAAGGCAACGACCTTCTCGATGGCGGTGCGGGCAATGACCAGATGCTGGGCGGCGTCGGCAACGATACCTTCCGCGTCGATTCCGTCGGGGACGTGGTGGTCGAGTTGCCGGGTGAGGGTCAGGATTCCGTACAGACCACGCTGGCCAGCTTCACACTGGGTGCCGATGTCGAGCACCTGCTCTACCTCGGAGTCGGCAACTTTGTCGGCACCGGCAACGCGTCGAATAACGTCATGACCGGTGGGGTGGGTAATGACACCCTCAACGGTGGTGCCGGCAACGACACATTGATGGGTGGCGCCGGCAACGACGTCCTCACTGGCGGTACGGGTAATGACCGGATGGTCGGCGGAGCCGGCAACGATACCTTCCGCGTCGATTCCGCCGGGGACCTGGTGGTCGAGGCGTCGGGTGAGGGTGAGGATTCGGTACAGACCACGATTGCCAGTTACACACTGGGCGCCAATGTCGAGCATCTGCTCTACACCGGAACCGGCAACTTCGTCGGCACCGGCAATGCGTTGAACAACGTCATGACCGGTGGGGTGGGTAATGACACCCTCAACGGCGGTGACGGCAACGACACATTGATGGGTGGCGCCGGCAACGACGTCCTCACGGGTGGTGCGGGCAATGACCGGATGGTTGGCGGAGCCGGCAACGATACCTACCGCGTCGATTCAGCCGGGGACCTGGTGGTCGAGGTGACGGGTGAGGGTGCGGATTCCGTACAGACCACGCTGACCAGCTACACGCTGGGTGCCAATGTCGAGCATCTGCTCTACACCGGCGTCGGCAACTTCGTCGGCACCGGCAACGCGTTGAACAACATCATCACCGGTGGGGTGGGTAATGACAGCCTCAACGGCGGTGACGGCAACGACACATTGACGGGTGGCGCCGGCAACGACGTCCTCACGGGTGGTGCGGGTGCTGACCGGATGGTCGGCGGAGCCGGCAACGATACCTATCGCGTCGATTCTGCCGCGGACGCGGTGGTCGAGGTGGGGAATAACGGTGAGGACTCCGTACAAACCTCGCTGACCAGTTACTTGCTGGGGGCCAATGTCGAGCATCTGCTCTACACCGGAGTCGGCAACTTCGTCGGCACCGGCAACGCGTCGAACAACGTCATCACCGGTGGGGTGGGTAATGACACCCTCAACGGCGCTGCCGGCAACGACACACTGTTGGGTGGTGCCGGCAACGACATCATCGATGGCGGTGCCGGTAACGATAGTGTTGCTGGCGGTGCCGGCAACGATACGATGAATGCCGGCAGTGGCGAGGATGTCTTCATGTTCGCCGCGGGCTTCGGCAACGACCGGATCACCAGCTTCGATACCAATGCGGCGGGCGGCCAGGATCTGCTCAATCTCACCGCGCTCAACATCACGGCTGCGACCTTTGGCAGCAGCGTCACCATCGCCGATGTCGGTGCGGATACGTTGCTCACCTTCGGCGCTGGCTCTATCACCCTGGTAGGTGTGGCCGACGCAACAACCGTCACGGCCACAGACTTCATTCTGGCCACTTGAGGTCCTGGTCGGTACTGTCGCAGGGAGCGTGGACCACGGAGGGGAGGGCAATGGATGCCCTCCCTTTCTCTTTCCACTCTTCGGTTTTTTGTCAGCAATGCCATTAGTTATCGGGGTGCCAGCAGCGTACTGGAACTCATCAAAGCAGGTTGGAACCGAGCGGCGAAAACAAAAAATAATGGAAAAAAGGAAGCCCGGCCTTGAACATTTCAGCCATCTGCCTCTTGAGCAGCCTATTGGTTTCGGTCGCGGTGTCTGCTACCGGTGGGACTCCGCTCTTCGACCTGGACTTCACCAGATCAGCCACGGAAACGCTGAAAAAACTGGATATCAACGACGCTTGTATTATCGCCGTCTCAAGTCCTGCAGCGTTTACCTTCTGCCGAAAAGGGTCGTCAACGCTCTGGAAGTATCAGGTGTTGGATCTGGAGCAACTGGCGGCGATCCAGACTGGCCCAAAGCGCTCTTCGACGGATGATCAGCGAATTACCATTGAGGAAGTCGATAGCGCTGCCTGCGAGCAGGATCACCTTGCGCTATTGGTTAATCCGGTTGTCAGGCGTGGACTTGTCCTCGGCCTGATCAGCCTGTTTCTGTTGATTGGCCTGCGACAGACCTACCGGGCAATCCTGTATTGCCGATATGACCAATCCGGGTTTTCGAAGTCCGGCTTGCGGCGGTTGAGCGAATCCCGGTTACCGCACAATTCAACGGTAATGGCGTTGGCCGCGTGGGGTGTAGCTGCAGCCATGGCATTTGTTTACTTCGGGTTTTGGGCATGACCACAGATGACGATTAAGTAACTTTATTCACGCCCTGATTGATTCAATTGATCCTGCGTTGCGGCCTGCTTGAAGTGGTGGCCGGATTATCGTGGAATCCGCAGTTGGAGTTGGCTCTGGATGAGACTCGCTCGCTATTGTGCGTGTTGTCGGATGTATAACAACTAGTGGATCCAATGTGCAGTTATAAAAGTGCATGTAGTCAAGCAGACCAGTTGTGGTGGGGCATAGAGTGAAAGTTGGCTCATTACTGTCGCTTCAGGCGCACTTGCGCTACGCACCGTTTGTCGGTGGTTTGTTTAAGAAATGAACATTGGAGCGTCTGTGGCCTCTGATTCCTAAGCACGTCAGTCATGACCTGCCCCTGCAATCGCAAAAAAAGAAGTGGAAGTTGAGTCTCAAGTGCAGTGAATGCACATGGGGGGAGTTATCTGAAACTCATGGAGGTGATAAACCAGTCGGTCATTGATTTGCCAGGCGAGTCAATGAGGTTAACAGTGCCGAGTCCATGATTTGGCTTATCTTTTAGAAGTAAGGTCGTGCAGGGTTTTTAATAATTAAAGATTCTGTCAGGTGGTCGATCCGTACTCTCGAATAAGGTGGAGAAAATACCGTGGCGATAAATACCATTATGAGTCTGCTGGAAAATAAGGAATTCCTGGAGTTTTTGCGTCTGGGCGTTATTTACGTTCATTTGGTGGCGTGTTGTGTGGCCATCAGTTTGGTGCTGACCAGTGATGTTGCGATGGTTAGAGATCTTTTAAAACGGAAAGTATTTACTGAGCATGATAATGCTCACATGGAAAGTCTTCAGAAGTCGGTCATCGTTGCACTAATAGCGCTGTGGGTAACGGGTGTCGCTGTCGTCGGTATTGATTACCTGGGTAAAGGTGTCGAATACTTCATGAATCCAAAGCTTCAAGCCAAAGTCATTATTGTCGCGCTGCTGAGTTACAACGGCGTCTTGTTGCATCGCCTGGTACTGCCGGCACTGCAAAAGGCAGGCTCGTTGCTCAACCTCGGATTCAGTGCGCGGATGCTGGCGTTGGCCTGCGGGTCGTTGTCGGCAGTGTCCTGGATGTATGCCGCCATGCTGGGTGTCGGACGTCCTCTGGCCTGGAAGTTTTCCCTCTCCGAACTGTTGATGGCTTATCCGGTACTGATTGTGCTCGGGTTCCTGACGATGGTGGCGTTGACCCAGCGAGCGAAACAACGGGACGACTACGTTGCGCCTGCGCGGACGGTAGCAAGCGCATGCTAAGCCGGTTCTGCGCGTAAATCTTGCGGGCTTGTCCAGAGTCTGAAAGGTAGCGACCTTCCTGGAGCAGGGTTCAACCCGGACCTGCACCGGAAGGTCGTTTTAGTTTTGAGTTGTAGCTGCTCACTTCGATCATTAAGTTGTCAGTTACGGTCATTGAGCGACAGCGTCGCGACTCTTAGTCTGTCGAACATGACTGATGGGGGCCGTAGAGCTTCCGCACTTTCCGTGATCGCTCGATGTGGAGTTACCGATGACCACCGCTCAATACCCGCACCTGTTGGCTCCGCTGGACCTGGGGTTCACCACGCTGCGCAACCGCACCCTGATGGGGTCGATGCACACTGGCCTTGAAGAGAAACCGGGTGGCTTCGAGCGCATGGCGGCGTACTTTGCCGAGCGTGCCCGTGGCGGTGTCGGCCTGATGGTCACCGGGGGTATCGGCCCGAACGACGAGGGTGGCGTGTATTCCGGTGCGGCCAAGCTGACGACCGAAGAAGAGGCGCTCAAGCACCGTATCGTCACCCGTGCCGTGCATGATGCGGGCGGCAAGATCTGCATGCAGATCCTCCATGCCGGTCGTTATGCCTACAGCCCGAAACAGGTTGCGCCCAGCGCAATTCAGGCGCCGATCAACCCGTTCAAGCCCAAGGAGCTGGACGAGGAAGGCATCGAGAAGCAGATCAGCGATTTCGTCACCTGCTCGGTACTGGCACAAACCGCCGAGTACGACGGCGTGGAAATCATGGGCTCGGAAGGTTATTTCATTAACCAGTTCCTCGCCGCCCACACCAACCACCGCACCGACCGCTGGGGCGGCAGCTACGAAAACCGTATGCGCCTGCCGGTGGAAATCGTGCGTCGCGTGCGCGAAGCGGTAGGCCCGAACTTCATCATCATCTTCCGTCTGTCGATGCTCGACCTGGTCGAAGGCGGCAGCACCTGGGAAGAGATCGTGCAACTGGCCAAGGCCATCGAGCAGGCCGGTGCGACCATCATCAACACCGGTATCGGCTGGCACGAAGCGCGGATTCCGACCATCGCCACCAAAGTGCCGCGCGCGGCCTTCAGCAAGGTCACGGCCAAACTGCGAGGTTCGGTCAATATTCCGCTGATCACCACCAACCGCATCAACACCCCGGAAGTGGCCGAGCAGATCCTGGCCGAAGGCGATGCCGACATGGTGTCCATGGCGCGGCCGTTCCTCGCCGACCCGGATTTCGTCAACAAGGCCGCTGAAGGTCGCGCCGATGAAATCAACACCTGCATCGGTTGCAACCAGGCCTGCCTCGATCACACCTTCGGCGGCAAGCTGACCAGTTGCCTGGTCAACCCGCGTGCCTGCCACGAAACCGAGCTCAACTATCTGCCCGTGCAGCAACTGAAGAAAATCGCCGTGGTCGGTGCCGGCCCTGCGGGTTTATCCGCCGCGACCGTGGCCGCCGAGCGTGGTCATCAGGTGACGCTGTTCGATTCGGCCAGCGAAATCGGCGGTCAGTTCAACATCGCCAAGCGCGTTCCGGGCAAGGAAGAGTTCTTTGAGACCATTCGCTACTTCAACCGCAAATTGCAGACCACCAACGTCGAGGTGTGCCTGAACACCCGCGTGGACGTAGCGCAACTGGTCGAAGGCGGTTACGACGAGATCATTCTGGCCACCGGCATTGCGCCGCGCCTGCCGGCCATTGCGGGGGTGGAAAACGCCAAGGTGCTGAGCTATCTGGACGTGATCCTGGAGCGCAAGCCGGTTGGCAAGCGCGTCGCGGTGATTGGTGCCGGTGGTATCGGTTTCGACGTCTCCGAGTTCCTTGTGCATGAAGGTGTCGCTACCAGTCAGGATCGCACCGCGTTCTGGAAGGAGTGGGGCATCGATACGCACCTTGAAGCACGCGGCGGTGTCGCTGGTATCAAGGCCGCACCCCATGCCCCGGCCCGCGAGGTATTCCTGCTGCAACGCAAGAAATCCAAGGTCGGCGACGGCCTGGGCAAGACCACCGGCTGGATTCATCGCACCGGTCTGAAGAACAAGCAGGTGCAGATGCTCAACAGCGTCGAATACCTGAAGATCGACGACGAAGGCCTGCACATCCGCATCGGCGAAACCGGCGAGCCGCAGGTGCTGCCAGTGGACAACATCGTGATTTGCGCCGGGCAGGATCCGCTGCGTGAGTTGCATGACGGTCTGGTGGCGGCGGGGCAGAGCGTGCATCTGATCGGTGGCGCGGACGTTGCGGCAGAGCTGGATGCCAAGCGGGCGATCAATCAGGGTTCGCGGTTGGCGGCGCAGTTGTAATCCACTTCCGACAAGCTCCCTCGCCACAAAGGTGCTGCTAAGATGCCGGATCACTCCAATGATCCGGCATCATGCTTTCTCCTCCTGACAACTGGCTTCCTCAAGTCCCCCTCGACCCCCTTCACCTCGACTGGCTCACTCACGCCGGCATCGAAGTGGCGATCCTGCGCCTGGACCAGATCGACCCGCTGATCAGCGGCAACAAATGGTTCAAGCTCATCGAGCACCTGAAGACCGCCGAGCGCCTCGGTGCCGAAGGCATCATCAGTCTCGGTGGCGCGCACTCCAATCACCTCCACGCGTTGGCGGCGGCGGGCAAGCGTTTCGGCTTTTCCACCGTCGGCCTGTTGCGCGGGCACCCTCAGCAAAACCCGACGGTCAAGGACTTGCAGGCGTTCGGCATGCAGTTGCACTGGCTGGGTTACGAAGGCTATCGAGCGAGGCATGAAGAGGGCTTCTGGCAACCCTGGCAAACCCGCTATCCGACGTTGCATCCGGTGCCTGAAGGGGGAGGAGGTTTGCCTGGCGCCCTGGGTTGCACGCAACTGCGGGCCAGCGTTTGCGCGCAATTGGAGGGTTTGGGCTGGAGTGACTACGACGGCTGGTGGCTGGCCTGCGGAACCGGCACGACCCTGGCCGGCCTGGTGCTGGGCGAAGCGGGGGATCATCCGGTGTACGGTGCCCTGGCGGTGCCGGACGATCATGGGGTGGCGCAGCAGGTCGAGAGGATCGTGCAGGAAGCGGGTGTGGTCGATGCGGCGTATGAGCTGTTCGAGGCCAGTCGCGGCGGGTTTGCCAAGGTTGATCCGCTGCTGCTCGACTTTATCGAACAGACAGAGCAGGCGGGAAGTATTCCACTGGAGCCGCTGTATACCGGCAAGGCACTGCTGGCACTCAAGCACCAAGTCGAAGCGGGCCGATTCGCCCAAGGTACGCGACTGATCTTCATCCACACCGGCGGCTTGCAGGGGCGGCGGGGATTGAGTTCAAAAAACTGAGCGGCGCTGCGATCCAATGTGGGAGCAAGCCCGCTCCCACATTGGAATTCATTGGTCTCAGGAATCGTGGTTCACGCGCTTGGGCATCATCCGCAGCAAGGTGTTATCGCCGACCACATAGTGGTGATACAGCCCGGCCACGGCATGCAGGCCGATCAGCCAATAGCCGATAGTGCCGCCGAGTTCGTGCCAGCCCTGGAGCTGTTTGGCCAGGTCCTTGTTTTCCGCTACCAGCATCGGCAGGTCGAAACCGTAAAACATCACCTGATTGCCTTTGGCGCTGGTGACCAGCCACCCGAGAATCGGCGTGACGATCATGAAAATGTACAGCGCCCAGTGCATCAGCCTGGCCAGCGTCGTTTGCCAGTGCGGCGAGGCCGGGAAGATCTGCGGCGCCGGGCCGAGACTGCGGGCGAACAATCGCACCCAGACCAGAACGAATACGGTCAGGCCGAGCAGGAAGTGTGATTCGACGATCAGCGTGCGCCCGCCACTGCCCTTGGGAAAGATCCCGCGAAACTCGATACAGGCGTAAACCAGCACCAACAGGACCAGCATCAACCAATGCAGCGCGATCGACACGGTGCTGTAGCGCGATTCGGAGTTTTTCCACGGCATACGGTGTTCCTCAGAGGTCCGGTTTAAAGCCACCGTTCTTGTCCGACGGTGTGCTCTAACTGTAATCCTGTTTCACCGGGTTTGCCTGAGGCGATTGGTCGCTGGATGCTCTGGTTCGGGTAATACACAGAAAAAAACTGTAGGAGCGAGCAAGCTCGCTCCTACAGGGGGGAGTTGCGTTTTTTAGCTCGATTGTGGCATTTCACCGTTGGCCAGACGCTTGTTGATGTCGGCGATCACTTCCGGCAGATCAGTGATGGTGTCGATCATGTAGTGCGGGCGCGAACCTTCGAACATTGCGTGGATACGCTTGCGCTCGCTGTCCAGTTGATCGCTGCCCAGAGCGCGATAACCTTCGTAGTCCAGGCCCAGGGCGTTGCCCGAGCAGATCAGCGCCACGGTCCACATGCCAGCGCGGCGACCTTCGAGAATGCCCGGCACCGTGTCGTCGATCTTCACGCACGCGGCGACATCGTCGATGCCCAGGGCGATGACGTTGGCCAGCGCCTGGGCGGGCCATGGGCGGCCATTCGGGACTTCGTCGGTGGCAACCACGTGATCGGCGACGTAGCCGTTGCTGGCGGCCAGTTCGACCACTTTGTCCATGACCTGTTTCGGGTAACCGGAGCAGGAGCCGATCCTGATCCCTTGCTGGCGCAGGTTGGCGATGGTCTCCAGCGCCCCCGGAATCAGCGCGGAGTGTTCGGCGATTTTTTCGATCTGCAGCGGCATGAAGCGTTGGTAAATCGCGGTCACGTCATCGTCGGTCGGCGTGCGGCCGAACGCTTTGCGATAACGCTCGGCAACTTGCGGTTGATCGCACAGGGTGCGGATGTGGTCCCACTTGCCCATGCCCATCGGGCCACGGGCCTCTTCGATGGACACCTGGACATCGAACTCGGCGAAGGCCTCGACGAAAATCTGCGTCGGGGCGAAGGAGCCGAAGTCGACCACGGTGCCGGCCCAGTCGAGGATGGCGGCTTGCAGTTTGGTTGGGTTGGTGTAGTTCATGGTGATCTGAGTCCTGTAATAACTGGCTATTGGAGAGCAGCTTTACTGTAGGAGCGAGCTTGCTCGCGATGGTCTTTCATTCAACATGTGAGTCGACTGACCGGGCCTCATCGTCGGAGCGCCGCCCGGAGCAAGCTCGCTCCCACAGGGGATGTGGTGTGGGTTAGATCTCTAACACTTCCATCTCGCGCAACACTTCAGCAATCGCCGCCACGGCTTCGCGCATTTCGGCTGGTTGGACATGGCCGATGCAGCCGACGCGGAAGGTTTCGACCTGGGTCAGTTTGCCGGGGTAGAGGATGTAGCCCTTAGCCTTGACCCGCTCATAGAACTCCTTGAATGCGTAGCGCGGATCTTTCGGGGCGTGGAAGGTGGCGATGATCGGCGCCTGGATAGCCGCCGGCAGGAAGCTGCGCAACCCCAGTTTGCTCATCTCTTCCATCAATGCCTGGCAGTTGGCGGCGTAGCGTTCGTGCCGCGCCGGCAAGCCGCCTTCTTCGTTGTATTGCAGCAGGGCTTCGTGCAGCGCCGCGACCACATGGGTTGGCGGGGTGAAGCGCCACTGGCCGGTCTTGGCCATGTAGGCGTGCTGGTCCTGCAAATCCATGGCCAGCGAATGCGAGTTGCCGGCGGCGCTGGCCAGGGATTCTTTGCGAGCGAAGACAAAACCCATGCCCGGTACGCCCTCCAGGCATTTGCCCGAGGCGGCGATCAGTGCGTCGAACGGCACTTGCTGTGCATCCACTGGCAGGGCGCCGAAGGAACTCATGGCGTCGATGATCAGGCGCTTGCCGTGTTCTGCGACGACCTGGGCGATCTGCGGCAGCGGATTGAGGATGCCGGTGCTGGTTTCGCAGTGAATCAGGGCGACGTGGGTGATGCCGCTATCGGCGCGCAGCAGGCGGTCGACGTCGGCGGCGGTGGTCGGCTCGTCTTCTGCGGTTTCGAAGGTGCTGAAGGAGCGGCCCAGCACTTCGCAGATTTTTGCCAGGCGTTTGCCGTAGGCGCCGTTGATCAGTACCAGAATCTTGCCGTCCCGAGGCACCAGCGTGCCGATCGCTGCCTCGACCGCGAAGGTGCCACTGCCTTGCAGTGGCACGCAGTGGTGGGTGGCGGTGCCGTTGATGATTGCCAGCAGTTGCTCGCAGAGGCTGGCGGTCAGTTGGTTGAAGCGGTCATCCCATGAACCCCAGTCGATCATCATCGCCTGTCGGGTGCGGGGCGAAGTGGTCAATGGGCCGGGGGTGAGCAGGATGGGTTCGGCAGTACTCATTCTCGTGTCCTCGCAATCGATGGGATGAAGCGTTGGTGCCTAAATTGCAATTTGCCGTGTTATCAATCAAATTGTTTGTTGTTATGCCAGCTATCAGCGAGGGTTATTAATGAACCTGTTCCAGCTCCGCGCCTTCGATGCCGTGGCCCGGGAAGGCAGCTTTACCCGGGCGGCGGCGCGGCTGTTCATCAGCCAGCCGGCGGTTACCGGGCACATCAAGGCCCTGGAGGAGCACTACCAGATCACCCTGCTGCGTCGCACCGCCCGCCGCGTGGAACTGACTGAGGAGGGCATCAAACTGGCGGCAATCACCCGGGCGATGTTCGGCCTGGCCGAAGAGGCGCAGGTGATGCTCGAAGCCAACCGGCAATTGCTGACCGGGCGCCTGGAGGTGGCGGCGGACGGTCCGCACATGGTCATGCCGATGCTCGCCAGCCTGCGTGCGCGCTATCCCGGGATCACGGTGAACCTGCGCCTGGGCAATGCCCAGGAAACCCTGGCGGCGTTGTTGTCCGAGCATGCCGACGTGGCGGTACTGACCGAGGTCGAGCCGCGCAAAGGCTTGCATCTGCAGGCGCTGAACGAATCACGGATATGCGCGCTGGTGCCCGACGGGCATCCTTGGGCGCAGAAGACCAAAGGCGTGCAGCTCAAGGAACTGGATCAGGTGATCATGGTGCTGCGCGAACCGAGTTCGATTACCCGGCGCACCTTCGATGAGGCGTGTGCCCAGGCCAAGGTCAATCCACGGGTGTTGCTGGAACTGGACAGCCGCGAAGCGGTGACCGAGGCGGTGGCCGCCGAACTGGGGGTGGGGGTGGTGTCGTCGGTGGAGGTCAGTCACGATCCACGGGTGGCGGCGGTGCCGATCATAGGTGAGGGGTTGGTGAATCGGCACATGATCGGGTGCATGGAGCGGCGTCGGGATTTGCGGTTGATTCAAGCGTTTTTCGGGTTGGCACCCGTCAGGTAGACCGAGCTGCCTGCCATCGCGAGCCTGCTCGCGATGGCGTCGGTCCTGCCTACACCAGACTCTCGCGCACCATCTGCAGAAAAGTCGCCACCACCCGCCGCGAACTCTGCTCGCGCAAACACACCAGGGTTTCAGTCAACCGTCGCTTGCAATCGATAATCGGCAACGCACACACCCGCGAATCCGCACCAAACTCGGCAGCCGACACCACACCCACCCCAATCCCCACCACCACTGCCTCCCGCGCTGCCTCCCGACCTTCAACCTGAATCGCCGGGCGAATGCGGAACCCGGCACCGGCCATTTCCTCCTCCAGCGTCTGCCGGGTCACCGAACCGATTTCCCGCAACACCAGTGGCGTGTCGTCGAGGTCGGCGAGGGTGATGGATTCGCGCTCGGCCCACGGATGATTGCGCGACACGAATGCCACCATCGGGTCGTTACGCAGGGGCAGGGAAATCAGTCGTTCATCGCTGACGTCACGGCCCAGCAACGCCAGGTCGGCCTGATAGTTGAACAGTCGGAACAGTGATTCATCGGTGTTGCCGGTTTCGATCTTCACGCTGATCCCGGGGTAGCGCTCACAGAACCGGGCGATCTGCGGCAGCACATGCACCGGCGCATCCACCGCCAGAATCAGGCTGCCGGTCTGCAAGGCCTGGGAGTCCTGCAACAGTTCCTGGGCCTCGGCTTCGATGACAAACAATTTCTGCGTCACGCTCAGCAGGCGTTCGCCCAGATCGGTCAGGCGCACCGAGCGCTTGTTGCGGTGAAACAGCAAAACGCCGTAGCGCTCTTCGAGTTTGCGCACCTGGTCGGAAATCGCCGGTTGCGTCAGAAACAGGCGTTCGGCGGCCTTGGTAAAGCTTCCATGGACCGCCACGGCATGGAAAGCTTTGAGCTGGGCGTGGGACACCGACATGGGAATCTCCAGTAACAAGCTGAACTTATATTTGAAATACGATAAATCGATTTCACTTATTAATCAGTAATTGTTTTTATCCACCTCAGCCCCGGTGACTGGTCAGTCGAACAGCAGCGGGTGCCATGAGCCTGGGCGTGCAAAAAAACAGGACTCATCTGACCGGTATCCGCCGTAGGGACAGGGCGATATCGCAGTGCTCAACAATAAAAAGACAGGCGTTTTCTTCCAATTCTGCCGGCACACTCACACCCTGAGGTCAGAACCACAATGAACAAGCACATCGGCACCATCAAGCGTTGGCGCGTGCAGATCTTCGCGATCACCTGGCTCGCCTACGCCGCGTTCTACTTCACCCGCAAAGCATTCTCGGTCGCCAAGCTCGGTATTGGCGAAGACCCGACCTTCATGCTCGACAAAATGGCCATGGCCAACCTCGACGCCATCTACCTGACGGCTTACGCCGTCGGCCAATTCACCTGGGGCATCCTCGCAGACCGTTTTGGCCCGCGGGTCGTTGTGCTCGGCGGGTTGCTGATTTCCGCCGCCGCGGCGCTGGTGATGGGCAACTTTGCAACGTTACCGATATTCGCTACCTGCATGCTGATACAAGGCCTGGCGCAGTCCACCGGTTGGTCGGGGCTGTGCAAGAACCTCGGCAGCTTCTTTCCCTCCGATCAACGCGGACGGGTATTGGGCCTGTGGAGTTCCTGTTACGCCTTTGGCGGTCTGGTAGCCTCGCCGTTTGCCGGTTGGTGGGCGTACACGCTCATCGGCAGCTGGCATGCGGCGTTCATTTCCAGTGCGGCGGTGGTTGGGCTGGTCGCCGTGCTGTTTTTTATTTTCCAACGCAACAAACCGGAAGACGTCGGCTTGCCGGCGGTGGAACCGGAACCCGAGCTGACCGCCGAACAGGCTGACGCGCAAAGCAAAATCAGCATGTGGGCGCCGTTGAAGGAAATCCTGCGCAATCGCACGGTGCTGGTACTCGGGTTGGCGTACTTCATGCTCAAGCCGGCGCGCTACGCGATTCTGTTGTGGGGGCCGGTGATCGTCTTCGAACAGATGCCTTCGGTGGGCAAGGTCGGTGCGGCGATCATTCCGACCGCGTTCGAACTGGCCGGGTTGCTCGGGCCGATCCTGATTGGCCTGGCCTCGGACAAGCTGTTCGGCGCCCGGCGCATGCCGGCCTGCGTGATAAGCCTGTTGGCGCTGACGGTGTCCCTGGCGTTTTTCATGGGCGCCCTGCATACCGGCAGCGTGCTGCTGGTGGTGGCGCTGCTGTTCGTCATGGGCCTGACCCTCTATGGGCCGGACTCGATGATCAGCGGCTCGGCCGCCATCGACTTCGGCACCGCCAAGGCCGGCGCCACGGCAGCCGGTTTCGTCAACGGCTGCGGCTCGGTTGGGGCGATTCTCGGCGGGTTGCTGCCGGGCTACTTCGACACCGTTACCGTGTTCATCGTCTTCGCCGGCTGCGCCATGTTCTCGGCGCTGGTGTTGATCCCGCACTGGAACAGCCGCCCCGGTGGCCTGGGTACTCACTTCGCCTACGTGCCCAATAAAGCGATGACCATCAAACCCCTGCGTACCTGAATCCTGTCCCTCGTCGCCTGCTGCACCTGCGGCAGGCTGGCGTGTGGGCAACTGACCGGAGATTGACCCCATGAGACCCTTTTGGCTGGACCAGGCCTTGAAGGCTGATGCATCCGAAACCTGTCCGCCACTGCAAGGCGACAGCCGCGCCGACGTGTGTATCGTCGGTGGTGGTTACACCGGGTTGTGGACCGCGATCATGCTCAAGGAACAGAACCCCGAGCTGGACGTGTTGCTGATCGAAGCGGACATCTGCGGTGCCGGGGCCAGTGGACGCAACGGCGGTTGTGCGTTGTCGTGGTCGGCCAAGTATTTCACCCTTGAGCGTTTGTTCGGCGTCGAAGAAGCCGTGCGACTGGTCAAGGAGTCCGAGCGCAGCATTCACGCCATTGGCGCCTTCTGCGAACAGTATGCGGTGGACGCCGATTACCGCCTTGATGGCACGCTCTACACCGCTACCAACCGTGCGCAATGCGGCTCGACTGATGCGGTCATCGCCGCCCTGGAGCGCAATGGCATCAACTCGTTCACCCAGCGACCTGTGGCCGATGTGCAGCGCATGGCCGGTTCCAGCAAACACCTGGAAGGCTGGTTTTCCCCGGCCGCGGCCAGTGTACAACCGGGCAAGCTGGTGCGTGGCTTGCGCCGGGTGGCCTTGCAACTGGGGGTGAAGATTCATGAAAACACTGCCATGACCGGGCTGGAAGAAGGCAAACCGGTAGGGATCGAAACCCGTAACGGCACCATTCGCGCCGACCGCGTGGTGCTGGCGATGAACGCCTGGATGGCCCGGGCGTTCCCGCAGTTCGAACGCAGCGTGGCGATCGTTTCCAGCGACATGCTGATCACCGAGCCTCGACCGGATTTGCTCGATGAAATCGGCTTGACCAGCGGTGTCACGGTGCTCGATTCGCGGATTTTCGTGCACTACTACCACAACACCCCGGACGGCCGGATCATGCTCGGCAAGGGCGGCAATACCTTCGCTTATGGCGGGCGCATGCTGCCGGTGTTCGACCAGCCTTCGCCTTACGCCGGTTTGCTGCAGAACAGCCTGGCGGATTTCTTCCCGGCGTTTGCCGACGTTAAGGTCGAAGCGACCTGGAATGGTCCGTCGGATCGTTCGGTGACCGGGCTGCCGTTTTTCGGGCAGATGAGCGCCAGTGGCAATGTGTTCTACGGTTTCGGCTATTCCGGCAGCGGCGTCGGACCCTGCCATATGGGCGGGCAGATTCTGGCGTCGATGGTCCAGGGCCTGGACAACCCTTGGACCCGCTCGCCGCTGGTCAATGGACCGCTGGGTTTTTTCCCGCCGGAGCCGATTCGCTACATCGGCTCGCTGATGGTGCGCAACGCCATCCGCCGCAAGGAGCGGGCTGAGGATCATGGACGTCGGCCACGGCACCTGGACGTGCGTCTGGCGAAGTTCGCCGCCGCGGCCGGCAAGGCCGACAAGGGCTGAGGGTCAGGGCGCAAGGTCCGAGCGGCTGAGCAGCCAGTCGAACAGCAGGCGGGTATCGCCACGGGGCTCACGCGGACGAGGTCCGCGAGGTTGTGGCCGATGGCCCATGGCCGTACAGAGCACCGGGCGATCCGGGTCACTGTCGAGGAAAACCACCAGTACCTCGCTGCCAGCCACGGGCAAGCGGGCCGGATCGATCCAGTCCTCGGCGGTGGTCAGCGCCAGCGGCAACCACAGGCCGGTGGACGCCTCTGCGGTTGATTGTGTGGCGGGCCAAAGGTGCACCTGAACCCGGCCATCCTCATCCACTGTCGCCGGTTGCCCGACCCGGCCGCACACCTGGCCGGGCTGATACCCGGGGATACTCGGCCTGGGTTGTTTGAGCGCGGGCCGGAACACCGTCGACCAGGGGATGGCGCTGAATTGATTGCGGTAACCCGGGGCCGTGCCCGCTGTGTCGTCGAGCAGAATGGACGACTGACGCCCCTGATGGCGGATTTCGGTGACCAGCCATTGATCATTGAAATTCGCCAGCGGATGCTCGGCTACCTGAACGATCCGGCCGCTACGTAGTGCACCCTGGTTACTTTGACCGTGGATCTTCAGGTGTCGGCAGCGCAGGCGTTCCAGTTGTCGACGGCTGAGCTGGTCGCGATGTTGTTGCTCGCGAGCGCAAAGGTGCCTTGCAGTGGCGAACGAGTGATTGGCTGCGCCTTCGCTGATGTCCGCTGCACCCGGATTCCTGGCGCCTGGGCGCACAGGGGAGAGCGGAGCATCATGGCGCTGGAACAGTTCGCTGATCACAGGTTCGAGATGTTTGTCGAGGGCATCGCTGCGCATCGGCATGAGCAGCGGTTCCTGGGGAAAACTCAGGCTGTCATCGGCCAGCACCAGCACATGGCCGTCGCGTTGATGCTCGAAGTGATAATGGATGCCTTCCTCCTCGCACAGTCGTTGCAGCAACGCCAGGTCGGTTTCTTCGTACTGAATGCAAAAAGGGCGCAGGGGATAGTGCCCGGTTGCCAGTTCAAAGCGATAGCTGCCGACGGGCAACCCATGTTCCTCCAGCAACTGGCGCAGGATCATGGGCACGCTGGCACGCTGGAAAATACGTCGGCATCGTTGCTGTTCCAGCGCCTGGACACGGGGTACCAGCGCCAGTTTGTAAGCGACCCGGTATCCGCTTCGATGTTCACAACTGGCGCTGTGCACCACGCCATGAATGCCTTGGTCGTGGCCGAAGTCGAGGAATGCCGGTTGGTGCAGTAATCGCTCAAGGTTCAGGGCCGGTGCCAGCCCGATCACCTCGATGTCGAATCGATAGGGCTGGTTGAGAGCTTCATGACCACTGAACCGGACCACCTGGAAGCTCAGGTCGTCGTCCAGAAGCGTCAGGGTGGTGGGACTTTCCTTGTCGTTGTGCATCGAATGCGCTACCGCCGTGGAGTAGGGTGCAAAGCGTACGAAACCCCGGCGCATTGCGGGCACGGTAAAGCGACATTTCCGAATCGCCCTACAACCGCTGGTGAAGATGTCGATGCAAGTCGGGATTTTTTGGTCGATTGCCAACTTTAGGCCGTATAAACTTGTGCAAAGCGTCGGCCAATAGATGTCTCGGCGCCACAGATGCCACAGATAAGAGAGTGAGAAATGGGCGCACAGTGGAAGGTTAAACACAAAGAAGCGGCAGCCAATGCCAAGGGCAAGATCTTCGGCAAACTGGTGAAAGAAATCACCATTGCTGCGCGCAACGGCGCTGATATTGCTACCAACGCACACTTGCGCCTGGTGGTTGAACAGGCCAAGAAAGCTTCGATGCCCAAGGAAACACTGGATCGCGCCATCAAGAAGGGCGCGGGCCTGTTGGGCGAGACCGTGCAATACCATCGCGTGACGTATGAAGGGTTCGCCCCGCATCAGGTGCCGTTGATCGTTGAATGTGTGACCGACAACATCAACCGTACCGTCGCCGAGATCCGCGTGGCGTTCCGCAAGGGTCAACTGGGCGCTTCCGGTTCCGTGGCCTGGGACTTCAACCATGTCGGCATGATCGAAGCGTCGCCGGACACCCCGGACGCCGATCCGGAAATGGCCGCCATCGAAGCCGGTGCACAGGATTTCGAGCCGGGTGAAGAGGGTGCAACCCTGTTCCTGACCGAGCCGACCGACCTCGACGCGGTACAGAAAGCCCTACCGGAACAAGGCTTCACCGTGCTGTCGGCCAAACTGGGCTACCAGTCGAAAAACCCGGTCAGCGGCCTGAGCGATGAGCAGATGGCGGAAGTCGAAGCGTTCCTCGAAGGCCTCGATAACCATGACGACGTGCAGGATATGTTTGTCGGCTTGGCGGGTTGATCGAACTGGCCTGGATCTGACTTGTGGCGAGGGGGCTTGCCCCCGTTGGACGGCGAAGCCGTCCCAAAAGCGACGGCTGCTGCGCAACCGAACGGGGCGGTTCGGCGTTCCGACAAGCCCCCTCGCCACATTGTTTTGTATTTACAATTTGAACTCAGCCAATTCCTGAACAACTTCATCAAACCCCGGCCGCGCCAGCACTTGCGGCTGACAGCAACGCCGCTCCAGATCTTCCAGCACCCCACGCTGTTCATCGCTCAACCCCGAGTCGATTCGCTCCAGCAACTCCCCCAGCAACACCCCGAACGCCCGCACCTCGATTCGCTGCAAGGCACGGCTTTCAAGGCTGTCGGAAATCGCGTGGAATGACGCCGCGCCAAAATCCCCCAACAAGCAGTCACCCTGTTCATTCCACAGAATATTGTGCCCGTAGAGGTCGCCGTGGGTGATGCCATGGCCGTGCAAGTGCTCGGCCACCGAGGCAATGCCCGAGGCAATGCGCAGCGCCACCGCCGCACTGAAGCGCAAGTCGTCGGGATAAATGTCGCGGCTGCACGACGCCAGGCTCGGCAGGCTGGCGAGGTTGCGAAAACTCGGCGGGATCAACTGCATGACCAGCCCTGCCGTTTGTTGTGGGTGATCGACAATCCGCCCTTCGACGCGAATCAGGTTCGGGTGCAGGCCGGCGGTGATGCAGGCGTTCATCTCGTGCAGTGGCGAACCGTCGCTGGTCATTTCGCCCTTGTAGAGCTTCACTGCAACGGCCATGGGCGGCTGATCAGCCGGTTGCCAGACGGCCTGATGAATCACCCCGGACGCCCCTTCGCCGAGTTTTTTCTCCAGGTGCAATGCCGACCAGTCAATGCGCGGTGTGGCGTCGAGGGCGGCGGCATCGGCTTCGGTTTCCAGCGGGTTACCGGCGTAGGCCAGCCAGGTCAGGCTCGGCAGCGTCAGTAGCCATTGCGGCAAGTCGGTGAGCTGGTTGGCGGCGATGCGGATCAGCTCCAGCCGATGACAATTGCGCATCGACTCCGGCAATGCCTGCAGGCGATTACCGGCAAGCATGAGCTTTTGCAGGTATGGCCGCTCTCCCAACTCGCTCGGCAGCGTCTCGATGCAATTGTCGGTCAGGATCAGCCAGCGCAGCAGCGGTGGGAGTGCCGCAGCGGGCACGTGAGCGATGCGGTTGGCCTTGAAGCCGATCATCGTCAGTGCAGCGCATTGACCAACACAGGCCGGCAACTCGGTGAAACGGTTATCGGAGCAGAACAGCACGCGCAAACGGGTCAGGCGATGCAAGTCCTCCGGCAGGGCGCTCAAGGCGTTGCCGCTGAGGTTGAGCACTTGCAGCGAGTCTGCCAGATCGAAAATCTCCCGAGGGAATTCGGTGAGGTTGTCGACCAGATCCAGCCGCGTGATGCCGGACAACTCGCCGGCACGCAATTGAGCAAGGGTATGCATGAACAGATTCGCTATTGATCAAGGAAAAGGCGCGTGGCCCCGGAAATGCGCGACATGATAGCGGCAATGACGGCTGATCTGTCAGGCCGTGCAGTCGACAAACATCGCTCATGCCGGTTCGCTGACTTCGACCAGTTGCCCCAATCGGCTGCGGGTGCGCGCCAGATCAATGGCATCGCCACCCAGGCTTTCGCGCAATGAGTGCTGCCCGAGCAACGTCAGGTGCTTGTCCTGGTCGTACAGCACGTCGATGAGATTGATAAAACGCTGCTGGGCGGCAATCGTGCAATCGCCCAGCAGTGGCAGTTCATCGATGATCCAGCGGTCAAACTGGCGGCACAGCTCCAGATAATCCATCACCGCCGTGGGCTGATCGCACAAATCGGTGAAAGTAAAACCGATGCCGCGCCCTTCACAGAAACGCGCTCGCAAATGCCGGGTGCCCACCGGCAACGAAACAGGCGAGGCATTGCGCTTGGGCAGGTTCAGCGATTGTCGTTGCGCCACGCTCGCCGGCCAGACGTAGTGACCTTGAGTGAATAACTGATGCGCATGGGTGCGGGCCTGGCTGCGATAGTCGTGGGCCCCGCCGACTTCCATCACCTGCATGCGCGTATTGATCAAGTCGATCACCGGTTTGAAGCGGGCGTGGTACAGCGGATTGGGCAGCAGGCCTTCGGGCGGGTAATTTGAGGTGACCAGCAACAGGATGCCGCGCTGAAACAGTGCCTTGAACAACCGGGTGATGAGCATCGCATCGCCGATGTCGTGCACATGGAATTCATCGAAACACAGTACCCGGCAATCGCTGAGCAGTTCATCGAGGGTGATCCCCAGGGCGTCGGCCTGTTCGCGGTGCTTGAACATGCCCTGGTGCAGTTGGGCGAAGAACTGATGGAAGTGCAGGCGTTGTTTTTGCGCGAGGGGAATGGCCTGGAAAAACCCGTCGAGCAACCAGCTTTTGCCGCGCCCCACGGCACCATGCAGGTAAAGGCCGGGAAGGGGGTTCGCCGCAGTACCCATCAGCATGCAGGCATGCCGGGCCATGCAGTCGATCACCCGCTGTTGGCTGTGACTGAGGGTGTAGCCCTGGGCATGGGCCTGCTGGCGAAAGTAGTCGTGGATGACTTGGCCTGCCGCGCCGCTGCCCGCTGCCGGTGCCTTGCCGAGAAGGCGACGCAACGTTTGCCAGCGCGATTTGATTCGCGAACGGTTGGGCGGTCGAACGGCCACTGGGATATCACCTCTGGTGTACGGGCAGGCTCTTTGTGCTGCGGCGCCATAGTGTAACCAGAGCCGGGAATTTGCTTCCAGCTGTGTCGGCATATTCTGGGCTAACGTCACTGGGTTCTAAAGGAACACCGCAAACCCTGTGGGAGCAAGCTCGCTCCCACAAGGTTATGCCAATGTCCAGACCACTGCGCCTGGCCAGTGACCTAGCGCTCGATACTGCGGTTCCACCGCGCACTCCATGCCGGGCGTTGTTCGTTGACCTGATCCCAATCCACGGCAATCGCCGTATCGAGGTACTGTTTCATGGCTTCGACCTGACCATGGGTTCGCTCGGTGGTCGGGGTGTTGGGGTTGGACGGAATCTGGTCGCCATCCTCGAGTGCGACGGCCTGGGCTTCGGGGGTCAGCAAGAAGGCGGCAAGTTTTTGCGCCAGCTCCGGTTGCGTGTTGTTGGCGATTGCGCATTCGGCGACGTTGAGCACCACGGCGCCTTCCTTCGGCTGTGCGTATTCCACTGGCATGCCCTTGAGCTTGAGAGCCGTCACCTGGGTCGGCGTCAACGGGAACAGTGCCGCTTCGTCGGTCTGAAGCATTTCGGAGATCTTCGCCGAGCTCGGAATGTATTCCAGTACGTTACGCCCAACGGTGTTCGGCCAGGCCTTGAAACCAGGGTCGACATTGGTTTCAGTGCCGCCCTGGATCCGGTTGAACATCAGGAAACCGTGCAAGCCGAACGTCGAAGAGGCCATCGACTGGAACACCAGTTTGTCCTTGAAACGCGGGTCGGCCATGTCCATCCACGAGGTCGGCGCGCTCCAGCCTTTTTCTTTGAACAACCGGGTGTTGTATGCCAGCCCGGTGACCCCGAGGCTGACCGCCACGGCCTGGTCCTTGATCCGCCCCTTGGCCGGAATCTGTTCCAGCGTCGGGCTGTCCTCGAGTTTGTCGCACAGGCCCATGGAGATCGCGCGGTACATGATGCCGTCGTCGAGGAACATCACGTGCATCTGCGGGTTGCCCTTGCTGGCCTGGACCTTGGCCAGGATATCGGCGGAGGTGCCCGGCACGATCACCACTTTGACGTTGTTGGCCTTCTCGAAAGCCGGCAGCACCTTGTCGGCATAGAGCCGTTCCATGGTCCCGCCGTTCATGCCCAGATAAAGTGTCGGCTCAGCCTGGGCCTGAGTGACCGTGAGCAGGGCGCCCACGCAAGAAAAACTTAGCCAAGAGAAACCGAGCAGTGCAGTGCGTTTGACATTATTCATTGGCGCGACCTTCCTCTATCAAGCTACGGAGATGGAGTGAAACCGGGTGATGGAAAACGCATCCAGCGACGTCTTTGACGCGCCGCTACAGATGATTTCGGTGAGCGCCTGGCCCACCGCGGGACCGATCTGGAAACCGGCGCCGGCAAAGCCGAACGCGTGCAACAGACCGGGTTGGGTACGACTGTGGCCGATCACCGGTTGGCGATCGGGCAGATAACCTTCGGTGCCGCTCCAGGTACGAATCGCCTGGGCACCTTCCAGAAACGGGTAGAGCTCGACGGCCTGGCGGAGTATTTCCAGCACGGCGCTTTGACCGGGGCGGGCGCGGGCCTCGTCGAGGGCAAAGCCCTGGCCGCCGCCCAGTACGCAATTTCCCCGGGTAACCTGACGGGCATAAATGCCTCCGCCCTCGACGCCGGTGCTGGCATCCATCACCAGCGGCAACGGTTCGGTGACCAGCATCGCCGGGTGACCTGAATGCATCGGCACCGGTTCGCCGAACTGCGTGGCCAGGCTGCCGGCCCAGGCTCCGGCGCAGTTCAACAGCCAGGGTGCACGCCATTCCAGGCCAGTTTGCGTACGCACACGAAATCGTTGTCCGTCATGTTCTACAGCGCTCACCGCGCATTGTTCGTAAACCTGCGCGCTCTGTTGCCGCGCCGCCCGAGCGAACGCCGGAGACACCAGGCGCGGGTTGGCGTGACCATCGTCTGGGCAATAGGACGCGCCTGCCGCCACGTCTCCGACCCACGGAAAACGCGCGCGCAATTCGCTTCGGTCGAGCACTTGCAGATCGAGACCGAACCCCCGACTGCTATCTGCGTAGTCCTGCAGGGCTTGCAGATCGTTGAGGCTGCGGGCCAGTTTCAGGTGACCGCTACGCTGGTATTCGCCGTCGATTCCGATCAGTTGTGGCAACTGCGCCCAGATTTCGTGGGCCTTTTGCGACAGCGGCAATTGCGCCAGGGGACGACCCTGACGCCGCACGCCGCCGTAGTTCACGCCGCTGGAATGTGAACCGCAAAAATCTCGCTCCAACAACGCCACGCGCCGGCCGGCCCGACTGAGAAACAGGGCGGCGGAAGCACCGACAATGCCACCGCCAATGATGACTGCATCGACTTCGTTCAAAGCTCGATCTCCAGGCCAAACGGCAGCGGTTTGATCGGTGCCTGGGCGCGCAACCGGCCGATATCGGACACGGCGCGCTGGCTCTGGCAGGCAATGATTTCTGCTGCGGCGGCACCGCACATCCGACCCTGGCAACGCCCCATGCCGACACGACAATGAGCCTTTACCCGGTTGATTTCCCAATGACCTTCGCGCACCACCTCGCGAATATCCCCGGCGCGCACTTCTTCACAGCGACAGACCATCACGTCATCGGCGAGACCAGCGGCCCAGTTGTCGGGAAATGTAAAGGCGCGTTCGAGACCCTGGCGAAATTCGCCAATGCGTTCCAGGCGGAATTCCAGTTGCGCAAGGCGCTGTGCTGGAATCAGATGCCCCATGTCTTCGAGCAACGCCAAAGCGGCGCGCTCACCGGCCATTTCCGCCGCGTCCGCACCCATGATGCCGGCGCCGTCACCCGCCAGATAAACCTCGGCGACACTGCTGCGGCCCGCACGGTCACGCTGGGGTAACCAGGCGCGATTGAGCGGGTTCCAGGCGAATTCACAGCCGAGCAGATCGGCCAGTTGGGTTTCACTGCGCAGGCCGTGAGCGAAGGCCACCGCGTCGCAGTCGAGTGAGTGGTTGCACTTGGCGTTGGACCAGCGCAGCGATTGCACGCGTTGCTCGCCGTCGATGGCTGCCAGGGTCGCGCCTTGATGTACAGGGATGCCGTGCGCGGTCAGCCAGCCGCGGTAATAAATGCCTTTGGCCAACGTTGACGGTTGCGCCAGCAGGCCGGGCAGGGCTCGGGCCTGTGCGCTGAAGGGTGAGCTGTCGAGCACCGCGACCACGTTGGCCCCAGCCTTGGCGTATTGATAGGCGACCAGATACAGCAACGGGCCGCTGCCGGCGAACACCACGCGTTCGCCGATGGCGCAGCCCTGGAACTTCAAGGCGATTTGCGCCGCGCCGAGGCTGTAGACCCCCGGCAATGTCCAGCCCGGTACGGGCAGAATCCGGTCGGTGGCGCCGGTGGCGACGATCACCCGGGAGAACTCCAAACGTGCTGCGCGGCCGTTCTGCAAGGTGTCGAGGGTGCCGTCTTCGGCATTCCACACCAGGGTTTCGGGGCGGTAATCGATTTGTTCGCGCAGTGCGTCAATCGTCTGATGCAGCGCATTGGCTTTGCCTGTTTCAAAGCCATACAGTTTGACCGGCGATCGTTTGAAGTTGGCCGGTTGACGCCGATAAATCTGCCCGCCGCCGCGTGCGGCTTCGTCCAGTAGCACCGGACGCACGCCATGGGCAACCAGCGTTTGTGCCGCACGAATGCCCGCCGGACCGGCGCCGACGATGACCACAGACTTCATACTCCCACAAGGGATTCGGTTTCTGCAGATGGAATGTTTATTCATAACGATCGCCCCGGTTCGCGGCAGACCTGCTGCCCGGCTTCGAGCAGCGTCGAGCAGGCGCGCACCCGGCGGCCATCGCCCAGTCGCACCCAGCAATCCTGACAGGCCCCCATCAGGCAGAAGCCGGCGCGGGGTTCGGCGCTGAAGTCGCTGCCGCGCAGGTGTTCGCTGCAAGTCAGCACGGCGGTCAGCACGGTATCGCCGAGCAAACCACTGGCGGGATGGCCGTCAAGGGTAAAGTCCAGGGCCGGGCGGTCAGCTTCGGCCAGTCGTTTCAGCAGAGCCATGGCGCCCTCATTGTTTACCCACCAGAACCCGATCCAGGCCGTAGACCCGATCAAGCAGAATCATCGTCAGCGCGGTCAGCGCAATCACCAGTGCCGACACCGCCGCCATCATCGGATCGATGGATTCAGTGGCGTACACGTACATGCGCACCGGCAGGGTTTGTGTGGCCGGCGAGGTGACGAAAATCGACAGCGTGACTTCGTCGAAACTGTTGATGAACGCCAGCAACCAGCCACCGGCCACCCCCGGCAGAATCATCGGCAGGGTGATCTGGCGGAACAGCGTGAAGCGCCCGGCACCCAAGGATTGCGCGGCGTGTTCGGCGCTGCGATCCAGGCCAATGGCCGAGGCCAGCACCAGACGCAGCACATACGGTGTAATCACCAGCACGTGGGCGAAGATCAGCCAGACGAAGCTGCCATTGACACCCAGCAATGCAAACAGGCGCAGCAACGCCACACCGAGTACCAGGTGCGGAATGATAATCGGCGACAGAAACAGGCCGTTGAGAAAGTCTCGACCGGGAAACTCGAATCTGGTGATCGCCAGCGCGGCGGGCACCGCAATCAGCGTCGCCAGGGTGGCGGCACTGAACGCCAGGATCAGGCTGTTGTAGAACGCATCGACAAAATCGGCACGCTCGAACACCGCGCGAAACCAGCGTAGAGAGAACTCCGTGGTCGGCAGGCTCAGGGTGTTTTCCGGGGTGAAGGCCACGAGGCAAACCACCACCAGCGGCGCCATCATGAACAACACCACCAGGGTATGAAACAGCAAGGCGAAAGGACCGTTCCTGGACATGACGAATTATCCCAATGACTTCTTGTAGCGGCCTTCGATCATGCGATTCCACGACAGCATGATCAGCAGGTTGATGAGCAGCAGAGCCACGGCAATAGTCGCGCCCATGGGCCAATTGAGTTCCGACAGGTACTGGTCGTAGATCAGCGTGGCAACCATCTTCAGCCGACGACCGCCGAGCAGGCCGGGGATCGCGAAAGAGCTGGCGGCCAGGCCAAACACGATCAATGTGCCGGACAACACACCGGGCATGACCTGTGGCAGCACGACCTGGCGAATCACCGTGAAGTGACTGGCGCCCAGCGACTGCGCGGCTTGTTCGGCGGCGGAGTCGAGTTTCTGCAGCGAGGTCCAGACCGGAATGATCATGAACGGCAGCATCACGTGCACCAGCGCAATTACCACCGCGAACGGCGTGTAGAGCAGCTTCATCGGCGCGCCGCCGAGGGCTTGCAGGGTCTGGTTGACCAGGCCGTCGGCGCCGAGCAACAGGCTCCAGCCGAAGGCGCGTACCACCACCGAAATCAGCAGCGGGGTGAGGATCAGAATCAGGAAAATCGAGCGCCAGGGTGTACCCATGCGGCTGAGGATGTAGGCCTCGGGCACCCCGATCAGCACGCAGAGCAAAGTGGTCAGGGCGCTGATCCACAAGGTGCGCAGAAAGATCTCGTAGAAATACGGATCGCCCAGCAGGCTGCTGTAGTGCTCGACGGTGTAGGCGTCGCCGTTGATCCCCGAGCTGTAGTCGAAGACGTTGAATGACAGCACCAGGGTCAATCCCAGCGGGATGATCAGCAAACTGAGGTACAAGGCCAGGGCCGGTGCGGACAGCCAATACCCCTGGCGTCCCTGGCGGGTGGCGGTGAGCGTACTCATGCGGGCACCTCGTCGACACTCAGCACTCGCAGCAGCGCCGCGTCCCAGTCCAGACCGACTGCAGTACCTTCGTTCATCGGCGCCGAGCCATCGTTGCGGCGCACCACGCAGAGTTCGCCCAGGCTCGTCCCGACGCCGTACAGCCATTGGCTGCCGAGGAAAAACCGACTGACGATCTTGCCTTGTAAACGACCGTGGCCGGCATCGCGCAGATCGATTTTTTCCGGACGCAGGCTCAGGGTCAGATCGCCTTTGCCAACACTGCACACCTGAACCGCGCCGGCACCATTGCGCTCGCCGGGCAGCAGATTGGCCTTGCCGACGAATCCGGAAATGAACTCGGTGCGCGGGTGTTCGTAGAGGGTGTAGGGCGCGTCGATCTGGGTGATGCGCCCGGCCTGCATCACCACGACACGGTCGCTGATGGACAGCGCTTCCGACTGGTCGTGGGTGACCATCAGCGTGGTGATTGCAACTTCGCGCTGGATGCGGCGGATCTCGAATTGCATCTCTTCGCGCAGATTGGCGTCGAGGTTGGACAGTGGCTCATCCAGCAACAGCACCGGCGGCTGAATCACCAGGGCGCGGGCCAGGGCGACGCGCTGGCGCTGGCCACCGGAAAGCTCCCGCGGGTAACGCTCGGCGTGCTGGTTCAGGCGCACCAGTTTCAATACCCGGTCGACCCGTTGCTGGATATCGGCGTTCGGCACCTTGCGCATGCGCAGGCCAAAGGCGACGTTGTCCTTGACGGTCATGTGCGGGAACAGCGCGTAGCTCTGGAAGACCACCCCCAAACCGCGGCTGGCGGGTTTGGCGTGGGTGATGTCGCGGCCATCGAGCACGATGCACCCGCTGGTGACTTCGACGAAGCCGGCAATCATTTGCAGGGTGGTGGTCTTGCCGCATCCCGAGGGGCCGAGCAAGGACACGAATTCACCTTTCTCGACCGAGAGGTCGGTGGCGACGACGGCGTCGATTTCGCCGTAGCGTTTGCAGAGTTTTTCAAGTTGCACAAAAGCCATGACTGCGCTCCACCTGAGATTGTTATGCGTCACCCAAAGGCGCGCTTTTTTGTATGGGCAGATACGAAAAGATGTTGCCGGGGTGCGTGGCGCTCGACTTGAGTCGGCTGCCGCTGTTGTTCGAATCGCACCTGTCTGGACGCAGAGTAGGACGAAGACTAGGATGGGCTCAATGGCCTATTTCACTGAGGCGATGACTATTTTAAGTTTTATTCGATCAGTAAATTAATTTACGGAAAACAAGATGCCAGATTCCATTGAGCGGAATGAAAACAAAAATGAAGTCGGTGTCGGCGCCGTCTCAAGGTTGTTTGCGGTACTGCGAACACTGGGTGATACCGTCGAGGGCGGCGAGCGGGTTACGCAACTGGCGCAGCGCATTGGTTTATCGCAACCGACCACGCATCGGTTGCTGCGCAGCCTGATGGACGAGGGCATGGTCGAGCAGGATGCGCGCAGTAAGCGCTATCGCCTGAGCCTGGATTTTTTCGCTCTGGCGGCTCGTGCGGGCAACACCGGAAACTTGCGCGAACTGGCACGGCCGGCGCTACTGAGACTCTCGGCGTCGCTGGGTGATTCGTTGTTTTTGCTGGCGCGCTGCGGCTTTGATGCGATCTGTCTGGACCGCAGCGAAGGGCCGTTCCCGATCCGCACCTTTACCGGGGATATCGGCGGGCGTGTGGCGCTTGGCGTGGGTCAGGGCAGCCTGGCGATTCTGGCGTTCCTGCCGGAGGAGGAGCGCGACACCGTCATCCATTACAACTTGCCGCGCCTGAAAGACTTCCACCTGTATGACGAGGTGTTCCTGCGTTCGGAAGTCGACAACGTGCGCGCCCTGGGGTACGCCGGGCGCAATACCGGCGTGCTGCAGGGCATGGCCGGGGTGGCCGTGCCGATTCTCGATCGTGAAGGTCGCGCGGTGGCGGCGTTGAGTGTGGCGACCGTGAGTGACCGATTGGGACCGGATCGCCTGCCGACTGTGGTGGACATGCTCAAGCGCGAAGCGGCGCTGATCGGGCCACGGATCAATCCGTTCGACCCGATACTGCGGCGGCCTTCGCAGGTGTTTGGGCAGGGGTGAAAACTTCCCCAATCCCTGTAGGAGCGAGCAGGCTCGCTCCTACAGGGGGCTGGTGTGGTCATCAGAATTGCGTGGTCTGTTTGAGCATCCGCGCCGCCGGCGTATCCGCCGGGCTGACCATTGCATAGTTGTAGCCGCTTCCCGACCAGTACTCGGCCTGCAACTCGCCATCACTGCGACTTCCCCTCGGCAGCAGGAAGTTTTTCGGCCCTGGCGGGCGCACGTAGAAACTGATTTTCTGCCCGCTCTGGTTCTCGTAAACCACCATCGCCGCCGGGCCTTGCTCGGTACTCAGCAGGCGCCCGCTGACCGGATTGAAACCCGCATCCGAAAGGTCGGGCAGGCGATTGGCCTGAGTGAAGTAACGGTCGAGCCAGCCTTGCATATCGCCGTCTTCGCCGACTTTGTAATCGGCCGGCAGGATGCCTTGCTGGGCAATCAGACGATAGGCCTGCATTGCGTCGGCCATCGGTGCCTGAGCGCTGACCAGGGTCATTTCCCGTGCTTGCCAACCGCTGAAACCGCCGACGCTGACCGCGATCAACAGCACCGCTGCGCTGGCCAGATGCCGACGGGACTGGCGTTGCAGGCGTTGGCGAATCACCGCTGGATCGAGGTCCGGGTTGGCCGGTTGCTGCAAGGCGCCACCGAGGGCTGCACGCAGTTGCCGGGCGTCCAGTTGCCAGGCGCGTACTTGCGCGGAAATTTCCGGATTGCTCGCCAGAAAAGTCTCCACCAGGCGTCGGTCGGCGTCGCTCAGTTGGTGGTCGACGTAAGCGTGCAGGTCTCGTTCGCTGGGGGGCATGCTGATCATTTGAGTCTCCGCAGGGAAGGGCGGTTGATTTCGCCATCGCTGAGTTGGCGCAGGGCCTGGCGAGCCCGGGACAGGCGGGACATCACGGTGCCGGTGGGTACGTCGAGAATCTCGGCGACCGCTTTGTAACTCAAGCCTTCCACCGACACCCAGAGCAGCAGCGCGCGTTGCTCGGTGGGCAGTCGGTCGAAGGCGTTGAGGGTCGATTGCGCAATCACGGTGCGTTCCACCGAGGGCTGGGCATCGTCACGCCCGGTGAAGAATTCAAGCATGCGCGCATAGCGCCGGGAGCGGCGGTGGGCATCGAGAAACTGCCGATAGAGAATCGAGAACAGCCAGGCGCGCAAGTCGCCCTCGGCGCGTTTGCCAGCCCAACTCGACAGAGCCCGCTCCAGGCTCGCCTGCACCAGGTCGTCAGCGCTGCTGGTGTTGCGCGTCAACGACACGGCAAACCGCCGCAGTCCGGGAATGATTTCTCTGAGTTGTTCGTCGATATCGTTCATGAAGTTCTGGCTAGTCACTACGCTGGACTGTGGACCAGGAAGACGCCCGGCATTCGAGGTTATTCCACGTCAGAAAAAATAAAAACCGCGCGTGGGAATAAACCTGCGTGGGGTTCGTCTGCTTGATTCCTCTCATTTGTGGCCGATGGCCCTGGAGTCTTTCATGGTAGATCGATCATCACCGCCACCCCGGCCACCCTTGAGTGCGGCGAGCCTGACGTTGCGTCTGGCTGGCATCGCCGTGGTCGTTGCCGCCGTGGCTGGGGCGTTTGCCTACGTCAATGGCACCTTTGACCCGCAGCGCCTGACCCCGAAGAAACTGATCAACGTGCTGGAAACCAACAATGGCGTGCACCCGGGATTCCGTCGCAACCATTCCAAAGGCGTGTGCGTGATCGGGCATTTCGAGAGCAGCGGTGAGGCGCGCAGTTATTCCACCGCCCAGGTGTTCAACGAAGCGCGGACGCCGGTGGTCGGACGATTCGCCTTGCCGGCCGGCAACCCATACGCGCCGGACAGTGCCGTGCCGATCCGCAGCATGGCCTTGCGCTTCACTCAGGCCAACGGCCAGCAGTGGCGCACGGGGATGAACAGCATGCCGGTATTCCCGGTTGGCACGCCCGAGGCGTTCTATCAACTGCAAAAAGCCCAGTCGCCAGACCCGGCTACCGGCAAACCGGACCCCAAGGCCGTGCCGGCGTTCTTTGGTTCACATCCCGAATCCGCACCGTTCCTGGCTTGGATCAAAACTGCCAAGCCGTCGGCCAGCTACGTGACCGAAAACTACAACAGCGTCAATGCGTTCTACCTGGTCAACGCGGCCGGCCAACGCCAGGCCGTGCGCTGGAACATGGTGCCGATGGTCCAGGACGCACCAGGAGCCACGGCACCGGAGGGCAATGATTTCCTGGAGAAAGATCTGGTTCAGCGAATCGCTGCAGGCCCGTTGCGCTGGCAGTTGAGCATCACCCTGGCCAACCCCGGCGATCCGGTCAACGACGCCAGCAAGGCCTGGTCCGAAGGGCGCAAAGTGTTGAACGCGGGCACCCTGGTGCTGGAAAAAACCCAGCCGCAACTCAATGGCGAATGCCGTGACATCAACTACGATCCGCTGGTATTGCCCGCCGGCATCGAAGGCTCCGACGACCCGTTGCTCGCCGCTCGCTCAGCCGGTTACGCCAATTCCTACCTGCGTCGCACCAGCGAAGTCAGCCAGTTGCCCGCCGCCAAACAGGAGGCCCAGCAATGAGCGCCCAACCGAACCACTTCGCCCCGCTGGCGCGCCTGCTGCACTGGCTGATGGCGCTGATGATCATCGCCATGCTGTTTATTGGTGCCGGCATGGTCGCCTCGGTGTCCGAGCGGCATGAATGGCTGATTCATCTGCACAAACCCTTGGGCGTTGCGATCTTGCTGCTGGTGATCGTGCGCCTGGTGGTGCGTTTCTCCACCACACAGCCACCGCTGCCGGCGGATCTGCCGGGTTGGCAGGTGCTGGCGGCGAAGGCGTCGCATGTGTTGCTGTACGCCTTGATGCTGGTCTTGCCGCTGCTGGGCTGGGCGATGATTTCGGCGTCGGGTGAGCCTGTGATGCTCAGCAGTTCGTTGCAGCTGCCATCGATTGTGCCGGCCAACGCGCAGCTGTTTGCGTTTTTGCGCAAGGCGCATGGGTATTTGGCGTACCTGCTGTTTCTGACCGTGTTGCTGCATTTGGCGGCCGCGTTGTTTCACGGCTGGGTGCGTCGCGATGAGGTGCTGGACAGCATGTTGCGGGGCAAGGATCGCAGCTAGTTGCAATGGAGAAAAAGATCGCAGCCTACGGCAGGCGGCGATCTTTTGATCTTGAGGGGTGATCAGCGCAAGGTGTCGACCATATCTGCAAGCGTGGTCAACACATCCTTGCCCAGCTGTTTAGAACGCTTGCCCGACCAACCGGTTTCCGCGTTCGGGTGGTCGTCGTGATCCTTGAACGGCATTTCCAGGGTCAGCGACAGGCAGTCGTACTTCTGCCCCACACTGTTGCAGGCTAGCGTCATGTTGGCCTGGCCCGGTTCGTCGCGGGTGTAGCCGTACTTGGTCTGGAAGTCTTTGGTGGTGTGCTTCAGGTGGCTGCGGAAGTGCTCTTCAAGCTTTTCGATCCGTGGCGTGTAACCTGGATTACCTTCGCAACCGGCGGTGAACACGTGAGGAATTTCCTCATCACCGTGAGCGTCGAGGAACATATCGACGCCGTACTTTTCCATCTGCTGCTGTACGAACAGGACTTCCGGGCTGATTTCCTGGCTGGCGTTCTGCCAGGCTCGATTGAGGTCCTGGCCCATGGCGTTGGTCCGCAAGTGACCGTGGAAAGCGCCGTCCGGATTCATGTTGGGCACCAGGTACAGGTCGGCGCTGGCCAGCAGTTTGTTCAGCACAGGGTCGTCGTGTTTTTCCAGGCGCTCGATCACGCCTTCCATGAACCACTCGGCCATGTGCTCGCCCGGATGTTGCTGGGCAATTATCCACACCTTGCGTCGGCCTTCGGCCCCGGTGCCTTTACGCAACAACTGGATGTCGCGGCCTTCGACACTTTTGCCGGTTGCCAGCAACTCGGTACCGGCCTTGGTCAGCGCCTGCTCGATCAGCCAGTCGTGGCGGCCACGGCTGTAGGGTTCGAAGTAGGCGAACCAGGCGTGGGTCTGCTCGGCTTCGAGGCTGAATCGCAGGCAGTCGCCTTCGAAAATGGTGGGTACGCGGAACCAGTTGACGTGATCGTAGGACGCCACCGCCTGATAGCCGGTCCAGGCCTTGTTATAGGAGGATTGGCTGGCATTGTTCAGGCGAAACCAGTGCTCCTGGCCGACATGCAGGCCGCTGGCCTTGAAGTGGAACCATTGGAAATGGTTGCTTTTGGTATCGGGGCGGATCGCCAGCAGGGGCTTGAGCGGGTCGCTGACGTCGATCACCTGGATGTTGCCGCTATCGAAGTTGGCACTGATGTCGAAAGAGGATTTAGCCACGCTCATAATCGGGTCCTGAATATGATTTTTATGGCGGCTACTTTACACGCAAGAGTGGGGTGAAACCGAGGGAAATTGCGGGGTGCAGAGGTGGGGGCGTCCTCCTTGACGCCGTCGCAGCTTAGAGGCTGTGCGATTGATTCTCAAGTGCTATCTGTCGCTGGTTTCAACCCATGATGCCGGGCTTCTCTTGCCAACCGGCATTCTTTTGATATCATCCGCGCCATCGAATTTGCGGCACCCAAAGACTTCATTAGCCTGAAGCCAAAGCCAGAAAACTGGCAAAAAAAGACCCGGCAAAAAGCCGGGTCAAAAACCGTGATTAGCCTGATGAGGAGATAGTCCAGGAGACCGACCTAAGGTCACCTGGTCCATCGACTGATCTCGCGATCAGTTGATGCAATAATAATCATTCTCGTTTGCGGGTCAAGCGTTTTTACCTGCGCGATAGGAAAATTCTTTCCTGTCCTCTCGATTTGCCTTCTCACCTCAACCGTTTTCATACTTCTCCAGTGATCGATCGACCATCGCCTTGGCCATGTCGATCATGTGCACCGTCGAAAACGCCAGGTCGCGGTTTGCGCCTTGCAGGTGATTGGCTGACTCGTACGCAGTGGCGGCAGCACAGCGCAACAGGTCCAAAGCATGGACCAGCGCCTCTTCGCCGCTGATATTGCGGTTCACATCAAAAAAACGCGGCTCGGCCGCTTCCTCCGAAATAGCTGGTTTCAAGTAATAGTCCAGCGCGCGTTGTGCCGCCGCTGAGCCCAGGGGTGAGGTGAAGGTGGTGTCGATTTGCATGTCCGGCAGGTCATTGGTGGGTTGGTTCATGGCGATGGCAAGCTCCGTGTTAGATTCAGATCCGTGAATCGATCCTAATACGAACTGTATTTGTGACGATAATTTAAATACTACAATTTGTGTTTTGATGGCCGGAGTCGCCCACGTATCGTGCCGCACATGGATAAATGGATTGAATTGGTCAAGGCCAAGATGAGTGAACTCAAAATCACTCAAGAGATACTCGCCGAGCGCCTCGGGATGTCCCAGGGCGGCATTGGCCACTGGCTCAACAAACGTCGTGAACCCGGCATCGAAGACATGAACCGTGTGCTTCGGGCGCTGGGCCTTGAGTTTCTCGAAGTGGCGCTGGTGATCCGGGAACCGCAGGCGTCAACGGATGACGAAATCCCCCTGACACAGAAGTACAACCCGTACTTTCGCTACCCGGTCAGTGACTGGCGCGAACCTGCCGAAGTGCGCGACGGCGAGGTCCCGGCGTATGGAAAAGGGCACTTTGAGCTGTCCGATTACCACGCCAGGGGGCCGGCATTCTGGTTGAGAGTGGCAGGCGATGCGATGACCGCACCCAATGGCATCAGCATCCCGGAAGGCATGCTGATTCTGGTGGACCCTGCGGTGGACGCCGAGCCTGGCAAACTGGTCATTGCCCAGTGGCCGGACAGCACCGAAGCCACGTTCCGCAAGCTCATCGAAGAGGGCGGGCAGCGTTATCTGGTCCCGCTCAATCCGACGTATCCGAAAGCCTTGTACGCCGAAGAATGTCGAATCATCGGCGTAGTGGTTCAGGCAACAGCCAGGTTCTGATCAGATCGGTCCTCGCGATGCGTAGGACCGATCTTCATTTCACACTTCTTCCAGTTCGACCAGCGCACTGCCTTCACTGACCATCTCGCCTTCCTGGCAATACAGCGACTTGATCACCCCGGCGTGGGGCGCGCGGATGCTGTGCTCCATCTTCATCGCTTCAAGTACCACCAATTGCGCCCCGGCTTCGACCGATTGCCCGGCCTCCACCAGCACGCGCACGATGCTGCCGTTCATTGGGGCGGTCAGCCCGCCGTGATGGCTGTGGCTGGCCTCGACGGCGCTGATCGGGTCGTAAGCCTCGATGCGGTGCAACTCGCCATCCCACTGCAAGTACACATGTTCGCCACGGCGTATTGCGCGGTGTTGACGGCGCACGCCAGCTTGCTCGGTCAGCAGATGCTCGCCCTTGAGTCGAGCGCTGTGGGCATTGATGTCGCCCAGCGTCAGCGCTCGGTCCTGGCCTTCACAGCTCAGGTGAAGAGTGATTTCGCTCGGCAATCCAGCGCGCAGCCCGTTACCCGCCGCCCATGGTGAACTCGGGTCATCGGATCGGGTGGCAGGCGGCTGGCTCTGGGCAAACGCTTGGGCGGCGGCTTGCCAGAAATCATCGCTGAGTTCCGCTGAGGCCGGCAGTAACTGCTCCTGATAGCGCGGAATGAAGCCGGTATCCAGTTCGGCAGCAGCAAATGCCGGGTGGCCGATGATGCGCCGCAGAAAATTGATGTTGGTCTTCAGCCCGCCGATGGCGAACTCGTCGAGCATGCTCAGCAGGCGCAAACGCGCTTGTTCACGATCCTCGCCCCAGGCAATCAACTTGCCGAGCATCGGGTCATAGAACGGCGAGATCTCGTCGCCTTCTTCAACGCCGCTGTCCACTCGACGCCCCGGCCCCGGGGCGGATTCGCGATACAGCTCCAGACGACCGGTCGCCGGCAGGAAATCATTGCCCGGGTCTTCGGCATACAGCCGCACTTCAATCGCGTGACCCACCAGCGGTACCTGGTCCTGAGTCATCGGCAATGCTTCGCCACGAGCCACGCGAATCTGCCAGGCCACCAGGTCGAGGCCGGTGATGGCTTCGGTGACTGGGTGTTCCACTTGCAGACGCGTGTTCATCTCCATGAAGAAGAACTCGCCCCGCGCATCCAGCAGAAACTCCACGGTGCCAGCGCCGACATAGCCGATGGCCTGGGCCGAACGCACGGCGGCCTCACCCATGGCGCGCCGCAGTTCCGGGCTCAGGCCTGGCGCCGGGGCTTCTTCGACGACTTTCTGGTGCCGCCGCTGAATCGAGCAGTCACGTTCGTTGAGGTACAGGCAGTTGCCGTGTTGGTCGGCGAACACCTGGATTTCCACATGACGTGGCTTGAGCAGGTATTTCTCCACCAGCATCCGCGAGTCGCCGAACGACGATTGCGCCTCACGCTGGGCCGAGGCCAGGGCTTCGGCCAGTTGGCTGACGTCCTCGACCACTTTCATGCCTTTGCCGCCGCCCCCGGCCGTGGCCTTGAGCAGCACCGGGTAGCCGATGCGCTCGCAGGCATCGCGGAAGGTGTCGAGGTCTTGAGCCTCACCGTGATAACCGGGCACCAGCGGCACGCCAGCGATTTCCATCAAGGCTTTGGCGGCGGATTTGCTGCCCATGGCGTCGATGGCCGAGGCGGGCGGGCCGAGGAATATCAAGCCGGCGTTTTCGATGGCGCGGGCGAATCCGGCGTTCTCCGACAGAAAACCGTAGCCGGGGTGAATCGCCTGGGCGCCGCTGGCCTTGGCGGCAGCGATCAGTTTGTCGATCTGCAGATAGCTGTCGGCGGCTTTGCTGCCACCGAGGTCGACCCGAATGTCGGCTTCGCGGCTGTGCCGGGCGTCACGGTCGGTGGCGCTGTGCACGGCCACGGTGGTCAGGCCCAGGGCCTTGGCGGTACGCATCACCCGGCAAGCGATTTCGCCACGGTTGGCCACCAACAGGGTGGTGAGGACAGGTGCGCTCATCAGCGGGGCTCCTTGGTTGATTCGGCTTGCCAGCTCGGCGGACGTTTTTGCAGGAAGGCGCGCAGGCCTTCCTGGCCTTCTGGGCTGACGCGAATGCGGGCGATGGCGTTTTCGGTGTAGCGACGCAATGCCGGGGTCAGTGAGCCGTCGCCGACTTCACGCAGCAGGTCCTTGCTGGCGCGCATTGCGGCTGGACTGTTGAGCAGCAGATTGTCGATCCACTGCTCGATTTTTTGCTCCAGTTCAGCGAGCGGATAGCTTTCCGACAACAGGCCGATTTCCCGTGCCCGTTGCCCGCCGAAGCGCTCAGCGGTCAAGGCATAGCGACGGGTCGCGCGCTCGCCAATGGCTTGCACCACGAACGGGCTGATCACCGCCGGCGCCAGGCCGATGCGCACTTCCGAGAGGCAGAACTGTGCGTCATCGGCACCGATGGCCATGTCGCAGCAACTGATCAGGCCCAGCGCGCCACCAAAGGCTGCGCCTTGCACCACTGCCAGGGTCGGGATTTTCAGTTTGGCCAGGTTGTACATCAACTCCGCCAGTTCCCGGGCGTCATCGAGGTTGGTGGCGTAATCGAGCTCGGCCGATTGCTGCATCCATGCCAGGTCGGCGCCGGCGCTGAAATGCTTGCCGCGACCGCGCACGATCAGAAACCGCAGGCTGGCATCGCTCGCGACTTTGTCGAGGGCGAGGATCAGCTCGCGGATCATTTCGGCATTGAAGGCGTTGTTCTTTTCTTCACGGCTGAGCCAGAGGGTGGCAAAACCCCGGGGGTCGGTCAGCAGTTCGAGGGTGTTGAAGTCGTTCATATTCGTCCGTCTCCACGGTCCTTGTAGGGGCGAGCTTGCTCGCGATGGTTTACAGGGCGGCGCGTTTATTCAGAAAACACGCGTTATCGTTAACGTCCATCGCGAGCAAGCACGCTCCTACAAAAAAATCACATCCGGAACACGCCGAAGCGGCTCGGTTCGATTGGCGCGTTCAACGACGCGGACAAGGCCAGGGCCAGTACGTCGCGGGTCTGGGCCGGGTCGATGACACCGTCGTCCCACAGGCGCGCGCTGGAATAGTAGGGGTGACCCTGTTCTTCGTACTGGTCGAGGATCGGTTGCTTGATCTCGGCTTCCTGCTCGGCGCTGAAACCCTGGCCGCTGCGTTCGGCCTGTTCGCGCTTGACCTGCACCAGCACGCCGGCCGCCTGCTCGGCACCCATCACGCCGATGCGCGCATTCGGCCACATCCACAGGAAGCGTGGATCGTAAGCTCGACCGCACATGCCGTAGTTACCGGCACCGAAACTGCCGCCGATGATCACGGTGAACTTCGGCACCTTGGCGCAGGCCACTGCCGTCACCAGCTTCGCGCCGTGCTTGGCGATGCCGCCGGCCTCGTATTTCTGGCCGACCATGAAGCCGGTGATGTTCTGCAGGAACAGCAGCGGGATACCGCGCTGGCACGCCAGTTCGATGAAGTGCGCGCCTTTCTGCGCCGCCTCCGCAAACAGGATGCCGTTGTTGGCGAGGATCGCGATCGGGTAACCGTGCAGGTAAGCAAAACCGCAGACCAGCGTCGTCCCGAACAGCGCCTTGAACTCGTCGAACACCGAACCATCCACCAGTCGTGCAATCACTTCGCGCACGTCAAACGGTTGCTTGGCGTCGGCCGGAACCACACCGTACAACTCGTCGCTGCTGTAGAGCGGGGCGATCGGCGTGCGCTGCTGAACCTCACCTTGCTTGCGCCAGTTGAGGTTGGCGACGCTGCGGCGTGCCAGTGCCAGGGCGTGTTCATCGCTCTCGGCGTAATGGTCGGCCACACCGGAAATCTTGCAGTGCACATCGGCCCCGCCGAGGTCCTCGGCGCTGACCACTTCACCGGTCGCGGCTTTCACCAGCGGCGGGCCGGCGAGGAAGATCGTCGCTTGCTCGCGGACCATGATCGCTTCGTCGGCCATCGCCGGTACATAGGCGCCGCCAGCCGTGCAGGAACCCATGACCACGGCAATCTGCGGAATGCCCATGGCGCTCATGTTGGCCTGGTTGAAGAAGATCCGCCCGAAGTGCTCGCGGTCCGGAAACACTTCATCCTGGCGAGGCAGGTTGGCGCCGCCGGAGTCCACCAGGTAGATGCACGGCAGACGGTTCTGCTGGGCGATGGTCTGGGCGCGCAGGTGTTTTTTCACCGTCAGCGGGTAATACGAGCCACCTTTGACCGTGGCGTCGTTGGCAACGATCATGCACTCGACGCCTTCCACACGGCCGATCCCGGCAATCACGCCAGCGGCGGGGACGTCTTCGCCATACACCTCGTAAGCCGCCAGTTGGCTGATCTCCAGAAACGGCGAACCCGGATCGAGCAAGCGGTTGATGCGCTCGCGAGGCAGCAGTTTGCCCCGCGAGGTGTGGCGTTCCTGGGCCTTCGGGCCGCCACCTTGCGCCACTTGGGCGAGCAGGGTGTGCAGGGCGTCGACCTGTTTGAGCATCGCCGCGCTGTTGGCGGCGAACTCCGCTGAACGGGGGTTGAGCTGGGTATGCAGGGTAGCCATGGACAGCTCCGATTAGCGGGTTTCGTTAAACAGTTCGCGACCGATCAGCATGCGACGGATCTCACTGGTGCCCGCGCCGATTTCGTACAGCTTGGCATCACGCAGCAGACGACCGGCCGGGAATTCATTGATATAGCCGTTGCCACCGAGAATCTGGATCGCGTCGAGGGCCATTTGCGTGGCGCGTTCGGCGCTGTAGAGGATCACACCGGCAGCGTCCTTGCGCGTGGTTTCGCCGCGCTCGCAGGCCTGGGCCACGGCGTACAGGTAGGCGCGGCTGGCGTTGAGTTGGGTGTACATGTCGGCGACCTTGCCCTGGATCAACTGGAATTCGCCGATGCTTTGGCCGAACTGCTTGCGGTCGTGGATGTACGGCACGATCAGGTCCATGCACGCCTGCATGATCCCGGTCGGGCCACCTGAAAGGACAACGCGCTCGTAGTCGAGGCCGCTCATCAGCACTTTCACGCCGCCGTTGAGCACGCCGAGGATGTTTTCTTCCGGCACTTCGACGTCATCGAAAAACAGCTCGCAGGTGTTCGAACCGCGCATGCCGAGCTTGTCGAATTTGTTGCTGCGGCTGAAGCCTTTCCAGTCGCGCTCGACGATGAAGGCGGTGATGCCATGAGGGCCTTTTTCCAGGTCGGTCTTGGCGTAGATCACGTAGGTGTTGGCGTCCGGACCGTTGGTGATCCAGGTCTTGCTGCCGTTGAGCACGTACTTGTCGCCGCGTTTTTCGGCGCGCAGTTTCATCGATACCACGTCGGAACCGGCATTCGGCTCGCTCATGGCCAGGGCGCCGATGTGCTCGCCGCTGATCAGTTTGGGCAGGTACTTGGATTTCTGTTCGTGGTTGCCGTTGCGGTTGATCTGGTTGACGCAGAGGTTGGAGTGCGCGCCGTAGGACAACGCCACCGATGCCGAGCCACGGCTGATTTCTTCCATGGCCACCACGTGGGCCAGGTAGCCCAGGCCGGCACCGCCGTACTCTTCCGGCACGGTAATGCCCAGCAGGCCCATGTCGCCGAACTTGCGCCACAGGTCGGCGGGGAACAGGTTGTCGATGTCGATCTGAGCGGCGCGCGGGGCGATCTCCTTGGCGACGAAGGACTGAACCTGATCGCGCAGCATGTCGATGGTTTCACCGAGGGCAAAGTTCAGGGATGGATAGCTCATGGGTCACCTTTTGGCTTTTTTGTCGGTTGGTGAGACTGTCAATGGGTTCTCACCTTTACGTTAACGTAAGCCTGTGACGAATGGCTGTCAATCACCCTTTACGTTAACGTCAACTTGAGCGAGAGTAGAGCCAGTTCAAGATAGAACGCGGACCACGCCTGTGGGACCGCCGGTAGCCCATAAATAAAGACAATAGGGGTCGTCATGGATCAACCCAGTGCAAGCCCGCAACGCAGTTACACCCGTGGTTCCCAGGACAAAGCCTTGCTGGCGATGACCATTGGCCAGGCGTTTGACAACATGGTTGCGCAGTACCCGGACGGGGAGGCGCTGGTGGTGCGCCATCAGCAGCTGCGTTACACCTGGCGGCAATTGGCCGAGGCCGCGGACCTGCACGCCAGAGCACTGCTGGCTCTGGGGCTTCAAGCCGGGGACCGCCTTGGCATCTGGGCGCCGAACTGTGCACAGTGGTGCATCAGCCAGATTGCCACCGCGAAAATCGGCGTGATCCTGGTCAACATCAATCCGGCGTATCGCAGTTCCGAACTCGAATACGTATTGAAGCAGTCCGGCTGCCAATGGCTGGTGTGTGCCGGGGCCTTCAAGTCCTCGAACTATCACGCGATGCTGCAAGGCCTGGTACCGGAACTGGCCGGGCAATCCATCGGCAAGTTGCAGAGTGAGCGGTTGCCGGAACTGCGTGGCGTCATCAGCCTGGATGCGCAGCCACCGTCGGGGTTCCTGCCATGGTCGCAACTGGCCGATCTGGCGGGCAGCGTGACGGTCGGGCAACTGCTTGAGCGCCAGGACAGCCTGCATTTCGATCAACCGGTGAATATCCAGTACACCTCCGGCACCACCGGTTTCCCCAAGGGTGCGACCCTCAGTCACTACAACATTCTCAACAACGGTTACATGGTCGGCGAAAGCCTCGGCCTGACCGCGGCCGATCGCCTGGTGATCCCGGTGCCGCTTTATCACTGCTTCGGCATGGTCATGGGCAACCTTGGTTGTATCACCCACGGCAGCACCATGATTTACCCAAACGATGCGTTTGATCCGCTGCTGACCCTCAGCACCGTCGCCGAAGAGAAAGCCACTGCGCTGTACGGCGTGCCGACCATGTTCATCGCCATGCTCGATCAGCCCCAGCGTGCCGAATTCGACCTGTCGAGCCTGCGTACCGGGATCATGGCGGGCGCGACCTGTCCTATCGAGGTGATGCGCCGGGTCATCAGCGAAATGCACATGAGCGAAGTGCAGATCGCCTACGGCATGACGGAAACCAGTCCGGTGTCGTTGCAGACCGGTCCTTCAGACGACCTGGAACTGCGCGTGACTACCGTCGGCCGCACCCAGCCGCAGCTTGAAAGCAAGATCATCGACGAGGCGGGCAACCTGGTGCCGCGTGGCACCATCGGTGAACTGTGCACCCGTGGTTACAGCGTGATGCTCGGCTACTGGAACAACCCCGAAGGCACGGCGGACGCCATCGATCAGGCAGGATGGATGCACACCGGTGACCTGGCGAGCATGAATGACGAGGGTTACGTGTGCATTGCCGGGCGCAACAAGGACATGATCATCCGCGGCGGTGAGAATATTTACCCGCGGGAGCTGGAAGAGTTTTTCTTCACTCATCCGGCTGTCGCGGACGTGCAGGTGATCGGCATTCCTTGTTCGCGCTACGGCGAAGAGATCGTCGCCTGGATCAAGTTCCACCCCGGCCACAGCGCCACCGAGCAAGAGCTGCAAACCTGGTGCAAGGAGCGCATCGCGCACTTCAAGACGCCGCGTTACTTCAAGTTCGTCGAGGAGTTTCCAATGACGGTGACCGGCAAGATCCAGAAATTCAGGATGCGCGAGATCAGTATCGAGGAGTTGCGTAGCAAGCAGGTCTGACGAAGGCCGACTGTAGGAGCGAGCTTGCTCGCGAAGAACGTCAACGATAACGCGTGCAGTCTGGAAATACGCGGTGCCCTTGTGTTCTTCGCGAGCGAGCTCGCTCCTACCAAGGGCTGCGGAAATCTCAAACGTCAGACAGCACAAAGGGGAGCCGAAGCTCCCCTTTAATTTTCGTTGCGCGTGCTCTTTTTTTATTATTGAGGGTCGGTCTGTTTTTGTTTTTGGCAACCGTTGCCCTTTACCGCTGTTTTTGGCGATCCCCATTCGGGATCAAGAGCAAACGTATTTTTTTGAGCGCTGATCTACTTTCTCGCTGAGCGATCCAACCAGTACGGGAGCTACCTGAAGGTAGTTTTATTATTCTCTGTCCGGTTGCGGGTAACTCCGAAAAGCACCCTGAAAAGTACATCTTCTCCAAAAAAATCTGTTAGCTGCGTCTCTGCCGTGTTGTTTTTGTTATGTCAGAGTCGTTACGTCTTGTTTTTATTAGGTTTGCCGCAATTTTTTTATTCTTGTTGTGCGATAGATATAGCAGGAGGCGTGCCAACTTTATAAAATCCTTTAAAAACAATGATTTGCGAATTTGTAGGGTTTTACTCCTCAGGCAAAACCCTACATTTTGTTTCCGTGTTACTCGCTTACGCCCACGTTTCAGACACAGCGGTAACACCCGGACACACTCAGCGCACTCACTGTGCGCTGCGGGCCTTGGCCACGCGGGAGCCGGTAGGGCGACCCAATACTGCGCAAATCTGCTGACCGGCGAGCATCAAGGCGTCGAGGTTGATTCCGGTATCGATGCCCAGGCCGTTGAGCAGGTAAACCACGTCTTCGGTGGCGACGTTACCGCTGGCGCCCTTGGCATAGGGGCAGCCGCCGAGACCGGCGATGGAACTGTCGAACACCGAGATGCCTTCCAGCAGACTGGCGTAGATGTTGGCCACAGCCTGGCCGTAGGTGTCGTGGAAGTGCCCTGCGAGTTTCTCCCGGGGCACATCCTTCGATACCACTTCAAACATCCTGCGGGTTGCGCCAGCGGTGCCGGTGCCGATGGTGTCCCCCAGCGAGACCTCATAGCAGCCCATGGCATACAGCTCGCGGGCGACCACGGCGACCTGCTCCGGGGCGACGTTACCTTCATAGGGGCAGCCCAGCACGCAGGACACATACCCGCGCACAGTCACTCCATGTTGTCTGGCCGCCTCCATGATCGGCCCGAAACGCTCCAGGCTTTCGCTGATCGAGCAATTGATGTTGCGCTGGGAAAACGCTTCGGACGCCGCCGCGAACACGGCCACTTCCTTGACCCCGGCGGCGAGGGCATCTTCGAAACCGCGCAGGTTGGGGGCGAGCGCGCCGTAGACCACGCCCGGTTTACGCTGGATCTGCGCGAAAACCTCGGCGGAGCCGACCATCTGCGGCACCCACTTGGGCGACACGAAACTGCCGACTTCTATATAGCCGAGCCCGGCTGCGGTCAGCGCATCGACCAGTTGCACCTTGTCGGTAACACTGATGGGCTGGGCCTCGTTCTGCAGGCCGTCGCGTGGGCCGACTTCGACAATGCGTACGTGGGTGGGGAGGGGCATGGGGTTCGACCTGTTTTATTTGTCTGAATGAACAGAAAACCCTGTAGGAGCGAGCTTGCTCGCGATGGACTCCCAGGCACCGCGTTTATTCAGCAGACACGCGTTATCGTTAACGACCATCGCGAGCAAGCTCGCTCCTACAAGGGGGGCGGGTTTTATTGAATGACTTCCTGGTTCTTGAGCGTCTGCTCCAGCGCCTGCACGCAGCGCTCTTCGGCAGTATCGAGTTCCAGTTTCATCTGTTCGATGTCGAGCATTTGTTGTTCAAGCTGCTCCCGGCGCTCGCTGATTTTCGCCAGCATGCTGTGCAGTTGCTTGGTGTTACCGCTGGACGGGTCGTAGAGCTCGATCAGCTCGCGGCATTCAGCCAGGGAGAAACCGATGCGCTTGCCCCGCAGGATCAGCTTCAGGCTGACCTTGTCGCGGGGCGAGTAAATGCGTTCCTGGCCACGGCGCTCGGGGCTGAGCAGGCCTTGCTCTTCATAAAAGCGAATGGCGCGGGTGGTGATGTCGAGCTCGCGGGCGAGGTCGGAAATGCTGTAGGTCTGGCTGCTCATGGGCGCGCTCGCAAAAGGTCATGGCGCTAAGCTAATGTCAGGTTGACGTTTACGTCAAGTGGCAGGGTTTTTCTGTGTGCTGACGGGCCTCATCGCGGGCAAGCCGCTCCCACAAAGATTTTCGGTGTACACATTTCTGTGCATGACCAAGATACCTGTGGGAGCGGGCTTGGCCGGGCGGCGATCCGACGATGAACGATAACGCGGTGTGACGGCTTACACCTTCTCGAGCTTCTTCTCTTGCGCCGTCACCTGCTGGCACAACTCGATCATCTGCTCGCGCATCCAGCGGTTCGCCGGGTCCTGGTCAGTGCTTTCATGCCAGTAAAGATGGGTTTCCACCGGCGGCACATCGTTGACCGGCAGATAAAAGGCATGCAGGTCGTTTCGGCGGGCGAAGCGTTCCGGCACGGTCATGACCATGTCGGTCTGTTGCAACACTTGCGAGGCCATCAGGTAATGCTGGGAGCGCAGGGCGATCTTGCGCTGGATGCCCATCTTGCCCAGGGCCAGGTCGACATAGCCGAGGCCGCTGCGACGGCTGGAAATATGGATGTGGGTCAGGCCCAGGTAATCATCCAGCGTGAGTTTCTCCTTGCCCGCCAGCGGATGCCCCTTGCGCATGGCGCACACGTAGCGGTCCTCCATCAACTTGACGTGACGCACCTGCGGGTCAGTGTTGAGCGGCGCATCCACCGCGAAGTCGAGGCGACCGGCCGCCAGTTCCTTGGTGGTTTCACGGCGTTTGGACAGGAAGCTTTCGATGATCACCGCCGGCGCCAGGCGACGCAGGCGTTGGAACAGCGGCGGCAGGATCACCGCTTCGGTGAGGTCGGTCATGCTGATGCGATAGGTCTTGACCGCTTGCTGCGGGTTGAAAATGCGGCTTTCCTGCACCGACACGCGCAGCAGCGAGAGTGCGTTGCGCACCGGGCCGATGATGTTCTGCGCCATGGGCGTCGGCACCATGCCCTGGGCGGTGCGCACGAACAGCGGGTCGTTGAAGGTCTCGCGCAACCGGGCCAGTGCGTTCGACACCGCTGGCTGGGTAATGCCCACAATCTGCCCGGCACGGGTCAGGTTGGCTTCGGTGTAGATCGCGTCGAAGACGATGAAAAGGTTGAGATCGACCTTGCTCAGATTCATTACGCGGCTCTCTTATTGTGTGGGCGGACTGACCGTGACGATCAGCCGATCATATATCGGTGATGAATGTTTATACACGCCGAGAATAGGCTAGGTAAATTATCAACGCTGTTCTAGCATCGATACATGACCTAAAACAACCTCCCCCAAGAAGGTATCTCGCTCATGGATTTCGCTTATTCGCCCAAGGTTCAGGAACTGCGTGAGCGCGTAACAGCGTTCATGGACACCTACGTCTATCCCGCCGAAGCCGTGTTCGAGCGCCAGGTCGCCGAAGGCGATCGCTGGCAGCCGACCGCGATCATGGAAGAACTCAAACTCAAGGCCAAGGCAGAAGGCCTGTGGAATTTGTTTCTGCCTGAGTCCGAACTGGGTGCCGGGTTGACCAACCTCGAATACGCGCCGCTGGCGGAAATCATGGGCCGCTCGCTGTTGGGGCCAGAGCCGTTCAACTGCTCGGCACCGGACACCGGCAACATGGAAGTGCTGGTGCGTTACGCCAACGAAGAGCAGAAACAGCGCTGGCTCGAACCCTTGCTGCGCGGGGAGATCCGCTCGGCATTCGCCATGACCGAACCGGATGTCGCATCCTCCGACGCTACCAACATGGCCGCCCGTGCCGTGCGCGATGGCGACGAGTGGGTGATCAACGGCAAGAAGTGGTGGACGTCGGGTGCTTGCGACCCACGCTGCAAAATCCTGGTTTTCATGGGGCTGAGCGATCCGGACGGGCCACGTCATGCCCAGCACTCGATGATTCTGGTGCCGGTCGACACCCCTGGGGTAAAAATCCTGCGTCCACTGCCAGTGTTCGGCTATGACGATGCTCCTCACGGTCACGCCGAAGTACTCTTTGAAAATGTCCGGGTACCGTACGAAAACGTCCTGCTGGGCGAAGGACGCGGCTTCGAAATCGCGCAAGGTCGCCTTGGCCCGGGCCGGATTCACCACTGCATGCGTTCGATCGGCATGGCCGAGCGCGCGCTGGAACTGATGTGCAGACGCTCGGTGAACCGCACGGCGTTCGGCAAGCCTCTGGCACGCCTGGGCGGCAACATCGACAAGATCGCCGACTCGCGGATGGAAATCGACATGGCACGCCTGCTGACGTTGAAAGCGGCGTACATGATGGACACCGTCGGCAACAAAGTGGCGAAAAGCGAGATCGCGCAGATCAAGGTCGTGGCGCCAAACGTTGCATTGCGGGTGATCGACCGGGCGATCCAGATCCATGGCGGGGCAGGGGTTTCCAACGATTTCCCGCTGGCCTACATGTATGCGATGCAGCGCACCCTGCGCCTGGCCGACGGCCCGGACGAAGTGCACCGTGCGGCGATCGGCAAGTTCGAAATCGGCAAATATGTGCCGAAGGAGATGATGCGTAGCGGACAGTAAGACCGCGTTATCGTTCATCGCGAGCAGGCTCACTCCCACAGGTTCACTGCGATCCCTGTAGGAGTGAGCCTGCTCGCGATGACGTCAGTAAATTCACCCTCTCAACCTCAATACACCCAAACCTCAACCCGCCGATTCTTGATCCTTCCCTCATCGGCGCTATTGGCCGCCACCGGCATTTCGGCACCGAATCCGCGAATCTCGCGAAACACCACGCCGCTCTTCACCAACTCCCGCCGTACCGCCATGGCCCGCAACTTCGACAACAGATCGGCGCGTGCCGAGTCACTCTTGGCATCGCCAAACCCTACCAGCGTCACTTGCCCAGACATTTTGTCTTGCTGCTTTATATAGTCGAGCACGCGCGTCAGGTCTTGCCGCGCCTTGTTGTCCAGGCTGGCACTGCCTTCTTCAAAGCGAAAGTTCACCGACAGCCGCTGGGCATGACGACTGAGGGACTGGTATCCCTCGGGCATCAGCGCATTCGGCGTGACGGCCATGGCCTGGACGGTCTGGGCAATAAACCCGTTGGCGGCGACAATCGCTTGTCCTTTGCTGCTTTGGGCATAGGCCACCAGCGCTTGGGCCCAGGGATTTTTCCCCGTCGGTGGCAGGTAAAAGAACAACCGACGGGACAGCGGATAATCTTCCGTGGCAATCAGGCTGTTGAGCGGCAGCATGGCTTGCGATTGACCGTCGACAATGGCCACGGTTTTGGACTGGCGCACGTAGGGCAAACCGATAAAACCGATGCCTTGTGGGTCGGCGCTGACCGCATCAGAGAGTTGCTCGCTGGACTCGAAGCGTTTCGCCGCGCTGGCGAGGGTTTTCCCACGGCCACTGAGGACCAGTTCCTTGAAGGTGTCGTAGGTCCCGGACTGATCATCCCGCGCATACAGATGAATCGGCCCGCCGCGGCCGCCGATGTCTTCCCAGGTCTTCACCTCGCCACTGAAGATACGCGCCAGTTGCACAGTGTCGAGCTGGTTCAGCGGATTGTCCGGGTGAAGGATGATCGCCAGGCCATCGATGGCAATGACCTGTTCGGCGCTCGGGCTTTTCAGGTCACCGAGGGATTGCAGGCTGGCCAGTTCGCTGTCCTTGATCGGGCGCGACGAGGCGGCAAGATCGGCACTGGCGGTTTTCAGCGCGGTGAAACCGGTGCTGGAACCATGGGCCGCCACCTCCACCACGACCCGATGGCCTTGAACGGTTTCGCCGACGATGCGCAGCTCGTTGGCGGTGTCCGGGGTTTCGCGGTGAATCTTGCGCAGGCCCTGTTCACTGAGCAGGCCCTCGACCAGCGCCGGTCCCAATGCCGCACCGATGGTGTTGGAGCCCTGAATCCGCAGCACCGGGCCGTGTTCGGGTGTCGGCAAGTCGCCGGCCGAGGCCGCCTGCGGCAAGCCCGTGCACAGCAACAACAGGAACAACACGCGCAGCATCATGCCGGCACCTTATATAACCAAAGGAGGTGTCGGGAGATTAAGTCAGTAAGGTTTCCGAAAAATGACACTTTCTCATGTGGGAGCGGCGATGCGGCGATCCCACATTCGAGTTGTGTTAGACAGGATCAGCTCAACTCAAGCCAGATCGGCGCATGGTCCGAAGGTTTTTCCATGCCACGCAGTTCGTAGTCCACACCTGCAGCCTTCACCCGTGGCAGCAAGCCGTGGGAGGCGAGGATCAGGTCGATACGCAGGCCACGCTTGGGCTCGTCTTCGAAGCCACGGCTGCGGTAGTCGAACCAGCTGAAAGTGTCGGTCACGTCGGGGTTCAGGTGGCGGAAACTGTCCACCAGGCCCCAGTTCTTCAGGCGGGCCATCCACTCGCGCTCTTCCGGCAGGAAGCTGCATTTGCCGGTTTTCAGCCAGCGTTTCATGTTGTCCGGGCCGATGCCGATGTCGCAGTCTTCCGGGGAGATGTTCACATCCCCCATCACTACCAGTGGCTGGTCGTTCTTGAACTGGCTTTCCAGCAGTTGCTGCAAGTCGCTGTAGAAACGTTCCTTGGCCGGGAACTTGGTCGGGTGGTCGCGGCTTTCGCCCTGTGGGAAATAACCGTTCATGATGGTCACCGGCACGCCGTTGGCGTCGGCGAAGGTGCCCCAGATGAAGCGCCGCTGGGCATCTTCTTCGTCGGTGGCGAAACCTTTATGCAGGGCCAGCGGCTCCTGGCGCGAGAGCAGGGCGACGCCGTAGTGGCCTTTTTGCCCGTGGAAATACACGTGGTAGCCCAGTGCTCTGACTTCATCGAGGGGAAACTGGTCGTCGTGGACCTTGGTTTCCTGCAAGCCGATCACATCGGGTTGGTGCTTTTCGATCAGCGCCGCCAGCTGATGGGGACGGGCGCGCAGCCCGTTGATGTTGAAGGAGACGATCTTCATGGTCGGCAGTCCTGGCAAAAGGGCGATGCTAGCTGACATGTGGGAATCGGGCCAGTGTGGGGTGAGGGGATTTACTGGGTTCTGTCAGATCTGTGTAGGCAGTCCTGGCCCCTTCGCGAGCAAGCCCGCTCCCACAGTGGGTTGTATCGTCCACAGAATTTGCTCACTCCACGGCACCTGTGGGAGCGGGCTTGCTCGCGAAGGCAATTTCATTGCCTACACTGATTGCGAATCTGTAAGGAACTGTGTCAGCGCCGATCAGCTCGTAACAACAAGAGCGCAGCCACCCGAGCTGTGCCGGGGAGATCAACCGTCATGCCCGAAACCTCGACCGTCATCGCCGATATTCACATGCTCGACAGCGGCTACGCCCGCGAAGCGCGTTCGCTGCTGTACCAGGCTTATCGACACGAGCCGACCTTCGGCTATCTGTTCGAAGCCGAACGCCCCGGCTATGAACAGCGGGTTCGCGCCACCGTGCGCGAGCTGGTGACCCAGCATTTTCTTCAGGACCTGCCGGCCATCGGCCTGCTGGTCAACGACCGCCTGATCGGCATCGCCCTGATCGCACCGCCGCAACGTCGCCTCGGCGTCACCGAAAGTTGGGCCTGGCGCCTGCGCATGGTGCTCAGCACGGGATTTCGCTGCACCCGTCGCTACCTCGAATATCACGCTGCCGTGGAAGCCTGTGTGCCGAACGACTCGGTGCATGTCTTGCCATTGCTGGGGGTGCATCCACAGTTCCAGGGCAAGCATTTCGGCGAGCAACTGTTACAAGCCGTGCACAACTGGTGCGCAGTGGATGAAAATTCACAGGGCGTGATCCTCGATACCGGGAATCCTCGCTATCTGGAGTTCTATAAGCGCCAGGGGTATGAGGAAATCGGTGAAGTTGCTGTAGGACCGATTCGCGAGCACGTATTTTTTCACCCCAATCCCCAGGTGTTACAAACAGCAACGGCTTGAACCGCGAACTTTCTTTGCATGTCAGGCTCTATCACGCTTCCATGTTCATGATCCATGCTCGTGATAGCATCCGCGCCTATGAAGTTTCCAGGAAGAATTACCAGCGGCGTACTGATGCTGATGACCAGCTGTGCGGCGCTGGCACAAAGTGAATTGGATGTACGGATCAAACCGTCCAATGATGAGCTGAAAGCCAATATTGAAGGCTATATCGGCAGCCTCGGCGATCGCGATGAGGAAGCGTTGCTGCGCTTCAGCCGTGGCGCCGAAGAACAGGCGCGCAAGGCCGCCCAGGCCTTGGGTTATTACCAGCCGCACATCGACAGCGAGGTGAAGGGCGGCGAAAAGCCGCGCCTGGTGCTGAAGGTCGACCCCGGCGAGCCGGTGCATCTGCGCAACGTCACGGTGCGTGTCGACGGTCCGGCAGCCGCCCTCAAATCCTTTCGAGTCCCCAAAAGCGACGCGCTAAAACCCGGCGCCGTGCTCAACCATGGGCATTACGAGGACGCCAAGCGCCTGATCCAGAATCAGGCTTCGCGTTATGGTTTTTTTAGTGGCCGATTCACCCGTTCAAAATTGTCGGTCGACCCCCGTGCCGGCGTCGCCGATATCGAACTGATCTATGAAAGCGGTCCGCGCTATACCTTGGGCAAAGTCAGTTTCGAAGGTGATACGCCGTTCGATGACGAGCTGCTGCAACGCATGGTGCCGTTCAAGGCCGGTACGCCGTATGACTCGGAGCTGATCGCCGAACTCAATCAGAACCTGCAGTCGAGCGGTTACTTCGAAGGCGTGCGGGTGGACGCGGCGCCTGCGGCGTCCAAGGACGATGCGATCCCGGTGGACGTCAAACTCGAAACCCGCAAGCCCCGGACCATGGGCCTGGGCCTGGGTTTCTCCACCGACGTCGGTCCACGGGCCAAGGCCAACTGGACCCGGCACTGGGTCAACGCACAAGGGCACAGTTATGGCTGGGAGACCGAAGTCTCGGCGCCTCGGCAAAACGTCGGGTTGTTCTACGACATTCCGCTGGACCCGCCACTGACCGACAAACTGCGTTTTGCCGGCGGCTATCAGAATGAGGACATCGCCGGCACCGACACCCACAGCAAGCTGTTGACCCTCGGCCCCGAGTGGCACAGCAAGTTGCCCAGCGGCTGGCAGCGGGTGGTATCGCTCAAATGGCAGCGCGAGGATTACCAGCTCGGCGACGACTCGGGCCTGAGTAACTTGCTGATGCCAGGTGTGAGCTATTCGTACCTCAAAAGCGACAACCGCATCGACCCGCACAACGGCTATCGCCTGCAATTCGAATCCAAAGTGGCCAAGGAAGGTCTGGGTTCCGACAGCAACCTGATCTACGGCACGGCGCTGGTCAAAGGCTTGACCACGGTGTTCGATAATCACCGCTTCCTCGGGCGGGTGCAGGTTGGCGGCAGTGCCACCAACGGTTTCAAATCGGTGCCGCCATCGTTGCGCTTCTTCGCCGGTGGCGACCAGAGCGTGCGTGGCTACGACTATCAGAGCCTGTCCCCGGAAAACTCCGACGGCGACCGCATCGGTGGCCGCTACATGGTCGCCGCCAGCGCGGAATACCAGTATTCCATCGCCGAAAAATGGCGGATCGCGACCTTTGTCGATCAGGGCAACTCCTTCAATACACTCGAACTGCCGAACCTCAAGACCGGGGTCGGTATCGGCGTGCGCTGGGTATCGCCGGTGGGGCCGATCCGCCTCGACCTGGCCCACGCGCTGGACGACGATGGCGGCATTCGATTGCACTTTTCCATGGGGCCTGAGCTGTGACGCGTGGTTTGAAAGTAACGCTGCTGACGATGACGGCGCTGTTGATGCTGGTCGTCCTGACGCTGGCCACGGTGTTGGGCACGGCGACGGGCAGCCGCTGGGCATTGGGTTTTGTGCCCGGCTTGACCCTGGAAAACTTCCAGGGCCGGCTGGGCGGGCAGTGGAGTGCCGACCGGGTGCTGTGGCAGCAGGACAGCAACCGGGTTGAACTGAGCAAAGTGATTTTTGCCTGGTCGCCGTTGTGCCTGACCCGAATGACCTTGTGCATCGAGCAATTGCAGGCCGATCAGGTCAGCCTGACGTTCCCGCCGGGTGCCGAAGAGCCAGACAGCGGCCCGATCACGCTCCCGGAGCTCAAGTTACCGTTGGCCCTCGAACTGGGGGAGATCAAGGTTGGCAGCCTGTTGTTCAACGGCAGCGAAGAGCTCAAGGGCTTGCAACTGGCGGCTCACTGGACGACAGCCGGTTTGAAGATCGACGCGGTGTCTTTGCAGCGCGATGACCTGAGCCTGAACCTGTCCGGCCTGCTGCAACCCTCCGGCAACTGGCCCCTCAGCGCCTCCGGCAAGCTGACCCTGTTGTCGACGCCTGAGCCCCTGGCGTTGGCGCTGAAAGTCGACGGCGACCTGCTCAAGACCCTGAACCTGAAAGCCGACAGCAGCGGTTACCTCAACGGGCAACTGACCGGTGAACTGCAACCTCTGGTGGAAAACCTGCCGGCCAAAGTGCGGATCACCGCCGACGGCTTCAAGCCCAGTGCCGATCTGCCGGACACCCTGCAACTCAATCAGCTTGAACTCACCGGCGCTGGCGACCTGAAGAACGGCTACGTGCTGCTCGGCAAAGCCACACTGCCCGCCGAGCAAGGGCCAGTCGCACTGGCGCTGCAAGGCACGGTCGACGCCAAGGGCGCGCGGATCGCCGCGCTCGACCTGACCGCCAGCGACAAGCAAAGCCTCAAGCTCACAGGGCTTCTGGACTGGAGCAAAGGCCTGAGCGCCGAGGTGAAGATCGACTGGCTGGACTTCCCGTGGCACCGTCTCTATCCGTTGATCGACGAGCCCGAGGTGGCGTTGCGCCGCTTCAACGGTGAGGTGTCTTACACCGACGGCAAGTACCTCGGTCATTTCGACGCCGCGGCGGATGGTCCGGCCGGCGCCTTCACCCTGGCCAGCCCTTTCGCGGGCGACCTGACGAAAATCTACCTGCAACAGATTCAACTCCAGGCCGGGCAGGGCAAGGCTGAAGGGCACCTGAACCTGCAATTCGCTGACGGCATTGCCTGGGACACCGCGCTGGACCTGTCGGCGATCAACCCTGCGTACTGGGTCGCGGAGCTGCCGGGCACGCTGGCCGGGCCGTTGCGCAGTCAGGGCGAGATGAAAAACGAAGTGCTCAGCCTCAATGCCGACCTGGACCTCAAGGGCAAACTGCGCGGGCAGCCGGCGGTGATCCAGGCCAAGGCCGATGGCCGTGGCGAGCAATGGAACCTCAACGCCCTGCAAGTTCGCCTCGGCGACAACAGCATCAGCGGCAAAGGCAGCCTGCAACAGAAACTCGCCGGCCAGATCGATCTCAAGCTGCCGCGCCTGGCCCAGCTCTGGCCGCAACTGCGCGGCCAGCTCAATGGCCGCGTGGATGTCGCCGGCACGCTCAAGGCGCCCCAGGGCAAGCTTGACCTGCAAGGCTCGCAACTGGCTTTCCAGGACAATCGCCTGCAAAGCCTGAACCTGGACGCCACGCTGGACAGTGCGCAACGGGCGAAAATCGACCTCAAGGGCAGCGGCATCCGGGCGGGCGATACTTCACTGGGAACGCTGACCGCCAGCGGCCAGGGCGACATCAAGAACCAGAAGTTGAGCCTCGACCTGCAAGGGCCGAAGCTGAAACTGACGCTGGGTCTGGACGGTGCGCTGGATAAAGGCAATTGGCGCGGACGCCTGGCCAGCGGTGATATCCAGGCCGGTGGCCAGGACTGGAAGCTGCAAGGGCCGGCGAAACTCGAACGCCTGGCGGACGGCAAAATCAACTTTGGTGCCCATTGCTGGGCATCCGGCCAGGCCAGCCTGTGCGGGGAAGACTCGCGCCTGATGCCCGAGCCGAAGTTGCGTTATCACCTCAAGCAATTCCCGATCGACAGCCTCGCGCAGTGGTTGCCGAAGGATTTCGCCTGGCAGGGCCGGCTCAACGCCGACCTGCAACTGGACCTGCCGGCCAGTGGCCCGAACGGCCAGGTCAGCGTCGATGCCGGCGGCGGCACGTTGCGCATCAAGGAAAAGGACCAGTGGCTGGACTTCCCGTACCAGACCCTGAAGCTCACCAGCAAACTCACGCCCAAACGCATCGACACCGAGCTCAATTTCGTCGGTGGCAAACTCGGCGAGCTGATGGTCCAGGCACAGCTCAATCCCTTGCCAAAGAACAAACCGTTGAGCGGCTCGTTCCGCTTGAGCGGGCTGGACCTGTCGGTGGCGCGGCCGTTCGTGCCGATGGTCGAGAAGCTGACCGGGCGCTTGAATGGCAGCGGCACGATTTCCGGTGGGCTGCTGGCGCCGCAGGTCAATGGCAGCCTGCAACTCAGCGACGGTCAGATCTCCGGGCCTGAATTGCCAATGGAGCTGAAAAACCTGCACGTTCAAGCGCTCATCGCCGGTGAAAACGTGCAATTGAACGGTGGCTGGAACAGCGGCAAGGCCGGGCAGGGCAGCCTGAACGGCAACATCGCCTGGGGCCAGGCGCTGGTGATGGACCTGGCGCTCAAGGGATCGCAGTTGCCGGTCACCGTCGAGCCTTACGCCAAGCTGGAAGTCGCACCGGACCTGAAAATCTCTATGAAGGGCGATGAACTGGCCATCGCCGGCAAAGTGCTGGTACCCAAAGGCGACATCACCATTCGCGAGTTGCCGCCGTCGACGGTCAAGGTCTCCGATGACACGGTGATCGTCGGTCAGCAGACCGAGGAGGGCAAACCGCCGCTGGCAATGAAGATGGACATCGAAGTGGTGGTCGGCGAGGACAAGCTGAGCTTTGCAGGATTTGGCCTGACGGCGAATGTGCAGGGGCATGTGCACATTGGCGACAACATGGACACCCGTGGCGAGCTGTGGCTCAACGACGGCCGTTATCGCGCCTATGGCCAGCGGCTTTCGGTGCGCCGGGCGCGTTTGCTGTTTGCCGGGCCCATCGATCAGCCGTACCTGGACATCGAGGCCATTCGCAAGACCGACGACATCATCGCCGGCATTCGATTGAGTGGCAGTGCCGAGCAGCCGACCACGCAGATCTTCTCCGAGCCGGCCATGAGCCAGGAGCAGGCCCTGTCCTATCTGGTGCTCGGGCGTCCATTGAGCAGCAATGGCGAAGACAACAACATGCTCGCCCAGGCCGCCCTCGGTCTGGGCTTGATGGGCAGCTCCGGTGTGACCAGCGGCATCGCCAAAAACCTGGGCATCCAGGACTTCCAGCTCGATACCCAGGGCAGTGGCGATGCCACCAGTGTGGTGGCCAGCGGCAATATTTCCGAGAAGCTCAGCCTGCGCTATGGCGTTGGCGTGTTCGAACCGGCCAACACCATTGCCTTGCGCTACAAGCTGAGCAAAAAGGTCTACCTCGAAGCCGCTGGCGGCGTGGCCAGTTCGCTGGACATCTTCTACAAGCGGGATTTCTAAGCCTGCGTTTTCTTTAAAACCGAGTCGCCCCCATCGCGAGCAAGCTCGCTCCCACAAGGTCCAGTGCAATCCCTGTGGGAGCGAGCTTGCTCGCGATGGCGTCAGTGTGGCCGCAACAAATCCCGACGCCATTGGTCAACTATTTACAAAGCATCCTAACTATTACGTTGACATTCGCTGCCTAGGCAGTAACATCTCGACATACATTCACTGCCTAGGCAGCTAATTGGTGGTCAGATGAAGCATTTCACCCCAGACGATTTCCACAATTGCCATCTCGGCCTGTTGCTCGGGCGCGCTGCGCTGCTCAAGGACCGGATCATCGACACCCACATGGAACCCCACGGCATCACCGCCGCGCAGTTCAAGGTGTTGATCATCATCGCCCAGTTCGGCGTCGATTCGCCGGGCGAGCTGTGCCGGCACCTGTCCCTGGACAGCGGTTCGATGACGCGCATGCTCGATCGTCTGGAACAGAAAGGTTTCCTCGCTCGCCAACGCTCCGAGGCGGATCGCCGTCAGGTGCAGCTTGTGCTCACGGAAGAAGGGCAGAAGCTCGCCGGGCTGCTGCCGCACATCGGCGCCGAAGCCATGAATGAACTGGCCGGTGCCATCACTCCAGAAGAGTTGAAAACCCTGGAGCTGATCCTGAAGAAAATTTTGGTGGCAGCCGGTGACGCGATCACCCTGCTGCGGGTAGGTGACAAATGAGCAGTAACCCCTTGCGTACCGGCCTGAGCCTGGTGCTGTTGGCCATGAGCGTCGCCGGTTGCGCCAGTTACAGCGGCCTGAAAACCGAAGGCGTCAACCTCGATGCGAAGAGCCTCAAGGCAGGGCAATCCCTCAGCGGTGTGACGTTGTCGCCGGCCGCCTGGCCGAAAAGCGACTGGTGGAAAAGCCTCGGCGACCCGCAGCTCGACGGCCTGATCCGCGAGGCCCTGCGCGACAGCCCGGACATGCAGATCGCCGACGCCCGTGCCCATCAAGCCAGCGCTGCCGCTTCCGCCGCCGACGCCGAGCGGATGCCGACCCTGGATGCCAGCGCCGGTGTCAGCCGCTCGCGCCTGGCCCGGGACCAGGACCCGCGCGGGCAGGGCGACACGTACGCCACCGTGCGTAACATCAGCACCAGTTTTAATTACAACTTCGACCTCTGGGGCGGTCAGCGCGATGCCTGGGAAGCGGCCTTGGGCCAGGCCCGTGCCGCCGAAGTCGACCAGCAGGCTGCGCAACTGACACTGGCCGCCGATGTTGCCCGCGCCTACAGCGATCTTGGTCAGGCGCACATCGTCTACGACCTGTCCAACGAAGACCTCAAGCGCACCCGGCAAATGCTCGACCTGAGCCAGCGGCGTCTGACTGCCGGGATCGACAGCCAGTACCAGTTCCAGCAGACCGAAAGCCTGGAAGCCACTTCCCAGGCCAACCTGATCGACGCCGAAAAGCGCCTGAACAGCGCGAAAATTGCTCTCGCGGTGCTGCTCGGCAAAGGCCCGGACCGCGGCAATGAAATTGCCCGCCCCAACATTCTTCAGCCGAGTGCGGTAGCGCTACCTTCGGTGCTGCCGGCCGAGTTGCTCGGGCGTCGCCCGGACCTGGTGGCCGCGCGCTGGCGGGTCGAAGCGGCGAGCAAAAGCATCGACGCCGGCAAGACCCGGTTCTATCCCAACTTGAACCTCAGTGCCGCTGCCGGCGCCGAATCCTTGTTGGGCGATGCGATGTTTGGATCGGCCAGCCGCTTCTTCAACATCGCACCGACGATCTCGGTGCCGATCTTCGACGGTGGCCGCTTGCGCGCCGACCTCGACTCCCGCGACGCCGATTACGACCTCGCCGTGGCGCAGTACAACAAAAGCCTGGTGAAGGCGCTGGGGGATGTCAGCGACAGCATTAACCAGCTGCGTGATATCGGCCGGCAGATCGCTGCCCAGCAACACGCCACCGACATCGCCCAGGACTCCTACAACACCGTGGTCCAGCGTTACGGTTCCGGCATCGGCAACTACCTGGACGTGCTCAGCATCGAGCAGCAACTGCTCCAGGCCCAGCGCCAACTCGCCAACCTGAATGCCGAGCAGATTGACCTGTCGATCCAACTGATGCAGGCGCTGGGCGGCGGTTTCCAGCCTGAGGCCATCGCCTCGGCCAACGCCACGCCAGCCACGCTGACCCACTAATTCAAGGTACTTGTCATGGCCACTGCCGATACAACTCAACCTCCTGAAAACATCCAGGGCAACCCCAATTCGGGCAAGCGCAAGTTCATGCTGCTGGTCCTGGCGGCCGCCGTCGTGCTGAGCGGCGCGGGCGTCTGGGCCTACCACGAGTTTTACGGGCGCTGGAGCGAAAGCACCGACGACGCCTATGTGAACGGCAACGTGGTGGAAATCACGCCGCTGGTCACTGGCACCGTGGTCAGCATCGGCGCCGATGACGGCGATCTGGTCCATGAAGGCCAGGTGCTGGTGAACTTCGACCCGAACGATGCCGAAATCGGCCTGCAAAACGCCCAGGCCAATCTGGCGCGCACCGTGCGTCAGGTGCGTGGCTTGTACAGCGATGTGGATGGCATGAAGGCCCAGGTCAACGCCCAGAAAGCCGAAGTGCAAAAGGCCCAGGACAACTTCAGCCGGCGCAAGAACCTCGCCGCCGGCGGGGCGATCTCCCAGGAAGAGCTGTCCCACGCCCGCGACGACCTGACCTCGGCGCAAAACGCCCTGGCCAACGCCGAACAAAAGCTCAAGACCACCAGCGCGCTGGTCGATGACACCGTGGTTTCATCGCACCCGGACGTGATGGCCGCCGCCGCGCAATTGCGTCAGGCGTACTTGAACAACTCGCGCAGTACGCTGATTGCACCGGTGACCGGTTACGTGGCCAAGCGTTCTGTACAACTTGGCCAGCGCGTACAACCGGGTACCGCGCTGATGGCGGTGATTCCCCTGGATCAGCTGTGGATCGACGCCAACTTCAAGGAAACCCAGCTGCGTGACATGCGCATCGGCCAACCGGTGGAGATCGAGACCGACCTGTATGGCAGCAGCGTGAAATACAGCGGCACCATCGACAGCCTCGGTGCCGGGACCGGCAGCGCCTTTGCCTTGCTGCCGGCGCAGAACGCCACCGGCAACTGGATCAAGATCGTGCAACGCGTGCCGGTACGGGTTCACGTCAACGCCGAGGAACTGGCCAAACATCCGCTGCGGGTCGGTCTGTCGACCATGGTCGCTGTGGACCTGCACGATCAGAGCGGGCCGGTGCTGGCGCAACAGCCACCGCAGAAGGCTTCGTTCAGTACCAACGTCTACGATCGTCAGTTGGCCGAGGCCGACGCGATGATCACTCAACTGATCCACGACAACAGCGCCGCGGTCAGCAAAACCGCGCAACGCTGATTCGCCAATCCGTCAGCTGCGCCGGCAACCGGCGCAGCGCCAGACCTGTTTCAAAGGATTCGCGATGAGCAATAACGCGTCTTTCACGCCGCCCAGCCTGCTGCTCAGCACTATCGGCCTGTCGCTGGCGACCTTCATGCAAGTGCTCGACACCACCATCGCCAACGTGGCGTTGCCGACGATTTCCGGCAACCTCGGCGTGAGTTCGGAGCAGGGCACCTGGGTCATCACCTCGTTCGCCGTGAGCAACGCCATCGCCTTGCCGCTGACCGGCTGGCTCAGTCGGCGTTTCGGCGAGGTGAAGCTGTTTGTCTGGGCGACACTGCTGTTCGTGTTGGCTTCGTTCCTGTGCGGGATTTCCACCTCGATGCCGGAACTGGTGGGCTTCCGGGTGCTGCAAGGGGTAGTGGCCGGGCCGCTGTACCCGATGACCCAGACCCTGCTGATTGCGGTTTACCCCCCGGCGAAACGGGGGCTGGCGCTAGCACTGTTGGCGATGGTCACGGTGGTCGCGCCGATTGCCGGGCCGATCCTCGGCGGCTGGATCACCGACAGCTACAGCTGGCCGTGGATTTTTTTCATCAACGTGCCGATCGGTCTGTTCGCCGCGTGGGTGGTGACCCAGCAGATGAAAAAGCGCCCGGTGGTCACCAGCCGCCAACCGATGGATTACGTCGGTCTGATCGCGCTGATCATCGGCGTCGGGGCGCTACAGATCGTGCTCGACAAGGGCAACGATGCCGACTGGTTCGAATCCAGCTTCATCGTGATCGGCTCGGTGATTTCGGTGGTGGCCCTGGCGTTCTTCGTGATCTGGGAAATGACCGACGAACACCCGGTGGTCAACCTGCGCCTGTTTGCCCATCGCAACTTCCGCTACGGCACCATCGTGCTGATCCTGGGCTATGCCGGGTTCTTCGGGATCAACCTGATCCTGCCGCAGTGGCTGCAAACGCGATTGGGATACACCGCGACCTGGGCCGGGTTTGCCGTGGCGCCGCTGGGGATCCTGCCGGTGCTGCTGGCGCCGTTTGTCGGCAAATACGCACCGAAATTCGACATGCGCCTGCTGGCGGGCGGGGCGTTCCTGGCCATCGGCCTGAGCTGTTTCATGCGCGCCGGCTTCACCAATGAAGTGGACTTCCAGCACATCGCACTGGTGCAGTTGTTCATGGGGATCGGCGTGGCGCTGTTCTTCATGCCGACCCTGACCATCCTGCTCTCGGACCTGCCGCCGAGCCAGATTGCCGACGGTTCGGGGCTGGCGACATTCCTGCGGACCCTGGGCGGCAGTTTCGCGGCGTCGCTGACCACCTGGATCTGGATTCGCCGCGCCGATCAACACCATGCCTACCTGACTGAAAGCATTACCCCCTTCGATCCGGCGACCCGAGAAGCACTGACCAACCTGGGCGGGGCAGGGGCCAAGGCCTATACGCAACTGGAGCAGACGGTGATCAGCCAGGCGTACATCATGTCCACGGTGGATTACTTCACCTTGCTGGGCTGGATGTTCTTCGGGCTGATATTGATCGTGTGGCTGGCGAAGCCGCCGTTTACGGCGAAGGCCGGGCCTGTGGCCTCAGGACACTAAGGCACACATAACCTGTGGGAGCGGGCAAGCCCGCTCCCACAGGTTTTTGTGTTCGGCTGTTAGTTGGCGGGTGCAGCCAGTTGCGGTGGCGGAGTGAAATCAAAGGGCGCCAGCGCAAACCCTTGCTCATCCACCTGCAATGCCCACCCTTGACGATCCCAATCCCCCAGCACAATGCGCCTGGCCGCTTGCTCGCCAAGCTGCAACTTGTGAATCGCGGGACGGTGGGTGTGCCCGTGGATCAAGGTCTTCACGCCGTATTCCTGCATGATCCGCGGAATCTCCTCGGGCGTAACATCGACGATGTCATTGGCCTTCATCCGCGTTTGCGCACGGCTTTCACTGCGCAGCTTGCGCGCCAGCTTGTGCCGGGTGCGCAGGGGCAGATGCCGCAGGATGAACAGGGTGATCGGATTGCGCAGGTAGCGACGCAGCTTCATATAGGCTTCGTCGCGGGTGCAGAGGCTGTCGCCGTGCATCAGCAGCACCGGCTCGCCGTTGAACTGCACGACACTCGGATCTTTCAGCAAGGTGCAGCCGGCTGCTTTGCAGAAGGCCTTGCCCAGCATGAAGTCTCGATTGCCGTGCATCAGGAAAATGGCCGTGCCGCTGTCGCTTAACTCGCGCAGGGCCTGGCAGATGGAACGCTGGAAGGGCGTCATGGCGTCGTCGCCAATCCACACCTCGAAGAAGTCGCCCAGAATGTACAACGCACTCGACGAGCGGGCGCGTCCGGCGAGCAAATCCAGAAACGCCCGGGTAATGTCCGGGCGCTCCTCTTCCAGATGTAAATCTGAAATCAGCAATATCACTCAATGATCTCGGCTTTCTCGATGATCACGTCGTCTGCTGGTACGTCCTGGTGGCCGGACTTGGAGGTGGTGGCCACGCCTTTGATCTTGTCGACAACGTCGGTGCCGGCAGTCACTTTACCGAATACCGCGTAGCCCCAGCCCTGCACGTTCTTGCCGCTGTGGTTCAGGAAGCTGTTGTCGGCCACGTTGATGAAGAACTGCGCGGAAGCCGAATGCGGCTCCATGGTGCGGGCCATGGCGACGGTGTACTTGTCGTTGGAAAGACCGTTGTCCGCTTCGTTCTGGATGCTTGGGCGCTTGTCTTTCTTTTCTTTCATGCCTGGCTCGAAACCGCCGCCCTGGATCATGAAGTTACCGATGACACGGTGGAAAACGGTGTTTTCGTAGTGACCGGCTTTAACGTACTCAACGAAGTTGGCCACGGTGATCGGGGCTTTGTCGGCGTTCAGTTCGAGGACGATGTCGCCGAAGTTGGTAGTCAGTTTGACTTGGGTCATGATCGTTACTCTTTTAAGAAATTCGTGGTGTTGGAACATCACGTCCCGCCACCGGTTCAGCCTTTTTGGCCAAGGTGCGCAGTTTAGCGTGCCAGACGCGAATTTCGAGGCAGTTTTTTCATTTACGGCCTATTAAATGCGACGGTTTACAGAGTGCGCTCTGTCAGGTACTTGACGGCATCGGCTATGATAGCGGCTTTGTTTTGTCCGGCCTTCATTACGGCCACGCACTTGTACGTTCAAGGATCCTATGAGCAAGCCCACTGTCGACCCTACCTCGAATGCCAAGACCGGCCCTGCCGTGCCGGTCAACTTCCTGCGGCCGATCATCCAGGCAGACCTGGACTCGGGCAAGCACACGCAGATCGTCACCCGTTTTCCGCCTGAACCCAACGGCTACCTGCACATCGGTCACGCCAAGTCGATCTGCGTGAACTTCGGCCTGGCCCAGGAGTTCGGCGGCGTCACGCACCTGCGTTTCGACGACACCAACCCGGCCAAGGAAGACCAGGAATACATCGACGCGATCGAAAGCGACGTCAAATGGCTGGGCTTCGAATGGTCCGGCGAAGTGCGCTACGCCTCGCAGTATTTCGACCAGTTGCATGACTGGGCGGTGGAGTTGATCAAATCCGGCAATGCCTACGTTGACGACCTGACCCCGGAGCAAGCCAAGGAATACCGCGGCAGCCTGACCGAGCCGGGCAAGAACAGCCCGTTCCGCGACCGCAGCGTCGAAGAAAACCTGGACCTGTTCGCCCGCATGAAAGCCGGCGAGTTCAAGGACGGCGCACGGGTGCTGCGGGCCAAGATCGACATGGCCTCGCCGAACATGAACCTGCGTGACCCGATCATGTATCGCATCCGCCACGCTCACCACCACCAGACCGGTGACAAGTGGTGCATCTACCCGAACTACGACTTCACCCACGGTCAGTCGGACGCCATCGAAGGCATCACCCATTCGATCTGCACCCTGGAGTTCGAAAGCCACCGTCCGCTGTACGAGTGGTTCCTCGAGCACTTGCCGGTGCCGGCCAACCCGCGCCAGTACGAGTTCAGCCGCCTGAACCTGAACTACACCATCACCAGCAAGCGCAAGCTCAAGCAGCTTGTGGACGAAGGTCACGTCAACGGCTGGGACGACCCGCGCATGTCCACGCTGTCGGGCTTCCGCCGCCGTGGCTACACGCCGAAATCGATTCGCAACTTCTGCGAAATGATCGGCACCAACCGTTCCGACGGCGTGGTGGACTTCGGCATGCTCGAATTCAGCATCCGCGACGACCTCGACCACAGCGCTCCGCGCGCCATGTGCGTACTGCGTCCGCTGAAAGTCGTGATCACCAACTACCCGGAAGGCCAGGTCGAGAACCTCGAACTGCCGTGCCACCCGAAAGAAGACATGGGCGTGCGCGTCCTGCCGTTCGCCCGTGAAATCTACATCGACCGTGACGACTTCATGGAAGAGCCGCCGAAGGGCTACAAGCGCCTGGAACCGGCCGGTGAAGTGCGTCTGCGTGGCAGCTACGTGATCCGTGCCGACGAAGCGATCAAGGACGCCGATGGCAACATCGTCGAACTGCGCTGCTCGTACGATCCGGACACCCTGGGCAAGAACCCTGAAGGCCGCAAGGTCAAAGGCGTGGTCCACTGGGTGCCGGCCGCTGCCAGCGTCGAGTGCGAAGTGCGTCTGTACGATCGTCTGTTCCGCTCGGCCAACCCTGAGAAGGCCGAAGACAGCGCCAGCTTCCTGGACAACATCAACCCTGATTCGCTGCAGGTACTCACCGGTTGTCGTGCCGAGCCTTCGCTGGGCAATGCACAGCAGGAAGACCGTTTCCAGTTCGAGCGCGAAGGTTACTTCGTCGCCGATCTCAAGGACTCGAAACCAGGTCAGCCGGTGTTCAACCGTACCGTGACCCTGCGTGATTCGTGGGGCCAGTGATTTAGCGTCAAGGAAAAAACGTGCTTACGATCTACAACACGCTCACCAAGAGCAAAGAAGTCTTCAAGCCGCTCGATGGCAACAAGGTGCGCATGTACGTGTGCGGCATGACCGTGTACGACTACTGCCACCTGGGCCACGGCCGCAGCATGGTCGCGTTCGACCTGGTGACGCGCTGGTTGCGCTTCAGCGGTTACGACCTGACTTACGTGCGCAACATCACCGACATCGATGACAAGATCATTAACCGGGCCAACGAGAACGGCGAGTCGTTCGAAGCCCTGACTGAGCGCATGATCGCGGCGATGCACGAAGATGAAGCGCGCCTGAACATCAAGAAGCCGGACATGGAGCCGCGTGCCACGGATCACATCCCGGGCATGCACGCGATGATCCAGACCCTGATCGACAAGGGCTATGCCTACGCCCCGGGCAATGGCGACGTGTACTACCGCGTCGGCAAGTTCATGGGCTACGGCAAGCTGTCGCGCAAGAAGATCGAAGACCTGCGCATCGGCGCGCGCATCGAAGTCGACGAGTCCAAGCAGGACCCGCTGGACTTCGTATTGTGGAAAGCCGCCAAGCCGGGCGAGCCGAGCTGGGAATCGCCGTGGGGCGCCGGGCGTCCGGGCTGGCACATCGAATGCTCGGTGATGTCCACCTGCTGCCTGGGCGAGACCTTCGACATTCATGGCGGCGGCAGCGACCTTGAGTTCCCGCACCACGAAAACGAAATCGCCCAGAGCGAAGCGGCCACAGGCAAGACCTACGCCAACGCGTGGATGCATTGCGGCATGATCCGTATCAATGGCGAGAAGATGTCCAAGTCCTTGAACAACTTCTTCACCATTCGCGACGTGCTCGACAAGTACCACCCGGAAGTCGTGCGTTACCTGCTGGTGTCGAGCCACTACCGCAGCGCCATCAACTACTCGGAAGACAACCTCAAGGACGCCAAGGGCGCCCTGGAGCGTTTCTACCACGCGTTGAAAGGCCTGCCGAACGTGGCGCCAGCAGGCGGCGAAGCCTTCGTCGAGCGTTTCACCCAGGTGATGAACGACGACTTCGGCACGCCGGAAGCCTGCGCGGTGCTGTTCGAGATGGTCCGCGAGATCAACCGCCTGCGTGAGAGCGATCTGAACGCAGCGGCCGGTCTGGCAGCGCGCCTCAAAGAACTGGCCAGTGTGTTGGGTGTGTTGCAACTGGAAGCCGATGACTTCCTGCAGGCCGGCGCTGAAGGGCGCGTGGATGCAGCGGAAGTCGAGGCGCTGATCGCAGCGCGCCTGGCGGCACGTGCCGGCAAGGACTGGGCCGAATCCGACCGCATCCGCGACCAGCTCACCGCCATGGGCGTGGTGCTGGAAGACGGCAAGGGCGGTACGACCTGGCGTCTGGCTGACTGATAGATGTAATGCTTAAAAACAAAACCCGCCAAGTGCGGGTTTTGTTTTTAAGGGCAGCTCGCTAATTCTGCGGTGACAGGGCCGGCGCCTTCGCTGGCAAGCCAGCTCCTACAAGGTCGCGCCGTTCGCCAAAATTACATACACCACGGACACTGTAGGAGCTGGCTTGCCAGCGATGGGGCCCGTCCGGCCAACCCATCATTCAGCCTGGCGCAACCGCTTGTAAAGGGTATTCCTGCTCACCCCCAACCGCCTCGCCAGATACGAAATATTCCCCCCAGCCGCCTGCAACTGCCGGTTCAAATCCTCGGCATCATTCAGATCCACGGCCAACGGTTCCGGCGTATCGACCGGCTCCATCTCCAGATCAACAAAAAAATCATCCGGCAAATGCTCCGGCCTTATCGGTTGTTCCTCGGCCATCGCCAATGCCACCTGCATCACACTGCTGACCTGACGCAAATTCCCCGGCCAGGGGTGGCGGTCGAACAGCTCAAACACCTCGCGGCTCAGTCCGGCCCATTGGCTGGGTTCGCGGTGTTGTTCCCACAGGCGTTTGAACAGCGCCTCCTTATCGCTGCGTTCGCGCAGGGGTGGCAGTTCCAGGGTCAGGCCGCCGATGCGGTAATACAGGTCTTCACGAAACCGCCCCAGCTGTACCTGCTCGCGCAGCGAGCGATTGGTCGCGGAAATGATGCGCAAGTCCACAGGAAACAACTCGCTGCTGCCCACCGGCTGCACGCAACGCTCCTGCAATACACGCAGCAACCGGGCTTGGGTTGGCAGCGGCATGTCACCGATTTCATCGAGGAACAGCGTGCCTTTGTCAGCCTTGCGGATCAGCCCGATGCTGCCTTTCTGGTTGGCTCCGGTGAACGCGCCTTTTTCGTAGCCGAACAACTCGGACTCCACCAGTTCGGCGGGAATCGCTGCACAGTTGACGGCGATGAACGCTTGTTTGCTGCGCGAGCTGGCCTGATGCAGGGCTTTGACGAACACTTCCTTGCCGACCCCGGTTTCACCGTGGATCAGCAGTGGAATGTCTTTTTCCAGCAAGCGCTCGGCCTGACGCACGGCTTTTTCCACGCGACTGTCGCCGAAATGCAGGGTGTTGAGGCTGATGGCCGCGGGTGCAGTTACAACCGGCTCGGTGAATACTCGGGGTTGAATTGATGCCTGTTTCGGCCGCTTCAACAGGCACTGGAAGCGGATGCGCCCCGAGGTTTGCAGGGCGAAGGGCAGGCCTTCTGGCTGGTTCAGCAACTCCAGCAGCGAGACCTTGAACAGGCTTTCGACACTGACCCGCGACAGGCTGATGCCCAGCAGATTGTCGGCCCGGCGGTTGGCCGACAGCACCTGGCCGGTTTCATCGAAGATCAGCAAGCCGGCCCATTGGCTGTCGAGGTTGTTCAGCCCGGTATTGAATGTCAGCTGGAAATGCTGGCCATGGAACAGGTTGAGGATCAACCGGTTTTCCACGGTCTGGCTCATCATCTTGACCATGCCCAGGGTGTGGGAGGGCGGCAGGTAGCTGTCACTGGATACGTCCAGCACCGCGATCACCTTGCGCTCGGCATCGAAAATCGGCGCGGCGGAACCGGTCATGAAGCGGTTGGCCTTGAGATAGTGTTCATCGTGCTCGATGTGCACCGCTTGTTCGCAGGCCAGGGCGGTGCCAATGGCGTTGGTGCCGGTGCAGCGCTCCATCCAGCTGGCGCCGGCGCTGAAACCCCGGGCCAGTTTCGGTTCGATAAAGCGCTGAGTGCCCCAGGACGTGAGTACCTGGCCCTGATGGTCGGCGAGCATGATCAGGCAATTGGAATTGCTCAGGATGTTCTCGTAGTAGGGCAGCACTTCCTGATGGGTGGTTTGCACCAGTGAATGCTGACTCTCCAGCAGTTGCGCGATGCCCGCGGCCGGCAATTGGTCGAATGCCGGCGTGCTCTGATGACTGAGGCCGAACGCGCGGCAACGGGACCAGGAGTCCTGGATGATGGCGTCGTGGGACAACGGCGATGCGGGTGCGGCCATGGCAGTCGATCTCTGAGCAAGCTTTTATTGTTTTTATGGTGGCTTCAACTACACACGGTCACTGTAGGAGCGAGCTTGCTCGCGATGGACGTTAACGGTGATGAGGGCTGCCTGAATAAACGAGGCGCTCTCAAGTGCATCGTCGGAACGCCGCCCGGAGCAAGCTCGCTCCTACAGGGGGGCGTGAGCAGTCCGTAGAGTGTTGTTCACTATTGTTCACTGTCAATGGGTGAACTGTTCAATTGTTCATTTCCGATTGTTCATTTGTGTTCAGCAACGAACGCGTTTTTGCCGTCTTGTTCTGGAATTTGAAGCTGAATCAAAGGCTTGGGTTTTTTGGCATGGATGTCGCTATGTAGCTCCGGTCGCTTGACTCCAATAATAAAAAGGCCGAGCCATGTCACTCACCCTGGAGCACGTCAGCCGCACCGTCGAGGGCCAGACCTGGATCGACGATGCCAACCTGAGTTTTGAACCCGGTTCCTTCAATGTTTTGCTGGGGCGCACCTTGTCCGGCAAGACCAGCCTGATGCGCCTGATGGCCGGTCTGGACAAGCCCGACAGCGGCCGCGTCCTGATGAACGGCGTCGACGTCACCCAACGCCCGGTGCGCTTGCGCAATGTGTCGATGGTCTATCAGCAGTTCATCAACTACCCGACCATGACGGTGTTCGACAACATCGCCTCGCCGCTGCGTCAGGCCGGTGTATCCAGCGAAGTGATCCAGAACAAGGTGCTGGAAACCGCGAAGATGCTGCGCATCGAGAAGTTTCTCAAGCGCTATCCACTGGAGCTTTCCGGCGGACAGCAACAACGCACGGCCATGGCCCGGGCGCTGGTCAAGGATGCCGAGCTGATCCTGTTCGACGAGCCACTGGTCAACCTCGACTACAAGTTACGCGAAGAACTGCGCCAGGAAATGCGCGAGCTGTTCAAGGCGCGCCATACCATCGCGATCTACGCCACCACCGAACCCAACGAGGCCCTGGCCCTGGGCGGCACCACGACCATTCTTCACGAAGGCCGGGTGATCCAGAGCGGCCAGTCGGCCTCGGTCTATCACCAGCCGCAAACCGTGCTGGCGGCCGAACTGTTCTCCGAACCGCCGATCAACCTGATGCCGGGGCGCATTGCCGGCAACGAAGTGAGTTTCGCCAACTTCGTGCATTTCCCGCTGAACGTCGATCTGCGCCCGGTGGGCGAGGGCGAGTTCCGTTTCGGCGTGCGGCCCAGCCATATCTCGCTGGTGCCGAGCAACGACGATGACCTCGAATTGGCGGTGACCGTCGAAGTCGCGGAAATCAGCGGCTCGGAAACCTTCCTGCACGTGCGCAACGAGCATTTCCTGCTGGTGCTGCACTTGCCGGGTGTCCACGAATACGACGTCGATGCGCCGATCCGCATCTACATCCCGACCCATAAACTGTTTGTGTTCGATACGCAGGGGCGGCTGGTCCAGGCGCCAGGCCGGCGTGTCACGAGGGTTGCCTGATGGCCGAAATCCGTTTGCAGAACCTCGCCCACAGCTACACCAAGACCCCGGCGGGACCGGAGGACTACGCGATCCGCGAGATGGACCACATCTGGGAACAGGGCGGCGCCTACGCGTTGCTCGGTCCATCGGGCTGCGGCAAATCAACGTTGCTCAATATCATTTCCGGGCTGCTCAGCCCGTCCCAGGGCCATGTGCTGTTCGACGGCAAAGCGGTCAACAACCTGACCCCGGAAAAGCGCAACATCGCGCAGGTTTTCCAGTTTCCGGTGGTCTACGACACCATGACGGTGTTCGACAACCTGGCCTTCCCGTTGCGTAATCAGGGCATGGCCGAGGCCAGGGTTCATAGCAAGGTGCAGGAAATCGCCGAAGTCCTCGACCTGCAGAACCTGCTGAGCAAAAAGGCCCGCAACCTCACCGCCGACGAAAAACAGAAAGTCTCCATGGGCCGCGGGCTGGTGCGCGACGACGTGTCGGCGATCCTCTTCGACGAGCCGCTGACGGTGATCGACCCGCACCTGAAGTGGAAACTGCGGCGCAAGCTCAAGCAGATCCACGAGCAGTTCAACATCACCATGGTCTACGTCACCCACGATCAGCTGGAGGCCTCGACCTTCGCCGACAAGATCGCGGTGATGTACGGCGGGCAGATCGTGCAGTTCGGCACGCCAAGGGAGTTGTTCGAGCGACCGAGCCACACCTTTGTCGGCTACTTCATTGGCAGCCCTGGGATGAACCTGATCGACGTGCAGCCGCAAGCGGGTGGCGTCGGGTTCGCCTCGACCCATCTGCCGCTGTCCGAGGCCATGCAGCAGCGTATTGCTGAATCGGAGTGGAAAACCCTCAAGGTCGGCATTCGTCCGGAGTTCGTCCATGTGTGGGACGAAGCGTTCGATGAAGCGTTGCGGGCACAGGTCGTACACGTCGAAGACCTGGGCACCTACAAGATCATGACCCTCAACCTCGATGGCGCCACCCTGAAGGTGCGCTTGGCCGAAGACAAACCGGTGCCGCAAGGCACGGCGTACATCAGTTTTCCGGCGCAGTGGCTGATGGTCTATGTCGACGAATTCCTCCTGGAAGCCCAAGCCAACATTGAGGTGCAGCCATGAACAAGGTGCAGAACAACAAGGCCTGGTGGCTGGTGCTGCCGGTGTTCCTGCTGGTGGCGTTCAGTGCGGTGATCCCGATGATGACCGTGGTCAATTATTCGGTGCAGGACATTTTCGACCAGTCCAGCCGCTACTTCGTCGGCGCCGACTGGTACAAGCAGGTGCTGCTCGACCCGAGGCTGCACGACTCGTTGCTGCGCCAGTTCATCTACTCGGCCTGCGTGCTGCTGATCGAAATCCCCCTGGGGATTGCGATTGCCCTGACTATGCCGACCAAGGGCCGCTGGTCTTCGGTGGTGTTGATCGTGCTGGCGATCCCGTTGCTGATCCCGTGGAACGTGGTCGGCACCATCTGGCAGATCTTCGGCCGGGCCGACATCGGTCTGCTGGGGGCGAGCCTCAAGGCCATGGGCATCAGCTACAACTATGCGGCGAACACCATGGACGCCTGGGTCACCGTGCTGGTGATGGACGTCTGGCACTGGACCTCGCTGGTGGCGCTGTTGTGCTTCTCCGGACTGCGGGCGATTCCGGACGTGTACTACCAGGCAGCACGGATCGACCGTGCTTCGGCCTGGGCGGTGTTCCGGCATATCCAGTTGCCCAAGCTCAAGAGTGTGCTGCTGATCGCCGTGATGCTGCGGTTCATGGACAGTTTCATGATCTACACCGAGCCGTTCGTGCTCACGGGCGGCGGTCCGGGCAATTCCACGACCTTCTTGAGCCAGACCCTGACGCAAATGGCGATCGGGCAGTTCGACCTGGGGCCGGCGGCGGCATTTTCGCTGGTGTACTTCCTGATCATCCTGTTGGTGTCCTGGCTGTTCTACACCGCCATGACTCACTCCGACGCCAACCGCTGAGGCCCGCCATGAGCAAGAGAAAGCTTGTTCCACTGCTGCTCTACATCCTGTTCCTGCTGGTGCCGATCTACTGGCTGCTGAACATGTCGTTCAAGAGCAACAGCGAAATCCTCGGCGGCCTGACGTTGTTTCCCCAGGACTTCACCTTCCACAACTACAAGGTGATCTTCACCGACCCGAGCTGGTACACCGGTTACCTCAACTCGGCGTACTACGTGAGCCTGAACACGATCATTTCCCTGACCGTGGCCTTGCCGGCGGCCTATGCGTTTTCGCGCTACCGATTCCTCGGCGACAAGCACCTGTTCTTCTGGCTTCTGACTAACCGCATGGCGCCACCGGCGGTGTTCCTGCTGCCGTTCTTCCAGCTGTACTCCTCTATCGGCTTGTTCGATACCCATATCGCCGTGGCCCTGGCCCACTGCCTGTTCAACGTGCCGCTGGCGGTGTGGATTCTCGAAGGTTTCATGTCCGGCGTGCCCAAGGAAATCGACGAAACCGCCTACATCGATGGCTACAGCTTTCCCAAGTTCTTCGTGAAGATTTTCATTCCGCTGATCGGCTCCGGCATCGGCGTCACGGCGTTCTTCTGCTTCATGTTTTCCTGGGTCGAACTGCTGCTGGCACGAACCCTCACCTCGGTGAACGCCAAACCCATCGCGGCGGTAATGACCCGCACCGTCTCGGCATCCGGTATCGACTGGGGCGTGCTGGCGGCGGCGGGGGTGTTGACCATCCTGCCGGGCATGCTGGTGATCTGGTTTGTTCGCAACCACGTGGCCAAGGGCTTTGCCCTGGGCCGGGTATGAGGAACTGATGATGGAATGGATGAGCTGGACCGTCCCCACGGCGGCATTCTTCAGCGTGATTGCCCTGATCCTGGTGGTCATGACCACTTGGGAATTGCGCTCGCCGAGCATCCTTCGGCGTGGTTTTTTACCGATTGCCACCACCCGTGGCGATCGGTTGTTCATCGGTCTTCTCGGCAGCGCCTACCTGCACTTGCTGGTAATCGGCGTCACCGACTGGAGCATCTGGGTCGCCTTCGCGATGTCCCTGGTGTGGCTGTTGGCTGTGATGCGTTGGGGCTAGTCGAATCGCTCGGCAATGTTGCTCCGAAACTTAAACAGGAGGTCTCTATGTTCGACAAAAACAATAAGCTGCGACATAGCATTTCATTGGCAGCCATGCTGGCACTCAGCGGTTTGAGCGCTTCGGCCTGGGCCGATGCCTATGAAGACGCCGCGAAGAAATGGATCGGCAGTGAATTCAAGCCATCCACCCTGACGGCCGATCAACAACTCGAAGAGCTGAAGTGGTTCATCAAGGCCGCGGAGCCGTTTCGCGGGATGAGCATCAAAGTGGTGTCGGAAACCATCGCCACCCACGAGTATGAGTCCAAGGTACTGGCCAAGGCCTTCACCGATATCACCGGGATCAAGCTGACTCACGACCTGCTGCAGGAAGGCGACGTGGTGGAAAAACTGCAGACCCAGATGCAGTCGGACAAAAATATCTATGACGGCTGGGTCAACGACTCGGACCTGATCGGTACGCACTTCCGCTACGGCAAGACCGAATCGATCACCGACCTGATGGCCAACGAGGGCAAGAACTTCACCTCGCCGACCCTCGACATCAAGGACTTCATCGGCATCTCCTTCACCACCGCGCCGGACGGCAAGATCTATCAATTGCCTGACCAGCAGTTTGCCAACCTGTACTGGTTCCGCGCTGACTGGTTCGAGCGTGCGGACCTGAAGGCCAAGTTCAAGGAAAAGTACGGCTATGAGTTGGGCGTACCGGTGAACTGGTCGGCCTATGAAGACATCGCCAAATTCTTCACCGAAGACGTCAAGGAAATCGACGGCAAGCGCGTCTACGGGCACATGGACTACGGCAAGAAAGACCCGTCCCTGGGCTGGCGCTTCACCGATGCCTGGTTCTCCATGGCCGGTGGCGGCGACAAGGGGCTGCCCAACGGTTTGCCGGTGGACGAGTGGGGCATCCGCGTCGAGGATTGCCACCCGGTGGGTTCCAGCGTAACCCGCGGCGGCGATACCAACGGCCCGGCCGCGGTGTTCGCCACCACCAAGTATGTGGACTGGATGAAGAAGTACGCGCCACCGGAAGCGGCAGGCATGACCTTCTCCGAATCAGGTCCGGTGCCGTCCCAGGGCAACATCGCCCAGCAGATCTTCTGGTACACCGCATTCACCGCCGACATGACCAAACCGGGCCTGGCGGTGATGAACGCCGACGGCACGCCGAAATGGCGCATGGCGCCGTCGCCGCGCGGACCGTACTGGGAGGAGGGCATGAAGCTGGGCTATCAGGACGTGGGTTCCTGGACGTTCATGAAGTCCACGCCTGAGAAGCAAAAACTCGCGGCCTGGCTGTATGCGCAGTTCGTGACCTCGAAAACCGTGTCGCTGAAGAAAACCATCGTCGGCCTGACGCCGATCCGCGAGTCGGACATCAACTCGCAAGCCATGACCGACCTGGCGCCGAAACTCGGTGGCCTGGTGGAGTTCTACCGCAGCCCGGCTCGCGTGCAATGGACCCCGACCGGGACCAACGTGCCTGATTATCCTCGCCTCGCGCAGTTGTGGTGGAGCCACATCGCCGAAGCCGCCAGCGGCGAGAAAACCCCGCAAGAGGCGCTGGACGGTCTGGCCAAGGATCAGGACGCAATCATGAGCCGTCTGGAGCGCTCGAAGGCACAAGCCACCTGCGCCCCGAAAATGAACCCGGAACGCGACGCGCAATACTGGTTCGACCAGCCGGGCGCACCGAAACCGAAACTGGCGAACGAGAAGCCTAAGGGCGAGACCGTGAGCTACGCCGAACTGCTGAAGTCTTGGGAGGCGGCGCGTAAATAATCGTCTGTAATGTGAAACGCTAACGGCACCGAAAGGTGCCGTTTTTTGTTTGTGTCTGTTCCACCGCCTTCGCGAGCAAGCCCGCTCCCACATTAGTTATTTACCCTGATTCAACAGAGTGGCAGCTACATAACGGATATGTAATCTCCACGCCACCGTCATGAAAGGTTCGGATTGTTACCTTGGCCTCGTTAGTTAATTAAACGAGGAATCAAACATGAAACTTGCACAACTGAGTGCGTTTGCAGCGGCGTTGGTGATGTCTACTGTTGTTTTGGCTGAAGGTGGCGGCGACAGAACCTTTGAAAAAATGATGGCGGCCAATGACCGTTCGGTGGAGAAGTTTGTCGCGAAGCAACAGGCGCGTGACCCCGTTGTCGTGAATGAAAAGAAGGACGACAAGACCAAAGACTTGTAAGCGTGTCGCACTTGAACTAGCCCGTCATCGAATGCCGATGATGGGCTTTTTTTATGAGCTGAAGGTACAGAATATGACGTTGATTAAGTTGCTTGCGTTCGCCGGGGTGATGGCGATGTCCATGAATGTGCTCGCTGAAGGTGGCGGTGACAGGACGTTCGAAAAGATGCTGAGCGCCAACACCCAAGCCATGGAAGAGTACGCCGCCAGCCAGGGCAAACCCGCACCGGTGGTGAAAGACTACCAATACGGAATGAAGCTAGATGTGGTGAAAGTAGTGAGTGTCGTGCGGCCACAAGTTACCTGCGCCGTAGTACCCACCGCAATGACCTATGAAGATTCTCAGGGCCGACTCAACACCATCAAATACACAGTGGCAGGCGATTGCCGCAACCGCGGCGGATAACACGGCTCCTGCACAGTGCCTGTTCCATTGCTATCGCGAGCAGGCCATCTCATTCATCCGGTTTCTCCAACCGAATAAACATTTCCTGAACAAATGATCACTTGTGGTGGTGGGCCGATCAGACCAAAACAGCCAGATCCGTGTACCTGGCAACCAATGGATCGGCGGTGAGAAGTTTCATGGGTTCTGTCATGGCCGTTGCAACAATGAGGCGGTCAAACGGGTCCCGATGGTGATGTTCGAGGTCCTTCACGGCAATGGCGTGTTCTGAGGTCACAGGCAGCTCGATGAACCCGCTGTCGAGGCAGTACTGGCGGATTTCTTCCAGGTCAACGTTCAGCTTTCCCAGCCCGACCTTGATCGCCATCTCCCAGAATGTCGCTGCGCTGATGTAAATGTCGGCAGCACTCTCAATGAGCTTTCTGGCTTTGCCGGATAGCCTGGGGTCATCGCTGAGCGTCCAGAGCAAAATATGCGTGTCGAGCAGAAGCCTCATTCTTGAGTGCCTTCAAAAGCATCGAGCATGTCGTCCGGCAGTGAGGCGTCAAAGTCTTCGGGAAGCACCAGTTTGCCTTTCATCGCTCCGATACGCTGTCCGCGGGGTTTTCCCACCGGAACCAGACGCGCAAGGGCCCGACCATGTTTGGCAATCGTGATGATCTGTCCGGCGGCCGCGTCATCGACGAGTTTGGACAGATTGTTTTTTGCTTCGGCCAGCGGAACGACGATCATGGTTTTTCTCCCATATTCTGGACAAATATAGCCAGAATTCAGAGCGCCGACAAAGGCAAGCTGACGATAGGTCAAATCGTCATGTGTCAAATTGGGTGAGTAATCAAAACTGCTGTCCCGCAACGTATATGTTTCCCGTTTCATGGAGTGCTCCGAATGGTTTTTCACGCACCATAGCGCTCGGTAGCGATGATCGGATGTCAGCTATTGCATACCGTCGTGCAAGCATCTTCCTGAAAGGGGTAGGGTAAGAAGCTCAAAAGATCGCAGCCTGCGGCAGCTCCTACAGGGTGTAGGCCATCCTGTTGTAGGAGCTGCCGCAGGCTGCGATCTTTGCTTTTGAATTCCTAAACGCAAAAACGGCACCCGAAGGTGCCGTTTCCGTTTTCTACCAAGTGTCGCTCAAGCGATCAACCCGCCAGGCCCGACTGTTGAACCAGGTTCAGCAGCGGTTGCGGATACAGGCCGAGGAAGAACGCCAGTACCGCAATCGCCAGCAGCATCACGCCGCCCGCACGTTGTTCCCAGTGCAGCTGGGCGTCGACGCGACGCAGGTTCGGTTCGATCAGGTACAGGGTGACCATCACACGCAGGTAGTAGAACACGCCAATGGCGCTGCCCAGTACCAAGGAACCGACCAGCCACCACTGATGGGACTCGACGCCGGTGGCGATGATGTAGAACTTGCCGATGAAGCCCGCGGTCAGCGGGATACCGGCCAGGGACAGCATCATCACGGTCAGGACGGCGGTCAGGTACGGACGGCGCCAGAACAGGCCGCGGTATTCGTACAGGGCGTCTGCGTCACGGCCTTTGTACGGCGAGGACATCAGGGTGATCACGCCGAAAGCACCGAGGCTGGTGATCACGTAGGTGACCAGGTACACGCCGATCGCTTCCACGGCCAGGCCCTTGCTCGCCACCAGGGCGATAAGCAGGTAGCCGAAGTGGGCGATGGACGAGTAACCCAGCAGACGCTTGAGGTTGCTCTGGGTCAGGGCCAGCAGGTTACCGAACAGGATCGACGCGATGGCGATGATGGTCAGCACGTTGCTCAGCACGCCGCTGCTCGCCGCTGGCGAAATCTGGAACAGACGCACCATCACCGCGAACACGGCTACTTTCGAAGCGGTAGCCAGGAACGCTGCAACCGGTGCCGGAGCACCTTCGTACACGTCCGGGGTCCAGAGGTGGAAGGGTACCAGCGACAGCTTGAACGCCAGGCCGATCAGCATCATGCCCAAGCCCAGTTGTGCCAGCGAGCTTGGCAGGCCAGTAGCCGCCAGCGCCTGGCCGATGCCGACGAAGCTCAGGGAACCGGCGTCAGCGTAGAGCAGGGCCATACCGAACAACAGGAACGCGGAACCGGCCGCCGACAGCACCATGTACTTGATGCCGGCTTCCAGCGAACGCTTGTTGAAGAAGGCGTAGGCCACCAGACCGTAGACCGGCACCGACAGCAGTTCCAGGCCGACGAACAACCCGGCCAGGTGCTGCGCGCTGACCAGAACCAGGCCACCGGCGGCGGCCATCAGGATCAGCAGGTACAACTCTTCACGGTTGCCCGGGTAACCCGTGCCGCCATCGCCGAGGTAGGCGTGGGCGAGGGTCACACAAGCGAGGGTGGCGACCAGGATCAGCGCCATGTACAAGCAAGCGAAGCTATCGATTTGCAGCAGTGGGGTCACAGCCAATGGCGCGACCTTCAAGGCTGGCAGGATCGACAGCAACGCCAGGTTCAGACCCGCCACCGACAGCAGGAAGGTCTGGGAGTGGTTGCGGCGCCAGGCGATCGCCAGCATCACCACGATGATCGTGGCGCTGGTGATCAACAACGGCGCTAGCGCGATAAAGTGTTGAGTCGTGAATTCCATAGCGCTCTTACCGGGCCGAAGCGAGTTGAGTGAAGGCGGTGCCGAGCCACTGCTGCACGCCATGCATCGTAGCGGCAGAGGTATCGAGGAACGGTTGTGGGTACACGCCGATGTAAATCAGCAGTGCGGCCAGACCGACCACCATGATCAGTTCGCGACCGTCCATGCCATGCAACACCGCGTCCGATTTCGACGGGCCGAAGTAGGCACGGTGGATCATGATCAGCGAGTAGACCGAACCGAACACCAGGCCGGACGTCGCGATGATGGTGACCCATGGAGCGATCGGGAAGGTGCCGATCAGGATCAGGAACTCACCGACAAAGTTACCGGTCGCCGGCAAACCCAGGGACGCTGCTGCGAAGAACAGGCTTAAGGCTGGCAGGTAAGCGATCTTCGACCACAGGCCACCCATCTCGCGCATGTCGCGGGTGTGGGTACGCTCGTACAACTGACCGGAGAGGATAAAGAGTGCCGCCGCCGACAGGCCGTGCGCCAGCATCTGCATCACCGCACCCTGCAGCGCCAGTTGGCTGCCGGAGTAGATGCCGATCAGTACGAAGCCCATGTGGGAAACGGACGAGAAGGCAATCAGACGCTTGATGTCGGTTTGCGCGAACGCCAGGAACGCACCGTAGAAGATCCCGATCAGACCCAGGGTCATCGCAAACGGCGCAAACTCGGCCGAGGCATTCGGGAACAGCGGCAGGGCGAAACGCAGCAGGCCATAGGCCGCGGTCTTCAGCAAGATACCGGCGAGGTCGACGGAACCCGCGGTCGGCGCTTGGGCGTGAGCGTCAGGCAGCCAGGAGTGGAACGGCACGACCGGCAGCTTGACCGCGAAGGCGATGAAGAAGCCGAGCATCAGGATGTACTCGGTGGTCATCGACATCTTGGTCTTCAACAGGTCGGCGTAGTTGAAGGTAATCACGCCAGTGTCGTTGAAGTTGACCAGTACCAGGCCCAGGATCGCCACCAGCATGATCAGGCCGGAAGCCTGAGTGAAGATGAAGAACTTGGTCGCCGCGTAGATCCGGGTTTTCTTGCCGTCCGAAGAACTGTGACCCCAGAGCGCGATGAGGAAGTACATCGGCACCAGCATCATTTCCCAGAAGAAGAAGAACATGAACAGGTCGAGGGCGAGGAACACGCCGACGACACCGCCCAGGATCCACATCAGGTTCAGGTGGAAGAAGCCCACATGACGCTGGATCTCTTTCCACGAGCAGAGTACCGAGAGGACACCCAGCAGACCGGTCAGCAGGATCATCAACAGCGACAGGCCGTCGAGGGCCAGGTGCACGTTGATGCCGAAGCGCTGGATCCAGACGTGCTTGAACTCAAGCGCCCAGGTCGGGTCGGCGCCAGGCGCCGGGGCAAATGAATAGTCACCGTTGGCCCACAGCCAGAGGCCGAGGGAGAGCAACAGGGACATGGTGATCAGCGCAATCCAGCGCGGGAGGGTGGCGCCGAAGCGCTCACCCATCCAGCACAGCAGGCCGCCGATGAAGGGGATCAGGATTAGCCAGGGCAGAATCATGACGGGCTCGTTTCCTTTCGCAAATTCGCAAGGTTCATATCAGACCGCTACCAGCACGACGGCGCCGATTACCAGCACGGCACCAGCAGCCATCGAGGCGGCATACCAACGCAGTTGACCGGTCTCGGTACGGCTCAGGGCGGTGTGACCGCCTTTGGCCATGCGCGGGATCAGACCGATGGTCTGGTCGAGCGGGTCTTTGCGCAGGATGTGGTTGATCGCCAGGTATGGCTTGACGAACAGTTTGTCGTAGATCCAGTCGAAGCCCCAGGCAGCGAACCACCAGGCCGAGAGGAAACGGCCGATGCCGCTGTTGGCGACGGCAGTCACGAAGCGACGCTTGCCGAGGAACAGCAGCGCGGCCAGCAGGATACCGGCCAGGGCGATGGCGCCCGAAGCGATTTCCAGGCTGTGCTTGGCTTCGCCGCCGGCATGGCCGACGCTTTCCGGTAGCACGCCGTGCAGCGGTGGAACGATCATCGCGCCGATGGCGGTGGACAATACGATCAGCACCGACAGTGGCAGCCAGTGGGCGATGCCGTGACCGGCGTGGGCTTCGGTCTTCACTTCACCGTGGAACGCGATGAAGATCAGGCGGAAGGTGTACAGCGAGGTCATGAACGCGCCGACCAGACCGGCATAGAGCAGACCGTGGTTGCCGCTGGCGAACGCTTCCCAGAGGATTTCGTCCTTGGAGTAGAAGCCTGCGGTCACCAGAGGCAAGGCCGCCAGGGCCGCGCCGCCGACGATGAAACTGGCGTAGGCCAGTGGCAGTTTCTTCCACAGACCGCCCATCTTGAAGATGTTCTGCTCGTGGTGGCAGGCAACGATCACCGAACCGGACGCAAGGAACAGCAGGGCCTTGAAGAAGGCGTGGGTCATCAGGTGGAAGATCGCGCCATCCCAGGCACCGACGCCCAGGGCCAGGAACATGTAGCCGATCTGGCTCATGGTCGAGTAGGCGAGGATACGCTTGATGTCGGTCTGAACCAGAGCCGCGAAGCCAGCCAACACCAGGGTCACGCCACCGACGATTCCTACTAGATGCAGGATTTCCGGCGCCAGGGTGAACAGGCCATGGGTACGGGCGATCAGGTAGACACCGGCGGTCACCATGGTTGCGGCGTGGATCAGTGCCGAAACCGGAGTCGGGCCGGCCATTGCGTCCGCCAGCCAGGTTTGCAGCGGCAGTTGCGCGGATTTACCGACAGCACCACCGAGCAGCATCAGGGTGGCCATGACCATCCAGAAGTCGCCGGACTGGAATTTCTGCGGAGCTAGCACCAGCAGTTCCTGGATGTTCAGGGTGCCCAGTTGGGCGAACAGGATGAACAGGCCGATGGCCATGAACACGTCGCCGATACGGGTCACGATGAAGGCCTTGAGTGCGGCGTTACCGTTGTTGCGGTTGCTGTAGTAGAAACCGATCAACAGGTACGAGCACAGGCCCACGCCTTCCCAGCCGAAGTACACGAACAGCAGGTTATCGGCCAGTACCAGGAACAGCATGCTGGCGATAAACAGGTTGGTGTAGGCGAAGAAACGCGAGTAGCCGTCTTCACCGCGCATGTACCAGGAGGCGAACAGGTGGATCAGGAAGCCGACGCCGACGACCACACCGAGCATGGTCACCGACAGGCCGTCCAGGTGCAGGGCGAAGTTCGGCGTGAAGCCTTCCACCGCCATCCATTGCCACAGTACCTGGGTGTAGTGACCACCCTCGGGTGGGGCGACGTTGAACTGCCAGATCACATAGACAGCGACGATCGCCGACAGGCCAATGGAGCCGACGCCGATCAGCGCCGAGAGGTTTTCCGAGAGGCGTCCCCGGGAGAACGCCAGCAGCACAAAACCGATCAGAGGGAACAGGAAAGTCAGATAGAGAAGGTTCATCCGCGCATCTCACTGGCAGCGTCGATATCGAGCGTGTGGAAGCGGCGATACAGTTGCAGCAGGATCGCCAGGCCAATACTGGCCTCGGCGGCTGCCAGGCTGATCACCAGGATGAACATGATCTGTCCATCCGGCTGCGCCCAGCGGCTACCGGCAACGATGAACGCCAAAGCGGAGGCATTCATCATGACCTCCAGGCTCATCAGCACGAAGAGGATGTTGCGGCGGACCATCAGGCCGACCAGACCGAGGCAGAACAGGATGCCGGCGACCGCCAGACCATGCTCCATAGGGATAGCAGGCATCGTCATTGCTCCTTGGCTTCGTTGCGGCCCAAGTGGAACGCCGTGACGGCTGCGGCGAGCAGCAGCATCGAGGCGAGTTCGACCACCAGCAGGTAAGGACCGAACAGGCTGATGCCCACGGCCTTGGCGTCTACGGTGGTGTGGCCGACGGCCTGGCCGCTCTGGTGGGAGAGCAGCACGTACAGCAATTCCACCAGCAGCAAGGCTGCGAGAGCGACCGGGCCGCCCCAGATGCCGGGCTTGAGCCAGGCGCGCTCTTGCTGAACCGAGGCCGGGCCCAGGTTCAGCATCATCACCACGAACACGAACAGCACCATGATGGCGCCAGCGTAGGCGATCACTTCCAGGACACCGGCAAACGGTGCGCCGAGGGCGAAGAAGGTCATCGCCACGGCGATCAGCGAAATGATCAGGTAGAGCAGGGCGTGCACAGGGTTGGTGTTGGTGATCACGCGAAGCGTGGACACCACAGCGATACCCGATGCGAAATAGAAAGCGAATTCCATCTTTCTTCCTTAAGGCAGCAAGCTCTTCACGTTGATCGGTTCGGCTTCATTCTGCGCGGAGCCTTTGGGCTTACCGGCAATCGCCATACCTGCAACACGATAGAAGTTGTAATCAGGGTTTTTGCCGGGGCCGGAGATCAGCAGATCTTCTTTCTCGTAAACCAGGTCCTGACGTTTGAACTCGGCCATTTCGAAATCCGGTGTCAACTGGATCGCGGTGGTCGGGCAGGCTTCCTCGCAGAGGCCGCAGAAAATGCAGCGCGAGAAGTTGATGCGAAAGAACTCCGGGTACCAGCGACCGTCTTCGGTTTCAGCTTTCTGCAGCGAGATGCAACCGACCGGGCACGCCACGGCGCACAGGTTGCACGCTACACAACGCTCTTCGCCGTCGGGGTCGCGGGTCAGGACGATACGCCCACGGTAGCGCGGCGGCAGGTAGACCGGTTCTTCCGGGTACTGCAGCGTGTCGCGCTTGCGGAAGGCGTGGCTGAAGATCATCACCAGGCTACGAAGCTGGGTGTAGAAGCCATGCACGATGTCAAAAATGTACTTCATGATTCTCTATCCTCACTGAGCCGCGACGGCGGGCGTGTTGAGCAACACGATCGCAGCGGTCACCAGCATGTTGACGAGGGTCAGCGGCAGGCAGAACTTCCAGCTGAAATCCATCACTTGGTCATACCGTGGGCGCGGAATCGAGGCGCGCAGCAGGATGAAGAACATGATGAAGAACGCGGTTTTCAACGCGAACCAGATGAACGGGATCTGCGGCAGAATGCCGAACGGACCGTGCCAGCCACCGAAGAACAAGGTCACCAGCAGCGCCGAAATCAACACGATGCCGATGTACTCGCCGACGAAGAACATGCCCCATTTCATGCCGGCGTATTCAATGTGGTAACCGTCGGCCAGTTCCTGTTCCGCTTCCGGCTGGTCGAACGGGTGACGGTGAGTTACGGCCACGCCAGCGATGAAGAAGGTCAGGAAACCGAAGATCTGCGGAATGACGAACCACAGGTTCTGCGCTTGATATTCAACGATGTCGCGCATGTTGAACGAGCCGACCTGGATCACGATGCCCATCAGCGACAGGCCCATGAACACTTCGTACGACACGGTCTGCGCCGAAGCACGCAAGCTGCCCAACAGGGCGAACTTGTTGTTGCTCGACCAGCCGGCGAACAGCACCGCGTAGACCGACAGACCCGCCATGGCGAAGAAGAACAGGATGCCGATGTTGATGTCCGCGACACCCCAGGTCGGGGTGATCGGGATGATTGCGAAGGCAATCAGCAAGGCGCTCATGGCCACGACCGGCGCCAAAGTGAAGATCACTTTGTCGGCGAACGGCGGCGTCCAGTCTTCCTTGAAGAACATCTTGATCATGTCGGCGGCGATCTGGAACGCGCCGAACGGACCGACTCGGTTCGGACCGTAACGGTCCTGCCAGAGGGCGAGCAGACGACGCTCGACCCAGCTCAGCAGGGCGCCGCAAACCACTACGGCGAGCAGAATCACCACGGCCTTGAGGACCGCGATGATGATGTCGATCACTTCAGGAGTGAACAAGGTCATTGAGCTGCCTCCTGCAGACCGTCAACGGAAAAGCCTGCGATCGCTGGCGGAATGCCGGCGATGCCCGCAGGCAAAGCCACCAGACCGGCGCCCAGCTCTTCATTGATACGCAGTGGCAGACGCAGGGTCTGACCAGCGACGTTCAAGCTCAGCATGGCGCCGTCATTGACACCCAGGCGGTCGGCTTCGGACTTGGCCAGAGCAACATAGGCAGCCGGAATGCGTTCCTGAACCGGAGCGGCTTTCGAAGAGTTCTCTTCGCTGCCGAACAGGTGGAAGAACGGCACAACCTGCCAGGTGCCTTGGGCCGGGTTGAACGCGCGCGGAACACTGGCGAACCAGTTCAGCGAGTCACCAGTGCTTTCGATTAGGCGGGTGCCCGGGTCGCCAGCGCGGATGTGACCACCGACTTCGTCCTGGAACTTGTTCCAGGCTTGCGGCGAGTTCCAGCCCGGAGACCAGGCGAATGGCACTTGCTGACGCGGTTCGGCCGAGCCCGAGTAACCTTCCATCGAGAAGTTGAACGCGGTGTCGTTGTCTTGCGGGGTACGCGGTTCGTGCACGTTGATGTCGGCACGCATGGCGGTACGGCCGGAGTAACGCAGCGGTTCGCGGGCCAGTTTCATGCCCTTGATGCGAAACGAGGCGGACGGTGCAGCATCAACGATACGCGCCAGTTGCGGCGTGCTCGACGCGACAGCAGCGGTGACGTGGTCCAGCTGGGTCCAGTTGATCGGCTGGTTCAGCAGGGTCGCGCGCAGGGCATGCAGCCAGCGCCAGCCTTCGTGAACCAGGATGCTGGCATCCATGTATTTCGGATCGAAGACCTGGAAGAAGCGCTGGGCGCGGCCTTCCTGGCTGACCAACGTACCGTCGCCTTCGGCGAAGCTGGCGGCTGGCAGAACCAGGTGCGCGCGATCGCTGGTGGCGGTTTTCTGATGGTCGGCAACGATCACCACTTTCGCGGCGGTCAGGGCGGCATCAACCTTGGCTTTGTCGGTGCGGGTGTACAGATCGTTTTCCAGCACGACGATGGCGTCGGCACGGCCGTCGATCACGGCTTGCAGCGCGGCGTCGACCGAGTCACCACCGAGCATGGCCAGGCCGAGGCTGTTGGCCTCAGGCACGATCAGGCTGATGGAACCGTTCTTCTCGCGCAGCTTCAGGGCTTTGGCGATGTTTGCAGCCGCTTCGATCAGCGCCTTGGAACCCAACGAGGTACCGGCAATGATCAATGGACGCTTGGCCGCGAGCAGGGCGTCAGCGATGCGCTTGGCCAGTTCGAGGGCTTCAGCATCGAGGCCTTCAACTGCTGGGGCGCTGGCGTCGAGTACGTGAGCAACGGCGAAACCGATGCGGGCGAGGTCGTCGGGAGCGGCGTGAACGCATTCTTCAGCGATGTCGTCGAGCTTGGTTTCAGCCAGGCTGGCGATAAACAGCGGGTTCAGAGCGTTCTGACCGATGTTCTTCACCGCAGCGTCGAGCCAAGGCTGAACGCGCATGGCGTCGGCCATGTCTTCGGCTTTGCCTTTGACCGATTGGCGCAGGGACAGGGCCATGCGCGCAGCGGTCTGGGTCAGGTCTTCACCGAGGACGAAGATTGCATCGTGGTCTTCGATGTCGCGCATGTTCGGGATTGGCAGCGGGCTGTCTTTCAACACCTGCATGACCAGACGAATGCGTTCCAGCTCAGCGGCTTCGATACCGGAGTAGAAGTGCTCGGCGCCCACCAGTTCGCGCAACGCGTAGTTGCTTTCGAGGCTGGCACGCGGCGAACCGATACCGACGATGTTGCGACCGCGCAGCAGGTCAGCGGCCTTGTCCAGCGCTTCGTCGAGGCTCAGCTTGGTGCCGTTGGCCAACAGCGGCTGACGCGGGCGATCTTCGCGGTTGACGTAGCCATAGCCGAAACGGCCACGGTCGCACAGGAAGTACTGGTTTACCGAACCGTTGAAACGGTTTTCGATACGACGCAGTTCACCGTAGCGCTCGCCCGGGGAGATGTTGCAACCGCTGGAGCAACCATGGCAGATGCTCGGCGAGAACTGCATGTCCCACTTGCGGTTGTAGCGCTCGGAGTGAGTCTTGTCGGTGAACACACCGGTCGGGCAGACCTCAGTGAGGTTGCCGGAGAACTCGCTTTCCAGGGTGCCGTCTTCAACGCGACCGAAGTACACGTTGTCGTGGGCGCCGAACACACCAAGGTCGGTGCCGCCAGCGTAGTCTTTATAGAAGCGCACGCAGCGGTAGCAAGCGATGCAGCGGTTCATCTCGTGGGAAATGAACGGGCCCAGTTGCTGGTTCTGGTGGGTACGCTTGGTGAAGCGGTAACGGCGCTCGTTGTGGCCGGTCATTACCGTCATGTCTTGCAGGTGGCAGTGACCGCCTTCTTCACAGACCGGGCAGTCGTGAGGATGGTTGGTCATCAGCCATTCGACAACACTGGCGCGGAAGGCCTTGGATTCTTCATCTTCGATGGAGATCCAGGTGCCGTCGGTGGCAGGGGTCATGCAGGACATGACGATACGACCACGGGTGTCGTTCTCGTCGGTGTACTGCTTGACCGCGCACTGGCGGCAAGCGCCAACGCTGCCAAGGGCAGGGTGCCAGCAGAAATAAGGGATATCGAGGCCTAGCGACAGACATGCCTGTAACAGGTTGTCTGCCCCATCGACTTCGAGCTCTTTGCCGTCTACGTGGATAGTGGCCATGGTTCAAAGTTCTTCGTTGGCCCGGTGTCAGCGGGCGTGGCTAATGGAATCTTGTTATCCGCGTGAATCAACACAGCCGTTAAAGGCGTCATCACACGAAAAGCGAAAGGCACGGACCCTTCGCCTTTTTTAAGCGTTTACGCGCCGACCAGGATCGGCCTTGCCAGAGGCGGGACGGCGGCGCTGACAGGCGCGATACCGGCTTCGAACTCTGGACGGAAGTATTTGATTGCGCTGCCCAATGGCTCCACGGCGCCCGGTGCGTGAGCACAGAAGGTCTTGCCTGGGCCGAGGAAACCGACCAGACCCAGCAGGGTCTCGATGTCGCCGGGCTGGCCTTCACCGTTCTCGATGGCCATCAGGAGCTTGACGCTCCATGGCAAGCCATCGCGGCACGGGGTGCAGAAGCCACAGGACTCGCGAGCGAAGAACTGCTCCATGTTGTGCAGCAGGGACACCATGTTGACGCTGTCGTCCACCGCCATGGCCAGGCCGGTACCCATACGGGTGCCCACTTTGGCGATGCCGCCGGCGTACATTTGTGCATCCAGGTGTTCCGGCAACAGGAAGCCGGTACCGGCGCCGCCAGGCTGCCAGGCCTTGAGCTTGTAACCGTCGCGCATGCCACCGGCGTAGTCCTCGAACAGCTCGCGAGCGGTAACGCCGAACGGCAGTTCCCACAGGCCAGGGTTCTTGACCTTGCCGGAGAAGCCCATGAGCTTGGTGCCCATGTCTTCGCTGCCTTCGCGAGCCAACGATTTGTACCAGTCCACGCCGTCGGCGATGATCGCCGGCACGTTGCACAGGGTCTCGACGTTGTTCACGCAGGTCGGCTTGCCCCACACGCCAACGGCGGCAGGGAAGGGCGGCTTGGAGCGCGGGTTGGCGCGGCGGCCTTCGAGGGAGTTGATCAGTGCGGTTTCTTCACCGCAGATGTAACGCCCGGCACCGGTGTGGACGAACAGCTCGAAATCAAAACCCGAACCCAGGATGTTCTTGCCCAAGAGGCCTGCGGCCTTGGCTTCTTCCACGGCACGGTTCAAGTGCTTGGCGGCGGTGGTGTACTCGCCACGCAGGAAGATGTAGCCACGGTAGGTTTTCAGCGCGCGGGCACTGATCAGCATGCCTTCGATCAGCAGATGGGGCAGTTGCTCCATCAGCATGCGGTCTTTCCAGGTGTTGGGCTCCATTTCATCCGCGTTGCACAGCAGGTAGCGGATGTCGATGGACTCGTCCTTTGGCATCAGGCCCCACTTCACACCAGTGGGGAAGCCTGCACCGCCGCGACCCTTGAGGCCGGAATCTTTCACGGTCTGGACGATGTCGTCCTGAGCCATGTCGGCGAAGGCCTTGCGCGCAGCGGCGTAACCGTTCTTGGCCTGGTACTCGTCGAGCCAGACAGCTTCGCCGTCGTCACGCAGACGCCAGGTCAGCGGATGAGTCTCGGCCGAACGCTTGATGAGGTTGGCCGGACCGAAGGAAGTCAGGGTCATACGTAGCCCTCGAGCAATTTGGCAACGCCTGCTGGCTGCACATCACCGAAAGTGTCGTCGTCGATCATCAACGCCGGCGCCTTGTCGCAGTTGCCGAGGCAGCAGACCGGCAACAGGGTGAAACGACCGTCGGCAGTGGTCTGACCCAGGCCGATGCCGAGCTTGCTCTGGATTTCGCTGACCACGGACTCGTGGCCGCCGATGTAGCAGACCATGCTGTCGCAGACGCGAATGATGTGACGGCCGACCGGCTGACGGAAGATCTGGCTATAGAAAGTCGCCACGCCTTCAACGTCGCTGGCCGGGATGCCGAGGATCTCGCCGATGGCGTACAGAGCGCCGTCCGGCACCCAGCCACGTTCCTTCTGGACGATTTTCAGGGCTTCGATCGACGCCGCGCGCGGGTCTTCGTAGTGATGCAACTCGTGCTCGATGGCCGAGCGCTCGGTTTCACTCAAGGTGAAACGGTCTGTCTGGATAAGCGTGCTGTTCATGCTTAGCGGTCCACGTCGGCCATAACGAAATCGATACTACCCAGGTACGCAATCAAGTCCGCGACCATGCTGCCTTTGATCACCGAAGGGATCTGCTGCAGGTGCGGGAAGCTTGGGGTGCGAATCCGGGTGCGGTAGCTCATGGTGCCGCCATCGCTCGTCAGGTAATAACTGTTGATGCCCTTGGTCGCTTCGATCATCTGGAAGGATTCGTTGGCCGGCATGACCGGGCCCCACGAAACTTGCAGGAAGTGCGTGATCAAGGTTTCGATGTGCTGCAGGGTGCGCTCTTTCGGCGGCGGCGTGGTCAGCGGGTGATCCGCCTTGTACGGGCCTTCCGGCATGTTGCGCAGGCACTGGTCGATGATCTTGATGCTCTGGCGCATCTCCTCGACACGCACGATGCAGCGGTCGTAGGCATCGCCATTGGCGGCCAGCGGCACTTCGAATTCGAAGTTCTCGTAGCCCGAGTACGGGCGCGCTTTACGCAGGTCGAAATCGCAACCGGTCGAACGCAGGCCGGCACCGGTGACGCCCCATTCCAGGGCCTCTTTGGTGTTGTAGTCGGCGACGCCGATGGTCCGGCCACGCAGGATGCTGTTGTCCAGTGCGGCTTTCTGGTATTCGTCCAGACGCTTTGGCATCCACTCGACGAAATCCTTGACCAGTTTTTCCCAGCCGCGCGGCAGGTCGTGGGCGACGCCACCGATGCGGTACCAGGCCGGGTGCAGACGGAAACCGGTAATGGCTTCGATCACCGTGTAGGCGCGCTGGCGGTCGGTAAAGGTGAAGAACACCGGGGTCATGGCGCCGACGTCCTGGATGTAGGTCCCCAGGAACAGCAGGTGGCTGGTGATCCGGAAGAACTCGGCCATCATGATGCGGATGACGTCGACCTTCTCCGGCACCTTGATGCCGGCCAGCTTCTCGACCGAGAGCACGTACGGCAGGTTGTTCATCACGCCGCCGAGGTAGTCGATACGGTCGGTGTACGGGATGAAGCTGTGCCAGGACTGGCGCTCGGCCATCTTCTCGGCACCACGGTGGTGGTAACCGACGTCCGGTACGCAGTCGACGATTTCTTCGCCGTCCAGCTGCAGGATGATGCGGAACGCACCGTGCGCGGACGGGTGGTTCGGGCCGAGGTTGAGGAACATGTAGTCCTCGTTCGGGCCGGAACGCTTCATGCCCCAGTCTTCAGGCTTGAAGCGCGCGGACTCTTCCTCGAGCTGTTGCTTGGCCAGGTTCAGGGTGAACGGGTCGAACTCGGTGGCGCGGGCCGGGAAGTCCTTGCGCAGCGGGTGACCTTCCCAGGTCGGCGGCATCATGATGCGCGACAGGTGAGGGTGGCCTTTGAAGTCGATGCCGAACATGTCCCAGACTTCACGCTCGTACCAGTTGGCGTTCGGCCAGATGCTGGTGACGGTCGGCAGGCTGAGGTCGCTCTCGGACAAGGCGACCTTGATCATTACGTCACTATTACGTTCGATCGACATCAAGTGATAGAACACGGAGAAGTCGACGCCGTTCGGCAGCCCTTGACGCTTGGTACGCAGACGCTCGTCCACGCCGTGCAGGTCATAGAGCATGACGTACGGCTTGGGCAGGTTACGCAGGAAAGTCAGGACTTCGACGAGTTTGGCGCGGGCAACCCAAAGCACCGGCATGCCGGTGCGGGTTGGCTGGGCGGTGAACGCCTCCGGGCCAAAACGGTTGTTCAGTTCGACGACCACATCCTGGTCGTCTGCCTTGTAAGGCGGGATGTACAGAGCACTGCCTGTAGTCATGGTTATTTTATCGCTTTCGGTCAACGTAAAGAATGAAGCCAGGTTCTCGTTCTTTTTAAGAAGCAGATCTGGATCAGACTTCGTCGGGGCTGCGCAGGTTGGTTACCTGAATACGCTGTTCGCGGCGCTTTTCCTTTTCGGAAGGCATCTCGGCGCGATAGACGCCTTGATCACCAACGACCCAGGAAAGTGGGCGACGCTCCTGGCCAATCGACTCCTGCAACAGCATCAAGCCTTGCAGGAAAGCCTCAGGGCGGGGCGGGCAGCCAGGCACGTAGACGTCCACGGGCAGGAACTTGTCCACCCCTTGAACGACGGAGTAGATGTCGTACATGCCACCGGAGTTGGCGCACGAACCCATGGAAATGACCCATTTAGGCTCGAGCATTTGCTCGTAGAGACGCTGAATGATCGGCGCCATCTTGATGAAGCAGGTACCGGCGATAACCATGAAATCCGCCTGACGCGGCGATGCCCGGATAACCTCGGCGCCAAAGCGCGCGATGTCGTGGGGCGCCGTGAAGGCGGTGGTCATTTCCACGTAGCAGCACGAAAGACCGAAGTTGTACGGCCACAGGGAGTTCTTGCGCCCCCAGTTGATCGTGCCGTTAAGCACGTCTTCGAGCTTGCCCATGAAAATGTTTTTGTGGACTTGATCTTCTAACGGATCGGAAACGGTTTCCCGTTGGCCAATCGGATACTGCTCGTTAGGAGCATCGGGGTCGATCCTGGTGAGATTGTATTGCATTGCCAAAGCCTCATTGTTTCAGCTTCGCTTGCCGCTTGCGCCGAGCTTCCGGAGCCCAGTCAAGGGCGCCCACTCGGAATAGGTAGACAAGGCCTGCCAACAGAATTGCTATGAAAACGAGAGCTTCGACGAATCCGGTCCAGCCGCTTTCGCGGACGGACACAGACCATGCAAAGAGAAAGAGGGCTTCGATATCGAAGATCACGAAGAGCATCGCGACCAGATAGAATTTGGCTGAGAGCCGCAAGCGGGCGCCACCTGTAGGTAGCATGCCGGACTCGAACGGTTCGTTTTTGCTGCGGCCCCAGGCTTTTGACCCAAGGAGGCTGGAAACACCGAGCATGAAGGCACAGAGGCCGACAACACCTAGAAGGAAAATGGCAAAGCCCCAGTTGTGGGCCATGAGTCCTGTCGCTTCGGGCATGCTGGTAATCCTTAACAGAGAGCAAAGGTCTCTGAGCTTGAAAAGAAACAAAAGCAGTGACGATATGTCGCAGCAATCAATCCCGCTGATTTTATGGCTAAACACCCGGCAAGTAAAATTCCTATAGCGAAATTTATTATAGGAATAAGGACATAGCGTGCCTCAAAACCCCCACAGGCCTTGCGGCTCGGGCATTAGCCGGCATTTCGTCAATTATGTTTTGTAGGGAATGTAACGAACATTGTTTGTGCTAAATGATAATCAGTATTGTTTGGCGTGATTTTTAAACTGCTTGTCCTTCGGATACTCGGGAAGTTGTCTTATATGGGCGTTACAGCAAGTAGCGGTGGTGAGCGTTTTAGCGGATTTTCGGACGGTGGATGACGCGCTGGATCAATGTTTTTGTCGAGGCCGCCGCCGATCCTTGTAGGAGCGAGCTTGCTCGCGATGGTCGCGAACGATAACGCGCAAAACCTGACTCCCAGCGGTGCTCTTGAGTTTTTCGCGAGCAAGCTCGCTCCTACAGAGGGGCGTTCATTGAATCGCGCGCAAAAAAAAACGCCCCGAACCAGTCGGGGCGTCAGATGTGCAGCGCTGCGGTTAGCTTTCTATCGGGTCCGCAGCGGCTGATGTCTCAGTCGAAGCAGATCAGTGGAACTGTTCTTCTTCAGTCGAACCGGTCAGCGCGGTCACCGAAGACGAGCCACCCTGGATCACGGTGGTCATGTCGTCGAAGTAGCCGGTGCCCACTTCCTGCTGGTGAGCCACGAAGGTGTAACCCTTGGCGGCGTCAGCGAATTCCTGCTCTTGCAGCTTCACGTAGGCAGTCATGTCGTTGCGGGCGTAGTCGTGCGCCAGGTTGAACATGCTGTGCCACATGTTGTGAATGCCGGCCAGGGTGATGAACTGGTGCTTGTAGCCCATGGCGGACAGTTCGCGCTGGAACTTGGCGATGGTCGCGTCGTCCAGGTTTTTCTTCCAGTTGAAGGAAGGCGAGCAGTTGTACGACAGCAATTGGTCCGGGTATTCCTTCTTGATCGCTTCAGCGAAGCGACGGGCTTCGTCCAGATCAGGCTTGGCGGTTTCGCACCAGATCAGGTCGGCGTACGGAGCGTAAGCCAGGCCGCGGGCGATCGCCTGGTCCAGGCCGGCGCGTACTTTGTAGAAGCCTTCCTGGGTGCGCTCGCCAGTCACGAATGGCTGGTCGTACGGGTCGCAATCCGAAGTCAGCAGGTCAGCGGCGTTAGCGTCGGTACGGGCCAGGATGATGGTCGGAGTACCGGCAACGTCAGCTGCCAGGCGAGCAGCGGTCAGCTTCTGTACAGCTTCTTGGGTAGGAACCAGTACCTTGCCGCCCATGTGGCCGCATTTCTTCACGGAAGCCAGCTTGGTCTTCGAAGTGAACGCCGGCGGCGCCTGCTTCGATCATGCTCTTCATCAGCTCGTAGGCGTTCAGTACGCCGCCGAAGCCGGCTTCGGCGTCAGCCACGATTGGCGCGAAGTAGTCGATGTAGCCAGCGTCGCCCGGGTTCTTGCCGGCTTTCCACTGGATCTGGTCGGCACGACGGAACGAATTGTTGATGCGCTTGACCACGGTTGGAACCGAGTCCACCGGGTACAGCGACTGGTCCGGGTACATCGATTCGGCGGAGTTGTTGTCCGCAGCCACTTGCCAGCCCGACAGGTAGATCGCCTGGATACCGGCCTTGACTTGTTGTACAGCCTGGCCGCCGGTCAGGGCGCCCATGCAGTTGACGAAATCTTTCTCAGGACGGAAGGCTGGCTTGGCACCCTGGGTGACCAGGTTCCACAGCTTCTCGGCGCCCATTTTTGCAAAGGTGTGCTCAGGTTGAACCGAGCCACGCAGGCGGACGACGTCAGCAGCGGAGTAAGTGCGTGTCACGCCTTTCCAGCGCGGGTTTTCAGCCCAGTCTTTTTCGAGGGCTGCAATTTGCTGTTCGCGTGTCAGTGCCATGGGAGATAAACCTCGTCGCGTCTTTATGAAAAGTTGTTCTGCGGTGGAAAATTCCTGCGCTCGCTGACCAGAAGCTTAAGCGGTCAAGTCGGATTCGGCGGGGAGGGCGACGGGATGAACGATCGGCTCGAGGGGAAGTGAGCAGGTAAAGGCGAACTGCGGGCGCATTCGGGCGTCGTGGGCCTTGGTGCGAACAACAGTGTGGTGCCGGGTTACCTATTACGCTTCCGTCCCTCGGGACAACTTCGTTCCAGTCGACAACCTCGTCAAACACACCTTGTGGGCGGTACAGACACGAAGCGGTTCGCGGGGTAGGTGCGAACATCGCCTCGAAGGCCCTTGCCAGGGCCTCTGATTAGCGGGAGCGAGGCCATCATGCCTTTGCTTTTTTGGCTCGTCAAACGTTTTGTAGTGCTTTTTTTCGGGCACTACATCTTTGGTCTAATACGACTCGTCAGTCAGTTTTTGGTGCTTTAGTCCAAGGTGTCGACTTTCACCCGCAATGTCATGTCGTTGCGGCTCTGGGTCGAGTAGCTGCGGGTCAGGCCCTGTTTGTCGGCCTGGGTCTGGCCGTTGACCCCGGCCAGCAGGATCCACTCACCGAGGTGGCCGGTGACGGTTGTGTCGGTGCTTTGTACGTTCACTACATCGGGACGTTCCTGGCTCATGCGGTCATGGTTGGTACTGATCGACAGGTGAACGATGTCGCCGGTGACGTTTGCGGTGACGTAGAAGCCCTGGGTGACGTTGCGGTATTCGGTCTGGCTACGCAGGTCGCCGTAGGAGTCGGTCTGCGAGCTGGTCAGCGGCACGCTCTGGCCCACCTGGATCAGCGCCGGTGCGCCTTCGCTGGCCTGCACTTGCTGAATGCCGCCGTCGCGGCTATCGGTGCTGTAGTTGATGATGCGGGTCTGGCTTGGCTTGGCGCCGTTCACCGAATAACCCTGGTCACCCTGGAAGTTGTTGTCGCTGGTGTCGACGGTGATCAGCAGGCGCTTGGGTGCGGTGTCGAGTTGCGAAAGAAGGGCTTTAAGTTCGTCGATCTTGCGCTGATCGGCGTTGACGATGAGTTGATTGCCATAGGCGCTGACCTGGCCATCCTTGCCGATGAAATCCTGCGCCACGGGCAGCAGGTCGGCGCTGGTACGGTAGTTCAGGGGCACGATTTCGGTGGCTGCCATGGCCGAAAGGCTGCAGGCCACCAGCAAGGTGCTGAGCAGGGTGCGTAGGGACATATCCGTTATCTCCGCCAACTTGAATTGATGATAGTGCCACTTTGTCGGCCCGGGGCGTGTAGGAGCGAGCTTGCTCGCGATGAATTTGAAGGCGGTGCGTTTTTCCAGGTAGTGCACGTCATCGTTCACGTCCATCGCGAGCGAGCTCGCTCCTACAGGTCAGTTTGTCGGCCTGGGGTGGGGCAAGTTGAATCGTAGATAGCAAAACGCCCCGGCATCGAGTAATGACGGGGCGTTTTGTGGTGCTCTCAAGATGTGTTTGTGGCGAGGGGGCAAGCCCCCTCGCCACAGGGTCTCAGGCCGAATGGCGCACCATGTCCACATGCGGAATCCCGGCTTCCAGGAACTCCTCACTGACCATGTGAAAGCCCAGGCGCTCATAGAACGCCGTGGCTTGTACCTGGGCGCTGAGCATCTGCTGCTTGAGTCCGCGCTCTTCGGCTTCACCGATGACCGCTTGCATCAGTGCATCGCCGACTTTCAGGCCGCGCCAGTCTCTGAGTACCGATACCCTGCCGACGTGGCCGTCGGGCAACAGGCGGGCGGTGCCAATCGGAAAGTCGCCTTCGTAAGCGAGGAAATGCACTGCATCAATGTCATCGGCGTCCCATTCCAATTCTGGCGGAACGGATTGCTCGGCGACGAACACCGTCTCACGAATGCGCCGGATCTCGGCGTTGTCCTTCTGCCAGTCTGCGACACGTACGTGAATCTTATTCATCGGCAAACCCCAGGCTTCCTTGCTTGACCAGTTCGCACAGCAGGCCGCGACCGTCTTCGTCGCTCAGCCAGTCGCCAAGGTTGTCGGTGTGCAGCGAGTCGGCGGCGCAGATCATCTTCAGCAGTTCGCGCAGTTTGCCCGGCAGGTAACGGCTCTGGCCGCTGGCGAACAGCAGCAGGTCGTCATCGACTTCAGACCACGCCAGGCGTGCGCTCGGGTTGCGAATCAGGATCGCGCCTTGCTCCAGGGCGGACATGAAGTCGTCTTCTTCGACGTCTTCCGGGCCCACCACCAGTTCCGGGTAGCGAGGCTCGGTCATGAACTGGCCGAACCAGGTCAACAGCAGGCGCTCGTCGCTCATGTGCTCGGCCAGCAGGCCTTTGAGGCGGTCGAGTGCGTCGCGCTGGATCTGGTGAGGATCGGCAGTCGGCAATGCGTCGGCGTCGGTGTAGCGTTCTTCGTCCGACAGGAACTGGCTGAGGAAGTCGGTGAAGTGGGTCAGCACTTCAGCGGCGCTCGGTGCGCGGAAGCCGACCGAGTAGGTCATGCATTCATCAACGGCAACGCCGCAATGGGCCAGGCGCGGTGGCAGGTAGAGCATGTCGCCCGGTTCCAGCACCCATTCATCGGTGGCTTCGAATTCGGAGAGGATGCGCAGGTCGGCGTGGGCCAGCATCGGGCTCTCGGTGTTGCACATCTGGCCGATCTTCCAGTTGCGCTTGCCGTGGCCTTGCAGCAGGAACACGTCGTAGTTGTCGAAGTGCGGACCAACGCTGCCACCCGGTGCGGCGTAGCTGATCATCACGTCGTCGATGCGCCAGCTCGGCAGAAAGCGGAAATTTTCCAGCAGTTCGCTGACTTCCGGGACGAACTGATCCACGGCTTGAACCAACAGGGTCCAGTCACGTTCAGGCAGCTTGCTGAACTCATCTTCGGCGAACGGGCCGCGACGCAGTTCCCACGGACGCTCGCCATTCTCGATGATCAGTCGCGATTCGACTTCTTCTTCCAGCGCCAGGCCGGCCAGTTCGTCGGCGTCGATCGGGCTTTCGAAATCAGGAATTGCCTGACGGATCAACAGCGGCTTTTTCTGCCAGTAGTCGCGCAGGAATTCCCGTGCCGTGATGCCGCCCAGAAGTTGAAGAGGAATATCAGGATTCATGTGTAACCTATTGAAAAAATGCACTTTTCAGACGGGAATAAAAACGCCCGGCGCGGCCGGGCGTCTTAAAAGGGTCTAGCGGTCGATCAGATGCGCTTGGCTTGTTCTACAGCGTTGCCGATGTAGTTGGCCGGGGTGAGCAATTTCAGCTCGGCCTTGGCGGCGGCTGGCATGTCCAGGCCGTCGATGAAAGTCTGCAGCGCTTCTGGGCTGATGCCCTTGCCGCGGGTCAGTTCTTTCAGTTTTTCGTATGGGTTTTCGATGTTGTAGCGACGCATCACGGTCTGGATCGGCTCGGCCAATACTTCCCAGCAGGCGTCCAGATCAGCGGCAATCTTCTGCTCGTTGAGCTCAAGCTTGCTGATGCCCTTGAGGCTGGCTTCGTACGCGATCACGCTGTGGGCGAAGCCGACACCGAGGTTGCGCAGTACGGTGGAGTCGGTCAGGTCGCGCTGCCAGCGGGAGATTGGCAGCTTGCTCGCCAGGTGCTGGAACAGTGCGTTGGCGATACCCAGGTTGCCTTCGGAGTTTTCGAAGTCGATCGGGTTGACCTTGTGCGGCATGGTCGACGAACCGATTTCGCCAGCAATGGTGCGCTGTTTGAAATAACCCAGGGAGATATAGCCCCAGATGTCGCGGTCGAAGTCGATCAGGATGGTGTTGAAGCGGGCGATCGCGTCGAACAGCTCGGCAATGTAGTCGTGCGGTTCGATCTGCGTGGTGTACGGGTTGAAGCCCAGGCCCAGCTCGTCTTCGATGAAGGCGCGGGCGTTGGCTTCCCAGTCGATCTCAGGGTAGGCCGACAGGTGGGCGTTGTAGTTGCCGACAGCGCCGTTGATCTTGCCCAGCAGCGGAACGGCAGCGACTTGAGCGATCTGGCGCTCCAGGCGGTAAACCACGTTCGCCAGCTCTTTGCCCAAGGTGGTCGGCGAGGCCGGTTGACCGTGGGTGCGCGACAGCATCGGCACGTCGGCGAAACGGATCGCCAGTTCACGGATGGCGTTGGCGGTCTGGCGCATCAGCGGCAGCATCACGTCATCACGGCCTTCGCGCAGCATCAGGGCGTGGGACAGGTTGTTGATGTCCTCGCTGGTGCAGGCAAAGTGGATGAACTCGCTGACCTTGGCCAGTTCCGGCAGCTTGGCCGCTTGCTCTTTGAGCAGGTACTCGATGGCCTTGACGTCGTGGTTGGTGGTGCGCTCGATCTCTTTGACGCGCTCGGCGTGCTCCAGAGAGAAGTTTTCCGCCAGGGTGTTGAGCACAGCGTTGGCTTCGGCGGAGAACGCCGGCACTTCACTGATGGCAGGGTGAGCGGCCAGGCGCTGGAGCCAGCGCACTTCAACCAGGACGCGGGCACGGATCAGGCCGTACTCGCTGAAAATTGGGCGCAGGGCCTGGGTTTTGCCGGCGTAGCGGCCGTCAACAGGGGAAACCGCAGTGAGCGAAGAAAGCTGCATGGGGTGTTCTCGGACAGTCGGGCAACGAAATGGGGCGCGTATCATACATGAAAAAATCCGCCGGTCCGTCGCCAACTGACCGGCGTATTACGCGTATTGCTAAGTTCGGTTCTGTCGATGCGGGTTATTCGTTACGCATCAAGGGGTAAAGCTCTTTGAGCAATTTGCGGCGGCTGATCACCAGCTGCCAGCGATGACCGCCCAACTGCCGCCAAAGGCGCGCCGAACGAATGCCGGCCAGCAGCAGGGCGCGGATTTTCGAGGCGTTGCTCGGTTGTTGCAGGTTGCGCATGTCACCGTGTACCTGGATGCGTTGGCGCAGGGTGCTCAGGGTGTCCTGATACAGTGCGCCGCAGGCGGCGATTACGTTTTCGTGGGCCGGGCCGAAGTGTTCGACCTGGGACTGAATCTGCGGCAGGCGCTTGCCGATCACGTCGAGCATGTCGTTGCGTTTGGCCAGTTGACGCTCAAGGCCGAGCATGGCCAGGGCATAACGCAGCGGCTCGCGCTGCAGGGCGCTCGGGTCGCGCTCTAGGGCGCCGATCAGCGCGCGGTAGCCCTCACGCAGGTTGATGTCGTCGCCGCCATAGACTTCCAGCGTGTCCTTGGGGTCGCGGATCAGCAGGCTGCCGAGCATGCAGGTCAGGCCGGCTTCGTTGGTCTGGCCGGTCTTGGCGATCCTGTCCACCAGCACCGCGGCGAGAAACACGCCGCCCAGTGCTGTCAGTTGCTCCTGAATCGGGTTCATAGGGCCTGGCCCTTGCTCGTCCACGGCTCGGCTACTTCAATCACGCCGCCGCCGAGGCAGATTTCGCCGTCGTAGAACACCACGGACTGGCCTGGGGTGACCGCACGCTGCGGATCATCGAAGGTTGCGCGGTAACCGGTGGCGGTCTTTTCCAGGGTGCACGGTTGGTCGCTCTGGCGATAACGAACCTTGGCGGTCAGCTTGCGTGGCTGGCTCAGGTCGATCGGGTTGACCCAGTAGATATCGGAAGCGAGCAGCGCGCGGGAGAACAGCCACGGGTGATCATTGCCCTGGCCAACGATCAGCTCGTTGTGTTCCAGGTCCTTGATCAGCACGTACCACGGTTCATCGCTGGCATCTTTCAGCCCACCAATGCCCAGGCCCTGGCGCTGGCCGATGGTGTGGTACATCAGGCCGTGGTGGCGGCCGATGATTTCACCTTCGGTGGTCTTGATCTCGCCCGGTTGCGCCGGCAGGTACTGCTTGAGGAAGTCGCTGAAGCGGCGCTCGCCAATAAAGCAGATCCCGGTGGAATCCTTCTTCTTCGCGGTCGCCAGTTCGTATTTCTCGGCAATGGCGCGCACTTGCGGTTTTTCCAGCTCGCCAACCGGGAACAGGGTCTTGGCGATCTGTTCGCCGCCGACGGCGTGCAGGAAGTAGCTCTGGTCCTTGTTCGGGTCCAGGCCCTTGAGCAGTTCGGTACGGCCGTCGATGTCGCGGCGACGCACGTAGTGACCGGTGGCGATCAGGTCGGCGCCAAGCATCATGGCGTAGTCGAGGAACGCCTTGAACTTGATTTCGCGGTTGCACAGGATGTCCGGGTTCGGCGTGCGTCCGGCCTTGTATTCGGCGAGGAAATGCTCGAATACGTTGTCCCAGTACTCGGCGGCGAAGTTGGCGGTGTGCAGCTTGATGCCAATCTTGTCGCACACGGCTTGAGCATCCGCCAGGTCATCCATGGCGGTGCAGTATTCCGTTCCATCGTCTTCTTCCCAGTTCTTCATGAACAGGCCTTCCACCTCATAGCCCTGCTCAATCAGCAGGAGGGCGGAAACGGAAGAGTCCACGCCGCCGGACATGCCGACAATGACGCGCTTCTTTTGTGTGTCAGAAGGGGCTGGATCACGCATAGGGATTCAATGAGTGTCTTGAAAAAGGACGCGATTCTAGCAGGCTCGGGCCCGCAAGGCTAAAGAGAAGGACGGATCAATTCGAGGCCGAAGTGTTGGCCTGCCAGATAGTCGTCGATGCAGCGGATAATCAGCTCGCTGCGCCAGTTGTCGCGCTGCTCGATTAATTCGTCGCGGGTCAACCACTTGGCGCCGATGATGCCGTCATCCAGTTGATAATCCGCGTGGTGTTTCAGTGGTTTGGCGATGAAGCAGACCCTCTGGTAGGTCACGCCGTTGCTCGGGGCGGTGTACAGGTAAATGCCCAGTACGCCGGTGGGTTCGACGTCCCAACCGGTTTCCTCGAGGGTTTCGCGCACGGCGGCTTCGGTCAGGGTTTCATTCGGGTCCAGATGACCGGCGGGTTGGTTGAGTACCGTGCGTCCGCTCTTGAGTTCTTCGACCATCAGGAAGCGGCCGTTGTCTTCGACGATGGTGGCGACGGTGATGTGGGGTAGCCAGGTCATGAAATATCCTCCGGTCGCTCCTGCAGGGTTTTGTATGTTGGAAACACAAACCCCGGCACAGGGCCGGGGTTTGTGATGTTCCCTTACAACCTTAAACCAGCGCAGCGACAGCCGCGTTGAAGGTTGCGCTCGGGCGCATGGCCTTGCTGATCAGCTCGGCGTCGGCGTGGTAGTAACCGCCGATGTCCACTGGCTTGCCCTGAACGGCATTGAGCTCGGCAACGATGGTCGCCTCGTTCTCGGTCAGGGTCTTGGCCAGGGTCGCGAACTGCGCTTGCAGTGCAGTGTCTTCGGTCTGGGCAGCCAGGGCTTGAGCCCAGTACAGCGCCAGGTAGAAGTGGCTGCCGCGGTTGTCGATGTTGCCGACTTTGCGCGATGGCGACTTGTTGTTGTCCAGGAACTGGCCGGTGGCCTGGTCCAGGGTCTTGGCCAGAACCAGCGCCTTAGGGTTGTTGTAGGTCACGCCCAGGTGTTCCAGGGACGCGGCCAGGGCCAGGAATTCACCCAGCGAATCCCAGCGCAGGAAGTTCTCTTCCAGCAACTGCTGAACGTGCTTCGGAGCCGAACCGCCGGCGCCGGTTTCGAACAGGCCACCGCCGTTCATCAGCGGCACGATCGACAGCATCTTGGCGCTGGTGCCCAGCTCCATGATCGGGAACAGGTCGGTCAGGTAGTCGCGCAGTACGTTGCCGGTCACCGAGATGGTGTCGAGGCCAGAGCGGGTACGCTGCAGGGTGTACTTCATCGCGTCGACCGGCGCCATGATCTGGATGTCCAGGCCGGCAGTGTCGTGATCCTTCAGGTAAGCCTGAACTTTCTCGATCACTACGCCGTCGTGGGCGCGCATCGGGTCCAGCCAGAAGATCGCCGGGGTCGCGCTTGCGCGAGCACGGTTGACGGCCAGTTTGACCCAGTCCTGGATCGGGGCGTCTTTGGTCTGGCACATGCGGAAGATGTCGCCGGCTTCAACAGCCTGTTCCATCAGCAGGGTGCCCTTGCTGTCGGTGACGCGAACCACGCCGTCAGCCTTGATCTGGAAAGTCTTGTCGTGGGAACCGTACTCTTCGGCTTTCTTCGCCATCAGGCCAACGTTCGGCACGCTGCCCATGGTGGTCGGATCGAACGAACCGTTGGCTTTGCAATCTTCGATCACAGCCTGGTAGATGGTGGCGTAGCAGCGATCCGGGATCACAGCCTTGGTGTCGTGCAGCTGGCCGTCGGTGCCCCACATCTTGCCGGAGTCACGGATCATCGCCGGCATCGAGGCGTCGACGATGACGTCGCTCGGCACGTGCAGGTTGGTGATGCCTTTGTCGGAGTTGACCATCGCCAGGGAAGGGCGAGCGGCGTAGACCGCCTGGATGTCAGCTTCGATGGCCGCTTGCTGCTCGGCAGGCAATGCCTTGATGCGAGCGTACAGGTCGCCGATGCCGTTGTTCAGGTTGAAGCCGATCTGTGCCAGCACGTCAGCGTGCTTGGCCAGCGCGTCTTTATAGAACTCGGCAACGATCTGGCCGAACATGATCGGGTCGGAGACCTTCATCATGGTGGCTTTCAAGTGAACCGACAGCAGCACGCCTTGTGCCTTGGCGTCTTCGATTTCGGCCGCGATGAAGCTGCGCAGGGCGTTTTTGCTTAGTACCGCGCAATCGAGGATCTCACCGGCTTGTACGCTGGTCTTTTCTTTCAGGACGGTGGTGGTGCCGTCTTGAACGATCAATTCGATCTTCACTGCGTCAGCGGCGTCGATCAGGGCAGCTTTTTCGCTGCCGTAGAAATCGCCGGTGCTCATGTGCGCGATGTGGGACTTGGAGTCCTTGGCCCAGGCGCCCATTTTGTGCGGGTGCTTGCGTGCGTAGTTCTTGACCGACAGCGGAGCGCGGCGGTCGGAGTTGCCTTCGCGCAGAACCGGGTTCACGGCGCTGCCCTTGATCTTGTCGTAGCGGGCCTTGGCTTCTTTGTCGGCGTCGCTGGTGACGGTCTCAGGGTAGTCCGGCAGTGCGTAGCCCTGAGCTTGCAGCTCTTTGATCGCGGCTTGCAGTTGTGGAACCGAGGCGCTGATGTTCGGCAGCTTGATGATGTTGGCTTCAGGCGTAACGGCCAGGGCGCCCAGTTCGGCGAGGTGGTCGGCTACGGCTTTGTCACCCAGTTGCTCGGGGAAGCTGGCCAGGATGCGCCCTGCAAGAGAGATATCGCGGGTTTCAACGGCGATATCAGCCGAGGCGGTGAACGCCTCTACGATAGGCAACAGTGAATAGGTGGCGAGGGCAGGAGCTTCGTCGGTGAAGGTATAGATGATCTTCGAGCGGGTGGGCATATTCGGATTAACTCTCTCTTCTTTGCTAAAGCGTGCGCAGAAACTCGAGGGCGCCGGGTAAGCGCGTTCGTTCAAAGTCATCCATGAGCCGAATATCGAGGTTTCGTTGCTGTGATGTTGGGTGCATCAGTAGGGCGTCAAGTAGCCGGACTGCGATAACAGGCCGACTTGCCGGGCGGAAAGTCTCGTCGTAGAGCACTTCAGCCGTCGTGACCCTGTGGTCAGCGGCGGCATTATACATAGGTAGCTGGCAATCTGCCGATGGTTCATACGCAACGAATGTCGTCCATTGGTCTAAAGGTCGCAGGGGCAAGTCGGGCGTAGAGTCATTCGTCGTGCTTGGTTTTGGCGCTTTTCCCTTTGCTTTCAGGCTTGTAGCGCACGAGTTGCAAGGCTTTGCGGCAGATGCATGGAACATAGGGTTTGCGCGCCGATTCAACTGGGTTACGCTCGAACCAAGCCAGATGTTCAATCCAATCAATGGAGTTCAGCATGGGTTACAAGAAGATTCAGGTTCCAGCCGTCGGCGACAAAATCACCGTCAATGCAGACCATTCTCTCAATGTTCCTAATAACCCGATCATCCCCTTCATCGAAGGCGACGGCATTGGTGTCGACATCAGCCCGGTCATGATCAAGGTTGTCGATGCTGCTGTTAAGAAGGCTTACGGTGGCGAGCGCAAGATTTCCTGGATGGAAGTGTACGCCGGGGAGAAAGCGACTCAGGTTTACGATCAGGACACCTGGCTGCCTCAGGAAACCCTGGACGCGGTCAAGGATTACGTGGTTTCCATCAAGGGCCCGCTGACCACCCCGGTCGGTGGCGGCATTCGTTCCCTGAACGTGGCCCTGCGTCAGCAACTCGACCTGTACGTCTGCCTGCGCCCGGTACGCTGGTTCGAAGGCGTGCCTAGCCCGGTCAAGAAGCCAGGCGATGTCGACATGACCATCTTCCGCGAGAACTCCGAAGACATCTACGCCGGCATCGAGTGGAAGGCCGGCACACCGGAAGCCACCAAGGTCATCAAGTTCCTCAAAGAAGAAATGGGCGTTACCAAGATCCGTTTCGACGAGAACTGCGGTATCGGCGTCAAGCCGGTGTCCCTGCAAGGCACCAAGCGTCTGGCGCGCAAGGCCCTGCAATATGTGGTCGACAACGATCGCGATTCGCTGACCATCGTGCACAAAGGCAACATCATGAAGTTCACCGAAGGTGCCTTCAAGGAGTGGGCCTACGAAGTGGCGGCTGAAGAGTTCGGCGCGACCCTGCTTGACGGCGGTCCGTGGATGCAGTTCAAGAACCCGAAAACCGGCAAGAACGTCATCGTCAAGGATGCCATCGCCGACGCCATGCTCCAGCAGATCCTGCTGCGCCCGGCCGAGTACGATGTGATCGCAACCCTGAACCTGAACGGCGACTACCTCTCCGACGCCCTGGCGGCGGAAGTGGGCGGTATCGGTATCGCGCCGGGTGCCAACCTGTCCGACACCGTGGCCATGTTCGAAGCCACCCACGGTACTGCACCGAAGTACGCCGGCAAGGATCAGGTCAACCCCGGTTCGCTGATCCTGTCCGCTGAAATGATGCTGCGCCACATGGGCTGGACCGAAGCAGCCGACCTGATCATCAAGGGCACCAACGGCGCGATTTCCGCCAAGACCGTAACCTATGACTTCGAGCGTCTGATGGAGGGGGCCAAGCTGGTTTCGTCTTCCGGCTTCGGTGATGCGCTGATCTCGCACATGTAAGGCAACGCAGGCACACAAAAACCGCCTGATTCAAGTATTTGAGTCAGGCGGTTTTTTTATGGCGGGATGACGGTGTGGTCTTAAACTGTAACGGTCTGTTGCGGGGCGGATGTCGTCGCTTTCGAAGCATCCACCGGGTTGCCGATGTTGATCGCGTGCAGGCCTTTGGGGCCCTGGATGATGTCGAATACGACAGCTTGCCCGGCTTTCAGGGTTTTATAACCTTCCATCTGGATGGCGGAGTAGTGGGCAAACAGGTCTTCTGTCTTGCCGTCCTCGATGATGAAACCGTAACCCTTGGCGTTGTTGAACCATTTGACCTTGCCGCTGACCTTGCCGCCTGACATACCCAACTCCCTCTGCAACAGACTCCATCACTGGAGTATCATTCCGTACATCCGCAGTCGAATCTGTAAATAAGATTGACTCCGCGGACCTTTTTTACCCACTGTGGGCTCTATTGGTTGTAACACCGTTTTGCCGATAGTCAAGCTGACCCGGCAGTCGGAGTTGAAATCGCTGATAGCCGCCCCCACCACTGTATTTGAACAACTGACGAACCTTTCTTTCCATGCATGCAATCAGCCAGATTCGACTAACATTCAATCAGGATCGCCCTGATTTACACGACGACGATTCCGCAGGCATTGCTGTTCAGGAGGCAAAGCCTGCACTACAGGCGCCGCCGATGTACAAGGTGGTTTTGTTCAACGATGACTACACACCGATGGATTTCGTCGTCGAAGTGCTCGAGGTGTTTTTTAACCTGAATCGCGAGCTGGCGACCAAGGTCATGCTGGCCGTCCACACAGAAGGGCGGGCAGTATGTGGAGTGTTTACCCGTGACATCGCCGAGACCAAGGCCATGCAGGTCAACCAGTACGCCAGGGAAAGCCAGCATCCGCTACTCTGTGAAATCGAGAAGGACGGTTAATCGCCGACCACTTGGGTATGAGGTGAAGCTATGTTAAACCGCGAGCTCGAAGTCACCCTCAATCTTGCCTTCAAGGAGGCCCGTTCGAAGCGTCATGAGTTCATGACCGTCGAACACCTCTTGCTGGCCCTATTGGACAATGAGGCTGCCGCCACCGTTTTGCGTGCGTGCGGCGCAAACCTCGACAAACTCAAGCATGACCTGCAGGAGTTCATCGACTCCACCACGCCATTGATCCCCGTGCATGACGAGGATCGCGAAACCCAGCCAACCCTGGGCTTCCAGCGTGTACTGCAACGTGCTGTGTTTCACGTACAGAGCTCGGGCAAACGCGAAGTGACTGGTGCCAACGTGCTGGTCGCGATCTTCAGTGAGCAAGAGAGTCAGGCGGTGTTCCTGCTGAAACAGCAGAGCGTTGCCCGCATAGATGTCGTCAACTACATCGCCCATGGCATTTCCAAGGTGCCGGGGCATGGCGATCACTCTGAAGGTGAGCAAGATATGCAGGACGACGAGGGCGGTGAGTCTTCTTCCTCTGGCAATCCCCTGGATGCTTATGCCAGCAACCTCAACGAGCTGGCGCGCCAGGGTCGTATCGATCCGTTGGTAGGTCGTGAGCTGGAAGTCGAGCGCGTCGCGCAGATCCTGGCGCGTCGTCGCAAAAACAATCCGCTGCTGGTGGGCGAGGCGGGCGTGGGTAAAACCGCGATTGCCGAAGGCCTGGCCAAGCGCATTGTCGACAACCAGGTGCCGGACCTGCTGGCCAACAGCGTGGTTTACTCCCTCGATCTGGGGGCCTTGCTGGCCGGTACCAAGTATCGTGGCGATTTCGAGAAGCGCTTCAAGGCGTTGCTCAATGAGCTGAAAAAACGTCCGCAGGCGATCCTGTTCATCGACGAGATCCACACCATCATTGGTGCGGGTGCCGCGTCCGGTGGCGTCATGGACGCCTCGAACCTGCTCAAGCCACTGCTGTCGTCCGGTGATATCCGCTGCATCGGTTCGACCACCTTCCAGGAATTCCGCGGCATCTTCGAGAAGGACCGTGCTTTGGCCCGGCGCTTCCAGAAGGTCGATGTGTCGGAGCCTTCGGTGGAAGACACCATTGGCATTCTGCGCGGCCTGAAGGGGCGTTTCGAAAGCCATCACAATATCGAATACAGTGATGAAGCCCTGCGCGCGGCTGCCGAACTGGCCTCGCGTTACATCAATGACCGTCATATGCCGGACAAGGCCATCGACGTCATCGACGAAGCGGGTGCCTACCAGCGCCTGCAACCGGTCGAGAAGCGTGTGAAGCGCATCGAAGTGCCGCAAGTCGAGGACATCGTCGCGAAAATCGCGCGGATTCCGCCAAAACACGTCACCAGTTCCGACAAAGAGCTGCTGCGTAACCTCGAGCGTGATCTGAAGTTGACCGTGTTCGGTCAGGATGCCGCGATCGACTCGCTGGCAACCGCGATCAAGCTGTCCCGTGCCGGCCTCAAGTCCCCTGACAAGCCTGTCGGTTCGTTCCTGTTCGCAGGGCCTACCGGTGTCGGTAAAACCGAAGCGGCGCGTCAGTTGGCCAAGGCCTTGGGTGTCGAGCTGATTCGTTTCGACATGTCCGAGTACATGGAGCGCCACACCGTATCGCGTCTGATCGGTGCGCCTCCGGGTTATGTCGGATTCGATCAGGGCGGTTTGCTCACCGAAGCCATCACCAAGCAGCCACACTGCGTGCTGTTGCTCGATGAGATCGAAAAGGCGCATCCGGAAGTCTTCAACCTGCTGCTGCAGGTGATGGACCACGGTACGTTGACCGATAACAACGGGCGCAAGGCGGATTTCCGTAACGTGATCGTCATCATGACGACCAACGCCGGTGCCGAGACCGCGGCCCGCGCTTCGATCGGTTTCACCTATCAGGATCACTCGTCCGATGCGATGGAAGTGATCAAGAAGAGCTTCACGCCGGAATTCCGCAACCGTCTGGACACCATCATCCAGTTTGGTCGCCTCAGCCATGAGGTGATCAAGAGCGTGGTGGACAAGTTCCTTACCGAGCTTCAGGCGCAGCTGGAAGACAAGCGTGTGTTGCTGGAAGTCACCGATGCAGCCCGCAACTGGCTGGCCGAAGGTGGCTACGACGCGGCGATGGGTGCGCGCCCAATGGCTCGCCTGATCCAGGACAAGATCAAGCGTCCGCTGGCGGAGGAGATTCTCTTTGGCGAACTGGCCGAGCATGGCGGTGTGGTACACATCGACATCAAGGACGGCGAGCTGACCTTCGAGTTCGAGACCACGGCCGAGATGGCCTGACGTTCAGAAGCAAAACAAAAAGGCGCCGAGAGGCGCCTTTTTGTTGTCTGCAGGTCATACACAAATCCAGTGTGGGAGTGCGGCAGGCAAATCGCAGACAAACAAAAACGCCCGGCAATGCCGGGCGTTTTGTGTTGACTTGATTAGCGAGCTGGCCCTACGCCTGTAGGAGCGAGCTTGCTCGCGATGTTCGTCAACGATGATGCGGGGAGTCTGACTTGACGCGGCGCCCTCAGGTTTTTCGCGAGCAAGCTCGCTCCTACCTTAACGAGCGCGGTAAGTGATGCGCCCTTTGCTCAAGTCATAGGGAGTCAGCTCTACGCGCACTTTGTCGCCGGTAAGAATACGGATGTAGTTCTTGCGCATCTTGCCGGAGATGTGCGCGGTTACGACGTGCCCATTTTCCAACTCCACACGAAACATGGTGTTGGGCAGGGTGTCGACGACAGTGCCTTCCATTTCGAAGCTGTCTTCTTTCGACATGCAGTAAAGCCCTCGGTGTCCAATGAATGGCCCGGTGCAACTGCGCCAGGCAAAAGCGGCGTGCATTGTGCCCGAAAAGTGGGGTTTAAGCCAAGGGGTTTAGGGCCAGCTCTAGTTTAGAACCACCCAGCGCTGATTAATCAGCAACTCAATGGGGCGATATTGAGTCTTGTAGTTCATCTTTTTGCAGTTTTTGATCCAGTAGCCGAGGTAGACCGCATCCAGCCCCAACCGCCTGGCCTCGGCGATTTGCCAGAGGATCGCATAGCGCCCAAGGCTGCGGCGCTCTTCGGCCGGTTCGTAGAAGGTGTAGACCGCCGAAAGACCGTTCGGCAGTAAATCGGTGACGGCGACGGCCAGCAGCTGGCCGTTCAGGCGGAACTCGTAAAATCGGGAAAACGGCAGGTCCCGAACCAGGAATGTCGAAAACTGGTCGCGACTCGGCGGGTACATATCGCCGTCGGCGTGACGCTGTTCGATATAGCGCTGGTAAAGGTCGAAGTACTCTTCGTTGAAGCCGGGCTTGGCCGGACGCACCTGCAAATCCACGTTGCGCTTGAAGATGCGTTTCTGTTGCCGGTTGGGCGTGAACTGCCCCACGGGAATGCGTGCCGGAACGCACGCATTGCAATTCTGGCAATGCGGCCGGTAGAGATGATCGCCACTGCGACGAAACCCCATCTCCGACAGGTCTGCATAGACATGCACATCCATGGGCTGGCTAGGGTCGAGGAACAGGGTTGTGGCCTGCTCATCGGGCAGATAACTGCAAGAGTGCGGCTGAGTGGCATAGAACTTCAAACGCGCCAACTCGGTCATGATCAACCCTCGGGATAATGCTTTTGAATAAGTGTAAGCCACGCGCGCAAATGTCGCTCAGCAAACCCAATTGGCGCTGCTGGGCTGGTCCAGATACTGCGCAAGGTAATTGGCAAAGTCGCGGCGAGGAATGGCCCGCGCTCCCAGGCTGTGCAGGTGATCGGTCGGCATCTGGCAATCGATCAGTACAAAACCCGAGTCTTTCAGATGCCGCACCAGTGTGGCAAAACCGAATTTCGAGGCGTTGTCAGCGAGGCTGAACATGGACTCGCCGAAAAACAGCCGGCCCATCGCCAGGCCGTAGAGGCCGCCCACGAGTTCATCTCCGTCCCACACTTCCACCGAGTGCGCGTGTCCGCGCCTGTGCAACTCGATATAAGCGTCCTGCATGGCCTCGGTGATCCAGGTACCGTCGGCGTAATCCCGAGGGGCCGCACAGGCGCGGATGACGGCGGCAAAGTCCTGGTCAAAGGTCACTTGATAGCGTTGCTGGCGCAGCAATTTGTTCAGGCTGCGCGAGACGTGCAATTCGTCGGGAAACAGAACCGTGCGCGGGTCCGGTGACCACCAAAGGATCGGCTGGCCTTCGGAAAACCATGGGAAGCAGCCGTGGCGATAAGCCGAGATCAGCCGATCGGCGGACAGGTCACCGCCGGCAGCCAGAAGCCCGTTGGGGTCGCGCATGGCCTTTTCCAACGGTGGGAAATGCAAGGAATTGCGTTGTAACCAAGTCAGCATGGCATCCGGGCTTACAGAAGGGGAGGGCAGTGGCGGGTGTTGGCCCGCCATAAAGTTTGCCTTTAAACGGCAGGAATGTCGTCGAGGTATTTTTCAGCGTCCAGCGCCGCCATGCAACCGGCCCCGGCAGACGTAACGGCCTGGCGATAAACGTGGTCGGCCACGTCGCCGGCGGCAAACACCCCTGCAATTGCCGTGGCGGTGGCATCGCCTTCGCTGCCACCCTTGACCAGCAGATACCCGTCGCGCATTTCCAGTTGGCCTGTGAACAGGTCAGTGTTGGGTTTATGGCCGATAGCGATAAACACCCCGGCCAGCGGCAGTTCCCTGGTTTCACCCGTTTGGCTGTCCCGCAGGCGGGCGCCGGTCACACCGCTAGCATCGCCGAGCACTTCGTCCAGGTTCTGGTTCCAGTGCAGGCGGATATTGCCATTGGCGGCTTTTTCGAAGAGTTTGTCCTGGAGGATCTTCTCCGAGCGCAGCTTGTCGCGCCGATGCACCAGGTGCACTTCCTTGGCGATGTTCGACAGGTACAAGGCTTCCTCGACCGCCGTATTGCCGCCGCCCACCACCGCAACCACTTGGTTACGATAGAAAAATCCATCACAGGTCGCGCACGCCGACACCCCTTTGCCGGCAAACGCTTCTTCCGACGGCAGGCCCAAATATTGCGCGGAAGCACCGGTGGCAATGATCAAGGCGTCGCAGGTGTAGGTTCCGCCATCGCCAATCAGCTCGAACGGCCGTTGTTGCAACTTGGCGGTATGAATGTGGTCGTAAACGATCTCGGTGGCAAAGCGCTCGGCGTGTTTTTGCATGCGGTCCATCAGGACTGGCCCGGTCAGGCCCTCGACGTCGCCTGGCCAGTTATCCACCTCGACGGTAGTGGTGAGCTGGCCACCTGCCTGTATGCCGGTAATGACAACGGGATTGAGGTTGGCGCGGGCGGCATAAACGGCTGCGCTGTAACCGGCAGGGCCGGAGCCCAGGATAATCAGGCGTGAATGCTTCGCTTCGCTCATAAAAACACCTCATAAGCCTTTGTCACAAAAGAGAATGCATGCTCAAATTGAACAGCATGTCATATGCTTTTGACTATGCTACACCCAAGGGTCTCAAGCATGGCGTCGTGCGTACAAACCCGTACAATGCCCTGCGTGTTACATATATTCAGTGCGCGCCATGTTTATAAAAACCGGGGCGCAGTGTTAAAAGTAGTCCCGGTAACGCGTGTTAACTTTTTTACCTGCCTGGATTGGGCAGTTTTTTCGCAGTTTTTATAGACATTCATCAGATGGACGCGCCATTGGCGCAGGAAAAGAAGCGTTTTGAAGAAATCCACCGCAGCACCTAAACCAGCCGTCGTACCGCTCTGGCGCCAGCACTTGCACTACCGACTCAAGGAAGGTGCGCTGATCGCCATCGGTGCCTTGTGCCTGTTCCTGATGATGGCCTTGTTGACCTATGGCAAGGATGATCCGGGCTGGAGTCATAACAGCAAGATCGACGACGTGCAGAACTTCGGCGGGCCAGCGGGCTCCTACAGCGCCGATATCCTGTTCATGGTGCTGGGTTACTTCGCCTACATCTTTCCGTTGCTGCTGGCCATCAAGGCGTACCAGATCTTCCGCCAGCGTCACGAGCCGTGGCAGTGGAGCGGCTGGCTGTTCTCCTGGCGCCTGATCGGCCTGGTGTTCCTGGTACTGTCGGGCGCCGCCCTGGCCCATATCCATTTCCATGCCGCGACCGGTCTGCCGGCCGGTGCGGGCGGTGCGCTGGGCGAAAGCCTCGGCGACCTGGCCAGGAACGCCCTGAATATCCAGGGCAGTACGCTGTTGTTCATTGCGTTGTTCCTGTTCGGCCTGACCGTGTTTACCGACCTGTCGTGGTTCAAGGTGATGGACATCACCGGCAAGATCACCCTCGACCTGTTCGAACTGTTCCAGGGCGCCGCCAATCGCTGGTGGGCGGCCCGTACCGAGCGCAAACAGCTGGTTGCCCAGTTGCGTGAAGTCGATGACCGTATGGATGAAGTGGTCGCGCCGAGCGTTACCGACAAGCGCGAACAGGCCAAGGTCAAGGAACGTCTGATCGAACGTGAGCAAGCCCTGAGCAAGCACATGTCCGAGCGTGAGAAGCAGGTGCCGCCGGTGATTGCACCCGCGCCGCCAAAGCCCGTCGCACCGAGCAAGCGCGTCGAGAAAGAGAAACAGGCGCCGCTGTTCGTCGACAGCGCCGTGGAAGGCACCTTGCCACCGATCTCGATTCTCGACCCGGCGGAAAAGAAGCAGCTCAATTACTCGCCTGAATCCCTGGCTGCGGTTGGCCACTTGCTGGAAATCAAGCTCAAGGAATTCGGCGTTGAAGTCACGGTGGATTCGATTCACCCGGGCCCTGTGATCACCCGTTACGAGATCCAGCCGGCGGCCGGGGTCAAGGTCAGCCGTATTTCCAACCTGGCCAAAGACCTCGCGCGTTCCCTCGCCGTGACCAGCGTGCGCGTGGTGGAAGTGATTCCGGGCAAGACCACGGTCGGTATCGAGATTCCCAACGAAGACCGGCAGATCGTGCGTTTCTCCGAGGTGTTGTCGACCCCCGAGTACGACAACTTCAAATCCCCGGTCACCCTGGCCCTGGGCCACGACATCGGCGGCAAGCCGGTCATCACTGACCTTGCGAAAATGCCGCACTTGCTGGTGGCTGGTACCACCGGTTCCGGTAAGTCGGTGGGTGTGAACGCGATGATCCTGTCGATCCTGTTCAAGTCCGGCCCGGAAGACGCCAAACTGATCATGATCGACCCGAAAATGTTGGAACTGTCGATCTACGAGGGCATTCCGCACCTGCTGTGCCCGGTGGTCACCGACATGAAGGACGCCGCCAATGCCTTGCGCTGGAGCGTTGCCGAGATGGAGCGACGCTACAAGCTGATGGCCAAGATGGGGGTGCGAAACCTGTCGGGCTTCAACGCCAAGGTCAAGGAAGCCCAGGACGCCGGCGAGCCGTTGAGCGATCCTCTGTACAAGCGTGAAAGCATCCACGACGAAGCGCCGCTGCTGCAAAAGCTGCCGACCATCGTGGTAGTGGTCGACGAATTCGCCGACATGATGATGATCGTCGGCAAGAAGGTTGAAGAGCTGATTGCCCGTATCGCGCAAAAGGCTCGTGCGGCCGGTATCCACTTGATCCTTGCGACCCAGCGTCCGTCGGTGGATGTGATCACCGGTCTGATCAAGGCCAACATCCCGACCCGCATGGCGTTCCAGGTGTCGAGCAAGATCGACTCGCGGACCATCATCGACCAGGGCGGTGCCGAACAACTGCTCGGCCACGGTGACATGCTCTACATGCCGCCGGGTACCAGCCTGCCGATTCGTGTTCACGGTGCTTTCGTGTCCGACGATGAGGTTCACCGCGTGGTGGAAGCCTGGAAGCTGCGGGGCGCGCCGGAATACAATGACGACATTCTCAATGGCGTCGAAGAGGCGGGCAGCGGCTTTGAAGGCAGCAGCGGTGGCGGCGACGGTGACGATCCCGAGGCCGACGCACTGTACGACGAAGCCGTGCAGTTCGTGCTGGAAAGCCGTCGCGCCTCCATTTCCGCAGTTCAGCGCAAGCTGAAGATCGGCTACAACCGCGCCGCGCGCATGATCGAAGCCATGGAAATGGCCGGGGTCGTGACGTCCATGAACACCAACGGTTCGCGTGAAGTCCTGGCCCCGGGCCCGGTGCGCGACTGACCCGAGTATGAAAGGGGGGGCGCCCATTGGCGCCGCCCGCACTCCCACGAATGTTATGAGGACTCCCATGCGTCTGATCCGCATGCTGTTGCTGCCGGTACTGGCCTTGACCACGCTCCAGGCTAACGCCGATGACAAGGACGTGGCACGCCTGACCCAACTGCTGGAAAAATCCCAGACCCTGACCGCACGTTTCTCGCAACTGACCCTCGATGGTACCGGCACCCAGTTGCAGGAAACCGCCGGCGAGATGTCGCTGCAGCGTCCGGGCCTGTTCTACTGGCACACCGATGCACCGGCCGAACAGACCATGATCTCCGATGGCAAGAAAGTCACCCTGTGGGACCCGGACCTGGAACAGGCCACCATCAAGAAACTCGACCAGCGCCTGACCCAGACCCCGGCGTTGCTGTTGTCCGGTGACGTGTCCAAGATCAGCCAGAGCTTCGACATCAGCGCCAAGGAAGCCGGCGGCGTGATCGACTTCACCCTCAAGCCGAAAACCAAGGACACCCTGTTCGACAGCCTGCGCCTGTCGTTCCGCAATGGCCTGGTCAACGACATGCAGTTGATCGACAGCGTCGGCCAGCGCACCAATATCCTGTTCACCGGGGTGAAGGCCAACGAGCCGATCCCTGCCTCCAAGTTCAAGTTCGACATCCCCAAGGGTGCGGATGTAATTCAGGAATAAAGTGCAGAACCTCTGTAGGAGCGAGCTTGCTCGCGATAAACCCGAGCACGCCTCGGGGTGTCAGACTTACAGCGTTATCGTTGGCGACCATCGCGAGCGAGCTCGCTCCTACGTGATCGCATCAGAGCCAGTGAGGTTTCGTAGGTAGTCATGGACCTGTTTCGCAGCACCCCCATCGCCCAGCCCTTGGCCGCCCGCCTGCGTGCGGCCAATCTGGACGAGTACGTCGGTCAGGAGCACGTGCTCGCTCGCGGCAAGCCCTTGCGCGAAGCCCTGGAGCAGGGTGCCCTGCATTCGATGATTTTCTGGGGGCCGCCCGGGGTGGGCAAAACCACCCTGGCGCGATTGCTCGCGGAAGTCTCGGATGCGCACTTCGAAACGGTCTCGGCGGTACTGGCCGGGGTCAAGGAGATCCGCCAGTCGGTGGAAATCGCCAAGCAGCAGGCCGCGCAGTACGGCCGCCGCACCATCCTGTTCGTCGACGAAGTGCATCGCTTCAACAAGTCCCAACAGGATGCGTTCCTGCCCTATGTCGAAGACGGCACGCTGATTTTCATCGGCGCGACCACGGAAAACCCCTCGTTCGAGCTCAACAATGCCTTGCTCTCCCGGGCGCGGGTCTATGTGCTCAAAAGCCTCGACGAAGCGGCCCTGCGCAAGCTGGTGCACCGCGCGCTGACCGAAGAGCGAGGCCTGGGCAAGCGCAACCTGACCCTCAGCGACGAGGGCTTCCAGATGCTGCTGTCGGCCGCCGATGGCGATGGCCGGCGTCTGCTCAACCTGCTGGAAAACGCTTCGGACCTGGCGGAAGACAACAGCGAAATGGGTACCGAGCTCCTGCAAAGCCTGCTCGGCGATACCCGCCGGCGGTTCGACAAGGGCGGCGAAGCGTTCTACGACCAGATTTCCGCGCTGCATAAATCGGTGCGCGGCTCCAACCCCGATGGCGCCTTGTATTGGTTCGCACGGATGATCGACGGCGGTTGTGATCCGCTGTACCTGGCCCGGCGCGTGGTGCGCATGGCCAGCGAAGACATCGGCAATGCCGACCCCCGTGCCCTGAGCCTGTGCCTGGCGGCGTGGGAAGTGCAGGAGCGCCTCGGCAGCCCCGAAGGCGAGCTGGCGGTGGCCCAGGCCATCACCTATCTGGCCTGCGCGCCGAAAAGCAACGCGGTGTACATGGGCTTCAAGACTGCATTGCGCGCCGCCGCCGAGCACGGTTCGCTGGAAGTGCCGCTGCACCTGCGCAACGCGCCGACCAAGCTTATGAAGCAGCTGGGCTACGGCGATGAATACCGTTATGCCCACGATGAGCCGGACGCCTATGCCGCCGGGGAAGATTACTTCCCGGAAGAACTCGACCCGATCCCGTTCTATCAACCCGTGCCCCGTGGCCTGGAATTGAAGATCGGCGAAAAACTCAATCACCTGGCAAAACTCGACCGTTTAAGCCCAAGGCAGCGGAGAAAATAGTGCTTCCCTTGATCGTTGCGGTTTCCGTCGGCGGGATGGCCGGCACTCTGTTGCGCTTCGCCACCGGCAACTGGATCAACGCGAATTGGCCGCGGCACTTCTATACCGCGACGCTGGCCGTTAATATCGTGGGCTGTTTGCTGATCGGCGTTCTATACGGTCTGTTTTTGATACGCCCGGAGGTGCCCATCGAGGTGCGTGCCGGGTTGATGGTTGGCTTCCTCGGGGGGCTGACGACTTTTTCATCCTTTTCACTGGATACGGTGCGCCTGCTGGAAAGCGGGCAGGTGCCGCTGGCCCTGGGCTATGCGGCGCTCAGCGTATTCGGCGGGCTGCTTGCCACCTGGGCCGGCCTGTCCTTGACCAAACTTTGATAAACGAGAAACCGACATGCTCGATTCCAAACTGTTACGTAGCAACCTTCAGGACGTAGCGGACCGCCTGGCATCCCGTGGCTATACCCTGGATGTTGCGCGCATCGAAGCGCTGGAAGAACAGCGCAAGACCGTCCAGACCCGCACCGAAGCACTGCAGGCTGAACGTAACGCGCGCTCCAAATCCATCGGTCAGGCCAAGCAGCGCGGCGAAGACATCGCGCCGCTGATGGCGGACGTCGAGCGCATGGCGGGCGAATTGAGCACCGGTAAAGTCGAACTGGACGCGATCCAGAGCGAACTCGACTCGATCCTGCTGGGTATCCCCAACCTGCCGCACGAATCGGTACCGGTCGGTGAAGACGAAGACGGCAACGTCGAAGTGCGCCGTTGGGGCACCCCGACTGCCTTCGATTTCCCGGTTCAGGACCACGTGGCCCTGGGCGAGAAGTTCGGCTGGCTGGATTTTGAAACCGCCGCCAAGCTGTCCGGCGCCCGTTTCGCCCTGCTGCGCGGCCCGATCGCCCGTCTGCACCGCGCCTTGGCGCAGTTCATGATCAACCTGCATGTCAGCGAGCATGGCTATGAAGAGGCTTACACGCCTTATCTGGTCCAGGCCCCGGCGCTGCAAGGCACCGGCCAGTTGCCGAAGTTCGAAGAAGACCTGTTCAAGATCGCGCGCGAAGGCGAGGCTGATCTGTACCTGATCCCGACCGCCGAAGTGTCGCTGACCAACATCGTCGCCGGTGAAATCGTCGACTCGAAACTGCTGCCGATCAAGTTCGTCGCTCATACACCGTGCTTCCGCAGTGAAGCCGGCGCATCGGGCCGCGATACCCGCGGCATGATCCGCCAGCACCAGTTCGACAAGGTCGAAATGGTGCAGATCGTCGAGCCGTCGCAGTCGATGGAAGCGCTGGAAGGCCTGACCGCCAACGCCGAGAAAGTCCTGCAACTGCTGGAACTGCCTTACCGCACCCTGGCGCTGTGCACCGGCGACATGGGCTTCAGCGCGGTCAAGACCTACGACCTGGAAGTGTGGATCCCGAGCCAGGACAAGTACCGCGAAATTTCGTCGTGCTCCAACTGTGGCGACTTCCAGGCCCGCCGTATGCAAGCGCGTTTCCGCAACCCGGAAACCGGCAAGCCGGAACTGGTACACACCCTGAACGGCTCCGGTCTTGCAGTCGGTCGTACCCTGGTGGCGGTGCTCGAGAACTATCAGCAGGCCGACGGTTCGATCCGTGTGCCTGAGGTCCTCAAGCCGTACATGGGTGGCCTTGAGGTCATCGGCTAAATGAACTATCTGCCGCTGTTCCATAACCTTCGCGGCAGTCGTGTGTTGGTCGTCGGCGGGGGGGAGATTGCCTTGCGCAAATCCCGCCTGCTGGCCGATGCCGGTGCGCTGCTGCGGGTGGTTGCACCTGAAATCGAAGCGCAACTGCGCGAACTGGTTGCCGGCAGCGGTGGCGAGTGCCTGCTACGTGGCTACGCCGAGGCGGATCTGGACGGTTGCGGGCTGATCATTGCCGCCACCGACGACGAAGCGCTGAACGCACAAGTTTCCGCCGATGCCCATCGGCGTTGCGTGCCGGTCAACGTGGTGGACGCGCCAGCCCTGTGCAGCGTGATCTTCCCGGCCATCGTTGATCGTTCCCCACTGATTATCGCAGTGTCCAGCGGCGGCGATGCGCCGGTGCTGGCACGTTTGATCCGCGCCAAGATCGAAACCTGGATTCCTTCCTCCTACGGTCACCTGGCCGGTTTGGCGGCGCGATTCCGTCATCAGGTCAAAGGTCTGTTTCCGGATGTGCAGCAGCGTCGGGCGTTCTGGGAAGATGTTTTCCAGGGACCGATTGCCGACCGGCAACTGGCCGGGCAGGGCGGTGAAGCCGAGCGGTTGCTCCAGGCGAAAATCGATGGCGAAGCGCCAGTGGCGACCGGTGAGGTCTATCTGGTGGGCGCAGGGCCAGGTGACCCCGACTTGCTGACGTTCAAGGCATTGCGTCTGATGCAGCAAGCCGACGTGGTGTTGTACGACCGCTTGGTGGCGCCAGCGATTCTCGAACTGTGCCGTCGCGATGCCGAGCGGGTTTACGTCGGCAAGCGCCGTGCCGATCACGCGGTGCCGCAGGACCAGATCAACCAGCAATTGGTGGACCTGGCCAAGCAGGGCAAGCGCGTGGTGCGATTGAAAGGCGGTGATCCGTTCATCTTCGGTCGTGGTGGTGAGGAGATCGAAGAACTGGCGGCCCATGGCATCCCGTTCCAGGTCGTGCCGGGGATCACGGCGGCCAGTGGTTGCGCGGCCTATGCCGGGATTCCGCTGACCCACCGCGATTATGCGCAGTCGGTGCGTTTCATCACCGGCCACCTCAAGGACGGCTCCAGCGATTTGCCATGGGCCGATCTGGTGGCCCCGGCGCAAACCCTGGTGTTCTACATGGGGCTGGTGGGCTTGCCGGTCATCTGCGAACAGCTGATTAAGCATGGTCGCGCCGCCGATACCCCGGCGGCACTGATCCAGCAGGGCACCACGGTCAATCAGCGGGTGTTTACCGGCACCCTGGCGGACCTGCCACGACTGGTGGCGGAGCATGAAGTGCATGCGCCGACATTGGTGATCGTCGGCGAAGTGGTGCAACTGCGCGAGAAACTGGCGTGGTTCGAAGGGGCTCAATCAGACGTCTGAGCACCGCGTCGACCTCAATCGCGAGCAGGCTCGCTCCTACAGGGGATGTGTAAACGACACAAATCCATTGTAGGAGCGAGCCTGCTCGCGATGGGGCCTTCAAAACCTGCACAAATCTCAAGCTCTACGCCAAACCCCTTTCCCGCTCAACCGCTCCCGATCATGGGCCGCGGTAAAGTCCTGCGCCGGACCTTTGGGCACCACACCCGTCGGGTTGATGGTGCGGTGGCTGGCGTAGTAGTGGTTCTTGATGTGGGTGAAGTCCACCGTCTCGGCGATCCCCGGCCACTGATAGATTTCCCGCAGCCAGTTCGACAGGTTCGGATAATCGGCGATCCGCCGCAGGTTGCACTTGAAGTGCCCGTAGTACACCGCATCGAAGCGAATCAGCGTGGTGAACAGGCGGATGTCCGCTTCGGTCAGGTACTCGCCAGCCAGATAGCGGTTGGCGCCCAGCAGCAGTTCCAGCCGGTCCAGTTCGGCAAACACATCATCGAACGCTTCTTCATAAGCCTGTTGCGAGGTGGCAAACCCGGCGCGGTACACGCCATTGTTCACTGCCGGATAAATCCGCTCGTTCAGCGCATCGATCTCTCCGCGTAGCGCCGCCGGGTAGAAGTCCAGGTCGTTACCGGTCAAATCGTCGAAGGCGCCATTGAACATGCGGATGATTTCCGATGATTCATTGTTGACGATGCGATTCTGTTGTTTGTCCCACAGCACCGGTACGGTGACGCGGCCGGTGTAGTCGGCGGTGTCGGCGGTGTAGCGCTGGTGCATGAAGTCGAAGTGATCGAGCCTGTCGCCGGTCGAACCGAGGCTCTGGTCGAAGGTCCAGCCGTTTTCCAGCATCAACCAACTGACCACCGAGACATCGATCAGTTTTTCGAGGCCTTTGAGCTTGCGCAGGATCAGCGTGCGATGGGCCCATGGACAGGCCAGGGACACGTACAGGTGATAGCGCCCGGGCTCGGCCGCAAAACCGCCGACGCCGGTCGGTCCCGGCTTGCCGTCAGCGGTCAACCAGTTGCGACGCTGCGCCTGTTCACGCTGGAACGCGCCGTCCTTGCTGCTTTCGTACCACTTGTCCTGCCAGCGGCCATCAACTAACAAACCCATGTTCAAGACTCCCGAAACCCATAATCGATGGAGTCGAGTCTATTCCGATGAGTTCGAACAAAAAGCGCAAAGATCGGGCGTAAATGATCGATTAAATCGATTTGTCCCGCGCAGCCCAGTATTTTTCAGCGGTTTCGAAGGCCTGTTCGCGGCTCTGTCCGAGGCCACGCAGTGCCAGGGCCATGGTCGAGATCAGGGCCATTTGCGGGTAGCTGTCGACGACATCGCCACGCCATACCGCTTTCAAATGTTCAGGTTCAAGCGAGGCAGGTTTGACGTGACGCTGCGCTGACAACTGCGGCCATTCCTCATCCCAACTAACACCGCCGGTGGTGCCGTACAGGTGACTGTCGGCGTCCGGGTTGATCTCGATCTCGCCGCCATCGCCCTTGATCACGATGGCGGTGTCACCCAGCAAGCCGCTGGCATCGCGATGCACCGCCTGATAACCCGGGTGGAAAATGCTCTGCAGGCCGCAACGGGCGCCCAGCGGATTGAGAATCCGCGCCAGGGAGTGGATCGGCGAGCGCAGGCCCAGGGTGTTGCGCAGGTCGATCATCCGTTGCAGCTGTGGCGCCCAGTCCATCAATGGCATGAAGGCCAGGCCGCCGTTATCCAGCGCCGAACCCACCTGTTGCCAGTTGCGGCACAGCGGGATGTTCAGTTCGCCCAGCAGTTGTTCGCTGTACAAGCGGCCGGCCGTGTGGGCGCCACCGCCGTGCATGAAAATCCGCACGCCGTTTTGCGCCAGGCACTTGGCTGCCAGCAGATACCACGGCAGATGGCGTTTCTTGCCGGCATAGGTCGGCCAGTCCAGATCCACCGCCAGTGCCGGAGGATTCAGACGCTCACGCAAGGCCTCGGTGAAGCCCGCCATCTCTTCCGCGCTTTCTTCCTTGTGCCGCAACAGCATCAGGAATGCGCCGAGTTGGGTTTCCTCGACCTTTTCATCGAACACCATGCCCATGGCTTCGCGGGCTTCGACCCGGGTCAAATCGCGGGCGCCGCGCTTGCCTTTGCCAAGGATCCGCACGAACTGGGCGAACGGATGTTCGGCGGGCGTTTCGAGTGTCAGTGCTGGGTAATCGGTCATAAGCAATTCGTCGGTTTGGGCAGGCCCGCCAGTTTCGCGGCGAGTTTGGCGGGAGTGCCTTTGAACAGTCGGTTCAGGTGCAGGCTGTTGCCTTTTTCCGGGCCGAGTTTCAGGGCGGTGTATTTGATCAACGGGCGGGTGGCCGGTGACAGCTGGAATTCGGCGTAGAAACTGCGCAGCAGTTCGAGGACTTCCCAGTGTTCGGGCGTCAACTCGATGTCTTCGGTAGCCGCCAGGGCACTGGCCACATCGGCGGACCAGTCACTCAGTTCGACCAGGAATCCATCCTTGTCCAGCTCGATGGCGCGGGCGCCGACCGTCAATGCATTCATAGCCAACTGTTGACCTTGTCGTAGTGAATCGACAGCTCGACGAAGGCCGGGTAATCGATGGCTTTGGCCCAGTCTGGAACCGCAAGCGCACGGGCCTGAGCATCCTCGGCCAGGACGAACAGCTTCAGGCCACGCGCGCTGAGTGTCGTGAACGGCGCGGTGCCTGGCTGCAACGCATAGGCGGCATCACCGGACAACAGCAACCCGTCGTTGGCGCCGATCACGCGCAGGCAACTGGTCAGGCGTTCGTCGCCGAACGGGGAATGAGACAACACATGCAAAGTCGACATCAGAGGGTGATCACCTGGTCGTAACGGTCAATGAGGGCGGTGATTTCGTGGGCGGCCAACACCTGGGCTTCTTCCAGCGCCAGGCCGCTCGGGTCCAGGCCGCGCTGGGTAATGCTGTCGCCGCAGGCAAACAGTTCCTCGACACCGAACATCGGCAGGGCTTGCAGGTTGGCGCTCAGGTCCTTCTGTTGCAGGGCCTTGGCGTTCTGGCCGGCGGCCAGCTGGAACACACCGTCATCGAGAAACAACAGGCCAATCGGCAGATCGAAGGCGCCGCCGGCCAGCACGATATCCAGCGCTTCGCGCGCGCCTGGGCCGGACCATGGCGACTGGCGGCTGATGATCAATATGGATTTGGCCATGTCATGCGCCTCCGAAACAGATCAGACGGTCGGCATCCTGCGCGGCGTCATGCAATTGGCCGAGGCCGGACAATTCCCACGGCGCACCGACGGCTACCGCCTCGCGCTGATAGCGCCTGGCTTCTTCTTCATTCAACACGCCACGACGCAGGGCGGCGGCGATGCACACCACGCCATCGAGTTGATGGTCGCTGACAAAGGCGCGCCATTGCCTGGGCAAGTCCAGTTCATCCTGGGGCGTGACCACGCTGGCGGACGCGTTGTAGACGCCGTCCTGATAGAAAAACAACCGGACAATCTCGTGCCCGCCTGCCAGCGCGGCCTGGGCGAACAGCAGGGCGCGGCGCGAGGAAGGCGCATGGGCGGCGGATAACACGGCGATGGCGAACTTCATGACGGACTCGATCAGCGAAACTGCGGCCATGATAATGCTTTATCGGCGGGGCGGCTAAAGTGATGTTGTCTGGGCGGGCCTCTTCGCGGGCTTGCCCGCGATGACGGCCTCACAGTCAACACCAGTTTCAGCGCGGCATATACCCCAACTGCCAGCGCCGCGGGATCTTCAACGACAACACCCCGAGCCCGGCCGCCAACAGGCCACTGGCAAACAATGCCTTGAGCCCCAGGTGATGTTCCAGCACGGCACCGAGTACCGCGCCGGCGAACATGCCGGTCCAGGGGATCAGTTGCACGCGCCAGCCGTTACGGCGCTCGCCGAGCATCCAGCGGCCCAGCCCGCGGCCGAAACGCGACAGGGCACCGGTGACGTAAGTCAGGCCGACCGGCAGGCCGTTCACTTCTTCCACCGCAGCGTTGAGCATGCCCATTGCAATGATCGCCGCCAGCAGGGCTGGCAACTGCACGTCATAAGGCCAGGCCGCGGCGGTGCACAGCAGGGTGGCGATGCACAACAACAAGGGCAGGGCCCGGCGCCTGCCTAGCCGGCTGATGATAATGCCCAGCGCGTTGCCGACGATGAAAGTGGCGACGAGGATCACCAGGCGCAGGGTCAACCCAAGGTCGCCAGTACTGATGGCGACAGCCATCCGGGTGGTATTGCCGCTCATGAACGAGACGAAGTCGCCGCTGGCCATGAAGCCGATGGCGTCGGTCATGCCGGCGAGTACCGAGAGCATGGCCACCAGGCTCAGGCCTATGCGCCCGCGCCATTTCTGCGTGTGCAAGTGACCGGGGCTGGCGTGGGTCCTGGCGGTGTTGGGCAGCATCGGCGACGGTATCCCTGAACAGTGCTTAGGGTTTTATCCCATTCAACTCGCAATATTCCAGCCAGTCCATGCCGGCCATTTCCGCCACTTCCCGGTGCACTTCCAGGCGCTGCGCTTGGTAATCCTGGGGTGTGGCGGTGGTTAACTGCAACGTCAGTTCCCAAGCGAACAACTGCTGGCGTTCTGCTTCAGCTTCAAACGCTTCGTGCAGCCGTTCCTCGCGATACTGAGCCGCCGTTTCACCCTTGGCCTGAGCCAATAGCGGGTTGAGGTGATCGAGTTCTTCGCGCAACTCGGGGCGCGCATCGAGAAACTTCTTGAGTGCTTGCTCATGCTGCAGTTCGGTTGCCGCCATGGTCGCTCCTTGAGAACGGATTACGAGGATTGCTTCTTGCTGGCCTTGGCCGCTGCCGCCAGGCATTCGAGGGCAAACTGTTCGGTGTAGGTCATCTGGATCGGCGTGGTTTCGCCTTTGACAGTTCTTTCACCCTCGAGGATGTAGCGAATCCGTTTGTCGGTGACACCGATTCGCTTGGCAATCCAGGAAGGCGTCTGACCGATCTGGCTGATCAGCTTGTCGGCATATTCAGTGCTCGGTTTGTAGAACTCGGCATTAGGTGTCATCAGGTTTCCAGTCAGGGGTGCGATGGGGCGTTATTGGCGCGACAGGGTGCGCGAATCGTTGCGCGCTGTCGCGGTATAAATGCAGTAAAGCAGAACGATACGGGCTGCCGGGGTGATAAAGTCCGCTTTTTCCTGATGAGTGAATGCAATGCGAATTCTGATGGTGGCGCTGGCCGCGACGTTGCTGGCGGGATGCGCCGGCTCGGTGATGAACGACGCCCGCACCAAGGCCCCGTACAAGACCCTGAACTCGGAAAAACCGGCAAAGGACGTCGCCCAGTGCGTGCAGTTTTCCTGGCAGGACGAGGCCGTCTTCGGCGTCGATGCTGCTGCCTATTTGCAACCAGGGGAGAAGGGCGGCACGACCGTTTACACCCGTTCGGCGGAGTCCTTCGTCGACGTGACCACCGATGCCTCGGGCACGGTGTTGAGCTACTACGCACAGAAGGATGATTTCGTGGCCAAGCGCCGGTTGGCGGCGTTGGCGACTTGCCTGTGATTTGAAAACTTATTGCATTACCCCTGTGGGAGCGAGCAGGCTCGCTCCCACAATGGTTTTTGTACTGATCAGTAGTTCAGGCGCTTCTGGAAGAAGAAGTGCTTGTGGCCCGGCGGGTAATCGGCAATGTGCCCGATCTCGCTGTAGCCGCATTTCTTGTAGAACTCAGGTGCCTGGAATTCAAAGGTGTCGAGCCACAGCCCGACGCAATGCCGTTCCCGCGCCAGGTCTTCGGCCATCTGCATCAGTTTCGAACCCAGGCCCTGTCCCCGGGCCTGTTCCGGCACCACCAGCAAGTCGACGTACAGCCACTGGTAAAACAATCGGCCATGCAGGCCGCCGAGGATCTCGTCGTTGTCGTCGCGCACCAGCAAGGCGATGTGCTCAGGCACGTTACCTTCGGCCTTCGAGCCGTTGTAGGCGCGCAGCGGTTTGAGGATGGCCTGGCGTTGTTCATCCGTGGGGTTTGGCGACAGTTCGATACGCAGGTTCATGGCTATATCCATATGGCATTGAAGCCGCAGCCTATCCCGGTTGCAGCGATTGTTCCATCCCCGGAAAAGTTGAACCATCGCCAACGCGCAGCTTGCTTGAGGGGACAAGTGCTGTCCGTTTTCACTTAACATGTGGACCCTCAGACAAATAACAGGACGCGTTGTCATGTCGAACACAGCCGAGCGGGTCAACATCCTTGAGTCTCAGGTGTTGTCCCACGACTGGTACCTGCTCAAGAAAATCACCTTCGATTACCAACGCAACAACGGCGAGTGGCAACGCCAGACGCGGGAGGTCTACGACCGTGGCAACGGCGCGGCGATTCTGTTGTACAACCGCGAAAAGAGGACCGTGGTACTGACCCGGCAATTTCGCCTGCCGGTGTTCGTCAACGGCCACGATGGGCTGTTGATCGAAGTGGCGGCGGGGCTGCTGGAAGGCGCGGCGCCTGAAGACCGCATCCGCGATGAAGCGGAGGAAGAGACGGGGTACCGCGTGCACCATGTGCAGAAGGTGTTCGAGGCGTACATGAGCCCCGGTTCGGTAACGGAAAAACTGCACTTCTTCGTTGCCAAATACGACGCAAAGTCGAAAGTCAGCGACGGTGGCGGGCTGGAGTCGGAAACCGAAGAACTGGAAGTGCTGGAGTGGGCGTTCGAGGACGCGCTCGAAGCGTTTTACCGCGGCGAAATCTGCGACGCCAAGACCATCATGCTGTTGCAGTATGCGGCGATGAATAACCTCTTCGCCCAAGCATGATCAAAAGCCTGGTAGGCGTGCCGTGCCGGGCCATTGTCCACCCTCTAGCGTCAGCAACTTCTCCTTCGCCTCCAGCCCGCCGGCAAACCCGGTGAGCTTGCCCGACGCGCCAATCACCCGATGACAGGGCGCAACAATCGAAATCGGGTTCTTGCCATTCGCCGCGCCCACCGCCCTGACCGCCGCCGGGTTGCCGATCTGTTCGGCGATCTGGCTGTAGCTGCGGGTCTCGCCGAACGGGATGGTCAGCAGCGCCGCCCAGACCTTCTTCTGGAATTCCGTGCCGGCAAAATCCAGATCCAGTTCGAAGCGATCGCGGGTGCCGGAAAAATATTCGCGCAACTGCGCAGCCGTGCGCACCAGGATCGGGTTGTCCGGCGCTTCGCTCATCGGCCCCAGGCGCACCCGGCCGGGTTTGTCGTTTTCCCAGAGGATGGCCGCCAGTCGTGAACCGTTTGCGACCAGCTTCAATTGGCCCACAGGTGACGCCACGGTGGTGCAGGTATAGGTCATGCCAGGGCTCGCGGGAAATTGCTGAACAGGCGTTAAGGATACTGTCTCGACGGGGAGGCGCAAACCGTAATCCCGACCATACTTGGCTACGGCTTTTGAAGCGTTTTCCTACGAAATAACAAGAAGAGACTGACTCATGAAGTACGAACCTTTTGCCAAATCGCTGATTGCGACCTCGTTGGCGCTCAGCTGCCTGACCGCCCATGCCGCCTCCGTGGCCCCGGCTACCGGGGAAAACGGCATGGTGGTCACGGCCCAGCACTTGGCCAGCCATGTGGGCGTGGATGTGCTCAAGAACGGCGGCAATGCCGTGGATGCGGCGGTCGCGGTCGGCTATGCGCTGGCGGTTGTGTACCCCGCGGCAGGCAACCTCGGTGGCGGTGGTTTCATGACCATTCAACTGGCGGACGGGCGCAAGACCTTCCTCGACTTCCGTGAAAAAGCCCCGCTGGCCGCAACCGCCAACATGTACCTGGACAAGGAGGGCAACGTCGTCCCTGATCTGAGTACCCGTGGCCACCTGGCCGTGGGCGTGCCGGGCACCGTTTCGGGCATGGAACTGGCGCTGTCCAAGTACGGCACCAAACCGCGCAAGGAAATCATCGCCCCGGCCATCAAGCTGGCCGAAGACGGTTTTGTGCTGGAGCAGGGGGACGTCGATCTGCTGGACTACGCCACTGACATGTTCAAGAAGGACATCAAGGATTCCGGCTCGATCTTCCTCAGCAAGGGCGAGCCGATGCAGGTCGGCCAGAAATTGGTGCAGAAGGACCTGAGCAAGACCCTGCGGGAGATCTCCGAGAAAGGCACCGACGGTTTCTATAAAGGTTGGGTGGCCGATGCCATCGTCACCTCCAGCCAGGCCAACAAGGGCATCATCACCCAGGCCGACCTCGACAAATACAAGACCCGCGAACTGGCGCCCATCGAGTGCGACTACCGTGGCTACCACGTGGTTTCCGCACCGCCACCGAGCTCCGGCGGCGTGGTGATCTGCGAGATCATGAACATCCTCGAAGGCTATCCGATGAAGGACCTGGGCTATCACTCGGCTCAGGGCATGCACTATCAGATCGAGGCGATGCGCCACGCCTACGTGGACCGCAACAGCTATCTGGGCGACCCGGATTTCGTGAAGAACCCGATTGCCCACCTGCTGGATAAAAACTACGCGACCAAGCTGCGCGACGCGATCAAGCCACAAAAAGCCGCGGTATCCAGCGAACTCAAGCCCGGTGTAGCGCCCCATGAAGGCAACAACACCACCCATTACTCCATAGTCGACAAGTGGGGCAACGCGGTGTCGGTGACCTACACCCTCAACGACTGGTTCGGTGCCGGCGTGATGGCAAGCAAGACCGGGGTCATCCTCAACGATGAAATGGACGACTTCACCTCGAAAATCGGCGTACCGAACATGTACGGCCTGGTGCAGGGCGAGGCCAACGCGATCGCCCCCGGCAAGGCGCCGCTGTCGTCCATGAGCCCGACCATCGTCACCAAGGACGGCAAAGTGGTGATGGTGGTCGGTACGCCGGGTGGCAGCCGCATCATCACCGCGACCTTGTTGACCATGCTCAACGTGATCGACTACGGCATGAACATCCAGGAAGCGGTGGATGCACCGCGTTTCCACCAGCAGTGGCTGCCGGAAGAAACCAACCTGGAAGCCTTCACCACCAGCCCGGACACGGTGAAAATCCTCGAGAGCTGGGGCCACAAGTTCGCCGGTCCACAGGATGCCAACCATCTGGCGGCGATCCTGGTCGGCGCGCCGTCCCTGGGTGGCAAACCGGTAGGCAAGAATCGTTTCTACGGGGCGAACGACCCACGGCGTAACACCGGGTTGTCGCTGGGTTATTGAGGGTTGTGTCTGGAGGGGGACGGGCTTATGTTCGTCCCCTGACCCCTCGACAATTCAAGGAAGGAAATCATGACCACTGCACTGTTAATTATCGACGTTCAGCAGGCATTGTGCTCCGGTGAATACGAGTGTTTCGAGATCGGACGGGTTATCGATACGATCAACGATCTCTCGGCCCGGGCCCGCAAGGCCGAAGTTCCCGTGGTGCTGATCCAGCACGAAGAAGCGGACAGTCCTCTGGCGCATGGCGCTGCCGGCTGGCAACTGGCCGAAGGGCTGGAAACCTCACCCAAGGATCACCGCGTGCGCAAGACCACCCCGGATTCGTTCTACCAGACCAATCTGCAAAAACTGTTGCCGAAAGAGGACTTTGAGCGCTTGGTCATCTGCGGCCTGCAGACCGATTACTGCGTCAACGCCACCGTGCGCCAGGCCCTGAAACTGGGCTACGACGTGGTGCTGGCGGGCGACGCGCACTCCACCGTCGACAACGGCAACCTGACCGCCGAAGACATCATCGCCGAGCACAACAAGGACCTGAAGCGCCTGACCGGTTCCGTGGCGCGGATCGATGTGATACCGGCCAAGGACATCCACTTCTGAAACCACCGCTCCCACAGGACCTACGGCGCTCCGAAAATCTCGATCAGTTCGTTCAGAAACGCACTCACCAGATCCCGCTGCCGTGCCGAATGCCTTACCGCCGCATGAAAGCTGACCTCATAGCGAAACAGGTCCGGGTTCAGCGGGTGTAACTGCCCCAGCTGTTCATGACGGGTCGCGTAGTGCTGTGGCAGAAACCCCAGGTGCTGGCCGGACAGGATCAGCAAGGCCGCGCCGTCCATGCTGTCGGTGAGCACGGTCAGGCGCTCGATGGAGGTGGGGGCCGGCATTTCCGGCAGCGGATGGCTCGGCCAGACCCAGTCGAATCCGCTGACATCTTCCCGGGTCAGCGCGCCGACTTGCCCGAACAACGGATGCGAGGGCGCGCAGTAGGCGATCTGGGTTTCCGGGAACAGCGGGAAATAATCGATGCTGGGCAAGCGATGCCAGAAGTAACCGATGGCCAGGTCGATATGGCCGTTGATGATTTTTTCTTCCAGCAGCGACGACGACAGTTCGGTGAAGTGGAAGTACAGCCCCTCGTGCCGCGCCCGCAATCGGGCAATGGCCTGGCCGATTTTCTTGTTCGCCACCGGATCGATTTGCCCCAGCAGGCCGATGTTGATGCTGCCCGAGACTTTGCGATTGATGTGCTGCACCTCGACTCGAAAACCTTCGGCCGCTGCCAGCAAGCGCCGGGCCGCGTCGATGAACTGAGTGCCTTTGGGCGTTACCGAAAACCCGCCGCGCCCGCGTTCGCACAGACGGAAACCGACTCGGGCTTCCAGCGTCGCCAATTGCGCGCTGATCGTGGGTTGCGTGGTGTTGAGGGCGGTTTGCGCCGCCGAGATGCCGCCCGCTTCGACGACGGTCAGAAATACCCGGATCAGGCGCAGATCCAGCTCCGTTACAGTTCCCAGCATGGGGGCTCCCGATTCTCGCTTACATAGATGTTGATCTATGTGAACAGTGTGCCTGCGATATTTTACTGCCCGAACTCACGCCCTACATTGCCGTGAAACCAGCGTCATCGTCAGCTTTTTCTGGAGTTTTACCTGATCTGGACGTCGTAGCGAGCGCTCTACCCACAAAAACAACAAACAACAGCATAGGAACAATCGTATGTCAGGTTCCCCAGTGTCTGCGCAAGCCGCCGAGGCGAGCGGCGGGTTGGCCATCGAAGGCCATTCCATCGACTACATCCCGGAAAACGAACGCCACGCCAAACTCAGCAGCCAGGGGCCTTTCTGGTTCCTCGGCAATTTCCACTTCTTCACCATCTCCATCGGCTTTGTCGGCCCAAGCCTCGGCTTGTCCGCGCTGTGGACCATGCTCGCCGGTGCCCTGGGCATTATGTTCGGCACCATTTTCATGGCGTTCCACGGCTCCCAGGGCCCGGAAATGGGCCTGCCGCAGATGATCCAGTCCCGCGCCCAGTTCGGCTATCGCGGGGTGATCCTGGCGTTGATGGCGACGATGTTTGTGTTCGTCGGTTTCAACGTGGTGAACATCTCGCTGATCATGAATGGCCTGGAGCATGTGTTCGGCATTAACCCGACCATCGTCGCCGTGGCCGTGGTGCTAATTGGCGCGCTGTTGTCGATCTACGGCCACGACCTGATGCACAAGGCCTTCAAGTGGGCCTTGCTGGCGACCTTGCCGCTGTACGCACTGGTGACCATCGCCCTTATGTTCGGTGCGGGTCAGGAAGGTGTCACGCCGGCGACCGACCTGGGCTTCAACTGGGTGGCCTTCGCCACGCTGTTCGCCATCGGTGCCAGCTACAACATTTCCTATGCCCCCTACGTGTCTGACTATTCCCGCTACCTGCCGAAAAACACCAGCCGGGCGAAACTGATCGCGGCGGTGTTCATCGGCGCCTCGTTGTCCGGCAGCTGGATGATCGGCCTCGGCGCCTGGCTGGCGCAGGAGCTGAAAGCGGCGGATGCGCTGGTGGCGTTGAATCAGGTCGGCTCCGCGATGGTGCCGGGGCTGGGCAATCTGCTGGTGATCGTGTCGGTGGTGGGTTTCCTGCCGATCATCGCGCTCAACACCTACAGCGCCATGCTGACGTTGCTGACCGGCGTCGACTCGATCAGGAAAATCACCCCGACACCCCGCGCCCGTGTGCTGTCGATCAGTGTGATCAGCATCATTCTGTTGACCTGCGTGCTGTCGATCAAAGGTGACGGCATCGCGCTGTTGAACACCTTCCTGGTGTTGTTGCTGTACTTCCTCGTGCCGTGGACGGCGGTCAACCTGGTGGACTACTTCTTCGTGCGCAAGGGCCGTTATGCGATCCCGCATTTCTTCACGCCAAACGGCATCTACGGCGCCTGGCAATTTCGCGGCATCGTCTCGTACCTGATCGGCTTCGCCGCGATGGTGCCGTTCTTCTACATCTTCGATGCCGCAGCCGGCAAAGAGGTGTTCGTCGGCCCGCTGGCGCGAGTGCTGGAAGGCGTGGACATCGCCTGGCTGGTGGGCCTGGTGGTGTCGGGCCTGACCTACTACCTGCTCAGCCGCTCGATTGATCTGGCCGCCGAACGCCGGGTGATCGATGCGCTGAGCGAGAGCGACATCGTCGCCATGACCCATTCATCTGCGGAGGCAGGGCGTTGAACAGCGTAAAGAATACCGTGGTCGCCTGTTGCCAACTGGCACCGAAAATCGGCGATCTGGCCCACAACCGCACGCTCACCGAACGCGCGATTCGCCAGGCAGCCTTACAGGGCGCGCAAGTCGTGGTGCTGCCCGAGCTGGTGCAGAGCGGCTATCTGTTCGCCGATCGCTTTGAGGCGCTGTCGCTGGCGGAAACTACTGATGGCCCGATATTGCAGCTTTGGCAGGCCCTGGCCCGTGAGCTGGACCTGGTGATCGTCGGCGGATTCTGTGAGCGTCTACCCGATGATGAACTGGCCAACAGCGCGGCGATGATCGACGCCAATGGCCTGCGCGCGGTGTACCGCAAGGCGCATTTGTGGGATGCCGAAAAGGACATCTTCACGGCCGGTGATGCGCCACCGCCGGTGGTCGAAACGGTGCATGGACGGCTCGGCATGCTGATCTGCTACGACCTGGAGTTCCCCGAGTGGGTGCGTCTACCGGCGCTGGCCGGGGCCGATCTGCTGTGCGCGCCGGTCAATTGGCCCGACGGTCCACGGCCGCAGACCGAGCGCCCGGCCGAAGTGCTGCGGGTGCAGGCCAATGCCTCGGTCAACCGCATGTTCATCGCCGCCTGTGATCGCTATGGCCATGAACGCGGGGTTGGCTGGGTCCAGGGCTCGGTCATAGTCGACGCCGACGGCTACCCGTTGGCCGGGCCGGCGGAGCAGGGCGGCGAGCAAATCCTGCTGGCCACGCTGAACCTTGCCGAAGCGCGCAACAAGCGCATCAGTGCGCGCAACGACCTGCATCAGGACCGCAGGCCGCAGTTGTACGGGGTGAACAGCACTTTGTAACCGTTGATGTCATTGCGTACTGGACGCCCGTCACGGGCCTATGGCATCGTCGAAACGAAAGGCCATGCAGTGAACGGGATCGCAAAGATGGGGGAGGGAAATAGAGTCGACGGTGACGCAACGATGGTCACGCTCAAGGCGTTCAATCATTGCGTATTGCACCTTGGCCGGCTGGCGCGGGAGAGCGGGGCGTCGCGATTCATCGCCGATGGTCTGCAGGCATTCGGTCAACTGGTGCCCTTCGCGTCTGCCTGGTGGGGCGAGATGTCGACGCCAGGTCCTGATGTTCCCCCCCAGAGCTGGATGCACGGCAGCATCAATCTCCCCGAGTCCTTTGCCGCCGAATGGCATCCGGTGGCGGCAAACGATCAGTTCTCCCACGCCACGCTCAATCGTCCCGGTGAGGTGGTGCGCGACAACGGTTTCAACGACCCGTGCGAAGCGGTCAACGATTTCGCCCGGCGCTACGATCTCTACCACTTGATGAGCATCACCTATGAGCTGCCCGAAAGCGGCTTGATGTTTTTCGTCTGCCTCTACCGTGGCCAGCATGAACAGGCGTTCGAGGAGAATGAAGCCGAGCTGTTTTCGGCATTCTGCGATCACCTGTTCCAGCTGTGGCGGTTCCAGGTGCAGGACATGATCCGCTTTGATAGCGAAAACGGCGCGAGTGATTTTGGCGTGGCGCGCATGGATGGCAGCCTGTTGTATGTAGGCGCCAGGTTGTGCGCCGCCATTCAACGCGAATTACCCGGCTGGAGCGGTTCAATGCTGCCGGGCGAGGTGATCGCGCAACTGTCGAAGGCGCCCTGCGTGATCCGCCTGGGCCGCTGCGCCCTGACCCTGAGCCCCAACGGCGAACACGTCATCCTGTCCCTGGAAGCACCGTCGGGCGGGGACGGCCTGGCGCCACGGGAGCGCACGGCAGCGATGCTGTTCGCCGCCGGCCACTCCTACAAGGAAATCGCCAAAATGCTCGCCCTGAGCCCCGCGACCGTGCGCACCTATTTGCGTAACTGCTACTTGCAGCTCGGAGTGAAAAGCAAGGTGGAGCTGGGCTCGGCCCTGCGTTCGCCGGGTGCGCTGGCGGAGTCCGTGCGCCGGGATTAATCCCAGCCGTTTCAATTATTTGCCTTACCCCTCCTCATTTGCAGAGGTCCATTCGAACGCTGCGCCCTATAGGGTAGGCCCTGTCTATCAGGGGCTGACGCAGTCGCTTCGGGCCGCTTCAAAACAATAAGAACAGGGGTGAGGCATTTGAGACTTTCCAGGCTTTTTGTCGCCGTTGCGGCGACGACGGCATTTTCCGGCATGGCGTTGGCGGCGACACCCGCCGACACGGTCATGCGCAATGGCTACGTCTACACCGTCGATGGCCAGAATTCCGTGCAGCAGGCCATTGCCATTTCGGGCGGCAAGATCGTCTATGTCGGCAGCGATGCCGGGGTCGACGGCTACATCGGCAAGCAAACACAGCTGATCGACCTGGCCGGGCGCATGTTGATGCCGGGCTTCGTCGATGCGCACATGCACCCGGGGGATGGCGGTCGCGCCATGACCTTGTGCGACCTGAAATACCAGACCATGACCCGCGCGCAGTTTCAGGCGAGCATCCAGGCCTGCCTTGATGCCGACAAGGACAAGGGCCCGGACGTGTGGCTGGAAGTGGGCAGCTGGGACCGCATGGGCATGACCGGGCTCGACGGCGACGCGGACAAATCGACCCTGGACGCGCTCAAGACCAAGCGTCCGATCCAGGTGCGCTCCACCGACTTCCACACCGTGCTGACCAACTCTCGCGGCCTGGAACTGGCCGGAATCAACAAGAACACCGCCGACCCTGAAGATGGCAAATACCGACGCGACAGCGCCGGCAACCCGAACGGCATCTGTGAAGACGGCGCCGCCGAATCGTTGGCCGCCGTGGTGCCGCCTGCCACCGACGCGGAAAAACTCAATCAGGTTCGCGCAGCCCTCGACGCCATGCGCCAGCAAGGCATCACCAGTTTCATGGATGCGCTGTCCGGCCCGGAAAACGGCAAAGCCTTCACCAGCCTGCAAAAGTCCGGCGAGCTGACCGCCCGGGCCTTGCTGGCGATCAAGCTGGACCCGGCCGCCGCTGCCGCCGACCCGGTGAAAACCATCGCCGAGGCCAAGGCCCTGGCCAGCACCTACGACCAGGGCGAAGTGAACGTCGCGCCGGGCGTTAACATGCGCCACGTCAAACTGTTCATGGACGGCATCATCAATGCCCCGGCGGACACCGGCGCCATGTTGACCCCGTACCTGCACAACAGCGGCACCGACAAGGCGCCGAAGTGGACGCCGGGCAAGAACCTGGGCGAACTGTACTTCCCGCCGCAAGTGCTCAATCCGTTGTTGCTGCAAGCGGTCAAGGCCGGTTTCGATCCGCACCTGCACGCCACCGGCGAGCGCGCGGTGCGCGATGCACTGGACAGCGTCGCCTACGTGCGCAAGGAACTGCCCGGTCAAGACTTCCGCCCGGCCATCGCGCACGCCGAGTCAGTCGATCCTGCCGACTACTCACGCTTCAAGGCACTGGACGTCACGGCCACCATGTCGTTCCAGTGGGCACAACAGGCCCCGTCCACGGTCGACGGTACCAGTGATCACCTTGGCGCCGCGCGTTTTGCGCGCATGGAACCCTCGGGCAGCATCGCCCATGCCGGCGGTCGAGTGGCGTTTGGCAGCGATTGGCCGGTCGATCCCCTCGATGAGTTCCTGGCGCTGAAAGTCGGTGTCACCCGTTCCGGCGACCCGACCAATCCGCACAGCTATGGGCCGAAGTATGCCGGGCGACTCAACGCCGATCCGGCGCTGTCGCGAGCCGAAGTGCTGCGCAGCATCACCCTCAGTTCCGCCGAACAGTTGAAGCTGGACGCGGTGCTGGGCTCGGTCGAAGTCGGCAAGTTCGCTGACCTGATCGTGCTGGACAAGAACTTCATGCAGGTTCCCGAGGAGGAGCTGGGCCGCAATGACGTGCTGCTGACGCTGGTCGGCGGCAAGGTCGTGTGGGCCAAGGCGCCGTTCCTCGGGCTTGCGCCACACGTGGTTTCCCAAGCGGTTACTTCCCGATCCGCCCCATAAAAACTAGAGAGCGTTCCGATGCGATTGATTCCAAACCTGTTGGCCGCCGCGCTGGCCCTGTCGTCGGTGCAGGCCATGGCCGCCGCTGACCTGGTGTTGTTCAACGGCAAGGTCTTTACCGCCGAACCCGGCCAGGCACTGGTGCAGGCTGTTGCGGTGCAAGACGGCAAGATTCTGAAAGTGGGCAGCGATGCCGAAATCAATGCCCTGGCCGATGCCAAGACCCAGCGCATCGACCTGGCGGGCAAAGTGTTGATGCCGGGCATGATCGACACCCACAGCCACCCGGTCACGGGCGCTTTCGACAGCATGAAGGCCAACCTGCTGGATGAGGTCAAACCCTTGCCGGAACTGGAGCAATGGTTGATCGAAGAAGACAAGGCCGGACGTGCCCGCTCCGGTGATGTGATCAGCGTGGCTGGGGTTAGTTCGGCCTACTGGGAGAAAAGCCGTGAGCTGGGCAAGGTGTTCAACCAGGGGCGCTGGGCCGATCAGCCCATCGTCTTCAGCGGCATCGACGGGCACACCGGTTGGGCCAACAACGCGATGCTCAAGCGCCTGAACATCGACGCGGCGCTGGTCAAGAGCCTGCCGGAGAAAGAACGCGGCTACATCGGCCATGAAGCGGACTTCACGCCGAACGGCTACTTTGCCGAATCCCGCTGGGACGTGGTGCGCAACGGTATTCCGGCGCCTACCCCGGAGGCCATGCTCAAGGCCGCTCGCGAGGCGGTGAAGATCAACAATCAATTCGGCGTCACCGCCTGGATGGACGCGGCGGCGAACGGCGGCAGCGAAGATTCGCTGTTCGATTTCCATGCCACCGCGGAAAGTGTCGGCGTGCTGCCGCTGTACAAGGAGCTGGCGCAGAACGGCGAACTCAGTGCCCACGTCGCCGCGTTGATGGTCACCAACCCGAAGAGCAAACCCGCCGACCTGGAAGTGATCGCCACGGTGATGAAGCAGTTCGAGGGCGTGCCTAACCTGACGTTCCCCGGCATCAAGGTGTTTGTCGACGGCATTCTTGAATTCCCCGGGCAGACCGCAGCGGTCATCGTGCCGTTCAAGAACAGCCATAAAAATGGTCAGTTGCTGACTGATCCGGCGCACTTTGGCGAACTGGTGGTGGCGGCGGAAAAACGCGGCTGGATCGTGCACATGCATGCCGTCGGCGATCGCGCGGTGCGTGAAGCACTCAATGGCGTGGCGTATGCGCGCAAGCTCAGCCCGACGCCCGTGCCCCACAGCATTGCGCACCTGCAATTGGTCAACCCCAAGGAGTTTCCGCGCTTCAAGCAACTGGGCGTGATCGCCTCGATGCAACTGCTGTGGGCCACCGGCGAGTCCTACACCGTCGAACTGGTCAAACCCTACATCAGCGCCTTTGCCTACGGTTACCAGTATCCCGCGCGGTCCTTGCATAACGCCGGCGCGACGATTGCCGGTGGCAGCGACTGGCCGGTGTCGAGCGCCAACCCGTTCAACGCCATTGCCCAGGCCAGCACGCGCAAAGGTCCGTTGGGCGTACTCAATGCCAAGGAAAGCATCGACCGCCAGACCATGTTCTACGCCTACACCATCAACGCGGCGAAAACCCTGCGCCTGGAGCAGCAGATCGGTTCGCTGGCACCGGGCAAGCAGGCCGACCTGATCATTCTCGACCGTGATGTGTTCAAGGTCAGCGATGACGACCTGTTCGAAACCAAAGTCCTGAACACCTTCTTCGCCGGCAAGCAGGTCTACGCCCCCGCGTCCTGACCTGCGAACACCCAGCACCCGCAAAAACCAGCCAGCCCCTCGTAGCGCGAGGGGCCTGGCATCGCCATGCCTGAAATTCCCCGTACGCCATAACAACAAGAGAACTGTATGAACGCATTTTCAGCATTGACCCTCGCGACACTGGCATTGATCCCCCTGAGCAGCCAGGCCCTGACTCTCAACGATAATTTCAGCCTGGAAATGACCCTGGGCGTCGTCAGCGACTACCGTTCCCGGGGCATCTCGCAAACCCTGGGCGATCCGGCGGTACAGGGCGGCGCAACGCTGCTGCACAGCAGCGGCCTGTACATCGGCGCCTGGACCTCCAACGTGGATTTCGGCGGCGGCTTCGACACCCGGCAGGAGCGTGAGTACTACGCCGGTTACTACTGGCAGGCGACGGACGCGATCAGCCTGGATCTGGGCTACATCAAGTACGACTACCCGAAAAATTCCGAATTCAACCTGAGCGAAATCTACGCCGTCCTCGACCTGTACGGCGTGAAGCTGGGTGCCAATTACTCGAAGGACACGCCGAACGTTTTCGGCGAAGACCAGGACACGCTCTACACCTACGTCGGCTACAAGTTCACGCTGCCGGCCGAAGTCGGCCTGGAGTTGCGCGTGGGGCGCAACGACGTGAAAGACCCGGCTTTCTGGTCCGCCAACGGCGATAACCGCGAGGCCTACTACGAGTGGGAGGCCAAGTTGACCCGTGATTTTGTTGGCGTGACCTGGGGCCTGAGCTATGTCGACACCGACCTGACGAAAAGTGAATGCAGTGGCTGGTATGGCTATAACGACCTGTGCTCGGCCACGGTCGTTGCAAGTGCCACCAAGACCTTCTAAGTTCAACCCCGACAACAAAAACAGCTCCTCAAAGGAAACACCGTCATGAGTGCGCAACGCAGTCCCCTGGTCGAGACCCGCTCGATCGATTTCATTCCCGAGGCTGAGCGACACGGCAGTCTCTACAGCCAGTTCACCCTGTGGCTCGGCGCCAACCTGCAGATCACCGCCATTGTCACCGGCGCCCTGGCCGTGGTGCTGGGCGGCGATGTGTTCTGGTCGCTGATCGGCTTGCTGATCGGGCAAGTGCTCGGCGGTGCCGTGGTGGCGCTGCACGCGGCGCAAGGGCCGAAGCTCGGGCTGCCGCAGATGATCTCCAGCCGCGTGCAGTTCGGGGTGTATGGCGCGGCGATCCCGATTGTTTTGGTGTGCCTGATGTACCTCGGTTTCAGCGCCACCGGCGCGGTGCTGTCGGGGCAGGCGATTGCGCAGTTGATCAGTGTCAGCGACAGCACCGGCATCCTGATTTTCGCGGCGAGCATCGCGTTCCTGACGATCTTCGGTTATCGGGTGATTCACCTGGTCGGGCGGGTGGCCAGCGTGCTGGGCATCATCGCCTTCGCCTACCTGTTCACCCGGTTGATGACCCTCAACGACATCGGCCTGCTGCTCGACAATCGTCATTTTGCCTGGAGCACCTTCCTGCTGGCGGTTTCGCTCTCGGCGTCCTGGCAGATCGCCTTCGGCCCCTACGTGGCGGACTACTCGCGCTACCTGCCGAGCAAGACTTCGTCCTGGAAAACCTTCACCGCCGTGGGCCTCGGCACAGTGCTGGGAGCTCAGACTTCGATGGTGCTGGGGGTGTTCGCCGCCGCACTGGCGGGGGCGAATTTCCGTGGGCACGAAGTGGCGACCATTGTCGGCCTGGGCAGTAGCGGTGTGATCGCGTCCTTGCTGTACCTGAGCATTGTGTTCGGCAAGGTCACGGTGTCCACCCTCAACGCCTACGGCAGTTTCATGTGCATCGCCACCATCATCAGTGGCTTTAGTCGTCGCCTGGAAATCACCGCCCGCCAGCGCATGCTGTTTGTGCTGCTGATCGTCGCGGCGTCCACCGCGCTGGCATTGCTGGGGCAGTACTCGTTCCTCAACTCGTTCAAGTACTTCATCCTGTTTTTGCTGACGTTCTTCACCCCGTGGAGCGCGATCAACCTGGTGGATTACTACTTCATCAACAAGGAACGTTACGACGTTCCGGCGCTGTCCGACCCGAACGGGCGCTACGGTCGCTGGAACGTGCTGGGGATCAGCGTCTATGTGATCGGCGTGTTGATCCAGTTGCCCTTTGTCGACACCCATTTCTACTCCGGGCCGATGGTTGCGCAGTTGGGCGGCGTGGATATTTCCTGGATCGTCGGGTTGTTGGTGCCGGGTGTGATCTATTACGCGCTGGCCAAGCCGTCGATGAGTGCTGTGGTGGTTGAGCGGGGGTAATACCCGCATTTGTGGCGAGGGAGCTTGTCGGGTCGCCGCACCGTCCCGACAAGCTCCCTCGCCACAGGTTAAGCGTTTACCAGTTAGCGCTTCGGCAGTTTCCAGCGCTCACGCAACTGCTCGTACTGCGCTTCCGGCAGTTGCACCAGCACCGGGGATTTGCCCGGGTCCAGCCAGTTGAACAACCGCGCGATATCCGCCGGGTCCATGGCCGTACAGCCACGGGTCGGCGCCGTGGAGCCGCGCCAGATGTGGAAGAAAATGCACGAACCGGCAGCGGGCGTGGCCGGGGTGTTGTGCTGGATGACGATGCCTTGGCGGTACAGCTCATCCGAGCGGCGCATCCGTTCGGAGCTGCTCCAGTCTTTTTCGACGATCGCTCCGTCGACCAGTTCGTTGTAGCGAGTCGATTGGCTGTCATCCACGCATTCGATGGTCGGCGTCAACGGGAGATAAGGCAAGCGGGTTTCGGCCGAAGGCTCATAGCCAAACGCCGTGCCCAGCTTGAACATTCCGGCTGGCGCCTTGCCATCGCCTTCCTGTTTGACCGGTCCTTCAGGTTGCCCGATATCGAGCAGCCCCTTGCCCCAGCCCATGCCGTTCTTGCCGAGCACCACTGCAAAGGGCGCTTCGAATTTCTGCAAGGTCTGCCCGTGTCGCTCATAGCGCTGGGCATTGCCCTGGATGTCATCCCAGCCTTTACTGGTGACCACGATCAACTGATCGCTGCCATCAAGCCCCTGAGCCATCGCAGCCAGCGGAAAAAACGCCACCGACAGGGCCTTGAGCAGAATGTTCATGGCTGCAGAGGCGTGATGGGAAAGTCCATGACGTCCGGCTTCTGCGGATTCCCGCTATACGTGAAGTGCCACCACTCGGCCGAATAACCCACAAAGCCTTCCTTGGCCATGGCACTGGTCAGGCGCTGGCGATTGGCTTTGGCCGTGGCGTTGATCAGCGCCGAGTCGGTGTGCGCCCGCTCATCGAAGCAATCGAAACCGGTGCCCATGTCGAGGGCGCCGTCGTACCAGCGCTGGCCGTAAGGGGCGGTGCAATCCACCGGCGTAGCCGAAGGTGTCCAGCTGTCGGCGGGCGGGGCGTCGGGGCCGGTCATCGTCAGGTCGACGGTGTTGCCCCGGGAATGATTGGACACCCGGGCCACATAACCCAGGCGCCAGAAGTCTTGCTTGTCGACCCGTGGATAGAACTCGGTCTTCAGTGGGTCACCAGGTTCGGTGGCGAAGCGGCCCATGTCCGCCACTGCGCGGGTCGGGCGATAGCAGTCGAATACTTTCAAGCCGTAGCCTTCGGCTTTCAGTGAGCTTTGCACTCGGGCCAATGCCTTTGCAGCGTCCTCCGACAGCAGACACTCCGCCGCCTGGTAACCGTCGAGCGGGTGCCCGGTGAAATTGTGCGCGCCGGCGTAGCGGATGTCCTGCTCGATGCCCGGGTCGACGCTGCGCACATACACCATGTGCCGGGGTTTCGACTCGTCGGCCATGCACGGCGTGGCAAGGCTCAGGCACAGCAACAACAGACAGGGTGAACGCGACATCGGAAACGGCTCCATGCATGACCAGTCATTCCATCATGGCTTGAAACCGTCCGTACCTCCATGAAGTTGTTGATCGGCGTGATAGGACGAACGCACCAGCGGGCCGGACGCCACGTTCTTGAAACCCATGCGCGTACCTTCCTCGGCGAACCAGGCAAAGGTGTCCGGGTGTACGAAGCGCTGCACCGGCAAGTGACTGCGCGAGGGCTGAAGGTATTGGCCGAGGGTCAGCATGTCGATCTCGTGCTCGCGCATGCGCTGCATGACCTCGATGACTTCCTCGTCGGTTTCGCCAAGGCCCAGCATCAGGCCGGATTTGGTCGGCACACGGGGCACCGCTTGCTTGAATTTCTGCAGCAGGTCCAGCGACCACTCGAAGTCCGAACCCGGCCGCGCGGCCTTGTACAGGCGCGGTACGGTTTCCAGGTTGTGGTTGAACACATCCGGCGGCTCATTGGCGGTGATCGCCAGGGCCACGTCCATGCGTCCGCGATAATCCGGCACCAGGGTTTCCAGTTGAATGCCGGGGGACAGCTTGCGGATTTCCCGCAGGCAATCGACAAAGTGTTGGGCACCACCGTCGCGCAAATCGTCGCGGTCCACCGAGGTGATCACCACGTACTTCAGGCGCAGCTCGGCGATGGCCACGGCCAGGTTCATCGGTTCGTTGACGTCCAGCGGCTTGGGCCGGCCATGGCCGACATCGCAGAACGGGCAGCGGCGGGTGCAGATGTCGCCCATGATCATGAAGGTCGCCGTGCCACCGGAGAAACATTCACCGAGGTTCGGGCACGAGGCTTCTTCGCAGACGCTGTGCAGCTTGTGCTTGCGCAGCAGCTGCTTGATCCGGTCGACCTCGGGAGAGATCGGCATGCGCACACGAATCCAGTCGGGTTTGCGCGGGAATTCATCCGTGGGAATGATCTTCACCGGAATCCGCGCAACCTTTTCTGCGCCGCGCAGCTTGGTGCCGATTTCCACTTTCGCCGGGCTTTTGCCGGTCGATTCGACAATGGCATTCATCGTTATTTCCTTGTGCACAGAACCTGTAGGAGCGAGCTTGCTCGCGATGGTCGCCAACGATTACGCGCGCATTCAGGATTAACGCGGTGCCTTTGGGTTCTTCGCGAGCAAGCTCGCTCCTACAGGGGGGGGTGTTGTGTGATCAGTCGCGGTAGACCGGGAAGTCGGCGCACAGGGCGGCGGCTTGTCGAGCGACATTGGCCTCGATATCGGCATCGCCCAAGTGATCGAGGATGTCGCAGATCCACCCAGCCAAGGCGATGCTCTGCGCTTCCTTGAAGCCACGGCTGGTGATCGCCGGCGTACCGATGCGCAAGCCCGAAGTCACGAACGGCGATTGCGGATCGTTGGGCACGGCGTTTTTGTTCACGGTGATGCCGGCGCGACCGAGGGCTGCGTCAGCGTCCTTGCCGGTCAGGCCTTGGCGGATCAGGCTGACCAGGAACAAGTGGTTATCCGTGCCGCCGGACACCACGTCATAACCGCGCTCGATAAACACCTGCGCCATGGCCTGGGCGTTGCGGATCACTTGCGCCTGATAGGTCTTGAATGCTGGTTCCAGCGCTTCCTTGAAGCACACGGCCTTGGCGGCGATCACGTGCATCAGCGGGCCGCCCTGACCACCGGGGAATACGGCGGCGTTGAATTTTTTCTCAAGCTCCGCATTGGCCTTGGCCAGAATCAGACCGCCACGCGGGCCGCGCAGGGTCTTGTGGGTGGTGGTGGTGACCACGTCGGCGTAGGGCAGGGGATTGGGGTACAGACCGGTCGCCACCAGGCCGGCGACGTGGGCCATGTCGACGAAGAAGTACGCGCCGACCTTGTCCGCGATCTGGCGGAAGCGCGGGAAGTCCAGGGTCTTCGAATAGGCTGAGAACCCGGCGATGATCATCTTCGGCTTGTGCTCGACCGCCAGGCGCTCGACTTCGTTGTAGTCGATCAGGCCCGTGGTGGTGTCGATGCCGTACTGCACGGCGTTGTACAGCTTGCCGGAAAAACTCACCTTGGCACCGTGGGTCAAGTGACCGCCATGGGCCAGGCTCATGCCCAGCACAGTGTCGCCGGCTTGCAGCAGGGCCAGATAAACCGCGGCGTTGGCCTGGCTGCCGGAGTGCGGCTGGACGTTGGCGTAGTCGGCGCCGAACAGCTGCTTGGCGCGGTCGATGGCCAGTTGCTCGACCACATCGACGTGCTCGCAGCCACCGTAGTAACGCTTGCCCGGATAGCCTTCGGCGTACTTGTTGGTCAGGCCGCTGCCCTGGGCTTGCATCACCCGCTGGCTGGTGTAGTTTTCCGAGGCGATCAGTTCGATATGGTGTTCCTGCCGCGCATCCTCGGCGTTCATCGCCGCCAGCAGTTCGTCGTCGTAGCCTTTGATCTGGTCGTGCTTGCTGAACATGGTGTGGTCCTTTTGCGGATTCGGGATATGCGTAGGGGGCTTCAAGCGTCGGCGTGTTCTGCGGTCAGGCGTTCATAGGCGTCTTGATCCAGTAGATCGCTCAACGCCTCTACATCGACCGGTTTGAAGCGAAAGAACCAGCCTTCGCCCAATGGGTCTTCGTTGACCAGTTCCGGGGTGCTCTCCAGCGTCGCGTTGATCTCGACCACTTCTCCGTCCAGCGGCATGCCGATACTGCTGGCGGCTTTCACCGATTCCAGCACCGACACTTCAGCGCCTGCATCGAAGGCGCCCAATTCAGGTACCTGAACGAACACCACATCCCCCAGCGCCTGCTGGGCAAACGCCGTGATGCCCACGGTGACCAGGCCATTGCTCTCGAGGCGCAACCATTCGTGATCGACGGTAAAACGCAATTGGCTCATATCAACTCCTTATTGTTTTAAGGCTCGTGGCGGGGCGACGAGCGGGGTTGGAGGAGTGATAGCAAGGGCGGTGCCAAGGTTGATTAGTTGTTTTAAATCAATTACTTGAAGTTATTTTATTAAGTGCGAGAGATTTAATCCGTATTGAAATCAATACAGACAAGCAGGGCTGTGGGCGCAGACGCCGTAATTGCGGGTGGGAAAGGTTTTGTCTTGGTTTCGCTACGCTGTATCGATTTGCAGACGAAAAGTGCAGATGCAACACAGTCCACTCAGGGCTTGGCGGGAATCCCATACTTGCGCAACCGAATCGCAATAGCGCTATGGGAAGTCTGCAACCGCGCAGCCAGCAACCGGCTGGACGGATAGCTGCGATAAAGCTGTTCCAGCAGGTTCTTCTCAAAGTCGCCAACCGCCTCTTCCAGGCTGCCGACTTCACCGTCGTTCTGCCGCTCTACCGCCGTGCGGGCGATGTCCAGGTCGTCGATGTCCACCAGCGGGTTTTCGCAGATCGCCGCTGCGCGAAAGATCACGTTTTGCAGTTGCCGCACGTTGCCCGGCCAGCGGTTGCCGAGCAGGGCGCTGAAGGTACTCGGTGCCAAACGACACGCCGGTCGCTGGATCTGCGCGCAGGCCTGTTGCATGAAGTGATTGGCCATCAACAGGATGTCGTGACCGCGCTCGCGCAGCGGCGGTACCTGCAGGTTGAGCACGTTGAGGCGGTAGAACAGGTCTTCGCGAAAACGTCCTTCGGCGACCATTTTTTCCAGGTCGCGGTGGGTCGCGCTGAGCACCCGCACATTGACCCGGACCTCTTTGTCGCCACCGACCCGGCGGAAGCAGCCATCGCTCAGGAAACGCAGCAACTTGGCTTGCAGATAGGGTGACATTTCCCCCACTTCATCGAGAAACACCGTGCCCTGATCGGCCAGTTCCAGCAGGCCGAGCTTGCCGCCCCGTTGCGCGCCGGTGAAGGCGCCGGGGGCGTAGCCGAACAGCTCGCTTTCGGCCAGGCTCTCCGGCAGTGCCGCACAGTTCAGGGCCAGAAACGGCGCATCGTGCCGTGGGCTGATGGCATGGCAGGCGCGGGCCACCAGTTCCTTGCCGGTGCCGGTTTCACCCTGGATCAGCAACGGCGCATCGAGGGCCGCCACCCGCTGAGCGCGGGCCTTGAGCGCACGGATCGGCGGCGATTCGCCGAGCAGCGCATCGAAACCTTCGGCATGGTCATGGTGCAGCGCCGACAGACGTTCACCAATGCGATTCGGTTGATACAGGGTGAGCAGGGCGCCGGCGTCGGTGATCGGCATCGCGTCGAGCAGCAAGGTTTGGCCACCGAGGCTGACCTCGTGCATCGGCAGGCGGAAATGCTGAGCGATCAAGGTGCGTTGCAAATCGGCATCGTCGAACAGTGCGGTCAGCGATTCACCGGCCGGTTCGCGGCCACAGAGGGCGATCAGCGCCGGGTTGGCCAGCAGCACGTGACCACGGTCATCCACCGCCAGCACCGGGTCGGAACTGGCTGCCAGCAACGCGTCCAGTTGCAGGCGCCGGCGTTGCCCCGGAAGGATGTCGACCATGGTCACCGCTTGCACGCCGCGCACGTCGAAAAGCGCCTCGCGCAACTCCTCCAGCACCTCGGCGCCCAGGGTCGGCGCATCGATGTAGACGTTCGGCGGCACCATCTCCACGGCGTCCAGGTTGAAACTGCGACCACCGAGCAGGGCCAGCACTTCCTGGGTGATGCCGACGCGGTCGATGAAGGTGACGTGGATGCGCATGACGGGCCTGCAAGGTTGGAGAACCGAATCAGTATGCCCGGCAAAATTTGAATTTGGCGAGTGTCACATCACGGCTGTCCGGTTTTACGGGCGCTGGCGGCCAGGTCTTCAAGGAACGCCTGGAGGATCGGTGGCGGTGCCGTGCCGCGACGGGTGATCACGTCGAACGGCGATTTCAGGCGCAGGCTAGCCGGCGCGAGTTGGTGCATCTCACCGCTCTTGACCCACTGGGCGGCGAAGTGCTCAGGCAGAAAACCCAGGTAGGCGCCGGAAATGATCAGGATCGCCGTGGCTTCGATGTTGTCCACGGTGGCGGCCGCCTTGCTGACGCCAAGGTGTTCGAGGTCGTATTGCTGCATGTAGCCGCGCACGACGATGCGCCCCGCAGCGACTTCTTCGAGCAGCTCCTCACCTTCGGCGTGGCTGCCGTACAACGGGTGACGCCGGCCGCAATACAAGCCCAGGGCTTCCTGGTACAGCGGCGATTGCAACAGGCCCGGCACATGGATCGGAAAGTGCCCGATGGCCAGGTGCAGGCGACCGTCGAGCACCCGTTCTTCGAGTTCAGCCGGGGTGCCGACGTACACGTTCAGGTGCACGTCATGGCCCCGTGAAACGAAGCGCTGGGTGGTGCGCGGGATCGGCGAATCGGGGTCGGTAATCGTGGTGTCGATGATTCCCAGGTTGAGCTTGCCGCTGATGTGCTGCTTGAGCACGTCGGCGTCCATGCAGAAGTTTTCCACCGCCGACAGCAGGCGCTGGGTGGCTTCATGAATGGCCACCCCTTGTTCGGTCAGGCGAAAGCCGCTGCGCCCGCGCTGGCAGAGTTTGACCCCGAGACGGGTTTCCAGGTGGGTCATCTGTTCGCTGATGGTCGACTGCCCGGCATTGAGCGCCGCCTGCGCGGCCGAGAAACCGCCGCAGCGGACAATCGTGGCAAACACCCTGAGCAGTTTCAGGTCGACATCGTGCAGCTGGATCATCTTGGACCTCCGGCATGGGGACGCATCGGGAATACCGATATGAGTATCTGATGTTTAGCATTTTTTCCACGAAAACCTGCGCCCATAGTCTTTCCAACGGCGGTCGCCTTGCAGTCCGCCAAGCCGATAACAAGAAGTGGAGAGGCTAGAAATGTCGAACAATGGTTATGAATCCGGTCGCCTGAACCTGCCATTCGTAGGTCATTGCACCTTTGGCAAATCCCCGGTGTGCACCGATTGGGATGCACTGGATGCCGACGTCGCGGTGCTCGGCGTGCCCAACGATATGGGCACCCAGTGGCGCTCCGGCGCACGCTTCGGACCACGCGGGATTCGCGAAGCATCGACGCTGTTTTCCTTCGGCCACGCCGGCGCCTACGATCACGAAGATGACGTGATGTACCTCACCGCATCGGACGTGCGCATGGTCGACGTCGGTGATGCCGACATCGTCCACACCGACATGGTCACCAGCAACAAGAACACCGAATACGCCGTGCGCAAGATCCTCGACGCCGGCGTGATGCCGGTGGTGCTCGGCGGCGATCACTCGGTACACGCGCCAGTGATCAAGGCCTTCGAAGGCCGCGGCCCGATCCACATCATTCACTTCGATGCGCACCTGGACTTCGTCGACGAACGCCACGGCGTGCGTTACGGCCACGGCAACCCGCTGCGCCGCGCTTCGGAAATGAACCACATTGTCGGCATGACCCAGATGGGCATCCGCAACGTCTCGTCATCCAACCGCGACGACTATGAAGCGGCCCATGAAGCCGGTTCGAAAATCCTCTCGGTGCGTGACGTGCGTCGCCTTGGCGTCGAGGGTGTTTTGGCGCTGATCCCACAGAACATCAACTACTACATCACCATCGACATCGACGGTTTCGACCCGTCCATCGCCCCCGGCACCGGCACCCCGAGCCACGGCGGCTTCCTCTACTACGAAGTGCTGGAAATCATCCAGGCCCTGGCCAAGCGCAGCAAAGGCAACATCGTCGGCATGGATCTGGTGGAGGTTGCACCGGTCTACGACCCGACCGGCATGACCTCGATCCTCGCCGCGCAACTGCTGCTCAACAGTATCGGTTTCATCTTCCACGAGCGTGGCAAAGTGCGGGCAGCCGCCGAGAGCGAAGCCGCATCAGCCTGATCATCGAAACCAGTGACCCGGCAGGCTCTGACTGCCGGGCAGAGAGAACAAAAATGGACACGATCGTCAAAAGTTACCTGCAGAAATTCGGCGTCAGCGAAGCCACCCAGACCTTCCTCAGCAAGGTCCAGAAAATGTTCATCGGCGGCGCCTGGGTCGAAGCCAGCGATGGCCAGACTTCCGATGTGATCGAACCCTCGACCGAAGGCCTGATCACCCGCATTCCCATGGGCACCACCGATGACCTGGACCGCGCCGTGCAAGCCGCCCGCGCGCAGTTCGACGGCGGCGCCTGGCGTCAGGCCAAACCGGCCGAACGCGAGCGCATGATGCAGCGCCTGGCCGACCTGATCGAGCAGAACGCTGCTGAACTGGCGGAAATCGAATCCATCGACATGGGCAAATCGGTGGCCTTCGCCAAGGACGTGGACATCCAGGGCACCGTCGATACCCTGCGCTACTTCGCCGGCTGGGCCACCAAGCTGCACGGCCGTACCGTTGAACCTTCTCTGCCGGGCAATTACCTGGCCTATACCCGCAAGGAAGCGGTGGGCGTAGTCGGCGCCATCGTGCCGTGGAACTTCCCTCTGCAAACCATGGCCTGGAAGCTCGGCGCAGCGCTGGCGACCGGTTGCACCGTGGTGGTCAAGCCCGCCGAACTGACTTCGTTGTCGGCCCTGCGTTTCGCTGAACTGGTGCAGGAAGCGGGCATCCCTGACGGCGTGATCAACATCGTCACCGGGCGCGGCAGCGTGGTTGGTGCGGCCATGGCCACCCACCCTGGTATCGACAAACTGACCTTCACCGGCTCGACCCCAGTGGGCCAGACTGTCGGCCGCGCAGCGCTGGATGACATGAAGCGCCTGACCCTCGAACTCGGTGGTAAATCACCGGTCATCGTCTGCGCCGACGCCGACATCCCGGCCGCCGCCCAAGCGGTCGCGAATGGCGTGTTTTTCAACTCCGGGCAGGTATGCGACGCCGGTACACGGGCCTATATTCATAGCAGTGTCTACGACGAATTCCTGCGCGAGCTGATCGCCTACACGCGCACCCTGAAAATGGCCCCGGGCCTGGATCCTGATTGCTTCATCAGCCCGCTGGTTTCGGCCCTGCAAAAGCAGCGCGTGACCGAGTACATCGAAACCGGCAAGGCCGAAGGCGCCGAACTGGTCTACGGCGGACAACCGGTCGATGGCCCTGGCTTCTTCGTCGAGCCGACCATCTTCGCCAACTGCCGCAACGACATGCGCATTGTCCAGGAAGAAATCTTCGGCCCGGTGTTGGTCACCGCACCGTTCGACGACGAGGAAGAAGCGCTGGCCCTGGCCAACGATTCGCCCTACGGCCTGGCGGCGGCACTGTATTCCAACGACCTGGGCAAGGTGCACAGCCTGATTCCACGCTTGAAAGCAGGCTCTGTCTACGTCAACGCCCACGGCACCCTCGATCCGTCGATGCCGTTTGGTGGCTACAAGCAGTCCGGATTCGGCAAGGACCTGGGCGCCGAGCAGCTCGATTACCTGCTCGAAACCAAGGCGGTGTGGATCACGCTGCCAAGCTGACGCTAGCCCTTTGTAGGAGCGAGCTTGCTCGCGATGGTCGTTAACGAATACGCGTGCTTGCTGGTTAAACGCGGCGCACCCGAATTCATCGTCGGAACGCCGCCCGGAGCAAGCTCGCTCCTACAGTCCTGTACGGTTTCAGCAACAACGCCAGGTAGGCACGGGCAACACTGAACCTGTGGCGAGGGAGCTTGCTCCCGCTGGGGCGCGAAGCGGCCCTGAAAATGGGCCTGCTACGCAGTCCAACGGGAGCAAGCTCCCTCGCCACAGGGGAGTCGTTCACCCGAAAGAACGCGGTTATCTCGTCATGATCTTCCAACAATAAGAGTCCATCATGAACACTAACGCCAAGTCCGCCCCGAGCGTGTCCAGCCTCGACGAAAAATCCGTCGTCGAGGGGCATTCGATTGATTTCATCCCCGAGAACGAGCGCACTGACAAGCTGGCCAGTCAGGGCCCGTTCTGGTTCCTCGGCAATTTCACCTTCTTCACCATGACCATCGGCTTCGTTGGCCCAAGCGTCGGCCTGACCGCGCTGTGGACCACGCTGGCCGGTACGCTGGGCATCATGTTCGGCACACTGTTCATGGCGTTTCACGGCTCCCAGGGCCCGCACCTTGGCTTGCCGCAGATGATCCAGTCCCGTGCGCAGTTCGGTTATCGCGGGGTGATCCTGGTGCTGCTGGCGACGCTGTTCGTGTTCGCCGGCTTCAACATCGTCAACCTGGTGCTGATGATGCAGGGGCTGCATACGCTATTCGGGTTCAACCCGGCGGTGATCGCGGTGGCGGTGACCATACCGGCGGCGGTGCTGGCGATTCTCGGCCATGACTGGATGCACCGCAGCTTCAAATGGGCGTTGTACCTGTCGTTGCCGCTGTATGGCCTGGTGACCGTGGCGGTGGTGATGGGCTGGGTGCCGGATGCAGTGCTGCCGGCACTCGCGGAAGGCGAAGTGGCCCGGGAGCCGCTAGGTTTCAACTGGACCGGTTTCATCGCGCAATTTGCGGCGGCCGCCAGCTACAACATCGCCTATGCGCCTTATGTGTCGGACTACTCGCGCTACCTGCCGAAAAACACCTCCAGCGGCAAGCTGATTGCCGTGGTGTTCCTCGGGGCTTCGCTGTCCGGTGCGTGGATGATTTCCGTGGGTGGCTGGCTGGCCGATCACCTGCACTCCACTGACGTGCTGGTGGCCCTTGGGCAAGTTGGCAACACCGTGTCGCCGCTGGTGGGCACGGCGGTGGTGGTGGTCACCATCCTGGCGTTCCTGCCGGTGATCGCGATGAACATCTACAGCGCCAAGCTGACCACGCTGACCTGCGTTGACTCGATCAAGCACATCGAACCAACCCGCAGGGCTCGCATCCTGGCGATCGGCTTCGTGATCCTGCTGCAACTGGGCGTGGCCCTGAGCATCCAGAGTTCCGGCAAAGGCCTGTCGGTGCTGGGGATCTACCTGGTGGTGATGCTGTACTTCCTGGTGCCCTGGACCTCGGTCAACCTCACTGACTACTTCTTCGTGCGCAAGGGCCGCTACGCCATCCCGCACTTCTTCATGCCCCACGGCAACATCTACGGCAGCTGGGGACTGCGCGGTATCGCCGCCTATGCCATCGGTTTTATCTCGATGATCCCGTTCTTCTACATATTCGACGGCGTTGAACAACGCGAGGTGTATGTCGGCCCGCTCGCCAAGGCGCTGGGCAGCATCGACATCGCCTGGCTGGTCGGGCTGATCGTATCGGGCCTGGCGTACTACTGGCTGAGCCGCTCGATTGATCTGAAACGCGAAGAAGCGGTGATCCAGCAGATCGAGAAGAACTCCCCGCAATACACCACCGGTGACACGCTGACCCACAAACAGCAGCCACAGCCGGTATTCACTGAATCGACGGTCGGGAGATAGTCATGACCACGCAAAAAATGGCTACGCAAAAATACGACTACATCATCATTGGCGCAGGCTCGGCAGGTTGTGTGTTGGCCAACCGCCTGAGCGAAGACCCGGCCACCTCGGTGCTGGTCCTGGAATTCGGCGGCAGTGACAAGAGCGTAGTGATCCAGATGCCGAGCGCATTCTCGATCCCGATGAACACCAAGAAGTACAACTGGCGCTACGAGACCGAGCCGGAGACCCACCTCAACGGCCGACGCATTCACTGCCCACGGGGCAAGGTGCTGGGCGGTTCGTCGTCGATCAACGGCCTGGTGTACATCCGTGGCCACGCGCTGGACTTTGACGAGTGGGAATCCCTGGGTGCCGAAGGCTGGGGCTATCGCAACTGCCTGCCGTACTTCAAGCGCGCCGAGAGCTACGAGTCGGGCGGCGATAGCTATCGCGGGCAGACCGGGCCGCTGCACACCACCAACGGCAACCACATGAAAAACCCGCTGTACGGCGCCTGGGTCGAAGCCGGTGCCGAAGCGGGCTACATCAAGACCGAAGACTGCAACGGCTACATGCAGGAAGGTTTCGGTGCCATGCACATGACCGTGAAGAACGGCGTGCGCTGCTCCACGGCCAACGCCTATCTGCGCCCGGCCATGGGCCGTCCGAACCTGACGGTGATCACCCACGCGATGACGCGCCAGATCATTCTTGAAGGCAAGCGTGCGGTGGGGGTCATGTATGACCACGGTGGCCAGACTCACCAGGTGTATTGCAACCGTGAAGTGCTGATCTCGTCCGGGCCAATCGGCTCGCCGCACCTGCTGCAACGCTCCGGCATCGGCCCGGCGGACGTCCTGCGCAAGGCCGGGATCGGCGTGCGCCATGACCTGCCGGGGGTAGGGGAGAACCTGCAGGATCACGCCGAGGTGTACATCCAGTTCGGCTGCAAGGAACCGGTGACCCTCAACAACAAGATGGACCCGCTGAGCAAGCTGATGATCGGTCTGCGCTGGCTGCTGTTCAAGGATGGCCTGGGCGCCACCAACCACTTCGAGGCCGGTGGTTTCATCCGCTCCGAGAAGGGCCTGCGCTGGCCGGACATCCAGTTCCACTTCCTGCCGGCGGCGATGCGCTACGACGGCAACAAGCCGATCAAGGGCCATGGCTTCATGGTGCTGACCGGTCCGAACAAACCGAAAAGCCGTGGTTATGTGCGCGTGCGCTCGGCCGATCCGTACGAGCATCCGGAAATCCGCTTCAACTATCTGGAGCGGGAAGAGGACCGCGAAGGTTTCCGCCGCTGCATTCGCTTGACCCGCGAGATCATCGGCCAGAAAGCCATGGACCGCTTCCGCGACGGCGAAATCGCCCCGGGCGCGCAGGTGACCAGCGATGAAGACCTCGACGCCTTCGTGCGCGACAACCTGGAAAGCACCTACCACCCATGCGGTTCGTGCCGCATGGGCGAGGACGACATGGCGGTGGTCGATTCCGAATTGCGCGTGCGCGGCATCGCCGGTCTGCGGGTGATCGATTCGTCGGTGTTCCCGACCGAGCCGAACGGCAACCTCAACGCGCCGACCATCATGCTTGCTGAACGGGCGTCCGATCTGGTGCGTGGCTCACAGATGTTGCCGTCAGCGGATGTGCCGGTGGGGCTGGTCGAAGGCTGGGAAAGCAGCCAGCGTACTTCGTTGCCGGGGCGTAACGTGAGGGTCTGATCCAAAAGCAAAGATCGCAGCCTGCGGCAGCTCCTACAGGGAAACACATTCCAATGTAGGAGCTGCCGCAGGCTGCGATCTTTTGATCTTGCTTTGAAAAATATCCCTCTTGGCTTCACCTCCATTGCTAGTCTGTAACTCCTTGAGACCGCAATGGAGCACCCTCATGGCTATTCAGGCCCTGCGCGCCGACGCATCGCATATCGACCAGATCGCCCCTCTTTTTGACGCCTACCGGATGTTCTACCAGCAGCCGTCGAACCTGGCGCAATCGCGCGCCTTTATCGCCGAGCGCATCGCCCGGGACGAGTCGGTGATTTTTCTTGCCCAGGACACCGATGGTGAAAACCTAGGCTTCGTCCAGCTGTTCCCGACCTTTTCCTCGATCGATGCCCATCGCACCTGGCTGCTCGGTGATCTGTTCACCACGCCCGCCGCCCGGGGCAAAGGTGTCGGCACCGTGCTGATGAACACCGCCCGGGATTTCGCGAAGCTGGCCGGCGGCAAAGGCATGACCCTGGAAACCGCCACCGACAACCTCACTGCCCAACGCCTGTATGAATCCCTGGGCTGGGTGCGCGACCCCGGTTACTACACCTATTGCCTGGATCTGAAAAAAGACTGACTCAGCGATCCAGTCAGCCAAGCACCGGCCGCATGAACGAACGCTCGTAGCTGAGGATGAATTTCTTCTCCTCGGCGTACTTGAACGCCGCGATGCATTCCGGATCGTTCATCGACTGCTGCCGGTAATGCTCGTACTCCGCCAGGCTGGGGAAGGTGAACAGCGCCAGGGCGATGTTGTTGGCACCCTCCGAAGGCAAAAAGTAGCCGTGGTGCTGGCCGCCGAACTTTTCCACCAGGGGAATCCACAACTTGCCGTAGTGTTCGAAAGCTTCGAGCTGGTAGGGGTCGAGCACGTATTTCAGGTAGCAGGTCACCATTGTTTCGTTCCTTGATCAGGTTTTGAGGGCAGTCGCCACTGTAATCAACAGTGGGCGTCCGGCACAGCCGCTTGTTCGACATTGACCAGTAACTTTGCGCCAGAGGCATGCGCTGGCGTCGCCGCACTATTGGTTCAGTCAATAGTCACCATCAAGAATCGCAAGTTCTGTTTTTTGCGCAAAGGCGGAAAATTGCCTGCATTGAACACGCGGCTCAAGGAACCTGCGCGATGAAAATCTTGACCCGACTGGCTGTGATTGCCTTGTTGCTGGGCAGTGTTGCATCCACCGCATCGGCCTTTGCCGACGAAGCACGCACCTGCCATCTGCCGCCCATCACCGGTAGCCAGGGCGGATTGCAATACGGGCAGACGGTCGGGGTGCTGTACAGCGAAAATACCCTGGAAAACCTGCAATACCTTGAGCAATACCACTCGGTGGCCGTCAACGGTGCAAAAAACGCACTGGATGCGCGGATTCGCCAGGCGTTCGTCAACAGCTCCGATCCGCAACTGGCCATTGACTGGTTGATGAGTTCGCTGCACCACACCTTTCTGTCGGTGACGGTCTACGACAACCTCGATGCCCTGGTGCAGGCTCGCCCGGATGTGGTGGTGATGCTCGATACCCACAACCAGTTGCTGACCCAGCGTAACGATCGGGTCGAGGCGCGTTTCGCCGCGCGGTTCTACGACGCCAACCTGCAGTACATCGGCAAGGCCGAAGGCGCGGTGGAAAAACAACTGCCGTCGGTGTGGGTGCATGACAAGGCCGCACCCGAGATCGCCGCGCAAATCGAACAGCAACGCGACCTGCAACTGACCGCGCTGAAACAGTTCGATGCGTCGCTGAAGGCGCTGGTAACCGCCGGATTAACCGCAACAACAAATTAATCAGCCCAACGCCCATTGAGCGGCGGGCAACCCGATCCATCGTAGATTTCTTTTCAGGACCTGATTCATGCGCACTGTTTTTGCCCCAAGCCTGGCCTTCGCCTCGCTGCTGCTGGCCGGTTGTGCCACGCCGAACAATCCGACCATGACCTTGCACACCAGCAAGTCGCCCGAGGAGTACACCCATTGCGTGTTGCCGAAGTTGCAGGACGATGCGCTGGTGCCCACGGTGTCGCAGACCCAGCGCAGCTACCGGATCGTCGTATCGAGCAAAGTGTCGGCGGACAACGTGCTTGAAACCTATAAAGCCTCGAACGGAGGCAAGGTGTTCCTGTACGAGCGCAAGCTGCTGGCCTCGGCGTTCGTGCCGTCGACGTTCGAGCGTGCGGCGCAGGAGTGTCTGTAAGCAGAATTCCAGGCAAAAAAAAGCCACCAGAATTGGCAGCAGAAAGTTAAAGCACGCATTGAATGACTTGAGTATGGCGCCCGGTTCATGACGATTCGATGACAGCTTGATGGACATTCATCAGGATGCCGTTAATTCGCTGACTGCCGACTAATTGTGGCGAGGGTCAGATCTCCAGGCTGTGTCATCTCGGTGTCATCGAAGTAATGGCAAGATCCTCGCAATCCGTCTTGAGTGCCCGACGGCCGCCAGTCCGCCGGCAGATGAATGTGCAAGGAACCCCGTATGAAAGACGCCCCGCTGTTTGCCGCCATCGACCTGGGTTCCAATGCGTTTCGCCTGATGATTGGCCAGTCGGTGAGACGGAACCAGCAGATGGTCATCCAGGAAGTGAAAACCCTGCGTGAACCGGTGCGTCTGGCCGAAGGCCTGCAGGGTGGGGCGCTCGATGAGTTGGCGCTGGACCGGGGCTGGCAGGCTCTGGCGCGATTCGGCAAGAAACTGCGCGGTTTCGAGGCCGGGCGGGTGCGGGCGGTGGCCACCAGCGCGGTACGCGAAGCGGACAACGCGCCGCTGTTCCTGGCCAGTGCCGAACGGCACCTGGGCTTTCGCATCGACGTCATTTCCGGCCACGAAGAGGCGCAACTGGTCTATGCCGGCGTGGCCCACACCTTGCCGGCGCAAACCACGCGGCTGGTGGTGGATATCGGCGGTGGTTCCACGGAGATGATCATCGGCCGTGGCGACCAGCTACTGGTCACCGAGAGCATTGCCATCGGCAGCGGCACTTTCGGTGCGCGTTACTTCCATGGCGGGCGGATCGTGGCCGAAGCGCTATTGGAAGCCGAGCGCGCGGCCACGGTGCAATTCGAACGCATTGCCCGCCGTTACCGCGCCATGGGCTGGCAGCAGGCGATCGGTTCTTCCGGGACGGCGCGGATGCTGGCCAAGGTGCTCAAGGCCAATGGCCTCAATGATGACGGGCAAAGCGGCATCACCTACGGTGGCCTGTTACGCCTGTCGTTGCGCCTGCTGGAAGTCAAACATGTGAAACACCTCAAGTTGGCCGGTTTGCCCACCCATCGCCTGAGCATTTTGCCCGGCGGTCTGGTAGTGATGCTGGCAGCGTTCAAGGTGTTCGGGATCACGCACATGATTGCGTCTGAACCGGGGTTGCGGTTCGGCGTGCTGCATGGATTGATGAGCAAACACTAAAGTCCGCCAGCCGAGGTACACCCATGACCGCCCCCCGTCGCGTGCTGTTCGTCTGCGGCCGAAACGATGTCCGCTCACCCATGGCCGAAGCCCTGCTGCGTCATATCGATCCTGCCGACTTCCAGGCCTTCAGCGCCGGGCTTGAGGCCACCGAGATCGATCCACGCACGTTCGCATCCCTGGATCACATCGGCGTCGATGCCAGCGGTCTGCGCAGCAAATCTCTCGAAGATTTCGAAGGCCAGGCGTTCGACTACGTCATCACCCTGTGCGACAAGTCCTCCGAAGAGGCCGCGCGCATGCCGTTTACCGGTGAAGTGATGGTCTGGAACTTCGAAGACCCGACCACCAGCGAACGACACGACCCATTCCGCCATACCCTCCAGGAAATCGGCGACCGCATCAAAATGTTCGTCACCGTGAAAACCCGCCCCGTGCCCCAGGCGCCGTCAGTCAGCGATTCCTGACAACCTTCGAACACCGTCTACCCTCATCGGTCACAACCATCATGATGAGGGTCGAAACGGTGATGAAAACGGACAAGGTTGAAACAAACGAAGCCTCGGCGCTGATCGACGAACGAATCCGGGAACTGGCTGACTGGCGCGGCGAAACCTTGGCCCACGTCCGCCAGATCATCCGCCAGGCCGACCCCGAAGTGATCGAGGAGTGGAAGTGGCGGGGTGTGCCGGTGTGGTCCCTTGCCGGCATCATCTGCACCGGCGAGACCTACAAGCAAGTGGTGAAGCTGACCTTCGCCAAGGGCGCTTCGCTGGACGATCCGTCGGAGCTGTTCAATGCAAGCCTTGAAGGCAATACCCGGCGTGCCATCGATATTCGCGAGGGTGAGCCGATCGATGAAAAGGCGCTGACGGCGTTGATTCAGGCGGCAATTGAGCTCAATACCTCCCGAACCAAAAAGTAAGCCAGTACGCGGAACCCCTGTGGGAGCGAGCCCACCCTGACCGTTTTGGATATCCCCGACTGGCATGTTCCAATAGCCAGAATCGCAGACTGGAAACGCAACATGAAGAAAATCGCCGCACCGACCCTCGCCCTGGCGCTCACCGCCGGCCTGCTCAGCACTCCCACCCTTGCTGCCGGCGATGTCCAGGCCGGGGAGAAAGTGTTCAAGCGCCTCTGCAGTGGCTGCCATCAGATCGGTGAATCGGCCCGCGCCTTCTTTGGCCCGCAACTCAATGGCGTGATCGGTCGCCACTCCGCCGTCAGCACGGACTACGTGTATTCCGACGCAATGAAATCCGCCAACCTGGTCTGGGACCGCGAAACCCTGATTGCCTACCTCGAAGCGCCGAAGAAAGTCGTGCCCGGCACCCGCATGATTTTCTGGGGGCTCAGCGACCCGGAAAAAATCGAAGACCTGCTGGCCTACCTGCAAACCTTCCCGGCGCAATAATCAGGCCGTGGGCTGCTGCTCGGCTGCCAGATTGTCGACCAGCCATTGGGTGAAGGCCCGTGCCATCGCGATGTTTTCGCTGTCACGGTGGGTCAGCAGCGCCCAGTTCGGGCCGCGGATGGTTTGCTCCACCATCGGCTGCAACAGCCCGGTGGCCCGCGCCTGCCGACTCAGCAACTGGCTCACCAGCGCAATGCCCAGTCCGGTGCAGGCCGCGTCAAGCAGCAAACCCGGATCGGAAAAATTCAGCCCCTGATCCATCTGCCCCACATCGATTCCCGATTCCACCGCCCAGTGGCTCCAGTCCATTTCCCGTTCGCCATGCAGGGTGGTGCGCTGCTCCACCGGCACGGCCAACAGGCTCGGGTGACACGCCGGGTAGAGGCGGTCGGCGTGCAGCACCCTGAAACTGCATTCGGCCTGGGAACCGATGTCGTCGCGCACCGCCAGATCGACGGTCTGGCTGACCATGTCCGGCACTTCATCGGTGCTGAAAATCCATAGATCGACCTGCGGATGCTGGCGACGGAAATCCCCCAGGCGCGGCAACAACCAGTGCCGGGCAAACGCCGGGGTGGTGTTGAGCACCAGTTGATTGGGTTTCTGGTATTGCCCCAACCGGCGAATGCCCACCGCCAATTGCTGCAACAACGCCTGGGTGGTGCTCAGCAGATCATGCCCGGCATCGGTCAGGCTGACGCTGCGTCCGCTGCGATGGAACAACGGTTGTTCCAGGTAGGCCTCAAGGCTGCGGATCTGCTGGCTGATCGCCGATTGAGTGAGGTGCAACTCGTCGGCGGCCTTGTGAAAACTGCCCAGCCGGGCGGCGGCTTCGAAGCCGCGCAGGGTGCTCAGGGGCGGCCAGTGTTTGAGCATATTGATAAGCTCCTCTAATCAGTTGTCTGCAAAATCCATCGTTTGTTTGCCCGTTTTTCCAGCCGTAGCATGCATGCCAAGACCGCCAAGGCCGTTTTCATTGAACACAATGACTTAACTCAGAGGTGCTTGTCATGCAACAGAACGAAATTCAAAACAGCGGTTGGACGATGCCGGCCGAATGGGTCACCCACGCCGCCACCTGGATGGTCTGGCCGCACAACAAGACGCTTTGGGAGTCAGGCTGGCGGGTGACACTGCCACAGGTTCAAGAGGACTTCGCCCGGGTGGCCAACGCCATCGCCCGCTTCGAGCCGGTGAAACTGGTGGTCGATCCTTCGGCCGTCGCCAGCGCCAAGGCCTTGTGCGGGCCGAACATCGAGTTGATCGAACTGGTGGTCAACGACAGCTGGTGCCGCGACTCCGGCCCGAGCTTCGTCTGCCACCCGCGGCAAGGCCTGGCCGGTGTGAGCTGGCGCTTCAACGCGTGGGGCGGCAAGTCGGCCCACGATCTGGACGAAAGCCTGGCCCGCCGTGCGCTCAATCATTTGGGGCTGGAGTGTTTCGGCACGGCGCTGAGCAACGAGGGCGGCGCCATTCACGTGGACGGCGAGGGCACGCTGATCACCACCGAATCGGTGTTGCTCAACCCCAATCGCAACCCGGGCGTGACCAAGGCCGAGATCGAAGAGATCTTCACCCGCCTGCTGGGCGTGAAGAAAACCATCTGGCTGCCGGGCGATCCGGACTACGTGACCGGCGACATGACCGACGGCCACGTCGACGGCGTGTGCGCCTTTGCCCGCCCCGGTGTGTTGCTGGTGGACGCCACCCACGACCAGAGCTCTGTGTACGCCGCAGTCGCACGGGAAAACCGTCGCGCCCTTGAACTGGCCACCGATGCCCAGGGCCGCAAGTTCGAGCTGATCGAACTCTATGAAGCCTCCGATGCGGTAGACACCGAGGCCGAAGTGTTCTGCGCCTCCTACACCAACTTCTACATAGCCAACGGCGCGATCATCATGCCGGCCTATGGCATCGATGCCGACAAGGTCGCTGCTGAAGTGCTGGCGCAGGCATTCCCCGGTCGTGAAGTGGTGCCGGTGCGCATCAATCATCTGGCCCATGGCGGCGGCGGTGTGCATTGCATCACCCAGCAACAGCCGGCCTGGCCGGTGCGGGGTTGATGCCATGACACTGCTGACCATCGCCACCACCCAGATGCCCTGCACCTGGGACCTGAAACTCAACCTCGACCAGGCCGAGCAACTGGTCCGCGAGGCAGCGGCCAAGGGCGCGCAAGTGATCCTGTTGCAGGAGCTGTTCGCCACGCCGTACTTCTGCATCGAGCAACACCACAAACACCTGGCACTGGCCGAAGAGTATCGCGACAGCCACGTGCTCCAGCGCTTTGCCGCATTGGCCAAAGAGTTGGGCGTGGTACTGCCGCTGAGCTGGTACGAGAAGGCCGGCAATGCCTACTTCAATTCACTGAGCGTGGCCGACGCCGACGGGCGCCTGCTGGGCGTGTACCGCAAGACCCACATCCCCAACGCTATCGGCTATCAGGAGAAGGAATACTTCAGCCCCGGCGACAGCGGGTTCCGGGTCTGGGACACCGCGTTCGGGCGCATCGGCCTGGGCATCTGCTGGGACCAGTGGTTCCCCGAAACCGCCCGCTGCCTGGCCTTGATGGGCGCCGAAGTGCTGCTGTTCCCCACGGCCATTGGCTCTGAACCGGGTTGCGCCACGCTCGATTCCCGGGATCACTGGCAGATGACCATGCGCGGCCACGCCGCCGCCAACCTGCTGCCGGTGGTGGCGGCCAACCGTGTCGGCCGGGAAGCGGCGACCACCGACCCGACCCTGCAAATGAACTTCTACGGCTCGTCGTTCATCTGCAACCACAAGGGCAAATTGCTCGCCGAAGCCGACCGTGACAGCACCGGCGTGCTGGTCCACAGCCTGGACCTGGCGGCCATGCGCGAAGACCGCCTGACCTGGGGCATCTACCGCGATCGTCGTCCGGACATGTACGGCGCCTTGCTGACCCAGGACGGTCGTCAGATCCACTCACGCTGGGCAACCCAAGGGGTGTGACATGAACACGATCAACAAGCTGTGCCTGGCGATGGGGTTGGCGCTGACCTGCGCGGTGCCTGCGCTGCACGCCGAAGAGAAAACCCTGCGGCTGTACAACTGGGCCGATTATTTTGCCGAGGACACCCTGAGCAAGTTCACTGCCGAAACCGGGATCAAGGTGATCTATGACGTCATGGACGGCAGTGAAACCCTGGAAGCGAAAATGCTCGCCGGCGGCAGCGGCTACGACCTGGTCTTCCCCGGCGACACCGTGGCCGAACGTCTGATGCGCGCCGGCAGCCTGCAACCGCTGGACCAGTCCAGAATCATCGCCCTGAACGACGTCGAGCCGGGGTTGCAGAAATTGCGCTCGCACTATGAGCATTCGAGCCAGGCCACGGTCCCGTATACCTGGGGCACCATCGGCCTGACCTACAACGCCGAGCAGATCGCCAAGCGTGCGCCGGACGCGCCGGTCAATAGCCTGGACATGCTGTTCAAGCCGGAACTGGCGGCGAAGTTCGCCGACTGCGGCATCTCGATGATCGACTCGCCGGACGAAGTGCTGGCGGTGGTGCTCAATTACCTCGGCCGCGATCCGCGCAGCGCCAAACCGGCGGACCTGGCGGCGGCCAGTGACTTGCTGATGAAGTTGCGGCCGTACATCCGCAAGTTCCAGTCACAACCGGTGACCGACCTGGTCAACGGCAACCTGTGCATGTCCCTGGGCTACAGCGGCGACATGACCCAGGCGCAACGCACGTCGGACAGTGCCGGCAAGAAAACCACTTTCCACTACCGCATTCCCCGCGAAGGCACCACGGTATGGATGGACACCATGGCCATTCCCGTCGACGCCCGGCATCCGGAGTACGCCTACGCCTTCATCAACTTCGTGATGCGCCCGCAGAACATGGCGGCCATCAGCAACTTCACCGGCTACCCGACCTCCAATGCCAAGGCACGCCCGGACGTCGATGCCGTGATGCGCAGCAATCCGGACATCTATCTTGATGAAGCCACCTACGGGCGGCTGATTCCCGGCAAGGACATACCCCAGGCCGACATGCGGGCACGCATGCGCACCTGGACCAAATTCAAGACCGCTACCTTTAAATGATCACCGGCCGGCCCGAGGGCCGGCCAAACCTCGATTTCAGGAAAACACATGCCGACACGTCGAACATTCATCAAGCAGGTATCGGTCGCCGCCGGACTGGGCGCGGTGACGTCCATGGGATTGGGCTTTGCCGACCTGCCGGTGCGAGCGGCCGGCAACGGCAAGTGGTACATGCCCGATGAAGGGGACAAACACCAGCGGGCTTTCATCGCCTTCGGCGCACAGGCCGCGATCTGGGAGGACTTCACCCCCCACGTACAAGACGCCCTTGGCCGGATCGCCCGGAGCATTGCCGAATACGAGCCGGTCACCGTGTTCTGTCGCCAGAGCGAACGGCGCCTGGCCGAAGCCAAATGCGGCAGCCGCAACACCACCTTCGTGATCACCGAACTGGACGACATCTGGATGCGCGACATCGGCGCCAATTTTGTCGTCGATGGCAACGGCGGCCTCGGCGCCGTGGACTTCAACTTCAACGGCTGGGGCAACAAACAGCAGCATGCGGACGATGCGCAACTGGCCACCCAGGTCGCGGAAAACGCCGAGGCGGATTATCTGCGCAGCGAACTGGTGGGCGAGGGCGGTGGCATCGAAGTGGATGGCCACGGCACCGGGATCATGACCGAAAGCAGCTGGATCAACCGCAATCGCAATCCCGACTGGACTAAGGCCGAGGTCGAAGAGGAACTGAAACAACGCCTGGGCCTGCGCAAAATCATCTGGCTGCCGGGCATCAAGGGCAAAGACATCACCGACGCCCATGTCGACTTCTATGCGCGCTTCGTCAGGCCCGGCGTGGTCATCGCCAACCTCGACAACGACCCCGAGTCCTACGACTACAAGGTCACTCGCGCCCATTTGCAGATCCTGGAAAACGCCACGGATGCCGATGGCCGCAAGTTGCAGGTGCATACCGTTTCGCCGCCACTCAACCCGCGCAGCAGCCAGTTCAGCAAAGACAATCAGGACTTCGCTGCGGGCTACATCAACTACTTCGTGATCAACGGCGCGATCATCGCTGCGCAATTCGGCGACGAAGAAGCCGATGCCAAAGCCTTCGACCTGCTATCCGAGCTCTACCCGCAGCGCAAGGTGGTGCAACTCGACATCGACGCGATCTCCGCCGGTGGTGGCGGGATTCACTGCGTGACCAGTCATCAGCCGATGGTGTGAAGATTCCAGGCTTTACACAAAACCTGTGGGAGCGAGCCTGCTCGCGAAAGCGGAGTGTCAGTCAACATCTCTATCGACTGGTTCGCCGCCTTCGCGAGCAGGCTCGCTCCCACATGAGTTGTTGGTGAATCGGGAAATCAGGTCTTGCTGGCCTTCAGATAAGCCCCCAACCGCCGCCCCATTTCCTCACCCAACGCCTGCAAGCCACTCAACGGCCGCACCATCACTTCAAACTCGACAATCTTGCCCTGTTCGTTGAAGCGGATCATGTCGATGCCCTTCAGCTCTTTCCCGCCGACCTTGGCGCTGAATTCGAGAATCACGTTCAAGCCGTCCGCCGTCGCCAATTCGCGGTGATAGGCCAAATCCTCGAACACGTTGATGACCGTGTTGAGGATCATCGACACCACCGGCGCTCCCGGATACGGCGTGTGCGCCATCGGCGAACGGAACACCGCCTGCGGATCGAGCAGTTCCGGGAAGCCGCTCAAGTCGCGGTTTTCGATCATCGCGTGCCACTGCTTCAGGGACGCTGCGACGTTGTGGTTCAGGTTCAACTCAGACATCTTCAACTCCTGTTTTTTATTGTTGTGCTGCGAAAGCGTTGGTCGATGACCCTGGCGGCATCGTCGGCCCATTGACGGTAGAGCATCGGCCCCGGATGGAAACCATCACTGGCCATCAAGCCAGGTTCGGGCGCCAGCGGGGTGGTAAGCATCGTACATTGATCCAGGCGTGCGGCCAGATCCGCCAAATGTGCATTGAAACGCTGCGCCCTGAACCCCAGGAACCAGCGCAATGGTTGCGGCAGCGCGGGGAACAAATGCATCGGCGGAAGCGGCGACACCACGATCTGCCTCACCGCGAACTTGTCGCACAACAGCGCCATCAAACTCCGTTGCCGAGCGAGCCACTGATCCAGGGTGAGTGAGCTGGTGACATCGTTGACGCCAATCGACAACAGCGCCACATCGAACGGCTCGGGGGCGTGCTGTTCGAGCAGCTCCAGCAGCCCTTGCGAATCCAGGCCCGTGCGCGCCCAGAGTTTCCACGACACCCGGTAATCATCGGCCAGGCGCTCCACCAGCCGACCGCTGAGGGCTTCACCTTGAGTCGCCGCACCCACCCCTGCAGCGGCGCTGTCGCCGACAATCAACAACCGCAGAACGTCGCCGTTGCCGGCCTCGCCTTGACGCTCGCCCTCGGCCTCCGGCAACTTGGGCGTCACCCGCCTGGTGTAGAGACCTTGAGCCAGCAACACCGGGCCGAGGAAGATTTTAGCGAGGGTTTCAGTGTGGCTCATTAGACGTCATCGCCCCGCAATACACAGCTCCCCGGTCGCACGAATCATCGCCTGGCCATGCAGGTAATCCTTGATCAGCGCGGAGCGTTCGGTGGCCAGCCATTGCAGGCAGTTCGGGTCTTTGCGATAGGGCAGGAACGCGGCGTACTGCTTGAGCAGCAGGTCTTGCAGCTTGTCGAGCTTGGGCCGGATGTCGTTGTTGAGGTCCGGCCGTGGCGTGTCCGGTGCCTTGTGCGCTGCTTGCCATTGCGCGAGTCGGCCATATTGCACCAGTTTGCTGGCTTCGATCTGGGCCGCGATCAGGTCGGCGACATCATCGGGGTCAAGCTGGCGCTGGGCCGCCTGCTTCCTGGCGTTGGCGATGACTTGCGCTTCCCGGGCGCTGTCCTGGACCGGTTTGCCGCTGTCCCACTTGGTCAGCGCCACCAGCTCGCTGATGTACAACCGCTCATTCATCGTCGCCAGCAAGGGTTGCAAGGCATCGGGCGCCGGGGGTGTCGTGCCGGCCTGGGCGCCGCCAGCGAACAAACCGAGCAGGGCGCAGGTCAGCCAGTGCGGCAGGCGTGGGGAACGGGGCATGGGCAGAACCTCCTTGGACGCGAAAATCACTCCGACTTGTTTATCACAAGTGCGGCCAGGGAACGACAGGTGCGAAGGATTCAGGCCAGCAACCGTTCAATCTGCGCCAGCTCCCAGGTGCTGAGCAAACTCACCGGGTCGGTGCCGAAGCGTTGCCCGTTGTCGAACACATATTCACGGCCATCGGGGCTTTGGCCGTGCAGGCAGTGGCGCAAGTGGCCGGCATCGACTTCGAGGGTCAGGCACCAGCCGTCGATGTCGACCCGTACATGGCCAGACTCGCAAGCGTCGTCGACTCGCTGGAAAGTGCAAATGCCTTGGGCGGCATCGCGCAACGGCTGGTAAACCTCGCGGGCGGTGAGGGCGGGCACAGGTGTCTCCGGGGTGAAATCAGGGAGGCACAGGATAGATGATCGCCATGAAAAAAAGCCCGGCGAATCGAGCCCCATTTTGTTCACCAGGCACTGCACGGTGCTTGTGGCGAGGGAGCTTGCTCCCGCTGGGCTGCGTAGCGGCCCCAAAAATTTCGGCAATAACGCCGATTTTTGTGAGTGCTGCGCACTCAAGCGGGACGGTGCGGCGATCCGACAAGCTCCCTCGCCACAGATGACTTGTTGCTGGCTCTATTTTTTATTCAACGCCGCCTCCGCCGCGGCAATTTCAGCCTGGCGCTTGACGATCATGTCGCCCACCGGCGGCCCCTGGAAGCGCCGGGCTTCAAAGCCGAACCAGACGATGGCCGTCAGCACCAGGAAACCGATGGTGATGTACAGCGCCCAATCATTCGGTGGCTGGATGCCGATGACGAAAATGATGATCATCGAAAGGATCGAGAGAATGGCGAACACCGAGTACCAGAACCGCCCCATGTTCCACGGCCCCATGGTCGGCCACTTCGAGGTCCCATAGGTAAACAGGCCGAGCACGATGGGAATGGCGAAGGAGAAAAACAGGAAGATCACCGTGCAGGACACCACGATCGTATAGACCGGCGTTGCCCCGATCGAGATCACCGACGAGCCCCAGTCGAACAACACCGCGAGGGTGGCACCGGTCCAGATCGCTGCCACCGGGCTGCGATGGGTCGATGAGACCGAGGACAGCGCTTTCGAACAGGGCAGGCCACCGTCCCGGGAGAACGCGAAGATCATCCGTGAAACCGAGGTGACGGTGGCCAGCCCGCAGAGCACCTGCGAGATGAAGATCGCCACGTAAAGCACCAGTTTCAAGGTCGGGTTGACCTGGGTGTTCATGGCCCAGAAAAACACGTTCCAGCCTTGCTTGGCCGCCTCGTCCATGTTCGGCAGCATCAGCACGAATGCGCTGAGCATCAGCCAGCCGAACAGCAACGACCAGACCACCGACATGACCATGCCGCGCGGCACCGACATGGCCGCATTGCGGGTTTCTTCGGAGGTATGCGCAGAGGCGTCATAGCCGGTGATGGTGTAGATCGGCAACAGCAGACCGAGCATGAAAACCCAGCCGTTCGAGACCTGCGGCCAGACGCTGCCGCCCACCTCGCCGGAATAGTTGCTGAAGGTCCACAACCGCGCGAATTCATAGCTGGGTGCCGACATCAGGCAGACGATGGTCAGTGCCAGCGCCGTGGCGAAGATCAGGTAACCGGAGAAGTCAGTGAGCTTGGCGGTCAGGCCAATGCCCAAGTGGTTGCACAAGGCCTGCAGGCCGGTGAGGATCGCCAGGAAAATCACCCGGACCGTGGTCGTGTCCTCCATGCCCAGTGCCGGTCCGAAGGCACCGAAAAAGAAGTAATAGGTGCCGACGTTGATCGCGCCCAGCACCGTGACCAGCCCCAGCAGGTTGAACCACGCAGTCAGCCAGCCAGTGAAGCGGTTACCGAGAATCGAGCCCCAGTGGTACAGGCCGCCGGCGGTGGGGTAGGCCGAGGAGATCTGCGCCATGGCCATGGCGAACACCCCGGAGATCAGGCAGCCGATCGGCCAGCCGATGCCGATGGATATCCCCCCCGCGCCCGAGGTGCCCTGGGCCAGGGAGTTGATGCCACCCGAGAGGATGCAGATGATCGAAAAGGAAATGGCGAAGTTGGAGAAAACCCCCATTCGTCGTGAGAGTTGCTGGGCATAGCCCATGCTGTGCAGCACCTTGATGTCATCGTCGTGCGTTTCGGTGCCCGGCTGGCTTGCTGGGTTCATGATGTGTGCCCCTTCAGGTGTTCATACGCAACCATCCGGGTCGCCGGATGGGCTGGCTTTCAACCCCTTGTCGTACTGCTCCTGTCGCCAACGGATCACACCTGTCCATGCGCAGTGCTGGCCAGGCGACTGCTCTACAGGCGGCCGTGAAACGCCGCGTCGAAAATCTTTGCCACGCCGTCCCGGGTCAATGGCAGCGGGTTGCCGCCGGCGGAGGGGTCGACAATCGCCATGTCCGCGATCAGGTCGGCCTGCCGGTCATCCACGCCCAGTTCAACCAGGGTATGGGGCACGCCGATGTCCTTGCGCAGCTTGAGGACGAAGGCCAGGAAACTGTCGAACCCCGGCGAGGGCAGGCGCAGGTACGCCGCCAGGCGGGTGATGCGCTCCTCGATGGCCGAGCGATTGAACTGCAGGACATAGGGCATGAAGGTGGCGTTGGTCATGCCGTGATGGGTGTCGTACAGCGCACCCACCGGATGGGAGAGCGCATGCATCCCGCCCAGGCCTTTCTGGAATGCCGTGGCGCCCATTGCCGCCGCCGCGAGCATTTGCGCGCGTGCCTCCAGGTCCGACGGCGTGTGTACCGCCTTCACCAGTGAGTTGGCCACCAGGCGCATGCCTTCCACCGCAATGCCATCGGCCAGGGGGTGAAAACCGGGGGCGCAGTACGCCTCCAGGCAATGGGATAAAGCGTCCATGCCGGTGCCTGCGGTGATTTTCGCCGGCATGCCGACGGTGAGGGCCGGATCGCTGATCACCACGCGTGGCATCATTTTCGGGTGGAAGATGATGCGTTTGGTGTGGGTGCGCTCGTCGATGATCACCGCCGCACGGCCGACTTCGGAACCGGTTCCCGCCGTGGTCGGCACGGCAATGACCGGGGCGATGCGGCTGTCGTCGGCGCGGGTCCAGTAGTCGCCGATGTCCTCGAAGTCCCAGACCGGGCGGGTCTGGCCGCTCATGAAGGCAATCAGCTTGCCCATGTCCAGGCCACTGCCACCACCGAACGCGATCACGCCATCGTGCTGGCCGGCACGCCAGGCGTCGAGCCCGCCGGCCAGGTTGGCTTCGACCGGGTTGGGCTTGAGGTCGCAAAACAGCGCCACGCCAAGACCGGCGGCGCGCAATGCGTCGAGTGCCGCCGTGGTGATCGGCGCGCGCGCCAGGCCGCTGTCGGTCACCAGCAAGGGTCGCTGGATGCCCTGGCTGCGACAGACCTCGGCCAGTTCAGAGATGCGCCCGACACCGAAACGAACGCTCGTGGGGTAGTTCCAGTTTCCTGTCAGGTTCATGGTCTACACCTCGTGACGCAGATGAAAGGATTTGGCCCGGGTCAGGTGTTCGTAGCCCAGTGGCGACAGGGTGACGCCGCGCCCGCTGTTCTTCACGCCGGTCCAGGCCAGCGCCGGGTCCAGGTAATCGCAGCGGTTCATGAACACCGTGCCGGTGGCGATCTCGTTGCCCAGGCGTTCGGCCGCTGCGAGGTCCTGGGTCCAGATGGACGCGCTGAGCCCGAACTCACTGTCGTTCATCAAGGCGATGGCTTCTTCATCGCAGGCCACCGGCATGATGCCGACCACCGGACCAAAGCTTTCGTCGCGCATGACCGACATTTGATGGGTCACGTCCACCAGCACTTGCGGCGCGAGGTAGGCGCTGCCCGGTACGTCGGCGGCAAAGGACTTCGGATCGATCAGCGCCGTCGCGCCCTGGGCCAACGCTTCGGCGATCTGGCCACGAACGAAGAATGCGGCGCCTGGTGTCACCAGCGGACCGAGGGTGGTGGCTTCGTCCAGCGGGTTGCCCAGCACGTATTGGCGGGTCAGTTCGGCGAAGCGCTCGACAAACACCGGGTAGATGTTCTGGTCGACATAGATGCGTTCCACGGCGCAGCAACTCTGCCCGGAATTGAAGAAACTGCCGTCCACCAGATTTTCCACCGCCTGTTCAAGGTTGGCGTCTGCCCGGACATAGGCCGGGTCTTTTCCGCCGAGCTCCAGGCCCATGCCGAGAAATTGTCCGCTGGCGGCGCTTTCCATGACTTTGCCAGCCTCTACGGAACCGGTGAAGTTCACTTGTTGCACGCGCCCGGAAGCAATGATCGCCCCGGTCGACACATGGTTGAGCAGCAGATTCTGGAACAACCCCTCGGGCAGTTTTGCGCGACGCATGGCCTCGGCGAAACGCTCGCCCACCAACAGGGTTTGCGACGCATGCTTGAGGATCACGCTGTTGCCGGCCATCAGCGCCGGGATGATCGTGTTCACCGCCGTCAGATAGGGGTAGTTCCACGGAGCGACCACCAGCACTGTGCCCAGCGGCTCGCGTTTGATAAAGCGCTGGAAACCCACCTTGGGCTCCGGCTCTATAGCGGCCAGGGCCTGTGGTGCAATGGCGATCATGTGCCGGGCGCGTTCGGCAAAACCGCGCAGTTCGCCGGCGCCGTAACGCACCGGGCGGCCCATCTGCCAGGCCAGTTCCGGCACGATGTCGGCCTGCATCGACAGCATCGCGTCCACCGCGGCGCTGCAAAATGCCGCACGTTCGCTCAGAGAGCGGCGTTGCCATGACGCCTGTGCGCTGGCCGCCGCGGTCAGCGCATGCTCGACCTGCGCCGCATCGGCAAGATCGCGTTCGACGTACACCCGGCCATCGACCGGGGAGATCAGTTGCACCTTCGCAGTCATGATGTTCTCAATAGCGCTCGAAACCGCGCTGCAATTCCCAGTCGGTGATTCGCCGGTCGTACTCTTTCTGCTCCCACTCGGCGGTGTGCACGTAATGGTCGACAACCTCATCACCGAACGCCTCGCGCAACATGCTTGAGCTCTTGAGTGCGGCGCTCGCCTCGCGCAGTGTCTTGGACACTTCCGGCAAATGCTCATCCAGGTAGGCATCACCTTCGAACGGCGGCGCAAGATCGAGCTTCTCGTCGATACCTGCCAAACCTGCCGCGATCAACGCGGCGAAGGCCAGATAGGGGTTGAGGTCGGCTCCGCCAATGCGGCATTCGATGCGGATGGCCTTGCTGCCCTCGGCACACAAGCGAAAGCCGGCGGTGCGATTGTCGCGGCTCCAGACCGCCCGCGTCGGCGCAAAAGTGCCAGCCTGGAAACGCTTGTAGGAATTGATGTAGGGCGCGAGAAAACAGGTGATGTCGTTGGCGTACTTGAGCTGCCCGGCGACCCAGGCCCGCATCAGTTTTGACATGCCGAACTCGGCTTTCGCGTCGAAGAACAGCGGCTTCTTGGCGTTCTTGTCCCACAACGAATTATGGATGTGACTGCTGGAGCCGGCGGCGTCGTATCGCCACTTGGCCATGAAGGTGATCGCCTTGCCCTGCAACTGTGCGATCTCTTTGCAGGCGTGCTTGATGATGACGTGGTGGTCGGCCATGGTCATGGCATCGGCGTAGCGGATGTTGATCTCTTCCTGCCCCGGGCCCCATTCACCCTTGGAGTTTTCCACGGGAATGCCCGATGCCTGCAAGTGCTTGCGAATCGCCCGCAGCACCGGCTCTTCGCGGGTGGTCTGGAGGATGTTGTAGTCCTCGATGTAATGGCCGGCGGTTTTCGGTTTGTGATAGTTGCGCTTGTGGATCGCCTCGTAGGTCTCATCGAACAGATAGAACTCCAGTTCCGAGGCAAACATGCCGGTATAACCGCGCTCGCGCAGGCGCTCGACCTGTTTTTTCAGAATCGCCCGTGGGCTGTGGGGCAGGTCCTGGCGATGGTGATGATCGAGCACGTCGCACAGCACCAGCGCCGTGCACTCAAGCCAGGGCACGCGCCGCAGGGTGGACATGTCGGGCTTGAGCACGAAATCGCCGTAGCCCTTGCTCCAACTGGCCGCGGCGTAACCCGGCACCGGCTCCATGTCGATGTCATCGGCCAGCAGGTAGTTGCAGCAGTGGGTTTCTTCGTGGCCGCTGTCGATGAAAAACTCGACCTGGAAGCGCTTGCCGACCAGGCGTCCCTGCATGTCGACCATGCAGACCAGCACGGTATCGATTTCGCCAGCGGCAGCGGCGCGCTTGAGTGCATCAAAGCTGAGGAGGGGCTCTGTCATCACGGCAATCCTGCGTGAAAGGTTTTGGCCAGTCTGGGATAGCTGTTGCAGACGCTCTCCAGAAAAAACCAAAACCTGCAGAACCGAGCATCGTGAGCAACGAGTTGATCAAAGCTTAGCCTACCTTGTAGGAGCGAGCTTGCTCGCGATGGACTTGAAGACACCGCGTTTAATCAGAAAACCCGCGTCATCGTTGACGACCATCGCGAGCAGGCTCGCTCCTACAGGGTAAGGTGGGTCTTCCTCACTCTGGCAACCCCGCCAGCCGCAGTCCATCGACGAAACGGGTGAAGTCTTTAGGCCGTTGAATGGGCAGCCAATCCCTGAGGGTGCAAAGGCGCAAAGAGGGATCCAGCTTTTGCAGACGCTGCATCGCCAGACTCGCTTTTTCCATTCGACCGCCAAGCGCATGACTGGCCGCCACCAGCGCCGCCGCGATCAGCAGACTGGGCAGGTTGCCCAGCGCCTTTTCCGCCCAGTCCGCAGCGGCATCGAAGTGCCCGGCGAAGAAATGCGCGAGCGCCATCCCGACCTGCATCCTGAACATTTCCGGATCCAGCGGACTCAAGCGAACGGCATGGTTCAAATTCTCGATGGCGGCGTCTGTTTCGCCGTGCAGCGCCCGCAGGATACCGCCCAGGAACCAGGCGGGGGCGAGGTTGGGATTGAGCAGGCGCGCCCTGTCGAGCAGGGCAATGCCGGCATCGACTTCGCCGGCGAGATGAGCAAGCGCATGTCCGCCCCGGGTCAACGCGACGGCATCATCGCGGCCAAGGGTCACCGCCAGACGCGCCAGCCGTATGCCCTCGGCGATTTCTGCAGGCCGATCGGTCATCCAGCCATTGAGCTTGCGCCAGAAGTGGCACCAGGCGGCCATGCCATAGGCCGAAGCAAATTCCCCATCGAGTTCGATGGCCTGGTAGAACATCGGCAGCGCCTGCTCGATGGCTTCCCGGCTGCCGCTGTGCAGTTTTGCCATGCCGCGCAGGTAGTAGTCGTAGGCGTCCAGGCTTTCCGTCGGCTTGCGTTTGGCGCGTTCAATTTCTGCCCGTTCCAGTTGCGGCGCGATAGCACCGACGACGCTTTCGGTGATTTGGTCCTGCAGCTCGAAGATGTCGTCGAGCAGGCCTTCGAAGCGCTCCGCCCAGATATGCGTCCCGCTCGTCGCGTCGATCAGTTGTCCGGTAATGCGCAGCTTGTTGCCGCACTTGCGCACACTGCCTTCGAGCACGTAGCGAACGCCCAGCTCCTGGCCAACGCCTTGGGCGTCCACGGCCTGGCCCTTGTAGGTGAAGCTCGAATTGCGCGCGATGACGAACAGCCAGCGGATCCGCGACAGGGCGGCGATGATGTCCTCCACGACGCCATCGGCGAAATACTCCTGCTCCGGATCGCCGCTCAGGTTCTGGAACGGCAGGACGGTGATCGAAGGTTTGTCCGGCAGGACGAGCGCAGGGGAGGGGATTTGCTTCGGGGCAGCGCTCGGGCGTTCATCGCTATCGGGCTGTCGCGCTTCCCCGGCCATGTTGCCGTTGATCCGGCCAACGAAGCGGTAGCCTTTGCGGGCGACGGTGCGTACCAAGCGCTGCTCCTCACCGGTATCGCCGATGGCCTTGCGCACGGCATTGATGTGGCTGGTGATCGTCGATTCCGAAACGATCCGGTCGCCCCACACCGCCTTGAGCAATTCGTCCTTGCTGACGACGCGTTCGGGATTGTTGACGAACAGCAGCAACAGGTCGAAGACCTGCGGTCCGACGGCCACGACCTGACCGCGCAAGGTCAGCTCCCGGCGCTCCTGATCGAGCACGTAGTCTTCAAACGCGAATGGCAAGTCGAGCATCCCCTGGCGAAGCGCCCTCAACTCTGTGTCCCAGGCGGCTGGCGGTTGGTAACTGAGGCAGATGATACGGCAGCTCGACACCCGCTGCACCGTCTGCGGCAAGGACGGCTGGACGAACAACATCGGCTTTGGACATAAATCCAAGCACTCGCCAAGGCAAACCCAAGCCCGGCGCAAGGACTTGCCTCACGCGTGCAGGCAATCTCTCTACACCGACGCAATGGTTGCAGTCGACAAGTGGAGAAAAGTCATGAAGATCGTCGTCATCGGAGGCTCCGGCCTCATCGGATCGAAACTTGTGAACACCCTGCGCGAGCGCGGCCATGACGCGCTTGCCGCCAGCCCCAGCTCGGGCGTGAACAGCATTACCCGCGAAGGCCTGGCCGAAGCGATGGATGGTGCTGATGTGGTGGTCGACGTGGCGAACGCGCCATCGTGGGAGGACCAGGCCGTTCTCGATTTCTTTGAAACGTCGAGCCGTAACCTGCTGGCCGCCGAAGCCGCTGCCGGGGTAGGCCATCACGTTGCCCTGTCGATTGTCGGCAGCGAACGGCTTCCCGATACCGGTTATTTCCGGGCCAAGGTCGCGCAGGAGGCCCTTATCAAGGCGTCCAGCGTTCCCTACACCATTGTGCGTGCCACGCAGTTCTCCGAGTTTGCCGGCGGCATTGTCCAGTCGTTCGCCGTTGGCGAGGAAATTCATGCTTCGCCGGCGCTGATCCAGCCGATAGCGTCCGACGACGTGGTGGCGGCGTTGGCCGATGTCGTACTGGCTGCACCGCTCAATGGCACCGTTGAAGTCGGCGGCCCGGAAACCATGCCGATCGACGAACTGGCCAGGCGCTATCTGCGGGCGACCCAGGACAACCGCAAGGTCGTGCCGGACGTGCATGCGCGCTACTTCGGCGCCGTGCTCAACGATCAATCGCTGGTCACCGGCAAGAACGCACGCCTGGGGGCGATCCGCTTCGACGACTGGCTGGCCCGGTCGACGGCGCAGTAACGGATCGCACCCGCACATTTCCCTACGAATCCAGGAGAAATCCCATGGTTACCCGATTGCTAATGGCCGCTGTCTTTGCAGCGCTCTCGATCAGCGCCGCATCGGCCGCCGAGCCGCCCCACGGCAAGGTGACGGTGGTGTTCGACCGTCCCGTCCCCAACATCCCTGGCAAGAGCATGAGGGGCGTGGTCGTCGAGTATGGGCCGGGTGCTGCGTCGCCGGCCCACACCCATCCGAAAACGGCCTTCATCTATGCAACGGTGCTGGAGGGCGCGTTTCGCATCCAGGTCAAAGGCCAGCCGGAAAAGATCTACAAGGTCGGCGAAAACTTCGTAGAAGAGCCGGGTTCCGTGCACCTGGTCAGCGCCAACGCCAGCGACACCCAACCTGCACGCCTGTTGGCGGTGTTCGTCCTCGACACCGACGAAAAGGTACTCGTAACACCGATCAAACAGTGAGCCACGAAAAAGCCCGGCTGTTGAGGCCGGGCTTTTTGTTGAGTCCTGCGGTCAAGCACTGCATTCAGACAGCGCGGCTTTCGATCAGACGATCCGAACCGCCTTCGGCAACGCGGTTTTGCAGCAGCTTGTCGGAGCCGCCTTCAGCGACGCGATTTTGCAGGAGCTTGTCGGAACCGCCTTCGGCAACACGTTGTTCCAGTAGGCGATCCGAGCCACCTTCAGCCACACGATTCTCGATCAGGCGATCGGAACCACCTTCGGCCACACGGCTTTCAATCAGACGATCCGAGCCGTCTTCAGCGACCTCAGGTTGAGCAGAGGTGGCGGCAAAAGCGTTAACTGCGAAAACCGAGAAAGCGATGCTGAGGAGGATCTGGCGTTTCATGATGGTGTGCTCCGGGGTGCTTATGGGTTGGTATGGAGCAGATGTTACGCCAGGGATTTTTTAAGAGAACTTCATTGAATCAATGGTGACTATCGACGCAGTCAATGGATCGAATACGGCCTGTATAAGCACCTCTTTTTGTGGCGAGGGAGCTTGCTCCCGCTGGACTGCGTAGCAGTCCTCCATTTGGGGCCGCTACGAGACCCAGCGGGAGCAAGCTCCCTCGCCACAGAGTTATCGCAAGGCAATCAGGCTTCGCTGATCTGGCTCACGCTGGTGATCTGCCCATTCCAGACCATCTCGTAATGCGCCGTCTGCACAATCGACGAAACCGACCTCGGCGTCATCAGCGCCCAGCAACAACTGCCCGGCATCCGTACCGAGTGATAACGCAAACCGGGACAACCGGCGTCCCGCACCGCGCGCCCCAGAACACGGGAATGGCTGTAGTCGTCCGGCGCATACACCGGATCGCTCATCGGCAGGGCGGTGGCGTCTTTCAACCCGGCATCGCCAAATGCACAAGCCAACCCACGAAACACAAAGCGCTCATAGTTCAGGCTCGGCACCTTCGACCAATACAGAGCCTGGTGATGCCGCACTTCGGCCAGCGCCGCTTCCATCGAATCCGCCAAGTACAACACGCCAAAACTGCCGTCACCGAAGCGCGAACCCGCCGGATTAACGTGGGTAAAGGGCGCGATGGCGTAGGAGCAACCCGGAATACCGAACGGAATCTCGCTGCGCGCAATCAACTCCAGCTGCCCCAGCTCATTCTTCAACCGCGGATTGGTCAACGCCTGAATCTCGAACAACAGCTCGAACTCATCCGCATCCGCCACATCGTCAAACAACGCAATCGGCGGAAACTTCGAATTGACCAGGCGATAAGCCTGCAACGACTGACCGGCAAACACCGCCAGCTCACTCGCCATCACCATTGCGCACCCCGCAGCATGTCGATGCGGCGGAAGGTTTCATACAGCGAAATCATGTCGCCCTGGGCCATGATCTTCAGCGGCGAACGCCCGTTGAAAAACTCGTTGTCATTGGCCATCGAGGCAAAGCCATAGACGTTATCCGGGTTGTCGAACACCAACCGCAACGTCGCGTGAATGTTCAGCACAAAACTGATGCGCTGCATCTGGTCCGCATCCAGCGCCACCGCCCAATCCGGGTCCCGCTGCCGGGCGCGGGTGTAGGTGCTGCGGGAAATACGCAGGATGCGACAGGCCTGGTCGCTGGTGGCTTGCCACTTTTCCAGAATGCTCACGGCGGCGCGCAGGCCGGTGACGCATTGGTTTTTGCTGAAGGATTGGGCTTGGGCGGGGACGGCCATGGTTGTGTGCTCGTTTTGAATCTGTAGATTCAAATTTAGATATATTGAGTCTGTAGAGCAATGTTAGTGCGACGGGTGGGCCTAGCGTGCCAATTCAATAGGGCTGCGATCTTGCTGAGGCTATGTGATGCAGGTCGGGAAAGACATCCAGGTAAACCAAGCGGGCAGACCGGGGGCACAACTGTAGATTTTTCGGCAAAGAAGTGAGTTCAGGCAAGCCGATGACGGTAGTCAGCGAAGGTATCAGCGGACGGCGAGGTCTGTTTGGCGACCAAAGCTTGACTGAATGTATTGCAGCATCGCCTCAAAAGCTGACGCGTCTGGTGCATCATGTTTGCCGACGGCGGTTCTTCACATTTCTTTTCATATAGAAAATCGTTTAGAAAGCCCTAAATTGTTGGGTGCTAGGCAATTTTTAGAGGTTCTTAACAGGGCTACCTTCGTATTTTTTTGCACGATTTTCTGGAATGTCTTCAGGGGTAAAAGTGCCAGTCGCCAGCGAATACAAATCGGGCACCTATCAGGCGCCCGCATTCAATTACTCCGCAGCTTGCGCCTGCAAAACGCCGCCCGCCGCTTGCCCAGCCACCGGGTTACCCGCCGTTTTCCCATTGGGAATAAACGCCGCACTGCCATATTCATGCGCATGAAACAGCCGTGCGCCGTTGTTGGGCTTGGTGGTGATCAACTGATGGTCGGCCGTCAGATAATTCAGCGGCAATTGCTGGATGTCCTTGTACTGCTCCACGATGATCGTGCGCTCGGGATTCCAGGCCTCACCACTTTTCTTTTCCAGCCACGCCATCAGTGCAGCGCTGTCGCCGGCTTGTGGAATGTCCGAATCCGGGAGCACGTAGTAGAACGATGCGCCGTGATTTTGCAGGTACATCGGCAGCTTGTTGTCGATGTCCACCAGCACCATGCGCCATTCGTTCCATGGCGCCGTCTTGATGGCTTCGGCGCGCACATCCTGGGTGAATTGCATGACGCCGCCCGCGCCGCCGTTGGTCCAGGGGTAGACAACGCCCAGCACCAAAAACAGGAACCCGGCCGCTCCGGCAATGCCTCTGGTCCAACCAGCCCCGCTGACTTTAACGGCCGCCTTACGCGCAGCCATGCGCCGGGTGACCCACCAGGCCGCCAGCAATTGCGCGAACGGCACCAGCGGCAATACGTAATAGCTGCGCCGGCTGCCACTGGCGGTGAAGAACAGGAACAGCAACCCCAGGCCCCAGATCAGCCAGCGAACGTTGGGTTCGGTATGCTTCCAGCCGCGCACGGCCACCCACAGGCCGAGCATCCAGCAGGGTGCCCAGGGCAGGGTGTAGACCGGCAGATACAGCAGATAGGTATAGATCGGGCCGATGTTGTCGAACGGCTTGAAAAACCGAACCACGTTTTCCTGAAACACCAGGCCCAGCCCACTCGGCCCATAAGTCGGGGTGCCATAGCGGTGCGACAACATGAACGGCAGCATGTAGACCACGCCACCCACCAGCATCGCCAGAAACAGACGTGGATTGAGATGGTTTTTCCAGCGTCCTTCGCCAAGCAGATGCGGCAACAGCATCAGCCCCGGCAGGATGATCCCGATCAAGCCCTTGAACAGCGAGGTCAGTGCCAGCATCAGGAAAAACACGCTGTACCGGCTCAGCCGCGTGTCGTCCGGGCCGCGCCAATACCACCAGACCGCGGCCAACACACCGCAAACCGTCAGCACGTCCGCCGTGGCGACCCGCGCCCAGAACACGAAAAAGAACGTCGTCGCCAGAAACCAGCCGGCAATCAGGCCGGTGCCTTTGCTATAGAGCCGCTCCCCGATCAGGTAGACCAGCCAGACACTCAGCCAGGCCGCCAAAACCGAGGGCAGGCGCAGTGACCAGTGCCCGAGGCCACCCATCAAATGGGCAGTGGCCGTAATCAACCAATAGGAAGGCAGCGGCTTGTCGTAATAGGGCATGCCCTTGAGGTAAGGGTCGAAATAATCGCCGCTTTGCAGCATCTGCAACGCGATGTTCGCCCAGCGCGTTTCCGCCCCCCAAAGCTCCCTGGCGCCCAACCCGAACAGCAATAGAAACGCGGATACACCAAGCAGAAGGATCAGCGCACCCCGGTCACTTTTCAGAAACCTGACTAACGAATTGTTCATCACTGTTTCGCACGTTGCGCTCGCCGTGGCGATGCCGGAGTAGCAAGGCTATCCGGCGAAATGTGATGGGATTGTCAGTAGATTGCGAATAAAGCGTTGGTTCTGATTGAGGCGAGGTTGCTCCACCAGGTGATCTAAGGCCGTGATGTACACGATGAAAAATTGTTCATGTAAATCACGGCTGCATCATTGATGAAACGTACGCTCCAGCGCATCCAGGCGCGTGGCAACCGGCGACAAGCGGCCATCGATACATTCAGAAAGTGGCCACTTCTCTTAACCCAGACACCCCGCACAATTGCACCCGGTATTGGGGGATATTCCCCGTCATCGGGGGCTTTCATCCTGGCTGCTCATACGCCTGCTTGAAGCCAGCAGACAAGGGGGGCGTGGCGTAGAGCCATTAGACACCTCCTGTCACTTTCGGCGGGAAATATGCATCGTTCCCATCCCGGGTCGAAATCAAACATTTCGCCAGCCCGGCCAGGAGCTGTGGCTCGTTGCCCATGTATTGCCACGCGCTCCGAGGAACCCGTCAGAGGTGTTTGCGATGAAACTGGATGCCGGAAGACCGAAACCTAGTCCATTGTTCAAAACCAGGCTGGCGTTGAGTATCTCTGCTGCCGTGATCATGTTGGGGCTGGGCTTGTCCCAGACCCAGGCAGTCCCCCTCGACAACACCGATCCACCGCCTCCTACCGATCCATCGACGTTCACCAACCCGCCCGCCGACCCCGATGCCGCATCGCGGGACTTGCAAAAGCTGCCTCCCGCAAACGTCGGCGCCTTCGACTTACCCAATGGTGTGACCGGTAACCGCCAGACCCCCTTGGTCGACAATGTGCTACCACCCGATCTGCAAACCAGCTTCAATATCCCCACTAACGGTAATCCCAGCCCGGTGTTCGGGGCTCAACCGTTCACCCAGAAGCTTGAACTGTTCGAGGAATTCGGCTCGAACAAACTGGATGCGACCGACCCGCCATCACCTGTTCCGTTTCCGGTTCCGACGGTGGGCCCCGCACCGGCGCAAGATCCATTGAACGTGGCGCGTAGCGGCCCGTCGCCGGATGCGCTGGATGCCTTTCTCAGGCAGCCAGCCTTGACGCCCTTCCCGACAGAGTTCTCCAATGTGCTGGACCGCAACCCCTGGAAGGCGCAGATCGAGCTTTTCCTCAATCGCCGAGTCGATTCGCCCGCAGAAGGCCGGCCACCAGGAAAAGGCTGGTCGCACCAGCGTTTCAATGAGTTTTTCCCGCGCGACGCCTTCAAGACGGTGCAAGCAGGCGCGCACGTCAACAGCGGCTTGCGTGATCGTATGCAACGGCATAACTACGCCGTGGGAGAATTTGCGCCCGGCGGGCTCTATCACAACACCAGCGGCGACCCGGCCAACGAGGGCACCACCAAGGGCATTCAAGTGCAGTTTCACCCCAACTTCCCTGTCCAGGACCATAATGCGGTGTGGACATTCGACGGCACCTTTCCGCCCAAACTGCTTCTAGTACGCTATGGCCAAGCGATGCTGATGCGTCATTACGATGCCTTGCCCATTGACCCATCGGCCAACCGGGGCTTTGGCCTGCACACCCTCACCACCCATGAACATAACGGCCACTCGCCCGCCGAAAGCGACGGCTTTACCAACGCGTTCTTCTTCCCCGGCCAGTACTACGACTATCGCTGGCCGATCCAGTTGGCCGGTTACGACACCATCAATACCAGCGCTGAGGATCCGCGTGCGGCATTCCCCTGCGACCCCGGTGAAATCCTGTTCGTCAACGACGCCAGCCCCGGCTTCAAGACCTGCAACAACGGCACCATCAAGATCCGTGGCGACTGGCGCGAAACCATGAGCACCCACTGGTTCCACGACCACATGCTCGATTTCACCGCGCAGAATGTCTACAAGGGCAATGCGACGATGATGAACTACTACAGCGCCGTGGACCGTGGCAACGAGACGGTCGACGACGGGGTCAACCTGCGCGTGGCCAGCGGTTCGGCGCTGGGGTGGGGTAACCGCGACTATGACGTCAACTTGACGATCGCCGACAAGGCCTGGGACCAGGCCGGCCAGTTGTGGTTCAACCCCTTCAACACCGACGGTTTTCTCGGTGACCAGGTGCTGACCAACTGGGAGTACAAACCCTTCCTGGACGTACGTGCCCGCCGCTACCGTTTCCGCATTCTCGACGGATCGGTTTCTCGCTACTTCAAGCTGGCGGTGGTGCGTCAGGTCAATGGTAATGGTGGTGAGTTTCCTGGCCCGAACAACTCCGGGATTTCCTATAACCGGGTGCCGTTCCACATGATTGCCAACGACGGCAATATCATGGAGCACGCGGTGCCGTTCGATGGCAGCCTGGACCTCGATGGCGACGGCGACACACAGGACAACAATGCCATTCTGCCGATGCTGGGCGTTGCCGAACGCTATGACATCGTCGTCGACTTCGCGAAAAACGGCATCAACCCGGGCGACAGGATTTTCTTCGTCAACATTGAGGAGCATGAAGACGGCAAGCGTCCAAAACGTGACATTCCATTGGCGGATGTACTCTCCGAGAAGTACCTGCCCGTTGTCAGGCAAACCAGCAACGGGCCACAGTGGGTCAACGGTGACCCGGGCGTGGGCCTGTTCCTGCAACTCAACGTCCAGCCATACACCGGCCAGGATGTCAGCATGAATCCGGTCGACTTCGAGCCCGCCAAGCCTGGCAAGCCCGAGGGCAGGTTCATGATCCCCTTGCCCTTGCATCGTGATGACCCCCGGCTTGCCCAGGCGCGGCACCGCACCTTTATCTTTGGCCGCTCCAACGGCACAGATTTTACGCCCTGGACGATCAAGACCGATGGCGGCAGAGGCTTCCCCATGGACCCGCGGCGGATTTCAGCCGCGCCACAACTGGCCACTGGCCCGACACCGGCAGGGTTCAAGGGTGAAGGCACGCTGGAAATCTGGAAGATCCAGAACGGCGGCAATGGCTGGACTCACCCGGTGCATGTGCACTTCGAGGAAGGGGTCATTCTCACTCGAGGTGGCAAACCGCCGCCAGAATGGGAAAAAGGCGCGCGCAAGGATATCTACCGTGTAGGCCGCGATTCCGACAGCCTCGACGATGTCGAAATGGCCATACACATCCGTGAGTTTGCCGGTACCTACATGGAGCACTGCCACAACACACAGCATGAGGACACCTCGATGCTGCTGCGCTGGGACTCTGAGCACCCGGGCCAGTTCCAATTGATGCCCACACCCTTGCCTAGCTGGGACGGCGTGAAGTTCGTGGCCTCGGTTGCGTTACCGACATTCCGTACGGGAGATGGCGTCGGGCCACAGGCCGGGGTCAACAATGACCCGGAAGGTAGCAGTGGCAGTGGCAGTGGCAGTGGTGGCAGTGGCGGCAGCAGTAGCAGTAGCGGCAGTGGCGGTGGTGGCAGCAGTAGCGGCAGCGGCAGCAGTGGCAGCAGTGGCAGCGGAGGCAAAGGCAAAGGCAAAGGCAAAGGCTAGCGTCGTCTATCAAGCCACTTTTCTCGTCGGACAAAAAAACGGGCGCCTCTTATGCGCCCGTTTTCATTTACTCCGCCACCTGCGCCCGCAGTCGCCGTCCAATCACATCCATCAAATCACAACCATCGCGCAACGGAATGACCAGCAGCTTGGAAAAGTCCTCCAGCACCACGGTGTCGCAACCGAGTTCGGATCGGTAGGCGATGTTTTCCAGCACCTGGGTGACAGTGCGAATGCGGTAATCCGCCATGGCTTGCAGGACGTCGAGTGGCGCTTGGGTGTCGATGAGCAGGGAGGCCGGAACCAGGTCGATTCCGGTGAGGGGCATGTATCTTTCCATAGATGAAACTCCGATCAGTGCAAAGGTTGACTGTCCCTCACTCGTCGCCAAACGAATGGGTGACAGCTGTACGCAGGTTGGCGAACCGGGATCGGAAAACCGGCAGACCCGAAGGTCTCCCGCGCACAGCTGCCATAAAGACAGCTTTGCGTAGGTGCAACAGCATCTGCAAAAAAGCACAGAGCTTTTGCATCCGATCAAACAGGTCGCCAAACCTGGCCGCCATTTGGGCGACGGGGCGGACTATAAACTTCATCAAGGCGGTGGGCAAGGTGAGGGCTTCTGAGGTTGTCGTAGGATCGCCACTGATGAAACTTCAGACCTTTCACCTCACGTCGCTGGAAATATAAACACAGACCTGAGATGTTCAGCGCCCCTTGGTTTCAGCCACCAACGCTATCCTTACTCATCGCTCACGCCGTCGAGATGGACCTTCCCGAATGCAAACCCCAAACCCCCAACGTCCCCTCTGGAAAACCTACCTGCTGTTCCTCGCCCCCATGGTCCTGTCGAACTTCCTGCAATCCATGTCCGGCACGGTCAACAGCATCTACATCGGCCAGATGCTCGGCACTCAAGCCCTGGCGGCGGTGTCGGGGATGTTCCCCATCGTGTTTTTCTTCATCGCCCTGGTCATCGGTCTAGGGGCTGGCGCGGGAGTGTTGATCGGGCAGGCGTGGGGCGCGCGGGAGACGCATCTGGTGAAGGCAATCGCCGGGGCGACGTTGTTGTTGGGGGTGTTGATCGGGTTGGTGGCGGCGGTGGTGGGGAGTGTGTTTGCGCGGTCGGCGTTGGTGGGGTTGGGGACGCCGGCGGATGTGCTGGACGATGCGGTGGCGTATGCCCATGTGATGTTGTGGATCATGCCGTCGCTGTTGGTGTTTGTGCTGTTCACGCAGTTGTTGCGCGGGGTAAGCGATACGTTGTCGCCGTTGCTGGCGCTGGTGGTGTCGACCTGTGTCGGGCTGGCGCTGACGCCAGCGTTGATTCGCGGGTGGTTGGGTTTTGCGCCGATGGGGATTCAGAGTGCGGCGTTTGCCGGGTTGGTGGGTAACCTGGTGGCGATGGGGTTGTTGGCGTGGCGGTTGATTGGCAAGGGCCATCCGCTGGCACCGGACCGCGAGTTCTTTGCGGCGATGAAGCTGGACTTGGCGATCCTCGGCAAGGTGCTGCGCATCGGTTTGCCCACCGGGTTGCAGATGGTGGTGTTGTCGCTGTCGGAGCTGGTGATTCTGGCGCTGGTGAACCAGCACGGTTCCCAGGCGACGGCGGCGTATGGCGCGGTGACGCAGATCGTCAATTACGTGCAGTTCCCGGCGCTGTCGATTGCGATTACCGCGTCGATCCTCGGGGCGCAGGCGATTGGGGCGGGGCGCATTGAGCGAATCGGGCCGATCTTGAAGACCGGGCTGATGATCAACCTGTGTTTGACCGGTGGTCTGGTGGTTCTCGGGTACTTGTTGTCGAGCTGGTTGCTGGCGTCGTTCCTCACCGAAGAAGCGACGCAGACCATGGCTCAGCACCTGTTGCACATCATGCTCTGGAGCCTGTTGGTGTTTGGCTTCCAGGCGATCATCGGCGGCATCATGCGCGCCAGCGGCACGGTGATGGTGCCGGTTGCGATTTCCATTGTCTGCGTGGTGGGCGTGCAGTTGCCGGCGGCGTATCTGCTGGATGCGAAGTTCGGGCTGCAAGGGGTGTGGATGGCGTTTCCGGTGGCGTATCTGGGGATGCTGGTGCTGCAGACGCTGTATTACAAACTGGTGTGGCAGCATCAGAAGATTGAGCGGTTGGTGTAGGCGGGGTAAAGGGGCGGATAATGCTATGGACCAAGTTTGTGGCGAGCGAGCTTGCTCGCGCTTGAGTGCGTAGCACTCACAAAATTCGGTAATCGTTATCGGTTTTTTGGGGCTGCTGCGCCCGAACGCGGTCCGGCCCAGCGGGAGCAAGCTCCCTCGCCACAAAAGCCCCTGCCACAAAAGGCAGGTTTGGCTGAAGTTCGCAGGCGCGATCGCCTGGGGAGGTTTTCACATGAGCCCCTTGTCCCATTCCATCCTGCAAGACCGGCCAGCGGCCGGACGGCGTTTGGTAGAGCCGCTGCTGCCTTACGCTAATCGCTCCGATGTCATCGTTCTGGCCTTGCCTCGTGGCGGCGTGCCGGTGGCTTATGAAGTGGCCACGGCGCTGAAGGTTCGCCTGGACCTGATGCTGGTGCGCAAGCTCGGCGTGCCGTCCCACCCTGAGTACGCCATGGGTGCGATTGCCAGCGGTGGCATCCAGATTCGTAATGAACAGGCACTGCGGGTGCACCCGATTGATCGCGCCGCGTTCGACGCCGTGGTCGAACGGGAAACCCGCGAGCTGCTGCGCCGCGAGAAGGTCTACCGCGGCACGCGGCCGGCGGTGCAGCTCAAGGATCAGGTGGTGATCCTGATCGACGACGGCCTGGCCACCGGCGCTTCGATGAGGGCGGCGATCCAGGCGCTGCGGGCGCAGGCGCCATCGCGCATCGTGGTGGCGGTGCCGGTGGCGCCGATCGAAACGGTGGAGGCGCTGCGCAGCGAGGTGGATGAGTTGATCTGCCCACTGCTGCCCGAGTGGTTCACTTCGATTGGCCATTGGTACATGGACTTTTCCCAGACCTCGGATGCCGAGGTGATCGACCTGTTGCGGCGGGCCTGGCAACGCGGGGAGTGCGGGTAGCGCGGACGGCCATCGGCAGGTGGTCGCAAATCAACGCGCGAAGTGGAATAAACGCCGGTTGTTTGCTTTAGTCATCTGATGCCACCCCTCGTGTGCGGCACGCCAACTCAAGACGGGAGCCCTCCCGGAGAGTGTCATGAACCTTCGATCCGCGCGTTGCGTCGCTCTGGCCGGAACGTTGGTGTTCGGCCCGGTGCAGTTCAGCCTGGCGCCGTTCGCTGAAGCCGTGGAATACAAGAAAGTGAACGCCAAGGCCAGCACCTTGAGTTTCACCTATCAGCAGATGGGTTCGCGAAGCTACGGCACCTTCGGCAAGTTCGAGGCCAATCTCGACTTCGACACCGATAACCCTGGCGCGGCCCACGCCACGCTGACCATCGACCTGAACAGCATCGACGCCGGCAGCAGCGACGCCAACACCGAGTTGCAAAAACCGGCGTGGTTCGATACGGCGACTTATCCGGTGGCGACCTTCGAGTCGACGTCCATCAAAGCCCTCGGCAATAACCGCTACACCATCACCGGCAAGCTTTCCCTGCGGGGGCTCACTCGGGAAGTGAGTGTGCCGGTGCTGCTGAAATCGGAGAGCTCCATTGGCATCTTCGATGGTGAACTGGTCCTCAAGCGTGACGACTTCAAGATAGGCGAGGGCGAGTGGGCGGACAGCGTGGTGTCCAACGAGATCAATATCCGCTTTCGGATGGTGGCGCCGCAAAGGTGACCGTCAGCGCAAATGCCAGGCGCTTTGCGGATAGAACCGATAGTCAGTAAACCCCACCTCGGCACCACCGTACGATCCAAAAAAAAAGCGCCCGATCCACATTGCATGGACCGGGCGCCGATCAATCCGCTCTAGTTCGCCACTACTGGCACCGTCACGGTTTTGCCGAGGGATGATTTGATGGTCGCCGTCGGGCTAGGCGACGGGACACTGCCGACGGTCGTCACCGCTATGTTCCAGCGCGCTCCTGTCGCCGTAGGCGTCAGGGTGGCGGTGCCAAGGTTCGCCGTACCGGTTGTGACCGTGGCAGTCGCCGTGATGGTATTGCCCGTGCCACGCGAGGTGGTGCCGGACAGGACCCAGTAGTAGCGGCCGTTGCTGCGGGCGGTGACGGTAGCGCTGGTGACGATCAGGCTCTCGTTGACCGCTGCCGAGACCGCCACGGACACCGTTGCCGATGCCGACTCCGCGCCCTTCGTATCGGCGGCTTTATAGGTAAAGGTCGCGGTGAACGGCGCGGGGACCGTGGCCGGTGGTGTGTAGGTCACGCGCAGACCATCGGTGCTGACCACGCCCTTGCCGGAGTCCGGTTGCTCCAGCCCCACCACTTTAAGTGGCACGTTACCGTCAGGGTCGCTGTCGTTGGCCAGGACGTTGATGGTCAGCGGTTGGCCGTTGTTGCTGACGGCGCTGTCGGGGTTGGCGATCGGGTTTTTGTTATCGCCATCGTTATTGGCACGGGTATCGCCAGTGCGGAAGGTCGGCAACGCGGAGGAGTTGACGTAGGTGACGCCGTCCCAGCCGGGCAGGGGCGCTGGCATCAACTGGAACTGGCCGGGGTGCTCGATATCCCAGCGCAGCAGCATGGACGTGTCTTCGTGCTGGGTGTTGTGGCAGTGCTCCATGTAGGTCCCGGCGAATTCACGGAAGTGAATCGCCATTTCCACATCCACCGAGCTGTCGATGCCCTCGCCGATGCGATAGACGTCTTTGCGCGCCCATTTTTCCCATTCCGGCGGTGGGTTGCCATCCCGGTGGAGGACGATCCCCTCTTCGAAGTGCACGTGGACCGGGTGGTTCCAGCCGTTGCCGCCGCTCTTGATTTTCCACACCTCAAGGGTGCCGTCGCCGGAGAACCCGGCAGGGGTCGGGCCGTTAGCCAGTTGCGGAGCGGCGCTGATGATTCGAGGGTCCATGGGGAAGCCGAATGCACCGCCGTCGGTCTTGATGGTCCAGGGGGCTTCATCGGTGCCGTCGGAGCGGCCGAAGATGAACTCGCGATGCCGCGCCACCTTCAGCTTGGCCTGCACCGCTGGGTCGTCGCGGTTGAGGGTCAGCGGGATCATGCTCTTGCCGGCCGGTTTGCCTGGTTTGGCGGGCTCGTAGTCGGCGGGATTCATGCTCACGTCCTGGCCGGCATAAGGCTGGACCACCATTTGCATGAACTTGCCCACCCCCGGGTCGCCGGCGTCCCATTCCAGCCCTTTGCTGCCCAGTTTGAGCACCGCCTTGTACTTGCCGGACAGGACATCGGCCAGGCTCAGCAGTGTAGCCTCCGGCCCCTTGCCGTCGTGGTGCTCCATCAGGTTGACGAAGTACAGCTTGTCGCCGGTGTTGATCCCGTTTTTCGCGAAGTTGACGATGATGTCGTAACGCTCGGCGATGCCCATGGTGGGCAGGATGGCGTTGTGGTTCTGAATGTTGCCATCACCTTCCAGGTCCATGCTGCCGTCGAACGGCACGGCGTGTTCCATGAGGTTGCCGTCGTTGGCGATCAAGTGGAACGGCACGCGGGTATAAGACAGGCCGGAACCGGCCGGGCCGGGGAATTCACCGCCGGTGCCGGCGACTTCACGCACCAGCGCGATCCTGAAGTAGCGCGACACCGAGCCATTGAGGATGCGGAAGCGATAGCTGCGCGCCCGCACGTTCAGGCGTGGCTGGTACTGCCAGTTGACCAGGACCTGATCGCCGAGGAAGCCGTCGGTGTTGAACGGGTTGAACCACAGTTGGCCATTGGTGTCCCAGGCCTTGTCGGCCACCATCAGGTTGACGTCATAGTCGCGATTGCCCCAAGGCATCGCCGAACCGCTGGGCAGACGCAGGTTGACGCCGTCTTCGAAGGCTTCGTTACCGCGATCCAGGGCGCTGTAGTAATTCATCATCACCGCGTTGCCCTTGTAGACGTTCTGCGCGGTGAAATCGACCATGTGGTCGTGGAACCAGTGGGTGCTCATGGTTTCGCGCCAGTCACCACGGATCTTGATGCTGCCGTTGTTGCACGTCTTCAGGCCCGGAGTGGCATCGTTGACGAACAGGGTTTCGCCCGGAGCGCAAGGGAACGCCGCGCGCGGATCCTGAGCGCTGGTGTTGATGGTGTCGTAACCGGCCAACTGGATCGGCCAGCGATAGTCGTAGTACTGTCCCGGAAAGAAAAACGCACCGGAAAAGCCATCGCTTTCGGCCGGGGAGTGGCCGTTGTGTTCGTGGGTGGTGAGGGTGTGCAGGCCAAACCCCATGTTGGCCGCCGGATCGATCGGCAGGGCGTTGTAGTGGCGCATCAGCGCGGCTTGACCGTAACGCACCATCAACAGTTTTGGCGGAAAGGTGCCGTCGAAGGTCCAGAGCGCCTTGTGGTTCTGAATCGGCATGTTGGGGTGAAAACGAACATTTATGCCTTTGGTGGTGCCCGCAATGACCGGGGTGCTCGAGGTCTGGTTGTAGAGCCCGCCAGGCCCGAACTCACCGACGGCGTAGTTGTGCAACTGTCGGCGGTCGCGCATGCCGCTGTTGAGCTGGGCGCCCGCTTGAGCGGTTTTGAAGCCGACCTGTGGGTAAAACTCGTTCCAGCGCTGATGCGACCAGCCTTTTCCTGGTGGACGACCTTCGGCCGGTGAACCGACCGGATGGCGGTTGAGGAAGGCTTCGATCTGCGCTTTCCACGGGTTGCGGTCCAGCACGTTGGAATACTGCGATGGAAACGGGTACAGCCCCGGCTGGCGCATGAAGGCTACCAGCGCCGTGGGCGAAGGGCCGCTGCGGGCGATGTTGTTCGGGTCCTGCGTGGGCGCCGGGCCGACGAGCGGAACCGGGAAGGTCAGGGGCGGTGCCGGCAGAGTCGGGTCGAGTTTTTCCGTGCCGAATTCTTCGAACAGCAGCAGTTGCTGAGTGTACGGCTGCGCCCCGAACAATGGGCTGGGTTTGCCATTGGTGGGGATTTTGAATGATGTCTGCAGGGCTGGCGGCAGCACGTTGTCGGTCGTTGGCGTGGTGAGGCGGGTACCAAAAGCGCCATTGGGCAGGGCGATGGAGCCCTGGTTGACGGGTGGCATGGCCCGTAAGGCAGCCGCCGCGGCATCGAGGTCGGCCGGCGGGTTGCTAAACGCCGAGGGGTCCGTCGGTGGTGGCGGGCCGAAATCATCCAGCGGTACGGCGTTGGCGTTGCCGAGGCTGATGTTGATCAGCATCACAGCGGCGATGCCCGGTTTCCTGAAAAAACCGAGCGATTTGAGGTCAGGCATTTTTTTCATGTTGTTCCCCTCGGGGCGCGCCGGTGTGGCTGACGTTCGCAATTCGCTCAATGCAAGAGGTGCGCCAAGCGCGAGGAGATCCGGGGGAAACAAATAGCTGTTTGATATCAAACGCTTGATGGATAGGACTTTGGTCGTAGTGGCGCAGTGGGTAGGAACCCTCAAAGTTGGGGGCCTTCACCCACCTAATCCCCCCCACTCACACCACAGACCGGTGTGGTGGTGGACGCTTTCGCGAACAGGCGAGCTCCCACAGGAGATCGAGGAGTGGGCAAAACCGCAGTCCCCTGTGGGAGCGAGCCTGCTCGCGAAGCCCCCTGCTCATCCAGCACAAAGTGTGCCTGATTCACTGCTGTCAGCCTCGAAAACGCAACGCCTCCATTCGGACCGCAGGTGTCAGGCACGCTATGATAGGCGGCCCTTGCCTCCCGGAGCCTGTCACCGCAATGCCCCTGATCAGCCACTTCAAGACCCCGTGCCCCGAGCACATCAATAGCCAGATCCTGCAGATGGTGGTCGACAACCTGACCGACATCAGCATGGTCGCGATCCCGCCCAGCAACCTGCTGTACAACCTCTATCAATACGCGATCGGCTATGAGGTGCACCTGTATCTGGAGGCGCTGAACGGTGAAAAAGGCATTGCCGTGGAGTTGATCGTCGCCACGGACGAAGACGACCCGCAAAAGGTGACTGGCTTTGTGCTGTACCTGCCGGTGCAGGACGACCCCGAGGCCTGCGGCGTGGCGTACATGGCGGTGCAGGCGGAGTATCGGCGCCAGGGCGTGGCCCGGCGGATGCTGCGGGAAATGGTCGGCCGCTATCCCCATGCCGAGCTGACCTGCGCGGTGGCGAAGGTGCCGTATTTCGAGGCGATGGGCTTTCAGGTGCTGGGCGTGCGTGCGACCCAGGTGTTGATGAACACCCGCGACCACGCCACCGATGGCTTGATGGCGCTGCTGGATGTGGCGTCGATCTACAGCTCGCTGGAGGTGCGGCAGATTCATACCTACCTGCTGCAAAAGCATGGCAAGCGGGCCATGACCGACGCGGAAAAACAGCGCGACCGGCATCTGGACCAGTTGACGCGCAAGGCCAATGAATTTGTGCGGGGACGGCTGGGTGGCAATGCGGTGCCGGCTAGCGGACCTCGATTGCGCCTGGTCTGACTGCACTCTCCCAAACACCACAGCTCCCCCTGTGGGAGCGAGCAGGCTCGCTCCCACATTTAATTGCGGTCAGCGTTTAGGCCAGCTTCACATTCATGGTTATCCGAGCCGTGAACACCTTCTTGCCATCGGCATCGTGAATGTCCACCGGCACGATCTTGTCGCCTTCGGTGGTCCAGTCCACCGCATCCCCCTCGGCCACCGCCGTCACATCACTCTTGGCCTTGGCCAGGTATTCCACGGTCATGCCTTTGGGGATCCAGCGTGCGCCGGCGGGAATGGATACGTCGGTCATCATCCCGGCGGCCAGTTCGGCGGCGTTGCACATCGCAATCGCATGCACCGTCCCCAAATGATTGGTGATTTCCCGGGCAAATGGCACGTGCACGGTAGCGGAGCCTTTGCGCAGGTCCTTGACCAGCGGGTTGATGGTGGAGAAGTAGGGCGCCACCTGGCAGGCCATTTTGCTGAATGCTTCCGGGCCTGCGTTGTTGAACATGCTGAGGAACTGACTCATTTTTTTGCCTCTTGAGGATGACGGGTTGCAGAATAATGTTCCGAAACAGAATAATGTTCTGTGGCGGAACAGTATTCTGTCGAAGGGAAATCTGTCAACCTAGCGCCACTTGTTCGCTGGTAACCGCCAGCCCTCACCTATGACTTTTCCGGACTGTCTTTGCGCATGGAAACCGCCGATCTGCTCGAACGCTGCTACCCCGGACGACGCGCCGAACTCAAGCGCGACATCTTCAGAAAGGCCCTCGGCCTGTTCAACGAACAGGGGATCGAGGCCACGACCATCGAAATGATCCGCGTCGAATGCGATACCAGTGTCGGTGCGATCTATCACCATTTCGGCAACAAGGAAGGCCTGGTGGCGGCGCTGTTTTTTACCGCCCTCGATGATCAGGCCCGCTTGCGCGACAGCTACCTGGCTGAGGCCAAAACCACTCAAGCAGGGGTGCATGCGCTGGTGCACAGCTATGTGGATTGGGTCGATAGCCAGCCGGAGTGGGCGCGGTTCCAGTACCACGCGCGGTTTGCCGTTACCAAGGGGCCATTCAAGGACGAACTCGCCACCCGCAACAAGACGCGCAACAGGCAGTTGCTGGAATGGCTGGGCGCCCACGGAAACGAGCTGGGGAGTTTTCCCGCGGAGTTGATCCCGTCGCTGATCGTCGGCCAGGCAGACAGTTACTGCCGCGCCTGGTTGTCGGGCCGGGTCAAGGGCAGCCCGAAGGCGTACCGGGACATGCTGGCGGAGGCGGCGTGGCGGTCGCTGTGCACCACCGACCCTCAATGAAAATCTCCCACATTGGAGATGTATTGATAGGTAGATGGTTTTCAGAGGTAAAAAAAGAGCCTCAAAGCTCTTGATGGGGAGGAAGTGGAGCCGTGAGGCTCAAGATGCGCATGAAGCAGGCGGTGAGCTTGGTAGTGGTTCAGTTCACTCACCACCTACGCAGCGGTTTGCACAAGCAAGCGGCTGCGTAAGTTCATCCTAAAAAGACCGAGTGTTTCACTCAAGTACCGCTAGTCGCATCCCCAGGCCAGCCGGCGCGACGCAACGCCTTGAGCAACGTTTCGGCATCCAGCCCCTGCACCCCATGCCCGTTGCCTTCGGCGGTGTCGGCGGCGAGCAGGGCATTGATGATGGCTTCTTCCACAGCTTCGGTGGCAGCCAGGAACAGCTCGCTGATGTGGTCGTTGTTGACCATGCTCAGGTTGTCGGTGGTCGGCGCTTTCTTGCTCTCATAAGCGGCCGGTGGCACGCGGTCGTTACCGGTGGCGAAGGCGATGAAGATGTCGCCGCTGTGGTCTTCATTGCCGCCGCCGGTGCGGGCCAGGCCGAGGCTGGCGCGCTGGGCCAGGCGGGTGCACTGGTGCGGCAGCAACGGCGCATCGGTGGCCAGGCAGACCACGATCGAACCCATGCCCGGATGGGGCAACGAGGCCTTGAGGAACGGCGAATCGACCTGTTCCATGTAGCGCCCGACCGGGTAGCCATCGACGCGCAATTCATGGCGGATGCCGTGGTTGGCCTGGACAATCGCCCCCACCGTCCAGCCGCCCTGGGCGCTGTTCAAGCGGCGCGACGCGGTGCCGATGCCGCCCTTGAATTCGTGGCAGATCATGCCGCTGCCACCGCCGACATTGCCTTCGGCCACCGGGCCACCCGTCGCCGAGTGCACGGCCTGGGCCACGTGTTCCGGCTTCACGTGAAAACCGTTGATGTCGTTGAGCAGGCCGTCGAAGGTCTCCAGCACCACCGGCATGTTCCAGTAGAGGCGCCCGTCATCCGGCTGCTGTTCGCGGTCGAGCACGATCAGCGCGTCGCGCACCACGCCCAGGCTGTGGGTGTTGGTGAAAGCGATGGGGCTGGTCAGCAAGCCGGCCTCGCGTATCCACTCCAGCCCCGTGGCATCGCCGTTGCCGTTGAGCACATGCACACCGGCAAAGCAGGGTTGCTGACTGGTGGAACCGGCGCGCGGTTCGATGACGGTGACGCCAGTGAGGATGTCGCGGCCGTTGGCAGTGCGTCCTCGTACATCGCTGTGGCCGACCCGTACGCCGGGGACGTCGGTGATGGCATTGAGCGGGCCGGGTTGCAGTTGGCCGATGGGGATGTTCAGGTCACGGGCGCGTGGTTTCATGGGTTTTCTCATCGTTAATTCATTCCAGAAAATTTGCAGGCCAACTCGATCTTGTGGCGAGGGAGCTTGCTCCCGCTGGGCTGCGCAGCAGCTCCAAGATCTCGGTTAACACGTCGATTTTGTGAGTGCTGCGCACTCAAGCGGGAGCAAGCTCCCTCGCCACAGAACAGAGCTGGATTCACTGGCCGTTTTTGACCTTGCTCCAGATCCGCGTGCGCACGCGCTCTGTAGCGGGCGGCAGTGGCTGGAGGGTGAACAAGGTCGCCATCGCTTCGGCAGGTGGATAAACCGCCGGGTTGCTGCGGGTCGCTTCGGCCACCAGCGTGGTCGCACTACGGTTGCCGTTGGGGTAGTTGAGGTGGTCGCTGACCGGGGCGATGACTTCAGGGCGCATCAGGTAGTCGATGAAGGCCATGCCTTGTTCCGGGTGCGGGGCGTCCTTGAGCAGCACCAGCGTATCGAACCACACCGGCGCGCCTTCCTTGGGCAGGCTGTAGGCGATCTTCACGCCGTTACCGGCCTGCTCGGCGGTGGCCTTGGCTTCGAGCATCGCCCCGGACCAGCCGACCGCCACGCAGATGTTGCCGTTGGACAGGTCGCTGATGAACTTCGACGAGTTGAAGTAGGCGATGTGCGGGCGCAGCTTGAGCAGCAATGCTTCGGCCTTCTTGTAGTCTTCAGGGTTGGTGCTGTTGGGCGGCAGGCCAAGGTAGTGCAGGGCCACCGGCAGCATCTCCGACGGCGAGTCGAGCATGGCCACGCCGCATTCGCCGAGCTTGGCCAGGTTCTCTTCCTTGAATACCAGGTCCCAGGAATCCACCGGCGCCTTGTCACCCAGCAGCGCACGTACTTTGTCGATGTTGTAGCCGATGCCGTTGGTGCCCCACAGGTAGGGCACGGCGTACTGGTTGCCCGGATCGTTGTTGGCCAGTTTCGCCAGTAGATCGGCATCCATGTTCTTGAAATCCGGCATTTGCGCACGGGGCAGGGGGGCGAGGGCACCGGCCTTGATCAGCGTGGGCAAACTGAAGTTGCTGGCAACCACCACGTCGTAGCCACTGCGGCTGGTGAGCAGTTTGCCTTCGAGCACTTCGGCACTGTCGAAGGTGTCGTAGACCGGCGCAATCCCGGTGTCGCGCTTGAAGTCCTGCAGGGTGGTGGGGCCGATGTAGTCGTACCAGTTGTACACGTGCACGGTCGGGGCTTCGACAGCAAAAGCCGATAGCGACACCGCCAGGCAGGCGCCAAACCCCAGATTGAAATACAAGCGGTGACGACTCATGATGCGGCACTCCTGGCCTGTTGCGGCCGGTGGTAATCAGGAGTTTGCAGCGTATCGACCGGGGTGGCCTTCACCCATTCCCATCATGGGTTACTCAAAAGGGGTAGAGCGTGGATGCGTTGTTGAAAGAGTTGCCGGTGCACCAGGGGCTGGCGCGGGTTTTCACGGCGGTGGGGCGGGACAGTTTCTGGCGTGCGCTGGTGGATACCCTGCGCTTGCTGGTGCCGCTGGACAACGCGCTGGTAGCGCTGATGCGTCCGGGCCATGTGCCGCGCCTGCTGATCGATTTCGATGCCAAGGGCAGTACCGAAGAACATGAAGATCTGGCGGACTACAGCGCCGGCATGTACCTGCTCGATCCGTTCTATCAAGCCGCCTGCGCGGGCATCACCGACGGTTTGCACAGCCTCGAATCGGTGGCCCCCGACCAGTTCCAGCACAGTGAGTATTACCTGAGTTACTTCAGCGCCGTGGTCGGTGGCGACGAGTTGCAGTTCATGGTCAACGTCGACGGCGCCGTGCTCGGCCTGTCCCTCGGGCGTTCGACGCGCTTCAGCCTTGAGGAGCAGGGCCGCCTGCTGTGCGTGCGTGACTGGGTGCTGGCAGCGATGCGCCGACACCTGGATTTGCTGCCGCCGGAAGGGCCGGCCGCCGAGCCACCGGCCGGCGACCTGGCGACCTTGCTCGATCGCTTCGACGCGCGCCTGACGCTACGGGAAATCGAAACCGCGCGCCTGATTCTCCAGGGCTTCTCCAGCAAGGCCATCGCCCAGCAATTGGGCATCTCCCCGGAGACGGTGAAAGTGCATCGGCGCAACCTCTATCACAAGCTCAACGTGAGCGGGCATGGCGAGTTGTTTGCGTTGGTGTTGCAGCCGCGCTGAACTCCTGTGGGAGCGAGACTGCTCGCGAAGGGCGCGACTCGGTGTTACTGCCGAAACACCAACGCCTTCAACCCACACTCCACATCAGCATCCGGAAACTCCGGCGGATTCTCCAGCCGCTGCTCAAACTTCAGGCTCGGCGCCTCACGAGTCACGCCATCAATCAGGAAATCGGCACCGAACGCCGGGTCGTTCATGCACGCCAGCACCGTACCTTCAGGGCTGAGCAATTCCGGCAACCGGCGCAGCACACGCTGGTAATCCTTGGTCAGCAAAAAGCTGCCTTTCTGGAACGACGGCGGGTCGATGATCACCAGGTCATACGGTCCCTTGCCGATCACTTTGCCCCAGGATTTGAACAGGTCGTGGCCGAGAAAGGTCACGTTGCTCAGGTCGTGGCCGTTGAGCCGGTGGTTGTCGCGGCCACGGCTCAGGGCCGGGCTGGACATGTCGAGGTTGACCACATGCGTCGCGCCACCTTCGATGGCCGCCACCGAGAAGCCGCAGGTGTAGGCGAACAGGTTCAATACCCGTTTGCCTTCGGCATTGGCGCGGACCCAGTCGCGGCCGTAGCGCATGTCGAGGAACAGCCCGGTGTTCTGCTTGCGGCCCAAATCGACCCGATACTTCAACCCGCCTTCGGTGATGGTCATTTCCTCGATGACGTCCCCCAGCAGCCACTCGGTGGTGCTTTGCAGCAGGTAGCGATGTTGCAACAGCAGCGTGTGGGCACCGGATTTTGCCCATTGCTCAGACCGGGTGACCGTCATCAGCACCTGCTTCAGGTCTTCCATTTGCGCCTCTTCCGGCTCCTTGAACAGCGCCACCAGCACCACGCCCTGTAACCAGTCCACGGTCACTTGCTCCAGCCCCGGCCAGCAGCGGCCACGGCCGTGGAACAGGCGACGGGTTTCGGCGGGGGCGGCCGCCAGGGCGGTGAGCAGGTGCTGGTTGAGGGTGGCGAGGGCTTCAGGGTTCATCGGGTCGGGTCGGTCATTTGTGGGGGGCGGCATTTAAACATAACTGAGTCTTTGCCGGGCCATACAAAACAGGGTGGGAGCGAGCTTGCTCGCAATAGCGGTGGGTCATTCAGCAGTTGTATCGCCTGACACGACGCCATCGCGAGCAGGCTCGCTCCCACAGGTTTTCCGGTGCTCGTCAGGAGCGAGTTATCACGTTTAATTTAACTTTACGTGAGGATTTGGCGATCTTCCGGCTCCCATAATCGGTTCCAACGAACAACAACAAACCGGAGCCGGACATGTCGCAGAGCACTGCTTCACCCAAGTCCAGTCATCCACGCTGGCTACGCCTGACCCACTGGCTCAACGCCCTGGCGGTGCTGGTGATGGTCACCAGCGGCTGGCGCATCTACAACGCCTCGCCGATCTACGAATTCAGTTTTCCCAAGTCGATCACCCTCGGCGGCTGGCTGGGTGGCGCGCTGCAATGGCATTTCGCGGCGATGTGGTTCCTGGCGATCAACGGCCTGATCTACCTGGCCTTCAACCTGTTCAGCGGGCGCCTGAAGCGACGTTTCTTCCCGGTTTCGCCCAAAGGCGTGCTGCATGACCTGTGGGCCGCCTTGCGCGGAAAACTCGGGCACGCCGACCTCAGTCATTACAACCAGGTGCAGCGGGTCGCTTACCTGTTCGTCATGGTCGACATCACGCTGCTGGTGCTCTCCGGGCTGGTGTTGTGGAAGTCGGTGCAGTTCCCGCTGTTGCGTGAATTGCTGTTCGGTTACGAAGGCGCGCGTCGTGTGCATTTCTTCGCCATGGCGCTGTTGGTGGCCTTCGTGGCGGTGCATCTGCTGATGGTGGCGCTGGTGCCGAAAACGCTGTTGGCCATGATCGTCGGCCGCAAGGAGCAGGTATGAAAAAGCGCATTCAGATTCCAGGGCTGGACGAGGCTACGATCCTGACCGATGCCCGCAAGATCCTCGCCCCGCAGATCGAAGACCGCTCGCGCCGCTCGTTCCTGTTGCGTGGCCTGACCCTTGGCGGCGTGGCGATGTTGTCCGGCTGCAACATCACCGACAACGAAAGCGTCGAGACCGCGCTGTCGTCCATGTCGCGCTTCAATGACCGGGTGCAGGGCTGGCTGTTCAACCCCAACGCGATGGCGCCGACCTATCCCGAATCGATGATCACCCGGCCGTTTCCCTTCAATGCCTTCTACGGCATCGACGAAGCGCCGACGGTGGAGGAGGAGAGTTATCGCCTGGAAGTCACGGGCCTGGTCGCCGACAAACGCAGCTGGCGCCTCGAAGAGCTGCGCGCCATGGCCCAGACCGAGCAGATCACCCGGCACATTTGCGTCGAAGGCTGGAGCGCGATCGGGCGTTGGGGCGGCGTGCGCTTCAGCGACTTCCTCAAGCGCATCGGCGCTGACACAGACGCCAAATACGTCGGTTTCAAATGCGCCGACGACTACTACACCAGCATCGACATGGCCACCGCACTGCATGCGCAAACCCTGCTGACGCTGACTTATGACGGCGCGGTGCTGCCGCGCGAATACGGCTTCCCGATGAAGCTGCGCATGCCCACCAAGCTCGGCTACAAGAACCCCAAACATATCCAGGCGATTTTCGTCACTAACACCTATCCGGGTGGCTTCTGGGAAGACCAGGGCTACAACTGGTTCGGTGGCAGCTGACAGGTGCCTGACCATTTCACACCTCCACAACCCACGCTCCAAGGAGTTTCATCATGAAAAAGTTGACCACTGTTGTTCTGTCCATGTGCCTGGCCGTTGGTGCTGCCAGTGTTTTTGCCGCCGATACTATGAGCAACGACAGCATGAGCAAGGATTCGATGTCCAAGGACGCCATGTCCAAGGATGCCATGTCCAAAGACGCGATGAAGAAAGATGCAATGTCCAAGGACGCGATGAAGAAAGACGCGATGTCCAAGGACTCCATGAGCAAGGACGGCATGAAAAAAGACGCCATGTCCAAAGATGCGATGAAGAAGGACGCCATGTCGCAGTAAACATCAGCAGCCTCCAGTGGGATCCCCCACTGGGGGGAGCGGTAAGCGATGGGGAAGGTGCGCCGCAGCCAGCAAACAATTAGTTACGATACTAGTCTTGCCGAAAGTGCACGCGCAACCAAAACTGCACGTTTAAAGCGCTGTACTCAATTCGCGGTAGAAAGAAATAACATGTTTCCACCTGGCATCTCATCATTAAACAGTGCACCCATTAACAATCAAGCTGGCGCATCGGCAGTGGCGGCAACATCTTCCGAGCACTATTTTCATTCTTCTTTTTTTTCCGCCAAAGGCGATCTGGTGTTAGGCCAGACATCCATTGCAAGCAAGGAAGACTCAATGTGGACGCCAGATCGTCTGCGGGAAAGTCTGTTGTCAATGTTTAATATAATGGTTGAGCAGCCTGAATTGTTTGGTTTTCAAGGTGCGAAGTGCACGAAAATAAACGACAGGCCAGATTCGATCGTGGATTTGGTGGGCGCGATGGCTATGGTCTTGAAGGAGGAAAGACAGCGTAAAATATCAAGTGTGAATAACGAGACTGCCAGGCAATCCGACAATATAGCTATTCACAATTCTAACGTTGATTTGGCGGGGGGCTCAGTCGATGAGAGTGCTTGCGTCAGGAACTTTTGTAATGGTTTTCTTGGTGCGATGTATGAGATTGAGGAAAGTATGCGAGGCTCCAATGTCAGTGATGGCAGCGTATTGACGGATTATCGCGGTATTTTTTTACGCAGTAATCTTGATCAATTATTTTCAGGGTTGTGTGAGCACTCTCGTTACATTCCGGCAGGCAGGCTTCTCGAAACTGCAAGTGATCAGAAAGAACCCGTCGGTGGAAAATCATGGCAGTGTATTCATAAACCCGCCGCCCATTTATTTTCGGCTATCAGTAAGGGCATGATTGAAGGGTTCATTCGGCAGCAAAGCAAGTCCGAGCCTACAGCCCGCATTCATTTTTTTCTGGATGGCATCCAGATGCATGATGTGGTTGACAGGACTGGCGCAGATGCCATTGGAACAACGTCTGAGGAACTGCGTCATCTATATCAATGCAGGGATGAGTTGGGCGATACGGTGAGGTTCTATCAAGATAACCTGATGGTACCACCGCCGTGGGAGCAGGATCCGAAATTGTGGAGTCGATGCGCAATCGGTGCCAATGTGACTCCATCGCCGTCAGCACCTGAAGAAACGATAAGCACAAACTTTCAAGCCGACTCAAAGGGAGAGATGAGTGCATCGGTTTCATCTCTGTTGACAGATAGTTATTACTTTCATTTCCGTGATTTCGGTCTTGGAGTTGAGTACGCCAAATGTAATATAGGTTCTCCGGCGGAAATTAGTAAGGCGTATGAGGAAGGAAAGTGGGGCAGTATTATTACCCAGGAAGAATATGCCTCTCTTTTAGCCTATAAAAAGGGATTTGATAAGCATATAGATCCTTATATGGGTGCGGTGAATTCAGAAAGAAAGGGTTTTAATACAGTAGTATCCTACATAGTGTCTGCGTTGGATAAGTTGAGAAAATTGGGGTGTTCAAAATATTGTGACGAGTTTCGCATAGACAAGTTTTTTGCGAAATATCCGGAGCTTCCAATTAAATTTCTCGAGGAAAGCTACTTGCGAAGTTCTGTTGTGCCGATAAAGCCGCTTCCTGATTTTTTTGAAGAAAAATCAGCGCGCCCTGATCAGGTATTCGACTTCAAGAGAAATGATAAAGGTGATTATGAGTTTGTCCGGCAAAGCAATGGCGAAAGCTGCAAGCTGAACGGCGTGTTTACCTATGTCATCCTTGCAGATGAACCTGATCATGTTTATTGCGGTGTGGGAAATGGTCAGCAGAATTCGAAAGGGGAGCCGAACGAATATCGGCATCGTAATCGAGACTACGTAGAAGGTCACAGTTCACTGGCTCAAGGTAAAGATGTGCTGTTTGCTGGTGAATTTTTGTTTGCAGGCGGACAGCTCAAGCTCTGGACTAATGGCAGTGGTCATTATCTGCCAGTAGCTGAGCTTCGTTTAACTAACTTAACGGAAGTGGTTAAGCGCATACTTCCTGAGAGTTTATTTCGAGATCACGATGGGCTGACGGCAACTGAAGTTCAGGAACTCAATACGTATATACGGATTTCGGAGAAGGACGAAGGCATTTTGCGGGCTCGTTACTCCGTACCTGCCGACTCTGATTCCGACTCTGATTCCGGCTCTGAATCCGATGCAAAAGCCTTCAGGGAATTAATGATTAAGAGAGGGTTGGGACACCGGGTGCCCGTACGGACTGTTGGTCCGAAAAACGGAGGCGCAGTATGAAGAAAAAAATTAGATGAAGTAACCGCTCCCATCGACGCCGCCACGAGCAGAGTCCTCTTCTGTCTACTCCGAGGATGATTAATCCGGATCTGCGTCTGAAGGGCGGTCATAGGCCATGGCCAGAGTACTCTGGGGGTATGACTTGAAGTCATGCCCCCATGACTTTTAATGGTTACAGCCCAGCCAACCCCCGGTGTTAAAAAATCGCAAACCAGCTCATCAACAACAAGAAAGAGCGTTTGCAACCATGACTCATCATCACTGCCGCGTCTTCGCAAGCTTCCCGCAGCGCTCTTTGAACCCAGACTTTTGCCACGCCAGGCCTCGTGCTTGCGTGCGCTGCTGAACACCCAAACAAATCCCTCTGCGTCCCCAAGAGTAATGATCATGAAAGAACTCGACCTGTACATCGGTGAAGGCTTCGAAGGCCCTGGCGTGAACGCCGCGCACATCAACATTCTGATCGGCCCGCGCAACGGTCCGGCCGGGCAAGCATTCGCCAACAGCCTGGCCTCGCCAAGCCAGGGTCACTGCCCGTTCATGGTGATCGCCCAGCCGAACATCCCGGTCAAGCCGATGACCCTGTATGTGAACAAGGCCGCGATCGGCAGCGACCTGCACGGCAACGCCACCTGGGGCGCGTCCCAGGCCGGTATCGCCAAGGCGGTCCTCGAAGCGCTGCTCGACGGCACCCTGCCGCCGGAAGCCGAGGACGAGTGGGCCATCGTTACCGCCAACTGGGTCAACCCGGCCTGCGACGACCTCGATGCGGTGTACCTGAACAACTACAACGCCTGCCGCACCGCGATCCGCGCCGCCCTGACCGGCAAGCCGGAAACCGCGCAGCTCAAGGACGTGGTCAATCACATCAGCAACCCTTTCTACACGCCTAAAGCCTGAGGTCCGCGCCATGCAATATATTCGTTTGGGCAACTCCGGCCTCGAAGTCTCCCGCCTGTGCCTGGGCACCATGAACATGGGCACCCCGGACTGGAAACCGTGGATCTTCGATGAGAAGAAAAGCGAGCCGATCGTCAAGCACGCGCTGGACAACGGTGTGAACTTCATCGACCTCGCGGACTTCTATTCCGCAGGTACAGGTGAGGAAGTGGTGGGGCGCATCGTCAAGCGCCTGGCCCGTCGCGAAGACCTGGTCATCACCACCAAGGTCGGCTACGGCACCCGCAGCGGCATCAACGCCAGCGGTCACTCGCGCAAGCACATCATGGACAGCATCGATGCTTCGCTCAAACGCCTGGACATGGATTACGTCGACGTCTTCATGCTGCATTACTTCGACGTCAACACCCCGGTCGAAGAGACCATGAGCACCATGAACGACATCGTGCGTTCCGGCAAGGCCCGCTACATCGGCGTGTCGACCATGCTCACCGGGCAACTGGCAAAAATCCTCATGGCCTGCGAGCGCAATGGCTGGGTCAAGCCGATCAACATGCAGTTGCAACTGAACTGCGCCTACCGCGAAGAAGAACGCGAGATGATCCCGTTCTGCCGCGACCAGGGCCTCGGTGTGTCGGTGTTCAGCCCGCTGGCTCGCGGCCTGCTGACCGGCGATGCGCAGTCGACCCGTAACCAGACCGACTTCTTCACCCAGCAGATGTACAGCGACGAGGCCTCGTTCGAAATCGCTCATTCGGTACAGCGCGTGGCCCGTGCCCGTGGTGTGTCCAACGCGCAGATTGCCCAGGCGTGGGTGGCCAACCATCCGGGCGTGGATTGCATGCTGGTCGGCGCCGACACCACCGAGCAGTTCGACAGCGCCCTGGCGGCCCTGGAGACCAGACTCGACGCCGAAGAACTGCACGAGCTGGAACGCAACTACACGCCGTGCGACGTGATCAACGATTACACCGCCGGCAAACGCATCCTGCGCACGGCCCGTCCGGGTCTGGATCGCTTCACCCTGACCGAGGCCGTGGCATGAGCGCGTTGATCCGTCACGGTAATTTCATCGATGGCCAGTGGTCCAGCGGCGGCGCCACGTACCCGGTGCTGAACCCGGCGAACGGCGAGTTGATCGCCGAGGTGCAGAGGGCCGGCGCTGAAGAGACCAATCTGGCCATCGAAGCGGCCAACCGCGCCTTGCCGGCGTGGCGCAAGCTGACCGCGAAGGAACGCAGCCAACGCCTCAAGCGCTGGAGCGACTTGATGCTGAGCCACCAGAAGGATCTGGCCACGCTGCTTAGCCGCGAACAGGGCAAGCCGCTGGCCGAAGCCATGGGCGAAGTGGTCTATGCCGCGAGCTTTCTGGAGTGGTTCGGCGAAGAAGCCAAGCGCGCCTATGGCGACGTGATCCCGAGCCACAAGGCCGATGCGCGGATCATCGTGGTCAAGGAAGCCATCGGCGTGGTCGCGGCGATCACACCCTGGAACTTCCCGCTGGCCATGGTCACCCGCAAGGTCGGCCCGGCACTGGCCGCCGGTTGCACGATGATCCTCAAGCCTTCGGAAGAAACCCCGCTGTCAGCTTTTGCCCTGGCGGTGCTGGCTGAGCAGGCCGGGATTCCGGCCGGTGTGTTCAACGTCGTCTCCGGTGATGCCGTGGCGATTGGCGGTGCGCTGCAAGCGTCCGGCATCGTGCGCAAGCTGTCGTTCACCGGCTCGACCCGCATTGGCAAACTGCTGATGCGCCAGGCCGCCGACACCTTGAAAAAGGTCTCGCTGGAACTGGGCGGCAACGCGCCGTTCATCGTGTTCGACGACGCCGACCTGGATGCGGCGGTCAAAGGCGCGATGGCCTCGAAGTTCCGCAACACCGGGCAAACCTGCGTTTGTGTAAACCGCTTCTTCATTCAGGACGGCGTGTACGAAGCCTTCACCGGCAAACTCGCCGAAGCGGTGGCAGCGATGCGTGTTGGCAGTGCTTTGGACGGCGAAACCGAACAAGGCCCGCTGATCAACGCCGCTGCCCTTGCCAAGGTCGAACTGCACGTGAGCGATGCGGTGGAGAAGGGCGCCAAGGTCTTGTGTGGTGGTCGTCGCCACACGCTGGGCGGCACCTTCTACGAGCCGACCATCCTCGCCGAAGCCAACAGCGAGATGTTGATCGCCCAGGATGAAACCTTTGGCCCGGTAGCTGCCTGCTTCCGTTTCAAGGACGAAGCCGAGGTGCTGCAAAAGGCCAACGACACGCCGTTCGGTCTGTCGGCCTACTTCTACAGCCGCGACATCGGCCGCGTCTGGCGCATGGCCGAAGGCCTGGAAGCCGGCATGGTCGGGATCAACGAGGGGATCATTTCCACGGAAGTGGCGCCGTTCGGCGGCATCAAGGAGTCGGGCCTGGGCCGCGAGGGTTCGAAGTACGGCCTGGATGACTACCTGGAAATCAAATATCTGTTGATGGGCGGCCTCTAACCCCGCCCTACCAACCACTGTAGGAGCGAGCCTGCTCGTGATGGTCGTCAACGATTACGCGGTGCGTCTGATACCCCCGCGGTGTTTTCCGATTCATCGCGAGCAGGCTCGCTCCTACAGTAAAAGCGATCAGTTTCATTTCTCCATCAATAACAACAACTGGAGACGAACATGTCCGTAAAACCGGTAAAAATCGACGACCTGCCCATCGGCCGCTTTCACATCAAGATCGCCGGCCTGACCTTCGGCGCGCACTTCACAGACGGCTACATCCTCGGCCTGATCGGTATCGCTTTCACCCTGCTGAGCCCGCAGATGCAACTGGACGCATTCTGGCAGGGCCTGATCGGCGCTTCGGCATTGATCGGCCTGTTTCTCGGCAGCCTGTTTTTCGGCTGGATTTCCGACAAGGTCGGCCGGCAGAAAATCTTCCTGGTCAGCTTTGTGCTGATCACCCTCGCTTCGGTGATGCAGTTCTACGTCGAATCGGCCATGGCTCTGTTCCTGTGTCGGGTGCTGATCGGCATCGGCCTGGGCGGTGACTTCAGTGTCGGCCATGCGATGCTCGCCGAGTTCGCACCGAGAAAGCATCGTGGCGTATTGCTTGGTTCGTTCAGCGTGATCTGGACCTTCGGCTACGTCGCCGCGACCTTTGTCGGCACTGCGATGCTCAGCCTCGGCGACGATGCCTGGCGCTGGATGCTGGCCTCGTCGGCGATCCCGGCGGCACTGATTCTGATTGCCCGTATCGGCACCCCGGAATCGCCGCGCTGGCTGGTCAATCAGGGCCGCATCGCCGAGGCCCGGGCCATCGTCAAGAAACACCTGGGCGAGCACGTCGAACTCGACGAAACCCCGTCCACCGAAACCCGTTCCGGCTATGCGGTGCTGTTCAGCCGTGAATACCGCAAGCGCACGGCGTTCAACTGCCTGTTCTTCGTGTGCATCGTGATGCCGTACTTCGCCATCTACACCTTCCTGCCGTCGATCCTGCAGAAGATGGGCCTGGCCGAAGGCTTCGGCACCGAACTGATGCTGAACATGCTGCTGATCCTCGGCGCACTGATCGGCATCTGGTGCACCATCAAGTTCACCCGGCGCGGGTTCCTGATCAACTCGTTCATCATTCTGGCGGCGGCGTTGTTCCTGCTGGCGGTGTTGCCGGGTAGCGCGGCGTGGCTGATGGTGCTGGTGTTCGGAGTGTTCACCTTGGTGCTGTCGGCGGTGAGTAACCTGGTGGGCGTGTTCCCGGCCGAAAGCTTCCCGACCGAAGTGCGCGCCAGCGGTATCGGCCTGGCCACGGCGGTGAGTCGTCTGGGCTCGGCGATCAGCACCTTCCTGTTGCCGGTGAGCGTGGCGGGCATTGGCTTGAGCCCGACCATGGGCATTCTTGCGGCGATCCTGGCGATCGGCGCGTTGTTGTCGTGGGCCTGGGCGCCGGAGACCAAGTCGCTGACCTTGAGTCAGGCGTGCAAGGCGCAGAGTCCGGTGGAGGGGGGGGCGCCGGTGGGCGTGAAGGTCGCGACATCCATCTAGTACTTGCAATAATCCCTGTAGGAGCAGCCGGTCGACGCTCGATTGCTCGCGATGGTCTTCAACGATAACGCTGGGTGCCTGATACCCCGCGGTGTTTTCGGATTCATCGCGAGCAAGCTCGCTCCTACAGGGGGGTATCGGTGTCAGGGATTGCTGACCAACCCTAACCACTCGGTAAACAGCCGCACCTTCGACAAGCCCTGCTTGTCATTCGCCACATCCAGCCAGTAGCCGTACGGCCCGACCACCTCCACCGGCGTGATCGGCAGCAGGCTGCCATTGGCCAGTTCCTTTTCGATCATCTGCCGGTCGATCACCGCCAGCCCGCCTCCCGCCAGTGCGGTGTGGATCACCTGGTCCAGGGTGCTGAATTCCAGCCCTTGCCCGGCATCGACATCCTCCCGGCCCATGGCCGCCAGCCAGTTCTCCCAGACCTTCAAGCGTTTGCCATCGTGCAGGATGTGCAGCAACGGAAATTGCCGCAGATCCGGCGACTCGCCGTCGTTGAACAGTTCGGGGCTGGCCACGGCGATGTGCCGTTCCATTACCAGCAGGCTGCTGTTGCAATGGTTGGCGGCTTCGAGGCCGAAGCGGATGTGGCAGTCGATCTCCGCGAGGCTGTCGTGGCCCATCTGGTTGGTCACGCTCAGGCTGATGTCGGGGTAGCGTTGCACGAACGCGCGCAGGTGCGCCGACAGCCAACGGGTCGCCCAGGTGGGCGGCGCGACGATGCGCAGGCGTTGCCGCAGATTGGGTACGCGCACTGCTTGCAGCGCACGTTCGATGTGGTCGAAGGCGTCGCTCAGGTGCGGGGAGAGGGCGATGCCGGATTCGGTCAGGGTCAGCCCCTGGGGCGTGCGGATAAACAGCGCGACACCGAGGTAGTCTTCCAGTTGTTTGATCTGCCGGCTGACGGCGCCCTGAGTGACGTTCAATCCCAGGGCTGCCTGGCTGAAACTGCGATGCCGCGCGACCTCTTCGAAGACGCGCAGCATATTGAGCGAGGGCAGTTGACGCATGAAAGAAGGGCTCCGCACCAGCCGCCAGTGTTGGGTGGGGCAGGTTGAATGTACAAAATGTCCGAAGGCCCTATCTGACTATTAGTGATGAGCTGATGCAAGTGTTGTTTGGTCTGGCCCCTTCGCTGGCAAGCCAGCTCCTACAGAGATTTGCGCTGTTCACAGAACCTGTAGGAGCTGGCTTGCCAGCGAAGACATCCTGAAGGGTGCTACAAATCCCGGATCAGAAGTAATACCCAATGTTCATGTACAACTGATTCTCCCAATGATCCGTCCCGCCCGCCCCAAGGCTCTGGGTATAGCTGCTGCCGCCAATGTACGGATCGTTCTTGCCGAATATCCATTCGGTGGCGATCCACAGCTTGCTGAACGAAAACGAGGTACCGAGGATCGCCCGCTCGGAGGTCTTGAAGTCATCGGCAGATTTGTCGAAGGCGCTGTAGTTGGCGTAAAGCTTGACCCCGCTGATCTGGTCGAACAGGTACTTGCCGGCCACGTCATAACTCACGTCCGCGACGTACAGGTTGCCTCGGCTGGCGACGTTGTAGGTGCCGTCGTAACCGCCGAGGGTCACCAGTTCATCGGTGCCGGGGTTGCGTGGCGACATCTGCTGCCGCGCCGCTTGCAGTTGCACACCCCACGGACCGTTCTTGCCCAGGTAGTGCACGGCCACGGCATTGCGCCGGCCGTCATTGTCCGTGTCCCGGTTCTGAATGCTGGAGGTCAGGCCGGAGAGGCCGACCTCGGATTTCCAGGGCCCCAGGTCCATTGCCTTGGCCACGCGCAGTACCACGGTGTTGCGTTCCTGGTTGTCGCTACCATCGGCCACATAACTGTCGGCTTCCGACACCACGCTGGAGTAGGTGACGCCGTTGCTGGTGCCTTTGCCTTGCCAGGCCGGACGCAGGTAGTAACCGGCCTGGACGTTCCAGTCACCGCTTTGCTGGATGTACTTGGCGCCGATTTGCTGCACATCTTCCAGGCCGATGACGTTGCCCAGGGTCTCGTAGAAGGTGCTGCCGAAGTACGGCTGCAAACCGAACGGCACAGTGTTCAGGCCCACTTGCACCTGCTGGTCGGGGTTGAACTTGTAGCCGGCCCACGCGTACTTGGCGAACTGGATGTCGCCATAGTTCTTGGTGTACTGGTAGGGATAGGATCGACCGTAGAAGCGGTACTGGGCCTCACCGATCCAGGTGTCGGAGTTGTACTTGGCGCTGAGGAATACCGTGTCCAGGCCGAACTTCTGGATGTCGCGATCCGGGTCGTAGTCCCAGCGGGCACGGACGGCGCCGCCGAGGTCGAGGTTGTCGGTGACCTGGACCGCCATGGCCGGTTCTGCCAGGGCGCCAAGCACCGGTATCAAGGCCATGCAATGGATAGCGCGAAGGGTAGGTGTGCGCAAAGTCTTACTCCCGTTTTTGATTTTATGTTGGCAACAGCAACCCCGGCCGCAGCGAATGCTGCAGCGTGGGGGAAAGGGTTTTGCGGGCCGAAGGCCTAGGGGTGGATCAGTCTCAATGCAGGGCCATCGACAGGCGTGGCCGCTATCGCCGAAGCGCCGGGGGCCGCAGCGAGCAGTGTCTGGGTGTAGCTGTTCTGTGGCCGCAACAGCACTTGTTCAGCGGTGCCGTATTCGACGACTTCGCCCTGGCGCATCACCGCGATGTAGTCGCTGATCTGCGCCGCGACCCGCAGGTCGTGGGTGATGAACAGGATGCTCAGGTTCAGTCGTTGTTGCAGTTCGGCCAGCAACTCCAGCACCTGCTTTTGCACCGAGACATCGAGGGCCGAAACGCTTTCGTCGGCGATCAGCACTTGCGGGCGCATCGCCAGTGCCCGGGCAATGCCGATGCGCTGGCGCTGGCCACCGGAAAACTGCCGGGGCTTGCGTTTGAGGGCGTCGCGCTTGAGCCCGACCTGCTCCAGCAAATCACCGGCTTCGGCCCAGGCGTCCTTGGCCGACAATCCACGCAATTGCGCAGCGCGAGCAATGATGTCGCCGACCCGGTGGCGTGGATTGAGCGAGCCATAGGGGTCCTGGAAAATCATCTGGATCCGCCGTCGATTCGCTGCCAGTGCCGCACCGCGCAAAGCCAGGAAGTCGGTATCGCCAACCCAGACATGACCGCTGTCGCTGTCCACCAGACGAATCGCCGCCTTGACCAGCGTGCTTTTGCCCGAGCCGGACTCGCCGACGATGGCCAGGGTCTTGCCCCGTGGCAGTTGCAGCGAGACATCCCGCAGCGCTGCCACCGAGCGACCGCCGACGTTGTAGGTCTTGTTCAAATGCTCGATACGCAACGCCAGTTCGCCGTCGGCACTCGGTACGTGCAATTCCGGGTGCAGCGCCGGCACCGCCGCGATCAGCTTGCGGGTATACGGGTGCGCCGGGGCGTTGAGCACCTGGTCGCGTTCACCGATTTCCACCAGGCGGCCACCTTCCATCACCGCAATGCGATCGGCGATCTGCGCGACCACACCGAAATCGTGGGTGATGAACAGAATCCCGTGCTGGCCGCGTCCGCGCAGCTCGCGCACCAGTTTCAGCACCTGCGCCTGGGTGGTGACATCCAGCGCCGTGGTCGGTTCGTCGGCGATCAGCAGGTCCGGGTTCATCGCCAACGCCATGGCAATCACCACACGCTGGCATTGGCCACCGGAAAGCTGGTGCGGGAAGCTGTTGGCGATCCGTGGCGGGTCGGGCAAATGGGTTGAGTCGAGCAGGGCGAGCATGCGTTCGCGGCGCTCGGCTGCAGGCATTTGCGGGGCATGAATGTCGAAGATTTCCTCGACTTGCCGGCCGATGCGGATCGCCGGATTCAGTGCCGCCATGGGCTCCTGGAAAATCATCGCGATGCGGTTGCCGCGCAACTGACGCAAGGCATCGTCCGGCATGCGGCAGATGTCGTCGCCAAGGAAATCGATCACCCCTTCGCTGTGGCGCAGGCCCTTGGCGTAGTCACCCATGATCGCCGCCGAGAGCACGGATTTGCCTGAGCCTGATTCACCGATCACGCAGAGGATTTCGCCCTTGCGCACATCCAGGCTGATGCCATGCACGGCGTGGCTGCGGTCGGCGCCGGCAGGCAGTTCGATGGAGAGGTTCTCCACGCGCAGCACTTGTTGCAGGTTCTGTGGGTTGCTCATGCTCAGCTCCTTGCGCCTTTCTGGGCGTGTTCGTCCAGGCCGTCCGCCAGCAGGCTCAGGCCCAGCATCAGGGTGGAGATGGCAATGCACGGGAAGATCACCAAATGCGGGAAGGCGATGGCCATGCTGCGGCCTTCGTTGACCATGCCGCCCCAGTCCGGGGTCGGCGGTGGCAGGCCGAGGCCGAGGAAGCCGAGGGCGCCGATCATGATCGCGGTGTAGCCGATGCGCAGGCAGAAATCGACGATCAGAGGCCCGCCGCAGTTGGGCAGGATTTCCACCAGCATGATGCGCAGCGAGCCTTCGCCCTGGGTGATGGCGCTGAGCACGTAGTCCCGGGAACGGATGTCGATAGTCAGGGCGCGCATGATGCGAAAGATCGCCGGGGCACTGGTGAAGGTCACCGCGATCAGGATGTTCAGCGCCGAAGCGCCGAGAGCGATGATGATCACGATGTACAGCACCAGCACCGGGAATGAAAGCACGGTGTCGGCGACATAGGACAGCAAGGCGTCGACCTTGCCATTGAAGTAACCGGCGCACAGGCCCATGGCGATGCCCACGGCGAACGCGGTCAGGGTGGCCAGGATCGACCAGAACAGCACGGTGCGGGTGCCCCAGATCAGCCGCGAGAGAATGTCCCGGCCAATCATGTCGGTGCCCAGCAGAAACGACTGGCCATCGGGGTCGGCGGTCATCGGCGTGAGCAGCGGGCTGAAGCTTGCCAGCGGATCATGGGGCGCCAGCCACGGCGCGAACGCAGCGACCAGCACCCAGCCGCCCACCAGCAGCAAACCGAGCAGGGCCAATGGATGTTTGAACGATTGCAGGAAGCTCATTGGCCACCTCCGCCAAGACTGCGCAAGGTGATGCGCGGGTTGAGCCAGGTGTAGGCCAGGTCGGAAAAGATCTTGGTTGCGCCAACCACTGCGCCGCTGATCATCGCGCAGGCTTCGATCAGGTACACGTCGTGGTTCAGCGAAGCGGTATACAGCAACGAGCCGAAGCCTTTGTAGGCGAAAAACACCTCGACCACGATCACGTTCGACAGCAGCCACGGGATGTACAGCATGATTACCGTGATCGGCGCGATCAGCACATTGCGCAGGGCATGACGCAGCACGATCCGCGAAGTCGACGCCCCCTTGAGGCGTGCGGTGCGGATGTAGGGCGCCTGCATCACTTCGACCATAGAGGCGCGGGTGATGCGCGCCAGGTAACCGATGCCGAACAGGCACAGCACCATCAGCGGCAGGGCCAGTTCGGCGGCGCTGAAACCGTCGCTCATGCTGCTCACGCCCGGCAGCCAGTTGAGCCAGAAGACGAAGATCGCCGAAACGAACACTGCACTGGCGAAGTCCGGAATCGACGTGGTGACGATCGACAGGAACGACACCAGGCGGTCCACCAGCGAACCCTGGCGAATACCCGCCAGAATGCCCAGGGTCAGGGCCACCGGCACCATGATCAACAGCGCCAGTCCGGCGAGGATCAGGGTCTGCCCAAGGTTAGGCAGCAGCAGGTTGATCACAGGTTCACGAAAGTGCACCGATGTGCCCCAGTCGCCGCTGACGAAATCCTTCAGCCATACCAGGTAGCGCCACAGGAACGGCTGGTTGTAGCCATGTTCCACCAGCCACGCGGCACGCTGGTCGGCGGCGGAGTAGGGGCCGAGGACGTTGATCGCCACGTCCTCGATATTCAGCTCGAGGGCGACGAACACGATCAGCGACACCGACAACAGGGTCGCGATCAACGCCATCAATTTGCGTAACAGAAATTCAGCCATGCTTGCAGGCTCCGGCTAATCAAGGGATGCCGGCCCGCCGCACCAGTCGGTGGGCGGGCACGGGTGGGGTTGCGCGTCAGGCGCTCAACCAGACTTCATCCATTGGGTAGAAGTCCGAAGGGTGAACCTTGAACCCCTGGACCTTCTTGCTGGTAGCGGTGAACTTGTCGGCCCAGAACGGTTGCACCATCACGGCGTCGTCCTGCAGGATGCGCTCGACGTCCTGCATGGCCAGGGCGCGTTGCTGCGGATCGATGATGCCCATGGCCTTGTCCAGCGCGGCGTCAAACGCCGGGTTGCTGTAGTGGCTTTCATTCCAGGCGGCGCCGCTGCGGTAAGCCAGTTCCAGGGACATCACGCCCAGCGAGCGGTGGGCCCAATAGGTCAGGCTGAACGCGGCTTTGTCCCAGATCGGCCAGTACTGGGTGGCCGGGATGACCTTGAGGTTGATGCGGATGCCGGCTTCCAGACAGTTCTGTTGCAGGATCTGCGCGCAGTCCTGCTCGTAGCGGCCCTGGGTGTTGCCGACAATCAGGTCGATGTCGATGCCATTGGGATAACCGGCTTCGGCCAGCAGCTTTTTCGCCCCGGCGACATCCCGCTCGCGCTTGGGCAGTGGCGAGTATTCCGGGTGGGAGGGCGCGACGTGGTGGTCTTCACCGAGGGTACCCATGCCGCGATAGGCGATCTTGAGCATCTGCGCGTTGTCGGCACACAGCACCACGGCTTTGCGGATGCGCACATCGGTGAACGGCTTCTGGTCGCAGGCCATGCGCATGACCACGGTCTGCGCCGACTTGCAGCTGAGCAATTGCGCGCCCGGCAAGCGTTTGGCCAGGTCCAGTTCGGCGACGGTGACGCGGTACAGCACGTCGACCTGACCGGCCTGCAAGGCTGCCAGGTGGGTGGAAATGTCGGTGCCCATGTCGACGTAACGCAGTTCGTCGAGGTTGGCCGGTTTGCGCCAGTAATCCGCACGTTTGGCGAAAGTGGCCTGCTTGTTGACCGCGAATGAAACCAGCTTGAACGGACCGGTGCCGATCGGGTTTTTCGTCCAGTCGTCACCGGCCTTGAAGCTGCGGTGCACCAGGGTGCAGGTGAACGCGCTGAGCATTTCCGGAACGGCCAGGATCGGGCGCTTGAGCACCAGGCGGAACTGGTAGGGGCCGGTTTTTTCGAAAGCTGCTACGTCCTGGAACGCGGTGCGGTTGACCGATTTGGAATCGGCGGCGATCCAGCGATTGATGTTGTGCTCGACGTCGTCCGCGGTGAACTCGTCGCCGTTGCTCCACTTGACGCCCTTGCGCAGGTTGAAGGTCCAGGTCTTGAGATCTTCGGACGGGCTCCAGCTTTCGGCCAGGTACGGGTGAGTGATGTTCTCGGCGTCGACCCAGGTCAGGAACTCCAGGGAATTGCGCAGCAGGTTCGAGGCTTCGATCCAGGTGATCAGCATCGGGTCCTGGATTTCCTGGATCGCACAGGCAAAACGCAGGCTACCGCCCTGACGTGGAGGTTGATCCTCGGCGGCGAATGCCGAATCACCGAGCAGCGCCGAACCGATAAAAGTGCTGGCGCTGGCCACGGTGACGCCCAGCAGAGCGGTGGTGCGCAGGAATTGCCGACGGTTGATCTGGCCATGCCTGACCTGTGTACACAGGTCCTCGACGGCGGGGTGCGGCGCGGTGCCGTCCAGTGTTTTCAGCTCGTTCATAAAGCCTCTCCGATACGTAGCAAAGTGCGTTTTTCGACTGGCCGCAGGCGGGGCGTGCGGCCTGGAACTCAAGGGATCAAGTCAGCGAAAGAGTCAGTGGCGAACACCGTGCAGGCGCAGGCGAGGCGGGCGGGAAGCCGTTGGCTGAAGCGGTCGGGACGTATTCGGGAGGGCGCTGGTGAAGTAGGGCATGGGGCAGCTCTCATGTTGTTTTTATTAGAGATGGCTGCAGTTTTGTCAGCGGGGCGAAGAACGACAAACGATAAATTCAGCGGGGAAACGTTCGATAAATGCATGTTACTGGGGCGGGGCTGCGCGAGCGCTTGAAATAGACAGGCTGGACACCGTCCCTGTAGGAGCGAGCCTGCTCGCGATGACGGTGTGTCAGTCGACATTTGTGTGTCAGATCTGTCGCCATCGCGAGCAGGCTCGCTCCTACAGAAAAGCTGTTCGCGGTGATGGCTGAATTGTCCTACACAACACAAAACTGCATGTTACTCAGGAAATTTCCTACGAGGCGTGGGATGCTTATGACCTGGTCAGCCTTCCACGAGTGCCTTTCATGAAACGCAAAATGCCCGGCCTGAATGCCCTCAAAGCCTTCGAAGTGGCCGGCAGCACCGGCAGTTTTACCCGCGCCGCCGAGTTGCTCAATGTCACCCAGAGTGCGGTCAGCCGCCAGGTGCGCCAGCTCGAAGAACAGTTGGGCGAGAGCCTGCTGGAGCGACGGCATCACCACCTCGACCTGACCAGCGCCGGCCGAGTGCTGTTGCGGGCCCTGCACCAGTCGTTCGACAAGATCGAGTTGACGGTGCGCAGCATCCAGCAGAAAACCCACTCCAACCGCCTGCACATCAACGCGCCGCCGACCTTTACCAGCCGCTGGTTGATGCCGCGTCTGGGGCGCTTGCGCGAGCAGCATCCGGAGCTGGAACTGAGCATCACCACACGTTTGCAGGACAGCCTGGCGGAGACCAGCACCCTGGACTGTGCGATCCGTTTTGGCGATGGCGAATGGGACGGGCTGGACAGTTCGCTGCTGATCCAGGAGCGGCATATCGCGGTGTGCGCGCCGTCCCTTTATGCGCGGGAGTGGAGCGAACAGGGCCTGGACCTCAATCGACTGACGTTGCTGCATGTGCTGGCCCGGGAAGACCAGCGCTACCTGACCTGGAAACACTGGCTGGACGCGGCGCGCATCAGCGGTGTCGACACCCAGGGCGGTTATGAATTCGACCTGCTGGACCTGGCGATCCAGGCGGCCACCGATGGCCTGGGGATCACCATTGCCGACTGGCACATGGTCGCCTCGGAACTGGCCAGCGGGCAGTTGACCCAGGTGCTGAATGTGCACGTCGAAGGGCACCAATCCTACTGGCTGGTGACCCGGCCGGAGCAGACAGAGATGCCGCAATTGCAGGTGTTCAGCCAGTGGTTGCAGGAGGAAATCTGGTTGGCGCAGAGGCAGTTGGAGCCTTCTACCGCCGCCATTTGAAACACCGCAGCCCACAGGGGAATTCATTGCTCCAAGGGGTAACCTGCATTTTTCGAATGTTTCACCGCTCAATAAATCGTTTGTTCAACGCGGGTCAGGCGCCAAAACTGCCTGCACTGGATAAAAACAACGATGGGCGATTCACATGCGACTCGAGCGAAACTTTGTTAACGGCCACTTCACTGAACCGGCCAGCGATGCGCTGATCGCGGTCTATAACCCCGCGACCGAAGCGCTGGTGGGCCACGTCTCGGCGGCCACCGCCGATGAAGCCACGGCGGCGGTCGAAGCGGCCCAGGCCGCACAAAAAGTATGGGGCAAGCTCACCAGCATCGAGCGCGCTGACCACCTGCGTGCCTTCGCCGATGCCCTTGAAACCAACGCACAGCACATCGGCGAAGCCCTGGCTGGCGAATCCGGCAAGAGCGTGGACGACGCCAGCAACGAGGCCCGTTACGCGGCGCAAATCACCCGCTATCACGCTGAATGGGCGCGCCGTATCGAAGGCGAGATCATTCCCAGCGATTCGCCGAACGAAAACCTGTTCCTGCACCGCGAGCCGATTGGCGTGGTCGCGTGCCTGATTCCGTTCAACTACCCGGTCTACACCCTGCTGCGCAAAATCGCCCCGGCGCTGATTGCCGGCAACACAGTGGTGGTGCGCCCAAGCAATAACACGCCGACCTCGGCTTTCGAAATCGCCAAGGCCGTGCAGCAATCCGGTCTGCCGGCCGGCGTGGTGAACATCCTGACCATGGACCATGGCACCGCTGCGGTCGTCTGCACCCATAAAGCCGTGGGCCTGATCACCCTGACCGGTAGCGTCAATGCCGGGCGCATAGTGCTCGATTACTGCAAGGCCAACATCGCCAAGCCGTCCTTGGAACTGGGGGGCAAGACCCCGGCGATCATCGAGGCCGACGCCGACCTTGAAGCTGCCGCCAGCGCCATCGTCGCTTCCAAGACCACCCACTGCGGCCAATTGTGCACGGCGGTGGAGCGGGTCTATGTGCAGGAAAGCGTCTACGACAAATTCCTCGGCCTGCTGAAAGAAAAAATCAGTGCCGTGAAGTTCGGCGACCGTGGCACCGATGCCAGCCTGATGGGGCCATTGGTCAACGCCAGTTCGCAACAGAACATTCACGCCATGGTCGAGCGAGCCATCGCCGACGGCGCGGTGCTGGAAACCGGCGGTGTATTGCCTGAGGGCAAGGGCCATTTCTACCCGCCGACCCTGCTCAGCGGCTGCCGCCAGGACATGGAAATCATCCAGGAAGAAATCTTCGGCCCCGTACTGCCGGTGCTCAAGTACCGCGACATCGACGAAGCGCTGGCCATGGCCAACGACCACCAGTTCGGCCTGTCGTCGGTGCTGTATACCGAGAACTACCGCACCGCGCAGAAAGTCGCCAATGCCATCGAGGCTGGCGAACTGTACGTCAACCGCACCCCGGCCGACCCGTACCAGGGCTTCCACGCCGGCTGGAAACGCTCGGGCCTGGGCGGCGATGACGGCAAGCACGGCATGCTCGAATTCACCCAGACCCGTCTGGTGGTGATGAAGTACTGATCCACCGGCACCACGCTTCACGCGGCATTTATAAAAACAATTATTCAGGGGCGCCCGGACACCGGGCTGCCCGAGGTTTCTCCAGATGTCCAAGCAAGCATCCACTGCTGCCGCTGTTCAGGGTTCGAGCGCGGGTTCAAAAAGCCACAGTGACAAAGGAAGTCGCTATTTCCAACTGATGCTGTTGGTGCTCGCCGCCGGTGCGATCTACCCGATCCTGTACCTGCGCCAGGTCTACCAGACCACCATGCTCGAAGTGTTCCAGATCAACCACAGCGAACTGGGTTACCTGTACTCGATGCTCGGCACGATCTTCCTGCTCTCGTACCTGCCCAGCGGCTGGCTGGCGGATCGCATCGCACCGCGCTTCCTGATTTTCTTCTCGCTGGTCGCCACCGGAGCCTTGGGCTTGTGGTACTCCACCGCGCCGTCGATGACCGGTTTGATGATCATCTTCGGTTGCTGGGGCCTGACCACCGGCCTGACCTTCTGGGCTTCGGTGCTCAAGCGGGTGAAGATGATTGCCCTGCACAGCGAGCAAGGCCGGTTCTTTGGCATCCTCGACGGCGGCCGCGGCCTGGTCGAAGCGCTGCTGGCAACGGTTGCCCTGGCGCTGTTCGCCTTCGCCACCGAAACCCGTGGCGAGTCGGTGGCCGAAGGCTTCAAGCATGTGGTTTACCTGTATTCCGTCACCTGCATCGTCATCGGCTGCGTGCTGGTACTGATCAAGGACCCGAAGGCAATGGAGGACACGCCGGCGGTGGAGAAGGGCAAGTTCAACCTGCTCAGCGACCTGACCACCCTGGTGAAAATCCCCGAGCTGTGGCTGGTCACCGCCATTGTGTTCTGCGGTTATCACATCTTCTGGGCCACCTACAGTTTCTCCGATTACCTGCAGGGCGGCGGCATGACGGCGGTGATGGCCGGCACCATCACCACCATCAAGTTGTGGATGCGCCCCATCGGCGGTATCGGCGGTGGCTGGCTGGGTGACAAGTTCTCCAACATCTCGGTGCTGTGCGTGGCGTTGTTGCTGGCGAGCCTGGCGATGATCGGCCTGATCGTGTTCCCGGCCCTCAACAGCCTCGGCCTGCTGATCGGCACGGTGATTTTCATCGGCCTGATGACTTACGCCATTCGCGGTCTGTACTGGGCAATCCTCGACACCTGCAACATTCCGCTGCGCATCACCGGCCTGGCCATCGGCATTGTCTCGGTGGTGGGTTACCTGCCGGATGCCTTCATTCCCTTGATCAACGGCTACCTCACCGAACATTTCCCCGGTGCCTTTGGTTACAAGCTGTATTTCGGCTACATCGCCTTCGTCGGCCTGCTCGGGACCCTGGCGGCCCTGACCTTGCGCGCACGTATCAACCGTAAATCCTTGAACAAGACCTCTTTGAACAAGACAGGTGCCTGAGATGAAAATCGTCGCCCTTGAAACCCATATCGTTGCTGTTCCGCCACCGCACATCGGCGGGATGTACTGGCTGTTCGTCAAGCTCAAGACCGACTGCGGCATCGAAGGCGTCGGCGAAATCTACGCCGCGACCTTCGGTCCCAAGGCCATGCTGCCGATCATCGAAGACGTGTTCGAGCGCTACCTGCTGAACCAGGACCCGCACCACATCGAGCGCTTTTTCCGCCAGGCCTATTCGAGCGGTTTCACCCAGCGGCCGGACCTGACCATGATGGGCGTGGTCAGCGGCCTGGAGATGGCCTGCTGGGACATCATCGGCAAGGCGGCGAACAAGCCGGTCTACGAGTTGCTCGGCGGCAAGGTCAATGAACGCCTGCGTTCCTACACCTACCTGTATCCGGTCAACAGCAAGGGCGAGTACGACTACGACGACCCGGACCTGGCTGCCGAGTGCGCCATCGAGAACATGAACAAAGGCTTCACCGCCGTGAAGTTCGACCCGGCAGGCCCGTACACCGCGTACTCCGGTCACCAGATCTCGCTGGAAGTGCTGGAGCGCTGCGAGACCTTCTGCCGCAAGATCCGCGAAGCGGTGGGCGACAAGTGCGACTTGCTGTTCGGCACCCACGGGCAAATGGTGCCGTCCTCGGCGATCCGCCTGGCCAAGCGCCTGGAGAAATACGACCCGCTGTGGTTCGAAGAGCCGGTGCCACCGGGCCAGGAAGACGCCATGGCGCAAGTCGCGGCCAAGACCAGCATTCCGATTGCCACAGGTGAGCGGCTGACCACCAAGTATGAATTCTTCAAGCTGTTGCAGGCCGGCGGCGCGTCGATCCTGCAAATGAACGTCGCCCGCTGCGGCGGCCTGCTGGAGGCGAAGAAGATCGCCAGCATGGCCGAGGCTTATTACGCGCAGATCGCTCCGCACCTCTACAACGGGCCGATTGGCGCGGCGGCGAGTTTCCAGTTGGCGACGTGCACGCCGAACTTCCTGATCCAGGAAAGCATCATGACCTGGGGTGGCTTCCATGCCGAAGTCCTGACCAAACCGTTGCAGTGGGAGGACGGCTACATCATCCCGTCCACCGAGCCGGGCCTGGGCGTGGAGCTGAACATGGACGTGGTGCGCAGGCATTCGCCGTACACCGGTTCACGCCTGCACCTGCAAATGGCGCCGACCCCGGCGGATGTCAAGGACACTTCGCCGGCCAGGGGCTGACGGGATTACTTGCCCTTCATGGGAAATGTCTGCTGTAGGAGCGAGCTTGCTCGCGATGAACCTGAGAGCACCGTGGGGTATCAGGCTCACAGCGTTATTGTTGGCGACCATCGCGAGCAAGCTCGCTCCTACAGGGCATCACCCATTCCGGTTTTTTTGTACAACGACTTACGCGGTAACCGTGCATGACATACGACTACATCATCGCAGGCGCCGGCGCAGCAGGCTGCGTCCTGGCCAATCGCCTCTCGGCTTCCGGGAAACACACGGTGCTGCTACTGGAAGCGGGCGGGAAAGACAGCTCCTTCTGGTTCAAGATCCCGGTCGGCTTCGCCAAAATGTATTACAACCCGACCTTCAACTGGATGTACTACAGCCGCCCGCAAAAGCAGCTGAACAACCGCGAGATCTACGCCCCGCGCGGCAAGGTGCAGGGTGGTTCGGGCTCGATCAACGCGATGGTCTACGTGCGTGGCCAGGCCCATGACTTCGATGACTGGGCGGCCAACGGCAACGACGGCTGGGGTTTCAAGGACGTGCTGCCGTACTTCCGCAAGCTGGAAAACCACCCGCTGGGTGACAGCGAGTACCACGGCGGCAGCGGCCCGATCAGCATCACCCCGATGAAGGGCCAGACCCATCCAATCTGCGATGTGTTCCTCAAGGGTTGCGATGAACTGGGCTACCCCATCAGTGACGACTTCAACGGGCCGAAATTCGAAGGTGCGGGCATCTATGACGTCAACACCCGCGACGGCCAGCGCTGTTCCAGCAGCTTCGCCCATTTGCACCCGGCATTGAGCCGACCGAACCTTGTGGTCGAGCATTTCGCCCTGGTGGACCGGGTGCTGTTTGACGAGCGGCAGCGCGCGACTGGGGTCTCCATCACCCAGCATGGCGTGGTGCGCACTTTCAGTGCCAACAAGGAAGTGATCCTGTGTGCCGGTGCCGTGGACACGCCAAAGATTCTGCAACTGTCCGGCGTGGCCGATCAGGCGCTGCTGGCCAGGCACAACATCCCGATGGTCAAGCACCTGCCGGCGGTGGGGCAAAACCTGCAGGATCACCTGTGCGCCAGCTACTACTACAAGGCAAATATCCCGACGCTCAATGACCAGCTCAGTTCGCTGTTCGGCCAGTTCAAGCTGGGCCTGAAGTACCTGTTCACCCGCAAGGGCGCGCTGGCGATGAGCGTCAACCAGGCCGGCGGGTTCTTCCGTGGCAGCGAGCAGCAGGCCAACCCGAATTTGCAGTTGTACTTCAACCCGCTGTCGTACCAGATCCCGAAAAACAACAAGGCCAGCCTCAAGCCAGAGCCGTACTCAGGCTTCCTGCTGTGCTTCAACCCGTGTCGGCCGACCAGTCGCGGGCATATCGAGATCGCTTCGAAAAACCCGCGGGATGCGGCGCTGATCGACCCGAATTACCTGAGCACCCAGAAGGACATCGACGAGGTGATCCAGGGCAGCCGCCTGATGCGCAAGATCATGCGGGCACCGGCGCTCAAGGGCATCACCGTCGAAGAAGTGTTGCCGGGGCCGGCGGTCGAAACCGACGAACAGATGTTGCAGTACTTCCGCGAAAACAGTGGCTCGATCTACCACCTGTGCGGTTCCTGCGCCATGGGGTCGGACGAGCGGAAGTCGGTGGTGGATAAACAGCTCAAGGTTCATGGGCTGGACGGTTTGCGCATCGTCGATGCGTCGATTTTCCCCAATGTGACGTCGGGCAACACCCACGCCGCGGTGCTGATGGTGGCGGAGAAGGGGGCTGACCTGATCCTGCAGGACGCTTGATACCGGTCACCTGGTTGCATCAAAAATGAATTTCCACCGAGTCCGCTGCTCATACCTTTTAGGTGGCGGATCAGAGCCCGCGAAATCATTGAGGCAATCAGGGAGCGGCACGGTCATGAGTCGAATACCGACGGCGGGTGGAGATCTTCCTGGCGGGTTGATTCTGGTGATTGAGGATGACCCGCTGATCCTGGAGTTTCTCTGTGAAATTCTTCAGGAGGAGGGTTTTGTCGTCGAGCCGCAAATCAGTGCGGATGCGGCAGCGATCTATCTGGAACAGCATGCGCCGCAGGTGGGCATGCTGCTGACGGACATCACCATGCCCGGCACGCTCAATGGCGCGGACTTGGCCAACCAGTTCGGCGATCGCTGGCCGGACAAGCCGATCATGATCATGTCCGGTTTCGAAACCCCTGAAAGCGCAGGCGTGCGGCACGCGGTCTCGTTCATCAAGAAACCCTGGATGATTGGCGGACTGCTCGATTGCGTGGGCCAGACCTTCAAGTCCAAACGACTCAACTGACTTGCGCGCAGATGCTACATTGCCGGGCAAATCCGTCCGGCACCTGCGAGGTTCTTTTCCTTGTCCGATCACTCTGTTTTCAACTCGACTTACCGTGCCTTTCTGTTCGACATGGACGGTACGGTCCTGACGTCCATTGCCGCTGCCGAGCGGGTCTGGACCACCTGGGCCGTGCGCCATGGTGTCGATGTCGACAGCTTCCTGCCGACCATCCACGGTGCCCGCGCCATCGACACCATCAGGCGCCTGGGCTTGCCCGGGGTGGACGCCGAAGCTGAAGCAGCGTGGATTACCGAAGCGGAAATCATCGACGTCGATGGGGTATTCGAAGTGGCTGGCGCGGCGAAATTCTTGCGGTCTTTGCCAGCCAGCCAATGGGCGATTGTCACTTCCGCCCCGCGGGAGCTGGCGTTGCGGCGGATGGCGGCGGCGGGGATTCCCGAGCCTGAGGTGATGGTGACGGCAGAGGACGTCACGGCTGGCAAACCCGACCCCGCGGGGTACCAACTCGCGGCCCGGCGTTTGGGCGTCGAGCCTGGGCAGTGCCTGGTTTTTGAAGACGCCACGGTGGGGATTCTGGCGGCCGAGGCGGCGGGGGCGGACTTGATGATTGTCACGGCGACCCATGAACAGCCGATCAAGACGTTGCATGGGACGTTGGCGGGTTATGACATGGTTGCCGCGAGCGTGGATGCCGGCGGTCTGATTCGTTTGCAGTTTTTGTGAACGACACATTTCCCCTGTGGGATCAGTGTTCCTGTCAGTAAAGTCCCGGGATTAACCGCCAACTGCGGGCGCTATAGGCCTCGTATTCGCTGCCGAACTGCGCCCTCAACAAGGCTTCTTCCGAGTGAATGCGCGCAATCAGCGGGATCAGCGTCAGCGCCACCAATATCAGCCCGACACCAGAACGAAAGGCCAGTGCCCAACCCATGCCGATGACCATCATCCCCAGATAACTGGGGTTGCGCAGGTTGCGGTAAATCCCCTCGGTGACCAGTCGATGCCCCTGCTGAATCGCCACCAGCCCGCTGAAGCGCTTGCCCAGCACAAACACCGGCCATAACCGCAGTGCGCCGCCGACGATGAACAACAGCGCCCCGAGCCAGCGCACGCCCTCTCCGCCAAAGGTCCAGAAATCGATGCGGTCGGTATAGGCCGGCAGAAAGCCGCTCAGTAAGCCGATCACGCCGAAGGCTGGAATGACCCAGCGGTTGGCCCGGTCTTCGCGTTCCCCCGAACTCAGGTTGACTTCGGTGAACAGTGATACGACGGCCATAATCAGGGTGGCCAGGGCAATGACGACCAGTGAGCCGTGGCTGAAGTAAGCCGCGAAACCACCCAGCCCCCAGATTGCCAGGGCGAGGTAGGCGAGGGTGCTGGCGACAGCGAAAAACGCCAGTTTGGCCGAGATTTTCATGGTGCCTCCAAAAGTAACCTCCGTCAGGTTCAGTGTAGATACCGATGCTTCCCACGCCGGGCGAGGGTGCGATCAAGGCACCTCTGATCTTGCATTGCGCCGAATCACCTGTGGCGGTTGCCCGAACACCCGCAGGAACGTTTCGCGCATGCGCCGGCGGTCAGTGAACCCGGTTTCCAGGGCGATCTGGTCGAGGGTCAGGCGTCCGCGTTCGAGCATCTGGCGCGCCGCTTCCAGGCGCAGGTTTTCGATGGCCTTGGCCGGCGATTGCCCGGTTTCGGCGCGAAACGCCCGGCTGAATTGCCGGGGGCTGAGGTTGGCCACTTGTGCCAGTTGCTCCACCGAAAGGGGCTGGGCGAGGTGTTCCCGGGCGTAGCCGAGCACGGTTTGAATACGATCGGATTTCGGCTCCAGCTCCAGCAACGCCGAGTGCTGCGACTGGCCGCCCGCGCGGCGGTGGTACATCACCAGTTTTTGCGCCACGGCCCGGGCCAACTCGGCGCCGTGGTCCTTTTCCACCATGGCCAGTGCCAGGTCGATGCCCGCCGTCATGCCGGCGGAGGTCCAGATTGAACCGTCGATCACATAGATGCGATCGGCCTCGACCTTGATCGCCGGAAACCGCGCCTGCAGTTCCCGGGCGTAGGCCCAGTGGGTGGTGGCCCGCCGCCCGTCGAGCAAGCCGGCCTGGGCCATGACGAACGCCCCGGAGCAGATCGACGCCGTACGGCGCGCCGTGTTGATGCTGGCCCGCAGGTAATCCAGCACGGCCTCGGGCGCCTGTTCGACGATGGAGTCGCCGCCGACCACGATCACCGTGTCGAACTCACGCCCGTCGAAGGCCTCGGTGCCGACGCTCAAGCCGCCGGAGGCGCGCAGGTTGTGACCTTTTTCGGACAGCACGCGCACGTCATACAGCGCCTCTGCGGCACTGAAATTGGCGTACTCGAACACCGGCATGGCGGCCAGCGCCATGGACTGGAAACCCTCGAAAACCACGAACGCCACGCTGATCATCGGCCTGCCCTCAAACGGTTATGTCCTAAAAACGTACTTTAAACGTCATTTGAGACAATCGTAAGTCCCTTTATAACGGTCAGCACGCGGCGAATCTCTCGCCTCACCGTAGAGGAATTGCACCATGGCGCTTTCATCCAAAGGCACTGCACTGATCACCGGCGCTTCTTCGGGCATTGGCGCGGTGTATGCCGACCGCCTGGCCCGGCAGGGTTACGACCTGATCCTGGTGGCCCGCAGCCAGGGCAAGCTTAATGCCCTGGCCAACCATTTGAGCGACGAAACCGGGCGCACCGTGGAGGTGGTGGCTGCCGACCTGACGAACAAGGCGGATTCGCTGCGGGTCGAACAGATCCTGCATAACGATGCCAGCATCACCTTGTTGGTCAACAACGCCGGGGTCGGTGGCGTCATGCCGCTGCTCGCCAGTCCCGTGGACGACATGGAAGCGATGATCAACCTCAACGTGACGGCATTGATGCGCCTGGCCTATGCCGCCGTACCGGGTTTCGTCTCCCGGGGCACCGGCACCGTGATCAATATCGCCTCCATCGTCGCCATCGCTCCGGAGATCCTCAACGGCGTGTACGGCGGGACCAAGGCGTTCGTCTTGAGCCTGAGCCAGTCGATGCAGCATGAACTGGCGGACAAAGGCATACGCATCCAGGCGGTGTTGCCGGGGGCGACCGCCACCGACTTCTGGAGCGAGGCCGGCAACCCGGTGGAAAACCTGCCGAAGGAAATCGTGATGTCCGCCGAAGACATGGTCGATGCCGCACTCGCTGGCTTGGCGGCTGGCGAAGTGGTGACCATTCCCGGGCTGCACGATGGCAGCCAGTGGGACCGTTTCGAAGCCCAGCGCCGGACGCTGTCCGGGTTGTTTGGCAATAGCGTGGCGGCGCCGCGTTATCGCTGAGACGGTCACCCCGGACCGGGTGAACTAGACTTGCATGAGAGGACCGTTCACCGCTGGCTCGTTGACCCGTTCGGCGAGCCGGTGGCGTGTAACAGGAACCGACATGCTTCACATCCGAACACCTTTGATCCTGCACCCAGGCCTGTCGACCCCGACCCGCCGTATCTGGCTGAAACTGGAAAACCTGCAACCCAGCGGCTCGTTCAAATTACGCGGCATGGGTTTGCTGTGCAGCCAGGCTCAGCAGCAGGGCAAGCGCAAGGTGGTCTGTCCCTCTGCCGGGAACGCGGGGCTGGCCACGGCCATGGCCGCTGCCCGCCTGGGGCTCAAGGCATGCATCGTGGTACCGCACACCACCCCGCAAAGCACTCGGGCGCGGATCAGCAAGACCGGCGCCGAAGTGATCGTGCACGGCAAGGTCTGGGACGAAGCCAATCAACGGGCAAAGGAACTCGCCCAGGACCCACGCAGTGAATTTGTGCCGGCCTTCGACCACCCGCTGTTGTGGGAAGGGCACAGCACCATGGTCGATGAAATCCTTGAAGACTGCCCGCCAGTGGATGTGCTGGTGACATCGGTGGGCGGCGGTGGCTTGCTGGCAGGGCTGCTCACCGGACTGATTCGTCATCGGCACACCGATTGCCGTATCGTAGCCTGCGAAACCGAAGGCGCGGCGTCGTTCGCCGCGGCGGTGGCGGCCGGGTACCCGGTCAAACTGGCGAAAATCGACACCGTCGCCACTTCCCTGGGCGCCGCGCAAGTGGCCGCCTGGCCGGTCAGGCACATCGGCGATTTTTCCCATGAGTGCGTGGTGCTCAGTGATGATGACGCGATCATGGGCGTGGTGCGTTACGCCAATGATTTGCGTCAGCTGGTCGAACCGGCGTGCGGTGTTTCATTGGCGATTGCCTACCTCGATCACCCGGCGATTGCCGACGCCCGGGACGTGGTGATCGTGGTATGCGGCGGGGTGAGTATCAACGCGCAACTCGTGGCCGGGTGGGCACGCTTGTCCACTGGCACGCACGCCAGGTAGGGCTGGAAACGCTATCCCGGTGTCACAAGCCCCACCGCTGGCAATGACGATCTTCAGTGATCGGTGGCAACGCCTTCCTGGACGAGAATGGCGCGGGCCAGGTCTTCGTCGCTTGCGTTGTTGAGGGCGGGATTGTCCTGACGGATCTTTTTCAACACCGACTCCAGATACGCACCACGAATCGCACCGCCACTGGCGACGAAGCTGGATGCGTCATCCCGGGCGGGAATCATGAGTTTGTCGTCTTTGAACGTTGAGTACAGCGAGGCGGAAACCCCGGCCGAGGTGGCGACATCTTCGGCATCCACTTTGGCCATAGCGGAACCTGCGGGCAAACAAAGTACCAGAGAAGAAATGATAAACAGACGGCGCATGACGGTGTCCTCCGACAGCATGAAGCATAAGGGAAGTACCACATAGTTTAGGATGCGCGGTGGTTGCCGAGAGTTCCGTGGCATTAACGAGGAGTGGGGTGAGTGGGAGGCTGGGTCGTTGAACGTCGATGTTCAAAGTGTGGTGATCGGGGCCGGTGTCGTCGGATTGGCAGTGGCCCGGGCCTTGGCAATGAGCGGGCGCGACGTGCTGGTGGTCGAGGCGGGTGAGGGCATCGGCACGGGCATCAGCTCACGTAACTCGCAAGTGATTCACGCCGGTATCTATTACCCGGGCGGCAGCCTCAAGGCGCAGTTGTGCGTGGAGGGCAAGCAGCGTCTCTACGCTTTTTGCGATGAGCATGGTGTTGATTACCGGCGCGTGGGCAAGCTGATCGTGGCCACCGATGAGCAACAGCGCTTGGCTTTGCAGCGTCTGTTGCAGCAGGGGCGTGTCAATGGTGTCGATGACCTGCAATGGCTGGAAGGCGCCCAGGCCCGGGCGCTTGAACCGGCGTTGTCCTGCGTCGCGGCGCTGTGGTCGCCGTCTACTGGCATCGTCGATTCTCACGCCCTGATGCTGGCGCTACAGGGCGATGCCGAGCGGTTCGCAGCGACGCTGGCCTTGCGCACGCCGTTGCTGTCGGCCCGTTGCATCGAGCAGGGCTTCGAGCTGCACATGGGCGGCAGCCAACCCATGACCCTGTGCTGCCGCGAATTGATCAACTGCGCGGGGCTGTCCGCTCCCGAGGTGGCGAGCAGCATCGTCGGTCTGCCGGGGCCATTCATTCCCCAGGCGCATTTGTGCAAGGGCAGTTATTTCAGTTTCAGCGGCCGGGGACCGTTTCGGCATCTGGTGTATCCGGCCCCGGAGAGCGCGGGACTGGGTGTGCACATGACGCTGGACCTGGGCGGGCAGGTGCGCTTCGGGCCGGATGTCGAATGGGTCGAGCACATTGATTACCGCGTCGAGCCCCGCCGGGCCGAGGGGTTCTATCAGGCGATCCGCCGTTATTGGCCGGGGTTGCCGGACAACAGCCTGCACCCGGCCTACAGCGGCATTCGCCCGAAAATCAGCGGGCCGACCGAGCCGGCCGCCGATTTTCTCATCAGCGGATGCGCCGAACATGGCGTGCCTGGGCTGGTGAATCTGTTCGGCATTGAATCACCGGGGCTGACCAGTTGCCTGGCGCTCGCCGAGCGCGTGGTGAAACGCCTGAACGACCGATGATCAGTGCTGGCGCTGCTTTGCGGCCATCGGGTCTATGCTAGGGGGTGCGCTTACTGCCATCGGAGAACTCTGATGATCACCGTACGCACTGCCTGCCTGCTGGCCGATTACAAACGCTGGGCCAATCAGCGCCTCTTTGACAGCCTCGCGGCGCTCCCTCCGGGCGAAGTCAAAAAAGAACGGGTGTCGGTGTTCAAAAACATGATTGGCACCCTCAATCACGTGTACGTGGTGGATTGCATCTGGCAGGCGCACCTCGAAGGCCGGGGGCATGGCTTCAAGACTTCACACGACCTGCTGCATGCCGATCTGTCCGAACTGCGCCTGGCGCAAAAAGACATCGATCGCTGGTACTGCGACTGGAGCGCCCGGCAAACCGATGCCTCCCTGGACAAGCCCCTGGAGTTCACTTTTGTCTCAGGCGAAAGCGGCACCATGAGCGCCGGCGCGATGCTGATGCACGTGGTCAACCACGCCAGCTATCACCGTGGCTGGGTGGTGCAGATGTACTTCGAGATTCCGGCCATGCCACCGGTGACCGACATGCCAGTGTATTTGCGCGAGTCCGAGCCGGTGGTCCTGCAGTCGATCAATGCCCCGATAGTGGCGCCGCCATGTGCTGTGCAATTTTCGAGCGCAACCAGCGTTCTGCCGGATCGTTATCGTTGACCCCGTTCCAGACCATCGACACCAGACAAGCGACAGGCAAACGATAGAACCCGGCCACAAGGCACGCAAGCCGGTGGATTCTGGCGTCAGTCGACATCAACGTTGCCTGACACGCCGCCATCGCGAGCAGGCTCGCTCCCACACTGGATCTTCCGCGGGCACAAATGCTGTGTACGACACCCATCAACTAATGAAATGGCTACCCCCGCTGCCCCCTGTGATCGCCCACTAAGCTTTCGCAGGGGGCTCATCGGAGATCGTTGCCATGAACAAAGTAGCTATTGCCGCCATCGACTTGGGAAAACACACCTTTCATCTACATGCACAGGATGATCGTGGTCACGAGCTGTACCGAAAAAAATTCAATCGGGTAACGCTCATGCAGCACCTGGCAAATCTCGAGCCCTGCACCATCGTGATGGAAGCCTGTGGCGGCGCCCACTTCATGGCACAGGAGGCCATCAGGCTGGGACATGCGCCCAGGCTCATCGCACCTCATCTCGTACGCCCTTACGTGAAAAGCAACAAAAATGACTTCGCTGATGCCGAGGCGATCTGCGAAGCAGCGACTCGTCCGACGATGCGTTTTGTGCCGGTAAAAACTCAGGCCCAGCAAGTGCTAGCCATGCTGAACTCCACCCGAGACTCGTTCATCAAGGATCGCACCGCAACCGTCAATCGGATTCACGCCGCGCTTCTGGAGGTTGGCGTGAGCCTGGCCCCGGGCTTCAAGTCGATCAACGCTCTACCGGAGCTGCTTGAGGCGAGTTCAATTTCTGAGCCCTACAAAAAAAATCTGATGAGACTGTATCGACATCTCAAGCATGTGGAGGAGGAGATCAAGTCGCTGGATAAGGACGTGGAATGCCAGGCCGCTGAAGATGATCTGGCGACTCGTTTGATGACTCTGCCGTGTGTCGGCCCGATCACCTCCACCGTCCTGGCTGCCGAGCTGGGCGATGGCAAGCAGTTCAAATGCGGCCGAGGCTATGCAGCTTCCATCGGACTGGTCCCCAAGCAGCATTCCACGGGCGGGAGGTCTGTCCTGCTGGGCATCAGTAAGCGCGGTGATCGCAACCAGCGACGCCTGCTCGTCCAGTGCGCTCGTGTTTACTTGATACAACTGGAGCGACAGAAAGGCGCTTTGGCGGACTGGGTCCGCCGGTTATTGGCGTCGGGACATCACTCCAATCTAGTGGTTTGTGCGCTGGCCAACAAACTGGCAAGAATCGCCTGGGCGATAGCGGCACACCACACTGAATTCGATGCGGGGCCAGCCGCGATGAACGCCTGACCCCGCTGTCACCCAAGCACCACCCACCTGGTTTTGCGATGCTGGATAACTGATGACGTGAACGGCCAACCGGCCTGACGACAACCCTGGGCTCTCACACGGCTGAAAGGCCGTTCCACTAATTAGGGTCGTTGGGCATCGATTCTCATCGAGGCGCGGGGCGACAACCCCAACTCAGACGCCGGATAGATGAAAGCAAGCCAAACACGACATCAACAACAGTATTGCAGAAAAGGGGGTAACCATAGATGTGGGAGCCGTTTCAGGTGGCGGATTCAGGCTCTGTCAGCACCTTCCGGAATGTCTCCACCAAAGGTCGCAAATTGATCCGGTGCCATGCTGCCCACAGCGGCGTGGTGAAGGAAATCCACGGCACTTCCCGCAGCACTACACCCGGCGGGGCATTGCGGCTCAGACCTTTCTGGATCATCGCGATGCCTAGTCCCGACGCCACCAACCCAAGCGCGGTGAAAGGCTCGGTGGCTTGCATGCGGATGTCCGGCGTGAAGCCGGCCCGGATGCAGGCGCTGACGAAGTCGTCGTGGCAGCTGGCGTTCTGTCGGTGCTGCACGCCGATCCATTCCTGGTCGGCGAGGTCCGCCAGCGTCAGCACAGTCTGCTGCGCCAGCGGATGGTGCTCAGGCAGGGCCAGCAGCATCGGATCGTCCAGCACCTGGAAACCCAGCAGATCCGGGTCGTCATCGGTCGGTGGTTCGCTCACCAGGGCAATATCCAGGCTTCGCTGGCGCAAGCCTTCGAGTTGTTCGGCCGAGCTGAGGTTGTACAGCGCCACGTGTACCTTCGGCCGGTCGACCCGCAGCACGCGCAAGGCATTGGGCAGCACGCCGGCGTGCATGGCATTTTCGATGTAGCCAATGCACAGGCCGCCTTCTTCGCCGCGCCCCAGACGTTTGCCGAGGGATTCCAGTCGATTGGCGTGGGTCAACAGGGCGCGGGTTTCGGTGAGGAAGGTCTGGCCGTCGCGGGTCAGGCGGATACGTTGCTGGCTGCGCTCGAACAGAGTCAGGCCCAGGCGTTCTTCGAGCTGGGCGATCTGCCGACTCAGGGGTGACTGGGAAATGTGCAGGCGCTCGGCGGCGCGTCCGACGTGTTCTTCCTCGGCGACGGCGACGAAGTAGCGCAATTGGCGGATGTCGATCATGTCAGACCCTTAGGGACTCAAGTGCTGCGCATTATGTCTTGGACGGTCCGATCATCGCAATCTAGGATCTGCTCAACGGTCACTGCACTACTCAACAAGAGATGGCCACTGACACTCAAGAGGATCAATCATGAGCTTGAAAGACAAACTGCCCGGCGCGCTGGGTTTCGGCACCGCGCCGTTGGGCAACATGTTCCGCGCCATCCCGGAAGAGGAAGCGCAAGCGACTGTCCATGCCGCCTGGGATGCCGGCGTGCGCTACTTCGATACCGCGCCGTTCTACGGTTCGGGTCTGTCGGAGATTCGCCTTGGCGGCGCACTGTCGCGCTACAACCGTGACGACTTTGTGCTCAGCAGCAAGGTCGGCCGGGTGATCCTCGATGAAGTCGAAGACGCCGCCGCCCGTGACTTGGGCGAGAAGAGCGGAGTGTTCGAGCACGGCCGGCCGAACAGGATCGTCAACGACTACAGCGCCGATGCAACGATGCGTTCGATTGAAGACAGCCTCAAGCGCCTGCAAACCGATCGCCTGGACATCGTCTGGGTGCACGATATCGCCCAGGATTTCTACGGCGACCAATGGCTGGAGTACTTCAACCAGGCCCGTACCGGTGCCTTCAAAGTGCTGACGCGTTTGCGCGAAGAGGGCGTGATCAAGGGCTGGGGCCTGGGTGTGAACAAGGTTGAGCCCTGCGAGCTGACCCTTGATCTGAGCGAAGCGCAACCGGACGGTTTTCTGTTGGCCGGCCGCTACACTCTTCTCGACCATGATCGTGCCTTGCAGCGTCTGATGGATGCTGCCCTGGCGCAGAACGTCGAAATCGTGGTCGGTGGCCCGTACAGCTCGGGCATCCTCGCCGGTGGTGCGCACTTCGAATACCAGAAGGCCAGCCCGGCGATCATCAACAAGGTCGAGCAGATCAAACGCATTGCGACGGCCCACGGTGTCGACGTCAAAGCCGCTGCATTGCAATTCTCATTGGCTAACCCGGCAGTGGCCGCGGTGATTCCCGGTTCCAGCCGCCCGCAGCGGATTGCCGAAGATGTGGCCGCGTTGTCGGCGGTGATTCCCGCTGCATTCTGGCAGGCGATGCGTGAGGCGAAGCTGGTTTCCGAGCGCGCACCCTTGCCCCTCATTGGAGCTTGAGCATGAGAATCGATTTGAGCGGAAAACTTGCAATCGTCAGCGGCAGCACCGCCGGCATTGGTCTGGGCATCAGCAAGGCACTGGCCGAGGCGGGCGCCACGGTGGTGGTGATCGGCCGCGACACGGCCAAGGTCGAGCAGGCAATGGCGAGGATTCGCCAGCGTGTTCCTGCTGCGCAATTGCGTGGGGTGACCGCTGACCTCGGCACAGCCGAAGGTGCCGAAATATTGTTCGCCGCCGAACCTCGGGCGGACATCCTGGTGAACAACCTCGGGATCTTCAATACAGTGGATTTCTTCGACGCACCGGACAGTGAGTGGACACGCTTCTACGAGGTCAACGTGATTTCCGGCGTGCGCCTGTCTCGGCACTACACGCCGGAGATGGTCAAGCAGGGATGGGGGCGGGTGATCTTCCTGTCTTCGGAATCCGGCGTGGCGACACCGGCGGACATGATCAACTATGGCGTGACCAAAAGCGCCAACCTGGCCGTGTCCCATGGCCTGGCCAAACGCCTGGCCGGCACCGGCGTGACGGTCAATGCGATCCTGCCCGGCCCGACCTTTACCGATGGCCTGGAAGACATGCTCAAGGACGCCACGGCCGAATCCGGGCGCAGCGCCCGGGACGAAGCCGATGCGTTCGTGCGCAAGGCCCGGCCGACGTCGATCATCCAGCGCGTGGCGGACGTCGAGGAAGTCGCCAATCTGGTGGCCTACATCGCTTCGCCGTTATCCTCGGCCACTACCGGCGCTGCCTTGCGGGTCGACGGCGGTGTCGTCGACAGCCTGGCCATCTGAACCTTATTGATTGGAGAGAGTATTTCATGGCAACTGCATCAGCCTTCATCGACATCCCGGCTTCGGCCGCTCAGGTCTGGCAATTGATTGGCGGTTTCAATTCGCTGCCGGACTGGCTGCCGTTCATTCCCAAGAGCGAGCTCAGCGAAGGCGGGCGCGTGCGCAGCCTGCAAACGGCGGACGGCGCAGTGGTGATCGAACGCCTGCAAGCCTTCGACAACGCGAGCCAAACCTACAGCTACTCGATTTTGCAGGCACCGTTTCCGGCGACTGATTATCTGGCGACGATCAAGGTTCAAGCGCAAGGCGAGGGCGCGCGGGTGACCTGGTCCGGGAGGTTCGAACCGGTGGGTGTGAGCAACGAGGAAGTGGAGGCGTTGTTTACCGGCATCTATCAGGGCGGGCTTGAAGCGCTGCGGGCCAATTACCCGGCTTGATAAACACCACCAATCCCTTGTAGGAGCGAGCTTGCTCGCGATGGACGTCAACGAAAACGCTTACTGTCTGAATGAGCGCGTCGACCTTGCGTCCATCGCGAGCAAGCTCGCTCCTACAGGGTCGTGGGTATCAGGTCTGCGGAATCAAACTCTCCTGGCAGTCCAGCACCAGCCGCGCGCCACCCAGTTCGCTGCTGCCCACTTCCAGGGTAAACCCGTGCAGGCTGACAATCGCCGCGACGATGGACAGCCCCAGCCCGAAGCCGCTTTTATGATTGCCCGCCTCGGCGCGATAGAAACGCTGGAACACCGCTTCACGTTCCGTTTCGGGAATGCCCGGGCCGGAGTCGAGCACTTCGATCTGCGTGTGCCCGCCAGCATTGACCCCGCGCAAGACCACCGCGCCACCGGGCGGGGTGAATTTGATCGAGTTGCTGAGCAGGTTCGCCACCGCTTCGAACAGCAGTGCGCGGTCGCCATGGAGGGGTGGCAATGACGCGGGCAGGTGCAGCTGGAACACCAGGCCGTCGTCCTCCGCCAGGGGCAGGTAGAACTCATGCAGCTCTTGCAGCAACGCCACCGGGTCCACTTGCACGAAACCGGAGCGGCGCTGGCGGTCTTCCAGTTCGGAAATTCGCAGCAATCCACGGAAGCGCGCCATCAGCGTATCGGCCTCGGCCAGCACCAAGTCCAGTTGCATGGCCTGCGGCGAGCCTTCGCCGGCTTGCTGCTGCATGCGGTAAAGCTGCGCGCGCAGACGGGTCAGGGGCGTGCGCAGGTCATGGGCGATGTTATCGCACACGCCCTTGACCTCGTTCATCAGGCGCTCGATGCGTTCGAGCATGGCGTTGACGATGGCGGCGAGCATGTCCAGTTCGTCACGCCGATTGGACAGTGGCAAGCGCCGGCTCAAGTCGCCAGCGACGATGGCTTCGGCACTGGCCTGAATCCCGCGAATGCGCCGCAACGGCCGGCGGCGCAGCAATGACCAGCCGACGATACCGGGCACGATGGTCAGGGTCACACCCCAGAACAAGGCGTGAAGGATGATCCGGGTCACGGCGAACAGCGAACCGTTGTCGCGCACCAGCACCAGCCAGCGGCCGTCGAGGGTGCGGGTCGCCACGGCGTCGCAACTGTCGGCGGGCAGCGTCTGGTCGTCGCTGTCGTCGGAGGCATCGCAATCGCGCAGCATGTGGATCTTGCCATCGAGCGGCAAGCCGTCCGGAATGTAGCGCAGGGCGCCACTGAGGTAACGGTGTTGGGCATCGAACAGGCCGTAGGCGTCGATGCCGCGGATGTCGAAGGTCATGCTGACGGCGAGGGCGTCCACCAGTTGCTCGCCCGAGAAGCGCGAAAACAGGTGCTGGCGTTGCATCAGCGAATGCTTGGCCAGGTTGTCCAGGTAAGCGGAAACCTCGTAGTACATGACCCCCATGAGAATCCCGCTCCAGATCACGAACAGCGAACTGTAGAGCGCCAGCAGACGACTGCTGGAAGAGCGCCAGCCTTTAGACGGGTTCGGCAATGACATAACCCGAGCCTCGCACGGTCCGAATCAGTGGGACATTGCCAGGCGGGTCGATCTTCTTGCGCAGACGGCCGATGTGTACGTCGATCAGGTTGGTGCCGGGGTCGAAGTGGTAACCCCAGACTTCTTCGAAAATCATCATCCGCGAGAGGATTTGCCCGGTATTGCGCATCAGGAACTCCAGCAGTTTGTATTCGGTGGGCAACAGCGTCAGCAGTTGACCGTCGCGGCTGGCTTCGTGGCTGATCAGGTTCAGCTCCAGATCCGCCACCCGCAGCGTTGTGGCCTGGGCGGTCACGGTGTTCTGCCGGCGCAGCAGGACTTCGACCCGGGCGGCCATTTCATCGGTGGCGAAGGGTTTGGTCAGGTAGTCGTCGCCGCCAGCGCGCAAGCCGCGCACGCGCTCATCGACGTCGGACAGGGCGCTGATCATCAGGATCGGCGTGGCCACGCCCATGGTCCGCAGGGTGGTGACGATCGCCAGGCCATCGAGCTCGGGCAGCATGCGGTCGAGGGTGATCAGGTCATAGTTGCCGCTGACCGCACGCTCCAGCCCTTCGCGGCCATTGTCGACCCAGTCGACGTCGAGGCCGTGGCTACTCAGTTCGGCGACAATTTCCCGGGCGGTCACGGCGTCGTCTTCGATGGTCAAGATGCGGGTCATAGGGCTGGCCTGATTAAATGTTCACAACGTTGTGCGGCATTTTGCCAAGAAATGATCGCAGGCTTTTTAAATAAAAGTTCATGGAAATTCCGCGCTTCGGTCAATGCGCAGATCCCGCTGAACATACCCGTTCACCGCAATCCCCTGTGGGAGCGAGCCTGCTCCAGGCGGCGTTCCGCCGATGACGGCAGAACAGGCAAAGTGAATCTGTCAGTCAATCGGCGTACTGACAAACACCTCAAGCCCTTCGGCATACGCCGTGAACGCAGCTATCCGCGGAAACTGCGCCGCACTCACCTGATCCGGCACCACCAGGTTGGTGAAGCTCCAGGCCACCGCCAGGGTAATGCCGTCCTGCTCAAGCGAACCGTCAGTCTTCAGCGGCTGCTTTTCCAGCTCCCGCTCCAGTGCCGAATAGGCTGCCTTCAGCTGTCCTTCCACCCGCTGCACCCAGGGTTCGAATTGAATCTCCTCGGGCCGCAGATTGCGCTCGTAGTAAAGCTGCACGGACTTTTCGCTGGCGGCCAGCGCCAGGCCAATCAGGCGCAACGCGCGCAGGCGCTGACTCGGCTCGACGGGCAGCAGAGTGGTGTCGGCCAGGGTTTCCAGGTAATCGATGATCAGTGTCGAGTCCATCAACACCTCACCGTCATCCAGCACCAGGGTGGGCGCCTTGACCACCGGGTTGATCTGCTGGAATTGTTCGAAGTGGCGGAACACCGAGACCGATTGATGTTCCAGGGCGATTCCCAGGCATTTGGCAGAAATGGCGGCGCGCCTTACATAGGGCGAATCCAGCATACCGATCAGCTTCATGGTCCTTTCCTTTATATGGCCATTTCGGGAGGGACAACCTTAGCTGAGGTTCGCAACCCTGCAAATGACCGTGAATAATGCCCGGTGCAAGCCGTTTGTCTTCTATATACAGCCGCTCGATTGAATTTCTTGCTATAAACGCACTCCGATTACCGCCTCAAAGCCTGCCATAGAGCATTTTCAGGGCTTTGTCGGACAAATTCGCTGTCTTTTCGGTTGCTGAGGCCTCAAGTCGGCCGTAGACTGCCGCCCCTCGTAAATTGAGTGCCGGGTGGCGCTTGGAACAAACGGCGCCTTTCCGATGGCCTGCCCAGGTCTGCCGGAACGCTCCCTTATTCGCCTTAATGCACGTTTTTTTATAGAGATATCAATGACAAAGGACAAGTTGCTGGCCATGCCGGCGGATGACTACATGAATGCCGAGCAACATGCTTTTTTCTCCGAGCTGTTGCAGAACATGAAAGTCGAAACCCATGAGCGCATCGAACAGAACCGCATTGCCATCGAAAGCCTGGATACCCCGGCTGATCCGGCAGACGCGGCTTCGGTCGAAGAAGAACGCACCTGGCTGGTGAACGCGATCGATCGCGACCAGCGCATGCTGCCTCAGTTGGAACAAGCCCTTGAGCGCATCAAGGAAGACAGCTTCGGCTGGTGCGACGACAGCGGCGAGGCGATTGGCCTCAAGCGCCTGCTGATCAGCCCGACCACCAAGTACTGCATCGAAGCTCAGGAACGTCACGAGCAAATCGACAAGCACCAGCGTCAGGCCTGATTCCGCGGGGCAGCCCCTTTGATCCGGGCTGCCTTGAAAAGATCGCAGCCTGCGGCAGTTCCTACGCAATTGAAGTAGGGCGCTGCCGCAGGCTGCGATCTTTGTTTTCTGCCGTCTTCGATTTCCCGGTTCTTCTATTGATCTGCTGCAACGTTCGCGACTAAAGGCTCATGGATAATGGCTTTATAGTGGCGTTTAATGCGAAGACAACAATTAGAAGCTTTCCGGGGTGACGATGATGACGAGAGACGGGTCTCTGGTTGCGGCAGTGCCCGCACCCGTGCTGTTGCCGAACAACCGCTGGCTGACGCCAACGCTGCAAAGCATCGCCCTGATGCTGTTGTTAAGTGGCATGACGCTGGGCGACGGATCGCTCTACCTTGGCCTGCCCCTGGCCGTATTGATTATCTGGCTGCTTCGACTGCGCGCGCGCGCGACCCCGAAGGCTGCTTGCCCCGCCAACCCCGATGCCATCGGCGAGTTGACTCGCGATCTTTCCTGCACCACCAGCCATAACGCACTGTCAGCCGCCGGTGTGGCGTTTTCGGTTCGGCAATTGGCGGAAAAACTGCAATCGCAGCTCAAGGCGGCGGCACAGATCGTCAGCAATGCCGAGGTCATGATCACCACCGAGCAGGCCACCTCGACGCTCAGTCGCCAGGCGCTCAGTGCCGCCAGCGAAGCTCATCAGAGCGGAGTGGTCGGGCGTACGGAATTGATCGAGTCCATTGCGCGCATGCATCAGCTCAGCCAGCGCGCCGGCAACAGCCGTGAACTGATCGAAGCCTTGAGCCTGCGCAGTGATGATATCCAGCGGGTGACCCTGGTGATTCAGTCCATCGCCAGCCAGACCAACCTGCTGGCGTTGAACGCAGCGATAGAAGCGGCGCGGGCGGGGGAGCACGGTCGCGGGTTTGCCGTGGTGGCCGACGAGGTTCGCGGGCTTGCCGCACGCACGGCGACCGCCACTGGCGAAGTGGGCGAAATGGTGGCCGACATCCAGCAACGCACGGCGGAGGTGGTGGAGCAGATCCGCCAACTGTCCGGCGACCTTGACTCCGGCGTCGAGCAGGTAGAGCGCACGGGACAGCACCTGGAAAACATTGCCCGTCTGGCGGCCAGTGTCGAGTCCCAGGTCGGAGAAATCGCCCAAGGGGCAGACACCAACCGCGAACAGCTCGACAGCCTGTTTCACGCCATCGAACAGATGCGCAGCGATCTGGCGGTCAGCGACCAGCAGACTCAGCGTCTGGCCCATGCGGCGGTGCAAATGGAGGGGCAAGCCGAAACCATCAGCGAGCGTCTTGCCGAGGTGGGGCTGGATGACTATCACCAGCGGATCTATGACCTGGCCCGGGACGCCGCGAGCCAGATTGCAGCGCGTTTTGAGGCGGATGTCGACGCCGGTCGAATCAGTCTCGATGATCTGTTCGACCGCAATTACCAGGTCATCCCCAATACCAGCCCGGCCAAGTACCAGACGCGTTTCGACCGCTACACCGATCAGGTGTTGCCAACCATTCAAGAACCGTTGTTACCTCGTCACGAAGGATTGGTGTTCGCCATCGCCTGCACCCAGCAGGGTTATGTGCCGACCCATAACAAGGCGTTCAGCCAGCCGCTGACGGGCGACGCGCAGATCGATGCCTTGCAGAACCGGACCAAACGCAAGTTCGCTGACCGCACCGGGATCCGTTGTGGCAGCCATCAGAAGGCCGTGCTGCTGCAAACCTATACGCGCGACACCGGCGAGTTGATGCACGATCTCTCGGTGCCGATCATGCTCAAGGGCCGGCATTGGGGCGGTTTGCGCCTGGGCTACAAGCCGGAAAAGCCACGCTAGAAACCCCGGGCTGCCGGACGATTGTTACGAATCCTGCAATGAACCTGTGCAGGGATTTGCTGTTTCCTCGTCGGAAATCTGATTAACATACCTATTAATTAGGTTGCTAATTAATTTCGAGGGGTCAGCATGCAAGGCAAAGTTGATGTCGCGGTCATGATCGGCAGCGGTGTACCGGCCAATTTGCGATCCATGGGGCACAAGGTCTGCTGGGTGGTGTTGCTCAATGGCGAGCGCCGGGGCACGGCGTTCTCCAGTCGCGACGAAGCGCAAGAGTGCAAGGCCGCCTGGCTGGCGCAATTGAGCGCCGAAAGTCCTGACAGCCTGCATTGAGGTGGTCAATGCGTCTGGTGCATGCGCAGGTCAGGTCGTCGACCACCCGCGCCCAGTCAGCTTCTTCGCTCACCGCCAATCCGACAATCAGGCTTTCAATGCACCCGCATCGACCGCGGCCTTCAGTTCCTGGGCCGATTCCTGGGCCGCAATGGCGGCGACATCCGGGGTTTTGAACCAGCGATCCTTTTCGACCTGGTGATACGTCACGGTCTTCAGCGGTGGTTTGGCCCGCATGACAATCACGGCCTGGAATTCACCCTCGACTTCTCTGGCTTCACCCCGGATAAAAAACTCGCCAATATCAAATTCCGTCACGTTGCCGACTTCCCCTGGAAATACATTGTTGTTGTCAACGCAACCCGATTTTCTGCGGATCCGTTTTATATGGCGGGCAGTATGGCAGTAGTTGCCCGTCGACGGCTCAGATAAGTCGGCAGGCAGACGAAACGTCGATGGCGATGAGTGCGGCGGGCATGTCAACAATGTGATTCCAGAAACCGGGCGAGGGCACAGGCTTCGTTATGATCGGCTCGGAAACCTCTTACGCAGCCTGTCGAAATATCCTTGATATGAAAGAAGGCAATGCCCGCCATCACCACCTGAAATCGCGGGCGGGCCGGGACATCGTGAGGCGGTTCGTGGTGGCGGAACCGTATCGGATGCGAGGTTGGCGCTGTTTCCGAGTCAGGCACCAAGGGATAAGCAAAGTGAGTCAGCGTGCACATATGAAGTCCTTTTCATGGTTTTATCGACGTATGTACGTCGTTTTGGCTAGTCTCCAAGAGCATCGCTGCTCTAGAATCACCCTCACTGGCGGGTGATCGATGTTTATCTAAAGCAATTTTTTGCGGACGATATGTAGGAAAAGATTTTTTCTTGATGAGATTTTTCCCCGAAGTTGATAGTCCATAATTTTCTGGCAGCAGGAAGGGCGTTTTCCTTCAGCCTGTGACGAACGCCAGTCAGGACGACGCGAGTGACGTTCCAGTAGTCTTCTCAAGCTTCGTGATGAATGAGTGCACTGCTCATTCAGGACTTCAATCCGGGTTCTTTGGCGACACCTTCGGCATTGCCGCTTTTTTGGCTGTGCGTTTATTTTTCGCGCACGGCACCATTTTTCAGATGTGGGGATGTTTCCTTGGCAGTAAGTAATCTCGATATGCATGCTTTGTTCGTGCTGGGTGATTTGCGCGCAAAGCTGGTCAAGCAGTTTCAGTCACGTTTCGTTTACATCACTGAACAGAACGCTGAAGGCATTTACATTGCCGAAATCGACACCGAATCAGCCCTGGTGGTGGACGACAAACCCGGACTCAAACTCAAGGTCGGCGATCATTTCAGCGCGTCCGTGCTGCCCAGTCGCGAAGGCGGCAAGCTGGACATCAAGTTCCGCGACATCAAGCTGACGGTTTACGGCATTGGCGATTACGCCTTCGTGACCACGGCCGACGGTCAGGGGATCGTGTTCAAGGAAGGTCACAGCGTGGTGATGGTGTTCGCCGCCCATCAACAGTTGCAGGAAGGCCTGACCAAGACCCTCAAAGCCGTGACCGCCAAGGCGGCCAAGTGGCGCAAGGGCGAGTTGGTGACCTTCAAGGCCAGCGAGTGATGACCCTGACCCGCGCCGATTTCCACGAACAGAACCTGGCCAGCGCTCAAGACGAAGCGCGGCGGCTGTTCGGGCAGAAGACCATTCTGCAAGGAGCCTGGCTGAATTGGGTGGCGTCACAGCTTTACCGGCTGCAACCGGCAGAATACGCCAGCATGGTCAGGCGAGAGCTGATGCGTTTGCAGGAAACCTTGGAAAACTGACCCACGCACCTCGAAAGCACGAACCTCTACTACAGTCAGTGGACTGAGTATTCAGAGGCTTCGCGGTCTACTGCCAGGCCATCCTGCTATTGCTGTGAACAGCACGAGGTGCAAAAGCATGAACGGATTTCGACGGTTGCTGGCTGCTGTCCTGGCCACCTTCGCTTTGCTGGCGACGCCCGCCCAGGTGTTTGCCGCCCAGACACCGATCCACTTCGCCGACCTGAACTGGGAAAGCGGCAGCCTGATCACCGATGTCCTGCGCATCATTGTCGAGAAGGGCTACGGGCTGCCGACCGACACCTTGCCGGGCACCACCATCACCCTGGAAACCGCGCTGGCCAACAATGACATCCAGGTCATTGGCGAAGAGTGGGCCGGTCGCAGCCCGGTGTGGGTCAAGGCGGAAGCCGAAGGCAAGGTCGTCAGCCTTGGCGACACGGTCAAGGGTGCTACCGAAGGCTGGTGGGTACCGGAATATGTGATCAAGGGCGACCCGGCCAAGGGCATCAAGGCGCTGGCGCCGGACCTGCGCAGCGTCAGCGACCTGCCGCGTTACAAAGACGTGTTCAAGGACCCGGAAGCCCCGACCAAGGGACGTTTCCTCAATAGCCCTATCGGTTGGACCTCGGAAGTGGTCAACAAGCAGAAGCTCAAGGCGTATGGGCTGGACGACAGCTACGTGAACTTCCGCAGCGGTTCGGGCGCGGCACTGGATGCAGAGATCAGTTCGTCAATTCATCGTGGCAAGCCCGTGCTGTTTTACTACTGGTCACCCACGCCGTTGCTCGGCCGCTTCAAGCTGATTCAACTCGAAGAACCACCGTTCGACGCCGAAGCCTGGAAGACCTTGACCAACGCCGACAACCCCAATCCACAGCCGACCCGTTCCCTGGCCTCCAAACTGTCGATCGGTGTGTCCACCCCCTTCCAGAAGCAATATCCGCAGATTGCCGAGTTCTTTGCCAAGGTCGAGTTTCCGATCGATCCGCTGAACAAGGCGCTGGCCGAGATGAGCGAGAAACATACGCCGCCGCGCCAGGCTGCGCAGGCGTTCATGAAGGCTCATCCGGACGTCTGGCGAGCCTGGCTGCCCAAGGACGTGGCGGATAAAGTCTCCGCCGGAATGTGAGCTTGCGCCGGTATGAGCAATTGGTCTTGCACTCGGCCGCGCACTTCAGGAAAAGCCGACTAGCCTGTTCTGTTCATATCCCTTTCAAGGATCTCTGAACCATGACCTTGCTGTTGGCTCAATCGCTGGTGACGATCTTCGCCGTGATCAGTCTGGTGCATGTGTATTGGGCGTTGGGTGGCGAGTGGGCGGCGGTGGCGGCGGTCCCGCAAGTACCGCAGGAGGGCAGCGCACAACTGAGGCCAGCGTTCAAGCCACGAGGCTGGATCACGCTGGTGGTGGCCGGAGTGTTGCTGTTGATTGCGGTGCTGGTGTGCTTGCGGGTGGGTTGGTGCCTGCCACCGTTGCATCACCGGTCGTTGCAGTGGGTGATCAGCGCGATCGCGATTTTGCTGTTTGCCCGGGCCATTGGCGATTCGGAGCTGGTGGGTTTTTTCAAAGAGGTCAAAGGCTCGAAGTTTGCCCGGCTCGACACCTGGGTTTATTCGCCGTTGTGTGTGGTGCTGGGGGCCGGGTTGTTGGCGGTGGCCTGGGTCTGAGGCAGACCGGTCTTGCTGTGTTGGCTGGTCTATAGCCTTCGCGAGCAAGCCCGCTCCCACAGGGTTCAGCGCAATCCCTGTGGGAGCGGGCTTGGTCCGGGTGGCGATCCGACGAAGAGGCCGGTCCAGTCGATACAAAACTTTGGGCTAACTACCGCTCTCGGTCCGCCGGCTGCTCACTTCGGCCGGCACATCATCCCCGGCCATGCGTTTGCGAAACAGTGCTGCCCGGGCCAACAGCAAGGTCGTCACCGGCACGGTAATCGCCAGCAGGATCGGAATCAGCCAGGCGTGCAATACCGGCGCGGACTTGAGCGCCGAAAAGTAGATGATCGAAGCCAGCGCCACGCACCAGGCCCCGAGCGTCGACGCCAGGGCTGGTGGGTGCATGCGCTGGAAGTAGTCCTTCATGCGCAGCAGGCCGGTGGCGCCGATCAATGCAAACAGACTGCCGAGCACCAGCAGGATCGCCACCGGGATCTCCACCCACAACGACAATGGCGTATTCATTCGATCACCTCACCACGTAGCAGGAATTTCGCCAGGGCGAACGAACCGACGAAACCGAACAGGGCGATCAGCAGCGCCGCCTCGAAGTAGGTGTCACTGGCATAGCGAATACCCAACGCCAGCATCATCAGCATCGCGACGATGTACAGGTAGTCCAGCGCCAGGACCCGATCCTGGGCCGACGGCCCCTTGAACAGGCGGATCAGGGTCAGGATCATCGCCAGGGAAAAGAAGAACAGGCTCAGCAGGATCGCGTTCGACAGCAAGGGGCTCATTCGAAGATCTCCATCAACGGGCGTTCGTAGGTCGCCTTGAAGTGCTGGATGAACAGCGCCTCGTCGTCCAGATCGAAGACGTGCAACAGCAAAATGCTGCGGTCCAGCGCCAGCTCCGACCAGACCGTACCGGGCACTACCGTGGTGATCATCGACAGCGCGGCCAGACCGTTGGCGTCACGCAAGTCCAGCGGCACCTTGATGAATTGCGAGCGGGGCGGGCGGCGCCCCGCATTGAGCACGCTCCAGGCCACGGCGAGGTTGGACACCAGCACATCGCGCCCGACCAGCAGGACCAGGCGCAGGATCACGCCAGGGCGACGGATGCGCACCGGCAGCGGACGCAGCCTGCGCATCATCAATGGCGCACAGAACCCCAGCACCGCACCCAGCAGCAGGTTGCCGGGACTGATCGACAGGTTCAGCAGCAACCACAGCAGCCACAAGGCCAGCGACAGCAAGGGTGCCGGAAACAGGCGCTTCATGGCTGCACCTCCAGCGTGGTCGCATGGGCCGGCGGGTTCGGTACGACGCGCGTGTCGAGCACCGCCATCACGTATTGCTGCGGGTTGTACAAGGCATCGGCGGCGGCCTGGGTGTAGCGCAGCAGCGGATCGGCCTTGAAGGTCAGCGCAATGCTCAAGCCCAGCAGGGCGAAGATCGGTACGCATTCCAAGCGTCGCAGCAGGGGCGATGGCCGTTCCGCAGGCGTCCAGAAGCGCTGGATGCCCAGGCGCGAGAACGCGATCAGCGATGCCAGCCCGGACACGATCAACAACACCAACAGGCACCACGCTGCGCTGGAAATCGGCTGGTCGCCGCTGTTGCCCAGACCCAATGGATTGAGCAGGGCGCCGATCAGCCCCAGTTTGCCGATAAAGCCGGAGAGCGGCGGCATGCCGATGATCAGCAAGGCGCAGGCGATGAAGCTCAGGCCGAGAAAGGCCATGGTCCAGGGAATCACCTGGCCGACCACGGCTTTCTGGTCGTCGTCGAGGTTGGTGCCTTTGGGCGGATGCAGGGATTCCAGTGGCCGGGGCAGCAGTTCGGCTTCGTCTTCGAGCAGGATTTCGTTGGCCGAGCGCGAGCGCTCGATCAGTTCGGCCAACAGGAACAGCGCGCTCAACGCCAGGGTCGAGCTGAACAGATAGAACAGCGCCGCGCCGACCAGGTTCGGCTGGGCGAAACCGATGGTCGATAGCAGAATGCCCGCCGACACCAGAATGCTCAGGCTGGCCATGCGCTCCAGGCGTTGCGCAGCGAGGATCGCCATGGCAGCGCAGACGATGGTCGCCATGCCGCCGTAGATCAGCCAGTCACCGCCATAGAACGCCGATGCCCCGGCCTGGGCGGAGAACAGCAGCGTCCACAGGCGCAGCAAGGTGTACACGCCGACCTTGGTCATGATCGCGAACATCGCCGCCACCGGCGCACTGGCCGAGGAATAGGCCGGCACCAGCCAGAAGTTCAGCGGCCACATGCCGGCCTTGGCCAGGAATGCGATGGCCAGGATCCCCGCACCGGCGTGCAGCAAGCCGCGATCAGCTTCGGACACCAGCGGGATCTTTACCGCCAGGTCGGCCATGTTCAGCGTGCCGGTGACCCCATAGATCAGCGCCGCGCCAATCAGGAACAGCGACGAGGCCAACAGGTTGATCGAGATGTAATGCAGCCCCGACGACACCCGCGCCCGGCCCGAGCCGTGGAGCATCAACCCGTAGGACGCGGCCAGCAGCACCTCGAAGAACACGAACAGGTTGAACAGGTCCGCGGTGAGGAACGCGCCGTAAAGACCCATCAACTGGATCTGGAACAGCGCGTGAAAACTCGAACCTGCGCTGTCCCAGCGTGCCATGGCGAACAGCAGGGCACTGACGCCGATGATGCCGGTCAGCACCAGCATCAGCGCCGACAGGCGATCGACCACCAGCACCAGGCCGAACGGCACTTGCCAGTTGCTTGGCAGGTACACACCGATGGAGCCGGGCACGCCGGTGGTTTGTGTCCATTGCAACAACGCCACGGCAATGCCCAGGCCGAGCAGGCTGGAGAACAGATTGATCTTCGCCTTGAGCGGCCGGTGCTTCTCACCGAGCATCAGCATGATCGCGGCGGTCAGCAGCGGCAGCAGAATGGGCGCGACGATCAGGTGAGTCATCGCCATCATTCCCTGGGCTCCCGGCCATCCACATGGTCGGTGCCGGTCAGGCCTCGGGAGGCCAGCAGCACTACCAGGAACAGTGCGGTCATGGCAAAGCTGATGACGATCGCCGTCAGCACCAGTGCTTGTGGCAGTGGGTCGGTGTAGTGCAACAGATCCTGCGGCACGCCGTCCTTGATGATCGGTTCCTTGCCGATGAACAGGCTACCCATGCTGAAGATGAACAGATTGACGCCGTAGGACAGCAGGCACAGGCCCATGACCACCTGGAACGTCCGTGGACGCAGGATCAGCCAGACGCCGGACGCGGCCAGTACGCCGATGGCGATTGCGATGACTTCTTCCATCAGACGGCTCCTTTGGTGACAACGGATCTGGGCTGGGCGGCGGTTTTGTGGCCGCGCACCGATTGGTGGGCGAGGGCGGTGAGGATCAACAGGGTCGAGCCGACCACCACGCCGTACACGCCGATGTCGAAGAACAGCGCGCTGGCCAGGTGAATGTCACCCAGCAGCGGCAACGAGAAATGCCAGGTGTGGGTGGTCAGGAACGGATAGCCGACCAGCATCGCCCCCAGCCCGGTGGCCGTGGCAAACAGCAGTCCGGTACCCATCCAGCGCAACGGCCGCAGGCTCATTTGCGCCTCGACCCACTGCGTGCCGGCGACCATGTATTGCAGGATGAACGCCACCGACATCACCAGCCCGGCGACAAAACCGCCGCCCGGTTGATTGTGCCCGCGCATGAACAGGTAGAACGACACCACCAGCGCCACCGGCAACAGCAGGCGCACCAGCACCGCCGGCACCATCATGAAGCCGAGCGCGGTGTCGCTGGCGTGGCGCGGGTTGACCAGGTCGGTGACCACATCCGGCGCGAGCAAGCGTTGCTGGGCCGGCAGTTGCAGGCTTTCCTTCGGCGGACGGAAGCGGCGCAGCAGGGCGAACACGGTCAGGGCCACGGCCACCAGCACGGTGATTTCACCGAGGGTGTCGAAGCCACGGAAATCCACCAGCATCACGTTGACCACGTTGCTGCCGCCGCCTTCGGGCAAGGCACGACTCAGGTAGAACGAGGAAATGTCGTTGGGGGTCTGGCGCGTCAGCATGGCGTACGCCAGCAACGCCATGCCGACACCGACCGCGGTCGACAGCAGCAAGTCGCGGATACGCCGCACCCGCGCCCGGCGCAGACTGCCCGGCAACGGCGAGACCTCCTCGATCCGCCGTGGCAGCCAGCGCAGGCCCAGCAGGATCAGCACCGTGGTCACCACTTCGACCGCCAGTTGGGTCAGGGCCAGGTCCGGCGCCGAAAACCAGACGAAGGTGACGCAGGTCATCAGGCCACAGACGCTGACCATGGTCAGGGCCGCGAGCCGGTGATACTTGGCCTGATAGGCCGCGCCCAAGGCGCAGGCGATGGCCAGCAACCACAAGGTGACGAACACGATCGACCCGGGGATTTTCGGCCGGTCACCCCAGTGAAGGCTGCTGTGCAACATGGGAATCAACCCCGCCAGCACGGCGGCGAGCACCACCAGGAACAACTGCATTTGCAGGCGCCGGGTGCCAATCCTGGGCTCCAGGCGACGGGCCAGGCGCACAATCGCGACCAGCGCGTATTCGAACAGGTGCTTGCCGTCCAGGCGCCCGACGACGGGCGGACGGTCGAAGCGCCCGCGCTTGAATTGATTGCGCAGCAGCAGATAGAGCACGGAGCCGCAGGACAAGGCGATCAGGCTCATGATCATCGGCGCGTTCAGGCCGTGCCAGATGGCCAGGCTGTATTCGGGCAGCGTGCCGCCGACCACCGGTTGCGCCGCGGCAGCGAGCAGCGGGCCGACTATCTGGGCCGGGAAGATCCCCACCAGCAGGCAGGTGAACACCAGCAACTCGACCGGCGCGCGCATCCAGCGCGGTGGCTCGTGGGGCGTGTGGGGCAAGTCGGTCGCGGGCGGGCCGAAGAACACATCCACGGTGAAACGCAGGGAGTAAGCGACGCTGAAGGTACCGGCAATGGTTGCCACGATCGGCAAGCTCAGTTCGACCCAGCGCGTGGCATTGATGAATACGGTTTCGGCGAAAAACATTTCCTTGGACAGGAAGCCGTTGAGCAACGGCACGCCGGCCATCGAGGCGCTGGCGACCATCGCCAGGGTGGCGGTAAACGGCATCAGCTTGTACAGACCGCTGAGTTTGCGGATATCGCGGGTGCCGCTTTCGTGGTCGATGATGCCCGCGGCCATGAACAACGAGGCCTTGAACGTCGCGTGGTTGAGGATGTGGAACACTGCGGCGACGGCGGCCAGCGGACTGTTCAAGCCAAGCAACAGGGTGATCAGGCCCAGGTGGCTGATGGTCGAATAGGCCAGCAATCCCTTGAGGTCGTTCTGGAACATCGCGCAGTACGCCCCGAGCAACAGGGTGCAGGCACCGGCGCCGCTGACGATGTAGAACCATTCTTCACTGCCCGAAAGCGATGGCCATAGCCGCGCGAGCAGGAAGACCCCGGCCTTGACCATGGTCGCCGAGTGCAGGTACGCCGACACGGGCGTCGGCGCGGCCATGGCGTGGGGCAGCCAGAAGTGAAAGGGAAATTGCGCACTTTTGCTCAGGGCGCCGATCAGGATCAGGGGCAACAGGATCGGGTAGAGGGCATGGGCGCGAATCAGGTCACCGGCGGCCAGGACCTTGTCCAGGTCATAGCTGCCGACCACATGGCCGAGCAGCATGACCCCCGCCAGCAGGCACAAACCGCCCGCACCGGTCACCATCAACGCCATGTAGGCACCGCGCCGGGCATCGGCGCGATGGTGCCAGTAGCCAATCAACAGGAACGAGAAGAGACTGGTCAGTTCCCAGAAAAACACGATCTGGATCAGGTTGCCGGAGATCACCAGGCCAAGCATGGCGCCCATGAAGGCCAGGAAAAACGCGAAGAATCGTGGCACCGGATCGTTCGGCGACATGTAGTAGCGGGCGTACAGCGAAACCAGAGTGCCGATGCCCAGCACCAGCATGGAGAACAGCCAGGCGAAACCGTCCATGCGCAGGACGAAGTTCAGGCCCAGGCTGGGCAGCCATGAAAACTCTTCGTGAATGACGCCGCCATGGGCGATCTGCGGGTACAGGAATGCGACCTGAAGGGTGCCGATCAGGGCGATCAGGCCAGCCAGCAGGGATTCGGCGTTACGTGCATTGTGCGGCAACACGGCCGCCAAACAGCTACCTATGAAAGGCAGAAGCAGTAGAACTATCAGGGACATAGGCTTCTAATCTGCGGAAGTTTGTGAAGCATCATACGTGCCAGTTCCCGGATCACCAAACGCCAAGCTGTCGCAGAATCCTACACGGTAGACGGAAAAGTCCTGATTCACATTGTTTCAGAGAGGGGGCGGCCTATCCGGCCATACAGAACCTGTGGTTTATCGCTGAGTTTCCTCTTCCAGTTCTTCCTCGGCCGCCGCAGCCTTGCCCTTTGTCTTCAACTCACTGACGATCACCGCCGCTACAATCAACCCGGCCCCGACCAGGGCAATCGCCGGCAAACGTTCCCCGGCAATGCGCCCGACAATCCCGGCCCAAACCGGCTCGCCGGCATAGATCAGCGTGGCGCGGGTCGGTGACACGCTTTTCTGTGCCCAGTTCATCGCCACCTGAATCGCCGCACTCGCGGCCCCCAGGCCCAATGCGCTGCACAGCAGCAACCAGGAGAAGTCCGGTATCGCCTCGTTGGTCGGCACCACCATCAGGAACGACAGCACCGAAGTGACCGCCAGTTGCACCGTCGTCACCCGGCGTACATCGACCTGGCCGGCATAGGTGCTGATCAGGATGATCTCGGCCGCAATGGCCACGGCGCTGATCAAGGTGGCGATTTCACCGGGGCTGAAGTTGAACGACGCACCGGCCGGCCCGGACAACAGCATCAACCCGGTAAAGGCCAGCATGATGCCGATGCTCGGCATCAACCCCGGACGCCGTCCCAGCACCAGCCATTGCAGCAACGGCACGAAAGGCACGTATAGCGCGGTAATGAATGCCGATTGGCTGCTGGGAATGCTCTGCAACCCGACCGTCTGCAAGCCGTAGCCGAGCATGATCGCCACGCCGATAAACGCTCCGGCCTTGAGTTCGAACAGAGTCAGGTCGCGCAGGTGACGCCAGGAAAACAGTGCGACGATGCTCGCGGCGGCGGCAAAGCGCAGGCCGACGAAAAACATCGGGCCGCTGACGGTCATCGCATGCTGTACCAGCAGGAAGGTACCGCCCCAGACCATGGTGATCAGCACCAGCACGCATTCGGCCTTGCTGAACCTTGTAAAACGGGAGGGAGCCTTTGGGGAGTTCACCGACGTCATGACCTTGCACGCTACTGGAGGGAGACGCACAATGCGCCGAATGTTGCGCAGTATACTGCCCAACCCCACTCAGTGAGCAATATAGTGCACAAAGATTCTACCCAACGGGCTTCGGTCCTCCAGCACGTCAGTCAAAACGTCCGTCGTTTGCGTCATGCCGCCGACCTGAGCCAGACCGCGCTGGCCGAAAAGTCCGGTGTCAGCCGCCGAATGCTGGTGGCGATCGAGGCGGGGGAAAAGAACGTCAGCCTGGCCACCCTCGACCGCGTGGCCGAAGCCCTCGACGTCGCCTTCAGTGATTTGATCCAGGCGCCCGACGCCCGCGATCCCAGCCGTATCAACGAGCTGGCCTGGACCGGCACGATCCCCGGCAGTAAAGCGGTGTTGCTCTCCAAAGCCCACGCCAGCCGCGAAGTCGAGCAGTGGGAGTGGTGCCTGCAACCGGGCGAGGTATATCCGTCGGAGCCGGACGCCGATGGCTGGAGCGAGCAGATTTATGTCTTCGAAGGTTGCCTGACCGTTATGCTCGGCGACCAGGCGCAAAATATCGCGGCGGGTGAATTCTTCATGTTCGCCAGCAACCAGCCGCACTGTTATCGCAACGACGGGGCGGTGGCGGCGAAGTTTGTGCGTAATGTGGTGATCTGAACAGGGAGTGCACGATGGGCCAGACCTTGACCAATGACGCCGACATCCTGATTGTCGGCGGCGGCCTCAGTGGCGCGCTGCTGGCGGCGCAATTGATGCGTTTGCCGGGCCGGCGCCGGGTGCTGGTGATCGAGCCCCGGGCCGAGTTGGGGCGGGGCGAAGCCTATAGTGCGGTGGAACTGGGCCATACGCTCAACGGCAATGCGGCGCGGATGAGTGTCGACCCGGACAACGCCGACGACCTGACCCAATGGTTGACCGGGTACATCGAAGCTGGCGGCTGGCCGGAATCGGATCAGCAGCACGTGCCGATCAGCGAACTGTTTCCGCCACGGGGGATTTTCGGCCTGTACGCCCGGCAGCGCCTGGCCGAAGCGCAGGTGGTGGGCGACTTGAACGGTTCGACGGTCGAACATGTGCAGGCCGAAGTGGTCGATTTGCAAGTCGATGCCGACGCCGTGCGCTTGACCTTGAGTGATGGCCGATGCTTGCAGGGCGCTTTTGCGGTACTGGCCACCGGGATGTTTCCCGCGGCGCGTACGCCACAAACCCGGTCCAGCGGTTTGAATGCGGCCGCCCTCGATCCGTGGGACGTGGCGGCCATGCAGCGGCTCGATCCGCAATCGACGGTCATGATCATCGGCTCGGGCCTGACCATGGTCGACGCCGTGGTGTCCCTGGAACAGGCCGGGCATCGCGGCCCGATCGAAGTGTTTTCCCGCCATGGCCTGCTGCCCCATGTGCGGCGCCAGCCTCCGGCCTGGGTGGATTTTCTCGCTGAGGATCAGAGCATCCGCACACCCCGCCAGTTGATGCGCGAACTGCGTCGGCACTGCCGGGACGCCATCGCCCAGGGCATCGACTGGCAGGCGCCGCTGGACACGGTGCGGGCACACATCGGCCGCTTGTGGCATCAGGCGACGGACGTGCAACGTCGGCAGTTCGTGCGGCATGTGCGGCCGTGGTGGGAAAGCCATCACCACCGCTCGCCGCCCTTGAGCGCCGAACTGGTGGAGCGCTTATATAAAGAAGGGCGATTGCGTATTCATGCGGCCTCGTTCAAGGGGCTTGAGCCTTCGCTGAATGGCGAGGTGAGTATTCGCCTTCGACGGCGCGGCGAGGCGCACACCTGTGTGGTCAGCGGTGCCGGCCTGATCAACTCAAGCGGTATCGAGTACGACTGGCGCCGGGTTGCGCGGCCGCTTCCCCGGCAACTGCTCGCCCGTGGCCTGGTTCGGCCGGGGCCGTTGGCCTTGGGCATCGCGGCAGCGGTCGATGGCGCGGTCCTGAATGCCGAGGGGCTGCCCGCCAGCCGTTTGTTTGCCATGGGGCCGCCTTTGCGCGGTATGTGGTGGGAAAGTACCGCCGTCACCGACGTGGCTAGCCAGGCCAAGGCGTTGGCCGGGCGGCTGACGGGACTCGTCGATCAGGTTGTGGGTATGAGTACATATCCGTTGTTGCGGTAACGGCGGCTGGCGGTTTCGCCCTGACGGCGACTCACTTTTTTTACAAGCGCCTAAAAAAAGTAAGCAAAAAAACGCTCGCCCCGAACGTCCGGCCCCTCGCCAAGGCTCGGGGTTCCTTCGCTCTGGCATTCATCCGGGGGCATTGCCCTCCGGTCGGCTTCGCGCGACCTACATGCAATGAGTTCGACTGCGTCGAACGGCGCTGCGCGCCCATCCCCGGATGAACACCTCCGCTCAGCCTGCCGAGGGGGCGGGTGGATCAAGATCAAGAGCTGCAGGCGAGCTAACGCTCGGCCCTGTAGGAGCGAGCTTGCTCGCGAGGCGGCCTGACAGCCGACCATTTTCTTTCAGATGCCACCCAGTCCAACTGCAGGATTGAGCTTGGTCGGGCACCGGTCCAGGTCTGGTAGCTAGACCACCGCTGGATTGCTTCCATCAATGCACCTGGCAAAAAACCGCGGCCCCCCACCCGAGGCCGCGGTTTTCCATGGGGCTGAAGCCGGCCCCATCAACCAACGTGACTTATGGGGCGTGGGCTCAGTTGGCGATCACCGGCACCGTCCGCACGGAGCCTTGGGACGAGGTGATCGTGGCGGTCGGGTTCGCCGACGGTACGACCGTGGTGGTGTTGTTCACCGTCAACCGCCAGCGACCGTTCCCCGGTACGGTGGTGGTGCCCAGGGTGACGAGCCCGGTCGGCGTGGTGACCTTGATGGTGATGGTGTTGCCGGTGGTCACCGATGAGGTGCCGGCAAAGTTCCAGGTGAAGCGGTTATTGGAACGGGCGCTCACCGTTGCGGTGGTCACTGCGAAGGTTTCCGCAGCAGGCCGTGGCGAGACCTGCACCGTGACCGTGGCCGGCGACGTCGACTGGGCGCCGAAGCTGTCCCGGGCGATGTAGGTGAAGGTCGTGGTGAAGGCCGTGGTGATGGTGGCCGGTGGGGTATAGGTGAGCACCGTGCCGTTACTGCTGACGGTGCCGCGACCTGCCGGTGGTTGAGTGAAGCTGGCGACCGCTAGCGGCACATTGCCTTCCGGGTCGCTGTCGTTGGCCAGCACGTTGATTGGAATCGCCACACCCAGTGTCGTGACTGCATCGGCGACTGCCACCGGAGGCCGGTTAGGCGCCACGGTAATGGTCACGGTTGCCGCTGTCGTCGAGGCCAGGCCTTTGACGTCCTGGGCCTTGTAGGTGAAGGTCGTGGTCAGCGGCGCGTTGACGACAGCGGGAGGGGTGTAGACCACCGCCGTAGTGCCGCTCAATGCCACGCTGCCCTGGCCGGCGGCCGGTTGGGTTAGCGCGGTAATGCTCAGCGGCGTATTGCCGTCCGGGTCCCTGTCGTTGGCCAGCAGGTTGAGGGTGATCGGCACGCCGAAGCTGGTGCCGCCGGTATCGGCGACGGAGATCGGTGCCTGGTTCGCGCCGGTGTCCGGTGCAGTGCCGACAACTACGACCGGCTCGGTGTCATTGCCGCCGGCGGCGGACTTGACCGTAACGGTTGCAGGGGGTTGGGTCAGGTCAGCCACCGTCAGGCGTTGCAGGGTGCCGATTTTTGATAGCCGTCCGTAACCCTGGGCGACCATGTCCGGTACCACCACTTCGTCTGTGGAGGTGGCCTCGATCAGCAGGCTGTGGTTGCTCCAGCTATAACGAGCGGTCTGGATTTTCACCACGTCCGAGAGCTTGCTCGACACCGCAGTCGGGCGGGTGGTCCCGGCGGGGTTGGTGGCGGTGACCACCACGACCGGCGGCACGGTTCCATTGGCCAGCAGATGCTGGGCGAAGAACACGCCGTTGTTATCGCTCACCATGGAGGTCTGGCAAGGCGACACAGGCGGGCCGGGAACGAGGGCGATGCTTTCGCGAAAGCACAGGGTCGAACCGTTGGCGGCTTTGGCAAATACTTCGACCCGGGTGTTGTTGCCGCCCGTGCCGGCTATGCGGCGGTAGGTGGCACGGGTCATGTCCACCGCGGTTTGCGCGCGGTTGTCGAGCACCTTGCCGGACAGGGTGAAGAGGTTGGTCTGGAGGGTCCCGGCCGGGCCTTGGATGCGCACGAAGTTGGTGTTGTTGGGGCTGCCGGTCACGGCTTCGGTGAGGTTCGGGTCGCCGACGAAGGTTTCGACGGCGCCGGTGTCCGGGTTCACCTCGGTGTAGGGGCCGTTGACGCTGCGCAGGAACGGCCCGATCGCCCCGTTGACCGCACCGCTGAAAACCCCCGGTGCACCGACGCCGACATCCCTGGTGATGTTGATCGCCCGGCGGCCGGGGGTGGTGACGTTGACCGTTTCCACGCCATAGGGGTGGGTAATGATGTAGGTCCCGGCAACGGGAATGTTCACCCGCATACGAATCCGCGCGAAGCTGATCTGGTCGCCATCGAGCGGGTTGCCGCCAGCAAATGCAGCCTCGATCCCGGCGACATAGGCGTCCATGCCATAGCCGGCGGTGTTGTTGGGGATGCTGGTCTCGGCAAGGAACCAGAAGGCTTCGTCTGGCCAGTTATCCGGGAACACCATCGGCAGGGTGTCGTCGAAAACGCCAGGTGTCGGCAGCAGGGTGCACATGTAGGCCGGTGGCACGCTGGCTGCCACCCGCGAGCTGGCGGCGCGTGACTGGCACAGCTCCATCGACAACAGATTGTTGTCCTGATACCAGATCGGGAATTTCCCGGTGGCAAAGGTGTAGGGGCCGGGATCGACGGCGGCGAGTTGCGCGAAGGCACTGCCGGACAGCGATAGAGTCAGTCCCAGGGTGTTGAGCGCCAGGCGTGGCCATTTGTTCATGATGCCTCCTGATGAGGAACCGGGCATGTGGGCGTTCATTGCACGATGACCACTTCTTCGGTATCGCTGCCGCCATTGGACGACGACACACGAACCTGGGCTGGCGGAATCGGCGAGATGCCGGTGGCCAGGCTTTTCACCGCGCCGTCACCACTCAGGGCGCCGATGGCGATACCGGTGCCGGAGGTGGCGGTGAGTACCGGTGGCGACGTTTCATCGCTGGTCGAGGCCACGATGGTAATTTGCCCGGTGCTCAGGCTGTACTCGGCGCGTGAAATCGTCACCAGGTCGGTCAGCGGCATGGGCAAGGTGGTCGGCGTGCTACTGGCGATGGCCAGGTGGTTGTCGGCGGTCACCTGCAAGGTGCTCGGCAGCGTCGGATTGTTCGGCGACTGCGCATACCAGTGGCCGGTGGTGTTCGCTTCGGTGAAGTTCAGCACCGGGTTGTTGCTGTCCAGGGTCACGCTGGCCGGTGGTGGCGGGGCCAGCACGAACACGTCCTGCTGGGCCACCGGGGCGCTGGTGCCGGCCTGTCGCGAGTAGGTGCTGCGCTCGGCGATCACCGGGGTCGGCCGGATCACCGTCGACAACTTGCCGGATACGGCGAAGAGATTGGTGCGCAAGTCCAGGCCATTGGGGCCTTCGATACGCACGTAGTTGGTGTTGAACGGGCTGCCAGTGACGGCTTCGGTGAGGTTCGGATCGCCGACGAATTGTTCGGTCTGACCAGTGGTCGGGTTGGTCTCGGTGTAGGGGCCATTGACGCTGCGCAGGAACGGCCCGACGTCGCCCTTGAGCGCGCCGCCGTAGGTTTTTGGTGCACCGATGCCGATGTCCCGGGTCATGTTGATCGCCCGCCGGCCGGGAGTGTCGACATTGAACACTTCGACGCCGTAGGGGTGGGTGATGACATAAGTACCGGCGGTGGGCACGTCGATGCGAATACGGATACGGGCGAAGCTGATCTGGTCGCCCTCCAGTGGATCGCCGCCACTGAAGGCTGCCTCAACCGCCGAGACATAGGTCAGGTCGATGCCTCGGGCGGCATCGACGATGGTGGTTTCGCCTGTGGCCCAGAACGCTTCGTCGGGGAAATTGGTCGGGAAGACCAACGGTTGAGTGTCGTCGAAAATACCGGGGTTCGGGATCAACGAGCACATGTAAGTCGGGGCACCCAGCGCGCTGGCAACCCTGGAACTGACAGCCTTGGATAAACACAGGTCAAGGGTTCGGCCATGGCTGTCTTGATACCAGGCGGCGAAATTGCCATTGGTTGGCAGGTAGGGTCCGGGGTCTACGGCAAACAGCGCTGCCTGGGCAATGCCTTGGGCTAGAGCGGTTACGGCCAGGGCGGTCGCGGTTTTGCGCAGTAAAGGGTGCATGAGTATTCCCTCTATCGAAGTACCTGCCCCTTGGGGATGGGTCAGTTGGCAGGGAGTTCGGCAACTTCCATACCAATCAGCGAAAACGCCGGTGGGAAGCCCGGAGCAAAGGCATTGGCGCAGTCGCGGGTGACAGACCGGGAGGCTGGGGCGCGGGCGGCTTTCCCCAGTTTTGGGGGTGGATAGGGGGCGCGGGGCGGGAGGGGGTCGTAGTACACCGGGCAAACGGCCATGCGTGGGCTATAAACCTATAGGGGGTTTCCGGGAACCGTGTCCATGAACAGCATCGCCAAAGTACTTGCGACCGAAAGCGAAGTTCGCTTGAACACGCGCAAGGAGCCGTTCGATCTGCTGCGCTGGTTTTCGCTGGTCAGCATGGTGGTGATCGGCACGGTGGCGGTGGCGCTGGGGGCGGTGTCCTCGCGGTTCGTGATTACCGAAAGCGTGCAGCGCGATGCGCTATTGACCTCACAATTCATACAGGCGATTGCCTCGGCCGAGGTGCGCCATGTGTCGATTCCCAACGTCCGGACCATGGGCGAGTTGCTCGACCCACGAAAAGACAAGGACTTTCCTGACGTCGACCCGCTGTCCCGAGCCAGTGCCCGTGATGATTTCCTCGACCATATCGAAAATTTGCCGGACGTGATCCTGGCCAACATCTATGCGCCCGACCGCATGGTGATCTGGTCGACCAACCCGGCCTTGATGGGCACCACGATCCATGGCGATGAAGACCTCGACCGGGCATTCAACTCGAAAATTTCCGTGTCGACCAGTTACCACGATGTGGACAAATCCCGCATGGAGCAGAAGTTCCTGGAGCCACCCAAATACACCTTCATCGAAAACTACATTCCCCTGTTCGACGCCGATGGCAGCACCGTCACGGCGATGGTCGAGATTTACAAAGAGCCGCAGGACCTGATCAACCGCATGGAGCGCGGCCTGGTGCTGATCTGGCTGGCGACCGCCCTGGGCGGCAGTCTGATTTACCTGGGCCTGTACTGGATCGTGCGGCGGGCGGCGATCCTGTTGGCGACGCAGCAGAAGCAATTGATCACCAACGAAACCTTTGTGGCTCTGGGGGAGGTGTCCTCGGCGGTCGCCCACAGTCTGCGCAATCCGTTGGCGAACATCCGTTCAAGCGCCGAGCTGGCGATGGAGTTCGACAGCGGTCCGGCACACGGAAACATCAACGACATTATTGGTCAGGTCGATCGCATGTCGACGTGGGTCCGGGAGTTGCTTCAGTCCTTGCGACCGCTCAATGACGAGGCCGAACCTGTGAACCTGGTGGCGGCCCTGCATGACAGCCTGATGGCTTACGAGCATCAGATCAGCAAGGCCAGGGTCAACGTGGTGTTCGAGCCGGACCAGACGCCCATGGTACTGAGCCAGCACGTGCAATTGACCCAGATCCTCAACAGCCTGCTGTCCAATGCGGTGGAAGCCATGGACGGCGGCGGTACGCTGACCATCCAGATCGAGCCGCGCGATGCCCAGCGCGTCAGCGTGAGGGTGAGCGATACCGGCAAAGGCATGAGCGAAGAACAGCGCACCATGGCCTTCCGGCCGTTCTTCACTACCAAGCAGGGCGGGCTGGGAGTCGGGCTGGTGCTGGTCAAGCGGATCATGGAGCGTTTTGGCGGTGCGGTGACCCTGGATAGCCGTGAAGGCGAGGGCACCACTGTCCGTCTGTTGTTTAATCTGGTCCCCTGAAAACGGGGATGAACTATCCCCAATATCGGGGGTTCAATCCCCGGTCATTTCCACGGTCATCGCCCATTGATTTTGATAAATCATTGTTTTGTTGAGTGTTAGTACTTTTTTATAAAAAAAACACATGATTGGCGAGGTCCTTGCAAAACCATCATGACCCCCTTCACCACATCGAGGCGGCTGGTGATGGAAAAAAAAGAGATGCATTCACCACGCTCACGGGCCTTGGGCATGCACCTGGTACTGATGTTGGTGACCGGTTTGCTGGCCAGCCAGCTGCTGGTCGCCAGCCAGCCGACGTCGACGCCCGCACCTGCTCCCGCATCCACTGGCGAACCCGCTGTCGTTGAAGACAACACTCCGTGGGGTGGCAACTATTTCCCCAACACCCTGCTGACCGACCAGGACGGTCAGCAACTGCGTTTTTTCGATGACATGATCAAAGGCAAGGTGGTGGTGATCAACTTCATCTTCACCTCGTGCAGCGACTCCTGCCCCCTGGAAACCGCGCGCCTGCGCCAGGTGCAGAAACTGCTGGGGGATCGGGTCGGCAAGGACGTCTTCTTCTACTCCATCAGCATCGACCCCTTGAGTGATACCCCCGAGGTGCTCAAGGCCTATGCGCAACGCTTCCAGGTCGGGCCCGGGTGGAAATTCCTCACCGGGGAATTCGCCGACGTCACCGACCTGCGCAAAAAACTGGGGCTGTTTATCGAAGGCATCGATAACGGGCGCAGCAAGGACCACAACCTGAGCCTGATCGTCGGCAACCAGGCAACGGGCCGCTGGATGAAATCCTCGCCGTTCGAAAACCCGTGGATTCTGGCCGACCAACTGGCCAATACCTTGCAGAACTGGAAACAGCCCAGTGTGGAAGAAAGCTATGCCGATGCACCGCAAATCCGTCCGCCGAGCAATGGTGAAGAGCTGTTCCGCACCCGTTGCGCGTCTTGCCACAGCCTCGGTCCGCTGGACGGACAGGGCATCGGCCTGCACAGCATCGGCCCGGACCTGATCGGCGTGACCCATCAGCGCGATCCGGCCTGGCTCAACCGCTGGATCCGCGAACCTGACCGCATGCTCGCGGAAAAGGACCCGATTGCGATGGAGCTGTTCGATCGCTACAACAAGATCCCGATGCCCAACTTGCGGCTGGATGAGCGTTCCGTCCAGTCCATCATCGATTTCTTGCAAGAAGAAACCAACCGTCAGCATCCGCCGGTGGTGCCATTGGCCAGTGGTAACGAGGAGCCTGAACATCATCATTCGGTCGCGCAACCCGACATGCCCAAGGTGCAATAGTGTCAAAAAAATTACGCGGGCCAGTCAATGGCTATCAATGCCACCTACACTGATCCAGAACGCGGCTGAACAGGCTCGATTTCAAGCATCCAGGACACCGCCATGCAGATACTCGAACAACAAAAAGTAGCTGCGCCGCAGGCTCCGGCAGTACAACGCAAGGGGTGGCGGCCGCAGTTCAATTTACTGCGCTGGTTTTCCCTGGCGAGCTTTCTGATCATCGCGGTGGTGGCGCTGGGGCTGGGATACATCTCCACACGCTTTGTGGTCGACGAAAGCATCGAGCGCGATTCGATGCTGACTGCGCAGTTCATCCAGTCCATTGGCGAGGCTGAAATCCGGCATGCCGGGATTTCGCCGGGCAAAACCATTGGCGAAATGCTCGACCCGCGCATGGACCATGCCTACCCCGACGTCAACCCGGGATCCCGGGCCGCCGCGCGCGTGGAGTTTCTCGACCATGTGGAGCATCTGCCGGACATCCTGCTGGCGACGGTGTACGCCCTGGACCGCACCGTGGTCTGGTCGACCAACCCCGAGCTGATTGGCGTGCGCATCGAAGGCGACGATGAGCTGGACGAATCCTTCGAAATGAAATCGCCGGTGTCCACCAGCTACCACGAAGTCGATGAGGCGCGTCCCGAGCAGCGCTTGCTGCGCGAACCGGAGTATTTGTTCGTCGAGAACTACATTCCGATGTTCAACGCCGACAGAAGCAAAGTGATTGCCATGGTGGAAATCTATAAAGAGCCGCTGGACCTGGTGGAACGCATCCAGCGTGGCTTCAAGGCGATCTGGCTGGCCACACTGATCGGCGGGGCGGCCATTTACCTGGGGCTGTACTGGATCGTGCGACGCGCGGCGACGCTGTTGCAGAGCCAGCAGAAACAATTGATCGCCAACGAGACCTTTGTCGCCCTTGGCGAGATGTCTTCGGCGGTCGCCCACAGCTTGCGCAACCCGCTGGCCAATATCCGTTCCAGCGCCGAACTGGCCCAGAACATTGCCAGCCAGACCGCGCAGAAAAACATTGGCGACATCATCAATCAGGTCGACCGCATGTCGCGCTGGGTCCGTGAATTGCTGGTGTCGTTGCGGCCGATGAATGATGACCGTGAAACGGTCGACCTGGTGCTGGCCATCGAAGACACCTTGAGTGCCTTTGAGTCCCTGATCAAACGTTCGGACGTCGAAGTGCGTTTCTCTCCTGTCAGCGTGCCACCGATCGTCAGCCAACAGGTGTTGCTCACGCAAATACTCAATAGCCTGTTTGCTAATGCACTGGAAGCCATGCCCAAGGGTGGCGTGCTGACGATCGAGATCGATTCCTCGGTGCCCGGCGACGTGAGCATGACCCTGACCGACACCGGCAAGGGCATGTCCAAACAACAGCAACAAATGGTCTTCAAGCCGTTTTTCACCACCAAGCAAGGTGGGTTGGGCGTGGGCCTGGCCCTGGTCAAAAGAATAATGGAACGGTTTGACGGCTCGGTCGAACTGACCAGTCGGGAGCAGGAAGGAACCCGCGTTTGTCTCAATTTCAAAGTGGCAACGGGAGGGGCATATGGAGCACAGCATTCTGCTGGTCGAGGATGACGAAATCCTCGCCGAGAATATTCAGACTTACCTGGAGCGCAAGGGCTTCGAGGTGACCGTTTGCCACTCGGCCGAAGATGCACTGGAGCAATTGGGTTCTTTCGCGCCTGACGTGGTACTGACCGACAACTCGTTGCCGGGCATGAGTGGTCACGACCTGATCCAGAAGCTGCGCATCAGCGCGCCGGATCTGAAAGTGATCATGATGACCGGCTACGGCAACGTCGAAGACGCCGTGGTGGCGATGAAAGAGGGCGCTTTTCACTACGTCACCAAACCAGTGGCCCTGCCAGAGCTCAAGCTTCTGCTGGACAAGGCCCTGGCCACCGACCGCATGGAGCGCACGCTGTCGTTTTACCAGGAGCGCGAGGCCCAGAAGTCGGGGGTGCAGGCACTGATTGGCGAGTCGGCACCGATGGCGTACCTCAAGGGCACCATCACCCAATTGCTCGACGCCGAACGGCGGATGGCCAACAGTGATCTGCCGCCGGTCCTGGTGGAAGGCGAGACGGGCACCGGCAAGGAACTGGTGGCCCGGGCCCTGCACTTCGACGGCCCGCGCGCCAAGGGCCCGTTCATTGAATTCAACTGCGCTTCGATCCCGTCCAATCTGGTGGAGTCGGAACTGTTCGGCCACGAGAAGGGCGCCTTCACAGACGCCAAGGAGCGCCGCCTGGGGCTGGTGGAAGCGGCCGATGGCGGCACGCTGTTCCTCGATGAAATCGGTGAAATGGACCTGTTGCTGCAAGCCAAGCTGCTGAAGCTGCTGGAAGACCGGACCATTCGCCGGGTTGGTTCGGTGAAGGAGCGCAAGGTCAATCTGCGGGTGATCAGCGCCACCAACTGCAACCTCGAACAGATGGTCCAGCAAGGCAAATTCCGCCGCGACCTGTTTTTCCGCCTGCGCATCATTTCCATCAAGGTGCCGCGCCTGTATGCCCGTGGCGCCGATATTCTGCTGCTGGCCCGGCACTTTTTGGCGCTACACGGCAAACGCTACGGTAAACCGGATCTGCATTTCAGCGACCAGGCCGAAGATTTGCTGCTCAGTTACAGCTGGCCGGGCAACGTGCGCGAATTGCGCAACATGCTGGAGCAAACCGTGTTGCTGGCGCAAAGCGACACCATTGCCGCCCATCAGTTGAACGTCTGCCTGAGCTTGATGGATGAGCCACCGATGTTTCATCACGAGCCGCAACATTTCAGCGAACCGCGTCCGTCCTACAACGGCAGCGAATCCATGAACCTGCCGGAAGTGGAGCGCGACATGGTGCGCAAGATGCTCGACAAGACGGACTGGAACGTCACCAAATCGGCACGCCTGCTGGGCCTGAGCCGTGACATGTTGCGCTACCGGATCGAAAAACTCGGCCTCGCCCGTCCGGACAAGCGCCAGTGGTAGGGGGCGTTCTCAATTAGTTTCCCTACCGCGCCGGGTCTGCTGTTGTGCAGGGCAAGGCGCGAGAAGCGCAGTTTGGTCATTCCAAATCAGCTTCGAGCAACACAGCCCTGCACAACAGCAGGCCCGGCCCTTCGGGTTGTGCCTTAAAGCTGGCCATGCTGCGTTGCAGGCCTTGGAAAGGGAACAACCATTCCCAGCGGCCTACGCCTTGCCTGGCCAGCTTTAAGGCGACAACGCGGTGGGGAAACCAATTGAGAACGCCCCCTAGTGCTCACTGCAACACCGGGCCCTGCCTCAGACAGGACATCATGCAACTGGGGTTCTCGACTTCCTGGTTCACGTACACGCCGCGCTCCGGATCGTAGGAGCGGATAAACACCCGAACCGTGGCGTCGGCCACGGTCGGCAGGCGCGAGTCGGAGAACACGTGCTCACTTGAAACCGGAATGAATTCCCCGGGTGCGGTCGGGATGTACGAACCTGGTGGCACGATGCTCATGGACAGTGGTGCGGGGTGCGCGAAGGGTTGGTCGGCGCCGTAATAGTTGAACTCACTGCTGTAGTCAGTGGTGTTTGGCATGTCGTCGGCGTGGGCGACAGCGGTCGTGCTCAGGTAGAAGGCGACCAAAAGCGTCAGATTGGTTTTTTTCATGGCAACACCTGCTAAATCGGTTTAACCACATTTCTCCCAAGGTTATTAACTATAGCTGCCGCCGTGGACAGCCGTCGGCGCTGCGCGGATTACAAGTTCGCAACACCTGCCAGGATGAGGTTGATCTAGACTCCGGCCGGTCAAATCGACGACCCAAGCCCTGGAGCGTGCAATGGAACTGCCGACAAAAGAACAAGCCATCGCCAGCAACCGCGATGCCTGGAATGACTCCGCCCGTCACCACAAAGACTCCTGTGAATGGCAAGCCTTGTTGAAGGGCGTGGCGCACGCGGGTTTTTCCTGCCTGGACGACACCCTGACCGCTTTGCTGATCCAGACAGGTGTCGACGGCAAGGAGGTGGTGCAACTGGGCTGCAACAACGGCCGCGAAAGTCTGTCGCTGTTTGCCCTGGGTGCGCGCAGCGTGGTGGGCGTCGACCAGTCTGAAGCATTTCTCGGGCAGGCACGGGAACTGGCGTCCCGCTCGCCCCATGCGCCGCAATTCATCGAAGCGGACATTCACCACTTGCCTGCTCAATTGCAGGAGCGCTTTGACTTGGCGCTGATCACCATCGGCGTCTTGAACTGGATGCCGGACATCGGCGAATTTTTCCGTCATGTGGCGGGCACGCTGAAGCCGGGTGGGGCGCTGGTGGTGTATGAAACCCACCCGTTCCTGGAAATGTTCGACCCCGAGGCAGCCGATCCTTTTCGTCTGGCCAGTTCATACTTCCGTCGCGAACCGTTCGTGCAGCACGAACCGATCGTCTACGAAGGCAAGGTCGAACAGCCATCGGCGGCGTCCTACTGGTTCGTCCACACCCTGGGCGACCTCTTCAGCGCCGCCATTGCGGCAGGGTTGCAGATCCGTCACTTCAAGGAGTACCCGCATTCCAACCGCGAAGAGCTCTATGACCGCTATCAACAGCAGGTGGCGCAGTTGCCGTTGTGTTTTACGTGGGTGGTGGTGAAGAGCTGAGTGATGTGTAGCTCGGACTGACACATATCTGGTTTTTTGGTAACGGCGGCTTATGGTTTCGCCCTTACGGCGAGTCACTTTTTTTACAAGCGCCTAAAAAAAGTAACCAAAAAAACGCTCGCCCCGAACGTACGGCCCCTCGCTAAGGCTCGGGGTTCCTTCGCTCCGGTATTCATCCGGGGGCATTGCCCTCCGGTCGGCTTCGCGCGACCTACATGCAATGAGTTCGACTGCGTCGAACGGCGCTGCGCGCCCATCCCCGGATGAACACCTCCACTCAGCCTGCCGAGGGGGCGGGTGGATCAAGATCAAGAGCTGCAGGCGAGCTAACGCTCGGCCTGATGAGTGGTGAAGAGCAGTGGTGTACGCCGATCTGCCTTTGCTTTTCTGTGGGAGTGGGCTTGGTCCGGGCGGCGCTCCGACAATGGCGGCCTGAAAGCTGGCCTGAATTGTACGGATGTACTCGGCCCCTGTGGGAGCGGGCTTGCCCGCGAAGGCGGCCTGCCAGCCGACCGAAATCTTGCGGATGTACTTAGTCCCTGTGGGAGCAAGCCTGCTCGCGAAGGCAGCCTGCCAGACGATCAGGTACATCAAGGCGAACGAACCCAGCAAACAGGCCGGCCGGTAGGCCGCCTCGCTTTTGCTTTTGCTTTTGCTTTTGCTTTTGCTTTTGCTTTTGCTTTTGCTTTTGCTTTTGCTTTTGCTTTTGCTTTTGCTTTTGCTTTTGCTTTTGCTTTTGCTTTGGCTTTGGCTTTGGCTTTGGCTTTGGCTTTGGCTTTTGATCTTCTTGCCCCCTCGTGAGGCCGAGCGGAGGTTCTGCGCAGCGGGCCCACGGAGCAGGACCGGAGCAAGGGCATGCCGAGCCTTGGCGAGGCACCGAACGTAAGGGGCAAGAGCCCTTGGTTACTTGGGGCTTTTCCAAGTAACCCGCATAAGGGCGGAACCATTAGCCGCCGTTACCGCAGAAACGGATATGCACACCATCAAAACAGATGCACCTGACACATAGCCATCGCGGGGCCACACTCCCACAGGGATTGCGGATTATTCCAGAACGCCCTGTGCGCGGTGAGGCGCAGCATCGCCCGCAGCGGTATAGGCCACCCGCGGCACACCCGGCAAGCGCTGTTCCAGCAGTGCACTCAAGGACTCGCCCGGTTCCAGGTAGGCATCGCCGAAGTCGGCACCGAGCTGGTTCGGGTGGGCGACGATTTCCAGCAGTCCATCGGGTGGCGGCTCGGCGTTGCGCAGATCCACCGGGGTGCACACGTAGTCGGCGGTGGCGCCGGCCAGGTTGCTCAGGCGACGGTTGAGCAGGTCCTTGAACACGCGCTTGGGCAGGCTGAGGTTTTGTCCCAGATTGCGCGCCAGACGCACCGGTACCCCCTGGCGGGCGGCGAAGCGCGCGACGATCTCGCCGATCGGCCAGATGTTGTGCACGTGTTGATGGGAGTCCAGGTGGCTGGGGCGCAGGCCGTTGTCCAGGCAGCGCTGCCACTGGGCTTCGAGTTCTTCGAGCACGGCGTGGCGATCACGGCGTCCGAGCCAGAGGCGGGTGCGGGGCAGGTTGAGGTCGAACACGCCGGCACCGTCGCAAAACGTCGGACGCTGCACAATGCTCTGGCTCAACGGCCGGCCGTAGGTCAGGTTGAAGTGCAGGCCAATGCGGCCTTCGAGCAACGGATGCCGGGCCAGGACGCAGGCCGCTTCGAACGCCGGCATGTTGGCCATGGCGGTGGCGGAGCTGATGAGCCCGGCCTGGAACGCGCCCAGGATCACCGCGTTTTCGCAGGCACTGAGGCCGAAATCGTCAGCGTTGACTATCACTTGCCGAGGCATGTTTACCCTCCTTGAGGTTTTCCGTAGGTGCAGGCGCTTTGACAGCAGGCGTCGCGACGGGCGCCGGGGTGGCGACTGCGACCGCCGCGCGCCGGGCGCGCCATTGCTGCAATCGGGGTTTGAAGCGTTGCCAGATCCGCAAGGCCAGCCCCAGCAGCAGACCGCTGGGGCGCCCGGAGTAAAAACTCCAGCGCCAGTGTTCCAGTTGCCCGGTCATGCGTTCGTGCAGTTGATGGCTGGAGTTTTCCAGGCTGACCCGTGACGCATCGATCCACTGCCAGTTGTCTTCCAGGCCCCAGCGAATCCACTCTTCGAGCAGCACCCGGCCGCTACCCAGGTCGGCATATTGCGGCAGGAACGCCAGGTTGTAGTCGTACAGTCGGCCCTGTTCCAACAAGCCGAGTCGATAGCTGATGCAGCGCCCCTCCAGCTCCAGCACTACCACGCGCACCAGGCCTCGGGCCGCCAGGGCGGTGAAGGCGCGGTCCATCCACTGGCGATGGCGGGCATCGGAAAAAATCCCGACCCCTTCATCGCCTTTCCAGCTCACGGCTTCGACTTCACTGATTTCCTGCAATAGCGGCCCCATGGTCAGGGAGTCGGGGGTAATCCGCCGCACCTGGGCACCACACGCGGCGATGCGTTTGCGCGCGCGGCGCAGTTTGTAGCGCGGGTCACCGGAGACTTCCTGATGGTCGGCCTCGCTGATCAGGTGCACCGGCACTCGACAGCTGAGGCGTTGTTCGGCGGTCGAACTCAGTGCCTGCCACGGCGCCAGGGCCTGTGCCTGGGCCGTGGAACCGGCCAGTTCGTTGAGTTGCAGCACGGCATGGGGCAGGCGTTGCCGGATCTGCGTCAGCGCCTTGCGTAAATTGTCGTCGTCCAGCCTCGTCAGCAGTGCGAGGCGGTCGGCGAGGGGATAGCCCAAATGATGCAGGACCCGAAACGGCAAACGCGCAAAGCGCTCCACGGACGCCACCAGCGGCAGGCACAGCGCCAGTTCTTCACCCTGCCAGCCAAGCAATACGTGCAACTGCTCGCCCGGGTTGAGTGCCAGTTCCGAGGCGTACAGCCAGGCCAGGGTGTTGAACGGCGTGTGGTCCGTTACGCGCAGGCGCAACGCTTCGTAAGCCGCTATCGGAAAGTCGTCGGTGCACAGCGAAGTGCGCCATTCGAATCGTGCAGACATAAGATCAGCTCGCCTCGGCCGGAACAGGAGAGGGTGCCGGTTTGCGCAAGGCATTCAGGCGGGAACCGCTGTAGCGGGTTTCGCGGAAGAAGCGCCAGCCGAACAGGTGGTAGATGTTCATGATCCGTCCCTGCTCGCGATACCCCATGCGCATGTGCATCTTGAGCGCGGGAATGTTGTGGGACTCGCAGATATCCACCACTTTGTTGCTACCCTGATCAGCCATGGCTTTCCACAGGTTCAGCTGGAAATCGACCGACAGCGTGGTGCCCCGGTAGGCAGGAATCTGCTCGATGGCGAACTCGAAGAACTCACCTGGCTTCACCGGGAACATGCAGCCGTAGTAATGACGGTCGAGATAATCGCGTGTGCTGCCCCAGATAAAGGCCACGGTATCGCCGTTTTCATCCAGGTACATGTGCCCGGTGTACCCGTCGGACGCCAATTCGGCCATGGTGCCCACGCGATCGCCGAAGTGTTTGGCGAACGCCACGGCGTTCTGTGGGGTGATGGTTTCCAGTCGCAGCGGTGAATAGGGCCGAAGGTTGTGTGGTGGCACCGGGCTTACCAGATCACGCTCCATCCACAACAGTTCTTCGTGGAAAAATACGTAGTGTTTCCACACTTTGCCGACGGTGGCGCGCAAGCCTTTTTGCTTGATGTGATCGCTGAGTTTTTTCAGAACATTCATGTTTTTGACTCCTGACGGTGTTGGCCGTGAGTGGTTTGACTCAAGGCGCGACGAATCGTCCACGCGGTAAAAAATCAATGACGTTCATGAGGTGCTCCAGCTGAGGGCAAACAGGGTTTCTCCTGGTAAATCGAAGTTGATGTGACCCTCCAGGCATTTGAAAGATGCGTCGCGACTGCGGTTGTCGGCGCCGAAATAGCGCAATGATCCCTGGGTCAAAGGACATTGCGTGCCGGCCAGGCTCACACGCTGCAAGCGTGAGCCTTTGTTGACGCCCAGCAGGCTGCGTTGGTGCCCGGCAGACATGGCCAACACGTCAACCTCGAAGGCGTCGTTCTCCAGGCGCATGACATCGTGTAGCCAATGCTGGCGGATAAATTGCTGCGCCAGGCCCACGGGCTTGAGCTCGAATTCATCCTCGCCGAGCACGCGCAACATGCCCTTGGGATACTCAGGTTCGTCGGCGGCCTGGAACCAGCCGAGCATGTCGAGCAAGCCGTCCTGGGAAGCATTGATGATGACCGAGGCCCACCATAACGAGGCGTAGTGGGTTTCCTGATCGTAAGGGCTGAGGCTGGCCCCGCTGGACATGTTGGTCTGGTCCAGCAACAGGGCTTTGCGCGGTCGTCCCTGGGCGTCTAGCCCCACCAGCTCTGCCGCTTTGCGTACGCTATCGCGGTAGACACGGGTCGCCAGCAGGTCGCGGACCATCCATTCGTGCCAGGCCAGCGCATCGATCTTGTCGCCGGACTCGGCCAGCAAGCGTCGGGCCCAGTCGATGCCGCGCTTGTCGGCGGCATGGTCGACGAACGGGCCATTGACGAACCGGGAACTGGCCGGCATGGCGATGCGTACGCCGGCTTTGGCGTTGTCCGGGTTGCTGCGCACTTGCCAGGCCATGCTGTTGAAGATGCGCTGGTAGCTGGCGTAGTCCGGGTAGTTGAGGTTCGGTTCGTCGGCAAAGCCGATGTAGTGCGTGCCCTTGCCGCCAAGTGCACGTGTGGCGGCGAGCCAGGCGTCGAGGCCGGCGTTGCTGGTGGTGTCGGCGCGCAGGTCGGCCCGGCGCTGTCTGCCGGCCAGCAGGGTGATGTCCTGGGTGATGCCCAAGCGATCCTGATACAGCCGGCGGAACACGTCTTCGTAATGTGGCCGCGTCGCCATGATGTCGACCAGGCTGTAATAGGTTCCGGCCTGTGGTTGCAGGGCATCGAGCACGGCGAAACTGGAATCCGGCAGTCGCGCATAGGGCAGGGCGATCCCCAGGTTCGGGGTCTTGCCGAGCACGTCGTTGTGCAGCGTCAGCCGGGTCTGGCCTTCGTCTTCGCGCAAGGGTTTGAGCTGTTGCGGGTTCTGGGCGAACAGGTTGGCCGTGCCGTCGAGCCAGAATGCGACCTTGCCGCTACCGCTCAGGTGCAGGCGCCAGACTTGATCGGTGGCTGCAACGGGCAACTCGGCTTTGTCGAACTGCCAATAGGCGGGGTAAGGCTTCAGAGACAGTGAACGTTGTTGGCCGTCACTCACGCGCTGCGCTTGCAACGCGCCGACGCCGCCGTGGAATTTACCGGCCAGCACCGCGTGCTCACCGGCCGCAACCTTGAAATACAACTCGTCACCGTCCTGGGGCTCGGCGCTGAAATGCACCTTGGCCGGGGCGAACAGTGCGACGGTGTGGTCGTCGTGCTCAACCGTATAACGGCGGAAGCTGTAGCCAGGAATTTCCAGTCGATAACTGGCGGCGCCCGGCGCCAGGTTCCAGCGTTGACTACCGCGGGGCTCATTGGCGGCAATCAGTCGTTCGCTCTGGAGTTTGCCCTGGCCGTCGAGCAAGTACAGGTGTTCCTCGTTGGCTTCAGCCTGCCACACCGGGGCCCAGAGCACGGTCAGGGTGTCGGGGCGGTCCGTTTGCAGGTACAGGCTGCCATCGCGGATATCGGCCCAGCGCATGGTTGCGGCTTCGGCGCTCAGCCCGAGGCCAAGACTCACCAGCAATAACAGGCGTTTCATGCCGATTTCCGTTGCAGCATCAGCAGCATCGGCGCGATGTCGCCGGGCAGGACGATGAGCGTTTGCCAGACCGGCACGTGGCTCAATCGGCAATACACCACCAACAGCGCCAGGGTCACGGCCAGGTACGCGATAGAGGATGCGGCGGCTGCGCCAACGATGCCGTAGGTTGGGATCAGCAGCACATTGAGCGCCAGGTTGAGCAGGGCGCTGAGGCCCATCAACAACGAAATCGTGCCGGGCCGGTTTTTGCCCAGCAGGTCCAGGCGCAGAATGCTCATGTAGCACAGACCCAACAGGCCCGGCAGCAGCGCCAGCAGCGCAGGATATGCAGGCTGATAGGCCTCGCCAAACAGCGTCACGATCAACCATTCACCGACCACTGCCATGGTCAGGCAAGCGCCGAGCATCACCGTAGCGGTCAAGCGCAAGGCCAGTGGCGTGACTTTTTCGATGCCTTCTTCCTGTTGCAGCAGGCGCTTCATCAGCGGTGTGGTCACTGCTTCCGGAACGATCAGCAGCAACTCGGCGGCCGCGCTGGCCATGGCGTAGTGACCCAGCGCCGTGGTGCCGAGCAGGGCACCGATGAACAGGTAGTCGGAGCGCAGAATCACTTGCTGGAACAGCAGGTCTGGATGACTGCGGGCGCTGTAGCGCAGCAGTTCGTTTTGACTGGCGCGGTCCCATTGCAGGTTCAGCGGATGCTCGCGCTTGAGCCACACCGAACCGGCCAGCACCACCAGGCTGATTCCCGTCAGCCAACTGATCAGCGCTGCTTCCAGGGCTGCGCTTTTCCACATCCAGAACAGGGCAAGGAACACCAGCAGCGGCGCCAGCGACTCGATCAGGCGCAAGGCATTGAAGGCGACCACGCCGCCCGAGGCGTTGTGCAGGGTCAGCAAACCGCTTTTGAGCACGGTCAGCGGCACCGCCAACAGCAACAGCCAGGCGAGCAGGCCCAATTGCGTGGTGATGTCCAGTTCACTGCCAAACTCGCGGGTCAGCGCCACCACCAGTAAGGTCAGCAACGCCGCCGGCAGACAACCGAACAGCAGCACCTGGCTGAGCAGCAAGCCCATCGGTCGCTGCTTGGCCGCCTGGTAGCCCACCGCTGAATTCAAGCCGCCGCTGGTGGCAGCGCTGATCAGGTCGGGCAGGGCGCTGAGCAAGGCAAACAAGCCCCGTTCGCTGGGGCCGAGAATCCGCGCCAGCAACACGTTGCGCAGCAAGCGCAGGGCGATCATCACCAGTTTGGTGCCCATGCTCAGGGCCAGGTGCCTGAGGTAGTTGTTGCGGCTCATGGACGCGCCCCACGGTAGATGCGCCAGGACAGCAACCCGGGATTGCGCGCGGTACGCTGGCTGACGCCGAAGCGTGGCAGGGCCAGTGGATCTTCGGTTCCTCGATAAATGCCGGTGCCGGTGCCCAGGGCAAACGGGAAGTGATGCCTGGCCACCTGTTGGCGCACCCGCGCATCGTTGTCGCCATTGGGGTAGCAGTAAACCGGCAACGGCCGGTTGCAACCGTGGAGCAGTGCCTCGCGACTGCGGCTCAGTTCTTCATCCAGGCGTTGATCGTCGAGACCGGTGAGGATGGCGTGGCTGGCGCCGTGGGGGCCGAAGCGCACCAGGCCGGACGCTTCCAGGTGGCGCACTTGCTGCCAGTCCAGCGCCTGGGGCAACGACTCTTGCGGGCAGTCGTCGGTCAGGCGATTGAGGTCCAGCGGCGACAGGGTTTTCAGGCTCTGCAAAAAGTTCAGCAACGCCAGGCTGCGGCGTTGCTGATCCGGGTCATCGCACAGTGTCGGCAACGGGCGCCCCAGGTGCTGCAAGTGTTCGATCAGCTGCAGGCGTGCCTGTTCGCCATGGCTGTTCCACAGGGTTTCGCCGATGCTTTCCCACCAGAACCGCTGGCGGCTGCCGATGAAATCGGTGGACAGAAAGATGCTCGCCGGCACTTGGTGTTTTTGCAGCAGCGGGAACGCGTTCAGCGCGTTGTCGCGCCAGCCGTCGTCGAAGGTCAGCGCCACTTTCGGCCGCTGTGAGCGCGCAGCCGGTTGCAGAATGTCCATCAGCGGCACGCAGTCGAAGTGTTTTTTCAACCACACCAGCAGATGTTCAAACGCCTTTGGCCCGACGCACAGTTCATTGCGATGGGGCAGTTCGGCGGCCTGGTCGCTGGCCAGCACCCGGTGCAGCATCAGGATCACTCCGGCGCCGTGCAGTTGATTGCGCCCGACCGGGGAGTTCAGGTACAGCCAGCCACTGGTGCGTTTTAACAGTTGTTTGATCGCCACGGCACGCGCCTCTCATCGATTTTGCTCGGGGTTCCATTGGGCGTAACGCTGACCGCGCAGGAACTGCCACAGGCCGATGCTCATCCCGGCAAGGGTCACCAGAAGGAATGCGGCCAGGCGAAAGGGTTTGGGCAAGCGGTGTTGCGAATCCAGCAGGCCGGCAATGGCCATCGTGTAACCGAGCAGTTGTGCGATCAGGCTCAGGCGATAAAAGCCGTGATCCTCCCACAGCCAGAAATTGCTCAGCAGCAACGGCAGCAACAGGATCGGCGCCAGCCGCCGGATCAGCTTGTGGCTGATCAATGCAATCGCATACAGGCCATGGGTCAGCGGATTAAGCAGCTCCCGGCGCTGGGCCAGGCTTTGCAAGCCACCCACCGTGACCCGCTGGCGGCGGCGAAATTGCTTGTCGGCTTCGTCCACACCCTGGTCGATTACCCGGGCCTGAGGCACGTAGACAATCCGCTTGAACGCGACGGGTGCGCAGGTGCTGATGAAGAAGTCGTCGTTGACCTCCGCCGGCACGTTCTGGAACAACTCGCGGCGCAGGGCGAGCAATGCGCCGTCGGCGGAGACCATGCAGCCAGTGCGATTTTCCACATAGCGCAGCCAGCCTTCATAGTGCCGATACAGGCTGTCGCCAACGCTCAAGCCCTTGCCGGTCACCGGGATCACCATGTGCCCGGCGCAGCCACCGACCTGCGGGTCGTTGAGCGGCGCGAGCAAATGGCCGAGGGTGTCGGTGGACCATTGGTTGTCGGCATCGGTAAACACCAGGATCGCGCCACTGCTGATCTCGACCCCGGCATTGAGCGTCGCCGCCTTGCCCTGGCGGGGCAGATCGAGCACGGTGATGCGCGGGTCCTCGACCCGGCGCGCGCAGGCCACTGTGTCGTCGGTCGAGCCGTCGCTGGCGAGGATGATTTGCAGCGAGTGGGCCTGATAATCCTGGGCCAGCACGGTGCGCAATTTTTCTTCGATATGCCGCGCTTCGTTGTGTGCGGCAATCACGATGCTCACGTCCATCGGTTGAGCCGGTCCGTGGCGCGGTGCCGGGTAAAACGGTGCCAGCAACGTCAATAACAGGGGATAACCGAGGTAGGCGTAAACCGGTAGCAACAGGCACAACCAGAAAATGAATTCAGCCACGGGCGGGCCTCCTGGCATTCCAATGACAAAGGCTGAGGATGAGCCCGGCGCCCGCCAGGTGCAGGCGCACCCAGTGCAGGCCCCAGAGTTGCAGGGTCAGGAGCGGGTCGCGGTGCCTGGCACTCTGACGCAGGCTCAGGGCCAGGGCGGGCAGGACGGTCAGCAGCAGCATCAGCAACGAATGACGGGGGAAACCGTCGAACAGGGCGGAAATAGCCATGAAATCGATCACCCAGGCGGCAATCGACAGCAGCGGAAAGCGCAGCAAGCGCAGGCTCGGTCCATGGGTGCGCAGCAGTTGCAGATGACTGCCCTGGCGCCATAATTCCTTGCCCATCCATTCCCGCCAACTGCATTCGTAACCCCAATGCAGCGCCACGCTTTGGTTGACCGAGCGCAGCTTGGCACCGGCGTCGACCAGGCGCATGGTCAGTTCCTTGTCCTCGCCGGTGCGCAGTTGTTCATTGAAACCACCGACCTTGTCGAACCAGCGACGGCGCATCAGCAGGTTGCAAGTGGGCAGCCATTGCGCGACATGCAGCGGCTGCTTATCGGGGCGCAAGGTGCGGCGCTGCCAGGCGTCGGCGTACCACGGCGCCTCGGCCGGTGTGTGCAGGTCCAGGCCGATGACATCGGCCTGGCCGCCGGACTCGAGGTCGAACAACAGCTTGAGCCAGTTCTCGGGCATCTCGACGTCGGCATCGATAAAGGCCAGCCATTCACCGCTGGCAATCGCCGCTCCGCGATTGCGCAATGCGCCGATGAGCAGGCCGGGCAGGACCAGCACCTGGGCGCCGAACTGTCGGGCAATGTCCGGGCCCTGATCATCGGAGCCGTTGTCGACCACGATCAACTCGCATTCGGCGTTGGCCGCCTCGGCGGCATGTCGTGCCGCTTGCAGGGTCCGGGCGATGTGCCGGGCCTCGTTGTACATCGGGATGACGATACTGATGCTGTTCATGCCCTGACCTCTTTCAGCGGGGCCTCATTGGCTTTTGTGCGCAGCACGCCGGTCAGCGCCAGCATGATCCACAGGTACTTATGGTTCGGTGCGCTGAGGAACATCAGGAACAACGTCAATGACAGAAAACTCATGCCCAAGTGGGTCATCAGATCGGCCTGATGCCTGTCTCCTCGCAATAGCCAGGTGTGGCGGGCGCGAATCAGGTTGTACAACCCCAGGGCCAGCATGCCGACGAACATCAGGCCGGCGGGAATCCCCAGTTCACTGAAGATTTCCAGGTAGGTGTTGTGGGCGCGGCGGTACAGGTCGTCGGTCTTGCCGCTGACGGAAAAGGTCTTGGCATAACCGGTGGTGGCGTAGTGCAGCGGGAACGTGCCGGGGCCGGTGCCGAGCAAGGGGTTCTCGGCGATCATGGCGCTGCCGACCACAATGTAGGAGGCGCGACGGCCCAGGGACGCGTCCTGACTCTTGGCCCCGGAGCTGAGGATGCTCAGCGACTGGATGCGCGCCACGTAACTGGCCGGCATCGCATACAGCCCCAGCGCAATCACAATCGTCAGGCCAAGCATGGCAAAGCCCAGGTGGCGTGGACGAATATGTGGCAACTGTGCGCGGTAGTGCCACGTGCCGATCAACAGGCTGAGGAGCAGCACCACCAGCCCCGAACGGGATTCAGTCTTGGTCATGCCGGCCAGCAGCACGAGGGCACAGGCCCCCCAGAACAACCGGTGCAACCGGTTCGGGCTACGGACCACCAGCAACAGCGCCATGGGAACGGCGAAGGCGATCATCAGGGCAAATTCGTTCGGGTCATTGAGCATACCGGACGCACGGCCTTCGTCCTGGTATTTGGCCGAGAACATCGCCATGGCGCAGGTCATCGCGACACTGACGGCAACCAGTTTGGCGAACATGTCGAGGTTCAACTCACGCCCGACCAGCAGGGTGATGACAAACAGAATCAGGCCAACGCTCAATTCGCGCAGGTGGCCCAGGGAGAAGCCCATGTCGTCGGTGTTCAACAGGCTCAGCAGGTACAGCAACATGAACCCGACCAGGAAACGCCAGATATTGCTGCGCAGGCGCTCGGACGGCAGTTGGTGAATCGCCAGTTGCAGCATCAGGATCAGCGCCAGCGAAGCACCGAGGAACTTGGAGCCCGACAGCGCGCTGTCCTTGAACAAACCCTCGAAAGGCAGGATGGCGACAATCCCCAGCAGGCCCCAGGCAGGCTTGCGGTACAGCACCGCGACACCCACCAGGCCCAGCACCGCTCCCGGCGCCAGATACGGATAGGGGCTGGCCAGCAATCCGAGGCAGACCAGGCCGAGCAAACTGACGATCGAGAGCGGAACAATCATGCGCGTGCCTCCCGTGCAGTCCGGATGTAAAGCTGCGACCAGCGTTCGGCCAGGACCTTGAGGTCGTAGCGATCCCGTTGCGTACGTTTTGCGTTGTCGATCAACTCGCTGGCCAGCGCCGGGTCACCCAGCAGCGCGCCGATCTGGCGGGCGAGGGCGGCGCTGTCGGTGGGCGCGGCCAGCAGGCCGTTGTGGCGGTCCTGCAAGACATCGGGAATCCCGCCGACGCCGAAGGCCACCACCGGCACCCCGGCCTGCATCGCTTCGAGCAGAATCATCGGCGTGCCTTCGGTGCGCGAGCTGATCACCAACGCATCGAGTTGCCGCCACCAGGCGCGCATGTCGGTCTGGTAGCCTGGCAGCGTGATGCGCGCCTGCAATCCGGCTTCGTCTATGCGCGTCTGCAGGCTTTCGCGCTCCGGCCCGTCGCCGAGCATCACCGCGTCCAGTTGCGGGTACTGCTGACACAACGGGATCAGCGCATCGAGAAACAGGTCAGGGCCTTTTTCGCTACTCAGGCGCCCGACGTAGCCAGCCAGCCAGCGTTGTCGCTCGCCACTGTGCGGCAGCAAGTCGTCGGCCTCCGGCAGGCCGTTGGGGATCACCTGCAGTTTGTCCGTGCGCACATTGGCCTGGCGGTGCAGCGCCGCAATGCTTTCGGCGACACACACCACCCGGTTTACCGAGGCCGTGCGGCACAGTTGCAGGCTCAGCCAGGTGTAGAACTTCTGCTTGCGACTGCGCGGGGTGAAGCCGTGCTGGGTGATCACCAGTGGCAGGCGCAACAGCGTCGCACCGATCCAGCCGAACAACAGGCCCTTGAAGTTGTGCGTATTGATCAGTGGCCGCTGGTCCCGTCGCTGGCGCAAATGCCCAAGCAATGCGCCCAGGCCTGCACAGCCGAGGCAATCGACACCGGCCTCACGAAATCGCGCGATCAGTTCTGGCGGCGCATCGAGAAACAGCACCTGGTGCTGCCCCGGCGTTGCCAGGCAATGATCCAGCAGCATCCGCTCGGCCCCATAGAAGCCGCCGCTGCTGAGCAAATGAATGATCGGCAGGTCGTGGGTGGTGCCGAGCGGCGCGTTCAATTGCGCACCCAATGCAGGAGGGCCGGTACGCTCCAGTTCTTGTGCGGATTGTTCGCCAGGGTGCTTTGATCGTTGATCACCAGCAGCACCGGCAAGCCCAGTTCATGGGTGATTTGCGCAGGGTGCTTGAAGCGGTGGTCGAAGAACTCACGCACATAGACCAGGGCAATCGCCAGCAGCAAACCGGTGAACAGGCCGAACGGAATGATCAGCATCGGCTTGGGGAACGCCGCTTCGGTCGGTTCGAACGGCGGGCTGAGTACCCGTGCGTTGGACAGGTCGTTGTCCAGCGCGCGCGCGGTGCTGCTTTCGGCGAAGCGCTGGGCATAGGTGCCGAACGCCTTGTGCAGCGCGTTGATTTCGGTGTCCATCTGCCGCAGCTTGCTCCGGGTTTCCTGCAACTGGTGGATGCGATTCTTGAACTCGGCAATGCGCGCGGTTTTCTGGTCGATGACCGAGCTGATCGTCGCCAGGTCGCTGGTGCGCTCCTGAATCCGGTTGCTGACAATCTTCAGGAATTGCCCACGGGCCCGGATGATTTGCTCGCGGACCATTTGCATCTGCTCACTGCCGGGCTGAAAGACCGCCAGGTCGTCCATGTAGCGGCTGACCAGGGTCGTCAGTTGCTCACCCAGTTGCTTGATCTCGCGGTCTTCGAAAGCGACGCTGTCGACCGTGGTGGTGAAGGTGTAGGGGAAGGTGTAGTCGTTGAATCTGGCATTGTTGGCGGTCGCCAGGCTGGTTTTCAGGTAATCGAGCCAGCGCTGGCTTTGCAGCAGTCGGTCCTGATACAGGTTGAGCGCCTGCTCCTCGGTGTTGATCGCGTTGAGGCGGAAGGTGATTTCTTCCTTGGGGTCGGACGAACCGATGCTTTCGAGCAAGGCCAGGCGATTGGCTTCCAGGCCATCGAGACGCACCTGGTACTGCAATTTCTTGGTCTCGTAGAAACTCTGCGGCAGGTCGATCGATTGCATTTCCTGGCGGGTGACCAGGTAGTTTTGCAGCAGGGCAGTGACGAATCGGGTGCCCTGGGTCGGGTCAGGGAAGTGGTAGACGATCGAGATCACGTTGGAGCCCGGCAAGGTTTCAACCTTGAGGGCAGCGGACGCTTGTTGCGTGAGGGCATCGAGCAGGGTGTCGCGTACCGGATCGGTCTGCAGCCCGAGCAGGCTGCGAACCGGGTTGATCACGTGTTCGCGAACGGGATTGATCACAAACCGTTTGAGCGGCTGCACCAGCAGTTTGTTGAAGGCGCTCACGGGCTGCGTGTACTCACCCTTTTCGCGCAACTGGCCGATGGTCTGGCGGATCAAGGCCGGCGAACGCAGGATATTGCTCTCGGTCTCCATGTCGGCCAGCGACGGCGGGATGAAGGAAGCGTTTTCCTGAGTGAGGGTGCTGGTGGCATCCCCCTGGGAGATTTTCTTGGACTGCACGATCACCTGGGCGGTGATATCGAAACTCTGCTTGAGCAACAGCGGCAAGACCACGGCGATCACGGCAAAGATCAGGAAGACTCGCTTCACCAACTGCTTGTTGGCGAAGAAGATCCTGAAGAACTCATGCAGGTAGTTTTCCTTTGGATTCATGTGGGTACCTGAGAGTTAGTTGCTGCTGTCGTCTTTGTTGTCGACGCGGTAGCTGAAGCTGAGGCCCATGCCCTGGAACAACACGACGTCCGCCAGTTGCCGCGCGAGCTCACCGGCGCTGGCCAGTTTGGTCTTGGGCACGTACAGCATGTCGTCCGCTTGCAGGTAGGCGATCTGGGTGGCGTCGCCGGACAAGGCTTTTTCCACGTCGTAACGATGCGCGACCACCTGGTTGCCGTTGCGCCGCATGATCATCACCGAGTCCAGGCGTGCCTTGGCGTTGGAACCGCGGGCCATGGTCAGGGCTTCGAGCACCGACACCGGGCGGCGGATCGGATAGGAGCCCGGCTGGCCGACTTCACCCAGTACATAGATTTCGTTGCCGGCGGTGGACTTGAGCAGCACGTCTACGGTCATGCGCCCCGGCAGGGTGGCATAGCGATTATTCAGGTAGGCCTCCAGTTGGTTGATGGTCATGCCTTGCAGCGGCACGGCACCGATTTCCGGGAAGCTGGCGTAGCCGTCGCTGCCCACGGTGATTTCCCGGCTCATGCCGGTGGCGGGGTGGTTGAGCACGGACTTGAGGTTCCATTCACTGGCCAGCGGGTTCACCACCATCACTGACAGCTGATTGCGGTTGGGCTGGAACAGCTGTTTGCGATCGTAGGCGCGCTGAATCGCGTCCCGTGCTTCATCGCGGGTCAGGCCCTCGATTTTCACCGTGGTGTGGGCCCCCGGCAGTTCGATGGTGCCATCGGGCAGCACCAACTGGTTGCCGTTGAACTGGCTGGCGGCGGTGAAGTTCAGCGCGATCGTGTCCCCGGACTGCACGCGATAGGCGGCCGAGCCACTGGTGCTGATGTGGAAGATCACGTCCAGCACATCCTGTGGGCGCAGGGTCTGCTCGACCTTGGGCACGTCGGTTGCCTGGGCGTTGGCCGGTGGGGCCGTGAGGATTTGCACCGGCATGCTTTGTGAATCGTCGGAGGAAGTGCTGGAGCAACCTGCAAGGGGCAGCAACAGCAGGACAAGCATCTTGGCGTTCATGGCGTCATCCTTGTCTGACTGCTCACAGGTTTTTGTACAGCCATTCGGGCATGTAGTACTTGCGTCGGTTGAACACGCTGCCGACCAGCTTCGCTCCCGCCTGGCTCAAGCGCTTGGCCGCGGCCTGGGCCACTTCCCAGCGGGTGTCTTCCGCGGGCACGACCAGGACCACACCGTCGACCTGGGTGCTGATGACCAGGGTGTCGGAGGCCGAATACACCGCGTCGCCGTCGATCACCACGAAGCGGTAGCGGATGCCGAGTTGATCGAGCAGCGGGCTCAGGCGCTCGGGTGTCAGGTGCTCGTTGCCACGGAAGTAGCGGCCAAATGGCAGAACGTGAAAGGGCAGGCTGGAGACGTCCACCACGCAGTCCTGCAACAAGGGCGGGCTCTGGGTGTTGAACATCAAGTCGCGAAACCCCCGTTCCTTGCTCAGCCCCAACTGTTGCGTGAGGTTGGTCGCCGACTGGCTGGCATCCACCAGCAGCACCAGGCCGCTGCTCATCTTCGCCAGTTGACTGGCCAGCGCCAGGGCACTGGTGGTGGTGCCCGCGCCGGGGTTGGCGGCGGTCAGGTACAGGATCCGCAGGTTCTGGTCGAGTACGGTCGATGTCAGGTTGGACTCGCTCGGGCTGGCAATGCTGAGGCTTTTAGCCGATGAACCGTCCATTTAACTCGCTCCGTGACCGCTGAACACTTTGAAGGGGGTTTTCAGCAGAATCTTCAGATCAAGCAGCAGGCTCTGCTGGGCGATGTAGGTGAGGTCCAACTCAACGCGCTGGTCGAAGTCGATATTGCTGCGCCCGGAGATTTGCCACAGGCCGGTCATGCCGGGGTAGATGCTCAGGCGCGCGAGATGCTTGTCCTCGTAGCGGTAGGCGTTGAACGAAGTCGGCCTGGGGCCTACCAGGCGCATGTCGCCGGTTACCACGTTGAACAGGTTCGGCAGCTCGTCGAGACTGGTGCGCCGCAGGAAACCGCCGATACCGGTGATGCGCGGGTCCTTGTCGATCTTGAAGTCGATGGCGTCGGCGCCGTGCTTGTTCAGGTGCCGCAGGGAGTCCTTGAGCTCCTCGGCGTTGACGACCATGGTGCGAAATTTGTACATGCCGAACATGCGGCCGCGGTAGCCGGTGCGTTTCTGCACGAACATCACCGGCCCCGGGCTGGTGAATTTGACGGCCAGCGCCAGCCCCAGCAGCACCGGGGAAATCAGCACCAGGATCAGCAGTGCGCCGAAGCCGGCCAGAACGCGGTTGGTGCGCGACAGGGTCCACGGCCGGCCACCTTCGCGACCGGTTATCCAGCCACAACCCTGCATGTGGATGGCGGCATCCATGCGCTTGCGTTGCTCGGGGTCGAGGCGCTTGTCCCTATGCATTTTGTTAAGGGGCACACTTTTTTCGTGTTCAGACATAGATTCTCCGCAGAGTTAAGCCGTGTGCGGCATGGGCGACGCAGTCAGTAGTAAGTGCGGAACCAGGCAACGAAGCGCCCCAGTCCCTCATCGGGCACCCATAAAACCGGCCACTCCGGTGACGAGAGTCTTCATGAATGGACGGCCTCGGGCACGATGTGGCGTAAGCCAATGCCGCTGTAGTGCAGGCCGGCGGCCGCCACCTGTTCCGGGCTGTACAGGTTGCGCCCGTCCACGATCACCCGTTCACGCAGTTTGCTCGCCAGCATGTCGAAGTCGACCACGCGGAAGTTCTTCCACTCGGTGCAGATCACCAGGGCGTCAGCGTCTTCGAGTGTGTCATCGCGGGTGGCGCACAGATGCAGATCGTCGCGGTAACCGTAAATACGCCGGCATTCGGACATGGCTTCCGGGTCGTAGGCATGCACGCTCGCACCTTCGGCCCAGAGTGCCTCCATCAGGTAACGGCTCGGTGCTTCGCGCATGTCATCGGTGTTGGGTTTGAACGCCAGGCCCCACACGGCGATGGATTTGCCGGCCAGTCCGCCGGGAAATTGCGCCTTGAGTTTGCTGAACAGGATATGCCGCTGGTGGTCGTTGACGTCGGTCACGCTACGCAGCAACTTCAGGGGCATTCCGGCGTGTTCGGCGGTGTGCAACAGAGCGCGCAGGTCCTTGGGGAAGCAGGAACCGCCGAAGCCGCAACCGGGGTAGATGAAGTGGTAACCGATGCGCGGATCCGAACCGATGCCTTTGCGCACCGCCTCGATGTCCGCGCCCAACAATTCAGTGAGGTTGGCCAGTTCGTTCATGAAGCTGATACGCGTGGCCAGCATCGCATTCGCCGCGTACTTGGTCAGTTCGGCGCTGCGGTTGTCCATGAACATCAACTTGTCGTGGTTGCGGCAGAACGGCGCGTAGAGCTCACTCATCTGGCTGCGGGCTTCATCGTCACCGGTACCGACGATGATCCGGTCCGGGCGCATGCAATCGGCCAGGGCACTGCCTTCCTTGAGAAACTCCGGGTTGGACACCACCCGTACCTTCAGCGAACCTTTGCCGCGGCGCTGCAACTCTTCAAAGGCGGTGGCGCTGACCTGGTCTGCCGTGCCGACCGGCACCGTGGACTTGATGATCAGGGTGCGGTCGGCCTCCATGAAACCGGCAATCTGCCGAGCCACGTTCAGCACATGGCTGAGGTCGGCCGAACCGTCTTCGTCGGCGGGCGTACCGACGGCGATGAAGATCAGCTCGGCGTGCTCTACCGCATCGCTGGCCTGGGTGGTGAAGAGCAGGCGACCGGCCTTGATGTTTTCTTCAAGGGTGCCGGAAAGCCCCGGCTCACTGATCGGAGGCACGGCCTGTTGCAGTTGCCGGATCTTGTTCGGATCGATGTCGACACACAGGACGCGATGCCCGACATCAGCCAGTGCTGCTGCTTGTATCAGGCCAACATAGCCCGTACCAAATACGCTCACGTCCATATTAGCGTGCCTCGTAAAACGGTGGAGAGTTGCGAAATAAGACTGTCAAAAGGGGTATAGACCAGCCTAGGCAAGCCGTGTCAGCAAACCGGCATGTAAAAGAGGCGAGATACCCCCAAATGTGGGGGCTGTTGCCATCAAAGTCGCACCACCATTGGGTTTCCCCTCCGGCTTTGGCTGTTTGGTGAAAATCTCAAGAAAGCGACAAACGGTCGTAAGCCTTGAAGTACAAGGGTTGTAGCTACTTTAGTGTGTCATGTTTGAGTCACCGAATTAATGACGATTTCTAACAGAGTCCGACAGTTTTTACGCAAAGATGGCGCAACGCCGGTGTTAAAAAATGTCCGACAACCCATGGGTCCAGTGCCTGTCGAGTCATAGCAAATTGCGTGGTTTTTTATTGACCTTGCCGGGTTCGCCATGAGCCCGGTGCGCACCCCAGCCACCGCAGGCAGGCACGGTTGAAGCTTTGCACATCGCTGTAGCCCAGGCGGTCGGAAATCTCCACCAGTTCCAGGTCTGTCCCCTGCAAAAAGTCTTCGGCCCGGTAGCGGCGGTATTCGTCGAGCAACTCTGAAAAACTCCAGCCCAACGCCTTCAAGCGTCGGGCGGCGGTGCGCTCGAGCAAATGCTGGGTGGTACAGAATTGCTGCCAGTTGGCCACGGCGAGGTCGCCGATCAAATGGTCGCAGACTTGCTCCAGCAAGGTCGGTTCGCTGTTGCGTCGGGTCTGCTCCAGCAACTCGACCAGCGTGTGCTCCAGTTCATGATTGCCCGGCGTCAACGGGATGACGAACAGCTGTGGATCGAGGCGGATCGAGTGCTGCGCCTGCCCCCATTGCACCGGAGCGCGGAAGGCTTGTTGATGTTCCTGCGGATTGGCCGTGCAGACACCGGCCAGCCCGACGCCCAGAACCGGATCACGCTCCAGGCCGCTGGCGAGGAATTTGCGCCGCAACATGCTGCACAGGCTGATGAGGATGTAATCGGTGGTTGCCGCGCTGGTTTTCACGCTGCCGCGGTCGAGCAGGTGCAATTCGACGCTGTCGTCGCCGCGCACGATCTGCGCCTGGAAGTGCCCGTTGAAAAACGGAAAGAAGCGCACGAAATACTGGCAGGCGCTGTCCAGTGAGTCGGCCACGTCGAACAAGTACGTCAGGCCATTGGTGGCGGTGGAAACGAAACGCCGGCCGGCCGCCAGGCCGATCAGCGGATCGCCGGTCTGTTCCAGGGCAAACGCCCAGAAGCGCCGCGACATGAACAGCGGAATGCGCATGAATGGCGTGCGCAACTCGAACAGGCTGCGACGAAACAGGCCTTCGATGCGTTCCCGGTCCACGCCACGGGCCAGCAACTCTTCGATGGCCGGCAGCAGGGTCGGCGCGTAGAACGCATTGGGGATTGATTGATCGTGCAGTGGCTGATCGCTTTTTGTCATGTAGGGCTCACAGCTTGTTGCGGAACACTGGTTAGGCTGCCCGACGTTAAGCGATTTGCCGGAGCAAGACCATGCTTGATTTACGCCAGCTCGATTTGAACCTGTTGCTCGCCTTCGATGCGATTTACCAGCAGCGCAGCGTCACCCGTGCGGCCGAGGTGATGTGCCTGTCGCAACCGGCCATGAGCAATGCGTTGCGTCGCCTGCGCGAACTGTGCGGCGACCCGCTGTTCATCAAGAGTCGTCTGGGGGTGACGCCGACACTGGTCGCCCATCGTCTGGCCGACTACGTGCGTGCCGCGCTCGAGTCGTTGCGCGATGGCTTGCGCATGATTCCCGCCGCACGGCAGAACAATCCGCTGCTGCGCATCAGTTGTCTGGATTGCCTGCAACCGGTGCTGCTCGATGCCTTGCTCGAATCGCCCCACGCCGATTGGCAGGTACGTTATTTCCAGCCCCGGCGCCGCGACGCCTTGCAGGACCTGGCCAGCGGCAAGCTGGATATCCTGATCGACCTCGACCAGCCTCTGGCCGGGCTTGCCGGCCTGCACAAACAGGCATTGCCCGCCGACTATTACGTGTTCGCCTATGGCGCCGCACTCAAGGAACCGCCGCGGACTCTGCAGGACTATCTGGAGCAGCCACAGATTCAGGTATCCAGCCGCCGCGACGGGCTCAGCCCGGTGGACTTGCAGCTTGGCTTGAAAGGCCTGCGCCGCAATGTGGCGATGAGCACCCAAAGCACCCTGGCCGCAAAGCTCATCGCCGACCGCCAGCCGTTCGGCATCAGCCTGCCAAGCCGGGTCGCCAGTGTGCTGGGCTTGCAACACGTGCCGCTGCCGCTGGACGAACCGGTGGAGTTGAAACTGGCGCTGTACATCGAGTCGCGCTATCGCTTCGAGCGCAGCCGCGAGGAGGCGATGCACTGCCTGCTGCGCGCCCTCGGTGAGCCCCGGGCATTGCAGGCGCTGGCGCGGCGTGCGTGAACTCGAGGTGACATCAAACCCTGTGGGGGCGTGTGTAGTTCAGATGCACCTAATTCGACGCCAGCAAGCGCCGGTCGACCGTCAGCACCGCATCGACCATCGCCAGCGCGGCCGGTGTCAGGGAATGGCCGGCGCGGCTGACGATGCCGTAGTGCAATTGCAGGCCGGGGTCCTCCTTGGGGACATCGGTAAATTCCAGCAGCCGGATCAGACCCTGGTCGACCAGTTCGGCCAAGGCCTCCACGGTGGCGATGCCCACCGCGTCGGAGCGCATCACCACGCGGCGGATGGCATCGAATTGCGCGCATTCCACGCTCGGGTTGAAGTCCGCCTCGCCCTGCACGTCGGCGAGGATCTTGCGGATCATCGGCGGTATTCGCGTGCCGACCACCGCGTAGTCGAGCAAGGCGCGCAGGGACAGGTTCTGCTGCTGCACCAAGGGATGACCGATACGGCAAAAGAACCGACCACGTCGAGGGCGCAGCAGTTGCACCTGATATTGCGGGTCACCGGTGAAGTACCGCGCGTCGGCCACGAGGAATTCGATCTGCTGTTCGCGAAGCCAGACCGCCAGTTGCTCCCAGTCGCCCTGGTGGAAGCTGATGCGGATCGCCGGATGAGCCTGGATGAATTGTGCCAGCGCCTCGGGCACCAGCAACTGGGCCGGGTACGGGCCGCAACCGAAGTGCAACTCGCCACCGGTCAGGCCGTTGTATTGCGTCAGTTCGTTGTGCAGGGCCTGGCTGCCGGCGAGCAGGCGCCGGGCGTGTTGCAGCACCAGTTCACCCTGGCCAGTCAGGCGGAATTCGCGGCTGCTGCGTTCTACCAGCGCGCAGTCGAGGTCGCGCTCCAGGGTCTGGATGCTGCGACTGAAGGCGGGCTGGCTGAGGTTGATCGCCTCGGCGGCACGGCCGAAGTTGCGGTAATCGGCCAGGGCGACAAGGTGGCGGAGTTGTCGTAGGTCCATCATGCACCTCCTGCATTATGCGGATACTTTTAATGCATTGGATCGATAGCACAGAGGCTGGCATAAGTACACGCCTGTCTTCTCGCCGTAACGTGCCATGACCCGTCAACTGTTCATTTCCAGCGCCTTCACCCGCACCATTCTCAGCCATGCCCGGCAGTCCGGCCTGTGTCAGGACCAACTGCTGCAACGGGCCGGCATCTGCCTGTCGTTGCTCGAAGGGCAGGACCTGCATGTGCCCGTGCACCTGGTCGAACGCCTGTGGAATGAATGCGAACGTGCGGGCGCGGGGGTGTCGTTTGGCTGCGAACTGGTCAACGGCATGGCGACCACCACATTGCGGGGGTTGAACATTCTGCTGGACTCCGCCGCGACCCTGCGCGCGAGTCTGGCGTGCTTCACCGAATTTCTGCCACGGGTGACCAACTATGTGGTGGCGGAACTGGAGGAGGGTGACGGGCAGGCTCGCTTGCATTTGCGCAGTGTTGACCGGCAGCCGCATTTTTTCGGACTCGATGCGGCGACCCTCACGTTGGTGCGTAACATTGCCCGGCGTTTGGGGCGAGCGCCGGCGCAGGTGTTTGTCGCGGTCCACCTGACTCCGCAACAGGCTGCCGGGCAGTGGTTGCGTAGCGTGGGTATCGAGGTGCTGGAGGGGGCACATCCGTGTTTGAGCCTGTCAGCGGCTAGCCTCGATGAGCCTTTGCTGGGGGCCAATGGTTTTTTGCATCAGAGCATGTTGCGGCACTGGCAGACTGCTGCGGCGCAACCTACTCGCAGTGACAGTCTGGAGTTGGCGCGGCACTGGTTGACGGCGGGGGATCAGCCGATTGAGCGGATTGCCGAGCGGTTGGGGTATCGGCAGCCGAGTAATTTTATTCGGGCGTTTCGTAAGCAGTTCGGGATTACTCCGAAGCAGTTTCGTCTGGGGTTGTAGTCTTGGTTGAGTACATATCCGTTATTTAGGTAATGGCGACTTATGGTTTCGCCCTTACGGCGAGTCACTTTTTTTACAAACGCCTAAAAAAAGTAACCAAAAAAACGCTCGCCCCGAACGTACGGCCCCTCGCCAAGGCTCGGGGTTCCTTCGCTCCGGCATTCATCCGGGGGCATCGCCTCCGGTCGGCTTCGCTCGACCTCCTCTCGATGTGTTCGACTCCGTCGAACGGCGCTGCGCGCCCACCCCCGGATGAACGCCTCCACTCAGCCTGCCGAGGGGGCGGGTGGATCAAGATCAAGAGCTGCAGGCGAGCTAACGCTCGGCCTGATGAGTGGTGAAGAGCGACACGGTGGTGTGGGCTGCTCTGCTTTTGCTTTTCTGTAGGAGCGACGGTGCGGCGATCCGACCTGCTCGCGATAGCGGTGCATCAGTCAACACCAATGCCGGATGTAATGCCGCCATCGTGAGCAAGCTCGCTCCCACTGGGGATATGCAGTGTTCTGACAGCCCTGTTTAAAAGCCGTCAGCCACTATTCCTGAAAGCCACACCGCCTTGCGTCGTTGCCTACAACTACGCCAGAATCCGCCGGCTTGTGAGTCTTGTACCCGGCCTTTATCGTTTCCCTGTCGCTGCAATTTCAGCGGCCGGGTTTAGCGACCCGACCAGGTATAAGCGCAACAAGGCTCCAGTCTCTATTGCACATATTCGTGTGTTTGCAATTTTCGACATGGTGGCTGTGCGCGGGAGGCCTTCGGGTCTGCCGGGTCTTATACCTCCCGGTTCGCTAACCTGCGTACAGCTGCCACCCTTACTTGTTTAGCGACGGGTTTTGGTGGTTTCACCAGGTATAAAGGAGCTCCGCCATGTTCAAACCAACCCCGAATCCCCCGCAATCCGACGACGTTTCCCCCTACGATTCACTCGACTCCAGAAAGCTCCACGAAGCCGCCGACCGCGCACTGGATCACTACCTAAACCCCGTAAAAGATCCGGCTCCATCGCACAAACCCAGCACGATGTTTGTCATCGCCCCCGACATCAATACCGAAACTCTATTGGCCCACGCCTGCGAATCCCTGGCCTCGGCCAGCATCATGGCCAGTGACCTTGCGGGATTTCTGCAAAGCCCTCATCGCAACGCGCTGCTGGGGATTGCGCAGATCATCATGCTCGGTGAGCTGGCGGTGAATCGCGCGCTGGATAATCTCGACCCGCAGGAATAACCCGGTAGAAACAACAACAAATAAACCTGTGGGAGCGAGCAAGCTCGCTCCCACAGGGATCTGTGTCGATGGGCAGTTCTCAGTCCACACTGCAAACAGAGCACGTACATTCAATTTTTCCTCCCCCCGTCCCGTCACTATCGAACCCGGTCCCGGCGCATCGACGCCGGTGGTTTTTCATTTGTGCGGGTGGGCCATGGACGCTTCGCGACGCGATGATCGGGCGCAAGACTGGGGGCTGCTGTTCCTGCGGGGCAGCGGCGGGTTGTTCCTGTTGTGGGTGCACGGTTTGCCCAAGCTGCTTCACTACAGTGCCGAACTGCAAAACATCGAAGACCCTTTCCACCTGGGCGCGAACCTGACGCTGATGCTGGCGATTTTCGCCGAAGTGGTGTGCCCGCTGCTGATCGTCGCCGGGTTGCTGGCGCGTCTGGCGTGTTTGCCTATTCTGTTTTTGCTGTGGGTGTCGATGTTGGTCGTGCATCCGCAGTGGACCTTCTTCGAAGGCCAGTTCGGCTGGCTGTTGCTGATCGTGTTCACCAGCATTTTCATCGCCGGGCCGGGACGGCTGGCGCTCAATGTCCGTTTCGCCGGAGCCTTGCGTTATGTCTGAACTCAATCGCCGTGAGCCGGCCAGTCCGGGGCCTGATGAGGTGGTGACCCTGATCGTCAAGCACCGGGTCAAGGCCGGTTTTGAAGTACCTTATGAAGCCTGGCTGCGCAACATCGTCAAGGTGGCCGCGCAGAACGTCGGGCATTTGGGCGTGGATGTGGTGCGCGGCAAGCACGCCGGCCTCGACACCTACACCAGTGTGCTGCGCTTTTGCTCGACCGAGGCGATGCAACGCTGGCTCGATTCGCCGCAACGCCAGGAACTGGTCAACGAAGCCGCGCCGATGCTGGCCGATGGCGACCAGACCGAAGTCAATCCGGTCAACGAGTTCTGGTTCTCGCCCCAGGCCGAGGCCGGTACGCCACCGCCGCGCTGGAAGCAGGCCGTGGTGACGCTGCTGGTGATCCTGCCGCACACCTTGCTGGTGCCGCTGCTCTGGGGGCCACTGCTACGGCTCAACGCATTTCTTTCCAACTACGTGGTGGCCACGTTCCTGATCACACTGACCATCGTGCTGTCGGTGGTTTACATCTTCATGCCCATGGCGACGCGCCTGTTCGCGTCCTGGCTGTCTCCCTCAACATTGCACGAGGAACCGTGATGAACGCCGATCTGATTCTGTTCAATGGTCAATTCCATACCGTTGACCGCGAAAAACCGCTCGCCAGCGCCGTGGCGATCAGCGACGGGCGTTTTGTCGCGGTCGGCAGCGATGCCCAAGCCATGGCCTTGCGTGGTTCAGGCACACAAGTGATCGACCTCAAGGGTCGCTGCGTGATTCCCGGGCTCAACGACTCGCACTTGCACCTGATCCGTGGCGGCCTGAACTACAACCTGGAACTGCGTTGGGAAGGCGTGCCGTCCCTGGCCGATGCCTTGCGCATGCTTAAGGATCAGGCTGACCGCACGCCAACGCCGCAGTGGGTGCGGGTGGTCGGTGGCTGGAACGAGTTCCAGTTCGCCGAAAAGCGCATGCCGACCCTGGCGGAGCTCAACCAGGCGGCACCGGACACGCCGGTGTTCGTGCTGCACCTGTACGACCGCGCCTTGCTCAACCGTGCCGCGTTGCGCGTCGCCGGTTACACCCGCGACACGCCGAACCCGCCGGGTGGCGAGATCGTGCGTGACGCCAATGGCGAGCCGACCGGCATGCTGGTGGCGCGGCCCAACGCGATGATTCTGTACTCGACCCTGGCCAAGGGGCCGAAGCTGCCGCTGGAGTATCAGGTCAACTCGACCCGGCAGTTCATGCGCGAACTCAATCGCCTGGGCCTGACCAGCGCCATTGATGCCGGCGGCGGTTTCCAGAATTACCCGGACGATTACCAGGTGATCGAACAGTTGGCGAAGGACGAGCAACTGACCGTACGCATCGCCTACAACCTGTTCACCCAGAAGCCCAAGGAAGAGTTGACTGACTTCAAGAACTGGACCGGCAGCGTGAAGCTGCACCAGGGCGACGATTACCTGCGGCACAACGGCGCCGGGGAAATGCTGGTGTTCTCGGCGGCGGACTTCGAAGACTTCCTCGAACCGCGCCCGGACCTGCCGCAAACCATGGAAGCCGAGCTGGAGCCGGTGGTGCGCCACCTCGTCGAGCAACGCTGGCCGTTCCGTTTGCACGCCACCTACAACGAATCCATCAGCCGCATGCTCGACGTGTTCGAGAAGGTCAACCGCGACATTCCGTTCAACGGCTTGCCATGGTTTTTTGACCACGCCGAAACCATCACCCCGCAGAACATCGAGCGGGTGAGGGCGCTGGGTGGCGGCATTGCGATTCAGGATCGCATGGCGTTCCAGGGTGAATATTTCGTCGAGCGTTACGGCGCGAAAGCGGCCGAAGCCACGCCACCGATCAAACGCATGCTGGCCGAGGGCGTACCGGTGGGCGCCGGTACCGACGCGACGCGGGTGTCGAGTTACAACCCGTGGACCTCGCTGTACTGGATGGTCAGTGGTCGCACCGTCGGCGGCATGGAGTTGCACGCCGAAGGCCTTTCACGCCTGACGGCGCTGGAACTGTTCACCCACGGCAGCGCCTGGTTCTCTTCGGAGCAAGGCAAGAAGGGCCAGATCAAGGTCGGGCAACTGGCTGACGTCGCCGCTCTCAGTGCGGATTTTTTCAGCGTCGATGAAGAGGCGATCAAGTGGATCGAGTCGGTGTTGACGGTGGTCGGCGGCAAGGTGGTGTACGGCGCCGGTGACTTCGAGAAGCTCGGGCCGGCCAGCGTACCGGTGCTGCCGGACTGGTCGCCGGTGGTGAAGGTGTCGGGCCACTGGCGCCCGACGTCGCCGATGCAGGCCCAGGTTCACCATTGCAGCGGCCCGTGTGCGGTGCATTCCCACAGTCATGAACGAGCGCGCCTGTCGAACGCGCCGGTCAGCGATTTTGCCGGTTTCTGGGGCGCCTTTGGCTGCTCGTGTTTTGCCTTCTGACGAATTCAAAAAAAGCGCCGGCCCGACAGGTCGGCGCTGACTGCGACAACCATCCATCAAGGAGCTTCCAATGAGCAACGTTCCGTACAAACGCCTGAACAAAGACGATGCCGTGGTATTGCTGGTCGACCACCAGACCGGTCTGATCTCGCTGGTACAGGATTTCTCGCCCAACGAGTTCAAGAACAACGTGCTGGCGCTGGGCGACATCGCCAAGTTCTTCAAACTGCCGACCATCCTCACCACCAGTTTCGACAGCGGCCCGAACGGTCCGATCGTGCCGGAGCTCAAGGCGCAGTTCCCGGACGCGCCGTTCATTGCACGCCCGGGCCAGATCAACGCCTGGGACAACGAAGACTTCGTCAAGGCGATCAAGGCCACCGGTCGCAAGCAACTGATCATCGCCGGTGTGGTGACCGACGTGTGCGTGGCGTTCCCGACCCTGTCGGCCATTGCCGAAGGCTTTGAGGTGTTTGTGGTGACCGACGCTTCCGGCACCTTCAACACCACCGTGCAACAAGCTGCCTGGGCGCGCATGTCGGCCGCCGGTGCGCAACTGCTGAACTGGTTCTCGGTAGCCTGCGAGCTGCAAGGCGACTGGCGCAACGACATGGAAGGCCTGGCCAACCTGCTGTCCGAGCGCCTGCCGAACTATCGCAATCTGATCAACAGCTACACCAAATTTACGGCCAGGTAAGTACGCTGCACTTGTAGGAGCGAGCCTGCTCGCGATTGCGGTCTGCCATTCAATATCGATGCTGGCTGATCCACCGCTATCGCGAGCAGGCTCGCTCCTACAGGGCTTTGTGTGATCTGTTGATCAGCGGTTCTGCAACCAACTCAAAAAACCACCTTTCTTGACCGCCACCGGCTTGGCCATCAGCGCCATCCGGCTGTTCTGCTGGCGCACTGCTTGCAGCTTGTTCAACGCCCGGTCGACTTCCCGTCGTTGCTCCATGCAACTGCGGGTCAGGGATTTGTCGAGACGGTAGATGATGCTTGAGGTCATGGCGGTGAACCGTGCCTGGGACGGGGTGTCGGCGAGGATGCTTTGTTCGCCCATGACTTCACTCGGCCCCATACGGCCGGCTTCGATCTGCGTGCTGCCATCGGGGACGGTAGCGCTGACCACGCCGGTGGCGATGACGAACAAACTGTCCGGCACTTCCTCCAGATCCAGCACCACCTCACCGGCCGCGTATTGCTGCGCCACCATGTTCTGGGCCAGGCGATCACGTTCCTCGGCGCTCAGGGAACGGAAGATCTTCACTTCATCGAGCAAGGCCCGTGCGCGGGTCGACGGCTCGATCACGCCATCGGGCTGCCGGGAAATGCCTGCAGCTTCGAGGTGCCGATGGGCCAGGTCGAACAGTTGATTGCGCACTTCACCCTTTTTGCCCAATTCGGCGATGAAACCGCTGGCCACGTATTCGGACATGGTTTCGCCGGCCTCCTTGAGCACGGCTTTCGGCGCCGGATCGAGCAGCAGACTGCTGCTGCCCTGAAGGGTGCGGTCCAGGGCATCGAGTACCCGACGCGGGCGGATGTGGTTGGGCACCTGAATGCTGATCGACACGCCGTGCATGTTGGTCGGGCGGCTGAGGTTGACGATCTTTGCCTTGGCCGCCACCGAGTTCGGCACCACCGCGGTGCTGCCGGCGCTGGTCAGCAGGTGGGTGGCGCGCCAGTCGATGTCCAGCACCTTGCCTTCGACACCGTCGATGGAGACCCAGTCATCGACCTGGTACGGCTTGGTGGTGTTGAGCACGATGCCGGAGAACACGTCGCTCAAGGTGCTCTGCAATGCCAGGCCCACCACGATGGCGACGACGCCGGAGGTCGCCAGCAAACCTTTCACCGGCAGCTCCAGCACGTAGCCGGCGGCGGCCACCACGGCAATCAGGAACACCAGTGCGCCGATGACATCCTGCAACAGCCGGCCGCTGTGGCCGATGCGCCGCATCAGGGCCAGGCCGATCACTTCGGTGAGCACCCGCGCGGCGTACAGCCACCAGAGAATCCCAAGTGCCGTGGCCCCCAGTTGCGCCACGCGATCATCGGCAAACAATGGCGCCTGCAACGGGCTGACGCCGGCGTTGATGAGCACCGCGCTGAACAGTAGAAACAGCACCAGGCGCACGCCGACCCGGCTGACGCGATGCTTGAACGGCGCGAGGTGCCAGAGCAGGGCGTCGATGGCCAGCAGCAGGGTGCTCAGGGAAAGCAAATGCTCAAGGAGCAAGGACATGGGGAAACTCCATTTAAATGTTTGCGGCAAACTGATCGCAGATCCTTCGGAGAAGGTGATTTCAGCGCGGTGAACGAAGATTAATGGTGTGCCTGGAAGGGAAAAAGCGGCTATAAAGTGTTTGACTGTCAACCGGAAAGTGACAATGAACCCCTTCGAAGATATGCGTATTTTTTGCCAGGTCATGGACTCCGGCAGCTTCACGGCCGCGGCCGATCAACTGGGCCTGTCCAAGCAGTTTGTCAGCCGCCGCTTGATGCAACTCGAAGAGCGCCTGGGCGTGCGCTTGCTCAATCGCTCGACCCGGCGACTGGATGTCACGCCGCTGGGGCAGAGCTATTACGAGTCAGCCTTGCGCCTGCTCAGCGAAGTCGAACAAGTGGAGCAGGGCATCGCCGGCCAGACCACCGAGCCACGGGGGACCATTCGTGTGAGTGCCCCGCTGTCGTTCGCACTGGCGCATCTGGGGTGCCTGTTGCCAGTGTTTTTGCAGCGTTATCGCGACGTGACGGTGGAGATGGATTTGAGCGATCGTCCCGTGGATTTGCTTGGCGAGGGCTACGACCTGGCGCTGCGCATCGGCACGCTCGAGGACTCGACGCTAATTGCCCGGCGGATTGCCTCCATTGAGCGGGTGTATTGCGCAAGCCCCGCATACCTGACCGAACGCGGCACACCGCTCAAGCCTGAAGACTTGCACGGTCATGACTGTCTGCCGTACGGCCATGGTCGCCAGGTGCAATGGCGTTTTGTGGGGCAGGGCAAGCCATTGAGCGTCAATGTCAGCGGGCGGATGCGGGTCAACAACGGTGAATTGCTCAAGGATGCGGCGATCGCCGGGCTGGGGATCACGTATTTGCCGACGTTCATTGTCGGCTCGGCGTTGAAGGATGGACGGCTGGTGGAGGTGCTGGAGGATTTTCGGCCGGAGCCGCTGACGTTGTCGGCGGTCTATCCGCAACACCGACAGAGTTCGCGGCCGGTGCAGGCGCTGGTTGAATTCTTGCGCGAGGAACTGGATCAGTCTGAGGGTGGGTTGTAAGGATATGGTTCACACAATCTATTGTGGGAGCGAGCAAGTCGGATCGCCGCACCGTCGCTCCCACAGGGTTTTGTGTTGTATGGGAATCAGCGCGGATCAGGTCCTTTTGTCATCGCCGGGTTCGGCATGGGCGCCACGGTCATCACCGGGCTCGCCATTGGCATGGACACCACGGTCATCGCCGGGCTCGCCATTGGCATGGACGCCACGGTCATCGCCGGGCTCGCCATTGGCATGGACGCCACGGTCATCGCCGGGCTCGCCATTGGCATGGACGCCACGATCATCGCCGGGTTCGCCATTGGCATGGACGCCACGATCATCCCCGGGTTCATCATGGGTGCCGCTGCGTCCTGAGGACGAGGCCGTTCCGGAGTGACTCGAACCGCTGTTGGCACTGCCATGGCCGCTGTTGCTGCCATGGTCGCCGCTATGGCCGCTGCCGCTGTTGCCACCACTGCCGCTTCCACCGTGACTGCCGCCGCCACCACCACCGCTGCCTCCACCGCCTCCACTGCCGCCGCCACCGCCGCCGCCACTTCCACCGCCGCCACCACTACCGCCACCGCCACCACTTCCGCCACCACCACCGCCGCCACTACCCCCATCCTTGGCCTGAGCACTGGATACTCCGGACAGGCTGTCCGGAATCAATACGGTAGACGCCGACAGAACCGCGCCAATAGCTACTGCCAGTAAAAGCTTATTGATGAGCATGTCGTTCTCCGTCTTTTTATTCAGATTGGAACGTTGATGAACATTGCAATGTGTTGCTTTTTTCCCGTAGGAACTTAATGAACAGTTCAACGAACCGATTTATTCGGTTGCAGCGTTGAAAAAGAATGCGACGTACAGCCAGGCCCAGTTCTAAAGGGGCAGCTCCAAAGGGTCAGTGGATGCTCGAGGCCAGTTCGAAAATCGGGATGTACATCAGGATCACGATCACCCCGATCAACAGGCCGATGAAGGTCATGAGCAAGGGTTCGAACAGCCGCACGAACCATTCGATCCAGCGGCTGATTTCTTCGTCGTAGAAGTCGGCGCTGCGCTCCATCATCTGCCCGAGGTTGCCGGACTGTTCGCCGGCGCGCAGCAGGCGCAGGGATACGGGGGTCACCAGGTGATTGAGTTCCAGCGCGGCAGACAGTGATTGCCCCTCGCGCACCCGCTCGCAGGCCTGGTCCAGGCGCGTGCGGGAGGCGACGCTGAGCAAGCCACGGACCATGCCCATGGCGGTGACCAGTGGAATGCCGCCTTGCAGCAGAATCCCCAGCGAGCGGTAGAAGCGCGCCAGTTCATACATGAAGATGCGCTGGTGCACCGCGGGGAGTTTTTCGATCATGCGGTCCAGCCCCCGACGAAAGGCCGGTTGGCGCTGGAGCAGGATGAGGGCGACGATGATGGCCAGCAAGCCCCCGAAGAATTCGCCCTGGTGGGCATGCAGGAACATGCCGCTGCTCATCAGGATCTGCGACAACCACGGCAGGTTCGATCCCAGCCCTTCGAACACCAGGCTGAAGCGCGGTACGACATAACCCATCAAAAACAAAACCACCCCACCTCCGACCACCAGCAACAGCATGGGGTAGATCGAAGCGCTGACGATCTTCTGGCGAACCTCGTCCATGCGTTGGCGATAGCTGACATATCGGCCCAGGGCATCGCCCACGGCACCGGTTTTCTCACTGGATTGCACCAGCGCCACGTACAAAGGCGGGAAAATGGCCGACAGCTGCCCCAAGGCCTGGGAAAACGATTTGCCCTCGTACAGCAAGCGCACCAGTTCACTCAGGGTCTTGCGGGCTTGTGGCGCGTTTTCCTTTTCCGCCAGGCTTTCCAGCGCATCGATCAACGGCAGGCCGGCGTTGAGCAAGGTGGTCAGTTCCTGGCTGAACAACACCAGGTTGAACGTCTCGCGCTTGTGCAGGCGCAACGCGCGCCAATGTCGCTCGGCGTGCAGGCTGACCACCCGCAGGCCCTGGTCTTCGGCGATGCGCCTGGCTTCGCTGTGCCCCGGCGCCTCGACGGTCATCGAGATGACACCGGCCTTGCCGACGGCCTTGAGATGAAAGCGCATGGTCGCCATTCCCGTCAGTTCCAGTTGGTGACTTCGGCGTTCTCGCCTTCGCCACCGGGCTGCCCGTCTTTGCCCATGGACAACAGGTCGTACTCGCTGTTTTCACCGGGATAGCGATAGCTGTAGTTGCGGCCCCAGGGGTCTTGCGGGAGTTTTTTCTGCAGGTACGGGCCGGTCCAGTGCGGTTCGTCGGCAGGGGCAGTGACCAGCGCCTGCAAGCCCTGTTCGGTCGACGGGTAATGGCCAACCTCCAGGCGGTAAAGGTCCAGGGCTTTGCTCAGGCCTTCTATTTGCGCCTTGGCCACTTTCACTTCGGAACGGCCCAGTTGGGCGAAATACTTCGGCGCCACGATGCCGGCCAACAACCCCAGTACCACCAGCACCACCAACAGTTCGAGCAAGGTGAAACCGCTTTGGGGTCGCCGGGCATAACACAGTCGCTGATTCATGATGACCTCATAACAGTCGGCAGCAGAGTTGCCATGTAGTTGCTATGTAACTGCATGCAATTGCCATGCTCACGATTGGTGATCCTTGCGCACCCCCCGTGCTACGGGCTTTCTCACTAACGGCACAGTGCTTGCGTATGGCTGGTGCACGACTGGCCATTGGGTCAAAACCCCCAATTTTCGGGGCCGGGAAGGGGAGGTATAACAATGAAATCACTCACCACCGGGTTGCTGGGAATTCTTGCGTTGGCCGGCGTCGCACAGGCCGATGTGTTTGTTTCCGTGGACGCCAATGGCAGCTACGTCCTGTCCAATGTCCACCGCCCCGGACGCCACTATGAACGGGTGATTCATGAGCCCGATGCGGCGGTCGTCAGCCTCGATCAGCAACCGCAGATGATCGCCGCGCAACCCTATGCCGAGCTGGTGTCGGCGGCAGCCAGGGCCAATGAACTGCCGGCGGCGCTGCTGCACGCAGTGATCAAGACCGAATCCAGCTACAACGCCCGCGCTACCTCGCCCAGGGGCGCGCGCGGGCTGATGCAGTTGATGCCCGACACCGCCCGCGAAATGGGTGTGACCAACGTCTACGACCCCAAGGCCAACATCCAGGGCGGCGCCCGCTATCTCAAGCGCCTGATGACGATGTTCGACAACGATATCCGCCTCGCCGTGGCCGCCTATAACGCCGGCCCGCAAGCGGTGCTCAGCCGGGGCAACGTGGTCCCGCCGTTCGCCGAAACCCAGCGTTATGTACCCAGTGTGCTGAACCAGTACCGGCGTTTGCAGGGATTGTCCGCGGATGCGCCGCTGTGATCGAAAATCGGGGGAGTGGGGCGGTTTTCCCCAATAGTGGGGAATAGTGGCCCCGGCGAGAAAGTGGGGGGGTTGGGTGGGGAATATCCCCCGGCTTATCAAGTCGTGATTATAACTAGCTGATTAATAACGTATTATTTTGTGGCATGCGGATTGCTCCGGACGATTTGTCGAGAAGTGTTCCCCGATAACCCGCAGCGAGGCCCGAGTCCATGATCGGCATATCCCAGGCTTCGTCCTTGATTAGTTTGCTGTTGTTGGTGACATCGATGCTCGGCATCGAGATTGCCGGCTAGCAGATTCCGAAGGGGAGTTTTGACATGGACAGGACCATCACAGTCGCTGGCAGCGCGGTGATTCTCGGGATGGCCTTGATCGGGTACGGGGTATGGCGGACCGCGCCCCCGACTGCACTCAATGAAGTCGCTTTGCCCGACACCTGGAGCGAGCAGACGCTGGAGCGTGACGGGGTTTCGCTGGCCGTTGCCGACGTGCAATTTCGTGTGACGGACAAAGCCTCGGGCCAACCCTTGTCCGGCGTCGCGCCGGGTGTTCGGGTCGAACCCGGCGATACCCACTAAGAGGAAGCTGACATGAACCGATTCGCGCATCGCGCACTGCTGACGTTCTGCCTGTTGGCCTTCGGTATCGGCCTGGCGCTGGCTCACTCGGCGGACGAGCACACCGGGCACAATATGGCGGCCAGCACCGCCAGGACCGCCAGCCCGGAGACCGCCCGGATCAAGTTTGCCGACGTGGCCCTGCTGGACCAGAACGGCAAGGTCGTCAGCCTGGAAAAAGACCTGGTGAGCAACAAGATCGTGGTCATGGGCTTCATCTACACCAGCTGCACCACGGTCTGCCCGGTGGTGTCCTCGATCATGGGCAAGGTGCAGAAACAATTGGGTGCGCGGGTCGGCACCGAGGTGCAACTGGTGTCGATCAGCATCGACCCGCAGCGTGATGATCCCCAACGCCTGAACGACTACGCCCGCACCTTCCAGAAGGGGCCGGGCTGGAGCTGGCTGACCGGTTCGCCGCAGTCGGTCAATGCCACACTCGAGGGCCTGGGCGCCTACAGCGGTGACTTCGAGAACCTCTCGCCGCTGATTTTGGTGGGGGACGGCAACAACCGATTCTGGACCCGCTACTACGGTCTCACCGAACCGACGGAGCTGGCCCGGGCCGTCGAGAAGCTCAGAGGTGAACGCAACGCCCACGCCAAGCACACCGCCATCGCCATGGAGCATCAGCCATGAGAGTCATCGATGGGTTCGCCCTGGGCATCTGTTACTGCATTTTCAGTTCAATGGCATTTGCCCACGAAGGGCATGGCGCGAAAGCCTGGTTCACCGACACGCCGTTGCAGGTCCAGAACGGCAGCACCTTTATCTCCCTTACCAGTGATCCGCTGCGGGACACCCCGGCGGTACTCAAGGCTTGCACCTTGAAACAGGGCATCGATGGGCCCCACTGGTTTTTTCTTACCGGCGACAAGGTGCAAATGGACCTTGTATTGGGCCGCATCGCCCAGATTGTGCCGACCCCCGAGCAGCACTCCAGCCGGTTGATCGTCGGTGACGTGGCGAACAAGCGCTGGAGCAAAATCCGTCCCGATGTCCCGGCCACCGCCATTGCCCAGCGCTTGCAGTGGCTGACAATGCCTGTGGCCGGTCGCTGAGTCACGGCCATGAATACTGCCCTCGTCCTTGGCCTGCTGCTCCTGGGCGGCATCACGTTCACCGCTCAGGCGTTGCCCCTGAGCCTCAGCGAAAGTGCCGGCAAGCGGTTGTACCACGAAGGCGTGTCGGCCAGCGGCGAGCCGATCATGGTCCGGGTCGGCGCATCGGGCATGCTGTTGCCGGCCACCCGCCTGCCGTGCGCCAATTGTCATGGCGAAGACGGCCTCGGGGGCCCGGAAGGCAGGGTGCGACCGCCGGACCTGAGCTGGTCGCGGCTGGCCAGCAGCCATGGCCAGCAGCACATCAACGGCCGCAGTTATCCGGCCTACAGCGAAAGCACCCTGGTGCGGGCAGTGCAGGAGGGGCGCGATCCGGGCAACAATCGGCTCGATCCGTCGATGCCACGGTTCGTGTTGTCGATGAACGATCAACGCAACCTCACGGCGTATCTCAAGCGCCTGGACGAAGACGGCGATCCGGGCCTGGCCCCCGACAGTCTGCACCTGGGCACGTTGTTGCCGGGTTCCGGGCCGTTGAGCGAGGAGGGCGTCACGGTGGCGGCGGTGCTCAACGGCTGCGTGGCGCGTATCAACGAGGCGGGCGGAATTCATGGCCGGCAGTTGCGCCTGACCATCCTCGACCCCGGCGCCGACCGTGCCAGTGCCGAAAAGGCGCTGGACCGGTTGATCGATGAAGAACAGGTGTTTGCCCTGATCGCACCGCTGGCACCGGCATTGGACATGGACCTCGCCGTGCGTCTGGAACAGGCCGGCATTCCCCTGATCGGACCGCTGTCCTTGCAGGGCACGCCCCACACCAGTCCGCAGATATTCGAACCGCTGCCGGGCCTTCGCGAGCAATTGATTGCCCTGGCCGACTACGCTGGCGCCAGCCTGCGGGTGCTTCAGGGGCCGACGCTGATCGCCTACCCGGACGAATCCGGCCAACGGCTGGCGGCGCAGGAACTCAGCCAATACTTGCAGGGGCACGCCTGGCAAAAGGTGAGCCTGCAAGCCTACGACCCGACCAGGGATGATTTTCCCTTGGGGTCGCGCTCGGTGTTTTACCTGGGCAGCAGCAGCGGCTTCAGTCGTCTGGCCGAGCGTTTGCAAACGGCAGGGCAGGTGCCTTACCTGTTCGCCGCCTCGAACCAGGTGGCGGGCAATCTGATGCAGGTGCCCAGCGGATTTTCCCGGCGGGTGTTCCTGGCTTATCCGTTCGTGCCCAGCGACTGGACCCTGGCCGGGCGCCTGGCCTTGACCCAGTTGCGCGAACACCAGGGCCTCGGCGGCCAGCACGCGGTGCTGCAAGTGGGCGCGTTCAGTTCGATGATGCTGCTCAGCGAAGGCATGAAGCAGGCCGGGCGCAATGCCAGTCGCCAGAAGCTGGTCAGTGCCCTGGAGGGCCTGCATGACTTCGATACCGGGCTGACGCCGCTGATGAGCTTTGGTCCGGGCCGGCGCCTGGGCTTGAGCGGTGCCCATATCGTCACGGTGGATCTGCCGGGCCAGCGTTTCTATCTGGTCGCCCCCTATAAACCCATTTCTGCCACGCCCTGACCGGAGGCCGATCATGAAACCCGACACCGCCCGGCATATCCTGATCAAGGTAGCGCCCGGTGCAGACGCTTCCACTGTCGAAACCGTGCGGCTACGCTTAACCGCAATGAGGGCGTCGGCGCCATTGCGCTCGCGCAATCGAATCGAGTGAATTGACGATCAATAGGGGGGTTCCCCAACAGTGGGGAAAAAACTTCAATGCCAATCCGGTCGCTTTCCCCGTTTTTGGGGGGATGGGATTTCTGTACGGGAAGGCATTGTTTTTAAATTCAAGGACATGAAGACCTAAAATTACCGGCGCCCAGCCTGGCGTGAAGTGTGCATTAGTCCTGTCAGGGCGCGCACTCCGTCAGGTTCAAAACCCGGACCTGCGGTTTCAAGGAGTCCACCTTGTTAAACAAAGTACTGGTTGTTGATGACGAACAGTTGCTGGCGGAGAACCTCCAGGGATACCTGCAGGCGCAAGCACTGGAAGTCCGGATTGCCCACGACGGTGCGCAAGGAATCGTTGAAGCTGACGATTTCGCGCCCGATGTGATGGTGTTCGATTACCGCTTGCCCGATATGGAAGGCTTTCAGGTGCTCGATGCCGTCCGCCAGAACAGGAAGTGTCATTTTGTGCTGATTACAGGGCACCCCACCGCAGAGGTTTGCGAGCGGGCCCGGCAGCTGGGAGTCAGCCATATCCTGTTCAAACCGTTTCCATTGGCGGAATTGGCCCGTGCCGTGCTTGATCTTCTGGGCAGGCAACGCGAACCCAAAGCGGGGGTGGGCACTTGCGAAGGCTTTGTCGAACGACGCCAGAGCAGGACCGAGAGTTTCCCCCTGCAGTTGTACGACGGTAGCTGGGTGCTTGCAGATCGCCGAAAAAGTACATCGGCCTCCATGGCGCCAGACGACGAACAATTGCTCACCGGGGAGTAGTGGCGCGACAAGACGTTCCGGCCCCCGCCGAAATGGCTCGCCGTGCCGACAGGGCCCAAAGCCCCGGGCGTTGGAGAGCAAGCCATGGACCGTCTATCCCTTGCCGTAGAGCCGGCGCAACCGGAATGTGCACCGACTCGTTTTACCAGTGAACAACTGGCCCAGGCCCGAGCCCTGGCCACCAGTTCCGGCGAACGGATGCTGGACGCCCTGGGGGGGCTGTGCGAACTGGCTCCCATGCCTTTCATTCAATGCCTCGGCGTAACCCTGCACTACCCGGTGCTCGACACCGACAGCCTGTTCAAATCCACTCCGGTGTTCGACCGGGTGACCCTGGCCCAATGCCTCAAGCGCGAATTCATTCTGTTGCGTCATAACGATGCGGTCATCGGTGTGTTCGCCGACCCCTTCGACAGTGCACGCCTGGCCTGGATCGATGAATGCCTGCAAGGCGCGCCGTTGTATCTGGTGCATGCCGACGACCTGAAAGCCTACCTGGCGCGTCACGAAGAAAGCTTCCATGCGGTGGAGTCGCTCAACGCCCAAAGCGACGCCGGCGCAGAAATCGATAACCTGCAAAGCCTTTCCCTGACCAGCATCAGCGAAGATTCCAGCGTGGTGGTCAAGCTGGTCAACTCGACCCTGTACGACGCGCTGAAAATGCACGCCAGCGACATCCACCTCGGCACCACCGGCAGCGGCCTGGTGATCAAGTACCGGATTGACGGCGTACTCAACAACATCAGCAAGATCCAGGGCAGCGAGTTCGCCGAGCAAGTGATTTCCCGGGTCAAGGTCATGGCTGAACTGGACATCGGCGAAAAACGCGTGCCCCAGGATGGCCGCTTCAAGATCGGCATCAGCGGCCGGCAGATCGACTTCCGGGTGTCGATCATGCCGAGCATTTTCGGGGAAGACGCGGTGCTGCGGGTACTCGACAAACAGGACCTGGCGGACAAGGTCTGCGGTGTGCAACTGCAGGCCCTGGGCTTTGAAGAAGAAACCCTGCGCCAGCTGCGCCGGCTGGCCGCCGAACCCTACGGCATGGTGCTGGTGACCGGGCCGACCGGTAGCGGCAAGACCACCACCCTGTACGCGATGATCACCGAGATCAACCACGGTGTGGACAAGATCATCACCATTGAAGATCCGGTGGAGTACCAGTTACCGGGCGTGCTGCAAATCCCCGTCAATGAGAAAAAGGGCCTGACCTTCGCCCGGGGCCTGCGCTCGATCCTGCGGCATGACCCGGACAAGATCATGGTCGGTGAAATCCGCGACCCGGACACCGCACAGATCGCCGTGCAATCGGCGCTCACCGGTCACCTGGTGTTCACCACCATTCACGCCAACAACGTGTTCGACGTGATTGGCCGATTCACCCAGATGGAAATCGATCCCTACAGCCTGGTCTCGGCACTCAATGCCGTGCTGGCCCAGCGCTTGATCCGCCTGGTCTGCACCAGTTGCAGCAGCCCTTACAGCCCGACAGCAGAAGAGCTGGAGGTCTCGGGGCTGGATCCGCAAAAGGTCGCTCATTACCAGTTCGTCCACGGCAAGGGCTGCGGGCATTGCCGGGGCACCGGTTATCGCGGGCGTAGCGCGATTGCCGAGCTGCTGCACCTGGACGACGAACTGCGGCAAATGATCGTCGAGCGCCAACCCATTTCGAAAATCAAGGCGCATGCCTGCAAACGTGGCTTGCGCCTGTTGCGCGAGTCGGCGCTGGAGATGGTGGAACAAGGCCGGACCACTCTCGAGGAGATCAATCGTGTCACTTTTGTCTCGTGAGCAATTTGTCGCCGTGCTCGGCGCCAGTGGTGTTGGCCTGGGGCAACGGCAAGGCAGTGCAACCCACTGGCTGGGCAGCGTCGGCTACATCGACGAAGGCTTCCAGGCCTGGACGGTGGCCCTCGACACCCTCGACCGTTTGCTGGCCGAACACACCGTTGCCAGGGCGGAACTGACCGTGGTGATCTCCGGGCACTTCAGCCGCTATTGCCTGGTGCCCTGGAGTGAGCAGATCAGCAGCCCGGCCGAATTGCTCGGCTTCGCCCAATTGTGTTTCGAAGACCTCTACGGTACCCCGACGCGACCCTGGAGCCTGGTGCTTTCGGCCGAACCCGCCGGTTACGACCGCATCGCCACCGCGCTGCCACAGGACTTGCTCGAACGCCTGCGTGCCCTGGTCAGTGCTCGCGGATTGCGCCTGCGTTCGGTGCAGCCGTACCTGATGGCGGCGTTCAACTATTTCGATAAGAGCTTTGAGGCCGGGGACTTTCTGTTCGTGGTCGCCGAACCGGTACGCAGCGTGTTGCTGTTGGCCCGGGAAGGGCGCTGGACCTCAGTGCACTCGGTGGGCAGCAGCGACAGCGATGCCGCGCTGACGGCGCTGATCGGCCGTGAAAACCAGTTGCAGGCTTCCACCAGCGAACGGCCGTTGACTGTCTACCTGCATGCACCGGCGCGCATCGATTCGCCTCCCGACGTGCCCGGTGTGCATCTGCGCACCCTCGAAGAAGACCGGACAGCCGTACGCGATTGCCTGTACGTCATGTCTCGGGCGGTGGCCTGACATGCGCCCCCTGATGCTCGACTTTCAGCCGCGCCGCCGTGCAGGTCCCTTGGGCTGGAGCCTGCTGGCCGGTGGCATGGTGCTGACACTGACCTGCCTTGTGGTGCAACAGCACCTGAGCAACGAGGCCGAACAACAGCAAGGTCATCTGCAAACTACACAGCGGGTGCTCACCGGCGATACCGGCACCAAGCTCAGCCTGACCCCGGCGCAAATCCGCGAGCAGGCGCAGAACCTGGCGGAAATGCGCAAGGTCTCCCAGCAGTTGCGCCGCCCCTGGGAACGCCTGTTTGCCACCCTCGAAGCCATGCCGCGGGACAACATTGCCCTGCTGGCCCTGACCCCGGACGCCCGCAAAGGCCAGGTGCGGATCAGTGCCGAGGCGCTGGACCTGGACGCCATGCTCGATTTCCACCGCCGCCTCGAAGCCAGCGACGAGCTGTCCGACGTGTCGCTGCTGAGCCACGAAATTGTCGCCAACGTGCCGGAGCACCCGGTGCAGTTCAACCTGTCGGCTACCTGGGAGATCGGCGATGCAAATCCATAAATTGATCGTCCACGAATACCTGCAAGGCCTGGGCGTTCCGGGGCTGGCAGGGCTGACCATGCTGGTGCTGGCGCTGAGCTATGGCCTGGTCGGGTTGCTGCCGGACTGGGAGTCGCTGCAAAGCCTCAGCCAGCAGACTCGCGAAGCCACCGAGTATCTGGCCAAGGTCGAAGACGGCAGCGTGGCTGCGCCGGTGGTGCCGCAGCGCCAGCTCGACGATTTCCGCAGCAAGTTGCCGTCCCAGCCTCAGGCCACCGTGGCCATCGACAAGATCTACGCCCTGGCCGCTCAGGAGCGCATCACCTTGTCCCGGGGTGAATATTCCCTGGGCGTGGACCCCAAGACGCACCTGGCCCGTTATCAGATTCTGCTGCCGGTGCGTGGCAGCTATCCGCAACTGCGGCGTTTCCTGCACGCCTTGCTGGGCCAGTTGCCGGCGGTGGTGCTGGAGGATGTGGAGTTTCAGCGCAAGAACATCGCTGAAACCGACCTGACCGGGCGGATCCGCATGACCCTTTACCTGTCGAGGTCATGATGAATACCAAGCGAGTGGTGGGTTGGGTGGCGTTCTTCGGTGTGGCGGCAGCGCTGGCCTGGTTCCCCGAATACTTCAAACAGGCTGACGACAGCGACCCTGTGGTGGCCGCCGTGGCCACGCCAGCCAAGGGCAAGGCCCCTGGCGCATCGGCGGCTGTATCGAGCGCCGCGGCGGCAGCGCCGATCAAGGACCTGAGCCCGGCAGGCGACCTGTTCGCCGCCCGCAGCTGGAAAGCGGCGCCGGCCCTGGGCACCGTCACTGAACAACCGGTCGTCGCGACTCCGGTGGTGCAAGTCCCCACTGCACCACCGTTGCCCTTCCAGTTTGTCGGCAGGCTGGATGACCGTTCCGATCTGCAGGTGTTTTTGCAGAACGGCGAAAAAATATACGTCGTGCGCAAGGGGGATGTCATCGACGAAACCTGGCGGATCGAGCGGATTTCCGATGAGGAACTGAGCCTGGTTTACCTGCCTCTGCATTTATCGCAGACCTTGTCTGTGGGGAGTACGGAATGAACAAATCCCGTTTGCTGATGAGCCTGTGTCTCTGTGCAGGGCTGGCCGCATGCAGTTCGGCGCAGGTCGCCAGGGATGAAGCTTCGGCCCTGATCGAATCGGGCCAGTACGAAGCCGGTCTGGCCCGCATCGAAGAGGGATTGCGCGAAAATCCTCGCGATACTGATCTGCACATGGCCCTCAACAACGGACGGGCCCTCGCCGTGAAGGCGCTGCTGGCCCAGGCCGACATGGACCGGGCCCAGCGTAATTTCGCCGGGGCCCGCATGACTTACAGCCGGGTCTTGAACATCGAACCGAACAACCGTCGTGCCCAGGATTCCCTGCGCCAGCTCGACTATCTGCGCAGCATGGATGAGAAACTCGAACTGGCCCGTGGCGACCTGCGTCGCGGTGACATCTACGGTGCCGACCGCCAGGTCAAACAGATTCTCGAACTGGACCCGAAGAACGACGGCGCCCTGGAACTGCAGGACAGCATCCGCCTGGTGCAGAGCCGCAATGTGGTGCAGTACCCCCAGCTGCGCACGCGCCTTGACCGGCCGGTGACCCTGGAATTTCGCGAGGCCAACCTCAAGACCATTTTCGAAGTGCTGTCCCAGGTCGCCGGCCTGAACTTCATCTTCGACAAGGACCTGCGCCCGGACATGAAAGCCACGATCTTCGTACGTGACGTGCGTATCGAAGATGCCGTTGAGCTGCTGCTGCAACAGAACCAGCTGCATCAGAAAGTGGTGAATGAAAACACCTTGCTGATCTACCCGGACTCGCCGCAGAAGATCAAGGATTACCAAGAGCTGGTGATGCGCACCTTCTACCTGACCAGCATCGATGCCAACACGGCGCTGAACATGATCAAGACCATGCTCAAGACCCGCGACGTGTTTGTCGATGAGCGCCTCAACACGCTGACCATGCGCGATACCGGTGACGCGGTGCGCATGGCGGAAAAACTCCTGCAATCCCAGGACCAGTCCAACCCGGAAGTGGTGCTGGAAGTGGAAGTGATGGAAGTCGCCCGTCAACGCATTCTCGACCTTGGCCTGCAATGGCCCAACACCTTCGGCGTGGTCAACAGCGACGGCTCGGCGGTGACCATTCTTGATCAACTCAAAGGCATCGACTCCAGCCGGATTACCATCTCGCCATCGCCGCAGGCCAAGATCAATGCCCAGGACAAGGACATCAATACCCTGGCCAGCCCTGTGATTCGGGTGAGCAACCGCGAGCAGGCGCGCATCCACATCGGTCAGCGCGTGCCGATCATCAGCGCCACCTCGGTGCCTTCGACCCAGGGCCCGGTGATCACCGAAAGCGTGACCTACCTTGACGTCGGTCTCAAGCTCGAAGTGCAACCCATCGTGCACCTGAACAACGAAGTGGCGATCAAGATCGCGCTGGAAGTCAGTAACGCCACGCCGCTGACGCCGACCGCTCAGGGCACCATTCCGGTCCAGGTCGATACCCGCAACGCCCAGACCACCTTGCGTCTGCATGACGGCGAAACCCAGATCCTCGCAGGGCTCGTGCGCAACGACCACGGCGCCACCGGCAACAAGATTCCCGGCCTTGGCGACATTCCCGGCCTCGGTCGCCTGTTCGGCAGCAACAAGGACGACGTCAGCAAATCCGAACTGGTGCTGTCGATCACCCCGCGGATCGTGCGCAACCTGCCGTACCAGAGCCCGTCTGACATGGAGTTCCCGACCGGTACCGAAACCAGCATGCACATCCAGGCACCGGACCGTTCGATGAACACGACGGTTCAGTCCGGCCCCATGAGCGCACCGATCGCCACCACCGTTACCGTTGGGAAGCCTTGATCATGAATGCCTCACAACGCGGTTTCAGCCTGATCGAAGTCGTGGTGACGCTCGCCCTGGTCGGCCTGCTGGCCGGCATGGCCGCACCGCTGACCGAGACGGTGGTGCGCCGGGGCAAAGAGCAGGATCTGCGGACTGCGCTGTACGAGATCCGCGATGCCATCGACGCCTACAAACACGCCTTCGACGCCGGCTACATCGAGAAGTCGCTCGACAGCAGCGGCTACCCGCCGAACCTGAAAGTGCTGGTCGAGGGTGTGCGTGACACGCGCAGCGCCAAGGGTGCCAAGTTCTACTTCCTGCGACGCATCCCCCGTGACCCGCTGGCAGTCGTCAAGCGTGACGACGAGGGCGGCTGGGGCCTGCGTTCCTATGACAGTTCGGCTGAGAACCCGCGGGAGGGCCAGGACGTCTATGACGTTTACTCCAAGGCCCGGGGCAAGGGTCTCAACGGTATTGCCTACCGAGAGTGGTGAGCCTATGCGTCGGCAAAAGGGTTTTACCCTGATTGAACTGATGGTGGTCCTGGCAATCATCGCGACCCTGATGACGATCGCCTTGCCACGCTACTTCAACAGCCTGGAGGCCTCCAAAGAGACCACCCTGCACCAGAGCCTGTCGTCTATGCGCGAGGCGCTGGATCACTACTACGGCGACACCGGGCGTTATCCCGATTCCATCAATCAACTGGTCGAACTGCGCTACCTGCGTAACCAGCCGCTGGACCCGATTGCCGAGCGCAAGGACACCTGGATAATAGTCGCGCCACCGGATGGCGTGGCGGGCGGGGTTGCCGATATCAAGAGTGGGGCCAGCGGGAGGGCGCGTGATGGCAGCCTGTATTCCGAGTGGTAAACCTTCGAGCCAGGACGGCTTCACCTACCTGGGTGTGCTGTTTCTGATCGTCGTGATAGGCATGGGGCTGGCCAGTGCCGGCGAGTTGTGGGCCACCGCTTCGCGCCGGGATCGCGAAAACCAGTTGCTCTGGGCCGGTACGCAATATGCCCAGGCGCTGCGCAGCTATTACCGCAGTTCGCCCGGGATGGCCCAGTACCCGAAAGAACTCAAGGACCTGTTGCAGGACGAGCGCTTCCCGACGGCCAGGCATCATCTCCGGCAGTTGTACCCGGAGCCGATGACGGGTGGCGAGTGGGAGCTGATGCGCGATTTCGACGGGCGGATCAGTGGTGTGTACTGTCCATCCGAGCAAAAGCCACTCAAGCAGGCGAACTTCCCCAGCGAGTGGTCGGACTTCAACGGCATGGCCAGCTATAAGGATTGGCAGTTCGTGGCCGAGAAAGTGGTCCTCGATGGCACCAGTGGACCGCCGAAAGCACAGTCCACCGCGCCCCAGGCATTGCAGCCTTGAGCCGCAGGAGCGGGCCTGCTCGCGAAGGCGGCCTGACAGCCGGCCTGTCTTTTATTGACTGTGTACATATCTGTTTTTTGGTAACGGCGGCTTATGGTTTCGCCCTTACGGCGAGTCACTTTTTTTACAAGCGCCTAAAAAAAGTAACCCAAAAAACGCTCGCCCCGAACGTACGGCCCCTCGCTAAGGCTCGGGGTTCCTTCGCTCCGGCATTCATCCGGGGGCATCGCCTCCGGTCGGCTTCGCTCGACCTCCTCTCGATGTGTTCGGCTGCGCCGAACGGCGCTGCGCGCCTACCCCCCGGATGAACGCCTCCACTCAGCCTGCCGAGGGGGCGGGTGGATCAAGATCAAGAGCTGCAGGCGAGCTAACGCTCGGCCTGATGAGTGGTGAAAAGCAGTGGGTGTACGCCGCTCTGCCTTTGCTTTTCTGTGGGAGCGACGGTGCGGCGATCCGACCTGCTCGCGAAGGCGGCCTGCCAGCCGACCAGGTGCATCACAGGTGAACAAAACCCGCGAACAGGCCGGCCGGTAGGCCGCCTCGCTTTTGCTTTTGCGGTACACGCCCCCTCGTGAGGCCGAGCGCAGGTTCTGCGCAGTGGGCAACCCGGCATGGATGCCGGGTTAGCCGCCGCCGGCCATGGATGGCCGATGGCGGCGGGCCCACGGAGCAGGACCGGAGCAAGGGCATGCCGAGCCACAGCGAGGCACCGAATGTCAGGGGCAAGAGCCCTTGGTTACTTGGGGCTTTTCCAAGTGACCCGCTGTAAGAGCGGAACCATAAGAGGCCGTTACCGCTAAAACGGATATGTACATCCTCAAAAATCCATGCCGCCTGCCACACCGCCATCGCAAGCAAGCCCGCTCCCACAGAGACCTTCAGTGGCCACAAGTCCCGCGTAAAACCGGGAACCCAATGTGTGGGAGCTTGCTCGCGATAGCCATGGCTCAGTCTTCACTGTGGCCCGCAGCGGTAAAGCTCATACCGTTTTTGCTACGCCACCACCCGATAACACGGCACATACGCCGCGCCGCCCGGCAGTTTCATGCGGTGCTGGGCGACGAAGGCTTTGAGCAGCAGGTCCAGCGGTTGCATGATCGCCGCGTCGCCACGGATCTGGTACGGCCCGTGTTCTTCGATCAGGCGGATGCCCTTGTCCTTGACGTTGCCGGCGACGATGCCGGAGAACGCGCGGCGCAGGTTGGCCGCCAGTTCGTGGGACGGCAGGTCGAGGCTCAGTTTCAGGTTGGCCATGTTTTCGTGGGTCGGGTCGAACGGGCGCTGGAAGCCTTCGTCAATTTTCAGCAGCCAGTTGAAGTGGAACGCGTCGTTGCGCTCGCGGCGGAACTGCTTGACCGCTTTGAGGCCCTGGGTCATCTGCCGCGCCACTTCGGCCGGGTCATCGATGATGATCTGGTAGTGCTGCTTGGCGGTTTCGCCCAGGGTCGCACCGACGAACGCGTCCAGTTGTTCAAGGTACGGTGCGGCATGTTTCGGCCCGGTGAGGACGACCGGGAAGGGCAGGCCTTTATTGTCCGGGTGCATCAGGATGCCCAGCAGGTACAGGAACTCTTCGGCCGTACCGGCGCCGCCCGGGAAGATGATGATGCCGTGGCCAACGCGAACGAATGCTTCCAGGCGTTTTTCGATGTCCGGCAGGATCACCAGTTCGTTGACGATCGGGTTCGGCGCTTCGGCGGCAATGATTCCGGGTTCGGTCAGGCCCAGGTAGCGGCCGCCGTGGATACGTTGCTTGGCGTGGGCGATGGTCGCGCCTTTCATCGGGCCTTTCATCACGCCGGGGCCGCAACCGGTGCAGATGTCCAGGCTGCGCAGGCCCAGTTCGTGGCCGACTTTCTTGGTGTATTTGTATTCCTCGGTGTTGATCGAGTGCCCGCCCCAGCACACCACGATCTTCGGCTCGACGCCGGGGCGCAGGGTGCGGGCGTTGCGCAGCAGGTGGAAGACGTAGTCGCTGATGCCCTGGGAGTTGCTCAGGTCGATGCGTTGGCTGTCGAGTTCGTTTTCGGTGTAGACGATGTCACGCAGGGCGCTGAACAGCATTTCCCGGGTGCTGGCGATCATTTCGCCGTCGACGAAGGCGTCGGCCGGGGCGTTCAGCAGTTCCAGGCGCACGCCGCGGTCCTGCTGGTGAATGCGGATTTCAAAATCCTTATAGGCTTCAAGGATGGTCTTGGCGTTGTCGACATGGGCGCCGGTGTTGAGGATGGCCAGGGCGCACTGGCGGAAGAGGGTGTAGGTGCTGCCGGAACCGGCTTCGCTCAATTGCTGGACTTCCCGTTGCGAGAGCGTTTCCAGGCTGCCTTTGGGACTGACGGAGGCGTTGATAACTTGGCGTTGGGTCATTCAATGATCCTTAAAACGATGTCATTCACACAGCAACTACGAATGGCATCCGAATAATGTGTATTCATGAAAGAAGATGGCACGAACTACGCAGTCTCGCCATGTCCCCCGCTTGACGATGAAAAGATGAAAAGGAGCCCCAGCATAGCTAAATCCCGCGCAGAGGCGATAATGGCCCGCTGTCTTTTTGCCTCAGACCCCTTTTTACCATTGAAGCTCAGGAAACCCGACGCAATGTTCGAAATCCAGCCGATGAACGCCCAGACCTACCGGCAACAGACACGGCGCAGCACGGTCATCATTGCCCTGATCTTTCTGGCGCTGGCGATGGTGCTGTCCACGGCGGCGGTGGCTCTGTTCGGCACGCCGGGGGGCGACAATCTGCGCTTCAACGTCGGTGGCGTGTTTGTTGCGGTGCTGGCGATGGCGGCGCTGATGCGCCAGGTGTTCTGGCGCCAGGAATGGATGGCGCCAGCGGTCTATAGTTGGCAACTCAAGCGCAGCCTGATGAGCATCACCAATGTCATGCATCATGTAACGGCGGCCGTGGAAAAGGCTGATCCGGTTGCCATGAAGCTGTTGCGTTTCTACCATTTGGGGTTGAACCAGATGCATCAGCTCGATGGCAACTCCAGCGACCACGGCCAGTTGATCCGCGAAATGGATCAGCACTATGAACGAATGCAAGCGCTGGGGATCGATACCGAACAGACGCGGCTGGATCCGGCGTGGCTGGAGGCGGTAAAGCAGGCCAGGCGCTAACATCATCGCGAGCCTGGATCAGGCATAGTGAGCAACAGCGGCGATCAGGAAGACTCGTCCGGTCATAGACACTCAGGGAGCACCATGGGACATCCGTCGATCAACGATCATATTGAAATGCTCCGGCCAGCCGTGACCCGGCTCAAGGTCCGCTCGGCGGTGATCCTGCTGGTCGCGGTGTGCCTGTCGATGACGGCGATCGTGATCTGGGAAGCCTGGAGCTCGCGCCAGTACTACCTGCATGACAAGGAAGTGGCGATGTCCAACCTTGCGCAGACCCTGGCATCGCAAGCGCAGGCAACGATCAAGCAGGCCGACACGCTGTTGTTCACCTTGGTCGATCGTCTGGAGCACGACGGTGTGGATCAATCCCGGTTGCCGCTATTGCTCAACGCCCAGCGCAGTGAGCTGAGCCAGCTCCATGGCGTATTTGTTTTCGACGAAAAAGGGCAGTGGATCGCCAATTCCAATGGTGCCGGGCAAACCGGCGTCAACAATTCCGACCGTGAATACTTCATCTTCCATCGCGATAACCCCAGCCGTGGGCCGCACATCGGGCCGTCGATCAAGAGCCGTTCGAGCGGTGAATGGATCATGACGGTTTCGCGCCGGGTCAATCATCCCGATGGCAGCTTTGCCGGGGTGGCGCTGGCGACGATTTACCTCAGCCATTTCCTGCAGCTCTACGATAGCATCGACATGGGCAGTAACGGCGTTATCAACCTGATCGCCGACAATGCCACCATTATCATTCGCAGACCCTTCAAGGAGACGGAGATCGGCACCAGCCTCGCCAAGAGCCCCTTGTTCACCCAGTTGTTGTCCAAGGGCGATGCGGGTACGGCCACGATCAGGTCGGTCATCGACGGTGTCGAACGGGTGGCGGGGTATCGCCGGGTCGAGGGTTATCCGTTGACCGTTTTTGCTGCGCTGAACAAGGATGAAGTGCTCGGCAGCTGGCGCAAGGAGACGCTGCTCAGCGCCGGCATCGTCACGCTGTTGCTGGGTTTTCTCGGGGTACTGGGGTTGCGGCTTATCAAGCTGATGAAGCAGCAGAATCTGGTGCAGGTCGAGTTGCTGGACACCCAGGACAGGCTCCTGGAGGTCAATCGCAACCTCGAAGGCCTGGCCCTCAAGGACGCACTGACGGGGCTGCCCAACCGGCGTCAGCTCGACGCTTTCATCGAAACGGAAATGGGACGTGCCCGGCGCAGCCAGACCGAGTTGGCACTGCTGATGATTGATGTCGATCATTTCAAGCCGTTCAACGACCGCTACGGCCACCTGGCCGGTGATGAGTGTTTGCGTAAGGTCAGTGCGATCATCACGGACAATATCAAGCGCCCCGGTGGCCTGGCCGCCCGTTATGGCGGCGAAGAGTTCGCCGTGGTGCTGCCCGGCACCGACTACGTGGGGGCATTTCTGGTGGCGGAGAAAATCCGCCACGCGGTGCTACAGGCCGACATTGCCCACAGCGACAGCCCGGAAGGCACCGTGACCGTCAGCGTCGGCGTATGTGCCTGCAATACCGCTTCCCAGGTCCGCCCCGAAGACCTGATCGGTGCGGCAGACAAGGCGCTGTACGTGGCCAAGGCCGGTGGGCGGAACATGAGCGTGATTGCCAACTGAACGTCCGGCGTCAGACAAGCCGGTCCGTTCCCTGAACCAGTCGGGTGGCCAGGTTGGGTTTTTCAAGCTGCTCCAGCCACCAGCCAAGGGCGCGACCGTCATGATCGCCACGCCAGCCGGCGTACAGGATGTTCGGCTCGCGCGGGTCGGCCATCGGCTTTTCAACCAGCGTGCCGTTTTTCAGCAGCGAGCCAATCCGATGCCGCGGCAGCCAGCCCACCCCCAGCGCATTGCATTGGGCGAGGATTTTTGCGCGCATGGTTGGCACGGCCAGCACCGGTTGGCCCCCGGTGACGCCGTAGGTGCTGCCCTCGGTGACTCTGGACGAATCGGCCACCACAATCGCCCGGTGCTGCGCGACCATGGCCCGGGTAATCGGGTCTTTGGCCTTGGCCAGCGGGTGCTTGGGCGACACCGCAAACACCCATTCCATTTCCCCCAATTGCATCCAGCGCAAATTGGCAATGGCCGGCGGTTCATTGGTGGCACCAATAACCAGGTCCGCACGGCCTTCGCGCAGGGCTTCCCAGACCCCTTTGAGCACTTCCTGGGTGATGCGCAGCGGCACGCCGGATTGCAGCGCATCGAATTCGTGGATCACCGGGATCAGGGTTTCGAACTCCAACAGTTCGTCGGTCACGATCCACAAGCGGCTCTCCCAGCCGTTGGCGACTTGCTGGACCCGTTGGGTCAGGCGCGAGACGTCCTGCATCAGCCGCGCCGCTTCATTGACCAGCAGCTCGCCCGCCGGGGTCAGTTGCAAACGGTAGCGGCGGCGGTCGAACAGCAATGCATCGAAACGCTCCTCCAGTTGCCGCGCCGCATAGGACACGGTGGACGGCGCCTTGCCCAGGTGCGCCGCCGCCCGCGACAGGCTGCCGGTTTCGCGGATCGCTTCGAGCAGTGCCAGGTCTTCGGTCGACAGCATGTGTTCAATCCTTAGCGGGTGATTGACGGTTCAGACGACCCATCGCTTGATCAATCGAAGATAGACCAGCAGGTTGATTACCAGCACCACGCTGCCCAAACCCAGTTGAATGGTCGGCGTCAGGCCAGCCGGGTAAATCACCGGCCAAATGTAATGCTCGATGAATCCACCGCCATAGCCGGTTTGCCCAGCTCCATGGCGCATGCGGTTTTCCCAATCGGTCAGCGGGCAGGGCAGGTGGAAGAATTCCACCGCCATACCCCACAACGCAGCGGGCGGATGCCACCAGATCAGGTGGCGCCATTTGAGTACCAGCAGCCCGCCGAACAACACAAACACAATGAACAGCAAGTGAAACAGCATCAGCCCATCGGCGGCGATTCGGTACAGCATGTCGGTGCCCCTGAAGGCTGAACGAATCGCTCCATGGTACTCGGGCCGGCGGCGGACGCTCTATCGATTGTCGCGGCCTAATGCGCCGAGCACGCCTTTCAAACGCTCGGTCATCCATTCACTGCTGCGTTGCATCGGTGCGCGCAGTTCGTCACCGATCAAGCCTTCCAGGGCCAGCGCGGTTTTCACCGGGGCCGGGTTGGGCTCCAGGAACAGGCTGTTGATCAGCGGCAGCAACCGGAAAAACGTGGCGCGGCCTTCAGCCAATTGGTTGTCGCGGATCTGCCGGTGCAACTGCACGAACAGTTCGGGATGGACATGCGCCGACGCGGCAATCGCGCCTTTGGCGCCCAGGCACAGGGCATTGAAGATCTGGTTGTCTTCGCCGCACAGCACGTCGACCTGGCCGCTATCGAGCAAGGCGAGGGTGTTCGAAAAATTACCGCCGCAATCCTTGATGGCGACGATCCGCTCGTGGGCGACGATGTTGAGCAGGGTCGCCTGTTCGAAGGCCACGCCAGTACGGTAAGGGATGTCGTAGAGAATCAGCGGAACGCTGGAGGCATCGGCGACCGTGCGGAAAAACGCTTCGAGGCCGGCCTGGGAAGGGCGGATGTAATACGGCGCCGGCACCAGCAGGCCCGCCACCGGGCGCTTGAGGATCTCGCTCTGGAACTGCAACAACTCGGTCAGGTTGTTACCGGCCAGGCCCATGACCACCCATTGCGCCGGCACCAGCTCCAGCACCGCATCCAGCACCGCCAGTTGCTCATGCTTGCCCATCGCCGCCGGTTCGCCGGTGGTGCCGCAAACGATGAGACCGTCGACACCTTTTTCCAGCAGATGGCTGACCAGCCGGCGCAAGCCGACGAAATCGATGGCGTCGTTGTGGAACGGTGTGACCAGTGGAACCCAGATACCTTGAAACGCTGACATGCACTTTCTCCTGATGGTTGACCGATTTCGTCACCGTCAGGAGCGTGGAAGGAGAGCAAGCAAGGGGAGGGTGGTCCGTCGCGCTCAATGTCCTGTCAGCTCATCTGACGGGACAGCGCGCCCCGGTCACATGAGCGACTGTTTCTTCGATTTGAGGGCGTGCGCAACGCAACCTTGCGCCTTGGCAATCAAGCCAATGACGGAAGAGTCGAGATTGAAGGTTGCGGACATACTTGCTTACACCCTGAGTGAGGCGCCCAGTTTTAAAAGCCGGCGCGCCGTTTGTCAATCACGAAAATCAGCGAACTCGGCGCGCATCCGGCCTTTGTGCTTGGCCTTGTAGAGCAGATGATCGACCTGTTCGACGAATTCCAGCGCCGTGGCATGCGGTGAAACGGCGGTGGTACCGACACCGAGGCTGACGCTCAGCAGGTTCGACACCCCGGAGAATTCATGGGGGATCTGCTGCTGGCGAATCAGGTGCAGGCATTTGTGCGCCACCATCCGCGCGGACTCGGCATCGGTTTCCGGCAGCAGCCAGACAAACTCTTCACCGCCGATCCGCGCAATGAAATCCCGTGGCCGGTTGGCCGCCAGGGACAAGGTCTGCGCGACGCGGCGCAGGCATTCGTCGCCCTTGATGTGACCATAATGGTCGTTGTACTGCTTGAAGTAGTCGATATCCAGCACCAGCACCGACAATGGCAAGCCGGTGCGCTGGGCGTGGTTCCACTCACGCTCCAGCACGGTGTCGAACATGCGCCGGTTGGCTATGCCGGTCAGGCCGTCCTGGAAGGAATACTCTTCAAGCTGCTTTTGCAGGCGGATCAGGTGCTCTTCGGTTTTCTTGCGCTCGCTGATATCGAACATGAACCCCACCAGCGCCTCGACTTCACCGTTCTTGCGCACCACATGCACCACATCGCGGATCCAGACGTACTCGCCGCTTTCGGTGAGTGCGCGATAGTCGGCTTCGTGATCGATACCGGCGCGCGATTGCGAGACGCAGTAGTCCATCACGTAGTCGCGGTCATCCGGGTGCATGCGCTCGACCCAGTCATTGACCGAGACCCAACTGTGCTGCTTCCAGCCCAGCAGTTCTTCGATCTGTGGCCCGATGTAGCTGAACGTCATGGTTTTCCAGTCGATGCTCCAGGGAATCGCCCGGGTTGACTCAAGCAGGGTTTTATAAACGTCGCTGTCGGTTTCCACTGAACTCATGAAGGGCCTGCCTCGATGAAAATGCAGCGCAATCATGTTGCTAGCACTTTGGCGAATCAAGCGGGCAGCCGATGAATGGCACGTTGTCGTATGAGTGAGCAAGATTGTTCAAGCCTTCGGCCGCGACTGCTGGCAAAGTCTGGGGTCTTTCCCTGTCTGTAGAACGTTATGTCCAACTCAATCATGCCGCGCAGTGCCTTTTTGCGCGGCGCTGCGGCGATCATGCCGTTGTCCCTGGCCACTGCGCCCTGGGGCTTGCTGGCCGGTTCCATGGCCATCGAAGCCAACCTCACGCCCCTGCAAGGCCAGGGCCTGTCGGGCATTGTGTTTGCCGGTGCGGCGCAACTGGTGGCCATCGGCATGCTCAAGGGCGGTGCCGGGATTTTTTCGATCTTGCTGACCACGCTGCTGCTGACCTCCCAGCATTTGCTCTACGGGATGAGCATGCGCTCGGTGATTTCGCCATTGCCGGGGCGCTGGCGTGCAGGGCTGGGGTTCTTGCTCACCGATGAGTTGTTCGCCCTGACCAGCCAGCACGACAAACAGCAGTTCAACCGTTGGTACGCGTTGGGCGTGGGCTTGACGTTCTACATCGCCTGGAACCTGTTCACCCTGGCGGGCATTGTGCTTGGCAGCAGCATTCCCGGCCTTGAACACCTGGGCCTGGATTTCTCCATCGCGGCGACCTTCATCGCCCTGATCACCCCGGTGGTACGCAACGTGCCGACTGTGGTGTGCGTGGCGGTGTCGCTGTTCTGTTCGGTGCTGTTCAGCTACTGGCAATGGGGCTCGGCGCTGGTGCTGTCGGGGCTGGCGGGCATGACCGCCGGGTTTGTCTGCAATAAATTCTACGGTGGACGCACATGATGGTCTGGGCAGTGATTATCGGAATGGGCGTGTTGGTGTTCCTCAACCGCTATGTTTTTCTGGAGCCGCGACTGCCGCTACGCTTGAGCAGCAATGCCCGGCAGTTCCTGGGGTTTGCCGTACCGGGCATGTTGACTGCCATCTGCGGGCCGATTGTGTTCATGCCGGAAAAACAGCTGAATCTGCACTGGGACAATCCCTATCTGATCAGCTCGCTGGTGGCGGTCGGGCTGGTGCTTTACACGCGCAATACGTTGCTCAGCATGCTGTTGAGCATGGGGTTCTTCTTTTTGCTGCGCTGGTGGCTCTGAGCAGGGCAGGGGAACTGATCTAAGCTTAAAGTTGATGACCGATCCCTTCAGGAAGCGAGGTGAACATGGCCAATGAACCCAAGCAACCGGACCTGGAAGAAGACGAGGACGAACCCACGGAAGAAGAGATTGAGCAGCAGAAGCGTTCGGTACCGGACTGGAAGCATCCTGACGACGGTAAGGAACTGTCGGAGCCTGACCGCAAGTTCTGACCGGCACGCGAATACGACAAAGCCCCGCCATTGTAGGAGCGAGCTTGCTCGCGATGGTCGTTAACGATAACGCGTGTTTACTGGCTAAACGCGACGCTCTTGAGTCCATCGCGAGCAAGCTCGCTCCTACAAAGTCTTTAAATGAACGGTATTACGCTTTTTAAGCGGGGCTTTGTCGTGATTGATAGGTTCATGGAACTTTATTGATGAGCGCGGCGCCCTGGTTCCTGACATTGCCAATGGCCTTGTCGACCTTGTACCACTCAAATACCTCACTGACCTCACCCTGGGATAACGCCATTTCCTCGGCCCGTTCCTTGGGCGTGGCCGGGTCCAGCCATTCCCGCGCCAGTTCGGGCGAGAACACCACCGGTCGCCGGTCATGCACGTCAAGCAGGCCGCCTGCGCTGTCGGCCGTCAGGATGACGAAACCATCGTGTTCCCTGTGAGGCGCTCCGCCGATGGGGTACTGGCCGATGGCCGCGCAGAAAACCGGTGCCCGGTTCCGTCGCCGGATCAACCACGGTTGTTTGTTGCCGTCACCGGCGTCGACCCATTCGAACCAGTTATCAATCGGGCAGATCGCACGATGGGGCCAGATCGCCCGGAAGTAGGGGCCGTGGGCGACTTTCTCGACCCGGGCATTGACCGGCTCCGTGCGATCCGTCGACCAGTGCGGTCGCCAACCCCAGCGCACGGCGTCGGCGTGCAGTCGCTCATTCTCCAGGTGCAACAGGGCGAGTTGCGTGGTGGGGGCGGCGTTGTAGTGCGCCAGGGGTTCATTGCCGACGTGATTGATCAGCGCGTCGGGGATGCTCAGCACCGCCACGAAGTCGTGGATTCCGCGGTATTGCGACAGTCGTCCGCACATGGCCTGGTACTCTGGTTGAGCATTTTTTTCAGTTTAGTTGGTGGCGACGAAACGGGCTTGGCAAGCACTGGAACCAAACCCTGTGTACCTTATCCAAACTCGGCCCGTCGTCTCGATGCGGGCCGACGACGGATGAGCGGGCGAAGGATCCTTGCCCATTGAAGTATCGACCGTGATGGTCTGGCCCAAGGCAAAAGATGAAACGATTGTTCAAGTGTTTAACGGTGTGCGCCCTGGCAGTGGGTCTGCTGGGCTGTATCGCCGCACCGATCGAAATGACTCCGCAGACCGAGCAGCGTTTGCAGGCGCAACCCCCCATCCGTTTTCTGCTGACCTTCGATGACGGTCCCAGTGCATCGAGTTGGTGGAATCCGACCGTCACGGTACTGGAGAGCCTGGCGCAAAACCCGCTGCAACCGGACATCAAGGCCGTGTTCTTCGTGCAAACCCGGGCTCCGCGAGCCGGTGGCAGCGAGTTGGGCCGGGACATCATGCGGCGTGAACACGCCGAAGGTCATATCCTGGGGTTCCACACGGCGACGCCCTGGCACACCAATCATCGCTCGCTGGAGCCGCAGGAGCTGGAACAGTCCCTGACCGATGGCAGCGCCGACATCGCGGCGATCACCGGTACCCCGCCAACCCTGCTGCGCCCGCCATTCTGGAACTACGACAAACGCACCTTCGCCGCTTATCAGAAGCATGGCCTGCACGTGCTGCTCACCGACTTGAGCGCCAATGACGGCAAGATCTGGGGCTTCAACGCCAGCCCCCGGCGCCGCTCGCACATGCTGCGCTCGATGTCTGAAGTTCGCGAACGCATTGCCCGTGGCGAATTGCCGGTGGTCGATGGCGTGATTCCGGTGGTGGTGACCTTCCACGACCTCAATCGCTATACCGCCCGGCATACCCGCGAATACCTGCAGATTCTGCTGGACAGCGCCCGGGAGACCGGGGTGAAAACCGCCGCCAAGCCGTTTTACGACGACCAGTCCGCGTTGCAGCGTGCGGCCATGGCGCGAACCGTGCACGACGATTCGCAGCCGGTCGAGCTGCCGGGGTTCTGGAACTGGATCTGGGGCGGGAACGCCCATTAGACGTTTTGTCCGCGAGTTGCGTATCGAGATGAAGGCAGGGTGCCGGGCCTTTGCCGGCTGATCATTGCTGGCAGGGTAAACACTGACCTGCGGCGATCCGACAAGCCCCCTCGCCACAGGTGATCATCGCCTTACGCTCCCGGTGGCAGCAGCTCATCTATCATCCGCAAACAATGGTTCAACCCCGGCGATACATCGCCCACCCGTCGGCTGAGAATGATCGGCGAGGTGGCGTTGTCTTCCAGCAGCGGGGTGAAGCCGATGTCGTCGCGGTGCAGCAATTGCACCGAGGCCGGTACCAGCGTGACTCCGATTCCTGCCCCAACCAGACCGATCGCCGTTTGCAGTTCGTTGGTCCATTGCGCGACGTGGATGCGCACGCCGTAGGACTCGAACAGGGCAATCACATGGTCGGCGTAACTCGGCCGTGGATTGCCGGGGTACAGCACAAAGGGTTCCTTGGCCAGTTCCCGCAGGCTGATGGGACCGGCGAGCAACGGGTGCCCGGCGGGCAGGGCGGCGACCAGGCGGTCTTCCGTGAGCACGGTCTGGACGATGGCCGGGTCGTCGATACGGATCCGGCCGAAACCGATGTCGATGCGCCCGGCCTTCAACGCCTGCACCTGTTGCAGGGTGGTCATTTCCGAAAGCCCCAGCTCCAGCTCCAATGGCTCGCCACTGCGTAACCGGCGGATCAGTTCCGGCAACACGCCGTACAGCGTCGACGGCGCAAAGCCGATCCCCAGCCAGGTTTTCTCACCCAACCCGATACGCCGGGTGTTGTCGCAGACCTTGTTCAGTTGTTCGAGCAGGGCGGTGGAGTGCTCATGGAAAAACCGCCCGGCGTCGGTCAGCTTCAGCGGTCGGCCGCGCTCCAGCAGCATCACCCCCAGTTCGTCCTCCAATTGCTGGATCTGCCGGCTCAAGGGCGGTTGGGCGATGTGCAGCAGCTCGGCGGCGCGGGTGAAGTTGAGGGTTTGAGCCAATACCTGGAAGTAACGCAGGTGACGCAGTTCCATGGAGCCTCCAGACGCGGATCGGTTGCATACCTTTAAGGTATCAAGTCAGACCAATTCTATATTGGCATCAGGAAAAAAGCCGTACGAGAATCGATTCCAGAACTTCAAGAACCTGACGGGTATCGAAATGCTTGCAACAGCCATTGAATCGATCGAGACGATCATCGTCGATCTGCCGACCATCCGCCCGCACAAGCTGGCGATGCACACCATGCAGAACCAGACCCTGGTGATCATTCGCGTGCGTTGCACCGACGGCATCGAAGGCATCGGCGAATCCACCACCATCGGTGGCCTGGCCTACGGCAATGAAAGCCCGGACAGCATCAAGACCAACATCGACAGGCACTTCGCACCGCTGTTGATCGGCCAGGACAGCAACAACGTCAACGCTGCCATGTTGCGCCTGGAGCGCAGCATCCGTGGCAACACCTTCGCCAAATCCGGTATCGAAACCGCACTGCTCGATGCCCTGGGCAAACGCCTCGGCCTGCCGGTCAGCGAATTGCTCGGCGGCCGTGTTCGCGACGCGCTGCCCGTGGCCTGGACCCTGGCCAGTGGCGATACCGAGAAGGACATCGCCGAAGCGGAAAAAATGCTCGACCTGCGCCGCCACCGCATCTTCAAACTGAAGATCGGCGCCGGGGAGGTCAACCGCGACCTGGCTCACGTCATCGCCATCAAGAAAGCCCTGGGTGACCGCGCCAGCGTGCGGGTCGACGTCAATCAGGCCTGGGATGAAGCAGTGGCACTGCGGGCCTGCCGGATCCTCGGCACCAACGGCATCGACCTGATCGAACAGCCGATCTCGCGCAACAACCGCGCCGGCATGGCCCGCCTGAATGCCATGAGCCCGGCGCCGATCATGGCCGACGAATCCATCGAATGCGTGGAAGATGCGTTCAACCTGGCTCGCGAAGGCGCGGCCTCGGTGTTCGCCCTGAAGATCGCCAAGAACGGCGGCCCACGTGCTGTATTGCGCACCGCCTCCATCGCTGAAGCGGCCGGTATCGCCCTGTACGGCGGCACCATGCTTGAAGGTGGCCTGGGCACCATGGCCTCGGCCCATGCCTTCGTCACCCTGAACAAACTGGCGTGGGACACCGAGCTGTTCGGCCCGCTGTTGCTGACTGAAGACATTCTCAGCGAACCGCTGGTGTACCGCGATTTTGAACTGCACGTGCCGAACACCCCGGGTCTGGGCCTGAGCCTGGATGAGGAGCGCCTGGCGTTTTTCCGCCGCGACAAGACCATTCATCAAGCCTGAGGAGAGCATTATGCTGTTCCACGTAAAAATGACCGTGAACCTGCCGGTCGACATGAACCCGGAGGCAGCCGCCAAACTCAAGGCTGACGAAAAAGCCCTGGCCCAGCGTCTGCAAGAGCAGGGCAAGTGGCGCCACCTGTGGCGCATCGCCGGACACTACGCCAACTACAGCGTGTTCGATGTCGACAGCGTTCAGGAACTGCATGACCTGCTGATGCAATTGCCACTGTTTCCGTACATGGCCATCGAGATCGACGCGCTGTGCCGGCATCCTTCTTCCATCCGTGACGATGACCGCTGAGCCCAGCCTGTTCAGCGCGCTACCCTAATAATTACAAGATGAGGAACCCAGAATGAACGTCAAGATTTCCCACACTGCCGAAGTCCAGAAATTTCTCGAAGAGGCCAGCGGCCTGCACAACGACGCCGGCGACCCACGGACCAAGGCATTGGTCTACCGCATCCTGCGTGATTCGGTAAACATCATCGAAGACCTGGTCGTGACCCCGGAAGAGTTCTGGAAAGCGGTCAACTACCTCAACGTGCTGGGCGCGCGCCAGGAAGCCGGGCTGGTGGTGGCCGGTCTCGGTCTGGAGCACTACCTCGACCTGTTGATGGACGCCGAAGACGAGCAGGCCGGCAAGTCCGGCGGCACGCCGCGCACCATCGAAGGTCCACTGTACGTGGCGGGCGCGCCGCTGTCGGAAGGCGAAGCGCGCCTCGACGATGGCGTCGATCCGGGTGTGACCCTGTTCATGCAAGGCCGCGTATTCAACACCGCCGGCGAACCTTTGGCCGGCGCCGTGGTAGACGTCTGGCATGCCAATACCGGTGGTACCTACTCGTACTTCGACACCGCCCAGTCGGAATTCAACCTGCGTCGCCGCATCGTTACCGACGCCGAAGGCCGCTACCGTTTCCGCAGCATCGTGCCGTCGGGCTACGGCTGCCCACCGGACGGTCCGACCCAGCAACTGCTCGATCAACTGGGCCGACATGGCCAGCGTCCGGCGCACGTGCACTTCTTCATTTCCGCGCCGGATCATCGCCACCTGACTACCCAGATCAATCTGGATGGCGAAAAGTACCTGCATGACGATTTCGCCTACGCCACCCGCGACGAGCTGATCGCCAAGATCACCTTCAGCGACGATCAGCAGCGCGCAGCGGCCCATGGTGTGAGCGGTCGCTTTGCCGAAATCGAATTCGATTTCACCCTGCAGTCGTCTGCACAGCCTGAAGAACAGCAGCGCCACGAGCGGGTTCGCGCACTGGAGGACTAACAACACAATCCTGTAGGAGCGAGCCTGCTCGCGATAGCGGTTTAACATTCAACATCTATGTTGTTTGATACTCCGTCATCGCGAGCAGGCTCGCTCCTACAGGGTGTTTGTGCAACTCGCCGGAAATATCTCAAGGGACTGATGCACTGTTCTAGAATGGCCCGATGCAACCTATAAAAACAATGAGAGTGACCCGATGATGCAAGCTCAACTGTTGAGTCAGCGCAGCAGAGTATTCGACCAGGCCGACCCCTATGCGGTGTCGGGCTACGTCAATCAGCATGTCGGTAACCACTGCATTCTCATGCCCCGTGCCGGCAGCCCGCTGGCCAGCCTTGATCATCGCAAGTTCGCCAGCCTCGACCTGTGCCGCATCAGCTACGGCGCCAGTGTGCGGGTGACGTCGGGCGCACTGGAGAACATCTATCACCTTCAAGTGCTGCTGCGCGGCAATTGCCTGTGGCGCGGCCACGGCCAGGAACATTACTTCGCCCCCGGCGAGCTGCTGTTGATCAACCCCGACGATCCGGTGGACCTGACGTATTCCGCCGATTGCGAAAAATTCATCCTCAAAGTCCCGACCCGCTTGTTTGAATCGGTCTGCGATGAGCAGCGCTGGCGCTATCCAGGGCAGGGCGTGCGGTTTCTGGAAAACCGTTATCAGCTCAATGAACTGGAAGGTTTCGTCAACCTGTTGGCGATGATCTGCCAGGAGGCCGAATCCACCGAGCAGATCCCCAGGGTGCAGGAGCATTACACGCAGATCATCGTCAGCAAGATGCTCAGCCTGATGAAAACCAATGTCTGCCGCCTCGAGCTGGGCTCGCAGACGGCCACGTTCGAGGCGATTACCGATTACATCGCCAATAACCTCAAGCAGGACATCGACAGCGAAGCACTGGCGCGCCAGGCGCACATGAGCCTGCGCTCGTTGTACGGACTGTTCGAGCGCAATGCCGGCCTTACGCCGAAAAACTACCAGCGCCAGAAACGCCTGGAACGCATCAACGCCTGCCTGAGCGACCCGACCTGCAACGTGCGTAACGTCACCGAAGTGGCGATGGACTACGGCTTCCTGCACCTGGGACGGTTCTCCGACAGCTACCGCAAGCAGTTCGGCGAATTGCCGTCCGATACCCTCAAGCGCCGGCATTGAGTTCACTGAGTAACCTGTGGCGAGGGGGCTTGCCCCCGTTGGGGCGCGAAGCGGCCCCCGACTGAATGTCAGTCACCACCGAATTCACAGGACCAACGACTGCTTCGCAGCCGAACGGGGGCAAGCCCCCTCGCCACAGGTTTAGCGTTGTCCTTTCGAATTCTCCCTGCACAAAACGGATAAAGGTCTGCACCCCGCGGATATTCCAGCCTGCCCCCCCCGTCCTAGCATGACCCCTGCCTGAACAATAACAATGGAGGCGGCGGCCATGTCCCTGCGACCCGAATATTTGCATTCCCTGCTTGAAGACGATCCCGAGCAGGGCCTCTATCGCTGCAAACGCGAGATGTTCACCGACCCCCGGTTGTTCGATTTGGAGATGGAACACATCTTCGAGGGCAACTGGCTGTACCTGGCCCACGAAAGCCAGATCCCCAACATCAACGATTTCTACACCACCACCATGGGGCGCCAGTCGATCTTCATCGCGCGCAACAAGGACGGTGTGCTCAAGGCCTTCATCAACGCCTGCAGCCACCGTGGCGCGACCCTGTGCCGGCACAAGTCCGGCAACAAGAGCTCCTACACCTGCCCGTTCCACGGCTGGACCTTCAACAACTCCGGCAAGCTGCTCAAGGTCAAGGATCCGGCCAACGCCGGCTACCCGGCGAGCTTCAACTGCGAAGGCTCCCACGACCTGACGAAGGTCGCGCGTTTCGAGTCCTATCGCGGCTTCCTGTTCGGCAGCCTGAAAGCCGATGTGCTGCCACTGGTCGAGCACCTGGGCGAGTCGGCGAAGATCATCGACATGATCGTCGACCAGTCCGTCGATGGCCTGGAAGTGCTGCGCGGCTCTTCCAGCTACATCTACGAAGGCAACTGGAAACTCACCGCGGAAAACGGCGCCGACGGCTACCACGTCAGCTCCGTGCACTGGAACTACGCGGCCACCCAGAACCAGCGCAAGCAGCGCGAGGCCGGCGACAGCAATCCGACCATGAGCGCCGGCAGCTGGGCCAAGCAGGGCGGTGGTTTCTATTCCTTCGACAAGGGCCACATGCTGCTCTGGACCCGTTGGGCAAACCCCGAGGACCGTCCGCTGTACGAGCGCCGCGATGAGCTGGCGCAAGACTTCGGCAAGGCCCGCGCCGACTGGATGATCGAGAATTCGCGCAACCTGTGCCTGTACCCGAATGTGTACCTGATGGATCAGTTCAGCTCGCAGGTCCGTATCGCCCGGCCGATCTCGGTCAACCGCACGGAAATCACCATCTATTGCATCGCCCCCAAAGGCGAAAGCGACCACGCCCGTTCGAGCCGAATTCGCCAGTACGAGGATTTCTTCAACGTCAGCGGCATGGCTACGCCCGACGATCTGGAGGAGTTCCGCTCCTGCCAGACCAGTTACCAGGGCAGCGTCACCACCTGGAACGACATGTCCCGTGGTGCCGAGCACTGGATTGAGGGTGCCGACGAGGCAGCCAAGGAAATCGACCTGCATCCGCTGCTCAGCGGCGTGCGCACCGAGGACGAGGGCCTGTTCGTGCTGCAGCACAAGTATTGGCAGCAGACCATGCTCAAGGCCCTGGCGGCCGAACAGTCGAAGCTGATCGTCGTGGAGGACGTGCAATGACCATTTCCTATGACGCCGTGCGCGATTTCCTCTACCGCGAAGCCCGCTACCTCGACGATCGTCAGTGGGACGAATGGCTGGAATTGTACGCCCCGGACGCGACGTACTGGATGCCGTCCTGGGACGACAACGACGAATTGACCGAAGACCCGCAGCGGGAAATCTCGCTGATCTGGTACGGCAACCGCACCGGCCTGGAAGACCGCATCTTCCGCATCAAGACCGAGCGCTCCAGCGCCAGCGTGCCGGACACCCGCACCTCCCACAACATCAGCAACATCGAGCTGCTCGAACAGGCCGACGGCCTGTGCAAGGTGCGCTTCAACTGGCACACCCTGAGTTTTCGCTACAAGACCGTCGACAGCTATTTCGGCAGCAGTTTCTACACCCTCGACGTGCGCGGTGAGAACCCGCTCATCAAGGCCAAGAAAGTGATCCTGAAGAACGACTACGTTCGCCAGGTCATCGATGTTTACCACTTGTGAGACTGCCGTCATGACCCATTCCATTGCGTTCAATTTTGAAGACGGCGTCACCCGGTTCATCGACGCCAATGCCGGCGAAACCGTGGCCGATGCCGCGTACCGCCAGGGCATCAACATCCCGCTGGACTGCCGCGACGGCGCTTGCGGTACCTGCAAGTGTTTTGCCGAAGCCGGCACCTACGATTTGGGCGAGGAGTACATCGAAGACGCCCTCAGTCCTGAAGAGGCCGCACAGGGTTTTGTCCTGACCTGCCAGATGCGCGCCCAAAGCGATTGCGTGGTGCGCGTACCGACGTCCTCCGAGGTCTGCCGCACCCGTCAGGCCAGCTACGACGCGACCATCAGCGCCGTGCGCCAGTTGTCAGACAGCACTATCGCGCTGTCGATCAAGGGCGAAGCCCTGGGCAAGCTGGCGTTCCTGCCGGGGCAATATGTGAACCTGGGCATTCCCGGCAGCGAGCAGACCCGCGCCTACTCGTTCAGCTCGTTGCAGCGCGACGGTGAGGTCAGTTTCCTGATCCGCAACGTGCCCGGCGGCTTGATGAGCAGCTTCCTGACCGGCATGGCCAAGGCCGGCGACTGCATGAGCCTGGCAGGTCCCTTGGGCAGTTTCTACCTGCGCGACATCCGTCGGCCGCTGTTGCTGCTGGCCGGTGGTACCGGGCTGGCGCCGTTCACCGCGATGCTGGAGAAGATCGCCGAGCAGGGCAGCGATCATCCGCTGCATCTGATCTACGGCGTGACCCACGATTTCGACCTGGTGGAAATCGACCGCCTCGAAGCCTTCGCCGCGCGCATCCCCAATTTCACCTTCAGCGCCTGCGTCGCCAGCCCCGAGAGCCAACACCCGCTCAAGGGCTATGTGACCCAGCACATCGAGCCCAGGCATTTGAACGATGGCGACGTCGACGTCTACCTGTGCGGCCCGCCGCCGATGGTCGAAGCGGTCAGCCAGTTCATCCGCGAACAAGGCATCGCGCCTGCCAACTTTTACTTCGAAAAATTCGCCGCCAGCGCGGCGTGAGTCGCGTTGTTGTGGGAGACAGAGATGAACAGATTTCACGAAAAAGTCGCCCTGATCACCGGCGCTGCCCAAGGCATCGGGCGGCGGGTGGCCGAGCGTATGGCCGCCGAAGGGGCGAAGCTGATCCTGGTGGATCGCTCCGACCTGGTGTTCGAAGTCCAGCAACAGTTGGCGTCAACCACCCAGGTACTGGCCCTGACCGCCGACCTTGAGCAATACGAGGAATGCAGTCGGGTGATGCAAACCGCCGTCGAGCGCTTCGGTCGCCTCGATGTGCTGGTCAATAACGTCGGCGGGACGATCTGGGCCAAGCCGTTCGAGCACTATGAAGCGTCGCAGATCGAGGCCGAGGTTCGCCGTTCGCTGTTCCCGACCTTGTGGTGTTGCCATGCCGCGCTGCCGTTCATGCTGGAGCAGGGCAGTGGTGCGATCGTCAACGTATCTTCCATCGCCACCCGCAGCCTCAACCGCGTGCCCTACGGTGCGGCAAAGGGAGGGGTCAATGCCTTGACCGCTTGTCTGGCGTTTGAAACCGCCGGTCGCGGCGTGCGGGTCAACGCCACGGCGCCTGGCGGCACCGAAGCACCGCCGCGACGCATACCCCGCAACGGTGCCGAGCAGAGTGAGCAGGAAAAACTCTGGTACCAGCAGATCGTCGACCAGACCCTCGACAGCAGTCTGATGAAACGCTACGGCACCCTGGATGAGCAGGCGGGGGCTATTCTGTTTCTGGCCAGCGACGATGCGTCCTATATCACCGGCATGGTCATGCCCGTGGGCGGTGGCGATCAGGGCTGACGCGAGCGATTAACAATCCGATCCGCAAACGGAGTCATGGTGATGAGTGACAAACCCACGATCGTGCTGGTCCATGGTTTTTGGGGCGGCGCTGCCCACTGGAACAAGGTCATCGTCAAATTGCTCAGCCGGGGTGACACGCACATTCGTGCCGTCGAGTTGCCACTGACTTCGCTGGCCGAGGATGCCGAACGCACGCGCAAGATGGTCGCCCAGGTGCCCGGTCCGGTGCTGCTGGTGGGGCACTCCTATGGCGGTGCGGTGATTACCGAAGCTGGCGACCAGCCGAATGTGGTGGGCCTGGTGTACATCGCCGCGTTCGCGCCGGACGCCGGCGAAAGTCCTGGCGGCATCACGCAACGGCACTTGCCTGCGGCAGCGGCTAACCTGACGCCGGATAGCGACGGTTACCTGTGGGTCAAGCCTGAGCTCTACCACGAGAGCTTCTGTCAGGACCTGCCGGCGACCGAAGGGTTGGTCATGGGCCTCACCCAGAAAGCGCCGCTGGCGAGTACCTTCGGCGACACCATTGGCACGGTGGCCTGGAAGAACAAGCCATCGTGGTATCAGATCTCGGCCGCAGACCGGATGATCGCGCCACAGAACCAGCAATGGATGGCCGCGCGGCTCAACGCCCGGGAAATCCTGACCTTGAACGCGAGCCATGCGTCCTTGGCGTCGATGCCCGCCGAAGTGGCGGCGTTGATCGACAGGGCAGCGACGGCGTTGACCCAAGGCTAGGGGCCAAATGCAACTGGAATGGGGGATTTCCATGGCGACGTCTGGTCGGTATTTTGGACAAGGGTGGGTGTAAGGTAAGCAAGTCAACCTGAGATCACTGCCCAAGAGGAGGTGACTATGAGCGTTCCGATGCTGAACAAAATGCACATGAACGGTTACGACGTACTCAGCGTCAACAACGGCCCCTGGCGGGTGTGCACCCAAGGCGACCGGCTGGGTTCGTTTGCCAGTCGGGAAGAAGCACTGGCGTTTGCCGCGTCGCTGCCCGGCTACAGGGCGCGCGCTGTCAGGCCTGCGGGCAGCCATCAAGCAAAGTGAAGTCGTGCCCGAAGCCCCCGGTTCTCCGGTAATCTCCTGTAGGAGCGAGCTTGCTCGCGATGGACTCAAGCGCGCCGAGTTTAGCCAGGAAACACGCGTTATCGTTAGCGACCATCGCGAGCAAGCTCGCTCCTACAAAGTCCTTAAGGGCGCTAGTAGCCGCCGCCTCCGCTGGGGCGGGAGGGTTCCCGGGCCTTTTGTTGCGTGTGGCTCCACTCCGCGCAGGTCATGAAGCTTTTGTGGTCGACCATGCCTCGGCCGTCAAAGCTGACATTGAACGCTTGTTGATGGCCGGACTGAGTCAGTTTGTAGTCAAAGCACGTACCAGGTTCGACGCTCCGATCGCTGATCGCCAGCGGCTGGCCGCCGATTTGTCGGACTTGCTCCTGGGTCATGCCGGTGTCGACTTTCGCGACCAGCGGCTGATCCTGGTAGATCGAGTTGGTGCTGCAGCCTGCCAACGCGGTCAGTACGACGACCAGCGTGAATAGAGGCCTGTTCATGGCAGCGCTCCCGCTATTGAGTCTTGTTGCGGCTAATGACCTTGGCTTTCACTTCCTCGGCGTAGCCGGACAGTTTTGCTTCATCTCCCTGAAACAAAGAACACAGTTTCTGAACGGCTTGCGCGTCGATGTCGTTGCCGAGCAGGCGCAATTGCTGCTCGATGCGCAACAGCTCCACGGCCGACCAGCGCAAATCTGACGCCAGCCCTTGCAGATCACGCCGAAGTTCCTGTTCCGATTCGTTAAGCCACATGATGACCTCCTGAACTCTGCACACCAAAATTTTAGACCTGTTTACCGCACCGGATGTTGTGTTCGTCTGATTCAGCGGGGTTTCCTTTGGTCGGGAAAATAAATGCGAACATGAAAGTACTCAGTCCTGCTCAAGAAAGATGGATGCCTTATCTGAATGCAAGGAACTAACCGGGCAAAGTGATATCAATGAAAGTCGCCGAATCGTTGGGGATGGATGTAGGGACGACGGCGAGCTACATTCTCTTTTTTCTAATTTAAGGAAGCAGCATGCGGATGTTGATGGGGGGAGTCGTGCTGGCATTGCTGGCCGGGTGTTCGTTGCCCGCTTCACTGGTACCGGGCGAGCCGAATGTCAGCAAGCACAGCGTGAAGGTGCCAAAAGAGTATGCGGCGTGTGTTTTGCCTGCCTGGCAAAAGGAAGTAGCGAATACGACCCAGGTTTCGATATCCAACGGATTTCGCATCACTGCGCCGAGTGTGATCACGGCCGACGAAGTACTGGATATCGTGAAGTACAAGGACGGCAGCCAGATTTCGCTGTATCAGGGGCCACCTTGGGCCAAATCCGGCTACCTGCGCAAAATCGTGCACGACTGTTTGTAAGTTGTAAGCGCGGGACAGTGAAAATCGGTCGCCGACCGTTTTTCGACTCAATTGAGAAAAAACCGGATGCCTGGCGTGCATCCGGTTTTTTTTGTGTGGATCAGTCTACAAGGTTGGTGGTCGGGATGATTTGCTCGCTCGCCTGGGCGGCACTTTTACGTTCCCGACGCTCGTTCATCCAGCTTTCCACTTTTACGCCGAATTCTGGCGGGGCCTTGCGCCCGAATTTCCTGGCGATGTCGAGGATGGTTTGTTGGGCGAGTGCCTCTTCCATGCGTTTTTGCGCAACCATCATCGCGCCATGGATCGCGCATAGTCCGTCCAATGCCCATTCAGGCGGGGTGCCGTCAAACACTGCGCAACGGCCACGGATCTCCCGGCAATCGAAGATCGACTTGCGGCCGTCGATGGCATTGACGATATCCAGCAAGGTGATTTCGTCAGCGGGCCGGGCCAGCTTGAAGCCACCGCGCATGCCTTCGGTGGCGACCACCAGATTGGCCTTGGCCAGCTTGGTGAAGATTTTCGCCAGATAGTCCTGGGGGACGCCTTGCAGATCGGCAAGGTCGCGCACGCTCGCTTCGCGCGAGTCGCCGCCATTGCCCACCAGGAAAAGCAGGCAGTGGATGCCGTATTCGACACCCGCGCTGTAAAGCGACATACATATCTCCGACTTATTTAGTCGCAAATATTAGCAGCCGAAAGCTAGCCAGGCAACGAATCCCTCCTCGTTCAATCTTTTTTCATGACAGCGAACGCTCCTGTGGTGCGCTGAATACGGGGTGTTCAGCTCATGGATCACGGTTTTCGATGGCAGCCCTCGGTAAAAACCTGTTGCAGGATTTAACTTGGATCAATACAGTCGTAGTTATTCGGTCAGGAGTGACAGACGCTTATCCGGGTACAACCCGGCGTCGGTCCGTAAACCCTCAACGATTTTCAACACCTGGTTATCCCCCTGGAGTCAAAAATGAAGCAGCACATTCTGGTAATCGGCGCAGGTTTCGGTGGCATGTGGACCGCTTTGAGTGCCACGCGCCTGTTCGACATTCACGGCCACAACGACGTTGAAGTGACCGTGCTGGCTCCCCAGGCCGAGTTGCGTGTGCGTCCGCGCTTCTACGAACCGAACGCCCACCAACTGGCCGCGCCGATTGGCGACCTGTTCGATGCCGTAGGGGTCAAGTTCATCAAGGGCGCGGCACAGACCATCAACGTCGATCAGAAACAGGTCGGCTATGTCGATGCGGCGGGTGCCCAACAAGTCTGCAGCTACGACAAACTCGTTCTGGCCACCGGCAGTCGCCTGGCTTCGCCGAACACTCCGGGCGTGGCTGAACATGCCTTCGACGTCGATCAGATCGAACAGGCCGTGCGTCTGGAAAACCACCTCAAGGCGCTGGCCAATCAGCCCGAAAGCAAGGCGCGCAACACGGTGGTGGTGGCCGGTGGCGGTTTCACCGGGATCGAAACGGCGACTGAAATGCCGAGCCGACTGCGGGCCATCCTCGGCGACCGTGCCGACATCAATGTGATCATCGTTGACCGTGGCGATAAAATTGGCGGCTCGATGGGTGAGGAAATCGCCGAATCGATCGTCGAGGCCAGTGTGGCGACCGGCGTGAAATGGCACTTGAAGGCCTCGGTTGTGTCGGTCGATGCCAATGGCGTGACCCTGTCCGACGGTGCTCGTATCGACGCCAACACCGTGGTCTGGACCACCGGCGTTCGCGCCAGCTCCCTGACCGAGCAGATTCCGGCCGAACGCGATCACTTGGGCCGTCTGCATGTCGACGCACACCTGAAAGTCATTGGCCAGGACGACATCTTCGCCACCGGTGACGTTGCCTATGCGGCCAGTGACGAGATCGGCAACTACGCCTTGATGACCTGCCAACACGCTATTTCGCTCGGCCGCCATGCCGGTAACAACGTCGCCGCGCAGCTTCTCGGTGTCGACCCGACGCCCTACAGCCAGCCAAAGTACGTGACCTGCCTCGATCTGGGCGCCTGGGGCGCGGTGTACACCGAGGGTTGGGACCGTCAGGTCAAGTTGGTCAAGCATGAAGCCAAGGCATTGAAGACTCAGATCAACACCCAGTGGATCTATCCGCCAGCAGCTGATCGTGTCGCTGCATTGGCTTCGGCGGATCCGATGATTCCTGTGGCCTGATTGATTCGAAGATCGCGTCTGAATAAAAAAATCCCGCTCGGGTTCGCCTGAGCGGGATTTTTTTACGCCTTGATTGCCTGCATGAAATTTACCGTGTATTTTTTCATGAAATTAAAAATACAAAATTTCACGAGGCCGTATGTTTCAGCAATCCACCCGGCATGTCGCCAGTTACTACGCCCATACCTGCGCCGATCGTCTGGTCGATCGAGCCGCACTGGAAGGTGAGCAAGACACCGAAGTGTTGATCATCGGGGCCGGTTTCAGTGGATTGCACACGGCTTTGCGCCTGGCGCTGGCCGGCAAGCGCGTGACCTTGCTCGAAGCCAGCCGGGTGGCCTGGGCCGCGTCAGGGCGCAATGGCGGGCAAGCGATTCTCGGCTGGTCGTGCGACATGCCACCGCTGGAAGCGGCGCTGGGTTACGAACGGGCGCGGCGACTGTGGGACGGCATGCGCTGGGCCGCGCGCGAGCTGCGTGACTTGCCCGGCCGCCATGAGTTCGATTGCGACTACCGCACCGGCCATCTCTGGACCTCGGTGATGCCCCGGCGAGTGGGCCTGCTGACTGAATGGCAATACGAGGCCAGCCACAAGTGGGGCCACGACAAACTGCAATTTATCGAGCGCAGTGATTTGCCGCAGTGGGTTGCCAGCGAGCGTTATCAGGCCGGCCTGTTCGATCCCGAAGGCGGGCATTTGAATCCGCTGAAACTGGCCCTCGGCCTGGCGGATGCGATCGAGCGGGCCGGTGGGCGCATCCACGAGCAAAGCAAGGCGCTGAGTTATGGCGAGGAGGGCGACGGGTTTGTGGTGACTACCGAGCGCGGTCGTATTCGCGCCGACGTGCTGGTGCTGGCGTGCAACGCTTACCTCGACCGACTCGACCCGCAACTGGCCAGTTGCGTATTGCCGGTCGGGACTTATCAGGTCGCGACCGCGCCGCTCACCGAGGAGCAAGCCACCGCGCTGCTGCCGAGCAACGTGTGCGTGACCGACAACCAGTTCGTGCTCGATTATTTCCGGCGCACCCCGGATAACCGCCTGTTGTTCGGCGGCGGTTGCACTTACCTGGGCGGCATGCCCAAGGACATCGCCGCCGCGACCCGGCCGTTCCTGGAACGCGTGTTCCCGCAACTCACGGGCGTCGGGCTGGAGTTTGCCTGGGGCGGCCACATCGACCTGACCCTCAAGCGCACACCGGATATCGGACGGCGCGGCGATCTGTACTGGATGCAGGGGTATTCCGGGCATGGCGTGTTGCCGACACTGGCCGCGGCGCGGGCGGTGTCCGACGCGGTACTCGGTCAGCCCGACGAGTTGTCCCTGTACCAAGGCTTGAACAACGGCAGTTTTCCCGGCGGCAAATACCTGGCCGCGCCGCTGGAAGCCATCGGCAAGGCCTGGTATCGACTGCGCGACAGCATTTGAAGCGACACTTTCTGGAAGCCTCTAGATGGACATGCAAGAAGAAATCTCGGCGCTGGCGATCCTGATCCAGGACCTGCGCAAACACAAGAAGTACACCCTGAAGGAACTGGCGGACAAAATCGGTCGCTCCGTGGGTTTTCTGTCCCAGGTCGAGCGCGGCCTGTCGCGCCCGACCGTGGCGGACCTGACCGCCATCAGCGAAACCCTGGGGGTGCCGACCACCTATTTCTACAGCCTGCCCAAACCCATGGCCTTGTCCTGGGTCACCCGTCCCGACGAGCGCCGCACGTTGTACTACGCCGACGGCGTCACCGACATCCTCGTCTCGCCAAAAATGCGCGCGTCCTTTTCGATGCTCGAAAGCCAGCTCGAACCCGGCGCCAGCAGCGGTGACCGACACATGAAGGACAGCTCGGAGCAGGGCGGATACGTCCTGGAAGGGCAGTTGACCCTGTGGCTCGACAACAATGACCCGGTGACCCTGCATCCCGGCGACAGCTTTCAACTGGCCAGCCATGCGCACTGCCGCTACGGCAACCTGTCCGACCAACTGACCCGTGTGCTTTGGGTTTACACCTGATAACAACAAGGAACAAAACGATGGATGCTGTGTGCTCTGAACTGCTGGCCGAGGTTCGCAACTTCCGCCACACCAACCCCGAAGTGCGTTACGTCGACCTGATCTCCCTGGACATTCCGGGGCATTTCTACGGCAAGCGCTACCCGATCGAGATGCTGGAAAAAGTCGCTGCCGGCAGTGCACTGAAACTGCCGCAGAACTGCGTGCTGCTCGGCACCCAGGGCGGGCTGTTCAAGATCGGTGATTACTGCTTCAACGATGGTGACCCGGACGCGCTGCGCCGTTTGGTGCCTGGCACCTTGAAGTTGGTGAGCTGGGAAAAACAGCCCTTGGGCCAGATGTTGATCACCTCCGACGGCACGGAAAAACCTATAGAATTCGAACCTCGTGAAGTGCTGGCGCAGGTGCTGGACCGACTCAAGCGCAAGGGCATTTTCCCGGTGGTGGCCTTCGAACTGGAGTTTTACCTGTTCGACAGTCGCTTGAAGGACGGCTTGCCGCAATTTCCCCGTGATGAGCTGAGCGGCGATGCCGACGATCAGCCGAACATGCACATCGAACGCTTGTCGCGCTTCGCCCCGGTGCTCGATGAAATGGTCGAGACCGCGCGAGCCCAAGGCGTCGATGCCACGGTGATCACCGCCGAACTCGGCCCGGGCCAGTTCGAAATCAACTTCGGCCATTGCGATGACGGCCTGCGCGCCGCCGACTGGGCCGCCCTGTTCTGCCGCAGCACCCGCGGTGTGGCGCTCAAGCACAACTACCGCGCCAGCTTCATGGCCAAACCCTACCTGCAGCACCCCGGCAGCGGCATGCACGTGCATGTCAGCCTGTATGACCAGGCCGGCAACAACCTGTTGGCGGCGAACGGCCAGCGGGCGCTGCGCCATGCAGTGGCCGGTTGCCTGGATGTGTTGCCGCACTGCATGCCGATCTTTGCCCCGAACCACAATGCCATGCGCCGCTTGAGCGGCACCGTGAACGTCGCGTCCCGCGCCAGTTGGGGCTTCGAGGATCGCGATGCCTGTTTGCGTATTCCGGAGTCGGACATCAAGAACCTGCGCATCGAACATCGCCTGGCGGGCGCCGATGCCAACCCGTATCTGGCGTTGGCGGCGATTCTGGTGGGGTTGGAGCAAGGTCTGGAAGGGGAGCGCGAGCCGATTGCACCGCTCAACGAAGACCGCAGCAGTGGCATCGATTTTCCGTTGGAAATGCTCGAAGCGGTGCAGTCCATGCACAGTCATTCGGCGCTGCGCGAAGGCTTGGGGGCGGAGTTTGTGGACGTTTATTGCGAAAACAAACGTCAGGATCATCTGGCATTTCTGCATGACATCAGCGCGCGGGAATATCGCTGGTTCCTGTAGTCGCCCTTAGGAAACATGTGGATATTGAAGGGGTTAGGAGGATTAGTAACTGGATAGTGAATAAAAATATCTTGTTACAGCCGGAAATATTCCGTAATATCCGCGCCGCGTTCACCACCACGGTTTATGCATTTTTAAATCCCAGGCGTCCATCAGCTGCCTGGGATTTTTTTTGCCTGAAATTTAGTCGGCCGCTGACTCCATCATCGGCGCTCGCTTGCCGAGCTTCATCAGCCAGTAATAACTCAACGCCGGCACCAGCAACCCGACGATCCACGCCAGATCCACCCCGTCCAGCGCCGTAGCGATCGGGCCGACGTACAGCGTGGTGTTCATGAACGGAATTTCCAGGGCAATCGCCAGCAGGAAACTGCCGCAGGCAATCCGGTTAACCCGTCCGTAGATCCCGTTCAGGTCGAAGATGTCGTCAATCCGGTACTGGCCTTTGCGCAGGCAGTAGTAGTCCACCAGATTGATCGCCGTCCACGGGATCAGGAAGTAGCTCATGAAGAAGATGAAGTTGAGGAAGAAGTTGATGAAGTCGTCCTGACTGATGGTGCACAGGGCCGTGGCCACCAGGCTGATCAGCAGCATGAACACACCGCGTACTCGCGGGGTCACCTTGAGCCGGGCGAAGGGTTCGATCACGGTGATGGTCGACATGAACGCGCCGTACAGGTTGAACACGTTGATCGACACCTGGCCGTAGACGATGAAGGCGAACAGCAGCACCGCGCCAGCGCCGAACAGACCGGCGACATGCCCGCCGACGTTGCTGGAGAAATCACCGATGCCGACGCTCAGGATCGCCCCGAGAATCATCATCCACGCGCCGCCGCTGACCGTGCCGGCGTAGCTGTACCAGAACACCTGGGCGGTCGGCGTGTTGCTCGGCAGGTAGCGCGAATAGTCGGCGACGTAAGGTGCGTAGGACAGTTGCCAGGTCACGGCGATGCTCACCGCCACCAGGAACTTCGACAGCGAGAAGCCTGTCGGCAGCCATTGTTCGGCCGGGATCGGCAACTGCAAGGCGAGCACCGTGGCGGCGACGAACACCACCAGTGACAGAATCGACAGCAGCTTCTGCAAGCGGTGAATCAACCGATAGCCATAGAGCGCGACGACGAAGCACAACGCGCCGATCAGGTAGATATTGCCGGACATCGGCAGCGGGCTGACGGACTCCAGCGCCTGGGCCGCGAGCAAGGTGTTGCTGACGAAGAAACCCAGGTAGATCAGCATCACGAACAGCAGCGGCAACACCGCCCCCAACACGCCGAATTGCGCCCGGCTCTGGATCATTTGCGGAATGCCCAGTTTCGGTCCCTGGGCCGAGTGGGAGGCCATGAAAATCGCCCCCAGCAACGAGCCGATGATGATTGCCAGCGCACTCCAGAACAGGTTGAGCCCCATCACCACCGGCAACACGCCGGAGGCGATGGTGGTGATGTTCATGTTGGCGCCGAACCAGATATAGAACAGCGAACCTGGCTTGCCGTGGCGTTCGGTCTCGGGGATGAAATCGATGCTTCTTTTTTCAACTTGCATGGCGATCACTCCTGAGTCCGGACGAGGTGGGATTGCAGGCGGGCGATGGTGCTTTGCAGCTCATGGGGCTGGTGGGCAAACAGGTCCGGCTGCTCGGGGATCAGGCTGATGTAATCGCGGTGTTGCAGGGCGTGCTGGCACTCGGTGGTGGTGAGGATTTCCAGCGCGTAGACCCAGTTGGCCATGATCAGCAGGGCCGAGTAATGCCCGGCCTCGGTGGTCGTGGTGCAGGCATCGCTGACCAGGCGCACGCGATAGCCCAGGGCGAAGGCATCGAACACGCTGGTCAGCACGCAGACGTCAGTCAGTACGCCGCAGACGATCAGTGTGTCGACCTCCATTGCCTTGAGTCGGGCATCGAGGTCGGTGCGGTGAAAGGCACTGTAACGGCCCTTGTCGATGATCAATTCACCGGGCTGCGGCGTCAGCGATTCGATGATTTCCACTTGCCGGGTGCCGGCGCGGTAACTGCCGGGGCCACCGTCGGCGGCCAGGGGTTCGCCGCGGGGCAGGTCACTGCCGTCGGCCTGATTGACGTGGCGGGTATAGATGACAGGCATCCGCCGATGGCGGGCGATATCGAGCAGGGCGGCGGTATGGGCGACAACCCTGTCGAGGTTTTCCAGGACGAAGCCGTCCTCCTGCTGCATGTCGATGATCAACAGCGCGTTGTTATTGTTCATTGGGCAAACCTGATCAAAGGCGAAACACGATGCACCGTACGCGCCATGCAATGGCGAGACGCGGGGTGCGTGATTGGCTGTTCGGGTGGGCTCAGTGAACTGTTTGCCAGAAGCCGTTCTGCTTGGCCGAAACGCTGGCGCGCAGGCGCTTGAAATGCAGGTGCGAAGCGGTCCATTCACCGCGCAGGTAGGCCCGCGCGGCGCCGGAGGGAAGTGCGAGTGATGGGAGGCGACCAGTAATCATTGGAATCGACCCTTGTGGGAGCGAGCCTGCTCGCGAAAAACTTCTGGACAACGCGGTCATTCAGATGGCGCGCGTTATCGTTGGCGTCCATCGCGAGCGAACTCGCTCCTACCGGAACGCTGGCACCACGTGCTTGATGAACAGCTCCAGGGATTTTTTCTTCTCCGCATGGGGCAGGCTGTTATCGCACCAGAAGCTGAATTCGTCGACCCCCAGTTCCTGGTAGTACTTGATGCGCGGAATGATTTCTTCCGGGGTGCCGATCATGGCGGTCTTGTGCAGGCTTTCCAGTTCGAACTCAGGGCGACCGGCGAATTTCTCTTCCGGGCTCGGCGCGAGGAAGCCGTTGACCGGGGTGGCCTTGTTGCCGAACCAGGCATCGAAGGTGCGGTAGAACTTCGAGATCGCCTTGGCCCCGACTTCCCAGCCCTGCGGATCGTCGGCGGTGTGCACGTGGGTGTGACGCAGCACCATCAGTTGCGGGCGCGGTACGCCCGGGTTGTTGTCCAGCGCTGCCTGGAATTTGTTCTTAAGGTCGAGGACTTCCTCGTCGCCTTTCATCAGCGGCGTGACCATGACGTTGCAGCCGTTGGCCACGGCGAAGTTGTGCGAGTCGGGGTCGCGGGCAGCGATCCACATCGGCGGGTTCGGCTGCTGGATCGGCTTGGGCACGCTGGTGGAGGTCGGGAATTTCCAGATGTCGCCGTCATGGGCGTAGTCGCCGTTCCACAATGCCCGCACCACCGGGACCATTTCCCGCAACGCCTGGCCGCCGGAGGACGCCGGCATGCCGCCGGCCATGCGGTCGAACTCGATCTGGTAGGCACCACGGGCCAGACCGACTTCCATGCGTCCGTTGCTGATCACGTCGAGCAACGCGCATTCACCGGCCACCCGCAGCGGATGCCAGAACGGCGCGATGATGGTGCCGGCGCCCAGGTGAATGGTGGTGGTCTTGCCCGCCAGATAAGCCAGCAGCGGCATCGGGCTTGGCGAGATGGTGTACTCCATGGAGTGGTGTTCGCCGATCCACACGGTGCTGAAACCACCGGCCTCGGCCATCAGCGTCAGTTCGGTCAGGTCTTCGAACAACTGGCGGTGGCTGACGCTTTCGTCCCAACGTTCCATGTGTACGAACAGGGAAAACTTCATGACGCTTACCTCGGATCTTTTGTTGTTGGCCTGTCGACTGCGGGCCTGCTGGTTGTTGGTATACCATAATACTAAATTGTAGAAAAATATATTCTGACGAACAGTCCGGATCTCAGTCAGTAAAAGGTAGATCAAGCGCCGACTAACCTGTGGCGAGGGAGCTTGTCGGATCGCCGCACCGTCCCGTCAGGTCGCGAAGCGGCCTCAATAGGGGACTGCTTCGCAGTCCAGCGGGAGCAAGCTCCCTCGCCACAGGTTTTATGTCTGTCATTTGATCGGTTCAGGCCAGAACGGGCAGGGCGCCCATCTTGCCGTGGCAATACACCAGTGGCCCGCTGGTCTGCCGGGGCACGATCAGGTTTTTCACCGCGCCGACCATGATGGCGTGGTCACCGCCTTCATATTCGCGCCACAGTTCACATTCGATGACCGCCGTGGCGTTGGCCAGAATCGGGTTGCCCAGTTCGCTCAACGTCCACTCGATCCCCTGGGCCTTGTCCTTGCCCTTGCGCGCGAAGGCATAGGCTTCGTTTTGCTGGCCGCCGGACAGCACGTGGATGGCGAAGCGTTTGTTCTTGATCAGGACCGGGTATGAATCGGAGCTGTAGTTGGGGCAGAACAGCACCAGGGCCGGGTCCATCGACAGCGAGCTGAAGGCGCTGGCGGTCAGGCCGACGATTTGCCCGTCGTCATCCAGGGTGGTGATCACGGTCACTCCGGACGGGAACGAACCCATGACTTGTTTGTAGATGGCGGCATCGATCATTGGACGGTCCTCGGGTGGTGTGACGCGTTTTTATGTGTTTGTAGGTCTGATGGTATACCGTAATACATCGTTTGCAAGGTCTTTTTAGGTGAACCGATAAACGTACGGCCTTCGTCGGGAACCCAATGATTACAGGGCTTTCAGCTAGCCAGCGCTGGCGTGAATCGGGCAGGATGCCGGCTCAGATGCTTGTTCAACGACCTGATCAGTCTTGTTTAAAGTTTGGAATACCATAATATGGTCGTCATCTGAGGGGCGGCCAGAGAGTCCCCCCGGTTTGGCTTCATACAAAGATAAGAACAGACAAACTCGAGTTCATGCACATGTCCCAGATGTCCCGGCAAGATCCGTTGATCGAGAACCACACGGTCGACTACGTTCCACTCGCAGAGCGCCACGGGAAGGCCCGCGATCTCTTCACCCTGTGGTTCAGCACCAACATTGCGCCACTGCCCATCGTCACCGGCGCCATGGTGGTCCAGGTGTTCCACCTCAACCTGTTCTGGGGTTTGCTGGCGATTGCCCTCGGGCACATGGTCGGCGGCGTGGTGATTGCGCTGGCGTCGGCCCAGGGGCCGTGCATGGGCATCCCGCAGATGGTGCAGAGCCGTGGTCAGTTCGGCCGCTATGGCGCGCTGCTGATCGTGTTCTTCGCGGCGTTGATCTACATCGGTTTCTTCATTTCCAACATCGTGCTGGCAGGCAAATCGATAGTCGGCATTGCGCCGTCGGTTCCGGTGCCGGCCAGCATCCTCATCGGTGCCCTCAGCGCCACCGCCATCGGCGTGATTGGCTACCGTTTCATCCACACCCTGAACCGCATCGGCACCTGGGTGATGGGCAGTGCCTTGCTCGCCGGTTTCCTCTATATCTTCGCCCATGATCTGCCGGCGGACTTCTTCACCCGCGGCGGGTTCAACCTGTCCGGCTGGCTGGCCACAGTGTCGCTGGGCATCATCTGGCAGATCAGCTTCTCGCCGTACGTGTCGGACTACTCGCGCTACCTGCCGGCGGATATCGGCATCTCCCGGCCATTCTTCGCCACCTATCTGGGGGCGACCCTGGGCACGATCCTGTCGTTCACCTTCGGTGCCGTGGCGGTACTGGCAACCCCGGAAGGCACGGAGGCGATGGCGGCGGTCAAGCAGTCCACCGGTTGGCTGGGGCCGATCCTGATGGTGTTGTTCCTGCTCAACATCATCAGCCACAACGCCTTGAATCTGTATGGCGCGGTGCTGTCGATCATCACCTCGATCCAGACCTTCGCCAGCCAGTGGACGCCCAGCATCAAGGTGCGGGTGGTGTTGTCGAGCATCGTGCTGGCGGGTTGCTGCGTGGTGGCGCTGGGTGCCTCGGCGAATTTCATTTCGCAGTTCATCGGCCTGATTCTGGCGCTGTTGCTGGTGCTGGTGCCGTGGGCCTCGATCAACCTGATCGACTTCTACCTGATCAAGCGCGGCCGCTACGACATAGCCTCGATTTTCCGCGCTGACGGCGGTATCTACGGTCGCTTCAACCTGCACGCGATCATTGCCTACTTCATCGGCATCATCGTGCAGCTACCGTTCGCCAATACTTCACTGTACGTCGGACCGTACGCCAATCTGGTGGACGGCGCAGACCTGTCGTGGCTGGTGGGACTGGTGGTGACGTGCCCGTTGTATTACTGCCTCGCTACGCGGAGCCAGGCGCAGGAAAGCCGTTCGGTGAAGTTCGGCTACACCGACTGATCTAATGGAATGCTGCACTTTGTAGGAGCGAGCCCTGCTCGCGAAAGACTCAAGTGCGGCGCGTTTAACCGGTAAGCACGCGTTATCGTTGACGTCCATCGCGAGCAGGGCTCGCTCCTACATAAGCGTCAGCACATCGACCACTCAGGCATCCTTGAACGCATTCAGGCCGCGTTGTACCGCCGGCCTGGCTTCGACCGAGTCGAACCAGTGCGAAAGTTGCGGAAGCTCTTTCCATTCCAGTCGATCACGGAACGCTGTGACGATGGTGAACGCCGAAATGTCGGCCATGGAGAACTGCTCTCCGGCCATGTAGCCGGCAGTCAGAAAACTTTCCGCGTAAGTCAGTTGCTCGATCACCCGCAGATCGATGATCGCCGCCGCCTTGTCCTGCCCCGCCTGGTGCAGAAAAAAGGCGGCATGGCTGGGGGCGATGACATCGGTCACGAAAAAGAAATAGCGGTCGATCACCCGGATGCGCGCAGGTCCCGGCTGCGCTGGTGCCAGCCGTCCAGGCGCCTGGGCATCGGCGTACTGGATGATGGCGTTGGACTGGTTGATGACCAGCGTCGGCGTTGTCCCGTGATCGATCAGGGTCGGGACTTTTCCGGCCGGGTTCAGCGCCAGGAAGGCCGGGCCACGGTGTTCCTGCGCATACAGGTCGAGCCGGCGTGCGGTGTAGGCGATGCCCGACTCTTCCAGGGCAATCGCTGCCCGCAGGCTGTTGCCGGTGTTCGCGCCGTACAGTTCGATTTGATCGTTCATGGCTCATTGCTCTTGTTGGGACATGCAAGCAGTCACCGAACACTGCCGATGATGTCAGTATGATGAAAATCCGCCGCACCGATATGCAAAAACAGTGATCGTCCATACCCCGGCGCGACAAGGCTTATCCCTCCACGAAAACTACTTACACCTCGTTTGATAATAGCCTCTCGAAATGTTTTAAGAGTTTCACAAACCAGTCAGTCAACCCTCACCTCGAACGTCCGATGCTCATGTCACTCATCGAGCGCGCCTGTTTTCGCGCTCGTGTTGAGCGCTGTTGCGTGGGCGGCAATCGGGTTCTGTCTGGCGGTGAAACCTTCAAATAACGATAAGAAACACCCAGGAGCACCCTATGTTCAAACGAGCCATTCCTACCGCAGTCCTGCTGGCCACCAGCTCGATGGGCGCACAGGCTGCCGATACCGCCGGCCATGGATTTCTGGAAGACAGCAAGGCCAGCCTCTCGATGCGCACCTTGTACTTCAACAGCGATAATCGCGATGGCAGCGCTGCCCCTTCGAAAACCGAAGAGGCGGCCCAGGGTTTCGTGTTGCGCTATGAGTCCGGGTTTACGCAGGGTGCGCTGGGGTTCGGGCTCGATGCCCAGGCGTTGCTTGGCATCACACTGGACAGCGGAGCGGGGCGCCACGTCGGTAGCGGCATGATCCCGACTGACGGCGACGGCGCTGCCGACGCCTGGAGCAGCTTCGGCCCTACGGCGAAGATGCGCCTGGCCAGGACTGAATTTCGCTACGGCACCTTGCTGCCGAAATTGCCGATTCTCCTGGCGAACGATGCCCGTGTGTTGCCGCAATCGTTTACCGGCGCGCAGGTTACCTCGAACGACATCGATGGCCTGACGTTGACCGGCGGTGTGCTGGAGCACGCGGTAGGGCGCGCCTCGACGGACCGCACAGGCCTGTCGGTCGCCGGCAGCACGCAGGACAGCAACAAGTTCTACTACGCCGGCGGAGACTACAACCTCACCAGGAACCTGAAGACCCAGTATTACTTCGCGCAGCTGGAAGACTTCTACAACCAGAACTTCCTTGGCCTGACGCACATCCTGTCCATCGACAGCGCAAGCTCACTGACCACCGACCTGCGCTACTTCCGCACCACGTCGAGCGGTGCCAACAGCTCTGCCTCCGGCCGCGCGCAAGGCTATCGGGTGTCGGGTTACACCGACGACAACGACGGTGAAATCGACAACAGCACCTGGGCTGCGATGGTCACCTACACCCATGGCGGGCACGCGGTGTCGGTGGGGCATCAACGGGTGGGCGACGGCAGCAACTTCGTCCAGCCCAACCAGGGCAGCCTGGTGGACAAAGGGGCGGGCGGCGGCAGTGTCTACCTGCCCACCGACAAGATGATCCAGAACTTTGCCCGGGCCGGCGAGCAGACCAATTTCGGCCAATACACCTACGACTTCGCGCCCTTGGGCGTGCCGGGCCTGAAAGCCTCGATCGTGTATCTGAAGGGCACTGACATCAAGGCGAAAAACGCCAGTGACCAGTCCGAGTGGGAGCGCGACATGACCCTGGACTACGTGTTGCAGTCGGGCACGTTCAAGGGGGTGGGGTTCACACTGCGTAACGCCAAGTCCAATACCGATGCCGGGCGCAATGTGGATCAGAACCGGTTCATCATCAATTACACCTTGTCGTTGTTGTAATCACACACAACCCCTGTGGGAGCGGGCCTGCTCGCGAAGGCGGTGTGTCTGGTCACATCGATATTGAATGTGCCGGCCTCATCGCGGGCAAGTCCGCTCCCACAGGGTTCGTGGCTATCCGCAAAATCCGTGAGCAACCAACACGACTGTGGGAGCAACTGTCTTCACTGTGCCACTCGTCACCGCCATTCGGTGCCATCGCGCAACATGGCATTCAGCCTAATCAGTAAGACCCGCATGCAGGCAAGAGCGCGACTATCGCGCTCTTGCCTCGCTCCCGAAGAGCGTCATAGCGTGCGTTGAAGTCTGGCTGTTTGGACTAACCCTCGGTGAAAGGCCTCGTGCCGCTGATCAATGCGGACACCTATTTTGGCCATTTCGGTCTCCTTTTGGCCTGCCTCACGCTGTGAACCGGCGACGCCGTCAGCAAGAATCAGACGCGGGTGGCTGAGTCGGCCACCCGCGCTGAAACCACAACCAGACGCCTCACTTCCTTGCCCTTGGCTATTTTCAAGGCCGCTGCCGTGTACAGAACATAAAAACCATCGAACTCACGCCACACTTGGGGAAACGATCCATGGACTCAATGAAACGCATACTGGGCGCCACCGTTTGCGGACTGTCGCTGCTGGCCAGCGCGGTGCACGCCGAACAGGGCGAATTGCGGGTGTACAACTGGGCGGACTACATCCTGCCGTCCGTGCCCAAGGATTTCGCGAAGGACACCGGGATCAAGGTGACCTGGGACACCTTCGACACCAACGAGTCCCTGGAAGCCAAGCTGCTCACCGGCAACTCGGGTTACGACCTGGTGGTGCCCTCGAACCAGTTCATCGAAACCCAGATCAAGGCGGGGGTGTTCCAGAAACTCGACAAGTCCAAACTGCCGAACTGGTCGCACCAGGACCCGGCCTTGCTCAAGCTGCTGGACAAGAACGACCCGGGCAACCAGTACGGCGTGCCCTACATGTATGGCACCGTGCTGATCGGCTTCAACCCGGCCAAGGTCAAGGCGGCGCTGGGCGAGAATGCGCCGGTGGACAGCTGGGACCTGGTGTTCAAGCCCGAGAACATGGAGAAGCTCAAGGCCTGTGGCGTCGCCATGCTCGACTCGCCTTCGGAGATCCTGCCGCTGGCCCTGCATTACCTGGGGCTGGACCCGAACAGCCAGAACCCCGATGACTACGAAAAAGCCAAGGCGCTGATGCTCAAGGTTCGCCCCTACGTCACCTACTTCAACTCCGCCAAGTACATGACCGACATCGCCAACGGCGATATCTGCGTGGCCATCGGTTACTCCGGCAGCTTCTATCAATTCGGTAATCGCGCCAAAGAGGCGGGCAACGGCGTGGTCGTCGACTGGCGCCTGCCGAAAGAAGGCGCGCCGATCTGGTTCGACACCTTCGCCATCCCGAAAAGCGCGAAGAACGTTGCCGAGGCCCACGAATTCCTCAACAACCTGCTGGACCCGAAAGTCATCGCGCCGATCAGCGACTTCCTCGGTTACCCGAATGCCAACAAGGACTCGCTGGCGCTGATCGACAAAGACATCACCGGCAACCCGAACCTGACACCGACCAGCGAGGCATTGAAGACGCTGTACGTCGTGCAGCCATTGCCACAAAAGCTTGAGCGGGTGCGTACGCGGGTCTGGACCAGCATCAAGTCGGATCAGTAACACCGGGATATTTATGTGAAATCCCTGTAGGAGCGAGCTTGCTCCGGGCGGCGTTCCGACGATGGTCGTTAACGATAACGCGTGTTTACTGGCTAAACGCGGCGCTCTTAAGTCCATCGTCGGAACGCCGCCCGGAGCAAGCTCGCTCCTACAGGTCGTCCTGTGTCGAATTTATCGAAAGAACTCCCCCGGTGTTTCGCCGAACTGCTGGCGGAAGGCAGCGATAAACGCTGACGTCGAGTCGTAGCCACAGGCCAACGCAACGTCGGTCACGCGCTCGCCCTGTTCCAGTGGCGTCAGGGCGCCAAGCAAACGCAAGCGCTGGCGCCAGGCGCGAAAGGTCAGGCCGGTGTCGCGCAGGAACAAGCGACTGAGGGTTTTCTCGGTGACGCCGAATTGCTCGCTCCAGTGGCTGAGCGTGGTCTGTTGCTCCGGGTGCGACTCCAGGCTTTGAGCGATTTGCCGCAATCGGCTGTCCTGGGGCAGGGGCAGCATCAAATCGATCTGTGGCGCCTGCGCCAATTGATCCAGAATCACCTGGGCCAACCGACCGTGCGGACCGTCCTGATCGTATTCCACCGGTATCTGACTGAAGGCACGGATCAACTCGCGCAACAAATCGCTGACCCCCAACACATGACAGCCCGGCGGCGCCCACGTCGAGACACTGCAATCGATGTACAGGCTGCGCATTTCCGTGCGCGGCGAACTGAACACCCGGTGCGGCATGCCCGCCGGAATCCACACTGCACGCTCCGGCGGGGCGACGAAGCGGCCGACGCCGGTCTGTATTTCGAGCACGCCCGCAATCGCATAGGAAAGCTGCACCCACGGGTGGCTGTGGCGCCGGGTCAGGGCGCGATTGGGCAGCGATTCGGTACGGCCATAGAGCGGTCGTGGCAGGCTGGACAGCCCGGGAATACTGCGTCGAACACTCTTGTCATGTCCTTTAGGCGGCATCAGCTGGCTCATCGGCGTTAGTCGGTAATTCCCAGTCACGTTAGAGTCGCTTTCACGTACTGGCAACCCCCGGATGATCAACCCCATGACTCGCCCCCGTCTGTTACCTGACAACTTCACCCTGACCCTGATCGGCGTGGTGACGCTCGCCAGCCTGCTGCCCGCCAGCGGCCAGGTCGCGGTCGGTTTTGGCTGGCTGACCAACATCGCCATCGCGCTGCTGTTTTTCCTGCATGGCGCCAAGCTGTCCCGCGAATCGATCATCGCCGGTGCCGGGCATTGGCGCCTGCATTTGCTGGTGTTCAGCCTGACCTTCGTGCTGTTTCCGATGCTCGGCCTGGCGCTCAAGCCGCTGCTGTCGCCGCTGATTGGCAATGACCTGTACATGGGTATGCTTTACCTGTGCGCGCTGCCTGCCACGGTGCAATCGGCGATTGCCTTTACTTCGCTGGCGAGGGGCAACATCCCGGCGGCGATTTGCAGCGCGGCGGCATCCAGCCTGTTCGGGATTTTTCTCACGCCGTTGCTGGTGACCCTGCTGTTGAACGTGCACGGCGAAGGCTCCTCGACCCTCGACGCCATCCTCAAGATCAGCGTGCAGTTGCTGCTGCCGTTCATTGCCGGGCAAATCGCGCGGCGCTGGATCGGCAATTGGGTGGCGCGCAACAAGAGCTGGTTGAAGTTCGTCGATCAGGGCTCGATTCTGCTGGTGGTCTACGGCGCGTTCAGCGAGGCGGTGATCGAAGGCCTCTGGCACCAGATTCCGTTGCTGGATCTGGTTGGGCTGGTGGTGGCGTGCTGCGTGGTCCTGGCGTTGGTGTTGGTGGCCTCGACCGTACTGGGCAAGGCATTCGGTTTCAACCAGGAAGACCGCATCACCATTCTCTTCTGCGGCTCGAAGAAAAGCCTGGCGACCGGCGTGCCGATGGCGCAGGTGCTGTTTGCCGGTAGCACCATTGGCTTGCTGATCTTGCCATTGATGCTGTTCCACCAGATTCAACTGATGGTCTGTGCGATGCTGGCGCAGCGTTATGCCAATCGACCGGAATCGATTCCGGAACTGATGGCCCAGGTTGATCCCTGATTTGCCAGCCATGGCGGCTCGAGTGAGCCGCCACGGTTTTACCGGTCAGCGCTTGTCAGCGACCAATGGCGGGGTGCGCGGCGGGATCATGCGTTTGTTCCCGGTCGACTCGAATGCCGACGCCAGGTGCAGCAGCGACGAGTCGTCATAGGCGCGCCCGGCAAACGTCAGGCCGACCGGCATGCCGATGTCCGGCATCACGCCCATCGGCACGGTCACCGTTGGCACGCCCAGGTGGCGGATGGCGAGGTTGCCGTTGGCGACCCACACGCCGTTGCTCCAGGCGATATCCGCCGATTGCGGATCGACATCGGCGTTCGCAGGGCCCACGTCGGCAACCGTCGGGAACAGCACCGCGTCGAGCCCCAGGCGATCCATCCAGTCTTCCAGATCGATCTTGCGGGTCTTTTCCAGTCCGCGCAGGCCATCGGGCATCGTGCTGATCTGGTCCCACGGGGTGATGCCACGCTCGGCCATGCGCACGTATTCGTCCATGCCGGCAACCAGGTCGCCCTCGCGGTTGGGCAGGGTGCCCGGGTCGTGAGGGAAGATCTGCGGGCCATCGACATCGACCAGACGATTCAGTTTTGGATCGCCGTTGGCTTGCAGGAAATCATCGAAGGCCCAGGCCGTCAGGTCCCACAATTCGTGGTGCAGGAACTCCTTGGAGACGATGCCGCGATTGAACACGGTCGGCGCGCCAGGACGATCGCCCTCGCAATTGGAGACCAGCGGGAAGTCCACTTCGAGCACTTCGGCGCCCGCGGCTTCGAGGGCCTTGCGCGCCTGTTCCCAGAGCCCGATCACCGAAGGACGGGTGTTGATGCGCTGGCCGGTCGGGCCACCGATGCCCGGCGCTTCGGAAGTGCCCGCTTCAGGGTCGGCGTTGATGTACATGCGTGGAATGCCAAACTTCTTGCCTTTGAGCGCCTCGCTGTTGGCGGCCAGCGCCGCGTAGGATTTGGGGCGCACCAAGGACGAACTCGGAATCGGCACCCAGGGTTGCAGGCGCCACAGGTCGCCACGGGTGTCCGGGTCATCGGCCACTACCACGTCGAGCACTTCCAGTAGGTCAGCCATGGTCCGGGCGAACGGCACGACCACGTCCATGGTCGGCGTCAACGGCCAGTTGCCGCGCACCGAGATCACCCCGCGCGAAGGGGTGTAGGCGCACAAGCCATTGTTCGAGGCCGGGCCACGACCGCTCGACCAGGTTTCTTCCGCCAGGCCGAAGGCCGCGAAACTCGCTGCAGTGGCAGTACCCGCGCCGTTCGACGAGCCGGAGGCGAACGGGGCGGTGAGGTAGTCAGCGTTGTACGGGCTCTCGGCGCGGCCGTAGACGCCGCGCTGCATCCCGCCGTTGGCCATTGGCGGCATGTTGGTCTTGCCCAGGCAGATTGCCCCGGCGGCGCGCAGGCGTTCGATGGTGAACGCATCGCGATAGGCGACCAGGTCCTTGAAGGCCGGGCTGCCGGAAGCGGCGGTGAGACCCTTGACCAGATAGCTGTCCTTGGCGGTGTAAGGGATACCGTCCAGCGCTCCCAGCGTCTGGCCCTTGGCGCGACGGGCGTCGGACGCCTGCGCTTCGGCGAGCGCCTCGGGGTTGCGCACCACGACCGCGTTCAGGGCGGTAGGGGTTTCGGGGCCGTCATAGGCGTCGATCCGCGCGAGATAAGCCTGGACCAGTTCAACCGAGGTGGTCTGGCCGGATTCGAGCGCGGCGCGCAGCTCGGCAATGGAAACTTCGGTAACTTCGATCATGCTGCCACCGCCGCTTGCAGGTGGAGGGTCCCAAACACTTCACTTTTCTCGAAATGGACTTTCATATCGTTATTCTCGTTGCACTGTGTGGCACGACAGGGTCGGGTGTTAAAAATACTGAGCACTATTTAGCATTAAACCGGGATTTTAGGAATCCGTTGTCCAATTTATCTTACAGGCGACAGAAAAAAGGCCACCACAACCCGACGTTGTGGTGGCCCGAGGGTGACTCATTATAGTGGCCTGCGCGCGCAGGCCAATGGATCAGTGAGCGCCGGCAGCCTTGTTCAGGTCGCTTTCGGCCCATTCGGTGTACACACAGGCATCGGCGGTGGCCCAGCGCACTCGCACCGGGTCACCGGCCTTGAGCGGCATGCCGGCGGCGGACAGTGCCTTGACCGTCATCGAGGTGCCACCAGCAGTGACCACGCTGCAGGTCTGGCTTTCGCCGAGAAACAACACTTCCACGACCTTGGCCGAGACTTCGTTCCAGCCGGCGGCCAGCGGTTCGGCAAGGGCTTGTTCATTGCTCAGGGCCAGGGCTTTTTCCGGACGCACCATCAACAGCACGCCTTGATCGGTTTGCAGGCCGGCGGTGAGTCGGATCGACAGCGGCTGCCCTTCGAAGGTCGCCACCGCATTGCCCCGGGCTTTGAGCTTGAGGAAGTTCGAGTTGCCGAGGAACGAGGCGACAAAGGCATTCGGCGGGTTCTGGTACAGGTCATAGCCGCTGCCCAGGCCGACGATCTTGCCGTGGCTGAAGATCGCGATGCGCTGGGACAAACGCATGGCTTCTTCCTGATCGTGGGTCACGTAGACAATGGTGATGCCCAGGCGCCGATGCAGCTGACGCAGTTCATCCTGCAAGTCTTCGCGCAGTTTTTTGTCCAGGGCACCGAGGGGTTCGTCCATCAGCAGGATGCGCGGCTCATAGACCAGCGCCCGGGCAATGGCGACCCGTTGCTGCTGGCCACCGGAGAGTTGCGAAGGGCGGCGATGGGCAAATTGCTCAAGCTGCACCAGTTTGAGCATCGCATCGACCCGGCGCTCGCGTTCGGCGGCGGCCAGTTTGCGGATGGCCAACGGGAACGCGATGTTGTCGCGCACGGACAGGTGCGGGAACAGCGAGTAGCGCTGGAACACCATGCCGATGTCGCGTTTGTGCGGCGGCACGTTCACCAGCGACTGGCCGTTGACCAGGATCTCGCCGCTGCTCGGGGTTTCGAAGCCGGCGAGCATTGACAGCGTGGTGCTTTTGCCCGAGCCGCTGGAGCCGAGGAAGGTGAGGAATTCGCCGTCCTTGATGTCCAGCGAGATGTTGTCCACGGCGGCGAAGTCGCCGTAGTGCTTGTTCAGGTTACGCAGGCTGACCAGGGGTTTGTCATTTTGCTGCGCGGAATCTTTGATCACTGCACTCATGTCGTACTCCTGGCGCTCAAGCGCTGATTTCGTTGCGCCGGCGCAGAGCGGCGGCGATCACCATGACCAATACCGAGAGGCCGATCAGCAGCGTCGAAGCGACGGCGATCACGGGCGTCAGGTCCTGGCGCAGGGTGGTCCACATTTTCACGGGAAGGGTTTGCAGGGTCGGGCTGGCCATCATCACGCTCAGCACCACTTCATCCCACGAGACGAGGAAGGCGAAGAGGGCGCCGGCCACCATGCCCGGACGGATCGCCGGGAAGGTCACCTTGAACACCGCTTGCAGGCGCGAGGCGCCGCAGATCACCGCCGCATCCTCGATCGACTGGTCGAACAGCTTCAGCGAATTGATGATCGAGATGATGGTGAACGGCAACGCGACGATGACGTGGCTAACCACGAAGGCGAACATGGTCCCGGTGTAGCCGAGTTTGAGGAACAGCGCGTACACCGCCACGGCGATGATCACCAGCGGCACGATCATCGGCAGGGTGAACAGGCCGTAGAGCATTTCCCGGCCGGGGAAGCGGCCACGCACCAGGGCGAACGCGGTGGGCAGGCCCAAAGCGACGGCGAAGAACGTTGTCAGCACCGCGACCTTGAGGCTGGCCATGGCGGCGTTCATCCAGTCGGCATTGGAGAAGAACTGGCCGTACCATTTCAGCGTCCAGCCCGGTGGCGGGAACACCAGCCATTGCGACGATCCGAACGACAGCAGCACGATGAACACAATCGGCAGCAGCAGGAACAGACCGATCAGCCCGGTGGTGGCATACAGGCCGAAGCGCATGCGCCGGCTCATGGCATTGGGGGTCAGGAGCATGACGGATTACCTCGCGTTGCTGGCGCCAACCGGGGATTCCGGCTGAAGCTTCAGGTAGAAGTAGAACAGCACCAGCGTGATCACGATCAGCAACGCAGCGCCGGCGCTGGCCAGGCCCCAGTTGAGGAACGATTGCACCTGCTGAATGATGAACTCGGGCAGCATCATGTTCTGCGCACCGCCCAGCAACGCCGGGGTCACGTAGTAACCGAGGGACATCACGAACACCATCAGGCCGCCGGAGAACAGCCCCGGCCGGCACAGTGGCAGGAACACCCGGAAGAAGTTGGTCCAGGGGCTGGCGCCGCAGATCGAACCGGCCTGCAGGATCATCGGGTCGATGGCCTGCATGGTCGCCTGCAACGGCAGCACGATGAACGGGATCATGATGTAGCTCATGCCGATCACCACGCCGGTGAGGTTGTGCACCATCTCCAGCGGCTGATCGATGATGCCCATGGCCATCAACGCCTTGTTGATCACTCCGGAGGCCTGCAGCAACACCAGCCAGGAGTAGGTGCGGGCGAGCAGGCTGGTCCACATCGACAGCAGCACGATGTTCAGGATCCAGCGACCCCAGCCACGGGGCACCAGGGTGATCGCCCAGGCCAACGGGAAGCCCAGCAACAGGCTGAACAGCGTCACCAGGCCGGCCACCGAGAAGGTGTTGAGCAACACCCGGGCATAGGCCGAGTTGGCGAACAGTTGTTCGTAGTTGCCAAGGCCCGGCACTGGTTCCAGCACGCCGCGCAGCAGCAGGCCAATCAACGGCGCCAGAAAGAACAGGCCGAGAAACAGCAGGGCGGGCACCAGGTTGCTCGCGCCACGCCAGCGCTGCGCCAGGGAAGGGGATTGCGTCATCACAGCTGCCTTGGCGGGCGCCGAACCGGCAGCGCCAGTGGCGCTCCCGGTGGCAGTGGATGGACGAGACGCGGTTGCCGTCATTTTCATTTGACCAGCCATTCGTTCCACCGTGTCGCGATGGCCGGACCGTTCTTGGCCCAGTACGCGAAATCAAGAGTGATCTGATCCTTTGCGTAAGCGGTCGGCAGGTTAGGGGCCAGTACCGAGTCCAGGCGCTGCACGCTGTCGACGTTGACCGGGGCGTAGGCGGTCAGGTTGGAGAAGTCCGCCTGGCCCTTGGCGCTGCTGGCATTGGCCAGGAACTTCATCGCCGCATCCTTGTTTTTCGAACCCTTGGGAATGACCAGGATGTCGGCCATGACCAGGTTCTGCTTCCAGCTTACGCCGACCGGGGCGCCGTCTTCTTGCAGGGCATGAATCCGGCCGTTCCAGAACTGGCCCATGCTCGCTTCACCGGAGGCCAGCAGCTGCTGCGACTGCGCGCCGCCGCCCCACCAGACGATGTCTTTCTTGATGGTGTCGAGTTTCTTGAACGCGCGGTCCAGGTCCAGCGGGTAGAGCTTGTCCGCCGCTACACCGTCGGCCAGCAGCGCCAGTTCCAGCACGCCAGGGCTTGGCCATTTGTAGAGGGCGCGTTTGCCGGGGTAGGTCTTGGTGTCGAACAGTGCGGACCAGTCTTGAGGCTTGTTGGCGCCGAGCTTGCCTTCGTTGTAGCCGAGGACGAAGGAGAAGAAGAACGAGCCGACGCCGTGATCGCTGACGAAGCGCGGGTCGATCTTGTCGCGTTCAATGACTTTGAAATCGAGGGGTTCGAGCAAGCCTTCGGCGGCGGCGCGCAGGGCGAAGTCGGCTTCGACGTCGACCACGTCCCACTGCACGTTACCGCTCTCGACCATGGCCTTGAGTTTGCCGTAGTCGGTCGGACCATCCTGCACCACGGTGATGCCGCTGGCCTTGCTGAACGGGTCGGCCCAGGCCTGCTTCTGCGCATCCTGGGTGCTGCCGCCCCAACTCACGAAGTTGACGCTTTCAGCCGCCATCAGTGCCTGGCTGGTCACGCTCAGCAGTCCCGCAAAAAGAACCGCGGTCGCACGTTTGTTCAACACCATTTTCACGCCCTCATTGTTGTGTTTGTGAGCGGGGCTTTCGAGTGCCCGCCTATCGGGAGCAGCAGGTCCGTCGAGTCAGTGCTGACTGTCCGGTCTATGGAATATCATATTATGGTATTCCAAACTTTGTGCAAGCACTTTGCCGTACCGGCTATCAGCCGAAACACGTTGTTCAGGAACGTCAGTTGCCTTTTTGTAGGAGCTGGCTTGCCAGCGATGGACCCAAAAGCACCGCGTTGATCCAGGCAACACGCGTTATCGTTGACGACCATCGCTGGCAAGCCAGCTCCTACAGGAATGGAATACTCTCCACCACCTCCAGGTCATACCCGGTCAAACCCGCATACTTCAGCGGCGGGCCGAGGTGGCGCAGCTTGCCGACACCCAGGTTCTGCAAGATCTGCGCTCCGGTGCCCACTTCCGAGTAAATCCGTGACTGCGAACGGCTGAACTGCCGGGGCGGCTGGGTCAATTGCGGCACACGTTCCAGCAAGGCCTGAGAGGATTCGTGATTGGCCAGCACCACCACCACGCCGTGGCCTTCGGCGGCGACACGCTGCAAGGCGGCCCACAACGTCCAGTTGGTCGGCCCGCTGTATTCGGCACCGACCAGGTCGCGCAACGGATCGATCACATGCACGCGCACCAGTGTCGGTTGCTCGCGGCGCAAATCGCCCATGACCATGGCCATGTGGACACCGCCTTCGATGCGATCCTCAAAGGTGATCAGACGAAAGGTGCCATGCACGGTCGGCAGGTCACGTTCACCGATGCGCACGATGGTGTGTTCGGTGCTCAGGCGATAGTGGATCAGGTCGGCGATGGTGCCGATCTTGATCCCGTGCTTGCGCGCGAACACTTCAAGGTCCGGGCGCCGGGCCATGGTGCCGTCGTCATTCATCACTTCGACAATCACCGAGGCCGGGGTATGGCCGGCCAGGCGTGCCAGGTCGCAGCCGGCTTCAGTGTGGCCGGCGCGGGTCAGCACGCCGCCTTCCCGGGCGCGCAGCGGGAAGATGTGGCCGGGTTGCACGATATCGGCGGGGCCGGCATGGGCGGCGACGGCAGCGGCCACGGTGCATGCACGATCTGCTGCGGAGATACCGGTGGTCACCCCGACGGCGGCCTCGATGGATACGGTGAAGGCGGTGCTGAACACGCTGCCATTGCTCGGGACCATCTGCTCCAGGCCCAGGCGTTTGCAGTGTTCGTCGGTCAGGGTCAGGCAGATCAGGCCCCGGGCTTCGCGGGCCATGAAGCTGATTGCCTCGGGTGTGCAGCAATCGGCGGCCAGCAACAGGTCGCCTTCGTTTTCCCGGTCTTCATCGTCGACCAGCAGGACCATTTTGCCGAGGCGGTAATCTTCGATGATTTCTTCGATGCTGTTGAAGGCCATGCTGGAGTCTCAGTATTTGTTGGGTTGGTAATGTGGTATACCATAATACAAAATAAACCGAGAGGTCACTATGAAGGCGTACTGGATTGCTCATGTGGATGTCACTGACCCCGATCAATACAGCCAATACACTCAGCGGGCGCCGCAGGCGTTTGCCCTGTATGGCGGTCGGGTTCTGGCGCGGGGTGGGCGTAGCGAGGCGATGGAAGGTCGGTCTACGCCGCAACGCAGTGTGGTGATTGAGTTTGATTCCTATGAGCAGGCGGTGGCTTGCTATCACTCGGCGTTGTATCAGGAGGCGCGTGGGTACCGTGACGGGGTGGCTTTGGCTGAGGTCATTATTGTCGAGGGGGTGACGCCGCTCTAAAAAACGCTTTGTTGACTGAGTGCATATCCGTTTCTTCGGTAGCGGCGGCTGGCGGTTTCGCCCTTACGGCCAGCCCTTTCAAGGTGTTTTCCCTTTATGGGCCTTAAGCACCCGATCCGTCGACACATGAGCGTGCGCAGCTTTGCCGTCCAGCCACTCCTTGGGTTTGGCGATTTTGGGACCACGTATGCTTTTGGCCACTTGCTTGGGCTTGATATTCCTGGCGAGCGCCAACAGTCGCGTTGCCAGCGTTTCTAAGGTCGTTTGAAGTGTCAGGTAATCTGAGGGCAGTGCGATCTGCATGCCCTCGTATCCGCTACGCACTTGTACCGTCAGGTGGAAGATCGAAGCTTCCCAGCCTTCGGGCAATGTCTCGCGATGAGCCTGTTCCACGCTGCGTTTGAGCACTGCCAGGACGTTGTAGGCCAGGATCGCCGAGGCAAAACCCAGCAACGCCGCCCGCGGAGCGCCAAGGCTTTCGATTTCACTGTCCAGCACCGATTCCAGGCGCTGGAACATCCCTTCGATACTCCAGCGACGACGGTATAACTCGGCGATCTGCCCGGCGCTGACGGTGTCTGGCAAGTTGCTCCAGAACCACATCACAGTGTCGCCTGAGTCAGTAGGTGTCTGTAGGTTCAGTTCAACTCGACGCCAGCGGTGACCACCTTTGAGTTCGATGATTTGCTCGCGCACCGTTGCGGATTCGATGGCCACAGATTCTTGCCAGCCGCCTTCCTCAATCAACCGTGGATGTTTGCTTTGCTGGCGAATAGTGAACGAAGCCCCCGCTTCCTCGCAGGCTTGCATGACGGGCAGCGTGCAGTACAGCCGATCGGCCATCCATAGCTGGCCCTTAGTGGCGTGGGCCAACAGCGGCAGCACGCTGACGCGCTCACTGGCGTAGGCATCCTCGCATGGCTGCAAGTCGACGATCTGATCGAGGTCCGGGTCGTAGACCACTACTGAAAACCCTGGTCGCGCCGCACCTCGCTCACGCCGCAAAGCCCCCAAGCGTTTTTCAGTAGAAGGCAGGTGGTTGCCGTCGACAATGCGCAGCTGCCAGCCGGGCAAAATGGCTGAGCAGCCCAACTCTTTTATCGTCGGAGCCAGGCGCTCGGCGCTTCCTGTAACCAACGCCCGCAGCAACGCGGGCTCTGTGCGGCTGACCTTGTCATAGAGCGCCGCCAACGTAACCGGCAGCCCCTCCATTTGCCGGGCAGCGGCATGCAAAGAAGGGCGCAAACCCAATGAAACAAGGGACATCAGCTCAACGATGGTCGAAAACAAAAGCTCACGCGGGTACTGGCGTTGACGGTGTTCTTCAAACACCTGATCAACCCATTCGGCAGGAACAGCCTGCTCCAGTATCAAGTTCGTCATGACACTGGCCGGTGTCTTTTTTTCAAACCGCGCTAGAACTTCTGCCCACATCGTTTTCGTCACCCTGACTGGTTTTTAGGGGATTCTAAACGAAGACCTTGAAAGGGCTGGCCGTAAGGGCGAAACCCTAAGTGGCCGTTACCGCAGCAACGGATATGTACACCCACAAAAAATACGTCGCCCAACACATAGCCTTCGCGAGCAAGCCCGCTCCCACAAGCGGCCGTTACCGCAGTAACGGATATGTACACCTTCAAAACAAATACCGTCTGCCCCGCAGCCACCCCGATGATTATTTTTTGTCGGCCATCGCTTGCGTGTCGCGCTCGATAGTTGGGCACCGTGTCCGGGCTGAGCAAACCTGACCGGAGCCCAATAATGATAAAAAAACGCTCGGCCACAGCCGGAGTCCGTCCGCGGCTTCACCGGCTTGGCCACACTCGCCCGCAACCCCTTGCGCTGGCGATTCTTGCCGTACTGACGGGGCCAACGTACGCCACCACATTTGACCTCAACGAAGACTGGAGCCTGTCGACCAAGACCAGCCTGAGCCTGGGCAGCAGCTGGTCGACGCAAAACCCCGACAAAAGCCTGATGACCCGCGCCAACGCCTTGCAGGCTCAGGGCGTGAACGCCAATGGCACCAGCGTCAGCGCCGACGACAACCGGCTGAACTTCGAGAGGGGCGACCCCATCTCGCAACTCTTCAAGGGCCTCACCGATGTCAGTCTCGATGGCCAGGGCCAGGGCGCGTTCATCCGCTTCAAGTACTGGTACGACCATGCCTATGAAACCGGCAATGGCCGCTTCAAGGATTTCGACGATTCGGGCTGGGACGACCTGGCCAAGTTCAAGGGCTTCGAGGTGCTCGATGCCTACGTCTGGAAAGACTTCCAGGTGGCCGAGCATCCGCTGAGCGTGAAGGTCGGTAACCAGGTGTTGTCCTGGGGCGAAGCGCTGCTGATCCAGAACGGTATCAACGTGATCAACCCGCTGGACATCTCGGCGTTCAACCGTCCCGGCGTGGAAATCAAGGAAGGCCAATTGCCGGTGGAGATGGTCTCCTTCAGCTTCGGCCTGACCGACACCACCAACCTCGAAGGTTTCTACCAGTACAACTGGCGCCCCAGCGTACTTGACGGTTGCGGCACCTTCTTCGCCAGCAGCGATGTTATCCAGCCAGGTTGCGGGCCGCTGTTCCTGAGTCAGGTACAGACCGATCAACAGATGCAGGCCGCGGGTTTGTTCGCCACGTCCCGGGGCAACGAATCGCCGTCCGACAACGGCCAGTTCGGCTTCGCCCTGCGCCAGATGATCCCGGCGCTCAACGATGCGGAAGCGGCGATCTACTACATCAACTATCACTCGCGTTTGCCGTATTTCACCATTAATGCCAGGAATACCGCGTTGCCCGGCACCTTCCCCGGTGGCATCCAGGGGCCGAGCTATGCGGCGGCCTTCCCGGAAAACATTCACCTGTATGGCATCAGCCTCAACGGCGTCGAGCCTGTCACCGGGATTTCCCTGGCCGGTGAGTTGAGCTACCGGCCGAACATGCCGATCGCGATCAACGCGCCCGACGTCAACGTCGCCGTGATCTCCGGGCCAGGGGGCAGTTCCTGGGTGCAGTTGCCGCAAGGCTTCAGCACCACCAATGGCAGCCAGTTCGATGCGTGGGAGCGCAAGGGCGTCTGGCAGCTGACCGGTTCGGCCACCCAGGCCATCGACAACGTGCTGGGCGCCACGCGCCTGAGCCTGTTCGGTGAAGCCGGGGTCGTGCACATCGACGATCTCGGAGACGAGCGCCTGGGCCGCAACGCCGCGTTCGGTCGCAGCGCTCCGCGCAACGGCACGCCGTGCAACACGGTGGCTTCAGGTGTCACCAACCAATACTGCACCGACAAGGGCTTTGCCACTGATTGGTCGTGGGGTTATCGCCTGCGCGCCAGCCTCGAATACAGCGATGTGTTGCCGGGCATCAACCTGATTCCGGCCGTGAACTGGCGGCATGACGTCTCGGGCTATTCCTACGATCCGCAAGGGCCGTTCCAGGAAGGCCAGCAAGCGCTGGGCGTGAGCCTGACCGGCGTCTACATGAACGATTACAGCGTGGAACTGGCCTACAACGCGTTCTTCGGTTCCAACGACTACAGCACCCTCGACGACCGCGATTTCGCATCCGTCAGCTTCAAGGCAGACTTCTAAGGAGAACCGTTATGCGTATGCAATTGTGCGTGCTGGCCCTGGCCTGCACCGTCGGCCTGGCTCAGGCCAAAGGCACCGATTCGGCGGCACTGGGCAAGACCCTGACTCCCATGGGCTCGGAAATGGCGGCCAATGCCGACGGCAGCATTCCGGCCTGGACCGGTGGCCTGGCGAGCAACGCCGGCACCGTCGACAGCAAGGGCGGCTACAGCGACCCATATGCCGCCGAGAAACCGTTGTTCACTGTCACCGCGCAGAACCTGGCGCAGTACCAGAAGTTTCTCAGCCCCGGGCAAATCGCGTTGTTCAAGCGCTTTCCCGACACCTATAAGATGAACATCTACCCGAGCCATCGCAGCGCCAACCTGCCCAAGGAGGTACTGGCGGCCAGTCGTGAGAACGTCGCCAAGACCAGCATGGCCGACGGCGGCAACGGCTTGCACGACTATGCCAGGGGCATTCCGTTTCCGTTGCCCACCGAAGGCCTGGAGGTGATGTGGAACCACATGACCCGTTATCGCGGCGGCAGCTACGAGCGCATCAGCAGCGCCGCACTGGTGCGTGAAAACGGCGCCACCAGTTACGTGCGCAACCAGTCGCTGATCAACTTTGCCGATACCGTGGGCGGGTTGGAGCCGGGCTCGAACATTCTGTTCATGTTCAAGAGCCGGGTGCTGGAACCGGCGCGTCTGTCCGGCGAGGCGGTGCTGGTGCATGAGCCGATCGACCAGGTCGCCGAGCCGCGATCGGCCTGGCAATACCTGCCGGGGCAACGTCGCGTGCGTCGTGCACCGATGATCGCCTACGACAACAGCGCCCGTTACAGCAACGGCCTGATCACCGCCGACAACATCGACGGCTACAACGGCGCGCCGGACCGTTTCGACTGGAAACTGGTGGGCAAGCAAGAGCTGTTCATCCCTTACAACAGCTACAAAATCGGCAGCCGCGACCTCAAGTACGACGCCGTGATCAAGCCCAACCACGTCAACCAGGACCTGGCTCGTTACGAGAAGCACCGCGTGTGGGTGGTGGAGGCGACCCTCAAGCCTGATGCGCGGCATATCTACGCCAAGCGCCGGTTCTATGTGGACGAAGACAGTTGGCAGATCGCCCAGTCGGACCAGTACGACAGCCGCGGCGAACTGTGGCGCAGCGGTGAACTGCACGCGATTCAACAGTACGACCACGGCTTCACCTACAACGTGCTGGAAACATCGTATGACTTGATCTCCGGACGCTACTACGCCGGCGGCCTGGCCAACGAAGAGACCGAGCCGATGCGCGTGGGCTTCGCCGCCAAGACCGACGACTACACCCCGTCGGACCTGCGGCGCTGGGCCAAATAAACCGTATTGCATTTCCACCACAAGTCCCTGTGGGAGCGGGCAAGCCCGCTCCCACAGGGGCCGGTGTGTTGATATTTATCTGCCAAGGAGATCTACCGTGCGCTACTGGATATCCGCTCTGGCCCTGGGTGCGAGCCTGGGCACTGTTCACGCCGCAACCCTCGATCAGCAGCAAGCGAAAGCCCTGGCGCAGGAGGCCTACGTGTTCGCCTACGCCACTGTCGAACACGACAAGGTGCTCAGCGCCATCGCCGCGAAACTGCCGTTCAACCGCCTCTACAGCGAACCGCGCCTGCTCGGTCCGCAAGACAACAAAGTGGTGTCGCCGAACAACGACACCTTCTATTCCCGCGCCTTGGTGGATTTGCGCGGCGAACCGATGGTGCTGGACGTGCCGGCCGTGCACGGGCGCTACTACAGCTTTCAACTGGTGGACATGCGCACCGACAACCTCGACTACATCGGCACCCGCGCCACGGGGGATCAGGCAGGGCGCTACCTGATTGTCGGGCCGGACTGGAAGGGGCCAGTGCCATCGGGTTTCAGCGCGGTGATTCGCTCACCGAGCCGGCTGGTCTTCCTGTTGGGACGGACCGAAGTCAAAGGCGAAGCGGATCAGAAAGACGCCGCGCAAGTGCTGAAGGGCTACGCTTTGCAACCACTGTCCACAGTGAGCGGCGACGCGACGCCTGAACCATTGGCACCGCTGCAACTGCCGGCGTATGCGGACACCAAACAAGGGGCGGCCCAGACGCTGTTCAACACCTTCAACGCGCTGGCACCCTTGCATCAATGGACCGCCAGCGAACAACAGAAACTGGCCCGTTTCGCCGCCATCGGCGTGAAGCCGGGGACCGAATTCCAGGCCCCGGAAGACTTGAGCGAAGCCGTCGCCCAAGGTGCCGAGGCCGGTCGCGAACAGATCCGCGCAGCCTCCAGCCAGCTGTCGGTGGAAAAGCAGGGTTGGTTGCCGTCGCCTTCCAACGTCGGCAAATACGGCGACGATGACCTGACCCGTGCCGCAGTCGCCTGGCGCTACATCTACGCCAACGATCCGGTGGAAGCGCTGTACCCGATGGCGCTGCACGATGCCCATGGGCAGGCGCTCAACGGCCAGCACGCCTATCGCCTGCATTTTCCCGCCGGGCAATTGCCGCCGGTGAATGCGTTCTGGTCGCTGACCCTGTATGACGGCAAAACCCAGTTGCTGGTGGCCAACCCGATCCAGCGTTACGCCCTGGGCGATCGCAGCCCTGGTCTACAATACGATGCCGACGGCGGCTTGACTCTTATCCTGCAAGCCGATGCGCCCAAGGCTGCGCCGCAGGGCAACTGGCTGCCGACGCCGCAAGGTCCGTTCAACCTGCTGTTGCGCCTGTACCTGCCCAAGGGCGGGGCATTGGACGGGAATTATCAGTTGCCGACGATCGCGAGGATCGAATCATGAACCTGATTTTAAGTCGCCGCCGGGTGCTGGGCAGCATGGGGGTATTGAGCGGCAGCCTGATGTTTCCACGCTGGTTGCTGGCCGGTGATTCCGATGACCCGCGGCAGATTGCCAACGAGGCGTGGATTTACGCGTACCCCATGCTCATGCATTACCAGACCATGGAAAAACAGGCGCTCAACCCGGCCGCGTCGGAGTACGTCGGCGGCTTCAACCGCTTTCGTCATTACAGCAAGTTGTTCACCCCGAACAACCGCGACATCGTCACGCCGAACAACGATACACCGTACTCCTGGGCCTGGCTCGACCTGCGCAGCGAACCCCAAGTGTTGAGCGTGCCAGCGGTCGATGACCACCGCTATTACGTGCTTCAACTGGTCGACCAGTACACCCACAACTTTGCCTATGTCGGCGTGCTCAGCACCGGTCGCGAAGCGGGGAACTACCTGATCGCCGGGCCCGACTGGCAAGGCCCGACACCGGACGGCGTCAAGGCCGTGCTGCGCAGTGAAACCGAAGTCGTCATGGTGCTTGGGAGAACGGGCCTGAAAAACGCCGAGGACCTGCCGGCGGTGCGTGCCTTGCAGCAGCAATACGGTTTGCGTTCGTTGCATGAATACATCGGCAGTGCACCGCCCGTGGCTGCGCCGGCAATTGACTGGCGACCCTGGGATAGCAAGACCGGGTTGGGGCTGGAGTTTATCCCGGCGCTGAATCAGATCCTCAGCCTGTGCCCCACGCAACCGTCCGAACAAGCCTTGCGCGCACGCTTTGCCCGGATCGGCATCGTGCCCGGTCAGGGTTTCGACCCAGCGACGTTGCCGCCAGCAACGCACCAGGCACTGCTCGCCGGGATTCAAGACGCCCAGGCGCAACTGCAAACCGCGGTGAGCCAGGTGCGCACCACCCTCGGCCTGTTCGGCACGCGCCAAGCGCTGAACGGCAATTACCTCAACCGCGCTGTCGCGGCGAATGTCGGCATCTACGGCAACAGCGTGGAAGAGGCCTTCTACACCGGCACTCGCCTGGATAATCAGGGGCAACCCTTGCAGGGCGGGCGAAGCTATCGCCTGCGTTTCGCACCGGGTCAATTGCCGCCGGCCAGCGAGTTCTGGTCGCTGACCTTGTATGACTTGCCGGACCGGCAACTGGTGGCCAACCCGATCAATCGTTACTGCCTCAGCAGCCGGGATCGTTTGCAGATGGATGCGGACGGCGGGTTGACGTTGATCCTGCAGAACACGGCTCCGCCTGCGCAGAGCAACTGGTTGCCGACGCCGGAAAACGGGGCGTTCAGCCTGGTCCTGCGCCTGTATGGACCCGGGCAGCAGGTGGTTAATCAACGTTGGCAAATGCCGGTGGTTGAAGTGGTGTCTGCCTGACCGCATCGCGAACAGGCTCTCTCCCACAATGATCCAGGCTGTTCACAGCATCTGTGAGCGATACAGATCCAGTGTGGGAGCGGGCTTGCTCGCGAAGGCTTTGTATCAGGCGATGAGTATTTTGTTGGTGTACATATCCATTACTGCGGTCACGGCCACTTAGGGTTCCGCCCTTACGGCCAGCCCTTTCAAGGTCTTCGTTTAGAATCCCCTAAAAACCAGTCAGGGTGACGAAAACGATGTGGGCAGAAGTTCTAGCGCGGTTTGAAAAAAAGACACCGGCCAGTGTCATGACGAAATTGATACTGGAGCAGGCTGTTCCTGCCGAATGGGTTGATCAGGTGTTTGAAGAACACCGTCAACGCCAGTACCCGCGTGAGCTTTTGTTTTCGACCATCGTTGAGCTGATGTCCCTTGTTTCATTGGGTTTGCGCCCTTCTTTGCATGCCGCTGCCCGGCAAATGGAGGGGCTGCCGGTTACGTTGGCGGCGCTCTATGACAAGGTCAGCCGCACAGAGCCCGCGTTGCTGCGGGCGTTGGTTACAGGAAGCGCCGAGCGCCTGGCTCCGACGATAAAAGAGTTGGGCTGCTCAGCCATTTTGCCCGGCTGGCAGCTGCGCATTGTCGACGGCAACCACCTGCCTTCTACTGAAAAACGCTTGGGGGCTTTGCGGCGTGAGCGAGGTGCGGCGCGACCAGGGTTTTCAGTAGTGGTCTACGACCCGGACCTCGATCAGATCGTCGACTTGCAGCCATGCGAGGATGCCTACGCCAGTGAGCGCGTCAGCGTGCTGCCGCTGTTGGCCCACGCCACTAAGGGCCAGCTATGGATGGCCGATCGGCTGTACTGCACGCTGCCCGTCATGCAAGCCTGCGAGGAAGCGGGGGCTTCGTTCATTATTCGCCAGCAAAGCAAACATCCACGGTTGATTGAGGAAGGCGGCTGGCAAGAATCTGTGGCCATCGAATCCGCAACGGTGCGCGAGCAAATCATCGAACTCAAAGGTGGTCACCGCTGGCGTCGAGTTGAACTGAACCTACAGACACCTACTGACTCAGGCGACACTGTGATGTGGTTCTGGAGCAACTTGCCAGACACCGTCAGCGCCGGGCAGATCGCCGAGTTATACCGTCGTCGCTGGAGTATCGAAGGGATGTTCCAGCGCCTGGAATCGGTGCTGGACAGTGAAATCGAAAGCCTTGGCGCTCCGCGGGCGGCGTTGCTGGGTTTTACCTCGGCGATCCTGGCCTACAACGTCCTGGCAGTGCTCAAACGCAGCGTGGAACAGGCTCATCGCGAGACATTGCCCGAAGGCTGGGAAGCTTCGATCTTCCACCTGACGGTACAAGTGCGTAGCGGATACGAGGGCATGCAGATCGCACTGCCCTCAGATTACCTGACACTTCAAACGACCTTAGAAACGCTGGCAACGCGACTGTTGGCGCTCGCCAGGAATATCAAGCCCAAGCAAGTGGCCAAAAGCATACGTGGTCCCAAAATCGCCAAACCCAAGGAGTGGCTGGACGGCAAAGCTGCGCACGCTCATGTGTCGACGGATCGGGTGCTTAAGGCCCATAAAGGGAAAACACCTTGAAAGGGCTGGCCCTTACGGCGGGTCACTTGGAAAAGCCCCAAGTAACCAAGGGCTCTTGCCCCTTTCGTTCGGTGCCTCGCCCAGGCTCGGCATGCCCTCGCTCCGGTCCTGCTCCGTGGGCCCACTGCGCAGAACCTGCGCTCGGCCTCTCGAGGGGCAAGAAGATCAAAAGCCAAAGCAAAGCAAAAGCAAAAGCGAGGCGACCTACCGGTCGGCCTGTTTGCGGGTTTCGTTTGCCTGTGATGTATCTGGTCGGCTGGCAGGCCGCCATCGCAAGCCCGCACCCACAATGATCCAGGCTGTTCACAGCATTTGTGAATGACACAGATCCAGTGTGGGAGCGGGCTTGCTCGCGAAGGTCTGTCATTCGACGCTGGCTTGCGGGTGTACATATCCATTTCTGCGGTCACGGCCACTTATGGTTCCGCTCTTACAGCGGGTCACTTGGAAAAGCCCCAAGTAACCAAGGGCTCTTGCCCCTTTCGTTCGGTGCCTCGCCTAGGCTCGGCATGCCCTCGCTCCGGTCCTGCTCCGTGGGCCCGCCGCCATCGGCCATCCATGGCCCAGAGTGTGTCAAAACATCCAAGCCAACCCTTGCTATGATTCCCCAGGATTTCATCGCAAGGGTTGCCCATGAAACGCTTTATTCAAGGTGAACACCGAGGTCAAAGTACCTTGCTCCCCGAGAGCCTGGACGATTACGTCAGCGACACCAATCCGGTGCGCGTTGTGGATGTCTTCGTTGATGAACTCGATCTGATCACCTTGGGTTTTGAAAGCGCTGTCCCCGCTGAAACCGGCCGACCGGCTTACCACCCGGCAGTCCTGCTGAAGATCTACATCTACGGCTATCTAAACCGCATCCAGTCGAGCCGACGCCTTGAACGCGAGGCGCAGCGCAACGTCGAACTGATGTGGCTGACCGGTCGCTTGATGCCGGACTTCAAGACCATCGCCAACTTCCGCAAAGACAACAGCAAAGCCATTCGAGGCGTCTGCCGCCAGTTTGTTGTGCTGTGCCAGCAGTTGGGGCTTTTCGCGGAAAACCTGGTTGCTATCGACGGCAGCAAATTCAAGGCGGTGAACCACCGCGACCGCAATTTCACCAGCGCCAAGCTGAAGCGGCGGATGGAAGAAATCGAATCGAGCATTGGCCGTTATCTAAAGGCGCTGGATGCGGCTGATCGGGAAGAGCCCATGCCCTCGGGTCCCAAAAGTGGCGGCCTTGAAGAGAAAATCGCCAAACTAAAGGAGCAAATGAAAGCGCTTCAGGCGATTGAAGTTCAGCTTGAGGAATCGCCTGATAAGCAGGTTTCACTGACCGACCCGGACGCCCGCTCGATGATGACGAGCGGCAAAGGAATCGTGGGTTACAACGTACAGACCGCGGTCGATACCAAGCACCATCTGATTGTCGCGCACGAAGTGACCAATGTGGGTCACGACCGTGATCAGCTCAGCTCGATGGCGCTGCAGGCCCGTGAGGCGATGAAACTCGAATCTTTGTCGGTGGTGGCTGACCGAGGGTACTTCAAAAGCGGGGAAATCCTTGCCTGTTACGAGGCCGGAATTAGCGCTTATGTGCCGAAGACGCTGAGCTCGCGCGCCAAATTCGATGGCCGCTTCAACAATGACGAGTTTGTTTACGACGCGGACAAAGATGTGTACGTCTGCCCCGTCAAGGAAGTGCTGATCTGGCGAAACTCTTACGTCGACAATGGCAAGACGCTGAACAGTTACTGGAGCTCCAACTGCCGGGCCTGCTCGATAAAAGCACAATGCACACCGGCCAGAGAGCGAAAGGTTCGTCGCTGGGCACATGAGGCGGTGCTGGAGGAAATGCAGGTCCGCTTAGACAATGCGCCGCAGATGATGAGCATCCGCAAGCGGACCGTCGAACATCCCTTCGGGACGCTCAAACAATGGATGGGTGCGACACATTTTTTGACCCGACGGCTTGCCGGGGTGAGCACCGAAATGAGCTTGAATGTGCTCGCCTACAACTTGAAGCGAGTGATGAAAATCCTCGGTGCGCAGAATCTGATGAAAGCGCTGGCGGCCTGAAAAGCCTCCTTTTTTGCCCGATGGACGAGCTGAGAAGCGTTACTAGCGGCATTAAAAGCCGGCTGGAGCTACGAAGAACGCTTTAGGTGTAATTAGCCAGCCAAACATCGTCGGCGCTACGCGCCGACGATGTTTGAACTAGTTTTTACACACTCTGGGCCGGGGGCGGCTAACCCGGCATCCATGCCGGGTTGCCCACTGCGCAGAACCTCCACTCGGCCTCTCGATGGGGCAAGAAGATCAAAAGCCAAATCAAAAGCAAGAGCAAAAGCGAGGCGACCTACCGGTCGGCCTGTTTGCGGGTTTCGTTCGCCCGTGATCGGCTGGTATGCCGCCAAATGATCCAGGCTGTTCACAGCATTTGTGAGCGACACAGACCCAGTGTGGGAGCGGGCTTGCTCGCGAAGAGGGCATCACATTCAACATCATCGTTGCCAGACACACCGCTTTCGCGAGCAAGCCCGCTCCCACAGCGATCTGTTTTGAAAGGACAAAAAGGGTTACTTCTTCAAAAGCGCCGAACACGCTGCCTTGTACGCCTCATGCTGATACTTGTTCAGCGTCTGCGGCAGCTCGACATTGAATTTCTTGCACTGGGCGGTAATAGTCTGCGGCGACATCAACGTCACCTCGCAATTCTCCAGCAACTGGAAAACCCCTTCGATCTTGAACGTGGTCGGCCCGCCCGCGAACTCACCCTTCTTGCTGCGTTTCTTGATCACGATGCGGTCGATGGAATTCTCACGGACAAACGAAGCGACCTGAGCGCCAAACACTTTAACGTTGGCGGCTTCGTCGTCATCGTCCAGGGCGATTTTCTTGGTGGCGAGCGTGAGATGGCTCAGCGCCTGACCGTCCAGCGTGGCCACGGCGATGATTGCTTCGCTGCCTTTGATTTCGATGCCGCAGACTTTCATTTCGATCCCTTTCACAGCCTAAAGCTCAAGTTGATTAGCGGTAATGCCAAATGCCGCTGCTATTTTTTCGCGAGTGGCCTTCCGAGGCTTTGAGAGGGGCTCTTGCTGGGCAAATGCCGGCGGAGAGACACCCATCCGATTGGCCACTTCATCCCGTGTAAGGTTCAAGTGCTTGCGCCATGGAGCGCTGTCCGAGGGAAAATCAACGGACTGTGAAAGCTTGATTGAAATTGTCTTGCACCTTGTCGAGCAGAAATTTCTGTAGGATTTTTAGTATCCATTATTGCGAAGTTTCTTTTTCCTTCCGGTGACTGTGAGTTCGGCGGTACGAATTATTTAGTTTGTGCCGCATCATTCATGGACACCCATCACAGATAAGGATTTTGGAAATGAATGCTCCCCTCTCATCTGTGTACACCAATGAAACCTCCCCAGATTTTCTTCGCAGCCAAAAAAATTACCTTTTCTCGCAGCAACTTGAAGGGGCGAACAAAGATGTCTTGAGGACTATTGAGCAACAACGGGCTTACGCCAATGCTCATCCGCCCACAGCTATCTACCGTGTGGCAACCGCAGGTAGTCAGCCTCGTAATGGCAGGAGGATTCAGTGTGCAACTTCGTCGTGGGAGTTCGCATAGGATAAGCACCTAGATCGGGAGTACAGTCTTGACATCATCACTGATATATAACCGTGCCGCGAGGCTTTCCCGTAGATATACATCCGAGATGCGCGAGAGTTCCCGGCTCTCGCTAGCCTTCGTATCTGGCAATATCGCGCATGTGATTATTGCTACTACGGACGTAATAATGGCTGGGTGGATTAGTACCGAGGCGTTAGCTGCATCGACTTTGGCACAGGGCCTTTACTATCTTCTGTTTTTATTATTTTCCGGGCTACTCATCTCTACCATCCCGTTTATTACTGATGCATTGGGATCTAAGGCAAAAGAAGAACAATATGCATCTGTATCGACCAGCTGCATTCAGCTCATAGCAGCTGCGTTTTTAATATGCTTAGCAATGCTCTATTTTACGAAGGAAATATTAGTTTTTTTTGGCCAGGATCCGCTTTTGTCTCTCGAAGCTCAGAGATACATGAATAGCCTGATGTGGAGCATCGGCCCAGCGATTTTATTTGTACACCTCAGAAATGTTTTATCAATAATGGGGGTAGCGCGATATGCAGTTATCGCAATTATTATAGCCGCGATCTTTAACTTCGTTGCTAACCTGATTCTAATATTTGGTTTTTTGTGGATACCCCCCTTGGGTTTGTTCGGCGCAGGTATCGCCACGACGCTAACAAACATTTTGCTTTGTATGTTGCTGGTCATATTAGGCTTAATGAATCCGCAGTTCAGGGAGCGGCAGCACTGTATAAAATTGAAAGTAGTGAGAGGGTGGTTGATGCTGCCTATTTTAAGAAACGGTATTCCGGTCTCTTTAACGCAGGCAAATGACACGCTATTTTTCTTCATCCTCACAATCATAGTGGGTAAGTTTGGAGTCGTTGCGTTGGCTGCTCATGGTATCGCAATGCAAGTTCTTCAAGTCGTATTTACAATACCTAATGGCATATCTCAAGCTGCTACTACGAGAATAAGCCTCTGCTCTCCTTTGGGTGTGTATTCGCGGCGGACGAGTGGCGCCGGATGGAGTGCTTTATGGCTCGCCTGGATAGTACTCACTGTAATATCTTCTATCCTGATTATTTTTTCCCATGATATTGTTCAGCTATTTGTTGCTCGCGGTGAAGGTGGAGATGACGAGCTCATAAAGCTTTCTAGCCTTTTTGTCTGCATTTTAGGGATCTTCCATTTCTTTGATGGAAGTCAAATGGTACTACTCGGTATATTTAGGGGCTTGAAGCAGACCATCTTTCCGATGTTGCTTTCGATTATTTGTTTTTGGCTAGTGGGGCTACCGCTCGCTCTCTTCTTGGCATTTTATACTGACCTAGGAGCAGCGGGTGTATGGTGTGGCGTAGGGCTTGGACTTATAGCGCTGTTCTCTCTACTTCTATTTAGATGGATCCGATACAAGGCTCCGGCGCAGGTTGCGGCATGAAAAATCTATACGGTAGCCCGCTCAACTATTCGCGCGTTCTTTGACACCATCGATCACGAGTGGATGATGTGCTTTCTGCAACACCGAGTCGCGGATTGACGGGTGTTAGCGTTAATAGTCCGATGGCAGCGTACGGGTGTTCTTGAAAACGGAAAGCGAACTACTGCGGAGCAGGGCACACCACAAGGTGCGCCCATTTCACCGCTATTAGCCAATATTTATCTGCGCTTGCGGCTGGAAAAAGCGCGGCAGTTGCTGCGTCAGGCCGACATGAGCGTGCTGAAAGTGAACGTTGCGCGCGGCTTTGAATCGCCTTCGTATTTCACCCGCAGCTATCGAGCGAAGTATGAGCGCTGCTGAAAGGGCAGAGTGAATACCAACCGAAAGCAGGTTGAGGGCTTCCCCTCAACCATAGAATCTCCCACAGTTGGTGTGTGTCGTTCATAAATGCTGTGCACGACATGGATCTTTGTGGGAGCGAGCCTGCTCGCGAAGAAGGCGACGCGGTTTCCCGCGTCATCCGTTCAAGGCGTAACGATATTGAACTGCGGCGCAAACGTATCGAGGCTGCTCATCAACTCCCCAAGCTTCTTGCCATTGCCCTGCAACTTGATCAGGCCCTTCTGCATCGCCGTCGGGATATCCAGTTGCTTGAGGCTGATCTGTTCCAGGGTGGCCTTGCTCATGGTCACGCTGGCATCGGCCTGAGCATTGAGCCCGGCACGATGGGTCAACACTCCATTGCGCAGGGTCAGGTTGAAGTCCTTGTTCAGGTCATCGAAGGTCCAGTTCAGGGTCAGGTCATGGCCTACGGCCTTTTCACTGTCCAGGCGCACCGCCAGGAAGTCGAAGAACATCTGCGGGCTCATGGCCCGCACCATGTCCACGGATACCGAAGTGCCCGCATTGGGTGGCACACCGTTGCGCAGTTCCATGGCACCGGTCAGGTACATGTTGCGCCAGGTGGCGTTTTCACTTTGATAGCCCATTTGCTCCAGCGCCTGGGCCTGGGCTTTGCGGGCGTCGCCGTTGTTCGGGTTGGCGAACAGCACCTGATTGCCCAGTTGCGCGGCCCAGCGGTATTCGCCCTTGGCCATCGCCGCCTGCATTTTCCCCAGCACCGCCGCTTCGCCGCCCATGGCTTCGACCGAACGCTTGGCCGTTTCCACTGGCGGCAGCGGATTGAGGTTGGCCGGGTTACCGTCATAGAAGCCCATGTAGCGCTGATACACCGCCCGGGTGTTGAAACTCAGTGAGCCGTAGTAGCCACGGGTGTACCACTTCTGATCGAGGCTGCCGGGCAGTTTCTTGATCGAGTCGGCGATTTCCAGTGGCGTCAGGCCCTGGTTCAGCAAGTGCAGGGTGCGGTCATTGAGGAAGGCGTACATGTCGCGCTGGTCGGCGAGGAAGGTGCGGATGCGCTCGCCACCCCAGGTCGGCCAGTTGTGCTGGGCGAACAACACGTCGCTCTTGTCGCCGTAACGCGCCAGGCTGCCGTCCAGGTACTCGGCCCAGGCCTTGGCGTCACGCACTTGCGCGCCGCGGGGGGTGAGGATGTTGTGCATCATTTGCGTGGCGTTTTCCGCCATGCACAAGGCGCGCAACTGCGGCAGGTACAGGTTCATTTCCGCCGGCGCCTCGGTGCCCGGGGTCAACTGGAATTCCACGTCGAGGCCGGCGATGGTGCGGGTTTCCAGTTCCTTGTCGATCAGGTCGGTGGGCGGGATCAGGGTGACGGTGCCGCCGCTCGGCGTACTCTTGCCCAGGCCGGCATCGACCTGGCCTTTTTCACCGCGGGGCAGCAGGCTGCCGAACTGGAACTGCGCGCGGCGGCTCATGGCGTTGCCGGCGTAGACGTTTTCGCTCATCACGTGTTCCATGAACCCGGCGGGGGCGAACACCTTGACCTTGCCGGCTTTGACGTCAGCCTCGTCGATGACCCCGCGCACGCCACCGAAGTGGTCGACGTGGGTGTGGCTGTAGATCACCGCCACCACCGGTTTGTGCGGACGGTTCTGGTAGTACAGGTCCAGCGCCGCCTTGGCGGTTTCGGCCATGGTCAGCGGGTCAATGATGATCAGCCCGTCATCGCCTTCGATGATGGTCATGTTGGCCAGGTCAAGGCCGCGCACCTGATACAGCCGAGGGCTGACTTCGAACAATCCGGCATGGGCGCTGAGCTGGGCCAGGCGCCAGAGGCTCGGGTTGACCGACTCCGGGGCCTTATCCTTGGCGAGGAAGTCATAGGCCTGGATATCCCAGATGACCTTGCCCGAGGCGTCCTTGACCTGGCCCTTGAACGGCGCGATCAGCCCCTTGGTGACCGACTCGTAGTCGGTGCGGTCGGTGAAGGGCAGTTGTTGCAGCACGGCGGCGTTACTGGCCGTGGTTTGCGGGCTGGCCGCGACCGGTCCATCGGCGGCGACCACCGATTGCGCAAGGCAGGCAGTGATCAGGCAAGCGAGCAGCCCACAAGGGCTCAAGGTGAAACGAGGCATGGCGTCTCCGTTTTTTATCATTATGGTCAGACCAGCTTCGAGGGTAGGGCGGGGCTCGGGCGGGGCGATCATCAGCAACGGACAAAAAACATTCAGGCCCGCTATCCTTGGGCCATGCATATCCAGCAGGTCGACCCATGCTTGAAGTCCATGGCGTTTTCAAAAGCTACGCCACCCCGCAGGGACCGCTGCCGGTGCTGCAAGGCGTCGACCTGACGCTCAGGCCCGGCAGCAGCCTGGCGCTGATGGGCGAGTCGGGCAGTGGCAAAAGCACCTTGCTGCACCTGATCGCCGGGCTGGACAAGGTCGATCGCGGCAGCATCCGCAGTGGCGAGCATCATCTGGAACAGATGAATGAAGGGCAACTGGCGAACTGGCGCCGTACGGAAATCGGCCTGGTGTTCCAGCAATTCAACCTGATCGGCAGCCTGCGGGTTGAAGACAACCTCGCGATTCAGGCACGCCTGGCGGGGCGCCATGACCCACGCTGGCAGGCGCACCTGGTGCAGCGCCTGGGCTTGGGCGAGTTGCTGCGGCGCTACCCGGAGCAACTGTCCGGCGGTCAGCAGCAACGGGTTGCGCTGGGCCGGGCGCTGGCATCGCGCCCCCAATTGCTGCTGGCCGACGAGCCCACCGGCAGCCTCGATGAAACCACCGCCGCCGAGGTGTTGCAGTTGCTGCTGGAATTGCTCGACGACAGTCCCACCAGCCTGTTGATGGTCACCCACAGTCCCGGCGTGGCGGCACGGCTGGCAGAAAAAGCCATGCTATGCGGCGGTCGCCTGGCCAGTGCGGGCGAGCGCTGACATGCGCATTTTCAGCGAAACCCTGCGCGCGCTGCTCAGCCACTGGCGGCAGCACCCGGTGCAGTTTTTCAGTGTGCTGACCGGGTTGTGGCTGGCCACCGGTCTGTTGACCGGCGTTCAGGCACTCAACAGCCAGGCCCGCGACAGCTATGCCCGCGCCAGCCAGTTGATCGGCGGCGAACCCCAGGCCAGTCTCAGTGCGCCCGGTGGCGGCACGTTCCCCCAGCAATGGTTTATCGATCTGCGCCGCGCGGGCTGGCCGGTGTCACCGGTGCTGCAAGGCCGGGTCACGCTCAAGGGGCACGAAGAGCAGCGCTTGCAGTTGATGGGCATCGAGCCGGTGTCGCTGCCGGCGGGCGCGGCGGTGGCCGGGCAAGCCTTGGCGATTGAACAGGTGGTCGGCTTTTTCAGTCCGCCGGGCAGTACCTGGATATCGTCGCAGACTTTGCAGGCACTGGGTTTGCGCGAAGGTGACCGGCCACAGAACCTGGCGGGCGCGGCACTGCCGCCATTGCATGTGCAGGCCGACATGGCGCCCGGCGTGCTGCTGGTGGACATCGGTTTTGCCCAGCAGATTCTGGGGTTGCCGGAGCAACTGTCGCGCCTGCTGTTACCGAAGGATTTCACCGCACCGCTGCCGGAGCCGTTCAAGGGGCAGCTGCAACTCAAGAGTGCCGGCGAAGAAAACAACCTGACGCGCCTGACCGAAAGCTTCCACCTGAACCTCGATGCCCTGGGGGTGCTGTCGTTCGTGGTCGGCCTGTTTATCGTACACGCCGCCATCGGGCTGGCGCTGGAGCAACGGCGAAGCCTGCTCCGGACCCTGCGTGCCTGCGGTGTGAGTGCGCGGATGCTGATCGCTTGTCTCGCCGTCGAATTGGGTGGATTGGCCCTGATCGGCGGTGTGGCCGGGGTGGTCAGCGGCTACCTGCTGGCCAGCGTGCTGTTGCCCGATGTCGCCGCCAGCCTGCGTGGCTTGTATGGCGCCGAAGTAGCGGGGCAGTTGAGCCTCAGCCTGACATGGTGGTTCAGTGGTATCGGCCTGAGTCTGATCGGCGCGTTGCTGGCCGGGGCCAACAGTCTGCTGCGGGCGTCGCGTCTGCCATTACTGGCGCTGGCCGACCCGCAGGCCTGGCATCAGGCCCATGCACGCTGGTTGCGACGCCAGGGAGGGGTGGCGGCAATGGCCGGGGTGATCGCGCTGCTGGCGCTGATCTTCGGTGACAGCCTGGTCAGTGGCTTCGTGTTGATGGCTGCGCTGTTGATCGGCGCCGCACTGGCATTGCCGGTGGTGCTCAGTTCTCTGCTCAATCTCGTATCGCAGCGCAGTCGCTCGGTGCTTGGCCAGTGGTTTGTCGCCGATTGCCGCCAGCAACTGCCGGCCCTGAGCCTGGCGTTGATGGCGCTGCTGTTGGCCATGGCGGCGAATATCGGTGCCGGCAGTATGACCGCAGGCTTTCGCCAGACCTTCAGCGATTGGCTCGAGCAACGGCTCACGGCCGAGCTTTACCTCAATCCACAGAACCCGGCCCAGGCCAGGGAATTGCACAGCTGGCTCGACCAGCAGCCGCAACTGGCGGCGGTTCTGCCCAGCTGGCAGGTTTCGATCCAGTTGCAGGGCTGGCCGACGGATCTGTCGGGGATCATCGACCACCCGACCTATCGCCAGCACTGGCCGCTGCTCGAGGCCTTGGGCGATAACCCTTGGGAGCGACTGGCCAAGGACGATGCGGTGATGCTCAGCGAACAGCTGGCCCGACGCCTGCAGGTGCAACTGGGCGATCACCTGACGCTGCCGACTCCCACTGGCCCGTGGTCGCCGCGGATCGTCGGGATCTATGCCGACTACGGCAATCCCAAGGGCCACATTCTGGTGAACATCGGCCACCTGTTGCGCGGCTGGCCGCAACTGACACCGAGCCGCTTCAACCTGCGCATCGAACCGGCGTCGATCCCGGCGTTCGTCACGGCGCTGCAGGCGCGTTTTGCCCTGGACGACAGCCGCATCGTCGATCAGGCGCGGCTCAAGGGTTGGTCCACGCAAATCTTCGAACGCACCTTCGCCGCCACCGCCGCGCTCAACAGCCTGACGCTGTGCGTGGCCGGGGTGGCGCTGTTCATCAGCCTGTTGACCCAAAGCCAGAGTCGTCTCGGGCAACTGGCGCCGTTGTGGGCGCTGGGGGTGACGCGTCGGCATTTGATGTTGCTCAACCTCGGGCAAACCTGGTTGCTGGCGCTGCTGACCCTGGTGCTGGCGTTGCCGCTGGGCATCGCCCTGGCGTGGTGCCTGGACACGGTGATCAACGTGCAGGCCTTTGGCTGGCGCCTGCCGTTGCGGGTGTTTCCATTGCAACTGTTGCAATTGATGGGGCTGGCGCTGGTGGCGACGTTAATGGCCTCGGCCTGGCCGTTGTACCGTTTGTACCGCACGCAACCGGCGGACCTGCTGCGGACGTTTGCCCATGAAGATTAAGGTCGGCGTGTTGCTGCTGGCGCTGCTGGCGAGCGGTTGCGATCAACCGGCACCGGTAGAAAAGGGCTTTGCCGGGCTGGGCAACCAGGCCGTTGCGTTCACCCCGGTGGTACCCGGTCGGGTGTTCAGCTTCCCGGCGGATCACGCCCCACACGATGGCTTTCGCATCGAATGGTGGTATGTCACGGCCAACCTGAAGGATGATCAGGGGCATGAGTTCGGCGCGCAATGGACCTTGTTTCGCAGCGCATTGAAATCCAGCCCTGAGGTGGCGGGTTGGCAGAATCAGACGATCTGGCTCGGCCACGCAGCGGTGACGTCGGCGACGGCGCATCATGCGGCCGAACGATATGCTCGTGGCGGCGTCGGTCAGGCCGGTGTCAGCGTTGCACCGTTCAACGCGTGGATCGACGACTGGCAATTGCGCAGTCAGGCGCCTGCCGACGACCCGTTGGCCGACCTGCAACTCAGTGCCCGTGACCAGCGTTTCAGCTACCGGCTGCGGTTAATCTCGACAGGTCCGCTGGTGCTTCAGGGGGACCGGGGCTTCAGCCAGAAATCCGAACAGGGTCAGGCTTCTTACTACTACAGCCAGCCGTTTTTCCAGGCCAGCGGTACCCTGGACATCGACGGCAAGACCTTTCAGGTCAGTGGCCCGGCCTGGCTCGACCGCGAATGGAGCAGCCAGCCCCTGACGAGCAACCAGACCGGTTGGGACTGGTTTTCCCTGCACCTGGACAGCGGCGAGCAGGTGATGCTGTATCGCATGCGGCAAAAGGACGGCGAGCCTTACCTCACCGGCACCTGGATCGATACCCGGGGCCAGGCACAGTTGCTGCACGCTGGCGACATCAGCCTCACGCCGCAAGATACCGCCCGGGTTGCCGGGCGCGAGATGCCCATACGCTGGTCGATCAAAATCCCCGCCAGACACCTCGATATCGCCATCACCGCGCTCAACCCCCAGGCCTGGATGGACTTGCGCATTCCCTACTGGGAAGGCCCGGTGCGCCTCAGTGGCAGTCATGCAGGGCAGGGTTATCTGGAAATGACCGGGTACTAGACGCTCGTGTCACGAAAATCACCGCCCCGGCGCGACCACTCGCTGAACAGCGTCTATGCTCACTCGCACACATGGCGTTGAGCCTGGTTTCAACGCCGTCTGTTGCCATCTATCACAGGGAATGTTCTGCCTATGAAACGCCATGCACTGACCAAAGCCATCACCCTCGCTACCTTGCTGTCCGCCGCCAGTTTTGGCGCGGTTGCCGCCGATATCCCGTTGTCCGAAGTCGTGGTGGCTGATCAGGTCTCCACCAAAGTCGTTTCGGTTGATGCCGCGAACCATTCCGTGGTCCTTAAAGGCCCGCAGGGTAATGAGTTCCCTGTGCAATTGACCGACAAGGCGAAAAACCTCAATAACCTCAAGGCCGGCGATACGGTCGACATCAGGGTCACCAGCGCCGTTGCAGCCTACCTCGACACCGATATCGACAAAGGCCTGCCCGGCACCGCCGAAGCCACCGGCGAAGTGCGTGCTGCACCAGGTAGCGCCAACCCTGGCGGCGAAGCTTATCGCCAGGTGAAAGTGCAGTTGAAAATCACCCACATCGACCTGAAGAAACACCAGGTGACCTTCGAAAACCCGGAAGGCAAGTCCAAGACCGTCGATGTCAAACGACCTGAAGTCCAGGCCAAACTCAAGGACTTGAAAGTCGGGCAAAGTGTCAACGTGGTTTATACCGATATATTGACGGTGACCAGTAAGCACTAATATTGAGTAATGGCTCTATATGGGCTGATTATTTTTGTGCAAGTTTTGTATAGGAATAATCAGCTCGTATGGTCGAACTGGTGAGTTTGTGGCGCGGTGCGGGATTGGATTTAAGTCGACATTTTATTAAATAAGATGTCGATAAATTTCATCTTTACCGCACGGAAATATTTAGCCACTTCTACTAAAATACTTTCCGTTCGCCCAGTGTCAGGGCTCTTTACCAGTGCATGGATTGCCGAGGCCATTGCACTGGGCGAACACTTTGTTTGCTGTATTGAAAGTTTTGGATATAAAAAACCGGGCGACCTGTAGGTCGCCCGATTTTTTATTGAGTTATGAGAAATCGTTCAGTCATGCTTTTTATTGACTTGAACAACATCGGCCAATGCGGCGAAACACTGTTCGATCGAACGCCGCTGGCTCTCGGCATACAGGCCCAACTCATCGATCGTCGAACGCCCCAGGGCCTGTTCGAACGCCTGCTGGTTGGCATGGGCGCCGTAACGGGTTTGCGCCGCATCCCCCAGGTTTGACTGAAAAATCCCCGCTGCGCTCACCGGCAGGAAATCTTCGTACACCAGCGGTTCAACCCGCAGGCAAGCGCTGCTGATCAGGTCTTCCAGGGGCGCGTTTTTCAGGTCACCCGCCGCCAGGCCTTTTTCCGTCACGAAGTAGCGGAAGTAAGCCAGGCCCTGTTGGCGCATGCCTTCCCAGGTGTCAGGGAATTCGCTGAAATGCTGCGTCATCAGGGCGTTATAGCGCGCGGCGTTGGCTTCGTTGGGGAAGTCCTTGAGTTCGTCCCGTGCGGCATTGAGCAAGCGGTCGTACAGTGCGCGGCCTTTGGGCGTGAGGGCGGCACCGCGCTGTTCGATCTCGCCGAAACGGGCACTGTGGCTGCCGCGAGCCTCGCTTTGATCGGTGAAGGCAATCGGCTCGTCCAGGGCCTTGAAGCTGGTCTGGCGCAGCAGGATCGGGCATTGGCGGCGGGGTGGGCCTTCGATCACCGCTTTGGGGGTGATGCCATGGGCCGGCATCTGCGCCTGCACGATGTCGATGTCCAGGGTCCGCGGTGTCAGGTGGTTGATGTGCGGGCCCTTGAACGCCACCACGTCGGCGATCAGGCGATGTTGGGCGCTGAGCTGTTGATACTGTTCGGCGGTGACGGTGGCGCTGTGGTGCCAGCGAAACGTTTCCAGTGCCTGTTCGACGAAATCCAGGGCTTCCTGCTCGGTCAGGCCACCCCGGGATTCGGCACGTTCGATGAGCGTGAGGGCCGTGGGGGTGAAGATCGAGCGCTGGTCGAGCATCGATTGGGCAAAGGCGCGCAGCGCCAGGTCTTCGATCAATTCCAGGCGCAACAGCGAGGTGAATACCCGGAACGGGCTGACCTGCAGCGAGGCTTCATGCACCGCGCGAAACGCCGTGGAATGCACTGGCACGCCGGCCGGTGTCAGGTCGTAGTAACCCACCGGTTGCATGCCCATCACCGCGAACAGGCGGGCGAGGGTCGCCAGTTCAGCGGCCGTACCGACGCGGATCGCGCCGTGACGTTCCAGGTCCAGGCGCTCTATTTCGCCGGTGCTCGTGAGCTGCTGCAGGATCTGTGGATCGTTGTCCAGTACGTGACGGTTGGTCCGCTCCACCAGTTCCATCAACGCGCCGTACAACGGCACTTCCTCGCGATACATGTCGGACATCGCTTTGGAGAAGCGTTGGCGGATCAGGTCAGGGCTGACGAAATTCGGGTGGTTCATGAACAGGATTCCTGGCGCGGTGACGTAAAGGATGGACGAAAGATCGCAGCCTTGCGCGACGCCGACAAACGAAGTTTCTGACGAACTTCATTCTGCAAAGGACTGCCAGGGGGCGTTCTCAATTAGTTTCCCTACCGCGCCGGGTCTGCTGTTGTGCAGGGCAAGGCGCGAGAAGCGCAGTTTGGTCATTCCAAATCAGCTTCGAGCAACACAGCCCTGCACAACAGCAGGCCCGGCCCTTCGGGTTGTGCCTTAAAGCTGGCCATGCTGCGTTGCAGGCCTTGGAAAGGGAACAACCATTCCCAGCGGCCTACGCCTTGCCTGGCCAGCTTTAAGGCGACAACGCGGTGGGGAAACTAATTGAGAACGCCCCCCTAATGCAGTCGTTGATCCTGTGGGCTTTCCGAACGCAGCGATGCCAAAAACTCGCGATACAGGCGCGCCGAACCGTATGGCGCTTCCACCATGGGCATGTGCCCGATGGCGTCCCAGATATGCACGCGCAGGTCGGCGATGCCCTTGCTCCAGACCGCCACGCTGCTGACATCGATCAGCCGGTCCTTGCGTCCCCACAGCAACAGCGCCGGGGCGGTGATGTCGGGCAAATGCGGTTCCATCGGTGGGCTGGCGCGAAATTCGCGGAAGATTTCTTCCAGCTCATCGCGGGACTGTTCATAGCGTTGGGCGACGGCATCGAGTACGAGTTTCGGTACCCAGGGTGGCGAAGCCATGGTCATGGCGTAGAAGCGCTGGAATTCTTCGCGCGAGTGAATCAGAAACGGGTTGTGGCCCTTGGCCAAATGTCTCTCGAGGTCACTGGGCTCGGGCGCGGTGACACCCGCCGGGTCGATCAGCGCCACGGACACAATGCGCTCCGGGTAAGTGGCCGCGAGCCACGCCGCCATGTAGCCGCCCATGGAGTTGCCGATGACATGGACTTTTTCCACTCCGCACACGTCCAGCAGCTGGATCATGCGCTTGGCCTGCAGCGGGATGTCGTAGCCGCCGCCCGCCTTGAAGCCGGTTTCGCCATGGCCGGCGATGTCCGGGATGATCACCCGATGGCTGCCGACAAAGTGCCGGGCGAAACGCAGCCAGAGGTTCTTGTCGGCGCTGAAGCCATGGAGCATCAGCACATTGCTGGTGGCCTCGTACGGCCCGCCTTGCCAGGTCGAGACGGTCATCTCGGGGATGGGCACGACGATCTTGTGCAGCCGGTACAGCTTGGCCTCGGCCGCCATGCTCAAGTCATAGAGCCAGTAGCCGATGGCCGGGTAGGTCAGCCAGCTCCAGGCGACGAACACTGCGAGAACGACGAACAACAAAAGCATCACGCGTCTCCCTTGTATCTGCTCAGGACAAAATGTGATCGGCGGGTTTCAGCGCTCGGGTCAAACGATGAAAACTGAAGCTGAATCCCGGAAACATGGCAATCACATGACCGCTCTTGCTTTGATACCAACTGTGGCAACCACCGGATTTCCACACGGTGAGTTCCATTTCCCGGTGGATCATTTCAGTGTAGGTACGTTCCGCCTCATGGCGAACTTCGATGCTGCGTAAACCTTGAGTCTTCAAGGTGCGAATGCAATCGAGGATGTAATTCATCTGGGATTCGATGATGAATAGCGCCGAGGTGTGGCCGATGCCGGTGTTCGGCCCGGTGACGATGAACAGGTTGGGGAAGTCGGGCAGGGCGGTGCCGAGGTAGGCCCGCGGGTATTGCGCCCAGACCTCCTTGAGACGGGTGCCGTTTTTGCCCGTTACCGGGTGGGAGATCACCCCGTCGGTGGCGTCGTAGCCTGTGGACCAGACGATCAGGTCCAGGTCAATGTGCTGGCCATCGAGGGTCACGATGCCGGTTTCGTCGATGGCCGCGATACCTTGCTCGCGGCTGTGCAGGGTCACATTGTGGCGGGCCAGTGCCGGGTACAGCGTGCTGGACAGAATCACCCGTTTGCAGCCAATGGTGTAGTCCGGCGTCAGTTTGCGCCGCAGTTCGGCGTCCGGCACCTGGTGTTTGAGAAAATGCAGGGCCTGGCGCTGGACCCTGTGCACGGCCGGTTTCGAGTACTTGAAGCCAATCACCCGGGTTTCGAATTGCCAGTAGATCACCCAGCGCAATAGCTTGTAGGCGGGTTTGAGGCCCAGCAGCCAGCGTTGGAAGCGGCCGAAGCTGCGGTCAGCTCGGGGCAATACCCAGTGGGGCGTGCGCTGGAACACATGCAAGTGCCCGACGTCCGGGGCAATGGCCGGAATGACCTGGGCCGCACTGGCGCCGCTGCCGACGATGGCCACGCGTTTTTGCCGATAGTCGTAGCTGTGATCCCAGTTGTTGGTGTGAAACGTCTTGCCCTGAAAGCGTTCCTGTCCGTCGAAGTGCGGCACCACCGGCTGACTCAACGGCCCGGTCGCGTTGATCAGGAACTGCGCGCAAAACGTGCCTTTGCCGGCGGTGTATACCGTCCAGCGCTTATTGGCGTCGTCCCATTCGACGCGCTCGACATTCGCGCCCAGTTCCACTTTGTCCTGCAGGCCGAAGTGTTCCACCACGTGGCGGGTGTAGCGGTGCAATTCGGCCTGTTCGGCGAACATTTGCGTCCAGCGATACGGGGCGAAAGACAAGGAGTACAGCGGCGAGGGCACGTCGACTGCCGCGCCGGGGTAGGTGTTCTGGCACCAGGTGCCGCCGAAGAAATCCCGCCGCTCCAGCAGGCGGAAATTGTCGATTCCGGCCTTGAGCAAATTAATTGCGGCACACTGGCCGCCAAACCCGCTGCCGATGATCAATACTTGAAAGGTCTGCATGGGCCTCCTCTTATGGTCATTGATCAACCCTTCTTTCATGTATAGCCGTTTCTGGAGACGAGGCTTTTGCTTTTATGCGAGCGTGATGTCGCGATATTCAGCCTGTCAGTCGGTGATGGCTATTTGATTTCACCCTGATAGACTCCAGCACACAGGCACAGGCTGTTATCGCATTCCGTCGAGTGGCACAGAGGCCCTATGGCAAAAACGGGAGGAAACGGATTTTCATTGGCCAGGAGGCTCTATACATCGCGAATCCTGGGGGTGGCCCTTGGGTTGGTATGCGTGAGCGCGGCGATGTATCCACTCGATCCGGCGCCTTGGGTCTGGGGGTTCATGTGGTTCAATGGCCTGGTCTGGCCACACCTGGCCTACCAATGGGCGCGTCGGGCCAGAAAGCCTTATCACGCCGAACACCGCAATCTGCTGATCGATGCCTTTCTCGGCGGCTTCTGGATTGCCGCCATGCATTTCAATCCACTGCCCAGCGCGACCACCATTTCCATGATGGCCATGCACAACGTGGCCATCGGTGGCATGCGCTTCCTGCTCGCCGGGACGGCCGCGCAAGTATTGGGCGTGGGCGTTGGCCTGCTGATTTTCGCCCCGGCGTTCATTCCTGCCACCAGCCCGTTGCAGCTCTATGCCTGTTTGCCGTTGCTGTGCCTGTATCCACTGGCGCTGGGCTGGATCTGCTTCCGCCAGGCCCATACCCTCGGCCGTCAGAAGCGTGAACTGCTGGCACTGAGCCGCACCGACAGCCTGACGGGCCTGCTGAACCATGGCACTTGGAAGGACCAACTGGAGGTCGAGTTCCAGCGTTGCAAACGCCAGCAAAAAGGCGGGGCGATCGCGCTGATCGACATCGACCATTTCAAGACCATCAACGATACCTACGGCCATGTTGCCGGCGACATCGTCCTGCGTCGGTTGAGTAAAATGCTCAGGCAGAGCCTGCGAGCGGCCGATATGGCAGGGCGCTACGGCGGTGACGAGTTTTGCGTGATCCTTCCGGACCTGCCCCTGAACCGCGCCGCCGCCGTCATGGATGCCCTGCGCGATCGCTTCGCCACCTTGGGGTACGAGCAGAACCCGGCGCTGAAAGTCAGCCTGAGCATTGGAATGGCGTCATTCAACCCGGCCCATGCCGACGCGATGCTTTGGCTCAACGACGCCGATCATGCGTTATACGAAGCCAAGACCACCGGGCGCAATCTTGTGATCTGCTGCGGGAATGGGAAACCCCATCGCGAACTGCTCGACTCGGTGTGACTGTCCACCGCTAAACTGCGGACGCTCTCGCGATGGCGGCGTGTCTGTTTAAACCGTCATTCCTTCACGCTCATGAACTCCTCCGCGTAGCGGATGTATTCCTCCGGTTGCGTGTAGGTGTGCGTCAGTTCGGTCGCGTTCAGGTCCGAGGTCTGGGTGAGGATCTGGCGTTGCTCGCGCAGGCTGTCGTAGGTCGCCTTGATCGCGGCGAAGTACGCGCCATGGCCGTCGATGGTCACGCGCACACCCAGTTCGGCCAGGCGCTTGTCATCGCGTAGCAGCGGGTTGCCGTAGGTCACCAGCATCAGTGGCACGTTCAGGTGTTCGGCGATCTGCTCCAGATGGTCGAAGTCCTTTACGCCCACCATGCAGATCCCGTCGGCCCCGGCACGCTGGTATTGCCGGGTGCGGCTGATGATTTCCTGCACCGGCAGAATCCCGGCATGGGTGCGGGCGATGATCGCCATTTCCGTATCGCAGCGGGCTTCCAGTGCCGCGCGGATCTTGCCGACGCCTTCGGCGACCGTGATCAGGTCGGTGGATTTGCGGCCAAACTGCGCCGGCAGCAAGGTGTCTTCGATGGTCAGCGCAGCGACGCCGGCCCGTTCGAGTTCGACGATGGTGCGCATGACGTTGAGCGCGTTGCCGTAGCCGTGGTCGGCGTCGGCAATCACCGGCAACTGGGCGACACGACCGATGCGGGTGGCCTGTTCAGCGAACTCGCTCAGGGTGATCAAGGCAAAGTCAGGGGCGCCCAGCACTTGCAACGAGGCGACCGAACCACCGAGGATCCCGACTTCGAAGCCCAGGTCGGCGGCGATACGGGCCGACATCGGGTCGAAAACCGAGGCCGTGTGGTAGCAGGTGTTGGAGGCGAACAGTTGGCGAAAACTGCGGCGCAAATCTTGATGGGAAAGCCTGGACATATGAGTTCCACCAATGGAATGGAGGGGCTTGAGCAAAAGTGTCAACGCCAAAGAAATAAAAGGCTATCACGCGCGCCGCAGAACGAAGATGACGAATTTGCTGGGTAAGGCCGATTGACGTCGCAACGATGGAACTGATAAGTCACGCCGCCTCGGCCTGTTGCCGTTGGTCAAGCAGCGGCACCGCGCGCACCGAGTCGCCGGGTTGCAGTTGCAAGCGCTTGGCGGTCAGGCGATCAACCACCAGGCTGGTGCCCACCTGTCGGGCCGGGGCGCAGGTAATGCGACAGTTTTCCAGACGGCGGTTGTGAATCAGCCAGAGGGGCGCTTTATCGTCCGGCGAGTCGATGGCCAGTATCAGCGGTTGGCTGTCGCGCACGGTGCGGATCCCGGAAACCGGGGCTTCGATGACCGGTCCGCCGTCGAAGATATCGATGTAGCCTTTGTGGGCAAACCCTTCGCCGCTGAGGATTTTCAGGGCCGGCTCGGTATTCGGGTGGGCCTTGCCGATCACCGCCTGGGCCTGTTCGGTGAGCAGGCAGGTGTACAGCGGCTGGCGCGGCATCAGTTCGGCGATGAACGATTTGTTGCCCAGCCCTGACAAGTGATCGGCGTAGCTGAAGTCCATCTTGAAAAAGTGCCGGCCGAGGCTGTCCCAGAACGGCGAGCCACCTCGTTCGTCGGCGCTGCCGCGTAATTCGGCGATGAGCCGGTTGCCGAACAGCTGCGTAAACTCGGCCACAAACAACAAACGCCCGAGCGAAAGCAAACGGCCGTTGCTGCCCTGGCGCTGATCGGGGCGCAGGTACAACGAGCTGACTTCCGATTGCCCGGTCAATTCATTGCTCAGGAACAGGGTCGGGATCTGGCGCTGGATACCCAGGTCCGCTGAAGCGCTGACCGTCAGTCCGACCCGGTAGTTGTACCAGGGCTCGCGCAGACCGACGGCACCCGTCAGGGCGCTGACGCCCACCACTTGCTGCTCGTCATCCTCGAGCACGAACAGGTAATCGGCATCTGCCCGATCGACCTGCCCGGCGAAGGTGCGTTGGGCCCAGCGAATCCGGTGGGCCAGGCGTTCTTCGTCGGCCGGCAGGCTGGTAGGCCCAGGAACTGCCTGACGCACCAGCTTGAACAGGGCGGGCAGGTCGGTGATCTGCACCGGACGGACAATCATGCGGCGGCTCCTTGTTCGCGTGTGCTCGGGCGTTGAATCTGGCGGGTATTCACAGGGCGATCAGCCTGATCGGGCTGCCCTCGGTCACCTTCAGCGCCTCGCACATGGCGGCATCCAGCGTCACAGGTTGTCCGGCGATGTAATCAAGATCGGCGACGATGGCCCGATAATCCGTCAAGGACTCGTTGCTCACCAGAAAGCTGCCACGGGCATCGATCACCAGGCCAGGCTGCGTTACGCCGCACTGGCTGTGGGCGATGGAACGAATGCCTGAGGTGCGCGCATAGAGCGTCGGGCCTCCATCGAACAGATCGATGTAACTGTTGGTTTCGAAGCCTTCACGTTCGAGGACATCGAAGGCTTCCTGTCCATCGGGGTGGATGCTGCCGATGCAGTCCTGTGCCGCCTGGGGCAGCATGGGCACGTAAATCGGATACTGCGGCATCAGTTCGGCGAGAAAGGTGCGGCTCTGCAGGCCGCAAAGCCGTTCGGCCTCGACGTAGGGCAAGTCGAAGAAATGCTTGCCCACGGCGTCCCAAAAAGGCGAGTGGCCTTCATCACTGCTGTAGCCGACGATTTCGGTGATCACCGTTTCGGAAAAACGCCGGGCGTGGGCGGCGATAAACAACAGGCGCGCCCGCGACAGCAGTTCGGAGTGCGCGCTGCGTACCCGCGCGGCATCGATATGGAAGCCCCGCAGCAAGGTGTGGCCACTGAGGTCGTGACACAACGACAAGGCCGGTACACCGTGCTCGATGTTCAGTTCCCGCGAGGCACTGGTGAAGTGCCGGTTGCGCAAGCTGTAGAACGGCTCGTTGAACCCCGCCGTGGCGAGGATTTCCGAGCAGCCGACCAGATGCTGTGTCGTCAGGTCTTCGAGTACAAAGAAATAGTTTTCCGGGCCATGACCCTCGACGTCCTTTTCGAACGAGGCACAGGAATCGAGGATTTTTCCGCGTAACCGTTCGCTATCGTCGGGCAGGGACGTGACGCCCACGAGGCTTTCACGAGCCAGCCTCTGCAACTGGGGCAGGTCGGCCAACTCGACTGGACGCAAGACCAGCATGGAGACACTCCTGTATCAAACGATTCGGCGATTTGAGCCGAACCTGACTATCACTGTCGGTTTTCCCCCACATTAAATCGGTGGTCGTCTGAACGTTGTCAGGCGCCACTCTTTTTCTTGTCAGATGTTTCTTGGGATGGACCGCATTAAACAAGGAACGGGCAATTCGGCCGGATGCGATGCCTGGCCAGGCGCATTGATGGGGAGTTTGAGAAAGGGCATCCGGGCTCCTGCTGGATGAGCGTGGTACATGTTTTAACAGTCCGTTGAAAGGAGTATTTAATTATCGTGTACTGCCTGTCTAGTGAATTTTTGCGTGGTTTGACCGTGTCCGAAAAGGGGCGAAGTGCCTGTACCAAGGGGCTACGCCGATGTCGTAAAGTCTTGTAGGTGATTGCCTGTATTGCGGTCAGCCATGACAGAAAATCTGGCAGGAAATGACTGAAGGAATCTGTTTCAAGCAGGAAAATTAAACACCACCCGGGCCTGCTTTGTTGCGGCACAATTGCGCAATGGCGGTCACCTGACGCCGTCGTTCCTTTCCATCTTTAGAGTGATTGCTGGTGCAGGCAACCCGTTTAACCCTGATTTGCCACGCTCGAACCGTCGCACAGAAATTGGCGCGTTTTCCTCTGGACGAACCTCTGGAGATGGATTGGCAAACGCTCAGGCTTTCCCGTTGCAATCAGTTCAAGGGCGCTCCACGCCTTGTCTGTGGCCCGGAGTTGCGCACCCGGCAAACCGCTGAACTGTTCGGCAGTGCACCGGAGATTACCGACGCACTGAGGGACTGCGACTTCGGGCGCTGGGGCGGTGTGCGCATCGGTGAGCTGCAAAAAAATGCAGCCCAGGCGCTCCAGTATTGGTTGGTGGACCCGGCTTCGGCACCCCACGGTGGTGAGTCGCTGGTGCAACTGGAGGAGCGGGTGGGCGCGTGGTTGACAACCTTGCAGTCGACACCGGGGCACATCGTGGCCATTACCCATCCCTTCGTCATCCGTGCCGCACTGACGCAGGTATTGCAGGGGGCATCGTCCAGCCTGATCGACGTCGAACCCCTGTCGGCTGTCGAGTTGCGGTTCCATGGCCGCTGGCGGCTACGCTTGCCGGGCACCGACCCCGAGGACCTGCTTAGATGAAAAAACTCCTGGTCATCGGGATCGGTGCCGGCAATCCCGACTACATCACAATGCAAGCGGTGAAGGCGTTGAATCAGGTCGATGTTTTTTTTCTCATGGACAAGGGCCAGGGCAAAGACAAACTCATCGAATTGCGGCGCGAAATCTGCGAACGCTACATCACTGACCACGATTACCGTTTTGTCGAAGCCCACAGCCCGGAGCGTGAGCGCGAGCGCGGTGAGGTGGACTACAAGACCAGTGTCGACGACTTGAACCTGGCCAAACAACAGACCTTCGAACGCCTGATCAATGAAGAAGTGTCCGACGGCCAGTGTGGTGGTTTTCTGGTGTGGGGCGACCCGGCGCTTTACGACAGCACCATCCGTATCCTTCAGGCGATCCAGGCCTCGGGCGCCTGCGCGTTCGAGTTCGAGGTGATCCCTGGCATTACCAGCGTTCAGGCGTTGGCGGCCCGGCACAAGGTGGCGCTCAACCAGATTGGCCGCTCCGTTGAAATCACCACCGGCCGGCGTCTGGCGGCAGGCCAGGTGAGCGATGCCGACAGCCTGGTGGTGATGCTCGATGCCCAGGATGCTTACCAGCAGGTGGTGGATCAGGACACCGAGATTTACTGGGGGGCCTATCTGGGGACGCCGGATGAAATCCTGATCAGCGGCAAGCTCAAGGATGTGGCGGATGAAATCGAACGGGTGCGCAAGGCTGCAAGGCTGGCCAATGGCTGGATCATGGATACCTATTTATTGCGCAAACCTTGAGAGTTGAGGTGACCGGGCTGACGCCATCGTCGGATCGCCGCCCGGAGCAGGCTCGCTCCCACAGTGAACCTCCGGTGTTCACTCCATCCGTGTGGGAGCGAGCCTGCTCGCGAAGGGGCCTTGAAGGCCTACCGAAGGTTCAGCATTGCCCCCCACGCCCAAACCGCTCCCGATACACCGAAGGCGGCACGCCAACCACCGTTCGAAAGGCCACCCGAAAGCTTTCCACCGAGCGATAACCACAACGTTCGGCTATCTGCTCGGTGTTCTGCTCGCTGCTTTCCAGCAGTTCGCGGGCGCGGCCCAGACGTTCGTGCTGCAACCAGGTTTTCGGTGACTGGCCACTGGCTTCGGTAAAGCGGCGCAGGAAGGTGCGTTCGCTCATGGCGGCTTCGCTGGCCAGGTCGCGTACCTCCATCGGCTCGTGCAGACGCTCACGTGCCCACTGCATGACGCGGGAAAGATCGCTGCGCGGTGTAGGACTGACCGGTGTCGGAATGAATTGCGCCTGGCCACCGCTGCGTTGCGGCGACATGACCAGGCGCCGGGCCACGGAGTTGGCCACCTGGGTGCCGAAATCCCGTGCCACCAGGTGCAGGCAGGCATCGATGCCCGCCGCGCTGCCGGCGGATGTGATCAATTGGCCGGAATCGACATACAGCACGTCCGGGTCCACCAGGATGCCGGGAAACCGTTCGGCCAGTTCCGAGGTGTAGCGCCAGTGCGTGGTCGCGCCGTGGCCGTCGAGCAACCCGGTGGCGGCGAGGACGAAAACACCGGAGCAGATCGACAGCAACCGCGCCCCCCGCGCATGGGCCTGGCGCAGGGCGGCGATCAGCTCAGCGGGTACCGCGGCGCTGCGGTCGCGCCAGCCGGGAATGATGATGGTGCGGGCATCGGCGAGCAATTCCATGCCGCCATCGGCCAGGACCTGGATGCCGCCCATGGCACGCATCGGACCTTGATCGACCGCGACGATGCGGTGCTCGTACCACGGAAAATCGAACTCAGGTCGTGGCAGGCCGAAGATCTCCACGGCAATACCGAACTCGAAGGTGCAGAGGCCGTCGTAGGCCAGAATCGCGACCGTTCCTGGGGTGGGGTGCATTTGGCGGAAAGTTCCCGGTGAGTGTCTTGTGCGCCACTGTAGTCGCAAGTGGCTGGCGGATAAAGTCTTCCTACACCCACCGCCTCTTTGGAGTACAGCCCATGACCAGCCTGGTTCGCGAAATTCCCGCCGCCCCATCGGCCATCGCCCTGATGCATTTCAGCAACCGTCTGACCTTCGAAACCGATTGTTCCGACGTCCACGGCAGCCAGCGGGCTGGCGAAGTCGATTTCGTTCTGGTGGATGTTCGTGGCCCGCTGGCGTTTGAGCGCGGGCATGTACCGGGAGCGATCAACATTCCCGGGCGCTTGCTGACTACCGAAGGTTTGGCGGGTTATCCGAAAAGCAGCCTGTTCGTGGTGTATTGCGCCGGGCCTCACTGCAACGGCGCGAACAAGGCGGCGGTGAAACTGGCGGCCCTGGGGTATCCGGTCAAGGAGATGATCGGCGGCGTGACCGGGTGGCTGGATGAAGGGTTTGAGTTGAGTGTCGGGGTGCAGCGGCCGGTGAATGCTGTGATTGGTTGTGAATGCTGATACCCAAACACCATTGATCATTGTGGTGAGGGGGCTTGCCTGTGGCGAGGGAGCTTGCTCCCGCTCGGCTGCGAAGCAGACGCAGTTTTTGGGGCCGCTTCGCGACCCGGCGGGAGCAAGCTCCCTCGCCACAAGAGTGGTGTTACACACGGATCAGTGTTCGTTAGCGGCCGCCCACCACTCATCCAGTGTTGCCTGCAACCACGCCAACACATCGGCATAGGCCGCATCGTCCTGTGGCCCCCGAGGCAACGGCGACTCATCGCCAAAATGCGCGTTGAGCATGGCCACCGACTCGGCATTCCACTCCGGATGAAACTGCAACCCCAGCCGCGCCGGCCCGGCGCGGTACATCTGCTGCTTGCACTGCTCGCTGCTGGCTAGCAATTGCGCGTTGGGCGGCAGGTCGATGGCGTCTTCGTGCCACTCCAGCACCTTCAACGTTTGCCCATCGATAAAGGTCACGGTGGTCCATCCGGTTTCGCTCCGGTCCATCCGCCGTACATTCCCGCCCAGGCTCAACGCCAGCAACTGTGCCCCCAGGCATATGGCGAACACAGCCGCGTCCTGATCGAGACTGCCTCTGAGCCATTGCCGTTCGGCTTCCAGCCAGGCCGGACCGGCATTGGATTCGTAAGGCCCGCCCAACAGGATCACGGGATTGGTGCTGACGGGCGGCAATTGGCCGAGGTCGGCGCGAAACACCTTCAGCGTCAGCCCTCGGGATTCGGCCCAGATGGCGATGGCGCCCGGACCTTCGGCGGGGTGGTGCTGGATCAGGTTCAACGTGGGCATCACGCTACTCTCGATGGGACGCAAGGGCGCTCAATGTGCCGTAAAACACCCGGTATCGCCAGTCGTCCCATTCTGTCGGATGGAGCCGGAAAACCTGTAGGTCTGGTCTGAAAACGCGGTATGTCTGACAGACTTTGCACCGTCAAGGCGCGTTCACCTCGATGCCTCCCTCCGGGTGCCACTTTTCTATAAATATTTGTCGCCTTGGCGTAATTTGCCCTCCTGTAGCCGCTCTAGACTGCCGGCCACTTCGGTTCCCGCTCACGAAGCGATGACCGAACGCTGCCAATCGAAGCTGCCAATAAAAGCCTCCGCACACAGGAGTTATAAATGAAGAAGCTAGTGATGTTCGGTGCCCTGGCACTGTCGATGTTGTCCCTGACCGCCGTGGCCGAAGACGCCAAGCCGATCCGCATCGGTATCGAAGCTGGCTACCCGCCATTCTCGATGAAAACCCCTGACGGCAAACTCACCGGTTTCGACGTGGACATCGGCGACGCGCTGTGTGAGCAGATGAAAGTCAAATGCACCTGGGTCGAGCAAGAGTTCGACGGCCTGATCCCTGCGCTGAAGGTCAAGAAAATCGATGCCATCCTGTCGTCCATGACCATCACTGACGACCGCAAGAAGAACGTCGATTTCACCATCAAGTACTACCACACCCCGGCGCGCTTCGTGATGAAGGAAGGCAGCGACGTCAAGGATCCGCTGACCGAACTCAAGGGCAAGAAAGTCGGTGTCCTGCGCGCCAGTACCCACGACCGCTTCGCCACTGAAGTGCTGCAACCGGCAGGGATTGTCCTGGTGCGCTACGGCTCCCAGCAGGAAGCCAACCTGGACATGGTGTCCGGCCGCATTGATGCGCTGCTGGCCGACTCGGTCAACCTGGACGACGGTTTCCTGAAAACCGACGCCGGTAAAGGTTTTGCCTTCGTCGGCCCTGAGTACAACGATCCGAAATACTTCGGTGGCGGCGCCGGCATTGCCGTGCGTAAGGGCGATACCGCCCTGGCCGAGAAATTCAACACAGCGATCACCGAAATCCGCGCCAACGGCAAGTACAAGCAAGTGCAAGACAAGTACTTCAAGTTTGACGTTTACGGCGAGTAATCCAGCCGTTTGGAAAAGTGGCAACCGTCAGACGCGGTTGCCATTTTTTTTGTGCAATCATTTTCAGCACAGGTGATCTCGCCGTTCTGACATCAGGAGTTCCCCCCATGCAACGCATCGATCACAAACTGCCCTGGAGCCACCTGGGCAGCGAGCGCACCCTCAGCGTGTTTCGTTATGGCGCGGGCACGCGCAAGGTCTACATCCAGGCCAGCCTGCACGCCGACGAATTGCCGGGCATGCGTACGGCCTGGGAGTTGAAGAAACGCCTGGCCGAACTTGAACAACAGGGGCAATTGAAGGGTGTGATCGAACTGGTGCCGGTGGCCAATCCCATTGGCCTCGACCAGCACTTGCAAGGCAGCCACATGGGGCGTTTCGAGCTGGGCAGCGGCAAGAACTTCAACCGCTCGTTCGTCGAACTCAGTGCGCCGGTGGCCGCGTTGATCGGTGATCGCCTTGGCAGCGACGCCCAGGCCAACATCGCGCTGATTCGCCAGGCCATGGGCCAGGTCCTCGACGGCTTGCCGCCAGCGGCATCGCAGCTGGAAGCGATGCACCGCCTGTTGCTGCGCCATGCCTGCGACGCCGACATCACCCTCGACCTGCATTGCGACTTCGACGCCGCGATCCACATCTACGCTTTGCCGCAGCACTGGCCACAATGGCAATCCTTGGCGGCGCGCTTGAAGGCCGGCGTGGCGTTGTTGTGTGAAGACTCCGGCGGCAGCTCGTTCGATGAATCCTGTTCTTCGCCATGGTTGCGTCTGGCCAGGGCGTTCCCGGCGGCGGCGATTCCACCGGCCAACCTGGCGACCACCCTGGAACTGGGCAGCATGGGCGACACCCGGGTCGACCAGGCCCAGGCCAATTGCGAGGCCATCCTCGGGTTCCTCGCCGAGCAGGGTTTGATCTCCGGCACCTGGCCGGCGGCACCGGCCGAATGCTGTGAAGGCATGCCATTCGAAGGCACCCAGTACCTGTTCGCCCCGCATCACGGCGTGGTCAGTTTCCTGCGTGAGGCCGGGGAGTGGGTGGAGAAGGGTGATGCGCTGTTCGAGGTGGTCGACCCGTTGCACGACAAGGTCACCACAGTGCAGGCCGGCACCAGCGGTGTGCTGTTCGCCATCGACCGTGGGCGCTATACCCAGCCGGGCAGCTGGCAGGCGAAGGTCGCCGGGCGCGAGGCGATTCGGGTGGGGAAGTTGATCAACGACTGAGCCAGAGATTTTTGCAGGCTGTTCGGGCCTCATCGCGAGCAGGCTCGCTCCTACATTGGAAATGTGCTCCCACAGGGTTTAGGTGATCCTTGTGGGAGCGGGCTTGCTCGCGAAGGCGGCATCAGCCACACCTGAGATGTTCCTGCCTACTGACCAGTGTTAGGCTCTTCCCCGAATCCTGCATTCCGTGAAGGAAGACCCATGTTGAAGATTCTCGCGCTGCTCACGCTCCTGGTATCCACTGCTGTCCACGCCCAAACCCCGCTGCAGACCGACTTGCCGCTCAAGTACCTGGAGCAGGCCAGCGCCGATTCGAACCATCAACCCCTGGTGATTTTCCTCCACGGTTACGGCAGTAACGAGCAGGACCTGTTCGGCATCAAGGACGATTTGCCCGCGTCCTACACCTACCTGTCGGTGCGGGCACCTTTGGTGATGGAGGCGGGCAGTTACCAGTGGTTTCGCAAGAAGGGCGAAGGGGCCTACAACGGCGAGACCGATGATCTGAAGTCCAGCGGCCAGTTGCTGCTGGATTTCGTCGCACAGGCCACGAAGAAATATCAAACCGAACCCGAGAAGGTGTTCCTGGTCGGCTTCAGTCAGGGCGCAATCATGTCCTACGAAACTGGCCTGCGGCATCCCGAGGCACTCGGTGGGATCGCTGCGTTGAGCGGGCGGATTCTGCCGGTGCTCAAGTCCGAGCTTCAACCGGATGAAAAACGTCAGTCGCTGGCGATTTTCATCGGTCATGGCGAGCAGGACAAACGCCTGCCATTCAGCGACGGCACCGAAGCCAACAGCCTGTTGCAGAGCGTGTCACTCGAACCGGAGTTCCACGGCTACCCCGGCGTCGGTCACAACATCAGCGCCGACGAGATACAGGATTTGAGCGCCTGGTTGCAGCGACTCAACCCCTGAGCCTTATTTTCCGCTGACGATCTGTTTGACCAGGGTTTCGTGGGCCGCCATGTCGCCGGGGCGGGAAATCACCTGGATCACCGCCATGCGAGTGCCGGATGCGGCCATCAGCGTGGTGGTGAGGGTCATGCCACCGCCTTGCGTGGCTGTGCCGTCGACCTGGCGCAGGCCCAGCCCGGTTTTCCGGGTCAGGGCTTTCTCGCTGAGCTTGTTGTAGTCGGGCAGGGATTTGTGTTGCGCCGCTTCGAAATCGGCCACGGTGCCGTCGAGGAACCCGCCGTCGTTGTCCTTGACGCTGACACCGTTGGGCAGGGTGTTTTCAGCGGCGATCACCACGGTCTTGGTGGTTTCATTGCTGTACAGGGTACCGCTGGCACCTTCAGGGCTGGCCGGCAGCGGGTTGGCGATGAAACCCTTGGGCAGGTTGAAGGTGAACTTGTCGCCGAGCATCGAGACTTTCTGGGCGGGTGCATCGCTGGAAGTGGCCTTGGCGGCCTGCGCATTCAAAGCCCCAAGGCCGGTAGCGGCGGCCAGCAGCAGGACAAGGGCTTTTTTACTCAACAATGACATCGGAATCTCCAGGGATGGGCGCGCGGTGGGGCGCGATCATCCCATGGAGGTTGTGATGCGTTCCAGTGTGCTCTACCGAGCGGTCACTTAATGTGCAGTCAAGCTTCCCGACGCGACGGATAACTCTGGATCACGTCGAGAAACTCGATCCGCCGCTCGCTGGCCAACAGTTCCGGCAGCAACTTCTCGTATTCCTGGCGGTACGGCTTGCTCAGGTGACGGGCGATGAAGTCTTGCTTGCTGCAGTTCCAGGTTTCGTACAGCACCAGGGTATTGGGCTCGTCCTGCAACTGGTGCACCCAGGTGTTGACGAAGTCCGGCTCGGCCGACATCTGGTGCACCACGTCCAGCAGGCGTGATTTGGTTTCGGCAAAACGTTCCGGTTTGGCCGGCAGGTAAACGATAAATGCGACTTGATCACTCATTTCATTACCCTCGAAGGCTGGAACCGGCGGGTTACGCCTGATTTTGCGGGAACAGGTTGCGACGGGTTTCTTCGTCGAATTCGGCCTTGAGCACCAGTTTCTCTTTCAGGCCGTGGGCACGCTGGGCGGCCGGGCGGGCGCTGATTTCATCGTACAGGCGCTTGACGTTCGGGTACGCCGCCAGACCGCTCTCGCCGAGGATGTAGGGTGCGTAGTTGGCCCAGCCCCACAATGCAATGTCGGCGATGCTGTAGGTGTCGCCCGCCAGGTACTGATGTTGGGCCAGGCGCTCGTCGAGGATGCGGTAGTGGCGTTCGACTTCCTTGAAATAGCGGTTTTTCGCGTAGGGCAGATCTTCCGGTGCGTGGTGCAGGAAGTGCACCGCCTGGCCGGAGAACGGCGACAGGCCGGTGCCGATGAACATCAACCACGACAGCATCTCGGCCTGGCCGGCAGCGGAGGTCGGCAGGAAACGCTGATGTTTGTGCGCCAGGTGCAGCAGGATCGCCTGGGAGTCGAACACGGTGGCATCGCCATCTACCAGCGCGGGTACCTTGGCGTTTGGGTTGATCGCCAAAAAGGCTGGCTGGTGTTGCTCGCCCTTGAAGGTGTCGACGCCGATCAACTCGTATGGGGTTTGCAGCTCTTCGAGCAGCAGGGCAACTTTCATCGGGTTCGGCGAAGGGTGGAAAAAGAATTTCATGGTGCAGGCCTCAGTCGGGTAGGGGGTGGAACTGAGGCTGATGTTGAAGCAAACCCGTTCGATTGACGTGCAACGTTGTTGTTCTACTCGTGCGAAATCATCGAATGGGTTTCGTTGCTTTGACGGTTCCTTCAGTGTCCGTCGCCGGGCTGGCTGGCCGCGCCAGCAGGCGTTTGGTCACGCCCAGCATGGCCACCGACACCGCGATGCCCAGCACAAAAGCGTTCATCCCCATCGTCGGCAGGGCCAGGGCCAACACCAGGCAGAAGGCGGCGAACGAGTACATGCCGGTGGCGGTGGCGCGCAACAGTGCGGCGGTGAAGGCCGCACCACGGGTTTGCTGGGAGAATACCGCCATTACGCTGCCCAATACCGGGAACACTGCCAGCAGGCCGCTCCAGCGGTCGCCGACAGTGCTGGCTAACAGTGTCACAACCAAGGTGAGCAATGCACCGGCCACCATGCGCAGCAAGAGCTTGTCGGATTTTGGCGCAGGGCCACTGAGCACCGGTTGCACGGTGGGGAACAGGTACGGTGCGGCGAGCAGCGCGGTGGCGGCGGCGCACACCGAAAACACCAGGGATGCAGGGATCAGCGACAGGACAACCGCCACCAGCGCCCAGACCGACAGCGAGATCAACAGCGCCAGCGGCCATCCGGCCCGTTGTGCGGCCTGGGCGTAGGTCACGCAAAACGCAATCATCGCGAACATGGCTGACAGCGCGGCGGTGGCCGATTGCGCGGCGAACGCCTGGCCTTGTTCGAGGGCGAGGAACAACAGGATCGGCCCGACCACCACCGGCAACCCCGACAACCAACCGGCCACGCTCGGCCCCCAGCGTTTGCCAGCCAGGGAAATCAGTAGCAGGAAGCCTGGGATCACCAGCAGTTTGAGGATCAACACGCGCACGTCTCCGACCTGTGTGAGGTGGCAACGGTAACATTGCATCGGATAGATTGCTTTATGTGTATGTGCATTTTGTATACAAAAATAGAGGCCTTTGAAAATTGTACGAAAGAGTCTATTGCGCATACTTTTTTTGGGCATCCCGCGATGAGGCCAATCTGCCATGAACCGCCAACGAACACCGCTGCGCCATGGTCTGTGGCTGCTTGTCTTGCTGAGCTGCCAAGCCCTGGCCAATTGGCAGGATTCGCTGCCTGGTGCGCAAATCCTCGGCAGCGGTGAGTTTCGCAAGTACGGCTTCGATGTCTACAGCGCACGGCTCTGGAGTACTTCGCGGCCCCTGGCGGGCGATCAGCCGTTCGCCCTGGAGCTGATCTACCAGCGCAGCATTTCCCGTGATGACCTGGTGAACGCCAGCGTCAGGGAAATCAAGCGACTCGCCGGCACCTCGGTCAGTGCCGAGCAACTAGCGTCCTGGCAGGCGCAGATGCAACAGTCGTTCGTCGACGTGAAGGCCGGCACGCGGCTGACCGGGGTCTATCTGCCGGGGCAGGGCGCTCGTTTTTTTCTCGGTCAGCAGTTACTGCGTGATGTGAAGGACCTGCAATTCGCCAAGGCGTTTTTTGCCATCTGGCTCGATCCGCGCACCAATAATCCCGAGTTGCGCCAGCAGTTGCTGGGTGCGGCCCCGTAGACTTTGCGTTTTGCCGGGTCTGGCCCGAGGTTTGTGGTGATCAGTGGGGCCAAGAACGATGACTCGGTCTAACTGAAAAAAAGCCAGGCAAAAAAGAACCCGGTGCGACTTGCATCGCACCGGGTGTTTTTCCAGACGGTCACGGATCTTCGTGGGTCCCCGCACCCCCTGTTGAACGCTGTTGGCTTACGCCCGCTCGAGCGCCAGCGCCACGCCCTGACCACCACCGATACACAGGGTGGCGAGGCCTTTCTTGGCGTCACGCTTGAGCATTTCATGCAGCAGGGTCACCAGCACCCGGCAACCCGAGGCACCGATCGGGTGGCCCAGGGCAATGGCGCCGCCGTTGACGTTGACCTTGTTCAAGTCCCATTCCAGGTCCTTGGCCACCGCCAGGGATTGCGCGGCGAAGGCTTCGTTGGCTTCAACCAGCTCAAGCTGGTCGATGTTCCAGCCGGCCTTGTCCAGGCAACGCCGGGTGGCCGACACCGGGCCGATGCCCATGATCGCCGGGTCGACACCTGCGTTGGCGTAGGCGGCGATTTTCGCCAGTACCGGCAAGCCGAGGGCCCGGGCTTTGTCGGCGCTCATCAGGATCACGGCGGCGGCACCGTCGTTCAGTGACGAAGCGTTGCCAGCGGTCACCGAACCGTCCTTCTTGAAGGCTGGCTTGAGCTTGCCCAGGGATTCGGCGGTGGTGCCGGCCCGTGGCTGTTCGTCGGTGGCGAAGGACAGCGGATCGCCCTTGCGCTGCGGGATCAGGATCGGGGTGATTTCATCGACGAAGCGCCCGGCTTCGATGGCGGCCACGGCTTTCTGCTGCGAAGCGGCGGCGAACGCGTCCTGCTGCTCACGAGTCAGGCTGTACTTCTCGGCCAGGTTCTCGGCGGTGATGCCCATGTGGAAATCATTGAACGCATCCCACAGGCCATCGCTGATCATGGTGTCGACGATTTGCCCGTTGCCCATGCGCAGGCCGGTACGGGCACCGGGCATGACGTAGTTGGCCAGGCTCATGTTTTCCTGGCCACCGGCGATGATCACCTCGGCGTCGCCGCAGCGAATCGCCTGGGCGCCCAGGTGCAGGGCCTTGAGACCCGAGCCGCAGACCTTGTTCAATGTCATGGCCGGCACGGCGAATGGCAGCCCGGCCTTGATCGCGGCCTGGCGCGCAGGGTTTTGCCCGGCGCCGGCGGTCAGCACCTGGCCCATGATCACTTCATCGACTTGCGCAGGGTCCAGGCCGGTTTGCGCCAGCAGTTGGCGGATCACCGCGGCGCCCAGGTCCACCGCGGACACATTGGCCAGGGATCCCTGGAAGCTGCCGATCGCGGTGCGCGTGGCGGCAACAATGACGACTTCTTGCATGGAATGATTCCTCACTGGGCAGCGAACTGCATTTCCGGCACGTGGTCCGGCACGATCAGTTTACCGGCAGTCTTGGCGACGATCTCTTCGACGCTGACACCCGGTGCACGTTCTTTCAAAATGAACGCGCCGTTTTCGATTTCCAGGTAGGCCAGGTCGGTCAGCACACGCTTGATGCACCCGGCGCCGGTCAGCGGCAGGCTGCATTGGGACAACAGCTTGGACTCACCGTCCTTGGAGGCGTGAGTCATGATGACGATGATGTTGTCGGCGCCGGCAACCAGGTCCATCGCGCCGCCCATGCCCTTGACCAGTTTGCCGGGGATCATCCACGAGGCGATGTTGCCTTGCACGTCCACTTCAAAGGCGCCCAGCACGGTCAGGTCGACATGACCACCGCGGATCATCGCGAAGGACTCGGCGGAGGAGAAAATCGACGCGCCGGTACGTGCGGTCACAGTTTGCTTGCCGGCGTTGATCATGTCGGCATCGATGGTTTCTTCAGTAGGAAAAGGACCCATGCCCAGCAGGCCGTTTTCCGACTGCAGCATGACTTCCATGCCTTCGGGGATGTAGTTGGCGACCAGGGTCGGAATGCCGATGCCCAGGTTCACGTAGAAGCCGTCCTGCATTTCGCGGGCGACGCGTTGAGCCATTTGTTCGCGGGAAAGTGCCATTGTTGTTATTCCTTCATTCGGTCCGGGGGCAGGGGATCACTTACGCACGGTGCGCTGTTCGATGCGCTTCTCGAACGTGCCGCAGATGATCCGGTCGACGTAGATGCCAGGGGTGTGGATCTGCGCCGGGTCCAGCTCGCCGGGTTCGACGATTTCTTCGACTTCGACCACGGTGATCTTGCCGGCGGTGGCCGCCAGCGGGTTGAAATTCTGTGCGGTGTGGCGATAGATCACGTTACCGAAATGGTCGGCTTTCCAGCCTTTGACGATGGCGAAGTCGCCGGTAATGGATTCTTCCATCAGGTACTTGCGGCCATGGAATTCGCGAACTTCCTTGCCTTCGGCGACTGGAGTGCCAACGCCGGTGGCGGTGAAGAAGGCCGGGATGCCGGCACCGCCTGCGCGCATTTTTTCAGCGAGGGTGCCTTGCGGGGTCAGGGTGACTTCGATTTCGCCCTTCAGCAGCTGCTCTTCGAACAGCTTGTTTTCGCCGACGTAGGACGCCACCACTTTGCTGATCTGGCGGTCGGTCAGCAGTACGCCGAGGCCGAAACCGTCGACGCCGCAGTTGTTGGAGACCACGGTGAGGTCGCGAGTACCTTTGCGCTTGATCTCGTTGATCAGGTTCTCCGGGATCCCGCACAGGCCGAAGCCGCCGGCGATCACGGTCATGCCGTCTTCAAGACCTGCCAGAGCTTCCTCATAGGAACTCACGCGCTTGTCGAAACCTGCCATATGCACCTCTTTTATTCTTTGTGGGCGGCTGGCTAGCCGAATGGGATGGAGTGTCTCGCTGCAAGATTCATTTGTTAAGTTGTTTTTTAGAGCGGATTGATTGATAAAGCTCAATAATGTGCTGCCCCGTCCCTTGCAGCTTAGAACCTGTAGCTTACAACTGGAGCATTGCCCCATGACCGTCAAGCAGATCCGCGCCTTTCTGGCCGTGGCCCAGAGCCTGAGCTTTGCCGTGGCCTGCGAGCGCCTGCACCTGTCGCAATCGGCCCTGAGCCTGACCATCAAGGCGCTGGAGGAGGGCCTGGGCGGGCGCTTGTTCACCCGCAATACACGCAACGTGGCGCTCACCGCCGAAGGCGAATCCCTGCTGCCGCTGGCGCGCCGGTTGATCGCCGACTGGGACAATGTCGAGGATGAAATGCGCCAACGCTTCACCCTGCAGCGTGGTCGCGTGACCCTGGCGGCGATGCCGTCGTTCGCCGGCAACCTGCTGCCGCCGATCCTCAAGACCTTCCGCGCCCGTTATCCGAATGTCAACGTGACGGTCAATGACGTGATCAACGAGCAGGTGCTGGAGATGGTCCGTGACCGCCAGGTGGAGCTTGGGGTGGCGTTCGAGCCGACCCAGAGTTCGTTGCTGCAATTCACGCCGTTGTACATTGACCGTTTCGTTGCGGTGGTGCCCCTGGATTCGGCACTGGCCGAACTCGATGACATCGACTGGCAGACCTTGCTCAAGGAGCCGTTCATTACCTTGCAGCGTCCGTCGACGGTGCGGGTGATGCTCGAAGAGCATTTGCAGGCCCGCGGGATGAAGTTGCCGGTGGAGTTTGAAAGCCATCAACTGGCGACGGTCGGGCGCATGGTCGCCAGTGGCCTGGGCGTGAGCGCGGTGCCGGCCTTGTGTGCCGGGCAAATGCGTGAATTGGGGGCGCGTTGCATTACCTTGCGCGACCCGGTGGTGGAGCGGGCGCTGGGGGTGCTGACGTTGCCTGGGGGAGAGCTGTCGGCGGCGGCGCAGGCGTTGTTTGATGTGTTGAAGGAGGAAAACCTTGGGCAACGTGTAGCCATGAGCTGATCACAATCCTCTGTACTGATCACAGGGTACTGTGTTGATCAGGAAGAGAGACGTTCGGCCAATAACGGCAACAACCGCTCGCACGACCCCTCGATCTTCAAGTCCAGCATCTCATCGGCCCGGGTCTTGCCCAGGTTGATCGCAATCAACGGCTTGCCCTGATCCACCACCGCCCGGCACAAGCGAAACGCCGAATAGGCCATCAGCGACGAGCCGACCACCAACAGCCCGGCAGCCTGTTCGACGGCGGCCATCGCCTTGGCCGCTGTGGCCTGCGCGACGTTCTCGCCAAAAAACACCACATCCGGCTTCATCCGTTCACCGGCGCAATGCGGGCAGTGCGGGACCTGGAAGCGCGCCTCGAAGGCCGGGTCGAGCAAGGTGTCGCCGTCCGGCGCCTGCACCGCGTCGACGCCGGCCAGGTACGGGTTCTGAGTTTCCATCAGGTGCTGGATCGAATCGCGCTCACTACGCTGGCCGCAATCGAGGCACAACACCCGGTGCAAACTGCCGTGGAGTTCAATTACGTCATGGCTGCCGGCCTGGTCGTGCAGGGTGTCGACGTTCTGGGTGATCAACCCGCTGATCTGCCGCGTGCCTTGCAAACGGGCCAGGGTGTCGTGGGCCACGTTCGGCTGCGCCAGACGCACCCTCGGCCAACCGAGCATCGCCCGCGCCCAATAGCGACGCCGGGACTCCGGGGCGGAGAGAAACTCCTGGTACATCATCGGCTGCCGGCCCCGGCGCACGCCCTGGTTGTCGCGATAATCCGGGATGCCCGAGGGCGTGCTGATACCGGCACCGGTCAGCACGGCAAACGGCTGATCCGCCATGAGCTGATGGAGGCGATCGAGTTGGTCACGGGGCTGGCGGTCGAGCATGCCGGGAAACCTGTAGGAGCGAGCTTGCTCGCGATGGAGTGTCAATCGACATCAATATAGCTGACACACCATCGTCGGAACCCCGCCCGGAGCAAGCTCGCTCCTACAGATGGCAGCGGGGATTACTTACGCGCCTCCAGAATCAGGTTGAACGGCGTTTCCGTGGCCCGGCGGAAACGGGTGAATCCGGCCTCGCTGAACACCTTGCGCAACCGCGCTTCACCGGCCTGCGCACCGAGGCCCAGACCGACTTCCTGGGACAGCGAGTTCGGCGTGCAAATAAAGGTCGAGGCGGCGTAGAACAGACGTCCGACCGGGTTGACGTTGTCGTCGAGCAAGTCGTTGGCGTAGGGCTCGACCAGCAGCACCGTGCCGTCGTCCTTCAGCGATTCATAGGCATGTTTGGCCGCACCCACCGGGTCGCCCATGTCATGCAGGCAGTCGAAGTAGCAGATCAGGTCGTAGTCGCTGCCGGGGTAGCTTTTGGCCGTGCCCTGGAAGAACCTGGCCCGGTCGGATACACCCCCTTCTTCGGCCCGTTGGGTGGCAACGGTAATGGATGGCGCGTGGTAGTCGAAACCGACGAAGCGCGAATCCGGAAACGCCTGGGCCATGATCACCGTCGAGGCGCCATGGCCGCAGCCGATGTCCGCCACTTTGGCCCCGGCTTCCAGTTTGGCCACCACGTCGTCGAGGGCCGGCAACCATTCGGCGACCAAATGGGCTTTGTAGCCGGGGCGGAAGAAGCGTTCGGTCCCGCTGAACATGCACGGATGGTGATCGCCCCAGGGCAGGGCGCCGTTGCCGCGCATGGCGTTTACCAGTTTGTCCTTGTCATGGAAAAAAGACGCGACCACGCTGATTCCGCCCGCCACATAAACCGGTGAGTCTTCGTTTGCCAAAGCCATGGCTTGCTCTTCGGGGAGGCGGAACTGGCCGTCACGGTGTTCCATGTAGCCGGAGGCGGCATGGGCACTGAGCCATTCGCGCAGCAGGCGGGGGTTGCAGCCGGTTTTCTCGGCAAGGGTTTCGGGGGTGATGGGCTGACTGTCGGCCATCGCCCGGTACAGGCCGAGCTCTTCGCCGAGGATGACGTTGGCGAGCATCGCCGCGCCGCCCATGTCATTAACCAGTTTGCCCATGAAATCGTTGAGTCTGGCCTCGTCCATCATGTGTGCTCCTTCAGCAGGATCACGGTCCAGGGGCAGTGTTTGGCGAGGCGTTCGCCGCTGGGCGGTGGTCGTGGGAATGTACAGGGCACCAAGCGGGTCCTGTGTGCAGTAAGTTTAGTTCGGGCCTTGTACCGCGCGGCCTGGCGCGACGAAAGCAACGTTTCTTTCTGCCGGTACACGACCCTGTGGGAGCGTGATGTATCTCACTGTATCTCACCCGCCTTTCGATACAGTCCCGCGCAACTTCAGGCCCCAGCCGAACACAGAACCGATACAAACCTGCGATGAACTGTGAAGGCCGTTTTGGCGCCGTTAAACCGTGGCGGCCAAGACTCTTTCCCTGGCCGTCGCAACCGGCGGCCGTACGCTCGACTCTGTTCCGCGCCTGATGCGGTCAAGGGGACTTCCATGACAACGCTTGTGTCTCAACCCGATCCCAACGTCACACCCGTGGATCGACTGCGGGTCGATCACTACACCAACGGCATCATTGGCCCGAGCCAGCCGATGCTCGGGCCGTTGGTCGACGGTGGTACGCTGATCACCGGTACGCCACCGGGCTGTTGGGGGCCGATGATCACGCCCGCTTTCGAGGGCGGGCATGAAGTGACGCAACCGGTGGCGATCGCCGGGGCGCAAATCGGTGATGCCGTGGCCATCAAGATCAAAAGCATGCGCGTGACGTCGCTGGCGACTTCATCCGGGGTGATGAGCTTTGTTGAGGGGCGGTACAACGGCGATCCGTTCGTTTCTAAATTCTGTTCCATGTGCGGCACCGATCATCCCGCCAGCCATGTCGAGGGCATCGGCGCCGAGGCCATTCGCTGCAACCACTGTGGTGCCGAGGTCAGCGCGTTTCGTTTCAGCCACGGCTATGTGATTGTGTTCGATGCGCAGAACCAGGTCAGCCTGACGGTCAATCAGGACATCGCCAATCGACTGGCAGGTAACGCATCAGAGATGTCGGCGCTGCCGGAATTCGCCGCACAGCATTCGATCCTGTCCCTGGCCCGTGCCGACATTCCCGGTGTTGCGGCTCACATGCGGCCGTTTCTCGGCAACATCGGCACCCTGCCATCCCGGGACTTGCCCGATTCCCACAACTGCGCCGACTTCGGCCAGTACCTGATCAATGCACCGCACCGTTTCGGCATGACCCGCGAAGAACTGCACGCGGCGAAAACCGACGGCCACATGGACACCAACTCGATTCGCGAAGGCTGCGTGCTGATTTGCCCGGTTAAAGTTCCCGGTGCCGGGGTGTACATGGGCGACATGCATGCCCAACAGGGCAACGGCGAAATCGCCGGGCACGCCACCGATTGTTCCGGGGAAACCGAAGTGGTGGTGCAAGTGGTGAAGAACCTGACCCTGGAAGGGCCGATCCTGTTGCAAAATCTCGATGACTTGCCGCCAATGGCCCGGCCAATGAACGCCGAACAACGGGCAAGAGTCCGTGAGCTGGGTGAGCGTTGGGGCCAGCACGAGATCGAACAGAGTGGGCCGATCACCTTCATCGGCAGCGGCGAGAACCTCAACCTGGCGGTGGAAAACGGCCTGCAACGCGCCGCTTCCGTTACCGGCCTGCCTTATGACGAAGTCCTCAACCGCGCCACCATCACCGGATCGATCGACATCAGTCGCCTGCCGGGCACCGTGCGTGTGACGTTCCTGTGCCCGATGTATGTGCTCGATCGCATGGGCATCGGCCATCTGGTGCGTGAGAAATACGACCTGGCCTGACAGCCAGTGGCGGGTCTGTACCGCAGTGTGTATGGACTTGCTGGCGATACACACGCTGGCATTTACCGGCACAAGTGAACACAGGCCCGATACACCGCTTCGATTAACTGTGTCTGACGGCGGGCATCGATTCGGTGCCCGTACCCCCAGCCATCGTCTGAGATCGACATCATGCAAACCCCCGTCACTCCCGTAGCGAAGGCCAGCGTCGGCCTGGGCCTGCGCCGCGGTTTAATGAAAGACCTCCAGGCCGCACCGGCAGGCGATTTCGACTTTCTGGAAGTCGCCCCGGAAAACTGGATCGGCATCGGCGGTGCCCACGGCGCGGCATTGCGCGCCCTGGCTGAACGCTATCCGTTGTCCTGTCACGGCTTGTCCCTGTCCCTGGGTGGGGTGTCGCCGCTGGACGTCGGTTTTTTGCGGGAAGTCCGGGGTTTTCTCGATCACTACAACGTGCCGCTGTACAGCGAGCATTTGAGCTATTGCAGCGATGACGGTCACCTGTACGACCTGTTGCCGCTGCCGTTTACCGAAGAAGCGGTGCACCACGTCGCGGCGCGTATCCGTCAGGCCCAGGACATTCTCGGGCGACGCCTGGCGGTGGAAAACGTCTCTTACTACGCCGCCCCTCAACAGGACATGGACGAGGTGACATTCACCAATGCCGTGCTGCGCGAGGCCGATTGCGACCTGTTGCTGGACGTCAATAACGTCTACGTCAATTCGATCAACCACGGCTTCGATCCGCAGGCGTTTCTGGCTGGCATCGATTCGGGCCGGGTGGTGGCGATGCACATTGCCGGGCATTTCGACGAGTCCGACTCCTTGAAGATCGACACCCACGGTGCTTCGGTCAAACCGGCGGTGTGGTCGTTGCTGGCTCAGGCTTATGCCCGGTTCGGCGCACAACCGACCTTGCTGGAGCGCGATTTCAATTTTCCGGCATTCGCCGAACTGGTGGCGGAATTGCAGACCATTCGCCGCTTGCAACAGGAGGTTTGAATCGTGGAGAAGTCGAGTCTTTTGCATCAACAAACCACCATGGGCCTGTACCTGCGCGACCCTGAACACAACGCGCCACCCATCGAGATGGACCCGGCGCGGGCACAGGTTTATCGCGATCTGGTGTTCGCCAACCTGTCTTCGCTGCTCAGTGGCACTTTTCCGGTGCTGGTGAAGATTCTGGGTGATGAACGCTGGCGGTCGCTGGTGCGGATCTTTCTGCGGGACTACCGCGCCCGCACGCCGAAATTTGGTGAGATTGCTCAGGAGTTTGTCGAGTTTCTTGCGGCCGGGCCTCTGGCATTGAGCGATGGGCTGTGGCCGCCGTTCATGGTGGAGCTGGCGCATTACGAGTGGGTGGAAATGGCGCTGCAACAATCTGACGCCGAGCCTCTGGTTGGCGGTGATGCCGCGTTGCTTCTGGATCGGCACTTGCGGGTGTCGCCGCTGGCCTGGCCGTTGGCTTACGCCTGGCCGGTGCAACGGGTGGGGCCGGATTGTCAGCCGGACGTTTTACCTGCTCAGCCGACATTGTTGCTGGTGCGGCGGGCGGAGGACTGGAGTGTGAGGTTTTCTGAACTGAGTCCGTTGGCGTGGCGGTTGTTGCTGCGTGTTGGTGAGTTTCCCGAGTTGACCGGGCGTGAGCAGTTGCAAGGATTGGCGGTGGAGGCGGGGGCTTCGGAGTTTCTGGATGGCGGGTTGGTGTTGTTGCAGCAGATGCATGGGGAGGGGGTTGTTGGGGTTGTTTAATCTTTTTGGGCCGACCAGGTTTCTGAGTGGTCGAGTACATATCCGTTTCTTCGGTAACGGCGGCTTATGGTTTCGCCCTTACGGCCAGCCCTTTCAAGGTCTTCGTTTAGAATCCCCTAAAAACCAGTCAGGGTGACGAAAACGATGTGGGCAGAAGTTCTAGCGCGGTTTGAAAAAAAGACACCGGCCAGTGTCATGACGAAATTGATACTGGAGCAGGCTGTTCCTGCCGAATGGGTTGATCAGGTGTTTGAAGAACACCGTCAACGCCAGTACCCGCGTGAGCTTTTGTTTTCGACCATCGTTGAGCTGATGTCCCTTGTTTCATTGGGTTTGCGCCCTTCTTTGCATGCCGCTGCCCGGCAAATGGAGGGGCTGCCGGTTACGTTGGCGGCGCTCTATGACAAGGTCAGCCGCACAGAGCCCGCGTTGCTGCGGGCGTTGGTTACAGGAAGCGCCGAGCGCCTGGCTCCGACGATAAAAGAGTTGGGCTGCTCAGCCATTTTGCCCGGCTGGCAGCTGCGCATTGTCGACGGCAACCACCTGCCTTCTACTGAAAAACGCTTGGGGGCTTTGCGGCGTGAGCGAGGTGCGGCGCGACCAGGGTTTTCAGTAGTGGTCTACGACCCGGACCTCGATCAGATCGTCGACTTGCAGCCATGCGAGGATGCCTACGCCAGTGAGCGCGTCAGCGTGCTGCCGCTGTTGGCCCACGCCACTAAGGGCCAGCTATGGATGGCCGATCGGCTGTACTGCACGCTGCCCGTCATGCAAGCCTGCGAGGAAGCGGGGGCTTCGTTCATTATTCGCCAGCAAAGCAAACATCCACGGTTGATTGAGGAAGGCGGCTGGCAAGAATCTGTGGCCATCGAATCCGCAACGGTGCGCGAGCAAATCATCGAACTCAAAGGTGGTCACCGCTGGCGTCGAGTTGAACTGAACCTACAGACACCTACTGACTCAGGCGACACTGTGATGTGGTTCTGGAGCAACTTGCCAGACACCGTCAGCGCCGGGCAGATCGCCGAGTTATACCGTCGTCGCTGGAGTATCGAAGGGATGTTCCAGCGCCTGGAATCGGTGCTGGACAGTGAAATCGAAAGCCTTGGCGCTCCGCGGGCGGCGTTGCTGGGTTTTACCTCGGCGATCCTGGCCTACAACGTCCTGGCAGTGCTCAAACGCAGCGTGGAACAGGCTCATCGCGAGACATTGCCCGAAGGCTGGGAAGCTTCGATCTTCCACCTGACGGTACAAGTGCGTAGCGGATACGAGGGCATGCAGATCGCACTGCCCTCAGATTACCTGACACTTCAAACGACCTTAGAAACGCTGGCAACGCGACTGTTGGCGCTCGCCAGGAATATCAAGCCCAAGCAAGTGGCCAAAAGCATACGTGGTCCCAAAATCGCCAAACCCAAGGAGTGGCTGGACGGCAAAGCTGCGCACGCTCATGTGTCGACGGATCGGGTGCTTAAGGCCCATAAAGGGAAAACACCTTGAAAGGGCTGGCCCTTACGGCGACTCACTTTTTTTAACAAGCGCCTCAAAAAAAGTAAGCAAAAAAAGCGCTCGCCCCGAACGTACGGCCCCTCGCCAAGGCTCGGGGTTCCTTCGCTCCGGCATTCATCCGGGGGCATCGCCTCCGGCCGGCTTCGCTCGACCTCCTCTCGATGTGTTCGGCTGCGCCGAACGGCGCTGCGCGCCCACCCCCCGGATGAACGCCTCCACTCAGCCTGCCGAGGGGGCGGGTGGATCAAGATCAAAAGCTGCAGGCGAGCTAACGCTCGGCCTGATGAGTGGTGAAGAGCGACGCGGTGGTGTGGGTTGCTCTGCTTTTGCTCTTCTGTGGGAGCGGCGGTGCGGCGATCCGACTTGCTCGCGACGACGGCCTGTCAGCCGACTCAATTCTCACAGGCGAACGAACCCCGCGATCAGGCTGGCCGGTAGGCCGCCTCGCTTTTGCTTTTGCTTTTGCTTTTGCTTTTGATCTTGATCTTCTTGCCCCCTCGAGAGGCCGAGTGGAGGTTCTGCGCAGCGGGCCCACGGAGCAGGACCGGAGCGAGGGCATGCCGAGCCTAGGCGAGGCACCGAACGTCAGGGGCAAGAGCCCTTGGTTACTTGGGGCTTTTCCAAGTGACCCGCCATAAGGGCGGAACCCTAAGTGGCCGTTACCGCAGCAACGGATATGTACACCCACAAAATATTCATCGCCTGACACAAAGCCATCGCGAGCAAGTCGGATCGCCGCACCGTCGCTCCCACAGGGATCTTCAGTGGCCACAAGTCCCGAGTAAAACCGGAGACCCAATGTGCGAGCTTGCTCGCGATAGCGGCCTGACAGCCGACCATTTTTTACAGCTGGCCTGGCATTCCTCGCCCCCGAACCGAAAATTTCTACACCGGCAATCGCAACTCCGCACACAACCCGCCACCCTCACGATTGCTCAAGGTCAACGACCCGCCAATCGCGACCGCCAGTTGCTGGGCGATTGCCAGTCCCAGCCCGGTGCCGCCGGTGCTGCGGTTGCGGGAATTCTCAACGCGATAGAACGGCGCCATCACTTGCTTGAGTTCTTCCTCGGCGATCCCCGGGCCACGGTCGAGGATCCTGATCGACAGGTTGCCATCGGCCTGTTTTTCCACCCGTAACTCGGCGGCACCGGCAAACTTCAATGCGTTGTCCGTCAGGTTGACCAGCACCCGGCGCAAGGCGTGGGGGCGGGTGTCGATGACGGCTGCGCTCTTGCCTGTGAGCTGAACGTCCTTGCCCACGTCCTGATAGTCGAACACCAGGCTGTCGAGGAACGAGTCGAGGTCGGTGCGGCGGCTTTCTTCGGTGGCGCCGTGGATGCTGCGGGCGTAGGCCACGCCTTCGCGTACCAGGTGCTCCATCTCGCTCAGGTCGTTCCACAGTTTGTCTTTTTCACTGGAGTCGTCCATGAATTCGGCGCGCAGTTTCATGCGGGTGATCGGGGTTTGCAGGTCGTGGGAAATCGCCGCGAGCAGTTGCATGCGTTCCTTCAGGTACGCCGCGATGCGTGCCTGCATCGAGTTGAAGGCCCTGGCGGCGTGGGCGACTTCGGTCGGGCCTTTTTCGTCCAGGAGTACGGGGTGCGCGTTGGGGTCCAGGGTTTCGACGGCACTGGCGAGGCGGGTGAGGGGGCGGATGGCGATTCTCACCGCCAGCCAGGAACAGGCAAGCATCAGTGCCAGTTGCCCGAGCAACACGATGGGCAGCCAGGGCGACAATGGCACCATCGTCGGACGGACGTCGATGGTCAGAGGGCTGCCATCCGCCAGGTTCAAGTGCACTTGAAAATGTTTTTTCGGCCCGGGGATGTCGGTAAAGGTCATCGGGTAATCGTGGCCGATGGCGTCTTTGATCGAGGCAATGGCAATGGGCGCATCGGGCATGTCGGTGCGGATGGGCGTGCCCGGTGAACCCTCATTGAGCATGTAACTGTAATTGCGCCGCTCCAGTTGTTTGAGCCAACCGGCTCGCTCATCGGCGGGCAAGCGGTCGAGGATGGCAACGGAGGTGGAAACGTCGGTTTCCAGGTTGCCGAGCATGGTGGTTTTCGAGGATTCGTAGCGTTCGTAGTACTGCGCGCCGAAGGACAGCGCCTGAGCAAGGATCAGGCCGATCAGGAATATCAGCGACAGCCGCGAGGCCAGGGTGCGCGGCCAGTGCAGCGCCAGGGTCATGATTGATCGCCCAGGATTTCCACCGGTAGGGAAAACACATAGCCTTCGCTGCGTACGGTCTTGATGTAGGCCGGTTCGCGAGCGTCGTCGAGCAAGCGCTGGCGCAGGCGACTGACCAAAAGATCGATGGAACGGTCGAACAGGTCGGCGTCGCGGCCCTGGGTCAGGTTGAGCAATTGATCGCGGTTGAGCACCCGTTGCGGATGGTCGAGAAACACCCGCAGCAATCGATATTCGGCACCGCTCAGGGCCACCATGGTGCCGTCTTCATCGAGCAGGTGACGGGCCGAAGTGTCCAGGCGCCAGCGACCGAAAGCCAGCAGACGGCTGGCTTCGGTCACCACCAGGTTCGGCGGCAGCATGCGCGTGCGTCGCAGCACCGCATTGATCCGCGCCAGCAGTTCACGGGCAGCGAATGGTTTGACCAAGTAGTCGTCGGCGCCCATTTCCAGGCCGAGGATGCGATCGGTTTCATCGTTGCGGGCGGTGAGCATCAGCACCGGCGTGGCCTTGTGCTTGCCGACGCGCAGTTCGCGGCAGAGCACCAGGCCATCGTCTCCCGGCATCATGATGTCCAGCACGATCAGGTCCACCGGAGTGGTTTCCAGAAAAGCGCGCATCTGCCGTCCATCCGCCACGACGGTGGTGCGCAGGCCGTTCTTCTTCAGGTAGTTGCCAACCAGTTCGCGGATTTCGCGGTCATCGTCAACGATGAGGATGTGATCAACGTGATCCATTGGGCCAAACCTCTGGTAAATGGGGAATGCCACACAGTCTATCGAGCCTCGGCGGGCTCGCCTGTCGCCCTTTGTATTGCAGTGTATCTGGCTTGCCTGCGGATACACACGAAGGCAAAAAAGCCGATTTCCAGCGGTTTTGTATTGCTGTGTATCCAGGCGCCGTTCTGATACGCAGCGATTGATTCACGCCGATTCCCGACACAGACGAGATACCTCGCAGGCTTTTAATAGGTTCCATCGAGGCAAGCCAGACCGCCTCGGATCAACCAACGATCAACCTGTTGAAACCCTGAGGAACTCGCCATGAACACCAAGGCCATCTACGCCACCTGCCTGTTTGCCGCCTTGAACATCTGCACCTTGTCGGCCCGTGCCGAAGTCGATGTTGCGCCTAAAACCTACACCTACGGCACCCAACTGGATATCAGGAAAGTGGTGTCGCTGACCGAAGACGCTACGCCTTCCTGCGGCGTGGTGAATGCGCGGCTGACGTACCTCGACTCCCAGTCCAGGACCCAAGTGCTGGGTTACAGCAAGTTGGCTGACAACTGCAACTCGGAAAACTGAGTGTCGCGATCAACCACCGCTTAATCCATTTGAAACAGGAAGGACATCATGAACAACATTTCCCGCTACTTGACCGCCATCGCCTTTTCCGTCGCCGGTGCGGCAGCTCATGCCAACGCCGCTGTCGAGCAAAGCGCCTGCGCCAGCAACACCTGCTTCCAGCTCACGCCGGTGGCGGAGAAGGGCACCTATGGCTTCTTGGCGCAAGACGGTTCCAGTCGCACGCCGCAAGGGCAGATGCTCGCCGAGAACGGTTCCAGCCGCACCCCTCAGGGGCAGTTGCTGGACGAGCAGACCGCTTGAGAACACCCCCGATCCACTGTAGGAGCGAGCCTGCTCGCGAAAGCGATGGTTCAGTCAAGGATGTGTCGTCTGACCGGACGCCATCGCGAGCAGGCTCGCTCCTACAGTGGTGATGTGTTGCCCTCTAATGTGTATTAGGTGATCCCATGTTACTCATCGCTTTCCTGGGCGGCATATTGACCGTCCTCAGTCCGTGCATCCTGCCGGTCGTGCCATTCCTGTTTGCCGGAGCCGACCGCACACGCTCCTCGATCCTGCTGACCCTCGGCGGCATGGTCCTGACCTTTGCCCTGGTCTCCAGCCTGGCCGTGGTCAGCAGCGAGTGGGTGATCCAGGCCAGCAACACCGGCCGCCACGTAGCACTGGTGGTGATGGCGCTGTTCGCCCTGTCGCTGATTTCCGCCCGGGTCGGTGACTGGCTGGCGCGTCCTTTCGTGCTGCTGGGCAATCGCATCGATCCGAACTCGCGCAAGATGTCCGGGCCGCTGGCGTCGATCATGATCGGTGTCGCCACCGGGCTGCTCTGGGCACCCTGCGCCGGGCCGATCCTCGGGGTGATTCTCACCAGCGCCATGCTGCAAGGGGCGAACGCCGGCACCAGTCTGTTGCTGGTGGCTTATGGCGCGGGCAGTGCGCTGTCCCTGGGCACCTTGATCTTTGCCGGGCGCCGCCTGGTCAATCGCTTGAAACCGTCGATTCCGGTCACCGGCTGGTTGCGCCGTGGCGCCGGGGTTGCGGTGCTCGCCGGTGCGGCAGTGATTGCAACGGGGGCCAATGACCTGTTGCTGGCCAACACTTCCTCGGAAGGTGTCAGCAGCGTGGAGAAAGGCGTGCTGGAAACCGTGCCGAAAGTCGTCGATTACCTGGTCAGCAAGGTCAAGGCCGACAGCACCATGGGCGATGCCCAGGGCGCCATGCCGTCGCTGTCCGGCGCGGTGGATTGGCTCAACTCACCGGCACTGAGCAACGAGGCCCTGAAAGGCAAAGTGGTGCTGGTGGACTTCTGGACCTTCGACTGCATCAACTGCAAGCACACCCTGCCGTACGTGAAGGACTGGGCGAAGAAATACGAAAAGGACGGGCTGGTGGTGATCGGCGTGCACACGCCCGAATACGGCTTTGAACGTATCATCGACAACGTCAGGGCCAAGGTGAAGGAGTATGGCATCACCTACCCGGTGGCGATCGACAACAACTACGCGATCTGGCGCAACTTCGACAACCAGTATTGGCCGGCGCACTACCTGATCGATGCCAAGGGGCAGGTGCGTTACACCCACTTCGGTGAAGGCAGTTATGACACGCAGGAGAAGATAATTCAGCAGTTGCTGGAGGAGGCCAAGGCCAGCGCGCCAGCGGCGTAATCCGCTCGATCAATGGCTCACAGGTCCTGCCTCGTGGGTCATGGTCTTTTTCTCCTGACCGCGCCGCCACGCCGCCGGTGGCGCACCGAACTCGCGACGGAAGGCGCGGCTGAAAGCGGTATCGGTCTGGTATCCCACTTCTTCGGCAATGCGCGTCAATGAGCTGTTGCTGCTGCGTAACAGGTTGGCGGCGAGCAGCATCCGCCATTGCGTCAGGTACTGCATCGGCGACACCCCCACCAGTTGCTGGAAGCGTTCGGCCAACACCGATCTCGAGGTGCTGGCGGTGCGCGCCAGTTCGTCCAGTGTCCAGGCGTGGCAGGGTTTTTTGTGCAAGGCGTTGAGGGCGGCGCCGACGATGCGGTCGCGCACACCGGCCAGCCAGCCGGTGCGGCCTTCGCCCTGTTCGTTCATGTACAGGCGCAACACTTCGATGAACAGCACTTCGGCCAGTTTGGCCAATACACCTTCGCCGCCAGGGCGGGGCGAGCGGGCTTCGGCGAGGGCATAGCGCACGGAGGACTCCAGCCAGAGGCCGGCATCCGAGCCGCGCACATTGACCCGCACCACCGCTGGCAAGCCCTTGAGCAACATGCCCGCCAGGCGCGTGTCGCACGCCAGGTAACCGCACACCAACCGGGTGACCGCGCCACCTCCGCCATAGCTCAATTGCCGGGGGCGGCGCGCCAGCACCGCATCCAGTCGCGCACCCGTGGCCGGGGGCAATCCGGGATGTGAGCACATGCGATGGGCATCGCCCTGGGGGAAGATCACCACGTCGCCCGCACTCAGCAGCAGCGGCGGGTCATCGCCCAATTCCACGTAGCATTCGCCCTCGGTGATCAGGTGAAAGATCACCACCCGTTCCGCATCGGGCTCCAGAAACGGCGCGGCGGTGTCGGCGCTGGGCGACTGGTAGCACCAGGGCGCGGTGAACCGGGCGTTGATAAAGATCGCGCCGACCAGGTGCACGACGCGCAGGGTCTGTGACAGAGCGTCCATTGGGGTTTCCCCGTGGGAGGGTTCCTGATTGTGAACGCGCCTGCGCGCTACGTGGAATCTCCGGACGATCGGGCAGGGTTGGGCGACGATCGGACAGGACGCCGGCGCCCGTCAGGACGATAGTTTGATCACAGGGTGAGTGCCGCCCTGCCATCCAGAACAATAAAGAGAGGTTGCCATGCCTAAGTTCGTCATTGAACGCGAGATCCAGGGCGCCGGAGCTCTGTCGGAAAGGGATTTGAAAGCCGCTTCGCTAAAGTCCTGCCAGGCGTTGCGTGAGTTGCCAGAGGTGCAGTGGGTGCAGAGCTATGTCACCGGTGACAAACTCTATTGCGTGTACATCTCGCCGAACGAGGAGCAGATCCAGGAGCACGCCAGGATCAGTGGTTTTCCCGCCAATCGCATTTCCCAGGTCATGAACATCATCGATCCGACAACGGCGGAGTGAATGCCCGCCAGGCCCGATTCGTGTTTCAACCCAGAGACCGTCTCCATGAGTACACCCATTGATCTGACTGCCTTGAAAAACCGCCAGATGGCCTCCTGGGCCAGCGGTGACTACGCCGTGATCGGCACCACCTTGCAGATTGTCGGCGAGCAACTGGCCGAAGCCTGCGACCTGTTGTGCGATGAACGCGTGCTCGATGTTGCCGCCGGCAACGGCAATGCGACCCTCGCGGCTGCCCGCCGTGGCTGCCAGGTGACGTCCACCGACTATGTCGCCGCCTTGCTCGAACGCGGCGAAGAACGGGCCCGGGCAGAACGCCTGAACGTCTCCTTCCAGGTCGCCGATGCCGAAGCATTGCCCTTTGCCGACGGCAGTTTTGATGCCGTGCTGTCGACCTTCGGCGTGATGTTCACGCCGGACCAGCCCAAAGCTGCTGCGGAACTGGCGCGGGTTTGTCGTCCGGGTGGGCGGATCGGCCTGGCCAACTGGACGCCGGAAGGTTTCGTCGGCCAGATGTTCAAGACCCTGAGTCAGCACCTGCCACCCCCTCCAGGGGCCAATCCGCCCTCACGCTGGGGCAGCGAAGCCTGGTTGCACGAGCATTTCGACGAGCGTGAATTCCTGCTCCAGGTGACGCGCCGCACGTTCAATTTCCGCTATCGCTCGGCGGCGCACTTCATCGACACCTTCCGAGAATGGTACGGGCCGGTGCACAAGGCCTTCGCCGCGCTGCCCGCGGACGGTGCCAAAGCCCTGGAGACGGACCTGAGCGAGCTGATCAACCGGATGAACCGGGCGGGCGACAAGTCGCTGGTGGTGCCGAGTGAATATCTGGAGGTGGTGATCACGCGGCGCTAAGCGATAACAATGCAAAACCCTCTGTAGGAGCGAGCTTGCTCGCGATGGTCTTCCAGTCGCAGTTTCTGTGGCTGTCACACCGTCATCGCGAGCAAGCTCGCTCCTACAAAGGGCCAGAGTTAATGTCAGCTAAATGACCTTCGCACCACGGGCTTCCAGCAACTCGCGCAACACCGACCGATGACAATGCGCTTCATCCTCGCAATAACACCCCACGGCCAGGGAGGTCTGATGGGACAACGCGGCCAGCAGGTCCAGCATCTGACTGGCAGCGGGATGGCTCATCTCGGCCTTGAACTTGCGCCTGAACACCTCCCAGGCCCTGGCATCTTGCGCAGCCTTGGCCTCGGCCACCAACTGTGCACTGGGCGACAGCAGCGGCTGCCAGACATCATAAAAATCCCGACGGGCGAATTCGGCTTTCGGTACGCCACGGGGAGGGCGGCGTACCGTGCCCAGGCGCAAACCTTCGTCAGGTCGACGGGGTGATCCGAGTTGAACGATATGGACCGCCATGGCTACTTGAGCCGCGATTCGTCGAGCCACTCCAGCGCCGTGCGCCACAAGCAGATGCCCAGGAAGTACGCCGACATCAGCAGCCACAGCCCCATCACCAACGGGTTGATCTGCGGATGGTTGAGTACCAATGACAAGCTGCACAGCAACCAGATGGCCGTCACCGCAATGTTGATCGGCATGAACCGGCGCACGCGAAACGGGTGCAGGAATTTCATCCGGGTCACGGTCAGCAGCGCCAGGCCGATCACCGTGACGAAGGTGATCCACGGTGACGGGGCGATGATGTACAGGCACAGGGCAACCACGTTCCAGGCAGCGGGGAAACCCTGGAAGTAGTTGTCTGTGCTCTTCATGTTGACGTTGCAGAAACAGAACAGCGACGACACCAGAATCAGCGACACGCTCAGCAGCAAGGTGTAGTCCGGCAACGGGATGTAGCGATAGATGAACAGTGCCGGGATAAACACATACGTCAGGTAGTCGATCACCAGGTCGAGGATCGAGCCATCGAAACTCGGCAACACCGACTGCACGTTGACCTTGCGTGCCAGCGCACCGTCCAGTCCATCGACGATCAGGGCGACACCCAGCCACAGCAGGCAATGGGTCGGCTGGTTATCCAGCAGGGACAGGGTGGCGAGGAAAGCGGTGACCACGCCAGTGGCGGTAAAGCCATGGGCGCCCCATGCTTTGAGCCTGGCGATGTACAGGGTTGAAATCACGGGGGCGTTCTCCAGTGAATGAAGCAAGCCAGTTGTCACCCCGCGTACGGGGGCAGTGGCAAACCGGGTCGGGTTGCAGGTATCGACCGGGTATCCGGGAATAAGGTTCACCACCTATGAATCTTAGCTGCGCTGGCAAAAAGTACCCCGGACCCATCCGCGGTAGCGCGGGCGGGTCAGCCCAACGGTGCTGGCACATTCGCTTGCGGGGGCTATCGTTGCCTGACTGTATAAACGCCCTTTAAGAGGACAAACGGCATGAACACCAGCGATCTGCTCGAACAATTACTGCGCGCCGGCCAGGGCTCGATGGCGCAACAGGGAGGCGGTGGTGCGTCGGCCCAAGGCGGGCTCGGCGACCTGGGTGGATTGCTCGGCGGCTTGTTGGGCGGCGGGGCTGCTGCAGGTGGTGGCGGTGGTGGCGCAGGGTTGGGCGATTTGCTCGGTGGCTTGCTCGGCGGTGGTTCACCGATGGGTGGTGTACCGCAAAGTCGTTCCGCTGGTGGCACCCATTATGCGGCGCTGGCGTCCTTGGGCATGATGGCGTTCCAGGCGTACCAGGCCTGGCAGCGCAGTCAGGTGTCGGCTCCGCAAGAAGCGCCACGGACCGTGGACTTGCTGGCCGGCCCGGAGGCCGAGGAGCACAGCCATGCGATCCTGCGGGCATTGATTGCCGCGGCCAAGGCCGATGGCCGGATCGATGACGCCGAGAAGCAGATGATCAGCACTGAAATCGGCCGTCACACGGACGATCCGCAATTGCAGCAATGGCTGGACGACGAGGTCGCCAAGCCACTGGACGCCAATGAAGTGGCGCAATCGGCCACCGACCCCGGCATGGCCTCGGAGATGTACCTGGCCAGCGTGATGCTGGTGGACGACCAGCAGGACGCCGAGCGCAACTATCTGGATGAACTGGCCGCGGCGTTGCAGATCGAACCGCAGCTGCAATTGCATCTGGAGCAGCAGGCCAAGGGTAGTGCGGCCTAAATCGCCTTGGGCAACAGAAACCTGGGGATAAAGGAGTGACCGCAAGAGTCAGGAAGGAACTCCATGTGGCGAGGGAGCAAACCCCCTCGCCCCATGAGTGTGTTACTTGAGGAACGCCTGGAAGTCGGTGCCCAGTTTGTCGATCGCCGCCTTGAAGTCCTTGGCGGTAATCTTCTGGCTTTCATTTTCCAGGGCGGTGCCAAACACCTTGCGCACCACTTTGGCCACGGTCTGGTTGCTCTTCGCGTCGATGAACTCGGCTTCGATGAACAGGGTAGTGTCCTGGTCACGGTGACCGGTAGCAGCCTGAGTTGCCCCGACTACGGCCGCGATGGGCACCACTTCATACCACTTCATGCCTTCGTTCTCGGCGTTCACCCCGGTAATTGCCGCACGCATGATCAGAGGGCGGGAACCCGCCGGAGCGGACGAGGTGTTGGACACTACGCGGTACTTCTGACCCAGGGAGGCCTTGGCCTTGCTGGTCATGTAGTTCTGAATGTCGGTCAGCGTCTGCTGGTTGACACGCTCGTCGGGTTTGGGAGCCGGGTAGAGCTCCAGTTTGTTGAACACCACAGTGTCATAAGCATTCGGGTTCCACGAAGGGCTGACCCAACGCATCGCGGTACCGCCGCTCGGCGTTTGGACTTCCTGCAGGTTGTTGTAGTTGGACAGGAAACCTGAGTATTGCTCCTTCTCAGTCACTTTCGAAGTGCAACCGCCTAGCAACAGACTGGCCAGCGCGGCGCCGACGAGCAGTTTTCGGGATAGATTCATAGTGGTGTTTACTCCTTGGATGAAATCGTCGTTCTTTTGTTTACAAGACATCAAAATCGCCAGGTCATGTTCCCGGTCAGGGCTTGAATCCAGGCATTGTCGAATTGACCGGAAACTCGATTGCTCGATACGGATTTGGCCTGGTCAACCGGCATGTCGCCGAGCCAGACCATGGCCCAACTGACGTTGACATCGGTGTCCTTGTTCAGAGCATAGGTGGCTCCTGTGGCAATGCGCCAGGATTCGTTCATTGGCACCACCACACTGCGGTTGCTGTCCGAGACGGCGCTGCTGTCGTAGGCCACGCCGAAGTTCCACAACCACTGCTCGGTGGCCTGGTATTGCGCGCCAAGGGAGAGGTGCCAGGTGTCCTTGAAGCCGGCGTCGACCGTTTGCGATTGCGCACCAAAGGCCGTGGTGTCGACCTCTACGGCGATGTCGCCGAACTCGGACCAGTCCTGCCAGTTGGCCGAGGCCAGCAGCGCCCATTGCCGGTCCAGTTGCTGGAACAGGCTCAGGGTGACGGTTTGCGGCACCTTTATGTCGAGATCTGTGTTGGTGTTGTTGACTCTTTCGAGCAGGCGCCCGTCGCCCTTCACATCGAGCCGGTCCTCGAAGTCCAGGTCGACCTGGCTGGTGTAGGTCAGGCCGATGCGCGTGCCGGGTTGCGGGGCGTAGATCACGCCCACGTTGGCGCCATAGCCCCAGGTGTTGTCCCGGTACTTGTATTGGCCGTCAGAGCGGTCGGTGAAGCCGAAAGGGGAGCGGTCGATGGCGGTGTCCGCCTTCAGCATGCCGTACATGGCCTTGATGCCCAAGCCGACCGACCACTGCTCGTTGAAGCGATAAGCCACGCTCGGTACCAGCGACAGGCCGAGCAGGCTGGCGTTCTGTGCGAAGTAGCGGCCGGACCAGTCGTTGTCGTAATTGACCGCCAGGCCGAAGTCACCGTACTGGCCGAAACCGACGCTCCAGTGCTCGTCCAGTTCATGGCTGATGAAGAAGCTGCCACCGGGAATCGGATCGAGGGCATTGCCACTGCCGCTGCCCGGGGTGTTGGTGCCGGAGTCGCGGTCGAAGCTCAAATCACCGTACAGGACCTGCAGGCCGGCGGTGATTTGCGTACCGGGCAGAAAGCTCATGCCCGCGGGGTTGCTGGCGATGGTCGAGGGGCCTTGGGCACGGGCGGCGGCACCGGCGTTGGCCAGGCCGGCGTTATCGGTGCCGATTTCATAGAGCATGATGCCGCCGGCCCAGGCTTGCTGGCAGCACAGGGCAAGTAGCGCAGAGGCGGGCAGGGTAGTTGTTTTTATCTGCATTGAAATCCCTCGGCAATTGTCCATTTCGAATACGGGTGGACTGCACCAGCCACCCGTGGATTCGGCTGTTACTTGGCCATCTCTGCTCGAGCCTTGGCGATCTTGGCTTTAACCGAGTCGAGGTTGAAACTCGCGCCTTTTTGCATCGGCGGGAACTCGATCGCTGTTTCAGCCAGTTTGGCCACCTGCTGCTGGACGAACACGAAACGCCAGAATTGGAACTTGAACCAGTCGAAGTATTGTTGCGAACCCTGTGCGGCCTGATTTTCCGGCCAGCCCATGCGCTCGAATGGGTCGAGTCGAAGATTGGTCAGGTTCGGCACGTCCACATCAACTTTAGCCCCCAACCAGCCACCCGGTTGGTCAATGAAGCGATATTTGTAGTCGTCTATGCGCACTGCACCCAAGGAGCTTTCTCCGAAGTAGAAAACTTCATGTCGGTTCGACGGACCTTTTCCGGTGATCATTGGAGTTTGATCATAGCCGTCCAGGTGAACTTTGTAGGTGGTATCGCCCAATTGTTTGCCTTTGAGCAGTTCGGCGGTGATGTTCGGGTTGCCTGCCGCCGCGACCAGGGTCGGGAACCAGTCCATGCCGGACATGATGCCGTTGGCGATCTGATTGGCCGGCACCTTGCCTGGCCAGCGAATGATTGCCGGCACCCGGAAGCCACCTTCCATGACCGTGCCTTTGCCCATGGCGAACGGGGTGGTGCCGCCATCGGGCCAGGTGAAGTTTTCCGCACCGTTGTCGGTGGTGAAGATCACGATGGTGTTGTCGTCCATGCCGTCTTTCTTCAGCTTCGCCAGGACGTCGCCGACGATGTCATCGAGCTGCGCCATGCCGGCTTCCTGTTCCGACCAGCCATTCTGCGAGTTGCGCATGGCTTCGTACTTGTCGGACAGGTGCGTGACGATGTGCATGCGGGTCGGGTTGAGCCAGACGAAGAACGGTTTGTTGTCCTGTTTGGCCTTGTCGATGAAAGAGAAGGCCTTGTCGCGAATCTCCTCGTCGACGGTTTTCATCCGCTCCGGATAGAGTGTCCCGGCGTCTTCGATTTTCTGCTTGCCGACCTTGCCCCAGCGCGGCATCACGGTCGTGTCATCGGTGGTGGAGGCCCAGCTGTGGACCATGTTGCGTGGGCCCACGGTCGCGAGCAGTTCCTGCGGATAATTGGGGTGCGCCGGGTCTTCCATGGCATCGAGGTGATAGAGGTAGCCGAAGAATTCATCGAAACCGTGGACGGTGGGCAGGAACTGGTTCAGGTCGCCCAAGTGGTTCTTGCCGAACTGGCCGGTGGCATAACCCATGGCCTTGAGTGCGGTCGCGATGGTCACGGCTTCGGCGGGAATACCCACGGGCGAGCCGGCCTGGCCGACGGTGGTCATGCCCGTACGAATCGGCAGTTCGCCGGTGATGAAATTGGCGCGTCCGGCGGTGCAACTGGCTTCGGCGTAATAGTCGGTGAAACGCATGCCTTCATTCGCCAGTTGGTCGAGGTTAGGCGTTCTGCCAGCCATCATGCCCTGGTTGTAGACACCGATATTCGACCAGCCGATATCGTCGCCCATGATCACCAGGATGTTGGGGGACTTGTCGGCCGCCAGGGTCTGGCCGGGAAACGCCATTGCAGACAGCAACAGGGGTATCGCAAACATCGAGGAGAAGGTTGTCCGGTTCATGTTGAGCTCCTGCGTACTAGCGTGAGTACATCGAGACGAGCCCCCAGCCGCCGTTGAAATGCGTTATCCCCCGCGATGAGCGTAGGTTTGAATTGCGAAATATCCAGTAATGAGTAGTCAGAAAGTCAGTGTTTCAGGGGCGTTGCATCGAATTGGCATTCCGGCGAAGCAGCCGCTCAAGTCGGGCAGCGAGCGATACTCGCCGCCCCCTCCTTCGACATTACCGGGCGGTAGTTGCAGCCAGCAATGGTGCGATTTGCTCATCGGTCAATGCGGCGTGCACGTCCATGCTCATCAGGTCGTTCCACTCCAGCACCCACCTTTGAATCGGCACCAAATCACTCGCCTCGGCAATGCCGAAGCCGGCCGAGCTCCCTACGGCGTGCCAGCGCCCGTGCATGGTGACGCCTGCGGGCGGCGCGCCACCGGTCTTGAGGAAACGTGCGATTGCGGCATCACGGTTGTCCGGGCTGATTGTCCAACTGACGATGAATAACATCGGCCACCTCCTGTTGCGCATTGGCACCTGTTGTCTGCGCGTACCTGGCTGGCGCCGGGGCCGTGGCCACGCTTGGGTTTCCAGTTTCGTCCTGGCTGGCTTGCGGCAAAATCTCCCAAGGAAGGCATAGCAGTGCCCCGCGATTCATGTATGACCGCCGATCCTGTTCCGGTGCATTTTCGAGGGGGTAACAGACGCCTGTTTCACCAGCGCAACATGGGCAGAGGACGTAGCGGCGAGCGGAGCAATTGCCGGGCCGAAAGCTTCATTAGCATCGAGTGAAAACCGTGATCGGGAAAGGTCGCCTGCACGGTTTTGATGAAGCTTCGGGGCAAGCCGAAACGCACCAGGCCCAGGGACACATCCACCAGGTCGGCCCGGCGGAAGGGTTCGACGCTATCGGCGCAGGCGCCGCGATACCGGCGCAGCTTGTGATGCTCAAGTATCAACGCGCAGACTTCATCCTTCAGTTCCGGACGTTGTTGGCTGTCGAGATGTTCGGTGGCCAGGGCAATGGACGGGGACAGGTAATCAAGGGTGTCATCGGTCCAGATACCCAGGTCATGAAACGCCGCCGCGATTTGAACGGCCTCCGAGGGCAGGCCTTCGGCACCGCAAAGGGCGCCATGGAAATTCAGCACCCGGTAAATGTGGTTGCGGTAGCCCTGCAGGTCGGCACCGATGGCCAGGGCGAACGAGGTGAGAATCTCGTCGGTGAGGGGGAATTCGAGAATGGGTTTCATCAGGCGTCACGCAACAGGTCGTTGGCATTGAGCAGTTCGTAGGCAATCTCCGGGCGCTTTTCCATGGAGCGGCGAATGGCGGCGGGGATGTTGGCGCGGGTCTTGCGGCACAGCCCCGGCAGTTCGCCAATCTGGATGCCGATGCCGCGCATGGTGCGCACTTCGTTGAAACCGGGAGCGATGTTCACGCGGATGCCCAACTGCTCGAACATACGCCGTTGCACGAGCTCCAGATCGCTCAGGCTCTGCAGGTTCTCCAGGCGTTCGATCAGGCGTTTTTCTTCGTTGCGGGTCAAAAACAGAATGCGCAGGTCCGCCCCTGGTGTTTCCAGCAACGGGTCACGCCCGCAGTCGCAGGCGCCGGGCGGGCAGGGTGAGCGGATCGCAGCGGTGGTGGTCATGGGGATCAATCATAGAGCGCTGTGATCGAATTTGCCCATAGGGATTTTTGGGGGGATGCAAAGCAATGTGGGAGCGAGCTGTGGCGAGGGGGCTTGCCCCCGTTGGGTTGCGAAGCAGCCCCAAAATTTCCGATGTTTCGAAGATCTTGTGAGTGCTGCGCACTCAAACGGGGGCAAGCCCCCTCGCCACAGCTCGCTCCCACAGGTGTTGCGGTGAAGCTGCGTGACTTATTTCAGTACCAGCATCCGATAAACGCCATCCTCAACCTCGATCCCGTGGGTGTCATGGGTGAAGCCGGGGAAGGATTTGTCGAAGGCTTCCAGTGCCTTGAGATACGCCAGCAACGGACCGTCCGCAGGCCCTGCGTTCTCACCCGGCATGAGTAGCGGGATGCCTGGTGGGTACGGCACGATACCGGTGGCGGCAAGGCGTCCGGCGGCTTCGTTGAGGGTGACCAGTTCGATGTCGTTGCGCACCAGTTTTTCGTAGGCCTCCACCGGACTGAACTCGGCTTTTGGCAGGGTGCCGAAGGCCTGGGACATGTTGGCGGTGGTCTTGTGTTTCTTCATGGCGGCGAAGATTTCGTCGGCCAGATCCTTCAGGCCCATGCCGGCATAGCGTTGCTGGTTGGCGTTGTACAGGTCGGGCAGGCACAGCTCGAGCTCGGCGTTGTCGTCGTAGTCACGTTTGAAGTCGAGCAGGGCATTGAGCAGCGTGCCCCATTTGCCTTTGGTGATACCGATGGAGAACAGGAACAGGATGGTGAAGTCGGTGGTTTTCTCGACCACGATACCCTGACGACCCAGGTACGCGGTGACTACGCAGGCGGGGATGCCGTTGGCGAGCAGGTTGCCGTCGTCGCCCATGCCCGGGGCAAGTACCGAAACCTTGATCGGATCGAGCATGCAGTAGCCGTCTTCGATGTCGCCGAAACCGTGCCATACCGCGTTCGGGTGCAGGACCCAGCAGTTCGGGTCGGTTTTAAGCGTAGCCGGGTCGACCTCATGGAACGGCACGGTCGCTGCGCCAACCTGTACGGTCGGCGGCTGCCAGCAGGTGAAGAACCAGTCATCCTTGCTCAGCATCTCGTTGTGCATGCGCGAGAGGACCTGGCGGAAGCTGATGGCTTCTTCAATCGACTCGTTGGTGAGGATCTGCCCACTCGGTGCTTCCATCATCGCCGAGCTGACGTCGCAGGACGCCATGATCGCGTAGTTCGGCGAGGTCGAGGCGTGCATCATGTACGACTCGTTGAAGCGCGCATGTTCGATCGGGTTACGCCCGTCGCGCACGTGGATCATCGAGGCCTGGGACAGGGCGGCCAGCAATTTGTGGGTCGACTGGGTGGCGAACACGGTCGGCTTGGACTTGTCGTGATCGGCCGGATTGCCGTGCATGGCATGGCGTCCGCTGTACAGCGGGTTGAAACGCGCATAACCGTACCAGGCTTCGTCGAAGTGCAGACGGTCAACGCTTTCGCCCAGCAGGTCTTCGACGCGGGTGACGTTGTAGGTCAGGCCGTCGTAGGTGGAGTTGGTGACAATGGCGTGCACCGGCGTCGGGTCGATACCTGGCTTGACCAGCGGGTTGCTGGCGATGGCGGCTTTCACGCCTTCGGCGCTCAGGGTCTGCGGCAGGATCGGGCCGATGATGCCGTAGCGGTTGCGGGTCGGCACCAGGTAGGTTGGAATCGCCCCGGACAGGGTCATCGCATGCTCGGCGGACTTGTGGCAATTGCGGTCGCACAGGGCGATCTGGTTGCGCGTGACGCTGGCCATGAGGATGACGCGGTTGGACATCGACGAGCCGTTGGTCACGTAATACGTGCGGTGGGCGCCGAAGACCTTGGCGGCATAGCGTTCGCCCTGGCCGATAGGGCCGCTGTGATCGAGCAGCGATCCGAGTTCGCCAACCGAGATCGACAGGTCGGAACGCAGCAGGTTCTCGCCGAAGAACTCGTAGAAGGCCCGGCCTGCGGTGCTTTTCAGGAACGCGGTGCCGCCGGCATGGCCGGGGGTGTGCCACGAGTATTCATAGTTGCGGGCAAACTTCACCAGTGCGCCGAACATCGGCGGCAGGGCGGCCTGGCGATAGCGTTCGATGGCCGCCAGGATGCGCCCGCTGAGGAAGCGGGAGGTGTCCTCGGGCAGCCAGATGAAGTCGTCGGCGTGTTGCATGACCAATAACGGAATGGTCGACGCGGTGGTACGGTCACTGATCAGGAACACCGGCACCCGGGTGTTGCGCTCGCGCAGCTTGACCAGCAATTTGGTGCAGTCGGCGTGGCCTTCGCTGGTGTCCATTTCCCATCGGATGAGCACGCATTGAATGGCCGGGTCCGAGCGCAGGATCGAGGCGGCATCGGTGAGGCTTTCCGAGGCCAGTACACTGACACCACGGCCCTCTACGTCGTGGACCAGTTGATCCAGGGCGCGGCCAAACACCGTTCGTTTGTCCGGCGGACTGCTGACCAGTAGCGCCAACATGCCCAGCGAGTGTTTATATTCCGTCATGCTTGAACCTCCATAGTGGCTGTATTCAGATTGTTCACCGGCACTGGCTCGGCAGTGAGGTGCTGCGCGCTGACGGTTTGCGTCGGCACGCTGTTGTTGAGTGCTTCGAGGCGGATCAGGCGGTTGTTGACGAAGCCGAACAGGGTGTAACCAACGATCGTGGCCACGCCGCCCAGCATCAGGGCCTGTTCACCGGAACTGTACAGCGCCAGGTAGCTGTAGGCCGCCGCGATCAGGGCAATGACGTTGGTCACCAGTGCCTTGCCTTCCGGCACGTTGGAGACTTTCTGCATGGTCATCAGCGCGGCCATGGACAGGATGTAAGGCACCAGGTTGGTCACCACTGCGAGGTTGACCAGGGTATCGAACTGCTTGCTCAAGTCGGGGCTGATGGTGAGCAGGGCCAGTGCGGTCTGTGCAGCGAGCAGTACCAGCATGCCGACAATCGGGGTTCCTGCCTTGTTGGCCTTGGCGAAGATCGACAGGAAGTAACCGGTGTCCGCCGAGCTTTTGTACACTTGGGCGATGGTGAACTGCCAACCCAGCAGCGAACCGATGCAGGCGAGCACCATGGCCGCCATCACGATGTCCCCGACCATTGGGGTGAACATCTTGGCGAACACCAGGCCGAACGGCGCGGTGGATGCGACCAGTTCTTCGTTGCCGACGATACCGAAGATGACGTTGGTGGAGACGATGTAGATCACCGCCGCACCCAGGGTGCCGCCCAGCACGGCAATCGGTACGTTGCGCTCAGGGTTTTCCACCGCGTCGGTGTTGGCGCAAGCCGATTCCAGGCCGAGGAAGGCCCACAGGGTGATCGCCACCGAGGCGCCTGCCGCTTCGAACCAGCCCTTGTCGTGGGGGTTCCAGCCAGCGGCGTAAACGCTGCTGTCGAACCAGAACCAGCCCACCGTGGACACCAACACCACCGGAGCAATCACACCCCAGACGGTGATCGCGCCGATCCGGCCGGTAATGCTGGCGCCGCCAAAGTTGGCGAAGGTGGTGATCCACAACAGAGCAATAGTGGCCAGGCCTACTTGCAGCGAATCAAGTTTTATCCCGAACAACACCTGGATATAGCCGACCGCGGTAATACTGATCGCCACGTTGGCAATCAACAGCGAGAGACCGTAGGTGTAGTTGGTGATGTAGTTACCTGCTTTACCGAACGTGTATTCGGCATAACCGCCCATGCCGCCGGTCTTGCGGCTGAGCATCCCGCATCGTGCAAAGGCGTAGGCAAGAGCGAGGGAACCGGTGGCCGTCACCAGCCAGGAGAGGATCGAAATTGCACCGACTTCCGCGAGTTTCGTCGGTAGCAGCACAATGCCGGAGCCCAACATGTTGACGGCGGTCAACATTGTCAGTTGCCCCACACTCATTTTCTTTGCGACTGACATTCCGTTGCCTCACTTAGTTGGCGATTGAGAGTCTTAGCTATAGCAAAGGATTGAAAACTCGCAAGAAATGGCATCACCCATCTGGTTTTCGCATTAATTTGCAGAAAAGGCACGATGCTGGCCCACAAGTTTAAAAATCCTCAGCAAAATTAGTTGATTTTCAGCTAGTTAAATAGGTCAAGATGCGCAAGATATGGATCGCGTTAATTCCGCTAGTTGCTGCGGGTATAGCCCATTCGGCTCAAGCAAAAGAACTGGCCAGCAATGATCAGTACATGTGCAGTTGGGGCGCGGGCACCGCGGCAAGGGCTCAGGAACTCAAGCTTTCAGGCGTTTCCTTGTATGCCGCCCGCCAGAAAATCCAGGCTTACAAGTTCGCCAAAACCTGGATGCGCATGATGGCACTTGGTATTACAGAGCAAACTTATGACAGTCCGTCGCGATTGAAACCGACTGCTGTACGGCAGAGCTTTTATGAGGACTGCGTCAGGTACAAGTTGGCGCGTAAATAAAGAAGAAGCGGGCACCGGTCGGATCGACCACGGTGTGGGCCTGTGACGTCTATATTGATTGACCATCCCAGCGACCGGATGGGGCGTTAAAACCGGTTTCTTACAACTCAATCAGGAGGTCACCATGAACCAGATCGATAAAGTGTTGTACACCGCCCAAACCCACACCACCGGCGGGCGTGACGGCGCGTCCCGCAGCTCCGACGGAATCCTCGATGTGAAGCTGTCGTCGCCAGGTGCGGGCGGTGGCGGTACTAACCCCGAGCAACTGTTCTCTGCCGGCTGGTCAGCCTGTTTCATCGGCGCCATGCAGGTTGCGGCCAGGGAAATGAAAGTGGCGCTGCCCAAGGATGTGGCCGTCGATGCCGAAGTCGACCTGGGCACCAATGAAGGCGGCTACCTGCTGCAGGCGCGGCTCAATGTCAGCCTGCCGGGGCTGGACCGTGAAACCGCACAAAAAATCGTCGACACCGGGCACCAGTACTGCCCGTACTCGAAAGCCACGCGCAACAACATCAACGTCGTGCTCAAGCTCGTTTGAGTTGACATGAACAGGTCTTGATTTCTAAAAAAAAGATCGCAGCCTGCGGCCGCTCCTACACGGGTTTCACGGGAGCTGCCGCAGTCTGCGATCTTTTTGTGTTGCGATACTACGGGTAAATCAATTCATCTTGCTATGATCATGCATCATCTTGCTGTGATCCATGGTGCCAATCGCCTTGGCAACGGCTTCAACCTGAATCGACTGTTTCTCGCCCTTGGCGTCTTCGACGGTCAGGGTCAGTGGCACCTTGTCGCCTTCCTTGATCTGGGCCGTCAGGTTCATGAGCATGATGTGGTAGCCATTGGGATCGAAGCTCACCGCTTTACCGGCGGGCAGCGCGACGGCGCCCACCTGCTGCATTTTCATCACGTCGTCTTTCATGCTCATTTCATGAATCTGCACAAGCCCGGCAACCGGCGTTTGCACGCTCAGCAGTTTGCTGTCGCTGCTCGCGGTGACGGTCATGAAGGCACCGCTTGACGGCTGGCCGGCCACGGTGGCGCGGACCCAGGCGTCTTCGACCTCGGTTTGTGCCGACACCTGAAAGGCCAGGCCAACCAGGGACAAGCCCAGCGCCAGTTGCTTGCAGCGTTGTGCGAAACGGTTTTTAGCCTGCGGGGTATTCATTTCAGCAAACCTCCATCACGGTGAGCAGGTCTTCTGCGCACTCTTGGGCCGTCAGGGACGTGGACAGTCCCAGGCGCAGAGTGCCCCGGGAGTCGAAGACATAGCTGGTCGCGGTATGGGAGAGGGTATAGGTATCGCCGCTCGGCACTTTTTCAAAGAACACGCCAAATTCCTTGGCGGTGGCGGCGGTTTCTTCCAGGGTGCCGTACAGCGCTTCGAAACTCGGGTCGAAGGCTTTCACGTATTTATCGATCATCTCGGGTGTGTCGCGCTCAGGGTCCAGGGTGATGAAGATCACCTGCAGCCTTTCGCCATCGCGACCCATCAGCTTTTTGGCCTGGGCCGCACGGGCCAGGGTGGTCGGGCACACGGCCGGGCACTGGGTGAAACCGAAGAACACCATCGGCATCAGGCCGCGATAGCTGCCCAGCATCCGGGTTTCGCCCTGAGCGTTCTTGAGCTTGAAGTTACGCCCCATGATCTTGTCGCTGAGGTCTTTGCCGTACTTGAACGACAGCTTGCTGCTGTCGTCGCAACCGGCGAGCAGGCCCAGGCTCAACAGGCCCATGCCTTGCAGGACGGTTCGGCGGGTATACAAAGTACTCATGGAAAAAAGCATCCTGTTGAACAGGCTGAAATGACAGCGTGATGACTGTACAGACGAAAAAATCGCGGGGATGTTAACAAACTGTGCCGGTGCCGGAGGGGTGGATACGACCATTGGACCGACGTAGAGGCGTGACATAGTGTCGCGCCGCCACAGCAAGCCCCCTCACCACAATGTTTCGCCTGGGTTCAACGACGCAGCTCCGCACAATGATCCTGTTCCGGTTGCGCGGCGGTGTACCACACGTAATCCGCACTCTCGGCGGTCACGGTCTTGCCCGCTTCGGCCAGGATCAGCACCGTATTCCCTTCACCGGCACCGAGGTCTTTCAGGTGCAGCGGCACCCCCAGATCCTTGCGTACGTGGAAGGCACCGGCCAGCAGCAACGCCGGTGTCGGCGCGGCCATCAGGCGTTCGGCCATGCGCCGGTCACGCTGCTGCTGAACGGCGAGCATCGCCGGCATCTGCGCTTCGGGCAGCAGGCCGCAATGGGATTCGCGGATGTCGTCCAGCAAGGTCGCCCGCACCTGTTGGGTGGTGGACGCTTGCCCCGTGAGTACCGGGCGCTGTTTGTAGATCTGCATGATCTGCGCCCGGTCCAGGTTCGCCGCCAGCAGCGGATACGGTTGCCTTAGCGCGTAGGTGACCAGTGCGCCATACACGCTCCAGTCCCAATTGGCCTGCCAGGCCAGCGCCGTGAACGCATCGGCCGGTGGCTGACCAGCGTGGGTCGCGGCTTGCGCGGCATCGACCCTGGCCTGTTGATCGGGGTTGAGCATTTCCATCAGCAGGCTGCCCTGGGCCCGTTGCGCCGCCAGCTCGCGCAGCAGCCACAATTGCAGGGCGTGGTGGTCCGGGTTGTCGTGCTGCTCACCGATCAGAACACGCGGCGCAACGGTCAGACGTTCGACCAGTTCTTGCGGCGTCAGCGTACGGCCCGTGGCGAGTTCGCGGATGACCCCGAGGTCGGTGTGATCACGCCCTTGCGGGGCGATAGGCGCCGGCAGTGGTGTGACCTGATGGGTTTGGCAGGCAGCCAACAGGCTGAATGCACAGAGCAACACAAAGCGCATCGGTTTTCCTTATTGGACAGGTGCCCCCTCGATGACGGAAGAGGGGGCGGTATCAGCGCGCGATGATCAACGGGTGGCCGCGTTCCGGGTGTTGGTGAATCAGCACCTCCAACCCATACACCGCTGCCAGCGCTTCGGCGGTCAGCACTTCTGCCGGTGGACCGTAGGCGTGGGGCAGGCCCTGTTGCAACAACAGTAGTTGATCGCAGTAACGTGCGGCCAGGTTGAGGTCGTGCAGGATCACCAGCACCGCGGCGCCGCGCTCGGCGAAGTCACGCACGGCTTGCAAAATGGTGTGCTGGTGCAGCGGATCGAGCATTGACGTCGGTTCATCGAGCAGCAGGGTTTGCCCTTCGGCACCCGGCCAGAGCTGAGCGAGCACCCGCGCAAGATGCACGCGCTGGCGTTCACCGCCGGACAGGGCCAGGTAGCTGCGTCCGGCAAGATGAAGGGCGTCGGCGGCTTTGAGCGCCTCGGCGACGATTTCGGCATCGCGCACATGGCCGCTGGCATGGGGCAAGCGACCCATGCCGACGACTTCATTGACCGAAAACGCAAAGTTCAGGCTCGAACTCTGCGGCAGCACGGCCAGGCGTTTGGCCCGCTCCTGACCCGGCCAGTCGGCGAGTGGACGCTCGTCGAGGCGGACCGTTCCTACGCTGGTCGCCAGGTCGCCGCATAACGCGGCGAGCAGGGTGCTTTTGCCGGCGCCATTCGGCCCCAGCACGCCGAGCACTTCACCGGGGCGCAACTCGATATCGATGTTCGCCAGTACCGTGCGGTTGCCACGACGTACCAGCAAGTTGTTTGCCCGCAGCATCAGGAACGCCCTCGTACCAGCAGATAAAGAAAAAACGGAGCGCCGATCAGTGCGGTCACGATGCCGATGGGCAATTCAGCCGGCGCCAACAGCAGGCGCGCCGCCAGATCGGCCAGCAACAGCAGGCTGGCACCGGCCAGCAACGACGCGGGCAGCAACACCCGGTGATCCGGGCCGACCAGCAGGCGCATCAGATGCGGCACCACCAGACCGATAAAACCGATCAGGCCGGCCGCCGCGACTGCCGCGCCGACGCCGAGCGCCGTGCACAACACCAACTCAAGCTTGATCCGCTCGATGTCGAAGCCCAGATGACGGGCCTCCGACTCACCCAGCAGCAATGCATTGAGCGCCGCCGCCCGACGGGGCAACCACAACGCCACGCCCAGGGTGACGAACAGCAACGGCCACAAACGCGGGTAACTGGCACCGTTGAGGCTGCCCAGGTTCCAGAACGTCAGGGTACGCAAGGTCGCATCATCAGCCAGGTAGGTGAACAGCCCGACCCCGGCACCGGCCATGGCCGTCATCGCAACACCCGCCAAGAGCATGGTGGCGACGTCGGTTTGCCCGTTGCGGCGACCGAAGCGATACACCATTGCCGTGACGATCAAGCCACCGGCGAAGGCGCTCACCGACAGCAAGTAGGGTTCGATCGCCGGCGGCAAGCCACCGAGCAGGCTGCCGCCGACGATGGCAAGGGCGGCACCGAGCGCCGCACCACCCGAGACGCCGACCAGACCAGGGTCCGCCAAGGGATTGCGGAACAACCCCTGCATTGCCACGCCGGACAACGCCAGTACCGAACCGACGGCGATACCGAGCAGACTGCGCGGCAGACGAATCTGACCGAGGATCAGCTGCGCCTGCTGCGTGTCGCCACCTTCCAGCGGCAACCCCAGCAGACGCATCCCGCCCAGCAACGTATCGCCCAGGGGCAGGCTGACCGGCCCGAGGGCCAGGGACAACCAGAACACCAGCACCAGCAACAGCAGCAAAAAAATCAACGTCGGACGCGGCCGAAAAATGGCCGTCATGGGTTGATCCCGGCGGTCTGCGCCGTGGCGTCCGGGTAGAACGCCGTGGCACAGGCCAGCAGTGTTTTGATACGCATCGGGACTATTCCTTAGCCGATCAGAGGGGGTGGCGGGCATCGAAAACTTCGTAGCGGGTGATGATGCCATCGACGCCCGGCTTACGCACACGCCACGGTTCGGTCGCGCCAGTGGTTTTCAGGTGCAGGTTGAACATTGGGGCGAGCACGCTGAACCAGGTGTCCATCCAGTGCAGGCTGTGCAGTGTCATCGATCATGAGAAGGACTTGTGATCATCAAGATTAAAATGAGTTTGTCTCATTCGCTAGCACTGTCGACAATGGCCCCATTGAACGCATTGGAGTTAATTGACATGGCTGTGGCCCATTCCCTTGGATTTCCGCGCATTGGTCGCGACCGCGAACTGAAAAAGGCTCAAGAGGCGTTCTGGAAGGGCGAGCTCGACGAAGCCGGTCTGCGCACCGTGGGCCGCGACCTGCGCAAGACCCACTGGGACTTGCAGAAAAAGGCCGGCATCGAGCTGCTGCCGGTCGGTGACTTCGCCTGGTACGACCAGGTCCTGACCCACTCGCTGATGTTCGGTGTGATCCCGGAGCGGTTCCGCCCGCACGATGGCAAGGCCAGCCTGCAAACCCTGTTCGGCATGGCGCGCGGTGTGAGCGACAGTTGCTGCGGCGGCGCGCATGCCCAGGAAATGACCAAGTGGTTCGACACCAACTATCACTACCTCGTCCCTGAATTCAGCGTCGATCAGCAATTCCAACTTGGTTGGGACCAGTTGTTCGAAGAAGTCGAAGAAGCCCGCGCACTGGGGCACAACGTCAAACCGGTGATCATCGGCCCGCTGACTTACTTGTGGCTGGGCAAGGCCAAGGGCGCCGACTTCGACAAGCTGGAGCTGCTGGATCGCCTGTTGCCGCTGTACGGCCAGATCTTCCAGCGCCTGGCGGCACAGGGCGTCGAGTGGGTACAAATCGACGAACCGATCCTGGTGCTTGACCTGCCACAGGAATGGAAAAACGCCTTTGAACGGGCCTACAACCTGATTCAGCGTGACCCGTTGAAGAAGCTGGTCGCCACTTACTTCGGTGGTCTGGAAGAAAACCTGGGCCTGGCCGCCAACCTGCCGGTGGACGGCCTGCACATCGATCTGGTGCGCGCACCTGAGCAGTACCCGACCATCCTCGATCGCCTGCCTGCCTACAAAGTGCTGTCGCTGGGCCTGGTCAATGGCCGTAACGTCTGGCGCTGCGACCTGGAAAACGCTTTGGCCATCTTGCAGCACGCTCAAGAACGTCTGGGTGATCGCCTGTGGGTCGCGCCATCCTGCTCGCTGCTGCACAGCCCGGTCGACCTGGGGCGTGAAGACAAGCTCGATGCCGAACTGAAAAGCTGGCTGGCGTTTGCCGTGCAGAAGTGTGAAGAAGTCGCGGTGCTGGCTCAGGCGGTTAACGAGCCGGAAGCGCTAAAGGTGCTTGAAGCGCTGACTCAAAGCCGTGCCGTGCAGGCCAGCCGTGCGGCGTCGCCACGCATACACAAACCGGCCGTGCAGGCGCGTGTTGCGGCGATCACCGCCAAGGACAGCCAGCGTCATTCGCAGTTTGCCCAGCGTATCGAGAAACAGCGCGCTGGCCTGAACCTGCCGCTGTTTCCGACCACTACCATCGGTTCGTTCCCGCAAACCGCATCGATCCGTCTGGCTCGCCAGTCGTTCAAGCAAGGCAAGTTGACCGAAGCCGAATACACCGAAGCCATGCACAGCGAGATCCGTCACGCCGTGCAAGTGCAGGAACACCTGGGCCTGGACGTGCTGGTGCACGGTGAAGCCGAGCGTAACGACATGGTCGAATACTTCGCCGAGCAACTCGATGGCTACGTGTTCACCCGTTTCGGCTGGGTCCAGAGCTACGGTTCGCGTTGTGTGAAACCGGCGGTGATCTTCGGCGACCTGAGCCGTCCGAAAGCCATGACCGTGGAGTGGATCCGCTACGCCCAAGGTCTCACCGACAAGGTGATGAAGGGCATGCTGACCGGTCCCGTGACCATGCTGATGTGGTCGTTCCCGCGTGAAGACGTGAGTCGCGAAGTGCAGGCCCGTCAACTGGCCTTGGCAATTCGCGACGAAGTGGTGGACCTGGAAGCCGCCGGGATCAAGATCGTGCAGATCGACGAAGCCGCATTCCGCGAAGGCCTGCCGTTGCGTCAGGCGCAGTGGCAGCACTACCTGGACTGGGCGACCGAAGTGTTCCGCCTGTGCGCCTCCGGCGTGCGTGACGAAACCCAGATCCACACCCACATGTGCTACAGCGAATTCAACGATGTGATCGAGTCCATCGCCGCCATGGATGCCGACGTGATCACCATCGAAACCTCGCGCTCGGACATGGAACTGCTGGACGCGTTCGAAGCCTTTGCCTACCCGAACGAAATCGGCCCTGGCGTGTATGACATCCACTCGCCCAGGGTGCCGGATTCCTCGGAAATGGCCAACCTGTTGCGCAAGGCCGCCAAGCGTATTCCCGCCGACCGCCTGTGGGTCAACCCGGACTGCGGCCTGAAAACTCGTGGCTGGCCGGAAACCGAAGCGGCGCTGGTGCATATGGTCAACGCTGCGCGTCAGCTGCGTAAGGAATTGGCCTGACGCTTTAGTAGATGCGCCGCTCCCACAGGATTGCTTGGCAGTCAGCATCTGTGTGCTGGCTTTGAAAGCCACTCAGCGCCGCGGTTCGGCCACCAACAGCAATGACTGCGGCACTGGGCTTTGCGGGTGCTGTGGCTCCTGCAAGCCGGCCAGCATAAAACCCGCCATGTCCAACGCATTGAGCCAACTGGACAGGGTGCGGAAATACCACGGCATGGCTTGCCACTGCCCCTTGAAGCCAGAGAAAGTCTCTTCCCGCCAACCATCCTGATAATCCCCCGCCGCAGCCGCCCACGGGTGTAGCGTCTGGATCACCAGCGCGCCGCCAGGGGCGAGCAGGGTGTTCATGGCGGCGAGCAGGGGGATGATGTCCTGATGCAGCAGGGCGAAGTTGGCGCAGATCAGGTTGTAGTCGCGGCCGATGTCGACTTTCGCGTCTGCCAACTGTTCATAGCTCGCCAAATGCACCGGCGCAGCGCCCGCCGCCCGCGCCGCCTCCACCAGCGTCCCATCGCCATCGACACCGACCGCCTCGATACCCCGGTTTGCCAGCGCACGCAACAACCAGCCTTCGCCGCAACCCAGGTCGAGCACACGCTCGGGCTGGCGCCCCAGCACCGCTAGCAGGATGGCCTGGTCGGTGACCTTGAGGCGGCTTTCGATGGTGCCGCTGCGTATGGCGTCGATCCAGGCCCGGGCGTTGTGGTGCCAACTGTCGAGGAGGGTGGATTCGGGGGCTGACATGGTCGATGTCCGGCGTGATGGGTTGGATGAAAGGATAGGGCAACAGAAGATTTACGGTGGAGCCGGTTTTACCCGGCACCACCGATAGCGCAGAGAAGGATGGACCCGTGGCTAGGCGCTTTTGCTGGCTGCCAGATGATAGGCAACCAGCGCATTGGCGTGGCCATGACCCATGCCGTGTTCGGTTTTGAGCCAGGCCACCATCTCCATGTGTTTCTTGTCGCTGACGGTCTTGAGCAGGTCCAGCCAATGGCTGATCGGCTGCCCGTACTTTTTTTCAATGGACGGAAAGTACGAAGCCGGTCCTTTGGTTTTTGTCTCTTCGGTCACGATGCAAACTCCCTTTTCGATTTTCCAGGTTCGAAAACAGCTCCGGTTACGTTACTTATTTGCCGTCAACGCGTCCATCGTCCAGATAGTCGAACCTGAACCACGTCGCTCTCAGTCATTCATCCCGTCATCGATCGCGATGCCCTTGGCACGCATGGCCTTGATCAACTCACCACGGGTGCCGGGCAAGTTGAGCATGGTCTTGGCGCGCAATGCCGTGACTTCTTCGGCGGTGTAGGGCTGATAGTCGGCCGGCAGGCTGTTGCCCGCCATGCCGTCATCACGCATCAGCCAGTTGAGCAAGTCCGCCAGTTGCGCGTTGTTCAATGCCGACTGCGACATGCCCGGCACCCGCACGAGGAATTCGCGACCACCGGGGACTTTCAGGAAATTGCCGACAAAGCCTTTCATCCGTGGCGTGTCGTTGGCGGCGGAACCGCTGCCGTCGCCCAAGTGGCAACCGGCGCATTGCAGTTGGTAGTTCACGCCGACGCTGTAACCGGCCTGGGCGATCGGGGTTTGCAGCGATTCATTGCCCGGCGCGTGATGCTGGTTCGGGTCAGGAATGGCCCGGGCATAGGCGAGCGGGGCGCTCAGGGCGCAGACGAGACCGAGCAATATCAAACTACGCATGTAACCCAACTCCGCTGATGACCGGTTTGGCTCTGGACTCTGTAGGAGCGAGCTCGCTCGCGAAGGGCGTCAACGATAACGCGTGCTATCTGGTTAAACGCGTCGTGCTTGAGTTCTTCGCGAGCAAGCTCGCTCCTACACAGGTGCAGAGAGCAGTTAAAAAAAAGAAAAGCAGCCACAGAAAAAAAGCCGCCGATTGCGCGAACAACCGGCGCAAAGCGCGTTTTTTTAAACGGCGACGCCGCGGATGACCGAAACGGTGCAGTGGTAGATGTGGGATTTGGCGGCCAGGCACCAGTTCACATCGTTGTTGTTGAACGGGCGGTAGGCCGGTTCTTCACTGTCGTTACGGGTGCAGGCGCACTGGGCGCAGCTTTGCTTACCGCAGCAGTCGTTGTACGAAATGATGTAGTCCTTGCCGTCGGCCGGGTTGCGGCAGGTGCCGATCCAGGTCACTTGCGAGGCTTCGGTGCCCGGTGGGCAGGACGTCACCGACCCGCCGCAGCAGCTGCACAGAAAGCCGTCGATGGAGCAGTAGCGCCAGTAGTCGCAGCTGTTCGGATCACCCGGGTCGCCGGCCTGTGCAGGCTCCGCGGCCAGGGCCTTGCTGGTGCGATCCAGCGGCAACAGCAAGGGCAGGGCGGCACCGGCCACCATCAGCGAACCCATGCGTGCCAGCAGTTTGCGGCGCGAAGTGGTGTCGGCGACACGGCGGGACGAACGCTCAAACAACAGATCCAGCAGTTTCATAAAGGTCTCCCTGCCTTATCAGTGGCTATGGCCGTGGCTGTGGTCGTGATCGTGGCTGTGCGGTTGGGCATTGAGGTACTGCTGCAGCGTGGCGTGCTTCAGGTGCTCGACTTCGAACAGGCTGTCCAGGTGCTCGCGGGAGTTGACCAGGCCTTTGGCGCGCAGGGTGCCGGCCTTGTCGATCAGCGCGGCGTACGGCAGCTTGCCGATCTGGTAGGTCATGCCCACTTCCGGGCCGACCACATAAGTCGCGTCTTCCAGTTTGTGTTCGCGGATCAGCGCTTGCTGGGCGTCCATGTCGCCATCGCTGACGAACACCACGTCGAGGTTACCGGCCTGTTCCTTGGCGATGGATTTGATCGCCGGCAGCAGCGACTTGCAGATCGGGCAGGTCGGCGAGAGGAAGAACAGCAGTTGCGATTTCTCGCCGGCATAACCGAAGTTCACCGGACGACCGTGACGGTCGCTGGCAGTGATTTGCGGCGCAGGTTCATTGACCGCCACGCCTTTATCGACCATCAGCGCGCCGGCCGGCGCCAGGCGACCGTGCAGCACGCCAATCTGCCGCACCAGGCCCATGACGACAAACGCCACGGCCACCAGCAGCACCCAGAGCAGAACGTTGGAAACAATCAAGCCTTCCATTTCGATTACCTACCAATCAATTTGAGCAGAAGAGGGGAATTCGCCCGCAAGCCATCGGCCGCGGCGTAGATGAGCAGCGCGACCGCAGCGGCTGCCAGGGTCACGAAGCCATCGAACAGGTTGAGGTCGCGGACAACCGGCGCCACGCTGGCCACCAGCGCAAGAGCCACCAGTGCGCTGTTGCGTAGCAGCAGTACCGGGCGCAGCGGCTGTGCCTGGTCGGGACCGGCGCAACCGCAGTCGATGTCCGCGCGACCGCGCCACAGGTTGATGCCGATGGCGGCGGCGTACAGGGCCAACAGGCTGGCGGCGCTCAACGCGGCGTAACCACGGCAAACCGGCACCAGCAGGGCAAAGGCGATGGCCAGTTCCAGCAGCGGCACCAGCCGCGCCGTCGGGCGCACCAGCGCTTCGGGCAGCAGTTGATAGTCCGCCAGTTGCCGGGCGAAGCGGGCCGGCGCGCGCAACTTGTGGGTCGCGGCGCTGGCCAGCAACACCGCGATGGCGACGGCGCTGGCAATGATGAAGAGCGGATCTGTGTGCATGGCCGAACCTCTTAGTAGCTCAGGACCTGAGTCGCGGTTTTGGCGACTTTCGGCATGCTGCCGGTGAGCTTGTTGGTCTTCAGATCGAAAATCTGCAAACCGCCTTCCACATCAGCGCCGAGCAACAACGGCTTGTCGTCGCCGGTTGCCTGCATGCTCCACACCGGAACCGGGGCTTCCAGGGTCGCTACTTTCTTGTGGGTCTTGAGGTCAAATGCCCAGATCAGCGGGCTCGGGTCTTCCCACTTCAACGGTTCGTGGGCGTCGTGCATCAGCACGTACAGGCGGTCCAGTTTCGGCGCCACGGCCATCAGCTGCCAGCCACCCGGCGCCCATCCGGCTTTCTTGTCTTCGTCGGAAACCAGCGACCAGGACGGCAGGACCTTCGGCGCATCACCGGCGAAATCCACCGGGCGTACGGTGCCGGTCGTGGTGGTGAAGTAGTAGGTGTCGCCGACGTTGACGGCGCGCTCTACCAGTTTTTCCGCGTTCGGATCAAAGAACGGCGTGCGGCTGCGCGCGGTTTCCTGGCCTTGATCGTTGAGGGTCACCACCTGCAGGCTGCCGTCGCCGCACAGCGAGGCGAAGCGGCGGTTGCCGACCGGGTAGTTGAGCACGCAACCGGGGATGGCGATTTCCGTGGCAACGGCCTTGGCCTGGGTATCGACCACTGTCACCGAGGTCGACGGAGTGAAGTTGTAGACGTAGACGAACTTGTCGTCACCGCTCGGCTTGAGCGAATAACGCTGGGTCAGCGATTCGGCGCGTTTGTTCGGAATCAGCACTTCCCAGGCCGGCGACAGGGTCGAGCTGTCCCAGGCGGTGAGCACGTCGGTGCGGGTGCCGCGGGTGCCGCGGGAATACCAGATGTCCGCACTGTAAATGGTTTTCTTGTCGTGACTGAGGGTCGACGGTGCAGCAAAACCGGTCGGCACCATACCGAGGATGCGCTTCTGGTCCGGGTCGACCACGGTCACGCGGCCAGCCACGAAGCTGTCGAACTCGACGTCGATGACAAACGCGCGGTGAGCTTCGGGCGGAAATGCCAGAACGGTCTGGCCAATCGTACCGGCGGGCAAGTCCGCGCGGGCACTGTTCAAACCGAGTACAAGCAGGCTCAGGCCTAGCGCTGACTGTACGGAGATCCTGTTTGTTCGCATAAGGGGAACTTCCTGAATTGTTGGTAACGCGGATCGCGGGTGCTTTGGCAGATTTTTACCCTTTGATTCTGCCGTGCCCCGCGATCGGGAGAATTGCCCTGCCTGCCAAGTGTTTGTGTGTCTGTGCCAGTGTCATGAAGGACTATGTAGGAGCGAGCTTGCTCGCGAAAAAAAACAAGGGCACCGCTGGGCATCTGGTAGTGCGCGTTATCGTTCACCACCTTCGCGAGCAAGCTCGCTCCTACAGGGGGCAGGGAGACGATAAGAGGGGAAGGGAGAAGGTAAACACCGCGCCACACGGCTCGAGGTTTTGCGCCCAGATATCGCCACGGTGGCGGCCGATGATGTTCTTGCACAGCGCCAGGCCGATGCCATTACCGCTGACCTTGGACGAGAAGAAACCGTCGAACAGCTTCTCCTGCGCCTGGGCCTGAATGCCGCGACCGCAGTCTTCGATGCGCACCAGGGCCACATCGTTCTCGCGGCTGGCATGGATACGCAACAAGCGTCGTTCAGTGGGCAGGTCGGCCATTTCTTCAATGGCGTTGAAGGCCAGGTTGAGGATCACCTGGCCGATCAGCACCTTCTCGCAACTCACCCGCAGCGGTTCGGGCGCGGTGACGATTTCCACGCGCACCCGGCTCGGATCGGCCCGCAGGCTGATGAAGTAGCGGGTTTCGCGCAGCAGTTCATTAAGGTCGACCAGCTCTTCGGTCTGCTCCAGCTTGACCACGTAATCGCGCACGCTCTTGATGATCACCGAGGCATGCTCGATTTGCCGCACGGCGTTTTGCAAACCCCAGGCGACGCCTTGATCGGTTTCGCCGGCGTTGCCCAGGCGAATCACCGCGCCTTCAATAAAGTTGCGGGTCGCCGCCAATGGCTGGCTCAACTCGTGGGCGATGGCCACCGCCATTTCACCCATGGCGTTGTAGCGTGCCAGGTATTCGAGTTTCTGCTCGCTGACCCGCCGCGCCTCCTCGGCCTGCACTTGCTCAGTCACGTCGCGGAACAGCAGCAGATGGCCGACCAGATCGTCCTCGATCTCGATGTAGCGGCAGGTTGCGTCATGCCAGCGCCATTCGCCATCGCGGCGCTGCACCTTGTAATGCACGTTGAACGGTGCGTGCTCCGGCGTTTCATGGGCAAATTGTTGCAGCAGGCGCTGGCCGGATGCGTCGTCGCACCAGGCCAGGAAGTTCTTGCCCATCAGCTTGTGCACTTCGCTGTTGAGCAGGTGCGCGCCGGAGTCGCTGATAAAACCGATATCGCCCTCGGGGCCGAGCACCGCCACGCCTTCGGCCAGGTCCTGCATGAAGGCCGTGAGTCGACTCTCGAAACGCTTGAGGTCGCGCTTGACCTTGTCCTCTTTGGAGATGTCGCGGAACTGCACCATCAGCACATCGCGACCGTCCAGGTGCACCAGGGTCGCTACAGCCTCGGACAGAATCTCCACCCCTTGCTTGGAGCGATAGCACCACTCGATGGCCCGCTGCCCGGTGCGCGCGGCACCTTCCAGCCAGCGCAAGCCCACCGAACGCCGGTACTTCGGTGCGTCGCGGGTCATGTCCGGAGCCTTGAGCGGCGTCAGTTCTTCCAGGCTAAAGCCGAGCGCTGCCAGGGCAGCGGTGTTGGCCCAGAGAATTTCCTTGGTGTGCGCGTCATGAAGAATGATGCACAGCGGCATGGCTTCGATCAGCGCATAAAAGTCGTTCGGTTTTGGCTGGTACATCGCACGGCCCCTGGCGGCAGAGATTTGCAGTATGGCGTTTTATACCTGCTCGCACAGCGGGATGCGCTCAGAGGTAACCGGTGGGGGTCTAGGGGTTTTCTTTAGCGAGGGGGCTGCACGCACCAATAGTTGTGCCGGGACGCGGTTTTTACACTGGACCTCAATGCAAGGGTGACCACACCGCCCCTTCCCCTGTAGGAGCGAGCTTGCTCGCGAAAAACGTCTGAACAACGCAGTCATCCAGACTGGGCTCGTTATCGTTGACGTCCATCGCGAGCAAGCTCGCTCCTACAATAATCAAAACGGAGAACTAGCCCATGCTGCGTTCAGCTGTCGCGCAACAAGACCCTGTGTCCGCCCCGGTCGTGCCAATGGTCGAGAGTCAGCTATTTCAGCAAGTGCTGGATGAGGTCCGCCAACGCCGCGAGGAATTCGACGCCGGCTCCCACGTGCCTCGGGACATGATCGAGCGATTCAAGCAGGTGGGAATCTACCGTGCCGCCACGCCGAATTGCTTCGGCGGTGATGCCCTGGCACCGTCGCTGTTCCTGCAAATGATCGAACGCATCTCCGAAGCCGACGGCTCGGCGGGCTGGGTGGCAAGCTTCGGTAGCGCCGGTGTCTACCTGGCAGCCTTGCCGCGGGAAACCCTGGCGGAGCTCTACGCCGAAAGCCCTGACCTGGTATTCGCCGGCGGCCTGTTCCCCTTGCAACCGGCCGAGGCCGTAGAAGGCGGCTATCAGGTCAACGGCACCTGGAAATTCGCCAGCGGCTGCAAAGGCGCAGACCTGTTGGGCGTTGGCATCGGCGCTGCCGGCGGCAAGCCACGCACCGCTGTATTTCGCCCGGAGCAGGTAGACATCGTCGAGAACTGGGAAGTGGTCGGCCTCAAGGGCACCGGTAGCCATGACCTGCGAGTGAGCGATAAACGCGTTGATGAGCGCTGGACCTTCATCCGTGGCGGTGCCGCAACCATCGACGAGCCGTTGTTCCGCTACCCGTCGATCGCCTACGCCGCGCAAGTGCTGGCAGTGGTCAACCTCGGCCTGGCCCGTGCAGCGCTGGACGAAATCAGCCGCATGGCTGGCGGCAGCGGCATCACCGGCGCGCCGAAATTGTCCGACCGCGCTTACGTGCGCATCGAGATCGCCAAGGCTGAAGCCAAGCTCAGCGCCGCCCGCGGTTTCTTCTACAACGCCACCGAACAGGTGTGGAACTCGATCCTGGCCGGCAACCCGGTCACCCCGGAGCAGACCAGCCTGCTGCGCCTGTCGGCCATTCACGTGTCCCAGGCCGGTGCCGAGGTGGTGCAGAGCGCCTACAGCCTGGCCGGCACCACCGCCATTTACCTGCGCCATCCACTGCAACGCTACCTGCGCGACTCGATGGTGGTGACCCAGCACGCCTTCCTCAGCGAAGGCCTGTATGACGGCGCCGGCTCGGTGTTCCTCGGCGTCCCGCCGTTCCCGGGCTACATCTGAACCCGTTTTTCACTTATTCAAGGATCAACAACATGTCCCAAGCTACCCAGGAACCGTTGCGCGTCGTCTTCTGCATCGGCATCACCCAGAACTTTTTCGACCTGCCCACCGGCGAAGGCCTGAGCGTTTGGAAGGGCTTCAGCCAGATGATGGGTGACCTCGGCGGCATGCCCGGCATCACCGTGCTCGGCGCAATGGACGACGACCGCCTGATGGTCGGCCCGTCCACCACCTCGCCCTGGACCGTGTACATCATGGCCGACGTCGACTGCCACCAGTCGGTGATCGACGCCTGCAACCTGTTCCGCACCACGCCGGTCGGCCAATACAGCCTGTGGCGCTACGCCAAGGTCGAAGCGCGCATCGGTCGCCCGTTGACCATTCCTGATGCGGCCAGGGTGTAAGCCATGAACGAGGCCTTGCTGCAGCGTCTGGCGACGCTCGAAGGGGAAAGTGCCGTGCGCCGCTTGATGGCGCGCTACATGGACCTGTGCGACGTGCCGCGGGCGGCGATTCATCAGAGCCAGTTGGCGCAATTGTTCACCGAGGACGCGATCTGGGAAGGCCTCGGCACCCAGACCGCACAGACCTTCGGTCAGCACCAGGGGCGTGAGGCGGTGGCGGCGTTTGTCGGTGGTTACTTGCCGCCGTCCGACCACTTCAAGCTGAACCTGCACTACCTCACCAGCGAATCAATTGTGGTCGACGGCAAGGCGGCGCAGGGGCAGTGGATCATGCAGCAGATCTCGACTTACGCCGATGGCCGTAACGAGCTGTTCGGCACGCGTCTGAACATTGATTTCCGTTGCGTGGATGGCGTCTGGTTGATCGCGCATTTCCGCACGCAACGCTTGTTCAATACGGAGCTGAGTACATGAGTACTTTCATCAGCGAATTCCTCCTCGGCGGCAACGGCAAGCGCGTCGCCATCAAGGACTCCATCGACATCGCCGGCCACCCGACCCGTTCGGGCAGCCGCGCGTTTGCCGATGCACCGGCGGCAACCAAAAACGCCGAAGTGGTCGACGCGATCCTGGGCGCTGGCTGGCAGATCGTCGGCAAGACCAACCTGCATGAACTGGCGTTCGGCGTGACCGGCATCAACGACTGGACCGGCACACCGATCAACCCGCAAGCACCGGATCGCGTGCCGGGCGGCTCGTCCAGCGGTTCGGCCTCGGCGGTTGCCGCCGGGTTGGCGGACATCGCCATCGGCACCGACACCGGTGGCTCGGTGCGGGTGCCAGCAGCGTGCTGCGGCATTGCCGGGTTGAAGCCGACTTATGGTCGTGTCAGCCGTGTCGGCGCCCATCCGCTGGAATCCAGCCTCGATTGCGTCGGGCCGTTCGCCAAAAGCATGGACGACCTGATCGCTGCGATGCAGGTGATCTGCCCGGGCTTTACCGCTCAAGGCCTGCCGGGTGACGGCGCCAGGGTCGGCTTTCTCGAGGTGGCCTGCGATGCGCATCTGCAAGCAAGCTTGGGTGCCGCCGCCGACCGCGCCGGATGGCGTCGCAGCAACCTGCACCTGAGCGAATTCGAAGCAGCGTTCGCCGCCGGCCTGACCGTGATCAATTTCGAAAACTGGGCGGCGTTCGGCCATCTGACTGGCAAGGGCCTGATCGGCGCCGATGTGGAAACACGTTTGCTGGCGGCCAGCCGCACCACCCGCGAAGAACTGGCCCAGGCCGAAGCCGTGCGCACAGCGTTCACCCAACAAGTGGACGCGGCGCTGGAAGATTTTGCCGTACTGCTGCTGCCGACAATGCCGACCCTGCCGCCGACCCTCAGCGAGGCCCGCGCCGGTAGCAAAGCCGTAGCCGGCATGACCCCGCTGGTTCGGCCTTTCAACCTAAGCGGCCACCCGGCGCTGACGGTGCCGGTGGAGCTCGATTGCGGCGGGCTGAAGGTCGGCCTGCAAATTGTCGGTCGTAAAGGTCAGGACGAACTGGTCTGCACCTTCGGCGCGCAACTGCAACAGAGCATGGCCGGTGAACGGCCTGGCTCTAAAACAAAATCATAAAAAGAAGCCATGAGGAGAACCGCATGAGCACTCATGAATATCAGCTGATCGCAACGTCGAAAAGCCCCGAAGACCTGGTCCAGCACGACCGCGTCGACGTCTCGCTGTACAACGACCCGGCGCTGTTCGAAGCCGAGCTGGACAAGATTTTCTACCGCACCTGGGTGTGGGTTGCCCACGAAAGCGAAGTGCGCAATTCCGGCGACTTCAAGACCGCCACCATCGGCCGTCGCCCGGTGATCGTCGTGCGCGACAAGAAGAACAACATCAACGTGCTGGAAAACCGTTGCCGCCACCGTGGCGCCACCGTGTGCGAGAAGCACAAGGGCAACGCCACCGGTTTCACCTGCCCGTACCACAGCTGGTCCTATGGCCTGGACGGCAAGCTGCGTGCGCTGCCGTATCCGGATGGCTACGAAGGCATCCTGGAGAAATCCGAATTGCCGCTGACCAGCCTGCGCGTCGAAAGCTACGCCGGCATGATCTTCGCCAGCTACAACGACGAGATCGAACCGCTGGAAGACTTCCTTGGCGGCGCCAAACACTGGATGGACCTGTTCATGAAACAGGGCGCCGGCTACCCGATCAAGACCCAGGGCGAACACAAGTTCAGCTTCAAGGGCAACTGGAAGATCCAGTTGGAAAACACTACCGACGGTTACCACTTCCCGATCGTGCACAAGTCGTTCATGTCGTCGGTGGATGAAGAAACCTCGGAAATGCTCTCGTTCATGACTGATGAACAAGCCGTGACTCACTCCCTGGGCAACGGCCACAGCGTGATGGTCATGGTGCCGGAGCACGTCGATCTCGATCATGACGACGGCACCGAACAGTTGCAGGAGCGCTTCGCCCATGTGACTGAAGAACTGTCGAAAACCATGCCGGCCGATCAGGTTCGTCGCATCGTGCGCTCGCTGCACGGCGCCGGTTTCAACCTGAACCTGTTCCCGAACGTGGCGATGTCGATGTCGTTCTTCCGCGTGCTGCGCCCGGTGTCGGTCACCGAAACCGAAATCCGCCATGTGGCCCTCGGCATGGACGGCGGCCCGGAAATCGCCAACCGCGAACGCATGCGCATCCACGAACACTTCCAGGGCCCGTTCGGTTTCGGCAGCCCTGACGATGCCGAGGCCTGGGACCGCGTGCAGCGCGGCTCGTATGCCGGCGTCGACGCGCCAATCCTGGTCAACCGCGGCCTGAACCGCGAAATCACCGCTGAAAACGGCGACAAGGTCAGCCACGCCACCGACGAAGGCGGCATGCGCGGTGCCTACGACATGTGGAAAAGGATGATGAGCCAATGAGCAATCAAGACACCCTGAACGGTTTTTCCGGCCAATTGGCCCAGGCCATCGAATTCATCTGGCGCGAAGCCGAACTGCTCGACCACAAGAACTACGCCGAATGGGCGACCCTGTGGAGCGAAAGCGGCAAGTACATCGTGCCGATCGACCCGGACACCGAGGATTTCGAAGCGACGCTCAATTACGCCTACGACGATGCGCGCATGCGTGACCTGCGCATCGAGCGCCTGACCGCCGGCTACTCGCCGTCGGCGGTGGACGCGGCTAAAACCATCCGCACGATCTCGCGTTTCCGTCTGGTGGAAGCCGCCGGCAACATCGTCGAAGTCAATTCGGCGCAGCTGCTGTACGCCTACAAGCGCGGCGTGCACACGCCGTTCGTGGCCGACCTGAACCACCGTATCCGCTTCACCGACGGCGTGCCGACCCTGGAGCGCAAAGTGGTACGGCTGATCAACTCCACCGACAGCCTGAGCGCGCTCGGCTTCCTTTTGTGAGGGCAATATCATGAGTCGAGTAGCCCTCGTAACGGGTGCCTCGCGCGGACTGGGCGAGTGCATCGCCCGCCGTCTGCACGCGGCGGGTTATCGCGTCGGCCTGGCCGATGTGCGCCTCGATGGCGTGCGGCATCTGGCCGCCGAGCTGGATGGCAGCGGCGCCACGGCAGTCGCCATCGAACTGGATGTGCGCAGCAAGGCCGACTTCCAGCGTGCCCGCGATCTGCTCACTGAGCAGTGGGGTGGCACCGACATTCTGGTGAACAACGCCGGTGTGTCGAAAGTCGCGGCGCTGATGGACATCACGCCGGAAGAATTCGACGAGTCGATGGCGATCAACCTGCGCGGCACCTTTGTTGCCTGCCAGGTGTTCGGCGCGCACTTTGCCGAGCGCGGCTTCGGTCGCATCGTCAACATTGCGTCCCTGGCCGGACAGAACGGCGGTACCGCCACTGGCGCGCATTACGCGGCAGCCAAGGGCGGCGTGGCGACCCTGACCAAGGTCTTCGCCCGTGAACTGGCACCCCAGGGGGTGACGGTCAACAGCATCTCGCCGGGTCCGCTGGACTTGCCGGTGGTGCGCGAAACCGTGGCTCCGGAGCGTCTGGAGCAGATCCTGAAAATGATCCCGGCCGGCACCCTTGGTGACCCGGTGTTCATCGCCGACAGCGTGTTGCTGCTGATCGCCGATAACGCGACCTCTGTGACCGGTGCATGCCTGGACGTCAACGGCGGCTTGTTCATGCGCTGAAGCCCTGATTCAGGGCTAGAGAATGTCCCTGCAGGAGCTGCCGAAGGCTGCGATCTTTTAAGGTCAAGATCAAAAGATCGCAGCCTGCGGCAGCTCCTACAAGAGATGTGTTAAACGAAAAACAAGTATTCAGGTGATGCAATGATGAAGGTGAAGATCGAAAGGATCGTCGACGAAGCGCTGGATATCCGTTCCTTTCGCCTCGTGCGCAGTGACGGCCAGCCGCTCGACACCTATGAACCGGGTGCCCACGTCGACCTGACCGGGCCGACCGGGGTGACCCGCCAGTATTCGCTGTGCAGCCCGCCACAGGATCGCCGGGCGTATCTGGTGGCGGTGAAGAAAGAAGCGCAGTCGCGCGGTGGTTCGCTGGCGCTGCACGAGCAAGTGGAAGAGGGCATGGAGCTGGAAATGGGAGCGCCGCGCAACCTGTTCCGTCTCGATGAAACGGCCAGCGAACACGTGCTGTTCGCCGCCGGTATCGGCGTCACGCCGCTGTTGAGCATGGCCTACAAATTGGCGGAAAGCGGCCAGCCGTATCGCCTGCACTATTTCGCGCGCTCGGCGCAGTACGCTGCGTTTACCGAACTGTTGGCGACGAACTTTGCTGAGTCTGTGGAATTTCACTACGGCGTGGAACCCGCGGATCTCGACGCCGCGTTGAGTGAATGCCTGGAGCGTGCTGGCAGCGCCGCCCACGTCTACACCTGCGGCCCGGCACCCTTCATGAACAAAGTAGTGGAAGTGGCGTCCCGCAGTCGCTCGGATGATGCCATTCACCTGGAACACTTCGCCGCAGACCCGGCCGCCAACAGTGCGCGGGCGGGTACGTTCGAAGTCGAACTGGCCAGTTCCGGCGTGGTGCTGCAAGTGCCGGCCAACACCAGCCTGGTCGACGTGTTGCAGGCCCATGGTTGCGACATTGACACCGAGTGCCGCGAAGGCATTTGCGGTACCTGCATCGTCGAGGTCCTGGACGGTTTACCGGAGCACCGGGACAACTGCCTGTCGAACAAGGAAAAGGCCTCCAACAAGCAGATTTGCGCGTGTGTATCACGGGCGCTTTCCGCTCGTCTGGTATTGGACCTTTAACTGAAAGTCGCCTGGAAAGCTTGGGTCGGAGCCTGTTGAATGGGCGCCCGGCGGCCGTCGAAGGAGGAGATGGCTACAGAAATTACCGTTTTGACGAACCGCTCGATGAAGCGGTCGAAAAATAACAACAAAAACGTGAGGCTTTGCGGACATGATTACAGCATCGACGGTGCGCAACGAGGCGTTCGAAAGTTGGTTGAGCCAGGTGAACCAGGCCTGTGGGCGTTTCGACGCCCGGGCGCTGGACACCGATTTCTACGGTGAACTGACGGAATTTCGCAGCGGTGCGATCAACCTCAGTGTGGTCGACATGGCGCACGTGCATTTGTACCGCACCAGCAAGGACGTCAGCACCAGCAGCGACGGCCACTACTACGCGGTGTTCCAGCTGCGTGGCAGCTCGCAACTGGAGCAGGGCGACAACCGCGCGCAACTGGGCTGTGGCGACATCGCCCTGATCGACGCCAGCCGTCCGAGCGACATGATCTACAACGACGATTGCCGACAGCTGTCGCTGATTCTTCCGCGCCAGGTGGTCGAGCGCGGTTCGCACTTCAATGCCGTCAACTGCGCCACACGCATCGCGGCCGGCAGCCCCCTGGCGGCGATGGCCAACAAGCTGGTGCTGGACACCCGCCAGCAGGACGGGCTGGAGATGCAGGAAAGCGAGGCCGTTCTCGATGCCCTGGCCAGCCTGTTGCTGCCGGGCATCAGCGCCCGCGACTGCGGTGCAGACGCCCATGAGCGGCAATTTCGCAAGATCATCGCCTTCATCGACGCGCACCTCAGCGACGAAGAACTGTGCCCCGAACTGATTGCCCGTGAAGTGGGGATTTCCGTACGCGGCCTGTACCGGATGTTCTCCAAGCGCGGGCTGGTGGTGGCGCAATACATCAAGCACCGCCGCCTGGACTTCTGCGCCGAAAACCTGCGCCGCGCCGATGTCGAGCAGAAGCTTTCGGCACTGTGTTATGCCTGGGGCTTCTCGGATTCGAGCTACTTCTCGTCGGCCTTCAAATCGCGCTTCGGCGTGTCACCGGGGGCTTATCGCAAGCGGTATAGCCAGATCTGACACCCGACGTTGATGGTGTATTTGCTGGCCTCATCGCGAGCAAGCTCGCTCCTACAATAGAACTTCGGTGAACACGAAATCGGTGTACCACTCAAATCCACTGTAGGAGCGAGCTTGCTCGCGATGGCGGCCGAGCGGCCGCGCAGAATTTAAAGGCTGTACTCAGTGCCGCACCGGCTCATCCACCGGCAGATGCAGCACCTCGCGCACCAGCATGGCGATGCTGCTCACGCCCATCTTTTCCTTGATCTTGGTGCGGTGCACATCAACGGTCTTCACGCTGATGTTCAGCTCCCGGGCAATCACCTTGCTGGCCTTGCCATCGATCACCAGCATCAACACTTCCCGCTCACGGCTGGTCAGCAGTGCCAGTTTGCCCTGCAGGTTCTGACGCTGCTGCTGATCGGCCTGGGCGTGCACGGCGGTCTTCAGCGCGGCCTGGATGCGGTCGATCATCTGCTGCGGGTTGTAGGGCTTCTCGACGAAATCCAGCGCGCCGTTCTTCATCGCCGTGACCGACATCGGAATGTCGCCATGGGCCGAGACGAAAATGGTCGGCAAGGTGCTGCCGCGCTGGTTGAGGATTTCCTGCAGCTGGAAACCGCTGGTCTCCGGCATACGCACGTCGAGCACCAGGCAGGCGGGCTGCTTGGGGTCGTATTGGCTCAGGAACTCTTCGGCGCCGGCAAAGCACTGCGCCTGCACGCTCACCGACTCCAGCAACCAGGCCAGTGAGGTTCGCAGGTCCTTGTCGTCGTCGACGATATAAACAATCGGTTTACGGATTTCCATCGGGGCTGCCACGAAAGTTTTTTAATTATTGTTTTCGCACAGGAGCGTGCGGCACGCATTGGCTCATCTTTCTGGAGCCAGTATGCAGAATACCCACTGTGGCCGGCCCTTACGATAAAGAAACCACCTAGTCGACTAGCGGAAACCCAACCTCGCCATGGGGATCGTCAGAATGGTTGTGTAGCGCCCGCAGCCTTAGTCTTGTTCCATCACCTACGGGCCGCAAGATAGCGGCCCTCCTGAAGGAAGGGGCATCGACATGGCCGACCTGAGCCAGCAGCAAATCGACTTTCGCAACGCCATGGCGCAGCTGCCTGCCGCGGTGAACATCATCACCACCAACGGCCCCGGCGGTCGTTGTGGCATCACCGCCAGCGCCGTGTGCTCGGTCACCGACTCGCCGCCCACCGTGCTGGTGTGCGTCAACCGCAACAGCGCCACCCACGACGTGTTCCGCACCAACGGCCATCTGTGCGTCAACGTGCTGTGTGGCGAGCAGGAAGATCTGGCCCGGCATTTCGCCGGCATGACCAAGGTGCCGATGGACGAACGCTTCGCCTGGGACCTGTGGGACGACGGCGCCGCCGACGTGCCGGTGCTGCGCGATGCCCTGGTGCAGCTCGAAGGGCGGATCAGCGAGTGCAAGGAAGTGGGCTCGCATTCGGTGATGTTCGTGGAGCTGACGAAGGTGGGCGTGCGCGAGCCGCGCGACAGCCTGGTGTATTTCAACCGCTTGTTTCATCGCGTTGAGCATGCCGGGGCGCATTGCTGATTGTGGCGAGGGAGCTTGCTCCCGCTGGGCTGCGAAGCGGCCCCAAAAGCTGAATCTGCGATGAGTCAGTCAAATCGCGATTACCTGTTTTACGACTGCTGCGCAGCCGAGCGGGACGGTGCGGCGATCCGACAAGCTCCCTCGCCACAAATGCGTTCGCTCGATATGCATGTTTAACGGCTGTAGGCGTCATTTCCAGCAAGCTACAACGCCTTGCGTCATTGCCTACAGGTACGCCAGAATCCGCCGGCATGTGCGCCCTGGAGGCCATCGGTAACTTGGTCCGCGTCACTGATTTCCAGTGATCGGGTTTAGCAGCCCGTGGTGACATGAGGCGCATTGGCAGTCCAGACAGTCAGGTATTTCCCATCCCTGCACTTGATGGCAGCTGTGCGCAGGGCGCCCTCGGGCGCGCCGGTTGCGTGTCTCCCCGGTCTGCTAACCTGCGTACAGCCGCCACCCCGCACAAACCCTCCACCCTGTTCACCATCAACCCCGACATCGACACCGAAACCCTATTGGCCCACGCCTGCGAATCGCTGGCCTCGGCGAACGTGATGGTCAATGACCTGGCGGGTTTCCTGGAAGGCACGCACCGCAACACCCTGCTGGGCATCGCGCAAGTGATCATGCTGGGGGAGTTGGCCGTGAATCGGGCGCTGGATAACTTTGATCCGCCGCAATAGCGACTCTTGAGGCGGAAGGTAATCCTGTGGCGAGGGAGCAAGCTCCCTCGCCACATATGTATCGAGTTAGTCGTTTTACTGCTGCAAATATTCCCGAGCCAACACGCAAGCCCGCTCAATCAACATCGGCGCCATTTCTATCGCCGTCGGCGTGCCCTGGCGGGTGTGAATCCAGCCCAGGTAAGTGGTGCCGCGCAGCATCAGGAACAATGCCAGGGTCTTTCGATCCGCCTCGGTCAGCGGTTTGACCGCGTTGTAGCCGTCGAGCAGCGCCGCCTTGATCTGATCAAAGCGCGGGTCATCCAGGCAGAAGTACAAGGCCGTGGCCAACTCGAACATGTGCCAGCCAAACCCGGCATCGTCGAAGTCGATCAGGCGCAGACGCGGGCCTTCGATCAGCAGGTTCTCGGGCACCAGATCGGCGTGGATCATGCCGAAGTTGCCCAGGTGCCGCCCGTACTGACGCAAGTCCTTGCGCGCTGTGCGCCGGGCCTGTTGCAACAGCTCCCGCTGCTCGTCGCTGAGCTGCGCAAGCTCCCAGAAACGCCCCCAGAACGGATTGGCACCGATCAGGCCTTCCTCGTCCCAGGCATGCCGGACAAACTCGTCCGGCTGTTGCCACTCGGCCGAGTGCAGATGGATGCGTGCAGCAATCGCGCCGGCCTCATTGAAGAGGAAATCGATTTCGGTATCGGCCTGCACCCCGGCCTCGGAAGTACCGGCGGTGGCGCCGGGCAGCCAGGCGAGCATGTCGATGTGCCGCGCCTCGCCGATGGCCTGGTGGGTGACTTCGATCAGATGGCTTTCATTTTGTGCGCGGATAATCTGCGGCACGGTAATGTCGGCGCCGGCCAGCGCCTCCATCCATTGCAACTCGGAGCGCAGCGCAGCCTCGCAGTGATAGCCATTGCGATGGATGCGCAGGGCCACCCGCTGACCGTCGTGGCGACGGGCAGAGAACACCGCGTTCTCGCGAAACTTCACCAGTTCGATGTCGGCGAATTCGCCGTCCCACTGCTGCAGGGCATGGCGCGCCAGTTCGTGCAGACGGGTCACTTGCTGGTCATGGCTCAGGGTGTCGAATGCAAGGGTGTGGAATTCAGTCATGGCAAAAGCCTCAAATCGCGCTCAGGGCGCTGTCCAGTGTGTCGACGAACAAGTCAGCGTGGTTGAGGCCGAACACCAGCGGCGGCCGCAGCTTGAGAATGTTGTCGCCGGCGCCGATCTTGCTGATCAGCACGCCGTTCTCGCGCATGTCGTTGACCACCTTGCGCGCCTCCAGTCCGGCCGGCTCCTTGCTGGTGTGGTCGCGCACCAACTCCATGGCGAAGAACAAACCCTTGCCGCGCACATCGCCGATGATCGAGTGTTTGCTGGTCAACACTTGCAGGCGTTGCTGTATATAAGCGCCGACGTTTTGCGCATTCTTCAGAAGTTGCTGTTGCTCGATCACATCCAGCACCGCCATGCCCACCGCTGCCGCCACCGGCGAGCCGCCGAAGGTGTTGAAGTACATGGCGTGGCGGCCGAAGGATTCGACCAGCGCCTTGTGGGTAATCAACCCGGCCAGGGGATAACCGTTACCCATAGGTTTACCTAGGGTGACGATGTCCGGCACCACGCCGTGGGCCTGATGACCCCACAGGTGATCGCCGGTGCGGCCGAAACCGGACTGCACTTCGTCGGCGATGAACAGGCCACCCGCAGCGCGGATCAGCGCCGCCGCCTTGTTGACGAAGCTGGCCGGCACCCGTGGCAAGCCTTCGTTGGCGAACAGGGTGTCGATCAGCAGCGCGGCGGGGCGAATGCCCTGGGCCTGCATCGAGGCAATCGCGGCGGCGATGTTGGCTGCGTATTGCTCGGCCAGTTGCGCCTCGGTGGTGCCGGCCGGTGCCCGGTACAAGCACGGAATCGGCACGGCGCGGGCGTGGGCGGCAAACGGTTCCGGCGAGGGCAGGGCGGTGGTGACTTCGGCCAGCGACGCCGAGTTACCGTGATAGTTGTAGTCGCTGACGATGATGCCGGTGCCGCCGCTGGCGAATCGCGCCAGACGCAGCGCCAGTTCATTGGCCTCGCTGCCGGTGCAGGTGAACATCGCGGTGTCCAGCGATTCTGCAAAGGTCGCGGTCAGGCGCTCGGCGTAGCGCACCACTTGTTCATCCAGGTAGCGGGTGTGGATGTTCAGCGTGGTGGCCTGGCGGTGCATGGCCTCGGTCACGTGGGGGTTGCAGTGACCGACGCAGGGCACGTTGTTGTAGACGTCGAGGTAGCGGCGACCATCGACGTCGAACAGCCAGACGCCTTCGCCACGCACCAGGTGCAAGGGTTTGTCGTAGAACAGCGGCGAGGCGCTGCCGAGTACGCGATGGCGGCGTTGCAGCAGAGTGTCTTCAGGCATGGTCTGGAACCTCGATGGCGGTGGTGCGACTGTTGCGCAGCAGGTAGTTGAAAATGCACAGGGTGAAGGTCACGGCGAGGGCGATCAGCATCAGCATGTCGAGCTGGAAGCAGGCGGCGATCACCACCAGCGTCAGGGCCAGGCCCAGCCAGGCAACCAGTTTGCCGCCAACCAGGGTGAACGGCCGTGGCAGGTCCGGTTGGTTGCGTTTGATATGCAGGTACGCGCCGAAGATGAACAAGTAGCAAACGTTGAGCAGCAGCACGACCGCGAGCATCACGGTGGCCGGGTCGACCACCGACAGCGGCAGGCCGATCACGCCGATCAGCAACAGCGCCGGGTAAGGCGTGCCGCGCTTGCCGGTCTTGCCCAGCCATTGCGGGAACAGGCCATCGCGGGCCATGGCGAACAGTTGACGAGAAGCGGCGTACACCAGCGAGAAGAAGGTCGCGATCAGGCCGAACACCGCGCCGCAACCAATCACTTTGGCCAGCCAGGAGCCTTCACCAAAGGCACTGTTGCTGGACATCGCCGCGTACAGCGGATCACCCGCCGAACCCACCAGCTCGACACCACCGGCGCCCGGTGCGCACACCAGCACCACCAGCGCAGTCACCAACAAGGTGCCGATCGCCGCCAGAATGCCCTGGGGCATGGTGCGGCCGGGGTTGTGAGCTTCCTCGGCTGCCGAGCCGGTTTGCTCGACGGTGATGAACAGCCAGATTGCGAATGGCACGCAGGCGAAGATGCCGCCGAGGCTGACCGGTGTTGCCACATTGGCCGGCAATGTCAGCAGATTGGCCAGTTCGACATGGGGCGCCATGGCCACGCCAAACGTGAGCAGGGCCACCACGGCGATCACACCGGCAATGAACGTCAGGCCCATGGCCTCACCGACACCGCGCATGTGGATGCCGATGATCACCGCGAACAGGGCGATCTTCACAGGCCAGCCACCCAGGCCGAAAATCGATTCGGTGTAGGCGCAGATAAAGGTCGCGGCAGCGCCGGTGCCGATGGTCAGCGCCAGTGCGCAAGCCACACCAACCAGATAACCCACAAACGGCCCGAAGGCGCTTTGCGCATAGACGAATACACCGCCAGCGCTTGGCAGCGCGGTGGACAGCTCCGCCACGCACAACGCCAGGCCGCCGCAGAGCAGGGCCATCAACAACGTGGCGATCAGCATGTTCAGCCAGCCACCGGCCGCCAGCCCGAAGTTCCAGCCGGAAAACTGCCCGGCCACCACCAACGCAATCCCGAGGCCGGCAATCTTTGGCCAGCCCAGCGCACTTTTCTTGAGCACAGAAATCTCCCGCGACCCGAAGGTCGATTTATTGTTGTTAGTGAGAAATGGAAGGGGTTCAGCGTTGCATTGCAGGGCGCCCTGGAGCGGGTATTGCTCCGAGGTCGGCTTCGATACTACGCCCGGGGTGCGCGATGACATGTTTGCGCGCATGCCATGTGGTTGGTTGTGGGTGCCAGATTTATGTGGGCTGGCGTTGATCTCTGTGGGAGCGAGCCTGCTCGCGATGGCGGGGTGTCAGTCAGTGATGATGCTGGATGTGATGGCCTCTTCGCGGGCAAGCCCGCTCCCACAGGAATCTTTGGCGAACACAAAATTTGTGCGCGGCAGAGATCCAATTGTGGGAGCGGGCTTGCTCGCGAAGGCGGAGTGTCAGTCAGTGGAGGTGTTGGATGTGATGGCCTCATCGCGAGCAAGCTCGCTCCCACAGGAATCTTTGGCGAACACAAGATTTGTGCGCGGCAGAGATCCAATTGTGGGAGCGAGCTTGCTCGCGAAGGCGGTGTATCAGGCACTGCAAATCTAAGATACGAAAGCTCCCCACCAACTGATTCAACTTCCACATGGGCAACGACAACGCCATTGCCCACGGCCGAAATCAGAAACCGGTGACGAACAGCAGTTGGGCGTAAACGTTGCGGTCGTTGTTACCCAGTTGCGTGCCACCGTTTTCGGCGCTCTTGTCCGGTTGGTAGATGCCCACCAGCGGCATCACGGTCAGGTGGTCGTTGACGTGCCATTCGGCATACAGGTCGACTTCGTGGCCATCGGTGTTGCCCAGGCTGCGGTCGATGGTGTCGTAGTTGAAGTACAGCGCGCCCAGGTTCAGGTTCTCCAGCGGCGAGACTTTCAGCCCGACGTTTTGAATGCGTGAGTTGCTGTTGAACGGCCCGGCGTAGTTGCCTGCCACTTCGCCCTGGAACCAGGTGCCGTAACCACGGCTCATGCCGTAGAACAAGGTGTCGTAGCCTTCCGAGAAACGGCTGTAGCGGTAGCTGACGTTCGGGGTCCAGGTCGCGTCGGAGAAGGTCCAGCCGGCTTCCAGGTACCAGGCGTCTTCGTCGGCGGCGTGAGGTTTGTCCTGCTTGGCGTACTCACCGGACAGGAACAGATCCTTCACCCCGGCATTGCCTGTCGCGCGCACGCTGTAGGTCTTCATGCCGTCGCGTTCGAGTTGTGCCGGGGAGGCGTACTGTTCATCGATATCGGTAGTCTTGATGTAGGTCAGGCCGACCGTGCCGGCTTCGGCCACGTGCTCCAGGGTACCGACGTACATTTCGGTCTTGGCCTGGGCGCGGTTGTCGGATTTGAGCCACATCAGGTCGCTGCGCCAGCCTTCCTTGCCGCCCAGACGCAATACGGCGGTTTCGTCGAAGGCTTTGCGTGCTGCCAGGTAATAGGCACCGCCACGGTTGAATTGGCCGTCGGCCAGGCCCTTGCCCATGTTCAGCGCGTCTCCGTCGATCAGGAAACCATCGCCAACCACGATGTTCTGGCGGCCGAAGGACAGGTCCACGCCGTCCTTGCCCAACGCCCCGAACAGGTCAGCAGAGCGCCAGCCAAGGTAGGCGTCTTCGAACTTGGTGGTGCGTTCCGAACCATCGGTGAAACCGGCGGCATCGCCGTCGCCCCAGGTGCCGGAACTGAGCATGTTCCCCGCGCCGTACGCGGTGCCCACACCGCCCAGGCCTTGATCGAAGCTCAAGCCGTATTTGATGTAGCCCTCGCGCCACGATGAGCTGCCTTCATTCAGGCGACCGGACAGGGCGTAGTTTTCCTGGCTGTGGAAAATGCCGAATACGGCTTCGAGGGTAGCGTTCAGATGGCTGTCGTCATCGGCGTAGAGTTCATAGGCACCGGCATTGCCGGCACTGATCATCAGCGCGAGCGTCGAGAGACGAAGCAAGGGGGACTTGAGCATGGTGTGGCATCCGTTCTTGTTCTTGAGCGCAGGTTTGCGGTCTGTCCGGATACTAAGGCGCGGCCATTGTTTGCCCTTTTCCCTGTTTGCCAATTAGTTGGTTGTGCATGCCAGATTGCCCGGTTTGGCAGCCCGGCCAATACAACTGGCACGCAGGGCAAAACCTGCGTGCCGGCGACCACCGACAATCCCTACCAACCTGCCGAAGCACCCTTGCCTCGGCATTTTTAGTGTTGGCGTTCGCCTGCTGGCGGGCGCGTGGATTTTCAAGGTCGTTTTCCTATGTTCACTTCGCTGCGTTTGCCCCTGATCGGTTTGTTGTCCTTCACCCTGGTTCAGGCGGTGTCCGCCGCCGAGTGCGCCCCGGACATGCGCCGTGGTGCCGAAGTGTTTGCCACTGAGTGCAGCGTTTGCCACGCGGTGACCAAGGGCACGACCGGCATGATGGGACCGAACCTGTTTGGTGTGTATGGGCGCAAGTCCGGCTCGCTGGCGGGCTTCAGCTACTCCCAGGCCATGCGCGACAAAGACGTCGATTGGCAGGCCGAGAACATCACGCAACTGATCACCCAGCCCCAGGCCTTCGTGCCGGGCACCTACATGCCCTACATGGGCCTGGCTTCCGCCGACGACCGCCAGGCGGTCGCGTGCTTCCTCAAAGAACAACACTGATCAGGCCGGATTGGCGCCTGAACAACTCGTCTGAATGAAAGGTGAATTATGAGCAACGTTGAAATCCTGCCCCAGGTTGCTGCATTCCTCGAACGTCGTCACGGCTGCTTCATTGATGGCCAGTGGGTGCTTGCCGAGGGCGACAGCATCGCCGTGGTCAACCCGGCCACCGGGCAAACCCTGTGCGAAACCCTGGATGCGCCGCTGGAACTCGTCGAGCGCGCCGTGCAGTCGTCCCACAAGGCGTTCAAGTCTGGCGTGTGGTCGAGCCTGCGCCCGGCGGACCGTGAACGCATCCTGCTGAACTTCACCCGCCTGGTCGAAGAACACGCCGAGGAACTGGCCCAGCTGGAAACCCTGAGCCAGGGCAAGTCGATCAACATGGCCCGCGCGCTGGACCTCAACGCCACAGTGGAATTCATGCGCTACATGTCCGGCTGGGCGACCAAGATCGAAGGCCAGACCTTCGATGTGTCGATCCCGCTGCCACCGGGCGCCAAGTTCACCGCGTTCACCAAGCGTGAGCCGGTAGGCGTGGTGGTCGGCATCGTGCCGTGGAACTTCCCGCTGCTGATCGCCGCCTGGAAGCTGATGCCGGCCCTGGCCACCGGTTGCACGGTGATCATCAAGCCGGCCATGGAAACCCCGCTGACCGCCATGCGTCTGGCTGAACTGGCGCTGGAAGCCGGCATCCCGGCTGGCGTATTCAACGTGGTCACCGGTGGCGGCGCCTCCGTTGGCGGCGTGTTGACCGCGCATCCTCTGGTGAGCAAAGTGTCGTTCACCGGTTCCACCGCCGTGGGCAAGAGCGTTGGCGTGGCGTGCATGGAAAACATGACGCGCTTCTCCCTGGAACTGGGCGGCAAAAATCCGATGATCGTGCTCGCCGATGCCGACATCGAAAAAGCCGTGCAGGGCGCGATCCTCGGCGGTTTGCTGAACAACGGCCAGGTCTGCGCCGCCGCCTCGCGCTTCTACGTGCACCGCTCGATCCACGACCAATTCGTCGAAGCCCTGGCCGCCGTCGTCTCCTCGATGCCGATTGGCGCCGGCATGAATTGCGACGCGGCAATCAACCCGCTGGTGTCGCGCAAGCAACAACAAAGCGTACTCAAGCACATCGAACTGGCCCGCCAGCAAGGTGCGCGGGTAGTGACTGGCGGCGAGCTGCTGGAGGGTGATGGTTTCTTCGTGCAGCCAACCATTCTCGCGGACATCGACCACAGCATGGCCGTGGCCCGCGAAGAAGTGTTCGGCCCGGTGCTGGGCGTGATGCCATTCGACGACGAAGACGCCGTGATCGCACTGGCCAACGACAACCGCTACGGCCTGGCCGCCAGCCTGTGGACCAACGACCTGGGCAAAGCCATGAACCTGGTGCCACGCATCGAAGCCGGCACCGTGTGGGTCAACGCCCACGTGCTGCTCGACCCGGCGATGCCGTTCGGTGGCGTCAAGCAATCGGGCATGGGCCGCGAGTTTGGTCGTGCGGTGATCGAGGCTTACACCGAGCTCAAGTCTGTGTGCATCGCCCATTGATGTAGCGACTGCCTGCCGCGTGATTAAACATCACGCGGCAGGCGATTTCGCCAGTTCAATCCCGGCGGCTCCCAGCCGCTTGAGAATTTCAAACAGCAGCTCGCTTTTGATCGCGCCGACCGTGCGTGGGCTGCCGACATAACCGGTGATGGTCAATGTGATGCCTTCAGGTTTCAGCTGACTGAAGCGCAGGAAGGGTGACGGTTTGTCCAGGATCGATTCATGCTCGGTGTAGGTGTCCATCAGCAGGTTTTGCACCAGCTCCGGATCGATATCCAGCGGGAACATCAGTTCGAGTATCACCACGCCCTGGGCGCTGCCGCCGAGGGTGACGTTGCGCAGGTTCTGGGAAATCAGGTGGGAGTTGGGCACGATCATGATCGAGCGGTCGGCCAGTTGAATTTCCGTGGCCCGCACGTTGATCCGTCGTATATCGCCTTCGACGCCGCTGATGCTGATCAGGTCGCCGACCTTCACCGGACGCTCGGTGAGCAGGATCAGGCCGGAGATAAAATTCTTCACGATCTCCTGAAGACCAAAGCCGATACCCACTGACAGGGCACTGACGATCCACGCCAGGTTGGTCCACTTGATCCCCAGCGACGACAGCGTGAGCAGCACCACGGACGCGTAACCGATGTTGGCAAACAGGGTGCTGAGCGAGGCGCACATGCCCGGGTCCATCTCGGTTTTGGGCAGGAACTCGTTATCCAGCCAGCGCCGAAAGGAGCGAATCAGGTAGATGCCGATCACCAGGGCGAGGACGGCATTGAGCAGGTTGTCCGGGACGATGTTGAGTTTGCGCAGCCCTTCGCCGCCGAGTACGGCCACGGTGCCGGTGACCAGTTGCCCGAGCGTCGTCCCCACGCCGCCGACAAACAGGGCAATGACGCCGATCAGCATCAGGATGGCGCGGCCAGCCCCGGACATGACGGTGCAGATCTGCTCCAGGCGTGGATTGCCGATGCCCAGCAGTTGTTTGATTACTTTGCCGGTGGGTTGCCGGGGCGAAAAAACATAGTCGCAGGTGTCCTGGTAGACCTGGGTGAGCAGGTAGAAACCGGCGCAGATGATGAATATCCAGACCATTTCATAGGTGATGAACCGGGCCATCGTCACGTAGCCGATCAACAGGGCGAACAGGGACACCACCACGGCAACGCCGGTGAAGGTGTAAATCAGACCGGCGAAGGTGGTGACGCCTTCGGGGGCTTCTCCGGCAACGATCAGGTCTCTGCGCGTCTTGCTGACGCGCAACAACAGCGCACCGATCACCAGTGCCGCGACCAATGCCACGATGCCCCGACCGAACAACACCACTTCGGCGCTCATGCCGGTGACATTGCTCATCTGTACCAGGGTTACCAGCACCAGTAGCAGGCTGGCCAGCAACCGCGGATAGGGCTCCATCGCCAGCGCCACCGGATCGGCAATATCGGGTAGGCGCCATGAAGGATGTTTGGTGGACAACAACGCGCGACTCAGCCCGGTGATCAGCACGCAGGTATAGGCCAGCTTCTCCAGATATTGCGCCAGGTCGTCCAACTGGGGGGGGTAGGGCAGTTGCCGGGTCCCGGCAAAATGCAGCAGTTGCAGGGCGATGCCGGCGGTCAGCACCGTCGCCATCACCGACGCCAGCGCAAGGGAGCTGCGCCGCAGGCGGCCTGCTGGCATTCGATGAAAGCACAGCCACGCCAGGCCCCGGCCGGCGAGGTTTCGACCTACGGTCCAAATGACCAGAGCGAGCAACAGCAGGGCGGCCGTGATCCCGCGTTGTCCGGGTTGCCAGGCGGCCCGGTGCGTGGCCTCGAGTTGCTCGATGAGGGCGCTGAAACGCTGGCGGTCCTCGATTGGCAGAGCGAACAATGGCGACCAGAAGCTCGGGTTCAGGATGCTGCTGGTCTGCTGGGTCACTTCCGCTTCCAGCAGGCTGCGCCGGATGCTGGCAATCTGGGTGATCAGTTCGGCGGCACTTATTTTTAGCGCGGCCAGGGTTTTGAGTTGACTGTCGATCTTGTCTTTTTGCTCGCCGAGGGCATCTCGTTGGGAGGTAATGGCAGTCGTCACCTGTGCGTTCTCGTCAAACGGCACTGGCCCCAGCACGTTCAGTTGCGCCTGCAATTGCGCCTGTCCAGGCAGCAGCGATGTGGACAGGCGTTCAATCTCCTGAATCAGTACCTGCACCAGGTCCTGCGAGCTTTCCAGCTGAGTGTAATTGGTGGCTTGGGAAACCTGCTGCTTGAGGCTGTTGAGCTGGTTTTGCACCCCCAGCAATTCGCTGTCGGAGATGCTGATGATCGGGGTTGCGGGAGCGGGAGCGGGGGCAAGAGCAGGAGTAGGAGCAAGAGCAGGAGAAGGAGCAGGAGCGTCGGCCATGTCCCCCGCCAACAGCCATCCCGTGCTTGCCACCAGAACCGCGAAGGCGACGTAAATCATTGACTTCAAGACATTGCGCATCGGCGAGCTCGACGGGTTGTTAGTCACATAGCCAATGAGGTTAGGTCATGACACGCACCCTTGAGCATTGTTTTGTCGGAAGTGCCTCATGTGTTTTTCGCTCAGACACTACTCATGCTGTTGCCGCGCCGGGAAAAACAGTTCGAAGCAGGTGATGCCGTCGGCACTGCTGACATGGCAGGCACCGTTGTGCAGTTGCATGATCGTCGCCACGATCGACAGGCCCAGGCCATTGGATTGGGCCGAGCGTTCGCGGGACTCGTCGACTCGGTAGAAGCGTTCGAACAGCCGTGGCAGATGCCGGGCCGGGATGGTCGGGCCGTGGTTGCGCACTTGCACCTGGACGCCGTCGGCGGTCGGGGTGGCGTGGATGCACAGCTCGGAATGTGGCGCGCCATACTTGATGGCATTGGCGCACAGGTTGGCCAATGCGCGGCGCAGCAGCATCGGCTCGGCCCAGATCAAACCGCTGCCCCGGGCATCGATGCAGATGCCAACGTCGGTCGCCGGGCCTTCGAAATAGTCGGCCATGCGTTGCATCTCATCGGCAGCATCCAGCTCCTGACGCTGGCGCAAGGCACTGCGCGGATCGGTGCGGGCCAGGAACAGCATGTTGTCGAGCATGCGCGCCAGGCGTTCGAGTTCTTCGACATTCGAAGCCAACAGCTGCTGATAGGCGTCGGTGCTGCGGTTCTGCTGCAAGGCCACCTGGGTTTCGCCCAGCAAATTGTTGATCGGCGTGCGCAGCTCGTGGGCCATGTCGGTCGATACCTGGCCCAGCTGGATGAAGCCTTTGTCCAGGCGGTCGAGCATGGCGTTGAAGGCATCGATCATCGGCAGCAGTTCCAGCGGCGCGCCCTGGCTGTCGAGGCGTTCGTTGAGGTTGCCGACGTCGATGCTCTGGGTGTGGCGGGCCAGGCGCCGCACGGGCAGCAGGCCGCGATGCACCAGCACATAACCGGACAGCGCCAGCAGAATCGCCGCGACGCTGGCGAACAGGTACACATTGAGCCGGTAGTCGGCGAGTACGGCGGTGCGTTCGGTCATCAAGCGCCCGGTCACCACTTGCAGGCTGCCCAGGTCACCCGAGTCGATGGTCGCCGCCAGGGCGGAAAACGGTACGCCATTGACGTTGGGCAAATGCTGCACGTCGTTCAAGGTCAGCCGATGATCCATGGCCACCGGGCTCAGCGCCGGCATCGTCAGGTTACCCGGGTTGACCACCAGCAACGGCGGTTGGCCTGGGGTGCCAATGGTCAGCAGGGCCTCGCGGTTGCCCATCATGTTCTGGAACAGCGCCGGTTTGGCCTTGATCAGGTCCAGGGTATTGCTGTCATTGAGGAAGGTCCGCAACTGGTCGATGCGGGTGATCAGGGCAATATCGTCGCGATGGATCAGCTCGCGCTCCAGGTCGCGGTACAGCGCCACGCCCAGCAGCGCCAGCGAGACAAACGCCAGCAGGGCAAACACCAGCGCCAGGCGCAGGGTCAGGGAGTGGCTGAGACGGGAGACGGATTGCAGCGGTGTCATCGCATTCATGGTTGCATTCAGGGTTGAGTGTCGAAGCGGTAGCCGATGCCGCGCACGCTGTGGATCAACTTGAGCGGGAACGGATCATCGATTTTCAGGCGAAGGCGGCGCACGGCGACATCGACGACATTGGTGTCGCTGTCGAAATTCATGTCCCAGACCCGCGAGGCGATCATCGAGCGTGACAGCACCTCGCCCTGATGCGTGGCGAACAGGTGCAGCAGCGCGAACTCCTTGTTGGTCAGGGTGATGCGGTTGCCGGCGCGGCTGACGCGGCGCTTGAGCACGTCGATCTGCAGGTCGTCGACGTGCAGGTGCTCTTCTTCCCGGGTCGGACCGCGCCGGGTCAGGGTGCGCAGGCGTGCCACCAGTTCGGCGAAGGAAAACGGCTTGATCAGGTAATCGTCGGCGCCCAGTTCGAGGCCTTTGATGCGGTCGGCGATGTCATCCCGGGCGGTGAGGAACAGCACCGGCGTATCGGCTTCCTTGCGCAAGCGGCGCAGGACTTCCCAGCCATCCATCTTCGGCATCATGACGTCCAGTACGATTACATCGAAGTCGTGTTCCAGGGCCAGGTGCAGGCCATCGACGCCGTCCCGCGCCAGGTTCACGGTGTATCCGAGTTCCTGCAGGCCGTTGAGCAGGTAATTGCCGGCCTTGGGTTCGTCTTCAACTACGAGGATGTTCATGCAAACCTGCCTGATCCGGTCGGGCTACAGGGGCGAGCCAGTGGCGCAAGTGTAGCCCGGTCGGCGGTGAATACAGGCATCCGCTCAGTTCTCACCAATGCAACCTACGCCCTGGACCTGATAGTCCAGTTGGTGCTCACGACCCTGGTGGTCGAGGTAGTTGAACTGCGCCGGAACGATGCCGCACTGGCCGTTGAGGTCGGTCATGGACAGCACTTTGGCCACATCCACCGGGACATAGAAGCCGTCCTTGTCGTGGATGACCGGCGAGGTGGACTGGGTGGCGGCAAACGCCGAACCGGTGGCGAGCAGGGCGGCAAAACCCGCGATCAACATTTTCATGACGAATCTCTCTCTACAAGGGCAGGGTGGCTGCCGGTGGTTGGCCTGACAGTGAGTTCAGGCTAACGAAGTGATCCGGACAGCCGACCAACAGCTTGATGACAAAGTTGTAATGAAACGCAGGTTGGAACACCGCGCCCACTGTAGGAGCGAGCTTGCTCGCGATGGACTTAAAGGCACCGCGTCTATTCAGGTAACACGCGTAATCGTTAGCGACCATCGCGAGCAAGCTCGCTCCTACAAGGGGTTGCAGCGCTTTAAAACTGATCAACCCCCGGATCCATGGCCTAAGCTTGATCGCAGGCCCATGTTCATCGCACACCTCGATGGGCAAGCGGCACCCATAAAAACAATGCAATCAGGAGATGCCCATGTCCGCTTTGATCCGTCGTTTCAGTCGCTGCATGGCCGCCGGTTTGACCGCTGCCGTGCTTGTCGCACCTGCGTTCGCGCTGGATACCGTGAAATTCATGGCCCCAGGCTCGGTGGGCGGTGGTTACGACCAGACCGCCCGGGTACTGGGCAAGGCCATGGTCGAGGCCAATACGGCCAAGGCGGTGACCTTCGAGAACAAGGGCGGGGCGGGCGGGACCCTGGGGCTGGCGCAATTTGCCAACAGCACCAAGGGTGACCCGAACGCATTGCTGGTGGTCGGCGCGATCATGGTCGCGGGCATCGAACAGAACAAACCGCAGATCAGCCTGAAGGACGTGACGCCCATTGCCCGGCTGTTCACCGAATACAACGTGATCGCCGTGCGCAAGGAGTCTGAGTACAAAACCCTCGATGACCTGATCAAGGCCTTCAAGGCCAATCCGACAAGCATCACCTGGGGCGGCGGCTCCAAGGGCTCGGTGGATCACATCGGCATCGCCGAGCTGGCGGGCAAGCTGGATGTGCCGGTCAACAAGGTCAACTACGTGGCCTTTGGTGGCGGTGGCGAGGTGGTTGCCCAGGCGCTGGGCGGCCAGCTCAAGGTGATCACCGGCGGATACGCCGAGCTGGGCCAATACATCAAGACCGGTCAGTTCCGTGTCCTGGCCATCGGCGCGCCGGAGCGCGTTCCCGGCATCGATGCACCGACCCTCAAGGAGAGCGGCTATGACGTGACGATCGGCAACTGGCGCGGCGTTTACGGTGCAACGGGCCTTACCCCGCAACAGCGTAAAGAGGTGATCGACGCGGTCGTGGCCGCCACCAACAGCAAGGTCTGGCAGGACAATATCCAGGCCAACGCCTGGACGCCCAGCGTGCTGACCGGCGATGAGTTCGGCAAATTCGTCGAGGAAGAACACGTGCGGTTGCACGCCATGCTGGTCAAGGTCGGGCTGCTTTGAGATGGCCACACAGCGCGCAGTGGTGCCGACGCAATTGGCGGTCGGCATCGGCCTGATCGCCATCAGCGTCGTGCTGGCGATTGGCGCCTACCGGTTTCCACCGGAAATGGGCTTCGTGATCCTCCCGGCGTACGTTTACCCCTATGTCGTAGCAGCCTTTCTGGGTGCAGTGGGGCTGCTGCTGGGGTATCAGGCCGTCAGTGGCGGTTTTCGCGAACTGGATAACGACGCCGCCACGGTGCCCGGTGGAAAAACCGGTGCGGCGTGGGTGACCGCGGGGCTTGTCGGGGTGGCGCTGCTGATCAACCTGATCGGTTTTGTGCTGGCCGCCGGGTTGCTGTTTGCCTGTTCGGCGCGGGGGTTCGGCAGCCGTCATCCTGTGCGGGACCTGGCAATCGGCATTGCCTTGACCCTGCCGATCTACTGGCTGTTCAACGCCGGGCTGGGGGTTTCCCTGCCGTCGCTGATCAACATTTGGCTTTGAAAGGAGATCGACACCGTGGACATTCTTTCAAGCCTGGCGATGGGTTTTGCCGCGGCGCTGACGCCGATCAATCTGATGTGGGGGTTCATCGGCTGCCTGCTCGGCACCGCCATCGGCGTGCTGCCGGGGATCGGTCCGGCGCTGACGGTGGCCCTGCTGTTGCCGATCACCGCCAAGGTCGACCCCACCGGCGCCTTGATCATGTTCGCCGGTATCTATTACGGCGCACAGTTCGGCGGTTCCACCACCTCGATTCTGCTCAACACCCCCGGTGAATCGTCATCCATGGTCACGGCCCTGGAAGGTAACCTGATGGCGCGCAATGGCCGGGCGGGACCTGCGCTGGCAACGGCGGCGATCGGCTCATTCGTCGCCGGCACCATCGCCACGATTTTGCTGACGCTGTTTGCGCCCATCGTGGCCAGGCTGGCCCTGAATTTCGGCCCGACCGAGTACTTCGCGATCCTGGTGCTGTCGTTCACCACCGTGTCGGCGGTGCTCGGCGCTTCAATGCTGCGCGGGTTTGCCTCGCTGGGCGTCGGGCTGACCATCGGATTGATCGGCCTGGACTCGACCTCGGGCATTGCCCGCTACACCCTCGGCGTGCCGGAACTGGTGGACGGTATCGAGGTGGTGCTGGTGGCGGTCGGTTTGTTCGCGGTGGGCGAGGCCTTGTACAGCCTGCTCTATCAAACGGAGTCAAACGAAGGCCGGCATCGCCTGACCTCGTTGTGGATGACCCGCGCCGACTGGAAACGCTCGGTGCCCGCGTGGCTGCGGGGCACGCTGATCGGTTTTCCGTTTGGCTCGATTCCAGCCGGTGGCGCGGAGATTCCGACCTTTTTGTCCTATTCCACCGAACGCAAACTCAGCAAGTATCCGAAGGAGTTTTCCGCCAACAAGGGCGAAGGTGCCATCGAAGGCGTCGCTGGCCCGGAAGCGGCTAACAACGCCAGCGCGACCGGGTCTCTGGTGCCGTTGCTGACCCTGGGCATCCCGACGTCCGCCACCGCTGCGATCCTGCTGGCGGCGTTCCAGAACTACAACCTGCAACCGGGGCCGATGCTGTTCGAAACCTCCGCCGACCTGGTCTGGACGCTGGTGGCCTCGCTGTACATCGGCAACGTGATTCTGCTGGTGTTGAACCTGCCGCTGGTGGGGCTGTGGGTCAAACTGCTGCAAATCCCCCGGCCGTACCTGAACGCCGGCATCCTGGTGTTCGCCACCATCGGCGTGTACGGCATGCGCCACTCATCCTTCGACCTGATCCTGATGTTGGCCATTGGTTGGGGCGGGGTGCTGATGCGGCGGTTCGACTTTCCCGTCGCCCCGGTGATCGTCGGCATGCTGCTGGGGCCGATGGCGGAGAAACAACTGCGCAACGCCTTGTCCATCAGTCAGGGCGACTGGACGGTGTTCGTCACGCAACCGATCTCGGCGTTTTTCCTTGCCCTGACGCTGCTGGTGCTGGTGGTGCCCCATGTGTTGCATAAACGCGGCATCAAGTTGCATGAGGATGATTGAGCACCCCTTGTGGGAGCGAGCAGGCTCGCTCCCACAAAGTCATGCAGTGGTTTGCGCGGTGAACCATTGCATCACCGGTGCGCAGGCCGGATGCGATGCCGCCGAAGGTTGCAGACACAGCGAGTAAATCCCCCGGGTCTTCAATGGCTCACCGAACGGAATCACCAGTTCTCCCCGTTGAATCGACTCACCGGCCAGGGTCATGTCGGTCATTGCCACGCCCAGGCCCCGGGCGGCGGCATCGAGCGCCAGTTCGTCGAGGTTGAAGGGGATGTGCCGATAGTCATGCAGCGCCTTGCCGCCATGGGCTGACAGCCAGACCTGCCAGTCATGTTGATCGGAGGAGCGGTGCAGCAAGGCGAACCCCGACAGATCCTCCAGCGAAGCCAATGGCTGGGTCGGGGTGCCCAGGCCTGGCGCACACACGGGCACCAACGCTTCTTCGAACAAGGTCAGGCAATCCGGCGCTCCGGACGGCTCGGGCAGGTAAAGGATATAGGCATCGCTGTCACTGGCTGGCTCGACCACTTCGGTGGCCACGGTTTCGATTGCCAGGGTTACCTCCGGGTGATGCCGGTAGAACTCGCTCAACCTGGGCAGCAACCAGCGCACCGCCAGTGACACGTGCATGCGAATGCGGAACGGGCGTTTTTGCGGCGCGAGCCGGTCTTCGAGGGTGCGCAACTGTTCGAGGATGCTGCGGGCGCTGGCCAGTACCTGTTCGCCCTCCGCGGTCAGTTGAAGGCTGCGGCTGCTGCGCACGAACAGCGAGACGCCGAAGTGACTCTCCAGCTGCTGGATCTGCCGGCTCACCGCACTTTGCGTCAGGCAAAGCTTTTGCGCCGCCTGGGTGAAGCTGCCCGACCCGGCAACCTCGACCAAGGCCTGCAAGCCCTGCAGCGAGGGCACGTGGCGAATCTTGTCCATGCGTTTTCAGAATGCCTCGATGATTTAATAACGTTGGTTGCCCGTGTTTTGAGCCTTTAGATTCTAGTCATCGCCACCGTCTTCGAAAACCAATTATGCAAATCCTGCATGCAGTGCTGCTTTGGATCGAGACGGTTCGCAGAACAAGAACCTGAGGTGACACATGGAAAATATCTGTGGCTGGATTGCGCAAGCGGGGAGTTCGACCCTGCGCTATCCGCTCAAAGGCACGCAGCACGCCGACTGGCTGGTAATCGGTGCCGGCATCACCGGCCTCAGTGCGGCACACGCCCTTGCGCAAATGCACCCCCAGGCGCGCATCGTGGTCGTCGACCGGCAGCGGGCTGCGCAGGGGGCATCGGCGCGCAATTCGGGTTTTGTGGTGGCCCATGAGCATCCCGCCGCTGGTGAGCTACTGGGTAGCGACGGGTTCGCCGGGTATCAAGTGGACACGGCAATCGGCCGCGCAGCCGCCGATGAAGTCCGCAAGCAGATTGCCCGCCATGGCATCGAATGCGACTTCAGGGAGTCGGGTTATTTCTTTGCCGTCAGCGATCCACGCAAGCTGACCCAGGTCGAAGCCAAGTTGCAGACCTTGCGTGCCGTTGGCGCCAGCGCGCAGTTTCTGCAGGGCGAGCCATTGCTTGAAAAACTCGGCAGTCGGCACTACCGCGCCGCGATCTGGTGCGGCAACGGCAATGCGCTGCTGCAACCGGCGAAGTACGTTCGGGGCTTGCTCGATGCCCTGCCGCCGCAAGTGACGGTCTATGAGAACACCGATATCACAGGCCTTGAGCGCCTGGGCAACGGCCAAATTCGTGCCCGGGGTAAAAACGGCTGCGTTGAGGCCAAACAGGTATTGGTCTGCCTGAACGCCTTTATCCCTCGCTCGGGCATCGATGACAGCGGCACCTTCCCAATGGAGCTCAGCGCCAGCCTCACGCGGCCGCTCAGCGATCAAGAGTTTCAAGCCCTGGGTGCGCCAGCGTCGTGGGGCGTGCTGTCGACCCGTCCGCTCGGGGCCACGGTGCGCCTGACCCCGGATCGCCGGGTGATGATCCGCAACACAGCGGAATACCGCTCGCGGGATTTGTCATTGAGCGAATTGTCGAGCCGCCGCCAACACCATGTGCTGGGGTTGCAACGGCGTTTCCCGATGCTTGGCGAGCAGGACATCGAATACACCTGGACCGGCCATCTCAGCGCTTCGCGCTCCGGGCAACCGTATTTCGGCAAAGTCGAGGAGGGCGTGTTCGCCGTGGCCGGGTGCAATGGTTCCGGCATGGCGCGGGGCACGCTGTGGGGCCGCTTGCTGGCGGAGCTGGCCTCGGGTCGTGAGTCGCCGCTGATGCAGTCGGTCATGCAACGGGCACAACCCGGCTGGCTGCCGCCCAAGCCCTTGCTCGACATCGGTGCCATGCTGCGTATGCGCGTGGAAACGGTCCGGGCCAGTAGTGAAATCTGAAAACACCCATTTCACAACAAGAACAAAAGCACTTCCCATCGAAGGTGATTCAACATGCGCGTCAATACGCTTTCCCTTGTGGCCCTGATCTCGACCTTTTCCGCCGCGACTTATGCCGACGAAACCGTCAACATTTCCAACTGGAACGGCTATATCGCCGACGACACCTTGGTCAACTTCAACAAGGACACCGGGATCAAGGCGACCTACGACATCCACGACAGCAACGAAGTGCTGGAATCGAAGCTGATGACCGGCAACACCGGGTATGACGTGGTCAGCCCGTCGAACCACTTCCTGTCGCGCCTGATCAAGGCCGGGGCCATCCAGAAACTCGACAGGAGCCAGTTGCCCAACTGGAAAAACCTCGACCCGGCGCTGATGAAAAAGCTTGAAGTCAACGACCCGGGCAACCAGTACGGCTATCCGTACATGTGGGGCACGGCGGGCATCGGTTACAACGTCGAGAAGATCAAGGCGATCTTCGGCAACACCGATGTCACCCGTTCCTGGAGCCTGTTCTTCGACGAGAACAACATCAAGAAGCTCAGCGAGTGTGGCGTGGCGATCATCGACAACCCGACGCAGATCCTGCCGATCACCCTCAATTACCTGGGCTTGCCGCCTCACAGCCACGAACCGGCCGATTACAAGAAAGCCGAGCAGGCGCTGCTGAAGATCCGGCCTTACGTCCAGTATTTCCATGCGTCCAAGTACATCAGCGACCTGGCCAACGGTAACGTCTGCGCGGTGATCGGTTTTAACGGCGACATCGTGCAGGCCGCCGCCAGCGCCAGGGAGGCGAAAAACGGGATCGATATTGCCTATTCGATCCCGGACGAAGGTTCCACCTTGTGGATGGACATGGTGGTCATGCCCAAGAGCGCGCCGCATGAGAAGAACGGCTACGCCTACATGAACTACCTGCTGGAGCCGAAGGTGATTGCCAACATCAGCAACAGCATCCATTACGCCAACCCCAACAGTGCGGCGGATGCCTATGTTGACCCGGCGGTGAAGCAGGACCTGGCGATTTATCCGCCGAAAAGCGTGATGGACAAGCTGTTCACCGTAGAGGACTTGCCCGCGGCTATCGCACGGTTGAGCACGCGGCTGTGGACCAAGCTGAAAACCAATACCTGACAGAGACGTCATGCACACCTCTGTCACTTGAGCAAAATCATTGTGGGAGCGGGCTTGCTCGCGAAAGCGGCGTATCAGACACCTATGATGTGGACTGACACACCGCCTTCGCGAGCAAGCCCGCTCCCACAGGTTTCGGTTCGCTCCGACAGGTTGTTTCAGACAGGATTTACGCTAGACGGGTTCAGGCGTCGATGGCCGGGAAGTCGATGTCGGTCAGCGCTGCGTTGTTCAGGTAGTTGGTCAGCGTCTGCGAAGCCACATGGGCGATCACTTCGATGATCTTGCCGTCATCAATGCCGGCAGCACGGGCCGCGGCGAGCTGCTCGACGGTCAGGTGGCCACGGCTTTCGGTGATCTGGCGGGCGAGGGCGGCGATAGCGTTAAGCTCGCCGTGTCGTGCGCTGAGGATGTCCTGCTTCGACAGCCCGGCCTTGCCGGCGAACAGCGTGTGAGCCGCCAGGCAGTAGTCGCAGCCGTTGACCTGCGAAGTGGCAAGGAACACCGCTTCTTTTTCCGTGGCGCTCAGGGACGTCTTGCCAAGTGCGGCGGAGTTTTGCAGGTACGAGGCCAACACCGCTGGGGCGTGGGCCAATACTTTGAAGAGGTTGGGCAGAAAGCCGATTTTCTTCTGCACGCCTTCCAGCAGTGGGCGAGTGGCGTCGGTGGCGTGTTCCAGGCTGATCGGGGCAATGCGGGTCATGGTGATACTCCGTGGTGTGAGGCGCGGAATGCGCTAGGTACGGAGCTGATGTTAGGGATTGGATCTGGCTTGTTGGGTGCAAATCGTCGACGATATGCGACAGATCGTCCAGAACTGCCGTCGGGAGCCTTGCCATGGATCGCTTGTCCACGTTGCTCACACACTTCGGCGTCAATGCCGGCACTTTCCATAGCGGCACGTTTTGCGGCACCGCCGCCTACGATGGCCAGCAGGCCAGCGGTCATTTGCACCTGCTTCAGGCGGGCGAGTTGCTGCTGAAATTGGGCGATCAGCCGGACCTGCAACTGACCGAACCGAGCCTGATCTTTTTCCCCCGGCCCTATCGACATCGCCTGTTTGCGTCTGAAGCGTCCGGCACGCAACTGGTGTGCGCGACCCTGGATTTCGACGGCGGTGCGGGCAATGCCCTGGCGGCGGCGCTGCCGGATTACCTGGTACTCAAGCTCGATGAAATCCCGACGTTGGCCGGGACCCTGGAATGGCTGTTCAACGAGGCGTTCGACGGTACCTGCGGGCGCGAAGCGGTGATGGATCGCCTGTTCGAGCTGCTGGTGATTCTGTTGCTGCGGCACATCCTGAGCACCACGGGCCAGCAACCGGGCATGATGGCCGGCCTCGCCGATGCGCGCCTGGCGCGGCCCCTGAGTCTGATGCATCAAACCCCGGCCAAGGCCTGGAGCGTGGCCGAACTGTCGGTCGCCGCCAACATGTCGCGGGCCAGTTTCGCCGAGCACTTTCGCCGGGTGGTCGGGCAGACGCCGGTGGATTATCTGGTGAGCTGGCGCATCAGCCTGGCGCAGAAACGCCTGCGCGAGGGCCGGCCGATTGCGCTGATCGCCGAGGAAGTCGGTTACGAAAGCCCTTCGGCACTGGCCCGGGCGTTTCGGCGCAAGACCGGGCTGAGCCCCAGGGAGTGGAAAGGTAGTTGATTCACCCGGAACCCTGTGGGAGCAAGCTCGCTCCCACAGGTACGCTGGTGGTTTTACCAATGCATCAGAACTTGAACGCCTGACGCCCTACCAACAGCCATTTACCGTCCTGCTTTTGCCAGATCTGGAAGTTTTCGATTTCCGTTGGCACCACTTCAGTGCCTTTGAGCGCTTGCGCCGAGAAGTGGTGACGGACCAGTGCGACATCGCCGGAGACGGTAATGGTCTGGTTTTGCATCTCCAGGGTCTTGAAGGCACTTTTGCCGGTTTCGATGTCGGCGATGAAGGCCTGCTTGTCCTGGATCTTGCCGCTGGAATGCCCGTAGGTCAGGTTCTCGGCGGTCAAGGCGTTCAGTTCCGGGATGTCTTTGTGCAGCATGGCCTGGGTCAGGTGGTCGACCGCCTGGGCCACGTCCTTGTCCGCGGCAGCCGGGGTGGCGGCGACGTAGCCACTGAACAGGCACAGAAAACCAATCAGCACTTTTGCTTTTTTCATGGGTGTTTCCTTGTTGTTGTAGGGATAGCGCGACGACTGGACGATAATTCATCAGTCATCGTACAACCTAGCATGCATTGGAGGAAAAAAGCGAACTTGCCTGGCGGCCTTGCCTCGAAGTTAAAAGGGCGATGTCCTGACTTCGAGGTATTCCAGTCATGCAGCCGAACCAACGTTTACGGCACGACCTGACATTGCTCTTGGTATTCCTGGTGATTGTCGTGGTGTCGGGTTTTTCTCCCCGCAGCCGGGTGGACTGGGCGCTGGAAAACCTGCTGGTGCTGTTGCTGGTGGGGACGTTGGTCGCGGTTTCTCGTCGGTTCCGTTTGTCGGCGATGTCCATCACGCTGGTGTTTGCGTTTTTGTGCGTGCATGAATTGGGCGCCCATTACACCTATTCCCTGGTGCCTTACGATCATTGGTCTTCGGCGTGGTTGGGATTCAGTTTCGACCGGGCGCCTGGTGTTCACCGCAATCACTACGACCGCCTGGTGCATCTGAGCTACGGGCTGCTGCTGGCTTATCCGGTGCGCGAAGTGCTGTGGCGCCTGACGTCGCTGCGCGGGTTCTGGCTGTTTTTCGTGACCCTGAACATCATGCTGTCGACCTCCGCCGTGTATGAACTGGTGGAATGGATCGGCGGTGCTTTCCTGGGTAATGACACGGCGAACGCCTTCGTCGGCGCGCAAAACGATCCGTGGGATTCGCAGAAGGACATGGCTATTGCGGTTGCCGGTGCGTTTGCCAGCTTGTTGCTGGTGTCCTTGCGCGGCATGGCGCAAAAGCAAGCGATTACGACTGCAAGGTGATCGGGCAGATGGCAATAGCCCAGACAACGCTGGGCCAGCAGCCTAAAGATACTTATCCGTCACAGCCCCCTCCGAAGCACTGGACACCGTCTTCGCATACTTGGCCAGCACCCCGCGCGTGTACTTGGATGGCGGCCGCACCCAGCGCGTCTTGCGCTCGGCCAGCACGGCATCGGAGACATCCACCGTGATCTGCCGGGTTTGCGCATCGATGATGATCCTGTCGCCATTCTCGACCAGCGCAATCGGCCCGCCTTCAAAGGCCTCCGGCGTGATATGCCCGACCACAAACCCGTGGGAGCCACCGGAAAAACGCCCGTCGGTGATCAGCGCCACCTCCTTGCCTAGGCCTTTGCCCATGACCGCCGACGTCGGCGAGAGCATTTCGCGCATGCCCGGGCCGCCCTTGGGCCCTTCGTAGCGGATCACGATCACTTCGCCGGGCTGAACCTCGCCATTGAGAATGCCGGCCAGCGCACCTTCCTCGCCGTGATAGACCCGGGCCGTGCCTTCGAAGCGCAGGCCTTCCTTGCCGGTGATCTTGGCCACGGCGCCGGTGGGCGAGAGGTTGCCGCGCAGAATGACCAGGTGGGAGTCCTTTTTGATCGGCTGGTCGAACGGCCGGATCACGTCCTGGCCGGCCGGGTAGTCGGGCACGCTGGCCAGGTTTTGCGCCAGGGTCTGGCCGGTGACGGTCAGCACATCGCCGTGCAGCATGCCGGCATCGAGCATGCGCTTCATCAGCGGTTGAATGCCGCCGATGGCCACCAGTTCGCTCATCATGTATTTACCGCTGGGGCGCAGGTCGGCGACCACCGGGGAGACCTTGCCCAGCTCGACGAAGTCATCCAGGGTCAGTTCGACATCCACCGCATTGGCCATGGCCAGCAGGTGCAGCACGGCGTTGGTCGAGCCGGCGAGGGCGATCACCACGCGAATGGCGTTCTCGAAGGCTTTGCGAGTCATGATGTCGCGAGGCTTGAGGTCGAGCTTGAGCAGCTCCATCACCTGCTGGCCGGCGCGGAAACTGTCCGAGGCCTTGTCACCGCCAATGGCCTCTTGGGAGCTGGAGCCGGGCAGGCTCATGCCCAATGCTTCAATGGCCGAGGCCATGGTGTTGGCGGTGTACATGCCGCCACAGGAACCGGGGCCGGGAATCGCCACTTCCTCGATCTGCTTGACCTGGATCTCGCTGATATCGCCCCGCGCGTGCTGGCCCACGGCCTCGAACACGGAAATGATGTCGGTGTGGCCGGCGCCCGGCTGGATGGTGCCGCCATAGACAAAGATCGACGGGCGATTCAGCCGCGCCATGCCGATCAGGCAGCCCGGCATGTTCTTGTCGCAGCCGCCGATGGTCACCAGGCCGTCGAAACCCTCACAACCGGTGACCACTTCGATGGAGTCGGCGATCACCTCGCGGGACACCAGCGAATACTTCATGCCTTCGGTGCCGTTGGCGATGCCGTCGGAAATGGTGATGGTGTTGAAGATCACGCCCTTGGCACCGGCGGCATTCGCGCCTTTTTCGGCTTCGAGCGCGAGCTTGTCGATGTGCATGTTGCAGGGCGTGACCATGGCCCAGGTCGAGGCGATGCCGATCTGCGGCTTGGTGAAGTCTGCATCGGTAAAGCCCACGGCCCGCAACATGGCGCGTGCCGGAGCGGCCTCCACGCCGTCGATCACTTGAGAGGAGTATTTGCGCAGATCGTCTTTGTCGCTCATGACTTCTCCTATCGCTCATGACTGTTCCTATCGCTCATGGCTGTTGCTCACAAACTCGTTGAGAAAAACAGGATGAGTATAGAAGGCCGGGCGCCCGGGCCCGGACTAACCGGTCGGGAACAGACGCGCGGGTAAGCCTTGTCGTGATATTCTGCGCGCCAACTTGGTTTGACCTATTCAGTTTGCATGTCCGCAAGACGTGCCGACGGAATCACTGTCGCTCAAGTAGCTGAAGCCAATAAAGATAAAAAGTCAGTTCAGAAGGGACATTAAACTGGGGTCGATGCGGTTCATCGGCCTTGTGTGCCCACCCTGCAATCCTTGAGTGCCGCACCCGTGACTGCCGTGAAACATGGGGCTGTGCGCGTGAGGATGGAAGGGCGGATGGCGTTTTATCATAGGTGCAACAGATGTTTAAGAAAGTGAACACGGCCCTGCTGGGGTTGGCTTTGTCGATGGGGATGTCTTCCGTCCACGCGCAAGAGGCAAAGAAAGTCGATGTGCTGCTGATCGGCGGCGGCATCATGAGCGCGACCCTGGGTGTGTGGCTCAATGAGCTGGAACCTGGCATGTCGATGGAAATGGTCGAGCGCCTCGACGGCGTTGCCCAGGAAAGCTCCAACGGCTGGAACAACGCCGGTACCGGTCACTCCGCCTTGGCCGAGCTGAACTACACCCCGGAAGACGAGAACGGCAAGGTCTCGATCCCGAAGGCCGTTGAAATCAACGAAGCGTTCCAGATCTCCCGTCAGTTCTGGGCCTGGCAGGTTCAGCAAGGCGTGCTGAAGAACCCGCGTTCGTTCATCAACTCCACTCCGCACATGAGCTTCGTGTGGGGCGATGACAACATCAAGTTCCTGAAAAAGCGCTACGAAGCCCTGCAGGCGAGCCCGCTGTTCGCCGGCATGCAGTATTCCGAAGACCCGGCTGTGATCAAGCAGTGGGTGCCGCTGATGATGGAAGGGCGTGACCCGAACCAGAAGATCGCGGCCACCTGGAGCCCGCTCGGCACCGACATGAACTTCGGCGAAATCACGCGCCAGTTCGTTGCGCACCTGCAAACCACGCCGAAGTTCGACTTGAAGCTGTCCAGCGAAGTGCAGGACATCACCAAGAACGAAGACGGCAGCTGGCGTGTCAGCTACAAGAACCTCAAAGACGGCAGCAAGACCGAAACCGACGCCAAGTTCGTGTTCATCGGCGCCGGCGGCGGTGCCCTGCACCTGCTGCAGAAGTCCGGCATTCCTGAAGCCAAGGAATACGCAGGCTTCCCGGTAGGCGGCTCGTTCCTGGTGACCGAGAACCCGACCATCGCCGAGCAACACCTGGCCAAGGCCTACGGCAAAGCCTCCGTTGGCGCTCCGCCGATGTCGGTTCCACACCTGGACACCCGCGTGCTGGACGGCAAGCGCGTGATCCTGTTTGGCCCGTTCGCGACCTTCAGCACCAAGTTCCTGAAAGAAGGTTCGTACCTGGACCTGCTGACCACCACGACCACGCACAACGTGTGGCCAATGACCAAGGTCGGCATCAAGGAATACCCGCTGGTCGAGTACCTGGCAGGCCAGCTGATGCTGTCTGACGAAGACCGCATGAACGCCCTGAAGGAATACTTCCCGAACGCCAAGGCCGAAGACTGGCGCCTGTGGCAAGCCGGCCAGCGCGTGCAGATCATCAAGCGTGATGAAGCCGCCGGTGGCGTGCTGAAACTGGGCACCGAAATCGTCGCTTCGCAAGACGGCACCATCGCCGGCCTGCTGGGCGCCTCCCCAGGCGCATCGACCGCCGCACCGATCATGCTGGCCGTGCTGCAGAAAGTGTTCAAGGACAAGGTCGCGACCCCTGAGTGGCAGGCAAAACTGCACCAGATCGTACCGAGCTACGGCACCCAGCTGAACGCCAGCCCTGAGAAGGTTGCTGAAGAGTGGGCCTACACCGCCAAGGTGCTGGAACTGACTCCGCCACCCGCGGTGATCGCACCGGCTGTGACGCCAGTGACTGTCGACACTGCTGTGAAGGCACCGAAGGCTAATGCTGCGAGTGATATGGCTCTGTAATTAGAGACCGGATCAAAAAAAGCCCACTGAACCGGCGACGGTCAGTGGGCTTTTTTGTATTTGGTGTCAGTGAAGAGTGTTTGCGAGAAGCTAGGCTAGCGCTTTGCTATGCGTCTTTACCAGCTAACTAGGGTTGCACTTCATAACCCGCCTCGCTAACCTTCGCCCCGTCGCTGCCAATTCAGCGAACGGGTGTGGTAGCCCGGTTTCTTCATAGACCCAGAACGCCTCAGGGCGTTTTTTTGTGCTGGCTGCTTTGTGGCGGCTGTGCATGGGAGGCTTCGGCCTGCCGGGTTTCTATGACCGGTCTACCACCCTGTGTACAGCCGTCTCCCTATCTTGCGTGGTAGCGAATGGAGAGATGCTCACTTCATAGGAGCTTCACAATGATAAAACCAACTCCGAATCCCCCTGATACGGACGCGCAGATAGACGTCGATTCCGAGTCCACATCTCGCAAGCCCCAAATGGCCAAGCGCCGTCCCAACCCAATCTTCACCATCGCCCCCAACGTCAACAACGAAACCCTCCTGGTTCACGCCTGTGAAACCCTTGCCTCGGCCAGTGTCATGGCAAGTGAACTGGCGTTTATCCTCAACGGCCCTAAATGCAATTTGGCGCTGGGGGTTCAACAGATGATTGCCTTGGCGGAACTATCGGTGAACCGCGTGCTGGATCAGGTAGATCCGCAGTAGCAGGCGAGGGCGGTTTTAGCCTGATGTGAAAAAGCCCACTGAACCGGCGACGGTCAGTGGGCTTTTTTTGGGTTTTTCACGCAATCCCGGGAAACTGTAGGAGCCAGCTTGCTGGCGATGGACTCAAGTACGCCGCGTTTATCCGGTTCACACGCGTTATCGTTATCGACCATCGCGAGCAAGCTCGCTCCTACAGAGGACCACATTCGCTTAACTGAACAGCATTGCTCTCTATGCCGCACGCTTCGGCAGCCCCTGTCATCAATTGCCAAGTCACTGACGCTTAATGTGAAGCAACCCGCTTGCACGTGACGATACTGGTTTGTTTACCGACCTCGAACCGTAAAGCGAAACCGCATTGGCACATGAAGTCCTGCCTCACTACTCTGATGGGGGACTGTCAGTTGCATCTCAATAAAACAATCAGAGAGAGCGCAGAATGAAGTTCAGTTTCGTAGACAGCAACCAGCCGAGCCGCCGGCGGGTTTTACGCGATGCATTCACTTTGGCTGTGGCGGCCTCGCCGTTGGCAAGCCTCGCTAGGGCAGCCGACGAAAACGCCGAAGAAGTGACCTTTGCCGCTGGCCCACGCCCGTTGGTGCAATACCCGCAAAAACGCCCGTTGACCCTGGTGACCACGCGCCCGCCGCACCTGGAAACGCCGTTCTCTGTCTTTAACGAAGGGGCCATCACGCCCAATGACGCCTTTTTCGTGCGTTACCACCTGGCCAATATCCCGACCAGTATCGATTCGGACAGCTACCGCCTGACGATCAAGGGCTCGGTCGATACGCCGCTGTCATTGTCCCTCGCCGAACTCAAGGCCCTCGCCGAACCGGTGGAAGTGGTCGCCGTGAATCAATGTTCGGGTAACAGCCGTGGCTTCTCGATGCCCCGCGTGTTCGGCGCTCAGCTGGGCAATGGCTCAATGGGCAACGCGCGCTGGGTGGGGGTGCCGCTCAAGGCGGTACTGGAAAAGGCCGGTGTGAAAGCCGAGGCCCGGCAAGTGACTTTCCGAGGGCTCGATAAACCGGTGCTGCCGAGCACGCCGGAGTACATCAAGGCGCTGGACATCAGCCATGCCATGGACGGTGAGCCGATGATCGCCTGGTCGATGAATGGCACCGACCTACCATTTCTCAACGGTTACCCGATTCGTCTGGTGGTGCCCGGCTATTTCGGCACGTACTGGGTCAAGCACTTGAGTGAGATTGAAGTCGTCGACCACACCTACGACGGTTTCTTCATGGCCAAGGGGTACCGGGTTCCGGATAACGATTGCTTCTGTATTGCCCCCGGCACCACGGCGGCGAAAACCCTGCCGATTTCCAAATTGCTGGTGCGCAGTTTCATCACCAGCGTTAAACACGGCGATGTATTGCCGCTGAACAAAAACGTGGTGCTCAAGGGCATCGCGTTCGACGGTGGCGTTGGGGTCAACAAGGTGGAGGTGTCGATCGACGGCGGGAAAACCTGGCGCGAATCCACGCTCGGGCAGGACCTTGGCCGTTTCTCCTTCCGTGAGTGGACACTGCCGATCAGCTTTACCAGCAAGGGCGCCACTCAGTTGATGGTGCGAGCCAGCAACAGTGCTGGCGAGATGCAGCCGCTGCAAGCCGACTGGAACCCTGCTGGCTACCGCCGCCACGTCGTCGAAACCACCCACGTGACCGTCGCCTGAGGAGGGCAGCATGAAACTTGTGAAATGCATGACCGCCTTGCTGTGCGCGGCTCAGGTTTGTCTGGCGACCCTGGCTGGCGCCGCGCCGCTATCGATCACGCTGCCGCCTGAAACGGCGGTGTTCAAGCCCAGCACGCTGCCTGGCTACGCATTGGCGCAGCAGAAGTGTTCCGTCTGCCATTCGGCCGACTACATCAACTTCCAGCCGCCGGGCATGAGCCTGGCGCAGTGGACCGCCGAAGCGGGCAAGATGCAGCACGTGTACGGCGCTCCGATCAGCGACCAGGATGTGAATGTGATCGGTGCTTACCTGGCGGTGACCTACGGCAGTGCGAAGGCGAGCGATGCCGATGTTCAGGCGGCCTCGAACGCCCCGGCGACCCAACCCCCGGCGGTGGCTGGGGCAAAAGTCGACGCCAAGGCTTTGCTGCAGAACAACGCCTGCCTGTCCTGCCACGCGATCGATCATAAAGTGGTAGGCCCGGCCTATCACGATGTAGCGGCCAAATATGCCAAGGACCCGCAGGCAATGGACCGGTTGATGTCGAGCATCCAGCACGGCGGCAGCGGGAAGTGGGGGGATGTGCCCATGCCGCCTTTCGCGCAGTTGAGCCCGGACGACCTGAAAAGCCTGGCGACTTTTATCCTGCAACAGTGAGCCAGTATCAGCCTGATGCGAAAAGCCCACTGAACCCGCTCCGGTCAGTGGGCTAATGAGATGGTCACCCCCACACCCTGCGAGGGCTACGCTTTCGCAGGGTGTTTTGTTTTCGGAGGCCATCATCATGATCCAGTCAGCACTGATCGGTATCGATCTCGGCAAACATAATTTCCACCTTCACGGCCAGGATAAATCAGGCCGCGAGGTGTTTCGCAAGAAGCTCTCTCGGGCGCAGATGATGCAGCTTTTCGGCAACGTGCCGAGTTGTATCGTGGTGATGGAAGCCTGTGCGGGGGCGCATTTTGTTGCTCGTCAGCTAGCGGCAATGGGACACACGGCCAAGCTGATTTCCCCGCAGTTCGTTAAGCCCTTCGTCAAGGGCAACAAAAATGATTTCGTCGATGCTGAAGCGATCTGTGAAGCGGCTTCCCGTCCATCTATGCGCTTTGTGACGCCTAAGACCGAGTCCCAGCAAACCCTGTCTGTTCTGCATCGGATGCGCGAATCGTTGGTGCATGACCGCACAAAAACGGCTAATCAGATGCACGGTTTTCTACTGGAGTTTGGCGTCAGCTTGCCCAGAGGCTTGGCCATCATGAAGCGTCTAGCAGTTGTTTTGGCTGGGCATGAGTTTCCCGTTCGTTTGACGGTGTTGTTGCAACGTCTGCACGATCACTTCGTCTACCTGGATGAGCAAATCAAGGCGCTGGACAAAGAGCTGGCGAGCCAACTGGCCGACGATGATCTAGGTAGTCGTTTACTGAGCATGCCGTGTGTCGGCCCGATCACCGCCAGCCTGCTGGCTGTGGAGATGGGCGATGCTAAGCAGTACCGACGCAGTCGCGATTTTGCCGCCTCAGTGGGACTGGTGCCCAGGCAGTACAGTACGGGTGGTAAGGCGAATTTGCTCGGGATCAGCAAGCGGGGTGACAAGCACCTGCGACAACTGTTGGTGCAATGTTCCAGGGTCTATATGCAGAGGCTGGATCACCAAAAAGGGGCCTTGGCTGACTGGGTACGAGCCTTGCTCAGTCGACGACATTCGAATGTCGTGGCCTGTGCCCTCGCTAACAAACTGGCGCGTATCGCCTGGGCGATCGCGACTCACCATACGCAATATGAAGCAGGGGCAGACGCCTTGAACGCCTGACCCTGCGGTTGTTGCAGTACCACGATTCACCCTTCAGGTTTTGCGATAGCTGAACAACAGATGACGTGAACGGCCTACCGGCCTGGCGAAGATCCTGGCATAAAAATCGGCTTTAAGAAGCCGATGGGCTTTTTAGGATCGTCAGGCGCGATTCTCATCGTGGCGCTGGGGCATGCCCCAAACAGACGCCGGATAGATTTAAGCAAGCCAGCCACACCACCCGTTAATCAGTATTGCAAAAATGGGGGCGACCATAGATTTTTTGTGGGCGCCACGCGGTCCTTGGCAGTCTGTGATTGAGTTGCTCCGTGCAATCGACCGCGATGACTTTTCGATCCTTGGTGCGCAGATCCTGGTCAAATCAAGGGTTTTGTAATCTATCGCTGCCTGACGCCCTCGAACGAACCTGTGCGCACTTCGCCGCTGCGGATGTAGCGGGCGATCAGCACCCCTCCGGGTGAGCTGATCGAATTCACCAGGGTGAAGGCCGACGGTTGTGCGTTGTCGTCGAACAAGCGCTTGCCGCGCCCCAGCAGGATGGGATGAATCATCAGCCGTAACTCGTCCACCAGGCCGGCGGCAAGCAATTGGCGCACCAGATCGCCGCTGCCTTGGGTCAGTAGCTGAGGACCGTCCTGGCGCTTGAGCGCGCTGATCGCGTCGACCAGGTTGCCCTCCAGCGCATGACTGTTGTGCCAGGCCAGCGAGTCGGCGCGATGGGTGGCCACATGCTTGGGGACGCCGTTGAACAGATCAGCAATGGCGTGGTTGGATGAGTCGGCCTGAATGCGCGGCCAATAGGCGGCGAAGATGTCGTAGGTACGACGCCCCAGCAGCAACTCGAATGGCTGTGAGAACAGGTCCTGTACGGCCTGGCCGGTGGTTTTGTCGGCGTAGGGCACGATCCAGCCACCGAAGCGAAATCCGCCACTGGAGTCCTCCTCAGGCCCGCCGGGCGCCTGCATGACGCCGTCCAGACTCACGAACGCGGCAACGGTCAGTGTGCGCATGCTGTTCTCCTGGTTGATCCTGGTGAAAGTGCTCATCCAGCGATCGCCTGCAATGACGGCGATCCCCTGCGTCATTCCCTGACAGGTAGTCGAACGAGACGCTGCGAAATCGACAAGGGGATGCCCGGATGCAAGTTTGGCAGACGTCGCGATAATGCTGGCTTAATTCAGATACGGTGATATCGCCTGAATCAGGGCCTTCGGCAGGCTGCTGAGAGCAAGCATCCAATTGTAAGAGCCATTTGCAGCGACTACACTCCGGCCCATGAAACGCTATCTGCGGTTTTGCCTCATTTTCGTGATTAGCCTGGCGCTTCCTCTCAGCGGGATGGCAGGTGTCCAGGCGCCCACAGAACCGTGCCCGATGAAGACGATGGGCATGGTGATGATGGACGACATGGGGATGGACTGCTGCAACGACATGAAAAGCCCGACAGAGCATGGCAAACCCTGCAAGCCAGGCCAGGAATGCAAGACGGGCGGCATGCTGCAAGTCTCGATCCTCAAGCCTCCTGTAACCTTGTTCAGCCCCGTAGTGGTTTCCTTCTCCAGCGATTCCCTGCCCGTACAAACCCCGTCCGGGGTATGGCGACCGCCTCGGGTTTGATTCCTGTCCAACATTGAGCCTCATTCCGCATTAGCGGGATGGACTGGCTGCGCGCCTGTCTTTTTGACGCGTGCAGTGGATGATCACAGGAATCGTAAACATGAACTCCAAGTGCTATTGCACAGGTTGGTCCCTCGTGGCCGGTCTGGCGGCAAGCGTACTGGCATTGCCGAGCTTCGCTGCCGCATTGACACTCGATGAAGCGCTGCGGCTGGCTGAAAACAATGCACCGTCGCTGACCGCACAAGATGCAAAGATTCAAGCTGCCAGCAGTGCGGCTATTCCAGCGGGTGAATTACCTGACCCCAAGTTGCTGGCAGGTGTGCAGAACTACCCCATCGGCGGCCCGGATCGCTGGAGCATCAACGACGACTTCATGACCATGCAAATGGTCGGGGTCAGGCAAGAGATGCCCAACAGCGACAAGCGCAAAGCGCGCATTGAAGTCGCCGATGCGGCCGTTGATCGAGCTGCGGCAGAGCGTCGGGTCGAACGCCTGAAGGTACGCCAGTCCACGGCGTTGGCCTGGATCAGCAGCTACTCGGTTGAGCGCAAAGATGCGCTGTTCCAGGACTTCTACAAAGAAAACCGCCTGCTGACCGATACCGTCCGGGCCCAGATTGCCGGTGGCCGCGCTCAACCCGCCGATGCGGTAACGCCCAAGCAAGAAGCGGCTCAACTGGCGGAGCAGCAGGACGATCTGGTTCTCCAGAGAGCGCAGGCCCGAGCGGCCCTCAAACGCTGGATTGGCTCCGCCGCCAACGATAAGCCTGTGGGCAGCTTGCCGGAGTGGCCTGTCGATCCCTCAAGCTACGCCCATAAACTGCAACACCACCCCGAGTTGGCAGCATTTGCGCCGATGACCCGCGAAGCGCAAGCCAAGGTTCGTGAAGCCGTGTCGGAAAAACAGTCGGACTGGAGCTGGGAACTGGATTACCAGCACCGTGGCCGTGAGTTTGGCGATATGGTCAGCGTGCAGTTTTCCTGGGACTTGCCGCTGTTTCCTGACTCCCGGCAAAACCCGAAAATCGCAGCCAAACAGGCTGAGCTCAGTCAGCTTGAGGCTGAGCGCGAAGCCCTGTCACGCGAGCACAGTCAGCAACTGGAAAACGAACTGGCTGACTATGAGCGCCTGAATCGTGCGGTAAGCCGCAACCAGGAAAGCCTGCTGCCGCTGGCCAGGGAAAAGGTCGAACTCAGCATGGCCAGCTACCGTGCCGGCAAAGGCGATTTAAACGCCGTTGTTACCGCCCGACGTGAACTCATCGAAGCCCGCCTCAAACAGATCGACGTGGAAGAGCAGCGAGCGCTGTCCAGTGCGCGTCTGTTTTTTGCTTATGGGGAGTCCGGCCAATGAACCTTACAAAATGGAACGGGGCATGGCTGGTTGGCCTCTCGCTGGCATTGGGTGTTGCCGGTGGTTACTGGCTGGCTCCCCAGCGCATGAGCGGAGTACCCAGTACCGCCCCGCAGCAGAGCCCCAATTCACCGGATGAACGCAAGGCTCTGTATTGGTACGACCCCATGTACCCGCAGCAAAAGTTCGATAAACCGGGTAAGTCCCCCTTTATGGACATGCAACTGGTCCCCCAATACGCCAGCGGCGTCGGGGATCGTGCGAGCGTCAGGATCGATCCGAGTCTGACCCAGAATCTTGGTCTGCGTTTTGCGACTGTCACTCGTGGAAACTTTGAGTCCAGCCTCGACGTGACAGGTGTCCTGGCGTTCAACGAACGGGATGTCGCGGTGATTCAGGCACGCACCCCGGGCTTTGTGGAGCGGGTCTATGCCCATGCACCCGGTGATGTGCTTAAAGCCAACGCGGCATTGGCGGATATCCTGGTGCCGGAGTGGGCGGCCGCCCAGACAGAGTTCCTTGCACTCAAGCGCAACGGTGATGCCGACCTGTTGGCTGCGGCCCGCCAGCGACTGAGGCTCACAGGGATGCCGGTTGCGCTGATCATCCAGGTAGAGCGCAGTGGCAAAGTCCAGCCGAACCTGACCCTCACCAGCCCCATCAGCGGCGTGCTGCAAGAGTTGAACGTACGTGCGGGTATGACCGTGTCGGCTGGCGAGACTCTGGCGCGTGTCATTGGCTTGAGCAGTGTCTGGCTCGCTGTGGCCGTTCCGGAATCGGATGCCGGAGCTATCACCGTGGGGCAGGCAGTCGAAGCGCGCTTGCCAGCCTTTCCAGGGGCAACGCTCAGTGGCAAGGTCAGCGCGATTTTGCCTGAAACCAATCCGGACAGTCGCACCCTTCGCGTACGTGTCGAGCTACCCAATCCGGACGGGCGCCTGAGACCAGGTTTGACGGCGCAGGTCCGCCTGAACCGTGCAACTGAGCAAAGTGTGTTGTGGGTGCCGAGCGAAGCGGTGATTCGCACTGGCCGACGTGCCCTGGTGATGCTCGCCGAAGACGCCGGTCGCTACCGCCCGGTGGAGGTGCAACCCGGGCAGGAAAGCGATGGCAAGACGGCGATTTTGAAAGGTCTGGAAGAAGGCCAGAAGGTGGTTACGTCTGGCCAGTTCCTCCTCGATTCCGAGGCCAGTCTCAAGGGCATTGTTGCTCGCACAGAGGAAGAGTCGCCACCCAGTGGAGCAGCCGCCAGTTTGCATGAGGCGGATGGGCAGATCGTAGAGATCAACGACAAAGACGTCACGCTCGCCCACGGTCCCTTCAAGACACTGGGCATGCCTGGCATGACGATGACGTTCCCTCTCGCCAGTCCGGCGCTGATGCAGGGCCTAAAAACGGGAGACAGGGTTCGGGTCGCGGTGAGCCAGACCGACGATGGCTTGCGAGTCGAGCGCCTGACCAAATCGGGGAGCCAGCCATGATTGCTGCCCTCATTCGTTGGTCGGTGGCCAACCGGTTCCTGGTGCTACTGGCGACACTGTTCGTCACCGCTTGGGGCATTTGGTCGGTGCAGAGCACGCCCATCGATGCGCTGCCAGACCTCTCCGATGTGCAGGTGATTATCCGCACCCCTTATGCAGGACAAGCGCCGCAGATTGTCGAGAACCAGGTGACCTATCCGTTGGCCACCACCATGCTCTCGGTGCCGGGCGCCAAGACCGTGCGTGGTTATTCCTTCTTCGGTGACAGCTTTGTCTACGTGCTGTTTGAAGACGGCACTGACTTGTATTGGGCTCGCTCGCGGGTGTTGGAGTACCTGAGCCAGGTGCAGAGTCGGTTGCCGGCCAGCGCCAAGCCAGCGTTGGGGCCCGATGCGACGGGGGTGGGCTGGATTTACCAGTACGCACTGGTGGATCGCCGCGGTGGACACGATTTGGCGCAGCTTCGCGCACTTCAGGACTGGTTCCTCAAGTTTGAACTCAAGACGCTGCCCAACGTCGCAGAGGTGGCGACGGTCGGCGGGATGGTCAAGCAGTACCAGGTGCAGCTGGATCCGCTGAAACTGGCCAGCCTCGGTATCACTCAGGCTGAGGTGACCGAGGCCATCGGCAAGGCCAATCAGGAAACCGGTGGCGCGGTGCTGGAGATGGCTGAGACCGAGTTCATCGTGCGGGCTTCCGGTTACTTGAAGACGCTCAATGACTTTCGGGCGATTCCACTCAAGTTGGGTGCGGGTAGTGTGCCGGTGACCCTTGGCGATGTCGCCACGATCCAGTCGGGACCGGAAATGCGCCGTGGCATCACCGAGCTCGACGGCGAGGGTGAGACGGTCGGTGGCGTGGTGATTTTGCGCAGCGGCAAGAATGCTCGCGAGACCATTGCAGCGGTCAAGACCAAGCTCGACGAACTTAAAAGCAGTTTGCCGGCCGGGGTGGAAATCGTCACCACCTACGATCGCAGCAAGCTGATCGATCGCGCGGTGGAAAACCTCAGCCACAAACTCATCGAAGAGTTCATTGTCGTCGCGTTGGTCTGCGGGATCTTTCTCTGGCACTTGCGCTCATCGCTGGTGGCGATCATTTCGCTGCCGGTGGGGGTGCTGATTGCCTTCATCGTCATGCGCTACCAAGGCATCAACGCCAACATCATGTCCCTGGGCGGGATCGCCATCGCCATCGGCGCCATGGTCGATGCCGCCGTGGTGATGATCGAGAACGCCCACAAGAAGATTGAAGCGTGGCACGTGGCCAATCCTGGAGAGGAACTGAAGGGTGAACGTCATTGGCACGTGATGACCGAAGCCGCAGCTGAAGTGGGACCAGCGCTGTTCTTCTGCCTGTTGATCATCACCCTGTCGTTCATTCCGGTGTTCACCCTGGAAGCGCAAGAAGGGCGACTGTTCGGCCCATTGGCTTTCACCAAGACCTACGCCATGGCCGCAGCGGCGGGATTGTCAGTGACCCTGGTGCCAGTGCTGATGGGCTACTGGATTCGGGGGCGAATTCCCAGCGAACAACAGAACCCATTGAACCGGTGGTTGATCCGGATCTATCAGCCGGCTCTGGACACGGTCTTGCGTCGACCAAAGATCACTCTGCTGGTGGCGCTATTGGTTTTTGTCAGTGCGCTATGGCCATTGTCGCGCTTGGGTGGTGAGTTTCTCCCGCCGTTGGACGAGGGCGACCTGCTCTATATGCCTTCAGCTCTGCCAGGATTGTCTGCGCAGAAAGCCGCGCAACTGCTGCAACAGACGGACCGCCTGATCAAGACCGTGCCAGAAGTTGAACACGTTTTCGGTAAGGCTGGTCGTGCCGAAACCGCCACCGACCCCGCACCGCTGGAAATGTTCGAAACCACCATTCAGTTCAAGCCACATGAACAATGGCGCGCAGGCATGACTCAGGAAAAGTTGGTGGAAGAACTGGATCGCGTGGTGCGCGTTCCCGGCTTGACAAACATCTGGATACCGCCGATTCGCAACCGTATCGACATGCTGGCGACGGGTATAAAGAGCCCGATCGGCGTGAAAGTTGCCGGCACCAATCTGGCGGAAATCGATGCGGTCACCCAGGCGGTCGAGCGAGTGGCCAAGGACGTGCCCGGTGTCAGTTCGGCGCTGGCCGAGCGACTGACCGGCGGCCGCTATATCGACGTGGATATCGACCGTAAAGCCGCCGCTCGTTACGGGCTGAATATCGCCGATGTGCAGTCCATTGTCGCTGGCGCTATCGGCGGTGAAAATGTCGGCGAGACCATTGAAGGGCTTGCACGTTTCCCGATCAACGTACGTTATCCACGTGAGTGGCGCGACTCGCTCGGCGCCTTGGAGCAACTACCGATCTACACCCCGCTGGGTAGTCAGATCACCCTTGGCACGGTGGCGAAGGTCAAGGTCAGCGACGGTCCGCCGATGCTCAAGAGCGAGAATGCACGGCCCTCTGGTTGGGTATACATCGACGTACGTGGCCGGGACATTGCCTCGGTGGTCGCCGATCTGCGCCGGGTCGTCAGCGAGCAGGTCAAGTTGCAGCCCGGCATGAGCCTGAGCTACTCGGGACAGTTCGAATTTCTCGAAAGAGCCAACGCTCGACTCAAGCTGGTGGTGCCGGCCACGCTGTTGATTATCTTCGTGCTGCTCTACCTGACTTTTGCCCGCTTCGACGAGGCTTTGCTGATCATGGCCACTCTGCCGTTCGCACTGACTGGCGGGGCATGGTTCCTCTATCTGTTGGGATTCAACCTGTCAGTCGCCACCGGGGTCGGTTTTATCGCCTTGGCCGGAGTGTCTGCCGAATTTGGCGTGATCATGTTGTTGTACCTGAAGAACGCCTGGGCCGAACGTGAAGACCTCGGCGACAGCACTGAGCACGGGCTGGTTGCGGCCATTCGTGAAGGCGCCGTGCAGCGCGTTCGACCCAAGGCCATGACCGTGGCCGTGATCATTGCCGGTCTGTTACCCATCCTGTTGGGCAGCGGCACCGGCAGCGAAGTCATGAGCCGCATCGCCGCGCCCATGGTTGGCGGCATGATCACGGCACCCTTGCTGTCCCTGTTTGTCATTCCGGCAGCGTATCGCCTGATGCGCCGCCGTCACCTCCAGGTTGTACTCACCACACCTCAAGGAAAAATCGTATGAAACTGACCCTGATTGCAGTTGCGAGCACCGTAGTTACGCTGTCTTTTTCTGCCCTGGCAGAGGACATGCCGGGCATGAAAATGGACAGTATGGAAGGTATGGAAATGAAGCAGGAGTCGAAGCAAGTTCCAGTCGCCAGTGCCGAGGGTACGATCAAGGCTATCGATCCTGCGAAGCATACGGTGACCCTCGCCCATGGCGCTGTTCCCGCCGTGCAATGGCCGCCGATGACCATGGCCTTTTCAGTGACGGAAGATCAGCTGTCAGGGCTGACGCTTGGAGACCGTGTATCGTTTTCTTTTCGAGTTGAGGGTGGAAAAGCAACGATTGTGTCCATTAAAAAGTAAATACCGGTAATGGAAGTGGCCGGCACGCTTTGTCGTGCCGGACATAACCCATTAAATCCGCTTGTTCAGGAAAACCGGCACGTCAGTGGGATCGCTGGCAGAAGGGTGATTCCCACCAGCAGATCGCCCAACTATTTGAACGAAAGCTCGTCTTGTAAATGCAATTGCTAATTTGTATCATTCGATTTCAATTCAGCGAAGCAGGGAACGCAGCGCCAAAACAATAATAAGGTCAAGGCAATGCTCAAAATGCTTCTCGTGTACGGTCATCTGCTCGCTACGTGTATTGCCCTGGGGAGGGTGTTGCAGGCGGATCACAAGCTTTGGAGTTGGCGCAAGGAAATACTGGACCAGGCGAGGCTTGAGTACCTTGATGAAACCCAGAAGATCGTCAGCCTCGCACTGCTGGCCCTTTGGGCAAGCGGACTGTTGCTGGTGCTTCAGGGTTACCTCAGTGAAGGCGACGCGTATCTGCTCAATCAGAAACTCTGGGCCAAGGTGACTGTCGTCGCGCTGCTTAGCCTCAACGGTGCATTATTGCATCGAGTCGGCTTCCCGCTGCTGCAAAAGGCTCCATTCGTCGCACTGCGCAGTGCAGGCCGCACGCGGCTCGCCTTGTTGGGTGCGCTTTCCATGAGCGGTTGGCTATTCGCCGCTTTCCTGGGGGTGGCTCGAGCCTGGAATCACGTGTTGCCTTACCTGCATGTGATGGGCGCATTCGCCGCATTCTCGTTACTGGCTTGTTGCGTGGCACTGGCAGTCTCCGGCAGGGCGGGCAATGCCGGTGCGCAAAAATCCTCGGTACCGGGGTAGCTATCGACGAAGCACGCCAAAAGCCAAGCCCATGTCACCCCCGCATGGGCAACCCTCCCATCTCCATCTCCATCTCCATCTCCATCTCCATCTCCATCCCCATCCGTGTCCGTGTCCGTGTCCCCAGCCGTCGGTCGGCTTTCTCCTGCGCCGGTTGACCCTGAGCCAGAAAGGGCTAACTTCGTTGTGTGGGAAAAAATCCCACGCGTAGAATTCAGGAGAAACTGTAAGTCAGACGGATTGCTCCAATGCCGCTCCCGGATTGCAACGCGTATTGCGTTGACACTGCTCGCGGTAAATCACCAGGAGAATGCACGATGAACAATTACCTGCTTTTCAAGAGAGGATTGCTGGCGCTGGCAATTGGCGGCGTCCTTTCGGCTTCCATGGTTTTGGTACCGGATTCCGTTTCCCATGAATCGAGTGCCTATGCCAAGGATGGTGGTGGTGGTGGTGGTGGTGGTGGTGGTGGAAGCGGCGGCGGTGGCGGCAATGGTGGTAGCGGTGGCGGTCACGGCGGCAACAGCGGTAGCGGTGGCGGTCATGGTGGCAATAGTGGGAACGGTGGCAACAGTGGCCATGGTGGCAATAGTGGGAGCGGCGGCAACAGTGGTCACAGCGGCAGCGACCATGGGAATTCGGGCCATGCCGGTTCTGGAGCCTCGAACTCCGGTCGCGGTGGTACCCATGCAGAGGCGGGTGACGACCACGGCAACCACGCTCGCGGCGAAGCCGGTGACGACCACGGCGTCCATGTTGGCGGTGAGCCTGGTGATGACCACGGTGTCCACGTTGGCGGTGAGCCGGGTGATGACCGCGGCGTCCACGCCGGTGGTGAGCCTGGTGACGACCGCGGCGTCCACGTCGGTGGTGAGCCTGGTGACGACCGCGGTGTCCATGTCGGCGGTGAACCCGACGACGACAACAGCCGGATCTGAAGCGTTTTGCGGCGTCATGCAAAACCCTGGGGACCGGTTTTGCATGAGGCGCGGCAAAAATACGTGCGTGGGTTCATGGGATTATTTCCCACATGGCTATACTGGGGTTATCTATCCAGGAATTCGCTGAATGCAATCGTCGACGCTGCCCACCTCGCTCCTCAAAGCCTTGCGGCATGTCATGCAGCCGCTGGTGCGCCTGATGCTGCGCAAAGGCGTCACCTACCTGGTGTTTGCCGACCTGCTCAAGGAGATTTTCGTCGAAGTGGCGGACCGTGAGTTCCGCCTGGGCGAGAAGGCACCGACCGACAGCCGCATCAGCCTGCTCACCGGCGTGCATCGCAAGGATGTACGGCGCTTGCGCAACACCGGCGACCCGGCTGCTTCCACACTTCCGGAAAACATCACGTTCGGTGCGCAACTGGTCAACGCCTGGGCCAGCGCGCCCTTCTGCAACGACGCCGGCCAGCCACAGCCGCTGCCTCGATTGGCGAGTGTCGGCGGCGACCGCTCTTTCGACGCCTTGGTGGCGAAGGTCAGCACCGATATCAGGGCGCGGGTGGTGTTGGACGAGTGGCTGCGCCTGGGGGTCGTGCGCATCGACGAACAAGAGCGTGTGCATCTTGAAGCCCAGGCCTTCGTGCCACAAAAGGGCTTCGATGAGAAAGCGGCTTACCTGGGGCATAACCTGCACGATCATGCCTGCGCTGCGGTACACAACCTGAGTAGCGAAGGCCCGGCCTTTTTTGAACGCAGCGTGCACTATGACGCACTGGCGCCGATGAGCGTCGAGGCGTTGCGCGAGGCCGTGGCCAGCGAGGGAATGCAGGCCCTGTTGAGCTTCAACCGGCTCGCCGCCGAACTGGAATTCCGGGACCTGCCCAGCCTTGAACCACGCCAGCGCATCACGGTCGGATTGTACTTCTACACTGAAGCTTCCGATCCCGATTCACCAACGGCCCCTAAGCCATGACTGTCAATTTGCGCCTGATTCGTGCAATCGCCCTCACTCTGGGCCTCGGGCTTCCGATTGTGCTGCAAGCCGCCCCAGCCTGTGTCAGCCAGAATGACGCGGGCACCAGCGCAGTGCCAGTCATCCAGGCGCCGGGCGGTACCGGCGGCACGGGCGCAGCGCCTGGCGGCATGGGCGGTACCGGCATCGACACCGACAACGGCGGGATCGGCGGTACCGGCGCACCGCTGAAAAAGCGCCCTGGCGGCATTGGCGGCACCGGTGCCGTTGCAGGCGGCGTGGGTGGCACGGGCATCGGCAGTGAAAGCGACAACGGCGGGATCGGTGGCACCGGCATTGTCGGCACCATCACCGGGTTCGCCTCGATCTGCATCAATGGCGTGGAAGTGCACTTCAACAACAACGTCCCTGTCAGCGAGAACGGCATTGCCACCACCAGCACCCACCTGGCGGTAGGCCAGGTGGTTGCCGTGGAAGCGTTCAACTCCCGGCGAGGTCTGGAGGCCGGGCGCATTTCTATTCTGCACGCCTACGAAGGTCCTTTGACAGCCCTGCCGCGCGCTTCCATGCCCATGCGCGTCATGGGGCAACCGGTACGCCTGGCCAACGGTGCTCAAGTCGCTCCCGGTCTGCGCCTGGGTGATCCCGTACGGGTCAGCGGGCTGCGCGATGCTCGTGGCGAAGTGGTGGCCAGCCGCATCGACCGGGCGCCCGACCTCAAGGAGGCCAGTGCCATCGGCTCGGTGGATCGCAGCGGCTATCTCCAGGGGCTCAAACTCAGCAATCATTCAGGCCCGGCGCAGGAAATGCTGGTGCGCGGCCAGTGGTCCGGCCGCGAGCTGGACGTGACCCAAAGCCGCCCCGACCCGAGCCTGCCTTTCATTGGCCGGGCACACAATGCGGTGATCGAGGGCCTGGTACAGGGCCGGCAGGACCACCGTTTAGTGGTCGGTGGCTTTAATGTGACGCTGGCGCGCGACACCGTGTTTGTCGGTGTGCAGGCTTCGGAACTGGCGCTGGATCGACGTGTGCGGATCAACGGCGTGTTCACCGGCGCGCGAGACGTGCAGGCAACGCGTATCGAATTGCCCCGCGAGCGCTCCGATTCGCCAGCCGGCAACCGGCACGGACGACCCGGCACCAGCGAGCAAAACACCGACGACTCAAGTGGCTCGAGCAACTCGAGCGGCTCCGATAGCTCCGGCAGCTCCAATAGCTCCGGCAACTCCGGCAACTCCGGCAGCTCGGGCAGTGACAGGAGCGGCCGCTCCGAGAGCGAAGGCAGCGTTGTCGACGATACTCGCCACGGGGGCAATGACAGTCATGGCGGTGGCGACAAGATAGATAGCGTGGACAAGTCCGGCAAGTCGGAGCGTATCGAGAGGGTCGAGCAACCCGACAAAGTCGAGCGGGTGGAAAAGGTAGAGAAAGTCGAAAAGGTCGAACGCCCGGAGAAAGTCGAGAAAGTTGAACGGCCAGAAAAAGTCGAGAAGGTAGAGAAAGTTGAAAAGGTCGAGAAGGTAGAGAAAGTTGAGAGGGTCGAGCCGGTTGAAAAAATCGATCACTCCGGCAGGTCGGGTTAAACAGTGCAGTCATGATGCACTATCGTCATAAGTGACTAGGCTTGGTAAGTCACGCAACAAAGCATGCGTGTGAACTTCGATGACGCAAGACACGAGGTGAGCATGAACCCCAAGCGCATCCTGCTCGTAGGTTGGCTTGCCAGCCTGGCCTTGCCAGCCTTGGCCGATACCTTCACGACTTCGATCGGAACCGACTACTCTCGGGGCGACTATGGCACCGGTACAACTTCCGAAACCTGGTACGTCCCGCTGGTGGGCAAATACCAGACCGGCCCCATGACCTACAAGCTCACCGTACCCTGGCTACGCATCACCAATCCTTCGGTCGGCCCTGACGGCGAGCCGTTGCCCGGCGGCTGCGGCAAAGTGGAAAGCGGTTTGGGCGACACCGTCGCCGGTGCCGACTATGCCGTGCTTGACGGCAGCGTCAGCGGGCTGTTCGTGGACCTGATCGGCAAGGTCAAGTTGCCCACAGCCGACGAAGACAAGTGCCTGGGTACCGGCAAAACCGACTATTCCGCCCAGGTCGATGTCGCCAAAGCCATCGGCCCTGTGACCGGGTTCGCTACCCTGGGCTGGAAAAAATTCGGCGACCCTTCAGGTTCCGACTTCGATAACCCGATATTCGCCGGCCTGGGCTTTGCCATGCCCGTGTTCGTGCGTACCACGGCGGGGGTGTCCTACGACTGGCGGCAGAAAGTCGTTTCCACGGGCGACCAGATCAAGGAACTCACCCTCTTCCTCACGCACAAGCTCAATCAGAACTGGAAGTTTCAGTTGTATGCCGTCAAGGGGTTTTCCGACGCCAGCCCGGATGGCGAGGCTGGACTGGTGTTCAGCCACACCTACTGATACCCGCGTGTTTCTCTTCACTGATGCGTTTCACCGCTTCGACCCAGGCGGGTCCGTACGCGGCAGTGCGCTTCGCAAAACCTGGCAGGCCCGCCAGCTCTCACCCCAGGTTCCCTGGGTAAATCCGAATGTCATCTCCTGATCTAATCCATTGAAAAAATTGTCTGGTTTAACCAGCCGATCGGGTGAGGGGCGACTCTCCAATGGGGCAGGTTGAAGTTTTTGCTCAACGCTGCATTTGTCCTGATATTTGGTGGTTGACACTTGGGCTAATAGTACTAATCTGAATGTGTGGGAATATTTCCCACGCGAATAGGCTAACTGGCTCTGAGGGATCGTACGGAAACCGCGGTGACTCGTTATTGCTGCAGACTTATGGCCGTGCCGGTTGGCCGGCCGCTCCAATGGGCGGCCGGGAACTCACTGGACATTGCGTTCGATACGGAGGTGACGACGCAACTCCAAGCGGAGGTGCATCATGCTGCTCAAAAAATGTTTGTTGGCTCTGGCAATAGGCGGGGTCCTGTCGGCATCGACTGTTCTGGTGCCCGATTACATCGGTAGTTTCTCCAGCGTGTATGCCAAAGATGGCGGCAGCGGCGGAGGCGGAGGCGGCCACGGTGGTGGCGGCAGCGGCGGAGGCGGCGGTGGTCACGGTGGTGACGGCGGAGGCGGTCACGGCGGCGGCAGCGGCGGTGGCGGTGGCGGCAGCGGCGGTGGTGGCGGTGGAGGTCACGGTGGCGGCGGTGGCTCCGGCAGTGGAGGCTCCGGAGGCGGTGGTCACGGTGGTGACGGCGGAGGCGGTAACGGTGGTAGCGGCCATGGAGATGGCGGCGGTCATGGTGGTGCAGGCCATGGCGCTGACGGCCGTGGAGGCCCAGGGCGCGGCGACGCTGACCATGGTGGTATGGCCGGGAACAGAGGCCCGGGCAATGCGCATGACAACGACGATGACCATGGTGGAATGGTCGGGAACAGAGGCCCAGGCAATGCGCGTGACAACGACGACGCGCGTGACAACGACGATGACAACGACGCGGATAACGCCGCAGATGCAGCCAGGGAAGCCGCGGAAGATGCTGGTGATGCTGCAAGGGAAGCCGCAGAAGACGCCAGGGACGCTGCCAGGGAAGCCGCGGAAGACAGAGGCGCTGTCAGAAATGACGCTGATGTAGCCAGAGACGTGGCCAAGGCTGATGCAGATGCAGCCCGGGACGCCGCCAGAGCTAAGGCGGATGCAGCTCGGGATGCCGCCAGAGCTAAGGCGGATGCAGCCCGGGATGCCGCAAGAGCTGCTGGCGTACCGCGCGCAGATGCAGATGCAGCCAGAGACGCTGCCCGGGCCGCTGCGGATGCAGCCAGGGACGCCGCCAAGGCCGACGCAGATGCTGCCAGGGACGCAGCCAAAGCCAAGGCGAACGTAGACAGAGAGGCTGACAAAGCCAAGGCGAACGCAGCCAGAGAGGCTGACAAAGCCAAGGCGAACGCAGCCAGAGAGGCTGATAAAGCCAAGGCGAAGGCGGCCAGAGAGGCTGACGAAGCCAAGGCGGAGGCGGCCAGAGAGGCTAACGAAGCCAAGGCGGAGGCGGCCAGAGAGGACGTGGCGGACGCGCCAGACGCGCCGGATTTCGACGCGGTTGAGGTAGAGAACTAGGCCTGCACGTTCGGCAATGAACAAGTCAGGCATACCCGTCGATGACGTCCCGGGAGTTTGAAGGACGTATCGGCAATGAGTCGCAAGCCCTGAAGAGTCACGGGGCTTGCGACTTTTTTTCGACTTCGTGTCTTTGAAATTTCCTGCCGCAATATCGCTCATCCATGGTGGTTTGTGCGAAAGCCCGCGCGTTTACCTGAGGTTTTTGCACGAATCTTCACGGCTGCCGCTCGTATCATTTCACCCGGAAACCACGGTGAGCATTGCGATGACAAAAAACACAACGTTGTGGGACATCAGCCCCCCCTTGAGTACCGAGACACCGACTTGGCCCGGTGACACGCCTTTCCAGGAGGAGCGCGTCTGGACTTACGGTCCCGAGTGCCCGGTGAATGTCGGACGCATCATCCTGTCGCCCCATACCGGCGCCCACGTCGATGCACCGTTGCACTACAGCGCTGACGGCGCGGCGATTGGCGATGTCGGGTTGGATGTCTATATCGGGCCTTGCCGCGTTTTGCATTGTCTGGACAGCGGCGAGCTGGTGCACCCTGGGCAATTGGAAGGGCGTTTGCACGATGTGCCCGAGCGTGTGCTGCTGCGAACCTATCGACAAGCACCGCTGACGACCTGGGATTCGAACTTCACGGCGGTTGCCAAGGAAACCATCGACCTGTTGGCGAGCCTTGGCGTGCGCTTGATCGGCATCGATACACCGTCGCTGGACCCCCAGCAATCCAAGACCATGGATTCCCACGGCACCGTGGCCCGCCATCACATGGCGATTCTTGAAGGTATCGTGCTGGATGAGGTCCCGGAAGGCGATTATGAATTGATCGCCTTGCCGCTGCGGTTTGCTCATCTGGACGCCAGTCCGGTCAGGGCGATTTTGCGGCCGTTGAGTACTTCACAACGCGTATAGCCCATTCAACAGATCCGAAGGGGGCACCACTCAGGCGCCCCCTTCGGGTGAGCGGTGTCAGGCATTACTCTCGGTGAATTTTTCGTAGTACAGCTGCACGCTGTCCAGTGCCTGTGCCTGCAGCCAGGTCTTGATCGACTCCACCATCGGCGGCGGCCCGCAGACGTACATGTCGACCTGGTCATCGCGCAGTTCAGCGATGTCGAAGTGTTCGGCAATGTAGCCGCGCTTGCCAGTCCAGTGTGGCGACGGTTCGCTGACCACCTCGGTGTAGCGAAACCCGGGTATGCGCTGTTCATATGCTTTGATGCGCGCCTGTTCGCACAGGTCGGCCGCATCGCGCACTCCGTAGTACAAGTGCACGGGCTGCTCGCAGCCGCGCTCGGCGAGTTCGTCGAGCATGCCCAGCAATGCCGAAAGACCGGTGCCACCGGCCACCAGGATCAGTGGCCTGGCGACGTGTCGCAGATAAAAAGCCCCCAGCGGTGCCTCCAAGGCGATTTCGTCGCCCACCTGGCAGCGTTCGCGGATGTAGTTGCTCATCACCCCGTCGGGAAGCAGGCGAATCAGGAATTGCAGCTCATTACTGACGCTCGGCCGATTGGCGAACGAGTAGGAACGCTTGTTCTCGGTCCCCGGAATCGACAGCCGGGCGTATTGTCCTGGCAGATAATCCAGCGACTGGCCCGCATTGCCCAGGTTCAGATGCAGGATCGCCGTGCTGGCCGACACCTGCTTGACATCGGTGACGGTTGCCCTGAGTTGATCGGGGCCGGCGGCGTTGCACAGGCTGGACGCGAAGTCGAAATAGAACGCGGCGTCGGATTTGACCCGTGTCTGGCAGGTGAGCATTTTGCGTTGTTGCAGGTCCTGGCTGGAGAGGGCTTCCTCATCCACATAGTCCTGGCTGTAATCGCCTGACTCGCAACGCCCCTGGCAGGTTCCGCAGACGCCTTCGCGGCAATCCAGGGGAATGTTGATGCCATTGCGCAGGGCGGCGTCGAGCAGAATTTCGTTGGGTTGCACGGGAAAGAACAGCGTTTTGCCGTCGGCAAAGCTGAACGCGACCTTATGGTTCATGCCCCGGTCTCCTTGGATTCACAGGTGGTAGAAATCGAGTACCGAGTTGATGGTGTCGTTGAGCAGCAACACGTGCTTGCGGGTGATCAGCCAACTATCGACGTGGGGCGTGAGGTGATAGGTCGCGCGGCCATAAAACTGCTCGGATGTCGCCAGGCGGTAGTACAGCGTGTGCCAGTTCAGGCGTACCTCCAGCTCGCCGTTTGCAAGGGCGCCGATCCGCACGTTGCTGATCTGATGCAGGGTGCGCGGCATCGGCGTCGAGGACGCGGACTTGCCGGTGCGCAGGCGGAACACGCGGTCTTCCAGGCCTGAACGGTTGGGGTAATAGATCAGCGACATTTCGCGCTTGGGGTCGCGGGTGTAGACGTGTTCGGAGTCCCATTGCGGCAAGTGGAACTCGCTGTACTCGGCGAACAGCTGGATGTAGGCATCCCAGTCCTGGGCGTCGCACAGTTCGGATTTGCGATAGAAAAACTGTTCGATCTGGTACTGCAATTGCGCATTCATCATTGCACCTCACGGAGTTTCAGGGATTTCGCGTCCAGGCCATCGAGCAGGAATTTCTGCCAGTTGCTGTGCTGATTGACGTAAAGCCCTTCGTGGGTGAATTCAGTGCCGGTCATGGCCGGGGCAATGCCGATCGCCTCGCTGTTGGGCGTGGCGCCGCTGGCCCAGCGGTGACTGCCGCGGGAGATGTCGCTCCAGCGCTCAAGGCGCGCCTGGAAACCACGCTGGGCTTCACGGAACTCCACCAGGTCATCCGGTGTGCCCAGGCCCGAGACGTTGAAGAAGTCCTCGAACTGGCGAATGCGGTTTTCGCGGTCGGCATCCGACTCGTTCTTGACCCCCAGGCACTGGCTGATGATTTCGGTCTTGTTCCACGCCACCGGACGGATGATGCGCAGTTGCGAGCTGATCTGATCGAGGAAAAACAGGCTCGGATAGATGTTCAGGTTGCGCAGGCGATGCATCATCCATTCGGCCTTTTGCTGGCCGTGTTCTTCGATCAGGCGCGGCATGATGGTCGCGTAGCCGGAGCGTACCGACGGGTTTGGCATGTCGCTGAACAACAGGCTGTGGCCGTTATCGAACGCGAACCAGCCGTCATCGGTATTGGCGTCGCCGGCGCCGAGCTTGCTGTAGTCGAGGGTGCCGCTGGCGGCGGTGCCGTTCTCGCTGTTGACGTGCTGGCGATGCTGCACCGTGGCCACATAGTTGTAGTGGACGGTGCTGACGTGATAACCGTCGAGGCCGTTTTCGTTTTGCAGTTTCCAGTTGCCGTCGTAGGTGTACGCCGACTTGCCGGGCAGCACTTCCAGCTCACCAGTCGGCGACTGGGCGACCATCATGTCGAAGAACACTTTGGCGTCGCCGAGGAAGTCTTCCAGGCTGTTGTCGGCCTGCACATCAAGGCTGATGAACACGAATCCCTTGTAGCTCTGGATGCGGGCTTTTTTCAGGCCGCGGGTGGCTTTGTCGAAGCCTTCCGGGTACTCGCCCGGTGCCTTGACCTTGACCAGGCGGCCATCGCTTTTGTAGCACCAGGCATGGAAGGGGCAGGTGAAGGTCGACTGGTTGCCCTTGCCGACGCGGGTCAGCGTCGTGCCGCGATGCTGACAGGCATTGATCAGTGCATTGAGCTTACCGTCACCGTCGCGGGTGATGATCATCGGCTGGCGGCCGGCGCGCATAGTCACGAAGTCGTGGTTGTTGGCCAGCTCGCTTTCGTGGCAGGCGTAGATCCAGTTCTTCTCGAAGATCAGTTCCATTTCCAGATCGAACAGCTGTGGTTCGGTGAAAATGTCCCGGGCGATGCGGAATACGCCTTCTGCAGGGCGGAAGTCCAGGCAGCTTTCGATAAACGTTTTCCATTGCTCGACGTTTTTTTCGCCACTCATGGTATGCACCTTTTTTTATTGGGCTAATCGGTGTGTTTATTAGAGAAGCGAGGAGGGGCGACGGTCTATCCGCTTAGTTGGCGAAGGCAGTCCATAAAGTTTGGGGGTAACACTCAGGGGGCGGGCTGGGCAGCGAATACCCAGCGGCCATGCAGCAGGCGATAAACGGCTGCTGCGGGTGGTGAGAATCAGATACTGTTCAAGCAGGCGTTGAATACCTATTGATGGCATTTTCCGGCTCGCGTTATCCACTTAATCGGCGATTGCTATCCACTGGGTCAGCGCCGTCGTCTTGTGGCTTTAAACTTGCCTTCGCAAGCCAGATACGCGCCATCAGAGCGCGCCGAAAAAAACCTTGAGTGCACCCTGATGAGCAGCAAAGTGGACCCGCAGTTTCGCGACATTCGTGTCGACAGCGATGACCTGGAGGCCGCCAGAAGCTGGATGTCCGGTATCTGCGGACCCCATCGGCTGGTGAGCGCGAACCCCGAACGGATCCGTTTTCATCACAACGCCAACATGTTCAAGTCGATGGCCACCACCCTGGGCACTATCGAATACGGTACCGATGTCACCATCGATATCGAGGACGCCGAACACTTCAGCAGCTACAGCCTGAGCTTGCCGCTGGTGGGTGAACAGGAGCTGAGCAAGGCTGGCAGCGTGGTCAGGTCCGACCGTGATCAAGGGGTCATCATTTCCCCCAATGAACACCAGCTGCTGGCGATTTCCGGTGACTGTCGCAAGGTTCAGGTGGTGATTACCCGAGTGGCGATGAGCGAGGCTCTGGAGGGGATGCTGCAACGGCCTCTGGATTCGCCGCTGCGCTTCGAACCGATGATGGATGCGATCGATGGGCCATCGGCGTCGTGGTGGCGCATGGCGCGTTACTTCATCGACGAGATGGAACGCAGCAGTGAACTCTTCGAGCAGGTGGCTTTCACCCGGGACATTGAAAGCTCGCTGATCAAAGGCTTGATCCTTGCCCAGCCAAACAACTACTCGCAGGAACTGCGGGACGCGCTGGGGGTGAAGTTGCCGCACTACCTGGTCAGGGCCCGGCAATACATTCACGACAACGCCCGGGAAGCGCTGCATCTGGAGGACATCGAAGCCGCTGCCGGCGTTTCGCGCTTCAAGTTGTTCGACGCGTTCAAGAAGTACTTCGCCCTGTCGCCGATGGCCTACCTGAAAAAGTATCGCTTGAACGCCGTCCGCCAGGAGATTCTCGAGCACGGCACGGCACGCAGTATTTCCGGGATAGCCATGGGCTGGGGGTTCATGCACCTGGGCCGTTTTTCCACCGAGTACCGCAAGCTGTTCGACGAAACCCCGAGCATGACCTTGCAGCGCAACGAAGCCCGGCGCCAGCAGGGACTTTGACGGGACGCCGCGGCCTTACTTGCGCACCACCAGATCAAGCAATTGCTCGCGCTCCTTGATTTTCTGCAGGACGATTTCCGAACGTATATCGGTGACGCCGGCGGTGCGGTTGAGGTGATTGACGATGAAATCCGAGAAGTGCTTGAGGTTGCGGGCCTGGACCCGCAACACATAGTTGCTCGCCCCGGTAACGACATACGCGGTGACCACCTCCGGCCACTGCTGCACCTTCTTGATGAAGGTCTCGTGCCAGTCCTCGACGTCCTGTCGCAACGACACATGGACGATGGCTTCCAGCTCAATGCCCAGCCGCTCGGCATTCAGCACCGCGCGATAGCCGGTGATGATCCCTTCGCTTTCCAGCAGGCGTAAACGTCGCAGACAAGCCGAGGGAGACAAGGCGACTTTCTCCGCCAATTCCTGATTGCTGATACGGCCATCCTGTTGCAATTGATGCAGGATTCTCAGGTCTGTCGAGTCAAGATTCATGGTTTGAATAAATCCGCGTTTATTGGGGTTTGCTTCGAATATTCTGCGAAATAACTACTACATGACTGGTTACTTTGCACGAAAATTCTTCAAGGGTTCGTTCATTATCTCTCCATCGAAAGGCAAGTGAATCGCCTTGAATCAGGGCGCCTGAACCGGCTGATGCAACCTGCCCGGATGGCGTCGCATAACAAAAAACAGGACACCCGATGACGACAAGAAACAGTTGCCTGGCGCTTGATGCCCAGGACGCGCTGGCGCCCCTGCGCCAGCAATTTGCGCTCCCCGAAGGGATTATCTATCTCGATGGCAATTCCCTGGGCGCGCGGCCGGTCGCTGCATTGGCGCGGGCGCAAGCGGTGGTCGCCGAGGAATGGGGCAATGGCTTGATCCGCAGCTGGAACAGCGCAGGCTGGTGCGAGCTGTCCGAGCGTTTGGGCAATCGCCTGGCGGGTTTGATCGGTGCGGGGGAGGGTGAAGTGGTGGTGACCGATACCACCTCGATCAACCTGTTCAAAGTGCTGAGCGCTGCCTTGCGCGTACAGGCTACAAGGTCGCCGCAGCGGCGAGTGATCGTCAGCGAGTCGAGCAATTTCCCCACCGACCTGTACATCGCCGAAGGCCTCGCGCAAATGCTGCAACAGGGGTACACCCTGCGTCTGGTCGACAGTCCTGAAGCTTTGCCGCAAGCGATTGACCAGGACACGGCAGTGGTCATGCTCACCCACGTCAATTATAAGACCGGCTACATGCACGACATGCAGGCCTTGACCGCGCTGACCCACGAATGTGGCGCGCTGGCCATCTGGGACCTGGCCCATTCCGCCGGCGCGGTACCGGTTGACCTGCACCAGGCGGGTGCCGACTACGCCATCGGCTGCACCTACAAGTACCTCAATGGCGGGCCAGGCTCGCAAGCATTTGTCTGGGTTTCGCCACAGTTGTGCGATCTGGTGCCGCAGCCCTTGTCCGGCTGGTTCGGCCATTCGCGCCAATTCGCCATGGAGTCGCATTACGAGCCGTGCAGCGGCATCGCCCGCTACCTGTGCGGCACCCAACCGATTACCTCATTGGCGATGGTCGAGTGCGGCCTGGATGTGTTCGCCCAGACCGACATGACCAGTTTGCGCCGCAAATCCCTGGCCCTGACGGACTTGTTCATCGAATTGGTCGAGCAGCGTTGCGCAGCTCATGAACTGAAGTTGATCACACCGCGTGAGCACGCCAAACGTGGCAGCCACGTCAGCTTCGAACACCCTGAAGGTTATGCGGTGATCCAGGCCCTGATCGAGCGGGGTGTGATTGGTGACTACCGCGAGCCGCGCATCATGCGTTTCGGTTTCACCCCGCTGTACACGACCTTCACCGAAGTCTGGGATGCGGTACAGATCCTCGGCGAGATCCTTGACCGGAACACCTGGTCGCAAGCGCAATTCCAGGTTCGCCACAGCGTGACCTGAACCCTCACACATCCGATTCCTGCCGCAGGATTTTCTCCGCGGCAGGGCTTCGGCCGCCGGCAATAACCAGTTCTGCAATCACAATAATAAGGAGCACGCAGAATGAAACTGTCCCTCTGGCCTGCCTTGCCGCTCGCCATCTCCAGTTGCCTTGGCCAAATGGCCTGTGCCGCTTCTGACAACGGATTTGTCGAAGACAGCAGCCTGACCCTGACTAACCGTAACTTCTATTTTTACCGCAATAACCTCAACAACCCGGGCGGCCAGAACTACCGGGACGAGTGGGCCCACGGGATCATGCTCGATTACCGCTCCGGCTACACCCAGGGAACCGTGGGTTTCGGGGTCGATGCCTATGCGCAGTTGGGTCTCAAGCTCGACAGTGGCAAGGGACGCACGGGCACGGGTTTGCTGCCGGTCGATTCCGATGGCCGTCCCGAGGATGAGTACTCCGAAGCGGGTGGCGCGGTGAAGGCGCGGATTTCGCAGACCGAGCTCAAGTACGGCAACCTGACCCCACTCAACCCGGTATTCGGCACCGGCAATGCGCGACTGTTCACCAGCGTTGCCACCGGCTTTCAGCTGACCAGCAATGAACTCAAGGCATTGCAACTGGACATTGGTCACTTCACCGCCGGCAACGACAGTAACTCGACCAATGCCAATGGCGCGCTTAAAGCGCTGTACGCCGGCGTGGAAACCCGCAGCGTCGATTATCTGGGCGGCAGTTACGCCCTGAGCGATCAACTGAGTGTCAGCCTGTATGGTTCGCAGTTCACCGACATCTGGCGCCAGTACTACGGCAATGCCAACTACACCTATGCCCTTGGTGAAGGCCAGTCGCTGAACCTGGATTTCAATCTCTACCGCACCAACGACAGCGGCCAGAGCCTGGCCGGCAAGATCGACAACACCACCTGGTCGCTGTCCACCGCGTACAGGTTCGGTGCCCATCGAGTGACCCTGGCGTACCAGCGGGTCGATGGCGATGAGCCGTTCGATTACCTGGGGTTCGATCAGCAACCGGGCACCTCGATCTTTCTCGCCAACTCGATTCAGGTCCTCGACTTCAACGCCCCCAACGAACGCTCCTGGCAACTGCGTTATGACCTGGACATGGCGCCTTTCGGCGTACCGGGCCTGAGCTTCATGTCGCGTTACGTCAGTGGTGACCACATCGATGACAGCCATTACGACGGCGGCCCCAATGGCGCCTATGGACGTTACGGCGATGACGGCAAGCGCTGGGAGCGCGACCTCGAGGCGCGCTATGTCGTGCAGTCGGGCAAGGCCAGGGACCTTTCAATACGCGTGCGTCAGGCCAGTGTGCGTTCCACCGCGCAGGTCGCCCGTGCCGACACCACCGACAACAACGAAGTGCGGGTGATCATCGAGTATCCACTGAGTATTTTCTGATCCGTGTCCTGCTGTGCGTGGCTGATCCCCACCGTTAAACCTACGACGTGCTCTTCAAGAAAGACAAAATCCAGAGGACATAAAAATGACCGATAACTCCGGTTTCGAAACGATATCCAAGCGTGAACACGGCCTGCGGCGTCAGCTGACGTCGGGGCAGATGAGCATGATCGCCATTGGCGGTGCAATCGGCACCGGGCTGTTCATGGGCAGCGCCTATGCCATCGGCTATGCCGGGCCGAGCGTGTTGCTCAGCTACGCCATCGGCGCAATCATCACCTTGCTGCTGATGGGCTGCCTGGCGGAAATGACCGTGGCCCATTCGACCTCGGGTTCGTTCGGTGCCTACGCCGAATTTTATGTCAGCCCGCTGGCCGGGTTCCTGGTGCGCTATGCCTATTGGGCGGCGATTGTGCTGGCGGTGGGCACGGAAGTGACGGCGGTGGCGATGTACATGAAGTACTGGTTTGCCAACGTGCCGGAGTGGATATGGATCCTCTCGTTCTCCAGCGTGCTGATCGTGCTCAATGCCATCAGCGTGAAGACCTTCGGCACCTTCGAGTACTGGTTCTCGACCATCAAGATCGGCGCGATTGTCGGCTTCATCATCCTGGCGGTGTATGTGGTGTTCGGTTCCGGCAATCCGCAATACGGCGTGCACAATTACACCGCTCACGGCGGTTTCTTCCCCAATGGTCTGCAAGGGATGTGGATAGCGGTGATCGTGTCGATCTTCAGCTACCTGAGCGTGGAGATGATCGCGGTGGCCGCCGGTGAGGCGAAAGACCCGGAACAAGCAGTGAAGAAAGCCTTTCGCGGGACTATCGTGCGCCTGGTGGTGTTCTACCTGCTGACCCTGGCGTTGATGCTGGCGATCGTGCCCTGGGTCCAGGCTGGCCATGCCCAGAGCCCGTTCGTCACGGTGATGCAAGCCATCGGCATTCCCGGCGCCACCGGCGTGATGAATTTCGTCATCCTGATTGCGGCGTTGTCAGCGATGAACAGCCAGTTGTACATCACCACGCGCATGATGTTCAGCCTGTCTCGTGCCGGTTACGCGCCAAAGTCGATGGGTGTGTTGAGCAAGACCGGGATCCCGCTGAACGCGCTGTTGCTCTCCAGCTCGGGTATCGCCCTGGCGACCTTGCTCAACATCCTGTACCCGGAAAGTTCGTTCACCCTGATGATGGCGATCTCGATGTTCGGCGCGATCTTTACCTGGTTCATGATCTTCCTCACGCACTTCTGTTTCCGTCGTTTTCACGAACGCAATGGCAACCGCAAACTGTCGTTCCGCATGCGCCTGTTCCCCTACAGCACATTGCTGGGGCTAGTACTGATGGGGGCGGTGATGATCACGACCTACTTCACTGAAGCCTTCAAGATGACCCTGGTATTCGGTGTGCCATTCCTGCTGGTGCTGTCGATTGTCTACGGTATTTTCTTCAGGAAAACCAGGGCGGTCACGGCGCTGAGTGCACAGCCCAAGCTATAGCCTGAAGGTCGTGCCGGGGCGGTGAAGTTCAGTCAGGTCGATGCCTGGGCAATGCCCGGAACCTGACGATGCGTCGCCCCGGGCTCGATCAGGTTTCGGATTGATACTCGGGTTGTTGTTGATTTTTCAGGGTGCATTTCAATGGCGGGTGTTGGCCGATTTCGGCCTGTCCCGACGGGACGTAATCGACCCAATATAGCTGCCCGTCAGGATCATTCTATGGTGTGAGCAATCCCAGTTCATGGGCTTCACGGCTGACGCTCATCTTTTCGTCAGCGAGTACGGGTGGGGGGGGCGCGTATCTAACCACGCAAGGTGTGTTGGGTACCCGCCGAAGAGGCGCGGGCTACTCGCTGCGCACGCTCTCAGTGTCAGGTGTTCGTATGTACGGGGCGCTGTATGTGCAGCACCAACCGGTCGATCTGCGGCACCAGCAGATTGGCGGCTAGCACGGCGAAGCAGAGACCATCGGCATAAAGCCCGAATTCGCGAATCAATTCAGTCAGCGCGCCAATGGCCGCGCCGAAGAGGATGCGACCGGCGCGTGTATCGGGACTGGTGACCGGATCGGTGGCGATGAAGAAGGCGGTGAAGAGATAGCCACCGAGACTGAGGCTGTACAGGCTTTCCTGTAGGCTATGGCCGGCTGCCATGCACAGCAATGCTGTGCTCGCGAGCATCGCCAGCGGAATCTCGATTCGGATCACCCGCAGGACTGCCAGTATCAAACCGCCGGCAATGTAGCCGTACCCCGACAGATTGGGGGTGATCAGTGTGAACTGGTTCTTGGCCAACTGAGTGGCGCCGGCGAACGCATCGAGGTTAAGGCGTGGCGCCAGCTGCAACTGTTGTAGAAGAACCGCCTTGGCGTCCAGGGTGAGAGTCCAGGGGGCATAGTTCGAAGGCGCTGGGTACAATTGCTGGTAGAAGCAGATAGCGATGATCCCCAGGCCAACCATGGCGGGGTTGAGGCGGTTGCGACCCAGGCCTCCACTGCCGTGTTTACACAGTGCGAGCGCGGCAAAACTGGCCAGGGCGATCATCCACAGCGGCACCAGCAGCGGCAATGCCCGAGCCAGTATCAGGCCTAGCACCAGCCAGCTCAGGTCGCTCAAACCCTCGCGGACATTACGTCCGCGCAGGCGCAGCAGGCCGGCTTCGAAGCCCAGGGCGAGCAGCACGCACCAGAAGGTCTGCAACCAGACCACGATGCCAAATTGCCAGGCGTACAGGGCGGTGCCCGGCAGGAGACACAGGCTGACCAACAGCATCATTGTGCGCAGTTGTCGGTGTGCGGTAGGACGGAGTATCAGGCTCATGCACGTAGCTCCGTCTTGCTCTGGCGGAAACGTTCGCGCAGCGGCAGATTGCTCGGGCAGGTGCTGCTGCAGCTGCCGCATTCGATACAGGCATCCAATCGCAGTTCCTGCAGGCTGGCCTTGTCAAGGCGTTCGGCAGCAGCGTAGAGATCCAGCGGTCTGAGCGACATCGGGCAGACATCCACACAGCGCGTACAGCGAATGCAACTGCCTGCGGGCTGAGGTGCCGGCAAGTAGCGCTCGGCGCCGAATATCAGGCAACTACTGGTCTTGCTGATGACGGCAGTGGGGTCCGGTAACGGCTGTCCCATCATCGGCCCGCCGACCTGGGTCAACTGGCCTTCGGGGGCCGCACCAGCAACTGCGCGCAGTGCGCTGACCGGGTAACCCACCGGCACCAGGACATTCCCGGGGCGCTCGCAGTCCCCGGTCAGCGTCAGCACGCGTCTTACCAGTGGTTCGCCGTGGAAGATGGCCCGGCCCAGTGCGTAGAGCGTCGCGACATTCAGCGCCAGTACGCCGATATCGGCGGGCAGGGTCCCTGGCGCCAGGTTGCGGCCACTAAGGCTCTTGATCATCAACGGCTGCCCCCCTGCCGGGTAACGCGCCGGTAGCGGACATATCTCGACCCGGGTGCGCGCCTGGCGAGCGGCGGCGCGTAACGCGGCCATCGCCTGAGGTTTGTTGGTTTCGATACCGAAGCGGGTCAGCGTTATCCCCATCAGTGCGGCGACATAGTCGGCGGCCTCGATCAGCGCCTCGGCACGTTCGCGCATGAGACGGTCATCGCAGGTAAGGAAGGGCTCGCATTCGGCACCGTTGATCAGCAGAAGATCGGGTTGCTGGGCGCCGGCCAGCTTGAGGGCCGTCGGGAAACCCGCCCCACCAAGGCCGACTATGCCCATCTGCAATGCTCGTTCGACCAGCGCCTCGGACGTTTGCGGTAGCCCCGGCACTGGGCATTCGATCCACTCATCCAGACCATCTGCGTTCAGAATGACGGCCATGACCGGCTCGGCCGAGTCGGCCGCGAAGGCGAGATCAATCCGTTCCACGATGCCGGAGGTGCTGGCATGCACCCAAGGGGTGTTGTCATCGCCAATACCGATCACCTCGCCCTTGCGCACATGCTGTCCCGGCTGCACGCAAGGCTGGACAGACCGGCGACCCCGCTCGAGCGGAATCGCCAGCTGTATGTTTTCGACCGCGACCGGGGCAACCGGCGTGGCGTTGGATAATTCTTTGTAGCCCCTGAGCTCGATCCCTCCGTGCCAACTACGCTGTGAGTGTGAGGCGATGGCCAGCAGGCTGCGCCAGAAGGGTTTCTGTTGCGGCTGACGCTGGGCGCGGACGCGGCTCTGCATGCGTTCGACGCTCTGCAGCGAATGGCTAGACATTTTCTGTCCTCCAATTTTTTGGCAAAAAACACCCCTATGCGCTAATGCACATAATGTTTTTTTTGCTTCCGGGACGTGGAGCGGAAAGGGAGGGGGACAATTGATCACCCGCGGAACTCAGAGTGCCGAATGGAGGTTTTGTTCATTTTTTGATCAGGCTTGCTGATGGACGGTTGGTCATCCCGTGCGGGAGCGTGGGAGCGGTCAGGCAGTGATCGGGGCGGGTAGCGCCAACGTGCGGGGCGTGCCGGGCGCTATTTCCGGCAATGCAGCTTTAATCTCTTGTAAGCAGTGGTGCCCGCAGCTTGGGTAAAAAAGCGCGCCGCGAAGGGGCAGCCGGGATCAGAGAGGTGTTGATTGATGCGCGTAAGCCTGCTGGTGATGCTGTTGACGTTGCTGTATGGCTGTGGCGAACGGATCGAGCGCGTTTCCGGACCGACCATGGGGAGCACTTATTCGATCCAGTACGTACCCGCCGCGCAGACGCCCGACTCGCAGCGAGTAAAGGCCGAAGTCGAGACGATACTCGGGGAGCTCGACCAGCAGTTTTCCAACTGGCGCGGCGACTCCGTGGTTTCCCGCTTCAACGATCTGCCGGCCGGCGCCTGTCAGGCGTTGCCGGAAGATATGCATCGCTTGCTGGCGTACGGTGAGTTTCTGTTCCGCGAGAGTGGTGGGGCTTTCGACCTGACGGTGCAGCCATTGATGAACCTCTGGGGCTTCGGTCCGCAGTCACGGGGGGAGCACTTGCCGGATGCTAGCGCGCTGGCACGGGAGCGGGCACGGGTAGGGCATCAGCACTTGCGCCTGGATGGCGAAAAGCTGTGCAAGGATGTGGCGGCGCAACTGGATTTCGACAGCATGGTCGCCGGCTATGCGGTGGATCGGGTCGGCGATAGGCTTTCGGCCCTGGGTATCCAGGCCTATCTGGTCGAGATCACCGGCGAACTCAAGGCGGTCGGCCGCAAGCCGGATGGCTCGCCCTGGCGCATCGCCCTGGAGGTGCCGAGCGGCGGACGCGAGCAGCAAGTGGAGCGCGCCATTGCACTGGATGGCTACAGCGTTTCCACCTCCGGCGATTATCGCAACTATTTCGAGGAAGGTGGCCAGCGCTATTCGCACACCTTCGATCCACGTGTAGGCAGGCCGGTGAAGCACGCGCTGGCGGCAGTGACGGTGGTCGACCCTTCGGGGCTGCATGCCGATGGCTTGTCTACGCTGTTGATGGTGCTCGGCCCGGAGGAAGGCTATGCCTTCGCCGAGCGGCATGACCTCGCTGCCTATTTCATCATGCGCCAGGGGCAGGGTTTCGTTGCCCGGGCGACGCCGCGATTCGAGTCGTTGTTTCCTGGGCAGGGCAAGACGAAGCAGTAGTTGAAGGAAGCCTCGCCTACCGGTCGACCAAGCGCTAATGCGCAGCGCTTCGCGGAGCGACCAGGATGGTGTCCACTTGAATAGGTGGACACCATCTTTTAGCTTGGCGGGGCCAGTGCAGACGGGATGCCCGGACGGTTACACTGATGAGGCCGGTATCACGGGTAGAAGATCTGGGGGCTTTCAGACGTTGTCGAACTGAATCGCCCCTGTTTCGTAGACACAACGGAATGGCTGTTTTTGGCCGATTACTGCCTATCGCAGAAGGGCTGCAGCCGACCGATTGTTGCCAGTCACGATCTATCCAAGTTGACTCCTTACAAAATCAGTTCGTTGCGTTCGTCTGCTGTTTACCAATCTGTCTGACCTGCAAGTGTCCTTCCTGCAATGAAACCGAACGTCATACCCGGCCCGAGGGTGATGCCACCACTGGGGTAGTAACCGTTCATGATGCTGTTCATGTCATTGCCCACGGCGAGCAATCCTGGAATCGGTGCTTCATCGTTGTCCAGTACCCGGGCACAGGCATCAGTCTTCAGTCCGGCGAAAGTACCGAGGCTGCCGGGAACCAGCTTCACGGCATAGAAAGGTCCCTGGCGCAGGCTGCCAAGGGAGGGGTTGGGACCATGGAGGGCTTCCCCCTGGTTTTTGTTGTACAGCGACTCACCGCGCCCAAATTCCGGATCGCAGCCTTTCTCTGCAAACTGATTGAAAGTATTGACCGTGGTTTCCAGTTGCGGGGCATCAATCCCGCACTGGCGTGCCAGTCCTGCCAGGGTCGCGTCCTTGAACAGATAGCCCCTGCGAACGTAGGACGCTGTCGGAAATGGAAAGGGTCTGGACCAGCCAAGGCCATAGCGCCGCTGGGCACGGTGGTCGCAAATCAGCCACGACACTGGGGGTTCTGCCGGTCCGCAGGCATCGAACAGTGCACACATATAGTCATGGTAGGAGTCAGCCTCGTTGACGAAGCGCCGACCATCCTGGCGTACCGCGAGAAAGCCCGGTTTCGCTCGCTCCATCAAATGTGGAAAGCCACTGAAGCCACCGTCCTCCCGCGACACGCGAGAGACCGGTGCCCACGCAGCGGCATGCGGCAGGTCGGATGCAATGCGAGCCCCGACGCTTTCACCCAGCCGCAGCCCATCGCCGGTATTGCCCTTGGGAGCAGCGCTCAAGTGACCGTTGCCATCAGGCGCATGGGCGAAGTGGCGGGCGATACGCTGCCGGTCATGGGGAAAACCGCCGCAAGCCAGCACCACACCCCGTCCCGCACGGATCTCGACCATGCGGCCGGCGCGTTCGATACGCGCGCCGACTACACGCTGATCTTCATGCAGCAGCTCATGTACCGGCGTATCGGTCAGCAGCCGGACGTTGCGATCCAGCGCGCTTTTCAGCAGTCGGGCGACCAGTGCATTGCCGTTCACCAGATGCATGCCCCGGCCGTGGCAGATCAGGTCACGGGCATGGCGCAGCAGGCGTTTGCCGGCGTACAGCATTGATCGTGCAGATCGGGTCGCATTGAGAAAATGATTGAGGTCGGCGCCACCGGCAATGCCCATGCCGGCGAGGCTGATGATGTCCAGCGGACGCCGCAGTTTTTTGATCCACGGCCCCAGGCGACGACCATCGAATGGCAGCGCGCAGACCGAGCGACCGCCTCTGGCGAAGCCTTCGCTGGCGTGAAAGTCAGGCATCTTGCTACCGGAAAAAAACCGCACTTCGGTATGGTGCTGAAAAAACTCGACCATCTTCGGGCCGTGTTCAAGGAACGTCTCCATGCGTGGGTCGAGCACATCGCTGTGCAGTTCATGACGCAGGTAGGTTCGCGCTTGTTCCAGTTCTTCAACGATCCCTTCGGCGACGGCCAACGGGTTGCGGGGAATCCACAGCCAGCCGCCGGACCAGGCGCTGGTGCCACCTAATACAGGTTCTTTTTCCACCACAATGACATTGAGGCCAAGCTCGGCGCAGGTTACGGCAGTCGCCAGGCCCGAAGCGCCGGAACCGATGACCAGGACATCACAGATAAGAGGGTCGACGTTCATCGACGGCAGGGCGCTCATGGCGACCTCCATAATTGTTTTTATCGGCGGTGCTGGCCGCTCCCCGATGGAAGCGGCGCAACGGGACAACGGTTATTTCAACGGTGAAAAATCGGTTGGGCGCAGCAGGCGTGATTCCAGGGTCACCACGGCGTCGAGTTCCTTATTCTGCCGGGCAAAGTCCTGCCAGCGCGGATCGGCGGCCATGGCATCGCGCCGGGCCATGCGATCGTCGAGGCTGGTGTAGGCCCAGATGTGCACCACCTGGTTGACCTCGCCGATTTCAGTGGTGAAGAAGCCGACCAGGTTGCCCAGGTGTTCCTGTTGCACGGCCAGCGCCGCGCTTTTGTACAGGCTCAGCCAGTCGCCGAGGCGGGTCGGTTTAATCGTGTAGGTGCGCAGTTCGTAATACATGCGGTTCTCCAGTGCGGGGTTCTTGAGTGGTGCTGTGGTCGAGGCGGGCGGCGATATCACTGGCGGCGAGGTAGCCGAATGTGATGCCCGGGCCGAGCGTGATGCCGGGGCCGGGGTAGGTGCCGTCCATGATTGAATTCATTTCGTTGCCGGCGGCGTACAAGCTAGGGATTGGTGCGCCGCTGCGGTCCAGGACATTGGCCTGGGCGTTGGTGACCAGCCCACGGGCGGAACCGAGGTCACCGGTAAACAGGCGAACGGCATAAAACGGCGCCTTGTGCAGCGGTTTCAGGCACGGGTTGGGACCGTGCTGCGGGTCGCCCATGTAGCGGTTGTAGGCGCTGCTGCCTTTGCCGAATTGATGATCGACGCCTTGGGCGGCATCGGCGTTGAATTGCTTCAGGGTCTGCTGCAGAGTCGTGGCGTCGATGCCCGCGATGAGGGCCAGTTCGTCGAGGCTATCTGCGCGCAACAGATAGCCGGCGTCGATCAATGCGCTGTTGTCGACCGGTCGCGGGCGGGCCAGGCCCATGCCGTAGCGGTTCAAGGCTTCGCTGTCACAGATCAGCCAGCAGGGCGCATTGGCGCCGCCGTTGGCGAACATGCCTTCGACAAAGCAGTGGTAGGAATCCGACTCATTGACGAAGCGCCGCCCGGCGCGGTTGACCGCGATCACGCCGGGTTTGGCGCGGTCGGTCACCAGATGCGGAAAGCGCTCGACGCTGCCGTCGGCCTTGTGCAACACCGAGACCGGCGCCCAGAAAAAGTTCGCCGAAAGGTTGTCGCCAATGGCGGCGTTGACCGAGGCGGCCAGCCGTTGTCCGTCACCGACGTTGGCGGGCGGCGACATGCTCCAGTGCTCCGACTCGCTGGCTGGCCGCTGTTCTGCGGCGTTTGCGCCGGCGGCAAAACCACCCATGGACAACACCACGCCACCCCGGGCGAACACCTTGCGGGTGTGTCCGCGCCAAGTGATCTGCACGCCTTTGATCGAACCCTGCTCAATCAGCAGCGCCTCGGGCGTCGCTTGCAGCCACACATCGACGCCATTGGCGAACGCGGTGGTGGCCAGCCGCGCGATCAAGGCATTGCCCACGGTCAGGCGGGTGCCGCGTGGATGGTTGAGACGGTCGACGGCATAGCGGCCCATCAGTCTCAGGCAGTGCCAGAGAGACTTCGGCGAGCGCTTGAAGCTGAGGAAGTGCTGGATGTCGACACGATTGACCATCATGCCGCCGAACAGCAGCATGCCGTCCGGTGGCCGTTTCAGGTCTTTGAAGTGTTCACCGAGCTTGCGCCCGTCGTACTCGTCGATTTCCAGTGCGCGGCCGGCCTGGGTGCCACCGGGCAAGTCCGGGTAATAGTCAGGCGACAGCGGCCGCAGGCTGTATTTGAGTTCGCTGTGGGTCTCCAGATAACGCAGGGCTTCGCGGCCGTTGTCGATGAAGGCATCGATCAACGCCGGGTTATAACCGGCGCCGATCACTTCCTTGAGATAGCGGCGCATCTGTTCGGCGCTCAACTGATGCCCGGCGGCCCGGGCCTGATCGGTGTCGTGCAGCCAGACCGCGCCGCCGGAGATCGCCGAGGTGCCGCCGAAGGCTTCGGTCTTTTCCACCAGCAAGACCTTGAGGCCGCGGCAACTGGCAGTCACCGCGGCGGCGAAACCGGCGGCGCCGCTGCCGAGGACGATAACGTCGTAGCCTGATTCGGCATCGGCGGGCTGGGTAGTCGTCATGTTCATTGTCTATCGCCTGTTGTGGACATGGCCGCAAGATCAGATCTGTAGCGGTGTCACGCCCATGAAGTGGCCGAGGTTGCCCAGTTGTGCCAAGGCCATTTCCGGCCCGGTCTGGATCGCGCAACCCCGGTGTCGGGCGAAGGCGAGAAACGGCGTCACGGCCGGCGAAGTCACGACATCGGCGACCAGCGTCGACCCTTGCAGGGTTTGCATCAGAGCTAGCGGCAACGGCATCGGGCCGTCATCGTTGGTGGCACCCATGCCCACCGGCGAGGCGTTGACGATCAAGTCGAAGTGTTCGAGCGAGGTGGGGTCGGTGCTGATCACGATCTCGGGAAAAGCCCCGCACAACAGTTCTCCAAGTACCTCGACACGCTCCGCGCTCAAGTCACTGATGACCAGATGACTGACCCCGGCCTGACACAGCGAGTAAGCAATCGCGCTGCCGACACCGCCGGTGCCGATCACCAGCGCCTGTTTGTCTTGCGGGATGAATCCCTGCTGGCGCGCAGCGCTCAGAAAGCCTTCACCGTCGACGATATCGCCGACCAGCCGGCCGTCGTTCTCGCGTCGGATCACATTGACCGAGCCCAGCGCTGCCGAGCGCTCGCTAAGGCCGTCGAGGCGACCGGCCAGCAGCTGTTTGTAGGGAACGGTGACTACGCAACCACGCAGGTTTTGCCAGCCGCGCAGGGTCTCAATGAAGTTCTGCAGGGCATTCGGCGCCAGGTCGATGGCCAGCATGGCAACGTTTTGCTGCTGGTCGGCGAACCAGCGATTGAAGTTTTCCGGTGATTTCACCTGGGCAACCGGTGAGCCGACGATGGCGACCAGTTCAGTCGAACCCTGAATCATTGTGATGTACCCGCTTATTGGCTGTGTTGTGCAGCCGATACTGCAAGCGTGGCGTGGGGTGAACAATCAAACGTAGGGGTGTTTACGTTGATAATCGCATCAATACTGCGATAATCGCACTCTTATCGGAAATCAGGCGCGAAACGATGAAGCAACCCACTATCCATCAACGGGATTTGATCGTCGGCCTGCAAAAGGGCTTGGCGCTGTTGCAGTTGTTTTCCCAGGAGCACCCGCGCCTGAGCGTGCCCGATGCGGCGCGCATGACCGGCATGACCCAGAGCGCCACGCGGCGTTTTTTGCTGACGCTGGTGCATGACGACTTCGCGCAGACCGATGGCCGCGATTACTGGTTGACCGCCAAGACCTTGCGCATCGGCCAGGCCTACGTCGATTCGGCGGTGTTGCCGCGCATGCTGCGACCGATCGTCGAACAGGTGGCTCGAACAACTCAAGAGCACGTATCGGTAGGCGTTCGCGATGGTGATGACATCGTGCATATAGTGCGCAGCCGCTACAGCCATATAACGTCGATGTCGATCCGCCCCGGCTCACGGGTGCCGATGTATTGTACGGGCAGCGGTCGCCTCTGGCTGGCGAGCCTCTCGGCGGATGCGCTCGACACCTATTTCGCCCGCAACCCACCACGGGCCATTACGCCTTACACCCTCACCGATGAAACACAGATCCGCAGCGAAGTCGCCTTGGCGGCGCAGCGTGGCTACGTGCTGGTGGATCAGGAATACGAAGTGGGCATGCGGGTTTTGAGTGTGCCGTTGATTGATCGGGCAGGGCAGTTGCAGGCGGCCTTGACGCTGACGACGCATGCGTCGCGCATGACCATCGAGGAAATGCGCGAGCGTTATCTGTCCGCATTGTATGAAGGTCAGGCATTGCTACGGCCAATCATGACACTCTAAGCGCTGGGTATTAGCATTACCTGCCGACGTTGGGTCGACATTTCCACAGAGCAATTTGGGCTGGATTTCTGCCATTCATGAAGGGCCGCAATTGGCCGATTCTGTTGAAAAAGTCGGATTTTCAGCTCACCTGAGCTCAGGCACGACCACCACCGGAGAACCTACTCACCACATTGAGTGGTTTCTCGGCCCTTCGTTGAGCTTTGTAGCTCGGTTATTGGGTTAGTTTGAGGTTTTTTGCTTCGTGCAGGCGCACCTATCCCGTAGAAGGTGGCCCTTGAGATGCAAGTTTGGCCAGACGTCGCAGGTTCTGTACCGCGGCCGCCAGCGTGAACTCATCGGACGCGCCACTCATGCCACGTAGTCGCAAGCGATCCAGTTTCAGGATGCGCTTGAGGTGGGCAAACAACATTTCGACCTTCTTACGTTCGTGGCGAGAACGCACGTACTCCGGCGTCGCCGCGATGCGTCGAGCCTCATCACGAGCGGCTTCATGGACGCTGCGGACGATCTTGCGAATCGAAGTGTTCGGGCAGCACTTGGCTTTCATCGGACATGTCGCGCAGTCGGTCTGTCTGGATCGGAAGATGATGGTGTTGGCTTTTGTGACGTGCGAACGCTCGTTCTTGAAGGCTCGCCATTCGCTGCGTAATACGTTGCCGGCTGGGCAGCGGTATTCCTCAGCCTCTTCATTCCAGTGGAAATCGTTACTCGAAAAGCTGTCGTTCTTGCGCTCAGTTTTGTCCCACACCGGCACATGCGGTTCGATGTCTTTTTCCTCCACCATCCAGGCCAGCATCGGCGCTGTGCCGTAAGCGGTGTCGCCAATGAGGCGCTCTGGCTTGATGTCGAACTGCGCTTCGACCCGATTAATCATCGTCTTGGTGCTCTCGACTTTTGCGGTTCGATGAGCCGGTGTGGGTTCCACATCCATGATCACGCCGTGCTCGGTATCGATCAGATAATTCGTGGAGTAAGCGTAGAAAGCTGGGCCGCCTGGAGCCGCGGTCCAGCGAGCCTGAGGATCCGTCAGCGACAGGCGCTTCGGTAGCGTTTCGGCCAAAGCCTCTTCATCGAGGCCTTCAAGGTACTCACGCACGGCGCGGGTGCTCAGGGCCGGATCGCTCCAGTTGATCGGTTCATCACCCGGTACGCCGCGCTGCCGACTCGCATCCGCTTTGATGATGCTGGCGTCCACGGCAAAGCCTTCGCCTTTAACCAGGCCGGCGTCCATGCAGCGACGCAGCACTTCATTGAACAACCAGCGAAACAGCTCACTGTCCCGAAAGCGGCCGTGTCGATTTTTGGAAAAGGTCGAGTGGTTGGGGACTTCATCTTCAAGGCTCAACCGGCAGAACCAGCGATACGCCAGGTTCAAATGGGCCTCTTCGCACAACCGCCGCTCGGAGCGAATGCCGTAGCAATAGCCCACGATCAGCATGCGGATCATCAGTTCAGGATCAATCGACGGACGCCCAATCGGGCTATAAAAATCGGCGAGGTAATGGCGCAGGTCGTTCAGATCAAGACACCGATCAATGCTGCGCAGAAGGTGATTGGCGGGAATGTGATCTTCAAGGTTGAACGAGTAAAACAGCCGCTCCTGCCCACTCGATAACTGTCCCATCATGCTGCGTGCTTCCCTGCTGGCCAATGCAGAGATTTTGCCGCAGGCCAGACAGGGGAGCTACTTTTTCAACAGAATCGGCCGGTTGCTGCCTGTCAACATTCAGCTAACCCCCATTGGCAAGTCGTGCCTATCGCTCGCCATCCGATTCCCAGCGCATGGTTTGCAATAACCTATTGCGAGAGCCTGGTCACCACCGATTGGAATGAAGTGGTGCGTCCCACTGTGGCCCTATGCAGGAGACTGGTGGGGTAGATCGGGTTCTTGATAGATCTGGAAAAAATCGGCGAATGACCTGCGCTGGAATTTCGGGACAAGGTCAGACTGCGGCAACACGCCGGGCATGTTGTTGCAGTCCTCAGTCGCCTGTGGAAAGCCCATGCTTGTGTGCGTAGGCGTACAGATCTACGCGGTTCGTCAGGCCCAGCTTGCTGTAGATCGATGTCAAATGGTTGCGTAGCGTGTGCTCGCTGATGTGCAGCTTCTCGGCCACCAACTTGCCGGGGGCAGAGGGGTCACTGGCCAGCGATGCAATGGTTTGCTGCTCGCGGCGCGTCAGCTTGGCGATTTTTTGTTGCTCCGGGTCTATATCGCGCTCGGTTTTCCTGCGCGCCAGTTCAAGGAAGATACGGCTGGTCGCATTGCGGTCAATCCAGAGTTCGCCTTCATGCACTTTTTCTATGGCTTTGAGCAATGTTGAAGCGGATGCCGACTCCCGCTTATCCACCACGCCACGTGCGCCCGCCAGCACCGCACTGTCATGCAGCGCCACGTCGCTCGACCCTGTCACTACCAGAATCTTGGCTTTGGTCCGGCTGTGCAGGTCGGCCAGCGACTCGATACAGTCCTCGCTGTCCAGGTCCAATACCACCACATCCGGCGCGTATTGGTGCAGCGAATGCAGGTATTGCGCCACCGACGCCACCGAACCCGCCAGCATCAACCTCGGTTGAGCGCTTTCCACCAGACGCTCAAGGCCCCAGGCCACGAGCGGTAGAGCTACTAACAGGACTTGAATTGGCATGCGGGTCGCTGCCTCTTTAGGCGGGTTGTGTTAGCTGATCATGATAGCAATCGTTGCAGCCTGTAGCTTTTTTCTATAGCGCTTCAGGCACCCCCTCCCATGACATTTGTCCCGTAAAGCCCTGTTTTCATGGGTGATTGACTCCCAGAAAAAAGGGATAGCGCTCCCATGTAAAAAACAGCGGTCGTTTTTAGACTGCAGCCATGAAAGACGCACACCGAATTGAGCCCCGTGAACAAGTCACCCTGTCGCTGCAACTGATCGGCGGGGGCAACGGTGTCACCCGTGACATCAGCGCCTCCGGTTTGTATTTCGAAACCGATAGTGAGCTGCAGGTGGGTAGTTTGATTGACTTCGAGATTGAGCTCGACACTCCCGGCGGCCCCATGAAGTTCAAGGCTCAAGGACAAATTGTGCGCATTGAGCCACAAGGCGGCAGGACCGGGGCGGGCGTGAAGCTGCTGGCCAGCCGGCTGGTGCCGGTGGAATGAGGTTTTCGTGGGTTGAGGAAGAAGCGGCTTGTGGCTGTTAGCGGCCCACGGCGGTTTTTTGCTCAGGGTGACATTCTTGGGAGAAAGACATGGCTAGCACTACAACTACCAGCGGCGGAACCGTTACCTCGTTTTCCAACACGCCGCAGGCGAAGGATGACATCTTCACCACCACTGAAAATCTGTTGGGGGTCGTGTATTGGGACGTCATGTCCAATGACCTCGGTGGCAACGCGAAGACACTCTGGTCACTCGACAACGCGGACAGTCTTTCTACTGCCACCAAGACTTATGCTCCGGCCGACCTCCTGACCCAGGATACGGCGAGGGCTGAGGCGACGAGTTCTGACACCAGCTTGAATGGTGCAAAGATCTGGATCACCTCGGACGGTAAGGTCGGCTACGACGCCGCTACTTTTTCAGATGCTTTCAAGGCACAACTCCAGGCGCTTGCTACGGGCGAGCTCCTGACGGACAGCTTTACCTATGCGATTCGTCTCGGCAACGGAACGCTCAGTTGGGCCACCGCGACAGTGCAGTTTTCGGGCGAGAATGATGGTGTGACGATCAGCCTCGGTGCGCAGGCCGGCACGGTGACCGAAGACGCCAACACCACTGCGAGCACGACCGATTCGCTAACGGCCAGCGGCACGATTACCTTCAACGACGTCGACCTGAGCGACACGCACATGGCGACGTTCGCGCCGGCGGGTGGCAACGCTACTCATCTTGGTACGTTCGTGCTCTCGCCGGTAAGCGAAGCCGCGAACGTGGTCAACGGTTCGGTGCAATGGACGTACAACCTGAACAATGCGGCGGCGCAGTACCTGGCCCAGGGACAGACAGTCACCGAAACTTACCTGGTCACCATCAGCGATGGTCATGGTTCGTCGGTAACGCAGAATGTGACCATTACCATCACCGGCACCAATGACGCGCCGACGGTGACGGCGGCGGAGGTCGAAAGCGGGGCGGTGACCGAAGACGGCACCCCGCTGGCCAGCGGCAGCTTCGCCTTCGGCGACGTGGACCTGGCCGATGACGCCCATGTGGCCAGCGTGAGCGCGCCGTCCGGTGCGCTGGGTACGCTGGTGGCCCATGTCAGCGACGAGAGCACCGGCGACGCGGCGGGCAGCGTGGGCTGGACCTATACGCTGAGCAACAGCGCGGCGCAGTACCTGGCCGCGGGCCAGACCAAGACCGAAGTGTTCACAGTGACACTGACCGACGACGTCGGGGCGGCGGTGACCAAGAATGTGACGATCACCCTGACCGGGACCAATGACGCGCCGACGGTGACGGCGGCAGAAGTCGAAAGCGGGGCGGTGACCGAAGACAGCACCACGGTGGCCAGCGGCAGCTTCGCCTTCGGCGACGTGGACCTGGCCGATGACGCCCATGTGGCCAGCGTGAGCGCGCCGGCCGGTGCGCTGGGTACGCTGGTGGCCCATGTCAGCGACGAGAGCACCGGCGACGCGGCGGGCAGCGTGGGCTGGACCTATACGTTGAACAACAGCGCGGCGCAGTACCTGGCCGCGGGCCAGATCAAGACCGAAGTGTTCACGGTGACGCTGACCGACGATTTCGGGGCGGCGGTGACTAAGAATGTGACGATCACCCTGACCGGCACCAATGACGCGCCGACGGTGACGGCGGCAGAAATCGAAAGCGGGGCGGTGACCGAAGACGGCACCCCGGTGGCCAGCGGCAGCTTCGCCTTCGGCGACGTGGACCTGGCCGATGACGCCCATGTGGCCAGCGTGAGCGCGCCATCCGGTGCGCTGGGTTCGCTGGTGGCCCATGTCAGCGACGAGAGCACCGGCGACGCAGCGGGCAGCGTGGGCTGGACCTATACGCTGAACAACAGCGCGGCGCAGTACCTGGCCGCGGGCCAGACCAAGACCGAAGTGTTCACGGTGACGCTGACCGACGACGTCGGGGCGGCGGTGACCAAGAATGTGACCATCACCCTGACCGGGACCAATGACGCGCCGACGGTGACGGCGGCAGAACTCGAAAGCGGTGCGGTGACCGAAGACGGCACCCCGGTGGCCAGCGGCAGCTTCGCCTTCGGCGACGTGGACCTGGCCGATGACGCCCATGTGGCCAGCGTGAGCGCGCCGTCCGGTGCGCTGGGTACGCTGGTGGCCACTGTCAGCGACGAGAGCACCGGCGACGCGGCGGGCAGCGTGGGTTGGACCTATACGCTGAACAACAGCGCGGCGCAGTACCTGGCCGCGGGCCAGACCAAGACCGAAGTGTTCACGGTGACGCTGACCGACGACGTCGGGGCGGCGGTGACCAAGAATGTGACCATCACCCTGACCGGGACCAATGACGCGCCGACGGTGACGGCGGCAGAACTCGAAAGCGGTGCGGTGACCGAAGACGGCACCCCGGTGGCCAGCGGCAGCTTCGCCTTCGGCGACGTGGACCTGGCCGATGACGCCCATGTGGCCAGCGTGAGCGCGCCGTCCGGTGCGCTGGGTACGCTGGTGGCCACTGTCAGCGACGAGAGCACCGGCGACGCGGCGGGCAGCGTGGGCTGGACCTATACGCTGAACAACAGCGCGGCGCAGTACCTGGCCGAGGGCCAGACCAAGACCGAAGTGTTCACAGTGACGCTGACCGACGATTTCGGGGCGGCGGTGACCAAGAATGTGACCATCACCCTGACCGGCACCAACGACCAACCGACGCTGACGATTGGCGACACGACCGGGGCGATGAACGAAGGCAACGGCGCAGCCACGCTGAGCGACAGCGGCGCACTGAGCTTCGCCGACCTGGACGTCAACGACGCGGTGACGGTCAGCCAGACCGCCAACCACGACCTCGTCTGGAGCGGCGGCACCCTCGGTGCGGCGCAGGCCGCCGCGCTGGTCGCTGGCTTCTCGGTCGATCAGGCCGGCTGGACCTACAGCAGCAACCAGAACCTGGACTTCCTGAGCGCCGGTGAAACCATCAGCTTCTCCTACACCGTGGTGGCCACCGACGACAGCGGTACGGGCAACGCGACCTCGGCACCGCAGATGGTGACGATCACCCTGACCGGCACCAATGACGCGCCAGTGCTCAGTTTCGCGACAGGCAATGATGCCGGCGCGGTGCAGGAAGACACCACGCTCAGCGTGACTGGCCAGTTCAGCTCGGCCGACATCGATCACGACGCCACGGCGACCTGGACCATCAATGGCTCGTCAACCGGCATCTACGGCGCGATCGCCGTGGACAACACCGGCCAGTGGATCTACACGCTGGCCAATGGCAGCGATGGGGTCGCCAGTGCGGTGCAGTCGCTGCAGGCGGGCGAGAGTCATGATGACGTATTTACGGTGCAGGTCAGCGACGGCCTGGGCGGCGTGGACACCCAGCTGGTGACCATCACCATTACCGGCACCAACGACGCGCCGACGGTGACGGCGGCGGAAGTCGAAAGCGGTGCGGTGACTGAAGACGGCACCACAGTGGCCGGCGGCAGCTTCGCCTTTGGCGACGTGGACCTGGCCGATGACGCCCATGTGGCCAGCGTGAGCGCGCCGTCCGGTGCGCTGGGTACGCTGGTGGCCACTGTCAGTGACGAGAGCACGGGTGACGCCGCAGGCAGCGTGGGCTGGACCTATACGCTGAACAACAGTGCGGCGCAGTACCTGGCCGAGGGCCAGACCAAGACCGAAGTGTTCACAGTGACGCTGACCGACGACTTTGGGGCGGCGGTGACCAAGAATGTGACAATCACCCTGACCGGCACCAACGACCAGCCAACGCTGACGATTGGCGACACGACTGGGGCGATGAACGAAGGCAACGGCGCAGCCACGCTGAGCGACAGCGGCGCACTGAGTTTCGCCGATCTGGACGTCAACGACGCGGTGACGGTCAGCCAGAGTGCCAACCACGATATCGCCTGGAGCGGCGGCACCCTCGGTTCGGCGCAGGCCGCCGCGCTGGTGGCCGGTTTCTCGGTCGATCAGGCCGGCTGGACCTACAGCAGCAGCGAGAACCTGGACTTCCTGAGCGCCGGTGAAACCATCAGCTTCTCCTACACCGTGGTGGCCAGCGACGACAGCGGCGCGGGCAACGCGACTTCGGCGACGCAGACCGTCACCATCTCCATCACCGGCAGCAACGACGCGCCCGTGCTCAGCTTCGCGACGGGCAATGCTGCCGGCGCGGTGCAGGAAGACACCACGCTCAGCGTGACTGGCCAGTTCAGCTCGGCCGACATCGACCACGATGCCACGGCGACCTGGACCATCAATGGCTCGTCCACCGGCACCTACGGCGCGATCGCCGTGGACACCACCGGCCAGTGGACCTACACGCTGGCCAATGGCACCGATGGCGTTGCCAGTGCCGTGCAATCGCTGAAGGCCGGCGAGAGTCACGATGACGTGTTTACGGTGCAGGTCAGCGACGGCCTGGGTGGCGTCGACACCCAGCTGGTGACCGTCACCATCAGCGGCAGCAACGACGCGCCCGTGCTCAGTTTCGCGACGGGCAATGCTGTCGGCGCGGTGCAGGAAGACAGCACGCTCAGTGTGACAGGCCAGTTCAGCTCGGCCGACATCGATCACGATGCCACCGCCACCTGGAGCATTGCGGGTACGGATACGGGCACCTACGGCGCGATCGCCGTGGACACCACCGGCCAGTGGACCTACACCCTGGCCAATGGCACCGATGGCGTTGCCAGTGCGGTGCAGGCGCTGAAGGCCGGCGAGAGCCATGAGGACGTGTTCACGGTGCAGGTCAGCGACGGCCTGGGTGGCGTCGACACCCAGCTGGTGACCGTCACCATCAGCGGCAGCAACGACGCGCCCGTGCTCAGTTTCGCGACCGGCAATGCTGCCGGCGCGGTGCAGGAAGACACCAAGCTCAGCGTAAATGGCCAGTTCAGCTCGACCGACATCGATCACGATGCCACGGCGACCTGGACCATCAATGGCTCGTCCACCGGCACCTACGGTTCGATCGCCGTGGACACCACCGGCCAGTGGACCTACACCCTGGCCAATGGCACCGATGGCGTTGCCAGTGCGGTGCAGGCGCTGAAGGCCGGCGAGAGCCATGAGGACGTGTTCACGGTGCAGGTCAGCGACGGCCTGGGTGGCGTCGACACCCAGCTGGTCACCGTCACCATCACCGGCAGCAACGATGCGCCCGTGCTCAGTTTTGCGACCGGCAATGCTGCGGGCGCGGTGCAGGAAGACACCGCACTCAGCGTGACTGGCCAGTTCATCTCGACCGACATCGATCACGATGCCACGGCGACCTGGACCATCAATGGCTCGTCCACCGGCACCTACGGTTCGATCGCCGTGGACACCACCGGCCAGTGGACTTACACGCTGGCCAATGGCACCGATGGGGTCGCCAGTGCGGTGCAGTCGCTGCAGGCCGGCGAGAGCCATGAGGACGTGTTCACGGTGCAGGTCAGCGACGGTCTGGGCGGCGAGGACACCCAGCTGGTCACCGTCACCATCACCGGCAGCAACGATGCGCCCGTGCTCAGTTTTGCGACCGGCAATGCTGCCGGCGCGGTGCAGGAAGACACCGCACTCAGCGTAAATGGCCAGTTCAGCTCGACCGACATCGATCACGATGCCACGGCGACCTGGACCATCAATGGCTCGTCCACCGGCACCTACGGTTCGATCGCCGTGGACACCACCGGCCAGTGGACCTACACGCTGGCCAATGGCACCGATGGGGTCGCCAGTGCGGTGCAGTCGCTGAAAGCGGGCGAGAGCCATGAGGACGTGTTCACGGTGCAGGTCAGCGACGGTCTGGGCGGCGAGGACACCCAGCTGGTCACCGTCACCATCACCGGCAGCAACGATGCGCCCGTGCTCAGTTTTGCGACCGGCAATGCTGCCGGCGCGGTGCAGGAAGACACCGCACTCAGCGTGACTGGCCAGTTCAGCTCGGCCGACATCGACCACGATGCCACGGCGACCTGGACCATCAATGGCTCGTCCACCGGCACCTACGGCGCGATCGCCGTGGACACCACCGGCCAGTGGACCTACACGCTGGCCAATGGCACCGATGGCGTTGCCAGTGCGGTGCAGTCGCTGCAGGCCGGCGAGAGCCATGAGGACGTGTTTACGGTGCAGGTCAGCGATGGCCTCGGTGGCGAGGACACCCAGCTGGTGACCGTCACCATCAGCGGCAGCAACGACGCGCCCGTGCTCAGTTTCGCGACCGGCAATGCTGCCGGCGCGGTGCAGGAAGACACCACGCTCAGCGTGACTGGCCAGTTCAGCTCGGCCGACATCGACCACGATGCCACGGCGACCTGGACCATCAATGGCTCGTCCACCGGCACCTACGGCGCGATCGCCGTGGACACCACCGGCCAGTGGACCTACACGCTGGCCAATGGCACCGATGGCGTTGCCAGTGCCGTGCAATCGCTGAAGGCCGGCGAGAGTCACGATGACGTGTTTACGGTGCAGGTCAGCGATGGCCTCGGTGGCGTCGACACCCAGCTGGTGACCGTCACCGTCAGCGGCAGCAACGACGCGCCCGTACTCAGTTTCGCGACGGGCAATGCTGTCGGCGCGGTGCAGGAAGACAGCACGCTCAGTGTGACAGGCCAGTTCAGCTCGGCCGACATCGATCACGATGCCACCGCCACTTGGAGTATTGCCGGGTCAAATACCGGCACCTTTGGCTCGATCGCCGTGGACAGCAGCGGCCAATGGACCTACACCCTGGCCAACGGTACCGATGGCGTTGCCAGTGCGGTGCAGTCGCTGCAGGCGGGCGAGAGTCATGATGATGTATTTACGGTGCAGGTCAGCGACGGCCTGGGCTGCGTCGACACCCAGCTGGTGACCGTCACCATCAGCGGCAGCAACGACGCGCCCGTGCTCAGTTTCGCGACCGGCAATGCTGCCGGCGCGGTGCAGGAAGACATCACGCTCAGCGTAAATGGCCAGTTCAGCTCGACCGACATCGACCACGACGCCACGGCGACCTGGAGCATCAATGGCTCGTCCACCGGCACCTACGGCGCGATCGCCGTGGACACCACCGGCCAGTGGACCTACACGCTGGCCAATGGCACCGATGGCGTTGCCAGTGCGGTGCAATCGCTGAAGGCCGGCGAGAGTCACGATGACGTGTTTACGGTGCAGGTCAGCGATGGCCTCGGTGGCGTCGACACCCAGCTGGTGACCGTCACCGTCAGCGGCAGCAACGACGCGCCCGTGCTCAGTTTCGCGACGGGCAATGCTGTCGGCGCGGTGCAGGAAGACAGCACGCTCAGTGTGACAGGCCAGTTCAGCTCGGCCGACATCGATCACGATGCCACCGCCACCTGGAGCATTGCGGGTACGGATACGGGCACCTACGGCGCGATCGCCGTGGACACCACCGGCCAGTGGACCTACACCCTGGCCAATGGCACCGATGGCGTTGCCAGTGCGGTGCAGGCGCTGAAGGCCGGCGAGAGCCATGAGGACGTGTTCACGGTGCAGGTCAGCGACGGCCTGGGTGGCGTCGACACCCAGCTGGTGACCGTCACCATCAGCGGCAGCAACGACGCGCCCGTGCTCAGTTTCGCGACCGGCAATGCTGCCGGCGCGGTGCAGGAAGACACCAAGCTCAGCGTCAGCGGCCAGTTCAGCTCGGCCGACATCGACCACGATGCCACGGCGACCTGGAGCATTGCGGGTACGGATACGGGCACCTACGGCGCGATCGCCGTGGACACCACCGGCCAGTGGACCTACACCCTGGCCAATGGCACCGATGGCGTTGCCAGTGCCGTGCAATCGCTGAAGGCCGGCGAGAGTCACGATGACGTGTTTACGGTGCAGGTCAGCGACGGCCTGGGTGGCGTCGACACCCAGCTGGTCACCGTCACCATCAGCGGCAGCAACGACGCGCCCGTGCTCAGTTTCGCGACCGGCAATGCTGCCGGCGCGGTGCAGGAAGACACCACGCTCAGCGTGACTGGCCAGTTCAGCTCGGCCGACATCGACCACGATGCCACGGCGACCTGGAGCATTGCGGGTACGGATACGGGCACCTACGGCGCGATCGCCGTCGATAACAGCGGCCAATGGACCTACACCCTGGCCAACGGCACCGATGGCGTTGCCAGTGCGGTGCAGTCGCTGCAGGCGGGCGAGAGTCATGATGACGTGTTTACGGTGCAGGTCAGCGACGGCCTGGGTGGTGTGGACACCCAGCTGGTGACCGTCACCATTACCGGTACCAATGACGCGCCGACGGTGACGGCGGCAGAAATCGAAAGCGGGGCGGTGACCGAAGACGGCACCACGACGGCCAGCGGCAGCTTCGCCTTCGGCGACGTGGACCTGGCCGATGACGCCCATGTGGCCAGCGTGAGCGCGCCATCCGGTGCGCTGGGTTCGCTGGTGGCCCATGTCAGCGACGAGAGCACCGGCGACGCAGCGGGCAGTGTGGGCTGGACCTATACGCTGAACAACAGCGCGGCGCAGTACCTGGCCGAGGGTCAAACCAAGACCGAAGTGTTCACGGTGACGCTGACCGACGACTTCGGGGCGGCGGTGACCAAGAATGTGACCATCACCCTGACCGGGACCAATGACGCGCCGACGGTGACGGCGGCAGAAATCGAAAGCGGTGCGGTGACCGAAGACGGCACCACGACGGCCAGCGGCAGCTTCGCCTTCGGCGACGTGGACCTGGCCGATGACGCCCATGTGGCCAGCGTGAGCGCGCCATCCGGTGCGCTGGGTTCGCTGGTGGCCCATGTCAGCGACGAGAGCACCGGCGACGCGGCGGGCAGCGTGGGCTGGACCTATACGCTGAACAACAGCGCGGCGCAGTACCTGGCCGAGGGCCAGACCAAGACCGAAGTGTTCACGGTGACGCTGACCGACGACTTCGGGGCGGCGGTGACCAAGAATGTGACCATCACCCTGACCGGGGCCAATGACGCGCCGACGGTGACGGCGGCAGAAATCGAAAGCGGTGCGGTGACCGAAGACAGCACCCCGGTGGCCAGCGGGAGCTTTGCCTTCGGCGACGTGGACCTGGCCGATGACGCCCATGTGGCCAGCGTGAGTGCGCCGTCCGGTGCGCTGGGTACGCTGGTGGCCACTGTCAGCGACGAGAGCACCGGCGACGCGGCGGGCAGCGTGGGCTGGACCTATACGCTGAACAACAGCGCGGCGCAGTACCTGGCCGCGGGTCAAACCAAGACCGAAGTGTTCACAGTGACGCTGACCGACGACTTCGGGGCGGCGGTGACCAAGGACGTGACGATCACCCTGACCGGGACCAACGACAGCCCAGACATCCATCTCGTCACAAGCGACAGCGCTGCGGCCTCGCTCACTGAAACCAATGCCGGCCTGAGCAGCAGCGGTACGCTGACCGTCACCGACGCCGACCTTGCCGACACGGTGAATTCGGCGGTCACGGTGGTGCTCGCTTCGGGCACCACCGCCGGCCTGAACCTGACCAACGCGCAGCTGCTGAGCATGCTCAGTGTGGCGCCAACCTCGGGGTTGGCGGCCAACAGTGGCGACACCCACAACTTGACCTGGAGTTTCAACTCCGGTTCGCAGGCGTTCGACTACCTCGCGGCGGGCCAGTCGCTGACACTGAGCTACACGCTGCAGAGCACCGATAACAATGCCACCTCGGACACGCAGACGGTGACGGTGACCATCAACGGCACCAACGACAGCCCAGACATCCATCTCGTCACAAGCGACAGCGCTGCGGCCTCGCTCACTGAAACCAATGCCGGCCTGAGCAGCAGCGGTACGCTGACCGTCACTGACGCCGACCTTGCCGACACGGTGAGTTCGGCGGTCACGGTGGTGCTCGCCTCGGGCACCACCGCCGGCCTGAACCTGACCAACGCGCAGTTGCTGAGCATGCTCAGCGTGGCGCCAACCTCGGGGTTGGCGGCCAACAGCGGCGACACCCACAACCTGAGCTGGAGTTTCAACTCCGGTTCGCAAGCGTTCGACTACCTCGCGGCGGGCCAGTCGCTGACACTGAGCTACACGCTGCAGAGCACCGATAACAATGCCGCCTCTGACACGCAGACGGTGACGGTGACCATCAACGGCACCAACGACAATCCGGACATCCATCTCGTCACAAGCGACAGCGCTGCGGCCTCGCTCACTGAAACCAATGCCGGCCTGAGCAGCAGCGGTACGCTGACCGTCACCGACGCCGACCTTGCCGACACGGTGAATTCGGCGGTCACGGTGGTGCTCGCTTCGGGCACCACCGCCGGCCTGAACCTGACCAACGCGCAGCTGCTGAGCATGCTCAGTGTGGCGCCAACCTCGGGGTTGGCGGCCAACAGTGGCGACACCCACAACTTGACCTGGAGTTTCAACTCCGGTTCGCAGGCGTTCGACTACCTCGCGGCGGGCCAGTCGCTGACACTGAGCTACACGCTGCAGAGCACCGATAACAATGCCGCCTCGGACATGCAGACGGTGACGGTGACCATCAACGGCACCAACGATGGCCCGGTCGCCGTGAACGACACCGGCAGCGCGACCGAGAAGGGCGGCACCAACAACGGCTCGGGCGGCAGCAACGCCAGCGGCAACGTGCTCAGCAACGATATCGGCAGCCTGGTGGTCAGCGCCATCCGCCTGGGCGGCACCGAAGGCGCCGGCACCGTCGGTACGCTCGGCAGCGGCCTCACCGGCGCGCACGGTACGCTCACGCTCAACGCCAATGGCAGCTACACCTATATGGTGAACGACAGCGAAGCTGCGGTACAGGCACTCAACGTCGGCGGTACGCTGACCGATAGTTTCAATTACACCGTCTCCGACGGCAGCCAGAGCGACACCGCCGTACTCACCATTACCATCCAGGGTGCCAACGATGCGCCAGTCGCGAACGATGCCATGATCTGGATCGGAACCAACTGGGCGGGAGGTAGCTCATCCGGGACCGCATCGGCCTCGGACGCTGAACAGCTGCCAGGTACCCTGAACTATTCCTTGGTCAGTGGCCTGTCCGGGTTGTCATTCGGACCACTGTCCACGTTCAACTCAAACGGAAGCTACTTCTTTGGGTTCGGCTCGTCGACGACAGGGACCACTGACCATTTTACGTTCCGGGCAACCGACTCCGGGGGGCTCAGCGACGATGCAACAGTAACCTTCCTGCGCCTGAACAGCGGTGCCACGTACAACCTTACCGGACTGGATGGAAACGACATCCTGTTCGCGCCAGCATCGGGCGGGACCGCAAATGGCGGAGCCGGCGATGACTACCTGCAGGGTGGCGCGGGCAACGATACGTTTATCGGCGGGGAGGGAGTCGACACGCTCCTCGGCGGGGCTGGTAACGACATCATCAACGGAACGCAAAACGACGCACTGCTGGACGGCGGAGCCAATACCGATACGCTCAACGTCAGCGAGAACTTCATCAGCAGCAGCGATGGCCAGATCACGAATATCGAAAATGTGACGCTGACGACTGGGGGGCTGACGCTCAACCTTGGCAACCAGTCCGAAGCCTTCAACATCAATGGCTCATCCGGCGTCGATACCATCAGCGGCGGCAGCGCAGCCGACACCCTCAACGGTCAGGCGGGCAACGACACGCTGACCGGGAATGGCGGGGTTGACCAGTTCCGGCTGCGCACCAACGGTGGCATGGACACGATCACCGACTACACGGACAACAGCGACAAGATTGGCTTGCTCGGTGGTGCCGTGACGGGCGGTGTCGGCTTCCAAACCGTTGGGAGTTCGGCCGGTACGACGCTTCTCGCCGCCGACTTTCAAACCCGGAACACGATCAGCACCATCAATAACCCGGACGACAATAGCGTTGTTGTCATTCAAAACGCGCAAACGACAAGCGACATCACAACCTCCAACCCCGGGAATGCAACGAACACCTACGCAATCGTATTCAACTCGACGACCGGCAAGGGCGAAATCTGGTTTGACTCCGACTGGAACGATGTGGGGAGCCGGGTACAAGTGGCGACGCTGAACAATGTCACATCGTTGGCGGGTATCACTGCAATCACCGCCTCAGACATCGTTGTCTACGACAGTACCTTCGGTCCCGCCGGTGTTGCTGGCAGCCCGATTAACCTGGGCCTGGCCGATGCGGTGACTCGCGCGGACGTCGCGACAGTGACCATTTCCGGTCTTCCCGCAGACTGGACCCTGAACCAGGGCGCCCACAATGACGACGGCAGCTGGACCGTGGACAAACACAGCCTGGACACGCTGACGGTCACAACACCAGCGGATTTCGTGGGGGCAATGGTTTTGCCGGTCACGATGACCTGGACCAATGCCGATGGCACGGTGGATAGCGAAGTGATTCGCGACAACGTCGAAGCCTACGCCCCCGGCTCGCCGATCTTCGCCTTGTCGGCGGACGACAACCTGACCGGCTCCAGCGGCGCCGACCTGTTCGTGTTCGCCCAGCCGATCGGCAACAACGTCATTCACAGCTTCGATGCGGCGGCGGACAAGATCGACTTGATCGGCTTCACGGGCGTCAACGATTTTGCGGATGTGAGTATCGCCAACGACGCGAGCGGCAATGCCGTGCTCAGCATCAGCGCCGACCAGACGATCACTGTCAACGGTGTGGATGCGGCGGCGTTGAGCGCGGCCAACTTACTGTTCGATGCGGACCCGGTCACGACCAATAGGGGCACTATCACCATTGCCGACGGCGCGATCATGCCGTTCGGTGGCAGCATCGACAACAGCGGCACCATAGAGCTCGGCTCCACCGGCAGCGGGACCGATCTTGAGATTCTGTTCCGTGGCGCGACGTTGACCGGTGGCGGGCAAGTGGTGCTGTCCGACAGCGCGCAGAACGTGATCTTTGGTGGCAGTGCGGACACGGTGCTCACCAATGCCGACAACACCCTCTCGGGTGCCGGCCAGTTGGGAGCGGGGCAGATGATGCTGGTCAACTCGGGCCTGATCCTTGCCAGCGGCGTCAATGCGCTGGTGATCGATACCGGTAGCAGCGCCGTCACCAACACGGGTGTGCTGCAAGCCAGCGGCAGCGGCGGATTGGTGATTGAAAGTGCGCTCCTCAACAGCGGTAGCCTGTGGGCGAACGATGGCAATATCATCATCCACGCAGATGCCAGTGGCGCGGGAAGCGCGACTATCAGCGGTTCGGCGACGCTGGAATTCGCTGCTGCCTCCGATCAGCATGTAACGTTTGACAGCGGCGCGGCAGGCACGCTCAAGCTCGATGTGTCGGCGGCATTCAGTGGCAGCGTCAGCGGTTTTGCCGCAGGTGACACGCTGGAATTTGGCGATGTTGCGTTCGGCGCCAATACGCAGATCACCTATGCCGCGAATGACACAGGCACCGGCGGCATGCTGAGCGTGAGCGACGGTGCGCATGTGGCGCAGGTCGCGCTGAATGGCCAATACGCGGCGGCGGGTTTGCAGGCGAACGCCGAGAGCAGCGGCAGTGAGCTGGCCTACGATGCCGCGGCGGCAAACCACACGATGCTGGGCGGCCTGGCCAACGACATTCTGATCGGTGGTGCGGGTGACGATCTGTTCCTCGGCGGGCTGGGCAACGACACGCTCAACGGCGGCCTCGGCAACGACACCTTCGTGTTTGCTGCGGCAGGCTTTGGCAACGACTCGATCCAGGGCTTCGATGTCAATCCGACCGGAGGGCAGGACTTGCTCAATATCGCGGGGCTGGGAATCAGCAGCGAGACGTTCGCTGCCAACGTGAGCATTGCGGCTGACGGGGCAGACACAGTGATTGGGATCGGAGTGGACTCTATTCGCCTTGTCGGTGTTAACAGTGCAGGTATCGATCAGACGGACTTTATCCTGACGGCATGATGCTTTTGCTGCTGGCCGCACGTTGCTACTCGGTTGCAGACCCCATCGCGGATAAATCCGCGACGGGGTCTGTGCGAGGTGTTTTTCTCGTCACTCCACCCGGAGCGAGGGGGCGCCCCCCGGAATCCATGCAGTCTCCTTTCTCGGATGTTGCACTAGCGGGGCGAGTGCGGGGTAATGGGGTGAGTTGAGCCAGGCGCATATAAAAAACTGGGGGGCGAATGGTTGCTCTGGAACGTTTTCTGCCGGCCACGACCGGCTGAAGCCAACCCTTTGCTGCCGGTCAGCATCGGCAGAAATTGGCCGTTATCTGCCTGATGTAGATGCAGTTAGCCATAGCGTTATGTGGGGTGCACAACATCAAAGGTGAACGGGAGCCGCGGTCCGGAAAAGAAACCGCGGCGACCGATCAATCAGGCGGCGGGGAGCAGGCCTTTCTGTTTGGCGACATGAGTCGCCAGTGCGTCCATCAAGTCCGGGGACAGGCAGTCATAGGGTTTCAGGCCGATCGAGCGCAGGCGCTCGCGGATAGCCTTCATTTGCGCTGGCGGTGTGCCGGTTTCGATGATGGAGGATACGAACGCTGCGAATCCCGGCGCAGCCCATCCGCTCTGTGGCGAAAGCTCGGTGTGGACGAAGTCCAGGCCATAAAACGCATGGTCCTTGTTCTCGATGCGTCCAAAGAGATGGGCGTGACACTGCTTGCAGGCGTGGCGCTGGATGGTGGCGGTTTCGTCGACAATCGCCAGTTTTTCGCCGTGGGCAATGACGCTGACCTTATCTCGAGGCACCACGGCGATGACGGCGAATGTCGCGTTTTGTGGTTTCCAGCATTTGCTGCAGCCGCACGCGTGGTTATGCAGAGTTTGTGCGTCGATCTTGACCTCGACCTTGTCGGTCGCACACAGGCATTGCAGGGTGCCACCTGTGAAATTCGCGGCGGCGGGTTGGATACCATTGTCCAGTGCAGGGTGAAGTTGCAAGGTGCTCATGCTGGCGTCTCCGTTTCAGGGTGTCAGACAAAAGTGCCTGGGGCCGTGCCCCAGACCAGTAGTTCATCGGAACTCGATGACGGCGCGGATTGATTTGCCTTCATGCATCCGATCGAACCGCGGCGGATTTCGAAAAGGACACAGTGCATAAACGAGTGACCTCCTTCGGTGCGACCGGTCGGTTACCCAGATCAAGAATAGTCTGCGATGACGCCTCGAGCGCACGGGCGAGTGTGCCGAGTTCAGAACGCCAGCGAGAGCCAGGCGCGGTACCCCACTTGACGCATCAATGGTCACACAGTGGATCGTTTGTAGGGACGGACTTCATTACCGTGGTGTCTGTTATCAGCATCCCTGCCTAAGGCGGATAATCGGGGAGGCGTATCAGTCAAAAAGCGTCACGGTAGATCCTCACTGTTGCCGCTGACGCGGCCCCCAACAGCCAAATGCGCGCCGATGTTGGCCGCACGGACCAATCCATGCTTTCTACTACCGACTGCGCAGGCAATCCAAAAAAATCTCAACGTTGAACGTATCAAGTGTGTTTTCACACAGCCTGGACCCATAGCTGACATTCAAGACAGGCGCCAAATGGCCGGAGTTGTGCCCCTTGGGAGACAACGATGGCCAATCGAAGAGAAAAAAAACGGTCGCTGCCGACGAAGATCCAAGCTACTTGCCATTCCTGGCATGCGCTACCTTCGTTCGAATACCATCAAAATACTGGGACTTCAGCTCTGTCGTTAACGGCCCAAGGATGGGGTTTGCTTTGAACCGGGCCAACAGATGCTCAATCACCCGATCTACCTTGGCGTAGGCAGCAGTGACGCTTGAAGGCACCAGTGGATCAAACTGAATCCCTTCCATCTCGATATCGAGTCGTTTCAACACGGGTTCGGCGTCCAGGATCTGGTGGCGTATTTCATCCGGCGAGCATTGCATCGTTGACCTCCTTGTATTGCCGTAAGTACAGACACACCTCTCGTTAACTGCATGTCGGGTGATGCAGTCAGGGTATGGCAGCCGCTGTCTTAAAAATGAAACAAAATTGTCGCGTAGAAATATTACTGAAATGTTTCAACCCTATGATCGAGGGAGATCTTTTTCAGGTTACCTCTCTTATGCGTCGAGCTGTGTTCAATCAAAAAGGGGGCGCTGGCAAATCAAGCATCGCCTGCAATCTCGCGGCTGTCAGTGCTGTCGAAGGCTACAGGACGCTTCTGGTGGATCTCGATCCTCAGGCTAACTCGACCCAATACCTGACAGGACTGACAGGCGATGATATCCCCATGGGGATTGCCGATTTCTTCAAGCAAACCCTATCCAGCGGCCCGGCCAGCAAAAAGAGTCGAGTGGCTATCACTGATACTCGATACGACAATCTTCATCTGGTCACGGCCAGCCACGAGCTTGCTGACCTGCAGTCAAAGCTTGAGTCCAAATTCAAGATCAACAAGCTGCGCCGCTTGTTGGTGGAGCTTTCCGAAGATTACGAACGTATTTATATCGATACGCCGCCGTCCCTGAATTTCTACACGTTCAGTGCACTAATCGCCGCCGACCGCGTACTGATCCCTTTCGATTGCGACAGCTTTTCTCGTCAGGCGCTCTACAGCGTCATCGCGCAAGTGGCCGAGTTGCAAGCTGACCATAATGAGTCGTTGATTGTGGAAGGCGTGGTGGTCAACCAATTTGTGGCGCGTGCCAGCTTGCACCAAATGCTGATCGACGAGTTGGTGGCCGAAGGCTTGCCCGTGTTGCCGGATTATTTGAGTAGCACGGTCAAAATGCGGGAGTCCCATGAAGCGTCGGTGCCCATGATCCACCTGGCGCCACGCCATAAGCTTTCATTGGAATTCGTCAGCCTGTTTTCCGCTTTGGAGCGGGCCAGTTGATCGCAAAAGTAATGTTGACGTTTCAGTATCTAGCGATGGGATAGCACGCCTTGGCTCCCCATCTGATCCGTGCGCTGAACATAAAATTGAAATTGAAATGCCGGTACGATGCTCGCGCGCAATCGATAGCTCCTGCTTCGAATCAACTCCTGTTTTCCTGGCCGTCTTTGGGACGGCCATTTTTTTGCCAGAGATTTTTGGAAGCAGCATTTTCAGTTTTTGCATTTCGTCCTCGGCTTGTCGAAGTTCACAGGCGGAAGCCTCCGCCCACAGGTACTCCAGTGGCTTAAGGTCAGACTGCTCATCGTCCAAAGCGCGATGGAGCTTATCGATTTGCTTGGTCAGCGCCTTGAAGATGACCTGTTTCATTACCCTCGAATCATTGCTTGGCTCTGATGCCCTGAATGCAGAAGGCCATTACTTCCAGATCCCGCGCCGGTGTCGTCAGCCGACCCACCTCGGTGGCAGCCTCGTGAAGTACGGTCATTCCCTTCAATGAGCGCAATGGCGTTAGCAGACTTCGGATTCGTCTGACGGCGATCCTTAAATCGTGCAAGGCCTCGCTGTCTGTCTCTGCTTCCAGACGACTACGCGCATGGAACAGAAAGACCTCAAGACCGAGAATTTCTTTCTCGTATGTGTCGATGAATGCCATCAGATTCGCCTGTGCCCACGTTCGTAATCAGTACAGAGCGTAGATCTTTATCGGGAGTCGATGATGCAGATTGTTACTGCCATATTGCTGAAGTGAGTCAGAGTGTATCCATTACAATTTTTTGAATGTATTGGTTGTCAGGTTTTACGATGAGCCACAGGATTTCTCTGGTACGAGGCTCAAAATGCACATTGCCATCCTTACCTTCGAAGGTTTCAACGAACTTGATTCGCTCATCTCGTTCGGCATCCTCAACCGGGTTCAACAGCCTGGTTGGCGAGTGTCTATCGCCAGCCCCACGGACAAGGTGCTGTCGATGAACGGCCTGATGATCGAAGCGCAGATGTCGCTGGAAGACGCATGCGGCGCGGACGCTGTGCTGGTGGGTAGTGGGAGAATGACCCGGGACGTCGTCGCGAATGCCGCACTGATGTCTCGCCTGAAGCTTGATCCTGTGCGCCAACTCCTGGGCGCCCAGTGCTCGGGCACGCTCATACTTGCAAAGCTGGGCCTGCTGGACGACGTTCCGGCCTGCACGGATCTGATCACCAGGCCATGGGTTGAGGAGGCCGGCGTGGCGGTACTCAATCAACCGTTCGTGGCCAAGGGCAATGTCGCAACCGCTGGCGGGTGCTTGTCGTCGCAGTATCTGGCCGCTTGGTGCATCTCACGTCTTGCAGGTATCGAGGCCGCACGCAGTGCGCTTCATTACGTTGCCCCGGTGGGTGAGAAGGACATTTACATAACGCGTGCGATGGCGAATATTTCGCGGTTTCTTTAAGGCGAGCAATGACTGCTATTGGCTGTGGATTCAACCGGTCGAATCAGCTTTAGCTTAGCTTGAGTGAACACGCAGCCACATTAAACAAGCTCTCCAAAGCACCCCCAAGGAGCAGCCATTGGCAGCTCCTTGGGGATCTCCTTCGTCATTCAGATTGTGCCAGGCATAAAAAACTACCCTCAGGCCTGCGGAACTCATCGAAATGAGCCTCGTAGGTGCTTATCGATGATAATCACTCCTCTGAAACCCCTGGGTGCTAAGCAGGACGCGGTGCTTCAACAGGCGGGGTTCCGTCGTGAAACATCGTCTTCAGTTGAGCACGCAGTTCTGGTGAGTCGGTGTGCTTGTGAACACTGACCGCATGCTGCGCGGCGGCCTCGAGCAGTTCGTTTTCAGAGTCTGCGGACAGTGCGATTGAGCAGTGGGAATCGCTCGGAAACTCGCGGCAGTCGATGTATTTACGCGCCATGAATGTTTTCCTCCCTACGACGAAGGCAGGCCGTGGCCTGCGTGAACGATCGCTCGACGCGTCTCCCATACATCAAACACGACTGCATGCCACATCGAGTGTGTCGATCGTTAAAGTATAGGCCCACCGATGTCAGGGTAGTTGTGCCAGACATAGAAAACGGCCGCGCGGAAACAGGGAACAGATCACGACGGCTCGGCATTTACCTGAAATCGTGGTCTGTCCCTTTTTATGCTGGTTACGTGGCAACTACTAATGACTTCACATGGCCGATTGCTGCCCGTCGCGACAGGCAAAAAACGACCCTTTGCTGTCGTTGGCGGAAGGTTCTGGCGGTTTTCCACCATCCGGATATCCAGGCTACCTGGCCGTATTGCAATTACCTTGATAAGACACGATGCGGTCAGCGGCATCGAAGTCGAAAATAGAGCGCCAGGGCTCGACGTCTGTATAGGTGACTAGTTTGCCCATATTAATTGGATCGACTCGGCTAGGACCGGCGCCAATGAGGGCTTGATCATCAGTGGTGCTGGGGTCGCTGTCGCGATCAAAGAGCAAAAATCCCAGCGAACTCTCGCCCTTGTATGCTTCGGTCCTAGGACGTTGCATCCGATATATCGACGCCTTTTTTCCTTCTTCCGCAAACTTCGGAATGATCTTCTTTGGATTGCCGTGCGGGAAAACAATATTTCCGTTTACGTATGCTTGGCGCAATTGATCACTGCCGTCGTAATCGAACGAGATATTCCACCGCCAAATATAGTAATGGCATAAATCAATATCGTAGATATATTTCTCGGCGCTAGAGTCATCTTTCTTGATCTTTAGCGTTGCGTGCCCCTCTTCTACGAAAATTTTTCGGACATTTTCGCGAGAAGATCCAAGCGGTGTTTTCGATTTGATCAGAGATGACATGTCATCGAGCGTTGCCGCTGACTCAAAGGAGAATGTTGATTCAGCGCTGGCCATCCTAACTCCACATAAAACAATTAACAGCGCGAAACTTGCAGCCTGAATTTTCCTCATAGCAACTCCGATATGCGATGTAGCAGGAAAAAAATGACAAAAAAAGGATAGATTCATTTCTACCTCTGTGTCTGCTTTTTGCCGTAGCGCGATGGTCGCCCTTGGCTGCGTCGTCTGCTCATCAAGCAAAAAATCGCTGATCAAATCGTATTTGAGAAATCAGTTCCACAAAAATTCCGAACTGAAACATAAAGTGCGGCTTACGCATATTGGAAATTGCCGACATGAGGAATAGCTATTTATGGATATTCAAGTGCTTTCTTTTTTCTCTTTTCTCATGCCAATGTAAGACCAGCCAAGAAAGAAACAGATAACAATTGCCACCAGTAGTCCAATAAATGCGACGGTAGATAAGTTGGCTTTACTGGTTGTTGCAATAACCCTAAATACAGCAGTAAATATGACGCCACTATAAACGCTATATTGAAGGGTTTTTCTTGGGTTTGATGGTTGTTTTATTGTGTAAAATAGCGCTCCCGCCAGCATTGAAATGACGATTGAGCAAATAATTATGAGTGGCGTCATGTGAGGTCATCCTAATTAAAGTAATCATTGTCTGGTCTGGTAGAGTTGTCATGGGCAAAAGGGAACTGCCTCCTTTTTTTGAAGTTGGTTAGCAAACGAGCGCCATTGCCTATTAGTGTTATTTCAGTTGAGCTTACAGGTGATAAAGCATAGATCCAGTTGTTGAGGATAAATTTCACGCTGGTAATTTTAACATCGCTAATGCCGTAGAAGGATTTGTCACTCATGGACTACACCTATTACTTCTAACGTTTAATCTAACGACGGTCGCGGTAACTACATCAATCTGAGGAATGCTAGTGCAGAGCCATCATTCTGTCCAATGGCTGCTCTTGGCCGATAGCTACCCGTCACGAAGGGCTGCAATCAACTGTGGATTCAACCGGTCGATGCAACAGATTGGCTAAATCGTTCAGCGGGTGTTTCGTAGTTCAGTGTTTTCCGAGGGCGGCGATTTATGCCACGGATAGCCCTTCGCGCTGAGTTGAAAGGCGTAATCGAATAAACGCTTCATGTACTCGCCATCGAATTTCTGATTGTGCGGAAAGTAAAAGTCGGAGCCAATGTACGCAAGATTGAAATCCGCTCCATCCTGCTGCGCCATGCGGTAAATTCGCTCCAGGTCGCTGATCCCCTGAGTTTGAATTAATGCACTGATAGCTCGACCACCGATGCTCAATGTACGGCGTTTCGTCCCGGACCACTGCGGCTCCAGTGTCCCATTACGAATGACATAGAAATGACGTTCGAGTCGCAAAGGTGCTCCGGTGGCTCTGTTCAGCGCCATCTTGGTGCCAGGTGGGTAAAGGAACACCTGAGTGATTACCCCTCCGTCCACGTGCATTTCCTGAAACTGTTTGCCGTCTACGTCCACATCGATCATGACGGGTGAGACTGCGCCGGGAATACTCATCGACGCGATCATGATGTTGCGGAAGAGGTCGAGCGCTCCCGGTGCTTCGCTAGAGGCAATAGTGCCCATGTTCCAGGTGACTGGCCGCCCTGAATCAAGGTCGGTTGTGCCTATCAGCAGGATTCGTCCTTTGGCGTATTCCGACGCAATCGCCGCAAGAATCTGCGCAGTGACGTACTTCGTAATGAGCCGCGACAGTGGCTTGCTGTCCGCTATACCGTCGCTGGCAAGACGGGTTAACACGTTTCGCGAACGAAAAACGTCTTTTGGACCGATGACGTTGGCGATATGCCGAATCACGTCGTCGTACCCGGATCCCAGGTAAGCGAACGGGGCGACCAGGGCGCCCGCGCTAATGCCCGTGACGACCTTGAACATGGGTCGAGTCCCATGCGTGGTCCACCCCGTAATGAGTCCTGCTGCGAATGTGCCTGCGTCACCGCCTCCCGAAACTGCCAGCATATTTGCCAGCGGCAGGATGTTGTTCGGTTTCCCTGCCTTGGCGAGAGCCTCGCTCTCGCGTTTGTTGCCCTCGGTTGCATCCTGAATGAACAGAGTCAGGTCGTGGTCCAACCAGTAGCGAGCATTGGGAATGCCTGGGATGATCGCTTTTTCCGTTAACGTTTGCGGCACAGCATCACGGCGTGGCAAGCCCCCTTGCAGGAACATGTTCAGAGTTGAGGTGCCAGATCTGAGCGGGAATGGTTTCAAAACGCCTCCTCCGGCCCCTGCAGTCGACAGCAAGCGCGCTCATCGTACCCGAGAAAGTCCTTACCCATGGTGCCCGAGATGACTACACGCCAGCCGACTGCGACACGTCATTCGAACGCCAGGCAGCTCATTTTGCGCTCCTTTACATGATAAAAAAACTCATTGGCCGCGCGCTCCAGGTTCTATACGAAAGCCCTTGAAATCACCAGGTTAAGGGGCAGAACGTGATATTCAGGACGGGTCACATCTCAAAAGGAACAGTGGTTGCACAAAATTTTCGGAGTTTCCCTGACGAGTTTCTCCATCAACTCGCGCGCGCTGTCGTGATGAATCAGCGCCGACACATCAGCTGATCTCCAAGGATGCGATCTTGCCGTTGTCGAGTACAAAGGTGTAGGTGAGCTCGACGGGGCTACCAGGAAAGTTCCCGCTCAGCCGAGCGAGCAGGGTGACGGTCTGTCCTTCCTGCGAGCTGCTCAAAGGTTCGATACTGTATTGGTACTTGGCCTGCGAGGCTTGCTTCCAGGCTTTGATAGCCTCCAGTCCCTTGTAGGTGTGGCTTTCGTCGCGCACGGTGGCGTCTGTGGCGAAACAGCGCTCTAACACCTCGATGTCGGTACCCTTTTCGCCCGCAAGGTAGCTGGCGAGCGGGTCAGGCAATTCGATGTTCATGGCGCATTACCTCGCTGATGTGAGAGTTGCTTCACCCAAATACTCGCTACAGGGTTACCAAATGGCAAGAACGCACGAAAAAGTAAGTCAGGTAAATATGAGAGCGATTTACACCCCGTCGACCGGTTGAATCCACAACCCAAAGCTGTCGGTCGTACAGGCAATTCAATCGCGACCTGAGCAAACACGGCTAGGCGCGGGCACGCCGATATAGTCGACTCTATTGCCTACCGTGTTTCCCGGAGCCTCCATCCAGTGTCTGACTTGCTCAGCAACGCCGCCTACACAAAACGCTTCGACCTGGTACTCGCCTACATCGACGCCAATCTCGAAGGTGACTTGTCCGTGAAGACGTTGAGCCAAGTCGCGAATTTTTCGGCGTTTCACTTCCATCGACAATTTACCGCGTTCGTGGGCGTGCCTGTTTCACGTTATGTACAACTGATGCGACTACGACGCGCGGCGCATTGCTTGTCTTCCCTCGCGGATTACTCGGTGCTGGACGCCGCTTTCGGTGCGGGTTTCGAAAGCCCCGAAGCATTTTCCAGGGCGTTCAGGCGGGCGTTCGGTATGACGCCGAGTGCATTCAGGAAGCAACCGAATTGGCAGGTCTGGAGTGCGGTGTTCACCATCCCTCATTTTTCCAGGAGCATCATCATGCAGATACGAATTGTGGAGTTTCGCGAAGTCAGGGTTGCAGCACTAGAGCATTGCGGAGCGCCCGGGCTCATTAATGAGAGCGTGCGTAAATTTATCGAGTGGCGCATGCAGAGCGGACAGTCTCCGGTGGCATCAAGTCGCAGCTTTGGTATTCCTTTCGGCAACCCCGATACGACCCCGGCCGAAGAGTTCCGGTTTGCAGTCTGCGGCGAGATTCACGAGGCGGTAGCAGCGAATGAGTTCGGCGTAACCGAGAGGGTTATCCCTGGCGGGCGCTGCGTCGTGGTGCGTCACGTGGGCTCGACGGATCACATCGGCGAATCGATCTATCCGATCTATCGCGACTGGCTCCCTACCAGCGGCGAGGAGCTTCGAGACCAGCCGCTGTTCTTCGATTATCTAAGCATTTCCCCCGAGACACCGCAGGGTCAATGGCAGACCGATATTTATGTGCCTTTGCAATAACGGACAGGTCGCTGCTGGTTTGAAATGATCGTCGTTGAGTTCATCGTTGTAAGCTGCCTCTCGCCAAGGGGCAGCTATTGGCCGATTGCTGTCCGTCACCACAGGCAGTTATGGGGCGGATCGGCCTTTCAATCTAGAAACGACAGTTGAGCGATGCCCCAAACAAAGAAAGACAAGTACTGGCGCGGGTTTTCGGCCTTTTTTGACAACTGCGGAGCAGTTCCAAATGGGTGAGTCGGCGAATCGGCAGATCCCACGGCGCGACAAGCATTTGCTTTGGTTTGCTTTGGGCTCATCAACTGCCGTTTTTAGGTTCAATGGTCGTCCGAGAAGAGGATAGCGTCCCTCAAGCAGGCTGCAACCATCGCAAGGTCAGGCTCGATCCAGTCAAAGTCTGGGGCAGGAACCAATCGCTTGGGTACGCCACGATCCGCAAGATGGCGGATGAGGTCCTGCGAATCTTGAACGACGACCGGGTTGTTGTGCGCCTCAATGAAGAGGGCCAAGGGTATCCGGACAGTTTTGTCGTCCGCGATGTCCTGGGGCGGTTTCGCAATGTATTGCGTCATCAACGAATCGGTCAGGGGTATTGCCCCCAACAAGTCGTCGTCGGTATTAGGGACCAGCGCGACATACCCTTTACGAAGTTGGCTCGACAAATCCTCTGTCCGGCCGCTGAACGTAATGCAGGTCCTTTTGGAATCCCTATCGACAGCGGCGGCAAGGTCGTTCCGTTTACCGGCAACCGCGGCGCTCGGCTCGACTAACTTGATGCCGATGGATTCCACCATGGACAAATCAAGATTCCAGGCCAGCTCTTCGGGTTTTCGCGTTTTCCGCTCACGCAAGTGTGAAGAAAACTCTTCTTTGGTCCATCCGGTGACTTCGCGAATGTGTGCTCCGACCTCCTCGGCAAATCCAATGTTCCCGGCGAGTCCCCAGTGCGTCCCGAGGTGACATAACTTGCATAGGCACATGATGCGGGCGAGCTTCTGCGTCTTGGTACTCGCATCGAACGACCAACATTCATGCGCTTCAGGCCGTCGCTCCGACGAACAAATCTCGCATTTCCCGTCCACCCGGTCCCTCACGTACTGACTGATCGCCTTCCAATGCGCTTGCGACATCGAGGTCCGGAGGTTCTTGAACCAAGCACTCGCAGGAAGCGTGTCCACATAAAAAACGTTGCCGCCGAACGACCGATCCTCGCCGGGCAGGCAGTCGCCGTACTTCGTCAGGTCAAGTGTTTGAGCTTTCATAGTCGGGGTAATCATCCCTTCGATTTGTGAGCACTAAGTTCGGCCGTCACCCTTGAACGAGGTGCCGGTGACATCGATCGTTGAGCCGTTGGACGCTGAAAGGACTCCATTTGGTCGAGTGTAGTCGCTCGCTTCGCGCCGTGTTCGACCCATTGCTGTCGGTGGCGACAGGCAGCAATTGGCCGTTAACTGCCTGCTAAGAACTGCCATAAGCGCCCCATTCATGGCTTGAAGGTCGCCTGTTGCTCACGTCCCCAGGGCCTGATCCGCGCTTTTTCGCCCCACCTGCCACTTTCGCCACAATCGGCGTGGATCTAAAGTCAGGGGCGCACCTTCAGGGGACTTCCAGTCATGTACAGCTCGCTTGCCATACCGAGCACCGCTCGCCAATTGCATGACCGGATCTATGCTGGCGAGATCATTCGCTTCGCTGACCGGCAGCCCATGACGGCGCTGGTGGAATATACGCGTGCGTTCCTCGAAGACGCGCTGCATCCCTGGTCGCCGCAACAGATCCATCGCCATTTGAGCCACCCTGAGCAGATTGAGCGCTTTGCGAAAATTCAGAACGACTTCGCAGGCTCGGCTGAGGTCCATCAGCGCTGGCAGGACGTCGTGCAAAGCCTTGGCATCGCCCCCGATACCCTGGCGTGCGATCGCCTGCATTTGCGTTTTCAGCCGCATTGCGAGCCAGGGCAGTCGACGCCGCGTGCCCGCACGACGGCCACCATCGCGTTTCACCGCGATACCTGGGGGTCGAATATCTATGCACAAACCAACTGGTGGGCGCCCATCTATCCCATCGCGGCGGGGCGTACCGTCGCCTTGTATCCAGGCCTCTGGCAGCGACCGCTGGGTAATTCGAGCGCAGATTTCGATATGCGCGCCATTTTGCAGCGATCCCATCGAGACGGCCGCAATGCCGTGGATGCCGACGAAGCCATTCCGCATCTGCTGGAAGCGATCGGCCCGCAGGAGGGGATTGCCGTCGATATCGCTCCGGGGAGCCTTATCGCCTTTTCCGGGGCTCATGCCCATGCCGGCGTCGGCAATAGCACCGGGCTGACACGCATATCTTTCGAGACCCGATCAATACTGATCGCCGACCTGTTGACCGGATTGGGAGCGCCCAATGTCGATGGTCACGCGCCGTGGAAGACTATTGGACTGTTTCGCCGAATGAACGATGCGCAACGGCTGAACGAGATCCTTGGCTGCGGCTTTATCGAGCCCTATCTGCGGCCAGCAGAGCCCTAACGCTGGCGCCGGTAGTCGCTTGGGGAAAGACCGGTGTGCTTGCGAAATACAGGGGCGAAGTGACTGGGGTTGGAGTAGCCGACTTCATTGGCGAAAGTGATCACGCTCAGTTGTGTTTCGCGCAATTAGCGCCGCAACGCCTTGAACGAACAGGCGGCTGGCCACGGGCCGTTCGGCTTCTTCGCGCAGGCATTGCAGCAATGCGACCAGCTGCGGATCCTCGAAGCCGGACACATCCCGAAGCGTGGCGTGTGCGGCGTTTGCCCCGAAGACGTCCTGCAGTGCCTCGTCGAATAGCGACAGGCCCAGCAGCACCATGACCACTTCGAAAGGTTCGGGGCTTAACCGTCTCCAGCGAAAGTCATAGGGCGCACCGGCGGCGTTGAGGAAAAGCGAGCTCTGCTTTACCAGGCTCGTGACCCATGGCCCGTCATCAGCAGGATTGCAGGGTGCATGTCTGGTTGGTGAACGCTACAGGTGGGCGCTTACGGCCTGAAACGGCCGGTACGCCGCAGGCCTGTGGGAGTGGGCTTGCCCGCGATGCAGGCGACGTGATTGTCTGAAGCTCCGCGGTGAAGCCATTGCGGCGGTCCGGCGATCCGGCAAGTCCGCTCCCACAGAACTGCGGTGCTATTCCAACGACAGCTTCTGGCCCATAGTGTGTAAAAACGTTTCACCAAAATTGAAGTATGCGCATCTACGTTAAATCTGAAATTTATCGGCACGTCAGCAGATGTGGGTTTCGCGTAGAAACGCGATTTCCAGTCCGATTTTGAGTACCTGTCGCGCTCAAAAACGTTTTTACACAGCCTCGGCCGATAGCAGTCTGTCGTAAGCAGCTCCTTTGGCCATCAGCATTTCCTGTGAGCCGCGAGGGGGCGAAAGAGCGTAACGTTCGCAGAGCCTCGCGGCAGACCTCGGTTGTTTTCAGAAACGGCGCTGAGCAAGCCTTTCCAATAGCGGTGAGGTCGGGAGCACAGTGCCACGGCACTCATCCCTCAGAAGCGAGCTCGGCGTCCCCCATCACCTGTTGGGTGCCAGCGGCCGTCTGGCGACCGACCTTGAACCATGCAGCGTACAACGCCGGGACGAAGAAAATCGTCAGCAGCGTCGCCACGGTCAGGCCGCCCATGATCGCTATTGCCATCGGCCCCCAGAACACACTGCGCGTTAGCGGGATCATGGCGAGGACGGTAGCCAGCGCCGTCAGCATCACCGGACGAGCCCGGTGAATGGCAGCATCCAGCACAGCATTCCACGGGTCGCGCCCTTCGGCGATCTCGATTTGTACCTGATCGATCAGGATCACCGCGTTGCGCATGATCATGCCACCCAGTGCGATGATGCCCAGGATCGCGACGAAGCCCAGTGGCGACTGGAACACCAGTAGAGCCGGCACCACACCGATCAGGCCCAGCGGTGCGGTCAGCATCACCATCCACATGCGGGAGAAGTTCTGCAGTTGCAGCATGAGTAACAGCAGGATGGTGATCAGCATCAACGGGGCCACCGCGAGTAGCGCCTTGTTCGCCTTGTCACTTTCCTCCACCGCGCCGCCCACGTCGATGCGGTAGCCCGACGGCAACTTCGCTTCGACATCCTTGAGCAACAGCTGGATCTCCTGCGTCACCGATACACCTTGCTCGCCATCCTTCACGTCGGCACGCACCGTGATCGCCATGTCGCGGTTACGGCGCCACAGTACCGGCTCTTCCAGTTCTGAGCGCACCTGTGCGACTTGCGACAGCGGCACTACCGTACCCTGGCGTGTGTAAAGGTTGATGTCTTTCAGTGTGTCGAGGTTCAAGCGTTCCTCTGGCACGGCACGGGCCACGATGTCGATCAGGTCCTCGCGCTCACGCAGCTGCGACAGGGTTGCGCCGTTCATCACGGTCTGGGTCGCCAGCGACACGTCGGCCGGTGCGAGGCCAAGCGCGCTCGCTTTGTCCTGATCAAGCTCCACTTTCAGCGTACGCACCGGGTCGTTCCAGTCGAGCTGGAGGTCACGCACCTTTTGGTTGGACGCAACCACCTTCTCCACGTCGCGGGCGATCTTGCGCACCACTTGGGTATCGGGGCCTACGACGCGGAACTGCACCGGGTAGCCGACAGGTGGCCCCAACTCGAGCCGGGTCACGCGCACCCACGCCTGTGGGAATTGTTGGTCAGCCGAGGCCACTAGCCGCGCACGTACTCGCTCGCGTGCATCCAGCTCCTTGGTCATCACAACGAACTGGGCAAAGCCCGGATTCGGCAGCTCGGGGTTGAGCGAGAGATAGAAGCGCGGTGCTCCGGCGCCGGTGTAGGCGGTAAAGAAACGCACGTCCTCGTCCTTCGCCAGAATCTCCTCCATGTGCTTGACCTGCTCGGTCGTCGCGGCGAACGAGGAGCCTTCCTTGACGCGCAGGTCAATGACCAGTTCAGGACGCGAACTGTTGGGGAAGAATTGCTGTGGCACTAGCTTGATACAGGCCAGAGCAAGCACCAGAGCGCCAAACGTCGCACCGATGACCACCCAGCGGCGCTCGATGGCGGCGTCGATCAGGCGGCGCAGGCTGCGGTAGAGCTTCGTGTCGTACGGATCACCATGCTGGTGCTTGCCCAAGTCGTTGGGCAGCATCTTGACCGCCAGGTACGGCGTGAAGATGCCGGAGCAGATCCACGAGAACAGCACCGCGGCACCGACGATCCAGAAGATGCCGCACGCGTACTCGCCGGTGGTGGATCTCGAGAGGCCGATCGGCAGGAAGCCCACGACGGTGATCAGCGCGCCGGTCAGGCGCGGCATGGCAGTAGACTGATAGGAGAAGGCGGCTGCCTTCACGCGGTCCATGCCGGTTTCCATCTTCGCCACCATCATCTCGATGGCGATGATGGCGTCATCCACCAGCAGTCCCAACGCGATAATCAGCGAGCCGAGCGAGATGCGCTCGAGGTTCCAGCCCATCGCCAGCATCACCAGCGCCACGCCGCCCAGCACCAGCGGCACCGTGGTCGCGACAACGAGGCCGGCGCGCCAGCCCAGGCTGGCCAGGCTCACCGCGATCACAATGATCAGCGCCTCGGCCAGCGCGCGCCCGAAGTCGTGAATAGCATCCTTCACCGTGGTGGGTTGGTCGGCCACGAACTCCAACTCCACGCCGTGCGCAAGTTCCGACTGGATCTTGGCGACTGCCGTGTCCATCGCCTTGCCAAGGTCCACGATGTTGCCGTCGCTGGTCATCGTGATACCGAGCATCAGCACTGGCTGGCCGTTGTGGCGTACCGTGTAGGTCGGCGGATCCTCGAAACCGCGCGTGACGGTCGCAATGTCGCCGAGCTTGATCAGCCGGCCGCCCGCGGCGATGGGTACGTTGCGAATAGCCTCTTCGCTGGCGAACTGGCCGCTTACGCGCACCATGACGCGGTCGCCGCGGGTGTCGATCTGGCCTGCGGGCAACAGGGCGTTATGGCTCTTGAGGCTTTCGGCGATGGCCAACGGTGTAATGCCCAGCGCTGCCAGGCGTTCGTGCGAGAATTCGACGTAGACACGCTTGGCCTGCTTGCCGATGAGATCGATCTTCTTGACCATCGGCACCTTAAGCATCTGGCGCTTGATGTCCTCGACCGCGTCCGACAGGTCGGCGTGGCCGACGCCGTCGCCCTTGACTGCGTACATCAGGCCGTACACGTCGCCGTACTCGTCGTTCAGGATCGGGCCGATCACGCCGTCAGGCATCTCGAGGCTCAGGTCGTTGAGTTTCTTGCGCGCCTGGTACCAGGCCTCGCGCTGGTCAGCCTTGGAGGTTCCGCCGCGCACGGTGAGCGTCATGCCTGCGTAGCCTTGCCGCGCGTAGGTGACCACTTTCTCGAAGTTGTCGATCTGCTCGAATTTCTTCTCCATGCGGTTGAGGACCTGGTCCTGCAACTGCTGGGCGGTGGCACCCGGCCAGATGACCATGGCGGTCATGGAGGGCACGGAAAAGTTCGGATCCTCGAGTTGACCGAGCCTGGTGAAACTGAAGGCACCGGCCACCGCGACAATGAGGAGCAAGAACAGGACGATGGCGCGATGGCGCAGCGCCCAGTCGGTGAGGTTGAAGTTGTTCATCGGGCGGCCTGCTGCGTGATGTTCGCGTCAATGATCTCTGTACCGGGGAGCGCGACCTTCAGGCCGGATGCCATCTTCTGGACGCCGGCGGTGACGACCAACACGCCGGCCTGCGGCCCGGAGACGAGCACCTCGTCATTGCGGTAGCCCCACACCGCCACACGCTCCAGTTCGACGATGCCTACCGGATCCTTGCCCGCGGGCGTGACCACCCACAGCGCCGGCTGGCCGCCGCTCTGCGTCAATGCAGTGGCTGGCACCGCCGCCACAGTGACACTTGTCATGACTCGCTCGGCCATCACCGTGGCGGTGGCGCCCAGCGGCAGCGCCTGCATTGGCTTAAGCCGCGCGCGATAGGTGCGCGTCTGCGCCGCAGCCTGCGGCGATAGCTCGCGCAGCGTGACATCGAAGGTCTCGTTCGGCGCACTGGCCAGCGAGGCCTTGAACTGCGCGTCCTTGAAGACGGCTAGCTGATCCTCGGGCACGTCGATAACGATCTCGGATTCATCCGGATTCGCAACCGAGACAACCGATTGGCCCTCCGCCACGACCTGCCCGGCCTCAAAGCGCACAGCCGTGATGACGCCACTGCGCGAGGCACGCAGCACGGTGTACTTGAGCCGGTTGCGCGCGAGCTCAAGTTTTCGCGCCTCGGCCTCGGCGGTCGCATGCGTGGTTTGGGCATTGGTCTGCGCGCGCTCGTTGTCGGCCGCACTGACCGAGCCGTCAGCCTTCAACGCAGTCAGGCGCTGGCGGTCCGAGTCGGCCTGGCGCGTCTGCTCGACAGCAACCGTCCACTGTTGTCGCGACGCTTGCTCAGCGAGGCGGTAGTCGGCGTCATCCAGTACAGCCAGTATGTCGCCTTCGCGCACAAACTGGCCTACCTCAACCTTGCGCTGCGCGACCTTGCCGCCTACGCGGAAGGCTTGGTCGACTTCATGCCGCGATTGCACGGTGCCCACGTATCGACTGATGTCGCGAGCATTGTCGTAGCTGATTTCAGTGGTACGCACCGGTCGGGGTGCCTGCACGGCAGGCTGGTCTGGGCTACACGCGCAAAGCATGACGGCTACAGCCAGGGCGCCGGCCGCAGTAAGGGAGGTTTTCAAGGCGGTTCCTCTTTGTAAAACGAAAATTCTCAGGAAAGTGGTGGCCGGTCAGCTGCGGTGGCTGCTGTGGACATGGCGGGTTGTTCGAACACTTGCCAGCCTCCGCCCAGTGCCTTGTAGAGCTGTACGCTATCGAGAAGCAGACGGGTGTTGCTGTCGTTGGCACTCAGGCGCACCGCCAGGCGCGCCCGTTGCGCGTCCAGCAGCGGCAACAGGTCGATCTGTCCCCTGTCGTAGAGGGACTGCGCGTGGCTCAGCGCAGCCTCCGCGGACTCGGCGGCCGACTGCAGCGACGCAGCGCGCTGGCGTTCTTGCGCTTGTGTGATGAGCGAGTTCTCCACGTCCTCGAGCGCACGCACAATGCCGTCTTCGGCGCGCAGTAGCGCTTCACGCTGGCCGCTCTCGGCGACCTCGTTGATCGCGCGCGTGCGCCCGGCGTTGAAGAGCGGCATGGTGAGCAGAGCTGCCACATTGGTGAAGCGTGCGGTGCCCAGATCCAGACCGTTCAGCTCAAGGCCCTGGCGGCCGTAGGATGCACCGAGGAACAGCTGCGGAAACCACTCGGCCGCGGCTTGTTTACGGCGCGCATTGGCGGCATCGAGCTGCGCCATCAGCGCCAATACATCAGGCCGACGTTGCAGCAAGGTGGCGGGCTGCCCCTGCCGAGCCTCGGGTGCAACCACGTTGACAGGGGAGGGCTGGATACTCGCGGCGTTAAAAGCCTGGTCACCGATCAAGACTGCGATGCGGTGTCGCGCCACAGCCGCCAGGGTTTCCAACGGAGGGATCTGCGCGCGCGCCGAAGCGGCATCGGTCTGCGCGCGCTCGACGTCGAAGGAGGTTGCCAGCCCTGCGCGGTGGCGGGCATTCACCAGGCGCAGTGTCTCGTCTTGCGCTGCGGAGATCGCGCGCAATGTTTCGGCCTGGCGCAGCGCACCCACCAGCGTGAAGTAGTTGCTGGCGACATCGCTCATCACCAGCAGACGCACGCCGCGTACGCCGTCCTCTGCGGCCAGTGCCTCGGCTTCGGCGGCTTGCGCACCAGCGTGCAGGCGTCCGCTCAGATCGAGTTCCCACGAAACGTCCAGGCCTGCACCCACAGTCCTGGTATCTGGATAACCCTGCTTCTTGGCAGTGCTGTAGCCGCTGCTACGGTCGGAGCCGGAGGCGGACACTCCGACACTCGGAAAGAGCCATGAGTTACTGATCGTCTCACCGGCGCGAGCGGCGCGCACGCGCTCGGCGGCTATCTTGACGTCACGGTTCTCGTTCATCGCGCGGCGCACCAGATCCGTCAACACCGGGTCGTTGAAAGTCTTCCACCACACGGCTTCGGGTTCCATCTCGGAGGCCGTGCTTGCGGCGAACCTGGTCGGCACGTCTACCGATGGCTTAAAAACCTCCGTGGAGCAACCGGTCAGGATCAGGGCGATGGACGCGGTGAGCGCCGCACCCTTTACGACACCGATTACGCGTTCGGCATGTTGCATGGGCGTCTGCCCGGCGTTGCGGGTTAACAGACGGAAAGTTGTAAGTCGCGGCATCGGATTGGACTCGTGAAGATTCGAGGTGGCATCAGCGTAGGGCCCGGGATGCGCGAAGTTGTCAGCGAAGGGTCGCCTTTCGGTCGCCATGTCGAGCGCTCGTTCGTGGTGGAGGCGTCACTCGCCGACGGCATCGGCCGTATGCTCGCCGGCTGCCAACGCGAGGTCCGAGGCAATCGACTCCAGCAGTTCTTCGGCTGTCGAAAACTCGCGCTGTCGTCCGGTGACCAGGTTTTCGAGGCGGCCCACCAGGGCCCCCGGCGTGGCGTCGCTACGCAGCTTCACTACGTACGAGCGGCGGCTCGGGTATTTGGATTCAGGGTTCAGGATCATCGCAGGCCAGGGGGCAGGAAAGTTCGACGACAGCGTAAGCGGTTCCCTGGGGCGAGTCGTAAGCGAAAGGTCAGACTTCGGTCGGGACAGTAACCCTTACCGCAGAGAAATCGCGTCGCTTCAAGCCGGCTTGGCAGCGTGAATCAGCGAGCGCGCACGTTTCGCCAGCTCGGTTCCGTCAGTTTCGGGTGACTGGTCAACCAGCGTGGCCAATGCCTGTTGGTCCACGGCCGTAGCGTCAGGGTGCTCGCACAGTTCGACCAGCGCTTGCAGCTCCAGCCACGGTGCTTCCTGGGCGCGAGCTTCTTCAACCGCGCGCCGCACCGCAGCGATACCGGCGTCGGGCTGACCCTGTGCTCGCGAGATCGCTGCCTCCAGCAGCAATAGCTGTGGCAGGTATACGCGCTCGCCCAGTTCCTCGCCCACCCGCAATGCTTCCTGCAGCTCGACTTGCGCTGCGGTGCAATCACCTGCGAGCAGCAGCGCCTCGGTGGCGTAGCCGAGCACCTCACTGGCACCGGAGCGCATTCCAAGCCCGGTGTGTTCTTCATAGGCCTCACGGATGCGACGGTAGCCGTCGTGCGGTGCACCGTTGCGCGCGTCGGCCCAGCCGCGCCACCAGCGACAAGCCGTTCGCCCCAGTGCGAGCGAATTCTCATCGACCAGCTTCTGCATGTCGTCAGCCAGCGCGGCTACACGCAGATGGTTCCCCAGCCGTACCTCGATCAGCACCTCCTGCCAGGCAGCGACAAGCCACGTCATAGGCTGGCGAAGCGCTTGCGCGCGGGTCCGCGCCCGCTGCATGTGGGCCCGGCCTTGCTCAACCAGGCCAGAACGCACGAGTTCTATGGCCAGCATACCGTGCAGCATGACCTGAGGATCGACCGCAAAGATCTCGTTCGTCCCGATGTCCAGCGGCTCGGCGATCGCGAGGGCGCGCTCTAGCCAACTGCGGGTTGTCTGCGTGCGACCCTGGAGATGATGCACCTCGCCTTGCACGATGCACGCCACCAGCATGAGCGCTGGATCGTTCGCCTCGCACGAGAGGGCTTCGGCGCGTTCCGCCACCTCCAGCGCCAGCGCATAGTCGCCGCGCAGACCGAGCAGATAGCCGAATCCGTGCAGCAGGCGACCGCGCATTGGATGCTCGGGTACATTCGTTAGCAGCGTGTACGCGCGTTCGAACGCATTCCTGGCTTCGCTGCCGACACCGAACGTGTGGAAAGCCGACACCCCCTGCAGTGTGGCCAAGGTAACTTCGAGCGCATCGCGTTCCATCCCTTCTGGTGTCTGCCGCAGCAGGGCCAATGCGCGCTCAGTGAGACCGATGCACAAGGCCGGGCTGAAGTGCAGCAGCGCGGCTTCTGCTGCCTCGGCGTAATAGCGCAGCGCGATCATCGGCTGCCGGGCCCGGTCGAAGTGCGTCGCCAGCTCCGAGGCAGCAACCGGCACGCCGGCCATTCGCTCGCGTTCGAGGGCAGTGCCAACCTGGCGATGGAGGTGGGTGCGCAATGAGCGCGGCGTGCGGTCGTACAGTACCTGGCGGAAGAGGGCATGCCGAAACGAGTAGGGTAGCTCCACCGTCTCCTCAGGTTCGGCGGCCCGCGACCGCGTGAGCCACACCTGCTCGCGCACCAGTTCCTCGCAGGTGTGGGCCACAGAGGCGAGGTCGCGTTCGAGGGCCAGCGAAACCGTCTCAACCCGGAATTCGACTCCGCATACCGCTGCCGCCGAGAGCAGCGCAAGCTGCTCCGGCCCGAGCCTGGTGATGTAGTGATCAATGATGGCCGCGAGGTTCTCGGGAACCGCCATCCCCGCCAGCCGGGCCTCGATGGTGGCGTCGTCGTCCGTGGTGTCCATCACTTCGCTGATGACTGACGACACGAACAGCGGCACACCGTCGGTGCGCTCGTGCAGGGCACGCACGAAGGCTTCATCGCGGGCCAGAGAGGCCGAACGCAGCGCGACATAGTCAGCGACCTCGGTTTCCGAGAATGGATCGAGCACCACTTCCTCGCACAGACGTTGCAGGCGCAGTTCGTGGCGCAACGAGTTGAGCGGATGATCGAGCGCCACCACCTCGGCGACGCGGAAGCTCGCCAGCCACATAAGTCGAGTGCGGCCACGTCGCCGCGCCACATAGTCGATGAGCTGGACCGTCGCCCGATCGCTCCAGTGCAGGTCTTCGGTTATCAGCAACAGCGGTCGCTGCTCGGTGTAGCGGTCCAGCAGTTCACCCATTTCCCGCAACATGCGATCCGGACCGATGCCGGCAAGCTCGCGCCGCAACGCGTCTCGCTCTTGCGCGGTGCTCAGCCACGGCAGTTGCAGCAACCAGGTCGGCGCCACGGCGCGCAGCAGAGCCGGCAGGGCGGGGTCACTGCGGCACAGATCGGCCAATGCCTCCAGCACCGGCAGGTACGGCTCGCCGGTGCCGTGGTGCTCCACGCAATGACCGCGTGCGCAAGCGATGCCGCCAAGGCTGGCGAGGAAATGCTCGATCAACGTGGTCTTGCCAATCCCCGGTTCTCCGGCAAGCCAGACCACCGCACGTTGCCCGTTGTAAGCCCGCTTCCACGCCTGTTGCAGTCTTGAGAGCTTGTCGGTGCGACCAATGAATGGCGGCGATAGATATGTATCCGCCGCTGACACCGGCGCGGGTGCCGACAGCATCGAAGGCGCAGGGGAGGGAGCGGCGATGAAGCGATAGCCGCGTCGCGACACAGTCTCAATGAAGCGGGGCTGCCTGGGGTCGTCGCCCAGCACCTTGCGCAGATCGCTGATGGCCGTCTTAAGCACCGAATCGCTGACGAACCGATGCCCCCACACGGCATCAAGCAAGGCATCCTTGGTCACCAGCGATCCCGGCTGGCGTGCAAGGACGCACAGCAGTGTGAAGGGAATTGGCGCCAACGCCACAGCTTCTCCGTTGCGTGACAGGCAGGCGTTGGCCTCGTCGAGTTCGAACTCGACGAAGCGGAGCTGGACTGGGTTCGGTTGGGGCTGCGGACGTGCCACGTTGGATTCCTGAAGACTAAAACATGGGTGTGCCCTCGTGGGACATGGCACGTGGTCACTCCAATAACAACGCTGATCGACTCAGAAGCCAAGCCTCACCGGTCGGAAACTGGCCCTGCGCATAGCTCACATGTCCTCATCACGGTACGGTAATGATCTCAAAAAATTAATGACAAAAACATCAATATTGAAATATCTCTCAATTTTGCATACCTTGACTCTGCCTGACGATGAGGCCTGTACGCCTCACGACTTCAATCACAACAAGGGCTCGAGATGAACAACAACAAGAAAGTTCCCGAATTGACTCCCTCCGCCGTCGATGTGCTGGTCGTCGGTTACGGTCCGGTAGGTGCAACAATCGCGGCGCTGCTCGGCCGCTATGGGGTTACGACCCTGGTGGTGGACAAGCTCCATGAAATCGTACTGATGCCTCGTGCCATTGCTCTGGACAACGAGGCCCTGCGCATCCTGCAACTCGCCGGGTTGTCGGAAGACGCTTTCGAGAAGATCGCTATTCCTGAAGTGAGGATGCACTCCCCGGTCCTCGGGCAATTCGGTCGAGCCAATACTGAGGGCTGTATCGACGGCCATCCCAAGCTTGTGACGTTCTATCAACCCGACCTCGAACGAGCGATGCGCGGCCAGGTTTCCCGGCTGAAGTCAGTGACCAGTCTGGGCGGTTTCGAGCTGGAGAATCTGGTCGAGGAGTCGGATTGCGTGGTTGCCACCGTCCGGGATCAAAATGGACACTCTCATTCCGTTTGCGCCCAGTATGTGATCGGTGCGGATGGCGCAAGCTCCAGGGTCAGGGCACTGATTGGCCAGGAGTTCGAAGGGCAAACCTATGCAGAGGATTGGCTGATTGTCGATGCCAGGAACCGGCATAAGTCAGCCATTGATCACATCGAGTTTATCTGTGATCCACGACGTCCAACACCGCACATGCCCGCACCCGGCGGAAGGGAGCGTTGGGAGTTCATGCTGCAACCCGGTGAATCCCGGGAGGAGCTGGAGAGCCCGGAAAGCATCGCCCGGCTCATCGCGCCATGGGTCAATCCGCAGGAGCTGGAAATCGAGCGCAAGGCGGTGTATCGATTCCACGCGCGCTGCTGCAACAGATTCAGCAAGGGACGTATCTTCCTCGCCGGCGACGCAGCCCACATCACCCCCCCTTTTGTCGGGCAAGGTCTCGTAGCGGGACTGCGCGATGCAGCCAATCTTGCCTGGAAACTGGCCTGGGTCCTTCGCGGCCAAGCCGCGCCTTCAGTACTCGAAACCTATGACGTAGAGCGTCGCCCCCATGCCCAGGCGATGATCAATCTGGCGAAACTCATGGGCCGCCTGGTGATGCCGAGAAACAAGGTCGCAGCGTTCTTCATCCACGGCCTGATGCGCACGCTGGCGTTGACTCCCGCTACCAGAAAGTACTTCGAGCAACTGGACATCAAGCCAAAGAACATCTTCAAACAGGGGCTGTTCGTGCAGCATCGTCGTGGCGACAAGCTGGTTCGTGGCAGTCTGTTTCCCCAAGCGTGGGTTCGCAACATGCAACAGCAGATCCAACTGAGCGACGATGCTCTTGGAGCCAACCTGACCCTGGTTGGATTCGGTGTTGACCCGTTGTCACTGCTGACCGCTGCTCAGGTCGTTTCCTGGGACAAAATGGGAGGCCACTTCTTGCAGATCGGACCCTGCGGCCAGCGCTCCGGCGGCGGTTGCGACTTCATCGAAGACCTGAACCATGGCATCCTGCCGCTGGCTGCCAAAGGCACGCTGGTTGCGGTTCGCCCCGACCGTATCATCATGCACCACGGCCCCGGCTTCGATGCAGGCAGTCTCGTTCGAGACTGTATGGGCCTGTTGGCTGGCGCCGACGCCACAACCGATAGCGTTTCCATTACCATAAACGAGCCCCCTCGATTAAGAGCCTGAAGATGCCTTCCCCCACTTTTCCTTCAGAAGCAACTACGCAAGAACCTCTCACTCGAGGTCACAAGAAGCGTGAACGCACCCGTCGCGGCCTGGTGGATGCGGCATTGCGTCTTGTCGCACGTAAGGAGGTGGGGGAGATTGCACTGCTCGATGTCGCCTCGGAGGCCGCGGTATCCAACGGCACCATCTACAACTATTTTCGAACGCGCGACGAAGTGCTCGAGGCGGTTGGCATCGCCATGGCGAGTGAGTTCTCCGATGCCATTTCCGCCCTGAGTTCGGGCGTGAACTGCGGTGCACAGCGGCTTTCGATTGGTGTGCGCATGTTCGTATGCCGGGCCGCGTACGACCATCAATGGGCCAACGCACTGCTGCGCATCATCCATTCCGATCAGGCCATGCGCTCGCGCTTGGCTGCTCATGTGCTGGGCGACCTGCGTGAAGGTCTGCGCGCGGGGGCTTTCGCTTATGAGGACGAGGGGATCGCCCTGGACATGGTCGTATCGTGCACAACCGGAGCCATGCGCTCGGTTGTCGAAGGGCGTGTAGTGGCGGAACACGACCAGCGGGTCGCCGAGATGATTCTCAAGGCTCTGGGCGTAACACCTGCCAGAGCCAAGAGAATCGCCGGTAAGCCGCTACCCTAGATGTCATCATCGGCCGGCTAAACCCGGCCAATCCATTGCCGATAGTTCTTCGCCTGACGACGAGACTTCAGCTGATTGCCGATCAATGCCATGAGTGGCGACGTCCTGGGTTTTGTCCGTTTTCCTTGACTCAGCAAGCCGAGCTGCTTCTTGATCACCGACGCCACTGCCAGCGATGCCAGCGCCTTGTTCTTCCAGCGGACGACGATGGGCTCCACTTCGGTGTCCTGACCTGCCATCCACTGGCTTGGCAGGGTCGGCTCGATTGCCAACGCAGTGGCAAGGCCCACCATCGACACCGAGCCGCTCACCACTCGCTCCGCCACCTCCTTTCTACGCACGCCGCCGGTGACCATCAGCGGCATGCGCGCTATTTCTCCTATTTTCTCCGCGAACTCGAGAAAATACGCCTCTCGAGCCAAGCGGCTGCCATCGCGGGTCTGCCCCTGCATTGCCGGGCTTTCGTAACTGCCACCAGACAACTCGACCAGGTCGACCGCCTTGGCGTTAAGCATTTCCACCACGCGAGCCGCATCCTCGGCATCGAAACCGCCGCGCTGAAAGTCCGCGGAGTTGAGCTTCACAGCAACGCAAAATATAGGTGCCACTCGCTGACGTATTGCATCGATGGTTCGCAGGAGAATTTGCGCACGATTTTCCAGGCTGCCACCCCAGCTGTCGCTACGCCGGTTGGTCAAGGGCGAAAGGAATTGGCTGAACAGGTAGCCATGCGCTGCATGAATCTCCACCCCGGTGAATCCGGCACGCTCGGCTAGCGCTGCGGCATGGGTATAGCGCTCAATCAGCTCTTCGATCTCCTGCTCATCCAAGGCCCTGGGCGGCACAAAAGCCTTTGATAGTCCGGGAATGTCAACGGCAACCGCGGAGGGCCCCCGTGCCGATTGCCCCATGGAAGCCAATAGCTGCCGTCCGGGATGATTGATTTGCATCCAGGCCTGGGCTCCACGACTGCGGCAAGCATCGGCCCATAGCCTGAACTCGCCCAGGTTGCGATCGTCCTCAAGCACTACGCCAGCGGGTCCGGTCAAGGCGTGGCGGTCAACCATGACGTTGCCAGTGATGATCAGACCGGCACCACCCTCTGCCCAACGCCGATAGAGCTTGACCAGCGCTTCTCCTGGCGCGTGGTCCTCATCGGCAAGGTTCTCCTCCATGGCAGCCTTGGCGATTCGGTTTGGAATCACCGTGCCGTTAGGCAATCGAAGCGGTTTGAAGAGCTTTGAGCCGGTCATGTTCTGTCCTTCAGCTAATGAAAAGTCGGCCAGCCATCGCTAGGGGTTCATACCGTTTGAGAGCTGTCTGCACAGTGCTTGCTCAGGGTGTTGAGGTACTGGTTTCCATCGATGGGCAGGGCTTGATGCTTGCCGAGAAGGCGAGCCTGAGATACGACATAATTGAACACTAGTGTTCAATTATGTCAATGTATAGGACTTTTATTGCCTCGGCGATATCAATCAAAGCATCCGAATTATCAGGTTTTAAGTGGGTTTTCAGACAGAAAAACCTACACGCTTAAAAATACTGTTGACGTAAAATGAACACGAGTGTTCAATCGGTCCATGAGGTAATCCTGGAGAGAGAACCGTGGAATCCCTGAATCCAACACAGCGCCGCATTCATCAAGCTGCCTTTCGCCTGTTCGCCGAGAGAGGCACCTCCCAAGTGAACATCCTTGACCTCGCGCAAGAGGCAGGCGTGGCGCGCGGAACGGTTTATAGCAACATCGACAGCATGGAAAGCCTGTTCGAGGCGGTCGCCAGTCATCTCGCGAGGGAGATGCATGAGCGCGTCAACAAGAGCTTCAATTCCCTCTCCGATCCGGCTCAGCGCCTTGCCAATGGCATTCGGTTCTTCATTCGTCGAGCTCATGAGGACTCCCAGTGGGGGGCGTTCATCCACAAATTCGCCATGAGCAATTCTTCGTTGCGCGAAATGTTCAGCAGCCAAGCGACTACGGATCTTCTGAACGGACTTTCCACTGGACGCTACACGTTTTCGCAGGAGCAATTGCTCTCGGTACTGACGCTGATATCGAGCAGCGTTCTTGGCTCGATTTTCCTGGTGCTGGAAGGTCACAGAACGTGGCGAGAGTCGGGCTCTGATACCGCCGAGCTGGTACTGCGGGCATTGGGTGTGCCGCCAGAGGAGGCGCGTGCGTTGGCGACCATAGAGTTGCCGGTACTTCCGTCTCTCGACTGAGTTCGTAACTGGCCCAACTAGACAAACCCCTGATTTTTCAGGGGTTCGGGACAGCTTTGCCCTAAAAACCCGGAAAACAAGAACAATGAACAACAGAAATGAATTGCACCGGTTAGCGACACAACAACCCGCCCGGCATCCGCAGCCGACGGTCAAGGCCCAGGCGCTGACTCACCTGATCTTTCAGAGACCGGATTTGAAGGAGGCAGCGCGTTTCCTGACCGATTTCGGCTTGACGGTAAGTCGGCAGGACGCCGATACGCTCTACCTGCGCGCCACCGAGCCCACTTCATACTGTTACCGTATCCATCTTGCAGAACAGGCACGTTTTATCGGATTTGGGCTGGCAGTGCAGTCTCGTGAGGATCTGGAAAAGCTCACCCGAATCCCAGGTGCTTCACCGGTAGCGAAATCGGACCATCCGGGTGGCGGGTACTGCGTCAGACTGACCGATCCTTCCGGTTTCACGGTGGAAGCTGTCTGCGACCAGACCCCAGGTAAAACGCTGGCACACCGGGCACCGCTTGCCTGGAATCTGGCGCACGAGCAACCGCGAATCAACGCCACGCAGCGTCCGCCGATTGCTCCCCCTGAAGTACTCAGGCTTGGCCACATCGTGATCGAAGTGGCTGATTACCAGGCGACTTGTGCCTGGTATACGCAGCATTTCGGGTTTATTCCCAGCGATGTGCAAGTACTCCCCGACGGCACGCCTATCGTCGCTTTCATGCGCCTTGATCTTGGTGACATTCCCGCGGCACACCATACGCTCGCGATAGCGCAAGGGTTCATGGCGACCTATAGCCATAGCGCCTATGAAGTCGTCGATGCAGACGCGGTGGGAATGGGGCAGCGCTTCCTGCGGGAGCGGGGTTGGGAGCATTCATGGGGAATCGGTCGACACATTCTGGGCAGTCAGATCTTCGATTACTGGCAGGACCCATGGGGCAATAAGCACGAGCATTACTGCGACGGGGATATTTTCACGGCCAGTCGGCCGACGGGGATTCATCCGGTAAGCCCCGAGGCCATGGCCCAGTGGGGGCAGCGCATGCCCAAGAGTTTTACAAAACCCAAGATAAGTTTAACCAGTCTGCGTGCGCTGATTCGCAACCTGCGACGCAGCCCGGACTTAACCATTCGCAAGTTGATAACACTCATGCGGATGTTCGGGTAGAGCTGCCGCCATGTCGGGCAACTCAACCCAGTATGGCCGGCGATACGTGCTCAAAGCCGGCGCTTTGATCGCCGGCGGTTCGTTTATCTACAACATCGCCAGCCCACCCACAGAACAACACCTCAGTTCTCGTGCCACCGAACGCGGGACAAACGCCGCTCCAGGAGTACCTTCAATGTCTGCTGTACACGTAGTCCGTTTTGAATTCGAGAACGGTATCCACTGGGGCGTGCTTCGCCAGGGCCGTATCACGGTCATCCCCGGTGTTTTTGAAACCACCGGTGACTTCATTCGCCAGAACAGTATCGACGACCTCGCTCAATTGAAAGGCCCTGAGCTGGAGGAGGGCGAAGTAAAGCTGCTGTCGCCGGTGACCCGTAACCAGCAGTTCCTCTGCCAGGGCGCCAACTATCGACAGCACATGATCGAGTCGGGCATGGACCCGGATGCGAAGAAATTCAACATGATCTTCACCAAGGCGACGAGTTGCCTGGTAGCGGCTGACAGCGACCTGGTCAAGCCGCGCACCGTGCGCTTCCTCGACTACGAAATTGAACTGGGGCTTGTGATGAAACGCGCGATCACCGGCGCTGTTTCTATCACCGACGCCAATCTGCATGAGTTCATTGCAGGCGTCGTCATTGTCAATGACTACTCGGCTCGTGACATTCAGATTCCCCAGATGCAGTTCTACAAGGGCAAGAGCTTCCGCACTTTTGGTCCGGTCGGTCCCTACCTCTGTCTTCTGGATGCCAAGGACATGCATTACTTGAAAGCACTGCAGCTGCGTCTGACGGTCAACGACCAGGTTCGCCAGAGCGACAGCACGGCCAACCTGGTTTACGGTCCGGCTGAAACCCTTACCGAGCTCTCCTCAGTGCAAGATCTCGCCGTTGGAGACCTGATCGCTACCGGTACTCCCGCGGGCTGTGCGCTAACGATCCCTTCACCTGCGAAACAGCGCATTGCGGCCCTGATGCCAGAAGCCACCAAGTGGAAACTTTTTCTCAAGGCGCAGGAGAGCCGGCCGCAATATCTCAAGCCCGGTGACGTGGTCGAGGCGCGCATTCGCAGCGCCGATGGTGTGGTCGACCTCGGTTTACAACGCAACCGAGTCGTGGGGCAAGCCTGATGATTGTGCAGACCCTGGACGACATCGAAAGTCTGGAACGAGTCCCCTTGTCGGAGCGTGACCTGGCTTCCAGTACTTATGAAGCGCTGCGACAGGCGGCCGAGTACACCCCCCAGGCACCGGCGCTAAGTTTCTTCGCCGATGCCGCCGATTTCAAACGCACCTACGAATGGAACTACTCTCAGCTATTCGCGGATATCACCCGCGCGGCAAATGCCTTCCATGACCTGGGCATAAAACCGGGTGAGGTGCTTGCCTTCATCCTGCCCAACCTGCCGGAAACCCATTTCACTATATGGGGCGGGGAGGCAGCCGGCATCGTCATGGCGATCAATCCTCTGCTCGAGGCCAGGCAGATGGCTGGCTTGCTGAATGCCGCGAAGGTATCCGTGGTGGTAACGCTTGCGCCGACGGCGGGCAGTGATCTGTGGCCCAAACTGGCTTCGCAGCTGGATCAGCTACCCACGGTCAGGTCTGTCGTTTGGGTCAGCATGGAGCCCTATGTCGCCGAACCTGTGCGTGGGGCTCTAAAGGCCATGGCGCTGAAGGTGCGAGGCTTACACAGGGGTATCGTGATCCACGATTGGCAATCGCTGATGAATACTCAGCCGCACACACACCTGAAAAGCGGTCGGCAAATCCGCCAGGATGACTGCTCCTCCTACATCTGTACTGGCGGCACCACCGGGCTCCCCAAGATCGCCGCGCGTACCCATGGTTCGGAAGTATTCAATGCATGGGCTGTGTCCGCTCATCTGCAGCCACGCAGTGGTGGTCAGGTTATCTTTTGTGGCCTGCCGCTATTTCATGTCAACGGACAACTGGTTACTGGACTGACGCCTTGGACTCAAGGCGACCATGTGATCCTCGGGACGCCTCAGGGGTATCGTGGCGAGGGGGTGATCCCACGATTCTGGGAGATGGTCGAGCACTTCGGTATCAACCTTTTCTCCGGCGTGCCAACTGTCTATGCAGCACTTCTGCAAAATGAATGGCAGGGCCGCGACCTGTCCAGTCTTCGCTTTGCAATGTGTGGCGCCGCACCCATGCCGGCTGAGCTTTTCCGTGAGTTCGAGCGCCGGACCGGGGTAAAGATCCTTGAAGGTTACGGTCTTACTGAGGGCGCCTGCGTCTCCTCAATCAATCCACCCCATGGCGAGCGCCGTATCGGCTCCATCGGGATACGGATTGCCTACCAGAATATGCGCGCGGTCCTGCTCGATGACTCTGGAGAGTACCTGCGCGACGCTGACGTGGATGAGATCGGCCTCATTACGATCAGTGGTCCGAATCTCTTCGAAGGCTATCTGGAGGAGCGTCATAACCAGGGACTCTGGATCGATATCGACGGTCAGCGCTGGCTGAATACGGGCGACTTGGGTCGCCAGGATGCACAGGGTTACTTCTGGCTGACCGGACGCAAGAAAGAGTTAATCATCCGCGGCGGCCACAATATCGATCCCAAGCAAATCGAGGAGGCACTGCAGGCACATCCCGCCGTCGCCCTGGCCGCTGCGATCGGCAGCCCCGACGCCTATTCGGGCGAGGTGCCGGTCGCCTACGTTCAACTGCGCCCCGGGCACACCTGCAACGCAGAAGAACTTGAGTCGTTCGCTCAACTCAACATCAGCGAGCGGGCTGCAGTTCCCAAGCGCATTGAAATCCTCGAAACGTTGCCACTGACTGCCGTGGGCAAGATATTCAAGCCCTCCTTGCAGCAGCGCGAGATTGCCAGGGTAGTCCAGCAGGAAGTGGAGCGCCTGTGTCTGCAGGAGATTGCGGTAGACGTGGTGCAGGATGGTCGTCGTGGGCTAGTCGCATGCATACGGGCCGGGGCCGATGAGGAGAACCTGGCCCGCCTTTTGGGTCGCTACAGCTTTCAAGTGGAATGGCTTAAATGAGCCCGGATTTGCCACCGTAAATCCAACAAACATGCCTTGGTGCTGTTCCGCCAGGGTCTTTACACAACTTCGGTCAACTTCAACTGGCACTGACAAGTGCACAGGAAGGCGAAGCCTGCCTGCGTGCAATCAAAAAAATAATAAAGAGGTGGAAAATGAAACTGAATAGCCGTGCGATTCCTTATTTCTCCGCTCCGCGAGCAAGTGTTGCCTGGATTAAGTTTACCGGCGCCATTGCAATACTCACCGCCTCAGCAACCGCGGGCGCCAATGGCATTGCCCTTAATGAACAGAGTGCAAGCAGTGCGGGTACTGCGTATGCGGGAAGGTCGTCTTCCGCGTTGGACGCCAGCACCATCTTTGGGAATCCTGCGGGCTTGACCAAGTTGAAGCGTAGTGAGATTTCCGGCGGAGCCGCGGTCGTCTCGGTGAGCGACGACATTAGTGATGCACAGAGCAGTGCCTCAGGAACGAATAAAGGGGACTCGGTACCTTTGGGGGGCGTGCCCTTCGCCTATATGTCGACGCCGCTTGACGAGCGTTTTTCGATTGGTCTGGGCCTGTATGCTCCGAGTGGCCTGATCAATGATTACGAGGGCTCTTTTCAGGGCCGCTACCATGGTTCCTATAGCACGACCAAAGAAATAACCCTGCAGCCCACCATTGCCTATCGGATCAATGATTACGTGTCCATTGGAGGCGGACCGACCATAAATCGTTTCAATGCAAAGCTTCAGAATTACCTGGCCACCGGCGCCCTGAACAACGGCGAGGACACACTGGTCACCATCAAAGGCGATGACACCGCGCTTGGCTACAACGTCGGCATCTTGGTTGACTTTACTGAGGCAACTAGTTGGGGGATTAACTATCACTCGAAGGTGAGCTATGAACTCGAAGGGCATACTGAGATTTCCGGCTCCCCGAGCGTTATCCCGCTGGACGGAAAGTATGACAACAAGATAGACATCACCATGCCCGAATCCGTGGACACGTCTATCACCCATCATTTCAATAGTCGCTGGACGGGATACCTGGGGACCACCTGGAAACGTTGGAGCCGGATCCAGAAGGTCGAGGCAGTCAACAGCGGTCTTTCCCCCCTCGGCCAGGCGGCTGGCCTGGGACGTGTGACCGAAGAAATGAACTGGCGCGACACTTGGGCCACCGCAATTGGCGCGTCCTATCAATTGAACCAACAATGGCTGCTGCGCGCAGGCTACGCCTATGATCCGTCGCCCATTAGAAATGCCGATCGCAGCGTGCGCGTTCCGGTTGGGAATCGCCAGGCCGTGACCTTGGGCGGTGCTTATTCGCCGAATCCCGATCTGACGATAGACTTTGCTTATGGTTATCTCTGGGATTCCAAAGTTTCCGTAAAACAGTCGAACGACTCCGGTCTTCAGCCTGAATACAGTGCCAAATATGACAATAGTGCGAATGGAGTTTCAGTGCAGGCAACCTATCGGTACTAATCGACAGAGCTCCATTTTTAATGGCGTCCATTTGCACAAGCCTTCCGCCTTTAATCGATAGGCAATTATCCTTATGGGCGTGATGCAGTTCCGCCTGTCAATCAGCACCAACTGCCGCGAATACTTTCGCAGTAGTTGGTGGGTTGTCGGCAATAACCCATTCGAGAATGTGCCGGTCGATTTGCACGTACCGCCACCTTCGATGAATCGCTCCCTGCGAAAGATACTCAAGGGTAAGAGACGGTTGTTGGCCCCGCTTTGCAATCGCCACCGGCAGCTTTTGGCCCAGAGTGTGTAAAAACACTTTCGTATCTGGGATGCCTAAGCCCAGCGCTCTCGGGCGAGGCGATTACCTAAACATTTGCCATGATTAGCACCGGTAGCGCTGCAAAGCGTTTATGAAGCGCTTTAGCGCCTCTTGGAGCAGCAAAAGCTGGGGCTTTTACGCCGCCATCGCCTTCAGCAAGCCTTCTGTACCGATGATTTTCAAGACTCGTTTCATGTTGTAGGCGAGCACATTGAGGCTCATCTCCGCGCTGACTCCGACCAACTTACGAGTCAGGAAGTGCGTCGAGCCCATCCATTGTTTGAGCGTCCCGAAGGGATGCTCAACAGTCCTTTTTCGGACTCGCATCATGTCAGGTGCATGGTTCATTCGACGCTGCATTTCCTCCAGCACGGCCTCGTGTTCCCAGCGACGGACTCGCCGCTCCGTACTCGGTGTGCACTGGGGTTTTAGCGCGCAACTCTGGCAACGTGAACTCCAGTAACAGTGCATATTCATGCCTTTCTCAACGCTTGAGAAGCGCAAGATCAGTGCTTCTCCCGCCGGGCAGACATATTCGTTTTTCGTCGGGTCATAAATGAAGGCATCTTTGTTGAATCGTCCTTCCGCCTTGGCACTGGAGGTCATTGGCTTTGGTACATAGGCGGTGATGTTGGCGTCGTGACAGGCAAGGATTTCCTCGCCCTTGAAGTAGCCTCGGTCAGCTACTACCGATAGCGTTTCTGAGGCCATCGCTTCCCGAGCCTGCTTCGCCATCGAGCTGAGTTGGTCTCGGTCAGAACCAGCATTGGTGACCTCGTGAGCCACGATCAAATGGTGCTGGGTATCGACCGCTGTTTGCACGTTGTAGCCAACGATTCCGTTGCCGCGTGTCTTCATCGAACGGGCGTCAGGATCGGTCAGTGAGACCTGTTTGTCAGGGGATTCGTTGAGCTGAACCTCGATCACCAGAAGCTCTTTCATTTGAGTTTTAAGTTTCGCGATTTTCTCTTCCAGACGCGTGGCATCTAGCTCGGAGGCAGTTGGAACCTTCCGATCAGCCGCATCAAGCGCAGTCAGGTAACGGTTGATGCTCGACTCAATTTCTTCCATTCGCCGCTTCAGTTTGGCGCTGGTGAAGTTGCGGTCACGATTGTTCACCGCCTTGAATTTACTGCCGTCGATAGCGATCAGGTTTTCCTCGAAAAGCCCCAACTGCTGGCACAGCACAACGAACTGGCGGCAGACCCCACGAATGCCTTTGCTGTTGTCTTTTCGGAAGTTGGCGATGGTTTTGAAGTCGGGCATCAAACGCCCGGTTAACCACATCAGCTCGACGTTGCGCTGGGCTTCTCGCTCAAGGCGTCGGCTCGACTGAATGCGGTTGAGGTAACCGTAGATATAGATCTTCAGCAGGATCGCAGGGTGGTATGCAGGTCTGCCGGTTTCGGCTGGAATGACGCCATCAAAACCCAGCTTGGCCAGGTTGAGTTCATCGACGAAAACGTCAACCACGCGTACCGGATTGGTATCGCTGACATAGTCGTCGAGGCATTCGGGAAGTAAGGTGCTTTGACCTCGGTGTTCACCCTGGATAAACCGTTTCATGGGTTTCCCTTGCGATGAAATTCTCAGAAATCATAGCAAGGGTTTGTCCGGGCGTTTTTACACACTCTGGGCCGGTTTCTGCCTTCCACGACCGGCTGAAACCGGCCAGAAGTGGTCACCTCTGCGCTTCACAAGCACGACTCTCAGGCGCGCTTGGGGAGCTTCCAGTTCGGGCGGATGAAGTGGCATGTGTAGCCATTCGGTATACGCTCGAGGTAATCCTGGTGCTCCGGCTCCGCTTCCCAAAAAGGTCCCGCCGGTTCGATTTCGGTGACAACCCGGCCTGGCCACAGGTGTGAAGCATCGACATCGGCAGCGGTGTCCTCGGCGATGTCGCGTTGCTGTTCGCTGAGGTAGTAGATCGCCGAACGGTAGCTGGGGCCCAGGTCATTACCCTGACGGTTGGGCGTGCTGGGGTCGTGTATCTGGAAGAAGAACTCAAGGATCTGCCGGTAGCTGATCACGGCAGGGTCGAAGACGATCTCGATGGCTTCGGCGTGGTTGCCATGGTTGCGGTAGGTGGCATTCGGCACATCGCCGCCGGTGTACCCGACCCGCGTGTGCAGCACACCGGAATAGCGCCGCAGCAGATCCTGCATGCCCCAGAAGCAACCTCCGGCGAGAATGGCAGTTTCGGTTTGTCTGGTCATGGTCTGTCGTTCCTCTCGGAGGAGTTGGGTATAGCCATTGTTATGAGGGCGTGTTGGCCAATTCCAAGGTTTCGCGCAAACAGAACGGGAAAGACTGTAGTTGGCCGATTGTTGCCTGTCGTGACGGGCACCAATCGGCCGAGACTGTGAAAAAACGTTTTTGAGCGCGACAGGTACTCAAAATCGGACTGGAAATCGCGTTTCTACGCGAAATCCACATATGCTGACGTGCCGATAAATTTCAGATTTAACGTAGATGCGCATACTTCAATTTTGGTGAAGCGTTTTTACACACTCTGGGCCGAGAGCCGCCTCTGGCCACGTAAAAAAAACAGTCAGAAGTGAACGCTTGGCTGCGGCACCTACGGCCAGATTCAACCCAAGACGTCCTGAGGTATCAAACATAAAACCGTAGGGTCACCTCACAGCCGCAGCCGTAAGGTTTCAAACAGCGCGCGGTCTTCCTTTTTGGCCGAGCGCGCATGGCGTCGAATGACCTGCAACAGGCATTCGGTGAAGCAGACCGCCGGATTGCTCAGTGCGCCACTGCGGCGCGTCACGATGCTCAGCTGTCGGGGCTCGAACTGCTCGGTCAGCCCCAGGGATACCACTCGCCCCAGAAATGGCGGGGCTGTGCTCACGATGGACGGCCCCCAGGTGCACATGTCGGCCCGCTCGACCATCATCTGCAAAATGGCCAGCGAATGAGCACGCACGATTCGATTCTCATCGATCTGCGCGCCGTGTTTCCAGAACAGTTCCTGCATCAGCCCATCGTGCCCATCCGGCGCGTAGTTCAAGGTCCAGTTTTCTTCCAGTAACTCGTGGATCGATCGCGCATGCTGTCGGGCGTGACCCTCGCGGACCAGCACCGAGGTCTGGTAATCGAGCAAGGTTTCGCAGGCGAATTCCTGGGTCGATTGTGTGGGGTGGAGTTGACCAATCGCGAAGTCCATGCTGCCGTCGCGCAGCAGCGGTTGGGCAACGGCCATCAGGCTTTCGAACAGTTCCAGCTTGATTTGTGGCATACGTTCGCGAAAAGCCAACACGACTTCAGGCAGGAAGGTCAGGGCGACCCATGGGGTGATCCCGACGCAGAGCCGGCCTTGAGCCTTCCCACGCATGTGATCAAGCTCGGTCTGTGCGTGTTCCAGTTGCTTGATCACCAGCCGGGCGTGAGTCAGCAGCACTTTGCCGTATTCAGTGAAGTTCAGACCGCTGGCGGTTCGGGTAAACAGCGGTAGCTGCTGGCTGGTTTCCAACTCGCGCAGCGCTTTGGTCACTGCGGCCTGGGAAATCTCCAGCGAACGAGCGGCCGCGCGGATACTGCCGGTTTCGGCGCTGGCAATCAGCGCCTGTAATTGATGCAGTTTCATCTGCTCACCATGGTGACAACTTATGGTTGTCATCATAACCAAACTGCGCCTCCCCAGCCCAGCGTCCGTTCCCTAAGATCGACCCCAACAGCGCTTTCGCTGCTGCACAGCCCCTGTCGAAGGAGAACACCCATGAATGCCGGCCTGGTCCTGCCTGGTATTGCCGCGATGCAAGATGAAATGATCGCGATACGTCACAGCATTCACGCGCACCCTGAACTGGGTTTTGAAGAATTCGCCACCAGTGAGCTGGTTGCAGCGTGTTTGACTCAGTGGGGCTTTGAGGTCAGCACTGGGGTGGGCAAGACCGGGGTCGTTGCCACCCTGAAAAATGGCGAGGGTCGGTCCATTGGCTTGCGCGCTGACATGGATGCGTTGCCGATACAGGAAACCTCCGCTTTGCCTTATGCCAGCCGGCTCGACGGAGTCATGCATGCCTGCGGTCACGACGGTCATACAGCAGTCCTGCTGGCAGCCGGTCAGTACCTGGCCCGGACACGGGCATTCAATGGCACCGTGCACCTGATTTTCCAACCGGCGGAAGAAGGGCTGGGCGGTGCCAGGAAAATGCTGGAGGAAGGGCTGCTCGAACGGTTTCCGTGTGACGCGATCTTCGCCATGCATAACGTGCCGGGTTATCCCGTCGGGCATTTGGGTTTTTACAGCGGACCGTTCATGGCGTCTGCCGACACGGTTAACATCAAAATCATCGGCAATGGTGGCCATGGTGCGGTGCCGCACAAAGCCGTCGACCCGGTGGTGGTCGGTGCCTCGATCGTGATGGCCCTGCAAAGCATCGTCTCGCGCAACGTCAACCCGCAGGAGATGGCGATTATCACGGTGGGCTCCCTGCATGCCGGGAGCGCCTCGAATGTCATCCCGTCCAGCGCCGACCTGAGCCTGAGCGTACGCGCCCTGACCCCCGAGATTCGCCACTTGCTGGAGGTCAGAATCACTGAGTTGGTCAAGGGCCAGGCCGAGAGTTTTGGCGCCCGGGTCCACATCGATTACCAGCATTGCCATCCGGTGTTGATCAACGATCCCGAACAGACAGCATTTGCCCATGAAGTCGCCCGCGACTGGCTGGGAGAGGAACACCTGATCGATGACTTGCGACCGTTCACGGCCAGCGAGGACTTTGCTTTTGTCCTGGAAAAATGCCCCGGCAGCTATCTGGTGATCGGCAACGGCGAGGGAGAAGGCGGGTGCCTGCTGCACAACCCCGGCTACGACTTTAATGACGGCTGCCTGCCGGTGGGCGCGAGCTATTGGGTCAAGTTGGTCGAACGATTTCTGTGTTGAGACGGTGCATTTTCGCCCGTTGTGCTGGTAAAAAATCTGCGGCCTGAAGAGGAATAAAAATGAACAAGATAATTGCAGCCGTTTCCCTGGTGTTCCTGACGGCCTCGAGCCTGGCGGGGGCGGCCGACTGGTCTGGAAAAGTGTTGAAGCTGGGGGTGGACCCGACGTATCCACCGCTGGAATACAAGAACCAGGATGGCACCCTGACCGGCTTCGGGGTCGACATCGCCGAGGCGTTGTGCGCCGAACTGAAAGCCCGATGTGTCTGGGTGGAAAGCAGCTGGGACGGGATGATCCCGGGACTGCTGGCGCGCAAGTTCGATGCGGTGGCGTCTTCGATGACCATCACACCCAAACGCCTGGAGCAGATTGCGTTTACCGACAAGGTGTCCAATGCACCGGCACGGTTAGTGGTCAAGCGTGGATCGGGATTACAGCCGACCCTCGAATCGCTCAAGGGCAAGCGCATTGGTGTGGAGCAGGGCTCGACCCAGGAGTCCTATGCCAAAGCGGTTTGGGGTTCCAAAGGCGTGGACGTTCTTTCCTATCAAAATCAGGACCAAGTGTACGCCGACCTGGTAGTGGGGCGACTTGATGCCTCGTTGCAGGGATCCATTCAAGCCAGTTACGGCTTCTTGAAAACAGCGGCGGGTAAGGACTATGAATTTGCCGGTGCCACTCTGGATGCCCCGGGCTTCTTCGGCGTCGGTGATGGCCTTGGTCTGCGCAAGGACGATGTCGCGTTGCGCGAAGACTTGAACAAAGCGCTGGCAACCATTCTCGCCAACGGTACTTACGCGCGGATCAACAACAAGTACTTCGATTTTGACGTCTACGGCGCCAAGTAGCGCGTCGTCGTTAGCTTGAACAGGGCGCTCGTTCGAGCGCTCTACCCCGGGCGGTTACGGAGCCTGCGCAGCTGATTGTCGATGGTGTTTCAGCACTTCAATTTGTGGAGCCACAAGACTGTGCTGGAAAACATCATCGAGTGCCCGATGCGCGCGGCTATCGGTTCAGCAGAGGTGCCAGCAATGCACACATGCCGCGCCAGTGCGAACCCTCCCAGTAAACCCGTTGGCAGGCGTCACAGCGCAGGAAGTGCGAATAGAGGGCGCCAATGCGTGGCGGCACCTGCGTCCGGGCCAGTTCCAGGCTTATCTCGTGCAGCGGCAGGTTGCAATGAAGGCACAGACTGAATGGCCGCGCGCTACGCGCCAGGTCGAGGCGCTCGTACAATTCGCGCAGCTGCAGCGACGGTTTCAGGGCATGCACATAACAGCCGTGGCTGATGATTCGCCGCTTGAGCAGTTCGCGGTCGCGGGTCAGCACGATACGTCCTTGCTGCGCAGCGATCTCGGCGATCTCGCCATCCTCGAAGCCATTGTCGTAGAGGGTGTCGAAGCCGCTCATGCGCAGCAGGCTGGCCAGCCCGCCAAGGTGCGCATCAGCGACGAAGCGCAGCACCCGTAAAGGTTGCGCACGAACCTTGAGCAGCGGGCTGATGTCCAGCGCTTCGAACTTGGGATACACCGCCAGCCGGTCACTGTCGAGGATCACCCGCTCCAAACCCACCGACTCGCCGTTGAGCAGTACCAGTTCGACCTCGGTGTGCGGCACCCCGAGCGCCTCGATCATGTGCTTGACCGTTGCCCCTTGCGCGCACTGGCAGGTGAAGGTTTGCCGCCGCCGTTCGGCCGGCAGGAAATCGTTGAGCTCATCAAAGAAGCGGAAAGTTGCACTGGTCATGTTGAACAGTATGGCAGGGCTGCGGGATGTGCGAGTCTGGTCCGGACATCACCCATCTCGTTTGGGAGTGACGACTTACCTGCTTATCACGATTTAGCCACTACAAAGCTTGTAGCAGGGCGCCCGAAATTATTCCCGAAAAAGTCGTCCCTACCGGACCGATCAGGACGACAGGTCCCACTCCATCCCATTGAACCGTTACAGTTCCGCCATCACATTCAACCTCAACGCAATTGTCTAACAAGCCACGACGAATGCCGTTTACAGCAGCGCCACAAGAACAGGAACCTGAACCAAGCGGAATCGCTCCCCCGCGCTCCCAAATGCGCAAACGAATGTGCTTTCGGTCAATGATCTGGACGAAATGCACGTTCGTCCTGAGGGGGAAAAGGGGGTTGGTTTCAATGGTCGGTCCGATTGTAGCTATATCCACAGCGGTAAGATCATCCACAAAATAGGTGCAGTGCGGATTTCCCATGCTGCAAGCTGTTGGGCTACCCGCAAGTGGTAAATCAACAGTATCCATTTCCACAGCCAGAGGAATAACCGACCAGTCGAAAAGTGGTACTCCCATGTCGACGGAAATTGCGCCGGTTGAGGTCCGTTCGCAAGTGAGCAGGCCACGGTTGGTTCGCAGCGTTATCGACGCAGTATTGGATTCGCGCATCAACATATCCGCGGCACCCCGCGTTGCGCTGCCACAAACGTCCAGTGTGGAGCCATCTGCATTCCAAAACATCAAGCGCGCATCTGCATCATCGTCATCGAGCACCACCGCGAGTTGGTTGAACCCGACTCCTCGGTTGCGGTCACCCATTCGCCGAGCCATGCTGTCTGTCATTGGATTGAACGAGTTACGCGAGTCCACGATAACGAAGTCATCGCCATTGGCGTGCATTTTATGAAACCTCAGCGGCATAAATTGACCCTGGCAATGAGAAATGGGATGAGTTGATGTTTAAAGTCGATCTATCCCCATTCACATGGTTTTTGCAAGCTGTGTGGACGCTCAAGAGGGGGAGGTGCCTGGCAGACAATTGCGTTGCGCAGTTAACCTTCAGGTACAAACAGTCCGTATATGGACTCCTCCTCATTGCAAGCCTCCGTTGCTTTGGCGCCCGTGCCGACTGCACACGTATATTCGGCCTCTTACTGCGGCATCGTTTCGATGCAGGGCCATGATGGGCTATTCGCGCGTCGGCTCCCGATCGCTTTTACGTGCTTTATGCACCTGGACGTTAAAGGGTTTTGCCGACGCCGGTTCGACCGGTTTGCCATTGCTCGGGTTGCTTCGCAATCGTGGTGTTTGGGGCTTCTTCCGGGATGAATGGGTCAGGCCGCTGCCCGATCCGGTTGGTAATCAGTACCGTTGCGCAGCATCGCCCAAGCCATGCGTGCAGTTTTGTTCGCCAAAGCGATAGCGGCGACATTGGGATGTGAGCGCTCGGCTAAACGGACAGCCCACTGGCTGAGTCGGTCATCTTTAAATTTGGCCGTGCGTAGTGCCGATCGTGCACCATGGATCATCAGCGTTCGCAGATAAGCATCGCCACGTTTGCTGATGCCCAGCAGTCGATCCTTGCCGCCGGAGCTGTGTTGCCTCGGCGTCAGCCCTAACGAGGCGGCCAACTGCCGGCCATTGGCAAACTGTCGGGCATCACCAATGGCAGCAACGAGTGCGGTGGCTATCATCGGGCCGACCCCGCGCAGCTGCTGCAAACGAACGGCCGTTGGTTCACTTGCCGCGATTGCCGATATCTCGCTGTCGAGTTCGCCCACGCGTTCATCCAGTGTGCGAAGGTCGCCCCACAAGCCATCCAGCAGACGACGAAAACGTACCGTCAAACCGTTATCCGCCTCTTCCAACCAGCACGGTATGGCGCGACGCAGCATCAGCAACTCCTTCGGAGCAACGAGGCCGTACTCGGCGATCAGCCCACGAATCTGATTGGCTTTGGCCGTCCGCTGTTCGATTAAGCCGGCCCGGATGCGATGCGTCGCCTGGATATCCTGTTGTTCGATGGTCTTGACGGCGACGAAGCGCATGCTGGGGCGGCTCATTGCCTCACAGATTGCTTCGGCATCGTTGGCGTCATTCTTGTTGCTCTTGACGTACGGTTTGACGAACTGCGGCGCAATCAGCCTCACCCGAAATCCACGTGCTTGTAGTTGCCGCGCCCAATGGTGCGCACCGCTACAACTTTCCATGCCGATCTCACAGCCGGGTTCGATCTTCTCCAGCACCGTTTGCAGCCAGCGTTCGCGAGACAGACGCTGCCGCCAGACTGGCTGCTCATGACGATCCACGCCGTGGATCTGAAACACGTTCTTGGCCAGGTCGACCCCAATGCGCATAAGCTTCATGTGTGGACTCCTTCTCACGGTTGACTGCGGTTCGCACCTTCAGTCTGGCACTCAAGATGCCGAAGTGAGGAGGGGTCCATCCCATTGCTTTTGGCCGATTGTTGCCTGATGCCAAGGGCAAAAAAGCCCGCTCAATGGCGGGCTTCGTAATCGGTTTTTCCTATGGCGCGTGGCCCAAACTATTGCGGAATTCGACCTCAAGCTTTCGACAAACTTCTGCGATAACGTTTTTCCCGACTGCCGGGCCGGAGTAGCTGTTTACTTCCTCGCGGCATCGTTCGGCGGCCTCTCGGGCCTGCGTTCTTTCCTTGCCTTCCGATGTGTTGCTGACATAAAAGCCGAAAGCGAGGTACAAGGTGATGGCGATAATGATTCCGACGACGATCTTGCTGTCCAGGCCCATACCCTTTTCTGACGGTAGTGGCCACCCAGGTGGGATTCGTGTTTTTTGCCTGAGGTCAGATTGGCAGTGTTTGCATAAGATGGCTTCAGCCATGATGACTTCCGCGCAATATGGGCAACTCTTTTTTCCAGCCTCCACAGATGAAACTCCTTTTTCAAAACGGGATTCTATCATTGGGCCTGAGGGGCGTTGAGGGAGCGTCGCTGTTTTCCACTAAAAGATCTTCTGGGCTCGCAATGTAACGCCAGCCTGAATCGCTCCCAGTTTGTCTGGCAAAACAAAATCCGATATTGAATGAGTGCTTTTGGCCGATTCTGTTGAAAAAGTCGACCATGGTTTGCGCAGCAGAAAAGTATGCGTCCGAGATTGAATTCTTTACTTTCGGCAGAGGCTTCCGGACTCGGATTTCACGTAGCAGTGTGCAAAAAAGGCGTTTTAACCAGTCAATGACCAGGCTGTTTGGGCGAGCCGACTTTTTCAACAGAATCGGCCGTTTTCTGTCGGTCGAGATCGGCAGCAATGGGTTGATCAGGGCTGATCGCTATAAGGACTGTTTGAAGTGCTCTGTAGGTGTTGCGCCTGGCACAGAGCGACCAAGGCGGACGTTCACGGGGACATCGCTCTGACCGCAGGCAACGGCCGTACTATAATTAATTTCTGTCAATGTTTGCGTGGCGAGCGCTCCAAAACGAATCAGGTATCCATAGCGTTCACCTGACAGGCGGAGGGCGGCACAGCAAATGGGATGGACAGTACGTCTGATTACGCGAGAGAGGGTTCAGCCATGAAAATTCACTCCTTCCAGCATTACTCTCATGGTCTGGAAATGGCCGTTCACGATGCATGGATTACCGCCAGGGTGAAGTCGGCCCTGGCATTTTCCGATCCGACCCTTAGCCTGCATATCAATGTCAAAACCCATGCGGGCATAGTGGGGTTAAGCGGCCGCGTCAACACTCATAGACAGTGTGAACAGGCCATTGGTCTGGCCCGTTCGGTTCATGGTGTCGCCGAAGTCGATGCCAGCGACTTGCAGACCCATGTGTTCACGCCAGGGAGTTTTCCAGAAGCGCCCAACGCCGAAGAGAGCACTGAGCGCCGGCCACAATCGTCAACAAAGATGGACGACAAATGATAATGGCAACTTTGTAGACGCCGCGCTCCCAGTCGGGAACCGAGGGCGGAGGGAAGCTTTATGCCTGTGTGCCCCAGAGTGAATCGCACATGGTTTCGTGGACATTTCCGACTGGCTGCTCTTGGCCCAGAGTGTGTGAAAACGCCCGGACAAACCCTTGCTATGATTTCTGAGAATTTCATCGCAAGGGAAACCCATGAAACGGTTTATCCAAGGTGAACACCGAGGTCAAAGCACCTTACTTCCCGAATGCCTCGACGACTATGTCAGCGATACCAATCCGGTACGCGTGGTTGACGTTTTCGTCGATGAACTCAACCTGGCCAAGCTGGGTTTTGATGGCGTCATTCCAGCCGAAACCGGCAGACCTGCATACCACCCTGCGATCCTGCTGAAGATCTATATCTACGGTTACCTCAACCGCATTCAGTCGAGCCGACGCCTTGAGCGAGAAGCCCAGCGCAACGTCGAGCTGATGTGGTTAACCGGGCGTTTGATGCCCGACTTCAAAACCATCGCCAACTTCCGAAAAGACAACAGCAAAGGCATTCGTGGGGTCTGCCGCCAGTTCGTTGTGCTGTGCCAGCAGTTGGGGCTTTTCGAGGAAAACCTGATCGCTATCGACGGCAGTAAATTCAAGGCGGTGAACAATCGTGACCGCAACTTCACCAGCGCCAAACTGAAGCGGCGAATGGAAGAAATTGAGTCGAGCATCAACCGTTACCTGACTGCGCTTGATGCGGCTGATCGGAAGGTTCCAACTGCCTCCGAGCTAGATGCCACGCGTCTGGAAGAGAAAATCGCGAAACTTAAAACTCAAATGAAAGAGCTTCTGGTGATCGAGGTTCAGCTCAACGAATCCCCTGACAAACAGGTCTCACTGACCGATCCTGACGCCCGTTCGATGAAGACACGCGGCAACGGAATCGTTGGCTACAACGTGCAAACAGCGGTCGATACCCAGCACCATTTGATCGTGGCTCACGAGGTCACCAATGCTGGTTCTGACCGAGACCAACTCAGCTCGATGGCGAAGCAGGCTCGGGAAGCGATGGCCTCAGAAACGCTATCGGTAGTAGCTGACCGAGGCTACTTCAAGGGCGAGGAAATCCTTGCCTGTCACGACGCCAACATCACCGCCTATGTACCAAAGCCAATGACCTCCAGTGCCAAGGCGGAAGGACGATTCAACAAAGATGCCTTCATTTATGACCCGACGAAAAACGAATATGTCTGCCCGGCGGGAGAAGCACTGATCTTGCGCTTCTCAAGCGTTGAGAAAGGCATGAATATGCACTGTTACTGGAGTTCACGTTGCCAGAGTTGCGCGCTAAAACCCCAGTGCACACCGAGTACGGAGCGGCGAGTCCGTCGCTGGGAACACGAGGCCGTGCTGGAGGAAATGCAGCGTCGAATGAACCATGCACCTGACATGATGCGAGTCCGAAAAAGGACTGTTGAGCATCCCTTCGGGACGCTCAAACAATGGATGGGCTCGACGCACTTCCTGACTCGTAAGTTGGTCGGAGTCAGCGCGGAGATGAGCCTCAATGTGCTCGCCTACAACATGAAACGAGTCTTGAAAATCATCGGTACAGAAGGCTTGCTGAAGGCGATGGCGGCGTAAAAGCCCCAGCTTTTGCTGCTCCAAGAGGCGCTAAAGCGCTTCATAAACGCTTTGCAGCGCTACCGGTGCTAATCATGGCAAATGTTTAGGTAATCGCCTCGCCCGAGAGCGCTGGGCTTAGGCATCCCAGATACGAAAGTGTTTTTACACACTCTGGGCCGATTGGTGCCCGTCACGACAGGCAACAATCGGCCAAGAGCAGCCGATCAAGGCCTACAAAATCAGGGGCGATGCAGTTCCCTGCCTGCAATGCCCCTTGTGGATCGAAGCTACGTCCACTTGATCGTCACTACGCCACTTCCCTCACAGCCCTATACGCCTCATCAATCGCCGCGTGAGCATAGGCGCTCCAGGCCGCGTCCGAGTTGGCGATGCTGACGTGGCCAACCGGCTGACGGGCCAGGTTCATCAGCTTTTCGCTCTCGTCGGAGTCGTCGTACAGGCTGTTGGAGAAGCACGCGTAGCCGTGCGACCAGCGGTTGACCGTGATGTCGAGGATGTCGGTCTGGTGGTTGAAGCCGCCTGGGCCGAGCATGCGTTGCAGTTGGTCGCGCAGTTGCGCTTCAAGGACATCGAAGGATTGCCCGTACAGGCGGCCACGGCCGGCGCGAGCCTGATCGCGGGCATTCATGCCGCTGTTGGGGCTAGTGGGCACGTAGACCATGTGCAAGCCGATGGGCTGGGTCGGGTCTTTCGGATGCTCATAACCGCCCATGCTAACTGGGTAGTCGAGCTTGACCACGCTGTAGGGTCGGGTCGCGGCATAAGCCTCGTTCACCCCCAGCTTCTGGAACGACTGCCAGTTGCGGATCACCACCTTGGTGTACACCAACGGGAACTTCACGTTCTGGCTCAGCGCATGGGCCTGCTCGGTGGAAAGGTCACGCAGCAGGTACGGGATGATCATGTTGTAGCAGGCCATGATGCAGCGCTTGCCGCGCACTTGGTTCAGTTGTCCGCCACGGCTGTAGCCGACGTTCACTCCATTGCCGACGTTGCGCACGCTGACTGCCGTGCTATTGAGGCGTATGCGCACCTGGGTCTTGGGCTGGTCGAGTTTGGCGTAGTCGAACGGGGCCAGGACGATATCGTCCATGGTGTGTCCCGGTGCCACGGCTGGGATCAAGCTGCGCACCAGCAGACGAGCCAGCGAGGCGTTGCCATCGGGGAAGTGGTAGATGTAGGGCTCTTCTATCTCTGCCAGGGCTTCTTCGGTGAGCGGCTCCAGACTCATCGCGCCAAAGCCTGGGTAACCGACGTAGTAGGCGTCGTACGCGGCCACGGCATCGATGCTCAAGCCCATGAAGTCATTGGTACGGTTCTGGAAGTACTTCACCGCCTGCTCCGAGAGCCCTACATCCCTGAGCAGGAAGTCGCGGTAGCTGGTGGTTTCCAGGTGCGCGGTCTTTTCCTCAGTGGACTTGCCTGGCAGGTAGTCCTTGGGCGCGTTGTGCAAGGAGATCAACGCTTGACGATCGGCCAGTGGCAGCGGGAAGTCGTTGATGAAGTCTTCAAAGGAGCGAACGTGCAGTTGGTTCGAGGCGATGTCGTCGGCCGCCATGGACGTCGGGTCACCGATCACCAGTTTGTCTTCGCCGAAGTTTTCTTTGTCGAAAAACACCGCGTGCGATAGGCCTAGACTTGGGTAGAACTGGCGGTCGAAAGCGGTTTCAAAACGCGTGATGTCCACCCCGAGCTTTTTCAGCAGGCCGTTCACTTCTTTGCTGAACAAGTGGTTGGGCGACTGGAAGGATTCACTGCCGCCATAGCCGAGGATCATCTGGCCACCAGCAGAGAATTCGTTGCGCTTGGCGTGGCCGCCGAAGTCGTCGTGGTTTTCCAGGATCAGGATGCGTGCCTTGGGGTGTTTCTCACGGTAGAACCAGGCGGCGGACAAGCCGCTCAGTCCGCCGCCGACCACCACTAGGTCATACTCTTCGCTGATCGGCAGCTTGTCGGTATCAAAGACCGTTTTCTCCTGCCCCATCTGGTGTGCCAGCTCGAACGAGCCGACGTGGCTGCCGCGCAAGCCGGTAAGGGCGGGTGGATAGTAGCGGCCATCGGGGGCAGCCTGGAGGATCTGCAGCGGAGTCATGCCGGCAGCGATGGTGATGGCGACGCCGTTGAGGAAGTCGCGGCGGGTGATATCCATGATCAGTCCTTTGTTTGTTGTTATGAGTGTTCATTTGGGACATCGAATGCAGGCTGAGGAACACCACGCAGCCTCACGATAGCCTGGCCGTCAGGGCCAGGGCTGGACAGGAAACGACGAAACGAATTCACATTGGGTCGAACAGCAGCAGGGCTGTGGGATTGTATTTGTGCCCCCCGCTCCGGCGGCTCAGTTCTTTGCTTCTAAGAGAGAGTGCAATGGAAAGGAGGCGGGCTTCTATCCGATTTGCGCATGCTTGAGCGCCCTATATTGGTGCGTTGATGACCAGTGCCACGGTTCGCCAAGGAAGTTGAATCGTCCCTGATTTCTCAGACAAGGTGATATGCCGTAATGGGTCGATTGCTACCGGTCGCAACAGTCACCTGTTGGCCGATATCCACCGCCCGCGAAAGGCAGCAATGGGTCGGATAGCGACGGTCTAGCATCGACCGTCACTATGGATGATCAGACTTCCGTCTGTTCTGCCATTTCCAGGGCATCATCGACCTCGATTCCCAGGTATCTGACAGTGCTTTCAAGCTTCGTATGACCAAGCAGGAGTTAGACAGCTCTCAGATTCTTCGTCCTGCGATAGATCAATGATGCCTTGGTTCTCCGTAGCGTGTGGGTACCGTACATGGTTGGGTCAAGGCCAATGGCTGTCACCCACGCTTTGACTATTCGAGCGTATTGCCCGGTGGATAGATGCTCTGAGGCGTGCAACCGGCTCGGGAACGAGCAGTCCTCGCTGCGGAGATGCGCCTGATGCATCCACGCCTCCAGAACCGTTCGGGTTTGCTCAGTGATTTCAAATTGCACTGGGTGCTGAGTTTTCTGCTGCATCACGATGGCCCGTGACGACACATGCTCCCCATGGGCAATGTCTCGGACTCGCAACTTGGTTAAGTCACAGGCACGCAGCTTGCTATCGATGGCCAAGTTGAAAAGCGCCAAATCACGTGTCTTCTCAGCAAGCTGAAGTCTCACGCGGATGGCCCAGATATCTCTGACTCGAAGCGGAGCTTTCTGCCCGACAAGCTTTCCCTTGTTCCAAGGCTGATGGCTGTATCTAGCAATAGTGTTCATGGCTCGTCCTCCACGTTGAGGGGAGGACAAGGGTGGATCAGTCACAATGGCTGGTGGTCGCTATCCGACCCAAAGCGGCCCTTCATTTCTGCATGCCTTGACGATGTACCGTTGCTCGTCTGTGAACACGATTGACTCATTGAAAACCCTCTGACGTACGCAGTCTGGGGAATTGCCAGTAGAAATTTTTACGTAAAATTTACGGGGCCTTGAGGTTGAGTATCTAATACTGCCCGGTGCTAATCTGGAAGGCTCTGTTATGTCCCTCGCAGCAATTCGACTTATCGGCTTCATCCTAGGCATTTTTCTGATCACGCTGGCCATAAGCATGGCTATTCCCATGATCACACTGGTGGCCTATGAGCGTAGCGACGATCTGTCGGCCTTTCTCTGGTCGAGTTTGATTACCTTCATCTGTGGCTTGTTGTTGATTGTGCGAGGGCGCCCGGATGCTGCCCAGCTTCGCCCTAGGGATATGTACTTGCTGACGACTGGCAGTTGGGTGGTTGTGTGCACCTTCGCAGCATTACCAATGGTGTTCATCAGCCATATCAGCTACACCGACGCATTCTTTGAAACGATGTCTGGCATCACAACCACTGGCTCGACCGTACTCACCGGTTTGGATACCTCATCTCCCGGTTTGTTGATCTGGCGCTCCATGCTGCATTGGCTGGGAGGCATCGGTTTTATCGGCATGGCTGTGGCGATCCTTCCACTGTTGCGAGTAGGCGGCATGCGTCTGTTCCAGACAGAGTCCTCAGACTGGTCGGAGAAAGTCACGCCGCGTTCCCATGTGGCAGCCAAGTACATTCTTTTTCTCTATCTGGGGCTTACCGGCATCGGAGCTCTGGCGCTCTGGCTCGCTGGAATGACGCCATTTGAAGCGGTCAATCATGCAATGTCGTTGATCTCTACCGGGGGGTTCTCAACGTCGGACGCCTCACTTGGGCATTGGGCGCAACCAGCGATTCACTGGGTGGCGGTGGCCATCATGATTCTGGGCAGCCTGCCGTTCACCTTGTACGTCGCGACATTGCGGGGCAATCGGCGTGCGCTGATCAAGGATCACCAGGTACGCGGATTCATTGGATTCTTGCTCGTCACTTCGCTGGCTGTGGGTACCTGGCTGTGCTTTCACAGCGATTACGGATGGTGGGATGCGTTTCGTATCGTGGCAGTCAATGTGACCTCGGTCGTCACGACCACCGGAATTGCGGTTGGCGATTACACTTTGTGGGGCAGCTTCGCTGTCTTGCTGTTTTTCTATTTGACCTTCGTGGGTGGATGTTCCGGCTCCACTGCAGGCGGTCTCAAAATTTTCCGTTTTCAGGTTGCTGCCGCTCTACTGGTCAGTAGTTTGAAGCAGTTGATCCATCCTCGAGCCGTGATTCAGAAGAAGTACAACGGTCATCCCATTGATGAGGAGATCGTGCGCTCGCTTTTGACCTTCTCGTTTTTCTTCACCATCACTATTGCTGCCATCGCCCTGGGCCTGGCCCTCATTGGGCTTGATTGGACAACAGCGTTGAGCGGTGCCGCTACGGCGGTGTGTAACGTCGGGCCGGGGCTTGGCACGATCATTGGGCCGGCCGGTAATTTCTCCTCATTACCGGATGCCGCCAAATGGCTACTGACCGTTGGCATGCTTCTAGGGAGACTGGAAATCCTGACTGTGTTGGTGCTCGTCACTCCCGTTTTCTGGAGATATTGACCCACTTTGTCGGGCTCTGAGTCTAAGAGGTGCATGGGTGGCAGTCGAATGGCTTGCCGCTGGTTTACGTAATCGCCAGCGACAATGTTGCGTCTTAGAAACGCGGCGAAGACAAAGTCACGACTGACCGCTATTGGCCGATGGCTGTCCGTCACCACAGGCAGTTATGGGGCGGATCGGCCTTTCAATCTAGAAACGACAGTTGAGCGATGCCCCAAACAAAGAAAGACAAGTACTGGCGCGGGTTTTCGGCCTTTTTTGACAACTGCGGAGCAGTTCCAAATGGGTGAGTCGGCGAATCGGCAGATCCCACGGCGCGACAAGCATTTGCTTTGGTTTGCTTTGGGCTCATCAACTGCCGTTTTTAGGTTCAATGGTCGTCCGAGAAGAGGATAGCGTCCCTCAAGCAGGCTGCAACCATCGCAAGGTCAGGCTCGATCCAGTCAAAGTCTGGGGCAGGAACCAATCGCTTGGGTACGCCACGATCCGCAAGATGGCGGATGAGGTCCTGCGAATCTTGAACGACGACCGGGTTGTTGTGCGCCTCAATGAAGAGGGCCAAGGGTATCCGGACAGTTTTGTCGTCCGCGATGTCCTGGGGCGGTTTCGCAATGTATTGCGTCATCAACGAATCGGTCAGGGGTATTGCCCCCAACAAGTCGTCGTCGGTATTAGGGACCAGCGCGACATACCCTTTACGAAGTTGGCTCGACAAATCCTCTGTCCGGCCGCTGAACGTAATGCAGGTCCTTTTGGAATCCCTATCGACAGCGGCGGCAAGGTCGTTCCGTTTACCGGCAACCGCGGCGCTCGGCTCGACTAACTTGATGCCGATGGATTCCACCATGGACAAATCAAGATTCCAGGCCAGCTCTTCGGGTCTTCGGGTCTTCGCGTTTTCCGCTCACGCAAGTGTGAAGAAAACTCTTCTTTGGTCCATCCGGTGACTTCGCGAATGTGTGCTCCGACCTCCTCGGCAAATCCAATGTCCCCGGCGAGTCCCCAGTGCGTCCCGAGGTGACATAACTTGCATAGGCACATGATGCGGGCGAGCTTCTGCGTCTTGGTACTCGCATCGAACGACCAACGTTCATGCGCTTCAGGCCGTCGCTCCGACGAACAAATCTCGCATTTCCCGTCCACCCGGTCCCTCACGTACTGACTGATCGCCTTCCAATGCGCTGGCGACATCGAGGTCCGGAGGTTCTTGAACCAAGCACTCGCAGGAAGCGTGTCCACATAAAAAACGTTGCCGCCGAACGACCGATCCTCGCCGGGCAGGCAGTCGCCGTACTTCGTCAGGTCAAGTGTTTGAGCTTTCATAGTCGGGATAATCATCCCTTCGATTTGTGAGCACTAAGTTCGGCCGTCACCCTTGAACGGGGTGCCGGTGACATCGATCGTTGAGCCGTTGGACGCTGAAGGACTCCATTTGGTCGAGTGTAGTCGCTCGCTTCGCGCCGTGTTCGACCCATTGCTGTCGGTGGCGACAGGCAGCAATTGGCCGATTTCTGCCTGTCGCGAAGGGCGACAATCGACCCATTGCAGACATTTACCGGCGCAACAATCAGCCGAATGACGATCACTGTCACTCATGTAGAAAGCCCAGCGCCAGGCTGGGCTTCGGTGAGCCTGTCTCCTCACATCTGCGGAGGCCAGTTATGTGATTCACCTTGGCATTCCTTGCACCAGGCGTAGAGCGCGTCATACATGATCAGACCGTGTGCCAGCATTTCATGGTCGTCGGCAAAGCACCGTGATAACCCTAGTGACATCGCGTACAGCCCAGCCGATTGTGGGGTCATCTCCAAGTGTGAGGTGTCGGCGCCACGCACGATTTTGGCCAGATACTGCAAGGCTGGTTCACTGAGTTGGTACTTTTTCAGGAACGCATCGAAACTGCACAATTCGCCCTCATGAGTCAGCTCTACGCCGGGAATATCGTAGGGTGCAGCGTCTTTCTCCGCTGCAACCCGCAGCACATCAGCGCTGGGCACGTACAGAAACTCGGGCTGTGGATCTATGAAACGGCTGATTAGCCAAGGACAGGCAATACGGTCAATCTTGGGTCGTTCACGGGTAACCCACCTCATAAGACACCTCCTGCCTAGCTCAGTAGGCTGGGTGATCGGGCGAGCCCAATGCCCGCCAGAGATTGCTGATCAACGGGTGTTCTCTAGCGCAGCAGATGCACTGCCAAGCCGACGAGCGCACAGCCCATCAACACCTGGATGACGCCCCGCTTGAAGCGAAACAGGGCAATCGCGGCGGCAATCGCGATCAACGCTGAAGGCCAGTCGAGGTTGCCGCCCAAGTCCTTTGGCCAAAGTACGTGATAGCCGAAGAAGCAAGCCAGATTGAGGATCACTCCAACCACTGCGGCGGTAATGGCGGTGAGTGGCGCAGTGAATTTGAGTTCGTTGTGGGTCGACTCCACCAGCGGGCCACCCGCGAGGATGAACAGGAACGAAGGCAGGAACGTAAACCAGGTCACCAAGGCGGCCGCGACAGCGCCAGCCAGAAACACCTGATCGGCCCCGAAAACTTGCGAGACATAGGCTCCGACAAAACCCACGAAGGCCACCACCATGATTAGCGGCCCAGGTGTGGTTTCCCCTAGAGCCAAGCCGTCGATCATCTGAGTTGGGGTTAGCCAACCATAGTGACCGACCGCGCCTTGGTAGACATACGGGAGCACAGCGTAGGCTCCACCAAAGGTCAGCAATGCCGACTTGGTAAAGAACCAGCCCATTTGGGTCAAGGTGCCTTCCCAACCAAAAACAACGGTCAAAACTCCCATCGGTAATGCCCATAGCCCGACGCCTATCAGTGCCAGCATTGCCAGTTTTAACCAACTGAACCGGGCATGTTCCGGGGACGGGGTGTCATCATCAATCAAGGCCGGGCCGAAGGACTTTTTCGTAGCGCTATGGCCACCGGCTCTGAACTTCTCGGGCGCCAGACGTCCGCCGACATAACCGATCAATGCAGCACCCAGCACAATCAACGGGAACGGAACATTGAACGCGAAGATTGCGGTGAATGACGCCGCCGCTATCGCCCACAACCAATTATTTTTCAAAGCCCGAGAGCCGATCCTATGGGCCGCCTGCACCACAATGGCCGTCACGGCGGGCTTGATCCCATAGAAGAGCCCGGCCACCACAGGTACTTCGCCGAACGCGATATACATCCACGACAGAGCGATCAGGATGAACAATGAGGGCAGCACAAACAGTGCCCCCGCAATCACTCCACCCCAGGTTCTATGCATCAGCCAACCGATGTAGGTTGCCAACTGCTGGGCCTCCGGTCCAGGCAGCAACATGCAGTAGTTGAGGGCATGCAGGAATCGGCGCTCGGATATCCAGCGCCGCCGCTCTACCAGCTCCTGGTGCATGATCGAAATTTGCCCCGCTGGCCCACCGAAGCTAATAAAGCCGAGCTTCAGCCAAAACCAAAACGCCTCACGCAAACTGACCGCTTCCGGCCTCGACAGATCCTCTTCAACCATTGATGCCAAAGCCTTATTCATTAGGTTGTTCCTCTTTCACAAACCCGGCGAGCAGGCCGTCGAAGATGGCGCTCGCAGCAGCCAGCAAATGGTCGTCGTGGCTAATGGTTTCACGTAGCCCTGCGAGCACGCGCTCAATGCCGGCAGCCTCCACCGGTTGAAGGCCTCCGACATCGAGGTAATGCACCAAAGCTGCAATGCGGTTCAGGCCGGACTCTTGAAGCTCAAAACTGGCTTGCAAAGTTTCGAAGCTCACGCGGTTGCCGACATGACTGAAAGCCGCGTCATCGAAGTCGAAGCCCAAGGCATCGGCCGGACAGTCCTGTGGCGTGTCCAGCCAGAGGATTTGAGCGTTAGGGTCAATGAAGCGGCGGATTAACCAGGCACAGGCCAGGCGGTCAACCCAAGGACGCTTACGAGTTGCCCAAACACGCCCCTGATAATCGCTACGGTTGAGTGCCGTTATGGGTTGGTTGCGGCTGTGTGGCTCGTCTGAAGACAGGGCTCTGCTGACGGCGATCTCAAGCTCTTGCAAGGCTACGTCAATCTGCTGCTTCGGCTTACCTGGGAAGTAATCGATGTTGGTCAGCTGGTCGTAGGTTTTACGCAGTTTGCGAACCTGTTTGGTGAAGGCCAAAGCGTTTTCAGGATTGAGCTGCCCACGGCACTCTTCGATCTCTGTGTGTAGCTTGCTGTAGTCATCGCTACGGTCGAACAACTCGACAAAACGCTCTCCGTTAGGATCTATGACAGGCAGGATAAATGCGGTGCCATTGATGGCCAGGATGTCGCGCTCGACAGCTACGAGCGCTTCACGACAGACATCGGTATCAGGCAACAGGTAGGCACCATCACGCAGAACTGCCGCACCAGCAGCTTTCAAAGCACGCCAGGCTCGCATGCGTTCGGTGGCATTGGCGGTTGGTAAACCAAGAATCAGAGTTAACCAATTTTTCATGTAGAGTTAGCTACTTATTATGTAGTAATAAGTACATTACTCTTGATTTTGGCGATTGGAAAGCTGCCCTTCGGAACCAGGCCGGCAACACTGATTGCTCAGGTTGAACGCGGGTGTTTTGAGGGTTGAGCCAGCGCCTTCGAGCGACCCTGCGGTCGCTCGAAGGCGCTCCGGTTACTTCAGGTTGCCGCTGAGGAACTGCTGCAGGCGCTCGCTTTTGGGGTTGCCCAATACGTCCTCGGGCGCACCCTGCTCTTCGACCCGCCCCTGGTGCAGGAACAGCACCTGGTTCGACACTTTGCGCGCAAAGCTCATTTCGTGGGTCACCATGATCATGGTGCGGCCTTCTTCGGCCAGCCCCTGGATCACCTTGAGCACTTCTCCCACCAGCTCCGGGTCCAGGGCCGAAGTCGGCTCGTCGAACAGCATGATCTCCGGTTCCATGCTCAGGGCGCGGGCAATGGCGACCCGTTGCTGCTGACCACCCGAGAGAAACGCCGGGTATTGATCTGCAACCCGTGCCGGCAAACCGACCTTGTCCAGGTAGCGCCGGGCGCGATCCTCTGCGTCCTTCTTGCTGACGCCCAGCACCCGGCGTGGGGCCATGGTGATGTTGTCGAGCACGGTCATGTGGCTCCACAGGTTGAAGTGCTGGAACACCATCGCCAGGCGAGTACGGATGCGTTGCAGTTCATTGGCGTCGGCCACGCGCATGCCGTGGTGGTCATGGACCATTTGAATCGGCTGGTTGTCCAGGCTCATGGCGCCGTCGTTGGGCGTTTCCAGGAAGTTGATGCAACGCAGAAAGGTGCTCTTGCCCGAACCACTGGCGCCAATCAGGCTGATCACATCGCCGGTCTTGGCGTTTAGCGAAACGCCCTTGAGGACTTCATGGTTGCCATAACTTTTGTGCAGGTTTTCAACGGTCAGTTTGTACATGAACAAGCATCCTGAATTAGTGAGCCGGGCCGAGGAAAGACAACCAACGGCGTTCAGCCAGGCGGAACAGGCCGACCAGCGCAAAAGTGACTGCCAGGTAGATCAACGCGGCGATGCCGAAGGACTGGAAGGTCAGGAAGGTCGCCGAGTTGGCGTCCCGCGCGACTTTCAGGATGTCCGGGATGGTCGCGGTGAAGGCCACGGTGGTCGAGTGCAGCATCAGAATCACTTCGTTGCTGTAGTAAGGCAGCGAGCGACGCAGGGCGGACGGCATGATCACGTAGGTGTACAGCTTCCAGCCGGTCAGGCCGTAGGCTTTGGCTGCTTCGACTTCACCGTGGTTCATGCTGCGAATGGCCCCGGCGAAGATCTCCGTGGTGTAGGCGCAGGTGTTCAGGGCGAAGGCCAGGATGGTGCAGTTCATCGCATCGCGAAAGAACGCATCCAGTACTGGCTGAGCACGCACCGCAGCCAGGCTGTAAATGCCGGTGTAACAAATCAGCAGCTGAATATAGAGAGGCGTACCCCGAAACAGATAGGTGTAGAACTGCACCGGCCAGCGCACCCAGACATTGGTCGAGACCCGCGCAATCGACAGCGGGATCGACATCACGAAGCCGAAGAAGATCGAGGCACTGAGCAGCCAGAGGGTCATGGCCAGCCCGGTGATGTGATTGCCGTCCTGGAACAGGAAAGGTTTCCAGTATTCCTGCAGTAGCTCGATCATCGCACGGCCTCCCGGGTGCCTGCGGCGTAGAAGATTTCCATCCGGCGCAAGACGTAGTTCGAAACGGTGGTTATCACCAGATAGATCAAGGCGGCCAGAATCAGGAAGAAGAACAGCTGATAGGAGCTCTTGCCCGCGTCCTGGGCCACCTTGACCAGATCGGCCAAGCCAATGATCGACACCAGCGCGGTGGCCTTGAGAATCACCATCCAGTTATTACCGATGCCCGGTAGGGCAAAGCGCATCATTTGCGGAAACACCACTAAGCGAAAGCGCTGAGCGCGGGTCAGGCCGTAGGCGGTAGCCGCTTCCATCTGCCCTCGCGGTACGGCAAGGATGGCGCCACGGAAGGTTTCGGTGAAATAAGCCCCGTAGATGAAGCCCAGGGTAATGACCCCGGCGCTAAAGGGGTTGATTTCGATATAGTCCCAGCCCAGTGCTTCGGTCAGGCTGGTCAGCCAGGTTTGCAGGCTGTAGAAGATCAACAGCATCAGCACCAAGTCCGGCACCCCGCGGATCAGCGTGGTGTAGGCCTGCGCAGGGACGCGCAGCAGTGCCGACTTCGAAAGCTTGGCGCTGGCGCCGATCAGGCCCAGGCCAACGCTCACCAGCAAGCACAGAAAGGATAATTTGACAGTCATCCAGGAGCCTTGCAGCAACAGCGGGCCGAAACCCTTAAGGCTAAAGCCTGACAGCCCAAGAATCTGCAATAGGTTTTCTAGCATTGAGTAGCCCTACGTCAATCAAAAAAGTGCCCATCCGCAAATGGGCGCAGGGTCATTATTTGCCGCTGTAGAGATTCAGATCGCCAAAGTGCTTCTGTTGGACGGCCGCATAGGTGCCATTGTCGTGCAGTGCCTGGATACCTTTGTTCAGCAAGGCCTGGAGCTCGGCGTTGCCTTTGGTCAGACCCACGGCGGTTTTGGCTGGCAGCAGGGGGCTTTCGACCGGCTCGCTGACTTGGAAGTCGGCGCCTGGTGGCGACTTCAGGAAGCCCAGTTCGGCTTGCAGCATGTCCTGGATCGAGGCATCGAGGCGTCCGGAGATCAGGTCAGCGTACACCTGGTCCTGGTTGGCGTAGGCCTGCGTCTCTACCCCAGCCTTGTCCAGCACGGCCTTGGCGTAGGCTTCCTGGATGGTGCCTTGCTCGTAGCCGACTTTCTTGCCCTTGAGGGAGACCGGATCGGTGCCGATGGCCGCGCCTTTCTTGAATACCAGCGCGGTCGGGCCAGAGAACAGCTCGCTTGAGAAATCGATAACTTTCTCACGCGCTGGCGTGGCGGTCATGGAAGAGATCACGCCGTCGAACTTGTTGGCCTTGAGGCCGGGAATCATGCCGTCGAAGTCACTTTCGACCCATTTACACTTGACCTTCAGCTCAGCGCAGATCGCGTTGCCCAAGTCGATATCGAAGCCCACCAGGCTGCCATCGGCGGCCTTGGATTCGAACGGCGCATAAGAGGGGTCGACGCCAAAACGCAACTCCTTGTACTCCTTGGCCAGCGCAGAACCGGCAGCCATGCACAAAGCCAATGCAGAAAGGGTGAGAAATGCTTTTTTCATTGTTTTATTCCCAAGGACCATCGAAAGCGCTTGTGCCGCAAGAGCGCGTGTACTGCGTGGCGAAATGTCTTATGCACACGCAAATACTTGTACAGACAAGCATATGCAATCACCCGGCCAATTCGCGGATTGGGCGTTTGAGAAAGCGCGTACAGCGCTCTGGGACGGGCTTCGCAGGCAGGTGAGCGCAGGGGGGAGGCAGCCTGCGAGGTTGTTACCAAAGCAGGTTTTTACACCCGGCTGGGGTATGCGGTAACAAAGTGTGAGATTAAGGGCGCCGACTTTTGGATACGTGGACGACGTGATTATTTTTCCACTTGGCATTCTGCTTGCCATTCGGCTGATGCCAATAGCAGTGCTGCAGGAGTGTCAGCTCAAAGCGGCTGAGCGGGAGGCTAGAAATTTGAAGCGCCCAGTGTAGCGGTCAGGAAAGACTGCTTCAGCCGATTGTTGCCTGTCGCGACTGACGGAAATCGACCCAACGCGAACCTCCATCGATGACTGCTTTCGGTAACACTGCCCCTTCAAGTATCAATGCCTGGATAAGTACATTGGGGCCGATTCGCGAACAGCTTTCTTTCTGAGCTACGGCAATATCGGTTCGCGTCAATCTGCCAGTACCGATGTATGCAGAACATCGGCGCTGGCTTCGGCGCTACTTGACCTCCTCAACCTCATAATTCACATAGCCGAATTCGTTGCTGCGAGCGGCCATGTATTTGCCGTTTTGCTCGAATACTGTGGCCTCGAAGGGTGTGCCGCCGAGTGTTGTCACTAGATGTCCGTCCTTGATTTCATATTTGGCCGGCACGCCAAACTGGCCGTCATGCAGCATGTTCAGGTATTCCCCTTGCGTAGGCGGCTTGCCATCGACGCTGGTGACCAGGCGTTGGCCTTCGGTGCCATAGACGATCTCGAACGTCTGGCCGGTGACGGTATTGCGCACCTTGATCGTTTTGCCCACCACGTAGGCTTGCAACTGCTCGTTAGTGAGCGCTTTGGCGCCTTCGGTTTTCAGCTGGTCGATGGTTTTGCCGGCAGCGACAAGTTTGCTGTCCTCAACTGTCGGCGTGTACCAGATCGGCGAAGTCCACGCACGTTCCTGGACGGTGGCCGAGACATCGGCCGGTGGTGGCACTTGCAACTTGGCCGCGTCATAGGTGCTCCAGCGCGGGGTTGGAATCTGTAGCACGCGGGCGTAGTAGAACGCGTGCAGGGCCGGATCGAAATCCGGATCGACCCAGACTTTTTTCAGCTCGGTGGCACCAATGGTATTGGTGTAGGTCGCCTTGGAAACATCGACCGTCGAGCCCACCGGTGGGATTTTGCCGGTGGCCTGGTCCAGTTGGCGATCACCGGACCAGGCGACGTCGTAGACCTTCTCGAAGGTCTGGCCGTTTTTGGTCCAGCCCTTGATGATCTGGATTCGGTCGAGGTTGCCATCGTCGACATCCTTGACCGCCCACACCACGAAGGACGGCGTCTGTTTGCCCTGTTTTGCCGGCAAGTCGCCGCCCATGGGAACGCCCTTGGCGTAGGCAGCATGCACCCAGTTTTTTTCATTCCACAAACCGCTGTCGAAGCCCCAGCCACCAAACATGCGCACGGGGATGCGCACGCCGCTGGTGCCATAGACTTCTTTGCGCTTCATGGCATCGAAGATCGATTCACGGGTGTTCTCTTCAGACCAGACACCGGCCAGACCGGAGGTGCTGGTTTGCAAGGCAATCAACCCCGAATTCTGTTTGCCGGAAAGACGCGCCGCCGGGGTGCTGTCGGTAAAGCCGTGGGAGCCGAAGTTGTAGCTCTGGGAATAAGGAATCACCCCATTGTGCGAGTCACTGGCGCCGACCACGCCCATTTTGTAAGGGTTGTATCCACGAGCTTGCTGCAAAGCCATGCCGTTTTGCCAGGCTTGCCTTACGTAACTGCCATTGATTTTCGACGTGCTGTTGTCGATGCCGAGCAGGAAACTCATGACTTCATAATTGGCAAATTCGTCTGTCGGCGACAGTTCGGGGTGGGTTTCCGAGGTGCCCTTTACCTGGTGAATTTCGGTAAGGGATTCATTGCGCATCCGCGACTCGGCCCAGGCGGCATCGATGGGGCGGCCACGGTCATCGACGTCCACCGGAAACATCAGGCCGTTGCTGAGGTTGGCGTTGTGGGAGATCGCCAGCACCTCGTTGCCTTTTTTGCGTTGGTCGTCCATCCAGCCCCACAAATCCTCCGGTTTGTCCGAATCGAGGGCCGTGAAGGGCATGTCCGGCACCTTCTTCGAGTCGCGGAAAAACACATTGCGGTGCATGTTTTGATTGTTGGGGGCTGAGGTCCATTCATAGGCGACAAACGTGGTGAACTTGCCGGGCTTGTAGTACTTGTCGGCGATGGCGATGTTCTGCTGCCAGATACTGCCGGCAACCTTCGGATCAATCAGCTCCTTGATCGGGTGGCTCAAGCTGCCGGCGATCCATTTGAACACCCGGTTGAAATCTTCCGGGGTTTTGACAATCAGCTTTTGCGCGATGGGCAGCTTGCTGAAGTCTGACTTCGGATCGTTGGCCAGGGCGATCACGCCCACGTATTCCGAGTGGTCGGTCACGCCATGGAAATCCAGCGGGCGACCCTTGAGTTGCACTTCAAACCCCATTGGATGCTTGATCGGCATCCCAAGTGAGTATTGGTACGTCTGCTCGGGATCGACCTGGTGATTGCCGATCAGGTAGGCATCAATCGACCAGGAGCTGTGCGAGTGCGTCTGACCAAAGTAAACCTCGCGATCCGGGTTGCCCTCCGCCAATGCCAGCGTGCTGACAGTTAACACGGCGCAACCGAGCAGTGTTGGCGCGGTGAAGTGTGTAGGGGTTTTCATATTCCACGTCTCCGGAATACGGCAATGACAGGGTGCAACTCAGGACAAGAAACTCGAGACTCTTTGGAAAAACCAGAAGGCAGCCAGCGTACCCAACCCGTAAGAAGCAATCGGTCGGGCATACAGGACTGCGGGCCGTGGCAGTCGACAACGCAGCAACAGTGCGCGCAGGCTCAACACGACGGCGACGAACATCAGCTGGCCGATCTCGACACCGACATTGAAGGTGAACAGCGCCAGCGGCAGGTCGCGCTGCGGCAATCCGATTTCCGCCAGCGCACCGGCAAAACCGAAGCCATGCAACAAGCCAAAACAGAACGCAACCACCCATGGCCACTGGAGGGTGAAACTGGTTTCGTCACGGTTCTTGCGGGCGACTTCCACTGCCAGCAACAGAATGCTTAGCGCAATCGTCGCTTCCACAGGAGGGCCGGGCAGCCGCACCGCACCCAGTGTAGCGAGTGCCAGAGTGACGGAATGGGCGAGGGTGAATGCGGTGATGGTCTTCACCAGCATCCAGCCATTACCCACCAGCAGCAGGAGACCGAAGACGAACAGCAGGTGATCGAAGCCCCCCAGGATGTGTTGGATGCCATGAGCCAGAAATGCACCGGCCACCGAGAACACTCCCGGCGTGGCAGCGATCTCTATCCAGGGCTGCGCAGGGTGGACGAGGGTGGTCGTCAGGCTGCCGTCCAGGCGCGAGACACGCACCAGCACATCGGTGATGCTCGCTTGCAGGCCGATGAATTCAATACGTTGCCCGACCAGTCCTGCGGGACCGGCTTCAATGACCCGACGCTCGATCAGTGAATCGTTGAGTTCGCTTTCCACGGGCTCAACGACAGTGCGCACACCTTTGGCAAACCGGAGCGCAATCGGCAATCGCATGCCCGAAAGCACCGGCGTGCGCCACAGTACGTCATAGCGCCCGGCAGCCGTTTCGTTGAGTTCCAGGTAAGCGGGGCGCGACTCATGGGCGATGGCCGTTAGCCCCACGAACCAGAGCACCAACAGTAGCCATACCGTGCACCGCATCACGGCCGCTCCGTGTGTGTGGCAGCAATCACACCGGCGGAAGCAGGTATCATCAGCACGACCTCATAGCGTGCTTTCAGTGCATCGAAATTCGCGCGTTTCGATGCGCTGCGTTGTTCGGACATCCAATCGGACTTGACCTGCTGGGCCACGGCTTCGAAGGGCGGAGGAGGTGATTTGGCCAGCGCATCGATCCACACCAGATGCCAGCCAAAACCCGACTCCACAGGCCCCACCCAGCTACCAGGCGTGTGCTTGAACAATGAAATGGCGAACGTTGAACCAAAGACCCGCGCCACCTGATCCTGGGATTGTTCCGAGTAGGCGTTTTTAAACATAAAGGCATCGCCTTCGCCACTGTTCTTGTCAGACAGCCCACTGAGTGCGGACTGAGCCTGCGCTTGCGCATCCGCACCACGTTTGTCCAAGGCGAAAAACAAATGATGGAAGGTCAAAAGTGGCGGCGGGGCATATTGGTCCTGATGCTGGTTGTACCAGGCCTCAAGTACACCGGGTGCCGGCTCGCGAAGTGACGCTACATCTTCGGCGAGGAAATCCATTTTTTGCGCCAGTCGGCGGCGAATAATAGTGTCGTCTTTATCCAGGCCAAGTTTCAGTGCTTCGCGATAGAGGATTTCCTCTTTCACATATTCATCAATCAGGCCCTGCAACTGTTGCTCCGATGCGGGTCGTTGCCATCGCGCCAGCCAGGAAATCGCGATTTGCTGAACTACTTCAGGGGTGATTTCGATGCGTTGCGGATCTTGATCAAGGGTTGAACGGTGTAAACCTCCGTACAGCGCAAAGAGTGCAAAACCGGCGATTAGAAAGTGCAATAGCGGCTGGCGGAGGCATCGCTTGATTAACGAAAATCGAGATTCTTTCGCTTCGCAGACGCTTAAGTTCATGACTTATTGCCCCACGCTATACTGCGAATGGTTTTCGCAGCAGGGTGGAGTATTGCTGCTGTACCGGAACTTTCCACCAAGGCTAATCACGATAAGCACTAAGGCTTAGTAGCAATCGGGTTAACCAATTCCCCAGGGCCGTCCAGTCTTGCACCTATACAGCCCGGGACGGAGCGCCCATGTGATGAAAGGACTGCTTGTTTTCGCCGCGATCATCGAGGCAGCCACTGGCGTGACGCTGATACTTGTCCCGTCGCTGGTCGGGCAACTTCTGCTTGGCATCGAACTGACGGGCGTCATCGTCCCCCTGGCCGGCATTGCCCTCATCGCATTGGCCATCGCCTGCTGGCCCGGACCAGCAATGCTCGGGATGTTGATCTATAACGCAGCCGTTACGCTTTATCTCGCCTACGTTGGTATCTCGGGGGAATCGAGTGGGGTTTTGTTGTGGCCGGTGGTCGTATTGCACGGGATCATGACGGTACTTTTGATTCGAGCAATGACAAGCCAGACGAGGAACTCACAGACGTAGTCAACGAATGGTCCCGCGCTGGATCATCCCGTCGAGATCGCCTTTCCACGGTTTCATCACCTCTTGGGGCGATATAGTGAGTTCCTCGCGCGGTGGTGTCTGAGGGGAGGACCTGGCTTCGGCTGCGGCATGGACGGGGCCGGCAAACAGCGCGAACGTGAGGGCCGCAACCGCGAAGGCGACCAACCTGGAGCGGGTTGGCAAATAACATGGACGCCATGTTTGCAGGATGCGATTCCCAAACATTATCAGCGCTCCACAAGTTGATTTGCTCTAACCGGCTCCAACTGTGCCCTCCCCAGATACAGCGGTGGTACGCCGGGCACGAACTTTACGCCAGAAGGATATTTCGGAGTCTAGTCTATTGATGACAGAGTTCTTGGTTCCGGAGATCAATGCCCGAAAACGGTTGGTGCACAATTCGCGACTGATGCAGATTGCAGCCTGCCTCTGGGCGTGAAGCTGCCGGTCAGCACGGGCATGAATCGGCCAACAGCTGCCTGTCAATTTCGTCTGAGGAAACCCAGACGACCTGTCTCTTGCTGCGCCTTGTTATAAGACTTCAAATTATCCACGAAACCAGGTGAGGGCAAACCTCATCCAATGAACAGTATGCCCAAGAACTGATTGGCCAGGAGTATCCGATCAAACAGTCAGTGCTGCCACACAGTGCTGATGGCCGCTGTAAGTGCCAAACGAATGCAGATGCGCTACAACAATACATAGAGCTCTGGGACCCTGACAGGAAGCGAGCGAATGTGGATGAAACACAAACTCTGCGTCGTCAGGCTGGTTCGGTTCGCATCCGTTTCGCTCATCATCGTAGCCCCCGGTGCAGGCGCAGAAGATCTCGAACCGAGGTCCTACGCCAATACGCCGGTCGGTATCAATTTCCTGCTCATGGGCTACAGCGATCTCCATGGCAGTGTGACGGCCAACCCCTCAGTCCCGCTCCAGGATGCCAAGCTCAACATCAAGACTGTGGTGTTTGCCTTTGCCAGATCCCTGGACGTCTGGGGCCGCTCCGGTAAGTTCGATATCGTCGTACCTGAGGCAAGACTGAAGGGCTCTGCCCTGTTCGACGGTGAACCCAAGGAGCGAAATGTTACGGGGTTGATCGATCCAAGATTCCGCTTCTCGGTCAACTTGTATGGCGCCCCGGCGATGTCCCTGGCTGAATTCCCCAGCTATCAACAGGATGTGATTATCGGCACCAGCCTGGCGATCACGGCGCCAATAGGCCAATACGACGCGAGTAAGCTGGTAAATCTCGGCAACAACCGCTGGTCATTCAAGCCCGAACTTGGGATTTCCAAGCGTCTGGGGCCAGTGACCCTGGAATTATCCGGCGCGGGAACCTTTTACACCGACAATGACGAGTTCCTCGGCGACCACACACTTTCCCAGAACCCGATTTACCAGGTACAGGGACATCTTATCTATGCCTTTAGCAACGGTGTTTGGGTTGCGCTGGATACGACCTACTTCGCTGGCGGGAGTAGCTCAGTCGATGGGGCCGGCAACCACGATTTTCAGGAGAACACACGCTACGGATGTACCCTAACGCTGCCGTTGAACCGGAACCATTCGCTAAAGCTGAATGCGAGTAAGGGCGGCCATACCCGCACGGGCAGCGAATACGATGCCATTGGCATGGTCTGGCAGTATCGCTTCGGCGCAGGGCTTTGAAACATAGGATTTACGCTACGTTCCATTCATGCGTTCGTGAGACATTTGTCCGATGCTGGTTGCTTACCAATGCCCGGAGACGGCTCAGGCAAATCGAGAGTCACCTGGCCTGATTCGACGGATAAAGACCCGCAAGCCGCGCGATCACAACACCAACGTAAAAGACGCCTGAAAACTCTTCGACCATCACAAGTGAGCGGGCGTGATTGGTCAACGGGATGACATCACCGTAACCGGTGGTTGTGAGCGTCGTGAGGCTGAAATAGATCAGTTTGAAGAAAGTGCCGGGCTGTCTGAAGTCGAGTTGGCCAGGGCCGAATGAGCCAGCGGCGGATATCTCGACCAGGGCATAGATGAAGGACCAAACGAAGGCCAGCATGATGTAACCCGCAAGCGCGCCATGCAGCTTGTCGGCTGTAATTGGCCCGCGCTTGAGGATATAGCGAAGCACTCCGCTAAACGAAACTGCAAGAGACGCCACATAGGAAATCCCGGCAAGCTCAAGAATCGCGATACTCCCAGCCCACAAGGCCGCCCATTGAAGGCCAATCCCAAGCAGCGCCAGGCACAGTTTGAGGATGAACCCCCGCCGATTCTGCCTGGTGGCGAAAGCGCCCACGAGCAGCACCGTTGAAAACAAAATGCCGAGCGACATGCGAGCAATTAAACCCTCCTCAAGGAAGGGAAACAGGAGGATCAATCCAAGTAAGAGCAGCAACAGACAAGTGCAGGGCCCCAGCCCTATAACCATCTGAGCTAAATCCGCGTCGGACTCGGCTTTATCTTGCGGATTTGTCATACCGGTTTCCCTGAGGCCGAAGTAACGCTCGATACCTGACGTTGCACGGGTGAATTCTGATCTTGCTTCAGAATAGTTGGCAGTGAAACTCTAGTCGCGAATACATGTGAGAGGATTCAGCCTGACAGGCAGCCTGGGTCGATAGCTACCGGTGAGCGTGGAAGTTCGGTTGAGCCATTCCCCGCCCGGCGTATTACCTGTTCCGGGTTATGCGCCCTACGGTACTAGCGATGGTTGCGATAGCGTTCGGTCAAGGACTGCACGAGGGTAACGTAGGATTGCGTCTCGGCGTAGGGAGGCACCCCGTTGTACTCGACCACGGACGCTTCGCCGGCGTTGTAACCTGCCAACGCCAGCACCTGGTTGCCGTTGAAGCGCTTGAGCAGCCAGGCCAGGTAGCGCACGCCGCCACGAATGTTCTGTCGTGCGTCGAACGGATTGTCCACGTCGAATCGCTGGGCGGTGGCGGGCATCAACTGCATCAGCCCCTGGGCGCCGGCTTCGGAAATGGCGTTGGGGCGAAACGCCGATTCGGCATGTATCACTGCGCGGACCAGCGCCCTGTCGACACCATAATGATCCGAAGCGGCTTCGATCTCCCGCTGATAGGAATGGGGGTCCAGGCGCAGTGAGGCGACCTTGAAATCCTTCGGCGCCATGCACAGATAGCAGCCCTTGATGTAATAGAGCTCAAGGACATCGACCCGTGCGGAGATCCCGACGGGGCGCCGGCTCACAAATTGACGAATACCCTTGTGGATGAAGGTGTACACCCGAATCCGCACCGCGCCTGAGTTGTCGTCCCGCACAAGCCGTGGCAGGGCCGTTGCCTTGGCGCCGACACCGGCGCCCGCCATGCCATTCAGGCGAGTGCAGCGGGCGCTGGCGATGGCTTGGCTGGTGTAGCTGATGGCTCCGTCCCTGGCTTGGCACTTGAACATGGCGCTGGCGCACAGTGGAGCGACCAGCAAGGCCAGCTCGATGCAGCCAAGAAGGCTCTTGCGAGCCCATCGCCATGCTCTGGAACTCATCACATCGCTCCGCGCCGCAGGCGCCGATCAGGCCTGGGGCGCTTGGCCCGGGCGCTGCCTTTGGAGGGCCTATTCTGGGTGACCCGCCTTTTGTTCTGATAGTTATACCCCTTGTAACCGGCCTTGGAACTTGCGTTGACGTACGGGCTGCCGGCGTTCCCAGGCGAGGCGCAGGCCTGATTGCTCGCACGTCGCGTCGTCCCGGCTTGCCAGGGCCGGGCGCAAGTCCGATCCACGGGTGACGGACCCGGACCGAAACACGGCTGCTTCCTGCGAAGACCCAGCGGTTCATCGAGTTCATACGCGACCATCTCAACAGTGCTTAATGCCTGACGACTGGATAGGGGCATCCCGACGCAAACGAATGTCTCCTTCTGGCCGATTATTGCCTGTCCCGGAGGGCTGCAATCGACCCAGGCCGTGTGAAAACGCACTGAATACGTCGAAAGTTGAGAGCTATGGGCGTTGCCTGCGAAACCAGCAGACTGAAGCGCGAATTGCCCTCGTCAGCTACATAGGCGTTCGTAAATTCTGTTTGGGCCGCGTCAGCGGCCCAAACAGCCACTCACGGTCGATCAAACGGCTGGATTCACGCCCTGACCGCTTCAAGCAGTCCTGAGATACCGAAGATGCTCATCATCCGTTTGAGGTTGTAGGCGAGCACGTGAAGGCTCATTTCGGTGCTTACCCTTGGTAGGGTTTTGGTCAGGAAGTGGGTACTTCCCATCCAGTATTTGAGCGTTCCAAAAGGATGTTCAACGGTCTGTCGGCGACGCCTCATCATCGCTGGATCATTTTCCAGCCGTACCTGCATCGCATCGATTACGGCTTCATGTTCCCAGCGCTTTACCCGGCGCTCCTTACCGGTCGTACATTGCTTGTGCATTGCGCAGGACTGGCAGCCCGAGAACCAATAACAGTGCAGTAGCATGCCGTCTTCCACCGAAGAATGCCGCCGGGTCAGTAACTGTCCCGCAGGGCATCGATACTCGTCCGATGCAGCAAGGTAGATGAAGTCCTGCTTACCAAATCGGCCTTCGGCTTTGCTGCCTGATGTCAGGGGTTTCGGCACGAAAGTAGTGATGCCGGCTTGCTCGCAAGCAAGGATTTCCAGACCTTTGTAATAGCCTCGGTCGGCCACCACCGTTAGCGACTCAGCCTCGATTTCTTCACGCGCCTGGCTCGCCATATTGCTCAGTTGCCCACGATCATTACCAACGTTGGTCACCTCATGGGCAACGATCAGATGGTGTTTGTCGTCGACCGCTGTTTGTACGTTGTAGCCGACCGTTCCGGTGCCTCGGCCGCTCGTGGCCATTGAACGTGCATCAGGATCTGTGAGGGAGATCTGCTGGTCTGGACTTTCGTGGAGCTGCGCCTCGATTTCCTTGAGTTTCTGCATCTGCTTTTTCAGTGTTTCGATCTTTTCTTTAAGCCGCTCTGCTTTGGCCTCGGCCACTTCGGGCGTTGCCCGATCCGCCGAATCCATCGCCGCCAAATATCGATCAATGCTCTGCTCGATCTGCTGCATGCGTGCCTTCACTTTTCCCTGGGTGAAGTTACGGTCACGGTTGTTGACGGCTTTGAATTTGCTGCCGTCGATGGCGATGATCGACTGAGAGAAGAGATTGAGGTTGCGGCAAAGCACTACGAACTGGCGGCATACGCTGCGAATGGCTTTGCCGTTGTCTTTGCGAAAGTCGGCAATGGTTTTGAAGTCCGGAGCCAAACGCCCCGTTAGCCACATCAACTCGACGTTGCGCTCGGCCTCACGCTCAAGCCGGCGGCTGGACTGAATCCGATTGAGGTAGCCGTAGATATAGATCTTCAGCAACACCGCTGGGTGGTAGGCCGGACGACCCGTTGCGGCAGGATCGACGCCCTCAAAACCAAGTGCGCCCAGGTCGAGTTCGTCGACGAAAACATCGACCACGCGCACTGGATTTTCTTCGGCTACGTAATCGTCCAGACACTCTGGCAGCAGCGTCACTTGCGTCCGAGCCTCACCTTCAATAAATCGCTTCATGATCGCCCCCGATACGATCTAGACGATCAGAAGGTTAGACAATCACTGGCGTTTTCACACAGCCTGGACCCATAACGGACCCGCCCTAAGTGCTTCAATTCCAGCTTGGTATTACCTTGAAACCTTTAGCGGGGCTGATAGGATGGCTGAAGGAGATGGCATTCCTCCTTTAACCGCCTTCGTGCTGATGATGCCTACGTGAACCCTGGACAGGGTGCGTAGGTGTGTCGCCCTGTCCTCCTACTTAGGACAGGATCGTGATTTCAATCTCTCCGTTCATCCCCCATCTGTTCATCCAGTTGTCAGAGATTTCTCGCCTATTCATGCCGATAGGAGACGCGCAGCTATGCTGAAGTCATTGCTCGTTATCGCTATCGGCGCATCACTTGGGGCCTGGTTACGCTGGTTGCTGGGTATCAAACTCAATGCCCTGTTCCCAACTGTTCCGCCGGGCACCCTGATTGCCAACATGGTTGGGGGATACATCATCGGTTTAGCGATTGCCTTCCTAGCCGCAACGCCATCGCTGAGTCCCGAATGGCGACTACTGATCATCACCGGCTTCTGTGGGGGGCTGACAACCTTCTCTACGTTCTCAGCTGAAACTGTCACCTTGATTCAGGAGGGCAGATTGTTTTGGGCGATTGGTGCCATATCGCTCCACGTCGCTGGCTCACTGGCGATGACTGCCGCAGGGCTTCTCTCGTTTCAATTTGGCACACGCTAAAGAGGTGATCAGTCATGAAAGGGTTTCTGGTGATTTTCTTTACCCAACAGAACCGCCGTCATCATGGAAAAATGCTCGGTGACTGGCTTGTCGATCTGGCCAAAGAAATGGGGCTACGTGGAGCCACTCTGGCAACCGGTATTGAAGGCTTCGGACATTCGGGAAAACTGCATTCCTCGCATTTTTTTGAGCTGGCTGATCAGCCAACCGAGATCCGTCTGGCAATTACTGAAGAAGAGTTCGCTCGCTTGTTTGAGCGCCTCGCGTCCGAGGAAATTTCCTTGTTCTACATAAAAACCTCAATTGAATTTGGAGCCGTTGGCATGCGGGCTGATCCAGCCGATCGCGTAGGTTGAAATGTGAGCATGTGGATTGCTGCAAGGAGATGCCTGCTTTTGGCCGAAATCTGCCTGTCGAGAGAGGCAGTTAACGACCGATTCTGTTGAAAAAGTCGGTTCGCCCAAACGGCTTGCTCATTGACTGGTTAAAACGCCTTTTTTGCACACTGCTACGTGAGATCCGAGTCCGGAAGCCTCTACCGAAAGTAAAGATTTCAATCTCGGACGCATACTTTTCTGCTGCGCAAACCATGGTCGATTTTTTCTACAGAATCGACCCATTGCAGCGACTCCCCAACGACTGTGATCGGGACAAAGCTACCTGCCGAAAACGGCACCAAATGCGGACCGACCGATCGTCACCAATTGGATCAAAGCCAATACAGGAGAGCAATGGTAAACAACCAGCCGATGCAGAGGGCGATAGTCAGGTAGACAACCACGAGCATCAGGGAGCGACTCCACATGATACTGACCTCCCATAACCACGGTTTGAGGCGCTTCAGGGGCGTCTGACAAACCGAACAAACACAGGTCAATCCGTACTACAGCATCCGAGTTGCTCCTGGAGCGGCGGGCACTTCACCGTTCCAAACGAACAGAACACACAGCAGTCACCGGGGTTCGGGCGTAGCAGGGTCTTACAATTGCCACACTCGTAGAAGAACTGGCAGGCGTCCGTGGGCATGGCTTCCTGCTTGGCGAAACCGCAATGTGGGCAGGTCAACACGGATTCGAGGATGACGGCGCTCATGGTTGCCTCATTTGTGCACGGTGGAGGGATAACCGCATTGATCGTCGCCTTGGTCAACGCCTCAGGATCTGCCGATCTGTTGAGCCATCGTGTTCTCCATTGAATCGATCTAACCTAGAGTCACTCTACACTCCGTACCCGGGTACAGAATCAAGGGGCGTGTGATGGCGACAGGGCTGAGTATCGGCAAGTTGGCGCAAGCTGCCGGGGTGAATATCGAGACTATTCGCTATTACCAGCGACGCGGCTTGCTGGATGAGCCGCCAAAGCCGCTCAGCGGTTATCGGTGTTATCTACCGGAGCAGGTCAAACGGTTGTGCTTCATCAAGAGGGCGCAGGCGCTGGGATTCACGCTGGATGAGGTGGGCGCACTGCTGACACTTGATGCGGCCTGCACTTGTCGCGAGACTCGAGCACTGGCCGTGCGCAAACTGGCTCTGATCGAGTAAAAGATGGCCGACCTTGCCGCAATGCAGCAGGTGCTGGGCGGACTGGTGCAGCAATGCGATGTAGGCGGCGGGGCCGCATGCCCTATCATCGATGCGCTGGACAGGGAGTGATGCCTGGTTGCAGCCCCTCCCGACTGCCAGAAATCAACCAAAAGCAGACGGCCAGCCGTGTCCGTCCAGTCAACACTCTCCGTAAAACAAGGCCGTGATTGTCAGCTGCTGCCGCATCAAAGTGCGGACCTGAAGAGTATTCCTACTGATCTACTTGCCCCTTTATTGCCAAAACATTGCAGGGCACCTGATACAGGACGTGCTCTGTAGTACTGCCAATCAGCTTGTGCAGCCCTTTTCGATGTGTACTTCCCATTACGATCACATCGGTTCGGCTATAGGCTGCGAAGTCGGACATCACTTTGGTTGGCGAACCTTCAATGAAGTGTTGTCGTTCAGAGGGTATTTGGTAGCTGTCAGCCAAAGTAATGAAGGACTTATGCAGTGACCGACGTACGTCGTTGCTGAAGCCTGGCATCGTCACGGCGCCGGCCCCAGCGTCAGAGATATGTGTTTGCGATGGATCGAAGGCGTGCAGCAGGTGCAACTCTGCATTGCACTGCATTGCCATCCGCTGTGCAGCCAGGATGATGCGATCGTTGATGTCAGTGATCTGGTGCTCTGGATGCGACAAATCCACTGCTGCCACTATCATCCGTGGAAGTGGACACCTGACCTCGCTGACCAGATGAACAGCAACCGGGAGATCGCGCACCAGATGCCAATCCAGAGGCGTGACGAATACGCGTTTGATTGCTGATTCGTAGTGTACGTCCTTGATAACCAGGTCCGGTTGCAAGTCCGTCACATGCTGAAGGATTTCTTGCAGTACGTCCCGAGCCAATGCAACTTCGGTGGTCACCGTAATACCATTGCCGCGTATCAGTTGGGCTTCATCTTGCAGCCACTTCTGGTTCTCTTGCTGACAGATCTCGCGAAATTGCTCATTCCCGCTCATCAACCCCAAGATGTCGACGTCTTCGATAAACACCGTGATATGCAGTACTGCGCCAGTGGCTTTGGCAAGTGCGACTGCCCGCTCTAGCGCCGGCGTGTGACGCATGGCTGGACCGACAATCAGAAAGAGGCGTTGATATTGGCTCATGTCGCACCTCCAGCATTCTGGGTTATCCGTTAGTTTCCGCCGGCACTCTTGTCCGCCACACTATTGGCGACCTCCTACCGCCTCAACTTCCCGGATCGACAATACCAATATACGCCCGCATTCAGTGAACGCGCACGGGACGAGTCGCCCTGCGCACATATCTACCCCACCACCCTGGATGTGCGCATGGCACCCCTACGCAAGGCAATCCCCGAAGACGATTTTCTGGAAACTCAGGCCTGGCTGAGTCTGTCGACGACCTCCTGAACCGGCGCGGCATCGAAGCGTCAAATATTGTTGGCAAGAACAAGGTGCTGGTCGGCCCTCCTATGACTTTCGACTTCTGAGAATGACCGGTTTTGGTCGATTGCTGCCTGCTACGAAGCGCAGCTATCGGCCCAAGATCCAAAATGCGGTCAGCACAACGACTTCTGGTAATAGAGCCGGGTATGTCCCGGTGGATAATCTGCCAGGCGTCCGAATTCGGAGTAACCAAGTTTTCGATAAAACCCGGGTGCCTGAAAGCTGAAAGTCTCCAGCCAGATACCAATGCAGTGCTTTTTCTGCGCGACTTCTTCGGCCATGCGCATTAGCCGTTCTCCGATACCCTGGCCACGCATCGACTCGGGAACGCTGACAAGATCGATGAGCAGCCATCGATAAGAGACCTTGCCGTACAGTCCGCCAATGACTTCGTTACTGTCAGGGTCTCGTAGCAACAGAGCAAATGTTTCATGTGCGTCGTCTCCACCGTTGACCAGATTATGGGCCAGCAACGGGGTTAAAATTCCCAGCCGTTCTGCTTCAGTAGCATTTTCAGAAAACTGGATTTCTACAGACATGGCGCCCTCCCTGAGCGGTGAGTAACTGGGTCGACAAGGTATCCCATCCCTGTCACCCCATGGTGGATCAGTGAATACATCAAGTTGTCGGTTTTTTCAGATGGCCTGACTGGCCGCCTCTGGCTGTGTATTCAACCTGCCGAGCTTCTGCTGCGCGTCATGTGTATGAGGGCCGATCGGCCGTTTCCCAAAGAAGGTCGCTCCTCAATGGCATAAGGCACAAACCCAAGCTTGGGGTAGAGCAGCAGCCCTGCCGTGTTTTCGTTGAAGCAGGAAATCTGCACCTCGTTGGCTCCGTAACGCTCGAATGCCAAGCCGGTCATGGTCTCTACGATAAACGTGGCCACTCCTTTGCCCCGAGCGCTCGGCGAGACGATGACATTGCCGATACAGCAAACGCCATGGCGTTCAGTTCGATAGAAATTGGCAAACCCAACGACAGTCCCATTGATCTCCACGACGGTAGAATCGAAGCGTTGGGAGATCGCGGTAATCAACTGCGTTTCCGTTAGCGGGAAACGTGCCTTCGGAAACATGAAAAACAACTCTTGAGCGTTCTGAGGAAAGCCGCAGATCATTTTTACGTCGCTAGCCTTCACTGGCCTGTGGTTCAGTTTCATTGCTCGTCTCTAAGCTCCATGAATCAGTACTTTAGCTGAATCCCAAGGCTAGCGGCGCTGATGGAAGGGGGATCGGTCTGGAAGAACGTGACGCTGGTGGAACGGCGGCGGCAGTGCTCAGGCGGTCTGCATCAGGCTGCGCAATTGGAGAATCGCCTGCGCAATCGGGGAGGTTGGCGGGCAGTGCAATCGCTAGTTTAGGGCCCAACCAACAACAAGACCTCGCTAAAGGAAGGCTTATGCAATACAGGCTTGCCATCTCCCACTGTGTGCCCTGCGCTTTTGAGTCGACTAAGGGAAACCTTTAGCCGGGTTGAAGTTTTCCCCCCAACGGATGCTGTTCATCTCGATATCGGCGTGGCGCCCGCTGGCTTACCTTGGGTAGACAAGAGGCGTGTCGTCGTGGCGGACTGTTCCATTGAGCCCGCCTGGCGTTTTACCCCATAACAACAATAGGCCTGACAATGCTCGAACCGATCGTCCTTTATATCCCTGATGCAATCCGCCTTCCTGGGCAAGAAGGCTCGGTGTTCGGCTGCCGGCATTTTTAGTTTTTGGTTTGAATCTGCTCCTATAAATACAGTGCCCAAGCACATACAGATGTGGAGAAGTTAGATGTATCAGGTAAAACAATCTTGCCGTGGGCTCGGTATTGCCGGCGTGTTGGGAATTATCTGTTCGCCATTGGCAGCCTATGCCGATGTTATTGATGACAGTCACTTTAAAGTGGATACGCGCAACTTCTACTTGCACCGCAACTACACCAATACCAATGCGCCGTTTTCGCAAGTGCATAGTTGGTCTCAGGGTTTCGATGCGCAGTTTACTTCCGGTTACACCGACACGGCACTGGCAATCGGTCTTGATGTGGATGCGCAATACGCCGTGCGCCTGGATTCGTCGGGCAACGACGGTTCGCTGCCCTTCAGCGTCCACGACCAGCAGACGGCCGATGACTACAGTCGTGCCGGTGCAACCTTCAAGATGCGCTACAGCAAGACCGAGTTGAAGGTCGGTGACCTTCGCCCACAACTGCCGGTGGCGTACGATGACACCAGTCGGCAATTGGATACCATCTACCAGGGGGCTGTGGTCGAGTCCAAGGAAGTCGATGGGTTGACGATGACCGGTGGCCGGTTCTGGTCTGCCGTGACGCGGGAATCTTCCAACCACGAGAAGCTGTACAAGTTTGGCTCCACCGATAATCTCGACAGTGACGGCCTGGACTTTGGCGGCGCAACTTACGACATTACCAAAAACCTGCAAGCCAGTTATTTCTACGGCGTGTTGCACGATATTTATCAGCAACACTATTTTGGCCTGATGCATATGGCTGATTTGGGTAATGGCTACAAACTTAAAACCGACTTGCGCTACTTCAATAACAATGAAGATGGCAATGCGTTGAACGGTGAAATCGACAACCGTTCCTACGGTGGCTTGTTCTCCTTGCTTAAAGGCGCCCACATGTTTGGCCTCAGTTACCAGCGCATGCTCGGTGACAGCGTGTTCCCGACGATGAACGGTTTTATCCCGCAACCTTACCTGGTGCACTGGTCGTCCCTGGGGTTTGTCCGCCCGGGTGAAAAGTCCTGGGGCGCGCGCTACAGCTATGACTTTGCCGGGATGGGCATGCCGGGGCTGAAGCTCTACACCCGCTACATCAAGGGTACCAACTGGAACCGTGGCAACAACCTGAGCGACAACCAGGAAAGCGAACGTTTTCTGGGGCTCAGCTACGTGGTGCAGAGCGGGGCGCTGCAAGGCCTGGGGCTGGACCTGCGCAACATCGACGTGAAACAGAAGTACGGCTACGACTACAACGAATTCCGTGTCGCCACGACCTACACCTGGAAGTTCTGGTAAGCCCAGTCCATCCGGGGTTTGACCCCATAACAATAAGAGGCCTGACCATGTTCGAACCCTTTGTCCTTTACATCTGCCCCGCAACTTCCCAGTCGGTGCGCTGTGCACCGTCACCCGGCGCGCTGCGCGCATGAGCGGATTCCAAGAGGAGCAAACACTAGTGAATATCCAGGTCGATAACGCGGTCCTGCAACAGCAGAAGAAGAAAACCTACATTTACGAGTGGTACGTGGTCGGCTTGTGCATGATCGCCTACATCTTTTCATTTGTGGATCGGCAGATCCTGGCGCTGATGATCGAACCGATCAAAGCCGACCTGCAGATCAGCGACACTCAGTTCAGTTTGCTGCACGGGCTGGCCTTTTCGTTGTTCTACGCGTTCATGGGCATGCCCATCGCCTACCTGGCCGACCGCTTTTCCCGGCCGAAGATCATCGCCGTCGGCGTCGTGTTCTGGAGCCTGGCGACTGCCGCCTGCGGCATGAGCAAGAACTTCCTGCACATGTTCCTCGCCCGCATTGGCGTCGGTGTCGGCGAAGCGGCCCTGTCGCCCTCGGCCTACTCGATGTTCAGCGACATGTTCCCCAAGGAAAAACTCGGCCGCGCAGTGGGCATCTACTCGATCGGCTCGTTCGTCGGTGGTGGCCTGGCCTTCCTGGTGGGCGGCTATGTGATCGCGATGCTCAAGGACATGAACACCATCGAGGTCGCCGTTCTCGGTGCGATGAAGGCCTGGCAGCTGGCGTTCTTCATTGTCGGCCTGCCCGGCCTCGTGGTCGGCCTGTTGATCTGGCTCACCGTACGCGACCCGGCGCGCAAAGGCCTGCAGGTCGATGCGCAGGGTCGGGCGAAGAAGGTTGCGATGAGCGATGGCTTGCGCTTCCTCGGCCGCCACCGTGCCACCTTCGCCTGTCATTACCTGGGCTTTTCGTTCTACGCCATGGCCCTGTTCTGCTTGATGAGCTGGAGCCCTGCGCTGTACATCCGCAAGTTCGGCCTGTCGCCAATGGAGGCGGGCTACATGCTCGGCACCGTGCTGTTGGTGGCCAACACCGCCGGGGTGCTGTGCGGTGGATGGCTCACCGACTATCTGGGCAAGAAAGGTCATCAGGACGCTGCCATGCGCACTGGCGTCATCGGTGCCCTCGGCATGGCGGTACCTGCCGTGCTGTTCCCTCAAGTCGATCAACTGTGGCTGTCGGTGACCCTGTTGGTGCCAGCGATGTTCTTCGCTTCGTTCCCGATGCCGGCGTCCACGGCGGCGATGCAGATCCTCGCGCCGAACCAGGTGCGTGCGCAGGTCTCGGCCGTGTTCCTGCTGATCAGCAATCTGCTGGGGTTGGGCCTGGGCACCACGTTGGTGGCACTGTTGACCGACCGCTACTTCGGATCGCCCGCGGCGGTAGGTTCGTCGATGTCGCTGGTGATCTGTGGCGCGTCGGCGTTGACCGTACTTCTACTATGGCGTGGTTGCCGTCATTTCCGCGAAAGCTATGCCCGTGAACACCCGACCCGGGCTTGATTGGTCATAGTCCACGATCGGCGCCTCGGCCTCGCTCCCTTTGAAGGGCGCGGGGCCGAGGTGCTCCAGGTCAGGAGAACCCTTGATGTTGAATGATGTACACCTGTTGGAACGGCACAGCCTGCTCAGCTCGGCCGATTACCGCGAGATCAAGGACAAGGTCAGCCAATACCTGTGCCCGCACAGCTTCAACGTGCTGCGTGACGAGCCGATCTACACCCGGCTCAACGGCGTATTCTTCGGCGATTCGGCGCTGCTCGACCTGCGCTATGGCGCGCCGGTGGAGATCACCATCGGCGACATTGCCGATCAGTACCTGTTTCGCATCACCTTGCAGGGGCATTGCGAAGTGGCCCACGGGCGGCGCAGCGCGGCGATGCAGTCGGGCTACCTGAGCGTCTCCTCGCCGTTTGCGCAAAGCCGCATCGTCACCGATGGCGAGTGCCGCAACCTGATCCTGCGGGTCGACCGTGATGCCCTGGAGACACAGCTGCAACGCCTGCTCGGTCGCAGCCTGCGGCAGTCGGTGATCTTTGATGTCAGCGTCGACCACCTGGGCGCCGGCGTCGTCAGCCTCTATCACACCCTGGACTACATTTGCCGGCTGTACGGCAGCGGCGTCGACGGTTCGCGTCTCGCCAGCGGCCTGTCCGAATACCTGATGCAACTGCTGCTCACACAGTTGCCGCACAACTACTCGGCGGATCTGTTGATCGACTCGCGCGCGCCGCTGCCGCACCACGTGAAAAAGGCCCGTGACTACATCGAGGAACACCTCGACGAGTCGATCAGCCTGACAACCTTGAGCGAACTGTGCGGTGTCTCGGTGCGCACCTTGCAGAACGGCTTCAACCAGTTTCTCCAGCAAGCGCCGGTCGAGTACATCCGCGACCGACGCCTGGCAGTGATCCACGAGTCGCTGAAGCAGGGCAGGGCTGGAGAAACCGTCACCGATATCCTGTTGCGTCATGGCATCAACAGTTTCGGGCATTTTTCCAGCGCCTATCGGCAACGCTATGGCTGCCTGCCTTCGGACACCCTGCGGCGGCAGAAGCATTGAGACTCCTGCGCAATCCGTCATTCGGCTGCGCAATCGGATGAGTCTGTGGCGGTGCGGCTCGATAGGATCGAGTCTCTAACAAAAAGGAGTATCTGCATGAATATTACTGTGCTGGGTGGTGGTCACGGCTGTTACGCCGCTGCTGTCGAAATGGCTGAAAAAGGGCACCAGACCCGCCTGTGGCGTCGAGACTCTGCCGCGTTCAAAGAGCTGCTGGCCATTGGCAGCCTGACCATCAAGGACTACAAGGGCACTCGCAAATTGTCCGTCGCAAAGCAGGGCGACAAGCTGTCGTTCACCGACGACCTGGCCGAAGCCCTGGGCGACGCGCAACTGGTGATCATCCCTCTGCCGTCGACCTCCCACGAAGACCTGGCCAGACACGTGGCGCCGCACCTGCACGACGGTCAGGTGGTGTTCCTGCCGCCGGGCACGTTCGGCAGCTTCGTGTTCGCCAAGGCCATGGCCGATGCGGGCAACCGGAGCAAGGTCGCCTTCGCTGAAACCGGTACGCTGCCGTACCTGGTCCGCAAGCATGGCGCCAGCGACCTGGTGATCAGCGGCTACGCCACCCGCCTGCCGACCGGCGTATTCCCCAGCAACCTGTCCGAGCATGCTTTCGCGGTATTGCGCGAGGCCTACCCGAGTGTCGAGCCGATTGAAGACGCCCTGAGCGGTGCGTTGATGAACGCCGGCCCCATCATTCACCCGCCGCTGATCATGATGAACGCCGGTCCCCTGGAGCATTTCGAGGCCTGGGACATTCACAACGAAGGCACCCAGCCGTCGATTCGTCGCGTGACCAACCAGCTTGATGCCGAGCGCATGGCCGTGCGCGAAGCACTGACCTACGATGCGCCGCACTTCCCGCTGGCCGACCACTACAACACCAGCGAAGGCGATGAGTGGATGTATGGTCGCGGTGCCCATGGCAAGCTGACCGACAGCGGCGACTGGCGCGAAGACATCGACCTGCAGAAACATCGCTACATGCTCGAAGACACCCGCCTGGGTCTGTCCTTCCTGGTGTCCGTCGGCCGCTGGGCCAGTGTGCCGACCCCGGTGGCGCAGGGCCTGCTGAGCATTGCCTCGGTCGTCGCCGGTCGTGACCTCTACGCCGAAGGCCGCACCCTGGAAAACCTCGGTCTGGTCACGCTGAGTCGGGCGCAGATGACCGAACTGCTGACCAAGGGCTACAACTGATGAACGCCGCGCTGCCCCAAGTCAGCGTGGTCGGCGCCGGCCGGATGGGCGAGGGCATTGCCCTGGCGTTCATCCATGCGGGCCTGCCGGTGACCCTCATCGACATCAAGGATCGCGCCGAGGAAGAGCGGCACGGCTACTTCGAGCGAGTGCGCAACAACATCCGCAGCGAACTGCAGATGCTGGTACGCCTTGGTGTGCTTCAGCTGGAACAGGCGGACATCGCGATAGCCCGGTTGACGCTGCAATCCCGGTCCCAGGCCGCAGATGCATTGCGCCGGTGCGACCTGGTGTTCGAAGCGGTGCCGGAGGTCATCGCGGTCAAGCAGCAGACTTTCGCCTGGGTCAGCGAGCATGTCCCGGCGTCGACCATCATTGCATCGACCACTTCGACTTTCCTGGTCACCGAGTTGAGCGAAATGGTCAGTGAGCCGCAACGCTTCGTGAACGCGCACTGGCTCAATCCCGCGTACCTGATGCCGCTGGTGGAAGTCAGCCGCAGCGAAGCGACCTGTCCGCAGGTGGTCGAACGGCTGCTGCAACTGCTCAAGCGGATCGGCAAGGTGCCCGTGGTGTGCAATCCGGTGGCCGGCTACATCGTGCCGCGCATTCAGGCATTGGTCATGAACGAAGCGGCACGGATGGTGGAAGAGGGCGTGGCCAGCGCAGAAGATATCGACACCGCAGTGCGCGTCGGCTTCGGGTTGCGCTTCTCGGTGCTGGGCCTGCTTGAATTCATCGACTGGGGTGGCGGTGACATTTTGTACTACGCCTCGCGCTACCTGAGTGGAGCGCTGTCACCGCGCTTCGAATCGCCACAGGTGATCGCCGACAACATGCAAAACGGCCGCAATGGCTTGCGAGATGGCCAGGGTTTCTACGACTACCGTGACATGGACGTGGAAGCCTACAAGCAGCAGCGTCTTGGCGACTTTGTCCGCAAGCTGGAATTGTCGGGGTTGACGCCAGCGTTCGATGGCGCCTTGAAGCAGGCCTGAGCCTCAGGGCCCGGGTGCCGGGCCCTGACTACACGAGGTTGCAGCGGGGGCCTTCGCCCGCTCGATAGCATTGGCTGCACTGAATCGCTGCCGGGAGGGCGAAGGGAAGGAGGTACCTGACTCGATTGGCGAAATCCTGTCCACCGCTCAGGCGCTTAACGAGCGCATCGCTCAACTCTCTACAGACCTGCCCGGTACTCATTAGGAGTGGTATTGAACCAACGGCGGAAGGCGCGGAAGAAATTGCTGGGAGCCGCGAAGCCCAGCAAATAGGAAATTTCCTGCAGGGTTAGTTCGGGCTGGATCAGGTACTGGCGCGCCAGTTCTCGGCGAGTACCATCGAGCAGTTGATGAAAACCGGTTCCTTCCGCTTGCAGGCGGCGCTGCAAGGTACGCTCGGACATAAACATTGTCTGGGCCACCACTTCGCGTTTGGGCTCACCTTGAGGCAACAAACGACAGAGCAGATGACGCACCTGGTGAGTGATCTGGCCGTCTGAAAAACGCGCCAGATACTCACCAGCAAAGCGTTCGTGCAGTTGCGCCAGGGCCTCGTTAGCAGAATGTAGTGGGGCATCCAGATCGGTGCGGTCGAACAACAATGCATAGTGCTCGGCATTGAATTTCAGAGGAGCCTGAAACACCTCGCAGTATGGCTTCAGATTAGCCGGCGCACGTCCGGTAAAGCTGACAAGACGAGGAGTCAAGGGACGGCACGCTAGCCAGCGGCAAAAGGCCAGGATATAGGCTAGCGAACCCTCTGCACTTTCCCTGGCAGAAGGCAGGCGATCGCCATGAATTGCCAGGGTCAACTCATAGCCGTCCGACGTAGGGTGAAAGCTGAGATCTGCACTCTCACCAATGATGCGCTGATAGCGGACCAGACTAGAAATACCCTCATGCAAGTTGCGGCTGGACATCAATGCATAGCCGACCACATGGAAGGAGGCTGGTCGCACCACCTGGGCCAGGTTCAGGGCAATGACCGGATTTCCAGAAGCCTCTACCGCCAGATGCCATAGGCCTGTCATGCCATCTTGTGGGAAGCGAGCGTCGGGATCGCTCAGAGCGGAATAATCCATCCCAAGACGTTCGAACAGACTGCGGCAGTCGACACCGCCCATTTCCAGAGATCGGACAATGGCGCTAGCCCAACCGGAGGAAGTAGTACGCTGATTCATTTGCAGATTCCTACTCGATTCAGGCGCAGCCGTTTTACACCAGCACCAACACTCGAGACAACCGCTGTGATCCGGGTGCAACAGCGCCCAAAGGGGTTGACCTGTCACGTCCCCTCCGATGGTGCTTCAGCACCGCGGGCGAGCGCCATAAAGATACGTAGGTGGGATCTTTGCGGCATCCAGGAGCACCGAAAAACCGCCCCTCCAATGATATTGATGTTTCAAAAGGCATCTATCTGTCCGGCAAGGCAAGCAGTCTGGCTGGCAGGGAGAATATTGCCCGTGCCCCTCCATCATTAGACTCCTAGGCAGCCCAATCAACGCAAAGGTTACAACCAATAACGTACCGGCCGGGTACAAGCTTCGGTTTGTCCGGCCAGACCACCAGGCCCTTTGCATCCCGGTTAACCGCCGGGCTTGCCTCGCTGCGAGTACAACAATAATGATGGCATCGCCCTTGCTGACTACATTCCTCCCCATTGCCCTGGGCATCATCATGCTCGGACTGGGGTTGTCACTCACCCCGGCGGATTTTGTCCGGGTAGTGAAGTTTCCCAAGCCTGTTCTGATCGGTCTGGTCTGCCAGTTAATCCTCCTGCCGTACTTCTGCTTTCTCATTGCTAAGTATTTTGGTCTGGCACCGGAACTGGCCGTCGGCCTGATGCTCTTGGCCGCCTCTCCGGGCGGTACATCTGCCAACCTCTACAGCCACTTAGCACACGGTGATGTGGCACTGAATGTCACCCTGACGGCAGTGAACTCGGTGGTCGCGATTCTCACCATGCCATTGCTCGTCAATTGGTCGCTGATGTATTTCATGGCAGACGGTCAGGCCATTCCTTTGCAATTTGCAAAAGTAGTGCAGGTATTCGCCATCGTCTTGGTGCCGGTCGCGGTGGGTATGGTCGTACGCAAACTGGCGGTACGCTTTGCCTTGCTCATGGAGCGCCCGATGAAGATCATTTCCGCGCTGTTCCTTGTCGTCACCGTAGTGCTCGCCCTGGCCAAGGATTGGCAGACGGTATTGGACTACGCGCCTGTAGTAGGTACGGCTGCATTGCTGTTCAATTTGCTCAGCCTCGGCATCGGCTACTGGATACCACGCCTGTTCCAGTTGCCGCAGCGCCAGGCAGTGGCCATCGGCATGGAAGTTGGTATTCACAATGGCGCTTTGGCTATCGCCCTGGCGTTAAGCCCGACGTTGCTGAACAACCCGACCATGGCCATTCCGGCGGCCATTTACAGCGTCCTCATGTTCTTCACCGCTGCAGCCTTCGGCTGGTGGGTCAATGTGACCTATGCCAAGGAGCTGGCAATCAAGGTAGGCGTCCCGGTCTCAGTATCTCAAAGGTAGAAGGTTTACCGATCAAGACTCATGGGTATGTGCTTTTTGTACGTTCAGATGAAAGCCTGCCCTTCGTCGAACAAGGGTTGATACAGAAATAAATTGTAACAATTAAGGCTAAACTAATACTTGCTGTTAATTCGAATCAATGATCGCGGGCTTGACGGAGAGGCCATCAAGGCTATCCCTCACATTGTTCCAATATCAGCTTTTATGAGCTCAAAAATGAAAAAGCTTCTTTCCGTAGACCCAGCGAAAATTGGCAGACCGCCGGGCGCGGGATCGCCGGATGCGGTTCCGGATGAGTTGTGTGATGGAACGCCTGCGCCATTGAGGCAAGCGCTGGAGCAGCTACTTGGACCCGACCGTGTATTGCATCGAGTGGTTGACCTGGTCCGCTATGCCTCAGATGCCAGCCCATATCGGCTCGTGCCGCAAGTCGTAGTTGTCGCACACGATGGGGACGATGTAGCGAAAGTCCTTCGGTTCTGTTCAGAAACAGGTCGACACGCCACTTTTCGTGCTGCCGGAACCAGTCTGAACGGGCAAGCATTGTCAGATGAAATCCTCATCGACGTGCGAAAGTTTTTCAGCGGAGTCAAGGGCATCGGTGAGCGGGGGCTCAGCATAAAAGCTGGTGTTGGAACCATCCTATCGTATGCAAACGCACATCTTGCGCCGTACAGTCGCAAGATTGGGCCGGACCCGGCAAGCTCCGCAGCGTGTACGCTTGGTGGCGTGGTTTCAAACAATTCAGGCGGAATGCGCTGCACCATTGCTCAAAACGCTTATCAAACCGTTAGTGCGCTAACGTTCGTGCTGGTATCCGGAACGAAAATCGACACGTCGGACCCAGATGCGGAGCAATATTTCCTTGCAAGTGAGCCAGAGCTGGCGAATGGGCTGATGGCGCTACAGGCGGAGATCCTCGCAGATGACGAACTTGTCGGACGAATTCGTCGGAAATACTCCATCAGAAATACCCATGGCTACCGCCTTGACGCCTTCCTGGACGGCCACTCTCCCCTGGAGATATTCCGTCGCCTCCTGATAGGCTCGGAAGGGACGCTTGGATTCATCTCGGATGTGACATTTAGTACTGTTGAAGTTGCGGCGGTCACCAGCGTCGCATGGATTGCAGTTCCTTCTATTAATGACGCAATTGCGCTCGTGCCGGATCTGGTAGCGCTCGGGGCCAGTGCAGTTGAATTAATGATCGCACCGGCCTTGCGGGCTGCGGCCGCAGCTTTCCCCGGCACACCTGAATACTGGAAATCGCTCGACTTGGAGGCAGCGGCCCTGTTGATCGAGATCGGGGCCTGCGACGAGGAGCGCCTGGCCGAAAAGCAGGCTCTCGTCATGCACCTGACTGACCAGGTCACGCTGTTGGGAGATTTAACCTTTACAAGTCACGCGGAGGCGATCGAGCTCGCCTGGCATGTAAGGGAGGGCCTGCTGGGCCTGATTGGCAAGCAGCGACCACTGGGTTCCCTGCTTATCACCGAAGACGTGTGTTTCCCCCCTCTACTACTGGCACGCGCTACCCACGACCTGCAAGACCTGTTGCGCAAACACGGGTTTATGCCAGGAGTTGCAGGGCACGCGGCCCATGGCAATCTTCACTTCACTCTGATCGCGCGATTTGATGAGGAGGAGGGTAGGGCTACCTATGCAAAGTTTATGGAGGAACTAGTCGACCTCGTGGTGCGCAAGTACGACGGTTCCCTGAAAGCAGAGCATGGAACCGGGTTAAATATGGCGCCCTTTATCACCCACGAATGGGGGGAGCGGGCGACAAACATCATGTGGCGAGTCAAGAACCTCGCCGATCCGCAGGGTGTTCTCGCACCGAACGTCATCCTCTCCCGGGACCAGGACATTCATCTGAAGTCCTTCAAGTCGCTGCCCCCGATTGAAGGCGTTTCCAATGCCAGTCAGTGCATCGAATGCGGTTTTTGCGAGCCGGTGTGCCCGAGCCGAAACGTTTCCATGACACCGCGACAGCGTATCGTTGTGCGCCGGGAAATGGCCCGACAGAGGGAGAACTCTCCGATCTTGCGACGGCTCCAGGAGCAGTATCAGTACGACGCCATTCAAACCTGCGCCGGTGATGGGTCTTGTTCGGTGCCTTGTCCCATCGGAATCAACACGGGCGAATTGATGCGCGAGTTTCGCCGGCGTTCACAGAGCGAGACCTCAGATAACGTTGCCCTTTCCGTTGCCAAAAAATGGAGCGCTGTCGAGCGCGTTAGCACCGTCGCACTCACTGGTGCGAAATTTCTGGGTAATACTTTTGGTTGGCGGCCATTGAAAGCGATTGCAGACACGGCGCGAATATTCGTTAGCGCCGATATCCTCCCTACCGTGCCAGGACCGATGCCGAAGCCGGCCGCAAGCCGTATGCCAGAGACCGTCCGCGAAGGCACTGATGCGGTCTACTTCACTGCTTGTGTCAATCGAATGTTCGGCCGCGATCCGGACACCGCTCGCGACGCGATATCGATTCAGGAGGCCCTCGTACGGGTTTCGCATCGCGGCGGGAAGAAACTGTGGATTCCGCCGGACATCGGTGGACTCTGCTGTGCGACGCCATTCAGTTCAAAGGGCTTCGTTGCTGCGCATGACTTCATGGCAAATTCGATTGCGCAGGCGCTGTTGCGGTGGACCGATGAAGGTCGCTTGCCAGTTGTGGTCGACGCGGCATCTTGTACTCACGGCCTGGTGAGTGGGATCGCTGAGCATCTTACCCCTGAGCTGCGCGAGCGCTATTCGCGCCTGAGCATTATCGATTCGGTGACTTGGTGTGCCAGCCTCCTACCCAACCTCAAGGTAAGCACGCCATTGAAGCGCATTATCTTGCATCCTACCTGCGCGATGTTGCACCTCAATCTGTCGGGGCAACTCAAGCAGGTGGCTCAACACATGGCGCAGGAAGTTGTCGTTCCGATTGGCGCGACCTGCTGCGGCACCGCGGGTGACCGGGGCCTCTTGCATCCAGAGCTGGTAGCGTCAGCTACGCGAGAAGAGCATGCCTATGTGGATGCGACGACAGCTGACGCCTATGTGTCGGCAAACCGTACATGCGAAATGGGGTTGCGGCATGTTACGGGGAAACCCTATGAGTCTTTCGTCTTCAGTCTGGAGCAATGCACCCGTGGAACCTGAGTGCGCCGCTCCCCCTGTTAACTGATCCCACTTTAATTTGAAGGGTAGAACATGAAATTTATGCGATTTGCCAAAGATGGCCGTGTCGGGCTCGCTGCTGCGGCAAAAGGAGAAGAATTCCATGGGTTCTTTCTCGCTGACATTCCGGAATTTGGCGACCTTAGTAACGCTCTACTTGCAGGTGGGGAAGCAGTCGTTTCGCTTGGCGCACGGCTTTTGCAAGGGGAGCTTGTCGACTTCGCAACCTGCGAGCCACTTCCACCGCTCAGTTCTCCAGGAAAAATCGTGTGTATCGGATTGAACTACCGCGACCACACGAACGAGGCGGGATTGGTACAACCCGATTACCCAACCATTTTCTCGCGCTTCTCATCGAGCCTCATCGGACACCGCCAACCCATCGTCCGGCCAAAAGTGTCCCAAAAGCTCGACTACGAGGGGGAGATAGTCATCGTTATCGGTAAAGGTGGACGGGCAATTGCGAAGGCCTCGGCGTTAACACATGTCTTTGGATACTCTTTGTTCAACGACGCGAGCCTGCGCGACTATCAGATGCGTACGCCCCAATGGACAATGGGCAAGAACTTCGACGGTACGGGCTCGTTTGGTCCTTACATCGTGACGGCAGATGAACTGCCTGCCGGTGTGAAGGGGCTGAAACTGCAAACACTGCTGAATGGGCAGGTTGTTCAGGAAGGTAATACCAACGACATGGTTTTTGATGTTGCGACGCTCATTGAAACTGTCAGCGAAGTGATGACACTGGCCCCCGGGGACCTGATTGTTTCAGGTACCCCCTCCGGTATCGGTATGGCGCGCACACCGCCGCTTTGGATGAAGCCAGGTGACACTTGTGTTGTAACTTCGGAAGGTCTCGGTAGCTTGGTAAACCCTATTGTGGATGAGTAATTGAACCCAGCGCTTATTCACGTCTTTGGTGTGGTGCAGTCTGCGAAGGAGCCGGCCACCATTTTTTACACTGGACGAGTGCGCAGACCATTTTCGCATCGACTTTTTTCGGTGCCATGAGAGTTTCGCATTGGACGGTTTTTGGCATTGATTTCGAATCTAGCGAGTTGGCATTTCCTGCGTCAGGTCACGAGTACGAAAACTTGGATCATGCCGCAATGGTCCCTGCCGAAACGATCACCAAAATGGAGCCAGTATCATGCGATATTCTGATTACAAATGTTTCAAGTTCAGGTTTGATTCTGGAGTCGCATTCGTCAGCATCAATCACCCGCCAATAAATCTTCTTGATGAAGTGCTGTCGCTGGAGTTCGACAAGCTTGGCAAAGAGCTCGAGGTCGATGAGAGCGTCCGAGTCGTGGTCCTGCAGAGCGAACTTCCCGATTTCTTTATAGCTCACTCTGGATTGGGGAGGGTTGGAGCTGCTCCCAAAACTGTGTCCCATACCCGCAGCTTTCGCCTTACACAGATGATCGGCGAACGGTTCAGGAACATGCCTAAGGTAACCATTGCAAAAGTCGAAGGACGGGCTCGGGGGGGAGGGAGTGAGATCGCGCTGGCTATGGACATGTGCTTTGCTGCCCAAGGCAAAGCGGTTTTCTCCCAGCCAGAGGTCGCGGTTGGTCTTGTTCCGGGCGGTGGCAGTACGCAAAGATTGCCACGGCTCGTCGGGAGGGGACGCGCCTTGGAAGTGCTTTTGGGTTGCAACGATTTTTCGGCGGAGCAGGCCGAACGTTACGGCTTTATCAATCGAGCATTGCCGGCGGAGGAGCTGACACCTTTTGTCGAGGAACTCGCTCGCCGTATTGCCTCATTCCCAGCGCATGCCATCGCTCATACCAAGGCGGCCGTGGATATTGGCGCATTCGGCTCCTTGGCAGAGGGGCTGCTGGTTGAAGCCCATGAGTCAGATTTGAGTGTCGCTCACGACGTGGCGCAAGCGCGTGTGGCGGAGGCATTGAAGGTTGGTGCTGAAACTTATGAAGGTGAGCTGGAGATGGACTTTATGTCGAAACTCTCCCCGCTGTACTGATCGCTCCATTGCGGGTTGTCATTTGGCGAAGTATTTCAATGGCCTGGCGCTGACGATCAGTGAGTACAAGGCAGCGCGCTCGCCGCCATTGTCCGCGCTCAGGAACACGAAGTTCTTGCGCTTATGCGGAGCTTGCATAACAGAAAAGTTGGGCCTTCAGCGATGCGCCCAAGGGCGCGACGGCCAGTACCCAGTTCTGTAGTTTGGTCGTGTCCAACTCTTTGCATCATACCTTTAAAGTTTACAGGTTCTTACTTTACTGCCCGATGTTTCCCTGAAGCCATTCAGGAGTCAGTTTTTCGTCCTGAAAACCGCCCCTTCCTGGTGGTTACTTCAACCTGATCAACCACAATTGGAGGTTCACCTATGCGATATGTTTACTTCAAGCATGAAGGTCGCGCCGTACTGGGCGTACGCACCGTCGAGGGTGTCAAAGTGGTGGGCGAAGAGACGCTGGAGTCCCTGCTTGAGCGTGGCGTGAATCTGGTCACTTACGGCGCAAACGCATCGGGGCCTATTGTCAAAATTGACGAACATGATTATCTGCCTTTGATGCGCAAACCGGGGAAAATCATCTGTCTTGGTTTGAACTACGCAGATCACATTAAAGAGTCCTCCTATGCCGAACCGGACTACCCGACGCTGTTTCCGCGTTTAAACAGCAGCCTGACGGCACACAATAAGCCGCTGATTCGTCCGAAAATATCCAATGCATTGGACTATGAAGGCGAGATGGCCGTGGTGTTGAAGAGCGGGGGCCGCCATATCCCGAAAGACAAAGCGCTTGATCACGTCGCTGGTTATGCGTTGTTCAATGACGGCTCGGTTCGCGATTACCAATTCAAATCGCCGCAATGGACCGTAGGCAAGAATTTCGACGATACCGGTGCATTCGGGCCGGATCTGGTCACGGCCGACGAACTGCCCGCCGGCGGCAAGGGCTTGCGGCTGGAAACCCGCGTTAATGGAAAACTCGTTCAGTGGGTCAATACCAAGGACATGATCTTTGATGTATCGACCATCATCTCCACCCTCAGCGAAGCGCTCACCTTGGAAGCCGGCGACGTAATCGTGAGCGGCACTCCGGCTGGCGTCGGCTTTGGCATGAGCCCCAAGGTCTACCTCAAGCCCGGCGACGTGGTTGCGGTATCAATCGAAGGTATCGGCAAACTGGTTAATACGGTGATGGACGAAGCGTAACGGTAGCGGCAGCCCATGCCACCTCGCATGGGCTCCGCCTCATGTGGCCGGGCAAAGTGTCCTGATGATGGTCAACATGCCTGGCGCCGGTGAGCCCAACTATTTTGTGTGAGTTGCGTGATCTTCGAACGCAGAGACGATCCCATCAATCATTGCTGCGATGCGCGCGGTATGCCGAAGGTCTTGATGCGTGACGAGCCAGACTTCATAGACCGCCCCACGGGCGGGTTCTGGCCATATCTGCACGAGGCCGTCGTGTTCAGCCAGATGTATCGGGAGCTCACCGATACCGAGGCCGGCCTTTACCGCATTAAGCAGCATGAGGCTGGAATTGAAGGTCGATACGATGCGCCCCGCGTGTATCGGTTCGCCGGCAAGGGTCGGTGATCGATTAGCGGCCCAAAGGACAAGATCGTGGCCCGCAAATGCGGAGCCAGCGGCGGGCTTGCCGTGTCGCTCAAGATAAGCGCTCGATGCAAAGAGCGCCATGGGCCAGCGAGCAATGCGTCGCGCGACAAGATCGGGGTTGTCCGGCCGGACTGAACGGACCGCGATATCCGCTTCACGCTTTGCCAGGTTTAGCATGCGTGTCGAAGTGTCCAGCAGGACGCGCACTTCAGGATGCAAGGCATGCAGTCGTTCGATGGCGGGCAGCAGGAACTCGAACGCGATCAAGTCGGTACTGGTGACTCGTACGTCCCCCGCAAGCCGTGCATCCGTACCTTGAGTTTGCCTGACGAGTTCGTGTGCGAAGTGCTCCATTTTTTCCGCTGATCTCAGCGCGACCTCGCCTGCGGTGGTCAACGCGTAACCATCAGACGTGCGGAGAAAGAGCGTTGCAAGTAGAGCGTGCTCGAGTGCCGCAATCCGCCTGCCGACTGTCGCCTGATCAAGATTGAGTGCCCTGCCTGCTCCACGGAGCGTTTTTTCACGCTCTACCGCTAGAAACACTCTCGCATCATCCCAATTCATCGTGCCCTCCTGCTGAAGCAAATTTGCATCTCACAACATGAATAATGCTGCACGCCAGCATCAGTGTCGATATTTATACTGCGCTCACTTTGGGGGCCTCGCTCAATGATCCGCACGGTTCAATCGAGCATCATTTTTTAAAGGAGTGATCGCTATGTCCGTTCCAACTTATTGCGTACCGTCCCACATGACGGCCATTGAAATTAAACAGCCAGGCGGTCCTGAGGTCCTGGTTCCGACTACGCGCTCGGTGCCGACGCCAGCCGCCGATCAGGTGCTGATCCGCATCCACGCGGCTGCCGTAAACGGCCCAGACGTGTTCCAGCGCAAAGGGCTGTACGATCCACCCGCTGGCGTTACGGACATTCCAGGTCTGGAAGTGTCAGGTCAGGTCGTCGCCGTTGGCTCCAACGTTTCCAACTTCCAGATCGGTGAACTGGTGTGTGCGTTGATTCCCGGCGGTGGTTACGCAGAATTTGCTGTCGCGGATGCCTGCAACACGATGCATATCCCTAAAGGTCTGACGCTGTTGGAAGCGGGGGCAATGCCAGAAACGTTTATGACGGTATGGCTGAACGTTTTCCAGCGCGGCAAACTGGTTGCTGGTGAGTCGGTGTTGGTCCATGGCGGTGCGTCAGGTATCGGTACCACGGCGATCATGCTGGCGAAGGCATTTGGCGCTTCGAAAATCATCACGACAGTCGGCTCGCAGGCGCATCAGGATGCCAGCCTGGCGCTGGGTGCGGACCTTGCGATCAATTACCTTGAGGCCGATTTTGTCACCGAAACGAAAGAGTTCACCGCTGGAAAAGGCGTCGATGTGGTCCTCGACATCATTGCCGGCGACTACGTGCAGAGAAACTATGACGTCGCAGCCATGGACGGCCGGATCCTTCAGGTGGGTGTGATCAAGGGCCCGGCGAAGGACCTCAACGTCATACCGATGATGATGAAACGTCTGACGCATATGGGCTCAACCTTGCGTTCGCGCACACCCGCGGAAAAGGCAACCATCATGAGCGAACTCGAGCAGCAGGTTTGGCCTCACATCGAGAGCGGCAAGTTCAAGCCGGTTATCTACAGAACCTTTGCGCTTACCGACGCTCGCGGTGCTCACGAGCTGATCGATTCCGGCACGCACTTTGGAAAAATTGTCCTGACGACAGGTGCCACCCTCATTAGCTAAAACCTGGCGCTCGACCAAACCGGCAAGCCTTTTGCCGGTTTGGTCGTGGGCGTTGAGAAAGAGCATTTTTTAAAGGATAGGCCTACATTACGCTCACTTATAAGGCCGCATCTGCCTTGTGAGCTCGCCTTTTTCTCATTAAGTTCGTCAATAGTATATGCACCTATTAATAATTACAGGTGATAGACATGGCGCTTACTGACCAATCAACCAAGATTCGCTCTGGCGAAGAACTTAACGCCGGCCTCATCGATCCGTACCTCAAAGACCATATTCCCGGCCTTGTCGGTTCGCCCGAGATCAGCCAGTTTCCGGGTGGCGCATCGAACCTGACCTACCTGATCAAATATCCGCAACAGGAATTCGTCCTGCGCCGTCCGCCGTTTGGTCACAAGGCCAAATCGGCCCACGACATGGGGCGCGAATTCCGCATCCTGACTCAACTCAGTGAAAGCGTCCCTTACTGTCCCAAGGCCTATGTGCACTGCACCGAGGAATCGGTGATTGGGGCTGAGTTCTATGTCATGGAACGGGTCAACGGCATCATCCTTCGCTCCGAGCTTCCCAGCGAAATGAACTTCGACACTACGAAGACCGAAGCCCTGTGCAAAAGCTTCATCGACAAGTTCGTCGAGCTGCACAAAGTCGACTACGCCGCCTGTGGAATGGCAGATCTGGGTAGGCCCGAAGGTTATGTCGCGCGGCAGATCAGTGGTTGGTGCGACCGTTACGACAAAGCCCTGACCCCTGATGCCCCGAGCTGGGACGCGGTCAAGGTCTGGCTGAAAGACAAGATGCCGGCCGACCATCCGACTTCCAGCATCGTGCACAACGACTATCGCTTCGACAACGTGATCCTCGATCCGACCAACCCGATGCAGATCATCGGCGTGCTCGACTGGGAGTTGACCACTATCGGCGATCCGTTGATGGACTTGGGCAACACCCTCGCTTACTGGATCGAGGCCGGCGACCCGGCGCCGGTGCAATTGATGCGCCGCCAGCCGAGCCACGCCCCCGGCATGCTGACCCGGCGTGAGTTCGTCGACTACTACGCCGAACGGTCAGGCATCCAGATCGACAATTTCGACTTCTATTACACCTACGGCCTATTCTGCCTGGCTGGAATCGTGCAGCAGATCTACTACCGCTTTTTCCATGGGCAGACCCAGGACAAGCGCTTCGCACAGTTCATTCATATGAACAAAATGCTGGAGCAAATGAGCCTGAAAGTGATCGATAAATCCAGACTTTGATTGCGCCTAAATAAGGAAGAAAACATGTCCAAGACTCAACTGTTCGACCTCGACGGCAAAGTCGCTTTCGTTTCCGGTGCCAGCCGCGGTATCGGTGAAGCCATCGCTAAACTGCTGGCTCAGCAAGGCGCCCACGTGATCGTATCGAGCCGCAAGATTGAAGACTGCCAAGTGGTTGCCAACGCGATTATCGCGGATGGCGGTAACGCAGCTGCCATTGCTTGCCATATTGGCGAGATGGAACAGATTCACGGCGTGTTCTCGCAAATTCGCGAGCAGTTCGGCCATTTGGACATCCTGGTCAACAACGCCGCCACCAACCCGCAATTCTGCAACGTGCTGGACACCGAATTAGGTGCCTTCCAGAAAACCGTCGACGTGAACATTCGCGGTTACTTCTTTATGTCGATTGAAGCCGGCAAGCTGATGCGCGACAACGGTGGCGGCAGCATCATCAACGTGGCTTCGATCAGCGGTATCTCTCCGGGCCCATTCCAGGGTATCTACTCAGTGACCAAGGCTGCCGTGATAAACATGACCAAAGTCTTCGCCAAGGAGTGCGCGCAATTTGGCATCCGATGCAACGCTGTGTTGCCAGGCCTTACCGACACCAAGTTCGCTTCGGCACTGGTGAAAAACGACACAATCCTGACCCAGGCCCTGTCCCAGATCCCACTCAAGCGCGTGGCTGCTCCGAGCGAATTGGCCGGCGCGGTGTTGTATCTGGCCAGTGATGCGTCCAGCTACACCACGGGTGTGACGCTGAATGTGGATGGCGGCTTGCTGTCCTGATTGAGGGAGGATGGTGAAATGCCGCCTTCGGACGATTAGTGAGACGGTAAGCGGCCTGTAGCGACAGGCAGCAATCGAAAGACGTCATTCCTCACGCTACCTGGAAGCATCGCGCAAGAGATGACGACCCTGGCCGCACAACCCTAGAAACAACGAAGCCCAGCACTAGTCTGGGCTTTTTCGTGTCAGGACTTCCGAAACCTTAGGTTGCCGCGGTACTCAACCAAGCCTACTACAGGAGCTGTCTACCGCTGATCAATTTCGATCTTCTGAGTCGGGTCGGGGCTGTATTTTTGGCGCTTCAGCTGCGGATCACTCAAGGCTAGGCAAAAGAAAAATATCTCTGCTTCCCCACAGCCACCGTGTAGCGCGCATTCGCTCGCCTGCATATGGTCGAGGAGGATTTCCCTTCCCAGGGACGCACAAAACGCGTTTGCCTCCTTCAAAGCTTGCCCTTTCGCGGAGGCAGGACCACCGAAAGGAACACGCGTTGAAATCGTGTAGGTGTCTGGGCCAACTTTTATGGGGCCAGAGTCAGCACATCCCGCCAACATCGCCACCGCCAAAGCTCCTACGAACAATTTCATATCGTTCCCTCGTTAAGATTTGGCGAGACTTTATCACCAACGAGGGAGCAGCACGAAAGCCGCGTAGGAGTGGGGATTTTCAGGTTCGTGGTCAGCTCTCTATCCAGGTGGAATGTCGATTCCGAGTGACGGTAATTGGCCGACTACTGACTGTCGCGAAGGGCGTGAAGTTGACCTTGGCCAATGGCAGAAATCGGCCGACTCTGTTGAAAAAGTCGGCCATGGTTTGCGCATCAGAAAAGTACGCGTCCGAGATTGAAATCTTTATTTTTGGCAAAGGCATCCGGACTCGGATTTCACGTAGCAGCATGCAAAAAAAGCGTTTTCACCAGTCAATGATCAGGCAGTTTGGGCAGACCGACTTTTTCAACAGAATCGGCCACGAGCAGTTGCTCAATGTCGGCATGGGCAGGGGAGCCAACGCCATGAATTGTTCTTGAATTACCTCTGGTTCCTTGGACGCGTATGTCTGCTACCGGCTTATTCCATTGAAAAAAACCACTCGTTAAATCAGCCGATCAGGTGAGTGGCGGTACTCAACCGGGTCAGGTAGAAGTTTTTGCTCAACCCATGCGTCAGTCCTGAAGCTCTTTTTTTTGAACTCCGACTGAAAGCACTTATCCAAAAAAAATGTGGGATTGTTTCCCACGTAACGATGCCAGCTGGCTCTGAGGGATCGTGCGGATACCGTAGTAGCTCGTTAATGCTGCAGATTTATCGCCGTGCCGGTTGGCCGGCTGCTCCAATGGGCGGCCGGGAACTCACTGGACATTGCGTTCGATACGGAGATGAGTACGCAACTCCATGCGGAGGTGCATCATGCTGCTCAAGAAATGTTTGTTGGCTCTGGCCATCGGCGGAGTCCTGTCGGCATCGACTGTCCTGGTGCCCGATTACATCGGTAGTTTCTCCAGCGTGTATGCCAAAGATGGCGGCGGTGGTGGCGGTGGTCACGGCGGTGGTGGTGGCTCCGGAGGCGGTGGTCACGGTGGTCACGGTGGCGACGGCGGTGGTGGTCATGGTGGCGGCGACCATGGAGAGGGTGGCGATCATGGTGCAGCAGGCCATGACGGTGACGGTCATGGAGGCCCGGGGCGCGGCGACGCTGACCATGGTGGTGTTGCCGGGAACAGAGGCCCAGGCAATGCGCACGACAACGACAACGCGAATGACAATGACAACGATGCCGCAGATGCAGCCAGGGACGCAGCCAGAGCTGATGCCAATGCCGCCAGAGACGCGGCGAGGGCTACTGCAGATGCAGCCCGGGATGCGGCAAAAGCAACTGCAGATGCAGCCCGGGACGCTGCCAGGGCTGAGGCGGATGCAGCCCGGGATGCCGCAAAAGCTGCTGGCGTAGCGGGCGAAGACGCAGATGCAGCCCGAGACGCTGCCCGGGCCGCTGCGGATGCAGCGAGGGACGCGGCCAAGGCCGACGCAGATGCCGCCAGGGATGCTGCCCGGGCTACCGCGGATGCCGCGAGGGACGCCGCCAAAGCCGAGGCGAAGGCAGCCAGAGAGGCCGCCAAAGTTGAGGCGAAGGACGCCAGAGAGGATGTGGCGGACGCCCCGGACGAACCGGATTTCGACACGGTTGAGGTAGAGAACTAAGCCTGCACGTTCGGCAATGAACACGGCAGGCATACCGTAGAAAACGTCCCGGGAGCTTGAGGGACGTATCGGCAAAGAGTCGCAAGCCCTGAAACGTCGTGGGGTTTGCGACTTTTTTTCGGCTATCGAGCCTGAGGGCACATTTCTACAGACCCGCTCACAAACGCCTGACTCGCCTTCACGAGTGATGAGAAGGGGAAGGCTCGGCCAGGTTGTTCAGGTATGAGATAGACTCGAGCCAGTTCGGCACAAGGCACAGGAGAGGTGATGAATGGAATCATTTAGTGTACGCGAGCTGAAAAAGACTGACGCTCAAGCGTTGCTGGCTTTCGAAATCCAGAACCGTGAATGGTTCGAATCCCATATTGATGCGCGCGACCCTTCTTTTTACTCGTTGCAGGGTGTCGCCGATCATATCGAAAGTTATTTATCCGATTTCGCCCTCGGCGCCTGGCACCCGTTTGTCATCGAGGATTCCAGCCAGAGAATCGTCGGTCGAGCCAATCTGAAAAGCATCGACTCTTCGACGGGGTCTGCGCAGGTGGGTTACCGGATCGATCAGCGCGCGTGCGGCCAGGGGCTGGCAACACTGGCGCTGAGGCGCCTGATCCAGGAGGCACGGATGCGCTGGGGGCTTGCGCAACTGGTTGCGTATGCCTTCAAGGAAAACGCGGGCTCCAGAAAAGTACTGGATCGGTGCGGATTCAAGCTTGAGCAACCCTCCTGTAACGACAAGACCGGGAATGAAGACCGATTTGTCCTGTCGATCAGATAACTGCTTTCAACCGTTCTGAAGGCTTGTAGCAGGTCGCGCCTGCTACTCCTGATCTTCAGCCACCTCTTTCCAGCTGTCATCCGGATCAAAGCGCTTCATCGCCAGTGCCAGTTTTTCACCACCGGGCCCCAGGTCTTTCTCGAATACCTGTCCTTCATGACTGATCATGAAACTCATCACGCCGGTGTCGTTGTACTTCGCCGGCCAGGCGATCAGTGCAAAGCCCCGGCTCATCTTGTCGCCGATGAGGTAGCTGTAGGCACCACCCGGTGCCGAAGGACCCTGGCCATGAAGGATGCGGAAGCGGTAACCATGCCACTCTTCGTCGGCAATGGCTTTGCCGAACGAAGGCCCCAACGGGCTGATCTGGCCGCTGTCGTCTTCCTCCCAATAAAGTCCGTCGTGCTTGCCGGGGGTGCTGAAGATTTTCTGCGCATACTCGAGTGCGCCATCATCGTCCCGATCCACCGACGCATAGTCCATCTGGGCGTCGTGATAGGCCAGCACCGATTGCACCGCGGCAAGCTCATTGCGGCCGATCTGACGTGCACGGATCTCGGCACTGCCGGCCTTCAAGTCGAAGCGCCAACCGTTCTCGCTCTTTGTCAGGGGGATAGGCAGTGTCCAGTTCTCACTGCCGACCGCCAGGATAGCCTTGCGGTCACTGGTGTTTTCAAAGTGGTGTTGTTCGCGATATTGCTGCAAGAACGCATCGACATCTTTGCGCTGCACGCCTTCGCGGGGGATGTAACTGTGCCAGTCACTGCCCAGCAGCTCGGTCAGGCGTGCCTGGTCGGCGTGTTCGGTGCCCAGTGCTTCGACAAAGGCTTCTGCGGCCTTTTCTGGCGTTGGAAAGGCCTGCTGTGCCGTCGCCATGCACGACCACAACAAGCCGGCAGCTATAACCAGGACATGAGGGAGCAAGCCCGTGAGTCCCTTCAATCGAGGATGGTTTTTCAACGACGGCCCCCCCTTTGACGCGCTGGTGGATTGGACGGCCGGCTGACCTGGTGACCGGCCGATCGCGAGGCACTGGGGCGTTGGGCGGATGCCTGGCTGGCCCGGCCACGATTGGCCTGGACGTTGGCCTGGGACGGTGAACGTGCGCCGGCGAACGCATTGTTACGGGCACTGCCGGTACTGGCGGCGGGCCGTTTATTGGTCGCTTGCCGCGTCTGCGCGGAGCCTTCTCTACGCTGATTCGACTGGGCGCTCTGGTTCCTGGCCTGCTGGGTCTCCCTCCTGGGCTGCTGATTCTCCCGGGTGTTTCTGGCCGTGCCCTGGCTTCTGTCAGCCGCCTTGGGCCTGTCTGCACCGGCCTGCAGCCGATCTCCTCCTGCGGTTGCGGACTGGAGTTTGCGCGTTTGATCACGGGCTTCGCGGTTGCTGGTGGCAGGTCGTTCGATACCGTGCTTGTCCATTGAGGTGCGGGCATTTTCACGGGCCTGGGCGCGTTGGGCATTGTCCCCGCGATAGGCTTCACGCTGATTGGCACCGTTCAGTTGCCGGCCGTACTGTGCGCGGCTCGCACTGTCTCGATAGGGCACGCCATTGCGGTGCACCGGGTTGTGTTGCCATTTGTTGTTGGTGATCCGGTTGTTGCCGTTGATGTTGTTGTAGCGATTGACGTCGATGTCGACGTCGTTATTGCCCCAATCACATTCACCCCACAACGATCCAATGATCGCCACACCGGCACCGAACGCGAGTCCGGCCATCAGCGCCTGACCAGGGTAATAGGCTGGTGGCGGTGGATAGTACGCGGGCGGCGACGCCGGGTAGGGCCAGGTGCCGTAGGTCGTTGTCGGGTTATACGTGGGGACGTAAACCACCTGCGGATCGGCAGGCTGAATGATGATGGTGGAGTTGCTGGCCGGGGCCGATTCAGGGGCTGGAGCCGGTGCCGCAGTCGTGGTCGCCGGTGCCGGCGCCGCGACATTCTGGATCGTCACGTTCTGATACTGGTTGCTCTGCAGATTGCCGGCTGCCTGTGCCTGGCGACGCAAGCGTTGCGCGCTTTCCATGACACCGTCGGGCTGCGCCAGGAAGGCATCACCCAGGCGTTGGACCCAGACGGGATCCTGTCCCAGCGTTGCCAGAACCTGCGGGAAGGCGACCAGTGCCTGGACGCTCGGATCCCAGGGCTGGTTCGCCACCTGTTTGACCGCTTCGTCTCCCTTGGCGTCCGGGTGCGCTTTGGACCAGCTGACCGCCTCGCCGACTTCCCCGGGGTAAGTGGTGGCCATCAGTACCTGTGCAAACAGTGGATCCGGGTAAAGCGCAATGGGCGCCAGCATCTGATCCAGCTGTTCCTGGGTAAACACCGGATCTTTGGTCACTGGGGCGGCGGGCGCTGCAGTGGTCGCGGCGGGTGTCGGCGCCGGTGCAGCGGCTGTCCCATCCGCACCCAGTGCCAGGCAGGAAGATCCGCTCAAAAACAGTACGGCCGACAACGCGTAAAGTAATGGATTGTGCATTGCACCCCCCATGGGGTCAGGCAGGCTTGAAATGAGTGGATCAATCCCTGGCAGGTGAAGCCGACTTTGCAAGCCACAGAGCCCGGCCTCGACACCGCTTTCTAATGGTAGCAGTTGATTCAAAGGATCAAGGCTGCCTGAAAAATTGCGCCTCGATCACTGGGCGCTGGCATCGCTTTCGTGCTCTTCGGCGAATGCCATGAACACCTTCAGGTCCAGTACATCCAGCTTGATCTGGGCGATGAACGCCGAGAAGGCCAGGTTGGCGGCCAGCAGACGCAGGTCGCTGGCCCAGGCTGGAAGGTAGACCGGCCCCTTGAGCCAGCCGGATTCGAACAGGGGTGCCAGGCGCATGGTGTCACCCAGGCTGAGCCGCCCTGCAAACAAATGTCCGACCAGTTCCGGCCGGTTATCGCGGATTGCGATACGCAGCAGGGTGTGGACGCCGAGCAACCCGGTCAGGTAGGCGGCATCCTTGGTAAACGCCGAACCGCCCCGCAGGTCGGCGCCGCGGAACACCCGTTGGGTCGAGCGGAAGGATTCCTCTTCTGTCTGCCCGGCCGCCAGAAAACCTTCGAACACCTGGATGAAATCGGCACCCTCCAGCGCCTGCTGGACGGCGAGCACGCGCAGGGCCAGGCGACGCAGGCGGTTGATGTCCATGCTGCCGGTGAACAGTTCGGCCAGGGTGGCAATGCCTTCCTGGGTCTGGGTCGTGCGGGGCGCCCCAAGGCCCAGGCTTGTGAGGTTGGGCTGGCGCGCGCCGTTCTGTGCCGTGGCGACATGCACGAAGGCCTCGTGTTGCAACAGCTGTTGCTTGTCCAGCTCCGAGAACAGTGCGCTGGCCCGTAGGCGAATGCGGCTCGATCCGGCGATGGCCTTGGCGGCCAGGTTCGGATCGAGCACGACCGTGATTTGCCCGACGCCGAAGAAACGGTCCAGTTCCGGTTGTATCCAGGCGGCGAACGCCTTGGCCGGGATCTCGGCCGGGCAGGGTGGAATCCGCGCACCGCCCAGCAGGGCGTCGGTGGTCTTGAGGAAGAACCGGGCCGCGTCGAGCATGCTCAGTTGCAAGCGCGTGTAATAGAAGTCTGGACGCCGGTACAGCGCTGACGAGTATTGGGTAAAGGCGGGAGTGCCAATGGCCCCCAGCATGTGTCCGGCCGTGGCATAGCTACGGGCGGTCATGGCCAGGTAATTCCCGGCCGGATGCCCCACATCGCAATGGCTGATAAAGGTTTCCAGGGCGGCGATGTCGGCGCTGTGGTCGCGGGGTTGCAACTCGACCTTGGGTAACTCGGCACGCCCGCCGCGCCATTTGGCCAGGAAGTCTTCCTCGACACCGTCCGGCCAGGACAGGGCATCCAGCACGCGGATCTTGCGGGTCAGGCCGGGCAGGGCGGCATCGAGTTCGGACAGGGCGGCGGCGCTCATGGATATCTCCTTGAGGGACGAAGTGGCGTTACAAAAGCTTAGTCGTCGCGCGCGGTTGCGTGTTGAGCTCGCGGGCTGTGCGGGCAAAGGTTTCGCAAAAAAACGGGTGGGTCCCGTTTCCTGCATTTGCGGGCTTAAGGACGCGGCGGTGATTACTCCATGACCAGTGCCGGCTCTTCATGTGCCTGGGCTTTTGGGGGCTTGATAATCAGCAACAACGGCATGACCGCCAGTGACAACAGCATCAGCAGCTTGAAGTCATCCACGTAGGCGATCCAGCTGGCTTGCACGTTGACCAACGCGTCCAGGGTGGCGCGGCCGGAGGCGGCCATCGGGTCCAGGTAACTCTTGATCGACCCTGTGTCGAAGGCCCGGTTGAAGGGCGTGACGTAGGCAGCGATCTGCTCGTGGTTGGCCTGGATGTTCTGGGTGAGCAGCACGGTCACGATGGAGATCCCCACGCTGGAACCGACATTTCGCGACAGGCTGTAAAGCCCGGTGCCTTCGGCGCGCAAGGAGGCGGGCAGGGTCGCGAAGGCAACCGTGGTCAGTGGCACAAACAGCATGCCCAGGCTGGTGCCCTGGATGAAGCCGACCCAGATGACGGTCTGCATCGACACGTCAGGCGTCCAGCCGGTCATCAGCCCCATCGACAGCGCCGACAAGCCCAGGCCCGACAGCAATAAAAGGCGGGTGTCGACTTTGCCCAACAGTCGGCCGGCGAGGAACATGGTCAGCATCGTGCCCAGGCCACGCGGGCCCATCACCATGCCGGCGGTCAGCACCGGATAGCCCATCAGGGTTTGCAGGTAAGGGGTCATCAGCGCCAGTGAGGCCAGGTAGGTGATGCCGACGATAAAAATAAAGACGACGCTGATCGCAAAGTTACGATCCTTGAACAGCTTCGGGCTGATAAAGGGATTGTCGGTGGTGAAGGTGTGGACCAGGAACACGTACAGGGCGACAGCGGCCACGATCGCTTCGACGAGGATTTCACCGCAAGCGAACCAGCCCAGTTGTTCGCCCCGGTCCAGAAACAGTTGCAGGGCCATGATCGCCACGCTCAGCGAGCCGAAGCCGAGCCAGTCCAGGCGGGTCGAGGTGTCGGTGGTGGTTTCGCTGACGTAATAGACGATCCCGGCCAGCGCCAGCAAACCAATGGGCAAATTGATGAAGAACACCCAGCGCCAGCTGAAACTCTCGGTCAGCCAGCCGCCGAGCATTGGTCCCAGCACGGGGCCGACCATGACCGAGACGCCGAACAGCGCCATGGCGGAGCCGCGCTCCTTGAGGCTGTAGATGTCCAGCAGAATGCCCTGGGACAGGGGCACCAGCGCCGCGCCCGCCAAGCCCTGCAGCAGGCGGGCGAGGATGATTTCTTCCAGCGACTGCGCCAGGCCGCAAAGGATCGACGAGACCACAAAGCCGACAATCGCCCACAGCAGCACGCGTTTGCGCCCGAAGCGCCTGGCCAGAAAGGCTGACGGCGGGGTCATGATTGCCGCGGCGACGATGTAGGACGTCAGCACCCAGTTGATCTGGTCCGAACTGGCCGAGATGCTGCCTTGCATGTAGGGCAGGGCGACGTTGGCGATGGTGGTGTCGAGCGCTTGCATGATCACCGCCAGCACGACGCAAGCGGTGATCATCCCGCGATGGGCCACCGGTTCGGTCGGTGTCGGGTTATTCATGGGCCAGAGCCGGGGCAGCGACCTTGTTCGCCAGCAACCCCGAGAACAGGTGCGGCAGGCCTCGGGCCGAGCCGGTGTCGATCTCGGCCTGCACACTCATGCCGGTGCGCAGCGGCGGTTTTTCCCCGGCATCATTGATGCTGATGCGCACGGGAATCCGTTGCACGACCTTGACCCAGTTGCCCGTGGTGTTTTGCGCGGGCAGCAACGAGAAGCTCGAACCCGACGCCGGGCTGATGCTGTCGACGGTGCCGTGCCACTGGACGCCGGGGTAACTGTCGACGCTGATATCGACGGACTGACCGGGTTTCATGTGGGTCAGTTCGGTTTCCTTCGGCGACGCCGCGACCCACAGGTGGTCGGCCGACACCAGGCTGATGCCCGATTGGGGTGGTTGCAGGTAGGAGCCGACTTGCAGCGAATCAACGTTGGTCACGACACCGTCAAACGCAGCCCTGACCACCGAGTTGTCCAGGTTGCGCTGGGCTTCGTCGACAGCGGCCTGGGCGATCAGATAGGTGGATTGTTGTTCGACGGGGGTTTCGATATTTCCGCCCAGTTGCGCCAGCACCATTTGCGCGGTGGCCCTGGCCACGGTGATTTTTTGCCGGGTGCTGTCCAGCGCATGCTTGGCATCGTCGTAGTTGGTTCTGGACACCGCAGAAACACTGAGCAGGGTTTGCTGGCGCTGGAAGCTGGCCTGATAGTAGGCGAGGTCGATTTGCGCCTGGTCGATTTCTGCCTGTGCTTGCTTGTAATTGGCCTGGAGATTGAGGATCTGGTTGCGCACATTGCTCAGTTGCGCCCTGGCACTGGCCAACGCAATCTCAAAGGGCTCGGGCTTGAGGGTGAACAGGACCTGGCCTTTGACGACCCGCTGGTTGTCCTTGACATCAACCGAGGCGACCAGGCCCGAGACATCGGTGGAGACGCCGACATGATCGGCCTGAATGTAGGCATTGTCGGTGGAAATGATCTGCCCGCCCGTGACATACAGATAGCCGCCGACCACCAGCGCGATGGGTAGCAGGGCAAAGAGCGTGGTGCGCACGAGTTGCCGTCTCTCAATCATGACGATGCTCCTGCTCTTCAACGGGGAGACTGCAAGCTTCGATCAGGTTGGACCTCATCCGCTTCATCATCTGCAGCAGCAACTGTTCCTCCTCGGCAGAGAATCCGCGCGTGGCTTCCTGGCGAGTCACCCGGCCCATGTCCCGCATGAGTTGCAGCAGCGGATGCGCCTGCTCCGTCAAAAACAGCAGGGACAGGCGTCGATCCGTGGGGTGACGACGTCGCTCGACCAAACCGCGCTCGGCCATCTTGTCCAGCAGACGCACGAGGGTGATTGACTCCAGTTCCAGTAAATCCGCGAGCCCCTTTTGATGGATGCCCTCATGGGTCGACAGCATGGCCAGCACTTGCCACTGCGAGCGAGTGAGGCCGACGTGCCGCGCGCGTTGTTCAAACCGCTTGCGCATCAGCCGGGCGCTGTCATGCAGGGCAAAACCAAGGGTCAATGTGTCGGTCACGGTGAAATCTGCTGCGGATGAGTTAGCTCATCATAGTTGAGCTTGTAATTAGGTAGCTATCTATATTTGCGAAATAATTCAGGTGAATCGATTCTCTCGACGGGGCATGGCGGGTTGGCTGTGAGCGGCGCCTTTCAATGCCCCGTGAACGTGCTTTTCGAGGTGCCTTACGAGCGGTAAACCCGACCTCAGAGCAGGCTCCACGACACCCCGACGTACATCGCCATGCCCTCGCCGGGGGTGGAGCGTGCCGCGTCCAGCCCTTTGTCGTCGTAGCCCGGCGTGACCGTGGCGGCATAGTGCTTGTCGGTCAGGTTGCGCATGTCCAGCCAGGTCTGCCAGTCGCCCTTGGGTGCGTTGTAGCCCAGTGTGGCGCCGAATATGGCGTAGGGATCGGCGTAGTAGCTGTTGGCGTAATCGACCGCCACCCTGGACACCCATTGCGTGTTGACCGCGGCGAAAAAGCCTTGTGGCCAGTCGTAGCGCAGTTCGCCCTGGTAATAGTGCATCGGCAGGCCCGGCAGGCGGTTGTCGCCGAAGCGCTCATCGTCGCGGTAGTGGAAGTCACTGAAGGTATAGCTCTGGCGCAGGCTCAAATGGCCGCCATCGTCCGGCGACCAGAGGGGGCTCAGCAGGCTGGCTTCCACGCCCTGGTGCACGGTGGGGCTGGCGTTGAGTTCGTAGGGCGTGGTGGCGTTGGCGTCCGGCAGCACCGACAGCAATTCGTGGCGCACCTGGGCGTAGTACCAGGCCAGGCTCCACTGCCCCAGCGTGCTGTCACCGCGACCGCCGATTTCCAGGGTGGTGGCGGTCTGGTTTTGCAGCGTGATTGGTTCGCGCTGGGCACCTGTGGCGACGCCGCTGCCTGCGGGGAATCGGATGTTCGAGCTATAGACCAGCGACCATGGGTGCGGTGCCTCGACCGAGCGGCTGAGATTGCCGAACAGTTGCAGGTCTGGTGTCAGTTGGTAGCGCAGGCCCACGCGCGGGGCGTAGTCCCAGTCGTGCAGGCTGGTCTTGCCACCACTTTGCGGATAGGTGACATCGCTTTCACGGCGGGTGTAGATCGCGGCGAGGCCGGTGGTCAGCCACAGGTCGTCGGCGATCTCCAGGTCATTGCCGGCATGCAGGACCGTGTCCGAGCCCTGATAGGTGAAGTTGCGAATCAGCGTGCCCGGTGCGTAACCGGCGGTGTTGCCGGTGGGGATGCGCACGAACTCGCTGGCGCCGGCATTGGGCAGGTGCCTGGTCACTCGCAGGCCCAGGGTGCTTTGGCTTTGCAGACCCCAGAGCGTGTCGCGACGTTTGTAGTCGAACGTGCCGCTGACGTCCGTGTACGCCACCTTCAGGCGGTTGGGGCCCTCGCTCAAGTCCATGGGATAGTCGTGGTAGACCAGGCCGGTCTGGATGCTCGAATCGTCATCGATGTACCAGGTGGTCTTGTTGCCGATAAAGGTGCTGCCCGGCTCGTCGCGATGGTCGTCACGCGCCACGTAGGCCGGGTTGGCCGCCCGTGGGTCATGCTCGATGGAGTGCTTGGTCACGCGCCCCGCGAGGTCGTTGTCGGCCTGGCGGTGGCGCAGGTAGAAGCGTGTTTCCAGGTTGGCGTTGAAGCGATAACCGAAGTTGGCGATGACACCCTGGCTCTCGCTGGCCGTGTGGTCCTGGTAGCCGTCGGCGTTTGCGTCGGTCATGGCCACGTAGTAATCGAAGTCCCCCAGCACCTGTCCGGAGCTGACCTGACGCTGCTGATAGCCGTGACTGCCCGTTGCGTAGCGTACCTGTAACTTCGGTGAGTCGTAGCCGGTATGGCTGACGTAATCGATGGCCCCGCCCAGGGCCAGGGCGCCCCGGTCGAAACCGTTGGCGCCGCGCAGCACTTCCACATGGTCGAGCCACAGCGGTTCCAGCAATTCATAGGGCGTGCCGCCGGGGCCGGTCAGCGGCAGACCGTCGAGCATGGTGTACAGCCCCGAGGCATGGGCGCCCGGTGCACGGTTGATGCCCGATCCGCGGATCGAGATCTTCACCCCTTCGTTGCCCGCCGACTGGGCATAGATCCCCGGCTGGTACGCCAGCACATCCTGGTTGCTGGCCACGCGGCCCTGCAACGGACGGCGCATGTCGACCACGTTGGTGCCGCCGGGCACCTGGGCCAGCCGGGCCCTGGCATCCTCGATCCCCTGGTCTTCGTCGCTCTGGTCCTCAGCCCCGATCAGCACTTGTCCCAACTCCAGGCCCTGAGCCTCGGTCATGGCCGGACAAACAAGGGCCAGGCCCAGCAGCGCAGCGGGCAAGGATTTAGGCGAGGGCATTGGGAAAACTCCAGACGTCAGGAACGGGCAATGAACAGTGCGACGCAAGAAGGAACGAAGGGAGCACATGGCAATTTTGTTATTTTGCCCGCCAAGGGTTGGCGGCTATCGGTTCAGCAGAGGTGCCAGCGCGCAGCGATCTCGGCGATCTCGCCATCCTTGAAGCCATTGTCGTAGTCGCAGTCTGGTTGGCCCGCCCGATGGGCACGGGCAATAGACTTTCAGTGCCATCCGGGTCAGTCGAGTGGCAGCGATATCGTTAATCTCGTTCCTTTGTCCGGTGCGCTGTCGATCGTGAATTCCCCGCCCAGCATGCTGATGCGTTCCTTCATTCCTACCAACCCGAACGAGTTCAATTTTTTGCGATCCGTCATGCCTACGCCATTGTCTTTGATCCGCAGGTAGAGCCGGCGACCCTCCCTGGAGAGTTCGATATGCACCTGTGTCGCTTGCGCGTGCCGGGCAATATTCGACAGCGATTCCTGCACGATGCGGAACAGCGTCGTGGCGGATTTTTCATTCAGGTCGCAACGGAAATTTTCGTCTTTCGCCGACATCGTGCAATCGATCGCGCTGCGCTGCCGGAACTCTTCAAGTTGCCACTCGATCGCTGCCTGCAATCCCAGATCGAGTACGGGTGGCCGAAGATCATTGATGATACTGCGGACACTGCGGATGGCTGTATCGAGGTGGTTCAGAGCATCGCTGACCTTTTCGTTGAGCTTGGGGTGCATGGTACTGGTGCGCGCCTGCAACATGGAGACATCAATTCGCAACGCCAGCAGACTCTGTCCCAGCTCGTCATGGATGTCGCGCGCGATCCGTTTTCGCTCTTCTTCCTTGATGTGCTCCTGATAGGAGGCCAGTTCACGCAGCTGCAGCTTCGATTGCAGCAATTCCTCGGCCTGCATCGTCAGTTTGCGCTGCAGGTAGAACAGGTCGACAAACACCCGGATCTTGGCGCGAAGAACCTCGGCCACAATCGGCGAGAAGATGTAATCCACTGCACCGGACGTATAACCGCGGAAACGCTCGGAATCCGTGTCGGCCTCCGCTGTGACGAAGATAATGGGCGTGTGGGCCGACTTCGGGCGGCCGTGAATGAGTGCCGCGGTTTCAAACCCGTCCATCACTGGCATTTTCACGTCGAGCAGAATGACGGCGAAGTCACGCTGCAATAGCAGGCGCAGCGCCTCGCGCCCGGAAGTCGCCGTGGCAATATCGAGGCCCATGTCGGCAATCACCGCGGCGAGCGCCGTAAGCTTGGCGGGATTGTCATCCACCAGCAACACGGATGCTGGCACGCCATCAGGCGGGAGCGGGTGCCGCACCTGGGCTCTCTCATTGAATACCGGAGGTTCCTGCTGCATATTTATGCCACTTAGGTTTGCGCTGGCGCGCAATGAGCGCGGTACACAGTCATCGATAGAGCCATTTGCGCATCAGTGACAGCAGCTGGTCGGTATCCACCGGCTTGCTGACATAGTCCGATGCTCCTGCCTCGATGCACTTTTCACGGTCACCCATCATTGCCTTGGCCGTCAGCGCAATCATGGGCAGGGTTTCAAATCTCTTGAATGTACGGATCTGGCGCATGGTTTCAAAGCCATCCATCTCGGGCATCATGATGTCCATCAGCACGATGTCGGTATCGGGCTGCTGCTGCAGCAGTTCTATGGCGGTTCGGCCGTTTTCCGCCGTGGCCACCAGCATTTTGTTGCACTCAAGCACGCTGGTCAGGGCAAAAATATTGCGCACGTCATCGTCGACCACCAGGGCCTTTTTACCCTCGAGGCTGTCCGAACCCTCATAGAGTTTTTCCAGCATCCTGCGCTGGGTCTGCGGCAGCCTGGCTACGACGCGGTGTAGAAACAGCGCGGTTTCGTCGAGTATGCGCTCGGGGGACTGAACTGCCTTGATGACGCCCTTGCCGAGCAGTGTCCTGAAACGTTCGTGTTCCGGCTTGGTCAGTGTCGCTGCACCATAGGCGACGATCGGCAATTCACGCAGAGCGTGGTCTTGCTGCAATGCCTCGAGAAAACTGATGCCGGATGCGTCGGGCAGTTTGAGATTGATTGCCATGCAGTCGTAGCGTTTCTTTGCCAGTTTCTTCAAGGCTTCCACGTCGCTGGCGGTCGTTTCGATCTTCAGGTCGGTGTTGCCGAGTAGATCGAGGATGCGGGCGCGGCTCCCGTCGTTGCCGTCGACGAGCAGCAGGCTTCTGGTCTTGCGCCGAGCGAATGCCACGATGCCGACCAGCGCATTTTGAATCTCGTCGGCTGTGACCGGCTTGAGCAGATAGTCGAAAGCACCATAGCGCAGCCCGCGTGTGTGGTCGTCAGCGGTCGAGATGATCTGGACCGGGATGTGACGCGTGGCGAAATTGCGCTTCAACTGCTCGAGCAGCGACCAGCCATCGATGTCCGTCAGGCCCGGGTCCAGGGTGATCGCGGCGGGTTTGAAGCGCTCGACAAGCTCCAGTGCATCCGCGCCACGGGTCGTGACGATAGCCCTGAACCCCTTCTGATGCGCGGCCTCGAGCAGAATGCTGGCGAATCGGGCGTCGCCCTCGAGCATCAGCAGCACCTGGTCCCCGGGTTGGACAGACTCACGGTCGTCCGGTATCTGTACAGACGGGCTTGACATGAGGTCGCGCTTGACTTGGCCAGGTACTGCCTCTGTCGCTGATTCGTCTAAGGTCTGACGCTGGGCATCCGGTGTACGCAAGGGCACGTACAGCGCGAAAGTACTGCCCTTGCCGATCTCATCGGGGATCAGCCGCAGCTCACCGCCCAGCCGGTGTGCGAGCTCGCGGCTGATCGACAGGCCGAGGCCGGTGCCACCGTATTTTCGTGAGGTTCCGGTATCTGCTTGCTGGAACGCTTCGAAGATAAGCTTCTGCTTGCCGGCAGATACGCCAATGCCGGTGTCGGTGACCACGAAGGCGACCACCGCATCGGCGCGATTGAGTTCGCTGTGATCCACGCTCCACCCGGACACAGCGGGTTCGATGCTGATCTTTACGCTGCCTTGCTCAGTGAACTTGAAGGCGTTGGACAGCAGGTTCTTGACCACCTGCAGCAGGCGCTTTTCGTCGGTCCAGATGACGGGGGGCAGGGCAGGCGCCAGTTCAATCGTGAAGGTGAGGCCTCGGCTTTCGGCGACTGGCCGGAAGGTGCGTTCGATCTGGTCGTGCAGATCGGCGAACAGCGCTTCATTCAGATCCAGTGTGACCGTACCCGACTCGATCTTGGACAGATAGAGTATCTCGTCGATCAGCTCCAGCAGGTCTTTGCCCGCGCTACGGATGGTCTTGGCATATTCGACCTGCCTGGGCGTGAGATTGTGTTCCGCGTTGTCGCTGAGCTGCCGGGCCAGGATCAGCAAGCTGTTCAATGGCGTTCTGAGCTCATGGGACATGCTGGAGAGGAATTCGGACTTGTACTTCGAAGTCAGCATCAGCTGCTCCGCCTTCTCCTCCAGCGACAGCTTGGTGATTTCGACTTCGCGGTTCTTGCGCTCGACTTCGGCTTTCTGCTCCGCCAGCAGTCCAGCCTTGTCCCCCAGTTCCTCGTTGGTCTGTCTCAATTCTTCTTGTTGCTTTTGCAGCTCCTGCGCCAGCGATTGCGACTGCTTGAGCAGTTCTTCGGTACGCATATTGGCTTCGATCGTGTTGAGCACGATACCAATCGATTCAGCAAGCTGATCAAGGAAGGTTTGATGAATGATGCTGTAGCGCGTGAACGAAGCCATTTCGACGACTGCCTTGACCTTGTTCTCGAACAGGATCGGCAACACGATGATATTCAGCGGGGCGGCCGCACCCAGTCCCGATGAAATCGCGACGTAATTGGCGGGTACATCGGTCAGCAGGATGCGCCGCTTCTCGTAGGCGCATTGCCCGACCAGGCCCTCGCCGAGCCGCCACTCATCGTTCACATTGATGTTTCCCTTGTACGCATAAGCGGACAGCAGTTTGAGTTTCGCAGGATCGGGCGGGCTCTCGTTCATCATGTAGAACACACCGTGCTGGGCGTTGATCAGCGGAGCCAGTTCAGACAGCACCATCTTGGAGACTGCCGCCAGATCGCGCTGGCCCTGCAGCAGGCGGTTGAATTTCGCGAGATTGCTCTTGAGCCAATCCTGTTCCGCGTTTTGCCGCGTGGTTTCCCGCAGGTTGCGGATCATCTCGTTGACGTTGTCCTTCAACTCCGCCACTTCACCCTTTGCTTCCACCTCCACGTAACGGGTCAGATCGCCCTTGGTCACGGCAGTCGCCACGTCGGCAATTGCGCGCACCTGATTGGTCAGGTTGGCCGCCAGACCGTTCACGTTGTCGGTCAGATCGCGCCAGGTGCCGGCAGCACCCGGCACGTTGGCCTGGCCGCCCAGTTTGCCCTCGACCCCCACTTCACGCGCCACCGAGGTCACCTGATCGGAGAACAGCGCCAGCGTATCGGTCATACCGTTGATGGTGTCGGCCAGTTCGGCGATCTCGCCCTTGGCTTCCAGCGTCAGTTTCTTCTTCATGTCGCCGTTGGCGACTGCGGTCACCACTTTGGCGATGCCTCGCACCTGGCTGGTCAGGTTGGCCGCCATGAAGTTCACGTTTTCGGTCAAATCCTTCCAGGTGCCGGACACGCCTTGCACCTGTGCCTGTCCCCCGAGCTTTCCTTCGGTGCCGACTTCGCGCGCCACCCGCGTCACTTCGGCGGCAAAGCTATTGAGCTGGTCCACCATGGTGTTGATGGTGTTTTTCAGCTCCATGATTTCGCCCTTGGCTTCCACGGTAATCTTGCGCCCCAGGTCGCCTTTGGCCACCGCCGTCGTCACGTCGGCGATGTTGCGGACCTGATTGGTCAGGTTGGCCGCCATGCTGTTGACCGAGTCGGTCAAGTCTTTCCAGGTTCCACCGACGCCCGTCACCCTGGCCTGGCCACCGAGCTTGCCGTCAGTCCCCACTTCGCGAGCCATGCGCGTCACTTCGTCGGCAAAGGTCGAGAGCTGGTCCACCATTGTGTTGATGGTTTCCTTGAGCTGGAGAATTTCACCTTTCGCTTCGGCTGTGATCTTGCGTGACAGGTCGCCGTTGGCCACCGCCGTCGTCACGTCGGCAATGTTGCGCACCTGGGTGGTCAGGTTGGCCGCCATGCCGTTGACCGAATTGGTCAAGTCCTTCCAGGTACCGGACACGCCGGTCACTTCGGCCTGTCCGCCCAGTTTGCCTTCGGTACCGACTTCCAGCGCGACGCGGGTCACCTCCGAGGCGAAGCTGGAGAGCTGGTCGACCATCGTGTTGATCGTGTTTTTCAGTTCGAGAATCTCGCCCTTGGCTTCAACGGTAATTTTCTTGCCGAGGTCGCCGCGCGCCACCGCCGTCGTCACCTGTGCGAGGTTGCGCACCTGGGTGGTCAGGTTGGCCGCCATGCCGTTGACCGATTCGGTCAGGTCGCGCCAAGTACCGGACACTCCGGTCACTTCGGCCTGTCCGCCCAACTTGCCTTCGGTACCGACTTCCAGCGCCACGCGGGTCACCTCCGCAGCGAAGCTCGAGAGCTGGCCGACCATGGTGTTGATGGTGTTTTTCAGCTCGAGAATCTCACCCCTGACTTCGACGGTAATCGTCTTGCCCAGATCGCCTTTGGCCACCGCGGTCGTCACGTAAGCGATGTTGCGCATTTGGGTGGTCAGATTGGCGGCCATGTCGTTGACGGAGTCGGTCAGATCTTTCCAGGTGCCGGATACGCCTTTGACATTGGCCTGCCCACCTAGAATCCCTTCAGTGCCGACTTCGCGCGCCACACGGGTCACCTCGGAAGCGAAGGAGCCCAGTCGCGTCACCATGGTGTTCACGATCTCGGCGGATTTGAGGAACTGACCCCGCAGTTTCAGGCCGTCGAGTACCGGTGGTACCTGTTGGCTCAGATTACCCTCGGCAACCGAACCGATAACGCGAATCATCTCGTTCATCGGGCTGATGAGGTCGCTGGTCAGCGCATTGCTCGAGTTGACGATCTTTTGCCATGAGCCTTTCATCATCGGCAATTCGATACGCTCATCGACCTTGCCCTGCTTGCCGATCAGTCGCGCCACGCGTTCGAATTCGGTGGCGGTGTCGGCCGCCATGTCGATGATCTCGTTGAGCGTGTCGGCGATCTTGCCCGGCATGCCGGTCCAGTCTTCCGGCATCCGCGTGGTGAAGTCACCATTGCGCAACGCCTTCAGCGCTGTCAGCAACGTCTTCATGTCGAAAACTTCGATCGGTGTCGTCACTGTGGCCATGTCTATGTCCAGTCAGGATGGATGCCACGCGCAAGGCGTCATGCAGGAGCCGGCATTGCAGTATTGACCATGCTGAAAGCTGAGCATTGGCTTACGAAATATTAGCAAGGTTGGCGCAATGCCCCGGATTCTGGGGAAATTGGCCGGGAACAGGCCGTTCCAACCGACAGCACCGGCAGTCCGGAGAAGTGAGCACTAACGGCTGAGGCAAAAAGTGCAAGTGTGCTCTGTGCCTGCTAACGTCAAACGCTGCAGCAGATTCCATGGCTTGCTGGCCACTGGTGAATGGAAAATACAGATGGTTGACCACAAAATCAGAGTCTTGCTGGTGGATGATCACAGCATCGTACGTAATGGCGTGCGACGCATGTTGGAGACTGCCGGCGAGATCGACGTAACGGGCGAAGCAGAGACGGCACAAGGGGCAATGCTCCTGGTCCGGGAGCAGGATTTCGACGTGGCGCTGGTAGATATTCAGCTGCCCGACAAGACCGGCCTCCAACTCCTCAAACTCATGCGTGCAGAGAAGCCCAAGCTCGCCGTTCTGATGTTGAGCATGCATTCGGTCGAGGCCTATGCGTTACGCGCAATCAAGCACGGCGCAGCGGGATACCTCACCAAAGATATTTCCGCAGCCACCCTGGTTACGGCAGTTCGCAAGGTGGCCTCAGGCGGCAAGCACGTCAGTCCTGAGCTGGCAGAAAAACTGGTCAACGCTATCGGCAGAGGCGACGGGGCACCCCACGAAGCGCTATCCGACCGGGAACTTGAAGTACTAAAGCTCCTCGCTTCAGGCGAGAGAATTGTCCGCATCGCTGAGATATTGCACTTGAGCCCGAGTACCGTCACGACGTACCGGGCACGCATCCTGGAAAAAACAGGGATGGACAGCAACGCGAAACTGGCCCGCTATGCACTCGAAAACGGCTTGTTAACTTAGAACACCCTGCCATCCGACGCAGCCGAGCCACTCAATCGTTCTCGGCATCCTCCACACTCTGCGGTAAACGCCCGGGCATCATTGAATCGTCCTGATTGAACTTCAGGTGCGCTTTAACGAAGTGTGCTGCAATGATGCGCAGCGCATGCCCAGCTTCGCCGGATCCAGCCTGCTTGTAGTGGAATCACTACAAGCGCTTGGCCGATATCTCCACAAAGAAGTCCTGCTAACGTCGATAGCGGGGGCCGTTCCAATCAAGCATATTTACCTCTCGACAAATTTTCGTCCGCTGCATTCATGTTGAACCAATGTTCTAACTGGAGGACTTCATGATGATAGGTTATTGGTTGTGTGCGTTGCTGTGGGGTGTGGTGTTGCTGGAGGAGATCCAACTCATGCCCCTTCAAGAATGGAAAGACGAGGGTCTGAAAAAGGTTCTGTTGCTGCGCCGGACTAGAACCCGGACCGGCTACTTTATTGCGTTGATCGCGGGCGCCATGTGTCTTTATAGCGAAATCCTGGTGGGGCAGGTCGATCAGGGCATTTTCAATCCGGAGCTAATACTTGCCCTGTGTGGTGTTCTTTGGGGTGCTTATCTTTCCGTAGTCTGCATGAAGGGCAAGCGATAGATGCCTATCTCCATGACTACTGCGGGTATTTGAAATTTCACTATCGTCGGCCGGCAGGGAAACTCCGCCGGTCAGGCGCTCGACTCAGCATTTGAACAGTCGCAGCCTCGCTGGCAGTGGCTTCATCCGAGGTTAGCGGACGAGTTCCAGGCGGGCGGCAATATTGATTGGGATGAGCGAAAGGACCTGAGGCGCCGGAGCATAATGCCCGTGCTGTTGAGGCGGATTCAACAAACTGGATTTGGTGTAGGCGGGATCTTGGTTAAACCGGCGCTGGCAGCAACTTGGGTGCTGCCAGCGCGGCTTGAGGCTGAACACTTCTATCAACCGGGGGACAGGCTACGCAGATCAGCTATTGGCGTGATCGGTCGCCTTGGCTTTGCTTTGGGCGACAGCGGCTTCAGCCTTCTGTTTCTGTGCAACCTGGAAGGCTTTCATCGAGACTGTCCGGGCCGACTCCATGCGAGCGAAGGTCCGGTCACCACCACCTGTGGCCATCGCCAGAGAAGAAGCGGTCAGAGTGGCGACTACGAAGAGAACTTTCATGGATTTCATTTGGGTATCCTCAATTGAAATTTGTTAACAGTTAAAGCGGGATTCATTTGCTAGAGTTGAACTTCCTTGTTCAACCTGGATTCACCAGCCAGCCAGGGCGGCGTTGCCTGGTGTCCTGGTGCCTTGCTCCATACGCGCTTCGGTGTCTCTGTTTTTTGCCCAGGCAGTGAGCAGTACCATCATCGCGAATCCACCGACGATGAGCACCGGATAGGCTGCCAGCAACTCCACCAGCGAGTACTTCCAGGCCAGCGGACGACCAACACCCAGCATGGCGGCATAGAACCACGACACGCCAGAGAGGGCGCCGGAGAACAGCGCCAGCATGCGCAGGTTGAAGGAGAGTTTGAGTAACGAACCGGCTTTTTTCAGCGCCGGCAATACAGCGCTATGCAACAGGAAGCCGTTAAAGGTCAACAGCACAACTATGCCGATCTTGGCTTGCAGTTTGGGATTGAGGAAATACTCCATCCCCTTGCCGGCATAATCGATCCCGATAATGCCAATGCCCGTAATCCAGAGCGCTACAAGTGCAAGCGATACGGTTTTTTGAAGGCTTTCCATGTGCGCGTCATCTTGGTGACCTGACGCATCCCCCTTCAGGAGTTGCTTGACCATTGCAATGTCACTGGTCAAAACCAGCCCGATTGCAACGCAGCAGGCGATAAGATGAAAATATACAACGCCCAAACGCACATATTCCACGGTGGACGAAGAAAACATACTAAGTTCCATGGTGACCTCTTGGTTTCAATAGTGAATCAACTTGGCTCTCGGCACGGTTTGATTGGAATTTACCGTTGCTGACTGCCATTTAGATCCAGCCATTGTTATCAGTTAATCTTGCGACATTACGCCATCAAGATAATAGTGAATTTCGCGAATGAACTTTTAGTCATTCGATCATGTCCATTTTCAGGTAACAAAAAACATCATCCGCACTGAGTGCATATGAGGTTTAACTTCCGCTTCTGGGGAGGGCGGCGAGGCCCGGAACCCGATCGACTAGTTGATCAGGCAATGCTGGTGGGGTCGGCAGGGCTTCCACCCCATTCGAGGAAACGGATCTTGTGAACCTCGCCCTCGCTGTCTTCGTAGACCAGGGTCACCGGTACCACGCCGGTCTTGTCGGATGTATCGGTGCGCTGCAATACCCGCTTCACATCGATTTCCATGCCGTAGTGGTATTCGACGGCTGAGACATGCGCGCCGGGTTCTTGCAGGCTGTTCTGGTCGAAGACACTGGGTGCGAGACTGGAAATCACCGCACTGACAATTGTGGCCATGCTCATAAGGCTGTACCTCTTCTTAAGTTCACTTGACAAGGACCTAATGTGACACGAGGTGACAGTGAAGTTCACTTTACCGCGACGAACGCGCCCGCTTGAAAAGCCTGTAGTGGCTGCAAACTCCCGGCAATTCCCCGCGCTTGACGCCTTTAGACCGTTCGTCCTTTAACCCCCGTATTTGTTGGGCAAAGTCCGTTTCTGAAGGAGGTCATAACATGTCATGACAGATTTTCATGCAAGGTGAATCAGTGCTTTCAATTCAGTCGGCTGAGTCCGAGCGATCGCGAACGCCTGCTATCGAGCCAGGGGAGAAATATCGGGTATTGGCCGATTGTTGCCTGTCGCGAAAGGTAGCCACCGACCCATTGCAGACGGTCAGACTTCACTTGGGAAGCGCTGAACAAGTATCCGACTCGTGTCTCGTCGACGTTCTCAGTCTGATTTCTACAACCTGGTGGGCGAGCACTGCTATTTTGAACCGGTTTGTGTCCCGGTTTCGCAGGTTCGCGGTGCATCGCCCGTGTTGCAGGCGGATTGATCCCTAAGCGTCGCACTAGCGACGATAGTAGCGGCGATCGTCCTCGTAGCGGTACCGCATGGCCCGATCCTGGTGGCGCTCCCAATCACGATGGCGTTCGGCTTCTCGGCGGGCTTGCTCTCTGCGCCAGTTATCTCTACGCCAGTCGTCTCGGCGCCAATCGTCTCTACGATCGTGCCAACGGCCGTCATGCCAGTATCGGTCGTCATGGGCAAGCAACGGCCCTGGCTGCTTGCCGGCCATACTGGCCAAGGTCGGCCAAGGGTTGCCGGCAGCCTGGACTGGAGCCTGAACAGCTGCGACTTCATTTGCGAAAACAGGGGTTGAGGTCTTCATCTGTGTTGCTGATGCCGAGCCCACTGCCGCGAACGCGAACAGGCCGAAGAGCACCATCCGTGGGTCATGGAATTTCATGAGTGAAGACAACCTCTGATTGACAATTGGACGTGTGGCCATCTGGCTGCGGGAAGCCTGCGGGTTCGCGCTTATCGAGCGGATGTGCCTATCCACATAGACCGATAAATAGGGAAAAGTTCTAGGGAGCCGCTGTTTAAATAACCAACGGCCTCAGTGATCGGCCCCTTTGATGATTGCTATCTCGATGTCCGCTTCGGTCCTTTTTGCCCCAACGTGAAGTGCAGAAACGGATCACGCCTGGATGGCAACTTCCAATTGATCCAGGCGGCGCAGCAGGCCCAGGCTTCGAGTACCACACCCAAAGCCAAAGAGGACCTGGTCGTAGAACAGAGGGGGCAGGATGAGGAGGCCCAAAGGCGTCAAAGGGAGTAGTTACCAGACTGCCGTGCGTGCACTCGTGTTTAAGTGGATTCGGATTCATGCTCCACGTAGTAACGCGTGCAATCCGCGATTATATTGCTGCAATCAGTGCATTAATGTCCTGCAATCAACCCGTCTTGTTCATCAGCAGATCAGTTCTCACACTGGGGCCACTCAATTGATAACGGCTTCTGACTGAAGGAGAAATGACCATGGTATCTGCGATCCGGTTTAGCCAAGTTGGCAATCCTGAAGTGCTGAAAGGGGAGAGACTGAGCGAGCTATCGCCAGGCCAAGGCGAGGTCTGGCTTGAGCAAGAGGCTGTAGGTGTCAACTTTCTCGACGTTACCCAGCGCAAGGGCGCGGTGCCCATTGCGTTGCCAACTGGACTTGGGCTGGAAGGCGCTGGGCGTGTCGCAGCTGTGGGGGCGGGTGTCCGCAACGTGCGAGTAGGGGATCGCGTGGCCTATGCCACCGGCCCTATCGGTTCCTATGCTTCGGCCCGGCTTTATCCGGCAGAGCGGCTGGTCAAAATTCCGGATTCGCTGTCATTTGACGATGCCGCAGCTGTCATGTTCAAGGGCATCACTGCACAGTACCTTTTGAAAGCCACCTATCCTGTGGGGCCCGATACAACCATGCTCCTCTACGGTGTGGCTGGAGGGTTGGGGGAAATCATGGTGCCGTGGGCCAGACACTTGGGGGCCACTGTGATCGGCGTGGTTTCAAAGCAGGCCAGTGTCGAGAAAGCCCAGGCGTCGGGATGCGATGAAGTCCTGGTGTTCGATGCTGACAGCCTGGCTTGCGAGGTGGCTCGTATCACCAAGGGTAAAATGGTCGACGTCGTCTATGACCCAATAGGGCGTGTCTCTTTCCAGGCATCCCTGGATAGCTTGCGACCACGAGGTCTGATGGTATCGTTTGGCGCTTCATCGGGTGCGCCCTCAGCCGTGGAGTTGTCGACACTCAATGCCAAAGGCTCGCTGTTCCTCACACGTCCTTCGTTGGCAGCCCATACGGCGAGTGCCTCCGAGTACCAGGAACGAGCGCAGGATGTGTTGGCCGCCATAGGTGCGGGTATTATCAAACCTCGGGTTCGGGCAAGCTACACTCTGGCTGACGCAGCATTGGCGCATGCCGACCTGGAGTTGGGGCGTTCGTCGGGGGCGATCATTCTAAAACCATGAATCTTGATGTTCTGAACAATCAGTACAGTGACGAAATCGCTGCGTTTCTGGCCGTGGCCTCGCAAGGCTCATTTGTCGGGGCTGGCCGGCTATTGCAGCGACATCCTACAGTCGTCTCAAAGCGACTCGCCGCAATGGAAAAGCGCCTTGGCGTTCGGCTCGTGGAGCGCTCCACCCGGCAGGTTCGAATTACTGAAACAGGTGCCAGGCTGGAGCAGCGCCTTCGCTCAGCCATCGAATTGATGAATGAAGCGCAGCAGCAAGCGTCCGAGGGCGCCAGCGAAATCCGCGGTACTTTGCGGCTTGCATTGCCAGCAGCCATGGGACGGCGTTGGCTTGGCCCGATGCTGCCGGAGTTTCTCAAGGCTCATCCGCATGTCTCGATCCTTGCAGACTATAGCGAGCGTCTGGTCGACATCATCGATGAAGGTTTTGACGCGGCGATCCGAATCGGAGAATTGGAAGACAACCGGTTGATAGCCAAAAAACTGAGTGACCATCGCCGGATACTGTGTGCCTCGCCTGCTTACATCAGAAAGCACGGCATGCCCGAAACGCCACAGGACCTGATCAGGCACAATTGCCTTCGCTTCAGCGGCCTTGCGTCTTTTCCCCAGTGGAGACTCCATCGCGGCAATGAGCTGCAGACGGTTTCTCCCAAAGGAAACCTGACGGCCAATGACAGCGAATCATTACTGGCAGCGGCCCGCGCTGATGCCGGAATACTGGGCGCCGGTGACTGGTTGATGAGTCGTGATATTGCTGCCGGGAGGCTGTTGCATGTCCTTCCTGACTGGCAATTGGACACCGCCGGTGGGGTCTACCTGGTCAGGCCATCGGCCAAGTTTCCGGGCGCCGTGGTCGTCGCGTTCAAACAATGGATCGAGTCAAAGTTTACCCCCGCGCCCCCATGGGCCATTTGACCGGCTGACCTTCAGTGGGCCGATGGTTGCCGGTCGGGAAGGGCAGCCATCGACCCCCTTCAGTGGCTAATACCCGTGAATCAAAAGTAGTACCCGATATTGATGTTCGTTCGGTAGAACCACTGATTACTGCCTGTTGAACTGGTATTGGTAAACCCGGTGCCATTTTCTGCACCGCCGTAGGGGTTGGCGTTTTTCGCCCAGGTCAGGTCGACCCACGCCATGATCGGCATCGCGAGGAACTGGGCACCGACGGTGTACATCTGCGAGTCGTCCCAACCGCTCTTGTCTTTCATCATGCGGCTGTAGTCGTTGTACAGTTTGATTTTCTTCAACTGTCCCAGTTTCGGCGTGGGGATGTCGTAGCCGACGTTCAGCGAAGCGATGGTGGCTTTGGCGGCAATCAGGTAAGCGGGCGTCAGCCCGTTGCCGCCCATGAGTATTGAATCGTCGCTGACGCCGGTCGGGTTTTTCGGGTCGTATTCGTAGCGAATGCCCTGGGTGCTGACGGTCCACTGACCGGCGTTGATGATGGCGTGGATGCCGCCGGCCCAATAGTCGCCGTCATCTTTGGTGGTGGCGTTATAGAGCTGGGCAGTGGCCAGCGATGCACCGATTTCGGTTTTCCAGCCATCGTTGACAAAGGTCCGCGCGAGGCGGGCGTTGAGCTGGTTGTGCTTCTCGTTATCCTGGCGCGACTGGGTGAAGGGAATCGCATTGTCCTTGAGATCGGCGAAACGACCGACCTCCGGCGAGTAGCGGATGTCGGAAGGCAACATGCGCGGGAAGTACCCCAGTTGCAGGTCCCAGTCCTTGTCCTTGTAGCTGTACTTCAAACCGGTACCGGCGCTGACGCCGTAACCCATGAAGAAGGGCAGGTGATAGCTCCAGCCGAATTGCGGGTAGGGTTCCAGTCCGAAAGGTTTGAACGGCGCGCCCACTTGCAGATTGGAATTGCTGTTCAGGCGATAGCCAACGAAGCCGCGATCGATGGAACGTTTACCGTCGTCCTGGAACCAGTAGCCGACATCACTGTAGAGGTTCTTGTAAGTCGCTTGCACATCGATACGGAAGGTGTCGAACAGAAACCGGCCATTGTTCTCGGTGGTGTCCCAATGCTCATCGCGATAGTTGGTGCGCAAGGCGCCGCCGATGTCCAGGCTGCTTTGGCCGTCCTCGCTACGCCAGGCGATATGCGGAAACGGCTTTTTCGCGGTGGCCGATGACTCTGGCGCAGCAGGACCGGGTTCGCCTGCGAAGCAGAGGCAACTGCTCATCATCAGTCCCAGGCCTATAACGTAATTCTTCATGCTGACTTCCCCTGCAATGTTGAGCGCTACAAAGTGACCGGCAACACTTCTCCGCTTGCCTTTAAAGTGGCAATGGGTGGAAACATTCGGATGTTGCTATGTGGCGTGCGTTTTTATTTTTACTGTTTCATAGGTAATACGGCGTCTGACATATGAATCTGATAGATGTAGAGCAGAAACTATGCCAACTGTTGACTGTACTTGTTGTCAGGAATAAACCTAGTAAAAACAATGGTTTATATAGGAAACGCATTTCCTTGTATTGCCCGTGAAACGTGACGTTGCGGGGGTAACCAAAGTGCACGTTAACTGTGCGTTGTAACTTCACGCGCATAAAAAAGGCCGACAAAAATGTCGGCCTGTTTAATGGGTGAAATAGAGGTGTTACAGGTCAAGCACCAGTCGCCGGCTCTTGCAGCCGGATACACACACCATCATTGATTTGTTCGCGGCACGCTCGGCTTTGGTCAGCACGCCGTCACGGTGGTCGACATCACCCTCCAGCACCCGCGTTTCGCACGAACCACAAACGCCTTCGCGACAGCTGTACTCGATGTCACAACCGGCCTCAAGCAACACATCGAGCAAACTCAGGCCCGGTTCGATCGACAGTGTCTTGCCGGACTTTTTCAGCTCGACGCTGTAACTGCTCTGCGCATCTTCGGACGGCGGCAGTTCAGCCGCGGCGAAACGCTCGATATGCGCATGGGGATAACCCAGGCCTTCGCAGGTACTTTCGAAGGCATCGAGCATCGGAGTCGGACCACAGCAATAAAAGTGCGTGTCGTCGGGCTGGCCTGCCAGGTAGGCGCTCAGGTCCGGCGGCATGCCTTTTTCGTCATTGAAGTGGTAAACCACCTTGGCGCTCAGGCCGCTGAGTTCCTCCACCAGTGCGGCTTCCTGCCGCGAACGGGCGCAGTAGATCAGTTCGGCGGATTTTCCCAGTGCCAGCAATTGGCGGAACATGCAGTAAATCGGCGTGATACCGATACCGCCGGCTACCAGCACGCTGTGCCTGGCGCTCAGGTCGAGCTGGAAGTTATTGCGCGGTGCCGAAATCGGCAGTTGCATGCCGACCCGCAATTGCCCATGCACATATTCCGAACCGCCACGGCTGTTGCGATCACGCAGGATGCCGACCACATAGCGGCCTCGATCGGTCGGCGAGTTGAGTAGCGAGTAGCTGCGCACCAGCCCGTTGGGCAGATGCAGATCAATGTGCGATCCGGCTTCGAACGGGGCGAATACCGTGTCGCCGTAGGGCCGCAACTCGACACTGATGATGCCTTCGGCTTCATAGCGCAGGGTATGCACAAGCGCGGTGAGGGGGGAGGAATGGGACATCGGTCACCTCTTTTCGACAGTTCGCAAATCGAGATCGAGACGCGCGCCGGCCTCGATCTCCACCCGCAGTTCGGGAAACACCAGCGCGCTCACTTCCACCAGCGTGGAGGTCGGGAACAACGCCTGACCGGCGAAGAAGTCGCGACGGGCGCGACCCACTTCGTCCTTGTCGGCGATGGCAGTGACATACACCGTGAGCCGGTAGATATTGCCGGCATGCCCACCGGCCGCTTCGACCAGCGCCCGAACCTTGCCCAGCACCACCAGGGTCTGGGCATAGGTATCGAGCGGCGCGCCGGATTCAGCGGCCAGGCGCGTGGCGGGATGACCGGTCATGCCGGACATCACTACCTCGTTACCGATCAGCAAGGCATTCGACCAGGTGTTGCTGGCCGACTCGTTCAGCGAGTCGGCCTGAACACGTTGCACCGCTGCGTTCATGACAATTGCTTCGCGTCGATCAGCTCCAGTTGGGCCTTGGCCGCGTTTTTCAGGTAGCGACGCAGGCGCACCACACCGAGGTCATGCTGGTAGAGGTTTTCCCGCTGGTTGGCGTCTGGTTCCATGAATTCGAGCAGCGTCCGATCCTGTTCCAGCACCGCCCAGTGGCGTGCTTCCAGACGATTCTTGTAGAGGAACCGCCAGGTGTCGCGTTGCCAGCCGGTCAGTGGGCGGCAACGCCAGTGGAATACCGCCGACATGGAAGGGCCGCTCGGCGTGTAGCTGCCGATGATGGTGAAGTTACCGCCCGGGCCGCCGGTTTTCGGATAAGGGATTTCCAGGCGCAGCCAGTGGCAGCTGTCGTCCATGAATTCGGTCCAGTCGAAGTTCACCCCGCGCTGGCCTTCCTTCTCGAAGAAGAAACCTTTGTCGGTGTCGCGGGTGACGAACTTGGCGGTGGCTTCGCCTTCGCTCATGGAGTGCGACATCTTGTGCAGGTAGGTGCCGTGCATCGGGTCCATGACGTTGTCGATGACGTAGCGGTAGTCGCCCTTCCACTCGGCGTAGCAGACGAAGCTGCTCCACTCCGGGGAAGTCAGCTGCTCGGGCAGCACCAGTTCCGGTGGGTTTTCAACATGCGGTTCCGCGGCGTTGTAGAGAAAGATCGCACCGGCGGCTTCACGGGTGTGGAACATCCGGGTCGGGCGGCTGCCTTCGAGTTTGCAACCGGGGCTGCCGGGAACTTTGGTGACAGTACCGTCGCAGCGCACTTCGACGCCGTGATAAGGGCATTGCAGGCGATCGCCCAATACCGGGCCCTGGGATAACGGTGCGCCGCGATGAGGGCAATGGTCTTCCAGGGCATGCACGCTGCCGTCATTGTCACGCCACAAGGCAATCTTGTAGCCCAGTCGACGGATCGACACCGGCTTCTCGCCCAGTTGGTCGCTAGGCAGGACCGGGAACCAGAGGTTCTTCAAGCCATTTGCCAGGAGGTTTTCTACAGGATCAACGGTTGTGTTCATGTTCATTTCTTATTTACCTCCGGCGGGTCATTCGCCCAGCCGAGCCATCAGGGTTTTATAGGCGTCCGGTGTCCACTCGCCGGTGGTCAGGGGGCAGGGCGGACCGGCCAGGTTCAGGTGCGCGAGCAGGTCGGGCAACTCGGTCACCCCGTTGCCGAAGGCGCGTTCGATGGAGTCGCCCAGCAACTCTTCGAACTGGGTGTTGGGGCGCTTGCGGGCCTGATTGGGCTGCAGGTAGGGTTCGGTATTGCTCATTTCATTGACCTCCGTTGCGTACCCGTTCGCGGATCGTTTCGCGCACGGGGATAAAGTCATACGTCGGGAAAACTTCGGTGCTGAACACGCCCCAGGCCGAGCGTTCGAGCTCGACGTTGAGGGTCGGCAGCAGGCTCGGCGGCAAACGCAGGGTGACGATCTGGCCCAGGCCCATGGCCACGGTCCAGGACACCACTTCGACGCCTTGCGGGGGAAAGCGCTCCCACCAGTCCTGCTGTTTCATGTGCCGCTGAATGTCTTCCAGGTTTTTCGATTGGTCGTGCTTGAGCAGCACGGTCACCAGCAATGATTCGCTCATGCTCGTGACCTGCTCAGGGCTTCGGTTTGTCAGTCAGGAACTTGCCTTGCGGCGCCTCGACGTTTTGCTGGCGGCGGGTATTGCCATCGATGCCGCCGGCAATCGCCCATTCGGCGAAGACTGTCGGGCCGGGTTCGAAGGTGCGTGGTTCCCATTCGCCGGTCAGTTGGTCTTCGTCGGCGTAGTACTCGACCAAAGCGCCGGCCGGGTTCTTGAAGTACCAGAAGAAGGCCGAAGACACCGGGTGCCGCCCCGGGCCGATTTCAGTGGCCCAGCCGCTGCGGGAAATGTGCATGCCGCCGCCGAACACTTCGTGCACGTCGCGCACGGTGAAGGCGACGTGGTTCAGGCCGGCGCGTGGGGCGGGCAGTTGCAGCATGAACAGGTCGTGGTGACCGCCTTCTTCAGCGGTGCGCAGGAACGCGCCGCGATCCGGATAGCGGTCCGAGGCCTGGAAGCCGAAGCGCTCGTGATAGAAGGCTTCGCAGGCGTTGACGTCCTTGACGAAAAACACCACATGCCCGACCTCGATGGGTGTGGCGCGTTCGTAGACCGGCGCAGCCTTGTTGATCCGGCCCTTGGTTTGCCAGGTGTTATGGCCGCTGCACTCAATGTTCAGTTCACGCTTGCGGGTCACCTGCAGACGGATCGCCAGGCCATTGGGGTCGGTGCAACCGATACGGCCGTTCGCTTCGATGAAGCCCGGATCGTTGGCGATACGCTCGCTGTAAAGCTTCAGGTCAGCGTCGCTTTCGACGCCCCAGACCACTTCGCGCACGGTTGAACCGGGCTCGATGGCCGGCGGCAGGCCAGCCTTATTGATGTCGGCGAGCACCACGCGGCAGCCGTTGAGGGTTTCGAAGATCACCTCGTCAGGTTGTTCGCTGACTTTGCTCAGGCCCCAGTCGCTGAAGAACCGTACGCTGGTGTCCAGGTCCTCGACACCGTAGGTGACTTCATCAATGCCTAAAACGCTCATAACCCTACCTCTCGTTGCACACCGGCCCAGGCCAGTGGCTGTTCATTCATGCCCCAATAAAGGCTTTTCTGTTCCATGTACTGCAGGATGCCGAGGCGCCCTTTTTCACGGCCCAGGCCACTGTCACGCCAGCCACCGAACGGGGTGGAAATCGAGAACTGCTTGTAGGTGTTGATCCACACCGTACCGGCCTGGATTTTTCGACCCAGGGCCCAGGCGCGCTTGTAATCGCCGGTCCAGATGCCGGCGGCGAGGGCGTACAGGCTGTCGTTGGCCTGCTCCAGCAATTGCGCTTCGTCATCGAATGGCATGGCCACCAGCACCGGGCCGAAGATTTCTTCCTGACACACCTGCTGGCTGTTGTTCAACCCTTCGAGGATGGTCGGCGGATAGTAGTAACCCTGGTCGTAAACGCCGCCGCCGGGACGTTTGCCACCGAGCAGCAGACGTCCGCCTTCGGCCAGCCCCAGCGCCACATAGCGTTCCACCGACTCGCGGTGACCGGCGCTGATCAGCGGGCCCATTTGCGTGCGCTCGTCCGCCGGATCACCGACACGCAACTCGGCCGCAGCGGCCACCAGGCGCGCCATGAACGGCTCATACAGTGCGCGGGCGACGAACAACCGCGAACCGGCGATGCAGGCTTCGCCCGAAGAACTGAAGATGCCGTACAACACACCGGCCACCGCATGGTCGAGGTCGGCGTCATCGAGGACGATGGTCGGCGATTTGCCGCCCAGTTCCAGTGACACCGGCATCATCTTGTCGGCGGCGATGTGGGCAATGTGTTTACCGGTCCTGGTACCGCCGGTGAACGACACGCGTTTGACCAGCGGGTGACGGGTCAGCGCATCGCCGAGCAGCGAGCCCTTGCCCGGCAGCACGCTGAGCAGGCCTTTGGGCAACCCGGCGTCTTCGCAGATGCGCGCCAGTTGCAAGGCCATCAGCGGGGTGATTTCCGCAGGCTTGATGACCACCGCATTACCGGCGGCCAGGGCCGGGGCGACTTTCTGCGCTTCGCTGGCAATCGGTGAGTTCCACGGTGTAATCGCGGCGATCACGCCCATGGGCTCGTAAACGCTCATGCTGACGAAATCACCACGGGACGGAGTGATGGTTTCTTCGAGGGTTTCACAGGCCGAAGCGAAAAACTGGAAAGTCCCGGCCGCGCTGGCCACCAAGGCACGGGTTTCGTTGATCGGCTTGCCATTGTCCTGGCGCTGCAATTGCGCCAGTTCTTCACTGCGCTCACGGATCAGCTCGGCAATGCGGTACAGCACACCGGCGCGTTCATGAGGTTTGCGCTGCGCCCAGCCGCTGTGCAGAAACGCCTGGTGGGCGCCTTGCACGGCCTCTTCAACGTCTTCGACACTGGCGGCGTTGAGCCAGGCAACGGCTTCGCCGGTGGCGGGGTAGCACGTGGCGTAGCGTTCACCGCGCCCCAGTCGCCACTGGCCGGCAATGCAGATCGGTAAAGTCTGTTCGAGAGTCATCGCAGTCCCCTAAATCGAAATCGCGTGGGCGTGATTGCCCAAGGCGCGGACAACGCTGTAAACGGTCAACGCCGAGGTCTTCGGGTTGGCCAGCAGCGGTTTGCCACGCAGGCTCAGTTCGAACCCGCCAAAGGCGCCGCGGGCTTCGAAGTGATGGACGTTCTCTTCGCTTTGCGGATCGGCGATCAGGGTCACATGAGTGCGATCCAGGCCGAGTCCGGCCAGCGACAAGGTCGCGGCGACGTTGGCGTTTTTCGGATAGAGGTGGGCCGCTTCGCGGGCGCTGCCCTGAAAAATCACCGTGGCTTCGGTAAGGCTGTCCAGGTCAAAGGCCTGTTCAGCCGGGGTGTTTTTCCAGGCGCGCGCCGGTTTGCGTCCGGTGTAGTTCACCGCGTCCAGGCCCCCGACCTTGGCCGCCGACAAGGCGTCGATACCGCCGATGGCGCCGGGCAGCAATTCGATGCGGGTCTGACCGCGTTCGGCTGCCGCCTCCAGGCGCTCCACCAGGCCGACTTCGGACAGCGCGCCGACCGAGACGATCAGGCAGGCAATGCCACGCTCCAGCGCCGGCAACACATGTTCTTCGATGGCTTTGTGACCGGCGCACTCGACCAACAGGTCGGGGCGCGCGTCGGCCGGTAGCGCCGTCAGCACTTGCGGTGGTTGCTTGAAACTGGTCAGCCTCTGACGTACAAGCTCTTCGGAACCGGCCGAGGCGATGACGTAGTCGACGCACAACTGCGGGTCTTTCTCCAGCAGTTCGAGCACGCCGACGCCAATGGCGCCGCAGCCGATCATGGTGATATGCAACATGGCGAAGTCCTCAGGCCGTGGCTTTTTGCGCTTTGGTTTCGCTGTTGGGCGGACCGGCGAACTGGGTGGCGAAGCTGCCGACACTGAGCATGTCGACTTCCAGCAGAAACGGACCGGGCTGCGCGAGCGCACCGTCGACGACCTTGCCGAAATCCTTCAGGTCGGTGACCAGGCCATGGCGCAGGTTCAGCGACTCGGCCAGCTTGGAATAGTCCGGCGTGTGCAGGTCGACGTAGCAGTGGCGACTGCCGTACACCGCGTCCTGAATGTTGCGGATGACGCCGTAGCGCTGATCGTTCATCAGCAGAATCACCACGTTGGCGTTCTCTTGCACCAGCGTTGCCAGCTCGCCGAGGTTGAGAATGAAACCGCCGTCACCGGCCAGGGCGAAGACCTTGCGCTCAGGCGCCGTTTCCGCTGCCGCAACGGCCGCGCCAATGCCCATCGACAAACCCTGGCCAATGCCACCGCCCAATGCATGCACGCCGGCACGCGGGTGGAACAGCGTCAGCAGGCGGTTGCCCCAGATGCTGTTGGACAGCGTGACGTCGCGCACCCACGAGAAGTTGCGTCCGGTGAGCGCTTGCAGCTGTTCGACCATGGCCGAGTACGGGCCGAGGTCGGCGATCAGTTGCGTGCGGGATTTTTCACGCACGTGCTTGAGCTCGGCGAGGAACGTCGGGTCGATTTGCAGGCGACCTTCCAGACGATCCGCCAGGCCTTCCAGCGCCAGTGCCGAATCACCGCAGATGAACAATTCGCTGTTGTAGCTGCGACCTTCGATGGCCGGGTTGGCGTCGATGCGCAGGGTGTTGCGTGGCAGCTTCAGCGCGTATTTGAACGTCTCGTTGCTGCGCAGACGTGAACCGGCGATCAGCAGGGCGTCGCAACTTTGCAGGAATTGCTCGACCAGTTTGTTTTGCGAGAACGCACCGAGGCAGCGCTCGTCGTCTTCGTTGACCACACCGCGACCTTGTGTCGAGGTGATCACGCCGACGCCCATGTCCAACAGGCGCTTGACTTGCCGGCCGGCATGCCGCGCGCCGCCGCCGAGCCACAACATTGGACGGGTGGCCGTGGCCAGGCGCTCGGCCACCAGGTCCAGCGCTTCAGGTGCGGGCACGGCAACGGGAACCGGCAGCGGCGACAGGTCGGTCGGCATCGGGATGAAAGTCGACTGGATGTCGATCGGGATTTCAACGCTGACCGGCCCGGTGGGTGCGGTCAACGCGGTCTGCACGGCCAGCTTCATGGTACTGAGTGCGGTTTCGACGCTGCGCACGCGGAACGCGGCCTTCGACACAGCCTTGAGCATGGTCAACTGGTCGCGGGCTTCGTGGATGTAAGCGAAATCCTGGTCCAGGTACGGCGTTTCGATTTGCCCGGTGATGTGCAGCAACGGCGTGCCGGCGGTCAGCGCTTCGACCATCGCCCCGGCGGCGTTACCGGCCGCGGTGCCGGTGGACGTCAGGCAAACACCCAGGCCACCCGTGGTGCGGGCGTAGGCGTCGGCCATGTTGGTGGCGCCGGCTTCACCACGGGCCATGACGAAACGGATGTTGCCGCGCACGGCGAACGCATCGAGGATCGGCATGTTGTGGATCGAGATCACACCGAACGCGGCCTTGACGTCGCATTGCTCGAGAAACGCGGTGATGGCAGCGCCAACGGTGACAGTATTTTCATTACGCATGGCGGGACAGGCCTCCAGAAACATCGATATGGCTGCCTGTGGTGTAAGCCGACAGAGGCGAGGCCAGAAACAGGATTGCGCGGGCCGCTTCAATCGGCAGGCCCAGGCGTCCCAAGGGAATGTGTTTGCGTTGTGCCAGCTGAGCGGTCCATTGGCTCCAGTCCAGATCCCGTTCTTCGCGGGCTTCGAAACGTCGGCGCCATTGCCCGGACTCGACCAGGCCAATGAGGATGCCGTTGACCCGAATGCCTTCAACGGCAAATTCGGTGGCCATCGAACGCACCAGGTTCATCACCCCTGCGCGCGCGGCCGAGGTGGCGACCATGTGCGGTTCCGGCTGGCTGGCCAGCAGCGAATTGACACAGACGATGGCCGCGTTCGCTTCACCTTGCAGCTGTGCCTTGAAGGCGCGGACCGGGTTGATGACCGAGAAAAATTTCAGGTTCAGTTCTTCGGTCCAGGCGCTGTCCGTGGTCTCGGCGAAGGTCGAAACGCGACCTTGCCCGGCGTTGTTGATCAGCACGCTGGCCGGCCCCAATGCAGCAAGGCTGGCGGCGGCAAAGGCGTTGACCGAGTCGGCGTCAAGGACGTTGCAGACCTGAGCCAGCAATCGCGCCTCGGGAAAGCGCTGACGTAATTTGTCTTCGGCGCCGCGCAGGCGATCTTCGTCGCGCCCGCAGAAGGCCACGGCTGCACCGGCTTCGAGCAACAGCTCGACACAGGCCAGGCCAATTCCCGAAGAACCACCGGTGACAATCGCGGTGCTGTCTTGCAGTTGATAGAGACTCATCTCAATCCCTCATCAGAGCCGTTACGCGGTTGTGGCCGTCGTGGCCAGTCGCACTGTTGTAATCGAGCAACCGCGACAGTTCGTCGGCGCTGCGACGTACTTGCAGGAGCAATTCGTTGAAGTTGACGTGAGCGATCTGAGTGGTCGGAATCGTCACGCCCAGAGCAGCGACGATCTGCCCGGATTGATCGCGCACCGGGGCGGCGACGGTCGAGATCGCCGACTCGAAGAAGCCTTCACCGCTGATAAATCCGCGCTGACGGTCGGCTTGAACCATGTCAAACAGTTCCATCACGGTTTTCGGCGTGCAGGGCGAGAACTGTTCCAGATGATCTTCCGGGTACAGCTCGCGCAATTCGGCCAGCGACAGGTCTTCGAGCAGGATGCGGCCAAGAACGGTGGCGTGGGCGGGCAGGCGAGTGCCGACATTCACCGCGGTGGAGAACACCGACGGTGGCGAGACCTTGGCCACGTAGACGATCGAGCGGCCGTCGCGCACCACCAGATTGCTCGGGTAGTTGAGGCGGTCGCACAAGCGGGCCAGCAGCGGTTGACCGAGCTCGGTCAGTTCCAGTGAGGCGAGGTACTCGAAGCCCAGGCGCAGCACGGACATGCCGAGGCGGTATTCGTTGCCGCTGCGGGTCACGAAGCCCATGGTTTCCAGCGTCGTCAGCAGACGAAAGATTGTCGAGCGCGGTAGCGCCAGGCGTCGGGCCAGTTCGGGGGCGGTCAGCGTACGATTGCGCCGGCTGAACTCGCAGAGCAGCAGCAGGCCGCGCTCCAGACCTGGCACGATGTATTTGTCCTGAGCGTCCTTCAGCAGATCTGAATCGTTCATAGCGATGCACCTGTCAGGGATTCTTTGATAGCGAAGGCCAGGCGGCCTGCCACTACACAAGGTTGTTCGATGGGGCTGGCGTGCCCGGCATCTTTGATAAGGTCGAAAGTACCGCCCAGGGCCTTGGCCAGGGTCAGGCAGCTTTCGGGAGCAGTGATGCCGTCGGCTTCACCACAATGCACTTCGCAAGGCATTGACAGCGGTGCATGGCGCAGCAGGTCCTCGCCGCACAGCAGTTCTATGGCCTGGCGATAACCATCTGGCTTGAGCCGCGCCATGTTCCACTGCACCCAGGCCTGTGCCTGAGGGCTGGCAGCGGGCGATAGCATGTAGGCACTGCGCTGCTCGGCCATATGTTGAATGCCCAGCTGTTCCAGGGCGCGCAGGCGTTTGTTGCGTACTTCCTGGCGCTGCAAGGCGCGTGATGGATGGCCATAGCCCTGCGCCGGGCTGATCAACACCAGGCGGCTGATACGCTGTTGGTGCACGCCGCTGGCGAACGCGATGGCGGTAATTGCCCCGAGGGAATGCCCCACCAGCACGCAGCGCTGGATGCCCAGCGCATCGAGCATCTGCAGCAGCCGTTCGGCATAATCCGAAGCATCGGGGGCCAAGGCTCTGAGCGGCGTGGAGTCGCCGTAGCCGGGCGCGTCCCAGGCAATCACCCGAGCGCTGCGGCCAAGTTCCTGCGCCACCTCTAACCACGACGCCGAGCCCGAGCCAATCCCGTGCAACAACACAATGGCAGGTCCCGTTCCGCATTCGCGAAAGGCCTGGCGGGCGCCCGCGATCTCCAGCGTGCGCTGGGGAAAGTCCCGGGCCAATTGAGCCTGCAGACCGGCGGTGAGCCGCGGGGCGAGATTATCGATGGCGTGTGACATGGGCTTATCCGCGCTTGATCGAGGCCAGGAGGTGTTCTGGCGGGTAGGTCGGGGTCAGCGGTTTTTTTGCACCGAGCATCACGCACATCAGCGCGTCTTCATCGCCGATGTTGATCTCTTCGCGGTACACGCCGGGTGGCACGGAAATCACGTCGCGGTCGGTGAGGATGGTTTCGAAGCGCTCGCCGTCCTTTTCGATGATCACTTTGAGTTTGCCGCGTAGCACGAAGAACACTTCTTCAACGTCGGTGTGCAGGTGCGGCGGGCCTTCGTGACCGGCCGGAATCACCATGGTCGAAAACGTGAAGTTCTCCGACGGGATAGTGTTCATGTCCGAGGTCACGCCGGTGCCACCGGTGCCGATGTAACGCATTTGCGCGCGGCGGAATTTCGGGTCGTAGTCGGCCTGGAATTTCAAGGCGTTCCAGTCGTACTTGCGGGTTTCGTAGCGCGCGATGCGGGTTTTCATCCAGCTTTCGAGATCGCTGCCGGCCGGCTGTTCCCAGCTTTTGGGGGCATCTTGCTCTGAAGAAGAGTGCGCGTTCAGGTTTGCAGATAGATCGGTCATGGCAGTCTCCAGTATCAAGGCATGACGAACCCGCCGTTGACCGGCAAGGTTTGTCCAGTGATGAAGCGGGCGAGATCGGACAGCGCGAACAACACGGCGCCGCTGACATCTTCGGGAAGTTGTGGGCGTTGAATGGCCCGTTGGTCGTTGTACAAACGGTGGCGGGCTTCAGGCACATAAGCCGTGGCTTCGACCAGCACCAGGCCAGGCGCGATGGCGTTGACCGTGATGTTGTCGGTCCCCAGTTCGCGGGCCAGGCTGCGGGTCATGGCGATGATTGCGCCCTTGCTCGCGACATACGCCAGCAGGTTCGGCGCACCCCACAGCGGGGTGTCGGAGGCCAGGTTGACAATAGCGCCATGACCGCTGGCGCGCAGGGCAGGCAGACAGGCCTTGGTCATCAACCAGGTGCCGCGCACGTTGACTTGCATGACCTGATCCCAGGTCTCCAGGCTCAGCTCTTCGCAGGTCTTGCCGCCGGAGTTGGTGATCGAGGCGTTGTTCACCAGACCGTCGAGCCCACCGAGCAAACGGGAGGTTTGAGCGATGCAGGCATCGATCGAATCCGGTTGCGCCAGGTCGACCGTCACGCCGTGCACGGCCAGGCCTTCAGCGACCAGTTCGGCGGCCGATTGCTGTACGCGTTCGGCGAGAATGTCGGCGATGACCACGTGGGCACCGGCCCGGCCGATGGCCTGGGCAAAGGCGTAACCCAACCCGCGGGCGCCACCGGTGACCAGCACGCGACGGCCTTCGAGCAAGCGATTGAAGGTCGTCATCATTGGGTGCTCAGCATGGCTTTGGGCATGTAGTGCAGGACACGTTTTTCGGTCCAGACCACCGCGCCGTAAGCGAGTACACCGATCAGCGTGAGCATGACGATGGCCACGAACACGCCTGCGGTATTGCCCTGGCCTTCGGCATCGACCAGCAGGAAGCCAAGGCCCTGATTGCCGCCCACCAGTTCACCGACGGTGACGCCGATGACGGCCAGGGTCGAAGCAATGCGCAGGCCGGAGAACAGCGCGGCCATGGCCGAGGGAAACTCTACCAGGCGAAAGATCTGCCAGCGACTGGCGTTCATGGTCCGCACGAGGTTGATCATGTCCGGGTCCACGGTGCGGATTGCCGACAGCACGTTGATCATCACCGGGAAGAACACGATCAGGATGGCGATCAGGATCTTCGGGTAAATGGTGTAGCCCAGCCACATGACGAACAGCGGGGCGAAGGCGACTTTCGGGGCGATCTGCAGCGCGAGGATGTACGGCGACAGCATGGCCTCAGCGGCGGGCGAAAGGCCCAGCGACACACCGATCACCACGCCGAGCAGGGCACCCAGGCCAAAGCCGACAATGATTTCGAATGCGGTGATCAGGGTGTGTTGCAACAGGCCGCCGGTGTGCCACATCACCACGCTTTCCTGGGCCACGCGGCTCAGCTGCGGCATGACGAATTCGGGCATGCCGAGCAATCCCGGGCCCCATTGCCAGAGCACCAGGAACAGGATCAGCAGGGCGACGCTGCCGAGCATGGAGTTATTAAGGTTTTTCATCGTATCGGTACCTTGTTGTCACTGGCCGTCATTGCGCGGCTGTTTGGGTGTCGATGAACTGGTTGGTGTACAGGTCGTCGAGCTTCGGCTCCTGGGTGACGATGCCTTCGCTGACATAGAACTGGCGGACCGTTTCAAGTCGCGCCGGATCGATGCGCCCCGGTACCACCTGATTGGCGTAGACGTGCTCGACATAGAGCTTGAAGACCTTCTCCAGCGACGCTTCCTTGCCGGCATAGGCCGGGACCGCCTTGGCGAATGTCGCCGCTGCGGCTTTGGGGTCTTGAATGATGTCGTTCATGCCTTGCAGGGTGGCCTGGACCACATCGCGGACAATCTGCGGGTGACGCTCGATAGCGTCGTCAGACGCGAGAATCGCCTGGGCCATGCTTTCGAAGATCTGCGCCTGCGGGATCAGCCTGATCTTCACCCCGGCTTCTTCGGCGTTGACCACCCAGTCCGGTACGCCCGCCATCGCCTGGGATTTGTCGGCCGAGAACAACTGCCAGACACCCGAGGGACCGGCCGCCTGGATGTTCACATCGGTCTTGCTCAGGCCGGCTTTGCGCAGCGAAGCGAGCAGGGCGTAGTAGGTGGTGTCCGAGTAGGACATCACCGTCATGGTCTTGCCCTTGAGGTCGGTGATGGAATTGATGTTTTCCGCGGCATTGGTGGCAATCATGGTCACGCCGCCGGCACCGAGCACCGCGACGGCGCGCACTGGAATCCCGTTGGCCCGCACCACGATCGGGGTATCGCCGATGGCGCCGCCGAGCATGGCGTTACCGGCGCCGATCTGTTTTGCCACGTCCACGCCGCCCTTGGCAGCGATGAAGGTCATGTTCAGGTTCCGGGCGGCGTAGTAGCCCTTCTGCTGCGCGATGATCCATGGGGCGAACGCCGGCGAGTTCGGTGGCGCCGGCAACAGGTAAGTCACGTCGGTCGACTGCGCCTGAGCGGCGAAAGCCATGCCCAGGCCGAGCGCGATGCCGGTGACCTGGCTGAAGCGTTGAAACAGAGACTTGAACATGCGTACTCCTCAATCGGTTGATGGCCACACGGGCGTGGATCAATGCAGTTCGGTGTCTTCACTGACCTGCAGCAACTCCATCAGACGGCCGACCAGCGGGCCGATCTCCGGCAGCTTGCGGCGCTCCAGCGGGTTGTCGCGAAACGGTAGATCAATGTTGATTTCTTCGATGATGGTGCCGGGGCGGGCGCTCATGACCAGCAGCCGGTCAGACATGGCGATGCCTTCGATCAGGTCATGGGTAATGAACAGTGCGGTTTTCTTTTCATCAAATAGCATCCGCGCCATGTCCTGCTGCAGGATCATCTTGGTCTGCGCATCCAGGGCCGAGAACGGCTCGTCGAGGAACAGTACCTGCGGATCGATTGCCAGGGTGCGGGCCAAGGCAGCGCGCTGGCGCATGCCACCCGACAGCTGGAACGGATAATGGTCGGCAAAGCCTTGCAGGTGGCAACGATCGAGCAGATCTTTGGCCACGGCCTGACGTTTGGCGGCCGCCACACCTTGTATTTCCAGGCCCAGTTCAACGTTGCGGCGAATACTGCGCCACGGCATCAACAGGTCTTTTTGCAGCATGAATGCGACCTGACGGACCGGGCCGGTGACCGGTTCACCGCCGACGAACACTTCGCCTTCGGTCGGACGATAGAGGCCGGAACCCATATTGAGGATGGTGCTCTTACCGCAACCGGAAGGGCCGATGATCGACACCACTTCACCACGGCGAATCTTGAAGTTGACCCCGCGAATGGCGAACGGCGCTTCGGGCTTGCCCTTGGCCGGGAAACATTTACCGACATTGCGAAATTCAATTTCGGCGGGCTCCAGGTCTTCCTTGGGAGCGGAGTTGTTCCATTGAGGGGTGACGGCGTACATCTCTTTCACAGCCATTGGGAAGGGTCTCTGGTCTGTTTTATAGGTGATACGGTGTTTAGTGCATGAACAATGCCAGAGATTGGCTAATTCGTTTTTATGTTGAAAAACCATTTAAAAACAATGATTTAAGAGTAATTTAAAGATTTGATGGCGTTTCATATGTGAAACGTAGTTTCTTATATGGCACGAAATTGCACATCGATTGTGCGAGGCTCGATGATTTGCGAGTAGGCAGTGCTTTTTTAAGTAACGCTGAGCGTGTGGAAATAACGAATTTGTTTTAAATGTGAAACAAAGTTTGCCGAAACAAAAAACGGGCCCGATAAGGCGCCCGTTTTTTATTACGAGAAGATTGTGAAGTGCGTCGGCGCACTGACTACTGGCCGTATAAAAGTGTGTTCTTTGCTGAGGATGCCGACGCTTTCACCCAGCTGTAGGCCATCGCCTGTATTGCCCTTGGGTGCAGGGCTCAAGTGACCGTTGCCATCAGGCGCATGGGCGCTACCTTTGTGATCGACGCAGCACATCGTCTGTTTGTTTCAGGATTTTGTGGGGGGAAGGCTGCTTCCATTTGCAGGCATTCCCGGACCAACACGGAATAAGTGTCGCCCAACGGAAGATAGCGTTCCTGTCTCTCAAACAGCCTCCCCCAGAGGGAGGCTGTCATCGTCAGAAGTCGAAGAACACCGTTTCCGCTTCGCCTTGAAGGTGGATATCGAAGCGGTAGGCCAGCTTCCCGTCAACCGTGCAGCGCCTGGCAATCAGGGATTCACGCCGATGTGGCTGTTCGATCAGATTCAATACGGGGTCCACTGCATTCGCCTCGGACTCGTCGTCGAAATACAACCGCGTCTGCAGGTGAATGTTGATGCCCCGGGCGAACAGCGACACATTGATATGTGCTGCCATGGGCACACCCGAGGCATTTTTCACCAGGCCAGGCTTGACCGTTTCGATCGTCCATTCACCGACATCGGTAGTGGCGGTACGACCAAAGCAGTTGAAGGGTTTTTCCAGGTCGAAACCGCTGTCGTAGAGGCCTTGGTGATTGGCCTGCCAGAGCTCCAGAAACGCGTCGCGAATCAAGTGGCCGTTACCGTCATAAACGTGACCCAGCAATAGAATGTGCTCACCAGGCGCGCCAGGTTTTGCCATCACATTCCAGATTTCCTGTTCCCGCGGCGGGTTGCCGGCCGCTTCCAGTGCCAGTCCGATATGCACATAGGGGCCGGCTGTTTGCGACGGCGTTTCAGGCAGAAGTTGAACGGGCATATGCAGGCCTCCTCAGCAGTTTTCGAAGTGGGTCTTGCGCTGGCCGCGCAGGACGATATCAAAGCGATAAGCCAGGCAGTCCATAGGATTGGCCATGCTCATATCGAGCCTGGCGATCAGGCTCTGTACCGCTTCCGGATTGGCGATCGACTTGACGATCGGGCACATGGGGATCAACGGATCGCCTTCGAAATACAGCTGGGTAATCAAGCGCGTGGCAATGGACGGGCCACTGATGGAGACATGGATATGAGCCGGTCGCCAGTCGTTGGGGCCGTTGCGCCATGGGTAGGGACCGGGCTTGACCGTGCGGAAGCTGTAGTTGCCATCGCGGTCAGTCAATGCACGGCCGACGCCGCCGAAATTCGGATCAAGAGGCGCCAGGTAACTGTCTTTTTTATGCCGGTAACGACCCCCCGCATTGGCTTGCCACATTTCCACCAGGGTGTGTGGAATCGGCTTGCCGTGCTGATCACAAACCCGGCCCGCGACAATGATGCGTTCGCCGATGGGCAAACCGCCGTGATTGAAGTTCAGCAGCAGGTCGTTATCGTGCTGGCCCATCTTCAGATGAGAAAAATCCGGGCCGCTGGTTTCAGAGACAGACTGGGGAATGCTCACCAATGCCTGGCGGGGGGAGCGCAGGATCGAAGTCTTGTAGTCAGGTGTCAGGGCTTTGGGATGCCAATTACGGTCACGAATGGCGAAGCGGCTCTCGTGCGCATCAGACATGTCGATTTTCCTATTGTTATGGTTGGTCAGAGGCAAGCGCTGCGATGGCAGCGACTTGCAGCCCAGTCTCCTCTTGTGCGACCCAACCCAAAATTGAAAAAACCGACTTGTTGCATGTCCAAATGGTTATGGATATTTCCCTTCGCGATATTCTTGCCCGACCTCGCGCAATGCCTCCACGCACCACTGGGCCGCGGGTGTCACCGGCAATACAGGATTTGTGCAGAGCCCCACGGAACCACCGGCTTCACGCATCCCCAGTTCCACCAACTCACCTAGCTTCAAGTCCTGTCTGACCGCGTCAAAAGGCGCGACCCAGATTGCCTGGCTGCATTGTATGTAGCGCCGGCTCAGGGCCACCGACAGGGTTTCCAGGCGTTGGCGCGAAGGGGTGATCCCGTGCTGCACAAACAGGCTGTCGGCGAATTTGCGGATCGTCGTCCCTGCCAGCGGCAGTACCACTGGATAGTCTTCGAGGTTTTTATGCCCCAGTGGATCAGTCAGCACTGGATGGCCGTTACGTACCACCAGGGTCATGGATTCGCTGTAAAGGTGCTCGAACGTCAAGCCGTGAATCGATGGGCTATCGGTCATTCTGCCGACCACCAGGTCCAGCTCGCCGACACGCAGTTGGGACAGCAGGTAGGCGCTCGGCCCGGTCACGACACTGACCGCCAAGGCGGGATGCCGGTCGTGTAAACGGCAGACAACCTCAGGCACCAACAGGCTTTCGACGGTGGATAGCACGCCGAGCCGTACGGCAATCGGCTCATGTACACCGGAGCGCAAACTGTTGACCCCTTCACGCAGCGACTGCACGCTCGGCCCCGCATAACGCAAAAAAGCCACCCCGGCCTCGGTCAGCGTCGAGCCTTTTTTGCTCCGCTCGAACAGCCTGGCAGCCAGCAGGGATTCCAGTTCCTTGAGGGTTTTCGAAAGCGCCGGCTGGCTGATTGCCAACTTGTCGCAGGCACGTGCCAGGCTACCCTGGCGCGCCACCTCGAGAAAACACACCAGATGACGGAATTTGATTCGGGTATCGATGTTCAATCTGCTGCTCCGCCTTCGTGGTGTGGCATTCATTAATCCTGGTGACCGATGCGGGCAAACGGTAGCTATCGGTCGACATTCGGCAGTTCGCATCCCGGGATCAGTCGTCCCAGTTTGACGGCCTGCTGATAAAGCACCTGCATGAGCTGCGTGGCGGATTCGCCAAGCGGCTCGAACCGCGAGTAGACAAAGCTGATATCGAAATGAATCGCCTCAACCAGCGGTACGACGATCAGCCCGCTGTCCTGGGCCACGAACTCATCGATGATGGTCAGCCCCATGCCTTGCTTGACCAGGGCGACCGCTTCGTTGGCATTGGTGAAGTTCAGCATGGAGCACAGGTTCAGGCCCTGGCGTTCGATCTCGTCGGCCAGCAACTGGCCAAAAGGCATGTCGGGGCGAAACAGCAACAACGGCTGGTCGACCAGTTCGTGCAGTGACAATGCAGCTCGCCGGGCAAAGGGATGATCGGCCGGCATCACGCAGACCATGCGTGCGCGCATGAAGGGCAGCGAGTGCAGGTGGTCATGGATCAGCGGCAGTGCCGAAACAGCCAGGTCGACCTTCTTCGAGAGTATCTGGTTGGGCATGTCGCCCATCAGCGTGGTTTGCCATTCAATGTTCAGCGATGGCAATTGCTGCTTGAGTCGGGCCAGGGCGAACGGGATGACCACCGTCGACAGCGAAGCACTGCAACAGATGCGCAGCTGACGGTGGGGACCGTTGGCGAGGGCCAGCGCACACTCATTGACGGCTAGCGCGGCCTGGTAGACACGCTCGACTTCCCGGTAAAGGGTCACGGCTTCGGCGGTGGGCACCAGGCGGTTGTTGATGCGCTGGAACAGGCGGTAGACCAGCCGACTCTCGATATAGGCGATCAGCTTGCTGACTGCCGGCTGCGACACGTAGAGCATTTTTGCCGCACCGCTGATCGAACCGGTCAGCATCACCGCCCGGAACACTTCCATGTGCCGCAGCTTGAACACCATCGTGTTGGCGTCGGGGCCTTCGCCGTAGGGCATGGGTCATTAACCTTTGGTTATTGTTCGAGCGATCTGTGTATGAGCGCTATTGATCGCCTGGTCGTATCTTCACTGCAACGGCATCGCCCACCGCGACGAACAATAACAAAGATCAGTGAGCAAGCGCAGTGACGCTTGGCGGGAGCAGCCTTGAGCATCTACGACGAACCCAAGATCGATTGCCATAACCACCTGTTTGATCCCGTGCGGTTTGCCTATCGCGCCGACACGGTTTACGCACCCGCCGGGCAGGAGATCGCGACCCTGGAGCAGTTCGGTCGGGTCATGGGCGCCTATGGTGTGCAACACGCTTTGCTGGTGGGGCCGAGCAGTGGCTACCGCACGGACAATCGTTGCCTGCTGCATGCGCTGGCGCAAAGCGAAGGCCGCTTCAAGGGGATTGCCGTTATCGACCATGACACCCCACTGGATGAGCTGGCAGCGCTCAAGGAACAGGGCGTGGTGGGCATTGCATTCAATCCGGCGCTGGAAGGCGTGGACGTCATGAGTGATGCGGCCGGGCTTTTCGGGCGGCTCGCTGAACTGGACCTGTTCGCCCAGATCCAGGTCCAGGGCAACCAGCTGGTCGAGTTGCTGGGCTTGATTGAATCGACTGCGCCGCGGCTGCTCATCGACCACTGTGGCCGTCCCGACGTCCGTGCAGGCGTCGGCCAGCCAGGGTTCCAGGCGCTACTGGACCTGGCCGGGAGCGGCCGGGCCTGGGTGAAAATCTCCGGCATGCAGAAGTTCGCCGCCCACGATCATCTCGATGAACAAGCTGGTGCCTACGTGCGGGCGCTGCTCCAGGCCTTTGGCCCGGATGCGTGCGTGTGGGGTTCGGACTGGCCGTTCATTCGCGAGCAATCGCGCGTGGACTACGGGCCGCTGCTCAAGCTGGCTGAGCGACTGATGCCCGACTTCAGTGAAAGGAAAAAGGTGATGTGGGACACGCCACGGCGACTGTTCGGTTTTGGCGAGCGTTGAACCGGCCCTGGGCAGCGGTGCTGCCAGTAATACTCCGATAAAAACAAGGAACAAAACCATGACGACCGACAATAGATTTGCGGCGGCAACGCTCGCCTGTCCGGCGGCGCAAACCGCCAGGACCCGTACCCGATTCATGATCCTGGCGCTGATTTCTGGTGGCACCATGATCAACTACCTGGATCGCAGCGTCATGGGTATCGCCGGGCCCGAGTGCAGCTTTACCACAGGCTTTGTGTTCGACCTCAGTGGCGGGAGGGCCACCTATTGAGTGGCCTGGGTGTCGCGCACCTCACCGCGCTGGAGCTGGCACCCGATGTGCTGGTACGAGAGGCGGCGCGCGCAGGTTCCAGTTCGGTCGGCCTGCGCCTGCACCCGGCCATGGCGGGTGGCATCGCTTACCCGCTGGCGCCGGGCAGCCAGGCGCTGCGGCAGTTGAAGACCACGCTCGATAGCGAAGGCGTGGTGGTCAACGAGATCGAATTCGTCGAGCTGACACCGCTGCCGTGGCTCAACTGGATCGGCATTACATCCATGGCGTGCAGTGGTGCGATGCGCTGGCGCTGGCACCCACGGGGGAGGGAATCATCCGCGAAGCCCGCGAGGGTCGCCTGCCGCCCGGTCAGGGGCAGTTGCCCTTGGCCGGGTTGCTCAATGTCCTGCCACCTCAGGTGTACTGGAGCGTGGAAATCCCATGCCCCGCGACATGCGCACCTGAGCGGTTGGCTCAAGCTTTCACGATCACCCGGGCCTGGCTGGCCAGCCATTCGTTGCCATGAGCGTGCATATTCTGCTGATCCTTGGTACTACCTCGCATCCTCTCTTGAACGAGCGCTTCTGGCCGATTTCTGCCTGTCATGACTGGCAGAGAACGACTGTGGATTCAACCGATCGGGAAGTGGTGCAAGGGGGAAAGTCGGAGAAATATCGTCTGGCTCTCGGTATTTGATGCTCCGACGGTGCGGCGGCACGACCTCCAGCTGATTGCAGTCATGCACATGCACCACTGGCCGCCTTGAATTTGGTGGAGTAGGTGGGGGATGGGTAAGCCAAGGTTTTACCTCAGAAAAGAGGACTGGCATTTGATCTCGCTGTGGACGAGCCCCTATACCTCTAGCCTTAGTCCTTAAAATAACCTGGTTATTTCATTCAAGATCCGATCCTGGATTTGAGTACTTGGTCTGTGGCGATAAGCCACTGCTAAAAAAGCAACTCCTTCGTAGTCGCAGCGGATCGAAAAAGTCATACCTTCACGAAAACCAAAGACTGATCTGTCTCCTGCATCAACAAAATATCTCGCTTTTGTAAGAGCCGCCCGGGCGTGCTTCAGGCAGTCAGTTTGGCTAAGCGAGTGTTGTATCCAGCTAGTAGTGACACGCACAGACGAAGTCTCGCTATCATCGATAGGTGGTCGAGTAATTTCTTTGGTAGGTGTAATAATATTTTCGTTACTGGTGCAAGCAGTCAGCCCCATTGAGATAACAGTAAGTAAAAAGCCAAAACGAAGTCTCGAATGCTTAAGTGAGTTTCGCATCGCGGGGCGTTCCTCTGACGATGTGCAATGAATGAAGTTGCAGTTACTAACTGTCATAGCGGATTTCTGATCTTTTGCTGCCTGTGATCAGTGAATGCGACCAATGGTCGTACATAGACCCGTCATGTGGTTTTTCTCGACTTTATGCTGACTAACCGAACGTTCAGGTGAACCATGTCACTCAGAAAGTACCTTTAGGTCACACCCCATATGTCGATATTACGTTGGCTAAAGCCGCTCTAATGCATAATCCTTACCTGCCAAGGTAAGTTTAAAAATGGTGGCGCCGAACGTACCTCGTGACACTTTTTTCCTCACAATACGTTTAGCTTGGAGTTGCTTTAAATCGGCTTAAACTTCTAGCGTGCTGAGTGAGGTAAGTTTGCAAGTTAAGTTTAAATTTGCAATTTTCCTGAAGTTTGCAGCCGTCCGATGTACTCAGTATTTCGACTTTTATCAACATGAATAGATTTCCTTCGCATGGTGGTTCAGCCCCTTCGGACTTTGAAACATACGCCTAAATCCGGCATGTGGCCTTTCCTCTCCGCGAATGAAAAGCCTAGCAGTGGTGTGAACAAGCTGTTGGATCCAGAGCATTTTCGAGCGGCTGCTTTTGGCCGATTGTTACCTGTCGTGAGGGGCTGCAATCGACCAGAGGCAGACGGACTTGCCGTCCTGTCGGTAGTGACTGGGTGTTGCTATCGAACCTGAGCTTTCGCCTGGATCACCCACAACCCCAGAAAAGTCAGAACAGCAAAGCCGCTTCCCATCAGGAAGGTAGCTTGGTAGCCGACCGTATCCCACAGCGCCCCCGCGATGACACTAGCCAACAGCAAAGCCAACCCAGTCAGCAGATTGAACATGCCAAATGCCGTCCCACGCAGTTCAGCCGGCGCGCAATCGGCGATCAGGGCGGCGAATGTCCCTTGGGTAAACCCCATGTGCAGCCCCCATAGAACGACGCCGACGACCAGGCCGGCGATGCCCGGCGCGAACGCCAGCGTCAGATCGGCAGCAATCAGCAATATCAGACCTGCGCCGAGCACCGTCACGCGGCTGACACGATCAGACAATGCCCCGGCAGGATAGGCTGACAGCGAGTACGCCACTCCCATGAGGACAAGTACCGCTGGCGCCCACATCGGCGCCAGCCCAACGGCCTGGCCGCGCAGGATCAGAAAGGCTTCGCTGAAGCGCGCCAGGGTGAACACCGCAGCGACACCCACCACCCACCAGTAGCCGGCGCCCAGTCGGGCCAATTCCCGCCGGCTCAAGGGCGTACGCACCCTTTGCGTCCCTTGTACCTGTTTGGGCTCATGAACGAACAAAAGCAAAACCGCGACGGCGAGGAAGGCCGGGATGACGGCGACCCAGAACACAGTCTTGAAGTGGTTCGCGGTCAGCCACATCAAACCAATCGCCAGCAACGGTCCCAGGAATGCACCAACGGTATCCAGAGTCTGACGCAGGCCGAAAGCCGCCCCCCGTATCGCAGGTGGTGTGATGTCGGCCACTAATGCATCACGCGGGGCGCCGCGAATCCCTTTGCCGATACGGTCGATAAAGCGCGCCCCGGTCAGCCAGTCCAGCGAGCCTGCCAAAGGAAAGATCGGTTTGGACAGCGCCCCCAACCCATAACCCAGCGCCGCAAGCAGTTTGCGCTTGCCCAATCGATCACTGAGTGCCCCGGAGAATACCTTGGTGATCGAGGCCGTAGCCTCGGCTATTCCTTCGATGAGACCCACTGCCAAGACGGAGGTACCCAGTACTGTCACCATGTAGAGCGGCAACAATGCATGGATCATCTCTGAGGAGATGTCCATCAGCATCGAGACGAAGCCTAGCGCCCAGATGCCGCCAGGCATGGTGCGCCAGACACTGTCGGTTGACGCCTTCTGGATTGGCGCAGCCGTTGAAGCACCGCCCGACTTGTCAGTGGTTTTCATCATGAGCCTCGACAACCTGTTTGGCATAGGCATCTAAAAGCGCTTCGCACTCCTTTAACCGCGTCGCGGCTAGCCGACTCCTATGGAAGGCGTGAGTGATTAAAGCTGAAAGCTGCGCAAGGCAGCCTTCAGCTATAAACCCTGTGTACCGGGCAATAGTGACGCAGAGCGCAACGCCTACCAGATTGGTAAGGTGTAGCTGACGATCAAACGGTTTTCATCCAGATCGCTGCCAAAGTTGGTCGAACGCACCGTCGCGTTGCGCCATTTCACCCCGACGTTTTTCAGCGGGCCGCTTTGCACGACGTAACCGATGTCGGTATCGCGCTCCCATTCCTTGCCCTGCCCAGGCCAAACGCGTGCCCGCCGAGGTTATAGGTGAACATCGCACCGAACGCATGGTAGCGGGGCTCAGTTTGCAGCTTGCGGTTGAGACTCGCTGGTCGCTCCTTTGCGGGCGATCACGGTCAGGATCGACAGCGCGGCGATCACCAGCCCTGGTGACGTTGCCAGCAGCACGCCAGTGGTGCCGGCACCGGCGGCGAGGATCTGGCCGGCGGCCAGGGGACCTGCCACCGAGCCGAGCCGGCCGATGGCCACGGCCGCGCCGACACCGGTGGCGCGCACCGAGGTCGGGTAGGAAGGGGGCGCCAGGGCGTACAGCACAAGCTGTGCGGCCATGACGAACAGCCCGACGGCAAACCCGGCGATTGCCATCGGCACGATACCCACTGACAGGCCGACCCCGGCCAGCGCCGCCAACACTCCGGCGTACACGAACAGGACCACTTTCAGGCCATTGCAGCGGTCCAGCATCACTCCGCCGAGCAGCGAACCGATGGCCCCACCTATGTTGAACAGCATCTGCACCATGCCTGCCTGGGGCTTGGTGAAACCCTGTTCCAGCAACAGCGAGGGCAGCCAGTTGAGCAGCATGTACATCACGGTCAGGGTGAAGAAATAGCTCAACCACAAGGCCAGCGTGCAGCGTGCGCGTCCTTCGCCGAACAGCGCCTGGGCGGTAGACGACCGTGGGCTGGCGGTCGTGACGTGTTGCTGGCGGAACGCAGTCGATTCGGGTAGCAGCAGGGCCATCAGCGGCACCACCAGCAAGGGCGTCAGACCGCCGATGAAAAAGGTGGTTTGCCAGTGTTCACTGGAAAACATCGCCACCACTGCCGCCAGCGCGCCGCCCAAGGGCACGCCACAGTACATGACGCTGATGGCGGTGCCGCGATGGCGCTCGCTCACGGCTTCGGCACACAGGGCAATCAGGTTGGGCAGGGCGGCACCCAGGCCCAGGCCGGTCATGAAGCGCACCAGTAGCAGGCTGGAATAGCTCTCGACATAGGCGGTGCAGAGCGAGAAGACACCGAACAGCAGCACGGCGCCGACGAGGATTTTCTTGCGGCCGATACGATCGGCCACCCAGCCGCCAAAAAACGCACCCGGCAGCAGGCCAATGATCCCGGCGCTGAACACCCAGCCCATCATTTTCGGGTCCAGGGCAAAGCTCTGGCGCAATCCTGCGGCAGCGGTGCCGGCAGCCTGCAGATCGAACCCCTCGATCAGCGCAACGATAAAGCACAAAGCGATTGTCAGCGTCGAGCGACGCGATGGACTGTCCATGGGTGAACCTCATTGTTGTTTTTGTTATGCAGTCGAGCCTTTCGTGCGTTGGCTACGCCGTCAGTGACCGCTGGCGATTAAGATAACAAAGATAACTAAAAAAAGAATGATGTGCTAAAAATTGCAAAATCCAACTAATAAATCGTTTAAAAACAGATTGTTAAGAATTAATTCTGATGCTGATGTGAAAATAGATAATAATATTAATGTTCGATTATCGGTCATCTGCGATTGACGGCGACCCTTGGCTGTTTCCATTCTCTGATGGTGAAGCCGGCAGACCCGTGCGGGTCCGGCACTCAAAAACAACAATAAAAAGTGGACATCGAACATGCCAAAACGCCCCATGAACACCGGTTCCGTAGCGTCGCTCCCCTGTGTCTGCAGTATCCATCCAGGGTGGGTCGTGGCGCTGCTAGGCGTCAGCGTTCTGCCCTCTCAGCTGCGGGCCGAGGGGTTTATCGAGGACAGTCACGCAAACTTGACCCTGCGCAATTACTACATCGACCGTGAATACCAGGACGGCGGCGCCAAGACGGCCGCGCGGGAGTGGGCTCAGGGTTTCATCATGGGCATGGAGTCGGGGTTTACCGAAGGGACTGTAGGCTTTGGTCTGGACGTGCGGGGGCTGCTGGGGGTCAAGCTCGACTCCGCTCCGGATCGCAGCGGCACTGAGCTGTTGCCGGTATCGGCAAGCGACAAGCGCGCGGCGGATGACTATTCGCGGCTGGCCCCAACGGCCAAGCTGCGGTTTGCCCAGACAACGATCAAGAGCGGCGATGTCTCGATCTTCCTGCCGTTTGCCCTTGCCAGCCCGTCGCGACTGCTGCCACAGACCTTTCGCGGCACCACACTCAGTTCCAGGGATATCGATGGCCTGACCCTCAACACCGGTTACATCGATCGCATCAACAAGCGCGACTCCACGGACTATCAGGTCATGACCATCGCCTCGCCGAACCGGCGATTCAATGGCGCAGCCACCACGTCACACCTGGCCTATCTGGGGGGTGATTACCAGGTCAACAAGGACCTGAGCCTGCGCGCCTACCATGCCGAGGTGACCGACCTGTACCAACAGGACACCCTGGCGTTGCTGCACAACCTGCCGCTCGGCGAAGGTGTGTTCACCAGTGACTTGCGCAGTTTTTTCAGCCGCGAGGATGGCAGCGCCAAGGCGGGTGAGGTGGACAACCGCAACCTCTCGGCATTGTTCGGCTACCGCTTCGGCGGGCACCGGGTGAGCCTCGGCTACATGCACGCCAGTGGCGACACGGCGACGCCGTACATCTCCGGCACCGAGTTGATGGGCATGAGCGAGCTGACCATGAGTTCGGACTTTCTCAATGCCAGGGAGCGCACCTGGCAAGCCATCTACGACTATGACTTCGTCGCATCCGGCGTGCCTGGGCTGAAGGGGCGGTTGCGTTATGTGCGCGGCGACAATATCGAGTTGGCCGCTTTAAATGCCGATGACCGCAAGGAACGCGAGTTTCAGATGGAACTGGGTTATGTGATTCAGAGCGGCCCGCTGAAAAACGTCGGCCTGTTGGCGCGCAAATCGATCTACCGCAATGACTTCCCGGCCGGCGCGGCATTCCGCGATGAAAACCAGACCCGCTTCCTGGTGCTCTATACCTTGCCGATCTGGTAATCCCGGGGCCTTCGATGTTCCCCGCCGGCCGCCCCTTTTGGGCGTGCCGGCCGCGTGCGTTCAGTCCTGGTAAACCTTTCTCAGCAAGCGCAGCAACTCCTCGCGCTCTTCGCCGGTCAGCGATGAGGTGGAGTCGAAATCGCTTTGCGCGGCGATCTGCTTGAGCTCCTTGAGCAAGGTTTCGCCGGTCTTGCTCAGGAAGATTCCGTAGGAGCGTTTGTCCGGCTTGCAGCGCACCCGCACCGCCAGCGCGCGGCTTTCCAGTTTATTGAGCAGCGGCACCACCTGCGGCGGCTCGATGGCCAGGGCCCGGGCCAGGTCGGCCTGCATCAGCCCCGGATTCCGGTCGATGATTGCCAGGGCCGAGAACTGCGCGGGGCGCAAGTCGTGGGCTGACAGGCGACCAATCAGGTTCTGGAACAGCTTGAGTTGGGCGCGCCGCATCGCGTAGCCGATCAGGTCATCCAGTGCCGAATCCAGCGGTGCCTGCAGCTCGGCGGTGGCGGACGGGGACTCGCTCTGGTCGGCGAGGGGAGAAGGCTTGGCCATTGCGGGTGAATCCTGAAGAAGTGGAGGTTAACAAGCGTATCTAGTTTGCCGGGGTTGGCCGCTGATAGCTATGCCCGTCGTTCAGCGCGATGGGTTCGGAGGATATTTGCGGGTGGATAAAAAAATGGTTAATTCGATTAATAGTTAATTGACATAACTAATTGGCTCCTTTAATTTCCAGTCATCTTCAAGCCAAGAACAAGAGAGCAACGCCATGAGCAACTACGAAAGTCGCTGGACAACCGTCAAGGTCGAGATCGAAGAAGGCATCGCCTGGGTCATTCTCAATCGCCCGGAAAAACGCAACGCCATGAGCCCGACACTCAACCGGGAAATGATCGATGTGCTGGAAACCCTGGAGCAGGATCCGGCGGCCGGCGTGTTGGTGTTGACCGGTGCCGGTGAAGCCTGGACCGCGGGCATGGACCTCAAGGAATACTTCCGCGAAGTGGACGCGGGCCCGGAGATCCTGCAGGAAAAGATCCGCCGTGAAGCCTCGCAATGGCAATGGAAGCTGCTGCGCATGTACACCAAACCGACCATCGCCATGGTCAACGGCTGGTGTTTCGGTGGCGGCTTCAGCCCGCTGGTAGCCTGTGACCTGGCGATCTGCGCCGACGAAGCGACCTTCGGCCTCTCGGAAATCAACTGGGGCATCCCGCCGGGCAACCTGGTGAGCAAGGCCATGGCCGACACCGTGGGCCATCGTCAGTCGCTGTACTACATCATGACCGGCAAGACCTTCGGTGGGCAGAAAGCTGCCGAGATGGGCCTGGTCAACGAAAGCGTACCCCTGGCGCAACTGCGTGAAGTCACTGTGGATCTGGCGCGCAACCTGCTGGAGAAAAACCCGGTGGTGCTGCGTGCGGCCAAGCATGGCTTCAAGCGCTGCCGCGAGCTGACCTGGGAGCAGAACGAGGACTACCTGTACGCCAAGCTTGACCAGTCGCGCCTGCTCGATACCGAAGGTGGCCGCGAGCAGGGCATGAAGCAGTTCCTCGACGACAAGAGCATCAAGCCCGGTCTGCAGGCCTACAAGCGCTGAGACTGATCGCCGGGTGCATATCCGCCTCGGCGCCCTGCATCGCTCGAATGTATTCCCGATAAAGACAATAAAGAGGAATCACCATGCTGGACGTGCCCCTGCTGATTGGCGGCCAGTCGCTGCCTGCCCGCGACGGTCGGACCTTCGAACGCCGCAACCCGGTGACCGGTGAACTGGTATCGCGGGTGGCCGCCGCCACCCTGGAAGATGCCGATGCCGCGGTGGCTGCTGCCCAGGCAGCGTTTCCCGCCTGGGCCGCCCTGGCGCCCAATGAACGTCGCACCCGTTTGCTCAAGGCGGCCGAGCAGTTGCAGGCGCGCAGTGCCGAGTTCATTGCCGCGGCTGGCGAAACCGGGGCCATGGCCAACTGGTACGGATTCAACGTGCGGCTGGCGGCCAACATGCTGCGTGAAGCGGCGTCGATGACCACCCAGATCAATGGCGAAGTCATCCCCTCGGATGTGCCGGGCAGTTTTGCCATGGCCCTGCGCCAACCCTGCGGTGTGGTGCTGGGTATCGCCCCGTGGAACGCCCCGGTGATTCTCGCCACCCGCGCCATCGCCATGCCGCTGGCGTGTGGCAATACCGTGGTACTCAAGGCTTCGGAGCTGAGCCCGGCGGTACATCGCCTGATCGGCCAGGTCTTGCAGGATGCAGGATTAGGCGATGGCGTGGTCAACGTCATCAGCAATGCCCCGACGGATGCCGCGGCGATTGTCGAGCGGCTGATCGCCAACCCGGCGGTGCGGCGGGTCAACTTCACCGGTTCGACCCATGTCGGGCGCATTGTCGGCGAGCTCTCGGCGCGCCACCTCAAGCCGGCCTTGCTGGAACTGGGCGGCAAGGCGCCGTTGCTGGTGCTCGATGATGCCGACCTGGATGCGGCGGTCGAGGCAGCCGCTTTCGGCGCGTACTTCAATCAGGGGCAGATCTGCATGTCCACCGAACGCCTGATCGTCGATGCCAAGGTCGCCGACGCCTTTGTCGCCAGGCTGGCGGCCAAGGTCACGACCCTTCGCGCCGGTGATCCCGCATCGGCGGATTCGGTGCTCGGTTCGCTGGTCGATGCCAGTGCCGGTACGCGCATCAAGGGGTTGATCGACGATGCCTTGGGCAAGGGCGCGCGGCTGGTGGTCGGCGGACAGCTGGATGGCAGCATTTTGCAGCCGACCCTGCTCAATGGCGTCAACCAGACCATGCGTTTGTACCGCGAGGAATCCTTCGGTCCGGTGGCGGTGTTGTTGCGCGGGGAGGGCGATGAAGCGCTACTGCGCCTGGCCAACGACTCCGAGTTCGGGTTGTCGGCGGCGATTTTCAGCCGCGATACCGGGCGCGCCCTGGCGCTGGCCCAACGGGTCGAGTCGGGTATCTGCCATATCAACGGCCCGACCGTGCACGACGAAGCGCAAATGCCTTTCGGCGGGGTCAAGTCCAGCGGCTACGGCAGCTTTGGCGGCAAGGCGTCCATCGAGCATTTCACCCAGTTGCGCTGGGTCACCTTGCAGCATGGACCGCGGCATTACCCGATCTGAACCGCAGAAATAACAATAAAAAAGGCTGCAGCCACCACCATGCCCATTCGTGCGGCTTGGTGGTAGCGTGCCTTGATGGAGAACAAGCACGTGAGTTCCGAATTCAGATCGCAACCCCACACCGAGGCCGGCGCGCCACGCTACCGTCACGTGTCCATCGGTCGCGCAGAGGTCGAGGTGACAGAACAGCAGGGTGCATTGCACATGCGTTCCCTGGAGCCATTGGCCGAGTATCCGCCGCGCCTGCTCGACCGTCTGGTGCATTGGGCCCGGGTGCGTCCCGAGCAAACTTTTATCGCCGCCCGCCAGGCCGACGGTGACTGGCGCCGGGTCAGTTACGCCGAGATGCTCGACAGTGTCCGGGCCATCGCCCAAAGCCTGTTGAGCTACGGTCTGTCGGCGGGCAAACCGCTGGTGCTGCTCTCGGGCAATGACATCGAGCATTTGCAACTCGCCTTCGGCGCCCTGTACGCGGGCATTCCCTACTGCCCGGTATCGCCGGCCTATTCGCTGCTGTCCCAGGATTTCGCCAAGCTGCGTCACGTCTGCGACCTGCTGCAGCCTGGCCTGGTGTTTGTCAGTGATGCCGCGGCCTACCAGCGTGCTATCGATGCCGTGCTGCCGGCTCAAACGCCTTTGATCACCGTACGTGGCCAGGTCGCGGGACGCAGTCAGGTCAGCTTCGCCAGCCTGCTTGAGCATCCGGGCGGTGCTGAGGCTGAAACCGCGTTTGCCGGCACGGGGCCGGACAGCATCGCCAAGTTCCTGTTCACCTCCGGCTCGACCAAATTGCCCAAGGCGGTGATCACCACCCAACGCATGCTGTGCTCTAACCAACAGATGCTGTTGCAGACGTTTCCGGTGTTCGGCGAAGAACCGCCGGTGCTGGTGGACTGGCTGCCGTGGAACCACACCTTCGGCGGCAGCCATAACGTCGGCATCGTGCTCTACAACGGTGGCAGCTTTTACCTGGACGACGGCAAGCCCACGGCGCAGGGTTTCGCGCAGACCTTGCGTAACCTCAAGGAAGTGTCGCCCACCGCCTACCTGACCGTGCCCAAGGGCTGGGAAGAACTGGCCTCGGCACTGGAGCAGGACGCGGAGCTGCGCGAGGTTTTTTTCAAGCGCATCAGCCTGTTCTTTTTTGCCGCGGCCGGTCTGTCGCAAAGTGTCTGGGACCGACTCGACCGCGTCGCCGAACAGCACTGCGGCGAGTGTATCCGCATGATGGCCGGGCTCGGCATGACCGAGGCTTCGCCGTCCTGCACCTTCACCACCGGGCCGTTGTCCATGGCCGGTTATGTCGGCCTGCCGGCGCCCGGTTGCGAGGTGCGCCTGGTGCCGGTGGACGGCAAACTCGAAGGGCGCTTTCGTGGTCCGCACATCATGCCCGGCTACTGGCGGTCACCGCAGCAGACCCTGGAAGCGTTCGACCCGCAGGGTTTCTACTGTTCCGGTGATGCGCTCAAGCTCGCCGACCCGCGCGATCCGCAATTGGGGCTGATGTTCGACGGGCGCATCGCCGAAGACTTCAAGTTGTCATCCGGGGTGTTTGTCAGCGTCGGGCCTTTGCGCAGCCGTGCGGTGCTCGAAGGTTCGCCCTATGTCCAGGACCTGGTGGTGACCGCGCCGGATCGTGAATGCCTGGGCGCGCTGGTCTTTGCGCGGATGTTCGAATGTCGACGGCTGTCAGGGCTGGCGTCCAGTGCCAGCGACACCGAGGTGTTGGCCAGCGCGCCGGTACGCGAGTGGTTCGCCGGCTGGTTGCAGCGACTCAATCGCGAGGCCACGGGCAACGCCAGTCGCCTGGAGTGGATCGCCTTGCTCGATGAGCCGGCGTCCATCGACCGGGGTGAAATCACCGACAAGGGCTCGATCAATCAGCGTGCGGTATTGCAGTGGCGCGCGGAGCAGGTCGAGGCGCTGTATCGCGGGCTCGATCCGGCCATCCTGCGCGCCGGGGCGAAATCGTGAGCACAGACGGGCAGTACTCGGCCTTTGCCGATGCGGCGATTGTCGATGCGGTGCGCACGCCGTGGGTGGACCTCGGTGGTGCGCTGGCCAAGGTTTCGCCGATCGACCTGGGCATCAAGGTCGGGCGCGAAGTACTGGCTCGCGCGGCAGTCGATCCGCTGGCGGTAGACAGCGTGCTGGCGGGTTCCATGGCCCAGGCCAGTTTCGATGCCTACCTGCTGCCACGGCACATCGGCCTCTACAGCGGCGTGGCGCAATCGGTTCCGGCACTGGGGGTGCAGCGCATCTGCGCCACCGGTTTCGAACTGCTGCTCCAGGCCGCCAGGCAACTGGATGACGGCGTGCAATTGGCGTTGTGCGTGGCCACCGAATCGATGTCGCGCAACCCGATTGCGGCCTATACCCATCGTGGCGGTTTCCGTCTTGGCGCAGAAGTGCAGTTCAAGGATTTTCTCTGGGAAGCGTTGTACGACCCGGCTCCCGGGGTGGACATGATCACCACCGCCGACAACCTGGCGCGGCGTTATGGGTTGACTCGCGAAGTGGTGGACGCCTACGCCTGTGCCAGTCATCAGCGGGCGGTTGCGGCACAACAAGCGGGCTGGCTGGCACCCGAGATCGTTGCCGTGGGGCATCAGGTGTTTGAACTGCAAGGCTATCAGCCACGCAGCATCCGCCTGTCACGCGGTGCCGCCGCGGTGAGTGAAGACAGCCACCCACGGCCCGGAGACATCGCGGCGTTGGCCCGGTTGCGCAGCGTGCACGAAGGCGGGGTGCAAACCGCCGGCAACAGTTGTGCGGTGGCCGATGGCGCGGCAGCGGCACTGGTCGGGCGCGCTTCGGCCTGTCGGGATACACCGTTGGCCTTGCTGCGGGCCAGCGCGGTGGTCGGTGTGGCGCCAGAGTTCATGGGCATCGGTCCGGCACCGGCGATTCGCCTGCTGTTGCAGCGCAGCGGCTTGAGCCTGGAGCAGATCGACCGCTTTGAAATCAACGAAGCCCAGGCCGCGCAGGTCCTGGCGGTGGCTCAGGAACTGGAACTGGATCGTTCGCGTCTGAACGTCCAGGGTGGTTCGTTGGCACTCGGCCACCCCTTGGCTGCCACCGGCTTGCGTCTGGTGCTGACCCTGGCGCGACAACTGCGTGAGCACAATCTGCGTTACGGGGTCGCCGCGGCCTGTGTTGGCGGCGGGCAGGGCATGGCGCTATTGATCGAGAACCCCGCCTGGCGTGCCTGAGGCTTCGGCGGCTGACGGACAATCTGTGTTTTCCGGTAATGACCGGTTCTCGCCTAGAGGTGATTGCGGGGAAGGGCTGCAATCGCCCCTTTGCGGACGTTAAAAAAGTCTATAACGGGTCGTTTCAAGTATCTCATCCGTCATTAGCCGACCAGCTTTAACCCTTTGAACTCAAGGATTTCGAGGAGGCTCTGGCTGGGCCACGCTGACTCTTAGCGCTCTGGCTACCTGGGTTTGAATCTCGTAGGCAGGCGCCTCGACGGTTGTGTAATCACGGGTATAGCGAGTGGCAAACTCGCGAACGCCCCATTGCAGGTACTGCTGCACGTGCTTCAATTCATGCGCCCATAGCGCGACATTGTTAAGTGCATCATCGGGACTGCGAAAGACGATGATGTCTATAAGGGTGACCGCACTTACATCGGGATTCTGCAGCATGGTGTGTGCGGCGTTCAGCTCTGCATCATCGCCTACCTTGTAGCGAGCCGAATCGAGCACTTGGATGTCATAGTAGGGTTCGAGTTGGGCTCGGATATTCAGCGGGATTGTCCGAATATCGTCAGTTGCCGCGGTGTTGCGCGATTGCACAATCCAATTCTGCAATCCAGAGGCCGCCATTTGGTTCATGTTTTCGAAAATCTCCCCAGTTTCCTCTTTGGAGCCTGGAGCACAAAAACAAGCGACCATGCAGACTTGGTACTGTCCTTCCGGGCAGGCGAAAACAGCGGACGAAGTGCCAACGGAAAAGAGCGGTATCGCTAACCGGAAAATTTGACGTAAAAAGACAGTTAACAATTGGTTCTCCCAAAGGCAATGGTGGTCGGCAGACGATACTTTGGGCATCTCGCGCCCGTTGTCCTGCCAGGTGTTGGACCTCTGCGACTACCGTTCGATTCCCTGAGTTCCACAACTTCTTCAGGCCATCTCCAACATTGCCTGAAAGGCCGCGCCTAGCCGGGAAGCGACGGTCTAACCACTACCGTCGCAGTGGAAGTCAGACTTACGTCTGTTCCGCCATTTCAAGAGCATCATCGACCTCGATTTCCAGGTACCTGACGGTGCTTTCAAGTTTCGTATGACCAAGCAGGAGTTGGACAGCGCTTAGGTTCGTCGTAGCGTGTGAGTGCCGTACAAGATTGGGTCAAGGCCAATGATCGTCACCCCAAGCGGGAACTTCAGGGTACTGGCCAGGTCAATTGCGGCCTTATATCGGAGATGCCGAGCAGCGCTGTGGCCTGTTTTACGGCAGTGCCGTCCTTGATCAGCCGAGTCCGTCCCCTGATGCCAACCAAGAGTTTTCTGTCGGGTCTCATCTTGGCGTTCTGCGCCGTCGCGTCGCTTTGTTCGGTTGCTGCTGAGCGAAGAGTTCCCTCGCAAAGTAACAGCGCATCAACCACCTTGATCGAAACCGCCTCGCGGCAGTATGAGAATGGCCAGTTGGACCAAGCCGCCGCCACGCTGGAGCGTGCCCTGCATATCCAGCCGAACAATCCCGCGACGCTGCATTACCTCGGTGTGTTGCGTCTTCAGCAGGGGCAGTACCAGCAGGCTGAAACCTTGGCGGCGCGCTCGAACATGCGGGTTGGTCGCAACGTCGAGTTGCGCAACCGCAACTTCCAATTGATCCAGGCGGCGCAGCAGGCCCAATCTTCGGGTACCCCACCCAATGCCAAAGAGGACCTGGTCGCAGTACAGAAGGGGCTGGAAGAGGAGACCCAAAGGCGCCGCGAAGCGGAAATGGCGGTTGTTGAGCAATCCACTCCGGACACTGGGCGCGACGCTGGCAACTTCGCTGACACAGAGACAGATCGGGCGCCGGATTTATCGACGGCTGGCAGACTTCAGCCCGAAGGGGAAGTGCAAATGGCTAATGTCGAGCCAGAGCGGGCGTACGCTGAGGTTGAGATTCCCCGCGGCCATATGCCGCCTCCGGGCAAATGCCGAATTTGGTTTCCTGATCGTCCGCCGGGGCATCAGCCTGCACCCGGCAAATGCAAGAAGCTGCGATATCGGGTTCCCTCAGGGGCCTACCTGGTGCGCGGTTGAGTTTCTGAGTGTCCACTTCTGGCCGAGGCTGTGTAAAAACGGTTTAGAGCAGGTTTGACAGTCAGAACCAGAACGAAAATCGCGTTCCTACACAAATTTCAGGTCCGCTGATACACCAATCATTGGCAGATTTTACGTAGCGACACAGACTTCAAGACAGTGTCTGCGTTTTTACACAGCCTGGACCGATTTCTGCCTGTCACGAAGGGCGTGAGGCTGCCCTTCGCGCAGGGCAGTTAACGGGCAATAACGGAGGTTGGTGATAGTGTGCCAATAATCAAGAGTCGACATTCACAACTGTCTACTAAACCACCGGCGTTTCGTGGAACCATGAAGCTGTTAACCAAAATCGTTTGTTTGCCCGTGAATACGGTGCGCTCTACTCCGGCGAGTAGCGTAAAACTACAGGAGTCTGATGGCGCTGGACTCTATAACTCTATAAGCAGTGCAGATCGCGTTAAGTCGAACTGAAAACCTGAAGGCCCCGTGCAGCCTGGATATTTTCTCAGGCAGTCGCCGCAACCTGGTCTGGTTGCCGGCACTCCCGGCTTGCCGAGCCCGCCCGCCGGCCATACGATTCGACTATTCCTCAGGCGGAGGAGTCATTGTGAAACCGGTGATGCTCCTGACGCGCATCCTGGCGCCTGCCATTGCCATTGCCATTGCCATTGCCCTGGCGCTGGCATCCGCTGGCCTGCATGCCGACGACCCGTTCGCGCCGTTGCGCGACGCTATGGTGCGGGAGATCGCCGACATGTCGTCCGTCACCCGCGACGACACCGGCAGGGCCGAGTTTGCCGCGCCGGTGATGGCCGCGATGGCCAGGGTGCCACGCCACAGGTTCGTCCCGCCCGACGAGGCGCCCTACGCCTACGAGAACCGGCCGCTGCCGATCGGCTACGGCCAGACCATCTCCCAGCCCTACATCGTCGCCCTGATGACCGACCTGGCGCAGGTCGGGCCCGGCGACGTGGTACTCGAGATCGGCACCGGCTCGGGCTACCAGGCGGCGATCCTCGCCGAGCTGGCGCAGGCGGTCTACACGATGGAGATCATCGAGCCGCTGGCAGTGCAGGCCGGGGAGCGCCTGGGCCGGCTAGGATATGCGAAGGTGCAGGCCCGGCTGGGCGATGGCTACCACGGCTGGCCCGAGCACGGGCCTTACGACGCCATCCTCGTCACCGCCGCCGCCAGCCATGTGCCGCCGCCACTGATCGCCCAGCTCAAGGCCGGCGGGCGGATGGTAATCCCGGTCGGCGCGCCGTTCATGATCCAGTACCTGCTGCTGATCGAGAAGGCCGGTGATGGCAGTGTGTCCACCCGGCAGGTACTGCCTGTGCGCTTCGTGCCGCTGGTCGGAGGCGCTTGAGCATGCATTCGCCGCCGTTGCTCGCCCTGGCGCTGCTGTCTGCCTCCGTGCTCGGCTATGAGGTGCTGCTGCTGCGGCTGCTTTCGATCATCCAGTGGCACCATTTCGCCTACATGATGATCAGCGTCGCGCTGCTCGGCTATGGCGCCGCCGGCACCGCCGTGGCGCTGGCGCGGCCTGTGCTGGCGCCGCGCTTCCATGGCGTGTTCATCGGCGGCGCGGTGCTGTTCGGGCTGAGCGCCATCGCCTGCTTCAGCCTGGCCCAGCAGGTTCCGTTCAATCCCCTCGAGATCCTCTGGGACGCGCGGCAGTCGGCGCGCCTGCTGATGATCTACCTGCTGCTGTTCGTGCCGTTCTTCTGCGCGGCGGTGTGCATCTGCCTGACCTTCACCTGCTTTCAGGAACAGATTCATCGGATCTACGCCTTCGACATTCTCGGCGCCGGCGTGGGCAGCCTGGCGATCGTCGCCGCGCTGTTCGCCCTGACGCCCGTCGATGCGCTGCGGCTGCTGGGCGGCACCGGCATCGCCGCCGGGGCGCTGGCCGGCATGGCTTGCACGGGGCACAGGCACTGGCTCGTGCCGTTGCTGCTGGCGGCGGCGGTCGCGGTGCCGGCCGGCGTGCCCGCGCGCTGGATCGCCCTGTCGCCCTCCGAGTACAAGGAACTGAGCCAGACGCTGCGTATTAAGGATGCGCGCGCAATCGCCCAGACCTGGAGTCCGCTGGGCCTGCTCACGGTCGTCGACAGCCCGACCATTCCCCTGCGCTACGCACCGGGCCTAAGCCTCAACGCGACGCAGGAACCGCCCGCACAACTGGCCATCTTCACCGACGGCGACGGCCTTTCCGTGCTGAACCGCTATGACGGACGCCGCGAGCCGCTCGCCTACCTGGACTACCTGACCTCGGCTCTGCCCTATCACCTGCTGCGGCAACCCCGCGTGCTGGTGCTGGGCAGCGGCGCCGGCGCCGATGTGCTGCAGGCGATCTACCACGGCGCCAGCGCGGTGGATGCCATCGAACTGAATCCGCAGGTGATCGATCTGGTCCAGCGCCGCTTCGCCGACTTCTCCGGTAAGCCTTACAGCGCGCCCAACGTCCGTGTGCTGATCGGTGAGGCGCGCGGCCTGGTGGCTTCGCGTGGCGAGCCTTACGACCTGATCCAGATCGCCTTGCTGGACTCCTTCGGCACCGCCTCGGGCGGCCTGAATGCGCTGTCCGAGAACTACCTGTACACGGTGGATGCCTTCGCCGAGTACCTGCGCCATCTCGAGCCCGGCGGCCTGTTGGCCATCACCCGCTGGGTCACCCTGCCGCCCCGCGATGTTCCCAGGCTGCTGGCCACCGCGGCCGTGGCCATCGAGCGCGACGGGCAGGCCAGCGCGGCGCGCCGCATCGTCATGATCCGCGGCTGGAAGACCGCGACGCTGCTGGTCAGCAACAGGGATTTCGACGACGCCGGCATCGCCGTGCTGCGGGAGTTCTGCCGGGCGCGCTCCTTCGACCTGGCCTACTACCCCGGGATGACCGTGGCCGAGGCGAACCGCTACAACCTGCTCGACCGGCCCTGGTTCTTCGAAGCGGCGCAGGCCCTGCTGTCCGGCGAGCGCGCGGAGTTCCTGGCACGCTACAAGTTCGACGTGCGTCCGACCATGGATGACCGGCCGTATTTCTTCCTCTTCTTCAAGTGGCGCTCGCTGCCGGAACTGCTGGCGCTGAAGGCGCAGGGCGGCCTGTCAATGCTGGAGTGGGGCTATCCGGTGCTGATCGCCACGCTGCTGCAGTCCGGCGTGGCCGCCGTGCTGCTGATCCTGGCACCGCTATGGGTGGCGAGGCGGCGCCAGCGGCGCTCTCGAAATGCGGCTTTGGCCAGGTTCGAACTTCGGGTCGTGTCCTACTTCGCAGCCATCGGCTTCGCCTTCATGTTCGTGGAAATCGCCTTCATCCAGAAGTTCACCCTGTTCCTCAGCCACCCGTTGTATTCGGTGGCGGTAACGCTCAGCGCGTTCCTGATCTTCGCTGGCCTCGGCAGCCATTACTCCGGCCGGCGGCGGGGGGGCATTGGAACTGGTGTGGGGCCCCGTCATCCGCTGGCGCGTCCGGTCCTGGCGATCTGCGCGATCGTGCTTCTCTACCTGGTCGTCCTGCCCCCGTTGTTCCAGTTGCTGGCGCCGGTGCAGACCCTCGCCAGGTTCGGCATCTGCGCCGCGCTGGTAGCGCCGCTGGCGTTCGCCATGGGCATGCCGTTTCCGCTCGGACTCGGGCGCGTCTCCGCGCGCGCCGAAGCACTGGTGCCGATCGCCTGGGGCGTCAACGCCAGCGTATCGGTGGTGGCGGCCGTGCTGGCGACCCTGCTGGCGATCCACCTGGGCTTCACCGTGGTGTTGCTGCTAGCGTTGCTACTGTATCTCGCGGCGGCGGTCGCGTTTCCCTGATCGCGGCGGTTTGGAAAAAGGGGACAGATTTATTTCTCTACTCTAGAACGGACTAACTAGACAGAGTTAGAGTGAAAAATAAATCCATCCCCCGTTTTCTCGTCAGTCTATTACCAACCAGACTCAAATCTGATCTGCATCGTGGTAGATCTGCGCAAAGCTCAGCAGACCGACCAGCTCCTCGATTTCCGCCAAGGATTTTTGCCTGGCCTTCCACTCCGGCGTGACGACAAACTCCATGGGCAGGCTTGATAGATCTTGCTCGAGAACAAAAGCAAAGACTTGGAGCTTTCTGTCCTTTATTGCGCAAATCACCTTCCAGAAGCGAGAAGGAATTTGGACTCGCTCGGTTCCTGGAAACGTTTCATCGTCGTTGGACAGAATCGGTCCTGCAAAAATGCAGTAACGCTCGGAATCTGCCTGAGCACCAATGAAATTCTCCAGCCGTCCCCAAATGCCACTTTTCCCGGACTGGTTAAAGTTTCCGCGCTGCGGTGAGCAGTTGGTCACGTGGTAGGTATCACCGTTCGCCCGTTGAATTTGTTCAAACGAATTTCCCCAACAGACGTCTTCTCGACGAACAATATGACCCTTGTCGAACGCACCATTGTCTTTGGTGTAAAACCGATCTGGAATCTGAAAGCGCTCCTCAACGCGAGGATCCAAGACCCACTTTTCCATCTCACCTTTTTTGAGTAGCCCTGTGAGTGCTGATCGAGTGTAGTCACGTCCCAGTTGTGGTTGCTTTACCTCCACCCGACCATCAACGTTAGAAGCGGTAAAGATTGCCAGCTTCCTTTCGCGGTGAAGAACGATACTGAAGTGCTCATAAGGGATGATCGTATCGCCGCCCTTGGTTGGGGCGATCAGCAATGGATCCTTAACGGTGGGGAGCGGTGTACCGATGCCAAGAAAATTCGAATTGAACCCAAGCCTGGTCGAGTAATCAGTATCGACAATTGGTTCCTTGTAAACCTCTGTAACGACCGACAAGTCTGTCACATCAGGTACATCACTGCCTGTTGGGTTTGACTGCGTCCCGAGTCCCAGGCGTGCAACGAGACCGGCTAATGGCTCACCAAGCTCAAGCACCAAAGTCCCTATCTCCAAACGCCCTTTACCGGCACCAAATGTAGACGCAGGTATTGTTGCGGGAGTAGTCACAGGCGTAGGTGCAATTACACTGATCTGCGGAGCAAGCTCCTCATCCAGACGTGATGCATGAAACGCGTTGGACAGGATATCTCCACCTTCTCGCGCTGCTACAAGCTCTGCCAAATACCCTAGATTTTCCGGTGCCGTCTGATCGATGTGAGCACAAATACTGCTCACACGAATACCTTCGTTGGCTTCCCAATCCACAAGTGAATCGTCGATGCCATCAAGGCTATCGACAGCACTGCCGTCGCGTAACATCGGTCGGCCAGCGGCATCTTTCTTCGGCACACCCGAGTGGTGCAACGCCACAACCTGGAAACTATCGTTTAGAACAGCCGCTCCACTGGAGCCGGGAGCAGTATCGCTTCGGTACCAAAGCACATCCGCAATACTGTCATCCGTACATTCATTTTCTCGAATAGCCCATTGTCGAGCCGCACCACCAGGATGTTGGACGATGGTCAGCCATTCCCCCTTCACAGCCTTGCCACTGGTAGGCAGCAAGCGGTGATAGCCGAAACGCGTCAAAGAAGTAGATCCAACTATTGATTTTGGTTCAACGGCTACCAAGGTGAAGTCCAACTCGACGTTGTTGAAAAAATACAAGTCGGGCCGCAGATGAAATCGATATGTTGGTTCAGGATCGCCTGCAATGTTCAGGCGATAGTTAAACTCGGCCAATGACGGGGCTGCCTCTTCGACGCTTCCCAAGACATGCTCATTGGTAAGCAGCAGTCGCGGCGACACCATGAACCCCGTTCCGGAGCCAAGAGACCGCCCATCCTCTGCCCGAACCAGAATGCGGCAAACCGGCATGCCCGCCAACAAAGCCCGATCGAAGAAAAACTCGTCGACCAGATCGTTCGTCCCCATGATCCGCTCTTGCTCGACCTTGGTTGGCTGAGCGCCTCCGGCCGACAAGAAAGCACGTCTCACCAAGAGCTTGAGGGGCAAAGAGTGAGCTTCAACCGCTGGCCCAATATTCAGTGGTTGATTGCTAGCGCCGCTTAAAGCCGCCTTGGCGGCTCGTCTCGCGCTCAGGTCCAATTGGTGCTGTCGAACGAAGCCCATTTCGTCTCTCCTTGTCCATATGGCACGCAGGGCTAGCCACGCGCTAGCAGACATAGGTTAGACGAAGAAAAGTTACGCAATCACCAATGTTACGGGGCTTCGCGAAGGGATGAGCATAGGCAGAGCCCATGGGTAGGGCGCGTCTATGGAGCTCGCATCTGACGTCTGACAGTCTTCAGACTTGGGTCGTTTCGGGCTTATCCTCCTGTCATGGTTAGCCAGCCCGAGGTCGAACTGGTGCTGCTCAACGGCGAGTCGGTGGGATTCGAGCGGGTGATCTTCGACAGCGACCGGCTGGCGGTGTATCCCAAGTTCGAAGCGCTGGACATCAGCCCGCTGCTCAAGGTTCGTGCACAACCTTTACGGGTGCTGCGGTTCCTCGCTGATGCGCACCTTGGCGGGCTGGCCAGCCTGCTGCGCATGAGCGGCTTCGACACCCTCTACGACAATGGTTTCGAGGATGGCGAGATCGCCGAGATCGCTTCGCAGCAAGGCTGCATCGTGCTAACCCGCGACCGCGAACTGCTCAAGCGGCGGATCATTAGCCACGGCAGTTACGTGCACTCGCGTTTAAGTGGATTCGGGTTCTGTACCGGTGCTGGCAGACTAGGACGCCTTACGATGAAACCACCTATTTGAATGCTTTGAGGAAGCGTGGGTCACCGCTCCTCAAGAGTCTTGATTTAGGTTGACTGACTTCCTCAGGGCGTGAAGCGGACTGTCGAATTCGTCGAACTTCATCATCAACTCTGTGCTTCCTGAGCAACATCACCCAATGGGTTTTTGAGTTGCCGGTAAGCGCCAGCTGGCAATGAAGCACATCAATGGCGGGCGATTGGGATGTGGCCAAAAGAGTTGAGCTGGTCCTTCCGGAGACTGGCATTTGCAACTCGGATTTCGATGAAGTCGATGATCGCTTGAAGGCTTCGGCAAGTCCGGCGTCTTGTTGCGGCACTGGAGGGACAATTCCTGAGGTCGCACCTCGCCGGGTTGTTGTAAAGCCTGGTGCACAGCCACCGAGCCCGCCCTCGATGACCGGGGCGGGTTAGGGGCGACCTATTTCTGCGTGAATGACAGGTTCATTACAGAAGCCATATATATGCCGCCACAGATGTTTGAAGAGGCCCGTAAGCGAATTACGCAGCTTATGCCTTGATACACGGCTTTCATTGAAGGTTAGCTGCGGAGTTCAATCGCTTTGATGGATTGATCTGCCGTTGACTCTTTACATTACATGCGGGAAAACATATATTCGTTAAACCGTATATGGTCTGAGACTTCACAATGAGATGTTCGTCTTGGTCAAAAACAAACGCTGAGAACCGATATGGCTGACCATCTGACACCGACCACTGTTTTCAAATGCCTGGCTGACGACACTCGGGTCCGTACGATGATGCTGATCACCCGTGAAGGAGAGCTATGTGTTTGCGAACTGACCTGCGCGCTGAACGAGAGCCAGCCAAAAATCTCCAGGCACCTCGCGCAACTTCGGACTTGCGGTCTGTTGTCAGACCGTCGGCAAGGCCAGTGGGTCTATTACCGACTGCATCCAAATATGCCGGACTGGGTTCATCAAGTGCTGACCACGGTGCTCGAAAGCAACAAGCATTGGTTAAGTCCTGATGCCAAACGCCTTGGTGAAATGGGCGACCGTCCTGAGCGGGCACTCGCCTGCTGTTAAAGCTAGATCGTTGGATTGCGCCTTCGACTACGAGATCGCTCGATGAAAATCCTGTTCCTTTGCACTGGCAACAGTTGCCGCAGCATCCTCTGCAGGAGCAATGACCATGAGTAAAAGCCGCCTTTCCTTCCTGGACCGTTACCTGACCCTGTGGATTTTTCTCGCCATGGCGTTGGGTACTGGTTTGGGGGGGCTGTTTGAAGGCTGGCCGCAGTGGCTCAACAGTCTGTCTGTGGGCACCACCAACATCCCCATCGCTATCGGCTTGATCGTGATGATGTATCCGCCTCTGGCCAAGGTTCGTTATGAGGAACTGCCGGAAGTCTTCAAGGACAAGCGCATCCTCGTTTTGTCTTTGGTCCAGAACTGGGTCATCGGCCCGGTGTTGATGTTCGCACTGGCGATCATCTTCTTGCGGGACCAGCCGGAATACATGACGGGCCTGATCCTGATCGGCTTGGCTCGTTGCATCGCGATGGTGCTGGTCTGGAATCAGATCGCAGGTGGCAACAATCAGTACGTCGCTGGATTGGTGGCGTTCAACAGCATCTTCCAGATCCTGTTTTTCAGTGTGTATGCCTGGGTCTTCCTTGGGCTGTTGCCGCCGCTGTTCGGGCTGGAAGGCAGTGTGATTGAGACCAGCATTGCCAGCATCGCCGAGTCGGTCCTGATCTACCTGGGCGTGCCATTCCTGGCAGGTTTCCTGACCCGCAGGATCCTCATTGCCCGTAAAGGCGAAGCCTGGTTCCAGGAACGCTTCATTGCGAAGATAAGTCCGCTGACGCTGGTGGCACTGCTGTTGACCATCGTGGCCATGTTCAGCCTCAAGGGTGATGTGGTGCTGCAATTGCCGCTGGATGTATTGCGCATCGCGATCCCCCTGACGATCTATTTCGTCGTGATGTTCTTCATCAGCTTCTGGATGGGCAAGCTACTCAATGCTGACTATCCACGCACCACCGCGTTGGCTTTCACCGCCGCAAGCAACAACTTCGAATTGGCGATTGCCGTGGCCATTACCACCTTCGGCCTGGCTTCCCCGGTCGCTTTCGCCACGGTGATTGGCCCGTTGGTGGAAGTGCCGGTACTGATTTCCCTGGTTGGTGTGGCCCTCTGGTTGAAACGCCGCTGGTTCGATGAATCCAAGAGCGCCGTTGCGCAGGACAAAGACTATGTTTGATAACCATATTCCCCAACTCGATACCGACCTGGTTGATCTTCCGACGGCTGACAAGCTCGGTATTGAACAGACCTCCATTCATAAGCCGCGCATTTTGCTGTTGTACGGATCGACTCGTGAGCGGTCCTTCAGTCGTCTGCTGGTAGAGGAGGCTGCTCGACTGCTGGAGCACTTCGGTGCCGAGACGCGGATATTCAATCCATCCGGTTTGCCGCTGCCAGATGACGCACCCGACGATCATCCACGGGTGGAGGAACTGCGTGACTTGGTGTTGTGGTCCGAGGGGCAGGTCTGGTGTTCTCCAGAGCGTCACGGAAACATGAGCGCAGTGTTCAAAGCGCAGATCGACTGGGTGCCACTGGCCATGGGCGCGGTACGCCCGACCCAGGGCAAAACCCTCGCGGTCATGCAGGTGTGCGGTGGCTCGCAGTCGTTCAACGTGGTCAACCAGCTGCGAGTGCTGGGACGTTGGATGCGCATGTTCGCCATCCCAAACCAATCCTCCGTGCCGAAGGCCTATATGGAGTTCGACGACAACGGTCGGATGAAGCCTTCTCCGTTCTACGACCGTGTCGTTGATGTGATGGAAGAGTTGGTGAAATTCACGCTGCTGCTTCGCGACCGTCAGGACTATCTGGTGGATCGTTATTCCGAGCGCAAGGAGTCGGCGGAAGAACTCATGAAACGTGTCAATCAGCGCTCCATCTGAGGATATTTCACCGTGCAACAACACCCATATTTCGTACTGCCCCTGGCACAGTTCGACACCCAGTCGAACTCCCACTGACAACAGATACAGAGCACTACAACATGACTATCAAAGTTGGCATCAATGGTTTTGGCCGGATCGGTCGCCTCGCTCTGCGAGCAGCCTGGAGCTGGCCAGAGTTTGAGTTCGTGCAGATCAACGATCCAGCGGGTGACGCGGCGACTCATGCACACCTGTTGAACTTCGACTCCGTGCACGGTCGTTGGAATTACCAAGCTGACTCCGACGGCGACAGCATTGTCATCGACGCCAAACGAATCAAGGTGACGGCCAACAAGGCAATTGCCGACACCGACTGGTCGGGCTGCGATCTGGTGATTGAAGCCAGCGGCAAGATGAAGACCGTCGCGGTGCTTCAGGCTTACCTCGACCAAGGCGTGAAACGTGTAGTGGTCAGCGCCCCGGTGAAGGAAAAAGGTGCGCTGAACATCGTCATGGGCGTCAATCATCAGCTGTTCAAACCGGCTGAACATCGAATCGTCACCGCCGCTTCGTGCACCACCAATTGCCTGGCCCCTGTCGTCAAAGTCATCCACGAAAAACTGGGCATTCGCCACGGTTCGATCACCACCATCCACGACCTGACCAACACCCAGAGCATCCTCGACCAGCCGCACAAGGATCTGCGTCGTGCGCGTGCATCCGGCATGAGTTTGATTCCAACCAGCACCGGCTCGGCCACCGCCATTGCCGAAATCTTCCCGGAGTTGCGTGGACGCCTCAATGGCCACGCCGTTCGCGTGCCGCTGGCCAACGCTTCGCTGACTGACTGTGTCTTTGAAGTCGAGCGTGCCACCACTGTCGAAGAGGTCAATCAGTTCCTCAAGGACGCTTCCGAGAACGAGCTGAAAGACATTCTCGGATTCGAGGAGCGTCCACTGGTGTCCATCGACTACCGTACCGACCCGCGTTCATCGATTATCGATGCGCTGTCGACCATGGTCATCAACGGCACCCAGGTCAAACTCTATGCCTGGTACGACAACGAGTGGGGCTATGCCAACCGCACCGTCGAATTGGCCAAAATGGTTGGTCTGGCAGTCTAAGGAGCGGTCATGAAAGCGTTGTCAGCCCTCGCGCCGGACGTGCGGCAGTACTTGCTCGTGACGGGCAACTACTGGGGCTTCACCCTCACCGATGGCGCCTTGCGCATGTTGGTGGTGCTGCACTTTCACGCGTTGGGCTACAGCCCGCTGCAAATCGCTGCGTTGTTTCTGTTCTACGAACTCTTTGGCGTGATCACCAACCTGGTGGGTGGCTACCTCGGCGCTCGGCTGGGTCTGAACCGAACCATGAACATCGGGCTGGGGATGCAGGTCGCGGCGTTGTTGATGCTGACGGTGCCCTCGGCCTTGTTGACCATCCCCTGGGTGATGGGCGCTCAGGCGTTGTCCGGGATCGCCAAAGACCTGAACAAGATGAGTGCCAAAAGCTCTATCAAGCTCCTGGTCCCCGATGGGCAGCAGGGCAAACTCTACAAGTGGGTGGCGATCCTCACCGGCTCGAAGAACGCACTCAAGGGCGTCGGCTTCTTTCTTGGCGGAGCCTTGCTGGCATTGATCGGATTCAAAGGCGCGTTGCTGGCCATGGCGAGTGTCCTGGCGCTGATCTGGATCAGCAGCTTGATCCTGTTGAAGAAGGACCTGGGCAAGGCCAAAGCCAAGCCCAAATTTCGCGACATCCTGTCCAAGAGTCGGGCGATCAATATCCTCTCGGCGGCACGGATGTTCCTGTTCGGCGCCCGCGATGTCTGGTTTGTGGTGGCGTTGCCGGTGTACCTGAGTAGTGTCTTCGGCTGGGACTTCTGGAAAGTTGGCGGCTTCCTGGCAGCTTGGGTGATTGGCTACGGCATCGTGCAGTCTTTTGCGCCCAACATCACCGGCAAGAAACGTGGGCATGTACCGGATGGTCGTGCGGCATTTTTTTGGGCACTTGCTCTGGCGGGGCTACCTGTGGCAATCGCTCTCGGGCTGAACACCTGGCTATCGCAACAGGTTGTGCTGTTCGGAGGATTGATGGTTTTTGGCGTGCTGTTCGCGGTGAATTCGTCGCTGCACAGCTATCTGATCGTGTCCTATGCCAAGGAAGACGGTGTGTCGCTGGATGTGGGTTTTTATTACATGTCGAACGCGATGGGCCGCCTGATCGGCACGGTGCTTTCCGGTTGGGTCTATCAGGTGTATGGACTGCAAGCGTGCTTATGGATATCGAGTGCATTCGTGCTGTTCGCAGCTTTGATTTCGATTGCATTGCCTCGTCACGCGCTTAGTGAATGACTGCACAGCCGATTGCTGCCTTTCGGCAAGGGCGGCAATCGACCCAAAGTTGACGGTGGCGACAGGCAGAAAGCGGCCAGAAGCCGTCATTAGGATGTGCCTAAGGAATCAGGATCGATTCACTACTGGAGTCCGAGGCGCTCGCCTCTCTGGTCTCGTGAGCTTCAGTTGGTGGCATTACCACAGGCGCCAAAGGAGGCTGAATGACGAAGCCCTTGTCGGGGAAGAACTGTTGGAATTTGTGCAGGGCGTTCTGCAGCAGCTCATCCTTAATGGGGGTATCGAAGCGGCGAGGGCAGGGGAGCAAGGGCGTGGATTCGCGGTGGTGGCAGACGAGGTGCGCAATCTGGCATCGCGCACCAGTCAGGCGACTTTGGAGATCAATGATGTGGTGCACCACAATCAGGAGCTGACGCAAGGCGCGGTGGAAAGCATGCACGCCAGTCAGCAACAGGTCGCGTTTGGTGTGACGCTGGCTGGGCAGGCAGGGAAGGTCTTGCTTGAAGTTCGCGAAGGCACTCGTCAGGTTGTGGAGATCATCAGTCAGTTCAGTGACCTTGATCGCTGACGCACAACGCGCACTGGAAAATCGACTTTCTTCCAATAGCGGTCTTTCAAAAGTGACCGCTATCGCCCTGTGGTCGACGTTCCTTGAATCTCAGCGGCGTGCGAGATGCTGTTGCGGCGCCAAAAAAGCATCGTGGAAATAATTGCGAAACGCCTGCATCGCCGGGCTGAATTCGCGCTCGCGATGCCACGCCAGTCCGACACTCATCGGGGTCACCTTGTCGGTGACTGTCAGGGTTTCGATGCGTTTTCCTTCCAATGACCAGGGGCGGTGCACCAAGTCCGAGAGGATTGCCACGCCGCTGCCATTGGCGACCATGCTGCGCACCGCTTCGACTGAACTGGTACGCACCCGCACGTTTGGCTGCTGATGCGCATGTTCCCAGTAGCGCATGGCGCTTTGTTCGGCTTCGTCGACGGTCAGCAGGATGTAGGGTTCTTTCGCGACGTCGGCGAGGCTGACCGCCGAGCGTTCGCACAACGGATGGTGGCTGGGCAGCCATAACCGCCGTTCGGAGTTGAAGAGAATCTCTGAAACGATGTCCGGGTGCGTGAGGTTGGCGGTGAGCACCACGGCCATGTCGAATCGACCTTCCAGCAAGCCTTGTTCAATGGCTTGCCGCTCCTGTTCATGAACTTCGATGGTCACGTCCGGATGCCAGTGTTCCAGCCGCTGCAAATGGTGCGGCAGGAAATAACCGATCACCGTGTAGCTCGCCGCCAAGCGCAACACGCCACTGGCGCGGATGTCCGGCAACGGGCTGTTCAACGCGTCATCGACGCTGCGCAAAATCACATAGGCCCGATTCAGAAAGTGCCGCCCGGCGTCGGTCAGGCTCATGCCCTGGGCCGAGCGCTGGAACAACAGCGTGCCGATGATGCTTTCCAGTTCCTTGATCGCCGTGGTCACCGCCGACTGAGAAATATTCAAATGAATCGCGGCTTGAGAGATTTGCCCGATCTCGGCGGTGGCGACGAAATAGCGGACTTGGCGCAGGGTCAGGGACATGAGCACTCCGGGCGATGAGGTATCTGTTTTTCAGAAGATACCCCATCTAATAATAGATCTTCCCAAGGGGTTGGGAGGAATCTAACGTGGCCTGCATGAAGTCACAAGCGTTGGGAGCAAGCGTCATGCAAGCAGTAGATTTCAACTCGGACATGGGCGAAGGCTTTGGTCCATGGACCATCGGCGATGGCGTCGACAATGAACTGATGGGCTTTATCAGTTCGGCCAACATCGCTACCGGTTTTCATGCCGGCGACCCCAGCACCATGCGCCGCACCGTCGAGCAGGCCAAACGCCTGGGCGTGGCCATCGGCGCGCATCCGGGGTTTCGCGACCTCGTTGGTTTTGGTCGTCGACACATCAATGCGCCGGCCCAGGAGTTGGTCGACGACATGCTCTATCAGTTGGGCGCCCTGCGTGAACTCGCCCGGGTTCAAGGCGTGGCCCTGCAACACATCAAACCCCACGGCGCGCTCTACATGCACCTGGCCCGAGACGAAGAGGCCGCCCGTTTGCTGGTGGAAAACCTCCAGCGCCTGGAGCCTGAGCTGCTGCTGTATTGCATGCCCGATTCGGTGATCTGGCGGGTCGCCACGGAACTCGGCCAACCGGTGATCCGCGAGTTCTACGCCGACCGCGAATACGACCTCAGCGGCTCCATCGTCTTCACCCGCAACGTGCGTGCATACGATCCGGCCCACGTTGCTGCGCGAGTGTTGCGCGCCTGTCAGCAAGGCGTGGTGCGCACTGTCGAGGGCGAAGACCTGGCCATCGAATTCGATTCCATCTGTTTGCACAGCGACACACCGGGCGCCCTGGCGTTGGTTGAAGCCACGCGCCAGGCACTCGATGGCGCGTGCATAGAGGTCCGAGCACCGCGCTGAGACCACACGAAAACACCTGACACACAGACGCCAGGGTTTGCCCACCGATTCATTTTTGCCTGCCTTTCTACAACTATTCCAAGAGGAACAGACATGGCCGAACACACTGTTATCACCCCGTTGCCGGGAACCTTCTACCGCAAAGCCACCCCGGAATCGGCGAACTTCGTCGAGGTCGGCGCGCAGGTCAGCGCCGACACGGTGATTGGCCTGATTGAGGTCATGAAGCAGTTTTCCGAACTGACCGCCGGGACGGCCGGTCGCCTCAGTGCCTTCCTGGTAGAAGACGGTGATCCGGTGGAGCCGGGTCAAGTCGTCGCAACACTCGACGACGAGTGAGGGCGCGATCATGACCCAAGCCATTCATAAACTGCTGGTCGCCAACCGTGGCGAGATCGCCGTGCGGATTATCCGCGCCGCCAAGGAACTGGGCATTCCCACCGTTGCCGCGTGCAGTGAGGCGGATGTCGATTCACAGGCTGCGCGCATGGCCGATGAAGTCCGTATCCTCGGCCCGGCCCGTGCGGATAAAAGTTACCTGAACGTTGAGGCATTGCTCGGCGCCTTGAAAGCCACCGGGGCCAACGCGGTTCACCCCGGTTATGGCTTCCTTTCGGAGAACGCAGATTTTGCCGAAGCGGTGGCGGCTGCCGGCGCCATTTTCGTCGGGCCGAGCGCGGAGACGATCCGGCGCATGGGCGATAAAGCCGAGGCGCGGCGTACCGCGCAAGCGGCGGGCGTGCCGGTGGTGCCGGGTTCGCCGGGTGAATTGTTCGACGTCGAGTCGGCGCTCAAGGCTGCCGAATCCGTTGGCTTCCCGCTGTTGATCAAAGCCTCGGCCGGTGGCGGCGGGCGTGGTATTCGTCTGGCGGAGAGCGCCGAGCAACTGAGCGAAGAATTCCCCCGTTCCCAACGCGAAGCCCAAGCAGCGTTCGGCAATGGCGCGGTGTACCTGGAGCGGTTTATCAGCCGGGCCCGACACATTGAAGTGCAGGTGTTAGGCGACGGTCAGCACGCGGTGCATTTGTTTGAACGCGAGTGTTCGCTGCAACGGCGCCGGCAGAAAATCTTCGAAGAAGCGCCGTCGCCAGTCCTCAGCCAGCAGCAACGGGAAACCCTATGCGCCAGCGCCGTGCGCCTGACCGAATCCCTGGGCTACAAAGGCGCCGGCACCCTGGAATACCTGTATGACGATGCCACCGGCGAGTTCTTCTTTATTGAAATGAATACGCGGATTCAGGTGGAGCACCCGGTCAGCGAATTGATCACCGGCATCGACCTGGTCCAAGCCATGTTGCGCATTGCCGGTGGCGAGCCACTGGGCTTCAAGCAAAGCGACATCCGACTCAACGGCGCCGCCCTGCAAATGCGACTGAACGCCGAAGACCCGGCGCGGGATTTCTTCCCGTGTCCAGGTCTGGTGGAGGAATTGATCTGGCCGCAGGGCGAGGGCATCCGCGTCGACACGCATCTGTATCAAGGCTACCGCGTGCCGCCGTACTATGACTCGCTGCTGGCCAAGCTTATCGTTCACGGTGCGGATCGCGCCGAAGCCCTGGCCCGTGCGCGAGTCGCGGTGGCGCACACCACGCTCACCGGCATGGCCAACACGCTGGCGTTGCACGGCGAATTGCTGGAACAACCGTGGCTGCACAGCGCCGACTTTCACACCGGCACGCTGGAAACCTGGCTGGCCGAGCGCCGCAGCGGAGGTGAAGCATGAGTACTCCCATCCGCTACAGCTTTGGCGCCGATGAGCATTTGTTTGCCGAAGTCAGCGACAGCATGTCCCTGGACGCGTTCTTCAAAGGCCTGGCCGTCACCCGCGCCGTGGAACGGCTGGCGCTGGATGGCGTGCTCGATATCTGCCTGGCCAACGCGTCATTCCAGATTCGTTTCGACCCGGATCGCATCGCCCCTCACACCTTGCTCGAAGCGGTAAAAATCGCCGAGGCCGGAGCCGTTGCCGAGCGCACGTTGCAGACGCGGATTATCGAGATTCCGGTGCTCTACAACGATCCCTGGACCCACGAAACCCTGATGCGTTTTCGCGACCGCCATCAAGACCCGAGCGCCACGGACCTGGAATACGCCGCACGAATCAACGGTCTGGCCGACGTCGATGCATTCATCGCGGCCCACAGTGGCGCGCCGTGGTTTGTCTCGATGGTCGGCTTCGTTGCGGGGCTGCCGTTCATGTTCCAGATGGTCGAGCGCGAGCGTCAGTTGCAGGTGCCCAAGTACCTGCGCCCGCGTACCGACACGCCGAAACTGACCCTCGGTCACGGCGGTTGCTTTGGTTGCATTTACTCGGTGCGCGGCGCCGGCGGTTATCAGATGTTTGGCGTCACCCCCGCGCCGATCTACGACCCGCAACAGAACCTCGCGTACCTGAAAGAACACATGGTGTTTTTCCGTCCAGGCGACATCGTGCAGTTCAAACCGATGGACCGTGAAGCCTACGACCACGCGGTGGTCGAAGTGGAAGCCGGTTGCTTTGATCTGCGGATTCGGCCGGTGGAGTTTTCGCTGGACGCGTTCCTCGCCGATCCCGTTGGCTATCCCAAGTCGTTGCAGGAGGTGTTGGCATGATCAAGGTCCTCAAACCCGGCCTCGCCACTTCGGTACAAGACCTGGGCCGCGAAGGGTATTACCACTTGGGCATTCCGCCGTCCGGCGCGCTTGATCAATACGCCTTGAGCGCGGCCAATCAATTGGTCGGCAACCCGGCAGGTTTGGCGGCGCTGGAATGCACGCTGCTCGGGCCTGAGTTGGAGTTTCAGCAGGATGCATTGGTGGCGGTCAGCGGCGCGCACATGACGCCACGGGTCGATGGCGTGGAAATGCACCACGACACCGCGTTCACGGTGAAGGCCGGGCAAGTGCTGCGCTTTGACTTTCCCAAGGCCGGGGCCCGCGCCTATGTGGCGGTGGCCGGTGGCATTGATGTGCCGGTGGTGCTCGGCAGTCGCTCCACCTATGCGCTAGGCGCGCTCGGCGGTTTTCAGGGGCGACGCCTGATTGCAGGCGACGAATTGCCGGTGGGCATCGCCAGTGGCAAGAGCCGCGCCGGGGCCAGTTTGCCCATGGCGTTACGGCAATCATTGGGTGGCGAAATCACCCTGCGGGTGGTGCCCGGTTTGTACTACCACCGCTTGACCGAATCGGCGGCGAAGAGCTTTTTCGCCGAGCCGTGGACGGTCGGTTCGGAAGCCGACCGCATCGGCTATCGCTTCAAGGGCGGCAGTGCGCTGAGCTTTCAGCCCCGGGAGCAACCGTTCGGCGCCGGTTCCGATCCGTCGAACATCGTCGACAGTTGCTACCCGATCGGCTCGATCCAGGTGCCCGCCGGGCTCGAACCCATCGTGCTGCACCGCGATGCGGTGTCCGGCGGTGGCTACGCGATGATTGGCACGGTGATCAGCGCCGACCTTGATTTGATCGGCCAGATGCAACCCAACCAGAAGGCCCGCTTTGTCGCGGTAACCCTCGAAGAGGCGCTGGAAGCGCGACGTTCCTATAAGAAAAAACTCAGCTGCCTGAGCAAGCTGTTCCCTTCCTGATTCTGCCCGCCGTATAGCGCGGGCCATGCCAAACGGCGAGCCAACGCCGCACTTCGGTGCGGTGACGGCTGCCCGCGCTTCAACCTTTGACTGGTTCTGGAGTTCACGCATATGGCTGCCTTATCGCAATCGAGTCAAACCGGGCAAGACCCGGCGCATCATCCCGTTCCCACCGAAGCGCGCATGGGGCGACTGTCCCTGACCATGGCCTGGTGGGCGGTGTGCAGTGCGATGTTTTACATCGTGGTCGGCGCGTCACTGGCGTTGTCCTATGGCGCGCGCAATGCGCTGATCGGCATGGTCCTGTCGGTGATCAGTTATGGACTGATCAACAGCGTGCTCAGCCGCTTTGCGATTCGCAGCGGTTTGTCGGTGGCGTTGTTTTCACGGCTGTTGTTCGGCAGCACCGGGGCGTGCCTGGCGACGTTGATTTTCTTCTCGACCGCGATCTATTACGCGGTGTTCGAAGGTTCGGTGATCGCCGTCGCGCTCAATCACCTGTACCCGGGACTGGTCTATCCGCTGGCGGCACTCATCGTGGTGCTGTACAGCGTGCCAATGATCCTCGGCAGCGTGCAGCACTGGCTGGACAAGCTCAACGGCGTGTTGCTGCCGGTGTACCTCGGTGGTTTGCTGGTTGCGGTGGGGCTATCGATCAGCCGTTATGGCTACCAGCCGCAATGGCTGGATTTCGGCCCGGCAACGCCTAGTGCATTCGGCTGGTGGGATTGTTTTGTCGCCTACATGGGCGTCTGGGTGTTGATGCTGTTCACCTTCGACTATGCGCGTTTCGGCAAGCCTGAAGACGCTGAGTACCACGGTCGCTGGAACTTCGGCATGCCATTCTACGCAGTGACGTTTCTGCTCAATGGCGCGGCGGGGATCTATCTGGTCAGCAGCATTCCCCATGAAGGCGCGCTGAACGAAGTGTCGGTGGTGATGGCGATCTTGCAGTTGATGGGATTGTGGGGATTGTTGTTCGTCTGGGCTACGCAAACCCGGATCAACACCGCCAATTACTATCTGGCGACGTTGAACATGCAGGCGTTCTTCGGCCGTTTTGGCGTGCGCGGTTCGTACCTGATGTGGGCACTGTTGGTCGGAGTGATCGTTTACGGCTTGATGTTGGCGGATGTGTTTGCCTACATCCTCAAAGCGCTGGCTTATCAGGGGATTTTCGTGGTGGCCTGGGTCGGCGTGGCGTTGGCGCACATCATCTATGGCCGCAGCAACGTTGCTGCACTTGATCAGGTGCCAGCGTTCAATCCGGTGGGTTTGACGGCGTGGTTCGGGGCTACAGCGCTGGGACTTGCGTTGATGTTTGCAGGCGACGGGCTGAGCAGCTTCTCCGCACCATCGACGGTGATATTTGCCTTTGCCTTGCAGTCGGGCTTATCCCATCGAACCCGGTTACAGTTGGCAGAGTAGAGTTTTACAGTCACTCATTCTGTACCCACCTTTTTTAACGGGGTAGTGCGGGTCATGGGAAGCCCAATACTAATTCGCTAATGGGTTTCCCGGTGACTGCTTTTGGCCGATTGCCGCCTTTTGGGAGGGGCAGCAAACGACTGTGGGTTCAACCGGTCGATCAAATGCGGGGCAATTTCCATATGCCGTATGTCCTGGGTAAATTATGCCCGGCCCTGGTTTGATCGGGCCTGCCAATCGCGCAGCCATTGCAAGCCCTTGGAGGTGTCGCCGCGCGGCCTGTACTCGCAACCCACCCAGCCGGTGTAACCCAGTTGATCGATCAGTTCGAACAGGTAGGGATAATTCAACTCATTGTTCAGGTCCGGTTCGTGGCGATCCGGCACGCCCGCGATCTGGATATGGCCGATGCCGGCGAAATCCTGTCGCAGCTTCGTCGCCACGTCGCCCTCGACGATCTGGCAATGGTAGACGTCGAACTGGACTTTGAGGTTGGCTTGGCCGACCGCCTTGCAGATGGCCTGGGCCTGATGTTGGTGGTTGAGGAAAAAACCCGGCATGTCACGGGTATTGATCGGCTCCAGCAAAACGGTGATGCCTGCACTGGCTGCTTGCGTCGCTGCGTGGCTGAGGTTTTCCAGGTAGGTATGCTGGTGCCTGGCACGATCCGCTTCGTTCGCCAGTAGTCCGGCCATGACGTGAATGCGGTCGTTGCCCAGTACCGAGGCATATTCCAGGGCCTGGTCGAAACCGGCGCGAAACTCTGATTCACGGCCTGGCAAGGACACGATGCCTTTTTCGCCTGCCGCGATATTGCCAGGTGGTGCGTTGAACAGGGCCTGGACCAGGCCATTGTCGTCGAGCCGCTGTTTCAATTGCTGCGCGCTGTAGTCGTAGGGGAACATGTATTCCACTGCCTGAAAGCCATCGGCGGCGGCTGCGGCGAAACGGTCGAGAAAATCATGTTCGGGGTAGAGCATGCTGAGGTTGGCAGCGAAACGTGGCATGAAGACTCCTGCGGTCAAAAAATCAATCGTATGGCCTGTGGGTTACCACTGAACACCAAAGGCCTCGTGCAATTCATCCAGCGCCGCCTGGTGCAGCGGAGTCGGCCGTGGATTGCTCATCAGCCACAGACGTGCCGTTTCTTCCAGTTCTTCCAGGGCATAGCTGGCTTTGGACACTGAGCTTTCCCAGACCACCGGGCCCAGGCGTTCAAGCATCACGCCGCGCACGCGGTTGGCCAATTGCGCCACACGTTCGGCCACCTTTGGTGAGCCGGGACGTTCATAGGCGATCAGCGGGATGTGCCCGACCTTCATCACCTGATAGGGGGTCAGCGGCGGCAGAATGTCATCCTCGTGCCAGACACCGGCCAGCGTCAACGCCACCAGGTGGGTCGAGTGGGTGTGTATCACGCCTCCAACCCCCGGGTTGCGATCGTAGACTTGGCGGTGCAGGGCCAGGGTCTTTGACGGTTTGTCTCCGCTGACCCATTCCCCTGCCAGGCTGACCTTGGCAATCGCGGCCGGGTCGAGGCGTCCCAGGCACGCGTCCGTCGGGGTGATCAACCAGCCGTCCTCCAGCCGGGCGCTGATGTTGCCGGCGCTGCCCACCGTGTAGCCACGGGCATACAACGAAACGCCGACCTCACAGATCTCTTCGCGCAGGGCGTTTTCGTTGTTCATGCCGGTACTCCTGCCAGTTGCTTGAGGGCCTTGTCGAAGAAATCCGCGCCACCGAAATTGCCCGACTTGAGTGCCAGGGCCAGCGGTTCCCCGGGCGTGCTGACGCAAGCGGGCACACCCGGGTCGATTTGTGCGCCGATCTGCAACAGCTGTATGTTCAGCGCCTGGACTACGGCCCCCGAGGTTTCCCCCCCGGCGACCACGAAGCGCCGGACACCTGCGTCGCGCAGCCTGCCGGCGATCTGGCCCATGGCCTGCTCGACCAGATGCCCCGCGTGCTCGGGGCCTAACTCACGTTGTACCGCCTTGACCTCATCCGGAGTGTTGGTGGCGTAGATCAGCACTGTTTGCGCATGGTCAGCGGCGAAGGCCAGCGCCTCCTCGATGACCGGCTGTCCCGCCGCCAGGACCAGCGGATCGACACGAAAGGCCGGACGACCTGCCTGCAGCCAAGTCGCTACCTGGCCATTGGTGGCCTGCGAAGTGCTGCCTGCGAGCACCACTTCGCCGCCTTCGACCGCGGTCACTTGTGCGGCGTCCAGGTCGCGCAACTTGCCGGCACGACGAAAGTTGTCCGGCAAGCCCAGCGCCAGTCCGGAGCCGCCGGTGAGCAGCGGCAGGTCCGCGCAGGCTTCGCCCAGTACATAGAGATCGGCATCGGACAAGGCATCGGCGACGGCCATGCGTACTCCGTCGGCGCGAAGCTGGGAGATGCGCGTTCGAATGCTCTCGACGCCACCGGATACGCTGTCGTGGCGCAACAGGCCGACCTTGCCCCGAGTCTGCGCTTGCAGCACGCGAACCAGGTTTGCGTCAGTCATCGGAGTCAGCGGGTGATGCTGCATGCCCGACTCGCTGAGCAATTGGTCCTGTACGAACAAATGCCCGCGAAAGACCGTGCGACCGTTTTCCGGGAAGGCGGGACATGCGAGGGTGAAATCACTGTCCAGTGCCTCGAGCAAGGCTTCGCTGACCTGACCGATATTGCCGGCCGGGGTAGAGTCGAAGGTCGAGCAGTATTTGAAGAAAATCTGTTCGCAGTCACGCTCACGCAGCCAGCGCAATGCTTCGAGCGATTCCTTCACGGCATCAAAGGCCGGCACTGTCCGCGACTTCAGGGCGATGACGATAGCGTCGGCGTCGAGCTGGCCGGCGACATCGGCAGCGGGTATGCCGATGCTTTGCACGGTGCGCATGCCGCCGCGCACCAGCATGTTGGCAAGGTCGGTGGCACCGGTGAAATCGTCGGCGATGCAGCCCAGCAGCGGCCGGGCAGGGGCATTCAACATGTTGAACTCCTCAATCTGGTTTAGCCGGGCAGGTACTCATTGATGAACTGCTCGATCACATCGGTGAAATCCTCATCCGCGGTGAAGCCCAGGTCCCGGGAGTAGGTGGCGCAAAAGGCGCCAGGCCAAGAGCCGACGATGCGCTCGATCGCCGGATTGCGTTCCATGCGAATCCGTCCGGCCACTTCCTCGCCTGCGGTCTGGCGCAGGGCATCGATCATGCGTTCGACGGTAATCGACAGGCCCGGCATGTTGATTACCCGACCTTCAGTCAATTGCTCGCCGGACAGTTCATGACCATGGATCAGGTTGCGAATCGCCTGCGCTGGCGACATCAGCCAGAGCCGGGTATCGAGCGGTACCGGACATACGCTGGGTTGGCCGTTGAGCGGTTCGCGGATGATGCCGCTGGCGAAGCTGGACGCGGCCAGGTTGGGCTTGCCCGGGCGCACCACGATGGTCGGCATGCGCAGGCTGCGACCATCGACGAATGCGCGCCGGCTGTAGTCGGCGAGCAGCAGGTCGTTCATGGCTTTTTGCGTGCCATAGGAGCTCTGCGGCGCCCAGACCTGATCATCGCGGACACGTTCCGGCAACTGCCCGCCGAACACTGCGACCGAGCTGGTCATTACCCATTTCGGGCAGGTGCCAAGTCGGCGAACGCGTTCGAGCATGTTTTGGGTCGCGGTGAAGTTGATGCGCATGCCCAGTTCGAAGTCGCCTTCGGCCTGGCTGGAAACCACCGCAGCCAGATGGAAGATGCTGTCTGTGTTTGCATCGATCAGGCGCTCCAGCAATTCAGGGTTGGCGATATCGCCGCACACCACTTTTACCCGGGGATCATCGATCCCTGTGAGTTCGACCATGTCGAAGGCGACGATTTGCCCGATGGGCCGGGACTGGCCAGTACGGTCGGTGAGCGAACCACGCAGCAGCAGCGCTTCGATCAGGCGGCGGCCGAGGAAGCCGGCTGCGCCGGTCACGAGAATATTCATGAGTTACTCCAAACGTCAGCGGTTGACGAGTTTTCCGGGAATTCTGAAGACCAGCAGGGCGCCGAGGAACAATGCACTCGCCATCACATACATGCCGATCGTAGTGCTGTGGGTTGTGTCTTTGAGGAAACCCATCAGGTACGGCGAGACGAAGCCCGCCAAGTTGCCCCAGGAGTTGATAAGGGCAATGCCGGCTGCCGCCGCCGTGCCGCCGAGGAAGGCAGTCGGCAGGCTCCAGAACAAGGGCAGGGTGCTCATGGCCCCCATCGAACCAAGGGTCAGACCGATCATGGAAACCGTGAAGTTGTCGCTCCAGGTCGCGGAGATGAACAGGCCGATACCACCGAGCACGGCGGTCAGCGCCAGGTGCCAGCGCCGCTCGCGCAGCCGGTCGGCGCTACGCGAAACCAGAATCATGGTCATTGCGGCTGCGGCGTAAGGGATGGCGGTGAGCATGCCGACCTGCAAGACATCGCTGACGCCGGCTTGGCGGATAAGGGTCGGCAACCAGAAACCGACGGTGTAGAAACCGGCGATCATGCAGAAGTAGATGGCCGTCAGCAGCCAGATGCGCGGCTGCAGGAACACCTCTTTCAGGCTGTGTTTCTGGTGGCCGGCGGTTTCCGCGTCGATGCGCGTCTGCAGCAGGGTTTTCTCTTCCCGGGTGAGCCAGCCGGCACTGGAGATGCGGTCGCTGAGGCAGAAAATCACCAGGATACCGACGGCGATCGAGGGCAGTCCTTCGAGAAAGAACAGCCACTGCCAGCCAGCATACCCGTGGTCACCGTTGAAGGCGCTCATGATCCAGCCGGACAAGGGCGCGCCGATCAGCCCGGACAGCGGCACGGCGGTGGCGAACAGGGCGTACATTTTGCCGCGGCGATGGGTCGGGAACCAGTAGGACAGATAGAGGATGACACCCGGGTAGAACCCGGCTTCGGCGATCCCCAGCAGGAAGCGCATGATGTAGAAGGACATTGGCGTACTCACCAGTGCCATGGCCGAGGAGATGATTCCCCAGGTGATCATGATGCGCGCGATCCACAACCGTGCGCCGACGCGATGCAGGATCAGGTTGCTGGGAATTTCCACGAGGAAGTAGGCAATGAAGAAAATCCCTGCGCCAAGGCCGTAGACGGCTTCGGAAAATTGCAGATCGTCGGACATCTGCAACTTGGCGAAACCGACGTTCACCCGGTCCAGATAGGCGACCAGGTAGCACAGCAACAACAGCGGCAGGATACGCCACGCCACTTTGCGATACGCCAGATCCTCGAAGCGATCGGCGGGCACGGCGGCACCGGTTTGAATCACTGATTCAGTCATGTGTTTCCCCCATCCTTATTTTTGTAGTGGGTGACTTTGTTTTTGTCGGATTACATGATGTGGCGTTTTTTATCATAATACGTCATACGAATTCAATGACTAAATCCAGAGAGGACGGCGGGTCTAAAATGCAGTACCGTTCACCGATTTGACCCCAGAGATGCCTATGCCCATTCGTGACAAATCTTCCTGTAGCGCCGATGCGCTGGGCGCCCTGAAAGACTCCGCCAAGGGCACGCTGTCCGATCAGGTGACGGCAGCCCTCAAGGCCTATATCGCCAGCGGCGAAGCGCTGCCGGGCGATCGCCTGCCCACCGAACCCGTGCTCTCGGAACGTTTCGGAGTCAGCCGGACAGTCATTCGGGAGGCGATCTCGCGCCTGAAGTCAGCCGGTCTGGTCGAGGTTCGCCAGGGCAGCGGTACCGTGGTCAGCGAAGGTGCGCACATCAAGGCGTTTACTATTGATCTGGATGTCGGCGGGTCGATCGAGGCGGTATTGAGGGTCACCGAACTGCGCCGCGGTATTGAAGGAGAGGCGGCGGCACTGGCGGCCCAACGGCATTCACCGGCGCAGCTGGAAGCCATCCACCAGGCACTGAAGGCCATTGATGCAGCCGAGCAGGCGAGTCGCGATGGGGTGGAGGAAGACCTGGCGTTTCATCACTCCATTTCCAGGGCTACCGGCAATCCGCTGTACCCGTCATTGCACGAATTCATCGCTCAATTCATCAAAGAAGCGATCCGCATCACGCGCTCCAACGAGGAGCGCCGCCGGGATCTGGCCAAGACCGTGCGGGCCGAGCACTTGGCCGTGTACTCCGCCATTGCCGCACGAGACCCCGAAGGCGCACGCCATGCTGCGCTCAACCACATCAATAATGCTGTCGAGCGGCTCAAGAGTGCCGATCCCTCGTTCTGGCAGAACCCGGGGACGAGAAAGCCTTAGCATCTGCACATCTCAATCGAGATGCTTGCCCACCACTTCGACTATTCGCTGAGCAATCTGCACGGCGTGGGTTTCCAGCGCGAAGTGGCCGTTGTCCAGCATCTCGACCACCGCATTCGGGTTGTCACGCTTGTAGGCCTCGGCACCTGGCGGAATGAAAAACGGATCGCCCTTGCCCCAAATCGCCAACGTCGGCACTTGGGTATCACGGAAGAGTTGCTGGAACGCCGGGTACAGCTTCAGGTTGTTCTGATAGTCATAAAGCAGATCGAGCTGAATGTCCTTGTTGCCGGGCCGTTCCAGCAATAGCGCATCCAGATAATAACCCTCGGGTGCAATGAGTTCGGGGTTGCTCACGCCTTCCATATACTGCCAGCGCGTTCCCTCCAGGTGCAGGATGGCATCGTTGATCACCTGGCGATTGGCTTGCGATGGTTCGTCCCAATACTGGCGGATCGGCGCCCAGGCATCCCCCAGTCCTTCGAGATAGGCATTGCCGTTTTGCGAAACAATCGCGCTGACCCGCTCCGGATAAGCCAGCGCCAGGCGCAGGCCAGTGGGCGCGCCATAGTCGAAGAAATACATCGCATAACGCTTGAGACTCAGCACATCGACGAACTGCCGGATCGTCTCGCCGATGGCATCGAAGGTGTAGACGTAGTTGCGTTCGACAGGAACCTCGGTGAAACCGAAACCGGGCAGATCCGGCGCAATGAGGCGGTACTTGTCCGCGAGCAGCGGGATCAGGTCCCAGAACTGGTGCGATGAACTGGGAAAACCGTGCAGCAGCAAGAGCACGGGGGCGTCGGCTGCACCGGCTTCGCGGTAGAAAACCCTGAGGCCGTCGGCTTCGACGAATTTGCAGGCAACGGTGGGCGTGGTCATGATTGATCTCCTTTGTAACTTGTAAAGAAGTTTATACGGGTTACTGGATTTTATTTTGCACGAGTCGTGTAACTGGTCAAATCTTTTTTGTGGGTTACAATCCGCGCATTGATTGCCGGGAGATTTCCATGACTGACGTCGTCACCACGCCTGACTTGCCCGCGCCGCTGGTATTGGCCGACCATCCGGCGCTGGATTTGTTGAACACCCGAATGATGGTCGAAGGCCAACGCCGCGATCTGCTCAACAGCGATGCCGACGCGGCGCGCTGGCTGGAGCAGATCGGTTTCGGTCTGGCGACGGAAGTGGCGCTGGGTGACGGGCAGTTGCTTGCCCGGTTGCGCAAGCTGCGCGACTGCATCGAGAGCCTGCTCGTCGCCCGTCGAGAGAACCGCGTGGCGGATCCGGCGGCGCTGAATGCCTTTCTGCAGCGGGTGGTGCCGCAACTGGTGTGGGAGGAGACGGGCGCGCCGGTGCTGGATCGCTTCCGCCAGGGGGATGCAGGCCATCAGCGTCTGGGCAGGCTCGCTTACGCCGCCGCGCAGTTGCTGGCAGAAGGCGATTTCAGCCTGGTGCGCAAATGCGAAAGCCCCGAATGTTCATTGATGTTTTACGACCGAACCAAATCGCACAAACGACGCTGGTGCAGCATGGCGCTGTGCGGAAATCGGCATAAGGTCGCCGAGTTCCGCAAGCGACGTCAGGGTGTTCCGGACTGAAGGCCATAACCCTGGTTGGTGCTTGCGGGACGGATCTCTGAGAGCGGCGATCAACTCGGTGAGCCAATCTGATGCGGCAAAACCCGTCCCAGCACCTGGGCTTTCTATTGTGTGCAGGGTTTGGATGGAATGAGGATGACCAGATCCGTATCACCTGTGTCGACACCCGCTTGTGAAAGCAAGGTCGTCACTTGTCCGCGGTGGTGGGTCTGATGGTTGAAGAAGTGCATGACCAAGCCATAAAAGTTCTTGTCAGCAGGCACTCCCTTCATGCTTGAGTACTTGAGAGTGTGATCCAGATCCGACTCGGTAATGGAGCGAGACCACTGGACAATGACCTGATCGAGCCACACTCGATGTGCCGACAGCTCGCGGATATTCGAGAACAGTAACTCGTTGAGATTCCTGGGGGCAGGCAGCTGTCGAATCGGCTCCAGTGCCAGGTGGTTCGCCGGGTGCGCGGCGAATCGCTTGAGCCAGACAGTGTCCCCGGCCACCAAGTGATTCAGGGTCCCGAGAATGGAGCCAAAGAATGCTTTCCTGTCCGCTGCGAGTTCTTCATCAGACAGGCTGTTGGCCGCTTGATAGATCTTTGCGTTCATCCACTCGTTGTAGGTCGCCATCAGGCAGGTATGGCGGGTGCGGCTCATGGTGTTCCTCCTTTCAGGCAACCCATATTGCTTTCGACGTTCTTATCAGGATAACTGCAGCCTTGTCCTGGCTTGAGGTGACGGCAATGTTTGATCTGGCCTCTATCGTGACGTATGTAGCCGTCGTCATCGGTCTTTTTTTAATCCCGGGCCCCGCGGTGCTGCTGGTCATCACACGCACCCTTCAAGGTGGACGTAAAGTCGGCAAGGGCCTTTCAGGGTTACGTCGCTGGGAGGGGAAAATTATAGGAACGTTGTTTGTAGGGCTCGGAGTGAAGGTGGCTTTTCAGCAACGATAAGACGGGATTGACGACGGGTTGTTTCTGGCCGTTTTCTGCCTTTGGCGAAGGGCTGCAACCGACACAAAGGAGACGCTCAGCAGCGTCTCTGGACTCCGGGCCGTTTTACTTGTCAGTAGGGTTTGTCGCCGATAATGGCCGCGCGCTCCATCTTGCGATGGCAGGGCGGATAGTCCATCACTGCATAGTGCTGGGTGCAGCGGTTATCCCATATCGCCACGCTGTTTTTCTTCCAGCGCCAACGGACCTGGTACTCGGGGTTGTAGGCCTGGCTAATCAGGTACTTCAGCAGGTCGACGCCTTTTTGGTTGTAGTCCTGGCCGACACGGACACGTCCCTGGCTGTGGTAATTCACGAAATGCGTAGCGTAGGCATTGACGAACAGCACCTTCTCGCCCGTTTCGGGATGGGTACGCACCACGGGATGTTCGGCATCCGGGTACTGCGCCTTCATCGCCAGGCGCTTTTCCTTTGGCATGGCGGCGGCGAAGGAAGAATTGAAGCTGTGGTTGGCGATCAGGCTGTCGATTTCCTGCTTCACATCTATGGGCAGGTTGTCATAAGCCAACACCATGTTGGCCCACATGGTGTCGCCGCCGGTCGGTGGACATTCGATGCAACGCAGTACAGCGCCCATCGGAGGCGATTCACGCCAGGTGGCATCGCAGTGCCACGCATTCTCGTAGCGATCCGCCGGATTCTCCGGGGTCTTGTAGATTTGCACGAGACCAGGGGCCTCTGGGTGGCTGGGGAGCATCGGATGGGTTTCAAGCTGGCCGAGGCGCATGGCAAATGCTTCGTGATCGCGGCGTGAGAGCTTGTCCAGATCCTGGTCGCGCAGGAACAGCACCTTGAACTTCAATAGCGCGGTGTAAATTTCATTGAACAAGCCATCATCGCGTACTGCGTCGCCCAGGTTCACGTTGAGCAGTTCCGCGCCGATGGCACAGGTCAGTTGTTCGACTCGCATGGCGTCTCCGTTTCGATGGTTTATGGCCGGACCGTGGGCGGGGCAGGTGAAATCGTGCCTTGATACACGGCGGCGCTTTTTATTGTTGATCCAGTCTTTGCGGGTTCGGTGAGTGGGGATACGCGTGCCCGGCATACGCTCTGGCCCGATCGGCAGAGCGATTGCGGCCCCATGGTAGATTGCCCGAGAGCGCCGTCATGGGCATTGCGGGACAAATGCTTCGCGTATTGGGACGCTGGTTACGCAGCAACATCTAGCGAGTTCGAATTTGCAGGAATGCGCGCAGTGGTTGGTTCTTCGAGGGTGGGCAGCGCGAGCATGCCCAAATTGGAAGGTGTCTCGTTTCTGCGTCAGGGTGTACCGGGATTCTTCTGTCCCAATATCACAATATTGCGTCCTGAAAAGCTGAGTGCAAGGCGCCCTCTGAGGACTACCTTCAAGCCGACTACTGAAAATAGATGGAGGTAGAAAGTGGATGCACGCACTGCAATGCGCATGGGTCAACCCTGACCGCCGAATCCCTGCTCAAGAAAGTTCTGCCGGGCAACAGCATGGCCCTGGCCATGTAGATGCACTCGCGTGCGGGCCTTGAAGACACTATCGCTCGCCGTCCGGCTACACGCTTGATAACAACAATAAAATAAAGACTTCGAGGAGGCTGCATGGCCTTTCACCCAATCGCCGCTGACGATGACGACGCTGGTTGCGTCGGCGTTGCGCGCCAATATGCCTGGATCGTTTTTGCACTGACGTTCGGCCTGTTGATTTCCGATTATATGTCGCGTCAGGTGCTGAACGCGGTATTCCCCCTGCTCAAGACTGAGTGGGCATTGAGCGACGGACAGCTCGGGTTACTCAGTGGCATCGTTGCCCTGATGGTCGGCCTGTTGACGTTTCCGCTGTCGTTGCTGGCCGACCGTTTCGGCCGGGTCAAGAGCCTGGCGCTGATGGCGTTGCTGTGGAGCGTGGCCACCCTGGGTTGCGCGGTGGCGCCGTTTTAGGGATGGCCCTGGGCGGCGCCATCGCGGCCAAGCTGGGCTGGCGCTGGTCGTTCGCCGGCATGTCGCTGTTTGGCCTGGTGCTGGCGATGCTTTATCCGCTCATCGTCAAGGAAGCGCGTATTGCGCCGCCACGTGCCGCGCCAGTGGCGAACAAGGCAACGGTGGTGGTCAAGCGTCCGCTGCGCACGCTGTGGTCCAGCCGTTCGGTGGTGGCGACCTACATTGCCAGCGGCTTGCAGTTGTTCGTCGGCGGTACGGTGATGGTGTGGATTCCCAGCTACCTCAATCGCTACTACGACATGCCTGCCGACAAGGCCGGTGGTATGGCGGCGAGCATCGTGCTGTGCAGCGGTGTGGGGATGATTGTGTGCGGCATGCTCAGCGATCAGCTGTGTCGCCACTCGCCGGAGCGCAAGGTCAGCCTGGCCATCGGCTTCTGCCTGGGCAGTTGCCTGTTGCTGTCGGCGGCTTTTGCCTTGCAGGCGGGGCCGGTGCAACTGGCGCTGATCTGCCTGGGCATGTTGATTGCCACCGGCACCACCGGACCTAGCGGCGCGATGGTTGCCAACCTGACCCATTACTCGGTGCACGGCACGGCCTTCGCCACGCTGACCCTGGCCAACAACCTGCTGGGGTTGGCGCCGGGGCCGTTCATCACCGGTCGGGTGTCGGACCTCATCGGTCTGCATGCGGCATTTCAATTGGTTCCATTGATCAGCCTCGTGGCGGCGGCGGTGTACTTTTATGCCAAGTGTCATTACCACAAAGATATCGCCCGCCTTCAGGGGCAGAGCGTGCCTGAGTCCATCAGCGAAGTCGGGCTAGAGCTGAAATTGTGAGTCGCCGTTTACATCTCGACCTGTGTTTCATTTTCATTGGGGGCTGATCGGCAGATGCCGCTGGGAGGGAGCGCGAGGCTCGCGACCTGTGTCACAAGCACCGTTTTTGCGGCGACTGTACCAGCAGTCGCCGTTTTTTTGCCGCGGGCTCAGAAAGCCTTGGGGACGGCAGCGCCCGAATCGGATTGTTTCTGCGCGCTGCGCCACACCGCCGGCGGCATGCCGAACTGGTTGATGAACCAGCGGGTAAAGGAGCTCGCCATGGTGAAGCCGAACATGTCGGCAATATGGCTCAGTGAGTGGTTCGGGTTTTCCAGATAACGCAGTACCAGGGCGCGGCGCACGTCGTTGATCAGGTCGCTGAAGGCACAGCCGTGGTCCTTGAGACGACGTTGCAGGGTGCGCACGTTCATCCCCTGGTATTGGGCGATCTGCTCAATGGTGGCGCGGCCCATGGGCAACAGCAGGTAGATGGCCTTGCGCACTTCGAACAGCGTCGAGGTGCTCTCGGGGCTTTGCAGTGAGTCAAGGTAGCTCTGGGCATGACGGGCCATGGTCGGGTCGGCATTGAGGTTGATCATGTCGAGGCTGGCGGCAGGGCAAACGATGCCATTGAACTCGCTGCCGAATTCCAGGTTGCAGCCGAACACCCGCCGATGCAGGTACAGGTTCTCCGGCGGCTGGTGCATGAAGTTGACGCCGTAAGGGCGCCAGTGCGAGCCGAGCAGGGCCGAACACAGACCGAATGTCACGCCGATCGCCAGTTCCGTGGCCTGGCGGCTGGGCATCGGCGACTCGGTGACCATCTCTTCACGAATGATCACCATCTTGCCGCTCTCTTCAACGAAGATGGCCAGCGAGTCGTTCATCAGATGACGGTAGCGCACCATGACCTGCAATGCTTCGCGCAGGGTGCGTTGATGACTGAGCAGCAAGCTGACCACGCCGAAGTCCGCAAGCTGGCGCGACTCGGCCATGCTCAGGCCGAAGGTCTGGCAACCGCTGGCGGTGGCCGAATCTTCCAGCAAACGCACGGCGGCATCGATGGGGATGCGGGATTCGGGGTCTTGCAGCTGAGCCTTGTGCAGGCCTGCGACTGCCATGACGTCGTGCGGGTCGAATCCCAGGTCCTGGGCAACGTCCAGGTATTTGGTCAAAACGGCGGCGCGAACAAGCGTGGGCATGTGTAGGACTTCCCTCGGCCGATGGTGACGTTTCATGAAGATGTGTTGCGCGATCAGGCGCTGCTCTGATGACTTTTGCGCTGCTCCCGGGGCGATCCCGGTGGAGGACTGCAAGTAGCGCGAGCAGATTCAGGATCGTATTTTTTGCATCACCATCGAATTGGTTGCTGGACCCGAATTCACAAACCGCTGGAGCCATCAAGGATCCAGGATCCCGGGCGGTCTACGTGTATCCGGTAGGTGTTGTGGCCCCCATCAACAGAGCAGGGGCCACTGACCCATAGTAGGCTGCACGAGAGCAATGCAAGGAGCATTGTGGGACAGAATCTTCGCGTATTGGGACGCCGGCAGCGGGATGGCGGGGTCAAAAACGTCGGGTACGGGAGGCTCAGGCAACGTGGCTGGCCAGCAGGCTTGAGTCGCCCATGAACCTGTTTTTTTATTCAGGCTATATGGGCCCGGATGCCGTCTTGCTCGCTCGGTAGGAGACGGCCCAAGCCGAGGGTGTCTTGCCAAAACGGCTGCGGAACCAGCGTGAAAAGTCACCGGCAGAGGAAAAGCCGAGGAGTTCGGCGACCTCATACAATCGGCGCTTGCTGTTGGCCAGATACTCTTCGGCGAGTTCAGCGCGTACAGCATTGATGATCGTCGTGACACTCTCACCCTCGGCCGCCAGGTGTCGGTTAAGGGTGCGTCGGTGCATGCCAAGATGCTGGGCCACGCCATCGACAGAGCACAGTCCGCTTGGCAGCAGCATCTTGACGATCTGGCGTACCCGCTGCGCCGGTTCGTCGCGCAGGTTGGCCAACTGCATGTCCAGCGATCGCTTCACCTCGCGATGCAACGCGGGGTCAGCGGTGGGAATGGGCATGTCCAGATCGCGCCTGCGGCAAACGATGGCATTGAATTCCTGGGAAAACTCGATAGCTGTTCCCAACACGCGCTGGTGCACTTCCAGGCTGGAAGGTCGGTCGTGAGTAAAACTGACCCTTACCGGCCGGAAGGCATGGCCGCTCAGAACGCTCAACGTCCGAAGCATTATACCGGTTGCCTGTTCAATCGCCTGGCGCCAGACGCCACGATGGCCGTGCATGTTCACACCCACATGCAGCAGGGTCAGGTCGCCTACATCCTCGAGCCGCAATTGCACACCGGCGTTATGCAAGCGCGTATAGCGAAAGCACGATTGCAACGCTGCGCGAAGTGTTGGCTCTTCGCGGATGAGTAGCGCGAGCATGCCAAAGTTGGAAAGGTGCCTGGTTTCCGCGAGCAGCAGCCCGAAGGCGTCCTGACCGGACAGGCGGGCGGACTCCTCCAGCAGCCAGCCTACCGAATCGCTGCTGATCATGATGTTCGGATCGTCGAGGACACTGGCCGGTAGCCTGGTCATGCGCAGCATGCGAAATGGATCGAGCCCCACTGAACGGGCAACCTGCTCAAAGTCGGTAAGGCTGGCGCTTCGCGTCAAGGTATACATGCTTTGCCTCGTGTCCCAGTTTCACCAGATTGTGTCCTGAGAAGCTTAGTGCAGGACGGCCGCTCAGGGCTACCTTCACGCCGACAATGACAACAAAGATGGAGGTAGATAATGGACACGCGCACCGCTACAGGTATCGGTCAGCCGCTCGCGGCAAGGGCGCAGGTGGACGCTGACGATCCTGATGCATTCAACCACTGCTTTGCCGAACTCAACGGCATTCGCATGCATTACATCGACGAGGGGCAAGGTCCTCTCGTCATCCTGCTGCACGGTTTTCCTTACCTTTGGTACATGTGGCGGCGCCAGATCGCGGTGTTGGCCGAGGCCGGTTATCGAGTCGTGGTCCCCGATCAAAGAGGGTTTGGCCAAACCGATCGACCCGATGCCATTGAAGCCTATGACATGAGTCAGGCCGTCGGCGACATGGTCGGCTTGATGGCGACTTTGGGCGAAACATCCGCGGTGATCATCGGGCACGACCTGGGCGCCTGGGTGGCCCAGGCGGCGGCCATGCTGCGACCGGATCTGTTCCGTGGCCTGGTGATGCTCAATACGCCGGTGCCGCCGCGCGGCAAGGTCAAGCCGACCATAGGTTTGCAGGCAATGGCAAAGGGCAGGGTGTACCACCACCTGTATTTCCAACAGCTCGACAAGCCGGACCGCGAGTTGGCCAGCGATCCGCGCAAGACCTTGCGCAGCGTCTTCTACTCGATCTCCGGCAGCGCTGTCGGGACTGAACGCTGGCGCCTGTTCGTGGAACCTGGTGAGCCCATTCTCAACGCGTTCACTGAGCCGAAGGGCGAGTTCCCGTTATGGCTGAGTACGCGGGCGCTCGACTACTACGTCGCTGAATACACGCGCACTGGGTTTACCGGTGCCTTGAACTACTACCGTTGTCGCGACCGGAACTGGGAGATCACCGCGTTTCTCGACGGTGCGCTGGTTCGCCAGCCGAGTATGTTCATTGGCGGTGCCGCCGACCCTTCGCTTGAGCCGGTCGAAATCCGCGGTCTCTACGAGCAACTCGACACCTACCTACCGGGACTGCAGAAGAAAGTGTTGCTACCTGGCGTGGGCCATAGCGCCGCTGAAGAAAGCGCGGATCAAGTCAATGAATTGCTTCTGACGTTTCTCGAGCAGCTGGAGCGCTAGAAACGAGTGCACTGTGCGTGGTCGCGATCACTCGCGGCCACGCACAGTGCATGCACTCGTTCAGCCGGCAGCCTTGACCATCAGATGGTCACCGAACTGCTCCCGCAGACGGTTCTTCTGGATCTTGCCCGTAGCGCCCAACGCAATCGTGTCGACAAAGATCACATCATCCGGCGTCCACCATTTCGCGATCTTGCCTTCATAAAAGGCGAGCAGTTCTTCCCGTGTCAGTGTTGCTTGCGGCTTCCTGACGACAATCAGCAATGGGCGTTCGTCCCACTTGGCGTGTTTGGCGGCAATGCAGGCCGCCTGGGAGACTGCCGGATGAGCCATCGCAATGGTTTCCAGTTCGATGGAGCCTATCCATTCGCCACCCGACTTGATCACATCTTTGCTGCGATCGGTGATCTGCATGAAGCCATCGACATCGATGGTCGCCACATCGCCGGTTGGGAACCATCCTTGACCTGCGTGCTCGAGCAGCGGCGAACTGTTCGTTTCGTTCCTGAAATAATCGCGCACCACCCATGGCCCACGCACCAACAGCTCACCTGAGGTTGCGCCGTCCCAGGGCAATTCCATGCCATCGGCGTCAACGATCTTCATGTCGACGCCAAACACCGCCCGGCCTTGCTTGGATTGCACGGCATAACGCTCTGCCGGGGACATTTCGACGTGCCTGGCCTTCAGGGCGCCGACGGTTCCGATAGGGCTCAGTTCCGTCATCCCCCAGACGTGCAATACCGCTACACCGTAGGTTTGCTGAAATGTGTGCAGCATGGACGGGGGACAGGTGGCGCCACCAATGATGCTGCGTTTCATGCTGGAGAATTGCCGGCCGGTTTTTTCCACATGACCAAGTAGGCTTTGCCACACGGTCGGGACACCCGCGGACAGTGTCACCTGCTCGGCTTCGAGCAGTTCGAACAGCGATGCTCCATCCAGGGCAGGTCCGGGAAATACAAGCTTTGCCCCGACCATGCACGCGATGTAGGGGAGTCCCCAGGCGTTGATATGGAACATCGGCACAACGGGCAGGATCACGTCGTGCGCCGAACAATTCAGGGCGTCCGGCAGCGCGGCCGCATAGGTGTGCAGCACCGACGAGCGATGACTGTACAAAACCCCTTTCGGGTTGCCCGTCGTGCCAGAGGTGTAGCAGAGCGTGCTGGCGCTATCCTCGTCGAAAATCGGCCAAGCGTAGTCGGAGGATCCCTGTTGAAGGAGATCTTCATAGCACAGCAAGTTGTCGATGCCGGATTCTTTGGGCATATGCGCCTGATCGGTCATGGCGACGAACGCTTTGACCCTATTGCAGCGCCCGGCGATGGCCTTGATCAGCGGCAAGAAGGTCAAGTCGAAGAAGATGTACTGGTCTTCGGCGTGATTGGCGATGTAGGCAACCTGGTCTTCATGCAGACGAGGGTTGATGGTATGCACAATGGCACCCATGCCGGCAACGCCGTAGTACAACTCCAGGTGCCGATAGCCATTCCATGCCAGTGTGCCGATCCGCTCGGAAGGCTTGACGCCCAGGCGGGTCAGCGCGCTGGCCAGCTGGCGCGCGCGGCGGTGGCAGTCACGGAAGGTGTAGCGATGGATATCGCCCTCCACTCGACGGGATACGATCTGCGTATCGCCGTGATGGCGGTCGGCATGTTCAATGAGTGAGGAAATCAAAAGCTGCTTTTGCATCATCAGGCCTTTCATGGCATCGCTCCGTTCGCTTGTCTGTGATCGGGGAGCGAGCAGGCGGCCAGGCCCGGGTCAGATTTCGCGTCAAGACCGCGATCCGACACAGCCTGTTTCCCTCCCCTGAATGATTGCTATCCGGCAACTGGCCCGGTCGCCCCTTGAAGAGAGGCGCCGGGTTTCCCTATGAAATCCGGGTCAGTTGAATGCCGTCAGGTCTTTCGGCGCGATGTCATGCTGCTCGCAATAAGCAAGATAGCGATGCAATCCAGACTTCCAGTTTTCGAGCGCAACGATGTTGTCGTTGCCGTCCAGGAACGCGAGATCGCCATTAACCTGAACCAACGTGAGCACATATCCGTCTGTGCTTCCCGTGCTGACGACTTCAGGCGTGTGAGTCGATCCGGCAGTCTCGTACACGATGCTGCCAGGGCCGGCGATCCAGTCATGCTCCTTGTATTTCCATTGGCCTTCGATCGTGTAGACCATCACCGTACCCGTGTGATGGTGCTTGGGCAGTTGCATGTCGATCGGCGACTTCATCATGACGATCCATTCACCGCGGATCGGGTCAAGCTTGAAGTACTTGAGCAGGACGTTTTCCGCGTAGGGCGTAAAGGGAATCCACGGCAGCGATTCGCCATCGATGACGGCGGTGTCGACGTGTTCGTAGAGCATGTCATTTCTCCAATGATGCGGTTCAGATCGAGTTTTCGTCGGCAGCCAGGGCCGCCCGACAATTTGTGCTGGTCGGGTGCCCCGGTTTATCTGGGGAGACTGTTCGGATCAGGTGAGCGGGGTACCCGCGAGGGTGGCGCGCAGCATCTTTCTGGGTGCATTGCCATAGTCAGCCACCGCGTAGTGCTGGACTTGCAGGTTGTCCCACATGGCAATCGTGTTGGTTCGCCACTTCAGACGTACCTGGTACTCAGGAATGGCGGCCTGAGACATCAGATAGTTCATCAGATGATGAGCCTCTGGCATGAAGTCCTGGCCGTAGCGGATATCCTCGAAGTTGAAGAAATTCGAGAAGTGGGTCGTGAACGCGGAGTTGACGAACAAGACCTTTTCGCCAGTCTCTGGATGGGTAAGCACCACCGGGTGTTCAGCGGCAGGGTTCTTCGCGGCCATCGCATGACGTTCTTCGCGTGGCAACTGGGCGCCAAAGGTCTGCTCGGCACCATGCTTTGCGTACAGGCCGTCGATTCGTTGCTTGATGGCCTGCGGCAGGTTTTCGTAAGCCATCACCATGTTGGAAAACAGGGTATCGCCGCCGGCCTCCGGCCCCATCTCGCAGCGCAATACCGCTCCGCGGGGCGGCGCCTGCTTGTAGGTGACATCGGCATGCCAGAGGTTTTCGCGGCTGGCCTTTTCAACATAGCTCTTGGGTTTGCTCAAATCGAGATTGCGATACAGCATCAGCAGCTTGTCCGCCTCCGGATGGCTCGGCGCCAGGGGGTGGGCTTCCAGTTCGCCGAATTGCGCGGCGAAGTGCTGTTGCTCCAGAGGGGTGATGTCCTGGTCACGGAAGAACAGCACTTTGTGCTTCAACCACAGCGCCCTGATTTCTGCGATCAGTTCGGGATCCTGGGCGGCGTCGGCCAGGTTGACGTTGCTGAGTTCGGCACCGATGGCGGGGGAGCAAATCTGCACCTTGATCGAATGCTGGCGCACTGACGACCGGATAATGGCGGGTGCCGAGGGGGTGAGGGGTGAAGGAGCGTTTTGGGTTGCGGCGACTTTTGTCATTGTTGTCTCCAATCCGTGCTGTACGGCGGCGCGCAATAGGTGCATCCGCTTTAGGTAACTGCCTCCTGCTGATTGGGCAGGGGTGCCGGTCCTATAGTAGGTGTCCCGGGCGCGATGCCATGGGTGTAGCAGGACAGTTTCTTCGCATATTGGGACGACGAGCCGAGTCCGTGACTGGAAGGGATGACGGCCACATCAAGTCGTCGGTTTGCTTCCTGGCTCCTTCGATCACTGCCGTTTTGTCATGGCAATAGCCTGTCGTTCGCGGAGCGATGTGCAGATTGAAGGGGTGTGGCGGTGATAATCGAGAACCTGCGAAGAGCGAGCGAGGGGATGCCTTTGTTAAATCTGGTCGACAGGTCCAAGGGCTATTAGTTCACGAGTGTGACCATCACTTGTCTGTATTTTCCAAAGGAATCATTAAGTTACTTAGTGGTCATAACCACGGCTGAACGTTGTCCGGATGAAAATTTCCAGCAGCCATAACCCTTCAATACCTCCGACGTTTAGGGCGTTCCCATGAATCGCGCAGTCATCACGATCCTGGCCATTTTCAGTTTCTTGTTGTTGGGAGGCTGTGGCCCTCACTGGGATGATGGAGAAAGGTACGGCCGATATCACGACCATGATCATCGACGTGGTTACGACCAAAGGGATGACGATGATCAAGGTTATAACCGCCGCTATGATCGTCGTGGCTATGATTCTCGTGACTATGATTCTCGTGGCTATGATCGCGATCACCGTCGCTACCGCGATCGCGACAACAACGACGACTGATGCATTAAACATCCTGGAAGGGTGGGGCGATTCAGAGTCATAGCGGTGAGCGGGCGCTCTGCTTTGCGAAAAATCATCGGGCGTCTGCTTTTGGCCATAGCTGCCGGTCATCTGTGTTTATAAAATCAGGTGGTGATTCACTTTTCCCATTGGTTCAAAGCCAATACAGGATAGCAGCCGACCACAACCAGCCGATGCTGAGGGTGATAGTAAGGTAGATCACCACCAGCATCAGAGGTTGATTCCACATGACACACCTCCCATAACCGCTGTTTTTACATGGGTGCCTGGTAAGTTGGGAGCTCGTATGAGCAATAATGCAATAATCAAGCCATTTGAGTGAAAGACGCCTGGCCGCAAGCCTTGGGCCTTTAGCGCTGCATTCCAGGCTACTTCCTTCAGACGAAAGCTGACCCTAAATCTCCCCCCCCCAAAAATGGGATTCCCCACATGTGGAGGAACATTCGTCTGAATGCCACAGCATCCGCTCTGCTCCTGGATCGGCGGGCACTTCATCGAGCCAAACGAGCAGAACACACAGCAATCACCGGGATTTGGGCGTAGCAGAGTCCTGCAATTGCCACATTCGTAGAAATACTGACAGGCATCTGTGGGCATGGCTTCCTGCTTGGCGAAACTGCAATGCGGGCAGGTCAGCACGGATTCGAGGATGACGGGACTCATGGTTGCCTCATTTGTGCACGGTGGAGGGATAGCCCGCATTCGTCGTCGCTTTGGTCAGCGCCTCGGGATTGGCTTTATCGGGGTCATAGGTGACGATGGCCACCTTTTCGGCCAAATCGACCTTGACGGAACTCACGCCGGGCAGCTGCTCCAGCGATCTCTTGACCGTGATCGGACATACCGCACAGGTCATGTTCTGCACGTCGAGCCTGATGGTTTCTACGGGAGCGGCCATCACGGATAGGGACAAGGCGGTGAGTGCGGCGATCAGCAGTTTGCGCATGGCGAGGTTCCTTCAATAAAACAGTGGGGCAAACCACGGAACGGCCAACAGGCCAAGTAGTAGCCCAGTGACGATCCAGAACACCATCCGCTGACGTGTAATGGTGCGCGGACTGCAGGCCGCGTCCGCTGCGCAGACCTGTGGCATCAGGTAGAGCTTGCGAAAAGCCAGCCCGAGAAACAGTAGCGTCAAGCCGATGAAGAGGGGCCGGTATGCTTCCATCGCCGTCAGGTTGCCGATCCATGTGCCGCTGACGCCGAGCGCCAGCAGTACCAGTGGTCCGACGCAACACACCGACGCACTGATAGCGGCCAACGCGCCCGCGATCAGTGAGCTTTTGCCGATTTGTTGCGCCATCGTCTTCTCCATTGAATCGAACTAACCTAGAGTGACTTTACACTCCGTACCCAGGTACAGAATCAAGAGGCGTGTGATGGCGACAGGAATGAGTATCGGCAAGTTGGCGCAAGCTGCCGGCGTGAACATCGAGACTATTCGCTATTACCAGCGACGCGGCTTGCTGGATGAGCCGCCAAAGCCGCTCGGCGGTTATCGGTGCTATCTACCGGAGCAGGTCAAACGGCTGCGCTTTATCAAACGGGCACAGGCGCTGGGATTCACGCTGGATGAGGTGAGCGCACTGCTGACACTGGATGCGGCCTGCAGTTGTAGCGAGACTCGGGCACTGGCCGTGCGCAAGCTGGCCCTGATCGAGCAGAAGATGGCCGACCTTGCAGCAATGCAGCAGGTGCTGGGCGGACTGGTGCGGCAATGCGATGTAAGCGGCGGCGGGGCCGTATGCCCTATCATCGATGCGCTGGACAGGGAGTGATGCCGGGTTGCAGGGCACCCTGCATAGGCGTCAGGCCAGCACCCCGTGCAGTGTACGCAGGGCCGGGCGTGCTCGCTCTGCCATTCACAACTTGTAGCCAATCTGCCGCAACAGGTTCTTGCGCCACAGGATGTCTTCATCGCCTTCAATGTCTTGGGCACAGAAGCCATCCACTACCCCCAGGATTGCTCGCCCTTGTTGTGTCTCGGCGAGAATCACTTCGGTTGGATTGGCTGTTGCACAAAAAATACGGCATACCTCTGGAACCATCTTGATGGTGTTCAACACGTTCAGCGGATAGAAACCGTCGCCCAGGAAGATGATGAAGCTATGGCCTGCGGCGATGGCTTTCGCATTCTTCTGTGCCAGTTCGATCATTGAGGTATCGGTGCCAGACCATCGCACCATGCATTTTCCAGAGGCTTCACAAAAGGCCACGCCAAACTGGATACCTGGCACGGCATTAACCAGTGCTTCGTGGATGTCCTCGACGGACTTGATGAAGTGCGTCTGACCCAAAATGAAGTTCGTCACATCCGGCTTTTCGATTTTCAACGTGATGAGTTGCATCTCAAACGCCTCCGTTCACGATGTTGCTACCAGAAACTGGCAACAAACCAAGCATAGCTACTGATTGGTTATTGCTCCGTCCACTGACGGCTTCTGGCCGATACGTGCCTGTCGTGAAGGGTAGCAATCACCATCAAGCGATTGCGGCAACATCGCCACTTGGACTTTGCCGTCCTTGCCAGCACGCACCACCAACACGCGCCGATCAAAATCCCCAACAAGCGTCTTGGCACCGTTTCTCGCTGTTTCTATCGGACCCGCTGGTCCAGTTTATTTCGTCGTCTAACTTGGGAATGCCAAGCTAGGGGCTCGGCTACTATGACGTTAGGTGCCAAGGAGACATCATGACGGTCAAGCGTATGGACAACGTCGGCATCGTTGTAGAAGACATTGACGCCGCCATTGAGTTCTTCACCGAACTTGGCCTCGAGCTCGAGGGGCGCGCCCCGATCGAAGGAGATTGGGCAGATGGCGTCACTGGATTGCGCGACATGCGCGTCGAGATTGCCATGATGCGTACGCCGGACGGTCATAGCCGGCTAGAGGTGTCCCGATTCCTCGCACCACCTGTTGTCGCCGATCACCGCAGCGCTCCGGTGAACGCTTTCGGTTACCTACGCGTCATGTTCACCGTGGAGGACATCGACGACACGCTCGCAAGGCTCCACAAACGCGGCGCGGAACTCCTCGGCAAAGTGGTCCAGTACGAAGACACGTATAGGCTCTGCTACATTCGGGGCCCCGAAGGAATTCTGATCGGGCTTGCCCAAGAACTCGAGCCGCGCGCTTAACGGCAGGTCATGGCCCAGAGTGTGTAAAAACGCCCGGACAAACCCTTGCTATGATTTCTGAGAATTTCATCGCAAGGGAAACCCATGAAACGGTTTATCCAGGGTGAACACCGAGGTCAAAGCACCTTACTTCCCGAATGCCTCGACGACTATGTCAGCGATACCAATCCGGTACGCGTGGTTGACGTTTTCGTCGATGAACTCAACCTGGCCAAGCTGGGTTTTGATGGCGTCATTCCAGCCGAAACCGGCAGACCTGCATACCACCCTGCGATCCTGCTGAAGATCTATATCTACGGTTACCTCAACCGCATTCAGTCGAGCCGACGCCTTGAGCGAGAAGCCCAGCGCAACGTCGAGCTGATGTGGTTAACCGGGCGTTTGATGCCCGACTTCAAAACCATCGCCAACTTCCGAAAAGACAACAGCAAAGGCATTCGTGGGGTCTGCCGCCAGTTCGTTGTGCTGTGCCAGCAGTTGGGGCTTTTCGAGGAAAACCTGATCGCTATCGACGGCAGTAAATTCAAGGCGGTGAACAATCGTGACCGCAACTTCACCAGCGCCAAACTGAAGCGGCGAATGGAAGAAATTGAGTCGAGCATCAACCGTTACCTGACTGCGCTTGATGCGGCTGATCGGAAGGTTCCAACTGCCTCCGAGCTAGATGCCACGCGTCTGGAAGAGAAAATCGCGAAACTTAAAACTCAAATGAAAGAGCTTCTGGTGATCGAGGTTCAGCTCAACGAATCCCCTGACAAACAGGTCTCACTGACCGATCCTGACGCCCGTTCGATGAAGACACGCGGCAACGGAATCGTTGGCTACAACGTGCAAACAGCGGTCGATACCCAGCACCATTTGATCGTGGCTCACGAGGTCACCAATGCTGGTTCTGACCGAGACCAACTCAGCTCGATGGCGAAGCAGGCTCGGGAAGCGATGGCCTCAGAAACGCTATCGGTAGTAGCTGACCGAGGCTACTTCAAGGGCGAGGAAATCCTTGCCTGTCACGACGCCAACATCACCGCCTATGTACCAAAGCCAATGACCTCCAGTGCCAAGGCGGAAGGACGATTCAACAAAGATGCCTTCATTTATGACCCGACGAAAAACGAATATGTCTGCCCGGCGGGAGAAGCACTGATCTTGCGCTTCTCAAGCGTTGAGAAAGGCATGAATATGCACTGTTACTGGAGTTCACGTTGCCAGAGTTGCGCGCTAAAACCCCAGTGCACACCGAGTACGGAGCGGCGAGTCCGTCGCTGGGAACACGAGGCCGTGCTGGAGGAAATGCAGCGTCGAATGAACCATGCACCTGACATGATGCGAGTCCGAAAAAGGACTGTTGAGCATCCCTTCGGGACGCTCAAACAATGGATGGGCTCGACGCACTTCCTGACTCGTAAGTTGGTCGGAGTCAGCGCGGAGATGAGCCTCAATGTGCTCGCCTACAACATGAAACGAGTCTTGAAAATCATCGGTACAGAAGGCTTGCTGAAGGCGATGGCGGCGTAAAAGCCCCAGCTTTTGCTGCTCCAAGAGGCGCTAAAGCGCTTCATAAACGCTTTGCAGCGCTACCGGTGCTAATCATGGCAAATGTTTAGGTAATCGCCTCGCCCGAGAGCGCTGGGCTTAGGCATCCCAGATACGAAAGTGTTTTTACACACTCTGGGCCGATTTCTGCCGCTGTCGAAGGGCGGCAATCGACTGTGGATTCAACCGGTCGACGCAACAGATTGGCTAAATCCTTCCGCTGGCGGATCACGTTGAGGGTAAACATGCGGAGCCTCGATTCTCTCCTTGAGCTTGGCAGCAAAATCGTGAGCACTTTTTTCATGCCGAAACTGCACTCGTCTGATGCCAAAACATACAGACCAAAGAGCTTCGCTTTGACTGGACAGGTACTCGATTTTCACTGACATGATCATGTCTCCAGGGCTTGATCCAAGGCTTAAAAGTGGATTTCAGCGGTCTTGAGGCCCAAGTCTCGAAGCTCGGCGATCAGGTCATCCAGATGCCCGAAAGACTCGACTTCCTCGTTGTCATCAACCAGGAAATAACTTCTCCCGGCGTCCTTCTTGAAAAACACGATCCACTCCTTGGGGTTGGTCGGGTTTGCGATCACATGGGTGTCAAAGGTCACGCCTTCGGCGTGTTTGCTTTTCACAGCTTTACGATTCATGTCAGTCACCACGCTACACGCGCTCTCAAGATTCTCTAATTGCAGTGCATGCCCGCCCAGCTCCATCTGAACTTTCTCTATAAACATCTCCAGCCGCACGAAGCAGTGGATCAAGGGCATTTCAATTATCACTGTATGTTAATATTATGCACATGCATCCACTGAGGAGCTAGCCATGATTGCGATAGGTGAGGCATGGAAGGCGGGGTTGTTGGGGCGAGAGCATTGGCTGCGCAATTTGGTGTCTGGCGTGATCGTCGGGGTCGTGGCGCTCCCCCTTGCAATGGCGTTTGCCATTGCATCTGGCGTCAAACCTGAGCAAGGCATCTACACCGCAATCATCGGTGGTCTGCTGGTTTCACTCTTTGGCGGAAGCCGCTTGCAGATTGCCGGGCCGACAGGTGCGTTCATCGTGATTCTGGCGGGGGTCACGGCCAAGCATGGTGTTGACGGTCTGCAAATCGCCACGATGATGGCGGGGGCCATGCTGTTATTGCTGGGGATGGCCCGCCTGGGTGCAATCATCAAGTTTATCCCCGATCCGGTGATCGTCGGATTCACCGCAGGCATCGGCGTGATCATCTGGGTCGGACAGTGGAAAGACTTTTTCGGTTTACCGAAGATCAGTGGAGAGCATTTCCATGAAAAGCTCTGGCATTTGCTCCAGGCGCTCCCGGATCTTCACATGGCCACGACCCTGCTGGCGGTACTTAGTCTTTTCCTGGTCATCACCGCGTCCAAAATTCCCGGACTCAAACGGGTACCTGGCCCATTAGTCGCAATGGCGGTAGCTACGGCGATACAGTCAACCTTTCATTTCGAGGGGGTAGCCACGATTGGCGGCGCATTTGGTGGCATACCTCAAGGCCTTCCAGCGTTGAGCCTGCCTGAAATCACGCTGTCTCGCGTCATCGATTTGATCGGTCCGGCGTTCACTATCGCCATGCTTGGAGCTATCGAATCGCTGCTGTCCGCAATGGTGGCCGATGGCATGGCGGGCACTAAACACGACTCCAATCAGGAGCTGATCGGTCAGGGAGTGGCTAACCTGGTCACGCCATTGTTTGGCGGATTCGCAGCTACCGGAGCCATTGCCCGTACTGCAACCAATATCCGTAACGGCGGTACGAGCCCGCTGGCCGGCATTACGCACGCGGTCACGTTGGTGCTTATTATTCTGTTTCTGGCACCTCTGGCCTCAGACATCCCACTGTGCGCCCTGGCCGCCATTCTTTTCGTGGTCGCGTACAACATGAGCGAGTTGAAGCACTTCAAACGCATGGTCCAGCGGGCCCCACGCGCAGACGTAGCTATCCTGCTCATCACTTTCAGCCTCACAGTGTTCAGTGACTTGGTGATCGCCGTGAATATCGGCGTCATTCTTGCGATGCTGCACTTCATGCGCCGCATGGCCTCATCTGTGGAGGTGCAACAGGTAATCGAGCACGAGCTTGAAGAAGAGCTGAGGGCCAATGGGCACATTCGCCTGCCGCCAGGGACATTGATTTATACGATTGAAGGGCCATTGTTCTTTGGCGCGGCTGAGACCTTCGAGCGTGTCTTGGCGCAGACCCATACCGATCCACGCCTGCTGATTATTCGCTTGAAGCGTGTACCTTTTATGGATATCACTGGCTTGCAGGTGCTGGAGGAGGTCATTCAGCAATTGCACAAGCGCAATATCGTGGTGAAACTCTGCGAAGCGAACACGAAGGTGCTAAGCAAGCTCGATAGGGTGGGTATCTTGCAAGAAATCGGCACGGAGCATTACCACGCCGATTTCAACACCGCGCTGGCTAAAGCGGTCAGTCTCGCAGAGGGTCCGTCGACCCTCTAGAGGCTTACCGCCCGTGTCAGGTTATGACTTGGTACTGGCGGCATGCTTGCTTTTGGTCGAATAGGTGGCACCGTGGGTGTCCAGGTAGTCACGAATCAGTTGACGGACAACCTGAGAGGGCGTCAGGTCTTGTGCTGCACAGAGTTCCTCGAAGGCTTTTTTCTTGACGGGATCAATGAGCACAGTGAGGCGCGCAGTCTTGCTTTCCATGGGGTATTCAATCGCTCAAGTCGCTATATGTTAATCAAATTGTAATTGCCTTGTCCGGTGCTGTCACTGTGCTGCTCGTTACTTCGACTTTACTCACAAGAAAAGATTTGGCTCCCACGGTGGGTGATGATTCGGATCTGCTTCGACTCAGCGTGGATAATCCTCAAGGGGCGAGCATCGCGGGATTCGCTCGCCCAACCTGGTTATTGCGCAGCAAGCAGGGAGTCTTCGATTTCCTGTGCGACAAGGCTTTGTATCCGCCACATATTACGGTCCCGAATGCCATGCTCCTCCAGCATTGTCACAGTCCGGAACAGGTATTGGGCCGCCGAGCCCCAGTGCCCGGCTGCGCGAGCCAATACATGGGCCACCTTTTCCATGGGCAACTTTCCGGCATAGGCCATTCCGTCGCGTGCTGCGACAAAGGCTAATGCACGCAATATCCCGGACTCGGTTTTAACCGAAATCCAGCGCGGAACATTGGTCGGTGGGTTTGCGTCTATTTCCCGGACCATCAACAGTCCCAATTGCTTGGAATGGTCTTGCGTTGGAAGCCGGTATATTAACCCATTGCAGCTTCCGCCCCGGTCGAGGGCCAACATCAGGGCTGGCAACTCGCGCGTGCCGCGCCAGCGAGTCAGTTTGAGGCAGAACGATCGATGCCAGCCGAAGGCGGTGGCGCTACGGCTCTCCAAAAAATCGAACTCCGGATTCCAGATCAGTGAGCCATAAGCAAAGATCCAAAGCTCTTGCGGTTTGTATTCGAACAACAGTGCTTCCACCATCGCATCAAACTCTGCTTCGGTGTGTTCGGTCGTGCCCGGCTCGGGTCCGGGATCGGGCTCGAATCGCTCAACGCGAGCGACGAGTTCCGCCGTCAGGTTTCGTCCTTTGGCGGGCGTGGTTCTCAGGGGTGCCATACCGGCCCTCCCACTATGGGTAAACATTGAACCTCCTGATCAGAGTTTTTTCAGGAAGCCCAGTAGCAACTCATTGACCTCGGTCGCGCGTTCTCGCTGTATCCAGTGGCCGGCACCTTCGAGGATATGACACCCGCGCAGGCCCGGCAGTGTCTGCGCGAAAGCTTCGATCTGCCGCGGGGAGCTCGGAAACTTCAGCACGTCGTCGCGGCTCCCGGCAATGAACATCGACGGCTGCCGGATAATGCAACCGCGCCAAGGTGCCAGCAGTGCCCATGAGCGCGTCATGTTGCGGTACCAGTTCAAGCCGCCGCGAAATCCGCTGCGGGTGAATTCGCGGGTGTAGTAGGCAATATCCTCAAGGCTTAGCCAGGCTGGCAGGGTTTCGGGCTCGATCATCCCCCCCAGGAATCCCTGGCCCGGCTGCAGCCGGCCAAACACCGGCCCATCGGGCCCGTCTCCCGAGCCACTGAAGTAGATGCGCCGGATCGACGACTCGACGTCCCTCTCCAGCTCGGCCTCGGCCACACCCGGCGTCTGGAAATACTGGATGTAGAAGTCGCTGATACCCCACGAGGCAAGCGTGCCCAGGAGCTCCTCGCGCCCCGGAGGCGAGAAGGGAACGCTCATGCCGACCACTGCGCGGAACAGATCGGGCCGCATCAATGCTGCGCTCCAGGCCACCAGCGCGCCCCAGTCATGGCCGACAATCACGGCTTGCTGCTCGCCGAGTGAGTTGACCAACTCCACCATGTCGCCTACCAGGTGGAGTGTGGTGTAGGCGTCGGGTTCGGCCGGCGCATCGGTGCCACCATAGCCACGCATGTCTGGTGCTACCGCTCTATAGCCGGCGGCCGCCAGCGCAGCAAGCTGGTTGCGCCACGAGTACCACAGCTCCGGGAATCCGTGGCATAGCAAGACCAACGGACCGCAACCCTGGATGGCGACCTGCATGCGGATGCCATTGATGTCGAGCATTTCGAGGTGTGGCTCGTTCATGTGCGCTTCCTGCAATTCAAGCGATGGACCCCAGCAACCGCGGCAGATTCGCCAGAGCCTGCTGCCTGCTGACAGAGAGCCGATGCAGCTGTGCCAGTTTCTCGGTATCGGTTTCTTGCAAGCCCCTGACCACCGCAGTCAGAAAGAATAAGCGCGACTGCCTGATCCAGCGGGTCAGGCCTTCATGCTCTCCCCAGCGTAGTTGGTTACCCAGGTAGACCGCCCACATTCTGATCCAGTCCGTGGGAACGTGAGGCGGGGGGACCATCGTGCAAAGCGCGTTCATTTGCGCTTGATCGGCCAGGTGGCTTTCCACATAAGCGATCAAGGCCGCGCTGAACAAGGGTTGGCAGCTGCTTACCATCAACAGGTTAATCTTGCCGCCGTCGAACACCTTCATTTCAGGCAGTGACGGGATGGCACTGGCGCTGCAGTCAATGTGCAGGGCACCTGGGCTCGTGGCGATGCTGCCTTGCTCGAGCACGATGCGCGTTGGCTCGATCACTCGCACCCGCCCCAGGCGCACAATGTTGTCGATGCGTCGAAGCTCACGTAACTCCGCCCGTGTGACGGTGGCGCAGCGGTAAGCAGTGGGTTCGACGGACTTATCCACGCGCAGGAGCTGGCCCGCCACCTCAAGCCTGGAGAACAGGTCCGGGATCGAGACTGCGGCTGCGATGGCCTGAAATTGTGCCGTGAGGCCGCCGATTGTTCGTTCGAAGCTGTCGAGGCCAGGTTGCAGGTTGGCCCGGTCGATCAACCATGGGTCGTTCGGCATGATCCAGCAGATGTTTTCGGGCGCAACACCGTTTTGCAGACACCACAGGCAAGCGTCGATCCCGGTCTTGCCCGATCCCACCACTACGTAGCCAGAGTGTGGGTGCTGGATATTCGGCAAGTCGTTCAGTGGCACGCATTGTACGCCGGGCTCCACCCTGTACCTGGGCGGGTGGGTCGAGGGAACTGCCGTCTGGGCATGGGTGGCGTCCACCACCTTTTTGTGCACCCGGACCTGATGGTTTGCGCCGCTGACCAGCGAGGTAAAGCGGTGATCGTCAATGCGGTTGCCGGTGTAGTTGCACATGGGGAAGTAACGGACTCGACCTGACGGCAGAAAATGCTGATTCATCACCTGGTCGAAGTAGCTCACCACCTCGGCGCCGGAGGCTAGCTCATACAAGCCCTCGTTCAGTTGCGCCTGGTCTTTCGTTCCGCTGCCCAGTTCGCGTGAGTTGACGCCATAGAAGGCCGAGGGCTGGTGCAATCGGACGAACGGGTAGGCATCATTCCAGTGCCCGCCAGGTCGGTCGTGTCGATCCACCATGATGATGCGTGCATTGGTTTCCTTGAGTAGCGTATCGACGAAAGCCATGGCCGTCGCGCCAGCCCCTATGATCAGGTAGTCGGTTTCGATCAAGTTTTCGTCCATATGCTTTCGCCTTTCTGAAGGTTGCTCCCTCTCAAGTTCAGTAGATTAGCTACCTGTACCAAGCCCAATAGAACGAATGCTCCTCACCCAAATAACCGCTGGAGTTAATGGCTGCAGCCTGAGTCGGTTTGGCAGTTTGACAGCCGTACGGCAGCCCTGGAGAACTGCAGCTAAGCTTTCTTGCGCTGGGGCGGCAGTGGAAATGTTGCCTCGGGATGGTCCATGTCTGGCAAGGGAGCCCCCCGTCATGAGTGCCGAACAGAGTCATTACAGGCCGCCGACCCTCCTGGTGGTCGATGACACGCCCGATAACCTGATGCTGATGACGGAACTGCTCAAGGATCGCTACCGTGTCAAGGCCGCCAATAGCGGTGAAAAGGCTTTGCGCGTACTACAGGGCGACACACTCCCGGACCTGATCCTGCTTGACGTGATGATGCCTGGGCTGTCCGGCCATGAAGTGGCGCAGCAGCTCAAGCGCGACCCGCGTACCCGCGACATTCCGATCATCTTTCTGACGGCCATGGCCGCGACCGAAGATGAGATCCATGGCCTGGAACTGGGGGCTGTCGACTACATCACCAAACCGATCAGGCCGGCGCTGGTCCTGGCGCGGGTGGATACCCAGCTCAAGCTCAAGGCGGCGGCAGACTTCCTGCGTGATCACAACGACTATCTGGAACAGGAAGTGGCGCGCCGGACCCGCGAGGTGATTGCGATCCAGGATGTGGCGATCCAGGCCATGGCTTCACTGGCCGAGACTCGCGATAACGAAACGGGCAACCATATCCGGCGGACCCAGCATTACATCAAGGTGCTGGCCGAGCATCTGCGTGATCATCCGCGTTTCAGTCACTTTCTCACCGAGGACACCATCGCGTTGCTGTTCAAGTCGGCACCGCTGCACGACATCGGCAAGATCGGCATTCCCGACCATATCCTCCTCAAGCCGGGACGCTATACCGAGGAAGAATTCGAGATCATGAAGACTCATACAACGCTGGGACGCGACGCCATCCAGCATGCCGAGGATCAGCTCGGCATTCGCGCCGAGTTCCTCAGCCTGGCCAAGGAGATTGCCTACAGTCACCAGGAAAAATGGGACGGCAGTGGGTATCCGCAAGGGCTGGCGGGTGACGACATCCCCGTCAGCGCCCGGTTGATGGCAGTGGCTGATGTCTATGACGCGCTGATCAGCCGTCGGGTCTATAAATCGGGGATGCCTCACGCGCAGGCCGTCGAGATTATTCGCCAGGGGCGAGGCACGCACTTCGACCCGGACATCTGCGACGCCTTCCTGGTCTGCGTTGAACAGTTCCAGACCATTGCCGAGCGCTTCGCCGATACCGAACAGGACATGGCCGGCAAGCGGGCTGCCCTGGAGCGTATCGGCCAGACTCCGTGAACCCGCTACTGCCCTTTATCAGTGTTTTCGTCAGGTCCACGAGGACAGGTCATGGCCGGATTGCGCACCCTGCTTGAGCGTCTTGCGCTGCGTCACAAACTGATCCTGGGTTTTGCAGCGCTGCTGCTGTTGGTGCTGGTGCTCGGCGTGCAAAGCCTGCGCACCCAGCAATCGCTGAAGCAGGACATGCAGAACCTCTACCTGCAGGAACTGGTCGGCATGGAGCACTTGCAGGAAGCAAGGGTGCAACTGCCTCATATGCTGCAAGGACTACAGCGTGCGGTGGGCACCGACAGCGCGCAGATTCGCATCGAATCCCTGCAGCAGCTGCGTGATACCCAGGATCGCCTGCAACAGGCTGTGGCCCGCGCCAAAGTGACCCTGCGGCGCGCGGAGAATCTGGCGCGTCTCGCCGAGTTCGACCTGCTGCTGCAACAGTTGCAGCGTCATAGCGACCAGGCCTTTCTATTGATCGACCAGGGCCAGCAGAACAAGGCGTTGTTGCTGCTCAATAGCAGTGAATTCCAGCAACTTGCCCAGCAGGCCGACGGCCTTTTGTACGCGATCGCCCAGGTCAAGGAAGCCTCGATTCGCGACACGGCCAAGGACATTGCCGAGTTTGCCGAACACAGCACCATGCTGACCTACGTACTGTTGTTTGGTGGCTTGTCGCTGGCGTTGCTGTTGTCCTGGGTCGTCAGCCAGTCGATCCGCAATCCACTCAACCGGGTGCGGGTGGCGGTAGACCACTTGGCCGCCGGGCAGCTCGATCAACCGATTCCCCACACCGACCTGAACAACGAAACCGGCGATCTGGCACGGGCCATCGCCAAGCTGCAGACCGAGTCCCAACAACTTGAGCGTCAGCGCTGGATCAAGGCGCATACCGCCCAATTGCAGGTCGATCTGCAGCAGGCAGAAACCCCAGCCGACCTGGCGCAGGTGTTCCTGCAATGCATGGCCAGCCTGCACGGAATTTGCCAGGGGGTGCTGTACAGCGCACAGGAGGACGCCGGCACGCTGCTGCTGATGGGCCGCTATGCCACCGATTCCGAGCGGCCACCCGAGGTGCAAGTCATGTTCGGTGATGGCCTGTTGGGGCAGTGCGCGGTGGATCGCCTGCCACGTCAGTTTCAGGCGATGCCGGAACAATTCTGGCGTTTGCGCTCGCCGCTTGGCGAGGTCCAGGCCCGTTGCCTGCTGCTGCAGCCCATTGTGCGTGGCGAGCGACTGCTGGGCGTGCTCGAACTGGCTGGGCTGGAGCCATTGGGCGAGCGTGAATTGTTGCTGTTGCAGGAAGCCACCCCACGCCTGGCCGCGGCCATGGCGATTCTGGAGCGCAATCAGGCGGTCAAGACCCTGTTGGCAGAAACCCGGCGCCAGGCCAATGAAATGGCGGAACAGGCGCTGCAACTGGAGCAGCAGGCGCAGGCACTCGAAACCCAGCAATCGGCGTTGCGCGCCACCGAAGCCTGGTATCGCGGGATTATCGAAGCAGCGCCGGACGGCATGCTGGTGGTGGATGCCGAGGGACAAATCCTGCGCACCAATCGCCAACTGGATCAGCTGTTCGGCTATAGCGCCGGTGAGTTGCTCGGCGAGACCATCGATCGCCTGGTGCCGCTGCCCAGTCGAGGGCGCCACGTCGCGCTGCGCAAGGGCTTCATCGCCCACGGCGACACTCGGCAGATGGGGGCCAATCTGGACGACCTGCAAGGCGTGCGCAAAGACGGAAGTCTGTTCTCGGCAGAAATCAGCCTGTCGCATTTGCCGAGCCTGGAAGGGGGCGGAGTCTGCGTGTGCGCTTCGGTGCGCGACGTGAGTGAACGCCGTCATCTGCAGGCGGCACTCAAGGCCAGCGAGGCACAGTTGCGCGCAGTACTCGACAGCAGCCCGGTGGCCATGGTGATCAGGGACGTCGATGGCCGTCCGACCTACTGTAATCCGCAGTTCGACAGTTTGTTCGGGACTCGTCTGGCTGAACTCGAGGGTACGGATTCGGGGCAGTTCTGGGTCGACCCGCAGGCACACCAGCGCTTTCTCGCAGCGGCATCGCAAGGTCCAGTGCTGAACTTCGAGACCACCCTGCAGCGCGCTGGAGGCGAACGCTTTGACGTACTGGTTTCGGCCGTCTCGATGACGCCGGGGGAGCGGGGCATGGGGGCCAACTGGTACTTTGACATCACCGACCGCAAGATCGCCGAGGCCGAGGTGCAGCGCGCACGGGAGGCCGCAGAAGAGGCGACCCGGGCCAAGAGTAACTTCCTGGCCACCATGAGCCACGAGATCCGCACGCCGATGAACGCCATCATCGGCATGAGCTACCTGGCATTGCGAACCGAACTCGACCACCGCCAGCGCAACTACATCGAAAAGGTCCATCGCTCGGCGGAATACCTGTTGGTGATCATCAACGACATCCTCGATTTCTCCAGGATCGAGGCCGGCAAGATGCACCTGGAGCACATTCCCTTCCACCTCGAGGCCGTGCTCGACGGCTTTGCCAGCATGATTGGCCTCAAAGCCGAGGACAAAGGCCTGGAATTGCTGTTCAGCACCGATGCCGAGCTGCCGACCGCCTTGATCGGCGATCCGTTGCGCCTTGGCCAAGTGCTGATCAACCTGGGCAACAATGCGACGAAATTCACCGAGCAGGGCGAGATCGTGCTCGGAGTAGAGCAGCGGGGCGCATCAGTAGAGCAGGCGCAGCTGCATTTCTGGGTACGTGACACTGGCATCGGCATGAGCGCCGAGCAATGCTCGCGCCTGTTTCAACCCTTCAGCCAGGCCGATAGCACCACCACCCGCAAATACGGTGGCACCGGGTTGGGCCTGGCCATCTCCCGGCATCTGGTGGAATTGATGGGCGGGCGCATTTGGGTAGAGAGCGAGCCGGGCCATGGTTCCACCTTTCATTTCGAGGTGAGCCTGGGCGTGCAGCGCGACAGCCATTTACGGCGCATGGTGACCGCCGACGAATTGCTGGGCAGCCGTGTGTTGGTGGTCGATGACAACGCCAGCGCGCGGGAGATCCTGTCCAGCATGGCGCGCAGTTTTGGCGTGGAGGTGGACGTCGCGCAAAGTGGTCGGGCCGCACTGACCATGCTGGTGGAGGCCGAAGCGAAGGTGCTGCCCTATGATCTGGTGCTGATGGATTGGCGCATGCCCGGCATGGACGGTGTGGAAACGGTGCGGCAGATGCAGGCTGCCAAACTGGCGCAAACGCCGTCGGTGATCATGGTCACTGCTTTCGGTCGCGATGAGGCCCGCGAAGAGGCCAGCCGGCACGGCATTCAATTGCCGGTGGTGCTGACCAAACCGGTGACGCCGTCTACTTTGCTTGAGGCGCTGGGCACAGTGCTCGGCAAGATCCCCCAGGCCGATACCCGGGCCAGCGAGCGATTCGGCCAGAGCGCCAGCGCCCTGGCCAGCCTGTGTGGCGCGCGACTGCTGTTGGTGGAAGACAACGAGCTGAACCGCGAGCTGGCCTGTGAACTGCTGGAGAGTGCCGGGATCGAGCTGTGCCTGGCCGTTCACGGCGCAGAGGCGCTCGAGCAACTGCAGCGTGACGCAGACTTCGATGGTGTGTTGATGGACTGCCAGATGCCGGTGATGGACGGATATACCGCGACCCGCAAGATACGTGAGCAGCCACGCTGGGCGAATCTGCCGGTGATCGCCATGACTGCCGACGCCATGGCGGGGGACCGTGAGCGGGCGCTGGCCTGCGGCATGAACGACCACATCTCCAAACCCTTGAACGTCGACGACATGTTCGCCACGTTGGCCAAGTGGATACATCCGCGAGCTGACCGTGGCGCGATGCCGGCCGACGTTTCGCCGCTCACCTCGGTGTCGGTGGCGAGCCTGCCAGCCAGCCTTCCCGGTATTGATTTGAAAGCGGGTCTGGGCACCTGCATGGGCAAGGTCGAACTCTATCTGCGCCTGCTGCGTAAGTTTCGCTCCAGCCACCAGGCATTTTGCGCCGAGTTTCTTGCTGCCCGAGGTCAAGACGATCCTTCGGCGACGGTCAGGCTGGCCCATACCTTGCGCGGTACGGCGGGCAACATTGGTGCCGTTGAAGTGGCGAATGCAGCCGCCGCGCTGGAGCAGGCGTGTCTGAACGATGGGGCGATCGATGGGGCGCAGCAGGACCTGGCTGACCGGCTGGCGGAGGTTGAACGCTGCCTGACGCTGGTGCTGGAAGGATTATCGGTGCTCGGCGAACCTACATCGTCCACAGACTCATCGAGCGCGCCACCGGGCAGCGAGTGGCATGCGCAATTGGCCCACGCCCGGTCTCTGCTGGCCGAGAGCGACACCCAGGCGCTGACGGCCTTGCTCAAGCTACAGGGACTGGCTTCAGACCCGCGGATGACCGAGCAGTTGCTTCGGGTTGTCCGGCAGGCGGAGTGCTTCGATTTCGATCAGGCGCTGGAGTTGCTTGAAAACCTGTCCTGATCCATCTGGCGGGCGAAGCTGGAGTAGCACCAAGGAAGATCTGTGTTGCGGCCACAATGGTATTGCTTCTGAATGAGCGGACACTCGCAATCGACCCATGGCAGACGTCCGTGCGGTTGCAACAATCGGAGTAAAGTTGATGGTGGGCTGAAAGGCTACAAATCGCGAAAAGCATCGTCGGTGCACGATTGCGTAGCCTTGCTGCCATGGAACTGCTCGCCAATTTTTTCGTGCTAATACACGCACTCACACATCTTTTTTGCCATGTGTGGTTTATGGGGGCGCTAACGCAGCACACCGCAACGTTCAATGCCGAGAAGATTGTGAAAGAAGCCCGCCGAGGTGCAGGGCCAACCCTTTGAGATAACCCGCGTCGCCAGGGTCTATGCAGGCCATTCTTGACAGGGACTTACTTCGCTAATCCAGATTTAAACATCGGAAATTTCTGATGGTAGGTATTTTTTGGCTGTTCCTATACTGACCTCCCCCCGCCATTCAGTGGTTTAAGCGTCACAATTGCTCATGCACGTAGCTATGCAGTTGAAGTGACGGCTGGCGGCTGAAAAAAATAATTTCGGCTGGAGGGTTTTCCTGGAGGGCGATAAAGAACAAGAAAGCTGTAAATCAAATCTGAATAAGCTGTTGGTGTCTGGCTTGTTCGGGTTTTGAGTATCTGCATTTTGCTTAGTTGAATAATAAGAACGGCGTTCAAATCAACTCGGATGGTTTGACGCTACAACATCTTCTATAGCTATTAATCAGAGCCTGAAAAATGAACTTCTATGAAATCATCGGCTATGACCGTGACGGAACTGTTCGTGATCTGGATACGGCGCTAAACAAGGGAACTCTAACCACCAGGGATGTAACTTTTTCGGCGTTGGGCTTCAATGCGCCTGGCTGGATCGCAGCCTCTTCCATGTCGATTCTTTACTCAATATCGGGCCACCACGCTCCACTGGCCATTTTGATTGCGTACTTCTTTCCGATGTTGGTCATGGCTTTCTGCATGATCTCACTCACTCGCCAGGCACCGTCGGCGGGTGGAGTCTTCACATTCACCTCGCGATTTCTGCATACCCGTGTAGGGACCATTCTCGGTTGGGCGTACTCCGTTGCCTGCATGGCAGTGATGGCAATGTGTGCAATCATCGGAACCGAATATATACAGGCGCTGTTCCCGGTGTTGGCGGGTCCACTTAACGCAAAACTGATCGGGACGGGTATGGTTCTGATCTTCCTGGCCATTTCCTGCAACGGCGTCAATGCCACAGCCAAAGTAGCCAGCGTATTTCTGATTTTCGAAATCAGCGTAGTAGCCGGGCTCGGGTTGATGGGAATCATCAATCCTCAGGTTCCGGATTTGTCAGTGATTTCCATGTACACCCTGGAAGGGTCTGGTGGTTGGTCCACGATCGGGCCGGGGGTGCTGTTCGGTGTATGGATGCTCGCGAACTTCGATTCGGCGATCAACTATATCGAGGAGTCGCGTATTCCGGTTCGGACTGTACAGCGCTCCATGCTACTCGTTCTGACTTCGGCATTTGTCATTTACAGTCTCGCGGCGATTGGCTGGCAGTACGCGGTGCCTGTAGAGAAGTTGGCGGCTATTATCGAAGACGGCAACGGTGGGCCGATCGCCGCTGTGGCGAATGTCTACTTGCCCCCCGCCATGGCCTGGATCGCTTTGTTCGTCGTGATCACTTCGGCATGTGCCGGATTGCAAATTTCTTCCAGTGCGGCTGCGCGTACGCTCTATCGAATGAGTGAGGAAGGGCATCTGCCAACAGCGCTTCGCTCAGTCAATAAATCGAGATCGCCATGGCTGGCCAGCGTTATCGTCTCGACCCTCGCCATTACACTGCTCTGGTGGAAGCCACTGGACAAGATCTCGTGGTACTACGATGTCGTGACCATCACGCTGGTGATGTCCTACATGGCCGCTATCGCTGCATTCATTGTCATGACCTTCCGCCGTCAACGTTTCGGTATGGCGTTGGCACTGTCGATCCCGGCTGCGCTGGCAATCCTTGTGCTGGGATACATCGGTTATACCGCCGGGGCCAATCCGGTTTCGCCTGAGGATCAATACACCGCCTGGTACCTTGGCGCGCTGACCATTCTTTCTGGCGCGATGATTGTGTTTTGGCAGTCGCGAGTTTCCAAACAAGCCGTACTGACTCCAATGCAAGAGTCCTGATTCCGAAGTTAACGCATGCGGTCAATGTTACAGCCTGCGTTAGTTGGACATTGGCGCCTGCGTGTGGTGTTCATTTAAAACCATGGGTGAACTTATGAAGCGTGTTGTCGTAATTACGGGAGCAGCAAGGGGCATTGGTCTGGCAATTGCCAAGCGCTTTGCTGCAAGTGGGGACTATTTGGTACTCAACTACTTCGACGTCAAGGATCAACTGGATGAAGTAATACGTATTGCCCAAGACAACGGCGGCGATGGGATCACTGTTCAAGCCGATGTCAGTCATCCCGAAGCGGCAGCGGGAATCATCAGGGAGGCTGAGAGCCGCTTCGGGCGGGTCGATATTCTTGTCAACAATGCCGGGCGGCTGGTTTCGGCAACAGTCGCGCAGACGACATGGGCACAGTGGGAGCAGATGATCAGTACCAATCTCGGAGGGACCTGGGCCTGCATGCAGGCCGTGTTGCCGGGCATGCTGGCACGTGGTCAGGGGCGGATTATCAATATCAGTTCCGAGCTTGGGTTGATTGGCTTTGCGACCTACGCCGCTTACTGCGCCTCCAAGGGCGGGGTAATCGCACTGACTAAAGCGGTTGCGAAGGAAGTTGCCCCACAAGGCGTATTGGTTAATTCGGTGGCACCGGGGCCGATCGAAACAGACATGTTGATCAACGACACCATTGAATACAACGACGAGACGCGCGCGACAATTCCATTGAAACGCTTCGGAAAGCCGGACGAGATTGCAGCCATGGTCGAAGCCCTGGCCGGGCCCGCGGGAAACTATATGGTTGGACAGGTCGTCAGCCCCAATGGCGGGGCCGCGATTTAGTTGGGTGTCTTGCAAACTTCACTGAGTCATTATTTTCCAAGTCGAACAAGTGGCTCTGATTTTTCTAATAACAAGAAGGAAACAAAATGAGCGCTGTAATGATTACCGGTGGTTTGGGCTATGTTGGCAGGTACCTGACTAAAAAGCTCAGCGAGCAGGGCATTAAGGTGATTAGTTACAATCGTGACTACTCAGAGGCCAGGTCGGAGTTCATGACCCCTGTACAGGGGGAGTTATACGATATTCCCCGGATTGTCAGAACCATCCAGGACTTTGGGGTTGATCGTGTTATTCATACGGCGGCGATGTCACATCCTGACTTGTCCATAGATCTGCCGATCACGACAGTGGCAGCGAATATCGATGGCACCATTCATTTGCTTGAGGCAATGCGCCTGGCGGGCATTAAAAAGCTGGTGAATTTTTCTTCTGAAACGGTGTACGGGAATTTCGAGGGTGTGATCAATGAAAAAACACCGATTAACCCAACGACACCCTATGGTGTAACCAAAGTTGCCACCGAGCATTTTGGCCGGGTCTACAACGACCTCTATGGGATGGAAGTCATCTCGCTGCGGATTGCCGAAGTGTATGGTCCTGAAAATAAAATGCCGCAGGTTCTCAGGGACATACTTAAAACAGTTCATCGGGGTGAAACATTCAACTTGCCTACCGGCGGCGATCATCGATTCCATTACATTCATGTGGAAGATGTTGTGCGCGCTGTGCTCATGGCAGCTGAAACCAGAGACTTGAAGGGCGGTGTATTTAATATTGCCGGTGATCGCTCCTGGACACTGCATGAGGCCGTTGAATTGATCAGGAAAATAATGCCTGAGGCCCGCATCGAAATCGGCAATGGCTACTGGCATCTGGATCGGCATGGGGAGTGGGATCTGAGTGCTGCGCAGCAGGCGTTGGGGTATTGCGCGCAATGGTCGCTGGAAAAAGGACTGACGCATTACTCCGATTGGCTGCGCGATCACGAGTATTGATATCTGGATTGCTCACGGTTCTTGGTGAATCAATGATATTCAGCAGCCATTGGTGATTAAGCATGATTGAAAACCCTATTGTCTGGCCAAATGGCGCACGCTGTGCCGTCTCCTTTACCTTTGATATGGATGCAGACAGCATTCTGCATGTGGCGCACCCCAAGGATTCAGCAACGCGAGTTGCCAGTATTTCAATGCTGCACTACGGACCGAAGGTGGCGATTCCAAGGATCCTGGAAACCTATCGGCGTTTCGAGATTAAACAAACGTTCTTCATTCCGGCCTGGTGCATCGAGCAATACCCCAAGGCCATTGAAGCTATTGTCGAACATGGCCACGAAATTGCCCACCATGGCTACATACATGAACATCCAAACGAGCTGACTCGAGAAGAAGAAGCCTATTGGCTCGATCGTGGTTGCGACACCATCAAGCGCTTCACGGGGCAGGCACCGCGAGGCTGGCGGGCTCCCCTCTACAATATGTCGGAGCACTCGGCTGACTTGCTGATCGAGCGAGGCTTCAGCTATGACGCCTCATTGATGGGGGATGATGTTCCTTATCTGTTGCGCACAAATGCTGGAGAGCTGGTGGAGCTCCCCTCCAGCTGGGCGTTGGATGACTGGCCCCAGTACATGCACAGTATCGACCTTGATTTTCAGATGCCGATTCAGTCGCCGCAACGCGCCATGGAGGTTTTCAAGGCCGAGTTTGATGCAGCATGGGAATATGGCGGTCTTTTCATACCCGTCTGGCATCCTTTCCTTTCCGGTCGTTTGGCACGATGGCATGAAGTGTCGAAGTTGATCGAATACATGATGCTAAAAGGCGGTGTCTGGTTTGCACCTATGGATGAGATCGCGGCGCATGTTCAGCGTAGTGTCCGCACTGGGGTCTATACACCGCGGATTGACAGCCTGCCTTACTATCAGGGACCGGTTAAAGCGAACAAATAACCGTTCTGATGGTGAATGTATCGTGCGTATCGGGTTCTTGTAGTTATTGATGTTGGAGCGGCGACCATCGAAGGATGGTCGCTACTCTGCCTGAATGATGCTTTTTTTACTTCATGGGGTCTGGAGCGCGCGGATCAGCGCGCTTTACTCACACGGGTCTCAGGCAGCGTAGAATTCCGGGCAAGCAAGCCATTGTCTTGAGAAATCATGCCTGCACACATTCGTCTGGCTTTACCCGAAGATGCCCGGTTGTTGCCCCATATTGAACGTAGCGCCGCTCAAGCATTCCGCTCAATCGATGAACTGAGTTGGCTGGCGGACGCCGCCACCATGCCAGTCGATCGTCACAGGCAGTTGATCGCGTTATCGACGTGCTGGGTGGCTGTCGATGCCGAGGGGCGGCCCCAAGGTTTCCTGAGCGCAGAACGCCACGGCAGCGATCTTCATCTCTATGAGCTGTCGGTCAAACAGTCTGTGCAGGGGCAGGGCTGGGGGCGAAAACTGGTTGAAGCGGCGATGGAATATGCGCGGGTTAATCAGCTGGCTTCTGTGACGCTGACGACGTTCACAGAGGTGCCATGGAACGCGCCATTTTACCGGCGGCTAGGGTTTGAGCATAACGCCGGGGCAACCCTGGATAAGCGCTTGGCGGAGATCCTGTTACAAGAGTATGGCTGTGGCTTTGAACCCGGTAGCCGCTGTGCAATGTCGTGGCGGGTGCCGCAAGTCCCGTAGCCGGCTTCAGATGCCTCCTCGGTTTTACCCGACGGGCACAAGCTCCCTCGCCACAGGTTTGGAGTTGGACCCGCCAGCAGGGCGGGTCCGATAGGGCATCAAAGTTTCGGCAATTGCCCGATGCGACCCATCATCTCGGTCACGATCTGCAAGTCCAGCAGGAACTGCTCGGTGGTCTTGAACTCGTTGTCGTTGTGGCCGGTGTATTTGACGTCCGGCATGGCCAGGCCGAATTGCACGCCGTTGGGCAGTTCATGCACGGAGGTGGCGCCGGCGGAGGTGCCGAACTTGTGTTCCATGCCGAGGTTGTCGCTGGCCACGGCGAGCAGGGCCTTGACCCATTCACCCTCGGGGTTGCGGTACATCGGTTCGGCAATCGACAGGTCGAAGGCCGGTGCGATGCTGGTCTTCTTGCTCCAGGCGTCCAGCTTTGCGGCGATTTCGGACTTGAGCACCTCCGGCGTCTTGCCCTTCGGCACGCGCAGGTTGACCGCGAGCTTGAAGGCTTGGCCATCCATCCCGACATAGGTCAGGGAAGTGGTCAGCGGGCCCATGAACTCATCGGCAAAACCGACTCCCAACTTGCCACCCAGGTAGTCCAGTCCCCAGTTGTCGACGGCGTAGCGGGCGGCGTCAGTGATTTGGTTGTGCTTGAGCGCGACCTTGCCGTCGAGGCCATTGATGAAGTCGAGCATCCTGGCCACCGGGTTGACGCCGGACTCGGGCTCGGAGGAGTGCGCGGACACACCGGTGACCGTCAGTTTGACGTCCTTGCCGTCGACCTTGGCGGCGACTTTGAAGTTGCCACCGTTACGCTTGGCATATTCGGTGCCGGCCTTTTGCAGGCTGGCGGCCAGTTCGGCGGGCTTGTCGGTCACTAGGGTCGCGACCGATGTCGACGGAATCTGGTTGGTGGCCAGCCCCCCGGTCATCGAGGTGATTTCTGCGCCCTGGCCTTCAGCTTTACGTTTGGCGAAGCTGGCCATGACCGTGCCGTAGCCTTTCTCGGCGATCACCACCGGGTAGCCGCCATCCAGCGCCAGGTTGTAGTTGGGTGTGGGGTTGCGTTCGAAGTAGTAGGGGATGGCGTCGCCCGTGGTTTCCTCGGTGGTGTCGACCAGCAGCTTGAAGTTGCGGGCCAGCGGCAGCTTCTCTTCCTTGATGATTTTCATGGCGTAGAGCGCCACCACGATGCCGTTCTTGTCATCCTCGGTGCCACGGCCATACATGCGATCGCCGATCAGGGTGACCTTGAACGGGTCGAGGCGGGTGCCGTCCTGCAGCACCCAGTTTTCCGGCGTCACCGGCACCACATCGGCATGGGCGTGAATGCCCACGACTTCATCGCCGCTGCCTTCCAGGGAGATCTCGTAGACGCGGTTGTCGATGTTGCGAAAGTTCAGGTTGAACGCCTGGGCAAGGCCCTTGATCTTCTCGGCAATCTTGATGAATTCGGGATTGTCGTGCTGGTCAACACCGTCCACGCGTACGGTCGGAATGGCCACCAGCTCCTTCAGGGTTTCGGTGGCCGCGCTGCCGTATTTCACCCGGGCATAGAGGCCAAGCAAACGATGGATTTCGTTTTGCTGTTCAGCGGTAAGCGTCTTGTTGCCCTGGAACGCACGGATGGCCGGGCCGAGGTCGTCGGTTTTGGCGATATCGCTCTTGACCAGACTTCCCAGGAACTGTTTGAAGTCCTTGACCGACGCATCGCTGAAGGTCTTGAGGATGATCGTGCTCTGTTGTGGCGTGATATTGGCGTGGGCAGCCGTGGTGAACGACGAAAGGCTGGCGAGCATGAGGGTGGTCGCAGCCAGGTGCTTGAGGGAAAAATCCATTGCTGGGGGCATTCCTTTGCAGGCGGTTTGTAAGAAATATCTGATCGTTTGATCAGAAACTTTTCAAAACTAACACCACGAGCGTGTGAAACGGGAGCCCCTGAAGTGGGATCTGTCGCACAGTAATGCAAAAGCGGCGCAGAAATGAAAAACCGCTCTATCAATGCTTACATTCCGCCATCACCACGTGGCAGGTATTCGGCGTGCCGCCGGATCGGCCTGCATAACGGGCGCAATTATCCAGGGATTTCTGGCGAGCCATGTCCAAGGTGTCGGCCCAGGCGAGGCCGCCTTCGCCGACAGTGGGGAGGGCCTCTGCAAAGCAGGTTGAACCAGTGTTTGGGGCTGGATGATCTGGATATCGAGCCGTGGCGGCTTTGCCTGAACATCCCGCTGTCAGTGCCAGGTCGATGGCGAGCAGGGAAAGCAGGATCCATGGCGAGTATTGGCGCGCAGTTTTTCCCGTCATCCCGGTTCCCCTGTAGCAAGAGGTGTATTCAAGGTCATGCCTATTAAGATTAGGCCCCTGTCAGGACATCATCCACCTTTGGCCGGGTTATGACTCAATCAAAATAGTTATGTGTTTTTGGTATTAGTGCTATCCGATTGGTTCTATTCATTAATTAATTCCTGAGCGGTAAGTTGCAACTCTGCGATTACAAGCCGAGAGCAACTCATGACCCAGGATTCCATCCGCAAGTACGCGCACGCAGCATTCAAGGCGGGTACGCTCTGTTTCACCCTGACTACCGGTGCACTCGTGGACGCTGAAGAGCGCAGTCCGCTGATCATCAAGGAACAGGGAAGCCTGATGGCCGGCGGGGGGCTGATCACCCAGCCAGGGAGTTTTGATCCCTACAAGCCGATGCTGCCTGATGGCCAGACCTACCATGGCGACCATGTGTATGCGTTCTATCAGGTGCCGGTCGACGCTCACCCGTTGCCCATTGTCATGTGGCATGGCGCGGGGCAATCCGCGAAGTCCTGGGAAACCACGGCCGATGGCCGGGAAGGGTTCCAGAACATTTTCCTGCGGCGCGGTTTCTCCACTTACCTGATCGACCAACCGCGCCGTGGCGACGCGGGGCGCGGCCTGGTGGAAGCGACGATCAAGCCTGTGCCGGACGAGCAACTGTGGTTCAACCAGTTCCGCATCGGCCTGTGGCCAGAGACCTTCGAGGGCAGTCAGTTTCCCCGTGGGCCGCAGGCGCTGGAGCAATTCTTCCGTTCGATGACGCCCAACACCGGTCCTTACGACATTGAAGTCGCCTCCGATGGCGTATCCGCGCTGCTGGAAAAGACCGGGCCGGCCATCCTGTTCACCCATTCACAGGGCGGTGGCCCCGGTTGGTTGACGGCGATCAAGAGCCGCAATGTGCGGGCCATCGTGGCGTTCGAGCCGGGAAGCAGCTTCGTGTTTCCAGAAGGCGAGGTTCCGGCGCCGATTCCCAGTGCGTTCGACACACTCTCGGCACAGGTCGTATCGAAGGCGCAGTTCGAAACGCTGACCCACATCCCCATTCTGATTTTCTACGGCGACAACATTCCGCACAAACCGGTTCGCTTGCCGGCGCAGGACAGCTGGCGTGCCCGGCTTGAGATGGCTCGCCAGTGGCGAGACACGGTGAACCGCCATGGGGGTGACGTCCGGCTCATTCACTTACCCGAGATCGGTATCAGGGGCAACAGCCACTTTCCGTTTTCGGACCTGAACAACGTCGAGATCGCGGACCTGGTTTCGCAGTTTCTCGCCGAGAAAAACCTGGATTGATAACGAGCATGGCAATCGCTGCCGCACACCTTTGGAAACCGCAATTGCCTGGAGCATTCACATGATGCGAACCACGATAAAGGCCACTCTCATGGCCGCCATGATCGGCATGTTCGGCGTTGAAGCCGAGGCGGCGGACTACAAACAGAACCCGTACACCTTGACCTACGCTGGCGCGTTGGTGAAGAACGAGCCGGGCAAGGTCAACATCCATCCGGTCACCTATAAACTCAACGGCCTGGACATTGCCGCCAACGTCTACACCCCGGCCAATTATGACGTGGGGAAGAAATATCCGACTGTCGTCGTGGCGCATCCCAATGGCGGGGTGAAGGAGCAGGTCGCCGGTCTGTACGCCCAGCGCCTGGCTGATCAGGGCTACATCACGATTACGGCGGATGCGGCGTATCAGGGCGCCAGCGGTGGCCAGCCGCGCAACATCGACAAGCCGGCGTTGCGCATCGAGGACATCCATGGCATGGCGGACTTCATCGCCAGCTATCCCGGCGTCGATAGCACGCGACTGGGCTTGCTCGGTATCTGCGGCGGCGGGGGCTATTCGTTGAAGGCGGCGCAAACCGACAAGCGCTTCCAGTCGATCGCGACCGTGAGCATGTTCAACTCCGGGCTGGTACGCCGCAATGGTTACCGGGACTCGCAACTGTCGACGATTCAGGAGCGCTTGCAACAGGCTTCGGCTGCCCGCGCACAGGAAGCGGCGGGCGGGGAGGTGCTCTATGTCGGCGATGCCAAACTGACCGATGAGCAGATCGCCAAGTTGCCGTTTGATCTGTACCGGCAGGGCTTCGAGTATTACGGCAAGACCCACGCCCACCCGAATTCGACCTTCAGGTACACCCAGAGCAGTCTGCTGGACCTGATGAGTTTCGATGCCACGGATCAGATCGAACTGATCGACAAGCCGTTGCTGATGATCGCCGGCAGCAAGGCCGACAGTCTGTACATGTCAGAGCAGGCGTTCGCCAAGGCCACCGGAACCCGGGACAAGAAACTGTTCACGATCGATGGTGCGACCCATATCGAAACCTATTGGGTGCCTGAGTATGTGGACGTCGCCATTGGCCAGTTGAATGCGTTCTACGCTCGAACCCTCTGATCTGAAGGATCCGCCAGCATGAAGAACACTCTTTTGGGCATCGCGGTGTGCGCCGCGGCTCCCTTCGCCGGTGCCGCCGGGGCAGACAATATCAGTGGGCCCCGCGCCGCCCAGCAGATCAGCCGTGCAGGCAGCCAGGCTTCGGTCGCGGGACCTGCGGAATATTTCAACGGGCAGGTGCGTGTTGATCCGTTGTTTTCCGCCACGGGCGAGATCAATGCGTCCGGCGCCTACGTCACCTTCGAGCCGGGCGCACGTTCGGCCTGGCACACCCATCCTGCCGGCCAGCGATTGGTGGTGGTGTCTGGTGTGGGCCTGACGCAGGAGTGGGGCAAGCCCGTGCAGGAAATCCATCCCGGCGATGTGATTGTCTGCCCGCCGGGTGTCAAGCACTGGCATGGGGCGGCGCCTGCCAGCGCCATGACGCACCTGGCCGTGACCGGGGCGGTGGATGGCAAAAACGTGCAATGGCTGGAGAAAGTTACCGATGCCCAGTACGGCACCCGGGGGGCCATTGCGCCGCAGACAGTGGCTCAACCCGCCTCAGAGACACTGTCCGCCAGACAACAGGCCATCCCGTTGATTGCCGCCGCCATGGCCACGAGCAATATTCCTCGACTCAATACTGCCTTGAACCAGGGGCTGGATGCCGGGCTGACGGTCAGCGAGGCCAAGGAAATACTGGTACAGCTCTACGCCTACAGCGGCTTTCCGCGCAGCCTCAATGCACTTGGCGAGTTGATGAAAGTGCTTGAAGCGCGTAAACATCGCGGCGTTCAGGATGAGCCGGGGCGCGAGCCCGGTCGCGTCATTCCCGTCGGCGATGAGTTACTGGCGGTCGGCAAGGCCAACCAGACGCGCATTGCCGGGGCGCCTGTCCAGGGTCCGCTGTTCGACTTCGTCCCTGTCATCAACCAGTACCTGCAAGCGCATTTGTTCGGCGACATTTTCGAGCGCGACAACCTTGACTGGCAAAGCCGGGAGCTGGCTACCGTCGCAGCGCTGGCCGCCACGCCCGGGGTAGAGTCGCAACTGAGCTCGCACATGGCCGCCAGCCTGCGGGTCGGTCTGACCGTTGCGCAATTGCGTCAGCTGACCCGGCTACTGGCCGATCAGGGTGATGCCGATGCAGCCAAGCGGGCCACCGAGGCGCTGGACGCCACCCAGGCCAATCAGCCCAGGTAGCGCAGGGCTTCGCGCAGCAAGGTAAAGGCCGGCGAGCTCTGGCGCCGGCTCGGGTAATAGAGGTGGTAGCCAGAGAACGGCTCGCACCAGTCCGCGAGCACGCGGATCAACCGGCCCTGCGCGACAAGCTCCTGCACCAGGTCTTCCGGCATATAGGCCAGGCCCAAGCCCTGAAGGGCGGCCTCCAGGCGCATGGCAATGTTGTTGAACACCAGCTGGCCTTCGACACGGACTTTCAATTCCTGGCCATTTTTCTCGAACTCCCACAGATACAGCCCACCGTAAGTCGGCATGCGCAGGGTGATGCAGTTGTGCTGCATCAGATCGATCGGGACGACTGGCTTTGAATATCGGGCGAAATACGCCGGGGAGCCGACCACCGCCATGCGCATGTCGGGGCCGATGCGCATCGCGATCATGTCCTTGGCGACCTGCTCACCCAAGCGGACGCCGGCGTCGAAGCCTTCCGCCACGATGTCAGTAAAACCGTAGTCGACGATGATTTCGATGCTGAGGTCGGGATTGTCCGGCAGCAGTTTGGCGAGCACAGGGTGCAGAATCGTGATCGCCGAATGCTCGCCGGCCGTGATCCGCAATTTGCCCGACGGCTTGTCTCGAAATTCGCTGAGCAAGGCCAGTTCGGTGTCGATTTCTTCGAACCTGGGGGCGATCACTCGCAGCAGATGCTCACCAGCTTCAGTCGGTGAAACGCTGCGCGTGGTGCGCGACAGCAGCCTGACGCCCAGTCGATCCTCCAGCTGGCGCATGGCCCTGCTCAAGGCCGGCTGCGACATGCCCAGCTTGGCGGCGGCACGGGTGAAACTGCGCTCTTGTGCCACGGCCGAGAAGATCGCCAGTTGGTCGTAGCTTTCGACGGTCATTTATACGCACCTGTTATGTACCAGTTGCGATTATGCCATTTCAAGAACCAATCGTAGCGCTATAGACCACTGAACATGCTGATGATCACGGCATTGACCAGGTCAATGAAAAAGCCGCACACCAGCGGCACGATCAGGAATGCCTGGTGCGCCGCGCCGTACTTTTGCGTCACGGTCGACATGTTGACGATGGCCGTCGCCGTGGAACCGAGGGCAATCCCGCCGAATCCGGAAGCAATCACGCTGGCTTCGTAATCGCGCCCCATAAAGCGGAAGACCACAAAATACGTATAGGCTACCGTCAGCAGGATTTGCAGGGTCAATGCGCTCAGAATGAACATCAACGCGCCGTTGAGCTGCCATAGCTGAAGCCCCATCAGGGCCATGGTCAAAAACATGCCCAGACAGATATCGGAGATCAGCGACAGGCCCAGGCTGGCGCCGCTCCAGGTTTTCAGTCGTTGATCACCCACAAAGGCGAGAACGAGGTGGTGAATGACGATGCCCGCGAACAGGCAACTGACAAATTTGGGCAGGGTGACGCCGGCATCGACAAGCACCAGGTTAAGTCCATAACCGGCCATCAGGGTCAGGTTGAGCCACATCCAGGCCCAGAGCACGTCGTAGTAGTCCAGCGCCTTGCCCGGTTGTTGCTCAAGAATGCCGACTTCCAGCTCCGCATCCCTGGATGGCGTCAGTTGATAACGGCGTATCAGCTGGTTGGCGATAGGGCCGCCGATGACGCAAGCGGCAATCAGGCCGACGGTGTTGCTGGCGATGCCCAGTTCGTGCGCGTTACTGATGCCCAGTTTTTCGACGAAAAGCGGTGCCCAGGCCAGGGTGGTGCCCACCCCACCCGTGAGGGAAATGGAGCCCACCATCAAGCCCGCCTTGGGATCAAGCCCAAAAACTTCGGCCACACCCATGCCCAGCGAGTTCTGCAGAAGAATGAACACAGCGGCGAGTAACAGCAGGATCAGCAGCGGGCGCCCCCCCTTGAGCAGTTGGCGCATGTCCGATTTCAAGCCTATGCCGGCAAAGAAATAGAGCAGCAGGGTGTCGCGAACTTGCAGGTCGAACTCGATCTGGATCTTCAGGCCGAAGTAAAGCAAGGACGTAACCGCCGCACAGACGAAACCGCCGACCACCGATTCGGGGATACAGTATTGACGCAGAAAGGCGTTGTGCTGGACGAGGGTCTTGCCGAGGAAAAGCAGGAGGATGGCAAGGGTGAAACTCACGAGGCCGTGAACCTGGAAGAGCTGTGAAGTCATTTAAGGCCTACCTAAAAACTGAAAAATCATTATCAGGATTCGCTCATTCAATGTTTAGACCTGTATCAATGAACGGTCGAAACAGCCTTGCTCGTCCAGATGGCTTCCCAATCATCAGGTGCGTCTGTGCGTCTGTGCGTCTGTGCGCCAGGAGTGAGGACAGCCTAGCCTAAACGGGAAAACCCATCCGGGTAGGCATAGGCTGCCAATCACGCTCCCGATGGCCAATCAAACGACTGACTTTAGCGTTTGATCAGAGAAATCTTCGTTCCCTCGATACTGACCCCCGCCATTAATCCTTGCTGGTCGAAGATGAACGCGTAGGCGTCGTCTTTCAGCGTCGAGCTGGACAGGTTCTTCGCCGCCCCTTCATCAACCACGACAACCGTTGGCCCCACACCGATTTCCCAGCCCTTGGTTTCGGCTACATATTTCACGGCTTTATCGGTCATCAGGAAAACCGCATAGCCATACGACTGGGCGCCGGCCTGTAGCCCCCATGAACCGGTGACGGAGTTGTAGTAGTTCTCGACTTTCGTGCCCCTCATTAAAACGCCTTCACCATAGCTGCCGCCGAACACGAGACCCGCTTTGATGATGTTCGGGAAAACCAGCACAGCCTTGGCCTGGCGCGAGATGGATTCGGAAAAAGGATGGGTCTTGTAGAGCGTCTGTAATGCTTGTCGAGCGTCGGCATTCAGATCCTCGGCGGTGGCCGCTCCTGCATTGTTCAGGAAACCGGCCGATGCCAATGTTGCAGTCGCGAGGAAGAACGAGAGGAAGAACCGCATTGATTGAGTCATTTGCGTACTCCGCTGAGGGAGCGTTGGATCAGAGCAGCGGTAAGCGCCTGCATCAGGCAGGAACCGAACCCACTGAGGTTATCCGGTGCACCCTGAAGTGTGTGAATCGCAAGCATCGCTCGTGAATGAAGTTGGTTTTCGACCTTGGTCTGCGGACCAAGGCCCGGGGCCACTGATCATTTGCGCTGCCATCAGCTATTGTGACCACGGCGTGTTGGCCGGGTTCGTTGTCAGTTCTGATTGTGGCCGACCCACACTTTGGTGTGGCCCTCGGACTGGCTGACAATAGTTGTTTAGGGGCTGCGGGACTGAGCTAGAATGCCCCGTTTTTTGGTTTGTTCTCCGCGCCCACTAATTTCTATGTGCTGAACAAGATTGCGTCTTGCACATCGCCAGCGAGTTCTATCCTCAATGCCAGCTTCGCATCCACATCTGTCGCACCCAAAGTACCGACCGGACATTGATGGCCTCAGAGCCATTGCGGTATTGGCTGTCGTAGCATTTCATGCATTTCCAGGCTGGATTCGTGGTGGCTTCATTGGGGTGGATATTTTTTTTGTCATATCCGGCTATTTGATTTCTACGATAATCTTTAAAAGCCTGGATAGGGATGCGTTCAGCTTTAGGGAGTTTTACGCTCGCCGCATCAAACGTATTTTTCCCGCATTGCTTTGCGTGCTGATTGTCAGCTTTACGTTTGGCTGGTTTGCGTTACTGGCTGAAGAATACAAACAGTTGGGCAAGCATATTGCTGCCGGTGCGGGTTTTGTTTCAAATTTTGCATTGTGGAGTGAAGCTGGATATTTTGATGTCGCAGCAAATGTAAAACCGCTGTTGCATTTGTGGAGCCTGGGAATTGAAGAGCAGTTCTATATTGTTTGGCCGTTCGTGCTTTGGTTTTCGTGGCGGAGGAAAATCAATTTTTTTGGTTTGATTGTGCTTGTTGCAGCTGTATCTTTTTTCCTTAACGTTCATGAAGTAAGCAAAGATTCTGTGGCTACCTTCTATTCACCGCAAACTCGGTTTTGGGAATTGCTGTGTGGAAGCATGTTGGCCTGGCTTGCTTTGTATAAAAAAGAGTTTTTTTCTCGAGTTGGTTTAAGGCTTGACGGCTTGCTGTGTTCGATCATTTGTCGGGATCGGGCCGGGAGTGACGGAAAGACGCTTTCTAATGTTTTGTCGTGTATTGGTTTTTTGTTTGTTTTTATTGGCTTTTGGCGCATCAGTAAAGCAGTTGAATTTCCGGGTGAGTGGGCTTTGTTACCGGTTTTAGGGGCTGTTTTGATTATAGCTTCAGGCCCCGGTGCTTTTCTAAATCGTTTGTTATTATCCAACAAAATTGCCGTTTGGTTTGGTTTGATTAGTTTTCCTCTTTATCTGTGGCATTGGCCGATATTGTCCTTTCTTCGTATCGTAGAAAGTGAGGTGCCAAGCCGAGAGGCTCGTGTAGCAGCAGTTTTTCTGTCTATTGCATTGGCTTGGATCACTTACAGATTCGTTGAACGTCCTATTCGTCTGGGCGTCCAAAGCAAAATGAAAGTTTGTGTATTGGCTGTGCTGATGCTCGTTTGTGGGCTTGTTGGATATGGAGTGTACAAGGCTGATGGCCTTGGCACGAGAACGAGCTTGAACAAGCACTATGGTTTTGTGGAATTGACCGAGGCATATCCACATATGCCTTATCGCAACGAGGCTTGTGATAAGCTGTTTCCTGATTTTAAGGGTTACTTTTTTTGCTTGGTATCTAAAGACTACTCTCCGGAAATATTGATTATGGGGGATTCTCACAGCAATCAATATTACAAGAGCCTGGCGCGTAAGCTGCCTGGTAAGTCTGTGATGAATTTGGGGGCTCAGAGTTGCATTCCTTTTTCATCGATTACGCATATGTCTGCCAATGGCTGTGAGGATAATCTGCTCGTTGCGTTAAAATTTGCGGCGGAAACTTCAAGTATCAAGACTGTCTATCTTGCCGGGTATTGGAGTTATCTCGCTTCCGGTGGGTTCGGAATTTATAATGAAAACTATCGACTTCCTCGCGCATTGACTGATAAAGAAGCCGATACGTTTTTCGAGGTCGGGCAGAAAGTTCTGGCTGAGCTTGTGCGTTCCGGAAAGGAAATTGTATTTATTAATGATAATCCTGACTTGGAGTTCAATGTAAGAAGCTGCTTTGATTATCGACCTTTGGTGATTGGAAGTAATAAGGTCAGAGAGGTTTGTGGTATGAGTCGGATGGATTACGAGGCGAGATATAAGGTTTACTCTGACATATTTTCCAAGCTGGTGTCAGGGTTTCCTTCTGTGAAGGTTTATAGCTCGAAGAACGTTTTTTGTGATGATAAATACTGCTATGGGTCTTCCAGTGGTAAGCCGCTCTACTATAACTCCGACCACTTGACCATATTTGGCGCTGATTTGGTTATTGATGATTTGTTGGGCAAGTATCCGGTGAAATAATTCGGCGCCCTCTTAGGCTGTGAACCTCAAGGGGTGTCAAATCCAGCGTGGAAAAAGAGTTGACCACCCAGGCTAGCTCTTTTTTGTAGCACGGTGACAGCTATCCATCGCGGTACCCAATTAAAGTCCGACACACCGTGTCGGGCTTTTGCGTTCTTGGCTCCGCCCCGCATTAGTCGGCTTTTGTGACTGACCCTGTCGATACCCTGTTGCCAAGGAGGCGCTGGAGCAAAGCACGAAGACGCGTCGACATGGGCTTTTCGATGAACTGATTCACCGCGTAAGCAGTGGCCAAAACCAGCACGATGACACCCCAGAAGAGCAGATGGACGTTTACCTTGTCGTATAGCAGGTTGAACGTCATGAAGCCTATGAATTGGTGCAGCAGGTAGAGCGGGTAAGTGAGCGCCCCAACCGTTGCCCAGTTGGTCCGACCAAAAAATCCTGTGTTGCGAGTAGCGCAGAGCAGCATTGCAACGAAAAAGCTCGTAACGATCGCAATGACCACGAGTGAATCTACTTCCAGCTTGAAAACACCCGTCAATACAACTGCTTGCTTCAGTGCTTGATATATCGCCAAGGCAAAAGAAATTGCGATAGTCATGGTGCGGATAATGGAAAAACCATTTTTCCAGACCATGAACATTGACGCTCCTGCAATGAAGAAAGCCGCATATTCGGAAATCAAATACACAGACAGCTTGTCAGTTTCCCATAATGCCGTCTTCGCTGTATAAGCGAGCCAGGCAATCATGAAATACTCTGCGTTGCGCATCTGTTTAAATGCCAACAGAATGGCAATCAAAAGATAAAAGCGAATTTCGATGAAGATGGACCAGTAGGCACCATCGATAGACGGTACATTCATGAACTCACTGAACATTGTCATGTTGGCGAGATACTGACTAAAAGTTGCCGAAAAACGCCCATTGCCCATCAACAGGATTGCAATAAATGTAATGCTGCAACACGTCCAGAATGCAGGGTAGAGCCGAACGATCCTGGATATTGCGAACGACTTCAGGTTCGCATTTGAAGCCGTCATGAATATCACAAAGCCGCTGATCATAAAAAACAGCTGAACACCAAGAAATCCATACTTTGTGGCTGGAACAATCCAAGGGTAGGACATGACAGACAGATCGTCGTACGCATGCCCACGAAAAGAATAATGAAAGAACAGGACGGCAATTGCCGCCAGGAACCGAAGTAAATCGATTTCGTTTATGCGGTCTTTAGCCATTGATACAGACAATTGGATGACCCTGGTGCGTGATGAGTATTTTGTTGTCAGGCGCGCATCCTACCGCCAGATCCAATGAAAGCGAAGTCAAGTCTGCCGTTGTCATGGCCCCGTCATCGGGTGGGTACTCTGTTGATCGGAGAAAAAAAGATGGCCGAGACCGAAAAAGACTGCAACATCCTCGCGTGCACCCTGTAGGGCGAGGCCCGCGGCAAATCCCGGGCCGACCAGGTCGCCGCGGCCTGGACCATCTGCAACGAGCGAATGACGGCAAGGTCCGGGGGCCGTTCGCCAAGACGTTCGTAGGTTTTTTATCGTGCAGAAAGAAGGCCCGCTGATTTGGCGGGCCTTCTTTTGTTACACCAGCGTTGTGCGCTCTTTCAGTGCTTCCGGCTCTGGTGCTGGAGCTGGCAATGCGTAGCTGTCAATGAAGCTTGTCTGGGGGCGCTCGCGGTGACGACCTTCGGAAACCATCCGGATAATCTTCCGCGCCGGCTCTTCAATGCAGTGATACAGGAACATCGAGAAGGCCACGATGAGGGGAATCTCGAACTTCAGATCCATCATGCCAAACAACTTGCGCTCAACAAACAGCACCATGATGTGACACATGTAGAGGCTGAAACTGATCTTCCCGAAGTAAACTGACACTGGGTTGGAATAAGCCCAAATCGGCCCTGCGCGGAAAAGACTTGCAATCATCAAGATCACGAGGAACGGGAAAAGCATGTCGAAGTAGTACTGGATGCTGGTTGCCCAGAACATCAGCAGGATCAGTGGGGCAATTGCGATTGCGGTCACTCTCCAGAGCTTGGAGTCCGGCAGATCATGGCATACCTGATATGCGCAGTACCCGGCTACAAAGTAGACGATGCACTTGATGGTCCAGATGCCATTGGCAAGCAACTTTGGTTGCAGGAAGGGCGCGTAGAGTGCCAGACCGATCAATAGTAGTGAGAGCGAAATCTTTCCCCACTTTCTTGTGAAGTAGGCGATAAATGGAAAGGTCAGGTATGCCGCCCACTCGCAACTGATCGACCATGAAGGCTGATTGAATGTCAGATCGGGGGTTACGCCCCATGCATGCACCAGAAACAGGTTCGCGTAGAAGGTGTAGGCACTATCGACCGGCGACCACTCATATAGACGATGCATCGGCAGAATGAACGCTGTAATGACCAGCATAAACAAGTGCACCGGGTAGATCCGTGCAAGCCTGGCCACCCAGAACTTGATAGCTCCCTTTGGACGCAGACTGTCTGCAAAATCTTTCCCGTGGACGTAGGCCAGAATGAAGCCGGACAGGATAAAAAATATATCGACTCCAAGGCCTCTCGTCTGGAAGAGAAATGCCAGGCCACCGTAGGCATTGGCGAGATCGCCGTATCGAATGTGAAGCAACAGGACTGACAAGGCAGCGAATCCCCGTAGCCCGGTCAGGTTTTGTATGTGTACGGCGCGCATCAATCACTCCATTGCGATTGTCTGGCAGGTCGAGCCTGTAGGGAGGGCGGCGATTAAATCATAGCTTTCACACAAAAACATACAATTGGCCATTACCTTGATTTTTGCCGGTTACTGAAAATCATAATGACGTGGAAGGGTAATGAGTTTCGTGCCATTTTTTGCACCACTGGTCGAGTAATGAGAGTGGAAGTCGTGTATTGAAAAAAATCTGGACGATTGCATCTGGTTATCAATCTCGATGCTCGTTTTGGGAAGGAAATCCACGTCGCAAAAAACCATTGCTGCGGTAGTGGTCAGCCTGGGCAATTTTGTCGGTATGCAGAGTGCCGTTGCAGATAACAATCTGTTCAAAAGCTATGCATATGACACTCCAGTGGCGAGCTGCACCGACGCGGTGGGTTTGATCTTCAGCAGCGACAAATGAATCATGGTTTCGCTTGCGCCCTATGACCGCGATCTATTCGGTCGTGCCATCGGCACCGTTGCCAAGACGTTCGGTCTGGTAGCGCTCAGTGATGGAAAATCCGTACTGGATCTTATTGAGCTCAGGGGTAAGGTAAGTGCCGGTTGAATCCGGGGGTGTTGCGCAAATGGTCGAAAAAATGCGCAATCGGTACGACCAGAGGCGGCAGGGAAAGCCAAACCCCAGAAACGACAAAGCCCTGAATAATCAGGGCTTTGTCGTATAAAGATGGCGGAGGCGATGGGATTCGAACTCATGGACCTGTTACAGTCGACGGTTTTCAAGTCCGATATGCAAGTCCCTTTATTCTGCGGTGTGCAGCTCCTTTTCGTTCTAATACGAATTTTTTTTGCCACCTCTACAGGCCGCGTTTTACAAGGGGGGGTATTAGGGTTTTGTAACACTTTTTGGGCTATTTTGAGGGCTTAGCAATGGCGCCGACACGACGGTAAACGCGCTCGGTAATGTCGCCTTTGGTATGTCCTAGCAGCAAGCTGGCCTCACCAATATCCTTGATCTCTGATGCTGCTTTAGGTCGGATGTCTCGGAATTGAAACTCTGCGATCCGGCTCGCTAAGTGCGTGTCACTATTATCAAGTGCCGCTTGCTTTGCCTTCTCTCTTGCCTCATCCCATCGCTTACGCAGCATGGTAGCGGTCATCCGTTTTCCTCTTTGACTAACTATCAGATAACTCGACAGATGCTGCGCATTACGCTTGGCGATCTGGGCGATCAGCAAGCCCAGGCTGTTTGCAGAGCCGTCAGTGGTAGTCTGTATTCGAAGTTTTTTACTGGTTTTGTTTTGCTGAACCATCAGGAATCCACCCTCGATGTCATCCTTGCGCATTACTAGTACGTCCGCTGGCCGTTGACCGGTCAGGTAAGCCAGGTCCATGGCATCTTTCAGCTCTTGACCTGCCTTCTGGTACACCGCCTTCCATACCGCATCGTTTGCGTAGTAATCGCGCGGGGTTTCCTTGTTTTTACGGACTCCTTGGCACGGGTTTTCCTTTGTGGTTAGACCCCATTCTCGTGCCATGTTAAATACGTGGGAGAGGGTGGCGATTTCGCGATTTGCCCGCACTTTTGCCGAGCGTGCATCCCTGTAACCGGCAATTGCAGCAGGTGTTATGGCATCGATAGGTGCGCTGTCGAACATTGGTCGCAGTTGCTTAATCTCTGACAGGTTGTCCTTCTGGGTGCGTGCTGCTTTTTTGGGGACAATATCGCGAATATACCTATCAAAGATGCCCTTCATGGTTCGAAGATCAAGAGGCGCCTCCTTGGCTTCGAGTTCAGCCCATTTGACCCTGGCCTTGTCCAAGTCTTTGCCTAGCGGTATCGCCTTTCCCGACATATCCAAGTAGTAGTAAGCAATCCAGGTTTTTCCGCTTTTCCGGGGACGTGTCCACTGATACATCCTTGGCGGTAAGTTGCGTGTTTCGGCATTGCGGGGGCGCATATCAGTTCACTCGTGAGAAGTCTGGCGTCCATGCTGGCGCCGCGGGAGTGGAGGGCGGGTTGAGAGCGGTAGGTGACACCATGCCCAACTTCATGCGGACATAGTGCCGACCAACCAACGGGCGCTTGCCTCGGCTTTCGATGAAGACCCATTGGTGGTCGATCAGCCAGCGTCGCTGGGAAGCCCTGGCCTTGTAGCCGGTGATAATCGCCAGTTCTTCGTCCGAAAGAATTTCGGATTCCATGTGATGCTCCATGCCGCGGGTGGCGGCAGAAGGTGGGTGAGTGGAGGTGGCAGTTCGTTTGCTGAAGGCGCCAAGTCGGCGGCTGTTGCGCTGATGCTAATCAGCGTCTTGCGGGTCCGGGTGAAACCGGGTGAATAGGTTTTCTGTGGGCATGGGGATGTCCTTCGCCGATGATCGGCTACAGTTGATAGGTCACTGATATGGAGATCGAATATGAAGTGCTTAATCTGTCAGGCTGCCGCCAGGATTGTTCAAGCGCCTGGAGACTGGTCAGAGGTCAAATGCTCAGCTGGTTGTGGACACTTCAGGGTTTCAGCGAACCTTGTTGCGAAGATGAAGTTCAAGAAGGAATCCTTCGACATCGAACGCACAAGGCGATGGCTTGATATGTCCCGGAATAAGGAGCCTGTGCCATTGATATCGACCTACGATTACAACGTTTCCTTACTGCATCGGGATGCAGAAGAGAGATCTACAAGCCTGCGGAATCGTTCTAGAAAGTCGGTAACTTCAGATTAGATAGAAGTTCTTGCTTCGATCTGGCGAAGTGCATGCTGCACGGCGGTGATGACCAGCTTCATCACCGTCGTGCGCTCATCCTATGGCGGCGCGACAGGTTAGCCCCTCCTGCATGGCGACTACCGCCGTGGTACCAGCGGCGCCCTCCGTGACCTGGTGCGCAGCGTAGTAGCTAAATAAGGCTACATGGTCTACAAAGACATAGTCTCAATTCGTCCAATGACGGACTCAATCGGAGCATGTGCAATGGATTTCACAAGAGACCCAAACGATTTCCTCAGTTACATCACCAAAGTCAAAAGGGACTGGGCTCTTGCTTCTTCTGAGTTGCTCGACCTCGTCGAGCATTGGCAAGATTTGTCGATGAAGCATTTCGCAGGTATGACTTCAATAGCTGCGAAGGAGCGCAGCATCGAGGGAGAAGTATTGGGTAAACAGTTTTCCATCGAGATCAATCCAATCTCCCTGGATAAAGCTGGGCTGGCAGAAGCTGTATTGTTCTTGCGCCAAGTCGGAGGTTCAAAATCGGAATTGGGTCGATTTAGCGTTCGTCGTGATGGAGCGATTTTAAGCAGCGATGGATCAGTTCTCGTATATCCGCAAGATGATCACTACAGCTACCAAATATTCACCACAATCATGCACGCTGTGATTGAGGCGCCCACTCCAGTCGATGCCGAATAACCGTCAGGTGTCATCGCTGCAGCCGCGTAACTCGTCATGCCTGTATGCCCGTTCCAGTTTTCGCGACACGTTTTCGCTGATCGTGATTTCGTGTCGCGACATGTTGGCGAATCGGGCGGACTCCTCGGTGGGAGCCGCTGCTAGGTTAAGGATGAAGGTTGACACCGTCTCCTGCCATTCCTCGAAGTCGTGGCGCTCGCCCAGCACTTGGAGTGCATCTGCCAGCGCCTTCGACACAATTAGCGACCGTTTCTCGGCGCCGATCCGGTCCAGCAAGGCTTTCTCCTTGGCGCGCTTGTTCCGCTGAGTATCCGCGTTGCTCTTGGCCATAGCCTGTCTCTTCAATTCTTTGGGCTGGTAGATCCAGCCATGTCTGTCGTCGGCGCTGGCGCACCTGGTTGCTTATTCGTCTCATGCTGCCCTCTGTTGACTCCAGATACCCACGGCGTCGAACACCCGTGCGGCCTGCTCTTCAGTCAGCGATATCTCGGCGGGGATGGCGATCCAGCCCGAAGCGACCCGATGATTCGGATTGCTCTCGGCGACCAAGTCTTTGTAGGTTTCCTCGATCACGTCTTCGAGGTGCGCGGCCAGATAGTTGCCTTGGGGAGCAACCTCTACTGATTTAGTGTAGCGGTGCCCTCGTTGATCGCGACACTGGACGCTGAGATAGATCGTCCAACGGTGGGGGAAGTCGCAGACTGCTTCGGCCATGCGTTGTCCTGGCGGGATGCTCTTGCAGCTCTTCCTGTTGATCATCCCTTGGCGTCCGCTGGGGTCGATGTGGACCACCGCGACGTGATTGGCATTGAGCAGTGCCCGGCTCGCTCGCTCTATCCGGGTACGCATGTTGTTGGGCTTTCGCTTTTTCATAGCGTCACCGCAATCTGGCGATTGGCCTTTGCTTCAAACTGTATTGCGAGTTCGTGAGCGGCCTTGTAGTCGTCACGGAAGGCGCGAGTCTTGCCGGTGGTGCGGTCTTTAATCTGGTACATGCCGATACTTTTCCCGTTGACTTGAAAGCGCACCGGTTTGAATGGCTCTTGCCGATTAGGGCGCCCGCATAGCACGACTTGTGCAGCCTTGGTTTTTTGCAGTAGCACACCGAGTTCATCGAAGCGCTCTTTAAATGATGGATGCATGGCTGATCCCTCGGAGTAGGTTGCGTGTATTCGTCAGCACTCCGACCACCTGCTGGTCGCCATTGGGCAGCGAAGGGTGCTAATTGATAAAAGGCACGCGTAAAAAAGCCCGATCGGAACCGGGCCATTGTTTGCGTTACGAAGACCAGCCTAAGTGATCGCAGGTGTTGCCATCGGGGGCTTCGAAAAGCCTGCCTGAATGCGCTGCGTGATTTCTTCTCGATGCACTGCGACTTCCTTGGGCGCGCTTGTCCCGATGCGTACCTGTTGGCCGCTCACACCCAGTACGGTGATCGTGATGTCATTGCCTATGTTGATGCTTTCACCTGTTTTACGAGTCAAAATCAGCATTGTCCATTTCCTTGCGTTAGTTGGTTTCCCAATGCCGCCTTGTAAGAGGCGGCATCAGTGAAACATCACTGCACTACGCGGATTTCATTGCGCGGGAACCACGCCCCTTCAACCAGAACCATGCAGCCTACAAAGGCGGCGTAGCGCGTCTCTCGGTCAGTCTGGAAGCCGTAGTAGGAGCAAGTGGCCCGAGAGGCTACGTTGCTCAGCAACATGCAGCCGACGATCAGTGCCAGCAGGACCAGCAGAACCTTTGTCGCGTACTTCACGCCTCGATACCGTAGTCAGCCAGGCGCAGACCGAAGTGCATGCCTATTTCCTTCAGCACCACCAACTCTGCTGGCTCGATCTGACCATCAGCCTGGGCAACGGCAAGAACGTTGACGAAGGCTTCCTCCGCGTCGGCCGGAACGTTTTTGATGTCGGCCAGTTCCCGCTTGATCGCCAATCGACCTACTTGAAAGTTGGCGTTCAACTGGCCTGTAAAACGATTGATAGTTTCGGTGATCTCGCTGCCGAAGTGCGTCAAATTGGGGTTGGAGCGAATCAACTCATCCAGCTTGGAAACCTCGCTGGCTTCAATCTCACCATCAGCCGCAGCGACTAATAGGCCGCCACCGACAATGGCCTGCATCAAGTCGCGGTTAACGACCTTCTTCATTTCGGCCTGGGCGTTGCCGACTTGTTTTCCGAAGAGTTTTTTCATTCCGAACATGGTGTTTCCTCATACAGGGGAGGGGATTTGCCACATAGCCCTGCTGCCAAGGCTATGAAGTGAAATGTGATTGGGCTGTCAGTGGGACTCAGATACGGCGCACGTAGGTGGGAGTCGCCCACGCCTGGTGCGTTAGTCTTTTTGCGGCTGACAGCTTTGAATCGATTGGGTTGTTAAAGAGCGGCGGGTGGCCCCGTATTGCCGCTGCGATTCACTGCGACGAACAAATATTGCCGCCGGATATATTTAAAGTCAATGCCGCCGGAGATGTATTTACGATCTATGAAAAAAAACCCGTGCTGGACGGGCTTTCTTTGGGCTAGATATTTGCGGGGAGATCCCAAGAGATACGTGCGGCGCAGTCATCTTCTCGACGCACTAGTACGTGCTCGGTTTCTGCTATCGCTTCAAGGAGCCGTTTCCAGTCCTCAAGGCATTCATCTGCTTCCTTGCAAATGACTGCCGTTTTTCGTTTTTGGGCAGCGGGGGCGCTGATGATTTTTTGGATGCGGAGTCCAAGAAGCTCAAACGAATTTGACGGTGTTGGTTTGTTTTTTGGCTTTGCCATAGCACTGCTCCTTTTTTGTATGGATACACAGTGAATGGCTTGAACCCTAAGCGCTAAAGATTAACGATTAAAAACAATTATTTAACAGAGAAAAGCCCGCAATTTGCGGGCTTCAGAAGGGAGGTGTCCAGGGGAATTAGAGACAAATCGAAGGGCTCAAATTTAGATTCTGCCCAGCACTTTGCTGGGGGCAAGAATTGCCCCTACGTAATGGATTTTCTCGATATCAACCCGAGCTACTGTCAGCCGCTCGCCGTAAGCCGTGTTGATCGACATGAGGCTGACCTCTTCTTCGGTCTCGAAGAGAAGTTCTTTAACCATGCTTTGTCCATCAACGGTGGTGACCATCACATACTCACCCGGCACTAGGCGGTGATTGGGTTCGCAGACAGCGACCCACCCGCTACGGATCGCTGGTGCCATTGAGTCGCCCTTGAGCCGGAGTGCGTAGGCGTCCTCATCTCTGGAGTAGGTCTCAACCCAGCCAGCTGCCTGGTCAAGGCTTGTCCAATATCCCTCACTGCCGAGCTGTGCGGTGCCTTCGATATTGATTCTGCGAGGTGAGGAATAGATGGGGGGGCCAGCCTCGACATTGGATTCGAAGCTGGACTTCGCCATTTTCGCAATCTCATCAGCCAGTCGAGGGCTGAATGACTCCACGGGCTTGGAAATCAATCCGGCAATTGCGCTAGCGACTTTCGCATTCAGTGCGTTGTAGCCGTTCAGGTACGAACTGACGGAGCCCTGATTTATGCCTAGGGCATCTGCGATCTTTCCCTGAGTCAGGGCGTCACGCCGTGACTTGCCTGTGTTGAAGGCGTCCACAGCCACTTTGAGTGCCAAGCACTCTTCTTTTTCCCAGTCTTCGAGTTCGCGTTTTTTCATTCCACGATTATTCCTAGCGGCGATATTTAATCAAATGCCGCCGGGCTTGATTAATTAAATTCCGCCGGAGATACTTGGTGGGTGTTTAACAAAGGAGATCGGCGAGATGAGCCGAAAAAGTCTGGATGAGTTTGCTCGTGCACGCGGGCAAACCAACGCAGCAAATCTGCTTGGGATGTCCCAAGGGTCGCTCAACAAAGCTCTGCAGGTTGGCCGTGACATTTTTGTAACTGAACACGCAGATGGCTCTTTCACAGCTGAAGAGCTCAGACCATTCCCGGTCCAAAGCGCAAAAAGGTCGCGTCGCCGGATGCTGCCCATTTCATGAGCAAACTTTGAGCGCAACGGCGCCGAGAGAAAACTAGACGATGAAATCGCCAGTGCTAGACACCCGTCGCAAAGCCGTCATTACCGCTGCTAATGCATTCCCTGGTGGACTTGCATACGCCTCTGACTTTCTTGGCGAAGAGAATCTCAAGCGCTTCAAAAACCGGATTTACGAGTCGGCAGGCGTCAAGCCCCTCACCGACGATGAGGTCTGCACGCTTGAGACTGAAGCCAAAACCACATTCTTGCCGGACTACATCTGCGCGATGTACGGCGGCGTTTTTGTTCGCCTGCCTGAGGTTGGCGATCTGGACAACGTAGACATGCACCAGCGCTCGTTACGTACTTCTGTGAAGCGCGGTCGGGTTGACCAGTTTCTTGCCCTGGCGCTGGAGGACGGCGAAATCACGGCAGCGGAAGCCGCAGAGATTCTGGCCTTGCATGCGAAACACTTGGCTGCCCGGCACGAAGAGGTGACCGCACTGATTGAGTTGCACAAATCGAGACGCCCAGCCCGACCGCCAAGCGGGAAGGGTTGATATGCAGTTCACGATCACGATCAACCAGGTGAAAGCACTGGAGTGGGGGTTGAACTCCCAGCAGGCGCTGCTGTTTTCGTTTGTCTACGAGTGCCCTAGCTGGGCAAGGCCAATCAAGACCGATAACGGGATTTTCTTTGCCTTGAGCAAGGCAAAGATCGTGGAGGAATTGCCCTTGCTCACCGACAAACCAGATACCGCATATCGGCTTCTCAAAGGGCTCGAGACCGCCGGGCTGATCGAGCTATCCCACACTTCCAACATCAGTTTGTTTCGTTTGACCGAAAAGGCCAAAGAGTGGAATCGCAAGTTGGACGGGTCGGAAAAATATCCGACCTCTGAGGCGATTGAGGGTCGGAAAAAAATCCGATCTACCTCGGAAAAATCTCCGAGCAAGGTCGGAAAAATCTCCGAACAGGGTCGGAAAAAAATCCGAGGAGGGTCGGAAAAATTTCCGACAAATCAGGGTACCAGTAATCAGGGTACCAATCAGGTAACCAGTAATCAGGAGAAGCAGGGCGCTAACGCGCCAGGCAAATCGCTAAAGTTCGACCCGCTGACCGCCAAGCCGGAAAACGTCAGCATCGAGGTTTGGGGCGACTGGTGCCAGCACCGCAAGGAAATCCACAAACCCCTTACCGCCAAGAGCTGCGAACAACAGGCCAAGGCCTTGGCGAACCATCCAGCCCCCGATTCCGTTCTGGCCCTTTCGATCAGCAACGGATGGACGGGGATCTTCCCCGACAAGGCAGTCATCCCCGCGCCACTTCCGACCAGTCGCCATTCCGGCTTTGACACTCGCGATTACAAGGCCGGTACCAAGGAGAACGCCAATGGCACCTTCCGTCTCTAACTTCGGCGCTCACATGGACCGCAAATTCGGCGTCATCGGCCGTCAGCCAGCGAGCTGCTTCGATCATGGCGAATATTCGGCGGTCATCCTCAAGGGTGGCAACCTGTCTGGGTGTCCCATTTGCGCGAGCAACAAGCGCGACATGCAAGAGCTCGAGCGCAAGCGCGTTCAGTTTCGGATTGTTCAGCAATCAAGCGCCCGGATTCCGAAGCGTTTCGCGGCAAAGACATTCGCCGATTTCGTCGTGTCGAATCCGGCCCAGCAGATTGCCCTAGATGCGTGCACCGACTACGTCGACAACTTTTCGAAGCATCGCCGGGAAGGTCGCTGCATGTTGCTGTTGGGGAAGGTCGGTACGGGCAAGACCCACCTGGCCATTGCCTCGGCCAACCACCTGATCAACGAATGCATGGTCAAGGCGATTTACCGCACGGTGGGCACACTCATCGGCGAGATCCGGGCGACGTTCAATGATCGCTCAGGCGAGTCCGAGGCGCACATCTTGCGTGAAGTGATCGGCGCGGACCTGCTGGTGCTCGATGAAGTCGGCGCGACCAAGCAGAGCGAGTTCGAGCTGGCCACCTTGTTTAGCATCATCAACGGTCGTTACGAGCAATGCCGCCCGACGATCATCGTCAGCAACCTGTCTCCCGCTGAACTGAACGACGCCATTGGTGCGCGCTGTGTCGATCGCATTCGCGAGAACGGCTGCATTGGCGTGCCATTCGAGTGGGAATCTCAGCGTGGTAAGGAGGGCTTCTGATGAACGCCGCCAAGCAACAAAACGTGCTCGCCGGGCAATCGTCGCTCGCCCGTAAAGTGTTCCGGGTCGTGCCAATTCAGGAGCGTTGGAGTGCACACGATATTTTTAATTCGTTGGTAGCTGCCGAAGCCACGGCCGCCCAGTTCCCGGCTGTCCGTCGCGGCCTGGGCGAGTTGAAGGAGGCAGGTCTCATTCGCGAACCCGTTAACGGTCACTTCCAGCGTACCGCCATCACCATCAAATCCCCGAGAGAGCAGAGCATGTCAATAGAAACTCAGCCGGCCGTTATGACCATCAAGAAAACCGATGCCAGTGCTCTGGATACTTTGGCGGTGCTGTCCGGTGAGGTAATCAGCTTTGCCGAGGAGGTCGGACAGCGCATGAAAAAACTGGCGGCGCGCATTGAGGAAGTGGCTCTTTCCGTCGAGGCAGAGCGTGAGACCAATGCTGAAGCACTCGATAAATTCAAGCTTCTGCAATCTCTGCTGAAGGGGGGTTAATGGGCAAACGCATGGGGATCAGCTTGGAGATGCTCGATCGCCGCTTGGCTACTCCGGATCCGGAAAACTATCGGTTTGCCGTGTTCTGCTGCTCGTACAAGGTGGACTTGGGCAGCACCCCCGATCACGCATTGGCGCTGTTCGTTGACCAGGCAATGGCCGAGCGCTACGGCGCTTGGATGTGGCCCTCGACATTTGAAGTGGTCGACCTGCTTAGCAAAAGGGGCGATGACCAATGACTGCTCCGTTGAAAACCCTGACGGTGAAACTGTCTGATGCGGTCATCAAACAGCATGCCATCGACCCGACCATAACCGAGCTGAAAGATCCGCGGCACCCGCTGCGGTTTCGTTATCGTCACGACCGCAGCAAAGGCAGTTGGCACCTGGTGCGTTTCGACAAGGGCGCGAAATGGAAAAAGGCTGCCAACTGGCCCGACGTGCCTGCGCGGGTGATGCTCGACAGCTTGCCGGTAGTGCAGGCCCGGTTGTTGGCCGATCCGACGGCAGCAGCCACAGTGGATGGCTGGGAGCGGGTCGGGCAGGTGCTGGAGTGGTACGCAGCGCGCTTGAAAACCGATAACAGTTTGTCCAAAAGCCGTCGGGGATCGTCGTTGTCGGCGATCCGCTGCCAGTTGTTGCCCGCTCTGGGTGATTTACCCTTGTGCAAACTCAATGCCGATACCTTGGATCGACACTTGGTCTGGCACATGCAGGCCGAGTACAGCCTGTCCTACGTCAAGTCGGTGTTGGACGTACTGAAGGTGGTGTTCGGCGCCGCCTTGACGCTGAAAAAGATCACTGTGAATCCACTGCTCGGGGTGTCGTTCAGTCACTTCACCAAGGCCAAAATCAAGCCCAAGGGAGCGCGCTTGCGACACGTCGCTGTGGTGGACCTGCTGGCCGAATGGGGCGAAGCGTTCAACGCGGAACCGGCGGCCGTGACGCTGCTGGTGTTGATGCTGACCCATGCCACGCGGATCACCGAAACCCGTCTGGCCATGTGGAAAAACATCCACCTGGACGCGGGGGAATGGTTCATCCCGGCCGATGACACGAAATCCAAGCGCGACCACCTGTTGCCGTTGACCACGCAGGCCGTGGCTTTTCTAGAGCGCTACCGAGCGCAGCAGCGGGCCGAGGGTTACGACGGGGCGTACCTGTTTCCGGCGACTTCACGTGCGGGGCGCCCGATGTCACGCAGCCAGGCCTTTGCCATTTTTGCCCGGTTGGGGGCGGGCGAGTGGACCAGTCACGACCTGCGCAAACTCGCGCCTTCCATCTGGGCCAATCTCGGTGTCGATTCGCTGGTGGGCAAGCTGCTACTCAACCACGCCCTGACCGAATTGGAGCGCACTTACTTTCAGGCAATGGGCGAGATGGTAAAGCGCAACGCTCTGGAACGGTGGCATGGCTGGCTCGACGCACAGGGTTTTGATGCATTGCAGGACAAGACAGGAGCAAGACGCGCGAGCAAGCCGGTTGCCCTGGACCCCTCGGGCTGGTTGGCCTGAAGCCGAAAACAGAAATTAATCTTACAAGAGGATTCAAACATGCAGAAAGGGCAGGGGATTGGCATTAAGAGGGAGCGGATCGAGCTGGAGCCTTGCTCGATCTGCAAGCGCAAAGCGGTAGTGGAAGGGGTGTTTTATGAGCAGATTTGTACTGCATGCAATGGCTCAGGTTGGGTTGTTTTGGGTAGCAGGTTGGTGCTTTCTTCGGACGAGTTAGTCACCCAGTTGAGTTTCAAATTGCAGCGGGCTCAGCGTGAAATTGAAGTGCTCAAGCAGAGATCGTCGATATCTGACCAGGCCGAGTATCACCAAATGAACAACCGTCGCGGTGCCGGCGGCACAAATTACACAGGGGATTGAGAACATGATGATTCGAAAGCCGGCGGGCCGACCTTTGGGTGATACCGAATACCTGCTGGAGCAGTGGGGCTGGTGGCGGATGGATGGGGCTGGCGTCCCCATCTACATCTCACCGACTTTGGCGCTAATGCGTCAGGCAATGCCGCAAGTGTCGGCGAGCAAAAGCTATTGCATTACTGATGAATGGGCCGGAGCTATTGATAGCGCAGTTGCGCGGCTCTCACACCGTGATCGACAAATGGGCGATATTATTTGGCTTTACTACGGTGCTAAATGGCCCATGGTTCGGGTTGGTAAGCACTACAGCATAAGTGAAGGGAAGGTGCGGGAATTGGCGAGAGCAGGCATTGCTTGGATCGATTGTGCTATCGATGCAATGCGGCAAGCTGCTTAATCTATTAGCCGATTGCTGCCTTTCGCGAAAGGCAGCACAATCAATAGCTGCCAGTCATTAGTGTCTACAGAATGAGGGGCGATTCACATTCCCCATATTTGTGAAAAAGCACCTGCTGTCTAGGAAGTCGGGCATTCAGCATGGCTAGCTCCTTGAGCTACGCTTTAAGGGCTGTGCTCACGGACGTTGAGAGCGGTCCAACGCAGTGCAGGGGAGGCAATATGTCTTGGTCGGTGAAGGTGGAGCGGGAAGCGAAGAGGAGACTGGTACTTGAAAAGTGGGTAGAGCATGTTGCTCAAGCTAAAGCTGCTGGCGAGAAACCTAATAAGCGTAAGTTTATTATGGACTCAAAAGGCGAACCATACGAAACCAACATTACCAGCCTCAATAGTTGGATTGATAAGTACGCTATCCATTCTTCTGGCACCTCCAGGACTGGTGCAGCAAATACCAAAGAAGCCAGTACATCTTACGTCAACTCTGTAGCTGCCCTTGAAGACGACTTCAAAACGTTTCTTACTGAGCGACGGCAGTCTGAAAATCTCTACCGCTTGGACTTCTGCAGAGGACAGCAGAAATTGTTACGTGCTCTGCTGGCAGAAATTGATAGGCAGATTCTTGAGTTGGAGACCAAGCTAGCCTCGAAGCCCAAAGAGCGCCGTCAATGAGATTTACACCCGCTGGCACACCCCGTGCGACGCGATAACCCTGACCAAGTTCTACACTTGGTAGAGCGTCTAACCACAACCGTTAAAAAACGATTTTAGTCACACTCCATACATCGTTCTACCTCAGTGCATTGCTGCCTTCGCTGGTATCGAGGGCAATGAAGAGGTGCAACGCGTGGTTATGCTCGCTTTGCGTTTTGTAACGCTGCCGTGCTTGTGAAGCTGATCCTCCCCACAACCGATTTGCCGTCACTCTGTCCACCGTCCGCTACTGGCCGATTCTGTTGAAAAAGTCGGTGCTTCCAGACTGCCCCTTACTGACCGCTGAAAACGCCTTTTTTGCGCGTCGCTATGCGAAATCTGAGCCCCGAATCCTCTGCTCAAAGTAAAGATTTCAATCTCAAGCGCGTACTTTTCTACTGTGGAAACGATGGCCGACTTTTTCAACAGAATCGGCCGGTTGCCGCCTGTCGCGCAGGACTAACGTGCGTTGTTTTCTGTCCATCATGGTTAAAGCATGATGGGCAAATTCCATGCATCTGATGGTTAGATCGAATGTAATCGTGTGGTCAAGTTGGGTGCAATTTCGCATACGCTGCGAAAAACCTTTTCCGCGCGGAATAGACCTGCTTTTATAGCAGCGTGTATTGCTGTGAACGCAGCGAAACGCCTTTCAAGAACCCGACCATTGAGTCGGGGTTTTTGTACCCTTTTATAAGCCCTGCCATCGAGCGGGGCTTTTTCGTTTTCGGCCCTATGCCTGGCTCTTTGCTCCGAGCGGATGACAGTGACATGGAGGCCGGACCTATTCGAGGACTATAGATGAACACAGAGCATCAGGCTCTCGCCGATGTGCCCCTTTGGCTGTTGGTATTGTTGAGCATGGCCGGTTTGTCTGGGGAGATGTTGAGAGCCTCAGGTTCTGACCTTGGTCTTCGACAGATCCTCCAGCGTGTTGCGCTGCGTTTTCTTGCGTCTGGCCTGTTGGGTATGGCCACGCTGCTGCTCGCGATGGCGCTGTGGAGCAACTTTTATCTTGCCGCCGGCTTGGGCATCGTAATCGCGGTCATCGGTGCTGATGTAACCGGCGGTTTGTACACCCAGTTTCTGGCCAGGAAAGCTGGTATCAACTCCCGTAATTCATAGCGAGGTAAAACAGTGATGGCCTGCTATGACTCGCTCAACGGACCGCCAGACAGCTATGGCACGGCTACCGCGGAAAACTAAATGGTCAAAATCAAAATCACACCCGACATGCTGCCCGTGTCCGAGGCGCTGCTGGAGCTGGAGAAAAAGCACATTCCGCATGTGCTGACCCTGACCGCTACGCGCTTGGCCCGGCGGGTGAAGAACGGTGAACTGGCCGTCATGGCGCAGCGCTTGGACCGGCCAACCCGAACCACGATGAACAGCTTGTTCGTCAAAATGGCCACCAAAAGCAAGCCGGCCGAAGTGTATTTCAAGGACACTTGGACCTCTGGCATTCCCGCTGATACCTACCTTCAGCAAACTGTCAGAGGCGGGCCACGTCCGCATAAGCGCTTTGAAAAGGCCCTGATTGCTCGCGGATTTATGAAGTCCAGCCAGTTCGCGATCCCTAACTCCAACGTGCTCGACAAGCATGGCAACGTTTCCCGAGGAACGATGACCCGGATCTTGTCGGGCTTGGGTGCCGCCGAAACATCGCGTGGCTACCAAGCCAATGCCTCGAACAGCAAGCGCAGTCAGCGCAAGGGTAATGCCAAGAGCTATTTCTCCGGGATTGTCGGGGGAACGGCCGGTGTGTGGGAGCGCAAAGAGACGGCGTTCGGCGATGCCGTCAGGCCGATATTTGTCTTCAGCCGGAGCGCGCCGATGTACCGCACGATCTTCCCGTTCTTCAAGATCGCCAACAACATCGTCAAGGCCAACTACAGCGCCGAGTTCCGCGGTGCATTTGCCGATGCAATGGCCACCGCCAAGCCCTGACAGAGAGCAAGAAAGGCTGCTTCTGTGCCTGTATTGCTTGACTTGTTTTCCCGGCACGAATTTAACGGGTCCTCCCGAGGGGGTGGGGGCTAGGGGGTAATTCGGGCCCCGCTGCTTCGCTATGTATGACCCATTTTTGAATCGAGGTTGTTGTTTAGTCCATGGCCAATCCGACCATCTCCCGCGAGCCTCATTGGCTGAACAAATCGCGCATGGCTACCAGCCTCGGCATCACGACTCAGGCCTTTGATAAATGGGGCGTTCAGCCTGTTGCGAAGATCGGCCGCGATGTCTTCTATGACGTCCGGTCTGTGCTGGATAACCGGCTCAAGCATCAGGTGACAAAAGACCAACCTGTCGACGACAACGGTGATCCGATCGATCCGCTCATTGAATACAAACAGGCGCAGCAAAAACTGAGACTGACAACTGAGCAGGCGGACGCTCAGGAAATGCGCAACAAGGTGAAGGCCAAAAAGCTGGTACCGGTCGATTTTTGCTTGTTCGCATTGTCTCGCCTGAGTGCAAAGCTCGGGTCAACCCTCGACACCGTGCACTTGAAGGTTAAACGCAAGTGCCCCGACATCGAGGTGCGTCACCTTGAGGCGATCCAGCGCGAAGTCGCCGTGACGCGTAACGATGCGGTCGGCTTGGCTGATCTTTTGCCGGAGTTGCTTGATGAGTTTGTCGACACCTTGGATGAGGGCGCTGGTTGAGGGTGTCCGCAAGGGGCTCGCCGGGCTCTACAAAGAGCCGCCGCGCACAGCGGTTGAATGGGCCGATGAGCATTTCTATCTGTCGTCCGAGTCGTCCTATCAGGAAGGCGATTGGACGACAGCGCCTTTTCAGGTCGCGATTCTCAACGCAATGGGCAACGACCTGATCCGTGAGGTCAACGTGCTGAAATCGGCGCGGGTTGGCTACACCAAAATGCTGGTGGCCAACATGGGCTACAAGGTCCAGCACAAGAAACGCAACGTCATCGTCTGGTGCCCAACCGATGGCGACGCTGACGGCATGATGAAGCGGCACATCGAAACGATGATTCGGGACAGTCCTGTGGTGCGCGCTTTGGCGCCTTGGTATGGGGTGAAGCATCGCGATAACACACTGGATGAAAAACGGTTCGATAACGCCAAGATGCTTTGGTGCCTGGGTGGTACGGCGGCAAAAAACTACCGGGAGAAAAGCCCGGATGAAGTGATCTATGACGAATTATCGAAGTTCAATGCGGACATCGAGGGCGAGGGGGCTCCGACCATTCTTGGCGACAAGCGCCTGGAAGGTGCCACGTTCAAAAAGTCCATACGCGGATCGACCCCGACGACAGTGGTTGTCGCTGACGACAATGAGGAAACCTCGGGGGAGGGCTGCCAGATCACGCGGGCGGCGAACGATTCCCCGCACTTTCTGCGCTTCAATATCAAGTGCCCGTGCTGCGGTACCGAGCAATATCTAAAGTGGGGCGACCCGGCTACGCCGTTCGGTATCAAGTGGGCCGTGGATGAGCTGGGGCAGGTGATTAAGGCCTGGTACCTGTGCGAGTCCGGCCATGGCTGTACCTTCGAATATCATGAAATGGTCGCGGCATCCGTCAACGGCCGCTACATCTGCGAGCGGACCGGCATCTGGACGCGCGACGGCATGGCCTGGTTCAGCGCTGCAGACGAGTCGATACAGCCGCCGCGTTCGGTAACTTTCCATATCTGGACGGTGTACTCGGAGTTTGTGACCTGGGCCGAAGTCGTCACGGAATGGCTCAAGATCAAGAAGGATCGGGGCAAGCTCAAAACCTTCGTCAACACCACCCTGGGCGAAGCATGGGAAGAGGACCAAGGCGAGCAGTTGGAATGGCAGCAGCTGCACGCGCGCCGGGAGATCTACCCGCAAGTGCCTGCTAAAGCGGTTGCCCTGTTCGGCGGTATTGATACCCAAGACGACCGCTATGAAGGCCGGGTCTGGGCGTTTGGCGCGGGTGAGGAAGCGTGGCTGGTCCATAAGTTCGTGCTTCAAGGTGACCCGGGCAGCATCGAGCTACGGGCCAAGGTCGGCATCGAGATCCATAAGACCTTCACCCGGGTGGATGGCACGGTGATGGGCGTGGAGCGTTGGTGTTGGGACCAGGGTGGTCACTATTGCGATGAAGTACGTGAGGAATGCATCAAGCACGGCACCCAGTGGGTGATCCCAGTATTTGGTGCCTCGACCTACGGCAAGCCGATTGCGACCTGGCCGCGTAAGAAAACTAAGGTCAAAGGGGGACGTGCCTACCTGGTCGAAGTGGGTACCGACAATGCCAAAGAGCTGATTTATGGCCGCCTCAAGATGCAGCCGGACGGTTCGGGTGCGCCTGTGCCTGGCTGTATCCACCTGCCTGCTAACGAGATGATTTGCGGCGAGGACGAGTTGCGGCAACTGACTGCCGAGCGCCGCAAGTGGGTGATCGTCAAACACCAACGCGTCCAGCGCTGGGACGCAGGCGGGCGACGAAACGAAGCGCTCGATTGCCTGGTGTACGCCTTGGCGGCGTTACGCATAACGCAGCAGCGCTTTGGCATGAATCTCGACCTGCTCGCGCAGCAGTTGCCGTCAGGCACCTGGACTGTGCCGATGAGTCACGAGCAGAAAAGCAAACCGGCCACCGTTGCCGCTCTGACACCGGCCACGGTGTCGGTACCTGAGGTAGAGCCTGAACATTCACCCGACCAGCCCGCCGAGTTGGGCGGCTGGCTTAATACAGGACAAGGCGCATGGCTATAACCGCTCAAGACATGGTGGACCGCTATCTGGAGGCCGAACTGGCCATCCTGCTGGGCAAGGAAATCCTCTTTAACGGTCGCAAGCTGATCATGGATGACCTGGAAGAAATCCGCGCCGGCCGACTGGAATGGGAGCGCCGGGTACGAGCGCAACAGTCAGCGGCGGCGGGGCAGCCGCCGTACGCCCTGGCGACATTCCGATGAACCTGCTGGATCGCGTGCTGGCCCCGGTGTTTCCGGGGCTGGTGGCTGAACGTCTGCATGCCCGTCACAAGATCATGGCCTTTGAAGCCGCGCAGATGACTCGCACGCATCAGGCCAAGAAACAATCTGCTAGCGCGGACCGCTCGCTGCAGCGTTCGGCGCGTTCCCTGCGCGAGCAATGCCGCAAGCTGGACGAAGACCACGACATCGTTACTGGTTTGTTCGATCGCCTGGAAGAGCGCGTGGTGGGCGGCATGGGCATCGCGGTCGAGCCGTTTCCCTTGAGCTACGCAGGGGAAGTGCACTTGGAGTTTGCGGCGCAGATCAAGGCCCGCTGGGCCGAATGGTCGTTGCACCCGGAAACGTCCGGCGAGCTGTCCCGCCCGCAGATGGAGCGACAGGTGTGCCGTACCTGGCTGCGCGATGGCGAAGCCTTGGCGCAGAAGCTCAAGGGGCGAGTGCCCAGCTATGAGCATTTGAACGTGGTGCCCTTCGCCCTGGAGTTGTTGGAGCCGGATTATCTGCCGTGGGAATACAACGATGAAGCCAAGGGCATTGTGCAGGGGATCGAGCGCAATCAGTGGCGCAGGGTCCGTGCCTATCACCTGGTCAAGCATCACCCCGGGCACGCCGCCGGTTACCAACTGACCCTGGCCACCAAGCGTGTGCCAGCCGAGCAGATGATTCACATCGCGCACCGAAAGCGCATCGGTCAGAACCGCGGGCAGCCGCTGCTACATGCCGTGCTAGTCCGCCTGGCGGACATCAAGGATTACGAGGAAAGCGAACGGGTCGCCGCCCGCATCAGCGCGGCGCTGGCCATGTACATCAAGAAAGGGACGCCGGACGACTACACCGCACCGTCTGCCGTGAATGGTCAGAGCGTCAGCGCCCGCAGCATTCCCATCGGTCCAGGCATGGTGTTCGACGGCCTGCTGCCCGGCGAAGACGTCGGCATGATCGAAAGTAATCGGCCCAACCCCTTTCTGGAAGGCTTTCGCAACGGTCAGCTCAAGGCCGTGGCCGCCGGCACCCGGGGCACCTACTCCAGTGTGGCGCGAAGTTACGACGGCACCTATTCCGCACAGCGTCAGGAGCTCGTCGAGGGGCAGGCGGGTTATGACCTGCTGCAGCACGAATTTATCGACTACTGGAGTCGCCCGGTCTATCGCGAATGGCTGCACATGGCGATCGCCAGTGGGGTGATCCAAGTGCCGGTCGACGTCGATCCGGACACGGTGTTTGGCGCGATTTACCAAGGGCCGGTGATGCCTTGGATCAACCCGATCCATGAGGCCAATGCCTGGAAGATCCTGGTCGAGGCCGGCTTTGCCGACGAGTCGGAAGTGGCGCGGGCGCGGCAGCGCAATCCGCAGGAACTCAAGCGTTCCCGGGCTTCGGAAATCAAAACCAACCGGGAGCAGGGACTGGTCTTCAGTTCGGACTTCTATCACGAGATTTATGGAAAAACGCAAACCGATGAACAGCCAAAAAAACCTGTCGTTGATGAGGCCGAGAGCCTCGATAACCCCGACGAATAAACCCGGCGAAAGCTGGTACTCACTGAGCGCCGCGCTGCAACGCGGGGTGGTCGAGGTGATGCTGTATGACGAAATTGGCGCGTGGGGCATTACGGCCAAACAGTTCGCCCGCGATCTGGCCGCCATGGGCGATGTGTCTCAGATCAACCTGCACATCCACTCGCCGGGTGGTGACGTGTTTGAAGGGACCACCATGTACAACCTGCTGCGCGGCCATTCGGCCCGGGTCGTGGTGTACATCGACGGTCTCGCCGCTTCGATGGCCAGCGTGGTCGCCATGGCCGGCGATGAAATCAACATGCCGGCCAACGCAATGATGATGATTCACAAGCCGTGGGGTGGTCAGGTCGGTGATGCCGATGCCATGCGCGAGTACGCCGATTTACTCGACAAAGTCGAGAGCACGCTGATTCAGGCGTACATGCGCAAGTCAGGCAAATCGATCGAGGACATCCAGGTGTTGCTCAAGGCTGAAACCTGGATGGATGGCAACGAAGCGGTGGCCGCCGGTTTCGCTGACAAGGTGCTTGATCCGTTCAAGGCGGCTGCTCAACTCACTTCAAAACGAATGCAGGAGTTCACCAATATGCCTACCTCGGCAAAAAATCTGTTCGATCCGCGGGCTTCCGCTCCAACCCCAGCACCGACCCCAACCCCAACCCCAACCCCAACCCCAGCGCCAACTCCGGCACCGGCGGTCGATCCGGCGCCGGTCGCGCTGACCCTGGATCAAATGCGCGCCCAGGTCATGGCGGCGGACGGTGCTCGCCGTACGGCGATCAATGCCGCGTTCTGTGGCTCGCTGGTCACCAGCCACACCGAGCTGCTCAACACCTGCCTCAATGACCTGAGCTGTACGGCTGAGATGGCGCGGGAAAAACTGCTGGTTGCGCTGGGCTCGACCACAACCCCAACGGGTGGACCTCACCACCATGGCCACATTAGCAACGGCAACTTGGTTGGCGATTCGGTGCGCGCCTCGCTGGCCGGTCGTTTGGGGCAGGCGGAAAACCAGAAAGACAACGCCTATAACCACATGAGCCTGCGCGAGCTGGCCCGCGCCTCGCTGCATGATCGCGGCATTCTAGTGGCCACCCTTGATCCGATGGCTATGGTCGGCTTGGCGTTCACCCATGACTCCAGCGACTTTGGCAACATCCTGGTGGACAGCGCCGCCAAATCGGTCCTGCTCGGCTGGGACGAGGCGCCAGAGACCTATCACTTGTGGACCAAAAAGGGCCGCTTGAGTGACTTCAAGGTGGCGTCCCGGGTCGGCATGGGGGCGTTTCCGAGCCTGCGCGAAGTTCGCCCAGGGGCTGAATACAAGTACATCACCACCAATGACCGCGGCGAAAAAATCCGCCTGGCAACCTACGGTGAGATGTTCAGCATCACCCGGCAGGCGATCATCAACGATGACCTCGACCAGTTGAGCACAGTGCCTTACAACATGGGTCTGGCCGCGCGCGGCACCATCGGCGATCTGGTCTATGACACGCTGATTCATTCGCCGGTGATGAGCGATGGCAAAGCGCTGTTCGATGTCGAGCGCAACAACCTGTTCTCCGGTACTGGCGCCAATATGTCGATTGAGGCGCTGAGCAAGGCCAAGACCGCCATGGCCTTGCAGAAAACCGAGGTCGAGGGTGGCAAGGCCCGCACCCTGAACATTCGCCCGGCGTTTGTCCTGGTGCCGGTGGCGCTGGAAGACAAGACCAACCAACTGATCCGCTCGGCGTCGGTGCCTGGCGTCGACACCAATGCTGGCATCGACAACCCGATCCGCAATTTCGCCACGGTGATCGCCGAGCCACGCCTGGACGATGATTCGCCGGTCACCTGGTATGAGGCCGCCCGCCAAGGTGCTGACACCATCGAAGTCGCTTACCTGGACGGCGTTGAACAGCCCTACATGGAGCAGCAGCAGGGTTTCACCATTGATGGCGTGACGAGCAAGGTGCGGATCGATGCCGGGGTCGCGGCGCTGGATTATCGCGGTCTGAACAAGTCAGTCGGTGTGGTGCCACCTGCGAAAGCCAGCCGTTAACGGTTGAATAGTTCCCTAAGCCCCCCGCCGCGAGCGGGGGTTGTTGTTTCTGTACAGGAGAAATTCGCATGTCAAAGAATTATTCGGGTCCCGGCAGCACGCTGACTTTTATGGCTCCAGACGGTGGCGCGACGGCGGGGGTGCCGTTGGTGCTGGTTGATACGGTGGTCATCCCGATCGCCAGTGGCGTGGCGGGTGACGTCTTGGTCGGCCATCTCGACGGCGTCTGGCGTCTGCCTGCCGATGCAGCGCTGCTGCAGGGGCAAAAGGTGGCTCTGCAAGCAGGCGTGCTGGTTGATCCGCTCACGGCCACCGGCGATTTGGTGTCATTCGGCAAGCTGATGAGCGCTCCGGCTGGCGGTATTGCCGAAGCGTTGTTGATCCAGTGACAACGCTGGGTCGCTTTCGTGACGTCACGGCTCGAATGGATGCAGTGCTGGTCGATCGCTTAGGCGATCGCGCCATCAAGCCGGACGGCCTACCGCTGTCCGGTGCGTTCTTCTCGCCCTTTGTCGGTGCGGATGTAGGCGGTAAATCGAAGAGCGTGCGCCTGGGCAATGCCATCGTGACGGATAACGTCCTGGCGCCGACCTTCGCCGCCCGTGTGGTGGATGCGGTTGGCATCGAGAAAGACACCTTTCTTACCATCGATCTACCGGTGGAGCAGGGTGGTGGTCGTTACAAGGTCAGCAAGCGCGAGCCGGACGGCGCCGGCATGGTCACTTTCATACTGAGTTTGAACAATGGATGAGCTGACGACCTTACACAATGCGATCGAGGCGACGTTCCGCGCCGGGTTGCCGTCGGTGGTGAGCGTCGAAGCGTTCCCCGAACTGAATGCTGAAGTCGGTCTGCCGGCAGTGTTGTTTGCCCTGACGGAAATCGGCGAAGCACCCGACAATGGCAGCGGAAAAACCTCCCTGAGTGGCCGCTTTCAGGTGTGCATCATGGTCGATTCCACCATCAGCAAAGCGGCCTTGCAGGCGGCCATTCTGGCTGCCGAGATCAGCAAGATTTTGCGCGGGCAGTATTGGGGGCTGGACTTTGTCGAAGAGGTGCAGGAGGTGCGTGCATTCCCGGACGACTCGATGCCTGAGCTGGCGCAGTTTGTGGTTTGGATCGTTGAGTGGAAACAGGTGTTCCAGATCGGCGAAACCGAATGGTTATGGGCGGTCGAGCCGCCCGGTTCCCTGTACCTGAACGTCGATGGCTGCACCGGTACCGGCAATGAAGATCACTACTTTCAGCCGGAGGATCTGGCATGGGATACGCCAGCGCCGAACACGACCGGATGATTGCCGCGATGCTGATACCTTGCGTTGTGGTCGGCATCGATCTGATGGCCGGCCGGGTGCGGGTCAAGGCCGGAACCTGGGTCAGTGCCTGGGTGCGTTGGCACAGCCTGGCAGCCGGTAAGGCCCGTCATTGGCGCGCGCCAAGCCTGAATGAGCAGGGCGCGCTGTTCAGCCCGAGCGGTGATCCGGCCATGGGCACCTTTATCCCGGGACTGTATGGCAATGCCGGGGCCCCACCGGACAACCGCGATCACGTCGAGGCCTGGTATTTCGACGATGGCGGCTCACTGGTCTACGACTGGCAAGCCGGCAGCTACAGCATCGCGTTACCCGACGGCAGCAGCGCGACCATCACGGTCGGTGGCTCGCAGTTTGAAGTGACGCCGGCTCAAGTCCGGGTGACGGCCAGCCAGATCACCCTGGCGGGTGAGGTAAACATCGACGGTGCGCTGAGCGTATCCGGCGACATCAGCGGTGCCGGCACGATCATGGATGCCGGAGGCAACAGCAGCAACCACTCGCATTGAGTGAACATTCACCTTCAGTCCGCCGCGTGCGGATTTTTTATACCTGGAGTAAATCCATGACAAGCAAAACCAAGGAAGTATCAGCCGCCAGTGAGGCGCCCGCGCCGGCCACGCTGAGCCTCTTTCGTGACACGCTGTATACCTCGCGGGTGCTGATTCTGCTGGAGGCCGAGCGCACCTTGAAAGTGGAAAAAGGGCAGGTCGCGGTGGCCTCGGATGACACGGTCGCGATCGAGTATTTGCATGGCCGCAAGGATTTTGTCGCGGTCGAGGGCTGATCCCATGATCGGGATGATCGGACTGGACCGCCGCACCGGCCAACTCATTTCCGGCCTCGATCACCTGCGCCAGTCCATCGAGGACATCTTGTCCACGCCCTTGGGCAGCCGACGCATGCGCCCGGAGTACGGCAGCAAGCTACGGCGCTTTGTCGACCTGCCAGTCAATGACGGCTGGAAAAGCGCCGTGCAGGCCGAGGTGGCCAGCACGCTGGGCCGTTGGGAGCCACGCCTGAAGCTGGGCCGGGTGCGCGCCGTGGCCATCCTCGAAGGGCGTATCACATTTGAGCTGACCGGGCAGTACCTGGGTAGCGACGTGACTTTGGAGGTGTCCGCATGACCATGGAACTGGCGGCCCTGCCGCCGCCGCAAGTGCTGGAGGACCTCGACTTTGAGGAGGTTTACCAGGAGAAACTGGAAGCCTTCCGCCTGAGCATGGGCGACAACTGGAGCGCGGAACTGGAGAGCGACCCGGTACTCAAGCTGATCGAGCAGGCGGCGTACGGCGCATTGCAGAACCGGGCGCGGGTCAACGACGCCGGCAAGGCCTTGCTGTTGGCCCATGCCGAGCGTGCCGACCTCGATCACCTGGCCGCCAACGTCAACCTGCAGCGCCTGGTGATTCAGGCGGGAGACCCGAGCACGGTACCACCGACGTCGCAGGTGCTCGAAGAGGACGATGCCCTGCGCGAGCGGGTGCAGCTGTCGTATGAGGGGCTGACCACGGCGGGGCCGCGTAACAGCTACATCCTGCATGCGCGCAACGCCTCGGGTCTGGTGGCCGATGCTACGGCGGAAAGCCCGTCGCCGGCCGTGGTGGTGGTCACCGTGCTCAGCCTGGAAGGTAGCGGCGCCGCCTCGCCGGAATTGCTGGAAGAGGTCCGCTTGCACCTCAATGACGAGGACGTGCGGCCGGTAGCCGACCGCCTCACGGTGCAGAGCGCCGTGGTCATCGATTACCGCATTGAAGCGGTGTTGTATCCGCAGGCACCCGGCCCGGAGAACGAAGCCTACCTGGCCGAAAGCCAGAAACGCCTGAGCGAGTGGATCAACCCGCGCCGTCGCCTAGGGTTGGAAGTCGCGCGCTCGGGGATCGATGCGCAATTGCATATTCCCGGCATCGCCCGGGTTGAGCTGCTGGGCTGGACCGACATCAAACCGAGCAAAGCTGAGGCGGCGTATTGCACGGGTTATAGCGTGACGCTGGGGGCCTGACATGAGCAGCCAGTTACCGCTCAACAGCACGCCGCTGGAGCTGGCCGTGGAAGCGGCCAATTACGAAAACACGTTGATCCCGCTGCGCAGTTTGTACAACGCCGACACCTGCCCCGAGCACTTGTTGCCGTACCTCGCCTGGGCCTGGTCAGTGGACCGCTGGAACAACAACTGGACACAGGAAGCCAAGCGCACGGCGATCCGTTCGGCGTACGACGTGCATGCACGCAAAGGCACCATCGGTTCGCTGCGTCGGGTGGTCGAGCCCCTGGGCTATCTGATCGATGTCGTGGAATGGTTCGACACCGTGCCGGAAGGCGTGCCCGGTACATTCGCTCTGGAGGTTGGGCTGAATGACGCCGGCATCACCGAGGAACTGTACGAGGAGCTGGCGTGGCTGATCGACGACGCCCGTCCGGTCAGCCGGCACATGACCAACCTGGCGCTCAGTCTGCAGACTGAGGGCGTGCTGGGCATTGCCGTGTGCGTGCAAGAAGGCGAAGAGATCGACGTGTACCCGCCGACCCCGAAAGACATCGACGTGACCGGCACCTTTGGCCCGGCGCTCTGCATCGATGAAACCGATACTTTGGACGTTTATCCCTATGATTGATAAGACCAGTCAGTTTTTTGCCATTCTCACGGCGGTCGGTGAAGCCAAACACGCTAATGCCATCGCCATGGGCCTGGACTGGATGTTTACCGAAATGGGCCTGGGCGATGCCAACGGTACCGACCCGATTCCCGACCGCCTGCAAACCCAGTTGATCAATGAATGGCGCCGGGCGCCGATCAACCAAATCCGGGTCGATCCGGCCAACCCCAACACGGTGATCACCGAACAAATCATCCCACCCGAAGTCGGCGGTGAGTGGATTCGCGAAATCGGCCTCTACGATGTCGACGGCGACCTGGTGGCGGTGGCCAACTGCGCGCCGAGCTATAAACCTTTGCTGGATCAAGGCAGTGGCAAAACCCAAGTGGTGCGGATGAACTTCATTGTCAGCAGCTCGGCGAACATCGTGCTGAAGATTGACCCGGCCGTCGTGCTGGCCACGCGTGAATACGTGGACCTGGCTATCAGTGAGGCGCTGGCCAAGCTGGATCAAAAACAGTCAGCGCTGGTGGCGGCCACGGTCCCCATCACCCTGAGCAATGTGCAGACCATCGATGACGTGGCCGTGGTCGTCGGTGACCGCGTGCTGGTGACCGCCCAGGCAGAAGCCCAGGACAACGGCCTGTATGTGGTCAGCGCCGACAGCTGGACGCGGGCCACCGATGCCGACAACAGCCTGGAAGTGACCCCGGGGTTGTTCATCCACATCGAGCAGGGCACGACCAATGGCGACAGCCTCTGGCAGTTGGTCACCGACGCGCCGATCACCCTCGGCACCACCGGTTTGCAGTTTGAAATGATCGCAGGCGGCAGTCGGGGCGGTGTGGGCACGTTTCGCAGTGTCACCGTCGATGCCCTTGGGCGTGTGATCGCTGGCTCCAACCCGACCACCCTAGCCGGCTACGGCATCACCGATGCCCTGGCGGTGAGTGAAAACCTGGGCGATGTTGCGGATGTGGTCGAGGCTCGGAATAACCTCGGGCTGGGCACCGCCGCGACCGCTGCTGTGCAGGTCCATCTGCACGATGAAACGCCTGATACGCTGATGAAGGTCGGAGCGTTCGGCTGGGGCGGGCCCGCCTATGCGGTCAGTGATGTTGACATCGGTGGCTTGAACGCGGAGACGGCCCTCTATTTCATCAGCAATGGCATAGGAGGGCCAGGAGGCGGGATCTACGAGGGTTGGGTTCGCGTCTCGGCGATTACACCAGGTCAATACGCCTTTCAGGAGATCTATGGGAATGCCGACCACACCCTACACCGCCGGGCCTTGACTGCCGGTGTTTGGGGCGAATGGGAAAGCATCTGGGACTCAACCAATCTGGTTAAACAAATCTACCCCCAAGATGACACGCCAGGCCGCGTATTGCTCACGGGGGCTTATGGCATCGGTCACGGGGGGATTGTCCTTCCCGACGGCACCGATCTAAACACAGTCACCACCGTGGGTATTTACCGAGTGAACCCCGGCCCGAACGTTCCAGAGGGCGGTCAATTCTCCCCCATGCTGGTTGCGGTCAGTCAAGACACCCTCTGGCAACAAATCATCAGCTATAACAGCGGTACAACTCTTACTCGTGGCGGTGTTCAGACCCCAGAGGGATACGTATTCAGTGCGTGGGTAACGGGCTGGGACACTAGTAACTTTGACCCTGCTGCGTACCAACCTGCGTTGGGCTTCACTCCCGTGCAGCAAGGCGGGGGGGCGGGTCAAGACGCCAATAAAATCTACATCGGCTATCACAACGCCTCGGGTCAAATAAAAGTACAGGTTGATGCGCAGGATTTCGGGCATATCTGGACCCAGAGCAATTTTGATCCTGCTTCCATATTTTCCGTCCCTGTCGGCGTGCCGTTTCCATGGCCAACCGCTACGCCGCCAGCAGAGTGCGTCGTGATGGCTGGTCAGGCGTTCAATGTCGAGTGGTACCCAGCATTGCTGGCCGTGTATCCCAACGGCATCCTGCCAGATCTGCGCGGTGAGTCGATTCGTGGTCTGGATGGTGGGCGCGGAATCGACCCCGACTCTGGGCGCGCCGTGTTGAGCCTTCAACTCGACACGCTACAAAACATGACGGGTGAACTCAGGCTACAAGACGATGATTCGATGTTGCTGGTGAATACCGCGACCGGCGTATTTACGGCTACTGGTTACATGACGAGTGATATACCCGCTGCACCACGAGTCAGTACAACGGGCAACATGTCTGTAACTTTCAATCCATCGGCGGTCGCCCGTGTGAGTACGGAAACCCGTATGCGTAACGTGGCGTACAACTACATCTGCAGGATGTATTGATGACTACTTTAGTGAATGGTTTTTTTGATGAGAGTGGGTGGATCGACGTTTACACGTTCAGTGAAATCACCACCGAATACCTCGGCCAACACGAAACCTATGTCAGCTGTGGCTGCGGTCTCCCGGCGGGCGCCACGTTAGAGGAACCACCGCAAGCCGGGGATGGTGAAGTGGTCGTTTGGAGGGACGAGGCATGGGTGGTGGTGCCCGACTACCGAGGGGTGGCTTACCGCACCACCGATGGTACCGAGGTGACGCATTCGATGCCTGGTGAACTGCCGGCCGAGCTGACGAATTTGCCGCGACCGAGTGCGGCCTATCTCTGGGATGGTCTCGTTTGGGTGCTCGATGCCGCACGCGATCTGGCGCTACAAAGCAGGCGAGAACGATCGTGGATCGAAAATGAACTGCATTGGGCGGGCAGAGAGATCGACAAGCATCTGGATGCTGACCCAGCCGCGCTCAACACGGAGCTGGCTTGGCGCACCTATCGCAACGAGCTGCGGGCCTGGCCTGGATCGTCGGACTTTCCGGTCAGTGATAAACGGCCGCTAAAGCCGGACGGATCGACCAACACCGCGTCCTGACGCCCCGCATTGCCGGGGCGTTTTCTTTTCCGTTACGCGTCACGTCACTCACAGCCTCGCTTATGCGGGGCTTTTTCGTTTCTGGAGCATCACTCTATGAGTTTTTTTCACGGCGTCACCGTGACCCTGGTGGATACCGGGGCACGCCACATCGCCACCCCGTCCGCATCGATCATCGGCCTGTGCAACACCTTTACCGTGGGCCCACCGGCCACGGCTGCAGCCAACGAACTGCTGCTGATCACCCGCGAAAGCGAAGCGGTTGCCGCCTGGGGGCCGGACGCGGCGATCACCCAGGACTGCAAGGCCATTTTCAAGCGGTCGAAGGCGGTGATTGTCGCTGTCGGTGTGCCGGTGCTGGACGACGCGGCCGAGCAACTGTCAGCGATCATCGGCGGCGTTTGGGCCGACGGCACCCGTACTGGTATGCAGGCGTTGCTCAACGGTAAAAGCAAGTTCAACGCCCAGCCACGGTTGTTGGTGACTCCGGGGTACTCGGCGACGCTGGCGGTGGCGACCGAGCTGGTGGCGCTGGGCGACAAGATGCGGGCGATGGCCATCCTCGACGGGCCGAACACCACCGACGAAGCCGCGATCGCCTATGCCGAAAATTTCGGCAGCAAACACGCCTACATGGTCGACCCGGGCGTGCAATTCTGGGACACCGGGACCAGTGCCACGGTCAATGCACCGGCTTCGGCTTGGACCGCTGGCCTGTTTGCCTGGACCGATGCCACCTACGGTTTCTGGGCCTCGCCGTCGAACAAGGAGTTTGTCGGCGTCACCGGCACCACGCGGCCGATCGAGTTTCTCGACGGCGATGCCTCCTGCCGGGCCAACGTGCTGAACAACGCCAATATCACCACGATCATTCGTGATGATGGGTACCGGCTGTGGGGCAACCGCACGCTGTCCAGCGACCCGAAATGGAAGTTCGTCACCCGCGTGCGCACGCTGGACATCGTCATGGACGCGATCCTCTATGCGCACAAGTGGGCCGTGGATCGCTCGATCACCGCGACCTACGTCAAGGACGTGACCGAAGGCCTGCAGGCGTTCATGCGCGACCTGAAGAATCAGGGCGCGATCATCAACTTCGAGGTGTATGCCGACGAAGAGCTGAACACCTCCAGCGAACTCAGCGACGGCAAGGTGTACTGGAACATTCGGTTCACCGACGTACCGCCCGCCGAAAACCCGAACTTCCGCGTGGAGGTGACCGATCAGTGGATTACTGAAGTGCTGGACACCGCTGCCTAAGGAGGCCGCTTTATGATTCCGGAAGTGCTCTACAACACCAATCTGTTCGTTGACGGTATCAGCCTGCAAGGTGATGTACCGAGTTTGACCCTGCCCAAGCTGACCCTCAAGACCGACGAGTACCGCGCCGGCGGCATGGACGCGCCGGTGGAAATCGACATGGGTACCGAAAAGCTCGAAGCCAGCTTCATCACCAATGGCGTGCGCCGCGAGGTGCTGAAGTTCTTCGGCCAGGCCGACCTGACCGGGTTCAACGCCTCGTTCCGGGGTGCCTTCAAGGGCCAGAAAGGTTCGGTCAAGTCGGTGGTCGCGACCCTGCGGGGCAGCCTCAAGGAAGTCGACCCGGGGGACTGGAAGCCAGGCGAAAAAGGCGAGTTCAAATACGCCGTCGCCGTGACCTATTACAAGCTGGAGATCGACGGCAGCGTGATGTTTGAAATCGATCCCCTTAACTCGATCCGCGTCATCGATGGCGTCGACCAACTGGCCGCCGTGCGGTCTGCCCTGGGCATGTGAGGAGCACCACCATGAGCAACGCAAAAGACAATGTTCTGCCCAAGTGGCTGCAACTGGGCGATGGCATTGCCACCGTCGTCCTATCCCGTGCGAGCCAGGCCAACGGCATTCAGGTCGACAAACTGACCCTGCGTGAGCCGACGGTGCGCGAAATGCGCGCTGCCACCTTGCAGGGCGGTACCAACGAAGAAGAGCAGGAGATGGTCTTGTTCTGCAGCTTGGCGAGCATCGGCCGTGCGGATCTGGAGGGGCTGCTGATGCGCGATTACCGTCGTTTGCAGACCGCCTATTTTCGTCTGGGAGCAGACGACGGGGTTTAACCCCCGGCTGCAGAAGGCCCTGGCCAAACGCCTGGCCGTCGAGCTGAACTTTTCGGCGGCCGAGATCCTGGGGCTGTCGTTTTCCGAGATGGTCTGGTGGCTCACGGATTGAGCCCACCTCGTTGCACGTAGGTGATAAGCATGGCGAACAAACTCTCGCTCGGGCTGGTGATTGGTGGCGCCGTCGATTCTTCGCTCGGCGCCGCCTTCAAGAATGTCAGCGGCGAAATGAAAAAGCTCGAGGCGCAAACCACCCGCGCCAAGGGTTTGCAGAAAGTCATCGGCGAGACCATACGTCTGCGCGATGAATGGAAAAAAGCCCATGACAGTGGGGCGGCCAATGCCGACGCCTTGCTGCGTAAACTGGAAACCAACACCAGCAGCTTGCGCAAGCAGGGTGTCGAAGTCGGGCGCCTACGTCAGGAGTACCTGGCGCTGGGTAAGGTGGTGCGCAGTGCCGAGTTTAAAGCCAAAGGCATGGGGCAGATCGAGGAAGGGCGGGAGAGCTTACGCAGCGGAATCGGTACGGCGGTGGCCGGCACCACGCTGGCTGCGGTGCCGACCAAGGTCAGCGCGGATTTTCAGGCGATCATTCGTGACATCGCAATCAAGTCCGGTACCGCCAACACCCAACAGGAAATGGACACCGCCCGGGACATCGTCCAGACCTCAAAAGATACCGGCATGGCCAACACCCAAGTGGCGGACCTGGTGAACCAGCTGGTCGGTGGCGGCATGGAGTTGGCTGAGGCGCTGAAGTACGCCCCGGTGGCCGCCAAGTTTGCGGTCGGGCAGGGCGCGTCGGGCACCGACACGGCAAAGATGATTCTGGCGATGCAGAACAACGCCAAGATCACCGACCCCAAAAAAATGGAACAGGCCTTGGCGTCGGTTGCCCTGCTGGGCCAGCAAGGCAGCTTCGAGGCGGCCGACATGGCCAAGTGGTTTCCGGAACTGTTGGCGCAGATGGCCAGCAGCGGCATCACCGGTCAGGAGGCGGTGACCCAGCTGGGCGCCATGCTGCAGGTGCAGATCAAGAGCGCCGGCAGCGCCGATGAGGCGGCGAACAACCTGAAAAACTGGGTCGCGAAAATCGGTTCGGGGGAAACGGTCAAAGGTTATGCCGATGCCGGGATTGACTATCAGGGCTCGATGAACGCCGCCATTGGCAAGGGCTTGTCGACCTTCGAGGCCAGCTTCGAACTGGCGCGCCGGTATGTGGAAAAGACCGACCCGAACAAGGCCAAGCAGCTGAGTCAGGGGCTGACCCAGATCAGCCAGGAGACGGACCCGGCCAAGGCGCAAGCGATGGCCGATGCCTTGGCCGCCACTTTGCGTACCGGCGATCTGTTTGCCGACATGCAGGTCAAGACGGCCCTGATGGCGTACACCCAGAACAAAAAATTCTACGCAGAGCTGAAAAAAGGCGCTTCGGACCCCGACGGCCCGCGCAAGGACATTCTCGACAAAAACCTGAACGAACGTCGCGAGAGTTCGTCGCAACGTTGGGCCGAAACCGGTCAGGCGTTCAACGATTCGCTGCGTGCCATCGGTGATGCCCTGCGTCCGGCGACGGATGCGCTGGCCAGCGGTATCGGTGCAGCAGCGCGTGGCTTGACCGCCTTGTCCGAGGAGACGCCCAAGGTGGTGCTGGGCCTGGCGGCGCTGAGTGCCGGAGCCTTGCTGGCGGGCAAGGCCTGGGCCGCGCTGAAGATCGGTCGGGGGTTGGTGAACATCGCGCGCGGCTCGGCCGGCGACCGGTCCAACATCGTGCAGCGGGTATTCGTGACCAACGCGAATGACGGCGATGATGACGGGGTGGATCACGATTCAGGTCGAAAGAGAAAAGGCCCTGCAAGTCGGCCGTCCCGTGGCATGAAAGTGGGTGGGGCGCTGGCGGCGCTCGGTGCCGGCGTTCAGGTGTTGGACACTTACCAGAACGCGACCACCCGTGATGAAAAGGCCGAAGGCTACGGCGAGGCGGCGGGTAGCCTGGCCGGTGGGCTGGCGGGTGCTGCGGCCGGTGCCGCCATCGGTTCGGTCATACCGTTGTTGGGCACCGCAGTGGGCGGAATGATCGGTGCTTGGCTCGGGGCGTGGGGCGGCGGCGACGTGGGCGCGACCATGGGCAAGGCTTTATTTGGTGGGCCGGACACGCCAATCGTACCCAAAGCACCGCTCGGCATCTTTCCCATGGCCACCGGCCAGGGGGTTGGCGCGGTCGTGCGCTCGATGGAAAACGCCCCCACCGCGCCGGTCACGGCGGCGGCATTGATGTCGAGCACCGCGGCTAAGACACCCGAATGGCCGAAGGTCGATCAGCAATTCACCTTCGCCCCGGCCCCGGTTTTTCAGGTGCACGGCGATGTGAAAGACCCGGCACAGTTGGTCCAGGAATTGATGCCGTACCTGCGCCGTCAGTTTGGAGACTTCGCCCGGGAAGCACGTGCCCGGCAGTTGTTTGATGCACCCCACGTGGGTTGAGGACGTGAAATGGCGGATGAAAAAACTTACCTGGAACACCTGCAAGGCGGGCTGAAGTACATGGTCGACGCGGGGGAGGCCGGGCGCACTGACCTGGAGTCCATGACTGGACCCATGAATGGCGCGCTCAATGAGATCAGCGGGGCAGCCGATGCGCTGGAAGGTCTGCCCTTTATCAGCGAAGACCTGAGCGACAAGACCCGGCGTTTGCAAAGTGCAATCAATTCGGCCCAGGCCAAGATCGGTAAGGTGGCCAGTATTTACAACCAGACCCAGCGCGCACTAGCCCAGTTTGATGAGCACTTTTCCGGGTTGACTGAGCAGATTGGCCGGTTTGGCGCGGCGTTCAACAAGCTCGCCGGCAAGGCCAATGCGGCGTTGGGCAACATTTTCCCCACGGAATGGTTTGCCGGCGACATGACGCCGATTCCCGACGCGGTGAAACCGTTCCCGCACCTGCTGATCATCTACCCGCTCAAGGCAAATGAGCGGCCGTACTACTTCAACCTGGACACGGCTGCATTCGACGAACTGCGCCGGCAGACGTCGTTTCGCTGGGCCGCGCAGGAGCGCCTGACACGGCGCCCGGCACAACAGGCGGTGGGCCAGGGTGAGGAAAAAATCACAATCAAGGGCGCGATCTATCCGAGCTTCAAAGGCGGGCTGAAGCAGCTGGATACGCTGCGCAGCATCGGCGCCAAGTTGCTGCCACTGAACCTGACCACGGGTTATGGCGAGGTGTTGGGCAACTGGTGTTTGACCAATATCGAAGAAGAGCAAAGCGCCTTACTACCCGGGGCGATCCCGCGCAAGCAGGGCTTTTCATTGGAGTTTGTCCGCTATGGCGATGACCTGCAGAACGGCTGACGGGGATCTGCTCGACACCCTGTGCCACCACTATTACGGCCACCTGAACCGCAGCGTCGAGGCGGTACTGGCGGCCAATCAGGGCCTGGCCGATGAGCCGCAGCCATTCCGGGCCGGCGTGCTGATCAGGCTGCCGGACCTGGTGGTCGAAACTGACAGCGTCATTTCGTTGTGGGATTGATCCCGTTACCCAGCCCGCCGAGTGCGGGCTTTTTCTTGTCCGGAGTACCGACATGCAACCGCTTTTCCGTATCGTCGCCGACGGCGCCGACATCACCACCTTGATCAATGATCGGCTGGTCTCACTACAGCTATCCGATCGGCCCGGGATGGCCTCGGATTCATTTGAGCTGCGCATTGATGATCGCGACGGGGCGGTGTCGCTGCCCGTGCGTGGCGCGAGTATCGAAATCTACCTGGGTTATGCCGGCGCCGATCTGACTCGCATGGGGCGCTACACCGTGGACGAAGTGGCTGTCTCCGGCCCACCGGACACGCTGGTGATCAGCGGCAAGGCGAGCGACATGCGCGGCAGCGGCAAAACCACCCGCAGTGGCAGTTGGGAGGATGTCAGCCTGGCGCAGATCGTCGGTGACGTCGCCGCGCGCAATGGCTGGCAGCCGTCGTGCCAGGTCGATACCCGGGTGCCGCGCACGGATCAGCTCAATGAGTCGGACTTCAATTTCATCACCCGGGTGGCCAAGAAGCACGACTGCACCGCCAAGGTGGCCGACGGCAAGCTGCTGGTCTTGCCGCGACAGGGCGGGCAGAGCGCCAGTGGCAAGGCCTTGGCGGTGATCACCCTGCAGCGCAGTGATGTGACCCGCTGGCAGTTTCGTTTGAGCGACCGCAGCGCACATCAAGGGGTCAGCACTCAGTACCAAGACTCGGCCAGCGGCGAACTGCTGATTTCGCACCTGGACAACCCCAACGTGCCCGAAGGCCTGCCGCCGGTGCATACCGATCGCCATCTCTACCCGGACCGCACGGCGGCCGATGAAGCAGCCAAGGCGCGTCTGGCGGCGTTCAATCGCTCGACCGCCTCGGTGCGTCTGGACCTGCCCGGTCGGACCGACCTGTTTGCCGAAATCATCATTGAGGCACATGGCTTCAAACGCGGACTCGATGGCGAGTACCTGGTGGAGTCGGTGGATCACACCTTCACCCCGTCCGGTTGGACGGTGTCAGTGGAGTGCAATGGCGGCAAGGAGGGCAAGGCCAAGGCCTCAGGCAAGCCACAGAAAGTCGTGCTTGAAGTGGTCGATTGATAGCCCGGGCGCGTGAGTTGTCCCGAGTCAGAAGTTTCAAAAGTCAAAGTAAAAGGAGCGGCCAGCCCGGATGCGTCAACACCCAGACTGGCCACCGTCCCCGCAGATTGTCCCTGCAAGTCCCGCCAAGGCTCCTGCTCTGTGCACAAAGCGGAGCGAGCCTAGCACCTGTTCATTTATACAGTAAAGGTCTTGCTATCCATGTCTACACCCATCATCCCTTGGATGGGCGGCAAACGCCGTCTGGCCGATCGCCTCATCCCGCTGTTCCCACCCCATGAATGCTACGTCGAAGTCTTTGCCGGCGGCGCGGCGCTGTACTTCATGCGTCCCCAGGCGGCACCGGTGGAAGTGCTCAACGACATCAACGGCGACCTGGTGACGCTGTACCGCGTGGTGCAGAACCACCTTGAAGAGTTTGTGCGTCAGTTCAAATGGGCGCTCAGCTCGCGGCAAGTGTTCGAGTGGCAGAAAATGACCCGCCCCGAAACCCTTACCGACATCCAGCGAGCCGCCCGATTCTTTTACCTGCAACACCATGCCTTCGCTGGCAAAGTTTCCGGGCAGACCTAATGAGATGGTCAGCCCGGCGAGAACCTCGGCGAATCTAAACTTGTCGAGGCTCTCTCTTTACCGAAGGAGGATCTCTCATGAATACCTTGACGCTTCTGGGTATCGATATCGGCAAAAACACTTTCCACCTGCATGGCCAAGATGCCAGGGGCCATCAGGTACTGCGTAAAAAGCTCAACCGCAACCAATTGCTTCCCTATCTGGCTCAGATTTCGAGCTGCAAAATTGCCATGGAGTCCTGTGGCGGATCTCAGTGGCTCGCCCGGAAAATCATGGAGCAAGGCCACCATGTGCTGTTGATCGCACCGCAGCATGTGAAGGCCTATGTCACCGGCAACAAAAACGACTTCATCGATGCCGAGGCCATTTGTGAAGCAGCCTCGCGCCCTAGAACCCGCTCGGTTCAAGTCAAAACCGAAGAGCAGCAGGTGCTTTCCACAGAGCACCGACTGCGCAAGTCCCTGGTAAATCGACGCACCGCCGTCATCAATCAAGTGCATGGATTTCTTCTGGAGTTCGGCGTCATCTTTCCCGTTGGATACGCCGCCCTGGACCGGGTCTCAGACTTGATGGCGAGCCGTGAACTGCCTACCCGCTTGAGAAATGCCATTGAGCGCATGATTGAAGACATTCGGCAGCTGACGCGCGAAATCAAAAAACTCGATATCGAAATCAAACAACAACTGGCGCAAAACGACGCTGGTCAACGCCTGCAGAGCATCCCCGGCATCGGCCCCCTCATCGCTAGCGCGCTGGTAGCCGATGTCGGCGACGCTGCGGGTTTTAAATCGTCCCGCGACTTCGCTGCCTCGTTGGGATTGGTGCCGCGCCAGTACTCAACGGGTGGGGAAACGACTTTGCTAGGCATCAGCAAGCGGGGGGATAAGTACCTAAGAAGCCTGTTGATGCAGGGCGCTCACGCAGTTTTGTGTCGTATCGACAAGCGAACCGATGGTCTCGGAATCTGGGCCAAAAACTTGTTGGCCCGCAAGCATCCGAACAAAGTGGCCTGTGCCCTGGCGAACAAACTGGCAAGAATCGTCTGGGTGTTATTAACCAAGGGCGGCACTTACAACTCACAGTTCCTAGCTTGAACTGTGCACTCCACCACTGGCTTTTGCGACGTCAGTACTGATGACGATAAACGGCAGACATCCTGGCTGAAAACCTGAGAACCAAAGGAGCTTTGAAAGCTGAAGACTTTTTAAGGACAGGCAGGAGCGACTACTCATCAAGGGCCGAGCGCTATCCGTGCTCACACTGAGCCCGGATACATTAGCGCAAGCTCGATTTACCGTTCATCGTTGCTGGGTGGCAGAGGATGGGCTGACCATACATTTGGTACCGCCACCACCACCCCATCGATTAACCTGCTGCGGATCGAGGAAAACCTTTCAGCCGCCTGGCAGCGTCTGTCCGGTACCTACGTCGAAAATCTACCCTGGCTGGAGTGCGCCGAGCGCTACGACCGTGCCCATACCTTCCATTACATGGACCCGCCTTATTGGCAGACCGCTGGCTATGGCGTGGATTTTCCGTTCGAGAACTACGAACGGATGGCCGACTTCATGCGGAGCTGCAAAGGCAAGGTGATGGTCAGCATCAACGATCATCCGGACATCCGCCGTGTCTTTGAAGGCTTTCATTTTGAGACGGTAGACATCCGTTACAGCACGACGAATCAGCGGCAGGGCAAGGCTGAGACAAGCGGCGAGTTGATTATCATGAACTGGGTGCCAGCAGACTTGGGGGGATTGTTCTAAAAGCCGCCATAGCTCGATGAACGCAGACCTTGGCTACCTGCAAGCAAGGTGGTCGAGCGAGGACGTTCGCCGTTTGATACTCCGATGCCCGGGCTTCCGTAAGGGAGATTCGACTCATAGGAGTGGCGGTCGGAGTCATCCAAGCCTGCCGTGGTCTCTCAGTTTTCTAGCGCTAAGCTTCACATCTAAAAGGAGGCTCTAGCTTGTGCTGGGAGTCAGTGGACAGAAAATAAAGGAGTCCAACCGATGATGGCATAGTGACATTTCGAGGGTGCCCGGCTAGCATTCTTGTTCATTGCTTCACCATCTTAAAGCCACGACCATGCGTAGATTGGTATATTATCTCGACCTTTAGGGTCAAGGGGTTGCTTGGGGGCGGGTTGTGTAAGATCGGGTTTCATATGATAACTTTGTCAAACAACCCAAAGGGTACTTGTCGCTTGTTAGTCGCCTCCAAGTAGAGTTAATAATGTTCATCGCGGGACTATGTGGCCTTGTCTAACTTAAATGCAGATGGCGTTTCAAATCGGCTAAGTGAGCCGAAGAGTCTACATGAGGTCGCTAGCGACAAGTACTCTCCGTTTGTAAAGAAGATGCAGGGGTTGTTGGTCGTCGATGGGGAGGCCGATACCGTTTTGTGCTCGAAGGCATTGATGGAGTTGGTAGATATCAATGTCACTTGCGCGGCTGAAGAATTAATACCCCATGAAATTCGTGCTAGCCAAGGTATTTTTTTTACGGGTGACAAAATCGCAGAGAAGATAGTCCTGTCTTTTTCTGCCGAGATATCCAAAGGTGCCTCGTTTTTTGATCCTTCTTGCGGAGCGGGTAATCTGCTTCTGGCTATTGCGAAGACCTACCCTCTAAAGGGGCAGGTTTTAGAAACTCTACGGTTTTGGGGGTTGAAGTTTGGAGGGTGTGACCTCAATGAAAGCTTCATATTGGCTACAAAGCTTCGGCTAATTGCACTTGCTTTCCAACGGCATGGATTGCATAGGGTTTCTAAGGGGGAACTGGACGGCTATCTCAATCTGTTCTCACTGTTTGAGGTGGGGGATTATCTAGAGTCCGCCCTAGGTGCTGAGTTTGACTGCATTGTAGCAAATCCTCCTTTTGGACATATAATTGCTCCTGCGGGGGTCGAATGGAGTTCCGGTCGGACACAGCAAGCAGGTGTGTTCATCGCGAAAGCACTACATGTCGCTAAGCCGGGCCAAAAGCTTACTGCAGTGTTGCCTGATGTGCTTCGGAGTGGCACTCGGTATGAAAGGTGGCGGCGATATGTTGAAGAAGAATCAACAATTATTGCTCTTGATGTTCACGGTAAGTTTTCCAAGACTGTGGATGTTGATGTGTTTGTGTTGTCTGTCATTCAAGGTTGTGAGAAAAATGACTTGGCTGCCGATAAGTGGCAGTCGGTAGGTCGTGAAGAATCATCAGATTTTATAAAGTTGAGTTCATTGTTTGAAGTGAGAGTGGGGCCTGTTGTCCCTCATAGACTTTCAGGTCAGGGGGCTTTAGTGCCTTACTTGGCAACGCAGGATGCTCCGCCGTTTTCTCAGGTGGCTAAACTGCCAAAGATAAATTTCACAGGGACTTTATATGTTCCGCCGTTTGTTGTGGTTCGGCGAACATCAAGCCCAAGTGATAAAGTGCGACTAGTTCCTTCCTTGGTCCAGGGTTCAAAAGCGATAGCGGTTGAGAATCATCTGCTGATTCTAAAGCCTAGAGATGGATCTATCGAAAAATGCTTAAGATTGATTGATGAACTAAGGTTTCGAAGGATTAATGATTGGTTAAATGCTGTTAGTCGGTGTCGGCATTTAACTACGAGAATTTTAGCGGATATTGATATCGTCAGGGATCGCTATGAGTAGTGTGCACTTTAGGTTTTCTCCAAATATATTGGTAAGGCTTGGCGAGGAACTCAATCAAGGCTCGGATCAAAGTATTTTGGAGTTAATAAAGAATTCCTATGATGCGGATGCTACTACGTGTGTCGTTGAGCTAGTTGACACAGGCTTGCCTGGCGGCAGAATAATCGTTACTGACGATGGCAAGGGTATGTCTAGTTCTAGTATAAAAGACTCTTGGCTCGTTCTCGGGAAATCCAGTAAAAATAGTCATCAGATCACTTCTTTAGGGCGAACTCCTTCGGGTAGTAAGGGGTTGGGTCGTCTCGCTGCTCTCAGGATGGGGCGTACTGTTAACCTTGAGTCGACAGTGGGTGATGGGGGGGTAACGAGTGTTTTAAAGGTTGACTGGGATGAGTTTGATAAGGCAGATACAGTCGAAGAAGTTGATCTCGAAATCGAAGAAGGACTCTTCGGTCGATCCACAGGCACAAGAACTGAATTGACTGGGCTAAGATCAGCCATAAGAAGTGAAGATCTGAAAAAGTTGGCAAGGATTGTGCTGATGCTTACAGATCCGTTTGAGGATGATGTTTCTGGTTTTAAAGTTGAATTAAAGGCCCCGGAATTCGCCGAAGTCGAGAAGCTTCTTAAGTTAAAGTATTTTGATTCTTCTGAGTACCATCTCTCCACTAGTGTTGATGAGAACGGTTGGGTATCAGCTGAGATCCTTGATTGGCAAGGTAAGGTTTTGCACAAGGGGGGGCACGATGATATTCGCAACAAAAAGGACGCCCCTTCCTTCAGATCACCCAAGTGTAAGTTTGACTTTTGGGCTTTCCTTCTAAAGAAAGAAAGCTTTGTTTCTGGTAAGTCTGTAAATATTGGTGATGTAAAAGAGTGGTTGCGCCATTTTGGAGGGGTGCATGTATATCAAGATGGAGTTAGAGTGTCTCCGTACGGTGGAGCTGGGGATGATTGGCTCGGAATAAACCTCATTCGTACACAAAACCCTGAAGAGCGCCCTAGTACTAATAACTCTATTGGAAGAATTTCTCTAAGTAATAAGGGGCGTTACACTCTTACCCAAAAAACTGACCGTTCTGGCTATATAGCTGATGACCATTTTTCAGAGTTAAAAGCATTTGCCATTGAAAGCCTAGAGTGGATGGCAAGATGGCGTCTATTTCATGCGGAAAGGAGACGTCAAGCTGAGCGAAATAAGGTCCCTTCGGTTGCAGTTAAGGAAAAAGAGAAAGTCAGCGATTTAATTCAAGAAGTCCCGGTGCGCATGAGGAGTAGGATCAACGCTGCTTTCAATCAATACGCTAAAACTCGTGATCGAGAAGCGGATAATCTTAAGAAAGAAATACAGCTTTATCGTACGTTAAGCACTGCGGGTATTACCGCCGCAACGTTCGCTCATGAGTCTCATGGGAATCCATTAAAAGCTATCGAGCTTGCTACCAATGCACTTGAGGGGCGACTAAATGCGTATGCGCCTGAGGATAAACGCGCTACTGTAATGCGCATAGTCGGTAAAATACGTAAGGCATTAGACGCGCTGTCTACGCTGAGTTCCGCAACCTTGAGTCTGGTTCGGGTTAATAAGCGCCGCGTTGGTCGGGTGGACATTAACGCTGTTATTAAGCAGATTGAAGTCATGATGCGCCCATTTTATGAGGCGAGGGACACAGTGCTCAATCTAGAATTATGCCCGTCAAATCCCTACCTCAGATGCTCTGAAGCAGCTTTGGAATCAATATTTACAAATCTGCTGAACAATGCATTAAATGCATTTCGTAGAAGTAGCTCTGATTCTCGTGTAATACTGATAGAAACTAAAACCGATGGACTTAACTGTGTTATTACGGTTGCAGACTCGGGACCTGGAATTGTTCAGCAAAATATTTCAGAGATATGGCTGCCCGGAATTTCATCTGATCCGGATGGGACTGGGCTGGGCCTGACAATTGTGCGTGACACCGTAAAAGATCTTAGTGGGACAGTTGAGGCTATACCCAATGGGGCACTAGGCGGCGCGGAGTTCGTAATTAATTTGCCAGTGGTGGGGCAGTAAGAATGCAGGCTATTAAGATTCATGACCGTGAGATATCCAGAATCCTACTGCTCGATGACGATCCGAATATCAGGGGTTTATACGAGTTCAACCTTGAGGACATGAATGTCGTCACGGAGGAAGTTGAAGTCGTTAATAGTGTTAAGGCGTTGCTTTCGCAAGTCAACCAATTTGATGGTTTTGTGTGTGATCTTAATCTCAATAGTAGAAAGTATTCGCCGGTTAATGGGGATGTTATTGTTTCTGCCCTATATGAGAAGAAGAGCCCTGCGGTCTTGTGTTCTCGGGATGTTGATAATGTATCGTCGGTGCGTCGTCTTCGTCACTCCATTCCATGTGTGTTAGATGCAAGGGAATTGAACTCGGATAATGTGCGAAATGCATTTGAAATATGTATCAAGGAGTTTTCTGGGCAGTACAGTATTTTTAGGAAGCCCTGGCCCACGCTTATCCGCTTTGAAAATATTGTGTTGAAGACGAATGATGCAGTACGAGTGGCGGTTGTTATCCCCGGTTGGGACTCGCAGCGCCTTGTAGAGGTGGATATAACTAGGTCGGACGGAGATATATACAGAAAGGTCCTTCAGGCTTTTAAGGCTGGCGAAGTGTTTCGTTGTAAGGCTATTGTTAATCTCGAGGTGGAAACATCTAGGGATCTTTATATCAAGGATTGGAACTTGGTGTGATGGCGAAATTAACGATTATCGACGTGGGTCATGGTAATGCGGCTGTTTTGGCAGACGCTGGGAAAGTTGTGGTTATTGATACTGCTGGTAAAACGCACCTCCAGCGATTCCTCGATCAGTCAGATCTTACTGATATTGATTTGGTGGTGATTTCACATACTGATGCCGATCATTTGGCAGGTTTGATAAACTTGCTTTCCAATCCTAAGTATTTGGTTAAAAAGCTTATTATTAACCCTGACTCAATTAAAGCATCGATGCTCTGGGAGGATGTCAGGTATTTAATTGATGAGCAGATGCGTGGGGATAAGCTGAAGGTTGAGTATGGCATAAGCTCTTGTAGTGCGTATCAGTGGTGTGAGGTTACTGAGGATTTATCCCTACAAGTTGTTTCACCTTCACCAGCTATGGCATTGTCCGGTCCAGGTCAGTCGCTTCCAAAAGATGGTCGAAAGCTCACAAGCAATTCTGTGAGCATAGTACTCAGGGTTTTGTACAAAAATGAGCCCGTGGCCTTGTTAACTGGCGATATGGACAGAATAGCCCTAGATCAAATTCTAAAGTACTCAGTAGAAGTGAGTGCGAAGTTTCTAGTTTTCCCTCATCATGGTGGATTACCTGGAGAAGGTTCTGCTGATTTGTTCACTTCTGATTTGCTGGGGGCTGTTCGGCCGGACTCAATTATTTTTTCTAACGGTCGTGTAAAATTTAACAATCCAAATCCTGAGATAGTTGGAGCCGCCTTACGCTTGATTCCTGCTGTCGAGATATTGTGTACCCAGCTTTCGAAAACTTGCTGCGAAAACCCGCTGGTGAGAGATGATTATCGCCCTCATAATTATTCGGCCGGTAGTGATGATAGTCTTTTCTGCGCAGGCACTGTCGAAATTGATATGCATACGAAACAAATAAACAATGCTTCTAAAGTTGCGCACAATGCTTTTGTAAACGGTTTGCCAAATTCACTTTGCACTAAAAGAACTTGAGTGAATTGAAATAGTACGGAGTCCAAGAAGTTGTGCTTTCAGGTCTCTAGGGACCGCCTGATGCTGACTCATCGTAGCTCGCTTAAGGACGTTTGCTTTTGCTCGAAAGTAGATCTAAATCGAACGACTTATTTTGGCGGAAAGTGGTTTATCTCGATAGTTCATTTGGCAGTCGTTAGGATTGCTAGCGTCCATTTTGATTCTCCGCCGGCTTTGGGGCCGTTTTCGACTCACAATGGACGCTTGCGACGCCAACAAAATCAGCGGTGATTCATTCGGTATCTTGGCGAGCTGAGACTGCGCGCTAGGTCTATAATCATCTCGCTCGCTCCTTCAATGAGATCAACACCCCGCATGGCTCGATCATGCAGTTGATGTAGTACTAAGGCATTGAGTTTCGAACGGGAATTCTCCAACTTCACTTCCTCCATGTCTGGAATGACGCTGCCGTAGTGGGCCTGACGTGCAATGATGTTGCGCCAATGCTCGGTCGACTCATCTACCTTTCCAGAAAAGACGAAGACTGCAGCAGCTGCAACCGTGTCCGCGAGCTGAATACCATGCGTCGTGCGAGAGTCTGCAAACTCTATCGGCCCCGAAAGGTTGAAAGACACGGGATGTTCTTGCCCGTCCACAAGCCCTGAAAAAATCTTTTCAGTATTGCCAATCATGCCGTTATACATCTCCTGATTGGCTAGGAGCGGCTTGGAGTGATCACAGATCGCGGTAAGCTGCTCATACTGAGTGCCCCAGTTTGCCAGGAGGGTGAAAAGCGCGCTGTCGGTGAGATCCAATACCCACTTGCCGGTCTCTCCATCAGCAAGAGAATCCAGCTCCTTTTGAATGTCGGTGTGACGCTTCTGGGCGAATTCTCTGATCATCCTGAGGGTTTCGGAATGAGAGGCATCGGATGAAGAGAAGATTGTCTGCAGGTCTTTCCCGTCCAACTCGCGCATCAGACTCTCAAACTCAGCGAATAGTTCTTCCGCACCTGCACCCCGGGCCATGAACTCTGTGTACAGGATGTTAGCGATGAATCGGTGAAAGCCAATACCGTAGAAAAGCGAGTTCACATCTGAGTAGCAGGGCTCGAATATATACTCGTGAACTTTCCCTGCGAGCGCGAATTTTTTGTCCGAGATCGAGATTTTTATACGCCCATCGAAGGCCGCCAATATTTCGGAAATCGCTTTCCGTCCTTTGGCGAATTTCACTAGGTTGGAGCCTTTAAGCTCACCATTCTGAATGTTGTACTTCTTGATCAATCGCTCAACGAGAGCCTTGGCTTCATCATCATCGGACGCAATGGAGGCGTAGGCAAAATAATTTTGACGAGGGTGCAATAGGTTGTTGCCTGTGAAACCGGACTCGTCAAAGTAAATTTTTTGAGGCATTGCAGCTCCTTTCCATTCAATGTGCTGCCTACGGCCTAATTGGACATGAGGCCAAGAAATGCATCGCGCAGTCGCCTGATCAGAGTACTTACCTAGTCCAGTATGAACACCGCGCTTCGTTTGCTGAGTTGGGCGAGTCTTGCAGAGAGCGAGATGCACCTCAATCCCTTTATGTCACCGTGCCACCGTGATCTGTGAATCACCTCTGATTCCCCAGACGCTTACGACTGGCTCCTTTTGGGCGATGATGGCCTTCTGAGTGTATTTATATTGGCAATCATTAGGCTTACCTGAGGCGACCATGAAGTCGCGTCGAGCTGGTTGAAACCTCGCGGAGATACATGCCCTTAAGCCGAGCCAGGCCCTGCCAAGCGGTGAACTGCTGAGGGCCCGTTTCACTCGGCTCGCGACAGGTCTCGCTCAGCAGATATGACGTCGGGGATCAGGGCTGGAGACGGGAAATCACTCAGGTGTCATGAGCACCGCGAGAGTCATCTTGATGAATTCTTCATTGCGGTCAATCGTGTCCAGTGCGCCGCGCACGTTGTCAGCTACGTCTGCCGATCCGCGCATCTCCACCCAATTCGAAAGCTCCAGGATGGCAGCCTCAAGGGCGAGCTGGTTTTCGTTGAGCTTGAATAGCAGGGAGGGGAGCAGGTCTGAGTTTGGCATCATGAATCCTCCGTGGAGTTTTCAGCGTAGCAGCAGGACTTCTCGGGCGGTGATCGGAGGCGTTGGCAGGGTGCGGGAAGGCGGGGAAAACGGGATAGTTTTGTAACGCCACCCGAAAAGTTTTGTAACGCTTCGGGTGTGGTCGGATTTTTGCCAAATCCCAGAAACGAAAAAGCCCTGAAAAATCAGGGCTCTAACGTATAAAGATGGCGGAGGCGATGGGATTCGAACTCATGGACCTGTTACAGTCGACGGTTTTCAAGACCGTTGCCTTAAACCACTCGGCCACACCTCCGTTTGCGTTGCGGGCGCCATAATACCTGAATGAAACACACTGTCAAACTCTCTGCATAGCTTGTTACAGGGCGTCTGTTATGATCTTTGCGACTGAACGTTTCAAACCAACAGGAGTGTCGCCATGCGCGAACAGGATTACGCAGTTAATAACAGCGTGCAGGCTGAGCAGCTAGAGGTTAGCCGCGTCCTGCGCAACACATACGGCTTGCTCGCCCTGACCCTCGCATTCAGCGGTGTGACGGCCTACGTTGCCCAGCAGATGCATGTTGGCTACCCGAACGTGTTCGTGGTGCTGATCGGCTTCTACGGTCTTTTCTTCCTCACTAACAAACTCCGTGATTCGGCCTGGGGCCTGGTGTCGGCATTTGCCCTGACCGGTTTCATGGGTTTCCTGCTGGGTCCGATCCTCAACCGTTACCTGGGTATGCAGGGCGGCGCTGAAGTGGTCAGCTCGGCTTTCGCGATGACGGCGCTGGTGTTCGGCGGTCTGTCGGCGTATGTGCTGATTACCCGCAAGGACATGAGCTTCCTCGGCGGTTTCATCACGGCAGGCTTCTTCGTGCTGCTGGGTGCGACGCTGGCGGGCATGTTCTTCCAGATCAGCGGCCTGCAACTGGCGATCAGTGCAGGTTTCGTGTTGTTCTCCTCGGTCTGCATTCTGTTCCAGACCAGCGCCATCATCCATGGCGGCGAGCGTAACTACATCATGGCTACGATCAGCCTGTATGTATCGATCTACAACCTGTTCATCAGCCTGTTGCAGCTGTTCGGCATCATGGGCCGTGATGACTGATCGTCGGTCCTGAAGTAAAAAACCCGCCAAGGCGGGTTTTTTATTAGCTGAAATTCAGGGTTACTCGACAATTACAATGCTGCCGTCGGCTTGCTGGCGGTAGATGGTGTAGGGCAACAACAAGGTGTCGAGCGCGCCAGAGATGACCACATCGATCAGTACAATAGCGGGGGCAGGGCCATGTACCTGCGCATCCCGACCCTCTTCGAGGGGCGCGTTCAGGTAGCAAAAATCGTAGGTCACGCCGCTGTAGATTCGCGGTACCGCGCCGCAATAACTCTTTTTGTCCTTGAGGCTTTTTGCGGCCGCTTCGTCACTGCGTACAACCGTCTGAATCGTGCCGCAACCCGCAAGTATCATTGCCACGAGCAGCATTACCTGAATTTTCATGCCGTCAATCCTTCGCCGGAAACCGCCAATCTACTTCAGTCTGAAACTAATATCACTCACGCCATGGGCGGCAACCGGCGTTTGACCGGAGTTTTCTTGACGATTGCCGTGTTGGTTTCAGCGTGGGTGTTGAGGCGGTCGAGCAGGGTGTCCAGTTGTTCCATTGAGCGCACATGCAGGCGCGCAATGAAGCAGTCGTCGCCGGTGACCTTGTCGCACTCGGTGAATTCGGGAATGGCCATGATCTGCCGTTCCACTTCCTGTAATTGCCCCGGCAGCGGGCGAATGCGCACGATGGCCTGGAGTTGATAGCCAAAGCATTTCGGGTCGATTTCAACGGTGTAGCCCTTGAGCACACCGCGTTCCTCCAAGCGGCGCAGACGCTCGGCAACACTGGGGGAGGACAGGCCGCTGATTTGCGCCAGGGCCTTGAGCGAGCGTCGCGAGTCTTCCATCAGGGCCGTGATCAGCAGCTGGTCGATGTCATCGGTCATGGCAAAACCCTCTGTTAGGCGTTTTCTCGAAACGGCCTTGATAAAAAAGGCAGATCCCGAGTTTAGCCTGCTTTTTGCTCTGGAGTAGCGCCCGGGTGCATTGGCATACTTTGGCCACAAACACAGGAGTCTGATGATGGACAAAACCCTACGCCGCGGTTCGTTCGAAATGACGGCCGCTATGCTGATCTCCGGCACCATCGGCTGGTTCGTGCTGGTGTCCGGGCAACCGGTGCTGGACGTGGTGTTCTGGCGCTGCCTGTTCGGTGCCGGCACCTTGCTGCTGATTTGCGCGGCTTTCGGCTTTCTGCGCCCTGGCATTCTGACCCGCACGACCTTCCTGCTCGCGGTGCTGAGCGGTGTGGCGATTGTCGGCAATTGGGTGCTGTTGTTCGCGTCCTATTCCCGGGCGTCGATTGCCATCGGCACCGCCGTCTATAACGTCCAGCCGTTCATGCTGGTCGGGCTGGCGGCGTTGTTCCTCAACGAAAAGATCACCGCGCAGAAACTGACCTGGCTAGGCGTTTCGTTTCTCGGGATGCTGGCGATTGTCAGCGCCCATGGCAGCCAGGGCGAGAGCGGCAGCGATTACCTGATGGGCATTGCCCTGGCCTTGGGCGCGGCGTTTCTCTATGCGATTGCCGCGTTGATCATCAAGCGTTTGACGGGTACGCCGCCGCATTTGATCGCACTGATCCAGGTCAGCACGGGCGTGTTGTTGCTCGCGCCATTCGCGAATCTTTCCGTATTGCCGCAGGCACCGAGCGCGTGGGCCAGCCTGGTGACGCTGGGCATGGTGCACACCGGTGTGATGTACGTGTTGTTGTACGGTGCGATTCAAAAACTGCCGACTGCGCTGACGGGGGCTCTGTCTTTCATCTACCCGATTGCGGCGATTTTCGTCGACTGGTTTGCCTTCGGCCATCGCCTGGAGCCACTGCAATGGATCGGAGTCGCAGCGATTCTGCTGGCCGCTGCCGGCATGCAACAAGGCTGGTCATTGAAGTTTCGGCGCACGGTGACGCCGTAACCCGCGACCCAGGCGTCAGATGTTCCAGCGCGACGCGTTACTGGCCAGTCGCTGGCGCATCTCGCCGACGTTGGCGGCCAGTTGTTGAGTCAGCAAGCGATAGCCGTCCAGCATGTTGTAGACCGGCGCATCGAGGCTGACAAGCGGCACATCCACGGGACGATTGAGCCGCTGGGCGGCGCCTGATTTCAACGCCCTGGCCATGCCGATCAATTGCACGCGAATCTGCCGATGCTCGGCTTTCAATGACGTTTGCATCAGCGACATCGCCTCGGGGTCATTGGCATCCGGTCGGGTATTGCCGAGGATTTCCAGGGTGCTGACGCACATGCGCAGGTTGCGCTGGAGGGCATCGAGCTCGGTCATGGAAATCTTCACTTCCTTGGACACCGAGGGCATCAGTGAGCGAAGTTGCACCATCGCAGCGTTCAGGCGGGTCATGAGCTTGAGGTGTTCGTCGGCGGTGATGGCCTGGCCGTCAATGATGCGTCCGTAGATTTTTGCGCAATCACGCAGCGCATCGGCCAGGTTGTAGCGCCAGGAATAAACCGCGTACAGCGGCAGGGCGAAGGAAAACGCCAGGGCCAGGGCAATGCCGATCAGGATATCCACCCCGCGCCACAAGCCATCGGTGACCGGGTTATCGCCGTGCCCGGCAACGATGAACACGGTAATCGCCGATAGCAGCGCGGTGTAACCACCCTTGCCGATGGCGTGATACGAGAAAAACCCGCAGACCACCGACATCGCGAAGTAGGTCAGCCAGGGCATCCCGAGCCAGGCCTGTTGTGCCACCAACACCAGGCCGACACCGGCACCGATCAGGGTGCCGATGGCGCGCTCGGCGGCTTTTTTGCCGATGTTGCCGTGGTGCTGCAAGCCGCCGATCACCACCAGCATCGTTACCGACGCCCACTCACCGTGGGGCAGATTGATCCCGGTGGTCAGCAGGATCGTTGCCAGCAACCCGAGCGACACCCGCACCGCGTGGATCACCCGGGCATGGCGGTAGCGCCGGTACGGGTCCAGCAGCGGACGCAGCAGTCGGCGCAGCAAGGGTGGCAGCCGATGGGCTCTGGATGTACTCAGGCTGGCTCTCCTCAGAAGATGTAGTCAGTGGTCAGGAAGCTCGAACTGCGGCCGCTGATGATCTCGCTGATCAGGTCCTTGTTGGTCTCCTGGAACTTGGTGGCCACCAGGGTACGGATCGAAAACACCCGCAGTGCGTCATGTACCGACAAGGTGCCTTCGGCCGAGTTCTTGCGGCCATTGAAGGGATAGGTGTCCGGGCCACGCTGGCACTGGGCATTGAGGTTGATGCGCCCGACCTGATTGGCGAAGGTGTCCACCAGCCGGCCGACCGCCACCGGGTTGGTGCCAAAGATGCTCAATTGCTGGCCGAAGTCCGACTCCAGCACGTAGTCGATCACGGTATCCAGATGACGGTACGGCACGATGGGGATGACGGGGCCGAATTGTTCTTCCTGATAAACGCGCATCTGCGGCGTGACCGGGTACAGCACCGCCGGGTAGAAAAACGACGCACGAGCTTCGCCACCGTTGGGGTTGACCACCTTGGCGCCTTTGCTCTCGGCGTCTGCCACCAGTGCATGCAGATAGTCGACCTTGCCCGATTCCGGCAGAGGCGTCAGGGCTACGCCACCTTCCCAGGGCATGCCGGGTTTGAGGTTGGCGAGCCTGGCATTGAATTTGTCAATGAAGGACTCGACCACGTCTTCGTGGACAAACAGGATCTTCAGCGCGGTGCAGCGCTGTCCATTGAACGACAGCGAGCCGGTCACCGCTTCACTGACTGCATTGTCCAGATCCACTTCCGGCAGGACGATGCCCGGGTTTTTCGCATCCAGGCCCAGTGCTGCGCGCAAGCGGTGTGGTTTCGGATGGAGTTTTTTCAGGTCACTGGCGGCCTTGTTGGTGCCAATGAAGGCGAAGATATCGATCTTGCCGCTGGCCATCAGCGCACTGACCGTCTCGCGGCCGCTGCCGTAGATGACGTTGATCACCCCGATCGGGAAACTGTCGCGGAAGGCTTCCAGCAGCGGGCGAATCAGCAGCACGCCGAGCTTGGCCGGCTTGAACACCACGGTGTTGCCCATGATCAGCGCCGGGATCAGCGTGGTGAAGGTTTCGTTCAACGGATAGTTGTAAGGCCCCATGCACAGGGCCACGCCCATCGGCACGCGACGGATTTGGCCGAGGGTGTCCTGTTCCAGTTCGAAACGGCTGGAGCGGCGGTCGAGTTCTTTCAGCGCGTTGATGGTGTCGACGATGTAGTCGCAGGTGCGGTCGAACTCTTTTTCCGAGTCCTTGAGGTTCTTGCCGATTTCCCACATCAGCAACTTGACCACGGCATCGCGCTGCTCGCGCATGCGCCTGAGGAAGGTTTCGACGTGCTGGATGCGCTCGGCCACGCGCATGGTCGGCCACAATCCCTGGCCGCGGTCGTAGGCGCGGACGGCCGCGTCGAGGGCGGTCAACGCGGTGTCGGCATCCAGTAGCGGCGTGCTGCCGAGGATCACCTGTTCATCGCCATTCGGGCCTGCCAGGTACACCGGGCTGCGGACCTGGGCCAGTGGTCCGTTCCAGGTTCTCAGTTCGCCATCGACCAGGTACTCGCGCTGCTCGGTCTGGCCATCAAGGCGGTACTTTTCCGGGATGTCGGCGGGGCTTGGGAACAGGTTCTGGAGAATATTGGCTGTGGTCATGTCGCTACCCCTCTGGATTAGGTGATGCACTGATGAAACGTTTTAGCAGACCTCAGCAACGCTTGTCATGACTCATCTCAGCGTTTTGCCGCACAGCGTGATGTCCGGGGATTTATCGGGCCTTGCGTCATGGCCTCAGAAGCTCCCCTTGTTGGCCCCCAATGCCCTCAACCCGCCCACGCGGGGTGCCTTAATGTTGACTCTCCTTGATCACAACAAAAAAAAGCTGCACCCGGCTGGCCGGGCAGCCAATGAGAGGACAGCCATGCGGGCAAGCCGATTAACTGAAAAGCCTAGCCTTTGTTTGGCCTTGGTGGGGTGTGTCTTTGCGGCGTTGCTGGCAGGGTGCGGCGAAGAATCGAAAAACCCGCCGACCCGCAGCGAAGCAGGTGCCGCGAGGCCCGCCGACGCCGAGCTGGCGCAGGTCTACGACAACAGCTGCAAGCTTTGCCACGCCAATCCGGCGGCCGGGGCGCCGCTGACTGGTGACATCAAGGCCTGGCAACCACGGGTATTGCAGGGCGCCGACACGCTGCTCGACCACGCGATCAACGGTTACAACGGCATGCCGCCGATGGGCATGTGCATGCAGTGTTCGCAAGAACAGTTCCTGGCGCTGATTGCCTTTATGTCCGGCCAGCAAATCCAATAACAAGAACGGCAGGGTGCGATTCATGACGATGGACCTGACACGGCGTCAGTTGTTGCAACGGGCGAGCGTCATTGGCGCCTTTACCGCGCTCGGCTCAACGCCGGCACTGGCCGAGCTGCTGCGCGCGCCACGCCTGATTCCCTGGCGCAACTGGTCGGGCGGCCAGAGTTGCCTGCCGGCGGCGCGGCTGGCGCCCAAGAACCTGGATGAGTTGACGCAAGTGGTGCGTCAGGCCCCCGGCAGGATTCGGCCGGTGGGCTCGGCGCATTCCTTCAGCGCGCTGGTGCCCACCGACGGCACCTTGGTGTCGTTGAGCTATTTCACCGGTTTGCTCGATCACGATGCGAAAACGCTGCAGGCCGAGTTCGCCGCCGGCACGCCGATGTCACGCATGGGCACGCCGCTCAAGGACATCGGCCAGGCCCTGCAAAACATGGCTGACATCGACTATCAGACCCTGGCGGGCGCGATCTCGACTTCGACCCACGGTACCGGCAAGCACTTTCAATCCTATTCGGCGCATGTCTGCGGCATGCAGCTGGTGACCGCCAGCGGTGACGTGCTGGACTGCGACGCCAGCCGCCATCCTGAAGTGTTCAGCGCAGCCCGGGTGTCCCTGGGGGCGTTGGGCGTGGCCAGCAAGGTGCGCCTGCAAAACCGCCCGGCGTATCGCTTGCGGGAGCGGCAGTGGATCGCTAAAACCGAAGAGTTGCTGGAGGACCTGGACAAGAACACCCGGGAAAACCAGCACTGGGAAATGCTCGTGGTGACCCATTCCGACTACGCCTTGTCGATCGCCCTGAACGAAACCACCGACCCGGCCACACCGCCGGTGCCGGCGGATGAGGAGGGCGGCAACGAGTTCGTCACGCTGATCGAGAAGATCGACAAATACGCCAGCGACTTCCCGGACCTGCGCCGCACCATGCTCAATAACCTGCGCCACCTGGCCAGTTTCGATGACCGGGTGGGCGACTCGTTCGATATCTACGCCAACGTGCGCACGGTGCGTTTCAACGAAATGGAATATTCCGTGCCGGCCGAATACGGCCCGGCCTGTTTGCGCGAGATTCTCAAACTGATCCAGGACAAGGACCTGCGCACCTGGTTTCCGATTGAATACCGGTACGTCAAGGCCGACGACATTCCCCTGAGCATGTTCGAAGGCCGCGACAGCTGTTCGATCTCGGTCCACCAGCATTACCAGATGGATCATCACAACTTCTTCGCCGCCATCGAGCCGATTTTCTGGAAGTACAACGGCCGACCGCACTGGGGCAAGTTGCACACGCTGAACGCGAAAAACCTGCAGCCGCTGTACCCGCGCTGGCAGGAATTCATTCAGGTGCGGCAGGCACTCGACCCCAGCGGCAAATTTCTCAACGCGCATTTGTCATCCATTTTGGGGGTGAGCTGATGGCCGTCAATCGCCGCAATTTCTTGCTCGGCAGCGCCGGCGTCGGCGCCTTGTTGGTGGGTGTCGGGGCGTGGCTGCGGCCGGGTGACCGAGGCGCACCGTACAGCGATTACTTCCGTACGCTGAACCGCGAACTCAAGGACCACGGCCCGATGCGACCGGTGATGCTGATCGACCTTGATCGGCTGGATCACAACATCGATGTGGCGATGCAATCGGTCAAACGAGGCGGCAAACACCTGCGCCTGGTGGAAAAATCACTGCCGGCACCGGGGCTCCTGGCCTACATCGCCCAGCGCGCCGGCACCCAACGCCTGATGTCGTTTCATCAACCCTTTCTCAACCATGATGCGGTGCAGTTTGCAGAGGCCGACATTCTGTTGGGCAAGCCGCTGCCGGTGCGTTCGGCCGAGTTGTTCTATCAGTCGCACAAGGGGCCTTTCGACCCTTCGAAGCAATTGCAATGGTTGCTCGATACACCGGAGCGCCTGCAGCAATACCTTGCCCTGGCTCAAGGGCTGGGAACGCGAATGCGGGTGAACATCGAACTGGATGTCGGGCTGCATCGCGGAGGCGTCAGCGACCTTGGCGTACTCGGGCAGATGCTGGCGCTGATCAGCCAGCACCCGCAGCACCTGGAGTTCGCCGGGTTCATGGGCTACGACCCGTTCGTGGGCATGGGCGTGCCGGGGATTCTGGGCTCGCCCGAGGAGCTGTTTGCCAAGGTGATGGTGATTTACCACCGCTGCGTCGACTTCACTCGCCAGCAATACCCTGGTTTGTGGCGCGAAGGGCTGACCCTCAACACGGCCGGCAGCCCGAGCTATCGCATGCATGAACACGAACAGCTCAGCAGCGAAGTGTCGGTAGGGACGGGGCTGCTCAAGCCCACTCATTATGATTTGCCGTCACTGGTGGAGCATGTGCCGGCCGCTTATATCGCCACGCCGGTGTTGAAAAACACCGGGGCGGTGAATATTCCGGCGCTGGATGACAAGTCCAGGCTGTTTTCCTGGTGGGACACCAATCAGCGCGAGACGTATTTCATCTATGGCGGGAACTGGATGGCGGAGTTCGAATCGCCAGCGGGGTTGCAGAGCAATGGCGTGTATGGCCGCAGCTCGAACCAGGAAATGGTCAATGGTTCGGCGGCGGTGGGGCTGACAATTGAGGATCAGGTGTTCTTGCGCCCGACCCAGACGGAGTCGGTGTTGTTGCAGTTCGGGGATTTGCTGGCGGTTCGGGGTGGGAAGATTGTGGATAGCTGGCCGGTGTATTCCTGAGGAAGATTCTGAGTCTGTTAAACCGCTATCGCGAGCAGGCTCGCTCCCACAGGGAAATGCATTCCAGAGTGTGGGAGCGAGCCTGCTCGCGAAGGGGTCAGTCAAAACGCATAGGGAATACTGACCTTCGCCCAAAGCATTTCCCCTTCAGGCCGGTTTTCCACGTCGAATTCCTTGGCCCAGCGAATCTCCGCGCTGGCGTATTTGAGAAAGGTCCAGTGTAGCGCCGGACCAATCGCAAACACCTGCCCGCGAACCCCGTCGTTTACGTCCTGGCCATTGAACTGCACGGTGTGGCCGAACTGTTTGTCGTCGGTGGTTTGCTTGAGGTAGTAGCCGTTCAACCCGAGCATCAGGTCGTCGGTGATCTTGAAACTGGCCGAATAGTCGAAGTGGAAAATCTGCCCCGACTTGTAGTCGGTGTCCTTGTTTTTCTCGTTGAAACTGTAGGTGGTCTTCATCGACACCTCGGTGCTGTCCGTCGGCAGCCAGGTGAAGGAGAACAAGGGTTTGTAGGTGTAGAAGTTGTTGCTGGTGTTGGCCAGGCGGTCAACGCTGTACTCGCCGGTCGGCACGGTGATTTCAATGGCGGCGCCGAGGGTCAGGTTTGGGCCCATGTCCCAGAGAATGATCGGCGCGACCGTGGTGTCGCCCATGCCTTCGCGGGTGTCCTGCAAGCCGAACACCGCGACCTCCTGCTTGAGCCAGGGCTGCGCGATGTAGCCCGCCAGCCGGCCGCCAAACACTCGCACCGGGCTGAGGTAATCCAGGCGCGGAACGACCGCCGTGGACTCGATCTCGACGTTTGGCACCTTGCCGCCGAGTGAACTGATGTTCAGTTTCGTGGCTTTGTAGTGGTTGTAGTAGAGGTTGAACGCAACCATGTTGTCCGGAAGGCTGTCGGGCGAAAGCGGCAACATGAAAAAGCCGTCGGTGCCGGGGCCGATGTTGTCCACACCAGCCTCGGTGGCCAGTGCCGGTTGCAGGGCACAGACGCCGGCCAGGCCAATGACCAGTAGGGGAAGTGTCGTGCGGGTCGGGATCATGGGTGTACTCATTATTATTGTTAGCGGGCTGTCCGGCATCCATACGAGGGCCGCAACATAGAAATAAGCTGTCTGCGCCCTGCAAGGCAGGGTATTGGCGGCCATTTAGGGGGACTTCTGCGGACAGCCTTTGCACCCTGTGCTAACTTCCTTCGACATAACCGGTTACAAAAATAAGAATGCAGCTCGACCCGGAATGTATGGCCCCATGCAAATGAAAGTGACCGATCCCACCTTTGAACTGGCGCTGGTGTCGCCGTTTCTCCTGCAGACCCTGGCCGAAGTCGCCGAGCAAAAAGGCATCCACCCACAGAGCCTGTGCCGAGGGTTGGGTTTTACCTTTGAAGACCTGCAGGACCCGGCGCAGCGCATTTCCTATCGCCAGGCCGTGGCCATGATTCAGCGCGCGCTCAAGGCCTTGCCCAATCAGGGGCTGGGCTTGTGGGTCGGCGCGCAGAATGTGCTCGGTACGCTGGGGCTGTTGGGGCATGTGTTGTCGCTGTGCAAGACCCTGCGCGATGCCTTCGAGCTGGGCATTCGCCATCAACACACCTCTGGCGGCATCGTCGTGTCGAGTGTGGAGGAGGCGGGGGATCGGGTGTTTGTCGACGCTGAATGCCGCTTGCCGTTCGCCGACGTGCAGTTGTTCGCGGTCGAGGAGTTTTTCGCCAGCTTGCTGGTGTACGGCCGGGCGCTGGTCGGGGCGGATTTCAAGCCGATGGCCGTGGAGTTCATGCATGCCGCGCCGGACTATCTCGGCGAATATTCGCGCCTGCTCGGGCCGGACGTGCGTTTCGGTTGCCTGCAAAACCGCATGGTGATCGATGGGCATTGGCTGGACGTTCACTTGCCCAATCACCATTCCCTGGCCCTGCGTCAGGCCGTGAAATTGCTCGAACTGGAAGCCGCGCAGGTACACCAGAAAATGGATTTGATCCAGGCGGTGGAACGGGCGATTGCCCGGGACCTGACCGAGGGCAGCCACATCGAGAAAATCGCCAGCGACCTGAACATGAGTAGCCGCACCTTGCGCCGCCGCCTTACCGAACACGCGCTGACGTTTGAAACGCTGCTGGAACAAGTGCGCCAGGCCCGCACCATGAGCCTGCTGGCCAACCCGGACATGTCCATCGAACGCATCACCGAGGAAGTCGGCTACAGCGACGTGCGCAGCTTTCGCCGGGCGTTCAAGCGCTGGACCGGCATGAGCCCGAGTGCGTTCCGTAACGAAAGCCCCAGCGTGGTCTGATCTTTTTGTGGAGAGGGGGCTTGCCCCCTCACCACAGGTTCCTGGCCTCTGACGGCACACAAACCCTCGTACTCCGGTTAAACTCCATGCTCTTTTTCAAGGAGTTCATATGAGCCATTACCAGCCGGGCATTCTCGCCACCCCCGTTCCGCCTCAAGCCCGCCATATGTTCTTCGCCCTCGAATCCGCCGCGGCACTGCCGGCTGCACTCGACAACTTGATGCAATTGGTGGACGGGAAATCGGCTGTCGTCGGCTTCGGCGAATCCCTGGTCAAGGCGCTGGATGGGCAGATCGAAGGCCTGCGTACTTTCCCGGCACTGGCTGGGGTCGGTGTCGACAATCCGTCGACCCAACACGCGCTCTGGTGCTGGCTGCACGGTGAAGACCGTGGTGAGTTGCTCAACCGCAGCAACGCCATCGAAGCGGCACTGGCCCCGGCGTTGCGTCTGGTGCAGATGAACGAAACCTTCCGCCATATGAACGGCCATGACCTGACCGGCTTCGAAGACGGCACCGAAAACCCCCACGACGCAGCCGCCGTGGCCGCCGCCCTGGTGGGTGAGGGCGCGGACGGCACGGTGGGTGGCAGCTTTGCCGCGATCCAGCAGTGGCAGCATGACTTGAAAGGTTTCCATGGGCTGTCGGCGGATGAAAAAGACAACATCATGGGTCGCCGCTTGAGCGATAACGAAGAGATCGACGACGCGCCGGTTTCCGCCCACGTCAAACGCACCGCCCAGGAAAGCTTTGCGCCTGAAGCCTTCGTGGTGCGCCGTTCGATGCCGTGGATCGAAGGCGACCGCGCCGGCCTGATGTTCCTGGCCTTCGGTTTTTCCCTCGATGCCTTCGAAGCCCAACTGCGCCGCATGAGTGGCCTGGAAGACGGCATCACCGACGGTCTGTACCGCATCAGCCGTCCGATCACCGGTGGCTACTACTGGTGCCCGCCGCTCAAGGACGGTCGACTGGACCTGCGCGCATTGCGCATCGTCTGAGTAGCAAGGAGAGCCTATGAACCTGGTGCGTTGGGGCATGATCGGTTGTGGCAGTGTCGCTGAACGCAAAAGCGCGCCGGCCTTCTACAAAGCGCCCGGATCGGCGTTGGTGGCGGTGATGGGCCGGCGCCTGGAAGCCGTCACCGACTACGCCGCGCGCCACGGCATCGCGCGGGTCTACACCGATGCGCAGGCGCTGATCAACGATCCCGAAGTCGACGCGGTGTACATCGCCACGCCGCCCGACAGCCATCACGCCTTTGCCTTGCAGGTGGCCGCCGCCGGCAAGCATTGCTGCGTTGAAAAACCGATGGCATTGAATGCCGGGCAAAGCCGCGAGATGCAGCAGGTGTTTGCCGATGCCGGGCTGCACCTGTTCGTGTCCTATTACCGACGTTCGTTGCCACGCTTCCGGCAAGTGCGGCAATGGCTGGAAGAGGGGCGGATCGGCGAGGTCCGGCACTTGACCTGGACCCTCACCAAAGCCCCTTCGGCAGTGGATCAGAACGGCAGTGAAAACTGGCGCACCGATCCGGCGATTGCCGGTGGAGGCTACTTTGCGGATCTGGCCAGCCATGGCCTGGACCTGTTTCAGTACCTGTTCGGCGATATCGTCGAAGTCGCCGGGTTCACCGCACGCCAGGCCGGTTTGTACGCGGCCGAAGATGCCGTCAGCGCCACCTGGCGGTTTGCCAGCGGGGCACTGGGGATGGGCTGCTGGAACTTCGTCGCAGACCGGCGCGAAGACCGGGTCGAAGTGATTGGCAGTACAGGCCGGATCACTTTTTCAGTGTTCGATGAACACCCGGTCGAGCTGCACGCCGGCGAGCGCCTCAGCCTGAACATCGAGCATCACGCACACATTCAGTGGCACCACGTATTGGGCATGAATGCGCATATTCGTGGCGAGGCGCAGCACCCCGCCGTGGCCGAGCAGGCGCTGAAGACCGATTGGGTGATGGACCAGATCCTCAAGCGCTGCTGAATATTCAGATCACACATAACCCCTGTGGTGAATCTAACCTTATGCGCATTCGGTATTTCTCAAGCTTGTCATAACCTCTCTAAGATCACGTCATAACTCGTTATAACAAGTGATCTGCCATGACCGATAACGTTCTATCCCTGAGCAGCGTCCCGTTGCACACCCAGCTGCGAGACGTGCTGCGCACCCGCATCCTCGACGGCGAATACCCGCAAGACAGCCAGATGCCTTCCGAAAGCGAGCTTGGCGCGTTGTTCAAGGTCAGCCGCATCACCGTGCGCCAGGCCTTGGGCGACCTGCAAAAGGAAGGGCTGATCTTCAAGATCCACGGCAAGGGCACCTTCGTCGCCAAGCCGAAAACCTTCCAGAACGTCAGCACCCTGCAAGGCCTGGCCGAGTCCATGACCGGTCGCGGCTACGAGGTGATCAACCGCCTGCGCAGCTTCAAGTTCATTGCCGCCGACAAGCTCGTCGCCGAGCGTTTGCAAGTGGCCGAAGGCGAGGTCGTGGCGCAGATCAAACGGGTGCGCCTGATCAATCGCGAGCCGATTTCCCTGGAAATCACCTACCTGCCCAAAGCCGTTGGTGAGCGCCTGGAAAAAGCCGACCTGGTGACGCGCGACATTTTCCTGATCCTGGAAAACGACTGCGGGCTGGCCCTGGGGCACGCCGACCTGGCCATCGATGCGGTACTGGCCGACAGCGACCTGACCCAGGCGCTGAACGTTGAACCCGGCTCGCCGATCATGCGCATCGAACGCCTGACCCACGATGTCGACGGTTGGCCGCTGGACTTCGAACACCTTTACTACCGAGGCGATGCCTTCCAGTACCGCCTGCGGATCGACCGGCAAAAAGGGGAGCAGGCATGACGCGCAGTACGTTGGAGCAGGAATACGACATCGTTGTCATTGGCGGCGGCACCGCCGGCCCCATGGCGGCGATCAAGGCCAAGGAACGCAACCGCGATCTGCGGGTGTTGTTGATCGACAAGGCCAACGTCAAGCGCAGCGGCGCGATCAGCATGGGCATGGACGGCCTGAACAACGCGATCATTCCCGGCCACTCGACCCCTGAGCAATACACCAAGGAAATCACCATCGCCAACGACGGCATCGTCAATCAGGCCGCGGTGTACGCCTATGCCACCCACAGCTTCGAAACCATCGAGCAACTGGACCGCTGGGGCGTGAAATTCGAGAAGGACGAAACCGGCGACTACGCGGTGAAGAAGGTCCACCACATGGGCGCTTATGTGTTGCCGATGCCGGAAGGGCACGACATCAAGAAAGTCCTCTATCGGCAGCTCAAGCGCGCACGGGTGAGCATCACCAATCGCCTGGTCTGCACCCGATTGCTGACAGGTGAAGAGGGCGCGGTCAACGGCGTGATGGGCTTTGATTGCCGAACCGCTGACTTCCATGTGATCAAGGCCAAGGCGGTGATCCTCGCCTGCGGTGCCGCCGGACGCCTGGGGTTGCCGTCCTCCGGCTACCTGATGGGCACCTACGAAAACCCGACCAATGCCGGCGACGGTTACTCGATGGCCTACCACGCCGGGGCCGAGCTGGCGAACCTGGAGTGCTTCCAGATCAACCCGTTGATCAAGGACTACAACGGCCCGGCCTGCGCCTACGTCACCGGCCCCTTGGGTGGCTACACCGCCAACAACAAGGGCGAACGCTTCATCGAGTGCGACTACTGGAGCGGGCAGATGATGTGGGAGTTCCATCAGGAGCTGGAAAGCGGCAATGGTCCGGTGTTCCTCAAGCTCGATCACCTGGCCGAGGAAACCATCCAGAACATCGAAGAGATCCTGCACAGCAACGAGCGTCCGAGTCGCAGCCAGTTCCACGCCAATCGCGGTACCGACTACCGCACGCAGATGGTCGAGATGCACATCTCGGAAATCGGCTTTTGCAGCGGGCATTCGGCGTCGGGGGTGTGGGTCAACGAGAAGGCCGAGACCTCGGTCAAGGGTTTGTACTCGGCCGGGGACATGGCCGCCGTGCCGCACAACTACATGCTTGGCGCGTTCACCTATGGCTGGTTCGCTGGCAACAACGCAGCGGATTTTGTTGCCGGGCGTGAGTTTTCAGCCCTGGATGCCCGGCAGATCGAAACCGAAAAACAGCGGGTCTACGCACCGCTGGACCGTGAACACGGCCTGCCACCGGCCCAGGTCGAGTACAAGCTGCGGCGCTTCGTCAATGACTACCTGCAACCGCCGAAAGTGACCAAGAAGATGCAGATCGGCCTGCAACGCTTCAGCGACATCCAGCGCGATCTCGACCAGATCAAGGCCCACAACGCCCACGAACTGATGCGCGCCATGGAAGTCAGCATGATCCGCGACTGCGCCGAAATGGCCGCCCGCGCTTCATTGTTCCGCGCCGAAAGCCGCTGGGGGCTTTACCACCATCGCGTCGATCACCCGCAACGCAACGACCGCGACTGGTTCTGCCATTGCCACCTGAAGAAAGACGAAAACGGTTTGATGAGCAGTTTCAAGAAAGCCGTCGAGCCTTACATCATCTCGCTGGATGCCGACGAGATGCAGGCTTACGATCGGTTGCGGGTCGGTGCCGATGCGGCTTGATGCCGACAACAAAAGAGAGACCGAACATGGCTTACCAACCCCAGGAAATCTTCTTCCGCTCCAACGCACCCGTCACGGTCGATGAAGACAAATGCATCGCCCACAAAGGCTGCACCGTGTGCGTCGACGTTTGCCCGATGGACCTGCTGGCGATCAACCCGGCCACGCAAAAGGCCTACATGGCCTTCGACGAATGCTGGTACTGCATGCCCTGTGAAAAGGACTGCCCGACGGGCGCTGTGAAAGTCGAGATCCCGTACCTGCTGCGCTGAAACACAAATCAATGTAGGAGCGAGCCTGCTCGCGATGAGGCCAGCACAGGCGACATCTCCATTGACTGAAAGAACGACATCGCGAGCAGGCTCGCTCCCACAGGGGATCGTGGCCAGTTCAAATAATATTCAAAGCCATCCGGCACCACCGGACGCCTGATTCAAGACACCCCTCGTTTCCCACCGCGCCCTGATCGTGGCGGAGACGAACTTCCAATAAATGATTCGAGGGGAAACACTCATGATGTTGCGTGCAGCATTGGCCGGTCTGGTACTGGCTTCATTCACCCTGTCGGCCTCGGCCGAAACCATCCGCATTGCCATTGGCACCCAGGACACCACCATCAACTGCGCCGCCGGCGGATTGTTGATTCGCGAACTCGGTCTGCTGGACAAATACCTGCCCCACGATGGCCCCTACAAAGACGCCCAATACGAGGTGCAGTGGAAAAACTTCACCAGCGGCGCTCCCCTGACCAACGAGATGGTGGCCGGCAAACTCGACTTCGGCGCCATGGCCGACTTCCCCGGTGCGTTCAACGGCGTGGCGTTCGAAACGGCGGGCAAGCACAGCCTGTTCATCAGCGTGCTGTCGGGCAGCATCAAGGGCAGCGGCAACGGCATCGTGGTGCCAAGCGCATCGGGCGTGCAGTCGCTGGCAGAGTTGAAGGGCAAGACCATTTCCGTGCCGTTCGCTTCCACCGCCCATGGCATGCTTTTGCGCGCCGTCGCGGCCCAGGGCTGGGACCCGCTCAAGGACGTGAACATCATCGCCCAGCCGCCAGAAGTCGCCGGCTCCGCGTTGCAGGCCGGCAAGATCGATGCCCACGCTGACTTCGTACCCTTCGCCGAACTGTTCCCCAGCCGTGGTTTCGCCCGCAAGATTTATGACGGTTCCCAGGCCAACGCGCCGACCTTCCACGGTGCGCTGGTCGATCAGGCCTATGCGAAAAAGTACCCGGAAATCGTCGTCGCTTACCTGCGGGCAAGTATCGAAGCCAACCAGTTGCTGGCGGCTGAACCGGAGAAATACAGCGAGTTGATCGCCAAGGTCACCGGGGTCGATGCCGAGGTCAATTACCTGTTCCATGGCCCCCTCGGTGTGCAGACCCGCGACCTGAGCTGGAAGTCGGAATATCGTCAGGCCGTCGGCACCGCCATCGATACCCTCAAGCTGTTGAAAAAGGCCGATCGCGGTCTGGATCTCAACACCTTCATCGACGACCAATACATCCGCGCCGCCTTCAAGGCCTCGAACCTGGACTACAGCGCGCAACTGGCCAATTACGGGCAGGCGCCGCTCAAGGCCGTCGATGCCACCACCGGCAAAACCATCACCGACTTCAGCCACGTGGCGGAAATCTGGGTACGCGGCGAGCCGAAAGTCCGCCAGTACGCCTCGGCGCAAGCAGCGTTTACCGCGCTGGCCAACCTCAAGCAGGAAGGCAGGAGCATCCGCGCGGTGTACGCCCAGGCCAGCGACAGCGGGATCAAGTTGCTGGCGGATCAGGCGTGGTTTGCCACCGATGGCAAAGGGCAGCTGAGTGCGTTCCTGCTCAAAGGCCAGGCCCAACAGTTCGCCAGCGCCCAGGGCGGCAAGGTCTTTGACTTTACCGATGCGACGGCGCAGGCCGTGGCAGTTCGCTAACCGGCAAAACACTACAGTCCCCTGTAGGAGCGAGCTTGCTCGCGGAAAACGTCCGGATAACGCGATCCTTCAGACAGAGCGCGTCATTGTTGGCGTTCTTCGCGAGCAAGCTCGCTCCTACAGGAGGCGGGTTGAGAGGATAAATTGTGTACCGATCATATTCGCGCTGGCTCCCCCGAGCCGCTTCACTGCTGCTCTGCCTGCTGTTCTGGCAACTCGCCGCCAGCCATCACTGGAACCTCAGCCTGGTGACCTTCGCCAACGTCCCGACACCTTTGGCGGTCATTGAAGCCGCCCTCGGCCTCGGCGACTCGGGCAAGCTCGCGCAGCACCTGGGCAGCAGCCTCGGCCGGGTATTCGCCGGTTACCTCGCGGCGCTGATCATTGGGGTGGCCCTGGGCCTGGCCATCGGCCGCTCGAAATGGGCCGAAGATCTATTGCTGCCGCCCCTGGAAGTGCTGCGCCCGATCCCGGCGGTGGCGTGGATTCCCCTGGCGATCCTGATGTTTCCGTCGTCGGAACTGTCGATGGTGTTCATCACCTTCACCGGCGCACTGTTCCCGATCCTGCTCAACACCGTGCACGGCGTCGAAGGTGTCGACCCACGGCTGATCGCCTCGGCGAAAAGCCTCGGGGCAGGGCGCCGGGCAATCCTGCTGGAGGTCGTTCTTCCGGGCGCTGCGCCCAGCATCATCACCGGCCTGGCCATCGGCATGGGCACCTCGTGGTTCTGCCTGGTGACGGCGGAGATGATCTCCGGCCAATTCGGCATCGGTTATTACACTTGGGAGTCCTACACCATCCAGAACTACGCCGACATCGTGGTCGGCATGTTGCTGATCGGCGTGCTCGGGATGGGCAGCAGTCTGTTGATCAAGCGTCTGGGCGGGCTGTTCACACCTTGGCATCGACCACGAGGAAAAGCCTGATGAGCGTTTTTCAACACCTGGAAGGGCGCATCGATATTCGCGGGCTGTCGATCAGCCTGGGCGAGGGCGACGGGGCTTTCGAAGCGGTGCAGGGACTCGACTGCCAGATCGAGCCGGGGCAGTTCGTGTGCATTCTCGGGCCGTCCGGTTGCGGCAAATCGACCTTGCTCGGCGCCCTGGCCGGTCACCTGCAACCGCGCACCGGCACGCTGAATGTCGATGGCGCAGTGGTGTCGGGCCCATCGCCCCAGCGCGGCATGGTGTTCCAGCAGCACACCCTGTTTCCGTGGCGCACGGTGCGTGACAACGTGGCGTTCGGCTTGAAAATGCGTGGTGTCGGCAAGGCCGAACGGCACAAGGCGGCGGATGAAATCCTCGCCCTGGTGGGCCTCGAAGGCTTTGCCGAGCGCTGGCCCGATCAGCTCTCCGGCGGCATGCAGCAGCGAGTGGAAATCGCCAGGGTGCTGGTCAATCGACCGCGTCTGTTGCTGATGGACGAACCCTTCGGTGCCCTCGACGCCCTGACCCGGTTGAACATGCAGGAACTGCTGCTGGACATCTGGACGCGCATCCGCACCACCGTGGTGTTTGTTACCCATGACATCGACGAAGCGCTGTTCCTCGCCGATCGCCTGCTGGTCATGAGTTCGCGCCCCGGGCGAATCATTGAAGACCTGCGCCTGGATTTCCCCAGGCCGCGCAGCACGGAACTGGTGACCCGCCCTGAATTCTCGCACCTCAAGCGCCATTGCCTCGAACTCCTGCGGCACGAAGACGGTCGGCAGCTGCCGCGCCTGAACCCGCTCGGACTTCCCCCTGAAAACAAACTGCCGCGATTTGCCCTATGACCTCACTATTTGATGTAACCGATAACGACGACATTCTTGCCCTGCAACCGCGCCTGACCGATGACGATCCCGGTGTACGCCGGATCGCGCTGATCGAACTGGCTGATCTCGAGGAGCCGGACGGCCTGCAGTGGTTGATCGATCGACTGGCCAAAGACCCGATTGCAGACGTTCGCGCCGAAGCCGCGCGGTTGCTGGAGGCCTGGGAGGACGAGCCGGTGGTCGAGGCGCTGTGCCAGGCCCTGACGGATCCATCCCCGGCGGTGCAGGTGGCCGCTGCGCAAAGCCTCAGCCTGCTCAAGAGCGAGGCGGCGGGCCGGGTCATCCTGCCGTGGACCGGGCACGCCGACAGCGGCGTACGCATCGCCGCATTCAGGGCGTTGCGCGAGTTGCGTTGCCCCGATGCCGCCGATGCGGCGGCCCGGGCACTGGACGATGAAAGCGCCAGCGTGCGCCGCGAGGCGGTGGGCGTGCTCGGCTGGCTCAAGCAACTCGATGCCTTGCCGGTACTGGCGCGGCTGGCCAGCGCTGACCCGGACACTGAAGTTCGGCGTGCCGCCACCGGGGCCTTGGGCCTGGCGTCTGACGCACAGGTGCTGCCGGCCCTGCGCCAGGCCTTGCGCGACGCTGCCTGGCAAGTCCGCGAAGAAGCCGCCACCACCCTGGGCAAGGTCGGCCACCTCGACGCCGGCCCGGCCCTGATCGACGCCCTGGACGACGATTACTGGCAAGTGCGCCTGCGCGCCACCCGCAGCCTCGGTCGCTTGCGTTTTGTACCTGCGCTCGAAGCGCTGATCGACACCCTCGGCCACCGCATCAGCAACCTGCGCAAGGAAGCCGCGTTGGCCCTGGGCGAATTGAACGACCCACGGGCCATTGCGGCATTGCAGGGCGCACAAGACGACGGCGACCCTGAAGTGCGCAAGGCCGTGCGCATTGCCTTGAGCCAACTGCAATGAACCCGCTGGCGATTGGCAATTCCCGCAGCAAACAGCAGTTGCGACTGAACTGGCCGGATGGTCGTGAACAGGTGTTCGAACACGCCGAATTGCGTCGCCAGTGCCCGTGCTCGCAGTGCCGGGCGTTTCGGTTGCGGGGGATGGCGCCGATGGTGGATGAGCGGGTTCAGGTGATCGAGTTGCACTCGCAGGGGTATGGACTGCAACTGGTGTTCAGCGATGGGCATGAGCGGGGGATTTATCCGTGGGCTTATCTTGCTGGGCTTACCGACTGAATCGAATCCTTTTCCTCATCGGGAGTTGTCGCAGTCTGCGGCAGCTCCCCCGTGTGCGCTTCCAGTTGCTTATGTTGCGAATACAGGTTCAGTAACGGCTCGGATAAACGCATCGTCCACAGTCTTTACGCCATACCGATGCATGAACTCACTACCATTGGCAAAGCGATTGAAGCGTTGCTGGCTAATCATATAAAAATAATCACAATGGTTAATTACCTCATCAACATTGTGCGAGGAAACCAGAATAGCTGTGCCCTCCCTGGCGGCGCCGCGAAGGCATTGCCAAATATAGCGACGAAATTCTGGATCTACACCGGCAGTAGGTTCGTCGAGAATCACGAAGTCTGCAGAAATTGAAAGAAGAGAGAGAGTAAAGAACCAGCGTGTCTCTCCGTAGCTGCATAGCGATGATTTTTTGTTCCATATGTCTTGGTATCGATCGACTATCGCAGGGCTCCACGCACTTAGTTTTTTCAGGGTTTTATCTTGTGTCATAGGCTCGCTTGATGACAGCGCAGTCACCATTTTAAAGATGTCACGCATGCGCAACGGTGGGGGAGTGGAGATGATTTGAGAAAGGTATAAAAAGTGACTGAAGTCGTTTTTTATGAAACCGGACTTTGCTTTTTTAAGGTCACAGACGATATCGAAAAAAGTTGTTTTTCCAGATCCATTGGGCCCCAGAATGCCGACAATGTCGCCTTGAGCAACCTCAAGAGATGCCTGGGTCAAGAGGGGGTTGTCTGTATAGGAGAAATCGATGCTCTGCGCCGTGAATTTTTTCATCAGTATCGGCTCCATACGGGATTGATTCTCAGGTGCTTGAACGTTCTGTGCAGTACTGAAATAAATAAAAGAATTATTGCTGTCGTGATGAGTTTGTTGGATTCAAGACCTTGTTCCATTATCTGGCTAGCAAGTGTTAGTGGGTTTGCGAGGTTCAAAGTGTCGGTGATGGGGTTTGATCTGCTGGCACTCATTACGCCGAGGATCAACATGCAGAACGAGAAAATGGAAAGCAAAGTGTTCGAGTTCTGAAAGTTGATCGGCAACAATGAAAATGCAGCCCAAAAAGTGCAAAACATGATAAAGCAGATGTAAAAGCGTAGTGCGATATTCAGTAATTCATTGAAGGCATAGTTTCCAAATGGGAGTTTGGTCGTTAAGTAAAAGGTTGCGCAATAAGATATCGATATTAACGAGTAGGCAATGAAGTGCGACAAAAGAAAAATCAGTTTCGATTCCTTGGAGTAAATAAATGATCGGGTGAATCCGCTTTCCCTTCTTCCGATTATGTAAAAGGCGAATCCAAATAACGCGACGCTAGAAGATATATAGGCATAAAACCATGCTGAAATAGTAATGTAGTTGCTCGAAAAATAGTTGGGGTCTTGCCTGGTTGTTGCAAGAAAATAGAACATCGCACAAGGTGATATCATGATCCAGAACAATGCGATGGGTTCTTTTAATTGTTCTTTTATGAATATGGACGTTAGGGAGAAAACTCTGGGCAAAATATTTTTAGTCATTGAGTGTCACTTTTTCAGGGTTGTTGTTTTTCATTTTGCTTTTATTTGTTGGGGCGCTTGGTATTAAGTGGTGCTGCAAGGATTAGTTGATTTTACTGTTGGATGCAAGCGACAGGATTTTGTGTTGTAGGGGGATTCCTGCATGTTTTTAAGATGCGTCCTGCATGATGTTAGGAACCTTAGTGGCTTGGTTTTGTTTTGGTGTGGATAGTTTCTAGCGTGGAACTGTGGAATTCCTTTTTGAAACTGTGTTTTAGTTTTCGGCAAGCAGAAATGATCTTGCTGTGTTGAGTAGAATATTTCTGTAGGAGTAAATGTGCGGTTTGTACTTTTTTTATGGTTTTTTATTTTCTAGGGATGCTAATTTTTTAGAAAGGAGACGAACGGTAGGCCTTATTTTTTGATCGTCCGTTTTGTTCGAGTAAGGAGTGCTTGGTTTTACGTCTGCGGGCTATCGAGTTGCACGCCAGGAGGATGGCCTGCTCTGGCACAACTCACCCCTGTAGGAGCGAGCCTGCTCGCGATAGCGGACTGACATTCAGTATCGATGTTGACTGTGCTGGCCTTATCGCGAGCAATCGAGCGTCGACCGGCTGCTCCTACACGGTCCTTGCCAGGAAAAAGCCAAAAGAGTACAAATGTACTCCATGACGACTCTGACTCCCCGCCGTACCGCCATCCTGACCTTTATCCGCGATCGCATCGCCGAGCACGGTCAGCCTCCGAGCCTCGCCGAGATCAGCGAGGCGTTCGGTTTCGCCTCCCGCAGTGTGGCGCGCAAGCATGTGCTGGCGTTGACCGAAGCCGGGTTTATCGAGGTCAACCCGAATCAGGCCCGGGGCATTCGCCTGCTCGGGCAGCCGCCGCGTCCCGAGTTGCTGGACATCCCGGTGCTCGGCCGGGTCGCGGCTGGTGCACCGATCGGGGTCGATGCGCAAATCCATAGCCGCTTGCTGCTCGATCCTTCGATCTTCTCGCGGGTGCCGGACTACATGTTGCGGGTGCGGGGTGATTCGATGATCGAGGACGGCATCCTCGACGGCGATCTGGTGGGCGTACACCGCAGCCCCGAGGCCGTTAATGGCCAGATCGTCGTGGCGCGGCTCGACGGCGAAGTCACCATCAAGCGCTTCGAGCGGGTCGGCGATGTGGTTCGCTTGCTGCCACGCAACCCGGCCTACCAGCCGATCATTGTCGAGGCCGACCGGGACCTGGCCATCGAAGGTGTGTTCTGTGGCCTGGTGAGGCAAGGCTGATGGGTGCCGTCGTTGCGCTGGATACGCTGTTCAATGGCGGCCAGGTCTGGAAGGGCAGGCCTGCGCCACCGGCCGCCAGCCCGCAACCCACCGGGCATGCCGCGCTGGACGCCGCATTGCCCAGCAGTGGCTGGCCGGAGGCGGCGCTGACGGAAATCCTGTTGACCGGGCCGGGCGTGGGCGAACTGCAACTGGTGTGGCCGACGCTGGCACGGCTGTCGGCGGCGGGCGAGCGCATCGTGCTGGTGGCGCCGCCTTATGTGCCGTATCCCCAGGCGTGGCAGGGCGCCGGGGTCGATCTGCGTCAGTTGTCGATCATCCAGGCCAGCGAGCGCGATGCGCTGTGGGCCGCGGAGCAATGCCTGCGTTCGGGCAGTTGCGGCGCGGTGCTGTGCTGGCCGCACAAGGCCGATGACCGCGCCTTGCGCCGCTTGCAGGTGGCGGCGGAAACCGGCCAGACCCTGGCCTTCGCCTATCGCCCCCTCGGTGAAGCGGTCAACCCTTCACCGGCGGCCCTGCGCATTGCCATCGATGCCCGGCCGGCACAACTGCGCGTGCTCAAGTGCCGCGGCGGCCTGGTCCGTCCGGCGCCGATTGCCTTCGCCGTGGGGCATTGAGGTTGCCATGCGCTGGGTCTGCATTGTTTTCCCGCAATTGGCGCTGGACGCGGTACTGCGTCAGCGCGCCGATCCTGAAGAACCCCTGGCGTTGCTGACCGGCCCGGCCCAGCGCCGGGTGCTGCAGGCCGTCAACGGTGCGGCGCGGGCGCTGGGTTTGCGTCCCGGCCAGTCCATGAGCGCGGCACAGGCCTTGAGCAAAGGCTTTGTCACGGCTGAATACGACGCCGCTGAAATCGAACACTGGCAGCAGTTTCTCGCCGCCTGGGCCTATCGCTTCAGTTCCCAGGTCAGCGTGCATTACCCCCGGGCCGTGGTGTTCGAGATCGAATCCAGCCTCGGCTTGTTCGGCGCCTGGCCGCAATTCGAAGCACTTTTGCGCCGTGAGCTCGGCGAGCTGGGGTTTCGGCACCGCATCGTGGCCGCGCCCAACCCGGTGGCGGCGCGGGTGCTGGCCAACGCCTATGACGGTCTGGTGGTCCCGGACGATCAAGCCTTGCAGCATCACCTGGGGCAAATGCCCGTCGACCGGATCGGCCTCGAAGCCTCGGTCGCCACGGCCTTGTCGCGCATGGGCTTGCGCACTTTGAGCCAGGTGCAGGCGCTGCCCCGGCATAGCTTGGCCCGGCGTTTCGAGGCCCAGGTGCTCAAGCATCTGGATGCCCTGTCGGGTTTGCGGCGGCTGGCGCTGGCGTTCTACCTGCCGCCGGACCGCTTCGATGTGCGCATCGAGCTCAATTTCGATGTGCAGTCCCATCAAGCCTTGCTGTTTCCGTTGCGCCGGTTGACCGGCGACCTGTCGGCGTTCCTCAGCGGTCGTGACAGCGGCGTACAGCGTTTCGACCTGCATCTGGAACACGCCGGGTTGCCGGATACGCTGATCAAGGTCGGCCTGCTCAGCGCCGAGCGCGATCCGGCGATGCTCTTCGAACTGGCCCGGGGGCGGCTGGAGCAAGTCCAGGTCGAGGCGCCGGTGCGCGGCTTTCGCCTGCGCGCCGAGGATTTGCCGACCTTCGTGCCCCAGCATCAGGAACTGTTCGACGATCGCCCGCAGCAGTCCTTGCCCTGGGAGCAACTGCGCGAACGCCTGCGTGCACGGCTGGGGGATGACGCGGTGCATGGCTTGCGCTTCCAGGCCGATCACCGCCCCGAGTGCGCGTGGCAGGCCCGTGCCGACAGCCAGCCTTGCGCGGTGCCGGCCGCGGTGAAACGGCCGGGCTGGCTGCTGACCGAGCCGCTGGCGGTGCATCAGGGCTCGGCGCGCATCCTCATGGGGCCGGAGCGTATCGAGTCCGGCTGGTGGGACGGTGACGATGTGCGCCGTGACTATTACCTGATCGAAACCCGCGCCGGCCAACAGGGCTGGGCCTACCGGGCGGTCGGTGAGGACGGCCCGTTGTGGTTGCAGGGCTGGTTCGCATGAGCATCGACTATGCCGAATTGCACTGCCTGTCGAACTTCAGCTTCCAGCGCGGTGCCTCCAGTGCCCTCGAGCTGTTCCAGCGCGCGAAAAAGCAGGGTTATCAAGCCCTGGCGATCACCGACGAATGCACCCTGGCGGGCATCGTTCGCGCCTGGCAAGCGGCGAAGTCCGTGGAGTTGCCGCTGATCATCGGCAGTGAAATACGCATCGAGAACGGCCCGAAACTGGTGCTGCTGGTGGAGAGCCTCGAGGGCTATCAGGCGCTGTGCCGATTGATCACCCGCGCCCGGCGGCGCACGCAGAAAGGCCAGTATCAGGTGCTGCGCGAAGACTTCAGCGAACCCTTGCCGGGATTGCTGGCGTTGTGGGTGCCGGACGCTGTCGATGCCTTTGAACAGGGCCGCTGGCTCAAACAGCTCTTCGCCGAGCGCCTGTGGCTGGCGGTGCAGTTGCATCGCGGTCAGGACGATGCCCGGCGCCTGAACGATCTGCTGACCCTGGCCAGGGAGTTGCACATTGCGGCCGTGGCCACTGGCGATGTGCACATGCACGCTCGCGGCCGGCGCGCCTTGCAGGACACCATGACCGCGATCCGTCATCACCTGCCGGTGGCCGATGCCGGGTTGCGCCTGCATCCCAACGGCGAACGCCATCTGCGCGGTCGCGATGTGTTGCAGGCGCTTTATCCGCCAGACTTGCTCGCGGAAACGCTGAACATCGCCCGGCGCTGCACCTTTGAACTTGGCCAGTTGCGTTACCAGTACCCCCGAGAACTCGTGCCGCAAGGGCACTCGGCCACCTCGTGGCTGCGTCATTTTACCGAGGAAGGCATCGAGTGGCGCTGGCCAAAAGGACCGAAAAGCGAAGTGCTGGTGCAGATCGACAAGGAGCTGCAACTGATCGCGGAGCTGGGCTATGAAAGCTATTTCCTGACGGTCCACGACATCGTCCGCTTTGCGCGCACCCAGCACATTCTGTGTCAGGGGCGTGGCTCGGCCGCCAACTCGGCGGTGTGCTTTGCCCTGGGCATCACCGAAATCGACCCGGATCGCACCACACTGTTGTTCGAGCGTTTTCTCTCCAAAGAGCGCAATGAGCCGCCGGACATCGACGTCGATTTTGAACATGAACGCCGCGAAGAAGTCTTGCAGTACGTGTTCCAGCGCTATGGTCGGGCCCGCGCCGCGCTGACGGCGGTAGTCAGCACTTACCATGCGGCCGGCGCGGTGCGTGATGTGGCCAAGGCCTTGGGCTTGCCGCCGGACCAGATCAACGCCCTGGCCGATTGTTGCGGGCACTGGAGCGATGAAACGCCTCCCGTTGAACGCCTGCGTGAAGGTGGTTTCGACCCCGAAAGCCCGGTGCTGCACCGGGTGCTGAGCCTGACAGGACAACTGATCGGCTTCCCCCGGCATTTGTCCCAGCACCCCGGCGGTTTCGTGATTTCCGAGCAGCCGCTGGACAGTCTGGTACCGGTGGAAAATGCCGCCATGGCCGAGCGCACCATCATCCAGTGGGACAAGGATGACCTTGACGCGGTCGGTTTGCTCAAGGTCGATATCCTGGCGCTGGGCATGCTCAGCGCGATTCGCCGATGTTTCGATCTGCTGCGCCGGCACCGGGGCCTGGACCTGAGTCTGGCGACCATTCCGTCCGAAGATGCGGCCACCTACGAAATGATCGGTCGGGCCGACACCATCGGCGTGTTCCAGATCGAGTCCCGGGCGCAGATGTCGATGCTGCCCAGGCTCAGGCCGAAGACGTTTTACGATCTGGTGATCGAGGTCGCCATCGTTCGGCCGGGGCCGATCCAGGGCGGCATGGTGCACCCGTACCTGCGGCGACGGAACAAGGAAGAGCCGGAGGCCTATCCGTCGCCGGAACTGGAAGTGGTGCTCAAGCGCACCCTCGGCGTGCCGCTGTTTCAGGAACAGGTGATGCAGATCGCTATCGTCGCCGCCGACTACAGCCCCGGCGAGGCCGACCAGCTACGTCGCTCCATGGCCGCGTGGAAACGCCACGGCGGGCTAGAACCGCACAAGGAACGGCTGGCCGCCGGGATGAAGAAAAACGGCTACACCGCCGAGTTCGCCGCGCAGATTTTCGAGCAGATCAAGGGCTTTGGCAGCTACGGCTTTCCCGAGTCCCACGCGGCCAGTTTTGCCTTGCTGACGTACGCCAGCTGCTGGTTGAAATGCCACGAGCCGGCGGCCTTCGCCTGTGCGCTGATCAACAGTTGGCCGATGGGGTTCTACAGCCCGGACCAGATTCTGCAGGACGTTCGGCGTCATCATTTGCAGGTTCGTCCGGTGGACGTGCGTGCCAGTGACTGGGATTGCAGCCTGGAGCCGATCGCCGGTGCGCAACCGGCGATTCGCTTGGGGCTACGCATGATCAAGGGCTTTCGCGAGGACGATGCCCGACGCATCGAGGCGGCACGCTCCAAAGGCGCGTTTGCCGACATCGCCGACCTCGGCGAACGGGCGCAACTCGATGCCCGCGCCCAAGAGCAGTTGGCCGATGCCGGCGCGTTGCGTGGCCTGGCCGGCGACCGGCATCGGGCACGCTGGGAAGTGGCCGGGGTACAAAAGCAGCTGGGCCTGTTTGCCGGCCTGCCGAGCCAGGAGGAGGACGTGGTGTCGTTGCCAAAGCCCACCGTGGGCGAGGACCTGCAAGCCGATTACGCCAGTGTCGGCACCACCCTCGGGCCACATCCGTTGGCCCTGTTGCGTGGTGAGTTGAAGGCGCGGCGCTGCCGCAGTTCGAAGGAGTTGCTGGACGTCGAGCACGGGCGGCCGGTCAGCATCGCCGGGCTGGTCACCGGCCGACAACGCCCGGCCACCGCCAGCGGCGTGACGTTCGTCACCCTTGAGGACGAGTTCGGCAACGTCAACGTGGTTGTGTGGCGCGACTTGGCCGAGCGCCAGCGCCAGGTGTTGGTCGGCTCGCAGTTGCTTAAGGTCGATGGGCGCTGGGAGAAGGAGGGCGAGGTCCGGCATCTGATTGCCGGACGCTTGAGTGACCTGAGCCCGTTGCTCGATGGCATCAGTGTACGGAGCCGGGACTTTCATTGAGTCACAGGGCTTCAGGCAGCTGAGCACCGGCAGCAAAGTCGGTGAGTAACTGTCCCGTTGCCACAGGGCGTTCGATCATGGGCAAGTGGTTGCAACCTTCAAGGGTGACAACCTGCCCGGCCCGATCATCGGGCAGACCGTTTTGCAGTGTCTCCAGGGCGGAGATATCGATCACCTTATCCTCGCGGCAGCCGATGCCAAGTACCGGCATAGTGAGCTGCGCCAGCCGATGATCCAGCGCGAGCCATTGGGACGGTGGACGGATCTGCGCCAGGGTGGACTCGATAAAGCTGCGTTGGCGCTGATTGCTCGCAATCGCATTTTCCACTTCCTGGTCGGACATCAGGGGAGGATTGAGATAGACAAGTCGGGCAGTGCGTTCTACGCCGGCACGGTCATCGTAGATAAACGGGTTGTCACCACCATTCAATGACCGGACGAAATCGTTTTCGATAAAGCTCAATCCCAACGGGCTGACCAGCGCAAGACGTGCAATACGCTCCGGCCTTTGGGCGGCAAACACGCCGGCAATGGCGCCCCCCATGGAATGGCCGACCAGATTGATTTCACGCAGGTCGAGCGCAAGCAAAAAATCATTGAGCCGTGCGGCTTGTGCATCAATGTCATAACTTTCGCCGGCAAGGCGCGTCGAATCACCCCAACCGGGAAGATCGGGAATGATCACGTGAAAGCGTGCGCCGAGGTCCTCGCCCAGCGTGCGCCAGGCATCCTTGTTTGAAGAAAAACCATGTACCAGCAACAGGACCGGACCGTTTTTTGCGCCCTCGTAATACGACCAGGTCGTGTCGCCTGCCAGGATCGATCGGGTCATCAAGGGGGTATCGGTTTGGTTGGCCGCCTGGGCGGTGCCCAGCAAGGCGAACGTGGCGGTGGCGACTGTTGTGGTGAGCAAGCGGGTGAGTCGACTGCTTCGGGTCTGATGGCGAGGCGTCAATCTTTCAAGAGCATCCATGTCATTGAGATCCTGATGACGGTTGTCGGTTTTTAGTCGTGCCAATGATTTGGCTGGTGAACTGAGAAGCAAGAGGGGGGATTTGAAGGGGGAGAGACTACGGCGGCAATGCTGGCACCTGAAAAATGTGCGACCTCAGATTTCAGATGCCAACGCAGGCAATCAGGCTAGTTCTTGGCCAGCGGCCAAAACCGCTCCCCACCCCCCGGCGCATCCGTCCAGGCCTGCAACGAACGCGTCGGCAAGTCGAAGTAATCCCGCGTGCGCGCATAGCCATGCCCGCCCATGCGTCCGATCGCATCCAGCCCCAACTGATCGATGTACAGGGTTTTTGGATCGATCAGTTCGTCCCGCACATGGGCCATCAGCACTTCACCAAAGATGATCTCCCGGGATTGGCCGATGGATAGCGCCATCATCCGCCGGCACTCCAGCGCCACCGGGGCTTCGCCGATGCGCGGGCATTTGACCGTGGTGCCGGGGATGGCGGTGAGGCCGGCGGCGGTCAGTTCATCGAAACCGGGGGCGAAAGGCACGGCGCAGACGTTCATGGCTTCCACCAGGGCATCGCTGACGATGTTCACGGTGAACTCCTGGTTGAGCTGAATGTTGCGGGTGGTGTCCTTGGGGCTTTGGTCGCCGTAGTTTTCCACGCCCAGCGCGAGGATTGGTGGATCGGCGGAAAGCGCATTGAAAAAGCTGAACGGCGCAGCGTTGATCCGGCCTTCGCCGTCGACGGTGGTGACCAGGGCAATCGGCCGTGGCACGACGCTGCCGATCAGAATCTTGTATTTGTCCCGTGGGCTCAATGTGCTGAAGTCGAAGCTTTGCATGGGCAGGGATCTCTAGAGAAGTGGATCAAACGCGCTCAGTGGCGCGTGGGCGCTGTAGTCGTCGGCGAACGGGATGGCTGGCTGGAACAGGCTCTTCCAGTCCGGCTGGCCGAAGGCCCGGTCGCTGTGGCTGCGCATCAGTTTTTCGAATTGGCGTTGGGCCTGGCGTTGCAGGGCGGGGTAGTCGACGCCCTCGACCTGGCCGTCCTGCATCACGCAACGGCCGTCGATGTAGCTGGCGATGCAGTCGTCACCGCGACCGGCCAGCACCAGATTCTTCAGCGGATCGAACAGCGGCCCCAGGTGCATCCCGCGCAGGTTGAACACCGTGATGTCGGCCTTGCAGCCCGGTGCGAGGCGACCGATATCGTCGCGGCCCAGTGCCTTGGCGCCGCCAAGGGTCGCAGCGTTGTACATGTCCAGCGTGCTGGTCAGCTCGTTGCCACCCTCCATCAGGCGAGCGATGTTCAAGCCCTGGCGCATGTTGTCCAGCAAGTCCGCCGGCCAGGTGTCGGTGCCCAGGGCGAAGTTGATGCCTTTGGCCCGATAGCGCCCAAACGAATTCAGTGCCTCGCCGTCCCGGGCAAACACCACCGGGCAATGCACCAGGCTGGCGCCGCCATCCACCAATCGCTGAAGGTCTGCATCGCCGTGGGTGTAAATGCCGTGGGGCAACAGACTGCGCGGGTTCAAAAGCCCAAGCTGTTGCAGCCAGCCCAGTGGCGAGGTGCCGCGCAGTTGCTCGACCATCGCCACCTCGCCGAGGCCCTGGCAGCAATGCAAACGCATTGGCGCGTTCAGTTCCTGGCTCAGTGCGGCGGTGCGTTGCAGCAACGCCGGGGTGCAGGTCTGGATGCGATCGGGCAGCAGCGCGCCGCGAATCAGGCCGTTGTGCACACCGTCGAAATCCCGGAAAAACCGTTCGGCGGCATCGAGGCCGGCCATACCCCGGTTTTCGTCCCAGTGGTGCGCCAGGGTTCCATCGGCCTGCCAGTAGCTCATGCCGCTCATGTAGCAAGGGCCGAGGTAAGTGCGCAGCCCCAGTTCGGCAGCCACGCCTGCCACCGCCGCAAATTCGTCGTAGGTCTCGGCCCACTCGCGGTAATACATCGAGGTGATCGGCATGGCCGTGGTGATGCCGTTGCGGATCAACTGCGTGAAGGCGTAGCGGTATTTGAAGACTTCTTCTTCGGGGCTGTAGCTTTCCCGCGATCCACGCGCCAGATACTGCGCCGACCACATCCGGCCCATGGCGCGCTCGTCGCCGTTGTCCAGGGTCAGCACCGTGGAATCGAGATCGCCGAGGGCGTCCAGATCGATGAAGCCGGGGCCGATCAGCGCGTTGCCGTAATCAATCCATTGATCCACCGGGCCCGGATAACCGCGTCCGACAAACTCAATGCACGAGCCGGCAAACACCACTTCGCCATCGCGCCACAGCACATGCTGCGTGCCGTCGAAACCGACCACACAACTGGCCCGCAAGCCGATACGCTTCACAGACGGCTTTCCAGCAAACGGCCACCCGCAGCAATCAACCGGCCCGTGCGATAGACCTGACGCAGCGGCCGCGAAACCACCGCCTCACCCACCGTTTGCACCGGCATCAACAGGAAGTCTGCCGGCTGGCCGATTTCCAGGCGATTGGCTTCGCAACCCAGCGCCTGGGCGCCGTTGACGGTCGCCGCCTCGAACGCCGCCGCCAGTTCTTCGTCCTTGCTCAAATCGAAACGGAACGCCAGCAGCATCGCCCGCTCCAGCATGTCGCCGTTACCCATGGGCGACCAGGCATCACGAATGCCGTCCGAGCCCAGGCACACATTCACGCCGGTTTCGCGCAGAGCCAGGAACGGCGGCACCGCACAGTCGGCAGGGGCTGAGCTCATCAGTGAAATGCCCAATGTGGCCAGACGCTCGGCCACCGGTTTGACCTGGTTCCACGGCAACATCCCCAGGCAGTACGCATGGCTGATCATTACCCGGCCTTGCCGGCCGAAGCGCTCGGTGTAGTCGGCGATCAGGGCGATCTGCCACAGACCCAGCTCGCCCTTGTCGTGCAGGTGAATGTCGACACCCCGGTCGAACTCGCTGGCCAGTTTGAACACGAAATCCAGTTGCGCGATGGGGTCGTTGTCGATGCCGCACGGGTCCAGGCCGCCGACGTTCTCCACACCGAGGGCCATGGCTTCGCGCATCAGTTCGGCGGTGCCGGGGCGACTGATCAAACCAGTCTGCGGGAACACCACAAGTTGCAGGTCGATCAGGTCGCGGTAGGTTTCACGCAGTTGCTGCATGGCCTCGACATGCCGCAGGCCGAATTCCGGGTCGATGTCGACGTGGCAACGCATGGTCAGCGAGCCGCGTGCGATGCAGTTTTCCAGCAGGGCGCCGGCTCGTTGTGCAATCGGTGTGGTGACTTCGCGCAGGATGCGGCGTTCGTTGGCGATGTAGTCCTTGAGGGTCAGGCCGGCGCTGTTGGGGCGCCAGGGTTGGCCCCAGAGGGTTTTGTCCAGGTGCACGTGGCTTTCCACCAGTGTGGGGGTGAGCAACTGGTTCTGGCCGTCGATGTCGGAGGTGAGCAGTTCAGTGTTCGACGCGGGGCGACGTTGGGTGAGGCGGCCGTTTTCGATCAGCAGGTCTTCGGCGGGGGCGCCGTAGGGGCGCACGTTGCGCAGCCAGCGGGGTTGGGTCATACAAACCTCAAGTTCAGTGTTGTGTGAGAGGGCCTCATCGCGAGCAGGCTCGCTCCCACAGTGGATCTTGGGCGTTCACAAAATCCCTGTGGGAGCGGGCTTGCTCGCGATGGCCGCAACTCGGTTTCAAGTCAGCCGATCAACCCTTGAGCTTGGCCCAAATGCGGTCCTGCAGCTCCCGCGCCTTGTTGCTGCATTCCTTTTCCGGACGCAGGCGCGAGGCGAATTCGTCGGGCATGTTGATGGCGTCCATCACTCGCCATTTGGCATCGATCAGCTTGTCGCTCTGGATGCCGTTGTCGTAGGCGATGGCGTTGGACACGGCGGCGGCGTTTTCCGGTTTCATCATCCAGTCGATGAAGATCTTCGCGTTGCCGGGGTGCGGTGCGCTTTTCGGCACGGCGAAGTTGTCCTGGAACATTGCCAGGCCTTCCTTCGGATACACGTACTTGATGGTGCTCTTCTGCAAGGTGGCCCGCGCTGTAGAACCGTTCCAGTTCTGCATCATGATCACTTCACCGGAGGCCATGCGGTCGACGGTGTTGTCCGAGCTGTACATCTTCAGGAAGGGTTTCTGTTTTTGCAGCAGTTCGAGGATGCGCTTGGCGTCCTGGGGGTTTTCGCTGCACTCGTCGACATTCAGATAGTGACTGGCGGCGTTGATCACGCTGCTGGAGGTGTCGAGGGCGGCGAGTTGGCCTTGCAGTTCCTTGCGCGGCTCGAAGAACTCTTTCCACGAGTCGTCGAGCTTGCCGCCGGGCACTCGGGCGCTGTCATAGGAGAACCCGGTAGTGCCCCACAGGTACGGTGCCGAGAACTTGCGGCCCGGGTCGAAGCTCGGGTCGCGGAACGCCGGTTTGACGTACTGGAAGTTGGGCAGGGCCGAGGCGTCGATTTCCAGCAGCAGGTCCTGGTTGATCAGGGTGCGCATGATCGATTGCGACGGCACGATCACGTCATACGCCGCGCCGCCGGCCTGCAACTTGGCCAGCAGGGTTTCGTTGCTGTCGTAGCCGTCCATGGTAACCTTGATGCCGGTCTCCTTTTCGAACTTGGCCAGCAGCTCGACCGGGTAGTAGTCGGTCCAGTTGTAGAAGAACAGTTCCTTGGGCTCGGCGGCCTGGGCGCCGAACGCGGTGAAGCAACTCAGGGCCAGACTGGCTACAGCGAAACACATGCTTTTTGTTTTCATGCTTTGCTCCAGGATCATTGGTTTTTGCCGCGCTGTCCCAGCCAGAAGGCCAGCACCACCAGCACGATGGAAATCACCAGCATCAGGGTCGAAATCGCGTTGATCTCCGGCGTCACACCAGCCTTGATCGCCGAGAAGATGTACACCGGCAGGGTTGTCGAACCGGGGCCCGCGACAAAGAAGGTCATGATGAAATCGTCGAGGCTGACCACGAACGCCAGCACCGAACCGGACAACACCGCCGGCCACAGCAGCGGCAAGGTCACCCGGCGGAACACCTGCCACGGGTTGGCGTACAGGTCGTTCGCCGCTTCCAGCAGGCTCTTGTCCAGGTCATTGAGCCGTGCTCGGATCGGCAGGTAGGCGAAGGGAATGCAGAAACCGATGTGGGCAACGATCACCGTCAGCAGACCGAGCTTGATCCCCAGCGCCATGAACAGCAGCAGGGTGGCCACGGCCGTGACGATCTCCGGCAGGATCAACGGCAGGTTGATCCCGCCCTCGACCATTTTCTGCCCGTAGAACGGCCGGTACGTCGCCAGCGCCGCGAGCAGGGCAATCGCGGTGGCGCAGACCGTGGCGATGCTGGCGACGATGATCGAGTTCAGCGCCGCGGTCTGGATCGACGGGTTGGCCAGGATTCGTCCGTACCAGGCGAACGAGAACTCGGTCCACACCGTCGCCGAGCGGTTGGCGTTGAAGCTGTAGGCGATCAGCACGAAAATCGGCAGGTACAGATAGGCCAGCATCAACAGGCTGACTTCACGGGTCAGGGGCAGTTTCTTCAGGTGCAGGGCGATCATGCTTGGGCTCCTGGGCGTTGGGTCTTGGCGGCATTGCGGCTATAGAGGGCGTAGAGCACCAGGGACAGCAACATGATCCCCAGTAACAGGAACGACAGCGAACTGCCCAGCGGCCAGTTGCGCGCGGTGCCGAACTGCTGCTGGATCAGGTTGCCGATCATCAGCGTCTTGCCGCCCCCGAGGATCGCCGGGGTAATGAAGGCGCCCAGGCTTGGCACGAACACCAGCAAGGCACCGGCAATCACCCCCGGCATCGACAGCGGCAGGATGATCCGGCGCAATGCGTGCCAGCGGTTGGCGCCCAGGTCGTAGGCGGCTTCCACCAGGCGCCAGTCGAGTTTTTCCAGGGTCGAGTAGATCGGCAGGATCATGAACGGCAGGAAGCTGTAGACCAGGCCGACGCTGACCGCGAAGTCGTTGTAGAGCAGGGTGATGCCACCGGCTTGCGGGAACAGCGCGTTGAGGCTCTGGGCGACCCAGCCGTGTTCACGCAGGATGATCAGCCACGCGTAGTTGCGGATCAGCAGGTTGGTCCAGAACGGGATGGTGATCAGCAACACCATCAGGTTGCGCCGCCGGGGTGTCAGGCTCGACATCCACAACGCCACCGGGAAGCCGAACAGGAAACACAGGACCGTGGTGCCACCGGCCTGGAACACCGAACGCAGCAACGCCTGGGCGTAGACCCAGTTCAGTTCCAGTTCACCGTCGAAACCTTCTTGGAAAAACAGCTGCACGTAACTTTGCAATTGCCAGTTGGCCTGCCAGTCGACGCCACCGTAGACGTTGCGCGGCAGCAGGCTGATGTAGCCCATGATGCCCAGCGGAATGGCGATCAGGGCCAGCAGGGTCAGAACCACCGGGCTGAGCAACAGCGCACGGTTGAGGGCTGGGGAAGTGCTGCTGACGCTCATCTCAGGCCTCCATCAACAGGCAGGCGTGGGGCGGCAGGTTGACCGCGACACGATCGCCCACCACCCGCCCGTGGTTCAGGCCCTCGTTGTTCTCGCGCAGCATGACCTTGATGTCGTTGTTCAGGCGGCATTGATAGAGCGTGGCCGTGCCGACATACAGCACGGCTTCGATCACACCGCGCAGATGATGCGGCTGCGTCGGCTCCACCAGTTGCGAACGCTCGGGGCGGAACGCCAGTTGCACCTTGTTGCCGTCAAAGCCCTGGGCCGGGCAGGGGATTTCCACGGGCATGCCGTTGGGCACGAAGAGATTTTCGTTCTGTTGACCACGTTTGATATGGCCGGGGAGGAAGTTGATGTCGCCGATGAATTGCGCAACGAACTGATGCTGCGGCCGTTCGTAGATTTCATTGGGCGTGCCGATTTGCAGGATCTTGCCGGCGGACATCACGGCAATGCGATCGGACAGGGTCAGGGCTTCTTCCTGATCGTGAGTGACGAAAATGAAGGTGATCCCGGCTTCTTTCTGCACGCGCTTGAGTTCGACCTGCATTTCCTTGCGCAGCTTGAGGTCCAGGGCCGACAGCGGTTCGTCCAGCAGCAGCACTTTGGGTTTCGGCGCCAGGGCTCGGGCCAGAGCCACCCGTTGCTGTTGACCGCCGGACAGTTCGGCCGGTTTGCGCTTGGCCAGGTGCTGCATTTGCACCAGCGCGAGCATCTCATTGACGCGCTGAGGGATGAGTTTGCGATCAAGGCCCTGCATCTCGAGGCCGAAGGCGATATTCTGCGCAACACTCATGTGCGGAAACAGCGCGTAACTCTGGAACACCGTGTTGACCCGACGCTTGAACGGCGGCAAATCGTTGACCGGCTCGCCCGCAAGGCGGATCTCACCGTCGCTGACATGCTCGAAGCCGGCGATGGTGCGCAGCAAGGTGGTTTTGCCGCAGCCGGAGGGGCCGAGCAGGGTGAAGAATTCGTTGTCGGCAATGTCGACAGAAACATTGTCGAGGGCTGGAGCAAGCCCTGGATCGTCTGAATATCGTTTTGAGACGTTTCGCACTTCAATTGCAACTGGATGACCCATAATGGTGCATTCCTCTAATTATTGTATGCAAAATCTGGATGCAATTTAGAAATACCCGGATTAATCTGCCCGTGCAAGCCCCTTTTTCAATGGCTGTTTATTCGCCAGGGTGGGTTGCACAGGGCGCAAGGAGTTGATGAATGACGGAAAAGAAACTGGAAACCACGGTCGACCGCGTCTACCAAGGGGTTTACGAAGCGATCAGCAAACGCTCGTTGCGTCCGGGCATGAAGCTTGGCGAAGCCTCTTTGGCCGAGCTGTTTAATGTCAGCCGCACGTCCGTTCGGGCCGCGCTCAAGCAATTGGAGGCCGACGGACTGGTCACCACCGAGCCCAATAAAGGTGCGTCGGTGTCGTTGCCGAGTGACGAAGAGATCCGTTCGCTGTTCGAAACCCGGCGATTGATCGAGATCGGTATCGTCAGCGAGCTGTGTCGTCGGCGTGATACCGCGGTGACCCAGGATCTGCGCGATCACTTGCTGCTGGAAGATGAAGCGCATCAGAGCGGTGATCACGAACGGCTGATTCACCTGCTCGGCGAGTTCCACATCAAATTGGCCCGCAGCCTGAACAACCCGGTGCTGCTCGACTGGTTCCAGAAGCTGATTTCCCGGGCATCGCTGTATGCCGCCGCGCTGGATGACGACAGCCACGAGGTCTGCCGCGACGACGAACACCTGCGGCTGATCGAGTACATCGAAGCGGGCAACCAGAACGCGGCCATCGAGTTGACCTGCATGCATTTGAATGGCATCGAGAAGGCCATTCTGGATGTCGCGGCCACGCTGAAAAGCAGTTACAACCCGCTAAAGCACTTGATCGAGGTCTAGACCCCTCTGAACAACAAACTGTAGGAGCGAGCCGGCTCCGGGCGGCGTTCCGACGATAACAACGGTACAGTCGACATGGATGTTGTCTGACGCACCGCTATCGCAAGCAGGCTCACTCCTACAAGGGTTCTGCAAAGGCCCGCAAGAATCAGCTATACCTCTATGAAGCGAATAGCGTGCAGGATGCTCGAAACAAACGGGTGCAAATGACCGGGATAGAGCCAAGCCATGCAGTTTCTAGAGGATAGCCACGGGTGCTCCGGGTGGAACGGCGAAATGGCCGGGCGCATTCGTGCGTTCGACTGGAGCCTGACCGAGCTTGGCCCGCTCGATTCATGGTCCAAGAGCCTGAGCAGCGCGGTGCAGTTGATGCTCGCGTCCCCGCTGCCGATGGTGATGCTCTGGGGGCAGTCCGGGTACATGATTTACAACGACGCCTACTCGAAGTTTGCTGGTGGGCGTCATCCGTACTTGCTGGGTTCTACAGTGGAGCTGGGTTGGCCAGAAGTCGCCGAATTCAATCGCCACGTAGTCGACACCTGCCTGGCGGGCAGCACCTTGTCCTATCGCAACAAAGAACTGGTGCTGCTGCGTGATGGGGTTCCGGAAGATGTCTGGATGGACCTCTACTACAGCCCGGTGGCTGACGATGACGGACGTCCGGCCGGGGTCATGTCCATGGTGGTGGAAACCACGGAGCGGGTGATATCCGAGCAACGCCGACAAGTGGCTGAAGACGCCTACCGCGCCGACAACGAACGGGTACGCCTGGCGCTGAACGCCGGTGCCTTGCTCGGTTCCTTTGTCTGGGACATCAAGACCAACGTGCTGTCGGGTGATGAGCGATTCGCTCGCGCGTTCTCTTATCCACCCGGGCAAGACTTGGGTAACCTGTCACAGGAGATCGTCGAAGGGCGGATCCATCCGGACGACCGTAGCTGGGTCCAGGAGCGGGTTACGCTGTCGGTCGAGACTGGCGAGCCCTACAACGTCGAGTACCGGATCCAGCGTCCCGACGGCAGTTACTTCTGGGTGCTCGCCAGCGGTTGCTGCGAATTCGATGAGCAAGGGGAGGCATTTCGTTTCCCCGGCGTGCTGATCGATATTCACGAACGCAAGATCGCCGAAGAATCCCTGCTCAAATTCACCCGCAACCTGGAGCAGCGGGTGGCCGATGAGGTCGAGGCGCGGCTGGCGGCGGAAGAGCAACTGCGCCAGTCACAGAAACTCGAAGCCATCGGTGGCCTCACTGGCGGTGTGGCCCATGACTTCAACAACCTGTTGCAAGTGATCGCTGGCAACCTGCACCTGTTGGCACGCCATGAGCCGAATAACCCCAATGTGCAGCGCCGGGTATCGGCGTCGATTGCCGCGGTCGAGCGCGGTGCCAAACTGTCCTCGCAACTGCTTGCATTCGCCCGTCGCCAACCGTTGTCGCCCGCGGTCTTCACGTTGCGGCAGATTTTCGATGGCCTGGCGGAACTGTTGCAGCGTGCCTTGGGTGAAACCCTTCAGGTGCACATGGCAGCGCCTGAGGATTCCTGGAATGTGTTTGTCGATCGCAATCAACTGGAAAACGCCATTCTCAACCTGGCGATCAATGCCCGGGACGCCATGCAGGGTGAGGGGACCATTGATCTTTGCGCGGACAACATCGTCCTGGGTCGCCAATTTTGCGCCGGGAAGGGCATTGCCGCCGGGGACTATGTGCGGGTGTCCGTGACGGACACCGGCGTTGGCATGCCGCCGCAGGTGCTGGCCCAGGCGTTCGAGCCGTTCTTCACCACCAAGGCCGACGGGCAGGGCACCGGATTGGGCCTGAGCATGGTGTTTGGCTTCGTCAAGCAGAGTGGCGGTCATATCGAAATCGCCAGCGACGTGGGGCAGGGGACTCGGGTGCAGTTGTACTTCCCGCGCACCTTGCGCGCGGCACCCAGCGAAACGCCGGGCCCTGATGTGCCGCAACGGGGCGGGCACGAACGCATCCTGGTGGTCGAAGACAATGAGGCCGTGCGGGTGTCGGCGGTGGAGTTGTTGCGCGAGGAGGGTTATCAAGTCCTGACGGCGACCAACGGTGACGTCGCCATGCAAATGTTACTGGAAGGGGCGACCGTGGACCTGATATTCACCGACGTGGTCATGCCCGGCCTGATCAAGAGTTCGGACCTGGCGGCCTGGGCGAAAGTGCAAGAACCATCGGTGGCCGTGTTGTTCACCTCGGGGCATACCCGCGACATCATCTCGCGTAATCACCAGCTCAGCCCCGACACTCACCTGTTGAGCAAACCCTACAATCCCGAAGCACTCAGGCAGATGGTGCGCATGGTGCTTAACGGCTGAAACCAGTGGAGGCGCCGGTGCAGGCAACGGTTTTATCGCCTGTGCGACAGGACGACGAACGGACACCGCTGGTCTGACAGGTGGTCGACAGAACGGGCAAACCGAGGCCATTCTGATAGTTGGTGAACGCAATTGATCGCGTTTCGCTGCCGATCAACAAACGGAGGTGTTCCATGCCGGTGCCCCATGACCTTTATCAGGATCTGAAACGCTCAAAGGAAGAAATCCAGCAGAAACGCACCAAGGATCCGTTACTGGATTCACTGCTTAACAAGTATTCCCAGGCGGATGCCGAAGTGGTGAAAGCAGAGGAGGCCAAGTCCAACGATGACACCGTAAGGAAGCTCAAGGAGACACGTTTGCTGGTCAAGGACAAGATCGTCAAGCAACTGGGCTCGACATCCTGACCCAGCATGCTGCCACCGACGACCGGTGGCTGAACAGTTGGAATGGCACAAAAAACGGCACCTCGAATGCCCAGAGACCGATGTTACGGCTCTCAACGAGGTGCCTCATGACCCGGCCCGAATATCCCAGTGAACTGAACGCTGTCTCTGTGGGAGCGAGCCTGCTCGCGATAGCGGAGGGTCAGTCACCAGTGTTGTTGAATGTGCCTCAGTCATCGCGAGCAGGCTCGCTCCCACATTGGGTCTTCAGTGTATTCAGATAGTGGTACTGCTCATTGCAATGCCTTGCTCAACGGCAATCGCACCATGTTCTGCGCTTTCAGCGAACCGAAATACAACCAGTCCCCATACTCGCGCACCGTGGTGATCGGTGAGTAGTTGTCGCTACTGCCGTCCTGCAGGTTGGCAATCACTTTGCCCTCAAGGTCCAGACCCAGGGCAAACCCGCGCTTTTCCACGGGTTTGGGCAAGACAGTCATGGCCCGCACGATCATCTTGCGCACCAATGGATGTGCGGCCGTGCCATCGAGCAAGGCGTTTCGGGGGGCATACAGGGCCACCCAGAAGCGGTCGTGGCCATTGAACGACAGGTTGTCCGGCAGCCCCGGCAGGTTGTCGATGAACAGGTCATGGGTGCCGGCCTTCGGACCGCTGAGCCAATAACGGCTGATACGGTAGGCACCGGTTTCATTGACCAGTACATAGGCATCGTCCGGTCCCAGGGTCACGCCGTTGGCAAACTCCAGCTTATCCAGCACAACCGAGGTCTTGCCGGTCTGGAAGTCGTAGCGCAGCAGTCGACCGTCGCCGCCGTGCTCGATCACGGCCTCTGCGTCGTGGCCATAGCCGAAGCGGCTCGAAGCATCGCTGAAATAAGCGTAGTGACCGGGCTTGTCGATGGCCACATCGTCGATAAAACCGAAAGGAACGCCGCCGGCTTCTGTGGTCAAGGCCACCAGACGCCCCTGGGCGTCGAGGGACAACAAGCCTTTGACGGCATCGGCGATCACCAGCAGACCATTGGGATGCCGGGCCAGGCCCAGTGGCCGGCCACCGGTAACGGCCAGGACTTTGGTGGTCTTGCCGTCCAGGCTCGTGCGGATCAGGCGTCCGTCGTGCAGGCCGGTGATGAGCGTGTCGTTTTCCAGCAACAAGGCTTCCGGCCCGTCGATGTCGGCGGCACCGACGCGTTCCACGTCCTTGAGCCGCTGATTGTCGGCGTAGATTCCGCTGGTGAGGGACGGCGCAGGTTGTGGTGTCCAGGCCACCGGTCGCACCTTGGTCGGCATCAGCAGCAGGAAGGCGCCGATGGCGACGATGGCCAGCAACAGACATTTGGAGGTTCTGCTCACGCGCCGACCCCCGTCGCCGCCAGATACTTCTGCGCCATGTCGCGCAACGCCAGCATCGACACCGCGGATTCCCGATCGATGCGCCGCTTGAGCAGCAACCGGTTGGCAATCCGCATCGCCAGGCCGCTGAATTGATACTCCAGGGTGCGGACGAAGCGTGTGTCCTCGCCTGTGGCATCGCATTCATAGGTCACCACCAGCGACAGGCCATGATCACCCCGGGCCTCAGCGCTCCAGCGCCGTCCGGGCAGGTACTCCGTCACCACCCATCTCAAGTGCCCGTCGCGGCCGCCGGCACGGATGTCTTCCTCGAAACGTGCGCCGGCATGCAACGGGCCTTTTGGCCCATCGATGCGCAGCGACGACGGATGCCATTGCGGCCAAAGGGTCACGGCGCTGGCGTAGGCAAGTACCTGGACCGGGTTTCCGGCAATGACAATCTGATGCTGCATGCGGGTCATGGGCGTTCTCGTCGGGTTGAGCGGCTCAGGTTCCGGTTCCCAATAGAGGGTGCCGAACAGGTAGTCCATCAGCGGGAAAACGATGTTGAAATTACGCTCCTGCATCAGTTCGCGGCGGTGATGCAGTTCGTGCAGCCGGCGCATCTGGCGGATCCACGGCAGCCGTGTGAGCGTGTTGCGCGACGGCAGATGCTCGCAGGCATGAAACACTTCATAAGTCAGGTAACCGAGGACAAGAAGGCCGCCGACCAATCCGGCGACGTTGGTATTGATATGCTTGAGCAGCCACCAGAGGGGCAGGGCGACGGCGAGGGTGTGCAGCACGATCAGCCACGCCGGAAACAGGATCACCCGCCAGTCGCGGGCGCTGTCGTAGGTCATGTGGCCGGGGGTGAAAAAGCTGTGGTGGTCGACTGCGTGACGGGCATAAAACAGCCGGGCGAAAGTCTTTTTATGATGCCCCAGGTGGCGATGCACCATGTACACACCGAGGTTGAACAACAGCAGCGTGACGGGCACCGCCAGCCATTCTGCTGGCCGCACCTGATGTACGGTGCTCCAGAAGACGCTGATCGCCAGTGCCCCGAACATCAGGACAAACGCGCCGTGCAGCCAGGGGTTGTAGAGCGGATGAATGTCGGCGCGGTAACGGCTGCGGAATCCTTCGGTGGTCTGCCTCACTGCAATCACCTGTCGTTTTTGTTATCTCTTTCAGATTAGCCGATCCCGGTGATTTGACGGGCCGAACCTTGAGGACACAACGGCCATGCTCCGGTGCAAACCGGTCTCAGGTCAGCGGGTCCCAGCGTTGCGACCAGTCTTCGTCGGAGTCGATGACCTTGCGCAGCAGGTCGAAGGCGCGTTGCAGCGTCGGCGAGTCACGATCGCGTGAGTAGACCAGATAGGTCGGGTAGCTGAATTCCGGAGCCTTGGGCACCCGTTCCAGGGCGCCGTTTTCCAGATAACTCTGCACGACGCGGGTGCGGAAGTAGCCACTGCCGCCGTTTTCAAGAAGGTACTGCAAGCCCAGCGGGCCAAGATTGAAACTCAGCGCAGCCTTGGCTTTTTCCGGCAGGGCAGCGTCGTGCTGGCGTCGGAATTCGCTGCCCCAATCGATGTACACATAGGGATCGGGCTTACCGGCCAGGCGCACGAGAATCAGCTTTTCTTCAAGAATCTGCTCGACCTGCAAACGCGGCCAATACTCGGGCTGATACACCAGCGCTGCATCCAGAACGCCCAACTCCAGTTGCCGCAGCAGGTTTTCGCCGTCGCGGATTTCCATGCGCAGGGCGTGGCTGGGGATATTCTTGCGGATTTCGCCGGCCCAGCCGAGCATCAGCGGGTTGCACAGGCTCACCTCGCCACCGATGTGCAGCACATCGTGAAAACCCTCGGGCAACGGCAAATCACGCCGCGCGGCTTCCCAGGTCTGCACCAGCTGATTGGCGTACACCACGAACGCTTCGCCGTTGGGCGTCAGGCGGGCGCCGGCTCGATTGCGCACGAACAGGGTGCTGCCCAGCTGGCTCTCGAGTTTTTGCACCCGTGCGGTGATCGCGGTCTGGGTGACATGGAGTTTTTCCGCGGCGGCAGCCAGGCTGCCATGGCGGACGATTTCGAGGAAGGTGCGGGCGAGGTCGATGTCCATGGGGCGGCCGGTGTGGGAAGTTCAGGCATTGTAAGAGCGGATACCTCACTGGCACCACTCATGCCCTGTGGCGAGGGGGCTTGTCGGAATGCCGCACCACCCCGTTCGGCTGCGAAGCAGTCGTCGATCCGAAGCCCCGCTATGTTTGAGCGGGTCTAAAGGGCCGCTTCGCGCCCCAACGGGGCGATGCGGCGACCCGACAAGCCCCCTCGCCACAAGGGACAGCGACAAGCAGGCAAAAACGACGAATCCCGCCACTAAGGGCGGGATTCGTTTGCAGCAGGCACGCTCCCGAAGATCGGAAGCCCAGTGCTTACGACGGGAACAGTTCGGACAGTTTCATCGCCAGCATCATGTCGCCTTCAGCGCGCAGTTTGCCGCCCATGAACGCTTGCATGCCGTCAGTCGAACCGTCGACGATGCCTTCCAGGGTTTCGCCGTCCATCACCAGGGTCACCTGGGCGTCCGGGTTCTCACCTTCCTGCAGTTCGCAGGTGCTGTTCTTGACGATCAGCGAGAAGTTCTTGGTGTCGTCGATGCGGAAACCGAAGACCAGGTCCAGACCGGCAGCAGCGGCTGGGTTGAACTTGGCTTTCATTGCTTGTACGGCGTCTGCTACGGAGGTCATGGTTCGATCCTTTCTTGGGTAATAAGAGCTGGGTGATTACAGCCAGGGTCACAATAGTCCGGACTCAGCGAAACGTGATGAGTTCCGGGGCCTTCAACAGTTGCAGGTGCGCATGACCGTTGAAGGAAGCCAGGGACACCTCGCGACCACGAAACTTAAGCTGGTTGAGCGAGGTGTTGACGATTTGCCAGTTCAATTCAAAGGCCTGCCGGGCAGGCATTTGCGTAATCAGGTGGAGCAGGGCGGTGATGGTGCCGCCGGATGTGAACACGGCGATTTTCTGGGTGTTGTCGGCCTGGTCGAGGATGCGATGCAAGCCGGCCTGCACCCGCTCGACAAACCCCAGCCAGCTTTCCAGGTCCGGTGTGTCATAGGTGCCGGCCAGCCAGCGTTCGATGATCAGGGCGAAGATACGCTGGAACTCACCACGGTTTTGCGCGGCGTTGCGCAGGATGTTCAGGGCTTCGGGTTCGTCCGGCAGCATGGCCGGCAATAGCGCGCGGATCACCGCATCGGCGTCGAACTCGTTGAAGGCGGAGTCGGTTTCCAGCAGCGGCACCGGCAGGCCCACCGCGGCGAATTGCTCCAGCGCGCTGTTGGCCGTGTGCTGCTGGCGGCGCAGGTCTCCCGCCAGGCAGCGGTCGAAGCTGATCCCGAGTTCGGCCAGGTGGCGGCCAAGGATTTCAGCCTGACGAATGCCGGTCGGCGACAGGACGTCGTAGTCATCTGCACCAAAGGAGGCCTGGCCATGTCGAATCAAATAGATGCTGCCCACGTCCGCGTCTTCCCGGTACGTTGAAGGTTTGGCGAGGTTATGAGGATGGCGGTGTGCTGTCAATGAAAAAACATACGCTTGTTTGAAATGCCCGTTACAGGCCGGGTGCCAGAGGTTTCATGGCTGGTCGCAAGGTCGGCGCATGGGTATGCTGGAGGTATCCCGCGCGCGTTCAAGCCGCGTATCGTTTGAGGAGTCCCTGTGGAGTTTTTTTCCGAGTACGCCATATTTCTGGCCAAGACCGTGACCCTGGTGATCGCCATTCTGGTGGTCCTGGCCAGTTTTGCGGCCTTGCGCAGCAAGGGGCGGCGCAAGTCGTCCGGCCAGTTGCAGGTCAGTAAGCTCAATGATTTCTACAAAGGGCTACGCGAGCGCCTGGAGCAGACCTTGCTCGACAAGGACCAGCTCAAGGCGCTGCGCAAGACCCAGGCTAAAACCGACAAGAAACAGAAGAAAAACCCCGAGGCCAAGTCCCGGGTGTTCGTGCTGGATTTCAACGGCGATATCAAGGCTTCGGCCACCGAAAGCCTGCGCCACGAAATCACTGCCTTGCTGACCCTGGCCACACCGAAGGACGAAGTGGTGCTACGCCTGGAAAGCGGCGGCGGCATGGTTCACAGCTATGGCCTGGCCTCCTCGCAACTGGCGCGTATCCGTGAGGCCGGCGTGCCCTTGACCGTGTGCATCGACAAGGTCGCGGCCAGCGGTGGCTACATGATGGCGTGCATCGGCCAGAAAATCATCAGCGCTCCGTTCGCGATTCTCGGCTCGATTGGTGTGGTGGCGCAGTTGCCCAACGTCAATCGCTTGCTGAAAAAGCACGACATCGACTTCGAAGTGCTGACCGCCGGTGAATACAAACGCACCCTGACCGTGTTTGGCGAAAACACCGAGAAGGGCCGGGAGAAGTTCCAGCAAGACCTGGACATCACCCATCAACTGTTCAAGAACTTCGTGTCGCGCTATCGCCCACAACTGGCGATCGATGAAGTGGCCACCGGCGAAATCTGGCTTGGTGTCGCGGCGCTGGACAAACAACTGGTCGACGAACTCAAGACCAGCGATGAATACCTCGCCGAGCGCGCCAGCAAGTCCGAGCTCTATCACTTGCATTACACCGAACGCAAAAGCCTGCCGGAGCGCATTGGCATGGCCGCCAGCGGTTCAGTCGATCGCGTGCTGCTGAGCTGGTGGAGCCGCTTGACCCAGCAGCGCTTCTGGTAACGCGCCAGGAGATATTGCAAAACATCCAGCCGGGGCATTTGCCCCGGCATTTTTTTGCCTGCGAATGCTTGCCCGATGTCCTCCACGGCCCGGCGAAATCTCTGTCGGCAGCAGGCGACCGTTCCTGCTTTCGGCAACGCGGTGGCTGGTTATGTTGGTGTTCCAAAAACAGTTGCCATGGAATGCACATGATTGACCATCAGACACCGCTTCATTCCGAACCTGCGCCGCTGCGCGAAACATTGAAATCTGTGGTGAGCACGGCTTTACCGCAGTCTCCCGAGCAGTTCGGTGCGCAGTTGATCAAGGAAAAATGGGGGCAAGACATCGACCCGCAAAACGCCCTGTTGGTCACCCTGGATTACCGCTACCGCGGGCACCCGCCGCAGGACGGCATCGAGCAAGGCCTGGTGGCAAGCACACAAACCCTGGTGCAGGCGTTGCTGGCGAACTACCAGACCGTCGGTGACGGGCGTTTTGCCGAAAGCCTATTGGGCTTGTTCACACCGCCTGATGTCGGCCCGTCCATTCGCATCGTGGAGCATGTCGATGAATTCGCCGACCACGGCAATGGCAATCACCATACCTATGAAGGTATCTATCGCCAGACCACGCCCCAGGTGTATGGGCCGGCAACGCAAATTGACCTCAGGCCAGCGGCGTTCAAACAGTGGGTGTGGGAACTGGATCTGCAATCCCGCTATCAGGCTTACCTGGATCGCGCCTGGCCCTCCGATAAGCGAATCGCCCTGGCGCAGCCTTACGACCTGAGAACCTCGGCCAAGGCCGCCTTTATCATGAGCGCCTGCCTGCAACATCAGGAGGGCAGTTTGAGTCGGGAAGGCCTGGCCCTGGCCATGCAGGCCGCCGGCTTGCCAGCGGAGCAGGCCTGGAGTGCGTTGACCATCGATCAGGTACAGGCGCCCACTCGCGTCAGCGCGCCGATCGAGGTCGGTCGGCTGACGATCTATCGCTACACCTCGGACGATATCTGGTGTTACCACCACCGTCACAGCGGCCGGGTCTTGTTGAATATTCCCGGCAACTCCTCACCCTTGCATGAATTCGCCGACTTGCAGCACCTGCGCCGATGGATCGTGGCCCAAGGCAGGGTTGCCGCCACACGGCAAGCGCTGGTCGCGCATTTTGCCGAGGACGATCGTGAGGACGGCACCTTCCATGCGGGCGTGTTGACGGCGTTGGAGGGCATGGTGGTTTACCCGAAGGAGCACTGGCTGAAAAAGAACGCGGGGTTCTTCAACAACGACGGTTTCTGGGACCCGCAGGACTACATCGACCTTGAGCGTGCGCCGACCGACACCGATCCGTTCGCGCAACTGGTGCTGACCATGAAGCAGGCCTCCATGGCCAGCGTCAAAACCATCCACAACGATGCCCAGGTCAATCGTGACAACCTGAGCGCGGTGGTGGAACCGCTTGTGCAGTGGATCAACCGGCTGGGGCCTTTGGCATTGTTCATCCCGGGAGGTGAGGGCGTCCTGGTGCTGGCCGGGCTGATCGACGCCGGTTATGGCCTCGATCAGGCCATCAACGGTAAAACACCGGAGCAGCGCTCCGAGGGCGTGACGCGCACGGTGTTCGGCTTGCTCAATGCGCTCCCGCTGGCCGGGGCGGTGGCGGCACTCAAGGGCGAAGAGAAAATCGCCGGAACGCAGCACGAGCCGGGGGAGCCCTGGAACGAGCCGCATCCCGAAATGCCGGCCGAGCCCACACCCGGATCGGTTTCGGCACCGGTATCGACACGAGTGGAGTTGATGCGTGGCGTTTGCGCACCGCTTGCTGCCTTCAGTGATGAGGTATTGGCGCAGATCGCCCGGATCAGCACGGTCGATGACGATATGTTGCGCCTGATGCAGACTGGCCGCGCGCCGACACCGTCGCTTGCCGACACCATCACTCGCTTCAAGCTCGATCAGGAACTCGAGGCCGTCGCCGATCCGCAAGCACGGGCCGGATTGTTCAACGCCCGCTATCAGGCGCTCCAACACTCGGACCAGGATTGGATACGCCTGTTTCAGCGCGAATACCAAGGTTTGCCGAAAAGTGCCATAGAGCAGATCCTCGACCGTTCGGGGGTCGACATCGATCGGCCCGTCGATGCTGACGAGACGCTGCAACTGTTCAAGCGCCTGGACAACAAGGCACGCGAATATCAGCAGCATGTACGACTCAATCGGGCCTATGAGGGCCTGTACTTGCGCTCGGTCAGCCATCCCGATTCCGATATCCTGGCGTTGCACTCCCTGGAGCGCCTGCCCGGTTGGCCGAAAGGCTTGCGCATCGAAGTGCTCGACGGGTCAATCAGTGGCCGGGTCCTGGACCGTTGCGGCCCGTTCGATTCCGCGGATTGCCGGCGCTTGATCAAGGTCGGTGATCTCTATCGGTATACGACGGTGGCGGCTACCGACAGTAAAGGTTCGGATCTGTTTGCCGCGCTGGTCGATCTATTGTCAAGGGAGGAGCGCGCGGCGATGTCGCTAAGCTCGCCCGACGCGGCCAGCCAGTTGCGCCTGCGCATTGGCGGGCATGCCTTGTCTCGCTCCGAGCTGATACATGGCTTGAATCGAATGGATTCGCGGTTGTCCTTCGAAGCCAGGGGGTTGCGCGGCGGCGGTTTTCCGAACACGCCACAGGGCGCTGTGCTGGCTCACGAAATCATGCGCTTGCAGGTCAAGGATCTGTATCCGGATTTCACCGAAGCCCAGGTGGACGAGTTGCTCCTGACGGCAGGTGAGCGGGCGCAAGCGCTGGTGGATCGCCTGATTCTCGAGATGCAGCAATTGCATGCCGATCTGCGCCACTGGGTCGACCAGGCCGTGCTGGATGTCGATGACATGGACGTGGATTTTCTCGCTGTGGGCGATGATGATGCCGCGGGCATGAGTCCTCAGCAGGTGGCGGCGTACAATGTCGAACTGATGCAAACCGTGATCGATTACGAGCGTGAAACGCGAATTGAACTGGGCGACGAGCTGATGAGCATCTGGCAAAAATGCCCGCCCCAGAGCAATAGAGTCATGTCTGGCGAGGTGTTCTGCGGTTACAGGCTGGATCTGGGGTACGAGGACTTCCATCGCTTGCCGACAATGAGCGTTCGCTTCAATGAAGTCGTCGAGCTATCGATGCAGGGGCTGCACCTTATCGAGCGCGAGAGCCTTAACGATTTTCTCGAAAGTTTTCCCAATCTGCACTCCCTGAACCTGGAGCGTGTCGACCTGCGTCGGCTCAATGCAGACGATCTGCTGGAGGGGGTATTGCCTGCACCGGTTCGGCAAATGACTCGACTCACAACGCTCAACCTGAGTTCAACCTTTCTTCAGCTTCAGGAGAACACGGCTTCGCAATTTCGTGATCTGGTGAGCTTGCAAGCGCTGGATCTGAGTGACAACCCTTTGACTGTCCCGCCCGTGGTATTGGGGTTGGATGAGTTGCGTGTATTGAACCTGAGAAACACCGAGATCAGCCATTGCCCGATTGGCATAGCCGATCAGCCGTACCTCACCTCGCTCGATTTACGTGGCAACCGGATCAGCCGGGTTCCCTACGCGATACTGAGTCAGGCGGTCTCCCGGGACCGGGTGAAACTGTGGGGTAATCCGCTGACGGATGAAGAGACGTTATTGCGCCTGGTCGATCATCGAGAGCGCACCGGTATCAATCTGTGGCTGAGTGAGCCGGGTGCCGATTACGGCAGTGCGACGCCCTGGCTGGAGGAGGGCGAAGAAAGCGTGCGCGAGGCGCGGCAACAGATCTGGCAACGATTGGCCGTCAAGCCATCGGGCAGTACGTTGCTCCGGGTCATGGACGGATTGCGCCTGACGGCGGATTTTAAGGTTGGCTATCGGTCGCTACAGGCACGCGTTTGGCGCTTGCTCCACGAGGCGGATACGTCAGAAGAGTTGTGGGGTTGGTTGCGGCAGTGCGTCGAAACGCGGATGGCCGATGCGCAGAATCCGTTCCGGTTGTTCGTGGTGCTGGAGGATCGAGTCCGGCTGTACCGCGATTGGGTCGCCATGGGGCGGCCGATGCCGCTGGCCGATTATCCGGTATTTTAGCGGGCAGGGTAAAACGCCTTGAACCCCGGGCCGGGGTTCAAGGCGTGACGGTCAGCGGCGACGGAACAGCGGTAGCGGTTCGTCGGTAGCTGCCTGATAGGACACCGAGAAGTCCTTGAGGCCTTCAAGGGCTTCGTGCGGGTCTTTGTCGGCGCGAATGGCGAACGCGTCGAAACCACAGCGATGCATGTAGAACAACTGGTCACGCAGCACGTCGCCAATGGCCCGCAATTCGCCCTTGAAACCGTAACGGTCACGCAGCAGGCGGGCGTTGGAGTAGTTGCGGCCGTCGGTGAATGCCGGGAAGTTCAGGGCAATGACCTGGAACTGCGCCACGTCTTCGCCGATTTCCTCGGCTTCTTCATCGGCGTCCAGCCAGATGCCCAGGCCGCCATCGCGGGCCAGGAGCATACGGCTGTGTTCGCGCCACAGCTGCAACGGCACGATGAGGTCGTCGCAGTTGCTGATCTCGTCGATGTTGAAATCCTTGGGCAGCAGGTGCCAGGTCTCGTCGACGACCTCGTTGTTCTTAATGATTCGCTGCATAGACACGCTCCTTGAAGAGGTCGATGCCAATACGCTGATAGGTGTCGATGAAGCGCTCGTCTTCGGTACGTTGTTCGATGTACACGTCGATCAGCTTTTCGATCACGTCAGGCATGGCTTCCTGGGCAAAGGACGGGCCGAGGATCTTGCCCAGGCTGGCGTCACGGCTGGCGCTGCCGCCGAGGGAAACCTGATAGAACTCTTCGCCTTTCTTGTCCACCCCCAGGATGCCGATGTGGCCGACGTGGTGGTGACCACAGGCGTTCATGCAGCCGGAGATGTTCAGGTCCAGTTCGCCGATGTCGAACAGGTAGTCCAGGTCGTCGAAACGGCGCTGGATCGATTCGGCGATCGGGATCGACTTGGCGTTGGCCAGGGAGCAGAAGTCGCCGCCCGGGCAGCAGATGATGTCGGTCAGCAGGCCGATGTTCGGCGTGGCGAAGCCTTGCTCGCGCAGCTCGCCCCACATGGCGAACAGTTTGTCCTGCTCGACGTCGGCCAGGATGATGTTCTGCTCGTGGGAGGTGCGCAGTTGACCGAAGCTGTAACGGTCGGCCAGATCGGCCACGGCGTCGAGCTGTTTGTCAGTGATGTCGCCCGGTGCAACGCCAGTAGGCTTCAGGGACAAGGTCACGGCCACATAGCCCGGCTTTTTGTGGGCCAGGGTGTTGCGCACGCGCCAGCGGGCAAAGCCCGGGTGCTGCTGGTCGAGCTCGGCCAGTGCGGCTGCCTGGTTGTCCAGTGCCTTGTAGTCCGGGTCGACGAAATGCTTGGCGACGCGCTGCACTTCGGCTTCGGTCAATGTGGTCTGGCCACCGCGAAGGTGCTCCATTTCCGCATCGACTTTTTGCGCGAAGACTTCAGGCGTCAGCGCTTTGACCAGGATCTTGATCCGCGCCTTGTACTTGTTGTCGCGACGGCCATAGCGGTTGTAGACCCGCAGGATGGCGTCGAGGTAGCTCAACAGGTCTTGCCACGGCAGGAATTCATTGATGAATGCACCGACCACCGGCGTACGGCCCAGGCCACCGCCGACCAACACACGGAAGCCCAGTTCGCCAGCGGCGTTGTGCACCGGCTCAAGGCCAATGTCGTGGACTTCGATGGCGGCACGGTCGGAAGTCGAACCGTTGACGGCGATCTTGAATTTGCGCGGCAGGTAGGCGAATTCCGGGTGGAACGTGGTCCACTGGCGGACAATCTCGCACCATGGGCGCGGGTCGATCAGCTCGTCGGCGGCGACACCGGCAAACTGGTCGGTGGTGACGTTGCGCAGGCAGTTGCCGCTGGTCTGGATCGCGTGCATCTGCACGGTGGCCAGCTCAGCGAGAATGTCCGGAATGTCTTCCACGGCCGGCCAGTTGAACTGCACGTTCTGCCGGGTACTGATGTGGGCGTAGCCCTTGTCGTAGTCGCGGGCAATTTTGGCCATCATTCGCGTCTGGCGCGAAGTCAGTTGGCCGTAAGGCACGGCGACTCGCAACATCGGCGCGAAACGCTGGATATAAAGGCCATTTTGCAGGCGCAGGGGGCGGAATTCTTCTTCGCTCAGCTCGCCTGCCAGATAGCGTCGGGTCTGATCACGGAACTGCTTGACGCGGTCCTCGATGATCCGCTGATCGTATTCGTCGTATACGTACATATAAGTCCTGTTCTCAGGCTTGGGCCGGTCGGAAACAGCGGCGTTTTTTGGCTTGCTGGCGTCCGATAAAACCTCGGCAATTCTGCGCGCACGGCCGCGCACTCCCAACGGAGCCGGGGCAAGATACCAGTTTGCAGTTATGCGTAAAAGTGATGTTTGAGCATATGTAAAGAACCAAATCGCCTAATGAGAATCGTTGTTGCAAAGACCCTGTTTGTGATGCGGGCAATCGTCGTCTTTACTCTGCTCGAGTCTTTATGCAATCACCGATAAAACCGACAAGAGGCGATGCAATGAGCAACCCAACCAAAGCACGGAAAAGCGATAGCACCGTTGATGCATGGGCAATTTTGTTCCTGATCATTCTGGTCGTGGGGACGGCGGTTTTCTGGGTCAGTCATCAATAAGCGACCCCGTCCGGGCCCGGTTCCGACGATTGTCTGACAAAAACCGGAAAAGTCGCCGTTTTACGGACGTTCGCTGGCTATAATGCACGGCGAATTTCCGGGGGCTCGGACGACCAATGTTGAAGTTTCTGTGTAGCGTATTACTGGCGCTGGGCATGGTCGTGGGACCCTGTGCCCAGGCGGCGTCAGTGCTGTTCCTGAACCCGGGAACCCCCACGGAAGCTTTTTGGGTGAGTTACTCGCAGTTCATGCAGGCCGCGGCGACCGACCTGGGGATGGACTTGCGCATTCAGTATTCCGACCGAGTCTCCGAAAACACCCTCCGCCAGGCTCGCGAAGCCCTTCAGGGCTACCATCGTCCCGACTACCTGGTCTTCGTCAACGAGCAATACATCGCCCCCGAAATCCTGCGGCTGGCCAAAGACAGCGGTGTGAAGCTGTTCATGGTCAACAATGCCCTGACCCCGGATCAGACGAAACTGATCGGTGCCCAACCTGACAAGTACCCCGATTTGCTCGGCAGCCTGGTGCCCAATGACGAGGAGGGCGGCTACCTGATGCTCAAGGAGTTGATCCGACAGCACGGCCCGGTGGCCCCCGGCCAGAGCATCGATTTGCTGGCTTTTTCCGGATTGAAGATCACCCCGTCCGCGCAGTTTCGCGAGAAGGGCTTGCGGCGTGCCTTGGCCGAGCATCCGGAAGTGCGTTTGCGGCAGTTGGTGTACGGCGGTTGGACCCGGCAACGCGCCTACGAGCAGGCCAGGTTGTTGTTCAAACGCTACCCGCAGACGTCGCTGGTCTGGGCCGCGAATGACGAAATGGCGTTCGGTGTGATGCAGGCGTATGTCGAAGCGGGAGGTGTGCCAGGCAAAGGCGCGTTGTTCGGCGCGATCAACACTTCACCCGCGGCGTTGCAGGCACTGCTGGACCATCGCCTGAGTGTGTTGCTGGGCGGGCACTTCAGTCTGGGTGGTTGGGCGCTGGTGCAATTGCATGATTACGATGAAGGCGTGGACTTCAGCCAGTACGGCGGCCGTGACCAACAGATTCGGTCGTTGCAACTGATCGATCGGACGCAGGCCAAACGGCTGCTGGCGATGGGCGCAGCGCAGGACTTCGGCGTGGACTTTCGCAAACTCTCGGCCAAGGGACGTCCCACGTCCTGGCGCTACCCGTTCACCCTGCAAACCCTGATGCACTGAGTCGCATCAAACCCCGGCCAGAAGCAGCACCAGCTTGACGATGCCGAACAGCATCAATGCAAACACCGCCGTGAACACAATCCCGAGAATCACGAAATGACTCGGCTTGCCGTGAGTGAAATCACGGGCCCGGTTCTTCCCGCTCTGCACCCCGAACGCTGCCGCCATGACGCTGTGCAGCATTTGCCAGAAGGTCGGCGGCTTGTTGTCGGCCGGATCGTTCATAAATCTCTCGCCTGAAAGTGGGTCCCCACAGCATAGCCAATCTGCCGATTCGTGCCGTAGCTGCCTGAAACAGTTTGTCTTGCCTTTTCGAACTTGCGGTAACTATGTACCGCAGGTGTTCAGGCCTGAGGTGGTGTCCTGTCGCTCCATTTACCAGGAGAGACAGTATGACCCTTTCATCCCGCACTTCGCCCCCGACGTCGAAGGTGCAGTCGCCTATTGAAGGTTCAGTGTTGAAGCCGTTGCTGCCAGGGAAAAGCAGCATGCACAGTGAATCGCTTGAACAAATGACTCCCGATTGGTTGGTCAGCGCCACATCCGCAAGGCGCGCCGCGATCAAAGATACCGCAACACGTCTGCCTGACTGGTACGTGCACGCATCCGGTGCGCAACAGCAGGCACTGAGGGCAAGTTTCAACGCCAGTTTTATCTCGCATACCCGGCTGGACCAGACAATGTCCGCGCTGCACGACGCCGAAACATTCGCCGGGCCGATATTGGCCAAGGCTCTCAAGGACAGGTTCTCGATCGACGTCGACGTGAACAAGACCTGGGTGTGCCTGCGGCGCCCCCTGGAGGTTGGCGTACTCGATATCGAAGTCTCGTCTTTCGAGGTGTTGAAGCTTTCCTTGCTCCAGGCGGCATTGCACAACTTCGAGGCATCGGAGTGTGAAGAAGGGGCCTTCCACCGTGGTTCCGGGTTCGTCGTCGAAACGCCGACCCCCGGTACATTCCAGGATGTTGCGCTGGGCATGACAGTCAGGCAGTTCTTGTCGCTGTGCCGAACGCTGGACATCGGCGCGCAGTATCAAACCTGCGTGAACGGGTTCTTCCAGCCAACCGATACGCGGGCGGAAGCCAGCCTGCGCGAGCAATTCATCGACAGCCAGAAAACCGCAATGAGGGCGGCAGCCGACCTGGCGTTGTTGAAAAAGGACATCGAAGCGCAAGACTACGTGATGATTCTTTCGGTCATTGGCGGGGAAGTCCATCCCCGGCTGGGCGACAGACAGGTCTGGTTCCGCGACCTCACCTTGATGAAGCGCCGGATAACCGGCTGTGTGGTGTTCAGCATCAGCGAGCAGTATCGCTACACCAGCGATTTCATCGTCTACATTCCCCATGATCCCGAACATCCGCTCAAGCGCTACACCTCGGCGCAGTTGCGGGACGAATTCAAGCGCCAGTTCACGGCCGGCAATTCACAGTCTGCTAGCGATGGCAGGCCGACCGCACACCAGCGTTTTTTCAGTCAGTTCGTGGCTTACGCCGACCGCCCTTACTACTTCAGCCAGTTCACCCGCAAGGCGGACGCTCCAAGCGATCCGTTGCACTCCATCTGGGTCAAGGTCGCCCGGTACATTCCGCCGGTCTCCACGTTCGTTGGTATCAAAGAGCTGCCCCCTGAAACCCAGGGCAAGCGCGAACCGGTGGAAGATCCTTACCTCGATCCATTGGGCACGACGCGTAAAGGCGTAGCCGGAATCTGGTCCGCCAACACCGATCTGTGGACTTATCTCTACGAGCAAAACCGCGCCAAGGTCATCGCCGATGCGCTTAGTCATGCCGTCCCGACCGCTGAGGTCGATGCGAAGGTTCGGGCGGCAAAGCTCAATCACCTGCTGGAAATCGGCATGCTGGGCTTGAACATGGTGTCGATGTTCGTTCCGGTGCTGGGCGAGATCATGCTGACGGTAATGGCCGGGCAATTGCTGTACGAATCGTTCGAAGGGGTTATCGAATGGAGTGAGGGTGATCGCGTTGCTGCCAAGGCACACCTGATCGATGTGGCGGAAAACCTGGCGTTGATCGCGGTGATGGCGGGGGCCGGCAAAGTGCTCGGCAAGATCGCGCCGGTTGCACCGGAGCCCGTGATCGAAGGGCTGGACGCCATCAAGCGCCCCGATGGCGCGACACGGCTGTGGAAACCCGACCTGAAGGCCTATGAGTGCAACGTTGAGCTGGGCGATGACATCGCCCCCAATGCCCTGGGACAGTTTCGTGCGAACCGCAAGACTTACATCCGCCAGGCCGGCAAGGTGTATGAGATCACCTTTGATTCAACGCTGAAAAAATGGCGCATCAAGCATCCGTCCGATGTCGGGGCCTGGCGGCCGATTCTCGAACACAACGGCCACGGTGCCTGGCGCCATACGCTGGAGCGTCCTCTTGAGTGGGAGCGCCTGACCCTGTTGCGGCGCATGGGGCATGCGACCGAGGCCCTGACTGACGAGCAACTGCTCACCATCGCCGATGCCAGCGGTACCAGTGACAATGCCCTGCGCAAGATGCACCTCGATCATCTGCCTCCACCTCCTGGGCTGGCTGAGTTGTTGGCGGCGTTCGAGGTTGGCCCGGGGAACACCGAGGCGGTCAAGGGGCCGGTGGCGATGCTGCGGCGTGCTTGCCCGGGGCTGAGTGAATCCGCTGCCAACAGGGTGTTGCTCGATGCCAATGCCGAGGAACTGGCGCGATGGCAAACGACGCGGCGGATTCCCTTGAACATGCTTGAAGAGGGCCGCTGGTATGCACGGCAAGGGCGCGTCAACCGCGCCTTTGCCGGGTTGCTTCTGGAGCGTATGGCGTCGGCGGGCAGCCGATGGCTCGCACTGCATTCCCTGGAAAAGCTGCCGGGCTGGTCCGACAGCGTGCGCCTGGAAGTCCGCGACGGTTACGTCGAGGGGCCGCTGATCGATGGCATTGGCAGTCAGACAGCCGACACGCGCAAATATGTGGTCAAGAAAGGACCGGCTTACCAGGCGTTTGATGAGCGCGGCGAGGAGCTCAACGGCATTCCTCGAAATGGTGACAACTTTTACCCGTCGATCATGCACGCCTTGCCCGATTCGGCGCGCCAGGCGCTGGGTGTTCCCCATGTGGCTCAGGGTAGTCATCTGCGCACGGCAATCATCGACTATGCCGTCGCCCATCGCGGCGAGCTGGCGCAACGTTTGGATACACGCACTGGCAAGCGTGCGACGTTCAAGCCTCCGGTTCGGGTCAACGAACGGTTGGTGGGGTACTACGCCAGCGGGCGTGGGCAAGGGATCAATCCTTCGCTGGCGACGCGGGTTCGGGATGTCTATCCGGCGCTGACCGAACAGCAGGCCAACGGATTTGTCCTGGCGCAGTTGCGTGCGGGAAAAACCGATGCGCAGATTTACGGTTTGTTGCAGGCCCGCCTGCGAGAGTGGGAGACGCTTGAGGCGACGCTCGATCAATGGGTAGGCGAGCCATCGTCGAGCTCTGCCTTGGAGCGCATGCTGGGCGGCAAGGCCTCGGTCGCGCAGAGTCTCAAGGATAGCTGGCGCAACTCGCCGTTGGCCGCAGAGCAGGCGCGCTTCACGTTGCTTGACCTGACCTGTGATGAAGCACTTCCTTCGTTGTCGGCGGATTTCTCCCATGTGCGTGATCTGTACGTCCGGGGCCGGTGTATCACGGACGCCAATGCCGATGCGCTGTTGGCCAATTTCCCCGGGTTGAGAAAACTACGGATCAACGCCACGGGCAACCAGTTCAGCAATGTGCCCGAGGTCATCGGCACGATGCCGGAACTTAGGGATCTGAGCCTGTATTCAGCCGCGCCCTACGCCGTCGACATGCCGTCGAGGCTGAGCGCGCTGACCAGGCTTGAGGACCTTACTGTCTATTGTTCGGGGTTCACGCCGATTGCGCTGGATGTCAGCCAGTTGCGCAATCTGCGCCGGCTGGATGTGCTGGCACTTCCGATGTTTGAATGGCCCGCCGGGATTCTTGAACTGCCGCACCTTGAGCGATTGAATCTCAAGGGCACCGGAATCCGAACCTTGCCTGACGGCATTTTCAACGGGCATGAAAAGCTCTGGTCCGGACTGTCGCTGGATTGGTCGAATGTCCTTCGTGAAAATTTCCGGCCAGCGTATGAGTACGCCAAAAGGCAATCCCCACACCTTGTTGATCTCGAGGAAATGGTCAGGGATTACAGCAAGGGTGAGTTGAGACGCCTTGGCGAGGGCATCAACGAGAATCACGATGCCTTGTTCAGTCGGTTTGTCGAGCAGTGGCAGGACGCCGAGGCGAGGTACGGGGCGATCGAAGCCTTGAGTGAGCAACACCATGTACTCAATCGCAACCTCAATGACTGGTCCTATCGTGCCCTTAAACTGCCAACCGCGATCAATGAAGTGACAGGTCGGACATTAGCGGCCAATTCCCTGAGAGCGTGCTGGCGCAACGGCGTATTCAAGCGTTACGGCGCTACAGCCAATGCCTCGGTGCTCGACTTGCCTAATCTGGGACTGAGTAGTTTTCCCGAGCTGCCGGCCGGCGCTTTCCCAGAGGTGAAAACGCTGTATTTGAGGGGGAGTAAAGCGCCTGCAGAGCAGATTCGCGATTTCATCAACGGGTTTTCCGACCTTCAAACACTCGACTTGCGTAGTTGCGGCCTGACCGAAATCCCCATCGGTCCCAACGATCTCGGAAAACTGACTCAGTTGGATCTCTCCAGTAACGGGATTGTTGTCGATTCAGGGATTCAACAAGGTCTCGATGGGTTGCAGACGCTCGAATATCTGGACCTTTGCAGCAACCCCCTGAACACCCTGGACGTCAGCGCAATGACTCGCCTCAAGGCCTTGAACCTGCGCGCGACAGAGCTGCGGGAGTGGCCGGCAGGTGCTCAGGATCTGCCGGAGTTGACCTGGCTGGATTTGCGCGACAGCAAGATTTCCGAGCTGCCGGTGGCGGTGCTGGAAAATGAGATATTGCTCAAAACCAATCTCGGCGGTTCGCCCTTGACCCCTCAGGCTGGTGCGATGCTCAAGACCGCCTGGCAGCGAATAGAAGTTGCCAGGGTGCTGCCAGAGGGTGCCCTGCAGCGGTTCGCCATGGAGCCGATACCGCTTGGTTTCCCGCCGTCCGAGAGTGGGTTTTCCATTGCGCAGCATTTGCTGGCGCTGCCTGAGGTTGCGGCGGGAGACGGCGCCGAGGTTCTCACAAAGCGCCTGCAACGTTTGAAGCCGACACTGGCGGATGATGAAGCCTTGCAAGCGCTGGAACAGATGCGCGAGCGCGGGGCGACCGAGGTGCAAATCAGCGAGCGCCTTGCCGGTTGGGAACAGACCTTTGATGCGCTTACGCATCAGTTGAATGGCTGGATCTTTACCCGGGGAGTGCGCGGCACAGGCTGGATGACGTCCTCAAGCATTCGCAGGGTGGGCGCCTTGCGCATCCTCGAATGCTGGCGCGAAGGCCTGACCGGCGTGGAGGGGGTTGCCAATGCCGCATTGGATCTGAGCGGCCTGCAACTGGGCGATCTCCCCACGTTGCCGGCAACGTTCGAGCACGTCGGTACGTTGAAACTGACCGGTGTAAAACTGACCCGGACAGGCTCCGACGGGTTCCTCGACGCCTTTACCCGGCTCAAAACCCTGGAACTCAATGGCAATGGGCTGGAGGCAATACCCGAGCCGGTCCAGCACATGGGGACGCTCGAGCGACTGGAACTGTCTTCGAACCGGCTGGACGATGCCGGGCACCTCTACGCCTCGTTGAGCAATCTGGAACGTCTGAAGCGGCTTGACCTGGGCTACAACGAACTGGACTCCTTCGATCTCGACGTTTTCGACGCGCTGGTGACACTCGATCTGCGCAATAACAATCTGACGCAATGGCCGGGCGGCGTGCTGGATGCCGCCCATCTCAGAGTCCTGAATCTAAGTGGTAACGACATCACATCGGTTCCAGCGCAGGCTCTGGATGGCAATCACAACGTCCTGATGATCGGCATCGATCTGAGCGACAACAACCTGGCGCTTGAGAGCCTCGAACGCTTGAGGGCTTACCGTGACTCGGGAGCACGCGACACCGTGCTGGGGCTCTCGCGCGCTGAACTCGACGAGCTGCTTGATGATGCTCACGACGAAGGCGACAGTGACAGCGTCGAGTCGGATGAAGAACTGCCTGACGTTGAGCCTGATTCCGAGCAAAAGGCCCCTTGGCTGGCCAATGCGCCCCCGGAGGAAGTGGCCGGTAAAAGCGAAATCTGGAATCGGCTGGCGGCTGAGCCGGACAATGCTGCGTTCTTTCATTTACTCTCGCGATTGCAGGACACCCGGGAGTTTCGGGTGGCCAATGCCGACTTGACGCGACGGGTCTGGACAGTGATGGAAGCCGCGGCCAGCAACAGCGAACTTCGGGAAGTCCTGTTCGCCAGTTCGAGTACCCATGGCACCTGCGTCGACGGGCGAATCCTCACGTTCAGCGGGCTGGAAAGCAAAGTGTTCACCCACAATGCCTTGCTCGACATTCCGCCTGGAGGCCTGAGTGTGAAGGGCGAAGCACTGCTGAAACTGTCCAGGCAGCTGTTTCGACTGGACAAGATCGATGATCTGGCGACCAAAGCCGCGGCTCATACCGGCGAGGATGAGGCCGAGGTGCGCCTGGGCTATCGAATCGGCCTGACGGAGGGCTGGGATGACGGCCTGATCCTGCCGGGTCAGCCGAAACACATGACGTATGCCTCGGGCGTCACGCGGCAACAACTGGCTGACGCCCGCGTGGAAGTCGTCAATGCGGAGCGGTCCGACGGGTTTTTCGAAGACTTGATCCAGCGCGACTATTGGGTGAGTTATCTCAAGGAGAAATACCCTGAAGTCTTTCGGGCACTCGATGAAGTGGAGAGTCAGGGAGGGGAGGATGATGGGGTTGAGAGCGCCGATGATGCCGCATTCATGAGTCAGCTTTTCGAACTGGCGGCGGCGCGCAACGCGAAGATGATCGAGTTGTCCCGCAAGGAGGTCTCGGAGCTGGCAGGTGAAGAACCGCAGCTCTGGACATCGACAGTCTGACGGCTGCCTTGACCGGCTCGGCCGCCGGATTACTACTGTAGGAGCGAGCTTGCTCGCGATGGACTCAAGAGCGCTGTGTTTAATCAGTAAACACGCGTTATCGTTAACGACCATCGCGAGCAAGCTCGCTCCCACAGTGGGTCACTCAGTTGTCGTAACCCAGGTTCGGCGCCAGCCAGCGTTCGGTCACGCTCAACTCCTGGCCTTTACGCGAGGTGTAGCTCTGCACCTGGTCCTTGTCGACCTTGCCCACGGCAAAGTATTGCGCCTGCGGGTGAGCGAAGTACCAGCCGCTGACCGCTGCCGCCGGGAACATCGCGTAGTGCTCGGTGAGGAACACGCCGCTGCGGCCTGCGCGCATTTCCTGGGCCTCTGGATCGAGCAGGGCGAACAGCTGGGCTTTCTCGGTGTGGTCCGGGCAGGCCGGGTAGCCCGGTGCCGGACGGATGCCGCTGTACTGTTCCTTGATCAGTGCCGCGTTATCCAGCGCTTCATCCTTGGCATAACCCCAGTAGTCTTTACGCACCTGCTGGTGCAGCCACTCGGCGCAGGCCTCGGCCAGGCGGTCGGCCAGGGCCTTGACCATGATCGAGTTGTAATCGTCGCCGGCGTCCTGGTAAGCCCTGGCCACTTCTTCGGCGCCGATCCCTGCGGTGGTGATGAATCCACCCACGTAGTCAGTCACTTCACTGCCCTTGGGCGCGACGAAGTCGGCCAGGGAGAAGTTCGGCTTGCCGTCGGTCTTGATGATCTGCTGGCGCAAGTGATGCAGCTTGGCCATTGGCTTGCCGTCATCGCCATAGAGCTCGATGTCGTCGTCATGCACCTGGTTGGCCGGCCAGAAACCGAACACCGCGCGGGCGCTGATCAGCTTCTCGTCGATCAGTTTGCTGAGCATTTCCCGGGCATCGTTGTACAGCGAGGTGGCAGCTTCGCCGACCACTTCGTCCTGGAGGATGCGCGGGAACTTGCCGGCCAGGTCCCAGGAGATGAAGAACGGCGTCCAGTCGATGTACTCGGCCAGAACGTTGAGGTCGATGTTGTCCAGCACCCGGGTGCCGGTGAAAGTCGGTTTGACCGGCGTGTAGCTCGCCCAGTCGAATTGCGGCTTCTTGGCGATGGCCGCGCCATAGCTCAGGCGCTCGGTGCGGGCGCTGCGGTTGGCGGTGCGCTCGCGAACCTCGATGTAGTCCTGGCGGGTTTTTTCGACGAAACCGGCCTTGAGCTCCTTGGACAGCAACTGCGTCGCTACGCCCACGGCGCGGGAGGCGTCGGTGACGTAGATCACCGCATCGTTGCTGTACTTGGGCTCGATCTTCACCGCCGTGTGCGCCTTGGAGGTGGTGGCGCCACCGATCATCAACGGCAGGTGGAAGTCCTGGCGCTGCATTTCGCGGGCGACGTGGACCATCTCATCCAGCGACGGGGTGATCAGGCCGGACAGGCCGATGATGTCGCACTTCTGTTCCTTGGCCACCTGGAGGATTTTCTCCGCCGGGACCATCACGCCGAGGTCGACGATGTCATAGCCGTTGCAGCCCAGCACCACGCCAACGATGTTCTTGCCGATGTCGTGCACGTCGCCTTTGACGGTCGCCATCAGGATCTTGCCCTTGGCTTGCGGCTTGTCGCCTTTTTCCAGTTCGATGAACGGGATCAGGTGGGCCACGGCCTGCTTCATCACGCGGGCGGATTTCACCACTTGCGGCAGGAACATTTTGCCGGCGCCGAACAGGTCGCCGACGATGTTCATGCCGGCCATCAGCGGACCTTCGATCACTTCGATCGGGCGAGCGAAGGACTGGCGCGATTCTTCGGTGTCTTCGACGATGTGGGTGGTGATGCCCTTGACCAGTGCGTGCTCCAGACGCTTGTTGACGTCCCAGTTGCGCCACTCTTCGGTCTCGGCTTCCTTGACGCTGCCGTCGCCCTTGTACTTGTCGGCGATGGCGAGGAGGGCGTCGGTGCCTTCCGGGGTTCGGTTGAGGATCACGTCTTCCACGGCGTCGCGCAGTTCCACCGGGATCTGATCGTAGATCTCAAGCTGACCGGCGTTGACGATACCCATGGTCAGACCGGCGCGGATCGCGTACAGCAGGAACACCGAGTGAATCGCCTCGCGCACCGGGTTGTTGCCGCGGAACGAGAACGACACGTTGGACACGCCACCGGAGGTTAGCGCATACGGCAGCTCGTCGCGGATGTAGGCACAGGCGTTGATGAAATCGACGGCGTAGTTGTTGTGTTCTTCGATACCGGTGGCGACGGCGAAGATGTTCGGGTCGAAGATGATGTCTTCCGGCGGGAAGTCCACTTCGTTGACCAGAATGTCGTAGGAGCGTTTGCAGATTTCCTTCTTGCGCGCTTCGGTGTCGGCCTGGCCGGCTTCGTCGAAGGCCATCACCACTACCGCGGCACCGTAGCGCTTGCACAGCTTGGCGTGATGGATGAACTGCTCGACGCCTTCTTTCATGCTGATCGAGTTGACGATGCCCTTGCCCTGGATGCACTTGAGGCCGGCTTCGATCACTTCCCACTTGGAGGAGTCGATCATGATCGGTACGCGGGAGATGTCCGGTTCGCCGGCAATCAGATTGAGGAAGGTCACCATGGCCTTCTTCGAATCGAGCATCCCTTCGTCCATGTTGATATCGATCACCTGGGCGCCGGCTTCGACCTGCTGCAGGGCGACTTCCAGGGCTTCGGTGTAGTTGTCTTCGCGGATCAGGCGGGCGAATTTGGCGGAACCGGTGATGTTGGTGCGCTCGCCGACGTTGACGAACAGCGAGTTGCGATCGATGGTGAATGGCTCGAGGCCCGAGAGGCGGCACGCCTTCGGGATGTCCGGGATTTCCCGCGGCGCATAACCGGCCACGGCCTTGGCTATGGCCTCGATGTGGCCCGGCGTGGTGCCGCAGCAGCCGCCGACGATGTTGAGGAAGCCGCTTTGGGCGAATTCTTCGATGACCTTGGCGGTTTCCGACGGCAACTCGTCGTACTCGCCAAATTCGTTCGGCAGGCCGGCGTTCGGGTGCGCGGAAACGTGGGTGTTGGCCTTGTTCGACAGTTCTTCGAGGTACGGGCGCAATTCGCGGGCACCGAGGGCGCAGTTCAAGCCGACGGAAATCGGTTTGGCGTGGGCCACGGAGTTCCAGAACGCTTCGGTGGTCTGGCCCGACAGCGTGCGGCCCGAGGCGTCGGTGATGGTGCCGGAAATCATGATCGGAAGTTCGATGCCCAGTTCTTCGAATACGCCTTGTACGGCGAAGATCGCGGCCTTGGCGTTGAGGGTGTCGAAGATGGTTTCGATCAGGATCAGGTCGGCACCGCCTTCGATCAGGCCTTTGGTGGACTCGGTGTAGTTCTCCACCAGCTCATCGAAGGTCACGTTGCGGTAGCCGGGGTTGTTCACGTCCGGGGACAACGAGCAGGTGCGACTTGTAGGACCGAGCACGCCGGCAACGAAGCGCGGCTTGTCCGGGGTTTCCAGGGTCTTGGCGTCGGCGACCTTGCGCGCCAGGCGTGCGCCTTCTACGTTTAACTCATACGCCAGGCCCTGCATGCCGTAGTCGGCGAGGGATATCTGGGTGGCGTTGAAGGTGTTGGTTTCCAGAATGTCGGCGCCGGCGTCCAGGTAGGCTTTTTCAATGCCGCCAATCACGTCCGGGCGAGTCAGTACCAACAAATCGTTGTTGCCTTTGACATCGCTCGGCCAGTCAGCGAAGCGTTTGCCACGGTAATCCTGCTCTTCGAGCTTGTAGCTCTGGATCATCGTGCCCATACCGCCATCGAGAATCAGGATGCGCTCTTTGAGGGCGTGCTTGAGAGCTTGAAGGCGTACGCTGCGATCGGACATTTGGACTACTCGGTAAGACCATGACGAAGGGCCGGGATGATAGCAAACCTGTGCGCTTTTAGAGCATGACTCGATTTTGCATGAATATCGTTCATGTTGGTAAGGATGACAGACCGGTAGAATCGCGGCGTTTTTTCAGGATTCAGGACCAGGGACATGTCGTATCGCTTCGTCATCAGCACATTGTTGTTGTTTTTAAGCTGGGGCGCTCTGGCGCAAAGTCCGGCGATTTCCTCTGCCATTTCATACAGCCGCGACATTCAACCGATCTTCACTGAAAAGTGCGTGGCCTGCCACGCCTGCAACGACGCCGCCTGTCAGCTCAACCTGGGCAGCGGCGAGGGCGCGGCACGGGGCGCGACGAAAATCCCGGTCTACGACGGTGACCGCCGCCAGGCCGTTGCGCCGACCCGACTGTTCTATGACGCCTCCGGCAAACAGGCCTGGCAGCAAAAAGGCTTTTATTCGGTACTCGATGCCCAGGGCAGCCAGGCTGCACTGATGGCGCGGATGCTGGAGCTTGGCCACAAAACTCCGTTGCAACCCAACGCGAAGCTGCCGGAGGACATCGTCCTGGGCCTGAACCGGGAAAATATGTGCGCCATGCCCGAGGGGTTCGACGGCTACGCCGCCAAGCATCCGAAGGAGGGTATGCCGCTGGCAGTGACCGGCCTGACCGACCAGCAGTACCAGACGCTGCAACGCTGGCTGGCGGCAGGCGCGCCGATCGATCAGCAGGCGCTGGCGCCCAGCGCCAGGGAAGCCTTGGAGGTGGTGCAATGGGAAAACCTGCTCAATTCGCCGGGCGCCCGGGAAAGTCTGGTGGGGCGCTGGCTGTTCGAGCACTGGTTCCTCGCCCATCTCTACTTCAAGGATGGCGAGCCTGGGCATTTCTTCCAGTGGGTGCGTTCGCGCACCCCGACCGGCCAGCCGATCGACCTGATCAACACCCGTCGCCCGAACGATGATCCGGGCACGCAGTTTTATTACCGCTTGTGGCCGGTGCAGGGCGTGATCGTGCACAAGACCCACATCACCTATCCGTTGAGTTCGGCGAAGCTGGCGCGGGTCAAGAGCCTGTTCTACAGCGGCAACTGGCAGGTCGACGCATTGCCGGGCTATGGACCGCAGAGCCGGGCCAACCCGTTCGCCACCTTCGAAGCGATTCCGGCCCAGGCGCGCTATCAGTTCATGCTCGATAACGCCGAGTACTTCGTGCGCACCTTTATCCGTGGGCCAGTGTGTCGTGGTCAGATCGCCACGGACGTGATCCGCGATAATTTCTGGGCGCTGTTCCAGGCGCCCGAGCACGACCTGTATGTCACCGATCCGAACTATCGCGGGCAGGCCACGCCGTTGCTGGCCATGCCGGGGCAAAATGACGACGTCGGCAGTGTCCTCAGCTTGTGGCACGACTACCGCGACAAGCGTAATGAATACGAAGCCTTGCGCCGGGACAGCTATGCCGACGAACCTGCACCGAGCTGGTCGACCCTGTGGGCCGGCAACGACAATGCGTTGCTGAGTATCTTCCGCCATTTCGACAGCGCTTCGGTGACCAAAGGCCTGATCGGCGACGTGCCGCAAACGATATGGCTGTTCGACTATCCGCTGCTGGAGCGCACCTACTATCAACTGGCGGTGAACTTCGATGTGTTCGGCAACGTGTCCCACCAGGCCCAGACGCGCCTGTATTTCGACCTGATCCGCAACGGTGCCGAGCAGAACTTCCTGCGCCTGATGCCCGCCGATTCGCGAGATGGCTACCTCGACGACTGGTATCAGAACAGTGGCAAATTCAAGATGTGGCTCGACTACGAGACCATCGATGACGACAAGCCGACCGCGCTGAAACTTAACCCGCAGGACCCCAAACGCGACTTCGCCCAGCAATTGCTGGCCCGTTATGGTGATCTCAATGCCAGGCCCGACCCGATCAACCGCTGCGACGGGGCTTACTGTTCGCGGCCGAACATCGATCCGGACCTGCAAAGTGCCGAGCAGACGCTAAGCCGACTGACCTCGCGTCCGGCCGCCGGGTTGAAAGTGATTGATCAACTGCCGGAAGCGACCATGCTGCGCATTGAAACCCGTAGCGGCAAACGCGAGGTCTACAGCCTGCTGCGCAACCGTGCCCACAGCAACGTCGCGTTTTTGCTCGGTGAATCACTGCGCTACCAACCGGGGCTCGACACCCTGACCATTTTCCCCGGCGTGCTCAGCAGCTACCCGAACTTCATGTTCAACATCCCGGCCGAGCAAGTGCTTGCGTTTGTGGATGCGATGGAAAATTCCAAGGACACCGACAGCTTCGAGAAAATCGTCCAACGTTGGGGAATACGTCGCAGCCATCCGCAATTCTGGCCTTATTTCCATGACCTGAGCCGCTACATCCACGAAACCGATCCGGTGGAAGAGGGTGTGCTGGACATGAACCGCTACGAGAACCTCTGAATAATCGCCGATCCCCTGTAGGAGCGAGCTTGGTCCGGGCGGCGTTCCGACGATGCTCTCAAGTGCGCCGCGCAAATCCGGGAGTGCGCGTTATCGTTGGCGACCATCGCGAGCAAGCTCGCTCCTACAGAAAATCAGGGGATTGTCGAAATCTTTCCCGACAAAAATACTAGGACTTTGTCCGGCGCGTTGATTGGCGTAAACTGCGCCCAAGCCTGCGAGGAGTTTCCATGACCGCTATTACCATCACTGACGCCGCCCACGATTACCTGGCTGATCTGCTCTCCAAGCAGAACACCCCGGGCATCGGCATCCGCGTCTTCATCACCCAGCCTGGCACCCAGTACGCCGAAACCTGCATTGCCTACTGCAAGCCGGGCGAAGAAAAACCCGAAGACACCGCGCTGGGGCTCAAAAGCTTCACCGCGTACATCGATCACTTCAGCGAAGCCTTCCTGGACGATGCCGTTGTCGACTACGCCACCGACCGCATGGGCGGCCAGCTGACCATCAAGGCGCCAAACGCCAAGGTACCGATGGTCAACGCCGACAGCCCGGTCAACGAGCGCATCAACTACTACCTGCAAACCGAGATCAACCCGGGGCTGGCCAGCCACGGCGGTCAGGTCAGCCTGATCGACGTGGTCGAAGACGGCATCGCCGTCTTGCAGTTCGGCGGTGGTTGCCAGGGCTGCGGCCAGGCCGACGTGACGCTGAAGGAAGGCATCGAGCGCACTTTGCTCGAGCGCATTCCGGAGCTCAAGGGCGTTCGCGACGTGACCGACCACACGCAGAAAGAAAACGCCTACTACTAAGGCGTTCGCTGCGAAACGAAAAAACGGCGCCCCGTGAGCGCCGTTTTTTTATGGGGAAATTTCGTTGGCCCCTTCGCGAGCAAGTCGAAGAGGGCCTCAGGGCCTGTAGAGATGCGCATACCCCGCGCGATACAGCGATGACTCACTGAAGTGGTCGCTGCCCAGCACCCGACCCACCAGAATCAACGCCGTACGACGAAAGCCCTTGGCTTCAACCTTCCCGGCAATATCCTCAAGCGTGCCCACCACCCAATCCTGATCCGGCCAGCTCGCGCGGTGAACCACCGCAATCGGGCAATCGGCGCCGTAATGGGGTAGCAGTTCTTCAACGATCTTCGCCAGGTGATTGACCCCCAAATGAATCGCCATGGTCGCGCCGTGCTGCGCCAGGCTGGAGAATTCCTCTCCGGGTGGCATGGCGGTTTTGTCGGCGTAGCGCGTCAGGATCACGCTCTGCGAAACGTTCGGCAGCGTCAGTTCTGCTCCTAAAAGCGCTGCGCAAGCGGCTGTGGCAGTCACGCCGGGTACGATTTCGAACGCAATGCCCAGCTCACGCAGATAGCGAATCTGCTCGCCAATGGCGCCATACAGGCTTGGATCGCCGGAGTGCACCCGAGCCACATCCTGACCTTTGGCGTGGGCGGTCTTGATCAGGTCGATGATCTGTTCCAGGTGCAGTTCGGCACTGTTGACCACCTGCTCGGCACAATGACCTTCCAGTACGGCGGCAGGTACCAGGGAACCGGCATAAATGATCACCGGACAGCTGCGAATCAGCCGCTGGCCTTTGACGGTAATCAGTTCGGGGTCGCCGGGACCTGCGCCAATGAAGTAGACGGTCATCGTCGGTTCCTGTGGGGAAAAAAGGGGCTGAACAGGGCTTCAGATGAAGAATGTTCATGATCAACGGTGGGGATTATCGGGGTTTTTATGCCGCGCCGGCCAATGCCAGTGTTGCCTGGGCGTATTTTTGTCGTGGAATCAGCAGTTTTGCCGGGGCCTGGGCCAGTTGTTCCGCCAGGGCCAGTGCGGCGCTTTCCGCCACGCCGTAGCAACCGGTGCGTTCAAACGCTATTTGCGATTGATGACTGAGTTGCGGTTCATAAGCGGCCAGTTGTTCACTGCTGAAATACATCAATTCCAGGCCAAGCTGCTGAGCCAGTTCGATTAACGCAGGTTCGTCGCGCTTCGAATCGATGCTGGCCAGCGCCTTGATTTCATGACGAGCAATCTGGTGTGCCTCCAACGCCTGATCGAGCAGCGCCAGCAACGTGCTGACGGGGCAGCCCCGTTGGCAGCCCAGGCCGACCACCAGGGTCGGCGCTGTGCTGACGTCAGTCATGCGTGGTATTGGCCATCGCTTTTGCGACGGAACAACCAGGCGCTGATCAGGCCCAGGGCCAGCCAGAACGCCACGTTGGTCAGTTGCGAAGCGATTTTGAACTGGGCTTCCAGCGCCTCTGGAGCAAGCATCGAATGCACTTCCGGTTGCGGTGCGCCAATCACATGGGGAACGGCGAGTATCGCCGCGCCGAGGACTTTCATCAGCCAGTGACGGCTGAACACGATCAGCGCGATACCGACGGCGGTGGAGGCGGCGGTACCGATCCACCACAGTTGCCGTTGTGCCAGGTCCGCTGCGGCAGTGCCGGGCAATTCAGGTGGCAGGCCGAGGGTCGGCGCGAGCACGAACGTCGCATAACCGGCCAGGCCCCAGAGCAGGCCTTGCGAGGTTTTGGTCGGCGCACGCAAGGTGTACAGGCCGGCCAGCATCAGGGCGAAACCGACGGCCACCACCAGGTTACCGCCGGTGGTCGACAGCACGCGCTGCCAGCCGTCTTCCGGTTCCCAGGCTTGTGCATCGTGGGTGTGGGCAGCCATGGCGCCATCGGCGTGTTGGTGAACTTCAGTCGCGACCGGTTCGGCTTTTTCGTAGGTTTCGGCCTGCAAAATCAGCGGGGCGACCCAGAAGCTTTGCAGCAGGGTCAGCAGCAGGGCGGCCAGCAGCCCGGTGAAACCTGCGGTTTGCGCAATACGCTTGATCATGTCGACAGCTCTCAATGGCACGGGAATGCGGAGCTGTGACGGGTATCGTGGGCGGCATTGTGCACCGCTTCGATGTGCGAGAAACCGGCGAAATACACAAGGCTTGCGCCCAGGATCGACGCGCAGACAGCAGCGGCCAGACGTTGGGTCAAGGTTGAGGTGGTGCTCGCGGATGTGTGTTCGGCGCTGCTGATGATCGACATGGCGTTTCCCTCTGGTCTGTCAGCGGGGAATAAGAGCGCATGCAAACCCCCGCACGACCTGGCGCGCAGAGGTTCAAACAGCGCCCGCCCACCGCGGGTTTGTTGGTTCAGTGATCGTACTTGTCACTTTGTGTTACGGGCCGGTCTCCGGGCTCACGAGGGGCAAAGGCTTGCGCCTGAACCTGAAAGCATCACCTTCCCATGCCGCAGTGGCACAGTGGATCTGATGCTTCGCTCGCTTACCGTTGCGGGGGCAGCACCGGACTGACATGGCTTAAGAGTAAAGCACATGATTCACCGGTTTCCCGTTTCACCCTGTGAAGGGCACCCGTAACAAGGTGTGTAGGAGAGCATGGGCGGGGGTTGGGCGTCAATTGGCAAGGGTTCTCACTTGAAATTTACACAAGCCCCCTTGCCACAGGGATCGCAAGCATTGACCCGCCCCAATACCATGCGTAGCCTTGCGCTTTCGAGGTTCTTCGGCGTTTGCCGAAGCTAAGAAGGGAACGCGGTCGATGCCGCGGCTGCCCCCGCAACTGTGAACGGTGATGTTCGTTGCCACGCCACTGCTGACTCAATCCATGAGGCCGGCGGGAAGGCGCAGCGAATGCCAGGCTCAAGGCCGGCACACCGTCAGCCAGGAGACCTGCCTCGTCACAGATTCTCACTTTCAACCGGGCGGGGTGATCCGGTGGCGAACTCCTCAGGCACGCGCCTCCGCGTTGCCGGTCGTCGTCCCGTATGCCCGCCACATTAGCCATAGGGCATCCGATGAAAACACTGGCCAAACTCCCCGTCACCATCGTCACCGGCTTTCTCGGCTCGGGCAAGACCACGCTGCTGCGGCACATGCTCGACAACGCCCAGGGTCGCCGCATCGCGGTGATCGTCAACGAATTCGGTGAGTTGGGTATTGATGGCGAAATCCTCAAGCAATGCTCCATCGGTTGCACCGAAGAAGAAGCCAACGGCCGTGTCTATGAATTGGCCAACGGCTGCCTGTGCTGCACCGTCCAGGAAGAATTCTTCCCGGTGATGCGCGAACTGGTGGCCCGTCGTGGCGATCTTGATCACATTCTCATCGAAACCTCGGGCCTGGCGCTGCCCAAGCCGCTGGTCCAGGCCTTCCAGTGGCCGGAAATCCGCAGTGCCTGCACGGTGGACGCGGTGATCACCGTGGTCGACAGCCCGGCCGTGGCCGCCGGCACCTTCGCCGCGTTCCCGGATCAGGTCGACGCCCAACGCAAACTCGACCCGAACCTGGACCACGAATCGCCGCTGCACGAACTGTTCGCCGACCAACTGGCCAGCGCTGACCTTGTGATCCTCAACAAAGCCGACCTGATCAACCCGGCGGACCTGGCCCGCGTGCGCCTGGAAGTCGCCGAGGAATTGCCGCCAGCGGTGAAAATCATCGAGGCCAGCAGTGGTCGCCTGCCGCTGGACGTGCTGATCGGCCTGGGTGCCGGCTCCGAAGAACACATCGACAGCCGTCACAGCCACCACGACCATCATCATGATGGCGACGACGATCATGATGACCACGATCACGACGCCTTCGATTCGATCTCCATCGAACTGCCGCAAGCCGACGAAAGCCTGCTGCTGGATGCGCTGACCCAACTGGTGGTCCAGCACGGCATCCTGCGGGTCAAGGGTTTTGCGGCGATCCCGAACAAACCAATGCGCCTGCTGATCCAGGGCGTGGGCACGCGTTTCGACAAGCACTTCGACCGCCAGTGGGGCGCCGAAGAAGCACGCGTAACCCGCCTGGTGCTGATCGGCCAGGAACTGGACGCCACTGTTCTCGAAGCGCAATTGCGCGCCGCGCTCAGCGAGTAATCCATGCACCTGCTCAGGACCCAGCCCGGCGGTTTTGTGTCGGATGACAACATTGCCGACCTTGGACAAACCCCCGCCGAACTGGTGATCCTGTGCAGCGGCGATTCCAGCCTCGCGCTGCTCGCCGAAGCGGCGCAGCAATTGCCCGACGATTACCCGAGCGTGCGCCTGGCCAACCCGATGCAGGTGCAGAACCATGCCTCGGTCGATTTGTACGTCGATGAAGTGCTGCGTCACGCCAGGGTGATCCTGATTTCGTTGCACGGTGGCATCGCCTATTGGCGTTACGGCATCGAGCGCCTGGTCGAGCTGTCGCAGCGCGGCGTGCAGGTGATTCTGGTGCCGGGTGATGATCGCCCGGACCCGGAACTCAGTGACCTGAGCACCGTCGGTGCCGAAGATCGTGATCGGCTCTGGCAGTTTCTGCGCCAGGGCGGCATGGGCAACGCCCTGGATTTCTTCCGCTGCCTGGCCAACCGCTGGCTGGCCCGTGATTACACCTGGGGCGAGCCGCAAACCCTGCCACGCACGGCGATTTACCATCCGCACAAACATTCTGCCGCGCTGAGCGACTGGCAAGCCGACTGGCAAGTGGGGCAACCGGTGGCGGCGGTGCTGTTTTACCGCTCGCATTTGCAGGCGGCGAACACCGCTTTCATTGATGTTTTTTGCCAGCGCTTGCAGGCGGCGGGGTTGAATCCGTTGCCGATTGCGCTGGCCAGCTTGAAAGAACCCGGTTGTCTTTGCGTGGTCGAGGACTGGCTGGATGAGGCCAGCGTCTCGGTGATTCTGAATACCACCGGCTTCGCCCAATCCAGTCCTGAAGCACCGCATCTGCGCCCGTTTCGCCGCAATATTCCGGTGATCCAGGCGATTTGCGCCCAAGACAACGAACCGGGTTGGCGCGCCAGCGAACAGGGCCTCGGCCCCCGTGACCTGGCGATGCACATAGCCTTGCCTGAACTGGACGGACGCATCATCAGCCGCCCGATCAGTTTCAAGGACCTGGCGTGGCGCAGTGAGCGCAGTCAGTCGGATGTGGTCTGCTACCGGGCCCAACCGGAGCGTATGGATTTCGTTGCCGAACTGGCGCGGCGCTGGGTCGATCTGGCGCAGGTGCCCAATGCGGAAAAACGCATTGCCTTGATTCTCGCCAATTACCCGACCCGCGACGGTCGCATCGGCAATGGCGTCGGCCTCGATACCCCGGCAGCGGCGCTGAATATCCTGCGGGCGCTGCATGCCGAAGGTTATCCATTGCCGGCTGAATTGCCAGGCAGTGGCACCGCGCTGATCCAGCAATTGCTGGGCGGCGTCAGCAACGATCTCGAGACCCTCGACCTGCGTCCGTGCCAGCAAAGCCTGGGGATGGATGACTATCTGGCGATGTTCAACGCCCTGCCCGAAGCCAATCGCGTGGCGGTGCTCGAACGTTGGGGCGCGCCGGAAAACGACCCGATGTGTCGCAGCGGAAGGATGATGATCGCCGGCCTGCGTTTTGGCCTGACCTTCGTCGGCATTCAACCTGCGCGGGGTTATCAGGTCGACCCGAGCGCGGTGTATCACGACCCGGACCTGGTGCCGCCCCACGGCTACCTGGCGTTTTACTTCTGGCTGCGTAACACCTACGGCGCCCACGGCGTGATCCACGTCGGCAAACACGGCAACCTCGAATGGCTGCCGGGCAAAGGCGTGGGGCTCTCGGAACATTGCTGGCCAGATGCTTTACTCGGGCCGCTGCCGAACATCTATCCGTTCATCGTCAACGACCCGGGCGAGGGCGCCCAGGCCAAGCGGCGTACCCAGGCGGTGATCATCGATCACTTGATGCCCCCGCTGACCCGCGCCGAAACCTACGGCCCGCTGCGTAACCTCGAACTGTTGGCCGATGAATATTACGAAGCGCAGTTGCTCGATCCACGTCGCGCCCGAGAGTTGCAGCGCGACATCCTGCAACTGGTGCGTGACACCCACATCGACCGTGAACTGCAACTGGACGAACAACTCGACAGCGATGCCGACGCAGCGATCTGGTTACCGCGGCTCGACACATACCTGTGCGACTTGAAGGAGTCGCAGATCCGCGACGGCCTGCACGTGTTCGGCGAATCGCCCACCGGGCGCTTGCGCATCGATACCTTGCTGGCGCTGTTGCGCATTCCACGGGGTGATGGCCGGGGCGCGCAGTCGAGTCTGCTGCGGGCACTGGCCAAGGCCTTCGTGTTGGGCTTCGACCCACTCGATTGTGCGCTGGCCGAACCGTGGACAGGGCCGCGCCCCGAGGCTCTTGTGGACATCAGCGAAGAGACCTGGCGTACGGCGGGCGATACCCGCGAACGCTTGGAGTTGTTCGCCGCGCAGTTGATTTCGGACGCGTTGAATAGCCCCTGTAGGAGCGAGCCTGCTCGCGATGGTGTGTCAGCCACATTGATGTCAACTGACACACCATCGCGAGCAGGCTCGCTCCTACAGGAGGCGGACTGGATCGAGGTGCAAGCCATCATCGATGGCTTGCGTGAGGTAGTCGCTCCGCGTCTGGACGCCTGCGGTCCGGCGGAAATGCGCGGATTGCTCGATGCCCTGAGCGGTCGCTTCGTCCCGGCCGGTCCCAGCGGCGCGCCGAGTCGTGGTCGCCTGGACGTGCTGCCCACCGGTCGCAACTTCTATTCGGTGGACGTGCGCAACCTGCCGACCACCACGGCGTGGCGTATCGGTTTCCAGTCGGCCAACCTGATCCTCGAACGGCACCTGCAAGACCACGGCGATCATTTGCGCCAGCTCGGTCTGTCGGTGTGGGGCACCGCGACCATGCGTACCGGCGGCGATGACATCGCCCAGGCCATGGCGCTGATGGGCGTGCGCCCGGTCTGGGCGACCGGCAGCCAGCGGGTCGATGATTTCGAGATTCTGCCGTTGAGTTTGCTCGACCGTCCGCGGGTGGATGTGACCTTGCGTGTGTCCGGATTCTTCCGTGATGCCTTTGCCAATCTGATTCGCTTGTTCGACGCGGCGGTGCAAGCGGTGGCTGACCTCGATGAGCCGGACGACCTCAACCCGTTGGCGGCCAAGGTGCGCGCCGAGCATGCAGCCTTGCTGCAGGCGGGGATAGATGAAGATGCTGCGCGACGTCAGGCCGGCTGGCGGATTTTCGGGGCCAAACCCGGTGCCTACGGCGCGGGTGTGCAGGGCGCCATCGATGGTCGCCTGTGGCAGAGCCGAGAGGACTTGGCCGAGGTTTACCTTAACTGGGGCGGCTACGCTTACGGCGGTTCCGACGAAGGCACCGCCGCCCGCGAACAGTTCAGTCAGCGCCTGAGCCAGGTACAGGCGGTGCTGCAAAACCAGGATAACCGCGAGCATGATTTGCTCGACTCCAACGATTACTACCAGTTCCAGGGCGGTATGCTCGCGGCGGTGGAAAGCCTGAAAGGCGAGGCGGCGGCCAGCTATCATGGCGACCACAGCCAGCCGGACCTGCCGAAGATTCGTACCTTGAAGGAAGAGCTGAACCGGGTGATCCGCTCCCGGGCGGCCAACCCGAAGTGGCTCGAAGGCGTTAAACGTCACGGCTACAAAGGTGCGTTCGAAATGGCCGCGACAGTCGACAATCTGTTTGCCTTCGATGCCACCACGCAGTTGATCGACGATCACCAGTACGCGTTGCTGGCCGATGCCTACTTGCTCGACCCGGACACCCGGGATTTTGTCCGCGAACACAATCCCCATGCCTTGCGCGACATGACCGAGCGCATGCTCGAGGCGCAACAGCGCGGGATGTGGAAGGAGCCAGGCGAGTACCGCGAGGCGCTGGAGAATCTGTTGCTGGATATAGAAGAAGACGGCTAATCACCGCAAAACCCTGTGGGAGCGGGCTTGCCCGCTCCCACAGGGATTGGGGCGCCTGTGAGATCACCGACCATGACCGAGATAAAACAATGACCGACACCCCGCATTTCCCGCTCTCCGCCGTGGTCGGCGCCGACGATTTGAAGCTGGCCCTGTACCTGACCGCCATCGACCCGAAAATCGGCGGTGTCCTGATCGAAGGCCCGCGGGGCATGGCCAAGTCGACTCTGGCCCGTGGTCTGGCGGACCTGCTGGCCAGCGGTCAGTTCGTCACCTTGCCGTTGGGCGCCACCGAGGAGCGCCTGGTCGGCACCCTCGATCTTGACGCGGCACTAGGCGAAGGTCGCGCACAGTTTTCCCCCGGCGTACTGGCCAAGGCTGACGGTGGCGTGCTCTATGTCGACGAGGTCAACCTGTTGCCCGATCACCTCGTTGACCTGCTGCTCGATGTGGCCGCCAGCGGCACCAATCTGGTGGAACGCGACGGCATTTCCCATCGGCATTCGGCGAAGTTCGTGCTGATTGGCACCATGAACCCGGAAGAGGGCGAACTGCGTCCGCAATTGCTCGACCGTTTCGGCTTGAACGTCGCCCTCGGTGGCCACACCGCGCCGGCCGAGCGCGGCCAGATCATTCGCCGTCGCCTGGATTTCGACAGCGATCCGCAAGGTTTTTGCGCCGAATGGGAATCTGCGCAGGCGTCTCTGCGCGAACGTTGCCAGAACGCACGCAATCTACTGGCAAACATTCCCCTCGACGACCAGGCGTTGGCACACATCACCGAACGCTGCTTTGCCGCTGGCGTCGATGGTTTGCGCGCCGACCTGGTCTGGCTGCGCGCCGCCCGGGCGCACGCCGCCTGGCGCGGGGTGAACGCGATCGCCGAGGCAGATATCGACGCCGTTGCCGAGTTCGCCTTGCGCCATCGTCGTCGCGAGCATTGCGCACCGGCGCCTCAGCCATCCCAGGCTGCGCAACCTTCTGCGCCGCAGAACGCCAACCCGAGCGAAGGGCAGGGCCAGTGGGGCGAATTGCCTGCCCAAGCGCTGGCGGTCGGCGCACGACGTGAAGTGCCGAGCTGGCCAAAAAAGCCCTAGGCATTCGCCCTCGCTCCGACGTGGGGGCGAATGCCAGACCCCGAACCGGGCGGCTGGACCACGGTAAACAGGGCAAGCGTCACACGGCACGCAGCGGCTCGGTCAACTGGCCAGGCACATTGCTCAATGGCCGACCGCGTCAGCGCGACGACCTGTTGTTTCACCTGCGCACTCGCTCGCCCCATGAACTGTGGCTGGTGATCGTTGATGCCTCCGCATCGACCCGCCGTCATCAGGCATTGAGCGATGCCAAGGGCTTGCTGGCACAGTTGTTCGACGATGCCTATCGCCAGCGTGCGCGACTGGCGTTGCTCACGGCCAGCGGTGCTGCACCCAAGTGGCAGGTGCAGGGATTGAAGGCGTCGAGCGGGTTGCGCCAGTGGCTCGATGGCCTTGGCGCCGGCGGCGGCACGCCGTTGCTGGCAGCTTTGAACGAAGCGGGGCACTGGCTTGCCGTACGGCAGAAGCGTTTTCCGGCAGAGCAGCAGCGCTTGTTGCTGGTGACCGATGGCCGGCTGAAGGACTGGCCGTTGTTGCCCGTGCTGGAGTGTCCGGGGTTGCTGATCGACATCGAGCGTGGGCCGATCCGGCTCGGGCGCAGCAGGGTGTTGGCGGCGCAGTTGCAGGCCGAGTATCGGCATATTGACGAGTTGCTTCCTGGCTGAATTCTCCTTTGCCCGGGCCGGCCTCTTCGTGAGCAAGCCCGCTCCCACAGGGGGGAACGCATTCCAAATGTGGGAGCGGCGGTGCGGCGATCCGACTTGCTCGCGAAGGCGACGGGTCATTCAACATCAATTCCGGATTACTTACCCATCGCCTGCCGATACTGCCGGGTACGCTTGCCAATGTATAAGCGGTCGAGAATCAACGCCCACAACGCCGAGACTTCAGGCTGGGGCCTGCGCCCACGGCTCAAGCGATGCAGCTGGAATTTGACCACCGCCATGCTCGCCAGCGCCGCCAGTGGCTTACGCTTCCAGCGGATTGGCGGCAGTTGCGGATGGCTGTCCTGACCTTCGCGCCAGTGCTTGACCAGGTGTGGTTCCACGGCCAGCGCGGTGCCAATGCCGGCCATGGCAAGGCCGCTGTCGAGCACCTGTTCGACGATTGCCAAACGGCGGATCCCGCCGGTCACCATCACCGGCATCCGCGCCACGCTGGCCAGTTCACCGGCCATTTCCAGAAAGTACGCCTCCCGTGCCAGGGTCCGGCCGTCGCGCGCCTCGCCTTGCATGGCCGGTGCTTCGTAACTGCCGCCGGAGAGTTCTAGCAGGTCAATCGGTTGTTCGTTCAGCCACTGGATCACTTGCCGTGCATCGTCGGCATCGAAACCACCGCGCTGGAAATCCGCAGAATTGAGTTTTACCGACACACAAAATTGCGGCGACACTGCCTGGCGAACTGCCTCGACGACGGACAACAGCAGGCGCGCACGATTTTCCAGGGAGCCGCCCCATTGATCGGTGCGCCGATTGGTGAGCGGCGAGAGGAACTGGCTGATCAGGTAACCGTGGGCGGCGTGGATCTGCACACCGGTAAAACCGGCTTTCTCGGCCAGTGCGGCGCTGGTGGCGAAGCGTCGGATCACCTCCTGGATGTCGTCCTCGCTCATGGGTTTGGGTTCGGCGAACATCTTCGAAAACTGGCCCAGATCCAGCGCAACCGCCGACGGCGCCAAGGCTTGTTGGCCGAGGTTGGCCATGGTCTGGCGGCCAGGATGGTTGAGCTGTACCCAGAAGTGCGCACCGCCGGCGCGGCCGACACTGGCCCACTGGCGGAAGCGCTCCAGGTGGCGCTCGTCCTCCAGCGCTACACCACCGGGGCCGGTCATGGCGCGACGGTCGATCATTACATTGCCGGTCAGCAGCAAGCCGGCTTCGCCCTCGGCCCAGGCCTGATACAGGCGCAACAGCGCCTGGTCGGGTACCTGATCGGTGTTGGCGAGGTTCTCTTCCATGGCTGCTTTGGCAATGCGATTACCGATGGTCTGGCCGTTGGGCAAATTCAACGTTTGGAAGGGCGACATGCTTGACTCCTCATAGTGATGAGCAGAGGCTAAGCTTAAAGTTAACTTTAATGTCAAGCAGGTAAATGAGACCACAATGAAGATCGGTGAGTTGGCACAGTTGAGCGGGTTGACCGCATCGCGCATCCGTTTTTACGAGTCTCAGGGGTTGATCCGCCAGGTCGAGCGCTCTGCCAACGGTTATCGGCGTTACTCGCAACAGGCGCTGCAGACCCTGCAAATCATCCAGTGCGCGCAACAGGCCGGTTTCAGCCTGGAAGAACTCAAGCAGTTACTTCCGGATAATGTGACGGGCACGTTCAAGCACGATGAGTTGATGGCCGGCCTGCATCGCAAGATCGAGCAGATCGAAGAGATGCAACGGCACCTGGCCCATAGCAAGGCTCAGTTGCTGGGTTGGATCGATACTATCCAGGACCGGCCCGAAGGGATGAGTTGCGATGAAAATGCCGAGCGGGTGATGACGTCATTCAAGCACTAGGTCAGCCAGGCGCAGGGGAATCAGCGTACCGACTTTCCAGGCGCCCGGTTGTGAACCAGATACCCGCCCTTTGTAGCAAACGGTAGCGATCAGGGTTCCGTGCGTTTGGTGACGGTTTTCCCTGTTTTTACGCATCCTCCTGATTCAAAACAAATTTCAATCTCCCTCACATTCCCTCCACATCCTGTGGCACACTTTCTGCTGTCTATTCCGCTGTTACATACCATGTTCCGGTATAGCGGAATACACATCACCCTGGAGTGCTTGCCATGCATCGCCGACCTTCCTTGTTCACAGCGTGTGTTTTTCTGTTCGCAGCCTCTGCTGCTGCCATGGGCGTGGCCCAGGCGGCGGACAGCAAGCTCGACAGCGTTCTGGCCCGCGGCAAACTGATTGTAGGCACCGGCAGCACCAATGCGCCGTGGCACTTCCAGGGCGCGGATGGCAAGTTGCAAGGCTTTGATATTGATATCGGGCGCATGGTGGCCAAGGGCTTGTTCAACGATCCGAGCAAAGTCGAGTTCGTGGTGCAGTCGTCTGACGCACGTATCCCCAACCTGCTGACCGACAAGGTCGACATGAGCTGCCAGTTCATCACCGTGACGGCCAGCCGCGCGCAGCAAGTGGCGTTCACCCTGCCGTATTACCGCGAAGGTGTCGGCCTGCTGCTGCCGGCGAACAGCAAGTACAAGGAAATCGATGACATGAAAGCCGCCGGTGACAGTCTCACCGTGGCGGTGCTGCAAAACGTCTACGCCGAAGAACTGGTGCACCAGGCGCTGCCCAAGGCCAAGGTCGATCAGTACGACAGCGTGGACCTGATGTACCAGGCCGTGAACTCCGGCCGCGCCGACGCGGCAGCCACCGACCAGTCTTCGGTGAAGTACCTGATGGTGCAGAACCCGGGCCGTTATCGCAGCCCGGCCTACGCCTGGAGCCCGCAGACCTATGCGTGCGCGGTCAAGCGCGGCGATCAGGACTGGCTGAACTTCGTCAATACCACCCTGCATGAGGCCATGACCGGTGTTGAGTTCCCGACTTACGCGGCGTCGTTCAAGCAATGGTTCGGTGTGGATCTGCCAACGCCGGCGATTGGCTTTCCAGTCGAATTCAAATGATCCCGTGAGAGTGGGGCGCCCAAATGCGCCCCGCTCAAGGTACTGCTGACCATGAACTATCAGTTGAACTTTGCCGCCGTGTGGCGCGATTTCGACACCTTGCTGGCGGGGCTCGGCATGGGTCTTGAACTGGCCCTGGTGTCGATCGCCATCGGCTGCGTGATCGGCCTGATGATGGCGTTTGCCTTGCTGTCGAAGCATCGCGCATTGCGGGTGCTGGCGTCGGTGTATGTCACGGTGATTCGCAACACGCCGATCCTGGTGTTGATCCTGTTGATCTACTTTGCGTTGCCGAGCCTGGGGATCCGGCTGGACAAGATCCCCTCGTTCATCATCACCCTGTCGCTGTATGCCGGGGCGTACCTGACTGAAGTGTTCCGCGGCGGCTTGTTGAGCATTCCCAAGGGCCTGCGTGAAGCAGGGTTGGCCATTGGTCTGGGCGAGTGGCAGGTCAAGGCCTACGTCACCGTGCCGGTGATGCTGCGCAATGTGTTGCCGGCGCTGTCGAACAACTTCATTTCGCTGTTCAAGGACACTTCGCTGGCGGCCGCGATTGCCGTACCTGAGCTGACCTATTACGCGCGCAAGATCAATGTCGAGAGCTACCGGGTGATTGAAACCTGGCTGGTGACCACGGCGTTGTATGTGGCGGCCTGTTACCTCATTGCCATGATGCTGCGTTACCTCGAACAACGTCTGGCGATTCGCCGATAGGAGGCCCCCATGTACGAATCTCCCAGTTGGTTGCATGAGTTGTGGGTGGCGCGGGAAGTGCTGTGGCAGGGCTTTCTGACCAGCGTGCAGGTGTCGGTGCTGGCGATTCTGCTCGGCACGCTGGTTGGCGTCGTCACCGGGTTGGTGCTGACCTACGGCAAATTCTGGATGCGCGCGCCGTTTCGTTTTTATGTCGATGTGATTCGCGGCACGCCGGTGTTCGTGCTGGTGCTGGCGTGCTTCTACATGGCGCCGGCACTCGGCTGGCAGATCAGCGCGTTCCAGGCCGGTGCACTGGGTTTGACGCTGTTCTGCGGCTCCCATGTCGCCGAGATCGTGCGCGGTGCATTGCAGGCATTGCCGCTCGGGCAGATGGAGGCGAGCAAGGCCATCGGCCTGACGTTCTACCAGGCCCTCGGGTACGTGCTGTTGCCCCAGGCATTGCGGCAGATCCTGCCGACCTGGGTCAACTCGTCCACCGAGATCGTCAAGGCCTCGACCCTGTTGTCGGTGATCGGCGTGGCGGAATTACTGCTCAGTACCCAGCAGATTATTGCCCGGACGTTCATGACCCTGGAGTTTTACCTGTTCGCCGGTTTCCTGTTCTTCGTCATCAACTACGGCATCGAGTTACTCGGCCGGCACATTGAAAAGCGGGTGGCTTTGCCATGACTCAGACTCCAACCAATGCACAAAACGGCCAACCGCTGCTGGACATTCGCGGCTTGCACAAGCGTTACGACCAGCTCGAAGTGCTCAAGGGCGTCGACCTGAGCATGCGGCGCGGCAACGTAGTGACGTTGATCGGCTCCAGCGGCTCGGGCAAGACCACGCTGCTGCGCTGCGTGAACATGCTCGAAGAATTCCAGGGCGGGCAGATCCTGCTTGACGGTGAATCCATCGGTTATGACGAGGTCAACGGCAAACGCATTCGCCACCCGGAAAAAGTCATCGCTCGCCATCGCGCCATGACCGGCATGGCGTTCCAGCAGTTCAACCTGTTCCCGCACCTGACTGCATTGCAGAACGTCACCTTGGGTCTGCTCAAGGTCAAGAAGCTGCACAAGGACGAGGCGGTGGCCCTGGCCGAGAAATGGCTGGAGCGCGTTGGCCTGCTGGAACGTCGCGATCACTTTCCCGGTCAGTTGTCCGGCGGTCAGCAGCAGCGCGTGGCAATCGCCCGGGCGATTGCGATGAACCCGAGCCTGATGCTGTTCGACGAAGTGACCTCGGCCCTCGATCCGGAACTGGTCGGCGAAGTGTTGAGCGTGATCAAAGGCCTGGCCGAAGACGGCATGACCATGCTGCTGGTGACCCACGAAATGCGCTTTGCATTCGAGGTCTCGGACAAGATCGTTTTCATGAATCAGGGGCGTATCGAAGAGCAGGGGCCACCCAAGGACCTGTTCGAACGCCCGCAATCGCCACGACTGGCGGAATTTCTCAAAAGCACCCGTTTCTGAAGTTACAAAAGAATTTCACTTATCAATCAGGAGAAACATTCATGAGCATTACTCGTTACGGCACCGGCAGCACCGCCGCTGGCGGTCAGCCTCGCCCTTTCGCCCGCGCCGTTGAAGCCGATGGCTGGTTGCACGTTTCCGGTCAGGTGCCGGCGGTGGACGGCGAGATCATTACTGGCGGCATTGTCGAACAGACCCACCAGACCATGAAGAACCTGATCGCGATTCTCGAAGAGGCAGGTTTCGGCCTGGAAGACGTGGTGCGTGCTGGCGTGTGGCTGGAGGATCCGCGGGATTTCACGAGTTTCAACAAGGTGTTCTCCGAGTACTTCAAGCCTGAACACGCCCCGGCGCGGGCCTGCGTACAGGCGAACATGATGGTCGACTGCAAGGTCGAGATCGACTGCGTTGCGTACAAGAAAAAGGCTTGAACCGAGGTGACTTCATCGCGAGCAGGCGGCCTAACAGTCGCCGCCGCACTCTCGGTAAACTCCCGGCATTATGAATGGGAAACACTGACATGACCGAAGACACCATCAAGCGCCGGGCACGCGGTCTGGACCGGGCGTTCGATATCCTCGATTTCCTCAAGGAGATCGGCCAGCCCCTGCGCCCGAACGACATCGCCAACGGCATCGGCAGCCCCAAATCCACGGTTTACGAACTGGTGGCCTCGCTGCTGGAACGACGGATCCTGGAGCCGGTGGGCAAGGACGGTCATGTCTACCTCGGTCGTCAGTTGTATTTTCTCGGGCAAGCACACCTGCGCCATTTCGACCTGACCCGCGAGGCCGATCACGCCTTGCAGGAAATCGTCAGCCAGACCCATGAAACCGCGCAGATGTGCCTGCTCAACGGGCGCAAGTACACCGTTGCGCTGATGAAGGAGGGGGAGCGGCATTTCCGCATTTCCTCGGACATCGGCGAAAACGCGCCCATCCCCTGGACTGCCTCCGGGCGCCTGCTGCTGGCACATCTGAGCGACCAGGCAATCGTCGACCTGATCGACCACGACGACTTCATCCTGCCCGATGGCGAACGCTTGCCTCTGGAGCAATTTCTCAAGGAAATCCGTCAGGCCGGTATCGATGGTTTCTTTTCCTTCGATAGCGTCGCCGACACCTTTACCCATTGCTTCGCCGCCCCGGTCAAAGACCCCGGCGGCGTGGCCATCGCGACCCTGTGCATCGTCGCCCCACGGGCCGATGCGAAGAAAAACTACAACGACTACCGCCGGGTGCTGATCGAAAGCGCCAACAGCCTGGCCCGTCGCATCAACGAATAACAGCGGCTGCCTGCGGCCGCGTGAACGAGGAGTTCGACCATGTCTTCTGCCCCCAATACTGCCGCCGTGGAAAAAGGCACCGCGCCCGTTGGCGCCAGCCTGGTGAGTGACGTCAGCCTGCCTGTGCTGGTACTGCACCGCGAGGCGCTGGAACACAACATTCGCTGGATGCAGGCGTTCGTCAGCGACAGCGGAGCCGAACTGGCGCCCCATGGCAAAACCAGCATGACCCCGGCGCTGTTCCGGCGCCAACTGGACGCCGGTGCCTGGGGCATCACCCTGGCCAGTGCCACGCAAACCCGTGCGGCCTATGCCCATGGTGTACGCCGGGTGTTGATGGCCAACCAGTTGGTCGGCACGCCGAACATGGCGTTGATCGCCGACCTGCTGGCCGACCCGACGTTCGATTTCTATTGCATGGTCGATCACCCGGATAACGTCGCCGACCTCGGCGCCTATTTCGCCTCCCGCGGCGTGCGCCTGAACGTCATGATCGAATACGGTGTGGTCGGTGGTCGTTGCGGTTGCCGTAGCGAGCAGCAAGTGCTCGATCTGGCCAAGGCCATCGCCGCGCAACCGGCGCTGGCCCTGACCGGGATCGAAGGCTACGAAGGCGTGATCCATGGCGATCACGCGGTGACCGGCATTCGCGATTTCGCCGCATCACTGGTGCGCCTGGCGGTGCAGTTGCAGGACAGCGGTGCCTTCACCATTGCCAAGCCGATCATCACCGCGTCGGGTTCGGCCTGGTATGACCTGATTGCCGAGTCCTTCGAAGCACAAAACGCCGCCGGGCGTTTCCTCAGCGTGCTGCGTCCCGGCAGTTACGTGGCTCACGACCATGGTATCTACAAAGAGGCGCAGTGCTGCGTGCTCGACCGTCGCAGCGACCTGCACGAAGGCCTGCGTCCGGCGCTGGAAGTGTGGGCGCACGTGCAGTCGTTGCCGGAACCAGGGTTTGCGGTGATTGCCCTGGGCAAACGCGACGTGGCCTACGACGCCGGTTTGCCGGTGCCGTTGCTGCGTTACAAGGCGGGCGCCGTACCGGCCAAAGGCGATGATGTGAGCGCCTGCAAAGTGACTGCGGTGATGGACCAGCATGCGTTCATGACCGTGGCGCCGGGGGTTGATCTGCGGGTGGGCGACATCATTTCGTTCGGTACTTCGCACCCGTGCCTGACGTTCGACAAGTGGCGTGTCGGCTGTCTGGTGGATGAGGAACTGAACGTCATCGAGACCATGGAAACCTGTTTCTAAAAGGTTTTGAGACCGCGGCGCGGCCATCGCGGGCTTGCCCGCGATGAGGTCCGACCAGACAACACAGAAACACCAGAGACCCCACAACAATGAACACTATCAACACCCTGGGCCCCAATACTCCACGCATCGCCCTGATCGGCGAGTGCATGATCGAGTTGCAGCATCGCGCCGACGGCAGCCTGCAACAAAGCTTCGGCGGCGACACCTTGAATACGGCGGTGTACCTGTCCCGGGAACTGGGAGCGGACGGCTCCGTGGACTACGTCACCGCCCTGGGCGATGACAGTTTCAGCGACGCGATGTGCCAGAGTTGGGCGGCGGAAAATATCGGGCTCGGCATGGTTCAGCGCCTGCCCGGTCGTCTGCCGGGTTTGTATTGCATCCAGACTGACGCCGCCGGTGAGCGACGCTTTCTGTACTGGCGCAACGAAGCGGCAGTCCGCGATTGCTTCACCACCCCGGCCGCGGCGCCGATCCTCGCTGCGCTGCCGGATTACGATGTGCTGTACTTCAGCGGCATCACCCTGGCGGTACTCGGTGCGCAAGGTCGGGAAAAACTGCTGGAAACCCTGATCGAAGCCCGCCAGCGCGATGCGCGGATCGTGTTCGACAACAACTACCGGCCACGGCTGTGGGCATCGGTCGAGGACGCTCGGGCGGCGTATCGCCGTGTGCTACCGCAGGTTGATCTGGCGTTGCTGACGGTGGATGACGAGCAGGCGTTGTTTGGTTATGCCGATTGTGACGCGGTGTTTGCTGCGTATGAGCAGATCGGTACGCCGGAAGTGGTGCTCAAGCGCGGCGCCCAAGCGTGCCTGATTCGTTGTGATGGCGAGTCATTCGAGGTGCCGGCGCAGAAGGTCGAGCGGGTGGTGGACACCACGGCGGCGGGGGATTCGTTCAGCGCGGCGTATCTGGCTTCGCGGCTCAAGGGCGGCAGCCCATCGCAAGCTGCCGAGGCCGGGCATCGGTTGGCGAGCCGGGTGATTCAGGTGCCGGGGGCACTGATCCCACGGTAAGCGGTGAATGGCCGCTGGCTGCGCCATCGGATCGCGAGCAAGCTCGCTCCTACATTTTATTTGTGCACGACGCAGATCCCCTGTAGGAGCGAGCCTGCTCGCGATTGCGCACTAAAGCCAATCGATCAATCCCGGTAAAACACCTGCACCAGGTGATACCCGAACTTGCTCTTGATCGGCCCATGCACCACCCGCAGCGGTTTCTTGAAGATCACCGCATCGATCACGCCGACCATCTGCCCCGGCCGCACTTCGCCGAGATCGCCGCCGCGCTTGCCCGATGGGCAGGTCGAGTACTTCTTGGCCAGCACGTCAAACGCTTCACCCTTGGCGATGCGTTGTTTGAGCTGCTCGGCTTCTTCCGAGGTTTTCACCAGAATATGGCGGGCTTGAGCTTTCATGTGGCGGTACCTTGCAACGGTGGTGGCTATGTGGGTGGCAGCGGGGGCGCGCGATTATGCCTCAACTCAGTCCGGTTGACTGATCATCGTGCGAATCTTGTTGGCCAGCAGGTCGATGGAAAACGGCTTGGCCACCATGTCCATGCCTTCTTCGAGGAAACCCTGGCGCTCGGCGGCGATCTCGGCGTAACCGGTCATGAACAGCACTTTCAGTTCGGGACGATGCTGACGGGCGATTTCCGCCAGTTGGCGGCCGTTCATGCCCGGCAACCCGACGTCGGTCACCAGCAGGTCCACCCGCAGGTCCGACTCCAGCACGGGCAGTGCGCCCTTGGCATCTTCAGCTTCATGGGCGCGGTAACCGAGCTCCTTGAGCAGGTCCAGTACCAGCATGCGCACCGCCGCATCGTCCTCGACCAGCATCACGGTTTCGCCGGCAATCGCCGCCGGTGCCTCGCCGATGACGGGCGACAGGACTTTTTCCGGCTCGGTCGAATGCAGGCGCGGCAGGTACAAGCGCACGCTGGTGCCCCGTCCGGGCAGGCTGAACAGACTGACATGGCCCCCCGTTTGCTGGGCGAAACCGTAAATCATCGACAAGCCCAAACCGGTGCCCTGGCCGATGGGCTTGGTGGTGAAGAACGGGTCGAATGCCTTGGCCAGCACCGAGGGCGTCATGCCGGTGCCGTTGTCGCTGACGGCAATCATCACGTAGTCGCCGGCCTTGACCGGTTCCAGGGTCGTGATGTCGTTGCCGTCGAGGTACACATTGGCCGTTTCGATCTGCAACTCGCCGCCATCGGGCATGGCGTCCCGGGCATTGATCACCAGGTTGAGCAAGGCGTTTTCCAGCTGGCTGACATCGGTGCTGACCCGCCAGATGTTCTCGGCCAGTTGCAGGTTGAGCTCGATATGGTCGCCCTTGGTACGCCTGAACAAGTCCACGAGCGAGTGAATCAACTCGTTGGGGTTAAGCGGCTTGCGGTTGAGCGACTGACGCCGGGAGAACGCCAGCAAGCGATGGGTGAGGGCGGCGGCACGGTTGGCCGAGGACACGGCCGCTTCGGTAAACCTGCCTATCTCGCTGGCGCGGCCGTCGGCAATGTAGCGTTGCATCAGGTCGAGGCTGCCGATGATGCCGGTGAGCATGTTGTTGAAGTCATGGGCGATGCCGCCGGTAAGTTGGCCGACCGCATCCATTTTCTGCGCATGGCGCAAGGCGTCTTCGGCACGCTCACGCTCGAACATCTCGTTTTGCAGACGTTCGTTGGCCTCGGCCAGTTGACCGGTGCGGGCGGCAACCCGTTCCTCAAGGGTTTCGTTGAGGTTGCGCAGGGCTTCTTCGGTCTTTTTGCGTTCGGTTTCGTCGATCACGAAGATGTAGAAACCGTTCACCGCGCCATCCGCGCCGTGGCGTGGCAGGTAATTCATCAAGGCCTGGCGGATGCTGCCGTCGCGGTGTGGCGTGCTGATGCTGAAGCAGCAGGGCCGGCCGGACAGCGCCTCAGTGATGTGCGGGGCGCGCAGCGCATAGGCTTCTTCGCCGAGCACTTCAAGAATGGTTCGTCCGTAAAGCTCTTGCGGCGTCAGCCCGTACCAGTCGAGGTACGCCGCATTGTTCAGGCGAAAGCGTTCTTCGCGGTCGACGTAGCTGATCAGGATCGGCATGGCGTTGATGATCAGTTGCAGCTCGGTCTGGCTCTGGCGCAGGGCCTGTTCGGTGTGTTTGCGTTCGGTCAGGTCCAGGGCGGCGCCGAGGAAACGCATCGGCCGGCCGTGGTGATCCTTGTAGCAGCGACCGCGGGCAAACACCCAGCGCATCTGGCCGTCGGTTTGCAGCAGGCGATATTCCTCGGCGTATTCGCTGCCGTGGGTGATGCAATGCTTGATGCTGCGGGCGATCAGGGCGCGGTCTTCGGGGTGTACGCCGTGCAGGTACTCACTGATCGGCAATTGACTGGCCATGGCCGGGTCGATGCCGTGCAACTGGGCAAAATGCGCATCGGCGATGAAACGGTCCTCGCTGATGTCCCAGTCCCAGGTACCGACCGCATCGGTGGCGGCGAGGGCCAGTTGCAGGCGCTCCTCGGTTTCACGCTGGGCCTTGAGGCTGGCCGCCGAGCGCTGTTCGAGTTCGAGGGCGATGCGCCGGCGTTCGTTGGTTTCGATGGCGGTGACCAGGATCCCGGCCACCTCGGCACCCTCGTCGCGGATCGGGCTGTAGGTCAGGTCGAGCCAGAAGTCGGATTCCCGGTCCCCGCGTTGCAGGGTAAAGCGCTGCTCGCTGTAGGTTCGTACCTGACCTTGCAGGACGGCGCTGTAGATCGGATCGGTGAAGTCTTTCAACTCTGGCCAGATCAAGTGTGCCGGCTGTCCGAAAGCGTGTGGATGTTTGCTGCCGGCGAGCAGGGCGAAGCCGTCGTTGTAGATCTGCGTCAGTTGCGGGCCCCATAGCAGCAGCATCGGCATCGGTGAGTGAATGACGATGTCCACAGCGGTTCGCAGGCTTTGTGGCCAAGTGCTGGCAGCGCCCAGCGGGCTGCTTGCCCAGTCGATTCGGGCGATCAAGGCCTGGGCATCGCTGGCGGTCGGTGTTGCGTTCATCTGGGAGTCCTGCGCCAATTCGCTATAGCTGGCGTCTATTCTTGCACAGGTGGTCGATTGTGGAGGACCCGTCAGGGTGAGCGGTTAAGCGACACAGAACCTTGTGGGAGCGAAAGCGTCAGCAGCCATTACCGCAGCAACGGATATGTACTCCGAACACTGAACACAACCACCCACACCAAAACCGCAATCACCCCACCTGATACCCAATCATTCAGGACAAGCACGCATCCCCTCGGTTAACAAAAGATAACGTGGCGTCGATTGTCAGACATTAAAAAACACCGATAGGATAAGCCAGCTTCCGAAGGGGCTCTGGATTGCGGGTTTCAGGACTATGCTCTGAAACAGCCGGTCCAGACATGCACCCTTGCGGCGCCCAGAAAGGTTGAACGACCTAACAATAATAATGGGGGAAGGTCTATGAGTGAGCCTGTCATGGGTGTGGGTATCTGCCGCCCGCCGGCATTACGCAAATTCGCGTTGCTGGCTACAGCGCTCTCGCTGTTGGGCTCTGCCATGCTGTCGGCACCCGCGCTGGCCGCGGCGGCGCCAGCATCCGACGTTGTTTATTCCATTGAATCTGCCAAGGCTGCCAAAAGCCTGATGCTCGATGTCGTCCACGCCGGCAAGCGCCTGGTGGCGGTCGGGGATCGTGGGCACATCCTGTATTCCGATGACCAGGGCGCTACCTGGACCCAGGCCAAGGTCCCGACCAGGGCCCTGCTGACGTCGGTGTTTTTCGTCGATGACAAGCACGGCTGGGCCGTCGGCCATGACGCGCAGATCCTCGCCAGCGAGGACGGCGGCGCGACCTGGACCAAGCAATTCGAAGATCTGAAACGCGAATCGCCGCTGCTCGATGTCTGGTTCAAGGACGTCGACAGCGGCTTTGCCGTGGGCGCTTACGGCTCGTTGATGGAAACCACCGATGGTGGCAAGCATTGGGAAGACGCCAGCGACCGCCTCGATAACGAAGACCAGTACCACCTGAACGCGATTGCCGCGGTCAAGGACGCCGGGCTGTTCATCGTCGGCGAGCAGGGCAGCATGTTCCGCTCCGCGGACTGGGGCCAGACCTGGGAGAAACTCGAAGGTCCGTACGAAGGCTCGCTGTTCGGCGTGATCGGCACGGCGCAGCCCAATACGCTGCTGGCCTACGGACTGCGCGGCAATCTTTACCGTTCCACGGATTTCGGCACCACCTGGGAGCAAGTCGAGCTCAAGGCTGAACGTGGCGACCTGGAGTTCGGGCTGTCCGGCGGCACGCTGCTCGACGATGGTTCCATCGTGATCGTCGGCAACGGCGGCTCGGTGATTCGCAGCAGCGACAATGGCGAAACCTTCAAGGTGGTCAACCGTCCGGACCGTATTTCGGTCTCGGCAGTGACTGCGGCAGGCAATGGCAATTTGGTTCTGGCCGGGCAGGGCGGCGTTCGCGTCACTTCGCCGAACGGTACCGAGTCGGGCAAATGAGCCGGGTTAATAATAAGAAGGCGGAGCTATGACTTCCTTGAGTACTCATCACCAGGACAAGGCGACGTTCCTCGAGCGCCTGATCTTCAATAACCGTCCGGCAGTGATCTTCATCTGCCTGATGGTCAGCATTTTCCTGTTCTGGCAGGCCACGCTGATCCGCCCGTCCACCAGTTTCGAAAAAATGATCCCGCTGGAGCATCCCTTCATCCAGAAGATGATGGAGCACCGCAACGATCTGGCGAACCTGGGCAATACCGTGCGGATCTCGGTGGAAGCCACAGATGGCGACATCTTCTCCAAGGAGTACATGGAGACCCTGCGTCAGATCAACGACGAGGTGTTCTACATCTCCGGTGTCGACCGTTCCGGCCTCAAGTCGCTGTGGAGCCCGAGCGTTCGCTGGACCGAAGTGACGGAAGAGGGCTTCGCCGGCGGTGAGGTGATTCCGCAAAGCTACAACGGCTCCCAGGCCAGCCTCGATTTGCTGCGCAACAACGTGCTCAAGTCCGGTCAGGTCGGGCGGTTGGTGTCCAACGATTTCAAGTCGAGCATCGTCGACATTCCGTTGCTGGAGTCCTACCCGGACCCGCAGGACCAGGGCAAGCTGCTGGCGCTGGACTATCGCCAGTTCTCCCACGAGCTTGAAGACAAAATCCGCACCAAGTTCGAAGCACAGAACCCGAACGTGAAGATCCACATCGTCGGCTTCGCCAAGAAAGTCGGTGACCTGATCGATGGCCTGGTGATGGTGGTGATGTTCTTCGGCATCGCCTTCGTCATCACCCTGATCCTCCTGCTGTGGTTCACCAACTGCCTGCGCAGTACCGTCGCCGTGTTGAGCACGACGCTGGTGGCAGTGGTCTGGCAACTGGGGTTGATGCACTTCTTCGGCTTCGGGCTCGACCCCTATTCGATGCTGGTGCCGTTCCTGATCTTCGCCATCGGTATTTCCCACGGCGTGCAGAAGATCAACGGGATCGCCCTGCAATCGAGTGAAGCGGACAACGCCCTGACGGCGGCGCGCCGTACGTTCCGTCAATTGTTCCTGCCGGGGATGATCGCGATCCTCGCCGATGCCGTGGGTTTCATCACACTGCTGATCATCGATATCGGTGTGATCCGTGAACTGGCCATCGGCGCGTCCATCGGCGTGGCGGTGATCGTGTTCACCAACCTGATCCTGCTGCCGGTGGCGATTTCCTATGTCGGCATCAGCAAGCGTGCTGTCGAGCGCAGCAAGAAAGATGCGGTGCGCGAACACCCGTTCTGGCGCCTGCTGGCGAATTTCGCCAGCGCCAAAGTTGCACCGGTTTCCATTCTGCTGGCGCTGATCGCCTTTGGCGGCGGCCTCTGGTACAGCCAGAACCTGAAAATCGGCGACCTCGACCAGGGTGCCCCGGAGCTGCGTCCGGACTCGCGCTACAACAAGGACAACAACTTCATCATCAACAACTACTCCACCAGTTCCGATGTGCTGGTGGTGATGGTCAAGACCAAGTCCGAAGGCTGCTCGCGTTACGAAGCCATGGCGCCGATCGACGAGCTGATGTGGAAGATGCAGAACACCGAGGGCGTGCAGTCGGCGATTTCTCTGGTGACGGTGTCCAAGCAAATGATCAAGGGCATGAACGAGGGCAACCTGAAATGGGAAACCCTGTCGCGCAACCCTGATGTGCTGAACAACTCCATCGCCCGCGCTGACGGCCTGTACAACAACAGCTGTTCCCTGGCGCCGGTGCTGGTGTTCCTCAACGATCACAAGGCCGAGACCCTGGATCGCGCGGTGCATGCGGTGCAGGATTTCGCCAAGGAAAACAACAAGGAAGGCCTGGAGTTCATCCTCGCGGCCGGTAACGCCGGGATCGAGGCGGCCACCAACGAGGTGATCAAGAAGTCCGAACTGACCATCCTGGTCCTGGTGTACATCTGTGTGGCGGTCATGTGCTTGATCACCTTCCGTTCGTGGGCGGCGACCTTGTGCATCGTGCTGCCCCTGGTGCTGACCTCGGTACTCGGCAACGCCCTGATGGCCTTCATGGGCATCGGCGTGAAAGTGGCGACCCTGCCGGTCGTGGCGCTCGGAGTGGGGATTGGCGTGGACTACGGCATCTACATCTACAGCCGCCTGGAAAGCTTCCTGCGTGCCGGCCTGCCGCTGCAAGAGGCGTATTACCAGACACTGAAGTCCACCGGTAAGGCGGTGCTGTTCACCGGTCTGTGCCTGGCTATCGGCGTGTGCACCTGGATCTTCTCGGCCATCAAGTTCCAGGCCGACATGGGGCTGATGCTGACGTTCATGCTGCTGTGGAACATGTTCGGTGCGTTGTGGCTGTTGCCGGCACTGGCGCGGTTCCTGATCAAGCCGGAGAAACTGGCGGGGCAGAAGGGCAATTCGTTGTTTGCCCACTGACCGTTTCATTGCCCTGACACCGAAAGCCGCGACCTGAAAAGGCGCGGCTTTCGACGTTTCTGGCGGCGTACTTCGCAGTTGGTGACTCGACTACCGAACGGGCAACAGGTCCAAGAACAGCCTTTGATCCCGTGGTGGGGTAATGGGGCTGTAGAGGTCGCGGATGATCACCTTGTTATCCGGCCCGGCCTGGGCAATCAGATCCTTGAGGGTCATGAAGCGATGTTCGGGACGTTTGAGGTGGGCGATGGTGTAGGTCGAGGGCGCGCTGTTCGCCTGGGCGTAGTGGAAATGGGCGTACCACAGCACCGTGTCCGAGTTTTTCTCCCGAATGGCGAATTCCGTCAGATAGTCTTTGGCGGCCGTCCGCTTGAGTGCCTGTACCAGCCCGATGTCCACCGCCTGGCGATCGCGAAGGTACTCGATACTTTCCTGTCGGGGACGTTGTGCCTTGTATCCCTCGATGCAATGTTGCTGGCCTTTGAGCCGGGTTTCGCTGGCGGTGTTGCGCAATGATTCAAGCACGTTGTCGATTTGCGGGTTGTCTGGCTGGGCGTGCTCCAGTTCGCTGGCCAGGGTTTCGATCCGTTCGGCCTGGTGTTCCAGCATATCGCTCCAGTCGCGGGGGTTGAGTTCATCCCGCCGTTGCGGATCACTGAGCTTTCTTTTCTGAAACTCGATTGAACGCTCAATGGCCGGGATTTCGTCGATCAGTCGCTGCCCCTCCGTGCGTAGCGCCGCAACAGTACGCGGTTGCGCTGGGTGCACAGGCCGCACCGGCGCGGCTTCGACAATTTCGACCCATCCCTGATTGGGGTGCTCCATGAACCGTCCACTGACCTGGAGGGTGACCGGGTTTCGCGTGACGATTGTCGGAAACGGCATACCTGCGCTCGCCGGTTCCAGCTCCCCCACCAGGGCGCCGTTGTCCCGCGACTTGAACACCCGTTTGGTCTTCGACGGTGCTTTGACGGGTTTGAAGGCGACGGGCAATACCGGCAGAAATTCGTCCTCGCGCAACAGATCGGCCAGTTCGGTCTCGGCATTGTCCCGTGCGATCTCCAGACGCTCCATCAGCAGCGACATATAGCGGGGGCGGATCAAGGGGGACTCAAGCTCCAGCAGTGAGGTGTTGATTTGCAGGCGCCTTTTGTAGTGCTTGATCAGGTTGATCAGGACGTCTTTGCGTTCCTGTGAGGTAAAACCATCCGTGCTCAGCAGCTCCAGATGGGAGTCCTCGAGCGCCGACATGGCGCCCAGACGGTCTTCATGAACCTTGAGAAAGTACTGCTCCTGCGGGGTTTTCGCTTCGACGGTGGTATCAATGCTCAAGATGTTAAGTATGTCGAGCGACTCGAGGATGGCGGTGACTCGGTTGGAAAACCTGCGGTCAGGATGGCTTTTGAGGTATTTCAGGCGTTGTGCCGGCCCGGTCTTGAAACCCTGCGCAAGCTCTGTCAAAACCCCATCCTGCGTGATGATTGCCTGGGTATGTCGTTCGGAGGCGGCAAAAAGGGTTTGCAGAAGGTCGTACATGCGCTGGGCGGTTTCGATGTCATTGCTGTTGTGTTGCAACTCGATCAGCGACTCGCCTTGCTCGGAAACGAAGCTGGCCAGGTAGAGGGTCGCCAGCCGATAGATCCTCAGTCCGTAGGAGGACAGGATCGCCGTGTACTCGCCGGTCGCTTTTGCCTCGTATTCGAAGCGCATGTCAACGTCCTTGAGTTGTCGATAGGCCTGGATCAAATCGCGACGGGCCTGGATCAACTGATCGACAATGACCTGATCACTTTCCTGCAATACCTGGAAGTTCAGCCGGCTGCGCGATCGCGCAATGGCCTTGAGCCGATGGTCGCCCTGGAGGGCCTGATCCTCGGGCGATGCGCGAAGACGCATACGGGCGGTTTCCAGTTCGTTGTCGGCGCTGGCGTACACGATTCTTGCGGCTTCCAGTTGCCGGTCCATATCCTTTGCCTGTGTTGCCAGCGTCGATACGGTCCCACCGATTCGGTTGGCCTCAACGGTGGCTTGCTCACGTTTCTTGTCTATTTCCGCCAGTTTGGCTTTGAGTCGATTCTTGGGGCCTCCGCCCTGCAGCTTCAGACCCGTGTCCAGCGACCATCTGCCTTGTCCGTCGGTCTTGAGCTTGAAGCCGGGATGGAGCGGCTTTTCGGGGTGAATGATGTAAACGTCGCCGAACCCTGGAACGATACTGACCTTGAACAGCAATCCTCCCAGTGAGGCATGCCATTGATGGTCGATACGGTACAGCCCCTTGAACATGCCGATTTCAACGGGGGCGGGAACCGGGACGGGCCAGGCGACCTTGAGTTCGAGCAATGCATTCAACAGGCGCTGGCTTGAGGAATCCCTGGCGGTGGAGTGAATGAAATCGATCCGGGTGTGATCAGCGGCTGGAGGTTCTGCGGGCAAGCCGACCACGTCTTGCTCGATGACGGCGGTCGCAGGAGCGACATCCTGGGGTGGACGACGCAGGCGGGCGAGGCGTGGTGGCGGCTCTGCCGGCCGGGGTGCCGGTGTCGAAAGCCCGGGCGGATGGGGTTGGGGAGAAACATGCAACAGGATCAACCCGACATTGAGCAGCAGATCGACCCAGGCCAGTTCCCTGGCTGTCGGATCATTGCTGTGCAGCGCCGTCACATCGCTTTTCAGGGCGACAGCCAGTTGCAGCATCCAGCCGGCCAGCATCGCCGGGCCACGAAGCACTGGCAGGAGCAAGGCGTTGAACAGCAACCAGCCGCCCTCGCGCACGATGGCCCAGCGGTTTTCGGCGTTGGAAACCGATTCTCTGTCAGCCAGGTCGATGAGCGCCCGTGCGTTGCTGGCGTAGAGGTACTGCGTCAGATTCCCGGTGGCCAGCGCCTGTACCAGCGAACCAGATACTTCTTCGGTGCTGGAGCCCTGAGCCAACTGTGCCGGCTCCGGTTTCTCCCAACGGACGGTGTCGTCTCCCGGGCCGAAACGAAGGATGTGGGGGCTGTTGAACCCGTCATTGCTGTAGATCGGCCGGGCCCTGTCCGGCAGCCAGCTCAGTACGCTGTCTTGCAGGGGACCGGCTTGTGCAATGGCGTTGAACAATGCTTCACGGCTGGAGAATTGCTGCAAAGCGTCCTGGTATACGGGCCGATACAGGATGTGCGGGCCGATGCCGGTGTCCCGCGGTTCAATGATGAACATGTTGTCGACGACATCGGCGGCCGCGCCGGCCTTGCGTGTAAAGGCAAGCGCGCGGACGACGATGTCCTGGCCGTCGACGACGCGCTCGGGTGCTTGGGTGTGCAAGACGGCCTTTATAAGTCGGTATCCCTGGAAACTCAGTCCGTGCTCGCCGCGGATTGTGTGTTCCAGCGCCTGAAGCGGCAGGTGTACCTTGAGCGCCTGGCCAAACCGGACTTCGCGACGTTGCGATTCGCTGTTGTCATCGAGCAGCAGGGTTTTGAGGGTGTGTGGGTAACGTTCGCCGATGTTCACCCGGCTGATCAGCCCTTCGGTACTGCTAAACAGACCCTTTTCACCCAGGATGTAGTCGGTGGTCAGCCACGACGGGACGGCTTTGCCGGTCTTGTCCGTGATGGCCATGCTGCCCGAGGGCGTGGCGCTGAGGTTCTGGATGGCCAGTTCGGTCAGCGTCATGGGGACGCGGGTGATGAAGCCGCTGCCCAGATCACCGGCCGCCACCCGGAAATCGAGCACCAGATCGCCAGGTTCGCAATCGGAATCGGGATGGTCCAGGCGTATCTGATCACGCAAGGCGTTGTTGGTGAAATCATGCAGGTTTTCGATGCCGTCGAGGAAGGACTTGCCGCCGGTCTGTCGTTGCCATTGCGCCTGCTCGACCAGCAATTGACGATATTCGGCACGCTCGCTGTCGCTGGCGTCCTTGAGCCATTGGGGCAGGGTCGCGCGTATTTTTTCGACAGATTGCTGGCCAGGTGCCGGAGCATGGCTGAAGTAAGGGGCCGGGTCGGTACTGGCCGCGAAGCGTTCTTCCAGGGCGCGAACCCCCTGGTCGGCGGGAAGCCGGATGGCGTCCAGGTTCTCCAACTGACGCTCCAGCAGCAACGCGGCCTGAGTATCGAAGATGTTTCCATCGGGCTCAGAACGCTTGATGACGACTTTGTCGGCGATGAACTGGCGCTCCACCTCACGCCCCCAGACCTGATTGAACGCTTCCATGCTCGGGTACGACTCCAGACGGCCTGAAACGCGGTACAAAAAGATCCGGCTTCCTTGCACCACGAGCAGGTCCGGCGTGGTGAAGGACGTGCTTTCGCCGTTGTGGATCAAGCAGGTTTCCAGGCAATAGGCATGCACAAAGCCGTCAGGGTGGGGGATGACCTGGCGCTCACGACGGTCGGGATGTCGAGCCAGTTCGTAGAGTGCGGCCCTGTCATCTTTTTGAGCTGCGGGAAGAAGGCTCGCCGCACTGTTCAGACCGCTTGCCAGCAGGTCACCCAACCATTGCCAGTGGCTGACCTTCGTGTCGTGCGCCTGGTTCCAGTAGGCCGTCAGGGCATCCTGAAACTGTGTGCCCAGGGTCAAGGTCAATGACTGGATTTTTTCCTGGATAACGCCCATGTCGGGACGTTTTGGCCCTTGCGCGTCATAAGTCAGGTGCGAGGGCGCGCGGTTGGTGAGGAAGTGTACGCGTCCGTCAATTTCTGCCGTGAGATTCAGGGATGTGTTGTTGCCCAGATAGTCCAGGGCCACGTCGATCAATAGCTTGAGGTCCCATCCCCCGGTCTGGTTGGGTATGGCCAGCCGGGTGACATCCAGGTCCAGGGCCAGAGGCGGGTAGTGCTCCAGAATACTGGCGTGAAGCATTTGTCCGGCGACCTGGCGCAACGTCGGTCGGCTGGCGAATCGACGGGCGACCGCTTGAGCGGGAGCGTCGCTGGTAGTGGGGCGTGTGGGTTGTCCCTGAGTTTCGTCTGGCGGGACGGCGGATTGATTCTGCATAGCGGATACCGTTCTGTAGCGAAAGAAGTGTGGTTTCGCTGCCAGAATGGCGAGTTTGTCGCAGGCGAGTGCGGTATCCCGCTACCACCTGGGTACTCGAGAATTGTGTCGGATCGTGCCTGGTGACCGGCCGATGCGTCGCTCAGGACAGCTCGGAGCCGAGTACGACACTCAGCGCGCTGCGGGCATCGTCCAGTTGCACCAGCGTCGCATGCCGCGCGCCAAGGGCATCGCGGTTTTCGATGGCGGTCAGGATTGCCTTGTGCCGGGGCAGTGCCAGTTCATGCAGGTTCGGCCGCTGGTTCGAATGCTTCAAGGCTTCGGCAATGGCCACCGAGAGCATGTTGCACAGGTTGGCCAGCAGGTCGTTGTGCGTTGCATCGGCGATGCGACTGTGGAAGTCCAGGTCCGGCTGCAACAGCGCCTCCGGCGTCGGCGCGGCTTCCATGCGCTGGTAGGCCTCACCGATGGAGGCAATGTCCGCTTCCGTGGCGAATTGCGCGGCGAGGGCGGCAGCGGCCGGTTCGATGATGCTGCGCACGCTGGTCAGCAGGTCGAAAAACTGATTCTGCGGACTGCTTTGCATCAACCAGTGCAGCACGTCCGGATCGAGCATGTGCCAGTCCTTGCGCGGCTTGACCACGGTGCCGACCCGCGGACGGGAATACACCAGGCCCTTGGCAACCAGTACCCGGGTGGCTTCACGCAGCACCGGCCGGCTGACCGCATACTCTTCGCACAACAGCGCTTCGGCGGGCAGTTTGTCGTCCGGCAGGAAACGTCCCGAGACGATCTGCATGCCCAGCTCCTGGACGATGCGCGAGTGCATGCTTTTGCGATCGGAGGGTTTGCGGTAATCCATGGGAAACGGCGCGGTCCTGTGCGAATAGGCGTCGCGCATGATAGCAGGCGCGGGAGGGATGGTCGCCAGAGCTGGGTTTTGATACTGGCGCAGAACGATTGTAGGAGCGAGCTCGCTCCTACAGAGGTGGTGGTGCATGAGCTATCATTGGCGCTTTCCCATTCAAAGATTGACTGCCATGACTTCCGCAACCGACACCCTGCTCAACGTCCTCGAACACTGCGATATGGTGGAAATCGACGGCTTGCACGCTTTCGAATTCTCCCTCGATGAATTCGACAACCTGCATATCGAATGCATGGATGGCCGCGCAGCCAAACATTGGGAGTTCACGCCGGTGCAGATCCAGGCGGCGACCTTCGATCCAACCCTGCAAAGCTGGCTGATCACCGGCGATTCCGGCGAGCACCGGCTGGTGTGCATGACCGCATTCCGCGGTGACAACGATGACGGTGAAGACGCGAATGACGATGCGTAACATCTGGCCACTGTTGGTGGCCGGCAGCATCGGCGCCATGGGCGTCCAGGTCGCATCCGCCGATGACTATCAGCTGCTGGTGGGCTCCTACACCGCCGGTCAAAGCCAGGGCATCTACCGCCTGGCTTTCGACAGCAGCACCGGGCAGATCGATGCCAGCCCCCTGCAAGTGATCAAGAGCGAAAACCCGTCGTGGCTGACCCTGTCGAAGGACCGGCGACACCTGTTCGTGGTCAACGAAAACGGCCCGGGCCAGACCGATCCGGTCGGGCGCGTCAGCAGTTTCGCGATCGATCCCAAGACCCATGCGCTGAGCCTGGTCAGCCAGGTACAAAGCCTGGGCAACGAGCCGACCCATTCCAGTCTCAGCGCCGATGGCAGCCATTTGTTTGTCAGCAATTACTCGGTGGCCGCAGACCCGGGCGGCACCCTGGCGGTATTGCCGGTGGCGGCCGATGGCAAGCTCAAACCGGTGGTGCAGATGAGCAGCCACCCGGCGAGCCGGGTCAATCCCGAGCGCCAGGCCTCGGCCCATGTGCATTCGACCATCCCGTCGCCGGACGGCAAGTACGTGTTCGTCAATGACCTGGGCGCCGACAAGGTGTTTGCCTACCGCTTCGACCCCAAGGCCAACCCGGAGTTGCCGTTGACCCCGGCCACCCCGGCATTCGTGCAACTGCCGCCGGGCAGCGGGCCGCGCCACTTGCTGTTCAGTGCCGATGGCAAACATGCCTGGCTGACCATGGAAATGAGCGCGCAAGTGGCGGTGTTCGACTACCACGACGGCCAACTCGAACAGACGCAGATGGTCGATCTGGCTGCCGGGCAACCGGTTTCGGACAAGGCGGCGGCGGCGTTGCATGCCTCGGCTGACGGCAAGTTCCTCTACGTCAGCAACCGTGGTACGGCCAATCAACTGCTGGTGTTTGCCATCGAGCCGGCGACCGGCCACCTCAGTGAGCTGCAACGGCGGGCGGTAGAGGGCGATCATCCGCGGGAATTCAGCCTCGATCCGAGCGGCAGATTCCTGTTGATCGCCAACCAGAAGAGCAACCAGATTGTCGTCGTCGAACGCGACGCCAGGACCGGTCTGCTTGGCAAAACCGTGCAAAAACTGCCGATGGACGCCCCGAGCGACCTCAGGTTTTTGCTGCGTCAATAAGCTGCAGGCCCCGGTTGATGGGGCCTGCCTGCTTTTATCAATGACGCTGATATCTGGTACTGCTACAAAGCATTTCAAGGCACGAACCCTCGAGGGTTAAGTTTGCTTCACGGCCCCACCGGGCAAGCAAGCCAACTGAATCCGAGGAATACCGCCATGAACTTCAACATCTTCTCTGTCATTGCCGCTTCCGCCATTTCTGCCACCGTTGCGCTGCCAGCCAGTGCCAACGTTGAAATCAGCGACAAAAAAGCCCACACCCAGAGCTACACCCAGAAATACCTGCAACAGAGCGCCAACTTCTACGCCGCACTGGATCACAAAACCCAGGCCTGAACGTTCACCCCTGCCTTTATGCAGGAGCGAAGTCACTGATGATCGAAGACCCTGATGTTGAAACACGGGTGTTGAAAACGATCAGAGTGATGTCGCTCCTGCATAACGCATTTGCGACAGTATCAGTTTGCCATCAATGTCGCGCTTGATATCATATGGCCATACGTCTAAATTGACGCTGATTTTTTGACTCCTCCTCACGGCAAGGATCGGCAGCATGGTGACGCGTCTGGCATTGGTTCTTTTGTTTCTCTATTCCACCCCCATTCTGTCGGCAGCCGACCCTGTTCCGGGTGAGCCGGAGGCTGCGCGCGAGCGCTTGATAAGTTTTATTGAAGACTGAAATAGTCTGGCTTAATGATCAATGAGGTTGATGGTCACTATGGATAGCCCTGAGTGGTTACCCAGGCTTTTTTGATCGATTCTGTGGGCATTGAAACATGCCTGCGGAGAACATCATGGCCAGCACAATTCTCACTTCTGCCAAGCACGGCGCCTATGTGGCGATCGGTCTTTACCTTGCCATGGTGCTGGTGGTCAGCCTTTCAGCGCAGTCGCAATCCACCTTCGAAGCGCCAATCCAGGTTGCTTATCCCGGCATCCAGTTTGAACACCGTGGGCAAAACGCGAGCGTTGATCAGGCGGAACTCGCGGGAGTCATCGGCGCATGAAAGGGCACAGACTCTGGGTCATCGCCTTCCTGGCGTTCATGACCAACGGATCCTCCCTGTTGGGGATCGGCCAGGGCTCGGCGGGCTCGGTGGCTCGGGCCATCGAAGCCAACCACAACATTGCCCGCAGCATCGAAAGCGCCAATGCCCAGGGGATGCTGGCCGGCAATCCGCCGATCAGGAGTGAAGGGGTGGTTTTCGGGCCGTTCCAGGTGGATTGCTCGGCGATCGGGATGTGCGGGGTGTTGGCCTGAAGCCCCCTCGCCACAGTGTCGGTGTTCTTACTTGCGCATCACACCGGTAAACAGCGATCCGGCCGGATGAGGTCACGTTGCGCGTCAGGATTCACGACGATTCCGATCACGTATCGGTTAGGTAATCATGTCGTCTGTCAGCTTGGTGTGCAGAACACACGTCAACGCGTAGATGGAAAACGATCGCTCGGCCGAGGTCAACATACCGGTCTGGATGTCGAGCGTTGCTTCCAGCCGGCTGAAGACTTGCTCCCAATCGCGTGTATTCAGTTCAACCCTGTCGAGGGCCGTAACCTCTTCAGGCGGCGCGCCAATCACATTGCAGATTGTGTGAATGACAAGTTGGCGAATCAAGTGGGGTGTCATGAGTGTGGTCACTTTTTAATTGATCATCAGTTATCGAAAGGCTGCAGTGCTTGCATGGCCCGTTGAGTCTCGCTCCTTCTTCCACCAGGAGGGTGCGGAGCCCGGCTCGAACAAAGGTGTCTGCAGCAACCGCACCTGCTGCTCCACTACCAATGATGACCACGTCGAAAGGATCATCCAACAGGGTGTTTGAGCGCAGCCCATGCACATGGGAATTACCGAGCGGGCGGCCTTCGACATGCTGCTCTAAGGAAGAAGTCATTGTTATATGTCATCCTCTGACGTGGTTACGCGGAGGCGTGCGATGAAGTTATCGCGCTTTTCTATTGAGTGAATAATCCGCGCTTTACATCAAATCAACTGTAGTCGCGTAGTTGCCCACTCATTGGAGTAGTTCGGTCCTGGCAAGCATTGCACTTGGATAATTGCTGGAGAGAAACTAATTGCCATCGGCAAGAGATGCCCTCTGTTCGTCCATGTCGAATTACCGTAGCAGAGAAGCTGAGCTCTGAAAATTTAAAATTTCAAAAATTATTTATGTAAGAATTAACTGTAATACGCTTCCTAGAGCTTTGTAGTGCTTTTCAGATATTGCATTTTGCATAAAAAATTGTTGCCGGAGCAGCAGCCTTAGTCGCATTTATATTCGCAGTGTTCACGCTTTGTTCGGTACGACGCACAAGAGAAACCGTAGTATCCCGTAGTCGTGTTGACTGGGGGAGTATCGATAAGCGTCATCTTGTAGCAACGCTATTGCATACCTTGAGAGGGTTTTATGCGTGACTTGCAACTGCAGTTCGAAGATGAATGCTATTCGGATTTGATTGGTGTTCGATGCCTGAATGAAATCATTTCGAATTTGTGTGAGATCAGGGCCTCAAACTATCACTTGATTAGCGATAGAACAGTCAGTCAATTGCATGCGGGCGTATTGTACGAGCAGCTTTCAACTCAAGCTCTTGCCAACCTATGGGGCGGAGGGTCGTGTACCGAATGGTGAAGTTGTCGGCCTCGGAATGATCGTGGCGGCGGAAGTTGCCAGTCGCCTAGGGCGACTGAGTGAAGCAGATCAGAATCTTCATCATCGGCTGCTTAGACTGCTGGCCCAACTCCATGCCGCACCACCCCAATCATCGGATCTTGCGTGCTAAATCATGACTACAGACGAAGAACAACTCTACGGACCCAAAGCGGATCGGCTCCTGCGCATCCGGAAGATCGAATCCCTGGGGAATCTTGTCCTGCCTATCTTTCCGATTGCCCCATTGCCAACCGCAGTGGCGGGCGGCCTGGCACAGGCGGATGAAGCGGTATCGATCTACGCAGCCGCTTTGGAGGAGGCTTTTCCGCTGCTGACGCGAAGCGTGGAGGACGTTTGTGGTTCAGCGCCCTGGATCGTGCGTAGTGCAGGTAACGAGGACCTGACGGATCACGTCAATGCCGGCGGCTACGAAAGCCTGATATGTCCCGAGCCACAAGCGCTGATACGGTGCATTGCCACTGTGGCCATGAGTGGATCGACCGAGCATGCACGACGCCAACTTGCGCTCTCGGGGCGTTACGATCATGTCGAGGCAATTCCATGCTTTGTGCAGCAGCTACTGAAGATCGATGTCTGTGGCGATGTCGGTCACGATCATTCGCCGTATCTGGACACAGCAGTTCTTGATCACATGGAGGCGGTATGTAATGAGCTGATGCAGACGTTCGACTTCATTGCGATCGATTGCGAATGGGGCCTAGAGACGACACTTGGCTTCGTGTCCGCGACCACCGTCATGCCGCGAAACCCACAACTGATGAACGTCGCGCATACGATCGGTTTCGGTTTCGCCAGCGCTCAGAATACCGGCTCGCTGGCGACGGCCTTGGTGCTGCGTCCTGCTTGCTCAGACCTTAGGTTATGGCGCGGACGCCATCTGCGCGCGACGACGGTGCAGCGGTTGCATCTGCTGCAGGCGCGGCCGGCGTATTCTGATGATGCCTTTCGCGATCGTGATGTGTTGACCGATGCATGCCGTGAAACATTGATCGGTCGCTACGATGCCGTGGAAGCCGGCTTGTTGATGCTGGGTGCACAAACCTCGGGCCGCGCATTGGTGGCACCTGATCTCATGAGCGCTTGGCGTCGATATCTTGCGCTCAACGCGCGCGAGCAGGCCGACGTGGCGGTGGTATTAGTGGACGAAGGCAGTGCGGAGGAACACGCGGGTATCATGTTCCGCCAGCAGAAAACTACATGCGTCAGAATGGACACTCGACGCATGCCAGCCGGAGCAGACTGCGTTGTATTTGACCGCGGCACCTGCATTCTCGGTGACTCGACGCTGCTGCGTTCAATTCAGAGTGAGCGTCGCCGAGAGTTGGTGTTGCCCGACGACTGCGCTCTTGTTTTCACCGATGAGGTGCTGGCACCTGGCGGCGAGCTGACGCGAGACTGCGTCGAAGTCCTTTCCCAGCTGCGTCGTTTGCCGGTCGCGCGCGAAGTCAAGGAGCGGCTGTTCGCACGTAGCGAGCAGCCGATGTCGGCGAGGTGGATGCAACGCGACGACGGAGTAGTGGAGTCACCCTCACTGCTCGCGGCAATCTGGCGGTCAAAGAATCCAGGGTATGCCGGCGAATGCTGCGTGCTCACTGAGTTTGCGAGGGACTACGAACGTGCGTTCCAGGTGTCACAGAATGAGCCGCAGCGTGAACTGCGCACACTGTTCGCGCTGTCGTCCGTGACACGCACGTTGGTCGCGAGTGGTGACCTTCGAATTGTCCTGGCACTGCTCGACTGTGAAGCGGCGACGTCCTGGTTACCATCGCAAACGTTGCGGCGCCTGGTCGATTCGGCTGCCGCGCAATTGAAGGCGCTTCAGCGCGACAACGCCGTGTTGATTCTTGAAAGCGTGGCCTTCGTCAGGACGGAATGTGCGCGACTGCCGGTTTATGAGCCGGACGACGCCGTCTCCTACCTCGATGCATTGGCACACGATCTTGAAGATGGCTTGTTTGTCGAGTCGATGGTATCCATCCGTTCTTTGGAGTTGCCGATCGCAAGTGGGATCCTGCTTGCGCGGCAGGCTCTCGATGTTCCCGCCGTCCTCGAACCGGTGGACGCGTTCCGACAGTCAGTAGCGTCGTTTAGAGGTATGGTGTCGGGTGGCAGCACGACCGCGCGGCTTCCTCTGCAACTCAACGATACTTATTTGACACTCCGGGGTGCGCTGTACGAAGCCGGTCTGGAAAACGTCGCTGAGCAGATCAGAGGATCGCTGGTCGAAATGTATGACGCCTCATTGAAAGGGCTGCTATGGCGCGCAGTGGAGGAGGGCGACGCTGGCAGCTACCGCCGCTACCTCATAGTGATGCAATGGTGGATCGAATTCCTGAACATCGGATCGCTGTCTGAGCGCGATGCCGCAGTGCTTCAGCGCTTTCAAATTTGGCTGCGTCAATGGACTGATGACGAGATGCCCGAGTCATTCGAGATACAGGACCGCAATTGGCGATTCGAGTTTGACGCCATTGTGGTTTCCCATGGAACACCGCAGCGGTACGAGAATCCGCACGTTCTCCACAATCTCCTTCATCAATACTCCCTGGCGGGGCTGCGGCTTGACGCTCTGGGGCTACCACGGCGCGTACAAGCGCTAGAACACTTCTGTTCGACGTTCAGCAGTCGCTCGACGAAGGTTCTGCGTTTCGAGCGAGAGTTGCTCGAGATTCAGATTCCGATGGGAACGCACAAGGCGAGCTACGTGTTCACGCCGGGGCAGATCTCGGTAGAGTGGACGGAGCCGCCTGATTGCCCTGGGGGCGAAATCGCGCGGATCCTGGCATTTGAGGTATTTCTAGATCGATTCCAAATTTGGATGTTCCCAGCACTGACGGTCCGGCGCGAGCAAGTGCTGGGTACCTGGACACTGTTCATCCGCCTCAACGCGCAAGGATCAGATCCCTGGGATTACGAGCATCTCTGGCACTTTGTGGTCGCCACGCGCTTGCTATTCGACGCCTCTTACGATTTCTCGTATGTCGCCAACGAAGCCGTGGACGGTTTCGCCGAACGTTTCGACGGATTGGAATGGAAGGAGATACTTACCACACTGATACGGTATCGAGCGGTGATCGAGGACAGGGCGCAGTACGTCGCCTTGCACGCCCTGCCAATGTCGTCGACGGTCGCCGCGATGGCGTGCAGCCGAATCGTTCGCGGTCTGCTGTTACGTTGTCTGCGCAGGGGATTCGATTATTGTCGGGCCTTGATTGACGGGTATGCGCACTGGCTGAATGAGGAGGCCGAGGACAATGGACTGTGGTCCGATCGCTATGAGTCGCTCCGGCAGGCCAGCCTTTTCCTGGCAGCCAAGTGGCCAAAGGAGGCGCTTTCGGAACTCGCCGGGCGGGGCGTCTTCAATGTCGGCGATGACCTGATCGCAGCCTGCCTATTCAAGCGCTCGGACCTGGCGGATGACTTGCGGCAAGTCGCGGCGGCGGGATCAATGCTATCGGGAATGCCGGGGATGATCGTGCGGCATGCCCCCGAAATTGCTATAGCGGCCCATGGCGCATCGCTCTTGGCTGCGCAACTGGTCGGCACCGGAATGCGATTTCGCCGCGCGAAACATCTTTTGGTCGCTCGATTCGGCGACTGCCTTGATCAGGATATATTGACGGGACTCCTACAGGACTTGGACACTGTTCCGTGGGGATGTACCGCTGACGCCGAGCAGGCCATCCAGACGCAGATTTTGATGAGCGGACCCGTCTGTCGATTTGAACTAGAAAAAGGCATCGATTGGACGACGTTAGATTCGTGGCAGACTCTGGTGCAGAGGCGTCCCGTTTCCTTGGGGTCGACCGAGTGTTGAGTTATCGTGCGGACCCGAGAGCCTGTGCCCGGAATTCGTCTTGGTCTGAAAAGAAGCTAGAGAGAGTACGCGTCTGGCAAGACAATAATCGACTGAAAGCCACACGTCAGAATTGCTTCATTGACATCAAACCTAGGTTTTTCGCGTGGAAATAGAAAGGCAGGAGAGCTAAGCGGTATTCGTCGCCTTCCTGGCGTTCATGACCAACGGATCCTCCCTGTTGGGGATCGGCCAGGGCTCGGCGGGCTCGGTGGCACGGGCCATCGAAGCCAATCACAACATTGCCCGCAGCATCGAAAACGCCAATGCCCAGGGCATGCTGGCCGGCAATCCGCCGATCAGGAATGAAGGCGTGGTTTTCGGGCCGTTCCAGGTGGATTGCTCGGCGATCGGGATGTGTGAGGTGTTGGCCTGAAGCCTGCTGGCAACAGGTTCTTTTGTGTCGGTGTTCTTACTTGCGCATCACACCGGTAAACAAATCCGACTCCAGAAACCGCTGCAACCAGTCCCGCAAGCGCCGATACGGCGTCTGCGCGAACCAGTCGCGGTCGACGTGGGCGAACTGGCGCACGAAGGGTATCAACGCCACATCCGCCAGGCTTGGATGATTGGCCAGCAAGTAGTGGCGTCCCTCCAGCAACCCATCCAGCCTTTGCAAAAACACCTCGCCTTCGCCGCGATAAACCTCCATCGGCTGCTCGAGATAACGCTCGGCGTACTTGTAGCGATTCAAGTGCACCTTGAACACCTGATCGTTCTGTTCGATCAACGGAGCGATTTGCGCCGCTGCCACAGGATCATCCTTGAGCAACCAGTCTTGCGGATCGTTCTGTGCCAGTGCCCAGCGCATGATGTCGAGGCTTTCGTCGATCACCCGGCCATCGGCGCTCAGCACCGGCACCGTGCCTTTGCCCGACAGCGCGAGCATCTCGGCGGGCTTGGCCTTCAGGCTGACTTCGACAATGTCCACGGCCACGCCCGAGTAACGCAGGGCCATGCGTGCGCGCATGGCGTACGGGCAGCGGCGGAAGGAATACAGGGTGTTCATTTCACCTCCAGGGTGCTCAGGCCGTTGCCCTGGCGCTGGACCTGAATCTGCACCGGAATCCGTTCATGCATTTCCTGTACGTGGGAAATCACCGCGACCTTGCGGCCCTGGGCCTGCAAGCCGTCGAGGGCGTCCATGGCCAGTTGCAGGGATTCGGGATCGAGGCTGCCGAAGCCTTCGTCGATGAACAGCGACTCGATTTTCAATGTACTCGACGCCATCGATGCCAGGCCGAGGGCCAGCGCCAGCGAGACCAGGAAGGTCTCGCCACCGGACAGCGAATGCACCGAGCGCAGTTCGTCGCCCATTTCAGTGTCCATCACCAGCAAGCCGAGCATGCTGCCGCCGCGCTTGAGGCGATAGCGGCGCACCAGTTGGCGCAATTGCACGTTGGCGTGGTGCACCAACAGGTCGAGGTTGTAGGCCTGGGCGATCTTGCGGAAAGTGTCGCCGGTGGCGGAGCCGATCAACGCATTCAGGCGCGCCCAGCGTTGATACTCGTTGTAGGCGTCGGCAATCTGCTGCGCCAGGGCCTGATTGGCGTTCTGCCGGCGCTGGTCCTCGGCCTGCTCGGCGCGCAGTTCGGCGCAGTGTTGCTCGCTGGTGGCGGCGAGGTTTTGCAGGTCGATCAGCGCACTGGCCAATTGCTCGACATCGAGGTTACCGTTCTGTTGAGCCTGATGATTGAGCAGGTGTTTGTTGCGCTCCTGAACCAGCACGCTGGTCTGTTCGATGGCTTTTTCGCTGTGCTGCAAGCGCTGGCGCAGTTCGCTGACCTGGGTGTCGTCGACGCGCAGCAAGTCTTCGAGGCCGCCGTCATCCAGTTCGGGATGGCGGGCACGCCAGTCGCCGATCTTGCCGGCGAGCTCACGTTCTTCGCCTTCCAGCGCGTGTAAGCGCTCCTGCTGGGCCTTGAGCTCGGCGGCGAGTTGTACTGACTGCGTGACGACGCTTTGCAGCGTCTGCGCGGTGCTGGTTTCGGCACTGCGTGCCTGTTCCACGGCCTGTTCCAGTTGCTGCTGCCAGTGCTCGGCGCTGCTGTGTTCGCCGAGTAATTGCCCGCGTGTGTGCTGGCTCGCCTGTTGCTGCTCGGTCAGCCCAGTGAACTGCTGTTCGGCGGCCTGCAATTGCTGCACGCGGCTGAGCTGGCGGTCCTGTTCCTTCTCCAGGTTTTGCTGGCGCTGTTGCTGCTCGGCCAGTTCTTCCTTTTGTTGTTCGAGTTGCGCCAGGCGCTCGGCGATCTGCCGGTCGAGCTGCATGAAGGTCGCGGCCGGTTCGACGCGCAGCGCTTGCAGGGTTTCGGCCGGCAGCAGGTTGGCGAATGCGCTGAGTTCTTCGTCCAGGCGCTGGCGGTCGTTGCCCAGTTCGCGCTGTTGATTGCTCAGGTGCTGGGCCGCTTGCTGGTGCGCGGTTTCGGCATGGCGCAGTTGCTGGGTCAGGCGTGCGGCATCCTGTTGCAGGGTCAGCAGCGCGCTCTGCCGTTGCTCGTCCTGGCTGATGCTCTGGTTGAGCTGACTGTTTTGCTGGATGAGCCAGGCGTCGCGTTTGGCGGCATCCTGATTCAGCAGTTGGGTCGCCAGCGGATGCGCTTCCAGACTTGGGGCGAGGGCCTGCTGCTGGGTCGCCAGTTGCTCCTGCTGTTGCAGCAGTTCCTTTTGCTGGGCGATCAGCCCGCCGACTTCGGCGCGCAAGTCGGTGAGTTTCTCCTTGAGCAGGTCGACGGCCTTTTGCGCGTTGGCCTGCTCGCTTTCATCAAAACGCCCGAGGCTCTGCAGCAGGGCTTCCGGCTGATGATAGGGATGCTCGTTGCTGCCGCAGACCGGGCATGGCTGATCGTCCTGCAATTGCGCGCGCAGCTCTTCGACACTGGCACTGCGCGCCAGACGCTGGCGCTCCAGCAGTTCGCGAGTGACGTTGAGGGTCTGTTCGGCAACGCTCAGATCAGCCTTGGCCTTGACTCCGTCCTGGGTCAGGCGCTCACGTTCCTGCTGCGCGGTGAGCTGGCGCTGTTGCAGCTCGGCGCCGCGCTTGTCCAGGTCGTGCTGGCTGGCCCACAGGCGCGCAAGGTCTTCGACGGCGCGCAGTTGCTTGCGGTTGTCCTGCAACAGGCTGCCCAGAATGCCGATCTGCTCGGCGACAGCGTCCGGTTCGGCGCCGGCCTCCTTGAACAGCACCTCCAGTTGCTGCTTGTGCGCGGTGAGTGCCAGGTCGGTACTCGCGGCGTTTTGTTCGAGGCTGACCAGTTCGGCCTGACCCTGATTCAGTCGATTGCCGATCAGCATCAACTGTTGCAGGCGATCACGGTAGGCATTCCAGGCATCGCTCAACGGAGCCAGATGCGTGCTTTGCTCCAGCCCGGTGGCGATGCGCTGCAAGTCCCCGGTGCCACGGGCTTGCTGATCGAGCAAGGTCTGAATCGTGCCCTGGCCCTGAGTGCAGGCCTGTTGCGCTTGTTGCCTGACTTCGGCGCTGAGGGCGGCATCCTTGGCCAGGCGGGCGAGGGTGCTTTGCGCTTCGAAGGCCTGACGCAGCAACGGCGTGCTGTCGGCTTGTCGCTGTTGGGTTTCGCTCAAGGCGATCCGGACGGCGCTAAGCTGTTGCTCAAGCTGCGTCTGGCGCTCGCCGAGTTCGCCGTGCTGCTGTGTCTGCAAGGCAATTTGCGCCGCCAAGGGTGTCAGCAGCGCATCGACCTCGGCTTTACGGGCGAACTGGTGCCGTTGCGGGGCCAGCTGTTCGAGGCGGGTGAACCTCAAGCGCTCACTGGTCAGGGCTTCCCAGTGGGTCTGCGCCGATTGCAGTTGTTCGCTGGCGGCCAGATGCTCGTCCTGCAAGCGACGCAGGTCCTTGAGCCAGGTGTCCTGCAGTTCAAGTTGTTTGAGCTGCACCTGTCGGGTCTTGAGTTGTTGCTGCGCTTCGTTGAAGCGCTCATCCAGTTCCGCGCGGGATTCCGGCGACAGCGGCGTAACCCCGTTGGCCTGATCCTGCAGCAGCTTGTGCGCCTCGCGGGCCTCCTTGGTCTTGTCGAAGGCCCGACGACCGAGGCGAGTGTAGAGCGCTGTGTCGGTGAGTTTTTCCAGCAGTTCGCTGCGATCGTTGTCGTCGGCCTTGAGGAACGCGCTGAACTCGCTTTGCGCCAACATCACCGCGCGGGTGAACTGTTCGAAATTCAGGCCCAGTGCGGCTTCGAGCTGAGTCTTGTATTCGCCTTTCTGGCTGGCGAGCAATTGATCCTGATCGATGTCACGCAAGCTCTGGCGGCTGGCCTGCAGCTTGCCGGCGGCCTTGTCCCGGGCGCGATTGGCTTCCCAGCGGGCGCGGTATCGACGGCCGTCAACACCGACGAAATCCACTTCCGCATAGCCTTCACCCGTGCCGCGACGCAGCAGGGTACGCGGGTCGCCGGTAGCGATTTCGCCGTCGGCGTCCGGCACCTTGGCGTCGCGGCCGGTGTTGTTCAGGCGCGGTACGGCGCCAAACAGCGCCAGACACAGGGCATCGAGCAGGGTACTTTTACCGGCGCCAGTGGGGCCGGTGATGGCGAACAGTCCGGCACTGGCCAGGGGTTCGGCGGTGAAGTCGATTTCAAACGGCCCGGCCAGCGAGGCGAGGTTTTTCAGGCGGATCGCGAGGATTTTCATGGTTGTTCGCTCTCCATCTGCACGTCCTGCAACAGCTCGGCAAAGTCCTTGAGGGTCTGCTCGTCGACCTCGCTGCCGTAGTTGTCCTGCCAGGCCCGGCTGAACAGTTCCTGAGGCGTGAGCTGGTCCAGTTCGATCAGTGTGCTGCCTTCGTCGGCACCGTCACGGCCGCCGTTGCCGGCGTACTCGGCGGCGATGCGCACCAGGCGCACGGCCTTGCCTTGCAGGGCGGTTTCTACTTGATTGCGCAGGTCGGGCTGCGGTTCATCGAGGCGCACCCGCACCTCCAGCCATGGCTGGCGCTGGATGTCGGCCAACAGGTCGATGTTCGGCAGGTCCGCCAGTTGCAGCAGGATCTCGCTCAATGGCGCAGGGCCGATGCGTTGCAGGTTGACCGCGCGGGGGATCAGTTTCGGTTCGACGCTGACCAGGGTTTCGCCGTCGAGCTTGATGTCGAGAATCTGGTGCTGATAGCTGATCTCGGAGAACGACAGCGGAATCGGCGAGCCGCTGTAGCGAATGCGCTCCTCGTCGTTGACCTTCTGCGGCTTGTGCAAGTGGCCGAGAGCGACGTAGCTGATGCTCGGCCCGAACAGGTTGGCGGGCAGGGCTTCGGCGTTGCCGATGATCAGGCTGCGCTCAGAGTCTTCCGACACCGAGCCGCCGGCCATGTGCGCGTGACTGATGGCGATCAGTGCCTGGCCCGGCTGGCGCTTGGCGTTGGCCGCTTCGATCAGCCACTCGTGCACCTGACCGATCCCGCGCAGGTAGTTGTCACCCAAATGCGCGCCGGTGACTTCCGCCGGGCGCAGGAATGGCAGCGCCAGGCACCAGCCGGCGACTTCGCCACTGGCATCCGGCAAGGGCAGCAACAGGCGCTCGGCGTCTAGTTGCCCGTCATCCAGCCACAGCACGCGGCCCAGCGCATGGGTGCGCAAGCGGCGCATCAACGGTGCGGGCAATTCGATCCGCGAGCCGGAGTCGTGGTTGCCGGCGATCATCACGATGGTCAGCAACGGCTGCTGTTCGTGGGCGCTGACGATGAAGTCGTAAAGGCGTTCCTGGGCTTTGACCGGCGGGTTGACCGTGTCGAAGATATCGCCGGCGATCAACAGTACATCCGGTTGATCCAGTTTCAACTGGCGCAACAGCCAGTCGAGAAAACAGCCGTGCTCGAAATCGCGATCCTGGCCGTGCAGGTTCTGCCCGAGGTGCCAGTCGGAGGTGTGAAACAAGCGCAAGGCGGACTCCGCTACAAAATAGGTAATGGCCGCGGGAAAAATGAAGGCGGCGAAAGGGGGGAGAGTTTACTGGCAAAAGGTCGGGAATGCAGAAGGCAAAAAAAACAGCCTGCGACATCTCCTACAGGGTATGCGCATATCCAATGTAGGAACTGCCGCAGGCTGCGATCTTTCGATCTTGTTGTTGGTAGAGGTGCGCGCCTGGTCAAGATACATTGGCCCTCGGGAGGTTTGCTGTTGAGGGTGACACAAGACCTCTCTGCGTCGATCAGGGCCGGCATGCTGTTCGAAGGTCATTTTCAAATGTGGGCTGGCGCCGTGTTTACGGTCATCGCCCATCCGCCGGGTGCTGTTGCGCATCATCAGGGAGTGGTGCACTGCCCATCGGGTCGATTATTCAAGGAAGTGTCATGACGCAACGGTTACTTCAGCTTGATCAAGTGTCGTTCAACCTGCCCGACGGGCGCGTTCAGTTCGATCACTTGAACCACACCTTCAGTACCTGGGCCACGGGCATCGTGGGCGCCAATGGCTGTGGCAAATCCTTGCTCGGCCGACTCCTCTCGGGCGAGCAACTGCCCACCAGCGGCATTGTCCGTCGCGAAGGGCGGGTTTACGCCGTGCCCCAACTCCTCGAGCCCGAACGTTATCCCAGCGTCGCCGCGCTGGCCGGTGTCGACCATATTCTGGCGGCGCTTGCGCGCATTGCCCAAGGCAGCGTCGATGATGACGACCATGCGCTGGCGGTCGACCAATGGGATTGCGCCACACGCCTTGAGGCGGAACTGCAGCAGATCGGCCTCGGTCACTTGAGTGCCGACGCGCGCACCGACGCACTCAGTGGTGGCGAACGGCAACGGGTGGCGCTGTTGGGGGCGTGGCTATCCAGGGCCGACTGGCTGATTCTCGATGAGCCCAGCAACCACCTGGATATTGATCAGCAACACAAGCTTGCGCAGCAGATCGAGCGCTGGCCCAACGGTCTGGTGTTGATCAGCCACGACCGGGGCCTTCTGGAGCACGTGAGCGAAATTGTCGAGCTTTCACCCCTGGGGCTGGCGGCTTATGGCGGCAACTACAGTCAATATGCCGCGGCGCGCGAGCAGGAGCAGCAGGCGTTCCAGTCGGCATTACAAGGTGAGCGGTCGCAGGCCAAACGTGAGCAACGCGAGATGATCGTACAAATGGAGCGTCAGCAACGGCGTAATGCCCGCGGTGACCGTCAGGCTCGAGAGGGTAGCCAGACCAAACTCATCACCAATGCCCAGAAAGAGCGCAGCGAAAACAGTCAGGGAAGATTGCGCCTCAATCAACAAGTGGCCCGGGAACAGCAGCAACAACGGATCGCTGAGGCCCGTGTGCGGTGCGCGCCGGACATTCAACGCATGATGTTGTCTCCGGAAAGCGTAGTACCCAATGGCAAGCTGATTGTGCAGCTCAACGACGTCATTCTCCCGTTCGGTTACGCGGCACCGATCAATCTGACGTTGACGGGGCCTATGCGCATGGCAATCCTGGGCGCCAATGGCAGCGGCAAGTCGACTCTGTTGCGAGTGATCGCCGGCCAACTGCCGGTGCGCGAAGGCGAACTCATCCGCAGTTGCCATGTCGGCTGGCTGGATCAACACGCCGGATTGCAGTACCCCGAACGCACGGCGGTGCAATGGCTCTACGAGAGCAATCCAGAGTTGCCCGAAGCCGAGGCGCGAACCCGCTTGGCGCAGATGGGGATTGATGCTGACCGTGCGATGCTCAAGACTTGCCAGTTGAGTGGCGGCGAACGTCTGAAAATAGCGCTCGCTGCGCAGTTGTATGCACGGCGGCCACCGCAATTGCTGTTGCTGGACGAACCGGATAACCATTTGGATCTGCCCAGTAGAATCGCGCTGGAGCACATGCTAAATCAATACCAAGGGGCATTGATCGTGGTTTCTCACGATTGCGCTTTTTTACACGCTATCCATCTAGATGCTGAGTTTCATCTCAAAAGCTAAAAACAATCACTTCGGATAAAGCGGCGGCAGCCCACTGTCACCGACCGGGTCCTGCACCCGTTCGGCAATCGGGATCGCCTTGATCGCCCGCCACAACTCGTCACCCTGCCAGTACTGGCCGGTTTCGCTGTACAGCGCGCCGTTCAGGCCGTCGAGGGCGTTGGACAGTGGCACGAAGCGGGCGGCCATGTCGGCCAGGGTTTCCGGCTGTTGGCGGGCCCAGGCGTCGAGGGCCTGGCGGGTGGCGTGGGAGTCGTTGGCCTGGCAGGCGCGCTTGAGGTCGTCGAGTACGGTGCGCGGGCTCGGGCCGGTTTGAGCGGCACGCGCCACCGCCGGTTGCCAGCGGCCACGCCACCACAGGCCGAAGCCGAGCAGGGTGGTGCAGGCCAGAATCAAGGTGCTGAGCTTCCAGCGCCAGAGTGCTTCGCTGTCGGCGCTGGCATCGATCGGTGAGGCGCCGGACGGGGTGTCGACCACCAGGCTCGGATTAGCCGCCACGTGCAGCGTGCGGGCAGGCAGGCTGCTGTGTTCCAGATGGTCCTCGAAGGTGTTCCACCAGACCACGTCGACGGTGGGCAACTCGATGGTGCCGGTCCGCGTCGGCACCAGGGCCTCGCGGTCTTCACGACTGCCGACCAGGCCGCGCTCGCTGTTCTGGTTGCCGAGCACCGGTTGATCCGGGTAGCGGCGCAGGCCGCCGACATCGGTGCCGGGTAGCGGTGGCAGTTGGGTGCTGGACAAGCCTTCGGCCTTCACCGTCAGGCTGCGGGTCAGTGAATCGCCGACCTGGGCATGATCCGGTTCCGGGTTCCAGCTTTCGCTCAGGGTCAGGCTGCGCGCAGGCAGCCAGGGGGCATCGGCCGGATAGGTGATGGGTTTGGCCTTGACCGTCAACAGCAGTTCGGTCGAGGTGACGCGCATCAGCTTGCCGGCTTTGGGCCCCTGGGTGGTGTCCTGTACCGGTTGTGCGTCGACCAGCGCGGCGTTGAAGACCTGCGCTGGAATGATCAGTTCGCCACTGTGTTGCGGGTAGATCGCATAACGCATTTCGATCACGCCATGGCGCTGGCCATCGATGTCTTTTTCGTAGGTGCGTGATTCGCCCAGTTGTTCGATGCGTGCGTCAGGTATCTGCAACGGCGGCAGGCTGCTGTCGTCGTACAGCGACACCGAATGGTAGATGCGCAGGGTCAGGATCGCCTGAGCCTGAACGTAGACGCTGGTTTGATCGAGGCTGGCATCAATGAACACCGGGGCCCGCTTGTCCGGGTTGTCCGGTGTATCGCTCTCGACCACTTGCAGGGTAATCGGCTGGCTCTGCAGTTCGCCCAGTTGCAGTGACGGAATCACCACGCTGCCGTTTTGCCGGGGCAGGAGGGTGACGATCCAGCGGGTGGTGGCCTGGTTTTCACCGCTCAGGGTGTTCAACTGGTTGACCTGGCGTGTGCCGCGCACTTCGAACAACGGCTCCAGCGCCGCCAGGTCAGGTTTGCCGAACTGAGTGACATCAGTGGATTCCAGGGTCAGCTCGACCGTCTCGCCCGAGCTCAGGCGACTGCGATCAACACTGGCGACCAGTTCTGCTGCCTGTGCCTGAACCGTGCAGAACACCAGGCCATGCAGCAGCGCGAGCAATAAAATGGTGAAGCGGGTCATCGAGTTTCTTCCTGATCCTGATGTTGTTGCTGTTCGTACCAGAATTTGCGCCTGAGCAGTTCACCGGGGTCATCGGGGATCTGTCGCAGCCACTGCTCCAGTGCCTGGCGCTGTTCACCTTCGATGCTGTCGGTGGCCGGGCGCAAGGGTGGTGTGGTGTGTTGTTCGTCACCCAGTTCGCTGCCCGGTACTTCGTTGGCCCCCGGTTTCGGCGGTGTGGTGGGTGATTGTTCCTCTCCCGGGCGGGTCGGTTGCCCCTCGGTTTTCGGTTCGCCGCTGCTCGAGGGCTGGGCGGCGGCACCGGGCGGTGGCTCCTGGGATTCGGCTTCGGGCCGGGCGTTGCTGGCTGCGTCTGGCTCAGGAGGGGGAGTGTTTTTCTCCTTGAGCAGGCGTTCGACCAGCGCCTTGTTGGTCAGTGCCGGACGCAAATCCGGTTGACGCTCCAGTGCCTGCTCGTAAGCGTCCAGGGCTGCCTCCAGCTCACCGCTTTTGGCCAGGGCATTGCCCCGATTGTAGTGGGCATGGGCATTGTCGCCTTCAGCAAACCGCTCGGCGGCGCCTGCGTAGTCGCCGGCCTCATAGAGCGCCACGCCTTGCCACTGATGGTCTTCGAAGCGTCGGGAAGCCTCTGCCGGACGCTTCTGTTTGAGTAAATGCACGCCTTGTTGATCAGGTCGCAGCCACAGGTCCGCGAGGTCGAAGGCGTAGCTCGGTTGAGGCAGCGCCAATAGCAGCGGCAGGCACAGCAGCCAACCGCGACGTCCCGCGCAGGCCGCGAGCAGCAACAGTGGCAGCAGCAACCAGTACCCCTGATCGGCCCAGGTGTCCAGGCGCAAGGTCTGACCGTCATTGCGCAAGTTGCGTGGACCGTCGAGCAGGCCAAGGGCGTGCAGGTCGCTATCGTCCAGGCGCGCCTGGCGATAGCGCCCATCCAGGTCGTTGGCAAAACTTTTCAAGCCAGGCTCGTCGAGGCGCGGCACGAGAATGGCGCCTTGTTCATCCTTGAGGAAGCTGCCGTCTTCCTGGGTGATCGGCGAGCCTTCGGCGGTGCCGATGCCGAGCATCAGGAATTGAGTCGATTTGCCGTTCAGCGCGCGACGGATGCCCAGCCGCTCTGGTTCGGTCAGGGACGAACCAATCAGCAGAATCCGGCCGTCGCCCAAAGCAGCCTGTTCGAGCAGCGCCAGGGCCTTGAGTACCGCCAGATCGGCGCGATGACCGGCCTCTGGCATCAATGACGGTTTCAGTGCATCCAACAGGTTGCGGCTGGTGGAAAGATCATCTGACAGCGGTACCAGCGTGTGGGCACTGCCGGCGTAGACGACGATGGCGGTTTGCGCGTCGCTGCGGATCTGCAGCAGGTCAAGCACCTTGCGTCGTGCCTGTTCGAGTCGGTTGGGCATGACGTCGGTGGCGAGCATTTCCGGGGTCAGCTCGAGAATCACCACCAGCGGGTCGGCGGGCTTTTGACTGGTCTGTTCTACACGCTGCCAGCTCGGACCCAGCAGGGCGAGTACGGTCAACAGCCACGCGAGACCGAGGGCGATCCAGGGCAATTTACTGTCACGTCCACTGCCACCGCTGAGCAGTGCCGTGTGGAAGGCCGGTGGCAGAATCATTTGCCAGCGCCCAGCGCGCTTCTTGCGGTGCCAGAGTTGCCAGAGCAACCAGCCAAGCACCGGCAGCAACAGCAGCCACCAGGGGCGGAACCAGTAGGGCCACAGCGCACTCATCGGCGTCTCCGCAGGCGCAGGCGTTTAAGACGCTGGCGCCAGTCGGGCAGCAATTGCGTTTGCAAGTACAGATCCTTGGTAAACAGGCGTTGCAACGGGTTGTCCGGCCAGAGTACGGGGGCCACCAGCAGCATGCTCAACCACAGCGCCAGGGCCAGCGGCCAGTGATACAAGGCTTGAGCCGGGCGAGCCTGGGTTGGCTGCTGGGCCACGGGCTCCAGTTGATCGAGGGTTTTCTTGATTGCCTGCAGTTCCTTGCCGTCGCGAGCACGGAAGTACTGGCCACCCGTGGCCTCGGCGATTGCCTTGAGGGAAGGCTCGTCAAGGTCCAGGCTCGGATTGACACCGAGAAAGCCGACCGTGCCGCTTTGCTCCGGATCGGCACCGATGCCGATCGGGTAGATTTTCACGCCTTCCTTGGCCGCCAGCCGCGCCGCAGTGAGCGGGTCGATTTCACCGCCATTGTTGGCGCCGTCGGTGACCAGTATCAGCACGCGGCTTGTTGCCGGACGCGAGCGCAGGCGCTTGAGGGCCAGGCCGATAGCATCGCCGATGGCGGTGTTTTTGCCGGCAATGCCGATGCGCGCTTCGTCGAGCCAGACGCGCACGGTGTGCCGGTCGAAAGTCAGCGGTGCTTGCAGGTAGGCCTGGCTACCGAACAGGATCAGGCCGACCCGGTCACCTTCGCGGCTTTCGAGAAAGTCTCCGAGCAGATGCTGGACCAACGCCAGTCGGCTCACATCTTCGTCCTGCCACTGCATGTCAGGGAAGTCCATGGAGCCGGAAACGTCCACTGCCACCAGCAGATCGCGGCCGCTGGCGGCAATCGGCAAGGGTTCGCCGAGCCACTGCGGGCGCGCCGCCGCGACCAGCAGCAACAGCCATAGCAGTATGAACGGTGCCTGCTGGCGCCATGCCGGCAGGTTGGCCCGGGCGCGACGCCCGGCGAGGCCTTCCAGGTCGCTGAGGAAGCTGACCTTGAGCGCCGGTTCGCCACTGTCGGCCACCGGCAATACGATGCGCATCAGCCACGGCAGCGGCAACAGGGCAAAAATCCACGGCCAGGCGAACTCAAACATGCTTGCGAATCCATGTGTCGACGGCCTGGGTCAGGCCGGCGATGGCCTTGTCGTCGAGTTTGCATTCGGGTTTGTAGGCGCCTTCCACAAGCACCATCCAGCGGGTCAGCCCGGCTGCCGGGCAGCGATTGTCGAGGAACGCCAGCCACTTGCGCCCGTTGAGGGTGTGGCTCTGACTGTAGGGATAGTGGTTGCGGCACAGGCGCTTGAGCAAGCCGTTGAGTTGCTGCAGCCAGGCACCGGCTGGCGCACCGTCGTAGGGTTTGGGCATCAAGGCCAGCTCCGCCAGGGCGGCCAGGCGCACCGGGTCAAGCGGCTGTTCAGCACGTACCACGGGGCGCTTGTCCGGAATAAAGCGACGCAGCTGCCACAGGCCCAAACCGAGCAGTGGCACCAACAGAAGCAGCAACCACCAACCCGGTGCCGGAGGCCAGAATTCCACCGGTGGCGGGGAGATCAGTGGTTGCAGTTGATCAAGGCTGCTCATCGACCCTTCCCCGGTTTCTGTGGGTTCAGGTATTCGCGCAATTGCTCGACCATCTCGCTCTGAGTGCTCAAAGGCATCATAAGCACCCGTAGTTTCTGCGCGAGCAGCTCCCAGTGCGCGATGCGTGCTTCGGCCTGGGCCCGGTAAGTCTGGCGCAGGTCGAAATTCAGCGTGTCGAGTTCCAGTTGCGCGCCACGCTCGGCGAAACGTAAAAGGCCAGCGGCGGGCAGGGCATGATCCAGCGGATCGGACACCGGCAGCAGCAGCAGGTCGCAATGACGCGATAACAGGCTCAGCTGTTGCTCGGCGCTTTCTGATAGCGCGCGTTCATCGCAAATCACGATCACCAGACTGCCCGGACGTGACACCTCCCGCGCTCGGCGCAAGGCAATGCCAAAGGCATCGCGGTCCGGCTCGCCTTCGGTGGTTAGCGACTGGTTGACCCGCACCAGCCGGTTGAGCAACTGCAGCAGGCTTTGCTTGCTGCGCCGGGGCTTGATTTCGTAATGCACATTGTCGCCATACACCAGCCCGCCAACCCGGTCGTTATGGCCCAGCGCGGCCCAACCGATCAGGCTCGCGGCCTGGGCGGCGAGCACCGACTTGAACATCAGGCCCGAGCCGAAAAAGAGCCGGCGGCTTTGTTCGACCATGATGAAAATCGGTCGCTCTCGTTCTTCGTGGAACAGCTTGGTGTGGGGCTCCTGGGTGCGCGCAGTCACGCGCCAGTCAATGGTGCGCACATCGTCACCGGCCTGATAGACCCGCACCTGATCGAAGTCGACGCCACGCCCGCGCAATTTGGAATGGTGCAGGCCGATCAGCGGGCTGCGCTGGCTCGGCGTGGAAAACAGCTGCACTTCGCGCACGCGATGGCGCATCTCGATCAGGTCGGCGAGGCTGACACGGATGCCCGGCTCGGGCGGCAGGCTGGCGTTCATCGGGGTCAAGCGACGGCTACGACGTCGAGAATCCGCTGGACCACTCGGTCCTGATCGATGCCAGCGGCTTCGGCTTCAAAGGACAGAATGATGCGATGGCGCAGCACGTCGAACAGCACGGCCTGGATATCTTCCGGGCTGACGAAATCACGTCCGGCCAGCCAGGCGTGAGCGCGGGCGCAGCGGTCCAGGGCAATCGAACCGCGCGGGCTGGCGCCGTAGGCGATCCACTCGGCCATCTCCGGATCGAACTTGGCCGGGGTGCGGGTGGCCATGACCAGCTGCACCAGGTACTCCTCCACAGCGTCGGCCATGTACAAACCGAGGATTTCCTTGCGTGCGACAAAAATCGTCTGTTGAGTAACCAGACGTTCAGGCTTCGCTTCGCCGTTCAGGGCTTCTCCACGGGCTTGCTGCAGAATCCGGCGCTCAACAGTGGCATCGGGAAAGCCGATTTTCACGTGCATCAGGAACCGGTCAAGTTGGGCTTCTGGCAGCGGATAGGTACCTTCCTGCTCGATGGGGTTTTGCGTGGCCATCACCAGGAACAGCGGCGACAGCTCATAGGTGCTGCGCCCGACGCTGACTTGTCGCTCGCCCATGGCTTCGAGCAAGGCCGACTGAACCTTGGCCGGTGCGCGGTTGATTTCGTCCGCCAGTACCAGGTTGTGGAAGATCGGGCCTTGCTGGAACACGAAACTGCCGGTTTCCGGGCGGTAGATTTCCGTACCGGTAATGTCGGCCGGCAACAGGTCAGGGGTGAACTGGATGCGGTGGAACTGGGCTTCGATGCCTTCGGCGAGTTCTTTGATGGCCTTGGTCTTGGCCAGGCCAGGGGCGCCTTCGACCAGCATGTGGCCGTCGGCAAGCAGGGCGATGAGCAAGCGCTCGATGAGTTTTTCCTGGCCGAGAATCTGCGTTGAAAGAAAGGTTCGCAGCGCTAATAGCGCTTCACGATGTTCCATCGATGACTGTTCCTGCAAAAGGGTGGCCGAGGACGTTCGAAGTACGCCAGGGCTGGGGGCGTTACTTTAATCCATCGCGGGGGGCGGCGACTAACGGCATTTTGCGCAAAATGCGGGAAATGATTGGGGCAATTGCTGGATTTTTGTAGCAGGGGAGTGATTGGGTGGCTGTGCCGGCCCCATCGCGAGCAGGCTCACTCCTACATTGACGGTGTACGACGATCTATTGTAGGAGTGAGCCTGCTCGCGATGAGGGCAGATCAATCACCTCAAATCTGGCTGATAAAGGTGCCAGTGTCTTTAAGAATGTTCTGCAAGGTCTCTACCAATTCGTCCAGATCCGTCATGTCGGCATCAAAGGTGATCTCCAGCACATCATCCCCATTCAGCGCATCGGCATCGGCAGCAGCAATTTCGATCTTCAGCAGGGAAGGGCTGAGCGTGACTTTCACGCCCTCAAGGGTCGAAGGCTCGCCGTCCAGAGTGATTTCCAGCTCGTCTTCATCCGGGTAGCGGCTCATCAGGAACATGTCGCCCTGGTCGCTGTGGCAGCAGAGCATGGCCATGTTGTCTTCTTCGTCGTCGCAAGGGTTGACGATCAAGAGGGCGGTTTTCATTTTCATGGGAAATTCCTGGCTCGACGGGCGTGGTAAACGCAACAAAGGGCGATTCTGCCAGCCCGCGCACATTTCTGCTCGTCCGAGTGTCGATGACCGGGTCGTGGACGGCCAGAGTGTTACTGGTCATTTCTGGTACGCATGTCCCGTAAAACCGGACGGAAAACCGTCATTTTCCTGTGCGAATGCTAGTGTTGTTCGATGCGCATGCCTTGAGCTGCGTACCGATGACCGAATATGTCGCAGCACCGCAAGCACGGGCCTTGCCGCACTGGTTAAGCTGCGCAACGGATGAGCACCCGTAAAGACATTGCGCTGCACGCAGTCCAGTCGTTTTTGCAGATGCCCATTCACGGAAGGTGAATGTGACCTGAGTGTCTCGTCCAGCTTCACCCACCTGTCACCCTGTTTCCTCTGCCCGAGAATCAGGAACAGGGTGACGGGTAGCCCCGAACAGGGGTTTTGCACGCGACGCTTCCATCAATAACAAGCCCAAGCGGAGTACCACAGATGGCGTTCTTCACCGCAGCCAGCAAAGCCGACTTCCAGCACCAACTGCAAGCGGCACTGGCGCAGCACATCAGTGAACAGGCACTGCCACAAGTGGCGCTGTTCGCTGAACAATTCTTCGGCATCATTTCCCTTGACGAGCTGACCCAGCGTCGGTTGTCCGACCTTGCTGGCTGCACCCTTTCTGCGTGGCGCCTGCTTGAGCGCTTCGATCACGCGCAGCCGCAAGTGCGCGTCTACAACCCCGATTACGAACGCCACGGCTGGCAGTCGACCCACACCGCGGTCGAAGTGCTGCACCACGACCTGCCATTCCTGGTGGACTCGGTGCGTACCGAGCTGAACCGCCGCGGCTACAGCATCCATACCCTGCAAACCACCGTGCTGAGCGTGCGTCGTGGCAGCAAGGGCGAGTTGCTGGAAATCCTGCCCAAAGGCACCCAGGGCGACGACATTCAGCAAGAGTCGCTGATGTACCTGGAGATCGACCGCTGCGCCAACACCGCCGAGCTCAATGTGCTGAGCAAAGAGCTGGAGCAGGTACTCGGTGAAGTCCGCGTGGCCGTCGGCGATTTTGAGCCGATGAAGGCCAAGGTCCAGGACATCCTGACCATGCTGGACAACAGCCAGTTCGCCGTCGATGGCGACGAGAAGAACGAAATCAAGAGCTTCCTGGAATGGCTGGTGGGCAACCACTTCACCTTCCTCGGCTACGAAGAGTTCGTGGTCAGCGATGAAGCCGATGGCGGCCATATCGTCTACGACAAGGACTCCTTCCTCGGCCTGACCAAACTGCTGCGTGCCGGCCTGACCTACGATGACCTGCGCATCGAAGACTACGCCGTGAACTACCTGCGCGAACCGACCCTGCTGTCGTTCGCCAAGGCTTCGCACCCAAGCCGTGTACACCGTCCGGCTTATCCGGATTTCGTGTCGATCCGTGAAGTTGACGCCAACGGCAAGGTCATCAAGGAATGTCGTTTCATGGGCCTGTACACCTCATCGGTGTATGGCGAGAGCGTGCGGGTGATCCCGTACATCCGCCGCAAGGTCGAGGAAATCGAACACCGTTCCGGCTTCCAGGCCAAGGCTCACCTGGGCAAGGAACTGGCGCAGGTGCTCGAAGTGCTGCCGCGCGACGACCTGTTCCAGACCCCGGTGGACGAGCTGTTCAGCACCGTGATGTCGATCGTGCAGATCCAGGAACGCAACAAGATTCGCGTGTTCCTGCGCAAAGACCCGTACGGCCGTTTCTGCTACTGCCTGGCCTACGTACCGCGTGACATCTATTCCACCGAAGTGCGCCAGAAGATCCAGCAAGTGCTGATGGATCGCCTGAAAGCGACCGATTGCGAGTTCTGGACCTTCTTCTCCGAGTCCGTGCTGGCCCGCGTGCAGCTGATCCTGCGCGTCGATCCGAAAAACCGCCTCGACATCGACCCGCTGCTGCTTGAAAAAGAAGTGGTGCAGGCCTGCCGCAGCTGGCAGGACGACTACGCCGCCCTGACCATTGAAAGCTTCGGTGAAGCCCACGGCACCAACGTGCTGGCTGACTTCCCGAAAGGCTTCCCGGCCGGTTACCGCGAGCGTTTCGCAGCCCACTCGGCTGTGGTCGACATGCAGCACCTGCTGAGCCTCAACGAAAAAAATCCGCTGGTGATGAGCTTCTACCAGCCGCTGGGCCAGGTTTCCGGCCAGCGCATGCTGCACTGCAAGCTGTACCACGCCGATACCCCGCTGGCGCTGTCCGACGTCCTGCCGATCCTGGAAAACCTCGGCCTGCGCGTGCTGGGTGAGTTCCCGTATCGCCTGCGCCACAACAGTGGCCGCGAATTCTGGATTCACGATTTCGCGTTCACCGCCGCCGAAGGCCTGGAACTCGACATCCAGCAACTCAACGACACGCTGCAGGACGCCTTTGTCCACATCGTGCGTGGCGAAGCCGAGAACGACGCGTTCAACCGTCTGGTACTGACCGCCGGCCTGCCATGGCGCGACGTTGCACTGTTGCGTGCCTACGCCCGTTACATGAAGCAGATCCGTCTGGGCTTCGACCTGGGCTACATCGCCAGCACCCTGAACAATCACACCGACATCGCTCGCGAGCTGACCCGGTTGTTCAAGACCCGTTTCTACCTGGCGCGCAAGCTGACCGGCGACGATCTGGACGACAAGCAGCAACGCCTGGAACACGCGATTCACAGCGCCCTGGACGACGTCCAGGTACTGAACGAAGACCGCATCCTGCGTCGCTACCTGGACCTGATCAAGGCCACCCTGCGCACCAACTTCTACCAGACCGATGCCAACGGCAATAACAAGTCGTACTTCAGCTTCAAGTTCAACCCGCACTTGATTCCCGAGCTGCCGAAGCCGGTACCGAAGTTCGAAATCTTCGTTTACTCGCCGCGCGTCGAAGGCGTGCACCTGCGCTTCGGCAACGTGGCTCGTGGTGGCCTGCGCTGGTCCGACCGTGAAGAAGACTTCCGTACCGAAGTCCTGGGCCTGGTAAAAGCCCAGCAAGTGAAGAACTCGGTGATCGTGCCGGTGGGTGCGAAGGGCGGCTTCCTGCCGCGTCGCCTGCCACTGGGCGGCAGCCGTGACGAGATCGCGGCCGAGGGCATCGCCTGCTACCGCATCTTCATTTCGGGCCTGTTGGACATCACCGACAACCTGAAAGACGGCGCCCTGGTGCCACCGGCCAACGTCGTGCGTCATGACCAGGATGACCCGTACCTGGTAGTGGCGGCGGACAAGGGCACTGCGACCTTCTCCGACATCGCCAACGGCATCGCCATCGACTACGGCTTCTGGCTGGGCGACGCGTTTGCGTCCGGCGGTTCGGCCGGTTACGACCACAAGAAAATGGGCATCACCGCCAAGGGCGCGTGGGTCGGCGTACAGCGCCACTTCCGCGAGCGCGGCATCAATGTCCAGGAAGACAGCATCACCGTGGTCGGTGTCGGCGACATGGCCGGTGACGTGTTCGGTAACGGCTTGCTGATGTCCGACAAGCTGCAACTGGTCGCAGCGTTCAACCACCTGCACATCTTCATCGACCCGAACCCTGAGCCGGCATCGAGCTTTGCCGAGCGTCAGCGCCTGTTCGACTTGCCTCGTTCGGCCTGGTCAGACTACGACACTAGCCTCATGTCCGAAGGTGGCGGGATCTTCTCCCGTAGCGCGAAGAGCATTGCGATTTCCCCGCAAATGCAGGAACGCTTCGACATCAAGGCCGACAAGCTGACCCCGACCGAACTGCTGAACGCCTTGCTCAAGGCACCGGTGGATCTGCTGTGGAACGGCGGTATCGGTACTTACGTCAAGGCCAGCAGCGAAACCCACGCCGATGTCGGCGACAAGGCCAACGATGCACTGCGCGTGAACGGCAACGAACTGCGCTGCAAAGTCGTGGGCGAGGGCGGTAACCTGGGCATGACCCAACTGGGTCGCGTCGAATTCGGCCTCAATGGCGGCGGTTCCAACACCGACTTCATCGACAACGCCGGTGGTGTGGACTGCTCCGACCACGAAGTGAACATCAAGATCCTGCTGAACGAAGTGGTTCAGGCCGGCGACATGACCGACAAGCAACGTAACCAGTTGCTGGCGAGCATGACCGACGAAGTCGGTGGTCTGGTGCTGGGCAACAACTACAAGCAGACTCAGGCCCTGTCCCTGGCAGCTCGTCGCGCCTTGCCGCGGATTGCCGAATACAAGCGCCTGATGAACGACCTGGAAGGCCGTGGCAAGCTGGATCGCGCCATCGAGTTCCTGCCGGCCGAAGATGCAATCAACGAGCGCATCGCGGCTGGCCATGGCCTGACCCGTGCCGAGCTGTCGGTGCTGATTTCGTACAGCAAGATCGACCTCAAGGAGCAGCTGCTGGGCTCCCTGGTGCCGGACGACGACTACCTGACCCGCGACATGGAAACCGCTTTCCCGCCAACGCTGGTGAGCAAGTTCTCCGCGGCCATGCGTCGTCACCGTCTGAAGCGCGAAATCGTCAGCACCCAGATCGCCAACGATCTGGTCAACCACATGGGCATCACTTTCGTTCAACGACTCAAAGAGTCGACCGGCATGAGCCCGGCGAACGTGGCCGGCGCCTACGTGATCGTGCGCGACATTTTCCACCTCCCGCACTGGTTCCGTCAGATCGAGAACCTGGACTACCAGGTCTCCGCCGACGTGCAACTGGAACTGATGGACGAGCTGATGCGCCTGGGCCGTCGCGCTACGCGCTGGTTCCTGCGTGCCCGCCGCAATGAGCAGAATGCTGCCCGTGACGTCGCCCACTTCGGTCCGCACCTGAAGGAGTTGGGCCTCAAGCTCGACGAGCTGCTCAGTGGCGAGATCCACGAAAACTGGCAGGCCCGTTACCAGGCATACGTCGCAGCCGGTGTTCCGGAGCTGCTGGCGCGCATGGTGGCTGGCACCTCGCACCTGTACACCCTGCTGCCGATCATCGAGGCCTCCGACGTGACCGGCCAGGACCCTGCGGACGTGGCTAAGGCTTACTTCGCCGTGGGCAGCGCGCTGGACATCACCTGGTACATCCAACAGATCAGCGCTCTGCCGGTTGAAAACAACTGGCAGGCCCTGGCCCGTGAAGCGTTCCGTGATGACGTCGACTGGCAGCAACGCGCGATCACCATCTCGGTCCTGCAACAGGGCGACGGCACCCAGGACGTGGAAACACGGCTCTCCCTGTGGATGGCACAGCACGAGAGCATGATCGAACGCTGGCGCGTCATGCTGGTGGAAATTCGTGCCGCCAGCGGCACCGACTACGCCATGTACGCGGTGGCCAACCGCGAACTGCTGGACCTGGCGTTGAGCGGTCAAGCGGTAGTGCCTGCCGCTGTCGCCGCCGAGCTGGAACCGGCTGCCTGATCAGGCGCTGAATGAAAAAGCCCCGCATCGAGAGATGCGGGGTTTTTTTTTGCGTTCATTGTTACTTCATGCGCAGAAAATACAGTTCGCGTTCTGAGTGATCGGCCCAGGTTTCAGAGCACAAGCGCTAGCTCCCTCGCCACGGGTTTCTCTCTGAGTGAAGACACGTTTAAGTGAACAGCATTACCGTGAGCACGGGGCCTTTTTGAGTTTCTGTGGTGACTGCTCGCGATAGGGCCTTCAGTTTCAATAAAGTTTTTGGCCTGATTCTTTATCAAGCATCGACACGTTACTTGTCGGGCTGGTCAATAAATTACTGAGCGACTGGTCAAACTTTTGCAGCGCCCTGACTTGTACATTTTGTTGTTCATTAATGTCCGCAACTATCTCTTCACTGCGTTTATAGTCGGCCCAAACCGGACTAAGTGCTTTGGCGTCATGCCCTTGTGCAGTACCGATGTAGTTAAAGTTCTTGTCGTAAAAATCCGCACTGACATCTGCCTGGATGTCTGAACTGCGCGAGGTCATCAGTTGGCTGCGGGTGTCGATTACCGCCATCAAATCCGGTTTCGCCGCCCTGAGGCTCTGCATGTCCGGGTATACCGTGACCGAGCCGAATTGCCGCTGCAGGGAGGCCTTGACCCAATCCACGGCCATGTCCGGCCTGGAGGTGGCTACATAGGCGTCATGAATCGGCTGCACCAGCAGGCTCTGGCCGAAACCGGTGCCGGCGTTGGCCTGGTAGTCGTGAAGATAGGCGCGGTTGGCCTGGGTATTCTGGCTGTAGACAATGCCCAGCGAGACATGGCTGCCGTTGGTAATGCTGGTGGCACCGCTACGGCCTACCGGTTCGGTGAAGATACCGTTCAGCGAAGAGACCGCCGTCGGCGCAGTGGGAATCGAGCAGCCGGTTAAAACAACAGCCATGGTCAACGTACTGGCAAGCGCAAGTTTCATGGTGTTTCTCCAGTGAAACAACTTTAGTCGAAAGTTAAAGTTGCCGGTGTTATACCGGCGGTGAGTCAAGACTAAACCCTGGATGATTTATTTAAATAGCCAATGTCCGCACTTGTCAGGCGACCAATAGTTTTGTTTGGTTTAAAAGTCTTCGGTTAATTGCGTGAGGAAATAAAAAGGCCCGAATCCGCGATTCGAGCCTTTTTATTTATAGCTGTACGTTCAGCCATCAGTGTTCCAATGGGATCAACACTTTCTCGTCCGGGGCCAAAACCATGAATACCAGCAACTTGGCTGGCGTGGTTGCGCTGGCGTTTTTCGACACCATGTGTTCCGAACCCGCCGGCTCATACCAGAACTCTCCGGGCTTGTAGGTTTTCGCTGGCTGGCCCTTCACCTGGGAGGTGATTTCTCCGGAAATGACATAGGCCATGGTGGTGCCCTCGTGTTTGTGGGCGATGGACGACTGGCCGGGTTGGTAATCGACTTCGATCATCAGCGCTTTTCGGCCAGGGACGTTCTTCAGCATTTCGTCCTGCAAGACGGTGACCTTTTCCGATGGGGCATGGGCAAAGGCCGATGCGGACGCAATCAGGGTCAGGGCAGCGAGGGGGGCAGCACAGAAGCGCAACATGTTCATGGTTCTTTACCTGCGGTGGTTGGTTGTTGCAAACCACAGTAGTGCGCAAGCAGTAGAGGTTAAACAGCCAATATTCTGGAAGGCGAGGGGACCAATTGCAGAAGGGCCAATGGAGAAAAAATGATGGTGAGGGAGCAAGCTCCCTCACGACAGGAAATGGTTAAACGATCGGAAAACTGTTGAAGTCCACGGCATTGGCCAGTTGGCTATCGATCAGGCTGATGAAGCCCTGGACTTCAGGACAGTTGAAATGCGATCGCATGGCCGCTTCCGATTGCCAGTGGGCGCTGACGGTCCAGCGATTGGTGTCCTCGGGGCAGCGGTCGACCATATAGGATTCGCAGCCGGGAAGTTCGCGCAGGGTTTCGACAATCTTCTGCAGTTGCTTGCCCAGTTCATCCGAGCGGCCGGCGACGGCCTGCACCTGTACGGTATTGATCACTTCATGGGACATTGCTCACACTCCTGAATCAGGCCGGACGAATCCTGCTCATTGAGGGATAACGCCTATGCAGGATAGGCCCGGCCCCCGGGACCGCCAATAGCCAATCGCCGGATAAAGCCGCAGGCCAATCCGTCAGGCCACCTGCTGCAGGATGTCGCGCAAACGGTCCAGGGCGATGTCGATGTCGAGGGTTTCGATGGCGCCAAAACCGAAGAAAAGCCCGGCCCTGGGCACTTGCTGATAGAAAAAGCTGTCGATGGCATAGAGCCCGACTTCGACTTTTTTCGCCAGTTCGATCACCAATGGAATATCCATCGACACTTTACACATCACCACCATGTGGAATCCGGCAGTGGACGGCACCGCCTCCAGCCAGGGCGAAAGATCGCCCGCCATGCGCGTCAGGATCCGTTCGCGACGCCCGGCATAGACCGTATGGCAGCGCCGGATGTGCTTGAGCAGGCAGCCTTCGGCGATGAACTTGGCCAGCGCCCATTGCGACAGGGTCGAGGTGTGCAGGTCGGTGAGCTGTTTGGCGCGTACCACGGCCTCGAGGATCGCCGGCGGCAGGATGGCATAGCCGAGGCGCAGTTCCGGCAACAGGGTTTTGGAGAACGTCCCGACGTACGCGACGATCCCCCGTTCATCCATGCTTTGCAGGGAATCGGTAGGGCGGCCTTCATAGCGGAATTCGCTGTCGTAGTCGTCCTCGATGATGATCGCACCCAGCTCATGGGCCTTGGCCAGCAGTGCTTCCCGACGCGCCTGGCTCATCGGCATGCCCAGCGGGAACTGGTGCGAAGGGGTGACGTAGATCAGGCGAGTACCGCGAGGAATCTGCTCCACCACAATGCCTTCGGCGTCCACCGGCACGCCAATTACCGTGGCGCCGTGGCTGCCGAACAGCAGGCGCGCCGGCGGGTAGCCGGGGTCCTCCATGGCGACCAGGCTGCCCGGACTGATCAGCACCCGGGCAATCAGGTCCAACGCCTGTTGCGCGCCGTTGCACACCACCACATCTTCATCCTGACAATTGACCCCGCGAGAGAACGCGATGTGCTGCGCAATGGCGTTGCGCAGGGCCGGCAAACCCTCGGGCAGGCTGTAGAGACCCTTGGAACCGGCCATCTGGCGCAGCGCATGAGAGGTGCAGCGCCGCCAGTCATCCTGGGGAAACTGGCCCTTGCTGGTGGCGCCACCAATGAAGTCGTAGCGCAGCGAGCCTTCCAGGGTCGGATGACGCAGAAACACCGGCAGGTTGCGCCAGGACTCGATCACCTCGAAGCCGCCAAGCTCGGTGTGGCTCTGTTTACGCTGCACCTTCGACGAGCGCGCGTTGACGTATGTGCCTTTGCCGACCACCCCGGTGAGGAAGTTTTCGTAGGTCAGCTGGGCGTAGGTATCGGAAATGGTCTTGCGCGAAATACCCAGTTGTTCGGCCAGCAAACGGCTGGGCGGCAGCTGCGTCCCGGCGGTCAGGCGTCCGGACTCGATGGCGCTGCGCAGTTGGTTGTACAGCTGGCCGGCCAGGTCCTTGCGGCCGTTGATGACAACATGTAGTTCCATACCGGCGAGGCTCCGGGGCTGTTGAGGCGCGTGTGCGTCGCGCAAGATTACCCTTATCCGCTTGTGGTACAGAAGTTGTGCAGTGGAAAAACCGTCCATTGGTCTGGTGGCGGTGGTCCCCGGGGAATTCGCCTGATTGGATCTGTCATGCCCCCGCGCCAGCGACTACCGTGAAGATCACCTCACGGCTGCACGAGATCGCTCCATGAACCCCCGTCTGGATTACTACAGCGCGTCCCCCAAGGCGATGAAAGCCATGATCGCCATGGAGGCCCTGACCAGCAGCCTGAGCATCGAGCAGGGCCTGCTGCACCTGATCAAGATCCGTGCTTCGCAGCTCAATGGCTGTGCCTTTTGCACCGACATGCACTCGGTGGATGCACGGCGCCTGGGCGAAAGCGATCGGCGTCTGTATTCCATTGTGGTCTGGCGCGACAGCAACTTTTTCAATCCCCGGGAAAGAGCCGCGCTGGCCTGGACCGAGGCGGTCACCTTGCTCTCCGAAAGCCATGTGCCGGACGATGTCTACGCCCAAACCCGGGAGCAGTTCAGTGAAAGCGAAATGGTCGACCTGACCATCGCTGTCACCACCATCAACAGCTGGAATCGCCTGGCCGTGAGCTTTCGGCAAACACCCAGCGCCTGAGTCATTGTCACAGCAGGTTCATGAACGTTCTGCAGGATGCAACTGTCAGTGTCAGGTCGACAGGGAGTCTTCGATGTCAGTCATGGAAATCTGCGCCCAACAAGGTGCTGCCGAATATCGCGTAGCCATCGATAAAAACGCGTCCTGGCGCCAGTTGGCGGCGGCAATCGACCCCGAACTGGCGCTGTGTTTCACCGTCAGCGCCCGTTGCGGTTGTTTCATGCAGGCCGCCCGCAGTCTCAACATCAAGGCCACCCGCCTGCGCAGGCAACTGGTGCTGCTGGAAACGCAGCTGCAGTGTTCGCTGTTCAACCCTTCCGACAATGGTTTCAGCCTCAGCCGCGATGGCTTGCACTTGCACGCACAATTGATCGCCCTGGCCCATGAGCGCGATTTGCCAGTGATCGAGCAGCCGTTGATTCGCCTGGCCGTGGCGGATTCGATCCTGCATGACATTCTCGGACGTGACCTGGTTGCACTGCTGCGGCGCAACGCCAGCGTGCGCCTGGACATCATCACGCTCGACAGCGAGTTGGCCTTGCAGGCGGTCAGCGCCGACGTGGTGGTGTGGCTGGGTGAGACCGGATCACCGTTACCGGGGCCGAGCTTTGCCACCACCGAACCCCGGCGTCTGACGCAACTGGAATACCTGCCGCATATTGCCAAGCGCTACTCGCGGGTCGCTTCCAGGCCGGAATGCCTGGATGAACTGGCCGATTTTCTCCTGGTGCAATGGCGACAGGACAGTCAGGTTGAAAGCTTCCGGCCTTGGAACGCACTGGTGGATCAACGCCTGGCGGGGGCAGTGCAACTGCAATCCTACGGGCTGATGCTGGAGATGATCCGATGCAGCGCCTGCATCGGCCTGCTGCCGCACTACATGAGCCACTTCGACCGCGGGCTGATTGCCTTGCCGGGCTTGTTTGACCAGCCGATGCGGCGTCAGGTGTGGATGGCGGTCAACGCCCATTCCGGGGACGACGCGCAGGTGCGGATGATCGTCGAACTGATCGAAAACACCTTCAGCGAGCGCCGGGAGTGGTTCGAAGGCTGAGTACTCACACATTGGTTCTCGCCACACCCGAAGGTAGCGTTATAGAGTGAACGGCCATGTCTGCTTCAAGGATGATTCACCCATGCCAACCACCGAACCCGTCATCACCCTCGAACGCTTCAACGAATCCCATGTCGAAGGCATTACGGCGCTGTACAACGATCCGGCAATCGCCCGTCAAACCCTGCAATTGCCGTTTCAGTCCACCGAACTCTGGCGCAGTCGCCTGGCGCTGGATAACGAACGCTTGGTGAAAGTGGTGGCCCTGCATCAAGGTACGGTCGTCGGCAACATTGGCCTGGAGCAGTTCTCACGCATTCGTCGCAGCCATGCCGGTAGTTTCGGCATGGGCGTTGCGGTGGCGTGGCAGGGCAAGGGCGTGGGTTCGAAACTGCTCGTGACGGCGCTGGATATCGCCGACAACTGGATGAATCTGCAGCGCATCGAGCTTTCGGTGTATGCCGACAACGAAGCGGCCATTGCCCTGTACCGCAAGTTCGGCTTCGAAACCGAGGGCCTGTTCCGTGATTACGCCGTGCGCGACGGCGTGCTGGTGGATACCTTGAGCATGGCGCGCCTGCGCCGCACGCCCAAGGCCGGTTGAGTCAGTCGCCCAGGGCGAACGCCACCGCAGCCTGCGCATGCAGCTCGGTGGTGTCGAGCAAGGGCAGGGCACTGTGTTCGGGTTTGATCAGCAAGCCAATTTCCGTGCAACCAAGGATGATCGCCTGGGCGCCGCGCTGTGCCAGTGATGCGATGACCTGCTGATACACCCGGCGAGAGGCTTCGCTGATGACGCCGACGCACAACTCGTCGTAGATGATCCGGTGCACGGCCTGGCGCTCCTCGGTCTCCGGTACCAGCACGGTCAAGCCCCGGGCGGCGAGGCGTTCTTTGAGGAAGCCCTGTTCCATGGTGAACGCGGTGCCCAGCAAGCCCACCTTCAATGCACCGGCCTCGACCGCGGCCTGAGCGGCCGGATCGGCGATGTGCAGGAAGGGAATGTCGATGGCTGCCTGAATCTGCCCGGCGACCTTGTGCATGGTGTTGGTGCACAACACCACGCAATCGGCGCCGCCCGCCTGCAAGCGCTGCGCGGCATCCACCAGGATCAGCGCCGCATCGTCCCAGCGACCGGCGTGCTGGGCCTGTTCGACTGGGCCGAAATCGACGCTGTACATGAGCAATTTCGCCGAACGCAACGGCCCGAGGCGCTCGCGAACCTGCTGGTTGATCAGGCGGTAATACTCGGCGCTGGACTCCCAGCTCATGCCGCCGATCAGGCCGATGGTGCGCATATCGTGCTCCGTTTGTCAGGTGAAGTGCGCACCTACAGTGCCCGCGATTACGCGACGGTGCAAACTGTCGTCAGGTTTTAGTCGTACGCAGCGTGCGGGCATCTGCCATGCTCCAGGTCCGCAACACCGGTCTATTCAGGGAACACCGCTATGGACGATGTACAGCAACTGGGCGAAATGCTTCGCCACTACGCCGAAAGCGAAGCGCACAAAAAGCAAGTGTTCGAGTCGCAATCGGCCGAGTGGGCGAAGCGCATTGGTGCGCTGTTCGATCAGATCCAGCAGTGGCTGGAACCGGTGAAGGCACCTAACCTGCTCGAAGTGAACCGCGAAGTGTATGTCGCGTCGGGGCCGAGTGTTCCGGTGGAGACCTCTGCATTCAAGACCGAAAAGCTGAGCATCCTGATCGCTGGCAAACCGGTGGAATTCGTGCCGGAGGTGATGGGTGTCGGCGGGCAGATTTCCGTGGCGGTGATGGGCTTTACAGCAGCACGTTATGGCAGCGTGTCACTGGTGTGCCTGCCGCCATCCACTGGCTGGCAGTGGCGCAAGACCAATGGCTTGAAAGACCCGGACACTTTTGAGTTCGATGCAAACTTCCTGGCGCAACAACTGCAAAGCCTGATTCCCCGGGAGCGTACCTGAAATCTCGACATACAACCCTGTGGGCGCGAGCTTGCTCCCACAGAAATCGGTGCTACATCAAATATCCAGGGTTCCCCAATCCGGTTTCGCCTCTTCCGGCGGCAGTGTTCTAACGGTTTTCCCGGTCGCCAATTCCACCCGCCGCGCCACTTCCGGGTCATCCGCAAACGGGATCAGGCTCGCATCGTCCAGGCTCTCGGCGGTCTGGTGGCGCAGACAATACTCGATGGCGAACCACAAAAATGCCACACACAGAATGTTCAATATGACTTCAATCATCAGGCTAACCGCGCCTCGCGTTCGGCCATCGCCACGTCCGTTACCCGCACCGTGCGCCACACGTTGTAGGCCATTAGCAGCATGCCACTGAGGAAGAACACCCCGCCGGCAAAGCGCACGACGAATCCCGGATGGCTGGCCTGCAAGGCTTCGACGAAGGAGTAGGTCAGCGTGCCGTCATCGTTGATCGCGCGCCACATCAGGCCCTGGGTGATGCCGTTGACCCACATCGAGGCGATGTACAGCACGGTGCCGATGGTTGCCAGCCAAAAGTGCAGGTTGATCAGCGGCGTGCTGTGCATCTGATCGCGTCCGAATACCTTCGGCACCATGTGATAGGTCGCACCGAAGGTAATCATCGCCACCCAGCCCAGCGCCCCGGCGTGCACGTGGCCGATGGTCCAGTCGGTATAGTGGGAGAGAGCGTTGACGGTCTTGATCGCCATCATCGGCCCTTCGAAGGTCGACATGCCGTAGAAGGCCAGGGACAGCACCAGGAAACGCAGGATCGGGTCGGTGCGCAACTTATGCCAGGCACCGGACAGGGTCATCATACCGTTGATCATCCCGCCCCAACTCGGCGCCAGCAGGATCAGCGACATGGCCATGCCCAGCGACTGCGCCCAGTCCGGCAGCGCGGTGTAGTGCAAGTGGTGCGGGCCGGCCCAGATGTACAGGGTGATCAGCGCCCAGAAGTGCACAATCGACAGGCGATAGGAATACACCGGCCGGCCCGCCTGTTTCGGCACGAAGTAATACATCATCCCGAGGAAACCGGTGGTCAGGAAAAAGCCCACGGCGTTGTGCCCGTACCACCATTGCACCATCGCATCGGTGGCCCCGGAATACACCGGATAGGACTTGAACCAGTCGACTGGAATCGACAGGTGATTGACCACGTGCAGCATGGCGATGACCACAATGAATGCACCGAAGAACCAGTTGCCGACGTAGATGTGTCTGGTCTTGCGTTGCACTACGGTAGTGAAAAACACCACGGCGTATGCAATCCAGACCACGGTCATCCACACCGCGCCGGTGAATTCGATTTCGGCGTATTCCTTGGTGGTGGTGTAGCCCAGCGGCAGGGTGATCAACATCACCACAATCACCGACTGCCAGCCCCAGAACGTGAAGGCGGCGAGTGTGTCCGAGAACAGCCGCACCTGGCAGGTACGCTGCACCGCGTAATAGCTGGCGGCGAATTGCGCGCTGCCGGCGAAACCGAAAATCACCAGGCTGGTGTGCAGCGGGCGCAAGCGGCCGAAGGTGGTCCACGGCAGGTCCAGGTTCATCTGCGGCCACACCAGTTGCGAGGCGATCCACACGCCCATCGCCATCCCCACGACACCCCAGATCACGGTCGCCACGATGAATTGGCGGACGACCTTGTAGTTATAGGCCTGTCCGATAGTTGTTGTGCTCATGATCGATGCTTCCACGGTTGCAATGACGTGCACTGTAAAAACCGTGGCGAAAACAAAACAGGCTCAGGAATATTTCATTTGTGCGGATCAGATAAGTTGCGCTGCTGCGGCGATCTTGAGCGCTCTGATACGGTTTTTAACGATTCAGGTGAATCTGTAACACGCTGAACCGCTGGCGCATAGTCGCTCTTATGAACGAGCCACAGAGCCCGATGCCCCGCAATCCTGATGAGGTAGCTATGTATCAATACGATGATTACGATCGGGCACTGGTGCTCGAACGGGTTGCGCAGTTTCGCGATCAGGTCGAGCGCTTCATGGCCGGTGAGCTGAACGAAGAAGAGTTCCTGCCGTTGCGCCTGCAGAACGGCCTGTACATGCAAAAGCACGCCTACATGCTGCGGGTGGCGATTCCCTACGGCACGCTGAGTGCACGGCAGATGCGTACGTTGGCGAGCATCGCCCGGGATTACGATCGCGGGTACGGCCATTTCACCACCCGGCAGAACATGCAGTTCAACTGGATCGAACTGGCTCAGGTGCCGGACATCCTCGAACGCCTGGCCGAGGTGGAAATGCATGCGATCCAGACCTCCGGCAACTGCGTGCGCAACATCACCACCGAAGCCTTTGCCGGGGTTGCGGCCGACGAAATGATTGACCCGCGACCGTTGGCGGAAATTCTGCGGCAGTGGTCGACCATCAACCCGGAATTCCTGTTCCTGCCGCGCAAGTTCAAGATCGCCATCTGCTCGGCCGAGCAGGACCGCGCGGCGATCATGATGCATGACATCGGCCTTTATCTTTACCCAGGTTGCGAAGGACACATGCTCTTGCGAGTCATGGTGGGCGGCGGCCTGGGGCGCACGCCGATCCTCGGCTTGCAGATCCGCGAAGGCTTGCCGTGGCAGCACCTGCTGTCTTACGTAGAGGCGGTGCTGCGGGTGTATAACCGCCATGGCCGGCGGGACAACAAGTACAAGGCGCGAATCAAGATTCTGGTCAAAGCCTTGGGCATCGAGGCCTTCGCCCGGGAAGTGGAGCAAGAGTGGCAGTACCTCAAGGACGGCCCGGCGCAACTGACCCTTGACGAGTTCGAGCGTGTGGCCAATGCGTTCGTCGCACCGCCATATCGTGATCTGTCCGACACCCATCTCGATTTCGGCACGCACCTGGCCGAAAACCCGGCGTTCGCTCGTTGGGTGCAGCGTAACGTGCAGCCGCACAAAATATCGGGCTATGCCAGCGTGGTGTTGTCGACCAAGCCCGGCAGCGCTGCGCCACCGGGCGATGTCACTACCGGACAGATGGAGGTGGTGGCCGAGTGGTCCGAACGCTTCGGCTTCGGTGAAATCCGCATTGCCCATGAGCAGAATATCGTCCTTCCTGACGTGTCCAAGGCCGATCTGTTCACCCTGTGGCGCCTGGCCTGCGGACACAATCTGGGCAGTGCCAACGCCGGATTGCTCACCGACATCATCGCCTGCCCTGGTGGCGACTTCTGCGCGCTGGCCAACGCCAAGTCGATCCCCATCGCCAAGGCTATTGCCGCACGCTTCGAAGACCTCGACTACCTGCACGACCTCGGCGACATCAGCCTCAATATCTCCGGCTGCATGAATGCCTGCGGTCACCATCACATCGGCAACATCGGCATTCTGGGGGTCGATAAGAACGGCGCCGAGTGGTACCAGATCACCCTCGGCGGCGCCCAGGGCAAGCACAGCGCGTTGGGCAAGGTCATTGGCCCGTCCTTCAGCGCCGCCGAAGTGCCCGAGGTGATCGAGCGCATCATCGACACCTTCGTGCGTTATCGCGAGAGCGAAGAACTGTTCGTCGACGCCTTCCAACGGATCGGGCTAGAGCCGTTCAAGGAGGCGGTCTATGCGAAAGTGCTGGAGGTGTCGGCATGAACAATCTGTTGCGGTTGGAAGAGGGCATGGCGCGGATTGTCGCGGATGATCCGTGGAAGCTCGTGCGCGACCCGCAAGCACCGCTGCCCGTGGGTGCCGCGATTCTGCCGCTGAGCCGTTGGCTGGAAAAGCCATCGCAAAGCGGCGTGTGGCTGGGGCCGGACGATGAAGTGGAAAGCCTTCAGCCATGGTTTGCCCAACTGCCCTTGATCGCCCTGGATTTTCCGAGCTTTCGCGATGGCCGTGGGTACAGCCAGGCGTATCTGCTGCGCACGCGATTGGGCTGGGCCGGCGAGTTGCGCGCCATCGGCGATGTCTTGCGCGATCAACTCAGCCACATGCGCCAATGCGGTTTCGACAGCTTTGCCGTGCGTGAAGACAAATCCGCAGAAGATGCATTGAAGGGATTGGCGGGGATGAGCGTGTTGTACGGGCGTTCGGTGATTGAGCCGCGGCCGTTGTTCAGGCGCCGCTGAATTCGGTCCCTGTAGGAGCGAGCTTGCTCCGGGCGGCGCTCCGACGATGGACGTCAACGAAAACGCGTTTTTTTGGATAAACGCGTCGCCTGTAACGCCATCGCGAGCAAGCTCGCTCCTACAAGAATCTCCCGTCACTTCAATGCCGGATCCCCCATGTTCATTTTCTTCCAGCCCTGCAGCAGCACTTGCGCCATGGGTTCGTGCCCGTTATCCAGGTAGTACTGGATCAACGACAAGCGGGCATTGCGGTTGGCCGGTTGTTCTTTCAACAGCCGTTCCAGTTCTGCACACGCCTCGTCAATCTTTCCGCTGTCATGCAGGGCTACCGCCAGCACATAGCCGAACTGTCCGCTCTGCGGCTCCAGTTGCGCGGCCTTGCGCAAGTACGGCATGGCTTGAGCGGCCTGGCCCGCACGAATCAGCGCCAGGCCCTGGGTGTGTTGCAGCAGACCTGAGTCGGGGTGGTCCTTGAGGCTTTGCGCCAGCAGGGCATGGGCTTCCTGACTGCGACCGTTGGCCTCCAGCCATTGCACCAGGGTGACCAGCGCCGGGTAGAAGTCCGGATCACGCTGCAGGGCGGTACGCAGCAAAGCTTCGACTTCTGCGCTGCGGCCATCGGCCTGATAGAGCATGGCCAGGTTCAGGTTGGCCTCGGCACGCTCGGCCAGGCTTTTTTGCACCGCTTCGTACTCGGCAATGGCGGCATTCCAGGCGTCCTGGGCGCTGCCCAGGCCATTGCGTGCCACGCTGAGCAGGTCCCGGGCGACGGCGATGCGCACGGCCCGCACCGGGTCGCTCAGCAACGGCGTCAGCAATGGCGCACGCTCCGCTGGCGGCAGGAACGCACTGACCGCTCGCACCGCGCTTTCGCGGACTTGTGGCGCCGGATTGCTCAGGTCCTTGGTGGCCAGTTTCAACGCCTGTTCGCTCGGGTAGGCCGGCAGTTCGGCCAGCAGCGTCGCCCGCTGAATCGCCGGCAGGTTGCTGCGTTGCAGTTGCTCGAACAATGCCTGTGCGGCGCCGGCCTGACCGCTACGAATCAGCCACAGGCTTTCGTCGTAGCGAGGGGCTTGTATCGCGCTGGCGTTGGCGGTGTTCCACAGCTTGAACTGCTCGGTGACCTTGTCGCCGGCCTTGCCTTGGTGGCAGGTCAGGCAGGCGTCAGGCGTCCCCAGTTTTTTCGCCCGCCCGGGGTTGGGGATGCTGAAACTGTGGTCACGCCGAAAGTCGTTGCCCATGTAGAACTTGCCGGGCATGTGGCAATCCACGCACTGCGAACCCGGTTGGCCCATGGTGTGGCGAGTGTGTTCGATGGAATCGTAGTTCTTCGCTTGCAGGCCTTTGCCGTCGACACCTTCCACAGTGGTTTTGCCGGCGGTGTTGTGACATTGCAGGCAAACCCCATTGCCAGGCGCCTTTAACTGCGTGCTGTGCGGGTTGTGGCAGTTGCTGCAACGCACGCCCTTGTCGGACATTTTGCTCTGGGCAAATGAGCCGTGTTCGAACACTTCGTCCTTGATCTTGCCGTCCAGCGCGTACAGCTCGCGGGTCAGAACGCTCGGCAGGTAGTCGTCCATCAGCCGTTTGCCGACCGTGTAACCGTCGTCCAGTGGCGCACGACGCGAGTGGCAGCGGGCGCAGGTTTCGATTTCGACGGTGGCGTTCTTGTCCTTGAGATCGACGGCAAATCCGGCATGGATCAGGTCGGTTTTCTTCGCCGTCCATTCCAGATGATTGGACGCCGGTCCATGGCAGGCCTGGCAGCCGACGCCGAGGCTATTCCAGTTGCTGTCGAAGGTGTTTTTCGCCGCATCGAAATTGCGCTTGTAACCGGTGGTGTGGCACTCGACGCACATGAAGTTGGCGTTCTGGCTCGGTTTGCTCCAGTGCAGCGGGTTCTTGAAGGTCACGCCCTGGCCCGGATAGAGGTGAAACCAGCGGTGCTTCTCGGTATCCCAGGCCACGGCGAGGGCCTGGAGCCGGCCTTCGCCGACCTCGATCAGGTATTGCTGCAAGGGGGCGATGCCGAAGGTGTAGGCGACCTTGAAATCGGCATTCTTGCCATCGATTCCCGGCGTGTTGACCCAGAATTCGTCGCCTTTGCGCGAGAACACCGTGGTCTCTTTTTCGGCCTTGAAGGTGACGTTATTGAAGTCGCCGAGCAGGGTGTCTGTGTTGGCTTGCTGCATCGCCAGTTGGTGATGGGAGCCTTGCCAATCCTTGACCTGCTCGCCGTGGCAGCCCTGGCATTGTTGCTCATCGACCATTTTCGCTGGCGCGACAGCGACCGGTTGCGGTTTGGCCGGTTGCACGACAGGGGCGCTGACGGGGACTGGCTTGAGCGGCGTCGGTGTACTGCCCAGCAAAAACCAGCCGATGCCCGCCACGGCCAGCAGCAGGATGCCGATGGTGACAGGGAACAGGTAACGGTTGATCAGGGTCGGTTGCGAATCAGGGTTTGGGGTTGCAGCTTTATTTTTATGGTTCGGCATTGCGACTTCCATGGTCCAGGTGCGATTGCCGTCAGGGCTCGTACAGGCTGGGTGCAGCTTTGCCGGATGGCCGGCGTGTGTCAAATGGCAGATGCTGTGAAGCTGATGGCCCTTTCGCGAGCAGGCTCGCTCCCACACTGGATCTGTGAGCGCCACAAGTCCCCTGTGGGAGCGAGCCTGCTCGCGATGGCGGCCGCCAAGGCGTCACATCACTCCCCGACAAACCACCGGTAATACGGATTCCCGGAATCCCCGCGCATCACCTCGCGCATATCCCTGGCCCAAGCGTCTCGGTTTCCGTCGTAGGCATGCAGGCTCGCCCGATAGAACTGCATCAGGCGTTGTTGCTGGGTGTTCATGCGCTCGATGAACCCGGCGTCTGCGTTCAACACGGCTGGCGGCTGGTGCAAGTCGAGCAGGGCGGGCAACACGCGGCTGATCTCTTTTGAGCGAACCCACGGCGCGTATTCGATCCTGGGCTGATCGTCCGTCACCGGTTGCGCATCGCCAGCGAAGCGTTCAAGCCCCGCACGGTCAGCCACCCAGGTGGCGAGCAACGCCGCGGCCGAACCGACGCCGACATCCTGCAAGGTGCTGCGAACGCTGTCCTGCTGGAAGCGCGCGTTGATCTTCGCCGCATCCAGTTCAATCGGCTCCATCGAGCCCACCAGCAACATCTCGTGGAATTCGCTGGTCCACAGGGTCGCGTAAGGGAACACGTCGAGGAGGCTGCGCACCAATGAGCGCGAGTCGTCAATGTTCTGCGTCGGCAGCGGCAGCCATTGGGCGACCAGGCCTTGATTGTGCAAACGGCTGGCGGCCAGTTGGTAGAAGTCCCGGGAATACAGGTTGACCACGCCGGCAGCGGAGGGCGGTGGTGGTTCGAGGGTGATCAGGTCGTAGCGCTGCGGGTTGCGCAGCAGTTCCTGGCGACCGTCACGCAAGCGCACATCGACGCCCGGATCGGCCGCGGCATTGAAATTGCCCTTGAACAAAGGTGCTGCCTTGATCACCGAAGGCAGCAGTTCGGCGACCACGCGATGTTCCAGGCCGGGGTAGCGGGTCAGGGCGCCCGCGGTGATGCCGGTACCGAAACCGATCACCAGTGCCGAGCGAGGCTCACCGTTGTGGATCAACAGGGGCAGCAGCGCCTGGATCCGCATGTAGCGCAGGGACGGCATGGCGTCGCCGGTATTGGACACGCCCTGAATGTACAAGCGCTGGAATGCTCTTTCGCCCTTGCCCTGGGATACCACGGCGACGGTCCCGCCACGGCCTTCTTCGTAGAACGTCAGCGTGCCGTTGCGCGCGCCCGGCAGCAAGCTTGCGAGCTTGTTGACCGGCGTGAACAGGGCGAGTGCCAGGGACACCAGGCCAATGGCAACCACCGCCTGACGCCGGCCTTTCTTGACCCCATGGCCCTTGCGCACAGCGAGGTAGGCGATACCGGCGGCGATCATCGCCAGCAGGCCCAGGGTTCGTACCAGACCCAGCATCGGGATGAGGACAAAGCCGCAGAGCATTACGCCGACAATCCCGCCAAGGGTATTGAACGCGACGACTTCGCCGACATTACGTCCCACCTGGTCGCCGCCGACGCTCAAACGCAGGGCCAACGGGAACGCCGCCCCCAGCAACAGGGTCGGTACAAACACGATGCTCAAGGCGGCCACGGCAAAGCGCGTGCTCATGCCCGCCAGCTCACTGCCGCCCAGTGACAATACCCAGCCTTCCGCCAGGGTTTGTGCAAGCACCAGCCAGCGTCCGAGCAACGCCACTTCCAGCAGGGCAATGGCACCGGCTGCGGCAATCAACAAACCGAACACCCCCCAGGGATCGCGCAGGCGATCGACCCGACGGGCCAGCAGCATGCTGCCCAGGAACAACCCGGTGAGGTAAGTCGCCAGCACCACGGCAAAGGCGTAGGTGCGGGTGCTCATGAATTGCACGATCGATTGCGACCACACCACTTCGTAGCCCAGGGCTACGCCGCCGGCAATGGAGTAAAGCCAAAGGGCCAGTCGGTCGGGGGCTTTGTCAGTGTGATGTTTCACCGGGGCATCGACGGGTGCCACGCGCTGGCGCTGGAACCACAAGGCCCCTGCAGCGGCCAGCAGGTTCAGCATGGCGGCGGCCAGCGCGCTGCCGCGTACACCGAGGGTGGCAATCAGCAAGAACGCAGCGAGCAGGGTGCCGGCAATGGCCCCGGCGGTGTTCGCCGCATACAGCTGCCCGCCGGCCTTGCCCAGGTGTTGCGGGTCAGTGGCCAGGGAGCGAACCAGCACCGGCAGGGTGCCGCCCATCAACAGCGCGGGAATACCCACCAGCGCGAACGGCAGCACCCAGGCCAGCAAACCCACGTGTTCTTCCAGCCAGGCAAAGGGGCTGGCCGCCAGGCTCATGGCGAACGTCGCGCCGACGCCGAGTATCGCCACCAGCACTTCCAGCCCGGCGTACAGCAAAACCGGTTGCTGCATCCGGTCCGCCCAGCGGCCGAACAGCAAGCCACCCAGGGCCAGCCCGGCAAAGAACGCGCTGATCCCGGTGGTGATGGCATAGACCTCGACGCCCACCACCAACGACAGCTGCTTGATCCACAGCACCTGGTACACCAGCGCGGCGGCGCCGGAGACAAACAGCAGCAGGGCGGGGATCAACAGCGCCGGGGAGGCGACTTGAGGGGCAGGTATGGCCGACGACTTGCTGGCGACACGTGAGGTCATTGCGGATTGCCTTGTTCCGGTACGTAAAAACAATGACTGCTGGGTCTGAGTCAGTCAGATAATTTCAAAACTTACAAACCTATTGTGGCGAGGGGGCTTGCCCCCGTTCGGCTGCGAAGCAGTCGCAAACCAGACGATTTGATTTGCCTGAAACAACGCAGGGGGCTGCTTCGCAACCCAGCGGGGGCAAGCCCCCTCGCCACAGAGTCCAGTGTTCGCCATGAATAAGTCCGCTCGCCAATGAAGGCGAGCGGTGGTCCAGCGGTCTTACTGTGCAGCTTTCATTTTTTCAGCGATTTTGGCGTCTACCGCAGCACGGATCTGGTCGATGCTGAAGCTGGCCGGTTTCTGGCTAGGTGGATAGTCGATGAAGGTTTGCAGGAATGCCGCCGATTTGCCCACGGCAACCGCAGCCAGGTAGACGTTCTTGGTTTGCCAATCGTAATACTGATCGGAAACCACGTCGGCACGTTCATACGGGTCCATGCGCAGGTTGAAGATCTTCGGTACGCGCAGGCATACGAACGGTTCACTCCAGACCTTGAAACCACCCGGTGCGCGCTGCTCGCAGAACACCGCTTTCCAGTTGTCGAAACGCATGGAAACCAGCATGCCGTCGTCGTTGAAGTAGTAGAACTCCTTGCGCTCGCCTTTAGGCTGTTGGCCGGTCAGGTAAGGCATTTGGTTGTAGCCGTCCAGGTGAACCTTGAAATTGTTGCCGCCAGACGTTGGAGCCCAGCCCTTGAGCAGTTTGTCCTTCACCTCGGCATCACCTGCCGCCGCGAGCAAGGTCGGGAACCAGTCCAGGCCCGAGAACATCTCGTTGGACACTTCACCCGGCTTGATCTTGCCAGGCCAGCGAATCATCGCCGGAACCCGGTAGGCACCTTCCCAGTTGGAGTTCTTCTCGTTACGGAACGGCGTGGTCGCCGCGTCCGGCCAGGAGAACTGGTTCGGGCCGTTGTCGGTGGTGTAGACGACGATGGTGTTGTCGGTGATCTTCAGGTCGTCGAGGGTTTTCAGCAGTTTGCCGACGTCGCCGTCGTGCTCGATCATGCCGTCGGCGTAATCGTTGCCGGGCATGCCACTCTGGCCCTTCATCGACTCGCGCACGTGGGTGAACAAGTGCATGCGGGTGGTGTTCATCCAGACGAAGAACGGTTTGTCCGCCTTGGCCTGTTTCTCGATGAACGCTTGTGCGGCGGCAGTGGTTTCGTCGTCGATGGTTTCCATGCGCTTGGTGTTCAGCGGGCCGGTATCTTCGATCTTGCCGTCAGCGAAGCTATGGATCACGCCACGCGGGGTGTTGGCCTTGACGAAGGCAGCGTCGTCCTTGGGCCAGTAAGGGCGCTCGGGTTCTTCTTCGGCGTTGAGGTGATACAGGTTGCCGAAGAACTCGTCGAAACCGTGGTTGGTCGGCAGGTATTCATCCTTGTCGCCCAAGTGGTTCTTGCCGAACTGGCCGGTGGCGTAGCCCTGGGACTTGAGTGCCTGGGCAATGGTGATGTCACGCTTTTGCAAACCCACCGGAGCACCGGGGATGCCGACTTTCGACAAGCCGGTGCGCAATGGTGTCTGGCCAGTGATAAACGATGACCGTCCGGCCGTGCAGCTGTTCTCCGCGTAATAGTCGGTGAACATCATGCCTTCTTTGGCGATGCGGTCGATGTTCGGAGTCTTGTAGCCGACCACGCCCATGGAATAGGCGCTGATGTTGGTCTGGCCGATATCGTCGCCGAAGATCACGAGAATGTTGGGTTTTTCGGCGGCCCCGGCAGTTGCCGAAATCGCCATGACCGACGCTGCCACAAAGGCGAGTTTCGGTATCCACTTACGTATGCGAGTCATCTGACTGGCTCCTTATGCTCACTTGCGTCGCGTACTGCGACAAACGTTTTTTGCGGTCCTGCATTACGTCTTTTTATTGCACTTGCTCAGGTGTGGCGGCATCGAACGGGTAGATCCGACGCCATTCGGACGCCATGTCGACGACCGTCCAGCCGCGTTTTTTTGCTTCGTCCAGGGCTTTGTCCAGACGACCGATCTGTGACTGCCGGTCGTATGCCCATTCGCGTTTGGCGTCGGTGTGATGCACCAGGCCCATGAAGCGTTTGCCGGGACCGGCAGCGGTCCACTGGAGCATTTGCAGGTCACCGTCGGAGTTACCGAAGGCGAGGATTGGCCGACGACCGATCACCGCGTCGATGCTGACCGGTTTGCCCGGGCCATCGTCGTTGTGCGCCAGTTTCGGCGTGCGCAGGATCGAGGCCTTGCCATTCTCGTAGTCAAACGTTGTGACGAATGTGGTGCCGATCACCTGCTCGGGTGGAATGCCGTAGACCTTCTCGGCGAAGGCGCGCATGAACCCGGTGTCGCCACCGGAGACGATGTAGGTCTTGAAGTCCTGGCCGCGCAGGTAGTCGAGCATTTCCAGCATCGGCTGGAAGATCATCTCGGTGTACGGCTTGCCGGTTTTCGGATGGCGGGCTTGGCTCAGCCAGGTCTTGGCGTAGTCATCGAAGGCTTCGGTGGTCATGCCGGTGTGGGTGGCACCGAAAATTTTCATCATGCCCTCAAGGCCACTCGCAGCCAGGGCCTTGTGATCGTTTTCCAGCACCGCCTGGAAAGGCTGGGTGGTTTTCCATTCCGGGTGCTGCGATGCGGTGCGCTTGACTTCTTCCAGGGCGAACAGCAACTCGAAGTACATCGGCTGCTCGCTCCACAAGGTGCCGTCATTGTCGAACACGGCAATGCGGTCCTCGGGCTTGACGAAGTCCTTGCTGCTTTGATCGGTGACCGTCTGCACGAATTCGATGATCTGCTTTTTCGACGGCCCGTCGTTCCACGAGGGCAGCGGCTCGGCCGCCTGCACCAGCAGCGGCAGGCTCAAGGCCAGGGTCAGCAGGAAACCGAAGGCGCGATGATGGCGTAGCGATATCGAATTCGTCATGGGAAGTCCTTCTCGTGAACGGGGTTGAGCGGATGCAGTGCACAAGAGACTGATTCTCTGTTGCGACCGGCCTGACTATGCAGCGTAGACAAGGATTCCCCGATTTGGCGCAAGGCTTGTTCTTTGTCCGGTTCGCGGCCATAACAGGCCCGCAGGAAGGTTTGCAGGCGCGGGCCGAGGCCGGTCAGTTTCAGGCCGTGGCGGCTGCGCCGGGTCCACAGGTACAGGGCGCTGAGTTGCGCCGGTTTGCCCTCGATTTGTGCCGGGATCTGCCGCCACGCGTAGTCGGCGGACTCGAGCCAGGCGGCGTGCCGGGCGCGGCGTCGGGCTTGCCAGTTGAGGTGCGCGCGGTGTACGAGCGGGCGACTGAACCAGCCGAGTGCCACCACCGCCAACACCAGTGCCGATAGTCCGAACCAGTGCCCGGAAAGGTGCAGGCGATTCTGCTGGCCGAGTTTTTTCAGGTCCTCGGTGATTGAAAACACCGGCTTGTAGGCGCTGTTGGTCGCTGCGTCGAAGGTCACGGCAGGCACTGTGACCGTGCGGGTTTGCTGACTGCTGGCATCCCACCATTTCAGTTCGACGGGTGGCAGGCTGTAGTGACCTTCGGTGTCGATTCGATAAGTCACGCTGTCTATGCGCTGGCCGCCATTGAAGTTGCCCCGACCGTCATCCAGATTGCGGATTTGCGGGGCTTTCGGGTAGCGGCTCAGGCCCTTGATGTCGTCCAGCGTCGGTGTCGGCAGTGACATGGCCAGGGCACCGTCGGCCTGCAAGATCAGTTCCCGGGTGATGCTGTCGCCGACCTTCAGCGGTGTGGCCGAGTTGACGGTCTTCTGGGTAAACCGCAGGCCTTGGGCCACCAGTACCGCCTCACCGGGCTGAAACCCCGGTGGTTGCGCGGCGTTGAAATGCAAAGGCTGGCTTTGGGCGCTTAGTGCGTGGCTGGCCTGACCCGGTGTGGCTTGTACCGTCAGTGCCGGAATGTCGAAGCCCTGGGCCAGGTTCGGGGTGATCAGGTAGCTGTAGCGCATGCCGCTGAAGGATTGGCCATCGAAGGTCTGGTTGATGTGCTGGGCATGGCCGTCCGGTGGCATCACCAATGCGCCTGGCAGTTTCAGGTCGGGCAGGGTGGGGGCGCTGGTGAACCAGGAGTCGGTGAAGACATCGAGTTGCAACTCGACCAGGCTGCCGACCATGACGGGGGTGGCGGGTTGCAGGGTGGCCTGGACTTTCAGCTGAGGGTCGGCGGCGAATGTGTTGAGGCTGATCAGGCCGATGAGCAGGGCGCCGAGTGTTGTGGTGATTGATCTGGCCCTTTCGCGGGCAAGCCCGCTCCCACAGGGGATTTGTGGTGCGCCTGGATCAAATGTAGGAGCGAGCTTGCTCGCGATGGCAGCAACTCGGTCTTGAAGACAGCTCATGGCTTGGCCCCCGCCTGATCCTGCAAGCTGAATTTATGCTTGAGGAATTTCGCCGGGGATGTGGTGAGGTTCTGCAACCATTGCTCATCCGAGGCCGCTTGCTGGGTCTCGACCTTTTTGCTTTGGCCTTTACCCGGCGCCTTGTCCATCTTGATTTCGTCGGGTTTGACCTCTGGCGTGTTTTTCTCGGCGCTTTCGGTGTCTTTCTGCAAGGCAATGGCCAGGGCCAGGTTGGCCGTGGCTTGCGGGAACTGCGGTTGCAACTTCAGCGCCTGGGTATAGGCCGCGATGGCCTGATCGAACTTGAAGCGCCGCACATAGATGTTGCCCAGGTAGAAATACGCCTGCGGTGTATCGAGCCGCGCGAAGCTGGCCAGTGCCAGGTCGAAATCGGCCGCGTGGTAGGCGGCAACGCCTTTCCAGTACGGATCGACAAACAGCGCCGCCGCCTGAGGGTAGAGCTCATGTTCGAAGGCCCAGCGCCCTTGCTGGTCGCGGGTGAAAAAGGCATCGGTCAGCGCGTTGGCCTGCGCCGGCGCCGGTTGCAGGCCCAGGCCCAGGCCCACCGCCAGCAGCAGTCCGGCCATCCAGTTCAGGCTCCAGCCCTTGCGTACGCTGAAGAAAGCGATCAGCAACAGCGGCCAGCACAGCCAGTAACCGGCGTCTTTCCAGTGCAGTTCGCGCTGTTCGTCACTGGCTGACTGGAAGTGCTGCTCGGCGTGCAGTTCGATCCAGTCCAGATCGTCATCGTTGAGGGTCAGGCTGCCCAACGGTGCATCCAGGGTTGAGGCAAGCTGCTTGAGGGCGTCCTGATCAAAACTGCCCATTTGCGGGCGGCCGTTGCTGTCGGTGCGTGGCTGGTCGCTGGCATCGCGGATGATCCCGCCGTCGCTGCTGCCAGCGGCCAATATCAGCACTTGCAGCGCACTGTCCGCCAGTTGCTTGTCCAGCCCGGCCAGTGCCGAGGTGTCGGCGCCATCGGTGATCAGCAGCAGGGTGCCGGGGGTTTTCTCGGCGGCGAGCAGGCGCTTGGCCTGATCGATGACCGCGCTGACATTTTTCCCCGGTTTGTTGATCAGGTCGGTGCTCAGGGCCTGAATGAACGTATCAAGCAGCGCCGGGTCGTCGGTGGCGGGCAACACCAGGTGCGCGCTGCCGGCGTAGGCAATCAAGGCATTGCGCGAACCGGAGCGGCGCTGGATCAAGTCGTGGAGCTTGTGCTTGACCGCTTCCAGGCGACTGGGGGGAACGTCGCTGGCGTCCATGGAGGGGGAGAGGTCGACGGCGATGATCAGCGGCGCACGGTTTTCCAGAAAGTCCGGTCGATCCTGCTCCCAGGTCGGCCCGGCGGCGGCAATGGCGCCCAGTACCAGCAGCGCAGACACCAGATGCACCGGACGCAGGCGTTGCCGGTCTTGCGGGGTGATCAGCAGATGCGGCAGCAGGTGCGCGGCGATGTTGCTACGCAAGCGCCGTTGCAGGTCCTGGTTGCGCCGCCACAGCAATGGCAGCAATGCGCCGAACAGCGCGAGCAACAGCCACAGAAGGCGTAGGAAGTGGAAGTCGCTGAGGTTGATGTCCATGTCAGGCCTCCTGCCGTTGACGGGCGAGCATCAGCCTTGGAAGCAGCAGGGCACCCAGGTGATAAAGCGCGAGCAGGGCGATGGCCGCGCCCAGCGGCCACCAGAACAGATCGCGTTTGGGCTGGTGGCTGAGGGTTTTCACCTGATGCGGAGTCAGTTTGTCGAGGGTGCTGTAGACCTGATCCAGGGCGTTGCGGTCTTCGGCGCGGAAGAAGCGTCCGCCCGTGGCGTGGGCAATCTCCTGCAAACCTTGCAGGTTGACCTTGGCTTCGCCCTCGGCATTCGGGTCGCCGATGCCGATGGTGTGAATCACCACGCCTTTGGCCGCAGCCATGGCGGCCGCGTGATCCGGGGTGATGGCGCTGCTGGTGTCGTTGCCGTCGGTGAGCAGGATCAGCACTTTTTCCTGTTCATGGGCCTGATCCAGCAGTTTCAGGCTCAGGCCGATGGCGTCGCCGATGGCCGTGTTGGGACCGGCCATGCCGATGCCGGTGTCATCCAGCAGCAGTGACAGGCTAGCGTGGTCGAGGGTCAACGGCGCCTGCGGATAAGCGCCGGTGCCGAACACGATCAGTCCGATCCGATCGTCTTTACGTTTGTCGATGAACCCGTGCACCACTTCCTTGACCGCGGCCAGGCGATTGATCTTCTGACCGTTGGCGTCGGTGAAGTCGGTGGTTTCCATCGACTGGGAAATGTCGATGGCCAGCATCAGGTCCCGCACCGGCTGCTGGCGCTCGATGGGTTTTTCCACCAACACCGGCCGGCTCGCCGCTACCAGCAGCAGCGTCCAGACCAGCAGGTTCAGGAGCAATTGCCAGCGGTTGCTGCGGGTGCCGGCCTGGCTCGGGGCCTGGCCGACAGCCCGGCTCATCGCCGCGAAAAACGGTACACGCACGGCGCTGCGCGCCTCGCGGTAATCGGGCAGGTAGCGATAGCCGATCCACGGCAGCGGCAACAGGATAAGCAACCAGGGGTAATCAAACTGCCACATGATGACGCTCCACCCAGGTTTTGCAGGTGCTGAACAGCTGCTGGCGCTGTTCGGTGGGCATGGCCCGTAATGTTGCGTCGGGGGCGTAGGCCAGCAGCGAGAGTTGTTGGCTGAAGTCGGATGGCAGGGGTTGTTTACTGTGCCGCTGCAAAAACGCCTGCCAGTCCTCGTTCCCCAACGCCGCTGGATTCCCCTGTGGGAGCGGGCTTGCTCGCGAAGGCGTCCGGTCAGTCGACATCAATTTTGAATGTAATGGCCTCTTCGCGAGCAAGCCCGCTCCCACAGGTTTCGCGTTCGGCATAGAGATCGCGACCCGCTTGAGCAATTCGGGAAGCTCACGCAACGCGCTCAGGTCATTACTGCGCTGCTGCAATTCCTCCAACCGCACCAACGCCTCGCGCCGATAACGATCGCGCCGCCATTGCCAGTATCGCCGCGCACCAAGCACTACCAGCGTAACGATCAACAGCGCCAGCAACGCCCACCAACCCCAGGTTTGCGGTGCATAACTGACCGGCGCCGGAAGTGCCATTTCCTTGAGTTGGTCGATGCTCGGGATAGCGGGGTTCATCGGCGCCCTCCGGCAAACTTGCCCAGTTCGGCACGCAGTTGTTCGTGGGCTTCTGTGGCAGTACTGAACATCATCAACGGCACCTGGCTGCGGCGCAGTAAGGTCGCGACGTCCTTGAGCCGCCCGCTGAGAAAATCCCCGAGCGGCTGATGCACCTGTTGCCGATCCACCGCCAGCTCCACCTGCAATTGCCCTTGGGTGACCAGCACGCGGCCATTTTTCGGCAGGTTAAGCGCCAGCGGGTCGTAGACCTGCATGGCAATCACATCGTTGTGCGCCGCCAGTTGCCGCATCAGCTGCAAGGTGCGTTCGCCGGCCCCGGCGAAGTCGCTGACGATGCAGATCAAGTGATCGTGACCGGCCACGGCCAGGCAGTGTTGCAGGACCTTGTCGAGCTGGTCTTCGCCTTCGGCGTCCGGGTTGGCGGCATTGAGTGCCTGGTTCTGCCGGGCGATGCGGCTGCACAGCGCTTCGATCCGTTTGCGGCTGCGCAGCGGGGCGATGCTGTCGATGCGTTGATCGTTGAAGACCAGTCCACCGACGCGGTCGCCGGCGTTGAACACCATCCACGCCGCCAGGGCACCGAGCTCGGCGGCGACGGCGGATTTGAAGCTGCGTTGCGAGCCAAAGAACATCGACATGCGCTGGTCTACGAGGATCAGGGCCGGGCGGTCGCGCTCTTCGGTGAAAGTCCGTACCACCGGTTTGCCGGTGCGCAGGGAGGCGCGCCAGTCGAGGTGACGCAAATCGTCCCCCGGCTGATAGCGGCGCAGTTCATCGAAGTTCAGGCCCCGGCCACGCAAACGCGAAGCGTGGTTGCCGGCCAGGATGCTGCCCTGGGGCTGACGCGCCAGAAAACTCAGGTCGCGGGCCTTGAACTCCAGGGCCATCAATTGCGCCAGAGAGACATACACCAGGCCATCGATGTTCACGCGGGAATCGCCACTTTATCAAGCAGACGGTCGAGCACCTGATCGGCGCTGACGCCGTCGGCCACCGCGTCGTAGCTCAGTTGCAGACGATGGCGCAGCACCGGGTGCACCACGGCGCGGACGTTGTCCGGCGACACGAAGTCCTGCCCCTGCAACCAGGCATCGGCACGGGCGCAGCGATCCAGCCCGATGCCGCCACGCGGGCTGGCGCCGATGTTGATCCAGCGGCCGAGGTCGGCGTCGTAATCGGCCGGGTGGCGAGTGGCGTTGATCAGGTCGATCAGGTAGCGGTCGATGGCCGGCGAGACGTGCACGACACTGACTTCACGGCGCGCGGCGAACACCACATCCTGGGACAGGGAGAAGCCCTGCACGGCAGTGGTCTTGGCGCCGAGGGCCTGTTCTTCTTCGCGCAGCAGGCGCAGCACCTGGCTTTCGTTTTCCGCGCTCGGGTAATCGAGCAGCACTTTCATCAGGAAGCGGTCCATCTGCGCTTCCGGCAGCGGATACGTGCCTTCCTGTTCGATCGGGTTCTGGGTGGCGACCACGATGAACAGTTCAGGCAGCGCATGGCTGTTGCCGGCCACGGTGATCTGGCGTTCTTCCATGGCTTCGAGCAACGCCGCCTGGACCTTGGCCGGCGCACGGTTGATTTCGTCGGCGAGGATCAGGTTGCCGAACAGGGGGCCTGGCTGGAAGCGGATTTCGTTCTTGCCTTCGACCTGATGCAGCACCTCGGCGCCGGTGATGTCCGACGGCAGCAAGTCCGGGGTGAACTGGATGCGGCTCATCTTTGCATCCAGGTGTCTGGCCAGTGACTTGACCGTGCGGGTCTTGGCCAGGCCGGGCAGGCTTTCGAGGAGCAAATGCCCGTTGGCCAGCAAGCCGACGAGCATCTGCCGGATCACCTGGTCCTGGCCGAGCACCGCTTCGGCGATGCTGGCTTGCAGGGCATTGAGGTCGTTAAGTGCGCTCATGGGGTCTCCTAGAAAAACGCCAGGGTCATGTTGACGCTTAAACCATTGCCTTCAGGGCGGTTCTTGGTATCGAACTCTGGCACCCAGCGCGCATTGAAGTTGGCCTGGGCGTCGGCGAACTTGCCACTCCAGCCCACTGTCGGGCCGGCACCCACCGAACGTCCGCGGAAGCCGCTGTCGGCACCCGACCCCGAGTCATCGGTGATTTGCTGGATGTAACCGGCTGCGATACCGGCGTTCCAGCCATTGCCAAAGCCGTGGGTCCACAGCGCATCGAGGGTGTAGATGTTGCCGTTGCGATAATCGGTGGCGTCGTTCTCGGTGTAGAACTCCAGGCCGCTCGACAGCGTGAATTCGCCGCCCTTGCCGTCCAGATGAGTGAACGCCACGGTAGGCATGAAGGTGTAATTGTTCTGCCCGGGGTTGGCCAGGCGATCGTCGTTGTACGCGCCGGTCGGCACGTAGATCGGCAGCGAGAACGCGATGTGGTTGAGTTCGTCGAAGTGGTAGCCAGCGGCAATCGGTGTCACCAGCATGTCGGCGAACTGGGTGCCGGTGTCCGAAGAACCGAGGGTTCTGCCGCGAGGGCCGGTGACGCTCGCGGTGATGTCGGTGTACTGCACCGGCACGCCGATGGCCGAGGCGTAATTCCAGCGCCCCTTGCCGGTGTCCCAGACATGGGTGAAGTTGGCCATGGTGTAGGACACTTTCATGTCCAGCCCGGTACTCAGGGCACCCACGATCGGCACCTGGGCGTTGCCCTTGAGATCGCCGTCATACCAGATGCTGGTCAGGGACATGACCCAACCCGGCTCCGGGGGCACGATCCCGGCATTGGAGAACACTTGCTGGCCGGTAATCGGCCGTCCGACGCCACCCTCGGCCGCCAGTACCAACGGACTGCCGCTGACCATGCACAGCGCCAACAGGGGGCGCACTACGAAAGGCCTGATCATGACTGACTCCACTTATTGTTTTTGAGTGACGGGGTTCAACAGCGGCATTTTCCATTCGCCGTTGCTGACTTCCGGTTTTGGCAAATACAGGCGCAATATCCCGTAGAACGGTCCATTCGGAGCGGGCAGCCAATTGCTTTGCAGGTCTTTGGCCGGCGCCTTGTGCTGCACGTACAGCGTCAGGCCGCCATCGGCATCGAGCTTGAGGTCAGGCAGCATGCGCGAGTTGATCAGGTAGCGGTTGAGCGGGTTGGCCACCAGCAGCTTGTTCTTGCCGTCGTACATAGTCAGGGACCAGAACGCATCGGCCGGGGGCAGGGCGCCCTTGTCGAAATGCAGGGTGTAGTCATTTTTCGAGGCGTCGACCGGTTTGCCGTCCTTGTCGACGAAGTAACCGATGTAGTTCGCCTCTTCGGCGGAGTTGCCGAAAATCCCCATGTTGGCGCCGGCATAGCGGTACAGGTAATTGCCCTTGAGGTGATCGCGGGTGCCGAAGAAATCACCGCTGGTGATCTCGTGGGTATCGACTTTGGTTTTCTTGAATTCGGCAAACCCGGCCTTGGCATCGCTGATGCCGTCCTCCAGCGCTTTACGCTGCTCGGCGCTGAGTGTGTTCACGTTGAAAGGCTTGCCGGCCTCGATACCGATTTTGGCGAAGCGCGCCAACAGGTCCTTTTCCACGTCCTGGGCCGGGGCGAACGCCAGCATGAAATTCAGGTAGCGGAACAGGTCCGGGGTTTCGCTCATGGTCGGCGTGGGTTTTGGCCAGTCGATCTTTGGTGCGGCGGCCGGCGCTTTGTGTTTGTCGTAATGACTCAGGGTTTCAACCTTGTAACCCTTCTGGATCTGCTTGACCTTGGCCAGATCCTTCTCATCGAACAGTTGTGTGCGGTACAGCGCATAGGCGATGTTGCTTTCACTGCGCAGCAAACGGTCGATGTTCAGCGGTTGCTGGCCCTGCCAGTTGGGCCCGGCGATCATGAAATGCCCGCCATTGTTGCCAGTGCTGCGGGTGCCCAGGTACGCAAAGTTCTGCGTATAGGCGTCGATCAGTTGCACCGAGTAATAACGATGCTCTTCGATCGGCGGCAGGGTCAGTACCAGTGGCTCGGCGCGCAAGTCCATCCAGACAAAGGAGTAGGGCGTGTCGGCGTTCGGCGTGACAAACGCGGTGTCCTTGGCGGTGAAGGCCTTGGCGGTGTTGCCGATCTGGTTGAACGGCGCCTTGAAGTTCGGGCTCTTCTTGTCCACGGCCTGGGTGTAGAGCGTCTTGTACATCTCCACTACCGGGAAGCCGTACAAATAGGCTTCCTTGGCAATGGCCCGGGCTTCGTCGGGTGTGGCCGTAAAATCAGCCCAGGTGCTGGTACTCAGGGCAATCAGGCTGAAGCTGGTTGCGCGAAGGGCAACGTTCATGGATTGGTCCTTATGGCCTGTGCTGCGGGTGCGGCAGTCGTTCGGTGAACACATTGAGGGCGTCGCGGGCGCTCAATCCGGATGGAGTGGAGCGCAGGAAAGAAAGGCGTGTCAGCCAAATACCTTGCGGCGGGCGACAGGTTGGAGGGGGTGTCGGGGTGTGCCCGGGTATAAAAGAATGGCGTATGCAGACTCGCCAAAAGATAGGCGCGCATCTCCATATTTTTCGACATGATTCCCCCGATTCCCTGGTGGCTCATTGGGTACTCGGCCTTATTTTTGGCCGTTACTCCGTAATACCTTTCTGAACGAGCCGTAGGACACGTCAGATAGAGTTAAGCATCTAAACATGAGTTGGCCAGTCGAATGAGTTAATTCTTTCGTTTTGTGTGCAGGTTCTCGTTGTTTTTTGTGTACTAAGAAGTTAATACGAAACAAGGGGTTGCCGTCTGGAGGTGATAAGTCGGGGGAGGATGGGGGCTGTGGGTGCAGGCAATATTCCGGTGGGACCGAGCGCGCTTGCGCATGCGGTTAGCAACCAATAAACAGGGGCGACTGATCGGCATTATCCCGAGCAGGCTCGCCCCTGCCGGGGGTTCAGTTTTTCTTTGCCTGCTCCCACACACGCTCTTCTTGCTCGCGCAGTTCCGGCGTGAACTCGGCACCAAAATCTTCGGCTTCAAACACCTGACGAATCTCGATCTCGGCCTCGGTGCCCGGCATCGGTTTAGGGCAGCGCTTGACCCATTCGATGGCTTCTTCCCTGGACTTCACTTTCCACAACCAGAAACCGGCAATCAGTTCCTTGGTTTCGATGAAGGGACCGTCGATTACCGTGTGTTTGTCACCGGAAAATTTTACCCGTGCGCCCTTGCTGCTCGGGTGCAGGCCTTCGCCCGCGAGCATGATGCCGGCCTTGACCAGTTCTTCGTTGTAGTTGCCCATGGCCGTCAGCAGTTCCTGGCTGGGCATCACGCCGGCTTCGGAATCCTGACTGGCCTTGATGATGATCATGAATCGCATGGTTTCGTCTCCGTTGCAGTTGAGTGGCTCGATTTATAGTCGAACGACGCTGGAGCAATTCGACAGAGTGTTAACAAAAGTTTTCGTCGATGACGAGTCCCGTGCCTTTCGTCATGAACATCAGGTGGCGGCGGGTGAGGGCGTACTCTGTACTTTTGCCGACTTGTTCGGCGAACACACGAACCCTGTGGGCGCAGGCTTGCTCCCACAGATTTGTAGGTTGTATCCAGTTTTGTGCCTTGTTACATGACAATTTATGTTTGACCGTAGGTCGTAGGACAATTTCATGGTTAACTTCGGCCTCGTCAAAATTCTCCACCACAACGTTCAGAAGGACTCCGTTCATGGCTCAAGTCACTCTTAAAGGCAACCCGGTTCAAGTCAACGGTCAACTGCCTCAAGCCGGTTCCAAGGCGCCAGCCTTTTCCCTGGTTGCCGGCAATCTGTCCGACGTCACCCTGAAAGACTTTGCCGGCAAGCGCAAAGTACTGAACATCTTCCCAAGCATCGACACTCCGACCTGCGCCACCTCCGTGCGCCAGTTCAACGCCAAGGCCGGCAGCGTCGACAACACTGTCGTACTGTGCATCTCCGCTGACCTGCCGTTCGCCCAAGCCCGCTTCTGCGGCGCCGAAGGCCTGGAGAACGTACAGAACCTGTCGACCCTGCGCGGTGCCGAGTTCATCCAGAACTATGGCGTTGCCATCGCCGAAGGCCCGCTCAAAGGCCTGACCGCCCGTGCCGTGGTGGTTCTGGACGAAAACGACAACGTGCTGCACAGCGAACTGGTTGGCGAAATCGCTGACGAGCCGAACTACGAAGCGGCACTTGCTGTTCTGAAATAAGCGTAGCTTTACACTTATTAACGGCCTGGCTCTGTCCAGGCCGTTTTCATTTGTGCTTCAGTGTCTTACACAAAACTCCTGTTACGTAAGCCAAAGGTAAATTGCCGGTAAAGGCGCTTTGCTTAAAACTCGCCAGTGCTTATCGTTCAGCCTCATGTAAAAAAGCCCACGCGCCCAATGGTTGATCACTCAATGCAATCCTCCGCTTCCCGTAGTCCTCGTCGCTGGCTGTTCGGCCTGCTTGTCCTGTTGGTCATCGCCGCCCTGTGCTGGAAATTCTGGCCCGGCAGCGCTGCACCCAAAGAGGCTGCGGGGCAGAAAGCCGTCGCCGGGCAAACCGGCAGGTCAGGCGGGATGCGACCTGGATTCGGTGGCGCGTCCGGACCGGTACCGGTGCGAGTGGCGCCGGCGGTCAAGGGGGATTTCCCGCTGTATTTCAAGGCGCTGGGCACGGTCACGGCGCTGAACACCATCAATGTCCGCAGCCGCGTCGGCGGTGAGCTGGTCAAGATCTATTTCGAAGAAGGGCAGATGGTCAAGGCCGGCGACCTGCTGGCCGAAATCGACCCACGCCCATACCAGAACGCCTTGCTCCAGGCCGAAGGCACCTTGCTGCAGAATCAGGCGCAGCTGAAAAACGCCCAGGTCGACGTCGAGCGCTATCGCGGCCTGTACCGCGAAGACAGTATTGCCAAACAGACCCTGGACACCGCCGAAGCGCTGGTCGGTCAGTTCCAGGGCACGGTCAAGACCAATCAGGCGGCGGTCAACGACGCCAAGCTCAACCTCGAATTCACCCGGATCCGCGCACCGATCACCGGTCGCGTCGGCCTGCGTCAACTGGACGTCGGCAACCTGGTAGCGGCCAACGACACCACCGCATTGGCGATCATCACCCAGACCCAACCGATAAGCGTGGCCTTCACCCTCCCGGAAAACAGCCTCGACACGGTGCTGGCCCGTTATCGCAGCGGCGCCAAACTGCCGGCTGAAGCCTGGGATCGCGGTGATACCAAATTGCAAGCCACTGGCGTGCTGCAGAGCCTGGACAACCAGATCGACGTCACCACCGGCACCCTGAAATTCAAGGCCCGTTACGAGAACCGCGATCAGTCGCTGTTCCCCAACCAGTTCGTCAATGTGCGCCTGTTGGCCGACACCCTCAAAGACGTAGTACTGGCGCCTTCCGCCGCGATCCAGTTCGGTACGAACGGCACGTTCGCCTATGCCCTGGACGGTGACAAGAAGGTCAAGATCCGTCAGTTGAAAATCGGCGCCAGTGACGGCGTGAACACCGTGGTCACCGAAGGCCTGTCGGCGGGCGAGCGGGTCGTGTTGGAGGGTACCGACCGCCTGAAGGACGGCAGCGACGTGGAGGTGGTCAATGACAGCCAGGACGTGCCGACGACACCAACCGAACACCTGCAAGGCAAGTCGGCGACCAACGCGGCTGAGCCTGCGACCACTGACAAGGCGAAAAAGGACGGCGCATGAATCTCTCGCGGCTGTTCATCCTTCGCCCGGTAGCCACCACCCTGAGCATGCTGGCGATTATCCTGGCCGGCGTGATCGCCTATCGGCTGCTGCCGGTGTCGGCATTGCCCCAGGTCGATTACCCGACCATTCGCGTCATGACCCTGTACCCCGGCGCCAGCCCGGATGTCATGACCAGCGCGGTGACCGCGCCGCTTGAGCGGCAGTTCGGGCAGATGCCCGGCCTGACGCAAATGGCCTCCACCAGTTCCGGCGGCGCGTCGGTGCTGACCCTGCGTTTCAGCCTCGACATCAATATGGACGTGGCCGAGCAGCAGGTGCAGGCAGCGATCAACGCCGCCACCAACCTGTTGCCCAAGGACCTGCCGGCGCCGCCGGTGTACAACAAGGTCAACCCGGCCGATACGCCGGTGCTGACCTTGGCCATCACCTCCAAGACCATGCTGTTGCCCAAGCTCAATGACTTGGTCGATACGCGCATGGCGCAGAAAATCGCCCAGATCAGCGGCGTCGGCATGGTCAGCATTGCCGGTGGCCAACGCCAGGCAGTGCGGATCAAGGTCAACCCCGAGGCCCTGGCCGCCAATGGCCTGAACCTGTCGGACGTGCGCACCCTGATCGGCGCCTCCAACGTCAACCAGCCCAAGGGCAACTTCGACGGCCCGACCCGGGTCTCGATGCTCGATGCCAACGATCAACTGACGTCGCCCAAGGACTACGCCAACCTGATCCTGGCCTACGCCAACGGCGCACCGTTGCGACTCAAGGACGTCGCAGAAATTGTCGACGGTGCCGAGAACGAGCGGCTCGCTGCGTGGGCCAACGAGAACCAGGCCGTACTGCTGAACATCCAGCGTCAGCCCGGTGCCAACGTCATCGAGGTGGTGGACCGGATCAAGGCCCTGCTGCCGAGCATCACCGATAACCTGCCGGCCGGTCTCGACGTGGTGGTGCTGACCGACCGCACCCAGACCATCCGCGCCTCGGTCAAGGACGTGCAGCACGAATTGCTGATCGCCATCGCCCTGGTGGTCATGGTCACCTTCCTGTTCCTGCGTCGCGCCAGTGCCACGATCATTCCATCGGTGGCCGTACCGCTGTCGCTGATCGGTACGTTCGGCGTGATGTACCTGGCCGGGTTCTCGGTCAACAACCTGACCCTGATGGCCCTGACCATCGCCACCGGTTTCGTGGTGGACGATGCGATCGTCATGCTGGAGAACATTGCGCGCTTTATCGAGGAGGGCGACAGCCCGCTGAACGCGGCGCTCAAGGGCGCCAAGCAGATCGGTTTCACCCTGATCTCCCTGACGTTGTCGCTGATCGCCGTGCTGATCCCGCTGCTGTTCATGGCGGATGTGGTCGGGCGGCTATTCCGCGAGTTCGCCATTACGCTCGCGGTGGCGATCCTGATTTCCCTGGTGGTTTCCCTGACCCTGACGCCGATGATGTGCGCGCGGTTGCTCAAGCGTGAACCCAAGGAAGCAGAGCAGGGCCGCTTCTACCGTGCCAGCGGCGCATTCATCGACTGGATGATCGCCGCCTACGGACGCAAGTTGCAGTGGGTGCTCAAGCACCAGCCGCTGACCTTGATGGTGGCCATTGGCACTTTGGCGCTGACGGTATTCCTGTACATGGTGGTGCCCAAGGGCTTCTTCCCGGTGCAGGACACCGGCGTTATCCAGGGCATTTCCGAAGCGCCGCAATCGATTTCCTTCGCCGCGATGAGCGAGCGCCAGCAGGAACTGGCCAAGGTCATCCTGGCCGATCCGGCGGTCGAGAGCCTGTCCTCCTACATTGGCGTGGATGGCGACAACTCGACCCTCAACAGCGGTCGGTTGCTGATCAACCTCAAGTCGCACCACGACCGCGACCTGAGCGCCACGCAAGTGATTGCCCGCCTGCAACCGGAACTGGACAAGCTGGTCGGCATCCGCCTGTTCATGCAGCCGGTGCAGGACCTGACCATCGAAGACCGGGTCAGCCGCACACAGTACCAGTTCAGCATGTCGTCGCCGGATTCGGAGTTGCTCAGCCTGTGGAGCGGGCGTCTGGTGGAGGCCCTGGCCGTCCGGCCGGAATTGACCGATGTTGCCAGCGATTTGCAGGACAAGGGCTTGCAGGTCTACCTGGTGATCGACCGCGATGCGGCGTCGCGGGTTGGTGTATCGGTGTCGAACATCACCGATGCGCTGTACGACGCCTTCGGTCAGCGGCAGATTTCCACGATCTACACCCAGGCCAGTCAGTACCGCGTGGTGCTGCAATCGCAGTCCGGCGAGAAGATCGGTCCGGATGCGTTGAACCAGATTCACGTCAAGACCACCGATGGCGGGCAGGTGCGCCTGTCCAGCCTGGCGCGCATCGAAGAGCGCCAGGCGCAACTGGCGATCACCCACATCGGCCAGTTCCCGGCGGTGATGATGTCCTTCAACCTGGCGCCCGGCGTAGCGCTGGGGCATGCGGTTGAGATTATCGAGCAGGTGCAGAAGGACATCGGCATGCCGATTGGCGTGCAGACCCAGTTCCAGGGCGCGGCCGAAGCTTTCCAGGCGTCGTTGTCGAGCACCTTGCTGCTGATCCTGGCGGCGGTGGTGACCATGTACATCGTGCTGGGCGTGCTCTACGAGAGCTACATCCACCCGATCACCATTCTCTCGACCTTGCCGTCGGCGGCGGTGGGCGCCTTGCTGGCGTTGATCCTCAGCGGCAACGACCTGGGCATGATCGCGATCATCGGCATCATTCTGCTGATCGGCATCGTGAAGAAGAACGCGATCATGATGATCGACTTCGCCCTCGACGCCGAGCGCAACCAGGGCATGGACCCGCAGACGGCGATCTATCAGGCGGCCTTGCTGCGTTTCCGGCCGATCCTGATGACCACCCTGGCCGCGCTGTTCGGTGCCGTGCCGTTGATGCTGGCCACCGGTTCCGGCGCGGAACTGCGCCAGCCGCTGGGGTTGGTGATGGTCGGCGGCCTGTTATTGAGCCAGATTCTGACGTTGTTCACTACGCCTGTGATTTACCTGTATTTCGACCGTCTCGGTCGGCGCTGGGGCCGCAAGCCTGAGTCCGTGGAAGCGGTAGAGCAGCCATGAACCTTTCGGGACCTTTCATCAAGCGCCCGGTGGCGACCATGTTGCTGAGCCTGGCGATCATGCTGCTGGGCGGCGTGAGCTTCGGTTTGCTGCCCGTGTCGCCGCTGCCGCAAATGGACTTTCCGGTGATCGTGGTCCAGGCCAGCCTGCCCGGGGCCAGCCCCGAGGTGATGGCGTCGACGGTGGCCACACCGCTGGAACGCTCCTTCGGCAGCATTGCCGGGGTCAACACCATGAGCAGTCGCTCCAGCCAGGGTTCGACCCGGGTGATCCTGCAATTCGACCTGGACCGCGACATCAACGGCGCGGCGCGGGAAGTGCAGGCGGCCATCAACGCCTCACGCACCCTGCTGCCGAGCGGGATGCGCAGCATGCCCACCTACAAGAAGGTCAACCCGTCCCAGGCGCCGATCATGGTGCTGTCGCTGACGTCGGATGTGCTGGAAAAAGGCCAGCTCTATGACCTGGCCTCGACGATCCTGTCCCAGAGCCTGTCCCAGGTGCAGGGCGTTGGCGAGGTGCAGATCGGCGGCAGTTCGCTGCCGGCAGTACGTATCGAGCTCGAACCGCAGTCGCTGAACCAGTACGGCGTGGCCCTGGACGATGTGCGCAACACTATCGCCAATGCCAACGTGCGCCGGCCCAAGGGCTCGGTGGAAGACGATCAACGGCTGTGGCAGGTCCAGGCCAATGATCAGCTGGAAAAAGCCAAGGACTACGAGTCGCTGATCATCCACTACAACGGCGGCGCAGCCCTGCGCCTGAAGGATGTGGCCAAGGTCAGCGATGGCGTCGAGGACCGCTACAACAGCGGTTTCTTCAACGATGACGCGGCGGTACTGCTGGTGATCAACCGACAGGCCGGCGCCAACATCATCGAGACGGTCAACGAGATCAAGGCGCAGTTGCCGGCGTTGCAGGCGGTGCTGCCGGCCAGCGTCAAGCTGAACCTGGCCATGGACCGTTCGCCGGTGATCAAGGCCACGTTGCACGAAGCGGAAATGACCCTGCTGATCGCCGTGGCGCTGGTGATCCTGGTGGTGTTCCTGTTCCTCGGTAACTTCCGCGCCTCACTGATCCCGACCCTGGCGGTGCCGGTGTCGCTGGTCGGCACCTTTGCCGTGATGTACCTCTACGGCTTTTCGCTGAACAACCTGTCGCTGATGGCGCTGATCCTGGCCACCGGGCTGGTGGTGGACGATGCCATCGTGGTGCTGGAGAACATTTCCCGGCACATCGACGAAGGGGTGCGGCCGATGCGGGCCGCGTACCTCGGTGCCCAGGAAGTCGGCTTTACTTTGTTATCGATGAACGTGTCGCTGGTGGCGGTGTTCCTGTCGATCCTGTTCATGGGCGGGATCATTGAAAGCCTGTTCCGCGAATTCTCCATCACCCTGGCGGCGGCCATCGTGGTTTCGCTGGTGGTGTCGTTGACGCTGACCCCGATGCTCTGCGCCCGCTGGCTCAAGCCGCACACGCCGGGGCAGGAGAACCGCCTGCAGCGCTGGAGCCGACGGGCCAACGACTGGATGGTCGGCAAATACGCCACCAGCCTCGACTGGGTGCTGCGCCACAAGCGCCTGACCCTACTCAGTCTGTTCGTTACAATCGGCGTTAACATTGCGCTGTATGTAGTTGTTCCTAAAACATTTTTACCGCAGCAGGATACCGGCCAGCTGATCGGTTTCGTGCGCGGCGACGACGGCCTGTCCTTCAGTGTGATGCAGCCGAAGATGGAGATTTTCCGCCGCGCGGTGTTGAAGGACGAGGCGGTAGAAAGCGTCGCCGGGTTCATTGGCGGTAACAACGGCACCAACAACGCCTTCATGCTGGTGCGCCTGAAGCCGATCAAGGAGCGCAGCATTTCCGCACAGAAAGTCATCGAACGCCTGCGCAAGGAAATGCCCAAGGTGCCCGGGGCACAACTGATGCTCATGGCAGACCAGGACCTGCAATTCGGTGGCGGTCGCGAGCAGACCACCTCGCAGTACTCGTACATCCTGCAGAGCGGGGATCTGGGGGCATTGCGCCAGTGGTATCCGAAAGTCGTCACCGCGCTCAGGGCCTTGCCGGAGCTGACGGCGATTGATGCGCGGGAAGGCCGGGGCGCCCGGCAAGTGACCCTGATCGTCGACCGTGACCAGGCCAAGCGCCTGGGTGTCGACATGGACATGGTCACGGCGGTGCTGAACAACGCCTACAGCCAGCGGCAGATTTCGACCATCTACGACAGCCTCAACCAGTATCAGGTGGTGATGGAGGTCAATCCGAAGTACGCCCAGGACCCGATCACCCTGAAGCAAGTCCAGGTGATCACCGCTGATGGCGCGCGGATCCCGCTGTCGACCATTGCCCATTACGAAAACAGCCTCGAAAACGACCGGGTCAGCCACGAAGGCCAGTTTGCTTCAGAAAGCATTGCCTTCGACATGGCCGAAGGCGTGACGGTGGAGCAGGGCAGTGCCGCCATTGAACGAGCGATTGCCAAGGTCGGCCTGCCGGAAGACGTGATCGCGAAAATGGCCGGCACAGCCAACGCTTTCGCGGCGACTCAAAAAAGTCAGCCGTGGATGATTCTGGGGGCACTGGTGGCGGTGTATCTGGTATTGGGTGTGTTGTATGAAAGCTACATTCACCCGCTGACGATTCTCTCGACCTTGCCATCTGCCGGCGTCGGGGCGTTGCTGTCGATCTATGCGCTGGGCGGCGAGTTCAGCCTGATTTCGTTGCTGGGGCTGTTTCTGCTGATTGGCGTGGTGAAGAAAAACGCGATTCTGATGATCGACCTGGCGTTACAACTGGAACGAAACCAGGGCATGGCACCGCTGGAGTCGATTCGCAGCGCCTGCCTGCAACGTTTGCGTCCTATCCTGATGACCACCCTGGCGGCGATCCTCGGTGCCTTGCCGTTACTGCTGAGCCGCGCCGAAGGGGCGGAAATGCGCCAGCCGCTGGGCCTGACCATCATCGGCGGGCTGATCTTCAGCCAGGTCCTGACGCTTTACACCACCCCGGTGGTTTACCTCTATCTCGACAAACTGCGCCATCGCTTCAATAAATGGCGTGGGGTGCGTACCGATGCTGCTCTGGAAACTCCGCTATGACTGAACGTTCGCTTTTCAACCTGGCTGCACCGCTGATCACGGCTCGAGGCTCGCGTGTGTTGAGCCTGTCACTGTGCGTGGCGATGCTCAGTGCCTGCGCCGTCGGCCCGGATTACCAGCGCCCGCAAACCGCCGAGCCGGTGCAGTACAAGGCCGCAGAGGGTTGGCGTCAGGCCAACCCGAGCGATGCCCTGGCGCGTGGTGCGTGGTGGGAGTTGTATGGCGACCGGCAGCTCAACGACCTGATCGAAAAACTCAATAAGTCCAACCAGACCGTCGCCCAGTCCGAAGCGCAGTACCGTCAGGCCCAGGCCTTGGTGCGCAGCGCACGCGGGGCGTTTTTCCCGACGGTGGACCTGAACGTCAGCAAGAACCGTTCAAGCCAGGGCACCGGCAGCAGCAACTCCAGCCTGAGCAGTTCGTCCAGCGGTATTCGCGACACGTACTCGGCCCAGGCGGGCGTCAGTTGGGAAGCGGACGTATGGGGCAAGCTGCGCCGTGGCCTCGAAGCCGACACCGCCAATGCCCAGGCAAGCTTTGCCGACTTGGCTGCGATGCGCCTGAGTCAACAGTCGGAGCTGGTGCAAAATTACCTGCAACTGCGGGTGATCGATGGCCAGAAGCGCCTGCTCCAGGACACGGTCGAGGCTTATCAGCGTTCGTTGAAGATGACCGAGAACCAGTACCGCGCAGGCGTTTCGGGCAAGGACGCGGTGGCCCAGGCCCAGACACAGCTCAAAGGCACCGAAGCCGATATGGTCGACCTGATCTGGCAACGCGCCCAGTTCGAGAACGCCATCGCCGTGCTGATCGGCCTGCCGCCGGCGGAGTTCAGCCTGGCGGAAAGCCAGGACATTCCGCAGTTGCCGCAAGTACCGCCGGCCCTGCCTTCGCAGTTGCTGGAGCGCCGCCCGGACATCGCTTCCGCCGAGCGTTCGGTGATGGCTGCCAACGCCAACATTGGTGTGGCCAAGGCCGCCTATTACCCCGACCTGACATTGAACATGAACGGCGGTTACAGCAGCAGCACCTATTCCAACTGGATCAGCCTGCCGAACCGCTTCTGGTCGGTCGGACCGCAATTGGCCATGACCCTGTTCGACGGCGGCCAGCGCTCGGCGGAAGTCGATCGCAGTGAAGCGGCCTATGACGAAACGGTGGCCAAGTACCGGCAGACCGTGCTGGACGGATTCCGCGAAGTGGAAAACTTCCTGGTGCAACTCAAGGTGCTTGAAGACGAAGCCGTCGTGCGCCAACAGGCACTGGACGCGGCCCGGGAATCATTGCGCCTGACCCAGAACCAGTACAAGGCCGGATTGATTGCGTACATTGATGTGGTGGTGACCCAGGCCGCGGCGCTGAGCAATGAGCGCAGCAACCTGGACCTGTTGCAAAGCCGCTTGATTGCCAGCTTGCAGTTGATTGCCGCGTTGGGAGGTGGCTGGGATGGGCAGCTAGAGGTGAGCGAAAATCGATAGCGCAATCTAACGCACGCTGCAATCCCTGTGGGAGCGAGCTCGCTCCCACAGGTTTTGTGGCGCCAGCAGCTTCAAGCGAGTTAATGTAAAACCTTAAAACAAGCGTTTCATCGGACTGATGGCCCTTTGCTCATTTTGTGGGTGCGTTCTCATTTGGAATCAGTACAATCGCCGCATTTGCCCCCACCCGAGCATGAAAGCCATTAACAAGGGGGCATTCGCGAGAAGTCCCCATGCTCATCGGTAGCTACTCCCCCACCCTGGTCATCATTTCGCTCTGTGTAGCGATTCTCGCCTCATACACCGCACTCGACCTGACCGGACGCATTGCCACCGCCAAAGGCCGCGCCGTGCATGTGTGGACCGCGGGCGGGGCCATTGCCATGGGCATCGGCATCTGGTCGATGCACTTTATCGGCATGCTCGCGTTCAAGTTGCCGATCGACCTGGGGTACGACGGCACGATCACCCTGTTGTCGCTGCTGATCGGCGTGCTCTCCAGCGGTTTTGCGCTGTGGCTGGTCAGCCAGCCGCAATTGCCGGCCTGGCAACTGGCCTTTGGCGCGTTGGTCATGGGCGCCGGCATCAGCGCGATGCACTACACCGGCATGGCCGCGATGCGCATGCAACCGGGCATCGACTACGACCCGACGCTGTTCGGCGCCTCGCTACTGATCGCTGTCGGTGCTTCGGGCGCTGCACTGTCGATCGCTTTCCATCTGCGCCAGCACACGCCTTATGTCCGTCTGATCCGTGGCGGCGCCGCCGTGATCATGGGCATCGCCATCGTCGGCATGCACTACACCGGGATGGCCGCCGCACGCTTTGCCGACGGCAGCTTTTGTGGGGCAGCGGCCAATGGATTGAGCGGCAATGGCCTGGACAACCTGGTGCTGATCACCACGCTGGCGGTGCTGAGCATTGCCTTGCTGACCTCGATCCTCGATGCACGTCTGGAGGCGCGCACCGCGAGCCTGGCCGAGTCGCTGACCGAGGCCAACCGTGAACTGACCCAACTGGCCCTGCACGACACCCTCACCGGGTTGCCGAACCGGATGTTGCTCGCCGATCGAATCGATCAGGCCATGTCGCGGGTCCGGGAAGAAGGGGGGTGCTTTGCCCTGATGTTCATCGATCTGGACGGCTTCAAACCGGTCAACGATGCCTTTGGCCACCATATGGGTGACCTGCTGTTGCGTGAAGTGGCCTTGCGCCTGCGCGAAGACTTGCGCAGCCCGGACACCCTGGCGCGGATCGGCGGCGATGAGTTCGTGTTGCTGGTGCAATTGAGCGAACAGATCGACGCCTTGAACCTCGCGGCCCATCAGGTCGGGTTGATCGCGCGTGCGTTCCGGGTGGCCGAACATGATTTGCATATTTCCGCCAGCGTCGGCATCGCGCTCTACCCGGGTAACGGGCAGTCCGCCCACGAATTGCTGATGAACGCCGACGCGGCGATGTATCACGCCAAGGGCGCGGGTAAAAACGGCTACAGCTTTTTCGATGTCTCGATGAACAGTAACGCCCGCAAACAGCTGCAATTGCTGCAGGACCTGCGCAATGCCGTGGAACATCAGCAATTCAGTCTGTATTACCAGCCCAAGTTCGACGCCGCCAATGGCCGGCCTGTGGGCGCCGAAGCCTTGTTGCGCTGGGAGCACCCGACGCAAGGGATGCTGTTGCCGGACAAGTTCATCGAACTGGCGGAAAAAACCGGGCTGATCATCCCAATCGGCGAGTGGGTGCTCAACGAAGCCTGCCGCCAGATGCGCGAATGGTACGTGTTGGGCTATACCGATTGGCGCATCGCGGTGAACCTTTCAGCCATCCAGTTCTGTCATTCCGGGTTGGTGCAGAGCGTCGCCAAGGCCTTGGCCACGCACCATCTGCCGGCCAACAGCCTGACCCTGGAAATCACTGAAACCACGGCCATGAGCGATGCCGATGCGAGCATGACGGTGCTTCAGGAACTGTCGGAAATGGGCGTCGACCTGTCCATCGACGATTTTGGCACTGGCTATTCGAGTTTGATGTACCTCAAGCGCCTGCCGGCCAACGAGCTGAAGATCGACCGCGGTTTTGTCCGCGACCTGGAACACGACAGTGATGACGCCGCCATCGTTTCGGCCATCGTCGCCCTCGGCCAGGCGCTGGGGCTGCGCATCGTCGCCGAAGGGGTGGAGACGGGTGTGCAGCAGGACTTCCTGACTCAACTCGGCTGCGATTCGTTGCAGGGTTACCTGCTGGGGCATCCGCTGCCGGCCGCAGGTTTCATGGTGGAAATCCATCGGGGGGAGCAATTGGTCGAGAAGCTGAAGGCCAGTGCCGAGCGCGAGATGTCGATGACATGACAGCTGACGTGAAGCCATGCAAAAACCGCCAATGGCGGTTATTCTAGCCCCCGACCGCTTAAGCTTTGATTGGGGGAAAGCTCGCATGGACAAAGTCATCGTCATCACCGGCGGTAGCCGCGGCATTGGTGCCGCCACCGCTCTGTTGGCCGCCGCGCAGGGCTATCGGATCTGCATCAACTACCAGGCGGACGAACAGGCTGCACTCGGCGTGCTGGAGCAAGTCCGCGCCCTCGGCGCGCAAGCCATTGCAGTACGGGCCGACGTCAGCATCGAAGACGAAGTGATCGCGCTGTTCAATCGGGTGGACAGTGAACTGGGACGGGTCACCGCGCTGGTGAACAACGCCGGCACCGTCGGGCAAAAGTCCCGGGTCGACGAGATGTCCGAGTTTCGCATTCTCAAAATCATGAAAACCAACGTCCTGGCGCCGATCCTCTGCGCCAAGCACGCAATCCTGCGCATGTCGCCCAAGCACGGCGGGCAGGGCGGCAGCATCGTCAACGTATCGTCTGTCGCCTCGCGTTTGGGATCGCCCAATGAATACGTCGACTACGCGGCCTCCAAAGGCGCGCTGGACACCTTCACCATAGGCTTGTCCAAGGAAGTGGCGGGTGAGGGGATTCGGGTCAACGCCGTGCGCCCCGGCTTCATCTATACCGATTTCCATGCCTTGAGCGGTGACCCGGACCGGGTCAGCAAACTGGAGTCGGCGATTCCGATGGCGCGGGGTGGGCGTCCGGATGAAGTGGCGGAGGCGATTGTCTGGTTGTTGTCGGACAAGGCTTCTTATGCGACGGGGACTTTTGTTGATCTTGGTGGTGGGCGTTAACGCTTCAGTTTTGTGTTGTTGAATATGGCCTCATCGCGAGCAGGCTCGCTCCCACATCTATGGTTACCCCCTTTTCTGCAATACTGTTGTTGATGTCGTGTTTGGCTTGCTTTCATCTATCCGGCGTCTGAGTTGGGGTTGTCGCCCCGCGCCTCGATGAGAATCGATGCCCAACGACCCTAATTAGTGGAACGGCCTTTCAGCCGTGTGAGAGCCCAGGGTTGTCGTCAGGCCGGTTGGCCGTTCACGTCATCAGTTATCCAGCATCGCAAAACCAGGTGGGTGGTGCTTGGGTGACAGCGGGGTCAGGCGTTCATCGCGGCTGGCCCCGCATCGAATTCAGTGTGGTGTGCCGCTATCGCCCAGGCGATTCTTGCCAGTTTGTTGGCCAGCGCACAAACCACTAGATTGGAGTGATGTCCCGACGCCAATAACCGGCGGACCCAGTCCGCCAAAGCGCCTTTCTGTCGCTCCAGTTGTATCAAGTAAACACGAGCGCACTGGACGAGCAGGCGTCGCTGGTTGCGATCACCGCGCTTACTGATGCCCAGCAGGACAGACCTCCCGCCCGTGGAATGCTGCTTGGGGACCAGTCCGATGGAAGCTGCATAGCCTCGGCCGCATTTGAACTGCTTGCCATCGCCCAGCTCGGCAGCCAGGACGGTGGAGGTGATCGGGCCGACACACGGCAGAGTCATCAAACGAGTCGCCAGATCATCTTCAGCGGCCTGGCATTCCACGTCCTTATCCAGCGACTTGATCTCCTCCTCCACATGCTTGAGATGTCGATACAGTCTCATCAGATTTTTTTTGTAGGGCTCAGAAATTGAACTCGCCTCAAGCAGCTCCGGTAGAGCGTTGATCGACTTGAAGCCCGGGGCCAGGCTCACGCCAACCTCCAGAAGCGCGGCGTGAATCCGATTGACGGTTGCGGTGCGATCCTTGATGAACGAGTCTCGGGTGGAGTTCAGCATGGCTAGCACTTGCTGGGCCTGAGTTTTTACCGGCACAAAACGCATCGTCGGACGAGTCGCTGCTTCGCAGATCGCCTCGGCATCAGCGAAGTCATTTTTGTTGCTTTTCACGTAAGGGCGTACGAGATGAGGTGCGATGAGCCTGGGCGCATGTCCCAGCCTGATGGCCTCCTGTGCCATGAAGTGGGCGCCGCCACAGGCTTCCATCACGATGGTGCAGGGCTCGAGATTTGCCAGGTGCTGCATGAGCGTTACCCGATTGAATTTTTTTCGGTACAGCTCGTGACCACGATCATCCTGTGCATGTAGATGAAAGGTGTGTTTTCCCAAGTCGATGGCGGCAATAGCTACTTTGTTCATGGCAACGATCTCCGATGAGCCCCCTGCGAAAGCTTAGTGGGCGATCACAGGGGGCAGCGGGGGTAGCCATTTCATTAGTGGATCTCCAGTGTTCACAGATATTGTGTACACCGATAAACCCTTGTGGGAGCGAGCCTGCTCGCGAAGGCCATAGAGTAGGCAACATCCAACCATCAGAACGACCGCACAATCCGCCCCAACGTCTCCATCGCCTGCTCCGAAGCCTCGTCCCACGGGCTGCCGTAATTCAACCGAATACAATTCCTGAACCGCTGCGTCGGTGAAAAGATCGGCCCCGGTGCAATGCTGATGCCTTGCGCCAACGCCATCTGAAACAACTTCAACGAATCCATCTGCTCCGGCAATTCCAGCCACAAAAAGTACCCGCCCGCCGGTTGGCTGACCCGTGTCTGCGTCGGAAAGTAGCGGGCGATGGCGGCGAGCATGGCGCTTTGCTGGTCTTCCAGCGCGTGGCGCAATTTACGCAGGTGCCGGTCGTAGCCCCCGTGTTGCAGATAATCGGCGATAGCCGCTTGGGCCGGCATCGAGGCACAGAGTGAGGTCATGAGTTTCAGCCGTTCGATTTTCTGCGCGTAACGCCCGGCGGCGACCCAGCCGATGCGGTAGCCGGGGGCCAGGCTCTTGGCGAACGAGCCGCAATGCATCACCAGGCCTTCGGTATCGAATGCCTTGCCAGGTTTCGGTGCTTGTTGACCGTAATACAGTTCGGCGTAGACATCGTCTTCGATCAGCGGCACCTGGTGGCGACGCAATAGCTCCACCAGTTCTTGCTTTTTTGCCTCGGGCATAGTTGCGCCCATAGGGTTCTGAAAACTGGTCATGCACCAGCAGGCCTTGATCGGGTGCCGCTCCAGCGTCTGTGCGAGCACGCCGAGGTCGATGCCGTCGCGCGGGTGCACGGGGATTTCCACGGCTTTGAGCTTCAGGCGTTCGAGCACTTGCAGGCAGGCGTAGAATGCCGGGGCTTCGATGGCCACCAGGTCGCCAGGCTCCGTCACCGCTTGCAGGCACAGGTTGAGGGCTTCCAGTGCGCCGTTGGTGATCAGCAGTTCCTCCATGGGCAGCATCAGCCCGCCGACCATGTAGCGCAGGGCAATTTGCCGGCGCAGCTGCGGGTTGCCCGGCGACATGTCGGTGACCACCATGCGCGGGTCCATCTCGCGGCTGGCGCTGGCCAGGGAGCGGGACAAGCGTTGCAGGGGAAACAGCGTCGGGCTGGGAAACGCCGAGCCGAAGGGCACGGTGTTCGGGTCCTTGATCGAGTCGAGCACCGAGAACACCAGTTCGCTGACATCGACTTCCGTGGACTCATTGACCTGGCTACTGATGACCGGCTCGGAAAACGGCCGTGGTGCATGGGCGTTGACGAAATAGCCGGAACGCGGACGGGCGCGGATCAGTCCACGTCGCTCCAGCAGGTAATAGGCCTGGAACACCGTCGACGGGCTGACGCCGTAGGTCTGGCTGGCGTAGCGCACCGACGGCACCCGCTGGCCCGGGCCGAGGACGCCGGAGCGGATCAGTTCTGCGATGTCGTCGGCGAATTTTTCGTAGCGTTTCATCAGTAGCCCGATAGAGGTCATTCAGAAGATCGAGGTGACTTCATCGCGAGCAGGTCGAATCGTCGCACCGTCGCTCCCACAGGTATTGCGCTGTTTTTTGTGGGAGCGAGCCTGCTCGCGAATGGCAGCACCGCAGTGTAAAGGCTCAGCGATTCATCGGCGCAACAAACCGGCTCTTCGCCACGCTATAGACGCCAGGCTCATCGCTGTCGACCACCTTGAAGCCGATGCTCTGTGAACTGCTGGCCGGACGCTCCGTGAGCATCGCCACCGACACCGGCACATCGACAATCTCGCCCGGCGCCAGGCTGAATTCGGTCCTGCCCTGCAACTGGAAACCATCGGCATCCACCAGGCTCAATTGATAGTCCTGACGCTGCTGGGTTTTGTTGATCACCTTCAGACTGTAGATGTTTTCGATCTGTCCCTGGCTGTTCTCGCGAAACAGGCCCCGGTCCTTGCTGACGTCGAGCGACACCATCGGCCGTTCCACCAGCGCCACCACCAGGGCTGCGATCATCACCAGCAGCACGGCGGTGTAGCCGATCAGGCGTGGACGCAACAGGTGGGTCTTGCCACCCTGCAACTGATGCTCGGAGGTATAGCTGATCAATCCCCGGGCGTAGCCCATTTTGTCCATGATCGAGTCGCAGGCGTCGATGCACGCGGCGCAACCAATGCACTCCATCTGCAAGCCATCGCGGATATCGATGCCGGTCGGGCAGACTTGTACGCAGAGCTGGCAATCGATGCAATCGCCCAAACCCACTTCGGCGGGCTTGACCTCGCGTTTGCGCGGGCCACGGTTTTCGCCTCGGGCCACGTCGTAGGAAATGGTCAGGGTGTCTTTATCGAACATCACGCTCTGGAACCGCGCGTAGGGGCACATGTGCATGCACACCGCTTCACGCAGCCAACCGGCATTAATGTACGTGGCGCCGGTAAAAAACAGCACCCAGAACAGGCTGACGCCGCTCATTTGCAAGGACAGCAGCTCTTCGGCCAACGGCCGGATTGGCGTGAAGTAGCCGACGAACGTCAGGCCGGTCAGCAGGCTGATGGCCAGCCACAAGGTGTGCTTGGCCGAGCGACGCATCAGCTTGTTCAGGCCCCACGGCGCGGCTTGCAACTTGATCCGCTGGTTGCGTTCGCCCTCGGTGATCTTCTCGCACCACATGAAGATCCAGGTCCACGAACTTTGCGGGCAGGTGTAGCCGCACCAGACCCGACCCGCGAACACGGTGATCGCAAACAAGCCGAACGCGGCAATGATCAACAGCGCCGAGAGCAGGATGAAATCCTGCGGCCAGAAAGTTGCGCCGAAGATATGGAATTTGCTTTCGGAAAGATCCCAGAGCACCGCCTGGCGGCCACCCCAGTTCAACCACGCGGTGCCGAAAAACAGCAAAAACAGAAAACCCGCGCCGCTGATGCGCAGGTTGCGGAACAGCCCGGTGAAGCTGCGGGTGTGGATCAGGCTGTCGCTGGATTTGGCCTTCGTCTTCAGACGCGAAGGCTCGAATGTTTCTACGGTTCGGACGGGGATTCTCTCGCTCATGGTCTTTCGCTCATCAGCCTCCATCAGGCATGAGCACTATGAGCGGCGATCTGTTTGCATAACAGACTCAGGTATTGCATTAAAAAGCGGATCAGATGGCCGTGCTTGCACCGCCTGCGACAACTTGAAGCAGCCGCCGCACAAAGCTGCAAACGCCTATGCAAAACAGCGGCGGCAGGTGTTGATCAACGTCAGTCAAATCACCGAATCACTGTTGGTGGCTTTCAAGTCCCGGCGACCATCCACCTCGCCTGCCTGCCAGGGATTCACCCTGTCTGCGGAGGTTGTTTCACAACCTGATTCCTGCTCGCAGCTCTGCGCTTGTGAGAGCTCGTGCTGGCTGTAGTCAATATCACTCTGCAACAGATGATTCTCCAGATCCCTGATGATTGAGCTTCTGGTTGATGGTTCTGAGGGGGTACGCTCGGCTTCGAAGCAAAGAAATTCGTAGTTGAATATTTTCAAAGGAAGGCCAGCCGTCGATTGGTCGTTCACGGTTGAGCGCGTGGTGCTCTGCGCTAGCTCGGTTTGTGAATTCGCTGACGCTGGGAAAATTCGTTTTCATGGCTGGCCACGCTCAAGGCTGACGGAGTGATGGCTATATAAGGCGGAGGGTGTAAGTTTCGTAAAGTGTCGGACGGGCAGGATTGCTGCTTTAGGATCGGTACTACGCGTTCTTGGGAAGAGTCATTCATTTTTTATAATCGTCCCTGCTTTCGACGCCGGAACGATCAACTGTCTTCATTGCGGATTCACAATCACCGGAAGCATTGTCGTTGGCGGTTCTTCCCTTGGCGGCGGGGTCGTGCCGGGAATGGATTGTTCATTGTTCAAGCCTCCAGTGGCACATGGCGTGAGTCGTGCTTAAGTAGGTGGACTGGTTGGTTGACCGCGGCGCGAAGGACTTGATTCCGGAAATTGCCGATGAAACTTTCCCGGCGGCTGTCGCTCGGAACCTAAGTGAGTGCGTCCCGGGGCGGATAGCCCGGCGGGATGGCGACCAGACACAAGCGCGTCCATGGGGCGTAAGGAGAGAGGCTCGATGACGGCTGAAAAACCGACTGAGTTGAGCTACAACCCGCACATGCCGCTGTCGCAGGCGTTGTTGCTGCCGCGTATCGTCATTGAAAACATCATGCCGACCCTTGAAGGCGGGCAGTTCGCCGTCAAGGCCGTGGTGGGGCAGGACGTGGTGGTGACGGCCAAGGTCTTCGCCGACGGCCATGACAAGCTGGCGGTTCGCGTGCGTTGGCGGGCCGAAGACGAGGACGTCTGGCAAAGCGCTGCCATGAACGACCTGGGCAACAACGGTTGGCAAGGGCAGTTCCGTGTCGACAGCCAGGGCCCTTATCTGTTCTGTATCGAAGCCTGGATTGATCAGTTCGCCAGTTTTTGCCATGAGCTGGAAAAGAAGCATGCGGCGGCGGTGCCCGTCAGCCTGGAACTGCAGGAAGGGCGGATTCATGTCCAGCAAGCCGCCGAACGCAGCGAAGGGCCACTCAGCGAACAACTGGCGGCCTTGCACCATGAACTGTCAGGATTGCTTGAAACCGAGCAGATCGCACTGTTTTTGCACCCGCGTAGCGCCGACCTCATGGCCCGCGTCGATCATCGAGCCTATCTGAGCCTGAGCCCGGAGTACCCGGTGGATGTGGAGCGCGAACTGGCGCAGTTCGCCAGTTGGTATGAATTGTTCCCGCGTTCGATCACCGACAGTCCGACCCGCCACGGCACCTTCAATGACGTGCATTCGCGGCTGGCGATGATCCAGGACATGGGTTTCGACGTGCTGTATTTCCCGCCGATCCACCCGATCGGGCGCAGCTACCGCAAAGGCCCGAACAACTCGCTGACGGCGGGCCCCGATGATCCGGGCAGCCCCTATGCGATTGGTAGCGAGGAGGGCGGGCACGAGGCGATTCACTCGCAATTGGGCAGCCGTGAAGACTTCCGTCGACTGGTGGCGGCCGCCGCGGCCCATGGCCTGGAAATCGCCCTGGATTTTGCCATCCAGTGCTCCCAGGACCATCCATGGCTCAAGCAACACCCCGGCTGGTTCAACTGGCGGCCGGACGGCACGATCAAATACGCGGAAAACCCGCCGAAGAAATACCAGGACATCGTCAACGTCGACTTCTATACCCCGGAGGCAATTCCGAGCCTGTGGGTGGAACTGCGTGACATCGTAGTGGGCTGGGTCGAGGAGGGCGTGAAGATCTTCCGCGTCGATAATCCGCACACCAAGCCGTTGCCGTTCTGGCAGTGGCTGATCGCCGATGTACGGGCGCTGTACCCCGAGGTGATCTTCCTCGCCGAAGCCTTTACCACCCCGGCAATGATGGCGCGCCTGGGCAAGGTCGGTTATTCCCAGAGCTACACCTATTTCACCTGGCGCAATACCAAGGCCGAACTGGCGACTTATTTCACCGAACTCAACGAGTCGCCCTGGCGCGAATGCTACCGGCCGAATTTTTTCGTCAATACACCGGACATCAACCCGGCCTTCCTCCATGAATCCGGGCGCCCCGGGTTCCTCATCCGCGCCGTACTGGCGACCATGGGCTCGGGCCTGTGGGGCATGTACTCGGGTTTCGAGTTGTGCGAGTCGGCGCCGGTACCGGGCAAGGAGGAATACCTCGATTCCGAGAAGTACGAGATCCGTCCACGGGATTTCAATGCGCCGGGCAACATCATTGCCGAGATCGCCCAACTCAACCGCATCCGCCGGCAGAACCTGGCGTTGCACACCCATCTGGGTCTGAAGGTCTACAACGCCTGGAACGACAACATCCTGTACTTCGGCAAACGCAGCTTTGACGGCAGCAATTTCATTTTGGTGGCGGTCAGCCTCGACCCGCACAACGTGCAGGAGGCGAACTTCGAGTTGCCGTTGTGGGAAATGGGCTTGCCGGACTACGCCAGCACCCAGGGCGAAGACCTGATGAATGGCCATCGCTGGACCTGGCATGGCAAGCAGCAATTCATGCGGATCGACCCGGCGTATCAGCCGTTCGGGATTTGGAGGATTACCGCGTAGACATAGAGGTGCCCGCTGTTGTGGCGAGGGGGTTTGCCCCCGTTGGGTCGCGAAGCGGCCCCCGCTTTTTCTTTCAGCGAAACCGAGTCTCTGGATTGACGACTGCTTCGCAGCCGAACGGGGGCAAGCCCCCTCGCCACAGGAGAGCCCCGCTCCAAAGGGGATTCTCATTCTGTGGCCAAAGTTGAATTCACCAGGAGTTTCACATGGCGAAGAAACCCAAGGCAGCCACGTTCATCAAGGACCCGCTCTGGTACAAGGACGCGGTGATCTATCAAGTTCACGTCAAATCGTATTTCGACTCCAACAACGACGGAATTGGCGACTTTCCCGGCCTGATCGCCAAGCTCGATTACATCGCCGACCTGGGCGTCAATACCATCTGGCTGTTGCCGTTCTATCCCTCGCCACGGCGCGACGACGGTTATGACATCGCCGAATATCGCGGCGTACACAGCGACTACGGCACCATGGCCGATGCCAGGCGGTTCATTGCCGAGGCGCACAAACGCGGCCTGCGGGTGATCACCGAGCTGGTCATCAACCACACCTCCGACCAGCACCCGTGGTTCCAGCGGGCGCGCAAGGCCAAACCCGGATCGGCGGCGCGGGACTTCTACGTGTGGTCCGATGACGATCAGAAATACGACGGCACCCGCATCATTTTCCTCGACACCGAGAAGTCCAACTGGACCTGGGACCCGGTCGCCGGCCAATACTTCTGGCACCGTTTCTACTCCCACCAGCCGGACCTGAACTTCGATAACCCGCAAGTGATGAAGGCGGTGCTGTCGGTGATGCGTTACTGGCTCGACATGGGCATCGACGGCTTGCGCCTGGACGCGATCCCCTACCTGATCGAACGCGACGGCACCAACAACGAGAACCTGCCGGAAACCCACGACGTCCTGAAAAGGATCCGCGCGGAAATCGACGCCAACTATCCCGACCGCATGCTGCTGGCCGAGGCCAATCAATGGCCGGAGGACACACAGCTGTACTTCGGCGATACCGATAAAAAAGGCCTGAACGGCGACGAATGCCACATGGCCTTTCACTTCCCGTTGATGCCGCGCATGTACATGGCGCTGGCCCAGGAAGATCGCTTCCCGATTACCGACATTCTGCGCCAGACCCCGGATATCCCCGCCAACTGCCAATGGGCAATCTTCCTGCGCAACCATGATGAGCTGACCCTGGAGATGGTCACCGACAAGGAACGCGACTACCTGTGGAATTACTACGCCGCCGACCGCCGGGCGCGGATCAACCTGGGGATTCGCCGCCGTCTGGCGCCATTGGTGGAGCGCGACCGCCGCCGGGTCGAGCTGCTCAACAGCCTGCTGCTGTCCATGCCCGGCACGCCGACCCTGTATTACGGCGATGAGATCGGCATGGGCGACAACATCTACCTCGGCGACCGCGACGGTGTGCGTACGCCGATGCAATGGTCCATCGACCGCAACGGCGGTTTCTCCCGGGCCGACCCGGCGAGCCTGGTGCTGCCGCCGATCATGGACCCGCAATATGGCTACCTGTCGGTCAACGTCGAAACCCAGGCTGGCGACCCCCATTCGCTGTTGAACTGGACCCGGCGCATGCTCGCCGTGCGCAAGCAATCCAAGGCCTTCGGGCGCGGTACGTTGAAGATGTTGTCGCCGAGCAACCGGCGGATTCTGGCCTACACCCGTGAATACACCGGGGTGGACGGCAAGCACGAAGTCATTCTGTGCGTGGCCAACGTGTCGCGCAGCGCCCAGGCCGCCGAGCTGGATTTGTCGGCCTACGTCGGCATGGTGCCGGTGGAAATGCTTGGAGGTAACGCATTTCCGCCCATCGGCCAGCTGAATTTCCTTTTGACGTTGGCGCCCTACGGCTTTTACTGGTTCGGTCTCGCCGCGGAAAACCAGATGCCGAGCTGGCACGTGGAGCCCGCACAAAGCCTGCCGGACTTCACCACGCTGGTGCTGAAAAAACGCATGGAGGAACTGCTCGAAGCGCCGTCACGCACCACGCTGGAGCAAAGCATCCTGCCGAGTTGGTTACAGAACCGCCGCTGGTTCGCGGGCAAGGACGCCGCCATCGAACAGGTCGATCTGGCTTATGGCGTGCGGTTCGGCGATCCGCAGCATCCGGTGCTGTTCAGCGAAATCAACGTCAGCAGCGGTGGCCAGAGCAGCCGCTACCAGTTGCCGTTCGGCTTTATCTCGGAAGATCAGGTCGGTACTCCGTTGCCGCAGCAATTGGCGTTGTCGCGGGTACGGCGCGGACGCCAGGTCGGCCTGATCACCGATGCCTTCAGCCTGGACACCTTTGTGCATGCCGTCTTGCAGGGCATTCAATCCGGCACCGTATTGGCATCCAGCGACGGCGACATTCGCTTCGAGTCCACCGCGGAGCTGGAAAAACTCGGCCTCAATGCCGAGTCGCCGGTGCGCTACCTGTCTGCGGAACAGTCCAACAGCTCGGTGGTGATCGGCAACAGCCTGGTGCTCAAGCTGATCCGCAAGATTGCCTCAGGCGTGCATCCGGAACTGGAAATGAGCGCGTACTTGACGCAAGTCGGGTTCAGCAATATTTCGCCATTGCTGGGGGCCGTGGTGCGCCGGGACGGGGCGGGTGAAGACAATTTGCTGATGATCGCTCAAGGCTATCTGAGCAATCAGGGCGACGCCTGGGAATGGACGCAGAACAACCTCGAACGGGCGCTGCGCGATGAGCTGGCCGACGCTGTGTCCGAGCAGGAACAACATTACAACGCGCTCGGCGAACTGAAAGATTTCGCCGCTATGCTCGGTCAGCGCCTGGGGGAAATGCATCAGGTGCTGGCGGCGCCGAGTGCCAACCCGGACTTCTTGCCCCAGGTCACCACGCAGAAGGAGGCGCTGGCCTCGGCAAGGGATGTCGCGGCGCAAATCGAGCACGGGCTGAATTTGCTCAAGCAGCATAAAAATCAACTGAACCCGGCGGACCAGACCCTGGTCAGCCGTTTGCTGGACAACAGGAAAACCATCCTCGGCCATGTACAGGCACTGGGCAAAAAGACCGCGGGCGGCTTGCGCATTCGTGTGCACGGCGACCTGCATCTTGGGCAGGTGCTGGTGATCAAGGGCGATGCCTACCTGATCGACTTCGAGGGCGAACCGGCGCGGCCTTTGCATGAACGACGAGGCAAACACAGCCCGTACAAGGATGTCAGCGGCGTGCTGCGTTCCTTCGACTATGCGGCGGCGATGGCGATCAATGTGCAGAACGTCGATAACACCGCGGCGGCCGATGTCGCGCGCTTGCGGGTCACCGATCGCTACTTGAGCGAGGCGCGGCAAGCATTTGTCGACGCTTATCGGCTGGCGGCAGCTAGTCTTGCCCATGCATGGCAAGATCCCGAAGGCGAGGATGCAGCACTGGCGTTGTTCGGTCTGGAGAAGGCGGCGTATGAAGTGGCCTATGAGGCGGAAAATCGCCCCGCCTGGTTGCCCGTGCCGTTGCACGGTTTATATGGATTATTGAGTGGGCTTAAACCCTTTTCCGATCTTGATGGAGAGTAGTCATGAGTGTCTCGAACAAGGAACAGGGTCATCACAAAGAAGCGCTGCTGCCCAGCGCGCGGGATATCGATGCATTGGTGCGCGCCGAACATATCGATCCTTTCGCCATTCTCGGCCCTCACGCTGATGGTGCCGGTGGGCAATTCATCCGCGCGTATCTGCCGGGCGCCCTGAGTGTGCAGGTGTTGGCCAGGGAGTCCGGCGAAGAGCTCGGTCACCTTGAAGCCACGCAGACGCCGGGGTTGTTCGTCGGGCATTTCCAGCATGCGCAAGCGTATCTGCTGCGCACCCATTGGGCCGGCGGCGAGCAAACCGCAGAAGATCCCTACAGCTTCGGCCCCTTGCTGGGCGAAATGGATTTGTACCTGTTTGCCGAAGGCAATCACCGTGACCTCAGCGGGTGCCTGGGCGCGCAACTGAAAACCGTGGACGGTGTCGACGGCGTGCGTTTCGCCGTGTGGGCACCGAATGCCCGGCGGGTGTCGGTGGTCGGCGACTTCAACGTCTGGGACGGGCGCCGGCACCCGATGCGCCTGCGTCATCCCACCGGAGTCTGGGAATTGTTCATCCCGCGCCTGCAAGCCGGGGACACCTACAAATACGAGATTCTCGGCGCCCATGGCATCCTGCCGTTGAAGGCCGATCCCGTGGCGCTGGCCACCAGCCTGCCACCGGACACCGCTTCGAAAGTCGCCTCACCCTTGAACATCGACTGGCAGGACCAGGACTGGATGTTGTCCCGAGGCGACCGCCACCGGGTGACGGCGCCCTTGTCGATCTACGAATTGCACGCCGGCTCGTGGCAATGTGAGCTGGACGACCTGGGTGAAGTGGCCCGCCAGTACACCTGGCCTGAACTGACCGAACGGCTGATTCCCTATGTCAAAGACCTGGGTTTCACCCACATCGAACTGATGCCGATCATGGAGCACCCGTTCGGCGGTTCGTGGGGTTATCAGTTGCTGTCGCAATTCGCGCCGAGTGCGCGGTATGGCACGCCGGACGAGTTCGCTGCGTTCATCAACGCCTGCCACCAGGCCGAGCTTGGGGTGATTCTCGATTGGGTGCCGGCGCATTTCCCCACCGATACCCACGGCCTGGCCCAGTTCGACGGCACGGCGCTGTATGAGTACGGCAACCCGCAGGAAGGGTTCCACCAGGACTGGGACACGCTGATCTACAACCTGGGTCGCACTGAAGTGCATGGCTACATGCTGGCGTCGGCGCTGCACTGGCTCAAGCATTTCCATGTCGACGGCCTGCGGGTCGATGCGGTGGCCTCGATGCTGTACCGCGACTACTCGCGCAAGGCCGGCGAATGGGTGCCGAACCGCCATGGCGGGCGGGAAAACCTGGAAGCCATCGACTTCCTGCGTCATCTCAATGACGTGGTGGCCCTCGAAGCGCCCGGAGCCTTGGTGATCGCCGAAGAATCCACCGCGTGGCCGGGTGTCAGCCAGGGCACGCAACAGGGCGGGCTGGGCTTTGCCTACAAATGGAACATGGGCTGGATGCACGATTCGCTGCATTACATCCAGCAGGACCCGGTGTACCGCGCCCATCACCACAACGAGCTGAGTTTCGGCCTGGTGTATGCGTGGTCCGAGCGCTTCATCCTGCCGATCTCCCACGACGAAGTGGTGCACGGCAAACACTCGCTGATCGACAAGATGCCCGGCGACCGCTGGCAGAAATTCGCCAACCTGCGGGCCTACCTGAGTTTCATGTGGGCGCATCCGGGCAAGAAGTTGCTGTTCATGGGCTGCGAGTTCGGCCAGTGGCGCGAGTGGAACCATGACCAGCAACTGGACTGGTACCTGTTGCAATACCCCGAGCACAAGGGGGTGCAGAAACTGGTGGCCGACCTCAACCGCTTGTACCGCGAAGAGCCGGCGCTGCATGAGCAGGACGATGTGCCGCAGGGTTTCCAATGGCTGATCGGCGATGACGCGATCAACAGCGTTTATGCGTGGTTGCGCTGGAGCAAGGACGGTAAGCCGCTACTGGTGGTGGCCAACTTTACGCCGGTGCCACGCGAGGCTTATCGCGTAGGGGTGCCGTTTGCCGGGCAGTGGAGCGAGGTGCTCAACAGCGATTCGTCGATCTATGCCGGTTCCAACTACGGCAATAGTGGCGGGGTGCTGGCCGAGGAAACACCGAGCCATGGGCAGGCGTTGTCGTTGGTGTTGAATTTGCCGCCGTTGGCGGTGTTGATGTTAAGACCGGAGGAATAACAGACGCGTGGCCAAAAGGGCGCTGGAATATGACGAACGGGTCGCACTAAGGCAGTAAAGCCCGGTACTCCCGTTTCATTATAATAATCAGCGCCTTTTCAGTTATTTTAATGAGGCATGGCAGTTCGGCTGCCAGTGTGGCCCCGGACTTATTTGAGCTCAATAACAAACTGTTTGTTGTTGGTTTCTCTTCTGCCGACTGCAGTTACCGTAAAGTCTGCATGAGGAGTGAATAAATAGCCCTGTACCTCTGACGCAGAATAGCTGGAGATTACGTTTGAGGCACTAAATCCTTTCATGATGAAAATAGCCGAATTTTCTTTGTCCATAATTTTTTCGGCGAATTTTTTTCTCTTAGTACCGAAAGAAAACTCTTCGAGTAAATTACGGATCCGTCTTGCTGGGCCGCTATGTATGCCTCTAAGCCTGACTCTGTTATGCTCTGGTCTCGATAGTAAGTATTCATTGTTTAGTTGTTTAGTTGTTTAGTTGTTTAGTTGTTTAGTTGTTTAGTTGGTAGAGTTTATAGCTTACCTGTATGGCGCGTTCTGTATCGAAGGCTGCTGCGGAGGCCTCGATATTCTTTTTCATTTCGCGTCCGGCTGCGCCTGAAAACAGCTGATCTCCGTGAGTGGATTCTAGTTGGCGGATTACTTCTTTTTCTTTAATTGATATTTCTCTTCCCGCTTTCATTGCAGTGTTAATTTTGTTTGAACCTTCGGTTGTTGCATAGAGCGCCTTGAATTCAAGCATGTATTTATATTCTTGCGATGGTTTGCGAATTTCTTTTTAGGTATTGCGATTGCTAAACTGCCCATCTGTGCCGTTGCGTCTTCAAGTGGCGGGCTCATTTCCTTTCGAACCCTTCGTATCGCTCTTTCAATCACATCTGCGGGATGTTTATCCTTCTTAGCTATTTCTGCCATGATGCTCAGGGCGATCTCAGGATTTTCATAGTATTTTTCTTGAAAGCCTTTGGAGGCCATGATTGTTCGTGCCAGATCCCCGTGTGGTGTCAAGCCATTTGGATCATGAAGAGCAATGGGGTTATTCCTGACCATTCGATAGAAGTTGAGGCCGTCAATTCCCCACGCCGGATCCGGATTAATCCACCGCTGCAACCACGGCGCGTAATACCTGAACCCGGTTACCGCCGGCGTCGTAGTGATACGTCTGGCTGTAATTGGCAACCTGTTTGGGGTCGAGGGGCAGGGGCTGCAGGCCGGGCAGGGCCGGACCACCGTGGCCGGTCCTGGCCTCCCATCCCGTGGCTTCGATCAACTGATTGAGGGTGTCGTAACGATAGGTCTTGATCGGCTCGATGCGCTGGTTGTTGAAATAGCGGATCGGTTGGGCGGCGTCTTCGATGCTCATCACATTACCGACCGCGTCGTAGCGGTATTTCAGGTCCTGCAGTGGCGTGCCGTTGGTTTTGTGTGCGCTGAGCCGGGTGAGGCGACCATCCGCAGAATCGTAGCAGTGGCGGGTGACGACACCGTTGCTGGCGGTTTGCGAAACGATCTGGCCGGCGGCGTTGTAGTGGAGATCGCTGACCAGCGTCCTCTCACGCTGATCATCACCGCTCAGGGTAAGGCGGGCGTTTTTCCGCTCGGCAGCGACGGTGTAGGCGAAGCTTTGAAGGTTATCCAGTGCATCGATTTGGTGTCGCAGTTCCGTGGTGGGCGCGTAGGTGTGGGAAGTAGTTGCACCCTCGCCGGGTTCAAGCAAGGCCACGCTATCGGCCAGTCGGGCGGGAGGGTGTCGCGCAAAAAATGCCGCGTCTGTTGCAGCACCGCGCCACTGATGCCGAGTTCGCGCAGGTGCAACGTCCCGGCCGGGTCGTCGTGGCGAATCAACTGACCGCACAGATTGTGCGAGACAGCATCGGCACCGACTCCCGCATAACTAAAACGCTCAAGCACATGCTCGGCGACATCTTCGCCACGTTCATGCACGGCCACCGACCGCAGCAGTTCATCGAACTCAGTCTGGGAATGGCTGCCACGCCCGTCCCAAGCCTCGACGCGTTGCCCGGCAGCACCGTGCAACGCCACCCGCCAACCTGCATCCACGCTGTCACTCGACAACTGTGCGCCAGACAAACTGAACACCTGGCGGAGGTTCGCCGGCACCGACGTATCGCTCTGTGCCAAAGCAAACAGATACGGATCGCGGCTAGCCACTGGCCGGCCGGCGGCATCGAAGCGTTGATGCGTGACCCGCGCTTCGAGCGGATCGACTGCCTGCCGTCGGTGGTATTGCACCGCCCTGACCGCCAGGCCTCGCGGATCCATGACGGCAAGGGGCGGCGTGCCCCGATGTGGATGTTCCAGGACCCTGGTCAGCATCAAAAGTCCAGCCTTATTCCGAGTGTCGCCTTGCGTCCGTTCAGTGTATTGCTGTCCAGTTGGGTCTCGTAGCCAGCCTCGCCATACAGGCTCAAAGCGTTCGAAACCTGCACGGTCATACCCATGCTCAGGTCCATGCTCGTGGACTTCTGCTGCGTGTCGATCGCCGTGAAGTTGTTGAAGGTCACCCGGTCGGTACCGGACAAGGTATGCCACACATTGGTTCGCACGTAGGGCAGCAGGGGCATGCCGGCCAGCTGATAGGTGCCGCGCAGTCGGGCACCGAGTCGAGCGGTCACGCTGTTGTCGGCATCGAAGTCGACATCGGAGATGCCATCGTTCTGGCCGTCCAGGGCGCTGTGCTGGTTGATCAGTTGCACTTGCGGCTCAAGAACCCAGGACTGGAAAACCTGCAGTGGATAACCGGCCTCGACGGACAACGTCATGGCGTGGCCGCGGGTGTTGAGCTTGACTGCGCGAATGGACTCGCTGTTGATGTCCAGACCCGTCCACATCAGCACGCTGTCGATATACCAGCCGTAGGGATCGATGAGTGTCCAGTACAGGCCCACGCTATTGCCGCGCAGCGTACTCTTGCCGGCGTCACGGTGCTCGAATCCGCGATTGAAGCCGTCGATGTCGCCTTCTATCCGGCTGTGACCGACAAAGAAACCGACCTTTTGCGTCTGTTCATTGGCGGTGGTCCAGCCGTACAGGTCGCTGCCGACCTGATAACCCGTCATCGAACCGTCCAGACGCGGGTTGACCGTGCCAGCAAAGGTCTGGCGGCTGTTGCTGGCATAAAACCGACCCCAACCGGCCGCCATTGTGCCTGACTGATGCTGTTGGTTCTGATCGCCCTGGCGCTCATGGAAGGTGCCAAGGGCGGCCAGGGTCATCTGCTTGACCGCAGGCAAGAGTGCGGAATACACCGGGACTTCCGGACGAAAGAGTGGAATTGGCGGCTTGCCGGGTTCGGTTCCCGGCAAATCCGGTAAAGTCGGCAGAATTGTGCCACCCGGATCGAGGATGACGCCTGGTAGGGGCACATGAGGGTCTTCCGGGTTGGGCAGGGGCACGTGAGGGTCTTCCGGGTTGGGCAGTGGCACGTGAGGGTCTTCCGGGTTGGGCAAGGGCACGTGAGGATCTTCCGGGTTGGGAAGTGGCACGGGAGGGTCCTCCGGTCCTGGCAGTGGAGGCGCCACGACGGCGGAACGCAAGTACCAGTTCTGGGCTGTGCCAGGGGTGACGCCACCCTTGAACAGATAGTAATCATAGGCTCCGGCGGAAACGGGCCCGGAGGAGGTGAATGCCCGGTCACTGCCCGTGGCGCCATTGAGTGCTTGCACCACCAGGATGCCGTTTTGCCGTGTCAGATCGCCAGGACCGGCGAGGTTAACGATGTCGAGTTTGGTGGAACCTTGCAGCGTACCTCGCTCCACCACCAGTTTGTCGCTGGCAGCATCGTCGCTGGCCAAAACACTCTGCAGGCGCAGTTGCCCATTGTCGCCAAAGTAATTGCCCTGGACCGTAAGTCGGTTGGTCGCAGTGGTGTTTCCGCTGGTCATGTCGATCAGCCCCTTGTTGTTCAAGGTCGCTAACTGTCCGGCGCTGAACGGTGTGATGCTGCCCTGGTCGACCAACAACACACTACCGCCGTGAACATTGAACGTACCGGTGGCGGAAACGCTATCGCCCAGGACGAAATCTCCATTCAGGTTGAAGCGCGAGCCGTTATCCAGATTCACGGTTTCCCAATGGGGGTAGCGTCCCGGGCTGGCGGATTGGCTGTTATCGAACGTCAGGCTATCGTTGCCAGGCCCCCCATCGATGCCCGGTGTCGACGACAGACTGGTTTCGCTGAGATTGTGCAGCAACGCTTGATCGTCGCCCCCGCCCATCAGGATGGCCGAGTGAATCAGCCCGCCGGTATCCCAGGTGAAAATGTCATTGCCGCTGCCACCACGAACCTGGCCATTGATCTCGCCTGCGCTGACCGTGATCGAGTTACCGCCGCCACTGACAATAACGTTTCCACCAACCGTACCGCCCTTGATGTTGACTGAGTTGTTGTCGGTCCCGGCGTCGAGGTCGCCGACGATTCGCCCGCCAAGCATTTCGAATGAGTTAAGGTCCAGATTCATCGCGACCCGGCCAATGCTACCCCCGCTCATGAGGGCCTGTTCACTGTCTTCAACGCTACCGGTAATGGCACCGGTGCTCATCGTAAAGGTGTCATGGCCAGCGCCTTGGGACAGGGAGGTGATGTTGCCTCCGCTTATTGTGAAACTGTCGTTGCCAGCGCCCTGGATGAAGGTGGTGGCTGAACCGGCGCTGACCTGCACGATGTTGTCGCCATCGCCTTGGCGGACTGCACCGCTGATGGCGCCATTGAAGAGCTGCAAGATGTTTGCGCCGTCACCCATGTCCACAGCGCCAATGATGCTGCCTGAACTCATTTGCAGAAGATCATTGCCAGCGCCAAAGGTGACATTGCCATTGATGGTGCCGGTACCGCCTTGCGGAAATGTCAGGCGGTTACTGCCGCTCGGGTCCGAGAGCCCGGAGCTGGTACCGCTGCTGCAAGTAAAGTTGTCATTGCCGGCAGTGGGTACGAGTGTGCAGTCGGCGTGACAAATGAGTGGCCAGCCAGCCATGACCATTAACAACAGGGTGCCAGTGCCCAGGTACTTGAGAGACGAAAGTGCCTTACTCATGATCCATCCTCGCTTGATGGGACGTGCCGTGCCCGCTCCTGCGGGGCAGACCATGGCTATGTCGAAAGCGATACGGATCAGGGACTGCTGATTTCCTGCATCGGAAAACATCGGGCAATGCGACCAGTTGGCATGGTTTTATCGACTGCACATCACAATGCACAGTGCTGTTTCCACGGTATCAACAGGTTGGTCGATGCGCTACTGTCAGAAATAACAGGTATTCACGGCGATTGCGGCGGAGCGTCTACAGAGGAAACACCGAGCCATCAGCAGACGTCCACCCCATCACTGCATCTTTTGAGATCTGTCCCTCACCAGCGCATCCGCACACCCAGGCTGCCAATCAACCCGTTCAGGTCGTTGTCGTCCACGTCGCTGCTGTAGTCGGCGCTGATGTACAGGCTCACGGTTGGAGTGACTCTTGCGACCAGGCCCAGACCCAGTTCGACGGTCGAGGAACTACGGCTACTGCTGATCTTGTCGACCTGATCGAGGGTGACGGTGTTGCCGGTGTACACCGTGTGCCACAAGTTGGTCCGTACGTAAGGTTCGACCGGCAAGCCGTTGATGTCGTAATTGCCTTTCAAGCGCGCGCCAACCCGGCCGCTCCACGAGGTCAGATCAGTTGAAGACGCGTTGCCGGATCCGGCATACGGGGTGTCCAGGCTGATGCGCTGATTGATCAATTGCGCCTGGGGTTCAATCACCCAGTTCTCGCCCAGGCCGATGGGGAAGCCACCCTCGACCGACAGCGTCATCGCGCTGCCCTCAGTGGCTTGTCGGGTCCCTTGTCCGTTGCGGCTGAAGCCGCTGACCCGGCCACCGCTGGCGGTCAGGTCGACGTACCAGCCTTGTGGTCCGGTCAGGCTCCAGTAGGCACCGAGGCTTTGCCCCTGGAGGTTGAGCGTGTCGCTGTTGGGGTGGGACATTGCCGGGGCGATCTGCGCGCCGTTGTGGTTGAGCTGGAGCTGGCTCATGCCGCCGACCAGGCCGATCCTTTGCGTATGGCCGCTGGCGTTTTGCACGGTCAATATCGCCGGGCCTTTGAGTGCGTTGGTGCCGGGGACGGCCAGCCCTTGGGAAAGGTAATCGGTTTGTGCCTGGCGAGAGGGCTGGCCGTAGAGTTGGTCCCAGGTCGTGGGCGCGGCGTCTTCGGTGGTCAGGTTCGAACTGCGTAGATCGGGATGAGCGCTGAATTGACCAGGATAGGTTGCTGCGAGGGTGGGCAGACTGATTGTCGGAATGTCCTGGCGATACCACGGGGCTGTTTCTTGCTCATCAGTGGCGGCTTGTACTTGCATGGTAGAACACAGCAGCAGTGAACTCGACACCGTGCAAAAAGCGACTTTGATCTCCTGTTGGGTGAGTGAAACTTTCATGGCGGTCTACCTTGCAGTCGCAGGCGGTATCTCGCTCTGGCGTCTCTCCTACCCCGAATGAGGGGCGACCGAATGGATTAGGGGGCGTCACGGGCTGCCCGTTTTTACGGGCGCCCGAGGCCGGTCCTGGTGGTGATTCCGGGGGTAGTAATCTGAAGTCAAGAAGACCGAAACGGTCGAGTCAAGAAGATGGCCGATAAGTGGTAACGGTTTAAGTGACTGATTTATGACGTGCCCATAAGTGCTTGTTTGTTCGAAGGATCGTCAAAAAAAAACCTCGGGCTAGAGCGGCTTTCGAGCATTACCACTTCACCCGGACCCCCACGTTACCGAACGTTCCCCGTTGTTGGTTACTGTCGATATTGCTGGTGTAGTCGAGTCCGGCGTACACGCTGACCGAGGCCGCAACGCTCAGCACCATGCCGATACCCAGGTCGGCGGACGAGGTTCGTTGTTGGGTTTCGACCTGATCGAGATGGTCAAAGGTGACCGTATCGGTACCAGTGAAAGTGTGCCAGATGTTGGCCCGCAGATAGGGTTCCAGCGGACGGCCGCCGACCTCGTAGCGACCCTTGAAGCGTGCGCCGACACGGCCGGTCCAGGCACTGTCGGAATCGAACGAGATATGGGAGATGCCGTCGTCCTGACTGTCGAGTTTGACCTTCTGATAAATCGCCTGGACCTGGGGTTCGACCACCCAGTTACCGGTCACCGCGATCGGGTATCCGACTTCTGCCGATAACGTCGTTACGTGGCCGTCATTGTCGATTTTCAGTCCACTTTCGGAGCGATTGTCGCCGTTGAGCCAGGTGTACATGGCCACGGTATCGAGATACGCGCCGGCGGGATCGGTCAGGGTCCAGTAAACGCCAAGGCTGTCGCCTTTCAACTCGACGTTGCCGGAGCGTTTGCCTTCGAAGCCCTGATTGAAACCGTCGACATCGCCTTGCAGGCGGCTGTGGCCGATGAAGAAACCGCTGCGCTGGGTTTGCCCACCCGCCAACTCTGAGCTGAACAGATCATTGCCGACCTGAAAGCCATTGAGCGAGCCATCCAGTCTTGGCGTGACGGTGCCGGCCCAGGTCTGCTCGAGGTTCTTGCCGTAGACCCGCCCCCAACCGGCGCTCAAGGCACCGGTTTGCGTCAGCAGGCGCTGATCGCCCTGACGGTCATGAAAAGTGCCCAATGCTGTCAGGCTCAACTGTGCTGCTGCGGGCGGCACCACCGACCAGGCAGGCACCGCCTCGCGATACAGGGGGATTGGTGCTGCGCCGGGTACGGCGGCCGGTAACACCGGGGCTTCGACCGTCACGACGGCTTCAGCTCCCTGAACCGCGGTGGCCACAACCACCGGCGCGGCCACCGGCACTGCCACGATGGGCACCAGCGTCGGCGGCAAGGCGGGATCAGGGTTGGCGACGGCAACCACTGGCGGCGCCACCACCGAGGAGCGCAAATACCAACTGTTTTCGCTGCCCGGTGTGATACCGCCTTTGAACAGGCGGTAATCGAAGGCGCCAACCGACACCGGGGCTTTGAGGGCGAACGCGGTGTTGTCGCTGACCGCCGTGCCTTGGGCCTGAACCAGCTGGATACCGTTTTGCCGGGTCTGGGCACCCGCGCCGCCAACGTTGGTGACGCTGATCAGGGTGCTGCCGGTCAGCGTTCCGTTGTTGACCACCAGCTTGTCGCTGGGAGAACTGTCATCGCCCACGGCGCTTTGCAACAGCAACTGGCCGCCGTTACCCACGTAATTGCCTTCAACCGTCAGGCTGTCATCGGTGCGCGAGTTGCCACCGGTGAGGTCGATGACCCCGCTGTTGTTCAGGGTAACGAGCCGATCTGCGGTCAATGGCGCGATGCTGCCTTGCACCGACGTCAGTGTGCTGCTGCCATCGACATTGAACACACCCGTGCCGCTGGTGCTGTCACCCAGTTGCAAGTTGCCATCCAGATCGAACCGCGAGCCGTTGACCAGGTTGACGGTTTCCCAGTTGATGTAGCGGGCGGCGCCGGAAGAGGTAGTGTGATCGAAGGTCAGCAGGTCATTGCCGACGCCGCCATTGATGCTCGGGGTGAGGGCGAGGGTGCTTTCGCTGAGGTTGCGCAGGGTGGCGCTGTCGTTGCCGGCCTCCAGCCGTATTTGCGAGCGGATGATCCCGCCGCCGTCCCACACCAGGGTGTCATCGCCGTTGCCGGCGCGGATCTCGCCACCGATTTCCCCGTCGGTGACCGTGATGCTGTCGTTGCCGTTGCTGACACTGATGTTGCCACCGATACGACCCCCGGAAACGATGATGGTATCGGTGCCCAGACCGGTCACCAGGTTGCCGAGGATCTGCCCGCCGGACAAATCGAAAATATTGTTATCGAGCTTCATGTCGACCCGACCGATGGTGCCGCCGGTCATCCTGGCGACGTCGCCGTCCTCGAAGGCACCAACGATGGTGCCGCCGGTCATCAGGAAGGTATCGTGGCCGTCGCCTTGGGCCAGGGACTGAAGGGTCCCGCCAGACATGACGAAATTATCGATGCCATTGCCCTGGCTGACCGCCCCGGTGACTTGCCCGGCGCTGATCGTGAAACTATCCGCCCCGTCGCCCTGATTCACAGAGCCGGCCACGGTGCCGGACGCCATGTTCACTGTGTCGGCGCCGGCGCCGAAGGTCACGTTACCGTTGATCTTGCCGGTGCCAGTGGCGGGGAAGGTCAGGGTGTTATTGCCCGACAAATCGGTCAACGGCCCACTGGTGGCGCTGTCGCAGACGAAGTTGTCGTTGCCGGCGGTGGGTGTGAGTGTGCAGGCGGCGTAGGCTGCCAGGGGCCAATTCGCACATAACCAGATTGAGAACAGGCAGGCGCCGAAGCGGTATTTGGGCAGATCTGTCGAAAACTCCATGCTTGCCTCCGCGATGGGATCAACGTCCATTCCTTTGGTCGCCAGGAATGGCCAGGACCGACTGCGCCTACCGGCATCGGCAGGGCATCATCAACGTAGCAGGCACTGCTTCAATGTGGCTACTGTCAGAAATAACAGGTGGGGGGTGTTTTCACAGCACCAGACGCCTGATGGTCGTGGTTCAGAGATGCACTTCAACCGCCAACGGCAAATGGTCAGAAAGGTGCGTCCACGGCTTGTGCCCAAGTATTTGCGGCTCATGGCTGCTGGCGTTGCGCAGGTAAACGCGGTCCAGGCGCAACAAGGGAAATCGCGCGGGGTAGGTTTTGGCCGGACGACCATGGTGGCGTTCGAAGGCTTCGTGCAAGTAATCGCGGCGGGCCAGGGCGGCATTGCCCTGCATCTGCCAGTCGTTGAAGTCGCCGGCAATGATCACCGGCGCATCATCCGGCAGGGACTCGAGGAGCTGGCAGAGCAACTGCAACTGCAGCTGACGATGACTTTCCAGCAGGCTGAGGTGCACGCAGATGGCATGCACTTCGCTATGCCCCGGCACGTCCAGCACGCAATGCAGTAAGCCACGGCGTTCGGGGCCGGTAATGGAAACATCCAGGTTTCGATACTCGCGGATCGGGTATTTCGACAGCAGGGCATTGCCATGATGACCGTCGGGATAGACGGCATTGCGCCCATAGGCGAAGTCGCTCCACATGCTGTCGGCAAGGAATTCATATTGCGAGGTTTGTGGCCAATCGTTGTAGCGGGAGGAGTGGCGGTCGTGCTCACCGACGACTTCTTGCAGAAACACCAGGTCTGCCGATGTACTGCGCACCGCTTCACGCAGCTCGGGGAGGACGAAACGCCGGTTGAGTGCGGTAAACCCCTTATGGGTGTTGACCGTCAGCACGCGAAGCCGATGAATCGCCGGGGGGGTATTCAACGGCGTTGATTCGGCTGCCTGCCGTTTTGAATGACTGGCCACATGCACTCCTCTGATTCAGGGCTGCTTATGTATGCGACTGATGCGACAGCAGGCAGTTCAGTCTGGTGGGTTGCGCTTTCAAACCAAGACAATTTCATAAGGCAAACGGATACGCTCCAGCAGCGTCCGGGGCAGCAACGGCGCAAGGCCGATGGCCGGTTCGCCGTCGAGTTGGCTGGCGTAGGCGTGGGTGGCGTGGCTCTTGCGGGCGACGGTCCAGGTATCCAGGCGCACCTTGCGGGCACGGTGCCAGGGAATCAGCTCCCGGTCCCGTGCCGGCCAGTGCCAGGCCCAGAACGGTACGTCGTTGTAGGTTGCCCCTACGTTGGCTGCCGCCCTGGCGCTGGCGCGGCCAACGGTGTCGTGGTCGACGTTGCCGTCCTCGCGCCAGGTGCTGAACACCACATCACCGGGGCGCAGGTAGCGCGTGATGAATTGGGCGATCTGATCTTCGTGCTCCACCAGCGCATTGTCCGTAAACCCGCCACGAATCCACTTCAGGCTGTGCATCGGCAAATCGAGTCGGCGGATGGCTTCCACGCTTTCCTGGGGACGAAATACGCTGAGGCGTTTTTCCGACCACTGCCGAGAGCCCGGATGGCTGGCGCTGCCGTCGGTGATCGAGATCAATTGCAGGGGGTGGCCCAGGTTGCTGAGCAATTGCAGCAGGCCGCCGCAGGTCACGACTTCATCGCCGGGGTGCGGGGCAATGAGCACCGCGCGTGCGCCGGTGGGCACCAGGGATTGGGTGCTGATGACCGGGATGCTGTCCAGTTGCGGGGCGCTGTTCCAGATCTGTGATGGCAGGCTGGCTTCGCTCAGGGAAACGGATTTCATGGTGGATACGTCCTTGTTCTGCATCGCCTTCAGTCGTGCACGGGACAAGCCCGGCAGACCCGTGAGGGCTCGTTGATAGCGGTGCGACAAGCCAAACCCTGGATTGCCGCGAATCGAGTATTGCTCATGTAACGCTATTCGTCGCGTCGCGAGCTTATCCAGAATGATTTTTCCGCTCTGCGGTGATGCAGCCATGAATCCCTGAAGTCTCCTTTACTCTTCTTCCTCATGCTGCAACTCGAACAGCAGCAACGAGCGGCCGGTGACCGAGTACTCGTGGCCAAACTCGAAGCGTTCCTGGCCACGGATCGACGGTTGGTTGGTGTCGATCATGCAGGTCCAGAAACCGCCGTCAGGCACTTCCGGTAGCCGGAAATTGACGATGTCGTGATGCGCGTTGACCACCAGCATCAACGTTGCGTCGATGCCTTTGCGGCGAATGCCGGTTTCCTGGGCGCGGCCATCGAGCAGCATGCCCAGGCAACGATTGTGCGCATCGTGCCAATGCCTGGTGGTCATTTCCGTGCCGTCCGGCGCCACCCAGGTCACGTCCTTGACGCCGATTTCCTCGTTGTAATTACCCACCAGGAAACGCCCGCGCCGCAGGACCGGATACGTCAGGCGCAACTTGATCAGGCGTTTGACGAACTTGAGCAGGGCCTTGCCGTCTTCGCTGAGGTCCCAGTTGACCCAGCCGATCTCGCTGTCCTGGCAGTACGCATTGTTGTTGCCGTCCTGGGTGCGGGCGAACTCGTCGCCGGCCACCAGCATCGGCGTGCCCTGGGCCAGCAGCAGGGTGGCGAAGAAATTGCGCATCTGCCGATGGCGCAGCGCGTTGATGTCGGGGTCGTCGGTGGGGCCTTCGACGCCGTGGTTCCACGACAGGTTGTTGTTGCTGCCGTCCTGATTGTCTTCGTCGTTGGCTTCGTTGTGCTTGTCGTTGTACGACACCAGGTCATTGAGGGTGAAGCCGTCATGGGCGGTGACGAAGTTCACCGATGAGTAGGGGCGGCGTCCACGTTGATTGAACATTTCGCCCGAAGCGGTCAGGCGGCTGGCAAAGTCCGCCAGTTGACCGTCGTCGCCTTTCCAGAAGGCGCGCACGGTGTCGCGGAACTTGTCGTTCCACTCGACCCAGCCCGGAGGAAAGTTGCCGACCTGATAACCACCGGGGCCACAGTCCCAGGGTTCGGCGATCAGTTTGACCTGGCGCAGCACCGGGTCCTGGCGGCAGGCCACGAGGAAACTGTGGCGTTCGTCGAAACCGTCGTGGTAACGCCCCAGAATGGTCGCCAGGTCGAAGCGGAAGCCGTCCACGTGCATTTCCGAGGCCCAATAGCGCAAGGAGTCGGTGACCATTTGCAGCACGCACGGGTGGCTCAGGTCGAGGGTGTTGCCGGTGCCGGAATCGTTGATATAGAAACGCTTGTCATCGGGCTTGAGGCGGTAGTAGGACGCATTGTCGATGCCGCGCATGGACAGGGTCGGGCCTTGCTCGTTGCCCTCGGCGGTGTGGTTGTAGACCACGTCGAGGATCACCTCCAGATTGGCTTCGTGCAGGTGCGCGACCATTTCCTTGAATTCGGCGATCTTGCCGCTGGCCAGGTAACGCGGGTCGGGGGCGAAGAACGCAATGCTGTTGTAGCCCCAATAGTTGGTCATGCCCTTGTGCAGCAGATGCTGGTCGTTGACGAACGCGTGGATCGGCAGCAACTCCACAGTCGACACGCCGAGCTTGCGGATGTGCTCCACCACATCATCGACCATCAACCCGGCAAAGGTGCCGCGCAGGTTTTCGGGGACGGCGGGGTGGCGCATGCTGAAGCCGCGCACATGGGTCTCATAGATGATCGTCTTGTCCCACGGCACGCTGACACGATGGTCGTGGCCCCAGGTGTGCGCCGGGTCGATGACCTTGCATTTGGGCACGAAGGGCGCGCTGTCCCGTTCATCGAAGCTGAGGTCGGCGTCGGGGTGGCCGATGGTGTAGCCGAACAGCGCTTCGGACCATTTCAGCTTGCCGACCAGTTGTTTGGCGTAGGGGTCGATCAGCAGTTTGTTGGGGTTGAAGCGATGGCCGTTGGCCGGGTCATACGGACCGTACACGCGATAGCCGTAGATCAACCCCGGATGGGCGTCGGGCAGGTAGCCGTGGTAGATCTCGTCGGTGTATTCGGGCAGTTCGATGCGTTCGAGTTCAACCTCGCCGGCGTCGTCGAACAGGCACAGTTCAACCTTGGTGGCGTGAGCGGAAAACAGCGCGAAGTTGACGCCCAGTCCATCCCAGGTGGCACCCAGCGGAAAGGGCAGGCCTTCGCGGATTCGTGTAGTTTCGGCACGAGGGGCTGGCGCGGCGGCTTTCTTCGGACTGGGCATAGGTACTCCTGGGTAAAAATACTCGCTGATCAGCACCGCAACCTGTGGGAGCGGGCTTGCTCGCGAAAGCGGTATGTCAGACAAAATTGATGTCGACGGACACTCCCTCTTCGCGAGCAAGCCCGCTCCCACAGGTATGTTTTTGGGCACGCGATCGCGTCACGAGCCCAATCAGGTCAAACGCCGTGCGCTTCAAACCGCTGGCGGTTTTCGCGCAGCCCGGGGCTTTTTCTCGACAGCTTTTTCTCCCGGCGGGATCACCTTCGAAGCCGCCGCCGGTTTGGCCTTGGTTTTTGGCGCGGCGACCTTGGCATCGCCAGCCTTGCCATTGGCCGTTTTGCTGACCGGGGTTTTGCTCGTGGCTGCCTTGGCCGGTTTTTTCGGGGCCAGGGCTTCGGCTTCCGCCAGTTTGCACGCCATCTCCCAGTGGCGGGCTTCCTGGCCTTCGGGTTTTCCTTCGGATTCCCAGATCTGATAGGCGAATTCGCGGATGCGTTTATCGTCGGTGCTCATCGTAATGCTCCTGAACTGAACTCAAGTGTGGGCAGTTTGAAAAATGAGATTGACCGGGAAATCCCCCAGCGCGGTGCTGATCAGCAGCTCCCTGTGTTTTGTGACTGTGATGCCGGAAAAAAGTCCCTGCAGATATTCGTCAGGGACAGTGAACGGCAACTTGACACGAGTATCGCCCCACCGCGGCGCGTGGACCCGTGGTTCGGCACCGTTTTCCAGCAGTTCGGCACAACGTATCGGCACAATCACGATGGCGCGTTTTCCCTCCTGTTCACGGACAAAACCCAGCACTCGATGGGCCTCGCTGCCCACCACTTCCAGGGCCTGGTAGGTGCCACGCCGAAACAGCTCGGCATGTTCGGCACGCAGGTTCAAGGTACGCGCGATCAAGGCTTGCTTGATGCGCCCGTCACGCCAGTTCGCCAGCAGGTCAGGCAGATCAACCGGTTGTTGCATCGCCTGCTGGCGGCACGAGTAATCCACCGGTCGACGGTTGTCCGGATCGACCAGGCTGAAGTCCCAGAAATCGTTGCCCTGATACAGATCCGGTACGCCGGGCACGGTCATGCGCAGCAAGGTTTGCGCCAAACCGTTGAGTGCGCCGGGGGCGGCAATCGAGCGGGCAGCCTTGGCCAGGGCGGTACGCAACAGTTCGCCTTCGGGGCTCAGCAACAGGCGCTGGATGAAGTCCTCGCTCGCTTGCTCGTAAGGGTCATTGGGTGCGCTCCAGCTGCTTTGCAGTTTGGCTTCGCGCAGGGCCTTGCGCTGCCACTGGCAGAGGCGTTGTGCGTAGTCCTCGAGGGCCGGCGGATGATCGATAGACAACTCCAGCGGCCAACTGCCGAGGATCGCCTGGTACAGAATCAATTCATCCCCCGTCGATGGCATCTGATCGTCGTTGCGCATGGGCCGGGCGAGGGCGCGCCACACGCCGATCTGGTCGGCGTACCAGCCGCTGCGCTCGCTCAGTACCGCCAGCCGCGCGCGCGAATCTTCCCCGCGTTTGTGGTCGTGGGTGGCGCTGGCCAGCAGATTGTCCGGGAAGGTGTCGAGGCGCTCGATGCAGGCCTGATGAAAGTCGGCGAGCGGTGCGCTGAACTGCTCGGTGTTGAAGCCAACGTCATTGCGCGAGAGCAGGACGGCCGAACGATAGAACGCGGTGTCTTCCACCGCTTTCGCCGCTGCGGGCGAGGTCAGTTGCTGGAAACGTACACAGGCGTGCTTCAGACGTTTACGCTCGCGACCGGCCGGGCGCTGCCGCCAGGGTTCACCGCCGAGCCAGCCGGCCAGGCAGTCGAGCACCGGCCAGTCGCCTTCGCCGAGGGTCTGGCGGGCGCCGTCCAAGGCCTGGCGGAAAAACATCTCGTCCTGGTCCGAGCGGCCAAGGGGGCCGATGTAAGTGCGGTACACCGGGAAATGCACGATCAGCGCCTGCAAGGCCCGGCGAATGGCACCGAGGGTCAGGTCGCGGGTCATGAGGTTGTCCCGGGCCACTTGCAGCAAGGCCTGGGCGACGCTTTCGAAATCTCCGGCCAGGGAACCACTGAGGATTTGCTGGCGGGCCAGTTGTGCTTCCTGGCAGAAGTCGGGGGGCCGCTCGCTGTGACGGTGCCAGAGTTCAGCCAGTGTCTGCGCGCCCCGTGGATCGTGTTGCAGCAGTGACAACTGGTTCATGAATTCGTAACCGGTAGTGCCGTCCACCGACCAGTCGCGATGCAGGGTTTCGCCTTCGCCGAGGATCTTTTCGACATGGATGGGCAGGTGGTGGCCCGCCGAAAGGCTGTCGACCCGGCGGCGTAGTTTGCGGCAGTAGCCCCGCGGGTCGGCGAGGCCGTCGATGTGGTCGATGCGCAACCCGTCGATCAGCCCTTCAGCCACCAGTTGGAAGATCTTCGCGTGGGTGGCTTCGAACACGGCGGGACGCTCGACCCGCAGTCCGCCGAGTTCATTGATATCAAAGAAGCGCCGCCAGTTGATGTCATCGGCGGCGGTGCGCCAACTGGCCAGGCGATAGCTCTGGTGCTCCAGCAGGTTGTGCAGGCGCTGGAAGCCTTCGCCGGTCAGTGAGTCGTAGTTTTTCAGGTGTTGCTCGATGGCTTGGGCAAGGGCCGGATCGCTGACCAGGTCGCGAAGTTCTGCTTTTAGCGGCAGGGCCAGGCTGTGGGCGTCGGTCTGGTAGCTCAGGGTGCTGAAGCGATCGGCCAGGTTTTTCAGTTGTTCGGCCTGTTGCGTATCGAGCGGTGCATCGGTCCTGAGCAGCTCCCCGTAATCGCTGGGGCAAATCGGAAAACGGTGTTCGTAGTGCTCGACATGGAAGGTGCCGTGCCAGGCATCGAAGCGCAAGGGCAGGGTGCCGTCCTGCAACGCGACGCCGTAGTCGCTGCCCAGAAACGGCAGGAGCAACTGGCCTTCCATCAACGGGTCGGGTGAGTGCCACTGGATATCGAAAAACTCGCCGTAAGGGCTCAGGCGCCCCCACTCCAGCAAATCCAGCCACCAGGGATTGTCACTGCCGCCAACCGCCATGTGGTTGGAGACGACGTCGAGGATCAACCCCATGTTGTGCCCGTGCAAGACACTGACCAGACTACGCAGCGCCGCCTCACCGCCCAGTTCCGGATTGACCCTGGTCGGGTCCACCACGTCATAGCCATGCATCGACCCGGCGCGGGCGCGAAGCAGCGGGGAGGCGTAGACATGGCTGATGCCGAGACGGGCGAAATACGGCACCAGTGGCACCGCATCTTCGAGCGTGAAGCCTTTGTGAAATTGCAGGCGCAAGGTGGCGCGCAGTGGACGGGTCGGCACTTGGGTCATCGATCACGCTCGGCCGCCTGGAGTCGCGCACAGGCGAGCAATTCCAGGCGTCGCGCGGCATCCGCTCCATCGAGCAGGGCTTCGCTGTAACCGGGCAAGCGCCGCGACCAGTTGGGGTGGGTGTCGATGGTGCCGGGCAGGTTGGCTTGCTGTTCGACGCCAAGGGCATCTTCCAGCGGCAGCAACACCAACGGTGCCCGGGTATGACCGAGAAAACGCACGCTGGCATCGAGCACCTGGTCGGTTTCGTGTGACTCTTCGCGAAAGTTCTGCGGGTCCTGGCTCAACGCCCGGCGCAGGCCTTCGCGCTCGCGCTCGCGGTGCTGGCGCCATTCGATTTCAGCGCTGGCGTCAACCATGCCGAGCCGGGCGTTCCAGTCGATATCGCGACCATGCCACCAGCCGTTGAGGGTGGGCAGGTCATGGGTGCTGGTGGTGGCCAGGGCGTTGTCCGGCCAGTCGAGGATCGGCTTGAAGTGCGTGTTGTCCTGTTCGAACAGCAACACCCGCATGCCGAGTATCGAACGGGCGATGAGTTTTTCCCGCAGGCCATCCTGCACGGTGCCGAGGTCTTCGCCGAGGACGATGGCCTGGTGACGATGGGATTCCAGGGTCAGCAAACGCAGCAGATCGTCCACCGGGTAATACAGGTAGGCGCCGTCGGCCGGCGGCGAGCCATTGGGGATTACCCACAAACGTTGCAAGCCCATGACGTGATCGATGCGCAAGCCACCGGAGTGGGCGAAGTTGGCCCGCAACATTTCGATGAAGGCCCGGAAACCATTGCGCACCAGACCTTCAGGGGAGAACGCGGAAATCCCCCAGCCCTGGCCAGTGCGGTTGAGAATGTCCGGCGGTGCACCGACGGTGAGGGACGCGAGCAGTTCGTCCTGACGGCTCCAGGCCTGGCTGCCGCCGCCATCGGCGCCAACGGCCAGATCGGCGATCAGGCCGATACTCATGCCGCTGGCGCGGGCGGCGGTTTGCGCGCGCTCCAGACAGCGCGTGATCAGCCACTGACAGAAGGCGAAGAAGCCGATGCGCCCGGCATTCTCTTCGGCGAATGCCGCCAGTTCGGCGCTGCGCGGGTTGCGCCAGGGTTCGGGCCACTGCCGCCAGTCGAGGTGTTCACCGTGGGCAGCGCGCGCCTCCTGGATGGCTTCGAAGCGACAGTGGTTTTCCAGCGCTTCGCCAGCGGCGTGACGAAAACTGCTGAAGTCTTCGTGCAACGGGTGTTCGCCGTGGACGAAACCCTCGTACAGCGACTGCAGCAACCGATGCTTGGCATCGGCGGCGGCCGGCCAGTCAATCAGCGGACGCTCTTCCAGCGCCTTGAGTTCAATGGCCAGTCCGGTTGCATCAATGGCGGTGCGCAGTGCGCGTTCGCCGAGAATGGTGCCGGGGGCGCAGTAAAGGCTGTTGAGAAACAAACGGCTGGACGGCGAATAAGGGCTGTAGCGTTGGGTGTCACTGGAAAACATCGCATGCAAGGGGCTGATCGCCAGCGCCTCGGCACCACGCTCACCGGCCACCCGGGCAAGGTCTTCCAGCGCCTGGGTGTCACCAAACCCGCCATCGCCGGGGCGGCGCAATCCATACAACTGCACGCTCAGGCCCCAGGCACGAGGGATGGGGTTGTCCACGGCATCGGCCACGCTGTAGCAACGGGTGGGGGCTACGGCCAGGGTGAAGCTTTGTCCGTCGATGCTGACCTGTTGATAGCCGACCGGTACCAGCCCCGGCAGCACCGCGTTGGCGTCCAGTTTCAGGTTGAGCCGCGAACCGTCCTCCAGGTGGATTTCGCAAGGAGTTCCAGGCTCGAAAAAACGCGCGAGGTCCAGGCCAGTCCCCACATCGGCGGTGATCAATGGCGGCAAGTGATGGGTCTGTTGCGCCGCTTGCAATTCCAGCAGGCTGGCGTCGATTTCCTGGGCACTGCCGGCCGGGTGGCCAAGGCCGGTCAGCACGTTACGCAACACTGATGGCGCGACTTTTTGCGGGCGGCCGTTGGCGTCGATCCAGTCGACTGCGAGACCGGCACGGCTGGCCAGGATTTCCAGTTGCGCATCACTCATGGACGCTCTCCAAACGAGGTAGCAAAGGGGGCTGCGGCGGCGAGGCTGACGAGCGCGCAATACGGGGCAAGGGTGTTTGGGTCCGGCAGGTCGGGGCTCTGTGGCGGGTATTCGAACAACCGCATGGCACTGGTCTGTGAGGTGTGGACTACGGGCCTGGCGCCGAGGTTCAGGTCAATGCGCAGTTGGCTGCCATCGCCCAAACGCCAGGATGCACTGACCGCGCCTTCGCCCAGCACATCGGCTCCCAGTGCCTGGGCGCCCGGCAGGCGCGGGATGATGTGCTGGTGACGGATCTGCAACAGTCGGCAATACAGGTCGTGCATCTCGCATTGGCCGGTTGATGGCAGGACCGGGCGCGACGCTGCAAACGTCTGCGGATCATTCGGGTCCGGAATGTGTTCACGCTGGCTAGGGTCGGCAAAGGCGCTGAATGCTGCGAATTCGTTGCGCCGGCCGTCGCGAACCTGCTTGGCCAATTCACCGTGATGGCTGGTGAAAAACAGGAAGGGTTGCTCGACGGCAAACTCGTCGCCCATGAACAGCAGCGGAATCATCGGCGACAACAGCAGCAACACCGTGGCGGCCCGCAGCGCTTGCGGGTGGGCGAGTTGATGCAGGCGCTCGCCGAATGCCCGGTTGCCGATCTGGTCATGGTTCTGCAAAAACAGGATGAATGCACTGGGCGGCAGATGCCCGCTGGGGTCACCCCGCGCCACTCCATGGCGGTTGAGATGGCCCTGGAACACGAAACCCTGGCTCAGGCAGCGCGCCAGTTGTTCGGTGGGGTTTTGTGCGTAGTCGGCGTAATAGGCGTCGGTTTCGCCGGTCAGCAACACATGCAGGGCATTGTGGCCGTCATCGTTCCACTGTGCGTCGTAGCCCTGTTCGAGCAGGCTGGCCTGGTTGTGTTCGTTCTCCACCATTAGCCACACATGCCGCGCCGGTCCCGTCTGCTGGTGCACCCGTCGTGCCAGTTCCTGGAGGAAATTCGGGTCTTCGATGGCGTGCACCGCGTCCAGGCGCAAACCGTCGAAACGGTATTCCAGCAGCCACATCAAGGCGTTTTCGATGAAAAAGTCCCGTACTTCACAACGGCGGAAGTCGATGGCTGCGCCCCACGGCGTGTGTTTGTCTTCGCGAAAGAAACCCTTGGCATATCGATGCAGGTAATTGCCGTCCGGGCCGAAGTGGTTGTAGACCACGTCGAGAATTACCGCCAGCCCATGGCCGTGGGCGGTGTCGATCAAGTGCTTGAGCTGCTCGGGAGAGCCGTATGAAGCCTGGGGCGCGTAGGGCAGGACGCCGTCATAACCCCAATTGCGCTCACCGGGAAACTGCGCGATGGGCATCAGTTCGATCGCGGTGACACCCAGTTCGACCAGGCGTGCCAGATGCTGCTCGACGGCGCTGAAGCCGCCGAGCGCACCGATATGCAATTCGTAGATCACCGCTTCGTTCCACGGCCGTCCCAGCCAGGCACTGTGTTGCCAGGCATAGGCCAGCGGATCGACCACCACACTGTGTCGGTCGATGTCTCCGGCCTGAGCGCGGGAGGCCGGGTCGGGCACTTCCAGTTCGCCGTCGATGCTGTAGCGGTAACGCGTGCCCGCCGCGCATCGGATGTTGCTCACGAACCAGCCGTCGGCCTGGGGCAGCAACGGCAAGGACTGTCCATTTTCCAGTTCGACACTGACGTAAAACGCATCTGGCGCCCACAACGCAAATCGCGTGTGCTCTGCGTCCAGCATGATTGCGCCGTGGGGCCAGGTCTCAAGGGTCCGTAACGGCATCTTGAAAGCCTCTTACTGTTTGTTCGATTTCCCCAATGCTTTAGCCACAAGCTGCTCGTAGAGCTCGGCGTAGGGTTCGACCGCCTTGCACCAGTTGAACGGCGCTGCCATGGCCCGGCAGCGCATGGCGTGCAGCAGGTCGGGAAAGGCGAACACCTTGAACGCGCGGCTCAGGGCTTCCTGGTAGCTCTGCACCGTGGATTCATCGAACAGGAAACCGGTCACGCCGTTTTCGATGGTGTCGGCCAGGCCACCGGTGTTGCGTGCCACCGGCAACGAGCCGAAGCGCTGGGCGTACATCTGGCTCAGGCCGCATGGCTCGTAACGCGAAGGCATCAGCAGGAAGTCGCTGCCGGCGAACATGCGCCGGGCGTCGGTTTCGTTGAAGCCGATGCGCACGCCGATCTGCCCGGGGAAACGCAGGGCCAGTTCGCGCATCGACTGTTCTTCTTCCGGCTCGCCACGGCCGATGATCGCGATCTGCCCGCCGTTTTTGACGATGTACTCGGACACCGCTTCGGTCAGGTCCAGGCCTTTCTGGTAGACCAGGCGCGAAACTACGGCGAACAGCGGCCCTTCGGAATCTTCCAGGCCGAACAGCTCGCGGACGTGGGCGGCGTTCACGGCCTTGCCATCCCAGTCGCCGATGTTGAACGGGCAGAACAGGTGCGGATCAGTCGCCGCATCCCAGCTTTCATCGATGCCGTTGGGAATGCCGCTGAGCAGGCCTTGCTGGGTCTTGGCGGCGAGGAAGCCGTCGAGACCGCAGCCGAAGTCCGGGGTGGTGATTTCCTGGGCGTAGGTCGCGCTGACCGTGGTGATGTGGCTCGAATAGGCCATGCCGGCCTTGAGGAACGACATCTTGCCGTAAAACTCCATGCCTTCCTGTTGCAGCGCGTGATGGGGAATGCCCAGTTCGGGGCACGAGCCCAGGCTGGTCACGCCTTGATAGGCCAGGTTGTGAATGGTGAACAGTGTTGGCGTGCGTTGCCCACGCCAGTGCATGTAGGCCGGGGCCAGGCCGGCGGGCCAGTCGTGGGCGTGCACCAGGTCCGGGCACCAGTGGATCTGCGCGAGGTTGGCGGCGATGTCGGCAGCCGCCAGGCCGAGGCGGGCGAAACGGATATGGTTGTCCGGCCAGTCGCGGCCGTTGTTGGCGCCGTAGGGTGAACCTTCGCGCTCGTAGAGTTCGGGGCAGATCAGTACGTAAATGACCAGACCATCGGGCATGTCCATGCGCCCGATCTTGCACGGTGGCAACGCAGCATGACCGCCAAGCTCACCGATGATATGGATGGGGTTCTCGCTGTGCAGCACCTGTGGGTAACCCGGGATCAACACCCGCACGTCGTGCAGATGGGCCATGGCCCGTGGCAGCGCCGCGGAAACGTCACCCAGGCCACCGGTTTTCACCAGGTCGGCTATTTCGGAGGTGACGAACAAGACTTTTTTACGGTTCGGATTGTGCTTGGCTGCCGGGGTCAGGGTCCTGGTGCCAGGAGCGCTGACGGGTTGGGTGTTTGCGGCAGTTACGGCGCTCGATTCGCCGACTTGATGAGCACGCTCTCCCTGTATTTCCAAAGCCGTACTGATCATATGAATCTCCCGTGTTGTTGATCTAATTCTTAGGTCTGGCAAACGGTGTTCCAAGGCCAATTCCCGTGGCCGGCGCAAACGCGCTACGCATCAGTGAGCAAGCGCTGCCCAATGCGTCGAAGCAAAAGGGGTGAATGAGCCATTGCAAAGATTGCACCAGTCGCAACGCACCTTCTTTTCAGAGGACCGATCGGGATTGGAAAAAGTTTCGACTATTTTTCCACTTTGTGACCGATCGGTTTCGTCTAGAGAAAATGAGTCTAGGCCAGAACTTAGAGCGGTAAAGGGCAGATGGCAAAATTGTTCGACAATCGGTTTGTAGCGGTACGGACGTGCCTGATCGAGGTGCAAACGCCCCGACGAAGTGCATGTTTTTTTGCGTTTTGGCCTCAAAAAGTCACTGGGCAGTCACATAAATGTGCGACGCGATTCAGCATGTACGCACCGTTGTGGTGCGCGTCGTGAGTCCCGCATTTGGCCGAACCGCTGCCTTACTGCCCACCTTGATGCCTTGTTATAGTTCGGGCCTCATTTTTGCCCGCAAAAGGATCACTGGCATGTCTCAGTACAGCGCGTTCAACGTCGAACTGGCCGATAAAATCGCCCATGTGCAGGTCAACCGCCCGGAGAAGATCAACTCGATGAACGCGGCGTTCTGGAGCGAGATCGTCGAGATCTTCCAGTGGATCGACGACACCGATGAAGTGCGCGTGGTGGTCCTCAGCGGGGCAGGCAAGCATTTCTCATCGGGTATCGACCTGATGATGCTGGCCGGTGTGGCCAATGAACTGGGCAAGGACGTGGGCCGCAATGCGCGCCTGTTGCGGCGCAAGATCCTCACCCTGCAAGCGTCGTTCAATGCTGTCGATAACTGCCGCAAACCGGTGCTTGCGGCCATTCAGGGTTACTGCCTGGGTGGCGCCATCGACCTGATTGCCGCGTGCGACATGCGTTATGCCGCCGAGGACGCACAGTTTTCGATCAAGGAAATCGACATCGGCATGGCCGCCGACGTCGGCACGCTGCAACGCTTGCCGCGAATCATCGGTGACGGCATGCTGCGTGAACTGGCTTACACTGGTCGCACATTCGGTGCCGACGAAGCGCGGAGCATGGGCCTGGTCAATCGCGTCTACAGTGACAACGCCAGCCTGCTCGACGGCGTCATGGGCATTGCCTACACAATCGCCAGCAAGTCGCCGATCGCCGTCACCGGTACCAAGGAGATGATCGGTTACATGCGTGACCATCGCATCGATGACGGCCTCGAATACATCGCCACCTGGAACGCCGCCATGCTGCAATCCACCGATCTGCGCGTGGCCATGGCCGCCCATATGAGCAAACAGAAACCCGAATTTCTGGATTGATTAACCATGATTCCTCGCTGGACCACCGCAGTACTGGACACCGATCAACCCGGCGGCTGGGCCGTCGCGCGCAGCCCCGAAGGCTTTTTGTTCGATGACAATGGCGCACTGTTCCCGCGCGAATGGCTGAAGCGCCAGGACCTGTCGATTATTGCCGAACATGGCATCGGTCATCTCGATGGCGAGCCGGTCTATCTGCTGGAGCTGCGCAGTCACAGCGAAGTGCCGGGTTGCAACTGGAAAGGCCTGCGGGCGTTCATGCTCGAAGGCGATCACACGGTCTACAAGGTGCTCGGTTACGCCGCGCAGATCGGCACTTGGGCCCGCGAGCACCGCTTTTGCGGTAACTGCGGTCAGGCCATGACCCAGGTGCCGCGCGAACGGGCGATGTATTGCCAGCCGTGCGATCTGCGCAGCTACCCTCGGATTTCGCCGAGCATGATCGTACTGGTGACTCGAGGCGATGAAGTGCTGTTGGCACGCTCACCGCGTTTTGTCAGCGGTGTCTACAGTACATTGGCCGGGTTTGCCGAGCCGGGCGAATCGGCCGAGGACTGCCTGATTCGCGAGGTTCGTGAAGAGGTGAGCATCGAGGTCAGGAACATCCAGTACCTGGGCAGCCAGTGCTGGCCGTTCCCGCACTCGATGATGCTCGGTTTTCACGCCGAATATGCCAGTGGCGAGATCGTCTGTCAGGAAGACGAGATCGAGGACGCCCAGTGGTTCAACGTGCACGAGCTGCCGCCGTTGCCGGCGTCACGCTCGATTGCCCGTTACCTGATCGACGTCTACGTGGCGCGGCGCTTAGGCCACGCTGAACCAGTGCTGCCAGGCTAGGCGCACGGTCAGGCCCAGCACCACGGTGATGAATACCGGACGAATGAATTTCGCGCCGCCGCTGATGGCGGTGCGGGCGCCGAAGAACGCGCCGACCATCAACGACGAGCCCATGCACAGGCCGATGATCCAGTCCACCTGACCGGAAAAGATGAAGATCGACAGCGCCGCCACGTTGCTGACGAAGTTCATGCTGCGCGCCACGCCGCTGGCTTTTACCAGGTCGACGGGGTAGAGCAGCAGGCTGCTCACGGTCCAGAATGCACCCGTGCCCGGACCGGCCACGCCGTCATAGAAGCCGAGGCTGAAGCCTTGGGTCGACTGCCACGTTTTCTTGATCGGTGCGTCGCTGTCCAGCGGCGCTTTCGGCGTGCCGCCAAACAACAGGTAAACGCCACAGGCGAAGACGATCACCGGCAGCATTTTGTTCAGCCATTCCGCCGGCAGGTAATGCGCGACCACGGCACCGGTCAGCGCGCCGACCAGGGTGCCGACGATGGCGTGCACCCATTGCGCGGGGTGGAACAACTTGCGTCGGTAGAAGGTGAAACTGGCAACCGCCGAGCCGAAGGTCGAACTGAGCTTGTTGGTGCCCAGCACCAGGTGCGGCGGCAGGCCGGCGGTCAACAGGGCCGGAGTGGTCAACAGCCCACCGCCACCGGCGATGGCGTCGATGAAACCGGCAACAAAAGCGACAAGGGCCAGGATGGCCAGGGTGGAGAGGTCAACGCTGAGTTCGAAAGGCATGGGATCGGCTTATTCGGCGGGTGCAGAAAGAGGCTGCGGGGAAGGGGCGTCATCTTAACGGTCTGAAGCATACAAAACCATTGTGGGAGCGAGCCTGCTCGCGATAGCGTCCTGACAGACAACAATGATGTTGAATGTGCAGTCGTCATCGCGAGCAGGCTCGCTCCCACATTTTGCTCAGTGTTTACAGGCCAAGATCCGACAGCCCCGGATGATCGTCAGGCCGACGCCCCAGCGGCCAGTGGAACTTGCGCTCGCTTTCCTTGATCGGCATGTCGTTGATGCTGGCGAATCGGTGGGCCATCAGGCCGTCTTCGTTGAACTCCCAGTTTTCGTTGCCGTAGGAGCGAAACCAGTTACCCGAGTCGTCGTGCCATTCATAGGCATAACGCACGGCAATGCGGTTGCCGGTGAACGCCCAGAGTTCCTTGATCAGCCGATAATCCAGTTCCTTGGCCCATTTGCGGGTCAGGAAACCCTTGGCTTCTTCGCGGTTGTGGGCGAACTCGGCGCGATTGCGCCATTGGGTGTCCAGGGTGTAGGCCAGGGACACGCGCTCGGGGTCGCGGGAGTTCCAGCCGTCTTCCGCCAGGCGAACTTTTTCAATGGCCGATTCACGGGTGAAAGGGGGTAATGGCGGACGAACTTCGGCATTAGGCATTTAAAGTCTCCGTATCAAGTTAAAGTTCAAACGTTATGTCGAGCTTGATCAAGTTGCTACAGGTCCAATAACTTTCGCGCCATGCATTGCGCATTATCGGCGGCACTGTGATCACCCATTACAAACGCCACGGTAATGGCACCATCGATCAGGATCAGCAGCTGTCTGGCCAGCAGCTGCGGATCCTCGGCGCCATGTTCGGTACACAGCTCGCACACGTAGTCGAGCAGCTTCTGTTTATGCTCTTTGGCGACCAGGCGCACCGGGTCCTGCGGGTCGCTGGTTTCGCCACTGGTGTTGATGAAAGCGCAGCCGCGGAAACCTTCGGAGGCGAACCACGATTTGAGTACGGTAAACAGGTTGAGCAGTCGCTCGGCCGGGGTTTGTGCCTGGCCGACTGTGCCTCTGTACCAGTGCATCCAGCGCTGGTCGCGGCGTTGCAGGGCCGCCACCACCAGTTCGTCCTTGTTGGCGAAGTAGCGGTAGATGCTTTTTCTGGAGACGCCGGCGGTTTTCACCAGAAGATCCATGCCAGTGGCGGCTATGCCACTTTTGTAGATCAACTTTTCGGTGACATCCAGAATAATGTCGCGTGTGTCATTGCTAGTGATTTCGTTCATGTAGCAAACAGTAGAACGAACGTTCTCCATGGTCAATAGATGTTTTTGTAGTGCCTGATAAGTGGTCTTCGCGAGCAGGCTCGCTCCCACAGGGGAAATGCATTTCAATGTAGGAGCGAGCCTGCTCGCGAAGGGGACATTACAGACGGTAACAAGACCCGAACCTTTGCATGGTGTAAGCTCTCGGGTTCTTCGGATTCGACCCATTGCGAGCCCTATGCCGTCGCTTTTCAAACGCTCCCTGCTGCCCAAGTTGCGCAGTTTTCCGCTGATGGCCGATGCCGTTAGCGTCCTTTCCGGCGCTGCCGAATTCCGTCATTGCCTGCTGGAGAAAATCGCCAGCGCGACCCGGCGCATTTACATCGTTGCGCTGTACCTGCAACAGGATGAAGCCGGCCAGGAAATTCTCGATGCCTTGCACGCGGCCAAGCTGGCGCGTCCGGAACTGGACGTGGTGGTGGTCGTCGACTGGCTGCGCGCTCAGCGCGGCTTGATCGGTGCCGGCAAGCAACCGGGCAACTCCGCCTGGTATCAGGAAATGACCCGCACCCATGCCAGCGAAGTACCGATCTACGGCGTCCCGGTACAAACCCGCGAATTGTTCGGTGTGTTGCACCTCAAAGGCTTCGTGATCGATGACTGCGTGATCTACAGCGGCGCGAGCCTGAACAACGTCTATCTGCACAAGTTCGACAAGTACCGCTACGACCGCTATCACCTGCTGCACAATCGTGAACTGGCCGATTCGATGCAGCACCTGGTGCAGCACGGCCTGGTGGCGTCCAAGGCGGTGCACCGCCTCGACCTGCCGAACCTGCCGACCACCCGCAGCCTGCGCAATGACATCGGCGACCTGCGCAGCCGCCTCAAGCACGCGGCGTACGACACCACGCGGGGCACCACCGACAGGAGCGGTTTGTCCGTTAGCCCGCTGCTCGGCGTCGGCAAGAACAATCCGCTGAACCGGGTGATCTGCGAACTGATCGCCAGCGCCCAACAGCAACTGACCATTTGCACCCCGTACTTCAACTTGCCGCTGGCGATTATCCGCGAGATCAATCGCGCGCTGGCCCGCGGGGTGAAGATCGACATTGTGGTTGGCGACAAGACGGCCAACGACTTCTACATTCCGCCGAGCGAACCGTTCCGGGTCATTTCGGCGCTGCCATACCTGTACGAAATCAGCTTGCGCCGGTTTGCCAAGCGCCATCAGCGCAACATCGACAGTGGACAGTTGAACCTGCACCTGTGGCGTGATGGTGACAACACCTATCACCTCAAGGGCATGTGGATCGACCGGCGCTATACCTTGCTGACCGGCAACAACCTCAACCCGCGGGCGTTTCGACTCGATCTGGAAAACGCCTTGTTGGTTGATGATCCCCATGGCGAACTGCTGGAGCCGCGTCGCAAAGAGCTGGCAGAGATCTTCCAGCACACCCGGCGAATCGAGCACTTCCAGAACCTGGAAACCCTGGCCGAATACCCGGCGGGCGTGGCCAAGTTCCTCAAGCGCGTGAGTCGCGTGAGGATCGAGCGGCTGCTCTATCGCATTCTGTAAAGTCGGTGGATCTCAGGAAAGCCATCGCGAGCAAGCTCACTGCCACAGGGTTATTCGATCAGCGTTCAGCGGGTGGTTTCAGCTAATATGCCCCCCACTCGAACAAGAACAGGGCTTGCCGCGATCCATGTCGGAAAAAGACACCATCTCCATTCAACTGGTGCGTGAAGCACTGTTGCAAAGCTGCGCGCCAGGAATCGCCACGGATGAGGTGTTGAGCAAGGTCGGCATCGACCCGCAACTGTTGGGCAGCACCGACGCCCGTGTTCCGGCCACGGCTTATGCGCGCCTGTGGCGGTTGCTGGCACGGCGTGGGGATGATGAGTTCTTTGGCATGGACCCACGCAAACTGAAATCCGGCAGCTTTGCGTTTCTGTGTCGCAGCGCCATGCTCCAGCCCAACGTGGCGACGGGAGTGGCCAGCGGCCTGACGTTTCTGTCGTTGATCCTCGAACACCTGCCGGCGCAGTTGGTGCGTCAGCAAAGCCTGGCGGAAATCGTCCTGCTGGAGGACGACAAAAGCCCGCGCCGGGCCTTCACCTATTTCACCTACTGGATGATCGTGCACGGTGTTGCCTGCTGGCTGGCAGGACGGCGGATTCCGATCCTGGCCATCGAACTGCGCTGTTCGAAGCCGGATTTCTGCGATGACTATCAGGTGATGTTTTCCGAGAACCTGCGCTTCGACCGCCCACGCACGCGGATGATTTTCTCCGCCGATTGCCTGGACCTGCCCATCAAGCGCAGCCCTGAAGAACTCGAGCGATTCCTGGCCCGTGCGCCGGCGAACATTCTGGTGAAGTACCGCGATCCGCAGAGCCTGGCCAGTCGCATCAAACACGATCTGCGCCACCTGCCGGCTGAACACTGGCCGGAAACCGAAGCCCTGGCGCAACGTCTGTGCATGTCGGCTTCAACCTTGCGCCGCCGACTGGCCGAAGAAGGGCAAACCTATCAAGGCCTCAAGGACGGCGTGCGCAAGGAACTGGCGATTGTCTGGCTGGCCGAACCCACGATCAGCTTCAGCGAAATCGCCACGCGGCTGGGGTTCGCTGACGTCAGTTCGTTCTACAAGGCGTTTCGCAAGTGGTCGGGGTCAAATCCGGGGCATTACCGCAGCCTGATTCTCAATGACACCGAGTAAGTTCAGCGGCGCAATGACCATTTCTTCCCTGGCTGTTAACGGCTGCCAGTGATCGGCCCTGGCAGATTGAGCGTGCCACTGTCGACGAAACGCATCGTGTTGAACAGGCCACCCGAGAGCTTGCCGTGCAGGATATAAGGCATGTTGTTGAGCGTTTTCATTTGGCTGATGCCATAGGTCTGGCGGACCATCGAAAACGCCGAAACGCTGACCGGTACGCTCACGACGACGTCGGAAAAACGCCCGATCGTGCCCCTCTCATCGGTGACGCCGGAGGCGAAGGGTTGGCCGTTGATGTCCAGATCCAAAGCAACGCCACTGTAGGTGAGGGTGGTGTCATTGGGGTTTTGCACGCGGATTCTCACGGCAAAGCGCACTTCCATGCCCTCGCCTTGCAGGGGCTCGACACCCACGACGTTGATTTTCAACGGGTCTCGATTGGGCAGGGAGGAACAGGCGCTCAGGCAGAGCAGGAGGGAAATCAGGACCGCGTGGAGGCTGCGCATGGACGTGCTCTCATCTGAATAGGGCTGAACCGCCAGCGGCTCAGCCCTTGAGCCGGTCTAGCGGTTCGACTGTGCGACCATCGCAGCCTTTGCGGGTTCATCCCTGGCGGTCACATCGGGGTTCTGCATCACCTGAAGCACGGAGGCCTCCGGATCGAATTCGTCTTCTTCCAGTTCGATGAATTCCTCGGGCAGGAAGATATTAAGAACGATAGCGCACAGCGCGCCGACGGTGATGGGCGATTCGAAAATGTTGTGCAGTGCCTTGGGCAGCTCACGCAAGACTTCCGGCACGGCGGCCACGCCCAGGCCCATGCCGACGGAAATCGCCACGATCAGCATGTTGCGCCGATGCAGGCCGGCCTCGGCGAGGATCTTGATCCCGGCCACCGCGACGGTGCCGAACATCACCAGTTCCGCGCCCCCCAGCACCGGTTTCGGCATCAGTTGCAGTACCGCGCCAATCATCGGGAACAGGCCAAGCACCACCAGCAATCCGGCAATGAAAAACGCCACGTAGCGGCTGGCCACGCCGGTGAGCTGGATCACCCCGTTGTTCTGGGCGAAGGTCACCATCGGCATGCTGTTGAACACCGCCGCCATGGCCGAGTTGAGGCCATCGGCGAGCAGGCCGGACTTGATCCGGCGAATGTACACCGGGCCTTTGACCGGTTGCCGGGAGATCATCGAGTTGGCCGTGAGGTCGCCCGCGGCCTCAAGTGGCGACACGAGGAAAATCACCGCCACCGGAATGAACGCCACCCAATCGAAGGAGAACCCGTACTTGAAGGGTACCGGTACACTCATCAGCGGGACTTGGGGCAGGCTGTTGAAATCCACCTGGCCCATGAGCCATGCCACCCCGTAGCCCAGGGTCAGGCCGATGACAATCGCCCCCAGGCGCAGAAACGGCACGTCCACCCGGTTCAACACCACGATGGTTCCCAGCACCAGCGCCGCCAGGGCCAGGTGACTGGCCGCCCCCAGATCCGGGGCGCCGAAGCCTCCGGCAATGTCGGTCATCGCCACCTTGATCAGCGACAAACCCATCAGCGTGATGATCGTCCCGGTCACCACCGGGGTGATCAGCATGCGCAGTTTGCCGATGAACTGGCTCAACACCACTTCAATGAACGCGGCAAAAAAACACACACCGAAGATGGTCGAGAGAATCTCGTCGGTGCCACCGCCCCGGGCCTTGACCATGAAACCGGCACTGAGAATCACACTGATGAACGAGAAACTGGTGCCTTGCAGGCACAACAGGCCCGAGCCCACCGGGCCAAAGCGCCGCGCCTGGACGAAGGTGCCCAGGCCGGAGACGAACAGCGCCATGCTGATCAGGTAGGGAATTTCGCTTTGCAGGCCCAGGGCGCTGCCCATGATCAGCGTCGGGGTGATGATGCCGACGAAACTTGCCAGCACATGTTGCAGGGCGGCGAAGACGGTGGCGGTCAGATGCGGGCGGTCATCAAGGCCGTAAATAAGGTCGCTGTGGCGTGGAGCGGGGGCTTTTTCGGAGGCGGTCATGGTGGTTTGCGTGCCAGAAGGCGGGCCGGGTCAGAAAATGGAGGCGCAGGATGCCAGAACCGCCCGGCCACGGCAAAAGAACCTCCAAAACAGCGACTTACAGTCGTGAGGCGAGCACCTCGCCAACGCTGCGGCGTTTGGCGTGCAGTTGGCTGGCCTGGATCAACTGTTCAAGGTCTTCGGGCGTGACGTCATAGAACGCTTCCATGTCGGCCAACGCCAGTTTCAGGTCTTCGGCGGTGATGGCCTGACGGTCGACCGGCGGGTGATCGGCAGGAATCCTGGCCACCGGTTCGCTGGCACTCTTGGGGTAACGAACGCGGGTCAGGTTGTTGTAGGCCAGGGCGCAGAACAGCATCGTCGCTGCGCTGAGCATCACCGGTTCAATGGCTCTCCAGTCCATGGCAATGGTTGCCGGATCGGCCAGCACCAGGGTCAGGGCCAATGCACCGGCCGGTGGATGCAGGCACCGCAGCCAGCACATCAGGATCAACGCCATGCCTGCCGCCAGACAAGCGCTCCCGAGGGTTCGGCCCAACACATGGGCCACCAGCAACGCAATCACCGCGGCGCTCAAGTAGCCGCCCAGAATCGACCAGGGTTGCGCGAGCGCGCCCGAAGACACGGCAAACAACAGTACCGCCGACGCCCCCAGCGGGCCGATCAGGTGCTGGGCCACCTCAATGCCGAAAACCTGGCTACAGAGCCACACGCTCATCAGTGTCCCCAAGGCCATGCCGATGGCGGCGCGGCTCCATTCGGTGGGGCGGGTGTTGATGGCGGCGGGCAACCAGCGAGCAAGCATTCCGAGAAAACTCCGGCAAGAAAAATTCGAGTCAAAAAAAGGGCTTAGCTGGGAAACCCAGAAAGCCCTTGAAGATGTTCCAACTGTTGGGGGAGGAACGCGCACAGTGTGCCGTTCAATCCATCTACTGACAAATTCATATTAATGAGCTTTTAGTGCATTAATTTTGCTGTAAGTTGCCCCGTCGGCCGCTGATGTAGCACAGCAAACCACCCAAGGCAGCGAGTGCACTCAAGGCATAAAACATCGTCGGCGCCGGGGTGTGCATCAACATGAAGCCGCAAATCACCGGGCTCAACGCACCGCCAAGTGCAGCAAGGTTTTGCGCGCCGTAGTAACTACCGCGCAGTTCTTCCGGAGCCAGGGTGTCGACGAAGAGAAACTCGGCCGGGTAAATGATGATTTCACCGAGGGTGAAGATAAACATCGCCACGCACCAGCTCACCAGGCTGTCCGCCAGGCTGAAGCCGATCAGCCCGAGGATGAACAGGCCGGTGCCGGCCACGATCCATTGGCGCAGTTGCTCGCGCTTGAGAAAACGCCCGATCTGGTATTGCAACAAGATCACACTGATGGCGTTGCAGGCGAGCAGGGCGGCCATGATTTCCATTGTGTGCTGGGGGTTGCTGGTTACCAGCAAATACTGCGACAGGTAAAAGGTAAATCGCCCGTGCACCACGGTGCTGAGCAGGCAGCCACCGGTGAACAGGATCAGGGTGCGGTCGTTTTTCAGGGTGATCAGGGTTTTGAGGAAACTCTGCGCCTGGCCGCTGACAGGCGAGCGCGCCGGGTCCTTCGCAATCCCGGTCATCAGGAAAATACTGAAAAAAGCGATGGCCGCAGCCACCAGGAACGGTGCACTCGTAAAGGCTCCGGCAATCAGCACACCCAGCATCGGCCCGACGGCGTAGCCAATGTTGGTCAGGGTATAGCTCAGGGAAAACGCTTTGGCGCGCTGGCCCACCGCCAGGTTGTCGCTGAGGATCGCTTTAGAACCGATCAGGAACAGCGATGACGCGGTTTCGGTGACGATCAAGGTGAGCGTGGTCAGGTAGAGGTTTTCAGCAAAGGTCAGCAACACCAGGCCGACAGCGCTGGACGCCATCGAGAGAATCAGCAACCGGCGTTTTTCGAAGCGATCGATGATGTAGCCGCCATACAGGGAGAGCAGGGTGGCGATGAACACCGCAATGCCCAGCAGCAAGCCAACGTCCTGTTGGTTGAGGCCAAGCTTGTCGCTGACGAACAGCGTGAGCAACGGGCTGGTGATGGCGCGGCTGACGACGATGGTCAGCGAGCAGACCAGCAGGCGGCGGATGAGGGGGGAGTAGCTGGTCACGGCGTGAATGTCCTTATTCGCTTGGGCCGGCATCAGCCCGATCGTGAGCGCTACTCTAGCAGTCGGACACTCGGTCGTTGCTACGGGATTTGCTTGAGGTGCAGCAGCACGAAATCATTCTTGTCGAACCGCCCGCTCAACACGGGTGGCAATGCACCTATAGCCGTGCCTTGCAGTGTCTTGTAAACGTTCAGGTCCATCATTAGCCACGCCGGGCCTTTGAGGGTTTCAAGTTCCTGGGGCGAGTCGGTGAACTCCGGTTGCAGGCCTTGATTGATGTTGACCATGAACTTGATGGCTTTGGCATCCTTGCCCATCGCGTGCATCACCAGTGGTGCGGGGTCTTTTTGCACGAGTTCAAACGCTTCGTGGCTGAAGGTCCGGGTGTCGTAAAGCTGTCGCTGGATCGGCTCGAACTGCAGGATGTATAACGACCACAGTGCCAGGACCGCGCAAAGGGAGAGAATCTGTGCGCGCCAGCGGGGCTGCTTGAACGCAGCCACGGCGATTGCTTGCAGCACGCCGAGAATGATGAACAACGAAGTGAGGTGAGCCACGTCTTCGGGGAATCTTCGCTGTATCACCAGCAAGGTCACGATCAGCAGCCCCGGGATCAGCAGCCAAAGCCCCTGCATCAATACGCGCAACCAACTGAACAGTCGACCTTGCACGGCGTAAAACGGATAAGCCGCAATGATCGCCGCCATGGGCAGCATCGGCAGCAGGTAGCGGGCCTTTTTCGCCTGCGGGACGGAAAGGCCGACCATCACGATCAACCCGGCGGCTGCGCAATACAGCGTCAGGCGCAATGCCGGGCCTGACTGTAGTCGGCCAGAAGCGGCGAGCGCCATCAGCGCCAGCACTGCCAGCGGCCAGGCCAGTGCGTAGTTGCCTACCGAACTGGTGAAGTAATACAACACCTCGTTGGAGCCTTCGCTACCGTCCATGCGTCCCATGAACTGCATGCGAATCACGTCCTGCAAGAAGGCCGGGCCGCCACTGATGTCCGCCAGCCACAACAAAAGCCCGACGCACACCGCCAGCAACACGGAGGCCAGCAATCCGAAGACCAGCATTCGTCGCCATTGGCGATTCACCAGGAAATAGCTGCACAGCATCCCCGTAGGAATGACCAGGCCGATGGGCCCGCGAATCCAGAAGCCCAGCATCAGCAAGGCAAAGATCAGAACCCAACGGCGCGGCGCAGCGAAGTGATCGGCGGCATAGCCCAGGTAGAACACGCTGAACGCGACAGCCGCCAGCATCAGGTCGAGGGAAACGGCGCGGGTTTCGGTGATGAAGGTGTTGGTCAAAAGCATCAGGGCGATGCTCAGCAGCGCCCAACGCGTGGAATAGGGCGCCAGCAAGCGGTACATCAAGGTGACGATGACCGCTGCGGCGATGGCGCTCGGCAGCCATGCGGTCAGGCTGGTGACCTGGCCGAACGGCAGTGAAAGCAGCCAGATGAATACCGTTGATAGTCCCGAATAGTCTGCATAGGGCTGACCATAGGTCGTCGGAAAAAACGACGGCCCATTGCGCAGCATCTCCTGGGCGAACAGCACGAAGCGCGAATCGAAGCCGATGGCCGCATGCTGGTACATCCCGGCGCAGAACAACAACAGCGCCAACAGACCCAGCGCGAGGGACTGTTGGCGGATGTGAGGGATCATGAGGTTCAGGCGACCACTGACTCGGTTGACCATTGCTGGTAAGGAATTGGCAATTTGCGCGACTCGCCGCGGCCGATCGGAAAGTAGGTGAAACCGATGCGTGCCAGACGGTCTGCGTCGTACAGGTTGCGGCCGTCGAAGATCACCGGTGCGTTGAGCCGCTGCTGGATCAGCTCGAAGTCCGGCGCCTTGAACTGTTGCCATTCGGTGCAGATGATCAGCGCATCGGCACCGGACAAGACCGACTCAGGCGTTCCCATGAGCATCAGTTTCGATTCGTCGGGATACAGTTTCTGGGTTTCCTGCATGGCTTCCGGATCGAAGGCACGGACATTCGCCCCGGCGGCCCACAACGATTCCAGCAATATCCGGCTCGGTGCATCGCGCATGTCGTCGGTGTTTGGCTTGAACGCCAGTCCCCACAAAGCGAAGGTCTTGCCTCGCAAGTCGCCCTTGTAGAATGCGTTGATGCGCTCGAACAGCTTGTGTTTCTGCCGCTCGTTGATGGCTTCCACCGCTTGCAGCAGGTCGCTGGAGCAATGGGCTTCTTCGGCGCTGTGGATCAGGGCGCGCATGTCCTTGGGGAAGCATGAGCCACCGTAGCCGCAACCGGGGTAGATGAAGTGGTAACCGATACGCGAGTCGGCGCCGATGCCCAGGCGTACCGATTCGATGTCGGCACCCAGGTGTTCGGCCAGTTCGGCGATCTGGTTGATGAAGCTGATCTTGGTCGCCAGCATGCAGTTGGCGGCGTACTTGGTCAGTTCAGCGCTGCGCAGGTCCATGAACATGATGCGTTCATGGTTGCGGTTGAAGGGCGAGTACAGGTCGCGCATGACGTCGCGCACTTCATCGCGTTCACAGCCGACGACGATACGGTCCGGACGTCGGCAGTCGGCCACGGCCGAACCTTCTTTCAAAAATTCCGGGTTGGAGACGATATCGAATTGCAATACACGCCCGGCATTGAGCAGGCATTTGTCGATGTGTGCACGCAGGGCATCGCCGGTGCCGACCGGGACGGTGGATTTTTCCACCAGGATCGCCGGTTGCTCGCGATGCCGTGCTACCGCGTCGCCTACCGACATCACGTAGCGCAAGTCCGCCGAGCCGTCGTCCCGGGACGGAGTACCGACTGCGATGAACAGCACCTGTCCGTGCTGGACGGCGAATTTTTCGTCGCTGGTGAACTGCAACCGCTTGGCGTCAAGGCCTTCGCGTACCAGGCTGGCCAGCCCTGGTTCGAAGATACTCACGTGGCCCTGTTTGAGCAGTTCGACTTTTTTCTCGTCAACGTCCATGCAGACCACGTCGTGACCGACTTCCGCCAGTACCGCTGCCTGCACCAGGCCAACATAACCGCTACCAAACACACTGATTTTCATGGGGCACTCCTAGATTCGGGCGCACGAGCAGGTCGAGAATTGATGGTAATGACGCCGAGGATGACTAATGCCACGCCAAGGCTCTTTGTAAGGCTGAACGCTTCGTTGAACAGCGGCAGGCTGGCGGCCAGCAGGTACACCAGCGCGTAGCTGATGCTCAGCAACGAGTAGGCCCGGCCCAGGGGCAGGTCCCGCAGGGCGGCGAGCCAGCAGAGCATCGACAAGGCGTAGGCGAAGATGGCCAGGAGGACCACGGCAACCGCTGTCAGGTCGATGGGGGCGCTGAGCCATTGTTCGGGTTGTGGCAGGTGACTCATGCTCCAGCGCATGCCCAGCTGGGCGGCGCTGACCAGCAACACGCTGCCCAGTGCGAAGGTAATGCCGCGACTCAGGTTCATGCGTGTTGCCCCAGCAATGCCACGCCGCCGATCACCAGCGCCACACCCAGCCAGTGGCGGCGGTCGATGGTTTCGTGGAACACGAAACGCGCCACCAGGGTGATCAGCACGAAGTTCAGGCTCAGCATCGGATAGGCAATCCCGACTTCCAGGCGTTGCAGCACCAGCAACCACACCAGCAGGCCCAGCCCTAGAGAAGCCAGGGCCAGCCAAAGCCAAGGCGAACGCAGTTTGTCCGTCCACCCGGAAGGTTTGCCGCGCCAGCTTTCTACCGCATATTTCTGGGCGATCTGGCCCAGGCAGGTCAGCAGACAGGCCACCAGTAGCAATAGCAGGCTCATGGTGTCGCCTGAGGAATAATCAAAATCACCAGATTGCCTTGTTCATACCGCTTGCCCTCTTTGGGCAACTGTTCAAGTTCGTGCAGCTCTTCTTCGCCCTTGACCCGCATGACCACACCGACCGAGCCTTGCTGGCGGGCGTCGTGCATCCACTGTTGCACCTGATCGGTGTTGACGCGCTGCTTAAGCGAATCAGGATAGGCAAGGCCATATTTCAATTCGCCTATCGTGTTGAAAAAAGCCACTTCCGGCCGTTTCACCCGCCAGGACAACGCCGACGCGGCACCCAGGTCGTTGCTCAACAACTTGGCACTTTGGCCGAGCTCCTGGGCGTGATCGAGGATGAATTGGTCAGGCGTTTTATTGGCGACTACGGAGTTGGGCAGTCCGGCAGGCAACAAACCGACGAGCAACAAACTGCCAAAAGCCGGGGCAGCCCAGCACTGCAACGGGCGGAAGGCCTGCAGCAGGTTGGCCATGATCCAGCCGATCAAGCCGATGAACACCAACACCAGGTTGTGCAGTTCATGATCGTAGATCGGCTTTTTCAATTGCAGATAAACCAGGGCCAGCAGGGTGACCACACCCACCACCAGGTTCAGCAGGCCGTTGATGCCCGGGACGCGACCTTGCTCCAGCTTCAATCGGTCAGCCAGTGCATGGCCGAGCAGCAATGCCAGGGGTAACAGGCACGGCAGGATGTAGGCCGGCAACTTGCCCTTGCTCAGACTGAAGAAAAACAACGGCATCCACAGCCACAGCAGCAGGAACGCGATATTGGACTGGCGTCGGGTCTGCCAGGCTTGCTTCAGCGCCGGCGGCAGCAATGCAACCCACGGCATGCTGAAAGCTACCAGCAATGGCAGGTAATACCACCATGGCGCGTCATGCTGGGCATCGTCCCCGGCAAAACGGCGGATGTGTTCGTGCCAGAAGAAAAAACGCCAGTAGTCGGGCTCCTGGGCGTGCACTGCCAGCGCCCATGGCAGGCTGACGACGATGGCGACCACGACCGCCACAGGGCCGTAGACCAGTAGTTCACGCCAGCGTTTTTGCCAGATCATCCAGGGCAGGGCGATCAGCACCGGCAGCAACCAGGCCAGGAAGCCCTTGGTCATGAAGCCCATGCCGCAAGCCAGACCCAGCACCGCCCACGCGATCAGGCGTTGCCCAAGGCTCGTGCTGTCGAGCGCGAACCATAGCGCCACCAGGCTCAGATTGACCCAGAAGGTGAATTGCGGATCGAGGTTGGCATACCCCGCCGAAGCGGCAATGACCGTGAAGCTCATGTACAGCAGCGCGCAGGCGAAACTTTTGCGTGGTTCGTTCCACATCCGGCGGGCGACCAGGTAGCACAGCAGCACGCTCAAACCGGTACTCAGGGCCGAGGCGAAGCGCACCCCGAACAGGTTCTGGCCAAACAGCGCCTGACCGATGGCGATCATCCAGTAGCCGGCCGCGGGTTTTTCGAAATAGCGCACGTCCATGAAATGCGGCGACACCCAGTTGCCGCTCAGGAGCATGCCCTGGCTGATCTGGGCGTAGCGGGTTTCATCAGGAATCCATAAGCCATGACTGCCCAGTGGCAGCAGGTACGCCAGCGCCACCATGACCAGCAATAACGGCAAAGCCCAGCGCTTGCTCATGCCCCTTGTACTCCCAGCCAGCCTTCGCGACCTTCGAGTGCACCGCGTACCACGCGGCCGATCGGTAAACTGTCAGGTGCCTTGGGCAGCAAGTCGCCCAAGGGTTGAAAATGTATAGCCCGCTGACGCGCATCGCTCAGCAGTTGACGGAAATCGTTGGCCATCAGAATCCCTTCTACCTCGGCATGGATCGTGTAGACATTGAGTTTTTCCGGTGTGAACCGGTCCAGGATGAACGTGTTGAAATCCTTGGCGGCGACGGTCGGCCCCACCACTTCGTCGAAGGTCGGCAGGTCCACCGGGATTTGCGGTGCGCCCAGGCGACCATCGGCCAATAGCGGCTGGAACAGGCTCAGGCCGCGACAATCGCTGTTATAGCGAAAGCCGAAACCCTGCTTGGCTTCGATCACACGCTCGTCGGCACGCCAGCCGGCAGACGCCGAACAGGTGATCTTTTCCCCGAGAATGTCGCTGAGGGTGTCCACGCCACGGCGTATCTGTTCGACCAGTTGTGCGTCGCTCCAGCGCCCGGCATTGGCTTGCCAGCCGTGGTGATCCCAAGCGTGCAGGCCAACCTCATGCCCGGCATCCCGGGCCTGGCGCATCAAGTGCCCCAGGTCGCGGCCGATCGGTTTTCCAGGCCATGCGGTGCCGGCCAGCAGGATGTCCCAGCCATACAGGCCGGCTGCGTTGGAGCGGAGCATTTTCCAGAGAAACTGTGGACGGATGAGGCGCCACAAGTGGCGCCCCATGTTGTCCGGCCCGACACTGAAGAAGAACGTCGCCTTGACCTGTGCCTCATCAAGGATTTCCAGCAGCCGGGGCACCCCTTCACGGGTGCCCCGGTAGGTGTCGACATCGATCCGCAGTCCCGCCTGCATCAGCGCTTGTCCGCGATTTCGAGCATGGCCTCGCGCAGGAAGAAGTCCAGGGTGTTGCCGATGGTTTCGCTCATCTCCACGGTTGGCGTCCAGTCCAGCAGACGCTTGGCGTTGGCGATGCTTGGCTTGCGGTGCGAAACGTCCTGGTAACCGGTGCCGTAGAACGCCTTGCTTTCGATGTCGCGGAAACCGGCGAACGGAGGGAAGTTGGCGCGCAGCGGGTGAGCTTCGAACTGACGCAGCAGCTCTTCGCCCAACTGGCGGATGCTGGCTTCGTTGTCCGGGTTGCCGATGTTGATGATCTGGCCGTTGCAGACATCGTTGTCGTTGTCGATGATGCGCGCCAGGGCTTCAACACCGTCGGCGATGTCGGTGAAGCAGCGTTTTTGCTCGCCGCCGTCGAACAGGCGAATCGGCGTACCTTCCACCAGGTTCAGGATCAACTGGGTAATGGCGCGGGAGCTGCCGATACGGGCCGAATCCAGGCGGTCCAGGCGTGGACCCATCCAGTTGAACGGACGGAACAGGGTGAAGTTCAGGCCCTTCTGGCCATAAGCCCAGATCACGCGGTCCAGCAGTTGCTTGGAGACCGAGTAGATCCAGCGTTGCTTGTTGATCGGGCCGACCACCAGGTTGGAGTTGTCTTCGTCGAAGTTGTTGTCCTGGCACATGCCATAGACTTCCGACGTCGAGGGGAAGATCACGCGTTTGTTGTACTTGACGCAGTAGCGAACCAGTTTCAGGTTCTCTTCGAAGTCCAGTTCGAATACACGCAGCGGGTTACGGGTGTATTCGATTGGCGTCGCGATGGCCACCAGCGGCAGCACCACGTCGCACTTCTTGATGTGGTACTCGATCCACTCGGAGTGGATGCTGATGTCGCCTTCGACGAAGTGGAAATTCGGGTGGCTGCGCAGGCGGTCGATGGCGTCCGAACCGATATCCAGACCGTAGACTTCGTAGCGGTCGTCGCGCAGCAGGCGCTCGGACAAGTGGTTGCCGATGAAACCGTTGACGCCGAGGATCAGCACGCGGGTGCGACGCGGGGCACGACCGGATTCGGCACCGCGCAGCACGGAACCGTCCACCAGGCCCAGCTCGTTGGCCAGTTGCGGGCCGCTCAGGTACAGACCGTTGTCGTTGCGCTGGCCGGCGTTGATGATCAGCGAGTCTTCACCGCAGGCGATGCGCAGCGGGTCAACGCTGATGACGCGGCCCGGCGCCAGGCCTTCGTTGCCCTTGGCGACTTCGGCGCTCCAGACAATCAGCTTGTGCTCGCCCACCGCGCAGAAGGCGCCCGGGTACGGCTGGGTCACGGCGCGGACCAGGTTGAACAGTTCTTCGGCCGGTTTGGCCCAGACCAGTTTGCCGTCGGCCGGGGTGCGACGGCCGAACACCGTGGCCTTGGATTCGTCTTGCGGTGTTTCGCCGGCTTTGCCTTGCAGCAGCGCCGGTAAGGTGTCACGCAGCAGGTCAGAGGCCGCCAGGCGCAGTTTGCCGTGCAGGCTCAGCGCCGTGTCGCTGCGCTCGATCGCGACCTTTTGCTGGGCAACGATGGCGCCCGCATCGGCGCGCTTGACCATGCGGTGCAGGGTCACGCCGGTTTCCGTTTCGCCGTTGACCAGCACCCAGTTGGCCGGCGCGCGACCACGGTAGCGCGGCAGCAGGGAACCGTGCAGGTTGAACGCGCCATTGCGCGCCGTGGCCAGCAGCGGTTCGCTCAGCAGGTTGCGGTAGTAGAAGGAGAAAATGTAGTCGGGATCGAGCTTGGCGATACGCTCGATCCACAACGGATGGTTGGCATCTTCCGGTGCATGCACGGCAATGCCGTGACGGGCGCAAAGCTGTGCGACGGAACCGTAGAACGCATTCTCCTTTGGATCGTCGGCGTGTGTGAACACCGCAGCGATCTCAAAACCGGAGGAGAGCAGGGATTCGATGCCGGCGCAGCCAATATCGTGATAGGCGAAGACAACAGCTTTTGCACTCATGAAGGAACCTGATCTGAAGAAGTGGAAGTAAGGCCGTCGACGGTAACAACGGAAGCGGGGGATTCGGGCTGGCTACGCAGCACCTTTTCAATGAAGAAGCGCGGACGTGCGCGCACGTCGCTGTACATGCGGCCCAGGTATTCACCCAGCAGGCCCATGCCGATGAATTGACCACCGGTGAAGACGAACAGCACGGCGAACAGTACGAAGGTACCGCCACCGGCCCAGCCAGCGCCGAACACCAGGCGCAGCAGGATCAGTGCGATAGCGAACAGCACACCCAGGGCCGCCATGCCGACGCCGACGATGCTCAGCAGTCGCAGCGGCGTGGTGGTCATGCAGGTGACCAGGTCGAACATCAGGTTGATCAGGCGCATGGGGCTGTACTTGGAATCGCCGTGTTCACGCTCGGCGTGGGTCACGAGGATTTCCGTGGTATGGCGGGCAAAGCTGTTGGCCAGGATCGGAATGAAGGTGCTGCGCTCACGGCAGGCGAGCATGGCGTCGACAATGGTGCGTCGGTAGGCGCGCAGCATGCAGCCGTAATCGCTCATGGCCACGCCGGTGGAGCGTTGCACCGCGAGGTTGATCAGCTTCGATGGCCAGCGGCGCAAGGCCGAGTCCTGGCGGTTGTTGCGCACCGTCGCGACGACGTCATAGCCAAGTTCGGCCTGCGCTACCAGCCGCGGGATTTCTTCGGGCGGGTTTTGCAGGTCGGCGTCGAGGGTGATGACGACGTCGCCCTTGCACTGTTCGAAACCGGCCATGATCGCCGCGTGCTGGCCGTAATTGCGGTTGAGGATCACCGCCACCACCGGGCTGCCTTCGCGGGAGGCGGCGTCTTCCAGGATCTGCGCGGAGTCATCACGGCTGCCATCGTCGACCAGCACGATTTCATAGGCCTGGTGCAACTGCTGGCAAGCCGCTTCAGTGCGCCGGAGCAACTCAGGCAGGCTTTCCTGTTCGTTGTAGACCGGAATGACGATCGAAACGAAGTTGATTGGGTAAGGTCTCAAAGGCTTCTGTCCATACAGTTTTCGATGGCACCGACGACGCGCTCGACATCATCGGTGGTCATGTCGGGGAATAACGGGATCGAACACAGCCTCGCCGAATTCCATTCGGTGTTGGGCAGGTACAGGTTGGGGTAACGCTGGCGGTAGTAAGTGTGCAGGTGCGTTGCAATGAAGTGAATACCTGTGCCGACATTCTGTTCCTGGAGGGCTTTCATGAACGCTTCGCGATCCAGCCCGCAGCGCTCGGCATCGATACGCAGGATGAACAGGTGCCAGGCGTGTTTTTGCGAATAGGCGGGGACGGCCAGCGGCTGCACCGGCAAGCCTTCCAGGCGCTGCAGGTAGGTCTGGGCCAGTTGAGTGCGCCTGGCGTTGATCTCGTCCAGGCGTTCCAGTTGCACCAGCGCGATGGCCGCGTTGATGTCGGCCAGGTTGTACTTGAAGCCGGGTTCGACCACTTGGGCCTGGGGCTTGCGGCCGTGGGTCAGGCGGTCGTAGGCATCAACCCCCAGCCCGTGAAACTTGAGCATGCGGACCCGCGAGGCCAGGGCTTCATCGTCGCTGACGAACATGGCGCCTTCGGCGCAGGTCATATTCTTGATCGCGTGGAACGAAAAGATCGCCGTGCCTTTGGAGCCAACGTGACGACCTTTGTAGAAAGTGCCTGCCGCGTGGGCGGCGTCTTCGATTACGGCAATGCCGTGTTTGTCGGCCAAGGCGTAGAGCGGATCGAGATCGAATGCCGCACCGGCGTAATGCACCGGGATGATGGCTTTGGTGCGCGGGGTGATCGCGGCTTCGATAGTGGCCACGTCGGTCATCAGCGTGTCGCGGTCGACGTCGACAAACACCGGCGTGGCACCCAGCAGGGTGATCATGTTGGCGGTGGAAACCCAGGTCTGCGACGGCGTAATGACTTCATCGCCGGGACCGATGCCCAACGCCAGCAGGGTGATATGCATCCCGCCGGTGGCCGAGGAAAGTGCCACGGCATGTCGGCAACCGACGTAGTTGGCGAAGTGTTCTTCCAGTGCCTGGTTCTTCGGTCCGGTAGTGATCCAGCCGGAGCGCAATACTTGCTCTACGGCAGCGATTTCTTCGTCGCCGATGCTGGGACGGGAGAAAGGGAGAAACGCCTGACTCATGGGCACCTCAGGGGCTGAAAACGAAAATAGCCTTTGAGGCTAAAAGGGATCCAAAAATCATCATAGACGCTAAATCAGAATCTACATCAAATCAACTAGTTACTGGATGGAAGCAAAAAACTGCGTCAGTTGACTTTTTCCGCGATGGCCGGCAGGTTGGGCATCCGTCTGGGCAGCGCCGAGTTTATAGAAGGTTATGCCCGATTTTGTGAAAGGAACATGAAAAAACGGTTGGGGAATCATTTTATCTGAAGGCTATTAAGCCGCTGTTCAGACTTCTTCCGCTTATCGCGTTTTTCAGGAAAAGTCCTACAAGTGTATTGTCTTTTACATCGTCGTTATTTCACTTCTTAGTTGTTTCATTGAACTGTTTACATTCAAGGCTGTTTCGTTTGATTGACTTACCTGTTACTGACTCACGCTCACCCCTCACCAATCCGCTGACCCTGTATCTGGCGCGACTGGCGCCATCCAGCCAGCTGACCATGCGTTATGTGCTGCAGGATGCCGCCGACCGCCTGGGCTTCGAAGACCAAGATATCGAGGAAATACCCTGGCACAACCTGCAGCCCGAAAACGTGATCGCGCTGGTGGCCACCTTGCGTTCGGATGGCTATGCGCCGAACACGTCTTCGCTCTATGTCAACGCGGTGCGCGGGGTGATGAACGAAGCGTGGCGCATGAGCCTGATCTCTCAGGAGCATCTGTTGAAGATGCGTACGGTGAAGGGCATGGCCGGTACACGGCTGTCCCAGGGGCGCAATCTCAGGCGCACGCTGATTCAGGAACTGATGGCGGTCTGCGCCGCCGATCCGCGGCCGCAAGGCCTGCGGGATGCAGCGATCATCGGGATTTTGTACGGTTCGGGAATGCGCAAGTCCGAATCGGTGAACCTGGAGCTGAACCAGGTCGATTTCACCGAGCGCAGCCTGCGGGTGACTGCCAAGGGCAACAAGCAGTTGATCAAGTACGCGCCGGCCTGGGCCTTCGCCAAGCTTGAAGCCTGGCTTGAGCTGCGCCGTTCGCTGCTCAAGGACGGCGAGTCGGACGACCCGTTTCTGTTCAACCGCATCCGCCGTGGCAGCCATATCACCCGTGAGCGCATCACCAAACACGCGATTTACTACATCGCCCGGCAACGGGGCGCGCAGGTCGGGGTGAAAATCATGCCCCACGACTTCCGGCGTTCATTCATAACCCGGGTGATCGAAGAGCATGACTTGTCGATTGCGCAGAAGCTGGCGCACCACAGCAACATCCAGACCACGGCCAACTACGATGTGCGCGATGACAACGAGCGGCGTCGGGCGGTGGATCGATTCGACCTGTGAGCGATCACATCTCGCTCAGTACATGGGCATGACCAATGGTCGAGACCTGAACCGAACTGCCGGCGGGTGGTGCATACATGCCTGAGCTGCGCACCAGCAGTGATCGGCCCGATTGCTCGTTGCGGGTCAATGGCTGGAGCTCCACCGTCAGCGTGCAGGTGTTGCCGCTGAAATCCCGATCGGTGACCACGGCCCGGCACCCGCTGGCTTCCGGGTCACTGGGGAGGATGCTGGCTAGTTGAAGTTGTTCGGGTCGCAGCATGATCTGCGCCGAGCTGTTGTTGCGGTGGTTGTTGACCGGGATCCGCCCCAGGTCGCAATGGGCCCAACCGGCCTCGATGCGGGCGGGCATCACCACGGCATCCCCCAGAAACAGGGCGGTCTGTTCGTCTTCGGGATAGCGGTAAAGGTCCAGCGGGTGCCCTGACTGTACCAATCGGCCATGACGCATCACCGCCAACTGGTCGGCGAACGACAGGGCTTCACTCTGGTCATGGGTGACCAGGATGGTGGTGACGCCCGCGTCTTCCAGCAGTCGCGCAACCATCTTGCGCATCGCCGCGCGCAATCCGGTATCGAGTGCCGAGAACGGCTCGTCCAGCAGCATCAGCCGTGGCTGTTGCGCCAACGCCCGGGCCAGGGCCACGCGCTGTTGCTGACCACCGGATAATTCATGGGGCCAGCGCTCGGCCATCTTCGCGTCCAGCGCCACGCTGTCCATGAGCTCGGCGACGCGCTGCTGTTTTTCAGTGCCCTTGGTGGGCAAACCGAAGCCGATGTTCGCCGCCACGGTCATGTGCGGGAACAGTGCGCCGTCCTGCGGCACGTAGCCGATCAGGCGTTGATGGGCCGGCACTTCGTGGGTGCCGTCGACCAGGGTCTGGCCATTGAGCGATAGACGCCCGGAATCGGGGAATTCGAAGCCGGCAATCATCCGCAGCAACGTGGTTTTACCCGAGCCGGACGGGCCGACGATGACCGTGCGACTGCCGCTCGGCACCGACAGGCTGACGTTGTCCAGGGCGCAATGGGCGCCATAGGACTTGTAGAGGGCATTCAATTCAAGAGTGTTCATCGGCCAGCCGTTTTTTTCGATTGGTGATAAAGAAGTCCGGTCAGCGGCAGCGACAGCACAACCATCAATAAGGCGTAGGGCGCAGCGGCCGCGTAATCGATTTCGCTGGTCATGGCCCAGAACCCGGTCGCCAGGGTGCGCGTGCCGTTCGGGGCCAGCAACAGGGTAGCGGTCAATTCATTGGTGATCGCCAGGAACACCAGCGCCGCGCCAGCGGCTGCTCCCGGGGCAGCCAGGCGCAAGGTGATCAGCCACAGTGCCCGGGCCGGCGAGCGGCCAAGGCTGCGGGCAATGTTTTCCAGTTCCACCGGGGCCTGGGCAATGCCTGCGCGCAGGCTCACCAGGGCACGAGGCAAGAACATCAACAGGTAAGCCAGCAGCACGGTGAAGGTGGTCTGGTAGATCGGCCGGGCAAAATGGATCGTGACGGTCACCAGTGCCAGCGCCACGATAATTCCCGGCAAGGAACTGGTGATGTAGTTGCAGCTTTCCAGTACCCGTTGCAGTCGACCGGGATAGCGGATCGACAGCCAGGCAATCGGGATCGCCGCGCAGGTGGTCAGCGCCGCGCCAGCGATACCCAGTAGCAGGGTTTGCTCCAGAGCGGGCAGCAATTCAGCCATGTCCCAGACTTCCACACCGCCGGCGATGAGCCATTTGCCCAAGGTGATCAAGGGCACGCCCAGGGCCAGGGCGCAGGTCACGATTTGCAGCATCAGTGAGAGTAGGGTGGATGCCGGTTTCAGGCACACGACCCGTTGCTCCCGGGCGCTCCCCGAACCGACTCGAGCGTAACGTGCTGAGCCCCGTGCCGCGGATTCGGCCGTCAACATCGCCAGGCAACACAGCGCCAGCACACTGGCCAGCATGTGCGCTGCCGCACCGTTGAAGGTCGATTTGAACTGATCGAAGATCGCGGTGGTAAAGGTGTCGAAGCGGATCATGGCGTACAGGCCATATTCGGCCAGCAGGTGCAGGCCGACCAGCAAGGCGCCGCCGCAGATCGCCAGGCGCAATTGCGGCAACACCACGCGGAAAAACACTTTCCAGGGTTTGAGTCCCATGGATTCGGCGACGTCTTCGATGGCCGGATCGAGCCGGCGCAAAGTGGCCGCTACCGGCAAATACAGGAACGGGAAGTAGGCGATGACCGAGACCAGGACACCGGCAAACAAGCCGTGAATCGGTGGCACCAGGCTGACCCAGGCGTAGCTGTGAACGAACGCAGGCACCGCCAGCGGTGCGGTGGCCAGCAACGACCACCAGCGCCGTCCGGGCAAATTCGTGCGTTCAGTCAGCCAGGCCAATGTCACCCCCAGCGCCACGCACAAGGGAATCGTCAGCAGCACCAGCAACACGGTGTTGACCAGCAGTTCACCGACACGAGGGCGGAACACCAGGGCCACAACGGTTGACCAGCCTGTCTGCAGGGACACGCCAATAACGTAAGCGATCGGTAGCAGTGCCAGTAATGAAACCAGCACCGACAGACCGATCACCCATACACCGCCACGTCCCGCAAAGACTCCGCGGGATCGTCGACGCAAATGTGCGGGTGTCGCCTCAGCGACCCCCGCAGGCAGGGTTTCTGGCATCAATTTAGAGCAGTCCGGCCTGTGTCATCAGCTCTACGGCTTTTTTGCTGTCGAGCTTGGAAGCATCGACAGTCGGCGCATCGAGTTGCTGCAGAGGCACCAGTTTAGGGTTGGATTCAGCGTTCTTGCCTACGGCGTACTCAAACGACTTGCCGTTCTTCAGGACGGCCTGGCCATCCTTGCCGGTAATGTATTTGAGAAACGCCTGGGCTTGTTCTTTATGTTTGCTGGAAGCGAGGACGCCGCCGCCGGAGATGCTAACAAAAGCGCCCGGATCTTTGTGCTTGAAATAGTGCAGGGTGGTGTTTTTGCTGTTCTCGCCGGTCTTGGACTGATCCACCAGGCTGTAATAGTGGTAGATCACGCCGCTGTCGATCTGCCCGGCATTCACTGCTTTAAGTACCGAGCTGTTGCCACGGTAGTTGGTGTAGTTGGTTTTCATCGCTTTCAGCCAATCCAGCGTGGCGGCTTCACCCTTTTGTTCGAGGATGGCAGCGACGATGGCCTGGAAGTCAGCACCGCCTGGCGATGCAGCCCAGCGACCCTTCCAGCTCGGCGAAGCCAGGTCCATGATCGATTTTGGCAGCTCGGCTTCCGGCAGTTTGCTCGGGTTATAGACGAACACCGTGGAGCGCGCGGCAATCCCGACCCATTTGCCGTGGGCCGGGCGGTAGGCGGAGTCGACCTGCTCCAGTGTGGTTTTGTCGACCGGCGTAAACAGCCCGGCGTTGTCGACCAGCACCATGGCCGGGGAGTTTTCGGTCAGGAATACGTCCGCCGGAGAAGCCACGCCTTCCTGCACGATCTGGTTACCCATCTCGGTGTCATCGCCGTTGCGCAAGGTGACGGGAATACCGGTTTCCTGAGTGAAGCCCTCGACCCAGGCCTTGGTCAGGCCTTCGTGTTGCGCGTTGTACACCACGATACCGACGGAGTCGGCTGCGTAGACCTGGCCAGCGCTCAGCAAAGCGGTGGCCAGCAGGGCCTTTTTCAAGAACGAAGGGATGTTGGGAATCATTCTGCGGGCTGCTCCTGGTGCATTTTTTTGAAATTCATGCGCATTCAAACGCCAGTTAACCAATGCGAATCATTTGCATGTTTTGAATGGCAGGGAATGTAGAGATCCAAATGAGAAAATAACGTAAAAAAAACCGTAAATACATGTAATTTTCATTCAGATTAGCAGCGCTGCGCCCACTGTGGTTCGTCTCGCCGATCAAATAAGGCGAAAACGAAAAAACCGAGAGGCCGCTTTGGCCACCCGGTTTTTTTTTGGTCTGCCTGTCAGGGCTGGATTTGCGGGAAGATCAGGACCTGCAGGTTGCCGCGCTGATAGCGCTTGCCGTCGGTGGGCAGCGCCTCGACTTCCTGAACCTCATCGACGCTGTTGACCCTCATCACCACCCCGACCGAGCCCTTCTTACGCGCCTCGGTCATCCATTGCCCGACGTCTTCCCGGGTCACTTTGCGCGAGGCCGTGGCCGGATCCGAAAGGCCGTACTTCAGCTCGCCGATAACATTGTAGAGCGCTACTTCCGGTCGTTTGGTCAGCCACGACAAGGCCGAGGCTGCACCCAGGTCGTTGCTCAGCAGCGAGGTGGTCTGGTTCAAGCTGTCCAGGTGTTCGGCGATAAACCGGTCAGGCATCTTGCTGTCGACGATCTGCCCCGGCATGGCGGCGGGAAGCAGCGCCACCAGCAGCCAGATGCCGAGGGCCGGCATCGCCCATAACGTCAATGGCCGCAGGATTTGCAGGGCGTTGGCGATGATCCAGCCCAGCAGCACGATGAACGCCAGGGACAGGCTGAACATCTCGGTGTTCTCGAAAATCTCTTTGCTCAATTGCAGGTACAGCAAAGCAATCAGGGCCACCGTGGCGATGACGACGTTGAGCCATCCGTTGAAGCGAATCGTCCGTTCCCGTGCCTGTTGCAGCAGGCGGGTCAGCGCATGACCCATCAGCAGCGCCAGCGGTAACAGGCACGGCATGATATAGGTCGGCAACTTGCCGCTGCTCATGCTGAAAATCGCCAATGGCAACAACATCCAGAGCAGGAGAAAACCGCCGACGGGCTGACGCTTGTCGTTCCAGGCCTGGATGAATGTCGTTGGCAACAACGCGGCCCAGGGCAAGGCGGAAACGACCAGCATCGGCAGGTAGAACCACCACGGACGGGCGTGTTGCGCATTGTCGGCGGCGAAGCGGCGTACGTGTTCGTTCCAGAAGAAGAAATTCCAGAAATCCGGTTCCTGATGATCAATGGCCAATGCCCAGGGCAGGCAGGCTGCCGCGGCGACCACAACAGCCAGTGGTCCGTAACGCAACAGTTCGCCAATTCGACGTTGCCAGACCATGTAGGGAAGGGCGATCACCGCCGGCAGCAGCCAGGCCAGAAAACCCTTGGTCATGAAGCCCATGCCACAGGCGATGCCCAGGACCACCCAGGCACCCAGCCGGGCACGCGTGGTGCGGCTGTCGATGGCAAACCACAGGGAAACCAGGCTCAGGTTGACCCAGAGGGTGAACTGCGGGTCGAGGTTGGCGTACCCGGCCTGACCGGCAATCAGCCCGAAGCTCATGTAGAGCAGCGCGCAGGCGAAGCTTTTGCGCGGATCGCCCCAGAACCGGCGGGCAATCAGGTAGGTCAGCCACACGCTCAGCCCGGTACTCAGCGCTGACGCGATGCGCACCCCGAACAGATTGTCACCAAACACCGCTTGGCCGATGGCAATCATCCAGTACCCGGCAATCGGTTTTTCGAAATAACGCAGGCCCATGAAATGCGGCGAGACCCAGTTCCCGCCCTGCAGCATTTCCTGGCTGATCTGGGCATAACGGGTTTCATCGGGAATCCACAGACCGTGGCTCATCAGCGGCAGCAAGTAGAACGCGATGAACGCCAGTACCAGGGCGAACAGCATCCAGGGCTCGTTGGCAGGTGCCGTTGGGGCGTGCAGGCGGGAAGAATGGCCAACAAAATCTGGCAATGGCTGATTTGACGTCATGACTCGACCTTGCGCTGAGAAAGGCTGCTCGAAGAGTGGTATGCAACTTGTCAGAGAGAAAACCGGAATGATATTGAACTCAGAGAAGTTCAATCACACTTCTCCCGTTTTGTTCAGGGTTCATTCAGTCCGGTTTGAAACAACTTAGTGCCGAGGTTCTCGATCCGTAGTGACTTCAGTTTTTTTCTTGTAACAGAGTGTTCCAGTCTTCGGCATTCACAATGCCGAGCACTTGCAGTTGACCATTGCCATCGATGCGGACAAACAGCGCGCTGGCATACTCGGCGTCCTTCGCCGAATGCTTGAAGCCGGTCTGCTTTTCAAAATCCGCGATGCAACCGCTATGGGTTACCAGCACCAGGTTGCGCTGGGCCACCTTGTGCGCCACGACGTCATTACGCAGGGTCGTGCCACAGGTCGCCAGCCACTCCTGGGTCCGTGGGTCGCTGTTGAACATGTAATGCGCGGTCTGCACGGTGCGCGTCACCGGGCTGGTGAGGATGTCGGTTTGCGTCAGACCCAGGCGTGCCAGGCCTTGCCCGACACCGGCGGCCGCTTCACTGCCAACACGGGTAATGCCGTCGGCCGGGCCCAGGCAAGGATTGCTGGAACGGTCGCACCGCTCGGCATGACGGACCAGTACCGCAATCTCGCCGGCACTCCATTGTTGCAGCAGTTGTGCCCGGGCTTGCGCGCCCTCATGGGCCAGATTGATCGGGGATTTCGGCCACAGGATAAGGCCGGTGACCACTGCGGCGACGGTCAGGGCACCCAGGGCCACTACCGGTTTGAAGAGTCGCGACGACGGTTTACGCGAGACGGAGTTGATCAAGTTTGTCCACCAATTGGAGCGCCAGGGAACGTGCCGTTAAAAAACCTGAAACAGCACAAAGATTTCCGCCGAGACTAAGTTCAGAGAATTTACTGCTGCACAAAGTAAATCTGCGCAGGTGTCGGAGCGGTGAAAGGAATGTGAAAAAATTGCTGAGAAGGTTCGGTCGGGCAATGAGTTGGTTATTGGGAATTGTTATCCTTTGTTCCTGTGTGGAATGGCAGCGGGAAACTAACGCGGTTAACGGGACTGGATTCAACGGCGAACTTGTCGCCGTTGATTCGATGGGGATGGGGGAAACCGAAGTCAAGAGGACGGGCAACCAGCCCGTGTTCCGGCAGCAGCCTGGCTGATCAGCGCGGCCAGGCGCTTGATGTTGTTTTGCTGGGCAAGCACCAGATCATCGATGTTCGCGCCTGAAGGGGTTTGCAAGGTACTACGGCAAATGACCCGTGCAGGTTCGCTTTCGCCGGCACCGCGCAGGCGCCATTTCACGTCCATCAATGCGTATTGACCGGGGACCGAGTCAAAGCGCTGCACATCGACCCGCACCGAATACCTGCCTTGTACAGGATGGTCGCTCAGTTGATCGGCCAGCGCACTGCGCAATTCATCCACGAAGGTCGCGCCCCACCAATGTGTTTCCAGGATCGCCAGGCCACTGTTGCCCTGGCGAATGACGATCTGCGCGCGATCGACCTGGGGCGGCACGCTGATACTCTCGATCTGAATCACCCCGGTAGTGGTCCTGGAGTGATCACCCACCTGGGCCGGGGTCAGGGTGTGGAATTGAATCGGGTCACTGCGGCAAGCGGCGAGCAGCAACAGTGTGGTGACCAATGTGAACTTCAGCGGAAAAGCCATGGGTGTTGCTCCTGTGCTCAATTGCGCGGTGGCCCTTGCAGATCCATGGGTGCGGCATTGTTCGGACGGCCGCGAAGCAGCGATTCCGGATGCCGTCCCAGGTAATCCGAAAGATCACGCAAGGATCTCGACGTGCGTCCCAGTTCATCCAGGGTCTGCCCCAGTTTTTCCCGTTGCGGCGAATCCTCGGCCAAGGTCGAACTGGCGGATTGCAGGGTCGAATTGGCCGTTTCCAGCGTCTTGCTGACGTCCGACAAGGTGGTTTGCACGACAGGCAAAATCTTGCCGTTGAATTGCATCATGCCTTTGCGCAGTTCGACGAGATTGCCATCGAGATTGCCGGCGATACGCTCGATCGGCAGTTTGTTGATCTTGTCGACCATGGATTCGAGTTTTTCCTGCAATTGCTCGAGGCTGCCCGCAATGGTCGGGATCATGACCGGGCGCGCGTTTGCATCGAAGGCGACTTTGTCGGCCTTGGGGTAAAAGTCCAGGGCAATGTACAGCTGGCCGGTCAGGAAGTTGCCGGTGCGGGCCTGGGCACGCAGGCCGTTTTCGATGAAGGTGCCGATCAGGCGTACGCCAGCGGCTTCGTTATTAGGGTCATGATTGAGCGCCTTGAGCATTTTGATGTGGGCCTGGCCCAGGCGTTGCGGGTAGATCACGATGCCGACGTTGATTGGAAAGGAACGTTTTTTCTCGTCGTAATCCAGATTGACCGCCACCACCTTGCCGATTTCCACACCGAGGAACTCCACCGGGGCATCGACCTTGAGCCCGCGCAGTGCCTGGTCGAAGCGCATGGCCAGGTACTGCGGCTTGCCGTTTGGCGGGGCGAGGGCGGTCTGTTGGTCTTCGAACAGTTCGTAGGCGTACTCTGCGGCAGCAGGTTTATCGTCTGGGCTGTAGTCTGGCGCGCGGAAGGCAATGCCGCCCACCAGCAAGGCAGACAAGGATTCGGTCTTGACCGCAAAACCGTTGGCGCCGACGTTCACGTCAATGCCGCTGGCGTTCCAGAAACGGGTGTTTTCCGTGACGTACTTGTCATTGGGTGCATGGATGAACAGTTCTATGTTCACACCCTTTCCATCCGGGTCCAGCGCGTAGGCCACCACCTGGCCCACCGGGATCTTGCGGTAGTAGACCGGAGAGCCGATATCCAGCGACCCCAGGTCCTGGGTGAACAGGGTGAAACGCTTGCCCGGCTCGCCGTAGGTGATGGGCGGCGGGTTCTCCAGCCCCGTGAAGTTTTTTGCCCGGCCGTTGGCCTGGCCGATATCGGCACCGATGTAATCGCCCGACAGCAGTGTATCGATACCGGACACACCGCCCGCGCCAATGCGCGGCCGCACGACCCAGAACTGCGAATCTTCGCGGGTAAAGCTTTCGGCCTGCTTTTCCAGTTTGATGGTGGCGTTGACACTCTTCTGGTCATTGGCCAGCTCCACATCGGAGACATGACCAATCACGACATTGCGGTATTTGACCTCGGTCTTGTTCGCGGTCAGGCCGTCCCCGGTCTTGAACGTGATAACGATGGTCGGGCCTTGCTGCAACATGCTGTGAACCACCAGCGAAATACCCACCAGCACCGCGACGATCGGGACGATCCAGACCAGCGAAACGCTGAAGCGGCGGGTCTTGATCGGCGCCTGCCCGGGGGCTTGCGGCCCGTCAGTGGCTTGTGACTTCATCCGTGACCTCCTCATTGTGTGGGTTTTCCCGTTCTTTATCCCAGATCATGCGTGGATCGAAACTCATTGCCGACAGCATGGTAAACACCACCACCAGACCAAAAAACAGAATGCCCGGGCGCGGTTCGATATCGGCCAGGGCCTGGAATTTCACCAACGAGGCCACCAGGGCGACCACGATCACATCGAGCATCGACCAGTAGCCGATGACCTCGACGAAGCGGTACAGCGTCGACCGCTCTTTACGTGCCCACTCGCTGTCGCGTTGCACGGTGACCAGCAGCAATGTGATGGCGACGAACTTGATGCCCGGCACCGCGATACTGGCAATGAAAATGATCAGGGCGATGTCCCAGGCGCCGGCTTCCCAGAACTCCAGCACGCCGCTCATGATCGTGCTATCGGAGCCATGGCCGACCATTTCGGTGTTCATCACTGGCAACAGGTTGGCCGGGATGTAGAACACCAGGGCGGCAATCATGAAGGCCCAGGTGCGGGTCAGCGAATTGGTTTTGCGCCGGTGCAGCGGTGCACCGCATCGCTCGCATTCGTGGGGTTCGCCAGTCATGTCGCAGGCCAGCCCGCAGGTGTGACACAGGCACAGGTTGAGCTCGTCGGCGTACGGAGGCGTGCTCATACGATGTCCCATAGTTCGCGGATATCGCGCCCGGCGATGCGGATCATCATCAGGCTCAGCGCAGCCAGGGCAAACAACCCGATGCCGGGCAGCACATCGAGCAGTCCGGCGAGTTTGATCACCGCGACCATGGCACCCAGCAGGCAGACTTCGAGCATGCTCCAGGGCCTCAGGGTTTCCAGCCAGCGCATGCAGAACCTGAATCCGGGCGAGCGTCGCCCGCTGAGGGCGAAGCCCAGCACCCAGATCAGCAGCAGCAACTGGAAAATCGGTGCGATGATCATGGCGATTGCCGCCACCATGGCGATGAACGTGATCGGCCCCAGGCTCAGGGCCAGCACCGAGTCCCAGAGCGTTGCGCTGTTCTTCACGCCTTTGAGGTTGATGCTCATTACCGGATAGAAATTGGCGAACAGCCATAGCATCAACGCTGTGAAGGTCAACGCAAGACGCTGTTCCACCGTGAGACCGTTATAGCGCTGAAGCACGCCGCCGCAGCGCGTACACAGGGTTTTTTGATGTTTGGCGAGCGTTACTTTTTGGTACACGCTGTCGCAGTGCTCGCAGATGATCAGCTGATCAGTAGTTGCCATGGGTCAAGCTCAACAGAAGGCAGGAAGTTCAGAGCACTCCCTCAATATAGAAGTGACTCGCAATTGAGCAAATCGAAAGTCGCAACCTGAACACTATCCGCCGCCGGGGGGGGACTCGACCCACGGAATTACATGGGGAGCAAGCGACGAACGACTTCGAATTCCACTGCCTGCAATGCGCGTTTTAAAAATAACCGTACTAGGCTGACTCGGGTGCCTTGAGTAGCAACGGGAGTTCCATTGTTTGGGTCGTTGAACGCCTGGAACTAACCAGAGGGCATGGTTTGGGGGTAACTCACCAGGGTCCGGTCACGGATTACTTGAAAACAGGTAGCCGGCCACAAGGATCCGTCCCGATAAAGGAAGGTCGCCATGAAAAGACTCTCGCATCGCTCAAGGTTCTACATTGCAGGTTCATTACTGATAGCGCTTAACGGTATGGCCCAGGCTGCACAAACAGAAAAGCCCAATATCCTGTTCATCGTGTCCGACGATACCGGCTACGGCGACCTGGGTCCGTATGGTGGCGGTGTCGGCCGGGGCATGCCGACACCCAGCATCGACGAACTGGCCGCTGAGGGCACAACCTTTTACTCGTTCTACGCGCAACCAAGCTGCACGCCAGGGCGAGCCGCCATGCAGACCGGGCGCATCCCCAATCGCAGCGGCATGACCACCGTGGCCTTCCAGGGCCAGGGCGGTGGTTTGCCTGCCGCCGAATGGACACTGGCCTCGGTGCTCAAGACCGGCGGTTACGAGACCTACTTCACCGGCAAGTGGCACCTGGGTGAGGCCGACTATGCGTTGCCCAATGCCCAGGGCTATGACGTGATGAAGTACGTCGGCCTCTATCACCTCAATGCCTACACCTACGCCGACCCGACATGGTTCCCCGACATGGACCCGGAAACCCGGGAAATGTTTACCAAGGTGACCAAGGGCGCACTCTCGGGCAAGGCGGGAGAAAAGGCCGTCGAAGAGTTCAAGATCAACGGCCAGTATGTTGATACGCCGGTCATCGATGGCAAACCCGGTGTAGTCGGGATTCCCTACTTTGACGGTTATGTCGAAAAAGCCGCACTGGAATTCCTCGACACCGCCGCCAAATCCGACAAGCCGTTCTTCATCAACGTCAACTTCATGAAAGTGCACCAGCCGAACCTGCCAGCACCGGAGTTCGTTCACAAGTCGATCTCCAAGTCCAAGTACGCCGACTCGGTGGTCGAACTGGATACGCGCATCGGCCATATCATGGACAAGCTCAAGGCGCTGGGCCTGGATAAGAACACGCTGGTGGTCTACACCACCGATAACGGCGCCTGGCAGGACGTTTATCCGGACGCCGGTTACACGCCATTCCGTGGCACCAAGGGCACCGTGCGCGAGGGCGGTAACCGGGTCCCTGCGATCATGACCTGGCCTGGAAAAATCAAGCCCAATGCCAAGAACCACGACATTCTCGGCGGGCTCGACTTGATGGCGACCTTCGCCTCGGTGGCCGGCATCAAGTTGCCGGAGAAAGATCGCGAAGGTCAGCCGATCTATTTCGACAGCTACGACATGACCCCGGTGATAACCGGCACTGGCCCCGACCCACGTAAAGAGTGGTTCTATTTCACCGAAAACGAGTTGTCGCCGGGGGCGGCCCGCGTAGGCAACTACAAGGCCGTGTTCAACCTGCGTGGCGACAACGGTGTGCCGACCGGTGGCCTGGCCGTGGACACCAACCTGGGCTGGAAAGGTGAGTCGAAGTACGTGGCGGTCGTACCACAAGTCTTTGACTTGCTGCAAGATCCACAGGAGCGCTACGACATCTTCATGAGTAACGTCACCGAGCGCACCTGGACCATGGTGCCGATCAGCCAGGCGATCAACAAGCTGATGCAGACCTACATCAAATACCCGCCACGCAAGCTGCAAAGCATGGGCTATGACGGGCCGATCGAGTTGTCCAAATACCAGAAATTCCAGTCGGTACGCGAAGAAATGCAGAAGGAGGGCATTAACATTCAGATGCCTCAATAGATGTGCCGCGGCGATCTCTTGAGGTCGCCGCAACCCCTCCTGACCTGCCGGGACGCCTGAAGCGAGAGACAACTCGCCTCAGGCGCCCGGTGGTCAACCCAGCACTTCCCGCATCCGATACCAGAACATGCCAAGGGCCAGCAAGGGTGAACGCAGGGCGCGTCCGCCGGGGAAGGTCATGTGCGGTACGGCGCTGAACACGTCGAAGCCTTTGCTGTGGCCGGCATGGATCGCTTCGCCCAACAACTTCGCGCACCAGTGGGTCACGTTCAGTCCATGACCGGAGTAACCCTGGGCGTAGAACACGTTCGGGTGCAGGCTCAGGCGCCCGACCTGGGGAAAGCGGTTGGCCGAAATGCCGATCTTGCCGCCCCACTGATAGTCGATGCGCACATCGGCCAGTTGCGGGAACACCTTGAGCATTTGCGGGCGCATGTAGGCGCTGATGTCCGAAGGATCGCGCCCGGAGTAATGGCAGGCACCGCCGAACAGCAAGCGACGGTCGGCCGAGAGCCGGTAGTAGTCCAGGCCGACCTTCTGGTCGCACAGCGCGACGTTGTGCGGGATCAGTTTTGCAGCGGCCTCTTCCGACAAGGGTTCGGTGGCGATGATGTAGCTACCCGCCGGGAGCACCTTGCCGCTGAGTTTCGGCTCCAGCTCTTCCAGGTGCGCATTGCAGGCCAGCACCAGCGTGCCGGCGCGCACCGTGCCACCGGCGCAACGGACCTGCACCGTGCTGCCATGGATCAACTCCAGCACCGGGCTCTGCTCGAAAATCCGGACCCCAAGGGACTCGGCAAGTTGCGCCTCGCCAAGGACCAGGTTCAGCGGATGCAAATGCCCCGAGCCCATGTCCACCAGGCCACCGGCATACACACCGGAGTTCACCACCTGTTCGCGGATTTGCTCCTGCGCGACCAGTCGGGTTTCAAAGGCATAACCGGACTCGATCAGTTCCGCCTGCTCGGCCTTGAACGCTTTGAACTGGGCCGGGGTATTGGCCAGCTCACAAAAGCCCCAGCTCAGGTCGCAATCGATGTCGTGCTCGCGCACGCGCTTGGCCACGACTTGCACCGATTCGACCCCGGCGTGTTCCAGGTATTGCACGCCATCGGCGCCGATGTGCCTGGCGAACCCACTGACGTCGTGGCCGATGCCACGAATCAACTGGCCACCGTTGCGCCCGCTGGCGCCCCAGCCAACTCGCCGGGCCTCCAGCAGGACCACCGAGAGCCCACGCTGGGCCAGCTCGATGGCGGTGTTGATGCCGGTGAAACCCGCGCCGACCACGCAGACATCGGCCGTAAGGTCCGAGGCCAGCGCGGGACGCTGCCTAATGCCCTTGGCGGACGCTGCGTAATAGGAGTGGGTGTGTTCCTTGGTGTACTGATTCATTTGTTGGACTTCACTTTGCTCCACGAACGGGTCATCAGGCGCATGATCGACTGCGGCGGTGTGGTGGAGATGTAGAGTTTGTCGAGGACTTCCTGGGACGGATAAACCTCGGGGTTGCTGACCAGCTCAGGGTCCATGTACTGCTTGGCGGCCGGGTTCGGGTTGGCATAGCCGACCGAAGCGCTGACCTTGGCAATCACTTGCGGGTCCAGCAGGTAGTTGATGAAGGCGTGGGCTTCCTTCGGGTTGCTGGCGTCGGCGGGGATGGCCAGCAGGTCGAACCACAGGTTGGCGCCTTCCTTGGGAATGGCGTAGGCGATGTTCACGCCGTTCTTGGCTTCCTTGGCGCGGTTGGCGGCCTGGAACACGTCGCCCGAGTAACCGAACGCCACGCAGATGTCGCCGTTGGCCAGGTCTGAGACGTACTTGGAAGAGTGGAAGTAGGTGATGTAGGGGCGGATCTGCAGCAGCTTGGCTTCGGCCTTTTTGTAGTCCTCGACACTTTCGCTGCGCGGGTCCATGCCCATGTAGTTGAGCATCGCCGGGAACACTTCGTCCGCCGAGTCCATCATCGACACGCCGCAGGCGCTGAGCTTCTTGATGTTTTCCGGTTCGAACAGCACGGCCCAGGAATCGATGTGATCGATGCCCAGCACTTGCTTGACCTTGTCGACGTTATAGCCGATGCCGTTGGTGCCCCACAGGTACGGTACCGAGTGCGAGTTGCCCGGATCGTTTTTCTCCAGCAGCGTCAGCAGTTTCGGGTCGAGGTTCTTGAAACTCGGCAGTTGCTCGCGATCGAGCTTGAGGAACGCACCCGCCTTCACCTGACGGGCGAGGAAGTGGTTGGACGGCACCACCACGTCATACCCGGTGCGACCGGCAAGCAGTTTGCCTTCCAGGGTTTCGTTGGAATCGAATACGTCGTAGATCACCTTGATCCCGGTTTTGGCCTGGAAGTCGACGAGGGTGGTATCGCCGATGTAGTCGGTCCAGTTGTAGACGCTGACCTGGGGTTGGGCCTGGGCAACGGCACTGAACAGAACCGCCAGCGCGGCCGGGACCACGGATTTCAAAAGACGCATATCGATACCTTCTTGGAATTATTGGGTTATTCCGATGTTTCTTTGGTGTTCTGGCGGCCGTCTTCGCGAGCAGGCTCGCTCCCACATTTGAAATACAATCCCCTGTGGGAGCGACGGTGCGGCGACCCGACCTGCTCGCGAAAGCGGTGCATTGGATTAAACGCTGAGCATCAGGAACTCACGCTCCCAGGAACTGATCACCCGTTTGAAGTTCTCGTGCTCGGCGCGTTTGACCGCGACATAGCCGCGCACGAACTTGTCGCCCAGATAACGGCCAATGTTTTCGCACTCTTCCATTTGCGTCAGTGCGTCCTCGATGGTGATCGGCAGGCGCAGGTTGCGACGCTCATAGGCGCGGCCCTGTACCGCAGCGCTCGGCTCGATGCGCTCGACCATGCCCAGGTAACCGCACAACAGACTGGCGGCAATGGCTAGGTACGGGTTCGCATCGGCACCCGGCAAGCGGTTTTCCACGCGCATGGCGTCCGGGCTTGAGGTCGGCACGCGCAGGCCGACGGTGCGGTTTTCTTCGCCCCATTCGACGTTCACCGGTGCCGAGGTATCCGGCAGGAAGCGGCGGAACGAGTTGACGTTGGGCGCGAACATCGGCAGCACTTTCGGGATGTACTTCTGCAGGCCGCCAATGTGATGCAGGAACAGTTCGCTCATGTTGCCGTCGGCATCGGCAAAGATCGGCTGGCCGGTGGCAATGTCCACCACGCTCTGGTGAAGGTGCATGGCGCTGCCCGGCTCGTCGCCGACCGGCTTGGCCATGAAGGTGGCCGCCACGTTGTGCTTGAGCGCCGCTTCACGCATGGTGCGCTTGAACACGGTGATCTGGTCGGCCAGGTCCAGGGCGTTGCCGTGACGGAAGTTGATTTCCATCTGCGCCGGGCCGTCTTCATGGATCAGCGTGTCGAGGTCCAGACCTTGCAGTTCGCACCAGTCGTAGACGTCTTCGAACAGCGGATCGAATTCGTTGGCCGCGTCGATGGAGAACGACTGACGACCGCTTTCGGCACGGCCCGAACGGCCCATCGGCGCCTTGAGCGGCAAGTCCGGGTCTTCGCAGCGCTGGGTCAGGTAGAACTCCATTTCCGGCGCGACAATCGGCCGCCAGCCTTTGTCGGTGTACAACTGCAGGACTTTCTTCAGCACGTTGCGCGGCGACAGTTCGATCGGGTTGCCGAATTTGTCGAAGGTGTCGTGGATCACGATGGCGGTCGGCTCGATGGCCCATGGCACTACGTAGACGGCGTCGGCGTCCGGCTTGCAGACCATGTCGATGTCGGCCGGGTCGAGCAGGTCGTAGTAGATGTCGTCGTCGACAAAGTCCCCGGTTACCGTTTGCAGAAGGACACTTTCCGGCAGGCGCATGCCTCGCTCATGCAGGAACTTGTTGGTCGGTGCAATTTTGCCGCGTGCAATGCCGGTCAGGTCGCTGACGACGCACTCGACTTCGGTAATCTTGTGATCTTTCAGCCAAGTGAACAGCTGATCGAAAGGGACATTCATAAAGACCTCGTTATTGGTTTTATTAACGCCAGGAGAGACCGGTTTCATCCGCCGGACACTTCCCCTGTAGCGCGTTGACGACTATCTTGTGCGAGCCTTGCGGTTCCATCTATCCACTTTAAGCAGCACGAAGCGCACCAAAAGAGTGCGTAAGGTCGCCCCATGACAGGTTCCAATTCCCTCCAGGTCCAAGCGTTCAACACCGCCGATGTCGCCGAGCAAATCCGCGCCACGCCGGGCTGGGTCCAGCAATACCAGCAGATGTCGCCGGGGCATTTCGCAGGGCTGGTGCGTTATCTGGATCTGCAGGGCGTGGAGATTTACGAAGAGTCGATGAACACCCGGGTCGAGCAGAATTTCAGCGCGCCCCAGGGCTCGTTGTCGTTCTGTTTCGATCGTGGCGACAACGCGCTGTACGTGTTGAATGGCGAGAGTCGCAACATCTGGATCACCCCGGAGAACTACCAGGAAATCGCCGTGGTGTTCGGGCCGGAGTTTGTAAAGCGCCACAGCCTCGACATCGCCAGGCTCGAAGGGTTGTTCATGGCGCCGCTGAACTCCCGGCAGAACGCGCTGTTCTGCCGTTGGCTCAGCGGGACCTTGACGCGGCTGTCGCAGACCTTCGATCCACCGAGCCGCGAAGCGCTGACCCAACAGTTGCTGGAAGATTGCCTGTTCATCCTCGACAACGCGTGTGTCGGCCTCGACCAGAGTGCGTTGCAGCGCCGGGCCGGGGAGCGGGCGATCATGAAGCGGGTAGGGGAGTGGGCGGCGGACACGCCGGAAGAACACCTCAACCTGCTGGAGTTGTCCCAGGTTGCCGGGGTTTCACTGCGCCAGTTGCAGCATGCGTTCAAGACCTACACGGGCATGTCGCCGACCCAATGGCTGCGCCTGCGCCGACTCAATAGCGCCCGCCGCGAACTGCTGAGCCGCACGCCCACGCAAACCACCGTGGCTGAAGTCGCCATGCATTGGTCGTTCTGGCATCTGGGGCGGTTTTCCAGCAGCTACCGCGCGTTGTTCAACGAGTTGCCGAGTGACACCCTCAAGCGTGCGAGTGTCACGCCGTCCCCAGGTCGCGGCCGGCGTTAGAACGTCGGCGGCGTAATCACCCAGATCACCACCGCATCGACATCGCCGGGGTTGCCGTAGCGGTGCGGTTCCTGGCTGGAAAAGCTGAAGCTGTCGCCTTCATTGAGCTGGAAATGGCGCTCGCCGACCCACAACTCGAAACTCCCCGAGAGCAAGTAGCCGGCTTCTTCACCGTCGTGGCTGTAGCTTTGCTGGCTGTAGGTGCCGGGCGGGAAACGCGAGTGGAGCATTTCCAGTTGGCGGTTGGCTTGCGGCGTCAGCAACTGGTCGACGATGCCGTCTTCGTAATGCACGTTCAGGCGGCTGTTCTTGCGCACCACGACGCCATCGTCTTCGGGCGCGGTGACCGCTTCACTGGCGAAGAACCACTGGATGGTGACGCCGAGACTACGGGCAATGTTGAACAGCGCCGGAATCGACGGGTAGGCGAGGTTGCGTTCCAGCTGGCTGATGTAGCCGGCGGTGAGTTCGCTCTGTTGCGCCAGTTCCGCCAGGGTCATGCCCCGGCGCTTGCGCAGGCCGCGAATGCGCGTGCCGAGAAAATGCGGTTCGGCACTGCCTGAGGCGGGCTGGGTCTTGCTGTTGTTGCTCATGGAAAGTTCCGAACCGAGGGCTGCACTTCGCCCCTTGTAGGCGCGAGATTGCTCGCGATGGACTTCAGAACACCGCGTCTTATCCAGAAAACACGCGTCATCGTTAGCGACCATCGCGAGCAAGCTCGCTCCTACAGAGAGCGATCATTTGAATGTAAAGCCCCGGAGTATAAACAGCCTTAAAGCTCCCACGCGACTTTCAGGCCTTCATAAATCGCTTCTTCGACGGTACGCGGCGCCAGGCAGTCGCCGATGCGGCGAAACTCCACCAGCCCTTGCAGTTCAGCGCCCAGGGTATCCACCGGTTGATGGCCCTGGCACAGCACCAGCGTATCGATGTTCTCCATCAGCATCGGTTCGCCACTGGCGGTGTGCTGCAAGTACACCGTGTTGTCATCGCAGCCATACAGCCGCGCGTACGGTGTGATCGGCACGCCCAGCTTGTGCAGCTCGCCGGCCAGTTGATCGCGCACGTACAGTGGCAGGTTTTCTCCGCAATGGGTGCCGTTGACCGCCAGTTGCACCTGATGCCCGGCACGGACCAGACGTTCGGCGATGCCGGGGCCGATCCAGTCGCAGCGCCAGTCGACCACCACCACCGAACGGCCGATCCGTACTTCATCGCGCAGCACTTGCCAGGCGTCCACCACCTGCAATTCACCGCCGCGCTCGAAGGGTGGCCAGTAGGGCTCGGCACCGGTAGCGACGATCACCATGTCCGGTTTTTCCTGCTCCACCAGTGCCCGGTCGACCCGGGTATTGCGCACCACGCGCACACCGGCGAGTTCCATTTCTCGCTGCAGGTTGGTGCTGGCACCGCCGAACTCGCTGCGCCGAGGCAGCAGTTGCGCGAGCAACACCTGACCGCCCAGTTGCGAACTGGCTTCGTACAGCGTCACCTCATGGCCACGTTGGGCCGCGACGGTGGCGGCTTTCATCCCGGCCGGACCACCGCCGGCGATCATGATGCGTTTGCGCTGTGGCGCTTGTCGGCGTTCGCCGAAGATCAGTTCGCGCCCGGTTTCCGGGTGCTGGATGCAAGAAATCGGCAAGCCCTTGTGGAAGTGGCCGATGCACGCCTGGTTGCAGGCAATGCACGCCCGCACGTCTTCGACGCGGCCGGTGTCGGTCTTGTTGGGCATTTGCGGATCGCAGATCAGCGCGCGGGTCATGCCGCACACATCGGCCTGGCCGCGAGCCAGGATCAGCTCGGCTTCCTGGGGCTGGTTGATGCGCCCGGTGACGAACAACGGAATGTTCAGACTGGCCTTGAACGTCCCGGCTTCCCTGGCCAGGTACGCCGCTTCGATCGCCATGGGCGGCACGATATGCACCGCGCCACCCAGGGATGCCGAAGTGCCGGCGACGATGTGCACGTAATCAAGCTGCGCTTGCAGTGACTGCACGGCGGCCAGGGATTCGTCCTCGGTCAGGCCTTCAGGGTCGCGCTCGTCGGCAGAGATGCGCAGGCCGATGATGAACTGCTCGTCGGTCGCCGCACGCACGGCTTCGATGACCTCGCGCAGAAAACGCAAACGCTGTTCCAGCCCGCCGTTGTAGCCATCGGTACGCCGGTTGACCCGCGGATTGATGAACTGCGCTGGCAGGTAACCGTGGCTGGCCACGACCTCGACGCCATCGATGCCTGCCTGATGCAGGCGTCGGGCGGCAGCGGCATAACCGGCGACGATCTCGTCGATCATGGCCTGGTCCAGCGCACGGGGCATCACCCGGAAGCGTTCGTTGGGCACCGACGATGCGGAGTAGGCCACCGCCAGCAGGCCATCGCTGGACTCCATGATCTCCCGCCCCGGATGGAACACCTGGGACAACACCACGGTGCCGTGGGCGTGGCAGGTTTGCGCCAGTTTGCGGTAGCCCTCGATGCACGCATCGTCGGTGGCCATCAGCACGTGGGAGGTGTAGCGCGCACTGTCATGCACGCCGGCCACTTGCAGCACGATCAGCCCGGCACCGCCTTCGGCACGCGCCCGGTGATAGGCGATCAATTGTTCATTGACCAGGTTGTCGGTGGGCATCGAGGTGTCGTGCCCGCTGGACATGATGCGGTTCTTCAGGCGCTTGCCACGGATCTCCAGGGGTTCGAACAGGTGCGCGAAGGCGGGTGTCGAGGTCGGCATGGGGCGGGTACTCCTGACAGGCTGACCTGTGTAGGAGCGAGCTTGCTCGCGATGGACGTCAACGATAACGCTGGGTACCTGACACCCCGCGGCGTTCTCAGGTCCATCGCGAGCAAGCTCGCTCCTACAGAGGCATTAGGTTTTCGGTTGTTATTATTTCCCTATAGAAATTTACCTTCAGTAAAAAATCAACTTGTTTTTTTACTGCGCCTTGCAGTAGTTTCGTCTCGAGCCCGCTCCAGGGCCAAACCTCACAACAATAAAAAAGGGCTGCGCGGGCCTTGGGTCCGGTGGCACCTGCAAGAGGAACCACTGATGAAATCGCACATGCTCAAGCACGGTTTTTATCCCTTGGTGTTGTCCGTGGCCATGGGCCTGGGCAGCGCCCAGGCAGCATCGGACATGGTGGTGGTCGGATACGGCGGAGCCGGACAAAAAGCCCAGGACGTGGCGTTCTTTCAACCCTTCGCCGCCGTGGATCAAAGCAAGGTGATCCAGAGCGAATACAACGGCGAAATGGCCAGGATCAAAGTGATGGTCGACACCGGCAACGTCGACTGGGACGTGGTGCAGATCGAAGGACCGGACCTGATGCGCGGCTGCGAGGAAGGCATGTACGAGCGCCTGGACTGGGCCCGCCTGGGCCACGCCGACCAGTTGATCCCCGAAGCGGTGCAGGAATGCGGGTCTGCGGCGCTGGTGTGGAGCGTGGCGATTGCCTACGACACCGACAAACTGGCCCAGGCCCCGACCTCGTGGGCAGACTTTTGGGACGTGAAGAAAACCCCCGGCAAGCGTGGGCTGCGTAAACGCGCGGTGTACAACCTGGAGTTCGCCTTGCTGGCGGACGGGGTCAAGACCGAAGACGTCTACAAGGTGCTCGGCACTCCGCAGGGCGTGGACCGGGCATTCGCCAAACTCACTGAACTCAAGCCTTACATCCAGTGGTGGGAGGCGGGCGCACAACCGCCGCAATGGCTGACCGCCGGCGATGTGGTGATGACCTCGACCTACAGCGGACGCATCGCCGACGCCGCGCAGAAAGGCAGCCACCTCGGCCTGGTCTGGCCCGGCAGCCTGTACGGCATGGATTACTGGGCGATCATCAAAGGCTCCCGGCACGTGGATCAGGCCACGCGCTTTATCGCCTTCGCCAACCAGCCGGACGCCCAGGTCAACTACGTGCAGCAGATTCCCTACGGCCCGACCAACACCCAGGCCGCCGCACGGCTGGACGACAAACTGGCGCAATGGGTGCCCACGGCGCTGCAGAACCTCAAGGGTGCACTGTCGATGAACGTCGGTTTCTGGGTCGATCATGGCGAAGAGCTCGAAGAGCGCTTCAACGCCTGGGCCAGCAAATAAACGCGGACGGCTGGACGTGTCCAAGCGTCCAGCCTTACTGTCTGCCCCAGCCGATCAGCCTGGAGAACCACAAGAATGAACAACATCGCCACCCACCTGGCACCCGAACGCAGCGCCACCGAGCAGCGCCTGCGTGAGGAACTGGCGGCCTGTTACCGCTTGATTGCGCACTTTCGCATGACCGATTTGATCTTCACCCACATCTCGGTGCGCATTCCGGGGCCGGAGCATCACTTTCTGATCAACCCTTACGGGTTGATGTTCGATGAAATCACTGCGTCCAACCTGGTCAAGATCGACCTCGATGGCCACGCCGTGGAGCCGTCGCCGTACCCGGTGAATCCGGCCGGTTTCGTGATCCACAGCGCCATCCACGGCGCCCGCGAAGATGCGCAATGCGTGTTGCACACCCATACCAAATCCGGGTGCGCGGTGGCAGCGTTGAAGTGCGGGCTATTGCCGGTGAACCAGATTTCCATGGAGTTTTATGGCCGGGTCGCGTACCACGACTACGAAGGCGTGGCGCTGGACCTGAGCGAGCAGCAACGCTTGGTGGCGGACCTGGGCGACAAGCCGATATTGATGCTGCGCAACCACGGATTGCTGACCGTTGGCGAGACGGTGAGCCAGGCGTTCCTGCGCATGTACTACCTGGAAAAAGCCTGTGAAATCCAGTTGGCCGCCCAAGCCGCTGGTGAAGTTGTTCTGCCGTCGCACGAGGTCTGCGCGCATACCGAACGGCAGTTCAATGATCCGGGGCGGCCGTTGGAGGAGGGGGAGCTTGTTGACCCGGATGCCATGCAACTGGCCTGGGCGGCGTTGTTGCGATTGTTGGATCGAGTGGCGCCGGGGTACCGGAACTGATCGGAATCCTGGGTTGTTTGTGCCTGCCTGCTCGCGATGGGCGCGCCACGGTCTATCAGACTGGCAACTGACTGGAGAAATAGCCCGCTCTTGCTGTACAGTCGTTCAGCCCAACGCTTACCCGCGCAGGCCTAAACGATTGAACCAAGGAGCGTGTCGCCCATGAATCAGGAAGCCCGTTTTTCCCGCATGGAACCGGAGTTGCGCAAAGCCAACCTGATCGAGGCGACGCTGGTGTGCCTCAAGCGTCACGGCTTCCAGGGCGCGTCGATCCGCAAGATATCCGCCGAGGCCGGGGTCTCGGTGGGGCTGATCAGCCATCACTATTCCGGCAAGGACGAACTGGTGGCCGAGGCCTACATGGCGATCACCGGGCGGGTCATGACCTTGCTGCGCGACGCCATGGAGCAAGCCGCGCCGAATGCCCGGGAGCGCTTGTCGGCGTTTTTCCGCGGCTCGTTTTCCGCCGAGCTGCTCGATCCGCAACTGATCGATGCGTGGCTGGCGTTCTGGGGCGCGGTGAAAACCGCCGAGGCCATCAACCAGGCCCACGATCATTCCTATGGCGAGTATCGCGGCATCCTGCGCAAGGTGCTGGCGGAACTGGCCCGGGAGGAAGGCTGGGAAAATTTCGATGCCGACCTTGCCGCCATCAGCCTCAGCGCCTTGCTCGACGGCTTGTGGCTGGAGTCCGGGCTGAACCCCGGCACCTTCACCCCGGAGCAGGGCATCCAGATTTGCGAGGCCTGGGTCGATGGTTTGCAGGCCGGCGGACGCCAGCGCTTCTGCGTGCAGACGAGCGACTGTTGATCAGTCGTTCAGCAATCGATACTCTCTGGCGCCGATGCAGGAAAACACTCTAATAAGAAACTGGCCTCAGGGCCTATGCCGGACACCAAGCGATGACTCCTCGGGTATTGATCGTCGATGACGATCCGCTGATTCGCGATCTGCTGCACGCCTACCTGTCCCAGGAAGGCTACGACGTCCATTGCGCCGCCACGGCGGAACTGGCGGAAACCTTCCTCGCCAGCCAGAGCGTCGACCTGGTGATGCTCGACATCCGCCTGCCGGGCAAGGACGGCCTGACCCTGACCCGCGAACTGCGGGTGCGTTCGGAAGTCGGGATCATCCTGATCACCGGGCGCAACGATGAGATCGACCGTATTGTCGGCCTCGAATGCGGCGCCGATGACTACGTGATCAAACCCCTCAATCCAAGGGAACTGGTGTCCCGGGCGAAAAACCTGATTCGCCGGGTACGACATGCGCAAACGCCAGCGCCGGCCGTCGCGGCGGCCAAGCCGGTCAAGCAGTTCGCCGACTGGGCGCTGGACACCGACCGCCGTCGTCTGATCGACCCGTCCGGCAGCGAAACCCTGCTGACCCACGGCGAATACCAATTGCTCAGTGTGTTCCTGCGCAACAGCGGCCACACCCTCAGCCGCGATCAGTTGATGGACCAGATCCGCAACCGCGAATGGGTGCCCAACGACCGCTCCATCGACGTGCTGGTCGGGCGCCTGCGCCGCAAGTTGCATGACGATCCGGCCGAACCCCAATTGATCATCACCATTCACGGCGCCGGTTACCTGTTCACCGCCAGCGTGGCGGCCTGAAGCTGATGGCGCGATGGCTTTGCCTGCTGGCGGTGCTGGTGGCCGGCCATGCCGTCGCGGCGGACAAGGTTCGCTATTGCGATTACCCGGTGTACCCGCCGATCTCCTGGAGCGATGGCAAACAAGTGCGCGGGCTGGCACCGAACGTGGTGAAAAACCTGTTCGGCCAGTTGGGTTACGAGGTCGAGATGGTCGTGCTGGGCAACTGGAAACGCTGCCTGCTGGACGCTGCCGAAGGCCGGGTCGATGTGGTGCTGGCCTACAGCACCGCGCAACGGGAGCAAAGCATGCTGTTCTCGACGGTGCCGGTCTTGCGTGAAGAAGTGGCATTGTTCATCAACCGCCAGCATCCGGTGAAATTCGATCAACTGGACGACCTGGCCCATTACCGTGGCGGCCTGTTGTTTGGCGAGAGTTACGGTGTGGAGTTCGATCGCATGGTCGCGCGCAACAACAATATCGAATGGGTTTCCGACAGCCACCAGAACTTCGGCAAGCTGATTCGCGGGCGCATCGATTTCATCACCCAGGAGCGGCGCACCGGCCAGCTGTATGTGGAAAACCTGCCCGGCGGCCAGGACATCGTTGCCTTGCCCAAAGCCTTGAGCGTGGATTATCTGCGGGTTGCGGTGTCGCGGCGCTCGCCCTTGGCCGCTCGCATGCCCGAGATCAATGCGCAGTTGCAGCGCATGGTCGATGCCGGAGACATCGAGCGCTGGCTCAACGAAAGCGAAGTGACCTACCGCGACATGATCAACCTGCCGGCGGATGCGCAATGATTCGCGCCCGTCCCGGTGGACTGTTGCGGCGCCTGTTGCTGTTCATCCTGTTGTTCAGCCTGTGCTTCACCGTGCTGGCCAGCAGCGTGCAACTGTACATCGAGTATCGACGGGAAATGCGCGACATAGATTCGCGCATGGAGCTGATCCGCGCTGGCTACCTGGCCAGCCTGGAACGCAGCCTCTGGGACTTGAACCAGGAACAGTTGAACGTGCAGTTGCGCGGGCTGGTGGACTTCTCCGACGTCGCGCGGGTGCACTTGACCAGCGCCGATTTCGACCTGGTACAGGGTAATCCGCACCCCACGGGACCGCTGCGCATCGAGCGCTTTGCCCTGGACTATCAGCCGCCGTCCGGCCCGTTGCGCCACCTTGGCGAGCTGGAAGTGAGTACGGATCTGGGGGCGGTGTACCAGCGTCTCTATGCCACCGGTTTGACCAGCCTGCTGTGGATGGCGGTGTTCCTCTGCGGTCTGGCCGTTGCCTTGTCGGGGCTGTTTTATCGACTGGTGACCCGGCACCTGAAAGTCATGGCCGAGTTTGCCCGGCGCATCGCGGCCGGTGAATGGCATGAGCCCCTGCACCTGGACAAGCGTCGCGGCAGCGACGAAATCGACACCGTGGCCCATGCGCTGGACGACATGCGCCGGGCGATCCTGCGGGACATCGAACGCCGGGAAACCGATCGCCTGGCCCTGCAGGACAACCGTGACGAACTGCTGAAAATGGTCGAGCGCCGCACCGCCAGCCTGATGCGCGCCAAAGATGAGGCGGAAGCGGCCAACCTCGCCAAGTCGCGGTTCCTGGCGACCATGAGCCACGAACTGCGCACGCCCCTCAATGGCATTCTCGGCATGGCCGAATTGCTGCGCGGCGCGCGCCTGGATGCCCAGGACGGCAAACGCCTGGATGCCTTGCACAAGGCCGGCGAAGGCTTGCTGACGATCCTCAACGAAGTGCTGTATTTCGCCAAGCTGGAGGAGGGCGTCAGCCATCCCGAACCGGTGGATTTCTCATTGCGCCAGTTGCTCGACGAGGTGCTGACACTGTTGGAGCCGCGAGCGCTGAACAACGACACGATCCTCAGTTGCCGCATCGATCAGCGGGTTGCCGAGCATCACCACGGCGCCGAGCAGTTCCTGCGTCAGGTGCTGAGCAACCTGCTGGCCAACGCGATCAAGTTCACCGAAGGTGGCGAAGTCAGCGTCGAGGTGGCGCTGCTCAGCGAAACCGGTGAACAAACCGGGCAGCGCCTGCGGGTCAGTGTCACGGACGACGGCATCGGCATTGCCCCGGCGATGCAAGCGAAGATTTTCGAGCGTTTCACCCAGGCCAGCGAAGAAGTCGCGCAACGTTTTGGTGGCACCGGGTTGGGGTTGGCGATCTGCAAACATCTGGTGGAGCAGATGGGCGGCTGCATTGGCGTGGACAGTGAAGAGGGTCGCGGCAGTTGCTTCTGGTTCGAGCTGTCCTTGCAGCCGGCCAGCGGCGTGGCCGAGGCCCCGCCGGTTCGCGCGGCGGGGCCGGCACTGAACATCCTGGTGGTCGAAGACGTGGCGCTCAATCGCGAAGTGGCCAAGGGCTTGCTGCAACGGGACGGCCACCGGGTGTGGCTCGCCGAAGAAGCGGATCAGGCGCTGCAACACTGCGCGGCGCAGGTGTTCGACTTGATGCTGCTGGACGTGCATCTGCCGGGCATCAGCGGTGTCGAGCTGTGCCGGCAGATCCGCCACAGCGACGGGCCGAACCGCCATACGCGCATTTTCGCCCTGACCGCCAGCGTGCAACCGGCACTGGTGCGCGGTTATCTGGAGGCCGGCATGGACGGTGTCCTGGCCAAGCCGCTGAAGCTGGAAAACCTGCGCCAGGTACTGGAAGGGCATGCGCCTGTGGCCGAGTCGCTGCCGAGCGATGAGGCAATGGACTGGCCGCTGTTGCAGACCCATCGCAGCCTGCTCGGTGCGCAAAAGGTCCAGGGCCTGCTGGCGGTATTGCGTGACTCGATCCTGCAGCACCGTGACGCGCTGCATGAAGCCATGGCCGCCGACGACTGCACTGAGGTCGCGCAACTGGCTCACCGCCTGGCCGGTAGCTGCGATTCCCTGGGTTTTCGGGCCTTGGCCACAACGTTAAGGACGCTGGAGACCTTGGCGCTGGCAAGCGATGAATCGGCGATCCAGCGCATGAGCCCCGCGCTCGATGAGCAATTGCAGCACTCACTCGACACCCTCGAAGGCCTGTTGCAGAGCTGACGTACAAGTTTGTTACGACTTTGTACAACTTCGATCTTTACGGTCAACGCGAACTTACATGGCTTTCCAATAATCGACGCAACCGCCGCAGCGCGGTCTTCGAAGCTTATTGGAGATAATAATAATGAATTGCCGTAAAGCTGATCCCTCCCTGCGCCGTGACGTCCTGTCGCGCGCTGTACACCTCACTGACTGCTGAGGTGCCGACATGAACGAAAATACTGATCGTAAAGGCATACAGCTGACCCGCGCCCTGAAGAGCCGGCACATTTTCATGCTGTCGTTGGGCGGCGTCATCGGCACCGGGTTGTTCATGGGCTCCGGCGTGACCATCAATCAGGGCGGCCCGGTGGGGGCGATCCTGGCTTACCTGGTCGCTGGTTTCCTGATGTACCTGGTGATGGTCTGCCTGGGCGAACTGTCGGTGCAGATGCCGGTGTCCGGTTCATTCCAGACCCATGCCACCAAATTCATCGGTCCGGCCACCGGGTTCATGATCGGCTGGGTGTACTGGATGAGCTGGGCCACCACCGTGGGCCTGGAGTTCACCGCCGCCGGTATGCTGATGACCCGCTGGTTCCCGACCGTGCCGATCTGGTACTGGTCGACGCTGTTCGTGGTGGTGCTGTTCGCTATCAATGCCATGGCGACCCGTGCCTTTGGTGAAGCCGAATACTGGTTCTCGGGGATCAAGGTCGCGGCGATTCTCGGTTTCATCGTGGTCGGCGTGCTGGTGATCTTCGGCGTGATGCCCCTGAGCAGTGGCGCACCGGCACCGATGGCGACCAACCTGATCGGCGATTCGTTGTTCCCCAACGGTCTGTCGGCGGTGTTCGCGGTGATGATGACCGTGGTCTACGCGTTCCAGGGTTGCGAGATCATGGGCGTGGCCGCCGGTGAAACCGACCAGCCGGAAAAGAGCATTCCCCGCGCCGTACGCAACGTGGTGTTCCGCGTGCTGATTTTCTATGTGCTGGCGATTATCGTGCTGTCGGCCATCGTGCCGTGGCAGCAGGCGGGCCTGATGGAAAGCCCGTTCGTGCAGGTGTTCGACATGGTCGGCATTCCCTACGCTGCCGACCTGATGAATTTCGTGATCCTCACCGCGATCCTGTCGGTGGGCAACTCCGGCCTGTACGCCTCGACGCGCATCCTGTGGGCGATGTCGAAAACCGGCATGGCGCCGAAAAGCCTGTCTCCTTTGAGCAAGCGCGGCGTGCCGCTGCGCGCCTTGAGCATCACCCTGTGCTTCGCGCTGGTGTCGCTGATGACCAGCTTCGTCGCCGCCGACACCTTGTTCATGGTGCTGATGGCGGTGAGCGGCATGTCCGGCACCGTGACCTGGATTGTCATCGCGCTGGCGCAGTACAAGTTCCGCAAGGCGTACTTGCGTGACGGCGGCAAACTCAGCGATCTGAAATACCGCGCGCCGTGGTTCCCGGTATTGCCGCTGATGTGCATCACGCTGTGCTGCTCGCTGTTCGTGTTCCTGGCCCTGGATGAAACCCAGCGTCCGTCGCTGTATTGGGGCTTTGGCTTCATTGCGCTGTGCTATGGCGCGTACTTCCTGATCCATCGCAAGCGTCAGGGCGTGTTGGCGCCGAGCTTGCCGACTGCCTGATCCCTTGAACTGAACACTTACCCCTGTAGGAGCGAGCTTGCTCGCGATGGACTCAACAGCGCCGCGTTCATCCAGCCAGAACGCGTCACCGTTAACGACCATCGCGAGCAGGCTCGCTCCTACATTGGCTTAGTGGAGGGCCAGAAAGATCTGCGACGGCCTCCTGTCGTCAGTTGTTCGAAGTTGTAACAGCGCGCACGACTTACGCTCCTGCCTTTAGAAATAATTAAATAAAACCAATGTGTTATCGATTTTTTGAGCTTGTTACAGCCCATTTCTCCGCCGATTGCCGCCTTACTGAACACTCGTTTAGTATGGCCTCAAGTCGCATCACCTCAGACCAATCACAATAATTCGAGGATTCCCATGACCACTCAATCGTCGCTGCTCAGCCAGGTCGAAGCAGGCGTTGCCTGGATCACCCTCAATCGCACTGCCCAGCGCAATGCGCTGGACATTCCGACGCTGAAAAACCTGCATGCCTTGCTCGACGGTTTCAACGCCGATCCAGCGGTGCGTGTGGTGGTGCTCACCGGCAGCGGCCGCAGTTTCTGCGCCGGCGCCGACCTCGATGAATGGGCCGATGCCGAAGCCCGGGGCGCCCTGGAAACCTACGGCTGGACCGAAACCGCCCACGCCTTGATGACCCGCCTGCACAGCCTGGAAAAACCCACCATCGCCGCCATCAACGGCACCGCCGTCGGCGCCGGGATGGACCTGACCCTGTGCTGCGACCTGCGCATCGCCGGGCAATCGGCACGCTTCAAGGCCGGCTACACCAGCATGGCGTATTCGCCGGATGCCGGCGCCAGTTGGCATCTGCCGCGTTTGATCGGCAGTGAACAGGCCAAGCGCCTGCTGTTCCTCGACGAGTTGTGGGGCGCCGACCGTGCCCTCGACGCTGGTCTGGTCGGCGATGTCTGTGCCGACGATCAACTGCTGACGGTCACCAGCGAATTGGCCGCACGCCTGGCCGCCGGCCCGACCTTCGCCTTCGCCCAGACCAAAAAACTCATGCGTGAAGGCGCCGAACGCAGCCTGGCCGAGCAACTGCAAGCCGAACTCGCCGCCGGCCTGCTCTGCGGTCGCAGTGAAGACGGCAACGAAGCCCTGCGCGCCGCCATGGAAAAACGCCCGGCACGCTTCATCGGTCGTTGATTCCCCACACTTCTTTCAGCACACGAACAACAGGTAGCAGCATGAATTTCCAACTGACCCAAGAACAAGAAATGTTGGTGGACTCGGTACGCAGCTTCGTCGAGAAGGAACTGCTGCCCTATGAAGAGCAAGTCGACCGCGCCGACGAGGTCTCCCCGGAACTGGCGGCGCAGATTCGCGGCAAGGCGATCGCCGCCGGCTTCTACGCCTTCAACATGCCCGAAGAAGTGGGCGGTGGTGGCCTGGACTACCTGTCCCAGGCACTGATCGAACGCGAGCTGTCCAAGGTGTCCTGGGCGCTGCACGTGTTTGTCGCACGGCCATCGAAAATCCTCATGGCCTGCACCGGCGACCAGATCAACGACTACCTGTTGCCGTGCATCCAGGGTGAAAAGATCGACTGCTTTGCCCTGACCGAACCGGGCGCCGGCTCAGACGCCAATGCGATCAAGACCCGCGCCGTGCGTGACGGCGACGACTTCGTTCTCAACGGCAGCAAGCATTTCATCAGCCACGCTGGCCATGCCGATTTCGCCATTGTCTTCGCCGTGACCGACACCTACGAACACAACGGCAAAAAGCGTAACGCCGTGACTTCGTTCCTGGTCGACCGCAACACCCCGGGCATGACCATCCGCCGTGGGCCCAAGTGCGTGAGCAACCGTGGTTATCACACCTTCGAAATGTTTTTCGACGACTGCCGCGTGCCGGCCAGCAAAGTGTTGGGCGAAGTCGGCAAGGGTTGGGACGTGGCCAACGCCTGGCTGACCGCCGGGCGCGTGATGGTCGCGGCCAACTGCGTCGGTCAGGCCCAGCGCGCACTGGACGTGTCCTTGCAATGGGCGGCGGACCGCAAGCAATTCGGCCAGCCCATCGGCACCTACCAGGGCGTGTCGTTCAAATTGGCCGACATGGCCACGCAAATCCGCGCTGCCGAACTGCTGACCCTGCACACCGCCTGGAAAATGGACCAGGGCACCATGACCGATGGCGAGGCCGGCATGGCCAAGCTGTTCGCCAGTGAAGTGCTGGGACGCACCGCCGATGAAGCGGTGCAGATCTTCGGTGGCATGGGCCTGATGGACGAAGGTCCGGTGGAGCGCATCTGGCGCAACGCGCGGATCGAACGGATCTGGGAAGGCACTTCGGAAATCCAGCGCCACATCATTTCCCGCGAGCTGCTGCGGCCGCTGCTGCGCTGATCGGCCCGGAGAATCCCATGTCCCACACCATTCGTGACAACCTCAAACGCATGCTCGCGCCGCAACACGTGGCGTTCGTCGGCGGCCGCAGCATGGCCCGCGCCCTCAAGCGCTGTGCCGAGGGCGGCTACCAAGGGCAAATGTGGCTGGTCAATCCGCAGCACGACAGCCTTGAAGGTGTGCCGTGCGTGCGCAGCGTGGCCGAGCTGCCATGCGGCCCGGACGCGGTATTCATCGCCACCAACCGCGAACTGACGCTGACCTGCGTCGCCGAACTGGCCGCCATCGGCGCGGGCGGTGCCATCTGCTACGCCTCCGGCTTCGCCGAGACCGGCGCCGAAGGCCAGGCCCTGCAACAGCAACTGCTCAAGGCCGCTGGTGACATGGCCTTGCTCGGCCCCAACTGCTACGGCCTGCTCGACTACCTGCACAGCTCCGCGCTGTGGCCGGTGGCCCATGGCGGCAAAGCGGTGGAGAAGGGCGTGGCGGTGCTGACCCAGAGCGGCAACTTCGCCTACAACCTGTCCATGAGCGACCGCTCGCTGCCGGTGGCCTACATGGCCTCGGTGGGCAATCAGGCGCAACTGGGCGTCGCCGAACTGATGGACGTGTTGCTCGACGAGCCGCGCGTCACCGCCATCGGCCTGCACCTGGAAGGCCTGAAGAACGTGCCGGGTTTTGCCCGCGCCGCGCACAAGGCGCTGCAGAAGGGCATTCCAATCATCGCCCTGAAAACCGGCGTGTCGCAGATCGGCGCCGAACTGGCCTTGAGTCACACCAGTTCGCTATCTGGCTCCGATGCGCTGTATGACGCGCTGTTCGACCGTCTCGGGGTGATTCGCGTCAGCGGCCCGGTGAGTTTTGTCGAAACCCTCAAGGCCGCCGCCTGCGGCAACCTGCCGGCGGGCAACAGCCTGATCGCGCTGGCCTGTTCCGGTGGTGATGCCGGGCTGATTGCCGACTACGCCGAACGCAACGACCTGGGCCTGCCAAAACTCGATCAAGGACAGGTCGGCGAACTCGCGCAAGTGCTGCCGACCTACGCCAACCTGGTCAACCCGCTGGATTTCACCACGGCGATCTGGGGCGACGGCGAAGCCTTGAACCGCATGCTCGACAGTGCGTTACGCACCGAAGCCGATGCGGCGATGCTGGTGCTCGACTACCCGTCGGAGTTCACTGGCGAGCGCAAGGAATGCGACCTGCTGCTGGAGTTGTACTGCGCGGCACTGAAACGTCACGGCAAGACCGGTTTTGTCACCTCGGCCTTCCCCGAATTGCTGCCGGCCCATGCCCGCGAGCGTCTGCACGCACAAGGTGTTGCGGCACTGCAAGGCGTTGAAGATGGCCTGGCCGCGTGGGGCCGCATTGCCGGTTATCAGCGCAACCGCCAGGCCTTGTTGGCTTTGGGCGAATCGGCACTGGTACCGCTGTGCCCACACGCGTTGGAAAGTGAGGGGCGTTTGCTCAATGAATGGGACTCCAAACAGGCCTTGAGAGTCTTTGGCCTACCGACGCCAAACGGCGTATTGAGCACTCCGGACAAGGCCCTGAAGGACGCCGAAGCGTTGGGCTATCCGCTGGTACTCAAAGCGGTCAGCGCTCAACTGCCACACAAGACCGAGGCTGGCGCCGTGGCGCTGAACCTCAAGGACGGCGCGGCATTGAGTGCCGCACTGGAGAAGATGCGCGCCAGCATTGCCGCTTACGCCCCGGGCGTACCGTTCGACCAGTTATTGCTGGAGCCGATGGCCAAGACGCCACTGGCTGAGCTGATCGTCGGGATCAAGCGCGAAAACGATTTCGGCCTCGCCTTGGTGATCGGTGCCGGCGGCATTCTGGTGGAGTTGCTCAAGGACAGTCGCAGCCTGTTGCTGCCGACCACCGACGGCGCGATCCGCAACGCCTTGCTCAGCCTGCGTAGTGCGCCGTTGCTGCAAGGTTTCCGTGGTCGCGAGTCTGCGGACCTGGACGCCTTGGTGACCGCCATCCGCGCCGTGGCCGACTACGCCTGCGAGAACGCCGGACACCTGCTGGAACTCGATGTGAACCCATTGTTGGTCGGTGCCCAAGGCACGACTGCGGTCGATGCGTTGATTCGCCTCGGCCACGAGTGAGGACATGAATATGCAAAGCAAAACATTGACCGGTGGCCAGGCCTTGGTGCGTCTGTTGGCCAACTACGGCGTCGATACCGTGTTCGGCATCCCCGGCGTACACACCCTGGAGCTGTATCGCGGCTTGCCCGGCAGTGGCATCCGCCACGTCTTGACCCGTCATGAACAAGGCGCCAGTTTCATGGCCGACGGTTATGCCCGGGTCAGCGGCAAACCCGGCGTGTGCTTCGTCATCACCGGCCCCGGCGTGACCAACGCCGCCACCGGCATTGGCCAGGCCTACGCCGACTCGATTCCAATGCTGGTGATTTCCAGCGTCAACCACAGTGCCAGCCTGGGCAAGGGCTGGGGCAGCCTGCACGAGTGCCAGGATCAGCGTGCGATGACCGCACCGATCACGGCGTTTTCCGCCGTGGCGCTGACCGCCGAAGACCTGCCGGAACTGATCGCCCGTGCCTACGCGGTGTTCGACAGCGAGCGTCCGCGCCCGGTGCACATTTCGGTGCCGCTGGACGTGCTGTCGGCGCCGATTGCCCGTGACTGGAGCAATGAGGTGGTGCGTCGCCCGGGTCGTGGCCCGGCATCCGCCACTGCCATCGATCAAGCCGTGGCCAGACTCAAGGCTGCCAAGCGTCCGATGATCATCGCCGGTGGCGGTGCGCTGAATGCCGTTGCGCAATTGCGGGAAATCAGCACCCGACTGGCCGCGCCACTGTTCACCAGCGTCGCTGGTAAAGGCCTGCTGCCGCCGGACGCGCCGCTCAACGCTGGCTCATCCCTGTGTGTGGAGCCGGGCTGGAACCTGATCGCCGAGGCCGACGTGGTGCTGGCGGTCGGCACCGAAATGGCCGACACCGACTTCTGGCGCGAACGCCTGCCGCTCAATGGCGAACTGCTGCGGGTGGACATCGACCCACGCAAGTTCAACGACTTCTACCCATGCGCCGTGGCGTTGCATGGCGACGCACAACAAACCCTCAGTGGTTTGCTTGAGCGTCTGCCGTCTGATGTGCGCGATGCCAGTGCTGCGATTGCCTCGGTCGCCGCCCTGCGTGAAGCGGTCAAGGCCAGCCATGGCCCGTTGCAGTCGATCCATCAATCGATTCTCGACCGTATCGCCGCCGAGCTGCCGGACAACGCGTTCATCAGCACCGACATGACCCAGCTTGCGTATACGGGTAACTACGCCTTTGACAGCCTGGCCATCCGCAGCTGGTTGCACCCGACCGGCTACGGCACCTTGGGTTATGGCCTGCCGGCCGGGATCGGCGCCAAGTTCGGCGCGCCGCAGCGGCCGGGTCTGGTGCTGGTGGGCGACGGTGGTTTCCTCTACACAGCCCAGGAACTGGCTACGGCTGTTGAAGAGCTGGACAGCCCGCTGGTGGTGCTGCTGTGGAACAACGACGCGCTGGGGCAGATTCGCGATGACATGCTCGGCCTCGACATCGAGCCTATCGGCGTGTTGCCACGCAACCCGGATTTCGCCGCCCTCGCTCGTGCGTTCGGCTGCACCGTGACCCAGCCGCAAAGCCTGGCCGAGTTGCAGGCCGACTTGCGCCAAGGCTTCAAGCGTAACGGCGTGACCCTGATCGAACTCAAGCATGCCTGTGCGCATTGATCTGCATTTTAAGGGGATGAAGCCATGCGCTTTTCCGATCTGACTCAACGTATCGCCGGCGACGGCGCCGCCGCGTGGGACATCCACTACCGCGCCCTGGCAAAGCGCGAGCAGGGTGAAGACATTCTGCTGTTGTCCGTGGGCGATCCGGATTTCGACACGCCACAGCCTATCGTGCAGGGCGCCATCGACAGCCTGCTGCGCGGCAACACTCACTATGCCGAGGTGCGCGGCAAGCGTGCCCTGCGTGAAGCCATCGCCAGGCGTCATCAACAGCGCAGCGGCCAATCCGTTTCGGCGGATCAGGTCACCGTGCTGGCCGGGGCGCAATGTGCGCTGTTCAGCGTGGCCCAATGCGTGCTCAATCCGGGTGACGAAGTGATCGTTGCCGAACCGATGTACGTCACCTACGAAGCGGTATTCGGTGCTTGCGGCGCCGTGGTGGTGCCGGTGCCAGTGCGCTCGGAAAACGGTTTCCGTGTGCTGCCCGAAGATGTCGCCGCGCGCATCACCCCGCGCACCCGGGCACTGGCACTGAACAGCCCGCACAACCCATCCGGCGCGAGCCTGCCGCGCAGCACCTGGGCTGCTTTGGCTGAGTTGTGCATCGGCCACGACCTGTGGCTGATTTCCGATGAGGTCTACAGCGAATTGCTGTTCGAAGGTGAGCACGTCAGCCCGGCGAGCCTGCCGGGCATGGCCGAGCGCACCGCGACCCTCAACAGCCTGTCGAAATCCCACGCCATGACCGGCTGGCGTGTCGGCTGGGTGGTGGCGCCGCCATCCCTGGCCGCGCACCTGGAAAACCTCGCGTTGTGCATGCTCTACGGCTCGCCGGATTTCATTCAGGACGCTGCCGTGGTGGCCCTGGAAAGCAACCTGCCGGAACTCGAAGCCATGCGCGAAGCCTATCGCCAGCGTCGCGACCTGGTGTGCGACAGCCTGGCCGATTGCCCCGGTGTGCGGCCGTTGAAACCCGATGGCGGGATGTTCGTGATGCTCGATATCCGCCAGACCGGGCTCAGCGCCCAGGCGTTTGCCGATCGTCTGCTGGATCGCCACGGCGTGTCGGTCTTGGCGGGCGAGGCCTTTGGTCCGAGCGCGGCGGGGCATATTCGCCTTGGTCTGGTGGTCGGCGCCGAACCGCTGCGCGATGCCTGCCAGCGCATTGCCCGTTGTGCTCAAGAACTGATGGAGGCAAAGGTTTATGCTTAATCACAAGACACTGTTTATTGATGGTCGCTGGCGAAACCCGTCGGGGCAGGGCATCGCCGAGGTGATCAACCCGGCCACCGAGCAAGTGTGCGGCAGTGTTCCGCTGGGTGATGAACTTGATGTCGAAAACGCCGTGGCGGCTGCACGCCGGGCGTTCGATACATGGTCGCGTACACCGTCCAGCGTGCGTGCCGGTTATATCCGTGCACTGGCCGATCAACTGCGCAATCGTGCCGATGAGATGGCCGCGGTCATCACCACTGAATTGGGCATGCCGGTGCAATGGTGCCGCTCGGTGCAGGTCGACGGACCGATCATCGGCCTTGAGCAGTACGTCGAACTGGCTCATCTCATGGACGAAGTGCGCGAAATCGGCAACTCGCTGGTGATCCGCGAGGCCGTGGGCGTCTGCGCGTTCATCAATCCGTGGAATTACCCGCTGCACCAGTTGATCGGCAAACTGGCCCCGGCACTGGCCGCCGGTTGCACGGTGGTGGTCAAGCCGAGTCAGGAAACCCCGCTGCATGCCTTCTTGCTGGCGCAGATGATCGAAGACATCGGTCTGCCGGCCGGTGTGTTCAACCTGGTCAGCGGGCCGGGCTCGAAAGTCGGCGAAGCGCTGGCCAAGCACCCGGACGTGGACATGGTGTCGTTCACCGGTTCCACCGGCGCCGGCGTTCGCGTTGCGCAAGCGGCGGCGCCTTCGGTGAAACGGGTGTGCCTGGAACTGGGCGGCAAGTCGCCATTGCTGATCGCCGAGGATGCGGATCTGGCAGCGGCGGTACGCTACGGCGTGCAGGACGTGATGATCAACTCCGGCCAGACCTGCACGGCGCTGACCCGCATGCTGCTGCCGGCCAGCCGTTACGCCGAGGCCGTGGAACTGGCGTTGGCGGAAACCTTGAGCCTGCGCATGGGTGATCCCCTTGATCCGCAAAGCTTCCTCGGCCCGATGTGTTCGGCCGGGCAAAAACGCACCGTGCTCGACTACATCAAGGTCGGCCAACAGGAAGGCGCACGATTGCTGTGCGGCGGTGACATGCCGGGGCGCGGCTTCTATGTCAGCCCGACGCTGTTCGCCGATGTCGACAACCGCATGCGCATCGCCCAGGAAGAAATCTTCGGCCCGGTGCTGTGCCTGATTCCCTACGCCGATGAGGCGCAGGCGATCCAGATCGCCAACGACTCGCCGTTCGGCCTGTCCAGCGGGGTCTGGGCCGGCAGTGCCGAGCGCGCCTTGCACCTGGGGCGGCAGATGCGCGCCGGACAGTGCTTCCTCAACGGCGCGGCGTTCAATTATCAGGCGCCGTTCGGCGGCTACAAACAATCGGGTAACGGTCGCGAATGGGGTGAGGAGGGGCTGAACGAGTTCGTCGAAGTGAAGGCGATCCAGGTGTGACGGTTGGCGACTCAAACTGTTCATCACCCACGATGTTGCTACTCCACACCTTCAATCGATACGCTGGAACAAATCTAAGGAACCACCATGAAAGTACTGATCGTCCACGCTCACCCGGAGCCGCAATCCTTCACCGCCGCCCTGCGTGACCAGGCCGTCACCACCCTCGAAGCCCAGGGCCATGAAGTGCAGGTCAGCGACCTGTACAAAATGAACTGGAACCCGGTGGCCAGCGACGCGGACTTCTCGAGTCGGGAAAATCCCGAGTACCTGGTCTATGCCCTGGAGCAACGCCTGGGCGTGAAGAGCCAGTCACTGGCGCCGGACATCCAGGCGGAGCTGGACAAACTGCTGTGGGCCGACCTGCTGATCCTCAACTTTCCGATCTTCTGGTTCTCTGCCCCGGCGATGCTCAAGGGCTGGATCGACCGGGTGCTGGTGTCGGGCATCTGCTATGGCGGCAAGCGCTTCTACGATCAGGGCGGTCTGGCCGGCAAGAAGGCGCTGGTGACAGTGACCCTGGGTGGTCGTGAGCACATGTTTGGCGAAGGCGCGATTCATGGACCGCTGGAGGACATGCTGCGACCGATCTTGCGTGGCACGTTGGCGTACGTAGGGTTCGATGTGCTGGAACCGTTCGTGGCCTGGCATGTGCCGTACATCAGTGAAGAGGCGCGCCAGCAATTTCTGGTTGATTACAGCCAGCGTCTGCAACATCTGAGCGACGATCAGCCGCTGGTGTTTCCGAAGTTGGCGGAGTTTGATGACAAGCTCTATCCACTGACCACCAATGCCTGATTAACACCACATCCCCCTGTAGGAGCGAGCTTGCTCGCGATGACTGACTACCAGCCAATATAGATGTCGACTGACAGTCCGCTATCGTCGGAACGCCGCCCGGAGCAAGCTCGCTCCCACAGGGGCCGTGTATTGGTTGCCTGAATCGAGGTGTGTTTAAGAGTTGTTTAGCGGCTGTCAGCGTTACTTCCCGCAAGCTACAACGGCTTGCGTCATTGCCTACAGCTACGCCAGAATCCGCCGGCTTGTGCGTCTTGGGGGCGGGTTCTATCGTTGGCCGGTCGCTGCAAAACAGCAGCGATCGGGTTTGGTAGCCCGATTATCCAGTCGCAGTGCGCCACGCTTTGCAGAGTTTTTATTTCTGCTCAATGGTGGCCATGCGCAGGGCATCTTCGGATGCGCCGGGTCCTGGATGCCGGTCTACCAACCCGCGTATGGCCGCCACCCATCGTTTGGTAGCGAAGGTTGATGGCTCCTCATCTACATCCAGGAGTTTCATCCATGTTCAAAGTCACACCCAACCCGCCGGACACCGATCCGACATCCCCGTACGAAAGCCTCGACTCCCAAAAACTCCACGAAGCCGCCGAGCGCGCCCTCGATCATTACCTCAACCCCGGCCCCGGCATCATGGCCACGCCGCGTAAACCCGGCAGCATGTTCGTCGTCAATCCCGAACTCTGTACCGAAACCCTGTTGGTGCATGCCTGCGAGTCGCTGGCATCGGCCCATGTCATGGCCACCGATCTGGTGGATCATCTGCAAGGAACCAGCCGCAATGCGCTGCTCGGCATTGCGCAGGTGATCATGCTCGGTGAACTGGCGGTGAACCGGGCGCTGGATCAGCTCGATCCACCGCAATAACCACCCATCCCAAGATCACCGATAGACCTGTAGGAGCGAGCACGCTCGCGATGGACGTCAACGATGACGCTGGGTGCCTGATGCCCCGCGGCGCCCTCGAGTCCATCGCGAGCACGCTCGCTCCTACAGGGGAGGGGAGGGCATATCCCGGTTCAACAACGCCTGCATTGTTCTGAATACGCGAACACTGATGTCGCCGAGAATGGAATTGTTGGTGCAGTGGTGGACTTGTAGCCTCCATTACGCCGAACACCACGATCCGCCAACGATCGAGTGGAGCCTGGGCCAGGGCTCATCAAGACGTCATACCTTGCTTTCGGCCACATGCCCCTTCGGGGGATTGGCGCCTAATAAAAATAAGGAAGGCAGGTATGAGTATTCGTGCATGGGGCTGTGCAGCAGCCCTGTTCGCACCCGTTCTGGGTGCCAACGTTTTGTTCCCCTCAATGGCTTGCGCCGCAGACGATCCCATGGGGTCGCTGGTGCGCAGTGTGTTCGGCGACAGCCTTGAGCGCGAACATGGGATCAAGGTCTACGGCTGGGCTCAGGCCGGTGTGATCTATAACAACAACGGCACGGATGACGTCAGCAAGCAAAGCTTCTTCAATACCGACGAAGGTGTGAACCTCAACCAGTTCGCCCTGGCCGTGGAGAAAAAACCCAAGAGCAATGTTATCGGCCGCGTGGGACCGTTTCCCGGCGCGATGCCGCAAGAAGCTGACTGGGGTTTCAACGTCACGGCGCTGTACGGCAAGGACGCGCGCTTCTTCAAGACCTACGGCTGGGACGAAGACCTGAGCGCCAACCGCAACAACAAAGCCGAAGATCCGGCGTTGACCATTGCCCAGGCGTACGCTGATTTTTACTTCCCGGTACTCGGCGGATCGGATCTGATGATCGGGATTTTCCACACGCCGCTGGAAAACGAAATCGGTTTCGCCTTGCCATCCCCAGCACCGACTGACTTTTACTCGCACACTTACTCATTCATGCACGGCCCGGCCAAACATGCCGGTGCGCTGTACTCGTTCAAACTGCCTTCGAAACCTGGCGAAAGCATGCTCGGCTTCGAGCTGGGCGTGGTTCAGGGCTGGAACAACCTGCAAGACCCCAATCACTCGCCGGACGTGATCGCCAACGTACGCTGGCGCTCGGCGGACTTCGGCACCTGGGTCGACTGGGAAAACATCTACGGCAATGGCGCTGGCGACAGTTTCGCCGAATGCAGTTGTGGCTCGCCGCTGCCGGCGGGCACCAAGGATGACGACTACAAGCGCCTGGCGTCTTACCTGACGCTTTCTCAGGTCATCGATCCGAACAATCGCGTGGCGCTGGAGCTGAACTACGGCAAGCAAGAGCAGGGCGCTTTCGCCGGGTTTGCCAACAAAAACGACGCCACCTGGTACGGCACCGACATTAACTGGTACCACAAACTCAGTGAAAACCTGATGTGGAACAGCCGCGCGGAGTGGTTCTACACCGACGCACCGGTGCACGTGATGATGGCCAATATTGACCCGCACACCGGCATTCCCGATCCGACCTGGGGCAGTTTCTACGGCGTGACCACTAACCTGGCCTGGACGCCGACACCTAACGTGCGTCTGCGCCCGGAACTGCGCTACGACCTCCATTCGGGCCCCGGCCGCGATGCCTATGCCGACGGCGAAAAGGATTCGCAAGTGGTCGCGTCATTCGACGTCAGTTTCTTCTTCTAAACGGATTTCTCTGGTTTACCCCTGACCCTGCGTGATGGCCCGGCCACACGTGGCGACCCTGTTCGTCCAGGCTTTTGGAGTACTTTCATGACAGACAACAACGATAAAAACCTGTTTGGCCGCGACTTCTCCCGCCGTGATTTCCTGCGCAGTACCGGTGTTGCTGCCGGTGGCGTGGCACTGGCCAGCCTGCCGTTCAACTTTGCCATTGGCAGCGAGCGGGTGATCAAGCTCGGTTATGTCAGCCCGCAGACCGGACCGTTGGCGCCCTTTGCGGCAGCCGACAACTACATCATCGAGTCGCTCAGGCAAGTCTTGAAGAACTCGATCACCGTGGCCGGCAAGGCCTATCGCCTGGAGGTCATCGTCAAGGACAGCCAGTCCAACCCCAACCGCGCGGCGGAAGTGGCGAGCGAGCTGATTCTCTCGGACCAGGTCGATCTGATGCTGGTGTCGTCGACCCCGGAAACCACCAACCCGGTGTCCGACCAATGCGAAATCAACGAAATCCCGTGCATCTCCACGGTGGCGCCCTGGCAGCCGTGGTTCTTTACTCGTGGCGGCAAGCCGGAGCAGGGTTTTGAGTGGACTTACCACTTTTTCTGGGGCCTGGAGGATGTGATCGGTACTTACAGCGCCATGTGGGGGGCGATGCCGTCCAACAAAATCGTCGGCGGCCTGTTTCCCAATGACGGCGATGGCAATGCCTGGGGCGACCAGAAGCTCGGTTTCCCGCCGGTACTGGCGCAAAAGGGCTTTCAACTGGTAGACCCCGGCCGCTTTCAGAGCCTGACCGACGATTTTTCCGCGCAGATTGCCGCGTTCAAAAAGGCCGATGTCGAGATCGTGACCGGCGTGGTCATCCCGCCGGACCTGAGCACATTCTGGACCCAGGCCCGGCAGCAAGGCTTCAATCCGAAAGCCGTGTCGGTGGGCAAGGCATTGTTGTTCCCGACGGCAGTCGAGGCATTGGGCAAGGCCGGCAACAACCTGTCGACCGAAATCTGGTGGAGCCCGACGCATCCGTTCAGTTCGTCATTGACCGGCGCCAGCGCCGGGCAACTGGCCCAAGGCTTTACCCAGGCGACCGGCAAGCAGTGGACGCAACCGTTGGGCTTCGTGCATGCCCTGTTCGAGTTGGCCGTGGACATCCTCAAGCGCACCGAAGAAATCGGCAACGCCCAGGCAGTCCGCGATGCCTTGCTCAAGACCAACCTCAACACCGTGGTCGGCCCGATCAACTGGAATGGCGGACCGGTGAAGAACGTCGCCAAGACGCCTCTGGTCAGCGGCCAGTGGCGCTTGGGCAAGGACAACAAATACGACCTGATCGTGACCAGCAATGCCACCGCACCAGCGATTCCGTTGGGCGGCGAAATGCAGGCCATTACGTATTGATCGCGCAACAGGACACGGGTGCACCATGCAACAACCACTTCTGCAAATGACCGATGTGCACAAAAGCTACGGCTCGGTGAAGGTCACGGATGCCATCGACCTGACCCTGCAACCCGGTGAAGCACTGGGCATCATCGGCCCCAACGGCGCGGGCAAAAGCACGCTGTTCAACCTGATTGCCGGTGGTGTGGCGGCGGACAAAGGCACGATTCATTTCGAAGGCCGCAACGTCACCCGCGAACCGGTGTTCAAACGCTGTCAGCAAGGCATCGGCCGCTCCCATCAGATTCCGCACCCGTTCGTGAAAATGACCGTGTTCGAGAACCTGTTGGTGGGCGCGACCTTCGGTGCGCGATTGCGTGACATGGAAGCCAGTCAATGGTGTGCGCAAACCCTGGAACTGACCGGCCTGATGCGCAAGGCCAACGTGCTGGCCGGCTCACTGACCCTGCTCGACCGCAAGCGCCTGGAAATGGCCCGGGCCTTGTCGACCCAACCGCGTCTGTTGTTGCTCGACGAAATTGCCGGAGGCCTGACGGAGCCGGAATGCCTGGCGCTGGTGGAAACCATTCAGGGCATCCACAAGTCCGGCGTCGCCATCATCTGGATCGAGCACATCGTGCATGCCTTGCTGGCGGTGGTCAGTCGCCTGACGGTGATCAACTTCGGCGCCAAACTGGCCGAAGGCGAGCCGCGCAGTGTCATGGCCGACCCTCGGGTCCAGGACATCTACATGGGCATCGGGAGCTGACACATGCTGACCATTGAAAAACTCTGTGCCGGTTACGGCGACTTTCAAGCGTTGTTCGACATCAGCCTGACCCTTGATGCCGGTGAAACCGTGGCGATCATCGGTTCCAACGGCGCGGGCAAATCAACATTCCTGCGCTCTCTCGCCGGGCTGATCAAAAATCAGCCGGGCGCCATCCACTTCAAGGGCCAGGCCATTGGTGACCTGGCGGCCAATCAGGTGTTGGAGCGGGGCATCGCGCTGGTGCCGGAAGGCCGCAAGCTGTTTCCCTCGCTGACGGTCGAAGAAAACCTGCTGATCGGAGCCTACAGCAAACGCCCCGGTCCCTGGACCCTGGGGCGGATCTATCAGCTGTTTCCAGTGCTGGAAAAACTGCGCAAGCGTCCCGGCACTGCGCTGTCCGGCGGCCAGCAGCAAATGGTTGCGATTGGCCGGGGCCTGATGGCCAACCCGCATTTGCTGTTGTGCGATGAAATCAGCCTGGGCCTGGCACCGACGACGATCAAGGACATCTACGCTGCGCTGCCCTCGATCAAGGCCGACGGCACCACGGTGATTCTCGTCGAGCAAGACATCAATCAGGCACTGAGTGTGTGTGACCGCTTCTATTGCTTCCAGGAAGGGCGCGTGTCCCTGACCGGTCGGCCTGGGGATGCGGACAAAGCACAAATCAAAGCCGCGTATTTCGGGATCTAGTGATGGAATGGCTCAATACTTTGCTTCAAGGCATGTTGCTCGGCGGCCTGTACGCGATGTTCGCGGTGGGGTTGTCGTTGATGTTCGGCATCATGCGCCTGGTCAATATCGCCCACGGCGACTTCATCGTCCTGGCGTCATACCTGGCGCTGCTGGTGGTCAATCATCTGGGTTTCAGCCCGCTCGCGAGCTTGCTGATCGTGGTGCCGCTGATGTTCTGTTTCGGCTACCTGTTGCAACGGCTGTTGCTCAACCGGACGTTGGGCCAGGAAATCCTGCCGCCGTTGCTGGTGACCTTTGGCCTGTCGATCATCGTGCAGAACGTGCTGCTGGAATTCTTCAGTGCCGACAGCCAAAAGCTGGCTCAAGGCGATCTGGAGGTGGCCAGCGTCGGCATTGGCAGCCTGAGCGTCGGTGTGATGCCGCTGATCGTGTTCTGCAGTGCGCTGCTGATCATCGGCGGCCTGCAATTGCTGTTCTACAAGACATCGTTGGGCCGGGCGTTTCGCGCGACCTCCGATGACCAGCACACCGCGCGGCTGATGGGCGTCAACAATGCGCACATCTTCGGCCTGGCCATGGCGCTGGCGATGGCCGTGGTGTCGATTGCCGGGGTGTTTCTGGCGATTCGCACCAGCTTCGACCCCACCGTGGGGCCGGCGCGGCTGTTGTACGGTTTCGAAGCGGTGATCATCGGTGGCCTGGGCAGCCTGTGGGGCACGCTGGCCGGCGGGGTGATTCTCGGCGTTGCGCAAGCCCTGGGGGCAAAGATCGATCCCGGCTGGCAAATCCTCGCCGGTCATCTTGTGTTTCTGCTGATCCTGGTCGTGCGCCCGCGTGGCCTGTTTCCCCGGAGTGTCGACTGATGAATGCCTTGAACAACCCCGTGCTCGGTTATCGCGTACAACGCACGACCACCAGCAGCACCATTGGCCTGTCGTTGCTGGGCCTGTGTGTATTGATCTTGTTCAGTGCACCCTTGTGGGCCGACCGGGCGAGCCTGCGCCTGGTGGTGGAGTTCGCCTATTACCTGGCGTTGGCGCAAATGTGGAACTTGCTGGCGGGCTACGCCGGCATGGTCTCGGTAGGGCAGCAGGCCTTCGTCGGTCTGGGCGGCTATCTGCTGTTTATGCTGGCGAGCCAATTCGGTGTGCCGCCCTTGATCGCGGTGCTGCTTGCAGGCGTGTTGGTGGCGTTGCTGGCGATTCCCACGGCGCTGATCGTGTTTCGTTTGCGTGGCGCCTATTTCGCCATCGGTACCTGGGTGGTGGCGGAGGTCTTCCGTTTGGGCCTGGCGCAGATGAGCACCCTGGGTGGCGGTTCCGGGCAAAGCCTGCCGGCGGCGATTGTGCGGCAAATCGGCAATGACCGGGACGGACGCGAAACGCTGATCTATTTCACCGCGCTGGCCATCGCCATTGCCGCCGTGGCAGTGGTGTTTTTTCTGCTGCGCTCGCGTCAGGGCCTGGCACTGGCATCGATTCGTGATTCTGAACCAGCGTCTGGCAGCCTCGGGGTGGATACGTTCCGCACCAAGCTGATGGTCTATGTACTGGCCGCCGGTTGCACGGGTGTGGTCGGGGCGCTGATCTTCCTGCAAAAACTGCGCATATCCCCGGACGCCGCGTTCAACCTGCAGGACTGGACTGCCGTGGTGATTTTTATCGTGATCATCGGCGGTATCGGCACCCTGGAAGGACCGTTGATTGGCACGCTGATTTACTTCGTGTTGCGCGGTTGCCTGGCGCAGTACGGTGCGGTGTACATGATCATCCTCGGCGTGGTCGCGGTGGTGATGATGCTCAAGGCCCCGCAAGGGGTGTGGGGACTGATCAGCGAACGCCTGGGCTGGCAGGTTTTCCCGATGCAGCGGCGCCTGACGGTTCACAGCAAGAAGTAATGCAAGACCAGCGACAGGCGAGTACCGCCAGGGACGGCGGTTTTCAATGACTGACTCTGTACGCGTTTTTCTCCGTCCCTGCTGTTTGCAAATCACGAACACACAAGTCGCTGACTTCGCAATTGTTGCGTAGTAGGCCGCGCCTTATCGTTCGTCCGTAGCTCGATGGCATGCCGATCATTGCGCACAAAAAACAATAACAATATCCGGAGTACGTTCATGAGAGCTGGACACAGTCTCGCGATGAATATGGCAGGTCTCGGGCTATGTGCCTTGGGCACTTGCTTTTATCCAACCGACAAGGTGCAAGCGTCGGGCATTCCTTTTGCGAGCAACAGGCCGCAAAGCTTCCAGTTCAGTTCGGACTTCACCGAGCCCTATAACTCGGTCGGTCAGGAGTTCGAATACAACGATGACCGCAAACGCTTTGACGATCATGGCAACAAGGTCACCGGCAGCAAGACTGACACCTACGTTGGCCTGACGTCGTTACTCCACTACTGGAAGATGGACGGGCTGCCCAATACCGGTTTCATCGCCAGTATCACCCTCCCGGAAATTGCGATTCGCGGCAACGGCACGCGGGTCAGCGGGTTCGGCGATCCTCTGGTTGGTGGCCTGGTCTGGTACAACCCGACACCGCTGCGCACCATCGGCATGCAGGCCTATGTGCAACTGCCCACCGGTGCGGACTCGGTCAGCAGCGACACCTATGCCCTGTGGCCTTCGCTGTTCTACAACGAATGGCTGGGCAAGGTGAACATCGACCTGCTGGTGGGCGCCATCATCCGCGGCGAAGGCCCGCATCACACCGACCCTGGCGACACTGGGCATGCCAACCTGCGCCTGGGCTACAACATCGTTGATCGTCCGACGTACCAGATCACGCCCTTCGTCAGTGCTGACTACCAGAAAACTTTCAGCACCAAGGATCGCGACAACAACGATATCGACTTCTCTGACTCCAACGAAACCGCGCTGGGCGCCGGCGTGCTGTTTCAACTCAAACCCGGCGTGCAGAAGGTGTTCAACCAGAAAATGTGGGACCAGGTGTCCATCCACTATTCCAAAGGCGTGGAAGGGCGCAACACCACGGTCACGGACGGCTTGTTTGTGCAGTTCTGGCACTACTGGTGAGTCATCGACGCCTGCCTGCGTCCTGTGGCCTGCCGTTCCGTGGTGTTGAGGCCGTTACTTTTTCCGGAGAATAAAAATGAATGAAGAAAAGCAAAAACATGAACTGTCGCGACGCAACTTCATCAAGGCCAGCGCCGCCGGTACCGCTGTCGCCGCACTGTCGGGCGTGGCCGGGCGGGCGATGGCCAGTGATGAGCTGCCCTTTGATCGGGAGCACGACATTGTCGTGGTCGGCGGTGGCGGCAGTGGCTTGCCGACCGCGTTGTTCTCCCGTTGGCTGGACAACGACGTGGTCATCCTGGAAAAGGCCGGCAGCCCTGGAGGCACCGCGGCCAAAGCAGCGTTCTGGTACTGGGTGCCGAATAACAAGCCGATGCGCGACGCCGGCATGGTCGATGAAAAAGCCGATTACATGCGCTATGTCGCTCGTCTGACACGCCCGCAATCCTATGACGCTTCCTTGCCAAAACTCGGCCTGTCGGATTGGGAGTACGAGATGTGCGAAGCCATCTACGAGAGCGCCTCGCCCGCCGCCGAACTGTTGGCCGAACGCGACGCACTGCCTTACCGGCATTGCCCGGACGTGCCCGATTACTGGTCCGAATTGACCGAAGACAAAGCCAAGAAGGGCCGCGTACTGGTGCCCAAGGAAGCGCGGCCGAGCATGTCCGACGGCGGTCGTGTGGCGATCCGCACGCTGACCGCTGCCGCCAAGCGTGACGGGGTGCAGATCCGCACCGGTGAACGGGTGGTGAAAGTGATCATGAACGGCAAGGGCGAGGCCACGGGCGTCGAAGTCGAAACCGAAGAGGGCACGCGTGAACGGGTCAAGGCTCGCAAAGCCGTGATTTTCGCCACAGGCGGTTTCACTCACGATCCGGAACTGCGCCGCAACTTCCTCAACGCTCCGGTCTACGGCGGCTGCGCGGCGCTGACCAACGAAGGCGATTTCATCCGCATCTCAAGCGACTTGGGCGTGCAATTGCGCAACATGAACTACGCATGGTCCTGTCCGATTCTGTTGGAAAAAGCCTTGGCCAAGGACGGTTCGATGTCCGGCATCTTCACCATGAACGGTGATTCGATGTTGATGGTGAACAAGTACGGCAAGCGAATCGTCAATGAAAAAACCGTTTACAACGAAATGGTGCCGACCTTCTTCCAGTGGGATGGCGACAAAGCCGAATACCCGAACCTGGTGATGTTTTCGATCTGGGACCAGCAGGCCCAGGACAACTGCAGCAGCGACGAATACGGTTCGCCCATCGTGCCCAAGGGCGGCAATGACCGCCATGTGGTCCGTGGCGAGACCCTGGAAGAACTGGCTACCAATATTGCTGCGCGACTCGATAAGCATGCATCGGATATTGGCGGTATGAAGCTCAGTGCGGATTTCAATCTCAACCTCAAGGCCACGCTCAAGCGCTTCAACGAGCTGGCGAAGAAGGGCAAGGATCTGGACTTCCATCGTGGTGAGCTGGCGATCCAGGGCGTCTTCACCGGCCCGGTCAAACCCGACCGCACCGGTAACCTGACGATGTACCCGTTGGCCGCGAAAGGTCCGTATTACGCGGCGTTGATTACTGGCGGCAACCTCGACACCAAGGGTGGTCCGAAGACCAACTCCGTCGGGCAGGTGCTCAATAACGCCAATGCGCCGATCCCGGGTTTGTACGGTGTCGGCAACTGCGTGGCGTCAGCCTCCGGTCGTGCCTACTGGGCTGGCGGTTCGACACTCGGCCCGATTATCGCCTTTGCCTATCGCGCAGCGAACCAGGCGCACAAAGAGGCGAGCCGCAGCTGAATCAAGCCCGGGCCGCCTTCACATGCGGCCCGTTGATGCCTTAATCGGTGATTGCATGAGAACAACACTATGAGTCATTTCCCGCGAAAAGCCCCGGTATTGTTGATGCTGGCAGCCAGTTTCGGCCTGGCTGGCGTTGCTCAGGCCGACGATCTTGAACTCGCGCAAAAACTGGCGACCAACCATTGCGCGGTCTGCCACACCTTCGACAAGGGCGGGCCGCCGGGGCAGGGGCCGAACCTGTTCGGGCTGATCGGTCGCAAGGCCGCCAGCGAGTCGAACTTCACCTACAGCGACGGCTACAGCAAAGCCATGTCCGGCAAGGTCTGGGACGAGCAAACGCTTGAAGCCTGGCTGACCGATACCCAGGCCGTCGCGCCGGGCAGCGCCATGGTCTATTCCCAGGGCGACCCGGCCAAACGCCAGAAGATCATCACGTACATCAAGTCGCTGCACTGACAGCCACCTTTACCTCATTCCAAAAGCACTGCGGAGACAGCCATGATCAGCACCCTGACGATGACCGACGAGCAACGCAAATCCGTTGCCCTTGAATACCTCAAAGCCTTCGACAACGGCGGCATCACCTCCACCGGTGGCAGCATTCTCGACCTGTTCGCCGACGACGCGCAGGTACTGTTTCCGAAGTGGGGGCTGGCCACCGGTCGTGAACAGATCGGCCAGATGTTCACGGACCTGGGTAGCCGCTTGAAATCGATCACCCACGACTACGCACACTTCAACTGGATCCTCACCGGCAGCGACACGCTCGTCTGCGAAGGCACCAGTTTCGGCGAGCATGTGGACGGGCCGTGGCGCGCCGGTGTACCGACCCCGGCGGGCGCCGGTTATTGGGCTGACGTATTCGAAATTCGCGACTTCAAGATCCAGCGCTGCTTCATCTACCTGGACCCTGACTACGGCAACAAGGACGCTGCGCGCTACCCGTGGCTCAATCGCTGATCCCTGGTTTGATGGTTGAAGGCGGCAAGGCATGGTTGACGCAGATATTCAGGTGTTCAACCGACCTGTGGCGAGGGGGTTTACCCCCGTTCGGCGGCGCAGCCGTCGTAAACCCGGACAACGCGGTACGTTTGAAATACCGCAATGCCTGGGTTTGGGGCCGCTACGCGACCCAACGGGGGTAAACCCCCTCACCACAATGGATCTACGGTGCCCTTGCTGCCCGGACACGGCAGGCACAGGGATCTGGAGTGCGAGGTGCCGACAGGCTAACCTCGCTGTTCCTATAAGAACAAAAGCATCCAGAGAACCTGCCCATGGATCGTTTACTCAGTGTCGAAGCCTTTGTGCGGGTGGCCGAAACCGGCAACTTCGCCAAGGCGGCCCAGCAACTGGGCGTGACCCGCTCGGTGATCACCCATCGCATCCAGCAACTGGAACAGTTCATCAATGCACCGTTGTTCCATCGCAGCACCCGTCATGTGCGGCTCTCCGAAGTAGGCGAGACCTACTACAAGGAATGTGCGGACATGGTTGCGGGTTTCAACTCGCTGACCGAGCACATGCGCGAGCTGCGGGCCAAACCCACCGGCAAATTGCGCGTGCAGATGTTGCCCGGGTTCGCCATCGGTCACTTCGGCCGCATGCTGGCCGAGTTCACGCGGTTGTACCCGGACATCGAAGTGGACGTGATCGTCAACGACCGGGTGGTCGACCCCATCGAAGAAGGCTTCGATGTGGCGTTCCAGATGTTCCCGCCGATGGCCGAAACCCTGATCGAGCGCAAGCTGTTCAGCGTGCGCCGATTGTTCTGCATGTCGCCTGATTACGCCGACGAGTTCGGCGTGCCCAGCCATCCCCAGGAGTTGTTGCAACACAAGATAGCCTTGTACGAAGGCTATCCGTCGCGCAACCGCTGGATCTTCACCCGTGACGACGAGCAAGTGGAACTGAGCCTGCCGGGCCAGGTGCGCTCCAACTCCGTGCATTTGCTGCGCGATTACGCGCAGACCGGTGTGTGCATTGTCTGCCTGCCGACCCTGGTGGCCAGCGATGACTTGCTCAGCGGCCGGCTGATTCCGGTGTTGCCGGAGTATGCGTTGTCCTCTTTCAACTTCTCGGCGGTGTATCCCGCCACCCAGCGCCGGGCCTTGAAAGTGCGTACGTTGATCGACTTTCTGGTGGACAACTTCGGCGATGAGCCATGCTGGGACAAGCCCTTGCTTGAGCGTGGCTGGGTGCGCTGAGCGGTACATGGCCCGCCTGTCAACGATAACGCGGGTATTCTGATTAAACGCGGTGTGCCTGATTTTTTCGCGAGCAAGCTCACTCCTACAGTGTTTGCGTTTCGCAAACACTGTTGTCGCCGGTCCTCTAATTGTTCGCAGAGCGGGTGCGACGTACTGTTGGCTCACTGTTACTACAACAACAAAACGGTGAAAACCATGAGTAGCGCTGCAATCGAAACGGTCTTCGGCTCGCTGGACAACTACACCAAAGGCTCGGTGGAAATCATCAGCGGCCAGGCCAGCCACTACGCCTTTTCCAACATTTTCGAAGTGGCCGATCATTCCAGCCCTTATGAAAAGGTCGTGGTCGGTTTCAACCTCGGCTTCGTCGTCGAAACCCTGCGCGCCGAAGGCCAGTCGCCCTGGTACACCGCCGCGCACGACGAGTTCGCCATTGTCATGGACGGTGAAGTTCGCGTGGACTTCCTCAAGCTCGATGCGCCGTTGAAAACCGGCGAGGGCACGCACCTGGCCGGTGAAATGCCGGCGGGCAAACCGATGGGCTACGTGTTGCTCAAGCGCGGTCATCAGTGCCTGTTGCCGCTCGGCAGCGCCTATCGCTTCGAAGCCAGCCGCCCGGGCGTGATTCTGCAGCAGACCATCAAAGGCCCGTTGTCGATCGAGAAATGGGCAGACATCTGCTTCAAGTGATCTGCCGTATCTGACCGCCCAATCCAAAAGAACAAGAGGAATCCCGCCATGGCCATGCTTGAAACCGCTGCCGACACCGCACATATTGCCGACGATGAAGTCCAGGCCAGCGCCCCCCACGCCGTCACCGGCTACTGCTCATTCAAACTCGGCGCCTTCGAACTGTCGCGTGACGAATATTTCGCTCGCATCACCTGGCCGGCCAAAGGCCAGACCCGCTCGCACCTGATTCCGGTCGATGCTTTCCTGCGCGCCATGATGCGCGACGTGGCCTGGGGCTTTTTCTACGGCTGGGTCAACTTTGACCACGTCATCGGCACCCGCAATTACTACGGCAAGGTCGACCTGTACGCCGGCACCTTCAACGGCACGCTCAAGGCGGCCGGGGTCAATTACACCGAAAACTTCGAAACGCCGCTGATCATGGCCACCTTCAAGGCCATCCTGCGCGACTGGACCAACGCCACCTTCGACCCCTTCGCCGCCCCGGAAGAAACCGGTAGCGCATTCGGTCGCAAGAACGGCAACAACATCGAAGCCATCGAGCGCTCCCGCATCGCCACCAAACGCATGCCGGGCCTGAAGGATGACTCGCCGCTGCGTGACGACCTGCCGGTCAACCGCCAGTTCATCGACGTGCCGCAGGACGAACCTGAAGTCTACGCCGCCGAAGGCTTCGAAGATGAACTGCATGCCTTCAACCTGTTCAAGTACCTGTCGCGCTCCGACGTGACCTGGAACCCGTCGGTGACCTCGGTATGCAAGGCCAGCCTGTTCTGCCCGACCACCGAGGAATTCATCCTGCCGGTGTTCCACGGCAACGACCGTATCGAGTGGTTCTTGCAGATGTCCGACGAGATCATCTGGGACGTCGGCGACAAGGACGATGGCAATCCCCGTGCGCGCATCACCATGCGTGCCGGCGACATCTGCGCCATGCCCGCCGACATCCGTCACCAGGGTTACTCGACCAAGCGCTCGATGCTGATGGTCTGGGAAAACGCCACGCCGAACCTGCCGCAACGCTACGAAAGCGGCGAGCTCAAGCCGTATCCGATCGAGTTCTAGGACTTCGTGTCCGGCCCGGCATCGCGCCGGGCAATGCGCTCAAGAATCACTTCGTCAAACACTGCGCCAGCCGCGCGGTGCGAGGAAACCATTATGCAAAATCAGCTCTATATCGATGGCCGTTTCGTGGACGCGGTCGCTGGCGGCACCATTGACGTGGTATCGCCCCACGACGGTTCTTTGATCACCCGCATCGCTGCCGCCGAAGCCGCTGACATCGACCTCGCTGTCGCCGCCGCCAAACGTGCGTTCCCGGCCTGGTCTGCCTTGGGCGCCGCCGAACGCGGACGCCTGTTGCTTAAACTGGCAGACAAGATCGAGGAGTGCGGCGAAGAACTGGCGCAGCTCGAATCCCTCAATACCGGGCACCCGATCCGCGACTCCCGTGGTCTCGACGTGCCGCGCACGGCGGCGTGCTTCCGTTATTTTGGCGGCATGGCCGACAAGATCGAAGGTTCGGTGATTCCGGTCGAAGCGGGTTTCCTCAACTATGTGCAACGCAAGCCGATTGGCGTGGTGGGGCAGATCGTGCCGTGGAACTTCCCGCTGATGTTCACCAGCTGGAAAATGGGTCCGGCGCTGGCAGCGGGCAACACCATCGTGATCAAGCCTTCGGAAATCACCCCGTTGTCGACCTTGCGCATTGTCGAGTTGATGACCGAAGTCGGCTTCCCCAAAGGTGTGGTCAATGTGGTGCCGGGCTACGGCCATACCGCCGGGCAAGCGCTGGCCGAACACCTCGATGTGGGCAAGATTGCCTTTACCGGTTCGACCGCCACCGGGCGCCGGATTGTCGAAGCCTCCCAAAGCAACCTCAAGCGCATTCAGCTGGAACTGGGCGGCAAGGGCGCCAATATCGTGTTCGAGGACGCCAACCTGGACGCAGCGGTCAACGGCGCGGCCTGGGCGATCTTTCACAACCAGGGCCAGGCCTGCATCGCCGGCTCGCGGCTGATTCTGCACAAAGACATCGCCGACCAATTCCTTGAACGCTTCATCGCCCTGGCCAAATCTATCCGATTGGGCGACCCGTTGGACCCGGACACCGAAATGGGCCCGCTGACTTCGGCGCTGCACCGCGACCGGGTGATGACGTATATCGACATCGCCATCGAGCAGGGCGGCAAGGTTCTCGCCGGCGGCAAGGCACCGGACGACCGGGCGTTGGCCAATGGATTTTACATCGAGCCGACGGTGGTCGAGGCCAAGCCCGGTGACCGCGTTTGCCGGGAAGAAGTGTTCGGCCCGTTCGTGACTGTGGTGCGCTTTGGCACCGACGAAGAAGCCCTGGCCATCGCCAACGACTCCGAATACGGACTGGGCAGTGGCCTGTGGACGCAGAACCTGAGCCGCGCGCACAAAATGGCTGACGCGATTCACGCCGGCATGTGCTGGATCAACTGCTACAAACGGGTCAACCCGGGCAGTCCGTTTGGCGGTGTCGGTCAGTCCGGCTATGGCCGGGAAATGGGTTTCGAAGCGATCCACGATTACACCGAAGCCCGTTCGGTCTGGGTCAACGTCGACGCCAACATTCCTGCGTATTACAAGCGCTGAGGCCAGCCATGAATCCTTTTGTTTACCAAAGCCTGCCGACCCGTGTGGTGTTCGGCTGGGGCAAGCTATCGGCGCTGGCGGAAGAAATCGAGCGGCTGGGCGCCCGGCGTGCGCTGATCCTCACCACACCGGAACAGCATGGGCTCGGTGAACAGGTCGCCGCATTGCTCGGTGATCGTGCCGCCGGCGTTTATTCTAAGGCCGTGATGCACGTTCCGCTGGAGGTGGCGCAAGCGGCGCGCCTTGAGGCGGCACGGTTGGACGCCGATTGCTGCGTGGCCATCGGCGGTGGCTCGACCATCGGCCTGGGCAAGGCGATTGCGATGGATTCCGGCCTGCCCATCGTGGCGGTGCCGACCACCTATGCCGGTTCCGAGATGACGCCGATCTATGGCTTGACCGAAAACCGCCTGAAAAAAACCGGGCGTGATATCCGGGTTTTGCCCAAGACCGTGATTTACGACCCGCAATTGACCTTGACCCTGCCATCGCAAATCTCCGCGTGCTCGGGCATGAACGCCATGGCCCACGCAGTCGAGGCGCTGTACGCCCAGGACACCAACCCGATCATTGGTTTCATGGCCGAAGAGTCGATTCGCTCGCTGGCGCAGGCCTTGCCGGGCGTGGTCCACCATCCCGATGACCCCGAGGCGCGCAGCCAGGCGTTGTATGGCGCGTGGCTGGCGGGCATTTGCCTGGGCTCGGTCGGCATGGCCTTGCACCACAAGCTCTGCCACACCTTGGGCGGCACGTTCAATCTGCCCCATGCTCAGGCGCACGCCATCGTCTTGCCCCACGCCGCGCATTACAACCGCGAAGCGGCGGCGGGGCCATTGCAGCGGGCTGCACGGGCATTGGGTGGAAGCGAGGCGAGCGAGGTCGGTGCCTTGCTGTACGCACTGAACCAGAAGCTGGGCATTCCACTGGCCCTGGCAGACATCGGCTTCCCGGCAAACGGCCCGGCCGAAGCCGCGCAAATCGCCTGCGCCAGCCCTTACTACAATCCGCGGCCGTTTGAACAAGGCCCGATTGAGGCGTTGTTGAACCGGGCTCTGACAGGTCAGGCCCCAGCCTGATCTGCCAGCCACTCTTATCCTCGTCGGAATAACAACAATGACCGATCAAGACAAAGCCATGGAGTCACTGATCTCCCAACAGGCAGTGAACAGCTTCAACGACGCGCCCAACGCGCGTTACAGACAGATCATGCAAAGCCTGGTGCGCCATCTGCATGCGTTTGTCAGCGAGGTTGAATTGACTGAACAGGAGTGGTTCGAAGGCATTGGTTTCCTGACCGACACCGGGCACAAATGCGATGGCCTGGTGCGCCAGGAATTCATTCTGCTGTCGGACACCCTTGGCGTTTCGATGCTGGTCGATGCGATCAACCATCGGCACAGCGCGATGGCGACCGAGACCACGGTGTTCGGGCCGTTTTATATCGATGGCATGCCGGATCGCGAATTCGGCGAAAACATGGCTTTCACCGCCGGCGAGACGGCGCTGGTGCGCGGGCGCGTGGTCGATATTCACGGCAATGCACTGGCCGGTGCGGTGCTGGACGTCTGGCAGACCGCTGAAAACGGCATGTATTCCGGCCAGGACACCGAACAGCCTTTCGGCAACTTGCGCGGGCGCTATCGCACCGACGCAGATGGCTGCTTCGCGATTCGCACCATTGTCCCGGTGGCTTACCCGATACCGACCGATGGCCCGGTGGGGCGCATGCTCGACGCTGCCAACCGCCATGCATGGCGGCCAGCGCACCTGCATTTCATGATTGATGCACCGGGCTATCGCAAACTGGTCACGCACCTGTTCAATCACGATGATCCGTACCTGGCGTCCGACGCCGTGTTCGGGGTGAAACAGTCGTTGCAGGTGATCTATGAAGACCTGAGCACCCACGACGATGTGTCCGCCAGGCTAGGCATGGAAGTGCCGTTCAAACGTGCGTGTTATGAATTTGTCATGGAATCCGCGTGAATCATGGGCCAGTTCTTTGCGGTATTTGCCACTGATCATTCGGACAGTCAGGCGCTGCGCCAGCGTCTGCGGCCCAGTCACCAGGCGCATTTGCGTGCCACTGGGGACCATCGGGTCGTCGTGCGCCTCGGCGGCCCGATCCTTGACGATGCCGGCGCGGCGATGACTGGCACGTTGCTGGTCATCGAGGCGGGCAGCCTGCCGGAGGTGGAAGCGTTCATGCAGGACGACCCCTACGTGCAGGCGGGCCTGTTCGCCAGCATTCAGATTCGCCCATGGCACTGGAGCCTGGGCAACCCTGAACTGCGTGGTTTTCCATGACCGGCATTACCTTGTGCCGACTCGACGACATTGCCGACGGCGGGGCGTTGGGATTGCCGCAGCACCAGCAATTGCATCCTGCCGGGCTGGTTGCGGTGCGTCAGGGCGAACAGGTGTGGGTGTACGTCAACCGCTGCCCGCATTTCTCGGTGCCGCTGGACTTCAATCCGCAGCAGTTCTGCACTTATGGCGGCAAGGTCCTGATGTGCGCCCATCACAGCGCGATGTTTCGTTATGACGACGGGCACTGCATCGACGGCCCGTGTAAAGGCGCGCAACTGGAGGCCGTGCCGGTGCGTTGGGCCGACGACCGACTGGTCATGGAGATCGAGCCCACCGCCGGTCAGTAACCGGGTGGCTGACGGGGGCTGATCTAAACTCCTGTTGGGGGTGAACCACGTTCATCCGGAGGTCATCATGAAAAAATTGTCACCCATCAGTCTGTGTCTCGCCTTGTCGGTTTTGAGTGCCCCGCTATGGGCGCAATCGGTGGTGCCGATGAAAGGGCAAAGTTCGCAACAAACCCAGGCAGATATGTCCGAATGCCAGAGCATCGCCAACAGTCAGGCTGCATCGACGTCTTCGACGCCATCGGGCGGGCGGGTCAAAGGGGCGGCGGCGGGGGCTGCTGCCGGCGCCGTGGCGTCTGGTGTGCGCAGTAATCAGCACGAAGCGTTTGATGATCGTGTCGACAGTGACGTGAAACAGAACGTCCGCCAGGATCGCGCCAAGGAAACTGCCGCGGCCGGTATGGTCGTCGGTGGTTCGCGCCAGCGTCAGGAGCGCCGGGAGCAATCGAAAACCACGCAGGCGAACACCACGACGGCTTACACCAGCTGTTTGCAGGGCAAGGGTTATCAGGTCAATCCTTGAGTCAGGTACAGATCACACTGTAGGAGCGAGCTTGCTCGCGATGGTCGTCAACGATAACGCTGGTTGGCAGGTGCCCCGCGGTGCTCTCCGGTTTATCGCGAGCAAGCTCGCTCCTACAGGATCCTCGAGCTCGCTGTTTCAAGGAAACAGACGGGAAAGAAACTGCCTGTAGCTCCAATCTGACAACCGTTCATCGGTGAACTACGCTGCGATACGTACCCTCGATCTGAATTTCGTGACGTAAGGATCCGACACATGCGGAGCAGGCTGCTCGCTGTAATGATTACTGTTTTCGGTATGTTTTGGTCGGTGCAATTGTGGGCCGAAGACGCACCGAAGGTGGTCGATGCTCCCGTTGAATTGAAAGTGGCCAACCGCAGCATCATGGTGTTTCGCGCGACCATCCTCGGTGAAGCCCCGGCCTCGCGGGTCAAACGGGCGAAAGCGGTGATCGCTGAGGCGCTGGATGATACGGACGACCTTAATGTCACCATCGACCCGATCATGAAAAGCTACTTGGTGCTGCTGGGTAGCCGGCGCGCCTTTATCGTTTCGCCCAAGGACTTCGACGAGACCGAATACGACTCGGTACAGCAGGCCGCCGAAGCCGCGGCTGGCAAGCTGCGCCAGGTCGTGGCCGAAACCCGGGAAGCCCGCAGCCTGCAATTGATTCTGCGCTCTGTAGTCGCCGCGTTGATTGCTACCGGCGTTTACATCGGGCTGCTATTCGGCATGTCGTACCTGCGGCGCAGAGTGCTGAAGAAATTGCCCGAACTGATGCATCGGCACACCCAGGCCCTGAAAGTCGGAAAGGTTCCGCTGGTCGACGCCAATTACCTGTATCCGCTAGCCAGCCGCCTGCTCGAACTGGTGCGCTGGATCGTCGTGTTGCTGCTGACGTACGAATGGCTGGGCTTTGTCCTGTCGCGCTTTCCCTATACCCGTCCCTGGGGTGAAAGCCTCAACAACTATCTGCTGGAGCTCGGCGGTTATCTGCTGCAGGGGATCGTCGGTGCCATACCCGGGCTGGGCGTGGCGCTGGCGATCTTCTTTATCGCCCGCGGTGCAACCGCATTCATGCGGCGGATACTGCGGCGCATGGCTGTACCGGGAACCCTGAGCTGGCTGAACCATGAAACCCTGCAACCGACCCAACGCCTGACGTCCCTGGCGATCTGGCTGTTTGCCCTGGCCATGGCCTATCCGTACCTGCCGGGTGCCGGCACGGATGCATTCAAAGGCTTGTCGGTGTTGATCGGCCTGATGATTTCCCTGGGCGCCACCAGCGTGGTGGGCCAGGCGGCGGCGGGGTTGATCCTGACCTACACCCGAACCCTGCGCCCCGGCGAATTCGTGCGCATTGGCGACTACGAAGGCACGGTGACCGAACTGGGTATGTTTACCACCAGCATTCGCACCGGCCTGGGAGAGGTGCTGACCCTGCCCAACTCGATGATCACCGGCACCGTCACCAAGAACTACTCGCGGGTGGTACAAGGCCCCGGCTACGTGGTCGACACCGTCGTGACCATCGGCTACGACACGCCGTGGCGGCAGGTGGAGGCGATGTTGCTGGAGGCCGCAAGACGCACGCCGGGGGTTCTCGAAGTGCCGCCGGCCCAGGTGTTCCAGACGGCATTGTCGGACTTCTACCCGGAATACCGGCTGGTGGCCCAGGCCATTCCCAGTCAGCCTCGGCCGCGCGCCGTGCTGCTGAGCATGCTGCACGCCAACATCCAGGATGTGTTCAACGAGTACGGCGTGCAGATCATGTCGCCGCACTATCTGGGCGATCCGCAACAGGAGAAATGGGTGCCCAGGGACAAGTGGTACCCGGCCCCCGCGCAAGAACCGAAGGAGTCCTGATTACGCCTGAAAGGGAGTTCGCACCATGATCGAGTGCTGAGCGACCGCAAGGCCGCTCAGTTGTAGCGGTGTCAGAAAAGCATATAGGCGGATGCGGTCGTCTGATTCAGGTTGATCTCTCCGACCTCCAGAACTTCGTATTCAGCGCGCAGGCCGATGTTGCGGAAGACATCGACCTCCAGGCCGACACCGTAGGTCAGGTCAACCCCGGTATCGTCGTCGGTGGCATTGCCGTCGGCGTCCCAGGCGTGAGCACCGACACTGCCGAATACCCGCATCCGATCGCCCAGCGGAAAGCCGACATGGGCGGCAGCCTGAGCCGATTTGCCTTCGAAATCGACATCCTTGTCCTTGAATTGACCGAGATCGACGTAGGCCCCCTCGAAGGCCAGGTAGCTGTTGACGCGATACCCGGCATAAACCTTGTAGCTGGTGTCGTCGTCGTCCAGTCTGGATTCGTCGGTCTGAATGCTGCTTACGCCAGCTCCAAGATATAAGCCTTTGTCATCAGCGAGCGCTTGAAAAGACAGCAACGATAGCAGTGAAGCGAAGCCAAGGTTTCGAAGTCGCATGTGTGGTGGAGTCCTTGTACAGGTTTGTCAGGTGTTAGGGTTCGGCGAGCATTTGAGGGGCCATGAGGGGTTAATAGAAGTCATTGATTGATATTTTTGGGTCGTACGGCGGGATGTTTGCCGGGCATTGAAAGTAGCGTCTTGCCAGCGCTTGAACAGGCAGCGCTTTGCAGAACAACCAGCCTTGCGCCAATACAACCCCCTCCGAAACCAGATGCGGCAGTTGCTCCTGAGTCTCGACACCTTCGGCCACGACCTTGAGTCTTAGCGACTTGGCCAACCGGGCAATGTGTCGCCACAAGGCATCCTCGGCAGCGATCTTGTCGTCTGCGATGAATGAGCGATCTATTTTCAGAATGTCGAAAGGCACCGAATCCAGGAGCGAGAGGTTGGAATAGCCGATACCGAAGTCGTCCACGGCAATGCGATGACCACACGCACGAAGTCGTCGCAATTGCATGGCGGCAGGCTTCTGATCGAGCAAGGTCCTTTCGGTGATTTCAAAAGTCATGGCGGACGCGGGCATGTTGTAGGTTGCCAGCAGGTCGGCCACATAGTCTGGAAGGGTTGGGTCCTGAATATCCTGGGCGCAAAGATTGACCGTAATGTAGAAGTCCTTGCACGCCCAAAGGTAGGTGCTGTAATCCTGCGCCACTTGTCGAATCACCGAGCGCGTAAGTTCGCGGATCAAGCCAGACTTCTGCACCACTGGAATGAAAACATCCGCAGGCACGTGGGTGCCGTTGTCGCTCCAGTGAGAAAGTGATTCGGCGCCAACCAGATAGCCCGTCGTCAAGTTAACGATAGGCTGGTAGTGAACACCCAGTGTGTTGGCTTTCATGGCATTACGAAGCCGTACGGCGATAGAGGTGTAATACCGTTGGGCACACCTTGCGAGCAAGAGCAGCGCTGCGAACACGCACACAAGGCCAATGAATAATTTGAATTTGAGACTTGTCAGGTAACTCAACGGAAGAGAAATGACGGCGATCAATTCATTTCGGTTGCCCGCAAAGGCGATCAGGACCTTGTCTACCGAGGTAACCAGTTCTTCAAGGTGGAACGGCTTCTGCACCGTCAGCGGCTGAGGGCCCGTGGAGGCAATGGGCACTGCGCCGCCGGGGCCGATGAGGTCCAGTTGCAGGTCCTCGGGAAACTTCAAATTGTCGAGCAGGATCTTCTTGTTTGCCCAGACGTAGGTTGACTGTTCCGACACAATGATAAAGTCGCTGTCCGCAGAAACTGCGTGAGCGGAATCGACCCAATAGCTTCGTTTTCCAACGGAGAACTTACGCTTCTCGTTACCGGTTGGTATCGACTGGAGTTCTTGTCCGTAGGAGGAACAGATCTTGCCGTTGGGCAACTGGATTGCCGCTTGATCAACAAATCGCAGGTTTTTAACCAGGTCAGCCAGTTGTGAGTATTGCTCGACGGAGCATTCCTGACCCGAACGATCAAGATCGCCGAGGGTTTCCAGTACTTTGTCGATCTGCGCATTAGGCTCCACCTGAGCAGCACGCAGATCGGCATATACGTTATTCAACTTCCGTGCGATGAATTGCTCAGCCAGTCCTCCAGCACAGAACCATGCGGCCCAGCCCGTCGCAGCAATCAGGCATACAGTGACTGCTTGCCTTCCAAGTAACGCTTTATATGCGGAAATCATCGAAAAACCCCGAGGTATCAATATTTCACTGTGCACCTTGCAGTCGCGGATTAAACGTCTTCAGTACCAGTCAATGACCCAGGCCAATAAGATGCCGCTTGCATAGACGGCAATGCACAGGGCGATTTTCTGTGTGAGCGGCAGTGTGTTTATTCGATGTTGCATGCTTATCTCCTTGAGTGGGCAAATAAGCAATGGTGGGTAGCTGTGGTCAAACAAAGGAAATTATTAATCATCATTTGCAGGGCATTGATAAACGCCCGTTAACGATAATTCTTATCGCCAGCGACCTGATTGTAAACGGATGAGGTCGTGTTCCTGGGCTTGGCTGAGTTACGCCTGGCCGTTTCTGACGGAGTCTCTCCGTAAGCAATTTGATACGCCTTGGAAAACCGACCCAGATGGTGAAAGTTCCAGAACATTGCGGTTTCTGTCACGGTGGGCCATGTTTTATTGATCAGGTCGCGACGGGCACTGGCGAGTCTCAAGTTTCTGATGTACGCGATTGGCGACATCCCGAACGTTTCAATAAAGCCAAAATGCAGGGTGCGAGTGGTGGTTTCAAGTTGCCTTACGAGCGTTTTTATAGAGAGCGTTTTTTTTGTGTTTTCATGGATGTACTGTATGGCTTGGATCGCCACCTTTCTTCTTGTCGGGACTTTGCGCCTGAAGCCGCCAGCGGGCGTCAATGACTGCAATAGAGAAGCAAGTACCGCACTTTCAATCGCTGAGCCCTCTGCTGCGCTGCGTTGTGCTGAAGCAGCGTCGTTGATGTTGACACAGCAAGCACTGATGGCTTGAATGGCCGATTGAATGAATTGAAAGTTTTCAGCCTGATAGCTGTGGTTTGTCCGGTTTGCAAGGATATCTATGACAGAGTGATCTTGGCGGCATCGGTCATAGTGCTCCAGTGTCGTGGTGATGGTGAAAAGTGTTTCATTCGGTTCGCAGGTGTAATGCACCGATTCATCGCTGTGCAATACGATGACTTCGTCAGGCCGTAATTTGTGATTGTTTACAACGGGGCGGCCAATCGGGGCCTGGGAGATGGCGAATGTCACGAATCCGGCAGGGACAGAACTGACCAGGGTCACGGATGAGTCGAACTCAAGGCGACTGCACTGCAGTTCGGGGCTGTGAAAGAGTTTGTGTTGCCGAATGCGCGCCTCATGCTCAATCGGGATAAGGCTCATTTCCCAATTGCCTATTGTTCTATTCAGTTGGCTCGGCAAGGCAGAAGACAAATGAAAGATCTCGTCGGGCGGTGCGATACTCATGAAATTGAAGGCTCATCTGTTAAATGATTAGGGTCAAGCCTGACGGGCAGTCATGGAGAAGGTACGCGATTCGGCGTCCTGTCGGTCGGTGAGATCGACCCATTGCCATTGGCTTTGAACGGGTTGTCAGAGTCCCCGGATCAGTTCCAGCTCCGCCGAAAATGCGTACTTGCTGTCAAACGGTGAATCGTCCATGTGTTGAACGTTGCGCGGGTCAATTTTCGAACTGAAGATCTGCGATTGGGGTTTCATCGGGTCAATGGCTGCAGCTGTAAAGGAGTAAAAGTCGTCAATACGATAACCGGTTTTTACCTGATAGCTGGTTTTCACTGCACTTGGGACCTTCTTGTTGGTTTCGACACTCGTCAATTTGGCACTGTAGACACCCTTGTCGTCGGCCATGGCCTTGAGAGAAAGCAATAAACCAAACGACACGGTGACGAAGTTTTTCAGTAGCATCGAGGCGATTTCCTTATTAACAGTTTATTCAGGCAGAGCAGAATGTCAGCTGCATCTCTGCCACGACTTGGGCTGCAAATAATCTCACTTCGATGGTGCCTGCCAAAGTCAATAACTCATATTTACGAGGTCGCCAGAAGGGGCCGATCACCGCTTGCCCCGAAAAACACCACGCACCTCAAAAAAATATGCGCGAGTTGGCGTAACGCCTGCCGGTATCACTTTGTGAAGGGGTAGGGAGAGTAAAATCACTGTCCTGCTCGTCCGCATGATACTCATTCTCGCTATGAATTTTCAGATGCGATAGTTTCTGGCGATCATCCGCGCTTGTTTCAATTTCATAATATTCAATGGTCGTGCTTTCGACGGAGTGCTCGTCGTGCGCTAGCGAATAAAGTGGCATGGCGGAGAAAAATAAAACCGCCAGGAATCCGAAAGTCGTCGATTTATGGATTCGCAGGATATGCATGGCTTTCACTTGATTCTCCTGTATAGGGCATTGTCCCGGACGAGAATCAAGCAAGCTCGATTCCAAAGATTATCGGCGAGGGATTTTTCGCAGGAGAGGCGTTTGATTCAAATCAATAAGTGTTATTTTTGTTTGAAAAACTCTTTGAGATGAACCTGTGCCAAGCGGGAGTTGAGTCAGTTCGGGAGGCCGATTAATGGTTCATGCAGCGCAAGCGGCCAAGTTCATGTACGTAAAAGCACACGGCGTTTTTATCCGGCGTCGGAATCAATTCGTAGTTTAGGATGGCGCCTTCTTGCAAGACATATTGACGTCTGAAGAACAGGTCAGGGGTCTTTTCAATGGCAAAAAGTTCATTGTCCTGGCTGAGTTTGATGTTGCTGACTTTAATCTCGACGTGGGTTTTGCTTTCGCCGATTATATTGGCTGAAATGGTCGCATTGCGGATTTTTCCATTCAGGCTTTCCAGCGTGGTTCCAGTGAGTCGGCCATGCCCGATAGTGAGGTACTCTTCGGTGTTCAGTTGATCAAGGTCTTCCAGCCATTGTCGGGCTTTTGTTTGATAACTGGTATTTTCCATGTAGTGCGAAGGAGAGTAAGCAAGAGAGAAAATGCACAGTGCATTGACCAAGGCTATGATCGGCCAGTGAACGGCTTGCGGAATTTCAAACTTCATAGGGTGACTTCCAAACATTGACGAATCATCAAGGCGAGGTCTCTTTCGCTGCTGTTTAATTGCAGATTTGCAGTGCTTAGATCCGGGCGAATGCACGAAACGGAATAATTGGCTTTATACAGGTTGATCCAGACCTGGCCCTTCAGGTTTGCCGGTAGCTGTTCAGTTTGTTTGACCGACAGATCCATCAGCGCTTGAGCCTCGGCAAGATCGCTGCCCACGGCGTGTATGACCAGCCCATTCTTGTCGACACTGGAAATTTCAATTTTTGGCGCGTCGAAGTCGAACTGAAAAATAGTAAAGGCAACGACTGCCAGCGTAACGACATAAGCGATCAGTTGGGCCTTTGTAATACGGGTGGATTTAATGGTTTTAGCTGAAGGTGCCAGCGGTTCATCACCACCCGGTGGCGGTAGTTGCTCAGTGATGGGCACGGGTGGCTGCGCTGTTTCCCCTCGGGGTTCCGGTACATCTGCTTCTGCATCGACGACACATTGCCGGTTGAAGCAATATCCTCGTCGAGGAACAGTCATCAGGATCTCGTGATCCCGACTGTCATTGAGAATATTGCGTAGTGAGAAAACCGTTTGGTTCAAACTGCCGGAAGCAACCACGCGGTCATTCCAGGTGTAGTCGATGATTTCATCGCGGCTTTTAGTGACACCTGGCTCCATGAGCAGCAGGTCCAACAGACGCGACTCAGCTCTACCTAGCGTGGAATTTTGTACATCTCCATGGGGTGTCGTAATGGAAAGCATGGCGCTGTCCGGGTCGAATACCGCCACGGCGCCATTTTTCAACTTGAAGGTGTAGCTCATAGAAATCTTCCGTTCAGGCGGTGCTGGCCTGAGTATAGGGGCCGGATTTGGCTCGGTACATTCTGGTCTGGGAAGTGAACGAAGATGAGGCCAGGCGGAAGGTGCACTGTATGTCGCATTTACAATGCCGGACTGGCTCGTTTCAGAGGCGTGCCGTGCGGCAAACAGCCCGGCCTGTCAGAGGTGTCAGTTGAATCAAACAAGGGAAAAGCATTGCTGGATGACCCACGGTTTTTGATTTGGACACCGTGAATAATGCTTGGAATGAATTATCTGCGCTATCCGAAAACTGCAAGCTCGGGCAGGTGGGTTTGCGCGGAGCCACGCCTGGATGAACTAACTTCGCTGTTGCGACAGGTCTCAATTGCAACCTGAACTATCAGGATACAATTCAATGATTGTGTTTTTTGTGCGCCATGTTTGTGAAAGATTATTTTTGATTCTTATTAGCTTTGAATCAGGGTCGTTACCGCTTTAAATGGATCTCGAGGAGCGTTGACACAAATCACGTTCATGGTTTGCTCGTCGGGGCTTGAGCGATCCTCACCTCTCGTTCAACGGCTTTGCCCCGGGTCCTTTCATGAAGGGCCCGGGGCTTTTTTTGTTTTGGAGGGGGGGCAGGCGATGTCTGGAGGGGAGAAGGGCACGCAAGTCGCTGTCTGGCGCTACAAGCATTCCTGAGCGGCACGCTCGAAGCTCGATGGCTTGAAGGTCGAGGCCAGCAATTGGCGCTCGTAAAGGTACACATTGCCTCCATCCTGTGCCCTATGGGTTTCCAGCACAGTGTCTACGGCAACTTTGCTCGAAACGACAACCCGGTAGCTGCGTTCGCTCCCTGACACGACAGGGCTCATCTCTTTGTCCTTTAACTTCGGTACGAGGCAGTCGACATATTGCTCGGGCGATTTGTCCGTTTGTAAAGTTAAAGTCGGGTCGTTCGCGGAGGAGACACAGCCGGCCAGAAGCCAGGACGCGAGCATCACGATAGGGACACATACAAGTCGCATCGGTGGAGCCCTCAAGTTCGATTCGATTCGGTTTGGTTCGTTGAGTCATGGCCAGGAAGGTCGATAGCCGCTGCAGGTCGTCGCCGCCAATCAGGGCAAAACATCGTAACCGCGTTGTTGCAGACAACTGCTGTAGACGGAGTTGTTGGCGGTGATGCTTTGTTCGCTCGCACTCAGGTTCTGCCTGCGCTCCTGACGTTGCCTGGAGCCCCCCACGACAGCGCCGGCAGCTGCGGCACTGCGTGCCCGGTTCTGGCGATAGTCTTGCTTGGTATCGTCGTCGATCTGGTCGTAGAGGTTTTCATGTTGGCGGCCCCGAACTTCTGCCGCGGTCGCCCCGGCTACCGCGGCGGTTGCGGCACCCTTGGCCCGACCGCCGGAAGGCACGGTGCTTTGTAAAGGATGTTGCGCGTTGGCCTGGGACTGGCAGGTACTGGTGTCCTGCTGGATGGTCTGGGAAGTCTGGCCTTTGAGGGGTACCACCGTCGCCGCCTCGGCGCTGGTGCTCAAGAGCATCACAAGAATCGCCAAGGCACAGGTGCTCAAGAACACCATAAGGACCGCTAAGGTTTCAGCCAGTATTTTCATCATTGAGCCTCACGTCAGGCGTTGGCACGGCTAACGGTTTGTCAGAGGGGAAACGCGGCGTGGCGCTACTTTGAAACCCCATGCCGGTCTGCTTGCGATGGGGTTTACCTGAGCGTCAACGCTTGAGGAGGAGGGCCTGCATATCGTCTGTCATGCCTTTGAGTGCAACCTTGAAGTCATTGGCAACAATCGGCTGCTCGGCATTCTTGACGGTCTCGCCGAATACCTTGCGCACGATCTTCGCGACCGGCATACCGGTTTTGGCGTCGATCAGGTTGGCTTCGATGTACATCTCGGCGGTCTGATCCCGATGCCCGGTGGCTGCTTGTGTCGCCCCAACAATGGCCCCGATTGGAACAGCCTCATACCAGTGCATGCCTTCGTTGTTGGCGCTGACGTGAGTGATCGCCGCTTGCAGGATCAGCGACCGCGAATCGGTCGGCGCCAGCTGCGGATAAGGGACGATCGCATAGCGACGGGCAAAGGCGGTCTTGACGCTGTTGCTGGCCATCAATTGCAGGTCTTGCAGGGTCTTCAGGCTGACGCGTGCAGTCGGCTGCGGCGATGGATACAGTTCCATCTGCCGGAACACCACAGTGGAGTACGCGCGAGGATCGAACCCTGGCGATACCCAGCGCAATACTTTCTGCTCACTCGGCGTAGTTTGCTCCTCCAGGCCCTGGTAATTGCCCAGGAAGCCCGAGTATTGCTCTTGCTGCGCGACTTTCGAGACACAGCCGACCTGAAATACACAGCTCAAAGCAATACCCGCAATCCATTTGTTCGACATGCCCATGTGTTTGGTTCTCAAGTGATGAAAGTTGTCATTCGGGTTCCGACCTGGCTCCAGGCATTGGTCTGGGCGCCTCGTATTCGGGCACTGGTACTCGCCAGTCGGTTACGCAAAGCAGGTGCTTGCACGCCGGTCAATGCGGGCCGAATGCTGCCTGTAGCAGCGGGATAATCCGAATCAATAACTCTCAAAAACTGTTAAACACGGGGCCCGGGAAAATTGCACATCGATCACAGTTGCCTACGCTAACCCTTTGCAACGCCGGTTTTGGCGTCTACAGGTGAGTGAGATGGATTTGAAAGAAGGATGGATGTGTACCGCGTCGGCACTCGTCGTTGCGTTGGGCTTCATCCCGCTGGCCCAGGCCGAAGATTCGGCAGAGTTGGCGAAGAAAGCCCTCAACCCGGTCGCGGCGATGTACAGCCTGCCGGTGCAGTACAACTGGGACCAGAAGATGGGGCCGACCGGGGAGGGCATGCACAGCGTCACCAATATCCAGCCCGTGCTGCCGTTTGCCTTGAACGAAGACTGGAACCTCATTTCCCGGACCATTCTGCCGGTCATCGACCAGCACGGCCTGGCCCCCAATGGCGCGGCGGACAAATCCGGCACCGGCGATATCACCCAGAGTTTTTTCTTCTCGCCGACCAAGCCCACGGACAGTGGCTGGGTACTCGGTGGCGGCCCCGCGTTGTTGATACCGACCGGCAGTGATGAGTTGCTCGGTAGCGAGCAATGGGGCCTCGGCCCGACGGCGGTGGCGTTGAAACAGTCCAATGGCTGGACCCGAGGCATTCTGGCCAATCATATCTGGGGCCTGGACGGCAGCCCTCCGGACGACAAGGAAAAGGTCAACCAGACCTTCCTGCAACCCTTCCTCTCGTACACCACCCATACGCTCACGACCTATGGGGTGAACACCGAGTCGACCTACAATTGGCAATCGCGCGAATGGTCGGTACCGGTCAACCTGACGATCACCCAACTGCTGAGGATCGGCGGTCAACCGCTGACGGTGCAGGCCGGCCCGCGCTACTGGCTCGACAGCCCGGAGGATGGCCCGCAAGGTTGGGGCTTTCGCGCCGCCGTGACGCTCCTGTTTCCACGCTGATACGCCGTTTCGGACGGCCTGGAGGATACACCCCATGGACCGATTCACCGGCGGTTGTTTGTGCGGCAAGGTGCGCCTTGTTGCGTCGGGGCGCCCGTTCCGGGTTGGCGTTTGTCACTGTCTTGACTGCCGCAAGCATCATGGGGCGCTGTTTCACGCGTCCGCGATATTTCATCAGGATGCCGTGACAATCGAGGGCGAGACCCGTGACTACGCCGGGCGGCATTTCTGTCTGCACTGCGGTTCGTCGGTGTTCTCACGCAGTGCAGACGAAATCGAAGTGAACCTCGGATCCCTGGATGCCCCTGACCAACTGACACCAACCTACGAGAGCTGGATCGTGCGCCGCGAGGCCTGGTTGCCGGCGTTTGCGCTCACCCGACACTACGAACGCGATCGCGACAGTACGGGGCGTTTTGAGGAGTAACGGTCACATATTCATATGCCGTAATAAGCGGCTATGACAATGAGCGCGAGAAAACACACCAACTGAACGCTAAAGAAAGTAAACCGAACCGCCACGAACGCATTGGTTTGCTCATGGGATACGTGAACCAGAGACTGGCACACGCGAGCGATCAGGACGAGCGTGGACAAGTAGTTCACTGCAGCTCCGTTGACATCAAGGGCTGAAATCACGAATACGATGACGGCAAAGACAGGCAGGTTTTCCACACAGTTGGCATGTGCCCTTGTCCCGCGCCGATACCAATCCTCGCCTTCGAGCCGATCGCTTCGGAAAGAGGCGATCGGAACACTGGAGAACAGGATTCCTACCCAGCGATAAACCCCGACGGTTGCCATCAACAGCAGCAAGGTCCAGGTCGCAAACCCAAGCAGCATCCACATCGGTATCGTCATGGCCGCCATCCTCGATAGTTCATTTTCAGCACGTCATCCCACAGCCGCGCGGCCGACAAACAGTCGGTCGCGCGCTGTCGGTCAATTGCTCATGATGGGTGCCAGTGCAGTCTGAATCCGCGACATCTGTGTCGGCGTTGTCATCTGCGTCAGCAAACGGCCGAAGTGAGGATGCTGCACGCCCGAGATAATGTATTGCCAGCGGTAGGCGCTCAGCACGCAGGCTTTGATTTGCGCGGTCTCATCGACACTGAACGATCGTGAAACATTACCAATGAAGTAGTCGGCATCGGCTGCCGATTGTGCCTGCAGGATTGCGTCGACTGCCGCTACCAGCGCAATCAGATCGTTCACTGCCTGGTCGCGCTCGGCGGGCGAGAGTTTCGCGTGCTCGTCCCGCCACTCCAGTTCATCGAGTACGACGTGGCGGCTTTCATCCTTCCAGTGAAACTTGAAGACATCCTTGAACAACGGGCACAACTCCTCGCGCGGGGCGATGCTTTGCACGTAGTGCGCCTGAACAAACAGCTCGATATGACAGGTCAGCGCCAGCACCGACCAGGTGCTGGCGGCGAGTACCGCGCGCGCCACCTCGTTTGGATCGGCAACTTGACGATATCCCGCGGGCAATTTCGAACTCATCATGGTATCCATGCGCCGGAACAACTCCTGGTGCTTGATCTCGTCGTTGGAAAAACGCACCAGCGCTTCAAGCGCCAGTTGATCGTCAAATACATGGGCCCGACCCTGATCGAGCATCTTGGCGCTGATGAAACGCTCGACCAGACCGAAGATGTACGCATAGGTCCGGCCCTGGATTTGACTGAGCAGGCGTGCCTCGGCCGCGGCGAGAAAAGTCAGGCGGTCGACCTGCGAGAGTCCGTCGGGCAGGAATTTGCGCGAGAAGTCGAAACTGCGGTCCTGGAGCAGATCGCGATCGATCTGCCATTCGGCCTTTTTCGATGACCTGACCATTTGCGCATAACGGGCGGTGTTGCCTGACGCTGAGCCGGGTAGGGTAACGACGCTGTTCATATGGATCTCCTGCTGCCCTGGTTGAGTTGGAATGGGGCAATTTCGGTTGACGTCGGAGCCAATGAGCCTCTGGGGACAATCCCGATCGCTGAGTCCGCGTTGGTGCTAATCTAGGCGTCGCAGTTCAGGCGGTGAATGACCGGTGCGCCTGAATACCTGCTCCGGACTCCGGAAAGGAGGGCGGTCAAGTGTTGGATGCGCTTTCTGATGTCTTGCGTGTGATTCGGCTGTCTGGAGGCGTCTTCCTCGAGGCGGAACTCACTGCGCCCTGGTGCATCAACGGCAGAATCTCGGCGGATGATTGCAAACCGTTCCTGGCTGCACCTCGACACATCATTGCGTCGCACTTTGTCGCCGCGGGGCGCATGCAAATTCAAATCGACGGTGGTGCCGCCATCGAAGTAGGGGCAGGCGAACTCGTTCTGCTTCCTCGCAACGACGCTCATTCCTTTGGCAGTGACCTGAGCCTTGCGCCCATGCCGGCCAGAGAAGTCATTGAGCCGCCAGAAGTCGGCGGCATTTCACGGATCAAGTACGGCGGGGGGGGCGAGGCCACGCAGCTGTTGTGTGGATTCCTCGGTTCGGAAACACCCTTCAGTCCGTTGCTTTCGTCGCTGCCTTCCTTATTGAAACTGGACCTGCGCGCGACGGCTTCGGGCACCTGGATCGAAAGCTCATTCCGTTTTGCTGTCAGTGAGATCGCGGCGGGCCGCGTCGGCTCGACAACGGTCATCGCCAAGCTATCCGAACTGTTATTCGTCGAGGCCGTCGGCCAGTATGTCGCCAGCCTTCCCGCTGAGCGGCGCGGGTGGCTGGCGGGTTTGCGCGATCCGCATATCGGGCGCGCACTGGCGCTACTGCATGCTCGTCCAACCGAGGGCTGGACGGCAGAAGCCCTGGCGCTTGAGGTGGGCATGTCGCGCTCGGTATTCGCCGAGCGCTTCACGGCATTGGTCGGGCAGCCACCGATGCAATACCTGACGCTGTGGCGCATGCACGTGGCGGCTCAACACCTGCGCGAAGGTCGCGGCAATGTGGCGCAAATCGGCTTTGCCGTTGGCTACGACTCCGAAGCCGCGTTCAGTCGCGCATTCAAACGCCAATTCGGCACTTCCCCCGGCACCTGGCGCAGACAATCGGCATGAGAGGGGGGAGCTGTAGCCGCCTACCCTGAGCGTCGGATATTGAACTGTAACGGCCCGAGGCTTGACGTCCGGACGGAGCGCTTCTGTCGGCCATCAATCAAATTGAGACGATCGTTCTGAGTCATGTCAATGATTTGTATCGGAATGATATGTATTTACTTACAAAAGATAATCGTTATTATTCGCGCCATAATTCACACAAAGGTGTCCATGGTGGCTCGATCGCGCATTTACCCAGCCTCTCTGTCGTTGCTGGGCGTTCTGGTTGTACCTGATTTACAGGCAGAAACGCAGCCTGCTCTAACCCTGCCGGCAACCGCTGTGAACAGTGAGTACAGCGAGCAGAGCTACATGTCGACCGAGAGCAGGAGCGCGCTGAAGATCGATGCCCCGCTACGGGATATCCCGCAAACCGTCAACGTGGTTCCCCAGAGCGTCATCAAGGATCAGGGGGCTCAGTCGATGGAGGACGTGCTGAAGAATGTCCCAGGTATCGGCCTGTCCAATGGTGACGGCCAGCGCGACCAGGTCACCATCCGTGGTTTCAGTGCCATTGGCGACATGTACATCGACGGCATTCGCGACGATGCACTGTACTTCCGGGATCTGTCCAACGTCGAGCGGGTGGAGGTGATCAAGGGGCCGGCTGCGGTGCTCTATGGCCGAGGCTCTTCGGGGGGGCTGATCAACAGCATCAGCAAGACACCCAACTTCGCCCCCAGGCAGGAGGTCGGCGTCAGTGTCGACAGCGAGGGCAAAAAACGCACTCAGTTCGATGCCGGTTGGGCCGATCAGCAGCAAGGTGATAAAGCCTTTCGTGTGACCGGTGCGCTGGAGAACAGCGACACCTTCCGGGATGACGGCTACATCGACCGCAAGGCCATCGCGCCTTCGGCCTACTTCAAGCTTTCGGATGATCTGGAACTGGATCTGGGCGCTACCTATCTGTATGACAAGCGCCTGATCGATTTCGGCATCCCGGCACGAGGCGACCGACCGGTCGATGTGGACCGCGACAAGCGCTTCGGTGCCGCCGACCCGGATGATGACTACACCCGCAGCGAAGTGTTTTCGTTCACGGCGGGTGTCGACTACCGGATCAACGACGATTTCAGCCTGAGCAACACCAGTCGTTACTACCACTACGACCTGGATCGCAACAACACACTCGCGGACTCCAGCCCGACCCGTTTCGTCACTGCTCCCAATGGTGAACTGCTGGTAAAACTCAACCGCGGCAACGTGCAGCGCAAGGAAGACGGCTGGTTCAACCAGACCGAACTCAAGCAGCGCGCCGTGCTCGCCGGGATGAACCATAACCTGCTCTATGGAGTGGAGCTGGGGCGCCAGGTGAAGGACCAGTCCGTATTCAGCCAATCCAATGTGGCCAGGGTGCCGGTGTACCGCGATGCCTTGGTCGACGTGCCGTTCCAGGCCAACCGGCAAACCGCCAAGGGTACCAATACCCAGGACACTGCCGGCTTCTATATACAGGACCTGATCGAACTGGCGCCACAGTGGAAGGCTCTGCTGGGTGTGCGTTACGACGTGTTCGACCAGGAATACGCCGATGACCTGACGCACAGCGAGCTGTCGCGCACCGATACGACCTGGAGCCCGCGAGTCGGTCTGGTCTACCAGCCTGATCAAGTGCAGTCCTATTACGTCTCGGTGAGCCGTTCCTACCAACCCTCCGCCGAGATGTTCGCCCTGAGTACGACGAACCAGGATCTGGAACCAGAGGAGACCACCAACTTCGAGATCGGCGGCAAGTGGGACCTGCTCGACAATCGCCTGGCGTTGACGGCGGCGCTGTTCCGCCTGGAACGCACCAATATGAAAACCAGCGATCCGGCGAACCCGACCAAACTGGTGCTTGCGGGTGAGCAGCGCACCGATGGCCTTGAGCTGACCGCCAGCGGGCAGTTGAGTGACAAATGGCAGGTCTATGCCGGTTACGCCTATCTGGATGCCGAGGTCACCAAGTCCAACAGCTTTACCAACGGTGTCGCCAATGAAGGCCAGGTACCCACCTTGACGCCGCGCCACAGCGCCAACCTGTGGTTGGTGCGTTCGCTGACGCAAACCTGGCGTGTGGGCTTGGGGGCCAACTATGTCGATGACCGCTATACCGCGCTGGATAACAATGTGGTCATGCCGGCTTACACAACAGTGGACACCGCGCTGCTGTACAACCAGCCGAAATGGGACATGGCCCTGCGTCTGCGCAATGTCTTCGACAAGGACTATTACGCTTCGGCGCATGGTTCGGTGGATCTGATCACGCCCGGTGCCCCACGGACGCTGGAGCTGAGCAGCAACTATCGCTTCTGAGTACAGACCTGAAGAACAGGCGTCCGGCATTGTCGGGCGTTTGTTTGGGGCACTTTCAAAAAGCGCTGTTCATGATCAGGATCCGGCAACAGGCATGTGTCGTATTTCCCGAAGAGCCGATAACGATTAAGCGCAATGCGGTCGTATGTCCAATCTCGAAGTTTGCGAGGGAAGATGCGCAACAGATTCACGGGGCGCCAGAGTGCGGGAAACTGGGCGATGATTTCGAAAAATGCTTCCGAACGCGCCCAGTAGTGTCGGTCGCGGATCACCGCCATGGTGTCGAATTGATCCATGGGCAAACCAGCCCACGCGAGCAGAGCCTGCCCCTCGGGTGACTGAACCGCCGCCAACCGCAGGCGCCGCTGGCGGTCATGGCGAATCAACAACCTCACCCAGCCATTGCATAGCTTGCAGACACCGTCAAACAAGACCACCGTCTCTCCTGGTTTGAGCAGTGGCGCGGGTGACGGGCGGATGTGCGAGGCTGGCATAAGCGTGGGTCCAAGGGAGCCTGGTTATCCCGGAACACTGGATTTGTGTAAACGGGATTTCGGTTAAAACGGCAAATGCAGCACCTTGGGCGCTGCATTTGAGGCTTGAGACCGCACATTATTGTCGGCCTGGGGACGCGCTACTCAGATCAGCTTTTGGCGCGATCGGTCGCCTTGGCTTTGCTTTCAGCTACAGCGCCTTCAGCCTTCTGTTTCTGTGCAACCTGGAAGGCTTTCATCGAGACTGTCCGGGCCGACTCCATGCGAGCGAAGGTCCGGTCACCGCCACCTGTGGCCATGGCCAGAGAAGAAGCGGTCAGGGTGGCGACTACGAAGAGAACTTTCATGGATTTCATTTGGGTATCCTCAAGTGAGATTTTGTTAACAGCTAAAAGAATCGGAATTTATTTACTGAAGCTGAACTTCCTTGTTCAACCTTGCTTCACCATCCAGCCAGGGCGGCGTTGCCTGGTGACCAGGTGCCTTGCTCCGTACGCGCTTCGGTGTCTTTGTTTTTTGCCCAGGCAGTGAGCAGTACCATCATCGCGAATCCACCAACGATGAGAACCGGATAGGCTGCCAGCAACTCCACCAGCGAGTACTTCCAGGCCAGCGGACGACCAACACCGAGCATGGCGGCATAGAACCACGACACGCCAGAGAGGGCGCCGGAGAACAGCGCGAGCATGCGCAGGTTGAAGGAAAGTTTCAGTAACGAACCGGCTTTTTTCAGCGCCGGCAATACAGCGTTATGCAACAGGAAACCGTTAAAGGTTAACAGCACAACGATGCCGATCTTGGCTTGCAGTTTGGGATTGAGGAAATACTCCATCCCCTTGCCGGCATAATCGATCCCGATAATACCAATGCCCGTAATCCAGAGCGCTACAAGTGCAAGCGATACGGTTTTTTGAAGGCTTTCCATGTGCGCGTCATCGTGGTGACCTGACGCATCGCCTTTCAGGAGTTGCTTGACCATTGCAATGTCACTGGTCAAAACCAGCCCGATTGCCACACAGCAAGCGATAAGATGGAAATATACAACGCCCAAACGCAAATATTCCACGGTGGACGAAGAAAGCATACTAAGTTCCATGGTTACCTCTTGGTTATAATAGTGAATCAACATGGCTCTCAGTACGGCTTAGTTGGTATTTGCCGTTGCTGATTGCAATCAAGATCCAGGAATTTCTATTAATTAATCTTGCGGCGTTACGCTGGCAAGACAATAGCGGGTTTCTCGAATGAACTTTTAGTCATTCGATCACGTCCATTTTCAGGTAACAAAAAACCTCAATCGCACTGGGTGCATAGGAGGTTTAACTTCCGCTTCTGGGGTCAGGTGAGGGGGCAGAGCCCGTGTCATCTGTTGCGTATTCTGAACGAAAAAACCCGGTTCCGTTCATTTTTTGATCAGTTGTTCTGACCAACGGCAGTGAAATGGCTAGTCGCTCATTGCCCGCCAGGATAGCGCCAGCCAGCACTATTACTGGCTTTGCGGCGAGTTGGGAGGCAGCTGAGAGCCCCGCCGATTTTTTCGTCTTTTTTTGCGGATTCCATGGAAAAAACGAGGGGAATACAAGCTGGTCGGCCATAAAAAAGCACCTGGTCGGGCTTACAAACCAGGTCAAGGCACTGCCATTTTCCCCCCTGAAAAAGTCAGATTCTCCACATGTGGGGGTCCCCACGGAGAAAGACCGATCCCGGGAATCGCGGAGTCGTTACTCAAGCAACTGATCAATCAATACCGCATTGGTATAGATCAAGCTGCCATCGCTCGCACGGTGCCCGACCAGATGAAACTGACCGCGTTCGTCGTGCAAATAGACACGCATTTGACAGTCGGACAAGGGGGCGTATCCCTCGGGCATGATCAAGTCCATCGAGTCCATATCGACATCGACCATGGCTTCACGCTCGTGGGTCTTCTGCAAGCGCTCTTCGGCCTCCTCCAGACGGACATGCAGAGGTCCGTCGACGTAGAAATGGACTTCCCCCATCGGGGTGGACTTTTGGGCGCCGCTGGTTTTGCACCAGCCTTCGATCGTCAGGGCACTCATGACGAAACCTCCCATGTGGATTGTTGGACTCTGTAGCTATCGTCTCTGCTCAATGCCATCACTTATGTTTGATGACTACACCAGGGCAGGGTTCGTCTTTTGGGGCCGCTTCTGGCCGATCTCTGCCGTCCGTCATCAGAAATTCAGTATAGCCGGTCGCCGGGCCTCGCTTGCCGACCTCGCGGTACAAGCCGATGGCTCTATACTTCTTACTGACTTTGCCGCCCGGATGAGTGGTAGTTGTCTGCCCTGCTTGGACGTCAGTGGCGATGCTTTTGCATAACCAATGAACAACAGGAATAGGATGAAGAGGAAATGGCAATAGCAATTATCCTGATACTAATCGTTATTGCATCCGTGCTATTCCACATACTGGCGCCTTGGCAGGCGACACCGGCAGCATCCAACTGGGGGTCCATAGACACCACCCTGTTCATCACCCTGATCATCAGCGGAATATTTTTCATTGCCATCACGGTATTCATGGCGGTAGCGGTGATGCGCTATCGCCACAAGGAAGGTTCCAGGGCGGCCTACCAGCCAGAAAATAAAAAACTGGAATTATGGTTGATTGTCGTTACCTCGCTAGGTATTGCCGGGATGTTGGCGCCAGGTCTGGTTGTTTACAACGACTTCATCCGGGTGCCGAAGAATGCTTACGACCTTGAAGTGGTCGCCCAGCAGTGGCAGTGGGCCTTTCGTTTTCCCGGCCAGGACGGGAAGTTGGGCAAGTCGGATATCAAGTTTGTTGATTCCGCCAATCCCCTCGGTGTTGATCCCAAGGATCCTGCAGGGCAGGACGATGTGCTTGTAATGAATAATGAAGTTCGCCTTCCGCTCGATCGGCCGGTGAAAGTCTTGTTGCGCGCTAAAGATGTTCTGCACGATTTCTATGTACCGCAAATTCGCAGCAAGATGGATATGGTGCCAGGGATGGTGTCGTACTTTTGGTTTACGCCGACTAAAACCGGAAAATACGAAGTCCTTTGCGCTGAATATTGTGGCGTAGGTCATTACAACATGCGCGGCCATATGATCGTGGAAGAGCAGGGCGTCTTCGATCAATGGCTCAAAGGCCAGCCGACTTTTGCGCAGACATTGACGACAGCTGCCAAACCCGGTCGAGACAGCGTGCTGGAAAAAGGCCGCCAGTTGGTCGAACAACTCGGCTGCAAGGCCTGCCATAGCCAGGATGGCGGTGCCAGTCTCGGACCAGGATGGAAGGGGTTGTACGGCCGCACTGAACAGCTTGCCGATGGCACCAGTGTGCAGGTCGACGAGGCCTACCTGAAAGAGTCGATTCTCGATCCGAAGGCCCGACTGGTACAGGGCTACCCGCCGGTCATGGTGGCCTATACTCTCAAAGACGATGAGCTGGGTGCTGTCATCGCCCTGATCAAATCACTGGGTGCTGCGGGGCAAGTCGATGAACCTTCGACCGGCGCAGCGTCGAGCCCGGGTGAAGACCTGGTGGCGCAGGGACAGCGACTGGCCGGGTCGCTTGGTTGTCTGGCCTGCCACAGCGTCGATGGCAACAAGGGCGTCGGCCCCAGCTGGCAGGGCCTGTATGGCAAGACGGAAACCTTTGCCGACGATACGAGCGTAAAGGTCGATGAGGGCTATCTCAAAGATTCGGTTCTTCATCCCAATGCCAAAATCGTCAAGGGCTATGCGGCCGTCATGCCGGCATTGGCTCCGAGTGACGAGGAGCTGAATGCACTGATCGCTTTTATCAAATCCAAAGCGAATGCTGACGCTGATGCTAACAAGGCGGAGCCAGGGAAGTAGCCGTGAAACAGCCAGGAATACACTGAAACTTCGGCAGGAGGATGACGTGATGGCCTATGCGGAGCAAGCCGAAACAGAAGCACTGCACGAGCCCAAAAGCTTCCTGACCAAATATATCTGGAGTCAGGACCACAAGGTCATAGCCATTCAATATTCCTTGACGGCTTTATTCGTGGGTCTTATCGCCGTGGTGTTGTCCGGCTTGATGCGTATGCAGATAGGCTTCCCCGGTAGTTTGGCGTTCATGGACGCCAGTACTTATTATCAGGCGATGACCATGCACGGCATGATCATGGTCATTTACTTGCTGACGGCCTTGTTTCTAGGCGGCTTCGGCAACTATCTGATCCCGCTGATGGTGGGCGCCCGCGACATGGTCTTCCCCTACGTCAACATGCTCAGCTACTGGTTTTACCTGGTGGCGGTACTGGTGTTGCTCAGCAGTTTTTTTGTCCCTGGCGGCCCCACCGGTTCGGGCTGGACGCTCTATCCGCCACAGTCCATTTCCCAGGGGACACCGGGGGTCGAGTGGGGCATCGTCCTGATGCTCGTCTCACTGGCGATTTTCATTGTCGCGGCCACCATGGGCGGGTTGAACTACGTCACCACGGTGTTGCAGGCGCGCACGCACGGCATGACCTTGTTTCGCATGCCACTCTCCGTATGGGGCATCTTCATGGCCTCGATCATGGCCCTGCTGGCCTTCCCGGCGTTGTTTGTCAGTGCGGTGATGATGCTGTTCGACAAGCTGTTGGGCACCAGCTTCTTCATGCCGGCGATGATCTCGCTGGGGCAGCAACTCGATCACCAGGGTGGCAGCCCGATATTGTTCCAGCACCTGTTCTGGTTCTTCGGCCACCCGGAGGTCTACATCGTTGCTCTCCCTGCGTTTGGCCTGGTCTCCGACTTGATCAGTACCCATGCACGTAAAAACATCTTCGGCTACCGAATGATGGTGTGGGCCATTATTGCGATTGGCGTACTCAGCTTTGTGGTCTGGGCGCACCATATGTATGTCAGCGGAATGAACCCGTACTTCGGCTTTTTCTTCGCCGTCACCACTTTGATCATCGCGGTGCCGACTGCGCTGAAAGTCTACAACTGGGTGCTGACCCTGTGGCAGGGCGACATCCATCTGACCGTGCCGATGCTGTTTGCCCTGGCCTTTATCGTCACCTTCCTGGTCGGCGGTCTGACCGGGTTGTTTCTCGGTAATGTGATCGTGGATATACCGCTCTCGGACACCTATTTCGTCGTGGCCCATTTTCATATGGTCATGGGGGTTGCACCGGTCCTGGTGGTGTTCGGCGGCATTTATCACTGGTTCCCGAAAATCACCGGGCGCATGTGGAACGACACCCTGGGCAAGCTGCATTTCTGGATTACCTTTCTGGGCACCTACGCCATCTTCTTCCCCATGCATTACCTGGGTTTCCAGGGCATGCCACGTCGCTACTACGCCTATGAAAACTACGCGTTCATCCCGCAGTCGGCGCAAGAGTTGAATGCTTTCATTACGGTGGTCGCATTGACCGTCGGCGTGTCCCAATTGCTGTTCGTGTTCAACCTGGCCTGGAGTACATTCAAGGGCAAGCCGGCAGGCAGTAATCCCTGGGGCGCGGCCAGCCTGGAATGGCAAACGCCGGACACCCCGCCGAAACACGGTAACTGGGGAGAGAAACTGCCGGTCGTGCATCGCTGGGCCTATGACTACAGTGTGCCGGGGATAGAGCAGGATTTCGTGCCGCAAACAGTTTCCGCCGAGGAGCTGGAGCACATGCGGCAACTCAGTGCCGGAACTAAAATAGCGGACGTCAAGACATGAACAGGCTGCTATTGAGAAACGCCGACGGCGCTGACCCCGGCGGCAGTTGGAGTCGCGACCCTGAGGGAATTCAGGCCGGCGAGGGTGCCGATAGAAGGCAAACCGCAAGGCTAGGCCTGCGCTTGTTTCTGGTGGTGGTGAGTTCGTTATTCTTCCTCTTCCTGATCGCCTTTGTCGCCCGTTCACAAATGGCCGACTGGCTACCCTTGACAGAGCCTTTGGCGCCGCTAGGCAATCTCCGGCCGCTCTGGTTGAATTCGGCCTTTCTGGTATTGAGTTGCATCGCACTGCAGTGCTCGCGTATGGCCGCCCGAAAGGCTCGGCTGGGCGCAACTGTCATTGGTTTTGCATTGGGGGGTGTCTTTGCCATTGCCTTTCTGGCGGGGCAACTCTGGGTCTGGCAGCAGTTTGTCGCCTGGGGCTACTTTGTCGCCAGCAATCCAGCCAACAGTTTCTTCTACCTGTTGACCGGTCTGCATGGGCTGCACCTGCTGGGTGGGCTGATCGCCTGGTGCTGGATCGTCGCTAAATTCCTGCGTCATGTGCCACTGGCACAACTTGGCGCCAGCGTAGAGCTCTGTGCCATCTATTGGCATTACTTGCTGGGGCTTTGGTTCGTGCTGTTCGCGCTGCTGGCCAGCACGCCGCAAACCTATGAAGCCATCGCCAGATTCTGCGGCCTGAGGTGAACAGCCATGGCATTGCACCCACAAGCCCAAGCCCAAGCCGAGATCAGTTCATCCAATCCACCAGGCTTGCCGCCAGCACCGGGATGGCAGGGCATCGCCAGCGATTGGTCCTCGGATAAAGAGGCCTTCAAGCAGGTGCCTTGGGGCAAGGCGATGATGTGGATATTCCTGCTCAGCGATACTTTTATATTCACCTGTTTTCTGACCGGCTACATGTCGGTACGCATGACCATCACCAGCGCCTGGCCGAACCCCAGTGAAGTGTTCGCATTGACGATCGGCGGCAGGGAAATCCCGCTTATTCTGATCGCCATCATGACCTTTGTGCTGATCAGTAGCAGCGGCACCATGGCCATGGCCGTCAATTTCGCCTATCGCCGTAATCGCGCGAAAACCACGGTGCTGATGCTGGCGACCGCTGCCCTGGGGGTGACTTTCGTCAGCATGCAGGCATTCGAATGGAGCAAGCTCATCGCCGAAGGGGTGCGTCCCTGGGGCAACCCCATGGGGGCGGCGCAATTTGGTGCCTGCTTTTTCATGATTACCGGGTTTCACGGACTGCATGTGTCAATCGGCGCCATCTACCTCAGCATCGTGGCGCTGAAAGTATGGCGCGGAGATTATGAGCGCTCCGGAAACTACCAGAACGTCGAGATAGCCGGGCTTTACTGGCACTTCGTGGATCTGGTGTGGGTATTTATTTTTGCATTCTTCTATTTATGGTAGAGGAGCACGAGTGATGGCACATGCTCAGGGTCAGCAACATCCAATCAGTCTGTACCTTAAGATCTGGGGGCTGTTATTCGTCCTCAGCACGATGTCGTACCTTGTCGACTATTTCCACTTCCATGGCTACCTTCGGTGGTCCCTGATTATCACTTTCATGCTGTTGAAGGCAGGTTTGATTGTCTCCATCTTCATGCATATGGCATGGGAGCGCCTGGCCATGGTCTACGCCATACTGGTGCCACCTTTGTGTTTACTGGTGCTCATCGGGCTGATGGCCACCGAGGCAGACTATGTTTTCCTCAGCCGGGTCATTTCCTTTGGCCAATAAGCAGCTTTCGGATGGCCTTGATTCTCCAGGCGCTAACCCGATATCACTCGCTTGAATTGATGCCATTTGTGCTGCCAGGCCACTGTCCAGTGGGGGGCTGCCGCTCCCGTGCCAGCGATCTTCAGTTTTGGATGATGTTTGATTACCTGGTCCAATACCGATTCTTGATTCGGTTCAACATCCACGAAAAAGATATGTTTGCCCTCGGTTACCACCTGCTTGAAATTGCGGAAGTGAGTGTTCGGCACCTGGAACCCAAAAAAACCGCCTTCCCAGATGCAGAAGCCCAATACAACAATGGCAAGGAAGATGAAGGGCATCCAGCCTGCGGCGGATTCGGTCCAGCCCATCCAATAGGCACCACCCAGGACCAGCGCCGCGAGTGGCACACCGATCACCGCACCAATCTCACCAGAGTGAACAGCATCCTGTTCCATTAACGAGTTGACCTCGTGGAGGTGATGTTGTTCTACATCAGCAACTTGTTCACTGAGCACATGAATCTGTTCGGAATTGATGCCGCTGGCTTCCAATTCATATTCAACGGTTTCGAGATCGTTGAGATTGTCGCTGATGTAATAGTGTCGATTCATGCCACACCTCCAAACTCGTGTTTGCTGTAGACCTCCTCTGTCCGGCAGCAGTGATTATCTGTACCCTGGGGAACGTTGCACACTTCATGCAATCTGAAAAAAAGTATAGCACTCACCACCATTTGGATCGGTCGCTAGTTGATTTGCACAATGACCGGACCCTCCGTTACGATCGGCGGGTTCGCGTGGATGTTCGAGGTATTTTTCTGAATCCAGTCACGCGCGACTTTCAGGCTCGCATCACTGCCGGCCTTGTCCGCGCAAACAGTGATCGACGTACCACCATCACCCGTATTCAGCAGCGTGTAGCTTACGAGGCCAGGCACTGTCCGCAGGGTTGCTTCGATGTCGACCTTGCGCTCTTCTAAAAGCTCGAAAAGCTGCTTTGCTCCAGTACCCAGGTAGGTTCTTATCACCGCATACATAGTCGTCTCCTTTGGGAGTAACTTCTTGATGCCAATCCAGATCCGTTGATGGCCGCAATCACTCAGGTTTCAGTTCGCCCTGATTTATTAAGCTTAGCCAAACGCCGGCGACAATCGAAATGCAACGACCACCGGCCACGTTTGGCCGATTTCTGCTTGTCAGCAACGGCAGGCAGAAATCAGCCCCATTGCAAACAACAAAATAGCCCGGCGCTAACTGAACCTCGAACATTGACGCAACTGCGCCGGACTCACTCCAAGGCGTTGCTTGAAGGTGGTCGCCATGTGCGCCTGGGAGTTGAAACCGCAGGCGTAGGCGATCTCCGTCAGCGTGGCAGTCGAATCGCGCATCAGGGCACGGGCCTTGGCGAGGCGTCGGTCGATCAGGTAACTGTGCGGGCTTTTGCCGGTGGCGTTTTTGAAGGCCCGCATGAAATACCCTTCGGACAACCCAAGCAGGCCCGCCATCGCCGGTACGCTCAACGGGCCATCGAGGCCTGCATCAATGAACTCATCGAGCAAGCGCATCCGGCTGCCGGTTATCGATCCATGGGGTGCTGTCGACACCGCTTCGCTATCTGTCGCCCGCTCGGACAATGCCAGTGCCCAGGCTTCCCAATCGTCCTCCACAGAGGCCAGCAACAGCGCGGCGCGCATTCGCCGTGCGAGGGCAGTGGCCTGCTGGTCGATGCGATTGTTGAAGGCACGATCCCCCACCAACGCCAAACCGTCGGTGCGTATCACCCGCAGGTATTCACCGCCCTGGGGTGATTCGGACAACACGTCACATCCGGCGGGGACAAACGCCAGGCTGTTGGGCACGGCATCGAAGGGGCGTATTCGGTCACTGCCGATGGCGTGCAGGCCTCGCTGGCTGTCGAAGGCGTAGCCGATTCCGACCTGGGTCGCGACATATCGGGTCGCGTAAGCGCAGCCGGGGAGCAATTCGATCGCCCAGGGACCGGCCTCGATACGGCGGACCGGTTCGGACAGGAGTGGCGGCGGCAGGCGATTTCGATGACTCATGAACAGCATAGTAGTGAAGAGTGGGGGCAAAAGTCAGGTCAGTTTTCTGAAAGCCGGAACACTGCGCCCGTGTTCAGACTGGGCAAAATCTCAGGGGGGACAACTCATGCACAGACTGACTCGCGACGACATCGAACAGGCCGCTCGCAGCGTTTACCAGGTCATGCCGGCCACCGCCCAGTACCCTTGGCCCTTGCTGGCTCAGCGGTTGGGTTGCACGGTGTGGGTCAAGCACGAAAACCACACGCCTACCGGTGCTTTCAAGGTGCGCGGCGGTATCACCTTCATGCACTGGCTCAAACGCGAGCACCCGGCCGCGAAGGGCATTGTCAGCGCTACCCGCGGCAACCATGGCCAGAGCCTGGCGCTGGCGGCTGGCGCACTGGGTTTGAGGGCGTTGATCGTCGTGCCGCAAGGTAACTCGGTAGAAAAGAACAACGCCATGCGCGGCTTTGGCGCTGAAGTGGTCGAGTATGGCCGCGATTTCGATGATGCCCGTGAAGAGGCTGCCCGCCTTGCGCGAGTACATGACCTGTTCCTGGTTCCGCCGTTTCACACCGAGCTGGTCAAAGGCGTCGCCACTTATGCGCTGGAGCTGTTCAACGCCGCGCCAGACCTGGATACCGTTTATGTGCCGATTGGCTGTGGATCGGGGATTTGCGGGGTGATCGCCGCCCGCGACGCGCTGGGTCTGCAAACAGAGGTGGTTGGCGTGGTTTCCAGTGAGGCTCTGGCCGCAAAGTTATCGTTTGACGCTGGAGCAATACGCGAAACCGCCTCTGCCAACACCTTTGCCGACGGCCTTGCCGTGCGCAAGCCAATTCCTGAAGCCTTTGCCGTCTACGCGGCAGGTGCAGCGCGGATCGTAGCGGTCAGCGATGACCAGATCGCCGAGGCCATGCGTGTGTATTACACCGATACCCATAACCTTGCTGAAGGGGCCGGTGCGTCGGCTTTGGCAGCGCTGATCTCGGAGCGTGAAGCCATGTCGGGAAGAAGGGTAGGGGTGATTCTGTCCGGTGGCAACGTCGACAGATCGGTGTATGCGCGAGTGATTGCGTGAAGGGGACCTTGAGAACGACTGCTGATCGGGCGAAACAGTTGCTCCTGGCCCAGTGGATCAGCGAGCTGCCGGCTTGAGTCCGGTCCGGGGTTTGTACGAGTCTTCGCTTATGTGGACGATTGATCCGGTTTTTTTCCGGACCCACCATTGCCTTTGGCCAGGCGGGCACTGCGGCGCAGTTCCTGTGGCGTGTGCCCTATGACTCGCACGAAGCTGCGAAGCATGTGATCGGCATCGCCGAATCCGAAGCACCTGGCGATCTCTTCGAAAGTCTGGTGCCCGTCCTCGACCAGTGGCCGCGCTGACTCGATACGCAGGCGCTCGATAGCTTTCGCCGGCGTCACCCCGACCGATGCTGCGAACACGCGACCAAACTGGCGTACGCTCATATGCGCAACGTCTGCCAGGCGTTCGACAGACAGATCATCACGCAGATGATCGCGCACATAGCTCAACACCGTGCGGATCCGATCCGAGCCAGGGTCGAAATCCAGCAGCGAAGAGAACTGATACTGGCCACCGGGTCGCCGATAGTAGACAACCAGCATGCGCGCGACGGAGCGTGACACCTCCTTGCCCAGGTCCTGCTCGATCATCGCCAGGGCCATGTCGATGCCAGCCGACATACCGGCGGACGTCCAGACATTCCCGTCTTCGGTCCAGATTCGATCTCCGTCCACGCGCAGTGACGGATAGCGTGCTTGCAATTGCGGCGCGTAGTTCCAGTGCGTGGTCGCGACACGACCGTCGAGCAGGCCGCTCTCGGCCAGCAGGAAGGCGCCAGTGCAGACGCTGGCAGTGCGGCGAGCGCGCGGGGACATCTGCCGTATCGCCGCTGCCATCGGCAGCATCCTGTCATCGATCGGAGCGGTGGGGGCGCCGACGATGATCAGCGTGTCGAGGTGGTCGACCACCTGCAAGTCTTCGGTAGCGACTTGCAGCCCGCTCGAAGCGCCGATCAATCCGCCTTCAAGGGAGGCGACTGTGAATCGATAGCCAGAAGGGCGCGCACGATTGGCGTTGGAGAAGGCTTCGAGCGGTCCACTCAGATCGAGCAATACGAAGCCCGGATAGACCAGGAAACATATGTGACGCTGCATGCACGGAACATCCACTGTCTGAATGGGGCCATGGTACGCGCTTGCTGTCTGGAAGGTCACGGGTGGCATTGAGCCCACCCGTCTCATGCAAGGTGAGGAGCTTGTCGGCCGAAATCCAGGGATATATGTCCATTTCGTGCCGTCTTCTCGCCGTACCGTAAATGCACCACCCCCACACTGCGGACGTGCAACATGACCCTCAACCGAATTCATCCCGCCAGACTCATCTCCTGCGCCACCTTGCTGGGGGCTATCCTGATGGCGCCCGGCATAGGCTTCGCCGCCGAGAACCCCTACGCCGATCCAGCCAAACCCGCGCTCCCGGCCTCCACCTTTCAATGGGATTCCAGTCGAACCGCGCTGGTCGTGATCGACCCGCAGATCGACTTCATGAGCCCTGAGGGAGCGGGCTGGTCGGTCTTCGGCCAGAGCGTTACCGAGCAGAATCTGGTGCCGAATCTGACCCGGCTTTTCACGGCGTTCAAGCAGGCCGGAGCGACCGTCGCCATCTCGCCACACTACTACTATCCCCAAGATCATCAGTGGAAGTTTGAGGCGCCAGCGGAGACCGTTCAGCACAAGCTGGGTATGTTCGACCGCAAGGGCGCTTTGACGCTCGATGGATTCCGCAATTCAGGTGCCGATTTCATGAAGGAGTTCAAACCCTTCATCGAAGACGGCAAGACCCTCGTCGCCTCACCGCACAAGCTGTATGGCCCGCAAAGCAACGACCTGATGCTGCAGCTGCGCAAGCAGCGGATCGACAAAATCATCTTGGCGGGCATGGCTTCCAACCTGTGCGTCGAATCGCACCTTCGCGAGTTTCTGGAGCGCGGTTTCGAGGTGGTTGTCGTACGTGATGCCGTCGCCGGCCCGAAGCTGCCTGACGGCGATGGATACGGTAGCGCGCTGGTCAACTTCCGCTACATCGCCAACGGCCTGATGACGACCGATGAGGTCGTGAAAAAGCTGGAAGGGCGCTGACCTTGGGCATGACCCATTTCCTGACCAGACAGGGGAGTCCTTGCGGCTCCCGTGTCACTGACTGACGCGGAGTCACACATGAGCGATAGCGAAAATTCAGGGCTTGTCAGCCCGCACCGAAGGGATTTTCTGGTGCTCGGCCTGAGTGCCACGGCCCTCGTTGCCTTGTCCACGGCACCCGGCCTTGCACTCGCGTCCTTCAACTCTCCTGACACCCATAGCGGAAACATGACCATGAGCAAAGTGACGACCCAAGATGGCGTTGAAATCTTCTACAAGGACTGGGGCCCGAAGAACGCCCAGCCCATCGTGTTCCACCATGGGTGGCCGCTCAGCGCTGACGATTGGGACAGCCAGGCGCTGTTCTTCGTTGGCCAGGGCTATCGCGTCATTGCACACGATCGTCGCGGCCACGGCCGCTCGTCTCAAGTAAGCGATGGCCACGACATGGACCACTACGCGGCGGACGTCGCCGCGTTGGTACAGCAACTGAACCTGCGTAACGCTGTGCATATCGGCCATTCGACCGGCGGCGGGGAGGCCACGCGCTATGTCGCCAGGCATGGCCAGTTGCACAAACGCGTGGCCAAACTGATCCTGATTGGTGCGGTACCGCCGGTCATGGTCAAGAGCCCGGCAAACCCGGGTGGTCTTCCAATCGAGGTGTTCGATGACATGCGCAAGCAACTGGCGGCCAACCGGTCTCAGTTCTATCTGGATGTTGCCAGTGGCCCGTTCTACGGTTTCAACCGCCCGGGTGCCGCAGTTTCGCCGGGCATGATCCAGAATTGGTGGCGCCAAGGCATGTCCGGCGCGGCAAATGCCCACTATGAGTGCATCAAGGCCTTCTCCGAAACCGACTTCACGGATGACCTGCGGGCGATCACCGTACCCACTTTGGTCATGCACGGTGATGACGACCAGGTGGTTCCCATTGCCGACTCCGCGCTGCTGTCGAGCAAGCTGCTGAAAAACGGATCCCTGAAGGTGTATGAGAAGTACCCGCACGGGATGTGCACGACGCACGCCGATGTGGTCAATCAGGATTTGTTGAAGTTCATTCGCGGCTGATCCGGTCGAGCCATGGCTCTGCTGCTCGCAGGGCCATGGCTGGGCTCATGGTTCGGCCCCATCACTCTTCTTCTATGAGTGCATGGATCCGCCCTGATTTTTCCGCAGCTATCAGCGCGGCATGGTCTTTCGCATTTTGATTGGCATAGGCGATGGAAAACTTGCCGATGGCCTGGTCGAAGGAATCCAGCTTGCCCAGGTAGCCACTGATGAGCGCCGCATCCCCGGATTTGGCGTGGGCACGGGCGAGGGTATGACCACACCACTCGGCGTACATCTTCATCCGTGCGGCGGAAACGCCTTCGATGGGCGCTGACATTTTCATGTCTCGCAACTGGCGTACAAAGAAATGCCGGCCATTTTGCCCGCGTGTCCAGCCCAGAAAGATGTCGCTGGAGGACTGCATCAGTCGCTGCCCCGTGACAACACGCTGCCCCTGGTTCTCGTAGTCGCTGTTGCCCGCATAGGGCGCCAATACCGAGGGGCAGGCTTCCTTGAATTGCAGGAGCAAGGGGTGGTTTTCCGCAGAAAAGAACAGGCCGACGAAACAATAGGTCCCCACGCTCCCGATCCCGACAGCCTTGACGGCAATGTCTTCGAGACGGTAGCGATCGAAGAGCACGCGCCGTTCATGGGGCAGTGACAAACGATAATCATGCAGTGCGATACGGACTCGCTGCTTGAAGCCCTTTTCATACACATGAAAAAGCAAGGGCGGTTGATCGATCAGTCGCCGCCGCCCGCCGACTTCACTGCTGATCTTGGGGTAGAGGTAATCACCGAGACGCATCCTGGCCTTTGCGATCACTTGTTCGCGAATTTTCTTGATCTCGGCATTGGGCGCCATATCGATGATCGCTTGGGCATCCAGGCGGTCATACCAGACCTCCAGCGGGCCCATTTTCGAAAATTTGCGCAGGCCTTCGCGGTAAGCACAAGCGCATTTGACGGCAATGTCCCGTGCGTCTTTATCGTTGAGTCGGTTATCGCGCGCGGCCACGGCAAAACTGATCGCCAGGCGTTTGACATCCCATTCCCAGGGGGCTGGGAGCGTTTCGTCGAAATCGTTGATGTCAAAAATCAGATTGCGCTCAGGTGTCGCGAACAACCCGAAGTTCATCAGGTGGCAATCCCCGCAGGCCTGCACCTTTACGCCAGTGGTTGGGGTCGTGGCCAGGTCATGCGCCATCAAACCTGCAGAGCCACGTAAAAAGGTGAATGGACTGCGCAGCATGCGCCCGTAGCGCAGCGGCACCAGGTTGGGCAGTCGATAGCGGTTGGACTCTTCGAGAAGTTTGATAGGGTCGCGGTGTTTGCTCGGTGGTTTCCATTCGGCATGAGCCGAATGCGGCTGGCGTTCGCGTAGTTGCTCACCTGCGAACAGGCGCTCCTTGCGCGAGAGAAAGACCGAATCGTCACCGGTGTCGTCCGATGGCTTTGCCAAGCCGTCGGCAGATTTGCTTTTGCGGGGGGGCATGTCCACTCCTTTGCTCAACGAAGTCTGACTCGCTCGGGCACAGGATTTGGTAATGCGACTGTTCCATCAGCCCCCGGGGCGCGCGTGCACTGGCATCCTGGAAAGTGTCGAAGCTGTTTTTCAAGCGTAGCAGTTCCGATCCTGGATGCTGTATTGCCAGTACTGAATGTGCGCTCGATTCGAAGTGGTTTGCGGATGACTGCAGGCGACTCGAACTTGCCGGTGACAGGCAGGAAATTGAACCACTGGTCGGGTCTGGCGGCGAAAGTTCAGCGCAATAGCGGTTTTTTTTTCGGCATACGACCGGAAACGATTCAGCTGCGTAGCGACGCGGGTTTCAGCCAAAGAGGCAGGGATCCCCAGGTACCGGAAATAGTACCGCTTGTCGATGTTTCTGCTTAAAAAATGAACGATCGGGATATGCTGGGCTCTGATTTCCCAGCAGGCGGATCCTTAGGGTCCCGCTGCACTCACTAGTAAAATGGACGTATACCTCATCTGCATTGAATGGAATGCGCATGGGGATTTTTTTTACCTGAGACCTGGAGTGATAGTATGCCGTCATCACTGACTCGCGGGGCGAGTCGCTCTCTCTTGTAATACCAAATTATTTAGTTGCTTCAATCTTTGCCAACTTGACCTTGCAAGTGCGAATAAATAATTCGCATGCCTAGGGCATGGTCAATTTGCACTGCTGCTATAAGTGGAGATGTAGTCTTGGATATTAATACAATGATCGGCCTGATCGGCCAGAAAGAATCCATGGAGTTTTTGCGTTTAGGCGTTGTGTACGTTCATCTGTTGGCTTGCTGCGTAGCGATTGGCCTGGTGTTTGCCAGCGATGCCGCCATGGTCAAGGATTTATTGAAAGGTCGCGTGTCGTCGGGGCACGACAATGAACATATGGCCAGTCTGCAGAAGTCTGTTGCCAATGCGTTGATATTCTTGTGGGTGACTGGCGCTGCGATTATAGGTATTGATTACCTTGATAAAGGCATGAACTATTTTGCCAATCCAAAACTTCAAGCCAAAGTCATTATTGTATTGTTGCTGACGTTCAACGGCATGTTGTTGCACCGCTATGTATTGCCTGCAATGTTGAAGGCCAGTTCGTTGCTTGATCTTAAGGTCAATGTACGAATGTTTGCCCTGTTCTCTGGCGCACTGTCGGGCGTGTCCTGGTTGTATGCCGCCATGCTCGGTGTCGGTCGACCGCTGGCCTGGAAGTATTCGCTCACCGAGTTGCTGATGGCCTATCCGGTGTTGATCGTGCTCGGCTTTGCGATGATGGTGGCGCTGACCGAGTGGGCGCGTAAACGCAACGAAGCAGCGCCAGCTCATGAGACTTCGTGGCTGTTTGCGGGTATTCCAGCGCTGCGCTGAGCTGACGAAAATCCAGGGAAAGACGGGTGAAACCGTCTGAACCGTTCAAACATCAGACCCCCTCCTTGTGAGGGGGTTTTTTGTGTTTGTGGGTATCAGCAAGTCAAAGAAAACCGGCTCGGTTGGCCGGTTTTTTTTCGAGTGAAATACGCCCATTTCATTTCAGCGCCAACGCGTTGATCGTCATGCGTGAAGCGATCCGAAGCGCGTAACCAGAGGTCCCCCCAGGGCCGGACGGTGGAATCCGATCATCCTTTCGGCAAGGGCGAGGGCAGCGGGGTTGACCTCGCATCTACCGCTCATCGCCAAGGCATAAAATAGGCTTTGACATCATTGGGGCTTTGGTTGAATATTCATATATCGCATGCGATCTAATCGAAAGCGACATGAAACAACAACAACCCTTGCCGTTTGGAGACTCAGCCATGAACACCGGAAGCCGCCGCATAATGTTTATCTCGACCGCTCACGCTTCCCATGGCCAAAACGGCAACAACTGGATCATTGCACACGCCAATTGATGAACATTGTCTTTTTAAACGTCATAAATATCGCGTGCGATATAATCGCACGAAACGTTAAGTCCTGAGGAAGTCCCCATGAGCAAGATCGAAAAAGTACTGGCAACCGGCAAAACCCACACCACTCACAGCGGTGTCGGCGGTCACAACGGCAACCTCGATATCGAACTGTCGTCACCGGGTTCCGCCCAGCTGGCCCACGTCTTTGCCGCCACACAGCCGCACCCGAAAGCCGAGCAATTGTTTGCCGGGGCCTGGTCAGCCTGCTACACCGCGGCAGTGGGGCTGGTGGCCCAGGAACGCAATATCGTGTTGCCGGGGGATATGGCCGTCGACATCGAAGTGGACCTGGGCCAGACTGGTCCGGCCTATTTCCTTCAGGCCCGACTGACCCTGCGAGTGCCAGGGCTGGCACACGATGTCGCGACCGAACTGGCGCACATTGCCGATTCCATCTGCCCTTACTCCAAAGCCACACGCGGCAATATCGACGTTGCCCTGAACGTGATTACGGCGTGATGCGCGGACGCATCACTAATATCGCATGCGATTAAAGCGTATAAGAACATAAATGACTGTAACCCTGAGGGAATCATCATGAGCAAGATCGAAAAAGTACTGGCCAGCGGCAAAACCCACACCACCCATAACAGCGCAGGCAACACCTCGCGCGGCCATAACGGCAACCTCGATATCGTGCTGTCGTCCCCCGGCAGTGACACACCGGCACACGTGCTCACCGCCGTCCAGCCACACCCGAAAGCCGAGCAACTGTTCGCCGGAGCGTGGTCGGCCTGCTACATCGCAGCGGTGGGGCTCGCCGCCCAACAGATGAAGGTGACACTGCCGACAGATACGGCCGTCGACATTGAAGTGGACCTGGGCCAGACCGGCGCGGCTTACTTCCTCCAGGCCCGACTGACCTTGCGCGTACCGGGGCTGGACCAAGGGGTGGCGACTGAGTTGGCCCACAACGCCGATGCAATCTGCCCGTACTCCAAGGCCACACGCGGCAACATTGATGTCGACATCAACGTCCTGACGGCATAAACCACTGCATGGCCGGCTCACCGGGAACATTCCGGGTGAGCCGGCCGTCGGTGTTTTTACGCACTTCCGATACCATCGCGTACGACGTATAGTTTCAGTCTCGCCAGATTGACCCAAGAGAACGCCCATGAAAAACACCGACAAGACATCCGCCCTGGATCTCAAACTCTCCGAGTTCCTGTGTTTTGCGGTCTATTCCACCAACCTGGCCTTCGGCAAGGCCTACAAGCCGATGCTCGAACGGCTCGGCCTGACCTATACGCAATACATCACCCTGGTTGCGTTGTGGGAGGAAGACAACCAGACCGTTGGCAGCCTCGGTGAAAAGCTGTTTCTCGAATCCAATACCCTCACGCCGATCCTGAAGAAACTGGAAGCGATGGGTTATCTGCTGCGCCAGCGCGACCCGGAAGACGAACGCCAGGTGCGGATCAGCCTCACCAAAGAGGGGCGAAAACTGCGCGAAGGCCTCACCGAAGACGGCTTTCCGCAAACCGGTCTTGACCCTGACGACTTCGTGCAGATGCAGAAGGCCATTGTGAAGTTACGGGGCAGTCTCATCCGGTCGACGAAAGACAGGGAGTAAGTCGTAGCGAGTAAAGTGAGTGGCCCCGGATTTGCGAGGTGCACCAAGTAACGGATCAGATCTGAGTGGCTCATTAAACCCGGGGGGCAATTTGGCTATCCAATGTTGTGCGGCAGTTGTACGGCAGGACTGCCCCTCTGGTCTTGACACCCCCCCGATTTCGGAGCGAACTCCCCCCACTAATGGGCGCGATTCCCCGGCAGAATTCGCGTTTCCATTAGCTCAAGAATTTCAAGTTCTGAGCAATGTTTGCCGGGCTCTCAGGTCGGCCGATAAGTTTTGTTACATCGATGGCAAGGTAATTGCTGAGTGAGCGTATCCCGACCATGAAAGGTGCAGAGTCGGGAAACTGTGGAGCTGTAAGTACCCCCATTGAGTGATTGCATGTAACCAATACCCCTGGCTGCTCAATAGAAGTGCTGCAGTCCTCCTCTGCAACCGTCCAGGGGAAATGCTTATGAGCCACTCCAGATATACGTGTGCGCGGGTAGCGCTGCACGGGTTGTGCTTTCTAGCCTGCCTGCTGACGGTAACGCTGATGGCGGCAGACGAACCTCAGGGCAATGACAATCAAAGTAACGATAAGTGGGTGGAGCCAGCACGCTCCAGGCTCATGCATGTGATTGGCGGGATGCCGTTCTTTCCGCATCGGGCCAACACCACCGGCAACCTGATCTTGAATGTGAAGGACTTTGACAATGCCCAGGTCTGTGGCGCTTGCCATACGGAGATCTACAAGCAGTGGCGCTCATCGATGATGTCCCAGGCCTGGGATGAACCCATCTATCGGGCCTTGCTCAAGCGTGCGAGTTCGGCCACCGAGGGCAAGGTCGATAACTTCTGCACCGGCTGCCATACCCCGATCGGTCTCACGACAGGGCAGATCAATTCGCAAGTCAATCGCTCCTCGATTGAAGACAGTGCGAAGAATCATCCGATGCCCGGGGTCGATTGTGAGACCTGCCACAACATCAGTGCCCGCACGGGTCTCGATAACGGCGCCTATGTCCTGAGTCCGCGAGCACACGGCAAACCGACCAAGTTCGGCCCGCGCAGGGATGCCGTTTCGCCTTATCACGACACCGTATATTCCGCTCTGCACACCCGCTCCGACTTTTGCGGCACCTGCCACAACGTCACGCACCCCTTCAGCAGCGTGGCGGTGGAGCGCACCTATGACGAATGGCAGGAGAGTGCCTACAGCCTCAACAATGTGACCTGCCAGAGCTGCCACATGCCGGGTTTTGCGGGCAAGGCCGCGATCATGGGGCCAGACCGCGAGGAGGTTGCCTCACATTGGTTCAGCGGAGCCAATGCCATGATGCTCAAGCATCTCGGTCAGGAAGAGGGCGCGCAACGCGCGCGCGACATGCTTGCGGGAGCGGCGCAAATAACGTTCCAGCAACCGCCGGCAGCCATCACGCCCGGGCAATACACCTCGGTAGCGGTCAAAGTTACCAATGTCGGCGCCGGGCACAAACTGCCTACCGGCTTTCCCGAGGGGCGGGAGATGTGGATCGATTTCCGGGTGCTCGATGCCAGAGGTCGCGAGCTCTATCGGCTGGGCTCGATCAAGGACGGCAAGACCGAGGTCAACACGCGAAACTTCAAAGTGCACATAGGCGACAAGGACGGCAATCCATTGGACGTCGAGGTCTGGAATGCCACGCAGATTCTTTCGGACAACCGCATTCTGCCCAAGGGCTACGATATCGGGGAGTTCTCCTTCCTGGTGCCGGCCGATGCCGTCGGGCCGATCACCATGACTGCCGCACTGAACTACTGGCCGTTTTCGCAGAAGCTGGCCGACTACCTGCTCGGCAAGGATAAAGTGCAGGTGGAAATCACCCAGATGGCCAAAGTGACGCAGAGCGTACCTCTGTCGACCAGCCTGTCAACTGTCGGGTCAAATACTGCACACTTTTGACGGCATTGGTCAAAACGCTTGAGCACCGCGCAAAGCGAATGTCGACATGCATGAGCGGATCAACAGTGGTGAGTCCCGGTTTGATCACCGAGAAACTCACACCCCTGTGCCGGTCATCGAAATGGCGAGCCAGAGGTGTCGGGTTTTCATACGGATCTTCCTTGCTTGGGTGTTGAGAAATGAAACGTGAGAAACCACAGCGCCAGGGCAGTCGTACTGATCAACGCGCCCAGCAGGCTGACTGCGAGCCAGCCCCATAGCGCATAAACCTGCGTCGCGGCCGCAGCTCCCAGCGCGCTGCCCACCGAGTAAAAGCACATGTAGGCACCGACCATGCGACTTTGCGCGTCGGGTCGTGCCGCAAAAATAAGGCTCTGGTTGGTGACGTGTACGGCTTGCACCGCGAAGTCGAGCAAGAGCACTCCGCAAGCCAGCGCGATCAGTGACGTCTGTGCAAACGCGATAGGCAGCCAGGACAGCGTCAGGATCACCAGCGAAATGCCGGTCACGCGTTGCCCCCAACCTTGATCGGCCCAGCGTCCGGATCTTCTGGCTGCCAGGGCACCGGCGACGCCAGCCAGGCCAAACAGGCCGATGAGCGTGTGTGAAAGCGACAGAGGAGGGGCGCTCAATGGCAGGACCATGGAGGTCCACAGCACGGAAAAAGCGGCAAAGATCAGTAAGGCCAGCAGGCCCCTGATTCGCAAGACCGGTTCGGTCATGAACAGCGTGAACAGCGACCGGATGAGTGCCGGGTAGGTGTATCGACTGCGTGCAGACACTGCGGGAGGAGTCACTTTCCAGAGCACCGCCGCGAGGGTCAGCATCAATCCCGAGGAAACGAAATACACCGCGCGCCAGCCCGCCAGATCTGCGATCAACCCAGAGGTAAACCGCGCCAGAAGAATGCCCAGGACAATGCCGCTGGTGACGGTTCCCACGGCCTGGCCACGTTGTGACGGCGTTGCCAGCGCGGCGGTATAGGCCACCAGCACTTGAACCACCACTGCCAGCAAACCCACAGCGATCATGGCTCCCAACAGGGTCAGCCATTGCTGTGCTGCACCGACTCCCGCCAACGCAATCGCAGACAGCAGCACTTGCGAAAGAATCAGCCCTTTACGGTTTACCAAGTCGCCCAATGGGACGATGAACAGCAACCCCAGTGCGTAACCGACCTGAGTCGCCGTCACCACAAACCCGATCATTGAAGAGGCGACACCCAGGCTCTGTGCCATTGAATCGAGTAAGGGTTGCGCGAAGTAAACGTTGGCGACTGCCAGCGCGCAGGTGACAGAAAATAACAACGTGAGTGATGGCGAAAGCCCCGAGGCCTGCGTGACGAAAGGATGGGTGGTTGAGTCGGCATCTGCTGTCACGTGAGCCTCCGTGGCGTTAAACTGGTTTCAATTAAAAACTGGATTCGATTGTTGCTGAATCAGGTTTCAAAATGCAACCACATTGCTCGAGATTGAACGACAGACGTGGCAGTCCTTATCCAAAAGGTAAATACGATGGTCGAAGACGCTTCATCGCAAAGCAGCGAATGCCCGGTGGCAAGAACACTGGAAGTCATTGGGGATCGATGGTCGCTGATGATCATCCGCGACGCGTTTGACGGTATTCGCCGATTCAGCGAGTTTCAGAAGAGCCTGGGGGTGGCCAAAAATATTCTGGCATCGCGCCTCAAGACGTTGGTTGAGGTCGGTGTATTCGACGTTCGACCGGCGTCGGATGGAAGCGCCTACAAGGAGTACGTCCTGACGGAGAAGGGACGAGAGATCTTTCCGGTGGTGGTCAGCATGAGGCAGTGGGGCGAACGTTTCCTGTTCAAGCGGGAAGAGACGCGTTCTGTGTTGTTGGACAATGAGTTCGGCCAGTTCCTGGTGCCGATTGAAGTTCGCTCGTCGAGCGGTCAAAAACTTGGACCTTCCGACTGCCACAGGGTGAGAGTGGTTGCAGGCGAGTCGTGAATCGATCAAAGGGTTTGTGTGACAGGAGCGAGTCGGGGTCCAGACCTGTGCCGCGCAGGCGAGGGCCAGAACCCATTCGACGAGCGGATCAGGCAATGCTGGTGGGGTCGGCGGGGCTTCCACCCCATTCGAGGAAACGGAGCTTGTGAACCTCGCCCTCGCTGTCTTCGTAGACCAGGGTCACCGGTACCACGCCGGTCTTGTCGGATGTATCGGTGCGCTGCAGTACCCGTTTCACATCGATTTCCATACCGTAGTGGTATTCGACGGCTGAGACATGCGCGCCGGGTTCTTGCAGGCTGTTCTGGTCGAAGACACTGGGTGCGAGACTGGAAATCACCGCACTGACAATTGTGGCCATGCTCATAAGGCTTTACCTCTACTGGATTTCACTTGACAGGGACCTAATGTGACACGCGATGAAAGTGAAGTTCACTTCACCGCGACGAACGTGCCTGCCTGAAAAGCCTGTAGTGGCTGCAAACTTCCGGCAATTCCCCGCGCTTGACGCCTCTCGACCATTCGTCCTTTAACCCCCGTATTTGTTGGTCAAAGTCCATTTTTGAAGGAGGTCATGACATGTCATGACGGATTTTTCGCGCGGTGGTTGTGACGCTACATGGACCGAAAACGCCTGCTGTCGAGCCGGAGTTGCATGTACCCAAGCGCAGGAGAGCGACTGTTGGTCGGATGAAAGATGGGGCCGGGTTTTATGAGGCTGGCTGTTTATTGAAGTGTTTAGAGGCGTTTTAAAACAATGGGTTGGAGTCTGAAAAATCAGAATCTTGTCATGACGAATGCTTGTTGACGCTCGAATTTAGTCCGACCTAAGTCTTACTTCCGAACGCCTGGAGCCCGGGACATGCGACTGGCGACCGGCGTCATCCCCGGTTCCCTGCTATTAATCAATAAGTGTTCGAGTGCTGATCCTTTCAGGAGCGCGTCATGAGTCCATCCATTCGCATCGGCATTGCCGATGATCATCCGATGTTGCGTGAGGGCGTTGCCAATACGTTGAGAAAACGGGCGGATCTTCAGGTCGTGGAGCAGGGCGCCAATGCGCAGGATGCCATGGATATTGCCCAGCGGGTGCGTCCGGATGTGATGCTGATGGACGTCAATATGCCGGGCGATGTGTTCGCCGCGGTGCGGTTCATTTCCACTCAGCTGTCGGATGTGAAGGTGCTGATGCTGACGGTTTCAGAATCCGAAGATGACGCCTATTTGGCACTGGAGGCTGGCGCGCGCGGGTATGTGTTGAAAGGTGTCAGCGGACCGGAACTGGTCCTGGCAATCAGGTCGGTTGCCAAGGGTGAGACGTATATCACCCCCGAGTTTGCCAACAAACTGCTGAGTAACAACAAGAAGCACGAAGCGCAAATTCAAACGTTTGATCTGACCCATCGCGAGGAGGAGGTCATTCGTGAGGTTTCAAAGGGGCTGACCAATAGGGAGGTTGCGTCAAAGCTGATGATCAGCGAAAAAACCGTCAAGCACCACATGGGCTGCGTAATGCAGAAACTGCACGCCCGAAATCGTGTCGAAGCGGTCACGGCCCTACGGCATTACAGGGAGCGCGAAGCTGTCGGGCGACTTCACATCGGCGCAGCAAAAACACAAATGGATGCCGGAACGCCCCCTATAGTTTGAACTGTGCATTGACCGACGTACCGGAGGCGCAGGAGTCGATGCTGAACAACCCGCCCAGAGATTCAATGCGATAACGCAAACCGGCGAGCCCCAATCGGGTTCTGCCGGATGCCTCTTGCAGCATGGCGTCCGCCGCCATGCCTGGACCACTGTCCCTGACGCTGATGTTCAATACTTCATCAATGTATTGCGCCTGGATGACCTGACCCTCGCCGTTGGCATGCCGGTAAGCGTTGTTGAGGGCTTCTTGCACAAAACGGTACAAACAGAGTTTGAGCGGCAGTGGCGCGGCCTTCGGTAGCAGCCCCAGGGTTAATGTGACCTTGGTGCCAGTGCGTTGCTCGTGCCGTTGCGCCACCAGTTGCAACTCTTCCACCAGGCTCATTTCATTGATTTCCGGAAGTGCCAGACCTCGCGATAAATCGCGGACCTCACGCAATGCGTCGGTGGCGGCGCCACGAATGGTTTCCAGCGACTCTTGATCGACAGCGGAGCAGTTTTCGGCCAGGTCGTCGAGCCGGATCAGGATCAAGGTCAATAACTGCGCCGGCCCATCGTGCAGGTCTGCACCAATGCGCCTCAAGGTGAGTTCGTTGACATGGGAAAACTCCTGGGTAGCCGTCGCCATCTTGCGCTGGAGTTCGGCATTGCTGATGTGCAGACGGGTTTGCTCCTGCAGGCGTAAGCGCAGTGCCACTTGTTGCCGCTGGATGATCTTGTCACTGCGTCGCACGATGAAGAAGAGCAGCGTCAGCATTGCCAGCGTCGCGGTGCCTACGTCCACCCATACCAGCTGCCGGACGCGATTGATCTCGCGCTTGAGGCTGTCGGCCTTTTCATAAAACTCGCCTACCGCGATGATCTCTCCGGTGCGTGAGTCCCGCAGGGGTGCGTAGATCTCATAGAGCGGCAAGTTGAGCTTGCGCTCGAACTCGTTCTCATCCTCGTCCAGGTCTTTAAGGTCGGTGACCACATTGCCCTTGAGTGCCTCGGTGATCTCATCGAGTGGGAATTTTCGGTCGGTGATGGCTTTGTTCGTGCCGTAGATCACCGTGCCATCCGCTCGCCAGATCTTGATCGAGACAATGTGCTGTTTGAGCGAACGACTGTCCGCGAGGCGGTCCAGGGACTGGACACTTGCTGCCGAGAGGGCGTTGTCCCGGCTCATCTCCTGCACGTAGGGCTCCAGAAACGTATCCATGTACTGCGCGGCAGCTTCTGCTGCGCTATGTACAGCGGCGTTTTCTATCCGTTCGCTCACCAGATTGCCGACGAAGAACATGGTCAGCCCCAGGATCACCGAGGCGGCAATGACAAACTGGGTCGAGTGGCTCAGGTTGCGTGCCTGGCCCCTGATCCGTGTGCCCCAGACTCCATTGCCAGCCACTTCGGAAACAGGGGGTGGCTCAACCAAAGCCTCAGTCTCCTGCGCGATAAAAGTCTCGTTTTTTGATTCGACTTGCGCATCTTTTCCCATCGATTTGGTCCCCGATCATCGTGACAAGTCGGTTGGAAACCCTGCAACTCAACGGATATCTGGAAATTGGCTGTGGGCGCCACGCCTATGACTGACAGTAGTTCACTGTATAGCGATCCGACAGCTTCACTGCCACGGATGCTCAACCAGAGCATCGTCAGTGCTGCTTGATGGCGGCGCCGGTGCGGCGGTAACCGAGAGACTCCGGTTACCGTCGCGCTGCGTTGTGTTGCGACGGGTACCCCCACCTATGTTCAGGCTTGCGCGGTGCTGACCTTGCCAGTGATCGTGGCGTTTTTGCGGACCGCTTGATACAGCAGGCTGGACACCATGAACCCGACAATGGCCAAGACGCTCATCAACGAGAACACGTAGTTGTAGCCCTGTTGACCCGGGAAGTGGTCAAGGATTGCGCCATAGATGACGTAGGCGAACATGCCCGGCGCATAGCCGATCAGGCAACCGATCCCGAAGGCTGAACCGGTGATGTGCTGGGGAATGCCGACTTCACCCATGGGTGCCCAGAACACGCCGCGCATGGAAAAGACAATCAGCGCGAAGGAGAGGGTGGCCGCCATGCCTGCGTAGATGAAATCCGGGCTTTTCGGAATGAGCATGATGACGCCCATCAGCGGCAACAACGCCAGGAATGCCCACTTCAGATAGCGGCTGGAACTCTTGAACTGTTTGTCGGCAATGAAGCCGCCAGCGGGGCCGCCCAGGATCTTGAGGAAGTACTGGTTGATGATGCCGTAGGCGCCTACCAGGGCCACGGGCAGTTCGTACATTTCCTTGAGGTAGGGAATGAAATAGGTCAGGCCGCAGTACACGATGTAGACCATGAACACGTTGAGGCTGACCAGCCAGATGCCCGGCACCTTGATGGCCTCGAGCAGGTTCGACAATCCGTTCTTCGGCTTGACGGTTGACTGGGTATTGCCGCTCTTGAGCAGCAGCCAGGTCAGGGTACCGGCAAGAATGTCGATGACCGAGTAGAAGAGGATCGCAGACTTCAGACCGTTTTCACCGGAGCCCATGGCGACGAAGACGCCCAGCGCAGAGAAGGCGACCAGGGTGTCGATGACGCCACGCCCGCCTTCGAGCAGGCCGAACAGGCGACCCTGTTCCTTATCGTCGCCCAGGTTGCGGATGGCTTTGAGCAGCGAAGGCCAGAAGAGGCAGTCGGCACACACGGCCAGCAGGCAGAACACAACCAGCAGGTTGCTGAAGGGCGGAAAGGTCGCCAGGTAGAGCCCGAGGCCGCCGGTACCGATCAGGCCGAGGGGGATCAGCTTGCGCGTGTCGTACCGGTCGGCGAGCATGCCGCCCACCACGAACAGCGCGGTGGCGATGATGGCGTTAGCGCTCAGCAGCACGCCGATTTCAGTGTGGGACAGCCCCATGAATTCTTGCATGGGGATATAAAAGGCGTCTTTGAGATTCGCCAGCTTGTAGATGGTGCCGCCACCGAGGATGAGAATCAGGAATCTGAGCCATTTGGCCTTGTCTTGGGATGTCATTATTGTTCTCCAGGCGTAATTGGGTAGGCAGTGCCGATGGGCACGTCAGGTTCAGGCGTTAGGGCATTGGGCCAGGGTCAACTCGGCCAGGGTGCGGAACTCGGCCAGCAGGCCTCGTACGTAGGCGACCTGGTTGTTTGCCCAACGGTGCTCATCGGCCAGCATTCGCTCCAGCGAGAAGCCTTCCGGCAGCGCTGTTTCACTCATTTCCCGGTATGCAATGAATGGGTCGGCGGCTTCGTCGAGCTGGCGGAACGCCGGGGCGACGTAGTGGTTTTCCTGCTCGAGAATGAAGGCGATCACCTGCGGGGTTGATTCGCCGAGCATCAGTAGTTCGAACAGCATGCGTGCGCTGGGCAGGTCGTCTTCGTCACAACCTTGCAGCACGCCGTAATGCCCGAAGCCGTTTTGCTCAGGCACGATGCGCACACCCTTGAGGTGGGTCTGGCGTATGTGCGGGGCCAGGGCGCGAAGTGCCGCCAGGGGTTGCTCACAGGCGTTGATCATGTTGCCGAAGTCGAACAGGGCGTGCAGGCGAGGGTGGTTCAGCCGGCTCAGCAGTTGCGCGATTTCGCCACTCTTGAGTTCCTCATGCTGCTCGAAGTCGAAGAACAGGTCGTGCTCTTCTGCCTGCTGCGCGAGGTAGTGCAGGTCTGACTCGATTATGTCCATGACCCGGGACAGCGCCCCTTCGTAGCGTGAGTAGACACGGATGTTGCGGGTGCCCAGCGCCCTGGCAATGGCGATCACTTGATCGACATCTTTTTTCAGCGTGCTGCTGATTTCCAGATGCACATCCAGCCCGAGTGCGTTGGCCTTGGCAGCGAACGCCTGAAGTTGCGCGGCGGTCATTTGACTCAGGCTGTTTTCCTCACCGTCGAGCAGGTGCAGGCTCAGGCCCTGCAGTTCGTGGCGATAGGCGAAGTCCAGCAGGTCGCCAGGGGTGACACGGCCGTGGGTCAGGTTGGTCAGCAAGGGGTAGGCATGGGCAAACAGGCGCAGTTGCGCCAGTCGGTCGAGCAACTGGCGGGCCATTGCTTCGGTCAGTAGGGGGGGAGCCTCGGCCTCGACAGCCTTATGGCTGAGCAAGGCGTTGAATCGTTCCTGGATCTTATTGTTCATTCGAGTCGTTCCTGGTTCAGACACCGGGTCTACCGGCGCAGCCTTTATCGCGCCAGTCAGGAACTCTCGATAGATCCATTATCAGTTAAATCATAAGACCACTTGCCTTGCTTCAAGCGGCGGGCTGCAGGTAGCCCATTTTGTCCAAGGCCTGGGCCAGCGCTTCGACGCGCGCTTCGGCCTGGTCCTCGGGGGTGCTGGCAAAGCCGATCAGCAGCGCCGGCGGCAAGACATGTTCGAGGCAGTAGTCACTCAGGGGATAGGTATGAATGCCATGCTGGCCGAGTTCCCTGGACAGGGCGTCGTCATCGAGATGCGCGGGTAACCAGGCGATCAGGTGCATGCCGGCTTCCACCGGCGTGATCCTGAAGAAAGTCCCCAGGCGTTTCTGCAGGTGTTCGACCAGTGCCTGCTGGCGAGCCTGGTACAGTGCGCGCATTCGACGAATATGGCCGAGAAAGTGGCCTTCGCGCATGAAGTCTGCCGTGACTGCCTGTAGCAGCGTGGGCGGGCTGCGATCCATGACCGCCCGCAGGGTGCAGAAGGGTTCGATCAAGGCGTTCGGCAGTATCACGTAACCCAGTCGTAGCGAGGGGAAGAGCACCTTGCTGAAGGTTCCGGCGTAGATGACCCGGGCCCATTGGTCCATGGCATAGAGTGCCGGCAGGGGGCGGCCGTTGTAGCGAAACTCGCTGTCGCAGTCGTCCTCAATGATCCAGCTTTGATTCTGGGCGGCCCAGTCGATGAGTTCCTGGCGTCGCCCATAACTCATGGTGACGCCCAAGGGATGCTGACGAGAAGGTGTGGTAAACACCAGGCGGGCGTCAGGACACAGAGCCAGGCCTTGCTGGACATCGATACCCTGTTCATCGATACGCAACGGCACGACCTGACCACCTTGGGCCTGGAGCGCAATGCGCGCCGCGATATGCCCCGGATCCTCCATCCAGAAACTGTCCTGCGGATTGAGCAACAGCATGCCCAGCAGGTTGAAGGCTTGCTGGGCGCCGGACACGATGACCACCTGATCGGCACTGCAATCAATGCCACGGGCATCGAAGACGTACTCGGCAATCGCCTCACGCAGGGCCAGCAATCCCTGTAGTTCGCCGTAGCCGAGCATGGCCTTGGTCGGCTTGTGCAGGTGCCGGTTCAACAGGCGCTTCCAGACCGATTGCGGGAAGGCATCGTAGGCGCTGTGGCTGGGCAGGAACGAGGTCGGGCTCCCGGTCGCCCAGTCGGCATAGGAAACGCCGCGGAAATGATCGCTGCGCAACGACAGCATGGACTGGCTCAGGTCGGACAGGCGAGGAGGCTGGCGCTTGTGCTCATCGTCATCGATACCGCGGCTTTCCCACTCATGGCCGACATAGGTCCCGGCCCCGGTCCGCGACGTCAGAAAACCTTCGGCAATCAGTTGATCGAACGCATTGAGAATGCTGATTCGCGACAGCTGCAGTTCCTTGCTCAGGGTCCGGGTGGACGGCAGGCGCACGCCTCCCTGAATCCTGCCACTGAGAATCTGTTTGCGAATCTGCAAGTAGAGTTGGCGGTACAAGGGGATGGAGCTGGCACGGTCCAGCTCGATACCTGACAACAGCAAACCTGCGGAGGATTTCATTTTTTGTTCGTCTGGATGAAGTGAGTTTGGCCTGAATTGCTGTCAGGCAGCCGGGGGCGAAAGGGTATCGAGCGGTACTGGATATGTCATCCGGTCCGCTTCTTCGACGAGCACTGGCGAATAGAATCCAACCGCCGCCCGGCACTAACGTATCTTGTCATGGTCAATAAACCCCGCACGACCCTCAGTGGTCGAACTGCCCGGAACCGACCGGCCCCGAATCGGTAACTTGATCAAGGACAGTGAAAGCATGCTCGCCGCCACATAATCAGCAACGCCCTCCACCCGGTTCCGTGAATGGGACTCGCCGTACGTTTATCCCTCTATTCCTTTCGAAGATTTAACCCATGTACCTACGCAAAATTGCAGTTGGGCTGTCGGCCCTTGTTTTGCTCTCGACCGGGGCGCAAGCCCGCAGTCTGCTGGATCTGCTCAAGCCGCCTGCCGCGCAACATGAACAAGCATCCCGCTCAGGCTCGATCAGCCAGAACGCGGCCCTGGAACTCTATTCAAGCAAACAGAAACAGGCCTCGTTTGACGGCTGCGCAGACCTGTTCCCGGCTGCGAAACCGATCAACACAGCCACAGTGCCTGCATCGATGAAACCCCTGGCGCTGTGTTCCGACAACTTTGCGGTGCTGTACTCGCAAACCAGCAAGACCCCGCTGGTGGTGGTCGAACGCCTGAATGCGGCCCAGTTGCAGGATGCCAAAGGGGAAGAGCGCACCAACCAGTTCTACCCGGACCCACGCATTCCCAAGAGTGGGCGCGCCGAGTTGAGCGACTACCGCAGCCAGCACCCGGCGGTGGACCGTGGCCATCAATCCCCGGCAGCCGATGCCCCGAGCCCCAAGGCAATGGCCCAGTCCTTTGCGCTGTCGAACATGGTGCCGCAAGACCCGACCAACAACCGCAAGATCTGGAGCAAGGTCGAGTCTGATGTCCGCAAGTTTGCCAAGCGCGCCGATGGCAACGTGTTTGTCTTTACCGGCCCGCTCTTTGACCCGGGTCACTCGACCATCGGCGATAACCAGGTCTGGGTCCCGACGCGCCTGTTCAAGCTGGTGTACGACGCATCGTCCAAACGTGCCTGGGCCTACGTGCTGCCTAACGCAGAAACCCGGATCGAGAAGCCGATGGACTATGAGACGTTCGTGAAGAGTACCGGGCTCAACTTGCTCGGGAACCTGCCCGTGACAGGTTCCGCCGGGCGCACCTGATGGCTGGATGAGCAGCCCCCCAAAGGTTGGAGGCAACCGTTGGGGTGCTTCATTCACAGTCAAGCGTTGTGCGTGATTGCCGGGGATTAATGCCTTTGGATTAATCCTCGTTAAATAATTCGGCAGGAAGTAACTAATTGTAAAAATGAACTATACCCAATAGGGCAATCGCTCCTGACCCCGGGACATGATGCCTCTGAAGTCGGTCGTCCCAGGAACTTCAACGTCAAACAGACCGAGAGATTCTGGTTATGAACGCCTTGAAAATCGCTGCCAGCGATGCGGTACGAGATTGCTTTCGTAATTCCCGTGAAATCGTCCGGCTCGACCAGACTGACTTTACCGATGTCGCTGTCGCCGTACTCTGCGTTGATGACTTGGCCGCCGGGGTGCTGGATGCCATCAAGCGCACCGGCTTCGACATCCCGATCTTCCTGGTGGCCTCTCAGGGTCGCAGCAATCGCTCCCTGGCGATCTACAAGCAACTGCAGGATGTCATCTTGCAGGTCAATGGCGTCTTCGACTTATCCAGCAATAATGCCGAGTACCACGGCAACCAACTGGAGACAGCCGCCAAGGCCTATGAAGCAAGCCTGCTGCCACCGTTCTTCGACTCGCTCAAACACTACACCGAAGCGGCCAACGCCACCTTTGCCTGCCCCGGTCACCAGGGCGGCCAGTTCTTTCGCAAGCACCCGGCCGGTCGGCAGTTTTTCGACTTCTTCGGCGAGACGCTGTTTCGCGCCGACATGTGCAACGCCGACGTCAAGCTCGGCGACCTGCTGATCCACGAAGGCCCGGCGCTGCTGGCGCAGAAACACGCCGCGCAAGTGTTCAATGCGGACAAGACCTACTTCGTGCTCAACGGCACCTCGGCCTCGAACAAGGTGGTGACCAACGCCCTGTTGACCCCCGGCGACCTGGTGCTGTTCGACCGCAACAACCACAAGTCCAATCACCAGGGCGCGTTGCTGCAGGCCGGTGCCACGCCGGTCTATCTGGAAACCGCGCGCAACCCGTACGGCTTTATCGGCGGTATCGACGCCCACTGTTTCGAAGAAGACTACCTGCGCGAACTGATTGCCGAGGTCGCCCCGGACAAGGCGCAACAGCCGCGGCCATTCCGCCTGGCGATCATTCAACTGGGCACCTACGACGGCACCATCTACAACGCCCGCCAGGTGGTCGACCGCATCGGCAAGCTGTGTGACTACATCCTGTTCGACTCGGCGTGGGTCGGCTACGAACAGTTCATTCCGATGATGAAAGACTGCTCGCCGCTGTTGCTCGACCTCAACGAGAACGACCCGGGCATCTTCGTCACCCAGTCGGTGCACAAACAGCAGGCCGGTTTTTCCCAGGCCTCCCAGGTGCACAAGAAGGACCGCCACATCAAAGGCCAGGCGCGCTATTGCAATCATCACCGGCTCAACAACGCGTTCATGGCCCAGGCGTCCACCAGCCCGTTCTACCCGTTGTTCGCCTCGCTGGATGTGAATGCGCGCATTCACTCAGGCCGCAGCGGCCTGCGCCTGTGGGAAGACTGCGTGAAGTTCGGTATCGAAGCGCGCAAGTTGATCCTCGAAGCCTGCACCATGGTCCGCCCATTCGTGCCCCACACCATTGAAGGGCGTGCGTGGGAAGACTATCCGACGGAAGAAATCGCCAACGACATCCGCTTCTTCGAGTTCCATCCCAAGGACCGCTGGCACGCCTTTGCCGGCTACGCCGAGAAGCAGTACTTCATCGACCCGTGCAAATTGCTGTTCACCACGCCGGGCATCGACCCGGTGGACGGCAGCTACACCGACTTCGGCATTCACGCCGGCATCCTGGCCAACTTCCTGCGCGAGAACGGCATCGTCCCGGAAAAGTGCGACCTCAACTCGATCCTGTTCCTGCTCACGCCGGCCGAAGACTGGGCGAAGATGACCCACCTGGCCGCGCAAATCGCCCGCTTCGAACGCTTCATCAGCGATGACGCACCGATGAGCCGGGTGCTGCCGGCCATCTACGCGCAGCATCAGGAACGCTATCGCAACTACACCATTCGCCAGCTCTGCCAGGAAATGCACGACCTGTATCGCAGCCACAATGTGCAGCAGTTGCAGAGGGACATGTTCCGCAAGGAACACTTCCCGAAAAAGGCCATGAACCCGCAGCAAGCGCAAATCGAGTACATCCGCGGCAACGTCGAACTGGTGGCCCTGGCGGAGGCCGACGGGCGCATTGCCGCCGAGGGTGCGTTGCCTTATCCGCCGGGGGTGCTGTGCGTGGTACCGGGGGAGATCTGGGGTGGCGCGGTGCTCAAGTACTTCCTGGCCCTGGAAGAAGGCATCAACCGCTTGCCCGGTTTCACGCCGGAGTTGCAAGGGGTGTACCTGAAGCAGGAAGGCGGTCGTACCCGGGCGTATGGGTACGTGATCAAGGCCTGATGCTGTAGTGCTCACAAGCGCCAACCTACAAAGTTCATGTGGTCAAGCAGTAAGCGTTAGCCCCTGTCCGGCCGCGTGCTGTACGTCGCCAGACCCAGGTTCAAAACTCTGCAAAAGGCAAGGAGTTTGCGATGGCTGATTCAAGCAAGAAAATGGGCCTGATGGGGCTCACGACGCTGGTAACGGTCAACATGATGGGCTCGGGCATCATCATGTTGCCCACCAACATGGCTCAACTGGGTGCCGTCTCGCTGCTGTCATGGATCTTCACTGCGGTTGGTTCGATGGCCATCGCCTACTGCTTTGCCCAGTGTGGCGTCTTCTGCTCACGCTCCGGCGGCTTGTCCGCCTACACCGAAGAAGCCCATTCAAAGTCGGGCTTTTTCCTCTGCTCGTACCTGTACTTCCTGTCACTGGCCATCGCCAACGTGGCCGTGGCCATTTCGGCGGTGGGCTACATGACGGCCTTCGTGCCCTGGCTGGGCACGGGTGCGATTCCACTGTGCGTCGGCACGATCGCGCTGATCTGGCTGACTACCTTTGCCAACTTCGGTGGACCGGGCATCACCGGTAAGATCGGCGCTTTCACGGTGTGGGGCGTGATCATTCCGGTAGCCGGCCTGAGCATCATCGGCTGGTTCTGGTTCAAGCCCGATGTGCTGGCCGCCGCCTGGAACCCCAACAGCCTGGCGATTTCCGAAGCCATCAGCAAAGCCATACCCCTGACCCTGTGGGCCTTCCTGGGCATGGAGTCGGCGGCACAGGCCACCGATGCCGTGGAAGACCCCAAGCGCAACGTGCCGTTGGCCTGCCTGTTCGGTACCCTGGGTGCCGCCGTGGTCTATGTGCTGTCGACCACTGTCATCCAGGGCATCATTCCTAACGCGGAACTGGCCAAATCCTCGGCGCCCTTCGCATTGGTCTACGCCACGATTTTCAGCCCGATGGTCGGCAATATCGTCATGGCCCTGGCGGTCATGGCCTGTGTCGGTTCGCTGCTGGGCTGGCAATTTACCCTGGCGCAAACCGCGAAGATGACGGCTGACCAGAACCTGTTCCTCAAGCTGTTCAGCAAGGTCAACTCCATGAATGCACCCGTCGTCGGCATGATTGTCTGCGGCGTGCTGCAGACCCTCATGGCCCTGTCGACCATCTCGCCCGATGCCGCCGCCCAGTTCAGCAAGCTGGTCAGCCTGGCGGCGGTCACCAACCTGATCCCCTATATCACTGCGCTGACAGGGCTGCTGGTGATCATGCACAAGGCCGGGGTCTCGTCAGCGATTCACACGCGTAACGTGGTGGTCTTGCTGATAGCAGTCACGTACTCCTTGTACGCCCTGTATGCCTGCGGCAAGGACGCAGTGATGGGCGGCACCCTGGTGCTCGCTTTCGGCTACCTGCTCTATGGATTCCTCGCCAAGCGCTTCACCGAAGCGCCAGCGGCCAACCAGGCCAGGGCCGCAAACCCTTAGGCGTGGCCAACAGGACTGCACAGACATCTGCATACGGGGAAACCGGACATGAACGTACCATTTGCCACAACCACCAGACTGCTGCTTGCCTTCGCACTCTCGACGCTGCCGCTAGTGGCCGGCGCCAACACCCTTGAACGCGTGCGCAGCAGCCAAACTTTGACCTTGGGCTACTTGCCTGACCTGGCCCCTTTCAGCAAGCAGGAAGGCGATAAGGCCAGCGGTTATGCCATCGACCTGTGCCTGAAAGTCGCCGACAAGCTCAAGAGCGAACTGGGTCTGCCCGACCTGCAAGTGCGCTACCAGCCCGTCAAGATTTCGGACGAGGTCAACGCCGTGAGCCAGGGTAAAGTCGATATCCTCTGCACGCCGACACCGCCCACCCTGGAGCGGCGCAAGATGATCAGTTACTCCATACCGATCTACACCGCCGGCCTCTCGGTCGTGGTGCGCAAAGATGCTGGCGAACCGCTGCTCAATGTGCTCAATGGCAAGGTCGCCAATACCGGCCCGACCTGGCGTGCCAGCATCAACAACGGTCTGGCCAACCAAACCTACGCGACCCTGGAGGGGGGCGTGACCGAAGACTGGATTCGCGAGCAGATGCGCATGCTCAACGTGATCGCTTCGCTGGTGACCGTGGACAACAACGACGAGGGCGTCAAGCTGGTGGCCGAGGGCAAGGCCGATGCCTTCTTCTCCGAACGCATGCTGCTGCGCAACGAAGTCACCAAGGAGGGCGCGGCCAAGAACCTGATGCTCCTGGACCGCATCTTCGAGTACTCGCCGGTGGCGATGATCGTGGAGCGCAACGACGAAGACTTCCGCTTGCTGGTCGATATGGCGCTGAGTGAAGCCTATCACTCGGGCTTTATAGAAAAGGCCTACGACCAGTACCTGGGCGGAACCAACGCTACCGTGAAAAAACTGTTCAGGGTGTATGCGTTGCCTTAGCTGCATCGGGCCTTCCGCGGACGTAATGCAACTGTAGGAGCGAGCTTGCTCGCGATGGGCGTTAACGAAAACGCGTGTTCATTGACTGAACGCAGCGCTCTTGAGTCCATCGCGAGCAAGCTCGCTCCTACACAGCGTCAATTGGCGAGGACCATGGCGAAGTAGCCGAGGACCGTCAGCAAGACTCCCGAGACTGCAAACGCTACCGGAAAACCCACCCACGGCACGTTGCTGCCGATCTCCGCCGCGGCCTCCAGGCACGGCCCGGAATGACTGCGGGCACCGGCCATGCCGCCCATCAGTACCGCCGGATTGATCTTCATCAAGTGATAGCCGACCACCCAGACGGCGAACGGCGGCAGCATGCAGCCGACGAAGCCCACCAGGAATATCTGCACGGCGAGCGTACCCGTCAGTTGAGCGAGGAGGGTGGCACCGGCATTGATCCCGACAATGGCAACGAACACCAGCAGGCCCATGTCCTCAAGGATGTTACGCGCCGCGTTCGGCGTATTTCCGAAGAAGCGCAGGCGCGAGGACAGTGACGAGACGATGATTCCCGACACCATCAGGCCGCCAGCGCTCCCCAAGCCGACAGAGGCGCCAAAGGCGGGGAACTGGATCAAACCGATCAGCAGCCCCAGGGTCATTCCGACAAACAGCGTCAACAAATCGGTCATGCTGCTGGGCCGGGCGATGACGCCAAACAACTCGCCCGCGCGTTGCACGGCGCTGGACAGTCCGGTGACGAACAGCACATCGCGGCGTTGCAACCGGGTCTCAGGCCCGACGGGCAGTGGAACACCGCCGCGCTGGATGCGAGTCAACTGCAGCTGCCCCGCCAGGTCCAGTCCGCGGAACTCCTTGAGCGGCTTGCCGATGACAGCGTTCTCGGTCACCAGGATCTCCGCGTGGTCAAGGGGTACGGCGAGCGCCTTGGCGTCATCGACTTCCGGGCCGATCAGACCGATGTTGGCAGTGAGACCTGTACGTGTGCCTCCAAGGGTAATCACATCCCCCAACTGCAACTGGATATCAGGATCGGCCCCTATCGACTCATCGTCGTGATGCACATTGACGATGCGATATTCCGGGTATCGAGCGAGAAATTCGCGGATGCTGAGGCCGGCAGTCGAGCGGTTTTCCAGGCGATAAGCGCGCAATCCGAAGGCCTTGTCAGCGGTGATGCCGTCGTCATCGAGGTCGTGCATCCCATGCTGTTCCTCATAGGCACGGGCCGCCGCTTTCGCATCGACACCCCACCAGCGCGGCATGTATTTGCACATCAATACGATGCCGACGGTGCCCCAGATGTAAGTAATGCCATAGGACAGGGTAATCATCGCCGACACCCCCTCGACCGTGTCGCCCGGAGCGAGGTGGACGGCGCCCGAGGCAACCGCCTGTTCGGCTGAGCCGATGGCCGAGGACATGGTCGTGGCCCCGGCGAGGATTCCGCCGGCCGCGCCGGTCGGCAAGTTGAAAAGACGGGTGCCCAAGACCACCACGACCAGACTGACCAAACTGCATATGACTGCAAGAATGGTGAACTTCAGCCCGTCATCCTTCAGGCTATTGAGAAAGGAGGGACCGACGCGCAAACCGACCCCGTACATGAACAGGTAGTAGAAGAGGTTCATGGTGAAGGTGTCGAGCTTGAATGTGATGCCATACAGGGAGGCGGCAATGGCGATGCCACAGCCGACCACTATGGCACCACCCACGGTGCCCAACCCATAACCCTTGATGGTGAAACGCCCGATCAGCACCGCCAGGCTCACCACCAGGAACAGCAACATGTAGGGGTTGGCATTGAGAAACGCAAAGAGTGCCTGCACGGGGTGATTCTCCCTTTTCCGTTTAGCTATTGCCTGAATTCAGGAAATCCTCAGGCAGTAGCGTAGCGTGTGAATCCGGGCAGGGTTGGCCTGCAACACGCCTCCTGATCTATCAGGTCGACGAGCCTCCTCAAGGGGACCTGTTACAGTTACTCAGTGCTTCCCCGCATTCGCTGCGATCGCTGCGATCGCTGCGCTAGTTGGATTTGCCACTACCGGCATTGCCCGGAATTACAATCCGTTGCATGAGTGACATCCTGTCGCGAAAAAAAGCCGGTAATTGTGCAAGGGCTTGAAGGCCAGTCAAATAAATTTGAAATGCACGTCGATGCTCGACAGAATCACGCCCTGTCTGGCCAAAGGTGCCGGACGTTCGTGGTGAAAAGGGGTTGCAGTTGAACGAACAGACTTTGTCCATGCGCCTGGAGCGCGTGGCGGCGCAGGTGCCAGCCGGTGCGCGCCTGGCCGATATCGGTTCGGATCACGGCTACCTGCCGGTGGCGTTGATGCGCCGTGACGCCATCGTCGCGGCGGTGGCCGGCGAGGTGGCCTTGACGCCGTTCCACTCGGCCGAACGCACCGTGCGCGAAAACGGCCTGGACCAGCAGATCACCGTGCGCCTGGCCAACGGCCTGGCGGCGATCGAGCCGGGAGACGGGATCACGGCGATCAGCATCTGCGGGATGGGCGGCGAAACGATCCGCGACATCCTCGACAGCGGCAAGGCATGCCTGAGCGGTCAGGAACGCCTGATCCTGCAGCCCAACGGCGGCGAGCAGCCACTGCGTCAATGGCTGATGGAAAATGGCTACCGCATCCTCTGCGAGGAAGTGCTGCGGGAAAACCGCTTCGACTACGAAGTCATCGTCGCCGAGCGCGCCGAGTCGGTGGAGTACACCGCCGAGCAGCTGTACTTCGGCCCGTTGCAGATGCAGGCCCGCAGCCCGGCGTTCCTGGTCAAGTGGCAGCGCAAGCTGCGCCAGAAGCAGAAGACCCTGGCCCAATTTTCCCGGGCGCAGCAGGCCGTGCCCGAGGAGAAGGTGCAGGACATCACGCGCCAGGCCCGGTGGATCACCGAGCTGTTGGCTTGAGCACCGTCCCGGCTCGTTTGGTGTTTCAGGCCGCAGCGCTTGCCCCTATGCCTTTTTCCCCCGACGCAACGTCATGCAGGGAAATCCTTGAAGTTTCCGGCAATGCCAGTCCGCCCGCCAGCGCGAGCAATGCAATCGCGATCAGATAGAACGCCGGCGACAAGTTGCTGCCGGTCGTGCTGATCAGCCACGTTGCCACCAGCGGTGCGGTGCCGCCGAAAAGGGTATACGCCATGTTGTAGGTGATGGCCGAGGCGGTGTATCGAGTACGGGTAGGGAAGGTTTCCGAGAGCAAGGCCGCCGTTACCACGCCACACAACACCGCGCCAATCGCCAGGAGCATGACGCCGATGATGGACGCGGCGAACGAGCCGGAGCTGGCCATCAGGAACGATGGATACACGACCAAAATCAACAGCGCGCAAGCCGTCATCACCGTAATGCGACGCCCGACCCGGTCCGAATACAGCCCGGCCAGCGGGCAGATCGCTGCAGCGAACAGCAATGCAATCAGTGACACCAGCAACGCTGTTGCGCGACTCAGGCCACCGGCGACTTGCAAGTAGGTCGCGAAATAGGTGGTGAACATATAAAACGAGAGTGCCGTGAGTGACACAAAAGCACCCAGGCAACAGATCGCCGCACCATGGTTGCGCAAGGTTTCCTTGAGCGGTGAGTGTGCGACTGCGTGTTCTTCGGTCACCGCCTGGAATGCCGGTGTCTCATCGAGCTTCCAGCGCAGGTAAAGACCCACCAGGCCCAGCGGTGCGGCAATCAGGAAGGGCAGGCGCCAACCCCAGCTACCCATTGCTTCAGCCGATAATGACGCCTCGAGTGCGTAGGCCACCACGGCTGCCGCGGCGAAGGCGGAAAATGTCGATACCGGAATGAAGCTGCCGTACCAGGCGCGTTTATCACGCGGTGCATGCTCCATCAGGTAGGCACAGGCACCAGCGTATTCTCCCCCGGCGGAAAAGCCTTGGGCGCAGCGGATCAGGGACAGAAGAATCGGCGCCATGACCCCGATTGCCGCATAAGTGGGCAGCAGACCGATCAAGGTCGTCGCACCGGCCATCAGCAGAATCGTCATCGCAAGGGTTCGCTTGCGGCCGATCCTGTCCCCCAGCATGCCGAAGAAAATCCCTCCAAGAGGCCGAAACGCAAAGGCCACGGCGAATACCGCAAAGGTCTTGAGCAGCGCGGCGCTGGCATCGCCGCTGGGGAAAAATTGCTGGGCGATGGTCGTGGCCAAAAAGCCATAGACAGCGAAGTCGAACCACTCGACGAAATTGCCGATGCCGGCGGCCACAATCACTTTTCTTAGCGTTGCTGGGCTGACTTGTTCTGTCGTTGCGCTTGTCATGCTTGACCTCGGCAGTTCGTGAGTATGCTATCGATTATCGGGGCAGGCACAGCGGCGGCTCACTTCAAAAGTGTCACCCACATAGTCAGTACCGACTTCATGTCGTTGAATCAGGCATGATTCGCGCCAGATTGGCCGATAGTCGCGGGTTGCCAAGGGCGCTATTGACCGAGGGTGAAAAAAGGGCGGTGTTTTTCTCGAATTTGTAAAACGCTGACGGTATTGTCGGTCGCCGGGATCAGATCTATTTAAAGGGATGAAGATGACATTGACTGTCGAAAGCCTGGTCAGGATCGCAATGGCCAATCCAGTAAACGCAGAAATCTCCACTCGCTTGCCTGAGCTCGGCTTGAACCAATGCATGCTCACGGCCGGTTGCTTGTTCCAGGCCGTGTGGAATCACCAGTCACAGCTACCGCCAGAGTGGGGAGTGAAGGACTACGACGTCTTTTACTTCGATGAAGATCTGTCTTGGGAAGCAGAGAATGAGGTCATCCAATCAGGTGAGCGTCTGTTCAGGGACCTCGACGTGAACATTGAGATCAAGAATCAGGCTCGCGTTCACCTGTGGTACAGCCAGCGGTTTGGCGGGGACTATCCTCAGCTTCAATCGGCCAGGGACGGGGTTGATCGCTACCTGATTGCCGGTACCTGCATTGGATTGGATGTTGCAACTGGCGAGGTTTATGCGCCCAACGGCCTGGCCGACACAGAGCACGGGCTACTTCGAATCAATCCAAAGAATCCCAGGCCAGACCTGTTCGATCAGAAGGCCAAAAGTTATCAGGCTCGCTGGCCCTGGCTCAGGATCGTAGAGCCCCCACTGCCGGTAGTGCCACGACTCTGAGAAGAGTGGAGAGATCAAAAAAACATGACATGGCTGTAACCGAGCGTGGGGGCATATCCGGATTTGCAAGCTAACGCTTTAAAAAGCACGAACTTGATCGTCTGGCGATACCGTTCAGTTTTTCTTCTTGATCAGTTTATTAATGTAGTACTTCAGGCTTAAACGATCTTTGGGCCTTGGTTTGTAGTGGGTTTTGTTTCTTTGTGCCGGATCGATCGCCAGGGTTCCCGCGGTGTAGTAATAAAGCGCGATAGACCTGCGGGTGATGTGCTCTGGAGTCGTCAAAGGCTCTGGGTGCCCATGATTGCTGTCCTTGTCTGTGTTGAAAATGACGCAGCGATTATAAATGGGCAGGACTTTTTTAAGGCAGGTCTTCATGCCGACATCCCAAAGTTCCAGGTTGCCGCCGTATTCCTCTTGCCAGTCTTCATTCAGATAAATGATGATATTCAGTCTGCGCTCAACATTAAGTTTTTTGTTGAGCCTGAAGTCCGAGTGTACCCCCAGGAAACCACCGCTTTTCGTTTCATGCAGGCCGCCACCGGTAAAGTAGGGGTCGGGTATCAAACCTTCGATGCCTGTGAGCTTTTCAAGAAACTGCAGCATGGGGGCCGAGTTAAAGGCGTTGAAAACAGTCTTCAAATAGGGGTCGCATTCGTTGGGGCTGATTTGACGTTTTAGTTGACCCTTATAGCCACGCTCGTAGTGCATTTCGTTGTTGGTTGGCTCGACCGGGAAGTGCGAGCAGATGCTCGCAATCAGGTCTTCGTGCAAGAAGTTGTCGATGACTATGTGCGGAAATGGCGTAGCCTGAACATAGCTACCGGTCAACGAGGCACCAAAGGCGCTGGCGGCATTTTGGTCGAAATCAAGCTCCGGGGACAGGGTGATAGGTAGTGCTTGAGTGATGGGTGCCATTACCGCTCCAATGACTTGATATAAAGACTTATGGGTGACTTAAAACAGCGTTGAACGCACTGCTCGTTGTGTCTATTCGTCGCTTGGTTTTTTTCTGTCATCCTTGTTCAGGCGCTTAAGGATGTTGTTGTACATTTTGGTTCGTCTATGAGTTTTATCATAGCCGCCAGCCGCTGCGACAGTGCCGGCCTGAATGTGATCCAGATAACTGAAAATTTTACGCGGCGATAACATCTCAACGACATAGCCAAGCTCGGTCATGCGGTCCTGTAGAGTATAGCCGGGCACTCGATCATCCATCGAAAAATGCATATTGTGCTGCTTGACAAGTTTGCAGTTCCACAATGTACAGAAGCTTTTCAAGTACACTTCTTTGTACGGTTTTGGTTCTCTGGAACGCAATCCCATGGAGATTTTCAGGCGTCTGAAATGGTGTTTGAATAGTCGTGAGCTATAGCGCCAAAGTGTTCTCGTGGCGCCACGGTTTATTTGCTCAACACAACCGACGGCCACGACTTTCGGGTTTTTCAAGCATTTATTCAGCATCATCGGAAAAACATTTTTATCGAAAACAAATGTATCAGTATGCATCAAGAATAAATAATCGGTATCAATTCGCTCCAGAACCAGGTCAAGTGCTTTGCCATGCGCGATATGGCCTGCTTCTGGCTCAGAAACAGAGCGCTCGATCAGATTGATCCAGTCAAGCGTTCGTAAATACTCAGTGCTTTCATCGGCGGAATAGTTGTCAACCACCCATACCGGGACGCTGTTGCTGCCAAAATGCTGGTGCAATAAGTCCAGGCATATCTTGGTGATTTCTGGTGTTTTGTAATTTACTATAACTATGCTGAAGGCTTTGGGGCTTTCGGCCAGTAAATCAGGGTTGTTCATTGTTCATGTGCTCAATATTGTAATACTTAATTGTGGAAATAATTTAACCTGCATACAGCTTTTGCTTGTTTTTCGCGCAAAATCTTGCGTGATGATAGAGCACAATTTGTTAAGTCGCTTTGTCATGCATAATAACCATGTCTGACTCAGACCTGATGGAGAGCAGTAGAAGCGGACTTCATCGTATAAGGATCTGCTCTATAGGTAAACATCCGTGGCCTGATTCGTTACATCCGCAGGCGGGTCAGGCGAGCGTCTTGGTACGGTGTGAACTGAGCTTGCGTAAGGCATTGCACGCCGCGTACATGGGCCGGTTGAGCGTGTGTGGGTACGTGGCTGGGCCAGAAAGCTGAAACAGGGGCGAGTAAGGTTGTCGCCTGGTTTTGTGATGGGTTGCAGGGACACTTTCGCCATTGGATCAAAGCAAATACAGGACAGCAATGGACCACATCCAGCCGATGCCGAGGGTGAAAAACAGGTAGATAACCAAAAACATCAAAGGGTGATGCCACATGGCACTGATCTCCCAAAACCCACTGTTTTTACATGGGTGCCTGGTAAATTGGGTACCGAGAAACTCATGGAGTGGAATCAGCAATAATCAAGCCATTTGAGTAAAGGAAGCCTGGCCACCAGCCCCGGGCCTCCAGCGCTGCAAGCTGCCTCCTTCAGACGAAAACCGACACTGAATCCACCCCCAAAAAAGTGAGATTCCCCACATGTGGGGGCGTGCGTTCGGATGTCACCCCGCGGGCGCTTGAGACCCAAGCCAGTGCCAGGGGCGATCAACGCCTGTTTGCAGCGTTATGCACTGAGTGCGCACCAGAGGAGTCTGGTTCAATGTTCCAAGCTGATATCATTCAACAACGTACAAACCGAGTAGAAAAACATGAATCGTCGTAAAAAAATAAATCAGATACTAAAGGCTAACGCCAAGAAGGCTAGTGCCAAACTGGCACCGAAAAGCAAGTCAAAATACATCAGTAAGGCGGACCGATTGATGCTGGCTACTGAATCATGTGACGACTCAATCACATCCTCTGAAAGCTGAGTTGTTAGCTTCAGCACCACCGGAATCTACAGTTTTGATTGGGCTATACATTCCGATGGTACGTACCGCGAGGACGCGGCCTGACAATTCATTCAAGCTGAAGTCGCTTCGCGGCGCTGAATCGAACCTGGGGCCTAGCGAATGCCGGTACCCGCCATGGACTCTGGCACCCACTGCGCCGTTGATAGCGGCTCGATGTAGCGGATGCCGCCATGAGGGCCCACCACGCCATTGATGTTGTAGGTGCCTCGCGACAGGTCGTACGTCATGAAAGGTGTGGCGTCCGGGACCTGCTGGTCATAGCTCTGGCTGAAGAACGCGAAGGAGCCACGGTACAGCTGGCCACTGGTGTCGTACTGATCGGAGGCCACCGCGGCCCAAGTGTCTTCATCCAGGTAAAAGCGGCGCTTCTGGTAGATGTGCGTTGCTCCGGGCTTGAGGTTGCCCTCCACGACGTAGACCCGGTGCTTTTCCCAGCGTACGAAGTCCGGCGCAATGAAATTGGGGGTGGTCAGCGATTTGGCTTCGCGAGCGTAGGTCAGTTTGTAAGTGTTGTAGGGCACGATCATTTCCTGCTTGCCCACCAGCGTCCAGTCGTACAACTCGAGTGCACGGGCGGTACCGGGGTTGGGTGTGTCGTAGGCCAGGATCGAAATCTGTTTGACGCGGCGTTGGGCAGGCATGTACTGCCAGGCGCGGCCAGGAAACTGCGCCGGGTTAGTGGCGTTCTTGAGCATGATCGACTCGCCGGCTCGGCGCGCAGGTCCGGTATAGGACAGTTTCAACTGATAATAAATGTCGGAGCTGTTGATCGGCTTCGACATGTTCTCGTAAATCGGGAAGGAGACAAATGCCTCGCCGGTGACCGCCAGGCTCGGTACGCCCGCCGTGTCGACGCTCCAGGAGTCGTACTTGGAATGGATATTGACGCCCTGGTAGCGCAGCAGGAAGTTCCACATCGCTTCGGCGCCGGATTGCGGAATCGGGAACGGCACCCCGGGCATCACATTGTCGATGGCGATCCCGCCATTGAGGGACCGGGCGGCAGTAGCATTTCTGCGGCTGTTGTCCAGCACCGCCTGCGGGAGCGATGCCGTGCGGTGGGTCGGATACACGTCGATGCGAAAGCCGGGGTAGCGCCTGGCCAATGCCACGGTGGTGGCGGTCAGCAGACCTTTGTACGAATCGACGTTCTTGCCGTTGATCACCAGCAGCGGTTTTTCGTGGGCAAAGGGATCAGGGCGCATGCTGTCGCCGGTCTTGAAACTGGAGGGGGCAGTGGTCAGGCCACCGCTGTAGGGCGGAATGGAGCCATCGGCATTACCGGCCTTTTCGGCACCCACCCACGTCAGGCTGGTGCCCAGCCGGGCGGCTTCCTGACTCGATACATAGGCTTGTGCATCGATGGCCAGCGCCATGAGGGGGACAGCAGCCAGAAAACTTTTCACGAATTTCATATTGTTATTCTCCTGCCTGGCGTACCAGGCAACTCGTGACTCAGGCGCAACAGTCGCAACCGTCGGTTCAATCGCCAGAGACTTTTTCAGAACTACCATTTAAAAGCTCCCCCATCGGGGGCGCTTTTCATTTGACGACAGATCCTTGGCTATTGATGACAGAACCAGCGCCCGCCGAGGGCGGGTTCGTTCATGGCGGTGTGGTTCGAACACGGGCCTCACGAGATGCCACTGCGGCCGGGCAGACGCAGCGGACATATCGAGCCGAATAGTGCAGAAACGGGCGAGCGCGGGGAGGGCGGCACATGCCAGGCGAATCAGTCGAGCAGTGACACCAGCCGTGGTTCGATTGACCGGGCATGCAGATCAAGCAATGCCAGCGTGACAGGCAGCTTGAAGCGTCGGCGTCCGGCGCTGCCCGGATTCAGGAACAGCCGTTCTGCGCGCCATTCAATGCACGGTTTGTGCGAATGGCCGGTGATCACCAGGTCGATACGGCTATCAAGATTGCTCGCCACATCAGCGATGTCATGCACCAGCAGAACTCTCCAGCCGTTGAGCTCCAGGCGCAGACAATCGGGTAACTCGCGCGCCCAAGGTACGTCCAGGTCATTGTTGCCACGCACTGCATCCAGCGGCGCGATTGCGGCCAATTGGTCGAGGATCTGCGCGCAACCGATGTCGCCCGCGTGAAGGATGCGATCACAGCCTTGCAGGGCGGCAATCGCTTCGGGGCGGAGCAAACCGTGGGTGTCGGAGATGACGCCGACTTTCATCGCGGCCGGCTCGAGCGGCATTCAGGTTGCAGAAAATCGGCAAGTAACGCGTTCAAGCGGATGTCTCCTGTGCTGAGCTTTGTTGAACGAAGCGGTCAATCAACCACCTCGCAGCCGGCCCCGGTGGCAAGTCCGTGCGGTAAATGACGTCGAAGGCGTAAATGCCGCTCTTGTATTCCGGAATGTTCAGTTGCACGAGTCGGCCGCTCTCCAGGTCTTCCTGGACCATCGGGGCTGGCATGTTCCCCCAACCGATGCCTTCACGCAGCAGCATGTGCTTGGCGCCCAGGTCCGCCAGACGCCAGGTGCGGTTACTGAGCACGGCGAAATCCTTGTCCTTGGTCAGGACCGATCGATCGGACAGCACCAGTTGCGTGAACTCTCGCCCGGCGCCCGGAACATTCGAGTCGCTTGATGCCAGAGGATGATTCGGGGCCGCCACTGGAATCAACTCGACACTGCCGACACCCATTCTTTCGATACCGTCGATGCCCTCGTTCATGGGGCCACTGACGCCGATGATCGCGCCGCGGTTGACCACCAGTTCAGTGACCGCGCCGAGGGCTTCCATATGCAAGTGCAGGGCAACCGTAGGGAACTCTTCGCGAAAGGATTTCAGTGCATCCACCACGCGTTCGGGGGGCAGCATGACATCGAGCACCACGTGAACTTCGGCTTCGAGCCCCTGAAGCAGGCCTTTGACCTTGGCGCGTAATCCATGAACACCGTTGGCGATAGTCCTGGCTTCGGCCAACACCGTGCGGCCGGCATCGGTGAGTTGGGGTTTGCGGGTCGTCTGGCGGTCGAACAGCGACACACCGAGCTGCATTTCAAGGTTGGCGATCGAGTAGCTGACGACCGAAGTGGCGCGATGAAGTTTTCTGGCGGCCGCCGCAAAACTGCCGACTTCCACGACCGTCAGGAACACGCGCAGCTGATCGAATGTCGGTGTTCCGGGGTCAGAGATCATGCCTGTTTCCTTGAATCAGGTGTCGCTGGGCCAATTGCACGATTGAACTCCTTTACCGGTGATGTGGGTTTGCTTTTCTAATTTATCGAATCTAATGATCTAAATTAGTCAGCTATTCAGGTTAGCTGACGAAGAGCAACATTTCCTCACCAGGGCGGTTCCTGTCGAATCGCACCCAATTGAAGGAAATACCCCATGACGACTTCTGCAAACATCGCTCAAACAACCACCTCTGAACAGAGCCGTTCCGACGTGACCCAAGCCTCGGCCTCGTTGATCGGCCGCGTACTGCTCAGCGCCATTTTCATCCTTTCCGGTTTTTCGAAACTCGCCGCTCCGGCCATGATGGTCGGCTACATCAGCTCTGTCGGGCTTCCGCTTCCTCAATTGGCACTGGCAGTGGCGATCATTGTAGAGATCGGCGGTGGCCTGGCGTTGATCGCCGGTTACCGCACCCGCACCGTCGCCGCCGTACTGGCTGTGTTCAGCGTGTTCACCGCACTGGCGTTCCATAACGCACTGGGCGATCAGAACCAGTTCATCCACTTCTTCAAGAACATCGCGATGGCCGGTGGCCTGTTGCAGGTCGTCGCTTTCGGTGCCGGTCGCTTCAGCCTCGACGCCCGCCGTCGTTGATACCCTCGCGCTGCGCAGGGCCAGCTCCCTCGCAGCGCAATATTTTCTCCCTCTTTTTTCAATAGTCGAGACCTCCATGAAAGCCCTACGCGTGTACGAATACGGCAGTCCTGAAGTTTTACGCCTGGAAGAGATTGCAGACCCAGTCGCGGGTGTTGGTGAAGTGCTGATTGATGTCGCCGCAGCCGGGGTGAATCCGATTGACTGGAAAATCCTGTCCGGTGCCATGAAGGCATTCATTCCGTTGCCGCTGCCTTTTACCCCGGGCGTCGAAGTGGCCGGCACCGTCGTCGCGCTGGGCAAGGGCGTCACTGAGTTCAACATCGGTGATGAAGTGTTCGGCTTCATCAACATCGTCGGTGGTTATGCGACCAAAGCGGTTGCCCAGGTGTCCAAGCTGGCGCTCAAACCAAAATCCCTCAGTGCCTTGCAGTCCGGTGCTGTCCCCGCAACGGCCCTGACGGCGTGGCAGGCGCTGACCGAGCACGCTGGCGTGCAACGTCGCCAGAAGGTGTTGATCCACGCCGCGGCCGGTGGCGTGGGCAGCATGGCGGTGCAGATTGCCAAGTACCTGGGCGCTGAAGTCTACGCAACGGCCTCTGCACACCATCATGCCTACCTGAAGGAAATCGGAGCGGACTACACCATCGACTACACGACTCAGGATTTCGAGGAACTGGTGTCCGGCCTCGATGTGGTACTGGATCTGGTGGGTGGCGAAACACAAACCCGTTCGTTTGCAGTACTGAAAAGAAACGGTGTGCTGGTATCGCCGGTGAGTGCTCCAAACATGTCGCGGGCCAACGACTACGGCGTGACGCCCGCCAACTTTGCCACCCGCTCGGATGGCCGGCAGCTCTCACTCATCGCCGAGCTGTTCGACAAGGGACACCTCACGGTCGACGTTGAGGCATACCCCTTGAGCGAGGCGAAAGTCGCAATCGAGAAAAGCATGGGCCGTCACTTACGGGGCAGGCTTGTCCTCGATACCACGAAGTAAGTGGTTGCCAGTGATTGTCCGTAGAGTTGGGCGTCGATACTGGAGACGCCCATCAGCCGCTGTGTTGTGTTGCGACCGTTATTCTTGTACCCGATCAACAGCTCGCCTCACCTGGCTCAACAGGTGATCGACATCCTCGGCGGTGGTGGCGAACGAGGTGACAAAGCGTACGACATTCGGTCCCCAGCGATCATGGTAGAACCCGAACCCGGCCTTTAGCAGCGCTTCGATTATTGCCGAGTCCAGCCGACAGAACAGGATATTCGCCTCGGTGCCGCCGAGCACGTCAACGCCGCTCAAGCCTTCAAGTCCCTGGGCCAGGCGCTGGGCGGCAGCGTTGGCCTTGCGTGCATTGCGCAGCCAGAGATCGTCGGTCAGGTACGCATCGATCTGCGCCGACAGGAAACGCATCTTGGAAAAGAGATGGCCAGCACGCTTGCGGCGGTAACTCATCTCGGTGGCGAGGGAGGTGTTGAACAGGACGATGGCTTCCGCTGCCAGCGCGCCATTCTTGGTGGCACCAAACGACAGGGCATCCACGCCGGCCTTCCACGTCATCTCGGCCGGGGAGCAGCCAAGCGACACCAGGGCGTTGGCAAAGCGCGACCCATCCATATGCAATCCAAGGGAAGAGGACTTGCAGACGTCACCAATGGCTGCGATTTCATCCAGGGTGTAGATGCTGCCGACTTCAGTGGCCTGGGTGATGCTGACGCAGGCGGGTTGGGTCGTATGCACGTCGCCGACTTTCTCGCGAGTCCGCTCGCGCAGTCGGACGATATCCAGCTTGGCTGCCGGGCCGTCGACGGTCATCAGCTTCGCGCCGTTGGAAAAGAACTCGGGCGCGCCGCATTCATCGTTGTTGATATGACTGGCCGGATGGCAGTAGATGTTGCCCCAGGGTGGCGTCATCGTGCTCAGGCACAAGCCGTTGGCGGCAGTGCCGGTGGGCACGAGAAAGACCTCCACGTCGCGCTCGAAGATCTCGCAGAACTTGCGCTGGACCTGCGCCGTCAGCTCGTCGGTGCCATAGGGGCTCGCCTGGCCCGTGCTGTGTTTGACGATGGCTTGTGCCACCTCCGGCGATGCGCCAGCGATGTTGTCACTTGAAAAACCCAGCGCGGGCAGTCTGCTTGTTTCACCGTTCATCATCCAGTTCTCGGCTGCGCAGGCGAAGGCGTTTCGCCCGGATTGGCGCATCCTATGGAAAGGGAAGGTTGTTGCGCTTGTAAAAAATTGACGGTCGTTTGATGGCCGACGGCCTAAGTCCTGTAGCGCGAGGGCGCGACGCCGAAGGCCTGTCGAAAGGCGCGATTGAAATGGCTTTGATCGTAAAAGCCGACGGCGTGGGCGACATCGATGATCGGTTGCGCGCTGCGCGATAGCAGGCCACAGGCCCGTTCGAGACGCAGGCGAAGCAGCCATGCGTGCGGCGTCATGCCGATGGTCCGCTTGAACTGCTTGAGGAAAGGGAAGCGGCCCAACCCGCACAGGCCAGCGAGATCATCGAGGGTGATTCGCTGATCGATGTGGCTGAAACAATAGTCCCTGACGCGAGACCATTGCAGGGGCGATAGCGTGCCGGTAATCGTTTCGGGCCTGGTCGCCCGTGACTGGCTCAACAGGTGTTCAAGCAGGGTGATCCATTGCGTCTGCACCGCCAGGCTGCCGGGTCCAACGACCTGCTGCATCGCGTCGTGCAACCCGCGCAGGTTGGCGGCGAGCCCCACGTCTTCCAGCAACACACCGGTCAACTCAAGCTCTCTCGGTTGACCGCTGATCTCCTCGGTCAGGCTCGCGACCAGCGCCTGGGACAGACGGAATGTCTTGAGCGTATAAGCGTCGCCGCCCTCGGGCACACCATCGTGGATTTCACCCGGCGGCATCAGGGCAATCCTTCCCGGACCTAAAAGAAACGACTCGCCTTTGGATCGATGGCGCTGGATGCCTTCGGTGACAAAACCAACGTGGAAATCGAGGTGGTAATGGCGATCGAAACCGGTGTCTACAAAGCGTGCGGACCCCAGCACCAGGCCTGGTACTTCGGACACGTGATGGTACTTGGCATGCTCAGTCATGGGACCCGTTCAACAATCGGCGAGGAGGGCGAGGCACTCCAAGTTTAGGTCCACAGGAGGCATAGATCCATGGGTTGACAGCAATGGGCGCGATTACTGATACACCGGCGGTACGTCTACCGCATTCATTTTCTGGATCACCAAATCGATGAACGCCGATACCGCGAGTGGCAGTTGCCGGCGGCTCGGATACAGCACATTCAGGCCGTAGCCTTTGGGCTGGTATTGCGGCAATACCGGGACGAGCGCGCCGGCCTGAACGTCGAGCCAGGCCATCACGGGTGGCAGCAGTGCGATGCCGAGGCCGGCCACGGCGGCCCTGCGCAGTGCCTGTGCGGTATTGCCACTGAAGCGCCCGGCAACTTGTACTTCCTCCTCACCCGTCGGACCGACCAAGCGCCATGTGGCGTGGCTGGCGGGTTGCGCGGAGATCACACAATCGTGGTTCACCAGGTCCTGCAACGTGCGGGGTGAGCCGTGCGCGGCGATGTAGGCGGGGCTTGCGACCATTCCGACGCTGCGCGGGTCAAGGATCTGACGGCCGACAAAACCGGAATCGCGCAAGGAGCCGCCGCGAAAAGCGACGTCGATCTGCTCTGCAATCAAGTCTGCCTTCGCATCGCTGAGTACAAAGTCGAGCCGCACGCGGGGATGCGCAGCGAGAAATTCGCTCACCCACGCCATCTGGAAGAAATCGAAGAAATCCGCTGGTGCCGCCACACGCACCAGGCCACTGGGCTCGTTGCTGCCCGTCACCAACGCCTGTCCGGCTTCGAGCAGGCCGTCGACTGCACCTGCGCAGCGCTCGTGGAAGTCCTGACCAGCACTGGTGAGTGTGAGCTTGCGGGTGGAGCGTTGCAGCAGCCGAGTGCCGAGGTGTGCTTCGAGCTGCTGGATGCGGCGACTCACGGTATTGGGCGGCATGCCCAGGCGTCGTGCCGCCTCGGCAAAGCTGCCGCAGCGGACTACCTGCACGAACATGGCGATGTCATTGAGGTCGAGCATGGCCGGTCATTCCTTGCGTCGGTGGACGAGTGCAATCCAATTGTATCGACTAATCAAGCAATCGGTCCCGCTCTATTGTTTGAGGTATCGGGCCGCGAGGCTTCCCACTTCGAGTGATCATGATGAACCTTATGCAACCACCTCACATCGCGATGGACCCCGGCTCTGCACGCGAAACCGGAACTCACCGCGCAATCGGCTATCGCACCACAGGCAGCGGGCATGGCGCTATTGTCCGGTTGATGAGTCCTTCGGACCTTGGCCACCTGATCAAGCCGTTCGTTTTCCTGGATCTGTTTGAAGGTGAGAGCTCATTCATCAACGGCATGCCCATGCACCCGCACTCGGGCATCGCCACCGTTACGGTCATTACCGAAGGCAATTTGCGCTTCGAAGATGCTGATTCGGGTACCGGGATGATTGACTATGGCGGTGTTGAATGGATGCGCGCGGGAGGCGGAGTCTGGCACGGCAAGGAAATGTCGGTCGGTACATCGAAGCGGATTCAGGGTTTTCAACTGTGGGTTGCACTACCACCTGCGTTGGAAAACGCCAGTGTCGACAGCCAGTACCTGGAGTCGGGCGTGATGCCTGAAGTGGGGCCGGCGCGGTTGATTCTCGGCACGTACCAGGGTGTCCAGAGCCCGGTGCGTGCTCCCGCTGGCATGAATTACCTGCTGGTCACGCTACGCGCCGGGGAATCCTGGACCTATGTTCCACCCAATGGGCACGAGTCATTGTGGTTGAGTGTCAGCCGGGGCGCTCTTTTCGCACCTGGCCTGGTCAACGCAGGAGAAATGGCCATCTTCGAACCAGGCAATGGCGCCGTCACGCTCAAAGCCCTGCACAAAGATACGGTCTTCGTGATCGGTTCAGCCGCACCTCATCCCTACGAACTGGCGCTGGGAAACTATTCGGTGCACACCAACCCGCAAGCCTTACGTGCGGGAGAGGCGAAAATTGCCGAGATTGGCGTTCGCTTGCGTGAGTACCTGAAAAAGCCCAACGGGTCAGTCAGCGTACCGGTATTCAAATAACCCATGAACCATGGTGGCGCGCCATCCGAGTCAGGATTGCGCGCCTGTGCCACTTCGCAGTCGCCGCCCCTAACTTTGTGGCACCACCCGCGCTTCGTTTCCGGCACCCTCGACATAAACGTTCATGCCTTTTCTCAGCGCCGGGTTGATCGGCTGGGTCACCTGAACCAGTACACCGCTGTGGGTGCGAACGATGATCTGCTGTGCGTCCACGGGCTGATCATATTTTTTCTTTTCGACGTAGTTGCCGCCTGCCGCACCAGCCAGTGCACCGGCGACCATCGCCACATCCCGGCCGGTACCCTGGCCGATCAGGCTTCCCAGGGCCAGACCGCCAATACCCCCCATTATGGCGCCGACACCGCTATCGTGATTGGTCTGCATCTGGGTCTGTGTAATCTGCTCGATTTTCCCCGAGCGAATTTCCATCTCGCCAGCGCCTCCGCTCCCGGCGCCCACTGCGGCACAGCCGCCAAGCACCAGACCAAGAAGCGAAATCGTCAGCCAGGAAGCGATTGTTTTCATCGTCGAACTCCATTTTCAGAGGAAGTGGATCATGCAAACGCATCCATTGACGTTAGACGAAAAAGTCCGGTGCATGCGCTTGGTTGGCTGCGCACAGCGCGTAAGGTTGGTGAATCAGAACGCCAGGCGGGGGATGGCCGAGGTTCAGGCGCTGCTGACACAGTGATTTCCGGATATCAAACAGGTCCGGAATGAGCGATTAGCCTGGGAACTGATCCCCAAACATAGGGTACCCGCCGGCGGAACCTTCGCGCGTCGCCTCGTCCTGAATCACATCCCAGTGTTCGACCATCACGCCGTCCTCAAGGCGCAGGATATCGACCACGACCCAGTTCGCCGGCTGGCCGAGGCCAGTGAAGCGACCGTGCAACATGACGAAGTCGCCTTCAGCGACTGCCAGTTGGCATTCGTAACGCAAATCGGGCGCTCCTGCGGCGACCAGTTCGAACAGCCCCTCGCGACCAGGGGGCACATGGGCACTGTGCTGGATATAGGAGGGCGCCCAGAAGCGTTCGGCCGCAGCCAGATCCTTGCGATTGAACAGGGTTGCGAAGCCTTCGAGGACGATGGCCTTGTTCTCGGCGGGTGTACGTGAAATCATGGTCTGATCCTGCGTGCAATGTAAAAGGTCGGCGGCTGTAGGGCCGCCCAATATCGCCTTGTGGTCTCAGCCGAACGCCGGTCCGTTTGCAATCATGTCGTTGAACCCGTTGACCCAGGCATGCTCGTTCGGGCCAGGATTGGCGCGCATGGCTTCGGCCGGAGCGACGAGGATTTCGTCGGCACCGCTTTCGAACTGTTGCATCGCTTCTGTGATGAACTGGTCGAGGGGAATGGCGCGCTCTTCCTCGCTGCTGTCGAGCAACTCGGTGCGTACCCAGGGTGGTGCGATCTCGACCAGTTGGACGCCGTGTTCGCGCAGCAGATAGCGCTGCGACAAGGTGTAGGAGTGCAACGCTGCCTTGGTCGCCGAGTAGACCGCCGTCACGGCCATGGGTACGAAGCCGAGTACCGAGGAGACGTTGACGATGACCGCATCCGGCTTGGCCTTCAGATGCTCGACCAGCGCCGAGCTCATGCGGATCGGACCCAGCAGGTTGGTGGTGACGGTCGAGACGGCAAGCTCATCGTCCACCGGACCTTCTGCATGATCGAGCAGCATGATGCCGGCATTGTTGATCAGCACGTTGAGCTCAGGATAATTGGCGATGAGGTGCTGCGCTGCTGCCTGGATGCTGGCCGTGTCGTTGATGTCGAGCTCGATGGCGGCCATGCCGGGGTTGGCGTCGAGCGTCTGCTGCAGTCGCTCCTTGCGGCGTCCGGAGATGATCACTTGATTGCCCAGCTTGTGGAAGGCTTCGGCCAGGCCTTGACCGATGCCGGAGCCGCCGCCAGTGATGAAGATCGTGTTGCCAGTCATGCGCATGAGGGATTTCCTTGAACGAAAAAGTCAGGGCGTCCGCCACGCTGCCAGGTCGATCAGCTCGACCGCTGCGTCGCGGGGTATGGCGCTAAATTGGCAGCTTCGGCAGGATCGGAGTAGACGCTGTGGCTGGCTATCTTCTATGCGTCGGATGCATAAGCACCGCCGGCATCGTCAAGCAGGCTGGCGACAAGATGTTCGATCAGGGCGCGGCCGGCCCTGCGGGTTCGCGAGCCGTGGGGGAAGTAGGCATGCACAGGTACGGATTCGGTTTTCCAATCGGTGAGCAGCGCGACGAGTTCACCGCTTTCAAGCTCCCGCCGGCACGCCCAGGCGGTTGTCGAGGTGATCCCCAAGCCGGCAGTTGCCGCTGCGACAGCGCCTTCGTTTTCGTCGGTCGAGAAGTGCGCCTCGAGCTGAATGGTCCTGGTCTCGCCATCGCGTTTAAACATCCACCCGCTCGGGACCGTCGAGGCTGGACCGGCGATGATTCGATGTGATTGCAGGTCCTCAGGCGTAGTGGGTTCCCCAGCGGCGCGCAAGTAGGATGGTGAGGCGAGAATGTATCGGGAGATCGTCATGATCTGACGGCTTGTTGCACTGGAATCCACCAGCCGTCCCAACCTTATCGCTACATCGATATTTTCGCGCACCAGATCCTGCCAATGATCGGCAAGCAGGACCTGGATATGCAGGTTGGGGTGTATCGCCGCGAACGGCGCTATACGCGGAATGATTTCCCTTACAGCGATGCTCGTTGGCATGCTGATCCGCACGACCCCGCGCAGCTCCTGGCCCCCGCGAACGCTTTGCTCGGCTTCTTCCACCGCGGCGAGGATAGGTTCCATGCGAGCCAGAAAGTCTGCCCCTGCCTCGGTCGGTACGACGGCACGTGTCGATCTCGCCAGCAGCAGGGTGCCGAGATCGGTTTCGAGCTCGGCGACAATCCTGGAGACCTGGGATTGAGAAAGACCCACTTCGCGTGCCGCAGCCGAAAAGCTGCCCAGTCGCGCCACCCTTGTGAAAAGCCTGTAGGAGAAAAGGTCCTTCATGCGTTGGCACCTTCCTTCAGCCGGTACGCACCTTGACCCCGTTGGCAGAGGCGACCGTGAAATGCGGCAGTTTGGGTGAGTGTTTTTTTGAAGGGGAGGCAACTGGGGCACTATGACCCCAGCTACCAATGGTGCAAATAATCACGCAACTTCAGTATGGAAAGGATAGTCCGTGTAGCCCACTTCCGTGCCACCGAAGAACGACTCGCGGTCGTACGGGTTCAGTGGCCAGCCATTGCGCAGGCGCTCTGGCAAGTCAGGGTTGGCGATGAAGTGGCGGCCGAACGCGACCAGGTCAGCATCGCCGGCCTCAAGGATTGCATTGGCCGATTCTCCGGAGAAACCGCCCGCGGCGATTAGGGTGCCCTTGTAGTGCTGGCGGATGAGTTGGGATGCCACCGGATTCTGATCCCGGCGCTCGTCTTCGGCGACACCCAGGATGCGCGGCTCGATCAGGTGCAGATAGGCGAGGTCCAGCTTGTTCAGCTCGCGTGCGACATAGGTGAACAGGCCAATGGGATCGCTGTCGGACATGTCGCCGAAATTGCCGCTCGGCCCCAGACGCACCGCCACCCGATTGCTGCCCCAGACGGAGATCACCGCCTCTACCGCTTCGAGCAGGAACCGGCTGCGGTTCTCGAACGAGCCACCGTAGATATCCGTACGTTTGTTGCTGCCGTCCTGGAGGAATTGATCGAACAGGTAGCCGTTGGCCGAGTGCAGCTCCACGCCATCGAATCCGGCTGCGATACCGCGTTCGGCCGCGGCGCGGAAGCTTTCCACAAGCCCGCGGATTTCCGCGATGGTCAGTTCGCGCGGCGGGCTGCCGGGGGTCCAGCCGGTCTCGGTGAAGGCGAGGCCGCCGTGGTCCACGACGGAGGGGGCCACCGGTTGGGCGCCGCCTGGCTGCAGGAGGCTATTGGACTGGCGCCCCGCATGATAGAGCTGCAGAAAGATTTTGCCGCCCTTGGCATGAACCGCATCGGTCACGAGCTTCCAGCCGGCGATCTGGCTGTCGTCATACAGACCGGGAGCACCGAGGTATCCATTACCATTGGCGGCGGCGATAGTCGCTTCGCCGATCAGAAGGCCACCGGCGGTGGTACGTTGGGCGTAATATTCGGCCATCAACTGGCCAGGGATGGCGCCCGGCTCGGCACGCATACGGGTAAGTGGCGCCAGAACGACGCGATGGGAAATCTGGTGTGGGCCTATCTGGATGCTCGTATGCAGTTTGGACATGACAACGATACCTATCAGTGGTGGGATGGGTGCAATGTAGGCGTAAAATTCGCGGAGAAAAATGTCCCGCGATGCCGAACATTTCGGATGTTTTTTCCGTAATCCCGCCTTGTTGGTGGGGTTCTATCGGAGCAGGCAGGAAAAGTGATGGAAAGTCTGAATGGCATCTCGATGTTCGTGCAGGTTGCCGAAACGCGCAGCTTTACCGAGTCCGCCCGCCAGTTGGGGGTGTCATCCTCGACCGTGGGCAAAACCATTGCGCGGATGGAGGAGCGCTTGCATGTGCGGCTGTTTCATCGCAGCACACGCAGCATCACGCTGACGGCCGAGGGGACCCTGTTCCTTGAGCGCTGCCGCCGCATCCTCAGCGAGGTCACCGCTGCCGAGTCCGAGCTGTCAGGCCTGGCTGGCAGTCCCCGTGGGCGACTTCGCGTGGGCACTCCGCTACTGGGCGACCTGATGATGCCGGCCTTTGACGGGTTCATGGAGCAGTATCCGGAAGTCGAACTGGATATCGATTTTTGCGACCGCATGGTCGATGTGATCGAGGAGGGGTTCGACGCGGTGATTCGCACCGGCGAGCAAACCGATTCTCGTTTGACCGCGCGTCGCCTGGGTTCCTGCGCACATGTGCTGGTGGCGTCGCCGACGTATCTCAAGCGGCATGGTGTACCCACTTATCCGCGTGAACTGGAACGCCATTCATGCCTGCAGCACAAGTTCCCCGCGACGGGAAAGCTGGAGCGTTGGCCACTGCGGCTCGAAGCCTCCGAGGCTGAATTGGTGCTGCCCGCCACGATGACGTCGAACACGATCGAGCCTCTTGCCTACTCCGCAATCCAGGGCAGGGGGATTGCTTTTCTGCCTGCTTTCCTTGTGCGCGAAGCGTTGGAAAGCGGCCAGCTGGTCACAGTGCTGGACGACTACATAGACCGCCAGGTCGTCTTCTGGATGCTGTGGCCAGCCAACCGTTATGCCTCGCCCAAGTTGCGCGTATTCATCGACTACATGAGTGCGCACTTGCGCATCTGATCGTTTACGCCTGCAGCTTCAGGCGCACGCCGTCGCGGTTGGAGATTTCGATGGCATCGATCAATTCGTGCATGCGCATGGCATCCGCCATGGTAGGTGCAACGTGGGTGCCATCGCGCACATCCCTGGCGTAGGCGGCATACAGGTTGGCCAGTTCCTGCTGGCTGCCGCCCAGGTCATTCTCCGGCAGCCAGTTGTAACTCGACGGCACCGTGAGTGTATGCATGGGTTGCGAGTCGCCCTGGGCCGCTTCGATGGTATTGAAGTGGTCGCCAAAACTGGTGGTGTTCCAGATCTTGAGATCGCCCTGGGTGCCGGTCAGGTCCAGCTGTATGCCATGGTTGTTGCGTTTCCCGGCTTCGATATGGACCGTCAGCACAGCCCCGTTGGAGAAGGTACCGTTGACCAGAATCTGGTCGGCCGTTGTGTGTTTCAGTACCTCGCCTGTCTCGATCAGCGTCACTTCCGGGAACTGGTTTACAGTCAGCGCGCTGATGCTCTGCGGATGGCCCAGCATGCTGAACACAGCATCGAAATAGTGACCGCCATAAATGGAAAGCAGGCTGGAGAAGTTCTCCGGCGGGATGGTGAAGTACAGGGCGGCGATGCGTTCGCGCTGGAAATATTCGACGCTGATATGCAACCGTACTGAACGCAGTTCCCCGATGTAGCCATCCTTTAACAGATCGCGTACGTAGCGATAGTCCGGGTTCAGTCGACGCTGCAGTCCGACGATATGCCGAACGCCAGCCTTCTCGGCAAGCGCCATCAGTTCCTGCGACACGGCCTTGCTGGGCGTCAGCGGCCATTCACAGTACACATCTTTGCCGGCGGCGATGGCTGCCCGTACGGTGGCCTCGTGCTGTGGTGCCGTGTTGAGCACGATCACCAGATCCACTTCCGGATGGTTGACCAGAGCCTCCACGGAATCGAGGGCAAAGCGGATGCCGTGGCGCAGTGCCAACCCGGCGGCTTTTTCCGGACTGCGACTGTGGACTGCCGTCAGCTCATAGTCGGGAAGCAACTGGAGGGCGGGCAAGTGGCCGTACTCGGCCCAATTACCGACGCCAATGAGACCCACTCGAATTTTTGATGACAGGGTCATGGAAGCTCCTGAGCCTGGTTTGAAGGGAAAGGTTGCGTTGTCGGGCGGGACAAGAAGCCCGGTCACCCAGTGTAGGAAGAGATGCAGTCGGGAAAAATGCGCCAGAGATCCGAACACTTCGGACGCTGGTGTCCGCAATACTGCGCATCAGGGCTGCACTATGTCTCGCAGAGAGGCCGGTTGTTTCGCTTTCAGGATCTCTCCTGTTTTGAGAAGCAAACCGGCCATACGCGGTTCTGATGCAAACGTTAAACGGTCACCACGATCTTTCCGATCTGCTGGTTGGTTTCAAGAAAGCGGTGCGCTTCTTGGATGCTATCCAGTGTAAAGGTCTTGGCAATGATCGGCCGCAGCGCGCCCGATTCGAATCCATTCAGGATGAACGCCTTGGCCCGCGACAAGGTCGCCGGGTCGGAAACGATTTCAGAATAGAGGTAGCCCTTGAGGGTCAGGCTTTTACCCAAGACGGTGAACAATGGGAATGGCGTGGGCTCCGGGCTCAACGCACCATACTCGAGCAGGATACCGCCCTTGGCCATGCTTTGGGTGAGAGGTACGAAGGAGGGGCCGCCTATGGGATCGAAAACGACACGGGCACCCAATCCGCCGGTCAGCGCCATTGTCGCTTCAACAATATCCTCTTCCTCGCTGACAATGACGTGTGCAGCACCTGCATCCAGCAACGCTTGTTTCTTTGCCCGGGTGCGGGTAATGGCGACTGCGGTGGCGCCCACCATTCTGGCAATCTGAAAGGCAGCCAAGCCGACGCTGCTGGAAGCTGCGGTAACCAGAACACAATCACCTTTTTGCAGTTTTGCCTGCTCGACCAATGCACCCCACGCTGTAACGTACTGCATCCAGGAGGCCGCGGCCTGTTCAAAAGACAGGTTTTCGGGATGCTTGACAGTGAGGTTGGCGGGCACGTTCGCCAATTCGCCATAAGTGCCCCAGCGTGCAATGTCCAGTGGCGGAATGACGCTGACAACATCGCCTGCCTTGAAGTCAGTGACGCCGGTACCGACCGCGACGACAACGCCGGCGGCTTCATACCCCAGACGACTTGGAAATTCCGCCTCTTGCAGGTAGGCATTGTTGCGGAACATGACTTCCGCCCGGTTCAGCCCTATGGCTTTTACTTCAATTTGCACCTCGTCCGATCCTGGAGCAGGCACATCGACTGCTTCCAGCTTCAAGACGCTTGCGTCACCGTACTCATGGATTCTGACAATGCGGGCCATCGTTACCTCTGTTGTAATCAAGGGGCCGGGGTGAATGCCGACCTGATTTGAGTGAAAGCCGGGACCCAGGGAATGCTCGGCTTTATGAGCGTGCCTGAGTCATGGCAATCGAATATAGGCTTTGGCCCCCTCTCGGATAAAGGACTAGGATGGCGCAACACTAGAAACAATGGGTTTCCAATGGATCGTCTCACCCAGATGGCCACATTCGTCAAAGCGGTACAACTCGGTTCCTTCAGTGCGGCGGCGGAAGATCTCAATCTATCCCCGCAACTGGTAGGTAAACAGGTGAAAATGCTCGAGCAGCATTTGGGGGTGTCGCTGCTTAACCGAACGACTCGCAAACAAAGCCTCACCGAATTTGGTCGCGCGTTCTATCCACGAGCAAAGATGATCCTTGCCGATATGGACGCTGCAGAAAGCATGGCCGCCGTGACGCGGGGGGTTCCAAGCGGTCGACTGAGAATTAACGCACCCGTCACATACGGTATGCGTACGTTGTCGCCGCGCCTGCTGGAGTACATGGTCAAGTATCCGCAGGTCTCGGTGGACCTGACGTTATCAAACGAGATCGTAGACCTCGTTGAAGACGGCTATGACGTAGTGTTTCGGGTAGGTGAGCTTTCGGACAGCGGTTTGAAAGCGTTGCCATTGAGACCCTACCAGATGGTGCTCTGTGCTGCGCCGTCCTATCTGGCGCGCCGGCCTCGCATTACTACACCCTGGGATCTGCAACAGCACGAATGCCTGGGCTTTGCGTATTCCGACGGGCGCTCGCACTGGAGTTTCGACGGGAAAGAAGGGCGTATAGACGTGCCAATTACAAGCAGATTGACGATTAATCAGGGCGATCCGCTACTCGCAGCCGCCGTCGCTGGATTGGGTGTGATGCTTCAGCCATTGGAACTGGTCAAGGATGCACTGAGGGATGGGACGTTGGTCAGTCTATTGTCTCACTACGAGGTGCCGGTCTCACCCATGAACCTTCTATATGCGCCTGACCGTCGGTTGACTCCCAAGCTGCGAAGCTTTCTGGACTTTGCCAGTGCTGCGTTTGGCCCAAACCCATGATCGACCTGCACCTTCGAGCCCTTGAACCTGATATCGCTTACTCCCTTTCGAGCAAGTGCTCGAGGAACAATCCCGCCGCGACCGACAACGCCTCTCGCGACCTCACGCACACGCTGAGTTCGCGGGTGGCCCACGGCTCATCCAGCCTGATCGCCTTCGCACCGTCCATTTTGTAAATCGCCGCGCTCCCCTCGGGCATGATGCCTATGCCCAGGCCGGCCTGAACCATCAGGCATAGCGCGTCGTAGCTGGAGACTTCCATGCGGATTTTCAGCGAACGCCCCAGGTCGTTGGCCGCCTTGATCAACTGAAAGTTGAGATGAGTACCACTGCGCAAGGCAATGTATTCGTGATCCAGGGTTTCGCTGAATTTGACGGAGCCGCATGTCGCCAGCGGATGCCCAAGGGGAACCAATAACACCAGACGATCGGTACGAAACGGGAAAACCTCGATATCGGCACCGTGCGGAAGACGGGTGAAGATGCCAATGTCTGTGCGATTTTCGGACACCGCCTTGGTGATGGCCAGGCTTTGCTTTTCTTCGAGGCTGATGTTGATCAGTGGGTACAGTTCCATGAACGACTTGATCAGGCTCGGGAGGAATTGGGTGATGGCGGAAATATTGGCCAGGACATGCACCGAGCCACGGCGGCCGTGGGAGTAGTCACGCATCTGCACCACGATTTCATTGAGGTTGTTCAATGCACTGCGCGCCATAAACAGTAGCGACAGACCGGCATCGGTCGGGGCGATGCCTTTGTTGGTGCGGTTGAGCAGTTTCGAGTCGAGCAATTCTTCCAGCTCGCTGAGCCGTTTGCTGACCGCCGCCGCGGCGATGTGTTCGCGCTTGGCGGCGGCAGCAATGGTGCCTTCTTCAACGACACTGACAAAGAGTCGCAACGAGACCGGGTCGAGTTTCATGGGAAGTACCGGTTTGGCCTGAATGGCCAGCATAGTACTTCCTCCGGCATTGGCTCAGAACGCCCCGGACAACAGATGACCGGCGTTGGGCACTTGCGCCTTGAGGCCAAGGGTTTTCAACATTTGGTAAACGGTGGCGATCGATGCCGACAGCACCGGTTTGTCGAGACGATCCTGGACAAGCTGGATCGCGGGTAGCGACGGCATTTGCACGCAGCAGGACAACACCACGCCATCGGCCTGGCCTATGTTCAGCTTGTCGGCGTGAGCCAGCAGATTCATCGGGTCCAGACGCCCGACTTCGAGATTGTCGGAAACCTCCAGGCTGATGGAGTCGACCACTTCGATTCCGGCCGCTTCGATGTAGTCGATGACCTGCCGGGTCAGCGGCTTCATGTACGGCGTGATGATCGAGACTTTCTTGTAGTCGAGCATGTGCAGGCTATCGATCAGCGCACCGGCGGAGCTGAGTACAGGTGCGGTCGATTGATTGGAGGCCACGGTTTTACTCAGGCGATCCTGCGAGACTTGGTGATAGCCCGCGCCCTGGCACATGATCGCCACCAGGCAGGCATAGGCCATGACATCCACTCGCGCATCGCTCAGTTCCAGCGCGCAACGGTCGCTGTCGATGTCCATCTTTTTCAGCTCTTCGGGGCTGACGTGCATCATGCGCATGCGTGAGGAGTGAAAGGTAAAATGCTCTTCGGGAAACAGTTCGTAGCGCGAAGTCAGCATGGCCGGAATTTCGGTTTCCATCGTCGTGTTGGAGCTGGGGACGATTTGGCCGATGCGAAAATTTTTCATGGGTTTTTCCTTTGAACGGTCGGGTCAGTTGCCGCTGGTGAGTTGAACGCCTTTGGTTTCCTGCAGCGTGAACACCATGACGGCGGCGATGACGTAGGAAACGGAGGCAAGGGAAATGGTGGCGGTGAAGCCGATGAGCGGGATCAGCACCGGGACCAGCTTGATGCCGGCGATGGCGCCGACCCGGCCGAAGTTGAAACAGAAACCCGACGCGGTAGAACGGATGCTGGTCGGGAACAACTCCGAGTACCAGGCGCCGAACCCGCTGAAATAACCGGTGAAGAAGCCCAGCAGTGCGGCCAGCGAACCGAGGGCGATGACGTTCTGGGTGGTGAACAGCAGCTTGCCGTCGGTCAATGGCATCAAGGTCGCCGAGTAGGCAAACACCGGCACCATGATCGCCATGCCGCCAAAAAACACCGCGAACGACAAGCGACGACCGATGCTTTCGGCCAGGTAACCGTAGGTCAGGTAACCGAGGGTGGCGCCGATGCCGATCCAGATGACAAACACCGGAGCCTGATCGATACGCACGTTCAGAATGCTCTGCAGGTAAGCCGGCATGAAGGTGGTGATGATCCAGTAGCCGTACATGCCCAGTACCGAAATGCTCAGGCCCAGCAAGGTCACTTTCAGATACTGCGGACGGAAGATTTCCATCAGCCGGCCCTTGTCGGCGTTACGGCGCATGAACTCGCGGTTGGCCAGCCACACCGGCGATTCCTTGACGAACAACCAGATGAACACCAGGGTGAAATACGCCGGGATCGAGGCATAGATGAACAGGCTTCTCCAGGATTCAGGATTCCCGCCATCGAGGAAACTCCAGGCGAAAATCGCTGCCAGCAGACCACCACCCGACCAGCCGGTCTGCATCACCGCAAAGGCCTTGGCGCGACCGGCCGCAGGCCAGATCTCCGACACCAGTGCCGCCGCGGCGGACCACAAGCCACCGACGGCGATGCCCACGCAGAAGCGGAATACATTGAGCTGCCACAGGCTGTCGGCAAAAGCACAGAGCAAGGTGCCGGTGCCATAGACGAACACCGACAGCATCATGGTTTTCTTGCGGCCAATCTTGTCGGAAATGTTGCCGAGGAAGAAACCACCGATGCCGGTGGCCAGCAGAAACCAGGCAACCGTGGAGACCACATCGCCCAGACCGACGGCGAAGGTCTTGGCGACCGCCAGGAGGACAAAGCCAAAGATGGTGGCATCCAGCGCGTCAAACAGCCAGGCGGCCCAGGAGCCCCCCAACGTCACGTAACGCTGGTTGGCGGTCAGTTGACCGACTCCGTCGACGACAGAAGCTTGCGCCGTGGAACTGACGGCTAGGGTTTTCATGGTTCAACCTCGCGTGTTTGCGTTTTTATTCTTGGAGCCCGTGTGCCGAAAGGTGATCGGCACCGGAGTGGTCATATGCGACCGATGTTAGGAGAGGTAAAAGCGGTTCGTATATCAGCCATTCACGAGCCTGCCATCGCGGGTGGCGATGACAGTGGGGAGGTGCAGGAGCACCTGCTTTGCCTTTTGCACCGGCAGTGCTGTTGTGGGCATCACACGACTTGTTTTTTTCTGCGCGGCGAAATCAGTGTTAAAAAATGTTATTGGTAAAAAATACTTCACATAATCTGATCACTGGTAGATGATCTCCATCAGCCGGTATGACAATCTGATAACACGACAAAAACAGGATTGCCTTGATGTTCGATGAGATCCCGACTCACGTCCTGAATCACAGCGCCCCTCGGCAGGCTTATCCGCGTGGTGCTGATTCTGTCTACCGCTGCCTTATTCACAACGCGGCCAACGTCTGCGCCTTGCAGGCGTGGCAGCAGTCGCTGCTTTTCTCTGGAGTACCCCATGAATAACAAGAATGTCGGTGTGGTCGGTCTGGGCGCGATGGGGCTGGGCATTGCCCGCTCGTTGTTGCGCAGCGGGTTTAATGTGCATGCCTGTGATGTGCGTACTGCCGTAACAGAGCAGTTCGCCGGGGAGGGCGGTGTGGCTTGCCTGTCACCTTCGCACATGGCCGCTGAGTGTGACGTGATCATTACCGTGGTGGTCAACGCCGAGCAGACCGAGACCGTATTGTTTGGTGAGGGTGCTGCCGTGGCCTCTCTGCGGCCGGGCAGCCTGGTGATCGGCTGCGCCACAGTCGCTCCGACTTACGCGGTGGACCTGGGCCAGCGCCTGGCCGCGTTGGGCCTGCTGTATCTGGATGCACCGATTTCCGGTGGCGCCGCCAAGGCTGCCGCTGGCGAGATGACCATGATGACCTCGGGCCCGGCCGACGCCTATGTCAAGGCTGAGTCGATCCTGGCTGGCATGGCCGGCAAGGTGTATCGCCTGGGCGACGTCCATGGCCTGGGTTCCAAGGTCAAGATCATCAATCAACTGCTGGCCGGGGTACATATTGCCGCCTCTGCCGAAGCCATGGCGCTGGGCCTGCGTGAAGGGGTCGATGCCGATGCTCTGTATGAGGTGATCACCCACAGCGCCGGTAATTCCTGGATGTTCGAAAACCGCGTTCCGCACATTCTCAAGGCTGACTACACGCCGTTGTCCGCGGTGGATATTTTCGTCAAGGACCTGGGCCTGGTGCTGGATACCGCCCGGGCCAGCAAATTCCCGCTGCCGCTGTCGGCCACCGCCCACCAGATGTTCATGCAGGCGTCCAGTGCAGGCTTCGGTCGTGAGGATGACTCGGCGGTGATCAAGATTTTCCCGGGCATCGAATTGCCGACTGCCAAGCCTGAGCCTGTTTGAGGAACACCCCATGACTACCTCCACCGCACGCCCGCTGCTGGGCTGCATCGCCGACGATTTCACCGGCGCCACGGACCTTGCCAACATGCTGGTACGCGGCGGTATGCGCACCGTGCAAAGCATTGGCATTCCGAGCGCGGAAGTGGCTGCCGGGCTTGATGCCGATGCGATCGTCATTGCCCTGAAGTCGCGTACCACGCCGGTCGCCGAAGCAGTCGAGCAGTCCCTCGCCGCGCTGGCCTGGCTGCGCGAACAAGGCTGCGAGCAGATCTTTTTCAAATATTGCTCGACGTTCGACTCCACCGCGGCCGGCAATATCGGCCAGGTCAGCGAAGCGCTGCTGGCCGCACTGGGTAGCGACTTTACCCTTGCGTGCCCGGCGTTCCCGGAAAATGGCCGGACGATCTTTCGCGGCCACCTGTTTGTGCAGGATCAACTGCTCAGCGAGTCGGGCATGCAGAACCACCCGTTGACGCCGATGACCGATGCCAACCTGGTGCGCGTGCTGCAATCGCAGACCCGCCTGGATGTCGGCCTGTTGCGCTACGACACGATTGCCCGTGGCGCTGAGCAGGTGCGGGCGCGAATCGCCGAGCTAAGGGCGCAAGGTGTCGGCATGGCCATCGCTGATGCCTTGTCGGACAGCGATCTGTACACCCTGGGTACCGCCTGCGCCGATCTGCCGTTGTTGACGGGTGGTTCGGGGTTGGCCCTGGGCCTTCCGGAAAACTTCCGTCGCGCCGGCAAGTTGCGCGACCTCGACGCCTCGAAACTTCCGGCGGTGTCCGGCGGGGAAGTGGTGTTGGCCGGCAGTGCTTCGATCGCCACCAATGGGCAAGTGGCCGCCTGGCTTGAAGCTGGCCGGCCAGCTTTACGGATTGATCCGTTGGCCTTGGCGGCGGGGAAACCGGTGGTGGCGCAAGCCTTGGCCTTCGCCCGTGATAACGAGCAAACCGTGTTGATCTACGCCACCAGCTCACCGGATGAGGTCAAGTCGGTGCAACAGCAACTGGGCGTCGAGCAGGCCGGTAGCCTGGTGGAAAACGCCTTTGGCGAAATTGCCCAAGGTCTGCACCAGAGCGGTGTGCGCCGCTTCGTGATTGCCGGCGGAGAAACCTCGGGTGCTGTGGTCCAGGCGTTGGGTGTGCAGTTGCTACAGATCGGCGCGCAGATTGATCCGGGTGTACCGGCGACCGTCAGCAGTACCGAGGAACCTTTGGCGCTGGCACTCAAGTCGGGCAACTTCGGTGGCCGGGATTTCTTCAGTAAAGCCTTGAACCAACTCGCCCAGGCCGGGGGTGCGCAATGAGTAACGAGAACGCCCTGCGCGAAGAAATCTGTGAGGTTGGCCGCAGCCTTTACCAGCGCGGATACACCGTCGGCAGCGCCGGCAATATCAGCGCACGCCTGGATGACGGCTGGTTGATCACGCCGACGGATGTCTGCCTCGGGCGCCTCGAACCGGCAACCATCGCCAAGGTCAACCTGGCGGGTGAATGGGTGTCCGGTGACAAGCCTTCAAAGACTCTGGCGCTGCATCGCCAGGTCTACGACCGCAACCCGAATGTCGGCGGCGTGGTGCATACCCACTCCACCCATCTGGTGGCGTTGACGCTCGCAGGTGTCTGGCAGGCGAACGACATTCTGCCGCCGCTGACGCCGTATCAGGTCATGAAAGTCGGGCATATCCCGTTGATCGCCTACCAGCGACCCGGCTCGCCGAAGGTTGCCGAACAGGTCGCGCTGCTGGCCAATAGCGTTCGCGGCGTGATGCTCGAACGGCTGGGTCCGGTGGTCTGGGAGAGTTCGGTCTCCAGGGCCAGCTACGCCCTGGAAGAGCTCGAGGAAACCGCGCGGCTCTGGCTGATGAGCAATCCCAAGCCTGAACCGCTGGATCAGGTGGCGCTGGACGAGCTGCGAGAGACATTCGGTGCGCACTGGTAGAGCGCTGATTTTTTAACACGATAGAACATGACAGATAGATAACGCAGGCCCTGTCCGGGAGACGCTCAGCGACTCTCGATGGCCCCGGCTTGCCTAAAAATACAATAACAAGAGGAACTCCAGGCATGACTCGCCTTCACTGTGGCATTTTCAGAAGAATCCTTTCGTTCACCCGGTGTGGAGGGCTTCTGAAATGAGCCCGTTAATCCTGATGATTACCGCTGGGGCAGGCATCGCTCTGTTGTTGTTCCTGGTGCTCAAGTACAAGTTCCAGCCCTTCGTGGCCTTGATGCTGGTGAGCATTCTGGTGGCGCTGGTGGCCGGGGTGAAACCGGCCGACCTGGTCGCGACCATCGAAGGCGGCATGGGCAAGACCCTGGGCCATATCGCGATCATCATTGCCCTGGGCGCGATGATCGGGCGGATCATCGAGCTTTCCGGCGGTGCCGAGGCGCTGGCCAAGACGCTGATCACCCGCTTCGGCAACCGGCGTACGCCCCTGGCATTGACGATTGCCGGCTTCATGGTCGGGGTGCCGGTATTCTTCGAGGTCGGTGTGATCATCCTCATGCCGCTGGCCTATGGTATTGCCCGGCGTGCGCGCAAGCCGCTGTTGGTGTTTGCGTTGCCGATGTGTGCTGCGTTGTTGACCGTACACGCCTTTCTGCCGCCGCACCCGGGTGCAGTGGCCGCTGCCAGCCAATTGGGCGCGGACCTGGGCCGCGTGCTGATGTTCGGGTTGCCGATCACCGCGTTCCTTTGCTATGTCGGTTACCGCGTGGCCGGGCGCATGACCCGTCGGGCGTACCCGATGACCGACGATATTCGGGCCGAGGTCTATGGTCCGCATGTCACCAACGAGGATCTGGCCGCCTGGTCCAATGGCAACGACATCAGCGCTGATCGAGCGGCTGAAGCCGTATCACACATGGGCCTGGAAGAGTCGACCAGCAGCATCGTTTCCAAATTGCCGCCGGCCCCCGCACCGGGTTTTGGCCTGATCGTCAGCCTGATCCTGTTGCCGATCATTCTGATTCTGCTGGGGACTCTGTCTACCTCGTTGCTGCCTGCCGAATCGACGCTGCGCGGCATCATGACCGTGCTCGGTGCGCCGCTGGTGGCGCTACTGATCGACACCTTGCTGTGTGCCTGGCTGCTGGGTTCGCGCCGGGGCTGGAGCCGCACTCAGGTGTCTGACGTAATCGGTTCGGCCTTGCCCGGTGTCGCCATGGTGATTCTGATTGCCGGTGCCGGCGGTGTGTTCGGCAAGGTGCTGGTGGACACCGGAATCGGTGCCGTGGTCTCCGACATGCTGCGCACCACCGGTCTGCCGGTGCTGGCCCTGGGCTTTCTGCTGACCATGCTGCTACGCGCGGTGCAGGGTTCGACCACGGTGGCGCTGGTGACCACTGCCGGCATCATCAGCCCGCTGATTGCGACCCTCGATCTCACCCCGAACCACATGGCCCTGTTGTGCCTGGCCATGGGCGGTGGCGGGTTGGCCATGTCCCATATCAATGACGCCGGTTACTGGATCTTCACCAAGCTGTCAGGCCTGAACGTGGCCGACGGTCTGCGCACCTGGACGGTGATGACCACTTTGCTCGGTACCTTGGGTTTCTGTATTACCCTGCTGATCTGGCCCTTTGTCTAACCCTTTATCTCAGGAGCTACCATGCCTCGTTTTGCTGCCAACCTCAGCATGCTCTACCCGGAACATGAGTTTCTGGATCGCTTCGCCGCCGCTGCCTCTGACGGCTTCGAAGCGGTGGAGTATCTGTTTCCCTACGACTACAGCGCTGAAGAACTCAAGCAACGCTTGAGCGACAACGGCCTGGTGCAGGCACTGTTCAACGCGCCGCCCGGTGATTGGGCTGCGGGGGAGCGGGGCACGGTGTCGTTGCCGGGCCGGGAGAGTGAATTTCGTAGCGGGTTTGATCGCGCCCTGGAATACGCCGGTGTGCTGGGCAACTCACGCATCCATGTGATGGCCGGGTTGTTGCCGTCGGAAAGCGATCGCCCGCGGCATCACGGCGTGTACCTGGAGAACCTCGCCTACGCCACCGCCCAGGCGGCCAAGGCAGGCGTCACCGTATTGCTCGAACCGATCAATACGCGAGACATGCCAGGTTTTTTCCTCAACCGCCAGGATCAGGCCCAGGCCATCTGCAAGGAGGTGGGCGCCAGTAACCTGAAGGTTCAGTTCGACTGCTACCACTGCCAAATCGTCGAGGGCGACCTGGCGACCAAACTGCGTCGCGACTTCGATGGTATCGGCCATATCCAGATCGCCGGCGTGCCTGACCGGCATGAACCGGACCTGGGGGAAGTCAATTATCCCTATCTGTTCGAGCTGATTGACCAATTGGGTTATGACGGCTGGGTAGGGTGCGAATATCGGCCACGAGGCAATACGTCTGCCGGCTTGCAGTGGTTGCGCGACTGGAAGGCGCGCTAAGAAACTTGTAGGAGCGAGCTTGCTCCTACAAATCAGGCCAGGAGCCCGTTGTTTCACGCCGGTGTACTGTCAGCCGGCAGCAACAGTTCGACACCCTGCTTGCGGATGCCATCGGCCGCGGCAGAGGTCAATGCGTCGTCACTGAGGATGATGTCGAACTGCTCGAGCCCGGCAATCCTGTACATGCTGAAGGTGCCGTATTTCGAACTGCTGGCCACCAGCACCACTTGCGAAGCCGATTGCATCGCGGCTTGCTTGACCTCAACCTTCAGCGCCGAAGGGGTGGTGAGGCCGCGACGCAAATCCCATGAACTGGTGGATATGAACGCGATATCGGTGACGATCTGACGCAAGGTGGCAACCGCCAGACTACCCACGCACGATTGATTGGAGTGATCCAGTTGCCCGCCGGTATGAATCACCGTGACATGGGGGGCTTCGATCAGTGCCTGGACAATACCGAAGTCATTAGTCACCACGGTCATGCCGGACAGCGCCTTGATATAGGGGACGATTTCCAGCGTGCTGGTTCCCGCATCCAGGTAAATCGTCATGTCGGCATGCAGCAGCCGGGCGGCGAGCCTGGCCATGGCCTGCTTCTGCGGCAACTCGACCACCGCCTTGATCTGATGGCTGGGCTCACTGTGCAGCTGGCTGGCGATCCGCACCCCACCCGTTACCGAGTAAGCACGACCTTCCTGCTCCAGCAACGCAATGTCGCGGCGTATGGTCATGTGCGAACAGTCGAACATTTCCATCAATTGATGAACGCTCAGCACCTGATGCTTGCGCAACTGTCGCAGCATCAATTCACGGCGCTGTTCAGGGATCATCGGTGCGCCGCTTTCGGCGGCGATGTCCTTTTGACTAGGCATTCGGGCTCCAGAATGAAGAAATCCGCAGACAAGGAAGGCGGGCAACCATAGTAGCGAATCTGCAGCTGGATCAGTAGCGGGATGAGATCTCGAGCCCATTACCCCTACGTAAAACGCTTGTTTCTACCTGTTCATAACCAGAGCTATTAGCTCCCTGGCTACGAACTCCGCGCTTCGCCGGATACACAGGTCTCACCCATTCAGGCGCCCGCTCATTGATGACGCGCGGCACCTGAATCGTTGGCTACATTACAAAGCGATCAATCATTCAACACGCAGTACGGATGCTATTGACTCTCCGGCTTCAAGACGTTCCAGCAGACCGGGTTCTGCACGATCACTGGCCAGTGCCTGGTCGATGACTGCGGCAAGTGCCTGACCGCCAAGAATCAGTAATCCGTTGCTCAATCGGACTGGGGCTGGAGGATATCGCCATTGCCAATGAGCTTTATCAGTTGCATATGAAGAACAACTGAGTAGAGGTTTAGAAGTCGTTCTACCTATTTCAGCGTAATAATAAGCCGGGGGATGGAAACATCCCCCGGCTTATATTCGGGAGGGTGCCATGGCAGCTGTTACCGATACGCTGAAGCTGTTTCTCGCTGGCGACGTCATGACCGCCCGCGGCATCGACGCAGTACTGCCGCATCCTGGCGATCCGCGGCTTTACGAAGCTTACGTCAAGAATGCCGGCGATTACGTCCGGCTGGCAGAACGGGTCAATGGTTCGATTCCCCGCCCAGTCGATTTCACCTATGTCTGGGGCGATGCGCTGGATGAGTTCGAACTTCGCCAGCCACACGCACGCATCATCAATCTGGAAACTGCGGTGTCCCGCCGCGGACGACCGGAGCCAAAGGGCATCAATTACCGCATGAGCCCGGAGAACTTCCCGGTCATCAGCGCAGCCGGCATCGACTGCTGCGTGCTGGCCAACAACCATGTGCTGGACTGGGGGGCAGCCGGCCTGGCCGATACGCTGGAGACCCTGGCGAGCAATGGTATGTGCAGCGCCGGCGCCGGGCACAACCTGCAATCTGCCGAAGCGCCCGCCGTGTTGCTGCAGCCTGGCGGGCGGCGCTTGCTGGTGTTTGGCCTCGGCGCACCCGACAGCGGCATTGCGTCGGACTGGGCCGCCACGGATAAGGGCCCGGGCGTCGCGCGGCTGGAGGATCTGTCGATGCAAAGCCTGCGCCCTGTGGCCAAACGGATTCTCGAGGGCAAAAAACCGCGGGATCTGGTGGTCGCCTCCATTCACTGGGGCGGCAACTGGGGGTTCGATATCCCGCGCGAGCAAGTCCGGTTCGCCCATGCCTTGATCGACGAGGCCGGGGTTGACGTGGTGCACGGGCATTCCTCGCACCACGTCAAAGGCATCGAGGTGTACCGCGAACGCCTGATTCTCTATGGCTGCGGTGACCTTCTGAACGATTACGAAGGCATCGATGGCTACACAGCCTTTCGCGGCGACCTGGGGTTTCTATACTTTGCCTCGCTGGACCCGGGCGGGCACCTGCAGTCGCTGGACTTGATACCCACCCGCTTGCGGCGCTTTCGCCTCTGTCGCGCCGAAGGAGATGACCGTCAATGGCTGCGCGACACCCTCTCTCGCGAGTGTGCACGCTTGGGCAGCAGCATCCAGCCGGGCGCGCAAAATGCCTTCGAGTTGCGTTGGTGAGCCCCCTTGGCGACTCCGCGTTATCGTTAACGTCCATCGCGAGCAGGCTCGCTCCCACAGGGGCGCAGCGTTTAGCCTGCGCACCTTCTTTTTTTCTCCTTATCTGGACTTCAATACTTTCGGATTGGAGTTACCCCAGATCGTGTACAAGTCCGCCAACAATGCGCCGTTGATGGTCTCAAGCTCCGTCTGGGTAATCTCGTCATCACCTTGCTTGCCGTACAGAACGACCTCATCACGCCGATACAGGTGATGCCCATCCGGATGGCGCTGTAAAAAAGGCTTAAACGACTGAGGGATTGTCCGGGGTTGCGCCTGGCAGCCGAAGGGGCCGCCAGGTGAACGCTTTGAAATGTCGAGTGGTATTACGCCCGACGCTTTATATCGGCTGTTACTGAAGGCAGCAGCAGCGAGAACAGGTTCTTGGGATCCTGCAGCTCTGGCACCAGCTGGATGTCGCTGCCAATGTTGAGCGTTCGTGCAACATCCAGCACATAGCGCAAGGCGGAGTAGTCCTCGATGGCGAAGCCGACCGAGTCGAACAAGGTGACTTCCTCGGCATGCTGGCGACCTTGAGTCTGACCATTGATGACTTTCCAGAACTCGATAACCGGTGAGTCGGCGGGCATCTGTTGAATTTCGCCTTCAATGCGGCTTTGCGGTTCGTACTCAACCATGACCCGCGCACGCTCGACGATGTCCCGGTGCAGTTCGGTCTTGCCGGGGCAGTCGCCGCCCACGGCGTTGAGGTGCATCCCGGGCTCGATCATCTCAGGGGTTAAAATCGTTGCGTAGGCCTTGTCGGCCGTGACCGTGGTCACGATATCGGCGCCACGCACCGCTTGCGCGACGCTATTGGCAACGCTCACCTGTATGGCGGGGTAGGCCCGCAGGTTGGCTACCAGCTTCGCTGTCGCGGCAGGATCGATGTCGTAGAGACTGATTTCAGTAATGCCGAGCAGTGTATGAAATGCCAGGGCCTGGAATTCGCTCTGTGAGCCGTTGCCAATGAGTGCCATTCGGCGACTGTCCGGTCGGGCGAGGTAGCGGGCCGCGAGTGCGGAAGTGGCAGCGGTGCGAATGGCGGTCGTCAGCGTCATTTCACTCAGCAAAACAGGCTTGCCGGTATCGACGTCTCCCAGCGCACCAAAGGCCATGACCGTCAGCATGCCATTGTGGGTGTTCTTCGGATGTCCGTTGACATACTTGAAAGCGTAGAGCGCTGCATCAGACACGGGCATCAGCTCGATGACGCCCTCGGGTGAGTGGTTCGCCAGGCGCGCGCACTTTTCGAAATCCGGCCAGCGTAAGTAGTCTTGACGGATGTACTCGGCCATTTCGATCAGGCAACGAGGCAAGCCTTTTTCCTGGACGAGACGGCTCAGATCATTGACGTCAATGTAACGGGTCATATTGGGTTCCTTTGGGCGTTTTTTGGTGTGCCGGTCTGGACTACCTTGCGCTTTGGCGGCTGAGACTCAGGAGGCGGTCCATGTGTTTGCAACGGACCTATTGTCGAGGCAATGGCGAGAAGATTTCGGCCAATACCGACCCTGGACACAGCGAGAGAAGTCGAAAAACAGGCAGCGCACAGCGGAATCGGCCGGGTGACACTGACCAGTCGCATCTCGCTCGCGCAGCTCAAGCGCGATGCGCTTCACGACGCATCGTCATGCAGGTGAAGTAGAAGGCCGCGAAGACCATCACACTTCCTGTGCCGCTCCCTTTAAGTGGAGAAACAGTGACTTACGGCAGCCGACAGAATCGGCTGTGAAGACCCTTCGATCAGCACAGGCACGCTGTTTGAACGGGGGGTTACGACACCTGCACCCTCCCGGCAATTGGCATTCTGACGGTCCGTTTCAAGCGCTTGTCGATCGCTGCTTGAGATGGAGTGCAACTCCGACGACTGGCTGCTTCCAGTCGAGAACAACAACAAAAACGGCTGCGGTGAAGACCGCATCGACTCTCTGCCCCTGTCAAAAAGTGTGGTCCGACGCAGGCGCCGGATCGCGATAAATCCAAATAATCCGGGACTCAAGAAAATGAACATCAAATGGCTGACTTTGCCGGCACTCGCGTTGCTGTGCTGCACCACGGGCGCCAGTGCCAAGGAATGGAAGGAGCTGCGATTTGGCGTCAATCCAAGCTACCCACCCTTTGAATCCACTACGGCCGATGGTGGGGTCCAGGGCTTCGGCGTGGATCTGGGCAATGCAATATGTGCCGAGCTGAAGTTGACCTGCGTGTGGGTCAGCAATGATTTCGACGGGCTGATTCCGGGGCTCAAGGCCGGCAAGTTCGATGCCATCGAATCTTCGATGACCGTTACCGACGCGCGCAAAAAACAGATCGACTTTACCGATCGCCTGTACGCCGGACCGACCGCCATCGTTACCCGCAAAGACTCCGGACTGCTGCCTACCGCCGAGTCGCTGCGCGGCAAAACCATCGGTTACATGCAGGGCACGATTCAGGAAACCTACGCCAAGGCCAAACTGGCGCCGGGCGGGGTGAAACTGCGGGCCTATCAGAATCAGGATCAGGTGTATGCCGACCTGGTATTTGACCGTCTCGATGCGTCGATCCAGGACAAGCTGCAAGCGCAGATGAGTTTCCTGACCTCGCCACAAGGGGCGGACTTCCACAACAGTGAAGGCATCAGCGACCCGTTGGTGCCGGCAGAGATCGCCATTGGTGTGCGCAAGGACAACGAAGAGCTCAAAGGCATGCTCAACACCGCCATCAAGGCCCTGCACGACAAGGGCATCTACGCGCAGATCCAGCAGAAACACTTCGGTGATCTGGACCTCTACAACAACTGATCCTCGCGCCCCGGTCGCTGTGTTGCAGCGACCGGGGCGCATCAAGACAGGTGACTGGCGTGAACTCCTTCCTGAATGTTCTGGGGGTCGACCTTTCGGCCCTGCAAGGCTATGGCCCTTTGTTGCTGCACGGCACCTGGGTCACCCTCAAACTGTCGGCGCTCGCGCTTTTGGTGAGCATGGCGCTGGGGCTGCTCGGCGCGGCAGCCAAGCTGTCGCCGCTGAAGCTGTTGAATCTGCCGGCGACCTTTTACACCACGCTGATCCGTGGCGTGCCCGACCTGGTGTTGATGCTGCTGATTTTCTACAGCCTGCAAGGCTGGCTCAGCGCCCTGACCGAGTCCATGGGCTGGCCCTACATGGAAATCGACCCATTCGTGGCCGGCATCATCACCCTTGGTTTTATCTACGGGGCGTATTTCACCGAGACCTTTCGCGGGGCGATTCTGAGTGTGCCACGCGGGCAACAGGAAGCCGCGGCGTGCTTTGGCTTGAACCGTTGGCAGCGCTTCCGTTTCGTGGTGTTCCCGCAAATGATGCGTTTCGCCTTGCCGAGCCTGGGCAACAACTGGCTGGTGCTGCTCAAGGCTACGGCGCTGGTATCGATCATCGGTTTGTCGGACCTGGTCAAGGTCGCGCAGGAGGCCGGCAAAAGCACGTTCAATATGCTTGATTTCCTGTTGCTGGCCGCAGCGCTTTACCTGCTGATCACCAGCGCTTCGAACTATGTCTTGCGCGTGCTGGAACGGCGCTACAACCAGGGTGTACGGGGGATGGCGCGATGATCGAGTTGATTGCCGAATACTGGAGACCCTTTCTGTTCAGCGACGGCGAGACCCTCACCGGGTTGGCCATGACCCTGTGGTTGCTGGTGGCGAGTATTGCCATGGGCTTTTTCCTGTCGTTGCCCCTGGCGATCTTGCGCGTCTCGCGCTGGGGCGTTTTGCGTTGGCCGGTTCAGCTGTTCACCTACATCTTTCGCGGCACGCCGTTGTATATCCAGTTGCTGATTTGCTACAGCGGGATCTACGGCATTGCTGTGGTCCGTTCGCAGCCATTGCTCGAAGCGTTTTTCCGCGACGCCATGAATTGCACCTTGCTGGCGTTCACTCTCAACACCTGCGCCTACACCGTGGAAATCTTCGCCGGAGCGATCCGCAGCATTCCCTACGGTGAAATCGAAGCGGCCCATGCCTATGGCCTCAGTGGCTGGCGCCTGTATCTGCAACTGATCCTGCCTTCGGCGCTGCGCCGTGCGCTGCCGTACTACAGCAACGAAGTGATCCTGATGTTGCACGCGACTTCGGTGGCTTTCACCGCAACGATTCCGGACATCCTGAAAATCGCCCGGGATGCCAATGCGGCGACCTTCATGACGTTTCAGGCCTTCGGCATTGCCGGTCTGCTGTACCTCGTGCTGTCGTTCGGACTGGTCGGCGCGTTCCGCCTGGCGGAGAAACGCTGGCTGAGCTTTCTCGGCCCGACCCACTGACTTCCATTCTTTATCCAGAGCGGCGCCGATAAGTGAGCCGCTCCAGGAGTATTCGCATGTACAAACTCACGGTTGAAAATCTGTATAAACGTTTTGGTGACAATGAAGTGCTCAAGGGCGTCTCGTTGAACGCACGGGCAGGGGACGTGGTGAGCATGATCGGCGCCAGCGGTTCGGGTAAAAGCACCATGCTGCGCTGCATCAACTTTCTGGAGCGTGCGGACGAAGGCGCCATTGCTCTGGATGGCGAGCGAGTCCTCACCCGTCAAGGCGTCGGTGGCATGCGTGTCGCCAACCCGAAGCAATTGCAGCGCTTGCGTACGCGACTGGCGATGGTGTTCCAGCATTTCAACCTGTGGAGCCACCTGACCGTGCTGGAGAACATCGTGCTGGCGCCGTGTCGAGTCCTGGGCATGAGTCGCAAGGCCGCCGAGGAGAGCGCGCGGGCGTATCTGGACAAGGTCGGCTTGCCGCAACGGGTGGCCGATCAGTACCCGGCGTTTCTGTCGGGCGGGCAGCAACAACGGGTGGCGATTGCCCGGGCCCTGGCGGTGGAACCCGAAATCCTGTTGTTCGACGAGCCAACCTCGGCGCTCGACCCGGAACTGGTGGGTGAAGTGCTGAAGGTGATTCAGGCGCTGGCCGAAGAGGGCCGGACCATGTTGATGGTGACCCACGAAATGGGGTTTGCCCGGCAGGTCTCAAGCCAGGTGTTGTTCTTGCATCAGGGCCGTGTGGAGGAGCAGGGTGATGCTACGATACTCGACCGGCCAAACAGTGAACGTTTGCAGCAATTTCTATCGGGTCGTTTGAAATGAGGCAAGGCGCACATGGCGGATATCCGCGATCTGTCGATCGTGCTTGATCGTATCGATCAGGCAATCATTGAAGTGCTGCGCCACGAAGGGCGCATCACCTATCAAAAGCTGTCCGAACGCGTGCACCTGACCCCCAGGCCTTGCCTGGAACGGGTGCGCAAGCTGGAACAGCTTGGGGTCATTCGCGGCTATGGTGCGATTCTCGATGAGAAGAAACTGACGCCGGGCTTGTCTTTGCTGGTGCTGGTGGCGTTGTCGAACCAGAGCGGACGCGCGGCGCAAAAGGCCTTCGAAGCCAAGGTCCGCGCCTGCCCGCAGGTGCTGGAATGTCGCCTGATCAGCGGCGCGTTCGACTACAGCCTGCGCATGCGCTGCCGTGACATGGAGCATTACCGGGTGTTAACCGAAGTCTGGTTTGACGACCCGGATTTGCACATCGACAAACTGGTCAGCCACCCGGAGCTGGCGATGGTCAAGACCACCATGGAATAAGACAAGAATCGCTGCCCAAAGCAGCGATTTTTTTTGTTTTTCAGCCCGGCCGAATCGGCTGGGCAACCAGCAATCTTCAGCCGTTTTCATCAGTGCAAAAGCCGTTATCAACCGGGTTTTTCCCACCTCGAAACAGACAATGAGCCTCTCTCGACCCTCATTGAGTCTGTGCCCATGCAAACCACCAACACGGTATTAATGATTCGCCCGACACGTTTCTCCTTCAATCAGGACACGGCGGCGAACAACCGTTTCCAGCGTCCGGCAACCGTTGCCGAAGACGTACAACTCAAGGCCCTTGCCGAGTTCGATGGCTATGTTGACGCATTGCGTCGGCACGACGTTGAAGTCCTGGTGCACAACGATCGCGAAGCGCCGCATACCCCGGACTCGATCTTCCCCAACAACTGGTGGAGCAGCCACCCGGATGGCACCTTGGTCCTGTATCCGATGCAGGGCCACAACCGGCGTCTGGAGCGGGACAAAGGTGTACTCGATGGGTTGCTGGGTGAATACCGGGTCGAGCAGTTGCTGGACCTGTCCAGCCTCGAAGAGCATGAGGTTTTCCTGGAGGGCACCGGCAGCATGGTCCTGGATCGGCAACAGCGGATCTGCTACGCCGGGTATTCCACGCGCACCCACGCCCGGGCACTGGATCAGTTGGTCAGTCATCTGGGCTATGAACTGTGTGCGTTCAACGCGGTGGACCGCCAGGGCGTGGCGATTTATCACACCAACGTCATGATGAGCGTCGGCACCCGCCTGGCGGTGGCCTGCCTGGCGTCTGTGGCCCATCCGGGCGAAAGTGCGGCGCTGCGTAACCGACTCGAAACCAGCGGTAAACAGGTCATCGCCTTGAACTGGGCGCAGCTGGAATCCTTTGCCGGCAACATGCTGGAAGTGCACAACGCAGCGGGCGAACCGCTGCTGGTGATGTCGCGTACAGCCTGGCAATCCCTGGACGCCGATCAGCGTCGCTTGATCGAAACTCACACCACGCCGTTGCCGGTGAACATCGACACCATCGAGCGCATCGGTGGCGGCAGCGCGCGCTGCATGTTGGCCGAAGTGTTCCTGCCCAAGCATTCGTCCACCCAGGAACAAGTGCGATGATCGTTCGCCCGGCAACGCCTGAAGATCTGCCGGCTCTGCTGGCCTTGGCCCATAGTGCCGGCACCGGATTGACCACCTTGCCGGCTGATGCATCACGACTGCGCCAGCGCCTGGAATGGGCGGCCAAAACCTTCGCCGGCGAAGCCGAGCGTGCCGATGCCGACTACCTGTTTGTGCTGGAGAACGAACATAAAAAAACGGTGGGTATCTGTGCCCTGGCGGGTGCTGTCGGCCTGCGGGAACCTTGGTACAACTACCGCTTGGGCCTGTTCGTCGCTGCGTCGAAAAACCTGGGTATCAATCAACAGCTGCCAACGTTGTTTCTAGGCAACGACATGACCGGCCATTCCGAGCTGTGTTCACTGTTTTTACACGCCGACCACCGCAGTGGTCTGAATGGTCGTTTGTTGTCGAAGGCGCGCTTCCTGTTTCTGGCGGAATTTCGCGATCGCTTCGGTGACAAGGTCATTGCGGAAATGCGCGGTTACTCGGATGAAGAGGGCGTTTCACCGTTCTGGGAAGGCCTGGGACGGCACTTCTTCAAGATGGATTTTGCCGACGCCGACTACCTCACAGGGCTGGGCAACAAGACCTTCATCGCGGAACTGATGCCCAAGTTTCCGCTGCCAACCTGCCTGTTGCCGGAGGGCGCGCGAGCGGTCATCGGAAGGGTTCACCCAAACACCGAACCGGCGTTGGGTATGCTCAAGGCAGAAGGCTTCGAGCATCGTGACTACATCGACATCTTCGACGGTGGTCCGCTGATCGAATGCGCCACCGGGGATATTCGTGCGGTGCGCGATAGTCAGGTGCTGCAACTGAGCATTGGCACACCGGGGGAGCAAGCGGCGACTTACCTGATTCATAACCGTCAGTTTGCCGATTGCCGGATCACTGCGGCAGCGGCGCGAATTGCAGCCGGTACGCTGATTGTCGACGCTCAAGTCACCAAGGCGTTGGGCTTGAGTGCGGGGGCTTCGGTGCGGGCGGTGAGTCTGGCAGTGCCTGCCTTGCAACAATCAGCGGCTTAGGTAACTAACTCTCGCGCTCGTTCCTGCGGACATGACTGCATCTGTTTCGCGGGCACCCGTGGAATGTTTCGCACCGGCGATCGACTGCGCCCGTGAAACGAGGAGCCACTGGCGGGCTCCTCGTTGATGAACCCGCGAGTGTTACTGAGCTTCGCGGGTGGTTTGGCCATTGACCAGGCGAGAGATGCCCAGGTTGTCGGGATAGTTCTGGAAGCACACCGGGCGCAGGAAACGATCGATCGCCAGGGTGCCCACCGACGTTCCGCGCGCATCCGAAGTAGCCGGGTACGGCCCGCTATGCACCATCGAATCACAGACTTCCACACCGGTCGGATAACCGTTGAGCAGGATCCGTCCGACTTTCTGTTCCAGCAGCGCCGTCAGTTCGACGAACCGTTCAAAGTCCGCCGTCTGCCCTGGTGCGGACTGCCGGCGAGGTGCTCGATGCCCGGATGAGCGAGCAGCTTTTGCAGACCCTTGCCGTGCTGCTCGCTCATGCTGCGCTCGCCCGAAGCGATGCGCAGCATGAGCTTGAAGATAGCCTCACCGCACTCTTCGATGGTCAGGGTGTCTTCGGCAATCTTGCCAGCGTTGCCGAACACGCCGAGTTCATCAAGCTGCGCGGCGCCGACTTCCTGATGGCGGACGCGCCACGAGTGAGCGATATCGTGATGTCCAGTGGCTAAAACAGCGCAATGCTATAAGTCACGATCAACCGATTCTGATCCTGGTTGCGGGACGCTTCGCTGTTCGACTTGCCATTGCGCCAACTGAATCCAACCCCTTTAAGCGCACCGGACTGGAGTACGTAGTCCAGGCTGATATCTCGCTCCCATTCTTTCTGCTCATCACCGGATGTCGTCTTGATATTGTCCCCGCTGAGGTACATGACCGACGCTTTCAAACCCGGGACCCCCAAGGCTGCGAAGTCATACGCATACTGACCGAAGGCTGTGCGCTCGCCCGCGCGGGTGAAAGTCTGGATCAGGCGATCGGTATACAGGTAAAGACTGGCCCCACCGGCGCCTTTGTCCGGCAAATTGCCCTGATTGAGCTGAGTGAAATTACTACCGCTTGAAACGCTTTGGTAACCCGCGGTAATCGCATGGGCACCCAAGGAGTAAATCAGCGCGGCACTCCAGGTTCGGTTGTCGATCTCGCCATCGCTGTCTTGGGTATAGCCACTGATCCTGTAGCCCGAGGTACCCGAGCTGTTTTTACCGGACGAGTCGGTCTTGAAGTAACGCAGGTCGGTTTTCAGGGATTGATTGTCCGAGATCGCCAGTGTGTGGATCAGGCCGAAAAACTGCTGGGTGTAATAGTCGTCCAGGTTGGCGTAGTAATACTGGACGGTCAGGTCCTTGGTGATTTTCCAGTCGCCGCCGGCGAAGTCGAACGCGTTGCTTTCACGGGTACCGCCCGTGGCGGCCAGGCCGGTTTGATCGCTTGAACCCCGCCCCGTGGCGTGTTCAATCCGGCCACCCGTCAGGGTCAGATCCTTGAACTCGCTCGAAGTGATTTGCCCGCCATCGAATGTCTGCGGCAGCAGGCGTCCGTCGTTGGCCACCAGGATCGGCAGCTTCGGCATCAGCGTGCCCAGGCGCAGCTCGGATTTCGAGACCTTGACCTTGCCGGTCATCCCCAACCGGCTCCACTCATCGACGGCGCTGTTGTCGCTGTCCGAAGGAATCATCGAGCTGCCGACATGCCGTCCTTTGCCGCTGTCCAGGGTAACGCCCATCAAACCCAGCGCATCGACGCCAAAACCCACCACGCCATCGGTGTAGCCCGACTTGTAGTCGAGCATGAAGCCCTGAGCCCATTCTTCGGTTTTCGAGGGGGCGGCCGAGCCGTCGCGGTTGTCATTGTTGAAGTAGAAATTGCGCATGCCCAGCGTGGCTTTGCTGTCACTCAGGAAGTCGGCCTGTGCCTGGGTGCTGAGTGCAATGGCACCCAGAGCCAGGGTTACGACCGTATTCTTGTTGCTCATATGAAGCGCCCCTTGTTTTTGTAGTTGGAATTGAGCAGGGTGACTCCCGCCATCACAGATGCGCTGTCGGCGGGAGCCTGCTGTTGGAGTCAGATACCCAGTACGTTGGCACCGATGCACGGGTCAATCCCGCGTTCCAGACGACGCTGGTGCAAGATCACAGTGATCTCCATCGAACCGGTGGTGACTTCGAAATCCAGAATGTGGCCGCCATAGGCCTGGAACGTGGCGTCGCCGGCGACACCGTGCATGTGGATCGAAGGCTGATCATTCTTCCAAGCCACAGAGCCGGTGATGCTGGCCATCTCGACGTTGCTGAAGGTCTTGGCGTCGAAGTCCTTTTTGTCCTTGTTCCAGAAACCGAACTTCACGTTGCCGAAACCGATCCCGCTGATCGAGGCACTGGGGATATTCTCGGCTATCGCCAGTTTGGTCAGTTCCTTGAACGCGTTGTCACCCGTGCGCAACACCATGAGGTAACCGGTGGGGGTCTTGGTGTAGCGCGGTGTGGCTTCAGTGGCACATTGCATGGGCGCTGTCGTCGCGGTGGGGGTGGTGTCGGCAACGGCCAGTTGAGTGCCTGCGGTATTGATCATCACGGCGGCAGTAACGGCCAGCATCAGTCTGCAAAAGCTTTGTTTCGGGTGACGTTGAACGTGCATGAGACTTCCTCTGTTTTTATTGTGGGTGCAGCGGTTTTCGGGACAAGCGAATCCGATGCCTGTTGTTTACAGGCACGGAAGTTGTTGCTATCAGTGGGCGTTAGTTGAAGCCGGTGACTTACAGCGCTTCGCGGTGGCTGACGCCGTCAACCAGGCGGGCGATGCCCAGCGGGTTGGCGTTTTTCAGGGCATCTGGCAGCAGGTTGTCGGGGCAGTTCTGGTAGCACACGGGGCGCAGGAAGCGATCGATCGCCAGGGTGCCGACCGACGTGCCGCGCGCATCCGACGTTGCCGGGTACGGTCCGCCGTGGACCATCGCGTCGCAGACCTCCACGCCCGTGGGGTAACCGTTGAACAATACGCGCCCGACTTTCTGTTCCAGCAGGGCCAGCACTTCGCTGACACTGCCGGGTTCCGTGTCTTCAATCATCAGGGTGGCGGTCAACTGCCCGCGCAGCCCGTGCAAGGCCTGCATCAACTCGGCGAGGTCGGCGACTTCGACGACGATAGTGGTCGGGCCGAATACTTCTTCCTGCAGCAATTCATCACCGTTGATCAACAGGCTGACGTCGGCCTTGAACACTTGTGGCTGTGCCTGATTACCCTGTTGATCGGTGCCGGCCAGGTGCGTTATGCCGGGGTGAGCGCGCAGGTTGTCCAGGCCGTGGCAGTAGCTTTTCAGGGCACCGCTGTTGAGCATGGTTTGTGCGGGTTGTTCGTTCATCAAACCGGCAAAACGCTCAAGGAAAGCGCTGAACTCCGGCGAGCGAATGCCCAGTACCAAACCGGGATTGGTGCAGAACTGACCCGCACCCAGTACCACCGAAGCGCTCAGCTCGGTGGCAATCTTGTCGCCGCGTGCCTTCAACGCTTCGGGCAACAGCAATACCGGGTTGATGCTGCTCATCTCGGCGAACACCGGGATCGGCTGCGGGCGTGCCGCTGCCATGTCACACAAGGCCCGACCGCCGCGCAACGAACCGGTGAAACCGACCGCCTGAATCGCCGGGTGCTTGACCAGTGCTTCACCGACACTGCCGTAAAGCAGGCTGAAGACACCCTCAGGCATGCCGGTTTTTCGCGCAGCGCGAGTGATCGCATCGGCGACGTAATCGGCGGTCGCCATGTGCCCGCTGTGGGCCTTGAACACTACAGGGCAACCGGCGGCGAGAGCGGAGGCGGTATCGCCGCCCGCGGTAGAAAAAGCCAGCGGGAAGTTGCTGGCACCGAACACCGCGACCGGTCCGAGCCCGGTGCGATACTGGCGCAGGTCCGGGCGGGGCAGCGGTTGCCGGTCCGGCAGCACACGGTCGATGCGCGCGCCGTAGAAATCGCCGCGCCGCAGCATCGTGGCGAACAGGCGCATCTGGCCGCTGGTGCGGGCCCGCTCACCCTGGATGCGCGCGGCGGGCAGGGCGGTTTCCCGGCACACGAGGCTGATGAACGGTTCATCCAGCGCCTCCAGTTCCGTGGCTATGGCGTCGAGAAAACCGGCGCGACGTGCGGCAGAAAGGTTGCGAAAGGTCGGGTAAGCCGTGGCGGCTGCTTGCGCGGCCGCGTTCACTTCTTCCGTTGTCGCTTGATGAAAGCGATACGGCAGTGCTTCCCCGGTGCTGGCATCGTGGCTATGCAGGGTGGTCGTGCCGTTTGCCGAGCGTGTGCCGGCGATGTAGTTGTGGCCTGAAACTTCAAACATGTTGGACTCCTGATGAGCGGTGCAAACGGGTTCAAGTGAGCCGGTAGATGCGTCGGGCGTTGTCATGAAACAGGGCCAGCCGCTCAGCGAGGGGGCGGTCGCGAACAATGGCTTTGAACCCGTCGAGGACTTCGCTGAGGCTGTTCACCACGCCATCGACCGGGTAATTACTGGCGAACGCGCAACGGCTGACATCGACAATCGAAATCGCGTCGTTCACCACCCTCCGGTTCGCTTCGACTGGCCATGCCTTGCCGGGGATACAGATGCCGGAAATCTTCAAGGCAACGTTCGGCTCCCGTGCCAGCAGCGCAAGGTTGGTACGCCACCCGGCCAAGCCTGCTTCGGACCGATCCGCAGGCAGCGCGGTGTGATTGACCACGATGGTCACGTCGGGAAAGTCCCGGGCCAGCTCGGCGGCTTCTGGCAGATGCCACCAGGGCGCCTGCAATTCGAAGTGCAGGCCGTTTTTCGCCAGTTGTGCGTAGCCCTCACGCCAGCGCGGGTCACGCATGGAGCCTGGTTCTGCAAAATCTACACGCCAAGCCTCGCGGCGGGTCACCGTCGGTTTGTGGCGGATGCCGCGCACCAACGGGTGATTTGCGTACAGGCGCAACAGGTCGAAAGCGTCTTCACGGTCCAGCCAGGCCTGCGCAACCATCGCCGCCACGCTGGGTTCGTTCTGCGCCAGTGATTCGACAAACATCACTTCATCCGCCGGTGTTGCCGGATCCCATTCACCTTCAATGACGACGGTCTGCACCACGCGATGCTTGCTGGCCAGTCGGCGATAGTCGGCCGGCAGAAAGTTGCGGCAAATGGACGAGTAATCGCCATAGCGGAACGGTCGCAACGGGCGATCGTTCAGCCACGGGTAGTAATGGGTTTCGATGTCGAAATAGTGTTGGTGCGCGTCGACGATGGGCAGGTCCGCGTCGTCGCCACTGGCCAGAAAGCGTGTGCGCCAGTCGATGCTCGATAACTCATCCATGCGGTTGCTCCAGGCGATAAAAGCGTTGCGCGTTGCCGGCGAACACCGCTTCCTGCACGGCACGGCCCAACGGTGCGAGCATGTCGGCTACGCCACTGGCAATCGTGTCGTAGGAAGCACGCAAGCCCGCCACCGGAAAGTTGCTGGCGAACATGCAACGTTCGGGGCCGAAAATCTCCAGCGCGGTCAGCACCACCACTCGGTTGTCGGCGTAGTTCCAGGGCGAATCCTTCAGGCCGAACTCCGACAACTTGATGTGCACGTTGGGCTGCAAGGCAAGTGCTTCCAGGCCTTTGCGCCAGCGTGCCATGCCTTGCGGGCTGCGATCCCAGGCGAAGCCGGTGTGATTGAGCGCAATGCGGATTTGCGGAAACAACGCCGCCACCTCGGCCGCCTCGACCAGGTGCCACGGCGGCACGCGCAAGTCCCACGACAGATCGTGATCAGCCAGTCGCGCAAATCCTTCCAGCCATTTCGGGTCCTGCATGGTGCCTTTGGCCCCGATAATCGACACGTCTGGCGACGCCGAGGTCAGCGGTTTCGAACGTATGCCTTTGACCAGTGGCCGCGCAGCCTGGGCGGCGAGAATCTCGGCGCTGTCTTCGCGATCGAACCAGACGTGGGCGACGATGGCGCTCGGGAAGCCATAACGGGCGTTCACCTGTTCCAGCCACTGGGTTTCGGCGACTTGCTCATCGCGTGCGCGCTCGGCTTCGACATGCACGGTGCCGACCAACCGTTGCTTTTCGGTCAGAGCGAGAAAGGTTGCCGGCAGGAAATCACGGCACAGGCTGTGATAGTCGCCAAGAAAGAAGTCCTCGTGATAGTCGTCCTGCAACCACGGATAACGACCGTTGCCCAGGTCCCACAAGTGATGGTGGGCATCGATAATCGGCAGCGCGTCTTCGCCGGCAAGATTCGGCAAACCGTTGCGTTTGTGCAGCGTGATCATGACGTCGTCCCTTGTTCAGCGCGCCGCAGTCAATTGGGAAGGGCTGAGCACGCCATCTTCGACGTCGCCCGCAGCCGCTGCTTCGGCTTTGGCCTGGACGCGGCTGCGCAGTTTGGCCACGTTCACCACTACGCGGGTGTGCGCCGCGGTAGCCACCAGTTCAACGTCATCGCGCACTTCGACGTTGAAGGTGACACTGCGACCTTCGATGCGCGTGACCGTGGCAACGATGCTCACCGACATTCCCAGCAGCGTGGCGCCGACGTGGCGTATATCGACCGCCGCCCCCACAGTGTTCTCGCCTTCATCGAGGAAGGTCAGCAGGTAATCGAGGCAGGTCTGCTCGATGTCATCGACCAGGCGCGGCGTGGCGTAGATGCGCAAGTCTTCGCCGAGAAACGAGATGGTGCGCTCCTTGTCGACGGTCAGTGGGCGTTCGGTGGCGGAGCCTGCATGCATTGTGGAGAAATTCATGGAAAACCTCTTGGTCAAGTCAAAGGGCAATTCAGGCAGTAGGCAGGAAGCCGATGGAAACCCACGGCACGGCGATCAGCACCGCCAGTGCCACCACCAGCGCGCCGAGGTACGGCCAGACCCGACGCATGGCACCGCTGGGGTCGACCTTGGCGATGGCGCACGCGGCGTAGAACCCCACGCCAAACGGCGGGGCGAACAAGCCCAGGCCCATGGCGAAGATCGCGACCATGGCGTAGTGCACGTCGTTGATGCCCATGGCTTTGGCGATCGGGAACAGCAGCGGTCCAAACAGGACGATGGCCGGGATGCCTTCCAAAAAGCTGCCGAGCAGGATGAACGCCACGGCGGAGATCATCAGAAAGCCCAGCGCGCCGCCCGGCACGGTCGACATCACTTGCGCCAGTTGGTGGGAGAAGCCTGACTGGGTCAGCGCCCATGCCATGGCGGTGGCGCTGCCGATGATGATCAGGATCGCACCGGACAACGACGCGGTGCTGACCAGGATCGGATACAAGCGGCGCCAATCGAAGCAGCGATAGCACAGCAGACCGACGATGAAGGTGTACGCCACGCCAATGGCGGCGACTTCGGTCGCGGTAGCGACGCCTTCAACCACGGCAGTGCGGATCACGAAGGGCAGGGCCAGGGCCGGCAACGCGACCAGCAGCGAGTGGCCGATTTCCTTGCCCGTGGCGCGTTTACCAGTAGAAGCGTCTTTCTTGCGGTTTTTCCACCAGACCACCGCCGCCATGGCAATTGCACCCACGACTGCCGGCATGAAGCCGCCGGTGAACAGTGCGGAAATCGACACACCGGTTACCGAACCGATGGTGATCAGCACCAGGCTTGGCGGAATGGTTTCCGACATCGCCCCGGAGGCGTTGAGCATCGCCACCAGCTCGTTTTCATCTTCGCCGCGTTTCTTCATTTCCGGAAACAGCGCCGGGGCGATGGCGGCCATGTCGGCAGCCTTGGACCCGGAAATACCGGAGATCAGGTAGATGGCACCTATCAGTACATACGACAGACCGCCGCGCACATGCCCGATCAACGAGCACAGGAAGCGAATCATCGCCCGCGCCATGCCCATGGCTTCGATCAGCGCGCCCAGGAACACGAACAGCGGGATGGCCAGCAGGATCAGGCTCGCCATGCCTTCGTCCATCCGCCCGACCACCAGGGTCAGCGGTGTGCTGGTCATGGTCGACAGGTACGCCACCGTTGCCAGGCCGAACGCGACCATGATCGGCACGCCGATGACGATCATCGTCATCACGCCGATCATGAAGAAGATCACCAGGTTCCAATTGCCCATCAGCAGCATCGTGCCTTGCGCCACCCACAACAGCGCGGCGAGAGAGGCGAGCATCGCCACTGACACCGAGAAATCGATCAGCCGGGCGCTGGTCAACAGCCGCGCGACACAGGTCATCAGCATCAGGCTCAGGCCAACCGCGATGGCTGACACGCGAAAGGCGTTGGGGATTTCCAGGGCCGCGGTGGTGATGATCCACTCGTCGCTGACGTACTCCCAGGCCGGAGTGAACAGCAGCCCGATGAACGTGATGACGATGACTGCGCCCAAGGTGTCGACGAATGCGCGTTTTTCTACCGGCAAACGCCCGATGAACGAGGTCAGGCGCATGTGCTCGCCGCGGCGCATCGCCACCACCGAACCGAGCATCGCCAGCCACAGGAACAGCAGCGACGCCAGTTCATCCCCCCAGACGATCGGCTGGTTGAGTACATAGCGCGAGAACACATTGCAGAACAACAACGTGACTTCGATTACCACCAGCAGCGCCGCGCTGCCTTCAGTCAGCCAGCGCAGACCAGTGTCCAGCGCGCGTCCCAGGCGAAACGTGGCGTGGTGTGGGCTGAGTCCTTCAGCAGGTGCGACATCCGTCATTGGAATTTGATTTTTCATGACTGTGTCTCCGGCTTAGGACAGTTGACCCGCGTACTGCTCGAGCAAGCTCCAGGCTTCAGGGCCGTACTTTTCCTTCCATTGGGTGTAGAAGCCTTTCGATTGCAGGTCAGCCCTGAACAGTGCACGGTCGACTTTGTTGAAGGTGATGCCGTGGGCAGTCAGGGATGGCTCCAGGCTGGAGTTGAGATCGATCACCTGTTGGCGCTGTACCAGAGCGGCGGCGTTGATCTGCCGGGAGACGATTTCCTGCACATCGGCAGGCAGTTTTGGAAAGGTCTTGCCCGACGCAACGATCCAGAAACCGCCCCAGATGTGGTCGGTCATCGAGCAGTATTTCTGCACTTCATAGAAACGCGCGGACTCAACCACCACCAGCGGGTTTTCCTGGCCATCGACGACCTTGGTCTGCAAGGCCGAGTAGGTTTCGTTGATGCTGATGCCAGTCGGCGAGGCGCCCAGGGCACTGAACATCGACGTCCACAGTGGGCTGACCAGGACGCGCAGCTTGAAGCCGGCGAGGTCTTGCGGGGTGTTGATCGGCCGCGTCGAACTGGTGATCTGGCGGAAGCCGTTGTTCCAGACTTTTTCCATCGGGATCAGGCCGACTTTCTCGGTCCTGGCGCGTACGTACTCGCCCAGTTTGCCGTCCAGCGCGGCCCATACACTGTCGTAGTCCTTGAAGGCGAACGGCATGCTTTCGATCGACATGGCCGGCACCAGCGTCGAAAGAATCGCGCCGGGCAACGGAATGAAATCGATCGCCCCGGCGCGCACCTGGGACAGCATGTCAGTGTCGCCACCCATGGCGCCGTTGGCGTAGACCTGCAAGTCCACGGCGCCATTGGTTTCGACCTTGATGGCTTGCGAGGCGGCTTTCATCTGTTTATTCAGCGGGTGGGTGTCGGGCAGGCTGCTGGTGTAGCGCAACACAATGGGTTTGGTCGCGGCGAAGGCGCCGGAAGGCAGCAGGTTGGCGGCAAAAGCACCACCCACGGTGACGCCGGCAGACACCAGGAAGGATCGGCGGCTAACGGACTCGGTCAAGATACGGCTCATGATGTTCACCTATTGTTTTTGTTGTAGTTGTTCTAAAAAAGCAGCGGATCCTTGTAGGAGCGAGCTTGCTCGCGATGGACTGGAGAGCGCCGCGTTTATTCAGGCAACACGCGTTATCGTTAACGTCCATCGCGAGCAAGCTCGCTCCTACAAAGTTGCGGTTCATCTCAGGACGCGAGTGCCACCACCGCCTGGGTTCGGATCAGCTCGTCGATTTCATCTTCCGCGTAACCGCTTTCCTTCAGCACTTCGCGGGTGTGTTCGCCAAGCAGTGGCGCAGGGCGGCTGGTCGGTGGCGCGGCGTTGTCCATGTCGGAGAAGTGAATCGGCAACCCCATGCCGCGCACCCGGCCTTGCGTGGGGTGTTCAGTCTCGACGACCATGCCGCGCGCCTTGGTTTGCGGGTGGGCCAGGGCGGCGGCGATGTCGAGGACAGGTCCGGCAGGCAGTCCGAGGCTGTCGAACAACACCATCCATTCATCGGTGGTGCGCGCCACCAGCACTTCGTTGAGAATTTCCACCAAAGCCAGGCGGTGCTCCATGCGCAACGCGTTACTGGCAAAACGCGGATCGGCCTTGAGCTGCGGAACGGCCAGCGCCTCGACCAGTCGCTCGTAGTTGGCCTGGTTGGCGGCGCCGATATTGATCCAGCCATCGGCGGTGCGGAACACCTGATATGGCGCACTGGTGGAGTTGGCTGAACCCATTTTCGGCAGGATGGTGCCATCGGCGAAATACGCCGCTGCCGGCCAGTACATCTGTTGCAGGCCGGCTTCGAACAGCGAGGTATCGACCATCTGCCCCAGGCCGGTTTTCTGTTTGGCGGCGTAGGCGGCGCAGATGCCGAGGGCGGCGAGGATGCCCGAGTTGATATCGGCTACTGGCGAACCGGCCTTGACCGGCTCGCGTCCGGCTTCACCGGTCATGCTCATCATGCCGCTCATGCCCTGGGCAATCAGATCGAATCCGCCTTTTTCGCCGAACGGTCCGCTGCGACCGTAGCCGGAGATCGCGCAATAGATCAGGCCCGGATTGAGGGTTTTCAGGGTTTCATAGCCCAGGCCGAATTTTTCCATGGTGCCGGCGCGGTAGTTTTCCGTGACCACGTCGGCGTCCATCAGCAGGCGCCGCAATACGTCACGGCCGCCGTCGGTTTTCAGGTTAAGGCCGATCCCGCGTTTGTTGCGGTTGACCACCATGAACGAGGCGGATTCACCGCTGGCCATGATCGGCGAGAAGCGGCGCGAGTCATCGCCATCCGGGACTTTCTCGACTTTCACCACGTCCGCGCCCATGTCGGCCAGCATCATGCCGCACACCGGTCCGGACATGATGTGAGCCAGTTCTACAACGCGCATGCCTGTCAGCGGTCCCATGTTATTTGCCCTCGAATTGTGGTTTGGCTTTCGCGATAAAAGCGTTCAGGCCGATCTGAAAGTCCTGGGTGTCGTAGCAGCAATAACTGCTGTCGATCTGCTCAACGGTGGGTGCGACGCCGGCTTCCAGTTGTCGTGCAGCCTGGCGGTGCCAGCGAGCGACAAGCGGCGCGCCGTTGGCGATGCGCTTAGCCGTGGCGAGGGTTTGCGACTCGACTTCGACGTCGGCCACGACACGGGTCACAAGGTTTTTCACGTAGGCGTCGTTGGCGTCGAGGATGCGGCCCTCCAGGAGAATTTCCAGGGTGGTCGAGCGCCCGGCCAGCGCCACCAGGCCGGCCATTTCGTCATAGGACATGACCAGCCCGAGCTTGCCGACCGGCGCGCCAAAGCGGCTGGAGGTGCCGCAGATGCGCAGGTCACAGAGCGCGGCGATTTCCAGGCCGCCGCCGACGCACACTCCGTGGATCATCGCGATCACCGGGTGCGGACAGTCGGCGACCGCACGCATCGCCGCCGAGGTGACTTCGGCATACACCCGGGCTTGTGCCTGGTTGGCACGCACGCTTGGAAACTCGCCGACATCGGCGCCGGCGGCAAAGGCCTGTTCGCCGGCGCCACGCAGTACCACACAACGCACGCTGAGGTCGGCGGACAGTTCGGTCATGACGTCACCCAGGTCCTGCCACATGGACAGGGTCAGGGCATTCATTTTCCCCGGGTGGCTGAGGGTGACGATGGCAATGGCGTCTTGCCGTTCGATAAGGACGGTGGGTTTCATGATTGTTCCGCTGGCGTCGGCCGGGCCGACGACGCGGATGCCTCCTGATTTATTGTTGTTGGATAGCGGCTGCTTACAGCGATTGTTCGAGCATCGACAGGTAGTCTGCAGAGGACGCTTCGCGGGGGTTGGTCTTGTGGCTGTGATCGTGCAGCGCGCCTTCGACGATGCCGGCAAACAGGCTCTCGTTCACTCCGATCTCGCTCAGTCGGGTCGGCAGGCCCAAGCGTCGGGTCATGTCTTCGATGGCCGCGCCGATACTGGCGTCTGCCTCAAGGCCCATGGCATGGCGCAATCGTTCGAGCTTGCGCTCGTCGCGCACGGTCGGGGCATCGGCGTTGAAGTGCACCACCGCCGGCAGGAAGATCGCGTTCAAGGTGCCATGGTGCAGCTTCGGATTGATCCCGCCCAGTGCGTGGGACAGGCTGTGCACACAGCCCAGGCCTTTTTGAAAGGCGAGGGCGCCCTGCATGGAGGCGCTCATCATGTTCATCCGCGCTTCGCGATCACCGGGCTCGGCAGTTGCGCGTTCGATGTGTTCCCAGGCACGCCACAGGCCGTCGAGGGCGATGCCGTCGGCGGCGGGGTTGAAGGCCGGCGCCATGAAGGTTTCGATGCAATGTGCGATGGCGTCCATGCCGGTGGCGGCGGTGAGCATGGCCGGCAGGCCCAGGGTCAATTCCGGATCGCAGATCGCCACGCGGGGCACGACATATGGCGATATGACACCGACTTTGCGACCATCGTCGAGAATCAGGATGGCGCCGCGACCCACTTCGCTGCCGGTGCCCGCGGTGGTCGGAATCGCGATCAATGGCGCTGTGGCCGGGGTGATGCGATCCAGTCCGCCTTCGATCACCGCAAAGCTTTGTAAAGGACCGTCGTGAGTGGCGCAGACCGCCACGCCCTTGGCCAGATCGATGGAGGAACCACCGCCGACGGCGATGATGCCGTTGCATTCACCGAGGTGGTATTGCGCCACGGCTTCACGCACGGCGTGTTCGTTCGGGTTGGGTGGGGTGGCGTCGAAAATCGTCGGGGCACGCTCAGCGCCGAGGGCTTTGATGACTTTGTCGACGATGCCGGCATTGCGCACGCCGAGGTCGGTAACGATCAGCGGCCGGGTGATGCCGGCGCGCTCGGCTTCGGCGGCCAGGTGTTGCAGGCTGTCGTAGCCGAACTGGATCTTGGTGACGTAATTGATCAGGGACATGATTCACCGCGAGTTATACAGGATTGTTATTGTTGCAACCGGTCTACGGCAGGAGGACTTTCGTTCTCAGGTCAAACCCATTGCATTGCCTGGTTGTGGGGTGGACTATAGGTCCGTCGTGGCGAGCCTCGATACTGACAACTTTCGATACCTCTATAACTTTTAGTTAGCCCTGATGACGCCCTCACTGAACTCGATCATGTCCCGCCTGCACATCAAGCAGCTGCGCCTGTTGATAGCCCTTGATGTGCACGGCTCCTTGCTGGGCGCGGCCAAACAGGTCGCGCTGACACAACCTGGTGCCAGCAAAGCGCTGCAAGAAATTGAAACCACCTTCGGCACTTCGCTATTCACTCGCACTAACCGCGGGCTTGAACCCACTGATGCCGGACGCTCTGTCATTCGGTACGCCCGGTTGATCCAGACCGACCTCGCGCACCTGCGCGAAGAGATCATCGGCATCATGAGCGGCGAGGGCGGGCGCGTGTCGGTCGGCACCATCATGGGCGCCGTGCCGCTATTGACCACGGCGATCAGCCGGGTGATTGCCGATCACCCGAAGCTGTCCATCGAGATCGTCGAAGACACCAGCGCCGCGCTGCTCAGCCAGCTTGACGCGGGGCGCCTGGATCTGGCGATCTGTCGTACTACCATCAGCACCACTCCCTATCTGTATGAGAGCTCGATGCTCGTCGAGGAAACCCTGGCGGTGATCGCCAGCACCCAGCATCCGTTTGCCTATGCCCGGCAGCTGTCGCTCAAGGACCTGGTGGATTACCGCTGGGTGGTCTATCGCGCCAACATGCCGATGCGCTTGCTGCTGGAACGAGAGTTTCACGAGGCCGACCTGCGTTTTCCGGTGCACCTGCTGGAGACGACATCGGCGTTCGCCACCTTGTCGCTGCTTCAGGAAAACCCGACCCTCGTCGCGCTGGTCTCGACCGACGTGGCGAAGTTCTGCTCCGGCTACGGCTTTACCACCACGCTGCCGCTGCCTATCACCTCGCGCAGCGAACCGTATGAGTTGGTTTCGCGCAAAAACGTGCCGGACTCACCCGCCGCCAGACTGCTGCGTGAGGCGTTGTTGAACCCGGTGTGAACCCAAGGCCAGGTTTGGGATATTGACTGGCTTTGGAATCGCGCATTCGTGCAATTCAGGCAAATATGATTTGCGCCAGACGCGGTGTTTGTAGCGGATGAGCGTCGCGATACTTCGCCGGGATTTGCCTGTCCCATAATTGGCCCATGGATGGCCATTGCGAGGTTAGAACAATGAATGTGCCCAACCGGTTTGCGCTCTTGATCACGACTGCAACGCTACTCAGCGCCTGTGGGGAGTCTTCCAAGTTGCCGTCTCAGGCCAGCGTCGGCCCGGCCCCGCAGTTGCCGGAACCCACCACCTCGCTGATCCCCACATTAAAGGTCTCCAAGGCCATCGGCTGGAAGGGCAATGCCATGCCCACCGCTCCTGCCGGTTTCAAGGTAACCGCGCTGGCCGAGAATCTCGATCACCCGCGCTGGTTGTACACGTTGCCCAATGGCGATGTGCTGGTCGCCGAGAGCAACCACCCGCCGATGCCGGAAGGCGCCACGGATGGCGGCACCGGACCGATCGCCTGGGCAAAACGCACCGTCATGGGGTTTGTGATGGAGCGGGTGGGGGCGGATGCGCCGAGCGCCAATCGGATTACCTTGTTGCGCGATGCCGACGGTGATGGCCGCGCCGAAGTGCACAAGGTGTTCATGACCGGACTGACGTCGCCTTTTGGCATGGCCTTGGTGGGCAATGAGTTGTTTATTGCCAATGCCGACGCCCTGGTCAAGGTGCCTTACAGCACGGGTCAAGCCGAGGTGAATGCAACGCCGGTGAAAGTCACCGAACTGCCCTCAGGCATTAATCACCACTGGACAAAGAATGTGCTCGCCAACCCCGAGGGAACGAAGCTTTACGTCACAGTGGGTTCCAACAGCAATGTCGGTGAAAACGGCCTTGATGCGGAAGAAGGTCGCGCAGCGATCTGGGAAGTCGACGTAAAAAGCGGAAGTAAACGTCTATTTGCCAGCGGTTTGCGCAACCCGAATGGGCTAGCCTGGGAGCCCGGTACAACCCAGCTATGGACCGTGGTCAATGAGCGCGACGAAATCGGCAGCGACCTTGTGCCTGATTACCTGACTTCAGTAAAGGACGGGGCGTTTTACGGCTGGCCGTGGAGCTACTATGGCTCCCACATCGACACCCGGGTGGCACCGCCGCGCCCGGATAAAGTAGCCGAGGCCATCGCACCGGACTACGCGTTGGGAACTCACGTTGCCCCCTTGGGCCTGACGTTCTCTGATTCGCGCGGTATGCCAGCCAGCTTTGCCCATGGCGTTTTCGTCGGTGAGCATGGCTCATGGAACCGTAACCCGCAGGCCGGTTACAAGGTGGTGTTCATTCCGTTCAGGGACGGAAAACCTTCGGGGATGCCGGTGGATTTCCTGACCGATTTCCTCAACACTGATGGCGAAGCACAAGGGCGTCCAGTGGGTGTAGTGCTTGATCAGGGTGGCGCGTTGTTGGTGGCCGATGACGTCGGGAACAAGGTCTGGCGCATCGCAGCCGAGAAACCTGGGCAATGAAGAAGCGGCTTTAATAACAGGCGTGTTGCTTGGACAATCCCAGGATGGCTCCATCAAGTAGCAAAAGTCGACCACGTCAGTTGTCAACTGAGCAGAGGTTTATAAAGTAAGCGTTAATCACTTTTCAGGGCGTTCACCCGCGATTCGGCGAGCACACAGAGCATCTCAAACATCAACGTTGCTGCATTCAACGCGGTAAATCCAGTTGGATCCAGGTCTGGTGCAACCTCGACTACGTCGCCACCGACAAGATTCAAACCCCTTAACCCCTTGATCAATCGCAGTGCCTCACGCATTGAAATACCGCCCGCTTCGGGAGTGCCGGTTCCTGGCGCAAAGGCAGGATCCAGGCCATCGACGTCGAAAGAAATATAGGTTTTGCCATTGCCGACTATGCGTTTGATTTCCTCCAGAACTCCACTGACGCCTAAATCATCGAACTCATCAATGAAAATGACGCGCATGCCGCATTCCAGGCTGTAGTTTGCTGTGCCGGAGTGTTCGGAGCCTCTAATACCGATCTGAATTGTGCGCTTCGGATCTAGCAGACCATCCTCTACCGCTCTTCTGAAGGGGGCGCCATGGAAAAACTTCGAGCCATACAGACTGTCCATGGTGTCGGTATGGGCATCAATATGAATCATGCCAATGGGGCCATCTTTTGCGATCGCCTTGAAAATAGGGTACGTGATGGAGTGATCACCCCCTACGGTCAACGGCATGATGTTGCGTTTCACAATCTCATGATAAAACTGCTCAATGTAAGTATGCGCTGTATCGAGCGAATACATTCGCTCGATAAAAACATCGCCCAGATCCTTGACCCGGCACAACTCGAATGGGGCAATACCGGTCGTATGGTTTTTTGTTCTCATCAAACACGATTGTTGGCGCACACCTCGCGGCCCCAAGCGAGCGCCCGGTTTGAATGAAGTACCGCCATCAAAGGGCACGCCGATCATGCCAATGTCGACGTCGTCCAGACTGGAAGCCAGTGGGGCGCGCATAAATGTCGCAATCTCGGAAAAGCGCGGACGCTTTTGCGGATCATAGTCTGTGCCATCGGCAAAATTTTCGCGGCGAGTGTCATCAAACATACGATCTCCAATCACAGTTAGATCTCAATAACAGGCCGATTCGCACGGAATTGTACGAGCGGACAGTGGCGGCGCGCCCTATGGCACGGTTGTGCGTCACGATTGAATGGATTCTCGCTTGACCAGCACTGGAGCACCATTTCAGGGAAGAAAAAACTTTGTTCAGGAAATGATAAACATAATTTTATGGATGATCGCGCCACCTTGCGTGAAGATGGACATAACCCGGCAGAACCGGTATCAATCACTAAAGTTTCCGGTGATTCGACGATGAAAGAACCTCTCTACAAGCTGCGATTACTGCGTATTTTTGTATGCGTTGCACAAAACAAGGGCTTCTCGGCTGCTCAGCAAGCGCTGAAGATGTCAACTTCGGCGATCAGCACTTACATGAGTCAGCTTGAAAGCCAACTGGGCATGCCGTTATGCAATCGCGGTCGCTCGGGCTTCAGCCTTACCAGTAAGGGGCAGTTGATCTATGAGGAAGCAGTGGAACTTTTTTCACGGATTGACAACTTCGAGCACTATGTTCTTGAACTGAAAGGCGATCTGCGCGGTACATTGTCGCTCGGTATTCTTGACTCGATGCTCAGCGATCAAAAAATCAACATCGTTGAAATAATCGGCGAGTTCACTCAGCAGAATCCACTTGTACATATCAACTTAAAGATACTCAGCCCCTTTGAATTACAGCGCGAAGTTATCGAGGGCAAACTTGATTTGGCCATAGGCTCTTTGCCGACAAAAATGAGTGGGCTCAAATATGTTCATCTCTACATAGAGCAACATTGGCTCTACTGTAGCGATCGTCATCCCTTATTCAGCAATTCAGAATTGACAGTTTCGACGATAACCCACCAGAGGCTGGTTGACCGAGGCTACTGGTCTAACACTGAAGCGCTGCGTCATGGCTTTACGGATAGGTCCGCAACCGTTGACAGCATGGAAGCGGAGCTGATTCTGGTATTGTCCGGGAGTTACATTGGCTATATTCCAGATCATCTGGCGCAACGATGGGTCGATGAAAAACGCTTGAGAGTTCTTTTGCCTGATATTTTTGGTTATCAGGCAGAATTTTCGCTTATCGTTAAAAATGGACGAGCCCGAGAACCCTTGATCCAGGCATTGAGAAAATGCATAAGCGAGAATTTCAAATCGCTCCAGGGTGTTGACGACCGCCTTGTAACAGATCTCCGTGATCATTGATGTCTCAGTTACAACGGGTCATCACGATTGCGCAATCAACCACTCGATGAAACTGTTAACGTCATCACGGTCGCGATTACCTTCGCTACAAACACAGTAATAGTTCTGCAATGCAGGCACAGTCAGGGCCAGGGGTTGTACCAAACGTCCATCGTCAAGGTCGCGGGCGGACACTACCTCGTCGCTGAGTGCCACGCCATAACCGTCACGGGCTGCTTGCAGAACCATGCCGAAGTCATCGAAGTAAATATCCGAATCCCCCGATTGCACGCTGCGTGCCTCCGACAGCCAGCGCCGCCATTGCGCGCCATCGTCTTCATGTAGCAAGCGATAATGGGCCAGGTCGGCAACACTGCGAATGGCCTTTGGCCCACGCAATAGCTGAGGGCTGCACACCGGCGTCATGCGGATCCCGTGCAGCATTCGCCACCAGAAGCCAGGCCAGGGTGGAACGCCATAAACCACGGCCAGATCGGCTCGTCGCCAGTCGACTTTGTTGAAGTGGCTCGCACTGATGACGTTCAATTTGATGTGCGGATTCTCATCCATGAAAGCGAAGAGCCGGGTGGCGAGCCATGTCACACCGTGCACGCTCGGAATAGAAAGGGTCAGTTCGATTTTCTGCCGTTCACCCTGATGTGCACTGGATAACTGCCGCACCCCATCTTCTATTTCACCGATCGCGCTGGCAACTCGTTGTTGGAGCAAGCGGCCGTTGTCGGTCAAGACTAATCGTCGACCGCGTTTTTCGAACAACTCTTTACCAAGTCCGCTTTGCAGAACCCTTAATTGCTGGCTGATAGCGCCAGTGGTGACGTGAAGTTCAACCGCTGCGGCAGCAATGTTGCCCAGTCTCGCAACACATTCGAAAACCCGAAAACTATGCAGAGGAGGAAGTGCCATCGTCACGCCTATATTTTAGTAATACTAAAGAATAATCCTGTAAAAAGTTTAGCTTGTTTGCTGTCTTTGTCGCCAGCACCATTGCCCTGCGCTATCGAGTACATCCTCCAAACCACAAAAAAAAGAGAAATGTCATGAAGCATGCAGCAGCAGTTTTTCTGAGTGTGAGTCTGATCAGCAGCTTGGCCACCGCGGCTGATACGAGCAGCACGAAGCCTTCGTTCATCCAGGGCGACACGCTAAAGGTTTGTACTGCCGGCGAATTTCCACCGATGGAGTTCTACGCCAAGCCCGGTGACACGCAGATGGTTGGTTTCGAGGTGGATGTGATGACTGCGCTCGCCAAGCACTGGGGGGTGAACCTCCAGTTGGTCGTGGGCGATTTCAAAGGTCTGCTGCCATCACTCGACTCAGAGCGCTGTGATGTGGTTGCCAGCGGCATGACCATTACCACCGAACGTCTGAAGCGCTACGACGGCGTTGGCTACTTCAAGTCCGCCAAGGTCATGGTCACGTCGATGCGAGATGAGCAAACCCGGACGCCGGAAGATCTGAGCGGCAAGGTTATCGCAATCGAAGCCGGCACCACCTATGAGGCTACGGTGAGCGCACTCAACAAGCAGTTGGTAGAGAGTGGTCGTAAGCCCATCAGCGTGCAGACGTACCCCTCGGCCTCTGCGGTCATTCAGCAGGTGCTGGTAGGGCGAGCAACAGCGACCATCACCCAGGACACAACCGCTGCCTATCGCAGCAGCCAGGTACCCGGCCAACTGCAGATTACCTATACCTACCCCGACTCAGACCTTTTTGGGCTTTACCTGCGCAAGAACGCTGCTGATCTACAGCAACTCAACAGAGCACTGGGTGCTTTGCAGCAAAGTGGTGAACTCAAAGCGCTGCTCGCCAAATGGAATCTGCCGAGCCTGTCGACAGACGTCCAACTGGCCCAGCAATAATGGTGAGCGTCATGGTGTTTGATTCCTCGTTGTTCCTGGATGCGGTTTTTGGCTGGCCTCTGGCCAAAGGGGCGATGCTGACCTTGGTGTTGTCGGTTGGTGTGATGGCGCTGTCGATGGGCATATCGCTGTTCACAGGCTCGTTAGCGACCTCGTCACGGCTTGGTATCCGCTGGTCGATGGCCAGTTATGTCTGGCTGTTTCGCGGTGCTCCGGCATTGCTGGTTCTACTGTTTATCTGGAATGGGCTACCCCAACTGTTCCCCAGTTTTCGAGGCGGCTGGTTCACACCTTTCCTTGCTGCATTCGTGGCCCTGACACTGATCCAGATAGCCTATCTGACCGAGATCTTTCGCAGCGCTTTCGCCGCCGTAGGTAGCGGCCAGCGAGAGGGGGCCGCGGCGTTGGGTCTACATCGCTGGCAAGTCTTCATGCTGGTGGTTTTGCCACAAGCCCTTCGCGTCGCATTACCCGCCTTGGTCAACGAGTTCATCTCACTGCTCAAGGCCACTTCCCTGGCGACCATCATCTCCCTCAATGAATTGATGACCACCACCCAGTTTGCGATCGCCACCAGCTTCCAGTTCCTGGAGTGGTACAGCGCGGCGCTGGTCTATTACATGGTTCTGGTATCGGTATTGACGGGCCTGCAGATGCGAGTCGAGCGCGCTCTTTCCAGTGGTTACCGCTAAGGGCGGTTTGGGCAAAAAACAGGAGACACAATCGTGAAACTGTCCATTGAGACGCCAGTTGAACTGGCTGAGGCTCGGCCTACGGCTGTGCAAATCCGCGGTCTTGGCAAATGGTACGGTGCCTTTCAGGTACTCAGAAACATTGATCTGGATGTCCATCAGGGCGAGCGCGTAGTGATATGCGGGCCGTCGGGCTCCGGCAAGTCGAGCCTGATTCGCTGCATCAATCGGCTGGAGGAGCACCAGGAAGGACGCATCGTGGTCGACGGCGTGGAGCTTACTGGCCAGCTCAAGCGCATCGATCGGGTGCGAAGTGAGGTGGGCATGGTGTTCCAGCACTTCAATCTGTTTCCCCACCTCACCATCCTCGAGAACTGCACCCTGGCTCCACGTTGGGTACGCAAGATGCCCCGTCGGGAAGCCGAGGAACTGGCCATGCATTATCTGGAGCGGGTGCGTATCCCGGACAAGGCCCACTGTTACCCCGCAAAACTGTCGGGTGGCCAGCAGCAGCGCGTCGCTATTGCACGAGCCTTGTGCATGAACCCGCGGGTCATGCTGTTCGACGAACCTACCTCGGCCCTGGACCCGGAAATGATCAAAGAGGTGCTCGACACCATGGTTCAGCTGGCTGAAGAGGGCATGACCATGGTTTGCGTGACCCACGAGATGGGATTCGCTCGCAAGGTGGCCGACAAGGTCATCTTCATGGACGCAGGACAGATCGTCGAATGTGGCTCGCCGGAGCAAATCTTTACCCAGCCGAGCCATGAGCGCACCCAGCGTTTTCTTGGCCAACTACTGCATTGAGGTGTCGCATGGGGGATGACTGGTACGAAAAACAGGACATGGGCAATGGCGTCACCCGCTTGCGCGAACCTCATGTGCATCGCTACTTTGCGGCCAACCTTTTTCACGTGCGAGGACGCGATGCCGACCTGGTGATTGACTTCGGCATGGGGTTGGCGCCGCTGCGACCTGCGCTGGACCTGGAGCTGGACAAGTCGCTCATTGCGGTGGCGACCCATATCCATGCCGACCATGTCGGCGGCTTCCATGAGTTCGAAAATCGCCTTGGGCATGCAGCCGAGGCAGCGGCTTTCGGCCGGATGGCTGATCAAGACACCCTGGCGAATGTATTTCGCGGTTTGCCTGGCGCGGTAACACAAGCGCCGTGCTTGCACTGGTCCCCTGAACACCACCACATAGCACCGGCCCCGTTGACCCAGACTGTAGACGAGGGGGACATCATCGACCTGGGAGACAAGCGGCTGCGGGTGCTTCATTTACCCGGTCACTCCCATGGTTCCATCGGTCTGCTCGACGAAATGGCCGGTCTGCTGTTCAGTGGCGATGTCATCTATGTCGGTGGATTGGTCGATGATCTACCTTGCTCGAATCAGGCTCTTTATCGTCAGACCATGCAACGTTTGATCGATCTGGACGTGAGCTGCGTTTACGGCGGGCATGGAACGACCATGCCCGCAGAGCAAATGAAAGCCATTGCCAGGCAGTACCTGCACGGTACATCGGCCAAGGCGGTGATCTGAGCGGTCTGGTTATCGAGAGCGCTACAGACGCCGCACCCCAATGTGTTTTTTGGGCACGTCAGCCAACGTGGCCAGTCACCTGGGCGCATAGCCTTGTCAGCTGTTCGGCCAGATCGATCACGCGCCGTGGTGCGTCGGGGCGCAGGTGTAGCGCGATTTCCAGTGCCGCCAGTTCGGGGAAGGACTCGGCTACGCCCAACCGTCGGTGGCCGGGCAGGGCAAGTCGCGAGGGGAGCACGCTGACGCCGAGACCATCGGCGACCGCTGAGCGCACGCTCGCCAGGCTTGCGCTGCTGTAGCCGATGCTCCAGCGTCGGCCCGCGCTCTCGAGCGCGTGGATCATCTCATCGCGATACAAGCCGCCAACCGGAAACACCACCAGTGGCAGCGGGTCGCGCTCGTACGTCGGCTCACTGAGGCTGTCGAACCAGGCGAGCGGTTCGGGCCAGGCGGCGTGCCCCACAACCTGTCCCGGGCGCTGTTTGACCAGCACCAGGTCGTAGTCGCCTGCACAAAACTGTTGCCATAACGTGTTGCTGAGCCCACTGCTGATCTCAAGCCTTATCGACGGGTGCGCGCGTGCGAAGGCGCCAAGCGTCGGCGTCAGCAAGTCTGACGCAAAGTCTTCTGGCACACCGATGTGCACTTCGCCCTGTGCGTGGCCTTTGCGTAACTCTTCCACCACTTCTTCCATCAGCCCCAGGATCCGGCGCGCATAGCCGAGCAAGCGCTCGCCGTTCTCGGTGGTGACGACGTAGCGCCCGCTGCGATTGAGCAGTTCGCAGCCGAGTTGCTCCTCAAGGCGCTTCAACTGTTGGCTGATGGTCGACTGGCTCAGGTGCACGCGCTCACCGGCGCGGGTGAAGCTGCCGCTCTCTACCACCGCGACGAAACTCTTGAGCAGCAACGGATCGATCAGTGTCGAAGTCATTACGTTTCCCACTAGTTGTCATTCGAACATTTCATTTCCGAATAATAGCACCGGCTCTTAATCTTGCGGAACGGCGGCTGATACGGCCCGTTGACCAGAATTCGCAAGGTAAATGTGATGGCAAGTGAAATGACGCTGATGCAGACGATGCTGCCGAGCCCACACCCGCAGCGGCGGGAAAGAAGTGCGCGCCATGACTGACCGCACAGCGGCTTGCATCGCTACGGGCGTGTCGCGCGCGGGTGAGGTCTCACTGGCCGCACTGGTGCTCCTGGTACTACTGGGCTTGAATTTGCGGCCATTCCTGACTTCGGTCGGGCCGGTACTCGATCTGGTGCGCGCCGACATTGGCCTCGATTTTCGTGCTGCCGCGATGCTGACCACCTTGCCTTTCGTGCTGATGGGCCTGATTGCCTTCATTGGCATCGGTGTCGCACGTCGCTTCGGCGAGCGGCGGGCGCTGGCCGGCGCATTGTTGCTCTTGATGCTCGGGTGCGCGTCACGCGCCGTGGTCAAGGACGGAGCGCAGTTGATCATTGGCGCCGGTATCGCCGGCACCGGCGTGGCGGTGATCCAGGCCTTGATACCGGGTGTCGCCAAACGTTGGTTTCCTGAACGGATAGCGATGGTGATGGGGCTCTACTCGGCGGCATTGGTCGGCGGCGGGGCGCTTGGCTCGCTGGCAAGCACGTGGCTGAATGCATATGGCGGCTGGAGGTTGGGGCTTTCCATCTGGGCGTTGCCAGCGCTTGCTGTGTTCCTGCTTTGGCTGGTGTGGGCGCCAGGCACTGCGCCGATAGCCGCTGGCGGACCTGCACCGGTCAAAACCTGCAGCTTCTTCAAGAATCGGCGTGCGTGGCAGTTGGCTGCCTACTTTGGACTCACCAACAGCGGCTACTCAAGTCTGGTGGCCTGGCTGCCTTCCTTCTACCAACAGCAGAACATGGGCCTGCAGGCCTCGGGCAACTTGCTTGCGTGGTTGGCGATATTCCAGGCGACCGCAGCGTTCGCGATGCCGATGCTTGCCCGCCGCAGCACTGACCGGCGTGGTGCGTTATGGCTGACGATCGCGTTGCAGGCCGCGGGTTTCGCCGGCTTCGCGGTGGCGCCCAACGCCGCGCCCTGGTTGTGGGTCGCACTGGTCGGTTTCGGCCTCGGCGGGTTCTTCTCGCTCAGCCTGATTGTCAGCCTCGACCATTTGTCCGGCGCGCAAGCGGCCGGCACCTTGGCGGCTTTTGTTCAAGGTATCGGTTTCTTGCTCGCATCGAGCGCACCCTGGCTGATCGGCTGGCTGCGCGACGCCGGCGGAAGTTTCATCACCGGCTGGTGGATGCACCTAGGGGTACTCGCAGCGATGGCGGTGCTGACGCTCAAGTTCTCCCCGGCGAGTTACCGACACAGCATGCAAGCGTTGTGACCGAGGTTAAACAAAACAAAAACCCTAAACAGAACTGGCCACTTTTAAACCCCCAGTACCACTGTGCCTACGGAGATTGATATGAAGAAGCTTGCTGTTTCAGTTGTTCTGGCCTTGGCTGCCAGCGGTGTCCATGCGAAAGACTTGCAAGTCATTCGCTTTGGCGTTGACCCTACTTACGCCCCGTTCGAGTCGAAGGCGCCCGATGGCACGCTTGTGGGTTTCGATATCGATCTTGGCAATGCGATCTGCGAAAAGCTGAAGGTCAAATGTGTATGGGTCGAGAACTCTTTCGACGGCATCATCCCGGCGCTGAAAGCCAAGAAGTTCGACGGCATTCTTTCGTCCATGAGTGTGACTGAGAAACGTCAGGCGCAGATCGCCTTCTCCGACAAGATCAGTAATGTCCTGCCGCGTCTCCTTGCGAAAAAAGGCTCGGATCTCCTGCCAATGCCCGAATCCCTTCAAGGCAAGCGGGTAGGGATCGAGCAGGGCTCGACGTCGGAAACCTATGCCCGGGCTTATTGGGCGCCCAAGGGCGTCACCATCATGACCTACCAGAACCAGGACATGGTTTACCAGGACTTGATGGCCGGCCGCCTGGATGCAGCGCTGCAATCTTCCGTCCAGGCCGACCTGGGCTTTCTGAAAACCGAGAACGGACGTGATTTCGCCTTTGCCGGCCCGGAGTTGCGCGACCCGAAAACCCTCGGCGTGGGTGCGGGGATCGGTTTGCGCAAGGATGACAATGAACTTCGCGAGCAGATCAACGGGGCGCTGGCCGAGATTATCAAGGATGGCACTTACCAGACGATCTCCAACAAGTACTTTTCCTTTGATGTGTACAACTGATTGATCTTGATGCGCCAGCAGCGGGCCAGTCCCTGTGTTAGTGCAGGCAAATTTTTGCGGCATTCAAAAACAAGAAAAACATGATTGAACAAGACAGGCAGTATTGGCTGAGCTGTCGTGTTCAAGGAGAAAGTAATGTCCTTGGTAGACTATGGGCCGCTGATAGCGAGCGGCACCTGGATGACACTGAAGTTGGCCATATTATCGCTGCTGACCTCAATACTGATTGGTCTGGCAGGCGCCAGTTCCAAGTTGTCAGGCAATCGGTGGCTGCGCAATATCGCCACCCTCTATACCACGCTGATACGCAGTGTTCCGGATCTGGTGACCATGCTGTTGCTTTTCTACAGCATTCAGATAGTCCTCAACCAGGTCACCGAAGGGCTTGGAATGGATCAAATCGATATTGATCCCTTCCTCGCGGGTGTAGCGACGCTCGGGTTTATCTACGGTGCTTACTTTACCGAGACCTTCCGCGGTGCTTTCCAGGCGGTCCCCCGCGGTCAGACAGAGGCAGCCATGGCCTATGGCCTTAGCCCATGGCAGGCGTTCTATCGTGTTTTATTCCCGCAAATGATGCGTTTTGCCCTGCCTGGCATTGCCAACAACTGGCAGGTCATGATCAAGGCGACTGCACTGGTGTCCATCATCGGTCTGTCCGATATCGTCAGGGTCACCCAGGATGCCGGAAAGAGCTCCATGCAGCTGTTTTATTTCACCGTGATCGGTGCACTGATCTATCTCGTCATTACCACTGTCTCAAACGGCATCTTGATATGGCTTAAACATCATTACTCCGTCGGCATTCGGGAGGCTGAACTGTGATCGCTATTATCCAGGAGTATTGGCAAGCGTATTTGTGGTCGGACGGCGCCAGCTTTTCCGGTCTGGCAATCACCTTGTGGCTGTTGGTGCTGTCGGTTGCGATCGGATTCGTGCTGTCGGTGCCGCTGGCCGTGGCTCGCGTGTCAAAAAACCGCTTTATCCGGATTCCGGTCTGGTTTTACACCTATGTGTTTCGTGGCACGCCGCTCTATATACAACTGCTGATCATCTACACCGGTGTCTACAGCCTGAGCGTGGTGCGCGAGCACGAGTTCCTCGACATGTTCTTTCGCGAAGGCTTCAATTGCACGGTGCTGGCGTTCGCGCTCAATACCTGCGCCTACACCACTGAAGTCTTCGCTGGCGCGATCAAGTCGGTGCCGTACGGCGAGGTAGAGGCGGCCCGGGCCTTCGGCATGTCGAAGTTCACCTTGTACCGTCGCATCATCCTGCCCTCGGCGCTGCGTCGCGCACTGCCGTACTACAGCAACGAGGTGATCATGATGCTGCATTCAACCTCGGTGGCGTTTACCGCCACGGTTCCCGACCTCCTGAAGGTCGCCCGAGACGTCAACTCGGCGACCTATGCGTCGTTTGAGGCCTTCTTCATCGCCGCGCTGTTGTACGCGGTGATTGCACTGTCGCTTGTCTGGCTATTTCGTCGCGGTGAAACCCGCTGGCTGGCCTTCCTGAAACCCCAGGCCGCCTGAAGGCCGCATACGCAGGGTCAACACCATGTACAAACTGACCGTAGACGATCTGTACAAGAATTATGGCAACCACGAAGTGTTAAAGGGCGTTTCGGTCAAGGCCAAGGCAGGCGATGTGATCAGCATCATCGGCTCCTCAGGTTCGGGCAAGAGCACCTTCTTGCGCTGCATCAACTTCCTCGAGCAGCCGTGCGCCGGGCGAATTACGGTGAACGCCGAGGAAATCCGCACCGAGAAGGACAAGAACGGTGGGCTGCGGGTGGCCAACCAGAAGCAGCTGCAAAGCATGCGCACCAAGCTGTCCATGGTGTTTCAGCACTTCAACCTGTGGGCGCACATGTCAGTGCTGGAAAACGTTATCGAGGCGCCGATGCATGCGCTTGGCCTCAGCCGCGATGAGGCGGTGGCCCGCGCCCGCAAGTACCTGGCCAAAGTCGGTCTGCCGGCCAGTATGGAAGCAAAGTACCCGTCGCACTTGTCCGGAGGCCAGCAGCAACGCGTGGCGATCGCCCGGGCCCTGGCGATGGAGCCAGAGGTGATGCTGTTCGACGAGCCGACCTCGGCGCTCGACCCCGAGCTGGTCGGCGAGGTGCTGAAGGTGATGCAGGCCCTGGCCGAAGAAGGGCGGACCATGGTGGTGGTGACGCACGAGATGGCCTTTGCCCGCGAGGTGTCCAACCACGTGATCTTCCTGCACCAGGGCAAAATCGAGGAAGAAGGCAACCCGGAGCAACTGTTCAAGCACACCAGGAGTGAGCGCCTCAAGCAGTTCCTTGCCGGCAACTTGAAGTAACCCTTTTGGTGACTCCGTAAACAGTGCCCCCGTTGGCTATCTGGCGACAGGGGCTCGCTCAAACAGTGGTGAGGTTCCAATGCTCAAATCGTTCTGGCTGCGTAATGTCCGTCCCTATGGCGGCGAAATTGAAGACATGCAGATTATTGATGGTCGTATCGGCGATCGTCAGCCAGCCAGTGGCAGTCCAGTCGCTGACTCTGACCTTGACGGGCAAGGTCAATTACTCGTTCCGTCACTGGTAGAAAGCCATATCCATCTGGACAAGACCCTGTGGGGGCAACCCTGGCGGCCGCACAGTGCAGGCCCAAACCTCAAAGCGCGCATAGCGAATGAGCGCCAGATCCTGCGCGAGCTCACATCGCCCATTGCCGAGCGAGCGGGTGCTTTGCTGGAGCAATGTATCGCTCGCGGCTCGCTGATGTTGCGCTGTCATGTGGACGCCGATCCCGAGTTGGGTATCGAGCATGTGCAAGCCATGTTGGAGCTGCGCGAAAGCTACGCCGACCTGGTTGATATCGAGTTCGTCACCTTCCCTCAGGTGGGCCTGGTCAACCGCCCAGGTGTTGAGGCATTGATGCGAGAAGCCCTGGAGCTGGGGGTCGAGGTAGTAGGGGGCTTGGACCCCTGCGGCATAGACAATGATCCCATCGCGCACCTCTCAATCCTGTTTGAGCTCGCGGACAAGTTTGATCGCGGTATCGATATCCACCTGCATGACGGTGGGGAGTTGGGGCTCTGGCAGATTGCTCGCATCATCGATTTCACCGAGCGCTATCATCGTCAGGGGCGAGTCATGATCAGCCATGCCTTTTGCCTGGGCATGAAAAACTGGGCTCAGGTGCTTCCGTTGGCTGAACGCTTGGCTGCCAATCGAATTTCACTCATGACCACGGCGCCTTCCGATATCGCCATACCACCCTTTACTGAACTGCTCTCGGCGGGGGTAAACGTCTGCCTCGGTTCCGATGGCATTCGCGACGCATGGACCCCGATGGGCAACGGCGACATGCTCGAACGCGCGATGCTGCTCGCCATGCGCTGCGGCATGCGAACCGACCCTGAAATCGGCACGGCGTTCGAAGCCGCCGCCAGCAACGGCGCCCTGGCACTTGGGCGAAGCGATTACGGATTGGCAACGGGGCAATCCGCCAACCTGTTGTTGCTTCCTGCAGAGACGCTGGGTGAAGCCGTCGTGGCTCGTCCACTGGCGCGCACGGTGATCAGCCGCGGAGTCGTCGTGGCGAAAAATGGCCATCTGCTGCGGAGCCGCTTGTGACTCAACACACACTCAACAAAGTGGACCTGCTGATCGAGCACGGCGTGGTCATCACCGTGGACGAGCAACGTCGCGTCATTAACGACGGCGCAGTGGCCGTGCTCGGCAACCGCATCGTAGCGGTGGAGCGCACGGATGAACTGCGGGCTCGCTTCACTGCTGAAAAAGTCATCGATGCACGCAACAAGGCGGTGCTCCCAGGCTTGATCGACAGCCACGCCCATGCCGGCCACGCCATGCTGAAAACCATCGGCGGCGGGGAGGGTGATGCCTGGATGGAGGCTTGCCAGACCATCTACACCTTGGCCTCCGGAGTCGGGTTCTGGGAGGTCGATGCCAGGTTGTCGGCACTGGAGCGGCTGAAATGCGGCACCACTACCGGCGTGTCGCTATTGGGCGGGGGCGATTCGATCATGCGGGTCGACGACCCGGTTTACGCGCAACGCCACGCCCGGGCGATTGCCGAAATCGGTACCCGCTCGGTGGTGGCCGTTGGTCCGTCACGGGCGCCAGCGCCACGCACTTATCTGGACTGGTCGACCGAACCACCCACTCGGCGCGACGTCAGTTTTGAGACCATGTTCGAGACCTGCGAAGAAATCGCCAGGAGCTGCGACGGTATGGGGAACGGCCGGGTACGCATTGCCATTACGTTGCCGGTGTATGCGCCACAATACGAGCCCGGCCATCGGGAACTGGCACCGCTGTTCCGCCAGCAAGCACAGGATTACCTGGCTCTGGCCCAGCGCTATGGCCTCACGTTCACCCAGGATGGCCATCGCGCCGGTACGCTTACGCTTGCGCACCGCGAACTGGGCTTGCTCGGCCCCACATCCTTCATGTCGCACTGCATTGACCTGACCGAGGAAGACATCGCCCTGTGCCGCGAGACACAGACCAGGATCGTGCACAACCCGAGCGCCATCATGTCGATCCTGGGGCGCTGCCCGGTACCGGAACTGATCGAGGCCGGTGTAACCGTCGCCCTCGGCTCCGACGGCGCCGCCCCGGACCGCGGTTACGACATGTTCCGCCACATGTTCCAGTGCATGCACTACCACCGCCGCCATTTTCGCGACCCGGACATCCTGCCCCAGGGCAAAGTGCTGGAAATGGTCACTATCGACGCCGCCAAGGCACTGTCGATGGAACATGAGATTGGCTCGCTGGAAGTCGGCAAGAAAGCCGACATCATTCTGATCGACCTGTTCAAACCGCACCTGATGCCGATGAACATGCCGGTCCACCGTGTCACTTGCTTCGCCAATGGCGGGGACGTGTGTACCACCATCGTCGATGGCCAGGTCCTGATGGAAGACTACGTCGTACGTGCCGTCGACGAGGCTGCAGTGCTGGCCGCGGTGCAAGAGGAGTCGGAACGCATGCTGGACCGTAGTGGCTTGCGTCATCTGACAGAAGAATCGAAAAACCTCTGGCGAGCGGCACGGTATCACGCGGCAGCCAGCCATTGAATGTGCCAAAGAGCAGGGCTTGAACCTGCCAATGTCCCCCTGGTTAAAGGAGCGTCTGTGGGAAATGGCCGAGAACACCCGTGGGATTCTCGCGGTGGAATGGCTGGCGGCCGTTCAGGGCCTGGACCTGCGCGACGGCCTGAAAACCTCGCCGAAACTGGAAAAGGCTCGGGCCATCCTGCGTAACCACTTACCACTCAGGCGGGGAATTGGGCTAACCAGTGCCTGGCAATCTCTTCGCGTCGGCAGATCCACACCGCGTCGTGGCCTTGCACGTAATCGAGAAAGCGCGCCAGCGCCATCGCACGACCAGGATGGCCACTGATCCGCCCATGCAGGCCGACGCTCATCATCTTCGGGTGTTGCGCGCCCTCCTGCCACAGCAGGTCAAAAGCATCCTTGAGCAACAGGAAGAAGTCTTCACCGCAGGCGAAACCATTCGGCAGCAGATAGCGGGCGTCGTTGTTGACCAGTGTGTAAGGGATTACCAGGTGGGCGGGCGAGCCTGGGAGCCAATAGGGCAGATCATCGTTGTAGGCGTCTGAGCTATAGAGAAACCCACCTTCCTCACGCAACAGGCGGCGGGTGTTCTGGCTGACCCTTCCTGTGTACCAACCTGTGGGGCGTTTACCGCAGATCTGCTCGATCACGTCGAGGGTGAGGCGGATATGGCGCCGCTCCTGGTCTTCAGGCATGTCGCGATAGTCCAGCCAACGGTAGCCATGCCCGGCAATCTCATGCCCGGCAGCGCATAGCGCATGGCCAATCGCCGGGGTGAGTTCCAGTGCCCGGCCGACGGCGAAGGCGGTCAGCGGCAGGCCTCGGGCGCTGAACAGCTCCAGAATGCGCCACACACCTGCGCGCGATCCGTATTCGTACATGCCCTCGACGCTCAAGTCCGCTTCCCCCACACGCGGCGGGCGGCCCGGTAGCTCGTGAAGCCAGGCCTCCGACTGCGCATCGCCATTGAGGATGCATGACTCCGCGCCTTCTTCGATGTTGAGTACGAACTGGACCGCGACGCGCGCTTCACCGGGCCATCGCGGGTGGGGTGGGCAGCCGCCATACCCGATAAGGTCGCGAGCGGACATCAGCCCAGCTCGAAGGTCGTGACGCCGAACACACGTTCGTGCGCGATCGCCGGAGGAGGGCCGAGGTACATGCGTGCGCAGCCGAAAACCTCGATCATGCCCTGTTGGTGCACGAGCGCCATCGCGGCGGGGTTATTCTCCGGGGCATCGAGAAACAGCGGGCCACCCTCGGCAAATTCCGCCAGGCGCGCGTAGAGGGCATTGGCTGCCAGGGCGTCATCGGCGAACAAGGGGCCGATCTTGTAGCCTTCCCGGCAGCGCCTTACTACGCCATAGCCGCTTAACCTGCCTTCGCGCTGGCAACCTACGGCGAGTGCATCGGCTTGGGCGATCCACCCGCTCAGGAAGATTGCGCGCGCGGCGGGGAAGCAGGTGCGGTCGTAATCGACAACCTGATCGAACGGGAAGTTGGCCAACGGGACGATGTCCTGGTCGTCTACCTGCGAGGTCGTCGGGCGTTCGGTGATCCTGGAACGAAAACGCATGTTTCGATGGGAGAAGACGAAACCACCCTTGGCGTAGTAGTCCTGCATCGTGAAGACGCCGTCCATACCGATGCTCGCGCCTGGGCGCAGGCGGGCGAGGAGTCGCTCACGGCGTGCATGCCAGAGGGTATTGCCCAGACCTTGACCGCGATATTCAGGCCGGACGATGAAAAACCCCATGAAACCGAATTCGCCATTGTAGGAAGTGATGGCGCCGCCGCCGATCAATTCGCCGCCCCGGGACGCCGCGATGAAGGCGGCAGGGTCCGTAGCCCAGAACAGCTCGGCATCGTGAAAGCCGGGATTCCAACCCTCACGGGCAGCCCAATCGACGAGTTCGTCCAGCTCGGGACGGGTCATGTTGCGTATGACCAGCTGATTCGACACCGCGAAGTTCTCCTCAGTCGCTAATTGAACCCTTTCGGTATAGCTTCAACCCGAGTATTGATCCAGGTCGTCACGTCACCTGCAGAACATGTTCGTCGCCATTGAACTGTCCTGAGCGCGAGGCCCGGTTGATGTCAGCGAGGGTGGAACATGCACCTGCAGGAACCGGGCCTGCCCGCGATGCAGACGACGCGACGTATCAGACAGACCGAGCCGCACCAATGTCAGTTTGCTTGAGCGAGGGGCACCAGCCCGACGCTTGTGAAGCTCGAGGAGTTGTGTAGCGTTTTGGGGGTTCATCCTGTCAGCCTAATAGCGGCGTGTTACATGCGGAAGGAAAACATCACGGATCTCAAAGCGTTTCTAGCTCAAGTGCGGAAAGATTTGAAAGCCATTGATTCTTGAAAAGCCATTGAGCGCAGGTTCTGTAGCTCATCAGAGCTTCGTGACATTTCGCTCGTGGCGAGAAGCCGGAAGGTATTTGGCGCCTCATCGCCGCGAAGGAAGCATTGGCCTGGCCCGATAGAATTGGATTTTGCAGGTGCGAGCCTAAACCTGGGATGCACCGGAGCCAAATTTGCATTTTTACTTCCTGTTTTTCTTGCGACATTGAAAAATAGAAACTTTAAAGCTTGAAACTTTTTATTTGCAAATCTACTTCCTTTAAAAAATATCCATTGTATTTATTTTGAGAACGTTTGGCTATAAAACGCTCATCCTTAGTGCGTATCTTTCTACTAGTTATAAGTTAAAGTTATGCAAAATGGCTTTTTATGTCTAAATAATATATTTGCTAGTGGTTTTTCGCCCATACTCCTACTGTAATTTTGAAACTCTGTAGCTCATGTGTAATTTTAAAACTTTGTAGCATGATGGATTTCATGGAAAAATCTAAGGGCTAGAGCATGGATCCACTTTCTCATCCTTCAAGACCAGCCGGCGCACCAGAATTTATCGTATTCAGTCATAAGCAGAATGAGAAAGTTAGCTTGTTCTGTCGGCCTACGTTGTGGCGCTTTGCCGAGGTAGAGTTTGACCCTTGGGTGAAAGAGGTGAGCGTCAACCAACGCGTGATCTATCTCGACGGGGGAAGCGTTCCAGTGGCCCTCGCTTTCGAAAGCAGGCACGCTTCCGTCCTTGTATTCTCCAAGCTAAGCCTGGGTACTTGCTCGCCGAGTCAGATTCAACAATATGCCGACGATAATGGTTTCCTGTGCGAAGTTTTAGATTCCCAGTATTTAAAATACGATCACACGCGTTACGAAAATTATCTGCTGATGCTTTCATATATAAACAAACATAGGGATTCACTTACGGAGCGAAATCTACGCGGCACGTTGAAGTGCCTTCCTCGCCAAGACCTATCGCTGAGCGATGCCATTCAGGCAGTCGAACAGGAATTTTCAGAGACGGGTGCAGCGTTAGTGTTTGAATTGATCAGAAGAGGACGTTTGACCGTCAAAAATTTAGTCTCGACTAAGTTAAGTGGCGCCTCCCTGTTGAGCCATGGAGACGTACTGGATGAGTGAACAGCGCTTTTCGAGATCAGAGCGTGTACGTGAAGGCTATGACTGTGATCACTGGGCCTCAATTGATTTAATGGTTTTGCCGGACAGCATTCGAGGCCAGACAGAGAACCGGATCAAAGCGATCCGAGCCTTCTTAAAGGAGGGCGCCTCGCTTGATGAAATCCAAATAAAGTACGGCATACCCCGTTCGACACTCTACCGTGCGATAGAACGATGCGAAGCGCTTGATAAGAGCGGAAGTCCGGTTGGCTGGGGAGCTGCTATTCCCTACATGCGCACCGGTGAAAAAAAGTACCATCGGACAGCTCCCGCTGGCTCGTCATCCCAGCAGGGGTACTCGGGAGCGTTTACTCAACTAGTCGAACAACACCGAGGTTTGGCGGAGTGGTTGAAGGCGCAAGCAAGTAAATATAAACCCAGAAAATCGGGCGGCGACTACTTCATAGCAATCCATAAAGCGTTCGTGCGAGAGTGTATTGAGTGTGGCGTGAAAGAGGATGAGTATCCACGAAATCAGAAAACTAAAGGCATTAGCGGCCTCAGAAAATGGCTGCAGGATAAGCATAAGGAGTTACGGGCGGAGCAAGAATTGCGATCCTACGCGTCCAATGAAAATGCCCGGGATATCGACCCCTCTGATATTTTAGAACAAGTTGAAGCAGATGGGCACAAGTTGGACATACGGTTGGTCATTCGTGATGTGGATGCTTACGGAGAGCCGGTAGAGTATGAAATTCTCAGGGTCTGGCTGATTGGTCTGATTGAGAAGTACTCACGGTGTGTACTGGGTTACTCATTGGCGTTAGGGCATAACTATGATCAGGTGGATCTGCTTACGGCAATCTACCGCGCCTTGAGTCCGCACACGCGTCCACCTGTTCGTATACCTGACACCCATTATCACGAACAGGGGGGATTCCCCTCAGAAGCGGCCGGGGCTTGGCAGACCTGGTCCACATTAAAACTGGACAACGCGTGGGCCCATAAAGCAAAGCATGTAATTGAGGTGTTGACGGATAGGTTGGGTTGCGTGGTGGAGTTTGGCAGGCCGCATACCCCAAATGACCGCCCTATCGTAGAGCGTTTTTTTCTCTACTTGGTGCAGAATTTCTCTCATCGCGTAATCGGCACTACGGGCAGTGAGTCTAAAGATGAAATAAAAGCGCGCTTATCACCAAAATCAAAAAATCCGCTAAAGATGCTGTTGTCGCTCGATGAGTTGGAAAGTGCATTAGATATAGTAATCTCTGATTATAACGGCCGGCCCAATTCGGCCATTCAGAACCATGCCCCCCTGGATCTCTACCTGTTGCGCTTGTCCGCTAGAGCGCTACCACCGAACACGCTGCCTATCCGCTTCCAGCATGAGGCGGCTTTTACGAAAGTTCGTGAGATAAAGACAGTAAAGACCAATGCGAAATATGGAGGGGCTTACATCAATTTTGCCTACCAAAAATATCGAAATCCAGACGTGCTGCGCAGTAACTCCGTCGGGCAGAAGATGATCATCGAATATTCGCGTAAGGATGTATCTTCGATCAATTTGTTGGATGAGTTTGGGAAGCTCGTTGGTGTGCTGACACCGCCGCCGCCTTACTCCACCACGGCGCACAGCTACAAATTGCAAACGGATATATCAAAAGCCGTTAAAGATGGTCAGTTTCGATTTTCGGACAATGAATCATTCATCGAAGCAGTTCGAAGGTTTCAGCTGAAAGGCAACACAATAAGCCGGGCGAGTGCCACAAGTTTCTACAAGCATGTGGGGGGCGTTTCATCAAGGCCGCCCGTTGAAGAAACCACGCTGCCTGTGGAGCCTGAACCACAACATGACCGCGTAAAGCTCTCCAAAGTGTTCACTTTCTAATAAGGAGGCTGCAAATGGACATTCAGGATACCCGGCCCATCGAGGTTGAGCTCCACCCCGTTTGTAATCAGCGTTATTTAATACCGACCTTCTCAATTGGAGAGACCTACGCATTGGTGCTTAAGGTTATCCGGCGCAGAGACTCGGGTTTAGTGATTTGGGGGCATACTCGCTACGGCAAGACGTGGGCGATGATGTACTGCCAGCAATGCCTGGTCCAGGATTTTCCGGATTTCCCGGTGGTCATTTACAACGCAAAGCGAGAGGTGTTCGCCACCAAAGGTAATTTTTACAACTCATTGCTGGCGGTCGTTGGCCACAAGCAATCGAGTGACAACGTCAGCATTTCAAAAAAACATCTGCGGCTCGTGAATTTTATGGAGCAAGCAGCACTCAAGGATCCGCGGCAAGTCTTCATTCTCTTCGTGGATGAAGCGCAGCGACTCCAGCAGCCGCATTATGACTGGATCAAAGACATCTACAATGACCTGAGGTTGAAAGGGGTGACTCTATTGCCAATTCTGGTCGGTCAACAGCAGTTGTTGGACCAGAAAAAAGCACTCCTCAAGTCCGGTGTGGAAGGTGAAGCCATCGTCAATAGATTCATGCTTTATGAGCATCCTTTTCGCGGCATACGCGAGAAAGAAGACTTCGGGACCTGCCTCGGCTTTTTTGACAGCACCCCCTATCCGGCCACCACCTCCTGGACCTTTACCAAATTCTTTTTACCGCAGGCCTATGCCAATGGTTTTCGGCTAGCGCATGTCAAGGACATCTTGTGGGATGCTTTCTGTGATAGCTATCAGGAGTTAAAGCTAAAAAGCAAGATGGAGATACCCATGCAATATTTCAGCAAGACCATTGAGATTATTCTGCGTGACAGTGTGGACCTGGATCAGCCGGAGTACACCATCACCAGAGAGTTCAGCTTGCGGTCAATCCGTGAATCGTGGTTTTTAGCCGCAACGCTCAACACGAAGACTGCTGACCAGAATGCCTGACGATGATCATTGTCCCTGATGCGAAAACGCTCAGCGTTGTACCTAGGTACTGCCCTGTAGCTCCTCGGTACATGGTCTACGAGTCTGCCTATTCTATTCTTAGCCGGTTTGCGCTCTACAACGTCATCCGTGGCGATGCTGTGGTCAAGATCTTCGCCCCGGCAAAGAATCCGGAAGGGGGTAGGCGTAGCCGATGGTTAAACCTTGCCCATAGCGCGTCCGTTAATCCTGTGGCGCTCCAAGAATGCTTCAGCCTGGATGGCGCACAGCGAGATGCTCTTTTTTTAGTCCCATCAGCACTGCCATTCAGTGAACACGTCGCCACCACGCTAAGAGTGTGTCCAGTGTGCCTGGCGCGCGGCGTGCATTATTCCATCTTCCAGTACCTGCTCATCCAGCAGTGTCCAATCCATCAAGTCGAGTTGACTCAAACCTGCCGAACTTGTGGTGGGTCCATGGATTATTCACTGAACAGCAGGTTGTTCCAGAAGCAATACGCTTGCCATCATTGTGGTCGACTCCTGTGGTACAAAGAAAGCAGAAGTGGATGGTCGTACCTAAATAGATCTGGGCTCAATCGCTTGACGTTGGCGCATCGAATATTTGAGCGTGGCAGGGACCGACGGGTCTATTTTGATATCAGTCAGCCTACCAATGTGTATTTCGATAATACTGTGCATTTTTCCGCTGCCACCCACGATTTTGTCGTGCGCCAACGGGCACTGTTTAAAGAAGTTCAAAGCTGGGTTACTACAGGACGGGGCAGGCTTGGCGCTGGCTTTTACCGGACAACCAACATCGGCCGTCGTGTAACCCTTGAGGAGGCGCTGAGCGATGAGACGGTCGCCGCGCTTGTTCCTGCGCTGAAAAGTATCTTTCGGCAGATAAGAAAGCGCGTGTTGCCGGGCATCCGGCTGAGCAACCGGCGCTTGGCCGGAATGTGGAGAAACATTGAGGGGAGTGAAATTCCTCGGTCAGGGTATCGGCTGGCCGGCTATCTTGACTGGCTCTGCTTTTGGTATGACGTACAGGCGCCCGCGGATTTGCGTTCGAAAGCGCGGCCCTCTCTCACCAGGAAGCTTAGAGCCTGGCTTGACTCCAAGCGGGCACACGAAGTGTTTACACTATTAAAAGGAAAGCCCGAAATGCACTGGCTGATAATGAAGATATTCGCGCATGAGGTCGCTTACTTCATGGTCAGGCAACTGCAATCGTTCTCAGCCCCCGAGCCCGGTGCCGGCGCGACCGAATCAAACGGGGTCGTCTATCACCGTACCGTCGGCCCTGCTGCATGGGCAGTGGTGGTGCTGGCCACTGACGCAACTTGTACATTTCATTTTTGCGCCCGTTGCGCGCTCATTGAAATGGGACGGCCGTATATGACTGCTGCAGAGCAGCGTGCGGCGGTCGCATCGCTGTCGCATTAGTTCCCCGCAGTCTAAGGAAACTAGTGCCTCCTTCACCAGCGGGTCAGTTGTCGTTATCGTCTTCGGTAATAAAGACCCAACCGTTGCGGAAATTGGCACGCGACAGCGAATCGGGTATGCCGGAAGGGCTTGTATCTTTCGCAGCGTCCGAAGCCATTCTGGAGTTACGGATCGCATCGTCCCAATCTACGTAGCAATATTGGTCATCCCGCGCTGTCGATGGCCCATGCGTCAGCCCGTTGTCACCCTCAGGCGAAAACTGGAGATTGACAACTTTTGTGAGTGCTTCATCGCGGGCACTTACTACCGTTCGTTCACTGACAAACCCTTTCGGAAAGGGGGCTGCGTCGTGACAGTAAAGGTCGACTGCCCGATCGCAGTTTACACTCGTCACCATGAGCGCAAAGCGATAGCGGCGCTCCAAGACGGTGTCTATCTCATGAGCGTCCATCGTGAACTCAACCTGAGCATCCCCCATGCTGAACAAGTGGTCATGATTGCAGCGGTACGCGGCCAGGTGATGATGCTGACCGAGCAGCACTTGCAGGAGCATGACCGTACCGCCAGTCAGGTGGGCTTTTTGTCTATTACCGAATTGGAGGTACCAGAAATCAACGCCTTCGGAAATCAAATCAGCACAGCGAGTTTTGGCGAGGTCGGAGGTGGTGCACCCCGTTTCCTGCAATACGCGCAGCATGGCCAGATCTCTCACCCAGTGGTCTAGACCCCGGCAGGTGTCGTGTACCAGTTCCAGGCCTTCGGCTGAGTACAGCTTTGCATGCGCTGTGAGCTCAGTCGTACGGACAAAGTGGGCGGCTTGACGGTAGAGTTTCTTCATCTGGGAACGCAGGGGGTCCAGATTTATGCCGAAGCGATGTTCCTGCCAATGCATGACGGCGGCGATTCTGGAAGCGGCCTGGCGATTGCTCAGTCGACCCAAGCCCTTCAGTTTACGATTGATGAGCACGTCGTCGATGTGTATTGGCAGGTAGTAGTTCCTAGGCTCTGTCGGCTCACCCGGTCCGGGGTAGACACTGATATGTGAAAGATAAAAATACATATAGGCCTCTACTGGTAGCAGGCTATCACTGAGTGATTTGTACTGTGTGTGGCGTAACCATAAGTCAACATGCTGCAGATAGCGCGCCACTTTGCGCTGCCTGCGTAACGGGATGGTGTGCAGTAGAAAATCGGTGATTTCCTGACCCAGCCCGGGGAGGAAATAGATTTTTTGCATTATTGCCATGGGCTGCTCCGATAGGCATTCATCACGGATGAATCGTGCACGAGGGTTCCAGTACCGCGGCCTCTCTCGGCGCTGATCACGCGCAGCGCCTTGATCCAGGCCCTCCTGGAAGCACCGCGCCTGGTGCGCAGCCGCCGCTTGGCAGATCCCAAGAGTCCCTATAAACAACCCATGGAGGAGGCGTCCCACAACGGCCATGCCGCGCCGCCCCTGGTCATTTGATTGAGTGCACTGACGCTCGGTAGGGTTCCCTGCTCGGTGCCCGACGCCGCTCTGCTTGCAGCCTAGCAAACATCCTAGCGAGCATTCACTGCAAGAGGTTGCGCTACCTGCAAGCGGCTCGGCCATTTGCCCGTCGGCGCGGTAGAGCTCAAGTGCGCCTACTTCGAGTAGCCATGCGTCGATCGCATGGCAGCCCGACGCATGGACTGGGTGGCGCTAGGATGTCTGGTCGCTCTGTGCCACCACCGACGCCCCCTCATCAGGCTGCGCAGCCGCTACCGATGGATCTGAGAGTAATTGGCAGGCCCGACTGCCCAGCAGCGAACCGGCCTGGAAGTAGCCCATCACCGTGCTGACACTGCGGTGCTCGGTCATCGCCATGACCTCGCCCAGCGGCACGCCCTGGCGTCCGGCCTCGGTAACAAACCCTGAGCGCAAGCTGTGCGCCGCCCAATCGCCGTCCAGTCCGGCCAATTTCGCCCGGCGCTGCACGATGCGCGCGACTTGATCGGCCGACAATCCCGTGGCTCCGACCTTGTTGCCTTTATACAGCCGGCGAAACAGCGGGCCGGCGTCGGCCGGCGCGGCCTTCAGCCAGGCCGTGAGCGCCTGCGCTGCGGGGCCGCGCAGCGGCTTCTCCCGGCGCACGCCGCCGGTGTCGGTCTTGGTCGCGCCGAGGGTATACAGCCAAGTGTCGGCGTCCAGTTGGCGCACATCGCCCACTTGCAGGCCGATCACTTCCGAGCGCCGTCTCCCGCCACCGCTCCAGGCCAGCAGGAGGAGGGCGCGGTCGCGAATGCCGCGCAGACTGTCGTCACAGGTGGCGAGCAGCGCTTGTAACGACTCGAGCACGATCGCGGTTTTCTTGCGCACGTTCATGCCCTGGCGTGACTGGGCCTTGCGCGCCTCACGCAACAGGGACTTCAGTGCCGGCGCCTCGGTCGGACTGTCCCACTTGTTGAGCCGGTGCCATTTCCCCAGCACGGCCAGGCGGTGACTAACGGTGTTGAACGCCAATGGCCCCGGTTTGTTTTTGATCCGCGCCTTGACCAGGGTCGCATCTATTCCGGGCGGCAACAGGTGTGTCCAACCGCCATGCTCCAGTGGTCGAGCCAGATGATCGAGGACAAACTGAATCGCCACAGCGGCCGGCAGCGGGGCATCGCCCAGCGCTTGGCCGTAGCGCAGCTGCAGCCAGGCCGACCAGTAGGTGAGGGCGCTGCGGTAGCTGCGCACGGTATTGGCCGCGGTGCCGGCGGCAATAAACGCCGCCGCGGCCTCCTGGGCGTTGAGCGCCAGGGCCTGCGGGTCGAGGGGCGTTGCGTCGACCAGCGCTAACTGATCGGTAGTATTGAGTATGTTCATCGGACTGAAATTTCCGTCTTCGAAAATAACGTCGGATAACATTCCCTTATCAGACCTAATATAGCTGGAGATGAACCATGGCAGTAGGGGTGCCTGAAAACGACCTATTTGCCGCCGCGGATGAGGTATTGGCGCGGCGCGAACGGCCGTCGGTGGAACGGGTGCGCCTGGAGTTGGGGCGCGGCAGCCCGGCGCGTGTTGGCGGCCTGCTTGATCAGTGGTGGATGCGCCTGGCCGAGCGCCTGAACGGCGAGACCCGCCTGCCCGGGCTGCCGACGGAAGTGGCGCAGGCCTTTGTCGCCATCTGCCAGCAGGCGATTCACCTGGCGCGGGGCGTCGCCGAACAACGTTAGGTATTGATCGCAGAACGCGAACGGGTGGCGACGGTCGAGGGCCAGGCGCGTCAGGACGCGGCGCAATGTCGCCAGCAGGCGGCCGAGTCCTTGGCTGGGCGTCAGTCAGCCGAGTTGCGCCTGGCCGATTTGTAGCTGCTATTGTCCCAACGCCAGACGCAGATCGAGGACCTGCAACAGCAGCGTGAGAGCTTGCTGCACGAGCGCCGCGAAGTTCAGCAGCACAACTAGACTTTGCAGCAGGATCTACAGTCGCTGCGACTCAAGGCCGAGCAGGAGCGCGTCGTCCAGGAGAGCTACGTGCGCGGCGTCGAAGATCGTGCGCACCGCGAGGTCGACCGCGCGCGGGAGGAGGGCAAGGCTACAGTCGTCCAGCTCAAGGAGGTCGTACGCCACGTCGAGCAATTGCAACGGCGGTTGGAGTCAACTCAAAACGAGCTCAGTCAATCTCGGCAATCGGCAATCGGCAATCGGCAGCAGCACAGCACGCTCGTGCCGAAACGCTGGAGCAACAATGACGCAGGTGCGTCAGCTCCCAACGCCAAAAGTAATCCGAGCACCAGAAAACCCAAGCCGAAGAGCGCCCCCTCACAGATGATGGTGTCACTGCGATCAATACCACATTTGCTGTTCGGCAAATTGCACCAACTACGAACTGCCAACTGCCAACTGCCAACTGCCAGGTGTCAGTAGGCTGCATACGCATATTTCATTGAAATAACTCAAAGGACGTCTTGCCGAGGTGCCTATCCTGACGGATGGCGAGCCTTCCACTAAAGGATAAATTCAGTACCGCGCAGACGAGCAGGTATGCGTTGATGACCGACCGCCGTAGTGCCGACGCCAGCGCCGGCAAAGCCGAGCTGAAGATGGGCAGTCTGCTGCCAGAAGTCTCCACCAACCTCATGGCCGGCCTGATCGAAACCCTCGCGGCCGAACCCTATAACGGGCATGCCGGCCTGCCAGACGTTGCAGAACGGCGCTTGCTGAAAGTGGACGACCTGTTCCCGATAGCAGAGATGCTGGAATACCTGGGCTTCGCTGAACTAGAGGGCGCCGACATCACCCTGACTGAGGCCGGCAAGCTATTCGCTGACTACGGCACTCAGGAGCGCAAAACCCTCTTTGCCGAACATCCGGTCAAACAAGTGCCACTGGCTGCGCGCATTCGGCAGGTATTACAGGAACGAAACGGACACCGCGCGCCACGGGTGCGCTTTGAGCAAGAACTGGAAGATTCACTCACTGAGGCGTTTGTGGAGAAAACATTGGAGAGCGTGATCACTTGGGGGCGATACGCTGAAATTTTCTCATATGACGACCACTCCGAGACCTTCAGCCTGGAAGATGTTGAAGGCAGCCTGTAGCACTCTCATGCCATTTGCGCTATGCGTAATGGCATGCACCAGTCGAATGCGCATCGCCGGCGCTGGCGGGCACAATGACAGGATGGTATCGAAGAGGAGAGGGAAGTGCTGGCCAAATGGTTGGGCGCTGCTGCATTAGATGGCGCGCCACCAGTTGCCATACGCGGAGGGAACCAGCGAATAACGAAGCAAGGCGCTGCGTGGGCCCCTTGCAAGCGCTATCCGCTGGTCTGTCGCACCTCCAGAAGAAGGGTGCTTCAGTCTTTTTAACCCCCCTGTTTTATGGGGGGATGTCACCGTGCGAGCCGCCGGACGCTAATCGAGCTTGGGGGTGTACCAGCTATATATACTAACGCTCCAATTCCTTGCCATTTGACTCAGAGATAAATAGCAGAGCAAAAGTGGAGATGACGGTTGCTCCCATAACGTACAGTGCCGGTGTGGCCGCATCGCCGGTGACGCTCATCAACCAGGTAACAATAAATTGAGTTGAACCACCAAAAACTGTAACGCTTACGGCGTAGGCAATCGATAATCCTAACGCACGAGCCCGGCTGGGAAAAAGTTCAGGAATGGCACTGAAGGTCGCCGCACCGCTAATAGCCGTCATGGCCGCCAAAAGTGCGCTCACGCAGAGCAAATTCAGCAAGCTTGTATGATTGATCAACAACCAGAATGCCGGATAGATAGACAACACCAGGATCACTCGAGGCCAAAGCATCACGGGCTTACGACCATAGCGATCGGACAGCCATCCACCCAATAGCGCGAAGATCAACATCATCGATCCTGTGGTGACCGTGGCGGCCATCCCAATAGCAGGCGGTAGCTTTAACGTAGTGATGGCGTACGTCGTCATATAGTTGGTCACATAAGTTGCTACCGTCGTTCCCATGAGAATTATCAACGCTATTATAATAGGTTTAGCGTAGCGACCGATTTTGATTTTCGCTTCGACTCCCGAGCTATTACCATCCACAGGGGTCAATGTTTCTGGCATATGCTTGCGTAGATAGAGCGCGATAGGTATTAGTAATACTCCGAATACGAAGGGGACGCGCCAGCCCCAGCTTTGCATATCTTCTGGCGATAGTGAGAGGGTTAGCAGCAGGCCAATTATACCTGCCAGCAGCACTCCGACGCCCTGGCTAGCGAACTGCCAGCTACCGTAGAGGCCGCGTTTCTCGGCAGGTGCAATCTCAATCAGGTAAGCGGTAGAAGGACCGACCTCACCGCCAAGGGCCAATCCTTGTATCAAGCGACAAACTACAACGATGATGGGGGCGGCAACACCGATGCTCTCATAGGACGGTGTGAGGGCAAGGCCAAGTGTGCCAACGGTGATTAGCATAATTGTCAGCAGCATCGCCGGTCTACGGCCAGCACGGTCTGCGAATGCACCAATTAGTACACCACCGATGGGCCGCGTGATGAATCCAACACCAAACACCGCCAATGACATTAATAAACTTGCTAATGGAGATGATGCTGGGAAAAATGCCTTGCCGATGTAAATTGCAAAGAAAGCATACGTCAAGAAATCGTAGAACTCGAGTGCGTTTCCTGCCACTGTTGCAGTCACAATTCGAGCGGAAACGCGTTCGGTCGGCGCGGTAATTACGACCCCGTCAGGGGGGCGTATCGACGCTTGGTATGAAATGGTCATGGATGTTGTTCTTCTTTTTGTGTGTAGTTTGACTGTTTTTTTTGCGGTGCGGTAACGTGCGGCGGATTGGCCTTTTAAAGGCGGAGACTAATCGGCAGTCAGTAACTCATCGGCTAAATAAGTTTCAACCAGCCGCGTCCAGTAAGCCGCGCCAACTAGGACGTTATCATCGTTGAAATCAAAATTCGGATTGTGCAACATGCAAGCACTCGCGCTATCGCCATTGCCTATCAGCAAATAGCAGCCGGGACGCTTCTCAAGCATGAAGGCAAAGTCCTCGCTAGTTGTAAGGGCGGGAGCTTGTAGCGTGACTTTGTCATCCCCCAACAGCTCGATTCCTACACGGCGCGCAAACTCGGTTTCCGCGCGGTTATTCACCAGTACCGAGTAGCCATGTTGGTAGTCGATCTCTGCGGTAACACCAAAACTCTGGGCCTGAGCATGGGCTAGTTCGGTGATGCGTCGTTCGAGCAAGTTCCGAACGTCATTGTCCAGAGCGCGCACGCTAAGCTCCAGTCTTGCGCTCTGCGGGATTACATTGTTTGCGTGCCCTGCCTGCAACACTCCTATTGTAACGACCGCAGTCTGAAGGGGCTCGACATTACGGGCGACAATGGTCTGAAGAGCCATTACCAAACTGGCCGCGGCAACGACAGGGTCCGTAGCCTTGTGTGGCATGGCGCCATGGCCACCATGGCCGTGAAGTGTTATGGAAGCTTTGTCGGACGAGGCCATCATCGCTCCCTCCCTGAACACCAGCTGGCCTTGAGGCCAGCCTGGCATCGTGTGCATGGCAAAGATCGCATCGCATGGATATCTGTCGAACAGCCCGTCTTTTATCATGCGCGTCGCCCCGCTCTCGGGCGGCCCGAATTCCTCGGCGGGTTGAAAAATCAGGTTTAATGTTCCCGAAAAACACTTCCTCTCAGCCAACACTTTTGCTGCTCCCAGCAGCATTGCAGTGTGGCCGTCGTGTCCGCAGGCATGCATCACTCCTGCGTTACGACTTGCATAATCAAGTCTCGTTTCTTCTTCGATCGGTAGGGCATCCATGTCAGCGCGCAAGCCGATGGTGTGCGTACCGTTACCAATTTTCAATCGCCCTACAACCCCGGTTCCACCGATACCGCGCTCGACCTGATAGCCCCATGACTGGAGCTTTTCGGCGACCAAGTCGCTGGTTCGGTGCTCCTCAAAAGACAGTTCCGGATTGTGGTGGATATCACGTCGAATGCTCATGAATTCTTCGACGTGAGGACGCACAGCTTGCAGGGTAGCTGCATGAGCGTTGGCTGTTTTACTCGAGATCACATTGAATCCTTATAGTAAGGGGTGACATTGCCGGGAGGGGGCAACCAGCCAAGCCATGTTCTGCGAGCCAGGATTCCCTCTGCCGAGGTGGTGAAAATATTACTAAAAAAAAGTTCAGTCAATGAATAAATGTTCATTTGATTATGAGGTGCTGATGCCAGGCGATCACTTCCCGTCAGAGCTTGCACGAGGTGAAAAGGTCTGCAGTCAGCATGCGTACTGCCAGCGGATGCATCGTGAACTCGACGATTTTGCGCTGTCCTGGCTGATCGTCCTTGGCCGCTGACGAGACGTAAGTGCTTGACCGTATTTAATTTTGTTCTGGTACGAATAGCGACTACCGAGTACAGGCGGGATTTGGGTGGAGCAGGACAGTTGTGAAGGTTACGGCTCGTGAAAGGCTGCAAGCACCCAAGAGGACCTGATTGAGCCCAGTAAAATCCGCCCTCGTTCGGACATGGATAATGGATTGATCGCGATGAAAGAAAGTATTGTCAGTGAATATTTTTTTAGCCTAGTATCGCCTCAGGCCATATCCCATGGCGTAGCGTTCCTAGGAGTCTGGATTTGCAAACCATCAATATCTCTCTAGCTTCGGCGGCAATTGGCCCCTATTTCCAAGCCATGGCGTAGGGTGAGCGGCTTTTCATTTCGGGGCAGCTTCCACTCTATCCATCTGTCGCCAGGAGTTTGCCAAAAGTCATTTTGATGAAAATTTTAATTTTCAGATGGTGCACTAGTTTTTCTTCAAATGATTGAATTGATTCTTGCTCTTGTCGGTAATGATTTTATTCGGTTTTCGTTAGTGCGTCTTTGTCTGACTCTCTGGGCTAGGTCAATATTTAGAGGCTGAGCTCGCTGGCTTTTTTTGTAAGTAATAAGGCAGGTGAGAACTCTTGTGGGTGTGGCAAAGCAGAGTTTTTTGGCTGCGGATTCAGTTTTTGACTTAATAACAAGGATAATAAAATGTTGAAAGTTAGTTTCTTTTTTGTCGTTGTAGGGCTGGCAGTTACAGCTCAGGTTGCGGCTAATGAACAAGATGAGGCCAAAGGCTTTGTGGACGGTAGCAGTCTGAAGCTTTTACTGCGCAATGCTTACATCAACCGAGACTATAAGAACGGCAACCCGGACAAAGCCGAATGGGGCGAAGGTGCCATCAGTACTTACTCGTCCGGCTTCACCCAAGGCACCGTCGGTGTGGGGGTAGATGCTTTCGGTCTGTACGCATTACGTCTGGATGGCGGTAAAGGCCGCAGCGGTGCCGGAGGTATCGACTTCTTTAAGCAAGGCGACAGCGGCAACGCGGCTCATGACCTGTCCAAGGCCGGTGGTGCAGTCAAATTTCGTGTGTCGAGTACGGTCTTGACTTACGGCGATCAGATGCCCATTTTTCCTGTATTAAGTTATTCTAATTCGAGGGTTCTACCGGAAAGCTATACGGGTACTCTCATTACTTCGAGGGAAATCAAGGGGCTGGAGCTGAACGCCGCTCGCTTCACTGCCGAATCGCGTAAAAGTGCTGAGGGGCGTGATAGCGGCAGGCTGAAGTCGATCGATGTCTTGGGTGGTATCTATCAGTTTAGCGAGCAGTTCAAGGGCGCGCTGTACGCTTCCGATATCGAAGACGTGCTGAAAAAACAATATGTGAATTTAAATTATATTTTTCCGCTGGCCAGCGATCAGACCTTCACCTTGAATTTCAATGGCTATCGCACAAAACTGGATAGTTCATACGCTCAACAAAACAAGGCAGGTGGAGAGGATAATGATATCTGGAGCCTCGCCGCTATATACAAAAACGGCCCGCACTTGTTCACTGTGGCTCATCAGCGGAGCTCTGGCGATAGCAATTTGGGATATCGGTACGCAGGATACCAGAGTGTCGGGGGTGTTGGAGATGGCGGTAATACCATCTATCTTGCCAACTGTTATTTCTCCAGCTTCAACGCGAAAGACGAGCAAAGCTGGCAGCTGGGCTACGGTGTGGATTTCGCTCCATTCGGCATTCCGGGTCTCGGCTACAACTTGGCGTACGTAAGGGGGACAAACATTACGACGGCGAATAGTTCTGGCGGAACCGAACGTGAAATTTTCAATCAGTTCAAGTATGTGGTGCAGAGTGGGCCGGCTAAAGACTTGAGTGTAAGATTACGTAGTTCGATTTTGCGTGTGTCGCAGAAATCTGCCGACTACAACATCAGCGGTAATGAGCTGCGCGTTTTTGTAGATTATCCGATTGACGTGTTTTAATTAGCGTTGAGGGGATAATCTCCATAGTCCTCCCACTCGGGTCAAGGTACGGGCAGGCAAACCCTCCAGGAACATTGGAGGGACTGCTCATGCTGAGATCGCGAAGTTAAATCTCCTGCAAATGGCGTGAGCAAGCTCATTTGGCGCCACGTCATCAGCCGAACCGAAATCCGCCGGAGATTTTTTCCTTCAGAAAGCTGACCAATGCACTCACCGATTTGGGCACATGGGGCGAGTAGGGCCGGATGAGGTAGATCTCATCGGCAAAGGCCCCCTTGAGCGTCCAGTCCTTGAGCACCTGTATCAACGTACCGTTGGCGAGTGCGGCATGGGCGCTGAAGTCGGGGAGCAGGGCGATGCCCAGATGGTTGATGGCCGAGTCACGCAAGGCTTCGCTGTTGTTGGTGGCAAAGCTGCCGGAGATCGGCACGGTGAGCCGCTCGACCTTTCTGGTGCCGCGTTTGGGCCGTTCGAAGGTCCAGGCGGGCTGATCGGTTCCGCGGGGGTAGTAAAGACAGTTATGGGAAGTCAGATCCCCGGGGTCGCGCGGTTCGCCCTGGCGTTGCAGATATTGCTCCGTGGCCACCAGTACCGAAGAAGTGTCGCAGAGCTTCCAGGCCACATGGGTTTCGGGCACCTGGAAGCCGTGCCTCACCGCCAGGTCGTAGACTTCGGCAGCCAGCGAACTCAAGGCATCGGAAACATCCAACTGGATGCGCACCTGGGGATATTGCTGGAGGAACTCGGAAAGATGGGGCACCATTTGTTGCCTGGCAAATGCAACGGGTGCGGTCAAGCGCACCAGGCCGCATCATCGTCGCCGAACACGGCAAGGTCTTTACCGACGCCCAGGGCGAAGTCGACCGAGGCATCGACATTCTCGAGTTCGCCTGCGGCATTCCGAACCTGCTCAAGGGCGAACATTCCGACCATGTCTCCCGTGGCATGGACAACTGGACGATGCGTCAGCCCCTGGGTGTGGTGGCGGGCAACACGCCGTTCAACTTCCCGGTGATGGTGCCCATGTGGATGTACCCCATCGCCATTGCGGCCGGGAACACCTTTATTCTCAAGCCAAGCCCGACCGATCCTAGCGCGTCGCTGTTCATGGCCGAGCTGCTGCATGAAGCCGGGCTGCCAAAGGGTGTGTTCAACGTTGTGCAAGGCGACTAGGAATCAGTCGATGCCCTGATCGAGCACCCGGACGTCAAGACGGTCAGCTTCGTCGGCACCACGCCGATTGCCCAATACATCTACGAGACCGGCGCTCGCCACGGCAAGCGCGTGCAAGGCCTGGGCGGTGCGAAGAACCACATGGTGGTGATGCCCGATGCTGATATCGAGCGTAACGTCGATGCCTTGATGGGCGCCACCTACGGCAGTGCGGGCGAGCGCTGCATGGCGATTTCGGTGGCGGTGCTGGTGGGTGATGTGGGTGACAAGGTCATCGCCGCATTGAGCCAGCGCGCACGGGAACTGGGGATCACTGACGGGCGCGACCTGAAGGCCGAGATGGGGCCCATTGTGTCTCGGGCAGCGCTTGAGCGTATCAGCGGTTACATCGCGCAAGGCGTAGAGGCGGGCGCGCAACTGCTGCTCGATGGTCGTGACTACACGCCGACCGAGCCTGGCCTGGAGAATGGCTTCTGGTTGGGGGCAACATTGTTCGACCACGTGACCGCAGACATGAGCATTTATACGCGTAGAGATTTTCGGCCCGGTCCTGGCCTGCGTGCGGGTGAGCGACTTCGGCGAGGCCGTGAAGCTGGTGAACGATCACGAGTTCGGCAATGGCGTCAGCTGCTTCACTCGCGATGGCAACATCGCGCGTGAGTTCGCCTGGCGTATCGAAGTGGGCATGGTCGGCATCAACGTACCGATTCCGGTGCCTATAGCCTGGCACGGCTTCGGTGGCTGCAAGAAGAGCTTGTTCGGCGACATGCATGCCTACGGTACCGAGGGCGTGCGCTTTTACACCAGCAGAAATCGATCATGCAGCGCTGGTCGGAGAGCATCGAACAGGGCGCCGAGTTCGCGATGCCGGTCTCCAAGTAACTGACCGGTATCCCCCGTCAGGGACGGCTTGCCTGGATCATCCTTTTGCGCCCGCTGTGGGGCGCATTTTGATCGCCGCGCAGGCCGTTCGTGTTGTTGCCTTGAACCCGATACACCGTCATTGACGAGCAATACGAAAAAGCCCGATCGTTCGTTGGTAGAACGGAAAAGCCCGGCGCGGGGCCGAACTCTCATTCATTTTTGTGCTGGCTGATTCGTCAGATTGTCTGACGGTACCGGGATAAATCAAAAGCTCTTCATTCCCTCGCCTGAATGAAGAGCCAGGTGATCATCAGCGCACAAACTACGCGCCTGAGTAGCGGGCGGCTTCACCTTTTGCCGGCCAGTCATCCTCGTCAGCTTTTTCGCCACCTTCAGCCTGCTGCGTGGGTTCGTCTGAGCCGCTTTCCCATTCGCCAGAGGCGGGTTCAACAGGGTCGGAAGCAGACGGCTGTCCTTCGTTCTCGAGCTGTTCTCGAGCGAGCAGCCAATAATGTTCTTCAGCGCCATCCGGACGAGCATCCCTTTCCCACAATTCATAAGCTCTTTGCCGGATTTTCGATTCGTCAATCATGGTCATTCCTCCTGTGATCGAGCGTTCCCATTTCTCAGAATGCGTGGCAATGCTCCATAGCTTAGGGGCTACACCAGGTGGTAAAGGTTCAAAAAAACCCGCCAGAGATTGGCGGGTTTCAGGTGGGGCCGTTTCACACAGGCTCAACGGTCCCGAAGCAACACAGTCTTGCTTCGTCCGGAATGGCGTGACGGTAATCTTCCAGGTTTGTGAAAGAAAGTATTGCCGGTAAACAAAATTTCAGTCTAAGATTCGCTCAAGCCATCTTCCCCCTTGGCATGAGTGTTTTCAGGAGTCCGGATTTTGCAAACCATCAATACCCCTTTGGCCCCAGCAGCAATTGGTCCTTATTCACAAGCGAAGGCTCACGGTAACCTGCTTTTCATTTCCGGGCAGATTCCCCTGGACCCTGTGACCAATGAGGTCGTGGGCAATGAGATTCAAGATCAGGCGCTCCAGGTGATGAAGAACATGGAGGCCATCCTCACGGAAGCAGGCATCAGCTACGCCAGCGTGATCAAGACCACGTGCTTCCTCAGCGATATGTCCGACTTCGCAGTTTTCAATGCGCTTTACGAACAGTACTTTGTTTCAAAGCCCGCCCGATCCTGTATCGCTGCAAAGGCGTTGCCAAAAGGTGTGCTCGTTGAGATCGAGGCAATTGCCGTTCTTGATTGAGAGCAGCCGCAATTAGTAGCCGCTTAAATTATAAATACAATATAAAAACAGGTGAACGTATGCGTAATAGTTCTGATGCGCCCGTTACACAGCAGTCGATGACATTAACTAAAGCGGCGGCAGGGTTTTTCTTGCCGCTGGGGTGTGTCATCTCGCTGGTGATGAATGATGTCCCCATCGTCATGGCATTAATGGCGGCTGTGTGTATCAGCAGTTTGTTCAGTGTGTACTTGGGCTATAAGTGGGCCGATATTCAGACGTCCGCCTTGCAAGGGGTAAACCGGGTTTTTCCGGCGACCTTCATGATGATTCTTGTCGGGATCATGATAGCGGTGTGGATTGAGGCCGGCAGTGTTCCTACCCTGTTGTACTACGGTATAAAACTGATTAACCCTGCCTACTTTCTTCCGCTGACTTTTCTGGTTTGTCTTCTGACGTGCCTGACCACCGGTACGTCCTGGGGGACAGCAGGCACTGTCGGGCTGGCATTGATGGGCGTATCCGAAGGTTTGGGAATTCCTCTGGGTATTACTGCCGGTGCGATTATTTCCGGTGCCTTGGTCGGGGAGAAACTTTCACCCATTTCGTCAACGACAATTCTGACGGCTGCGAGTACCGGTACCAATCTCATTGATCATATTTTATCGATGATGAATACCACGATACCTGCCACCGTGATTAGCTTGGTGTTGTTTACCTACTTGGGCCATGTGCACGCCGCTACTTCATCCGATATCCATACCGTCTTGATGTTGACCGATGGTTTGAAAGAACATTTCACCATTAATCCGCTGTTGCTCGCACCGCCCCTGTTTGTACTGGTGTTCAGTGCACTACGTAAGCCTGCGATTCCGGTATTCGTCGGTGGCATCGTGCTGGGGATCGTCTGTGCGCTGGTGTTCCAGGGCTCCGGTTTTTCCCATGTGCTTTCCAGTGGCATGAATGGCTTTGTCAGCAAGACCGGTCTTGAAGCGGTGGATAAGCTGCTAACCAGGGGCGGTGCGCTCAGCATGGCATTCACCGTTTACCTGTGCCTGTGTGCGGGCATTATCAGCGGGATTCTGGATCGTCAGGGCATCCTGTCAGTCTTGATGAACGGCCTGCTGCGACATGCCACCAGCATCGGCGGGCTGATTTTGTCGACGACCGTTGCGTGCCTTGCCTTGATGTTGGGCGGTGCGGGTCAGTACTGCACACTCACGTTGCCGGGCGTGGCATTCCGTCAAGCGTTCGAGGATCGGGATGTACACTCCAGCGTACTGTCCAGAACCATGGAAGACAGCGGAACCATGGTGGGAGCAGTGATCCCCTGGGACGTTTCCGCGGTGTTCTATGCTTCGGTGCTGGGTGTCAGCATGCTTGATTATGGCCCCTACACGTTCATCGCCTACATGACCCCTGTGATTTCAGTTATCTGCGGCTATCTGGGAATTGGTGTGTTTCGTCGCGAGCAAAAAATCCGTCCCTTGGTATTGCGCGCAGCAGCTGTTTAAAAAGAGACGTGAAAAATGAACAAGCACTACGATTTTGCGACACCGATTAATCCTACTGGCCTGAGTCGCTCGAAATGGGAATTTGAGTTCGAGCGAAAGGGGCGTGACACATTGTTGGCATTTGGCACTGCGGACATGGATTTTGCCAGCCCGCCGGAAGTGGTGTCAGCGTTAGTCGAGACCGCTCAAAAAGGCCACTTTGGCTACCCGTATAAGCAACACGCTTACTATGAGGCGGTGGTGGGCTACTTGGATCGTAACTTCAAGTGGCCTATCAAACCCGAGTGGATCCAGTGTTCGACGGGGGTGTATGCCTCTATGCAACCGGTGATGGACGCGTTGAGCGAGCCCGGTGATGAAGTGATATTCCAGCCACCGGTGCATCACATTTTTGCCGAGCTGATCAGTGCGAACAAGCGCGTGGCAGTTGCCAACCCGTTGTTCTTTGATGGTGAGACCTATCGCTTCGATTTTGAACAGCTTGAGCGGGTGATCACGGAAAAGACCAGGATCCTGTTGTTGTGTAACCCCCATAATCCCGTCGGGCGGGTTTGGAGCATTGAAGAACTCAGCCGATTGCACGACATCTGCAGTCGCCACGGTATCCGTGTCATCTCGGATGAGATCTACAACGGCCTGCTTTATGGTGGGGTGCGTTTTACGCCGATGGCAGCGGTCTCTGCCAGTGCGTCCTTGAATACGGTCACGCTCCTGTCTGCCAGCAAGACGTTCAATCTTACGGGGCTCAAGCATTCGCTTATCGTGACCGAGAGCGAGGCTATCAGGCAGCGCGTCGCCGAGGAGCAACGGCGCAGCAATATGTATTACGGGGGATCGATATTTGGTCAAGTCGCCACCGAAACCGCGTTCAGGGAATGCGATCTCTGGCGCTCGGAGCTCATGGAGCATGTGAGCGCCAATTTCGAGTGTCTGTACGAGTTCTTCGGCAAACACTTTCCCGACCTGTACGTTTGCCGGCCGGAGTCAACCTATTTTGCCTGGATTGATTGTTCCGGATGGAAGTTGACGCGTAGCCAGTTGCAGGATTTCTTTGAGGAGCGTGCCAATATTGTCGTGACCTCTGGCCACCTGCTGGGCCAGGGAGGCGAGGGCCACGTTCGGATTAACCTGGCCTGTCCGCAAGCTACCTTGACTGAGGGCTTGAATCGTATACTGTCGGCATTTCAAGCCTATTAATTTTACTGCGCGGAGTCTGTAACTAGGTTATGTCGACGAATAAAAAAACAAAAGCAGGTACGGGTCAAGTTAAGTTGACAGCCGCTGACCTGGTTATTTTACAGTCTCACGCGAAAGTTCTGGATGGGCTTGCTGAATACCTGGGTGGTGGCTATGAGTTTGTGCTGCATAGTTTGGAAAATCTCGATTCATCCGTGATCAAGATTATTAACGGTCATCATACAGGCCGAATGGCCGGTGCTCCGATTACCGACCTAGCGCTGGGCATGCTGGCGAAAATCAATGATGAAGAGGGGGCTGAAGGGATCAGCTATTTTGGGAAAACCCGAAAGGGAGAACCTTTGAAGTCCACGACCATCATTATCCGGGGCACCCATAATCTCCCCATTGGATTATTGTGCATCAACTTTCACTTGAATACACCTCTGCAGGACATACTCGCTAATTTCGTGCAGGTGGGCACAGCGATCAGCAATGGCGTTTCTGAAAATTTTGCAGTGGATGTACAAGATACGATCATGACGGCGCTGGAGGCGGCGAAGAAGAGAATCGCTGAAATGACGCTGGCGTCGCCCACTGCTTACAATAAAACGCTTATAGCCATTCTTGAGGAACAAGGTGTTTTCAAGTTGAAAGGGGCCGTGATCGCGGTGGCAGAAGTGTTAGGCGTTTCGAAGAATACGGTATATATGCACATTCGTGCATTGCAGGAAAACGATTCTCAGGGCACTGGAGCTTAAATCGCAGCGGCGTGTAGTGGGCTGGCTTATCCCGATACAGGATAAGCCAGCCTTCGGTTTTTTCAGTGAGTCGTTGTGGTAGTTGTGTTACTTCCTGATTGTTCCAGTGGTGTTTAAACAATATTGATTGCTTTCATTGTTTCGATGAAGGCTGCGCAGCGCTGTTCCCGCTATTCGTGTTTCTACAGCACCTCTACAACAGGTAGAGAAGTGCGGTGGAGTGGTTGTTTGCGCGCGCATGGGTTGAAAAATGTCAACTTAATAATAAGGAAAATAAAATGTTGAAGAAGCAGGCTTGTTTGGTTGCGGCAGGGTTCGTCATTGCGGCGCACGCGGTGGCGGGTGATCAAGAGGGGGCTAAAGGCTTTGTTGAGGACAGCCATCTCAACGTGTTACTGCGCAATGCCTATATCAACCGTGACTACAAAAATGGCAATCCGGATAAGGCTGAATGGGGCCAGGCGGCCATCGGTACATTTTCGTCCGGCTTCACTCAAGGCACAGTCGGTGTGGGCGTGGACGCCTTCGGCCTGTATGCACTTCGACTGGATGGCGGCAAAGGTCGCAGCGGCGCGGGCGGCATCGACTTCTTCAAAAAAGGCGACAGTGGGGAGGCGGCGGACACCCTGTCAAAGGGCGGGGCGGCGATCAAATTCCGCGTCTCCAGCACGGTACTGGTCGTTGGGGACCAGATGCCGAGTCTCCCTGTTCTGAACTACAACAACTCAAGGCTGCTTCCAGAAAGCTATACAGGCACCTTGATCACCTCCAGGGAGATCCAGGGGCTTGAGCTGAATGCCGGGCGGTTCACTGCCGAATCGCGCAAGAGCGCGCAAGGTCGTGACAGCGGTGGCTTGAAGGCGATCGATGTGTTGGGCGGCAGCTACCAATTCACTGAACGATTCAAGGCTGCGCTTTACGCTTCCGACGTGGAAGACGTGCTGAAGAAACAATACGTGAACCTGAATTACGGTTTTGCGCTGAACCCCAATCAGTCCTTGGCCTTCGACTTCAACGGCTACCGCACGAAACTGGAGGATTCCTACGGCCGCCAAAGCGGCGTCGACGGTGACGACAACAAGATCTGGAGTTTGTCCGCCACCTTTGCTACAGGCCCGCATTCGTTCACGGTCGCACACCAACGTAGTACCGGCGACAGCAACCTGGGTTATCCCTATGGCGGCTATCAGAGTGGTGGTGGGGTAGGGGATGGTGGCAATACCGTCGCGTTGGCTAACTCCTATTGGTCGGATTTCAACGGCGAGGACGAGCGCAGCTGGCAGTTAGCCTATGGGCTTGATTTTGCCCCGTTCGGTGTCGCGGGCCTTACTTACAATGTGGCTTATGTGAGGGGCGATAATATTTCGACAGCCAATAGTTCGGACGGTAGCGAGCGCGAAATTTTCAATCAGTTCAAGTACGTGGTGCAAAGCGGGCCGGCAAAAAACCTGAGTGTAAAGCTACGTAGCTCGATCTTGCGCGTATCGAACAAGTCTTCTGACTACAACAGCAGTGGCAACGAGTTACGCGTATTTGTGGATTATCCGATACAAATCTTTTGATGGGGCCAGGGTGCTTTCATCTGTTTGATGGCGGTTAGCGAGACCGACGGCCATGTGTTTGGCGCATCCATGCACGTGGCTGTTGTGCTCTTTAGTCCAATGAACATTGTCACTTTAACTGGCGACGAGGAACGATCGTGATGCGCCTTCCTGTAACGATGAATCCCATAAAGGCGATCGTGGGTGAGTCGGTCTTGGCCTGTCTCATCGCCACGATGTGTGCACTGCTGATTGATGTGCCTGTGTGGGCGATGTTTATCGGCTGGATTACTTTTTTTACCCGTGGACATTCCGCGTGCGAGGGGATAGTTAATTGGGGCTGCGTTCTGGGAGGGCTGATACTCGGTATTACGGCCGGGTTGGCGAGTGAGGCCATGGCCTCCATCTTGGGCACGTTGACCGTCATCCCCGTAGCGTTAGTAGTGACGCTGGTGGTTTTGTCTCTGAAATGGCTGCCAGTTTTCAATAACGTACTGGGCTACTTTCTGGGTACTGTTTGCTACTTCGCGTCACGACTGCCGCCCTCGCTCTCTACGTTGGTAGACCTGGCCATCGCCTTGTCACTGGGCGTTATCGGAGGCTTTCTTGCCAGTTTGATGAACCGTTACTGGAGTGACGCAGGCACGCGCAGGGTTCTTCGGCGACCCTGAGAGCCTTTGAAGAAGCACACCGCCCGTCCAGGCAATGTGTACATGCAATCTGTCATCTTTGTTCATCGCGAATTTCAGGTCACAGCACGGGTTGTGGCGCATGCCGGTGGCTTGCGCGAACTGAAGCCTTTTGACACGCCCGCTTTCTGACAGTCCCCGCCTGTGCGGGCGTTGCGAAAGCGGGCTTGGTCGCTCGAGGCTTTTAAGCCAGATTACTCCTCGCGCTTCACGACCAAGGTCAAAATGTCATAACTGGCTACCAGTTCTCCCAGTTGATTGGTCACTTCCACGTCCCAGGCCACCACACCTTGAGGAATGCCTTGGGGGCTCTTCTTGCCCTGGTCGATTTTGCGCTTGCAGGTCAGGCGGGCCTGGATGGTGTCGCCGATGCCGACCGGGTTGATAAAGCGCAGGGTGTCGAGGCCGTAGTTGGCCAGTACCGGACCGGGTGCGGGGGAAACGAACAGGCCGGCGGCGGCTGACAGCACGAAGTAACCGTGGGCGATGCGCTTGCCAAATTGTGATTCCTTGGCAGCGATGTCGTCGAAGTGTATGTAGAAGTGATCGCCGGACAGGCAACCGAAGTTCACCAGATCGGCCTCGGTCACGGTGCGACGATGGGTCAGCAGCGATTCGCCAATCTGCAGGTTCTGGAAGAACCGACGGAACGGATGCACTTCGGTTTCGATCATTTTGGCGCCACGCACGTGTTCGCCGGTAACCGCCGCCAACATGCTTGGCGAGCCTTGCACCGCTGCGCGTTGCAGGTAGTGCTTCACCGCTCGCAGACCGCCGAGTTCCTCTCCACCGCCGGCACGACCCGGGCCGCCGTGTTTGAGTTGTGGCAGGGGCCAGCCGTGGCCGGTGGATTCGGCAGCGCATTCGCGGTCGAGCACCAGCAAACGCCCGTGCCAGGCAGCGGCTACCGGGATCGCTTTGGCGGCGATTCGTGGGTCGCTGTTCCAGCGCCGCTTCCTGGCCTATCTGCAGCAGAACATGACCGCGGGGATGTCGGTGAAATGACCCAGGCCTCATCGCGTAGAGCCTTGAGCTCCCTCACGAAGGGGCAATGACAGGGTCGGTTCGCTTTACCTCTTCAGTCCCGGAGTCAGTCAGCACGCCAGCAGGACCGATCACTCTTCTCCCAGGGATCTAATCCCTGCTATTTCCTTCGCCCTTTAACACTACATCCTTCATGCGGATTGGCTGCTTTGTCAGGTATAGGCATTCCCTATACAAGGCACTGGGAACACCCTGTTCATCCCTCCGTTGAAAGAGCGCAACAATGCGCCACGGGCTCCGATCACACTAGTTTCAACGGGCCGAACACTCAGCAGAAGATCGCAGCCAAGACTCGATCCTGCTGTTCCGGCCGCAGAGTTGCAGTGGGTTGATGGCGCCCGTCCACCACTCTGCCACGTATTACAATAATTTCAGAGGCGTGCACCATGAACGGTATTTCTACAGCAGCACCCGGCATTATCGAAGGGCACGCGGGCAGCGACCCGCAGTCGACACCGGTAGCCAAGGCAAAGAGCAATCCGCTGAACAAGGCGGTGCTGGGCGTCACCCTTGGCAACATGGTGGAATGGTTCGACTTCGCCCTATACTCGTCGATGGCAGTGATGATCGGTGACATCTTCTTCCACAGTGAAAGTCGCACGACCCAACTGATCGCCATCTACGCCACCTTCGCCGCAGGCTTTCTGATGCGGCCACTGGGCAGCCTGGTGTTCGGCCCCATCGGCGACCGTTACGGACGTCGTGCGGCGCTGACGCTAAGCATCGCCTTGATGGCGGTGGCAACCTTTTGCATCGCGCTGATCCCCTCATACGAAAGCATTGGCATCATGGCGCCGGTGCTGCTGGTGGCCATGCGCATGCTCCAGGGACTGTCCACTGGCGGTGAGTATGGTGGCTCGGTGATCTTCATTGCCGAACACGCCCCGGACAAGAGCCGCAGTTTTCTCACCAGTTGGCTGGAGGTCGGGATACTTTCCGGCTTCCTGCTCGGTGGCGCCGTGGTCAGTGCGTTGATGCTCGCGTTGGGTGAAGAAACCATGCGGGCCTGGGGCTGGCGGATTCCCTTCGTCATCGGTGGCCTGCTGGGCATGATCGCCCTGTACCTGCGCTTGAACCTGGAAGAAACCCCGATTTTCAAGGAGATGCAGGAGAACGAACTCAAGCAGGTGGCAAACAAGCGCAGCATCACGTCCATGCTCGTTGAAGAGTGGCCACAGCTGGTCAAGTGCATGGGCCTGGTTGCCATTTATAACGTCTGCTACTACGTCGTGCTGGGCTACATCCCGGGCTATCTGACCAACGAGTTGGGCTACTCCAGCAGTTTTGGCAGTGTGCTGGGGATGGTGGGTACCCTGAGCATGTTGTTGCTGGTGCCATTCTCCGGACTGCTCGCCGATAAAGTGGGACGCAACCGGCTGATCGCACTGGGTTGCATCCTGCTGATCGTCTTCTCGATCCCGGCCTTCACCATGTTGCAGACCCACAACGTGGTGCTGGTCTACATCGCGGTGCTGGGCCTGCTGGTCGCCCAATTGCTGTTCGAAGGGGCGATGGGTGCGACGCTGGTGTCGCTGTTCAAGGCACCTGTGCGTTTCAGTGCTCTGGCACTGAGCTACAACCTGTCTGTGTCGCTGTTCGGCGGTACCGCTCCGCTGATCAATACCTGGCTGATCGGTGAGACCGGCAACACGATGATCCCGGCGTACTACCTGATCGCCGCCGCCGTCGTGGGGCTGATCGCGGTGCTGATGGTCGAAGACCGCACCGGCAAACCGATGCCCTGAGCATCGTCACTCTCCCAACCGGCGACCCGTTTCGCCGGTTTTTTCTCCCCCCGGAATGTCCATCCATGAAGCTTTGCTGGATTCACCCCACGGGCCGTAATTTGGCCCTCGAACCGTTGTGGAATACCATCCATGACACGGTCGGCGGCGCTCTGGCGCAAGGCACGCAGCTCGATTTCCGCTTCCTTGACAACAGCGGTGGCTTCACCCGTTCGCTCTACGCCGAACATCTGAACTCGGTATTGATGGTGGAGGCCGCGATCAAGGCCCAGGCCGACGGTTACGACGGCGTCTTCCTCGGTTGCTGGAATGATCCGCTATGGGAAACCCGGGAAATGCTCGACATTCCCGTGGCCTCGGTGGGCGAGCAGTCGATGCTGGCGGCGCTCGCCATGGGGCAGCGCTTTGCGGTGATCACGGTGTCGGAGAAAACCGCAGTGGCTATCGAACGAGACATCATTGGCTATGGCCTGACTGAGCGTTGCATTCGCCAACCGGTGCGCTCGATCCAGCCGTTTTCGGATATTCAGTTGTTGCTGGAAGCCACGCACTCACCGGCCGAGCGTTTTATTCCGAGGCTGGAAGCCGTGGCGCGGCAATGCATTGCCGAAGGCGCGGATGTGATTCTGGTGGGGTGTGCCTACTACGGCCCGCTGCTGCGCCGTGCCGGTTATCGGCAGGTGCAGGGCACGGATGTGCCAGTGGTGGATTCGTCGACGGTAGCGCTCAAGTACCTTGAGGCGATGGTGGGCATTGCCCAGTGCACGGGGTTGGTGAAAAGCACTGCGAACCTGTTCGCCGGCGTTGCGCCGGCGTCCATTGCCCAGGCGCGGAAGGCGTTGGGGTTGTTGTCGGATAGCGATTAGAGGCTGCGATCTCTTCTAAGGGTTATTGACCGTTGGCGGTGAAACCGGGCCGCGGGATTTTGCCCATCAGCATGCACGACAGGCCGCCGTTCACTTCGACTTCGCTGCCAGTGATGTAGGAAGAGCGTTCACTGAGCAGGAACAGCACCGCGTTGGCAATGTCCTCGGGGGTGCCGATGCGGCGGGTGGCGGTGAAGCCTTCGCGAGCTTCAGTGATACCCGGGTGATCGTAGTAGGCCGCGGTCAGGGCGGTGCGGATCATCCCCGGTGCCACGCAGTTACTGCGCACCCCATGCGGGCCCCATTCCACGGCCAGTTGTTGAGAGAGTGCCGACACTGCAGCCTTGCTCGGCGTATAGGCGCCACTATAGGGTTGGGGATTGTGTGCGGCGATCGAGCTGATGTGCACGATGCTGCCCCTGCCTGCATCGCGCATCTGCCGGCCGAATTCGCGGGCGCACAGCAAGTAGCCGTTGAGGTTGACCGACAACAGCGCATTCCAGTCGGCCAGTTCAATATCCGCCAGGTTGGCCGAGCGCAGAATACCGGCGGCATTCACCAATGCATCACAGACACCGAACTCGCGGGCAACGGATTTGGCCGCTGCCTTGACCTGGGATTCGTCGGCAATGTCGCAGCCCACGCTGAGCCGGCGTCCGGGAAGGTGTGACAGCGATTGCTGCAGGGTTTCGCAGCCCTGGGCATTGCGGTCGAGCAGGGCGACGTCGGCGCCCAGTTCCGCCAGGGCGGTGGCGATAGCGGCACCAATCCCGCTGGCAGCGCCGTTGACGACGCACACTTTTCCGACAAGGCCGAGCCAGTCGTTGTCGTTGACATTCAAGGGCGTGGTGGAAGTTGTCATTGTGGATCTCCAGGTGGTCACAGAGGGTTGCGGTCGGATCGCGCCTGGCACGCGCAGCATGCCAGGCTGATCGTTAGATACTGGTGCTGAGTGTCTTGATGTCGTGGAGCAAAATGCGTTCGTTATCCGAATAGTCCACCGGGCAATCGATCACGTGCACTCCGGGAATCTTCAGGCACTCGGCGACTAGCGGGGCGAAACTTGCCGCGCTTTCCACCCGGTGGCCGTGGGCGCCATAGCTCTGGGCGTAGCGCACGAAGTCCGGGTTGCCGTAATCCAGGCCGAAGTCATTGAAGCCCATCTGCTGCTGTTTCCAGCGGATCATGCCGTAGCCGTCGTCGCGCAGAATGATCACCACCAGGTTCATGTTCAGGCGCACGGCGGTTTCGATTTCCTGGCTGTTCATCATGAACCCGCCGTCGCCGCAGACCGCCACGATCGGCGTGTCGGGGTACACCAGGCGGGCGGCCATGGCCGAGGGCAAGCCGGCGCCCATGGTCGCCAGGGCGTTGTCCAGCAGCACGGTGTTGGGCATGTAGGCCTTGTAGTTGCGGGCGAACCAGATTTTGTAGATGCCGTTGTCCAACGCCACGATGCCGTCCGATGGCAGCACCGAACGCAAGTCCGCCACCAGGCGCTGTGGGTATACCGGGAAGCGCGCATCGTCGCTGCCTTCGGCGACATGGGCCTCATTGGCTTCGCGGATGGTCAGCAGGCGTTCGAAGTCCCAGGTGGGTTGCACTTCGATGCTTTCCTTGATCTGCCAGATGGCATTGGCAATGTCGCCCACCACTTCGATCTGCGGGAAGTACACCGGGTCAACCTCGGCGGAACGGAAGCTGATGTGCACCACCTCGGTACCACCGCGGACCATGAAGAAGGGCGGCTTCTCGATGACGTCGTGGCCGATGTTGACGATCAGGTCGGCGGACTCCAGGGCACGATGGACGAAGTCGCCGGCCGACAGCGCTGCATTACCGAGGAAGCGCGGATGACGCTCGTCCACCACGCCCTTGCCCATCTGGGTGGTGATGAACGGGATGCCGGTTTTCTCGATCAGTTGACGCAAGACCCGTGCGGTCATCTTGCGGTTGGCACCTGCACCGATCACCAGCACCGGGCTGCGTGCCGTTTCGAGCTTGGCCACGGCGGCGCTGATCGCCTTGTGTTCGGCCACCGGGCGGCGGCTCAGGCTTGGTGAAATGGGTGTGCTTTCGGTGAACTCGGCGGCAATGTCTTCGGGGAGTTCCAAGTGCACCGAGCCCGGCTTCTCTTCCTCGGCCAGACGAATCGCTTCGCGGATGCGCGAGGGGATGTTATCTGCAGACGCCAGCTGGTGGGTGTATTTGGTCAGCGGCGCCATCATTGCGCACACGTCGAGAATCTGGAAACGACCCTGTTTGGATTTCTTGATGGGCTTTTGGCCGGTGATCATCATCATCGGCATGCCACCCAGATAAGCATAAGCACTGGCCGTCACCAGATTGGTCGCGCCCGGGCCGAGGGTCGACAGGCACACCCCGGTCTTGCCGGTCAGGCGGCCATAGGTGGCGGCCATGAAGCCTGCGGGTTGCTCGTGGCGAGTCAGGATCAACTTGATGGACGAACGCGACAGGGAGTCCAGCAGATCAAGGTTTTCTTCACCAGGAATACCGAACACGTATTCCACCCCCTCGTTTTCGAGGCACTTCACAACTAACTCGGCAGCTTTGATCATGATGGGCTCAGCCTTTTACAGGTCAAAAAAAGGCCGCGACAGGGGTCGCGGCCTCTGTGGTGGTGCGTGAACGTTTAGTCAGCAACGATGGCGTAGGTTTCGATCTCGACCTTCTGCCAAGGTCGCAGCATCGAGTCCACCTGGATTAGGCTGCTGGCCGGGCGAATGCCGTCGAACACTTCGCTGTGGGCCTTGGCCACAATCGCGGCGTCGTTGATATCGCGCAGGTACACCACGGTGCGCACCACGTCTTCAACGCTCATCTCGGCTTCGGCCAGGACTTTTTTCACGGTGGCGAGAATCGCTTGCGCCTGTTCATAGGCATTGCTGTGTTCGTATTCGGGCGATGCGCACGTGCCGGAAATGTGCAGGTGGTTGCCCACGCGTACGGCACGGGAGTAACCGAACACGGATTCGTACTGGCCGCCCGAAGAAATGTTTTGCCGCGATGCAGTTTTGCTGGTCATGTCGTGTCTCATTTAGGGAGGGGTTTACCGGTGGAATCCTTGACGAACAGGATCGATATCAGGCCGACCACGGCACCGGCGATTAGGTACCAGGCCGGGATCATCTGATTGCCGGTGGTGGAGATCAGCCAAGTGTTGATCAGCGGGGCGGTGCCGCCAAAGAGCGACACGGCAATGTTGTAGCTGATGGCTAGGGCGCTGTAGCGCACGCGAGCACTGAACAGTGACGTCAGGGTCGCCGGCATCGCGCCTTCAAAGAACAACTGGGCCAGGGTCAGGGTTAACAAGGCGGCGAACAAAAAGCCGACTTGCCCGGTATGCAGCAGCAGGAAGCAAGGAAACGCCATCACGATCAGCAGCACACAGCCGCAGATGATCATGCGGTTACGCCCGATCCGATCAGCCAGATGGCCGGACACCGGGATCAGCACAAGCATGAACAAGGTGGCTGCCAAACCCAGGGAAAGGCTGAAGCTGTTGCTGTAGCCGAGCACGTTTTCCAGGTAGCCGGGGATGTAGCCCAGCACGATGTAGTAAGTGACGTTGAACACGGTCACCAGGCCCATGCACTTGAGCAACTGTGGCCACTCGTTGACCATCAGGCTGAAGAGGCTGGTCTTCTCGCCAGGGGAGGCTTTCTGCAGGGCTTCGTTCTTCTGGATTTCCTTGAACACCGGCGTTTCTTCGAGGCCCAGGCGCAGGTACAGTGCAATCAGACCGAGAAGACCGCCGATAGCGAAAGGTACACGCCAGCCCCATTCGCTCATGGCTTGTTCACCCAGCGCGAGGGTAAACAGACTCACCACGGCCCCCCCGAGAAGGAAGCCGGAGATGTTGCCGAATTCGAGCCAGCTGGTGAAAAAGCCGCGGCGTTTATCCGGGGCGTGCTCAGCGATGAAGGTGCAGGAACCGCCGTATTCGCCACCGGTGGAAAGGCCCTGCAGCAACCTCATCAGAATCAGCAGAATGGGTGCAAACACGCCGATGCTGGCATAGCCAGGAATGAAGGCAATGGCGAAGGTCGCGATGGCCATCAGCGAAATGCTCAGAGACAGCGCGGTGCGTCGGCCGTATTTGTCGCCGATGGGCCCGAAGATCAGGCTCCCTAGCGGACGGATCAGAAAGCCGGCGGCGAAGGTGGCGTAGATCGCCATCAATTGAGTGGTGGGGTTGTCATCATGGAAAAAGGTTTTGCCAATGATGCCCGCCAGCGAGGAATACAGCGCAAAGTCGAACCATTCGACCATGTTGCCGAGGGTCACGCCGATGACCGCTTTGGACAGGCGCTTGCGCGATTGCTCGGCAGGGGCGCGGTTGCTGGAAAAACCGGGAACCGCGGTAGCGTTTAATTCGCCCATGATATTGCCCTCTTTAATATTTGTAGTGAGGCAGCAGTCAATAGGGGGGCAGGCCCACGTCTGGCGCGTGGGGCCTGCGCTCAGGTCAGCGCATGAACACACCACCGGCGATGCACAGCGATTCGCCCGTGATGTAGGAAGGTTTGGCGCTCAGCTGCCAGACCCAGTCGGCGATTTCTTCCACGCGTGCCGCGCGTTTCAACGGGATGGACTCGATGGCGGCTTCGATTCGACCGCCGGCACGGGTCCCTTCTGTGTCGACCCAACCTGGAGCCAAGGCGTTCACGACGATATTGTGGTCGGCCAGTTCGATGGCCAGCGAGCGGGTCATTGCCACCACGGCAGCTTTCGAAGCGCTGTATAGCAGCTGGTTCTTCGACACGGTAAAGGCATCGACCGAAGCGAAGAACACGATGGCTCCGCCGCCGGCCGCTTTCAGGTGGCGAGTGCCGATGCGGGCGATATTCAATGAGCCTAGTACGTTTATGTCGAAGATTTTCCGGTACAGCGACTCGCTGTAGCTTTCCAGCGACGAGGTGGGGAAGATGCCCGCCGCATTGACGATGGCACGCAGCGGTGCTTTGCCGTCCAGGGCCGCATCGATGGCGCTGGTCAGCGCTTCTTCGCGGGTAATGTCGCCGACGACCGGCGAGAACACGGCGCTGGCAGCTTGCTTGCTGGGCGTCACGTCGACGGCGACGACATGCCAGCCTTCATCCTGAAAACGTTGTGCAACGGCTTGGCCCATGCCGGAAGAGGTACCGGTAACGATGACGCTGGAGTGAGGTGCATTGTTCATAGTAGTCATCCGATCAGGCGAGTTCAGGGAGGGAAGGGCAAGGCAGCAGGGCGAGTTCCATGACATCCAATTGGCTTTGGGTGTCCTGGTAGTTGCTCAGCCATTCGCGTTTGACGATATCGATGCGCGACTCGGCCGGTTGCAGCTTGGCGAACTTGGCGGCCAGGCCTTTCATGCCGGCAGCACGCAGTTTGAGGAAGCGCATGACCAGCTTGGTCTGGTCGCAGTACACCGGCCATTGCGGGCCTCGCGGTGCGCCGAGCCCGATGTAGAACAGGCCTTCCAGGTTGGTCGGCAGGGTCATCGCCGCGGTGCGCAGTGGAGTGCCGTCGCGCCATTGCAACAGGCCTTCATCCATGAATGGCAGACGCGTATTGAAGCCGGTGGCCCAGACGATGGTGTCGTAGTCGACCTGGCTGCCGTCGGTAAAGGTGACGGTCTTGCCATCGATGTGCTCGATGCCCGGCGCGACCTTGATGCGGCCATGCTGGATCCAGTACAGCAGCAGGGTGTTGACCACCGGTGGCTGCGCGTCCAGGTCATAGGTGTCCGGCGCGGGCATGCCGGGGTAATTCTTGTGGGAACCAACGGTGGCCATGATCAGCATGTTCATGACCATGTTCTGCTGCTCGGGCGGGAGTTGTCCGAGAAATGGCAGCTCGCCACGGGGTACGCCGAAAATGGTCTTGGGCTGGAACAGTTGGCCACGGCGGATGACGATGGTGGTGTCCAGGCGCGCCTGGGCGGCATCCACGGCGAGGTCGCAGCCGGAGTTGCCGAAGCCGACGACCAATACTTTGCCTTTCACCTGTTGGACGTTGCGGTACTCACCGGAATGGATCGACACACCGGTAAAGCGCTGACCGACTTCCGGGACCTTGCAATCCCATAAGTGACCGTTGGCAACCAGTACACCTGCGTAGTGCTTGCTGGTGCCGTCGGTGAGGGTCACTTGCCAACCGGCTTCGCCGTTTTCGCCCAGTGGAACCAGGCTGCGCACTTCGGTGTTGAACGAGATTTTCTCACGCAGGCCGAAGGTGTCGGTGTAGGCGTTCATGTACGCCTTGACCTGATCGCGGCTCGGATAAACCGGGTAGTCCGCAGGCATGGGGAACCCGTCGAAGCAGGAGCTGCTTTTCGGGGTGATCAGATGCAGGGCATCGTAGTCGGTGTTCCAGTGACCGCCGATGTTCCCGGACTTTTCAAAGCAGTCCACATGGAAACCGGCGTCGGTCATGGTCTTCAGTGCAGCGAGGCCAGCGGCCCCGGCGCCAATGATGCAATAGTGGTTGGACATTATGACTCCCCATTCCTCGAACGTTGGAAGCGCCTGTTTTTGGCGTCCGTGGTTTGAGTATCCGTCCAGGCAACGGACGGATGAATGGGCTAAGCCATGTGTGTCCTATAGGCATGCCCTATAGCTAGAGCGACTCCAGGTGCGCATACAGGCTTTGGATCCGGCTCAGGTGGCTGCGCATCAGGTTGATCAGCACGCGCGTCGGCGGAGAGATGGGTGTGTCGTGGCGGTGGATGAAGCCAAACACTTCGAAGATGGGCGGGTTGATCGGCACCCAGCCCAGGCGGTCGTTGAAGCCCAGCTGGTGGAGGATCGGGCGGGTGGCAATCACATCGCCCAACCCGCGCGCCGCCAGTTCGAACCCGGTGATCTGGTGCTCGACCTCGATGATCGGGTCCAGCACCTCGCCGCCCTTGGCTGCCAACTGTGCCAATAGTCGGCGAATGGGATCGCCGGTCCTCCAGCGCGCCTCGGTAAGGATCAGTGGCGCTACGGCCAGATCACTGATGGATTTTGGGCCCTTGAGCCGCTCAGGGTCCGCGCTGATGTAGCCCACCTGGGCCGACCACACCGGTTCGCTGACCGTCAGGTTCTGCTGCTTGATCGGCAGCATGACCAGGCCCGCTTCAATCTCGCCCTGGCTGACCAGCTCGGCGATTTCAGAAGAGTTATAGCCGACGATTTTGATGCGCATGTTCGGGTGCTGTGTGCGGAACTGCTCGATCAGGTCGGTGAGAAAGTAGTGATGCGCCGTGCCGAAGGTGCCAAAGCTGGCCACGCCACCCGACAGTTCACGCACGGCCTGTACGGCCTCGTAACCTTGTCTGGCAGAGGTCACCATGCCTTGGGCAAAGGGTTGTAGGCGACGTCCGGCCTCGGTCAGCATCAGTCGCCGATTGGTGCGAATAAATACATGGGTACCCAGATGCTCTTCCAGCCTGAGTATCTGCTCCGAGAGCGATGGCTGGGAGATGTGAAGACTTTCCGCTGCCTTGGAAAAAGTGCCGTGCTCGATCGCGGCGAGAAAGTAATTGAGTTGTTGCAGTGTCATATGACTGGACCATCACGGATTTTCACTCAACATGACACATATCGAACGTATCGCGAAGCTGGCCTTTTCGGTTGCTTTGTAAGTCGCTCAGGTTAAGTCGCCATCCTCGCCCGCGATGCAGCTCGAGCGACAACCATGCTGTGCACCAATCGGATGACATTCAGTTCCAGGGACCCTATGTCGTTCCTTCCCGTTTAGAAGAACCGACTTCCAATCAATTTCCGAAGGCGCATAAAGCGGTTCTGCAACTGCGTGCGTCAGAATATCCTAAGCGTAGAACCTTGAACCCCGAGAACCTCGGTAACCTCGACGCTGCGATAGAAACCAATGACACCAGGCTCCACCAGCTCTCGTAGTTTTGCCAGTATTCTGGCCACATCCCAAACAATCGTTTTGTTATGCCTGTTTTGACCAATATAGGAGAAGCCTTGATTGGGGAACGGGCATATGGCTCTATGAAATGTATTAATCCACCTAAGGGGTCAGCGATAGAGTGTCGCTTGCACCATGCCGAAGTCGGCTTGAGCATCGCGATAAAAGAGTTGGGTCGCAAGTGCTGTTGCGGTATCTGCCGAGGGCACAATGGCCTACGAAAATCGGTGCACCCAGAACCGTGCCCCTACCCATGTGACCTCATCCGACCTTAGGGTTTTTCAGCCACTGTCAACGCATGCGCTTGAGGAATAGCTGATGATGTGAACGGCCGACCTGCCGCCAAGTCCCCAAAGGAATCTGCCGGATCGATGTAGCGCATGGCTGACTTCATGTCCTTCCAGCCGACGTAGGTCATCAGCGCTTTAATGTCCCAGCCATTCGCCGCCGCCCAGGTGGCAAACCCACGCCGCATGGAGTGACTGCTATAAAGATCAGCCGAAACTCCTGTCTGCTCGAAGATGCGGCGAAGTAGGGGTATCAAGCTGTTCGAATTGATGCCTGCCTCGGCGAGATTGCCCCAGCGATCCAACTTCCTGAACACCGGCCCACGCGCAATGCCGGCCGCGGTAATCCAGTTGATATAGGCTTGAACTGGGCATAGTTTTTTTAAGGCTGGGGTGTGGAATGTCGTCCCCATGTGTTGTCGATCGCCCTTTGTGTACGGCAGATAGAAAGTGATGCCTATCCCTGACTCCGCTTGGGTGTGCTCGACTTGCAAACGAGCCAGTTCGTCACCCCGGAACCCCCGCCAGAACCCAATCAGCACCAGAGCGATGTCTCGCCTATGCCTGATCACACTTCCAAATTCGCCGCGCTCAGCCGCGAGAGCCGCCTTTCGCTCAAGCCACCCCACCGCTTGTTCCAGATGATGTAGAAGGAGGGGGGCGGCCTGTTTCTCTTGGGCAGGATGCAATGTCCGAATGCCCTTGATCATTTGCTTAACGGTCGGCGTTTTGGTGGGATCGGGGAATCCCTGGGTGATGTGCCACTGAGCCAGGGCGGCCAGGCGCTGCTTCAGCGTGCTGATGGTGTGCTGGTCGGCGTACTCGGCGAGGTAACGCACGATGCCATCGCCAGTCGTGGGGAGAAAGCCGCCCCAGGTCACTTCGAAGTGTTCCACCGCCGCACGGTAGCTACGCCGAGTGTTCTCCCGGGTGCCGGCCTGCAGGTAACGATCCGCCTTGTTCATCTCGACCCCTCTACGCCAAACGTACCTTTTCCGACGCTGGAAAAGGCGAAAAACGGCTCTATGATGCGATAACGCTCGATTATTTTATCAAAGATCTCTGTTCATATTATTCTTTTTTAAATAGAAAAGTGCTATGTATATACGTGGTATGTAGAACAGTACGAAATCGTAGGAGCAAAAAATGGCGCGCGGCGGAATCAACAAGGCAATTGTCCTGGAGGCTAGGAAGGCACTGCTCGCTCGGGGAGAGAATCCGAGCATCGACGCCGTACGCATCGAACTGGGTAATACCGGCTCGAAGACGACCATTCACCGTTATTTGAAGGAAATTGAAGATTTTGATCCCAGGCCGCGGGCATCCCGAGAACGATTAAGTGATGAGCTCACCGAGCTTGTGGCTGGCTTGTTAGAGCGAATGACGGAGGAGGGAGGTCAGGCTCTCGCGCACGCCCAGGCGGGTTTCGACGAGCGTCGCCTCGAGCTGGAGCAAAAGTTCGACGGTTTGAATGCCGAGCTCGCCTTATTGCAACGTCAGTTCAATAGTCAGAAGGTGGCATTGGAGGCTCAAACGGATGAGCTTCAGATTTGTCAGACAAGCCTGCAAGCCGAGCTCACCCGCAATGCGCGCCTTAGCCAAAATTGCAGTGATCTCGAACTGCGCGTGCAGGAGAAGGATGAGCAGATCCGTTCTCTGGAAGAAAAGCACCTGCATTCACGCGATGCGCTGGAACATTACCGCAACGCGGTCAAGGAGCAGCGGGAGCAGGAACAACAGCGCCACGAAGGGCAGGTGCAACAAGTTCAGGTTGAGCTACGACAGCTCCAGCAGACTTTAATGCTTAAGCAGGATGAACTGACTCGACTCAACAGAGATAACGAGCGCCTACTGAGTGAGGCTCGCCAGCAGAGCAAAGCGGTCGCGTCGCAGGAAGACTCGGTGCTTCGATTGGCCGGTGAGATTACTGCAATGAAGACAGCGGTTGCCAAGGCAGACGGAGCGAAGGAAGCGTTTCAAGAGCAGCTCAGTGTGTCGCGCACCGAATCTAAGCGACTGGAGGAGGGCCTGGCGCAGGCAAGCGCGCAATTGGCCGAAGCCCAAAGATTGTCGGAACAATATTCTGCGGAGCTCACTCAGCTACGGCAAACCACGGATCATCCACGCACTGACAAAGAAAGCTCCACAAGATAAGGCCAGAGGAGAGTTAGATTGATCAAATTTGACGCGGTGTGTAGCGGTTCTGTTGCAAGCACTTCTGACCTGAAATATGCGCATGAGCGCCTGAATCAGATGGTTTACTCGGACGATTGTTCGGGGCCACTGAAGCGCGCCGGGCGACTCAAGTCTCAAGCGAAGAAGGTGGCGCCCAAAATGAGCAGGGGGAGTCTTGATGCGTATAAGGGTAAAGAAACGCCGCTGTGAATTTCTAGGTATTGTTTTGAGTTGCATACTAAGTACACATTCCGCGTTCGCTTGCACAGCGCTGTAACTGTAAGCGACCATCACATATCAGCGATGGCAATTGGGCATAAATTGCGACGGCGACAGGCCGTACTGGGGCGATTTCCGCCAGTGACGTCAGGCCTGGATCCCCCATCCTAGAGAGATCGTTCGGGTCAGCCACCAAATGAAAGGCGTTCCACGCCCAGCCCGCAAGCCTCGTGAAAATTCTCTTACATCGACTTGATCGAAACCACTTTCACAAATCGGAATTTTTTCTTGGCCGCCCTAGTAGCTTCTTGCTCGGCTAGGAGGGTACTTAGCGTATCGGCCTCATGGACCATCTCGTGCGTCTCGCCTTCAAATTCATTGCCCACTCGAAGCGTGACTCTCAGCCTGGGTGTAAATGTTTTCGCGACTTTCTTTTTCTCTGCCACTTTCGCCGGCTGCGTGATCACGATATCCGAGACAGGCTTTTGCACTGGAGGCTCACTGCATTGCGGGGCTTGCTCGCTACCACCGAACAGCGCCCGGCGCATTTCTTCTTCAGTTAAATCTGGATTCATGCCAATTCTCAGAGGGGTGTTATGGGTTGCTAGTGCGATTCTATCAGCATGGCGAATTTATCCAGTCGAGAGTCCCGTCTGCTCAGGTCTAATCCCCTGCAACCACGGCTGGAGGATTTAGGTTCGCTATTTATCGATACGGCTACTTGAGGTCGAACCACTGCTAACTGGGGCGACGGATAGTACTCGTAACTTTTGACGTGTTCATATCAGCCGCGACTTTTCTTCAGGGAGAACCTCCATATCGAAGGACCACTTCCCAAAACAGACATTCGAGAAAGGCAGAAATTGGCTAATTTTTGCCTGTCGCCACTGCTATCGTTGGGTCGAAAGGTGCCTGTCAGCAGGGGCTGCAACCGCCTCAAGCAAACACTGTGGCGTCAATGTTGCTGCATCAAACGGTTCAATAGGTCCGGCTCGCAAGTTGTATGCTGACGTCTTGATTCAAGACATAGGTAGAGGGCAGCAATGAAGATCACGGGAAGAGTCGAGATCGAGACCGTCATTGACGTCTTGTGTGATGCATGCAGCAGTTCCACACGTTCTGAGAATGGCGGACTTCAATATGCCAGCCTCCACGCTCACTGGGGTTATGGCACCAGACATGACGGCGAGCGGTATGAGTTGCATCTCTGTGAGGACTGCTTCTTCAAGACCATTGCTTACCTTAAGCAGGAACGGCGGACCGAGAATTTGTTCAGCGACAAAGCTGCTGACGCCCCTGATGATTTTGGCTTGGTCGCAAGGGACAATTTCTTCGGAGACGAGGGGAGTCGTTAGGCCGTCCATTGTTTATCTGTCTTCGTACCGCTCCCGAACAACAAGCACTTAGGGAAAGCGTCTGCTCTTGGCCCAGAGTGTGTAAAAACGCGTCGCCAAAATTGAAGTGTGCGCATCTACGTTAAATCTGAAATTTATCGGCACATCAGCAGATGTGGATTTTGCGTAGAAGCGCGATTTTCAGTCTGGTTTTGAGTACCTGTCGCGCTGAAAAACATTTTTACACAGCCTCGGCCGATTGCGGTCTGTCACGAAGGCTGCAATCGACTCTGAGCGAGCACGCGTTATCGCCAGCTTAGCGTGTTTTTAAGGCCCGCACTGAATGCTGTGTTCAGTAAAAATAATGTTAGGCGATGGGCTTCACGTCGTAACCAAATCAGTTACAGACAATGTGAGAAAGCCACGCTTACGAGAGCGTTGCACTGTAGTGTTTTATACTGTTTTTTGCTGAGCAATGACCGCTTCCGCGACCTGTATGGAAGCGCTCGCTTCTTTGAGCGGAACTTCACCTACTGAGAGGGAGCGCTCGATCAATAACTCGCTGCCCCTGTCTTTTAACAGCGCTTGTAACCGCTTAAACTCGCTACACCAAATAGTTTCAATATCTCGATCCCGGGTTTTGTCACGGTCACCGCTGAGAGCTACTGCACGAACCTGCAGACGACCATTGTCAGCCTTGCCGCCGACTTCTACGCCATAGCCGGGAGTGGCTACTTTACGCAGCACGACCTTACCAGTTTCCGCCCAAGCGGTCGCCATGCCTTCGCGTACTTCGTAGCCGAGGCTGGCCAATCCACTTAGCACGGCTTCGCGGCGGGCCAGGGCCGCCTCGGCCTGCAAATGGGTTGCGATAAAGGCTTCACACTGCTCGGTCAGTCCCGCAATCGTCTCTAGGTTGGTGACAGTAGTACAGGTGCTGATTTGACTTAACAGCGCGGTATAGTCAGTACCTGCCTGTGTTTCCATTTCGCTGGCCAAGTCCTGTAGCCGTTCGAGGCTCTCTCGCTTGTTTTTGAAAGTACGAGTGGATGAGACCAAGTCGAGGACGAGACTGTCGAGCAGCAGATTACGCCGTTGCGATTCGGGTTCCGCCTCGGCTCTTTCCTGCGCCTGAAGGAATGACGCGGCGCTGTCGGTACCCTGCAGCAGCTGCAGTTCAGCGATGTGTCGGTTTATGCGTTGCAGGCGTATATCGGGCAAGGTTTCAGGGTGTCGGGCAGCCATCCATTCGCTCAAGGAGTTCGGAGTGTCATCGACCTTGAGTTGCTGTGCCAAAGCTCGCTGGGTTTCGCTGAGCGTCTCTTTCTGATCGGCCTTGGCCAATTGGGCGAAACCCGCAGCCAGCAGACGCTCGCCATCTTCCTTGATGATGCCGTTGGCCAATTGCGTGAGAGAACGCAACAGGTCTTGATCGGCGCCTTCGGAGCGCGCTTGCAATGCCTCGAGCAATGTTGCGGCGTTCTCCTTAAGGCGTCGTTCGCGTTGGCGTCGCTGAGCGGCACGAATAATCGCGCGTTCTTCGCGATCCTCCAGGTCTCGGCGTAGGTGCTCGATCTCGGCCGGTACGGCCTTCTGCAGCTCAGCAAAGCGCTCTTGCGCCAACAGGGCGCGCAGGCGATCGCGTCGGGCGAAGGTGGCGACGCGCTCCTGTTCGTTCAGCTCTCCGACCTTACTGGCTTGCGCCTGCCAACGTGCCAAGACCAGCTCCAGGCGTTGTAGGTGGCCTTCGCAGATGGCGATGATTTCTTCTCGGGTGACAATGCGAACGACCTTCGGACCACTCATAGGCAGGTTTCCGTATCGGCTGTAGTTGGCGTCTGTTGTGACGGGGGCGCGGCCTGCATGGCCTGTTCAATGGCTTCACGCAGGCGTGCACGCTCGCTTTCACCATTGTGATACCAAGCCTGTGACGAGACTCGGTGAATATGAGGGATGGCACGGTGCAGTACGGTCGGACGCCAGATTTCCCGGGCGCGGGCGCGCTCTAGTAGTGCGTGGCACGGGGCATCGCATTCGATGCCGATGCCGTATAGGCCCGTGCTTGCGTTCTCGATGGCGAAGTCGAGACCGAAGGCGTCGCCCTCGCTGGCAGGGGCGGCCAGCCAGCCCAGGGAGTGAATAAACTCGCCGACCAGTCTGACGAAACCATCACGGCGTTGGCCTTGTTCTCGTTGCTGGCCGTTTCGGTCTGTCTGCAGGCGCTCAAGCAGTTTACCGCTACTACCGAACTCACCCGCGGAGAGCGCGCGCGCGTACTCCAGATAGCCTTGCAAATAGTCACGCGGGCTGATCGGCGCGCGGTGTGTGTTGAGCATGTCGGAGATATCGGCGATCGGCATCGAGGTGATCATCACCACCTTGCGTCGTGCACGGGTCACCGCCACATTGAGGCGACGCTCGCCGCCGGTCTGTCCGAGTACACCAAAGCTGCGACGGAAGGTGCCTTGACTGTTGCGACCGAAAGTCGAAGAGAAGACGATGACGTCGCGCTCATCGCCCTGTACGTTTTCCACGTTTTTGACGAACACCGACATATCCTCGCCGTCCTCACTGCGTTCGCGCTCTTCGGTGTAGGCAGCACGGAAAAGTTCGTCCTGTTCCGCACGCTGCTCCAAGTGCTCCTCGATTAACTCTGCCTGCTTTCGGTTGAACGTGACCACGCCGACCGAGGGACGCAGATCGTAGGGTTGCTGCCAGAGTTCATTGAGATACTCGACGACACGTTCGGCTTCCTCGGCGTTACTCTGGTTCTGGTATAGCCCCCCGACCTCGATCAGCTCCAGAGGCTTGATACGCAGGATGTTCGCTTGCGGATGACGGACCGGGACGTTAAGACGGTTGCCGTAGAATGATGCATTGGAGAAGCCGATCAACTCGCGGTAGGCCGAACGGTAGTGGATCTGCAATGTGGTGTTGGGCAGGGCGGTGCGCGCCAATTGCAGCAAGTCAGGGCAGTCCTTGATCTCGCGACGGTTCCAGGTGTCTTCGAAGGCTTCGCGTTGTTCCTCGTCAGCGTCAGCGTCAGGCTCGTCGCCATCGAATGTTTCGGCTTCGTCGCTTTCGATGCGGCTGGAGAAAAAAGCAGTCGGCGGCATCTGTTTCTCATCGCCGCTGACCACGGTGATCTGACCTCTAAACAGGGTCGGCAAGGCGAATTCCACAGGCATCTGCGAAGCTTCGTCGTAGATTACGGTATCGAACAGGCCGGCCTTAAGCGGCAGCACACGGCTGGCCACGTCCGGGTTCATCAACCATACCGGACGTAAGCTCATTAGGCCGAGGTGGCTGCCCAGTTCGATGAATTCGCGCAGGCGCCGCGAGCGCTTGCCCGTTAGTCGGGTGACGTCCTCCCACTGTTTGTGATTGCCCAGGCGAGTAAGGTCGATGCCGTTGGCGAGTAACTCTCGGTTGAGCACACGCATCTGCGCGTCGGCTTGAGCGAGGCTGGCCACCTTTGTCCGAGCCTCATCCTGACTGAACAGCAGTTCGGGGTGGGCCTGCTCAAGTCGATGTTTCCAACCTAGTCGCGCTTCGCGATTAAGCAACCGTCTTACGGCGGCCTCCAGTTGCTCGGGTGCGATGCCGTCCAATTGCTCCTGGCGCTGTCTCAGCAGTGCGAGTAGCTCCAGATCCGGCTCGGCCAGCTGACTAGCGCGGCCACGGAATGACTGATAGGCGGCGAGAAACGGCTGCGCCTCATGCAGGCGATCAAGCGTCAATTGATTGTTCAGGTTGTGCGCGATGGCGTGTTGCAGTTGTTGCACCAGCTCATCGCCCAGCCAATCACCGAGCACTTTGAGCTGGTCAAGGCTGGACTGGCGGACCCCGTGGCGCATCAACGAGGCGTCAAGATTATTGAGAAGCGCCTCGAGGTGCTGCTTGTCTCCAGCCAGGACGGCCTCGTCGGCTTCCTCAGGGCGCGGCGATTGCGCTATGGCGTGGGCCAGCGCCTGGATCTCTAGTAGGTGGCGGATGTCGCTCTTCACTGCGCTGACCAACTCCAGGCAGGCTTGCTGGCTCACGGTCTCCAGCTCAAGTACCTGATGCAGTGTCGCCAACTCGGCGCGCAGAGGACGCCACTGAATTTCCAGGTGGATCGCGGCATGCAGAGTCGGGAGGACATCAGCAGCGAGACTTTGCTCTTGCTCTTGAAGAAAGTTGCGCAAGCGCTTGCGCCGCAGCAGATGCAACGGGTTGATGTTCGCCAGCCAGGTTCGGGTAGCCATGACTTTGGCGCAGTCGTGCTCCAAATGCCTGAGTGTCTTGCTCTCAACCAGACTCAGCGCTGGCGATAGCGTGGCTGCGAAGTGGCCCTGGTCCAGCTGACCGAGCTGCTGATCGAGCTGGCGTAATTCGCCGAGAATCGACTCACCTCTCGGCGCCTGGCCGACTTCGCGGCTGCGGAACAATGGCAGCCAGCGCGCCAAGCGTAGGCGTTGCTCTTCTTTCAAATCGAGCAGAGTAGCGACATGGGACGCTATCCAACTACGGTACGGCGTCGGATCGTCAATTTCGAAGCTGGCCGAATGCGTCTGCAGCGTTGCCTGACGGTTAATTTCGGCCTGGGTGAAACTGTTCAGGTTGTCAGTGAAGGCCTGCAAGGTCGCACGGTCGGCGGCGAATGGCTTCAACTGCTTCAACAGGCTGCCTTCGAAGCGAGAGGGTAGCCACAGACGTATCAGAGGGGCGCAGTTTTCCTCTAAACGCGTCAGGCTGGCGAGGTCCAGTGTTACCAAGCGTTGACGTAAGGCCGGGAACTCGATTGGCTCAGGACCTGCCTCCAATTCAATCAGCTCGCCCAGCAGTTGGCGATAACTGAGGCCGGTGCTTTCATCTAGACGGTGCAAGCTCTGGTGGAAGCGGTCGAGTTCACCCTCTAGGGCTTCGATACGGGCAGCGATCTGCTCGCGTTGTCGCTGCCAACTTGGCGGCCGAGTGCCGTCAGCGAACAAACGCTCCAGCTGTTCGCGGATGCTACGGATAACCGGTTCGCGGTCGCGGTTGACGTCATTGAGCATAACGATGCGTTGGCCCAGACCTTCAGCCACTAGGCGTTTGTACACCACTTCTAGCGCGGCATGCTTCTGGCAAACAACAAGCAGGCTGCGCTGACGGCCGATGGCGTCGGCGACCATATTGACGATGGTCTGGCTCTTACCTGTACCTGGCGGCCCCTCAACAAGTAGCCCTGGACTATGTCGTGCCTGGATCACCGCCGCTTCCTGGGACGGGTCGCTGGCAACAGTGAAGAACCGCTGCAACTCGTTTGGTGATGTCTCAGGCACAGCTGCATCGGCTACTTTGAGGCGCAATGCAGTTTCCAGGCCGGTGCCGACAGGCGACAGATTCTTCAGCTGGCGCAAGTCTTCGCCGATCGCCTGCCCCATGAAAGTCACATGAAAAAGTACCGCAGCGCAGCTCAGTTCATCTTGGTAAGGAGCAATTTCCACGGTACTGGGCGGTAAACTGCCGAGCGCCCGCGAGCGGATGTTAGCGAGCATACGGAAGGCATCCATCACATCCGCCGCGCGGATCGACGAGCGACCTAGTAGTTCATCGGCGGTCTTACGCCAACGCTTGAAGGTTTCGGCACCGAGCACGCTTTCCAAGGCAGGGTTGAGCCGAGTTTCTTCACGCTCGCTGTCAAACGCCAGGGCGGCGTGCCCACGGCTGCCCAGTTCAAGCTGCAGCTTAACCGGCCACAGCAACAACGGGATGATCCGCGTACGCGTGGTACCGCGTGCATCGCGGTTGAGCAGGAATGGGAAACCCAAATAAAGGCCATCAATACCGGTGTCGCGTTTGTACAGCGCGCTCTGCCGGTACAGGGCATGCAGGCGTGATTCCAGTTGGTTGTTGAGCTGGAAGCTTTCCGGGTCCAGGTTCACCGCATTGGCATTGCGTTGCAACAGATGGTCGAGCAAGGCCGCAGCCGGACTGCGTTCGCTGTTCAGTTCGTTGACGTCAACGCGGGCGGTGGTCTTGCCAATGCTCATGCGCACCAACGGACCGCGCATCACGGCGGTCACTACCTTCTTCTCGAAGAACTCGAGGATCTGCGACACATACTGCTGTTTCTGTGGCTCCAGCCACTGGTTGGACGGAATGGCTAGCAGTACCAACATCTGAGCCAATGGCATGCGCCGCTCCAGACGGAACTGCTCGGCCCATTGGTCCACTGTCGCCACGCCGGAGCGGGCGAAACCGCGAATGCGCTCATCGACACTACGGTACAACTCCAGACGTGAATGCAGCAGCAGTTCACCCGCAGTCTCAGTATCGAACCAGCTGACGTCGGCGGTCTTGGCCAGTTCGGCGGCCTCCTCGATGATCGAGCTGGCTGAACGGAACTGGCTAATCGCGGCACTGAGCAGCACAATTAGATCCTCTTCCGCGATTACCCGGCGCTCTGAAAGTGACTGCAGCCCCGGGTGATCGGTGTCGGGAAGTAGTCGTTGGCGCTCCTGCCACTGCGTCGCCAACTTGGCACGCGAGGTCGATAGCAAGTAAATCCGTAACGGCTCCTCGACCAGCTCGATATGTTGATGCAAGGCACGCTGACGGACGATTTCCACGCGGGTCTTCAGGCGCGACAGCCAATGGTCAGTCTGTAGCTGCTCGAGCAGATCTGGAACCGAACCGCTGATCAGGCGATAGCCTTCCAGGGGGTGTTCCAGCAACCATCCCGGGGTCACGATCTCGCCGCGATGAATTAAGGGGATTTCTGGATTGAGAGCCTTCAGTGCCAGCATCAGGCGGAAGTCATCCTCGATGCCTTCGTGTTGAACGATCTGACGCAAACCTGCGACCAGGGAAGGCGCCAAGCTGACCTGCTCGGCCCAGGTCACTATTACCCCACGAAGCAGGTGGTCGAGGGCCTGTTGCCAGTTGTCCGTCTGTGCCGCTGCTAGGGCGAATACGCCGGGCAAGTGATAGCGGCGCGGTCCTAACTGCAGCGTAGCGCCTTCGCCCTCATCATTCTGTTGAACGGAGGAGGGCGGTGCCTCTACCGCAATACCGTTAAGCCAGGCCTCGACCTGCGGCCATTGCCAGCGCTGGTGGCGGTCGCGTGCCAACAGCCCACGCAGCAGCAAATGGAGTTGCGGGTCGAGGTCGTCGGGGATCGGCACGCCGTTTGCCAGTACGTGGATCAGGAAGGCATTGGCATTGATGCCACTGAAGCAGGCACCCTGCGTCAGTTGCTCGAGCAGAATCATGCCCATGCTCCACCAGTCTGAGGCGGCTGCAACGCCACCTGCAATGGCCTCTGGCGCCATGTAACGACTGGTTTCTAGGGGCGAGACGATATCCAGGTCGAACTCCGACAGGCGTGCCGAGCCGAAGCCGCTGATCACCAGGTCCAGCGGTTCGCGGGAGCGAACGAGAAGGCTGGCGGGGCGCAGGTCGCGATGGCGCAGGCCGGCCTCATTGAACACATGTAGCGCCTGGCCCAATTCGCTGACTACGTGACGTACGCTGGCGTTATCGCGAATGACGCTGCCAAGGTCAGCCAGGGTCCCACTGCTAAGTTCCTCAATAACTTCGTAGGCGCGATCATTCCAGCGACCGGTGACGATGATCTCGGGTACATGCTCGCGAGGCAACCGGCGTATCACATCGTAGATCACCGGATCCGGCTCAGAGCCGGATCGATACAAGGTCAATACCGCTTGTTGCGCGGTTTCGTTGTGCTCGACGAGGTAGCGCTCACGAACGCCGTCGGTGTTGCTGATTTCTCGAACCAAGCGCCAGCCATCGATCAGGGTTTCCGTGACTGCTTCTGATTCGCCGCTGTCTGGCACGGAAGCGGAAGGTACCGATTGCGCGAGCTCGCCGCCACATTCGTGGCACATCAGGTCGCCTAGGTCCATCGGGTGACCATTTTCACAAAGCAAGGCCGTTGCGTTGTCCGGTGCTGGGCTCACTCTAGCGATGGTCTCCTGAGTCGTAATGGCCTGGGGGCGCCATCCTTCAGGGTGGATGGGTTCTCCAGCGAGATCCCAGCCACAGGCCATCTCGAAGATGGATCCCTCGCAGAACATCTCCTGAAGCGAGCGCTCGGTGTTGCAATTGGGGCAGAAACGAATCATGGGGTACTCCATTCAGCGGCGTCGCGATGCGTGAGCGCTGATCTGTAATTGATGGCCCTGGTCCTGCAGTAGGTCGCGCAAACGCAGCAAATCACCGCGCCGAGGAATACCGGCCATCCACACGCTGCCCGTCTCGTCGAACATTAGGTCGAGTGCCTTGTCGGTGGTCATCAGTAGGCGTTCAAAGTCGCCCAAGCGCGCCCGACCCAAGGGGGTAAGCAGATTAAGGCGTTGGTTGTCACTTCCGCGCAGAGCCATAGTTTGGCTGAGGGCTTCGTCGTAGGGGTCGCTGATCAACGCATCGATCAGGCCGTTGGCCTGGCGCAGTTGGTCGTCGAGTTGTTCCAGGGAATAACCGCTGTAAACGAGAATATCGACCTGACTAAGACGACGCAGGCCTTGGAGCAGGCGGATCAAGGCATCAAACTGATCGAACGGTTCGCCGCCTGAAATCGTGATGCCGTCTGCCACGTCCAGCCAGGGCGTAATCTGATCCAGCAGTTGTGCCGTCGACAGTCGACGCTGCCCTGGCCCCCATGTATCGGCAGAAATACAGCCAGGACAGCGGATGCTGCAGCCTTGAAACCAGATGCCCAGGCGTCGGCCGGGGCCCAGGGTAGTGATCGGGAAATGCACGCGCGACAGGCTCAAGTCCATGCTCAATGACGTTCCATCATCAGTCCACTACTAGTCAACTCGGTGATCGTGAAATGTTCACCTGGCTGCGCATCCTGGTCGAACAACGCTCGCGACAATGGGTTGAGCAGGCGTGCTTCCAACTGGTTGCGGATACCCCGTCCACCGTTGGATAGGTCCTGCAAGCAAAGGCTGTGCAGGGTTTGGCGTGCCTCGGCTGTCAATTCGATAAACAGCTCCTGCCCCTGGAGGTCGCTAAAGGTAGCGTTGACCATCTGCTCGAAGATTTGTACGGCGACATCCTCGCGGATAAAGTCGAAGACGATGATGTTCTCGCCAATACGATTGAGAATTTCCGGTCGGTTAAGCACCAGCTTGAAATGCCGGTCGATCTCGCTATGCACCTTGCTCTGAACCTGCTCGAAGGCCTCGCCAGGCAGCACGTTAGCCACTCGTTCGCCGTTGTCGCCTTGACGGTAGATGCCCAGGTTGGAGGTGAACACAATCAGTGCTTCAGAGAAGTACACCCGATCTCCGCGGCCGGAGGTGAGTACACCGTCATCAAGGATCTGCAGGAATTTGTCGAGGATACGGGGGTGGGCTTTTTCAATTTCATCGAATAGCACCACGCTGAACGGTTTCTCCCTAATCGCATTGGTCAACTCGCCGCCGACGTCATAGCCAACGTAGCCGGGCGGTGCGCCGATCAAGCGCTGATCGGCATGTTCAGCACTAAATTCTGACATGTCGAAGCGTATATAGGCGCTTTCGTCGCCAAACAGCAGACTGGTGATGGTCTTGGCCAATTCAGTTTTGCCCACCCCGGTCGGGCCGGCGAGGAAGGCCACGCCCCTGGGCCGATTGCCCTTGCGGCTGGCGCCGACACCGGTCATCGCGCGCTTGACGATGTCGAGCATGTGAGTCACGGCATGCTCTTGGCCTTTGACCCGCTGGTGAACGATGGTGTCTGCCTGGCGAATTCGCCGACGATCAATTTTTAGCCAAGGGTCTTCGGTAACACCGATCTTATAGCGACGCACGGCATCGGCGATCTTTTCCATAGGTACACTCTCTACCCGTGCCAACTGCGCGATGGCACTGAGATCGAGCAACAACAGCCCCTCAGTGTTTTGTACAAACGCTTCAACAGCCTGGGTAGTGGTTTCTTCGCTGACGCCCTGACTACCTGTGAGCGCTTTGAGCAGAGCGGGCGCGAGTGCTCGGCGGACAATCTGATCAGGTTTGGACACCGGGATATGGCGAAGGCGTGGGTTGTCGACCAAAAACCAATCAGGTAGATCACCTTCCTTTTCCACTAGCCAGATCAGAGAGTTAAAGAACGGTTTACGCAACTCAGTCGCAGGACGGCTACGGGCCTGATGGGATTGCACCAGAGCTTGGGTGAACAGTTGGTGTTCAGCGGCGTTGAGTGAATCGTTGCGCATTACTAGGCGCGAAGCGAAGTCAACCAACAGCGCGACGGGCTCGCCGGTTCGGCCCACCAGGCGCGGTAAGGTGGCGCTTAACAGATCGATGCCTGCTGGCGCGACCCCGTCAATTAGGGTCAAACCAAGTTCCTGCATGAATGTCTGGCCAGTTGCAGGATCAGTACCGGGCTTACCAATGGACCGGAAACCGGATACCGGGTCCCAGACAAGCACGTGGGCATAGCCTGCATCGAGCAGGGCATTAAAAAGGGTCTGATTGAAGCTCTGCGCGGTTACTGTCCCAGGTGTCACTTCGCTTGCTTGCAGATCGCGAATGTTGCCTGACAGTACGAATTGGCTCTTCAGCGGCAGGAAGCGCAACAGGTCGCGCAGCCAACGTGGGCTTTCAAATATCTTAGTCCCTGACATATTTCAGCTCGTAACGTTCGGCGGATACACGCAGGGTATTGCTCACTGCAGGTATTTTCCAGCCCAACTCAACCAAAGCTTTGGGAAATGATAGGGGTTCAACCAGATTGATCGCCGTGTTCGTCCTCGGAGAATCGACGCTGGATAGAAGGGCGATCAATATTCTTGCTTGAGCAAGATGGATTTTCGAAGGCGATCCCAAGTCAAAAAACCGCAATGGGAAGCGGGCTTGGGTTCTTACCGGTTTTCGACAAATCGAGGCAGTTCTGACGAGTAGAGCAAAGTTCAGGACGAGGACGACGTGTTGTGCTTCGGTTTCAGGACTATCACGCCATCTACCATCTCGATAGTCAACTCGTCCCCAAGGCCCAAACCTAATCTCACAAGCAATTCTGGTGGCAGATCAACGATGACGTCTCCAGTTCCATCCGCGGTTTCCTGGCATTTGACTGTCCAGCGTTCGTTTTCGCTCATGATTGTTTGACTCTCATTCCATCGTAGGGGACGTTTCATTATGCTCATGCTGAGCTCTACTCAGACGGATATTACCGGCCGGTCATGGACGGTCACTGCCTGTCGCGAAAGGTGCACGGCAAATGCCGAACAAGAGGGTGCTCTATGTTTGCTGAAATTCTGCGTGAGAATGCCTATGGTGCCTACCGGGTACAGTTGGAAGCACTTCTCCAAATCCCCACGGACGCTTCAGATCGGGACATCCACGAACTGATCGAAGCTGGTTTCTCGGCTGGTAATGTCAAAGCCCTTTGCGACTTTGGCAGAATGAGTCCGCTAGAGCGCGACCAGATAATTTCGCCCAAAGCTCTCAAAACCAGGCTGGCGCGCGGCCAGCGATTGACGGTGGACGAGAGCGGTCGCCTGTTTCGTGTTGCACACATCATCGCCATGGCCCAGACGCTCTTCGGGGACGACGAAAAGGCCAAGCACTGGCTCTCCAAGTCCAAGGATTGCTTTTCGGGTAAAAGCCCAATTGCGATGCTTTCAACCATCCAGGGTACCCGCCGGGTTGAGGAGATGCTGATTCAGTTAGCAGAAGGGTTGGCATTCTGATTCTATGGCGCATTAGCACTTTGCAGATAGACAGGCCGCGGGGAGAGGCTGGTCAACGGCAGGTGACATATCGCCGGAAAACCAGTCGCCTACCTGGCCGGCACGCCATCGGGGCCATGCTGGAGATTCTCGTATACCTTGAGATTGACTAGTGGGCTTCCCCGGAAACCTCAAGTTGCTCAAGGTCGATATACCTGACTCAGTACGAGACGCCAGACAACGCTCCGCAATAATTCGACATCACCGGCTCCGAGCTAAGAGTTTTGGTCCGTATTGATCTCACGCCGAATACGTTCAAACAGCGAGTCTAAATCTGTATCCGGATCGAGGAGCAAAAAACTCTCAAGGAGGAGGGTAAGCGGGTGCACCCCCAATCTGTCGGCAAGCTCCGATGCCTTTTCCAATGTAACGTTCTTAAGGCCGCGCTCAAGCGTACTGAGATATGTCCTGCTACTGACGATTCCAAAATCTTCTTGGGTCAAGCCCCGGCGAAGCCGTGTGTTACGTAACGCAATGGCGAACGCTTCCTTCAGTTCCATTTTGCTTAATCCACAAAAGGAACGATGAAGCCTTTTTGAACTCTATAGAGCTACAATCTATAGTGTTCATTTTGAGAGAGATTTATGCCCGCACTTCAGATTAGCGCCCGTCAGTTATCTGCGACGAGTAATGAGCACAGTCCTTCAACCATGCTTATGGTCGCGGTGGCGAACGTTGCTCAGCCGGAGCAGGGCATAGAGATAATCAAACGCTTCTCCGGCCAACAACTGATCGACCTGTTCAACGAAATGGATCGGCCTGATTCAGATAAGGCCATCGTTGGTGTCCTGCTGGCAATACCTCCAAAACTTAACGGATCTTCGCGATGGATCGCTGAGAATGTCTTTGATTTTGGCCGAGTCGAGCTAAGGTTAGCGGATGACGCTTGCTTAGATACATACGCCTACCGGCTTGCTTCAAAAGCTGTATTCAGAGACAACGACAAGGTCGACCCAGCAGATATCCTGGGCTGGAGATCACTCTATAAAACGTCCAATGCGGATGGTGACGTTGATCCAGAGCTTGTCGCCCATCAAACCTGGTTGTCTATCGTCATCACTCGAATGGTCAACGCAGTAAATCTACCTGATGAGGAGGATGCCCCTGAGTAGTTGTCGGCTCTCCATTGGTACCGTAGCTCAATACCAAAGGAGACCTTTTTGCAGATCAAACCGGGGAGGAGGGTACGGATACTTCTGGCTTTCAAACTTATCGACCTCCACGCTAATCATCGCTGCCAGCGATAGGCCACGACGAGCGCGACGACGAAGCCCCCTTACCCAACAGTGTTCACGAGAGACGGCCATGAAAGGAAGACGTAAAGTCAAAACGTCTAAGTGGTTTTTAAAGGCTCAATTTGAGGCCGAAGCTCAGCGCATGATGGCAAATAGATCTAATGAAGCTGCACATAGATTTCTTGATACGGCCTCGCAATTCGGAATAGAACATGAACCTACTGGGCGCCTTGCGGGTGGCTAGCATAACCCTAATCCTCAAGGTGACCGCGGCTCCACACGCCTATTTTCGACGCATTACATGTGGTCAGATAATGCCCCCTGGATGCATAGACAAATCTGAATTGCCTAGCTGACAGCCTAACCCTCATCAAGCGCCCCAGTATTTCTTCCGATATTGAGAGCCCCATGCACAAATCAGATCTTCCAATGCTACTCACTCAGACTATCGAGGTCGTTATCCGCGCGGGACAGCTACTTATTGAAGAATGGGCGAGGGTAAATGGACCACGAGGGAAGGGCGATAAGGCCATAGTAGACATAGAAATCGAACGCGTTCTACGCCAGCAACTTCTAGGACTTTTTTCTTGTGACTTCTGGGGCGAGGAAACCGGACATAGCCTCACGGGACATTCCTGGTGTTGGGTCGTCGATCCTAACGACGGTACGAGTGATTTTCTCAAAGGTCTCAAAGGGTCTGCCATTTCTGTCGGCCTTCTGCATAAGCAAATTCCGGTATTGGGGGTGGTCTACGCACCAGTCACTGTTGAGGGCTCGCCTGATTGCATCGCCTGGTCCGAGGGACTACCCGATTTGTTACGCAACGGACAGCCAGTAACAAGTAAGCTTTCTGGACTGGCGTTGTCGAGCAGCTCCTACGTGATGGTGAGTGCGGCCGCGATCTTGAAGCCAGAGATCAATTGTGAGCTGTGCACCCCCAGCAGTTTTGTTGCGATGCCCTCAATTGCCTATAGGCTTGCAAAAGTCGCTGCAGGAGATGGAGTCTGCGGAGTTTCTCTGTACGCGGTTTCCGCACATGACGTCGTTGCAGGACACGCATTGTTGCGAGGTGCAGGTGGCATTTTGCTCGATGAAAATGGCGAGTCAATTTTCTATGTAACTGAAGCAAGCATGCAGACGGTCTCAAAACGCTGCTTCGGGGGATCAGAAATCGCGTGTCGAACATTGTTGGCTCGAGATTGGAATCGTATTTTCACAGTGGTTGGGAGCAAAGCTTAAACCGCAATAATTAACTTCGGCGTTTATAATCAAGTCATAGCGATATTGGCGCCTGAAGTGTTAGGCATTTCGCCCGCTGTACACCAGCAACGCTTTATGCAGCAGAAGCGTTGAAGGTAACTAGGAAGCATCCCATGACAATTGATCCCGATAAAGATGTCAAAGCTACCGCGATCGAGGCATTCAGGCGGGCCGAGAGGGCAGCTCCTGCGGGTAAACCACTGAAGGAAGATGGAATGGACGTGCGTCCTCGTCCAGGGGTGGCGGCAGCAGGAAGCGATGAGAAGCGTCGGACTATCGAAGAAAGAGAAGAGGAGATGGTTGCCCTTGCCAAAGCTCATATTCTGACGTGCGGTGACTTCCTTCTAGTTCAGGACTTGGCTAACCATCTGGGTATTCACGTTGAGCTCCTAAGCCCCGCGCTCAAGGAGTGGGAAGCGGACCATCGAATTTTCTCGATCGAACACGATGGCTGCAGGTCTTTTCCAGTTTACGCGTTCCCATCGCAAGGCGGCGCCAGCCCGATCCCCGGCCTTAGAAATGTATTGTCTGTTCTCTGTCCCATGAAAGATGGTTGGGGAGTTTCATTCTGGTTTATCTCAGCCAACGGATGGCTTGGAGGCAAGCGCCCACAGGACCTCCTTTCCACCGAGCCAAACCGCGTGGTTGCAGCTGCACATGAAGAAGCTAGTGGTGTCATGCATGGCTAGGCCCGTGAGGGCCTTGCCATAGGAGGTCACGAAGTCCGGTGGTATCCAGTTGCCGGAATCGCAGGAACTAAATTTCTTTGACGGTAAATTCTTCGCCGTTTCTAAATCCGTCACGGGTCCAAGGAACTACGGAAGTAAATTTCCGAAACGCGGAACAAATTCCCAGTTTCGCATGATTAGTTCCTCAGATTTCGAAGAATTACTTCGGGGTACTACAGCTACATCGAAACCAGCCTCCACTCGGAGTCGGCGAGTATGCGCTACACCGCTGGGTTGAGCAGGTTCAGCAGAAGCGCCAGGGCGTTACCCCGCAGAGCAAAGCGCTGACAGCGGAACAGCAGAAAACCCAAGTGCTGGCAGCCCGGATTGCCCATCTTGAACGGGAAAAATCGATATTAAAAAGGCTACCGAGCTCTTGATGTCGGATAATAACGAGCGAACGCGCTGATCAATCAGCTGAGCGTCCATGAGCCGATTGATTGGCCGTGCAAAGTGTTTGATATCACCCGCTCAAGCTACTACGCCCACCGCCTCAGGCGCCGAAAGCCTGATGTCGAACGGCCGGTTTCGCAGCCGTATAAGGTAGCTGTTCTCGCAAAGTCGCAGTGCTGCCGGCTGCCGTAGTGAGTTACTCTCGACTAAAAGTCCATCTTTTGTGACGCATCCGACGGAAATTACATGGATTCCGTCCTAGGGCGACGAAGATTCCACGTTTTCTGTCTTAGTGGGATTCTGGACACTAAAAAATGGGCAAATAGTCCAAGAATTCTGTCGGTGCGGGCTTTTGTTGCGGTGTGGCAGCAGGCGATCCACCTGGCGCAAGGCGTCACCGAACAGGCGGTCGCGGAGCAACGTCAGGTGCTGATCGCAGAACGCGAGCGGGTGGCCGCGGTCGAGGATCAGGCACGTCAGGACGCGGCACTATTTCGCCAGCAAGCGGCGGAGGCCTTGGCTGGGCGTCAGGCAGCTGAGTTGCGCCTGGCAGATTTGGAGTTGCTACTGTCCCAGCGTCAGACGCAAATCGAGGACTTGCAGCAGCAGCGTGAGATCTTGCTGCATGAACGCCGCGAAGCTCATGACCATAACCAGGCATTGCAGCAGGACCTGGAGTCATTGCGGTTCAAGGCCGAGCAGGAGAGGGTTGCGCAGGAAGTCTATATACGCGGGGTCGAAGATCGTGCGCACCGCGAGGTCGACCGCGCGCGCGAGGAGGGCAAGGCGATGTCGACCCAGCTGAAAGAGGCTGGTCGGCACGTCGAGCAGTTGCAACGGCGACTGGAGTCGATCCAAATTGAACTCAGTGAAACTCAGCAACGTGCCGTGGCACAGCAGACCCGTGCTGAAACGCTGGAGCAACATTTGATGCAGATGCGTCAGGCTCCCGTCGTCAAGCGTACTCCCAGGATCAGAAAACCCAAGCTGAAGAGCGACTCCTAACAGGTGATGGCGTCACTACGGTCGATACCATGACTTGTGATGGAACCTCGCTATGAATGTTAATGGCTGGTTCCGGCTTCTGGTCATCTGGCCTTGTTCGACCCAAGGCTGAATAGTGGTAATAGGCAGAAAACGGCCCAGAGTGTGTAAAAACGCCTTCGCGAACCCTTGCTATGATTTCTGAGGATTTCATCGCAGGGATCGCCCATGAAGCGCTTTATCCAAGGTGAACATCGAGGCCAAGGCACCTTACTTCCCGAGAGCCTCGACGACTACGTCAGCGATACCAACCCGGTGCGCGTAGTCGACGTCTTTGTCGATGAACTCGACCTGGTCAATCTAGGTTTTGAAGGTGTCATTCCAGCCGATACTGGCCGGTCGGCTTATCACGCCGCGATCTTGCTATAGGTCTACATCTACGGCTATCTCAACCGCATCCAGTCAAGCCGACGTTTGGAGCGAGAGGCCCAACGCAACGTCGAGCTGATGTGGTTGACCGGGCGTTTGATGCCAGACTTCAAGACCATCGCCAACTTCCAAAAAGACAACAGCAAGGCCATCCGAGGTGTCTGTCGCCAGTTCGTTGTGCTGTGTCAGCAGTTGGAACTGTTTGGAGAACATCTGGTCGCCATCGATGGCAGTAAATTCAAAGCAGTCAACAACCGCGACCGCAATTTCACCAGCGCCAAACTGAAGCGGCGAATGGAAGAAATAGAATCGAGCTTGTCACGATGCAGATATCACCGCCTATGTGCCCAAGCCGATGACCTCTGGAGCCAAGGCTGACGGGCGTTTCAATAACGATGCCTTCATCTATGACGCGGCAAAAAACGAATACATTTGCCCGGCTGGCGAGGCGCTGATCTGGCACTACTCCTACGTTGAAAAAGGCCTGAAGTTGCATCGTTACTGGAGTTCGAAATGCCAGGGCTGCGCGTTGAAATTGCAGTGCACACCGAGCACTGAAAATAGTTTCTTAGCAAAGCAATGAAAAGTCCTCATACCTGCAATGAGCCATAAGCGTTAGTCCTACCTCGATCCCCTCCTTATTGTTGTCTTCAGCACGGTGACAGTGCCGTACTCAGAAAAATAAGAGAGGAAAAAATGCAGATCGAAGCAGCAGTCTGGAACGAATGGTATCCAGTCGCGGTAGTCGAGGATCTAAAGGATGGCTTTCAGCATCGCACGAGCGTTCTGGGCTGCGAGATCGATTACGGTCGTGATGCCGAAGGTACGTTCATTGCGCATCTTGCCGACGGAAGTGGCAAGCCGTGCCGTACACAAACTCGTTACCACACCCACTGGGTGTCGCTAGGCACGCCCGACGACGGTTTTTTCGAGCTACCTGAATTCGATGAGGCCGACAGGCGCATTCTTGGTTCAGGGTCGATGAAGGTGCATGTATCGGGACTGAGGGTGATCGAGAATTTCCTCGATATGGCGCACTTCCCATACGTTCACACAGGTTTATTGGGCGAGGAGCCGCACACAGACGTTGCTCCTTACCAGGTTGAACACGACGTCGAGCACGATGAAATCTATGCAAACGGCTGCAAGTTCTACCAGCCGATGGCTGCAGCTACCGCGACGAATGGAATCGAGGCTGAATATGTCTACCGTGTGACGCGTCCCTTCGCCTCCATCCTCTACAAAACCAGCCCACCGCAGCCGACACGCCGAGACGCGATATGTCTCTTCGTGCAACCACTCGATGAGGAATGGTGTATCGCGCATGTAGTGCTGGTTTATATCGACGAGACCACCAGCGATCGCGATTTGCGACTGTTCCAGCAGAACATCTTTGGCCAGGACTTGATGATCCTGACCAATCATGTGCCGCGAACCTTACCTCTCGATCCGAAGTTGGAGGTACCGACGCGCGCCGATGCAATGTCGGCGGCTTACCGCCGCTGGCTGCGTGAAAAGGGCGTCATCTACGGTACCTACCGCTCGGCCTGAACACGCTGACCATCGAAGAGGAGCACACCATGAACATGCTAGATCAGACTTGGTACCCGGTGGCACGTGCCGATGAGCTAACGATGCGCCATGTCTTTCAAGGCCAATTGCACGGCGTCGAGCTCGCACTGTGGCGATCCGATAATGGCCGCGTGAATGCCTGGGAAAACCGCTGCCCACACCGCAGCGTACGATTCACACTCGGCGTGAACACGGGCGAAAAGCTGCGTTGTCAGTACCACGGCTGGCAGTACCGAAGCGGCGACGGTCGCTGCACCCTTATTCCCGCCATGAGCGAAGTAGCCCCCCCGCCAAGCCTTTGTGCACGCACGTTTGCAGCGACACAAGTGAACGGTTTCGTGTGGGTCAACCTGGCCGCTGAGGACAAAGCCTCGGCTGAAATGACGTTCCTGCCATCATTTGAACCACTACCGCTCGCTTTGCGCAGCCTTACCTTCAACGCGAGCCTCGACACGGTGGCGGCCGGGCTGGCGCGCTATGCCGACGCTGACAGGGACGCCTTGGCGGATACCTGTCAGGTGCAACGAAACGACGTCGAGGTTAGCCTCACATGGCAGACTCCAGAGGGCGAGCGCCAGGTTCGTTTCTGGCTACAGCCAGCGGATGAGTTCAAGACCATCGTGCATGGTTCGGCCAATCTTTTGGGCATGGACGAGCCCGAGGCTCTGCGCTGGCATAACGGCCTACTGACAACACTTCGTCGCCATGTGGAAAGTCGTGAATCGCCCCAGGCTCGCCTCCCGTCAGCCAGGCCAGTGATCAGTCCTCGCCTGATCCCTGTCGTTCAAAGCACTGCTCAAGACTCCCAACTCGATGGTCGAACCCTCATCCGGACGATTGTCGCCGAGCGCTGGAATACCGCCGAAGAAATCGCTGGTTTCAAGCTGGCACTTCCGGATGGCGAACACCTCGACTTCGAGGCCGGCGCGCATCTCGATGTGCATACGCCCAACGGTCTTGTGCGCCAGTATTCGCTTGTCAACGCACCGGATGAACGCGATCACCTGGTGATCGGCGTGAAGCTGGAACCGGCGTCACGCGGCGGGTCGCGCTCGCTGCACGAGTCGCTGCAGGTCGGCGACAGCTTGACCGTGTCTGCTCCGAAAAACCATTTCAAGCTGGTGCCGGATGTGGGCGGCGTGCTGATCGCAGGCGGCATCGGCATCACTCCGATCTTGGCGATGTGCACTGCGTTGCAACATGCAGGTCTGCCCTATGCACTCCACTATTTCACCCGTAGTAAAGAGCATGTCGCCTTTACCGAGCGCCTCGCCGGGTTGGACGGCTTGAAGCTGCATACAGGCCTCGCCGTCGATGCGACGCGCGACGCGGTCGATCGAGCGCTACGCGAGATGGGTTCAGATGGCCATGTCTACGTGTGCGGGCCGCGTCCGCTGATTGATTTGGTGTGTGAACGCGCGTCGTCCATCGGCATCGCCAGTGCACATGTCCACTTCGAACTGTTCGCCAATGAAGTGTCGCACGACACGGATCAGCCTTTCCGCGTTCGGCTGCAAGCCAGTGGCACCGAATTCGTCGTGCCGGCCGGCGTCAGCCTCGCCGACGCACTGAAGGCACACGGCATAGCAGTCGACACCTCATGCGAACAGGGCGTGTGCGGCACCTGTCGTATCGCAGTGGTCGACGGCGACCCTGAGCATCGTGACGTCTACCTGAATGAAGATGAAAAGCAGAGTCGTCGCTGCCTGATGCCATGTGTATCGCGCAGTCGCTCCGAACTCTTGGTTCTCGACCTGTAAGGGAGTGTGAAAATGATCACGCTGTACGACTACGAACTGTCAGGCAACTGCTACAAGTTGCGCCTCTTCATGAACATGCTCGGTCTCGACTACCAGAAAGTCGGCATCGAGTTCTTCCCGGGCAAGGAACACAAGAGCGATGACTTCCTCGCGCTCAACCCGCTTGGCCAACTGCCAGTGCTCGATGATGACGGCTTTGTGCTGCGCGACGCACAGGCGATCCTGAGCTATTTGGCTGCACGCTACGACGCGAGTGATCAGTGGTATCCGACCGGCAACGCGCAAAGCCTGGGCGAGGTCAATATGTGGCTGGCGTTCGCTGACGGCATCACCGGCACCGCGTCGGCGGCTCGCCTGCATGACTTGCTGCGTTATGAACTCGATGCCGACAAGGCTCGCGCCGGCGCCCACCTGCTGTTCAGGGTGCTCGACGAGCAACTGTGGTTCTCCGAACGTGAGAACGCCGGTTGGATCTGTCGCGGGGATCACCCGACCATCGCCGACATCGCCTGCTTTCCCTACGTGATGCTGTCCGACGAGGGCGGTATCTCGCTGATCGACTATCCCGCGCTTAGAAGGTGGACTGACCGTATCAAACGCCTGCCCGGCTTTATCGTGATGTCGGGAGTCTTCGAAACATCCTTGTAATAAACAATAAAAAAAGTCGCATCGACGACAGAGGAAGAAGAAATGAATACCAAGCGCTATATCCCAAGCGACTCGCGTGCCCCGGTCGACGAAGTACCGCCTGCCGGGCAGTTGACCATACTCGGTATGCAACATGTCATGGTGATGTATGCCGGCGCGGTGGCGGTCCCCTTGATTATCGGCATGGCATTGAACCTGCCCAAGGAACAGGTCGCGTATCTGATTAGCGTTGACTTGTTTGTTTCGGGCCTGATCACACTTGTTCAGGCAATCGGCATCCGCTGGTTCGGTATCAAGTTGCCAATCATGATGGGCGTTTCATTTACTGGGGTCGGGCCGATGATTGCAATCGGTACCAATCCCGAGTTAGGCCTGTTGGGTATTTATGGTTCGATGATCGTGTCCGGCATCATTGGCATCTTGTTGGCGCCGTTGATGGCCAGGTTATTGCGTTTCTTTCCGCCAGTTGTGATCGGTACAGAAATTCTGGTGGTGGGCCTGTGTCTGATGGGCGTCAGCGCCAACTGGGCCGCCGGCGGGATTGGCAATCCGGATTTTGGCGATCCGCAATTCATCGGCATGTCGTTTCTCGTGCTCGCCTTTATCTTGGTGATCACCAAATACTTCAGCGGCTTCCTGCGCAATATCGCGGTGCTGTTGGGGCTGGTGTTCGGCATGATCGTGGCGACCTCCACGGGGGCAGTCGACTTCTCTTCTGTGCACAGCGCTGACTGGTTTGGTCTGGTGTTGCCCTTTCATTTCGGGATGCCGAAGTTCGACTTCTGGGCGATTGCGGCGATGTCCATCGTGATGTTGGTGACCTTCATCGAAGCGACCGGAATGTTCGTTGCGGTGGGCGAGATAGTTGGCAAGCCGATCGATAAAAAGATGATGGTCAACGGCTTTCGCGCGGATGGCTTGGGCACATTGGTGGGCGCGATCTTCAACATCTTCCCCTATACGTCGTATGCAGAGAACGTCGGCTTGGTCAGTATTACCGGTGTGCGCAGTCGCTGGGTTTGTGCGATGGGCGGGGTGATCCTGATGTTGCTGGGGCTGTTCCCGAAAATGTCCGCACTGGTCGCCTCGGTGCCGCCGTATGTACTGGGCGGGGCGGGCCTGATCATGTTCGGCATGATCGCCGCTTGCGGTGTTCGCATGTTGGCCAAGGTCGACTTCGTGGACAATCAATTCAACGCTTACATTATTGCGATCAGCGTCAGTGTTGGCATGTTACCGGTGATCAATCCTGACTTTTTTGAAAAATTCCCTCCGCAACTAGCTCCGTTGTTGCATAGCAGTATTTTGTTGGCCGCTCTTACCGCCGTGGTGCTGAACATTTTTTTCAATGTCATGAGCGGCTCCCGTAAAGAAAAGGTAGTGATTTCCGCAGTGGAAAGTACGCAATAGCTGCCTGCCCGCTCGAACTTGCATCAACTATTACCCTTTGCTGAGTATTAATAATGAAAACAAAAGCCGCAGTCGCCTGGAAAGCCGGCAGCCCACTGACAATCGAGACCGTTGACCTCGCAGGCCCGAAAGAGGGTGAAGTCCTGGTTGAACTCAAGGCCACCGGCATCTGCCACACAGACTACTACACACTGTCAGGCGCCGACCCTGAAGGCATATTTCCGGCCATCCTCGGTCACGAGGGGGCCGGCGTGGTGGTCGACGTGGGTCCTGGCGTGAAGTCGCTGAAAAAGGGTGACCACGTGATCCCGCTGTATACGCCCGAATGCCGTCAGTGCAAGTTCTGCCTGTCGCAGAAGACCAACCTGTGCCAGGCGATCCGTTCGACACAGGGGCGCGGGCTGATGCCGGACGCAACCAGCCGCTTCTCGCTCGACGGCACGCCGATCCTGCATTACATGGGCACATCGACATTTTCGAACTACACCGTAGTACCGGAGATCGCGCTAGCGAAAATCCGCGAAGACGCGCCGTTCGATACGGTCTGCTACATCGGTTGCGGCGTGACGACCGGTTTGGGGGCGGTGATCTTCACCGCCAAAGTCGAAGCGGGGGCCAACGTGGTGGTCTTCGGCCTGGGCGGTATTGGTCTCAATGTGATCCAGGGTGCCAAGCTGGTCGGTGCCGGCAAAATCATCGGGGTCGACATCAACCCGGCACGCGAGCAAATGGCGCGCAAGTACGGAATGACCCACTTCATTAACCCGAAGGAGGTCGAAAACGTCGTCGACGCGATCATCCAACTCACCGACGGTGGAGCCGACTACGCGTTCGAGTGCATCGGTAATGTCCACACCATGCGCCAGTCGCTTGAGTGCTGCCACAAGGGCTGGGGCCAGTCGATTCTGATTGGCGTCGCCGCCGCCGGCGAGGAGATCAGCACCCGGCCATTTCAGCTCGTCACGGGCCGGGAGTGGAAGGGCTCGGCCTTCGGCGGAGCACGTGGGCGCACCGACGTGCCGAAGATCGTCGACTGGTACATGGAAAACCGCATCAGCATTGACGACATGATCACGCACCGTCTGACGCTCGAGCAGATCAATGATGGCTTCGACCTGATGAAGCGTGGTGAATCCATCCGTTCCGTAATCGTGTACTAAGTTTGGGGTGACCCTTGGCGGGTGACGGTCTCCACAGCGTCGCCCGCTTTTTTTTTGAGATAACATGGAAACCCTGACCCGGCGCTGCTGTTTTTTTGGCCTCTAGGACTATTATCAGCACGACTCGCGCGCCATCAGCGCAAGCGCTAATGGACGAGAGGAAACACCTGGTGCAAAACGTTGATCTGAAGTCACTGCAAGTGTTCGCAACCCTGCTCAAGGAGTGCAACGTTACGCGTGCTTCGCAGATACTCAACATGTCGCAGTCGGCGGTCAGTCACACGCTCACCCGGTTACGCGACCTGTTCCATGATCCGCTGTTTGTCCCGATGGGCCGAGGCATGGCGCCGACCGCACGTGCGCTTGAGTTGGCCAAACCGTTGCAGCAGACCCTCGAAGCCCTGGAAATCCTTGTGCGCCCGGCAAAAGGCTTCGACCCTGCGAGCTTCAATGGCGTGTTTCGCATCGCCACGACCGACTACATCAGCTTCATTCTGCTGCCGTCCCTGGTTCAACGTTTGATTGAGATTGCCCCCAGGGTCGAGTTGGATATCCGACCACTAAAACCGCAGGACGACCTGATTGCTCTGAAAGACGGAGATATCGATCTGGTGTTATGGAATGAAGAGAAGGCCCCGCCGAATTACTACAGCAGGAAAATGTTTACGGATCGGTTGAAGTCAATCGTGCGAATCGGTCACCCGGATATTGATGGTGCCATTTCGCTTGAACAGTTCTGTGCGGGAAAGCATTTGCGCGTCAGCAGCAACTACGGCGCGGTGAAAGAAGCGGTGAATGGAGTCTATGAAACGCTCGGTATTCATGCGCATACCTCTGTGACTGTGCCGCACTTTCTATTAGCCCCCATCCTGGTCTCGCAGTCTGATTTGATCGGCATGATCGCCGAATTGACCGCGCGCCGCATCGCCAGCATTGTGCCTTTGCAAGTACTCGAACCGCCGGTAGACGTCGCGGACTTCATCGTGTCACAGGTGTGGCACGAGCGTTGCCATGCTGACCCGGCGCACCGCTGGATGCGGAGTCAAATTGCCGCGGTAGCCGAAACAATCCGTGAGGAGCAACTGAGTGACGCCTTTGAATTGCCCACCGTGGATGAACGCTGAGAGCGTTTTTGACTAGGGCTGTGTAGGCATTTGCTATCCATCGTTGCTCGACCTGCAGGGGAGGGCAGTACGCGAGTTAACTCCATAATTCCAGTCGTTGAAAAAATGACGGGGCATCAATGGGACGCAAATAACAGGTACACCATGCCTTGAGCTGGATGAGCCTGATCCACCCAAGCAGGAGATTTGTTGTTCCCGCATGTTCGGCAAATGCCTCACAGAGATCGCGCCGATCATGGAGGCGGCCGCCAGCTACATGACACGAGCGACGGAGAAGCTTCGTGCGCAGCAGTCGCTATGCAAGAAGATCAGGGTCAGCATTCGTACCGGCATGTTCAATCCCGAGGAAGCAAAGTACACCAATGGTGTGTTGGTTGAATTGCCGTATCCAACTGACGATGTGCGGCTGATGACGAAGGCGGCGGTGGAGGCTGTTGCCCGAGTGTTTCGACCAGGTTTCAAGTACAGCAAAGCGGAGGTACTCCTGCTCAACCTTTGCCAAAAAGGTGAGTATACCGATGACCTGTTTTCTATCTCACAACCGGTCGCTACTGAAAAAGTCATGACCGTGCTGGACTCCATCAATGAGAGATGGGGCTGGGGAACACTGCGCTTGCCTAGTGTGCCGACCAATCCTGATTGGGGGATGCGCCGGGAGATGATGAGCCAGAGCTTCACGACGCGGGTTGATCAGCTATGGACGGTGTACGGTAAATAGTGGGGCGAACACGGCGGAGCAACAACATCAAGTGGCTGAGGATATAAATCGACATATCATTCAGATCCACTCCGATGCGCAACTTGTAGAAGAGCTCGCGCAATCCGCTCGCAGTGACTCTGGTAACTTGGCGCAATTGTCTGGCGAGTTGAACGGCTTGGTGGGGCGCTTCAGAACCAAAGCCTCGCAGAGGTTACCGCGATATCTTCATGAAGGTGTATAAACCTAAAAAGGGCCCTCGAAGGGCCCTTTTTTCTCAAACCAACATCACTTGGTCAGCCAGGACTCAACGGTCGCGGAGCCATGCTCAGCTTTCCATTCCTTCAAGGTCTTGTGGTTGCCGCCTTTGGTTTCGACGACTTCGCCGGTATGAGGGTTTTTGTAGACCTTTACCTGGCGCGGCTTACGGGTACCGGCTTTGGACTCAACGGCTGGAGCGCGACGGCCAGATTGCGGATCAAGTAGGTTGATCACGTCTTTCAGGCTGTAACTATATTCACCTAGCAATGCTCGTAGCTTGGTCTCGAATTCGATTTCTTTCTTCAGGCCAACATCACCTTTCAGAGCTTCGAGCGCTTGGAGTTGATCGGCGAGGTGTTTTTCGAGCTGGCGGAATTCGGCGAGTTTGGACATGACGGATCTCTTTTCAGTAGTTACCTAACAGTATATTCAAATCGGTCATCGCAATAGGGACTGCTTGCAACAACTGAGATTGAAGCGGAGCAGCCGAAAATTATGGCTCAGCCCGGCCTCTGGAAAGTAGCCTAGTCCCATCTAAGTGGCGAAGTCGCGCGCAGCATTAGGACGCGGTACCCGTTGTGCGAGCGTTCATGCTGATGCCAGACCCTTTCCCATTGTATGGCTGCGTTTACAGAAACTCATTTCGAATATCGATACTCGACCGCTCGCCAATGTGCCGATAATTTTCCGTGAGCCATGCCTCGGCCTCGCTCCGTCCGTTGTCGCGCAACTTGCAAAGGAAATTCCAGTCCGCGTTGTACTTGCTGGATACGCTGAGCGCGCACATCGCCGCGTCGGACTTAATGGAGTGGATAATCATCTCCTTCATCTCATTGCGATCAATCTTGCCTTGCTGAATTAGGTCGGTGACAAAGGCGATCGTGCGCATTTCGCGCATTAGCGACGAGTTGAAACTGATTTCACTGATGCGATTGAGGATTTCGGCGGCTGTAATGGGCACTCCCGGGCGGACGAGTGGGTTGATGTGGACAATCACCACGTCGCGCGTATGGCAGTGGTAGATCAACGGGAAAATGGCCGGGTTGCCCATGTAACCGCCATCCCAGTAGTACTGCCCATCGATTGTGATCGCTTGGAACAAGGTCGGCACACAGGCCGAAGCAAGCACCGCTTCGGGGCAGACGTCCTCGCCCGTGAAAATGCGTATTTTCCCCGACTCCACATTGGTCGCGCATAAATAGAGGTGGAACGGGCATTGGCTTCGTAATGCTGCGAAATCTACCTGCTCATCCAGCACATCTCGCAATGGACTCAAGTTGCGGCTATTGAACTGGTACGGCGAGAATATCCGAAGAGCCATGTCCGCGAACGTATACATGGGTGAATAGTCCAGACCGAAGCTGTGTGTCCCTTTTAGCCATGGCATCCAGCGCAATGGGTTATGACGCTCGGCGGACTGCGCCACGGCGTACCAGAAATCATGCAGCGCCTGGCGCGCGCCGGCCTCGCCACCTTGCAACATACCGTAGGCCAGCACGACGGCATTCATCGCGCCGGCACTGGTTGCACTAACCCCTTCAATGATTAGCCTGCCGTCTTCAAGTAACCGATCGAGAACGCCCCAGGTGAATGCACCGTGCATTCCGCCACCCTGCAAAGCCAGCGCCACCGCCTTTCGCTCGTCACTGCTCCGAGGCTTTCCATTCTTTGTGGTCATTCTTGGACTCCTCGTCGGTGCTGAACCGAATTGGAACATGTTGCGACGCTTCGCCCCGTCACGCGCTCGCCGACGAAATACCGATGCTCCTTTCAGCACCTTGCATTATCGTTCGTTCACCCCCCGCTTGATGCCCATGCATCGAGCAGCGCCTTGGCTTGTAGTAAATCAACGCTGTCGAAGCCTTCGGTGAAGAAACCGTAAATGTCGGCCAGCATTTTCCTGGCCGCCTCCCTGTCTTGTGTTTCCAATAGCTGAGCAAGGCACACTGTGGCTCGTAGCTCGAGTGACTTTGCCCCTTGTTGCCGAGCGACCGAGATTGCCTTGTGAAAGCATGCTTGTGCTTCCTGCCGCACGGTAGAATCCTGTCTGCCTTCGCCTGGACATTGGAGAGTAAGAATTCCCTTAAGCCGGTACAGCTCTGCTTCGAAAAAGTGCTCGCCTGTTCTGTTCACCATAGCGAGAGCCTCGGTCACGGCATCCAATCCAGCCTGCGGTTGCCCTACGCGCCCATGAGTTGCGGCTAGTAGGGCCAGAAAATAAGAGCATCCAAGCTCTGCTCCGGCTGCTTGGTAAGTGGCGATACCTTTGGTTATCTGAGCAATTCCCTCGTCAATGTTTCCATGCTCGGCGCGGGCCCAGCCTTGAAGAATATTTCCCCATGTCAAATAAAACGGAAACCCTCGTTCGAGTGAAAGCTTGATGGCAGCATCTGCACACTCTTCGGCGAGTTGCACGTCGTGCTGAAACTGTCCCAGTATCGACGCAGCGGACAGGGTGAAGGCCAAGCTAAATGGGTGGGAAATCTTCTTGTCTAGAGCAAGGGCATCCCTGCTGCGCGTGCTTGCCTGATTGGGAAAACCCAAGTACCAAAGGCTCCAGGCCGAAAATGTCAGGGCATAACCCGGATCCATGCCGTACGTAATGGCATGTGTGCGATGACGGTCTGGGATGTAGAGGGCACGCGCCCGCTCCTGATGTTCATGGGCATTGCGCAGATCACCCTGGAAAAACAATGTCGCCCCGAGTGCAGCGTGAGCGTCCACGAGCAAGTCCGGATCTTGCGCAGATTGCGCAACACTGAGCAATCGTTCACCCAGTTCGCATGCAGTTGAGTATTGCGCACGCAACTCGTAATAAGTCCGCAGCCCCAGCAGAGCAGGGAAGAGCACTGAGTCGTCGCTGACTTGTGTGCACAGCTCCAATGCACGGGTGTAGGTAGTCGCCACCTCGGGCGCACTATAGCCTCGCACAGCCATCAAGGCCGGCCCCAAAGAGAGTAGTAACGTCAGTTCCTGATGAGTCCGCGCGGGCGTGTCGGGCAAATGCATGAGCAATTCAAGCGCGGTGTCGAGATGACGTATTGCATCGAGTTGGGCAGAGTGCTGGAGGGCCTGTTGCCCGGTACGTTGTAGGTATTCCACAGCCTTCGGGACATTGCCGCTCAGCCTGTAGTGGTGCGCCAGTTCGCTGCAGTAATCCGCAATGCGAGTGGGAAACAGCGCCTCGATGGCCTGCGCCGTGCGCTCGTGGAGCGCGCTACGCCGCTCCGTTAATAGCGAGCGTCCAGCGACCTCTTGGGTCAGCGCATGCTTGAACGAATACTCCACCTCCGGAAATGCGGGCCGTTGGTAAATGAAGTCTGCGGCCTCCAGTCGGGCGAGCAGATTGCACAAATCGTTGTCTATCCGAACGTCCTGACCATCCCAGATGCACTGGATGAGACTGGACGGAAACTCCTTGCCGATAACGGCGAGGGTCTGCAGCAATTCCTTCTCCGCAACGGGAAGCCGGTCGATACGGGCGGCGAGTACCCCCTGCACGGTGGTGGGAATATGCAGCGCAGCCGGAGTTTGCTCGATCCGATATTGACCGGGCTCACCAAGAAGCAGTTTCTCCTCGACCAGCGTTTGCACCACTTCCTCCATGAAGAACGGGTTGCCCTCCGTCTTATCCATGACAAGCTGTTTGAGGGGAACAAGGGAGGGATCGTCCCCAAGCAGGGTCGCCAGCAGCGCCTGTGCTTCCACCGGGCCCAGCGGTTCGAGCCGCAGTTGGCTGCAATGGCCCGCGCGCATCCAAACAGGCTGATACTCGGGCCGGTAGTTCACGAGGAGCAGGATCGGGGTGCTCGCCAAGTGGTCGATCACGTACGCGAGGAATGCTTCGGTCTCGCAGTCCAGCCATTGCAAATCCTCGAACAGCAGCTCGATCGGTTGATCGCGGCTCTCGCGCGCCAGCAGTTGAGTGATCGCATCGAAGGTGCGATCGCGCCGGATCTGAGGATCCATTTCCGCGAGCACTGAACTGCGTTCCCCGATACCCAGCAGATAGAGCAGGTAGGGCACGAGATCCTCGAAGCTTCGCTCGAGCGTAAGCGTCTTGCCCATAACCTTTTCCCGGCACCGGCGCTCGTCGTCCTGGGCGGTAATCTGAAAATAGTTGTTCAGCAGCTCGATGAGCGGGAAATAGGCAAAGGCCTTGCCGTGCGACACCGAGAACGTCTCCAGCACCAAACAGCCACGCCGCGAGAGCACCTTGAACTCATGAAACAGCCGTGACTTCCCGACTCCGGCCTCGCCTACCACCGCGACGACCTTACTGTGGCCCGCTTTGGACTGTTCGAGCGCCTGATGCAGGTGGTCGAGCTCGATCTGGCGACCGACGAACCTAGCCAGCCCGCGATGTGCCGAAAGTTGCAGGCGCGTGCGCAACGCGCCGAGCCCCTGCAGCTCGTACACAACGAGGGGCTGGGGAATGCCTTTGACCTGGGCGGCCCCCAGGGCCTTGAATTCGAAATAACCCTCCGCCAGTTTGTAGGTGGGCTCGCTCACCAGGATTGACGAGGGTGCGGCGATTCCCTCCATTCGGGATGCAATGTGGATCGTGTTCCCAACCGGATCGTAATCAGTGTGCAAATTGTCCTTGCGGATCGAATGTACGACGACCTCTCCGGTATGGATGCCGACGCGGATTTGCAGCGAAATACCTTTCTCCAGCCGAATGCGATCGCTATGTCGGCGCATCGCCTGCTGCATGCGCAGTGCCGCAAACAGTGCCCGCTGCGGATGATCTTCATGTGCGATGGGGGCTCCGAACAGCGCGAGTATGCCATCGCCCAGCGTTTTGGCTACGTAGCCTTCGTAGTGGTGGACGGCTTCCATCATCAGCGCGACGATTGGCTCGATTAGGCGGTGTGCCTCTTCCGGATCAAGGTCGTGAATCAATGCCGTGGAGCCGGCCATGTCGGCAAACAGTGCTGTGACGGTCTTACGCTCACCGGCAGTCTCGCCCCGGGCTTCCATGGCTGCCTGCTCGGCGCGGATGCGCTCGGCAAGATGGTGGGGCGTGTAATGAATGGGGGCTGGAGATGGCCCTGGAACGGGCCAGGGGGGCAGTGATGGTACAGCAGGCGCATCGGTCATCGGCGCGCCGCATTCACTGCAGAATTTGGCGCTAAGGCCCGCCTCATGACCACAGCGCGGACAGCTGCGAGACAGCCTGGCGTTGCACGCTTCACAGAAGTTGGCCCCGGAGGGATTCTCGAATCCGCAGTTTATGCAGCGCATACGATCTCTTCCCATTTGCACGCGTTCAAGAAGACCGCTCAAAAGACGGGAAAGCGTGACATCAATCTTACGAAAGACAGACTGAAGCCACTGAACCCGCAGATTCAGAGAGTCTTTAACTCTCCGTTTCAAAGATACGTTTGTATCGTTGTATCGAGAAGTAAAATTCGCTTACTGATGTAGACAACCCGATAGGTCTGGAGGACTGGAAAACTCTGGGCGTGCCATGGGAGAGCAATCGCAATTAAGGCAAAGACAAACCCCGGAGGTTGGCCCTGCCGGGGTTTATGTTCTCCCTGTCTCCCTGTCTCCCTGTCTCCCTGTCTCCCTGTCTCCCTGCTGGGAAGAGAACATCATGAAATGGTATCAGAGCGGTGCTCCTAGTTCATGTCGATGCACGACACTTTAGCGGGCACCGGGACGGTGCCACGACATCAAAGGTTGAGGGTTATGGGCATCGCCGCCACCCATTTTGATGATTGTGCTGATCACTTTACTGATCAACAGACGGCATATTGTGATGGGCGCCGCACTGGCTCCCTACCTACAACATCTGCCAAAACGAAAAATCATACCCGCGCTGTTTTTCATGGCTGATGAGGGATGGGCCATCAGCTACGCCGACACATTGCGGTGCTCCTTGAACAAACATCAGCCCGCATTCAGTTGGCACTACTACTGTGGAGCCTGTTTTTTCTTCTACCCGGTCTGGGTGGGCTTTGCGATGGCATTTCCGGTGGTCTTCATCGTGTTGCTTAGGGGGATGTGGAAGAGTGTTCGTTTCGCTCGCCCATGGCTGGTCAGTCTCATCGTCGCGGCGGCGGTATACCTATTTATGCCAGGCGCCTGGTTCGTCCTGGCTGGCACGCTGGCCGGGATGATTGCCTCGTACCTGTGGGCGGTGGCCGAATGAACATTACGGCATCATTACTCACGATCCTTGGTATGGCTCTGGCGACATACGTAACGCGGGTGTCGACATACGTAACGCGGGTGTCCGGTTTTTTATTACTGAGAAATCGCAAGTTGAGTGCACGGGCCAGGGCCGTGATGGACGCGGTACCCGGTTGCGTATTCATTTCCGCCATTGCACCGCACTTCGTTTCACCTCATCCCGAGGAGCTGATCGCGCTGTTTCTCACGATTCTGGCTTCATGGAAGTTGCCCATGCTGTTAACAGTCGCGGTGGGGTGTCTTCGTTGGCCACACTCAAGTATCTATTTACCGCCTAGCCTCAAAATGCGCTGCTGTGCTACATGGCAAATACCAGCGGTTCGAGCCGGCCCAGGAGGTGCAAAGCGTTGAGAGTTTCAGGATGGTTGGGTGCACTGCATCAAGTCAGAGCGACGGGGCATCACTCACCATCGAAATTATTCTGATTCTTAAAAGTCCTTGCCTGCGAATATCGTAGGTAACCCCGAAGCGGCATCAATGCAGACGACTGTGAGTAGGTCGATTAGCATTTTTAACGACCTGGCCGATAGCTGCCTTCTCTGATGGACAGCTATCGACCCAGGCTGTGTGAAAACGTTTTTGAGCAGGTTTGACAGCCTTTTTGATATTGGCTGTCAAATCATGGGGCTTGATGGTTTAGGCCTGTTGACGCAGATCTGCATCTCGAGGGGCAGCTTTAAGTCTGGCAAGGAATTTCCGATACGCCTCGAGAGCTTCAGATTTTCACTTTTCGGTACATAGCACCCTTTACGCTTTGCCTACGATAGATAATTTCCGTCTGCTTCCGTCAGATCGGAGGAATGTTGCCAAGCTCGCTAAGTGTCTTGATTCAATCCGCTGGAAAGCCTGCGTTGGTCATCTTATGGATGTCAAAGTCTGAAGCGTAAATGGAGATATTGAGAAACTCGAGATTTGCCAGTTGAGCGAATTCCTGCGCCGCCTGGAAGACATCACGCCGTACAAGAATGCCGGCGGTGCGCATCTGAATCTGAAGATTGCCAGTACGTGACGCGATGTCTGGTGTCGCGATCTAGTTGACGATCCGCCGAATCAGCTCAGGTGTGGAATTGACCGCGTATTTGCGAAGCAGGCTGGCGCGGTGGATGTCTACGGTCCTGGGGCTGATGCCCAGGCTTTTCGCAGCTTCCTTGCTGGTCAAGCCGTCTACCAGAAGCGCGGCCACTTCCCGCTCGCGTGAGGTAAGGCTCACTTTCTCCCTCAATCCCTCGTGTTCCGAGGTATCCACTTCGGTGAACACCCAGGCGGCCAGTTCATACGGATTACTTTGGTTGAAGCCGTAACCGCGAACGGTCACCCAGAAATGCGTGCCGTCCAAGCGGCGCATCAAGCGGTCCTCATGAAAATCGGCATGTCGCGAGAGCAGGGGGCCGAAGTGTTCCGCTGCGGTTTCGAAGTCTTTTTGTTTGGGGTACAGCATCGCGAACGACGCCCCAGTGAGTTGTACATCGCTGGCGCGGAACATTGTCAGCGCCAGGGCATTGCAGTTCAGGATCACTCGATTGCGGGCAATGATCACGGCGACCGGTAAATGATGAAGAAGATATTCGGGATTCAGGCAATCTTCTTCGCGCATAACGACCGTTTCTCTCGCAACTTGATGAATGCAATAACGCCGATTACCTAGGTGATCAGGAAGTCTGGTCGCTCAGGGGCCGCGTGCATATGATTGCATCAAGCTTATCACCACGAGCACTCGTCTGCAGGTCGGTGATGGCTGTTTGCAGTAGCGCAACAAGTAACACCACAACAAGAACGCTGCACATATTGGTTCCAAATTCTTGGCTGCCCATCTTATTTAATTAGAATAATCAAGGAGAGCACCACAATGAGCGAAACAGTCAATGTGTCGCCGGCTACTCTGCGCAAGGTCATCGCTGCCGCCGCAGTGGGTAACTTCGTCGAGTGGTTCGATTTCGCGGTTTACGGATTTCTCGCCACCACCATCGCCAAACAGTTCTTTTCCAGCGCAGACCCCAACGCCGCCTTGCTGCAGACCTTCGCCGTTTTCGCGGTTGCCTTTGCCTTGCGGCCACTGGGTGGCATCGTGTTCGGTACGCTCGGTGATCGTGTGGGACGCAAACGCGTACTGTCGGCCACTGTACTGATGATGGCCGGTGCCACCACGGTGATCGGCCTGTTGCCGACTTACGCGAGCATCGGTCTGATGGCGCCCGTGCTGCTTACGCTCACACGCTGTGTCCAGGGTTTTTCCGCTGGTGGCGAGTACGCCGGTGCCTGCGCTTATCTGATGGAGCATGCGCCGAATCACAAACGTGCCTGGTATGGCAGCTTTATTCCCGTCTCGACCTTTTCGGCCTTCGCTTGTGCGGCAGTGCTGTCCTATCTGTTGGAGGCCAGTCTGTCGGCCGAAGCGATGGACACATGGGGCTGGCGCGTGCCGTTTCTGGTGGCTGCACCGCTGGGTTTGGTGGGCCTATACCTGCGTTGGAAAATGGAGGAAACCCCGGCTTTCCGCCACGCCATGGCCGAAGACAAACCTCACGCCCATTCGCCGCTTCGCGAAACATTGCGCCAGCAGAAGGGCTCGATCCTGCGGCTTGGTGCGTTCATTTCGCTGACTGCGTTATCTTTCTACATGTTCACCACCTACTTCGCCACATACCTGCAGGTGGTGGGGCATCTGAGCCGTGCGCAGTCACTGATGGTCTCTACGGTGGCGCTGCTGTTCGCTGCCGGTGTGTGCCCGGCGGCGGGGGCTTTCTCGGATCGCTTCGGCCGGCGCTGGACAGTCGCCACGACCTGCCTGTGGGTGATCCTGACGGTGTTCCCGGCTTACTGGCTGGCCAGTTCCGGACAAGTGCCGGCCGCAATTTTCGGAGTGATGTTACTCGCGGTGGGCGCGGTGCTATCGGGCGTGGTCACCGCCGCGCTGCTTTCCGAAACCTTCCCCACCCGGTCCCGTTACACCGCTTCGGCGATCACCTACAACCTGGCCTACACGCTGTTCGGCGGTACCGCACCGCTGGTGGCCACATGGCTGATCAACCAGACCGGCAGTAGCCTGGCACCGGCCTTCTATCTCGTGGTCATCGCCTTGCTGGCACTTGCGGGAGGGCTAGCGTTGCCAGAAACCTCGCGTATTTCCCTGCACGACGAGCCAGGTGCGCAGACGTCGGGTGGTTTAAACGATGCCCGCTATCCGGGTTGATGCTTGATAAGCGATGCGTGGGGTTGGCCCACGCATTCATTGAAAAGGGAGACGTGGCATGAATGCGCGCGAAATACACGACGACAGCATTGTGATCGATGGTCTGGTCATCGCTAAATGGAACCGTGAGTTGTTTGAGGATATGCGTAAGGGCGGTCTGACCACCGCCAATTGCACCGTTTCGGTTTGGGAAGGCTTCCAGAAGACAATGGACACTATTGCGGCCAGCCAGAAGCTGATCCGCGAAAACAGTGACCTGGTCATGCAGGTGCGTACCACTGCCGACATTCGCAAGGCCAAGGAACTCGGCAAAACCGGCATCCTCTTCGGCTTCCAGAACGCCCATGCCTTTGAGGATCAGATTGCTTACGTGGAGCTCTTCAAGCAGTTGGGCGTGGGCATCGTGCAACTTTGCTACAACACGCAGAACCTGGTCGGTACGGGTAGCTACGAGCGTGATGGCGGATTGTCGGGTTTCGGCCGAGAGATCGTGGCTGAGATGAACCGCGTCGGCGTCATGTGCGATTTGTCCCACGTCGGCTCGCGTACCAGTGAGGAGGTGATCCTGGCTTCGACCAAGCCGGTGACCTATTCGCACTGCCTACCCATGGGACTTAAGGAGCATCCGCGCAACAAAACTGACGCTGAGTTGAAGTTCATCGCCGACCATGGCGGATTCGTCGGCGTGACCATGTTCACTCCGTTCCTGGCCAAGGGCGTGGATGCAACCATCGACGATTTCGCAGAAGCCATCGAATACATCATGAACATCGTCGGTGAGGATGCCATTGGTATCGGTACCGACTTCACTCAAGGGCACGGCCAGGAGTTCTTCGAGTATTTGACCCACGACAAGGGTTACGCACGACGCTTGACTCGCTTCGGCGAGATCATCAATCCACTAGGCATCCGTACTGTCGGCGAGTTCCCCAACCTCACCGAGACCTTGCTCAGGCGCGGCCATCCCGAGCGGATGGTGCGCAAGATCATGGGGGAGAACTGGGTGCGGGTTTTTAAGGACGTGTGGGATGAATGATTGCGCCTGGAGCTTGCCATCATGAGTACAGTGGTGCAGCCAATGAGTGAAGCAGGGCGGGCGAAGGGAACACGTATTGGCATCATGCTGTGCCTGCTGTCGATGTTCATCTTCGCGGCGCAGGACGGGATCACCAAAATATTGGTCAAGGACCTGCCGGTAGCGCAACTGGTCATGGTGCGCTACTTGGTGTTCCTCGTGTTCGCGGTGTGTTTTGTGCGGATGAAGGGCGGAGTGGGCAATGCTCGGAAAGCCGCCCATCCCTGGCTGCAGCTAGCCCGCTCGCTGTTCGGGGTGTTCGAGATTTTCGTGTTCGGCATGGCGCTGCGCTATTTGGGATTGGCCGAGACCCATGCGATCTACGCCGTCTTTCCTCTGCTGACCATGGCCATGGCTACCTTGGCATTGCGTGAACAGCTCAGCCTCCGACAGTGCCTGGCGGCGGTGATCGGTTTTGCCGGCACGCTAATCATCCTCAAGCCCGGCATGGGCGTGTTCAGCCCCGCGTCGCTGATTCCCTTGGTCGCGGCCTTGATGTTTGCCTGCTTCAACGTGCTCACACGCAAGATCAGCAGCGCCGATAGCTTCGGCACCAACATGTTGTATATGGGCTTCTGGGGTGCGGTCGCTTCGACAGTGATCGGTCTGCCGCAGTGGGTGATGCCTACGCCGCTGGAAGCGGTGCTGATGCTGGTGCTGTCGATTACCGGCGTGATGGCCCAGTTATTGCTGTTGCAGGCATTGAAATACACGGCAGCGGTAACTCTGCAGCCGTTCAATTATTCCCTCCTGGTGTTCGCTTCGGTGTTGGGCGTAGTGTGGTTCGGCGAAGCGCTGGAGACCACTCTGGTGGTGGGAGCGCTGCTGGTGGTGCTGGGGGGGCTGTATTCGCTCAGGCGCTGAGGCGGCTAAGTCCGGCGTGTTTTCATGCCGGCCTTGGATCCTGGTATTAAACCCAGATGTCGCCGATGGTGAAGCCTTCGGTAAACGGATCATCGTTACTGACTTGATCCGTCGCGATGTCGCGCAGATCATTTTTCCGAACTCCCTAGCTCACTTGAACTGAGCGATCAGCCAATCCTTAAAGCGGCGACACGCCGGATCCTCGGCCTTTTTTTCATTGATCATCAAATACTGAACCGCCTCACTGACCGTCATTTCCTCCGTTACAGGTCGAACCAGGCGCCCCTCCTGCACCAGATGTCTTACCAGATGATCCCAGCCCAAAGCGAGGCCTTGATCATCCAGTGCCATTTGCACAAGAAGGCTGTAGTCATTGCTGCTGAAGTACTGCGGGCTTTCTGAGGCCGGGATCTGTAGATCAAGGGACTGGAAAGCGAACCACACATTCCAGTCGAGCTGCTCTGACAGCTGGGAACGGCCATACGGGTTCAGGTCCAGCAATACGCTGTTGCGCATGCCCTCCAAGGTGCTCAGCTCTGGGTGAGCCTCCAGATAGCGAGGAGTGCAGACGGGATAGACGACCTCATGGAACAAGGGGATTCGCAGGTAGCCGGGGCGTAGATCACTCGTCTGGGTTATGAAAATGTCGGGATTAATCCCAGGCTCGATGACCAGAAAATGCTGAGTGGTGATGACATTCAGGTCGATATCAGGATTGGCGCTGAAAAAGTCTTTCAATCTGTGGGATAGCCAAAGTGCCGATAGGGCGGGTGAGCAGCATAGGGTCAGGGTTCGTTTATCGCTTTTCTCCCGCCGGATTCTCTCAGTCGCTTGAAATATGTTGAGCATGGACAGTCGTGCAGCATCGAAGAGTGCTGTGCCCGAGGCTGTCAGCCTGACCTCCCGCCCTGTACGTTTGAACAACTCGCTCCCCAAATAGAGTTCAAGTTCGCGGATCTGACGGCTGATAGCCGCCTGGGTGACGCACAGAGCTTCGGCAGCCCGGGTGAAGTTCTGATACTTGGCGGCGGCAACAAAGGATCTCATAGCCTTGAATGACGGCATTGAGAGCAGGGCCTGATCAGGTTGGGAGTTTTTAGCCATAACAAAAAGTACCTGTTTGCTCGAAAAAAAAGTCGGTTATACCCATCGGGTTCTGGGCCCACACTCTACAGCACGATGCTTTGCGGACCACTGGCAAGCCAAAGGGTGGTGAACGTCTGCGCAGGTGCGTGGAATAGCCCTAGCTTATCCGGAATCAAGTATCAGACAGGCCGAAGATCCCGATCGAACGAACCGGTTCGCGAACAAAACAGCAAGGAGTCGAAATGCCTTACCGAACAGGAAGGGAAGCGTTCATGCAAGGTGTGCGGGCGCTCATTCCATTGAGTCCCGGTGTTGTTCCATTCGGCATGCTGACGGGGGTCATGGCGATCAATTTGGGCATGTCGCCTGGCACGACCATTGGTATGACGCTGCTGTTCTACTCAGGATCCGCTCAGATGGTCGCACTGCAATTGCTCCATACGGGTGTGGTGCCGTTGGCGATTGCTGTCACGGCGCTGGTCATCAACTTGCGCTTCATCATGTACAGCGCGTCACTGGCCCCCCATCTGCACCATTTACCCCGGCGCTGGACGTGGCCGGTGTGCTACTTGCTTTCTGACCAGTCCTACGCGCTGTGCAGTCTCAAACTGTCCTCTGGCGAGCTTGGACAATTCGCACACCACTACTATGCCGGCACCGCCATTGCTATGTGGGTGTCATGGCAATTGTCGGTATTGGCGGGCGTCTATCTGGGCGCAAGTATCCCCGAGACCTGGTCTTTAAGCTTTGCCATACCACTTTCATTTCTGGCGCTTCTGGTTCCCGGCATACGGAACGCGGCGAGTCTGGGCGCCGCAATGGTCGGCGGCCTACTTGCCGTGTTCGCAGTCGATATGCCCTACAACCTTGGGCTGATAACAGCTTCCATTGGCGGTGTCATGGCGGGTCTGCTGATCGAGAGTGTTCGCAAAAGCCCATCGAGTGATGAGCTGAACCATGACGTCGAGAGGGAAACGCGATGAGCGATTTAGCCTTGTGGGGGCTTTTTCTGGCGGTCGGTCTGGGAACGTTCGCCATGCGTCTCTCATTTGTCGAACTGTATGGCCGGTTGCGAATCCCGGCGCTGCTGAGTCGGGCCTTGCTTTACGTACCGGCGAGTGTGCTGGCCGCCCTCGTTCTGCCCACTGTGGTGTACCCCAATGGACAGGATGAGTTCGTGTTGAATAACCCCCAGATACCCGCCGCCATTATTGCTGCCTGGGTCGCTTGGAAGACTCGAAATACGGTTCTGACGTTGGGAGTTGGGATGGGGGCGCTGTTGCTATTCAAGTTTCTGGCTTTGTAGCGCGTCTGTGTGCAGTCACTACAAACGGCCCAACATTGTTCTGTGATGCAGTGGCGTCGCTGGATGGCTTTTAAGGGAAACTTTGTTACGCCGAAAAAAGGCCGACACTCTCGTCTGCCTGATTGACACCTTCGAAGAGGCTTCGACCGATGGACAATAAAACGCTGGGAATAATTGGAGGAACGGGCTGGTTGGGGGGCGCGATCGCGCAGGCCGTACTGGCGAAGGCGTTGGTGCCGATTGGCAACCTTCTCATCTCAAACCGTTCCGGCATCCATCCGCTGGCACAACAAGGCGCTTGCTTGATCTCGGATAACCAAGCATTGGTGAATCGCAGCGACGTAGTCATCATCGCGGTTAGACCCGAGCATTTTGCCAACCTGAATATCAATGCGACTGGAAAAACCGTTGTTTCTCTGATGGCCGGTATTACAGCGCAGGCGATTGCTGTGCAGACATCTGCTGCCGAGGTCGTGCGTGCGATGCCAAATGCCGCGGTAGAAATCCAGCAGTCTTTTACTCCCTGGTATTGCCTGGGAGAAATGGAAACCGCGACGAAGAACCTGGTGCAGCGTCTTTTCGAATGCGTGGGCACTGCTGCGCAGGTTCAGCAAGAGGATTTTATCGATTATCTCTCGGTACTCTCGGGAACCGGACCGGCCTTTCCAGCATTATTGATGACGGCGCTGGCCAATCAGGCGATGGTCGCAGGCTTGCCTGCGGAAATTGCACAGCTTGCAGCGAAAAATGTTGTAGTCAACAGCAGCCAGATGCTCGCCAGCCACGACGCGCAGCAAATGATCGACGCACTAGTTGCCTATCGAGGGGTGACAGCCGCCGCATTGCAAGAGATGGCGCAGGGACACTTCGAGGAGCTGATCGGCAGGGCGTTGCAAGCCGGTGCCGCCGTAGCGCGAAGAGGGCTTCACGCCTGAAAACCGAAACTCTGTCGCGGGGCTCCGGTCAGGGTCGTTCACGGCGTCTGGAAGTTTGTTCCGTAGCGCGCTGCGGATGCGCAGCTCCTGACGGGTTACAGCCTTACTCCGGACGGTGGACAAAACATCGACAGCGCACGGTGACGGTCACGTCCTGCGAGCGTATCGTCCACCGAAACCGCAAGACATGCCTTGGCGTGTCTTTTTGCGGTGATTTCAAGCAATGCTTACCGATGCAACAGGCTCCCGCGATGCTGCACGTGCAGCCAGGAAGGCAAGAACGGCCGCCACGCCTAGCAACGTGGCGCTCAATTCGAAGGTCGCTCGATAGCCACTCAAGTCGAAGACCAGCCCGCCAACGGTTGCGCCAGACGCAATAGCGAGTTGGATAATCGCCACCATTAAACCGCCTCCCGCTTCAGCAGAGTCTGGCAACGTTCTCGCTAGCCATGTCCACCATCCCACGGGCGCTGCAGTCGCAACCAGTCCCCATGCGCCAAGCAGGACGGTCGTGGTGGCAGCAGAGCTACCGAATGAAACAAGCGCCAGTGCAATCATCGCCATAATGATCGGGATGACGATGAGGGTTCGATACAGGCCATTTTTCAAAAATGTTTCAATCAGGAAGGTTCCTGCGAGGCCCGCGAGGCCCACGACGAGCAACATCAACGACAGCATGGAAACACTGACGTGCGTGACCGTTTCAAGAAACGGGCGCAGATATGTAAACAGCATGAACTGGCCCATGAAAAACACACTGACCGCCACCATGCCTAACGCGACCGGTACGCTTTTCATCAACCTGAAGACGTTTCCAGTGCCTGAACCGCTCTGCGATTTCATCGGTGGAAGGCTTACGGACAGCCATATACAAGCGACTATCGCGACTGGGATGACGCACAAGAATGCACCGCGCCAGCCAATCAAGGCGCCGAGGAAACTGCCCAGTGGTGCTGCAATCACAGTCGCCAAAGCGTTGCCGCCGTTGACGATTGCCATGGCGCGTGTGACCTGGTCATCCGGCACAAGGCGCATGGCGGTTGCCGCCGACAGTGACCAGAAGCCACCAATCGCAACACCAATCAGTGCGCGCCCGATCATGAATACCCCGTAGTTCGGTGCGAACGCGACCACTGTTCCGGAAAGGATCATCAACAGCGTCAGTGAAAGAAGTAGCGGTTTACGTTCAACCCGCGCCGCCACCAGCGGGATAAGAAGGCTGGTGAATAAGGCAAACAGCCCCGAAACGGAAATGCCCTGACCGGCTTGTCCTTCGGTGATATGCAGATCGGCGGCGATGGGTGTCAGCAGGCTGACGGGCATGAACTCCGATGCCACCAGCACGAAGGCTGCGAGCGACATGGCGAATACGGCACCCCATGATTTATAGGGCGCTGGGATGATGTGTTCAGTCATTGTTTGAATCCTGTATTGCGCGAAGCGTCGTAGCCCCGAGGACGAGGCTACGAGAGAAACGATGCCCGGCCAGGGCACCGAACGGGCTACTTCAGGTTGCTTTTGAAGAACGTGGCCAACTTGGCGAATGGAATGAGGCTGAATCCCGGACGCTCAACCCACCAAGGTGGCGTTGTCGATCACGAAGCGATACTTGACGTCACCCTTGAGCATTCGCTCGTAGGATTCATTTATCTGATCTGCTCGAACCAGTTCGATGTCGGCGACGATGCTGTGCTTGGCACAGAAATCCAGCATCTCCTGTGTTTCCGGGATGCCACCGATCATCGAGCCGGCAATCGTTCGGCGTTTCATGATCAGGTTGAAGACGTTGGGTGACGGATGCGGCGAGGCCGGTGCCCCGACCAGCGTCAGCGCACCATCACGCTTGAGCAGCACAAGAAAAGCATCAAGATCGTGGGGGGCTGCGACGGTGTTGAGAATGAAGTCGAAACTCTTGGTATGTGCAGCCATTTCTTCAGCGTTGCGCGATACGACGACCTCATCGGCGCCTAACGCCTTTGCCGCCTCGCGCTTGGATTCAGAGGTGGTGAAAGCCACGACGTGGGCGCCCATCGCGTGAGCCAACTTGATACCCATGTGACCCAGACCACCGATGCCGACCACACCTATTTTCTTGCCAGGGCCGGCGTTCCAGTGACGCAGAGGCGAGTAGGTAGTTATGCCCGCGCACAGCAGCGGGGCGACGGCAGCTAGTTGCGCCTCGGGATGGCGGATGCGTAACACGTAGCGCTCATGCACGACGATGTTTTGCGAGTAGCCGCCCAACGTCCAGCCAGGGGCATCCGGTGTCGGGAAGTTGTAGGTGCCGACCATCTCGTCGCAGTAGTTTTCCAGACCTGTGTCACAGTCGTCGCAGTGTTTGCAGCTGTCGACGACGCAGCCGACACCGACCAGATCGCCGACTTTGAAATCCGCTACATGTGCGCCCACCGCCGATACACGACCGACAATTTCGTGCCCAGGTACACAAGGAAATTGCGTGCCTGCCCATTCGGCGCGCACTTGATGCAAATCTGAATGGCAGATGCCACAGAAGGCGATATCGATCAGAACATCATGGGCTGCCGGCTCGCGACGATTGATCTGCATCGGCTCAAGGGGTTTATCGCCAGCGTGAGCGCCATAGGCTTGTACAAGCATGGGAGAGACCTCAAAGGATTTGTCGGATGGACATTTTCCCGGTCTGCCTAGGCTCTCTGTAGTGCATTCCTCTGGATTGCTTGCCTGATTCTATGAGTCTCTGTTTTTTTGCAGGACGGTCGGGAGCTGACGAGTTAGAGTTCGGTGAAGAGGTACAAGACCGCATATGACGAACAAAACCAGCACCGACTCTCAACAGACATTGCCACAAGAAAAGCTTGCGCAGATCATCGGCGGGCAGATCTTGAAACCAGGTGATTATGCAACGTCGATTACAGGCCTCGGCTTCTTCAGGCGCGAACATCCAGCACCGCCCATTGTCTGCATGGTTGAGCCAAGCATCATCCTCGTTGCCCGAGGTGAGAAACAGCTCTGGGTAGGTGGCGAGGGCTACCCTTATGACACGTCGCGATTTCTGATCACTTCATTGGACTTGCCTGCCAATTCAGAAGTGCTAGCGGCAAGCCCGGAACAACCATGCCTGGGGCTAACGTTGAAACTCGATCTGCGCATGCTGGCTGAATTGATAGCGCAAAGTGACCTGCCGCCAACCCGTGATCGATCAGTTGCGAAGGGGGTGGGGATTGGTTTAGTGACCCCTGCGATGCTGGCGTCATTCGAGCGTTTATTGGCACTGCTCGATGAGCCGGAGTCCATCGCGGTTCTTGCACCCTTGATCCAGCGCGAGATTCACTACCGTCTCTTGCAGAGTGATCAGGCGAGCCGGCTGCGACAAATTACGTCTGTCGATGGCCAAGGTTATCGGATTGCGAAAGCCATCGATTGGCTGAAGTTGAATTACACCTCGGCGCTTCGCGTCGATGACCTTGCGGCCCGTGTGCAGATGAGCACGCCGACCTTTCACCACCACTTCCGCCAACTCACCGCAATGAGCCCCTTGCAGTACCAAAAATGGCTGCGACTGAATGAAGCAAGACGGTTGATGCTCAATGAACACAAAGACGTTTCCAGTGCAGCTTTCAAGGTGGGATATGAAAGCCCGTCTCAGTTCAGCCGTGAATACAGCCGTCTTTTCGGCGTACCCCCCAAGCGGGATATTTTGGTGTTGAGAGGGCAGAGTTAGCAAATTCAATGCGTACATGAGATGCCGTTAATGATGGGTTTGCTTGTCGTTGCCTCCAGGTCTGGATTCGGTAGCGGCTTGTGCCAGACCCAGTCGTATGCACAGGCAAACAGCGTTTCGAGCACGGTCATCTGACCACTCAACGGACCATTCGACGCGAACAGTAATTCCGCAGTCCATTGACAACCCACGAACCACCGAGTGCCAGGAACAGGCAAACCCACAGCAAAGCTATCCAGCGGCTGTTTTCAATCTGAGCGGGTACCAGGTTCGGGAACAGTATCAAGACAGCGATGCCAAACGCGATCGTCATGATGCCCGACAGCGTCGACCATTCCCGCAAAATGCGATAAAAAAGTCGGCCACCCATTCCCATTCGAATGTAGTGTGGCAGTCACCTGCTCAGGAGAATCCTCATTAACCGTTACCTGCGCACCTTGCCCCCATTGGAAACCCTGATCACATTTGAGGCGGTGGGGCGGCACGCCAGTTTCACGGGTGCTGCAGGCGAGCTGTTTCTTACCCAGAGCGCCGTGAGCAAACAGATGCGCCAACTGGAGGACTACATGGGCGTCCCGCTCTTCGAGCGCAAACCGAGGGGTGTCAAGTTGACCGGCGCAGGCGATGAGCTGCTGATGACGGTCAACGTGCTCCTCACCACGATATACCAAAGCGTCACGCGAATTCGCAATGTCCATCAGTCCAACGCCGTCTCGGTGCTGGCGACTCACGCCCTCGCTCAGTACTGGCTGTTCCCGAAGCTGATCGAATTCAACAAGACATACCCGGATATCGCCGTGCACGTTCGCGCGATCAACGAGTTCGATGAGGCCAGCCTCAATGATTTCGACGTGGGCATTCTGTATGGTTCTGGCGAATGGCCCTCGCTGGACAGCGATTTCCTGCTGCCGGAAATCGTCTATGCCGTGGCCCATCCTTCACTGGAGGTTTCGCGGATCAAGACCCTGGAACAACTGGCGCAGGCCAACCTGGTGCAGATCGACACGTGCGCCTGGCAATGCCTGGACTGGCATCAATGGTTCGGCCACTTTGGCATCGACTACATACCGCCGGACCAAGCCCCGGTCTTCAACCAGCTGACGTTGGCGTATCGGGCTGTTCAGCAAGGCATGGGCATCGGCCTGGCCTGGACGTTCATGGCTGATGAGGCGCTGGCCCGGGGAGAATTGCAGCGGGTTACGACTTTCGAGTGCGTGACGGGTAATGGCGAATTCCTGGTATCCCTCAAGCATCGCAAGCGTTCTGCCACTGCCGAGATATTTCGACAGTGGCTCCTGGGATCAATGGGCGACTGACCAGCCCACCGTATCCAACCAATGCGACATCAACCGGGCGAGCTTTTCAGGCTGCTCCAAGAATCATGAGGCCTGATTCGGCTCCTGGGATTGCGTCACGCAGCTCATGTGCCTCTTCAGGCAGTCTCAGTTTGTCCTGTGCACCGACAATGATCAGGGTCGAGCACTGGATATCGCATGGCGCAATGTCGTCCCTGACCAACAGGGATCGTCTGGCAAATACTTCGTGGCCAATTTGCTCAAAAATTTCACGAATACGGCCGATCAACACTTTGTCGTTTGCCCGTTGTGGGCGCACCGATTGGGTAATCGAGACCGAACTCAATCCACGATTCTCAGTGGCTACGATCGCTGCCCATTCGAAGGACTGGATCAAACCTTGTTAGTCAGCGTGAGAATGAAATTCAACACAACAGCGCGAATCTTAGCGCTTCGGAGGCCGATAGGCCCTCGGTTTAAGTCCCGCGGGCCAGTCTTTCCGGTCATTCATCCCGCTCGCGGAGATCTGACGCTATCGTTAAAGTGATACGTCTGTATTCCTGTCTCAGATATCTTTCCGATCAAGGCGGCGAGGAGGGCGTTTTCACCGTTGGCCCAGGTATCCGGTCGGAGTCTATTGAGTCTGACCCTTGCTCCATCTTGTTACCCCCCTCGCTTCGCAGACCAACTTGAATATCGGTGGGCGCGAGTGGCAAGAGTGCGCTCCAACTCGCACGGTTGGTACCTTTATCAATGATTAATATTGAGCCATCCCTGGCTGATCGACCTTGCGACGCTAGTATTTAAAGCGTCCGACCAGTTCCTTGAGCTGAGCGGAAATATCCGTCAGGTGACCGGACCCCATCTGAGCAGTGTGCGCGAACTTCACTACCAACTGAGCATCGGCGTGGATCTGTGTAATGTGGCGGTTTATATCTTCGGCAACCTGATGCTGTTCCTCCGCTGCCGTGGCGATTTGAGCGTTCTGATCGCGAATCGAATCCACCGAAGTGCGGATCTTGTCGAAACTGTCGCGCGCCTGCTGAATTCTCTCAACGCTAGTATGTGAAATCTGCAAACTGCCCCGCATCTGTTGGGTCACCTCCTGAGTGCGGCGCGCAAGGTTACCCAGCAGGTTGTCGATTTCGCCCGTAGAGTCTGCGGTGCGTCGTGCCAGGGCGCGAACTTCGTCAGCCACCACCGCAAAACCTCGGCCCTGGTCGCCGGCACGAGCGGCTTCGATGGCGGCGTTCAGTGCAAGCAAGTTAGTCTGCTCGGCGATCGAACGAATGGTATCCAGGATGGTGTTGATGTTTTGGCTGTCTTGTTCCAACGCCAGCATTGTCTGTGTTGACTGTTCCAGGTCTGCGCTCAGTTTGAGCACGCTCCCCGTGGCTTCGCCTATGTGTAGTTGCCCGTTATGCACATCGCGGTAACCCGCATCTGCACTGTACGCGGCCTCACTGCAGGAGCGTGCGACTTCGTTGGCCGTGGCAACCATCTCATTGAATGCGGTGCTCACCAACTCAACGGCTTCGCGTTGACGCCCGGCAGCCTGGTTCATATTTTTGGCAACCTCGCTGGTGTCAGCGGCCGCAGCTTGCAGGTCAGACGAGGCGCTGCCGATGCGTTGTACCAACTGGGCAATCACAGCGAGAAATTGGTTGAACCAGCCCGCTAAACTAGCGGTTTCATCCTTACCCTGCACTTTGAGTTGGCGAGTGAGGTCGCCTTCACCTTCTGCAATCTCTTGCAAACCATCCGCTACGCCGCGAATCGGTCGCACCATCACACTGGCGAAGCTTGCCCCGACGACGGCGAAGATGACGGCAAGCGCAGCTGCGATGGCGACGATCAGCCAAGTGAGACTCGAGGCCTCGGCCATAACTTCGTCGCGTTTGATCAAGCCAATAAAACGCCAACCCAGGCCTTGGGAGCTGACAACATTGGCCATGTAAGGCACGCCATCGATCTCGATCTGCGCCGCGCCGTCGCCATGCTTGGCCAGTTCTGCGTAATTGGGACCGAGGTCGACCAGCGGCTTGAAGTTGTGCTTAGCATCGCTGGCGTCCACCAATACGTTTCCATTGGCTTCAACCAGCAACAAGTAGCCGCTATCACCCAGCTTGATGTTCTTGACCAGCTCGGTTAGTTGCTTGAGCGATACGTCCAGGCCGATGACTCCTACTGGAGTGCCATTGGTATCTGAAACAGTGCGCACGGTGCCAATCAACGACACATCGTCCTGCGCCCAGTAATAGGCTTCTGTCCGTACTGTGGAGCCCGGCGCGGCCATGGCAGCCTTGTACCAGGGGCGAACACGAGGGTCGTACTTCGCCATTTTAGGGTCGTCAGGCCAGCTAGCATAACCTCCATCGTTCAGACCCAGTGAAAGATAGGCGGTGGTCGGATGGCTTATGGCAAATCTCTCGAAGATCCCCAACAGCTGTTGATTGATTTCGGGGAAGGGGATTTGTGCGGCTTCGACACCGGAGTAATTTTTCAATCCCGTGGCCGTGACAATCCGAGGGTCTTTGGCGAAGTATTCAACGCTCTGGCTGATGCTATCGAAGAATTGTCTTATTCCATTGTCGATCTGGCGAACTTCACGGCCGCTGCTATCCAGGAAATTGGCCAGCGCCGCGCTCCGTAGATTTAGCACGACGAGTACCGCCACCAAGATAACTGGGAGGCAGGCGATAGTCGCAAAAGCCAAAGTTAGTTTCTGTTTGATATTCATGACATCTTCCGTTGGTGTTTTTATAAATGGAAGTTTGGCCCAAGCAGGATTGACCCGTATGGGTAGGTTATTACGCTTACTTGACGCTCCCCCTCAATATATTCTAGGAAGCTGAATCGGAATCTTGTTGCATGGCGCTGATCAAGGTATCGACTAAGCACTTACGGGTGAAACAGTGCTGATCACTCATCATTAACGAAGGGGGATTTTGGAGTGGTAATCTTTCCAATGAAAATGTCACGAGCAATTCGCTCAATAAGGCCATGCCAAATTCCCTCTTGGCTTTCAATTCATTGAGTTCAATGTATTTAAGTAGGCTTCAACCGGTTGCCATATGCCATCGACGATTATTCAGTGCTCACATGTTTTTTTGCCGCAGCGAACACCTCGCAGCAGCCATTTCACGCGCTACAGACGCACCTCTCCCATATTCGATAGCAAATGCCGAGGAGCCATCCACAGGTTCGACAACGCTAACAGCATCTCCATCTGCGCGGTGTTCTTGACCAAGCCCCGGAACCGCACCTTGGTATAACCAAACTGGCGCTTGATCACCCGCAAGGGATGCTCGACCTTGGACCGCATCTATGCTTTGGCTTTTTCGATCTTGCGCATCGCTTTGTAAAAAGCGCTTTTCGGTGTTTCTTGTAGCTGCTGCGCCGTGTAGCGGATGTCGACCTGGTGGGTGACGCCTGCGACATGGGTCGCCGTGACCAAGCGGCGCAAAGCGTACGTTTCATCATGTGTTTGCCAAATATTTCACATGCTCGATCAAAAAAATAGTGTTTTTTTTTTGCTCAGGGATAATGATGGCCGAAATTTTTCGCACAAATATGCTTGAAGGCCAGAGGGAAAGTAAATGCCAACTGATAATGCTGAGTTTGGTAGTGGCGATATTGATTCCACTAGGGATCGCGTTGCGTTGGGCGAAGAAATTCGCAAGTTGCGCAAAGCTCGCTCAAAGACCTTGGCCGAAATTTCCTTGGCTACTGGCCGGTCGATCAGCTTCATTAGTCAGCTTGAACGTGGTCGCGCTGAAATTCCAATTTCCGATCTGAAGCGCATTGCACTTACTCTGGGGGTGCCACTGGATTGGTTCTTTATGGTCAATGAGCAGCCGGCGGCAGAGGCCGGGAGAGTGGTTCGTGCAGGTGGTCGTCGACGATTGGGCTCGATGGCCGGCGGGTTGACGGAAGAATCGTTATCACCCTCTATCGGAGGTGCTTTCGAAATGTTCCTCAGCACGATTGGTTCCGGTGCCACCTTCGAAGCCAAGACTACCCGCGGGACTGAAGAAGAGGGCTTTCTAGTTTCTGGGCAGCTCAATCTGTGGATCGGCGAGCATCCTTTCAGTCTGAGTGCAGGAGATAGTTTCCGCATTGCCGATGAACCGTATCGCTGGGAAAATCCCGGTGAGGTCGATGCCGTTGTCATTTGGGTTATCGCGCCACCAGCTTTCTAACTGGTTGCGTGAGGCAACGCATTTGACAGTATCGCTGCGACATCCTGGTGTTGAAGGGCAGTAATGACGTCAGGCTGCAGCTGTCCAGCGCGTTGATCAACCTCTCCATCCTGCTCTCAGCTCTTCAAGATCCGTCTCAGCGCTCAGCTGTGTCGAGGCAGTACGTTTAAAAACAGCTACCGACAGGTCCCCAAATTGTTCGCCAAAGGGGCTTGGCAATCTCCCGATCCATGTTTGTCACTGATAATGGGCATCTCACGTAGGCGGTTCCGTGGCCCAATCAGCCTGCGTCGGCAACAAAACCCTATCTCCTACATGCCCATTGAACGGCGCTATCGATCAACGTTAGGCGCTAAGAAAAAATTTAGTGCAATAATTTTTTCACAGTGCATAATCGGTATAGAAAATTTTTAAACAGAAAAAATTGTTAAGATTGTTGCGTGGTTGGAGTGAGGATCTGATAGTGAATGACGTCGCTGACATAGGGAGAATGGAGCTCGGGATGGAAATGCCTGGGAACCGCATCGCCTGGGGCAATGAAATTCGCAAGCTCCGCAAAGCGCGGGGCAAGACACTTGTCGAGCTTGCATTGGCAACAGGTCGATCGCCGAGCTTCCTTAGTCAGTTGGAGCGCGGAAACACCGAGATTTCCATTACCGATCTCAAAAAACTTGCAACGGTATTGGGTGTGACCCTTGGTTGGTTTTTTACCGCTGATAGCATGCCGACTGCCGAGATGGGGCGTGTTGTACGTGCCGATAGCCGTCGACGCCTCGGGGGATTTCTCGATGGTATTACTGAAGAACTGCTGTCGCCAGATATAGGTGGGATGTTCGAGATGTTTCTCAGCACCTTTGCGATAGGTGCAACTCGACCGCCAGCTACGCCCCGTAACACAGAGGAAGAACTCTACGTTATCAGTGGGCAATTCGATATCTGGCTGGGCAAGGATAAGTACAGCCTGAAAGCGGGTGATAGTTTCCGAATTGTTCGTGAGTCGTACCGCTGGGTTAATACCGGCGATACGGAAGTTAGGATTCTCTGGGTGATTGCTCCGCCGACCTATTGATCATTCGTCGTGTCAATAAGCTCCCGAGAGAACCATCAATGTTTGAAACGCCCTTTATCAGGGTTGTGAGTTTCTGCATCCAAAATTTGTCAGGCGCAGCCTGAAGCTTAAAACAAAAACAAGAACGGCGCTGAAGTTCTAAGCCTGAAGTAAGGCGCTTATGTGTAAGTGTGTAAAAAGAAAGGCTCTGTGCAGAGTGGGTCTCAATAAAGTCGCCTGCTCGAATCGATAGTTAGATTAAACAGATGCCGATACGACGGTTTTCTTATTTCAGGAGATACATAAGTGGCTTCTTCATCTGATAAACGCATCGAAGTGACACCGCCTCAGGTTGAACCGACCGATTCAGGTTGGTACCTGGCCAGCGGAGTGGAACTGCCGCTCAATCCGCTCACCGCGAATGTGACATGTGACTGCCTCGTGATTGGAGCAGGCTGGATGGGGTTGCATGCCGCTCGACGCTACGCTGAACTTAACCCCAATGCCCAAGTACTATTGGTTGATGCAGGTCGCATTGGTAATAACGCGTCCGGTCGGTGCATGGGCTTTGCCATTGACCTGGCGCACAACCCCCGCAAGCGTGACTTTGTCGAGGATTTGCAAGGCAACCGGGAAGAGCTTCACGTCAACCTCGAAGGCACCGCATACATGAAGAGTGCGGTTGAAGCAGGAGTGGATTGCGACTGGGACCCTCAGGGCAAATATCACAGTGCGGCAACCGAGCAAGGCGTGGCTGACCTCGTGCACTTCTCCAAGGCCCTTGACGTTATGAACCAGAAATACAGTTGGATCGACGCCGAGGGAATGCGCGAGCTGACGGGCAGCAAGCATTACATCAAAGGGCTTCATCACCCTGGTACTGTGCTTCTTCAACCGGCTAAATACCTGATGAATGCGGCGCGCGCGCTTCCAAAAAATATCAAGATTCACGAAAACACCGTTATTACCTCTGCCAAATTTGGCAAACCGCACCATGTGTTCGAAACCCGCAATGCCGTGATCAAAGCGCGGAAAGTGATCATTTGCGCATCGGGCTACCTGACAAACTTCGGTTTTTATAAGAACTCGGCGATCCCGGTCTACACATTCGCCAGTATGACGCGCCAGCTGACCGAGAAGGAACTTGCGGGCTGCGGAGCCGGTGCGTTCGGGCTGATTCCCGCGAATAGCTTTGGCACTACGGTGCGCCGGACGAACGATAACCGGCTGATTTTCCGCAACGTTTATTCGTACGCCAAGAAGTTCAAGACCACGACCGATGATGTGCATCAGGCGAGCCTGCAACAACAAATTTCGTTCGACAGGCGCTATCCAGAACTCGCCTCCATGGGGTTCGAGTCCAGTTGGGGGGGGCTGCTGACCCTGTCCCAAAATGGCGGAATGATCTGGGGTGAGCTGGCGGAAAATGTTTACGGTACGGGTATCTGCAACGGAACGGGAGTGTCCCGCGGCACTGCATTCGGGAAAGCTCTGGCCGAACTGGCCTCAGGCTTGAACTCCACCACCATCGAAATCCTCAAGCGCCGTAAGGCTCCCTCACGAGCCTATCCGGAAATCATTACGTCGTTGGGTGTGAAGTTCGTCACCGGACGTCGATTCAAAGAAGCTGGACAAGAAATCTAAAAACAGGAGAACTTGCAATGGCAAATCTGGCCGGCATCAACCTTGCGATGCAAACCACTTTCAACGACCGCGGCGAAATCGATTACACCGCGTTCGAGAATCTCATCGACCAATATATCGAGGCGGGTGTACATGGTCTTGTACTCGGTGCGGGTACGGGTCAACACCCTTACTTGACCGAAGCCGAATGCAACAAACTGTATGAAGTGGGCATCCAGCGCATCAACGGTCGTGTCAACGTCATCTGCCAGACTTCGGCATTGAACATCGATGAAGTCGTGCGCCGATCCAAACACGCCGAGAGCATAGGCGCGGATGCGCTCATGGTTCTGCCGCCCTACCTGGAAGGTCCAACCGATGAGGATGGTCTGTTCGAGTTTTATCGCGAGATCGACGCAGCCGTAAATATCGACATTATCGGCTACAACATTCCATACGCTACTCAGATTTCGATTTCTCCGCAGCTCCTCAGCCGCCTGCAGCAGTTGAAAAACTTTAACTATATTAAAGATAGCGGCGGCGATTTCACCGTTCAGCAACAGTACCTTCAAAGTGGCGGCGGGGTATTGAACGGCGCCGACACCCTCACTTTGTACGCTTTCCTGGCGGGTACCAAGGGTGCTATCTGGGGCGCTGCCAACTATATGCCGCGTGAATCAGTGGATCTGTACAACCTGGTTCAGGAAAAGCGCTACGACGACGCGTTCGCTCTATGGAACCGCATGTTGCCTTCGTTGCTGCTGGTTCAGACCACAAATTACATTCCGGCTGTCCTGCACGCAGCTCATCTGCGCGGCTTCGGCACTGGTAATTTGCGCAAGCCGCTACGACGCATTACCGAGCAGGAAGCTACGGTTCTCAAAGCCGCTCTTCAGCCGCTGCTCCAAGGCTGATTCGAAGGCTGGAAAACTAGAGATCGGCTCCTTGCAGTCATTCAGATTTCGCTTTTTTGAGTTTTCTAAGGATTGTTTGCAGTACAGATTTTCTACGGTTATTCAGCCTCGTGAGCGCCGATGAGAAGTCAGTAACTTAAGTCGACGCGATGGTCTGGGACGACACCCCAGGCCCTCTCGTTTTCAACAAAGAAACGGGTGATTGATACCTGGTGGAAGGATAAACGGGGAGCTCGCCGGAAAGTGGGCGCAGATGTCAGGCAATAGACTATGCCCGGTTGGCGCAACTGAAGGCGCTCGGCCGAAAAACAATAATCAGCTTCCGGATAGGCCTATGAACATGATTACTCAACCTACTCAAGCAGTCGCAGCCCCAATCGTGGAGTGTCGCGGCGTTTGGAAAATATTCGGCAATCAGAGCCCCGTGGCCATAGACGCCGCGAAGCGCTTTACCGAAGGCAAGGATGCGTTACTGAAGCAACACGGTTCAGTCGTGGCGGTGGCGGATGCGACCTTTACCGTGCAGCAGGGAGAGACTTTTTGCATTATCGGCTTGTCCGGTAGCGGAAAATCGACATTGATTCGGCATTTCAACCGACTGATCGCTCCTACGTGTGGCGAGGTACTGATTCACGGCCAGGACATCTGCAAGATGGCATCTGGCGACCTGAGAGACCTGCGTTCCAGGAAAATGGGAATGGTTTTTCAGAACGTTGCTCTGTTGCCTTATCGCACGGTGCTGGAGAACGTGATGCTGCCACTTGAAGTACAAGGCATCAAAAAGGCCGATGGCGTGCGCAAAAGTCAGGAGGCACTGGACAAGGTTGGCCTGGGCAATTGGGCCAATCGATACCCTCAAGAGCTTTCCGGAGGCATGCAACAGCGTGTAGGCATCGCGCGGGCATTGGTCGCCGATCCTGATGTCTTGCTGATGGATGAGCCGTTCAGTGCGCTCGATCCGTTAATCCGCAAGCAACTGCAGATCGAATTCAAAAAGCTCTCCACTGAGCTTCGCAAGACCACCATTTTCATTACTCATGATATCGACGAAGCCATTCGTATCGGTGATCGCATCGCAATCATGAAAGAGGGCCGGATGATCCAGATCGGTACCCCGGAAGAAGTGGTGCTCAACCCGGCCGACGAGTACGTCGCCAACTTCATGGAAGGTATTTCTCGGCTGAAGCTTCTTAAGGCGCGCTCAATGCTCAAGCGTATCGACAGCCAGGACCTCACTCAGTTTGGTGGGCGTTCGCTGGATGCTCTGGCCAGTGTCGACATTGATGCCGACCTCGAAACCCTGATCGATGTAGCCGTGGATAAATGCGAAGACGTGGTTGCCATCAAGCAGGATGGCCGGATCGTCGGCACGGTGTGCCGTGAAACATTGCTCAGGGCCGTTCGCGGCCTAGATCTGGCTTGAGTCATGAAGCCAGGAACGGGTTATAGGAGGAGAGTATGAATACAATCATCGAGGCATTCGACGCCGTCGTCGATACGTCTCTGGCGTGGCTGATCGACGAGGCGTCTGGGTTTTTCGCAGTGATAAGCACGGGCATGGAAGCTGCCTATGGTGCGTCTAATACGGTGATGATGTTCGCCCCCTGGTGGGTGGTGGTCCTGATCGTGGCTCTGGTCGGCTGGCGAGTGAATGGTGTGTTGTTCGCCATTGCCGCCGCAGCTGGACTTTGGTTGTGCCAAGCCATGGGCTTGTGGACTGAAACCATCGCCACGCTCACGTTGGTGTTCAGCTCAACCTTGCTTGCACTGTTGATCGCTATTCCACTTGGTGTGCTGGTGGGGTTGTCGGCAAAGTGGAAGCACGGTGCCGAGCTTGTACTGGATTTCATCCAAACAATGCCGCCGTACATCTTCTTGTTGCCGGGTATCGCCTTACTTGGATACGGATCCGCGACAGCAATCTGGGCGACTTGCCTGGTGGCGATTCCACCCGCTTTACGTCTTACCGCACATGGCATTTTCATGACGCCGGCGCAGTATTGTGAATTGGGCTCGGCCGTGGGTATGACACCCGTGTCGCAGGTTTTGAAGATTCGTCTGCCATTCGCTATTCCTTCGATCCTGGCGGGGATCAACCAGAGTCTGATGTTGAGCTTTGGCATGGTCGTGATCGCCGGCATCGCGGGGTCTGGCGGGTTGGGGCAGACCATTTATGAGGCTGTGCGAACCCTGAAGATCGATCTGGCTGTCAATGCCGGTATCGCTATCGTGGTGCTGACGATCATTCTCGACCGAATCTCCCAAGCCGTATGCACCACCGAAAAAGGAGCAGTGTGATGGATTTCAGCATCTCTCCCGGTTCCAAGGTCGCGCCATTTCTCAGCTATCTGAACAGCAATTTCCATGACAATTTCATGGCCATTGCGCAGTTCTTTGATGTATTGATTGGTGGCATTGTCACTCTGCTCTCCCTGGGCTCGCCGGAAGTAGTCATTGGCTGCCTTTCCTTAGTCTGCGTGCTGGTCGCGGGGTGGCGGGTAGGGCTGATGACGCTTATTGGTCTTGCCTGTTGCTTTGCGCTGGGGATGTGGGCTCCAGCAGTGCATACGATTGCGCTGATCATTATCGCTGTGGCGTTTTCGCTATCGATCGGCGTCGTTTTGGGTGTGCTGTTGTCACGCAGCGAGCGACTGAAGATTTTCGCGCGACCGATTCTGGACGTCATGCAGACCATGCCGCCGTGGGTCTACCTGGTGCCAGCGGTGGTGCTGTTCGGACTGGGCGCGGTACCAGCCTTGCTGGCCACCATCATCTTCGGTATCCCGCCAATGATTCGCCTGACCATTTTAGCGATGAGCCAGATCCCCGCGAATCGACTTGAGCTTGGTGCCGCGATCGGCGCAAGCCCACGGGAAATCCTGTGGAAGATCGAACTGCCTTCGGCGTTGCCGACCCTGCTGGTCGGAGTCAACCAATGCGTTCTGTTGTCCTTGGGGATGGTTGTGCTGGCGGGACTGGTCGGGGCTGGCGGGCTCGGTTCTGAGGTGACTCGAGGGTTGAGCCGCATGGAGTTTGGCTTGGGCGTGCGCGCAAGTCTCGCCATCGTGATCCTGGCGTTGATCATTGACCGGGTGTGCCGCGGGACAATTCCGACACGTTTTCTCAAACACTGATCAATGCTGGCCCGAAAAACTGTAGCGGTTGTTCATAGACAAGAAAGAGTTGGAGAGAGCATGCGTACTCAATTGTACATCGACGGTCAATGGACCGATCCGGTCAATAAAGGCAGCCTGGACGTCATTAACCCGGCCACCGAGCAAGTCATTCATGCCATCCCCAAAGGCACTGCTGAAGACGTCGACCTGGCCGTCAGTGCAGCTCGTCGAGCATTTGACAAGGACGGCTGGCCGAACACTACAGGCGCCCAGCGTGGCGCCTATTTGCGACGCATCGCTGAACTTATCCGCGAGCGATCCGAAGCGCTGGCGCGTCTTGAGGTTCTGGACAACGGAAAGCCGTTGCCTGAGGCGCGCTGGGACATCGGTGACGCCGCTGGTTGCTTTGAGTATTACGCAGGCCTTGCCGAGCAACTCGACGACACTAGTGTTGCAGATCTTGCTATTTCCGATGACCGCTTCCGGACGAAGGTCCGCAGGGAGGCGGTCGGCGTAGTAGGTGGGATCATCCCGTGGAATTACCCGCTACTGATGGCGTCCTGGAAGGTCGCTCCGGCTTTGGCAGCTGGTTGTACCATCGTGCTCAAACCCGCCGAAAACACCTCACTGACCGCGTTGGAACTGGCTGCAATCGTACAGGAAGCGGAGCTGCCGGCAGGCGTGCTGAACATCGTGACTGGCCTCGGCGGTGAAGCCGGTCAGGCGTTGGTTAGCCATCCACAGGTGGATAAGTTGGCGTTCACGGGGTCAGGCCGCGTCGGGTCTCACATCATGGCCGAGGCTGCGAAGGACATCAAACGTATAAGCCTTGAACTGGGGGGCAAGTCACCTCTGATTGTATTTGACGATGCCGATATTGAGGGTGCCGTCGAATGGATCATGTTCGGCATTTTCTGGAACCAGGGTCAGGTCTGCTCAGCTACTTCGAGAGTGTTGGTGCAGGATGGCGTTTACGACAAGCTGCTGGCGCGCCTGATCGAAGAAGCCAACAAGATCACGATAGGTGATGGCCTAGAGGACGGCATCCTTCTCGGCCCGTTGGTGTCCAAGCAGCAGCATGAACAGGTCATTGCCGCTGTGGCGCGTGCCCAGGAGGATGGGGCGCAACTGGTTGCTGGCGGCCATAGGCCTGAGGAACTACGCCGGGGTTATTTCTTCCAACCGACCATCCTCACCGAGGTACCGCTGGATAGCCATGCCTGGAAGGAAGAGATCTTCGGCCCAGTGGTCTGCGTCCGTCGCTTCTCCACCGAAAGTGAAGCGTTGAGTCTGGCCAACGATAGCCGTTACGGCCTGGCTGCTGCGGTAATGACCATAGATGACGCTCGCGCTGATCGGGTTTCAGCGGCGCTGCGTGCCGGTATCGTCTGGATCAACTGCTCTCAGCCGACCTTCACCGAAGCGCCATGGGGAGGTTACAAGCAATCCGGCATCGGCCGTGAGCTCGGCAAGTGGGGTCTGGATAATTACCTCGAAACCAAGCAGGTCACCTCCTATGTAAGTCGGGATCCTTGGGGTTGGTATATCAAGTAAGTTTTAGCACGCGGTGGTCCTCACGCGGCCATCGCCATTATCCAGGTTGAAAAGCTCGGCGACCGTTGAGCATTAGGAGGTCAGTTTTGGCGAACACATTGGTAGTCGTGGCGCACCCGGACTTGTCCAACTCACGAATCAACGCCACCTGGTGCAATGCCATCAAAAGCCTCACGGGTGTGACCGTGATTGATCTGTATGAGCGATACCCCAGTGGCAAGATCGACATCGTTGCCGAGCAGCGATTGATTGAGGCGCATGATCGCATCGTCTTGCAATTTCCGATGCAATGGTACAACTGCACGCCATTGCTCAAGCAGTGGATCGACGATGTTTTCGCCGCTGGCTGGGCCTATGGCGGCGGCAGGGCTGTTGCGGGCAAGACCTTGTGCATTGCCGTCTCCACTTACTCCAAGGCTTCGGATTATCAAAAAGGCGGCCGCTATGGTCGCACGCTTGATGAGTTGACTAGTCCATTTGAGGTGTTGGCCTTGCGCGTCGAGATGCTCTATCAACCTGGTTTCTTTCTGAGTGGGCTGGAGAGTCTGAGCGATGAAACGCTAGCCGCAAGTACCAAACAATATCGGAATTTCGTCGCTTCCAGCGAATATAAGTACAGCGTCAAACATGCTTAATTCTCCACTTTAAGAAGTGATGTAATCGACACCAATCGGATCTTCGTCACAAATTACGTCTATCTGATCAGTGTTCAACGTGTGGCCTAACTCAAATAATAAAAAGAGCGTGCCCAATGACGATAATGACAAGCTTCATCCTTCCTTTACGTGTGCTTTGCGCAGCCTTGCACGAAACATTTGTCAGGCGCCTGTATTTCGAATTCAGCCAACTCTGGCCTGAACCAAGAAGTGCAGAGACCGAGGGCTGTGGCTTTTCACATTCCTTGCCGATGACCGCGCATGCCCAGCTCGCCTTGGGTGGATTGAATCTTTCTCAGAGAGCGAAATCAGACAGCATCTGAGTCTATTCCATGCGCAAACCGTGATTCTGGCAAGATCGGTTCGACTTGCCAGCTGCCCCGAGTTGTAGGACGGGCAACTACACAGGGACGTGACCCGACCTGGAGCAGGTAGGGACAGCAACGCCGTATCGAAACCAATAGCTGCAGAAGAATCTGCGCTTATATTTCACGCACTAAAGAAGGGTCAAGCTATGCATAAGTTGTTGAAGGTCCTGGCCGTTTCACTGATGTGTCTGTTCGCCGCCTTTAGCCATTCGGCGGAAAAAACAACTATTAAGATTGGTACACTTCCTTGGGAAGATGTTTTGCCAATCTCTGAGATCACCCAAAAATTTTTAGAGAAACAAGGGTTTACTGTCGAGATGACGACCTTTCCGGATTGGGGGATTGGCTTCGCTGCGCTCGCGAGGGGGGATGTCGACTTGATGGTTTCGCACATCAATAACATTACCGCCGACTATTGGAAGAAAAACTACCAGCGTCTCGAAAAGGTCTCGGTTGCTTCCCACGGCTTGCACCAGGGGTTGGTGGTACCCGACTACATGCCGATCAAGTCGATTGAGGAGCTGAACTCCATCAAAGATCAGGTTGGTGGAAAGATCATTGGTATCGAATCGGGTACCGGCATCATGCAGCAAACCGCTGATGCCATTAAACAGTACAACTTGCAATACACCCTGGTCGACGGCAGCACCGCTGCAATGATCGCCCAATTGCAATCAGCCATTGAACGCAAGGCACCCATTGTCACTATGTTGTGGCAGCCGTCTTGGATGGACATGAAATTCAAGGTCCGTTACTTGGAAGATCCAAAAGGTGTGTTCCCTGCGCCGCAAAGCTATTACTGGATCGCCAAGAAAGGCTTTTCCAACGACAATTCTCGCGCCCGGGAGGCTATCGCAAGCGTGTTTGTACCACTCGATGACATCACGGCCATCAACGTGTCAGTTAATGGTGGGATGAACATGGAGCAAGCAGTACAGAAATGGTGGGATGCCAACACCAAGCTGATCAATCAATGGGCCGTCATGTCCGGGAAGTGATAGCGTCTGGCCGTAACCCTGCTTGATGTAGATAATCTGTTCGTGGTTTGTCTTAGCATCGATAGCGGCCTGCGGAGTTCATGCTCAGCTGTGTGATTACCGGCAAGACGAGGTCGTGCGGCCTCGTCTCGGCTCATCGTACGAGAATAGTAAGGTTTGGTGTCCACCTCCCCCGTTCATAATCTGACACCCATCATTTCGTGATCACGCGAATTCAGCGCGCGTGGTTGATGGGCACTTGGCCGGTTCACTCGCCGGAAAAAATTCCTGCCCGCAAATGTGAAATGCCGCGGGACAGCCTCGCCGGGTTGACCCTCATTCATTCAATAACTATGGGTTTTTTATGCCGCAGCAACTTTCGATTGATGATATCGAACCCAATCGGTTCCATCGGCTATTAACTGTTCGTTCCAGCGGTGGCGCTTTTGTCGATGGCTATGTGCTAAGCATCATCGGCATTGCCATGCCTTCCTTCGTGCCAACACTTGGTTTAACGCAATTTTGGGAGGGAATGATCGCTGTTGCAGCGCTCATTGGAATTTTTTTTGGAGGGTTGCTAGGGGGGGCGCTGACTGACAAATACGGTCGAAAGCTGGCTTACTTCATTGGTCCGGCAATTTTTACTGTCTGTTCATTACTGCATTTTTTCGCGGACTCTGCTTATCTGATCTTCCTGTTACGGTTCCTCATTGGTCTCGGTGTAGGCATCGAGTATCCGGTTGCGACCGCGTTTCTGGTGGAGTTTCTTCCCAAGAAAATACGTGGCCCACGACTGGCTGGGCTTACCATCTACTGGTTCATGGGGGCCGCCGCCGCGTATGTAGTGGGGCAACTCATTTTGTCGAGTTTGGGTCCTGATGGATGGAAAGGAGTGCTGGCCAGTACCGCTGTCTTCAGCGCCATACTACTGCTGATCCGCATGGGGACGCCCGAATCGCCCCGCTGGCTGATTAGCAAAGGGCGCGATCAAGAAGCACTGTCAGTTGTACGCTCCGTATTCGGCAATGATTGCACGCTCAAAAATCTTTCCGAACATCGGCATCAGGGCGAACGCCTGTCGCTGCTTACTGCGTTACGTTTGGGTTATGCCAAGCGCATGATTTTCGTCTACACCTTCACTACCTGCACGATCATTCCCGTCTACGCAGTTTATGCGTTTGCCCCCAAGGTCCTTGAAGCCCTTAATTTGCGTGGCAGTTGGAACGCTTACGGTTCGATCAGTATTACCTTGCTGTTCGTACTGGGTAGTATTGGCGCTACCGCTCTTGTCAATGTCATGGGCCGTCGTAAATTGCTGATTTGGAGCCTATTCCTGTCAGGCTGTGCGCTCCTGCTTTTGGGCTATTATGCCTCAGGGGCGGCAGGCCTAATTCTGTTCCTATTTGGCGCTTATGCTTTCCTCAGCGGTGGTGCGCAGGTACTGCAGTGGGTGTACCCCAACGAAATATTTCCAACCGAAATTCGCACCTCTGTGGTAGGGCTGGGGACCTCCATTTCTCGAGTGGGTGCGATCATTGGCACTTACTTGGTGCCCATGGCAATCCAATCTATCGGAATCGGAAACGTGATGACTGTAGCGGCGTGCATTACCTTCATCGGATTTATCGTTTCCTGGCGCTTGGCACCGGAGACGGTCGGCATCAGTTTGAGTGAGGCGGCATCGTTGGAAGGTGATCTCAAGCCCACGGCATCCGATATACGCCGAGTCTCGAACTGATCTGGGCTTTACCTTTCGGGAGGCACCTTTAAGATGCCCACATTACCGACGCTGGCTGATTGCAGGCGTCGGTTTTGTAGAGTATCAGTGGGAGTCAAAATGAATCAGCCGTTGAAAACTCGACAACATAAGGGATATCGCCGGATTATCCCGTCGATGAACGCGCTTGTGGCATTTGAGGCGGTCGCTCGAAACGGCAGTTTCACGATTGCGGCACAGGAGCTGGGCGTAACCCAAGCGGCGGTTAGCAAACACGTAAAGTTTCTTGAAGATTCTTTCGGCGCTCAGCTTTTCTATCGCCTGCACCGTTCCAATCAATTGACAACAGAAGGCATTGCTCTCTACGACGCGATGTCCGAGTCAATGCAGCGTATTGCCGGCGTGTTCGACAAGTATGCGGAAGGGCAAGGTGAAGAGGCTATCGCACTGGCCAGCACCGCTGATTTCTCAAATCTGCGAATCATGCCGCGTTTACATCTTCTGAGAGAGCAATTGCCGAAACTCCGTTTGCGACTCACGACACCCTCGGATCGTGATGCCGACCTATCGGTCCGCTTCGGTCACGGCAAATGGGATGATGGCACAGCAGTTTTGCTGTTCGATGAGGAGATTTTCCCGGTGTGTTCTCCATCGTGGCTGGCTCGGCATCGTCCACAGACCTCACTGGAAGAACTTGCCCACAACCAGCTCATTGACACGGATGCAACGCTGGAGGGTTGGATGACATGGAATACCTGGTTTCGGGCTCTGGGGTATACACCGCCCAAGCTGGAATTCACCCTGCGTTGTGCGATGTACGGCGACGCAATTCTTGCTGCGGTTCAGGGGCACGGTATTGCATTGGGTTGGGGGCGGCTGTTGGAAAACCACCTGGCGTCCGGTCGGCTCGTTCGTGTATCCAGTCATGTCATTGTACCTAGTGATGCTTACTACATTTTTCTCGCTGCTGGACGGCCTAAGACCCCGGTTATTGACCAGTTAATGGATTGCCTGCGCGCCGACGATATCGAGCCTCGCTAGGGGAACCGATGAGTTATAACTTTGACTCATGTTAAGTTGAAAATAAACCGCATTGACCAATGTTTATAGGTGTTTAGATACTGTCACGCATCGTTGGCAATAAAGCCTGCTCGTGAGGTGTCTATGAATAACTTAAAACAAAAAAGCCATCTTGAAGTTGTAAAGGAGCGTGCCCCATGGACCGCTCTGGATGGCGCGGTATTTGGGCGCGAAGACATATTCGAAAATGACCTGGATATATTTTTTCACAAGCACTGGATAGTTGTTGGTGTTACCACCGAAATCCCTGAGCCAGGTGATGTATCCACCGTAGACATTGGAAAGTCATCGATTATTCTTGTTAGAGATGATGACGAGCAGGTCAGGGCATTTCGTAATGTTTGCCGTCATCGCGGCGCTCGCCTCAAGGAGGCTGGGCTTTCTACCGTTGGTATGCTGGTATGCCCTTATCACCAATGGACTTACGACCTCGATGGTTCTCTCAAGCACACGCGTGACATGGGTAAAGACTTTGACCCCGAATGTCGCAGTCTCATCCCGGTAGCCTGCCGTGTCGTGGGTGCACATATCCTGGCCTGCCTCAGCGATGAACCGCCTGCCGACATCGATTATCTGGTCGAGAATATGGCGCCGCGTTTTGCCCCCTACGATTTGAGCAATACGAAAATCGCCTACGAAACGGAGATCATCGAGGAGGGCAATTGGAAGTTGGTGATCGAAAACAACCGTGAGTGCTATCACTGCGCGGCAGGTCATCCAGAGCTCAATGTTTCATTCCTGCCTGAAGACTTTGCCGGCAGCACTGAAGGCATGACCGAGGAATCACTTCGTGTGTTGGAAGCTCACCAGGCGAAAAGCGTAATCGCCAAAGAGAGCTGGGAAAGCGAGGGGCTGGTTTGCGACGCCATCGAGTACCTGGATGAAGACGCTGTCACTCAATTCCGTTCGCAACGTCTGGTGATCTCGGGTCATGGCGAATCACAGACCTTGGACACCCGCGTCGCCTGCAAGAAGCTATTCGGCGAGCTGAACCGTCCCGACCTCGGCGACACGCACTTCTGGACGCATAACTCGTGGACCCACGTAATGAGCGACCATGCCGTCATTTCGTGGCTGATCCCGCTGTCTCCAGGCAAGACTCTGGTGCGATCCAAGTGGTTGGTTCACAAAGACGCAGTCGAGGGCAAGGATTACGACCTGCAACGTTTGACCGAAGTGTGGATCGCGACCAACCAGCAGGATGCCAGTCTGGTCAAAATTACCTACAGTGGTACTCAGGATCCAGCGTACGTGCCGGGCCCGTTTTCACACCTCGTCGAAGCCTACGTTCACCAGTTCACTCGCTGGTACACCGCACGGCTCATTGCGCATAGCGCTTGAATGGGAGATGGTTCGATGAGTACTTATCAGACAGTCCCTGGGCCGACGAAAAAGCGGCGCTTCAACGATGTTGAAGTGTGGTCTGCGTTCGATACCGGTTGGAGCAGTGGTGAGCCGAAAACCCTGACGGTTTGTGATGTAAGGGATGAAACCCATGATGTGAAGACATTCACATTCCAGTGCGGCGACTTCCAGGCACTGGCTTTCGAACCTGGGCAGTTCATCACGATCATGCCCAATATCAACGGGCAAGTAATTTCACGCTGCTACACGCTTTCATCTTCTCCAGCTCGGCCGTTCACCTTTTCGATTACGGTGAAGCGGGTACCTGGTGGATCAGTATCGAACTGGTTGCACGATAACTTGCATTCGGGTGGCCAACTTACGGCGTACGGTCCTGCCGGGGCCTTTACTTCGACCTGCAGCGACGCCCGCAAGCTGCTGTATCTCTCGGCAGGGTCGGGGGTCACACCCTTGATGTCGATGACGCGTGCAAGTCATGATCTTGCGGCGGATGTCGACATTGCCTTCGTCCACAGTGCGCGGTCTCCGGTTGACATCGTCTTCAGGAAAGAGCTGCAGTTACTCGAGTCGCTCAAACCCAACCTTCAGGTGTTTGCTGTCTGCGAAACTACCGAGACCGAACGCGAGTGGAGTGGCCCTGTTGGGCGCCTCACTCTGGAGATCTTGCGACAATCTGTTCCTGACTTTCTGGAGCGCGAGGTCTTCACTTGTGGACCTAAAGGCTACATGGACGCGGTGCAAGCGCTTCTCTCCGGGGCAGGGTTCGATATGGACCATTACCACCAGGAAAGCTTCGATCTGGGTGAGCCATCGAGTCCGGTTGTGGCGCCCATAGATCCTCCGCTGGCAGCGTCAGTAGATGCGTTTACCATCACGCTGGCGAAATCAGGGAAAACCTTTCAGATGAGCGGTGACGACACAATCCTCTCGGCGGCCAAGCGCGCCGGAGCGGTCGTCCCCAGCTCCTGCAGCCAAGGTATTTGTGGTACCTGCAAAACCGCAGTTCTGGAAGGTTCTGTAGATATGAAAGCGAACGGAGGCATTCGACAACGGGAAATTGACAAAGGATTTCGGTTGCTTTGCTGCAGCAGACCCACATCTGACCTTGTTATTGATCTCTGATCACCAAAGCGGTTATCCGCTTACTCAAGGCATTGAGAATGGAGGTCCCCATGGTTTTAGTTGAATCCCGACGGCAAGACGCGTTGCATTTGGATAATGCTAATCAGCTTATGGCCCGCGTAGCCGAAAATCTTGGGTCTTATCGCGGACAAGACTGGGCGCACGAAATTTCCACAAGTCGGCAATCTGTTCAGTCCGCGCAATTATCAATCAGTGCAGATTTCCAGACGCGCATCGAAGATGACAGTTGTATTCGCGGCTGGTTGAAGGAAAGCCTGGCGAAGGCAAAAGAGTCTTTGCTCGTTGATGGCGCACTGCTGGAATGCATCGAGCGGCTGTTACCTGGTGCGGTATGGATCAAGCGACATGCGGCCTCGAATGAAGACGATCACTTCGTGGATATGCACCGGCACGCATTGCTCATTGGCAAAGGAAGCCTTGTTCATTGTGACTCTTTTACGCTGGGACTGATGGTCATGGCACCTGATGTCAGTTATCCCTTTCACAATCATCCTCCCAGAGAGTTTTACCTCGTGCTTTCGGAGGGGGAGTGGTATCAGGAGGGCGCCGGTTGGTTTAGGCCGGGGCTTGGCGGCGTGGTTTACAACCCGCCGTCGATCAGACATGCGGTGAAAGCGGACACGGGACCGCTCCTGGCTTTATGGGGATTGATGCACACCTGAAGCGGACATGATCATTCCGCTTGGCATGTTGCGTAGTCGGTACGCGGGGCCGCAATCCTGACAACTTTCCCAACTCGCTTTCCGCTCTCGAAGCGACCGAATCGATCTGGACGGTGGTGGCTATATGGCCAAGCGCACCGCACCACACCGCACGAGCAATCAAATGCACGTAACAAAGGCCTTAATTGGCGAGTGAGATAAAAACAGCTCACAGGTACCTGTGAGCATAATTTGACGCGGAGTAAAAACATGACTGCGAATAACAGAGGGGTAGTTTACCTGGGCGCTGGCAAGGTCGAGGTGCGAAATATCGACTACCCCAAAATGCAGGACCCACGCGGCAAGAAGATCGAACACGGCGTCATTCTCAAGGTGGTCTCGACCAATATCTGTGGATCTGATCAGCACATGGTCCGTGGGCGAACCACCGCACAGGTCGGTCTGGTTCTCGGTCATGAAATCACCGGTGAAGTGATCGAGAAGGGCAGTGACGTCGAGAACCTGAAAATCGGTGATCTGGTGTCCGTGCCGTTCAACGTCGCTTGCGGACGCTGCCGCTCCTGCAAGGAAATGCACACGGGCGTGTGCTTGAGCGTCAACCCGTCCCGTCCAGGCGGTGCTTATGGTTACGTCGACATGGGCGACTGGACCGGTGGCCAAGCAGAATACGCGATGGTGCCGTACGCGGATTTCAACCTGCTGAAGTTGCCAGATCGCGACCGCGCCATGGAAAAAATCCGTGATCTGACCTGCCTCTCCGATATTCTACCAACCGGTTACCACGGCGCGGTGACGGCCGGCGTTGGTCCAGGCAGCACGGTTTACATCGCGGGTGCCGGCCCTGTCGGTCTGGCTGCCGCCGCTTCTGCGCGCCTTTTGGGGGCGGCGGTGGTTATCATCGGCGACGTCAACACCGTGCGCCTGGCCCACGCCAAGGCTCAGGGTTTCGAAATCGCCGACCTGTCCCTGGACACACCGCTGCACGAGCAAATCGCTGCGTTGCTCGGTGAGCCAGAAGTGGATTGCGCCGTTGACGCAGTAGGCTTCGAAGCCCGCGGTCACGGTCATGACGGCGTGAAGCACGAGGCTCCGGCCACTGTGCTCAACTCGTTGATGGGCGTGGTTCGAGTGGCTGGCAAAATTGGTATTCCAGGGCTTTACGTCACCGAAGATCCAGGTGCGGTTGATGCGGCTGCGAAGATCGGCGCTCTGAGCGTACGCTTTGGCCTCGGCTGGGCTAAGTCCCATAGTTTCCACACCGGCCAGACTCCGGTAATGAAGTACAACCGTGCGCTGATGCAGGCCATCATGTGGGACCGTATCAATATCGCTGAGGTTGTAGGCGTGCAGGTGATCAGTCTGGATCAGGCGCCGGCAGGGTACGGTGAATTTGACGCCGGAGTGCCGAAAAAATTCGTCATCGACCCACATCGCACTTTCAGCTAAGGGATGACTGTCCGGTGCGATGGCGGTTCTGAGAACGGGATCTCGATCGTATCGGGCAACACTGGCTTATCACCAGGGTCTTGTTCGTTGCTTCATGATTGTCACTGATGAAGGGCGCGACTGTCTGCCGTTCAACTCATACCCCTGTTTTTACTAGCCAAGTCGCGATGAGCATCTGCCATCGGCTGTGAACAGAGTGCCAGCGATTTTTTTGGCTATGCCTATTGCAATAGATTTGAATACGCAAGGATGTGCCATTCCTTGCCAAGCCGAAAAAGAAGGCCGCCAGTGTGCAAGCGGCCAGGTCTCTAGCCCGACCAAGACTATCGACGAAAGCTCAGTAATGACGAACTCGAGCCCCTTTCCCAGGGGGGCGAGTCAACCGTAAACCCTCCACGGTGCAAGCAGCGTTTCCATCTTCTTTCCCGACAGAAGAGTTGATGGCACGCTGCTCAAACGCATTACCCCTAGCTGTTGCTAGGGAAAGCAAACTGTGCGGCTTCATGACTGGTGCGCTTTGGCCAGCGTTGAGTGATGGCTTTCTTGCGCGTGTAGAAGCGAACACCATCGGGACCGTAGGCATGCAAGTCGCCAAACAGCGAGCGCTTCCAGCCACCGAAGCTGTGATAGCTGACGGGCACCGGCAGTGGTACGTTGACGCCCACCATGCCCACTTCAATTTCATCGCAGAACAGACGAGCAGCTTCACCATCGCGGGTGAAAATGCAGGTACCGTTTCCATACTCGTGGCTGTTGATCAGCTGCATCGCCGCTTCCAGGCTGCTGACTCGTACGACGCACAGTACCGGGCCGAAGATTTCTTCTTTGTAGATACGCATTTCCGGGGTCACATTATCGAACAGCGTACCACCGAGAAAATACCCATCTTCGTGGCCGGCGACACGATAGCCGCGTCCATCGACCACTAGCTTCGCACCCGAAGTCAAACCATCGTCAATGTAGCTGACCACCTTGTCTCGAGCGGCAGCGGTTACCAGAGGGCCCATGTCAAGTCCACAGGAGGAACCCGCGCCGATCTTCAATGCCTTTATTTGTGGCTCAAGCTTGGCAATAAGCGCATCGGCCACTTGGTCCCCGACGCACACGGCAACAGAGATTGCCATGCAGCGTTCACCACACGAGCCATAGGCTGCACCCATCAGCGCGTTTACCGCGTTATTCAGATCTGCATCGGGCATCAACACGGCGTGGTTTTTTGCGCCACCCAACGCTTGCACGCGTTTGCCACGTTTGGTGCCTTCGGCGTAAATATATTCCGCGATCGGAGTCGAGCCGACGAAGCTCAATGCCTTCACCTCCGGAGCTTCGATAAGTGCATCGACCGCTTCTTTGTCGCCATGGACCACATTGAGTACGCCTTTGGGCAAACCGGCCTCATGCAGTAACTGAGCAATCAATAGCGTAGAACTCGGGTCGCGTTCGGACGGCTTGAGAATGAAGGTATTGCCGCAGGCGATCGCCAGTGGATACATCCATAGTGGCACCATGGCCGGGAAATTGAATGGAGTAATACCGGCGACCACTCCTATGGGTTGCAGATCGCTCCAAGCGTCAATGTTGGGACCGACATTACGGCTGTATTCGCCCTTTAAGATCACCGGCGCCGCCGCGGCAAACTCAACGTTTTCGATACCACGTTTCAGTTCACCCACGGCGTCTTCAATTGTCTTGCCATGCTCCTCGCTGATCAGCAAGGCAATACGTTGCTCGTTGGCTTCGAGCAATTGCTTGAATCGAAACATGACTTGGGCGCGCTTGGCTGGTGGTGTGTTGCGCCAAGCTGGGAATGCAGCCTGAGCCGCATCTATCGCCTGTTGAACCGTGGCGCGGGAAGCCAAGCCAAGTTTGTGAATCGCCTGACCTGTAGCAGGATTGAAAACGTCACTGGTGCGGGCGTTATCGGCGAAAGATTCGCCATTGATGAAATGTTCGATAGTCGTCATCGTCGTTCCTAGAATCAAGTTCAAAGCTGCTTAAAGAGAGAGGCCGAGGCCACTGCACTGCGGGGCAACCGGTCATAAAGTTTTGTTAAACGCTTCGATGCCTGTGCAGTCGTCACATGCCATGCTCTTCAATAGCGGTCGGCCCTTTCGCTTTCGATGGCTTCAGCCGCTACCAGCGTGTTACGCATCAGACATGCCACTGTCATTGGGCCGACGCCACCAGGTACAGGCGTAATGGCCGCTGCGACAGAGCTGACCGACTCGAAATCGACGTCGCCAACAAGTACCGAGCGCCCATCTTTGTCAACACGGTTGATACCCACATCGATCACGATGGCACCCGGCTTAATGGCCTCGGCATTGATAAACTCCGCCTTACCCATGGCAACGATCAAAATATCAGCCTGACGGCATTCGCTATTCAGATCTCGGGTCTTGGAGTGCACGATCGTCACGGTGCAGTTTTCCTGGAGAAGCAAATTGGCCATTGGCTTGCCGACAATGTTCGACCTGCCCACGATGACTGCTTTTTTTCCGCTCAAATCACCCAGTTGGTCCCTTAACATCATCAAACAACCCAGCGGTGTGCATGGAATGAGGGAAGCCTTGCCCTGGCCTAGCAGCCCAACGTTAATCGGGTGAAAACCGTCAACGTCCTTAGCTGGATCGATCGCGGTAATGACTTTGGATTCATCGATATGGGCGGGTAATGGCAACTGCACCAGGATCCCGTGGACGTAGCGATCATTGTTCAATTTGTCTATCAGTTGCAGTAGCTCAGCTTGCGATGTAGTGCTGTCAAGCAAGTGTGGAAATGAGTCGATACCGGACTCCAACGCTTTTTTCATTTTCGTTTTGACATAGACCTGGCTGGCAGGATCATGACCGACCAGCACCACAGCAAGACCCGGCGCTCTGCCGCGTTTTTCACGAAACGCCCGCGCACCTATGGCAACTGATTTGCGCAGCGTTTCGGCGAATCCCTTGCCGTCAATGATGTCGGCCTGGGTGCTTAGGGTTTGATCCAATAGTTGAGTCATCTTCATCTTGTCCTATCCTGTCAGCGGTCAGAAAAAACGGCATTCAAGCCTTCAAGTGTCGCCCTTTGAGTCATACAGGCAGCCACGAATCATCTTTGCCGGATATGGTTCTCTTGATATCTGCACGGCAAGTTCCCTTTCCAGAGCCGCTAGCTCCTCCGTAGAGGCAACCCAATGCCATCCTTCGAGAGGGTGGTTGAAAAACAACTTCGCTGGCGTTCAGGCCGGGTGCGCTGAATGCTAAGGTGGTTGAGTAGTCGCTACAAACGATGTATACGGCCTATATTTATAAGTAGGGCTAATGGGAGATTGTCCATGTCGTTGACCAACCTTCAGTTGAACTGGCTGCGAACATTCGAGTCGGTAGGTCGTCATTTGAGCTTTTCCGCGGCGGCGATCGAGTTGAACATGAGTCAGTCGGCAGTCAGCCAACAGATCAAGTTGCTGGAGCACAAGCTCGGCAAGCCTCTCTTTCAGCGTCAGACCCGTTCGATTCAACTGACCGTATCGGGCCGAGCGTACCTGGCGGTGGTGAGAGAGGGCCTCTGGCACATGCATCAGGGCATGAACAATATCTTCAGCTCGGTGGCGCAGGGCGTTCTTGAGATCAGCGTGAACAACTCCTTCGCGCAGCTCTGGCTGGCACCGCGAATGGAGAGATTTGCCGAGTTATATCCGCAAATCTCGCTGCGCATGTATGGCGTGAACTGGGAAGCCGATGCGCCGCCGAGCAGCGCAGAGCTTGAGATACGCTACGGCTCCGGAAACTGGCAGCAATATGATGTCCAGCAACTGCTTTCCACCGAATTGCGGCCCTACTGTTCACTGGATGTTGCGGCCAAGCTGCGCAGCGCCGGCGGACTGCTAAGCCTGGCGCTTATCGATGTTCTGGGTACGCCCAACGGTTGGAGCGATTGGCTGGCCTCGCATCCACAGGGCGAGGCTGAGAACTATCAGAGGTTCTATGTGGACAGCTATGCCATTGCCGCCAGCATGGCGATCGAGAACGCAGGTGTGTGCCTGCTCAATGAGGAACTGGTCGAGAAGTCCAGGCTTCGCGGGCAACTCGTCTCTCCGCTGGAACAGAGCATCGAGAGCCTGGCGGGGTTCTATTTGCTCAAGCCACTTAGTAAACCGCTGTCGGGAGCAGCACAGGCATTTTGTAACTGGTTGGAGTCTGAACTTCGGTAACGAATTAGCTCCGCTTATTAATCAGCAATGGATACATCGTTTGTTGTGACGTGAGAAGCGCTCGTAGCATGGGCTCCAGAGGCACGATTCAATGCCTGGAGGCTGTGATGCAACGCGATGCAATGGAATTCGATGTAGTCGTAGTGGGTGGCGGACCCGCTGGATTGTCCACCGCGATTCGCCTGCGACAACTGGCGCTGGAAGCAGGGCGTGAGCTATCTGTGTGCCTGGTGGAAAAGGGCGCGGAGATCGGTGCGCACATTTTGTCCGGCGCGGTGTTCGAGCCTTCAGCTCTCAACGAGTTGCTTCCGGAATGGCGCGAGATGGGTGCACCGCTGCAAACGCCAGTGAGTTCGGACGAGATTTATTATCTGTCGTCGTCACGCTTGTCGATCAGGGTGCCGGGTGTCTTGGCTCCCGAGACGATGCACAACGAAGGCAATTACATAGTCAGCTTGGGGAACGTCTGCCGTTGGCTCGGTCAGCAGGCTGAAGCACTGGGAGTGGATGTTTTTGCCGGCTTTCCTGCCTCTGATGTTCTGTATGACGAGCAGGGACGAGTCAAGGGCGTGGTCACTGCTGACATGGGCGTCGATCGATCCGGTAATCCCAAAGGTAGTTTCACCCCAGGTATCGAGTTGATTGGCAAGCAGACGGTGTTTGCCGAAGGTTGCCGAGGTCACTTGGGAAAACAATTGATCCATCAGTACCGGCTGGACGCTGACTCTGATCCTCAGCATTACGGTTTGGGTATCAAGGAGGTCTGGGAGATCCCGGCCGAGCAGCATGTTCCGGGCTTGGTGATTCATAGTACCGGGTGGCCCTTGACCGTGAGTGGTGCCCAAGGCGGAGCCTTCATGTATCACCTGGAGAACTGCCAGGTCGTGATCGGCCAGGTCGTTGACCTCAACTACCGCAATCCCTTCCTCTCTCCTTTCGATGAGCTGCAGCAACTCAAACACCATCCGCTCTATGAGCAATTCCTGCGGGGTGGATCGCGCATCAGCTACGGTGCCCGAGCGATTGCCAAAGGCGGGCTGCAGTCGCTGCCCAAGATGCATTTTCCGGGTGGCTTGCTGATCGGTTGTGACGCAGGCACTTTGAATTTCGCCAAAATCAAAGGTTCGCACACGGCGATGAAATCCGGAATCCTGGCCGCGGAAACAATCTTTGAAGCCCTCATCGTCAATGAGGCGGCTGGTCAGGATCTGGCAAACTATGCGATCCGATTCAAAAACTCCTCCATTCATGAGGAGTTGCACCAGCAACGTAATTTTGGCCCCGCATTGCATCGTTTCGGCAGCCTGATCGGCGCGGCTTATGCTTGGTTCGACTTGAACCTGCTCAAGGGAAAAACACCTTGGACCCTGCGTGACACGCGTGCCGATTATTCGACCATGGTGCGCGCTGATCAAGCGAAGGCCATTGAGTACCCCAAACCGGACAATGTGCTGAGTTTCGACAAGACCTCTTCAGTTTATCTGTCTAACACCAACCACGAAGAAGATCAGCCCTGCCATTTAGTACTCAGGGATGCGCAATTGCCGATCGCTTTTAATTTGACGACTTATGCCGAACCCGCGCAGCGTTATTGTCCGGCCGGAGTGTATGAGGTGGTTGAAGATACGGAGCAAAAGCGTTTCCAGATCAATGCGCAGAATTGCCTGCATTGTAAGACCTGTGACATCAAGGACCCGAGCCAAAATATTAACTGGCGCGTTCCTGAAGGTGGTGGTGGTCCAAATTACACCAGCATGTAAGGAAATCAGGAGCTTGACGACTGAGAAAGAAACACGGTGAGTGCGAGGCGCGAAAAACGAGACGAACATTAACCATTATTGAAAGCCATTTTTGATGTTTAAAGGAGGTGCATAGTGTCCAAATGAAGATGCCCAATTGCTCAAGACAACGAAGTTGGGCATGGAAAACCCGTTAGGGATGGTAAGACCACACCGCAATAATAAAACCTGCCAAAAGTACAACAAGCCAGTACTGAGGAACTTAAAGATGAGTGTGTACCAGAAAATAGTGGCAATCTTTGTAATGCTGTTTGCTTGCGCGATCGCACGGGCGGACGAACCGAAACAAATCAAACTGGGAACGATGGGCTGGGAAGATCTCAACACTATTACCCTCATCGGCAAGCGTATGCTGGAGAAGGAGGGGTATAAAGTAGAGATGACCCAGTTCTCGGAATGGGGTATCGCCTATAGTGCGTTGATTCGCGGTGACATCGACCTGCTGGTGTCAGAAGTCAACTATGTAACAGTTGACTACTGGAAGAAGAGTAAGGAGCGTCTGGAAAAAGTATCTGTGGTCTCGCATGGACTGAGTTCGGGCATCGTTGTGCCGAGTTACATGAAGATCAACTCAATTGAAGAGCTTAACGGCATAAAGGATCAAGTTGAAGGCACGATCGTCGGAATCGAGCCGGGCTCGGGCCTGATGCGTGAACTGCATGAGGCGGTCAAACAGTACGGGTTGGACTATAAGGTGATCGATTCCAGCACCGCAGCAATGACCGCAGAACTGCAATCGTCCCTTGAACTTAAGAAGCCTATCGTCACAGTGCTTTGGGAGCCTTCCTGGATGATGCAGAAGTTCGATGTCAAGTATCTGAAGGATCCGAAGCACGTTTTTGCTCCGCCGCAAAGCTACTACTGGATTGCCAGGAAAGGTTTCTCCGCCAAGAACTCTCACGCCCGCGAAGTACTTGCCAGCGTTTATGTGCCGATTGGCGATGTGACTGCCATGACTACGGATATCAAGAACGGCGCCACGTTCGAGCAGGCCGCGGACAATTGGTGGAACAAAAATACCGATCTTGTCAGTCGCTGGTCTGAGTTATCCAAAGCTGACTGACCCTGCTCAGCAGGCAAGCATATCGCGCTTCCTGCGCGTTCCTGATTACACCAGCACGTTGTTTTTAACCCGGCTTATGCCGGGTTTTTTTTCGATTGGCATCCTTCCTACTTATAAGGTCATCTTATGTATGAGTGCTGGATAGATCGTTTGTAAGAGGTTATTGAGGCTTATAGCATCCCTCTGAAGCAGTCATGGACTTATTCGGAGGTAGATATGAAGGTGCTGGTGGCGGTGAAGCGGGTCCTGGACGCTAACGTCAAGGTCCGGGTCAAGACGGATGAGTCTGACGTGGAGTTGAGCAACGTAAAAATGTCGATCAACCCCTTTTGTGAAATCGCGGTCGAGGCAGCGTTGCAGTTGAAGGAAAGCGGGCAAGCCAGTGAGGTTATAGCAGTATCCGTGGGGCCAGATGTTTGTCAGGAACAGTTACGTACAGCGCTGGCCATGGGGGCGGACCGCGCCGTGCTGATCAAATCGGCGAGCGATCTTGAACCGCTGGCCATCGCCAAGTTGCTCAACGAAGTGGTCAAGCGCGAAGCCCCCAGCCTCGTGCTGTTGGGTAAACAGTCCATCGATGGAGACAACAACCAGACCGGCCAGATGTTGTCCGCTTTAATGGGCAGTTCTCAAGGCGCGTTCGCCTCGGACATCAAGGTGGTCGGGGAATGGGTCAACGTGACCCGTGAGGTCGACGGCGGCCTGGAAACCCGAAGCCTTCGTCTGCCTGCCGTGGTAACTGCTGACCTGCGCTTGAACGAGCCGCGCTACGCATCGCTGCCCAACATCATGAAGGCCAAGAAAAAGCCTCTGGAAGTTATCGAGGCCAATGACCTTGGAATCGACATTGCTCCACGGCTGAAAGTCATCAGGGTGAGTGCACCTCAAGAGCGCCAAGCAGGTGTTCGCGTGAGCAGCGTGGAAGAACTGGTTCAAAAGTTGAAGAACGAAGCGGGGGTGATCTGATGGCTGTTTTGTTGATTGCTGAGCACCAGGATGGAGTGCTCAAGCTGGCAACCTTGAATGCATTGACCGCCGCTGCACGCCTTGACGCGTCGGTTGAAGTGCTGGTCGCCGGGAAGCATGCAGGGCGCGTTGCCGAAGAAATCGCAACCTTCACCGGAGTCAATCAGGTGTTGATCGCTGATGCACCGGCCTACGCTGACCAAGGTGTCGAAAATGTGGCCGCGCTGGTTACTGAGCTGGTGACAACTTCGACCTACAGCCATGTACTGGCCGCTTCTACAGCCTTTGGTAAAAACCTGTTGCCACGCGTAGCGGCGTTGCTCGACGTGGCCCAGATCAGCGACGTGGTGGAAATCATCTCCATCAGTCGTTTTGTGCGCCCGTTTTATGCCGGCAATGCCTTAGCCACCGTTGAAAGTGTTGATCCGGTGAAAGTTCTGACGGTACGCACCACTGCATTTGCGGCAGCAGAAAAATCCGCATCCAGCGCTGCGGTCACGGCGCTCACACTTGCACACGAAACTGGCCTCTCCAGGTTCGTCAGTGCCGACTTCAGCGTGTCGGAGCGGGTCGAGCTGACCTCGGCCAAGATCATCATTGCCGGTGGTCGTGGAATGGGCAGTGGGGCGAATTTCGCCCTGTTGGAAAAAGTTGCCGACAAGCTCGGCGCGGCGGTCGGAGCATCGCGGGCGGCAGTCGATGCCGGGTTTGTTTCCAACGACATGCAGGTCGGCCAGACCGGCAAGATCGTCGCGCCGCAACTGTATATCGCTGTGGGTATCTCGGGTGCCATCCAACATTTGGCGGGCATGAAAGATTCAAAAATCATCGTTGCGATCAACAAGGATGAAGAAGCCCCGATTTTCCGGATCGCCGACTACGGCCTGGTAGCTGATCTGTTTGAAGCCGTCCCCGCGCTTGAAGCTGTACTGTCTTGAGGAGCCTGAAATGAATACAAAGCGTACCTACACCTTCGCATTCGATTGTCCTGACCGTGTAGGGATCATCACCCGCACAGCTGGGCTTTTTGCCAGCCACGGCGGTTGGGTCGAAGAGGCCTCTCAGTTCTCGGATGAAGAAAGTAACCGCTTCTTCAGCCGTATGGTGGTTCGAGCCGATTCGCTGCCCTTTGACATGGAGGTGTTACGCGGCAAGGTTGAACCAGTCGCCCAGGAAATGAACATGAACTGGCGGCTGGTGGACAGTGATCAGCGTAAACGTGTGGTTTTGATGTGCAGCAAGGGCTCGCACTGCATGACTGACTTGTTGGACCGATGGAAGACTGGAGATTTGGTCTGTGACATTGCTTGCGTGATTTCAAACCATGAAGACCTGCGCAGCCTGGTGGAGTGGTACGGCATTCCTTTCGAGTACGTACCGGTGGACAAGGACAACAAGTCAGCAGGTTTTGTCCGGACTGAACGTTTGATCGATGAATACCGTGCCGACTGCATCGTATTAGCGCGGTACATGCAAATTCTTCCTCAAAATCTGTGCGAGAAATACCGGCACAAGGTCATCAACATCCACCACAGCTTTCTGCCGTCATTCATTGGTGCCAAGCCTTATCACCAAGCCTCTCGACGCGGTGTGAAGCTTATCGGTGCTACCTGTCACTACGTCACCGAGGAGCTTGATGAAGGGCCGATTATTGAGCAGGACGTTGCACGGGTCAGTCATGAGCAAACAGTCGATGACCTGGTCAGGCTTGGCAAGGACGTCGAGAAGACAGTACTGGCGCGGGGGCTTCGCAACCATCTTGAAGACCGCGTGCTGGTGTATGGCAATAAAACCGTCGTTTTATAACCCAATCATCGAGTCAGTTGCCCCTTTGGCAACCGGCCTTGGAGTTTCACATGAGCAATAGCATTCCGAGCTCAGCTCGCGTAGTCATCGTCGGTGGTGGGGTCATCGGTTGTAGCGTTGCCTATCACCTGACCAAACTGGGCATCAAAGATGTGGTGTTGCTGGAGCGCAAGACGCTGACCTGCGGCACCACCTGGCATGCGGCTGGCCTGGTGCCGACTTTGCGTGCGACCTACAACATGAGCATGCTGGCCAAATACAGTGCCGGGTTGTACGAGGGTCTTGAGGCAGAAACCGGGCAAGCGACTGGCTTTGTTCGCAATGGTTCGCTGAGCATCGCCACTCATCAGGAGCGTTTCACCGAGCTTAAGCGTGGCGCCTCGATGGCAAAGTTGTGCGGCTTCCCTTGCGAGGTGGTGAATCCGGAGCAAGCGCTGGATCTTTGGCCGCTGCTGAACATCGATGACATCGTCGGTGGTGTTTATTTGCCTCTGGACGGCGTCGTGAACCCGGTGGACGTGACCCAGGCGTTGGCCAAGGGGGCGCGCATGGGCGGTGCGCGGATCATCGAGAACACCCAGGTTCTGGACATCAAGATCAAGGACGGGAAAGCCGCAGGCGTGGTGACCGCTCAAGGCGATATCGACGCCGAGTTCGTCGTCAACTGTGCGGGGATGTGGGCGCGCAATTTTGGCAAGAAGGCCGGGGTCAATATTCCGCTGCACGCGGCGGAGCACTACTATGTAGTGACCGAGCCGATGCCGGAAATCAACGGCATCATGCTGCCCACCTTGCGCGACTTGGACAACTACAACTACTTCAAGACCGATGCCGGCAAACTGTTGGTGGGTACGTTCGAGCCCAACGCCAAACCTTGGGGCCACGAGGGGATTCCCGACAGCTTTTGCTTCGATGAGTTACCTCCTGATCTTGACCACCTTGAACCCTATCTTGAAGCGGCCATCCGCCGTATTCCGGCGATGGAAAAGACTGGCTTGCAAGTCTTCTTCAATGGACCAGAAAGCTTTACCCCGGACGATCGCTACCACTTGGGCGAAGCGCCGGAGCTGCGCAATTACTTTGTTGCCGCCGGTTTCAACTCGGTTGGCATCCAGTCGGCAGGTGGCGCGGGCAAAGTGCTGGCCGAGTGGATCGCCAAAGGCCATGCGCCGATGGATTTGTGGGACGTGGATATCAAGCGCAACCTGCCGTTCCAAGGCAATTCGCAATACTTGTACGACCGCACAACCGAAGGCCTCGGTTTGCTCTATGCGATGCATTGGCCATTCCGTCAGTTTGAAACCGCTCGGAACGCCCGTAAAAGCATTCTCCACGATCGCCTTGTCGCGGCTAATGCCTGCTATGGCGAAGTGGTTGGCTGGGAGCGCGCAAACTTCTTCGCTCCTGAAGGCGTGAAGCCTGAATACGGCTACAGCTGGGGCAAGCAGAACTGGTTCGACTGGTCGGCTGCCGAACACCTGGCAGTGCGCAAGACCGTGGGGTTGTTCGATCAGAGTTCCTTCGCCAAAATTCTGGTGCAAGGACGTGATGCAATGTCGGTGATGAACCGCATCTGCAGTAACAATATCGATGTCGAACCCGGCAAGATCGTTTACACCCAGTGGCTCAATGAGCGCGGTGGCATCGAAGCGGACCTGACCGTAACACGGCTGGAGAAAGATTCTTTCCTGATCGTCACCGGTCCATGGACACAGACCCGTGAATTGAACTGGTTGCGCCGCAATACGCCGGCGGAGGCTAACGTGGTGATCACCGATGTCACTTCGTCCATGGCTGTAATCAGCATCATGGGTCCCAATGCCCGCAACCTGTTGCAACCCCTTACTACCGATGACCTTTCCAATGAAGGCTTCCCGTTCGCCACCTCGCGGGAGATCGAATTGGGATACGCCCGCGTACGCGCCTCGCGGATCACTTACGTCGGTGAACTGGGATGGGAGCTTTACATCCCTACCGAGTTTGCCCCTGATGTGTTCGACCGAATCGTTGCCGCCGGCGAACCTCATGGTCTGAAACTCTGTGGCTACCATGCGTTGAATTCCTTGCGCATCGAGAAGGGCTATCGCCACTTCGGGCATGACGTGATGGAAGAAGACACCCCTCTGGAAGCCGGCCTGTCCTTCGCTTCTGATTTCAACAAGGCGGGCGGTTTTATCGGCAAGGAAGCATTGCTCAAACAGAAAGCCGAGGGCGTTAAAAAACGTATGGTGTTGTTCAAGTTCCTGGACCCTGAGGCCACCAGTTACCACGAGGAGCCGATCTTCCGAAATGGGGAAATCGTTGGCCGCACCACGTCCGGAATGTACGGTCATTTCATCGGCGGCAACGTGGCGATGGGATATGTATGCAGTGATGCAGGCGTAACTGCTGATTGGGTCAAGGAGGGCAAGTACGAAATTGAGATTGCGGCGCAAAAATACGAGGTCGAAGCGAGCCTGCGCGCTTTTTATGATCCAGAGATGACAAACATCAAGTGCTGATGAGCTAGTGCTCACCTGTCCCGGTGAATGGGACAGGTGAGTGTGCCTAGTAGAAAAAACTGGTCGATAAAATCGCAACAGCTGTTTTATGGCCGCTGCGTATCGATGGGCTTAGCCACTGTATAAATGCCTAGGCACGTAAGAGCCGAACCCTCACAGCTACAAGGAAATTCAGTGCCATGTCGACGCTGGTGTATCTGGGGGTGGGCAGTAATTGCGAACGGGAATTGAACCTGCAATGCGCTCTGAATTTTCTATTTGCATTATTGAGTGACGGGCGATGTTCTCCGGTGTATTCCTCCGCGCCGATAGGTGCACGCGGTTGTGATTTTTTCAATCTGGTGATGTGCGGGAAAACCGATCTATCGCTGGAAGAACTCTCTCGAGTGATCAAGCGCTTCGAGTCGAAGTACGTTCGTCGATTTGAGCCATCCCTGGTAATGCCTATTGATATTGACGTGCTTCTTTACGGTAGTTACGTCGGTGAATTCAAGGGAGGCGTTTTGCCGAGGCGTGATCTTGTCGAAAGTCCCTACGTGATGCTGCCGATTTCTATGCTTGCTCCGCACGATACTCACCCCGTTTCTGGGATGACGTTCAGCGGCATCTGGCGGGAGTTTGAGCGTCAGGTAACCAGGAGAAACCGACCAGTGAGGGTGAAGGCATCGAGGCACATCAGGATGGCCTTTCGCGCTGCGAGGGCCACATGCGGGATCATCATTTAAGTCTGGAATTGGAGGTCCTGGCCGCTTTGCTAAGTAGATGTTCAGTACTCACCCGTATATTCCTCCGTGGCTGCCGGCTGCGTGGACGACGTTTTTTTAACGTTGTTCAGCCCAGGTACTGGCGCGAACCCCGTATCCGTTTAAGGTGAATTATGAGACTTAATAACAAAGTCGCAGTAGTGACCGGCGGTGGCCGTGGCATTGGGAAGGGCATCTCGGAAAAGTTGCTTGAGTGCGGCGCGCGCTTGCTAATTGCACAACGCCAGCCGCTTGAAGGTGACTTGTTCGACGACCCTCGCGTTATATGGTTCGGCGTGGATTTGGCCGAACCGGGTGCGCCTGTCGCTATTGCCGAAGCAGTAGAACAGCACCTGGGAGGCGCAGATATTCTGGTCAATAACGCTGGCATCATGTTTGAGCGCTCCCTCGACGAAATGTCAGAGGAAGAATGGGACAAGATGATGGCGATCAACATGCGCGCGCCGGTGTTTCTCGCTAAGGCCCTGCTTGGTCAGATGCGCCGTCGCGGCGGGGGCAGCATTATCAATATTAGCTCCATCGAAGGGATTGGCTCTAATCCGTGGCATGCAGCCTATTGCGCCTCGAAGGCAGGAGTACATGGTTTCACCCGCGCACTGGCGGTCGATCTGGGGCGAGACGGTATTCGCTGCAACGCGATTGCACCGGGCTGGATTAACTCCGATCTCAGCGATTCTTACATCAACAAACAAGCCAATCCGGAACAGGCCCGACGAGGGCTGCTCGGCCTACACCCGGTCGGCCGTACGGGCGAGTCGCAGGATATCGGTGGAGCGGTTGCCTTTCTCGCTAGCGATGATGCGGCGTTCATAACGGGCCAGGTTTTGATAGTCGACGGCGGTCGTACGGCAAAGTTGCCGCTGCCGTTCTGACGTTGCCACTACCAACACCCGGCCTTAGACAGTAAGACGGCCTTAAGAATGAGTGGCATAAAATTGATGTGTTCGCCTAAAAGAAATGCACTCCCTTTAGGCGAGTGAGCCTTCAGCCAACCGTGCAGAACAGTTCCGGAATTTGCGAATCCTGTGCTCAGCTCTTGATCTCTCAAATCGATAGTAATGTGCAGATCAAGGGCGCGTGGCGATGTGGTCGAGAGTCTACGGAGACAGCGTGCAGGGCCGCCACTGTTGAGTGTAGTTGATCGATCTAAGGGCCATTAGATCTCGTCGCGCAGGAAGGAGGTCAAGTTGTCAAGAAGACAGGGCCAATAGTTTCCATTAACTAAAAGACCATAAGAAAGCAAAACTCAAATACTCACCGCAATTAGAGCGAGAGGGAAAGATGCAGATCAGAGGTGAACGTGCAGCCACTGCGTGTGGATTAGTGGCGATAGCTTTGTGGAGCACCGCCGCCGGACTTATCAGGAGCATTAGCGAAATTTTTGGCCCATTGGGCGGTGCGGCGATGATCTTTTCGTTAGGCGCATTCATGCTACTTGGGTTTTTGGGACGACCGCAATTGCATTCGACATCCAGGTTTTATCTCCTGGTGGGAAGCGCCCTTTTTGTTGCGAACGAGATATGCCTTTCACTCGCTCTAGGCTTTGCCAGCAATCGAATACAAGCAATCGAACTGGGTGTGGTGAATTACCTGTGGCCTTGTCTGACCGTCCTGCTTGCCATCATCATGAACGGACAAAAAACACGCTGGATTATCGTTCCTGGTACGCTGCTGGCGCTTTTCGGCATCGTGTGGGTTGTGAGTGGCGATGGGGCATCACTACCTCGCCTCGTTTCCAACGTTGAGTCCAACCCACTCAGTTACAGCCTCGCATTAGCGTGTGCAACTACATTTGCTTTGTACTGCAATGTCACACGAAAGTATGGGGGAGGGCAGAATCTTGTCGTTTTGTTTTTCATTCTGACAGCGGGCGTACTTTGGCTGAAATACGCATTTAGCAGTGAGATGATTTCCGGCTTCTCCCCGGGCAGTGTTTTGCAATTGATCGCCGCTGGCATTGCCATGGCGGGAGGTTATGCTCTGTGGAACGTCGGTATTTTGCGGGGTAATCTCACGTTGCTGGCTACCTCGTCATACTCCGCACCAGTCTTGTCGTCGGCATTCGCGGGTGTTTGGCTGGGGGTCGATTTGAAAGCGCAGTTTTGGCAGGGCGCGCTGCTAGTAACTGCCGGTTCGCTCATATGCTGGCAGGCGACACGGCAACGTACAAATTCAGCTGATTGCTGAAAACTCATACCCTCGGTAGCGGATTCGTTGCATTGCTTCGCGCGTGAAACTCTACCTCTATGGCTAATGCTAGATGCCCGCGAACGCAGGTCTGAGCATTGCATCAATTACGTTTTACGCGCAGCCAACGCAGAGCATAAGTTTGGTATGAGCAAGCGTGTACCTACCATCAGCGTCCTGGACACTGCTGGACAAGTCGCTCACTCCCCGATCACCTATACCGGGCGATGTTCTAAGTAATCATCCCTGCCTGGTGGAGAATATCGCCGGCATCTGTAGGTGTTTGTAAATGGCGAAAAATCTGAGGCCGAAGGTGAAGATCAAAGCGATCCAACCGGCAATCCAGATCGATGGCAACAGATCGCGCAACAGCACATAGAGGCTGCATCCCAGCAAAAGTGGTGTGGCATAAATATCACGGGACATCAGCAGTGAAACTCTCCCGGCTAATACATCACGTGCGATGCCTCCGCCAATACTGGTCAGCACCCCCATCATTACTGCCAAAGGCGCGGCGAGGTGCAATGCCATTACTTTCTCGGTAGCGGACAAGGCGAACAGTGCAGCCGCCAGACCATCGAGATAGAGCAACAGGCGATAACGTCGTTGCAGTCCTTGGGTCAGAAAAAATGCCAGTAGCGCGGCAAACAACGCCACCCAAATGTAATTGAAGTCGGCAATCCAAAAGATCGGCAGATCCAGCAGCAGGTCTCGCAGGGTGCCTCCACCAATAGCGGTGATAATACCGAGCACCATGGCACCGAAGAAATCGACTTCGGCTTTTTTGATAGCCAATACACCGGTGATGGAAAACACCGCAATGCCCAACATTTCCTGGAAATAAAGCATCCAGTATTCCTTTTTAAGCTTGTTCGTCAGTTGAACGATGGCGATGAAAGCATCCTGCGTTATGCCGATCTGCAGGGCATTGTTGTGACGCCACCATAACTGAACTCTTATGGGCAGTCCTTGTTAAATGCTCGGTGTCGTTCACTTTGGCCTGCACACTCTCACTGTGTGGTAATCGGTAACGTTGCTCCTTTGGCGAGGGAAGGGCATTGATAGGGTCGTTTATGAGCGCGTTTGGATCATCGATTGGGCTGCTTGAAAGAGTATCGAGTTGACCATAGGGCGGAAGGCACCATTGGCCCAAATCCATTCCTCGGTGGGTTCTGGGTTCGCGTCTGTTTAAGTTTGAATGAGCTGTGGTTTCAGACGTTATTGCCGACGTACTTTTCGTTGATCAGTACTTGGTGCACGGTACCTCTAGACCATCTTCGGGAGCGGTCATTGAGTACGCCTTGAGCATTCAACCAATCGGCAATCTCGCGCTCGCTTCTGCCTTCCTACACGAACAATCGGTAGATATGCAGCACGATTTCGACCTCGCCCGGTGGACCAGGTACTAAAATCATGCGGTCTGTTTGAATGCTTTTATGTTCACCCAGGTTCAGTTCGTTTTTGATTGAACCGGTGCTGTCTGTCAATTGCCACCAGTCCAAATCCTGCTGGCCCACCCTGACGATAACCGAGTTCGATGAGCCGAGGCGAGCCATTGTTGGTGAACTGCTGCGCACAGTATTGAACGGAGACACCTGCTTGTCGGCACCGCACCTCATAGCTGGCGCTGACGTCTGGGTCCTGGAATCGACCCCAGCGACTGACGTCGTAGACAAGAACTGTTGAGTAATCGGCACGACCGCTTTCTACGTCGAAGAACAATTGCTTCAGTGCATTTCGGCCCGCCAGGCGAAGGCCACTTTTGCGCATGTCCGTGTAGATCTTAACGATCTCAAGTGTGTGGGTAGCCGCATAAATGCGAATGACGTCGAGCTGATTTTCGGTCGAGTACTGCTGGTGCTCAGTGGGCATGCGGACATACGCGGCTGCCAAGGCCGTGCTTGATTCATTGTGAACATCACCCGAGCCAATGAGCGTGTGCATTGACAGCATCCTCAATCTGACCCACAGCCGCTAGGGCGACCTCCAAGCTGTGATCAGTCACTGCGTTTTTCGAAATGGTTTTATAGAAGGTAGAAGACCGGAGAGAGAAAAATGTGCACGAAAACGGGCAACTCTTTTCTGGCTCAGAAACAGTATGCAGCCTAGATCGCTAAAGCTCTTCACACGGAGCTTGGTGAAACTCACCAAGCGACGAAAACACTTATGCATTGGACGAACGCGAATGAGCGGACAGTGAAAAATTTGCTGGCCGGAAGTAATGGCCCACAAGGTGAGCATTTAGTGGCCCTGATCAAGCACTCCGACTTTGCCCTAGCTGCATTTCTCGGTATGGCAGACAGGCCTTATGCATTGACTGCCTCGGAGCTACCGCCGCTCAGGAAGAAACTTCAAGCCGTAATCGAGGGGATTGATTCGTGTCTAAGGCTTAGAGATTGAGCTTTTCACCGCACAGAAGAAAGAAAATTCTCATTACGGAGAACGTCCGCTTTTGGCCGTTCTCTGCCTATCGCGAAGGGCAGTTACCGACCCTAAGCGGACATCCACTAATGTCTGCTAGCCTCCTTATGATCGAAGAGCTTTTACTCGATTGCCACGTGCCTTGACTTCCATTCCATCTGTTTCAACGGTAGATAACTGCCATCATCTATGCCCACTTCCTGGCTGATAAGTGAATTGAGCTTGCCATTCATGGCCATCACCAGTTCGCCGTTGCTTTTCATATCGAGTGCCAAGTTGTGCATTTCCCCTGGATCGTTCTTCAAGTCGAACAGTTCCACATCGTTGTGTTTGAACAGCTCTACCTGTGTTGTGGGGGTGTTGTGCCGGTTCAGTGGGAAGTAGCGCGCGAACTTGTAGCGGCCATCGTTGATGGCGCGAATCGCGGAGCGTTTATTCAGGTCGATGTGCAGTTTGGCCAACGCCGCTTCCTTGTCTTGAGCGGAGAGGTCGCTTCGCGTCCTCACGTTCTGAACCTGTGCCAGATAGTTCGCGTCGGTGTAGAGCATCATGCTGAAGCAATACAAGCTGGACTCCCGCAAGGCATGAGGTGATGCACTTTGTGGTGCGGCCAATAGCACCGACGCATCCTTGCCTTTGCGCTTGCCGAGGATGGGTTCAATGCGCGTTTCGGGCAGTCCGGTCAGACCTAGCAAGGTCGGAACCAGATCAATGTGGCAGGTCATGGCCGAGCACTGCTGTCCACCCGGGTAAGCTGGGTGTTTGATGATCAGCGGCACATGCATTTGCTCGCGGTAAACCGACGAACCTTTGCCGTGCATCTGATGGCTGCCACCGAGCTCCCCATGATCGGAGGTGAATACGATGATGGTCTTATCAGTCAGCCCAAGGTTGTCCAGTTCATCCAGCACGCTGACCAGGTGTGAATCGCAATCGCGGATGCAGTTGAAGTAGTAGTCCTGCAACTTGCGCCAGCGTCGGTCTTCGTCAGTGAATTGCCCCTCCAACGCCGCGCGAGCTTTCTGGTACTCCAAATGCGCGGCGGGCCGACCGGGTTCGTCAAAGGGCTGGTGGCGGCTGACGGGCAGAGGCACGTCGTTCCAAGTCGAGCGATACAGCGTATTTTGTGGCGGTTGCGCCGGGTTCATGCTGATCCCGCCATTGTTGAGCTGACCTTGCCATTGTTGATGTTCGCCTGGCTCATCGGTGTCGATGAACATCACGTCATGGGGATTGACCAGATTGAACGCCAGGAACCACGGTTTTCCGGCTTCGTTCAGTTCCTGCCCAGTGCCGCGTAGCCAGTTGATCGCTTGGCTGGTAGTGATTGCGTCGTATAGATAGCCGCCCTGGGACAGGCCAATGGCATCGCCGATGCCGTGATAATCCTTGAAACCGTAGCTTTCCATGATCTTGTGCAGTTCGGTGGTTGGCTGCAGGCCAATGTCCTGCGGGTTGACCACGTGATCGACCTTGTCGTTGAGGTGCCACTTACCTTTGTAGGCCGAGTAGTAACCGGCTTGGCTGAGCAATGTGCCGAGGGTGCCGAGTGCGGGGTCGAGGCTCAGGCCTTCAGTCCATGGAAGGCCTAGGTTGTCGAACATACGTGTTTGGGGCATGTGCCAGCCGGTGTACATGACCGAGCGCGACGAAGTGCAAACGTTCGAGTTGTTTTCGTGATGGGTAAAGGTTATGCCCTCACGCATCAATCTTTCCCGCCCGGGCACCGGGAACGGGTAGCCTCCCTCGAAAAAACGTTCCTGATCGACGGTGACCAACAGAATGTTGTAGCCCTCGGGCAGCTTTTCAGGTGCAGTAACCTTTGGTCTTTGTGGTGCTGCTAGAGTTTCGCCTGCCGTGCTGGTAGCCAAAGGAGCCAGGGCTCCAGCGCCAGCGGCTACGCCGGCGCTAATCAAAAAACGTCGCCGTGACGTGTTGACTTGCGTATCTACATTCCTGGATTTTGAATGGTCACTATCTTTCATGTTGCTTCCTTGCTGTGATGAGGACGCAACGATAGCTCAAGTTCGATATGTGGCAGGGGGGAAATCTTTGGGGGACTGCTTTTGGCCGATTGTGGCCTATCGCGAAGGGCCTCAGTCGACCGATTGTGTTGAAAAAGTCGGTCCTTCCAGATTGCCCGCATACTGGCTGCTGAAAACGCCTTTTTTGCGCGTCGCTACGCGAAATCTGAGCTCGGAATCCTCTGCACAAAGTAAAGATTTCAATCTCAAGCTCTTACTTTTCTGCCGTGGAAACCATGGCCGACTTTTTCAACAGAATCGACCCATAGCAGACATTCGCGGTCATTTTTCGCAAAAAAACTGCGATGTGATCATAAGGTGCCGAGAATTTCGTGTCCTTTTTTGCACAATAATCGTAGTTATTTAGTCAGAAATGATTGATAAACAGCATTTTTTATTGCTAATTTCAACACGCTTGATGAGCCCTGTTAGACTCCCAGGCGGCCTGTAATCGTGTCATATGATTACTATTGTGAGTTGTACTTACCAGGGACAGGACTCATGAGCAGACATCTTCTTTCGCGAGCTATACTGTTATCAACTTTGGCTCCGCTAGCGGTGTGCGTGCAAGCGGATAGCGCGGATACGGCCAACAAAAGTAACAACCCGCTGAACCTGGCGCCCGGCGTCAACCTTCAGGATTACTACACACCCAAGCTGTTCGATACCAATGTTCACACCAACGATGCGCTGTTGCGTGGCGCACTGCCGATGGCTCCGAATGACTTTATCGGTGTCCCGCAATTACTGCGCGTCACTCTCCCCGTCAGCACCCGTCCTGATCCGCACAACGGCTACAGCACGGGTATCGGCGACCTGAACCTGTTCGATATTTTCCTGCTCAAAACCGAAGGCGTGCAGTTGGGCATCGGCCCGCAAATCACCGCACCGACCGCCGAGCAGAATGAGCTGGGGACAGGCAAGTGGCAGGCAGGCATTTCTGCCATCGCCATCGACACCTCGCCTCGCGGACTACTCGGTGCGTTGGTTCAGTACCAAAGTTCGTTTGCCGGTGATCATGATCGTCCCCACGTGGAGTCTGCAACTTTCCAGCCGTTCATCATCCATAACCTGGACAAAGGCTGGTACCTGCGTTCGACGGGTACTTGGACCTTCGACTTGAAAAACGATACCCACTACATCCCCATCGGGTTAGGTGTGGGCAAGGCGTGGAAATCTGGCAGCAATATTCTTAACGCCTTCGTTGAACCACAATGGACTGTAGAGCGTAAAGGCGATGGTGTACCGCAGTTCACCCTATTCGCCGGGATCAACGTTACCTTCGGAAAATAAGGAAATTTTTATCTTCGCGACAGGACCTGAAGAAAAACGACGATGGTTCGGTAGACTTGTACTTCGGCCCACCGCGCCAACAGTTTTTGAGAGCAGCTGGGTGCAATCCCTGTCGGACAAGCATTAGTTCAGCTACTTCCGCCTGTATGTGTCGACCGAGGCATATTTCGACAAAAGCTGGAAATTGGATGACATCACGGCTGTGCAGTAACGCTTAAGACGCAGTCGGCTCACCGTCACAAGGAGCTACACAATGGGTTCACTTTCAAGACTGGGCAGTTTCAGCGCTGCCACCCTAGCGCTGACACCCATGCTCGGTTTCGCCGACAACGCTCGAGACTGGCAAAACCTGCCAACCGATCTGAACATGGTGTTCGGATATTACAACCGGATTGACACTAACACTCCAATTGACACTTCGCTGCCGCTCGATGGCTTGTCGCTCAATGCCGATCTGTACATCGCCCGTTACGCCCGCTCGTTTGCAGTCGATGGGCGCAATAGTGCGATCCAGATTCTGCAACCCTATGCTGACATCTCCGCCTCTTTCGACAACGCCGAGTTCTTTAAAGGCACCAAGCACAATGGCGGCATGGCCGACACCCAAGTAGTGCTGGTGCATAACATCTTCGGTGGCCCAGCGCTGACCAATGAAGAGTTTGCCAATTGGACTCCGGAAACCTTCCTGACGGGAGCTCTGTGGATTACTGCACCCACGGGCGACTACGATAAAAACCGAGTCATCAATATCGGTTCCAATCGTTGGGCGTTCAAGCCGGAACTGGCCTTCGGTACCCCGATAGGTCCGACCTGGTTGGAGTTCAACTCCTGGGTCTCGCTGTATGGTGACAACGACGATTACCAAGGTAACGGTAAAATCGAACAGAAGCCGCTCTACGCTCTCGAAGGCCACTACAGCTACACCTTTAATCGCGCGTTATGGGCTTCCTTGGATGCGACTTATAATCGAGGCGGTGAGACTAGAGTCAATGGTGACTGGCAAGATAATAAACAGGAAAATGGCCTGCTCGGGGCCAGTCTGGGGTTCATGCTGTCGCCCCAGTTTGGTGGACTGATCGCCTACTCGGATACCGTCTCGGAACGCACCGGCTCTCCGGACGTGAACACTTGGACCCTGCGCCTTCAGTACGCTTGGTAAAGTTGAGTACAGATCGATGCAATCAGCAAGGATGCGATGAAGCTTGACACTCTGCGGTGCGATGCTCAGTGATCTTCTGGCCGATTGCTGTCTCTTACGAGGGATAGCTACCGACCGATTCTGTTGAAAAAGTCCAGCTTGGTTTTCCACGGCAGAAAAGTGCGCGCCTGAGATTGAAATCCTTGCTTTCAGCAGAGGCTTTCGGACTCGGATTTTACGTAGCAGCGTGTAGAAGAGGTGTTTTCACCCGTCAATATTCGAGCATTTTGGGCAAACCGACTTTTTCAACAGAATCGACCCAAACCGGTCAGTCGTGACAGGCAGAAAACGCCCCTGGCTGTGAAAAAACGCGGGCACAGTCTTGAAGACTGCGTTGCTACGTAAAATCTGTCGGCGTTGGTTGATCAGCAGACCAAAAATTTGCGTAGAAACGCGATTTTCGTCCCAAAGCGGACATCATTCAGCCCTTGGGCGAAAGTTACTGGTTCAGGCTCAAGAACCCTTAAAAGGCGGTGCGTGTTGGTGCACCGCTTCCACGGCTCAAGTACTCACTGCTTCTGCATATCGCTGGGTTTCCACGCCTTGTCGAAAAACGCCTTGGTCGGTCCGTAAAGGCGCAGGATCACGAAGAAACCTTTGTCCGGCAGGGTGCGCATCCAGTTCTTGCCTTCACCCGGTGAATTCGGCCCGAAGTGCACGTCTATCGAGCCGTCGGCATTCACCAGTGGCTTGTCCATGGCATTCAACGACGGGAACGGTTGGCCATTGTCCACGCCCGAAGCGGTGATCGAGTCATACACCGTCACCGACCAGAACAACGCCGCCGGTATGCCTTTGGGCAGGTTCAGCGTGTAGGCGTTGCTGCCCGACAGGAACTCGCCCTTGGCGTCGACGAAGGTGGCCGGGTACTTGGCGCCGACGTTCTCCATGTTTACCGCCATACCCGGGCTGGCCGAGTAGGCATTGGTGAAGAAGCCGGTGCGCGGGTCGATGTAGTTGAAGGTGTCGGCGGTGAATGTGGCATTGCCCGGGAAGACGTTCAGCCACTTGCGGTCCGGATACCAGGTGCCATTGGTGACGATGGTTTGTGGTGTGTAAGAAGTGGCATGCCCCATTTTACTCGCGGTTTTCGCAGCCTTGTCGAGCAGGTTGCGGGTCGCTGCATCCGGTTGGAACGGCTTGCCCTTGATGATGCCGAGGGCGGCCAGCATGCCGCGCATCTCCATGTCCTGTGAGTCGACGTACTCGTGGTCGATAAACCGAGACAGCATATTGAAGGCGCTGCCGTCGGTGGGGTAGAGCATGTTGATCGGCGTTTGCGACGCGTTCGGGAACTCCATCTTCTTCGCCGAGGCTTCTTTGCCCAGCGGATAGATACGTGTCTGCTCCATGACCTTGACCGGCGCTTCAAGCTGTTTCGGGTCTTTGAAGAAACCGCGCCAGAACACGAACACGTTGTAGGTGCGCGAACGATAGGTCAGGTACCCGGGCGGTACATCACCTTTGTAATCCGGTGGCAGCACCAGGTATTTTGCGCCCTTGCCTTTGTCCGGGCCGGGCAGGCCGACGTCGCCACACCATTGGCGACCTTCGATCTGGCCTTCGGAGCAGATCGGACGCTGGAAGAAGTCGTCGAGAATGCCCTGCATCCCCGGCGGCACTTCGATCACCATTGGACCGTCCTGCTTCAGGTCCAGGTAGCCCATGGCGTAGATCACGTCGGAGTTGGGCGTGGTCACCAGGGTCTTGGCGTTGAGCCGGTCCTTCCAGATCGGCAGCACGTTGTAGCCGGCGCCGAAGGCTTTCTCCGAGGCCTCTTTCATCGCATACATGTTCAACGCAGGCAGTGCCCAGATATAGGTCTGCACGCCGCGCTGGAACATGAGTTCGTTCTTGAGTTGGGCCACGCCTTCCAGGGTTGGATAACCCCCGGCAAAGGGCAGGTCCGCCAATTGCTCGTAATGCGTAGCAGCCTGGGCGCCGAGGCTGATCGAGACGCCGAGAGCCAGCGCAGTCAGCGTTTTACCCACTGAGTTCATGGTAGAAGTCCTTTTCAATTAGTTTTCACTACAGGTGGAGGTGTCCATTGGCCGTTCAGCGCTGCCTGCTCAGGCCAGTAGGCGCGAAGGTACAGTGAGAACTGCGCGTCTTTCGGCGATGGCAGCCAGTTGCTTTCCTTGTCCTTGCCCGGCGACTCGCTCTGCACATAGATGGTCAGCGAGCCGTCAGGGTTGGTTTGCAGCGATTTGTTCTTGGTGCCGATGGAGTAACGCTTGAGCTCGTTCGGCGAGAAGAAGTGCTGTTCGTTGTACAACGTCAGCGACCAGAAGCCCTTGACCGGAGGCAGCTTGTTCTTGGCGAAAGTCACGGTGTAACCGTTATTGCCTTCGAGGCGAACGCCGTTTTCATCCAGGTCCTGATAGAAGTACTTGGTCTCTTTTTGCGGGTTGACGAAGATGTTCGAGCGGGCCACGGCGGTACGGGTGAAATAGTCAGTGCCGAAGGCCGCGCCGTTGCTGATGGTGCTCCAGTTATTGGGCAGTTGCAGGCCGTAGTTGCGGAACTGCAACAGCGGGTCAATCACTTCACTGTCAGCCTTTTTCGCTTCGTCGATCATCGCTGCTCGCAGCTGCGGGTCAGACTTAGCGATGGCGGCGAGGGCGGCCAACTGCGCGTAGCGGGCTTCTTCACCCGGCAAGGGCTTGGCGTCCTTGAGCAGTGCCGGCAATTCGTCGAAGAATTTCTCCGGGATCACCCACTTGGTTTCGCCCTTGCTGTCCGAGACCTGGGACGGGAATTTTGGCAGCTTGGACCAGTCACGCTTCTTGACCTTGCCGTCGAACTGGGACAGCGGGTACATGTCGATGCCAGCGAGGGTCGACTGAATCGCCTGGCGGTCGGCAGAGGTATCATCCTGGAATACGCGGGGAACCACGAAACCAGTGTTGGTACGCGCACGGAACACCTTGGTGATGCCGGCTGGCACCTTGCCGTTCCAGTCCGGACCGACCAGCATGTAGAAGCCTGGCTGGGTGTTATACATTTTGCCCAGCTCGGCGAAGCTGTCCGAGCGTAGGTCGACCACTTGATAGACCCAGAAGCGACCATTGAAGTCCGGGACTTGCAGCACCACCGGTTCAAGGTCCAGAGCAATACTGCCGTCGCCGTACACCACGTCCTGGTTCGGGCAGGCCACCAGTCGTTCGGCCGGGTCGATGTAGTCGCTGAGCATCGCCAGTCGATTGATCGGTGCGACCGGTACGATGCCGCCCATCAACCCAGGCTCCGGCAAATCCTTGAACGTCTGGCGACGGTTGAAGATGTTGGCCATCGGCCAACCCCAGAAATACGCCTCGCGCGCCATCATGCGTACGTACGGTTCGGTTACTTTGGTGCCGGCTACAGGGCCTGAGACTGGGCTGGCGGTCGGAGCGACAATGGCTTGTGCTGCGTTAACCGGAGTACCCAACAGGGCTGCGGCTGTGAGGGTGCTGGCGAAGGTCAGGGCGAAGAGGGCGTGGCGATGGGGTAGTCGATTCATACAGTATCCTTACTTGATGGCCTTCACCTGATGCAGGTGAGTCGGCTGACAAGATAACCCATCTCCTTCGCGTAATCATGACTCTCTGAAACGACTGTTGTTAGCTGTTAACCACCTCCTGCGAAGGACCGCTTTTGGCCGATTCTGTTGAAAAAGTCGGTTCTTCCAGACTGCCCGCAGACTGACCGCTAAAAACGCCTTTTTTGCGCGTCGCTACGCGAAATCTGAACCCGGAATCCTCTGATCAAAGTAAAGATTTCAATCTCGAGCGCGTACTTTTCTGTCGTGCAAACCATGGCCGACTTTTTCAACAGAATCGGCCGATTTCCGCCCGTCGCGAAGGGCAGTAATCGACCCGTGCGGTCTTTGGCGGGCCTCTAGAGTGAGTCTCTGACTATCCGCTTTTTGGCTGCAGATCACGATTGGCTGTTCTCGAAGCCAAATGGTCCGTAACGGCGACGCGTAAATACTACGGAACTGAATCTGAGCTGCTCAGCTGCGCAAGGGGATGCTGGCTTATTGTGATCTACACTCCCTGAGCGCGTGACTAGGCGCTTCGCCACAAGAAGTATTCAAATTATTTCACCGTGGCCATGAACGCCCACGGTGCCAGCTTGTTCAAAATAACGAGGTAGAAATGAACAGGAAGTTTAACCGGGGCTGGACAATGGCGGCGGCACTCGTCGTAGTGGGTTCAACGCTTTTTGCGGGGTGTGCGAGCAAGAACGATCCGATCACGCAGGCAGATAAGGAGGATGAGGCCAAGGGCGTGCCCGCGCCGAGTCTGGAGCAAACCAAGGCGATCGCCGAGGAAGGCTTTATCTACGGCTTGCCGTTGGTTATGAACTACGCCGTGATGAACGAATTCGCGGTGGACTCCAAGTCCAGCCAGTTTAAGGCCCCCTTCAACCAACTGCACAACGATCATCGGGTCGCGACACCGGCTGACACCGCCATCATTACACCCAACAGCGACACGCCGTACTCGATACTCTGGGCCGACCTGCGTGCAGAGCCGCTCGTGATTACCGTGCCGGCCGTCTCCAAAAAGCGCTACTACTCGGTGCAACTGATCGACGGCAACACCTACAACTACGGCTACATCGGGAGCCGGGCAACTGCCAGCGCGCCCGGGAGCTACATGATTGCAGGCCCCTACTGGAAGGGAGCGACACCTCCAGGCATCGAGAAGGTGTTCAGCTCCACGACTCCCTTTGCACTGACCCTGATCCGGACCCAGTTGTTCAATCCGGCCGACATGCCAAATGTAGAGAAGTTGCAGGCGGGCTACAAGATCCAGTCGCTGTCAGCCTTCCTCCATCAACCTGCGCCGCTCGCTGCGTCGAAGATTGATTTCGTGCCGGCCACCACGGATGGCATCAAGGCCAACTTCTTCGAGTACCTGTCGGCGGCGCTGCAGTATGTGCCAGTATCGGATGACGACAAGGAGATTCGGGCCAGGCTGGCCAGCATCGGCGTAGGCCCTGGGCGGAACTTCGAATTCAAGGACCTCTCGCTCGAGCACAAGGCCGTGGTCCTGCTCGGGATGAAGGCCGGCGACGAGAAGGTCGACAAATTCCTCTCGAGCGGAATGAAGAATATCAACGGCTGGAGTGTTGGCGCGTTCTTCGGCGACCAGGCGTTCTACAAAGGCGACTGGCTGATGCGAGCTGGCGCCGCGAAGGCTGGTCTGTACGGTAATGACGCCGCCGAGGCGATGTACCCCATTACGCGTACCGATGGCAATGGCCAGACGTTGAATACCGGCAAGCACAGCTACACGCTCACCTTCCCCGCCGGCAAATTGCCGCCAGTCAATGCCTTCTGGTCAGTGACCATGTACGACGGCAAAAGCCAACTGCTGATCAAGAATCCGATCAACCGCTACCTGATCAATTCGCCGATGCTGTCGGCCATGAAAAAGAACGCGGATGGTTCACTGACGCTGTACATCCAGAAGGATTCGCCGGGCAAGACCAAGGAGTCCAATTGGTTGCCCGCGCCTGACGACACGGCCTATCTGGTGATGCGCCTCTATTGGCCGAAGGCCACGCCACCTTCGATTCTTCCCGCTGGTGAGGGCAGTTGGCAGCCACCGGCGCTGGTGGTATCGAAGTAGTGCGACTCTTGCGATCCACTGCTGGCACTCGCCGTAGGTCGGTGTAGGCCAGTGCTACCTTTTGGCCAGTAGCAGCCGATCATGAAGGGCTGCTATTGGCCGTTCTCTGCCGGTCGTCACTACGGCGTGTGCTGGTCAAGTCGAATGCAAATGGGTGGTCAAGTCCATGCAATTACGCATATTGGAAAAGCATGTGGCCTACGGGGCGATGAAGCGCCTGTATCTGCGCGAAGGCACACCGGGCGGGCGGTTGTGCCTTGCGTATCCGAATGCGGACCTGATGACGACACCTGCGCGCGACTTCGTCGTATGGTTGCGTTCTTCCGTGCGCAATACCGGCACCAGCGATCATTTCACCTTGGCCGCAGGCTGAGCGCGCCGTTCACGCGCTCAACCCTGCTGGTTGCCAACCTCAGAAATACACCAACGCCTCCACCGTCCCGGTCAACTGATTACGCGCCTCACCCTGGCCAAAAGGACGCGCATCATCATGCCCATCGAACCAGTCGTAACGCAGCTCGGGGCGCAGGGACAGGTATTTGTTGAAGTCGTAGCGCAGCCCCGTGGTCACTGCATTGATGGCGCCGCGAGCGGTGGAAGAGGGGAACAGCACGTAGCCGTCCGGGTCGTCGAAATGCTCGGCCCGCACGGAGAACGACAGGTCCTTGCGTTGCTGGTAGGTCAGCACGACGTTGGCGCCCCACCAGTGCGCGCCGTCGAAGCCGGGGCCGGTGACGATGTCCACGGTCGAGGCTTTGCCGTCGCCCGATTGATGGCCGTAGACCAATTCGCCGCCCATCGACCAGCGTTCGTTGAATTTGTGCCAGCCGTTGAGCGAGTGTTGCTGCTTGAACTGGCCATCCGGGGAGATCACGCGGCCGCGAGGTGTCTGGATGTCGTTGCGGCTGTCGTTTTGTGAATCGCCGACGAGAAACTCATAGTCGATCCAGGTGTTCATGTCCGGGGTGCGCCAGCGCAGGGCGCCGAGCATGCCCTTGCTGTCGTTGTTGTCGCGCAGGTTGCCCTGGCCCTGGATCACGCCAAGTTCGGCACCGAACAACATGCTCGAGTTGTTGACCAGGCGCTTGCCCAGCATGAAGCCGGACACTGCGCCGGACTGGGTGATGAAGGCATAGGAACGGCTGGTAAACGGGTTGCGCGCGGCCCGTATGTTCGGCGGGATTTCATAGCCGAGTGCCGGGCCGAAGATGCCGGCGATGGCGGTAAAGCCACCGGCGTATGGCACATAGGCCGTGGCGGCGATGTTGGGCACGGCGAGGAAGTTCTGTTTGTCGCGGCGGGCCTTGTCCGGGTCGTCGTCGCCGGGCGAGTTGATGCCCCAGTGCATGTCCCAGCCGTAGGTGCGGGCTTGCTGCGCATTGCGCCCGTAGACGGTTTCGAAGGTGAAACCGAACGAGGCTTCCGTAGGGGCCGGGCCGGGCAATGGCGTGACCCGCGGGACGAAATTGGCCTTCAGCGCTTTGTCGGCAAACAGGTGCAGGGAGGCGAGTTCAAAGCCCTCGTCGCCGAAGCCGGCCACCGGGGTATTGGTTTGCCCTGACTCGCGATCGTCATGGGAGGAGTTGTTGTTCAGCGAATACCCGGCATCCAGCAGGCCGGAGACCTTGACGCCGTAGTTGCGCTCCAGGGTATCGCCGAAAATGCTGCGAAACACTGTGCCTTCGCCGACGTCGGCCGGTTGCGCGGCGAGGCAATGACCTGTCGCGAGGGCGAGCAGAACCGCACCAAACGATTTGACGTTGATGTTTTTCATGGACGTTCTCTTGTTCTTGTTTTTCTAGGGGTGGCAGGGGCGGCCATCCGTTGGCCGCAGTGCGGGTTGCTCAGTTGGTCACAGGTATGGCGGTGGTTCGATTCAGGCGCCAGAAACCGATGATGCCGAGGGCGGCGATGCCGGCAGGTATGGCGGCGGCCACCAGCAGGTCACTCGTCGACCACTGCAGGGACAGGAGCAGGGCGCCGATGAAGGGGCCGCAGATGCCGCCCAGGCGACCGACGCCCAGGGTCCAGCCGGTGCCGGTGGCGCGCAGTGCCGTCGGATAGAAGGTAGAGGTCATGGCGTTGAGTGCCGCCTGGCCGCCGAGGATGCCGAAGCCGGCGACGGCGATGCTCAGGTAGGCCAGGTTGATCGAGGTGTAGTAGTGGCTGAACAGGACGATGGCCACCGCCGAGACGATGAAGGTCGGCACCAGCACGGCACCGAAGCCGCGACGGTCTACGAACCAGCCCAGCAACCAGCCGCCTGCCAGGCCGCCCAGCCACATGGACGTACCGGCTAGCACCGCTTGCGACGGTGAGTGACCCGCGCCGCTCATCAGCACTGGGGTCCACGAGGCGAGGAAGTACACGCAAAGCATGTTCATGAAGTTGATCAGCCACAGCAGCAGGGTGCCGCGCAGCCGGCCATCGGCAAACAGGTGCGCGAGGGACAGGCCGTTCTTGCGCGGCTCACCGATCACCAGGGTGGTCTGTTCGCTGATCTGCAGGCCAGGTTCGATGCGCGCAAGAATGGCGCGGACGCGGTCAAGCTGGCGGTTGCGCAACACGCACCATTGCAGGGATTCCGGCAGTGCGAAGAACATCAGCACACCCAGGCACAACGGGGCGATGGCCCCCAGGTAAAACACCGCCTGCCAGCCGTACAGCGGAATCAGCGCGGCCGCAATGGCGCCGCCGACCAGGCCGCCGACAACCATGCCGGACGAGACCAGGGTCAAGAGCATCACGCGGTTGTGCCGGGGGGCGTACTCGGTGACCAGAGTCGCGACGTTGGGCACGATGGCGCCCATGGCGATGCCGGTAAAAAAGCGCAGGGCCAGCAGGCTGTCCACCGTGGTGGCCTTGGCGGCGAAGTACATCAGCACGGCCATGACCAGGGAGGCGATCACCAGTACCGGGCGGCGACCGACGCGGTCAGCCACCGAACCCAAGGCAAGGGAGCCGATCAGCATGCCCAGCATGCTGATGCTGAACACCGGGCCGAGGTTGGCTTTGGCGATGCCCCAATCGGCGATCAGGCTGGGGGCGGCGTAGGCCATGGCCTGGATGTCGAAGCCGTCGACGACCATGCACAGGAAGCATTGGACGAGCACAAGGATCTGAAAGGCGCCCAAGCGACTCCTTTCGACAATCGCAGTGATGTCGAGTTGATTGTTCAAAAGCGTATACCTCTGTTGTAGTTATTTTCGGTAAGGGTGTTGCGCTGCAAGCAAGAACAAAGCGTTGGCCGGGTGCTGGAAATTTCTGTGGTGAAGGTGGGCGAGGGGGGTGATCAGGCGGCGAGCCAGGCACTGGCCTCGGTGCGCATGGCCTGCTCCAGTTCGCTACCGCGGGTGGCGAAAACCCGGTCCAGCGGGAAGCCGCTTTTATCCAGCAGGTAGGCCAGCGGTGCGTATTCGCGCGGGTAGCGCGCCACGGTGTCACGGTCGATTTCGACCAGGCCTTGCGGGAAGGTGAAGCTGCCCATGTCGTAGATGCTCTGGCGCTTAACCAGCTTCCACACGTCCTGGCGTTTCTCGACCAGGTCATAGAAACGGTTGTGCACGCTGCAACCCAGGTTCAGCCGGACGTTATCGGCGACGATCACGGCGTTGGTTTCGACCACTGCTTTGTTGCCGTTGAAAGTGACTACCGGGGTGCCGATCAGGTGCTTGGTGCGCAGGTCGGATTTTCCCATGCGCTTGGAGCCTTCGACGAATTCGGCGAACGGGCCTTCAAACCAGGTGATTTCGATGATCCCGTCCGGATGCGCAAGATTGGCCAGTTGCTCCCATTGACCGAGATCGCGGTGAATCCAGCCATTGATCAGGTCGGTGATTTGAAGACGGTCTTCCAGGTAAGTCTGCATGGGTTCTCCTCGGCAGGTGGGGTGTTGCTGGTTCCAGCATCTGCTGCTGGACAGATAACTTCAAATAGATTGATATGAACGATTGATCATTAAATCTGATGGAGTGCTGCGCCCATGGATCTGCGTCATTTGCGTTATTTCCTCGCCGTGGCCGAGGAGGGTCATTTCGGCCGGGCAGCCCAGCGTTTGCACATTGTTCAGTCGGCGCTGAGCATGCAGATCCGCGCCCTCGAAGAGGAGCTCGGCGGCCCGTTGTTCCTGCGCACCAGCCGTCGCGTGGAGCTCACCGAAGCCGGAATCCTCCTGTGTGCAGAGGCGCAACGTACCCTCGACCAGGCCGCCCATGCCCAGCGCGTGGTGCAGCGTTCCCTGCGTGGCGAGATGGGCACCGTGCGCATCGGCTTCGCCGGTAATGCGGTGTTCAGTGGGCGCCTGATGGCCGACGTGCGGGCCTTTCGCGCGGCTTATCCGGACGCGGAAGTCATCCTTCGCGAGCTGGCGCCGCAGTTGCAGGTCGAGGCCATCCAGAACGGCCAGCTGGACCTGGGATATGCGCCCAGTCATGGCGGTCAGGCCCATGACAGCGAGTTGTTGTTCGAGCGAATCGGCACCTGGCCGCTGGTGGTGGCCCTACCGGAAGATCACCCCCTGGCGAAGGAGAAAACCTTGCGCGTGCCGATGCTCGCCGCCGAATCGCTGATCATCTACGCCGCCCACGGCGCCGATGAATACATGCTGGCCGGGTTGCGCAAGGCGCTGGGGCGCGAGCCCAAGGTCCAGCGCACCACCAGCACCTTGAGCGTGCTGGCGCTGGTGGCGGCCGGCATGGGGGTGGCGATGGTGCCGGCGCCCTTGATGCAGGTGACCATTCCGGGCCTGACCTATCGCACCTTCGACGACGTCGAACCGCACACCGACCTGCTGCTCATCAGTCGCGTCAATGAAATCGGCGGAGCGGTGCGCGCGTTTCTGCGGGTGGCCCATCAAGGCGGTGTACCGGTTGCCGCTTCTCTTTAGTCGAGAAATGGCGAGCGGCTACAAGCCAGAACAGGGATTGCGTGTTTCGAGCAGCCTGGCCCAATTCTCCAGTGGAGCCGGCTCGCCGCAGGGCAACCTTTGTCACGCCGCATTCAGCTTTCCGTATTGGCCTGAGAAGAACAGCAGGGGGCGCGCCTGTTCCGCTTCCACCAGTTCGACCACTTCAGCGATATACAACTGGTGATCGCCGGCGGTATGGATCTGGACCACTCTGGCAACAATGTGCGCCAGGCTGCCCTCGATGATGGGAACGCCCCGGACTTTGTTCATGGCCACGTTCAGCCCCTCCACGGCACGGCCGGCGAAGTGGCCGCTGATATGCTCCTGTTGTTCGGTGAGAAAGTTCACGCCGTAACAATCGCCTTGCCTGATGTGCTTGCAAAAGCGGGATTCGTTCTTGATCGACACTAGGATCAGTTGCGGTTCCAGCGACACTGAAAGGAACGCATTGGCCGTCATCCCCGCGGGTTCATTTTCCCGTTCGTAGGTCACCACGGTGACCCCTGTGGCAAATCGGCCCATTACGCGACGAAACTTGGCTGTGTCGTTGTGTGCATCGTTCATTTTTATTCTCCATTCGTATGCCTGGCGGCCAGTACGCCTGGCCGCGCGAGTGTCGTGCGTTTACACCAGAGGTGTGTTCGCCTCTTTGCCACACAGGATTCGACCGAACAGCTCCAGGTTGGTGGAGGTGCACACCACACCATGCAGATTGGCCACCCTGGCGTCGCGCCACAGGCGGTTGAATGGATTGGCGCTGCCGGCCAGGGAGCCGCCGCTGGCTGTGGCCAGCAGGTCGACACCTTCCCAGATCAATTGGCTGGCATAACCTGTGTCGCGGCGGATGCGCGCCCGTGTTTGCCGGTCCATCGTCATGCCGGCAGCAGCGCAGGCATCGATTTCGTCGACGCAGCGCTCCACCACCAGACGCGCGGCATCGAGTTTGGCCGAGGCTTCTCCGACCTGTAGGTGCGTGACGGCCGCCTCGTCCTGCTGGTTGTACCAGGTGTACTGGATGCCCCGGCCGGGCAGCTTGGCGAGGAAGGTTTCCAGTGCCGCTCTGGCGATGCCCAGGGCGGGGAATACCAGAATGATTGCCAGCAACGGAATGAACGCGCCGCGATACAGCGCTTCACCTTGCAAGTGGGTGGAGGCGTATTCGCCGGCAATGGCCTTGGACACTGACGCAATGCGCTCATCGGGTACGAACAGGTTTTTCACCGACACCGAGGTACTGCCGCTACCCCGCAGGGCCATGGTGTCCCAATCATGCAGCAGCGTGATGTCTTCGATCGCAATGAGCGCCAGGCCCTGGTCCACGGTTTCACCCGCTTCATTGACGATGGGGATCCCCAGCAGGTCCCACTGTGCGTGGTACACGCCGCTGTTGAAACCCCACAGGCCTTCTTCGATCAGGATTCCGCCTGCCACACGCTTGACCTTGGCTTTGCGTGGAGACAGCACGCCACTGCTGCGCACCTTGCCACCGCTGGCGAAGATCGGGTCACTGACCGCCTTGGGATACAGGGTGGCGAGCATCCAGTTGCAGATATTTATCAGGGCGCAGGCCCAGCCAGCCGAACCATCTCCACGGCCTATTTCGCTGACCACTTCCATGTAGGTTCTGACGCTGGTTTGCAGACCGCCGTGCTGGCGTGGAATCATCAGGTCAAAGGCGCCGATGGCGTCCAGGTCGGTCACAGTATTCTCCGGCAAACGGGCCAGTTCATCGACGGCCCGGGTACGAGAGCGCAAGGTGTCGACCAGACCGCTGGCGCGAGCAATCAAATCGCTATCATCGACGTGGGCGTTGACCTTTGCGCTTTGGAGGATGGAGTTCATGGCTTTTCCTGTTATTGAGATTATTGGATGAGCTTCTGACACAGCAATGACGAATTCGTCACGGTGACGAATTCGATACTAATGGAAATATATTTTTTTGATAAATATATAATTCATCTATCCGCCCCGGCGATTCGATGGGAAAAGGCATAACGCAAATGGACAGTACGGCAGCACAGAACAACGAACCGGACGCACCGCTGGATCACCGCAGCGTGACCGCCCAGCGCAAACGCGATGCGATGCGCGCGCGGATACTGGCGGCGACCATGGACTTGCTCGAAGATCCTTCGCGGGTTTCTGTCACCATCGAGGACGTGGCGCGGGTGGCGAAAATTTCCAGGGGGGCGTTTTACAAACATTTCGCTTCGCTGGAGGAAGCAGTGGCCGCTATCGGCCAGGAGGCCACTGACGGCATGACGCTGCACATCCTGCCGGTGTATGACGTGCTGACCCAACCGCTGGAACGCATCAGCACGGCGATGCGCCTGTTTTTGCTGCGCGCGCATACCGACCGTCGTTGGGCGGCGTTTTTCCTCCGGGCGGATCTGGTGCAGAATCAGTCGATTTTGCTGAAGTACGTGATGGCCGACCTGCAGGCGGGGCGTGACGCCAGCCTGCTTGACCTGCCCTCGATGCAGGCAGGTGTCGATGCGTTGATTGGCGCGACCCTGGAAGGGGTTCGGAGCATGAACCAGCGCAAGGTCGACGACCCGCAGGCTTACATAGACGCAGTCATTCTGATGGTGCTGCGCGGTTTTGGCGTGGAGAACGTGCAGGCCCATGAGGCCGTGGCGTTCTCCAGGTCTTACCTGCTGGCGCGAGCTTGATCCAGCGAGCGCTGATGCTCAAGTTTCAATCATGCCAGCAGCGGTACCAGCCGTTTTTCTCGCTGATGTGCAGCGGTGTTTGATAAAGGTCCGACAACCTGTCGCTGGTCAGCAGCTCGGACTTGGGACCGTCAGCAACAATCTGCCCCTGCTTGATCAACACCACGCGGTCGATTTCCGGAATGATCTCGTCCACGTGGTGGGTGGTGATGAGCAAGGCCCGGCCCTCGCTGCAGAAGCTGCGCAGCAGCGTCAGCATGGCCAGGCTCGCGCCCACTTCCAGGCCATTGGCCGGCTCATCGAAAATCAGCGCTTCGGGATGATGCACCAATGCCCGGGCCAGCAGCAGGCGCCTTTTCTGGCCCGTGGAAAGACGCTGGAACATGCAGGATTCTTCCTGCTCCATCCCCAGCCTGACCAACATTTCGCGCGCCTGATCGACCTGAGCTGGCGTGGGTTGCAGGTGTTCGTGGCAGCCAATGGAACCAAAAAACCCTGAAATAACGACGTCCAGCGCGCGGGTGTAGGGCGTGTAATCGTCTTGCAGATCCTGGGAGACGAAACCGATCCTGTCGCGCAGTTGCCACAGGTTCAGGGTTTCGCTGCCAAACAGCTTCAGGTAGCTGCCCTCTTGGGCGACTGGGTAGAGCTCTCTGTTGATCAGTTTCAGCAGGGTGCTTTTGCCTGCGCCGTTGGGGCCGAGAATGGCCACGCGTTCCTGCGTTCCAATCGTTAGCGAAAGCTGGTTCAGCACTCGGGTCTGTTGCTGATAGGCGGTGACTTGGTGGAGTTCGATCATTGAGAAAAACCTGGTAAATGCTGAATGCTCGCGCTAGATGCGAAACCTGTCGATGTGCCCGCGCAGCCCGGAAGCCAGCAGCGAAAGCTCTTCGCTGGTGGAGTGTATCTCTACTGCACTGGCCGAGGTCTGTACCGACAGATCACGAATACTGACCAGGCCGCGGTCGATTTCCCGGGATGCTATGGCCTGCTGTTCCGAGGCGCTGGCGATGACCACGTTCATCTGACTGATCGTCTCCACCGCCACGGTCACCTCCTGTAAGGCAGAGTCCGCTTCCCGGGCAATGTCCAGGGTCGAATGGACACGTTCGGTACTCGTTTGCATGGACGACAATGTGTGTGTCGCCACGCTGCGCAGATCGCTGACCATGTGCTCGATTTCCTCCGTCGATTGCTGCGTCCTGAACGCCAGCGCCCGCACTTCCTCGGCGACGACGGCGAACCCGCGTCCCGCTTCGCCAGCCCGGGCGGCTTCAATGGCGGCGTTGAGGGCCAGCAGGTTGGTCTGCTCGGCGATCGAGCGTATCACCTCGAGCACCCGGTTGATGCCGGACACGCTGCCGGCCAGTTGCTGGACACGATCGGCGGTCACCGAGATGCCCTCGGCCAATATCGACAGCGATTCGAGAGTCTGCATGACCCGGGTTTTTCCGGTTTGCGCCGCAGCGTCGGTGGTGCGTGATGCCTGCGCAGTGGCGGTTGCGTTTCTCGACACTTCATCGACGGCGGCGGTCATTTCATTCACGGCTGTTGCAGCCTGTTCGATTTTCTTGTTTTGTTCCTGAAGCCCGCTCGTGGCGCTGGCGATAACCCCATGAAACTGCCGCGAAGAGAGCGCCAGCTGGGTGGACGAGCCGGTGATGCGCAGGACGGTGTCGTGAAGGTTGTCCTGCATCGCTTTCAACGCCTGGAGCAACAGCGCCGGTTCGTCGTTGCCCTGAACCGGGATGGTGGAGGTCAAATCACCGCGGGCAATAGTCTGCGCGACCTTGAGTGCATCGAGCAGGGGCTGGTTGATGCTGCGGGTGTAGAGCGTTGCCAGGATGATCGTCAACACGGCGGCGAGGACGACGGCGGCAATGACGCCTGTCACGACGTGCTGATGGGTTTGTTGTTCGATTTCGGCACTCTGTTGATATTGCTTGAGATAAAAGTCCTGCAATTGGCCGGAACGTTCTCCGAGTGCCATGGCAAATTTATCGATAGGACCGTCGAGAGTCCCGGTAGCCGCCTGGCGCTGACCTTCTGCTGCGAGCCGGATGACCTCGAGTTGCTCATGGCGGAACGCCGTTGAGGCGTCCAGGTAGCGTTGGAAAATCTCGCGCTCCGCCGGTTGCTGGAGGCGGCTGGCAAATACCTGCTGTTGCTGGTGCAGGCTGTTGAGTACCTGCATCAGCAGGCGCTGATTGTCCGCCAGGGCGGTTGGGTCCTGCAGGACGACCATGCGGAAGGTCATGATCCCGGCGCGGTCCTCGGTCTTGTTCAGCTCCGCCAGGCGGATGATGCCCGGTACCCAGACGTCCCTGATCGCGTCGGCCTGTACACTCATCTGCTTGACCATGGTCAACGAGAACAGGCCAAGCAGGAGCACGACCAGGCCAAACAGGCCAAAGCCGAGAATCGAGCGCGGAGCCAACTTCATTTTTCTGAAAAACAACGGAATTTTCCTCAAAGAAGGGATCTTGGCAGGCATCCCGCAGGCGCACTGTTATGCCGGGCATCAAACGAGTCGGCGCCGGCTTGTGGCCGGCGCCGTTGTTTCAATGAAACGCTTGAGGGAAAGTTCAGCGCCGGACGCTTGTGGCACCCCGCGCTGGCATGCACATCCTGTGCATGACGTGACGTGTTGCTGCAGGCAGGCACGTTGTTGCGATGTCCTGTCGGTGCTGGTCAAACGCTGTCGATGCCCTCGGCAGCGGGCGCAGCTGTTCTGGCCGGCGCGGTTTCGCGCAAGCAGGTCGCCACCAGCAGGCCGACGATCACGGCGCCGAGTGCCAGGTACAGGGTGTTTTCAATCCCGTGATGCTGGGCGATGTAACCCGCGATGGCCGGCGTTACGCCACCGCCAAAAATCTCGCCGATGCCGACTACCAGGCCGGTGGCGGTGGAGGTCAGCGCTGCGGGGACGGACTCGCTGGTGAGCGGGCCGACGGTCATGCAGATCATGCTGAAGTTGAAAAAAATCGTCAGGAACAGCAGGGCGAACAACTTCACCGGTTCGGCGCCGGTGCCCATCAGCAGCCACAGGAACACGCCGGTGGCGACGAACGAGATCAACACCACCGGTTTGCGACCGATGCGGTCGGACACCGCCGGCATGATCAGCTGCCCGAGAAACCCGCCCAGGCCAATGGCTGACATGATGAAGCCCATCTGCTGTACATCCAGGTGCAGATAGTCCATCAGGTAGTTGGGCATCATCACGCTGATCACGAACAGGCAGGTCAGCATGCAGAACATGCCGACGATGTTCAGCCAGACATTGCGAAAGCGCAGGGCGTCCAGCCAGCTCGGGTGGTCGGCGGCGGAGGGCGATGCGGCTTTCTGCGGCGCTGCGGCGCGGGTTTCCCGCAGGTGGCGGTACATCGCTACGGCCAGCAGGAAGCCGGGCAGCGACACGATCACGAACACCCAGCGCCACGAAGGCACCACCAGCAATAACTGGGTGGCGAGGATCGGAGCGAGGCCAAGGCCGAGGATCGGGAAAAACGCCTGCTGGATGCCGATGTTCATGCCGCGCCGGGTCGGGTGCGAAGACTCCGCCGTGGCCGCCAGGGCTGTCGGCGTGAACGCGCCTTCGGAAATGCCCATGATCGCGCGAATGAGCATCAGGCCGCCGATGCCGGTGGCCAGCCCGGAAAGCCCCGCCAGCAGCGAGAACACCAGCACGGCGGGGATCAGCACTTTGCGGCGGCCGATACGGTCGGACAGCCGCCCCATGAAAATCGAAGAAATGCCCCAGGCCAGGCCGAGGATGGCCGTCACATTGCCCAGGTCCTGATAGTTCAGGCCGAGGTCTTTCATCATCACCGGGAACAGCGGCAGGATGATGAAGCGGTCCAGGCCCACCAGGCCGAAGCCCAGGGCCAGCAAGGCCACCGCTTTGAACTCGTAGCGAACATCCCACGCGTGCTTATTGTTGTTCATGGTTGTTACTCGGATGGAGTGGAGGGAGGCAGCCGCATCGCAGCCCGGCTGCCACGGGCTTAGAAATAGATCAGCGCTTCGACCAGGCCACTGAGCTGCGAGCGGTCGCGGCCGTTGCCGAAGGGCTGGTCGTCGTTGTCGCCGTCGAACACGTCGTAACGCACTTCGGGGCGCAGCGAGATGTACTTGTTCAGGTCGTAGCGCAGGCCGGCGGTGAGCGCGTTGAAGTCGCCGCGGGCTGTGGAGACGGGCAGCAGGATGAAGCCGTCAGGGTCGGCAAAATGCTCGGCGCGTACCGACCAGGACAGGTCCGGCCGTTGCTGATAAGTGAGCACGGCGTTGGCGCCCCACCAATGCGCACCGTCGAAGCCGGGGCCGTTAATGATGTCGACGGTGCTGGCTTTGCCATCGCCGTCCTGATGGCCGTAGACCAGTTCCGCGCCCATCGACCACTTCGGGTCGAAGCGGTGCCAGCCGTTGAGCGAGTGCTGTTGCTTGAACTGGCCGTCGGGCGAGACCAGCCGTGAGGTCGGTGCCTGTACATCACTGAAACTGTCGTTCTGTTCATCGCCGACGATGAACTCGTAGTCGATCCAGCTCTGCATGTCGGCGGTGCGCCAGCGCACGGCGCCCATCAGCGACTTGCTGTCGTTGTTGTCGCGCAGGTTGTTCCAGCCCTGGACCACCCCCAGTTCGGTGCCGAGAATCCCTGACTCGCCGTTGTACAGGCGGGTGCCGAGCAACACGCCGCCGACGGTGCCGGGCTCGCTGACGAAGGCGTAGCTCTTGCTGCCAAAGGGATTGCGCGCGGCGCGGATGTTGGGCGGGATTTCGTAGCCCAGTGCCGGGCCGAATACCCCGGCCATGGCGGTGATGCCAGGACCGTAGGGTAAGTAGGCGGTCGCGGCGATGTTCGGCACGGCGAGGAACTTCTGTTTGTCCCGCTGGGCTTTGGCCAGGTCGTCATCGCCGGGGGAGTTGACGTCCCAATGCATGTCCCAGCCCTGGGTGCGAGCGAATTGGGCGTTACGGCCGTAGTTTGCTTCGAAGGTAAAACCGAAGGAGGCTTCAGTCGGTTTCGGGCCGGGCAGGGGTGTGATGCGCGGCACCATGTCGCCTTTGAGTGCCTTGTCGACGAACAGGTGCAGGCTGCCCCATTCCAGGCCTTCATCGGCGAAACCAACCTGGGGCAGATTGCTCAGGCCATCCTGGCGTTCGTCGTGGGTCGAGCGATTGTTGCGTGAGTAAGCCGTGTCGAATAACCCCGAGACCTGAATCCCGTAGTCCTTTTCCAGCGTGTCGCCAAACAGGCTGCGAAACAGCGTGCCTTCGCCTGTCTCGGGGCTTTCGGCGGCGTGGCTATTGAGCGTTGCGAAGGCGGCCAAAACCGCACCAAGCGTTTTCACCTTGATGTTGTGCATTGTCTGTCTCTTGTTTTTGTTGTCAGAGTGCTGAAAGCGGGGGCATCCATGCCCCCGAGAAACCGGTGTCAGACGTGACAGGCCCGGGCGCCACTGGCGACAGGGGCGTTCTGCTGCAATTGCCGGCGCAGGGAGTCGAGCAGTTTCGGCAGGACCGACAGTTGCGCTACTCCACCGAAGCAGTAGTAATCCGGGCGCACGACCAGGACCTTGAGCCCGGCTTCTGCCATGAACTGCAGGTACTTGCCGGAGACGTCGCGGTAGATGCCTTTGGCGCTGTTGGCCTGCGCTGCCAGTCGCACGACCTGCACGCCGTAGGCGCGAATGAAGTCCAGTTGCTGTGCATCGAGCAGTGTCAGCGGATCTTCGTCACCGCTGACCAGCAGGTGGAAACCGCGGTCGATGACGTCGTCGTAGCGGCTGACCTTGCCATCGATCTCGATCGAACCGTGTACCCCGAGAATGCCGCGCAATTGACCTTCCTCCTGCAACAGACCGTCGGTCAAACCCGGGAACGGTGGCAGTGGCGCCACGTTGCCGCTCAGGTACGCCGCGTCACGTTCGGCAGCCTTCACCGGATCGGACACACAGACCACTTTGCCCATGGCCATGGAGGCTTCGATCACGGCGCGGATCTGTGGCTTGCGTTCCAGGGTGTAGCTGTCCAGCAAACTGTTGTCCGCCAGGCCGCGCAGCAGCAGGTCGAGGCGCCAGGACAGGTTCCACGCATCGCGGATCCCCGAGCACATGCCCTGGCCCATGAACGGAGGCATCACGTGGGCGGCATCGCCGGCGAGCATCACCCGGCCGCTGTGCCAGTTCGAGGCAATGCGCGAACGGAACTGATAGACCGCATGGCGCACCAGGTCGGCGGTGTCCGGGGTGACCCAGCGCGACAGAAGCGACCAGACCTTGTCGGTGTCCTGCAGGTCTTCGAGGGTCTCGTGGGGCAGGCGCATGAACTCCCAGCGGCGATAACCGGGACCGCCGGGGACCATGGTGGTCGGACGCTCGGGGTTGCACCATTGGCCGATGTCCGGCACATCCAGTTCCACACCGGGCTTGGGTTTCAGGTCGACCACCAGCCAGTCTTCCTGGAAGCCCAGGTCTTGCCATTCGATGCCCAGGGACTGGCGCACGAAACTGTTGGCGCCGTCGGCACCGATCACATAACGGGCACGCACGCTTTGCTGTTCTTCACCCAGTGAAAACTTGCCGTCTTCACGGATCACGCGGTTGAGCACCATGTCGCAGCCACTGGCGTCCTGCTTGAGCGCGGTGGCTTCCCAGCCCTGATGGATCTGCACGTTGGCGATGCTTTTGGCCTTGCGGTCTAGGGCGGCTTCCAGCGACGGCTGGTTGAACAGGTAGCCGAACGGACCATCGCTGATGGACTCGGCAGACCAGTCGATCTCTACCAGCACTTTCCAGTCGGCGTTGAACCACTGATAGCGCGCCGAAGGCTGGGAGATTTTCGCCAGTTCCTCTTCAAGACCCATGGCGAGGAACACACGGCGGATTTCATGATCGTAGAAAACCGCGCGTGGCAATGGGTAAAGGGCTGGCCAGCGCTCGAAGACGGCGACGGTGTAGCCCATCTGGCCCAACAGAATGGCGAGGGTCTGGCCTACGGGACCGTAACCGGCAATGGCGACATCGACTGTGGTGTGCTGATTCATGACTGTGCCTCGTGTACTGCGCAATGATTTCCGGACATGGCCGGGCCCGTGGCGCGATCACAAGGATGCGCGCCATGCAGGCATGTGAGGTGTGCTGGAGCGGGGCAGGCAGACTCAGGCGGGGGCCGGAGTGTCCGCTTCAGTGTTGAAAATGAAGTTGTCCGGAACCTCCGGGCCCCATAGGTACAGGGAGTTTTCCGGGGGGAAGTCGCCGGCGGGCCATTCGACACCTTCGCCGATGTAGTCCATGTCTGCCGAGTATTCGCAGAAGGAACCCCAGGGGTCCTGCACGTAATGGAAGTAGTTCGAGCCCAGGCAATGTCTGCCGGTACCCCAGCCCTTGGCATGTCCGGCCGCGGCCATCTGCGAGGCGCCGGAGCCGACTTCGTCAATGCTGTCGACTTCCCACGCGGCATGGTGCCAACCCTTGGCACTGCTCTTGGCGAACGCCACCAGATGATGGTCGCAACCGTGCGCGGCGTGGCTGAAGGCGATGATGTCCATCGACTTGTCCGAAAGCTTCAGGCCCAGGGCGTGCTCGTAGAAGTGCAGGGCGCCGAGCACGTCAGGGGTAAACAGCAGCACATGGGACAGGCGGCGCGGTCGGACCCGAGCCATGCCATCGCGGGTGGTTGCGCCACGGCTGTTTGCGGGGGTATCGCTGCTGCGGGGAGCGGTCTTCTGGTCGGGCATGGTTTTTTCGCCGACCTTGACCTGCAACAGATTGCCGTCCGGATCACGGAACCAGATGCCGTCGCCCGGGCGGTCTTCAAAACGGCCGCCTGCGGTTTCGATCTGCTGGCGCAGGGCGGCGAAATCCGCTTCGTAGCAATTGAAACTCAGGTAGGCCAGGGACTTGGAAGCAGCCGGCAGGATTTTCGCCCACACATGCCCGTCCGCTGCGCGCAACAGGAGCTGGTCCGGGCCGCGCTCTACATCAAGGCCGAAGCTTGCGAAGAATTGGCAGGCTTCGTCCAGGGACGGAACGTTCAGCGCGTAATGATCAATTGAATGCACACCATGGGACACGCTCATGATTGCCTCCATTTTAATTATTGTAATTGTAGCGCGCAGGGCTGGGAGCTGGCCCTGCGCGGGCTCGAAGCGCTTTGATCAGGCCTCGTCGACCACCGGGTTGACCAGCTTGCCGATGCCCTCGATGGACACTTCGACCACATCGCCGACCTTGAGGTAGACCTTCGGGTTCATGCCGAAACCGACGCCGGCCGGGGTGCCGCTGACAATCACGTCGCCGGCTTCCAGGGTCACCGCTTCGCTCAGGGTGGAGATGATGGTCGCCACGTCGAAGAGCATGTCATCAGTGTTGGCCGACTGGACGACTTTGCCATTGACGCGGGTCTCGAGCAGCAAACCCTTGCCACCGGCCGGCAGTTCGTCGGCGGTCACCAGGACCGGGCCGAACGCGCCGGTGTCATCGAAATTCTTGCCAACGGTCCACTGCGGCGAGATGAACTGGTAGTCGCGCACCGAGCCCTCGTTGAACAGGGCGTAACCGGCAACGTGGTCCAGCGCATCTTCCTTGCTGATGTGACGGCCACCGCTTTTCAGCACCACCGCCATTTCACCTTCGTAATCGAGGGTATCGGAAATGCGTGGACGAATCAGCGGCTTGTTGTGGGCGGTCAGGCTGGAGTTCCAGCGCGGGAACAGGGTCGGGTAGGTGGGCTGGGCGTACGGCGACTCCTTGGTGTGGTCGGCATAGTTAAGACCCACACAGACGATCTTGGTCGGACGCGCCATCAGTGGCAGGTAGGCGTCTTCGGCGATGTCCACCAGTGCGCCGTTGGCTTCGGCGCCGTGGGTGGTCAGGTCGACGCCGCGGGCTAGCAATGACTCAAGCGACTCGGTACCCAGCACGCGTACGCCTTCGGCAGTGACGACACCCAGTACAGGTTGACCTTGATTGAGGAAGCGAACGTAGCGCATGACGGTTTCTCTTGTTGGATTTGAAAGGGGTCGGCGGTGACAGGCAGCTGACCGCTTAGTCGACCGCATAACCACTAAGCTAAAACCAATAAAATATATCGTCAACAAAAAATATATATTTTTATGGATGTGAGAAATTTTGCCGTCTGTGTATGATTCGTCAGAACAAGGCGTAATAGGACTCGACCGTGAATTCCCCTCTGATCAACTGGCAATCTTCGGAACCCGCCGAAAAGCGCACCATGGCCTCGCAGCTCGAAGCCAGGATTCGCCAGGACATCATCAAAGGGCAACTGGCCCCAGGCAGTCGCCTGCGCCTCAAGGAATTGGCCGAAGCCTACGATGTCGGGGTCATTCCGTTGCGCGAAGCCTTGTCGCGCCTGGCCAGCAGCGGCTTCGTCTCAGCGGCGGATCAGAAAGGCTTCAGTGTTGGGCGAATTTCCGCCGCGGAAATCGCCGATATCACTGCTGCCAGGCTGCATATCGAATGCAAAGCGCTGGCCGACTCCATTCGTCAGGGTGACGTGGAGTGGGAGAGTCGGGTTCTGGCCGCGCATCATCGGCTCGATCGCCTGACGATCGTCGAAGGCCCGGAGCGCCTACTCAAGCCGGAATGGGAAAACGCCCACGAACTGTTCCATCAGGCGCTGATTTCCGGCTGCAATTCGCCGACCCTGCTGCGCTTGTGTTCATCGTTGCGTGATCAGACGGCGCGTTATCGTTTCCTGTCGATGCACTACGCCGACAGCACGGCGCGGGATGTGCCCGACGAACATCGCCAGTTGATGAATGCGGCGTTGGCCAAGGACGTCGACAAGGCCTGCGAATTGTTGGCCAGGCATTATCAGACCACGACCGAATCGGTGCTAAGGCATGCACTACTTGCGTGACGGTCGCGACCGTAGATCTCCCAGGCCACTAAATTCGCGTAGTGTGGAGGCGGCGCACTAACAAAGCGGTCAAACAGACCTAAAAGCCCTGCAGGTTTGCACCCGCAGGGTTTTTTTTCGTTTTCGACGGCCACTCACCCGAGTTTTGATCATTGCACAGTTATCGGTGGCTGGATTTCTTCGCCTCGGGATGGTCGGCCCATCGCCGTTGATCTCAACCAGTGTTGATATAATTGTCGGGGGGACGTAGGCTCCTGAAAAGAGCAGACAAGCAGGCTCCAGACGCCAAAGCGGTCGCTATAACAATAATAAGGACCCAAGACATGAAACGTTGGTCAGTACTCCTAGGCTGCTTTCTGGGGATGAGCATCGCGCCGCCCGCCATTCTCCTGATTCCGCTGGGCCTGTTCATGAAGTCGGTGACCGGCGAGTTCGGTTGGTCGCGCACCGATTTTTCCATCATCATTTCGGTCGCAGCCCTCTGTAATGCCCTGGTGATGCCGCTGGCCGGCTGCCTCGTCGATCGTTTTGGCGCACGCCGGGTCGCGCTGGTGGGCACGGTGCTGGGGTGTGGCAGTTATATGTGCCTGTCGCTCACCCATTCTTTCGGCGCCTTTGTCGCGATCACGGCGTTGAGTGTGGCCTTGGGCAATCTGGCGAGTTACCCGGCTTTCCTGTTCCTGACCCAGCGCTGGTTCGACAAACACCTGGGGCTGGCCTTTGCCATTACCTCGTCGGGCCTTGCGGTGGGCACCGGCGGGTTCTCCTACCTCATTTCGCAAAACATCGTACTGCACGGCTGGCGGGAGGCTTTTGTGGCGGCCGGGGCGATTGCCCTGGTCATTGGCCTGGTCAATCTCGCCGTGTTTGTCCGGGACAACAAGGGGCCGATGCCCGAGGCAGAGCGACGCGGTGAAAAAACGCCCCTGGGCGAGGACGGTCTGAGCCTGCGCAGTGCCATGGCAACGCGGGATTTCTGGTTGTACTCGCTGGCCTTTGTGCTGGTGCTTTTCGGCGCGGTAGGCGCCAGTTTCCATCTGCCGGCGATGCTGTCCGATTGGGGCGTATCCGCCCCTCAGATCGCCGGCATCGTGGCGACGGGTTCTGTCGGGTCACTGGTCGGGCGACTGTTCGGTGGCGCCTTGCTGGATCACCTTCACACCCGCACCGTGGCCGGCATTTTTCTCGCCTGCCAATTCGTCGGCTTCCTGATGCTGATAGACGGACCGAACCGGGCGCTGATCGCCAGCTTTCTGATTGGTGCAAGCCAGGGTGCCGAGATCGATCTTCTGGGTTTTCTGATCGCCCGTCGTTTTGGCCGACTGGCATACGCGCGGATCTTTGGCAGCGCCTTTTCGGTCACTCTGCTCGGGGCCATTATCGGACCCATCGCGCTGGGTATGGTGTTCGATAAAAGCGGTTCCTACAGCCTTGGCTTGATGCTGTTCCCAGTACTGCCGGTTCTGGCGTTCGGCTTGTTGTGCATGTCCGCCAAGTCGCCACAACAGGCGTGGATTTCCACTGCCGCCAAGGTTACATAGACCCGTTCACTTCAGCTTCCAATACAACAAAAATAAAAGGTAATGGTATGCGGCCCAACTCAATCGGGATGAACCGAATCCGTAAGCGTGCGCCTGAATTTATACGGCTGACGCTGGCGGCATCCCTGGCAATATGGGCAGCTCATGGTTTGAATGCTCGTGCTGAAGCAACATCGAATGACCGGAATCTGGTCGTGCAGGTTGCCCCTGAACTGAAACTGCCGGCCGCGGCGCTTGAACCGGCGGCCGAGAAGAAATCGCTGCCCGACAGTCAACTGCTCGGCCATATCATCGAGCGTAAAAAACAGTTCGCGAAAATCGATGCGTTGGCTGAACACGGGCAACTGACCGAGTTGCCACCGCCGTCGGAAAGCATCATCGGTGATGCCGGTGGACTGCGCAGTGACTTGGCTGAGCACGGCATCGGCTTCAACATCCTGAATATGTCCAATTTTACCAATAACTACATGGATCACGATCGGCACAATCCGCAAGCCTACAGCGGCGAGCGTCCCACTTACTCATCGAACCTGGTGGCAGGGATTACCTACGATCTGGGGCAAGTTGGCCTGGAAAATGGGCAGTTTATCTTGGGGGTGGGCAGTTACTACTCCAGCTGGGACGAAGTGAATCCTTCGTCGAAGTTCAGTTACACGCGCATCGCTTACTACCAGAGCCTGTGGGATAAAACCGTCGAGTTCAAATTCGGCGTGTTGCCCAACGACCTGGAGTTCGTCGGCCCGTTCACCGGCGGCACGCTGGTGGGGGGCACCCAGGGTTTGCAGGCGCTTATCCCGTACCAGGTCGGCTTGAGTCACGCGCCTGTTTCCAGTCCTGCAGCCAACGTGACCCTGAACCTTGGCAACTTCTACAACAAGTTCGGCGTTCAGCGCAGTATTAGTCCCGACGGTATGGGGCCGGAAATCGACCGCCACCTGGGGGAGCTTGACCTGCACGTAGACCATGCCGGCGCACTGTACATCGATGAGCTCGGCTTCAAACGCAACCCTACGCCGGGCACGCCCTATGCGTGGCTGCGTGCCGGTTATATCTACAACACATCGGACTACAGCCAGTTCCTGAGCAACGAGCGCAGTGATGACAACTACGCGGGTTACGTTCTAGGCGACTACCAGTTTTACCAGTTCGACAGCGCCATCGCGTCCCGGGGCATTTATGCGGGTTTTACGTGGATGTCTGCGCCCGAAGATCGCAACCTGTTTGATCTGTACTACGGCTTGCGCGTGTTCACCAAAGGGCCTTTAGACTCGCGGCCGTTCGACATGTTGACGCTGGAGTACGGCTTCACCAGCTACAGCGACGACGCCAACACCAAGCTCGATAAAATCCACGTGTCGAATGCCGACGATTCAAAGTCCACGACTCTTGCCTACAACATGCGCCTGGCCGCCGGCACCTATTTGCGTACCGGGCTCAGTTATGTCGAGCATCCGGCATTCAGTCCCGATGTCAAAGATGCACTCAATCTGCAAGTCGGCGTCACTTTGTTCTTTTGATACGTGATTGGCGCCTTGCAAAAAACCAGGCATTGGTCCCCCTCACATCGGCTAAGGGCAACCGGCAAAGACACCCCTGATCAATCGAGCCGCTCGTGCAATGCGGCGGCTCGTTGGGGCAGTCCAGGGCTATCAGCAATTCAGCTAGCTCGCATCATTATTGGCCATTGGCCGAGCCGCAGGCATACGGGATAGGCTCCTAACGCAAGCGACGCACAGCGTCGGAATTCGAAGAACAACAAGAAGATCTCCTATGACCAGCGCACCATGGTGCTCCACGCCATATCCTCTTTGGTTCAGATTCGGCCGCCACGACCTCACTGCGACTTGCACTTGTGCTGCCTCAGGCGAAGGGTCTTTTCGATGATTGCGCGTGTGCTGGGCAACCTGTCAGTAGGCACCAAGTTATCGCTGGGTTTCGGCCTGGTGTTGTTGTCGACATTGGGCGTTGCAGCGACCGGCTTCTATGCCCTGAATGTACTCGAGGCACGGGCCGAGAAGATGAACGACGTCGCTTCCGTTGAGTCGCTGCTGTTGCAGGCGCAGGTCTCGGTCAAGGCGTTCGGCCTGGACCTGGCCGAGGAGGAGGCGAAAAAGGTGGCCAGCCTCACCGGTGAGCTGGTCTCGTTGCTGGAAAAGTCCCGGGCCGGGCAGGGCGATTCCATACAGGCCGCAAAAATCTATCTCGCCCAGTTCGAGCGTTACGCTCAGGCCCAACGCGATGCCCGCGAGGCTCGCCTGCGCATGCAGCAACTGGCCCAGGTGGTGGGCGAGCGGTTCACCGTGGTCATGCTCGATCAGCTGGACGCCGTCAACCTGCTGGCGTCGCGCACGCAGCCGGCTGACTCGGTGCGCATGCTGCAGCTTGAACAAGCCTCTACGCTGCGTGACAAGCTGGCCAACCTGCGTGACAGCGAACTCTACTTCACGCTGCAAGGCAGCACCGAGTTGCGCAACGCCTGGGAAGCGCGGGTGATCGAATTGCGCTCGTACATGGAAAACCTCGAGTTGCGTCTCGAAGGTTCGGAGCGGGAATCGCTGACTCAGGCACGCACGGCGCTGGATGAATACCGCACGGCGTTCAACGGTTATGCCGCGAGTCGTGATCAAGCCGCCGAAAGCCAGGCGGCGATGAATGTCGCCGCTGACAAGGTCAGTGCCTTGCTGGGCGCGGCCCGCGTCGCGCAAGTACAGGCCTCGCAGTCGATGAGCCAATGGGTATCGCGGCTGCTGGGGGGGATCGCGCTGTTGGCGGTCAGCTTCGGCATCGGCGCCAGCCTGTTGATTCGCCATTTGATCCTGCAACCGTTGCGTCAGGCGGTCGAGCTGACCCGGCGCGTGGCATCCGGCGATCTCAGCGCACAGATCGATGCATCCGGACGATGCGACGAGCTGGGCCAGTTGCTCGGCGGTGTCGGGGTCATGCTCGACAGCCTGCGTGGGCTGGTCGGCCGGATTGGCCAGGGCGTCGGGCAGTTGAATCAGGCCGCCGACAGCCTGGTGCAGGTCACCGAGCGTACGCGACAGGGCGTCGACTCGCAGCGCGAAGAAACTGAATTGGCGGCCACCGCCATGCAACAGATGGCCGCCACTGCACAGGATGTTGCGCGTAACACCGGTCTGAGCCGCAGTGCCGTCGAGCAGGCCAGTGGACAGGCGCGCAACGGTGAAGACCTGGTGCGCCAGGCAACGGCAAAGATCGGTCACCTGGCAGAGGAAATGAGCGGATGTTCCGAGGCCATGGGCTCGCTGCTCAACGAGAGTGCGGCCATCGGCAAGGTGCTGGATGTGATCAAGGCCCTGGCCGAACAGACCAATCTGCTGGCCCTGAATGCGGCGATCGAAGCGGCGAGAGCCGGCGAAAACGGTCGTGGCTTCGCGGTGGTGGCGGACGAGGTACGCAACCTGGCCCGGCGCACCCAGGCCTCTACCAATGACATTGCGGCCATCATCCTGCAACTGCGCACTGTCGCCGAACAGGCGGACAGTCGCCTGCAGGGAAGCCAGACGCTGACCCGCGAGAGCGTGGTGCTGGCCGCCCAGGCTTCCCAGGCGCTGCAGGACATCGCCGCAGCAGTATCGACCGTGGAACAGATGAGTCAGCAGATCGCGGCGGCGGCCGAACAGCAGAGTGCGGTGGCAGAACAGGTGGGCGAAAGCATGCAGCGGGTCCGCGCCGTCGCGGGGCAAAGCAGCGCTGCCAGCGAAATGCTCGAGGCGTCCGTGCGTGGGCTGGAACAGGTCGGCGGCGCACTGAATGCGGCGGTCGGCGATTTTCGCACCACCGCTTGAAGCGGGTCCCGAGTGTATGGGTGCAGGTTCGACATTTTTATCTCGATAAACCTGATTCAAGTCAGGTCATGAAGCTTAGTACGGCGGCACGTTCTGTCGGTTCATCTCTAAGCAAACAACAATAAGAGTGGAGGCAGACATGAGTTCGCTAAACGAAAACCCCGGGGCAATGGCGTCTTTGGATATTGACCGGGACGAAACCCGGGAGTGGCTGGAGTCGCTAGAAGCCGTCGTGCGCGATGGCGGTTCGGAGCGCGGCCAGTTCCTGCTCAAACAGTTAGAGCAACACGCAAGAGCACTTGGCATCACCTCGCATGTGCACCCGTACTCGGCCTATCGGAACACAATTCCGATTGAACGGCAGGGTCCCTATCCGGGCGACCTTGCTGTCGAGGAACGGATCACGTCGATCATTCGCTGGAATGCATTGGCCATGGTGGTGCGCGCAAACCAGGCCTACGGAGACTTGGGCGGGCATATCGCAAGTTACGCGTCGGCCGCCGAGATCTTCGAGGTCGGCTTCAACCACTTCTTCCGTGCCCGCGATGAACAGCACGGCGGCGACCTGGTGTTCTACCAGCCGCATTCGGCGCCTGGCGTTTACGCCCGTGCGTTCCTTGAGGGACGCCTGTCGGAAGAACAGTTGGCCAACTATCGCCAGGAAGTGGGCGGCAACGGATTGAGTTCCTATCCGCACCCCTGGTTGATGCCCAATTTCTGGCAATTCCCCACCGGCTCGATGGGCATTGGTCCGATCAGTGCGGTGTATCAGGCGCGTTATATGCGCTACCTGGAGAACCGTAATCTCGCTGACACCGGCGACCGCCATGTCTGGGGCGTATTCGGTGACGGTGAAATGGACGAGCCGGAATCCATTGCCGGCCTGACCCTCGCGGCACGGGAAAAGCTCGACAACCTGACCTTTATCGTCAACTGCAACCTGCAGCGCCTGGACGGGCCGGTGCGTGGCAACGGCCAGGTCATCCAGGAGCTCGAAGCGCTGTTTACCGGTGCCGGCTGGAATGTGGTCAAGGTCATCTGGGGATCGGACTGGGACCCGTTGTTCTCGCGGGACACCAACAACGCCCTGTTGCAACGCTTTGCCCAGACCGTCGATGGCCAGTACCAGACCCTCGGCTCGAAGGACGGCGCCTACAACTTGCTGCACTTCTTCCAGCAGGATCCAGAGGTCAAGGAACTGGTCTCGCACATGTCCGATGCCGAGATCGATGCCCTGAAACGCGGTGGCCACGACTTCCGCAAGCTGCATGCCGCGTTCGCCGCTGCCAAGGCGCACAAGGGCCGTCCGACCGTAATCCTCGCCAAAACCAAGAAAGGTTACGGCATGGGCGGTGCAGGGGAGTCGCGCATGACTTCGCACCAGGCCAAGAAGCTGGATATCGACGCCCTCAAGGCGTTCCGCGATCGCTTCGCGCTGCCCCTGTCAGACGACGATGTCGCACAACTGCGCTTCTATCGCCCGGCCGAAGACAGCCAGGAAATGCGTTACCTGCGTGAGCGCCGGGCGTCGTTGGGCGGCTACATGCCGGCGCGGCAGAAGGGTAACGAACACGTCGCCATTCCAGCCCTGGCTGACTACGCGCGTTTCGCCTTTGAGGCCGATGGCAAGGAAATGTCCACCACCATGGCGGTGGTGCGGATGCTCGGCGGTTTGCTCAAAGACAAGGAGCTGGGGCCACGCATCGTACCTATCGTCGCGGACGAAGCCCGCACCTTCGGCATGGCCAACCTGTTTCGCCAGATCGGTATCTACTCGCCGCTTGGCCAGCTTTACGAGCCGGAAGATGCCGGCTCCATGCTGTATTACCGCGAGGCCCGCGATGGCCAGCTATTGGAAGAGGGCATCACCGAAGCGGGAGCGCTGTCTTCCTGGGTCGCCGCGGCAACCTCTTACAGCGCCCACGGCAAACCGATGCTGCCGTTCTACATCTACTACTCGATGTTCGGTTTCCAGCGCGTCGGTGACTTGATCTGGGCAGCGGCTGACCAACGTGCCCGCGGCTTCTTGCTGGGCGCCACCGCAGGGCGCACGACCCTGGGTGGGGAAGGGCTGCAGCACCAGGATGGCAGCAGCCATGTGGTCGCTGCCACCGTGCCCAATTGCCGTGCCTATGACCCGGCTTTCGCCGGGGAGCTGGCGGTGATTGTCGACCACGGCATGCGCCAGATGATGGAGCGCGATGTCGACGAGTTCTACTACATCACGGTGATGAACGAGAACTACGCCCAGCCTTCGCTGCCGTCCGGCGTTGAAGATCAAATCATTCGCGGCATGTATCGCTACGCAGTGGCCGATGCACCGGCGTCACGGGGTGCGGTGCGGTTGCTGGGCAGCGGGACCATCCTGCGGGAAGTGATCGCGGCGTCCGAGTTGCTGCTGGCTGACTGGCAGGTATCGAGCGAGGTGTGGAGCGTCACCAGTTTCAGCGAGCTGGCTCGTGAAGCGCGTGAAGTCGAGCGACACAATCGCCTGAACCCCGCTGAAACCGAACAGGTCAGCCACCTGTGCGCCTCCCTCGCCGGCGATGCACCGGTCATTGTCGCCTCCGACTACGTTCGCGCCTGGCCGCAACTCATCGCCAGTTACGTCGATGCGCGCTTCATTGCCCTGGGTACCGATGGCTTTGGCCGCAGTGACACCCGTGCCGCCTTGCGCAGTTTCTTCGAGGTGGACCGTCACCAGGTCGTTCTGGCGGCTCTGGACGGACTGGTGCGCGAAGGCAAGCTGCCGCGTCAGGTGCTGGCCGAAGCCATCGAACGCTACGCCCTGGACGGTGATCGTCCAGCGCCCTGGACGCGTTAACGGTTTTCTCTTCGTATGCGCTCGATGAGCGCTCCATCCGTTGCGTGAACGCGCAACGGATCCCTTTCTTGGCGACGGTAAGTCATGAGTGAAATCAGAGAGATTCATGTCCCTGACATCGGGGACTTCAAAGACCTTCCGGTGATCGAAGTGTTGGTCAAACCGGGCGATACGGTAGCGTTCGACGACCCGTTGCTGACCCTCGAATCGGACAAGGCCTCGATGGATGTGCCAAGTCCTGGCGCAGGCATCGTTGTCGCGGTGACGATCAAGGAGGGTGATCGGGTTTCCAGGGGCAGCGCCATCCTTACATTGCAGATGGCGGCCGATGCAGTGCCTGCCGCTGCGCCTGCAGTGAATGGCAATGCGCTGGTTGATGCTGTAAAGGATGTACCTGCGCCGGCACCTGTCGTAGCGCTGCCGGTTGCACCTGTCGCATCTGCCCCTGCGCCAATGGTGATGACGTCCGGCCCGAAACCACATGCCAGTCCTTCGGTCCGCAGTTATGCGCGCAAACTGGGTGTAGACGTCTCGAAAGTGGCGGGCACCGGCAAGGGCGGGCGGATGCTTCGTGACGATATCGAGCGCTTCGTCAAGGACGCCCTGGTTCGCCTCGACAGTCCTGCACCACGTGGCGATCACTCCGGTGGCCTCAACCTGCTGCCCTGGCCGGACGTTGATTTCAGCAAGTTCGGCACCGTCGAGAAGGTCGCGCTCTCACGGATCAAGAAAATCTCCGGCGCAAACCTCTCGCGCAACTGGGTGATGATTCCCCACGTCACCAACAACGAAGAAGCGGATATCACCGGGCTTGAAGCGTTTCGTGTCCAGCTCAACACGGAAGGCGGCAAGGACGCGATCAAGTACACCATGCTCGCGTTCCTGATCAAGGCCGCGGTCGCTACCTTGAAAGTCTTCCCGCAGTTCAACAGTTCGTTGGGCAACGAAGACGGCGAGCCGATCCTGGTCCTCAAGCAGTACTACCACATCGGTTTTGCCGCCGACACGCCGAACGGGCTGGTGGTGCCGGTCATTCGCGACGCCGATCAAAAAGGCATCGGCCAGATCGCCACTGAGTGCGGTGAGTTGGCGAGAAAGGCACGGGATGGCAAGTTGGGCCCGGCGGACATGACCGGTGGAACCTTCACCGTTTCCAGCCTGGGTGGCATCGGCGGCACCGGTTTTACCCCCATCATCAATGCGCCGGAAGTGGCGATCCTCGGCGTTACCCGTGCGCAGACGCGACCGGTGTGGAACGGCAACGGGTTTGCCCCGCGGCTGATTCTACCCCTGGCCCTTTCATGGGATCACCGCGTCGTCGATGGCGCGGCGGCGGCACGTTTCCTCCAGCATCTGGCGGCTCTGTTGGCTGACTTCCGTCGAATTACACTGTGAGGGGGCAGCCCATGAGTCAGGTTATTGAAGTGAAGATGCCAGGCATCGGCGACGCTGCCGCCATGCCGGTGATCGAGGTGTTGGTCAAGGTCGGCGATGTGGTTGCCGTTGATCAAGCCATCTGCGTGCTGGAGTCCGACAAGGCGACCATGGATGTGCCGTCTTCGGGCGCCGGTGTGGTCAAGGAAGTGCTGGTCAAAATCGGCGACAAAGTGGCCGAAGGCGCGGTGTTGTTGACGCTGGAGTCGAATGACGTGGCAGCCCGGCCTGCACCACCTCCTGTCGTAGCGCCATCGCCGACACCCGCGCCCGCAACGGCTTCCAGCCACGCCGGCAGCGCTGATATGGAATGCGACGTGCTCGTCCTGGGTGGCGGCCCCGGCGGTTATTCCGCCGCCTTTCGCTCGGCGGATCTGGGCCGCAAGACCATTGTGGTGGAGCGTTACGCCTCGCTTGGCGGCGTGTGCCTGAACGTTGGCTGCATCCCCTCCAAGGCATTGCTGCACGTCGCCTCGGTGATGGAGGAGACACCGCATCTGGCAGCCCTGGGTATCGACTTCGGTGCGGCCAAGGTGGATATCGACAAATTGCGCACCCACAAGGAGTCGGTGGTCAGCAAGCTGACGGTTGGGCTTGCCGGCATGGCCAAGGGCCGAAAAGTCGACGTGGTGCGTGGCGTCGGGCGCTTCCTCGATCCGCATCATATCGAGGTGGCAGTTTCCTCCGGTTCCGGCCGGACACAGACCGGCGAAACGAAGGTCATTCGCTTCAAACAGTGCGTGATTGCCGCCGGCAGTCAGGCCGTCAAGCTGCCGTTCATGCCGAAGGATCCGCGCATCGTCGACTCCACCGGCGCCCTGGAACTCAAGGCAGTGCCCAAGCGCATGCTGGTGGTCGGCGGCGGGATTATCGGCCTGGAAATGGCCACCGTCTATTCAGCCCTTGGCGCGCGCATCGATGTGGTGGAGATGCTGGACGGCTTGATGCAGGGGCCTGATCGCGACCTGGTCAAGGTCTGGGAGAAGCACAACAGCCACCGTTTCGATCAGGTGATGTTGAAAACCCGCACGGTGAAAGCCGAGGCCGGCGAGCAGGGCATCTGGGTGACCTTCGAAGGTGAAAAAGCCCCCACGGAGCCGCAATGCTATGACCTGGTCCTGGTGGCGGTCGGCCGCAAACCCAATGGCGACCAGATCGGTGCCGACAAGGCGGGTATCAATGTCGGTGAGCGCGGATTCATTGCCGTGGACCAGCAGATGCGCACCAACGTGCCGCACATCTTCGCGATCGGGGACATTGTTGGCCAGCCGATGCTGGCCCACAAGGCCGTCCACGAGGGCCACGTCGCCGCTGAAGTGGCGGCAGGCGAGGCCTCGGACAATCCAGAACAGGCCCGCAGCCGCTTCGATGCATTGCAGATTCCCGGCGTTGCCTACACCAATCCGGAGGTGGCCTGGGCCGGCCTGACTCAGCAGGAAGCCAAGGACAAGGGCGTCAAGGTCGAGGTCGCAGTGTTCCCATGGGCTGCGTCGGGACGGGCGATTGCCAACGGTCGTGATGAAGGCTTCACCAAACTACTCTTTGATGCCGAGACCCGGCGCGTGGTGGGCGGCGGCATTGTTGGCACCGGTGCCGGGGATCTGATCAGTGAGGTTTGCCTGGCCATCGAAATGGGCGCCGACGCCGTGGATATCGGCAAGACCATCCACCCGCATCCGACATTGGGTGAAACGGTAGGAATGGCGGCGGAAGTCGCCCATGGCAGTTGCACCGACCTGCCGCCGGCACGTCGCTGAGACGCCTGATGGGGATGCACTCGAAGTAAACAATAAAAATACATGGGCAGGACGCGTCTTCAGCGCCTCGCCTTGCTATCGACCAGAGTGGGATTAACCTCTATGACCAGTGTTCCAGCCACGATTCTCGTCACATCGGCCAACGGCAATCAGGGTAAGCGGCTGCTGCCCCGTTTGCTCGCCGCAGGACATCACGTACGTGCCTGCGTGCGCAGCAATGCCTCGGCCGAGACCCTGAAAAAACTGGGTGTGCAGGAGGTGCTGGTGGGCGATCTGGCAGATCCGGCGTTCATTCGTGACGCGGTGCGCGGCGTCGCCAGTATCTACCACATCGGCCCGACGCTGCACCCGGCGGAACGGGCGATCGGCTTCGACATCGTCGATGCGGCACGGGAAGCAGGGGTAGGGCACTTCGTCTTCAGCTCGGTGCTGCATGCCATCACCACTGACCTGGTCCAGCATGAAATCAAGCGGGACATCGAGGAGCACCTGCTGTCCTCCAGACTGGAGTTCACCATTCTGCAACCGGCCAACTACATGCTGGCGACACGCATGAAGCCGGTGTTCGAAGAGGGCGTGTTCCGTTTGTCCTGGGCGCTGGATCGTTTCCAATCGATGGTCGATCTGGACGATGTGACCGAGGTCGCTGCCATGGTGCTCGCACAGCCGGCACTCCATGGCGCAGCCACCTATGAGCTGGTGGGGCCAGGCCGGTTCACCGCACACGATATCGGGCAGGTGCTCTCGGATGTGCTCGAGCGCCCGATCCAGGTCGAACGCATTGATATGGCGGCATTCGTCCGTGCCCGGTTCGGCAGTGGCGATCCCGTGACCTTTGCCCATCAGGCCCGGGTCAGCGAGTCGATCGAGAAACGCTACAGCCACCACGATTTCCTCGGTAATCCCAATGTCCTGTCGTGGCTGTTGGGTCGCGCACCGGCCAGCTTCGAGGACTTCGTGCGCAAGGAATATTCAGCCTTCAAGGCGCAGCAATAGTCATGACCAGAGACGGAGAATTCAGATGATCGAAAGAGCGGGTACATTCTCTCTTGGCGGCCGCATCATCAAGCGGCTCGGTTACGGCGCCATGCAACTCGCGGGGCCCGGCGCGTTCGGGCCGTCGCGGGACACGGCCAGCGCGCTCGCCACCTTGCGCGCGGCGGTGGCGGCAGGCGTCAACCACATTGACACCAGCGACTACTATGGCCCTGAGGTCGTCAATCAACTCATTCGCGAAGCGCTGGCACCCTATCCCGAGGACCTGCTGATCGTCACCAAGATCGGCGCACGCCGTGGCACGGACGGGTCATGGATTCGAGCCTGCGAGCCGGATGATCTCGTGCGGGCGGTCGAGGGCAATCTGCGCAACCTCGGCCTGGAAGCCCTCGATGTCGTGAACTTTCGCGTCATGCTCAGCCCCCAGGGGCCGGCGGAAGGCTCCATCGCCGCGCCGCTCCAGGCACTCGCCGAGCTGCAGCGACAAGGGCTCGTGCGCCACATCGGCCTCAGCAACGTGACGGCCACGCAGGTGCAGGAAGGTCGCGACATCGTCGAGATTGCCTGCGTGCAGAACCACTACAACCTGGTGCATCGCGTTGATGACTTGCTCATCGACGCCCTGGCCAAAGACGGCATCGCCTACGTCCCGTTCTTTCCACTGGGCGGATTCAACTCGCTGCAGTCAGCGACGCTGTCCGAAGTCGCCAATGGCCTGGGTGCCACGCCGCTGCAGGTCGCGCTGGCGTGGCTGCTGCAACGCTCACCGAACATCCTGCTGATCCCCGGCACTTCTTCGGTCGCTCATCTGCATGAAAACCTCGCGATCGCATCGCTGGTTCTGCCGGCCGATGCGGTCGCTGCGCTGGACGCTATCTCGGTTCCTCAGGCTGCGGGTCAATAGCCTCGGGATCGACGCCGAGAGACCGACGCCACGGGACATAAAACAAAAACAGGTGACGCAGGAGATAACAATGAACGACTGCAAAGAGGCAACCACGGTTGACTTGAGCCAATGGGTGGGCCGGGGGGAACTGCGTACCGACCGCATCGATCAACGGGTTGCCCAGGCGTTGGCCGCCACGCTCGATCGTGATCCCGAAACCCTGGAAGTGGGTGCCGAACTGCCGCCCTTGTGGCACTGGGTGTATTTCACGCCCAACGCCCGGGCCAGCGAAATCGGCACCGACGGCCATCCCAAACGCGGCGGATTCCTGCCGCCGGTGGACCTGCCCAACCGTATGTGGGCGGGCGGTCGCCTGACGTTCGAGCAGCCGCTGCGGGTCGGCGAGGCCGTCACGCGGATTTCCCGCATTGCGCGCTGCGAGCGCAAGACCGGACGCAATGGCGAGCTGGTGTTCGTGACCGTGGAGCACACGGTTTCAAGCGAGCGTGGCGTGTGTCTGGTGGAGGAGCAGGACATCGTCTACCGCCAGCCAGCCGCGCCGGGTGCGAGCCTCGCCGGTGAACAGGCCCGTGGCAGCGCAGCATTGCGTCAGCGTATTCACCCCGACCCGGTGTTGCTGTTCCGTTACTCGGCGCTGACGTTCAACAGCCACCGCATCCACTACGACCAGGCCTACGCGACGCGCGAAGAGGGCTATCCCGGTCTCGTCGTGCAGGGTCCACTGGCCGCCACGCTGTTGCTCGAAACCTTTCGCGCTGCGCACCCGGCCAAACGCATTCGACGCTTCGTGTTCCGTGCAGTCGGCCCGCTTTTCGATACGGCGGACTTTGATCTGTGCGGCCAGTTCACCGGCCCGGACAGCGCCGACTTGTGGACCGACTGCGACGGGCGCCTAGCGATGAAGGCTGAAGTCACCTTCGACTGATCAGCCAGCCCACTTACCGATTCAAAAGGTGCCTCCGTGAGGGAGCGCCAAGGGCACTGCCGTGCCGCAATTGCCTAATACAGGACAGGAAAATCGCTATGACCATGCTCTATACCCCTGACGAACACCAGGAAATCCGCGACGCCGTACGTGCTCTGTGCAGCGAGTTTCCGGACGAATATTTCCGCAAGATTGACGAGCAGCGTGCCTACCCCGAGGCGTTTGTCGACGCCTTGATAGGTGCCGGCTGGCTCTCGGCGATGATCCCCGAAGAGTACGGCGGCTCGGGCCTGGGCCTGACCGAAGCGTCGGTGATCATGGAAGAGATCAACCGTTCGGGCGGCAACTCCGGCGCCGTTCACGGCCAGATGTACAACATGAGCACGCTGCTGCGTAACGGGAGCCGGGCGCAGAAGGAAAAGTACCTGCCGAAGATCGCTTCGGGCGAATTGCGCATCCAGTCGATGGCGGTCACCGAGCCGACGACCGGCACCGACACCACCAAGATCAAGACCAATGCGGTGAAGAAAGACGGCCGCTATGTAGTGAACGGTCAGAAGGTCTGGATCTCGCGGGTGCAGCACTCCGACCTGATGATTCTGCTGGCGCGCACCACACCGTTGACCGAAGTGAAGCGCAAGTCCGAGGGCATGTCGATCTTCATCGTCGACCTCAAGGACTCGATCGGCAAGGGCCTCACCGTGCAGCCGATCCCCAACATGGTCAACCACGAGACCAACGAACTGTTCTTCGACAGCCTGGAGATTCCCGAGGAGAACTTGATCGGCGAGGAGGGCAAGGGTTTCAAATACATCCTCGACGGGCTCAACGCCGAGCGCACCTTGATTGCCGCCGAATGCATCGGCGACGGCTACTGGTTCATGGAACGCGCCGTGAAATACGCCAATGAGCGCGTGGTGTTCGACCGTCCGATCGGCCAGAACCAGGGCGTGCAATTCCCGATCGCCGACGCCTTCATCGAGATCGAAGCGGCCAACCTGATGCGCTTCAAGGCGTGCCAGCTGTTCGACGCCAACCAACCCTGTGGTGCCCAGGCCAACATGGCCAAGTACCTGGCGGCCAAGGCCTCGTGGGAAGCGGCCAACGTCTGCCTGCAAACCCACGGCGGTTTCGGCTTCGCCAACGAATACGACATCGAGCGCAAGTTCCGCGAGACCCGCCTGTACCAGGTCGCGCCGATCTCCACCAACTTGATCTTCTCCTACGTCGCCGAGCACTTGCTCGGGCTGCCGCGCTCTTTCTGAGGAACCTGACATGGTGACTGGCAAACCGGTACTTCCACTCGAAGGCATCACAGTGGTCTCCCTCGAGCACGCGATTGCCGCGCCCCTGGCGACGCGTCATCTCGCCGACCAGGGGGCCCGTGTGATCAAGGTCGAACGCCCTGGCAGCGGCGACTTTGCCCGCGCCTATGACGATCGCGTCGACGGCCTTGCCTCGCACTTCGTCTGGGTCAACCGCTCGAAAGAAAGCCTCACCCTGGACCTCAAGCAACACGAGGCCCAGGAAATTCTCATGCAGTTGCTGGCCGAGGCCGACGTGCTGGTGCAGAACCTGGCGCCAGGCGCAGCCGCACGCATGGGGCTGTCGTACGAAGCGCTCTCGGAGAAAAATCCACGGCTGATCGTATGTGACATCTCGGGTTATGGAGAGGGCGGTCCGTATACCGAGAAGAAGGCCTATGACTTGTTGATCCAGAGCGAGTCGGGCTTCCTGTCGATCACTGGTACGCCGGAGGATCAGGTCAAGGCCGGTATTTCGATCGCCGACATCTCGGCGGGCATGTACGCCTACACCAACATCCTCGGCGCCCTGATCGAGCGGGGCAAAACCGGGCGTGGCCGGCGCATCGAGATCGCCATGATCGATGCGATGGTCGAGTGGATGGGCTTCCCGATGTACTACGCCTACAAGGATCAGGCGCCACCGCGGCGCACCGGCGCGTCCCACGCGACCATTTATCCTTACGGGCCATTCCGCGCAGGCGACGGCCGCACGGTCATGCTCGGCCTGCAGAACGAGCGTGAGTGGGCGGTGTTCTGCGAAAAACTGTTGGGCGATGCAGCCCTTGCCACCGATGAGCGGTTCGCCACTAACGCACTACGCACCACCAACCGTGATGCCGTCAGCGCACTGATCGAGCAGAGCTTCGCCGGGTTCTCCGCCGAAGAGGTCATGGCTCGCCTCGATGCTGCCGACATTGCCAACGCGAACGTCAGCACCATGAGCGACATCTGGAAGCATCCGCAACTCGAGGCGCGCAAGCGCTGGACCAGCGTAGATACGCCCGCCGGGCCCGTGCCCGCGCTGCAACCGCCGGGCATGGGCGGTGATCATCCCGCCCGCATGGGGCCGGTACCGGCACTGGGTGAGCATACCGCCGCGATCCTGCGCGAACTCGGCTACACAGACCGCGCCGATGATCTGCGCGAAAGGAAGGTGGTGTGATGGCGATCCGACAATTGAACCTGGGTCGTGCGCGAACCTTTCTCTTCGTACCCGCGAACCGTCCGGAACGCATTGCCAAGGCGCTGGCCAGCGGCACCGACGTGGTCGTGGTCGATCTCGAGGATGCGGTGGCGCCAGCCGAAAAGCCGGCCGCGCTACTGGCCTTGCTGACCTGGCTGGAGGCCCACCCTGAAGAGCGGGTCACCGTGCGCATCAATGCCGCGGACACGGTGTGGCATGAGGATGACCTGGCGGCCTGTCGCCACTCCGGCATCGCCGGTGTGATGTTGCCAAAGGCCGACAGCGCTGCGCAGGTCGAACACGCCCATGGCATCAGCGGCAAACCGGTGTTGTGCATTATCGAAACCGGGCAGGGCCTCGAAGCGCTAGCGCAGATCGCCGCGGCGCGGGGCTGCGCGCGCTTGATGTTCGGCAAGCTGGACCTGGCGGTCGAGCTCGACCTGATACCTGACGAGTCAGACCCCGATGAACTGGTGTTCCTGCCCTGGCGCGCCATGCTGGTGCTCGCCAGCCAGCGGGCCCGCTTGCCGGCCCCGGTGGACGGGGTGTACACGGCGATCGGCGACCAGACGGGCCTGGCCAGGTACGCCGCGCGTGCCCGTCGGCACGGCTTCAGTGGCCAGTTGCTGATCCATCCTAGCCAGGTGATCGAGGCCGCTGCCGCCTTCACGCCGTCGGCTCAGGACATCGAATGGGCCAAGGCCGTGTCCCGACTGGCCGAGGCTGCCGGCGGCGGCGTGGTGGTGCTCGATGGTCGCATGATCGATGCGCCGGTCATGGCGCGGGCGGCACGCATTCTTGCATTGGCGGCAGAGTTCGGGCTCTGACGCCGGTTGCTCTTTTCCAATCTGGAACAGCTGTTGGTCCAAATGACAAATTCTTAAAACCTGCGCCTCTCAATACTATCGAGGGGTGGAAACAACAGCTGAATTTTACTTGCGGCGGTCATCCCGCCTCAGGCCAAACGTTACAAATGCAGGAGCAGTACCCATGGAAAATAACGCAAACAAAAAATCAACTGCCATGAGTGGAGCCCGGGTCGGAGTACGCAGCGGGGCTGATTACATCGACTCTCTCAAAGACGGTCGTTCCGTCTGGATCGATGGCGAGCGCATCAAGGATGTGACGGTGGATCGCCGTTTCCGTGGCGCGGTTCAATCCATCGCCGACCTCTATGACATCCAGTGCGAGCCAGCCCTGCAGGACAAAATGACCTTTGTCTCGCCAACCTCCGGCGCCCGTGTCGGTCGCTCGTTCATGCTGCCGCGCTCTGCCGAAGACCTGCGTCTGCGCCGGGAAATGATGAAGACCTGGATGGATGCAGTAGGCGGCATGATGGGGCGCACCCCTGATTTCCTGAACGTCATGGTCAGCGCCCATGCCTCGGCGCACGAACTGTTCGCAGCGGGTGGCGAGCGATTCAGCCAGAACATCCTGAAGTACCACGAATTCATTCGCGAAAACGACCTGGCACTGACCCACTCACTGGTTTCGCCGGACATCGACAAACGCCTGCAGATGTTCGAACAGCCAGGCGACATGGTGATGCGCGTCGTGCGCGAATCCGATGCCGGCATCTACGTGTCCGGCGCGCGTTCGGTGGCCACCCTGGGCCCATTGGCCAACGAAGTGCTGATCATGCCGGCGGCGGCAAAATTCCCCCTGGTGGAAGATGCCGAGGCTTACGCGGTCGGCTTTGCCTGCCCCATCGACACCCCCGGGATGAAGATGATCTGCCGTCCCGCGTTCCCCACCACGGGCCGGTTTGCCAACGACCCGCTCTCGGCGCGGATGGATGAGATGGACGCGGTGCTGTGGTTTGACGAAGCGTTCATTCCGTGGGAACGCGTGTTCATGTACCGCAGCATCAAGGCCGTTGAGTCGGCCATGAAATCGCCTTCCGGCCCCCACGGTTCGCACCAGTCGGCCACGCGCTCGCTGGCCAAGATGGAGTTTCTGCTGGGCATTGCCTACAACCTGACGGAAGTGAACCACAGTCGTTTCCCCAACGTGATGGTGCAACTGTCCGAGCTGGTGGCCTATGTCGAGACCCTGCGCGCCCTGATTCGCGTGGCGGAAATCGACTGCATTCCAGGACCTGGCGGCACCGTGGTGCCTTATGAGCAACCGCTCAATGTGGTGCGCGCGCAGTACCCGGCGATGCATGCCCGCGCCCTGGAAATCCTGCAACTGCTCGGCGCCGGCAACGTGGTCGTGGCGCCGACGGTCGAGGATCTCTACAGCGAAAACGGTCCGGCCATCGAGCGTTATTGCGCCGGTGCCGACATCCCGGCCGAACGCAAGATGCAGCTGTTGCGCCTGGCCTGGGATGCCTCCTGCTCGTCCTTTGCCGGTCGTCAGAACCTGTACGAGAAGTTCTTCTCCGGTGATCCATGGCGCAACGCCCAGATGCGCGGCGAGCGTTACCCGGGCGCCCGCGAGGCGCAAGACCGTGTGTGGGCGTTCCTGGATCGCAATGGCGAATGGGACCGGCGCATCAACGGCCGCTGATCGCAGGGGCCGTAGCCACGCTGCGGCCGCTGACAGACAACAATAATGTGTGGAGTTCTGTATGCCTCGTATTCACCTGCCCACGCCGGACGAAGAGCCGGAAGCCTTCGCGCTGCTGGCGGCCAAGCGTGGTCACGCACCGAACGCGCAGATCTTTCGGACCCTGGCCATCTGCCCGGAGATCCTCGAGGTCTTCATCCCCATGGCCGACGCGGTCCGCGAAGGCTACGATATCGATCCGAAATTGCGCGAGATGGCCATCGTGATGGCGTGCCAGACCATGGGCACCCAATACGAACACGACCCCCACTGGAATCGGGCCATCAAGGAAGGCGTCGCGAAGGAGCAAATGCTCGCGCTGTGGGATTTTGAAAAGAGCCCGCTGTTCTCCGACCTCGAGAAGGCGGTACTGCGCTTGTCCCGCGATGCCACCCGTGCGCCAGCCCAGGTCAGCACCGGGGTCTGGGAAGACGTTTACCACCGTCTCGGCCCGAAGCAGAGCATGGCGCTGCTGTTCAATATTGGTTGGTACAACATGACCGGTCGCTTGACTGGCCCCCTCGAGTTGAGCAACGAGGCCGATTTCACTCGGCTCTGAAAAGACATCAGGAGACTTACCATGCCACTGCCAAAACCGGTCTATTACCCACCATTCAATGTCACCCGTTCGAGCCACGCCGTCATTACCTCCCGCGACCTTGAAGCCAGCCGCGATTTTTACGAGCAGGTCATTGGCCTGGTGCTGACCGAGCGGGATGCCGACACCCTGTATTTCCGCGGTCTGGAAGAGGTGTGCCACCACAGCCTGGTGATTAAGCGCAAGAGCGGCGACCATGAAGCCGAAGCGATCGGCTTCCGGGTCTACACCGAAGAGGAACTGGACAAGGCCGAGCACTTTTACCGCTCCAAAGGCCTGCCGGCACGCTGGATCGAAGTGCCGCACCAGGGCCGCACGCTGCTGGTCAACGACCCGGCCGGCACCCCGGTGCAACTGTGCGCCACCATGTCGACGACGCCCCGTGTGTACACGCAGTTCCAGGACTTCAAGGGCGGCGCCGCCATGCGCTTCGACCACTACCAGATCCAGGTGCCGAATGTGCAGGAACAGACCGATTTCTATGCAGAAATGGGCTTCCGCATTTCCGAATACATGGCCTTGGACGAGAAGCTGATAGCGACCTTCATGTTCCGCAAACCCGGGACCCAGGACATTGTTTTCCTGGAGAATCCGGGCCCGCGCCTGCATCACTTCGCCTACACCGTTTCCGATTCCAGCAGCATCCTGCGCGCCTGCGATATCGCCGGCAACCTGGGCATGGGCGACATCGTGGAGCGCGGGCCCGGCCGACATGGTCCGGCCGGTGTGTTGTTCGTTTACCTGCGCGATCCTGATGGCCATCGGGTGGAGTTGTTCTGCGATCACTATTTGCTGATCGATATCGAAGTTGAGCCTGTTGCGTGGGATGTGCGCAAGCCCGGCCTGTCGCTGCGCTGGGGCCTGCCGCCGCAGGAATGTTGGTTCAACGAAACGACCGCGTTCAGCGGCATTGCGACCAAAGAACTGGACCACGAGCGAGGCCCGTTGGTGACGCTTGAGACCTACCTGGCCGACAAAGCACGCGCCAGAGCCGCCAATAAGTAACGTTGCCGGGGGCCGTTGCGGTGGCCCCCGATGCAGCAGGGCGGTATCGATCTAAAGATTGGAGGCATTGAGAATGACTACGCAGACAACAATCCAGGTAGAACCCGTCAAGGCGAGCTCACGCTTCGACGGCCGCGCCTTGCGCGACGCTTTCGGCTCGTTCGCCACCGGTGTGACCATTGTGACCACGGCCGGGCCGGGCGGTGTGGATATCGGCTTGACCGCCAACAGCTTCTCCTCGGTGTCGCTGGACCCGCCCATGGTGCTCTGGAGCCTGGCGCGGACCTCCTTGAACATGGACGCGTTTCGCAACAGCGGGCATTTCGCCGTGCATATCCTGTCTGCCGATCAGGAGGCGCTGTCTTCGCGCTTTGCCAGCAAGGGCATTGACCGCTTCGAGGGGCTCACGCTTGAGCGCGGGCCCGATGGCGTTCCGTTGCTGGCGGACTGCATGGCTCGTTTCACCTGCAAGCTGGCCTATCAGTACGAGGGCGGGGATCACGTGATCTTCGTCGGCGAGATTGTCGATTTCGGCCACTCGGCGCGCAAGCCCCTGGTGTTCCACGGCGGCCGATACGGCATGCTGCTGCCCAAGCAAACCGTTGCCTCAGTCGAGTCGGCGGACGAGTTCAGCAACCTGTCCTCCGATGATTTGCTGTACCAGGTCTCCAATGCCTACTTGCGCACCCGCCAGAGCGTGATTGAAAAGCTCGAATCCCGGCAGTGGACGGCCGAGGAGTACGCCGTGCTGAGCATCATTGGTCGTGAGGACGGCCTGTGCATGCCCGAGATCGTGGCGCGTAGCGAAAAGGTGCGCGGCCAGGGCATTTCCGCCGCCATCGTGCAGAACCTCATCGAGCGCGGGTTGCTGGAGGAGGTTGACCCAGGCGACGGTCGAGTCGCTGTCAGGTTGACCGCCGCAGGTCGCCTCGCGGTCCTGGAGCTCATCGCCATCCGCAAGTCGAGCGAGGCCGATGTTCAAGGCAAGCTGGACCCGAGCGAAGTGCAACTGCTCAAACACCTGCTGGCAAGGCTCGACCCATGAAAATCGCACGCTACCAATCTGCTGCGGGCCCGGAGCGGCTCGGCATCGTCACCTCTGTATCGGGGCGGGAACTGCTGGTTGATCTCGCCAAGGCGGCCGCTGTCCGGGGTGGCCCGGTCACGCCAGCGTCGGTCATGGCACTGATCGAGGGTGGCGCAGCGGCGATGGACGCCACGCGCGAGTTACTTGCCTGGGCAGCGGAGCGCCAGGACCCGCTATGGATGGATGACCCGAAGACCGTCGAGTGGCTGACGCCGGTGCCGGAAAAATCCATGTTCTGCGCCGGCCGCAACTTTGGCCGGCACAAGCTGGAGTCAATGAAGGGCGATACCGCCAACGCCAGCAAGCTGCACAGTGATTTTCCGACGGGCTTCATCAAACTTGGGCGCACGCTGGTCCCGCACAAGAGTCAGGTGAAGCGGCCCGATGACGTGCTCGCTTTCGACTACGAAGTCGAGATCGCACTGGTGTTGGGCAAGGCGATTGATGCCCGCAGCGACGTCGACCCTGCCAGCGCCATCTTCGGCTACACCATTTTCAATGACCTGTCGGCGCGCGAATGGCAGCTTCGCGAGATGCAGAACGGCATGATCATGCTGGGCAAGAACTTCCCCGGCTTCGGCCCGATCGGCCCTTACATTCTCACTGCCGACGACGTGCCGGACCCCAACGGTCTGGTGCTGTGGCTCAAGGTCAATGGCGAACTGCGCCAGCACTCAGACTGCCGTGATCTGATCTTCGGTTTTGCCGAGATGGTCGCGTTCTGGTCGCGTTTCGGTCTGGTGCCCGGCGACCTGATCAGCACCGGTACGCCCGAAGGCGTGGCCTTGCACCACAAGCCCGATCCGCACCCGTGGTACCTCAAGCCTGGCGACCGGGTGGAAGCGGGCGTGGACGGTATCGGCGTCCTCGAAACCTTCATCGTGTAGCCCCGTGGCGTCGTCATTTCCCCTCATTTATGGAGCGTTTCATGAAACTGTATTTCCTGCCCGGTGCCTGCCAGATCGGCATTCATGCCTTGCTCGCTGAAATCGGCAAACCGTTCGAGATCGAGAAGGCGGCTCGTCCGGGGACGCCGGAGTTCGAGGCGTACACGCAGATCAATCCCAAGGGCAAAGTCCCCGCGCTGATTCGCGATGACGGATCGCTGCTCACGGAGTTCCCGGTGATCGCGCTTTATCTGGCGCGCATGAACCCTGAAAGAGAGCTGATCCCGACCGATGTCGAAGGCGAGATTCGTGTGCTGGAAATGCTCGAATATTTGGTATCTACCGTGCACATGCAAGGCTACACTCGCGCTCGCCGGCCGGAGAAATTCGCGCCGAGCGAATCAGAGCACGCGGCTGTAAAGGCCCATGGCCTGAAAATATTCCAGGCCGGCCTCGACCGGGCAGAACGACAGATCAACGGCAAAGACTGGCTATTCGAAAAAATGACCATCGCGGATTTTGCGCTCTTCTACCTTGAGCACTGGTGTGTGCTCAACAAGATCGGGGCGTTGGGTCCAGGTTGTCAGGCACACCACGACCGCCTCTGGTCGAAGGTCGAAATCCGTCGCGCCGTCGAGTCTGAACTTATCACTTGATCTTGAGCGCTCCACCATGGACATGCTGTTGAAGCTGAAGGCTTTCGTCGTGACCGCCGACACCGGTAACTTCTCATCCGCCGCACGCACCTTGCACACCTCGCCCTCGGTCATCATGAAGCGGGTCGACGAGCTCGAATGGGACTTCAAAACCACCTTCTTCGACCGCTCGACCCGACGCTTGACGCTGACCGACACCGGGCAAAGCTACCTGACCCATGCCCGGCAACTGCTGCGGTCCTACAGCGATATGGTCAGCGGCGCAATCCTCAACCCCGGCAGCATCGAAGGTCCGATCAGGATCAAGGCACCGGCCGTACTCATCCGCCAGGGCCTGGGTGACCTGTTCATCCGCTACCGTGCCGAGCATCCGCTCGTGCAGCTGGAGATCATCGCCTCGGACAGGGGCGGAAACCCGGCGGAGGAGGGCTTTGATATCTCGGTCGGGATGGATCAGATGGCCTATTCAGACGTCATTGAGCAGGTCATCCGGCCCTTTCCGCGATTGCTCTGCGCCGCGCCTGCCTATCTCGCCCGCTGTGATTCGTTGCTGCATCCACGTGACTTGATCCACCACCCGTGCCTGACGTTTTCCCTGGCCGGTTCCATCTGGAGCTTCAACTCGCCAGAGGGCCGCATCGAGGTGGACGTGCGCCCCGTGCTCATTACCAATGACGAAGGCTATCTGTGCGCTGCGGCTCGCGATGGTCACGGCATCGTGCAACTGGCACTGCCGATCGTTGCCGATGCCCTGCAGGCCGGGGAACTGGTTCCGGTGCTGGAGGAGTTTTCCCTGGTCGAGCGCTGGGTAAAAATCATGGTGCCGACGGCCCGACTGGAGTTGACGCGGGTCAAGCTGCTGTTCGACAAAATGGCGATGCATCTGACGGCATGATTCTACGCAGGATCCTGTGGCGAGGGCGCAAGCTCCCTTGCCACAATGCATTCAAATCCCCATCAAATTCCCGGCGCTTTTTTGCCCGTCTGCACGCCTTTACGGCGGGTGCAGCCGTGGGCGTTTGCGCCTTCCCCTGACGAATCGGCAGCCCGGCTTGACCATCAGAAATCTGGCTGCGGTGTAGCCAGTTTTATCATTGTTCATGCCGAAAAGGGCCTGCATATACTCGGTCCAACACAGAAACACAGTCAGGGCTGAGGATAAGAAATCAATCTCAAACCGCGACTCTGTGTTGCCTGCACAACGATTCGTCCGTGCATGAACTCAAGCCGGTGCCACACAACATGGGAGGTATTTCTTGTGGGTCGCTGTGACTGGCCGATGTTCATGCAACGGGCCGATCAGCAACCGGAGTTCATGCGTCACACAATCTCTCTAGGTAGCAATAATGCAAATAATAAAAATAAAATTTGCAGCACCGCACGACGTCTCTTACCACCAAAGCCTTCGGTCCGTGGTGGTTGCGACCAGTCTGCTGGCTGCTGGCTCCTCACTGGCGGCGCCTATTGATCTGGGCAACCCCGACTTCAAGCTGCGCTGGGATAACACGGTCAAGTACTCCGCCGGCATGCGCGTCGAGGGCCAGTCTGACAGGCTCACCCAGTTCGCTCCCCCTCCTGCAGATCGCAGCGGTGGCCCCTCGGCGCTGAACGGCGACGACGGCGACCGTAACTTCAAGAGTGGCCGGCTCATCTCCAACCGCCTCGATCTGCTGTCGGAAATGGACCTGGTCTTCCGCGAAGATTACGGCCTGAGGGTCAGTGGTGCAGCATGGTATGACGACGTCTACAACCACAAGAATGACAACGACTCCCCGGCGACCAACAACTCGTTGTCTGTTCCGTACAACGAATTCACCGATGACACCCGCGACCTGCACGGCCGCAAGGCCGAGATTCTGGATGCGTTCGTGTTTGGCGGCGCGGATGTTGGTACAGCCCGCGTAAGCGGACGCCTGGGTCAGCACACGGTGCTGTGGGGCGAGAGCCTTTTCTTCGGTTCCAACGCCATTGCCGGCACCCAGTCTCCGGTGGATGCGGTCAAGGCATCCTCGGTGCCAGGATCGACCACCAAGGAAATCATCCGCCCGGTGGGCCAGTTCTCGGGCCAGATCCAGTTTTCCCCGGCGCTGACCGTGATGGGTTACTACCAGTACGATTGGGAGGCTACCCGTCTGCCTGCGGCCGGCAGTTACTTCTCGGTGAACGACTTCATCGGCGACGGTGGCGAGCGTATTCGCTTCGCACCCGGTGTGCCAGGCATTGGCTTGTCCCGGGGCGCAGACATCAAGGCCAGCGACGATGGTCAATATGGTCTTGGCTTGCGCAGCCAGTTGGGCGATTGGGAATTTGGTGTCTATGCGATCCGCTACCATGCCAAGACGCCTGTACTGTACTCCCATGCCGGGCGGACCCCGGTCACCGGTGCCGGTTTCGGCACGTACCAGTGGGTGTATCCGGAAGACATCAAAACCTACGGTATCAGTGCCACCACCACCGTGGACACGGTCAACTTCGCCGGTGAGCTGTCGGTGCGTCGAGACACGCCACTGACCAGCCTGCCGCAGGAAGTTGGAACCCAGGAAGCGGACAACAACAACCACGCGTTTTATGCCATCGGCAACACGGCCCACGCCAACGTCTCGATGATCTGGACGATGCCGCGCAACTTCCTCTCCGACGAGCCCTCTTTCAGCATGGAAGTGGCCGTCAACCAGTTGACCAGTTGCACCAGCAACTGCAATGCCCGGGACCCGGAACTGGATAAACGCGCAGCCGCGGTGCGTGGCTTGATCGCGCTGCCGCAACGCAACGTGCTCGATGGTCTGGACCTGACGCCTTCTTTCACGGTCGGCTACAACCATGGCAAGTCGCCCGTGACGATCATGGGGCCTGACGATGGCGGCGACATGACCTTCACCCTGGCAGGCAACTACCTGACTGTCTGGGACTTCTCGATGGCGTACACCCACTACTACGGCGCTGAAAACACCGCCGTGTATTCGTCCACCGATCCCACCGTCAACGGCACGTACACCTTCCAGCAAAGCTTGAAAGATCGTGATTTCGTCTCAGTGTCGCTGCGTCGCACCTTCTAAGGGAAAACAACATGACCATTTTCACTCGCATGACTGTGCTTGCGCTTGCCTGCGCCACGCTGGCGGCGCCGACTGTCCAGGCCGGCGTTTCGGCTGATGAAGCGGCCAAGCTGAAAACTACCCTGACTCCGCTGGGCGCAGAGCGTGCCGGCAACAAGGATGGCAGCATTCCGGCGTGGGACGGCGGCTATCCGGTCGATGCGTCGTACACCTCGCCGGCGATCCCGGACTTGTTCGCCAAGGACAAGGCGCTGCTGACCATCACGCCGCAGAACGCTGCGCAGTATGCCGACAAGCTGACTGAAGGCACCTTGGGCCTGTTGAAAAAGTTCCCGAACTTCAAGGTCGAGGTATTTCCGACCCGCCGTACCGCGGCGGCTCCGCAATGGGTCTATGACAACACCTTCGCGAACGCGACCCGGGCGACCATGGACCCCAGTGGCGAACTGGGTCCTTTCCCCAAGGGCGCCTACGGCGGCATCCCGTTCCCGATCCCGAAAAATGGTGAAGAAGCAATCTGGAACCACCTGCTGAGATGGACCACGCCCAGCTACCAGACGACCCCCAGCCTTGCCCGGGTAACCCCGGAGGGCAAAGTGATTCCGGTGTCGCAGAACGTGGCGAAGAGCTCGTTCCCTTACTACGACCCCAACAGCAACCTGGAAAAATGGCAAGCCGCCGGTTCCAACATCGTGGTACGCCGTGTCGACACCTTCGGCCCGCCGATCCGCGCCGGCGAGATCCTGCTGCAGCGTAACAACATCGATGACATCGAGTCGAAAACCTGGGTGTACCTGACCGGCCAGCGCCGTGTGCGTCGTCTGCCACTGACCTGCTGCGACGTACCGAGCCCGGTGGCCGGCGGCATTCTCAACTTCGACGAGACCGAGGTGTATTCCTCTTCCATCGGCCGCTACGACTGGAAGCTGGTGGGCAAGAAAGAAATGTACGTGCCGTACAACTCCAATAGCTACCACCAGGCGCCGTCGCTCGACCAGCTCATGACCGCACAAACCATCAACCCTGATTTCGTGCGCTTCGAGCAGCATCGGGTCTGGGTGGTCGAAGGCACCCTCAAGGCCGGCCAGCGCCATGTGATTCCGCGCCTGCGGGTTTATCTGGATGAAGACACCTGGATCGCTGTCGCCGGCGAACGCTGGGACGCCCAGGGACAACTGTGGAAGGTGACGTACAACCTGCCGACCGTGTTCCCGGCAGGCCCAGGCACCATCGTCGCGGGCTACATGTCCTACGACCTGATTGGCGGTGGCTACTTCGCGTCTGCCTATTTCCCTCGTGAAAAACAGGTCGACCTCAAGGCTGCGTTGCCGGACCGGATCTTCACCCCCGAGTCGCTCGCTGGAGAAGGCGTCCGTTAGGAAACTGTATCTCGCTTGAACAATGAAACTGATGAGATAACCGGTATGAATAACAATAACAACAACAATGAAGGCGTCGACGGGTCGCGTCGCGGGCTGTTACTGCTCGGGATGGGCCTGGGTCTGCAGGTGCTGCTGGCGCCGTCCATGGCGTCCACAGTCGCAGCGTTCGCCTCGGCAGCCATGTCCGGCCCGCTGAGCGAACCGGCCACCATGACCCCGCGGGCCGCACACGCTGTGCTGACCCGTGTGGTACTGGCCGGTGAGCGGCTGGTGGCGATCGGCGAGCGCGGCATGGTCGTGCTGTCCGACGACGGTGGACGGCAGTGGCGGCAGGCCCACGTGCCGGTCAGCGTGACCCTGACATCGGCGAGTTTCGTCGATGCCCGTCAGGGCTGGATCGCTGGCCACAGTGGTGTTGTGTTGCATACCTCTGACGGAGGCGAAAGCTGGTCGCTGCAGACCGACGGGGTGGCGCTTGCCAAGGCTGCCCTGGAACAGGCCCGGGGCTTGCCTTCCGCCAATGCCGACCGCGATCACCGCATCCAGGACGCCCAGCGTCTGGTGGAGGACGGTGCAGACAAACCATTGCTGTCGATTTGCTTCGCCGACGCCCGGCGCGGAATGGTAGTGGGCGCGTTTGGCCTGGCAGCCGCCACTGACGATGGCGGCAAGACCTGGACGCCTTGCCGCGAGCGCCTGCCCAATCCCATGAGCATGCATCTGTACGCCGTTGCCCGCCATGACAAGACCTGGGTGGTGGCCGGAGAGCAGGGCGTGCTGATGCGCAGCCGCGACGATGGCGCCAGCTTCGAATCACTGGCAGCGCCTTCCGAGCGCACCTTGTTCACCGCGACGGCCACACGCAACGGTGGTTTTGTCTGCGCCGGGTTGTTGGGCGCAGCGTGCCGCATCGATCCCGGCAGCTCGGCCGTCAGTCCGATCGGGTTGTCGGCGCCATTGACGATCCTGTCCAGCGTGGAACTTCGCGATGGCCGGGTGATGCTGCTGGCACAGGGTGGGCGAGTCCTTGCCAGTAGCGACGGTGGTGCCCACTTCACCGAGCAGCCGCTGGCGCGGCGCGATCCTCTGACCTCGCTGGTCGAAGCCGCAGACGGTGGCCTCGTTGCCACCAGCCTGGGCGGAGTCGCCCGGCTTGGCTGACGACCTGCAACTCCCCGATCACGCGATGCGCTATAGAACGAGTCCTACGATATGACCACAGTGAAACCACCCTCGACCGCGGCTTGCCGGCTCGAAGACTTTGATTCGCGATCGGGCTCGCCGCTCGAACGCGCCGTTTTCAACCACCGCATCCTGGTGCTGTTGCTGTGCGTGCTGGCGACGGTTCTGCTGGGCGTCAGCGCCTTGGGCCTGAAGCTCAATGCCAGTTTTGAGAAGACCATTCCGACGGGTCACCCGTACATCACCAACTACCTGGCGCACAAGAAAGAGCTGACCGGCCTGGGCAACTCGGTGCGCATCGCGGTGGAAGCCCGCAAGGGCAACATCTACAACGCGGGCTATCTGGAAACCCTGCGCCAGATCAACGACGCCGTTTTCATGCTGCCGGGTGTGGACCGGGCGTTCATGAAGTCGTTGTGGACACCCAATGTGCGCTGGACCGCAGTGACCGAGGATGGCCTGGATGGCGGTCAGGTGATCCCTGCGCATTATGACGGCTCGCCGGCCAAGCTCGAGGAGTTGCGCATGAACGTGCAGCGCTCCGGCGAAATCGGCCAGTTGGTCGCGGCCAATGGCGGTTCCACCGTTATTCAGATACCGCTGCTGGAGCATGATGCCGCCGGCACGCCACTGGACTACGCGGCCCTGTCCGAACAGCTGGAACAACTGCGTGCCAAGTACAGCAGTGACGAGGTGGCGATTCACATCACCGGCTTTGCAAAGCTGTCCGGCGACCTCATGGATGGCATGCAGGAGGTGATCGGGTTCTTCTTTATTGCCCTGGTGATCTGTGCCGCCATGGTGTTCCTGTACAACCGCGACGTGATCAGCACGGCGCTGGTGGTGATTACCTCGGTGACCGGTGTGCTGTGGCAACTGGGCCTGCTGCCCCTGTTGGGTTACTCGCTGAACCCTTATTCCATGCTGGTGCCGTTCCTGATTTTCGCCATTGGTATCAGCCATGGCGCGCAGAAAATGAACGGCATCCTCCAGGACATCGGGCGTGGCACGCACCGCTATGTCGCGGCGCGCTTCACCTTCAGGCGCCTGTTCCTGGCCGGCCTGACCGCTCTGTTGGCTGACGCCGTGGGCTTTGCGGTGCTGCTGATGGTCGACATCCCGGTCATCCGCGAACTTGCCATCGCCGCGAGCCTGGGTGTGCTGGTGCTGGTGATTTCCAACCTGATTCTGCTGCCCGTGCTCCTGAGCTACGTGGGTGTCAGTCGTAAAGCAGCCGAGCGGGCCGTGCGCCGGGAATCGGCCAACGCAGCGGGGCAGAGCAGTGCTTTCTTTAACTGGCTGATCAGCTTCACCGAGGGACGACGAGCCACGTCGGCAGTAGTGGTGGCGGCTGTTCTGGCGGTGGTGGGGGTTGCCGTCGGCACCCAGCTGAAAGTCGGCGACCTCGACCCCGGGGCTCCGGAGCTGCAAGCCGATTCGCGCTACAACCGCGACGTGAACTACCTGACGAAAAACTACGGTGCGAGCAATGACCTGTTTGCCGTCATGGTCAAGACCTCCGAGGGCAATTGCAGTCAGTCCAATGTGCTGCGCCGGATCGACCAGCTTGAATGGGAATTGATGGATCTTCCCGGCGTGGAGTCCACCCAGTCGATTGCGCGCCTGCAACGGCGCCTGATGGTGGGCATGAACGAGGGCAGCCCGTTGTGGTACGACTTGCCGGGCAACCAGAACATGCTCAACACCATCACCGCACGGGCACCCCGTGAACTGTACAACGAAGAATGCAACCTGCTGACGGTGTACGCCTACCTGCGTGACCACCGCGCTGAAACGCTGCAGCAGGTGGTCGACCTGGTCGAGCGCTTCGCCGCGAAAAACAATGATAAGGACGCCACCTTCCTGCTGGCGGCCGGTTCGGCTGGCATCGACGCCACCACCAATATCGTGGTTCACAAAGCCTGGTACCAGATGCTGTTCATGGTCTACGGGGCGGTGGCGATGCTGTGCTTCATCACCTTCCGCTCCTGGCGGGCGGTGCTGGTGGCGATGCTGCCGCTGATGCTCACCTCCATTCTGGCCGAGGCGTTGATGGTGGCCCTGGGAATGGGCGTGAAGGTCGCGACCCTGCCGGTGATCGCCCTGGGCGTGGGCATCGGTGTGGATTACGCGCTGTACGTGCTGAGTGTGACCCTGGCCCGCATGCGTGCAGGCGCCACCCTGAAGCAAGCCTACGCCACCGCCTTGCAGTTCACCGGCCGGGTGGTGTTGCTGACCGGTGTGACCCTGGCGGCAGCCGTGGCGACCTGGCATTTCTCCAGTATCAAGTTCCAGGCGGACATGGGCCTGCTGCTGGCGTTCATGTTCCTGTGGAACATGCTCGGCGCGTTGGTACTGATTCCGGCCCTGGCGCGTTTCCTGCTCCCCGGCGCACGTGAAGGCGCCATCGTCGAGGCTACCGATGCCGCGCCCCAGCCTGCCGCATCGACGCCCGTCCCGGCTGGCCAACCTGAAAAAGTGGTGTACGAGAGATGCCTGTCATGACTGATCTGATAAGTGCTCAACTATCCGGCAAGCGACAAGTCAACGTGACGCAAGTCATTGAAGGCGGCCAGTTCAATTCGTTCAGCCTGCGCGTGGCAGTGATCTGTTTTCTCGCGATCGTGTTTGACGGTATCGACAGCGCGCTGTTCGGTACGCTGCTTCCCGCCATCATGGCCGACATGAAAATGGGCCCGGCCCAAGCGGGGATTCTCGCGAGCGTGGGGCATATCGGGGCCGTGGGCGGTGCCATTCTCTTTGGCGTGGCGGCTGATGCCATTGGCCGCAAGCGCATGATGCTGATCGGCATGACGGTGTTCATCACCTTCACGGCAGCCTGCGGTCTGGCCCAGGGCGCCGTCGACTTCGCCATCTACCGCTTCATCGCCGGTTTCGGCCTGGCGGGTATCGTGCCGATTGCCATCGCACTGGTGTTCGAATACACGCCGGGCAAGTGGAAAGCCATGGTGTCCAGCGTGTCCTATACCGGCATCTCGGTGGGTGTGTTGTTATCGGCGGTGATTTCGATGGCCATTCTGACCACGGTCGGATGGCGGGCGATATTGCTTGGAACCTTCGTGTGCATCGTCCTGGTTCCGGTTGCTCTGGTGTGGCTGCCCGAGTCAATGTCGATCCTGGTGAAGAAGGGCAACAGCGCAAGCATTCGCAGGATCCTGGTCCAGGCCGATCGACAGTTTGTGCCTGCCATCGATGAGCAATACAGCCTGCAGGAAGCACCGTCCGCCAAGGTGCCGCTCAAACACCTGTTCCAGGGCGAATATGCGCGCAACACGTTGTTTCTCGGCATCGGCATGCTCTGCATCATGATGATTGCCGTGACCCTGACGACCTGGATCGCGCAGCTGATGGTGCAGCGTGGTTATTCGCTGACCACCGGGGTGTCTTTCATCCTGGTCTTTACCTGCAGCAACTTCATCTCCACGCCGTTGGCCGGCTGGATGGCAGACCGAATGGGTTACAAGAAGGTGTTTGCCATCTACATGCCCGTTCTCTTTGTTTCGATCGCGCTGATCGGCGTTATCGAGAACCCGACGGCCGCATTGATCTGCATGTTTTTTGCCGGGTTCGCCGCAATGGGCGCCACCTGCATTTTATTGCCCTATGTCGGCTCGCTGTATCCCTTGAGTTTTCGTTCATCGGCGATGGGCGTTATTTACGCCATTGGCCGGGTCGGACCGATCATTGGCCCAGCGATAGCCGGTTTCATGCTGGCCGCAGGCATCAGTGTGCCGGTCATTCTGATTTGCATGGCTGCACCCAGTCTGGTGGCGCTCATGGCTTTTCTAATGGTTAAAGAAGTTTCTTCGCAGCCTGATCAACCGTAAAGAATTTGCAGTGTTGAGGCGGGTTTGCGTGCGCTGTTTCTCGTTGTTTGCATAACGTGACTTCGAACACAGCTGTTTCAGAGTTTCACCTTAAGCGTTGTTCCAATTTGCAGTACCACCTAAAAACAAAGGAAATAAACATGGATCGCTACATCAACCGTCTGTTCCACGTCTGCATCACCGTTGCCGATATCGAAGCGGCACTTGAATTCTATTGCAATGTGCTCGGGCTCGAGTCCATCGGCAAGCTGCGGGGCGAAAGGGCGCCAGGCGAAATCCTCGGTTTCCCTAACCAGATCATTGAAATCCATGCTGATCACCTGGTCGGCAAGGAAAAGGAAAACGCGACCGTCATCGATCTGATCGAGTTCGTTGAGCCAAAGACCGTCGTCAGCTCCACCCCATCTGCTCCACTTAACCATGCCGGCATCAACCGTATGGCGTTTGGTGTGGACAGCACCGATGCCATCTATGAGAAGCTGAAAGCGCGTGGCGACATCGTTTTCCTGTGCGAACCACAAACGGTGATTGCGCCAACCGGTGGCAAATTCAAGATCCTGACCTTCAAAGACCCCTTCGACAACGTCCTGGAAGTCATTGAATACTGCAAGTAATAGGTCATTGTTCGAAATGCCAGTTGCATGCGAATTCTCTTACTCTGGCAAAACGGAGAGATTTAAATGAGTGTTGCACAAGATAAATCCGAAATTATTGACGTCATCAACCTCTATGGCGTGGCGCTGGACGCTCACGCCTGGGACTTGCTGGACGAGGTGTTTACCGAAGATGCCCACGCTGACTTCGGTCCGGCTGGCGCGGTCTGGAAGTCGGTAGGTGCGCTGAAGTTCGCGTTCAAGGACTTCCACGAAACCCTGACCAATCACATGCACACGATGACCGGATCCTGCGTGCACGTGGACGGAGACACCGCCTATGCACTGACCTATGGCGACTGGTTGCTGTCGCGCGATACCGCGGTGGGCGGTCCCGACTGGGTTGGCCGTGGCTGGTATGACGACGTACTGGTTCGCACTGACAAGGGCTGGCGCATCAGCAATCGCGTGTGCCGCCTGATTTCCTGGACCGGTAACCCGAATGTGCCTGAGCCAGCCTACGAACAGCACCCGGTGATGACCACTCACACGCTGCGCAGTCATCGTGAAGAAGGCAAAGTCCGATTCTTCGAAGCCATCGCCAAGAAGTAAAAACTAAAAAGTAATAATTAAAAGTAACTGTGGGCCCACTTCCGGTTTTCGAACGGAAGTGGTCTGGGGTTTCTTTTGCCCGAATTTCCTTAATGTTGCTCTTGATTAGAGCAACTTTTCATACCGGACGCTGAAAAATGAGCAACCAGACAGTTATCTGGACAGTTGGCATCAATTGCCAGGCTGAAGACGAAGAAAAGTTCAATGCGTGGTACGACGACGTTCATGTGCCAATGCTGTTGCAGGGCGACTTCGTCAAAAAAGTCACCCGTTTCAAGCTGGCCGAAGAGACCTATCACGTCGGCACCGTCACCCAGGCTTGCCCGACTTATCTGACGGTTTATGAGTTCGATAATCAGGCCAAATTTGAAGCCTGGATGAATAGCCCGGCGCGCATCGAAGCCGGGGAAGATAAAACCAAGACATGGGGCGACAAAGTCTATGACGTCCAATGGGCAACGCGCTACAACCTCACCAACACTTGGAATGGTTAATTAACGGACGGTAAACAGTTATGAACGCATTGGTAAAAAAACTGCTGCATGTTTGCATCACCGTCCCGGACGTTGATCAGGCCCTGAAGTTTTACCGGGATGTACTGGGTTTTGTTTCCACCTTCGAAACACGCACCGACGAAGCGGACGGTCCGCTGCTGGGTTTTGCCGAAGATGAAATCAGTATCTATGCGCACCACATCCTGACGGCGGGCGCAGATCCAAAACACGCCACCGAAATCAATCTGATCGAATACACCAAGCCCGCCACCATCATCGGTGACGGCCCTTATGACTTGATGAACCAAGTGGGTATTACCCGTTTGGCGCTGCTCGTTGAAAACACCCGGGAGGCCTTTGAAAAGATCAGTGCCTATGAAGGTGTCGAAGTCGTTTGTGAGCCCAAAGACATCATCATCCGCAAGCCTGGCGGCAATCTTACGATGACCTGGTTCAGCTTCAAGGACCCTTACGGTGTGTTCATCACCATCGCCGAACCCCCAAAGGCCTGAACAAGGTTTGCTTCAAGGTTGCGGTTCAGCGTCGGATCGCTCCATTGCAGTTCAATAGAATCCGGGAGATAACATGCAGATCGATGTTCTGGTGGATGTAAAGACCACCATCGGTGAAGGTCCTGTATGGGACGTGCAGGAGCAGCGCCTGTACTGGATCGACGTGGTCGGTGGTCGCGTGTTTCGCTGCACCGCCGACGGCCGTGAAGTTCGGACGTGGGAGATGCCTGACACCATTGGCTCCATGGCGCTGCGCCGCGATGGCGGGGCTATCGTTGCGCTCGGCTCGGGTTTTCACTTGCTTGACTTCAACACGGGCGAGACGGAGTTGATCGCCAACCCCGAGGCTGACAAACCGCACAACCGCTTGAACGATGGCAAGGTCGATGCGCGCGGGCGCTTCATCGTTGGCAGCATGGACACCCGTGAAGGCTTTGCCGACGGCTCATTGTTTCGCGTCGATCCCGACCTGTCGGTGCATACGCTCGACACAGGTTTTGCGATTTCCAACGGTCCCTGCTGGAGCCCGGACGGGTCGACATTCTATTTCTCGGACACCTTCTCCGGTGAAATCTGGGCCTATGACTACGACCTCGATACCGGCGCCATCGCGAACCGTCGCACCTTTACCAAAGCAGGCTTCACGCCGACCACAGCCACCGACGGCTCGACCGTCGACGCCGAGGGCTTCCTCTGGAACGCCCAGGTCTACACGGGCAAGCTGTGCCGCTTCGCGCCTGACGGCAGCCTGGACCGTGTCATCGAAATGCCGGTGAAGAAGGTCACGAGTGTCAACTTTGGCGGACCAGATCTGGACACGCTGTTTGTCACCTCCATGGCCAAGCCCCCGTTGCCGCGCTATCCGGGTGACAACATGATGCGCGGCAGTCTGTTCACCATTCGCGGCCTTGGTGTGCAAGGGCTGCCTGAACCGCGTTTTGGTGGCTGATCGGATTAGCGCCGAACGAAATTCGGCGCACCTTTGAAAGTGTGGATTCTTAAGGTACAGGATCGTTGCGATGGCCGAGTTCAAAGACAAGGTAGTACTGATTTCAGGAACCGGCGGGCGTATGGGGCGAATAGCTGCGCAGATGTTTGCCAGGGAAGGCGCAAAGGTGCTCGGCTGCGATATCTCAACTCAGCGATCTGAGGAAACCTGCAGGCTGGTAAGGGAGGAGGGTGGCGAGATTTTTTCGTTGGAGCCTCTCGATCTAGCCAATCCCCTGGATGCGCAGCGATGGGCCGATGAAGCCATATTACGCTGGGGTCGAATCGACGTCCTCTATAACAACGCCGCGGGCGTCAGCATCGCACCTTTTGAAAACGCCTCGATTGAGCATTGGAATTACACGATTCGCAATGAGCTAACGATCGCCTATGTGGCCGCTCGGGCGGTTTGGCCGCAGATGCGGTCTCAGAAAAAAGGCGTGATAGTCAACGTGGCATCGATTGCTGGCCATCTTGAGCTATCCGGTTTTCCTGCCGTTGCTCATGGTGTGGCTAACGCAGGCGTCATGGCGCTTACCCGTATGCTTGCCGCGGAAGGCGCACCACATGGCATTCGCTCGGTGAGTATCAGTCCAGGGCTGATTGCCGACCCGGACGCGCTGCCATCCCCAATACTTGATGAGTACGGCCTGCCGAAAGCGCGACCGCTGTGGCGCCATGCCGCACTGGGCCGGCCGGCCCGCGCGGAAGAGATTGTCGAAACGGCTGTCTTTCTTGCATCAGACAGGGCGTCCTATATTACCGGCACCGACGTAGCGGTAGATGGTGGAATGTCCAGCATCATCTGGAGATCAGAGGCATAAGCATTCAGACGCCAGACATTTTGAATCGACTCTCAAGGCGCTAAAGGTAAAAACATGCAAACCCACGAAAATCGCGTCGCCATTGTTTCCGGTGCCGCTAAAGGCATTGGACAGGAACTGGCGATTCAACTCGCCCAGCGTGGTGCCGTGTTGGCGCTGCTCGATATCGCCGATCTTTCCCAGACCTGCGAACGGGTTCAGGAGGCCGGTGGCAAGGCCATCGCCATTCATTGTGATGTCAGCAAGGAAGAGGACTGGATCGCTGCCGGCGAGCTGGTCAGGAAGGAATATGGTCGCTGTGACATCCTGGTGAACAACGCCGGGATTTACCCCAATGTGCATATCGATGACATGGACTTTGAAACCTGGCGCCGGACCTTTGCGATTAACCTGGACAGCATGTTTTTAAGCGCCAAGGTCTTCGTGCCGATGATGCGTGAGAACCATTGGGGGCGCATCGTTAACCTGTCTTCAACATCGATCGTCACCAACGCCGTGGGCGTCAGCCACTACATGGCAACCAAGATGGGCATCATTGGCTTTACCCGCGGGCTGGCCAACGATTTGGGCAAGGACTTCATTACCGTCAATGCCCTTGCGCCGGCACTGACTGCGACACCCGGTACCAGTGGATTACCCGATGCCGTACGCGAAAGCGTCGTCAATCAGCAAGCGTTCAAAAGAATGGCAGTGCCCAACGATATCGTCGGGCCGATCCTGTTTTTGACCAGTGACGATGCGCAGTTCATGACCGGTCAATTGTTGGCCGTCGACGGCGGCATGATGAAAGTCTGCTAAGCGACGACAACGCATCTCCCTGTAGGAGCGAGCCTGCTCGCTCCTACAGGGGGTTGGCAATCCGACCGGCATTGCCGGCGTCGTTCTGCCGGGCACTGCACTGGCAAGCCATTCCCGATATGGATACAGTACGACTCTTCGCAAATTTGCTGATTGCTTATAGCAAGAAAAAAACAAGAGACGATCCCGCGCATGATGCTCCCGAAGTTGATGCACATCCGCATGTTTGTTGCCGTGTACGAGGAAGGTTCTTTCACCGTAGCTGCCAGCCGGGAAGGGCTGGGCCAGTCCGGCGTTTCCGCGCACGTGCGGCAGTTGGAAACCCAGTTGGGCGTACGTCTGTTCGCCCGGGACCGCGCGATCATCCCGACGCCGGCCGGCCATGCCTATTACCGACAATGTGTGCAGTTGCTGCGCCTGCATGAGAGCGCCTGTAACGCGGTTGGTCACCGCGCAGAGCCCACAGGCGGCTCGCTTCGCATCGGCATGATTCCAACCATGAGCCGCTCGGTGTTCAGCCGGGCACTCCTGGCTTTTGAAGCGGCTTATCCCAACGTTTCCGTGCACCTGACCGAAGGTGCCGGCAGCGTGATTGCGACCGCGGTGCGCCGCGGCATGCTGGATTTCGCCATCACCCAGCGTATGTCTTATGAGGCGGGCGGAGCCGCGGGGCTGGTCACGTCCTTGTTCACCAGGACACCTGCGTTCCTGGTGTCCTCGCCTGATTCAGGTTTGCCCCATTGCGAGCCGGTGCGCCTGCGCGATATCAAGGACTTGCACCTGGTGCTGCCTGTCGGGCGACGGCCGTTGCTGGAACAGTACCTGATCGACCACAAGGTCGAGATCGTACAGCGGCTCAACTGGTTCGAGTCCATGCTCGGCGCCATGGATCTGGTGCGTTCCAGTCACTGGACGGCGATCATTTCCGGGCTGTTCATCGCCGATGATTTGCGGCGCCGACGCTTCACCCTCAATCCGCTGGCCGATCCCATTCTCTGGGACGACATGCTGCTGGTAGAGCCGGCGCGCAAGCCCTTGTCCAAGGTGGCCGAAAACTTCATCGGGTTTTTGCGCAAGGCCACCGAGGATATCAACGCGATCCCGATTCGCATCGCCCATGGCGAGCAGTTGCCCAACCTCGACCCCTCGTCCGCTTCCAATGAGATTTCGCCATGAATGACTCGCTGCCCGGTCTGCGGGAGATGCAAATGTTCGTGGCGGTGTACGAGACACGATCGTTCACCGCGGCGGCGGCACGTGAGTTCGCCACTCAGTCGGGCATCTCCCAGCACGTTAAACAGATCGAAGAGATGCTCGGCGTGCAGCTGTTCGACCGGCAGAAAGGTGTGGAGCCGACCGAGGCCGGCACCTTGTTCTACCTGCATTGCCTGGAGGTGCTGGAGGCCAACTCAAAAGCCCTGTTGGCCCTGGACAGCTTTGAGCAGGGCCTGGCTGGTGAGGTCCGGCTAGGGGTCACGCCGACACTGGCAACCTATCAGCTCGCGCCGGCCTATCTGCGCCTGATGGCGCAAAACCCCAACGCCTCTGTCGCTGTGATCGATGCGCCCAGCAATATGCTGATCGACATGGTCCGCGCCGGCGAACTCGACTTTGCAATCATTCCGTCGATTTCCCAGCCGCCGGCGGATCTGGAGACCACTGTATTTGCCGCTACACCGGCGTTTCTGGTCTCGTCGATTACCCATGACAGTGGCTTCGAGCATGGCGAGTTAATTGAACTCGACGAGCTGACGGGCCACAAGCTGCTGGCGCCTGACAGTCGCGAATATGCACAGTGGATCGGTTCGCAGCTGGAAGCGCTTACAGGGCCGGGGCCTTGTTACCAGCTCGACGCGGTACTGGCCACGCTCGACCTGATCAGGCAGAGCGAGTGGATGGCGATTCTTCCCGGCTTGCTGTTCGTTCACGACTTCGGTGCGGATCCATCGGAGCGGGATTTCAGGCTCAACCCCTTTTCCGGTGCCGGCCTTACGCTGGAGCTGTTGTTGGTGCAGCCGGCGCGGCAAACGCCTTCAGCGTTGATGCTGGAAGCGATCAGTGCAGTCCAGCAGGTGACCCAGGAGCACATCAAGCTGCTGAGTGGCTTTCGGTCAGGCAACCAGTCGGCCGTTCGCAGGCTGCAATGAACCAGGGAAGGGGACCAGAGGGGCATTGCCCCTCTGGTGAACATCGATCAAGCGTCTGCGAGTGATTTGGCTGCCATCGGGGTGCCCGAGAAGCCGGCCACCTTGCGCAGAACCCGATCGGTCCCGTCGCGGGGACTGCCGGAAGCGTCCGGATGATCGTCGAACCAGTTTCCTCTCGGATAGCGGTACATCAAATCAACCATGAGACGGCGCTCGGCGATTAGCCAGACGCCATCGCGACGCTCAAAACGATCGAAGTAGCGCGCCCATAATTTAACCGTGTCGCCATTCCAGTGATGCCGCTCGGAAGCGGCATGGTCGGCCTGCAGGTAGGTTTCGACATAGGCGACTTCCGGGCCATCGAATTCGACCAGGCTATTGCCGAGGAAATGCTGGGTGCGATTGAATCGTGGCATTTCATCAGTCAGGAATTGAAAGAATCCTTCGGCCCCTCCGACATGCAGGCTTTCAGGGAAATGGATGTAGGCATCCTTGTGGAAGGCGCCACGCACCAGTGACATGTCGATCCGATCCAGACCACGGCAATAGCGCAGCAGGACATCGTGGATTTCGGTGCGCGCGGCGAGTTCTTCGAGGGTCATGGTTATCTCCTGTACTCATTGTTATTGGACATGCAGCTTTCGACCCGCGGCCTCGTAACTCAACGAGCCCGCGATGTGGCTATCGAATCAATGTTCGGTTTTGCTCAAGTGACGCCGGACAGACTTACGAGCCCTGCGCCGCAACGATGGGCAATTGGATAAAGCCCGGGCGATCCGGCCCTGTATGAATCGTGTTGCGCGCGCCGTCGTGGTAGGCACTGTCATAGCCGTGGCGGGGGCCGTGATCGACCCCGTCGAAGGGCTGAATGTCTACGCGCAGGCGGTATCCCTTGCGGATCAACGCGGTATTGGGAATGATCTCGATTTCAACCGGCACCACTTCGTCGCGTTCAAGCGGTGCGTAGTCGGCTTTGCGGTGCGTGTGCTTGACGGTGTACCGGGTCGAACGTGATGCATCGATCTTGCGATGGGACGCTTTCAACCAGCCCTTCGCCAGCGGGAAATTGGGCACGTTCATTCCCATGGTGGTCGGGCCCGCGTAATCGACCTCGCGGCCGGTCTCGTCGAGTACCCGCAGGCTGACATAGATGTCCATGTCCTCGCTGGTGGAGGACACCCACAGCTTCGCTTTGCCATAACCGGCAAACACCATGTCTTCGTTCACGGGATCACTGATGAACGAGATGCCCGTTTTCCAGATTTCCAGTACCGACGGCGGTTTGACGGGCAGGAAGCAGGGCGGCATGCCGGTGCGAAGCTCCAGCGCAATCTCTGCAGAATAATCCGCTTGGCCATCGACCACCGGCGGCGTCAGCGACAGGCGCAGGAAATCATCGCGATGTTCGTCTCCCTGCCAGTCCGATGGCGTGGCGTCGAAGAACCATTGGGGATAGTGGGTCCGTGCAATCGGCCATTCGTTTTCTTCCTGAATCCAGGAGGCGCCATTGCCGCTGCGGATCTCCAGGCGCACCGGCGGCGTGTCCATGATGCTGTTGTCGACACCTTTCAACCAATGGTCGAAAAACGCCCGGTGATCGGCGATGGCGGTTCGTGAATAGGCTTTGGTGAACCAGTCTTCCCAGAAGTCGATTTTTTTCGACGCCGTGTTCGTGGCGAGATACGCCTCGCTGCTGCCGAGTTGATGGAAGTGCGCCATGTGGGTGGTGCAGGCGATGGACCAGAGCGGCACCTTGACCTTGCTCATGTCCGGGCTCATCAAGATCGTCGAGCGGGGACCGAATGCCTTGCTGGTGTCCGAGTCCCTGAACGTGGACTCCTTGAGCATCCCGATAAAGTCGACTGCATTGGGTTCACCGCACACCGCCGCCAGAACGCCAGCCTTATACCAGTGGGTGAAAAACTCTTCATTGAGGATGCCGCCGGTGTAGGCCACTTCATCGTACAGGTCCACATCGGTGCCGATGGCGATCATCGCTTTCAGGTGCCGCGGTTCAAGACTGGCTGCTGCGTGTTGGCTCATGGCGTAGTACGACATGCCCCACAGCCCGACATTGCCGTTGGACCAGGATTGCACGCCGGCCCAGTCAATCGCATCGCGAAACGCCTCGGCCGTCTCTATGCCAAAGGGCGCGAGTGTGCCCGGATTTTTACCCGAGCCTGGGCCGTCGACGCGCACCAGCACGTAGTCATGGGGCACCCAGTCCACCGTGTTGGCGGTTTCGTGATTCTCGAAGACCTGCCCCTCGGGATTGCCATGGAAGTAGCGTTCCTCCATCTCTTCATGGGCATCAAACCCGGCGTAGTCGGCGATCGAGTGATGATAGAACGCCCGACCATAGGGACCGCAGTTCATGATGACCGGAAACTTGCCTTCCTTGGCCGGGCGGAACACATCCGCGTAGACAAACAGGCCGTTTTGCAGCGGGATTTTCACGTCTTTGAAACGCTGGATACCGAGGATGTGGCGACGCACTTCATTGCGGGCAGTCGCCACATGGCAAAGCTGGCGCGGCGTGCGATCGGTGAAGACGCCAGCGTCCGAGAGCTCGGCGAGGAGTCTCGCGATCAAGGGGTCCTGCTCGAACTCCAGAACGGGATCCAGGGCCAGGCCGGCAAAGGAAATGTCGTGGCGCAAATTGATGCGGTAATGGCCAATGACTTCGTGGGCTTGGGGGGCAATGCAGATGCCGCCGTCCAGGTTGCCATCGCGGTCAAGCGAGCACAGCAAGCGTGCAATGTTGGTCAGTCCAGGATCGAGCAGCTTGTGGATGTTGCCATCCACTCGACTGACAATTTCTGCGAGGTTGATGCGGGGTGCGCCCATTGCAGAACCGATCGAGGTGTTGCCGACCAGGAAGGCAATCCGTTCACCCTTGTGGTAATGGAACTCGCCCTTGTCGTTGGTCAGCCCGCTGAGGGTAGGGGTCTGGTATCTAAGGCCGGCCACGGGCCCGGAAAAAATGCCTGTTTGCAGCGTGCTTGATTGCTTGCCGATGCTCTTGGCCAGCGCCGGATCGGCGGGGGTAAAAGTCTGCGGGGTATCGCTCATGAAGAGGTCCTCTTGTGGTGCAGATCTTGGTCTTGCTCAGTGCAGCGAGGCGAGTGTAGGTCCAAAAAATCAGAAACTCAACACGTGTTGAGTTATTCGGTGTAACCTTTGTCCATCGCGAAACAACGAAGAACAGGAAGCGTCGGCGCCATGAAAATCACAGAAGAACCAGGCTCAGCGGCAACCCGGGAAATCAGGACGGGGCGGCGTAAAGGTTCGGGCAGCAGTCGGCAGACAGTGCTGGATGCCGCACGCGCCCGTTTTGCCAGCGATGGATTTGCGGCGACCACGATGCGGCGCGTGGCCGCCGATGCCGGCGTCGACGTGTCCATGGTCATGCAGTTTTTTCGCTCGAAAGACGAGTTGTTCGCGGCCGTCATGAACATCCCGGAGTCGGCGCTGGAGAAGCTGAGTGCGGTTTTCGACGGCACCGACGAGCAACTGGGAGTGCGGGTCGTTCGCGCTTTTTTCCAGGCGTGGGAAGGGGCGCCCGCGGAGTCGGAGCCACTGATGGCGATGCTCAGGAATGCGATGGTGAACGAACAGGCGCGTCAGCATCTGCGCGACTACATCGAGTCCAGGTTATCGGCGGGGGGCAGCGAGTCCCTTGGACCCGATGCGCGCCTGCGGGCGGGCCTGGCGTTATCCATGCTCGTGGGGCTGGTGACCGGGCGACAGATCATCGGCGTGCCGGTGCTTGCCACGGCCAATCAGGAGACATTGGTGGCAATGGTTGCGCCGGCTATCCAGCACATCCTTTTGCCTGCCAGCCAAGGCGCAATAGCCACTGACTGATCCGCAGCTGCTTCCTAGTGTCCACCCCGTTCGCAGGGTGGACACCATCGTTGAGCCTCCGTGGCTACTAAAGCAACGCGCTTACTGGGGAACGATAGGCAGCTGCAGGTAGCTTGGATGTTCCGGGCCGGTGTAGATACGATTAACCGCATCGACGTGATAGCTCTCGTCGTAGGCACGAACCGGTACGCCCGCCGGCGCATAGGGCTGGATATCCACCAGCAGGCGGCAACCTTTGCGGATCATCGCGGTGCTGGGGTTGAGGCCGACTTCGACCGGCACGATTTCGCCGCGTTGCAGGGGTGCGCTGTCCTTTTCCAGGTGGGTATGTACCGGCCAGTACTCGGTGGTGCGTTCGGCATCGAGCTGGCGGCGAGACACTTTCAACAAGCCATGGCCCACCGGGTGAATGTGCACCGGGTCCACCGGAAGCACCACGGATTCGTAGCGGATCTCCCGGCCTTGCTCATCGAGGACGCGCAGGGACACGAATACATCCATGTCCGCGCTGCTCGATTCCACCCACAGACCTACCTTCATATAGCCGGCGAGCACCAGGTCTTCGCTCATCGGTTCGCTGACAAAGGAGATGCCCGTTGACCAGCGTGGGGTGCCGTCACTGGAGCCCGCCGGTGCGATCGTGGGCGTGCCCAGATCAAGATGGGCGTCGTACTTGGCGCTGCCTTTTTCGGCGGGCAGGGCTTCAGAAATGCGCAGCAGGTCGGGGCGACGATCATCGTTCTGCCAGTCCGAAGGCCGGGCATCGAGGTACCAGCGGCGGTACTGGGTGCGCTCGATCGGCCATGCATTTTCATGCAGAACGAAGTGCGCGCCGTTGCCAGTCCGCACCTGCACCCGTACCGGTGCCTCATCCATCTCGCCGTTGTCGATGCCCTTGAGCCAGTAGTCGAAATAGCGCATGTGTTCGCTGAGGGACTTGTTGCTGTAGGAGCCGGGGAACCAGGCGTCGGTGAAGTCAAACTTGCGTGCCTTGGAGGCGGTGGACCGGATGAAGGTTTCGCTGCTGCCCAGTTGGTGAATGATCGCACCCACTTGAGGGCCGACGATCCACACTGGCGCTGTCGCCTTGCTCAGATCGGGGATCATGAAGATGCTGCCGCGCGGGCCATAGGCCTCGGGGTCGTTGAACGGTGTGGCCAGCACGCGGGCCATCCACGGGGTTTCAGGGCGGTCGCCACAGTGGTTATTGCCGGACCAGACCTTGTACCACCAGTTCCAGAACCCGGCGCCGAAGATGCCGCCGCCATACAGGGCCTCGTTATAGATATCGGCATCGGTGCCTTGCGCGATCATGGCCTTGAGGTGCGAAGGTTGCAGACTGGCCACGCTGTGTTGGGCCATCGCCAGGTAAGACATGCCCCACAAACCGACATTGCCGTTCGACCAGGGTTGGGCACCGGCCCACTCGATGGCGTCGTAATAGTCTTCGGCTTCCTGGACGCTGAAGGGGGCCTGCTTGCCCGGGCTCTTGCACACGCCGCGTGCGTCCACACGGATGCAGACGTAACCCTCCGGTACCCAGACCGAGGTGTCGACGGTCTCGTGGTTTTCGTATTGGGCGCCGTCCGGATTGCCGGAGAAGTAGCGGTCCTCCATCTCTTCCTTGCGGATGACGTCGGCGTCGTTGCAAATGCAGTCGTGGTAGAAGCTCTTGCCATAGAAGCCTTTACTCATCACCACAGGATGACGGCCTGCGGATGCGGGGCGGAACACGTCCGCGCAGACGTAGGAGCCATCGCGCAACGGAATGCGCACATCGGTCATCTTGATGATGCCGCGAATATTGCGTCGCAGTTCGTTGCGGCTGGTGGCGGCATCGCACAGCGTGCGTGGCGTTTTGGCCGTGAATACACCGGGCGTGGCATTGAGCGTTTCGAGGATTTGCAGCAAGGTCGGATCATTGGCAAAGCCAACGCCGCCACCCTGGCCCATAGGCATGACCGGCGGACTGAAATTGATCGGCGCAGAACCGACGAGCTTATGCACAACGGGTGCAATCCTGACGCCCGACTCGATGTTGCCATCCTGATCTAGGGTATGGACGAAGCGGGCCAGGTTGGTTACCGATGGGTCCAGCAGCTTGTCGATCTTGCCGTCCACGCGGTTGGCCAGTTGCGCCAGGTTCAGGCGAGGCGCGGCTTCGATGGCGCCCAGTACAATCCCGCCCACCAGGAAGGTGATGGCTTCGTTGGCGCGGTACTGGAATTCGCCCTCGTCGTTGGTTACACCGGACAGCGTCGGTGTCTGGTATTTCAGACCGGCGATCGGGCCGGCAAAAACACCTGTCAAAACAGGGCTCAGAGCGGGTACAGGAGACGTATTCATGGATGTTTCCTAAAGAAGGGCTCGGCGCGTCGGTCGTTCCGCACGGTGCCGAGGCGGTCTTTCAAATAAGTGCCCTTAGCCGCAAAGCGCCCGACCGACTGGTCGTGGCGCTATGCGCAAAGGGCAGGGTGCCAGCCGCCGTCAATCCGCCAGGATCGGCAATTGCAGATAAGAGGCGTATTTGCCACCGGTATGGATCACGTGCTGCCCGCTGTTGGCGCCAACGTATTCGGCAATGCCTGGCATCAACGTGCCCGAGAGGTTGCGCGAACTGATGATGAAGCGCAGTTGTTCACCCGGGTGGAACGCCATGCCGATCGGGAGCAGGTCGATTTCGATGTTCACGACTTCGCCCGGCGCAAGCTTCTCGATGCGGTCGAAGCTGTGGGCGGGGACGTCATCGGTGGACAGGTTGTCGTCCAAGTGGCGCGTCGACACCCGCAAGCGCCCATCCGAGCCTTTGTAGCAAAGGACGGTGGCGCCGTGATCGGTGAGGTCATGAATCCTCGCGCTCTGGTTATGCGCAGTGAACTGCTGGAGCGGGGAGCCGAACCTGTCGAGTTTCTGGATGAGCACGAACAGGTCCATGTCATCGGCGCCGCGTGCCTCGACCCACAGATTTGCCTTGGGATAGCCCACCATCACCGTTTCCTTGTCGAAGCGCGTGATGAAGGAAACCACATCGGGATTGACGCCGACGTCGTACATCGCAGGCACTTCGCTGGCTGGCGCTGCGGGGTTGAGAATGCGCGCAGCGCCGTCGAGGTACAGTTTGGTCGAAACCGCTTCCTTCGGCGGGAAAGCGTCGGCGGGTACGTTGACCTGGTCACCGCCCTGGAAATCATGGACCGAGTAGCGCACGTGGGGAGTGGCCTCCCAATCATTGTCGATGTCTTTGAGGTAGCGATCGAAGAAGCGGCGCAGGTCTTCCACGTTGGCTTCGTCGTAGTAGTCAGGCCATTCCTGGCTGTTGTGGATGCGCAGCCATTTGTCCGCGGAGGCCAGGCGCCGCCAGGCGCGGAAGGTGCCTGCGGTGTGCAGGGTGTTGGAGTAACTGGCCACGACAAAGGCCGGCACGTTGATGCGCTCGAACTCGGGGATTTTGTTGGCCCATAGCTCGTTGATCAGCGGGTAGCGTTCGGCTTCGGACAGGATGTCTTCTTTGCGGTTCTTGCCGAAAAAACTGCCTTCCTGGAGCAGGCGGGCGAAAGCGGTGTCCGGCATGCCGCCGCGCATCACCAGATCGCGGTAGACATCACTGACGCCTTCCCAGGGGTTGATCGCCGCGAGGTGTTTGGGCTGTTCGGCTGCGGCGAACCATTGTGAAACGGCGAGGTAGGAGGTGCCGCTCATGCCGACCTTGCCGGTGCACCAGGACTGCTCTGCCAGCCATTCGATCAGGTCGTGGCTGTCGCGGCCATCCTGGCGGTCCCAGAGCACGCTGTCGCCTTCGGAATCCACGCAGCCGCGAATGTCGGGGTTGCAAATGGCATAGCCGTGGGCGCACCAGTAAGCCGGGTCCGGCGCTTCGAATTTTGCCAGTCCCGAAACGACGGAGTTGCTCAGCCCGACCAGGCCAAAGACACCCATCACGCTCATGGAGGTGCCCTGGCCTTTGCCATAGGGGCTCCACGCCACGATCACGGGGACCTTCTCGGCGCCGGCGGGACGGAAGACATCGACATAAATGGTCACGCCGTCGCGCAGGGTCACGGCCACGTCTTTCTCGAACACGATATCAACCGGCAACGGGCGGAATGGCGGTGCGATCTGAAAACCTGCCTTCAGCGTGCGGGTACCTGGTTCAAACGCAGTGAGAAGGCCGGTTCTGCCCGCCGGCAGCGGGTGAGACGGTACGAACATCTTTTGGCAGTCACTCATGCGAACTCCTTATATTTGTTTTTTGTTTCGGGACCGATTGCAGTAAGGTACGGCGGTATGGAAATTAATTCAACACGTGTTGATATATTGAATTCGCAGGAAATCAGGGTGAGCCTATGACTAAAGAATCCACTCCCGCGCCGCGCCGTGGACGGCGGCCAGGACCCAACAGCACGCGGCAGGTGGTGCTTGACGCGGCACGGGCGCGCTTCGCCAGCGACGGTTTTGCCGGCACCACCATTCGCCTGGTGGCGGCCGATGCTGGCGTCGATGTCGCCCAGGTGATGCAGTTCTTCCGTTCCAAGGACGAGCTCTTTGCAGCAGTGATGGCTATTCCGGCGTCCGCGCTGCAGCGCTTCGATGCGCTCTATGAGGGGCCGGACGAGCACTTGGGCGAGCGAGTGGTGCGCGCCTTTCTCGCCGGGTGGGAAGGCATAGCCGAAGAGTCCGAACCGCTGATGGCCACGCTGCGCGGGGCGTTCGTCAATGACCAGGCTCGCGAGCAGTTACGCGGCTTCATCCAGTCCCGATTGCTGACGGGCACCAGTGACCACCCCGACCCTGAAGCCATGCTCCGCTCCGGTCTGGCCGCTTCGTTACTCGTGGGCATGGTTGTGGGTCGGAGGATCATCGGGGTGCCCATCCTGGTTGCCGCCGACTCGGAAGAACTGGTCAGGATTGTCGGTCCTGCCATTCAGAAGATTCTCGTGCCCTAAGCTGAACATCAAAGTGTCTGGTTGAACAACCGGGCGGGGACGTGCACGACGATCCGTCTACGCATTGAAGGGGATTATATGGACGATTCTTCCGTCGCCGGTTTTGAGCGAGTGCAGTTCGGAATGTTGCTTGGGCGGGCGGCCGCATTGAAGGATCGCCTGCTGGATCGACATCTGATGCCGTTGGGTATCACCTCTGCCCAACTCAAAGTGCTGAGGATCATTCGTCGCGGGGAAAACACTGCCGTCGCGTTGTGCCGACACCTTTCCATCCACAGCGCGGCGATGACTCGCATGCTCGATCGCCTTGAGCGCAAGGGCTTGATCGTTCGTATGCCGGACGATAAGGACCAACGCCAGGTTCGCCTGGCGCTGACAGCCGATGGGGAAGCCATAGGTTCGGTGCTGCCAACGATGGAGGTGGCTGCAATGAATGAATTCACCGCAAGCCTCACGTCGGAGGAACTTCTTCGCCTAGAGAGTCTGTTGGAGAAGATGCTGTGCACTGAATCGCCCAGGTTCTCAATGCCAGACATTCGTACCTAGCGATCCGCGATGGCGTTTGCAGGTACTCGAACACACGGATGGCCTTGCGCGTAAGAATAAGCGGCGCGAACGGCGTTATGAAGGCTGAAACAATAACACGTTAGTTAGATAATTGGGTAAACACCTTACAGCGGCAGGGATAGATGTGGCATAGGTGAGGCCAATGGGTCACTCGAATGGCCCTAGCATGCGCATCACAAACCTTTTATGCAGTATCCGGGTATGACAGTTATCGGATATTACATAGGCACTTATCCTAATCTGGTGTCTCTAGGGCATAGTCACTCCACAACCTGGATCATGCTGCGCCCATAAAATCGTCATCTGTCCTAGAGCGTCGACAGGCCACTCTCTGCGGTACGGAAATAAAAAGGCCCACTACTAGAGTGAGCCTATCTTGTGTCTCCAGGGGGAGGCTTTATGCCCGCGAATCCCAGAGCGAGTAAACCCACCTTATTGCTCAAAATTTACCGTGTCAACAATCCGTGCAACAAGAAGATCGCGGGGGGCGATTGTGACGCAGCGCTCGAGTAATGAGTTTTCCATGCGGAGTCAACGCCCCGCGGCACTGATGACTTAGGGCTTGTTAGGAAACAAATACTGAATAGAGAGGCGTCTGAGAAATAATGAACGGATACGGCGACAGAACGGTTGTTTGGGCCACTGCCGCATGATCAATCCGAATTCGAACGGCAGGGAAGAGCCTATTGCGAAGGCAATCGGTCCGGAGCGAAAAGTGAGATGGATAGATAAATTCCACTCAATGCTTGCTTGGTGGCTAATCTTGGCTCAGTCGCTTGCCGCCAGATCAGAAGCTAACTCGTGGAGAGAAAACGTTTCGGGCAAGAGGAACTGAGGCTCGCATTCCAGCACGGTGGCAATGCGATATAGTTTTTCTACGGTGATGTTCACTTCACCACGCTCAATACGCCCCATATAGCTACGATCGACACTGCACGAGTGGGCCAAAGCATCTTGGGAAAATCCTTTGGCTTTCCTTTGTGTCCGTATTCTTTCGCCCAATGCCTTTGCAAGCTGATGCATAACCGCCTCGGTTCCCACTGAGGCGGCACTATCCTGCGTTTGCGGATGAATCAACCACGGATTATAATCCGCATTTTGATCGCTCCGCGAATTTCCCTACCAGGTGCCTGCATGAAATCCGATTCATTCATCGTCGACAGGCGGCTTTACGACCTGTTTCAGCAGGGGCACCTACGCCAGTTTACGACCCAGGATTTACGCAATGCGTACGCAGCTCACCTGGCGAGTAGGACTTTCAACAGCAGCGACCTGCGCAGATATGTCTATGAGCAGATCCGACGCATGCTGCGTGCCGGATGGGTCATACAGGATGAAAAACGACAAAAGCGAGGTCAGATCTATCACTGGCAGAGTATTCCAGCGAACCTGCAAGTGGAGCTCATCGATAATGGGTATGAGAACAGTGTTAAGTCGGTGAATAAACCGCTACAACAACCCCCTCAAAGCATCGACTCAGAGCAGCCTGGGACAGATGTTATCGAGCATCTGGAATCCATCCTCAAAGAGATTCGGCTCGACTTCCTTTCCTCCATGGGGGAAGCGGAGCGTTATAAGCAACTGCTCGACGAAATGCCGCACCTGAAAGACCAAGTCGAAGGTGAGTATTTCGAAGCTAGAGACCGAAGCTCCCGTCTTCTAGGACACCTCCGAGCTGTCGAAAAGACGCTCAAGACAGTCATGTCCGCACGATGAAAGCATCGCCGAGAAAATGGCAGAGCCAATGCATTGACGTTGCACTGGAACACTACACCAGAACGCCGCACTTCTTCTGTCAAGCCACTCCAGGGGCAGGAAAGACACGAATGGCCGCGGAGCTGGCTCGACAACTGTTGGAGCAGGGCAAGATTGATCTCGTGCTCTGTTTTGCTCCGTCATGCCAAGTCGTCGACGGCTTTCGCTCGACATTCTCTGCAGTATTGGGGAGGCGCCTGGATGGACTTATCGGTGCCGTAGGAGCCGCGAGTACCTATCAAGCAATGGAACACCAGGATGAAGCCTTCTGGCGGCTTTTCGACGACTACCGCGTGTTTGCAGTATTCGACGAGATCCATCACTGCTCCGGATACGATCCGCTTTTGAGCAACGCTTGGGGGCAACAAATTCTTTTGAAAATGCAGGATCGTGCGGCCTTTACCTTGGCACTATCGGGCACACCATGGCGTTCCGATGACAGAGGCATTGCGCTGGCTCGTTACTCCAACCCGGAAGGCCGATTGATTTGCGACTATCGCTACGGCCTCAAAGAAGCCATTTCCGACGGGGTTTGCCGGTCGCCTCGCATCGTTCTGGTAGATAACCAGATGCTGAGGCTCAAAGAGGATTTCGCGAACGATAGCACCGTCAAACTTTTTCCCAGCATCGCTAAGCTGCTGCGTGAATCTCCGGTCTCATACGAAGACCTGGTTTGTCATGAGGACGCGCTCAACCAGTTGCTCGATCTGGGAAGCAAGAAACTCGATGAAGTGCGAATGCTCAAACCGAATGCCGCGGGCTTGGTTGTTGCTACGAATATCGAACATGCCCACCAAGTTGCTTTGGCGCTGAAGGGCAAGGGCGAAAGCTTCCAAGTCGTGACCACCAGAACCCCAGATGCGCAGCTGGTAATCAACGGGTTCAAAAATAGTGACTGCCGTTGGATTGTTGCTGTGGGAATGATCAGCGAGGGAACTGATATCCCTCGGCTCCAGGTTTGCTGCTACCTCAGTCGAATTCGTACTGAACTGCATTACCGCCAAGTCTTGGGAAGAGTCCTTCGCCGTATGGGCGAGATTGACGATCAGGCTTGGCTGTTCGTCTTGGCAGAGCCGACACTGAAGCGATTCTCCCAGCGCATCGCCGATGATTTGCCGGATGATTTGGCTGTTGTCTGCGCTGTAAGTGCATCTGAATTTGAACCTTGCTCAATAGACGGTGAGTTGGATAGATCCGTGCAGACTCTCCCTGGAGAACCAGGAAGCTCAACGCCTACCGCTACAGCGCAGAAGTTTTTATCGCAGGTCGATTTGGCCCCCATATCGACTTATCAAATAAGCTTCTCGAAAAGTTATCGCCAGCAACTGCTGGCCGTTTTTTGATGTGTTTTTTATCCATTACCAGACCATATCGTTCTTGGCCAAATGACCAAAACGACCGCCTGTTTTGGAACACTGTGATCCACCGCTCTGTTGAATTCAGCCAACTGCCGCCTTTCTTTTACACTCGAAGTCCAAGGATCGTTTTTCAGCTGGAAACTTGAAGGGGATTCTATTTCGTGAAGAGACTTCAGTTCGGTGTACGGACGGGCCGTCTTCGCCCCAAAGAAGACGTTTTTGCAGATTCAATCCGTGGAGGAGGGTACCGTTACTGCTCGCTTCTATACCTTATTGGGCTCCATATGAACCTAGGCGAATTGGCCAGTAGCGCTTGTTTAAGCACTTCATGGCTGCCGGTGATCATACGACGAGCGCAGCAATCAAGCCCCCGTACCCAGCGCTCACGAGAGGCAGTAATGAAAGAAATACGTAAAATCTGTATTGCTGGAAAGTGAGACGGTCCTTACTGAGCTGAAGAAAATTGAGCTCGTGGAAGCACTCGATGGTGTCGAACAGCGGCTGAGGGGCGCGAGACATAGATGGACCAATGCGGTACTGGAATGGCGCTTGATCTATCCATGGGTAATGCCTGACACCTCGTCCGTAGCTGCGAGCAGTAGCTTACCGGCATCGGAAAAAAGCACATCCTGCGGTCGACAGCCTCCGATGTATCCATTACTGGAGGCGAACCAAAATGCGATTCCCCACCCATCTTTTTTCGTTCTCAGCACATCGAGTATCGCCTTCAGTTCAGGCATAGGCCCATGCTCAGTGCGGTCCTGAAAGACATACGTTGGAAACAATGAGCAGCCTGAGTCCTGAATTGAAAAAATATGTCCTTCAATTTCCCACTCATCCAGCGCCGCCTTTAGTGTCGTAGGGGGTAGGCCGAGTCGCTGAGCAATTTGGTCCTGAGGAAGAAAGTCACCACTGTCGAGGATGGCTTTCTTTGCGAGCTTGAGCATCTGTTGCTCCCGAAAGGCGGTATCCCGATGCGCTGCCATAGTCGGATCCATTGAGCAAAAAGACACGATCCGTCATTTGAAGTAGGCAGTCAACACCAGGTCCAGACGTACACTGATTTTTGCGCACTGACAGGACAGTTATGGTCAACGCAAGCTGACCGCGTCATGAAATCGCGGAAGGGAAATACAAAAGCGGCAACGGCGATACCAGTTTTGAGTTTTACATGCTGAAAATTTCGAGAATCAGTTCGGTGTACAAAACTCTTGAGGTATTGCTGGACAGAGGGAAGTTCATTGCAGCTCCCGAGAGTTTCATATTTGCGGAATTATTTACACGAGAATTTCAAATTTACTCGAAAGGAACGGATTTCAAGGGCGGCGTGGGGCAAATAGTTTCAATTTTGCGGAGTCGCAAGTTTTTTTGGACTTTTAGTTCGGGCGACTAAGGCAGGCATGAAGCGGGGATCTGCTTCAACATATCATTTAACATAATATACATTATGCGTACCGCCACATACGGATCTGGGACGCTCTGGTGGTCAGATTTTGAAGGCAGGCACGGCCTCTTACGCATCACCTGATCCAGTTTGCTGTCTGGCGATGTAACTCACAATGAATGCATCCTGCGAACCGCGCTCTTTGTGATAACCAATCACGTTGGCCAAGGTCCACCGCAGCATCCTCATCAGAATCGGGTCAGAATATTTTGCGCTGTTGGACTCGTATGGATACCGGCTGTTGGTGAACACGCTTCGATATCTTTCAAAGCAATCTGCTTGGCTGTCCAGTGCCAGGCTTCGCCGGATCTGTTCAGGAACGGCATGAAACAGCGTCAACAAATCATGCCCATCAAGACTTTGGTTACGGTCGGTTTTCCCCGAGTCCTGAAGGCGTTTGTGAGCCGCCTTGATGGCATCCTTATCAAGGACCTAGGTTTCACCAGTCGCTCCCTGGTTCAGGTCAGGAATAGAAAGAAAGCTCTTTAGCAGGATCTTCATACCGATCGCTGCATTGACTTGTGCCACGTGAGGTAGATGTTGCGCATCCGGCAGCTCGGCTGCTTTCAGGTAGCTGTGAGCGCTTTCAAGCGTCCAGCCTGGGAAGTGATCCATTGATGTTCTTCACTTAGAAGTAGTTACCGAGTTTCTCACCTTGAGCGATATCTATCATTTTTGGAAGATAGCGTTCAAGAATGAGCTACCCTCCTCCTTAAATAAGAAACAGTTATAACTCAACTAAACAACCATTTAGTTGATTTAACTTTAAGCCCCACAATCCTTAACTCATAAAACGCTCACCTGTTACCTCAGCCGCTGTTCGACACCTTTGAGCTATTCCACGAGCTAAAAATTGGTGGTTCCACGTCGTTGGTAAAGGCAACAAAGCAGCCAAGATCACTGTGAGAGACGAGTACGTCGAGCGCTATCTCGTGAGGTATCGCCAATTTCTAAAGCTCTCTCCCCTGCCCTCACTGATAGGTTTATTTAACTTAAAAATGTCATCCTAGTTATCAATTACCTGTTGTAGGTGAATTGCCAACTCCGTTGCAAACCGCCGCTCCGGTGTCTCGACATCAATGCCGAATAGTTCCTGAATCCGTGCGAGGCGATATCTGAGCGTTGTCACATGCACCCCCATCGCATCCGCACAGGCCTGGCTACGGCAGCTTTCGCGCAGATACACAGTCAGTGTTTCCAGATAAGGCGTTTGATGCTTGCGGTCATGGGCCAACATCGCGCCCACGCTTTCGTTGACGAAAGTGCGAACATCCTCCCCACCCACCGCCGCCACAAAGATTGGGATCGGCCCGAAGTCCTGATCGGAAATCGGCCCGCGGCGGCCAAACGAACGGGCGATTTCGATCAGCCGCCGGCATCGTTCCCAAGCGGCCGGGTAATCGCTGAGTACCCTGCAAACGCCACTGGTCAGTAGAATCGGTTCGCTCCCCAGGTAGTGCGCCAGGTCATCGACAATCTGGCGCTTGAGCTTGGCCAACCGCTCACGGCCTTTCTCTGCTTCTAACGGTACGAGGCACACCAGACCGTTGTCGACAATGATTACCGTCGATTGGATGCCTGCTCTCTGCAGAATACGGTCGACGTTATGGTGCAGATTCTTCGCCTCCCGCGCCTTGTCGCCATAATCGACAATGATCATCTGTTGCGCGGTGTTGAAGCCGAAACCCAGACGCTGGGCCCGCTGCTGGATGTCATCGGCGTCGCGCCAGCGGCCTTCGAGCACTTCGAACAGAAGCTCGGTCTGGGTCCGGGTTTCGAAGCGAAAGCGGATAAAACTACGCATCATCTGCACGCTCAAGGCGAACTTGGCGCTTTCCAGCATCAACAGGTCCAGTTCGTTGAGCGGCGCAGCTACCGGGAACAACACCAGCGCCCCCACCAATTCTTGATCGACCATCAACGGCTCGATCTGCGCCCGCAACGTGAACTGGCGCTGGCCGTCGTCGAGAAACAAGTTGACCGTGCTACGCAAGGCACTGCGCAGGCTTTCATGAGTCGCTTTGGAGATCTGCACACCCAGCACACCGGCGACCGCCGACTGCCAGGCGGCATCATCGAACAATGCAGTGTCCGGCGAACGACCGGCGACCACCTGGTTGGCAGTGAAGTCCACGGCAATCACCGGGTTGGGCAATTGGTTGCCGACCATCAACGCCAATGAGGTCACCGAACCACCGCCCAGCACGTGTTCCAACAAGGTGGTGTGCACATGCAATGCTTGTTGCATGCGCTCGGCCGCGCGACGCTCGGCTTCCAGTTGACGCTGGCGTTCCACGGCGATGGCACCCAGGTGGATGATCATGCCGAGGAATACCCGGTCTTCCTCCGATACGTCCATGAGCGTGCGGGAAATCACGCTGAGCACCATGGGCCGGCCATCGAAGTCGGTGCAGTTCATCGGCATCACCATCACCGTGCGGTAATCCCGCTCCAGGGATTCGTGGCGATAACCGGGGTACTCGCATTCGCGCACGTCTCGGATGAACACCGGTTCATTGCGCTGCAAGGCGGTCATTACCGGGCTGGATGACAGCTCCCAGCAGTCCACCAGCGGCCGCTGCACCAGGGTCGGGTCATGGCGGGCGATGACGTGGCCAAAACCTGCTTCCATATCGATGGCCATGATCGAACTCATGGTCCAGTGGGTATGCCGGCAACTGGCGTAGACCAACTGGTGCAGCATCGATTGCAGATCACCGCCGGAGTTGATCTGACTCGCCACATCGCGCAACGACAGTATCTGCATTTCTCGATTCAAGGCGCTCACCTGAACATAAAGGTCAAGGCAGCCAACTTGCCTGCCAGGCCCGCCGGATACTTGCGCCGTTTCAGAGCAATGTCCAACGAAATTTCACTGCGAAACCAAGGAAGACGCTCTTTCCCTTTGCTCCTAGCCTAAGGCCACAACCAACAGCCACAAGGGCGACGAGTCATCATGAATCTGGAAAATCTGGGCGTCAGGAAATACTGCACCGTTATCGAAGAAACCTATATCGAAGGCGGCAAAGACGCCGGCAAGCCGATCACCCTGATCGTGGTGGCCGCCGTGTTGAAGAACCCTTGGGCTGGCCAGGGCTTCGTCGAAAACCTGCGCCCGGAGATCCTGCGCCTGGCGCCGGGCCTGGGCTATGAAATGACCCGCCGCCTGACGGCCCTGATGCCGGGCGACAAGGTCGAAGCCTTTGGCAAGGCCGCCGCCGTCGGGGTCAACGGTGAGATCGAACACGCCTCGGGGCTGATCCACACCCTGCGCTTCGGCAACCTGTTCCGCGACGCCGTACAAGGCACCGCCTACCTGAGTTTCACCAACACCCGCAACGCTCCGGGCGCCCTGCTCTCGTTGCCGATGGTGCACAAAAGCGAAACCGGTAAGCGCTCGCACTTCCTGACCGCCAACTTCCAGATCGCCGATGCACCGGGGCCGGACGAAGTGCTGATCGCCATCGGCGCCTCCGACGGCTCCCGCGCGCACCCAAGGATTGCCGACCGCTATCAAGACATGGCGGAGATGGAAGCGGAACAACTCAAGGACTGATCCTTCCTTCTTAACGCAGCAAAATTTCCATAGAACTTCCTCTTGATCGACGCAAGCCCACGGTTTTGCTTCCCCGTAGGCTTGTTCCAAACAAAAAGAAACAGGAGTACTCCGATGCCCAGCACCGTGATCAATGCCAACGTCGCAGCCGTCGATCCCGGCGCCTTGCGCCAGGCCTTCGGCACCTTCGTGACCGGCGTCACCGTCATCACCACCCATGACGCCGAAGGCAATCCACGGGGCATGACGGCCAACTCATTCACCTCGGTTTCCCTCGACCCACCGCTGCTGCTGGTGTGTGTCGGCAAATCGGCGGCCAGCTACGCCGCGTTCGCCGCCAGCGAACAGTTTGCCGTGAACCTGCTGCATGAAGGGCAAGTGGACGTCTCGGGCACCTTTGCCTCCAAGTCGCCAGACAAATTCCAGACCGTCAACCACGACACGGTCCACACCGGCGCGCCGATCCTCACCGACAGCCTGACGTGGTTCGATTGCAGCGTGCACCAGCGCATTGAAGCCGGTGACCACCTGGTGCTGATCGGCCAGGTCCGCGCCTTCGGCACCAGCCCCAAGTTGCCGCTGTGTTTTTGCCGAGGCCGCTACGGGAACATCCAGGACCCGCTACCCGCCAGTTGGCTGGACTCGCACAAGATGATCATTGGCTACCTGATCGAAGCCGGCGACGCGATCCTGTTTCGCGCCGATGGCCAAGGCGGCTGGACCCTGCCCGTAGCCGGCAAGCGCAAAGGCTTCATTGATGCCGGCCAGAGCTCGCTGCCGGTGGAACTGGAATCGACCTTTCTGTATTCGGCGTTCGATGTCGACGACACCGACCCGGGTTACCTGATTTACCGCGCCCAACTAGACAGCCTTGATGTCGAGCTGCCCGACACCTTGCGCTTCTTCCCCCTCGACGATTTGCCCATCGAGTTGATGCCGGTCAACGAACTGCGCTCGGTGGTGCGCCGCTATGCCCGCGAGCGCCAGAACCAGCAGTTCGGCATCTACACCGGCTCCGCCGCCAGCGGGCGGGTGGCGATGATCGAGAACAGCGCACTGACTGCCGAATTCCTTTGACACGCATCCACAGGACTCTTCCATGAAAACCACGGTCAGCACCCTTGAGGGCAACCGCCTTAACCTGTTTATCGATGGCCGGTTCGTCGCGCCTGCCAGCGAAACCTGGGTCGACAGTTTCGACCCCTCCACCGGCCAGGCCTGGTACCAATTCGCCCAGGCCGATGCCAGCGATGTGGCTCGCGCTGTCGCATCGGCGCAAAAAACTTTCCACGACCCGCAATGGCGCAACATGACGCCCACCGCTCGGGGCAAGTTGTTGTATCGCCTGGCGCAACTGGTGGCCGAAAACGCCGAAGAACTGGCCCTGCTGGAAACCCGCGACAACGGCAAGCTGCTGCGGGAAATGCGTGCCCAGATGAGCGCCCTGCCCGACGCTTATATCTACTTCGCCGGCATGGCCGACAAACTGCAAGGCGAAACCATCCCGGTCAACAAGCTCAATCAGCTCAATTACAGCACCCGCGAACCGCTGGGGGTCATCGGCATGATCACCCCGTGGAACTCACCGCTGATGCTGCTCACCGGCACCTTGGCGCCGTGCCTGGCGATTGGTAACACCGTGGTGATCAAGCCGTCGGAACATGCCAGCGCCTCCACCCTGGCCTTGGCCGAACTGGTGATTGAAGCGGGCTTCCCTGCCGGCGTAGTCAATGTCGTCACCGGTAACGGCGCCGTCACTGGCGATGCGCTGACTCGCCACCCGGACATCGCGAAATACGTGTTCACCGGCAGCACCGACACCGGCCGACGCATCGCCGGCAATGCGGCCAACAACCTGGTGCCGTGCCAGATGGAGCTGGGCGGCAAGTCACCCCACGTGGTGTTTGCCGACGTCGATATCGACAAGGCGGTCAACGGCGTGGTCTCCGGCATCTTCGCCGCGGCCGGGCAAAGTTGCGTCGCCGGCTCGCGCTGCTTCGTCGAGGCGCCGATCTACGACAAGTTCGTGGAAGCACTGGTGGCGCGTACCCAATGCATCACCGTCGGCCACCCCATGGAAGCGCACACCGATATCGGTCCGCTGGCGTTGCAAGCCCAGTTGCAAAAGCTCGAGGGTTACATCGCCAGCGGCGCAAAACAGGGCGCGCAAGTGGCCATCGGCGGCAAACGTCCCAACGCCTCGAACCTGTCCGAGGGCTGGTACTTCGAACCGACGGTGATGGCTAACGCCAGCAACGACATGCCGTTCATGCGCGACGAGTTGTTCGGGCCGGTGGTCGGTGTCATGCCGTTCACCTCGGAAGAACAAATGATCGGCCTGGCCAACGACACCCATTACGGCCTGGCTTCCGGCATCTGGACCCAGAACATAGATCGCGCCATGCGTTTCGCCAACCGCATCGACGCCGGCACGGTGTGGATCAACACCTACCGCAGTTCGGCCTACATGTCCGCCAATGGCGGCTTCAAGCAGAGCGGTTACGGCCGGCGCGGCGGCTTTGACGTGATGCGCGAGTTTTCCCGGGCCAAGAACGTGGTCATCGACTACTCCGGCGAGATGCAAGACCCCTTCGTCATTCGCCTGCGCTGATTATTCAAGGAGCACCTTATGAAATTTGCCGTATCCCTGAGCATGGAACGCTTTTCGCCCGACATGCCAATGCAGACCGTCATGGCCAACCTGCTGGAACTGGCCAAGATCGCCGATGAGGGCGGCTTCGAAACCCTGTGGACCTCGGAGCACCACACCCTCGAATGCACCATCGCCCCCAACCCGTTCCAGACCCTGGTGTGGCTGGCCCAGCACACCGAGCGCATTCGCCTGGGCACCGCGACCCTCGCCGCCGCCTACTGGCACCCGATCCGCCTGGCCGGTGAAGCTGCGCTGTGTGATCACCTGACCAAGGGCCGCTTGGAGTTCGGTATCGCCCGCGGCTCTTATCAATACGAGTTCGACCGCATGACCCCCGGCCTGCAACAGCAGGAAGGCGTGGGCTATATGAAGGAACTGGTGCCAGCGGTGCAAAAACTCTGGGCCGGCGATTACGCCCATGACGGTCACTATTGGAAGTTTCCGCTGACGGCCGCCGTGCCCAAGCCGTTGCAAAAGGATCACCCACGTATCTGGGTGGCCGCACGGGATCCAGGCACCTTCGATTGGGCCGTGAGCATCGGCGCCAACATTCTCTCCACCCCGCTCTCGGCCCCGGCGGCAGAAATCGCCGTGCTGGGCGAGAAGTTCAACAAAGCCGTGGCCGACAACCCCCATGTACCGCGTCCGCGGTTCATGATGCAGCGCCGCACCTGCGTCTACGCCAAACCGCAGGACTGGGAACTGCCGGTCAAGCACAGCATGGACTTTGGCCGCGCCTTCGAAAACCTCATGCAGAACGTCGGCACCGTGCACAACGGCTTCCCGGAGCCGGTGCCCTTTGAAGCCGTGCGGGGCAAGGAGAACTACAACCCGGAAAACATTCGGCGCAACCTGATGTTCGGCACTCCGGAGGAAATCATCGAAAAGCTGCTCGACTACGAAGCCGCTGGCGTCGATCAGTATTGCCTGGGGCTCACCTTCAACCTGCCGTTCGAATTGCAGAAGCAGACCCTGCGCCTGTTCATCGATGAAGTGATGCCGGTGTTCGCCGAACGCGAACGTGCCAAACGCCACGCCAAGGTCGCGGGGTAAGCGCCATGAGCCAGGCACAACAATTGAGCGTGGCCAACGTCACGCTCAACTATCGCCTCGATGGCCATGGGCCGCGACCCCTGGTGTGCATTCATGGCGTTGGTTCAAGCCTTGAAGCATGGGGTGATGTGGTGAACGGATTGAAAGACCAGTTCACCATCCTCACCTTCGACCTGCGTGGCCACGGCCACTCCTCCCGTACCCCGGGGCGCTATGAGATCGATCACCTGGTGGGCGAAACACTGGCCCTGGCCGATCACGTTGGCTTCAAGCGCTTCGACCTGGCGGGCTTCTCGCTGGGTGGTTTGATCGCCCAGCGCCTGGCGCTGACCCACCCGGCGCGGGTTCAGCGTCTGGTGTTGTTGTCGACGGTCGCCGGGCGTACTGCGCAGGAACGCGAACGGGTCCAGACACGTCTGGCGGCCTTGCAAGCCGGCGAACCGGTAGCGCATTACGAAGCATCGCTGTCGCGCTGGCTGACCGAGGACTTTCAGGCGCGTCACCCTGAAGCCGTCAGCCGTCTGCGGCAGCTGAACGCCAACAATGATCCCGGTTGTTATGCGGCGGCGTATCGGGTGTTGGCGGAGTCGGATTTCGGCGACCAGCTCCAGCGGATTCGCTGTCCGACGCTGATTGCCACCGGTGCCGACGATGCGGGTTCCAACCCGAGAATGGCGGTCTTCATGCACGAGCGCATCCACGGCTCGCAACTGAAAATCCTCCCGGGGTTGCGCCACTGCATTCTCATTGAAGCGCCGCAACTGGTGGCGAATCTGATGCGCGATTTTCTGACTGATGAAGCGGAGGTACAGCATGGATAAGTCATTGCAGGCCCAGGGAGAAACGGTTCGCCGTCAAGTCCTGGGGAATGCTTACGTCGACCAGGCGCTGGGCAAGGCCGATGATTTCTCCCGGCCGTTCCAGGACGTGCTCAACGAATACTGCTGGGGCATGGTCTGGACCGATGACGGCCTGGACCTCAAGCAACGCAGCCTGCTGAATCTCGGCATGCTCGCGGCGCTGGGCCGCATGGACGAGTTTGCCACGCACTTCTGCGGGGCCATTCGCAACGGTCTCAATGACGAGGAACTGCGCTGCGCGCTGATACAGATCGCGGTGTACTGCGGGGTGCCGGCGGGTGTCGAAGCCTTCCGCGTCGCCCGTAAAGCACGGGAAAGCATGGGAACGGCAGATTCTGCTACCGGCTGACGTCTCAACCTTGCACTCGCCACACCGCTCATGCTGTAAGTGCCCCGTACAACGATAAGATTTTTTTTAAGATTGCACCTTTTCACACGTAGTCCTTGCGAGAACATTTAACTGCCAGAAGCCCAAAAAATTTCTCTTCATGAAATTTTCCACAGATTGAAAAACAACAATTGGAGGCAATTGGTGAGCGAACGACTGAAGATTGAGAACCTCTACAAGGTCTTCTCCTCGACCCCCGACAAAGCCATGCAGCTCTTGAGCGCGGGCGCCAGCAAAGACCGGATCCTGGCCGAGACCGCGACGGTGGTCGGCCTCAACAACGTGTCGCTGTCTATTCCCAGCGGTGCGATCTACATGATCATGGGCCTCTCTGGCTCAGGGAAATCCACCCTGGCCCGCTGCATCAACCGCTTGAACGAACCCACGGCCGGCAAGATCCTGCTCGATGGCAAAGACCTGGTGGCCTTGAGCGAAAGCGAGTTGCGAGAGGTGCGACGAACGCGCATCTCCATGGTGTTCCAGCACTTCGCCCTTCTGCCAAACAAGACCGTGATCGAAAACACCGAGTTCGGTCTCAAGCTGCGCGGTGTGCCTGCCGCCCAGCGGCGCAAGCGTGCCGAGGAAGTGCTGGCCATCGTCGGCCTGGCCAAGTGGGCCGATCATCACCCCCATGAACTGTCTGGCGGCATGCGCCAGCGGGTTGGCCTGGCCCGCGCCCTGACCACCGACGCCGATGTGTTGATCATGGACGAAGCCTTCAGCGCCCTCGACCCGTTGATCCGCACGGAAATGCAGGACGAACTGCTGCGCCTGCAACGCACCCTGAAAAAAACCATTTTATTCATTACCCACGACTTCCAGGAGGCGCTGAAACTCGGCACGCGCATTGCGATCATGGCGGACGGCCAAGTGGTGCGCGAAGGCACGCCCCAGGAAATCGTCGCCAACCCCGGCAGCGACTACGTGGCCGGATTCACCCGCGAGGTGGATCGCTCGCGGCTTTTCGATGCGCGCTCAATCATGGAGCAAGCCGGCACCCTACTGGTCCAGGACGACATCCGCATCGTCGGCAATGAAAGCGCCAGCGCGTTTGTACTCAATGCTGCCGGCAAGGCGATTGGCGTGCTGGATTCCCGTGCACTGCTGGCGGTGGGCGGTGGCGCGGATGCGCAGCAACGCCTGTCGCTGCAGTTTGTCAGCGTGCCGGCCAGCGCCAAGTTGGTGGAAGTGGCACGGCTGCTCAAACCCGGCTTGCCGGTCGCGGTGGTCGATACTGACGGTGTGTTTATCGGCACCCTGAGCAGCGCCCACATCCTCGATTGCATCGCCGGCCTCCCTTCCAGCCCCCCGTCCACTCGCCCTTTCGTCTCGGAGGTTGCACACCATGCTTAGTTCAGAAGACCTCGCTGTTTTCCCCGTGGACCAATGGATCAGCCAGAGTGTCGAGTGGCTGGGCATTCATTTTCGCCCGATGTTCCAGGCCATTCGCTGGCCGGTGGAGCACTTGCTGACGTTGAGCGACACGGTGATCCACGCCATTCCGTTCCCGGTGATGGTGCTGCTGATGTTCCTTATCGCTTACCGCGCCGCCAGCCTGGGGGTGGCGCTGTTCAGTGCCATTGCCCTGGTGATCATCGCCACGCTGGGGGTATGGGACGAGGCAATGACCACCCTCTCGCTGATCACCACAGCGATTGTGATCTGCATGGTCATCGGCATTCCGGTGGGGGTTTGGTGCGCCCGCAGTGAACGGGTCTGGGCCGTGATGCGACCGATCCTCGACATCATGCAGACCACGCCGACCTTCGTGTACCTGGTGCCGGTGGTGATGCTGTTTGGCGTCGGCACCGTGTCGGGCGAAGTGGCGGTGGTGATTTCTGCCTGCCCGCCGCTGATCCGCTTTACCTACCTGGGCATCCGCATGGTCGAAACCGAACTGGTCGAAGCAGGCCAGGCCTTTGGCGCCGACCGTCGCCAATTGCTCTGGGAAATCCAGTTGCCCTTGGCGATCCCGACCATTCTCGGCGGGCTGAACCAGACGGTGCTCACCGCCATGGTGATGTCCGTGGTGGTGGCGATGATCGGTGCCGAAGGCCTTGGCCTGGTGGTGTTGCAAGGCCTGGGACGGATGGACGTGGGCCGTGCGGCGGTGGGCGGTATCGCCATCGTGTTGCTGGCGATGATGCTCGACCGGATCACTCAGAACCTGGCGCAACCGACGCCGCACAAGCGCAAGTCGCTGTTCAAGCGACTGCTCGCTTCGCGCCAGGTCAACGCATAAGAAAAAGAAGTCATGAATGCCAGTTATTCACTGCCGCACCTTAACCATAACGAGAAAAACAAAGAGGAAAATCATGATGCGTCCATTCAACGCCTTGCTTGGATTTGCAGCAACGTTGTCCGTGTTGGGTCTGGCTTGCACTGCGGTGCAGGCCGAGGACCTGCCGGGCAACGGCAAGACCGTCCGCTTCGTGCAGTCGGAAAGTACCGGTGGTAACTACGTCATCACCAAGATCGCCATCGAAGCCAGCAAGCGCCTCGGTTACGCCACCAAGTTGAGCACCGTCAATACCACGCTGTTTTTCCCGGCAGCGGCCCAGGGCGACCTGGACCTCTCGATGGACGTGACCCTGCCGCAATTGCAACCCAGCTTTGACAAGGTCAAGGACCGTACCGAGGTCGTAGGCGCCGGCTCTATCACCGGCGCCGGCTACAACGGCTACATGATCGACAAGAAAACCGCCGACGCTTACCACATCACCAGCCTGGAACAGCTGAAAGACCCGAAGATCGCCGGGCTTTTCGGCAAGAACGGCAAGGCTGACCTGATCAGCTGCGACCCGGGTTGGGGCTGTGGCGATGTGGTCGACTATCAGCTCGACAAGTTTGGTCTGAAGGCCACCGTCAACCCGGTACGCGGCAAATATGAGGCGTTGATGTTCGAGAACGTCGCCCGTCTCAAGCGCGGCGAGCCGGTGTTTTTCTATGCCTGGGCGCCGTCGTGGATGACCAACACCATGGTACCGGGCAAGGACGTGGTGTGGCTGCCGACACCGTTTGATGCATTGCCTGGCAACGTGCCGAGTACCACTTCGGCGTTGACCCCCGGGGTGGCGGGTTGTGCCGGTGGTGCCGACCCTTGCCGCATGGCCATGGCCGCGTGGAACTGGTACGCCATTGGTAACAAGCAATTCATCGCCGCCAACCCGGCCATCAAGTCCCTGGTGGAGCAGATGACGTTCCCCCAGTCGACCTGGAGCTACTGGGAAAAAACCATCAGTCAGGACGGTTCGAGCGAACGCAATATTCGCAAGTTGGCTGACGACTGGATGAGTGAAAACAAGGCGACGATGGATGGGTGGGTGGCCACGGCCAAAAACGCTCAGTAGCGCCAAATACCTTGTGTTGAGCGGGGAGCGCCCGCTCAACACAAAAACCTCTGTTTGACAGCCTGCAATCAGAAAAAACGACTGTTGCCCCCCAACCAAACCGCGAATTTCCCCCACCGCCCTGCCCTAGCATTAGTTGTACTCAGACGATTGGGAGTAACACCATGACCAACAATTACCCGTTGCTGTTCAAGGCCCTGTGCTATGTGGACGGCCATTGGGTGCACAGTGACAGCGGCCACAGCGTCGCCGTGCATAACCCCGCCGATCAGACGTTGATCGGTCATGTACCGATGCTCGATCAACCGCAGATTGTCGCCGCCGTCGATGCCGCGCACCGTGCTTTCGCCGACTGGCGTGAACAAAGCCTGGAGGCCCGCGGGAAGATTTTGCGGCGCTGGGCGGCATTGATTCTTGAGCATCAGGAAGACCTGGCGCGGATTCTAAGCCTGGAGCAAGGCAAGTCCCTGGCCGAGTCCCGTGGCGAAATAGCCTATGCCGCCAGTTTCATTCCCTGGTTCGCCGAAGAGGCCCGGCGTCTTTACGGGCAGAACATTCCCAGCCACATCCCCGGTGCGCATCTAGGCACGGTCAAGGAACCGGTTGGCGTCAGTGCGCTGCTGACCCCATGGAATTTCCCCTCGGCCATGATCACCCGCAAAGCCGCCGCTGCCCTGGCAGCCGGTTGCACCGTGGTGATCAAACCTGCCCATGAAACACCGTACTCGGCATTCGCCCTGGCACAACTCGCCGAGGAGGCAGGTTTCCCGGCTGGTGTGTTCAACGTGGTGCTGGGTGAACCGCAGATGACCATGCAAACCCTGGTGCAAGACCACCGCGTGCGTTCGGTGAGTTTCACCGGCTCGACCCGCGTCGGTAAGTTGGTGCTGCAAGCAGCGGCCCAGGATGTGAAGAAGGTCTCGCTGGAACTGGGCGGCAATGCGCCATTCATTGTCTGCGCCGACGCCGACCTTGAGTTGGCGGTGAAAGTCGCGGTGGCAGCCAAGTTCCAGACCTCCGGCCAGGATTGCTGCGCGGCCAACCGCATCATGGTCGAGCGCTCGGTTTACCCGGAATTTCTCAAGCGCTTTGCCTCCGCCGTGCGTGAGTTGAAGGTCGGTCCGGCCATGGTAGGCGACCGCGAGCAACAGGTTGATGTCGGTCCGTTGATGCACCAGGCCGCCTTCGATGTCACCGCCGAACGTGTTGCCGATGCCTTGCAACAGGGCGCCCAACGGCTGGTGGGCGGTGAGGCGCATGCCCTTGGCGGCTTGTTTTACCAGCCAACGGTGCTGGCCGACGTTACGCCGCAGATGCGCATTTATCGTGAAGAAAACTTCGCGCCGATTGCCGGGGTGATGCCGTTCGACACCCTCGACCAGGCCATCGAGATGGCTAACGACACTGAATATGGTCTGGCCGCCTACATTTGTTCCAATCGCCTGGACCTGATTTACCCGCTGATCCGCCGTCTTGACCACGCCATGGTCGCAGTCAACGGCGTCAAGTTCACCGGCCATCCGATCCCGTTCGGTGGCATGAAAGCCTCGGGGCTGGGCCGTGAAGGCGGCACCGAGGGCTTCGAAGCCTTTGTCGAAACCAAATACTTTTGCCTGCACCATCAAGGCCAGTTCTAAGGCCAGTTCTCAGGAGACATGCCATGAATCAAGAACTCGACTCGCTGTTCGAACAAGACCGTGCGCACTTCATGCACCCTTCGACCCACGCTCATGACCACGCCAGCGGTGCGCTCAAGGGGCGCATCATCAAGGGCGCCTCGGGTATCCGTATCCGCGACCACGAAGGCCGCGAACTGATCGACGCCTTCGCCGGCCTGTACTGCGTGAACATCGGCTACGGCCGCACCGAAGTCGCTGACGCGATCTACAAGCAAGCCAAGGAACTGGCCTACTACCACACCTACATGGGGCACTCGACCGAGGCGATCATCGAGCTGTCGAGCCGCATCATCGACTGGGCACCCGAAGGCATGAAGAAGGTCTATTACGGCCTCTCCGGTTCCGACGCCAACGAAACCCAGATCAAACTGGTGCGCTACTACAACAACGTATTGGGTCGCCCGCAGAAGAAAAAAATTATCTCCCGCGACCGTGGTTATCACGGTTCGGGCATCATGACCGGCAGCCTGACCGGTCTGCCGAGCTTCCATCAGCATTTCGATCTGCCGGCCGAAGGTATAAAGCACACCGTGTGCCCACACTGGTATCGCAAGGCGCCGCCCGGCATGGATGAAGCGGCGTTCGTGCGTTACTGCGCCGACGAACTGGAGAAAATGATCCTCGCCGAAGGCCCCGATACCGTCGCCGCATTCATTGGCGAACCGGTCATGGGCACCGGCGGCATCGTTGTCCCTCCTGCCGGTTACTGGGCAGCGATTCAGGCGGTGCTGAACAAGTACGACGTGTTGCTGATCGCCGACGAAGTGGTCTGCGCCTTCGGTCGCCTGGGCTCGAAGATGGGCAGCCAGCGTTATGGCATGCGCCCGGACCTGATCACCACGGCCAAGGGCCTGACCAGCGCCTATGCGCCGTTGTCGGCAGTGATCGTCGGCGAAAAGGTCTGGGATGTAATCGAAAAAGCTTCCGAATCCCAAGGTGCCATGGGTCATGGCTGGACTTATTCCGGGCATCCGATCTGCGCGGCGGCGGCCTTGGCCAACCTCGATATCCTGGAGCGGGAAAACCTCACGGCCAACGCCGAAAAGGTCGGCGGCTACCTCAATCGCCGGCTGCGCGAAACCCTCGAAGGGCATCCATTGGTGGGTGAAGTGCGTGGTGATGGCATGCTGGCGGCGGTCGAGTTCATGGCTGACCGTGAGCAGCGCACTCCGTTCGATGCGGCCTTGAAGGTCGGCCCGAAAGTCTCGGCGGCCTGCCTTGAGCGCGGCATGATCGCCCGGGCGATGCCCCATGGCGACATTCTCGGCTTCGCCCCGCCACTGATCCTCACCGAGGCCGAGGCGGACTTGATTGTCGAAATCACCAAAGGAGCGATTGACCAGGTGGCCGCAGACGTATTGGGTTAACGCTGTCGTTGTGGCGAGGGTGCTTGCTCTCTCGCCACAAGTTAAGTTGATGCACTGATTCTCCCCCGTCCGCTAATGAGTTCTTTGACGATGCACAAGCTTGATCGCTATGACCTGAAAATCCTGCATGTGCTTTCCGAGGATGGGCGTATCACCAAGTCGAACCTGGCCGAAGCGATCAATCTGTCCGTAACGCCCACATGGGAGCGCGTGCGCAAATTGGAAAGCGCCGGCCTGGTGAAGGGCTACCGCGCGGTGATCGACTGGAACCAGGTGTTCAAGAGCCAGCAACTGTTGGTGGAAATCACTCTGTCCCAACACACGGCACACGGCATGCGCCGCTTCGAACAGCGCATGAGCGATGCTGCCGAAGTGGAGTTCTGTTACGCAACCGGAGGCGGCGTGGATTACATCGCCATGATTCGCGCGCCGGACATCGATCAGTACCAGCGCTTTATCGACCAGTTGCTGCTCGAAGGCCTGGGCATCGAACGCTACTTCACCTACATAGTTACCAAGACCATCAAGACAAGTGGGGCTCTGCCGTCGCAGGCGCTGAACCTACCGACCTCTGACTAACGCCATGTGGCATACGGCCTACGAAACCAGGGGCGATTCAAAGCACTACGAACTGGCGGCGTACGCTACGAATGGCTTTGTCGATGTCGACCTTCGGAATGGGTGTATCCGCCTACAGAACAATCCAACAATGTGCTCGAAAACCCGAAGCATCCGCCCGAGTACCAGGATTCAATCATCTGGTTTCCTGCTGATGCCGGTCTTTAGTCGATCTACACGCGGCTACTCCCATGGCCCGATTTGACCTTCAGAGCTCCGCCATATTGCCAGTGCTAGCGAGATAGATCTTCTTTACAACCACTCTGGCAATGACATCACCCCAGATGCACCTTCAACTCGTCAGCTACCGACTTGAGAATTTCTCGGGATAGTTGTTCGTCGTTCACTGCCCGGGCCAACGACACAGCGCCGACCAGGGCGGACAACGCGGTAATGGCCTTTACCCGACGCAATTTCTGCTTGTCGCTCGCAATCAGCTTTGTGAGCACTTCCAAGTAGGTATCAACTTGCCGTGTGTATGCAGAGCGCGTCCGGTCGTTACAGCGCACCACGTCGCCCGCCAAAGTCGTGACGGCACAGCTTGTAGCCAAACCATCGCGGTGCGCGGCACTGAGGTAGCCATCCACCAGCGCAGCCAGCAAGGTTTGCCTGTCCAGCTTGCTGTCGGCTATAGCGACAACAGCTTGGCCCCCATCCTGCAGTGCGTGCTCGATTGCTTCGGCCACCAGCTCCTCGCGAGAGTCGAAGTGCCGGTAAAAACCTCCGTGAGTCAAGCCGGCGTCCTTCATCAAATCGGCGACACCTATGCCATCGACGCCCGATTCGCGAAACCGGGCGGCGGCCACCCGCACAATGCGATCGTGACTCTGCGCTTTGTCGGCCCTTGAATTACCCATCCGAAAACACCCTCGATCTCTGCGACTGACAAAGAGGATTATACTCATCATCGCTGCAAAACTGGATGGTCATCACTCTTACTGACGCGACCCACTGAGGCGACACTGTTTGCATCGGCGTGGTGCAGCAGGCGCTACACCACGCCGAAAGCCCGGACTGGCCCGCAAGCGAGATATTCTCTCAGCTGCCTGTGACTACAGTGACCCCGCCATCGACCGCCATCCATTGGCCCGTGATGTGCTTGCCAGCATCGCTCGCGTAGAGCAGCGCCAAACCTTTAAGGTCTTCAGCGTCTCCAAGGCGCCCCAATGGAGCTTGCGCAGCCATCTTCTCTTCGCCCAGCGACTTGATGAGGCCGGCGGCCATCCTGGTCATGAAAAATCCAGGGCAGATGGCGTTGACGTTGATGTGATATTTCCCCCACTCGGCCGCCAGTGTTTGCGTGAGTCCAAGCACCGCGGTTTTCGAGGTGTTGTACGCCAGCGTCTTGATCGCGGGCGCGTTACCGTTAAGACCTGCAACCGAGGCTATGTTGATGATGCGCCCGCCGCCATTCGGAATCATCCAGCGCTTGGCTACCTGCTGCGACAGAATGAAATAGCTGCGTACATTGAGATTCATCACTTTGTCCCAGCCTTCGACTGGGTGGTCTTCGGCCGGCGCGGTCAAACCAACGCCAGCATTGTTCACCAGGATGTCAATGGCGCCCAGCTGTTTGAGCGTTTCGTCTGCAAGATGGCGGACCTCATCTTCATTTGCGCAATTTGCGGCGATCCAGTGGGCGTTGATGCCAGCGGCACGTAGTTCGGCGGCGGCTTGTTCAAGGTCTTCAGCCTTGCGCGAGTTCAGCATGATGGTCGCGCCAGCCTCACCAAGGGCATGCGCCATCTGCAGCCCCAGGCCACGCGACCCGCCCGTGACGAGTGCTGTCTTGCCACGCAGATCAAAGAGTTGTTGGACGGTGCGGGCGGTCATGTCATTTCCTGAATGAATGTCGTTCATGGTTTCACGTTCCCCAGGTGGTGGCCCATGTGCATTTCGAAATCAAGGCCGAGCCCGATCGCGAGTTCGCGAATTTTCACGCCCCGAGTTCGGGTGGAGGGCCATGTCGTCGCTTTGAGAAAAACGTCTTGAGACTCGAGCAAGTCTTGCGGCGCAGGCAGGCTGTTGCGATTGACCAGGCGTTTGGCTTCGCTGAGCGCCTGACCGTCGAACGACGCGATTCTCCTTGCAAGCTTATCGACGAAGTCGTCCAGTTCAGCATCAGGTAAGGCACGATTGACCCAACCATATCGCTCTGCCGTAACGGCGTCGAAATCGTCACCCCCGAGGATGATCTCGAGTGCCCGGGCACGTCCAACGAGTGCAGGTAGACGCTCGATCGCTCCGCCACCCGGTAACACGCCAGCGGGCACTTCAGGCTGCCCCAAAATGGCCTTCTCGATACTGGCGAAGCGCATGTCACAGGCGAGCGAGAATTCGCTGCCACCACCGCGATTGCGCCCCCTGATCATCGCGATGCTGACGACCGACGCCTGGGACAGCCGCGTCGTCAGGTCGATCCAGGTCGGCAGCCCGGTTGGGCCTGGCTCGACTGGGGTGTCAGCGGCCCGGGAGAGGTCGTAACGGCCGAAGAAGAAGTCCGGGTGTGCGCTGTCGAAGACGACGACTCGCAAGTCCTTGTCGGATTCGATCAGCCCAACGAGCTCCTGCAACTCCAGAATGGTCTCCGGGTTGAGCAAGTTGATCGGTGGATTGCTGAATGTGGCACGCCAGTAGCTGGGGCTGAGCTTTGTTATTTTGAATTGAGTCAGTGAGCTGGCCATGAGGATGAATCCTTGGAATGGGATTGCGATTGCAGGCGCCAGGCGACATGACGGGTCATGGATTCGCGTCGACGAATGAGGATGACGATCATCATCCTGATACAGATTTAATCGTCCCTACGGTGCTTGTCAAGCACTCGTTCGAGCACATTCGAACCTGTCCGGGAGTCGTTTCCATAAAGACCCAATCCTGATGATCCGCTGCGCGCTGGAAGCGGCACGCTTCATGATTGGTTATGACTGGGCGCCCTGAACCTGCCACCAGCGAGCGCGGCGCAACAGGATCGTGACACCCGGGCACAAGAGCGCAGCGACTTCACTGACACCGAGTGACGGGTGTGCCCCAACTCATCGATATCCGTGTCGCCGGCATTGAGTTTCAAAGTGAAGGGGCTCGGGAAAATCCCTGTGCTTTACCACTTCTCGATCCACGGTCGCAGGTCCAGTTCAAAGGTCCAGGCGTCACGCGGTTGCGTGTGCAGGTACCAATAGGCGTCGGCGATGTGCGTCGGGTTGAGGATGCCGTCCTGGTCCTTGAGAGCGTAACGTTCCGGGAACTGAGTGCGGATGAAGTCGGTGTCAATCGCACCGTCGATCACAATGTGGCCCACATGGATATTCTGCGGCGCCAGTTCTCGGGAAGCGCTTTGTGCCAGGGCACGCAGTGCGTGCTTGGCGCCAGCGAAGGCCGAGAAATTGGCGGCGCCACGCAAGGCGGCCGTGGCCCCGGTAAACAGGATGGTGCCGCGCTGCCGGGTCACCATCCGCTTGGCAACTTCGCGCGTGTTGAGAAAGGCCGAAAAACAGGCCATTTCCCAAATCTTGAAATATTTGCGGGCGGTCTCGTCAAGAATGCCGCAGGGTACGTTGGCACCGATATTGAACACCAGGACGTCGATGGGGCCGATGTCTGCCTCAATGCGCTCGACCAGCGCGATCACTTCCTCTTCCTTGCGCGCATCAGAGGCAAAACCGTGGGCCACGCCCCCCTGCTCGCGGATGCTATTGACCAGCGGTTGCAGCTTTTCGGCATCGCGACGGGTGACGCAGGCGATGTAACCCTGCGCAGCGAACTTTTTGGCGATGGCACCGCCGGTAGAATCACCCGCGCCGATGATCAACGCTACCTTGGCTTCGATTGGACTGGACATGGCAACTCCTTTGATAAACGATCGTTTTTTTATAAAACATACGCTGAGCCCCAATGACGGTCAAGGCAGTGACTGTTCGATCGGGTATGACGGTTTGACAGCGTTGGAACGGTAGCATAACGTTCGTTTAGTAAACGATAGTTTTCTATAAAAGGTGTATTCGCATGAAGGTGGAGTTTTTCTTCGATGTGGGCAGTCCGGCGTCCTACCTGGCCTGGACGCAATTGCCAAGAATGTGCGCCGAGAAAGGTGCCGAGTTGGTGTACCGGCCAGTGCTGTTGGGGGGAATATTCCAGGCCACCGGCAATGCCTCTCCTGCAGCGGTGCCGGTCAAAGGTCGTTACACGAGCATTGATCTGGGGCGCTTCGCTCGTGGTTATGGTGTGCCGTTGGTGATGAATCCGCACTTCCCCATCAATACCCTGCAACTGATGCGGGCTGTGACCGGTGTGCAAATGCGCCAGCCGGAGCGTTTCGAGTCCTTGCTTGCGGCACTGTTCAACGCCATGTGGGTCGAGGCGTTGAACCTCAACGAACCGCAACTGGTCGGTCGCGTGCTCATTCAGGCGGGATTTTCCATCGAGGAGATCATGGCCTTGACCAGTGAACCGGACGTTAAGGCGCAACTCAAAAGCACCACCGACGACGCCCTTCAGCGCGGCGTATTCGGCGCGCCGACCATGTTCGTGGGCGACGAGATGTTTTTTGGTCAGGACCGGCTCGGTTTCGTGGAGCAAGCGTTGTCCTGAAGCACCTCATCTGCCAGCAAGTACCTTCTCACCCGCCTACAACAACAATTACAACGGAAGTGAACCATGCCTCAGCGCGCCAGAAATCCCGCCTACCCCACAGGTTTCCCCGGTGAAATCGCACTGGATGAGCGAGAAACGCTCATCACCACCCTCGATCAATCGTTCACAAGACATTCCCACAGGATTGCCGCTACCTGTCTCCACGAGCAGCTGAGCTATGCACAACTGGCGCGGTTTTCGAAAAACTTCGCCATTCATCTTCACCAGTCCGGTCTGCAACGCGGTGATCGCGTGGCCTTGATGATGCCCAACTGCCTCTCCTACTTGATAGCGCTTGCGGGTGTGATTCAGGCAGGGATGGTGGTGGTGAACGTCAATCCGCTGTACACGCCCCGGGAACTGGAGCATCAGCTTCGCGACTCGGGGGCCTGCTGTATCGTGATTGCTGAACCCTTTATGGCCACCCTTGAGCAGATAGTCGAGCGCACGTCGATCAAGCAGGTGCTGGCAACGTCCGTCATCGGATTGCTCGAGCAAATCGGCACCGAACACGCGCTGCCGTTTGCCTCGGCCCTTGCGGAACAGGAACCGACGGAGCTTGCGCCGATAGCTGTCGCCCCTTGCGATATCGCCTTCCTGCAATATACCGGCGGCACGACGGGTGTGTCGAAAGGCGCGGTGCTCACCCATCGAAGCGTCGGCGCTAGCTTGAAGATGATCTTGCTGTGGTTTACGCCTGTCGAAGACACCCATCAATTCGCCATCGTCTTGCCTTTGCCGCTGTATCACGTGTATCCGATGTCGGTCGCTCTGATGTCAATTGCCTTGGGTGCAAACCTGCGGCTTATCCCGAATCCACGGGACACGGCGTCAGTCATCAATGAGTTGAAGCGTGCACCGTTCGACATGTTCATGGGCGTCAACACACTGTTCAACAGCCTGGTGGAAGACCCACAACTGAAAACCGTGAACTTCAGCTCGACCTACGCCGTCATCGGGGCCGGCGCTTCGGTGCAACAACCGGTGGTGGAGCGCTGGATAGCGGCGGGCGGCGCCCCCATCACCGAGGCTTACGGCCTGACCGAAACTTCACCTTGCATGATGTTCAACCCCCGTGGACGCAACGGCAGTATCGGTATTGCCATGCCCTCCACCGAGTTACGCATCGTTGACGATGAAGGCCAGGCAGTGCCTGTACTCGGCACTGGAGAGCTGCAGGTGAAGGGTCCGCAGGTGTTCGCTGGCTATTGGCAGAACGATGAAGAGACACGCAAGGCCTTTACCGAAGACGGCTGGTTCAAGACGGGCGATATCGTGAGTGAGGCCGAGGACGGCTTCATGCATCTGGTGGATCGCAAGAAAGACATGATCCTTGTGTCGGGGTTCAATGTGTACCCAAAGGAGATCGAGGACGTGGTCGCCGGTCATCCGGACATCCTCGAATGCGCCTGCATCGGTGTGCCCGACGAGCGCTCAGGTGAGGTGCCGCACCTGTTTGCCGTCGCGCGCACGGCTAGCGTCACTGCCGAGCAGATAAAGACGCACTGCCGACTGGGCCTGACCGCGTACAAAGTGCCGCGGCACATCACCTTTGTCGAGGCGTTGCCGAAGTCATTGGCTGGCAAGATATTGCGCAAGGATTTGCGGCCGCTACCAGGACAAACCCTTAAGTGATTGCACCTTGGCAGGCCGTCACCAGTACCCGGGGAGCATTGAAGGGAGGGGAGCTTTGCCCTCTCCCTTCCTCTTGGTTGTTTGACGAAGGGCAATCCCTTACCTGTTTGTATGCAGCTATTGCACTGGCGAGATTAGCGACGTAGATCCTGTCACCACCATAAAACAATCGTTTACTAAACGAACGCAATACTAATCTTGGCCGCGCGCCAAACCGGATTTCAGCGGTACAAAACTGCGTCTGAAAGTGCACAACGATGCAGGAAGAGATAGCCTTTTTTTTGGATGATGGCCCTGCACGCGGGCATTTATCGGGAGTTATTCAGGATGAACTGGGATCAAGAAAATCCGTTTCTGATTGAGGTCGTGGTGAGTAAGGCGGATATCGATGGTCTGGGTCATGCCAATCACTCGATTTACGTCAGATGGCTGGAGGAATGTTCGTGGGCGCACGCATTGAGCCTGGGGATGTCGTTATCGGATTACCAGCAGCTGAATCGAGGGATGGCGGTGGTTCGCAATGAAATCGATTATTTAGCCAGCGCATACGAAGGCGATCGACTGTTGGTCGGCTCTTGGGTCGTCGCGCTGGAGAAGCGTCTCAAGCTTGTCCGCCATTTTCAGATCATCCGTGCATCCGATCAGCAAACCCTGCTACGGGCATTGACGACGTTTGTCTGTGTCGAGATCTCCAGCGGAAAACCAAAGCGTATGCCGCAGGAGTTCTTTACTGCATACGAAGGAACACTTGTGCGAGACGATCAGACAATGGAGTTTCGCTGACAACATTTTGAGCGCTATGGGTCGCCTGAGCACTCATTCAGTTTCTTGATCGCAAGGGTTGGCTCTCGACATGGAGCGCGCATGCACCGCAGCCGGTTCGCGCCGCCGGGACTTCCCGCGAGAACACACCCCGCCAGAAGCCCAGGCGGGGTGGCAACCCGGTTCTTCAGTCCGAACCGATCAAACCGAGGAAGCCGAGCGAATCGCAGCGACCAACTCCCCGGTGGCTTCGAGCGGTGCAAGGTGCCCTACTCCGTCCAGGGTGACGAATTCGGCCTGCGGAACCACGTTTTCGAAAGCGTTGCGAAGCGACGCTTCGGACTCGATGTTGTCGGCACCACCGACAATGACGTGGACCGGCACGACAATATTCGACGCCTGCCCTGTGATGTCATGGACCATCCCCACTTCCGGCCAAGCCTGCTTGGCGCCGGCAGCACCACACAGGGTGTCCTCGATCACCTGCTCGCGCAATGTATCCGATAGCGGCCGCGACGCCAGGATACCGATAGCTGCCTCGGCACCTTCCCGGACTTGATAGGCCGCGATCATGCCCCGCCGCTGTTCCTGTGGGACAGGCAACGCCGTGGGTGGAGCCGGAGCCACCAGGACCAGGCCTTTCAGCCCCTCGGGCCTCTCTGATGCCAGAAGCTGGGCGACCTTGCCGCCCATCGAATGACCCACGACCACGTATTCCTTCAACCCGATCTTAGCGATGACTTGGGCCACGTCATCCGCGAGCGTTTCCAGATCATAGAACTCGGCATCCTTGCCGGACTGGCCCCAGCCCCTGAAATCGATGGCCACGCAACGGTGCGTGTTCGACAGCTGCGCGATCACCGGAGCCCATGTACGGCTTGAGCCGCCCCAATAATGGAGGAAGACGAGAGCGGGAACGCCTTGCCCTGCATCGACGATGTTGATGTCTACGTCGTTGACGCGAATGGTGCTCTGATTACCAGACATGCATGTACCTCTTGTGGAAAAAAACCGTCGCAACCCAAGGCGACGCTGTGGTGTTCAAGGCTGGTTGAGGAGGTCGAGGACGGGCAACAGTTCGGCGGGTTCCGGTCGACGGGTGTAGTCGGGGTTCACCTCGGCATGGACGATCATGCCGTTCTGGTCGATGACGTAGCGGGCCGGCATCGGCAGGGTCCATGCCGGGTCGTCGTTGATAACCGCCAGATCGTTCTTGAAGACAGTCTTGTAGGTGTCGATCAGATAGTCAGGCAACGCGAAGCGCAGGCCAAACGCGGCGGCTACTGTTCCGTGTGGATCGATCAGAATCGGGAAAACGAGGTTATTTTCTCTGATCGACTTACGACTGTTCGGTGCGGTCTGCATCGAAATGGCGACCAGCTGTGCGCCCCGAGCCTCGATGTCGCTTCGGGCCTCTTCCAGCGCCCGTAGTTCCATATTGCAGTAGGGGCACCAGACCCCGCGATAGAAGGTCAAGACCACCGGCCCATCGGCAAGAAGATCCGCAAGATCGATCGTTCGGCCGTCGGTATCCTCGAGCGCAAACGATGGCGCTCTGTCACCTGCCTTTTTTGCTCGCTCCGCCTGGCCTGAGGCGACGAGCTCCCCGGTTGACCTGTGAAGTTGCTCCACCACGGAGCTTGGGATTCTCGTACCGGATTCGACGTCTGCCCTGAAGGCATCGAGTTTTTCTTTCAAAGACATAGTGATTTCCTTTTTGCGGTTACTTCGGCTGGTGCGCCCCAGTCGACCAAGCCAGCGTTTCCGAGTGCCGCCTTCAAGCGTCAGCGGCGGCGAACTTCAAAGCTTCGGCGTGGTAGAGGGAAATCATGTCGGCCATCATTCCTTCGAACTTGCCCACCGCCGCGGGCCCTGCGCCCACAGCGGTTCCGGTGCCGAATGGCGGATGCGGGTCATACTCGACGATAAATTCGGACAACTGCGCGACCTGTCGCCCAAATGCCTGCTCTGCCACGAGAAGGGCCGCTTCGAAGCTGCCGACGCTCGGACCGGCGGTAAAGACATTCCCATCCGCAACAACGCCACTCGTGACCACCTCCGTCACGCCGTAGAGTGGCAGAATCGAGTGGGAGTTATGGCTGATCGTTGCGCGTTTGCCACGCAGGAACCCAGCGGCACCCAGCGTCAGTACACCGTTGCAAATACCGATGAGATAACGCGCGTTTTTCCCCCGGGTCGCGACGAAATCCACGACTTCGCGATCGGTCTGCACTTCGGGGGGCATCATCGGCACTGCGATGACATCCAGGTCAGGGCAATCGGAAAAGGTTGCTGTAGGGAGCGTCCAAAATCCCCGGAAACCTTCGACCGGCTCGAGCGACTTCCAGACCATGTAGATTTCGGCCCCAGGCAACGTGCCAAGGACGGCCTGGACACCAACCATGTCCAGGGGAAAGTAGCCGGGGCCGATCACAATGCCTACCCGAAAAGGAGGGCCTTTTTTCGCGGTCGCGTCTCGGAGCCTGTTGAGTGAGGGAATGTCCGTCTTCAGGGATTCATTGGTCATCTTTACGCTCGCTGGTCGCTGGTGTGGGGACTTTCATTCGCACCCACCATCCCACGTCCGCCTCATGTCAGAAAGGACATAAAAGCCGTAAAAACAGACACTCATTGAAAGGGACAAGCAGACCGTCCCGTCAGCGCTGCAAAGGTGCCTAACCTGCTGACCCGCCCGCCCGGGCAAAACGGCGGATTACTTGCGGCGAGTGGCCGTAAATCTTGACGAAGCTGCGGCGCATCCGTTCCACGTCCCCGAACCCGACCTCACGCGCGATCGACTCGATCGGCGCGATGCCTTCCTCCAGTCGTGGCCTTGCCGCTTCGGCCCGCAGGCGTTCAATCGCGCGCGCCGGAGTCTCACCGGTTTCCTTCAGAAACAGACGGGCGAACTGGCGCTCGCTGATACAAGCCACTTGAGCCAGCCGCTCGACCGACAGGTTTTCGTGCAAATGATTGCGTGCAAAATCTAGCGCGTCGCGAATTCGATCGGAGTCGGGTTCAAGTTCCAGGATCGCCGAGAACTGCGATTGGCCGCCCGGGCGCCGATGGTAAACGACCAGTTCCCGCGCCACCGATTTCGAGATCGAGGAACCGAAATCCGCTTCAATCATGGCAAGCGCGAGATCGATTCCGGCGGATATGCCTGCCGAGGTCCAAACTTCGCGATCATTCACATAGATCCGGTCCGCATCGACGTCAAGTGACGGAAAACGTGACTTAAGCAAGGGCGCATGACGCCAATGCGTTGTAACACGGTGTCCGTCCAGCACCCCAGCCTCGGCGAGGTAGAAAGCCCCCGTGCAAACGCTTGCCATCCGCCGCGTCGAGGGCGCGAGCGCGCGCAACATGTCCACCATCTCGGGACTGCTGCCGCCAACGAGGGCCTTGGGTCCGCCAATGACGATGAGGGTGTCACCGTGTTGAGCCTGGGATCTATCGCTCGTCTCCACTGAAAACCCCGCGCTACCAGCCACCAACCCGCCGTCGGTCGAAACGATGCTGGTTTCATAGGAGACGCCATAGACGTCGCGGGCCACGGTAAACGCACAAAGCGGTCCACTCAGGTCGAGGAGCTCGAAACCGCGAGTGATCAGGAATGACACCTTTCGCAACATGACCTTACTCCGGATCGGATTTTCTTGAGGACCAATGGCTTTGTCGCCATTAGTGTCTGTTTTTAAGGCTTTAATGTCATTTCTGACATCGCGTGTCAATGATAACTTCAATACTTCCAAACAGAGGAGTCACATGATGTCCGCTAACGATCTGCCCTCCATCGCTTATTTACGCGCTGCCATATCGCCCGCCGGTGTGCCACCCTTCCATGTCGGTATCGTCATTGGCCCCGGTTTCCTTCCGATGGACATGGTCGGCATCCAGACCGTCTTCGCCCTCATGCCAGGCGCGCAGATTCACCTGCTCTGGAAGACGAACGACCTTGTCGAGGGTTTTCCGAACTGGTGGACCAAGCCGACCACCACGTTCGCCGATTGCCCGGAAAAGTTTGATGTGCTGGCCGTTCCGATGCTCGCCCCCGAGGTCCAGAACGATCCAGAGGTGATCGCGTTCGTGGCGGACAAGGCCCGGACAGCTTCTTATGTGGTCGGCATCTGCAACGGTGTCGTGGTGCTGGGGGCAGCCGGAATTCTCAAGGGCCGCCGCGTCACTGCAAGCCACAACGCGCTGCCGTTCCTGGATAGACTTGGCGCAGGAGAAGTTGTCCCTGCTGGCACGGGCACGGTGATCGATGGCAACCTCTTTACCGCAGGCCCCGGTGTCGGAAGTTTTGAAGCTTCCCTTCTGGTGGTAGAACAGGCATTCGGGAGAGCGGCTGCCGAGCTCGCCGAGCTCATTATCGAATATGATCCCCACGCTCCGTTCGGCACCGGTACTGCCGAGGGTGCGGGTCCAGCGTTGGTTGCGCAATTCGAAGGCTTCATGCAGCCACTGGTAGACGAATATCGGGATGGCTCGATCGCTAGCTACCAAAAGCTCGCCTAAGGTGGGAGTCGTCCGCTCCGCAGGCCAGTTCTTGCCGGTCTGCAGAGTGGGCTTCAATCTCCGCTGGTGTCACCCCCTCCCCGTTCAGAGAGCGCGATCTTCGCGCTTGACTCACCGAAAAAATCAAGTCGGGTCGAGCACCCGTTTCAATGCGACAGCCGCGTCACCAGGGCAGCCAATTCCGTTCGGTTCGAACATTCCAGCTTGGCGAGACCATTACCGAGATGGGTACGCACAGTTGCGAAACCAATGTTCAGAATCCGGGCAATTTCCTTGTCGGAGCATCCGCGCCCAACCAGTAGCGCCACATCGCGCTCGCGGTCGGTCAGATGTTCGAGGCCCACCTCCGCCATCGTCGATAGGCCCCGCCACAGATAAGGCGCCAGAACCGTCAGGAGATTTGTCTCGCGGTCGTTGAAGTCCGGCCGCGAACTCGACCTCCAGATTCTGAGATCGGCCAATTCCCGGCCGTTGATGTCGCAGAAGAGATTGATGCCGGTGTGCATCCCGTCCCTCGCCAGGAAATCGTTATAGAACTCCGTCTTGCGAAGGTCTTGCCGAGATATGACTTCGTCCACATGGGCTACCCTGCGTAGCTCGCGCAACTTCTGCGTGATGGGGTCGCGAAATTGAAACCAGGTCTGATAGCGAGCGACGTTCTCGGGATCCTGGTTGAGGACGAAGGGCTCGCCGTACACTCCCGTTCTCCGGTCCCAGATGAAGGAACCCAGCACGTCGGCCCGTAGCAGCTTCATGATCTCGGGGAAGACGATCCCCCGCAGATCGAAGCCGGCCCGTCGCTCCGAGAGCAGGCCCACGATTTTCGCGAAGAGGTGGATCTCGTCAGAGGACATGTCATACATGCGAACCGCCATAGCACCTCCGCCCATCAAATTATGTACGGAAGACTTCCCTTGAAGGGTCGGCGGCCCGCATCTTTCGCGACCGGAGCGTCTCACTGTAACGTGAGGTGGCAATGAATCAAAACGCCACAACAACTCAAGCCTTCGGTCGATCGATGGCGGCTATTTTGCCGTTTCCACAAGACGCCTTGCAATATCCCGGTTTACCTTTGCGCATGGTGAGTCACAGTTGCGCGGGGCTGAGCATGGGAAAGTGTTTTTCCAACTCGACCGCCACATCGAGCAGGAGTCGGTCGGCTCCGGCCGGCGCGTCGAAGGCGAGGCCGACCGGCAGCCAGGCCGCCCGACCGACCGGCATCGTAATCCCCGGTATGCCCGCATTGGCGCCCACGTCAGTATTATGGACAACGGTCGGGAAGAGCGGATGCGCCTTGCCTCTGATCTGGACCGTCGAGTCCTGTGCGATCAGTGGCGGGGTTACGAGTGACGTCGGAAAGGCCAGCACGTCCAGCGCGTTGTCCCTGAACAGGCGGCGGTAGATGTCCTGCAGCAAGGGCCGGTGCAAGCGGATCGCCCTCCTGTAGGTTTCCTCCGAAACCGCCGTATGGACATTCAGCTGCTCCATCAGGATGGCGCGCACCTCGTCGCAAGCGACCGATTCCACAATAGACCTGTAGCTGCGTCCAACGTCATGCGTGACGAGGAAGTCTTCCAGAGTCACGCGCCCTTCGTAGACGGCGATCGGCGTGCTCGACGCAGCGTGGTGATAAGCCAGATCTCCCGTGTCGACCTCGACCAGGACCGCGCCGAGGTCTACCAACTTATCGAGCGCACGCCGACAGACCGCGACAACCTCGTCATCCGCTTCGCTCCAGAAGAATTCACTGGGAATGCCAATCCGCAACCCGTCGATCAGGCCCTCGCGGGCGACGTCCGTGCGGCCGATGATGGCATCGTCCAGCAGCGAGAGATCGGAGGGAGAACGGGCTATCGGCCCCGGCGTATCCCTCGTCCGCGAGATTGGAACGATGCCGCCCGCCGGCCAGCGCCCGGCGGTTGGCCGATAGCCCCACAACCCGCAGAAGGATGCGGGAACCCTGATGGAGCCGCCCGTATCCGTGCCAATGCTCGCTGGCACGGTCCTGGCCGCCACAGCGCCCGCGCTACCGCCGCTCGACCCGCCGCAGGTGCGCGCGAGGTCGAACGGGTTCCGCGCTGGTCCGAACACAGCGTTGTTGGTGGTGACCCCGTATGCCAGTTCATGCATGTTGTTCTTGCCGAATATGATCGCCCCCGCCGCCTTCAGCCGACTCACCACCGGAGCGTCCGCCGAGGGCCTGTAGCCTTTCAGGCCCGGGGTACCGGCGGTGGTCGCATAGCCAACCGCGTTGATGCTGTCCTTCAGCGCAACCGGTACGCCATGCAGAATGCCCAGCGTCTTTCCACTGGTGATCGCACGGTCGGCCTCCTCGGCGGCACGCATGACCAGGTCCCCGTCGAATGAGGAATAGGCGTTGTGATGCAGCGTCTCTTGCGTGCGCTGTACCAGCGCGGCAACGATCTCGGATGACGTCGTCTCGCGGGAGGCAACGCTGCGGGCAATGTCGGTGCAGGTAAGGTCTATCGGATTCACGTCTTTGCTCTCCAGTGTGCGAGACCGCTTTGAGTTAGTCTTCAGGACCACAGCGCCTTCGAACATCCACAAATTTGTGGATGTGAAGCGAGATTGCGCCGACGTAAAAAGGCAGGACCCCGTCCCTCAGGTTGCCGGATCGGTCGAATAGTGGCCGCACGGGGACAAGCGATTCAAAAGCACCCTCGGTCGGCAACCGTCACGTTACGCATATGGAGGAGCCACCATGGACCATGACATTTTTACGGTGAACGATTTCGCATTGCAAAGCGGGAATGCGCTCCCAAAAGCCCACCTCGCCTACAAGACCTACGGCCATCTCAACGAGAGCCGCGACAATGTCGTCGTCTTTCCCACGTGGTTCTGCGGTCGGCATAGCGGCAATGAATGGCTGATCGGCGAAGGCCGCGCACTCGACCCCCGGGAACACTTCATCATCGTTCCGAACCTGTTGGGCAACGGCCTGTCCAGCTCACCCAGCAACACCCCTGCCCCCTTTTCGGGGAAGGACTTCCCGCTCGTTACCGCGCACGATAACGTCGTCCTCCAGCATCGGCTTTTGAAAGAGAGATTTGGGGTGCAAGGCATAGAGCTGGCGGTAGGATGGTCCATGGGCGCCCTGCAGGCCTACGAATGGGCGTCGTCCCATCCTGGCTTCGTCAAGCGCCTGGCGGCGCTCTGCGGCTCCGCCAGGACCTCGCGGCATAATTACGTGTTCCTCGAAGGCGTCAAGGCTGCGCTGACGGCCGATGCCGCTTTCATCGATGGGGAATTCTCGGCTCCGGCATCGACGGGGCTGCGGGCCATGAGCCGGGTGTACGCGGGCTGGGCCCTTTCCCAAACCTTTTACCGCCAGGACCTGGATCGCGAGGTGCTCGGTTTCTCGTCGCTCGACGAATTTTTCGACGGTTTCTGGGAACCCCTCTTTCGCGACTTCGATCCCAACGACATCCTGGCCATGATCGCGACCTGGCAAGCGGCCGATATCGGCCGGAACGCGACCTACGACGGCGATTTCGCAGCTGCATTACGCGGCATAACGGCGAAATGCCTGATCATGCCCTGCAAGACGGATCTCTATTTTCCGCCCGAGGATAGTGAGATAGAGGTTAGTTTCCTGTCGGATGCCCGGCTCGACGTCATTCCATCTATTTGGGGACATGCATCCGGTGCCGGGATCAACCCAACGGATATCGACTATATCGACGCCGCCCTCGAAGAACTGCTCGCCTCTTAATGCGATCCATCACTGCCGCCGCTTGCCCCCTGTCCAGTCAACGTCGCGGGACATAACAGGCAATTGATGTACCGATAGGGAAAAGACCGGTGCGGATAACGCACCGAGACGCTCAGGACTCTGGCTACCTGCTCCGCAGGCAACTGCGGCTAGCCAGGGAACTTACCGATGAAGACTTGGGCTCCGCTCCGATCGAGGAGCTGCCTGTTACCATGCACGCCTGGGGAATGTGCCGAGGCCGAAACGGCCCCGGCGTTGCTTCACCAGCCCCTGTTCAAAGACTGCGACTCACCTGCCAAACAGCGCTTGGGAGCCGCAACCCTCATTTACCACCGATAAGCGCCGCCTAGCTCGCGAGACTTGGCACGGGCTCTTTGTGCATCTGCGGAACACGCAGAAGGAAATATGACAGCGCAGGCAGCAGGATCAGCGCGCCGAGCATGTTCCAAACGAACATGAAGGCCAGCAGGATACCCATGTCTGCCTGGAACTTGATCGGCGAGAAGGCCCAGGTGGCCACCGCGATGCCGAGGGTGATACCCGTGAGGATCACCACCTTGCCAGTGAACAGCAATGCCCGGTAGTAGGCCTGGGATAACGATCGCCCTGCGCGCAGTTCCGCCAGGGTCACGCTCATCACGTAGAGTGCGTAGTCCACGCCGATACCCACGCCGAGTGCAATCACCGGCAAGGTTGCAACCTTGACGCCGATGTCCATCCAGACCATCAGCGCCTCGCACAGCACCGATGTGAGCATCAACGGCAACACCGCACAGACCACCGCTCGCCAGGAGCGGAACGTGATGAAGGCCAGCACGCTGACCGCCAGGTAGACCAGCAGCAGCATCTGCACGTTGGCCTTGCGCACCACGATATTAGTGGCGGCCTCGATGCCGGCGTTACCCGCAGCCGATAAGAAACGCACCTCACCCGCGCCCCGTTCGGCGTTGAAGGCCTCGAATGTATTGACCACCTGAGTCAGGGTATCGGCCTTGTGATCCTTAAGGAAGGCGTACAGGGTGAGCAAGTCGCAGTTCTGGTTGAACAGCTCGCGAGGCGCGCGCGTGATGATGGCGTTGAGCATGTCCTGGGAGCGTGGAATCTCGTACCACAGCAGATTGCCTTCGTTAAGCCCCACGCTGGCGTGTTTGGCCAGGCTGGCCAGGGACTGGGTTGTCTCCACGCCGGGCAGTAGACGCAGGCGCATCTCCAGTTCGTCCACTGCCTGCAAGGTTGAGAAGGCGCCGCACTGATACTGCGGGGTACGCACCATGATCACATAGGTGTCGCTGCTGGCTCTGTAGTTCTCGACCATGAAGGCGTTGTCGCGGTTGTAACGCGAGTCGGCACGCAGCTCAGGGGCGCCGCTGCCGGTGTCGCCAATCTTCAGTTGCAGGCTGAAGGCGAAGCCGATGGCCGCCAGCAGCACGCCTGCGCCAATCGCCCAGAGGGCATGGCGGCGAGCTGTAAACAGGTCGAGAAAACGCCACAGTGGATGGCGCACTTCGCTGGACTCGGCCTTCAGACTGCGCTGTGCGGCCTTCGCATCGACCCCGGCATAAGACAGCAGGATGGGCAACAGAACCAGGTTGGTGAAGATCAACACCGCCACGCCAAGGCTGGCGGTAACAGCCAGATCCTGGATGATGCGGATATCAATCACCATCAGCACCGCGAAACCTACGGCATCGGCCAGCAAGGCCGTCATCCCAGCCAGAAACAGGCGCCGGAAGGTATAGCGCGCCGCCACCAGGCGGTGGGTTCCGCGCCCGATATCCTGCATGATCCCGTTCATTTTCTGTGCGCCGTGGCTCATGCCAATGGCGAACACCAGGAACGGCACCAGCACCGAATACGGGTCCAGTTCGTAGCCCAGGCTCGGCAGCAGCCCGAGCAACCACACCACCGCCACCAGCGAACACAGCACCACTAGAGCGGTGCTCCGCCAGCAGCGGGTGTACAGGTAGATCACCAGGGTACAGATGGCAATGGCCATGACGAAGAACAGCACCACCTGGCGCAATCCTTCGATCAGGTCGCTGATGACCTTGGCGAAGCCAGTGATATGCAGACTCACTCCTTCCTGCTGGTATTTGTCGCGCAACTTTTCCAGGCGCGAGCCCAGGTCGTGGTAATCGATGGCGACACCAGGACGCTCCTGCAACGGTAGCAGCAAGATGCTGGAGCGATAGTTGTCGGCCACCAGGCTACCAATCTCACCGGAACGCTCAACGTTAAGGCGCAGTTGCGCAAGGCTCTGCGCCGAACCGTCGTAGTCGTCGGGGATCACAGGACCGCCGTCCAGGCCCTCTTCGGTGACCCCGGTCCAGCGTACCGCTGGAGTCCATAGCGACTTCATGTAGGCGCGCTCGACTTCGGGCCACAGGAACACCTCGTCGTTGATGCGCCGCAGCGTGTCGAGGTAGTGCGCGTCGAATATGTCGCCTTTCTCAGTCGCCACGGCAATGCGCAGGGTATTTCCCAAACCGGCCAACTGGCCGCGATTTTCCAGGTAGTTGACGATGTAGGGATGGCTAGTCGGCAACATTTTGTCAAACCCTGCGGTCAGCCGCAGACCGAACGCCTGGTAGCCCAGGCCAAGGGTCAGCAACAGACACAGGGCAATAATCCAGAGACGCTGGTTGAACAACACACGTTCGCCCCACGAACCGGAACGTGAATCGAAATCCTCCAGACGGGAGATAACCGGAAACGCATCATGTTGAGTGACTTTCATGGTTGTACCTGTGTGCTTTCGATACGCTGAACACCACGCGCGCCGACCGCAATCACGGCACCGTCGGCCGCCTCGGCCAGTCCCGCTACATATCCCTTGGCGGCGACATCAAGGGGTTTGAAACTGCGTGCGGCATCGCGACTGAATGAAATGCGGCCCGCTTCGTCGGCCAGCAATAGAACACCGTTGGAGACTTGGAGGCCGGCGGTCAGAGTGACGTCATTGCCCATCGAGATTGCCTGCCAGTCACCGTTTCCAGCGGTTTGCCGCCAGGCATTACCCCGTAAGCCATAGGCAATCAGGTGCCCTTCTGGCGTGCTGACCAGGCCGAAATAGCTACCCTCGTAGGGCGACTCGATACGTTTGAAGTGTTGGCCGTTGTCGGTTGACTGGAAGAGCGCGCCCTGCTCTCCGGCAATCACCAGGCGTTCGCCCAATGCGTGGATGGCATACAAGTGCAGACCCGCCGGATTATCGATGTCGCCCATCGCTGACTGCCAGGTGACGCCACCGTCTTCGGTGCGCAGCAGCAGGCCATAAGCCCCGACCAACCAGCCAAGGCTGGCATCCAGGAACAAAGCGTCCAACCAGGGCTTGTCGGCCCCCTCGGCCAGCAGGCGCGCGGCATTGCGCCGGCGCTGCGGATCATCGCCACGTTCGGCCGCAGTCGCTTCCAACTGGATCGCCATCCGCCCATCGAGCTGGCGTTGCCAACTGGCGCCGCCATCGGCGCTGTACAGCACAACACCACTGTGGCCGATTATCCAGCCGTGCTGCCCGTCGGCAAAATGCACGCCGGTCAGTGCAACACTCACCGGCACGCCAATCTGTCGCCAGGTTTTGCCGTTATCGGTGGAGCGAAGCACCAGGCCGCGCTCACCCACGGCAACCAGACTGTCCCCCGCGCGCGTTACGTCCATCAGTACCGCGCGGCTGGCCTGTGGGTTCTCGGGAGCCGGTCGCTCCAACAAGTCAAGAGACAGGGACTGGGCATGGGCCACGCCAAGCGTTAGCGCCAGGCACAGCAAAGCCCCTGCCGCGCGCTTGAGCAGGCGGCAGAAGTACAGAACATACATAGGATTATCCGTCGATCAAGGTGAAATTCGGCGCGGCAAGCCGCGCCGGACCGGACTCAACGCAGGGCGTCGGACGCTACCGCATCGCCTGTGAAATAGAATTCCGGCTTGCGCTCGGCAATTCGGTAGCTCTCTTCATTGAGCATCTGCACCATGCTGAGTGTGCCCGCCTGAAGGTTGTAGACCGCCGAGGTCATCATCGTCACGCCGGGGAGCTTGGGCACCACGAACGACGGTACCTGCACGGTACGCCACAGATTGCCTTCGGCATCGTAGCCATCCATCAGGGTCAACATCCAGGTGTCCTCATCCAGATAGAAGCGGCGCTTGGGCACGGCATGGCGCTTGCCAGCGGCAACACTGGCCTCGATCTCCCAGACACGGTGCTTCTCCCAGCGCAGGGTCTCCGGATTCAGGTGATTGCCCTTGAATGCATCATCCACACGGGTGCCATGGAAGGCGTTGGTGTTATAGGGGACATACATTTCGCGCTTGCCCACCAGCTTCCACTCATAGCGATCCGGGAAGCCCTGGAAGCCCCGCACCTCGTCGAAGTAGTTGGCGCCGGAAGCGACGAAGTCGGGGGTGTCGTTACCCACGGTCGGCGCGCGACGTACCCGACGCTGTCCGACCAGATACTGCCAGGCCTGACGAGGCACCTTGCTATCGATGCTGTCGCGGATCACCAGCGACTCGCCAACCTTGAAAGAAGGGGCCGTGGTGCTGAAACGTACCATGAAGTACTCCCCCGACCATTTCTCTGCGCTGCCGTCACCGTAGTAGTAGGGGAACTGGAAGGCTTCATCGTTACGCGAGGCCAGAGTGCGCGAACCATCGCCCGAGACCACAATGTTCTTGAACCCAAGATCGATCGTCGACGGTTCCAGGCGAAGCAAGAAATTCCAGATCGCTTCGCGGCCGTTTTGCGGCAGGGGGAACGGCGTACCGCCGTAGCAGCCCTTCATCGCCGGCCCAGCACCATCGCTGAGTTGGCAGGACACGGCATTCTTCGCGGTGTTGCGATACACCCAGTCAGGCGCGGCAGCAGTGCGGTGGGTTGGATAGACATTGACGTGGTAGCTTTGCGGATACTTCTGGATCAGGGCGATGGTGCCCTCGCTCAGCTTGTCGCGATGCTGCTGCAGGTTGCTCGCGTCGATACGCAGTATCGGCTTCTCGTCGGCAAACAGCGCGGTGGGAATGTCGCCTACGCTCGGGCCAGGCACAGCCTTGGTAAACCCACCGTTCCAGGCTGGAATGCTGCCATCGGCATTGCCGGCACGTTCGCCACCCAGCGGGGTCAAGTTACCCTGCAGGCGCGCCGCCTGCTCTGGTGATACCGCTGCGACAGCAGCGCCAATACCGCACAGCGAGATCAGCATGGAGGAGACAATGTAGCGTTTCAGGTTCATGGTTTGGGACCTCATCAGAAACTGCGCTGGATGGAGAAGGAGACGAAATCGCGGTCGCGATAGACCTGGTCGTAGCTCAGCTCGGCGGCACCGTTGACCACCCCTCCGGCACTGCCATAGAAATGCGTATAGTTGAGCGCGGCGTACCAGGTTTTCTGGTAGTCGGCCTTCAGGCCGACGCTGATATCGCCGCCGTGTTCGGCCGGGAAGGCGGCACCGTTGACCGAGGAACGCCCACTGATGCCGTAGCCGATGTTGACCGGCACCTGCAGGTCGACCTGGGGCAGGACCTGGAAGTATTCCGGCTGAAACTGCGCCCGAATCGCACTGGCGTCGCGGGTGGCATTGGGGTCGAGGGCATCGGCATTGCGGGTGACGCTCAAGCGCCGGTTGAAGGCAAACTCACCGAGCAGCGTGGCGCCCTCCCAGAAGGGGCTGGCTGGATACACGGTGATGGCCGAGAGGTTGGCATGCAGGGTATTGCCTACCGGATAAGCAGGATGGTTGTCGTTGTCGGCAGTGCTGCCGGCCGGCAGGACGACCGTGTTACCAGTAGCCACCAGAGGCATGTTGTGACGAACCGACACCTCGGCGGCAACGTTGGTCTCGCCAAACAGGGTGCTGACACTGGCACCGAAGGTTTTAATGTCTTCGCCATAGACCAGTTGATAGTCGCCCTCATCCGGCCGCACATAAAACTGCGGGAAGCGGTCATGGAAGACAGCCGCATACAACCCGAACTCGTAGTCACCGGCCTTGTACTTGACTTGCATCCCACCCTGCCCTGAGTCCCTGGCTTCCTGATCGTTGCCACGCAGCATCAGTCCGACCGGAGTGAGCAAGGACTCCCCACCTTCGTCGATGAAGTCGGCAAAACTGAAGTAGCTGCCCGCCGCCGGGAGGCGCGCCTTACGCCATTCGAGCTGATAGTAGGCGCCTACGGTCAGGTCCTCATTCAATTGCCACGACGCCGAGAGCTGCTTGCTCGGCATCATGATTTCCTTGACCTGAGAGCCCGGCACCGAAGTCGCCTTGATCACATCCGGCGATAGCTGCGCGGCGGCGATGGCATTGGTTCCGAAGAACAGGCTTTCGCCATAAATCTGTGCGAATTGCCCGGCCTTCAGGTTGAGGCTGGTGTCTCCCAATCCGAAACGTCCGTAAACGAACGCATCGAGAAACTCGGCCTTGCGCCCGTGGAGTTCCTCGGTCTCGGAAGTGAACTGATCACTGCCCACCGAACGTGAGTTGACGAAGGTACGACCATTGTTGTCGTTGTCCTCGTTGTAGACAGAGTCATACCACGCAGCCGCGCTCAGGCGCATACCATAATCTCGCTTGTAGCGTGCATCGAACTCGGTGAGCAGATCGAGGCGATTGGAAATCAGGCCACGACCGAAGTTACGGTCTCCGTCATCGAGGTTCGGGTTATCGGCGCTGGCTGCAGTCTTGTCATCGATCTTGTTCAAGCGCCAGGCATTGCTGTAGCGCAGCGTGTTGTCCCAGCGCAGTTCCAGGTCGCTAACCCCGCTGTCGATCGGGAACGCCTGCGCGCCGCTCGCCCCGAGCAGTGCCAGGGACAGCGTGGAGACGCGCCGAAAGTGTGGTGAGCGTCGGTTTTTCGCCAACGTTTTGAACATAATGAAGACGCCTCTTGTAGTGTTGTTTTAATGGCAGGTCATTCAAAAAACATCGAAACCCGGCTCCAGCCCCGCCACCGGACTGGCGAGAGGGCCGGAAAAAGGCTCCGTAGGCCGTTGTTTGTTATTGTTGAACGGCAAACGAGTCACATCGGTAATGACAGGTCATTCAAGGTCGTCGGTACCTGGCTCCAACGCCGCTACCGGGCTGACGAGAGGGCTGGAAAAAAGCTCGACGGGCCGCTGCCTGCTGTTGTTGAACAGCAAACGGGTCACATCAGGCCGCGAATAGTGGCCAACCGGGTCCATGGCGTTCTTGGCGAGGGAGATCAACCCCAGGTCCAGTTCGGCATAAAGCAGCCCTTCCTGGTCTTCCGGAAGCTTGTCGCAGAGGGCACGTCCGTCAGGCCCGAAGATCACCGCGTGGCCACCGCCGACATGGGTCAGTTCGCGCTTGTCCGGCGTATCGCAGAGCAGTTCGAACATCTCTGGCGATATCAGCGAACAAGGCGCCAGGACGAAGCACCCGCCCTCCACCGCGTACACGCGGCTGACTGCATTGTTGACTTCCCAGCCCAGCGCCGCGGCAAAGGGCTCGTAGGTGGAAAATCCCGGCCAGGCCGCGATGTGGACCTGCTCCTGCTGCGAGAACATGGCGTACTTGTTCAGTGACAGGACGTTTTCCCAGCAGCACAGCGCGCCGATACGCCCCAGGGAGGTCTCATGCACGGCCAGATCGCTGCCATCGCCTTCACCGAACACTGTGCGTTCGCCGTGAGTCGGGCGCACCTTGCGGCGACGAGAAATCGTCTGGCCATCGGCTCCAATGATCCACTGCCCCAGGTACAGGGTGCCGCCGTCGCGCTCGGCGTGACCGAGTACCACGCAGATGCCATTGGCACGCGCGGCTTCTTCCAGGCGTCTTGCTTGAGGACTGTCGTAGTGCAGGGCGTTGTCGAAGTACTGCTGCACGAAGCCGCGGCTAATGGCCCAGGCAGGGGTACCGAGCCAGATCCACCAGGGGTAGCCCGGTATCCAGTTCTCCGGGAAGGCGATCAGGCTGGCACCCTGAGCGGCAGCTTCCTCGATGTAGGCGATGGTTTTGTCTACCGTACCGTCGAGGTCGAGAAATACCGGCGCGGCCTGAACCACGGCGGCCTTGTAGCGGGGATGAACCAGGCTCATGAATGAACTCCTGTATCTTGGGGTTGTAGGTAAACGGCCTGGGCCAGCAGGCCAGTGCCGAAATGACAATTGAGGTATTCGAAAACCTGGTCCTGGGCCGGTAGCACCGCCACCTCATGCCAGAGGCGCAACTGCAACTGGTCACCCAGGGCCTTGGCCATGGAGAGAAATTCGCTGTAGATACGCAGGTGGGTCGGGTGGCTGTGCGCCCAGTCCTCCAGATGCTGCAGAGAGACGAAATGGGCCAGACCGAAACTGCGGGGCAAGGTCTTGCCTGTGGCGTCGGTCTCGCGCAGCAGGCGGCATGACAGGCAGCCGACATCACGCCCATCAGCAGCCAGGAACGCCATGCCGTCGCGCAGCGCCGGCTCGATGCGCTCGCCATAAAGCACACGCTCCTCACCCTGGAGTTCGCCAAATGCCTGTCCTGACCGGATCACTGCGAGGTTCAGCGGGACACTCACCCGCAAACGCCGTCCACGCGCCGCGCCCGCTGGCGCATCGATCTGCGGCGCCGCAGCGGTGCCCGGCAACGAATCCTCAGCGCTGGCGGTAAGCCGATCGCGCATCCCACCCCAATAGTTGTGTTCGCGAATCGGTCCATGCAGCACCGGACACACCTTGGCGGCACCGACCCGCTCGTCGACACTCGATTGCAGCGTCTCGAAACGCGCGCTCGGCACCAGCAGCACTTCGCGGAACACCCCGGATACCCCTTGCAGGCGCTGCGGCGCCAGCCAGTAGCCCTGATGAGCGGCACTGGTGCTCCAGCCGTGATAGTCATCGGCCTGTAACCAATAGGCGATTACCATCCAGGTGTAATGGCCGCGGGCGTCCGTGAGCTCGGCGTACTCGCAATGCGCTGGAGCACCTTCTTGCTCCAGCAAGGTCATGAACCAGGCCCGGAACTCGGATACCGCCGGACTGCCCACCCCGTCCGGCGTCTGCACGCCGTAATAGGCGATACGCAGGCTGCCCTCGTGCGGACTCAGCGCCGACCAGGCCGGTACCGGCGGCAGCCAGTCGGCCGGCATGCGCCTGGGAATCGAGCGCGTATCATCAGACATTGCCATCTCCTGAGCATCCGGTGGGATACCGGCGTAGTGACGACAGCGTGCGCCGTCGGCACGGGAGACGCTTTGCTCAGACAGAACCAGGATTGTGCAAAATCGGAAGACCCCACGGCGTGGAGGAAGGGCCGCGCCAGAGGGATTTGTCTATACGGGAAGTGGAAGTGTGCCGAGCGGGAACCAGCCATTGCCATCGCCAGCCAATGCGGTAATGTTCATAGGCACCCTGTCGCGTACCGGGATGGCAATAACAACCAATAACAACAAAAAACAGCCGTACGACGCCTTCCCCAGGCGCCGGTGAGGCTCTACCTCTCCAGACTGCCCCATGAGGAAGACTTCAAATGCACGTATACGCGCCCGCTGAAAGTAAACCCCAGCAATGCCTGTCTACCCTTGAGATACCGGCCCGGGAACGACTGGCCTACTGGCGCGACATGGTGCGCGACCCGGTTGTACCCCTGGAGTTCGACCTCCTCGACCAAAAGCCACTTTCTGCCTCGCTGAGCTGGTGGCAAATCGGCGACCTGCGCCTGTCGCATATACAGGCCTCGCCACACCGTGCCCGCCGCTTGCCGGCCAACACGCACCTGGCTGGCGCGGACTCTCTGGTCTTGAATCTCGTCCTGGACGGCCACTTCTACGCCGAGCAGGACGGACGGCGCGTTGGCCTTGCGCCGGGTTCAGGCCTGATCTGCAGTGCCGCACGCGCCTACAACCTGCACTTCCCCGAGACCTGCCAATTGGCCGTGCTGACCCTCCCGCGGGAACTGCTCAGTCGTCAGGTGGTGGCCATCGATCGCAGCACGGCCGTCGACCTGTCACACAACAGCCAGTTGTTCCCGCTACTCAGCGCCTATGTGAAACAGCTGATCAGTCAGGCTCCCTTATTGACCCCCGCCTCCAGTCGCGTAATCGCCCAGCACCTGAGCGACCTGGTCTGCAGCACCGTCAGCGAAAACCTCAGCCAAGTGCCGCTGCCCCTTTCCGAACATAAGACGGCCACGCTGATCCGCATGCATACTTACATCGACGCCAATCTGCGCGCCCCTGACCTCAGCCCGGAACAGGTTGCCCGCGCGCTGCGCCTGTCGCCCCGCTACCTGAATCAGCTGCTGAGCGCCGAGCAGACCTCCCTGGGACGCCTGATATTGCGTCGCCGACTGGAAGCCGTCGCCGCAGCCCTTCGCGACCCGGCCCAGGCCACGCGCAGTATTTCCACCCTGGCCATGGCCTTCGGCTTCAATGACCTGTCGCACTTCAGCAAAGCCTTTCGCATCTGTTACGGCATAACCGCTCGCGAGTACCGCGCCATTGAGATCAACGGCTGTCATTAATTCGCTGCGAGCTGAATGCGCCTGCTGGTGAACCGGCACCTGGTCAAACCATTGCTGAATGGGCGTTGGCGATTGAGTGATTTGTGGTGATCAACCAGTCCCGGACAGGGGATTTGGTTTTTTCTCGGCCCGGGCCGGCGCGAGCCCACCGCTGAATGCACAGGGCCAAACTCAGTTGTATCGATGCATCAGTCAGGGCTTGATGTTCTTCAGCTTGTTCAGCAGCTCCAGCAACTGTTCAAGCGACTCCTCACCGAACTGCTCCTGAATCATCAGGTAGTTGCTTTCCATCCCCGCACTCATTTCGACAAAACACTGTTGCCCCTTCTCGGTGAGGGCGACGAACACCCGACGCTGATCTTCCGAGGATTTCCTGCGCCGGACGATTCCGTCGCGCTCCAGCCGGGACAGGACACCCGTCATGCTGGGTTTGAGGATGCATGCCAGATGAGCCAGCTGGTGGCTTTCCAGTTCGCCCTGCTGGCGCAGGATGCGAATCACCCGCCACTGCTGTTCAGTCAGATCATGTTCGTTGAGCAACGGCCGGAAAAATGCCATGGCCGCTTCGCGGGCCTGCAACAAGGTGAGCGTAAGGGACGGTCTGGGGGACGGCATGATTCACGCACATAAAGAGATCGGAGCTACGAAGCTTAGGGTCGGAACGGAGTGCATGCAACAGCGCCCCCTTCGGCATGTCGTTAATTTATAAACATCATTATGGCCTTTGGCACAAATAAAACCCTTATAGATCCATCCCCCCGGTCAAAAAACCGAAAAATCACTACGCCATTATTAGATAACATGTTAACAATATTCCGGCCCCGTTGCTGAGCAAGGGGTGAAGCCTACAAAAACAACAAAAGGAAATCCTCTCATGTACTCGTGCTCCCTTCGCACGGTGGCAAGCGCTGGCCTGTGCGCCGCGTTTATCCCCTTGAGCGCTCACGCCGATTTTGTCCAGGACAGCAAAGCCAGCCTGGACTTGCGTAATTTCTATATGAACCGGGACTTTCGCCAGAGCAACGCGCCACAAAACAAGGCCGAGGAGTGGGCCCAGGGTTTTGTGTTGCGCATGGAGTCCGGCTACACCGAAGGCAAGCTCGGTTTCGGTGTCGATGCCTTGGGCGAACTCGGAGTGAAACTTGACTCCAGCCGTGATCGTCGCGGCACTGGATTGCTGCCCTTTGGCGCCAGTCAGCAACCCGAGGACAGCTACAGTGAACTGGGCCTGACCGCCAAGTTACGAGCATCGAAGACCGTGCTGAAACTCGGCACCCTGCAGCCGCAATTACCTGTAGCCGCCTATAACGACACTCGGCTGCTGCCATCGACCTACAGCGGTGGACTGGTCACCTCCCAGGAAGTCGACGGCCTGACCCTGAACCTGGGCCGCCTGGACAAGCAGAACCTGCGCGACTCCTCCAGTAATGACGATATAAGTTACGCCGGCGTCCAGAGCAGCCATCTCGATCTGGCCGGTGGCACTTACGCGATCAATCCCCGCCTGGCGGCAACCTACTACTACGCCCAGATGCAGGACATCTACAGCCAGCACTTCATCGGCCTGGTGCATGACCTGCCCTTGGCGGAAGGTGTGAACCTGCGCAGCGACCTTCGCTATTTCGATACTCGAGAGCAAGGCAGCGACAAACTGCGCAGCGCATCCCGGGTCGATGGCGGCAAGCTCGACAACCGCTTTTTCAACGGCATGCTGAGCCTGTCGGTGGGCGCTCATAAGTTCGGCCTGGGATATCAGAACCTCTCCGGTGATGGCGACTTCGCCTTTCCGGGCCAGGACCCGTACTCGGTCAACCTGGTGACGGTCAACACCTTCACCAAGGCCGAAACCGACGCCTGGCAGGCACGTTACGACTACAACTTCGCGGCCCTCGGCATGCCCGGCCTGACCTTCATGACGCGCTATGTCGACGGCACTCACGCGCAGACCGCAACGGTGAGTAACGGTCGGGAATGGGAGCGTGACACCGATCTGGCCTACACGGTGCAGAGCGGCCCGCTGAAGAACGTCAATGTGCGATTACGCAACGCCACTCTGCGCTCAAGCAACGGCCTGACCAGCGACATCGACGAAAACCGGATCATCATCGGCTACAGCCTGCCTCTCTGGTAACCAACCCATGAAAAGTGCAATCGGTTCCCTGTAAAAGCCATTTTTCAGGGCACCGACTGCGACCATGATTGCTCCTCAGGCACTCGAATCCCATCGAGAGGCGAACATGACTGCTTCAGCGCAAACCCGACTGCCGCAGGCGATATTCCCCAGGGGTCACCTGCGCATAACGCTGGAAGAACCGACTGAAATAGGCCGGGTCCTTGAAGCCCAGCTGGTAGCAGATTTCATTGGCCGAACTGCCGGTGAACAGCAACAGGCGCTTGGCCTCCTGCATCATTCGTTCGAGGATCAGCCGTTTCGACGGCAGGTCGGCAATGCGCCGGCAGACGTCGTTGAGCCTTGCCTCGGTAACACCAATGCTGTCGGCATAGCGCGACAGGGACCAGTGCTGCAGGTAATGATCTTCGATCAACTCGTTGAAGCGATGGAAGATCCGCAAATCTTCGTGACGCGCCGGACGGGCTTCCACGGAGTTGGCGCAAAGCCTGAGCAGACTGATCATGATCAATCGCGTCAGGCTGTCCAGGGCCGCTCCCCGCCCCGGCCCTTCGGCGTTGATCTCGCTGCACAGTTCCTCGAACAGAAACTCCAGGCGCCGGACCTCCGGCTGGAATTGTGGCGCCAGCCGCGCGAGCGACACACAGGCCGCCGGCAACTGCGAGCCGGGCGCCAGGCTCGGGTCGGCATCGATCAGATGCCAGACCAGCTGTTGGCGCACCGTCAACACATGCCCGTCGGCGTCCGCTTCGGTGACGAAGGAATGAGTCACGGTTGGCGGCGTGAAGAAAAACATCGGTCCCGACTCGAGGTATTGCTGGTCATCCAGATAGACCCGCACCGCACCGCTCTTCACGTAATGCACCTGGAAGAACCGGTCGTGTCGGTGCACCGGCATATTGCGACCGAAGAATTCCGCCAGGTTGCCGAGTTTGTCGTAGTGCACTTCGGCATCGCTGTAGCGTTGGTCGTAGACCTGACCGATGTTGATATTGGGAATCGGCTGACGATCGATCATCGCTCGGCTCTCTTACTTGTTTGGATGTTAACAGTGCAAGGGCCTTCATCCTGCGCCGTTTTCAGGCGGCCATCCACTGTGGAGGGATTTCGCTACGCTTGACGATCGTTAACATATTAATTATAAAGTTAACAGGTTAACAAATATTGCGTGGGGCAGTCACTGCCCCGCCACTGCCAGGAGAAAAGCATGAGCCGTGCCCTGCATGATGTTGCGAACGGCACCCTGTTCGGCGTTGCGCTGAACTATCAAGGGTTGCTGAACCAACGTATCGCCGAATTCGAACAGGCGCCTTATCAGAAACCACCGGTCAAACCGGTGCTGTTCGTCAAGACGCCCAATACCCGCAATGGCCAGGACGGCACCGTGCTCTATCCGCACGGTGAACGTCTGCAACCGGGCCCGGCATTGGGCGTGGTGATCGGCAAAAGCGCCAGCCGCGTCAGTGTTGAGCAGGCGCTGGAACATGTAGCCGGCTACACCATCGTCAACGAATTCAGCCTGCCGGAAGACAGCTACTACCGCCCCGCCGTCAAGGCCAAGTGCCGTGACGGTTTCTGCGCACTGGGCCCGGAACTGGTGGCCCGTGACCAGGTTGCCGATCCACATCAGCTGAGCCTGAAACTGTTCATCAACGGCGAGTTGCGCCAGGAAAACTCCACGGCCAACTTTGTCCGCAGCATTCCCCAACTGATCGCCGAGATCAGTGAGTTCATGACCCTCCACGAAGGTGATGTGCTGATCACCGGGACCCCTGAAGGCCGTGTCGATGTTCAGCCCGGCGACACCGTCGAAGTCGAAATCAGCGGCCTGGGCCGCCTCGTCAACCACATCGTGGCCGAGTAACAGGAGCTTCCATGAAACACGCCCGTATCCGCTTTGAAGGTGAAGTCCACCTCGTCCACGTCGAGGAGCACAATGCCGTGCGCCTGGCCGACGGCCGCCTGCTGACAGAAGACCAGGTCGAGTGGCTGCCACCGGCCACCGGCAGCATGTTCGCCTTGGGCTTGAACTACGCCGACCACGCTGCCGAGCTGGCCTTCAAGCCGCCGACCGAGCCCCTGGCATTCATCAAATCCCCCGGCACCTACACCGGCCACAACCAGACTACCTGGCGTCCTGACAACGTCGCCTACATGCACTACGAGTGTGAACTGGTCGCCGTCATCGGCAAGCCGGCGCGCAACGTCAAGCGCGAAGACGCGCTGGAGTACCTCGCTGGCTACACGGTGTGCAACGACTACGCCATCCGCGACTACCTCGAGAACTACTACCGCCCCAACCTGCGGGTGAAAAACCGTGACGCCACCACGCCGGTCGGCCCTTACATCGTCGATGTCGCCGATGTGCCGGATCCAGGCAACCTGAAACTGCGCACCTGGATCAACGGTGAGTTGCGTCAGGAAGGTTCGACCTCCGACATGATTTTCGACATCCCTTACCTGATCGAATACCTGTCCAGCTTCATGACCCTGCAACCCGGCGACATGATCGCCACCGGCACGCCGGAAGGCCTGGCCGATGTGGTGCCGGGGGATGAAGTCATCGTGGAAGTCGAAGGTGTCGGCCGCCTGGTCAATCGAATCGTTAGCGAAGCGGAATTCTTCTCCGCCCGGAAAGAGGCTTGAGCAACATGATCAAACACTGGATCAACGGCCGTGAGGTCGAAAGCAAAGACACCTTCGTCAACTACAACCCGGCCACCGGTGAAGCCATCGGCGAAGTCGCCAGCGGCGGTGCCGAAGAAGTCGCCCAGGCCGTTGCGGCCGCCAAGGAAGCCTTTCCAAAGTGGGCCAACACCCCGGCCAAGGAACGTGCCCGCCTGATGCGCAAGCTCGGTGAGTTGATCGAGCAGAACGTGCCGCGCCTGGCCGAGCTGGAAACCCTGGACACCGGCCTGCCGATTCACCAGACCAAGAACGTGCTGATCCCCCGCGCCTCGCACAACTTCGATTTCTTCGCCGAAGTCTGCACCCGCATGGATGGTCACACCTACCCGGTCGACGACCAGATGCTCAACTACACCCTCTATCAACCGGTGGGTGTCTGCGGCCTGGTGTCACCGTGGAACGTGCCGTTCATGACGGCCACCTGGAAGACCGCGCCGTGCCTGGCGCTGGGCAATACCGCCGTGCTGAAGATGTCCGAACTGTCGCCGCTGACCGCCAATGAACTGGGGCGTCTGGCGGTCGAGGCCGGTATTCCAAACGGTGTCCTGAACGTGATCCAGGGCTACGGCGCGACCGCCGGCGATGCGCTGGTTCGCCACCCGGATGTGCGGGCGATTTCCTTCACCGGCGGCACCGCCACCGGCAAGAAAATCATGCAGACCGCCGGCCTGAAAAAGTACTCCATGGAACTGGGCGGCAAGTCGCCGGTGCTGATTTTCGAAGACGCGGACCTGGAACGCGCCCTCGACGCCGCGCTGTTCACCATCTTCTCGCTCAACGGCGAACGCTGCACCGCCGGTAGCCGGATCTTCATCCAGGAAAGCGTATACCCGCAGTTCGTCGCCGAGTTTGCGGCCCGGGCCAAACGCCTGATCGTCGGTGATCCGCAAGACCCGAAAACCCAGGTCGGCTCGATGATCACCCAGGCCCACTACGACAAGGTCACCGGCTACATCAAGATCGGCATCGAGGAAGGCGCCACCCTCCTCGCCGGCGGCCTGGAACGCCCGGCCAACTTGCCGGCGCACCTGAGCAAGGGTCAGTTCATCCAGCCGACGGTGTTCGCCGACGTGAACAACAAGATGCGCATCGCCCAGGAAGAAATCTTCGGCCCGGTGGTGTGCCTGATCCCGTTCAAGGACGAAGCCGAAGCCCTGCAACTGGCCAACGATACCGAATACGGCCTGGCGTCCTACATCTGGACCCAGGACATCGGCAAGGCTCACCGTCTGGCCTATGGCATCGAAGCGGGCATGGTGTTCATCAACAGCCAGAACGTGCGCGACCTGCGTCAGCCGTTCGGCGGTGTGAAGGGTTCCGGTACCGGTCGCGAGGGTGGTCAGTACAGCTTCGAAGTATTCGCCGAGATCAAGAACGTCTGTATCTCCATGGGCAGCCATCACATCCCGCGCTGGGGCCTGTAAGCAGCCGTTTTGGTTGCCGCCGGCTGCGAGGGGTCGCGCATCGGCCCATCGCAGCCGGCGCCTGCCGCGATCGACTGAACGAACAACAACAATTTCAGGAGAGTCATCATGGGCGAAGTCGTCCTGGCTGCAAAAATCTGCCACGTACCCTCGATGTACCTGTCGGAACTCCCCGGCAAGCACCACGGTTGCCGTGAAGCGGCGATTGCCGGACACAAGGAAATCGGCCGCAGGGCCCGTGAGCTGGGCGCCGATACCGCCGTGGTATTCGACGTGCATTGGCTGGTCAACAGTGCCTACCACGTCAACTGTGGCGAGCATTTCAAAGGCACCTATACCAGCAACGAGTTGCCGCACTTCATCAAGAACATGGAGTACGACTACCCGGGCTTCCCGGAACTGGGTGAGCTGATCGCCGCCGAGGCCAATGAGGCTGGCGTGCGTACCCTGGCTCACAACATCCCGAGCCTGGAGCTGGAATACGGCACCCTGGTGCCCATGCGCTACATGCACATGGATGTCCCCGAAGAGCAGAAGTTCAAGGTGATTTCCATCGCTGCCTGGTGCGCCTGGCACCGCCTGGAAGATAGTTTCGCCTTTGGCGCCGCCGTGCGCCGGGCCATCGAGAAAAGCGACCGCAAGGTGCTGGTCCTGGCATCCGGCTCGTTGTCGCACCGGTTCTCCAACGACCGCGAAGCCGAAGCCAACATCCACAACTGGACCCGCGAGTTCGACAAGCAGGTGGACCTGCATGTGGTGGAGATGTGGCGTCAGGGGCGTTTCAAGGAGTTCTGCGCGATGCTGCCGGATTACGCCGAACACTGTTTCGGCGAAGGCAAGATGCACGACACCGCGATGCTCCTCGGTCTGCTGGGCGGGCCTGAGTACAACAAGCCGGCCGAGATCATCACCGAGCCCTTCGGCAGCTCCGGCACCGGCCAACTCAACGCCATCTTTCCTCTCTGAATGTCACACCGCACGGCTTACGGGCCGTGCGGCGCCAAGGAGCACTGCGTGCCACATTTCATTGCTGAATACACCGACAACATTGAGCAGCAGGCCGATCTGCCGGGCCTGTTCGAAAAAGTCCACGACACCCTGGGCGCCAGCGGTGTGTTTCCCCTGGGCGGCATCCGCAGCCGCGGCGTGCGCCTGGACACCTGGCGCATGGCTGACGGCAAGCACGATTACGCCTTCGTCCATATGACCCTCAAGGTCGGTCACGGTCGCGACCTGTCAACCCGGCAGAAAGTCGCCGAACAGTTGTTCAGCGTCATCACTGAACACTTCGCCCAATTGCAGGCACAGCGCCTGCTGGCGTTGTCGTTCGAGATGATCGAACTGCACCCCGAACTGAATTTCAAGCAGAACAATGTGCATGCCTTCTTGAAGAACCAGGCGGGCTGATCCACGCCCTCCTTCCGTCAACGGCCTCTCCCACAAAAAGTATAAAATCATGAGCACAGCCAATACCGCCGATAGCATCGCTACTGCCGAACACGACCGAACCCACAGCACCATCACCTGGCGGCTGATGCCGTTGTTGCTGATCTGCTACCTGTTCGCCCACCTGGACCGGATCAACATTGGCTTCGCCAAGATGCAGATGAGTACCGACCTGCACTTCAGCGACACCGTCTATGGCTTTGGTGCCGGACTGTTCTTCATTGCCTATGCGCTGTCCGGCGTACCAAGCAACATGGCCCTGGACCGGGTCGGACCGCGCCGCTGGATCGCCATTCTGATGGTGGTCTGGGGTGTGCTTTCGACCAGTATGTTGTGGATCGAAAGCTCCAGCGGTTTCTATGTCCTGCGCTTTCTGCTGGGCGTGGCTGAAGCCGGTTTCTTTCCCGGGATCCTGGTGTTCCTCAACCGCTGGTACCCGGCCCGTCGCCGCGCTCAAGTGACGGCCCTGTTCGCCATTGCCGTCCCCATGGCAGGCGTGGTTGGCGGACCGTTGTCCGGCGCAATTCTCGAAAACCTCCATGACTTCGGTGGACTGCGGGGCTGGCAGTGGATGTTCCTGATCGAAGGTGCACCGGTAATCCTGCTGGGCCTGGTCGTTCTCAAGTGCCTGCCGGACAGCTTCGAAACCGTGAAGTGGCTCAGCCCCGAGCAGAAACAGAACCTGCACGCGCAATTGAACAGCGAGGAACAACGTAAATCCATCACCTCCTTCGGTGGGATCGTGCGCGATCCGCAGGTCTGGCTGCTGGTCGCGGTGTACTTCGCGGTAATGCTGGCGGTCAACACCCTGGCGTTCTGGATGCCCACGCTGATTCACGGCGCGGGTATCGGCAGCGACGGCAAAGTCGGTCTGCTCAGTGCCGTGCCTTATCTGGCGGGCTGTTTCTTCATGATCGGCTGCGGACGTTCGTCCGACCGCAACCGTGAGCGTCGCTGGCACCTGTGCGTACCGTTGCTGATGTCCGCGGTGGGCATCGCCGTCGCCGGGTTGTCGCCCACTAACCCGAGCCTGGTACTGGGCGGTCTGATTATCGCCGGCATGGGCGCCAGCGCGGCCCTGCCGATGTTCTGGCAACTGCCGCCAGCCTTCCTTTCCAACAGCACTCAGGCGGCCGGCATTGCGCTGATCAGCTCGTTCGGCAGCATCGCGTCGTTCTTCGCGCCGTACCTGATCGGCTGGATGCGCGACACCACCCAAAGCGCCAGCCTGGCCCTCTATGTCCTGGCGTTGCTCATCGCCTTCGGCGGCTTTCTGGTGCTGCGTACCAAAGCTTCCATCGTCAATCCCCAGTAAGAGATTTTCGTCATGCTCGATCAAAACCTTATCCAGCAAGCCGCTGCCCGCCTCGACCACGCCGAGCGCTCGCGTGAACAGGTACGTCAGTTTTCCCTGGACCATCCAGAGATCACCATCGAAGACGCCTATGCCATTCAACGCGCCTGGGTGGCCCAAAAAATCAAGGATGGTCGCAAGCTGGTCGGGCACAAGATCGGCCTGACCTCACGCGCCATGCAGGTGTCCTCCAACATCACCGAGCCGGACTACGGCGCGCTGCTCGATGACATGCTGTTTGACGAAGGTACCGACATCCCTTTCGAACGCTTTATCGTGCCACGGGTGGAAGTCGAACTGGCATTCATTCTCGGCAAGCCGTTGAAGGGGCCTAATGTCACTGTGTTCGATGTGTTGGACGCCACCGAGTGGGTAATCCCGGCGCTGGAAATCATTGACGCGCGCATCCAGCAGGTTGATCCGCAGACCAAGGCGACCCGCAAGGTGTTCGACACCATTTCCGACAACGCCGCCAACGCCGGTGTGGTGATGGGGGGGCGCGCGTTGCGTCCGACTGACATCGACCTGCGCAAGGTGCCGGCCGTGCTCTATCGCAATGGCGTCATCGAAGAATCCGGCGTCTCCGCCGCTGTGCTCAACCACCCGGCCAAGGGCGTGGCCTGGCTGGCGAACAAGCTCGCGGCCTATGACGTCACCCTGCAACCGGGGCAAATCATTCTCGGCGGTTCCTTCACCCGTCCGGTGGCGGCAAACCCCGGCGACACCTTCCATGTCGACTACGACATGCTGGGTTCCATCTCCTGCCGCTTCGTCTGATTCCTGGAGGACAGTTCTATGGAAATGCCCATTAACACCTTCAAACAACGCCTGAACAGCGGCGAGGCGCAGATCGGTCTGTGGCTGGGCCTCGCCGACGCCTATTGTGCCGAACTGGCCGCCAACGCCGGTTTCGACTGGCTGCTGATCGACGGCGAACACGCGCCTAACGATTTATGCGGCATGCTCGGCCAGTTGCAGGCCGTCGCACCCTACGCCAGCCACCCGATCATCCGCCCGGTGATCGGCGACACCGCGCTGATCAAGCAAGTGCTGGATATCGGCGTGCAAACCTTACTGGTGCCGATGGTGGAAAGCGCGGAACAGGCCCGCGAGCTGGTTCGTGCCATTCACTACCCGCCCCGGGGCATCCGCGGCGTGGGCAGCGCACTAGCCCGCGCTTCACGGTGGAACAGCATCCCCGGCTATCTGGATAAAGCCGACGAACAGATGTGCTTGCTGGTTCAAATCGAAAACCGTGAAGGCCTGGCCCAACTGGATGCCATCGCCGCCGTTGAAGGCGTCGACGGGGTGTTTATCGGCCCGGCGGACTTAAGCGCTTCGATGGGCCATCGCGGCAACCCGGGGCACCCCGAAGTTCAGGCGGCGATCGAAGACGCGATCCTGCGCATCCAGAAAGCCGGCAAGGCCGCCGGCATTCTCAGTGCCGATCAGAAACTGGCCAAGCGTTACATCGATCTGGGCGCGGCGTTCGTGGCTGTCGGCGTCGACACCACCGTTCTGATGCGCGGTCTGCAAACTCTCGCCGCCACATTCAAAGATGCACCAGCGCCTACCAGCTCCAGCGGCGTGTACTGATATGTTGAGAAGTCCGATGAAACTAAATGATTTGAAACTGCTTCGCGAACAGGCTTACGTCAATGGCCAATGGATCGAGGCCGATGACGGCACACGTTTCGAAGTGACCAACCCGGCCAATGGCGAAACCATCGCCGAAGTAAGCGCCCTCGGCCAGGCCGAGACCGCCCGGGCCATCGCGGCCGCCGAAGCCGCCCTGCCCGCCTGGCGTGCCAGGACCGCCAAGGAGCGCAGCACGCTGTTGCGCAAGTGGTTTGATTTGATCATGGCCAACCAGGAAGACCTGGCCCGCCTGCTCAGCCTGGAACAGGGCAAGCCGCTGGCCGAGAGCCGTGGCGAAATCGCCTACGGCGCCAGCTTCATCGAATGGTTCGCCGAAGAGGCCAAGCGCATCTATGGCGACGTGATCCCCCACGACAAACAAGGCCGCCGCCTGGTGGTGATCAAGCAGGCCATCGGCGTGGTCGCCGCAATCACACCGTGGAACTTCCCCAACGCCATGATCACCCGCAAAGTCGGCCCGGCACTGGCCGCAGGCTGCACCGTGGTGGTCAAACCGGCATCGGAAACGCCGTTGTCGGCCCTGGCCCTGGCCGAACTGGCTGAGCGCGCGGGTATTCCTGCCGGGGTGCTGAACATTGTCACCGGCAACCGTGCCCGTGAAATCGGCGCCGAGATGACCGCCAATCCGGCGGTGCAGAAAGTCTCGTTCACCGGCTCTACCGGCATCGGCAAAGTGTTGATGGCCCAGTGCGCGCAAACCATCAAGAAAGTCAGCCTCGAACTGGGCGGCAACGCGCCGTTCATTGTGTTCGACGACGCCGACCTGGATGCCGCGGTTCAAGGCGCCATCGGCTCGAAATTCCGCAACAGCGGCCAGACCTGTGTCTGCACCAATCGGCTGCTGGTACAGAACAGTGTCTACGATGAGTTCACCCGGCGCCTGGTGGCGGCAGTCAATGCGCTGAAAGTGGCCCCGGCCGATGAGGACGGCGCCCAACAGGGCCCGCTGATCAACGCCAAGGCGGTGGCGAAGATCGAAGAACATATCGGCGACGCCTTGAGTAAAGGCGCCACTGTGCTTGCCGGTGGAAAATCCCATGCTCTGGGCGGTAACTTCTTCGAACCCACGGTGCTGGGCGACGTGACCCCGGCGATGCTGGTGGCGCGGGACGAAACCTTTGGCCCGTTGGCCCCGGTGTTCCGCTTCGACACCGAAGCCGAGGCGATTGCCATGGCCAATGACACCGAGTTCGGCCTCGCGTCCTACCTCTACACTCGGGATCTGGGGCGCGCCTGGCGTGTCAGCGAGGCGCTGGAGTACGGCATGGTCGGGGTCAACGAAGGGCTGATTTCCACCGAAGTGGCGCCATTCGGCGGGATCAAGCAATCGGGTCTGGGCCGGGAAGGCTCGAAGTACGGGATCGATGACTACATCGAGCAGAAGTACATGTGCCTGGGAATCGGCCAGGCCTGAGTCACTTCAAAGCGCTGTAAAAAAAACCATCGCAGGTCTTGAGTGTCCATTCGCTCACGGCCTGGGGTGGCTGACGCTGCCTAGCGCTTGAGCGCCTTCAACTCGTTGAGCAACGCCAGCAGCGTCTGCAACTTCTCCTCGCCGAACCCCGCCTGCAGCCGTTGATAATTCTCCTCCATGCTCTGGCTCATCGAGCTGAAGCACGCCTCCCCCTTCTCAGCTAGACGCACCAGCACCCGTCGCTGGTCCTGTTCGGCCTTGCGCCGGCTGACCATGCCGGCCGCCTCCATGCGCACCAACACACCGGTCATGCTCGGCTTGAGGATGCAGGCCAGCTCGGCCAGGCGATTGATTTCCAGTTCACCTTGCTGACTAAGGATTCGAATGACCCGCCATTGCTGCTCGGTCAAACCCTGTTGATTGAGGGATGGGCGAAAGAAGCCCATGGCAGTTTCGCGGGCCTGGAGCAAGGTCAGGGTCAATGACTGGCGTGGTTTGAGCATCGAATCAGGTTCGCGGCAATTAATAGTTAACAGTTTAACTAAAATCCGGAATCCATGCGTGGAACTTTGTCGCAGGGCGAAGAACCGGACGCGCATAAAAAACGGCGCCCTGAGGCGCCGTAAAAGTTCGATGGGTAATCAGCAGTGGCTGATCAACTTCTTCAATACCGTCTTGAAGGTATCGATCTGCTCTTCGCTGAAATCGGCGAAGACCATGTCCTGCTGCTCCCGGGCAATCGCCCAGAGGTCTTCGGTCTGCTCGATACCGGCGGCGGTCAGGCGCACGCGACTGTCATCGTCGTTGACCAGCCCTTTGCGCTTGAGGTTGGCCACCGCTTCATCGATTTCCCGGACAGGCATCGCCACCTCCCGCAACAGATCGTCCAGGCTCAGGCCGGCGTCGTTCTCCAGTACCATCAGCATCCGCGCCTCGCTGGTGCGCAGGCCGGTGGACAGCTGCCGTGGCTGGTAACTGGCCTGATAGGCCCGCACCGCCTGGGTCATCAGGTAGTACAGATTGTGGCTGAGGCGTCCCTGGAACTGGCTGCTTGGCGGTTGGCTGTCATCGCGTTTGGTCATGCGGGTGTGGGGCAAAACCATGGAGTAGGCGCCCTGGTGATAGAGCAGCGGCGAGCGACCGAAATCGTCGAAGGCTACCACCTTGCCAATCATGATCCAGTGATCGCCACCGTCCACCTGCTGGTACTTTTCGCAGTGAAAGCGCGCCGAGCAATCGGCGAATACCGGCGCGCCACCCTCGCCCGGTTCGAATTCGATCTCGGCGAAGCGATCTTCCTTGGGACGGGCGAAGTTGTTGGAAAGGTCGATCTGGTCCGCCGCCAATACGTTGACCGCGAAATGGCTGGCCTGCTCGAACACCTCGTGGCTGCTGGAGCGCTTGTCGATGCTCCACAGCACCAGAGGCGGATCGAGGGACACCGAGTTGAAGCTGTTGGCCGTCACGCCGACCTTGCGCCCGGTGTCGGTGGAGGCGGTCACCACGGTCACCCCGGTGGCAAAATTACCCAGTGCCCGGCGAAAGGCCCGTGGGTCGAAGGTCGTTTCAGTAGCTGCGCAAGCGCTGTTATCAGACATGCAAGACTCCCGGACTGCCTCCACGAGCAGTCCTGATTGTTGTTATGGGGTGTGCTGTGCCGGTTGGGCTCAGATCATGCTCGGATCAGGCTCCAGCCCCATCAGCTCACGGCCGAGGATCTGTGCGCAAACGTCATAGTCGGTGTAGGCGTGGGCACCGGTCATGTGCGAATCGCGGAACAGACGCTGCATCTCGTTATTCTCGAACCAGGCATTGCCACCGGCGGCCTCGAACAGGCGGTCCACCGCCTGGATACACATCTTGGTGGCATAGGCCTGATTGGTACGCCAGAACGCCAGGGTTTCGCGGCTTGGATATTCATGCCGCTCGCTGTGCTCGGCATGCTCCTGCCAGGTCTTCTCGAGAAAGGCCCGCGCGGCGGCCACCTGATGAGTCGACTCGGCCAGGCGCATCAACGCCGGGGTCGCGGCACCGACCGCGGCACCGGTGTAGGCGCGTACGCGACTTTTGGTTTTTTCGCGGAACACCTCGAGCATCCGCTCGGCGACACCCAGGCTCACGGTGGAAAAACCGCTGGCGAAGTAAGGACGGTACGGCGAGTAGAAAATCTTGCTGTCCGGGTACAGGCCAAAACCTGCGGACTTGCCTTCCATCATGTCCTTGGCTTTCTGGATACGGTGTTCCGGCACCAGCACGTTGTCGATGATCAAGGTCTTGGTGCCGCTGCCCTTCATGCCGGCGGCGAACCAGTCGTCACGGATCTGGTAGTCACTGCGCGGCAGTACCGCAAAGCAGTAGTCCTGGGTGCCCTCGGCATTCTTGCGGCGGAAACCGACAATCGCCCACTCGGCGTGATCGCTGCCGCTGCTCCAGCCCATTTCACCGCTGAACAACACGCCACCTTCGGTTTCTTCCGTGCGGCCGAACGGCGCGATGCTGCTGCTGGCCGTGGCATCCGGGTCAGAGCCCCAGATTTCCTCCTGCAATTTGGCGCAGAACAGCGCCAGTTGATGGCTGTGCGTGCAGAGCAAGCTCATCGCCCACGCCGTGCTGGCGCATGCACCTGCGAGCAAGGCAATGCAGTCGGCGAATTGCGGCAGCGATATTTCCATGCCTCCGAACTTCTTTGGCTGGAAAGCCCGGTGCATGCCGATGCCTTTGAGCAGCGCAATGTTCTCGTCAGGGACCTTGCGCAGTTGCTCGGCCTGGAAGGCATTGGCAGCGATGGTCGGCAAAATGGACTTGAGGTCTTCGAGGAGCGGGTTTGGCTTTTTCATGGACAGGCCTGCTTATTGTTGGATGTCCGGTAGGCGCTCCAAATCAAGGAGCAGCGCCGGATGCAGGGCCAGTATGGAACGAGCCTTCCAGGTAGAAAATGCACCTTCCACAGCTAAGATTGTACTTTTCAAAGGCACGCATGCCGCCAACACACCCACTTACAAGGTGCGCATTTCGGCACAAATCATCCGGAAATAGTCAATTCTGACAATAGAAAAAACTTAGACTGAGCCTCGAGTCAAATCAACTCTCAGGAAGCAAACATGAATATACCTGTCGTCATTGGCGGTTTCAGTGCTCCAGATTCTGAACTCTCCCGAAAAGCCTCATCCCTCGTCGAGCGCGTCCACTCGAAAGCGCTCTTGCACCATGTGCATCGGACATGGTGGTTTGCCGAATTCCTCGGTAAGCAGCGAGGCCTGAAATATGATCGCGAGGCGCTCTACCTCGCCGCGTTGTTACATGACCTGGGGCTGACTAACGAGTTTTCCGCCAACCAACGATTTGAGGTCGATGGTGCCGACGCTGCCAGCCGCTTTTTGCTAGCGAACGGCTACTCGGAGTCCAAGGCAGAGCTCGTCTGGGATGCGATTGCACTGCATACCAGCGCAGGCATCGCTGACCGCAAACAGCCAGAAATCGCCCTCATCTCCCTGGGCGCCCATGTCGATGTCATGGGCCTGCACCTGGAGGAAATCACGCCGGCATTGGTCGACGATACGCTGGCGCTCTACCCCCGTATCGGAATGAAGGCCGCCTTTACCGAGGCGATAGCCGATGTCGTCAGGAAGAAACCTTTTACAGCGATTGGAACGGGCCTCGCTGATGTCGGACGCCGCCACGTACATGGCTTCGATTGCCCGAATGTGTGTGACCTTATCGACCACGCCCCCTTCGACAGTTGATACATGACGTTGCGGAGCCGAAAGTTCTGCAATGTTCAAGCTTTGATAATTCCAGATGCTGCGATTACGGCAAAACAGCACACTTATAATCACTACCGGAATATTTACCGCGCAGCAATGCAAATATCCGGTGCTCCTTCCAAGGACGCGCAACACTCTTGCGTTAGTGCTGGAGAAGTAATCTATCGCGACGGATGCGTTTGATCATGGACGTTTCATATAGGGAAGATGCTGAAAAATGTTAGATGATCTCAACGAGTAGAGGATTAATAGAAAATGACACTTAAAGAACAGATTCAGGCTGCAGAAAATGCACTGGCCGCTGCCATGTCTGAAAAAAACAGTGCCGAGATTGCGGGGTTATATACCGTTGACGCTCGACTAATGCCCCATGGTGTTCCAACACTAAGCGGCAGGACGGCGATTCAAGGTTTCTTTGACCAGGCATTCAGCATGGGGATCGTAGGCGGAAAATTCACCACGCTCGAGGTTGAAGGCTCAGGCGATGAAGCGGTCGAGATCGGTAGTTATGAGCTTTTCGTGCAAACATCTCCCGGAGTCACAGGCACGGCTGACAAAGGCCGCTATCTCGTGGCGTGGAAACGTGTGGGCGGCAAGTGGCTTTTATTCCGTGACATGTTCAATAGCGATGAGGCGTCGAATTAACAGCCACTCATCTTGTCTTGATATTCTTAATTGAATTCATGACTGCATTGGCAAAAATCCGCGCTGGGCGCGCTTGATACTTGATCTCTATATTTTTGATTTTTTATTAAGCGCGTCGAGTGAGATGGGGCCTGACCAGACTCAACGTCGGCAGCTCGCCAATGTTCAAAGCACAACCTCAATATAAACTGTTCAACACAACTTTTCTCTGCCCTAACAATAATTACTTGCGGAGTTGAAATAATGAAAAAACATATGGTGTGGACGCTAACAAACAGCTTGCCGGCCTTTCTCATCATCGGCTATTTGCTGACAGGCGTTGTACATGCGAACGACCTGCCTGTTGTCAATCTAGGTTTCACCACGTTTTATGATGGTACGCCACTTCCCGGTGGACCGGGCTGGATGCTGTCGACCTACTATTCAAACTATCAGGGGCGAAAAATAACCGATAACCATGGTGACAAGATACCGCTGCCCAAGTCCACCACCAACATAGATAGCAGCGTCTTTCAATTGATCTACCAGAACGGCGAAGGGAAAGGGAAAAACTGGGGATTGAACTTCATCCTGCCGGTCGTCACAAAAGCTCACGTCAATGACGGTTTGAACAACGCTGCACTGGATGCTCAAGAGGGTGTGGGTGATGCCAACGTAGGTGTTTTCCTGCAATTCGATCCGGTGATGGGCAAAGACGGCCCACTATTTTCCCAGCGATTTGAAGCTGACGTACTGGTTCCAATCGGCAGATACGATAAGGATGTTGCAATCAACCCCGGATCCAACTTCTGGTCTTTCAACCCTTATTGGGCCGGTACGCTATGGGCCACACCCAAAACAACCTTGTCCTGGCGCCTGCACTATTTGTGGAACGGCAAAAACGATGACCCCTCTCCTGCGTCCTTCGGCGTGGATGCGCGCAACATGCAGGCTGGTCAAGCAGTGCATCTTAATTTCGAAGCACTCCATGCCCTGACCCCTCACTTTCAAGTGGGCGTAAATGGTTATTGGCTGAAGCAATTCACCGACACCCAGGTCAATGGCCATGATGTTGCGGGCCGTCGGGAAAAAGTCTTTGCCATTGGTCCCGGTGCGCTATTCAGCTTTTCCAAGAAAGACATTCTGGTTGCCAACTATTTTTTCGAGACGGAAACCGAAAATCGCCCAGAGGGTAACCGCCTCATTCTAAATTGGCTCCATCAATTTTAATCGTAATTGCCAGATAAATTACGAGCGATGGATGCCCCGGCGTCGCTATCAAAATATTACAAGAAGCCTGGCACTTAATGCGCTCGGGCTTCTCGTTTTTCCATCGACGATGGAAAAACATCGTTAAGTGAAATTTCTACCTTCACGAGGTTCACCATGCATTCAGACATTAGCACTTCGCCTGCTTTCGACCATTGGAACAAGGCACTACAGCTGGCGTGCGGTCCCTTTACGTCCAAGCCATCCCGGCACTGTAGTCTATTTATTGGTGATGTCCGCCGGCAGGATTTCGGTAGTTTAGGAGTGGCTCATATCCGCACGAATGCTGAGCTGATTACTCGACAAGAGACAAGTTCCGAAGATGATTATCGATACTGCTTCTTGATTTTCCAGCGCAGTGGCCGGCAATGCATTCGACAAGGAAACAACTCGCTGGAGCTGATCGAAGGTGACTTGGCGTTGGTGGACTCAGCCAGCACTCTCGAAATCCAGCCACACGGACTGATAGAAAACATCTCGATTCATCTCCCGCGAGAAATCATCGAGCGGAAACTTGGAAGACATTCTTTTTTCGTCAAGTTATCCCGGACTTCCGTATCTACCAGGATGATCCGCACAATGATAGATTTCATTGATAACTCACCCGTTTGCAAAGGCATCAAGCATGTGCAGGGTGATGGTGACGCGCTACAGTCAGCCCTATTAGCGTTATTGCCTACGGCGCTGATTGATCACCAGCGGATTGACGCAAGCAATACCGAATTAGAGCAGGGTGACCTTTATGGGCTTGCGCTAAGGCTGATTGACGAGCAATTGCACGAAGCATTCCTGAGTCCGTCCTACCTGGCGCAACAGATGAATCTTTCCTTGCGCCGACTTTATCGCCTGTTTGAAGAGCAAGGTGAGACGGTGAGCCGTTATATCCAACGGCAGCGTCTGGTGAAGGTCGCTGAGGATCTGTCCAGGCCTGAGATGAATCACGAGTCCATCACCCGGATTGCGTTCAAATGGGGATTTTCAGACGCCGCCCACTTCAGTCGTGCTTTCAAACGTCACTTCGAGCGGGCGCCAAGAAGTTATCGGGCGCGCGCATCGAGTTGTTAAACGGCGGGCATCCCCGGGGTGCCCGCCAAATGAACGTCAATAGGTCAGGCAGACCGACTTGAGCTCGGTGAAACCCTCCATGGCACTGCGTCCAAACTCTCGCCCCATGCCCGATTGCTTGTAGCCACCGAACGGCAGGTTGGGGTCGACGGGAGCATGGTTGTTGACCCATACCATCCCAGCTTCGATTTGCGGGATCAACTGCATGGCTCGCCCCAGGTCGTTGGTCCAGATACTGGCGGCGAGACCGTATTGGCTGTCGTTGACCTGGGCCAGTGCATCATCGAGATTCTCATAGGAAAGCACCGACAACACCGGGCCAAAAACCTCTTCCCGGACCACGGCCATCTGCTGATTGAGGTTCGCCAGTACGGTTGGCTCGACAAAATAGCCCGGTAGGTCGGGTGCATTTCCGCCGGTGCAGAACTGTGCGCCTTCGGAACGCGCAATGCTCAAGTGCCTTAAAACGCTCTCCTGCTGTTTGCGTGATACCAGTGGATTGATCTGTGCGTGCGGATTCATTCCGTCGCCGATCGTCATGCTTGCAACCTGACTGGTCAAGGCCTCGACAAAATCTTTGTACCGGCTGGCATGCACATAAATTCGCGACGCCGCCGCACAGATCTGACCTTGATTGACCAGCCCGCCACTGATCGCGCCCGTCACCGCTTTTTCAATGTCGGCATCCTCAAGAATGAGCATCGGATTTTTACCGCCCAGCTCCAGGGTGAATCGCGCCATATTACTCAGGGCGGCGATACCGACCTGTTTGCCTATGGCTGTCGAGCCGGTGAAGGACACCTTGTTCACCAAGGGATGAGCCACCAACGCGGCGCCCGCTTCGGCGCCACGGCCAAGTAATACGTTGAAAACACCAGGAGGAACGCCGGCTTCAATCGCCAGTTCGGCCACCCGTAGCGCAGTCAGCGGAGTTTCGTCCGCTGGCTTGATCACGATGGTGCAACCACAAGCAAGCGCGGGCATGATTTTCCAGAGCGCAATCAGTAGCGGGAAATTCCACGGCACGATTCCGGCGACGACTCCGACAGGCTCGCGGCGGGTATAGGCATTGAATCGGGCATTGGCAGGCATCGGGATCGAAACATCCAGTGTCTGGCCTTCGATCTTGGTTGCCCACCCCGCCATGTAGCGCATGTAATTGATTGATCCGCCAACTTCAATGGCACGTGAGATATTGATCGATTTGCCCTGGTTCAAGGTTTCCAGCTGCGCGAGCTCTTCGCTATGGGCCTCGACCAGATCAGCGAAACGCAACAGGATGCGCTCGCGTTCCGTGGGCATCAGGCCCGTCCAGACACCCGACTTGAAGGCCGCATGCGCCGAGCGCACTACGGCGTCGACTTGTGCGCTATCAGCCAGGTGAGTGGTGCAAAGCACCTTTGCCGTGGCGGGGTTATAGAGGTCGAACGTGCTGCCCGTGGAATGGGCGATGGTTTTGCCATCGATGAATGTTCCATGATGGCGGCCAAGAAATGCCTCAACGCAGGCAAGTCGATCTATCGAGGTTATGCTCACGGTATGCTCCTGTAAGTCAGCCTTCGGGGCTTTGGAACCAAGGAGCGTACGCGGCGCACTTGCGCACATCTTGACTGTGCGTGCAGAGATGACATGTCTCTGGGTGTCAGGGAGTTCACTCAGCGCTTCGGATCAGTTACTGCGCAAGCACTTAGTCTGAAACGCCAGCGCCGAATACAGAGCAAACCTACGCCAACTCACTGTTTGGCGAAAACCGCAGGGCGTACTCTTTCGGACTCACTCCAATTCGCCTTACGAAGGCTTTCCTCAGTACGTCTACGCTGTGGTAGCCACTTCGACGCGCGACCTCTTCCATCGACCGCCCCCCTAGCTCAATCGACCGGCAGGCGGCTTCTATCCGGACGTCTTCGACGTACTTCGCAGGGGTGGTTTGCAACTCTCTCTGAAACAAGCGTATTAACGTCCTGACACTGGTGGAGAGCTTGTCCGCCAATATTTCGACAGTGAGCTCCGAGCTCAAGTGCTCATTGATCCAAAGACAGAGTTCATCCAGATTCGAACCGGCTGTGTGCTGCGATTGCAGAGCCATGCTGAACTGCGCTTGTCCGCCAGGACGCCGTAAGAACAGAACCAGATTTTTTGCGATCTCCATGGCGACCTCATCACCCAGGTCTTCGCTGACCAACGCGAGCGCGAGATCGATTCCCGCCGAGATGCCAGCCGACGTGTAAACGTTACCGTCCTTGACCCAGATTGGATTCGGGTCAACCCGTACCTTGGGATAAAGCTCCGCCAGGCTTCGCGCCATACACCAATGAGTCGTTGCCCGCCGACCATCCAGAAGCCCTGCATCCGCCAAGGCAAACGCGCCCACGCATATCGAGCACACACGCCGAACAATGGTGGACTGCTCTCTGATCCAATCGATAATCGTCTCGTCTATTTTTTTATCCTTGGCATTCCAACCCGAAGTCACAATCAATGTGTCGATTGATTTCTTCTCACGACGCTCCTGTTCAAGCGTCTTGTGCGCCATCAGCGCAATGCCCGTGCTGCTCTCCAGGCACACATCAGCCCCTGCACAGACCAGTTCGAGTTTGTAGGGCGCGGCGTCACCGCGGTGCAGCTTGTTGGCAAAGGCAAACACCTCCGCCGGACCAATGACGTCGAGCGAGTCCACAGGCGGCACCCCCAGAATAACCACTCGTTTTTGCGTCCCGCTGATAAGCAGATCGCTTGCTTTCGTCGTTTTGCTCACCGCTGTCTCCCGCGTATTCAATGCCTGAATATTGGCACAAATCGACCGTAAATAGTCAACTATGCCACCCGCAAATATTTAGACTGAGCTGCGAGTCAACTTATCTCTCAGGAAGCAAACATGAACACACCTGTCACCATTGGCGGCTTCAGCGCTCCCGACTCCGAACTCGCCCGCAAAGCCGCTTCTCTCGTCGAGCGCGTTCACTCGAAACCGATTTTGAACCATGTGCACCGGACATGGTGGTTTGCCGAATTCCTCGGCAAGACGCGCGGCTTCAAATATGACCGTGAAACGGTCTACCTCGCGGCGCTTCTGCACGACCTCGGGCTGACGGACGAGTTTGCGGCCGAGCAACGCTTTGAAGTGGATGGCGCCGATGCTGCCAGCCGTTTTCTTGAGGCTAACGGTTACGCGCAGGCGAAAGCAGAGCTGGTCTGGGATGCAATCGCACTGCACTCCAGCGCTGGAATTGCGGTCCGCAAGCAGCCGGAAATCGCTCTCGTCTACATGGGCGCACATGTCGACGTCATGGGAATGAGTTTGGAGGAGATCACACCTTCGTTGGTCGACGATACACTCGCGCTTTACCCCCGTATCGGAATGAAGGCGGCCTTCACTGCGGCATTAACTGAAGTCGCCAGGAAAAAACCGTTTACGGCCATCGGTTCAGGGATCGGCGACGTCGCGCGTCGACACATACATGGTTTCCATTGCCCGAATGTCTGCGATCTGATCGAAGACGCCCCCTTCGACAGCTGATTACGCGGCGTGCGGAGCAGAAATGCTCCGCAGCTTTTCAATCCAGTAACGTCGCATGAAAGTTTGCATTATCGAAAACTCCGTTCTCCCAAGCCGTTAAAAACGCATCCACCTATGGCGATGTGCATGCGGCGAAGTAGCATACTGGTGAGCTTGTATATCGCGCCTGAACTCCAGCAAATCAGCTGCCCCTTTGCGGGCAGAGACTTACCGTCATCACTGCGCATGTGTGGTAATGGCGTAGATCGCAAGCCTGCAATGAATTTTTTGGCTCCAGCCTTGCCTGCAGGCAGACGCGGTCTAAACTCGATCAAGCTGATGGACCAGCGCCCCTTCGACAAATAGCCCGCCATGTGTGGGCTTTTTGTTAACCTTGACGTCTACCCTCTGCGAGTCCCTTTTTAACAGAGGTATGGCCTTGCCAGACAACCGTAACCTCGCCCTGTCCACCGCATCAATTTAGAGATCGAGGCTCTCGGCCGCGCAATCGAAGAAATCACTATCTGAATCGACCACCACGACTCCAATGAAATGCCCAATGACGCCCTACGCCCGATAGTTCAGGCCGGCCTGGGCATTGCATTGGCACCATGCCCGAGGGAAGCGCGGCGATTTATAAAATGGACGGCGCGAAGGAGGTCAGGCTGTAGAGGCGTAGTCGGTCGAGGCTAGATTATTCCTGGGAGCACCTGCTCAAAAGGGACCAACATCCAAGTAGAACTCTATGATCTCCGCCATGCTCGCTCTATTGTAAAATGATCGTTTAGTAAACGGACCATATGCTACGATCTATCCAATGCCAATCGATCCGAGGAAGGTGAATGCGCTACTCCAAAACCCACAAAGACGAGACGCGCGCGAAGCTGATTGAGACGGCCAGGGCGATCACGAAAAAAGGTGGTTTCAGCTCAACGGGCGTCGATGCACTTATGTCCGCCATAGGCATGACTGGGGGGGCTTTCTACAGTCATTTTCCCTCAAAGCAGGCGCTGTTTCAGGCAGTGATTGAGGATGAAATCCGAAACAGCAGTGAAATGCTGGCTGGTGGACAAAACGCATCAGGCGAACAGCTGGAGCAATGCTTACGCAATTATCTCAGCACCTTTCATGTCCTTCATCCTGAAGAAGGTTGTGTTCTTCCAGCCCTGGGAGGAGAGATTGCACGTGCCGAACCGGAAGTACGGGTGGCTGTCGAAAAAGGACTGAAGCAAATACAGAAAGCTTGGGCCGATCGTCTCGGTAGTCCTGATGCTGCATGGGCCGTCATTGCTCAATGTGTGGGAGCGCTGATCCTGTCCCGAGTTGTCGAAAAAGAACGAACTCGCAAGGAGATCATCGCCTCGACCCGCAAAGCTATTGAGAAGAGCTATTTCACGCCGGAAGAATAAAAGATCCGTTCAGAGCCCCCTAATGCTCGCCCACCCTTGAATTTGAGTTTTTAACTTTGCGCGTGTGACGGGCTACTACGAGGATATGCGTCCGGGCATCCCGTCTTGCGCAGCTAAACCGGTTGCAATCTATGACGCAGCAGTTCGTCGATAGTACTCGCCCGCTTCGTCGGCAGGCGAGTCAGCGCATCATTGCTGGGCATCAATCTCATTGACACCGCGGACTCTTATTGCGACGAAGGCGGGATTAACGCGCAGTGGACCGGACCTTTGGTCACCGCTGGGGCGTCCCGAGCACCTGATTCAGCAGGCAGTCTAATTCAACCAGGAAAATTATTAGACTCACTCTGCCGCAAACTCGGTTCAACACCGGGGCAAATCGCTATTGCATGGTTACTGAAACACAGCCCTGTAATACTGCCAATTCCAGGTACTTCAAAGCAGTCACACCTAGAGCAAAATGTGGATGCCTTGGATCTTCATCTTTCCGATGAGGATTACGTTGCCATAGATACGTTGGTACAAGGAGGCTGAACAGCCTGCGAGTGAATCAACCTGATTTGATCGAGCGTTGACGGGAAGCGAGGACAGTGTCGATGGCTGCGTAGAGAGCCGGCGCGCCGTCGTACAGCGGCGCGCCGTGGATCACGTGATCCACGCCATCGACCGTCATGACCAGCAACGGAACACCGCTCACCGACAGGTGTTGCATGAGTCGGGCGCTGGCCGAGATGCGCTTGTGGGTCTCTGTCTCCAATCCGACATCGCTGACCAGAAAGCGCCCGAATCCGGCTTCATCGAGGCTGATCCCGGCTTCTGCTGCAACCCGTACGGCGACGGCGGCCACTTCGTGCGGTAACGCGGTGTCGCGGCCGGCGACATAACGCGCAACCTGGACCGCGTGCAAGAAGCGCGACTCGAGAGCGGGGTCGATCCTGCCCAACGCGATGAGTGCGCGGGTTACATAGCCCGAATCGAACACACCCTGTGGATTACCCAGCACGTCGCGTTCATACACTTCGCTAAAGACCTGACCAGTGAGCTGCTCGATCCTCTGGTCATTGCGCCATGCGTGATCGGCAATCGCCGCGACTGCGCACGCCCCGTCGTTGGTGAACAGGCCGGAGGGCATCATGTGCAACTGTTCGCCCCATGTCTCGGCGAGCACGGCGAGCGCAGCGAGTGCTGGGGCGCTGGCGTAGCACCATCCGCAGAACGGATCGAACAGATATTGGAAGGTAATAACTGGCTTGGTCATTATCGCGCCTCTCTTGGTGTAGATCACACGGTATCGACGCATAGATCGATGATATACACTGCCAAAATTAACAAATTGTTGCGCAGATCGATCATATGGACCGCATTACCGCTGCCCGTGTTTTTGTTGAAACTGTCGAGCGTGGCAGTGTGTCCAGCGCCGCCTTGCACCTGGACATGTCGCGGGCGATGGCCTCGCGTTATGTCAGCAGTCTCGAGAATTGGGCCAATGCCCGGCTGCTTCATAGAACAACGAGGCGACTCAGCCTGACAGAGGCCGGTACGCAAATGCTTTCCCTGTGCCGGCAGATGCTCGCGATCGAGCAAGCTGTTGGGCAGGTGTCAATTCCCGACGACATTCCACGGGGCACGCTGCGCCTGGCGGCACCCACAGTGTTTGCGGAAACTTATCTCGTAGGCGCGCTCGCCAAATTCCTGCGTGCTAACCAGCTGGTGTCAATCGACCTGCAAACTTCTGATAGCACCGTTGATCTAGTGCAAGAGCGGATCGATGTAGCAATTCGCATCGCCTATCAACTTGACCCAAACCTGATTTTCCGACGACTTGGATCGTGCTCATCGGTTTTGTGTGCCTCGCCGGCCTATCTGACTGCCCGCGGGGTACCCGGCACAATCGCAAATCTTAGAGATCATGACTGTCTCACCTACGAATTTTTTGGCGACGGCGAATGGAAGCTCGATGAAGGACGCGGCATTGAGGCTGTAAAGATCAACGGCCGCTTCCGGACAAACGAGACACTGGAACTGCGCCGTGCGGCTCTTGAAGGTATAGGCATTGCAGTCCTTCCTGAATTCGCTGTCCGTGCGGACATCGAAAGCGGGGCGTTGCGTACAGTACTGGAAGAGTGCCAAATCGAGCGCATGGATATCTTTGCGATCTATACCTCACGACAGCATATGCCGCTGGCCACAAGACACCTCATTGATTTCTTGGCAAACGACTTCGCTAACTGGGCGACTTCCTGATACACGAACCTTGGGCTCGAGCACCATCGGGTCAGTGAGAATTCATGTGATTGTGATCGGGTGTGTGCGCCCTACTTTCCTTTAACAAACTCTCGGGCGTTCTAGGAGTCGCCTAATTTATTTGCTCGCTCCAAGCAACAAATTGTCAACGACGAGCGCCTATATCCCAGGTAATTACCCAAATAAAGTGCGGACGTGTATTGGACGACAAGGACAGTTACGCCAGGCGGTTAGTGCCATAGCAGCGCCTATATGCCAGCAGGCTTCGCTTGCCTGACATCCGCTTCTTTTTCCATGTCTGTTTTTTTGGGTGATTCACTTTATGACCAAGATATCTGTTGTCTATTTCAGCGGTTACGGCCACACCGCCAAGCAGGCCGAAGCGGTGCGCCGAGGGGCTGCCTCTGTATTCGGCACGGAAGTGACCATGCTGCGCATCGACGAACACGGCAACTTACCCGATGGGGCGCTTGAGTCCCTGGCTGATCAGCACGCGATCATCTACGGAACCCCTACTTACATGGGTGGTCCGGCCTGGCAATTCAAAAAGTTCGCCGACGCCGCGTCCAGGCTGTGGTTCACGCAAGCACTAAAAGACAAGGTAGCCGCGGGCTTCACGAACTCCGCCTCGGCCAACGGCGACAAGCATTCGACAGTGCAATACCTGTTCACTTTGTCCCAGCAACTGGGGCAGATCTGGGTAGGCCTGGGTCTTATGCCGTCCAACAAGAAGGAAAGTACTCGAGACGATGTCAATTATGCGGGTGGTTTTGCCGGTGCGTTCGCGATCTCGCCTTCGGACGCTTCGCCCGAAGAGGCTCCCTCGAACGGCGATCTGCGTACTGCCGAGATACTTGGTGAACGCGTAGCCGAAATCGCGGGGAAGCTATCTCGCCGAAGTACTTCCTTTGCGTAGCAGAAGCACTGCCATGATGAGCGATTAGCCTCGCCGTTCGCTGGCCAAACCCGTCGCCACCAGTATGCGACGGGTTACCGCTGCTGCTTGCCGACTACGCTCGACATGGCAAGATGCCCGCACTCTCCTGACCTTGACTGGAAACTGCGCATGAATGCCGCGGGCGCTTCGGCGCCTGGGGGAATTCTGCGTGCCTTATCGCCCTGAATCATGGATCAGATCAGATGCCCGCTATCACCCAGCAGTGCGCCCTTGCCGCTCTGAAGTCCCGTGCCGCCCACTCGCTGCCGCCCACCCCGACACTGTGCCTGTCGAGCCTGAACAATGCCCTGCTCACGGCCCTGGCCAGCAGTCTGTTCTTGTTACCTGTCGCCCAGCCAGTGCGCGCCGACAGCACTGCGCCCACCGCCTCCGGTTCCATAATCCTCGAGGATGTGTTGGTCACCAGCGAAGACGTGGCACAGAACCAACCATTGCCCCAAGCCATTGCCGGCGCTCCGGCAGTGGTCGAAAGCCGCAGCGCCGAACAGATCCGCGAAAGCGTCAACCTTATGACTTCAGCGCAAAGCCTGAAGTACCTGCCCAGCATTGAGGTACGTGAACGCTATATCGGCGACCGCAACGGCATCGTTTCCACCCGCACCACCGGCACTGTGTCCAGCGCCCAATCGCTGGTGTATGCCGACGACCTGCTGCTCTCCAACCTGCTCGGCAACAGTTTCAATTTCCCGCCTCGTTGGGGCTTGGTGTCGCCCAGCGAAATTTCCCGTGTCGATGTGATGTACGGCCCGTTCAGTGCGCTGTATCCGGGCAACTCCATGGGCGGCGTGGTGACAATGGAAACGCGCATGCCGACCAAACCGGAGTTTCCGATCAGCGGTACGGTGATCAAACGCGTCGACTTCAATCAACGACCTTTGCTCGACCGCATCATCGGCTACGGCGTGGCTGCTCATGAAGGCCAACTGTTTGGGCTAACCAACCAATTGCTCGGCCTACTTACGACCCTCGGCCTGATGACCTTGTCGCTCAGCGCGTTGATGCTCTGGTGGCGCAGACGCCCTCTGGGCACTCTCGGTGCGCCGTCCGCTCAGGCCGACAGCCGATACCCGGGTGTGATGCCCGGCGTACTGGCCCTGCTCGGGTTGTGCTTGCCGCTACTGGGTATATCCATGCTCGCGCTATGCCTGGTGGAGCATTACGTGCTGTCGCGAATCGCCCCAGTGCGCAACTTCCTCGGCCTGGGTTCCGCTGCCTAATTCTGTTGTGCGCGGCGGTACTGGATCGGTGAAACCCCTCGCGCCAACTTGAAGGCACGACTGAACGAAAATTCCGACTTATAGCCGACCTGCGAAGCGATCTCGCCAAGTCGCAGTCCGGTTTCCTCCAACAGTTGCGCGGCAATGCCCATGCGCCAGCGCGTCAGATACTGGTGTGGTGGCTCGCCCACCAAGGCGCAGAAGTTGCGGGCAAAAGCAGCACGCGACAAGCGAGCTTCCTTGGCGAGTTCCTCCAAGGTCCATGCATGGTCAGGTGCTTCGTGTATGCGCGCGAGAACCCGTGTCATCTGCGGCGATCGCAAAGCTGAAAACCAGTCGTTTGCCGCTGGAGAAGCGGTATCGGCCCAACTACGCATGAAGTAAACGAACAGGGACGAGAGCAGGTTACGCACCACGATATGGTTGCCGAAGTTCGGTGTCTCCACTTCGTGACGTAGCAAGCGCAGTGTATCGCTGAGCGACGAACTACCAGGCTCCATTCCGGCGCGCAACGACACCGACTGCGGTAACGCCCGCAGTGCTGGAAGCGCCAGGTGCTGATCCACGTTGAATTGACCGCAAATCAGTGTGGTGGCCTTTGGATCGCTGTCGAGGACGCCATCGCGCAGGGCGAGGAAGGATTCGAGCGGTATGACTCGGCCGCGTTTCGAAAACGCCACTTCATGCGCATGGCCACGCGGGAACATGACCATTTCACCAGCCTGCAGCTCGATAGTTGCCGCATCCGCTTGGCGGACGAAGGCTCGTCCCTCCGCGACGAAATGAAACACTACGGCTTCGCAAGGTTGCACCGCAAACCCCCATGGTCCTGCCACGCGGGTACGCGCCAGCACCAAGCCGTCGGCCCGAACCGCTTTCAACCAACCATTCAATGCGTCCATCACCTCATGTTAGCATGAATGAGACGAATTGATATGTATTAGCAAATTTAAGGCATGGTTCATCTCCTTCGCGACTGGTGCAATACAGCTCACAACAACCAATAGGTGGAACCATGAATAGAGATCGCATTCAGGCAGCAATCGACACCATCTACGCGCGTGTCTTCAACCAGGGCGAGTCCGAACTGCTGGCCGGTCTGGTTGCTGGTCCGTATATCCAGCACAACCCGCTGTTTCCGGATGGCACCGATTTCATCGCCGGCTACATCAAGCAGGCTGGGAAAGTGGCGTGCGAAGTTAAGCGTGTTGCAATCGATGGCGACCTGGCTTTTATCCACGTGCGCTTCCTGGATTGGGGTGGCAAGGAAACCGCAGGCGTGGACATCTTCCGCTTCGATGCGGATGGAAAGATCGTCGAACACTGGGACGTGCTGCAGCCGGTGCCGGAAACGGCCAACAACACGAACACGATGTTCTGAGTGGGAATATGACGGTGGCGAAGGCCAATCCCGTTCTGTCGCCCGCAGCGGGCGAGCTTCGAGCTGCCCAAGCGCGCGTCGTATTCGGCGAGCAGCCGAAGATTTTTGCTGCGCGAGTACGCGCGCTCGCCTGCAACCATCGCATGACCACAAAAAGTTCCCTTCACAGGGATATTGCATGCAACCCGAGGAACACGTCATGACTAAATCGATAAACTCAGACGACATGAAGTTCATCGAAGTCGATGGTTTGAAAATCCGCTTTCAACGTAGCGAAGGTAAAGGACGAATCCCAATCGTACTCACGAGCCCTTGGCCGGAAAGCCTATACGCCTTCCAGCGAATTTGGCCGATCCTCAGCACGCAAGCGCCCCTGGTTGCATTCGATCTGCCAGGCTTTGGGCTCTCGGAAGGCCGGCAGCAATTGATGTCGCCCCGAGCCATGGGGGAATTCATTCCCAAGATTCTGGCGGCGCTCGGCCTTGACCGTGTCCACGCCGTAGGGCCTGACATTGGCACCTCTGCTTTTCTTTTTGCGGCCCAGGCCCAACCGGAGTTGTTCGAGAGCTTGGTAGTGGGCAGCGGCGCCGTCGAGGCGGCGCTCACGGCTGGCGCGTTGAAGGACATCATCAACGCGCCATCGACAGTCGCCTTCGAAGAAATCAGTGGTGAGACGTTCGTCACTGGCGCGATTGACTCGATGATGGAGTCCAAGCCGGAGCCTCAGGCCCTGAAGGACTATCAGGCCGCTTCGGCTGGCAAACGCTTGATCGAAGCAATGGCCTATGTGCGCGCCTACCCTGCCGATCTTCCAATCCTGCACTCAGCACTCCCGAGCATTCAAACCCCGGTCCTGAGCATATGGGGGGCACACGACCCTCTCGTCCCTCCTGAAAACGCTGACGTCCTGAACAGGTCGTTGCCGAGAACTCGCTCCTTGCTCCTCGACAGCGGTCACTTCGCCTGGGAAGACTGTGCGCAAGAGTACGCGGCTGCGATCCTGGAATGGGTGCGAGGCGGCTACAGAACGGCCTAGCGCGCTCGTGCAGCAAACTATCACGCGGCTGTTGCAGGTCCTCGACCTGCGTCTGGCGCTGAGCCAGCAGCAGCTCCAGATCTGCCAGGCGCACGCACTCCTCAGTCTCAGCTAAGTTTCGCTGCGTATCGTCTCTCCTGCGCAACTTCGGCGCTGCTCAGGAGAGGCAACCCGCCCATGAAACCCCTTACAGCCGGATGGCTCAATAAAGTACCCGAGGTGACGCTGTCATTCTGGGTGATCAAGATCCTGTCCACGACCGTGGGTGAAACCGGCGCGGACTTCCTCGCTGTCGATGCCGGCCTCGGCCTGGGCTGGACCAGCCTCGGCATGGCGACATTGCTGGCCATCGCCCTGTTCATACAGATGCGTAAAAGCGCCTGCTCGCCCTGGATCTACTGGCTGACCGTGGTGCTGGTGAGTATCGTCGGGACGCAGCTCACCGACATCCTGACCGACGTTCTCGACGTCAGCCTGTACACCAGCACGGCCGTGTTTTCAGTCCTGCTGGCACTCAACTTTCTAGTCTGGTATCGGATGGAACACAACCTGTCGATCCGCGAGATCGTTACCCCTCGCCGGGAATGGTTCTACTGGACGACCGTGCTCTGCACCTTTGCCCTCGGTACGGCAGCCGGTGACCTGGCCACCGAAGCACTGGGCCTGGGCTTCACCCTCGGCGCCGTGATTTTCGCCGCGCTGCTCGCCGCAACCCTGGTGGCCTGGCACCTGGGCGCCAATGTGGTACTGGCCTTCTGGGTCGCCTACATCCTGACCCGTCCGTTCGGTGCTTCTCTGGGCGACTTGCTGACCCAAGCCAAGACCTACGGTGGCCTCGGCATGGGCGCCACCTGGACCAGCGCGATATTCCTGTGCGTCATCGTCCTGCTGGTCGCTGTTGCGCAGATCAGTGTCGGCAACCGCAAACCCGTCACTCAGTAACGCTTAATAGTCCTTCAAGGAATCGTCATGCGCCCTTTTCAACACATCATTCGTCACGTCGCCATGGTTTCGTCGATCTTTCTGCTCAGCATCGCCGCCGGCTGCTCGAAACCCGCCGACAAGCCCGCTGCGGGCGGGTCCTCCGGTGCGATGAGTGCACAAACCCAGTCCGGATCAAAACTGGGTGACCTGTCCGAGTTCCGCACCATCGCCGCCGACGTTGCCACGATCGTCGATAAAAACGACCTGCCTGGTGCTAAAGCCCGCATCAAGGACCTGGAGAGCGCCTGGGACTCCGCCGAAGCAGGCATCAAGCCGCGCGCAGCCAGCGACTGGCATGTAGTGGACAAGGCCATTGACCGCGCTCTCGACGCTTTGCGCGCCAGCAGTCCGCAACAGAGCGATTGCAAGGCCCGCATGGACGAGCTGATGAACGCCTTCGATTCGATGAAAGGCGCGTAATAAGCGGGCGGACAAACGCCGGTACAGGTGCTTCAATACAGGCGCGACGGTCATGACCGCCGCGCCTTTTTTTCGGAGCGGGACATGCGCATATTGCTGGTCGAAGATGACCCGATGATCGGGGACGCCATCCAGGGCGCACTGAGTGATGCGAGCTACGCGACCGACTGGGTGAAAAACGGCCTCACCGCACTCTCGGCGCTGCAGACCCAGCCCTACGATCTGGTGCTGCTGGACCTCGGGCTGCCAGGCAAGGACGGGCTCGATGTCCTCGACAGCATTCGCGCCCGCAACAACCCGGTGCCTCTGTTGATCATCACCGCACGGGGCAGCCTCGACGATCGCCTGCGCGGCCTCGACGGTGGCGCCGACGACTACTTGCTCAAACCCTTCGACATGGCCGAACTGCTGGCCCGCATGCGCGCCGTGCTGCGCCGCAAAGGCGGTAGCGCCCAGTCACTGCTGGACAACGGCGTGGTGGCGCTGGACCTGGTGTCGAAACAGGCCAGCACGGCGGAAAGCCCCGACGTGCAACTGTCCAGCCGCGAGTTCGCCCTGCTACAGGCCCTGTTGATCCGCCCGGGGGCGATCCTCTCGCGCAGCGAACTCGAAGACCGCCTCTACGGCTGGGGCAATGAAGTGGAAAGCAATGCCGTGGAGTTTCTGATTCATTCGCTGCGACGCAAACTGGGCAGCCAGGTCATCAAGAACGTCAGGGGTATGGGATGGATGGTTTCAAAAAGCGCTTGAGCGACTCGGTGCAGGTACGGCTATCGGTCGCGCTGTCGCTGGCCATCCTGATCGTGGCGGTGCTGGCCGGGATTTTTGCGTTCGTCTCGGCCCTCGACGAAGCCCATGAAATGCAGGACGAAACCCTGCGTCATGTGGCGGTCCTGTTCGATCGGCAACAGATGACACTGCACTACCCTGCCGCCGAAAAAATCGCCGGCGACGACGAAGAATCCAGGGTCATCGTGCAATACCTGACCGACAGCAGCAAAGCCGTCGGCAATAACGACGACAGCGTCCTGCCGCTGCCCTTCCCCACGACGCTGGCCGATGGCTGGTCGACCTTGAGTATCGCCGGCGAAGACTTTCGCGCGCTGGTCCGGACCACCGCCCGGGGCGAGCGCATCGTCGTCGCCCAGGAGACCGGTGTTCGCGACAAAGAGGCACGCGAGAGCGCCTGGCACAGCCTGTTGCCGTTTCTCATTCTGTTTCCGGTGTTGTTGCTGGTGGTGGGCGATCTGGTGCGCAAACTGTTTCGCCCCATCGCGACCCTTTCCGACGAAATTGATCGACGGGACAAACAGGCCCTGCACCCGATCGACGAACATCATCTGCCAACCGAGATCCGCCCTTTCGTCGTGGCCATCAATCGCTTGCTGGCGCGGGTTGCGCAGTCCATGGAAACCCAGCGTCGCTTCATCGCCGACGCCGCCCACGAACTGCGTTCGCCCATGACCGCCCTGTCGCTGCAAGCCGAGCGACTGAAAGCCACACCTATGCCGACGCAAGCCGTCGAGCGCCTGCTGCCGCTGTCCCGCGGCATAGAGCGCAGCAGAAAGCTGATCGATCAGTTGCTGGCCCTGGCCGCCGCGCAATCGAACGTCGAGCGACCGCAGACCACGGTTTGGGTGCATCAGGTGTATCGCAGGGTGCTGGAGGACCTGTTGCCCCTTGCGGAACGCAAGAACATCGACATCGGCGTTGAAAGTACCGAAGACGTGCAGGTCGTCATCAACGAAATGGACCTGCTGATCCTGATCAAGAATCTGGCGGACAACGCGATCCGCTACACCCCTTGTGGCGGACGCGTCGACTTGTCGGTGGAGCTGGCGCAAGACACCGTGATCCTTCAGGTCAAGGATTCCGGCCCTGGTATTACGGCCGATGAGCAGATGCGCGTGTTCGACCCGTTCTATCGCAGCGTGGGGACCGAAGAATCAGGCTCCGGGCTGGGCTTGTCCATCGTCAACGCCATCGCCGAGCGTACAGGGGCTCGGGTGCGCCTGGGTTTCTCGGACGAGACGAACAAGCGCGGCTTATGTGTCTCGATCGAGTTGAAAAGAAGCTCAGGCTAAATGTCTATGTATCACAATGTGTCAATGCGAGATCTCGATACACAGACTTTCATCCGGCCGACGATTGGACACAGGCCAGATACGTTGCCGCGTTTCAATGCAAGCAAGGTTTGAAGGGGCACAGACCGGCCCCCTGACCCATGGCTGGTAATGGAGACATCCCATGAAGAAGGCACAGCACAAAAGCAAAACCGGCAAGACTCGCCGCCACCTGGTCGGCCCTTCGATCCTCGCGCTGACACTGTTCGGCGTGCTCGGCGCGGCCCATGCGCAAACGACCGCCACCGCGCAGCCAGCGGCGACCCCTGCCGCGACCACGCAGGCGGTGCCCTTGCCCTTCGGCCCGCTCAAGCATGTCAACGCCGGACTACTGGACGTGGCGTACGCCGAAACTGGCCCGACCAACGGGCCGGTGGTGATCCTGCTGCACGGCTGGCCGTACGACATTCACAGTTATGACGAGGTCGCGCCGTTGTTGGCCGCCAAGGGCTATCGGGTGCTGATGCCCTATGCGCGCGGCTATGGCGATACGCGTTTCCTGTCCGTAGAAACCGAGCGCAACGGCCAGCCGGCTGCGCTGGCCAGTGATGTCATCGACTTCATGGATGCCCTGAAGATCAAACAAGCGGTGCTCGGTGGCTATGACTGGGGTGCGCGGTCGGCCGACATTGTCTCGGCGCTGTGGCCGGAGCGGGTCAAAGCGCTGGTCTCGGTCAGCGGTTATCTGATCGGCAACCAGGCGGCCGGCAAGAACCCGCTGCCCCCCAAGGCGGAATTGCAGTGGTGGTATCAGTTCTACTTCGCCACTGACCGTGGTCGCGCTGGTTACGAGAGAAACACCCACGACTTCGCCAAGCTGATCTGGCAACTGGCTTCGCCGAAATGGGCGTTCGATGACGCCACCTTCGACCGCAGCGCCAAGGCGCTGGACAACCCGGACCATGTCGACATCACCGTGTTCAATTACCGCTGGCGCCTGGGCCTGGTCCAGGGTGAAAGCCGATACGAAGCGCTGGAACACAAACTGGCCACTGCGCCGTCCATCAGCGTACCGACCATCACCCTTGAAGGCGATGCCAACGGCGCACCGCACCCGGCGCCTGAAGACTATGCCAAGCGTTTCACCGGCAAATACGAGTTCCGGCTGATCACCGGCGGCATCGGCCATAACCTGCCGCAGGAAGATCCGCGGGCGTTCGCCAAGGCGGTGATTGATGCGGATCATCTTTGAGTGCTGATCCACTATTCGTAAGCTTTTCGCCAATAACAACCTTCAGTGCCACGGCTCGTTTCAGTAAACGAGCCGTTTTTTTTGAGGGTCGATCGGAGCAGCCCTCCCGTCATCGCGCTGGCAAACATGAGCTATCTTTTCAGCAACTCACCTGCAACAGGTGAGCGCCAGCAAGAAAGGACGCTCTATGATTCGTTTGCCCCGGCGCAATGCCCTCCTTGCCTTGACTTTCGTCAGTACGTTCGCCGCCACTCCCCTGCTGGGGGCCCAGAGCCGCGCTGTCGAAGCCACCGTCGCCAGCGCGGTCGCAGGACCCGTCGCAGGCACCAAAGTCACTGAGCCGTACGTACGCATGATGGCGCGCGAGGCGTATTTCTGGGCCTGGCCGATGGTCAACATCTTCAATCGTCGCCAGGCCTTCAAGGACCTGCCCGAACCTGGCTTGATGGGCGGCATCGTACCCGTGGCGCCGATCAATCGGCTGTCGATGCTCAGCGACTACATCGACCCGGCCGAGCGGCTGGTGGCCTGCCCGAACCAGGACGTGGTGTACGGCGCCGGCAGCATCGCCCTGGACCTTGAGCCGGTGGTGCTGCAAGTACCGGACTTCGACGGCCGCTTCTGGGTGTATCAGGTGGTCGACCTGCGCTCCGACAGCTTCGCCGAGATGGGCAAAATGTATAACACCCAGCCAGGTTTCTACCTGCTGGTCGGCCCGGACTGGAACGGCAAGGTGCCGCCCGGCATTAAACGGGTGTACCGCTCGCGCACGAACACCGGGTTCGTGATCCCCCGGGTGTTCCAGGACGACACCGCCGCCGACCGCCAGGCCGTGCAGCCGGCATTGTCGGGCATCGACATGTACCCGCTGTCGCAATACGACGGCAAGATGAAGAAGCGCAACTGGGCCAGGCTGCCGAAATTCCCGGCCCAGGCTTCTGAAGGCAATGCCGAAACCAAATGGGTAGTGCCGGAAAAATTCTTCGACGAACTGCCGGCCCTGCTTAAGGACGCCAAGCCATTGCCGGGCGAAGAAGCCCGCTACGGGCAAATGGCCGCCCTCGCGGCCATCGCCAAGGCCGACCCGCAACTTCGCGCCGCGATGATCGACGAGGCGAAAAAGGCCGACAGCGAAGTGATCGACCCGCTGTTGCAGTTCCGTAACTATGGCCTGCAATTGCCGAATCACTGGAGCACCGTGAGCAATGGCGCAGCGTTCGGCACCGACTATTTCACCCGTACTGCCGTGGCGCGCTCGAACATATTCGTGAACCAGCAGAAAGAGACCAAATACTTCTATCAGGACCTGGATGAGAACGGCCTGCGCCTCAACGGTCAGTACGGCTACAGCGTGACGTTCGCCAAAGGCAAGCTGCCGCCGGTCAAGGGGTTCTGGTCGCTGACGCTGTACAACGAACAGCACTTCTTCTCGCCGAACGAGCTCAAGCGTTACTCCATCGGCACCAAGAACAAATCCCTGCAAACCAATCCTGACGGCTCGCTGACCCTCTACGTGCAAAGCGAATCGCCGGGCAAGGACAAGGAAAGCAACTGGCTGCCCTCGCCCAAGGACGCCAACTTTTCGCTGTACATCCGGGCTTACTGGCCAGAGTCCGAAGTACTCAACGGCCAATGGACCCCGCCGGCCGTGGTGAAAACCAACTGAACCGGATTAAACACAAATCCCTGTGGGAGCGAGCTTGCTCCCACAAGGCATGCGCAATCCGTCGGCTTCGACGTAGTCATGAACCAGTTGGGCAGCAGGACTCAAAGACAGCACACCGATTCAATATTCCCGACCCGATCTACGTAACCATCACGTCCTCACTCACACCCGTAAGGACAGTGTCATGGCCATTGCAAAGGCAGTACCCGGCAAAACCCTGCTGACCCCGACCGACCACACCCTGATCATGATCGACCACCAGTCGCAGATGTCCTTCGCGACCAAGTCGATCGACGCCGTCACCCTGCGCAACAACGCCGCACTGGTAGCCAAGGCAGCGCGGGGCTTCAAGGTCTCGACCATTCTCACCACCGTCGCCGAGAAGAGCTTTTCCGGGCCGATCTTCGACGAAATCAAGGCTGTGTTCCCGGAACACAACGTGATCGACCGCACCAGCATGAACACCTGGGAAGACGAGCGCATTGCCGTGGAAGTCAACGCCATCGGAAAGCAGAAGATTGTTCTCGCCGGTCTGTGGACATCCGTTTGCATCGTTGGCCCGGCATTGTCGGCCATTGACCAGGGGTTCGAGGTGTATGTGATTGCCGACGCCTGCGGCGACGTCAGCACCGAAGCCCATGAAATGGCCATGCAGCGCATGATCCAGATCGGTGCCCGGCCGATGACCTCGCTGCAATACCTGCTGGAACTGCAACGCGACTGGGCCCGCAGTGAGACCTACGACGAAACGGTGAAAACCTCGATTGCCAACGGTGGTGCCTACGGTCTGGGCCTGATCTACGCCAAGACAATGTTTGGCGCGTCCGAAGGCCATTAAGGCTCTCGGAAAAACTAACGACTGCGGGCGAACCCTGTAGGAGCGAGCTTGCTCGCGATGATCCTTAACGATAACGCGTGTTTGCTGGCTAAACGCGGCGCTATTGAGACCATCGCGAGCAAGCTCGCTCCTACAGTGTGTCATCACCCGCCATCCCTGTGCCTGTGGTGAACGATTGATGAAGTGTGACTCGCAAGTACTCAGGGCCGGATTCCCGTTCTGGTTATCGGTGCTGCTCGCCAGCACGGCCGGAACCGCGGTGGCGGATGAATCGGCGCAGGGCTTTCTGGACGGCGCGACGCTTGGCGTGCTCAACCGAAACTTTTATCTGAACAGCGACTATCGATCCCCATCGCCGACCGGCAAGAGCTACAAGGCCGAATGGGCTCAAGGTTTTATCAGCGCTTTTGAATCCGGTTTCACGCCGGGTACCGTCGGTTTCGGCCTTGATGCCCATGCCTTTGTGGGATTGAAACTCGATGGCGGCAAGGGCCATTCCGGAACCGGTCTGTTGCCCGTGGGCAGTGACGGCCGCAGCGAAAGCGACTACTCCAGCGGTGGCGGCGCGATCAAGCTCAAGGCATCGAACACCACCCTGGCATTTGGCGAAATGGAGGTCGAATCCCCGGTGTTCGACACCGCGGACAAACGCCTGCAACCGGAGTACGCCACAGGTTTTCTGCTCAACAGCCGCGAAATCGATGGCATGAACCTGCAAGCCGGTCACTTCACGGCGTTCAAGAATCAGGACAGTGCTTCAGGCAAGGGCAACTTTTTCGGTTATGGCGCCAATACCGAGGCCGGCGGCATTTCGTTTGTCGGCGCCGATCTGTTTACCCAAAGTCCGGTTGGTGGCGCCCTGTACGCTTCGGAACTCACCGATACCTGGCACCAGTACTACGGCAACCTGCACTTCAAGCAGTCCCAAGTGTTCCTCGACGCCAACCTCTATCACACCCGGGACACCGGCCAGGCACTGGCCGGCGCCATCGACAACACGGCGTACAGCCTGTCCGGTAGATACACGCTCGGCGCTCACAGCTTTACCCTGGCGTACCAGAAGGTCGACGGTGATACGCCGTTCGATTTCGTCGGTGGTGATTCCATCTACCTGGCCAACTCGATCAAGTACGCCGACTTCAACGGCGCCCGCGAACGCTCCTGGCAGGCGCGTTACGACCTGGACCTGGCCGTCTTCGGGATACCCGGCCTGAAGTTCATGACCCGTTACGTCACCGGCGACCAGATCGACGGCACCCATGCACCGCAAGGCGGCGCCTATAACCCGTTTGACCCGGCGACCGGCACCTTCGCACCGCAACAAGGGGATGGCGGCAAGCATTGGGAGCGGGACATTGATTTGAAGTACATCGTTCAAACGGGTGCGGCGAAGGACCTGTCGGTGCAGGTGTCGCACGTTTCGCACCGGGCCAATGAGGCGCAGGCAGGTGATGACATAGACCGGATATATGTAGTGATTCAGTACCCGCTGGGGTTCTGAGGAAAGCATTCGGCAATGTTTGGAATGCATTCAATTGTTGGAGCGGGCTTGCCGCAAAGCTGCAATTTCTGTTGGGATTGGATGGATCGCAATAGAGGCCCGACCGCTCGATACCGCACCAATAGTATGATAGGTTGCACGCAGTCGACCATCTCCGTGGAGGCCCAATCATGGGAACCGTACGAAAAACCATCACTGTGACTGACCAGCAAGACAACTGGATCAAAGCGCAGATAGAAGCGGGCCATTACACCAACGACAGCGAATATATTCGCGATCTGATCCGTCGCGAACAGGAGCGCAGCGCTGAACTCGAAACGATCCGTGCCGCCCTTCGGGAAGGTGAATCCAGCGGAAAACCTCGCCCATTCGATCCAGCTGCATTCAAACAGAGAATGTTAACCGCGCATGGCTGAATATCGTCTAACGCCTGCCGCAGAGGGTGACCTTGAGGCAATGTGTTGCTTCGAGCAACTGCCATCGCGCGCAGGCTCGCTCCCACAGGGGATTGGGTTGAGTCGGAAGGTTTGGGGTTGATTGGCGGAAGGCAGCCGGAGTCGAACCTGCCCGGGAACGGATGCCGTCCCCAACCGGGTTTGAAGCCCGGCCGCGCCACCGGGCGCGATTGCCTTCCTTGAATTCTTGCCCGTGAATCAGAGCTCATTGCGCTGGGCCAACGCACTGTCCAGGCGTATCTGCCGACGATCTCCAAAACGCCGGGTCAGACCGATACGGTCAAAGTACTCCAGTATCTGAATGCTGCGCTTGCGCCCCAGGCCCACCGCATCACGAAACGCCGCCACCTGAATCACCGGATTGGCGTCTGCCAGTTGCAACAGCATAGCCGCCAATCGGTGGATCATGCTGTCGGTGTAAAACAGATCGCGGACCACTTGATGGAGCAGCCCCAGCCGGGCCATTTTGAGCAGCAATGCGCGGACGGTTGCCTCATCATGCCCCAGGTCGCGCACCCAGGGCGGATCGAATCCGGCTTGTTCGAACAACGGCTGCAAGCGTTGCCACAAGGCCTCATCTTCTTCACTCAAGCGCACCTGATGTTCGGGCAGGTGCAACCACGGTCCGCTGCTGACGATAGCGCCGCTGGTCAGCAGTTCATCGAGCAGGCTGATAAACGTCGGGCGTTCCAGGGTGCTGCCGGCAAATCGGCGCAGGCGATCCCGATCCGGCCCCATCTGATCCGGTTCTTGCTGATGAAAGCGTGCGAGGTGCTCCAGCACTGCGGCCTTCAAGGCTTCCCAACGGCTGGCACTGAACAGCAACGCGCCTTGACGGGTATCGATCAAGCGCACGTCAGCGGGCAACACCCAACTGCTGCGCGGTCGGTTGAACTGCCGCTCCAGGCGCTGCGGATCGAGTCCTGTGTCGCTATGGGCGAGCAATGCCGGCAATACAGCTTCCAGCGTTGCGCTGTTCGCCAGCGCTTCCAGCTGTGCCAACCGTTCGGGGCTGCGGCGTTGCCGGGTGGGTGCAAACGGATCGAGTACCCGGCCGCCACCCAGCGTACGTTGGGCACTCTGGTCGCGCAGGATCAGTGGATCGCCCTTCACCGCATGCACCGCTGTATTGAGCAGCAGTTGCGCAAACATCCGTCCACCGGGTGCCAGGCTTGTGCCTTCCAGCAAGGCGACTCGCCCAGTGACGTCCTGGGTGCCGAGGTGCACGTGCACCGGCTGAAAGTGTTCGAAAGCCCGGGGTTCACCGGCAAGCAACTGCATGTCGATGTCCAGGCGCTGGGTAGGCGCGTACAAGCCCTCGGCGAGTAACCAGTGGCCGCGATGGATGTGTTCCAGGGCCAGCCGTTCGGCACTCAGGTTCAACGCCACGCGCTGGCCGGCAATGGCGTGGTCGGCGGCCTGGTTTTGCGCGTGCAGGCCGCGAATGCGCACCGGTTTGCCTTGTGGCCCCAACAGCAGGGTATCGCCCACCGCGACCTGGCCGGACAGCGCCGTACCGGTCACCACGATACCGGCCCCGGCCACGCTGAAGGCCCGGTCGATTGCCAGGCGAAAACCACCTTCGGTGCTGCGCTGCTGTACTTCACGCTGGGCTTGCAGCAATTGTTGGCGCAAGGTTTCGATACCCTCGCCAGTCACGCTCGACAGCGCAATCAGCGGTGCATCAGCATAGGGTCCGGGCGCCAGCAAGGTGCGGACCTGCTCGCGCACGACCTGCACCCGGGCGCTGTCGACCCGGTCGCACTTACTGATCGCCACCAATGCCCAGGGGATGCCCAACAACTCGACTATCGCCAGGTGCTCGCGGGTCTGCGGCATCACCCCGTCATCGGCGGCCACTACCAACAACACCAGATCGATGCCCTGTGCCCCGGCGAGCATGTTGTGGGTGAAGCGCTCATGCCCGGGAACGTCGATGAAACCGGTCAGCTGCGCATCCGCCTCCAGCTCGGCATACAGGTAGCCGAGGTCGATGGTCATGCCGCGTTCACGCTCTTCGCGGCGCCGGTCACCCGCCTGACCGGTCAGCGCCTGGAGCAGCGCCGTTTTGCCATGGTCGATGTGCCCTGCAGTGCCGACAATCACCCTGCCCGGCCCTCCACCTGCAATTGATCGAGCTGCGCCAGCCATGCCGGCTCGTCGTCCAGTTGCCGCAGGTCCAGCCACAGGGCGTCATCGTCGATGCGCCCGAGGACCGCAATCGGCAAGGCGCGAAAGGCCTCTTCCAGCGTCAACAGCCAGCGCCCGCGCAAGCGCTTGGAAGTCAGCGGGCGCAGACACAGCGCGGCGCTGGCCAGCCTCGCCACCGGTTGGCTGCCGCTGCCGATCATGCCCAGTGCCGGCATGGCACTGACGCTCCAGCCGTCACCCAGCACCTGGGCCAGCGCCGGCCGCAAACGCTCGGCCTGGGCGAGGATATCGGCCTGTGGCCGGGTCAACAGGCGCAGGCTCGGCAAACGCTCGGCAAGCCGGTCCGGGTTGCGGTACAAACCCAGCACCGCTTCCAGGGCGGCCAGGGTCATCTTGTCGACCCGCAGTGCCCGCTTGAGCGGGTTTTTCTTGATCCTGGCGATCAATTCCTGGTGGCCGACAATCACCCCGGCCTGTGGTCCGCCGAGCAGTTTGTCGCCACTGAAGGTGACGATATCCGCGCCATCCAGCAGGGCCTGGCGCACCGTCGGCTCTGCCGGCAAACCCCAGCGGGTCAAGTCCAGCAGACTGCCGCTGCCGAGGTCTTCGAGCAACGGCAAGCCATGCTGGTGGGCCAGTTGCGCCAGTTCGTCGGTCGCCACGCTCGTGGTGAAACCTTGAATGCTGTAGTTGCTCGCATGCACGCGCATGATCAAGCCGCTGCGCGGGCCGATGGCGGCCTCGTAGTCGCGGGCATGGGTGCGGTTGGTGGTGCCGACCTCAACCAGCTTCACCCCGGCGCGGGCCATGATGTCGGGGATGCGGAAGGCGCCGCCGATTTCAATCAGTTCGCCCCGGGAAATAATCCCTTCCTTGCGCGCGCCCAGGCTGTTGAGGGTCAAGAGCACCGCTGCGGCGTTGTTGTTGACCACGGTCACCGCTTCGGCGCCGGTCAGTTCGCGAATCAAGCCTTCGATCAGGTCGTCGCGGTCTCCGCGCTTGCCGCTGCGCAGGTCGAATTCGAGGTTGAGCGGATAGCGCGCGGCCATTTGCACCGCCTCGATCGCTTCCTCGGGCAACAGCGCCCGGCCGAGGTTGGTGTGCAAGACCGTGCCGGTGAGGTTGAACACCCGGCGCACATGGCTGCGATGCTGGGTTGCCAATCGCTCGCCGATCCTGCCCGCCAGCACGTCGGCGCTGACTTCTGCAGGTTCGAGCAGACCCTGCTGCACCCCTTCGCGCAGTTCATCCAGCAATAGCCGCAAGGCGGCCAGCAAGGCGTCGCGTCCATAGCGCTCGGCCAACGGCCGGCACGCCGGGTGGCGCAACAAACTGTCGATGGAAGGTAGACGCAGGGGTTGGCTGGCACTGCCTGCAGACATCTGGCGCTCCTGAAAACGAATGACCCTCGCGCCACAGTGTAGACGCTACGGTTACTCGTCTCCCGGCGCCAGCAACAGATTCGGTGCCAGACGCTGATAACCGTCCTGGGTCAGGCGCATGTCGAGCATCAGGCTGGACAGGTCGGCCGACAACGCTTCGGCGTCCGCATCGTTCTCCAGATAGAGCAACTTCAGATAGCTGTTACAACCGGGGCAGATTTCGGCGCGCAACGGCGCCTGGTTGGCGGCATGGCGATCATCTTCAAGGCTGAGGTATTCCAGGCCCTTGCTCTGCTCGCAATACACGCACTTGACCCGCACCACATGCCACTCGCAGGCGCACAGCGAACAGACCAGATAACGCAAGCCGTTGTGCTTGCCGCGATGACGGATGACCCCGGCCATGGCCGGCGAGCCACAGGCCGGGCACTGGCTGAGGCTGTCGCCGGGGCTCAGCGCCAGGTTCGGTGTACTCAATAGCCAGTGGCTCCAGGCTGTTTGCAGCGCCGCACCGAGAAACGGCACCAGCGCGGCCGGCACCAGCGAATACTGGCCGCTGACCAGTGCCACCGCCCAGCTACGACGTTGCCCGGCACCGGCCAGGCGCAAGGTTTCCACGGCATCGGCCACGGTGGATTGCGGCGGCACGCTGTAGCGCTGCAACAAGGCATCGAGGTAAAGCTGCCAATCGCCTTCGCGCGCCAGGCTGTCGGCCGCGAACGGCGGCAAGCCGTGTTGCTGGCACAATTCGATGCGTTGTCGGTCGAGGGGTTCGCTTGAGGGCGGGTCGTCCAGCACCTGTTGCTGCACCCGGCACAACCCGGCGATCAGGCGCAGGTAGTCGGCCAGCGGGTGCCCTTCGGCCAGCGTTTCCAGGCGCTGGGCGCGCAGGCTGAACAGGTTAGGCGGCGGCATGTACAGAAACGGCGGCGAACTGGCCGCCGCTTCGATTTCTCCGGGTTCGAGGATGGTTGGCAAATGTCAGCCCTTTTTGGTGATCGGTCGCTTGGGAGCTTCGTCGCGGGTCTCATCTTGAGTCACTTGGCGATACCAGAGTTCGTGGTGTTTCCTGGCCCAGCCGCGGCTGACCCAGCCGTGCAACATGGCGCTGACCGAGCCCTTGATCCAGATGCCGGCATAGATGTGCACGATGATGCTCAGGATCAGCACAAAAGCGGCCAATGCATGCAGCAACATCGACCAGCGTATCGCGGTGATGCCGAAATACTCGCTGAAGTACGCACGCCAGATCACCAGCCCGCTGAACAACAGCACCAGCATGCACAGCAGTAAAGTCCAGAACAGCAACTTCTGCCCGGGGTTGTACTTGCCGATGGGCGGAACACCCTCCTCTTCATTTTTCATCACCCGGTCGATGCGTTTGAGCCACAGGCGATCATTGGCGATGAAGTAGTTGGCGCGCCAGAAACGCAGCACCAAACCGAGGAACAGCAAGAACATCAACACGCCCATGAACGGGTGCAGGATGCGCGTCCATGGCCCGCCGCCGAACAGGTTGCTCAGCCAGAACAGCGCTGGGTGGAACAGCGCCAACCCGGACAGCCCGGCCATGAGGAACAGAATCGCCACCAGCCAGTGATTGGTGCGCTGGTTGCTGGTGTAGCGCAGGATCGACTTGTTGCTCATGGCCTGCCCTCCCCACGGGGATCGAAGGTGTGCACCGACGGATCGACTTCATGCACAGCGTTGTCCGGCGGCTCCGGATGTTCATCCTCTTCGACGATTTGCGGGCCGACGCGCACGTAGTGGAAGAACCCGGCCACCACCGCCGCGCCCATGGCCAGCAGCGCCAGGGGTTTGCTGATGCCTTTCCACAGCCCCACCAACGGGCTGATCGCCGGGTGATCGGGCAAGCCGGCGTACAGTCTTGGCGTATCGGCGTGGTGCAGCACGTACATCACGTGGGTGCCGCCGACGCCTTCGGGGTCGTACAGGCCGGCGTTTTCAAAGCCCCGGCTCTTGAGGTCGACGATGCGCTCGGCCGCATGCTCCTTCATGTCGTCCTTGGAGCCGAACACGATGGCGCCGGTCGGGCAGGTTTTCACGCAGGCTGGTTCCAGCCCTACCGCCACCCGGTCCGAGCACAAGGTGCATTTGTAGGCCTTGTGATCCTTTTGCGAGATCCGTGGAATGTTGAACGGACACCCGGTGATGCAATAGCCGCAACCGATGCAATGATCCTGATCGAAATCGACGATGCCATTGGCGTGCTTGATGATCGCCCCCGGGCTGGGGCATGCCGCCAGGCAGCCGGGTTCGGCGCAATGCATGCATCCGTCCTTGCGGATCAGCCATTCCAGGTTGCCGGCGTCGGTTTCATGCTCGGTGAAGCGCATCAGCGTCCAGGTTTCTGCGGTGAGGTCTTGCGGGTTGTCGTAAGTGCCATGGTTATGGCCAACCTCGTCACGCAACTCGTTCCATTCCGAACAGGCGACCTGGCAGGCCTTGCAACCGATGCATTTGGTGGTGTCGATCAGCTTGGCGACTTCCTCCATGCCGCGCACCGAGGGCGCAGGTGTGGTGGTGGCCGAGCGGGCAATGATGTCTTGGCTGGCCATTTAGACTTTCTCCACGTTGACCAGGAATGACTTGGATTCCGGGGTCTGGGTGTTGCCATCGCCGAGGAACGGCACCAGGGTGTTGGTCAGGTAACCGTGGCGCGTGAGGCCGGTGAACCCCCAGTGCAACGGAATACCGATCTGGTGCACCACCTGATTGTTGACCTGCAGCGGACGAATCCGCTTGGTCACCACCGCTACCGCTTCGATGAAGCCACGCTTGCTGCTGACCCGTACCCGGTCGCCAGCGACGATGCCTTTTTCCTTGGCCAGCACTTCGCCGATTTCCACGAACTGCTCCGGCTGGGCAATCGCGTTGAGCTTGCAATGCTTGCTCCAGAAGTGGAAATGCTCGGTCAGCCGGTAACTGGTGGCGGCGTACGGGTAATCCTTGGCCACGCCGAGGGAATCCCACACCGAATCGAAGATCCGCGCCGCCGGGTTGCTGGTGGCTTTCTTGTTTTGCGGGTGCAGCGGGTTGATGCCGATCGGCGTCTCGAACGGCTCGTAGTGTTCGGGGAACGGGCCTTCGTTCATCTTGTCGACGGCGAAGAATCGCGCCACGCCCTCGGGGTTCATGATGAACGGATTCATCCCCGCTTCCGGCGGCACGTCGGCCTTGTAGTCCGGCACATCGGTGCCGCCCCAGGTTTTACCGTTCCACCACACCAGGCGTTTTTTCGGATCCCACGGCTTGCCTTGCAGGTCCGCCGAGGCGCGGTTGTAGAGAATCCGTCGGTTGGCCGGCCAGGCCCAGGCCCAGCCTTGATGCTGGTGCATGCCGAACGGATCGTTGTTGTCGCGGCGGGCCATCTGGTTGCCCAGTTCGGTCCAGCTGCCGCAGAAAATCCAGCAACCGGACGCCGTGCTGCCGTCATCCTTGAGTTGGCCAAACCCGGCCAGTTGTGAATTGCCCTTGATTGCCGCGCCCGTCGCGTCGGTGAAGTCCGTGGTGGCGTAGCCGTTGATTTCCTTGGCCAGCTCTTCTGGCGAAGGCTCATCGGGGATCTTGTACGCCCACGACAATTTGAGCATCGGATCAGGGTATTTGCCGCCATTGGCCTGGTAGCGCTGGCGTAGACGCAGGAACAGCTCACTCATGATCCGTATGTCGGTGCGCGCTTCGCCGGGGCCATCCGCGCCCTTCCAGTGCCATTGCAGCCAGCGGCTGCTGTTGACCAGCGAGCCGTCCTCCTCGGCAAAACAGGTGGTGGGCAGGCGAATCACTTCGGTCTGGATGTCGGCGCTGTTCACGTCATTGTACGGCCCGACCTTATGCCAGAACTCCGAGGTCTCGGTGGCCAGCGGATCCATCACCACCAGCCACTTCAACTTCGCCAACGCCAGCATCACCCGGTTTTTGTCCGGCAGCGCGGCAATCGGGTTGAAGCCCTGACACAGGTAGCCATTGACCTTGCCCTGGCCCATCAAATCAAACACCTTGAGGATGTCGTATTGGGGAATGTCCAGTTTCGGCAGGTAGTCGTAGGCCCAGTTGTTCTCGGCCGTGGCGTTGGCGCCGTACCAGGCTTTCATCAGGCTGACGTGGAATTTGCCGTAGTTCTGCCAGTAGGACAGTTGCCCCGGGCGCAACGGTTTTTGCGTGCGCTTGACGATGTAGGCGTTGTAGTCCTGTTCGGCATCGCCGGGTAGCGAGAGGTAGCCCGGCAGTGAGTTGGACAATAAGCCCAGGTCGGTCAGCCCCTGGATGTTGGAGTGCCCGCGCAAGGCATTCACGCCGCCGCCCGGCATACCGACGTTACCCAGCAGCAGTTGCACCATCGCCGCACTGCGAATCATCTGCGCGCCAGTCGAATGCTGGGTCCAGCCCAGGGCATAGAGGATGGTCATGGTCTTGCCCGGCGTCGAGCAAGTGGCGATCTCCTCCCAGATTTTCTGCATGGCATCGACCGGCATGCCGCAGATCTGGCTCGCCAGGTCAATGTTGTAACGGCTGTAATGCTGCTTCATCAATTGATAGACGCAGCGTGGGTCTTGCAGGGTCGGATCGACCTTGGCAAATCCGTCTTCACCGAGCTCATAGCCCCAACCGGATTTGTCGGTGTAGAGGCGCTTGGCCGCGTCGTAGCCGCTGAAAATCCCGTCCTCGAAGCCATAGCCGGCTTTGACGATGAACGACACGTCGGTGTAGTTGCGCACGTACTCGTGCTGGATCTTGTCTTCGGTCAGCAGGTAATTGATCAGTCCGCCCATGAAGGCGATGTCGGTGCCGGTGCGGATCGGCGCGTAATAGTCGGCCACCGAGGCGGTCCGGGTAAAACGCGGATCGACCACGATCAGCCGCGCCTTGTTGTGCGCCTTGGCTTCGGTCACCCATTTGAAGCCGCACGGATGCGCTTCTGCTGCGTTGCCGCCCATCACCAGAACCAGATTCGCGTTGGCGATATCGGTCCAGGTATTGGTCATGGCACCGCGGCCGTACGTCGGGGCAAGACTTGCCACCGTCGGGCCGTGTCAGACACGCGCCTGGTTATCAAACCCCAGCATGCCGAGACTGCGCACCACCTTGTGGGTGATGTAGCCGGCTTCGTTGGACGCCGCCGATGCCGCGAGGAAACCGGTGGTCAGCCAGCGGTTCACCGTTTGGCCCTGGGCGTTCTTCTCGATGAAGTTGGCGTCGCGGTCGGCCTTCATCAGGTCGGCGACGCGGTCCAGCGCTTCATCCCAGGAGATGCGGGTCCACTCGGTGCTGCCGGGTTTGCGCACCTGCGGGTATTGCAGGCGGCCGGGGCTGTGAATGAAGTCCAGCAGGCCTGCGCCTTTGGGGCAAAGGGTGCCGCGGTTGACCGGGTGGTCGGCGTCACCTTCGATGTGGATGATGTTTTGCGCGACATTCTTCGCCGTATCACCCTGGCTATACATGATCACGCCGCAACCGACCGAGCAATACGGGCAGGTGTTGCGGGTTTCATGGGTGTGGGCGAGCTTGAAGTGACGCACCTGTTCGGCAAAGGCAATTGTCGGGGCCATGCCCAACGCGCCCAGGCTAGAGCCTGCAAGGCCGATACCGGCGACCTTGAAGAACTGACGACGGCTGAGATCCATCGTGCACTCCTGTATCAGGTGGAACCCGGTACATTGCCGGGCTTTTTTGAACAACCACGGTCGGGGCAGTCTGGCTGCCGACACTACAAACTGTAGTCAATGCTGTCGAATTCACCATGACAGCCGACCGTCGGGCAATTCCCCGATGCGAACCAAGGCATACAACCAGTGGGAGCGAGCCTGCTCGCGAAGAGGCCAGCAGGTCCGGCATGAGTGTCGATTGACACTACGCTTCGCGAGCAGGCTCGCTCCCACAGGGATTGGCGCTTATCATGGCAGCCATGTTTAACCCGGCCTTTATGAGATTTGCGCATGACTTTCGATTTTGATCAGGTGTTCGACCGCCACCATACCGGCAGTACCAAGTGGAGCCGCTACCCGGCCGACGTGTTGCCGATGTGGGTCGCCGACATGGATTTCGCCGCGCCGCCGGTGATCATCCAGGCCCTGCAAAAGCGACTGGAACACCCGATGGTCGGCTACAGCGTGGCCCAGGATGACCTGCGCGAGGCAATCGTTGCCGACCTCTGGAACAAGTACGCCTGGCGCGTCGAACCCCAGGAACTGATTTTCCTGCCGGGCGTCGAGTCCGGTTTCAACATGGCGTTGAAGGCACTGGTGCAGGCGCCACAGAATGTCGTTGTGCAGGTGCCGAACTACCCGCCGCTGCGCCATGCGCCCGGGCATTGGGGCCTGAACAAGGTCGAGTTGAATTTCGATGCGCAAGCCGACGGCACCTACACCACGCCGCTGGATACCCTGAGCCAGTCATTGCAAGGTGGCGGCGCCTTGCTGCTGAGCAACCCGCATAACCCGCTGGGCAAGGCCTTCCCCCGCGCAGAGCTGCAAGCCATTGCCGACATTTGCCTCAAGCATGATGCCTGGATCATTTCCGACGAGATCCACGCCGAACTGTGCTTCGACGGCCGCCAGCACATTCCGATGGCGACCCTGAGCCCGCAAGTCGCCCAGCGCACCATCACGCTGATGTCGGCGAGCAAGGCCTACAACATCGCCGGCCTGAAGACCTCGTTCATGATCATCCAGGACCGCCACCTGCGCGAGAAGGTCAACCACGCCCGTTGCGGCATGGTCGATAGCGTCAATCCGCTGGGCATGGAAGCCACCCGCGTCGCCTACAGCGAAGCTGCGCCATGGCTGGCCGAACTGAAGGTCTACCTGCAAGGCAACCGCGACTTCCTCGCCGAGGCCGTGCGTACCCGCCTGCCGGGCATCACCATGAACCTGCCGCAAAGCACCTACCTGGCGTGGCTCGACTGCACGGCACTGGGGCTGGACGACCCGCAGCAGTTCTTCCTTGAGCAGGCCAAGGTCGGTTTGAGCGCCGGCCTGGACTTCGGCGATGACTGCAAGCAGTTCGTACGCCTGAACTTCGGCTGCCCACGGTCGCTGCTGGAAGGAGGCATTGCGCGGATGGAGCGCAGCTTGCGCCATCTCAAGGCCTGATACTCCCCTCAGGTCAAAGGCAATCCCTTGTGGGAGCAGGCTCACTCCCACAGGGCGGCAACCCGATGCTGTGATGCTCCGAATCATTGAACCGATGTGAGCCTGCTATGGCCCACCAACGCGGCAGCAACTGCCTGACCTTGCTCTCGCCAAAACGGTCGTCGATCAACATCACCACCCCTTGATCCTGTTGGGTACGGATGACCCGTCCAGCGGCCTGCACCACTTTCTGCACACCGGGAAACAGGTAGGTGTAGTCATATCCGGCACCGAAAATGGCGGCCATGCGCCGTTTCAGTTGTTCGTTCACCGGATTGAGCTGCGCCAGCCCCAGCGTGGCGATAAACGCGCCGATCAACCGGGCGCCGGGCAAATCGATGCCTTCACCGAAGGCCCCGCCCAGCACCGCAAAGCCGATACCCTTGCCGTCGGCGTGGAACTGATCGAGAAACGCCTGACGCTGCGCTTCGCCCATGCCTCGGGACTGTGACCACAGAGTGATGTGCGGATGTTTCTCGGCCAGCAACTGCGCCACCTGCTGCAAATAATCGAAGCTGCTGAAAAACGCCAGATAATTGCCAGGGCGCTCGCAGAACTGTCTGGCGATCAAGTCCACGATCGGTTCCAGAGACGACTGGCGATGCACGAACCGCGTGGAGATCTGGTCGACGATGTGCACTTGCAGTTGATCGGCGTGAAACGGCGACTCGACGTCGATACACACCGTGTCCGCCGGTGTTCCCAGTAAATCCGCGTAATAGTGCCGGGGGCTGAGGGTCGCGGAAAACAGCACCGTGCTACGCGCGGCGGTCAGGCGCGGGCGGATGAACCCGGCGGGGACCACATTGCGCAGGCACAGTTGGGAGAGGTTGCGCTGGCGCTCGAGGTCGCGCTTGCTGATGTCGAACAGGAACTGCTCATCGAACAGTTCGGCGACCCGGCAAAAGTGCAGCATGTCGAAGTAGAACCCCTGCAGTGCGCTATCCAGGCCTTGTGGGTGATCGTTGAGGTAGTCACCGATGCTGGCGCTGCACGATGACAGTGCCTGAAGGAGCTTTTCCGGCGCCTTGTCATAGGCCTGATAGGCGCCGGTTTGCGTGTTATGCAGGGCATTCCACTCGCGGTTGACCCGCTGCAGCGGTTTTTTCAGCACTTCCGGCGCGGTTTTGCGCACGCCGTTGAAGGTCGCCTGATCAAGGCTGGCGCTGTACATCTGCCGGCCGCGTTCCACCAGGTTGTGGGCTTCGTCGACCAGCACCGCGACCTTCCAGTTGTTGGCCTGGGCCAGGCCGAACAGCAACGCGCTGAAATCGAAGTAATAGTTGTAGTCGGCAACCACCACGTCGGCCCAACGCGCCATTTCCTGGCTCAGGTAATACGGGCAGACATCGTGCGCCAGGGCAACCTCGCGCAAGGTGCTCTGGTTCAACAGGCTCAATTGACTGGCCGCCTGCCGTGCGGCGGGCAGGCGATCGTAGAAACCCCGTGCCAGTGGACAGGACTCGCCGTGGCAGGCTTTGTCCGGGTGTTCGCAGGCCTTGTCCCGGGCGATCATCTCCAGCACCCGCAACGGTGGCGCACCGGCGCTGGCAAGAATCACTTGCGCGGCGTCCAGGGCCAGTTTGCGTCCCGGGGTTTTCGCCGTCAGGAAGAACACTTTATCCAGTTGCTGCGGCGCCAGGGCCTTGAGCATGGGGAACAAGGTGCCCAGGGTCTTGCCGATGCCCGTGGGCGCCTGGGCCATCAGGCAGCGCCCCGTGCTGACGGCCTTGAACACCGACTCGGCCAGATGACGCTGCCCCGGTCGAAAACCGGCATGGGGAAAGGCCAGGCCCTGGGCGGCAAGATTGCGCCCTTCTCGATGGGCGACTTCCTGTTCGGCCCATTGCAGGAATAGCGCGCAATGCCGTTCGAAGAACTGTTGCAGCTCGGTGGCGTCGAAAGGCTCGACCAGGCAGGTCTCCTTTTCGCTGACGATGTCGAAGTACACCAGCGCGAGGTTGATCTGCGGCAGATCCAGCTTCCGGCACATCAACCAGCCATAGATTTTCACCTGGGCCCAATGCAATTGGCGGTGGTTGGCCGGCTGTTTGCTCAAGTCGCCGCGGTAGGTCTTGACCTCTTCCAGGCAGTTTTGCCCGGGGTCATAGCCATCCGCCCTGCCCTTGACCGTCAAGGTCTGATACTGGCCCTCAAGGGCGACTTCGCTTTGATAGCCCTCGCTGCGCCGCGAGGCCACCGTACGGTGCCCGACGATGCCTTCCTGCGCGGTCGGTGACGGCGTGAAGCGCAGATCGAGGTCGCCGACCTTGGCGGTGAACTCGCACAGCGCCCGCACCGCAATGCTGTAGCTCAATCGCCCTGCTCCGCCCATTGCACGTAGCACACGGCGATCGGCATCTGGTGTTCATGGCAGAACTCCAGCCAGCGCAACTGGTTGTCCTGCAAGCGATCGCCTGGGCCTTTGACTTCGATCATGCGGTAGGTCTTGTGCTGCGGCCAGAACTGGATCAGGTCGGGCATGCCGGCGCGATTGGCCTTGATGTCCAGCAACAGGCGGTTGAACCAATGCTTGAGGTGCTCGGCCGGGAGGCAATCGAGGGCTTGCTCCAGCAACTCTTCGCTGAGCACGCTCCAGAACACGAACGGCGACTGCACGCCCCACTTGGCGGCATAACGTTCGCGGATGGTCTGCCGATAGCGCCCGTCGTCGAGTTCGGCCAGGCACGCCTGAAACAGTTCGGCCCGGCGGACCTGGAAGTCTTCGCTGAGCAGGTCCACCGGCCCGCGCTGGAACGGGTGAAAAAACGCTCCCGGCAAAGGCGCGAAAATCGCTGGCCAACACAGCAGGCCAAACAGTGAGTTGACCAGGCTGTTTTCCACGTAGTGCACTGGCGCCGACTCTTGCGCCAGGTGCGCCTGAACGTAGAACTCCACCGATAACGCCGGGTCTGTCCTGGGCAATTGCAGGTCCAGGCGCTGCATTTCCCGCGGTGCTGTCCGCTTGATGGGCGGCCCGCCGAGCTTGCGCCGCAGGCGTGGCAGCACGCGGAGCAACTGCTGGTGTTCGGCGGCGCTTTGCGGTGCCTGTTCGGCCTGCTCGGCCAGGTCCAAGGCCTGCTCAAACTGGCCGCTGCGTTCCAGCACGCGAATGAGCCGCGCACGCGCACCCGGATAAGCGCATTCACGGTAGAGGTTCAGGGCCATGGAGAAATCGGCGATGCGTTCGCAGTACTGGGCCATCTGGAACAGCAGCTTGCCGCGCCGGCGTTGCAACCACGGATTATCCAGCGCCAGGCCCTTGATCCGCTCGGCCACCTCTTCCAGTGCTTCACCGGCCTCGAATTGTTGCTGGTACGCGTGCAGAAGGACGCAGGCATCCACGTCTTCGCGGCTACGCAAGCCACGGGACTCGGCGCAGAATTCGACTTTTTCGTAGGTGTAGATACCGAGGTCGGCGAGCACGAACTCCGACCAGTCCTGATACAGGTTGCCGAAAAACATCAGCCGCAGGCGATCACACAATTGCATGATGGTCAGGCTGAACAGGCGCTCGTCCAGGGTCGGGCACCAGTCGTTGAAGCTTTGTACCTGGGGAAACTGTTCGCACAGCGCTGGCAACCAATCGGCCTTCTTGCCTTTGGGTTGATCGATTGCCGGGCCAAAGGCCTGGAGGATTTCACCCTTGAGCAGCACCTCGAACAGCGTTTCGATCGCCAAAGGCATTCGCTCATCGACCCAACCGAGCGCTAACAGCGGCCCGACGGCGCTGCCGGTATCACCAATTTCGTCGTAGTGCAGTTTGCCCGCCCTGAAATGAACGCCCTTGCGCATCACCATTCTGACCAGCAGTGCCTGCGATTCACGGGGCAACCGCTTAAACTCATGAATGAAACACTGCTCGTCGACGCTCAGCACATCGGCAAAGCGCTGCTCAAGCCAATCAAGCACTTGCATGAAGTTGTTCAAGTAATAGAACGGATCGTCGAGGGGATTTGCGGTCACTGGAAAATGGGCCATGGCGAGCGGATACTGGTTATGCGTACAGATACCAGTTCTACGCTGCGCGGTGCAATCGGAAAAGGATAAATGGCGGCGCTGTACGGAATTTTCCCCAGGCAGTCGAACTTTCTGCCCCCTGGCGGCACCAACCGCCATACAGGTGCAGTGACAGCCTCGGGCTGATGGCGCTGCTTTAAACGAACGGGAGGTGATCATGGACATCAAGACTTTGGGCTTGCCCCTGGCTGCAGCGGCCCTGCTGGCGCTAGCCGGTTGCTCGACGCCAACGGTAGTGACACTGCAGAACGGCACTCAATACCTGACCAAAGACATGCCGAAAACCAAAACCAAGGACGGGTTCTTCGAGTTTGAGGACATTTCCGGTGCGACGGTAAAAGTCAGGGCCGATGATGTGGCGACGATTCGCGAGGAAGACTGACGTTTCTCCTGGCACGATGTGGCAGGTTTCGAGCACTGCTTTACACTCGATAGACCCCGTGCGACCGAATGACTGTGCAACGCTTCGACACAGGCGTTGCAATACGGGCATCACGCAAAGACTCAGGTGACGCCGAAATGAAAATGGTCATGCCACTTCTGGCCTCTGTGCTCGCCGTCAGCGCGTGCGTGACGGCGAGCGTGTGTGACGCCGCCAAAAAGGCCAAGCCAAAGCCCTTGCCAACATACAAAACCAGTTTCGATTGCGCCACGCCCCAGGCATCCGCCGAAAAGCTTATCTGTCACGACGCTCAACTGGCGCGCATGGACCTGGAACTCAATCGCCTTTATCTCCTGGCGCTCAGCGACGAACATTCAGTGCCGCGCCCGAATAAAGTCGAGATTGATCAGCGGTTCTGGCTTGAGTCGCGTAACCAGTGTGATGGCGGGACTCAAGCCAAGGCGTGCGTCGCGCGAAGTTATGCCGAGCGTGCGTTCCAACTGCGCCAGGGTTCGGCCATTGCGAGAACCAAGGACCCAAGCCGGCTCACGGAAGGCCCGTTGGCTTATCGTTGCGCAGGGTTTAACGCATTGGTTGCCGCTACCTTCTTTACGGTCGAACCGGGCGTGGTGTTCCTGAAATGGGCCAACACCTCGGTGACGCTGAACCAGGTGCCGAACAATTCCGGAACCCAGTACACGGGCAAGGATTACAAAGGCAGCTACAGCTTCTGGCAAATCGACGATGAGGTTTTTTTCCAGATACCCGGCTCAGGGCAGATGAGTTGTGCTGCTGAGCCGACCGGTTGATCACTCTGGCAAGGGGACGTCCTGTCCCGATGACCAGATCAACCCTTTAGCTGCCGGTGCGAATCTTGTTCCACACTCGCGTGCGAATCCGGTCGATACTCAACGGCATAGCTTGCAGGGCAAACAGCTTGCCCATCATTTCCGGGCTTGGGTAAACCTTGGTGTCGTTCTTGATGGCCGGGTCGATCAGGCTGTCGGCCTGTTCATTGCCATTGGCGTAATGCACATGGTTACTGATGCTGGCCATGACGTCCGGACGCAGTAGGTAGTTCATAAAGGAGTAACCGGCCTTTTCATCCGGGGCATCGGCCGACATGGCAACCATGTCGAACCAGATCGCTGCGCCTTCCTTGGGAATCGAGTAGCCGATGTCGATGCCGTTCTTGGCTTCCCTGGCGCGGTTTTCCGCCTGCAGGATGTCACCGGAGAAGCCGACCGCGACACAGATATCGCCATTGGCCAGGTCGCTGGTGTACTTGGACGAGTGGAAATAGCTGACATACGGCCGCACTTTCATCAGCAGGGCTTCGGCCTTCTTGTAGTCTTCCGGGTTCTTGCTGTGATGCGCCAGCCCGAGGTAGTTCAATGCGGCCGGCAGCAACTCCGGACCGTTGTCGAGGATGGCCACCCCGCACTTCTGCAACTTCTGCATGTTCTCGGGCTTGAAGATCAGGTCCCAGGAGTCCACCGGGGCGTTGTCCCCCAGCACAGCCTTGACCTTGGCAATGTTGTAGCCGATGCCGGTACTGCCCCACAGGTATGGGAAGCCGTGCTCGTTGCCCGGATCGTTGGTCTGCAACGCCTTGAGCAACACAGGGTTGAGGTTCTTCCAGTTCGGCAGCTGACTCTTGTCGAGTTTCTTCAGCGCGCCGCCTTCAATCTGCCGGGCCATGAAGTGGTTGGACGGGAACACCACGTCGTAGCCGGATTTGCCGGTCATCAACTTGCCATCGAGGGTTTCGTTGCTGTCATAGACGTCATAGGTGACGTCGATGCCGGTTTCTTTCTGGAAGTTTTTCGTGGTGTCTGGCGCGATGTAATCCGACCAGTTGTAGATCTTGACGGTTTCGGCGGCCTGGCTGATCGATGCAACCAGCATCAGCGGGGCCAGAGTCAGTGTCTTTCGGAGCATGAGTCGATTCCTGTAGGTTTTTTTTGTTGGCAGGCAATCAAAGGATCAAAAATGAATATTCAAAAAATCAGCACGTAGGTCTTGCGCACGGTTTCCTGGATGTCCCAGATGCCGAGGCTGTTGGCCGGCAACATCAGTGCGTCTCCGGCTTCTATGTGCAGGGGCTCGCCGCCGTCCGGGGTGAAGGTGCAGCGGCCCTGAATGAAGTGACAGAATTCCTGGGCGACGATCTGCCGGCGCCAACGCCCGGGGGTGCATTCCCAGACGCCGGTCTCGACGCCGTCGTCGCGTTCGACGCTAGTGGTCGACGCCACGGCCACGAGGGTACCCAGGGGCACGGCGACCGGATTGGATTCTTCCAGCTTCAGGGTTGCGGAGTTCTTGAATTGCGTGATGCTCATGGGAATACCTGTCGATGTAGCCTGTAGATGAAGAGCGCGCCGTTTAGTGCATGAAACCTTCCATGAAACCGGCCACCCCGCTGGCCAGCTTGCGCCGCCAGGGCGCAGTGGCCGGGTTGGCCAGGGTCTGGTCCTCATGGACAAAGCTGCGGATGATCGCGTTGTAGCCGAGCCAGCGGATCGGCTCCGGCTCCCAGGCCCGCAGTGCGTCGAGGCCACGCTGGGGGATGACCCAGGGCTGGCGCACCAGGTCGGTGTCGCGCCCCAGGATCAGGTCGGCCAGCGTGCGGCCGCCCAGGTTGCTGGCGCCAACGCCCTCCCCGCCATAACCGCCAGACAGGGCAATGCCGTTGGCCTGATCGCAAAGCATGTGCGGCTGGAAATGCCGGGACATGCCCAGGTTGCCGCCCCAGGAATGGGTGACCTGCACGTTCTTCAACTGCGGGAATAGTTCACCGAACAGGTAGCGCCGCAGGTGTATTTCGTCAGCAGTCAGGTCGAAGTCATGCCGCAGCTTGCCGGCGAACTGGTACCCGCCCCGGGCGCCAAAGATCAATCGATTGTCAGCGGTGCGCTGACCGTAGGTGACCTGGCGACTGGCCTCGCTGAACGCCTGGCCGCGACTCAGGCCGATTTCGTCCCAGGTGGCCGCAGACAATGGTTCGGTCGCGACAATCAGGCTCTGCACCGGCATCTGATAACGCCCCAATGGCGGCAGCGTGACCGAGTAGCCTTCTACCGCCGGCACCACCCAGCGACCGCGCACCGAAGCTTTCGCCGTGCGCAGGCTACCGGACTGCCAATGGGTGACCGGGCTGTTTTCGTAGATTCTGACGCCCAGGCGCTCCACCGCCCGGGCCAGCCCTCGTACCAGCTTGGCCGGGTGGATGGTCGCCACGTGCGGCGCGTAGATACCGCCGTAGGGTTTGGCGACGCGGATCTGTTGCGCCAGTTGCTCCGGGGTAAGCCAGCGATAGTGGCTGTCGTTGAGGCCCTGGCGATGGAGATCGTCCAGGTAGTGACGAAGGCTGGTCTCCTGCTCCGGATAGCGTGCGGCGCAATACAGCACCCCGCCTTTACGGTAATCGCAGTCGATCCCCTCACGTTCGAGGACAATTTTCACTTCATCCGGAATGCTGTGCAACAAAGCGTAGGAGGCGCGGCGCTCTTCGGCCGACAGATTGGCCAGCAGGCGATCTTCACCCAGCAAATTGCCCATCAGCCAGCCGCCATTGCGCCCCGATGCGCCGAAACCGGCGGTTTGCGCTTCGACGATGGCGATGTTCAGGTCTGGTTTGTGTTGCTTGAGGTAGTACGCGGTCCAGAGACCGGTATAACCCGCACCGATGATCGCCACGTCGACATCCAGGTCCCGCTCCAGCGCCGGACGCGCCAATAGCGGCTCGTCGAGCTGGTCCATCCACAAACTGATAGTGCGCCACGCCGGCATGCAAGACTCCGCCACTCAAACTTCGATGGCGTCGATCCTAGTGCGTGGGCTCAGGCGCTGTCTTGCGCGCGTGCACGCAAAGAAATTTGTTTGACGTAGGCCTTGGGGGACTGGCCGGTGTGCTGGCGGAAACAGCTGTAGAACGCCGACAGCGAATTGAATCCGGCAGCGAAGGCCAGCTCATCGATGCGCAGTGGCGGTGTGGCGGCATCCAGCGCTGCAAGCAAATGTTGCAGGCGTGCCTGGTTGACGTAGCGGTAGAAGCTCTGGCCGAGCACCTGATTCAACAGGTAGGAAATCTGATTGCGGCTGTAGCCACACTCCTTCGCCACTCGTTGCAGATCGAGCTCCGGGTCCAGATAGGGCTGTTGACCCTGGAAATACTGCTGCAGGTCATCGGCCATGAAGCTCAATTGGCGCGGCGACAGGCCGAGCCGGCTAACCGCCGGGCGTTGGTTGTTGGAAGCTTTGTTGCCGGGTTGTTCGTGAACCAATGAAGCATACTCATTGACCCGCCAGATCAGCCCGTCCTTGACGGTGATCGCTTCGCTGGCGCGAAACGACACCAGCCCTTCACCGCCGCGCAGGGTGATGCGGTACTGAATGAACGCGGTGTTGCCGTCCAGTCGAATGCGGTCGGAATGCTCCAGCGCTTCATCCGGATCCCGGGGCATGCTGCTGCGCACGTACTCGCGCAACTCGGCCAGGCCCATGACCCGGTTCTGGAAAAAGTCGTTGTACTGGACTTCAGGGTGATAAAGCGCCATGACGCCATCCAGGTCCCGGTGCTTCCAGCGCAAGTGATAGCGCATGACCGTCTCGCCCGTGGCCTGGGTTTGCAGCGGGCCATCATCATCGGCGTGCATTGGACATCTCGACGGGAAAACACCGAGCTTGCCCAACTTGCGCTTTGTCTTCAACGACTAAACCGATGAAGGCTGGTGCGCGCAAGTTGCCGATAGGAGTGAGCCGAATCAAAAAAATGTCGGCAATCGCCAAACGACCTGAAAACTCCACATTATTTTCACATCCGGATGCTACTTTTAAAAACTGTCACTGGTTGAACCAATGAAGGTTCTTCCCTCCTACCATGAGCTAATGGACGCGCTCGATAATGAAGGCGGGCAACACATGAATAAAGGGTTCAGTAAGGTCACGTTTCCAAACGCCTGCCAGCTGATGCGCTGGCATTTTCATCCCATGGGTTTCGAGGCGAGCATGGACGCGCCGGGCAGCATGATTGCCCGTCTGTTTGATCGTGCCACTGGCGAGACCATGATCGCCATTGCCGGTATTCCGTGCGCCACCGTCATGAATGCTGCGGATGTAGAACTGATAATCGAAGCGGTGGAGGATGAACTTGAAGCCTTCGTACCACCACAAGCCCTCCGGAGTTATGCCTGAAGGCTCAGATGTTAAAAAAGCCCACTTCAAGTGGGCTTTTTGTTGAGCGCCGTTCCGTGTAGGAGCGAGCTTGCTCGCTCCTACAAAGTCCCGATTCAGAAGTCAGGCGCTGATTTGGCTTTTACGATGGTCGACAAAGAACGCTTTGCCCTTGCCGATCCGGTCGGAGGCCTTGGGCATGTTCGCGGCCTGGGTGTCCTGTGCATCGACGTACCAGTAGCAATGGCTGACGGCGCGGGTAATGCCCACGTAGGCCAGTCGCAGGATCTCGTCCTTCTGGGCGTTGTCGTAGGGTTCGCTGTCGCCTGCCTTGCCCAGGCCCGCCATCCGGTAGACCTGATTCTTGTAAGGCGAACTGGTCAGGTGCTGGCAGTCGCCCAGCAAAAACACCGCATCAGCCTGGAGGCCCTTGGCACTGTGATACGTCAGTTGCTTGAGTCTGCGAGACTCATACGGCAAGCTCGAATCAACATTAACTACAGCCTGAATATGCTCTGTTATCAATGATTTATCGCTACTTTTTCGATAAAGCATCAAGATCGAATCGCCCTTTCGGTAATGTTCCATCAGGCGTTGGGCCATGCCCTGGTCATCACGATCGAGGACGTTCACCGGCAGCAATGCCTTGGGTTCACCGCTGGCCTTGGCTTTCTTCCCGGCAATGGCCGGTGCTGCACGCACGATGTGCTCGGCGGCATCGATGATGTACTGGTGGCTGCGGTAGTTGTCGCTGAGCATGACCTTGGTGGTGCTTGGTGACGGGAACTCCTTGTTGAACTCCATGAAGTAGGTCGGCGAACTGCCGCGCCAACCATAGATGGACTGCCAGTCATCGCCCACACAGAGCAGCGAGGAACGCTGGGCTCCGCGCCCGACGTGCATGGCCGGTCCGCGACTGCGGATCTCTGCCAGGCTGGCCCTGATCCAGGAGACGATCTGCGGCGAGACATCCTGGAATTCGTCGATCATCAGGTGTGACAGCGGCCGCAGCAGATCATCGCCGAGCAGTTTGAGGTTCTCCGGCGAATGCTCGCTGAACAGGGCGAACATCCGGTTGTAGGTCATGATCGGCGGTTTCTGATCCAGCAAGTGATCTTCCAGCGCCCGCCAGTAGAGACTCAAGGCTTCGAAGAAGAACCGGTCGGGATCGTCCTTGGCGAAACTCATCTGAGCCACGGCGCCCGGCACATCCAGCCCGAGGTTTTCGATGAACCCGGCGGCGGCGACAAAGCAATCGAGCAGCGGCGCTGAAGCGAGCTCGCCCTTGACCTTGTAATCGAAGCCCGGCCCGGCGCTGGCATCGCCGGCGAGCGAGGCCAAGACGCGTTTTGATGATTCATAACTATCCAGCCATATCAAAGGCTTACGACAGAAAGCTTGAAACAGGGTGCGTTTTACTGCCCACTCTGCGCGCACCGTCAGCTTGGCGTTTGGTCGCGTGACCTGCGGGTTTTCCCGAGGATCGAACCCCAGCACCACCCAGGCATCCAGGGACGGGATGTAGCCGTGACAATGGAATGTGGAACCGTTGATATCGAACGACTGGCGATTCGGTTCGATGCCCTTGATGGGCCAGGCACCGGCGCGAAACCACAGGTCCTCGATGGCGTCGCACAGTTCTTCATCGCGTTTGGCCGCCAGTTCGGTAACGCCCATGCGTTTCTGCACATCCGGGTGATCGCGCTCCAGCTCCTTGAGTTGCAGGGCATGCCGGGACAACGGCTTGATCAGCGCGCGAAAACGTTCATCGTCACTGTGCAGACGGTGATAGCAGGCGTTGAGCTGCTGGCGTTGAGCGTCGTTGATGCGCAGATCGAACGGATTGCTGTCGGCCTCCTCATCACCCTGTGCGGCCCGCAGGCTGAGGTTCTCGAAAGCCTGCAAACGCTCGAAACCGGGAAGGCTGCGCACCATCGGCAGGATCCGCGAGTGAAAGGTGCGCACCAGATCCCGCGCCTCCTTGAAACTGATCGCGCGGCCCCAGAGTGCAAACAGTTCGATCAGCTTGTTGATGAAGTCCTTGCGCGACTCGCGGGTGAAGGTCACCACCGTCATTGAACTCAGTTCAAAGCCCAGGTAATGGGTCAACAGCAAGATACGCAGCACCAGGGTGGTCGATTTGCCTGCACCGGCACCCGCGATCACCGAGGTGGATGGGGTGTCGCTGAAGATCATTTTCCACTGTGCGGCGCTGGGTTGGGCATGGGCCGGCAACAAGCGGGCTACATCGGCCTTCATGCGCTTCTTCAACTCGGCGCTCAACGGCAGGCGCCAGTCGTCGAACAGCAGGTCATCGACATTCGGCGGTCGGTGTTCAGTGCTGCGCGAGTCGCGGATCAGCAGGACCTGCCGACCCTCCTCCAGCCCTTCGAGCTTGCCTTCCTTGTAGCCGTAATCGACCCCGGCGCTGTGACCGCTGCGAAAACCGTCGGCCTGGCCATGCAACCACGACGCACGATGCTGTGCGTGCAGGCGGGTCAGGCTGTAGCCGAAGAATCGGGCGAGCAAGCGCTTGATCAGCGGCATCTCGGCCAGGGGGCGAAGTTCAGGAGGAAGATCGGGGGTGTGTTGCGGCACGCGGACTGACTCCAGGGTGTGAGGCTGTTGAACGCTATGGTGTCTGCATTTGCCGTCGAGTTCTAGTCAATTGCTTATGACTCATTGGCTTATGCGATGAAGTGAAGGCTGGATGAGAACCTTTTCAGGTTATTTAACATCAAACAATTCGATGGGAATGCTGCATTTTTTACGCTTTTTATCGATTGTTGCCTGTTGGATGATTGCCGTCATCACTCACCGGTCTCGCTTCGTGGCTCAGGCACCTGGCCCCATGACGAACCTTTTCTGGAGACGATCATGCTTGAACTCAGACCTTTCAACTCGCTCGGCGGCGCTCACCACGGCTGGTTGGATGCTCACCACCATTTTTCGTTCGCCGAATACTACGATCCCAAGCGCATGAACTGGGGCAACCTGCGGGTCTGGAACGACGACGTGATCGCTCCCGGCACCGGTTTCCCGCAACACCCGCACCGTGACATGGAAATCATCACCTATGTCCGCGAAGGCGCCATTACCCACCAGGACAACCTTGGCAACAAGGGCCGGACCGAAGCCGGTGACGTCCAGGTCATGAGTGCCGGTACCGGGATCGCCCACAGCGAGTTCAACCTGGAAGCCACGCCGACCAGGATTTTCCAGATCTGGATCATCCCGAACGAGTCTGGCCTGGCCCCGTCCTGGGGCGCCAAGCCGTTCCCGAAGGGCAACCGCGAAGGTTTTGTCACCCTGGCCAGCGGCAAGGAAGGCGACGATCAGAGCTTGCGTATCCGCGCCGATGCCCGGCTGGTAGCGGCTAACCTGAAGGCCGGCGAGTCCGCCGAATACCCGCTGGACAAGGGGCGTCGTGCGTACCTGGTGCCGGCCACCGGGGTCATTGAAGTCAATGGCTTGCGTGCACAAGCTCGAGATGGTGTCGCGGTTGCCGATGAGCAGGTTTTGCGAGTGACTGCCATCGAGGACAGCGAGATCGTTCTGGTGGACCTGGCTTGATCTGCTGAGCGCAATTGCAAAAAAGGGGCGACCGTATTGGTCACCCCTTTTTTCGATGCTTGAAATCCTTTGTGGCGAGGGGGCTTGCCCCCTCGCCACAGTGCCTGCGATCACTTCGCGGAAATGGCACCATCCACCAGCGTTTGCGCCTCGGCCACCAGTTGCTTGAGGTGGTCGTCGCTGACAAAGCTTTCGGCGTAGATCTTGTAGATGTCTTCCGTGCCCGACGGCCGTGCCGCGAACCAGCCGTTCTCGGTCATGACCTTGAGACCGCCAATGGCCTGGTCATTGCCCGGTGCGTGGCTGAGGATGCTCTGGATCGGCTCGCCGGCCAGTTGGGTCGAGGTGACCTGTTGTGGCGACAGCTTGCTCAACAGTGCTTTCTGCTCCGGATTGGCCTTGGCGTCGACCCGCACCGAGAACGGCTCACCCAGTTCGTCGGTCAAGGCACGATACGCCTGGCTCGGGTCGCGACCGGTCCGGGCAGTCATCTCGGCGGCCAGCAGGGCCGGAATCAAACCGTCCTTGTCGGTGCTCCAGACGCCGCCGTCCTTGCGCAGGAACGAGGCACCGGCGCTTTCTTCGCCGCCGAACCCCAAAGAGCCATCGAACAGGCCGTCGGCAAACCATTTGAAACCGACCGGCACTTCGTACAGGCGGCGACCCAGGCGCTTGGCCACGCGATCGATCAAGCCGCTGCTGACCACGGTTTTACCCACGGCAGCATCGGCGCGCCATTGCGGACGGTTCTGGAACAGGTAGTCGATGGCAACGGCAAGGTAGTTGTTCGGCGCCAGCAAACCACCGGACGGCGTGACGATGCCATGGCGGTCGTGATCCGGATCGCAGGCAAACGCCACGTCGAAGCGTTCTTTCAAGCCGATCAGGCCTTGCATGGCGTGGCTGGACGATGGGTCCATGCGGATCTGGCCGTCCCAGTCGACGGTCATGAAACGGAAGGTCGGGTCGACCTCTTTGTTCACCACATCCAGGTCCAGGCGGTAATGCTCGGCAATCGCCGACCAGTAGCGCACCCCCGCTCCACCCAGCGGATCGACACCCAGGTGCAGCTTGGCATCGCGGATGGCGTCGAAGTCGATCACGTTGATCAGGTCGGCGACATAGGTATTGAGGTAATCGTGACGATGGGTGGTGCTGGCCTTCAGTGCCTGCTCGTAGCTGATGCGCTTGACGCCAGCGAGCTTGTTGGCCAGCAGTTCGTTGGCCTTGGCTTCGATCCACTTGGTGATGTGGGTATCGGCCGGACCACCGTTGGTTGGGTTGTACTTGTAGCCACCGCTTTGCGGCGGGTTGTGGGACGGCGTGATGACAATGCCGTCGGCCAGGCCTGTGGTGCGACCGCTGTTGTAGCAGAGAATCGCATGGGAAATGGCCGGTGTCGGCGTGTACTCGTCGCCAGCGGCAATCATCACGGTCACGCCGTTGGCCGCCAGCACTTCGAGGGCGCTGGCGCCGGCCGGTGTGGACAGCGCGTGGGTGTCGATACCGACAAACAGCGGGCCATCGATGCCTTGAGCTTCGCGGTACAGGCAGATCGCCTGGCTGATCGCCAGCACGTGCCATTCGTTGAAACTCAAGTCGAACGAACTGCCCCGGTGCCCGGACGTGCCGAAGGCAACGCGCTGGGTCGAAATCGCAGCATCAGGCTGGCCGGTGTAATAGGCCGTTACCAGTCGCGGGATGTCGACCAACAATTCTGCCGGTGCCGGTTTACCCGCAAAAGGACTGAGTGTCATGCAAAACCTCTGGAATAGAGTGGTTCAGGAATTGGGTCGCAGTTTACTGGCAGTTTCACCACAAGGCGATGGGATCGATCCAACGGAGTCAAGGGTGTTATTTTTTGTCTCACTCACTCGATCGATTCCAGTCGCAGCGCATCCCCCAACAAGCCAAGTGCGACAGCCAGATTGTGATCGCCGCCGAAGGTATGACTCAAGCGCAAATGCTGTCCGTGCAGACCGTGAAGGCTGAACAGTTCGCCCGGCGCGATGACCACTTGATGGGCCAGCAGGCGCTGGAACACACGACGGACATTGACCCGACGCAACGAGCACACCCAGATCGTTGCTCCGCCTTCAGGCTCGACGAAATGCAAGGCATCTCCCAATCGCTCCTGCAATAGCAGGGTCATTTGACTCTTGCGCTCCTTGAGTAACCGCCGCAGCACCTGCAGGTGCTGATCAATGCGACCGCTGCTGTACAAACGGGCGATGGCTTTCTGGCGAATCGGCGAGAGACGGAAGGAACGCAGCAGAAAGTGCCGTTGCAGTTCAGCGCTCAAATGCCTTGATAGCAGATAACCATAGGGCGCTTCAGGCCCGATGATTTTCTCGAACGTGGAAAACACCATCAGCCGTTGAGGGTCCAGCAAGTCGCGAAAGCGCACGCCGCCCAGGTCGAATCCGAGTTCGCCATAACAGTCGTTCTCCAGCACCCAACTGTCATGCGCGGCCAAAAGCCGGGCAATGGCCTGCCTGTTTTCGTCAGGCGCCAGGCTGCCGCGGGGCATATTCAGGGCCGATGAAAGCATCACCAACCTTACCGGTTCGGTATCCAGCAGCATGTTGAGCCGTTCCGGATCCAGGCAGCCATCGGCTTGCACAGGCAATTCAATCACCCGCACGCAGGCGGCTTGAAACAAACGCAGGATCGTCCAGTCGCACGGCGATTCGACCACCACTGTGGCATCTTTCAAGCCCAGCACGGCGATCAGGATTTCCAGTACACCGCGAAGGTCGGCGCCGATATAGACATCATCGGCGTGCCAGTAACGCATGGGAGACGTGGTGTAGCGGGCTGCCAGGGCGGTGCGCAATTCGAGCTCGCCGCAGGGTTGCGAAGGCGACTGCGGCTGGCGGGGATACTGGCGCAGCAGCTCTCGCTCCAAAAGCAACAAAGGACTGTCGAGCGGCTGCAGCAACGCCGGTTCATCGGTGCTCAGGACCAGCATCCCCGGGCGCCTGGCATTGACATAGACGGCTTCCAGCAGATCGCTGCCGCTGTCCTGCAGGTTGATCGAGGACACTGGCAATGCGTAGTAACCGGACTTGGCCACCGAATAGACGCGCCCTTCTTTCTCCAGCAGCGAATAGGCGTACTGAATGGTCGAGATCGACACATTGAGACGTTCCGCCAGATGCCGCAGCGACGGCAGGCGGATGCGCGAATCCCCTTCAGACTCGTTGATCAGGCTGACCAGGTATCGATAAACCGCCTGATAGGCAAAATCCGTTTCTCGTGGACCTTTCATGGGCGAAGGCCAACCGCACTGGCTGAAAATCCGCCCACGCTCAGTGACCCGCTGACCATTCATCCACCAACGTGATGCCGGCGTCAGGATCGCCCGCAGTATTTTGCGACGCGCCCCTCTGGATGGGTGCTTCAGGCGCCCCGCCAGCGCTTGCGGGCGTCCACGCCATGCGATAAAGCTGGCCAATCAGGCTGACGGGCAATCCGCTGACATCAATCATCCATTGCATGATCTGTTCGGCGACCGGATGCCCCTGCATGGCCCGATGCAACTCGGGCATGGCCACCAGCATGCCGGGATGGCACTGACGCAGGAAACGCTCAAGCCCCGCACCTTTTTCGATGAAAGGAGAAAAAAGCAGGCACACCAGCTGTGCTTCGCTCAGGCCCAGGTTCTTTTGCGCTTCGGCCGCCGCTCGGGCGCGCTGCTCGGTCAGTGTCGCCGGGTTGCCGAAGACCTCGATGGCCTGCTCGCACAAACGCTCGGGCAAGTGCTTGCGGCGCATCATCACCAAAGCGCGTTGCAGGTATTGCGCAATGCCGGACTCGTAATTGCGGCCCTGTACGTAGCACGCCTGCAACCCCCTGACGTGCGCCGAGATCAACGGGCTGACGAATTCGTTGTCGCTGATCTGCGCGGACAGTTCGTCCGGCTGGAACCGGAGAAACTCAGTCAGCAATGGCCAGCGCTCTTCCAGGTTGCTGACCAGCAGGTCGTGAATGTCGATGCAGGCCGTACGACGACAGGTCTCAAAGCGCTCTTGCGGGCGCCACGGGGCCTGGCCGTAATCGGCGTAGAACGCGTGATAACAGTCGCTGCCCAGTTCATCGAGCAATGCAAACAATCCCGCATAACCGGCCTCGCCCGCGGGCGAAGGCTTGAGCCCTGCCTTGGTGGCGGCACGCTTCAAACCGTCGATGAACTGCTTCTGCTGACGCGGCGTGTCACTGATGAGCAACGCGTCGACACCACCGTCCCAGCGGGCGATTTGTCCATAGAACTCTCCCGTGGCCAGATAACCGTCATCCCACAGGTCGAACCCATCCCGCCACTCCCGGCGATGGCCGATCAGCAGCAGGTTCAGGCGACTGTACTCGCGACCGGCGTCGGAGATCAGCGTCAGGGGGTTGAACGGCAAGACTTCCCGATCATCGACCATCAACACCTCGACCCGGGGATCGTCATAGACAAACAATGCGCTGTTGGTCCGGTGCATGTTTTCCATGGCCGCGCCGTTTGCCCCGTTCAACCGCAACGAGGCTATGCGCAACTGGAATGTCGCCGGCGACCGAGTGGCAATGGTCAACTGCGCAGCACGCAGCAGCGCCAAGGTGTAGCAGTTGTCACGGGCCCCGGACTGGATCGCCAGCACCTTGTAATCGCCAATGCGCTCCATACCCCCCGCCGCTACCGCCAGACGCTGAATCAACAATTGCAATGCAGTGCGTTCGGCACGGGAGAAAAAACCCAGCAATCGCTGCAGCACTTGTTGATAGACATAGTTCATCGCTTGGTCATGGATGCTGGTCATCGTTATTTACCTGATACTCGTAAGTTCAACATCGCGCAGACAGCAAATCCCGTTGGACTGTCTGCACGAATGGAGTCATGGACTTTATTGCCAAATGCTAACACTTGAATTTTCTTGAAATCATTTGAAACGATCGCAGCGCCTCCTCGGTTTAACGACGAAGGCAAGGCTGTAGCGCCCGGCTGGCAGGGGTTTACCCGATTGAAAGCGGAGTCCTAGGAAATGTCCGACAAAGTCCCACAGACACTTAATACAAGAAATAAAGAAGGAAGTTGTCGCTGTGTTTTTGGCAACTAAACAACAACAAACTAATTTGGAGATTTGCACCGATGGCGCACATTGAAAAGTTTCAGCCTGACACTCAGCCATGACTCATTCCTTGAGATGAAAGTAATCATTCAATTATCAGGGCTTAGTGGCTGATTAGAAGCTACAGATTACGAGCAAAAACCAGTTCAGTTGCTGGACCGGCCTGCGGATCGACGGGTTTCGGAGGCTGAAACGAAAGAGTCCGTGTGGGCACGGACTCTTGGAGGGCTCTCGGGTAAGTATTACGCCGGTTCGACCTGCAGCGCGACCCGTTCGCGACACGGACATTCGTCCATGTAGCGGTGTGCTTCGACAAACTCGGCAAACGGGAAGACCCGAGTCTTGAGCGGCAGCAGAACGCGGTCGGCGGTCAGCTGATTGATGTCGCGCAAGGCACGTTGCAGTGCGACCTGGTCCTGGGTGATGCCCAGTTCCGGCTTGCCAGTGAAGTTGCCGATGCAGTGCACGAAGAACTGAATATTCTTCTGGAACGCTGCGCAGGCCGGGAAAGGCGTCTGGTTGCCACCTTGCAGGCCGTACAGCACCAGGCTGCCGCGAGGTGCCAGCACATCGCCAAGCAACGACATCTGCGGACCGCCCAAACCATCGAACACCACATCCACGCCGCGGTTATCGGTGATTTTGTTGACCCGCATCAGCAGATCTTCTTCCTCGGTAACGATGACTTTCTCGGCCCCCAGCGACAGCAGGTACTCACGCTCTTCTGCTGACTTGGTTGCGGCAATCACTCGAACACCCAAGGCCTTGCCCAGTTGTACGAACGAAGGTCCGGCGCAATGGCTGGCGTCGGTCACCAGGGCAAACTGCCCGGGTTTGACCCGTGCCAGATCCGCATAGGCGAAATAGGCAATCAACAACGGCGTGTAGTGCACGCTGGCTTCAATCGGGCTGAGAATGTCCGGATAACGGGTGACCGCCGAGCGCGGCAGAACGATCTGTTCGCCGTAAACCGGGTAGTCGTTCGGGCTTTGGGCCGGAAAACTGGCAACCTTGTCACCGACTTCCAGGTCATCGACGCCATCACCGACAGCGGTGACGATACCGGCCATCTCCTGACCAAGGCCTGATGGCAGTCGGGCATGGGACGAGGCCAGGTTCTGGCGCCAAAGGGTGTCATACCAACTGATGCCGATCGCCTCGACGCGCACCTGCACTTCGCCCGGTGCAGGCAGAGCCGCCGCATGCTCTTCGCATTTGAGCACCTCGGCTGGACCAAACTTGTGAAAACGGATCGTGCGGGACATCGCAAACCTCGCCAAATGAACCTCTAATGCCTTGAACTCTAGCTGGGCTTTCAACCCAACACTATCTGTGGCTATTAATAGTCGACATGCCTGTCATTGATTCCGCAGCAGCGGCAACATCGTCAAATGTCGTACGAAACTGGAGCTGCCTTTGCAGGAAATCTGAATTACCCGGTGCAGAGTACCAGCCTTTCCCCGTAATATTCCTGCTGGCCATTGTTCTCATATGGCCGCCCACGTCAAGTTTGCTGACTCTGCCAGGACTCCAGATGAATCGTAATGACCTGCGTCGTGTCGACCTGAACCTGTTGATCGTTTTCGAAACATTGATGCACGAACGCAGCGTGACCCGTGCTGCGGAAAAACTGTTCCTCGGCCAGCCAGCCATCAGTGCGGCGCTCTCGCGCCTGCGCGGCTTGTTCGATGACCCATTGTTTGTGCGTACCGGCCGCAGCATGGAGCCGTCCGCCAGGGCGGTAGAGATCTTCGCCCTGCTCTCGCCGGCACTGGATTCAATTTCCACCGCCGTCAGCCGTGCCGCCGAGTTCGATCCTGCCACAAGTACCGCCGTGTTCCGCATCGGCCTTTCGGACGATGTCGAGTTCGCCTTGCTGCCAATGCTGCTCAAGCGCCTGCGTGCCGAATCGCCGGGGATTGTGCTGGTGGTGCGCAGGGTCAACTACATCCTGATGCCGGGGTTGCTGGCATCCGGCGAGATATCCATTGGCGTCAGCTACACCACCGACCTGCCGGCCAACGCCAAGCGCAAGGTACTGCGCCGCAGCCAGCCGAAGCTGTTGCGCGCCGACACCGTGCCGGGGCCGTTGAGCCTGGATGATTACTGCGCCCGCCCTCATGCCCTGGTGTCGTTCGCCGGCGACCTCAGCGGCTTCATTGATGAAGAACTGGAAAAGCTCGGGCGCAAACGGCATGTGGTGCTCGCAGTGCCGCAGTTCAACGGCCTGAGCACTCTGCTCGCGGGTACTGACATCGTGGCTACGGTGCCGGATTACACCGCCGATGCACTGACTGCCGCGGGCGGTGTGCGGGCCGAAGATCCGCCGTTGCCGGTGCGCAGTTTCGAACTGCACATGGCTTGGCGCGGGTCGCAGGATAACGATCCGGGGGAGCGCTGGTTGCGCTCGCGGATTCAGATGTTTTTTGGGGATCCGGACAGTCTGGCCTGATCCTGTTTTTGCATGAGGGCTTCTGGCCCTATCGCGAGCAGGCTCGCTCCTACATTGGGCTCAGGGTGCTCACAAACCTCCTGTAGGAGCGAGCCTGCTCGCGATGGCCGCACCTCGGGCTCCCGCCAAACTATTGCATCCAATGCAACACACAATTGTCATCAGTCCAGTTGATCACGACCGAACGCAAGGCGCAGGCTAGAGGGCTGGCTTGGGTCTCATATCATTCCGAATGATAGTTACCTTCGCCCCATTCGATTCGTGAGATACAAACCCGCCGCGCATCATTCGCCAATCTCAACACATTGGCGGATGCATCCATGGAACAGTCACTCAAACATTTGCGCTTCCCGTTGGCTTTGTTGGCCGTAGTGGTGATCAGCGCTTGCGGCAAGGCCCCGGAAACCGCCGCCAGCATGCCAGCAGCCAAGGTCAGCGTGGCCAAGGTGCTGGAACAACCGGTCAACGAGTGGGACGAATTCACCGGCCGCCTCGAAGCGCCGGAAACCGTCGAGATTCGTCCACGGGTCTCCGGCCAGATCGATGAAGTGGCGTTCACTGAAGGCGCCCTGGTCAAGAAAGGCGACCTGCTGTTCCAGATCGACCCGCGTCCGTTCCAGGCTGAGGTCCGCCGCCTCGAAGCCCTGGTTGCACAATCGCGCGCCAATGCCACCCGTAGCGAAAACGAAGCCCAGCGCGGTGAGCGTCTGCGTACCAGCAACGCCATTTCCGCCGAACTGGCCGACTCGCGTACCAGCGCCGCCCAGGAAGCCCGCGCCGCCGTCGGTGCCCTGCAAGCGCAACTGGATCTGGCCAAGCTGAACCTGAGCTTCACCCGCGTCACCGCACCGATCAGCGGCCGCGTCAGCCGTGCGGAAATCACCGCCGGCAACCTGGTGACCGCCGATACCACGCCACTGACCAGCGTCGTTTCCACCGACAAGGTGTACGCCTACTTCGACGCGGACGAACGTGTGTTCCTCAAGTACACGGAGCTCGCTCGCCAGGGCAAACGCGGCGCCACCACCCCGGTCTACATGGGCCTGTCCAACGAGGACGGCAACCCGCACCAGGGCGTGATGAACTTCGTCGACAACCAGGTCAACCCGAAGACCGGCACCATCCGTGGGCGCGCCGTGTTCGACAACAGCGATGGCAGCTACACCCCGGGCCTGTATGCACGCCTGAAACTGGTGGGCAGCGGCACCTACAGCGCCATGCTGATCAACGATGAAGCGGTCGGCACTGACCTGGGCAAGAAGTTCGTGCTGGTGATGGATGGCGACAACAAGACCGCCTACCGCGCGGTGGAGCTGGGTCCGAAGATCGAAGGTCTGCGCATCGTGCGCAACGGCCTGAACAAGGACGACACCATCATCGTCAAGGGTTTGCAACGGGTACGTCCTGGTTCACCGGTCACCCCTGAAGTGATTCCGATGGCCAGTGAACAAACCCTCGCGGCACTCGCACAACAACGCCAAGCGCTGGAAGCCAGCAACCTGCCCCAAGTCGCGCCTGCCAAGGTTGCGCCGGGTACGGCTGTGAAACTGGCTGCCACGACCCCACGCGGTTAAGGGATTTTTACGATGAATTTTTCCCAATTCTTCATTTCGCGGCCGATCTTCGCAGCGGTGCTGTCGCTGCTGATCCTGATCGCCGGTGCGATCTCGCTGTTCCAGCTGCCGATCAGCGAATACCCGGAAGTGGTGCCGCCGACCGTGGTGGTCCGCGCCAACTTCCCGGGTGCCAACCCGAAAGTCATCGGCGAAACCGTGGCCGCTCCGCTGGAGCAAGCCATCACCGGCGTCGAGAACATGCTGTACATGTCCTCGCAATCCACCGCTGACGGCAAGATCACCCTGACCATCACCTTCGCCCTGGGTACCGACCTGGACAACGCCCAGGTGCAGGTACAGAACCGTGTGACCCGGACCGAGCCGAAACTTCCCGAGGAAGTGACGCGCATCGGTATCACCGTGGACAAGGCGTCGCCCGACCTGACGATGGTGGTGCACTTGACCTCGCCGGACAAACGCTACGACATGCTGTACCTGTCCAACTACGCCCTGCTCAACATCAAGGATGAGCTGGCGCGCCTGGGCGGTGTCGGTGATGTCCAGTTGTTCGGCATGGGCGATTACTCGCTGCGGGTGTGGCTCGACCCGAACAAGACTGCTTCGCGCAACCTGACCGCGACCGATGTGGTCACCGCTATTCGTGAACAGAACCGTCAAGTGGCGGCCGGCGCACTGGGTGCACCTCCGGCACCGAATGCCACGGCATTCCAGTTGTCGGTCAACACTCAGGGCCGTCTGGTGTCCGAGGAAGAGTTCGAGAACATTATCATTCGCTCTGGCGACAACGGTGAAATCACTCGCCTCAAGGACATCGCCCGCGTCGAGCTGGGCTCCAGCCAATACGCCCTGCGTTCGTTGCTGAACAACCAGCCGGCGGTGGCGATCCCGATCTTCCAGCGTCCGGGTTCCAACGCCATCGAAATCTCCAATGAAGTCCGGGCCAAAATGGCCGAACTGAAGAAGAGTTTCCCCGAAGGCATGGACTTCAGCATCGTCTATGACCCGACGATCTTCGTGCGCGGCTCCATCGAGGCGGTGGTTCATACCCTTTTCGAAGCGCTGATCCTCGTGGTGCTGGTGGTGATCCTGTTCCTGCAAACCTGGCGTGCCTCGATCATTCCATTGGTGGCGGTGCCGGTATCGCTGATCGGTACCTTTGCCGTGATGCATCTGTTTGGTTTCTCGCTCAACGCCTTGTCGCTGTTCGGCCTGGTATTGGCGATCGGTATCGTGGTGGACGACGCCATCGTGGTGGTGGAGAACGTCGAGCGGAACATCGAGCTTGGATTGACCCCGGTTGAAGCCACCAAACGCGCCATGCGTGAAGTGACAGGTCCGATCATTGCGACGGCGCTGGTGCTGTGTGCGGTGTTTGTTCCGGCGGCGTTCATCTCCGGTCTGACCGGCCAGTTCTACAAGCAATTCGCCTTGACCATCGCGATTTCCACGGTGATCTCGGCCTTCAACTCCCTGACCCTGTCGCCGGCTCTGGCCGCGGTATTGCTCAAGGGCCATGACGCGTCGAAAGACCGTTTCTCCAAGGTGCTGGACAAGATTTTCGGTGGCTGGCTGTTCCGTCCGTTCAACCGCTTCTTTGAAAAGGCCAGCCATGGTTATGTCGGCACCGTTGCCCGCGTGATCCGCTCCAGCGGTATCGCCCTGCTGCTGTATGCCGGCCTGATGGTCCTGACCTTCTTCGGCTTCTCCAGCACTCCGACCGGTTTCGTACCGGGCCAGGACAAGCAATACCTGGTGGCCTTCGCGCAACTGCCGGATGCCTCGAGCCTGGACCGCACCGAAGACGTGATCAAGCGCATGTCCGACCTGGCCCTGAAACAGCCTGGCGTGGAAAGTGCCGTGGCCTTCCCTGGCCTGTCGATCAACGGCTTCACCAACAGCCCGAACGCCGGCATCGTGTTCGTGACCCTGAAACCGTTCGACGAACGTAAAGACCCGAGCATGTCCGCCGGTGCGATTGCCGGTGCCTTGAACGGCCAATACGCGAACATTCAGGAAGCCTACATGGCGATCTTCCCGCCGCCGCCGGTACAAGGCCTGGGCACCATCGGTGGTTTCCGCCTGCAGATCGAAGACCGGGGCAACCTGGGCTACGAAGAGCTGTACAAGGAAACCATGAACATCATCAACAAGAGCCACAACGTGCCGGAACTGGCCGGCCTGTTCACCAGCTACACGGTGAACGTGCCCCAGGTCGATGCCGCCATCGATCGGGAAAAAGCCAAGACCCACGGCGTGGCCGTCAGCGACATCTTCGACACCCTGCAGATCTACCTGGGTTCGCTGTATGCCAACGACTTCAACCGCTTCGGTCGCACCTATCAGGTCAACGTTCAGGCCGAGCAACAGTTCCGCCTCGAGTCGGACCAGATCGGCCAGCTGAAAGTGCGCAATAACAAGGGCGAGATGATTCCGCTGGCGACCTTCATCAAGGTCAGCGACACCTCAGGTCCCGACCGCGTGATGCACTACAACGGCTTCATCACTGCTGAAATCAACGGTGCCGCCGCCCCCGGCTACAGCTCCGGCCAGGCCGAAAAAGCCATCGAGAAACTGCTCAAGGAAGAACTGCCCAACGGCATGACCTACGAATGGACTGACCTGACCTACCAGCAGATCCTGTCCGGCAACACCGCGCTGTTCGTGTTCCCGCTCTGTGTGCTGCTGGCGTTCCTGGTACTGGCGGCCCAGTACGAAAGCTGGAGCCTGCCGCTGGCGGTGATCCTGATCGTACCGATGACCCTGCTGTCGGCCATCACCGGTGTGATCGCTTCCGGTGGCGACAACAACATCTTTACCCAGATCGGTTTGATCGTATTGGTGGGCCTGGCCTGTAAGAACGCGATCCTGATCGTCGAGTTTGCCAAGGACAAACAGCTGGAAGGCCTCAACCCGCTGGCGGCGGTCCTGGAAGCTTGCCGCCTGCGTCTGCGGCCGATCCTGATGACCTCCTTCGCGTTCATCATGGGCGTTGTGCCCCTGGTGTTCTCCAGCGGTGCCGGTGCCGAAATGCGCCACGCCATGGGTGTAGCGGTGTTCTCCGGGATGCTCGGGGTGACCTTCTTCGGTCTGTTGCTGACGCCAGTGTTCTACGTATTGATTCGTAACTTTGTCGAGCGCGGCCAAGCGCGTAAAGCCGCCAAGGCCGCCCTGAAGCTGGAGTCGCACTGATGAGTTTGAAAGCCTTCCTGCCGAGCCTGCTGGTACTGGCCCTGAGTGCCTGTGCCGTGGGCCCGGACTACAAGACGCCAACCACCGAGCCGGCCCACATCACGGCCGTCACCGATGGCGCCGCCGGCCAGAAGAACTTTGACCGTTCGCGTTTCGAAGGCATCTGGTGGCAGCAGTTCGAAGACCCGACCCTCAACCAGCTGGTGACGCAATCCCTGCAAGGCAACCGTGATTTGCGCGTCGCCTTCGCCCGCTGGAAAGCCGCACGGGCGATCCGCGACGACGTCAGCAACGACGCCATGCCGACCATCACCAGCCGCGTCAGCAGTGACCTGGGCAAAGGCCAGATTCCGGGCCAGAGCACCGACCGGGTCAACACTGAACGCTATGACCTGGGCCTGGACATGGCCTGGGAAATTGATCTGTTCGGCCGCATCCAGCGCAACCTGGAGTCGGCCAACGCCGAGCAACAGGCGTTCGAGGCCGATCTGTACCAGCTGCAAGTCACCATGATTGCCGAACTGGTGGATTCCTACGGTCAACTGCGCGGCGCGCAGCTGAGGGAAAAGATCGCACTGGCCAACCTGCAGAATCAGCAGGAGTCGCGCAAGATCACTGTCAGCCTGCGTGATGCCGGCGTCGGCGATCAGCTCGATGTGGAGCGCGCCGATGCGCGACTGGCGTCGGTTGAAGCCAGCGTGCCACAACTGCAGGCCGAACAGGTTCGGCAGAAAAACCGTATCGCCACCCTGCTGGGTGAACGTCCGGACAAGCTGACCGTGGACCTGAGCCCGAAAGACCTGCCGGCGATCGCCAAGGCATTGCCGATCGGTGATCCGGGTGAATTGTTGCAACGCCGTCCGGACATTCGCAGTGCCGAGCGCCAATTGGCGTCGGCCACGGCACGTATCGGCGTGGCCAAGGCTGATCTGTTCCCACGGGTCAGCCTCAGTGGCTTCCTTGGCTTTACGGCCGGGCGCGGTTCGCAGATCGGTTCCTCGGCGGCCAACGCCTGGGCACTGGGCCCGAGCATCACTTGGGCAGCGTTTGACCTGGGCAGTGTCAAGGCCCGGTTGCGCGGAGCCGACGCCGATGCCGAAGGCGCCCTGGCGACCTACGAGCAGCAAGTGTTGCTGGCCCTGGAAGAATCGGAAAACGCCTTCAGCGACTACGGCAAACGCCAGCAGCGCTTGATCTCGTTGATTCGCCAGAGCGAGTCCAGCCGCTCGGCTGCCGACCTGGCGGAAATCCGCTACCGCGAAGGCACGGCCGATTTCCTCGTGTTGCTCGATGCCCAGCGGGAACGCCTGGCGGCCGAAGACACCCAGGCCCAGGCCGAAGTCGACCTGTATCGAGGCATCGTCGCGATCTACAAGGCCCTCGGTGGCGGCTGGCAGCCGGAGACGGTCGCGAGCAATTAACCCGATGTGTTGAAGTGCTCCTTTGGTTGGCCGCAACCAACCAATTTCTTTGCCCTGCGTCTCATTCGGTCGCGGGGCTTTTTTTCCTCTCAAAAACACCGCCTGCCCCTTGTAGGAGCGAGCCTGCTCGCGATGGACGTCAACGATGACGCGACAAACCTGATTCGCCTCGTCGTCATCGGGTTTGTCGCGAGCAGGCTCGCTCCTACAGGGGTTAGCGGTGTTCTTCGACGGTCACAGTGGCCGTGGTCCCCGCCCTCAGGTTGTTTTTACCCGCATAGTCGGCATCGATCTCGATCCGCACCGGCACCCGCTGCGCCAGTTTGATCCAGGTGTAACTGGGGTTGATGTTGGCCAGCAGGCGGCCACCGGGCAGGTTTTCCCGGTCGGCAATGGCGAAGGCAATGCTCTGCACTTTGCCGCCGAACGTTTCGCCACTCATCAACTCGATCTTGACCCGGTCGCCTTCTCCGATCCGCGGCAACTTGGTTTCCTCAAAGTAACCGCTGACATAGAACGAGTCGCTGTCCACCAGCGCCAGCAATGGACCGCCGGCCGTGGCATAGTCGCCCTCCCGGGTCAACAGATTGGTGACATAGCCGGTCACCGGCGAAACGACGTGGGTACGCTGCAAATCGAGCTCGGACTGGGTCAACGCCGCGATGGCCAGTTGCACATTGGCCTGGGCCAACACCAGATTGGCCTGATTACGCAGCAAGTCAGCCTGGGCCACCGACACATCGGTGTTGGCCTTTTCCCACTCTTCACCGGAAATCGCCGAACGATCCTTGAGCGTGCGCCGGCGCTGCTCCTCGCTCTGACGTTGTTTGAGCAAGGCTTCGCTGGCGGTAATGGTCGCCTGGGCCTGCCCGAGCGAGGCTTTCGCCACCTCTACCGCGCGTTTGGCATGCTCCACCGCCAGGATGTAACGCGCCGGATCGATCTCCAGCAGCGCCTGGCCTTGATTCACATGTTGGTTGTCCTGCACGGCCAGACTGACGATTCGCCCCGAAACATCGGCGGACAAGGTCACCACATCGGCACGCACCCGGGCATCCCGGGTCCAGGGCGCGCGGGTGTAATGCTCCCAGGCGAACCACCCCAGGATGAAGGCCAGCAGGACCACCGCCACCGTCGTGAGTCGGGAAAGGATGTTCTTCAAGGCATCAGGCTCCCATGACCAGAATCAACGTGGCGCAGACGCAGGCGTACAACGCGCCTTCGAACAATGCCTCGTGCCAGACAAACTGCAGCACACCGAGGCGCCGCAACGTCCAGTCCAGCAACAGAAAAATCGGCAAGCCCAGCAGCAGCGCCTGAGCAATCGGGGGCAGATAGGCACCCCCCACTTCCAGATCAATGGGCAAGGACAGGGTCTCCTTCAAGGCCTGAGGGTTGAAAGTAGCCACGATAGCGTTCCACGAACGACACCACGATCAACAGCGCCACACGCATCCGGAACACCGACCACAAGCGCTCATGAACATCGGTATGCAGGGCATCCAGGTCGTCGCCCAAGGCGTGGAGGCTATCAAGCACCTGCGCCACTTCGACCCCGGGGCGACCGGCGACCAGCCTTCCCGTTTCCCGGACTGTCGAAAACAGGCGACGTTGCAGATCCGGACTCAGTAGCGTGTTGTTCTGCCCCTGCTGCCTGAGCTGATTCAAGGCAGTACCCAGTGCCATGCAGCCCAGGCTGACCTGGAACCGCTCACGTGATTGTGGCTCCCGGGTCGCCGGCAGCAACCCCAGCATCATGGTCAGGCGATCTACCATGCGGCTCTCGAAGGCAAACTGCTGCTCATCGGTCGCCGGGGTTTTCAGCAAGGCGTACACCTGCTCGCAGTTCTCTTTATGGAGCCGGCGCATGCGCAAATCAGGCATGAACGGAAAGATCAGCGCGTAGACACTCAATGCCAGCACGGTCGCGCAGGTATAGGCACCAGCAAACTCGAACCACTGGATGGCGGTGTTTTGCCCAATCCCCACGTTCAACGGGCCGAGCAACAGAAAGGTCGTGAGCCCCAGACCAATCCCGGTACCTGTTGTGGGTGGACTGGCCAGCCCCACCGCAACCGCGTAGAGCAAGGGCGCCAGCAGCAAGGCAAGCATCTCGAAATTGCTGATCATCGGCACAAACATGAACTGGAGGAGCGCCGAGGCCACCAGTGCCAGCCCGAATCCCCTCGCGTAGCTTTGAACGGCCAGCAGCGGCCGTGGAAACGTCGACATCAGCGAGCAAAGGATGCCCACCAGCACCATCCCGCCTCGCGCACCGTCCCAACCGGTTTCGATCCAGATCAGGCCTGCGATCAACAGCGCGGAAAAGGCCCGGACGGCATTCATGGTCGCCAGGGTGAAGTCCAGGTGCAGCGGGTTTTCCCGCCCGCGAAACACGCTGCTGGCTGGGCGCCCGCTCTGGATGGCATCGCTCAATTCCAGAATCTGCTCCAGTTGCTGCAGCAGGCGCGCCTGCTCCCAGCGCAGCGACCAGGCCAGCGAACGCAAGGTGGCTGGCAGTGGCTCAGTCAATTGTTCGGCCCTGTAGGCCAGCTCATCAAAGCGATGTTGCAGCGAAGTGAAATAGTGGCGCTTGTCACTGGACAGCGAACGCCCCTCCCGCGCCAGTTCATCGAGAAAGGCCAGTTCTTCGGCACGCAGCCGTTGAATTTCTTCAGGCAACTCGCCCTCCCAGCGCTCGGTCAACAGCAGCCGCTGGTGGCGCAAGGCGGTCAGCCGTGCGGTCAATAACACCAATTGGTTGCCCAGCAGTTGCACCAGACCGTTGGCACTGCGTAACCGTGGCGCATCGAAGTACATGTGTCGGCGCACGCCCTCCAGGCCGCTGATCTGCCCCAGCAGTTGCATTTGCCGCTGCTGGAAATCGGCTTCGCTCTCTTCGGTGCGGATGACGGCGCTGGCATGGGTGGCCAGCAACCGGGTGATTTGATCGATCCTGGCGAAGTAATCCCGGGCCACGGCTTCGGGCCTGGCGGTAAGCAGGCTGACCACGCACACACAGGCAACCGCCAGCAGCGTCTCGGTGACGCGGGTCACCGCCAGCAAAAACATGCCGTCCTGGTCCGGCACCGCCAGCAAGGCCACCACCACGGCGGTGTAGCCGCTGAGGACAAACGCCCCGGAACTGGTATAGCGCAACAAGGTGCCACCAGCGGTGCACAACGCCAGCCACAACGCCAGGGTGGTGATGAACGGCAGCGGCGCCTGGGGAAAGATCGCCATGATCAGCACCGCCACGGCCGCGCCCGTCGTGGTGCCGATCACCTGGCCAAAGCTGCGCGCCAGCACCATGCCGCCCAGTGGCTGGCTGATGATGACCACGGCCATGATCGACCACTTGGGCTGGTCCAGATCGAACAAAAACGCCAGGTACAAGGTCAACAACCCGGCCGCCATGGTTCGCAAGGCGAACAGCAACACCCCGGACCCGGGGTTGAGCATGGCCTTGAAGTACTGCAACAACGCTTGCATGGGAAGGCTCTTGAAAACATCTCCTGCAAGCGTAGTCACTGCTTGGGGGCAACGAGAGGTTTCGGCTTCGGCGAAATCTCTCATCAGCTTCGTTTATCAGTGTCTTGAGTTACTTTGGCTTATGGGGTAATGAGGTCGAGTTACCCTTCGGTAAATGCTTGAGCAATCGACCCTTGCTGAGATCCAGATCACCGATACTTTGCTTGACACTGTTTTCCAGTGCCTTGGGGTTTGGGAAGAAAACACCTTTGCTGTCGTACGCTCCCAGTATCCTGCCAGCCGGGATGTCCTTGCCGTAGTTGATTTCCAGCGGCTTGAAGCCAAGTTTGGATGGATTGGCGCTACCAAAATTATGATTTTTATACAGGTCGTAGCCCTTGAGCTTCCTGCCATCGATTACGTATGTGTAACCCCCTCTACCGCCGCCATAATGAAAAGCGCCTGCGCCACTGTCCTTATAGTAAGCAGACGTTGAAATGCCCATGCCGTCCATGTCCAGCGCGTCTTTGCCACCCCCAAAACCGCCTTTCATGCCATTGACCTGTTTGACATCGGTAATAGGCGTGCGCAATTTGAAGCCATTTTTAAAAACCTCCTGGGGCGGTCGCATATCACCCCGCATGACAAATCCTTTATAGACATAGCCATCTTTGGCACCCGAAAAATAGACATGCCGCGCTTTATTCATCAGTTTTTGAGCGATATGCGGTCCATCACCCAAATGATTCAGCCTATTGATGACTTGTGCGTTTTTAAACTTGAGTTGCATGCTACGCAGCGTATTTGAATAGTCCTTGAACTTTGGCGGAAGCCATTTCGGAATTCCCTTGGATTGCTTGACGATAGTTTTAGACAAGCCTTTTGCGCTGAATCGTTGAAGGACGCTTCGAGCAATGCTCAGGCGGCTGAGCCTGGACAGTGACTTACCCACTATCTTCCCCGCCAAGGGGCCGGCGAATTCGGATACCGCACCGAACAGCGCGTTTGTCCTGTGTTCCTCCGCAATCGCCGGATCATCCGCGACGATCGCGCGCAACGCATCCATCCCCGAAGACGCAATGCCCAACAATAACGCGGCAGCTGCACAAGCGGCGGCTGATACAGCGGTTCCAACCATGGGTATCAAACCGACTCCGATGGAGATGGCTTGAAGCAAGTGACCCGAAATGGTCAACACGGTATCCGTCAAAAGCTCCCCGCTCGTGGCTACCAACGCATCGATATCAAGAAGGACCTTTTCCACCTGTATGAGGTGAAGCCGATCCATGACCGCCTCGGGCGGCGTCTCTGTCGTAATAAAGGGTTCGTACCCCGGTTGCGATGCTTTAGCTGACGGGACTGAAACATAATCGTCGTCGACACGATCATGGTTGTACTTAAGGGCGATGCGTTGCCAGATGTCTTCTTTCAGTGTTGCTAACGCTTCGGGGGTGTATTTCGGCGCCGAATCATAGGACAACTCGACAACTTTGCCTTCCCCACCCAGCAATACCAACAAAGCCTTGTGAGGGCCTCCGGCGAGATAAACTGCGTTGGAAATCGGGACGGCTGCATAAAAACCACGCCTGGAATTGGCAATCGCCAGGCTCGGACGAACATTACCACTGAGAAAGTCATTGGCGATTTTAGCCGCGCCAGCAGAGCAGTTGCCGGTGCTCAGATGCTGTTTAACAACACTCTCGATTTCCTGTTCCTTCGTCAGTTTCCAGAGTTCAGCGACATCCGGGCGATTTAACGTCGATGAGATGAATGTTCGGTAGCTTTCCTGAAAGTCCGCGTTTTCTATGGCAGTTTTCAGTTGCTCGGACATGCCATCCGGCCAAATGATCGATGGCAGTTCCAGGAGCGGAACACCTTTGCGATGTGCCTTGATACACAGATCGGTCAACGTGAAATTATTGGTTTCAGGTACCCCCAGTACTGTGCGCAGATTAGCCCCCTGATACTTCACATCAACAACCGTATCCGGATTGATTCCAGCCTTTATATCCGACGCAGTGCCGGCTTCGGAAAACAGGGCTGAAGCGGCATTTTTTATGTATGTGACAGGGTCAGCCATTTCAGCGGCGGCTTCAAACGTGGCGTAAATCTTTTCCACGGTCTGTTCAAGGGTAAAACCGGGCGCGATTTCCTCCTTTGAGTGCATGGCAACACTGGCGCTGACCTCGATTGCGCCATATTCAATCACCGCTCTGACTATTTTCTTATCGACACTGCCTGACTCCAGGCTTCGTTTCACGCGAGCCCCCGACATGGCCACATTATCCGGGAACGAGCCAAGCAAAACGTCAATCGGTGCTTCAGTCGCGACGTCGCTTTCTTCAGCCGATTCATCGGCTGCCTCCTGCGCCTCTTGTGCCGCAATCGCCTCCAGGTAACTCAGATAGGTTGCACCTGGGATGCCCGGAAAGGGTTGCTGCAAAAGCGCCTCGATATCTTCAGAAAGTTGAGGATCGTCGCTTGGGTCAAGGTATTCGGACTGGTTGACAAGCTGCGCAACAGCCTCGGCAAAATCAGGTTCGTCGTCAAACAACTCCTCGACATCATTGAGAATATCGGTGGGGTCTTGCTCGATTATGGTCACATCAGAATGCTCGGGCTCGACCGCTTCTGGTTCAGGCAAAAACCACTGGGCGTAAAGATTGGTCAGCGCCACGTACAGACTGAATGCGGCGACAGAACGCCCCGGATTGCGCTCGATCAATTCACCAGTACGGCTCATGACTGCGACGCCGGTACTGACCAGGGTACCGCTCATTCGGCCAAGCCAGTTTTGCAAATGTTCTTTGAAATCCTCCATTGAGGGCAGCCTGTTGCCGAGGGAACCGGGCGGCCCGCCCTCTAACGGAGCGGTTGTTAGCTGATTCACCTGCGTGGGCGCCAACAAGTCCTCCATTTCCACTATTACAGTGGCATTAGCACTGTCCCACGGCATCATTTTCCCGACGATCTGGTGAACAACGTCATCGAGTTGCGCTGCGAACTGACTCAGTGACGCTGGGAGCTCTTGCTGTTGCTCCGGCAATGGAATGAATGGCTGCGCCGGAAGCTCGCTCGCGCCATTTTTCCAGGCTGGCTGGTTCGGTTCGGGATTAGGACGAGAGCTGGGACTGGGGCTGGGGCCAGATGTCGAAATATGACTGTGGTCCAACTTCAACGCCCCGAAGGCATCGAGCACGTTGCAGGCGTATAAAAACTTCCCGGCAATACCTTTGGGGATTCGTGGGCCGTCAAGGGTGATGTTCGAGAAAAAATCGGCGTTACGCTCGATGGTCTGCAAGTGCGACAGCAATGTTGGGCCACGCTCGGCCGACGGTCGCTCCGTCTCTCCTTTTGAGCTAATCATCATGACCAGGAATGCGCCCGCCCCTTGGGAAAAACTTTCCAGCAAGCAGGGGCCGGCGAGCCACTCCAACCAGGCCTGTGGGGGCACTTCAGCAGGCCTTATTTGAGCAAGGACGGATTCGACTCTCTCTGGAAACTTTGGGTGCCAACGCTTGCGCACGTCGTCCGTAGGGTTCTTGAGTTCCTCTATGAATTCGGACAGTGCCTGGCGTGCTTCTTCAGGGGTGGGGCGTACGATACGCATGTCTTCGAGCATCATCAGCTTGCCGTCAAGCGTGCTACCGCTTGCACGGATATCGGAACGCGCCCGTTTGGCAATCTGCTTGATGGCTTCCCATTGGCTATCCTCCACCAGGCCGCCGTTTGCAATCCGTTCATCCCGGTGCTTACTTGAATGGTCCAGCTGTTTCTGGATAACCCCTGCAACGCCCTCTGTACTGGGTCCACTGATAAATCTTGTGTTTTCCCCGAATGCGGATTGCCATAGAGCGGGTGGCAAATGACAAATCACGTTTACGATTTCTCGCAGTCGCGTGTGTGTCAGCTCCCCAACCGGACTTATCGAGCGCACTATCGCGTCAGCCAATAACCCGGCAAGCGCCTTACCTGTCTCTGTTTGCAGGATGCCACTGCTCAGTACTTCCAGCACATCCTGCTCGCAAAGGCTTGTAGTTCTCAAATAGTCCTTGAGCGCTGACCATTCGCGATCAAGGTGCGCCTGATCGGCAAAATCCCCATAGGACTCAATAAATGCCGGGCATGCCAACACTGGCGCTGCCAAGTCGGCATTCAACCCTGGAGCATTTGCCTGGGGCTCGATGTTGATGTTCAGTGTCTGCGATCCATTACTCGCGCCTGAATACTCCTGAGAGAGTCGGTTTTGCGGCTGCTGGTCGTTAAACAGGAAATGCAACCTCGGCGAACCCGAGACAGACGTGGCATTACTGGAAGGCAGCATCGAATTTTTTCCGTTGGGGCAGGACTATTTCCGTCCAGCTTAAATAGCTGCCTCCCGGACTTCTTTTAAAAAACGCCTATTGCGTTACGCTGCCGAATAATCAATCGAGGGCACCCTGCCCCGACTCAAGGTTTGACTCAAAGCCTGGCCTGACCGAAGCTGGCGTCTTTGCAAAAGCTTGCCAGCTTCCGGATTCCTGCATGCCCAAGTCCCGCCGCTATCTGTTTATCAGCCTCTTCGCCCTGCTCGTCATCGGTCTTGCGTGGTTTTCCCTGCGCGGTACCACCCCGGTGGTTCCCGAAGCCATCCAGCATGGCTACAGCGAAGCGCTGGCGGCAGCCCGGGCCGGCAAACCAGGTGCCGCGCGGGTGCTCTATCAGCAACTGGCCCGTCCGGACCTGTCCCCCAAGCGTCGTGTCTGGTTGCATGCCGAACTGCCCAACTACCCAAGTTCGGTGGCCCTGAAACTGGCGGATGCCGACTTGCAGAACGAGTCGCCCGAAGTGCGTATCGCAGCGATCAGGAGCATCAGCGGCCTGGTGCCGAATGGCCAGCGCAGTCTGCTGCTGGGGCCATTGCTCGATGACAGCGAACAAAGCGTGCGGTTGGCGGCCATCAATGCGCTGCTGGGGTTGTCACCGGATGACCTGGGTTTGTATTTCGGGCCACTCGAGCAAGCCATCGATGCCTGGGAGCAAGTGCTCAAGAGCGCGCCGCAAAGCGCCGAAAATCAATACCAACTGGCCCGGCTGCACCTGCACAATGCCGAGCTAAAGGAAGCGCAACAGGCGCTGGACAACACCCTGCGCCTGGCGCCGGACAACCTGCCGGCGCTGGTGCTGCAAATCGAGGTGCTGGATAAACAGGGCCAAAACGACACCGCCCGGCAACTATTGGCCAGGCAACTGCAGGCACAGCCCAACTCAGCCTACTTGCAACACGCTTTGGGGCTCTGGCTGCTGCATCACGAGCAAAGTGAATTCGCCCTGCTCGGCCTGTCCAAGGCCGTTGAACTTGAGCCCAATAACCGGGATTACCGCTACGACCTGGCCACCACGTTGCACGGTGAGCAAGAGCTCGAAGCGGCACAGAATCAGTTGCAGGAAATCGTTCAGCGCCATCCGAACGATCGCAAGGCTCGGGTGCTGTTGATCAATTACTGGAAAGAAAGCGGGCAGTTGCAAAACGTGCAGATCCTGTTGGCCCAACTCGAACAGATGAACCCCGATGATCCGTCGTTGCAACAAGGGCTTTGACCCCGCCTGAAATTTCGTTGAACCGTCGTCCCGGCCCAGGGTCAAGTGAAAAGGCAGCCCGTTGCGGCACTTCGCAGCGGCTGCCTCGTTGACCCTGGCCATGTGAGGACGCTTGCTTGTCTCTATCCAACGATTTGAACCGAGCCAAGGCCGCCACCGGTATCGAAGGTCTGGACGCTATCCTCGACGACGGATTGTCCCTTGGATGGCAGCTGGACAATATCCCGTGAAGGCCGTGCAAGCGACACCCGAACGCGCCATCATCCTTGCACCGCGGGCACGCGACGGCCAGATGACCTTGATGATGCTCAAAAAGGCAGGGCTCCACGGGGTGATCAGTCGCGACCTGCCGGGATTGTGCGTCGAGCTGGAACAGGGTGCCGGCCTGCTGCTGATCTCTTACGAGGCGCTGCTGGGTGCTGATCTCGAACCGCTGGTCCGGCTGATTGAACAGCAGCCCGCGTGGTCGGACCTGCCGATCGTGTTGATGACACACCATCGTGGCCCGCAACAGAACCCGGCATCACGCTTCGGCGCGCAATTGGGCAACGTCACCTTCCTCGAACGGCCTTTTCACCCGGTCACACTGATCAGCCTGGTCACCACCGCCTTGCGCGGGCGTCGACGACAGTACGAAGCCAGGGATCGGCTGATCGACCTGAGCCAGAGCGAGTTGCGCCTGCAAAACACTCTCGAGACCCTTGAGCAGCAGGTGGAAGAGCGCACCGCGCAATTGCGCCACAACGAAGAAGCGTTGCGCCAGTTGCAGAAAATGGAAGCCGTCGGCCAGCTCACCGGCGGCATCGCCCATGATTTCAACAACATGCTCACCGGCATCATCGGCAGCCTGGAATTGTTGCGTCGACGCCTGGCCCGGGGGCGAACCGAAGACCTGGACAGCCTGATAAATCTGGGGGTGACTTCGGCCAACCGCGCGGCGGGCCTGACTCACCGCCTGCTGGCGTTTTCCCGCCGCCAGTCGCTGGACTCCAAACCCGTGGAGATGAACGCCCTCGTGATCTCCATGGATGAACTGCTGCAGCGCAGCATCAACGAAAGCATTCGTCTGGACATGCAACTGGACGAGCAACTGTGGGTGGCCGAAGCCGACCCCAATCAACTGGAAAGCGCCCTGCTCAACCTGGTGATCAATGCCCGCGATGCCATGCCCAATGGAGGCAGACTGGTGGTCTCTACCTCGAACCAGCACTTTGATGAGGACTTCACCCAAGGCCAGAGCAATCTCGATGCGGGTGACTACGTGGTGCTCAGCGTGACCGACACCGGCTGTGGCATGCCACAAAGCACCATCAACCGCGCCTTCGACCCGTTCTTCACCACCAAGCCCATCGGCCAAGGCACCGGCCTCGGGCTATCGATGATCTACGGTTTCAGCAAACAGTCGGGTGGCCACGTCGCCATCCACAGCGAAGTGGGCAAAGGCACCACGGTGAGTCTGTTTCTGCCGCGCTTTGGCGGTGACCTGCCCCGGGACCATCCACTGGACGTCGAACATTCGCCCATCGCCAATAATGGCGAGACGGTGTTGATTGTCGAGGACGATCCGGCGGTGCGGGTCCTGGTCAGTACGGTGTTGAGCGATCTGGGTTATGCCTTCGTCGAGGCCTGTGATGGTGATAGCGCCGTGCCGATACTCGATTCGCCTCAGCGCATCGACCTGCTGATCAGCGATGTCGGCCTGCCCGGCATGAATGGCCGGCAACTGGCGGAAATCGGCCGGCAACTGCGGCCCGATCTCAGGGTGCTGTTCATCACCGGCTACGCCGAGCACGCCGCGGTGCGCGGCGGGTTCCTCGATCCGGGCATGCAGTTGATCACCAAGCCGTTTACCTTTGATCTGTTGACGGCGAAGGTCAGGGAGATGATCAGCGCCTGAACACTTACGAAAGCATGTCCTGCATCAATTCCTGCAATTTATCCAGATCGAACGGTTTGTCCAGGATCGGCGCCTTGCGCGTGATCGGGCTGTCGGTCTCACGGATTTCCTGGGCATAGCCGCTGATGAAAATCACCTTGAGTTCCGGTCGCAGCTTCACGGCGGGCTCGGCGATCTGCACGCCGGAGATTCCACCGGGCAGGCGGAAGTCGGTGATCATCATGTCCAGGTGCGGTTTGCTCGCCAGGATTTCAAAAGCCTGTTCGCCGTTTTCGGCCTGCAACACGCGGTAACCCTCGCCCGACAGATAAGCGGACAGCACCATCAGAATCGAGGGATCGTCCTCGACGACGAGTACTACATCTTGTGCATCTTCGCTCATGGGAAGCCTTTGTTCGGTCAATTGCTGCTGATACGACCGTGGGGTCGATCAGAGGTTGCGTTTATCTGGCTGTTTTCCTACAGCGGCAGACAAACGCGAAACAAGGCGCCTTCGCCAATCCTGCTCTGGACGGTAATAGTACCGCCATGGGCGGTGACAATCTGTTCTGAAATAAACAATCCCAGGCCCAGCCCGGCGACGGCATGCTTGGCCGATACCCGCTCGAACTGCTGGAAAATCCGTTTCTGGTTTTCTTCGCTGATGCCGATCCCTTGATCCTGCACGTCCACCAGCGCCTGGCCACCTTCACTGTAGACCTTCACCGAGATCGGGCTCTTGGCCCCGTAGCGCAAGGCGTTGGTCAACAGGTTGGATATGACCTGTTCAATACGAAATTCGTCCCAGTTTCCGATCACCGGTTGCGCGGCATCAAGGGTGACCGACGCCTCGGCGGCGTCGATCTGCTGGGAAAAGTTATGTAACAGGTGGCGAACCAGCGTCGAAAGATCGATGCGCGTTGGCCGGATCGACAAATTTCCGGTGCGAATGCGCGAGACATCGAGCATGTCTTCAATCAAGCGAATGAGGCTTTTGATCTGCCGCTCGTCGCGGTCGACCATGGCATGCATCTTGTCCAGGGTGAAGGCGGCGGCGTTGTCCCGAGCCAGGTGCATCTTGCGCAACTGGGTTTCAAGGATCAGACCATTGAGCGGCGTGCGCACTTCGTGGGCGACGATGGACATGAAGTCATCGCGCATGCGCACCGCCTGTTCCAGTTCCAGCTGGGTGTTTTGCAGCTGCTTGAGCAGGGTCTCCTGTTCACGGCGACTTTGCTCAAGGGCCAGCACTTGTTCCTTCATCGCCTTGCTTTGGCGATACAGGTCGACGAACACATTGACCTTGCTCTTGACCGCCTGGATGTCCAGCGGTTTGTGCAGGAAGTCCACGGCACCGCTTTCATAGCCCTTGAACGCGTAGTTCAGTTCACGCCCGGCGGCGCTGACGAAAACGATCGGAATGTTCCTGGTTTTTTCCGTGCCACGCATCAACTCGGCCAGCTCGAAGCCATTCATATCGGGCATCTGCACATCGAGGATGGCCAAGGCGAATTCGTGTTGCAACAGCAGGGATAAGGCTTCGTCAGCGGACAGCGCCTTGTAGACGATGCGGTCCTCACGCTTGATCAGCGCTTCAAGCGCCAGCAGATTCTCTGGCAGATCGTCCACGATCAGCAGTTTGGCCTGAATATTACTTAGCATGCGATTCGTTCCAGCTCGACAAGCAAACGGCCGATGCCGCGTACAGGAAGTATGTGATCCGGCTGGTGCATATCCAGCGCAGCCTGGGGCATGGTGGCGACCTGAGCCTCTTGCGGGTCTTGCACGATGGTCAAGCCACCGCGCAGCTTGACCTGAGCCAGCCCACGCGCGCCATCGCGGTTGGCGCCGGTGAGCAATATCGCAGCCAGATTGGCGCCGTACGCATCGGCGGCCGATTCGAACAGGTAATCGATAGCGGGTCGCGAATGATGCACACGAGGCTCCAGGCTCAGGGAAAAGCTGCGGTCCTGCTCCACCGACAGGTGATAACCGGGCGCCGCGAAATACAGCGTGCCGGCCTCGACCGGGGTCTTGTCGCACGCCTCCAGCACCGGCAGGGCAACCCGGCGGGAAAACACGTCCGCCAGCTGGCTGCGGCGCTCGTCCGGCAGGTGCAGCACAACAATGATCGGCAGTGCGAAGCCTTCGCGCAGCGGGCCGAGGATACTCAACAGCGCCTCGACGCCACCGGCGGAGGCACCGATCACGATCGCTTCGATAGCCGGCAATTTCGTTGCACTGTTCATGATTTTCGATAGATCCGTTCTTGTTTGACCAGCGGCTCGAACTGATTGCCGAAGGCTGAGAAATCCGGGGTTTCCTTACTGCCCAGCACCAGAAAACCGCGATGGCAGAGGGACTCATGAAACAGTCCGAATGCCCGATCCTGAAGTTTTTTATTGAAATAAATCAATACGTTACGACATGAAATTAATTGAGTTTCGGAAAATACGCTGTCCGTTGCCAAACTGTGATCGGCGAAGGTCACGTTCTCGCGCAGGGTCTTGTCGAAAATCGCGTACCCATAGGCCGCCGTATAGTAGTCGGCAAACGAGCTCTGGCCACCGGCCTGCTGGTAATTAGCAGTGTAGGCGCGGACGTTCTCCATCGAGAAAATCCCTTGCTTGGCTTTTTCCAGTGAGCGCGGATTGATGTCGGTGGCGTAGATGATGGTACGGTCGAGCAGGCCCTCTTCGCGCAGCACAATGGCCATCGAATACACCTCTTCACCGGTGCTGCATCCGGCGATCCAGACCTTGATCGAAGGGTAGGTTCGCAGCAGCGGCACCACTTCCTTGCGGATGGCCAGGAAGTGCGAGGGGTCGCGAAACATCTCGCTGACCGGAATGGTCAGCAATTGCAGCAGTTGCATGAACGCGGCGGGATCGTGCAGGACCTTATCCTGCAATGCCGAGATGGTGTTGCACTCGAACTGACTCAACGCATGGTTGACCCGGCGCCTGATCGAGGCGCCGGAGTAATCGCGAAAATCGTAGCTGTACTTGAGATAGATCGCCTCGATCAACAACCGCAATTCGATTTCGCTGTTTCGCTCCACTGAAAAATTGCGCTCCACTAGATCCGTTCCATCTTCGGTAACCACACACGAATCAGCGAAAACAGGCGATCGAGGTCGATGGGCTTGGCCAGGTAATCGTTGGCGCCGGCCTGCAGGCAGCGCTCCTGATCGTCCTTCATGGCCTTGGCCGTCACCGCGATGATCGGCAGCTTGCGCCAGCGCGGGTCCTTGCGGATTTCAACGGTGGCTTCAAAGCCATCCATCTGCGGCATCATCACGTCCATCAACACCAGATCGATGTCTTGCACCTCATTCAATCGTTCAATCGCTTCACGGCCGTTGCGGCCAATGACCACGACTGCGCCCTTTTGCTCCAGCGCGCTGGTGAGGGCGAAAATGTTGCGCACATCGTCATCCACCAGCAGCACCTTGCGGCCCTCGAAGACCTTGTCCCGACTGCGGGCGACCTTGAGCATCTTCTGCCGTTCATGGGACAACCGTGATTCGACTTTGTGCAAAAAAAGCGTCACCTCATCCAGCAAGCGCTCCGGCGAGCGTGCGCCCTTGATGATGATCGACCGCGAATACTTGCGCAGTTCGGCCTCTTCATCCCGGGTCAGGTTGCGCCCGGTATAGACGATGACGGGCGGAAAGGAGCAGATATCTTCGGTGGACATGCGCTTGAGCAGGTCATTGCCGAGCATGTCCGGCAGTTTGAGATCGATGATCATGCAATCGAAGACGGACGTGCGCAGCAGGTCCAGCGCCTCCTGCGCCAGGCCAACGGCAGTGATCTCGATGTCATCGTCGCCGATCAGGCGGGCAATGCTGTCGCGCTGCAAGTCGTCGTCCTCGACCAGCAGCACGCGCTTGACCTTCTGGGTCAGCTTGGCCTCGAGGCGTGCAAAGACGTCCTTGAGTTCCTCGCGGGTGGTCGGTTTGACCGCATAGCCAATGGCGCCCATGTGCATCGCCGCTTCGACCCGGTCCTCGACCGAAATCACATGCACCGGGATGTGCCGGGTTTCGGCGTGTTCCTTCAGGCGTTGCAGCACGGTCAGGCCGGAATGATCCGGCAGGCGCATGTCGAGCAGGATCGCATCGGGGATGAACGCCTTGGCCAGGTCGTAGCCTTCGTCGGCGCCGTGGGCCACCAGGCACTGATAACCCAGTTCATGGGCCAGGTCGTAGAGGATGTGCGCAAAGTTCGGTTCATCCTCCACCACCAGAATGCAGCGGCTGGTGAACGGCCCCTTGTTGCGATCGTCGTCGAAACGCGGAATGTCGACTTCGGCCACCAGTGGCGACAACGTGGGCGGCAATACACTCGACGTGGCTGTCACAGGAACGGCTCGCATCGGTTCAACAGGCACTTCGCCCGGTTCCACGTACTGCCGTGGCAAGACCAGGGTAAACACACTGCCCTGCCCCGGCGTGCTGCTCACGCTGATGGAGCCGCCGAGCAAGGCCGCCAGGTCACGGGAGATCGACAACCCCAGCCCGGTGCCGCCGTAACGCCGGTTGGTGGTGCCATCGGCCTGACGGAACGCTTCGAAAATGCTTTCGTGCTGATCCGTTGCAATTCCGATCCCGGAATCGCGGATGCTGAACGCGATGCCGTCGTTCGGCGCAGTGTCGACGGACAGGCTGACGCTGCCCCTTTCAGTGAATTTCACCGCGTTGGACAACAGGTTCTTGAGGACCTGCTCCAGGCGCTGGCGGTCGGTGAACAGCATCAGCGGCGCACCGTCCTGCATATCCACCTGGAAATCCAGTTGCTTGTCCGTGGCCAACGGCTGGAACACGCCGCGCAGGCCATCCACCAGACGCACCACGCTGGTGTTCTCCGGACGGATTTCCAGCTTGCCGGCCTCGACTTTGGAAATATCCAGAATGTCGTTGATCAGGTGGAGCAAGTCATTGCCGGCGGAGTAGATCGACTCGGCGAATTTGACTTGCTCGTCAGTGAGGTTTTCCTCCTGGTTTTCCGCCAGCAGCTTGGCCAGGATCAGCGAGCTGTTCAGCGGCGTGCGCAGCTCATGGGACATATTGGCGAGGAATTCGGACTTGTACTTGCTCGAACGCTGCAATTCTACTGCGCGCTCTTCGAGCTGAATCTGGACCTGATTGAGCTCGGTATTCTTCAGATCCATGGCGTCGCGTTGCTCGGCCAGTGCTTCTGCCTGCTTGGCGAGTTGTTCGTTGGTCTGCTCCAGCTCCACCTGCTGGGTTTCCAGGTGCGCCTGGGACTCCTTGAGAATCCGCGACTGCTCTTCGAGCTCTTCGTTGGCGGTCTTGAGTTCTTCCTGCTGAACCTGCAATTCTTCGTTGAGTTGCTGGGTTTCGGCCAACACCTCCTGCAAACGCTGGCGATAGCGTGCCGCCTCGATCGAGGTGCCAATGTTGCCGGCTATCAGCTCAAGCAATTCAACGTCACGGTCCGTCAGTGGACGCAGAAAGCCCAACTCGATCACGCCGTTGACCCGCTCGTCGTCGCTGGTTGGCACCACCAGCACACTGCGCGGCAAACCGTCACCGAGGCCGGAGCTGACCTTGAAGTAATCTCCCGGCACATCGTCCAGGCGAACCAGCCGTGCCTGCTGCGCCACCTGGCCGACAATGCCTTCGTCGCTGTGGATCTGCTGTTCACGCTCCTCCTGTTCGCGAGAGAAGCCGTAGGTAGCGATGCGGTTGAGGCCACCGTCGTCTTCGCGCACATAAATAGCCGCCACGACGGTGCCCAGGTACTGCGCGCAAAATTGCAGGATGTTGCGACCCAGCATGTTCAGGCTCAATTGCCCCAGCACCTGCTCGGCCAGCTCGGTCTGGCCGTTGCGCAGCCAGGCCTGCTGCTCCAGACGACGGGCGCTAGCTTGCTGGGCGGCAAGGTTGACGCTGTAGTTCTGCGTCAGCGTCAACAAATCGCGGCGCCCGACATACGCCAGCAACCCGCTGACCCCGGCAATGAACAACAGGTAGAGACTGATGCTCACGACGGTGGTACGTCGCACTTCATCATTGCGCGATGCGCGCAACTGTTGCTCGGCGTCGATCACCTCCTCGAACTGCTTGCGAATTTCATCGGTCAGCCGTTTACCGCGTCCGGCCTTGACCACAGTGCGATAGTCCCCGCTGCGGCGCTGCAAATCGATCATCGATTGTGCATAGTCGCTCCACTCCTGCTGCAAGGCCTGCAACCGCAACAAGCGATCGGTCTGCAGGGGGTTGTCGGCGGTCAGTTCGAGCAAGGTGTTGAGCGCCACGGCGATGCGCGGCTTGGCGGTTTCGAAGGGATCGAGGAAATGTTCGTCGCCACTGAGCAGGAAACCGCGCATCCCGGTTTCCAGATCCACGGTCAGCTTGACCGCTTCATTGGCGTTATTGATCACCCGGTCGGTGTGCTCCACCCACTGGATCGTCGACAGTAAATAGGTGATCAGCGACACGAAGAACACGGCGCTGATGAGACCCAGGCCCAAAGGCAGGCTGATGTTGCGGCTCAGGAGTTTACGAAATCGTTGTTCATCAACCGAGGACGCGGAGGACATGGGGCAGGCCTTGTCGAACTGTCAGAATGCAAGGAGTTTGCCCCAAAACCGGCACATTGATCCAATTTTCTGACATGTTTGCGCGCAAGGTCCTACATTGCGCTGCGCCCGTTCCAAGCCACGGGTTATCCTTGCGTGGCCTGCACTGCAATTCTTTTTTACAACGTTGGGAACTTGTCGGGATCCGCCACTTACTCATGCAAGAGGCCGACGATTTCCAGCGACCGGCAAAGCCAATCTTTTTCGAGAGTTCGACTATGTCATCCGCCAACGCCTCCACCATCCTTGTCGTCGAAGACGATGCCATCGTGCGCATGCTGATCGTCGACGTACTGGAAGAACTGGAATTCAAGGTGCTGGAAGCCGATGGCAGCGAACAGGCGCTGGAGACCCTCAAGGATGTGAACCAACACATTGACCTGATGATGACTGATGTTGGCCTGCCGGTCATGGACGGCCGCGAGCTGGCCAATCAAGCACGCGCGTTACGTCCAGCCCTTCCAATTCTGTTTGCCAGCGGGTATGCCGAAAACATCGACGTGCCTCAAGGCATGCACTTGATCGGCAAACCCTTCTCCATTGATCAGTTACGCGACAAGGTCAAAAGCATTCTCGGGTGACACTGCGCTGCGCTGTGGTTTAATGCGCGCCTTTTTCGTCCCTGCCCTGTCTTCGCTTCAAGGAATTCCCGTACATGATTGAGCCCTGCGCAACCAAAGTCCTGGTCATTGGTTACGTCTGGCCCGAGCCCCGCTCTTCGGCGGCCAGCGGGCATGTCATGCAGATTCTCGACGTTCTCCTGGAACAAGGCTGGGACATCACGTTCAGCAGCCCGGCAGGCTTCGGCGAGCAACGCGCAGACCTGACGGCGTTGGGTATTCGCGAAGTCCCCATCGAGCTGAACAACAGCAGTTTCGACGCTTTCATCAGTGAACTGGCGCCGGACATCGTGCTGTTCGATCAATTCATGATGGAGGAACAGTTCGGCTGGCGGGTCGAGAAGTATTGCCCCGATGCCTTGCGTGTGCTCGAAAGCTGCGACCTGCAAAGCCTCCGGCAGGGTCGTCATCAACGTCTCAAGGAGCGTTTGAAGGCCAGTGACGACAACAATGACTTCAGCGACCTGTTCGCCCAGGCGTCGCGCGAAGAATTCGAACATATGGCCAATACCGATATGGCGAAGCGCGAAATCGCCTCATTTTATCGTTGTGATTTGACGCTGATGGTTTCCGAAGTGGAAATCGAATTGCTGGTCGAGCAGTTCAGGTTTGCGCGCAACCTGTTGCACTGGTGCCCGTTGATGGTCGATGTTCCGACCCGTGCGCCGGTACCGTTTGAAGACCGCGCACACTTTCTTCATATCGGTAACTTTCGCCATGCGCCCAATTGGGATGCCGTGCTCTGGTTGAAAACCGCCATCTGGCCGCTGATTCGCGAGCAGATACCCGGCGCTCAATTGCATATCTATGGTGCCTACACACCACCCAAGGCAACTGCCCTGCATAACCCTGCCCAGGGTTTTCATGTGATGAACTGGGCAGAAGACGCCCTGCAAGTCATGTCGTCGGCGCGGGTATGTATGGCGCCTCTGCGTTTTGGCGCGGGAATCAAGGGCAAGATTGTCGATGCGATGCTCTGTGGCACACCGAATGTGACGACGCCAGTGGGTGCCGAGGCGATGCATGGCGAAGAGGCATGGCCCGGTGCAGTGACTCGTTCGGCACGCGAGTTCGCCGATCATGCCGTGCAACTCCATAACGACAAGACGCGCTGGCTGGACGCCCAGGCCCACGGGCAAACCCTGCTTGTCGGCCGTTACCAGAAATCCGTTCATGGCCCGGCGCTGATCCAGCGACTGGTCGATTGCCAACGGGATCTGGCCAACATCAGACGAGATAATTTTACCGGCAGCATGCTGCGTCATCACCAGCACAAGAGCACTCAATACATGGCGCAATGGATTGAGGCGAAGAACCGCCTTAATCTGGAGTAGCCCACCCTCCTTGCGCGCACCTTGCATGAACAGACGCACCGGCGGTAGTAGCGTTAGCCCTGCGGCAAGAGGCATGATCGGGGCGGGATAACAACATAAGCGCCCTGACATGACCCGCACCGCCAGAGTCACCGATCCTTCCTATGAGTTGATGGACGACCACAACGGCTTGTCCATCATCTACCGCCAGCATGGTTTCCCCTGCCCCCTGGTGCGCTGGCATTTCCACAAGGAATACGAACTGCACCTGATCGTCGCCAGTTCTGGCAAGGTGTTCATCGGCGACTACATCGGCAACTTCTATCCTCAGACACTGTTTCTCACCGGCCCCAACCTGCCCCACAACTGGATCAGCCAGGTAGCCGAGGATGAAGTGGTGCCCAAGCGCGACATGCTGGTCAACTTCACCGACGAGTTGTTCGACAGCGGCTATCAGGTATTCGGCGAACTCAAGGCCCTGGCGCCGTTGCTGGAACGCGCGCAGTACGGCATCGAATTTCGCTGCAAGCACACCATTGGCAAGGCGATGGATCTGATGCAGCGCATTGCCGACACCACCGGTGTGACCCGGCTCGGGCACTTTTTCATTCTGTTGGAATTGCTTGCGGCCACCGACGATTACCAATTGCTCTCTGGCGCCACGACCCCGCAACTGGCCGACGAGCACAACATCGATCGCACCAACCGCGCAGTGGATTACATTTTTGCCCACTACGCCCGGGACTTGACGCTGGAGGAAGTCGCCGATCATCTGGGCATGAAACCGACTTATTTCAGCCGGGTGTTCAAGCAGGCCACCGGACGCAATTTCATTGAATTCGTCAATCGCCTGCGTATCAGCAAGTCCTGTGAACTGCTCGCCGATGGCGACAAGCCGGTCACTGACGTGTGCTTCGAATCGGGCTTCAACAATATTTCCAACTTCAACCGGCGCTTCCAGCAACTCAAGGGCATGACCCCGTCGCACTACCGGCGGTTGGTGGTGCAGCGGTTGACTGAGCAAAACCAGGGATAGCCGCTGGTCGGAACTGGTAGTTTTGACAGTGGTTTGGCCGTGATGGGTTATCCATGCTTGCAGCAACCCAGCCATCCACATCGAGACCTCAGACCATGTGCCCTGATTCCTCACAAGATTGCGCCGCCTCAACAAACATCGACGAGAACGCACGCTTCGACACGCCGGGAGAAACCCTGGGCTGGACGGGCGAAGGTGAAATAAAACAGGATGACATCGCCAACAAGTACTGCTGGTTTTCAAAGGATGCCCGGCGGGATTTTGGGCAACAACTGCCGCCGTCGATTGATGTCCGGGTGCTGATCCGGCTTCGCGGTCTTTTGGCCGACGAAATATTGATTGCTAGGCATCCCGCTGGTGTCCGCGAGATCAAGGAGGTGTCCGTCCAACAGCACAGCTTGTACCAGATTGAAGGTGCCAAAGCCGGTGCGGATGGAGTATTTTTCGTGCACTTTAGCTTGACCAGCGGACGAACCATGTCGATTGAGTCGATCCAGGTACGAGCGCCCGTGTGAGGAACGCAAAGCAAGGGCTGGCATTTCAGCAAAACTCCATCAGTGCAAAATAGTATCAGCCAAAGTGCTGCCAACGCTTTGTCATCGTCCGTATTGAAGGTTGTAATCAGTGCACATTCTTCCTGTCTTCGGAAGACACAAAAACAATAACTGTCCTTCTGTATCCCGCCGGGTGCAGAAAAGGAGTGCACGATGCAACCTTCGGTAAAAGCTCTGCTTGCCCTCACCTGCATGACCCTCAGCAGCGTCAGCCTTGGCGCACAGACCCTGACCATCGCCACCGTCAACAACAGCGACATGATCCGCATGCAAAAGCTCTCGAAAACCTTCGAGGCCGAGCATCCGCAGATCAAGCTCAATTGGGTGGTCCTCGAAGAAAACGTCCTGCGCCAGCGCCTGACCACCGACATCGCCACCCAGGGCGGGCAGTTCGATGTGCTGACCATTGGCATGTACGAAGCCGCACTCTGGGGCGCCAAGGGCTGGCTGGAGCCGATGAAGGATTTGCCGGCCAGCTATGCCCTCGATGACGTGTTCCCGTCGGTGCGCGAAGGCCTGTCGGTCAAAGGCTCGCTGTACGCCCTGCCGTTTTACGCCGAAAGCTCGATCACCTACTACCGCACCGATCTGTTCAAGGACGCCGGCCTGACCATGCCCGAGCGCCCGACCTGGGAGCAGATCGGTGAATTCGCCGCCAAATTGAACAAACCCGAGCAGGAACAGTACGGCATCTGCCTGCGTGGCAAGGCCGGCTGGGGCGAGAACATGGCGCTGATCAGCACTGTGGCCAACGCCTATGGCGCGCGCTGGTTCGATGAAAAGTGGCAGCCGGAATTCAATGGTCCCGAATGGAAAAACGCGCTGAACTTCTATGTCGACACCATGAAGAAATCCGGCCCGCCGGGGGCGTCGAGCAACGGTTTCAATGAAAACCTGGCGCTGTTCAACAGCGGCAAATGCGCGATCTGGGTCGATGCCAGCGTCGCCGGCTCGTTCGTCACCGACAAGTCCCAGAGCAAGGTCACCGATCACGTCGGCTTCACCTATGCGCCGCATCAAGTCACTGACAAGGGCTCGGCCTGGTTGTACTCCTGGGCGCTGGCCATTCCGACCAGTTCCAAGGCCAAGGACGCGGCGAAAACCTTCAGCGCCTGGGCCACGTCCAAAGAATACGGCGCACTGGTCGCGGAAAAAGACGGCATCGCCAACGTGCCGCCGGGCACCCGGGCCTCGACCTACAGCGAGGCGTACATGAGCGCCGCCCCGTTCGCCAAGGTCACGCTGGAGTCGCTCAAAGCCGCGGACCCGAGCAAGCCGGGCGCCAGACCTGTGCCGTACATCGGCATCCAGTTGGTGACCATTCCCGAGTTCCAGGGCATTGGTACCCAGGTCGGTAAATCCTTCTCTGCGGCGCTGATCGGCCAGACTACGGTCGACCAGGCCCTGGCGGCGGCCCAGCAAACCACCGAGCGCGAGATGAAGCGCGCGGGTTATCCCAAGTAACCCATCAGCACTCATTTTGTGGCGAGGGAGCTTGCTCCCGCTGGGCTGCGAAGCGGCCCCAAACCCAGCAACGGTGTTTTTTCTGACAGGACACTTTCGCCAGGTTTACGACTGCTTCGCAGCCGAACGGGAGCAAGCTCCCTCGCCACAAGTAACTCGCCGAATATCGAGCAAGTGATCACCATGAATACATCAACTGCCAAAGCTCACATGGACATTGCCCAACCCCAGCGCAAAAGCCGAGTGGCCAATCCTGGCTGGTTTCTGGTCAGCCCTTCGGTGGCATTGCTGCTGTTGTGGATGATCGTACCGCTGGGTATGACCGTCTACTTCTCGACGATTCGCTACAACTTGCTCAACCCCGGCGAGAACGAATTCGTCGGGTTGGAAAACTTCACCTACTTCCTCACCGATTCGGGCTTCCTGCCCGGCGCCACCAACACGCTGTTGCTGGTGGGCAGCGTGCTGCTGATCAGTGTGGTATTGGGTGTGCTGATCAGTGCTTTGCTTGAGGCCAGCGAGTTTTTCGGTCGCGGTGTCGTGCGGGTGATGCTGATCTCACCCTTCTTCATCATGCCCACGGTCGGTGCGCTGATCTGGAAGAACCTGATTTTCCATCCGGTGTCAGGGATTCTCGCCTACGTCTGGAAGCTGTTCGGCGCGCAACCGGTGGACTGGCTGGCGCACTACCCGCTGCTGTCGATCATCATCATTGTCTCGTGGCAATGGCTGCCGTTCGCGATCCTGATCCTGATGACCGCCATGCAGTCCCTCGACCAGGAACAGAAAGAAGCCGCGCGCCTGGACGGTGCCGGGCCTGTCGCGATTTTCTGGCACCTGACCCTGCCACACCTGGCGCGGCCGATCGCGGTGGTGGTGATGATCGAAACCATCTTCCTGCTCTCGGTGTTCGCCGAAATCTTCACCACCACCAACGGCGGCCCCGGCTACGCCTCGACCAACCTCGCCTACCTGATCTACAACCAGGCGCTGGTGCAGTTCGACGTCGGCATGGCCTCGGCGGGCGGCCTGATCGCCGTGGTCATCGCCAACATCGCCGCGATCATCCTGGTGCGGATGATCGGCAAAAACCTGACCGACAAAGCCTGAGGCCTGCCATGACTCTTCAACAATCCCGTCGTCTGCAAAGCCTGCTGCTCGGTACGCTGGCCTGGGCCATCGCGATCGTGATTTTCTTTCCGATCTTCTGGATGGTGCTGACCAGTTTCAAGACCGAGATCGATGCCTTCGCCACGCCGCCGCAATTCATCTTCATGCCGACGCTGGAGAACTACCTGCACATCAACGAGCGCAGCGACTATTTCAGTTTCGCCTGGAACTCGGTGGTGATTTCCTTCAGCGCCACGGCCCTGTGCCTGCTGATCGCGGTGCCGGCGGCCTACTCCATGGCGTTCTACGAAACCCAGCGCACCAGGGGCACCCTGCTGTGGATGCTCTCGACCAAGATGCTGCCGCCGGTGGGCGTGCTGATGCCGATCTACCTGCTGGCCAAGAGTTTCGGCCTGCTCGATACGCGGATCGCGCTGATCGTGATCTACACGCTGATCAATCTGCCGATCGTGGTCTGGATGATTTACACCTACTTCAAGGACATCCCCAGGGACATCCTCGAAGCCGCGCGGCTGGACGGCGCAACGCTGGCCCAGGAGATGCTCCGGGTGTTGCTGCCCATCGCCAAGGGCGGCCTGGCATCCACGGTCCTGCTGTCGCTGATCCTGTGCTGGAACGAGGCGTTCTGGTCGCTGAACCTGACCTCGTCGAAAGCCGCACCGCTGACCGCATTGATCGCTTCGTACTCAAGCCCCGAAGGGCTGTTCTGGGCCAAGTTGTCGGCCGTCTCGACCCTGGCCTGTGCGCCGATCCTGATCTTCGGCTGGATCAGCCAGAAACAACTGGTACGCGGCCTGTCGTTCGGCGCCGTGAAATGAAGATCCCTGTAGGAGCGAGCTTGCTCGCGATGGACGTGAACGATAACGCGTGCAGACAGGAAGAACGCTCCGCCTACAAATTTATCGCGAGCAAGCTCGCTCCTACAGAAAAACAAACGGAGGCCCATCACCATGGCCAACCTGAAAATCAAGAATCTGCAAAAAGGCTTCGAAGGCTTTTCCATCATCAAGGGCATCGACCTTGAAGTGAACGACAAGGAGTTCGTGGTCTTCGTCGGCCCGTCGGGCTGCGGAAAGTCCACGCTGCTGCGGCTGATCGCGGGACTGGAGGAAGTCAGCGGCGGCACCATCGAGCTCGACGGTCGCGACATCACCGAAGTGAGCCCGGCCAAGCGCGACCTGGCGATGGTGTTCCAGACCTACGCCTTGTACCCGCACATGAGCGTGCGCAAGAACATGTCGTTCGCCCTCGACCTGGCCGGCGTGGCGAAAGCCGAAGTGGAGAAAAAGGTCAGCGAAGCGGCGCGCATCCTCGAACTGGGGCCGATGCTGGAGCGCAAGCCCAAGCAACTGTCCGGCGGCCAGCGCCAGCGCGTGGCGATTGGCCGGGCCATCGTGCGCAACCCGAAAATCTTCCTGTTCGACGAACCGTTGTCCAACCTCGATGCCGCCCTGCGAGTGCAGATGCGCCTGGAACTGTTGCGCCTGCACAAAGAGCTACAAGCCACGATGATCTACGTGACTCACGACCAGGTCGAAGCGATGACCATGGCCGACAAAGTGGTCGTACTCAATGGCGGCAAGATCGAGCAAGTCGGCTCGCCACTGGATCTCTATCACCAGCCTGCCAACCTGTTCGTCGCCGGTTTCCTGGGCACGCCGAAAATGGGCTTCCTCAAGGGCAAGGTCACCCGCGTCGACAGCCAGGGCTGTGAAGTGCAGCTGGACGCCGGAACCCGCATCAACCTGCCCTTGAGCGGCAGGCATCTGAGCGTCGGGAGTGCGGTGACACTGGGCATTCGCCCGGAGCATCTGGAGCTGGCCAAACCCGGCGACTGCACCTTGCAGGTCACCGCCGATGTCAGCGAACGCCTGGGCAGCGACACCTTCTGCCACGTCCGGACTGCATCCGGCGAAGCGCTGACCATGCGCGTTCGCGGCGATCTGGCCAGCCGCTACGGTGAAACCCTGAGCCTGCATCTGGATGCGCAACACTGCCATTTATTCGATGCCGACGGCGTGGCGCTGACCCGCCCGCTGCGCGTTGCTGCCTGATTTCAGAGAGCCTGCGATGAAACTGAACAAACTCAACCTCAGCCGCCTCGCCCCTGAAGTGGTCCTGCCTGCCTACGCCCTGGGCGAGACCCGCCAAGGCATCGCGCATATCGGGGTCGGCGGTTTCCACCGTGCCCATCAGGCGTACTACACCGACGCCTTGATGAATACCGGCGAAGGCCTGGACTGGGCCATCTGCGGTGTCGGCCTGCGCGCTGAAGACCGCCGTGCCCGTGACGATCTCAAGGATCAGGATTATCTGTTCACCCTGTTCGAACTCGGCGACAGCGACGACACCGAAGTGCGGGTGATCGGCGCCATCCGCGACATGCTGCTGGCCGAAGACGACGCCCAGGTGTTGATCGACAAACTGGCCAGCCCCGAGATCCGCATCGTCTCGCTGACCATCACCGAAGGCGGTTACTGCATCGACGACAGCACCGGTGAGTTCATGGCGCACTTGCCGCAGATCCAGCATGACCTGGCGCACCCGGACGCGCCGAAAACCGTATTCGGTTTCCTCTGTGCCGCACTGGCCAGGCGCCGCGCTGCTGGCACAGCGGCCTTCACCCTGATGTCCTGCGATAACCTGCCGCACAATGGCGCAGTCACCCGCAAGGCCCTGCTGGCCTTCGCCGCCTTGCACGACAGCCAATTACGCGACTGGATCGACGCCAACGTCAGTTTCCCCAACGCCATGGTCGACCGTATCACGCCGATGACCAGCACCCGGCACCGCCTGCAACTGGCGGACCAGCATGGCGTGGACGATGCCTGGCCGGTGGTCTGCGAACCCTTCGCGCAATGGGTGCTGGAAGACAGGTTCGTCAATGGTCGCCCGGCCTGGGAAAAGGTCGGCGTACAATTCACCGACGATGTCACGCCCTATGAAGAAATGAAGATCAAGCTGCTCAACGGCAGTCATCTGGCGCTGACGTACCTGGGGTTCCTGAAGGGTTACCGCTTCGTCCACGAGACCATGAACGACCCGCTGTTCGTGCGCTACATGCGCGCCTACATGGACCTGGACGTGGCGCCACAGCTGCCGGCGGTGCCGGGAATCGACCTGTCCGAGTACAAGAACACCCTGGTGGCGCGTTTCTCCAATCAGGCGATTGCCGATCAGCTTGAACGGGTGTGTTCGGACGGCTCATCGAAGTTTCCGAAGTTCACCGTACCGACCATCAACCGCTTGATCGCCGATGGCCGCGAAACCAGGCGCGCGGCGTTGGTGGTGGCGGCGTGGGCGCTGTACCTCAAAGGCGTGGATGAGCATGGCGAGACCTACACGATTGCGGATCCGCGCGCAGCGTTCTGCCAGGCACTGGTGGCCGATGATGTGCTGATTACCCAGCGTTTGCTGGCGGTCGAGGAGATTTTTGGTACGGCCATTGCGCGCTCGCCGGAGTTTGTCGCGGCGTTTGAGTGGTGTTGCAATAGCTTGCGGGAGGTTGGGGTTTCGCGGACGTTGGAGCGGGTGCTGGCTTAAGGTCGGTGGTGTAGCGACTGCCGTCTTCGCGAGCAGGCTCGCGATAAGGGTTTACTGATATCCAAGGATCCTGCATGACAACCCAACAACTATTCCTCGGCATCGACTGCGGCACCCAGGGCACCAAAGCGGTGATCCTCGACGCCGTCAGCGGCGAGGTGCTGGGCCAGGGCGCAGCCACCCACACGATGATCAGCGGCCCCAACGGCCGTCGCGAACAGGACACCGGCCAGTGGCTGGAAGCCTTCGCCACCGCCACCCGCCGCGCCTTGCTCGCGGCCAAAGTCGATGGCCAGTCTATTCTCGGCATTGGCGTGTCCGGCCAGCAACATGGCCTGGTGCTGCTCGACGATCAGGGCAAGGTGTTGCGCCCGGCGAAACTCTGGTGTGACACCGAAACGACCCCGGAGAATGACCGACTGCTCGCGCACCTGGGTGGTGAAAAGGGTTCTCTGGAACGCCTCGGCGTGGTCATCGCGCCGGGCTACACCGTATCCAAGCTGTTATGGACCAAAGAGCAGCATCCCGAGGTGTTCTCCCGGATCGCCCGCATTCTGCTGCCCCACGACTACCTCAACCATTGGCTCACCGGCCGCAGTTGCAGCGAATACGGCGATGCCTCGGGCACCGGGTATTTCAATGTGCGTACGCGCCAGTGGGATGTGCAATTGTTGCGTGACATCGACCCCAGCGGACGCCTGCAAGCCGCGCTGCCGGAGCTGATCGATGCCCATCAGGCGGTCGGCACCATTCTGCCGGGCATCGCCGAACACCTGGGCATCAACCCCCGGGCACTGGTGTCCAGTGGCGGTGGCGACAACATGATGGGGGCCATTGGCACCGGCAACATCCAGCCCGGTGCAATCACCATGAGCCTCGGTTCGTCGGGCACGGTGTACGCCTACGCCGATCAACCGAACGTCGCCGCAGATGCCGCGGTAGCCACCTTCTGTTCTTCAAGTGGCGGCTGGTTGCCGTTGATCTGCACCATGAACCTGACCAATGCCACCGGCCTGATTCGTGACCTGCTGGACCTCGACATCGATCAGTTCAACGAACTGGTTGCCCAGGCGCCGATCGGTGCCGAAGGTGTGTGCATGCTGCCGTTTTTCAATGGCGAACGGGTGCCTGCCCTGCCCCATGCCAGCGCCAGCCTGTCGGGTTTGACCATGACCAACCTGACCCGGGCCAACCTGTGCCGCGCGGTGGTCGAAGGCACGACGTTCGGTTTGCGTTACGGACTGGACCTGCTACGCCGCAATGGCTTACAAAGCCGCAGCATTCGGCTGATCGGCGGCGGGTCAAAAAGTGCGGTCTGGCGGCAAATCGTCGCCGATGCCATGAATACACCGGTGATCTGCACCGAACAAAGCGAGGCCGCAGCCTTGGGTGCGGCGATTCAGGCGGCCTGGTGCGTATCCCGGGCGAACGGGCGCGAACACAGCCTGGCGCAATTGTGTGAGCGCTGCGTGAAACTCGACCCGGCCAGTGAAACCCTGCCGGTCGCCGACAATGTACAAGCCTGTCAGCAGGCGTATGAACGCTATCAACAGCATGTCGCAACCCTTTAAAGAGTGAACAACTATGTACCTGGTGTGTGGCGAAGCGCTGTTCGATTTTTTCAGTGAAAACGACGCCAGCGGTCTGGCGTCCAAAGTGAATTTCAAAGCCATTGCCGGTGGCTCGCCGTTCAACGTGGCGGTGGGCTTGCGCCGGTTGGGCGTGGACGCGGCGCTGTTGGCCGGGTTGTCCACTGACTACCTGGGCCGGCGCCTGCTGCAAGTGTTGCAAGATGAAGGCGTGCGCCAGGACTTCCTGCTGGACTTTCCCGCGCCGACCACCCTGGCGATGGTCGCGGTCGGGGCCAATGGCTCGCCGCAGTACAGCTTCCGTGGCGAAGGCTGCGCGGATCGACAATTGCAACCGGAGCACCTGCCGACACTCGGGCCTGAGGTACGCGGCCTGCATATCGGCTCGTTTTCCCTGGTGGTGCAGCCGATTGCCGACACGCTATTGGCATTGGTGCGCCGGGAAAGCGGCAAACGCCTGGTCAGCCTCGATCCGAATGTGCGCCTGAACCCGGAGCCGGACATCAACCTGTGGCGTAACCGGGTCGCGACCCTGGTGGAGTTGGCCGACCTGATCAAGGTCAGCGACGAGGACCTGCATCTGCTGTACCCCGGCCAGGACCCGGCGCAGGTGATCGACGGCTGGTTGCAGCACCGCTGTCAGCTGGTGTTCCTGACCCGGGGTGGCGAAGGCGCGAGCGTGTTCAGCCGGACTCACGGCTCGTGGTCGACTCCTGCCTGTGGGGTAAAAATCGCCGACACTGTGGGCGCGGGCGATACCTTTCAGGCGGCGCTGATTACCTGGTTGACCGAACAGCAACTGGACTCGGTAGAGGGTGTGAAGCAACTTGGCCGCGAGCAGATCGACCGCATGCTGAAGTTCGCGGTGCAGGCGGCGGCGCTGACGTGCAGCAAGACCGGGCCGGATTTGCCTTATCGCAAGCAACTGGATTTGCGCTGAGCTCGAGGGCCTCTTCGCGAGCAGGCTCGCTCCTACAGTAGACTCATGTCCGACAGCGATCCAATGCAGGAGCGAGCCTGCTCGCGATAACTTTCCATCAGGCGCCCGATGGTCTTAACTGATACACAGGATCGCGCATCCGCGACAAGCGGCGTTCAGCCGGGTTAACCCTCGTTTAACCGTGCGGTCCAACACTTCACTGGACCGCACGCCCTCAGACTGTTCTGACGCCCAGTGCGGCAAGTTCGACAAGCGACACATCGAACTGACATTCCGTCCGCACCGGAGATCGCTGATGAACACTCGCACCCTGCTGGTTACCGCCGCCCTCGCCTGCACCGCGTTTACCGGCCTGGCTCAGGCCAATGACACCCCGACCTCTCAAGCCGTGCCCTATCACTACGGCATGCCATTGCATGTCAGCAAAGTGATTTCACTGACCGAGCCGGACACCCTGGAGTGCAAAGTGGTGAAGGCCGAGATGAAGTACATCGATGACACGGGAAAACTCGCAGAAATTTCCTACCGTAAACTTTCCGACGCCTGCGAGAACCAGAGCTGACAGAAAAGTCTGATTTGGCACCTGGCGGTATGCCTTTGAGGGTTACGGCGCTATGCTCTAGCGCCTCCCTCTCTGCCCGCAAGGATTGGCCATGCAGTTGTCGTTTCGCACGCTGTCGACGTTTACCGCCGCCTTATGTCTTTTGCTGAGCCTGGTTTGGGGCTTTGCACCGCAATGGTTATTGTCGTTCTGGGATATCGAGTTTTCATTCGCGGCGGGATTGGTCGCGCGACGCACCGCCGTGCTGTTTGGGGCGTTGAGCGTGATCTCTTTTCTGGTTCGCAACGAGCCCCCTTGCGCAACCCGCAATGCGCTGAGCCTCGGCTTCGTCGTCGGCTGTTGGGGATTGGCTGTGCTGGGTTTTGTCGAATGGCTCGACGGCCATGTCGGGCCGGGCATTTTGCTGGCGGTCGGGGTTGAACTGGCGCTGGGCCTGGCGTTCTTCCAGACCCGGCGCGTGTCCGTAGAACTCGAAACGGCAAGCTAGAGCGCTTTGCCCAGCATAGAGTGCGGCTCGACCTCGACGTGATGCTGTCTGGAGCGCAGTTGGGCAATCAACTCGTTGATTTCCCGACAACCATTGAGCCCGGAAGCATCGATGCCAGTGACCAAAAGATCGAGATGATCGGTTTGCCCGTCGGCATAGACCTTGACGGTCATCGACAGATCCGGTGACAGCGTGCACTGGCAGCGCTTGGGCAGAAAACTGCTTTCGATGATATTGCGAATTTCCAAGGCAGAAAGAAACATGGCGACTCCCTCCTTTGTGAGACTGCCCGACGATCAATGCTCGCTCATTTGAAATCCCGGCAAGCTTCAAGGATAGCTACAGCATAAAACATACCCTGAGTTTCGCGGTGCAGCTCATCGGCAATTCAAGTATTTAGACGAATCACCTGTAAACCTGCCATACCGTTTGCAATAAGCGCCTCTGGCGAGCCTGCAATTTGCACACTGGGCATCCCGGGTTTGCATTCACTGCAAACGACCGTGAGAATGCCGCCCTTCACTTCAAGCAAGGAGGCGCCATGAGTTCTTTGACCGTTAACGCTTGCGCAGCGCTAGTCGCACTGGGGCTTGCCGGCGTGGCGCACGCCGCCAAACTCGAAGACACCGCGCCCTATCCGAAGGCCGAAAGCGGGTTTACCCGCCAGGTGATTCACCTCGCGCCACAGAGCCGGGAAAACGACTTCCAGGTCGAGATCCTGGCCGGCAAGACGATGACCGTCGACTGCAATAACCCGCGTCTGGGCGGCATTCTCGAGGAGAAGAACCTCGAAGGTTGGGGCTATCCGTTCTATCGCCTGGAAAAAGTCATTGGCCCGATGAGCACGCTGATGGCCTGCCCGGGCGGCACCAGCAAACAGGGTTTTGTACCGGTGGTCGGTGACGGCTTCCTGCTGCGTTACAACAGCAAGCTGCCGCTCGTGCTGTACGTGCCCAAGGACATCGAAGTGCGCTATCGGATCTGGTCGGCATCGGCCAAGGTCGAGAAAGCCGTTCAGGAATAACCCGGCGTCCGGCGGACCCTCGCGGCGCCTGCTTGCGGCGCCTGCTTGCGGCGCCCGCTTGCGGCGTCCGCTGTCGGCCTGCCCAAGCGTCATGCCGGGGCGCCACTCAACGCGGCGCGCTCGGCCACGTACCCCAGGCTGTCGAAGTTGATATTGGCACCCGAGTCGATCGCCACCAGGGTCTGCCCCAAGGCACCGGTTTGCGCGACGTATTTCTTGATCCCGGCCACCGCCAGCGCGCCGGAAGGTTCGGTGATCGAGCGGGTATCGTCGTAGATATTCTTGATTGCGGCGCAAAGTTCATCGTTGCTGACCGTCACCACGTCATCAACGCAGAACCGGCAGACCTCAAAACCATAAGCGCCGATCTGCGCCACCGCCACCCCATCGGCGAAGGTGCCGACGCTGGGCAGTACCACCCGCTCGCTGACCAGCAACGCCGCTTGCAGGCAAGCGGAATGTTCCGACTCGACGCCGATGATTCGAACTTCCGGCCGCAAATATTTGACATAAGCAGCGATACCCGCGATCAGCCCCCCGCCACCCACCGGCACGAAGATCGCATCCAGCGGCCCCTGATGCTGGCGCAGGATCTCCATGGCCACCGTGCCTTGCCCCGCGATCACCTCCGGGTCGTCAAAGGGCGATACAAAGGTGCGACCGGTTTCCCCGGCCAGATCCAGCGCATAGGCCAGCGCAAACGGAAAGCTTTCGCCGTGCAACACCGCATCGGCGCCGCGACTGCGCACCCCGACGACCTTCAATTGCGGCGTCGTACAGGGCATGACGATGGTGGCGTTGATCCCCAGTTCCCGCGCCGCCAGTGCCACGCCCTGCGCATGATTGCCGGCAGAAGCCGTGACCACGCCGCGAGCCTTTTGCGCCTCGCTCAGTTGTACCAGCTTGTTGTAGGCGCCGCGGATCTTGAAGGAAAAGGTCGGTTGCAGGTCTTCGCGCTTGAGCAGGATCTGGTTGCCCAAGGCTTCGGACAAGGCCGGTGCCGGTTGCAAAGGCGTGCGCACGGCCAGTTCATACACCGGCGCGACGAGGATTTTTTTGACGTAGCGTTCCAGCAGGGCCTGTTGATCAGCGGTAAAACTCATGGTCGTCTCCTGACATTGATCGGGGCCCGGGAGACAGAAAGTAAAAACCCGCCTCCAGGGCGGGTTGGGTGCTGCAGTCGTGAGCTAGCCCGCCAAATGGGGAATGGCGGTAATAATGCTTGGCTGGCAGCGCAATACAGTGGAAGTCATGGCTGGAAATTAGCCGGGCGTTGATGGCAAGTCAACGGCAAGTTTTTAGATACCTTAGTCAGCAGGCAACTTCAAACCCACCTTGTACAACCCGCCGTTCTCCTCATCGGTCAATACATACAAGTAGCCATCCGGCCCCTGCCGCACATCGCGAATGCGTTGTTTCAGCTCCCCGAGCAAGCGCTCCTCGTGGATCATCTTGTCGCCATCGAACTCCAGGCGAATCAGTTCCTGACTGACCAGCGCGCCGATAAACACGTTGTGCTGCCAGGCCTTGAAACGATCGGCATCGTAGAACGCCATGCCACTCAGGCCCGGGGACTTTTCCCAGACGTGGTTCGGGGCAACGGTGCCTTCGACGGTCTCACCCTTGGCTTCGGGAATCGGTTCACCGGAGTAGTTGATGCCATGGGTGGCCAGCGGCCAGCCGTAATTCTTGCCGCGCTCGATGATGTTGACTTCATCGCCGCCCAGGGGGCCGTGTTCGTTTTCCCACAGCGTGCCGTTCCACGGGTTGAGCGCCGCGCCCTGCGGGTTACGCTGCCCGTAGGACCAGATCTCCGGGCGCACGTTTGCCTGGCCGACAAAGGGGTTGTCCTTGGGCACCGTGCCATCCGGGTAGATGCGCACCACTTTACCTTGCAGCTTGTCGAGGTCCTGGGCGGTCGGACGGTCGTTGTTTTCCCCCAGGGTCACGAACAGATAGCCGTCGCGATCAAACACCAGCCGCGAGCCAAAATGGTTGCCGACCGAGAGTTTGGGTACCTGCCGCAGGATCACCTGGAAATCCTTGAGCGCCGTCATATCGTCGGAGAGCCGGCCGCGGCCCACCGCAGTGCCGGCCTTGTCGCCCTGAGCGTCACCCTCTGCATAAGACAGATAGACCATCCGGTCCTGCTTGAAATCCGGCGACAACGCCACATCCAGCAAACCGCCCTGCCCCTTGGCCCAGACCGTTGGCACGCCATTGAGCGGCGCCGACAGCTTGCCATCGGCGGTCACCAGCCGCAGATTGCCGGGCCGTTCGGTCACCAGCATGCTTTTATGATCCGGCAGGAATGCCAGCGCCCAGGGGTGCTCCAGCCCCAACACGACGGGGGTGACCTCAAGGGTGCCGTCTTCGCTTTTCATCGTCTGGGTGGGCGCGGAAAGCACAGGAACGGTGGCGCTGATCAATACGCCGGCACAGAGGGTTGCCAACAGGTTTTTACGCAACATGCAGGATTCCTTTTCTGATGGAAATGGGGCCTGGTGAAAAATAGCGGGCAGACGTGATGCCTGCCACTCAACGGTTGCTGGTGCCGGTGTCTCGTGGGGGAGGATTGGGAATGAATTTCGGTGGGCTGGCTGGCGCTGTCCGGTCGGGATAGCGATTGCCGATGCCACCGTTGTCCAGCGTCGGCGGGCGCGGGACCGGCACGGTATTGGGTCCGCGTATTGCCGGGGCACTGGGTTGGGTACCTTGCATGCTGTTGGGATTGGCCCGGTGAATCGGACTGTTGTAAGGGTTGTTGCGGGTGCTGCCCGGCAGGTTCTGGGCCAACTGCAACGAAGCAAGGGCATCGGCCTGGGCCAGTGGGCCCAATACGGTACTCAAGACCAGCGCAATGGCGCCAAACACGTATCGGTTCATGGGGTACCTCTCTGCGTCCACGTGGATAAGGACTTCGATACCACGCTACGCCCGAGGTTCGGATTTGTTAACCAAAAACTCCCCGGTACGATGTAATACGACGTTGATCCGGCCTCTTCGCAAGCAGGCTCGCTCCCACAATGGACGGTGGGCATTCATGACATTTGTGGTTGGCTCAAAACCTGTGGGAGCGTGGCTTGCCCGCGATGAGGCCTGCTGCCCGAACACTCGGCTCAGATCAGAATGAACACCACCAGCAACCCGGCAAAGATCGACCACTTTTCGAGGTAGTAAAGCTTGCGATTGCGCTTTTTCAGTTCCTTGGCGCGCAGGCGAACCTTGTAGACCTTGCTGAACAGTCGGTTGAGCCCGCCGGTCCGGTCTCCGTCCTCGTTCGGTGCACCTGCCGCCGACATGACATGGCGACTGAACCAGCGATTGAATGCCGCTGCCCACCGATATTTCATCGGCCGCTCGACATCGCAGAACAAAATGATGCGATTGTGCGGCGTGGTGTTCTCTGCGTAATGAATGTAGGTCTCATCGAACATCACGGCTTCGCCATCGCGCCAATGGTAGTTCTGGCCATCGACATTGATGTAGCAACCGTCGGCGTTGGGTGTGTCCAGCCCGAGGTGATAACGGTACGAACCGGCATACGGGTCGCGATGGCGCACCAGTCTGGAGCCCGGTGGCAACTCGGCGAACATCGCCGCTTTGATCGAGCCAATGCCCTGTACCAGTTCGGTGGTGCGCGGGCAGAGTTTCATGGCCGACGGGTGGCTGTCGCCGTACCACTTGAGGTAGAAGCGCTTCCAGCCGGTCTTGAAAAACGAGTTGAAACCGACGTCATCGTATTGGTTCGAACGCTTGATCTCGCCGGCGTGAAGCAAGTTCTGGCCTTCGGCACGGATTTCTTCCCAATGTGCCAGCAGTGGGCTCAGGTCGGGGAAGTCGGCCGGGTCGAGGTACGGTTTGTTGGGGATTGTCGAAAACAGATAAAGAAAGCAGTTGATCGGTGCCAGAAACGTCGAGTGATCACTCAACTGGCGACCCAGCTTATGGCGCACTTGACCACGCAGATGGACATACGCGATAGAGACAACGTAGAGAACAGCAATGATCAGTTTCACGAAAATCGTCACAGGTCGGAAGTAAACAAACTGCGCCCCTTACCGGCATGCCGGTCTCCGGGTCTTGTGCAGCGATTGATTACGAAACAGCGGCCCCGTAGTGCCAACGAGCCTTACCGATGGTCGGTTTCCAGCTCCTGGATGGCATTTTAGCCACAGTTTGTAACCAATAGTTAACCTGCAACTGTGAAAATGTGTGCGCAAAAACCGCCAAAGCGTTGCAGAGGCCTCATCGCCCTATCGTTTAAAGAGCCAGACCAGTACAATCGCCGCCAAACTTTACGCGCCCCCAGGTTGAGAGCGGGAAAAATCCCCTTTTAGCCCACGTTGACTCGGGCCAGGCGCGCCACATGCTGCTGTCCACTTAAATGCCAGATGGATCTTCCACTGCTGATCGGGATGAATGTCCCGGGTCCGAACAGTGGAACGGGTACTGAACCGGTACTGCCGCAACCCTAGCTACTCTGAATGCTTCGCAGGAAAAACCTTTGATTTCTACAGCTAACATCACGATGCAGTTCGGCGCCAAGCCGCTCTTCGAAAACGTTTCGGTCAAGTTCAACGGTGGCAACCGTTACGGTCTGATCGGCGCCAACGGTTGCGGCAAGTCGACCTTCATGAAGATTCTCGGCGACGACCTCGAGCCGTCCGGCGGCCAGGTCATGCTGGAGCCGAACGTGCGTCTGGGTAAATTGCGCCAGGACCAGTTCGCCTACGAAGAATTCACCGTGATCGACACCGTGATCATGGGTCACGAAGAGCTGTGGAAGGTCAAGGCCGAGCGCGACCGCATTTATTCGTTGCCGGAAATGAGCGAAGCAGACGGCATGGCCGTGGCCGAGCTGGAAACCGAATTCGCCGAAATGGACGGCTACACCGCTGAATCCCGCGCCGGCGAACTGCTGCTGGGCCTGGGTATTCCCCTGGAACAGCATTCCGGCCCGATGTCCGAAGTCGCTCCAGGCTGGAAACTGCGGGTATTGCTGGCCCAGGCGCTGTTCTCCGATCCGGAAGTGCTGTTGCTCGACGAACCGACCAACCACCTGGACATCAACACCATTCGCTGGCTGGAAACCATTCTCAAGGCGCGTAATAGCACCATGATTATCATTTCCCACGACCGTCACTTCCTCAACAGCGTCTGCACCCACATGGCTGACCTGGACTACGGTGAGCTGCGCCTGTTCCCGGGCAACTATGACGAGTATATGACTGCGGCAACCCAGTCCCGCGAACAGTTGCTGTCGGACAACGCCAAGAAGAAAGCCCAGATCTCCGAACTGCAGACGTTCGTCAGCCGCTTCTCGGCCAACGCCTCGAAAGCCAAGCAGGCCACCTCCCGCGCCAAGCAGATCGACAAGATCCAGCTGGCCGAAGTCAAGCCATCGAGCCGCGTGAGCCCGTTCATCCGCTTCGAACAGACCAAGAAGCTGCACCGCCAGGCCGTGACCATCGAGCAGATGTCCAAGGGCTTCGACGGTAAGACCCTGTTCAAGAACTTCAGCTTCACCGTCGAAGCCGGCGAGCGCCTGGCGATCATTGGCCCGAACGGTATCGGCAAGACCACCCTGCTGCGCACTCTGATGGGCGAGCTGACCCCGGACGCCGGTTCCGTGAAGTGGACCGAAAGCGCAGAACTGGGCTACTACGCCCAGGACCACGCCCATGACTTCGAAGACGACGTCAGCCTGTTCGACTGGATGGGCCAGTGGACTCAGGGCGAGCAGATCATTCGCGGCACCCTGGGCCGCATGCTGTTCTCCAACGACGAGATCCTCAAGTCGGTCAAGGTCATCTCCGGTGGTGAGCAAGGTCGCATGCTGTTCGGCAAGCTGATCCTGCAAAAGCCGAACGTACTGGTGATGGACGAACCGACCAACCACCTGGACATGGAATCCATCGAGTCGCTGAACCTGGCGCTGGAAAACTACCCGGGCACGCTGATTTTCGTCAGCCACGACCGTGAGTTCGTATCGTCCCTGGCCACCCGCATCATCGAGTTGAGCCCTAACGGCGTGACCGACTTCAGTGGCACCTACGACGACTACCTGCGCAGCCAGGGTGTGGTGTTCTAAAACAACCTCGCTGCACTTGTAGGAGCAGCCGGTCGACGCTCGATCGCTCGCGATGGACGACAACGATAACGCGTGCAACCTGAATGAACGCGTTATCCAGACGTTTTTCGCGAGCGAGCTCGCTCCTACAGTCAGGTTGCCCATTAAATATCGTTAGCCTGCTTTCTTTTATCCCACCGCCGCGCCATGATGCAGTTCTCCCGCCGCCGCCCGCGAACGAGCCATCATGTCTGTGCAGCAAGTGCCTCCGCAAAGCTCCATGGCGATCACCCTGCAGATCGTCTCCATCGTTTTCTATACCTTTATTGCCTTCCTCTGCATCGGTTTGCCGATTGCGGTATTGCCGGGTTATGTCCACGAACAACTCGGGTTCAGTGCCATCGTGGCCGGGTTGACCATCGGCTCGCAATACCTCGCCACCCTGCTCAGCCGTCCCATGGCCGGTCGGATGTCCGACAGCGTTGGCACCAAGCGCGCAATCATCTATGGCTTGTCAGGGATTGTGCTCAGCGGCGTGCTGACCTTGCTGTCGACCCTGTTGCAAGGCTTTCCCTTGCTCAGCCTGCTGATCTTGATCGCCGGGCGCTTGCTGCTGGGGATCGCCCAAGGGTTGATCGGCGTCGGCACCATCAGTTGGTGCATGGGTCAGGTGGGCGCCGAGCATACCGCGCGCTCGATTTCCTGGAACGGCATCGCGTCCTATGGGGCGATTGCCATTGGTGCACCGCTGGGCGTGGTCATGGTGCAACAACTGGGTTTCGCCAGCCTGGGCATCGCCCTGTCGCTGCTGGCCCTGGCCGCACTGTTGCTGATTCGCAACAAGCCCTCGGTGCCGGTGGTGCGCGGTGAGCGTTTGCCGTTCCGGGCGGTATTCGGGCGCATTGTGCCGTTTGGCGCGAGCCTTAGCCTGGCTTCCATTGGCTACGGCACCCTGACGACCTTTATCACCCTGTACTACGTCAATCGCGGCTGGACTGGCGCGGCCTACTGCCTGACCGTGTTTGGCGTGTGTTTCATTCTGTCGCGGCTATTGTTCATATCCGCCATCAGTCGTTTCGGCGGGTTCACGTCGGCCATTGTCTGCATGTGCATTGAGACGGTTGGCCTGGTGCTACTGTGGTTGGCACCTTCGACCGGGTATGCGCTCATTGGCGCCGGCCTGACCGGATTCGGCTTGTCCCTGGTGTATCCGGCGCTGGGTGTCGAGGCCATCAAGCAGGTGCCCAGCTCCAGCCGGGGCGCGGGCCTGAGTGCTTATGCGGTGTTTTTCGACCTGGCGCTGGCCATCGCAGGCCCGTTGATGGGCGCAGTGGCGTTGAACCTGGGTTATGCGTGGATTTTCTTCAGTGCGGCGTTGTTGTCGGTGACGGGGTTGGGGCTGACCCTGCTACTCAAGCGCCGCGCGGCGGCTTAAACCTGTGGGATATCTGGCGTATTACTGATCAGCCGTTTGCATTCCCGCACGGGTCGCCCTGCCCAGTGTGCGCGAGAAGAAGCGTCCGGCTTCAGAGATCAGATTGCGGTGGATGTCTTGCCGATCGACGCCATCGGCATCGGTGCAAAGTGCGGGCATGATCACGATCTGCTCGTCATTGCATGGCGCCATGAACACGAAGTGCCCTGCCCCCGCCAGCAGCTTGAAGTCAGGCGCCGTCGGCAGTTTGCGCGCCAGTGCCGCGGCGTTCTTGTCGACAGCCACCAGCTTGTCGCCATCGCCGCTGTAAAGCAGCACCGGCACATGCACATCGGCCAGGGTGTGGCGGCCGAACTTCAGGCTCAACGGCGCCATCAGCATCAAGGCGTGGACGCGAGGATCAGGCACCGGTTGCAGGTCGTCGCGGTCGACAATCAACTCGCCCTGGGTATTGCAGGCATCGTGGTCATCCGGGCGTTCCTGACAGTAACGGCGCAGGCGATCCAGGTCCGGGGTGGCGCCGGACAGAATCAATGCGGTCTCGCCACCGGCCGAATAACCGATGACCCCCACCTGGTCGGCGTTGACGAACGGCGACAGCATACGGTCGCCCAAGGTAGCGGTAATGGCTTCGGAAATCTGGATCGGCCGGCCGTACAGGTTACTCAAAGTACCGAGTCGGCTGTGGTCCCTGGAGTTGTCACCGGGGTGAATCACCGCCACCACGACAAAGCCTTTGCGCGCCAGTGACGTGGCGAGGTCGTGCAGGGCCAGTGGGGTACCGGTGTTTCCGTGGGACAGCATCAGCATCGGGAACCGGCCAATGGCGACCTTGGTGTCCTCTCCGGCTTCGACGGTGTAACCCTCGAGCTTGCTGGCGTGCTCCCGATCACTGGAAGGATAGAAGGCGATGGCGCGCATCGGCTGCAGGTCCAGCGGGTCGAGAAAAGTCATCTCATGGAAGCCGACGCTCCAGTGAGGATGCGGTGCAGGCGCGGCGTGCACTGTATTCAGGCTGCTGAGCAGGCAAATCAGTAAAGTTGCACAAAGACGCATCATCGGATGCCCCACCTTGTTACCGGACTTGTGACGTGAACCCTGACTGCATAAGTCAGGCCACAATCTGAAACGACCAGAAACAAAAAACTCCGTAGCTGGTACTTGCGTAACCAGACTACAGAGTTTTTTGGGGCTTTACCTGTACGGTTGCCTACTTTTACGCAAGCCTTACGCTGCGGCGAACAACTGCTCGCTGATTTGTACGTGGGCAGCGCTCATGGCTTTGTTGCGAACGTCGTCACCGTAAGCCAGGCCTTCGGCGCGGACGATTTCGATGTCGGTGATGCCGATGAAACCGAACAGCAACTTCAAGTACTCTTCGTGGGCAACACCGCTTGCCTGACCGGCGTGCATGCCGCCGGAGGTCGAAACGATCACGACTTTCTTGCCACCACACAGGCCTTCAGGGCCGGCTTCGGTGTAACGGAAGGTCTGGCCGGCAACGGCGATGCGGTCGATCCAGGCCTTCAATTGAGTCGGAATGGTGAAGTTATACATCGGTGCGGCAATCACCACGGCATCGGCGGCGAGGAATTCGGCCAGGGTCGAGGCGCTCAGTTCGGCTTCGTGCTGTTGTGCGGCGTTGCGCAGTTCAGCGGTGGTGCCGGCGGCGACCAGGGTGGTGGCGGAGAAGTGGCTGATGGCGTCGGCGGCCAGGTCGCGGTAGGTCACCACGGCGGTTGGCTCGGCGGCTTGCCAGGCCTTGACGACTTCACCGCTCAACTGACGGGAAGCCGAGTTGTCGCCCAGGATGCTCGAATCGATATGCAGCAGTTTCATGTGGGATCTCCAAGTGAGGATCGCCCACAAGGGCGATCTGATGGGACTAATCCTACAGACGAAACCAATAGCTGATTAGACGGCAACAATGCGATAGTTCGTCCCACAGATAGAACAATCGGATTCATATCATGCAAGACCTCAACGACCTGTATTACTTCGCCAAAGTCGTGGAAGCCGGGGGATTCGCGGCGGCCGGGCGTTTGCTGGGCATCCCCAAGTCTCGACTGTCACGGCGCATCGCCGAACTGGAAGAACGCCTTGGCGCACGATTGCTGCAACGCACCACCCGACAGCTGAAGCTGACTGCCGTCGGTGAACGCTACCTAAGGCACTGCCAGGCCATGCTGCTGGAGGCGGAAATGGCCGACGAGGCCGTGGCCAGCATGTCCAGCGAGCCCCGCGGGCGTTTGCGGGTGTCCTGCCCGGTTGGGCTGGCCCACGAAATATTGCCGGGGGTGATCAGCGACTTTCTGGAGCGGTTTCCGCAGGTCCAGCTGGAGGTCATGCTGCTCAACCGGCGGGTTGACCTGGTGAACGAAGGCATTGACGTGGCCCTGCGTGTGCGGGAGCTTGGCGACGAAGACCCGCTGCTGGTCACCCGCCGTCTGCGTCAGGCGCAGATGCTGATGGTCGCCAGTCCTGGCTTCCTCGTTGGCCGTGAGATCAACCATCCCGAGGATCTGAAAAGCCTGCCGGTGCTCGGCGCCCTGGAAGCCGACCGTATGGTGCACATCCGCCTGCTGGATCAAAAAGGCAAAAGTTATGAACTCGCGCTCGAGGCCCGGCTGGGCATCGATGACTTTATCGTGCGCAAGGCCAGCACCCTCTCTGGTCTGGGCTATACGATGCTGCCCATGATGTATTGCGAGCAGGAACTGGAAAACGGCTCACTGGTGCAGTTGTTGCCTGACTGGTCGTTGCCCGGTGGCTGGCTGCAAGCGGTCTATCCTCATCGACGCGGGGTCATGCCGGCGGTACGCGCCTGGATTGACCACTTGGTCGAGTCATTCAATGCCTGTGGGGAACGCTTGTTATGAAAGCCGGACGGATGAGCGAAGAGGATGTCGCGAAATTCTGCCTTACCCTGCCCGGAGCGCGGGAAGACTATAAATGGGGAGGCGTGCGGGTGTTTTCGATTGCCGGGAACAAGATGTTCGCCTTGCAGGGCCTGCGGGGTGATTCCCTGGCCTTCAAGGTCGACAAGGATCTGTTTCTCGGTCATTGCGACCGCCCGGGAATTCATCCGGCGCCTTATCTGGCGCGCGCCCAGTGGATCATCATGGAAACGCCCTACCCGCTCGGCAGCGAAGAACTGCAGGGATTGCTGCAGCGCTCCCACCAATTGGTGGTCAGCAGACTGCCAAAGCGCACTCAAGTCGGCCTGTTGCTATAGAGCCTTGTTTATCAGAACAAGGCGAACAGGTGCGCGCCGAGGAACAGGTGGTCGATCCAGAACACCTGGTGCATTAGCACGATGATCCAGAACACCAACTGGTACGAGACTTTGCGGGTTTTGTGCCGGAACACTTGCTGGGCCAGCAACGCACCGGGCCAGCCACCGGCGAGTTCCAGCGCATGCAGGACATTCTCCGGCGTCCGCCATTGCTCGGCGCGGGCCTTGCGCTTGTCGCTCCAGTACAGCAAAAACGTCACGACGCTGACGATGCCGTAGGCCGCCAGGGGAATCAGCGACACCCCGTGCAGCCATGACGACACCGAACCCGACAGCGGCAACGCGCACAGGATTGCAAACACCAGCCACTTCAGCCGTGAATGGCGGATCTGTCCCCCGGGCTGGCGCCCGGGGTTATTGCGCGAGCTTGAGTCACTCACGGCTTGACCGCGCTCCAGTCGACCCAACCGAATTGCCAGGTCGCCAGGATGATCAGGCCGAACACAATGCGATACCAGGCAAACGCCGCATAGCTGTGGTTGGCGATGAACTTGAGCAGCCCGCGGACCGCGATCATTGCGAAGACGAACGCCGTGACGAAGCCGATCGCGAACACCGGGAAGTCCGCCGGGACAAACAGGTGACGGTATTTATAGCCCGAGTACACCGCTGCGCCGACCATGGTCGGCATCGCCAGGAAGAACGAGAACTCGGTAGCGGTCTTGCGCGACAGGCCGAACAGTAGCCCGCCGATGATCGTCGAGCCCGAACGCGAAGTGCCCGGAATCATCGCCAGGCATTGGGCGAAGCCGACTTTCAGGGCATCTTTCCAGGTGATGTCATCCACCGTTTCGGCGTGTACTTCATGCTGACGGCGCTCGGCCCACAACATGATGAACCCGCCCACGACCAGCGCCGTTGCCACAGTGATCGGATTGAACAGGTACTCGTGAATCAGGTCGGCGAAGATCACACCCAACACCACGGCCGGCAAGAACGCGATCAGCAGGTTCGCGGTAAACCGCCGCGCACCCGGCTGGGTCGGCAGACCGATGACCACGTCAAAGATCTTGCGTCGAAACTCCCACACCACCGCCAGGATGGCACCCAACTGAATAATGATGTTGAACGCCATCGCCCGCTCGCCCCCGAAGCCGAGCAAGTCGGCCACGATGATCTGGTGGCCGGTACTGGAAATGGGCAGGAACTCGGTCAGCCCTTCTACAACCCCAAGAATCAATGCCTGAAAGGCGGTCCAAAGATCCATCAATCCCCCAAAAGGCTATGCGCGTCGGCATGCCCCGTTAGTATTTTTCAAAAGCTTGAATTGCGATCAGCGTAGCTGAAGCCCCACGCATCAAGGATCACCACTGAACCGTAAAAATCCTGTGAAAAAACAACCCTGATTCGGGGTTTACCCGTGCGGGGCCGAAATCCTATCAGACAAGTCCGATTGGCGCTGCCGCGTTATCGGTCGCCGCTCGCACAGGCTCGTGCGGCAAAGCGTGGCTGGATGCTGGCAATGATTTATGACAGGAACAAGAATCCGCGGCTGTACCCGCAAGATCACGAACGATTTCAGGACTGCTTCGCGCGCCAATGAAGCACACCCTGCGCCGCGGGATTCCCGACGCCAATCCGGTTACAATCCGCTCCCTCTTCGATTTCCCCAAGGAACCTCCATGTCCGGGCTTGAACTGTTTGCCGCCGCCCTCGGTGTCATTGCCGTCTGGCTGACGGTCAAACAGAATCCCTGGTGCTGGCCCATCGGCCTGGTCATGGTGCTGCTTTATAGCTGGATCTTTTTTGAGGTGAAGCTGTATTCGGACATGCTGCTGCAAGTCGTTTATGCCGCCTTGCAGCTTTACGGCTGGTGGCAGTGGACGCGGTTTGGCGAAACGACCCATGGCCGCGAAGTCAGTCGGCTCGATACCCGGTCCGTGGCGTTGAGCCTTGCCATCGGTGCAATCGGCAGCCTGTTGCTGGGGGCGGCCATGGCCCACTGGACCGACGCCGCGCAACCCTGGCTCGATGCGGCGTTGACCGGGTTCAGCCTGGTGGCGCAGGTCTGGATGGCGCAAAAACGTGTCCAGTGCTGGCCGCTGTGGATCGCCCTGGATGTGATTTTCGTCGGGCTGTTCATCTATAAGGACCTGTACCTGACCGCCACCCTGTACGGGTTGTTCACCGTTATCGCCGTGCAGGGCTGGCGCGAATGGCGCGCCGATGCGGCATTGCACGCATGAAAGTCCTGGTACTCACTGGCCCCGAATCCAGCGGTAAAAGCTGGCTGGCGGCCGAGTTGCAACAGCGTTTCGGCGGGATTCTGGTCGACGAGTATGTGCGCTGGTTCATTGAACAGAATCCGCGGGACACCACCTTGGCCGACATTCCGCAGATCGCCCGCGGTCAATTGGCATGGGAGGACGAAGCACGGGCGCAACAACCGTCTTTACTCATCCTCGACACGCACCTGCTGAGCAATATCCTCTGGAGCCAAACCCTGTTTGGCGACTGCCCCGCCTGGATCGAACAAGCGCTACTGGCCCGGCATTATGATTTACACTTGCTGCTGTCCCCGGAACACGTCGACTGGACGGATGACGGCCAGCGTTGCCAGCCCCGACTGAGTGAGCGCCAGGCATTTTTCGAGCAGACCCTGGCCTGGCTCGAGCGCCACGCACAACCGGTTCAAGTACTGCACGGAGATTGGGACGAACGCCGATTCCAAGCACTGGACGCCGTGACCCGATTGCTCGATGCCTGACCGGCCTTTGGGGCAATTTCCCCACCATCCCCCCCTGTTTTTGGGGGAAAGTGTCCGATCCTGAAACACCCTCTCTGTCTCAAACCACCCATTTCAGCGCCTTTCATCGTTTGGTCATCGGTTTTGTTAAGTCATTGATACAACGTCGCTGAAACCCCTGTTCCAGAGCGGTTTATCCGCATTTGCGGGTTGCCTGCGCAGGGTTTTGTCTCACCTTTGAAACATTCTCGGCAAAGGGTTCCCGGAAAAAGTCTGCAAGCCATTGAATCAACGCGATATTCAAAAACCGGCACAGGTTTCGCTCTATTCCTTAAACAGCTGACCAGGGACGGCCGTCAAATGAAGGAATAACCGTCGTGGGGATATTCAACAAAAAGGGCTTGGCGTGCCTCCTGCTGATCGCGAGCGCAGGTGGCACGATACTCAGTTTCAACGCTCAAGCCGAAGGCAACGGTGTCATCGTGCTTGATCGTTCTGTTCACCCGACTCCCATCGGTCGCAGCGGCGGCAGGGATCCGAACCCGAACACCATCAATGCCAACCCATCAGCCCGCGTCACCGGCGAACTCAGCGACGCCGACATTGCCGGAGTAACCACCGGAACGGCCCTTCGTAACAGTAACGGGCAAAGCCTGAGTGGAATGCAAGGCCTCAACGTCATCACCAACCCCAATGGTTTGCCTGGCATGTCCGTCGGCCACGGTGGCGGCAGTGGCGGTGCCATTTCCGGAACCATCAACCGCGCCATGAGCAGCGGCCTCGGCTCACTGGGCAGAATGGCGGGAGGTCAATGAGATGAGTCGATCCCTGCTGTTATTACTTGCCCTGCTCGGCTGCACCAGCGTGATGGCCGATTCGGGCGTCAGTTCGGTGAACAACGCCACCCTCCAGGATTCCGGCACTCAATACCGTGGCAACTTCAACGTCAACCAGGCGGCTGGCAATCAACAGCAGCAGGCCAACGTCCGCGCGATCGCCATTGGTACCGAAGCAGGTGCGACCACCAGCGTCCAGCAGAAAATCACCACGCCCGCCAATCCGTCGATGGATGCAACGGCCACTATCGGCGGCGCCGCCTTCAGTAATGGCAATGGCGTACTGGGCGTCAACCAGGGCGCCGGGGCGAACAACCAGATGGCCAACGCCATGCGCATCAGCATCAGCGCTGCACCGCAAGCCATCGACGATAGTGCCCTTTCTCAACAGAACGTGGCGTTGTTACCGAACTCGGGAGCAACTGGCACCCCAAACGGCAGTCGCCAGGTCGTGACAAGCGACCAGGCCTTCACCGGCAGCCGGGGAGTCATCCAGGTGAACCAGAGTGCCGGGGTGGGGAACCGAATGGCTAACACCCTGAGCATCCGGGTCGCTGACTGACCCCATTACAGTGCGTTTAGGGACGTACCAACACTTGACCAACTAATGAGCACGGAGAAACACCATGAACCCGATAACTGCTCTCAAACCTCTGGCTTTCGCTCTGGCAGCAGTGATGGCATTCGCAGCCCAAGCAGGCGGTATTGATGGTCAAGGCAACGGTCAGGGCACTGAGCAAGGCAACAACCTTCAGCCTGAAGGCCCGACTCTGGATCAATTTCTGCAGATTACAGCAGGCGCCGGGGCCGCCGTGCTGGACTCGCAGAACAGCAGTCACAATTCCGTATCGAACCATGGCACCCAAAACGACGCTAAAGTCGATAACTCCCTGAACAACTCCAACGGCAACATGGGTGCCAACGTTGCAGCCGGTGACGGCAACCAACAAGACAACGCCGCCGCCCTTGCCACTGCTGACGAAAGCTTTATTTTTGGCACTGCCGTCGCCGTCTCCAGCGCGACACAGAGGAGCAACGGCAACACCGCCAGGAACCGCTCCAACACCAACAACACAACGCTCAATAACGCCGGCAACAGCGGTTCCGGCAACATCGGCATCAACGTGACCACCGGCGCCTTCAACCAACAGAAAAACAACCTGGCGATTGCCGTTTCGGGCGGCCGTGTAGCACTAGCGGCGGCAGCGGCCAACCAAAGCACGTCCGGGATGAAGGTCACCAACAACGGCAATTCCACGACTGATTTCGTAGCCGTGGGTGTATTCGGTCTGGCTGGCGTAACCACTCAACAAGTGATGACTCCAGATAGCTGGAAACCCCCTGTAACCAACAATGCTTCGATAACGGGCTCGATGAACAACTTCTCCGGCAACGGCGGAGCGAACGTATCGTCCGGCGTAGGCAACCAGCAAAGCAACTCGCTGTCCATCGCCGCAGGCTGCAAAACTTGCCAGTAATCGCGATCGCAATCGCAATGAAAGCCCCGGCGACGGGGCTTTTCTACAGCCCCAAGGCGTATCGATCATGCGTAAGACTGTCCTTTTCGCCCTGCTCTGCCTGTCCGGCCTGACCCAGGCCGCACAGATGCCGGTTGCCGCCCTGCCGGGTGGCGTGCTGGTGTACAAGCACGTACAGAGTTTGCGCGAGCGCAAGTTCAGCGACATCGTCGAACAAAAAACCGATTTCAGCTGCGGCGCCGCCGCGCTGGCAACGATACTGCGCCAGGCCTATTGGCTCGACGTCGATGAGGAGCACATCATCAAAGGCATGCTGGTCACCGCAGACCAGGACCTTGTGCGTACCCAGGGCTTTTCCATGCTGGACATGAAGCGCTACATAGAACGCATCGGCATGCGCGCCCGGGGCTACAAGATCCCGCCGGAAAGACTCGATGCAGTGACGATTCCGGTGGTGGTACTGATGGAAATTCGCGGCTACAAGCACTTCGTGGTGTTGCAGCGGGCGGACAAGCACTGGGTCTATATCGGCGACCCGGTACTCGGACACAAACGCTACTCCCATGATGACTTTGTCAAAGGCTGGAATGGCATTATCTTCGCCATCGTCGGTCCCGGTTACGACAAAACCAATGCGCTACGCAATCCACCGGAACCGCTGACAGCCAAGAACAAGATGGATAACTTCAACCCGGTCAAAGATGCTGAATTGATGGATTTTGGTTTCATACAGAGCGACTTCTTTTAATCGCCAATAAGATGATAGGGGGCAGGATGCTCCGGGAGCAGCAAATGAAAACCTCGTATTGGGTGGTCGCTGCCTGTCTGGCAGCGACCACTTCAGGTTTTGCTGATGAGTTCAGACCCATCGAAATCAAGGACCAGGAACTGGCCGAGTTGCGTGGCCGGTATGTGATGCCGGGGCGGGTCATCAGCTTCGGTGTTGTCATGAGCAGCACCTGGCGCAATGCCAGTGGTGATCTGATCGGAGCCTCCAGCTCGATGCAGCTTCAAGCCGCAACGGTCAAACCCGAGTTCTATGTTTCAACCATCAAGCAGTCCGGTCATGGCGGTTCGCCCAAATCGGGTAGCGGTCACGTGTCGGGGGGCGATGGGCTGAGCACTTCCCGGGGCATAACCCAGGTCACACGGGCCGCAGGCGATGGCAACAGCGCAAACAACAACATCGCCATCAACGTCAAAGAGGCCAGCACGGCCCCTGCACTGGTGCCGAGCCAGGGTCAGGCGCTGATAGCCGGTCAAACCATTACCGGCAGCAATGCCGCAGGCAGTGTCGCCGTATCCGCGACCAGCGGCGGCGTTCAGATGGCCATTACCGCCAACAACAATCAGGGCTCAAGCCTGCAACAAGTCGCCCAAGGCGGGTTGCTGCAAAACACCCGATTGCTGGGCAGCAGCAATGTGGTCAACAACATGACTCAACTCAACGTGGTGCTCAACAATAATGGCCCTGGTGCTGGTGTATTGGACGGCAATCTGAGCCAACTCGCTGCATTACGGACCTTGGGGTATTGAACTACGCTGAGATACGACTGTTGGGCACAAATGGACGGCTTATTTCATGTACCGATCGGTATCACTGCGTGCAGTCGTATGCTTGAGTGCTCTACTTCCGGCGACGATGTTGCAGGCAGCACCTGACCCGGAAATGGAGGCTCTCAAACAAGAGCTTCTGGAGTTGAAACAACGATACGAAGTACAGCAAAAAGCCCTGGCGGTTCTCGAACAACGGGTCCGCCAGGTTGAGGACCAGCCCGCTTCACCCCCTCCCAAACGCCTGGCCAAGTCGCCAGCGGACCTCAAGGGCAATCCGAAAGTCGCCACCGGCACCGGTGCCGCGGCGGCTTCTGGGGGCGCCGCCGGGGGTAGCGGCAGTTCTTATGGACAATCGCTGGCCGATGACTCACAACCGGCGCAAAGCGTTTCAAACCTGTATGACGAGGCCAGCGGGTTCTTCGGCGGTGGCAAGTTCAGCTTCGAAACCGGGATAACCTACTCCCGATACGATACACGCCAACTTGTCCTCAACGGTTTTCTCGCCCTGGACTCGATCTTCCTGGGCGCCATCAACCTGGACCGGATCAAGGCCGACACCTGGACGCTTGACCTCACCGGCCGCTACAACTTCAACAATCGCTGGCAGTTCGATCTGAACGTGCCGGTGGTCTACCGTCAGTCCACCTACCAGTCCGGCGGCGGCAATAACGGTACCGCAAACGTCACGACCGAAGATTCCGTCAAGGAAGACCCGAACATAGGTGACGTCAACTTCGGTATCGCCTACAAATTCCTCGACGAATCGGCCAGCACGCCGGATGCCGTGGTGACTTTGCGCGTCAAGGCCCCTACCGGCAAAGACCCGTTCGGCATCAAGCTGGTTCGGGTGGCCGATAACTCAAACCTGGCCGTGCCTGAATCCTTGCCTACCGGTAACGGTGTCTGGTCGGTTACGCCGGGGATCTCGCTGGTCAAGACGTTCGATCCGGCAGTGCTGTTCGGCAGCCTGTCCTACACCTACAACATGGAAGAGTCTTTCGACGACATCAGCTCCAACCCGGCGGTCAAGACACCGGGCAAAGTACGCATTGGCGACAGCTTCCAGATTGGCGCCGGTATTGCGTTCGCCTTGAACGAAAAGATGAGTATGTCGTTCTCGGTCTCTGACCTGGTGCAGCGCAAAAGCAAGCTCAAGGAAGATGGCGGGGATTGGCAATCGGTGGTTTCCAGCGATGCCAACGCCGGTTACTTCAACATCGGCATGACCATTGCAGCCACCGACAACCTGACCATTGTCCCCAACCTTTCCATCGGCATGACGGACGATGCCCCGGACTTCCAGTTCAGCCTGAAACTCCCTTACTACTTCTGACCCGAACAAAAAAACCGCTGCAATTGCAATCGCAACGGTTTTTTGGTTTCAGGCTGCGGTTCAGCGAATCTGGTGCTTGTGCAACAAGCGGTAGAAGGTTGGACGCGACACACCCAATACTTTGGCGGCGACACTCAGGTTATCGCTGTGGCGGTTCAATACATCGCACAATGCCTGGCGTTCGGCCCGGCTCTTGTATTCTTCGAGGGTGCCCATCGGCGCGGCGCTCGTATGCTGACTGATCAACCCCAGATCACGGGCCTCGATTTGCCGGCCTTCGGCCAACACCAGCCCGCGACGAACGCGATTGGCCAGTTCGCGAACATTGCCTGGCCAGTCGTGTTTGCCCATGGCAATCAACGCGTCGTCGCTGAAGCTGCGTGGGCGGCGCCCGGTTTCACGGCTGTAGAAATGGGAGAAGTGGTTGGCCAGCGTCGCCAGGTCGCCATGGCGCTCGCGCAGCGGAACGGTCGATACTTGCAGTACGTTCAAGCGGTAATACAAGTCTTCGCGAAAGCGTTTCTTCGCGATGGCCGCTTCAAGGTCGACGTTCGTCGCCGCCAGAACCCGCACATCCACCGGAATCGGCTGACTGCCGCCCACCCTTTCGATGTGTTTTTCCTGGAGGAACCGCAGCAGGTTGGCCTGCAACTCCAGTGGCAGGTCACCGATCTCGTCGAGAAACAGAGTGCCACCGTTGGCGGCCTCTATCCGCCCGACCTTGCGTTGGTGCGCGCCGGTAAATGCACCTTTCTCATGGCCAAACAGCTCGGACTGGATCAGATGTTCGGGAATTGCACCGCAATTGATCGCGATAAAGGGTTTGCTGTGACGCTGGGACAGTCGGTGCAGGGTTCGAGCGACCATTTCCTTGCCGGTGCCGCTTTCACCGCGAATCAACACTGGAGATTCGGTCGGAGCCAGTTTATTCAACAGTTTTCGCAGTTCACGGATAGGTTTGCTGTCGCCCAGCAATTCGTGCTCGGGCTGGTCAACATGGACCGTGCCCTGACCGCGCAACCGCGCCATGCCAAACGCCCGGCCCAGCGTTACCTGAACCCGGGACACATCGAACGGTAAGGTATGAAAGTCAAAAAACCATTCACAGACGAAGTCGCCGACATTTTGCAGTCGCAGCACGTCCTGATTGAGTACGGCTATCCACTCGGTGCCGCTGCGACTGATCAACTCTTTGACAGCCTCCGGGTGCTCAAGGTGAAAGGGCTGCAAACGTAACAAGCCCACGTCACAGGTTCGGTCGGCGGCGTTCTCCAGCGTGCAGCTGTCAACGTCCCAACCGATAGCGCGCAATCCAGGGAGCAGACGATAGCAATCGTCACAGGGGTCCACCACTAATAAACGTCGTAAGGCAGGCGCATCGCTCATGACTGTTCCTTGGCGCCAAATTTACAAAAATTTATTAAAAACAGTCATTTGGCGGACCTGACTGTAACATTAGCAAGAATTTGACAGGGGCTTGTACCGTTTGACTATAGGGATGCAATGCAACCAGTTATAAGTTGCGATTATGTTAGTTACCTAACGACTCTTTCCTTTCATTCAGCTTTCAATGACAGGCTCATTCTTGAGCCTGTGAAATAAACTTGAAATTTCTTTTGATTGTGTGTGACCCAAACCCCGGTTGCGGGCATCAGTACAAGTAACCAGCCGAACGGTAAGCCCAACCGGCGGCACATCACTTGATTGGGCATACAGAGAGAAGACCCTATGAACGCCCCGCTGCGTATCAACGAAGCACTTCTGATTGCCGACCGCGCATTTAAACCATTCAAATGCGTGGCCTGGGCTCCACAAGACGGTAATGGCGAACTCAGCCTGACCGTTATCGACCGCACCAGCACCAGCATTGGCCGCAAGCAGATCCCAAGCAGCGCTTATTCCGATCCCGCACAACTCGAACTGCTGCTGGAACAGGCCCGCGCCGAATTGAGCGAGGAAGGTTACACACTGCAGTCGTGGTCGATGCCGCACTGATCGTTTTGCGGATTACTCCGGAGTAATCCGCGCCCTCCTCCTGTCTTTAGCTCGCAGGTTTTTTCTGGCCGCGCGCACTCGTTGACACTGTTTAATTCGAACTTTGCATACGCCTGATACTTTGCAGCCTCGCCATTGGTTCGAAAAGACACTGTTGTGGCACACAGCGACCCTCCGTCTGTTAGTTCTTACCGTTGCGCATCCTTTCATTCAGGGATTGAATATTGTCCTTACAAGTCGCCACCCAAACTTCTGGACCAGGACGACTCGCAAGGAGATGCGGCGAATGTCTACCCAGTCCGCTTTTGCCTACCCCGCCACCCGGAACAACGCCGGGGCCCTCGATACGACGTTTGCCGCCAGCGGCAAAACCCAGGTCTATTTCGCCGACAGCCTTTTCAGCCTGGCCAATGGCGTTGCGATCGATGCGCAAGGTCGCTTGCTGGTAGCCGCAAAAGTCGCCATGGCCGATGGCAGCCGCTTTGGCCTGGCCCGCTTGCTGAAGGATGGTTGCGCAGACCTCGCGTTCGGCAAACAAGGAAGCGTCATCGGGCAATTCGAGCCGGGGTTCGAAGCCATGGGCGCCAAGGTCCTGATCCTGCCCAACGGCAATATCCTGTTGGCCGGCCTGCAATACGAAAACGCGCACCGCACGCTCCCGGCCCTGGCATTGCTGGATCAAGACGGTCGCCTGGTTCGAAGCTTTGGCAATAATGGCCGCCGTGTCGTGCGATTGCCTGGCGGTCTGTCCCTGGGCATGCGCGATAAATGGCTCCCTCCCGGTGTGCCAGGCGCTGAAGCCTGCGATGTCGACGTACAGCAAGACGGCCGGATCCTGATCCTGGCCAACCATCACTACGAACTGGCCGATCACGCCGGTATGTTGATACGGCTGGATGTCGAAGGCTCGCTGGACTGCTCGTTCAACGGCCGCGGCTTCGTGGTGGTCAGGCACCTGCTGATGAATACCTGGCTCAGCAGCCTGACGGTACAACGTGATGGCCGAATTCTGGTCGGTGGATCGATCAACCTCCCTGAAGAAGGCTTGCTGGCACGCTATTACCCGGACGGGCGCCTCGACGACCGTTTTGCCGTGGATGGATTCATGACCTTCAAGGCGCAAGGGCATGGCGTCCGGGTCAGCCAGGTGGTCCAGCAGAACGAAGGCGGCGTCCTGTGTTTTGGCAGCAGTCGCGAGCCAATGCACTGCCTGGCATTTAAAATGCACAGCAACGGCCGACCCGACAATCATTGCAATGGAGGACACCCGCAGCGCCGGGAAATCGGACACAGCGGATGCCAGTGGACCGCCGCGCAGTTGCAGCCCGATGGCGCTGTGCTGACGGCGGGCGCCACCATTGGCGGCGTCGAAGCAGACTTCATTCTCGGGCGATACCTGCCCAACGGCCTTCCCGATCGCCGTTTTGGCAAAGGCAGCGGCTATACACGTACCCGCCTCGGCCCCAGCCTGGATACCGCCACCTGTGTCGCCGCGCAAGCCGATGGCAACATCGTCGTGGGAGGCTATTCGCTGCAAGGAAACTACAAGGCGGTCATCGCTCGCTTCCAGGGATAAACACCGGCATTTTTCCTGCGCTTGATCTTCTGGCGCGCTTACGGCAAGTTGCGCGCTTCTCAAGACAAGGAGCAGCCGATGTCCGGTTCAATGGCCCAGGCGTTCGCGCACAACTTTCTCGGGCACTCGCCCCGTTGGTACAAGGCCTGCATCGTCAGCTTTCTGATTCTCAATGCCCTGGTGCTGTGGACCGCAGGCCCGGTGGCTGCCGGCTGGCTGTTGGTGCTGGAGTTCATCTTCACCCTGGCCATGGCGCTCAAGTGCTATCCGCTGATGCCCGGCGGCCTGCTGTTGATTGAAGCCCTGCTGCTGAAGATGACCACGCCCCAGGCGCTGTACGACGAGTTGCTGCACAACTTCCCGGTGATCCTGCTGCTGATGTTCATGGTGGCCGGTATCTATTTCATGAAGGACCTGTTGCTGTACCTGTTCTCGCGCCTGCTGCTCGGGGTCCGCTCCAAGGCCCTGCTGGCCCTGATGTTCTGCTTTTTGTCGGCCTTTCTGTCGGCGTTCCTCGATGCCTTGACCGTGACTGCCGTGATCATCAGTGCCGCTGTAGGCTTTTACTCGGTGTATCACCGCGTTGCCTCTGGCAACGATCCACGTCAGGACTGCGAGTTCAGCGACGACAAACATCTGCCCACCCTCCACCACGGCGATCTCGAACAGTTCCGCGCCTTTCTGCGCAGCCTGCTGATGCACGGTGCCGTGGGCACCGCACTGGGCGGTGTTTGTACGCTGGTTGGCGAACCGCAGAACCTGCTGATCGGCCATGAAATGGGCTGGCACTTCTCCGAGTTCTTTACCCGGATTGCGCCGGTATCCCTGCCGGTACTGGTTGCCGGGCTGGTAACCTGTTTCCTGCTGGAAAAACTGCGCTGGTTCGGATACGGCACGCTGCTGCCGGATAACGTCCGTGCGGTGCTGGCCAACTACGCCGCCGAAGACGATGCCGAGCGCACCACGCGCCAACGTGCAGCGCTTTTGGTCCAAGGCTTTGCCGCATTGATTCTGATTGCCGGGCTGGCGTTTCACATCGCCGAAGTGGGTTTGATCGGCTTGATGGTGATCGTGTTGATCACCGCCTTTACCGGCATCACCGACGAACACCGTCTCGGCAACGCGTTCAAGGATGCAATGCCGTTCACCTCATTGTTGGTGGTGTTTTTCGCCGTGGTCGCGGTGATTCACGATCAGCAACTGTTCACCCCGCTGATCCACTGGGTGCTGACGCTGCCGGCAGGCCAGCAACCGGGCATGCTGTTCATTGCCAATGGCCTGTTGTCCGCCATCAGCGACAATGTGTTCGTGGCGACCATTTACATCACCGAAGTGAAGCGCGCCTTCATGGCGGGCGAGATGACCCGTGAGCATTTCGAAACGCTGGCCATTGCGATCAATACCGGCACCAACCTGCCCAGCGTGGCGACGCCCAACGGTCAGGCGGCGTTTCTGTTCCTGCTGACCTCGGCGATTGCACCGCTGGTGCGCCTGTCTTACGGGCGGATGGTCTGGATGGCATTGCCGTACACCGTGGTGATGGGCTTGCTCGGGTGGTATGCGGTGAGCTACTGGCTCTGACACCGGAACGAAATGTGGGAGCCTTGTGGCGAGGGGGCAAGCCCCCTCGCCACAAGGCTCCCACAGGAGGGGCGTAGTCATCGAGGGAGGATGTATTGCTCGATCGCCTGCGCCGCACCGTCCTCGGTATTGGCCCCGGTAACCACATCGGCCTGACGCCGCACCGCCTCCTCCGCCTGCCCCATGGCGATCGACAACCCGGCAACCTGAAACATCGCCGGGTCATTGCCGCCATCCCCGATCGCCGCCGTCTGTTCCAGCGGCACGCCGAGATGTCTGGCCAGCGTCACCAATGCCTCGCCCTTGTTGGCTTGCATGGCGGTCACATCCAGGTACACCGGTTGCGAGCGCGATACCTGTGCCTGGCCTACTACCTGCAATAACAGTCGCGCCTCAAGTTCGATCAACAATTGGGTGTTGTTGCTCGCGGCGACAATCTTGTCGATACGTTCCAGATACGGCTCGAAACTGTCGACTACCACCGGCGGATAGCCCAGGCCGTGCTGTTCGCGAGGCACCATCGGGCCGTTCGCATCCTTGACCAGCCAGTCGCCGCCACTGAACACCCATACCTCGACATCAGGCAGGTCGCAAAGCAGCGTCAATGTGGTTAACGCGGTAGTCGCGGGCAAATAGTGCGCGACCAGCAAGCTGCCGTCCGGATTGACGATCGTCCCGCCATTGAACGCCGCCGTCGGCAGGTCGACGCCCAAGGCTTCAATGACTTGCAACATGGCTTTGGGTGGTCGGCCAGTGGCCAGGCTGAACAATACACCTGCCTCGCGCAACGAGCGGACCGCCTCGATGGTCCGCTGACTCAGGCTGTGATCGGGCAGCAGCAAGGTGCCGTCCATGTCACTGAGCAGAAAACGGATGGGCCGTTGCGAGGTTTCCTTCATCCGAGTCGGTGCCAGACGCGACCGTCACGGGTGAGCAATTCTTCGCCGGCCTTGGGGCCGTTTTCCCCGGCGGCATAGCGCTGCACGGTGGAATCCTGCTGCCAGGCATCCAGGAACGGTTGCACCGCGCGCCAGCCGTTTTCGATGTTGTCGGCGCGCTGGAACAACGTCTGATCGCCCGTCAGGCAATCGTAGATCAGGGTCTCGTAGCCAGTGGACGGCTGCATCTCGAAGAAGTCCTTGTAGGCAAACCCCAGCTCGATATTGTCCATTTTCAGGGCTTGGCCGGGACGCTTGGCCAACAGGTCGAACCACATGCCTTCGTTCGGCTGGATCTGAATGCGCAAATAGGTCGGCTGCAGCTCATCGACCTCGGTATCGCGGAACTGCGCATAGGGCGCCGGCTTGAAGCAAATCACGATCTCGGTGTCACGCACGCTCATGCGCTTGCCGGTACGCAGGTAGAACGGCACGCCGACCCAACGCCAGTTATCGATCATGACCTTGAGGGCCACATAGGTTTCGGTATTGCTCTCAGGTGCGACGTTGTTTTCCTGGCGATAGCCCGGCAGTGCCTTGCCATCGATCTCACCCGCGGCGTATTGGCCGCGTACCGAGTTGGCGCGGGCCTCCTCGACCGTCCAGGGCCTGATCGCACCAACGACCTTGGCTTTCTCGCCGCGCACCGCATCGGCGCCAAACGCAGCCGGTGGTTCCATTGCCACCATCGCCAGCAACTGGAACAGGTGATTGGGCACCATGTCCCGCAGCGCGCCGGTGTGCTCATAGAAACTGCCACGGGTTTCCACGCCGACGGTTTCGGCGGCGGTGATCTGCACGTGGTCGATGTAGTGATTGTTCCAGAACGCTTCGAACAGGCTGTTGGAGAATCGGCTGACCAGGATGTTCTGCACGGTCTCCTTGCCCAGGTAATGGTCGATCCGGTAGATCTGCTTTTCCGTCATCACCTTGAGCAGGCAAGCGTTCAAGGCTTCGGCCGTATGCAGGTCGGAGCCGAAGGGTTTTTCGATCACCACCCTTCTGAATGCCTCGGGGGATTCTTCCAGCAAGCCGGCCGAACCGAGGCGGCGCACCACTTCACTGAAGAAACGCGGCGCGGTGGCCAGATAGAACACCGCATTGCCAGTACCGCTGTCGGCGATTTTCGCCGCCAGCGCTTGATAAGTGCTGTCGTCCAGGAAATCGCCCTGGACGTAGCTGATGCCTTTGGCGAGCTTGGCCCACAGCGCCGGGTCAAGGGCTTGATCGCCCTTGCCGGTCCTGGTGGCCACCTCGTTGCGGATGAAGTCTTCGAGTTTTTTCGCGAAGCCTTCATCGCTGATGGCGTTGTGGTCAACGCCGATGATCCGCAGTCCATTCCCGAGTAAACCGTCACGGCTGAGGTTGTACAGCGCCGGCATCAGCAGGCGCTTGACCAGATCGCCGTGTGCGCCGAACAGGAACAGCGTGGTCGGCGGCGCGGGTTCAGCCTTGGATTTTCTGCGGATCGCGTGGGTCATTTTTTCGAGGTCTCCACATGGCCGCCGAAGCCGAAGCGCTGGGCCGAGAGAACCTTGTCGCCAAAGGTCCCTTGCCCACGCGAGCGGTAGCGAGAGAACAGCGAGTTCGACAGCACCGGCACCGGCACCGCCTGTTCCATGGCGGCTTCGATGGTCCATTGTCCTTCACCGCTGTCGGCCACGGACCCGGAGAAACCGTCAAGCTTCGGATCGCTGGCCAGGGCGTCGGCAGTCAGGTCCAGCAACCACGAGGACACCACGCTGCCTCGGCGCCAGACTTCGGCGATGTCGGCGACGTTCAGGTCGAAACGCTGGTCTTGCGGCAGGCTCTCGCTGTTTTTGGTCTTGAGGATGTCGAAGCCCTCAGCGAAGGCCTGCATCATTCCGTATTCGATGCCGTTGTGGATCATCTTCACGAAATGCCCGGCGCCAGCGGGACCGGCGTGAATGTAGCCGTGTTCGGCGCGCTCGTCGTCGGACTTGCGGTCCTTGGTACGCGGGATGTCGCCCAGGCCAGGGGCCAGGGTTGCGAACAGCGGGTCGAGGCGTTTAACGGTCTCGGCATCGCCGCCGATCATCATGCAGTAACCGCGATCCAGGCCCCAGACGCCGCCGGACGTACCGACGTCGATGTAATGCAGGCCTTTTTCCGACAGGGTCTTCGCCCGGCGGATATCGTCCTTATAGAAGGTGTTGCCGCCGTCGATGATGGTGTCGCCGGCTTCGAGCAAGGTGCTCAGGGTGTCGATGGTTTCTTCGGTCGGTGCGCCTGCCGGCAGCATGACCCAGACCGCACGCGGCCTGGCCAGGCCAGCGACCAGCGCTGGCAGATCGGTGACGCCAGTGGAGCCTTCTGTGGCCAGGGCTTCGACAAAGGCGGTATTGCGGTCATAAACAACGGTGGTGTGCCCGTTGAGCATCAGGCGCCGCGCAATATTGCCGCCCATGCGGCCCAGTCCAATAATCCCGAGTTGCATGTGCTGATGCTCCCTACTACAAATAAATGTGTGTCAAAGGTTATAGCCCAACGCGACTCATGAGGTTAGTCCAGAGCGTTGGCGTGAAGTTTCCGGGCATTGTGCCCGATCCTGATGGATAACGTCGGGAATCAAACCGAAGACACAACGACCATGAAAAATAAAAAAGTTCCCTTCGGGGGCAAAAGAAATCAAAATTGGCGCCGATAGTAGATCAGCCGTCGATTTCGAGGCGGTTCTACAGTTGAGACACGCCATTTGCGAGGTGAGCAATGGGCACAGTACATACCGCACTGCCAGCACAAACCCTTTACGTCACAATCCGTCGCGATGAATTGCGCCAGTTGAAGGACGAACGCGATCAATTGAAACAAGAACTGGCGCACTTGCGGCTGCTGCTGCAAACCGGCCAGACGCAGCCCCTGGCTGTGACGCAACGCGCCCCACTCGCCTGACCCCCTCCTTTCAAGCGGGAGCAGTCTGTACTGCTTCCGCGCCGGCTCGCGAACTTCTCCGAGCAGGCTTCCCGCGCTAGCCATGAAGGCCGTTGGTGAAGTTAATTCCCAATTAACGGATTCGGCGGATAATGCCATTTCGACACTGCTTCATTGATTCATGGACGAAAGGCATCCGACATCTGTAGTGGGAGGCAAACCATGAAACGCACCGCATTGATTCTCGCCGGCCTGATGGCTTTGGGCTCAACCAGCGCTTTTGCCGAAGGTGGAGCCGAACGCATGCGCTATTACTACGAAAGCCTGCGACTGGCCCAGCAACAAGCCTTGGGCCACCCCATCCAAAGCACTGAGCTGCGGGTTCCGGACGATCAAACCGCACAAATGACTGAAACCTACAGACCGAAATGATCCATGGCCCCCTGTCTGCGGCTCTAGGGGCGTCTTGATGGACGCCCTTTTTTTGCCTGTTGAGTCAGAGGCTCTTGGTCCAGAACAGCATCCGCCCATGGGTCGGGTCGAACATGCCGGGGGCGAAACCGGCTTTTTCATAGGACCCCTGGGCCACGGCATTGCCTTCCAGCACTTCCAGGGTGAGCTTGCAGCAGCCACGCTGACGGGCGATGTCCTCGACCTTTTGCAGCATCTTCTGGCTCAAGCCCAGGCCGCGAAATTTTTTCACCACCACCACATCATGCACATTGACCAGCGGCCGGCAGGCGAAGGTCGAGAATCCCTCAAAGCAATTGACCAACCCGGCCGGTTCACCGCCAACAAAAGCCAACACACTGAAAGCGTGGGGACGCCGGGCGAGCTCTGCCGGGAGTTGCGCCAGTACATTGGCTGACAACGGCTGGCCGCCCCCCATCGGGTCCTCGGCGTAGTGGTTCAACACCAGACAAATAGCCTCGGCATGCACCGGATTGGTGTAGCTGGCCTGAAGCACAAGAATTTCTGCGGAGTCCATTTCCATCCTCGATCACACATGAAGTAGCCCCCAGCATGTACTTCACGCTGAAGTGCCCGCTGACCATAGCGCGAGCACCGTGTTACCGACAATCGCAACCGCGCAAATCTTTGGCGCTCAAGCGCCCCAGATCAATGCCTCCGTCCATCCCAGCTCGGCAAAATCCTTAGCCCGCAAATGCGACTCACCGACGCAGAAAAACTCGTCGAGTTGCGGTGGCTTGATCGAGGTGCCGCTGAGCATGGCGTGAACCTGGCCGCGGTGATGGATCTGGTGTTCAAACAAATGGGACAGCAAGCGCAAGCGACTGTCGTGTTGCGGGGTGTCGCGGGCGATGGTCACGATTTTGCCGAGGTCGGCATCGCGCATCTGCTCGCAGTAGGCGATCAGCCGGCGGTCGACGTGGGTCTGTTCGCCAACCAGGTCCGTCGCCATGAGGCAGGGCTCGTCCTCCTTGAAAAACACCCGGTAATTGGGATGCGGATCGTCGCCGCGCAGTTCGCGCTCCAGGGCGTCCACATAAAACCAGTCACAGGTGAGGATGTGGTTGAGCGTGGCGCGGATAGTCGGGAAGAAGCTGACCCGGGGCGCGCTCAGTTCCTGCGGACTCAACTGATGCCAGGCCTTGGCCAGTCGGTGATTGGCCCAAGCGTTCTGATAGGCCATGGTCAGCAAATGGTGTGACAGGGGCTGATTCATGTTCGCTGCTCCCGATCAAATCCCGATCAAACTTCGGCAAAACGCTGCAGTTGCATTTCCTGCAATCGACTGAGGGTGCGGCGGAACGGGAATTCCAGATAACCCTCGGTGTAAAGCGATGCCATCGGCACCTGCGCCTCAAGGTACAGCGGCACTTTGCGGTCGTAGCACTCGTCGACCAGGGCAATGAACCGTCGCACACCGTCGTCATGCACCGACAACTGCGGCAACTCGCGATCCCCCGCTTCCACCCGTTCGACACCGTCCTCGGTGCCGCGGGCAATGCGCCCGGCGCGTTTCTGTGCGCTGAGGTTGGGCACGTCACTCAACAGAATAGCGCCGTAGGTATCACACAGGGCGATGAAATCCATGGCCGCGAAGGGTTGCTCGCACAGCGCGGCGTAACGGGTCCAGAGCACAGTCGGGCCGGCCTTGACCACCTCAAGGGAACGGTAGCCGACCTGGATCGGCTCGCTCGATACTGACTGGCCGACGCTTAATACCTGGAACACTTCATCCAGCGCGCCGGGCCTGCCGGGCTCGGCCACCCAGTAGCGTTGCGAGCCGGCCCCCGGATGCAGGCGATGATCTTCCCCGCCATCCACTGCAATCACCTGCATGTGCTGCTTGATCGCCGCGATGGCGGGCATGAAGCGGTCGCGATTGAATCCGTCGGCGTACAACTGGTCCGGCGGCAGATTGGACGTGCAGACCACCACCACGCCCTGTTCGAACATCACCTGGAACAGGCGCCCGAGAATGATCGCGTCGCCGATGTCGTTGACGAACAACTCGTCGAAACACAGCACGCGCACTTCTTCGGCCAATTCACGGGCCAACGCCTTGAGCGGATCGGCAGTGCCGGTCAGTTGAAACGAGCGCTGGTGCACCCAGCCCATGAAGTGGTGAAAGTGCTGGCGCCGCGCCGGTACCCGCAGGCTTTGGTAGAACTGGTCCATCAGCCAGGTCTTGCCCCGCCCCACCGGCCCCCACAGGTACACGCCGGAAATCGGGGATCGGCCTTCGTGCAGCGCTTCGTGGCATTTTTGCAGGGCCCACACGGCATGTTCCTGGGCCTCGTCCTGGACGAAGCCCTTTTGTTCGATGGCATGCTGCCAGGCGCTTAAGGGGGAATCGATAGTCATGGGCGGCAGTATGCCATTGCGCATGAATAACGTGACCAGTGATCGGCAGTTTTATGCAGGAAGGAAAAGCGCCTTGACGCATTAGATTACTAGCATCATATTTATTAAATGTTGTTAATAATCTATTAAGCCCTGTCGCCATCCCTCTGGAGTCATCCCATGCATTACAAAGTTTTCGGTCGTAAAACCGGCTTGCGGGTTTCCGAACTGGCGCTGGGCGCCGGTAATTTCGGTACCGGTTGGGGCCATGGCGCCGAGCGTGACGAAGCCAGGCGCATTTTTGATGGCTACCTGGAAGCCGGCGGCAACTTCATCGATACCGCCAATGGTTATCAGGGCGGACAGTCCGAGGCCATGCTCAGCGAATTCATTGCCGCAGAACGGGATCGCCTGGTCATCGCCACCAAATACACCCTCGGCACTACACCGGCAGCCGGCATTTCCCACACTGGCAACAGCCGCAAGAACATGGTGCGCGCCGTCGAAGAAAGCCTCAAACGGCTGAAGACCGAGCATATCGACCTGTTCTGGGCGCACATGAGTGACGGCGTCACGCCCATGGAAGAGATCCTGCGCGGCTTCGACGATCTGGTCAGTGCCGGCAAGATTCATTACGCCGGGCTGTCGAACTTCCCTGCGTGGCGCATCGCCCGTGCCGACCTGCTGGCCGAGGTACGTGGTTTTGCACCGATTGCCGCGATCCAGGTCGAGTACAGCCTCGCCGAACGTACTGCTGAGCGTGAACAACTGCCGATGGCCGAGGCCCTGGGCCTGGCCGCGACTTTGTGGTCGCCACTGGGTGGCGGCTTCCTGACTGGCAAATATCGCAACAGTGAGGGCGACAATCGCGCGAACAAACTCGGCGTGTTGATCCACGCCGAAAAAAGCGCCCGGGAAACCGCCCTGCTCGACACCTTGATCGATGTCGCCGCAGAACTGGACGCCAGCCCGACCCACGTGGCCATTGCCTGGTTGCGGGAAAAGGCCAGGCGCTCGACCACGGCGCTGATTCCGATCCTCGGTTCCCGGACCCGGGAGCAACTGGACGCCACGTTAGGCGCGCTGAATGTGCAGTTGAGCACCGAGCAACTGGCACGACTCGATGGCGTCAGTGATGTGGCCAAAGGCGTGCCGCACGAATCCATTTCCGGTTCGTCCGCACGGTTCAGCGGTGGTCAGATCCTCGACTTGCCAATCGTTCCGGTGGCCTGATACCCATCAAAACTGTGGGAGCGAGCTTGCTCGCGATGGCGGTCTTGCATTCAACATCTCTGTTGGCTGGCAGGGCCTCATCGCGAGCAAGCTCGCTCCCACAGGGTAGGGTGTTTTACTTATTGACCTTATGTTTGGCCGCATACAGACACAGCATTTCCATCGCCAGCGTCGCCGCCGCCAGTGACGTGATCTCCGCGCTGTCATAGGCCGGAGCCACTTCCACCACGCCCATGCCCACCAGGTTGATCCCGCGCAGACCGCCGAGAATCTCCAGCGCCTGCACCGTACTCAAGCCGCCGCACACCGGTGCTCCGGTACCCGGGGCGAATATCACAACGATGAATCATTTTGCCATTACGACTTCAGTTACCCTGGTGGGACTGGGCAAGGCCCATGGCTCGTGGGTGTATGTTCTGTGCAAACAAACGGCACTTGACGGATGCGATTGTGCAAAGTCATGAGCGTCCACAATGGAATGTGGACACACAAGAAAGGCTCTCTTCAAAAAAATCAATCGATTCGAGAGCAAGGCCGCTTTCACGTACGATCAGTTTTTCCAGCGTTTTAGCGGATTGTCAGCTGTTCCAGATCAGCTTCTGACGCGCGTAACCAGAATCGTCCAGCAGCCAACCACCCAAACGTTCCTTGGCCAAGGTCGATTTTTTACCGACCCAGATCACCACACCATCCGGCCTGACGATGACTCCCTCGCCAGCGGACAGCCTGTTATTGCGTGAATCCTCGCTGATAGACGCCGTTTGCAATCCCGGAAAATCACGTCGAAGATCGGCGGCCAGCCCATCGGCACGATGATGCACCAGGACAAACCGCCCCCCTCGCAGTAACTGGGTCAAGCTCTGTCGTGGTAATCGCTCGCCCTCAGGAAGCAGGCTCAGCAGGGGTAGGCGTCGGCCCACCAAGCGATGATCGCCTCGGTGCCGCACACTGCCATAGCGCACGCCCTCTCCTGCCAGTGAACTGACCACCTTCTGCGCCACATACGGGGTCCGCGTCGCCTGCAACCCGATCCAGTGAATCAGACGGCCTACCGGGCCGGAAGCCGTATTGAAGCGGAAAAGCAGATCCGTGTTGCGCAATGCCGCCGCCGCGATAGGCTTACGCTCGGCCTCGTAACTGTCCAGGATATACATCGGCAATGTGCCCTGGATCACACCCGCCAGCTTCCAGGCCAGGTTCGCCGCGTCACCGATCCCCATCTGCAGACCTTGTCCTCCCGCGGGGACATGGGTGTGGGCGGCATCTCCCAGCAGAAATACCCTCCCCTGACGGTAATGAGCAGCCAGGCGCTGCTGGCTGCGGTAACGAGCGCTCCACAGCACATGCGCCAATCCGAAATCGCTTCCCAGGATGTCCCTCATCCCACAGGCAATTTCCTCGTGGGTGACCGGCTGTTTGACCGGAGTATCCATGCGCTCGTTGTCTTCGATACTGACGCGATAACTGCCATCGGGTAATGGAAACAGGGCGACCAGCCCCCTGGAGACCGACCTTGCATGGACCGCGGGTGAAGGAGGATTTCTCAAGACAACGTCCGCAACCACCAACGAATGCTTGTAGTCCTGTCCGACAAACGAAATATCGAGAAGCTGACGGACAGAGCTGTTGACCCCGTCAGCCCCCAGCACCCAGTCGTAGCAGCTGTGCTGCACACTACCGGACTCATTGTGTTCCAGGGTTACCTCAACCTGTGCATTGCCGGTAACCAGAGCCTTTAGCGCATACCCACGCCTCAGATTCACCCCCAAGCGATTGACCCAATCGGTCAACACCGACTCGGTCTGAGACTGCGGGATAATCACCATGTGGGGATACTCACAAGAGAGTTTGGAAAACGAGAGCGTCCTGCCCGCCTTGTCACCCAGCGGCGCGCTTGCCCAGACGATCCCCCGGCGTATCATCTCATCTGCCACGCCCCAAGCATTGAGCAGCTCCAGGGTGACGGGCTCCAAGCCAAAGGCCCGGGAATGGGGGGAGGCAACCGGTCTTTTATCGATGAGATCAACCGCTATTCCCAACTCGGCCAGGGCTGCTGCCACAGCCAACCCGACGGGGCCCGCCCCCACGACAAGGACCTGTTCGTTTTTAACGACCATGATCACCCACCTCTCCACAGCAGGGGCGGAAAGTGGCGACAATGACGTGCAGGTCGGTGACTCTCGTTTCCATGCTCTGCAGCCCGGCCGTTTGCGCGAGCTGGATCACCTCATGCTCTGATCGATAATCTGCCAGTGAACCCAGCAGCCAGTTGATTAACGAGGTCAATCCCCAACCCGCGGGCTGGTTCTCCACCAGGCAGAAAAGGCCCTGAGGCTTGAGCACGCGACGGACCTCATTCAGGCCGGCAGACTTGTCGGCCCAATGGCCGAACGACATCGAGCAAACCACCAGATCCATGCTTTGCGAGGGGAATGGCAAGGCTTCGGCAACGCCATTGACGAACGAGGCGAAGGGACGTCGTTTGGCGCCCTCGTCCACCATGCCTTGAGCCGGGTCGATGCCCTCGAAGCGCGCATCGGGCCACTGAGCGAACATGCGTTCGATCAGTGCGCCGGTACCACAACCGATGTCCAGAACACCCTCCGGGCTCGAGCTGCACATCCATCGGCTCAACATTCGCAGACATTCGTCATGTGCCTGGCTCAGTTTGGTACCGTACTTCTCTTCATAAGTCGGCGCAATACGGCTGAACGTATGCACAAAGCCTGGATTTCCATTCCCTTTTCCGCCAGAAAACACGCTAGACATTATTGAGCATCCATATATCAATAGTTATCCATTACGGACCTTAGTAGCGAAACCCATCCCATACAAATAAAATAAAAATAAAATAAAATAAGCAGCCACCAAGCAAACAACATCCGCCCCTGACTAGTGTCCTGACTCAAAAATGAACCTCCCATTTGAGCTAATCCTAAATAGTCTGGAGCGCCCTAAAGAAACTCTAAAAAAACCCACTCTTTTGCAAAATATCTGTCTGGAGCCCCCGCATTTCCAGAACTTGTTTTTTGGATGCTGGAGTTCTTCAGAACAATCCTACAGCTCATTCCTAAAAGTTGGCTTCCTATTCCAATTTTTGGGCCTCGCAATATTTTGTTACTTTTTTATCATTTGATTTGCAATCTAAATGGCCAATCATAAATCCAACTTCAACAACCGAACAGCGCCTAAAACTCAAAGTTAAAAATTCAACTGCATCTTGTAATCAAGGACACTTTACAAGCAGCATTAGACATAAAGCTCCGCTGCTTCGCCGTATCAGCACGACAAGTAAAAACGCTTATCCCACGACCAAGGAGATGGTATACGGTGCAAGCTTCATTACGCCAAAAAGTTCTCTGCTTACAGCAGGCTATCGACCCCAGCCTGCCTGGCCTGTTACTTGAAGTCGCTTTTCACGTGGTCACCGATCTTTCCACTTCGCAGTTGGTATCGCGTATCGAAAGAGTGGCCGAGCGGCATGCCTCTTTGCGGCAGCGCTTTGTCATGCGCGGTGGCACTTACTGGATTGAACAGGTCCAACCGCAACAGCGACGCTACTGCCTGGTGCGCACCTGTAATGAGGCATCAACCAATGCACTGCTGGCGCCGAGCCGCGAGCACATCGGGGTTGAGTCTGAGCAACTGTTCCGCGCCGAAGTCGTGGAGCGCAGCGACGGACAACGCTACCTGGTCTTCCGAATCCATCACACCATCGCCGACCTGTGGTCTGTCGGCCTGCTGATTCGTGATTTTGCCAAAGACTGTAAAGACCGCTCCAGCGTCACCCTGATGCCAAGGCCGATTGCCCCGGTGATCGACCGTGAGTTCTGGCGGCACCAAATGTCGCAGGACATGCCGTTTTCCTTGCCCATGGCCTCCCAGGAGCAGCGCACGAACCGCCGCATGGTGCTGTCCTCCTTTGTTATCGACCAGGAAAGTACCGCCATCTTGGCGCGACTGGCCACAGCATGCGCGGTGACCCCCTACGCCGTTCTGCTCGCCGCACAGGTACTGGCGCTGTCCAGAATCGGCCAAAGTCGCCGTCTGTCGCTCGCGGTGACGTTCCATGGCCGCAATCGGGGCAACAAGGACGCGGTGGGTTACTTCGCCAATACGCTTGCCGTGCCTTTCGATGTCAGCGAAAGCAGCGTGGGCGAGTTCGTCAAACGCACCGCTCAGCGCCTGGATGAGACGTCAAAAGCCAGCGTCGGTGCCGGTTATCCCGAATTGGCAGAGTTCATGGCACCACAGGGATGGGCACCGACCGTCCCGTCTAGTGCGGTGATTTTCCAGCAGGATATGCCAGGCATGCCAAGAGGATTGGCGGCAGCCCTGCTGGGACTGGGCACGGTGCAATTGGGCGAGATGGCGCTGACCGCGGTACAGGCACCACCCAGCATCGGCCCCTTTGCCACTGCGCTGCTGCTGACGCGCCATGACGGCCAGTTGCATGGCCGGGTCGAGGTCGATCCTGCGCAGCATCCCGGTTGGCTGGCAGATGCGATAGCCGGTCAGTTCGCCGTGATCCTGAGGAAAATGGTGCGTGATCCACACGCCAGGCTGTCAGCCGTGCCTGCGTGCCTGTTGCACCCGCCAAAAGCCCAGGGCCAAGCGAGGCCGGGGCCCGCGTCAGAGACGTTGGTTGCCGCCTTTCTCCGGCAAGTCGCCATCGCGCCGGACAAACCCGCGCTGCTTACGCCCCAGGCCACCATCAGCTATGGCGAATTGGCCAGTCGAGTTGCCAGGCTCTCGGCAGCCATGCGCCTGCGCGGATTCGAGCCTGAACAAACCCTGGCGATACTCTTGCCTCGCGATATCCATCTCGTCCCGGCCCTGCTGGCGGTCATGGCCTGCGGAGGCAGTTATGTGCCCATTAGTGAAGCGAACCCTGTCGAACTCAACCGTTCGATTCTGGCCAAGGCCCGCTGCCGGGCGATCCTCACGGACCAGGAGGGCGTGACCCGTTTCGCCCACCTGGCGCCCTGCTGGTCCTTGAGCGACCTGCTGTCGATGCCCGACGCCCCGCTGCAGGACCACTCCAGGCTTCAAGCCAAGGCCTACATCCTGTTCACCAGCGGCTCCACCGGGGAACCAAAAGGTGTGGCGATCACCCATGCCAATGCCGCCAACCTGCTGCGTTGGGCGGCTCAGGATTGTGGCCCCGAGTACCTGGCGCAAACACTGGCGGCAACCCCGACGACGTTCGATCTTTCGATTTTCGAGATGTTTGCCCCTCTTGTGGTCGGTGGCTGCGTCCGGCCCGTCTCCTCGGTCATGTCGCTGATCGACAATCCGGCCCTGCTGACCGGCACCACACTGATCAATACGGTGCCGTCGGTAGCCGACGCCTTGTTGCAACATGATGTGTTGGGTCCCTCCCTGCGCATGCTCAACCTCGCGGGAGAACCGCTGAGCCGGGATCTTTACCTAAGGCTTCAGGAAAAGCTGCCCGCCACACGCATCGTCAACCTCTACGGCCCGACGGAAACGACAACCTATTCCACCGCCCTGGTGATCGAACCCGCTCAACAGGAGATCACCATCGGTTTTCCACTGCCTGGCACCTGGGCCGATGTCGTGGATGAAAACATGCAAAGCGTCGGTATCGGTGTGCCTGGCGAACTGATCATCCATGGACACGGCGTGGCGCAAGGCTATGTCAGCGACCCCGTGCGTAGCGCCGCCTCCTTTTTGCCAGCACCCGATGGCTTGCGTTGCTACCGCACGGGAGACAGTGTCCGCTGGTTACCCGATGGCCGCCTGGACTTTATCGGTCGACAGGATGATCAAGTCAAAGTCCGCGGTTTTCGGGTCGAGCTGGGGCCCGTTCAGGCCGCACTCCATGCCATTGAAGCCATTCGTGAATCCGCAGTGGTCGTTGTCGCGAAAGGACAGCAGCGCAACAACGTGGCTTTCGTCTCCCTGAAAGAGCCGAGCGAAGATGAATCTGTGCAACGCAATGGCATAAAACAACACTTACTTGGCGTACTCCCCTATTACGCAGTACCGGACAAATTTATTTTTCTTGAAGCACTGCCAAGAAACAAACATGGAAAGATCGATAGAACCCTGCTCTTGAAACATGTGCCCCAGACTGCGCAAAAGCGCAAAAGCGCAAGATGCGAGAAGCGAGCGACCTCGAACAACGGGTTGCCAACTGCTGGCAAACAATCATCGGCCATCATGTCCAACTCCACGAGAACTTCCTGGAAGTTGGAGGCCACTCGCTTTCCCTTACGCATTTAACCGGTCTATTGAGAAAAGAATTCAATATTCATATTTCACTACATGACCTCTGGATCAGGCCAACCATAGAACAACAGGCAAAATTCATTCACAAGTTGCAAAGTTCGGCACTGGCAAAGCCTGCCGCCGCGCCAATCCCACGACTTGACCGAAAGATCTCTCATCTTTAATCAGGAGTACCGCATGAGCGTTGATACATGCCGGACTGCAGCTTTCCCCGCGTCATACGGCCAGGAACAGATCTGGTTTCTGAACGAACTGAACCAGAACTCCCAGCTGGCTTATACCATGGCGATGAAAGTATCTATTGTCGGGAATCTGAACACACTGCGGTTGCAGCGCGCGGTCAACCAGGTCGTGGCCTCCCAGGAAGTTTTGAGAACCTCCTTTGCCTATAATAACGGGAAGTTGAGCCAAGTCATTTCACCCTCCGCCACACTGCCCATTCGCTGCGTGGAATGCATTGACGATGTACCTGCGCTGCAACGCCTGATCAACATGGAAGTCCAGCGTGGCTGGTCGCTGAGCAGCGCGCCGCTGTACCGCCTGCTGCTGATAAAAACCGGCGACCAGCAACATGAGCTGGTCATCTGCACCCACCATATCGTCTGCGATGGCATCTCGCTGCAACTTCTGCTGCAAAAAATAGTCATCGCCTATCAAGACCAAGGCCATGGACGGGCGCCCACAAACCCGAATGAAGAGGCCCTGCAATTCGTAGACTATGCGGCCTGGTCAAGACAGCACGAACATGCTGGACTCGAGTACTGGCGCAAGCAGCTGGCCGATGCCCCGACGATCCTGGACATTTCGACAAGGCCCGGCCGAAGCGAACAACAGACATTTGTCGGCGCGCGAATTCCCGTCGAGTTCAGCCACCACCAATGGCAGGTACTGCGCCAGACGTTCAGACCCCAGGGCATCTCCTGCGCGGCGGTGTTCCTGGCCGCCTACTGCGTCGTCCTGCACCACCTGGCCGAGCAGGACGACATTCTGATCGGGCTGCCAACCTCAAATCGCCTGCGCCCGGAGTTGGCACAAGTGATCGGCTACCTGTCCAATATCTGCGTGTTTCGCAGCCAATATGCTCAGGACCAGAGCGTTACGGACTTTCTTCAACAGGTTCAGCTGACCCTTACCCATCTGATCGAGCATGGGGAAACCCCTTTCTTGCAAGTTTTGCAAAGCGTTGAGCATACACGGCAAGCCGGTATGACTCCGTTGTTCCAGGTGCTGTTTGGCTATGAGCAGGACGTTCAACGCACGCTGGATACCGGCGACCTGCAATTGACGGTCTCGGATGTCGACACTGGGGCCGCACGCCTCGATCTGTCGCTGTTCCTGTTCGAGGACCACGACCTCAACGTCAAAGGCTTTCTGGAATATGCCACGGACCGTATCGACGCCGCGGCTGCCGAAAACATGGTCGGTATGCTCACCAGAGTGCTGCACGAGTTCGTCACGGCGCCGCAGGCCCCGCTGAGCGCTGTACAGCTGGGGGCGGCGGACTCCGAAGAGCAGACACCCGCAATCACGCCGACTTTCCCAAGCGTGCCAGCCCGCCTGTTCGCCTTGGCAGACAGCCACCCCAGTGCGACCGCGCTGCGTGACGAGCAAGGCGAACTGACCTATGCGCAGTTGCGCCAGCAGATCATGCAGGCGGCGGCCACCTTGCACACCCAGGGCGCGAAACCCAGTACCCTGATCGCGGTCATCGGCGAGCGCGGCATCCCCTGGGTGGTCACCATGCTGGCCATCTGGCAAGTCGGGGGCATCTACGTTCCGTTGTCCAAGGACCTGCCCGAACCGCGTCTGCAAGGCATCCTGGCGGAACTCGACGGGGCCATGCTGATTACCGACGACAGCGCGCCGGAACGCTTCGGGCAACCTGTGACGCTGGCCATGGACGCGTTATGGGCCGATGCCGTAACGCAACATGAGCAGCACGCGACGGACGCCCGCCTCCAGTCCGGTTACATGATGTTCACCTCCGGATCGACCGGCAAACCGAAAGGCGTGCACGTCAGCCAGGCCAACCTGGTCGCTACCCTGAGCGCATTCGGCCAGCTGCTGCAGGTGAAGCCAAGCGACCGGATGCTCGCGCTGACGACCTTCTCCTTCGACATTTCGCTGCTGGAACTGCTGCTTCCCCTGGTGCAGGGCGCCAGCGTGCAAATAGCCGCCCCACAGGCTCAACGGGACGCGGAAAAGCTCTCGGGCTATCTCGCCGACCCCCAGATCACCCTTGTCCAGGCCACGCCAGTGACCTGGAGGCTGCTACTGTCGACAGGCTGGCAGCCACGGGAAAGCCTGACCCTGCTGTGCGGTGGCGAAGCGCTGCCACAGGATCTGGCGGACAGCTTGTGCCTGCCCGGCATGACCCTGTGGAACCTCTACGGCCCGACCGAAACGACGATCTGGTCCACGGCCTGTCGCCTGCAACCTGGCGCCCCGGTGCAACTGGGCCATCCCATTCCCGGTACGCAAGTGGCCCTGGTGGATCGGAACCTGCGCAGCGTGCCCAGAGGGGTAATCGGCGAATTGCTGATCTGCGGTCCCAGCGTCAGCCAGGGCTACTTTCGCAACCCAGTTGAAACGGCGAAGCAGTTCGTACCGGACCCGGTTGCTGCAGGTAGGCGCGCCTATCTGACCGGTGACAGGATGCGCATGCAGCAGGACGGTTCACTGGTCTATATCGGTCGACGTGACGACCAGATCAAGCTACGCGGCCATCGTATCGAGTTGGGAGAAATCGAGGCAGCGTTGCGAAAACTGCCCGGGGTACGGGATGCCGTCGCCCAACTCCATGGCCACGACCCAAGCCGGGGCATACAGGCCTTCGTCCAGCTTGACGCAACGGTCGATGATAGCCGCATCGATATCGTGCACTGGCTAGAGACACTGCGCCAAACGCTGCCTGAGGCGTGGCTACCGACGGAGTATTACAGGATCGATGGCATTCCCCTCACCTACAACGGTAAGCGGGACAGGAAACGCCTCCTGCCCCAGGCCGTCAGGCTGCAAACGCCCAGCCAGCGGGTCGCCCCCGGGAGTGACACCGAGACCCAGGTTCAGCAGATCTGGTGCGAGCTGCTCAACCTCGAGGATATCGGCGTTACGGATGATTTTTTCCAGTTAGGCGGCCACTCCATTCTGGTTGCGCGCATGGTCGAACGCATCGAAACCACGTTCGGACGGCGCGTACCTATCGCAGATATCTATTTTTCTCCGACGATCGCCCGTGTGGCGGCGACGCTGAATTCCATGACATTCGAAAGAGGACTGGCTGCACACAGCATGGAAGGCGATTGGGAGTTCACCGCCATCAACCTTCAACACAACCCCGACAGCACAGCCGCCGTTCAGGAAAGATAAAACATGCAAAGCCCCAACATCGATTCTTTCGAGGCAGCACTGCGCTCGCTGCCCGCAGCCCGCGATGCACTCGGTGCCTATCCGTTGTCCAGCGAACAAAAGCGCCTCTGGTTACTGGCCCAATTGGCGGGCATGGCAACGTTGCCGGTAACGGTGCGTTATGAGTTCACCGGCACGGTGGACCTTGCTATCGTGCAACAGAACCTGAGCTCATGGGTCTCACACAGCGAGTCCCTGCGCAGCCTGTTCGTCGAAGTGCTGGGACGCCCCGTCAGGCTTCTGATGCCTACGGGCCTGGTGAAATTGGAGTTCTTCGATCACCCGCAGTCTGATGCCGACATGGCCGGGCACCTGGGAGCCGCCTTCGAACTCGACAAGGGGCCGTTGCTGCGTGCGTTCATCACTCGAACCACCGCGCAACACCATGAATTGCAACTGGTCGGCCATCCTATCGTAGTGGACGAACATGCCTTGCAACGCATTGCCCAGACCCTCTTCCAGGCCGAACCCGATCATCAGCACCCTGCAGTCGGTGCGCTGGCCGAGGTGATCCAACGCGAACAGACGCTTGCACGGGATGCGCAGACCACCGAGCAATGGCAGCAATGGGGAATAAGCCTTCAGGCGCCTGCCGCCACAGAAATTCCGACAGAAAATCCCCGCCCCGACATCAAGGGTTCAGATCGTCAGGTACATGAAGTCCTTACCGCATGGGGCGACCGATCAGTAGCAGAAGCCGATATCGTCGCCAGTTGGCTGGCGGTACTGATGCGCTGGCAGGGATCGCAATCGGCGCTTTGCGCAATCAAGGTGCGCGACAAGGCGCATGCCAACCTGATCGGCCCGCTGCAAACCTACCTGCCGGTCCGCGTCGATACACCGGATGACAGCACCCTGGAACAACTGCGACGTCAGGTGGAAGAACAGCTCAACGGCAACGACCATCCCTCCTTCTCCACGTTGCTGGAAGTTTGCCCGCCGAAGCGGGACCTGAGTCGCACGCCCTACTTCCAGACCGGCCTGCACCTCATCGCGGACGATGTTCAACAGCGCTCCACCCGCGCGGGTAACCTGACGCGCCTGTCAACGAAGCAGCCCTGCAGCGACCTTGACCTGTTCATCTCCTACTGGATGAACGAAGGCACCCTTGGCCTGACGCTGGATTATGATTGCGCCGTGCTGAATTCGAGCCAGGTTGGGGTTCTGGCCCAGGCGCTCATCAGCGTATTGTCAGCGCCCGGCAAGCAGCCAATCGCAACCGTTGCGCTGATGGGCCAGCAAATGCAGCAAACCGTTCTAGCTCAGGCCCATGGCCCGCGTACGACATTGCCACAGCTGACGCTGAGCGAACTGGTCGGTGCCAGCACGGAAAAATCCCCGCAGGGCATTGCGGTTATCGACCACAGCCAGCAACTCAGCTACGGCGAGCTATGGGCAAGGGCCGCACTGGTGGCGGCGAATATCAGCCAGCATGTGCCAAAACCCGGGAGCATCATCGCCGTGGCACTGCCGAGGTCGGCCGAGTTCATTGCCGCGCTGCTGGGGGTACTGCGAGCAGGTCATGCGTTCCTGCCCATCGATCCCCGCCTGCCCACCGACCGCATCCACTTCCTGATTGAAAACAGTGGCTGCGAGCTGGTCATTACCTCTGACCAGCAATCCGTGGAGGGGTGGCCAGAGGTCGCCAGGATACGAATGGAGGCGCTTGATCCAGGCATTCGCTGGGCGGCGCCCAAGGGGCTCAGCCACCGCGATGCTGCCTACCTGATCTATACCTCCGGCAGCACCGGCGCTCCAAAGGGGGTCATTGTCGAGCACAGGCAAGTCGTCAACAACATCCTGTGGCGGCAACGAACCTGGCCGCTGACTTCACGGGACAACGTGCTGCATAACCATTCGTTCAGCTTCGACCCCAGTATCTGGGCGTTGTTCTGGCCGCTGCTGAGCGGTGGCGCCATCGTACTGGCGGATGTCAGGACCATGGAGGACAGCACCGCTCTGCTCGATCTGATGATCCGTCATCACGTCAGCGTGCTGGGTGGCGTACCGAGCCTGCTCGGCACCCTGATCGACCACCCGTTCGCCAATGACTGCCGGGCGGTCAAGCTGGTGCTCAGTGGCGGCGAAGTCCTCAACCCCGAACTGGCACACAAGATTAAAAAGGTCTGGCAGGCAGACGTCGCCAACCTCTATGGCCCCACCGAAGCGACCATCGATGCGCTGTACTTTGCGATCAACAAAAACGGCGCCGGCGCCATTCCAATTGGCTATCCAGTCGACAATACCGAAGCTTATATCGTCGACCCCGATCTCAATCCCGTCCCTCCAGGCGTTCCGGGAGAAATCATGCTCGCCGGCCAGAACCTAGCGCGTGGCTATCGGGGCAAACCTGGGGAGACCGCGCAGCGCTTCCTGCCCAACCCATTTGGCAACGGACGCTTGTATGCAACGGGCGATCTGGGACGACGCTGGTCATCGGGGGCCATCAGCTATCTGGGCCGACGCGACCACCAGGTGAAGATTCGCGGGCATCGCATTGAGCTCAATGAAGTGGCTCATCTGTTGAGCCAGGTGCTTGAGCTGAAGGAGGCCATCGTCTTCGCCCAGCACGCGGGAACCGAACAGGCACGACTAGTGGCGGCCATCGAGCAACAGCCCGGCCTGAACAGTGACGGCATCAAACAGGAATTGCTGCGCCATTTGCCGGCCTATCTGATCCCCAGCCAGCTCCTGCTATTGGACGAACTGCCAAGAACCGCCACCGGCAAGGTCGACATGCTCAAGCTGAATCAGTTGACGGCCCCCCAACTGAACGACGCCACGGCCACGGAATGCCGTGTACCACGCACCGACCTTGAACAGTCGGTCATGGAGGATTTCGCGCAAGTACTCGGCCTCGCGGCAGCAACGCCGGACACGGATTTCTTCGAGCAAGGCGGTAACTCGATTCTGCTCACGCGCCTGGCAGGCACCCTGGCGGCCAAATACCAGGTGCAGATCCCACTGCATGAATTTTTCCTGATACCGACTCCGGCAGCGGTGGCGCAGGCGATTGAAATCTACCGTCGCGAAGGCCTCACGGCCCTCCTGTCACGCCAGCATGCACAAACGCTGGAGCAGGACATCTACCTGGAAGAACACATCCGGCCGGACGGCTTGCCGCATGCCAACTGGTACCAGCCTTCTGTCGTGTTCCTGACCGGAGCCACCGGCTATTTGGGGCTGTACCTGATTGAACAGTTGCTCAAGCGCACCACGAGCCGGGTCATCTGCCTGTGCCGCGCGAAGAGTGCCGAGCATGCCAAGGCCAGGATTCTGGAAGGCCTGAAAACCTACCGCATCGACCTGGGCAGCGAACTGCACCGGGTAGAATGCCTCGAGGGCGATCTGGCTTTGCCGCACCTGGGCCTGAGCGAGGATCAATGGCAAACGCTGGCCGAAGAAGTCGATGTGATTTATCACAACGGCGCCCTGGTCAACTTCGTCTATCCCTACAGCGCGCTCAAAGCCACCAACGTGGGAGGCACGCAGACCATCCTGGAATTGGCCTGCACCACTCGACTCAAGAGTGTTCAGTATGTCTCCACCGTGGATACTCTCCTCGCGACGCATATCCCCCGCCCCTTCATCGAGGACGACGCCCCCCTGCGTTCCGCCGTCGGCGTGCCAGTGGGCTACACCGGCAGCAAGTGGGTGGCTGAAGGGGTGGTCAATCTTGGCCTCTGCCGCGGTATTCCGGTCAGCATCTTCCGCCCGGGGTTGATCCTGGGCCATACCGAAACTGGCGCCTCGCAGAGCATCGACTACCTGCTGGTGGCGCTACGGGGTTTCCTGCCCATGGGAATCGTGCCGGATTACCCGCGCATCTTCGACATCGTGCCTGTGGACTACGTCGCCGCGGCGATCGTGCACATATCGCTGCAACCCCAAGGCAGGGACAAGTTCTTCCACCTGTTCAACCCGGCGCCGGTCACCATCCGTCAGTTCTGCGACTGGATCCGCGAGTTCGGCTATGAGTTCAAGCTGGTCGACTTCGAACACGGTCGGCAGCAGGCATTGAGCGTACTGCCCGGGCACCTGCTGTACCCGCTGGTGCCCCTGATCAGGGATGCCGATTCGCAGCCTCACCGTGCGCTGGATCCTGACTACATCCATGAAGTGAACCCCGCGCTGGAATGCAAGCAGACCTTAGAGCTGCTGGCCTCCTCGGACATTGCCTTATCGAAAACGACAAAAGCCTACGCGCACACTATTTTGCGTTATCTGATCGACACCGGCTTCATGGCCAAGCCTGGCGCGTAGCGGATTGATCAGAGACAGGACGAATATCATGGAATCGATAGCCTTTCCCATTGCACATGCGCCCTTCATCCTGGGCTGCCCGGAAAACCTGCCGGCCACCGAGCGGGAGCTTGCCCCCTCTGCGGCGATGGCACGGCAGGTTTTAGAGTATCTGGAAGCGTGCCCCCAGCCGAAAAGCCTCGAGCAGTACCTCGGCACGCTCCGTGAAGTCATGGCGCAACTTCCCTGCGCTTCCACGGGGCTGATGACCGATGATCCGCGGGAAAACCAGGAAAACCGGGACAACGATTTCGCCTTCGGTATCGAACGGCACCAGGGCGACACTGTTGCCCTGATGATCAACGCCGCCCTCGATGCGGCGATTCAAACGGGCGAGTTGGTCCGGCGCAGCGGCACCAACCTGGATCATTCGGAATGGAGCGACATGATGTCCGTCGCGCAGGTGATCCTGCAGTCGATTGCCAGCCCCCGGCTCATGTCCGAATCCCGTGTGATGTACCAGGCACCGAAAGGCAAGGTCGAGGAGGATGACCAGGATCCCCTGAGACGCTGGGTGCGCGGCCACCTGCTGTTCATGGTCCTGTGCCAGGGCATGAGCCTGTGCACCAACCTTCTGATCAGCGCTGCCCACGATAAGGACCTAGAACTGGCTTGTGCACAGGCCAATCGGTTGATTCAACTGATGAATATCTCGCGCATGACGCTCGAGTTTGCCACCGACCTGAACTCGCAACAGTACGTCAGCCAGATTCGACCGACCCTCATGCCACCGATCGCCCCACCCAAGATGAGTGGCATCAACTGGCGTGACCATGTGGTGATGATCCGTTCGATGCGCCAGTCCACCGAGGCGTGGAACTTCATTGAACAGGCCTACCCTCAACTGGCTGAACGAATGCGAACCATGTTGGCGCAGGTCTACAGCGCTCATCGCGGGGTCTGCGAAAAATTCGTTGGCGAAGAGAACACCAGTTTGTTGGCCAAGGAAAACGCCACGAACACCGCCGGCCAGGTGCTGGAAAACCTGAAGGAATCAAGATTGAAATACCTCAAGACAAAAGGCTGCGCCGGTACGGGATAACGCCTGACTGCACCTCGTACCTCATTAAAACCGGTCCGATATACGGGAAAGCAAAGGAGAGAACCATGCCGACATTCCTGGGGGACGACGACGCAGTGCCATGCGTGGTCGTCGTTAACGCCGACAAACAATATTCGATATGGCCAAGCGCAAGAGACATTCCATCGGGTTGGTCCGAAGCAGGGTTCAAGGGGTCACGCGCAGACTGCTTGAAACATATCGCAGAGATCTGGCCAGAGCCGACGGCATAGATACGACGTGATGCAAAAAAGATTGCGTGAAAACATCCATTAGCCAAAGCAAGGAAGAAAAATGACTTTTACCCATCGCACCACCGATCAAGTCAAGCCTGCGGTACTGGATATGCCGGGTCTGTCGGGCATTCTTTTCGGCCACGCCGCTTTCCAATACCTGCGGGCCAGCTGCGAACTGGATCTGTTCGAGCATGTCAGCGACCTGCGCGAAGCCACCAAGGAAAGCATCAGCAGCCGACTGAAACTGCAGGAACGCGCCACCGATATTCTGCTGCTGGGCGCCACCTCCCTGGGCATGCTGGTCAAGGAAAACGGCATTTACCGCAATGCCGATGTGGTTGAGGACCTTATGGCCACGGACGACTGGCAACGTTTCAAGGATACCGTGGCCTTTGAAAACTACATCGTCTATGAAGGGCAGCTGGACTTTACCGAGTCCCTGCAGAAAAACACCAACGTCGGTCTGCAGCGTTTCCCTGGCGAAGGGCGAGACCTCTATCACCGCCTGCACCAAAATCCCAAACTGGAAAACGTGTTCTATCGCTACATGCGCTCGTGGTCCGAACTGGCCAACCAGGACCTGGTCAAGCACCTCGACCTATCGCGCGTGAACAAATTGCTCGACGCGGGCGGTGGGGATGCGGTCAACGCCATCGCCCTGGCCAAACACAACGAGCACCTGAACGTAACGGTATTGGATATCGACAACTCCATTCCGGTCACTCAGGGCAAAATCAATGAATCCGGACTCAGCAACCGGGTAAAAGCCCAGGCACTGGATATCCTGCACCAGCCCTTCCCCGAGGGTTACGACTGCATTCTCTTCGCCCACCAATTGGTGATATGGACCCTTGAAGAAAACACCCACATGCTGCGCAAGGCCTACGATGCACTGCCAGAAGGCGGGCGTGTGGTCATCTTCAACTCCATGTCCAACGATGAAGGCGACGGCCCGGTCATGGCCGCACTGGACAGCGTCTACTTTGCCTGTCTGCCTGCCGAGGGCGGCATGATCTATTCCTGGGAACAGTATGAGTGCTGCCTGGCGGAAGCCGGCTTCAAAAACCCCGTGCGCACCGCGATTCCAGGCTGGACCCCACACGGCATCATCGTGGCCTACAAGTAATTCTGCCTCCTCCGACCCCACTGAGGCCGGAGGAGTCATTTCAAAAATTCCGTATTGACGCCACCTGGCGATAGGGACACCAACATGGCACGGCCACCCGAGATAAATGTTGCGATGCCGCAACAGATAAGACAGCTTTTATACAGCCAACTTATTTCGCAATCGATTCAAACCTTCTGTGAACTGCGCCTGCCTGATGTCCTGCAAGCAGCCGGCCAGCCCACCTCCATCGAACGGCTGGCTGAGCAGACACACACCCATATCAGCGCCCTGTCACGCTTGTTGAAAGCCTTGAAGCCATTCGGGCTGGTGAATGAAACCGACGAAGGTTTTTCCTTGACCGCTCTCGGCGCCAGTCTGACCCATGACGCCTTTGCTTCCGCTCAGCCCAGTGCTCTGTTGATCAATGGTGAAATGGGCCAGGCCTGGCGTGGCATGGCGCACACGATCCGAACCGGCGAATCCAGCTTCAAGGTGCAATATGGCATCAGCCTGTTCGAATATTTTGAACAGCACCCGGAACGCCGGGCCATCTTTGACCGTTCCCAGGACATGGGACTGGACCTGGAGATCCCGGAAATACTGGAGAACATCAACCTGCATGACGGTGAGAGCATTGTCGATGTCGGGGGTGGTTCAGGGCATTTGCTGATGCATATGCTGGACAAATGGCCAGAAAGCAAAGGCATACTCTTCGATTTACCCGTCGCTGCAAAGATCGCGCAGGAACATCTGCACAAGAGTGGAAAAGCTGGCTGCTTCGAAATCGTCGCCGGGGACTTCTTCAAGAGCCTGCCAGACAATGGCAGCGTTTACCTGCTGTCCCATGTATTGCACGACTGGGGCGACGAAGACTGCCAGGCCATATTGGCCACCTGCCGGCGGAGCATGCCGGACAATGCGCTATTGGTTGTAGTGGACCTGGTGATTGACCAGGGTGAAAGTGCCCAGCCCGATCCCACGGGCGCAATGATGGATCTTTACATGCTGTCCTTGTTCGGTATCGCCGGTGGCAAGGAGCGCAACGAGGTTGAATTCAGAACCCTCATTGAACACAGCGGCTTTATCGTCGAACAGGTAAAGCGCCTGCCCAGTGGGAACGGCATTATCTTCGCCTACCCGAAATAAATGATCACCATCGACCCTCACCACTTTCCAGAGGGGCTCTTTATTTACGGGTCATTTCCCGCCTGCTTGATTACAAGGAAAACACATGTCGATGCTGGTCTATTACGTAGCCGCCACCCTGGATGGTTTTATTGCCACTCAACAACACAAACTGGATTGGCTGGAGAACTTTGCGCTTGGGGATGACGCAACGCCCTATGATGATTTTTATCAGACGGTCGGAGCGGTGGTCATGGGGTCACAGACCTATGACTGGATCATGTCGAACGCTCCTGATGACTGGCCCTATCAGGATGTGCCCGCCTTTGTCATGAGCAACCGGAATCGGTCAGTCCCCGCCAACCTGGATATCACCTTCGTACGCGGTGATGCCGAAGCCATCGCGGCCAGGGCCAGGCAAGCGGCGAAGGGCAAGAATGTCTGGCTGGTCGGTGGCGGCAAAACGGCAGCCTGTTTTGCTGACGCAGGGGAATTGCAGCAGCTGTTCATCACCACCATTCCGATCTTTCTCGGCACCGGCGTTCCCGTACTGCCCGTTGACCTTGCGCTTGAAGTCGTTCTCAGAAAACAGCGCACGCTGCAGAGCGGTGCCATGGAATGCGTCCTGGACGTGAAAGCGGATTAACGCCCGCAAGACGATCGTGTATCGAAACTCGCAGCGTCGGACCCCAAGGAAGAAACCAGTGAAGCGTTTGGTATTGAGTATATGTTTGCTGGCCGTTGTCGCTCTGGCGAGTGTTCATGGAACAGGGATGGTGAAACCCGCCGCCCTGACAGCCGCCGATGCTCGCGATATCGGCTATCTGAATGTACGCAATAACCTGGGCGTCATCGCCGCTGCACCCCACCCCACCGCGTCACCACGCCAGGCCGCTGTCAGGCATTACTTGCAGGAAACGATTGCGGGCATGGGTTACCAGGTGGTTGAGCAACCCTTTCGATTTACCATCGAAAGCATGGTGAACCGGCAGAAAATGCTCTACGCCGAGCTGAACGAGCACCATCGCCAAGCATTCGATGCCGAGCTGGCCCGGGTGGGCGCGGACAGTTTTGAAAAGGAAGTGCGAATTCGCTCCGGCCTGCTGGAAGGCGACAGCGGCCAGGGAGTCAACCTGATAGCCTCACGCCGCGTACAGGGAGCGACAGCGACGGTCCTGTTCATGGCGCATTACGACAGCGTCGGCACCGCCCCCGGGGCCAGTGACGATGGCATGGCCGTCGCCTCGATACTCCAGCTGATGCGGGAAACCATCACCCGCAGCGATGCCAAAAACAACGTTGTCTTTCTATTCACCGATGGCGAAGAACTGGGCCTACTGGGAGCGGAGCACTACGTCTCGCAGCTCAGCGCGCCGGAACGTGAAGCCCTCCGTCTGGTAATGAACTTCGAAGCCAGGGGTAACCAGGGCATCCCTTTATTGTTCGAGACCTCGCAGAAGGACTACACCCTGATCAAGAACCTGAACGCAGGGGTTCGGGGCATCATATCCTTCTCATTCACCCCCCTGATTTACAAGATGCTGCAAAACGACACGGACTTTACGGCCTTCAGGAAAAAGAACATCGCGGGGTTGAATTTTGCGGTCGTGGAGGGTTTTCAACACTACCACCACATGAGCGACACGGTGGAGAACCTTGCGCCAGAGACCTTGTTTCGCTACCAAAAGACAGTGCGTGAAGTGGGCAACCACTTTATCCAGGGTATCGACCTCTCCTCCCTGAGCGCTGACGAGGACGCAACCTATTTCCCACTGCCAGGCGGCACGCTGCTGGTACTCCCTTTGCCCGCGATGTATGCGCTGGGCATCGCCTCGTTCGTGCTCTGCGGTCTTTGGGCGCAACGCTGCCGCACTCGCCGCCAGCATCAGGGCAAGAATTCCGTGATGCGACCCATGGCCATTGTCCTGTTCGGCATTGCCTGCGCAACACTTGCATTCTACGTCCCCAGCATTGCCTATCTGTTCGTCATCCCCGGTCTGCTTCTGGCTTGCGCCATGTTGTTGCGAAGCCTCTCCATCTCCTATTCGATCATGCTGCTGGGCGCTTATGCCTGCGGGATACTCTACGCGCCTATCGTCTACCTGATTTCATCAGGCCTTAAAATGCCGGTCATTGCCGGGGTAATTGCACTTCTCCCCCTCTGCCTGCTGGCCGTGGGACTGGGCCCAGTGTGGGCGAAGCTACAATTTGACGACATTTAGCTTTGCTGGGGTTCTTGATCGGTCTCACGCAAAGCGTCGTAGAGCGTCGTCTTCCCGATTTTGAGCCCTATACCACTTCACGAACGTTGCCCCCCTGTGTCAGCAGTACCCTCGCTATTTGCAATATACGGATCGATTCGGCCACACAGCGTTGCCGGAATTGGTCGATAAATTTGGCGGGAATGTCCTGAAACACTGCCGGCGCCAAGCCAATATCGTTGAGGCACTTGAGCTTGGCGATGGCTACCAATACGCTGTCCAAGCTGGCCTTGCCGGGATCGGTCTTGAGATTACTGAACGAGATGGCAGTAGCTTGCTCGCTGCGCGTGTCGTCGGGGTCGACTTCCTCGTCGCCCAGCAGTCGGTCGAGAGCCGCCTGGTCATCTGCACTCAAGCGCGTGAATGATCGCTTGCTGCCTGGTTTCGTAGCTGCGCACGGAAGAACGGATGACACGATCAAGGTGATCGCCGGCAGGTGGCTCCAGGCGTTGCGCACGAAACCAGTCATGCGCCATCTCGCGACCATGGCGGGCTTGTGGATCGAAGGGTAATACCTCCTCGCCTAGCCACTTGCCTATTCGTTGTAGGTCAGTTCCATTTGTAGGCCGGAAATCAAGAACGGCGCGGATGGTGCGCCGATGTCGTTGGCCCTGTCTGCCGCCAAATTCATACGAGGCTAACATTTCGGCCGTCGTACTGAGCTGTATGGCCAGCCACTGCACGGCGTTTGGATCGAGTTCGTTGTGACACTCCGGAAATCTGCCGTGCAATTCCATACATTTGAGTTGAACCGCGAAACCGATCCGACCTTTATCGGTCATGCCGGGCAGCAACGCGACCTCTTCAACAGTAAGAGTCCACAAGTCCTGATTGTCTGAATCATTCCATGAATACGCCACGGCAAGCCCTTCCATGTGTTGGTTGGGTGACGTACATGAAAATGGCGACCGTTTGGGCGGTGACGGGAAGTCTAAATGTCGTCAAATTGTAGCTTCGCCCACACTGGGCCCACATTGGGTTTTGTACTACCGATCGACCTTATGCCTGGCCGCATACAGACACAGCATCTCCATCGCCAGCGTCGCCGCCGCCAGTGACGTGATCTCCGCGCTGTCATAGGCCGGAGCCACTTCCACCACGTCCATGCCCACCAGGTTGATCCCGCGCAGACCGCCGAGAATCTCCAGCGCCTGCACCGTACTCAAGCCGCCGCACACCGGTGTTCCGGTGCCCGGAGCGAATGCCGGATCGAGGCAGTCGATGTCGAAGGTCAGGTACACCGGGTTGTCGCCGACCCGAGCACGAATCGCCTCGACAATCGCCTCGCAGCCACGGCGATGCACCTGCCGCGCGTCCAGCACCTGAAAGCCTTGATGATCGTCGTTGGTGGTGCGCAAGCCGATTTGTACCGAGCGCGACGGGTCCACCAGCCCTTCGCTGGCCGCGTGCCAGAACATGGTGCCATGGTCGATGCGCTTGCCCTCTTCGTCCGGCCAGGTGTCGCTGTGGGCGTCGAAGTGGATCAGCGACAGCGCCCCGTGCTTGCGGGCATGGGCCTTGAGCAGCGGATAGGTGATGAAATGGTCGCCGCCAAAGGTCAGCATCGTCGTGCCGGCGTTGAGGATGTGCTCGGCGTGGGCCTCAATCATTTCGGGCGTCGACTGCGGCGAGCCGTAATCGAAATCGCAATCGCCGTAGTCGATGACCGCCAGATGGTCGAACGGGTCAAACGTCCACGGCCAGTGCCGCTCCCAGGCGATCCCGGCAGAGGCGGCGCGAATGCCTCGTGGTCCGAAGCGGGCGCCGGGGCGGTTGCTGGTGGCGGTGTCGAACGGCACGCCACTGACGGCCACATCAACGCCACGCAGGTCACGACTGTAGCGGCGACGCATGAAACTGGTGATACCGGCGTAGGTACTTTCGGCGGCCGTGCCGTATAGGCTGTCACGGGTAAGGGCTTGATCGTTCTGCATTGGGACGTCCATTGAAGGCTCCTTCTCTTTTCTTATTGGCGGCTACGGAAAGTGGTCCACAAGCGGGTGCGCTGGCGCATGTCCTTGAGGCTCATGCTGCGGTCGGCGTACAGCCGTTCCCGCACGTCGGCCAGCGGGTAGATGTCCGGGTCGGTACGCACCGCTTCATCCACCAGCGGCGTAGCGGCCTGGTTCGCCGTGGCGAAGAACAAGGTGTTGGTCAGTGCGGCCACGGACTCGGGGCGCAACATGAATTCGATAAAGGCGCGGGCGGCTTCGGGGTGTGGCGCGTCCTTGGGGATCGCCAGGTTGTCCTGCCACACGAGGGTGCCTTCCCTGGGAATCCGGTAGGCGATTTCATAGGGTTTGTTGGCCTTGCGTGCCTGGTCGGCGGCCATGCTCGCGTCGCCGTTGTAGGTCAGTGCCAGGCACACGCTGCCATTGGCCAGATCGCTGATCTGCCGCCCGGTAGCGACGTACAGTACGTTCGGCTGTAGCTGATGCAGCAACGCCTCGGCGGCTGACAGATCGTTCTTGTCCGTGCTGTAGGGATCTTTACCCAGATAATGCAGCGCCAGCCCGATCACCTCCTGGGGCGAGTCGAGAATAGCGATGCCGCAGTCCTTCAACTTGCTCGCGTACTCGGACTTGAACAGCAGGTCCAGGCTGTTGAGCGGCGCATCCGGCAAACGCTGCTTAACCGCCTCGACGTTCATGCCCAAACCCAGGGTGCCCCAGGTGTAAGGCACGCCATAGCGGTTGCCCGGGTCGACGGCGGCGAGTTTTTCCAGCAAGTCCGGATCGAGGTTGGCGTAACCCTTGAGTCCTTCGTGGGGAATCGGTTTCAACGCCCCCGCCGCGAGCCCCCGGGCCAGCACGCTGGAGGACGGCACCACCACGTCATAACCGCTGCCGCCGGTGAGCAGCTTGGTCTCCAGTACTTCCGAAGAGTCGAAGGTGTCGTAGCGCACATGGATACCCGTCTCCTGCTCAAACCGTTGCAGGGTTTCAGGGGCTACGTAATCGGCCCAACTGTACAGATTGACCACCTTGTCCTCGGCCTGGGCCGAAACGGCGACGGCGAGCAACAGCGCGGGTAAACACAGCTTGAACATGGGAGCCATGACGAACACCTGACCAGAGGAAGTGGTTGCAGGATGCGTCGTCGGATACATTGGTGAAATACAAAGTTAATTAACCTGACTTTATGACGGAGTAATGTTTGATGCTCGGCCAACTGCATGATCTGGATCTGCAATTGTTGCGTCTGTTTGTCAGCGTGGTGGAGTGCGGCGGCTTCAGCGCCGCCCAGGGCGAGTTGGGGTTGAGCCAGTCGAGCATCAGCCAGCAAATGGCCAAACTGGAAACGCGCCTTGGCTATCGGCTATGCAGTCGCGGCAAGGGCGGGTTCCGGATCACGCCCAAGGGCGAACAACTGCTCAGCGCCACCCGTGGATTGTTCCAGTCCATCGAAGCCTTCCGTCATCAATCCAACGGCGTGGCCGGGCGCTTGATTGGCGAGGTGCGCCTGGGCCTGTCCGAGGCCCTGGATCAATCGGTGCTGCAACGGGTAGCCGAGGCGATCCGGCGCTTCCGTGAGCGCGACGAGTCAGTGCGCATCGAACTGATCAGCGCCATGCCCGGCGAGATGGAGCGCTTGTTGCTGCAACAGCGCCTGGACCTGGCCATCGGCTATTTCTCGCAAGTGCAAAGCGCCTTTGACTACCGCCAGTTGTTCATTGAAACCCAGCATCTGTATTGCGCCCCCGGCCATCCGCTGTTCACCAACCCGGCCCCCAACGATCAGGATCTGCAGGCCAGCGACCGGGTCGATCACCCCTACCGTTTCCTGCGCAGTGACGAACCCTTCCAGGGCAAGTTGTGTTCGGCGCGCTCCGAACAAGTCGAAGGCACCCTCGCCTTCATCCTTTCCGGCAAGCATGTCGGTTACTTGCCCAACCACTTCGCCCGCGACTGGGAAGACAAGGGTTTGCTCAGGGCCGTGCGCCGAGCCGACATGAGTTTCGATGTCGCGTTTCATCTGGCCCGGCACCGGGCGCAGGTGGCCGGCGAGGCGCAGAAGGCATTCGAAGAGGATCTGCTCGCGGCGTTTGCCTGAATTCGCCTTGGTCTAAGCTGTAACAATACCGGACACCGACATGCAAAAATGCACAGACAACCTGCACTTATCCGGGTTGTACAAGGCAAATTTGCACTGATACGATCCGCCATCGCTCGCGCGCGAGCATCTCTATAAAGAACAATAAAAGCAGGGAGTTAGTGATGACTGCTCAGGTTTCTTCTCCCAGGACTCAGTCCATGGATGCCATGCAGAACGAAGTGCTGGCCGAGGTTCGCAACCACATTGGTCATCTGACCCTCAATCGCCCCGCCGGCCTCAATGCCCTCACCCTGGACATGGTGCGCAACTTGCACCGCCAGCTCGACGCCTGGGCACAGGATCCGCAAGTACATGCCGTGGTCCTGCGCGGTGCCGGCGAAAAAGCCTTCTGCGCCGGTGGAGATATTCGCTCGCTGCATGACAGCTTCAAAAGCGGCGACACCTTGCACGAAGATTTCTTCGTCGAGGAATACGCCCTCGACCTCGCGATCCACCACTACCGCAAACCGGTGCTGGCCCTGATGGACGGTTTTGTCCTCGGCGGCGGCATGGGCCTGGTGCAAGGCGCAGATTTGCGCGTGGTCACCGAAAAAAGCCGCCTGGCCATGCCGGAAGTCGGCATCGGCTACTTCCCGGACGTCGGCGGCAGTTACTTCCTGCCGCGCATCCCTGGTGAACTGGGGATTTACCTCGGTGTCACAGGGGTACAGATTCGCGCCGCCGATGCACTGTATTGCGGGCTGGCGGACTGGTACCTCGAAAGCGCCAAGCTGGGCACGCTGGACGAAAAACTTGACCAGCTCGAATGGCACGACACGCCGCTCAAGGACCTGCAAGGCCTGCTGGCGAAATTCGCCGTGCAGCAACTGCCCGATGCGCCACTGGCGACTTTGCGCCCGGCCATCGACCACTTCTTCGCCCAACCCGATGTGCCGAGTATTGTGAAGCAACTACGTCAGGTAACGGTCGCCGACAGCCATGAGTGGGCCGTCACCACCGCCGACCTGCTGGAAACCCGCTCGCCGCTGGCCATGGCCGTGACCCTGGAAATGTTGCGGCGCGGACGCGAACTGCCCCTTGAACAATGTTTCGCCCTTGAGCTGCATCTGGACCGCCAGTGGTTCGAGCGCGGCGACCTGATCGAAGGCGTGCGCGCCTTGCTGATCGACAAAGACAAGACACCACGCTGGAACCCGCCCACCCTTGAGGCGCTGGACGCCGAACACGTGGCGAGCTTCTTCAGCGAGTTTGACCAGAGCGAGAGCTGAGCCATGCACGATATCGAATTGAGCGAAGAGCAAGTCATGATCCGCGACATGGCCCGGGATTTTGCCCGCGGCGAAATCGCGCCCCATGCCCAGGCCTGGGAAAAGGCCGGCTGGATCGACGACGGTCTGGTGGCGAAGATGGGCGAATTGGGCTTGCTGGGCATGGTGGTCCCCGAGGAATGGGGTGGCACCTATGTCGACTACGTGGCCTACGCCTTGGCGGTAGAAGAGATTTCCGCCGGCGACGGTGCTACCGGCGCCTTCATGAGTATCCACAACTCCGTGGGCTGCGGGCCGGTACTCAACTACGGCAGCGAAGAACAGAAACAGAAGTGGTTGGCGGACCTGGCCAGCGGCCAGGTCATCGGCTGCTTCTGCCTGACCGAGCCCCAGGCCGGTTCCGAGGCGCACAACCTGCGCACCCGCGCCGAACTGCGCGACGGCCAGTGGGTGATCAACGGCGCCAAGCAATTCGTCAGCAATGGCAAGCGCGCCAAGCTGGCGATTGTGTTTGCCGTGACCGATCCGGACCTGGGCAAACGTGGCATCTCGGCGTTCCTGGTGCCGACCGACACTGCCGGTTTTATCGTCGACCGCACTGAACACAAGATGGGCATCCGTGCTTCCGACACCTGCGCGGTGACCCTGAACAACTGCACCATTCCCGAAGCCAATCTGTTAGGTGAGCGCGGCAAGGGTCTTGCCATTGCCCTGTCCAACCTCGAAGGCGGCCGAATCGGCATCGCAGCTCAGGCGCTGGGCATCGCCCGCGCTGCGTTTGAAGCGGCGCTGGCCTACTCCCGTGATCGTGTGCAGTTTGGCAAAACGATCAATGAGCACCAGAGCATCGCCAATTTGCTGGCCGACATGCACATGCAATTGAACGCCGCTCGGTTGATGATCCTGCACGCCGCACGCCTGCGCACGGCCGGCAAACCCTGCCTGTCGGAGGCGTCACAAGCCAAGCTGTTTGCGTCGGAAATGGCGGAAAAGGTCTGCTCGTCCGCCATTCAGATTCATGGCGGGTATGGGTACCTGGAAGACTATCCGGTGGAGAAGTATTACCGGGATGCGCGGATCACACAGATCTACGAAGGGTCGAGCGAGATTCAGCGGATGGTGATTGCCCGCGAACTCAAAAACTACCTGGTGTGAAGCCCTGTAGGAGCGAGCTTGCTCGCGATGGAGGTCAACGATGACGCGGGGCACCTGAATCAACCCGGTGCCCTCAGGTTTTTCGTCGGATCGCCGCCCGGAGCAAGCTCGCTCCTACAGGAGCAGGCTTGCTCAAAATGGCGTTAACATCACTTGCCTTGGAACTCGGCCTCACGCTTGGCAATAAACGCCGCCATCCCTTCCTTCTGATCCTGCGTCGCAAATGCCGCATGGAACACCCGGCGCTCAAAGCGCACACCTTCGGCCAGGCTCACTTCAAAGGCACGGTTGACGCTTTCCTTGACCATCATCGCAATCGGCAACGACTTCTTGGCGATCAGCGCCGCGACTTTCAGCGCTTCGTCCAGCAGCTCATCGCTCGGCACGATACGCGCCACGATGCCGCAACGCTCCGCTTCCACGGCATCGATCAGACGACCGCTCAGGCACATTTCCATGGCCTTGGCCTTGCCCACGGCGCGGGTCAGGCGTTGGGTGCCGCCCATGCCCGGCAGCACGCCGAGGTTGATTTCCGGCTGGCCGAATCTGGCGTTGTCACCGGCCAGGATGAAGTCGCACATCAGCGCCAGTTCGCAGCCACCGCCCAAAGCGAAACCATTGACCGCCGCGATGATCGGCTTGCGGCGGTTGGCCACGCGATCGCTGTCGCTGAACAGGTCGTCGATGTAGATCTGCGGATAGGTCAGCTCGGCCATTTCCTTGATGTCGGCACCGGCGGCGAAGGCTTTTTTCGAACCGGTCAGGACAATGCAGCCGATGTTCGAGTCAGCCTCGAAGCCATCGAGGGCCTGGTTCAGTTCGCTGACGATCTGCGCATTCAACGCGTTCAACGCTTGTGGACGGTTGAGAGTGATCAGGCCAACGCGGCCGTGGGTTTCCAGCAAAATCGTTTCATAGCTCACAGGGGACTCCTTCTTATAGATTGCGCGAAATAACCATGCGCTGAATATCGCTGGTGCCTTCGTAGATCTGGCAGACCCGCACGTCGCGGTAGATCCGCTCCAGCGGGAAGTCGTTGAGGTAACCGTAACCGCCCAGGGTTTGCAGCGCCGAGGAGCATACCTTCTCGGCCATTTCCGAGGCGAACAGTTTGGCCATCGACGCTTCGACCAGCGCTGGCTTGCCGCTGTCACGCAGGGCGGCGGCGTAGTGCACCATTTGCCGCGCCACGGCGATCTGGGTCGCCATATCCGCCAGACGGAAGGCCACAGCCTGGTGCTCGATGATCGGCTTGCCGAAGCTCTCGCGTTCGCGGGCGTAGTCGCGAGCCGCTTCGAATGCGGCGCGGGCCATGCCCACCGATTGCGAAGCGATGCCGACGCGGCCGCCTTCAAGGTTGGCCAGGGCAATCCTGTAGCCTTCGCCCTCCTCGCCCAAACGGTTGGCCAGCGGCACCTTCACGTCTTCGAAGAGGATCTGGCAGGTGTCGGACGCATGCTGACCGAGCTTGTCTTCGACCCGCGCAACGGTGTAGCCCTGCGATTCGGTCGGCACGATAAAGGCGCTGATGCCGCGTTTTCCAGCGCTCGGATCGGTCACCGCAAACACGATCACCACCCCGGCATTCTGCCCGGAGGTGATGAATTGCTTGCAGCCGTTGAGCACGTAATGATCGCCTTCCAGGCGCGCACGGGTTTTCAGGCCACTGGCGTCGGAACCGGCCTGGGGTTCAGTCAGGGCGAAAGCGCCGAGCATCGCACCGCTGGCCAGCGGTTTGAGAAAGCGCTCTTTCTGCTCATCGGTGCCGTAGTTGAGGATCGGCACACAGCCCACGGAGTTGTGCACGCTCATGATGGTCGAGCAGGCGCCATCGCCGGCGGCGATTTCTTCCAGCGCCATGGCATAGGCCAGGTAACCGGTGTCGCATCCGCCCCACTGCTCCGGCACCAGCATGCCGAAGAAGCCCAACCCGGCCATCTCGCCGATGGCTTCCTTGGGAAAGCGATGCTCGCGATCCCACTCGGCGGCGAACGGTTTCAGCCGTTCCTGGGCAAAGTCCCGGGCCATGTCGCGGATTTGTTGTTGGTCGTCATTGGGGATCATGGTGAATCCTTGAAGTTTAATTGCCCCCCTGTAGGAGCGAGCTTGCTCGCGAAGGGCCTGAGAGCGCCGCATTCATCCAGGCAGCCCTCGTCATCGTTGACGTCCTTCGCGAGCAAGCTCGCTCCTACAGGGGGGCGCTGGCCTTAATAGAGGCATTCCACGGCCATGGCCGTCGCTTCACCGCCGCCGATACAAATCGCTGCAACGCCGCGTTTCAGGCCTTTCTGGCGCAGGGCCGAAAGCAGGGTCACCAGAATCCGCGCACCGGACGCCCCGATCGGGTGACCAAGGGCGCAAGCACCGCCGTGCACGTTGAGTTTCTCGTGGGGAATTTCCAGATGAGTCATCGCGGCCATGCCGACCACGGCGAAGGCTTCATTGACTTCCACCAGATCGACGTCGTTGAGCGACCAGCCGGTTTTTTTCATCAACTTCTTGATTGCGCCAATCGGTGCCACCGGGAACAGGCCCGGGGTGTCGGCGAACGCGGCGTGACCATGAATCACCGCCAACGGCTTCAGGCCTTGTTTCTGTGCCTGCGACTGGCGCATCAGCACCAACGCGGCGGCACCGTCGGAGATCGAACTGGAGTTGGCCGCCGTCACCGTACCGCCTTCGCGGAACGCCGGTTTCAACGAAGAGATCTTGTCCAGCCTGGCTTTTGGCGGCTGCTCGTCATTGCTGATCACCACCTGCTCTTTGCCGAGCGTCACGGTCAGCGGGACAATTTCGTCCTTGAAGCTGCCGTCCTTGATCGCCTGCTGCGCGCGAGTGGTCGAGGCAATGGCGAACGCGTCCTGGGCTTCACGGCTGAAGCTGTTGGTTTCGGCGCATTCTTCGGCGAAGGTGCCCATCAGGCGGCCCTTGTCGTAGGCGTCTTCGAGGCCGTCGAGGAACATCGAGTCCTGCACCCGGCCATGGCCCATGCGGTAGCCGGCACGGGCGCGGTCCAGCAGGTAAGGCGCGTTGGACATGCTTTCCATGCCACCGGCGACCACGACGTCGGCACTGCCCGCCACCAGCATGTCATGGGCCAGAATCGCCGCTTCCATGCCGGAACCGCACATCTTGTTCAGGGTGGTGCAGCGAGTCGATTTATCCAGCCCCGCGCCCAGCGCCGCCTGACGCGCAGGGGCCTGGCCAAGGCCTGCCGGCAGCACGCAGCCGAACAACACTTCGTCGACAGAGTCGCTGGCAACGCCAGCGCGTTCCACCGCTGCTTTGATGGCCGCCGCGCCGAGTTGCGGCGCGGTCAGGCTTTTCAGTTCGCCCTGGAAACCACCCATCGGGGTGCGGACGGCGCTGACGATAACAATTGGATCGTTGGACAGGGTCATGACAAATCCTCCTTACTTGGCGGCCATGCGCAAGGCACCGTCGAGACGGATTACCTCGCCGTTGAGCATGCTGTTTTCAATAATATGCTTGACCAGCCCGGCATACTCGCCCGGTTTGCCCAGGCGCGGCGGGAATGGCACGCCAGCGGCCAGGGAATCGCGGACTTCCTGGGTCATGCCGGCCATCATCGGCGTCTCGAAGATGCCGGGGGCGATCGTCATGACACGGATGCCGAAGCGCGCCAGCTCACGGGCCGCCGGCAAGGTCAGGCTGACGATCGCGCCCTTGGACGCCGAGTAAGCGGCCTGACCGATCTGACCGTCATAGGCCGCAGCAGACGCGGTGTTGATGATCACGCCGCGCTCGCCGTCGGCATCCGCTTCGGTCTCGGCAATCGCTGCGGCGGCGAGGCGCAACATGTTGAAGCTGCCGATCAGGTTGACGTTGATCACCTGGCTGAAACTGGCCAGTGCGTGTGGACCATTCTTGCCGAGAATCTTCTCGCCACGCACGATGCCGGCGCAGTTGACCAGACCATTGAGGCCGCCAAAGGCTTTGACCGTCGCCTGCACCGCGGCTTCGGCCGCCGCTTCGTTGCTGATGTCCGCCACCACGCTTTGCGCGCCAAGGCGCTGGGCCTGGGCTGCAACGGCTTCGGCGTTCATGTCCACCAGCATCACTTTCGCGCCAGCGGCGACCAGCACCTCGGCGGTGGCGGCACCGAGGCCGGACGCGCCACCGGTGACGATAAAAATCTTGTTCTGGATCTGCATCATTGTTTCCCTGGATTCAAGCTGGAAGGTTCTTCGCCGCGGCCTCTTGAGCCTTGGCGATTTCCTGGTTGCGCAAGATAAAGCGCTGCAATTTGCCACTGGGGGTTTTCGGCAACTCGCTGACAAATTCGATTTCACGGGGGTACGAGTGCGCCGCCAGACGCTTGCGCACGTGTTGGCGCAGCTCTTCGGCCAACTCGGGGGCGGCGCGGTATTGCGGGCTGAGCACGACGAAGGCCTTGACCAGTTCGGTACGCTCCGGATCGGGCTTGCCGACCACTGCAGCCTCGACCACGGCCGGGTGTTCGATCAGCGCACTTTCCACGTCGAACGGACCGACCCGGTAGCCAGAGGTGGTGATCACGTCATCACTGCGACCGACGAAGCTGATGCTGCCGTCCGGGTTCCACTCGACGGTGTCGCCACTCAGGTAATAGTTGCCGACAAAGGCCTTGGTCGGCCCGCCTTCGTAACCGGCGAACCAGCACATCGGCGACTGGCTGCGGTCGATGGCCAGGATGCCGGGCTGGCCAACGCCGAGTTCCTTGTATTCGTCGTCCAGTACCACGATACGGTGGCCCGGCGAGGCAAAACCGGCGGCACCCATGTGAATCGGATGTTCCAGGCCGTGGTGGTTGCACAGCACCATGCCCAGTTCGGTCTGGCCGTAGTGGTCGTGGATGACCACGCCGAGGTTGTCGGCGAACCAGCGGATCACTTCCGGGTTCAGCGGCTCGCCGGCGCTGCTGACGATACGCAGCTTGCCCTTGATCGATCTGGCGAATTCATCGCCGCCGGCAATCAGCAAACGGTAGGCCGTCGGCGAACCGGTGAGGTTGGTGATCCCGTACTTGTTGATTACCCGGCAGGTGCTTTCGAGGGTGAACGGGCCATCGTAAAAGGTGATCGGATGCCCCATGGACATTGGCCCGGTGACACCGAAATAAATACCGTAGGCCCAACCCGGGTCGGCGACGTTCCAGAACGCGTCTTCCGGGCGCAGATCCACCGCATCGCGGGTGTAGCTCTGGAACGCAACGATGGCCTTGAGCGGCACCGACAGTGCTTTCGACGGGCCGGTGGTGCCCGAGGTGAACATCAGCAGGAACGGATCTTCGCCGGTCAGCAGCACCGGTTCACAGTCGGCGGAATAATTGGCCAGTTCGGCCCAGAAACTGAAATCGCCACGAACCAGCCCCTGCCCTTTGGCGCCGGTGACGGTCACCGTGGTCGGGCAATCGACGACTTCGGCGAGCTTCGGCCGGTTCACTGCATCGGTCACCACCACTTTGGCGCCAGAGCTGTTAAGGCGATGCTCGATGGCCTTGGGGCCGAACGCGGTAAACAGCGGTTGATACACCGCGCCGATGCGCCAGGTGGCGAATACGGTGATCAACAGTTCGATATTGCGTGGCAACAGGCCGGCGACCTTGTCGCCTTTCTTCACGCCCTGGGCCAGCAGGTAGTTGGCGAAACGCGCGGCCTTGTCCTGCAAGTCGGTGAAGGTGTACGTCGCACCGGTGCCGTCGCGTCCTTCCCAGAACAGCGCGATGCGACCCGGCAAGGCGTGCCGGTCACAGCATTCGACACAGGCGTTGAGGGCCGTCAGATCGCCCGCGAGTGCGGCATCGACGGTGTGCTGAAAGTTGAACTGAGAAGTAGCAGACAAGTAATCGCGCATTGCCAGAATCCCTCTGTGTTTTTATTAGGTTGGGGGGAACCGTAATCAACAGGGAAATACTCGCTCTGCGCGGGGTGGCGGGCAATGGTCAAAGCTATCAAGTTGTCTGACTGCTTTGGCCAAAGCCCGCAGGGTATCAAGCGATGAAGCGCACCCCGGGTTTGGCCCGTTCGTCCACGGTCAGTTCGAACACATCCGGGCGGGCGTAATGCCCGACCACGTCATAGTCGTAGCGGGCGCGTACCAGGTCGTCGGTGTCGATTTGCGCGGTGAGCAGCCCGGCGCTGTCGCGCAGAGGTCCTGCGAGGATGTCGCCCATGGGACCGACGATCACGCTGCCGCCGGCGATCAACGGCCGATCCGCCGGCCAGTTGGCGATGTCCACACCCAAGGCCTGGGGCGATGCCTGGACCTGGCAGGCGCTGACCACGAAGCAGCGCCCCTCATGGGCAATGTGACGCATGCTGACCTGCCACATCTCCCGCTCGTCCACAGTCGGCGCGCACCACACTTCTACGCCCTTGGCGTACATCGCCGTGCGCAGCAGCGGCATCATGTTTTCCCAGCACACCAGCGCACCGACGCGCCCGACCTGGCTGTCGATCACCGGAAGCGTCGAACCATCGCCCTTGCCCCAGATCAGCCGTTCGGTGCCAGTGGGCATTAGCTTGCGGTGTTTGGCCACCAGCCCGGCCTGCGGATCAAAGTACAGCGCGGTGCAGTACAAGGTGCTGCCCGCGCGCTCGATCACGCCTATCACCAGATTCGCTGCGGTGCGTGCGGACAGCGCGGCCAGCGCCTCGGTCTCCACGCCGGGTACGTTGATGGCATTGGCAAAATAGCGAGCAAAGGCTTCGCGCCCTTGCGGCAGGCGATAGCCCAATTGGGTGCCAAAGCCCTCGCCTTTGGGATAACCGCCCAGCAGCGCTTCCGGCATCACCACCAACCCGGCGCCGGACGAGATGATCGCGTTTTCATAGGACAGGATCTGTTCCAGGGTTTCAGCCTTGCCACCGGGCAAGGCGCCGATTTGCAGGGCCGCAACGATTGATTTGGGCATCTTGGAAACTCCATTCGCATCAGGTGTTGCTCATTCTCCGGCGTCACGTGATCATCAATAAAGACCGATTCACTGCTGAATGATATGAACCAAATGAATATCACCGACGTCGACCTCAACCTGCTCAAAGTCTTCGAAGCACTGCACGAAGAGTCCAGCGCCAGCCGTGCCGCACTGCGCCTGGGCGTGACGCAATCGGCTGTCAGCGCGGCCTTGCGTCGCTTGCGTGAGGTGTATGGCGATCAGCTGTTCGTGCGCACCGGACGTGGCCTGGCCCCCTCGCTCAAGGCCAACCAGCTCAAACCGGTGGTCAGCGATGCCCTGAACAAATGCCGGCAGAGCCTGGCGATGGTCGATCCGGCAGCGCAACAGTACGAAGGTCGCTCGGTCACCGTGGGAATGTCGGATGATTTCGAGATTGCCTACGGCCGGCGGCTGATCGAAGAAATCGCCCGGTGTGCGCCGAAACTGCGGCTGATTTTCCGCCAGACCCATAGCCAGATCGTCGCCCAGGCGTTGATGGAGCGCAGCATTGACCTGGCGATTGCCGCGGGCGGGTTCGCCGAGCGGCTGCTCAGCCGTCAGGTGCTGGGGGAAGGCGGCTATCTGTGCCTGGCGGACCCGTCGAGCCTGGTCGAGGGCCAGCAGAGCATCAGTCTCGAGGAGTTTGTGGCCCGCGAACACATTCTGGTGTCGTCCGGCGGTTTTATCGGGATTACCGATGAGGGATTGGCGGCGCTGGGGCTGAGCCGGAGGGTGTGCGCCTCGACCACGCATTTTGCCGCGTTGCCGCATTTGCTCAAAGGCAGCCGGGCCGTGGCGACCATTCCGGCCCATGCCGCCCAAAGCATCGCAACGCTCAGCGGGCTGGCGCTGCTGCCCTGCCCCCTGGCCTTGCCGCGCTACCCGATCGAACTGGGCTGGCGGACCAGTACCCAGCTCGACCCGGTGGTGTTGAAAGTACGTGAGGCGATCATCGCGAGCTTCGCCTGACGGCCGATGTTATTTGTTGGCCGCCATCAGACGATTGACTTCACTGCGCACCATGTTGGCGAATTCCGGGGGCGACATGCCGTCCAACTCGGCGCGCACCCATTCCGCCCACTTGCCTTTGCGCTTGGCCCGTTCGCCGAACAACCGCGCGGCCTCACCCTTGGCTTTGCCCAGGTTGTTTTGCCAGAGTTCGAACAGACGGGATTTCTCGTCTTCAAGCGCAGCGCGCTCGGCGAGGGGTTTGTCGGCCAGATTGAAGCTCATGGGAATTTCCTGCTGCGTAAAATAGGCGACATCTTACACTGTAGGACGAAATGTCCTGCGCCGGTTTTTCAGCAAGATGACCTCCCCGGGCAAATAGCTGCAACTTTTCCGACGACGGCTGACTCCATTGTTCACTGTCCACTTACCTGCAAGGAGTACTTCAATGGCCCGCAAAACCGCCCTGCAAGCCGCCGAAGATCAAATCAAGGATCAAGCGTTCAGCGAGCTTCAATCGCTGATCGAAGAGTCGGAAAAGCTGCTGAAAAGCAGCGCCTCGCTGGTCGGGGAAGAAGCAGAGACCCTTCGCGGACAAATCGCCCTGAAACTCCAGCAGGCCAGGGATTCGGTGAGTAGCGTACGCGACCGCACCCTGCCCGCGGTTGAGGCCACTGAAACCTATATCGGCGGGCATCCATGGCAAACCGTGGCGATTTCCGCAGGGTTTGGCCTGGTGGTGGGGTTGTTGTTGGGGCGTCGCTAAGCATTCCGATCAAACACCGCGAAAAACCCTGTGGGAGCGAGCCTGCTCGCGAAGAGGTCGTGTCAGTCAAAATCCATGTTGATTGATACACCGCCTTCGCGAGCAGGCTCGCTCCCACAGGTTCTACAGCGCCTGCTGACAGAATCAGCCCCCTGCCAACTCCCGCAAGTTCGCCAGCGTCCGGGCATCCAGTTCAATGCCATTGGCCAGCGACTTCGCGCGCTGATGATGACGCCGGTCACCCGGCAAACGCTTCAAGCCGACACCGTGCATTTGCCGCACCAGTTCCTGGCTGCGTTCGGCAAAGCTTTGCCCCGCCGCTTTGCTCGGGTCGATCACGATAATCAATTGGCCAGTCCAGGGCGTCTTGGCGCCGGGGTGGTTCTTCCAGTCGAATTCGAAGGAAAAATTGCCGCCGGTCAATGCCGCCGCGAGCAACTCGACCATCATCGACAACGCCGAGCCCTTGTGCCCGCCGAAAGGCAGCAACGCGCCGCCCTCAAGAATCGCTTTCGGGTCTGTGGTCGGCTGGCCGAGGCTGTCCACGCCCATCCCTGCCGGCAAGCGTTCACCCTCGCGGGCGGCAATTTGCACATCGCCATGGGCAATGGCACTGGTGGCCAGGTCGAAGACAATCGGTGCGCCATCGGCCCGCGGCGCAGCGAAGGCAATCGGGTTGGTGCCGAACAGCGGCCGGTCGGCGCCGTGGGGCACCACGCAGGTCATGCTGTTGACCACGCTCAATGCCACGAGGCCTTCATCCGCGAAGGGTTCGACATCCGGCCATAGGGCAGCGAAATGGTGCGAGTTACGGATCGCCAGCACCGCAATGCCGGCACTTCGGGCCTTCTGCACCAGTAACTCGCGTGCCGCCGCCAGGGCCGGTTGCGCAAAACCGTTATTGGCATCGACCCGCACAAACCCTGAAGCCACATCTTCGACCACCGGAACGGCCTGGCCATTGACCCAGCCGCTTTGCAGCGTCGAAACATAACCTGGAATGCGGAATACCCCGTGACTGTGCGCGCCGTCGCGCTCGGCACCGGCGCAGTTTTGCGCCAGCACCCGGGCAACCTCGGCCGATGTGCCGTGATGCAGAAAAATTTTCTCTAGCAAAGCGCTCAGCGCTTCGAGTGACAGGTGTGACGAGACCGCAGTAGACGCGTGATCGTGTGGCGCAGACATCTGAAGCTCCAGACTAATTATTGGAGGGAACAACAGCGTACAAAGACCCGCCGATTAACAACGCGCGGCGAGCAACCTGTCAACCTTTCGCTCAGGGTCGATGAGGTATATCCCTGTCACGAATGCCCGCGGTCCGTGCGTTATCTATTTACCACCCGTGTCAACGCACCGGCTTTTAGTCTCGATGCTCAATCCACAGGCGCCTTTGAGCGGCACCTTGAACGAGACTCGACGATGTCTACACCAGTAACTCCGCTGTTTTTCCCCGAGGCGCTGACGTTGCGCGGCAGCTGGCGTGAACTTGGCAAAACCCACGGGCTGACGCAAAGGGACTTCGAATGGTTCAGCCATATCGAACTGGCCAGCCAGGCACTGCGCGATGGGCAGACGCCGCCCATGCTGGCGAAGAAAATCCTGCTGAAAATCCCGGACCGGGAAGCCGTGGTTCTCGCCGGCAGTTTTTTGCTGACCGCGACACCCGATGACAACGGCTTGATTCTCTACACCCCGTACACCGGAATAAAAAAGTTCTCCAGCCGTACGGACCTGACCGAACAACTGGTGACGCAACTCAAGGCGGCCAGCGAAGACGATGACCTGCTGGCCTTCATGGCGCTGTCTCAACGCAAGGCCGTGGTGGACGCCGCCGACATTGAGCTGAACTTTCAAACCATTGACGGCGACGTGTTCGAAGACCAGCGCAACACCCTCTCCACCCATCAGCAACTCAACGACCAGGCCCTGCTCGACGAATTGAAAGCACTGCCGTCCCTGACATCGCTGCTCGACGCATTGCTCAATGAACAGCTGGCAGCGGCTTTCCCCGGTCTGGATCAGGGCCGGACCCAAGTGAACTTCTACCAGGCAACAACGCCAGAGAACGCTGACGAAAGCCATCCGGCGCGACGCTGGGTCAACTCCCTGTCCCTGAGTGAGGCCGTCCTCCTGCACTATCGCCATCAGCGTTGGCCGTCCGGGTCTTCCCCTGAGTTTTCCCATCCGAAAAAGTCCCCGGCAAAAGCCGACCAGCCACTCTGGGAGGCAGGCGTCACGACGATCTCGCGCCAACTGATCAGCCTGCTGGTCGGGCAGCTCGAAAGTTTCTGGGATGCGGCGAGCGCCGATGGCGCATCACGTCGCCAGTTCTTCAGCCAGGCCATTGCCGATCAGGCCCGAGTGCAACTGCTGCTCAAGCGCGAATCCGGGATCATCACCCCGGAGCAAAGCCAGGATTTGCACACGTTGATCTCGACGGCCAGCCGGACGAACGAAGCTATGACGGTCGAAACCGTGCGCCTGTGGGAGTACCAGGCCAATTATGTGGAGTTGGCCGGCTCACTGATGATCAGCGCCGGCAATGCGTTTCTCTACACGCCCACCGCAGGCCTGCAGGTGCTCGAGGACTATCAGGACTTGCGCGATACGGTGCTGAGCAAGTTCAGCGCGGCCGGTCACGAGGATGAGCTCTATGGCCTGCTGAGCCTGGAGGAGCGCCAGCGTTTCATTGGTTTTGACCGGCCGAATGTGACCGGGGAAGTGATTTCCGGCGCGATCTTCCCCAGGCTCTTCGACGGGATCATCAGCAAGCAACGGCAGAACATCGAATATGCCCTGCAGGTGTTCCGTCACAGTGACGGCAGCGTGGACATCCACGCCCTGTTCGACAAGGCGCTGGATATCCGCTCGATGATCAGCGAGCGACTGCTGACGCTGGCTACCTACGGACGCTGGAGCACGCGCCCGGTGTTATCCGGCAATCAGCATCCCTCTATGGTACTGGCCGATACGGCGGCCGCTTTCGTCAAGACCTTCAGCGACATAGAAACACTGATCAACACAGACTTTGCAGCACAACCGTTTGCTACTCTGGCCTTGCAACAGGACTATCTGCAAAACATCAAACCCCGCCTGGCCCATGCACTTTCCGTTGGCCTGCGTGGCGAGGCCAGCCTGCGGGTACTCGGCGCGACACTGCGGGATGCGGATCGGGCCATTGTCGAAACGGTCTTCAACCCGGACCTGCCCGACCGGAAAAACCGCCTGTCACTCAAGGGCTTTCGCCCCGATGCCTACTCGTTGACGCTGGAGCGCTCTGGCCAGGAGGATGTCCTGCCGTTGGCCCATTGTCTGCTGTTGACCGAGCGTGGCGGACTCGATCCCTCACATTCCGGCCGAACGATCCTGTGGACACCCGCCGAGGGCCTGGAAGTCTTTGACACCATCACTCATGCAAGGCTGGAACTGAACCGTCGCCTGCTCGAACCGCAACAACGCCTGGCGTTGCTGGAAAACCTCACCCCGGCCCAGCGCGCCTTTCACCAACGCTACTCACTCGGTCCTTTACGGCTGATAGAAGGGTCTGTATTGGAACGGGTCGCGCAATCGACCATCGAGCACTTTCTGGCTCGCTGCGAACACGTACGCACGTTCGACCTTAGCGACACTAAGCAGAAAAAAGCCCTTGAAGACCTGACCACAACGGTGCTCGACACCAACCTGCGAAGAGCCACGTCGATTGCCCGGGCGATCAGCCAGCAGCAGTCCCTGCCCGCCTGGCTGGGAATGGCTCCGCTGCAAGAGCAGCGACTGCACCTTGAACTGCTGGAGCAGTACCGCAACAGCGTTGATGAGGACAAAGACTATTTACACGCAATAAAACCTCTCAAGTCGTATGTGCATGAAACACTGAAATCGTTGCTCGCCAGCCGCTTCCCCGCAACAGCGCTGGACCCTGACAATATTGAAATCACCCCGAACCTGGCCTTGGTCGGCCCCGCCCGGAGCCTCACCGAGTTCGCCTTGCACCACGTCAACATTGCGCAAGGCACCGGGTTCAAAATCAGCTCGGCAACCACCCAAGCCTTGCCCGAGGGGCTGGACCAGGCGGCTATCCGCCAACTGCTGCTGTCATTGGACATTGCGCGAAACTACGCCAGACAGGTCTCGGACAGCTTGACGAAACAAGCGGCCGACGCCGAAAGCCGGTTGTTGCGCTTCGTCAAACAACTGCCCTGGCAGTTGCTGCAACACGCCCACGAACTCAAGTTGCAGCAGCGACTGTCCGATAGCGCCTTCGATTTGCTTCGGCAAGTGCTGGACATGCCGGACGCCATCGCCCGGGCGACCGTAGGAGGTGCTCACGCCATTGCCCGACCATTGGAACTGATCAAGACAACCGGTGCCACCGCCGTCAAAGCGCTGGGCCTGTACCTGATGGGTCCCGGCGAAGGCAAGACAGGCCCGCAAATCCTCTATGCCCCTTACCACCCCGGTGGTTCACCGTTCGTAGAGTTCGACAATGAGGCCAGCGTTGTCTCGGCGTTCAACACACCGGGGCCATTGCAGGACATGTTGATACGTCGCCTGCCGGACAGTCAGCAAACGGTGTTTCGCAACCTGTTCAAGTCCACCGCCGGCCAGTCGAGCGAAATCACCCTTGCGTCCAACCCCATCGACGGCAACCTGCTCACCCAATTGTTCCATGACAACACCCAACTGCTGGTGAAGATGCTCGGCAGCCAGGCAAACGCTACCGCTCAGTCTGACTGGGAGGCCGTCAAACACCTGATCGCCTCCGGCATAGAGCGCGTTTCAGGCCTGCTGCCGGGCAAGCTCGCGTATGTGCAGTTTCTTTGGAAGGCCTACAAGGACGCCCTGAACTCAGCCGAAGCCCTGCAGGACCATCACTGGACAAGCGCATTGCGCGACTTTATTGCCGGCGCGGCACAAATCCTGTCATTGGGTCGGTTGTCCCTTGAAGGATGGGCCGAAAGCGCCCAAGCAACCGGCGAAGCCGCTGCTCCTCCGGTTGTCACCCCCGTGATCGCGCAACCCTGGTCGCAGGTCCGGTCGACTGCCCCGTTGCGCACGCAGCTGCAGCCGTTCGAAACCACGGTCGAGCTCAAGGACCTGACGAAGAGCCGCACGGACGGCACCTATCTCGAAGCGGGCAGCCAGAAAACCTTCGCCGCCATTGCCGGCAAGGTGTACGGCGTGAACAAGATCGGGGCGGTCTGGAAAATAATCAAAGGGGAAGAAGAAGGCCCCGTGTTACAGGCGGCATCCGACAAGCAACTGGTGATCGATCCGGACACCCATACCGTCCACTTCGGCAAAGCCGTCTCGAAAATGCACAACCAGTTTGCCTATGCCCATGCCGCCCAGGAGGTGCTGAACATCGAGGCCCGGGGGATGGAAGAAATCCGCGCAAAACATCCCGAAAAAGCCCACATGATCGTGCAGGCCATCGACATGGCTCGCTATTACGCGTTCAACAGCCTGCACAACCTGGTGCAACTGCGCAAACTTCTCCCGGGCACACGACTGGATACGTTCCTCAAAAGCTTCTTTGGTGTTGATCAGGTCGACAAAGGGCTGATCGACAAAATCAAGCAGGCCATCGTCCCCATCTGCAATGCGCTGGTCGACCCCGATGATGACTGGATGAACTCGCAACGCTTTATCGTGGGTTCAAACCGGAATCCGAAGGACAACCTCGTTGCGTTTGTCCTGGACAAGGATCAACAGCGCAATGTGCATTTCACCGAAAGATTCTTCGATCAACAACTCGACTGGTACAAATCCTGTCTGTCACAACCCTTCAATGTCGACAGCCATAGCCAGGCCGCCACGTTGATACACGAATTCGCCCATTTGTTTTCCGGGGCCGTGGACATTGCATACCTTGAGGCCAGGCGGCCGTTCAGCGATCTGATATCGCCGATCACCGCCTATGGCGCAGCCATGAAACAGTCCCAACTGGATTTCCAGCGAGTAGCCTTGTCGATGGAAACGCCCAAGGAAGAATTGTTCGCACGCTGGAACAGCGGGCTGCGAACGTGGATCAGCCTGGATTCGATACCGGGTTCTTATCACATCGGCAAGACCGTCCTGCGGCTGACGGGGAGCAAGACCATGGATAAGGCACGGGAAGCTTTTTTAAACGTGCAGGATTCGAAATTCCGAACCGACGTCATTTTGCACAATGCCGACTCGATCGCCTTTCTGATCTGCGAAATGGGCCGACAACTGGACCCGGTGCCCGTCGCTTCGACCTCTGAAACCTGATCCCGACGTAATAACGCGCAGATCCCCGGATCTGCGCGCCACAATGGTGCTAGTTTTGATCTTTTTTTCACGCCCCCTATGGATACTGCTACCCGACAGCAGGTGCTCCAGAGGCGAGGCGCTGAAAAAAACTACCCATTGATGGTTAAATGCCATGACTGATGTTCTCGCAAACTTCCCCCAAGGTTAGAATGCAGAAAATCAGGATGGGCCAATGACCGACCACACGCTCTCAGAAGCCGAATACGATGCCATCACCGATGCCGCTGCGCATTGGTGCATGCGTCTGCACGCCAATGACTGTACCGAGCAAGAGCGCCACGCGTTCGAGCAATGGCGTGATGCGCATCCGCTCCATGCCTTCGAGTACGAAGCGATGCTGGAGATCTGGGATGTCGCCGGCGACTTGCCCCGTGCCGAACCTGTGGTGCCGCTGGTTCGCACCCAACCCGTAAACCCGTGGCGCCGCCTGGCTATTGCAGCGGCGGTGTGTGCCCTGGCACTGCCTTTGGCCGGTTATGGTGGCTGGCACCTGGGCTGGGTACCGAACGCGTACCAGAATTTCGAAGCGACCGACAATGTCCGAACGGTCACCTTGAAGGACGGCAGCCAGGTGGAACTGAACCTGGGCAGCGAGCTAACCTACAGCAACTACAAGGATCAGCGGCAAGTCACGCTGAAAAAAGGCGAAGCCTTCTTCAGTGTCAGCCATGACACCCGTCACCCTTTCGTGGTCAAGGCCGCCGAAGGCCGGATTCGCGTGACCGGGACCCAATTCAACGTCTGGATGTATGAAGACCAGGTCAAGGTCAATCTGGTCGAGGGTTCGGTACTGGTCAGCAGCAACGCCAACCTGCAAGGCGACGGTTTGCGTCTTGGCCCGGCGATGCAGGCCAGTTATCGCCACGGCGACTTCATCCCCCGTATCAGCCAGACCTATGACAATGACAGTTCGCTGGCCTGGCGCCAGGGCAAGCTGGTGCTCGACGATCTGGCCCTGAGCGATGCGCTGCCATTGATCAATCGCTACCTGGACAAACCGTTGATGGTGGCTGACAACAGCACCGGCTCGATCCATATCGGCGGCATCTACAACATCAAAGAGATCAACGGCCTGGTGAAGTCCTTGCCGCGGGTCCTGCCGGTCTACCTGACCCGCAACCAGAACGGCAATCTGGTGGTCAACGCGATTCCGCAAACATCCCCGAAAAGCTGAAAAGGCCGCCACCCTTGCGGGGTGCGGCCTTCAGCGTTCATGCAAAACGCCACTTCCTTATTGCTCGGCCACCTTGGCAGCCTTTGCATCCTGCTGACGAATCGTCTGCACCTGATAGTCCGGGTCGGACAGGATCTGTTGCTCGGTGAAGGGCAGCACGCTCCATTGCTTCCTGGCAAAAGCCTGCGTCTGGTCCCGTGAATACTTCGAGGCCGGGTCGCTGGGCAACGAGAACGCCAGCAGCCCGTTGGCCTGCGGTCCGTTTTCGTCAAAGGTCACCACTTGCAGGTAACTCGTGCCGCTGACCACTTCGCGCTTGCCATCGCTGCGCGGCACGCTCTGGATGGCGTTGTATACCCCCAGCGTCCCCGGCCCGCCGTGGATCGGCGTCTGTTGTCCGCCGCTGCTGACCACCTGGATATCGCCCCAACGGCTGTCCGGCTTGAGGCCTGCCGCCTTGACCTGTTCAGCCGAAGCCAGCATCGCTGCCCGTAGCGCCTTCGCCACCTCCGGGTGATCGACTGCCAGTCCCCGCGGCGTATGTTGCGGATTCTGCGGATCGAGTGCCACACGCCATACGTCCGGCACTGGCTCCAGCGCCTCCATGACATTCTGGAAGTGCACAAAGCCCAGACCGCTGCTCAGGTTGGCGTTGCGGTCCCAGGCCTTGAGGCTGGCGCACATTGGCGTGAGCGTTTTTGCATCGGCACCGAGATCCGCCACGCAGAATTGCAGCAGGTCCGGCATCACTTGATCCGCCTGATAAACCTGATCGTCCATGACCATGCGTTGCAAGTCCGCGGCCCCGACCTTGCCGGCCTTGGTCAGTGTAGTCAAACGGTCCAGGGCAAAGCGTGAGCGCAGCCCCAATGGCTGGCTGTCCTGACTGATCAATGGCGAGTAACCGGTCAGCGGTTGCGCCGGGTTGGTCATCCTTGCCGAGTCGTTGGCGTGCTGGACAAAATCCTTGCGCAGCAATTGCGGCAACTTGTCCGCTGCATAGATACCCTGTTGGGGCGCCTGCGGGTCGATGTCCCAGGCACAGGCGCTGTTGGAACCGTCGAGAATGATCATCTGCAAGCCCACTCGCGGATCGCTGCATTGCGCCAGCTTGTCGACGCTGACGTTGGGCACCACCGAGAGGTTCATGTACAGCGTCTGCCCCTGATCGTCCGCCGCCAGCGTGTTGACCCACGGTATACCCTGGATCCTGTGCACCGAGGCCTGGAAATCCTTGAGGTTTTCCGCGCGGTTCATCGCGTACCACTGCTGCAGAACGCGGTCGTTATCCAGATTGGCGTCGCGCAGGCTGAAGGCGTACTGACGATCCCAATCCAGTTTTCCAGGCCATTGCACGATCGGAGCGAATTTCGAGCTGTAGACCACATGTGAAATCGCCTGGACCTGCCCGTCCGCCTGCCTGCCTGACGTTGACGGTCACGGTCTGCCTGTCCATCGGCAAGGACTGGCCGTCGAGCAGGTAACGGGTCGAATCCTTGGGATCGAGTTGCAGGCGATACAGCGTGAAATGCCTGGACGAATCCACGGTGTGGGTCCAGGCCAGATGTTGATTGAAGCCGATGTTGATCAGCGGCAGGCCGGGCAACGCCGCGCCCATCACGTCCAGTTTGCCGGGAATGGTCAGGTGCATCTGATAAAAACGCATGCCACCCACCCACGGAAAGTGCGGATTGGCCAGCAACATGCCGCGTCCGTTGAAGCAACGCTCGCTGCCCACCGCGACAGCGTTGCTGCCCCGGTCCAGGGCAAAGCGCTGCATCCGCGTGGCGGCCACCTGGAACGCGGCCTGTGCACTCGACGTCTGGGCCACGGCCTGGGGTGGCGTGGCACCGGCCAGGGCTTCGGCAAACTGGCCGACGCCACCTTCGACCAACAGGCGCCGGGTCCGCCGCAAGGCTCAGCCCCAGGCTCAACCCCAGAGTCACACCCGCCAGGCTCAACCTGGTTAACTGGCTGGAAATAATCACGCTCGCTCCTGATCGAAAAAACGATGGCCACAGGTGCGCATATCCACGCACGCCGTGTCTCCCTGTAGGGACGAAGCTCACCACAAAAATTTAGGGATTTACTGCGCAACGGCCCATGGACTGACAGGTTGATCACGCGATGGCGACAAATTTTCTACATTTGAGCCTTCATGATTCGGGCTGCTCATACGTCTAGTCCTGTAAGAGCGCCCACTTTTTCCTGATCAGGCTCTGAAAAGGAGTTTTTGCAATGTACAACTCGCAACTGCCAACGGACGGTAGCAATGCGCCAAAGGGTACTTCCATGGGAGTCAGCGCATTCGAGCCGCGTACCGATCGCCACCGCAACGAGCGGATCAGGATCCTGCTCAAAAGCTTTGGCCTTCGAACCAGTCTGATCCGCCTGAAAGTCATCGACGCCCTGCTGACGGCCGCCGAAAGCGACCGCAGCCTTGGCGTGCGCGGCGTGCACAGCCAATTGCTGGACCTGGATGTTCCCCTGTCCTTTCTCAGCGTGCGTGAAGTGCTAAAGCGCTTGTGCAGCGAAGGCGTGATTGTCCTCAACCCCGACAAAAGCTACAGCCTGCATCCCCAGTCTGCTGCCATTCTGCGCAACCGATGATCGAATGATCAGGGCTTGACCTTGCGGCGCATCACGCCATTGACGACCACCACGATCACTGCCACACCGATGGCGATGTACTGGAACATTTTTTCGCTGATGACGCCGGTGTTCTGCAACCAGGAAAGGCCAAACATGATCCCCAGCACCACCAGGGAGATCAGAATCGAGTATTTCAAACGTTGCGACTGAGTCATTGCGGGTTCCTGAATCTGAAAATGTATCCGGTTTGTATCGACTCGCATGCCAAGCGCTTACCCGGTTTCGGGGATAAGCCGCTACAAGCGGGGTCTCATGTTACAGCCGATGAAGAGTTTTAGCTTCATTGCGGCGATAACCATGAGGACTTTCAAATGTTGCGTCGAATCACACTGCTGATTCCCCTGCTTGCCATCCTGACCCTGAGCGGTTGCATTGTTTTCCCCCACGGGGGCTGGCACCACGATCACTATGACAACCATGGCGGACCAGGTTACTACCAGCATCGTTAACCATTACTCAATGCCCTGAATCCTTGCGGTAAAAGTCATTGCCCGGCTGGGCACACAGTTCCACCAGCCAATCGACAAACACACGCACCCGCCGGGATAACTGGCGGTGCGGCGGATAAAGCGCCGTCATCGGCATGCCCGGTGGCGGCACTTCCTTCAGCACTTCACACAAACGTCCCTCCTCCAGTTGCCGCGCCACGTGATAATACGGCGTCTGCACCAGGCCATATCCCGCCTCGCACGCCGCCAGATAGCCATCGGCACTGTTGACCGCCACCTGCTTGGGCAGGTCGACCGACCGCACCTGGCCATCCACGACAAACTCCAGCCCATAGCGTTTGCCACTGTTGCTGGCGACATACTCGACCATCTGGTGCCCGCACAGGTCATCCAGGGTATGGGGCGCTGCATGTCGCTGCAGGTAGTCGGGGCTGGCACAGGTCACCTGATCCATCATCACCAGCGGCCGCGCCACCAGCGAATCGTCCAGCGGCGAGCCTCCACGCAACACACAATCGACGCCTTCGCGTATCAGGTCCACCGGCCGGTCGTTCAGACCGATTTCCAGTTCGATCAACGGATAGCGGGCGGTGAATTGCGGCAGCGCCGGAATCACCACCAGGCGCCCCACTCCCGCCGGCATGTCTACGCGCAACAACCCCTTGGGATTGTGCCGTGCAGCACTGAACACCGCTTCGGTCTCTTCCAGATCCGCCAGCAAGCGCACACAACGCGGGTAATAGGCCGCACCGTCGAGCGTCAGACTGATCTGCCGCGTGGTGCGTTGCAGCAGTTGCACTCCCAGATGCGCCTCCAGCTGCTTGATCAGAATGGTTACCGAGGCCCGGGGCAATTGCAGGCTGTCGGCAGCCCTGGCAAAGCCACCCAACTCGACGATTCGGGTAAAGACGCGCATGGCGTTGAAACGGTCCATTGCTGGCTCCACCGGCTGATTATTTAGATTTAACGAATAGTGATAGCCGTTTTAGCCGGTTTATCTTGTTTCTGTCGAGGTGAACAATGCCGGCTCACCTAACAGGGAGCTGATTTCATGCACGCACGTCAATTGGGAAAAAACGGTCCGCCGGTTTCGGCCATCGGCCTGGGCTGCATGGGCATGACCGACTTCTACACCACCGGCACCGACACCCGCGAAGCCACGGCCACCCTGCACCGCGCGCTGGAACTGGGCGTCAACCTGCTCGATACCGCCGACATGTACGGCCCGCACACCAATGAAGAACTGATCGGCAAAGCCATTGCCGGCAAGCGCGATCAAGTGTTCCTGGCCAGCAAGTTCGGGATCGTCCGCGACCCGGCCAACCCCACCGCCCGTGGCGTCAACGGTCGCCCGGAATACATTCGCCAGTCCATCGACGGCAGCTTGAAACGCTTGGGCGTGGACACCCTCGACCTGTATTACCAGCACCGAATCGACCCGCAGGTGGCCATCGAAGAAACCGTCGGCGCCATGGCTGAACTGGTCAGTGCCGGCAAGGTGCGTTATCTGGGATTGAGCGAGGCCTCGGCGGCGACCCTGGAACGGGCGCACAAGGTTCATCCGATCAGTGCGTTGCAAAGTGAGTATTCGTTGTGGAGTCGCGATCAGGAAGAAAACGGTTGCCTGGCAGCCTGCCAACGCCTGGGCGTCGCCTTTGTGCCTTATAGCCCGTTGGGCCGAGGGTTTCTGACCGGCGCATTGAAAAGCCCGGATGATTTCGCGGCAGACGATTATCGCCGTTTCAGCCCGCGCTTCCAGGGCGAAAACTTCGCGAAAAACCTGCTGCTGGTACAACAGGTACAAGCGCTGGCGGCAGAAAAAGGCGTGACGGCGGGCCAACTGGCGCTGGCGTGGGTGCTGGCCCAGGGCGACTACCTGATTCCGATTCCGGGCACCAAGCAACGCAAATATCTGGAAGAAAACGTGGCCGCTCTGGAGGTGACGCTGAACGCCGAAGAACTGCACGCGCTGGAAGCGATATTTCCGGCGAATGCCACCGCAGGCCTGCGTTATCCGGAAGAAGTCATGAAACTGCTCGACCGGTAAGGGCCGCCGGCCCGCTCAATGAACCGGGCGGGCCGGGCAACATGGCGTCAAGCCTCTTCCGAGAGAATACTGCCTGGCCTCACCATGGGGCCGTTGTTCTTGCCGTAAGTTTCCAGGTTTTGCAGCACGTAGATCGCTTTTTTGAACTCGGGAACCAGGTAGTTGGCGTACTTGTTACCCTTCAGATTGTTATTCTGGATGTTCTCCAGTTGCGTGGCGAAATATTCCAGCGCATTGAACTTCGCGTCAGGGTCCTTGATGCCAAACCGGTCGAACTTGTCACCGGCATTGCTCAGCGTGACCGCCGTCACATCACTGATCAGGCCACGCTCTTTCAAAAAGACACTGAGACTGCCCATGGATTTGACTGAAATATCAGTAGGATCAAAACCCTTCATCTGCTTGCGCAATTTCATCTTGTCCATCTTGACTGTATCCAGCTCAACTGGATTGTTGCCCACCAGGTCAAGCATCTGCCTGACCTTGACGCTCTGGGGAACAGGCTTTGATCTGCTGGCGGTATCTCGAACCAGCAGGCCCGCTTTCGCGGTCCAGGCGCCGGTATATCCGATAGTCATTGAAAACTCCTTGCTTTACCAAGTTAGGTGGCCAGAAGTATCGGCCTGAGCACTGACGCCACCAAACTTTAATTAAGAGCTTTAACAATTCTCATACAATTAAGATACACATTGTAAAACTTCTTGTTTATTGAGTCTCGACACTTCAATGAATGGTCTTTCAGACTTTTCTTACATGGCGACTAGTTGGCTTCCATCAACACCGACATTTACCCTCGCATTTCAACCTTACGATTTTGTAATGTGCCCTTCATCTGCCTGACAGCATTGATCTTCTACAATCGAACAACGGATCTTTGTAGTAATTCGAAACACTCCTTGAATGCCTGATCAAAAAAAATGGTCAGAATGCGTTTTTTTGCCCATTAGCCGAGACGAATCCCATGCGAAACCCTCTGCGTCTGATCGCCCTGAGCGCCCTGTTCATGTCCTCCCTGGCCCAGGCCGCCGACCTCATTCCGATCGAGGTTCATCGCGACGCCAACTGTGGCTGCTGCAAAAAATGGATCACTCATCTGGAGGCCAATGGCTTCAAGGTCGAAGACCACGTCGAAGCCAACATGAGTGAGTTCAAGCAACAGCACGGCGTGCCGCCGCGCCTGGCGTCGTGCCACACCGCGTTGATCAACGGCAAATTCGTCGAAGGTCATGTCCCGGCCGACCAGGTCCTGGCCTTGAGCAAGCGCGACGATCTGTTGGGCGTCGCTGCCCCCGGCATGCCCATGGGTTCGCCTGGCATGGAAATGGACGGCATGAGCGATGCCTATCAGGTCATAGGCCTGAAAAAGGACGGCACTGACGTGGTGGTTGCGGACTACCCCGCCCATTGATGTCCGGCGCGTACCTCGGGCTGTTTTTCGCGGCATTCGGTGCCGCCACGCTGCTGCCGTTGCAATCCGAAGCGGTGCTGGTCGGATTGCTGCTCAGCGATCGGTACTGGCTCTGGGCGCTGCTGGCGGTGGCAACGTTCGGCAACGTTCTGGGGTCGCTGCTTAACTGGTGGCTGGGGCGCGGGATCGAGCGGTTCGGCGACCGACGCTGGTTTCCGGTGAGCCCCCGGCACCTGGAGAAAGCCCGGTTTCATTACCAACGCTACGGCCATTGGTCATTGCTGCTCAGTTGGCTGCCGGTGATCGGCGATCCGCTGACGCTGGTCGCCGGGGTCATGCGCGAGCCGCTGGGGCGCTTCCTGCTGATCGTCACCCTGGCCAAAGGCGCCCGTTACGGCGTGCTGGCCGTGGCGACTTTGGGCTGGATGGGTTGAACCATCAAGGGCGGCGGTTGCCTGTGTTTAATGCCGCCCTAATCGAGCCGATCCAGCATCGGCGGATTTTCCATGGAGCTCTCCCATGTCGCGTCCCTTCTCCCGCTGGTTACCCGGTCTGCTGTTGACCACCGCCCTGCCCGTCATCGCCCACGCCGAAGGAGCGGAATACGGCCCTGAGTTGCAAGGTTTCGACTACCCCTACACCCTCAAGCACTTCGCCTTTGAATCCCAGGGCCAATCCCTGCAAATGGGTTACATGGACGTCGCTGCCCACGGCAAGGCCAATGGTCGCAGCGTGGTGCTTATGCACGGCAAGAATTTCTGCGGCGCCACCTGGGACAGCTCGATCAAAGCCCTCAGCGACGCCGGCTATCGGGTCATCGCCCCGGACCAGATCGGCTTCTGCACCTCCAGCAAACCGGCGCACTATCAGTACAGCTTCCAGCAACTGGCGACGAACACCCAGCAATTGCTCAAGGCCCTGGGCATCCAGAAAGCCACCCTGCTGGGGCATTCCACCGGCGGCATGCTCGCCACTCGCTATGCCTTGCAATACCCCGAACAGGTCGAGCAACTGGCGCTGGTCAACCCCATCGGCCTGGAAGACTGGAAAGCCCTCGGCGTGCCTTACCGCACGGTTGACCAATGGTACGAACGCGAACTCAAACTCAGCGCCGACGGTATCCGCAACTATGAACGCAGCACCTATTACGGCGGCCGCTGGAAACCGGAATTCGATCGCTGGGTCGACATGCTCGCCGGCCTGAACAAAGGCCCGGGACATACGCAAGTCGCGTGGAACTCGGCGCTGATCTACGACATGATCTTCACCCAACCGGTGTACTACGAATTCCAGAACCTGAAGATGCCAACCCTGCTGTTGATCGGTACGTCCGACACCACCGCCATCGGCAGTGACATCGCCCCGCCCGAGGTCAAGGCGAAGATCGGGCACTACGACGTCCTCGGCAAACAAGTGGCCAGGCTGATTCCCCAGTCCACGCTGGTCGAATTCCCGGGCATGGGCCACGCGCCACAGATGGAAGAACCGGCACAATTCCACCAGGCCCTGCTCGCCTGGTTGAACAAGACCAACCCCGTGCGTTGAAGAGGAAAGGCTGATGCCTGTGCAGATTGCAGTGATTGATGATTGGCAGGATGTGGCCCGGGATGTGGTGGACTGGTCGGCACTGGACAGCGTCGGCCAGGTGAGTTTTCTCCATGACTACCCCTCCGATACCCCAGCCTTGGCCGAGCGCCTGGCCGGGTTCGAGGTGATCTGCGTGATGCGCGAACGCACCCGGTTCGATGAAGACCTGCTGCGGCGCCTGCCGAAACTCAAACTGCTGGTGACCGGCGGCATGCGCAACGCCGCCCTGGACCTGAAAGCCGCTGCCGCGCTGGGCATTCAGGTCAGCGGTACCGACAGCTACAAACACGCCGCACCGGAACTGACCTGGGCGCTGATCATGGCCGCAACCCGCAACCTGGTGGTCGAAGCCAATGCCCTGCGTGCCGGCCAGTGGCAACAAGGCCTGGGCGGCGACTTGCATGGCAAGACGCTGGCCATCCTGGGTCTTGGCAGCATCGGCCAGCGAGTCGCGCAGTTCGGTCAGGTGTTCGGCATGCGCGTCATCGCCTGGAGTGAAAACCTCACGGCCGAGCGTGCGGCGCAGGTCGGTGTGACCTATGTCGGAAAACAGGAACTGTTCGAACAGGCCGACGTGCTGTCGGTGCACCTGGTGCTCAGCGAGCGCAGTCGCGGTCTGGTGGACGCGCAAGCCCTTGGCTGGATGAAACCCACGGCATTGCTGGTGAACACCGCTCGCGGCCCCATTGTCGATGAAGCGGCGCTGATCAAGGCGCTGCAGAAACAACGGCTGGCCGGTGCCGCCCTGGACGTCTTCGAGCAGGAACCGCTGCCCGCCCACCATCCGTTCCGGACCCTGGACAATGTGCTGGCAACACCTCATGTCGGTACGTGAGCCAACAGAACTACCAGCTGTTTTTCTCGCAAATGATCGAGGACATACAGGCCTGGTCGACGGGTGCTCCGATTCGTCTGCTGGGTTGATACCGCGTCATCATGCTTCGTCGGACCGCCGCCCATGTTGTGTTCGACGAAAATCCTATGTGGGATCGTCAGCGCACACACTGTGTAAGGCACAAAACCATGCCTGCGCCCCGATATGAGCTTTCCTTGAAAACACCGCCAGAACGTAATGAATAATTGTTCATGCTGCGGTGTTCTCAAGACATCAACCCTGAACATGAGGTTGCCGGGGCAGCAGGCCCCTTCAATTGTTCAAGCCGTTGGCTGTCTCAACCATGCGCTGCATCTGGCAGGGCGCGACCTGATCCGAAACCCATGAACCTATGGAGCAACGCCCATGAATATTCGTTTTGCTGTTCTGATGACCCCGTTGTTGCTGACCGCTGCGTTGTCCGGCTCCCTCGCCCTGGCCAACGGTGGTGGCGGCGGTGACGACATGCCCACCAGGCCCAGCTGCCCGAAAGGTCAGGTGCTGGATACCAGATCGCATCGGTGCGTCAGGCAGACCAGCAACCTGGTGCCGGACGAAGACCGCACCAACTATGCCTATCAACTGGCCAAGGCCGGGCGTTATGAAGAAGCCCTGGCCCTGCTCGACACGCTGAAACAGCCAAACACGGCAAAAGCGTTGAACTATCGCGGTTACGCCACGCGTAAACTGGGACGTACCGACGAAGGCATCGGCTATTACCTGCAATCGGTGAAACTCGACCCGCAGTACGCACAGGTCCGCGAATACCTCGGCGAAGCCTATGTGGTCAAAGGCCGGCTGGATCTTGCGCAGGAGCAACTGCAGCAGATCAAATCCATCTGTGGCAGCACCCAGTGCGAGGAGTACCAGGACCTGGCCGAAGCCATCAACGGTTCATCGAAAACCTGACAACCCGAGCGGACGGAGGTCGCCATCGCCAGCGATCAGGCAATACGAACGGAACTGAACCAGCATCTGGCGCGTTTATGGCGCTACGGCCTGCTGCTGTCCCGGCAACGGCATGTCGCCGATGACCTGGTGCAGGCCACTTGCGTGCGAGCGCTGGAACGGGCCGGGCAATTCATGCCGGGAACGCGCATGGACCGCTGGCTGCTGAGCATTCTGCATTCGATCTGGCTCAACGAAGTCCGCGCCCAACGGGTGCGCCAGGGTCAGGGCTGGGTGGATGCCGATCAGGCCTTGTCGTTCGATGGTGAATCCGTGGCCCAGACCCACGTGTTGGCGGCGCAGGTCATCCGTCGCGTCGATGCGTTGCCCGAGACCCAACGCGAAACGGTGTTTCTCGCCTATGTCGAAGGCTTGTCCTACCGAGAAGTCGCTGAAGTGTTGCAAGTGCCCATCGGCACGGTCATGAGTCGCCTGGCCACCGCTCGGGCGAAACTGGCCGAATATCCACCGTTGCACACGGTGCCCAACCCTAACCGAGGAGAACATTGATGAACGCGATACCCTCGGACGAACAACTGGTGGCTTACCTCGACAACCAACTCGATACCGAGCAGCGCTCGCGCATCGACGCGGCCATCATCGCCGACCCGATGCTCGGCCTGCGCCTGCAATGGCTGGATCGCAGCAGCCTGCCGTTCAAGGACGCCTACGATGAACTGGCCCGGCAGGCGCCGGTGGATCGCCTGCAAGCCATGCTCGCCACGCTGCCTTCACCCGCCCGCCCCGGGCTCAGTCGACGCTGGTTCCTGGCCGCCGCGGCCGGGCTTTTGGCCGGCGGCGTGCTGACGGACCGTTTGTTCCTCGGCTGGCAAGCAAGTCAGCAGACACACAACTGGCGCGGCCTGGTGGCCGATTACATGGCGCTCTACGTGCCAGAAACCCTGGATCATTTACCCGCCGATGAAGCCGCCCAACGGGCACAACTGCGAACCATCGATGCGCGCTTGGGCCTCGATCTCGCGCCGGCAAAACTGAGCCTGCCCCGTGCCGAGTTCAAGCGTGCGCAAATCCTCGAGTACGACGGTGCGCCCATCGCCCAGATCACCTACCTCGATCCGGCGCACGGCCCCATGGCGCTGTGCGTCACCCGCTCCAACAACGGCAGCCGCCAAATCGCCCGGGAACAGCGGCGCGAGCTGAACATCGTGTATTGGGCTGACATGGAACACGCCTGGATGCTGATCGGGCATCAGCCGATGGCAGATCTGGAAGAGATGGCCAAGTTGTTGCGCAGTCGACTGAGTGCCTGAGCAGCGCTATCCCGAGCGCCAGTCAAGCCGAAGCCGGCAACCATAAGCGAAAGCGCGCCCCGCCCAGCGGCGAGGCTTCCACCGTCAGCGTGCCGCCCTGGGCCTCCAGCGCGCGGCGGCTGATCGCCAGACCCAGGCCGAAACCACCCGTGGCGCGGTCGCGACTGCGGTCGAGGCGGTAGAAGGGTTCGAAGATCCGCTCGCGCTCGTCATCCGGAATGCCGATGCCGTCATCGTCGACCCAGATTTCACAGCCGCCGGCATAGACCTGCACACCGATCTGAATACGCTTCTCGCAGTAGCGCATGGCGTTGCGCAGCAGGTTTTGCAAGGCGCGGGCGGTCAGGCGCGGGTCCAGGCTGAAGCGTTCGAACTGGCCGTGGAGCAGCACGTCGATGACGATTTCCGGGGACTCCATTTCCTCGTCGACGCTGCCGAGAATGCTGTCGATGAATTCATCCAGCGACACTTCGACCTGCTCCGGTAGCCGCGCCGGGTTTTGCAGGCGACTGTAGGACAGCAGTTCCAGTACCAATTCATCGAGTTCACGAATGTGCGCCACCAGGCTTTGCAGGCGCTCGCGGCTGGCCGCCGGCAAGTCGTCGGACAGGGCCAGCGCCAAGCCGAAATCCAGGCGCGTCAGCGGCGTGCGCAACTCGTGGGACACCGCATTGAGCAAGTCCCGCTGCTGGTTGAGCAGGTTCTCGATGTCGCCGGCCATGGTGTCGAACACACCGGCCAGGCTGCCGATGTTGGAGCTCGGGGAGATTTGCGTGCGCTCGCCCAGGTGGCCCTTGCCAAAGCGTTCGGCCGCGCCCTTGAGGCGTTCCAGATCACGCCAGTGCGGGCGCAGCCACAGCAACAGGCACGCGAGCATGGTCGCGCCGATCAGGACGTTGATGCTCCAGTACAACAGGTTGACGTCCAGCGGGTCCGGTGGCACGACCATTTGCACCACGGTGCGCTCATTCAGCGGCGCAACCGCCAGCGTGCGCCAGCCCCAGTCGCCCACGCGCACGACGTTCTCGCCGCGGCGCAAGCGCTGCTGCTCATCAGGTGTCAGGCTGCTGTCGTCATTGTCACTGAGCACGATGTGCAGTGGATTGAAGTCCTTGTCCATTTCAGCGGCCAGGGCCGGCCACTGTTCGGCCGGTGCCGCGTGAAACTGTTTGACGATCAGCGTTTGCAGCCCGCGGGAATAATCGAGGTTGTAGGTGACAAAGCGCTCGTGGAACACCTTGACCACCAGATCCGGCACCAGGTAAATCGCGGCGCTGAACGAGACGATGGTCACCAGGTACAAACGAAAGAGGATTCTGAACATCGGCTCAGCATTCCCACTCGGATCGACTGAACAGGTAACCCTTGCCCCACACGGTCTTGATCTTGCGCGCCTCGCCGGCGTGGTCGTCGAATTTGCGCCGCAGCTTGGAAATCGCCACGTCCACCGAACGGTCGGTGCCGTTGAATTCGATGCCGCGCAGGCGTTGCAGGATCTGGTCGCGGCTCAACACTTCGCCGGCATGCCGGGCCAGCACCACCAGCAGGTTGTACTCACCGCTGGACAGCTCCACCAATTGCTCGCGCCAGGTCACGGTGCGTTCGGACAAGTCGATGCACAGGTTGCCCATCAGAATGCGGTCGTTGGCGGCCTGCGGCTCGCTGAGGCTGCTGCGGCGGAGCAAGGTCCGCACCCGGGCCAGCAGCACCCGCGGCTCGCAGGGTTTGGTGACGTAGTCGTCGGCACCCATTTCCAGGCCCAGGACCTGGTCGTGGCTGTCGTCGCGGGCAGTGAGCATCAGGATCGGCAAGGTCGCAGAATCGGCGCGCAACAGGCGACAGACTTGCAAGCCGTCGAGTCCCGGCAGCATCAGGTCGAGGATCACCAGGTCCGGCGGATTGAGCCGCGCACGTTCGCGCACATGGTCACCGCGACCGATCACGCTGACGGAATAACCGTTGCGTTCCAGGTAGCTGGCAATCAGTTCGGCGAGGGCGGTGTCGTCTTCGACCAGGAGGATGTTGGGCATTGGGTGTTTCCAGAAAGAGCTGTGGCGTCTGATCCGGCCTCTTCGCGGGCAAGCCCGCTCCCACAGGGATTTGAGGTGAACACAAATGATATGAACACCACCGATCACTGTGGGAGCGGACTTGCCCGCGAAAGCGATCTGTCGGGCGCAATAAAATTCAAGGACTGAAGGATATACGCCCTCACGCACACCTGAGTAAAACCCTTACACAATTTCACACAGCACCAACAAAGCTTCACCGCTACCCTCGCCGTCGCCCAGTAGGATGCTGGGGGTCTTTATTGGGGTATTACATGTCGAAGAATCTGCTTGCCAGGCTCAGCCTGATTGCACTGGCGTTGACACTGGGCGCGTGTGACAAGTCCTCGAACGCCGAGGAACAGGCGCCGCTGGCCACGGTTCGCATCGAGACCATCGAAGCGCGGCCACTGAGCATCAGCAGCGAACTGAGCGGGCGGATTGCCGCACCGCGCATGGCCGAAGTGCGTGCCCGCGTGGCTGGCGTGGTCTTGCAGCGCACCTTCCGCGAAGGCAGTGACGTGAAACAGGGCGATGTATTGTTCCGCATCGACCCTGCGCCGTTCAAGGCTGACCTGGACAGCGCCGAAGCGGCGTTGCGCAAGGCCGAAGCCAATGCGTTCCAGGCCAGATTGCAGGAGCAACGCTACGCCCGGTTGATCGACGACAAGGCCATCAGCGGCCAGGACTACGACAACGCCCGGGCCAACGCACGGCAGACCGCCGCCGACGTCGCTGGCAACAAGGCTGCGGTGGAACGCGCCCGGCTGAACCTCGGTTACGCCACCGTCACCGCGCCGATTTCCGGGCGTATCGGTCGCGCGCTGGTCACCGAAGGCGCGCTGGTCGGGCAGAACGAAACCACGCCGCTGGCACTGATTCAGCAACTGAACCCGATTCACGCCGACCTGACCCAGTCGACCCGCGAACTCAACGAACTGCGCCGCGCCTTCCGTTCCGGTCAGTTGCAGCAGGTCGGCCAGGACCAGGCCAAGGCCACGCTGATTCAGGATGACGGCAGCCTCTACCCGCTGCCGGGCAAAATGCTGTTCAGCGACATCACCGTCGACCCGGGCACTGGCCAGATCATCCTGCGCAGCGAGTTCCCCAACCCCGACCTCGACTTGCTGCCCGGCAGTTTCGTGCGCGTGCGCCTGGAGCAAGCGGTCAACCAACAGGGTATCAGCGTGCCGCAACGGGCCATCCAACGAGACAGCGCCGGCATCGCCCAGGTGCTGCTGCTCGACGCCGAACAGCGGGTCGGGCAGCAACCGGTCGAGCTGGGCGCCGTGCAGAACGATCGCTGGATCGTCACCAGCGGCCTGAAAGCAGGCGACCGCATCGTCATCGAGGGCCTGCAGCACGCCCGCCCCGGCGAGAAAGTGCAGATCGACGACACCCCTCTTCCACTTGCCCAGGCGACTGGTCAGTAAGCAGGACGCTTTTCTATGCCGCAGTTCTTTATCGATCGCCCGGTATTCGCCTGGGTGGTTGCCCTGTTCATCCTCTTGGCCGGTGCGCTGGCCATTCCGCAACTGCCGGTGGCGCAATACCCTGATGTGGCGCCGCCACAAATCGAAATCTACGCCGTGTACCCGGGCGCTTCGGCGCAAACCGTGGACGAGAGCGTGGTCAGCCTGATCGAGGAAGAGCTCAACGGCGCCGATCACCTGTTGTATTTCGAATCCCAGAGCAGCCTGGGCAGCGCCACCATCAAGGCCACCTTCCAGCCCGGCACCAACCCGGAACTGGCCCAGGTGGATGTGCAGAACCGCCTGAAAGCCGTGGAGTCACGCCTGCCGCAAGCAGTCATCCAGCAAGGTTTGCAGGTGGAGAAAGTCTCCTCCGGTTTCTTGCTGCTGATCACCCTGACCTCCAGCGACGGCAAGCTCGACGACGTGGCGCTCAGCGATTACCTGGCGCGCAACGTGATGAACGAGATCAAGCGTCTGGACGGCGTCGGCAAGGCGCAGTTGTACGGCGCCGAACGGGCGATGCGGATCTGGATCGACCCGCAGAAACTGCTCGCCTTCAACCTGACGCCGGCGGACGTCAACACCGCCATCGTCGCGCAAAACGCCCAGGTGTCGGCGGGCAGCATCGGCGATCTGCCGACCCGCACCACCCAGGAAATCACCGCGACCATTCTGGTCAAGGGTCAGTTGTCGACCCCCGAAGAGTTTGCCGACATCGTCCTCAAGGCCAATCCGGACGGCTCGACCGTGCGCATCAGCGATGTGGCGCGGGTCGAGATCGGTAGCCAGGAATACCAGTTTTCCACGCGCCTGAACGGCAAGCCGTCCACCGCCGTCGCCGTGCAGTTGTCGCCCGGTGCCAACGCCCTGAACACCGCGACCCTGGTGCGGGCGAAGATGGACGAACTCAAGCGCTATTTCCCGGCGAACGTCGAGTACTCGATCCCGTACGACACCTCGCCTTTCGTCAAGGTTTCGATCACCAAGGTGGTCTACACCCTCGGCGAGGCCATGCTGCTGGTGTTCGCGGTGATGTTCCTGTTCCTGCAGAACATCCGCTATACGCTGATTCCGACCCTGGTGGTGCCGGTGGCGTTGATGGGCACTTTTGCGACGATGCTGGCGCTGGGGTTTTCGATCAACGTGCTGACCATGTTCGGCATGGTGCTGGCCATCGGCATTCTGGTGGACGACGCCATCGTGGTGGTGGAGAACGTCGAGCGCATCATGGCCACCGAGGGCTTGTCGCCCAAGGAAGCCACGCGCAAGGCCATGCAGCAGATCACCGGGGCCATCATCGGCATCACCCTGGTGCTGGTCGCGGTGTTCATTCCGATGGCGTTCATGCAGGGCTCGGTCGGGGTGATTTACCAGCAGTTCTCGCTGTCGATGGCCACCTCGATCCTGTTCTCGGCCTTCCTCGCCCTGACCTTGACCCCGGCCCTGTGCGCGACATTGCTCAAGCCGATTGCCAAAGGCGAGCACCATGAAAAGTCCGGATTCTTCGGCTGGTTCAACCGTCGCTTCGAACAACTGACCGAGCGCTATCAGGCTTGGGTGGCCTACGCGTTGAAACGCACTGGGCGCTACTTGCTGATCTACGGCGTGCTGCTGATCGGTCTGGGCCTGGCCTTCAGTCACCTGCCCTCCTCGTTCCTGCCTGTGGAAGACCAGGGTTACACCATCACCGACATCCAGTTGCCACCGGGCGCGAGCAAGAATCGCACGGTGCAGGTGGCCGAGCAGGTTGAAGCGCACAACGCCGGTGAACCGGGCATTCGCGACAGCGTGGTGATTCTGGGTTTCAGCTTTTCCGGCAGCGGGCAGAATGCGGCGCTGGCGTTCAGCACACTCAAAGACTGGTCCGAGCGCGGCAGCGACGATTCGGCGGCTTCGATTGCCGACCGGGCCAACGTCGCCCTCAGCCAGATCAAGGACGCGGTGACGTTTGCCGTACTGCCGCCGCCCGTGGATGGCCTGGGTACGTCCAGCGGATTCGAGTTCCGCCTGCAGGATCGCGGTGGTCTCGGCCATGAGAGGTTGATGGAAGCCCGCACCGAGTTACTCGCGGCGGCGGAAAAAAGCCCGATCCTGATGAACGTGCGCGAAAGCGCCCTGGCCGAGGCGCCGCAGGTGCAACTGGTGGTCGACCGCAAGCAGGCCAACGCGCTGGGGGTGTCCTTTGCCGACGTCGGCAACGTGCTGTCCACGGCCGTTGGCTCGGCCTACATCAACGACTTCCCCAATCAGGGGCGGATGCAGCGCGTCGTGGTGCAGGCCGAAGGCGATCAGCGCAGCCAGGTGGAAGACCTGCTGAAGATCCACGTGCGCAACACCCAAGGAAAAATGGTGCCCTTGTCGGTCTTCGTGCAGGCCAAATGGACTCAGGGCCCGGCGCAGTTGACTCGCTACAACGGCTACCCGGCGATCAGCATTTCCGGTGAACCGACGCCGGGCCACAGCACCGGTGAGGCCATGGCCGAGATCGAGCGGCTGGTGGCGCAGGGCCCGGCCGGCCTGGGCCAGGAATGGACCGGGTTGTCGTTGCAGGAACGTTTGTCCGGCAGCCAGGCGCCGATCCTGCTGGGGTTGTCGCTGTTGATCGTGTTCCTGTGCCTGGCGGCGTTGTATGAGAGCTGGTCGATCCCGACCTCGGTGCTGCTGGTGGTTCCGCTGGGCGTACTCGGCGCGGTGCTGGCCGTGACCTTGCGCGGGATGCCCAACGACGTGTTCTTCAAGGTCGGGCTGATCACCATCATCGGCCTGTCGGCGAAGAACGCGATCCTGATCATCGAGTTCGCCAAGAGCCTGTACGACGAAGGCCACGACCTGATCGACGCCACCCTGCAAGCGGCACGCCTGCGGTTGCGGCCGATTGTCATGACCTCCCTGGCATTCATCCTTGGCGTGGTGCCGTTGGCCATTGCCACCGGCGCCAGTTCGGCGAGCCAGCAGGCCATCGGCACCGGGGTGATCGGCGGGATGATCACGGCGACCTTGGCCGTGGTGTTCGTGCCGGTGTTTTTTGTGGTGGTGATGAAGCTGGTGCGCAAGCGACACAAGCGTCCCTGACCCACACACCACCCTGTAGGAGCGAGCTTGCTCGCGATGGACTCCCAGGCACCGCGTTTATCCAGCAGACACGCGTTATCGTTAACGACCATCGCGAGCAATCGAGCGTCGACCGGCTGCTCCTACAAGGGGTGCGTTGATTTCAAGATTGCAGGCACCTGGGCTAAGGTGACTGCAAAGCCCCGAACCATCGAGCCTCCATGTCCTTCCTCACCCGCACCCATCCTCGCCTGTCCGCCGCCATCCTGTTGGGCATCGCGGTGGGCATTCTGGCGCCAGCCGATTCGCTGATCAGCAAGATCCTCTTCGGCTGGAATGCCGGCGTCTGGACCTACCTGATTCTGATGTCCTGGCTCACCGTGCGTTCGAAAGCGACTGACGTGAAACGCATCGCCGAAAAAGAGGACGAAAACGCCGGGCTGGTACTGGCGTTGGTGTGCATTGCGGCACTGGCCAGCCTGGCGACCATCACCTTCGAACTGGCCGGCAGCAAAGACCTGGAAACCACCCGCAAGCTCCTGCATTACGGCTTCACCGCGCTGACGGTGATCGGTTCGTGGCTGCTGATCGGGGTGATTTTCAGCGTGCACTACGCGCGCCTGTTTTACACCTGGGAAGGCAAAGAGCCGGCGCTGCGTTTTGCTGAAGGCCTGACGACGCCCAATTACTGGGACTTCCTGTACTTCTCGTTCACCGTCGGCGTGGCGGTGCAAACCTCGGATGTCGGCGTGGCCACCCGGGACATGCGCAAGATCGTGCTCGCGCAGTCGTTGATCGGTTTTGTGTTCAACACCGCCATTCTCGGGTTCTCGATCAACATCGCCGCCGGCCTGTTCGGCTGATGACTGCACAAACGTTCTAGTCATCGCCTTCGGTCCAGGCGTTAAATAGCCCGGCAACCCGTTTCGCAGGTGCCCCATGAGCGCTCACAACTGGATCGACCTGGCCCAGGATGCCGACACCGGCATCGAGACTCTGCGCGCGCATTTCGAAGGCCACGCCTACGACCCGCATTGGCATGACAGCTATCTGGTGGGCGTCACCGAGCAAGGGGTCCAGCAATTCAATTGCCGACGGGCCAGGCACCAGAGCACGCCGGGCAAGGTGTTTCTGCTTGAACCGGGTGACATCCATGACGGCGAAGCGCCGACCGCCGACGGTTTTACCTACCGCATGCTGTACCTCGACCCGCAGTGGTTGCAGCGCGAACTCGGCGCCGTGTTCGATCATGCCCCCGACAACAGCCAGCTGAGCTTCGCCGCCACCCTGGCCAGCGATGCGCGTCTGGCCCAGGCCACCAGCCTGGCGTTTGAAACCCTGCATCGCGGTGAACTGAAGATTGTCCGCCAGACCGCCCTCGACGGTTTGCTCGAACGCCTGACCAGCCACTTGCACTGGCGCGCCCGCGATGGCCAGGACCCGCGTCTGCCGCGAGTGGCGCACAAAGCCCGGGAATACCTGCATGCCAACGCGCAATACGACATCGGCCTCGATCAACTGGCAGCCGTCACCGGCGTCGACCGCTTCCGCCTGACCCGCGCGTTCAAGGCTGCCTATGGCATGGCACCCCACGCGTATCTGGTGCAACTCCGCCTGGCAACCGCCCGACGCCTGCTGGCCCGTGGCGAACAACCGGCGGCAGTAGCCATGGAGTTGGGCTTTGCCGATCAGAGCCATCTGGGGCGCTGGTTCATGCGCGCCTACGGCCTGACGCCAGCGCTGTACCGCAAACGCTGCTCAAATCTTCCAGACAGATAAGCCCGGGATTGTGAAGATCGACTTCACTGATCTTCACCGGAGTTTACCCGCGATGCTGCCCTCTTTCCCGACGTTACTGCCGTTCTTGCTGTTCGCCTTTGTGGCCTCGATCACCCCCGGCCCGACCAATATTCTGGTGCTGAGCAACAGCGCTCGATACGGCTTGGTCGCGGCAGTGCCGATCATCGTCGGCGCCTGCGCCAGCGCTGCGACCCTTGTGTTGCTGGTGGGCACCGGTATCGGTTCATCATTGACCGCGTGGCCCGCCGTGCAAAGCGTCATGCAATGGGCCGGCGTGGCGTGGCTGAGTTATCTGGCCTGGCAGATTTTCAGCGCCCCGGCGACGGCCATTGCCGCCAGCAACAGCGAAGCGCGCCTCGGATGGATGGGCGCCGCCAGCCTGCAACTGGTCAACCCGAAAACCTGGATGATGGCGCTGGCGGTGGTCAGCGTATTCGCCGGGGGTGGTGAGCATCGCGCAGTGCAGGTGGTGTATTTGTCCCTGGTGTTTTTTCTGGTTTCCCTGCCATGTCTCGCGGTCTGGGCGATGCTCGGTGCCGGTTCAAGTCGCTGGTTGCGCTCACCCCGTGCCATGCAACGCTTCAATCGCTGCATGGCGCTATTGCTGCTGGGTTCGGCATGGTTGAGTGTGCTGGCCTGACGGCCACTAGTCGGTCATTGTTCGACAATCAACCATTAGGGGCTTGACGGCGAATTGGCTTTTGGTGTCTTCTGAAACCGGTTTCAGTGCTATCTCACGAAGCACTCGACCTTATAAATCCAATAAGAAGGTTTCAGACCGTGAATGATTTCTCCGCCGCTCAGCGCAGCCGCGTGACCATGCTCGACGTGGCCGAATACGCCAAGGTCTCCAAGGCCAGCGTTTCGCGGTTCATTGGCGATGATCGTGCCCTGCTCTCCGATGCCATTGCCCAGCGCATCGAACAGGCAATTGCCGAACTCGGCTATCGCCCGAACCAGATGGCCCGCGGCCTGAAACGCGGGCGCACCCGCCTGATCGGCATGCTGGTGGCCGATATCCGCAACCCTTATTCAATTGCCGTGATGCACGGGGTGGAAACCGCCTGCCGTCAGCACGGCTATAGCCTGGTGGTGTGCAACACCGACCGCGACGACGAGCAAGAGCGCCAGCACCTGGCCCTGCTGCGCTCGTACAACATCGAAGGCCTGATCGTGAACACCCTCGGTCATCATCGTGACGAATTGCACGAACTGCATCGGGAAATGCCCCTGGTACTGGTGGATCGCAAGGTGGAGAACCTTGAAAGCGATATGGTCGGGCTGAACAACCCGCAAGCCATCGACATGGCCCTTAACCACCTTGAAGAACGCGGTTATTGCGATGTGTTGCTGGTGACTGAGCCGCTTGATGGCACCAGTTCGCGGATTGAGCGGGTCAGCAGCTTCAAGGCGCAAATCGAGCAACGCCCGGCGCTTCGCGGCACGCACATCGAAACCGGCAGCGAACTGACCGCACAATTGAAATCCTTCCTCGACACGCCTGGCCCCGGCCCGAAGGCGCTGTTTTGCGCGAACGGGATTGCAGCGCTAGCCAGCACCCATGCATTGCGTGAACTCAAGTGCAACCTGTTCGATGACGTGGGCTTGATCGCCCTCGATGACCTGGATTGGTACCCGTTGGTGGGCAGCGGCATTACCGCCCTCGCGCAGCCGACCACCGAGATGGGCGCCAGTGCGTTTGAGTGTCTGCTCAAGCGGCTGCGTGGGGATGACGGGGCGGTGCGGACACTGGATTTTTCCGCGCGTCTGGTTGTGCGGGGGTCGACCCTTGGAAATTTGCGTTGAATGTTAAGGCCCCTTCGCGAGCAGGCTCGCTCCCACAGCGGATTTGCGAATACAGGCCCATCGTGGGAGCGAGCCTGCTCGCGAAGAGGCCCCAAGTAGCACTGAAAATTTTTTTGAACAAAAATGAAACCGGTTTCAGAGGTAGAAAAACAATGAACAAACCAGCCGTTTCCATCAGCCTGTCCAGCTACGGCGCCGACCTTGTGCGTCAACGCGGCCAGGGCAGCTTCATCGAGATTCTCGCCGCCGCCGGCGCCACGCGCATTGAGTGGCGCGAAGAGTTGCTGACCATCGAGGACCCCGCTCAACTGGCCGATGCCACTCAAGCAGAGGGCCTGCAGAGCGTGTATTCGTCACCCATGGAGCTATGGCTGGCCGGGCAATCCAAACCCAATCCCGAACTTATCACGGCCTTGCAACGCGCCCAGGCGTTCGGCGCCAAATGGCTGAAGGTGTCGCTGGGCTATTTCACCGACAACAGCGATCTGCAAACCCTCGCCCGAGTGCTTGGCGAAAGCGCCGTGCAGTTGCTGGTGGAAAACGACCAGACCCTGCACGGCGGCCGCATTGAACCCTTCCAGCGTTTTTTCGCGGACGTCGAGCAGCACAAGTTGCCGATCAAAATGACCTTCGATATCGGCAATTGGCACTGGCAGGACCAGTCCGCCGCCAGCGCCGCGCGCTTGCTCGGACGTCACGTCGGTTACGTGCACTGCAAAGCGGTGACCCGCCGCGCCGACGGCAAACTGGTCGCTATCCCACCCGCCGTCAGTGACCTGCAACAGTGGGAACACCTGCTGCGGCACATGGCCCAAGGCGTTATGCGGGCCGCGGAATATCCGCTGCAAGGCGATGACCTGGTGCAACTGACCACCGAGCACGTTACCGCCCTCGCCCACCTCGGCCAGTCGCAGCTGGAGAGCGCTCATGTCTGAGATCGATATTCTGTCCTTCGGCGAGACCATGGCGATGTTCGTCGCCGAACAGGCGGGTGACCTGGCCAGCGTCGGCGCTTTCCACAAACGCATTGCCGGGGCTGACAGCAACGTCGCCATTGGTCTTTCCCGTCTGGGATTCAACGTGGCATGGCTGAGCCGTGTCGGTGCCGATTCGTTGGGCCGGTTCGTGGTCGACACCCTGGAAAAACAAGGCCTGGATTGCCGCCACGTCGACATCGACACCGCCCACCCGACCGGTTTTCAACTCAAGTCCCGCACCGACGACGGCAGCGATCCGGTGGTCGAGTACTTCCGCCGTGGTTCGGCGGCCAGCCACCTGTCGCCGCACTCGATCGTGCCCGAATTGCTCAAGGCCCGACACCTGCACGCCACCGGCATTCCCCCGGCGCTGTCGGAGTCGGCGCGGCAGATGTCGTTCGAGTTGATGACCCGCATGCGCGAGGCCGGGCGCAGTGTGTCCTTCGACCCGAACCTGCGCCCGAGCCTGTGGGCCAGCGAACGACAAATGATCACCGAGATCAACCGCCTCGCCGCCCTCGCCCATTGGGTGCTGCCGGGGTTGAGCGAAGGTCGCTTGTTGAGCGGGTTCGAAGACCCGGCCGACATCGCCGCCTTCTACCTTGACCAGGGCGCCGAAGCCGTGGCGATCAAGCTTGGCCCACACGGGGCTTACTACCGCACACATCTTGATCAAGGTTTCGTGGCTGGCGTACCGGTGCAAACAGTGGTCGATACGGTGGGCGCCGGCGATGGTTTTGCCGTGGGCATGATCAGCGCGCTGTTGGAAAACCAAAGCGTTGTCGAGGCCGTGAAACGCGCCAACTGGATTGGCAGCCGGGCGGTGCAGAGCCGGGGGGATATGGAGGGGTTGCCTACCCGATCCGAAATGGTCAGCGAATTTGAGGCCGCCATCGCGAGCAGGCTCGCTCCTACACGGGATTTATGTCGACCTTAGATCCAATGTAGGCGCGAGCCTGCTCGCGATGAGGCCAGTAAAGGCACCGAAGATTTAAACCGTTACCTGCTGCGACAAAAACAACAAGCTCAGGAGCACCACCATGAAAACCGCAACGCTCGCCACCCGCCGCTGGTGGTACATCATGCCCATCGTGTTCATTACCTATAGCCTGGCGTATCTGGATCGCGCCAACTATGGGTTCGCCGCCGCGTCCGGCATGGCGGCAGACCTGATGATCACACCAGGCCTGTCGTCGATGCTCGGCGCGCTGTTCTTCCTCGGCTACTTTTTCTTCCAGGTACCCGGCGCGATCTACGCGCAGAAACACAGTGTGAAGAAGCTGATTTTCGTCAGCCTGATCCTCTGGGGCAGCCTGGCGACGTTGACCGGGATTGTCTCCAATGCCTACTGGCTGATCGTCATCCGCTTCATGCTCGGCGTGGTCGAAGCGGCAGTGATGCCGGCGATGCTGATCTACCTGTGCCACTGGTTCACCCGCGCCGAACGCTCGCGAGCCAACACCTTCCTGATCCTCGGCAACCCGGTGACCATGCTCTGGATGTCGGTGGTCTCGGGCTATCTGGTGCAGCATTACAGCTGGCGCTGGATGTTCATCGTCGAAGGTTTGCCAGCGGTGTTGTGGGCATTCATCTGGTGGCGTCTGGCCGATGATCGTCCATCACAAGCCAAGTGGCTCAACGATCAGGAAAAACAGGACCTGGAAAGCGCACTGGCCGCAGAACAGGTCGGCATCAAGGCCGTGAAGAACTACGCCGAAGCGTTCCGCTCACCCAAAGTGATCATCCTGGCACTGCAGTTTTTCTGCTGGAGCATTGGCGTGTACGGCTTCGTGTTGTGGCTGCCGTCGATCCTCAAGGCCGGTGCGCAGATGGACATGGTCCAGGCCGGCTGGCTGTCGGCGCTGCCGTACCTGGCGGCGGTGATCGGCATGCTGCTGGTGTCCTGGGGTTCGGACAAGCTGCAAAAACGTAAACGTTTCGTCTGGCCGCCACTGCTGATTGCCTCGATTGCTTTCTATGGTTCCTACGCCTTGGGTGCCGAACACTTCTGGTGGTCCTACACCCTGCTGGTGATTGCCGGTGCCTGCATGTACGCGCCTTACGGACCGTTCTTCGCAATCATTCCGGAGATCCTCCCGGCCAACGTCGCGGGCGGCGCCATGGCGCTGATCAACAGCATGGGCGCCCTCGGTTCCTTTGGCGGCTCCTATCTGGTCGGTTACCTGAACAGCTCCACCGGCTCGCCCGGCGCCTCGTACCTTTTGATGAGCGGCGCACTGATGTGCTCGGTGCTGCTGACCATTTTCCTCAAGCCCGGCGCCAGCGATCGGGAGCGGCCCACGGCCACAGTAACGCGCACTGCCACGGCACATTCCTGAATTGAAGTTGAGATCTCAAAGATGAAAAAGCAGGTCGTCCTGTACAAGAAACTCTCGCCGCTGTTGATGGCTCGCCTGCACGAGCAGGCCGAAGTGACGCAGATCGAAAACCTTGATGCCCGGGGCCTGGCCAAACTGCGCGATGCCCTGCCCCGCGCCCACGGTTTGCTGGGTGCCAGCCTGAAGCTGGATGCCGAACTGCTCGATCTGGCACCCAACCTTCAAGCCATTGCCAGCGTCTCAGTGGGAGTCGATAACTACGACATCGACTACCTGACCGAGCGGCACATCCTGCTCAGCAACACACCGGATGTATTGACAGAAACTACCGCTGACACCGGTTTCGCGCTGATCCTGGCAACAGCCCGGCGCGTAGTGGAATTGGCAAACATGATTCGCGAAGGCAATTGGACCCGCAACATCGGCCCCACGCATTTCGGCAGCGACGTGCATGGTAAAACCCTGGGCATCATTGGCATGGGCCGCATTGGTGAGGCCCTCGCGCAGCGCGGGCATTTCGGGTTTGGCATGCCGGTGATCTATCACAGCCAGTCACCGAAACCGGCGGTGGAACAGCGGTTCAATGCGCACTATCGAAGCCTGCCGGAGCTGTTGCAACAGGCCGATTTCGTTTGCCTGACGTTGCCGCTGACCGCGCAAACCGAAGGGCTGATCGGCGCAGAACAGTTCGCCCTGATGCGTCCCGAGACCATCTTCATCAATATTTCACGGGGTAAAGTGGTGGACGAAGCAGCACTGATTGAAGCCTTGCGTGCGGGTCAGATTCGCGCGGCCGGGCTGGATGTATTCGAACGCGAACCGTTGAATCAGGACTCGCCGTTGTTGCAGTTGAACAACGTGGTGGCGACACCGCACATCGGCTCGGCCACCCATGAAACACGGGAAGCCATGGCCAGATGCGCGGTGGACAACCTGTTGGCGGCGCTGGCGGGTGAACGGCCGGCCAATTTAGTCAACGCTCAAGCGTGGAAGGCTTGAGGGATCTGGGGTTTGCCTCATAGCTATCGTCGGAACGCCGCCCGGAGCGAGCTTGCTCCGGGCGGCGTTCCGACGACGGGGCCCGCACACGCAACACAACGACCTCAGGCCCGCCGCACCTCCAGCAAATCCGTCGCACACAAAGCAATCCGCCGGCATGCATCAGCCAGCTTCATCTGATCCACCACCAACCCGATCCGGATATGCCCCGCCGCACTCGGCCCGAAAGCTTCACCGGCCAGCACCGCCACGCCATAGTCTTCCAGCAGGCGTTCGGCGAAGCGCTGGGCCGACAACCCGGTCTGGCCTACATCGACCATCACGAACATCCCGCCATCCGGGCGAATCGGCCTGAGGCCCGGACACTGGCTCAGACTTGCACACACCAGGTCTCGGCGCTGGCGATACTCTTCGCGCATCGAGGCCACTTCCGGCAAGTCCCGGTCCAGCGCCAACTGCGCAGCGTTCTGCACGAAATCCGGAATGCCGAACAACATGCTCAGCGACAAATTGACCAGGTGCCCGGCCATGGGTTTGGGCCCGATCACCCAACCCACCCGCCAACCGCTCATGGCATGAGACTTGGACAGGCTGTTGATTGTCGCCGTACGTTCGGCCATGCCCGGCAGACTCGCCGGGCTGATGTGCTCACCCTCATACAGCAGATCGCTGTAGACCTCATCGCTGATCAGCCACAAATCGTGGCGAATGCACAGCGCTGCCAATTCCTGCCAGATCGGCAACGACAGACTGGCGCCGGATGGATTGTTCGGACTGTTGAGCAGGATGGCGCGTGTTTTGGGTGTGATCCGCGCCGCGACATCCGCCGGGTCAACGCGAAACCCGTTCTGCGGGCACACTGGCACCGGGACCACTGTGGCCGCGCAAGCGCCGATCACGCCCTCATACGTCACATACATCGGCTCGGCGACTATCACTTCATCGCCCGGATCGAGCAGGCATTGCGCCACCGAATACACCGCGCACTGCGCACCCGGAAAGACGATCACATGCTCGTCATCCACCACCTGGCCACTGCGTTGCCGGTGCCGGCGGGCGATGCTGTCGCGCAGCCCTCGACTGCCGCGCACTTCAGGATAGTGCGTATCACCGGCCAACAGGCTGGCGATGGCGGCCTGGACGATGGGTTGCGGCGTATCGAAATCGGGATCGCCAATTGACAGCAGCACGACATCGACGCCCTGTTCGCGCAATTGCAGCGCTCGATCGTGAATCTGCCAAGCCGCCGCTCCGTCACCGGCGATTCGTTGGGTCAAGGCTGAATAGCGCATGTCGGTCTCCTGTCGCGCGGGTGCTCCCAGCCACAACCCTATCTCAAATCACGAAGCACGCCACCATGGCGTTCAAATCCACTGCCAAAACTGCCATCGGGGCTTTTGTGAAAAACCCTCAGCCGCAGCGGACAGCCATCCGCCAGACACGAGCGATATCGGTTGCCCGCTCACGCAGCAAGCGCGGCGCCTCGGCACAGGCCTGGTCCAGGGTCATCGGCCCGCTCGCCAGGGCAAACGCAGCGTCGACGCCATGCTCATAAAGCGCCTGATAACCGTCGCCCAAGGTGCCGGCGATGACGATGACCGGCACGCCATGTTCCCGGGCGACCCGCGCCACACCAAACGGCGTCTTGCCGCGCAGGGTTTGCGCATCGAAACGCCCTTCACCGGTGATCACCAGATCGGCGCCTGCAACGGCGTCGGCCAGGCCCACGAGTTCGGCTACCACTTCAACACCCGCCTTGAATTGCGCACCGAGGAACGCCTTGGCGGCAAACCCCAGGCCGCCCGCCGCGCCACTGCCCGGCTCGTCGCGTACGTCGTTGTTCAAGGCAGTCGCGCAATGGTCGGCAAAGTGCCCCAAGGCCCGGTCCAGTTGCTCGACCTGCACGGGCGAGGCGCCTTTTTGCGGGCCGAAAATCGCCGAGGCACCGTGGGGGCCGCACAACGGGTTGTTGACGTCGGCGGCGATGTCGAAGCGCACCTGTGCCAGACGCGGATCAATGTCGCTCAGGTCGACGCGGGCCAATTGCGCAAGGGCGAGGCCGCCCGGTGACAGCGTCTGCCCCTGGGCGTCGAGCAATTTCACGCCCAAGGCCTGCATGGCACCGGCGCCGCCGTCATTGGTCGCACTGCCGCCAATCGCCAGGATCACCCGTTGCGCACCGGCATCCAGTGCGGCGCGGATCAATTGCCCGGTACCGAAGGTGCTGCTGATGCACGCATCCCGTTGCACCACCGGGACCAACTGCAAACCGCTGGCCTCGGCCATTTCGATGATCGCGGTGTGGCTCTGCGGCAACCAGCCCCAGGCGGCTTCCACCGTGGCCCCCAGCGGCCCGCGAACCACGGTGCGGCGCTGTTCGCCTTCGCACGCGGCCAGGATCGACTCGACAGTCCCTTCCCCACCGTCGGCCATCGGGCATTTGATCAGTTGGGCATCAGGCCAGACCTGCGCCAATCCCAATGCAATGGCATCGGCCACGCCTTGAGCGCTGAGGCTGTCCTTGAACGAATCGGGGGCGATCACGATTTTCATGGGAATTCTCCAGTTCCAATGTCCACATGCTGCCAGCCGCCATGAACAATAACGCCGGTCCGCTGCACAAGCGCCGATGAGGATTATTGTTCATTTCCACAAAGCCCGTGGCAGACGCGTTACCGGGTGGGAGCGGGCTTGCTCCCACAGGGAATGTGTATGGTTCAGGGGTTCCCGTCTGTCTGGGGGAGCAGTTGCACGCCGAGGTACAACGCGAGCATGCCGTCCAATCTTAGTGGATCAACCCCGCTCAGCTCGGCAATCCGCTCCATGCGATAGCGCAGGCTGTTGCGATGGATGCCCAACGCATCGGCGCAGGCCTGGCTCTGGCCGTCGTGTTCGCACCAGCTGCGCAGGGTTGCCAGCAACTGGCCGTTGTTGTCCTTGGCAATGACCTTGCGTAGCGGATTGAGCAACTCATCGAGTGCGTCGTCGTTGCGGTGGCGCCAGAGCATCACCGGCAGCCGATAGCGGTTCAGCGTCAGCAATCGGGAGCGCGGCAACACCTCGCGCCCGTAGGCCAGCAAGTCACCGACCCGGCGATAGCAGCGCCGCAAGCCCGAAAGGCCATCGGCCTGCCCACCCACGGCAATGCGCAGGATGTTCCAGCCCAGGCCGTTGAGTTTGTCCAGCAAGCGCTCGTTCTCGACCGTCTGGCTCGCAGGTCGGCACCAGAGCAACGAAGTCTTGGCCGAGCTCACGCACCAACTGTCGGGATGACGGGTGGTCAACCAGGCGCTGAGTGCCTCGACGGTTTGCCCTGGCGCGTGTTCCAGGCCCAGTTCGAACAGGTATGGCACCCGGGTCATCTGTGGCTTGAGGCCCAACTGCTGCGCTTCATCGACCAGTCGCGGAGCATCCCCGGCTTCGCTGAGCAACAACGCCAGCAGATCATCGCAACGCTGGCGCCGCCATTGCTGTTCGGCCTGCTGGTTGCGCTGGCCCACCAGCATTTCGGCGGTCATGCGCACCAGCTCGGCGTAGGTGCGCAGTTGCTCCGGTTCGCCGGTGATGCCCAATACGCCGATCAGGCGCTGGTCCAGCATCAGCGGCAGGTTGATGCCCGGCTGCACGCCCTTGAGATGAATCGCCGTCTGCGCATCGATCTCCACCACCCGACCATTGGCCAGGACCAGTTGCGCGCCTTCATGCCGGGTGTTGACCCGCTCTGGTTCGCCGCTGCCCAGGATCAAGCCCTGGCTGTCCATGACGTTGACGTTGTACGGCAGGATGGCCATCGCCCGGTCGACGATGTCCTGGGCCAGGTCGTGATCGAGTTCGAACATGCAAGTGATCCTTGAAGACAGTGATGGAACGGGTTGTTCACCCGCACAGGCCTTGGTTGCAAACCCTGTGCTCAGGCACAAAGACAGCCGCCCTGAGGGTGGTCGAGACTCTCTGGGCGATCAACGTTACCCTTTGCATCGCAAAAAATCATAATAAAGAGAGAGCCGCCATGACACAGAGCGCCGTAGCGTCCGACGCCATCGCTGACGACAAAAACGCCGTCTACAAGCGCATTACCCTGCGTTTGATCCCCTTCATTTTCATCTGCTACCTGTTCAACTACCTCGACCGGGTGAACGTTGGGTTTGCCAAACTGCAGATGCTCGACGCGCTGAAGTTCAGCGAGACCGTGTACGGCCTCGGTGCCGGCATCTTCTTTATCGGTTACGTGCTGTGCGGTGTGCCAAGCAACCTGGCCCTGACCAAATTCGGCCCGCGGCGCTGGATCGCACTGATGATGATTACCTGGGGAAGCCTGTCGACCTGCCTGCTGTTCGTCACCACGCCGACCGAGTTCTATACCCTGCGCCTGTTCACCGGCGCGGCCGAAGCCGGGTTCTTCCCGGGCGTGGTGTTGTACCTCTCGCAGTGGTTCCCGACCTTCCGCCGTGGCCGCATCATGGCGCTGTTCATGTCGGCGATCCCGGTATCCGGCCTGCTCGGCAGTCCGTTCTCCGGCTGGATTCTCAACCACTTCGCGACAGGCCAGGGCGGCCTGGCCGGCTGGCAATGGATGTTCCTGCTGCAAGGCATTCCCACCGTCATCCTCGGGGCGCTGGCTTACTTCCTGCTCAGCGACAGCTACGCCAACGCCAAGTGGCTGACCCCGTTCGAGCGCTCGGTGCTGGAAGCCGACCACGCCGAAGATCTGGCGAACAAGCCGAAAACCACGACTGATTCGCTGCTGGCGGTGTTCAAGAACCCGGCGATCTGGGCCTTCGGCCTGATCTATTTCTGCATCCAGAGTGGCGTGTACGCGATCAACTTCTGGCTGCCGTCGATCATCAAGAACCTGGGCTTCAGCGATAACCTGGTGATCGGCTGGCTCAGTGCGATTCCATACCTGCTGGCCGCGGTGTTCATGCTGATGGTTGGCCGTTCGGCGGACCTGCGCCAAGAACGTCGCTGGCATTTGGTGGTGCCGATGCTGATGGGGGCACTAGGGCTGCTGATCGCTGTGAACTTCGCCGCCAACCCGGCCATCGCGATTCTCGGCCTGACCATCGCCACCATGGGCGCCCTCACCGGCCTGCCGATGTTCTGGCCGGTGCCGACCGCACTGCTTAGTGCTGGCGCCGCGGCTGGCGGCCTGGCGCTGATCAACTCGATGGGACAAATGGCCGGCTTCCTCAGCCCGTACCTGGTGGGTTGGGTCAAGGACAGTACCGGCTCGACCGATGCGGCGTTGTACCTGTTGGCGGGCGTGATTGTCTGCGGCAGTTTGCTGGCGTTGCGCATGACCCGTAACCTGCGCGCCTGATCACCACCATCCCCTTGTGGGAGCGAGCCTGCTCGCTCCCACAAGGGTTTCAGCGTTGGCTCGATAATTCGGTTTGCCCCGCAGAGCGATTCTGGTATCTGATTGAACCTTTCCCACTGGTAAAAGGATTTGCTCATGAGCTACCGCATGCTGGGCCATTCGGGTCTGCAGGTGTCCACCCTGACCCTGGGCACCATGATGTTCGGCGAACAGACCAGCGCCGAAGATTCCTTGCGAATCATCGACAAGGCCTGGGACCAGGGCATCAACTTCATCGACACCGCCGACGTCTACACCAACGGCCGTTCCGAGGAAATCGTCGGCGAGGCCATCGCCAGCCGCCGCCATGAATGGGTGCTGGCCACCAAGGTCGGCTTCGGCCCCGTGGACGGTGTCCCCAACCGCAGCGGCCTGAGCCGCAAGCACCTGTTCAACGGCATCGATGCCAGCCTGACGCGCCTGGGCACCGACTACCTCGACATCTATTACCTGCACCGCGAAGACCACAACACGCCGCTGGAGGTCACTGTATCGGCCATCGGCGACTTGATCCGCCAGGGCAAAATCCGCTATTGGGGCCTGTCCAACTACCGCGGCTGGCGCATCGCCGAAGTCATCCGCGTGGCCGACAAGCTTGGCGTTGACCGGCCGGTGATCAGCCAGCCGCTGTACAACATCGTCAACCGCCAGGCTGAAACCGAGCAGATCACGGCGGCGCAAAACTACGGTCTGGGCGTGGTGCCCTACAGCCCGCTGGCGCGCGGGGTGCTCAGCGGCAAATACGCGCCGGATGTGAAACCGGACGCCAACAGCCGTGCCGGACGCCAGGACAAACGCATCCTGGAAACCGAATGGCGCGTCGAGTCCCTGCGCATCGCCCAGCAAATCCAGCAATTCACCCAGGAGCGCGGCGTGGGCATCGTCGAGTTCGCGATTGCCTGGGTGCTGAACAACAGCGCCGTTACCTCGGCCATTGTCGGGCCGCGTACCGAAGCGCAGTGGGACGCCTACACTAAGGCGCAGGCGGTGAAGATCACGGCCGAGGACGAGGCGTTCATCGATTCGCTGGTGACCCCGGGACATGCGTCGACACCGGGGTTCAATGATGTGAGCCATTTTGTGTCGGGGCGTACACCGCGCACCAACTGAATCAACCCATAACCCAGTGTAGGAGCGAGCAGGCTCGCTCCTACAATTGGACCGTGTTGATCGATTGGACAATATTCAGCACAAAAACCACGTATCCTCCGCCCCCCGTTTCACCTTCAACCTCGCGAGGACAGCTTGTCTAAAGGTATCGCTCTATCGGTTTCAGCCTCGGTGCTGTTTGCCGTCATGTATTACTACACGTCGCTGCTCACCCCCTTGAGCGGCGTGGAAATCTTCGGTTGGCGCATGCTGCTGACCGTCCCGTGCATGACCGTGTTCATGGTGGTGTCCGGGGAGTGGAAGCGCGTGCTGGAGATTGTTCGGCGCGCCATGGCCAATCCGAAACTGATTGGCGCGCTGATCGCCTCCTCTGCCCTGCTCGGCGTGCAATTGTGGCTGTTCATGTGGGCGCCACTCAACGGCTACAGCCTCGACGTATCACTCGGCTATTTCCTGTTGCCGCTGACCATGGTCTTGACCGGCCGCCTGGCCTACGGCGAACGCCTGTCCTATCTGCAAAAAGTTGCCGTGGTGTTCGCCTGCCTGGGCGTGATCAACGAGGTGTATCAGGTTGGTGGTTTTTCCTGGGCAACCTTGCTGGTCTGCATTGGCTATCCAACCTACTTTATCCTGCGCAAACGGCTGGCGGCGGACAACCTCGGCGGTTTGTGGCTGGACATGGCATTGACGCTGCCGGTGGCCTTCTGGTTCGTGCAGAGCGGCGCGCAAGGTTTCGGTGTGTTTGACCAGCATCCATGGTTGTCGCTGTTGATCCCGATGCTCGGCGTGATCAGCGCGTCGGCTCTGGTGGTCTACATCATTGCCAGTCGCCTGCTGCCGTTCAGCCTGTTCGGCTTGTTGAGCTATGTCGAGCCGGTGTTGCTGCTGGGCGTGGCGTTGCTGCTTGGGGAGAGCATCAAGGCCGGCGAATGGCTGACCTACATCCCGATCTGGATGGCTGTGCTTGTGCTGGTGTTTGAAGGGTTCAAGCATCTGGTCCGGCAGAAGCGCAAACCGATGTAACCGAAACCAAAAAGCCCGATCATCTGATCGGGCTTTTTTTACATCCGCTACGGTTTAGTCGGTGGACAACACACCACGACGCACCTGGTCACGCTCGATGGATTCGAACAGCGCCTTGAAGTTGCCTTCGCCGAAACCGTCGTCGCCCTTGCGCTGGATGAACTCGAAGAACACCGGCCCCATCAGGGTTTCCGAGAAAATCTGCAGCAGCAGGCGCTTGTCGCCCGATTCGGACGAACCGTCCAGCAAAATGCCCCGCGCTTGCAGTTCGCCCACCGGCTCGCCGTGGTTCGGCAAACGGCCTTCGAGCATTTCGTAGTAGGTCTCCGGCGGCGCGGTCATGAAGCGCATGCCGATGCTTTTCAGGTGGTCCCAGGTCTTGATCAGGTCATCGGACAGGAACGCAACGTGCTGGATGCCCTCGCCGTTGAACTGCATCAGGAACTCTTCGATCTGCCCGGCACCCTTGGACGACTCTTCATTCAACGGAATGCGGATCATGCCATCGGGTGCGGTCATGGCCTTGGAGGTCAGGCCGGTGTACTCGCCCTTGATGTCGAAGTAGCGGATTTCGCGGAAGTTGAACAGCTTCTCGTAGAAGTTGGCCCAGTAGGCCATGCGACCGCGATACACGTTGTGGGTCAGGTGATCGATGATCTTCAGGCCGGCACCGACCGGATGGCGGTCCACACCTTCGATGAACACGAAGTCGATGTCATAGATCGAGCTGCCTTCGCCGAAACGGTCGATCAGGTACAGCGGCGCACCGCCGATGCCTTTGATCGCCGGCAGGTTCAGCTCCATCGGGCCGGTTTCGATGTGAATCGGCTGGGCGCCGAGTTCCAGGGCACGCTTGTAGGCTTTTTGCGAATCCTTGACGCGAAACGCCATGCCGCACACCGACGGACCGTGCTCGGCCGCGAAGTACGAGGCCACGCTGTGGGGTTCGTTGTTGAGGATCAGGTTGATCGCGCCCTGGCGATACAGGTGCACGTCCTTGGAACGGTGGGTCGCCACCTTGGTGAAGCCCATGATCTCGAAGATCGGCTCCAGGGTGTTCGGGGTCGGCGATGCGAGCTCGATGAATTCAAAGCCCATCAGGCCCATTGGGTTTTCGTATAAATCTGCCATGGTCGGCGCCTCATCATGCTTTTAGAATTAACAGCTGAAATTAACAAATGTTAGTTGCTAGCAATGCTGAGACCGGTGGGTGGCGCACAGGAGATGCCCCGCACACTGCGGGCGAGAAAGTCACCGTAGATCAGTTGAAACCCGAATATCTTCATTGTCGACCCAAGGCTCTTGCGGGCGAGGCTTCTGCTGCCAGAAGACGATTATTATTGTATGCGTAAACCGATTCTACACAGCGTAAATCAGTTTGTCCGCCTTCTGTATCAAATCCCCTTTTTCCTTGCCCGCGCAAGGGGTTTGTTGCAGAGGAAAATCCCCGCCAGTATCAGCCCACCGCCCAGGCACATGGCCAGCGTCAGCGGCTCGTCCAGCAGCAGCGCGCCAAGGATCACCGCTGTCAACGGGTTCAAGGCAATGAACACCCCGGAACGGGTCGCGCCGATTTTGCGAATGCCGTCGTAGTAGCCAACGTACGCCAGCGCCGATCCCAGCACCCCCAGGTACAAAAGGCTCAACCATTGCTGCGCACCCAGATGGGCGATCGCGGCGACACTCACCTCACCGCGCACGATGCAGGCCATCCAGAGCATGACGGTGCCCAGCACAATCGAATACGTCACCGTTTGCACCGGTCCCAGGGTCTGGTTCAGCTCTCTGGAGAACAGCGAGTAGACACCCCAGCCGAGGACGCACCCGAAAATCAGCAGATCGCCGAGCCAGACATCGGCACCGCCGGCCAGTAATTGCGGGTCGCGACTGACGATCACCATGCTCGCGCCCGCCATGCAGATCGCAATACCGACGACTTTGGCCCGGTTCAAACGCTCCTTGAACAGCAGCCAGGAAGCCAGGCCGATCACCGCCGGATTCAGCGCCACGATCAAGGATGCCCGTGAAGCGTTGATGTAATGCAGGCCATAAAAGAAGCATAGGTTGTAAAAAAAGATCCCGAAAAAGCCAAGCAATGACAATTGCAGCCATTGCCGGGGGCTGGGCCGGACCAGCGGTGTCCGCGCCATGCGTACAAACAGCAGCAACGCCACGCTGGCCAGCAGAAACCGCAGACTGGCCGCCAGTAGCGGACTGAGGCCGCCGGCCAGATAGCGCCCGGCGACGAAGGTGCCACCCCACACCATGGTGACCGCCGCCAGTTTCAGATACACCGGCAGATCCGAGGGTTTTGACAGGCTTTGCTCGCAGATCGTCATAAGAATCCAGGACCGGATGTCGGAGAGATGACGTATCATTCGACTAATACCCAGTCATCGTAAAATGAGCAAACACTCATGACCCTCACTCAACTGGAGATTTTCTCCCTCGTGGCCGAACTCCACGGCTTCACGGCAGCGGCCAATCGCCTGGGTATTTCCCAATCGGCGGTGTCCCATGCCTTGAAGTCCCTGGAGCTGGAGTTGGGGGTCGAGTTGTTGCGCCGCCATCAATCCCAGGTCGAGTTGAGCGACATTGGCCAGCAGCTGTTGCTGCGCGCCCGAGCGATGCTCGGCCTGGCCAACACCCTGCGCCAGGAAGCCGCCGATGCAAGGGGCATGAAACGCGGCACGCTGCGCATCGGCTCCTTCGGCCCGACCTCATCGATCAAATTGCTGCCGTTGATTCTGCAGCAGTACCGCGCCGCCCATCCCGGCATAGAAGTGCATATTGACGAAGGCCCCGACCGCCAGGTGCTCCAGTGGCTGGAGGAGCGACGGATCGACATCGGCTTTGTGGTATTGCCCGAGGAGCGTTTCGACACGGTCACGCTGATCGAAGACCAAATGGTCGCTCTGCTGCCCGCCGCCCACCCGCTGGCGGTTCACGACAGCCTGAGCCTGAAGGATCTATGCGATTTCCCGTTCGTGCTGACCGAGGCCGGTTCTTCGGAGCTGGTTTCACGCCTGTTCACAGTGGCCCGACTGACGCCCAATATCCGTTATCGCTGCTCGCAGTTGATCAGCACCCTGGATGTCGTAGCTCGTGGCGACGGGGTGACGGTCGTTGCCGAAGGTTCATTGCCCAATCAAATTGACCGCCGCTGTGTGAAAAAACCGCTGTCGCCGGCAGTATTGCGCCAGGTCGGCCTGGCGGTGCTCGACCGACGCCAGGCATCACCCGCGACGCTGGCCTTTATCAGCCTGGCCGAAAGCCTTGACTTGCGTTGAGCGGCATAACCGCCAACGGCCAACTATCATGGCCCATACCCGAACTCTGCATGGGAGGCGTTTTGCCCTGCCATCATTTGAGAGCCTTACTTCTTCGTGACAGGATTCGCGAATGCCGTTGAAAGCCAAAACCCGCAGTCGCAGCACAAGAATTGCTGTCACTCTGATCAGTGGATTGCTCCCGGTGCTGTTGGGGGCCGCCATTCTTTACATGCAAGCAGGAAGTGCGCTCAAACAAGACACCGAACAAACTGCCGAAGAAGCGATTCGCCAGTTCGACCTGATGCTCGACAACACCGCCCAGGCCGCTCGTGAACTGCTGCCGCTGGCGGGCCAACGTTGCGCTGACGTCAGTCTGGCCCTGCGCGAACAGGTCACTCGCCGCCCTTTCGTGAGCTCAACCAATCTGGTGTGGGACAACAACCTCTATTGCAGCTCCCTGTTCGGCGACTACCAGGAGAATGTCAGCCCCGGTGACTACACCCAGGGCGCCTTATGGCTCATGAGCGGCAATCCGGTAACGCCCGACACCGCCTTGCTGGTATACCGCCTGAGCGAAGGAAAAAAAGGTGCACTGACGACCCTCTATGGTCATCACTTGAGCAATATCCTGCGCCTGATAAGCCGCAAGACATTGCTATTGCTGCAAGTTGGCCCGGACTGGATATCCGCCGACGGCAAGGTTCACAGGGGCGCTGCGCCTGACCTGCCCGTTGCGCAAAGTCGATTGACCTCCGAGCACTATGCTTTTGCCGTGGAAGCGGGTTTCCCCAAAGGCGAAACCTGGCGATACATGAGCAGCGAATATCCACCATTGTTCAGCCTGCTGATTTTCTTCGGTGTGATTGCCGGGGCAATTGGTCACTTCCTGCAAAAGCGCTCATCGGCACCCACCCAGGAAATGCAACGGGCACTGGAAGCTGCAGAATTCATTCCGTATTTCCAGCCCGTGGTGCATGGCGACAGCAAAAGCTGGTCCGGCGCTGAAGTGCTGATGCGCTGGAAACATCCGAAGGAAGGCCTGGTGCGTCCGGACCTGTTCATCCCGTTTGCCGAGCACTGCGGGCTGATCGTGCCAATGACCCGCTCGCTGATGCGACAAACCGCCGCCCTGCTCGCGCCGCACTCCGCCAGATTCAACAAGCCGTTTCACATTGGTATCAACATCACCGCCAGCCATTGCCAGGACCTGGAGCTGGTCAAGGATTGCCGCGAGTTTCTCGATGCGTTCGAACCAGGCTCGATCCATCTGGTACTGGAACTGACCGAGCGCGAACTGATCGAGCCCACGGCCATCACCCTGCAACTGTTCGAACAACTTCGCGAACTGGGCGTGAAAATCGCCATCGACGACTTCGGCACGGGCCACTCAAGCCTTGGCTACCTGCGGCAGTTCAATGTCGATTTTCTGAAAATCGACCAGAGTTTTGTCGCCATGATCGGCATCGACACACTCTCCAGCCACATCCTGGACAGCATCATCGAACTGGCGGTCAAACTCGACCTTGCCCTGGTGGCCGAAGGTGTCGAAACCCGTGAACAGAGTGATTACCTGAGCGCTCATCAGGTCAACTTCCTGCAAGGTTATCTGTTCGGCAAACCCATGCCCGGCGCGGAGTTCATTAGTGCATTAAGCAACCATTAACTAGCGGATTTAACCGAGAAAACAACGACTACACGCACCAATTTGAATCAAAACACTACTGCCGTTACATGAAAAAAAAGACAGGATTTACTCTTGGCCAATTAACTACTACAATTTTACATGCCTGTGCTAAATTGGCAGGTGAGCCACTATCACCGAGTCGCTTCAAGGCTCTTGGCTTATAGCTTTGTTTGCGGTTGGTATCAGCCAAACACACTATTGGAGTAAAGATATTGTCCAGACTCGCTGAATTCCGTGCAGCCGAAAAGGCTCTTCAAGAACAGCTCAAGCAGCTGGAATCCCTGAAGAACGATGCCGGGCTCAAGAAAGAAATCGAATTCGAAGAAAAGCTCCAGGGCTTGATGAAAACCTATGGCAAGAGCCTGCGCGACATCATCGCCATTCTCGACCCTAACCCGGCAAAATCCGGCCTGCAGCAGGCAGCAGCACCTAAAACCCGCCGCGCCCGTGTGGTCAAGGTTTATCAGAACCCGCACACCGGCGAGCTGATTGAAACCAAGGGCGGCAACCACCGCGGCCTGAAAGCCTGGAAAGAACAGTACGGTGCAGCCACCGTTGATTCCTGGCTGCGTGGCTAACTCTCGCGGCGACAAAAAAGCCCTGCTTATGCAGGGCTTTTTCATGGGTTATCTAAATGCCCGGGGCGGATACCAGACAACTACCTGACTGCCAACAACTTTGTGCTTAATCCATTTGGATATCTAAAATTTTCTTCATGCATCGAAAAAGCACTGTCGCTTACTAAAGTTTCAAGCTGTTACGGGCAGCGTCTATTTCATCCTGGCTCGCCTTATATGCCTCGGCCTGCCCCGCGTAGGAAAGAACATAGGCCTTATCGGCATCCACCGCGGCCACCAATGTTTGAGAAAGCACATGCCTGCCGTTTTGCGTGATGGTGCAGGTTGTTTCCAGCGCGGCCAATCGACTCAACGTAGTCGAATGAATGCGCGTGCAGACACTTTGATACCCGCCCTGAAAGAAGTCTTTTTGAACCGACTTGCGCATCTCCAGCAATACGCCTTCGAGGTTTACCTGGTGATCGCTTTGCACCGAGCTCATGGTCAATTCCATCACCATAAGCGGCGATCCATTCTGATCATTTTTCACCGCCCGCTGACGACTTACCCCAGACGCCGATTCAGGCACGACTTCGACCTGCCAGCCTTCCGGCCAGGTCACCACTGGCGCATCGGCGCGAGCAGCACCAGCCAGCGAAAGCACGTTTAGCAGGATGAACAGCACTTTACGGAATCGAATCATTGCAATGGGCACTCACGGATCAAGCCGTAAAGTCTGGGCCCAGGCCGGCTGTCAGGCAATAGCCGACTGTTTGGGTTTGGTGATGTCCGAACCCTTGCGTATCATTGTCGCCATTCGTTAGCCCACATATTTCCCGGAGGGCCCATGAGCCTGCACGAATTGAACACCTTCCCCGGCGTCACCGCCCAACCGGACGCCGCTACGCAGAAATTTGTCTTCAACCACACCATGCTGCGGGTCAAGGACATCACCAAGTCCCTGGACTTCTACACACGCATTCTGGGTTTTACCCTGGTGGAAAAACGCGACTTCCCGGAAGCCGAGTTCAGCCTGTATTTCCTCGCGCTGGTCGACAAAAACCAGATCCCGGCCGATGCCGCCGCGCGCACCGAGTGGATGAAATCGATCCCGGGCATTCTGGAGCTGACCCACAACCACGGCACCGAGAACGATGCGGATTTCGCCTACCACAATGGCAACACCGACCCCCGCGGTTTCGGCCACATCTGCATTTCGGTGCCAGACATCGTCGCCGCCTGCGAGCGCTTTGAAGCACTGGGCTGCGATTTCCAGAAACGCTTGAGCAACGGCCGCATGAAGAGCCTGGCATTCATCAAGGACCCGGACGCCTACTGGGTCGAGATCATTCAGCCAGCTCCACTGTAGGAGCGAGCTTGCTCGCGATAAACCTGAGAACACCACGGGGCACCTGCCAACCAGCGTTATCGTTGACGACCATCGCGAGCAAGCCAGCTCCTACATGAGTAATGTGCAATCCACAAAAAACCCCATGATCACTCATGGGGTTTTTTGTTTTCAGCGCCGGCGCCGATGCCCCCCTCGTAGGAGCGAGCTTGCTCGCGATAAACCTGAGAACACCGCGGGGCACCTGCCAACCAGCGTTATCGTTGACGACCATCGCGAGCGAGCTCGCTCCTACAGGGTTTTGTGTTTTCAGCGCCGGGGTTTATGCCGGGGCGGACGTACGGATCAAGTGATCGAAAGCGCTCAGTGAAGCCTTGGCACCCTCGCCCACCGCGATCACGATCTGCTTGTACGGCACGGTGGTCACGTCGCCCGCAGCGAACACACCCGGCACCGACGTTTCACCCCGCGCATCGACGATGATTTCGCCACGCGGTGACAACTCGATCGTGCCCTTGAGCCAATCGGTATTCGGCAACAGACCGATCTGCACAAAGATCCCTTCCAGCTCCACGCTGCGCAATTCGTCGTTCTGACGATCCTTGTAGCGCAGGCCGTTGACCTTCTGGCCGTCGCCGGTGACTTCAGTGGTTTGCGCACTGGTGATCACGGTGACGTTCGGCAGGCTGTGCAACTTGCGTTGCAATACCGCATCGGCACGCAACTGCACATCGAACTCCAGCAGCGTGACATGGGACACGATACCGGCCAGGTCGATGGCCGCTTCGACGCCGGAGTTGCCGCCGCCAATCACCGCCACGCGCTTGCCCTTGAACAGCGGGCCGTCGCAGTGCGGGCAGTATGCCACGCCTTTGTTGCGGTATTGCTGCTCGCCCGGAACGTTCATTTCACGCCACCGCGCGCCAGTTGCGAGGATCACGGTCTTGGCCTTGAGCTTCGCGCCGCTGGCGAAGTGGACTTCGTGCAACTCACCTTCTTTGCCAGTGATCAATTTGTCTGCGCGTTGCAGATTCATGATATCCACGTCGTACTGCTTGACGTGTTCTTCCAGCGCCACGGCCAGTTTCGGCCCTTCGGTTTCCTGCACGGAAATGAAGTTTTCGATGGCCATGGTGTCGAGCACCTGACCACCAAAACGCTCTGCCGCGACGCCGGTGCGAATACCTTTGCGAGCCGCATAGATCGCCGCCGAAGCACCGGCCGGGCCACCGCCGACCACCAGCACATCAAAGGCTTCTTTGGCGCTGATCTTCTCAGCCTGGCGTTCGATGCCGCTGGTGTCGATTTTGGCGAGGATTTCTTCCAGACCCATGCGGCCTTGACCGAAGTTCACACCGTTCAGGTAGATGCTTGGGACCGCCATGATCTGGCGCTCATCGACTTCAGCCTGGAACAGCGCGCCGTCGATGGCGACGTGGCGAATGTTCGGGTTCAGTACCGCCATCAGGTTCAGCGCCTGGACCACGTCCGGGCAGTTCTGGCAGGACAGCGAGAAGTAAGTCTCGAAGTTGAAATCGCCCTTGAGCGAGCGGATCTGTTCGATCACTTCGACACTGGCCTTCGAAGGGTGACCGCCGACTTGCAGCAAGGCCAGCACCAAGGACGTGAATTCGTGGCCCATCGGGATGCCGGCGAAACGCAGGCTGATATCAGCTCCCGGGCGATTGATCGAGAACGACGGCTTGCGTGCATCATCGCCGTTGTCGAGCAAAGTAATCTGGGTGGAAAGACTGGCAACGTCTTTCAGCAGTTCGAGCATTTCCTGGGATTTCGCACCGTCGTCGAGGGAAGCAACGATCTCGATCGGCTGGGTGACCCGTTCCAGGTACGATTTCAACTGGGCTTTAAGATTGGTGTCCAACATACGGGCGATTTCCTTTTTGCTGTTTCATATAAAGCAGGCATAAAAAAACGCCCGAGCGAATCTCGCCCGGGCGTTTTTATTGGGCGGTGCAGCTTACCGAGTAGGTGCGGAGTTCCGCCCTGATGGTGCGATCACAGACTTAGATCTTGCCGACCAGGTCCAGGGACGGCGCCAGAGTGGCCTCGCCTTCTTTCCACTTGGCTGGGCAAACCTGGCCTGGGTGAGCAGCGACGTACTGGGCAGCCTTGATTTTGCGCAGCAGTTCGGAAGCGTCACGGCCTACACCGCCGTCGTTCAGTTCAACGATCTTGATCTGGCCTTCAGGGTTGATCACGAAGGTGCCACGATCAGCCAGGCCAGCCTCTTCGATCAGCACGTCGAAGTTACGGGAGATGGTGTGGGTCGGGTCGCCGATCATGGTGTACTGGATCTTGCCGATGGCTGGCGAAGTGTTGTGCCAGGCAGCGTGGGCGAAATGGGTGTCGGTGGAAACGCTGTAGATCTCGACGCCCAGCTTCTGGAACGCGTCGTAGTTGTCGGCCAGGTCTTCCAGCTCGGTCGGGCAGACGAAGGTGAAGTCGGCCGGGTAGAAGAACACCACAGACCACTTGCCTTTCAGGTCAGCGTCCGAGACTTTTACGAAGTCGCCATTTTTGAATGCGTCAGCTTTGAACGGTTTAACTTGGCTGTTGATGATAGGCATCGTTGACTCTCCGTCAGGGATTAAGAAGTTGATGGAGAGAACTTTACCCACTCGACGGACGGTTGGCTCATTGGCAAACCTGATGCTGCTGATTGGCTTTCGCTATTAGCCAGCGGTATTAATAGAAGAAAACGGTATCTAGGGTGACACGGGCTTTTCCGTGATGCGCGCCATGCCAAGGAACGGACTGGCTTCGATGTAACGCATGGCCGACTTCATGTCCTTCCAGCCCACATAGCTCATCAGCGACTTCAAATCCCAACCACTTTGATGCGCCCAGGTCGCAAAGCCACGGCGCAACGAATGACTGGTGTAGAGTTCGGCCGCAATGCCTGCGCGCTCTAGCGCCTGGCGCAATAACGGAATCACACTGTTGGCGTGCAATCCCTCCTCGCCCAAATGCCCCCAGCGGTCGATGCCACGGAATACCGGCCCACGCACCAGTGCTGCCTCGGTAATCCAGTCGATATAGGCCTGCACCGGACACAAGCGTTGCAAGGCCGGTGTCTGATAGGTCTTGCCGAGGTTGTCGCGATCACTCTTGCTGCGCGGCAGATAGAGACTGATGCCGGAACCGGCGCTGGCCTGCACGTGTTCCACCTGAAGCCGGCACAACTCATCACTGCGAAAGCCGCGCCAGAAGCCCAGCAGGATCAAGGCCATGTCGCGCCTGGCCCGCAGTAAACCCGCTCGATCGCCTTCGGCCCTGGCGGTTTGCACTTCTTGCTCCAGACAACTGACCACCTGCTCCAGATGCTGAAGCTGCAAGGGTTCGGCTTGCTTTTCCTGGGCCGGGTGCAGCGCGCGAATGCCCTTGAACACCTTGCGCACCACCGGCGCCTTGGTGGGATCGGCAAACCCCTGGCTGTTGTGCCATTGCGCCAATGCCGACAAACGCAGTTTTAGCGTGTTGATCGACAACACCCCGGCATGGGCCACCAGGTAACGCGCCACGCTGTCGCCGGTTGCTGGCAGAAAACCGCCCCACGTGACTTCGAAGTGTTCGATGGCCGCCCTATAGCTGCGACGGGTGTTGTCGCGCGTCGCCGCTTGCAGGTAACGATCCAGCTCAGTCATGGGGGTCAACTCTTGAATTCATACCGCTTTGACGGGTCAAAAACCGGTACTGGGTGTATCACACGGGGTAATACCAGTATATCCCGTGTCAGTAATATTCAGCATTTAACTTTATTAATTGAATGGTACAATGTGTATTTACGTGGTACGTACCACATCATCAAAACCCGGGAGATCTCATGGCACGCGGCGGTGTAAATAAAGCGGTGGTTCAAGCCGCTCGGTTGGCGATCCTCGCCCGCGGCGAAAACCCCAGCATCGATGCCGTACGCATCGAGATGGGCAATACCGGCTCGAAAACCACGATCCATCGCTACCTCAAGGAACTCGATGACAGGATCGAACCTGTCGAGGCACCGGCGGAACCGATTGACGACGAACTGATGGCGCTGGTGGCGCGGCTTGCACAACGACTCAAGGAGCAGGCGCAGGAACCCATCGACCAGGCGCGCGCGCAGTACGAAGAACAACGCAAGGCGCTGGATAACCAGCTCGGCAAAGCGCAAGAGGCCAACAGCGAACTGCACCAGCAATACGAATTTCAAAGCCTGGCGCTGACCCAGGAATCCGAGGCCCTGCAAGAAACCCGCGCCATTCTGCAAACGGAGCAAACCCGCAACGCCGGGTTGAACCAGGCGCTGACCGATTTCGAATTGCGCTTGAAAGACAAGGACGAGCAGATCCGCTCCCTTGAAGAAAAGCACCTGCACACTCGCGACGCGCTGGAGCACTACCGCAATGCGGTCAAGGAACAGCGCGAACAGGAAATGAGTCGCCATGAAGGCCAGGTGCAACAACTACAGATGGAACTGCGCCAGGCACAACAAAGCGCACTGGTGCGTCAGGATGAAATCACCCAGTTGCACCGTGACAATGAACGCTTGCTGACTGAAAACCGCGGCACGCTGCGAGAGCTGAGCCTGCTGCAAGAACAGCTCAAGCAAAGCAATACCCGCCAGGATCAGTTGCTGGAACAGGCCAACCGCGTCGACGGCGAGCGCACCCTCCTCCAGGAACGCCTGCGCGTCGCCCTGCTGGAAAGTCAGGCACTCAAACAGAACGTCGATGAGCAGTCGCAGCTCAACAGGTCACTGGAAATGGATTTGGCCAAGACCCGGGCGGATCTGGAAGAACGCGTGCGTCTGGCCGCGACCCTTGCGGCAGCGGCAGACGCAGCGAAGGACGCTTAACCGGCGACCGGCGTACGCATGGTGACGAACTCTTCGGCGGCCGTCGGGTGCACCCCAATGGTTTCGTCGAAGTCGCGCTTGGTGGCGCCGGCCTTCAAGGCAATCGCCAGGCCCTGGACGATTTCACCGGCGTCCGGGCCGACCATGTGGCAACCCAAGACCTTGTCGGTCCCGGCGTCCACCACCAGCTTCATCAGCGTGCGCTCCTGGCATTCGGTCAGGGTCAGCTTCATCGGCCGGAAGCGGCTTTCGAAGATCTGCACGTCGTGGCCGGCTTCGCGAGCCTCTTCCTCGGTCAAACCGACGGTGCCGATGTTCGGCAGGCTGAACACCGCCGTCGGGATCATCTTGTAATCCACCGGGCGATACTGCTCTGGCTTGAACAGGCGCCGTGCAACCGCCATGCCTTCAGCCAGGGCCACCGGAGTCAGCTGAACACGGCCGATCACATCGCCCAGCGCCAGAATCGACGGCTCGGCGGTTTGATACAGCTCATCGACCTCGACAAAGCCTTTCCTGTCGAGTTTGACCCCAGTGTTTTCCAGCCCGAGATTGTCCAGCATCGGACGACGACCCGTAGCGTAGAACACGCAATCGGCTTCCAGTTGGCGACCATCCTTGAGCGTGACTTTCAGGCTGCCATCGGCCTGTTTGTCGATGCGCTCGATGTCCGCGTTGAATTGCAGATCCATGCCGCGCTTGGTCAACTCTTCCTGCAAATGCTTGCGCACGGAACCGTCGAAGCCGCGCAGGAACAATTCGCCGCGATACAGCAGCGTGGTCTCGGCACCCAAGCCGTGGAAGATCCCGGCGAACTCGACCGCAATGTAACCACCTCCCACCACCAAAACGCGCTTGGGCAGCTCTTTGAGGAAGAACGCCTGGTTGGAACTGATGGCATGCTCGTGCCCCGGAATCTCCGGAATCTGCGGCCAGCCGCCGGTAGCGATCAGGATGTTTTTGGCGCTAAAGCGCTCGCCATTGATCTCGACCTGATGTGGGTCGACGATCTTCGCGTGACCTTCATGCAAGGTCACGCCACTGTTGACCAGCAGGTTGCGATAAATGCCATTGAGGCGATTGATCTCGCGGTCCTTGTTGGCGATCAAAGTCGGCCAGTCGAACTGAGCTTCATCCAGACCCCAGCCAAAACCGGAAGCCTGCTCGAAGTCTTCGGCGAAGTGCGCACCGTAGACCAGCAGTTTTTTCGGCACGCAGCCGACATTCACACAGGTCCCGCCCAGGTAGCGGCTCTCGGCCACGGCCACTTTCGCGCCAAACCCGGCGGCAAACCGCGCAGCCCGCACACCGCCGGAACCGGCACCAATCACATAAAGGTCAAAATCGTAGGCCATTTTCAATCTCCTCGGCAGGCCAACAGCATACCTGCGGACGGCCGCTGAGCAAGCATTGTGCTGAAATGCGCGGCCCAATCTTCGTTTTCGATCAATGCCCCTCTGCAGATTGCGTTTTCGATGTCCGCAGAGTGCGCCAAGCAATCAAAATCGCCATGAGTGCCAAGCCGAACGTCACCCACGAAACCAAACCGATTCCACCTTCGAATGCCCTTCCCGCCTGCGCCATCAATTCCCTTGCTTGATCACCCGACAAGTCTGCCGCCACATGACAGGCGCCAGACAGCGTCTCACTCGCCAGCATCATCTGCACTTCGCTCAGGAACCCCGGAAGCTGCAATGCACCGCGATAGTAGGCGGTGACGACACCGCCGAGCACTGCCGTCCCCAAAACTACACCCACTTCATAGGCTGTTTCGCTAATGGAAGACGCGGCGCCCGCCTTTGCCGGTGGTGCGGCTGACAAAATCACATCATTGGACACCGTCGCGATCGCGCCCACGCCAATGTTCAGCAAGGCAAAAGCCACCACTAGAACGGTCAGGCTACTGCCCATGCTGGCGACCAGCAAAAACGCCGCTCCAGCAAACGCCATCAAAATCGGTATCAGCACATGCACCTGTAATCGCTGTGCGACAGGCACGACCGCCATCCCCACTACAATCGCCATGACCTGACCAGGAATCAACGCGAGGCTAGCACTTAAGGGCGACATCTGAAGAACGATCTGCAGGAACTGAGTGGTAAAGAATACGAAGCCGACGAGAAACGCGAGACTCATCAAATTGATCGCGACAGAGCCGCCAAAGGTGCCACTGCGGAACAGACTCAGGTCCATCAACGGCACTGGCAGACGTAACTGTCGACGCACAAACATCCAGCCCGCAACTGCGCCTACTGCAAACGCTGTCAGCGTCATCCAGTCGATACCATTACTGGCGCTGTGTTTAATGCCATAAACAATGGCACCAAGGGCTACCATCGATTGCAGGATGCTAATTGGATCCAACGGTCCTGAAGCATCTCGCTCGGATTCGGGCAACAACAGTGGCACCAACACCAGCAGTGGCACCAACACGGGCACCGCCAACAGGAAAATCGACCCCCAACTGAAGAATTCCAGCAACACCCCACCCGCCAAAGGACCGAGTGCCGAGCCGACCGTCAACGTCGTTGCCCAGATCGCGACAGCTAGTCTGCGTTCTTCTCGGTCCTCGAACACCGAACGTATCAACGCCAACGTTGAGGGCATCAGCATTGCACCGAAAACGCCCATACAAGCTCGCCCGGCAATCAGTTGCGTGGCGGTATCGGAATACGCGGTTAGCACCGACACAATCGCAAAACCCAAGGACCCGGCCAGCAACAACTTACGATGACCGACTCGATCCCCCAGACTACCCATCGACACCAGCAACCCCGCCAATACCAGCGAATAAGCATCGATCATCCACAACTGCTGGCTAGCGCTTGGACGCAGCGCTTCGGCGATCTTGGGCAACGCGAATCCAAGTACCGTATTGTCAACTGTTACCAGCAATACAGGCAGCATCAGCACGCTTAGGCCTAACCAACGTTTTGATCTGCGTTGCGTCTCACCTCCTGTTAACGCCATCTACGAAATTCCTTTTACTCATAAAAAAACAAGGCAGCTTCCTTGCCCCGAGAGTCGATCTCTACGCACATTCGGGCAAATATTTTTGGGGATCTCACTGGATTGGAGGTCACTTCATTTTCGACTCGGACGCGGTCTTTTGTAGGAGCTGGCTTGCCAGCGATGGTCGTTAACGATAATGCGCGTGAACTGGATAAGCGCGGCGCACTTGAGTCCATCGCCAGCAAGCCGGCTCCTACAGGTATTGCGTTATCTGTGTTTCCCGGGATTGCGTAAAGAACCAAATATTTGGCCAGTAAAGCAACGCACCTACTGACCATCACATTAAATACAAACGTTACCAGGAAGCCGCAAACTCCTTTTTCCACTGCAACCAGACAATCAGGATTTTCTCTCGAAAACTCTGGCGATGGATGTCAGACAATACTTACTTTCCGTTAGTTTGAGCGGGTTCAGCCCGCACAAAAGCAAACGCCCCGAACAAGTCGGGGCGTTTGCCTGGACCTTCTTCAGCGTGTTTTCACACAGTCTGCGAAGGTGGTTTCTCTACAACAGGTCGCTGGCTATCAGTACGCCTTGCCCGTCTTGTAGAAGTTCTCGAAGCAGAAGTTGGTCGCGTCGATGTAGCCTTCAGCGCCACCGCAGTCGAAACGCTTGCCCTTGAACTTGTAGGCAATCACGCAACCATCCTGCGCCTGTTTCATCAGGGCGTCAGTGATCTGGATCTCGCCACCTTTGCCTGGCTCGGTTTGTTCGATCAGGCTGAAGATGTCCGGCGTCATGATGTAACGACCGATGATCGCCAGGTTCGACGGGGCATCTTCCGGCTTTGGCTTCTCGACCATGTTACGCACGCGGTACAGGTCGTCACCAATCAGGTCGCCGGCAATCACACCGTACTTGCTGGTTTCTTGCGGGTCGACTTCCATGATCGCGACGATGGTGCAGCGATACTGCTTGTACAGCTTGACCATCTGCTTCAGTACGCCGTCACCTTCCAGGTTGACGCACAGGTCATCCGCCAACACCACGGCGAACGGCTCGTCGCCGATCAGTGGACGACCGGTCAGGATCGCATGACCCAAACCTTTCATTTCAGTCTGGCGAGTGTAGGAGAACGAGCACTCATCCAACAGGCGGCGGATGCCGACCAGGTATTTTTCCTTGTCGGTGCCCTTGATCTGGTTTTCCAGCTCGTAGCTGATGTCGAAGTGGTCTTCCAGGGCGCGCTTGCCGCGACCGGTGACGATGGAGATTTCGTTCAAGCCAGCGTCCAGTGCTTCTTCAACGCCGTACTGGATCAGTGGCTTGTTCACCACCGGCAGCATTTCTTTGGGCATGGCTTTAGTCGCTGGCAGGAAGCGAGTACCGTAACCGGCTGCTGGGAACAAGCATTTCTTGATCATATAAGTCCTTGTAAGGGCTGTGCGTGTACGAGTTTCGGCGCAGTCTAATCAGGCGGCGTGCACCTTACAATGCCCCCGCGCTGGCTAACCGATGCCAACATAGAGAAATAAACTTGCCGATAGTTCCCTGCGGGAGTGCGCAGGTCACTGCGCAAGCCCTTATGCATAGCAGAGACTTGCGCAATTGCACGGCTTTCAACCGCCAGGAACGAACCACCATACGCCCATCGACACCCGTTGAGTGCGTTTGGCGGTATCATGGCGCGATTGAACCAGACAACGAGGCAAATAGATGTCGGCAGTAAAAAGCGTCAACGGATTCCTGATCAATCAGGAGAAAGACGGTCAATGGTGGGTGGCCAGTGTCGCCGGTGAAAATATCGCCGGACCTTTCCCTTCCGAAGCCCTGGCAATCGAAGTGGCTTCGGTGCTGGAGCTTGAGCACCCGGAACCCAAGCGACGCGGCAAGGACAAGAACTGATCGACGCCCCATGCGAAAAGCCCTGCCATTGCGCAGGGCTTTTTTATGAATGCATGCAATAACGTGGCGTTTGGCTATAACCTTTTGCCTGCGGCGCTGTCTCAGCCTTAGCCCCCCCTGACGATGATCAAGCCATGAATAAAATTTTGCCTTTGCTAACGGTATTGGCCCTGAGCGGCTGCGCAACGTCGGAACAAACCTACCTGGCCAATGGAGAGCAAGGTCTGTCGATCGATTGCTCCGGGGAAGCCAACTCCTGGGCGGCGTGCTACGAAAAGGCCGATGCGTCCTGCGCGGGCAGCGGCTACAAGATTGTCGGAACCGATGGCACCCCCGCGCTCAAGGAGAGCGAAAAGACCCTCGGCGCCGACGTCGGCAACTTCAAGAGCCGCAGCGTCGTGGTGATCTGCAGGTAAGGCACCACGCCCTACATATGGATTTCGGCGAATTTGATACCGAGCCCGCGCACGGTATCGATCAGATCATCAAGGCGGCTGAAGGATTCGACCTCATCGTTATCATCCACCAGGAAATAGCTGCGCCCGGCGCTTTTCTTGAAAAACACGATCCACTCCCCCAGCTCCGCCGGATTCTGAATCACATGAGTGGCAGAGATTAAACCCTCTGCATGGCGCTCCCGGACCTGCTCTCGCTTCATATTCGACTCCAGAAATAACGATGCCGCCAAAGCAGGGCTTTGGCGGCATCGGTGCTGATGGTCGATAGTCTATCAGCCGGAAATGCACTCGTTGGCAGCATTCTGTACGTCCATTGGCCGCACCGGGACATTGGACATGCTCTCGTGCAGCTTGATGCTGCTGCCGCCAGAGCGTTCTTCAATGTCAAACACGGCAGACGGCCCCGAGGAGAATTTGAGCGGCACGATCACACGCAAGCCATCCTTGTTCGGCTGGATCTGCAAGGCGCCACGGCTATCGGCCAGCTTTTCGCTCAGGCATTGCGCGTATTCATGGGGCTTCTTGCCGGAAATCACGTTCATCGTCGGCAAGGACTCGTTGATTTGCGAGACGTTCGCGCAACCACTGATCGTCAATGCCATCGGCAACAACCACAAACCCCACTTCATACTAAACCTCCGATAAAGACCCTCGGACAGCGCAACTGCGATTTTTCTCCGAGACAAACTGCTTTATCGCTCATCAAATGTGAAATAAGCGTTTTTAATTGTCTAAGCGGCCGGATAATAAGGCGTTCGGGCTGATAAACTGCGCCATTCGCCCATGCTATCGTTTTGATTTTGTAGAAAAAGCCCTTCTGGAGGCGCCTCATGAAATTTATCCATCAGCGCGAGCACCTCAATGAAGACGACATCGTCGTCATTCAATGCTCCCAAATGTGCAACATCCGCTTGATGAACGACGCCAACTTCCGCAGCTTCAAGAATGGCGGCCGTCACACCTATCACGGCGGTGCATTCGACACGTTTCCGGCCCGCATCACGGCCCCTAGCACCGGTTTCTGGAACATCACGATCGACACCGTCAACCACCGCGCTATCAGCGTGACGCGCAAACCCACCCTGACGCACTCGATCAAAATCATTCGCCGCTCCAGCACGAAACTGAGCTGATCAGCGAACCCGATACACAAGACAGGCAGATACAACCGTGGCCCAAACGACCAAGTACGTCATCAAATACAAACTCAACGGTGAGCGCCGCTTCGAGTTTGCCCAGCTTGAAAACGGCACCCCGGAGGAAGCCAAAGCGGCGCTGGATGCCATTCATGGGCAGGACGACGTCATCAGCGAAATCAACGTCAGCAAAGCGCTGTAACACGATCCGGAGCGACAATGGACGTCAGCTCCCACTCGCAGTTCGACCGCAAGCACCGGAGTGCCAGCTTCATCCTTGCCTTGCAGACTGGCCACCTCAACAACAAGAGGCCCGGCAATGAGCGAGCAATATCTGGACAGGCTGGACTGGCCCCGGCTGGAACAGCAACTTGATCAGGACGGTTGCGCCGTCATCCCGTCACTGTTGAGCCACAAGGCTTGCGGGCAAATCAGCGCCTTGTACCCTCGAACCGAGCTGTTTCGCTCCCACGTGGTGATGGCTCGTCACGGGTTCGGCCGAGGCGAGTACAAGTATTTCAGCTACCCGTTGCCGGAACTTGTGGCCCGCTTGCGCGGCGCGCTCTACCCACGACTGGTGCCCATCGCCAATCGCTGGCATGAACAGATGGGCTTGCCGGTCCGCTTTCCTGAAACCCTTCCAGCCTTCCTCGAACGCTGTCATGCCGCTGGTCAGAACCGTCCGACCCCCTTGTTGCTGCAATATGGTCCCCAGGACTACAACTGTTTGCATCAGGATTTATACGGTGAGCACGTTTTCCCACTGCAAGTGGCGATTCTGCTGTCAGACCCCGATCAAGACTTCACCGGCGGCGAATTTGTCCTGACTGAACAACGCCCGCGAATGCAGTCACGCCCGATGGTCATCGGCCTGAAGAAAGGTGACGGGTTGATCTTTGCGGTCAACCAGCGGCCGGTCAAAGGAACTCGCGGTTACTACCGTGTGACCCTGCGTCACGGTGTGAGTCGCCTGCACTGCGGCAAACGGCATACCCTTGGAATCATCTTTCACGATGCGTCATGAACCCATGAACCCGCTGACTTTCGATCTGTTTGCCGACATAGAACCCGAGCAACAGCCCAGGCGCGAGCAGATTGGCGAACAGTCCTACGTGCTTAGAGGCTTCGCCCTGCCCTGGCTGGAACGCTTACTACCCGCCCTGGAGGCGGTGCTGGTGGCCGCGCCATTTCGGCAGATGGTCACACCCGGCGGTTTCACCATGTCGGTCGCCCTGAGCAGTTGTGGCCAATTCGGCTGGACCACGGACCGTAGCGGTTATCAGTACACCCGCGACGATCCACAGACCGGCCGGCCCTGGCCAATGATGCCCGAGGTGTTTTTCCAACTGGCACAAGCGGCGGCGCAGGCAGCGGGTTTCACCGATTTTGCACCGGATTCCTGCCTGATCAACCGCTACATCCCCGGGGCAAAAATGTCATTGCATCAAGACAAAGACGAACATTCCTACACAGCCCCCATCGTTTCGGTATCCCTGGGTTTGCCGGCGATGTTCCTGTTTGGGGGTTTTGCACGCAGCGACAAAAGTCAGCGCGTTCCCCTGTTCCATGGTGACATCGTGGTCTGGGGTGGAGTGGATCGCCTGCGTTATCACGGCGTGTTGCCGATCAAGGACGGCCATCATCCGAAGCTGGGCGAGCAACGCATCAACTTCACCTTCCGTACCGCCGGATAAAGACTTCGAATTTGACCGCAAGCACCGGAGTGTGTGGGAATTGCCCCATGGTTAATGTGCAGGCAACCCCTCAATGGACGTGACGCCATGACAACCCAATCGACCAAGATCACCATCGAAAACGATCCGCGCTGGGCCGCCGTGGTCGCGCGCGATCCCAAGGCTGACGGGCAGTTTGTCTATGCCGTGAAGACCACTGGCATCTACTGTAATCCCAGCAGCCTCGCGCGCTTGCCCAAACCACACAATGTCGAATTCTTCGATAGCGCCGAACAGGCCCGGGCCGCGGGTTATCGTCCGAGCAAGCGCGCGACAAAAGATCAAAGCGAACTCGCCGCGCAACATGCCGCCACCGTGGCCGCCGCGTGCCGCCAGATCGAAAACGCGCAAACGCTGCCTGCCCTGGGCGAATTGGCCGAGGCGGCGGGCCTGAGCAGCTTCCACTTCCATCGTGTGTTCAAAGCCGTCACCGGCCTGACGCCCAAGGGCTACGCCGATGCTCATCGCTCACGCAAGGTGCGCGAGCGGCTGGCAACCGGCGGCTCGGTGACCGATGCCCTGTATGACGCCGGCTTCAACTCCAACAGCCGGTTTTACGAAGCGGCAGACCAGCTGCTCGGAATGAAACCCGGGGACTACCGCGCGGCCGGTCAAAACAACGACATTCGTTTTGCCGTCGGCCAGTGTTCGCTGGGCGCGATTCTGGTGGCGCAGAGTGAGCGCGGGGTCTGTGCGATCCTGCTGGGCGATGATCCGCACCAACTGGTCTGCGATCTGCAAGACAAATTCCGGCGTGCCAACCTGATGGGTGCCGATCATGAATTCGAGCAATTGATTGCCAGGGTCGTCGGCTTTATCGAGGCGCCGGCCATTGGCCTTGATTTGCCGCTGGACGTACGCGGTACAGCGTTTCAGGAGCGTGTCTGGCAAGCGCTGCGGGAGATTCCCGTGGGCAGCACTGCCAGCTACGCCGATGTCGCCCAGCGCATCGGTCAACCAAAAGCCGTTCGCGCCGTGGCTCAGGCCTGCGGCGCGAACAGCCTGGCCGTGGCGATCCCTTGCCATCGCGTGGTGCGCAGCGATGGCAATCTGTCGGGCTATCGCTGGGGTGTCGAGCGCAAACGGCAGTTGCTGGAACGCGAGTCGCAGTGATCAGCGATTCACATCCACCACCACGCGCCCACGCAACTGCCCGGCCAGCAAGCGCGGCGCGGCTTCGATGGCTTCGCTCAAGCCGATTTCGTGACTGATCAGCGGCAACAGATTGAAGTCCAGATCCTGGGCCAGGCGATTCCAGGCCTCCACGCGTTTGGCTTTGGGCTGGGTCACGCTGTTGATGCCGGCCAGGGTTACGCCGCGCAAAATAAACGGTGCAACGGATGCCGGAAAGTCCATGCCCTGGGCCAAACCGCAGGCCGCGACGGTGCCATTGGCCTTGGTGCTGGCGCATGCGTTGGCCAGGGTGTGGCTACCGACCGAGTCGATGACGGCCGCCCAGCGCTCCTTGGCCAAAGGTTTGCCCGGCTCGGACAAGGTGGCGCGATCAATGATTTCGCCAGCACCCAGTTGCTTCAGGTAGTCGTGCTCCGAGGTGCGTCCGGTGGACGCGACCACCCGGTAGCCGAGCCTGCTCAGCAAGGCGATGGCGAAGCTGCCGACGCCACCGTTGGCGCCGGTCACCAGGATTTCGCCCTGCTCGGGCGTCACGCCGTTGTGTTCCAGCGCCAGGATGCACAGCATGGCCGTGTAGCCCGCCGTACCAATGGCCATCGCCTGGGCAGCGGTAAACGCCTTGGGCAGCGGAATCAGCCAGTCACCGTTCAGACGAGCCTTTTGCGCCAATCCCCCCCAATGCCCTTCACCCACACCCCAGCCATTGAGCAAGACCTGGTCTCCGACGTTGTAGTCCGGATGCCCGCTGGTTTCGACGACACCGACCAGGTCGATGCCCGGCACCATCGGGAATTTGCGCACCACCGGACTGCTGCCGGTAATCGCCAGGCCATCCTTGAAATTCAGCGTGCTGTAGGCAACACGCACCGTGACATCGCCCTCGGGTAACTGATCGTCCTGGATCTCTTGCAGTGTGGCCCGGTAACCGCTGTCGTCTTTGTCGATCAAAATGCCTTTGAACATTACGGCCTCTCAATGGAATCAGTCTGGTGGTGGAGCCATTGAAATAACACATGGCAACAGATTGCCGTACCCGACTTTAAGCCAATCAGGCAAACCGCCGAGCGTTTTCAATGACGACGACTATGCTTTTTCGCAACCTTGAAATGCCGCAAGAAACTGTCTTGTCGATGGAGCTGACAATGCCTCAACTGCGTTTATTCAGCGTTTTACTGATGCTCTGCCTGGTTCCGCTCAGCGGCGCTCAGGCAGCACCGGAGCAGCCCGCCCAACCTCCCGCGAATCAGGCGACCGCCTCCCCCAGCTGGCCACAGGTGCTGGCTGCCGGCGACACCAAGTTGACCATCTACCAACCGCAACTGGACAGTTGGGACGGCTACACCCTGAACGCGCGGACTGCCGTGGAGGCCACGGGCACCGATGGCAAATCCACCTACGGCATCGTGCAATTCAGCGCCCACACCCTGTGTCGACAAGGCCACCCGCTGGGTGGCGCTCGATCAGTACACCATCACCAAGGCCGATTTCCCCGATAGCGCAACCAAGGCTGACAGCTGGGTCGCTGCGGTGAAGCAAGACGCCGAGAACCGCACGAAAACCATTTCCCTCGACCAACTCGAAGCCGCGCTCGGCGTCATCGCCGCCGAGCGAAAGTCCGGCAGCGAGCCGCTGGAAAATACCCCGCCGACCATTATTTCGTCCGAGGTACCCGCGCTGCTGGTGTACGTCGATGGCGAACCGGCCTATCGCCCCGTTGATGGCACCTCGCTGCAGCGGGTGATCGACACCCGACCGCTGCTGCTCAAGGATGCGAAGGGCAAACATTACCTGCACGTGTTCGATGGCTGGATGGTGGCGGACAACCTGGGCGGGCAATATGCGCCACTGCACCCGCCTTCAGCCGAGCTGGAGAAGGCCAAGAAAGCTGCGATCCAGGGTCGCCAGGTAGACCTGCTGACGGGCCAGAGCGATCCGAAGGACAAAATACCGACGCTGGCCAAGCCGCCGATTCCGCAAATTTATATCGCCACGGTGCAGACCGAGCTGATCGTCACTGACGGCCCACCGCAATGGCAGCCGATCCAGAACACCAAGCTGCTGTATGTGACCAACACCACCGGGCATATTTTCAAGGAGATCGCTGACCAGGACAGCTACGTGCTGATCTCGGGTCGCTGGTTCCGCGCCGGTGACATGAAAGGCCCCTGGACCTTTGTGGGGGCAGACAAGTTGCCGGCAGACTTCGCCAACATTCCCGATGACAGCCCCAAGGAAAACGTAAAAGCCTCGGTAGCCGGCACGCCGCAAGCCAGGGAAGCGGCGATTGCAGCGACCATTGCGCAGACCTCGGCGATCAAGAAAAGCCAGGTGAAAATGAGCAAGCCGGCATTTGACGGCGAACCGCAACTCAAGGCCATCAAAGGCACGCCCCTGCAATACGTGGTCAACAGCCCGATGCCGATCATCATGGTCGATGCACAAAGCTGGTACGCGGTGGAGAACGGTGTCTGGTTCGTGGCCACGGCGGTGCAAGGCCCCTGGACGGTCGCCTCTTCGGTGCCGGCGGTGATTTATTCGATTCCGCCCAGTTCACCGATGCACTACGTCACTTACGTGAAAGTCTACGAAGCCAGTGGCGATACGGTCGTCGTCGGTTACACGCCGGGGTATCAAGGTTCGACGCTGGACCCGGACAGCGGTGTGGTGGTGTATGGCACCGGTTATCCGTATACGCCGTGGGTGGGCAGTGTCTGGTACGGCCCGCCGGTGACTTACGGATTTGGCGTGGCGATTCGCTACACACCCTGGACGGGCTGGACGTTCGGCTTCGGTTTCGGCTGGAGTTGGGGCGGCAGTACGGTCGCCGTGGGTTGGGGCTGGGGCGCCTATCCGTGGTGGGGCAATTACGGTTGGGGTTACGCCTGGGGGCCGCATCTGTACCCTGCGCCAATGCCCTGGGGCGGGGCCGCTTACGGCTATCATGGCGGCGCCGTCGCCTGGGGCCCCGGTGGCTGGGCCGGCACGACCGGCAACATCTACCGCCAGTGGGGCGACCGCGCTTCGGTCAGCCGCTACGGCGGCGGTTACAACGCCTGGACCGGCAATCGCTGGGCCGGTCAAGTTGGAGCCTCCTACAACTCGCGCACCGGCATCGCCGCGGCCGGCCAGCGTGGCGCGGTACACAACGTCTACACCGGCAACTATGCCGCTGGCCGCAGCGGTGTGGCCGTCGGCCCCGACGACGGGGCCATTACCGGCCAGCATGTGACCGCCGGCAACGTCCGCACCGGCACCCAGGTCTCCGCCAATCGCGGTGCCGTCTACAACCCCAATACCGGCAACACCACCCAGTACGGTGGTATCCATGATCGCAACGGCGGCGTGGCGCATGTCGGCGACAACGTGTACGCCGGCCATGATGGCAACGTTTACAAGAGGACCGATAGCGGCTGGCAATCGATGGTCCAGGGCGGTGCAACCCATCTCGATTCGACCAACACTGCCCAGGTCCAGAATCTCAACCGAGAATACGATGCGCGCTCCTTCGGTAATGATCGCTTCAACAATTTTCACGACTCTTCCGGGTTTATGAATCACTCCTTCGGGGGTGGGGGTGGAGGCTTCCACCGACGCTGAAAAAAGCCTGACCCTCTGAAATGACGACTGGCCTTGCGCCAGTCGTTGCGTTACAAATCCTGTTCTACCGTCCCTGCCCGGATTCAACGTCGGAGAACACAGCACATGAACCAATGGCCAGATACCCGCATTCTTGACCTGCTCGGGATCGAACTGCCGATCATTCAGGGGCCGATGGCCGGTGCCACCAACTCGTCCATGGTGATTGCAACCTGCAATGCCGGCGGCCTGGGCTCGATGCCAGCGGCAATGCTCAGCACGGATCAACTGCGCGAAGAGCTGAAAACCATCCGCCAACACACCCAGCGCCCGATCAACGTCAACTTCTTCTGCCATCAGCCTCCAGCCCCTGACGAGCAACGCGCGCAGGACTGGAAAAACCTGCTGCAACCCTACTATCAGGAGCTCGGCATCGACTTCGATGCGCCGACGCCGATGTCCAACCGGGCGCCATTCGATAACGCTGCCTGCGAAGTGGTCGAAGCGTTTCGCCCTGAAGTGGTGAGTTTTCACTTTGGTCTGCCGGAAAAATCCCTGCTCGACCGGGTCAAAGCCACCGGTGCGAAGGTACTGTCCTCGGCTACCACCGTCGCAGAAGCGGTGTGGCTTGAGCAGCATGGCTGCGATGCAATCATTGCCATGGGCTACGAGGCCGGAGGCCATCGCGGGATGTTTCTCAGCGATGACCTGAGCAGTCAGGTGGGGACTTTCGCCCTGGTGCCACAAGTCGTCGATGCAGTGAAAGTGCCGGTGATTGCCGCTGGCGGCATCGCTGATGCACGAGGCGTCGCAGCCGCCTTCATGCTGGGCGCTTCGGCGGTACAGGTGGGTACGGCGTACCTGTTCACGCCAGAGGCCAAGGTCAGTCCTTCCCATCACAAAGCCTTGCGCACCGCCAGGGAAAGCGAGACGGCCGTCACCAATGTGTTCACCGGTCGCCCGGCCCGTGGCATCCTCAATCGGGTGATGCGTGAACTGGGGCCCATGAGCGCCAAGGCCCCGGCCTTTCCCCTTGCCGGTGGCGCGCTGATGCCGTTGCGGGCCAAAGGTGAAGCGGACTTCAGCAACCTCTGGGCGGGTCAGGCATTTACCCTCGGCGTCGATTTGACCACCGAGGCACTGACTCGAAAGCTGGCTGAAGAAGGATTAGCGAGACTGCTAGGTCGCCCCTGAGCATCACTTTCGTTAAAATTGTATACAATTCTGTGGCAACACATTCCGTTCAAAGGCAATTCGCTATATATTTATGTACATAACGATTTACCCCTGCCGCAATTGCCTTTAACGGAGCCGTTTCATGACCATTCGTGCCTCACGTTTTGCCCCTGCCTGCCTGACAAGCCTTCTCGCCGTATTCGCCTTCGGCTCAGCCCAGGCGGACGAAGTCCAGGTGGCTGTCGCTGCCAACTTCACCGCGCCTATCCAGGCCATCGCCGCTGATTTCGAGAAAGACACCGGGCATAAGCTGGTCACCTCCTTTGGCGCCACCGGCCAGTTCTACACCCAGATCAAAAACGGCGCGCCGTTCGAAGTGTTCCTCTCGGCAGACGACAGCACCCCGAAAAAACTTGAAGCCGAAGGCGATACCGTCAAGGGTTCGCGCTTCACCTATGCGGTCGGTACCCTGGCGCTGTGGTCGGCCAAGGAAAGCTACGTCGATGCCAAGGGCGATGTGCTGAAAAAGAACGAGTACCAGCACCTGTCCATCGCCAACCCGAAAGCCGCGCCTTATGGCCTGGCGGCTACCCAGGTGCTGGCCAAGGAGGGTCTGACCGACAAGGTCAAGGACAAGATCGTTGAAGGCCAGAACATCACCCAGGCCTACCAGTTCGTCTCCACCGGCAACGCCGAGCTGGGTTTTGTCGCCCTGTCGCAGATCTACAAGGACGGCAAGATCACCAGCGGTTCGGCCTGGATCGTTCCCGCCAGCCTGCACGACCCTATCAAGCAAGACGCGGTGATTCTCAACAAGGGCAAGGACAACCCGGCCGCCAAGGCACTGGTTGACTACCTCAAGGGGCCGAAAGCGGCAGCTGTCATCAAGTCCTACGGTTACGAAATCTAAATGTCGCTATCGAGTGCCGATCTTTCCGCCATCTGGCTGACCCTGAAACTGGCGTCCCTGACGACCGTCATCCTGCTGATTGTCGGCACTCCAATTGCGTTATGGCTGTCGCGCACCCGCTCCTGGTTGCGCGGCCCGGTCGGGGCGATTGTCGCCCTGCCCCTGGTGCTGCCACCGACGGTGATTGGTTTCTATCTGTTGCTGGCCCTCGGCCCTCACGGGTTCTTTGGCCAGCTCACTCAGTCACTCGGCCTTGGTACCCTCACTTTCAGTTTTGCGGGGCTGGTTATCGGTTCGGTGTTGTATTCGATGCCGTTTGTGGTCCAGCCACTGCAAAACGCTTTTTCCGCGATCGGTACGCGCCCGCTCGAAGTGGCCGCGACCTTGCGGGCCAATCCCTGGGACACCTTTTTCAGCGTGACACTGCCCCTGGCCCGCCCCGGCTTCATTACCGCGGCCATTCTCGGTTTCGCCCACACCGTCGGCGAGTTCGGCGTGGTGCTGATGATCGGCGGCAACATTCCCGAGAAGACCCGTGTGGTCTCGGTGCAGATCTACGATCACGTCGAAGCCATGGAATATGCCCAGGCCCATTGGCTGGCCGGGGCGATGCTGGTGTTCTCGTTCGTCGTTTTGCTGGCGCTGTATTCCAGCCGTAAAACCAAAGCGGGCTGGAGCTGATCGATGATTCAAATGCGTCTGAAACTACGTTACTCGGGCTTCGCCCTGGACGTCGACCTGCAGCTGCCGGGCCGTGGCGTCACTGCGCTTTACGGCCACTCTGGCTCGGGCAAGACCACTTGCCTGCGCTGCATCGCCGGCCTGGAGCGGGCCGATCAAGGCTTTATCCAGGTCAACGATGAAGTCTGGCAGGACAGCGAACACAAGATCTTCGTCGCGCCGCACAAGCGCGCGCTGGGCTACGTGTTCCAGGAAGCCAGCCTGTTTCCTCATCTGTCGGTGCTGGCCAACCTGGAGTTCGGCCTCAAGCGCATCCCCAAGCCGCAGCGTCGGGTCGACATGGCCCACGCCACCGAGTTGCTGGGCATCAGCCATTTGCTGGACCGGCACCCACAACACCTTTCAGGCGGAGAGCGACAGCGCGTCGGCATCGCCCGCGCCTTGCTCACCAGCCCGAAACTGTTGTTGATGGATGAGCCTCTGGCCGCGCTGGATGCCCAGCGCAAAAGTGAAATCCTGCCGTATTTGCAACGTCTGCACGACGAACTCGACATCCCGGTGCTGTACGTCAGCCACTCCCAGGATGAAGTCGCGCGGCTGGCCGACCATATCGTGTTGCTCAGCAACGGCAAGGCGCTGGCCAGCGGCCCGATCGGCCAGACCCTGGCACGCCTCGATTTGCCGCTGGCAATGGGGGATGACGCCGGTGTGGTGATCGAAGGTCGCGTCAGCGCCTATGACGCCGACTATCAATTGCTCAGCCTGCAACTGCCCGACACCACCCTCGACATTCGCGTGCCGCATACGCCAATGGACGTGGGTCAGGCACTGCGCTGCAAGGTCCAGGCGCGGGATGTGAGCCTGAGCCTGCACAATGCCGGGCAAAGCAGCATTCTCAATCGCCTGCCGGTCACTGTGGTCAGTGAAATGAACGCCGACAACGCCGCCCACGTGCTGATTCGCCTGGACGCTGCGGGCACGCCGCTGCTGGCGCGGATCACGCGTTATTCCCGTGATCAACTGAACGTCCATCCTGGCCAACAACTCTGGGCACAAATAAAAGCGGTCGCGGTGCTGGCGTAAATCCGCCGGCACGGCTGCACCGGACAGAGGTCACTGCCTGAACCGACGAATTAACTTGTCTATTTTTTGCACGATCACCAATGGCTTCTATAGTTGAACTGAACACGAAACAGCTGCGGAGACGCCATGGAAGACATTTTCGTCGTGAAGCGTTGCAACAAGATCATCATCCATGGCCGCCGTGAGGGTGAAATTGACCACCTGCCACCGGATGCCGCAGTCTGGTACCGCATCGCCGATACCCGCACCCAAGGCTTTATCGGTGATGGCTACGAAGTTGAAGAGGACGCTGTGCGTGTTTGCCGTCAGTTGAACGCTAAATCACAAGTGACAGCCCGACAAAGTTGACGGCTCGTCACCATTTTTTAACGGGGCTATACTGAAATAGTTGAAGGATCAGTAACCCTTTCGGCAGAAAGCTCGCTCCAGGCGGGCTTTTTGCTGCCACACCCAGGTTTCTTGAACGGAGGTGTCTCCCATGTCCGAAAAAGAGTCCATCACCACCCTGCTCACCTTGCTGGACTCGCGTCAGGCTCGCTTGGCCGCCGCCTGCAAGGAAATCGCCGACTGGGTCGATCATCAAGGCGGACACCCCACCGCCCTCAGAATTCGTGATCGCCTGAACGACATCGAGAAGGACACGCCGCTGATCCGGCATACGCTGTCGTCTCTCAAACCTGTCGACCGGCCTCTGCCTAGGTTCAGATGATCCGTCACGGATTTGCGGTACGAGGACAGGCCCGATTCGGGCAGCATGATCGGTGACAGTGACGTCTCCGAACGTTTGGCTGCCTGCTGGATTTCCATCCTTTCTCACAACCCGACCTGGTGTCGGGATTTTTGTTGCCCAAAACCAATCGAGAGACCTCATTACTTGTCGACGCCCTTGCGCGCGGGCTCCATGACCTCGCGCAGGGACATGCGTTTGAACGCCTCGACCAGTGCGCGCCCTTCCTCTGGCGCACAAGTAACCGCCAGGCGCATGGTCGCCTCGCCCAGGTGCCAGATCAAAAACGCGGATTCCTGAACCTGTAGCTCATCGCTTTCCGGAAATACACGAAGCATGGCCTGGGCCAGCAGCGCTCCGGCAATCCGGCTCTCCCCCAACTCCAGCTGCAATAACTGCTTGTCGGCCTGCATGCCGGACCAGATGTCACGCATCACCGGTGTCGCCATCACGATCTCGTAATACTGATCGAGCAGCTGCGTATAGGCGGCGCGCAAATCCTTGGCATCTTCGACAGCCTCCATTGCCTCTGCAATGCAACGACGGCTCTGCGCGTTGTAACGCTCGGCCAGCGTACGGATCACGGAACTCTTGTCGGGGAAATACTGATAAAGGGAACCGATCGAGATCTCGGAGCGCTCGGCGATTTCACTCATCTTGAGTTGGTCGCTGCCCTTGTCCGCAATCAATTGAGTGGCCATGGCCAGAATCCGCTCCTGACGATCGCGACTGCGTTGTTGCGTGGGATTACGTCGAACCGCTTGCGCAGCAGGCTGTTCGAGGGTTTCAGAGGGCTTTTTGCGCACGAGCGAATTCCCGATCAATAACGTGACATGTACTCACCTTAGCATCGACGCTCCCTACGCCCAATAACAGATGTCCACACGTCGGGGAATTCGCTTTGGCGGGTTGACGGCAAAACGTGAGCATCTATCATCTTTTAAACGTGAGCATAACTCACATTAACCGATGGAGATGAACGCGATGAAAACGGCTCAACCAATCACGCTGGTCCTCGGCGCCACCGGCAAAACCGGACGGCGAATCACACAACGACTCGAAGCGGCCGGCTTGCCCGTACGCCGGGGTTCCCGCGACGCCAATCCCCCCTTCGACTGGGAAGATCGATCAACCTGGGACGCCGTGATAGATGGCGTTCATTGCGTCTACATTTCTTTTCAACCTGATCTCGCCGTTCCGGGTGCCCTTGAAACCATCAAGGCCTTCACCGACCTGGCAGTGAAAAGCGGAGTCCGCAAACTGGTTTTGTTATCCGGGCGCGGCGAAGTTGAAGCGGAACAGGCCGAACGCGTCGTACAGGACAGCGGGATTGACTGGACGATTCTACGGGCCAGCTGGTTTTGCCAGAATTTCAGCGAGGCACACTTTCTTGAACCCATTGTGCAAGGTGAACTCGCACTCCCCGTCGGCCAGGTCGCCGAACCCTTTGTCGATGCAGAAGACATCGCCGAGTGTGCCGTCGCGGCACTGACCCAACCCGGACACACCGACCAGCTCTATGAGTTGACCGGCCCTCGGGCGTTGACCTTTGCTCAAGCCGTGACCGAGATTGCCCGCACCACCCGGCGCAACATCGAATTCGTGGCCGTACCGCCGGACGCCTATCGACAGGCAATGGAACAGGAACAACTTCCCCCGGAGTTTATCGATCTGGTGTTGTATCTGTTCACGACTGTGCTGGACGGTCGCAACACACCCGTGGCCGATGGCGTGCAGCGGGCACTGGGTCGGCCGGCCCGCGACTTTAGCGACTACGTACAGCGCACTGCCGCTACGGGAATCTGGGGAAATGGAAGTCCGATGTAAAGCAGTGGCGAGAACCTGCTTCGTCGACTAGGGTTTTTGCGTATCGAACTGCGGCGCCTTTATTGGCAGGAGCCTGATCAAGGAGGTACCCATGTCACCCAATCGTAGTGCTGAACAAACCTACCGCCAGTGGTCCAGCCCGATCCTGTTGGAACTCAAGGAGCGAGAACATCAAATGAACCCGTCAGACCGCCAGGCCTTGGAAAACGTACTGCTGGAAAGAAGGCTGATCGATACCGGCAACCCAACCGGCAGCGATCGCCGCAAGGCAGACCCGGCATCCTGAAAAACATCAGGCGACCACTATCAAGATAGAAATAATGGAGCAGAAACAAACAAGGGCTTGCATCCGCTTTCGCTTGCAAGCCCTTGGTTTTATGTGGTGCCCGACACTGGAATCGAACCGGCACACCCTTTCGAGCGGTAAATTTTAATTCCTGAGGGGAAATCAATCAGACTGTACTCTCCAATAGTTTGGCAAGTCGCATGCATTTCAAACAGGCTAGATACATACTCCCTACTACCCGACCATCAAATTCACTGGCGCTTTAACTTCCTTTACGACAAAGGAGGTGCAAACGTCTTTGACACCTGGAAAACCATTTATATTTTTTCTGGCAAACTCACTGAATCCAGCCAAATCAGTTGCCAAGACCGTTAACTGGTAATCATAAACACCTGAAATGCAGTGGCAGGCTATAACCTGCTCAAAAGAAGTTATCGACTCCTCGAAAGCATTCATATGGGTAGTATCCTTTTGATCCAGGGATACCTGTACAAAGGCAGTAATAGCGTACCCAAGCATTTCGGTATTAATGCTGGCATGGTAGCCTCGCACCAGACCTATTTCTTCAAGTCTTTTGACCCGTCTCCAACATGGAGATGCGCTCAGTGATACCAGCTCAGCAAGCTCCGCACTCGACAGCCTTGCATCCCGCTGGAGCGCCGCCAATATGCGGCGATCCGTAGAGTCTATCTTAACCTTTGGCATGATCATTTCAAAAACCCCAAAAATACAGAATATACATTCCATATCCTTTCAATAGAGCAAGGGATTTTAGCATAAGTTTTTTTCAAGACGGCCGTAGTGTCTTCCCACCGGTTCGCATACTGCGCTGGGCTGGGCTGGGAGCCCGCTGCCTTGAAGCGACCCCACAAGGGACTAGTTCTCGGTTAAGCAATAATATCAGTTTAAGCCCGAGGCGCGGCAAAGGTTAAATTTGCTAAAAATCCAAAATCCTGACATACAATTAATTTCATTCAGTGGCACCCCAAGCTCCCGGACTAACTTACGAACTGATGGTGAAGCGAACGGCAAAATTTCATTGGAAACTACTTTCTTAATGTTTGCCTGACAGCGTTATTGGGAATAATGGGCGAAAGCAATTTCGATGCCCCCTCACAAATTCACATCAACATTCCCAAGGGGCTGTTTCGTCAAATCCAATGTCGTATTTTTCAATTGCACGAGAACAGATTTCAGCACTAAGTTGCCCTTCGTGCACCAAGCCCCACAGGGCGCTAAGGACTATCTGATGACGGTCGACTTCAAAAAATTTGCGTAAAGCTGTGCGGGTATCGCTGCGACCAAAACCATCGGTACCCAGAACGACATAGTGATCCTCAACATAGGAACCAATAAGTTGCGCAAGCGCGCGCACGTAATCGGTCGCAGCAATGATTGGAGTCCCCTTCGGCAAACACTCACTCACATGGCTAGTCTTCTGATCGCCTTCAGGATGATGCCGGTTCCAGCGCTCTACTCCCCTGGCGTCCCTGGCGAGCTCTGTAAAACTCGTGACACTCCACACCTCGGAATCGACCTGCCAATCTGCGCTCAGGAGTTCTGCTGCAGCCATCACTTCGCGCAAGATGGTTCCTGATCCTAGCAGCCGAACTTTGTTCGATTCCGTTCCACACTTTTGTTCTGAGAAGAGGTACATGCCTTTGATGATGTCTTTCTCAACATCAGTCGGCAGGCTAGGCTGAGCGTAGTTCTCGTTCATAAGGGTGACGTAGTAGAACTCATCAACCTGCTCCTCCAGCATCTGACGCATGCCATGGTCCAGAATTACGGCGAATTCACCAGCGAATGCGGGGTCATAAGCTCTGCAATTTGGCACCAGAGCAGCCATCAAATGACTACTGCCATCTTGATGCTGCAGACCTTCCCCGCCCAAGGTTGTACGGCCTGCCGTGGCTCCGAGCAGAAAGCCTCTAGCCCTCTGATCAGCTGCCGCCCAAATGAGATCGCCGACTCGCTGAAAACCGAACATTGAGTAATAGATGTAGAACGGCAGCATGGGCAGACCATGGGTGGCATAGCTGGTTGCCGCTGCCACCCAGGAGCTGATGGCACTCGCTTCGCTGATACCCTCTTCGAGTATTTGACCATCCAGCGCCTCCCGATAGCTCAGAATCGAGCCAATGTCCTCTGGCTCATAATGCTGACCGACGCTGGAATAGATACCGATTTGCTTGAACAGATTCGCCATCCCGAACGTCCGGGCTTCATCTGCCACAATGGGAACCACACGCCGTCCCAAAACAGGATCTTTCAGCAAGCTGCTGAGCATCCTGACAAAAGCCATAGTCGTGGACATTTCCTTGCCTTGCGCTTTGGTGGCAAAGCTTGCATACACATCCAACCCGGGTACCGCAACCACAGGAACATTCGTTTGCCGGCTTGGCGTAAAGCCCCCAAGGCTTTGCCGACGCTCAAGGAGATAGCGAATGTCACGACTATCATCGGCAGGCTTGTAGAACGAGAGAGTCTCAACCTGCTCATCAGTCAAAGGAAGATTGAATCGATTTCTAAAGCCAATAAGGGTTTCGCGATCAAGCTTCTTTTGCTGATGAGTCGTCATTTTCCCTTGGCCGGCTTCGCCCATCCCATAACCTTTTTTGGTCTGGGCAAGAACCACAGTAGGCTGGCCCTTATGAACAGAAGCAGCGTGGTAGGCGGCATAGATCTTCACCATATCGTGGCCGCCACGTTTCAGCCGATCGATTTGTTCGTCTGTGAAACCTTGGGCAAGCTTTGCCAATGCTTCGTTTTGACCAAAGAAATGATCCCTGCTGTAACGTCCGTCTTTCGCCGCAAAAGTCTGGAACTGCCCATCAACGGTTTCCGAAAGGGCCCGCACCAGGCTTCCGTCAGTGTCACGGGCGAAAAGTCCGTCCCAATCAGACCCCCAAACCAGTTTTATGACGTTCCAGCCAGCCCCGACAAACAATGCTTCCAGCTCGTCGATGATTCGCCCATTGCCTCGCACCGGCCCATCCAACCGCTGAAGATTGCAATTGACTACCCAGATCAGGTTATCCAGCCCCTCCCTTGCAGCCAAAGTAAGAGCTGACATACTTTCCGGCTCATCCATCTCACCGTCACCGAAAACGCCCCACACTTTTCGCTCAGATGTGTTTAACAGGCCACGGTTGTGAAGATACCGCATGAATCGGGCCTGGAAGATCGAACTAATCGGGCCGATGCCCATCGATCCTGTCGGAAATTGCCAGAAGTCCGGCATTAACCAAGGGTGTGGATAGCTGGACAAGCCCTGTACCCCGTGGCTGGAAGCGGTGATCTCCTGTCGGTAATGCTGAAGGTTCTCTTCTCCCAGCCGCCCCTCAAGAAAGGCTCGCGCGTAAACTCCGGGTGCCGAATGAGGTTGATAGAAGACCAAATCGCCACCAAAAGAGTCGCTCCTCGCTCTGAAGAAATGGTTAAAACCAACCTCGAACAAATCAGCCGCACTCGCGTAGCTGGCGATATGACCACCCAAGTCCCCATATGCCTGGTTAGCACGTACGACCATGGCTAGAGCATTCCACCGAATTATCGATGACAGGCGCTCCTCGATTGCCAAATCGCCTGGGAATGCAGGCTGCTTTGTCACGTGGATGGTGTTGATGTAGGGCGTAACCAGCGTAGGTTTCCAGCCAATGCCGGGATCACGGACCAGACTGACCAGCTCATCGATGATTTCGCGAGCCCTCTCAGGGCCGCTATTTTTAATCAAGGAAAGTAGCGCATCACGCCACTCTGCAGACTCCTGCGTGTCGCTTTCGCTGGTGGAAAACTCCAAATTTTCAGGAGTACCGTGCCGGGAACTATTCATGGTTATCTCACCTCACATCAAGAAGTCTAGCCACCATTAGGAATGGTTGACTGTGGCTCCAGCAATAGCCGCGACATCCTGGTCACCCGACCATCAAACATAGGTCAACCAATGAGCGTACTTTTCATTAGTTCCATGTACTGCGCAAAAGTAGACCTCTTGAAGCTGCTGAGTGATAGGGCCTCGCGAGCCCGCGCCGATTGTCCGACCATCGAGCTCACGAATAGGTGTTACTTCAGCAGCGGTACCTGTAAAGAACGCCTCATCGCAGCAATACAGTTCGTCGCGAGTGATCCGTTTCTCCCGAATTTCGAAGCCCAAATCCCGAGCAATTAGCATAACCGAGTCACGGGTTATGCCATCAAGGCAAGACGCCAAATCGGGAGTGTAAATAACCCCGTCTCGAACCATGAAAATATTCTCGCCAGCACCCTCACTCACATAACCCTCGGTATCCAGTAATAGCGCCTCGTCAAATCCGAGCGAAGTAACCTCTCGGTTAGCCAGGATCGAGTTGATGTAATAGCCACAAGCTTTTGCACGCACCATGGAAACGTTGACGTGGTGGCGGGTGAAAGACGATGTTTTTACTCGAATGCCTTTTTCCATGCCCTCCTCCCCTAAGTAAGATCCCATGGGCCATGCAGCTATGGCGGCATGAATTGTGTTGTTTGTTGCTGCGATACTCAGAAAGTCTGAACCGACCCAAACCAAAGGACGTAGATAGCAAGCGTCGTACTTGTTTGCTCGAATGACTTCTTCGCACGAGTTACGAATAGTTTCTTCATCAAACGGAACTTCCAGCTGAAAAATTTTAGCCGAGTTAAAAAGACGACGAACATGCTCTTTCAATCGGAAGATTGCAGGGCCACGTGCAGTTTCGTATGCGCGCACACCCTCGAACACGCCCATGCCATAATGAAGTGTATGGGTCAAGATGTGAGTTTTGGCCTCACGCCACTCAATTAACTCGCCATCTTTCCAGATTTTCCCATCACGATCTGACATCGACATTTACAACCTCCAATACAAACCATAAAAACAATAAATACTCATCGATACCACTCGATGTTCAATTCGGTATTATCTTTTTAAGTTGAAAGCATCCAAGGCGTCTGTCGCCCCCTTGGCCAACCAACCTGTATCAGAGTGAAGTGCGATAAAGGTCACGCCCTTTTCCCTGTACTGGCGCGCTTCCTCCACCGAGGTCGCAAAGATTCCCACTGCTTTGGAATGCTTGCGGGCAGCTGTCAAGACTCTCTCTACCGCAACCTTGACATCATCGTGCCGGGTCTGCCCCAGTAGCCCCATGCTTGCAGACAAATCAGCCGTACCAATGAACAGGCAGTCAACGCCCTCGACTTCAGCTATAGAGTCGACGTTCTCTAGCCCTTCCACTGACTCGATCAGGACAATCGCACAAGCCTGGTTGTTTGCGGATTTGACATAGTTATTGTCCAGCCCATACGCCCCCGCTCTGACCATTCCAGCGACGCCCCTGACACCACTTTGATCTGGTAGTGGGAATAACATCGATGCCACTGCGGCTTGCGCGTCAGCCGCACCATTGATGTTCGGGAAGACAATAGTCTGTGCCCCACAATCCATGGCGCGCTTGACCAAAGAAGGATCATTGGCGGTTACTCGTACTGCACCTACGGCTCTTGCCCCATTAAAACCCGCCGCATCAATGGCTCTAAGTTGAGCAGCAATATCCTGGGTATCACTAGGGCCGTGCTCGGCATCGATGACCAACCAATCAAAACCACAATGAGCAATCAGTTCAGCGACCACAGGGCTCGCGAGCGTCAGCCAACAACCGAGGGTTGGTTTAGCGTTTTTTAAACTGTGCTTGATTGGATTTACAAAGCCCATGGCAGATCTCCTGGCATCGTGATGCGGCGGTAATCGATGGCTCATGTTAGGCAAATACCAGGGGTATTTTTTGCGCATTTTCATAAACAGAAACGACATGCGACAGAACATTCATTCCACTTTTTTGGCATCCGCGAAATCGTCATGCTGCTGTCGGTGAGTTTCAGTGGAATGCCGCCGAAGCCGAACTCACGCCCAAACTCACATAGACGTTTTCAGTTCACCGACATGCCAAAACCATTGAGTACATCTGGGTTATTTGTAACTACAGAAATCGTTGAATCGAGAGATCTTGGCTGTGAAGGTCAGATCGACGCACCCGGTCGAGTCGCCAAATTTTACGTCGGGTTAATCACCCATCTGCCACGCTAGAACCACCCACTCCGATCATCTTCCAGTTCCTGGCGGCATTGCTTGAATTGCGCGCTGTAAATTTCTGACTGCTTTTGCACTTTCTGGGCAACCTGCATCAGCCACGGTTTACTGCGATAGGAATTGCGCCTAAAGCCCCCACGCCCCTCGTGGTAAGCCAGGTACTGATAGTAGGTGTCCCATTGGGAGATTCCGAGCTGACGTTGGGTGCCGGTGGCGTACCAACCGATAAACATGATCGCGTCATCGAAGCTGTCACGCGAACCACCGTTATCAGTATCGTCCTTGTACTCACCCCACACCGGATCTTGAGCCTGCGCATAACCGTAAGCCGAGCTGACTCGCCCCCAAGGGATCACCCAGAGCAGGTAGTCACGAGGTGGCAATGCGTCCGCCACGTAGCTGCTTTCCTGCTTCATGATCGCCATGGCCACATGCAGAGGCGTTCCATATTCACTCTGCATTTGCAGTGAGTCCTCATACCAGTCGGGATACTCACGGTAAATACTGCAGAGATTGCTTTGATCTTTTGGTGGCATAGTCGTGCAACCTGTCAAAAACATAAACAACAAAGCCAACAACAAAACTTGTCCTTGTTTCATACATCATCCTCAAAAATCAGGGCATAAGGTGCCCTCCGTTTACTGCAAGGAGCCAGAGTCAGGCAGGTGCAGGTAAAATCGTCAGAAGCGGCCTTTCTCGAACCGTTAAATCCACGTCGCCTCAGGGCAAGCAGCCCCTACCAAAAGCGGTCGGTGAAACAGGGTCGCTACTATCTCCATAAATGGGGCATTACACCCACCCAATCGGGCGTTTATCACCTAATTTGAGGAATGCACCCCCCCTTCACCCTTTCCCTCGCTTGTAACACTCCAAATCAGCCTGTTAATTAATTTGAGCTTTTTCTTCGCCCTATTGAAATGGCTCATTAGTTGCACCACCCCCTGGTACCCGCAACAGCTGTCGTCCCGGACATCATGGATGACGGCGGGGCTCGCCAGATTCGGCATGACGCGAGGGGTGAGAAATGAAACGTGCGACACCACCATGCAGCTCCATCGCCTTGCTGCTCAGGTCAAGCCCGCCCTGTGCGATGCTCCTTACCGACCCCAAGGCCGCGCCGGCCGTTTTTGTTCACCCTGGTGCTGATGTTCCTCGCTTACATCGGCCTGGCACTGAGCATCTGGCCGAACATCATCCCGCCATCCGTCAGCCTGTGGTCGGCGGCGTCACCGGCCTCCAATCGGCTGTTCGCCCTGATCGGCGCGCTGTTCATCCTGCAGGTGATCCTGATGTACGCCTTCTGGAGCTATTAGGTGTTCCGCGGAAAAGTGAGAATTGATGATGGCTTCCTCTGATAAATCAATTGCTCGAATCACGAAAAGACCGATGCCCCTTTATAAGCAGGTCGCTCAGTTGGGCCTAATGTTTATCGCGTTGCTGATGATGCTGGCGTTGTCTGCTGCACTGGCGATGGAGTTGACCTTTGGAACGCTCTGACAAGTCCGGTAAAAAAAGCAAATCATCCTCTTGGTACCGGCCTTCGGGATGCGATGGATCTTGCCTGCTTGACCGGTCAGTGGGTGACTGACACACGACTTATGGACGAGCGAGACATTCGAGATGGGCAAATTTTGGTGCTACAGGGGAAAACAAACACCAAGTGGCGGATTGAGATCACGAGAGAACTGAAGATTTTGATTGATCGAATCATGTCCGGAAAGTCGGAACACAAGGTCCGCTCATTCGGCTGATCGTTACGGAGGTCGGCACACTGATGTCGGTGGCGATTTCGCGAGGACGGTTTGATGCGGCCACGATCAAAATTGCGACCCAGAAATCAACAAGGGTTTGCATTAGCTTTCGCCCGCAAACCCTTGATTTTAGATAGTGCCGAAGCCGGAATCGAACCGGCACCCCCTTACGAGCGGGGGATTTCAAGCCCCAAGAGAAAATCAATCAGGCCGCACCTTTCAATAGTTTTTTCGGGTCGCAATCACGCCTTTTTGGCTGCCATCCAGGCCAATGTTTCCGCATACCTTTCAGAGATTGCGGACCGGAAAAACCACCCATTTCAGAGCCAAAGTATGTTCTCGCTCCGAAGCGAACTACACCACAGATATGCCGATCACGCATACCATAGCGTTTCGCTGTGTGGTTCTCGGCCCCTAGCACCCCATGCTTGAAATGGCCATAAAGCCCAGCATTTGCTGACTCTTCTACTGGCGCACCGGAGTGAGCACGCAAGGGTAGCAATCGGCCGATTCTGTTGAAAAAGTCGGTGATCCAAAACTGCCTGATCATTGATCGGTGAAAACGCCTTTTTTTGCACGCTACTGCGTGAAATCTGCGTCTGCAAACCTCTGCCGAAAGTAAAGATTTCAATCTCGGACGCGTACTGTTCTGATGGGCAAACCGTGGCCGACTTTTTCAACAGAATCGGCCAGGAACGGACGTCTATAGATACGAGCACTTAACCCAGTGCCAGCTGAGATGCTTGTTCGCAACTAGGCTGGGTTCGCTGATGGGTTACGCTGCCGTTGGTCGGCGCCTTGCGCAGCAGTGCGATAGAAAACTGTAGGAATAAACACTCGTGCCGATATCAGTGAGGCAAGGCCTGCGCGCGCCTGAACTTGAACCTGAGCGAACGAGCACATTGATGAGTGACAAATCTTTGGAAGAAAAAGCGGCAGTGATGGTCGACCCACATGAAACGATGGCCAGTATCGGACAGATCACTGCCGGGCGCGATGCCCTGCAACAGCGCCTGGACAAGGCTGATCGCGCGGCTCAGGAGCTTCAGAAGCAACTGGACTTGGCAAAGACGCTGATGACCCGTCTGCTGGCGGCGAGTTTTGCGTCGACCGGCAAACCTTCCGCGCCCCTGACAAATTGGGGGCTAAATGAGATCGACGTTGTCGAACGGGAGATGGCCTGCTATTTGAATCCTACCAATGAGGCGAGTGCCGCTTGATAGGTCGCGCACTGAATGCCTACAGGCCGCGTAGATATTGGCTCCAAGCAGAATGCCGCTGTTGGGTTACCACAGCGGTTACCCATCGTGGTGTACCCAACCTGACTGGGCCTGCATGATCGCAGGCCCTTGGCGTTTCGGGTTGGGGTTACTCATGGGTTACCCCTTGACCAGTGACCGCCGCACCCGTATCAATGGATGCAGGATTCAGTTCGGTTGATTCCGGTCCGCTTGAACGAAGGGTTAGGCCTCATGCTGCAACATTACTTTGGTGGGAAGCGACTAGCTATCAATTCAGCTAGCTCGCCAAACCCGAGTGCCACTGCGATCAAGACCAACAGTGCCGTGATTGCTGCGAGGAAGAGTCTGTACCACCGTGCATCGTAAGCGCGTCGGACGGGCAGTACCGCGTACACGAGAGCTATGGATCCGAGGCACAGTTCAACGATGGCTCCTACTAGCAGACCGGTACGAGACAACGACTGACCCTGAATGAGCCAAATCATGCTCACGACGATATGGGTGAAGAGAACTTGCGTACCCTGTACATGCTTCTGCGTAAAATACGGATTTCAATCTCAGGCACGTGCTTTTCTGCCGTAGAAATCGAAGTCGACTTTTTCAACAGAATCGGCCGATTTCTGCCTTGGCCAACGACAGCTTTTGGATTTCAGCCCTTCGTGACAGGCAGCAATCGGCCAAAAACAGCCATTTACCAAGAATAGCGCAAACAACTACATTGAGAGCGACCCAGGCGCTGCGGTAGTTTCTGTCGGAACACACTGCCAACGCCCATCTAAACTGACCTCTGCTGACGGATCAGCCCCCATCCTTTTTGTTCGACCCCTTCTAAGCCCGCCCATGCGGGATTTTTTCGCCTACTGCTTACAGTGGACGCACCTCTTGGGTTACGCTTTTCTTGTTCATGGAGGAACCGCGATGCCAAATGATCTTAGCCCCACCCCGTTCAATCCTTCCGCTGAAAGCTTTATTGCTCACGGACATACTATCGATGAGGTTACTGCCTGGATCGACCAGTACGGCTCTTCGTCTGTATCTGATCGTATCAATAGGCCAAAGTTACAAACTTGGGCATTCAACAAACCCCAACGCCTACTTTCTAACAACCTAACGTCTATCAAGTTAACTCGCATGGAGTGCGTTTTGCTTGACTTATTAACAAGCAGCGAGAAGCGCGTTATTAGCAACGAGGAAATCCTTATAAAGTTAAACTGCCCATGTGTCTCAGTAGGCTGCAAGCGAAATTCAAGAAGCTCACTAAAGGCGACAGCCTCCTCCGCTCAGTAAGAAATCGTGGTTACTGCCTTACCCAAACAATAAATCCTGAATGAGTTTTAAGCCTCTGGTTCATGGCTGAGACCTCTTTCACGAAGCAATGGCACGCGATCAAGGCGATCAGTCCTTAATCACCGTCGCCAGTGATAGCGCCAATTCTTTGAGCTCACGCCAGTCCGTCCCTAGTTACTCAGCTTGGGCTGCAGGATCACCCGAGCCAGCATCACCAGAATGCCTAGAACGCCGTAGGCTGCAGGAGGCAGTACCGCCTGCAGCTGAGGCAGCATCTGCTCAGCAATACCCAGCGCTGCAATCGCACCGCCAGCCTGAACGCTGGACATCTTCAAAGCATCTTTCCAATTACTAATCAGTTGCATATTTTGTTGCCTCGGGTGCTGGGAAAGGTTCAGGTAAGCGCCTTCTGCGCGACCTGGTAAAACGCAAACTGGCGGACTCGCTATGAGCAAGAGAAAGCCCAACAACATGCGGGCGCGGATAGAGCGATCGTGCCGAGCACTGCTGAGTACCAACCATGTCGTGGTGGTGAAAATCGATCCCAGTGGCCACCAGGGCATGATCAACTGGAAGAGCTGCAAGAGTATCCGACCAGGCCAACGCCTCGCGGACGCGGTCTGCGACTTTGCTCACCGCTGGACGATCTTTCTCAGCGTCCAGTGCCGCGATCAACACGGGCACCGCTACACCAAATCAATAGAGGTAGCGCCACAAGGCAACTATCTGGCCGCGCACCTCGAAGACGTGATCGAGGAAACCTACAAAGACCTGGTCGCGGAGAGCAATCCGAATCATCGGGTCGCTTCGGGCTGGATCGCCATCCCCGCCGAGATATCGCTGACTGAAGAGCAGGCCGCAAGGGTGTTCGACGCCGTGGGTGTCTGGAATCAGCAGAGGGCAGCATGAAACGCATCAGCAACCAAGTGCGGCAGCGCCGACGACAGACATGGCTGGATCTACCGGCCCACGGAATTGAAGAGGCAGGCCATGGCCGAGGAACAGCAGGAGCCGACGGCGGAAGCCATCAAGCAGCGCAAGAAGGAAGCAGCCAAGAACGCCGCGCTGGGCATCAAGAAGTTCACGATTGAGGTGGCCGGGGTGTTTAAGCCGGACCTCAAGCGAGTGATGGATCAGCACGGCATCAACAACCAGCAGGACGTTCACCAGCGGCTGCTGCGAAACCTGATCGCTGCCGACATTGAGACTCAGGTCTGGATGCTGCGGAATGTCACGACACCTTATGAGCCAAGCGAAAAGGTGTTGCGACAGTTGTGGGCCGCCGGTCTCCAGCACCTTGTGAAAGACCCGGGCGAGCCTGAAGACGAGATCATCGAGCCCAGCTGAAAAGCAAAACCCCGGACATGCCGGGGTTCAGGGGTGTCTGGCGAGGTGCCTCCGAAGTCGATACCAACTCCACGTTGTTGGCGTTAGAACACTCAACCTGCTCGCTTCGATGAATCGAATCTAATCGATAAGCCCCGTAATCACAACCTGTCGCATCCGGTCACGGACGGCGGCGCCTACGACCCTACGTGCGAAAGCTCTTCATCAATGATTTGCTCTGCATTCTTCGCAGCGGTTGTCGCAAACTCGTAACAGACCCAGTAGTCCTGCTCTGTTACGGATGCAGATCCCTGCAAGTTCTCTAGGCAGCGCGTTAATGCATGCTTTATCAAGCCATTATTTAGAGCATTGCGGGCTGCCTCTTCACCTTCAACCGCTCGAATGGCAGCTTCAATTTCTTCGATCTGCTCAATCTTTGCCGCCAGCGCGACCTTGGCGAACTCATCTCGCTCGATGATTTTGGTCCAAGAGTGATCAACTATCAGCGTTTTCATTAGTAGCTCCCAGTCTTCCTGGCTCATTCCGGGTTATCAACCAATAGCCCACAAACTCACATCTCGCAACCGCATCCGGTCACGGAGGGCGGCGCCTACCCGATTAACGCTGCAAATTCAGCAAAGCTGTTTGCCACCGCCTGCATGCTCCCCTCTGGGTCTACACCATCGAAGGCAACTATCGGCCAGGGAGCCGCCACCCGCAGATTGAAAGCAAACATCTGACTACCGCCATCGCCTCCAAAAACAAATAGACCAGGAGCAGTTTTCGCATGCTGTATTCCAGCAACTGGTAGTACTCGTAGGGTAGTTCTCGGGGCGCTGCAGCACGAAGAGTGTCCAAAGCCCCAGCAGAGGCCCCCTCGTTACCGCTCCAGCTTGAATTGATTTTCACTGATAGGCCTACTTGTTCCGGCCCCGTGCCGGGCCGAACACAAATACCCCACATCAACGAATGACGCCAGCCGGCGAGGCTGGCGTCTGCCTGGAGATAGCCATGAGCACATTTGCAGTATTCGGAATGAATGAGCACTTCGCCCGCGAAGAAGCGAAGCGCAAGGTTCGGGACTTCAAGATCGAGAAAGGTAAGCGGATCGATATTTCCATGAGCCAGTGGCTCCAGGCTGTCGAAGAGCGCGTGATCAAGATCATGGACGGAAAGCGGGTTGCCCAACTCAGCAGCATGTTTGATGCCCCCCAGTACGCCGCCGAGTATGCGGAGCGCATCCGTAAGCTGGGGCGGTGCCGCGACGTGATCATCAGGGCGAAGATCAAGCTGCCGCAGAACGATGCAAAGCGGAAGTCGGCGACTGTCGAATCAATCTTTTCGACGATTCGGGAATCCGTCAGTGATAAGCCGTTGGCCTACCGTAGCAGCACAGGAAGGATGCATAGAAATAGTCTTTATTGTCCGTGCGTACGCATAGCCATCGTATCTAACGACTGCGTTCTCTATCGCTTTTCCGCACTCAAAGCAAAGGTCAGCAGGCGTAAGGCTTTCAAATAGCGGCGCGTTTTTTTGAGCGTCTACGTGATAGGTCATCTCAAGCTCCGTGATCCGGCTCCATGCCGGGCCGAACACCATTACCTCACTTCAACGAATCACGCCAGCCGGCGAGGTAATCGGCTGTCTAGAGCAATTATGAATCCCTACCTGATCGCGGGCCCTGCCCAAATCGGCCCCAATGTGCGCCGCTTACCACAGCCTGTCATCTGACCGTCCATACTTAGCCATCCAAGTTAAAAACTCATTACCTGTAAAAGTAATTCGAATCTTGCCATCCACTATAACAATAAGCTCCTTAGCAACAAGAAAATCTAAATATGGCTGCATCTGCCATTCATCCATAGCTGGTTTGAATTTCTCTTTGTGCACCTCCCACTCACGCTCCACCTCAGCTAAGGACATCCCAATGACACCGCGAGTATTTAGCAGTTGGAGCAGCTTAATTTGACCACCATAAATGTATGAATAAATACCTTCAAAATAGCAAAGCACTCGCCAGCCCGCATCATTAGCAATGAAGGTATTGCACCGCATCGGCGTCATTCTTTCCGTCGACTTCATTTTTAACGAGTTCTAAAGCAAGTCCAAATGTATGAGGAAAATCACCAATCGGTATATCTTTGAAGTCACCATCTTTGGTTGACGGTTGAACCGGAGGCGCTTGTGATTCAACCTCAAATCCATCCGCACCGATTTTCTTGATTCGAGGGATAACGCTTTTAATCTCTCCTTTGAAGTAGTAAACCCCAATACAGAACATAATCAGAACTGCGTGAGGCCAGCCCAATTCGCTCCACAGCGCTGCGAACACTCGCTCAATCCATTCCCACACAGCAATCACACCAAGAATAAAGCCAGGCCAGTCACAACTGGTGCCAGGTAATCCGCTCAAAACTCCTACTCCCCTTACCGGTCATACGCCAGATCATCAATCAATAGCCCACAAACCCAAATCACGCCACCGCCCGGCCATGACCCGGCATGGGACGCCCCATGCCCACAGAAAACAAAATCCCGGTCATCTACGTGGCCGGGCCGTACCGCGCTTCTACTCGCGAACTGATCACCGAGAACATCGCGGTAGCTCGATCGGTGGCGGTCAGCACCGCCCGCCTAGACTGGTTCCCGATTTGCCCTCACACCAACACCGCGCATTTTGACGATGACCTGCCGAATCAGGATCAGTTCTTCCTCGATGGCACCCTGGCACTGATGGAGCGATGCGATGCTGTGGTGCTGATTAACGGATGGCGTTACAGCGCCGGCACTTTGGGCGAGATTCATCGAGCGCGCGAGCTTGGCATCCCGATCTATGCATGCCTCGCCGACTTGCCGCCAGCCGCTGAATTCAACGGCATGACGGTTGTGAATGCCCATGATCTGGTATCGATGGGGTGACTGTCGGTCTCACCTTTTGTCGTAAGTCGATTGACTGACAGGGACCTTTGGAGCCCAGTAATCAGCTGGCTAAACCTGATCAGAAGAGAAACACCATGTCGAAGATAACGGTGATATCCGGTGACTTTCTGGCAGGTGATGCTGAATTTCAATCTGGACTGTTCATTTTAAAATCCGCAGTAAAGCCTTCTCTTGAAATAAAGATACCCATTTCAAAACTAGAAACTTTAGAAACAGCAACCGAGGAAATAGTTAATAAGAAAGGGAGCGTTATTCGATGGAGTCTGGCTGGAGCATTGCTTTTAGGTCCGGTTGGACTAGTTGCGGGCTGGTGGCTATGTGATAAAGAAAAGGAAATAACTTTTTACGCAAAATTCAAAGATGGCCGCAGCCTTCTTGCCACAACTGATATCAACACTTACTCCAAATTCTCTACCTCTCCCCACAAGTAACACCATTTTCCCCTTCAACGTCAGCCGCTATAGCGGCAAGGACGAGGTCATGCCTGAAGAAATCGTTTTGATCCAGCCAGCCCCTGTCGTCCGCGATAAGAATGGCAAGCCCCGACATAGGACGCCCCATGCCCACAGAAAACCAAACCTGTCGCGCCGCCATAGGATAAGCGCACGACGGTGATGAAGCCGGCAATCACCGCCGTGCAGCATGCACTTCGCCAGATCGAAGCAAGAACTTCTATCTAATCTGAAGTTACCGACTTTCTAGAACGATTCCGCAGGCTTGTAGATCTCTCTTCTGCATCCCGATGCAGTAAGGAAACGTTGTAATCGTAGGTCGATATCAATGGCAAAGGCTCCTCATTCCGGGACATATCAAGCCATCGCCTTGTGCGTTCGATGTCGAAGGATTCCTTCTTGAACTTCATCTTCGCAACAAGGTTCGCTGAAACCCTGAAGTGTCCACAACCAGCTGAGCATTTGACCTCTGACCAGTCTCCAGGCGCTTGAACAATCCCGGCAGCAGCCTGACAGATTAAGCACTTCATATTCGATCTCCATATCAGTGACCTATCAACTGTAGCCGATCATCGGCGAAGGACATCCCATGCCCACAGAAAACCGATTCACCCGGTTTCACCCGGACCCGCAAGACGCTGATTAGCATCAGTGCAACAGCCGCCGACTTGGCGCCTTCAGCAAACGAACTGCCACCTCCACTCACCCACCTTCTGCCGCCACCCGCGGCATGGAGACGCTTATGAACATTCAGTTTCTTTCCCACACGGAGGTCTGCGAGCTCACCGGCGCGCGGACCAAGGCAGGCCAGATCCTCAACCTCAAGAAAAACGGCATCAGGCACACCATCAAGGTGAATGGCTGGCCAAGCGTCAGGGCGATGGCCGTGACCGCGGTCGGTATGTTTGAGCCAGAGAAACCCGCATGGACACCACGCAAGGCTAGTTGACATGGGACGACGACCAAGCAACCCCGGATCAATTGCCCGGCTGAGAGAGCGCAAGAAAGCCAGCGGCCGGGTTTTCTATTATTACGACACCGGCGGCAAGGACCGCAAAGAGATCCCGCTCGGCAGCGATTACGGTCTGGCGATCATGGAGTACGCGAAACTTGAGCGCGATCGCACCGCCACCGACCTGGTGACCAAGGTGATCACCTTCCGTTACGTGGCCGAGAAGTATTTGGTCGACGTGGTGCCATCAAAGAAACCAGCAACGCAAAAGGACAACGTCAGGGAGTTGAAAAACCTGATGTCATTCTTCGACGACCCCCCGGCCCCGCTAGAAACAATCCAGCCCCTGCACGTCCGCCAATACCTGACGTGGCGCAAGGCCGCGCCGGTGCGCGCCAACAGGGAGAAGGCCCTGCTCAGTGCAATCTGGAACTTCGCCCGGGATATCGGCTATACGGCGCTCGCCAACCCTTGCGCAGAAATCAAGGGAAACAAGGAGACGAGGCGGGACATCTACATCGAGGACGCACTGTTCAAGCGCGTGTACGAGAAAGCGGACGCCGGCCTACGGGATGCCATGGACCTTGCCTATTTGACTGGCCAACGGGTGACCGACACTCGATTGATGGATGAGCGCGACGTCCGAGAGGGTCAGATATGGGTGCTGCAAGGCAAGACAAACGCCAAGCGCCGAATCGAAATCACTGGAGAGCTGAAGGTTTTGATTGATCGAATCATGTCCCGAAAGTCAGAACACAAGGTCCGCTCAACGCGGCTGATCGTTACCGAGGATGCCACACCAATGTCGGTGGCGATGTTGCGGGGAAGGTTTGACTTGGCCAGAGAAGCAGCCGGGGTTGCAAAATCCGAGTTCCAGATGCGCGATTTGCGCGCCAAAGCCGGCACGGAAAAGGCGGAGTCAAGCGGCGATATTTTGCAGGCCAGAGATCAACTTGGGCATACGACCGTCGTAATGACCGAGCAGTACATCCGCAATCGAAAGGGGAAAAAGGTCTCTCCAACGAAGTGAATTGCGGACCAGATCAATAATTGCGGACCAGTAACGAACAAGGGTTTGCATTAGCTTTCGCCCGCAAACCCTTGATTTTAAATGGTGCCGAAGCCGGAATCGAACCTTTCTCTTTGTTATTGAAAATAAAGGGAAATTTTTAGTTCGAAATTTTTTCTACCTCTATGTGTACCCTCAGTCTGCGAGCAGACTCAGTATTGAGCGTTGCTACCGGTTTCCACCGACAAGTAAAAACGACGAAGGGGCAAACACTGACCGTCCAGGATCTGGCCAAGGCGTGGCTGTTGGATGGTGTTGCACGCAAAGACGGTAACGCCGAACTACAACGCCGTTTTAACAAGGACCTTTTTCCGGCCCTCGGCAAGACAGCGGTGAACAATGTGTCCGAACACGATATTCGGGCGCTGATTCGCACCGTGGTCAACCGCGGCGCTCACCGGCAAGCCATCAGCTTCTTCGCCGATCTCATCCAGATGTTCAGTTGGGCCAGAAAGCGTCAGCCCTGGCGGGCCTTACTGCTCGAGGGTGATCCGACGGAACTGGTCGACATATCACCTCTCATCCCTGCCGACTACGAGGCCGAACGAAGCCGCATCCTTTCCCCGGCTGAGCTGTTGGAACTGCACAACCGCTTCCAGCAAATGACCGCCGATTACAACGCCCTGCCCGCCGGGCAAAAATACGACGGCATACGGCCGCTAAAGAAAGAAACCCAACTCGCACTCTGGATCAGTCTGGGCACGTTGTGCCGGATTGGCGAGTTGCTACAGGCCGAATGGAAAAATGTCGATCTGGACCGGCAGACCTGGTTCCTCCCCAGTGAAAACGTCAAAGGCACCCGGGGCAAGAAACAGGACCACCATGTCTTCCTCTCGCCCTTTGCGCTGCATTTTTTTCAGGAACTCAAGACCCTTACAGGAGACTCCCTGTGGTGCTTTCCGAACAAACAGGATGATGGCCATGTGGATGTGAAAGTGGTGAGCAAACAAGTGGGTGATCGCCAGGCCCGGTTCAAAAACCGCAAGGCCCTTTCCAGACGGCGTAACGACGATACCTTGGTCCTTGCCGACGGCCAGAACGGTGACTGGACGCCGCATGATCTGCGCCGCACGGGCGCGACCATGATGCAAGCCTTAGGCGTTAGCTTGGACGTCATCGATCGCTGCCAAAACCATGTACTGGCCGGCTCCCGAGTGAGGCGCCACTACTTGCATCACGACTATGCCGACGAGAAGAAAAACGCCTGGAACTTGTTGGGCGACCGACTGAGTGCCGTGCTGTCCTCGACCTACGAGCATTCTCCGGCCGAATCGATGATGTCTTTTCCTGCGTATACCGCGACTGGATCACTACCGTCTTTATAGGCCAGATTCATCGTTGCCTAAGCCCGCGTCAATCAAACCATCACTTACCGTTTTGCCAACTGCAGTAAGCGACGCCGATCTTCCGCTAGAGTTCTCTGCACATTATCCAGACTTCTGTGATCCGCACGTTTATTAAAGGCATCCTCCTGCAAGCTTTCAGCACAAGACGCCATCCGCTTATGCCCGATCAACCCAGCCAGCCGGTCAACTCATTATTAAAGAAAGGATACGCTCCATGTAAACCGAGATGAACCGCTACTGCGCGCAGTTCAGTCAGACAAATGACATCCGCGAGATCCTCATCAAAGGTCATCAATCGATCCAGGCAGAAATCTATCTACACCCTTCAAGTGCTGAGGATTTGACAGCGACTCGATGATCCTGAGTATGTACAAATCCAAGGAACAGTTATTGATGATCCGCAGAGGATCCTCCTTGTCCAGAACGGAGTTCTGTTTCTTCGAAAGCGTCGTTTTTTGGGTGTGAAAGAGAATATGGGCGCAAACAATCAGTTCGCGCAGCATGAAGGTTTGCAGCTCATCGTGCATGAAGTTGAGCAACGCCTCCATCTTCGCTTCCGGAATCTGAATACGTTCGGCTTTATAGATGAGGCGGCTATCGGAGCCACCATTACGTAGCTGCTATCCAACGAACTTTACGACAGTAGTTGAGTCGTCAAAGATTGGTGACCGACTGTGTCCTTACCTATTTACGACTCTTCACTACTGAAACCGACCTATTCAGGGAATGGTCTGTTGACCTATCGGGTGGATTCTATTAAGTACTATTTATCCGCATTAATAGGATAAATAGAAAAGATGCTCAATCGCCCGATCCGCCGCAAACGCCAGAAGCTTTCCGATGTGATTGTCGAGTCGGTCAAGCGCTCCATCGTCACCGACGCGCTGCGTCCGGGCGACCGTTTGCCCACCGAGCGTGAGTTGATGGAAAGCTTCCAGTGCTCCAAGGGCTCGGCGCGTGAAGCGCTCAAGGCCCTTGAGGTCGAAGGGCTGGTCAACACTCGCACCGGCCCCAGCGGCGGCGCGTACCTGAATGAAGCCGGCACCGAACCGGCCAGCCGTGCCTTGCGCAACTACCTGCACTTCCAGCACCTGGACGGCGAGCAGGTGTACCAACTGCGCAAAGTCATCGAGGTCGAACTGGCGGTGTCGGTGATCGGCCGCCTCAGCGCGGCTGACTTCAAAGCCCTGCAAGACAACGTGGATTTTTGCAGCGCACCGGAAGACAGCGAAGCCGGCCAGCGCGAACAGCGCCTGGCGGAACTGGAGTTCCACAACCTGCTGGCCCGTGCCTGCCCCAATCCGCTGCTGGCGTTCATGGCGCAATTTCTCAACGACCTGCTGCGCGATCTGGTAGTGCTGAAAAAAGCCTACAAACCCAAACGCAAGCAGTTCGACGCCGCCAACCTCGACTACCACAAACGCCTGCTGAACGCCTTGCAAGCCGAGGACGAAATCAGCGTGCGGCAATTGATGCATGAACACATGTGCGATGCCGAGCACCACATGAGTGCCCTCGAAGGGGAAGTCACCCGCCACTTTTTACTGGAGTTCGATCACACCCACTGAAGTCCGCTCCGACCTCCAATAAAAGGCCTGCCCACAGGCCGTGATGCGCCGTTTTGTCATTGCCACTCCTGCCAATAATTAAACCAGGGAGTTACCCCATGCAGCGTCGTACGTTGTTGAAAGCCAGTCTGACCGTAGCCGGAGCCCTCAGCCTTCCGCTGGGTGTGCGTCATGCGTTTGCCGCCGAGCCCTTTACTTTTTATGGGCTCAAATCGATGTCCGGCGCGTTCGCCAGTTACGGCAAGTTCGCCGACATGGGCTCACGCCTGGCGGTGGAGCAGTATCCGACCTTGCTCGGCCGGCCCCTGAACTACAAGGTAATCGACACCGAAGGCAACGCCGGCAAGGCAGTGCGCAAAGTCCAGGAGGCGATTGCCCAGGATGGCGCGCGTTTTTTCCAGGGATGTACCCTGTCGTCTTCGGCACTGGCGGTGGCCAAGGAAGTGGGCAAGGTTGGCGGTGTGTTCATGACGCCGGTGGGTGCCGATGAGGTCACCGGCAAGGACTGCAACGCCTCGACCTTTCGCTGGTCGGTGCCGACTTACGGTGCCATTCGCGAAACCATGGTGCCGCTGATCAAGCTGCTGCCCAACGCCAAGCGCTGGTACACCATCACTCCACAATACGTGTTCGGCGAAGCGCTGCTCGCCGGGGCGAAACAGGTGTGCGCCGAACATGGCATCGAACACATCGGCAACAGCTATCACTCGTTGCAGGAGCAGGAATTCTCCGGCTACCTGACCAACGCCATCGCCGCCCAGCCTGACGTGCTGGTGCTGCTCAACTTCGGCAGCCAGTCCTCCAACGCCCTGCGCCAAGCGGTCAACTTCGGCATCAAGGAGCGCATGAAAGTGCTGCTGGTGTGGTCCGCCGGGCTCGACCAGTTCCAGGAACTGGGCAGCGACGTGCTCGAAGGCGTCTACCTCGGTGCGCAGTATTGGCACCAGGTCGATACCCCGCTCAACCGCGAGCTGGTGAAAATCACCCAGGCCAAATACGGGATCAATCCCACCTACCCACTGGCGGCCGATTACATCGGCACCAAAATCATGCTCGATAGCATCATTGCCACCGGCAGCTTCGACGGCCCGACCGTGTCGAAGGCCATGCAGGGCTTGAGTTACGAAGGGCCGACCGGCCAGGAATCGATCCGCGCGGTCGATCATCAGGTGATCAAGGATTACTACTTGCTGGTGGGCAAGGCCACTGCCGACATGCGCGACAAGGATGACCTGGCGCAAGTCGTCAGCTCAGGCCGCTCGTTCCCGTCGGCAGACGCGACCGGCTGCGTTCTCGCCTGACCTGAGAAACCTTTCTACCGCTTGCCACAGGCAGCGGGCCGGGTGACGCCTTTGTCAGCCGGCTCCCTGCAGAGGGTTCCTGCATGCTCAATCTTTACCTGTTCCAGATCCTCAATGGCCTTGGCCTAGGGATGATCTACTTCCTGATCGCGGTCGGCCTGACGATCATTTTCGGCCTGCTGAACTTCGTCAACTTCGCCCACGGCGCGTTTTTCGTGCTCGGCGCCTACATCTGCTACACCGTCGTCAGCCTGAGCGGAAGCTTTTGGCTGGCACTGCTCCTGGCACCGTTGGTGGTGGCCGCCCTCGCCTGGGCCATCGAGCGATTATTGATCCAGAGGATCTACCACCTACCCCACACCTTCCAGATTCTGGTGACCCTTGGCATCGCGCTGATTATCCAGGAAGCCAGCGTGCTGATCTGGGGCCCGGTGGGCAAGAGCGTGGCGGTGCCGGAACTGCTGCGCGGCGTGTTGATCATCGGTGACTTCGTGTACCCCTACTACCGCTTGTTCCTGATCGTCTTTTCCGGACTGATCGGGCTGACATTGTGGCTGCTGCTGGAATGCACGCGTTTCGGCGCGTTGGTGCGGGCCGGCAGTGAAAGCACTGAAACCGTGTCACTCCTGGGCACCAACATCTTCCGCTTGTTCTCCATGACCTTCGCCCTCGGCGTTGCCCTGGCAGGTGTCGCCGGGGTGCTGTTTGCGCCCTTGCGCGGCGCCCAACCCTTTGTCGGCCCGGAGATTCTCGGGGTCGCGTTCGTGGTGGTGGTGATCGGCGGCATGGGCTCGTTCAGCGGTGCGCTGGTTGGCGGTTTGCTGGTCGGCGTGGTGCAAAGCCTGATGACCACCATCTGGCCCCAAGGCGCCAGCCTAATGATTTACGGCGCCATGGCGGCAGTCATTCTGGTCCGTCCCTACGGCCTGTTCGGGAGAGCATGATCATGAGCGAGAAAAATCCCCTGCCCTTTACCAAGACTCAGTCGCGCTCCATGCTGCTGTTGGTGATTGCGGTGCTGATCGGCCTGCCGCTGGTGTTGCCATCCGCGACCCTGGCCACAGAAATCCTGATCTTCGCCCTGGCGGCGCTGGCCTGTAACCTGCTGTTGGGCTACACCGGGCTGCTGTCATTCGGCCAAGGCATCTTCTTCGGCGCAGGTGCCTACTGCGCGGCGCTGTTGATGATTCACCTGCAACTGGGGTTGATCAGCGCCTTGCTCGGTGCCGCACTGGCCGGCGCGGTGCTGGCGTTACTGGTAGGCGCCCTGGCGATTCGTCGCACCGGCATCTATTTCGTGATGCTGACCCTGGCGTTCAGCCAGATGGCCTACTTCATCGCCTACACCCTGAGCGACTGGACTGGCGGCGACAACGGCCTGCTCAGCGTGCCGCGTCCGGAAATCCGCATCGGCGACACGGTACTGCTGTCGCTGAGCGACGCCCGTTACTTCTATGGGTTCGTCGCGGTGCTGTTCCTGCTGATCTTCATCGGCGCCCGCCGGGTGATTACCTCGCCCTTCGGCAGCACGCTGATGGCGATCCGCGAGAACGAAACCCGCGCCGCCGCCATCGGCTACGACACCCGGCATTTCAAGATCCTGGTGTTCATGCTGTCCGGCGCCGTGACCGGAATCGCCGGGGCGCTGTACGCGATGCTCCTGCATTTCGTGCCGCTGTCGAACATCGACCTGGCGATGTCGGAAAACATCCTGATCATGACCATCGTCGGCGGCACCGGCTCGCTGTTCGGCTCCTTGCTGGGAGCCGGCTCGATCGTGCTGCTCGGCGAGTTCCTCTCCGATCTCTGGCCACGCTGGCTGATGCTCCTGGGGATCATCCTGATCCTGGTGGTGGTGTTCATGCGCGGCGGGTTGTGGGGCGGACTCTCCAGTCTGGTTGAACGCCTCAAGGGTCAGCGCAAAACGATCGTGCCGGCCGAGGAGAAACTCTCATGAACAGCCCTGCACAGTACTTGCTGGAAACCCGCGACCTGGAACTGGCCTACGGCGCCTTCCACGCGGTCAATGGCGTCAACCTGAAGGTCGAGGCCGGCACCATCCACACCATTATCGGCCCCAATGGCGCAGGCAAGACCAGCCTGTTCCACTGCCTGACCGGTGAGCGCCAGGCCACCGCCGGGGCCATCCTGTTCAACGGCAAAAACATCATCAAGAAACCGGCTCACAGCCGGGTGGGCCTGGGCATGGCTCGTTCGTTCCAGTTGACCAGCCTGTTCCAGAACCTCAACGTACGGGAGAACCTGCGCCTGGCCGCCCAGGGCCGCGATGGCCTGGCGGCGCTGAACTTCTGGCGTCATGTCGACAGCCGCCGCGAACACCTGGAGATGGCCGATCAGGTACTCGAACGCCTGCAACTGACGACACGCGCCGACACCCTCGCCGGCGAACTGTCCCACGGCCAGCAGCGGGTGCTGGAAGTCGGCATGTCGATCTGTTCCAAACCAAAGTTGCTGATGCTCGATGAGCCCACCTCGGGCATGGGCATCGACGACATCCCGATCATGACCCAACTGATCAGCGACCTGGGCCGCGATCACACCGTGCTGCTGATCGAACACAACATGAGCATCGTCATGTCGATCAGCCAACGCATCACCGTCATGAGTCACGGCCAGATCCTGGTCGAGGGCACACCGGAATTCGTCCGCGCCGACGAGCGCGTACGCATCGCCTATTTGGGAGAAGCCGCCTGATGCTGACCGTCGAGAATATCCATTCCTACTACGACAAGAGCCACGTCCTCGAAGGTGTCTCGCTGCAGGTCAACGCCGGTGAACTGGTGACCCTGCTGGGACGCAACGGTGCGGGCAAGACCACGACCCTGCGCAGCATCCTTGGGATCATCTGCCCGCGTCAGGGGAAAATCCGTTTCAACGGTAAAGAACTGGTCGGCCAGAAAATCTTCGAGATCGCCCGCCAGGGTTTGGCGCTGGTGCCGGAACACCGTGGCATTTTCCGTTTGCTCAGCGTCGAGGAAAACCTGCGGATCGCCCAGCGCAAGACCAGCCGCTGGCAGCTGGAGGATGTCTACGCGATGTTTCCGCGCCTCAAGGAGCGGCGTAAAAACGCCGGCCACGCGCTTTCCGGCGGCGAACAGCAAATGCTGGCCATCGCCCGTGCCCTGCTCAATGACCCAAAGCTGCTGATCCTCGATGAACCCACCGAAGGCCTGGCCCCGGTGATCGTCGATGAGCTGGTGAAGATCCTGCGCAAGATCAAGGACGACGGCCTGCCGGTGCTGCTGGTGGAACAGAACCTGATGGTCTGCGACAAGCTCGCCGACCGCCATTACGTCCTCGAACAGGGCCGTGTGGTTTACGAAGGCAGCGCCGCTGACTTCCGCGCCGACCCGACCATCAAGAACCGCTACCTGGCCCTGAGCGCCTGACGGGAGAGATGAAATGAACCACCCGATAGTGTCTGCACCTCAGTTGCAAAACAACGCCCCGCTGATCAACCGCGAACGTCTCTGGCAGTCGCTGATGGACCTGGCGCAGCTAGGCGCCACCGTCAAGGGCGGCGTCTGTCGTCTGGCCCTGACCGACCTTGACCGGCAGGCCCGCGACCTGTTCGTGCGCTGGTGCGAGGAAGCCGGTTGCAGCGTCAGCATCGACGGCATCGGCAATATTTTCGCCCGCCGTGCCGGACGCGATCCCGAGCGCGCACCGGTGATGACCGGCAGCCATATCGACACCCAGCCTACGGGCGGCAAGTTCGATGGCTGCTACGGGGTGATGGCCGGGCTGGAGGTGATCCGCACCCTCAATGACCTCGGCGTGCAGACCGAGGCGCCGATCGAAGTCGTGGTCTGGACCAACGAAGAAGGCTCACGATTCCCGCCGTGCATGATGGGCTCGGGGGTGTTCGCCGGTAAATTCGATCTTCAGGACACCCTGAGTAAACAGGATGATCAGGGGTTGTCGGTGGGCAGCGAGTTGCAGCGCATCGGCTATGCCGGATCGCGGGCGGTGCTCGGCCATCCGGTGGGGGCGTATTTCGAGGCACACATCGAACAGGGCCCGGTACTGGAAGACCGCGAGACCACCATCGGCGTGGTCATGGGCTGCCTCGGGCAGAAATGGTTCGACCTGACCCTGACCGGGGTCGAGGCTCATGCCGGGCCGACGCCGATGCACCTGCGCAAGGATGCCCTGGTCGGCGCGGCGCAGGTGGTCAGTGCAGTGAACCGCATCGCCCATGCGCAACAGCCTCACGCTTGCGGCACGGTTGGTTGCCTGACCCTGCACCCGGGTTCGCGAAATGTAATTCCCGGTCAGGTGCACATGACCATCGACCTGCGTCACCTGCACGCCGACAAGCTGCAAGCCATGGTCGATGAAGTGCGCCAGGTGATCGAAGACACCTGCCAGCAGCACGGTTTGAGTTTCGAGCTGACCCCGACCGCCGACTTCCCGCCGCTGGATTTTGACCCCGCCTGTGTCGCCGCCGTGCGCCAGGGCGCCGAACAGTTGGGCTTGAGCCACATGGACATCGTCAGCGGCGCCGGACACGACGCAATCTTCGTCGCTGAGTTGGGCCCGGCCGGGATGATCTTCGTACCGTGCGAGGGTGGCGTCAGCCACAACGAAATCGAAAACGCCGCACCCCAGGACCTGGCCGACGGTTGCGCTGTGTTGCTGCGGGCCATGGTCAATGCGGCACAAGGGCAAGGAGGACATGCGGCATGAAGCAACACAGCGAAATCGCCGAGATGAGTGGCGTCGAACTACTGGCTCATTACCGTGACAAGCGCCTGTCGCCGGTGGAAGTGACCGAGGACGCCCTGGCGCGCATCGAGCGCTTCAATCCGCAGGTCAACGCCTATTGCCATGTTGATCAGCAAGGTGCGATGGACGCGGCGCGGGCCTCCGAACAACGCTGGCTCAAGGGCCAGCCGTGCGGTGCACTGGATGGTTTGCCGGCGTCGATCAAGGACTTGACCCTGACCCGTGGCATGCCCACGCGCAAGGGTTCGAAAACTACGTCGGGCACGGGTCCATGGGATGTGGATGCGCCCTTCCCGGCTTTTATGCGCAATGCCGGCGCGGTGCTGCTGGGCAAGACCACCACCCCGGAATTCGGCTGGAAAGGCGTGACCGACAATCCGTTGTACGGCATCACCCGCAACCCCTGGGACACGCGCATGACCGCCGGCGGTTCCTCCGGTGGTGCGGCCGCCGCCGCATCGCTGAACCTCGGCGTATTGCACCAGGGCAGCGATGCCGGCGGCTCGATCCGCATTCCCTGTGCGTTCACCGGCACTTTTGGAATCAAGCCGACCTTCGGTTACGTGCCACAGTGGCCGGCCAGCGCCATGACCCTGCTCTCGCATTTGGGACCGATGACCCGCACCGTCGACGATGCGGTGCTGATGCTACAAACCGTCGCGCAACCGGATGTCCGGGACGGTTTCGCCGGAGCCCCACGCAGCACGCCTTGGCTGGCTGAGAGCAATGATCTCAAAGGTATGCGCATCGCCTACAGCCCAGACTTCGGTTATGTGAAGGTCGATCCGCAGGTGGCCAAGGTGGTGGCCCAGGCGGTGGAACGCCTGGCACAATTGGGCGCGCATGTCGAACCGGTCGACCCTGGCTTCAGTGATCCGCTGGAGTTGTTCAACACCCTGTGGTTCGCCGGTGCCGCACGGCTGGCCGGACAACTGAGCCCGGCGCAACGCGCACAACTCGATCCGGGGCTGCTGCGCATTGCCGAACAGGGGGAGCGCATCAGCCTCCACGACTACACCCTGGCCCTGGAAGCCCGCGCCGCGCTGGTGGCCCATATGGCTGAGTTCCACAGTCGCTATGACCTGCTGGTGTCGCCGATGCTGCCGATCACCGCCTTCGCCGCCGGGCACAACGTTCCGCCGGACTCTGGTCTGGGCGAATGGATGGAATGGACGCCCTTCAGCTACCCCTTCAACCTGACCCAGCAACCAGCCGCATCCATGCCTTGCGGCCTCACGGAAGACGGATTGCCAGTAGGCCTACATGTGGTCGGCCCGCGATTTGCCGATGACCAAGTCTTGCGAGTATGTAAGGCCTACACGAAGAACTTCCCCACTCTGCATCCACGAACTCCGGTTGGGCACATTAGATGACCTCGTGCTACTGCCTAGAATCTCTAATAATGACTATGGCTGCATAAAAGCCCGTAGGTTTTAAATCTATGGCATGAACAGTGAAAATATAAAAGCAGCCCTATTACTTACGTAAGGGGGCTGCTAATTTCACTAGTTGGGGACAACCTAGTCTAATCGAGCCTCGAATAACCTAGGTCATGCGCTCTCTACTGGTAGTCGAGCACCACTTTATAACCCGCAAGACTACCGACCTGTCTGTCGAGCAATCCGAGCGCGACGCACGAATTAGGCCTGTCCGGACTTGCATTGAGGACGAGTCAAACTGCGCATCGTCGTCGCCCTCCCCTTAAAAGATGTAGTCGGTGGTCAAGAAGTTAGACTCTCGACGGCGGATGATCTCGCTGATCAACTGTTTGTTGTCGTCCTGAAACTTCGCCGCCACCAGTGTGCGGATCGAGAACACGCGCAACGCGTCATGCACCGATAAGGTACCTTCAGCAGAGTTTTTGCGCCCATTGAACGGGTAGCTGTCCGGGCCACGCTGGCACTGCGCGTTGAGATTGATCCGGCCAACCTGGTTGGCAAAGGCATCGACCAGTTTGCCGACTTGTGCCGGATCGGAGCCGAAGATGCTCAACTGCTGCCCGAAATCTGAGTCCAGCACATAGTCGATCACGGTCTGCAGATCGCGGTAAGGTACCACCGGAACAACGGGTCCAAACTGCTCTTCCTGATAGACGCGCATCGACGGATTGACCGGGTAAAGCACAGCTGGGTAGAAGAAGGTGTCCCGCATCTCACCGCCGCGCGGATTTACCACCTCAGCGCCTTTGGCAATCGCATCGGCCACTAGCCCACTCAGGAAATCGGACTTGCCGGGTTCCGGCAGTGGCGTCAGCGTCACACCCGGCTCCCAAGGCATGCCAGACTTGAGGCTGGCGAGCTTGTGGTTGAACTTCTCCAAAAAGCTGTCGACGACGTCTTCATGTACAAAGAGGATCTTCAACGCGGTGCAGCGTTGTCCGTTGAACGACAGCGATCCGGTGACGGCCTCGTTCACGGCATTGTCCAGATCAACCTCGGGCAGGACAATGCCCGGATTCTTCGCATCCAATCCCAAAATCGCACGCAAGCGATGGGGGCGCGGATGCAGTTTCTTCAGGGCGCTGGCCCCTTTGTGGGTGCCGATGAAGGCGAATACGTCGATCTTGCCACTGGCCATCAGCGCACTAACTGTTTCCCGCCCGCTGCCATAAATCACATTGATCACCCCGGCCGGGAAGCTGTCACGGAAGGCTTCGAGCAACGGACGGATCAGCAGTACGCCGAACTTGGCCGGTTTAAACACCACAGTGTTGCCCATGATCAGGGCCGGAATCAGCGTAGTGAAGGTTTCGTTCAGCGGGTAGTTGTAGGGGCCCATGCACAGAGTCACACCCAACGGCACGCGACGGATTTGACCCAGCGTGTCTTGCTCGAGGTCGAAGCGGCTGGAGCGACGATCCAGTTCCTTGAGCGCGGTGATGGTGTCGACGATGTAGTCGCAGGTGCGATCGAACTCTTTTTCCGAGTCCTTGAGGTTTTTGCCGATTTCCCACATCAGCAGTTTGACCACCGCGCTGCGTTGCTCGCGCATGCGCGCTAGAAAGGCTTCAACGTGCTGGATGCGCTCGGCCACACGCATGGTCGGCCATAAGCCCTGGCCCCGATCATAGGCGCGGACGGCGGCGTCGAGAGCGACCAGCGCCGCCCCCGCGTCAAGCAGTGGCGTGCTACCGAGAACCGCTTGCTGATCGCCTTCTGCGGTGCTGAGAAACACCGGGCTGCGCACGGGGGCCAGCGGGCCGTTCCAGATATGCAGTTGGCCGTCGACCAAATACTCGCGCTGTTCTATCGGAGCACCGAGGCGATACTGTTCTGGGATGTCAGAGAGAGTAGGAAACAAAGACTCAAGGCAATAAGTGGACATGAAAACAACCTCTTTTAATTGTCAGTAGCAAAATAGCTGAGCGACGGATCTGGACTGAGCACCGCACGGGGTGGGGGTTAGGGCCGAGCAGCCCGACAGATCGCCGCGAACGAGGCGGCGTCCAGCGAAGCACCGCCAATCAGTTCCCCCATCAATATCCGGCTGAGCAGTCCGGTTTGACGCTGCCGCCATAGTGAATCGACGTGGTTGCCCCGCCAGGATGCAATCCTGTTCTACCAGCAGTGCACGGTTTTTTCGGTGTACCGCTCGGGTCTGCGCCGATGACCCGTTTGCATTTCATCGAAATCCTTCCAGGCGCCCTTCCAGCAACGCGACTGCACTGTAAGGCGCACGGTCCTGCAGTGCGTCTTCGATACGCAACAACTGGTTGTACTTGCCCACCCGATCAGAACGACAGAGCGAACCGGTCTTGATCTGACCGGCACAAGTGGCTACGGCCAGATCGGCAATGCTGGTGTCTTCCGTTTCGCCCGAACGGTGGGAAATCACCGCGGTGTATCCCGCGTTCTGGGCCATGCGAATGGCGTCGAAAGTTTCGCTGAGACTGCCGATCTGGTTGTACTTGATCAAAATTGAGTTACCGATGCCACGCTCAATACCTTCCTTGAGAATGCGCGTGTTGGTGACAAACAAGTCGTCGCCGACCAGTTGCACACGCTTGCCCAGCTTCTCGGTCAGATACGCCCAGCCGTCCCAATCGCTCTCATCCATGCCATCCTCAATCGAAACGATCGGGTAGCGTTGGCACAGCCCGGCCAAGTAGTCGGCAAAACCTTTGGAATCGAAGTCCTTGCCCTCGCCTGCCAACACGTAACGCCCGTCGCGATAGAACTCGGAGGCCGCACAGTCCAGGGCCAGGGTGATGTCCTGACCCAGCACATAGCCGCTACGGGCTACCGCCTCCTCGATCACAACCAGCGCTTGTTCATTGGACGCCAGCGAAGGAGCGAAGCCGCCTTCGTCACCGACTGCAGTGCTCAAACCACGTTCGGCGAGTACTTTTTTGAGGGTGTGAAACACCTCCGCGCCCATGCGCAAGGCTTCCTTGAAGGAGCCTGCACTGACCGGCTGGATCATGAACTCTTGAATGTCGACGTTGTTATCCGCGTGTTCGCCACCGTTGAGAATGTTCATCATCGGTACCGGCATGCTGAAGACGCCAGAACTGCCGTACAACTCAGAAAAATGCTCGTACAGTGCAATATTCAGGGACGCCGCCGCCGCTTTGGCCGTGGCCAGGGACACCGCCAGAATCGCATTGGCCCCCAAGGTGCTTTTGCTCTCAGTACCGTCCAGGGCAATCATTGCACCGTCAACCTCACGCTGGTTCAGCGCATCCAGCCCCACGATGCGCTCGCGTATCGCGCCATTGACGTTAGCGACCGCGCGCTCGACCCCTTTGCCATGGTAACGGACAGTGCAGTCACGCAACTCCAGAGCTTCGCGGCTGCCAGTGGAGGCACCGGACGGCACACTGGCCGATCCCACAGCACCACCACTTAGCGTGACCACCGCTTCGACAGTCGGATTACCTCGCGAGTCAAGGATTTCCCGTGCGTAAACTTGTTGGATCAGAGTGTTGTTATTCATCTGTGTCAGCACCACAAAGAGGGGTTGAGACGACGTTCTGAGCGTCATACATATCGAGCAGTTCTTGCTGTTCGGCACGAGCCTGGGAGAAATCGAAATCACGCGGCCAAGACTGTTCTTCGTCCGCCGCCGGATCTAACCTGGCTACTTGATTTTTTGAGTCAATCACAGCCATCACCTCACTCAGTAAACTTGATCACCCACACGAATCACGCGCAAACAGTTAGTGCCCCCTTGAGCGCCAGCGTGATCGCCTCGCGATATCAGGACATGATCGCCCTGCACCACCACACCACGGCGTTGCAACTCGTCCACGGCCCGGCTATTGACCTCAGCAATCGGAAAGGCATCGCTATCGAATGGAACAGTTTGAACACCCCGGAAAAGGGCAACACGATGCTGCGTACGCCCGTTGCGGGAAAACGCGTAAATGGGCAAGTGTGAGCGAATCCGTGACATCAACCTTGGCGTGTCGCCGCTTTCGGTCATACAGATAATGGCCTTCACTCCGTGCAAGTGATTGGCCGTATACATCGCTGCCATGGCGATTGACTCATCGATATTGTGAAACACCTCATCCATGCGATGCCTGGAGCGATGCGCCAGCGGATGTTTCTCTGCACCAACGATCACCCTGCACATGGCTTCTACGGTTTCGACCGGATAAGCGCCGCTGGCGGTCTCGGCCGAGAGCATCACCGCATCGGTACCATCAAGCACTGCGTTAGCCACATCGAACACTTCGGCACGGGTTGGCATCGATTGGCTGATCATGGACTCCATCATCTGCGTCGCTGTAATCACCACCCGATTCAAGGTACGTGCCCGCTCGATGATCAACTTCTGCACGGCAACCAATTCAGCATCGCCAATCTCCACCCCCAGATCGCCACGCGCCACCATCACCCCGTCGGAAGCCTCGATAATGGCATCCAGTACCTGCAGGTCATTGACGGTCTCAGCCCGTTCGATCTTAGCAATCAGCCCTGCCTCGCCACCTGCCTCGCGCATCAAGCGGCGCGCCAGATGCATGTCGGCGGCATCCCGCGGAAAGGACACGGCCAAGTAGTCGACCTGCATGTGTGCGGCAGTCTTGATGTCGATGCAATCCTTCTCGGTCAGCGCCGCCGCCGAAAGCCCACCGCCCTTGCGATTGATGCCTTTGTTGTTCGATAGCGGCCCACCGATCACGACCTCGCAGAACAACTGGTTGGCCTCGACGTTCAACACCTTGAGTTCGATACGCCCGTCATCCAGTAACAAGATGTCGTCGGGGCGGCTGTCGCTGATCAGTGCCTCGTAATCAATGCCGACGCGCCGCTCGTCGCCGGCGTGTTTATCCATCCTGGCATCCAGGACGAACGTCTGTCCTTTATGTAACTGCACCCTGCCTTGGGCGAAGCGCGCGATGCGAATTTTCGGCCCTTGCAGGTCCGCCAGCACCGCGACGAAACGTCCGTGCCTAGCGGCTAGTTCACGTACCAGCAGAGCGCGGGCGATGTGCTCTTGCGCACTGCCATGGGAGAAATTCAGTCGTACAACATCCACCCCGGCACGGATCAACCCTTCAATAGCTTCTGGGCTTTCTGTGGCCGGGCCTAGCGTTGCTATAATTTTTGTTCTACGCATCATGATGTTTTTCCATTCTCATGCCGAAACTACCGGCGCAACACGGAGCTCAGGGATATGGGCAACACCAAGCCCGGAGATTTAAAGAAATCTCCGCGAGGCATTGCTGTTGACCATGACGAAACGACGGTCGAATTCGGCGCCAGCAGGCGAACAACACGCTAAGTTTGTTCACTTGCTTTTTCTTTACCGATTCAACCGCGATGACGTCTGCGGAAGTAGTCGACTAGGCCCTGAGTCGAACAGTCGTCGGCGGGCGGTGGATCGAATCCCGTTAAGCTGCCGTAGACACTAGTCCCCAGCTCTTTGCCCAACTCCACCCCCCACTGATCGAAGGAGTTGATTCCCCAGACCACTCCCTGCACAAAAACTTTGTGCTCATACAGCGCGATCAATGCGCCGAGTCGCCGTGGGTCGAGGGTTTCCATCACCAGGGTATTGCTTGGACGGTTGCCGGGGATCACCTTATGCGGTGCCAAGCGCTGGACATTCGCTTTCGACAATCCCTTGGCCCGCAACTCGACTTCAGCCTCCCTTAGACTCTTGCCTCGCATCAGCGCCTGACTTTGCGACAAACAGTTGGCGTACAACCATTGATGGTGGTCAGCCACTGGCTTGTGACTGACAACCGGGACGATAAAGTCCGCAGGGATCAACGCGGTCCCCTGGTGCAGCAATTGGTGATACGCATGTTGGCCATTGCAGCCGACGCCACCCCAAATTACCGGCCCGGTACCGCAGGAAACCGCCGAGCCATCCTGGCGAATGCTCTTGCCGCTGGACTCCATATCCATCTGCTGCAAGTGCTTTACGAAGTTTCGCAAGTAATGATCGTAGGGCAGAAAAGCGTATGCCTGGGCATCCCAGAAGTTGCGATACCAAATGCCAAGCATCGCCAGAAGCACCGGCATGTTGCTTTCGAACGGCTCATTGAGGAAATGGCAGTCCATGGCGTAGGCACCGGAGAGCAACTCCTTGAAATTGGTCATGCCGATAGCCAGGGCAATTGGCAAACCTATCGCCGACCATAACGAGTAACGGCCACCGACCCAGTCCCACATTGGGAAGATGTTCTTCTCGCGAATGCCAAAATCGATGGCCGCCTGATTGTTGCTGGTGACGGCAATAAAATGCAGGTGCAGTTGCTGCTCATTGCCGCCACTGCTCAGAAACCAAGCTCGGGCCGCCTGGGCGTTTTTCAGCGTTTCCAAGGTTACAAAAGTCTTGCTGGAAACGATAAACAACGTAGTTTCGGCGTTCAGGCGAGCGGTCAATTCATGGAATTCACTACCATCGATGTTCGCCAGGTAATGGCAGCGCACCCCAGAGGGGTGGCTGTAGGGTAAGAGCGCCTCGGACACCAGTTCCGGCCCCAGGAAGGACCCACCAATGCCAATATTGACCACGTCCGTTATCGCTTTGTCGCTATAGCCACGCCATAACTTGTTATGGATGCGGTCCACGATTTCAGTCATTTTCCCGAGGGTATCGTGGACGTCGCGCATCAGGTTACGCCCGTCGACGGTCAGGCGATCCCCTAGCGGACGGCGCAACGCCGTGTGCAACGCAGGTCGTTTCTCCGAGGCATTCACCTGCTCGCCACCAAACATCGCCTGGATCGCCTCGCCGACTCCCGACTCCCGAGCCAGCTGAATCAGAAGATCACGAGTTTCTCCAGTGATCAGATTTTTCGAGTAGTCTAAGAAAAGACCACAACTGGAAGCTGAGAACTCCTTGAAACGCCCTGTGTCAGACTCGAATGCTTCGCGCATGTTGAAGCGCTGCATAGCCTCACGGTGCTTTTGCAGTGCTCGCCAGGAAACCAGGTCGGTGGCATCAAGCGGTTGCAGATAATGTTTAGCGGGAGACTTCCGGCCAGAAGCTGCCCCGCCCTTCGACTTCGACTTTTGCAGGAGTGGCGTCACGCTAGAGCGCAGCGCCTCAATATCAACATCTGCCTGCATGACTATTCCTCCACCGCCGACTTAGTCAGCAGGGTCTGCGCCGTATCAAGCACGCTTTCGAGGGTAATCCCGAAGTGCTCGTACAACGCCGAAGCAGGCGCCGACTCGCCGTAGGTGGTCATGCCAATCACGCGACCTTCCAGGCCCACGTACTTGTACCAGTAGTCCGCGTGGGCAGCTTCGATGGCGATACGGGCGCTGACCTGCAACGGCAGGACCGATTGCTTGTAGCCGGCGCCCTGGGCATCGAACACGCTGGTACACGGCATGGAAACCACGCGAACCTTGCGGCCCTGCTCGGTCAGTTTGTCGAAGGCTTGAACAGCCAGGCCGACTTCCGAACCGGTAGCGATCAGGATCAGTTCAGGCTCGCCGGCGCAGTCCTTCAACACGTAACCGCCACGGGCGATGTCAGCGATCTGCCGCGTGCTGCGCTCCTGATGTTGCAGGTTCTGACGCGAGAAAATCAGCGCCGAAGGACCATCCTTGCGTTCGATGGCCTTTTTCCAGCACACCGCCGACTCAACCGCATCGGCCGGGCGCCAGGTGTCGAGGTTCGGCGTGCTGCGCAGGCTGGTCAGTTGCTCGATTGGCTGGTGCGTCGGGCCGTCTTCGCCCAGACCGATGGAGTCGTGGGTGAACACGTAGATGATGCGTTTCTTCATCAACGCCGACATGCGCACCGCGTTGCGCGCGTATTCCATAAACATCAGGAAGGTCGCGCCGTAAGGCACCAGGCCGCCGTGCAGGGCCACGCCGTTCATGATCGCGCTCATGCCGAACTCGCGCACGCCGTAGTACATGTAGTTGCCGCTGGCGTCTTCGGCGGTGACGCCTTTGCAACCTTTCCACAGGGTCAGGTTGGAACCGGCCAGGTCAGCCGAACCGCCGAGGAGTTCCGGTAGCAGCGGGCCGAACGCGTTCAGGGCGTTCTGGCTGGCTTTACGGCTGGCGATGGTTTCGCCCCTGGCGGCCACTTCAGCGATATAAGCCGAGGCATTTTCCGCGAAGTCCGCCGGCAGGTCGCCGCTCAGACGACGGACCAGTTCGTTGGCTTCAGTCGGGAAAGCGGCGGAGTAAGCCGCGAAACGCTGGTCCCACTCGGCTTCCACGGCGCGACCGGCTTCCTTGGCATCCCACTGGGCATAGATCTCTGCCGGGATTTCGAACGGACCGTGGTTCCACTTCAGCGCCGCACGGGTCAACTCGATTTCCGCGTCACCCAGTGGGGCGCCGTGGCAGTCTTCCTTGCCTTGCTTGTTCGGCGAACCGAAACCGATGGTGGTCTTGCAGCAGATCAGGGTCGGCTGGGCGCTTTTGCGGGCGGTCTCGATCGCGGTCTTGATCTCTTCCGGGTCGTGACCGTCGACATTGCGGATCACTTGCCAGCTGTAGGACTCAAAACGCTTCGGCGTGTCGTCGGTGAACCAGCCTTCGACTTCGCCATCGATGGAGATGCCGTTGTCATCGTAGAAGGCGATCAGTTTGCCCAGGCCCAGGGTACCGGCCAGGGAAGCGACTTCGTGGGAAATGCCTTCCATCATGCAGCCATCACCCAGGAATACGTAGGTGTGGTGGTCGACAATGTTGTGGCCAGGACGGTTGAACTGCGCCGCCATGACTTTTTCCGCCAGGGCAAAACCCACGGCGTTGGCCAGGCCCTGGCCCAATGGACCGGTGGTGGTTTCAACACCCGGCGTGTAGCCGAACTCCGGGTGACCCGGGGTACGGCTGTGCAGTTGGCGGAACTGCTTCAGGTCGTCGATCGACAGGTCGTAGCCGGTCAGGTGCAGCAGCGAGTAGATCAGCATCGAGCCGTGGCCGTTGGACAGCACGAAGCGGTCGCGGTCGGCGAACGATGGATTGCTCGGGTTGTGCTTGAGGTAGTCGCGCCAAAGTACCTCGGCGATATCCGCCATACCCATTGGGGCACCGGGATGGCCGCTGTTGGCTTTTTGCACGGCATCCATGCTGAGGGCACGAATGGCGTTGGCCAAGGTCCGCTGGTTTGACGTCACACTCTGTTCAGGCAGGTTCAAGCTACACCTCCGGAAAGTTTCTTGCGCAGCAACGCTTCAAGTTTCAACTGATCCGCTTCAAAACCCCGGATGCCTTCGGCCAATTTCTCGGTCGCCATTGCATCCTCATTCATTTGCCAACGAAATTCGGCTTCGGTCAGTTGCTTTGGTAGAGAGCGATCTTGATCGGCACTATTAATTTGCACAGGCGTCAATGAACCTTTCAGACCGTCAAGCACCTCTAGCAAAACCGGACTAATGGTCAGGCGGTCGCAACCGGCCAGCGCCTGTATTTCTCCCACATTACGAAAGCTCGCCCCCATGACCACGGTCGAATATTGATGTTGGCGAAAGTACTGCAGGATGCGTTTCACCGATTGCACACCCGGTTCTTCACTAGGTGCATAAACAACTTCTGGGTTGGCTCTTCCATACCAATCGAGAATGCGCCCCACAAAAGGCGAAATCAGGTAAGCCCCTGCTTCAGCGCAGGCGCGCGCTTGAACAAAGTTAAAGATCAGCGTCAGGTTGCATTGGATACCCTCAGCCTCCAGCGCTTGTGCAGCACGCACCCCTTCCCAGGTCGCAGCCAGTTTGATCAGGATGCGATCACGCCCAATACCAGACTGCTCATACAGTTCAACCAAGCGGCGAGCCTTGGAAATACTTGCCTCGCTATCAAATGAGAGTCGTGCACTCACTTCGGTCGATACTCGCCCGGGCACGAACTCAAGAATCTGTTGGCCCATGGCGACCACCAAGCGGTCGCAAACTTCATCTATCGCGTCTTCGACGCTCAACTCAAGACCCCGCACACCATCCAGAATCCGATCGACCAGAGAGTCGTATTGACCGGACTGGACTGCCTTCAAAATCAATGAAGGGTTGGTCGTAGCATCCTGAGGCGCGAAGCGGCGGATCGCGTCGAGGTCACCGGTATCGGCCACTACAACGCTGTGTTGTCGCAATTGTTCAAGCAGGTTGGACATTTTTTGGGCTCTTGTTGATTTGTGTTTCAGTCCCTGGCGCTTAACCTGACCAGACTTGGGGCACCGTAAATCCCCGTTTATTTTTCAGGCAGTTCCCTGTTCGCCTTCTCCACCGCCGCGATCCGCTCGACCTTCGAACCGGAACGTTCAGCTTCGAACTCAGACTCAAGAAAGATTTTGACAATGCTCTTGGCCAGCTCAGGACCGATCACGCGCGCACCGATGGATATAACCTGCGCGTCGTTGCTTTTGCGTGCTCGCTCGGCCGAGTACGTGTCATGGGCCTGCGCGGCACGAATGCCTTTGATTTTGTTGGCGGAAATAGCCATGCCGATGCCGGTGCCACAAACCAACACGCCCAAACGATGTTCGCCTGCGCTGACTGCCGTCGCCACTGCCGCAGCAATATCTGGATAAAGCACCGGGCTAGTCGAATAGCAGCCAAAGTCCTGAAGCCTATAGCCCAAGCCTTCTATGTGGAGCTTAAGCAGCTCCTTGAGCTCGTAGCCCGCCTCATCGCTACCGATGGCCACAGAAAACGCTTTGTTTACAGCCATGAATTTCCTCCAATGTCACTAGAAGTGACCAGTCTGAACATATGTTCATCTTGTGAACGAATGAACATTCATTACGACGCTCAAAACACACCTTCGTCAAGCGATTTTTTGGAGAAAACCTAGGAAATCCGCACAACAAAACAAAACGAGCAAAAAAAACAACCTCAAACCATTGACACACTCAGCGACCAGGAATAAACATATGATCACTCGCCGATCATATGATCAGCGTGACCTAACAATAAAATCAGCAAGAGGTCACATCAATGGCTACGCCATTACTGCTCCAGGCTGAACATGTCGCGAAAGCCTATGCAGGGATCCCCGCCCTGCGTGACGGGCGCCTCTCCCTCCGGTCCGGCAGCGTGCACGCCTTGTGCGGCGGCAACGGTGCAGGAAAGTCGACATTTCTCAGCATCCTCATGGGCATCACACAGCGCGACGCGGGCAACATTTTGCTCAACGGCAAACCGGTGCAGTTCGACCGCCCCAGCGACGCCCTGGCTGCAGGAGTGGCCATGATCACGCAGGAGCTCGAACCCATCCCCTACATGACAGTCGCCGAGAACATATGGTTGGGCCGCGAACCACGGCGTGCCGGCTGCATTGTTGATAGCAAGGAGCTAAACCGGCGAACTCGCGAACTCCTGCAAAGTCTGGAATTCGACGTGGACGCCACCAGTCCGATGCATCGCCTGAGCGTGGCGCAAATCCAACTGGTAGAGATCGCTAAAGCATTCAGTCATGACTGCCAAGTGATGATCATGGATGAGCCGACCTCAGCCATCGGCGAGCGCGAAGCGGAAACCCTGTTCAAGGCTATCCGCCGCCTGACCGCCCGTGGTGCCGGCATCATCTATGTGTCCCACCGCCTCAGTGAACTGGCGCAGATTGCCGACGAATACACCATCTTTCGCGACGGCGCTTTCGTCGAAAGCGGGCGAATGGCCGATATCGATCGCGCACATCTGGTGCGCGGAATCGTAGGTCAAGAATTGAAACGCATTGACCATAAAGTGGGTCGCGAATGCGCCGCTGACAATTGCCTGAGCGTCACCGGTCTGAGCCGTGAGGGCGAGTTCCAGGACATCAGCCTGCAACTGCGCCAGGGAGAAATACTCGGCATCTACGGCTTGATGGGCTCGGGTCGCAGCGAATTCCTCAACTGTTTATATGGTCTCACTGAACCCGATTCCGGGAGCGTCACACTCCAGGGCCATCCCCTGCCGATCGGTTTGCCAGCCGCTACGATTCGCGCCGGCATGTCGCTGGTGACAGAGGACCGCAAGGACAGCGGCCTGGTGCTCAGTGGCAGCATCATGTCCAACATCGCGCTCTCCGCTTACAAACAGCTGTCGAGCTGGTCAGTGATCAATGCACGCAAGGAAAACGAACTGGCCCAGAGCATGGTCAAGCGCCTGCAAATCAAGGTCTCGTCCCTCGACCTGCCAGTGGAGTCCATGAGTGGCGGCAACCAGCAGAAGGTCGTGCTTGCCAAGTGCCTATCGACTCAGCCGATCTGCCTGCTCTGTGACGAGCCGACCCGCGGCATCGATGAAGGCGCCAAGCAGGAAATTTATCACCTGCTGGACGAATTCGTACGCGCCGGCGGCGCGGCTATCGTGGTCTCGTCCGAAGCCCCGGAACTGCTCCATCTGAGTGATCGTATCGCGGTATTCAAAGGCGGCCGACTGGTCACCGTCAGCACCGATACCGCCCTTTCCCAGGAAGCCTTGTTGAGTCTCGCCTCATGAACACCAAAATTCTTGCCACACCTGCCCCCACCGCTGCCTCCCCAACCACCAGCCCACGCGCTCGCTTGCGCACAGCCTTGGACCGCTTTGGCCTGCCGCTGGTATTCATTCTGCTGTGTCTGGTGATGGCCTTCGCCAGCGAATACTTCATGACCTGGCGCAACTGGATGGACATCCTGCGCCAGACCTCGATCAATGGGATTCTTGCCGTCGGCATGACCTACGTGATCCTGACCAAGGGTATCGACCTGTCGGTAGGCTCGATCCTGGCCTTCGCCGGTTTATGCAGCGCGCTGGTGGCCACTCAGGGTTATGGCTTGCTGGCAGCCGTCAGTGCCGGCATGTTCGCCGGCGCAATGCTCGGCGTGGTCAACGGTTTCATGGTCGCCAACCTGTCGATCCCGCCCTTTGTCGCCACCCTCGGCATGCTCAGCGTGGCCCGTGGCATGACCTTCATCCTCAACGACGGCAGCCCGGTCACCGACCTGCCCGAAAGCTACCTGGCCCTGGGCATCGGCAAATTCGGCCCGATCGGTATTCCCATCCTTATCTTTGCCGTGGTCGCACTGATTTTCTGGATGGTCCTGCGTTACACCACCTATGGACGCTACGTGTATGCCGTGGGCGGCAACGAAAAAAGCGCCCGCACCTCCGGGATCGGCGTACGCAAAGTGACGTTCTCGGTCTACGTGATCTCGGGCCTGCTGGCCGGCCTCGCCGGTGTGGTGCTCGCAGCCCGTACCACCTCGGCCCTGCCCCAGGCCGGTGGCTCTTATGAACTGGATGCCATCGCCGCCGTGGTAATCGGCGGCACCAGCCTCTCCGGCGGTACCGGCAGCATCGTCGGCACTCTGTTCGGTGCCCTGTTGATCGGCGTGATCAACAACGGCTTGAACCTGCTCGGGGTGTCCTCGTATTACCAGCAAGTTGCCAAGGGTTTGATCATCGTGCTCGCGGTGCTCATCGATGTCTGGCGCAAGAAAAAACGCTAAGCCTTTTCACTGAACCTTACGACTAAAACAATAAAGGAGTTCCTCATGAAAATGTCCACCAAGAAGATCGGCCAGACCCTCGCCGCCGTAGCGACTGTATCCCTGCTCTCCAGCAGCATCGCCTTTGCCGAGGGCAAGACCTACAAGATCGGCGCTGCGGTGTACGGCCTCAAGGGCCAGTACATGCAGAACTGGGTACGCGAAATCAAGGAGCACCCAGCGGTAAAGGACGGCACCGTACAACTGACCGTGTTCGACGGCAACTATGACGCCATGACCCAGAACAACCAGATCGAAACCATGGTCACCCAGCATTTCGACGCGATCATCTTCGTGCCGATCGACACCAAGGCCGGTGTCGCTACCGTGACCCAGGCCCAGATCAGCGGTGTCCCGGTGATCGCCTCCAACACCAAGGTCGCCGGCGCCAACGTTCCGTTCATCGGTAACGACGACGTCGAAGGTGGCCGTCTTCAGGCCCAGGCCATGGTTGATAAGCTCAATGGCAAAGGCAACGTAGCGATTATCCAGGGGCCGATTGGCCAGTCGGCGCAGATCGATCGGCAAAAAGGCGAGATGGAAGTCCTGCTGAAAAACCCGCAGATCAAGATCATTGAGATGAAGACCGCCAACTGGTCTCGCGCCGAAGCCCTGACACTGACCGAAGACTGGCTGAACGCTCACCCCAACGGCGGCATCAACGGCATCATCGCGCAAAACGACGACATGGCCCTCGGTGCCTTGCAGGCTGTGAAGTCCCGTGGTCTGTCGCCAGACGATGTACCGGTGACCGCCATCGACGGCATGCCCGACGCCATCCAGGCCGCCAAAAAAGGCGAAGTCACCACCTTCCTGCAAGATGCCCAGGCGCAATCCCAAGGCGCTCTCGATATTGCCCTGCGCACCCTGGCAGGCAAGGACTACAAACCCCAGTCGAAAATCTGGGACCACTATGCCAACGACGTGAAATGGGGCGAAGGTACGGACAAGGTGTACATCCTGCCGTGGGTGCCGGTCACCGGCAGCAACGCCGATGCCTTGTACTCGCAGGTCACCGGAATCAAGTAAGCGTTTGCCCAACCTGAAAACCCGGGCCGGATACGGCCCGCATGGAGTGTATGCAATGTCCAATTTCTGGAACCAGGCGTTCGACCTCAACGGCCGCTGCGCCGTGATCACCGGCGGTGCCGCCGGTATCGGTCTGGCCTGCGCCAGCCTGCTGGTGGAGCGCGGCGCCAGGGTCGCCCTGCTGGATCGCGATCCAACAGTGGTCGAAGTGGCCGCCAGCCTCGGCGCCGAGCACGTGGGCCTGGCCGTCGACCTGCGCCAACTCGATCAGGTAACCGCTGCGGTCGACCAGGCCGCCGAGCAGCTCGGTCGTCTTGATTTCCTGGTCAACAGCGCTGGCGTCGCCTTGCTGGACAAGGCGCTGGACGTCAGCGAAAGCGCGTGGGACACCACGTTGGATATCAACCTCAAGGCCAGTTTTTTCGTGGCCCAGGCCTGCGCCCGGCACATGATCCAGCAAGGCAACGGACGTATCGTCAACCTCGCCTCCCAAGCCGCAGTGATCGGTCTAGACCGGCACGTGGCCTATTGCGCGAGCAAGGCCGCCGTGGTCGGCATGACCAAAGTCCTGGCCATGGAGTGGGCGTCACACGGAATCAACGTCAACGCCGTCTCGCCAACCATCGTTGAAACCGCTCTGGGCAAGAAAGCCTGGGCAGGAGAACTGGGTGAACGAGCAAAATTGCAGATCCCGATCGGACGCTTCGCCCAACCCGAGGAAATCGCCGGCCTGGTGCTTTACCTGCTCAGCGACGCGGCCAAGATGATCACTGGCGAAAACGTGGTCATCGACGGCGGCTACAGCATTCAGTAATCAGCTTCCACATTACAAGAACAAGGAAACACTTCATGAATCGAGTCATAAACGATCCGGATCAAGTGGTTGAAGACATGCTGCAAGGTATCCTTGTAGCTCATCCGGAGCTTGCCCAATACGAGGCCAATCCACGGGTCATTCGCAAACGTAAAACCTCGCCTGCAGGCCAAGTGGGTATCGTCACCGGTGGCGGCTCCGGCCACGAGCCGGCATTTCTCGGCTATGTCGGTCCCGGCCTGATTGATGCCGTGGCCGTCGGCGAAATTTTCTCCTCGCCCACTGCCAAGAGCTTCTTCGATGCCTTCCGTGCCGCCGATCAGGGCGCGGGGGTTGCGTGCCTGTACGGCAACTACGCCGGCGACAATATGAACGTGAAGCTGGCGATGAAAATGGCCGCCAGCAAAGAGATGAACATCCGTACCGTCGTGGCCAACGATGATGTGGCCTCCGCTCCCCCACAAGACATTGCCAAGCGCCGTGGCGTCGCGGGTGAGATTTTCATGTGGAAAGTTGGCGGCGCGGCAGCGGCCCAAGGCTATGATCTGGACGGCGTGATTCGCGTCGCGCAGAAGGCCGTCGACCAGTGCCGCTCCATCGGTGTCGGCCTTACCTCGTGCATCATTCCGGCGGTAGGCAAGTCGAACTTTCAGATCGCCGACGGCATGATGGAACTGGGTATCGGCCACCATGGCGAGCCGGGGATCGAAGTCATCCCGGTTGAATCCGCAGTAGTCATGGCTGAACGCATGATCGCGCCGATTCTCGCCGACCGCGATTTCAGTCAAGATCAAAGTGTCGTGGTGCTGGTCTCCGGCCTTGGCGCCACCCCGGTGATGGAGTTATACATTTTCTACGCAGAAGTTGAACGCCAACTCACAGCCAAGGGCCTGCGAGTTCATCGTTGCTATGTTGGCAACTATTTCACGTCGCTGGAAATGATGGGCGTGACCCTGACATTGCTCGGGCTCGACGCTGAACTGACAACCTTGATCGATCAACCTTGCCGCTCCATCGGCATGTCGCAGGCGGAGTGAACCATGAACCAGCATTTCTCGAGTAGCAACGGTAGCACCATCGTAACCAACCTGGTTTCGATCATCGTCGCCAACCGCGAATACCTCAGCGAAGTCGACGGCGCTATTGGTGACGGCGACCACGGCATTAATATGGCCAAGGGATTCACCCGCTGCGGTAAAAGCCTCGAAGGTCGCCAGCTATCCCTGGCCGAAGCGCTTGACGAGCTGACCTTGGCACTCATGGAAGGTATCGGCGGCTCAATGGGTCCGCTGTACGGCAGCCTGTTCATCGGCATGGCCGACGAAGTGCGTGGCCGCGAAGAAATCGATACGGCGAGTTTCGCCAGATTGTTGCGCGGCGGACTTACGTCGCTGCAAGACATCACTAGTGCGGGCGTCGGTGACAAGTGCCTAATGGATACATTGATTCCGTCGGTCGAAGCCTTTGAGCAAGCACAAGCAAGTGGTGCTTCCTTCAGCGAAGCCTTGAGCCAGATGAAAAGCGCAGCGTCCAAAGGTCGGGACTCCACCCGAGACTTGGTCGCGAAAATTGGTCGAGCCAGTCGACTGGGTGAACGCTCCCTGGGGGTACTGGATGCCGGCGCGGTGTCTTGCTGCCTGATCCTCACCAATCTTGCCGAGTCGATTGAGGCGCAACTGCAGAGTTAATGGCGCCCCCTCCATCCGGTACGTATTTCAACGACCGGATGGAGGGACCTCTCCCCTGGTCGATGGCTCTATTTGCGGGTTGCATCGTCCAGCGCGAGTATCGTGTAGGCATTCGACACCGTCGTCGCCAATGTATTGATCACGCCGGAGCGCAATGCCCCCAACGTAGCCGCCGCCTTGGTGTTCTCGCTGGCAATCGCCACCACATCAGGAATGCGCCCCAGCTCCTGCACTGTCAATCCGATCACCCGCCCTTGCATGGCGTTCACCGCCGGCCGACCGTGGATATCTATAAAGTCATACCCCATCATGTCGCCGACCGTACCGGACACACGGGCCTCGGCAATTTCCTGAGGCGAGAACCACCCCATCCGTACCATGTTGCTGTTCTCGCTCATGTCGCCAATACCGATCAACGCAATATCCGCGCGGCGGGCACGATCAAGGGTCGATCGTACGGTGTCGTTATTGATCAAAACACCGCGCAACTCCGGATTAGCCACTAGGGCTGGTGCATACAGCGTTTCGCTCTCCGCCCCGAAGCGCAAGGCCAGGCGACGACAAATATGGTCCGGATTCATGTACTCGCCAGCCTTCAGAGAGCCGCCGATGGCGCAGACAAATGTACAGTTACGCGTTATCGGCAAGAACACATTTTCGGCCACCGCCCCGACATTGCGGCCCATGCCGACAGCGACAATCATCCCATCGCTCAAGGTCTTGTTCAGGTAATTGGCGACTAGGCTGGCCACCGCCGAGCGTTGGGTATCAGGGTCTCCATGATCGACCGCAATCAGCGCCCGGTCCAGCTGGAAGCGCTCGACCAATGCCTGCTCCAGCTCAGTGTTCAACGCAGGATGCTGCAGTACACGCACCTCGACCACACCTTCATCACGTGCACGCTTAAGCAGCCGACTGACCTTCACCCGGGACAAGTCAAAGCGCTTGGCAATCGCTTCTTGAGTGATGTTGTCGAGATAATAAAGCATGGCAACTTCAGTCATCAGATCGATGTCGCTGGCTGCACGCTGTGTACTGTCAGTCATGTGAGCTTCCCATTTCGCAACAAAGAAGCATTGTCCCTATTCGGTACGGGTTAAGTCCAGTGTCTAATAAGCTTCGCCGTAGTACAGAACTGACCGTTGATAAGCCCCCAATTTCGAACTCGACCTGGGCATGACCTACCTGTCTGACGGGCGACTGAATGAATTCCAGACACTGCCACTGTTCTTTGATCAGCAGCTCATGTAGGCAAGCCCATTGAGGTCTTTGACCAGCCCAAAAGCTCAACATTGGTGACGATGAAAACCCTGGCGTGCGAATAGCCGTGGATCGAGCCATCTACGAAGGTGTTGAGCACCATGTCTTCGACAGCGATTTGGGCGTGATCCTGCACGCTTATACCATCACGGTTCACAAGAGCCAGGGCAGGCATTCAGGCGGGTGATCGTGCCGGTACGCAAGTCGCGAGTGCTGGATCGTACCTTCATCTACGCCGCTACCTCACGGGCAGCGGTCTAGGTGATCCCAGTCGGGAGCATCGATGCAGTGAAGGAAGCTGTTGGGCTGCCGCTGAAGGCATTTGGTCGGCAGGTTGGGCTCGACGAGATGCTGATTGCCGGAAAATAAAAACTCCCAGTGGCTATCGCCGACCGGGAGTAGTACAACCAATAGTACATGTGCCAAAAACTAGATAGCACCAGAGGCCACGCACTCACACACAGCGAATTAGTACATTTTGGTGCTGTTAAGAGGTCAAAGAGGTGTTCCTTCACGATTGCTGAGCACGGTAACCGCGAGTTTGTTTACGCTTCTGGCGCTCCAGCCTTGACCTCATGATGCTTTGGCGAATACATCCCCCAACCAGTCCACAAACACCCGAACCCGTGGCGACATGTGACGGTTATGCGGGTACAGCACCGACACCGGCATGGGCGGTGGCGGTGTGTCGGTGAGGATTTCCTTCACCAGTCCTTGGGCGATTTGCGCTTCCATTCGGTAGTGCGGGCACTGGATCAGGCCAAGTCCGGCAATGGCCGACGCGGCATAGATCTCGGCGCCAAAGACCGAGACGGCGCCGTTGATGGCGACTTCCTTCAGTTCGCCATCGAGCATGAATTCGAATGGAAACAACTTGGCAGTGGTGCGCGAGACGTAGTTCACCGCGCGATGATGTTTCAGGTCGTCGAGATGCTTCGGCTCGCCATATTTGCGCAGGTAAGCCGGACTGGCGCAGGTGATCTGGCGCAGGTTGGCGACGCGACGGCCGATCAGTGCGGAGTCGCCTAGCATGCCGGCGCGCAGCACGCAGTCGACGCCCTCGGCAATCAGGTCGACAAAGCGGTCGGCCTCGCTGATGGACAACTCAATATCCGGGTAGCGCGCCATAAACTGCGGCAATGCCGGGATCACGAAGTGCTTGGCCAACGTGCCGTGCAGATCGACACGTAACCGCCCTTTCGGCGCCACGCCGCGAAATGCCAGTTCGGCTTCTTCCAACTCTGCCAGCAATTGCACGCAACGCTGGTAGTACGCCTCGCCATCCAGCGTAGGACGCACTTTGCGAGTGCTTCGCTCCAATAAACGTGTGCCGAGCCAGGCTTCGAACTGATTCAGAGTGTGAGTCAGCGTCGCCCGCGGCAGGTTCAGGTCGTCGGCAGCCAACGTGAAGCTGCTGCGCTCGTAGATCCGCACGAAAACCTTCATCGCTTTGACTTGATCCACGCGGGTCTCCTGGCGGTCGATTGTTGGCGATTATTGAACAGTCAAGGCAACTTTCGCGCATTTATCGCATTGAGTAAACATGTGAATCTGGCTTCACACCGAGCAACAACTCACGACTCAAAAGGAATCACCGCCATGACTACTCAAACCTCAAAAGTTGCCATCGTAACCGGCGCCTCTCGCGGCATCGGCGCCGTGATCGCCAAACAACTGGCCAACCAGGGTTTCGCCGTCGCCGTCAACTACGCCAACAGCGCCACCGAAGCCTCGGCGCTGGTTGCTGAACTGCATCAGGCCGGCCGCCAGGCCATATCGATCAAGGCGGATGTGTCGAGCGCTGAGGACGTGCGCCGGCTGTTCGATGAGACCGAAGCGCAACTGGGCAAGGTCGACGTGCTGGTGAACAACGCCGGCATTCTCAAGGTGCTGCCACTGGCGCAACACAGTGATGAACTGTTCGACCAGAACTTCAACATCCACGCTCGCGGCACCTTCAACACCCTGCGCGAAGCCGCCACTCGCCTGAACAGCGGTGGCCGGATCATCAACTTCTCCAGCAGCACCGTCGGCATGAACCTGCCGGGTTATGCGGTGTACATCGCCAGCAAAGCGGCGGTGGAGTCCCTGACCCAGGTGTTCGCCAAGGAAATGCGCGGTCGCAACATCACCGTCAACGCCGTGGCACCTGGTCCCGTGGCCACCGACCTGTTCCTGCACGGCAAGAGCGAAGAACAAATCCAGACCTTCGCCAAGATGGCGCCGCTGGAACGACTGGCTCAGCCAGAAGACATCTCCCGCGTTGTGTCCTTCCTGGTCGGCCCGGATTCGGCCTGGGTCAACGGGCAAATCCTGCGCGTCAACGGCGGCCTCGTCTGAGCCGCTTCCCCCCAAGCAGCATGATTGAAGGAGATCTGATCATGAGCCATCCAGCCAACACCCCCACCCCCACCCCCACCCGCACCCGCACCCGCACCCGCACCGGGCAATCGAAACTGATGTTCACGCTGTTCACCGCGGTGGCGGCTGCCAGCGCCGCACTGGCAGCAGGCTCCAGCCTGCTACTGACCTTGCCGATCTGGGCGATGTTTGTCGGCTGGGTGGCGTTCTTCAGCCGCGGCCTGACCCTGCGTGACGGCCTGGTGAACCTCGGCTGTGTGCTGATGGGCATCGTGTTCGGCATGGGTGCGGCGCTGAGCATCGGCGTACTGACCCCAAGTCTTGGAATGTTTGCCTTGCCGGTCGTGGTGTTTGTGGTGGCGATGATCGTGGTGTCGCTGCGGGCCTTGCCGGTGATGAACAACATCGTCGCCTACTTCCTCGGCCTGATCGCCTACTTCGCCGCGCACCTGGAACCGTCCCTGGCAAGCTTCACCGAGCTGGGCGGTGCCGGGGCTCTCGGCTCCTTCGCCGGCTGGTTGTCCCACGCCGTGCAACAACGTCTTCCCCGTCCTGCCTGAAACCATCATCACTTTGCAGAGGTTAATGTCATGAAATCCGTCATTCTGATTACCGGTGCCTCCAGTGGTTTCGGTGCACTGACCGCCCGTGCCCTCGCCGACGCCGGCCACACCGTCTACGCCAGCATGCGCGAAACTCTGGGCCGCAATGCGCCACAGGTGGCGCAAGTGCAACACTACGCCGACCAGCATCAGGTCGACCTGCGCAGCGTCGAACTGGACGTCGCGTCGAGCGAATCGGTCGAGGCTGGTGTCGCGAAGATTATCGAGGATTGCGGTCGTCTGGACGTAATTATCCATAACGCCGGGCACATGTCCTTCGGCCCCGCCGAGGCCTTTACGCCCGAGCAGTTCGCCCAGCTCTACGACATCAACGTATTGAGCACTCAGCGGGTCAACCGCGCCGCACTGCCGCAGTTGCGCAAACAGGGTCAAGGACTGGTGCTGTGGGTGTCATCCAGCAGCGCACGCGGCGGCACTCCGCCGTACCTGGCACCCTACTTTGCCGCCAAGGCGGCGATGGATTCCCTCGCGGTGTCCTACGCAGGTGAGTTGGCGCGCTGGGGTGTGGAAACCTCGATCATCGTGCCGGGCGCGTTCACCAAGGGCACCAACCACTTCGTGCATTCCGGCTCGCCCGCCGACCAGGCCCGCGCCGCCGAATACAACAAAGGCCCTTACGCCGGTGTACCGGATCAGGCACTCAAAGGGCTGGCAGCCCTGGAACCGGCCGACGCCGATGTCGGTGAGGTAGCCAACGCCATCGTCGAGATCGTCGACATGCCTTTCGGCACCCGCCCGTTCCGGTGTCATATCGACCCGTCCCAGGACGGTGCCGAAATCGTCAACGCCATGGCCGACCGGGTGCGGGCCGAGATGTTCCGCCGCATTGGCCTGGAAGACCTGCTCAAGGCGGCTATTCGCTGAGGCAGTCCTCCCTACAAAGCGGCCCAAGGAATTCCTTGGGCCGTCTTCGTCACCGAAAGATTGATGATCGAGCAGCACACGCTCAAGCAACAGACCAATCTCTCCACGCAGTCTTTCGTCGACTCGGTGAGCCGTTATTTCTACCCTGCCTCAGTAATGTCCAAATACATGATGTCAGGGGAGGATTCGACCTTAAACGCGCTCCAGCACCAACGCCACTCCCTGTCCTACTCCGACACACATCGTTGCCAGAGCCTTATGCCCGGAGCACTTTTCCAGTTGATGCACCGCCGTCATCACCAGGCGTGCACCCGATGCACCGAGGGGATGACCTAAGGCGATCGCACCGCCGTTGGGATTGACCCGAATGTCGTCATCCGCCAGCCCAAGTTGGCGGAGCACCGCCAAGCTCTGGCTGGCGAAGGCTTCATTGAGCTCGATGGTGTCGAAATCGGTGATGACCAAGCCCAGGTGCTGCAGCAACTTGCGCACCGCCGGAACCGGCCCCATGCCCATGATTCGCGGGGCAACGCCGGCACTGGCCATGCCCAGGACTTTGGCCCGCGGCGTCAACCCGTGTCGTTGCACCGCGACGGCCGAGGCCAGGATGAGCGCCACTGCGCCGTCGTTGACCCCGGAAGCGTTGCCCGCGGTGACCGTGTTATCACCGCCATTGACCGGCTTGAGCCGAGCCAGTGCCTCCAGAGTTGTTTGCGGGCGCGGGTGTTCGTCCTGATCCACCACCAGGTCGCCCTTTTTGCCCCTGATCAGTACCGGGACAATTTCCTCGGCGAAAAACCCCAGGTCCTGGGCACACATGGCACGCTGCTGGCTGCGCCAGGCGAACGCGTCCTGGTCAGCCCGAGAAACCTGCTGTTCATTGGCCACGTTGTCTGCTGTTTGCGGCATGGCGTCGACGCCATATTGCGCCTGCATCAAGGGGTTGATGAAGCGCCAGCCAATGGTGGTGTCTTCGATGGCCTGGCCGCGACCAAACGCACTGTCGGACTTGCCCATCACATAGGGCGCCCGTGACATCGACTCGACGCCACCCGCCACGGCCAATTCCATTTCGCCACTGGCAATCGCTCGAAACGCCGTGCCGACCGCGTCCATGCCCGAGGCACACAGGCGATTGATCGTCACCCCCGGCACACTCTCAGGCAGACCCGCCAGCAACAGCGCCATACGCGCGACGTTGCGGTTGTCTTCGCCGGCCTGGTTGGCGCAGCCGAGAAACACTTCATCGAGTTGCAGCCAATCCACCCCGGGGTTTCGCGCGACCAACGCCTTTAGCGTTACCGCTGCCAGATCGTCGGCCCGCACCGTCGCCAGACTGCCACCGAAACGCCCGATAGGGGTGCGAATGGCGTCGCAGATATACACATCACGACTCATGCCTTTTCCTCTTTTTTGCGCACGTAGAAGTACTCTCCCCTGGCTTGAGCAACAGGTGAAAGTTCGCATTGATTGAGTTCAAACGTTGTTGGAACAACTGCCCGTTGAATCAGTTGCCTTAATCCGGCAAGAACCGGTGTACTCATCCAGCCCCTAGAACAACGGCAGGCTGTAACTGATGATCAGCCGGTTCTCATCGACCCCTCGGGTAAAGTTGGAACGGTAAGTACTGTTACGCCAGCGGACGCCGACATTTTTTAGTACGCCGCTCTGGACGCTATAGCCAATTTCGCTATTGCGCTCCCACTCGCTGCCATTGCCGTCATGGGTCAAAACGTCTGCGTCATTGCCAGCAATGTAACGGGTCATCACTGTCAGCCCAGGAAGGCCGACGGTAGCGAAATCGAAGTCATAACGCAGTTGCCAGGTCCGTTCGTTGCGCTCGACAAAATCGCCGACCAGGGCGAAGTTACTGGTGTACACATCCGCCCCTCCTACATAGGGCATCGCCGTGCGGCCGGTCAGACTCTGGTAGGACACACCCAACGCGTGACCTTGCAGACTGTAGGTAAGAATGCCGTTAAAGGATCGGTTGTCGATATCACCGGCATTGGCTGCGCCACTCTTGTCGCTGATGAAGTAACGCAAATCGGTTTTCAGTTTTCCCGGCCCCAACGGCAAGGTGTGCACCAGACCCAGATAGTGCTGCCGGTAGATATCTTCCAGTTCTGCCGCTTGGTACGTCAGATTCAGCGTCGGGCTGAACGCATAATCCACCCCGCCAAAACGGAAGTGATCGGCTTGCGGCGTTGCGACGAAACGGCGATTGCGGTTGGTCAATGTCAGCGCATCGTTATCGGTGGAATCCCGTGCCACGGCACGGTTGATCGAGCCTGCGGTAAAGGTGAAATGATCCAGCTCTTTGGAGTCGATGACCCCACCCTGAAAAGTCTGCGGCAAGATGCGTCCGGTGTTGCCCACCAACAATGGCATTTTGAATTGCAAGGTTCCGACCTTCAGCTCGGACCTCGACACCTTCATTTTCCCGGTCAGTCCCAGCTTGCTGTATTCGCCAGCCGCCCTGCCGTCATCATGGACGGGCAATAATCCGGAGCCTGTCCGGTCAGGACTGGAGTCCAGACGAACCCCCAGCATGCCCAGTGCATCCAGACCGAAACCGACAGTGCCTTGGGTATATCCGGAGCGCAGATCGAGCATGAAACCCTGTGCCCACTCTTCTCGTTTCGACTGTCCTGCGCCGTCGCGAAAGTCTCGACTGTAGTAAAAATTGCTGGTCTGGAAAGTCCCGTGAGCATCGTCGATAAAACCGGCGGCCTGGCTCGCAGAGGCAAACATCATCGACGTCAGCAAGCCATTTCCCAACACGACAGAACCGCTCAGGATCTTTTTATTGTTATTCATCGCTGCTCCAGAATACGACCCGCCACAGGCGGGTCCGAGTCATTATTTTTATGGGGTATCAATAGGTAAAACAGGGCATTGCTGTGTTTTTCAGCTGGGCTCGCGCCCCTTAGCGACGCTCGATCAGTTTGATCATCACCGGGTAATAAGCATCGCCATGACCCGCCGCCGACGCCCGTTCCAGCAAAGCGGCGGTGGATTGCGCAGAGATCGCGTCGATGCCACCACTGGCTGCCAATTCCAGCGCCAGGCGGATGTCCTTGAGGGCGTAATCGACAGGAAAGGTTTTCACCGGAAACTCATCGGGCAGCAGCGAACTCATGCCTGGCACCCTCAACGCAAAGCTGTCGGCGGAACCCTTGGACAGTGCGTCGAACAACAACGCCGGCTCGACCCCGGCACGGCGCCCGATGGCTAGCGCCTCGGCCAGTGCGTTGACCGTCATCAGCACCACCATGTTGTTCATGATCTTGATCACTTGTCCGCAGCCGACCGGACCGCAATGCAGCACATCCGTGCCCATGCTGCCGAGCAGCGGATTCAAGGTGGCGAACTCCTCTGGCGTCGAACCTACGGAGATCATCAACGTGCCCTGACCCGCCGCTTCCCTTGAGCGCGCCACCGGCGCATCGACAAACCCGATACCCTTGTCGCGCAAGGTGCTGGCCAGGCTGCGTGAGCGCTCTACATCACTGGTGCTGGTGTCGACAATCAGTTTCAGGCGCCCCGCTGTTTCGGCGAGTCCACCCTTCCCCAGGCAGACCTTTTCGACTTGGTCGATGCCTGGCAAGGACAGGAAAACCACATCGACCCCAGCCGCCAGTTCGGCCAGGCTCCCACAACCATGAGCACCCTGTGCCTGCAAACGATTGACCGCCTGTGCATCCAGATCAAAGACATGCACTGGCACGTCACCTTTGCGTGTCAGGTTGATGCACATCGGCTCGCCCATGACACCCAAGCCGACAAACCCCACCACATCGATTGGTTTTTGCATGGTATTAACCTCATTTTTATTGTTCAGATCGTTGCGCCGAGCACGGCCATGACCTGTTCCACACTCGCCACCGGAATGCCCTGACTGGCCATGGTCAAGGCCCGTAACGAAGTGCCAAGCCACTGCGGGTCTTGGCGACGCGCCCAGAACAGTGGGCCGCCTTCCCAGCGTGGAAAGCCGTAACCGTTGACCAACACCAGATCGATATCACCAGCCTGTTGCGCGACCTTTTGCGCCAGTAGCAAAACGGCTTCGCTGACCATGCTGCTCAGCAGCCGTTGTTGAATTTCAGCGTCGGAGAATGTCTGGGGGACGAGGCCTTTTTTCTCGCGCTCCTGCGCAATCAACGTCTCGACAAACGGATCGACCAGACGCGTCTCATCGGCATAGCGGTAATAGCCGGCCCCCGTCTTGCGGCCCAGACGTCCGGCTTCGCAGAGTCGATCCGCAATCGCGACGTAACGCACACGCGGATCACGATCCACCGCTGCGGCGTTGCGCATACGCCAAGCGATGTCCAGTCCGGACAGATCAGCCACCGCGAACGGCCCCATGGCAAATCCGAACGCCTGCATCGCGGCATCTATCTGCTGCGGTGAGGCGCCATCTTCCAGCAGGTACTCGCATTGCCGGCGGTAGGCGGCGTAGATCCGATTGCCGATAAAGCCGAAGGCATTCGCCGCGATCACCGGCACCTTGCCCAGACGCTTGCCTACCGCCAATGCAGTGGCCAGTGTTTGCGAGGTGGTCGCGGCACCACGGACAACTTCCAGCAGTGGCATGACATTGGCCGGACTGAAGAAATGCAGCCCGCAGACCTTGCCAGGCCTGGCACTGGCGGCGGCGATGACATCCAGATCCAGATACGACGTGTTGCTGGCAATGATCGTCTCGGCCGGCAGCACCGCCTCGAGCCGCGTCATCAGCTCACGCTTCACCGCCATGTCTTCGAACACGGCCTCCACCACTAATTGGCACGCAACCAACGCCTCGAAGGCACAGGACGGATGCAAGCGCTGCAATCGCTCGTGAATGTCCTTCTCAGTCAGTTTTTTACTGTGCAATTGTCTGGCGTAGACCGCTTCGATGCGCTCCAGCCCGGCGGCCAGCGCCGCGGGTGATTGCTCAATCAAGGTCACACTGAAACCACCGTCGAGAAACGCCACGGCGATACCGGCCCCCATGGTGCCAGCGCCGATGATTCCGACCTGCTCGACGTCAATCGATCGGGCTCTATCAGCCTCCGACAGACGTCCCGCGCCCCGTTCGGCGAAGAACAGATGACGCAACGCTGCCGCTTCCGGGCTCAGCCGCAACCGTTGAAAGGCTTCACGTTCGTTGCTCAATGCCTGTGCGGCAGGTAGCCGCGCAGCATCGAGCACCGCCTCGATGGCCGCCTGAACCGCCGGGCGGCCGCGCCCTTTACGCAATGCCGTGGCGCAGGCCGCCTCCAGCTTCTTGGGAGTTTCTTCAGGAATCGGCATCGCCAATACCGGGCGCTTGCGCGCCTGGCGAGCAAAACGCACCGCCACCGTACGTAGATCGTCGTCGGCAATGGCATCGATCATTCCCGACCTCAGCGCATCGACAGCGTTAACCCGCATGCCTGAGCAAATCAACTCGATGGCTGCAGCCATTCCCACCAGACGCGGCAAACGTTGCGTACCGCCAGCACCGGGAATGATGCCCAGCGTGACTTCAGGCAGCCCCAGCAGACAGGTCTGGCTGGCGATTCGTACATCGCAGCCCATGGCCAATTCAAAACCACCCCCTAGCGCCGCGCCGTGTAGCGCGGCAACCACTGGTTTGGCACACGCCTCAATCGCGGCAATCACCTCCGGCAATTGCGGGTCCTGCAACGGCTGACCGAATTCGCGCAAATCGGAGCCGGCGATAAATCCTCGCCCCTGCCCGATGATCACTGCTGCACGCAGGTTGTCGTCACCGCTTACCCACTCGATGGCCAACAGCAATTCCCGGCGAACTTGCGCAGAGGCGGCGTTGATTGGCGGGTTGTCGATAATCAACACTGCAACGTCGCCGTCCTGCTCCACATGCACCACTGGCGCGAGGGTCATGGATTCAGCACCGCGACGCCGTCGGCGGCAATCACACCCTGGCCTTGCGGCAAGACAAACAGCGGGTTGATTTCAGCCTCCTCAAGGCGCTCGCCCAACTGCGCTGCCATGTTCGAGAACGCGACGATGGCCGACACCAATGCTGAAACGTCAGCTTGCGGACGTCCACGAAAGCCATCCAGCAGCGGCCAGGTTTTCAGTTCCTGAATCATGGCCAGTGCTTGCTCGCGATCCAGTCCGGCACCGGGCACCAGCATACGAAGGCTGGTGTCGTTGAACAGCTCGGCGGTGACGCCGCCCATGCCCAACAACACGGCAATACCCAACGGGTCACGGCGCAGTCCGAGAATCAATTCAACGCCACCCGGCACCATTTCCTGAACGATGAAATGCCCCACGGTTTCTCCGGTGTTGGCCTTGACCTCTTCTCGCATACGCTCCAGTCGTGGACCGACGTCGAGCGCGTAAAGGTTGACCGCGACGCCGCCGACTTCACTTTTGTGGGTGATGTGACTGGACAGCAATTTGAGCACCACGCGCCCGCCCAGTTCGCGGGTCGCTTCCTGCGCTTCGTCCGCGTTGGCAACGACGATTTCCCGTGCCACGGGCACACCGAAACGGGCAAACAATTGCTTGGCCTGCACTTCATTCAGCGTGCCATGCCCGAGGTCTGCCAGGTCCACCGATGTCTGAGTCATCGCCGTTGACGTTACAACAGCAGGACGCGACGCTTTGTCGAACATCGCAGCCAGTACCGAGGTGCAGCTTTCCGGCGTGGTAAACGCCGGCACCCCATAAGCATTGAGTACGCTGGTCGCTTCCGGCGCATGCGGGCTGACATAGGCCAGCACCGGTTTGTCGCTGGTAGGCAGACACTCCTTGATGGCGTTGGCCATCAACTCCGGCATTGCCAGGCCCGACGAACCGACAATCACCACGACCGCGTCGTAGTTAGGGCTGTCCAACAGAATACGAATAGCGCCTCGCAACAGATCCGGTTGCAGGCCGGCGAGGGTCACATCGATGGGGTTACGATCCAGCGCGGCCGGGCCACCTTGCTGCAAGTCACGCAGACGCGCTGCAGTGCTTTCATCGGGGGCTGGCGTATCGAAACCGGCCATCCCCAGACTGTCGGCAACCAACGTGCCGGCCCCCCCTGTCGAGGTGAGGATGGCCACTCGCTTGCCACGCAACTGACGGGCCGATGACAGCGCAAGCGGCAGATCGAGCAAGTCGGCAAAGGTCTGGGCCCGGATGATGCCCAGTTGCTGGAACAGCGCGTCATACATCCGGTCGGCGCCAGCCATCGCGCCAGTATGGGATACCGCCGAGCGCGCACCGGACTCGGAGCGTCCAATCTTGAACACCACGATCGGTTTGCCGGCACGCGCGGCTTTAAGGGCAGCCTTGCGGAATTTTTCCGGGTTACGCAGGCCTTCCATGTACAGCGCGATCACTGAGGTCGCGTCGTCGTCGACCAGGTAGTCGACGAAGTCCGCCAAGTCCAGATCCGCCTCGTTGCTAGTGGAAATCAGTTTGGACAGACCGATGCCCCGCGACGCAGCGCGCGACAGCAATGCGCCAAGAATGCCCCCGCTCTGTGAGACAACAGCGATGCCACCGACGGGAAAATGCTCCATTTCCAGAGCACCACTCGCTGACAGGGTAATACCGTCGGTGAGGTTCACCAGGCCGATGGTGTTGGGTCCCAGCAAACGCATGCTGCCTGCCGCTTCCAGTAGCGCTTGCTGGCGCTTTCCACCCTCACCGTCCAGTTCGGTGTAACCGCTGGCCAGGACGATCGCCGCGGCTGTGCCACGTAACGCCAGGGCCCGTACCGCTTCGTGGGCTTTTTCAGCGCCGAGCAGGACGATGCCCACGTCCGGCGCTTCCGGGAGCGCTGCAATGTCGGCGTAACACGGCAGGCCGGCAATTTCCTGATATCGCGGATTGACCGGGTAAATCGTCCCGTCAAAACCATGTTTTTTCAGATACGCGATCGGGCGGCCAGCGGTTTTGCTCGGATCCGACGACGCGCCAATGACGGCGACGCTGCGCGGACGCAACAGACGAGAAATAGCGTTCATCGGGTTATTCCTTACGCGAGGCGGCATTCAAAAAATCAGTTACGGCATCACGGTGCGCGCTGGTGCTGTAACACACCGCTTGCGCCTGACTCCCCTGAGCAAACACTTGTGCCGCAGAGAGCTCGAAGCTTTGATCCAGAATTGATTTGCCCAGCGCCAGCGCGGCGGCCGACCCTTGGCACAACTCCATCGCCCAGGCCTGTGCGTCGGCCAGCAAGGAGTCCGCCGGGCTCAAGCGGTCGGCGATACCCAGCGTCAATGCCTCGGCTGCGGCCACCGGTCGCCCGCTGAAAATCAGCTCTTTGGCCCGTGCCAGGCCCACCCGTCGTGGCAGGAAATACAAACCTCCACCGTCCGGAATCAAGCCGCGCTTGATATAGCTCCAGGTAAAACTGGCCGCCTGCGAGGCGATGACAAAATCACAGCTCAAGGCCATGTCCGCCCCCAACCCGGTGGCGGCGCCATTCACGGCGGCAATCGTTGGCTTGGGCATCTTGTGTAACAACGAAACCGTGTGATGCACGCGCTGCTGTCGACTCCAGCCGTTAAACGCCACTTCGCCTGCCGGTGCCTGCATGCGTTTGCTCATGCCACTGATATCACCGCCTGCACAAAAGCCTTTGCCGTTACCCGTCAAAACAACAGCACGTACCGAACTTTCCTGTGCCAGGTATTCCAGCGCGACAATCAATTCACTGCGCATTGCGTCACTGATTGCATTGCGTTTTTCGGGACGATTAAGTACCAAGGTTGCAATGCCCGACTCAATACGCAAGTCGATAAGTTGTAATGCTTCCATATAAGAAACCTTAAAAATTTTGAATGGAACTTCAATCAACCCAACTAACAGAAGGGTCTAGCCAACCACATTTAAACCGTGAAGATTAGTGCGAGTACACTCAATCAACTGATGAGCTTGGGTTTCTCACCCAACAACTTTCCTGGCACGAAAACCATCAGCATTACAGCGCCCAGGGTGATAACACCGGCATAGATCTGGAATCCAAGATCGAAACTTCCCGACAAGTCCTTGATCAACCCCAGTAAAGAGGGGGCCACCGCACCGCCGATCGAGCCCAGGGTGGTAATCAATGCGATACCCGCCGCGGCACCGCCGCCCGTCATGTAGCTGGACGGCATGGAAAAGATCGTCGGCAAGGACGAGTAATGTCCGGTAGCAATCATCGACAACAAGACAATGGACATGATCGGATCGTTACGAAACTCCGGCAGCAACGCCAACCCGATCGCCGCGCACAGCACAGGAATCACGGTGTGCAGGCGTCGCTCCATCTTGCGGTCGGAATGCCAGCCGACAATCAACATCCCGATGATGCCCATGAACGGTGGAATGGCCGCCAGGAATCCAACGTTGAGTATTTCGGCAATTCCGGAGTTTCTGATGATGGTCGGCGTCCAGAACGTGAGGGTGTTGGCACAGATGAAACTGGCAAACATGACGTAACTGATGACATAGACGCGAGGGTCACGCAGCACGCTCCATAACGAGCTGTGGCTACGATCGGACTTATTGCGGTGCTCTGCGCTCATGGCATCGGCAACGATGGCTTTCTGCGAAGGCGTCAGCCATTTGGCTTTCTCCGGGCGATCCGCCAGCAAGCTATAGGCGACGACACCCATGATGATCGAGGGCAGACCTTCAAGGATGAACATCCACTGCCAGCCGTGCATGCCCATGTAGGCCTGGAAGTTCTGCATGATCCAGCCCGACAACGGACTGCCGAAAATACCGGACATGGGAATGGCGATAAAGAACATCGCGGTGATGCGGCCGCGACGCTGTGCCGGGAACCAATAGCTCAAATACAAAACGATACCTGGCAGGAACCCGGCTTCGGCACAACCGAGCAAAATACGCGCGATGTAGAACTCGGTCGGTGTACGCATGAAGGCGGTCAGGCACGTCACCAGCCCCCAGCAAACCATGATACGCAACAACGTCTTGCGTGCACCGAGTTTGTCCAGCATCAACGTACTGGGGATTTCGAACAGGATGAAGCCTACATAAAACAAACCGGCGCCCAGACCATAAGCCGCATCACTAAAACCCAGATCGGATTTCAACTGAAGTTGGGCAATGCCAATATTGGTGCGGTCCAGATAGTTGAAAAAATAGCAAATAAACAAAACCGGCAACAATCTGAAGGCAATCGTTTTGTATGTGTTTTGTTTATCGATATCCGAGGATGCATTCGCAATGAGTGGCGTATCCAAAGTTCCGGTGTTCATGACTGTCTCCTTGTTAGGCAGTCGTTTATTTTTATTTTCACACTGCACGCGCTGATGTGCTGTTAAACACGACGGTGCCGATGAATTCTTTACTCGGACAGACATTGACGCAAATGAGTAATGGTTATAGTTTGGCCAACAAAATGTTAGCCATCGTCGAGTACATTTTATGAGGCGTCACCTGCCCCCGCTAAACCCCCTCAAAGCATTTGAAGCCGCTGCTCGCCACCTGAGCCTGACTCAGGCCGCGAATGAATTGCACGTCACCCAGGTTGCGATCAGCCGACAAGTGCGGCTGCTGGAGGAGAACCTCGGCGTGCAGTTGTTCCACCGTGGCCACCGCTCCATCAGTCTGACGCCGCAAGGGATACAACTGCAAAACGGCATCACCCACGCCTTCGATGAAATTGAAACCGTGACAAAAGCCATCAGCGTCCGTGGTCGGCGCGACATCCTGTCGATCCAGGCTTACACCACCTTTGCCCAGCGCTGGCTGATACCGTTGCTGTCACGCTTCCATCAGGACTTTCCCAATATCGAAGTGCGGCTGACAGCCTCGTTGAACCCGGTGGATTTCGAACGGCAAAATATCGATGCGGCCATCCGCTCCGGTATGCCCAAGGACTGGCCTACCCTCAGCGCCGATTTCGTCGCCCCACTGGAGTTGATGCCGGTCATCAGCCCTCGCCTGCTCGAAAACGGTCCACCGTTATCGAGCCCCGCGGACTTGAGCAAACACACCTTGCTGCACTCCATCGCCCGCTCTGAGGACTGGACCTCATGGCTGCAAGCCAGCGGTGCGCACGCACTCAATGGTCATGGAGGTATCAAATTCGAAAACTCCGCCATGGCTTATGAAGCGGCTATCCAGGGGATGGGGATTGCCATTGGCATACGGGTATTGGTCACCCAATACCTGGCCAGCGGCGCATTGGTCACACCCTTCAAAGATTCGGTACGGCTGCCGACCGGTTACTACCTGGTGAGACCTAACAATCGCCCTGAATCACAGGCGCTGAGGGTCTTCCGTCAGTACCTGATGGAAGACCTGCAACGCGCGGGCGCGATTTGAGCGCCAGGGTCAGCCAAGGCCCAGGTAAATGGTCTTGGCTTCCTGGTAGACGCGAATGCCGTAAAAACCCTTCTCCCGACCGATGCCGCTGTCTTTGAAGCCACCAAACGGCGTGGCAACACTCAAGGCTTTGTAGGTGTTGATCCAGACCGTACCAGACTCAATTGCCCGGCCAACGCGCCAGGCTTTTTTGAACGACTCGGTCCAGATGCCGCAGCCCAAACCATAAACGGTGCCATTGGCCTGGTCGATCAGATCGGCTTCGTCATCAAACGGCAGCACACACAGCACAGGGCCGAAAATCTCTTCCTGACACACCGTCGCCGTACTCGGCAGACCGGCAATGATCGTCGGCTCGTAATACGCACCCTTCTCCAGTTCTGGTGCATCCGGACGTTTACCGCCTACTAGAATCTGACCACCCTCCTCCAACGCTGAGGCGACGTAACGTTCAACCCGTTCGCGGTGAATAAAGGACGACAGTGACGCCACTTGGCTCTGTGGCGCGTCAGGTGGCCCGACACGCAGTGCACGAGTACGCTCCACGACACGCCCCAGGAACTCGTCGTAGATTGAGCGTTCGATGAACAACCGCGAACCGGCAATACACGACTGTCCGGAGGAACTGAAAATACCCATCACCACCGCATCGAGCGCCGCGTCGAGATCGGCGTCGGCGAAGATGATGTGTGGCGACTTTCCGCCCAGTTCCAGCGCTGTCGGCACCAGGCGCTCACCGGCGATTTTGGCTATCGTCCGCCCCGTGGCGGTGCCACCCGTGAACGAGATCATGCGCACATCTGGATGTTGTACCAGTGCCAGTCCGGCCTCTGGGCCGGACCCGGTCACAACGTTGAGAATGCCAGGCGGAAAACCGGCATCGATAAAAATTCGGCCCAACTCCAGCGCCAGGGTCGGCGTGAATTCGGAAGGCTTGAGCACCACAGCATTACCGGCAGCGACAGCTGCAGCGACTTTCTGAGCTTCCAGGGTCAAGGGCGAGTTCCAGGGCGTAATCGCTGCCACAACACCAAAGGGTTCGTAAACTACGGTCGACAGGTATTGCCCGCGTGATGGCGCAACTTCCGAAACCATGGTTTCGCAGATGCCCGCAAAATAGCGAAAGGCACCGGCAGCCGCAGCCGCCTGAAAGGAGCATTCGCTGAGCAGTTTGCCGTTTTCGCGCATTTGCTGAGCCGACAGCTGCGGGCCACGTTCGATGATCAACTCGGCGACCCGGTACAACAGACGTGCACGTTCGTGAGGGAGCATGTTGCGCCAGGAGGGCTGCCGTTGCGCCTGCAATGCGTTAGTCACTGCGTGATCGACGTCAGCGGCGCTAGCCGATCCCATGTAACCGTTAAGCTCACCGGTTGCAGGGTTGACGGATTCGATGGGCACAGCATTGCCCTTGATCCATTCGCCGCCAATCAAAAAAGGCTGGATAGACATTCAAAACACTCCACTTCAGATCATTGTTATTCGAAAAACGAACTCTTGTGGCTCGACTCTAGCGGTCCAGACAACCTTCACTCAAATGACTTAATGGCACTGCAAGCCCAACATTAAGTTGGGCTTGAGTACATGCCCCGTGCTGATCTCGCCAGCTGTTTTGGTGGCGGATTGTGGTAGCTGCAGCGATATAAGCTCATTCACACCCATTTGGCCCACACCTTAATAAAAGTGTGTAACGCATCTGTAGCATTCGAGTCACCTCCTTACGGCCGCACTATCGTTTATGAAGTTTTTCTTCATAGGGCATAGCCATTCAGAGGGGTTATCCATCGCACGACCCGCTCCTACCATGAAGCGCCCCTTACCAAACAATGATGTTTTGAGGGCGTTCAGGAGCGATAAACAGACAATGTCAGGCCAAACTGCACTTGTATCGGGCTTAGCGTCACGACGCCGTAACACCCACTATGGCATTGCCTTCGGATCGATAGCGGCGGTTATCTGGGGCGCATTTCTTGCCGTTTCCCGCCACGGGATTGGTGCCGGACTGCACGCCAGTGACCTTGCGTTCATTCGCTATGTCGTCGCCGGTGCAGTTCTGTTGCCGTGGGTGCTGATCCATTCACCTCGCACCCTGGCGGGTATCGGCTGGCGACGCGGCATCGTTCTGTCGTTGTTGGCCGGTCCGCTCTTTGTACTGATTGGCGCAAGCGGCTACCTGTTCGCCCCCCTCGCCCACGGCGCAGTCATTCAGCTCGGCGTCCTGACACTCATGAGCGTCTGCCTTGGCGCCCTGCTGCTTCGCGAACACCTGAGAGCATCACGGATCATCGGGCTCGGCGTCATCATCACCGGGCTGGTGACGATTGCAGGCCCAGGGATCCTGGATGGCCAGTCCCAAGCCTGGATCGGGGATTTGCTGTTTGCTGCCGCAGGGTCGATGTTCGCTGTGTTCACGGTGCTGGTGCGCCGCTGGAAGCTGGATGCCTTTGCCACAACCGCTGTCGTGTCGGCTCTCAGCGGTGTCCTTTATTCCCCTCTGTATTTGGCAGTGACGGGCACCCAGCGCCTGACCACAGCGCCGATCGCCCTGCTCATCGAGCAAGGCGTTGTTCAAGGCCTTCTCTCGGGCATCGTTGCGCTCTTCACGTTCGCCCGCGCCGTGCATTACCTCGGCGCCGGTCGAGCCGCCCTCTTTCCTGCACTGGCTCCCGCCGTCGCGATTTTGCTCGGCGTGCCGTTAGTGGGGGAACTACCCACCATTGGCCAGTGGTGCGGCCTGGTCGTCTGTACGTTCGGATTGCTGATCGCATTGCGCAGTGGCGCCACCCGAGCTCGCTGAACCGCCTTCCTTCGTTGCTTACCTGAATATTAAGGAACTCCCATGACTGAATCATTGATGTCGGGCATCAAGACGCCCCCTGCGCCCTACACGTTCGACGGACTGTTTATTAACGGAAAATGGCGCGCAGGCCTCGCAGGCTCCGTACTGGAAGTCAACAATCCCTATTCAAATGAACGCCTTGTCGAGATACATCAGGCCAATCTGGACGATGTTGACCGGGCCTGCCACGCGGCTGAATCAGCGCAATCACAATGGGAGCAAACCTTACCGGGAGAGCGCGCGGCCATCTTGCGCAGAGCCGTCGAAATCCTCGATACACGCCATGCCGAAGTCGTTGACTGGCTGATTCGCGAATCCGGCAGTACCCGCATGAAGGCTGAAATGGAATGGGGGGCCGCCCGCGCCATCATGCTTGATGCCTCTACGCTCCCGGCCCAGGTGTACGGTCGAATCATCGCCGGCGACATACCCGGCAAAGAAAACCGCATCTATCGCAACCCGGTCGGGGTCGTCGCGGTCATCAGCCCGTGGAATTGGCCACTGCACCTGACGTGTCGCACGCTCGCGCCAGCGATTGCCCTGGGCAACGCCGTCGTGGTCAAGCCTGCGAGTGAAACGCCGATCACGGGCGGATTGCTGATCGCCCGGATCCTTGAAGAAGCCGGGCTGCCGGCGGGTGTCCTCAATGTCGTGGTCGGTGATCCTGCGGTGATTGGCGACGGCTTTGTTCAACACCCTATACCTCGGGTCATATCATTCACCGGGTCGCTGGCCGTGGGTCGGCGTATTGCGAGCAACATCGCGACCAGCCCGCGACTGAAGAAAATGATGCTGGAGCTCGGTGGTAATGCGCCGCTGGTGGTGCTTGACGATGCCGATCTCGAGTTGGCCGTACAGGCGGCGGTGGTCAGCAAGTTCCTGCATCAGGGCCAAATCTGCGTCATTGCCAACCGAATACTGGTGCATGCAAAGCTCTACGACGAGTTCGTCGAACGTTATGTCGCCCGCGTCCAGAACTTGAAAGTAGGCAACCCTGATGAGCCGGATACCGTCATCGGCCCATTGATCAGCCAAAAGCAATTGCTCAACGTGCAACGTTCAATCGCGGCCGCCCATGCAGAAGGCGCTCGGCAACGCTTGGGTGGCCCGGCGGACGGCCTGATCGTGCCGCCTCACGTGTTCGATCGCATTACCCCGCAAATGGCGCTGGGTCGCAGCGAACTGTTTGGCCCCGTCGCGCCGATCCTTTCTTTCGCCAATGACGCCCAAGCGCTGCACATGGCCAACGACACCGAGTTTGGTCTTTCCAGTGCGGTCTTCTCCCGTGACACCTACCGGGCAGAGCGCTTTGCTGCCGGTCTGAAAACAGGCATGACGCATATCAACGACATCACCGCCGTTGACTTGCCCAACATGCCGTTCGGTGGGGAAAAGAACTCCGGTCTGGGCCGCTTCGGTAGCGAAGGCCTGATTCATGAGTTAACGACTGAACACTGGATGTCGGTGCAGCACACGCCGCGCCAATACCCGTTCTGATCTCACCGTCCCCTTCAGCACTGCGCACCCGGCCTCAAGCCGAGTGCGCAGCGTTTTTCAGCAGGGTGTCTTCAACTCAAACACTCGCCAATTGACTGGCATCGATTGGCAGCTTGCGCAGTCGCTTGCCCGTCGCCGCAAACACCGCGTTCACCACCGCCGGCGCAATCGTCACCGTGGACACTTCACCGATCCCGCCAGGGGTTTCATTGCTGTCGAGCAGGTGGGTTTCGATGAGGGGCGTCTCGTTCATCCGCAACACGCGATAGGTGTCGAAATTGCCCTGTTCGACTCGCCCGTCCTTGAACGTGATGTTGCCGAACAACGCGGCACTCAGACCAAAAATGGCCCCGCCCTGCATCTGCGCCACAACACTGTCGGGAACGATGGATCGACCGCAATCCACCACGCACGTCACCTTGTGCACGCTGACCTGCCCACGTTGATCGACACTCACCTCTGCCACTTGAGCGGCATAGGTACCGAAGCAGAACGTCAGCGCGACACCCCGGCCATGACCCTTTTCCAAGGGCGTTCCCCACCCTGACTTTTGCGCGACAGCCTCCAGCACTTTGCGCGCCCGAGGGTGCTTGTCCAGCAGTGCAAGGCGATAGGCCACGGGGTCTTGGTCGGCACTGGCGGCCAGTTCATCGATGAACCCTTCGACCATGAACACGTTTTGCGTATGCCCAACGCCCCGCCAGAAACCGGTGGTGATGCCTGCGGGCGGCTCATGCCGGATGTAGCTGACACCGATGTTGGGGAAATCGTAGGGGCCGCTCGGATCGCGCGTGGCATCGCCATCGACACCGTTGGCGAAACGCGCCGGCAACCAGCGGGCGAGGATCGAGGAGCCGGTGACTTTGTGCGTCCACGCAATCGGCCGCCCCTGCGCATCCAGCCCGGCACTCAGGTGATTGAAATGATAAGGGCGCAACGTGCTGTGACGGGTGTCTTCCTCCCGGGACCAAATGACCTTGAGCGGGAACGTGACCTGATTGGCAAACGCCACCGCCTGGGCGACAAAATCCACGTCCAGTCGACGGCCAAAGCCACCGCCCAACAGGTGGTTGTACACCTGAACCTTGGCCTCGACCAACCCAGTCAGTTGCGCGGCCACGGCTTGCGCGCGAGCCGGCACTTGAGTCCCCAGCCACAGGTCGCAACCCTGGGCGCGAACATGCACCGTGCAGTTCATCGGCTCCATGCAGGCATGGGCCAAAAATGGCACCTGATAGACCGCCTCGAATTTTTTATCGGCTTGCGCCAGCGCCTGCCCGGCATTGCCAACGTTGCGCACCACCGTGCCGGCCGGCTGCGACGCCTGTTCGATCGCCGTCAGCATTTGCGCCGTGGAATATTGCGCATTGGCGCCTTCGTTCCATTTGATATCAAGCAGGGCCAGCGCCTTGCGCGCCGCGCCCATATGCTCGGCAACCACCGCCACCGCGTTCTCGATCCGAATCACCCGCAGCACGCCTTTGACCGCCATGGCGGCACGCTCATCGACACTGGCGAGGGTGCCGCCGATGACCGGGCAAGCCATGACCGCCGCGACCTTGACCCCGTCCGGGTGGGCATCAATGCCATACAAAGCGCTACCGTTGACCTTGCCCGGCGAATCGGTGCGCTTGCTCGTGAGCCCGATCAACTGGAAGTGCTCCGGGGTTTTCAGCTCAACCTTTTCCGGGACCGGCAACGTCGCGGCCTTCTCTGCCAACTCGCCATAGGCAAGGGTGCGTTTACTGGCCTCGTGATGGACAACGCCTTCGCGGGCCACACACCTGCTGGGGGCAACCCCCCATTGCAGCGCTGCCGCTTGAATCAACAGCGTGCGGGCAGTCGCGCCAGCCTGACGCAATGGCTCCCAGGCGCTACGGATCGACGTCGACCCGCCAGTGACTTGAAACCCCAGCAACGGATTGGCGTAACGACTGTTATCGGCCGGGGCGTGCTCGATCACCACTTGATCGAGCCGCACCGCCAGCTCTTCAGCGATTAACACCGGGATCGAGGTGTAAGTCCCCTGCCCCATCTCTACCTGCGCGATGGTGAAGGTTACCTTGCCCTGGCGGTCAACCCGGATGAATGCATTGGGCTCGAACGCCTGGGCAGCGTCGGCGAAGCTGTCACCGATTGCCCCTGGCAACGCAAGACTCAGCAGCAAACCGCCACCGCTGGCGGCACCGATTTTCAGAAATCCTCGGCGCGAGACTGTGGCTGGATCGACCTTCATGCTCATGCTCCCACCTTGACGAACGTCGCCTGACCGGCGGCCTGTTTAATCGCGGCGTGAATTCGCACATAGGTGCCGCAACGACAGATATTGCCCGACATGGCGTTATCGATATCGCTATCACTCGGGCTGGGGTTGCTCGCCAGCAAAGCGCTGGCGGACATGATCTGCCCCGACTGGCAGTAACCGCATTGCACAACCTCCAGCGCCTGCCAGGCGTCCTGGATTTTCTTGCCGGCGGGGGTTTCGCCGATCGCCTCGATCGTCGTGATGTCGGCCTGGGCGGCCGCACTCACCGGCAATACGCAAGAGCGCACCGCCACACCATTCATATGCACCGTGCACGCACCGCACAAGGCCATGCCGCAACCGAATTTCGTGCCCGTCATGCCGAGCACATCTCGCAACACCCACAGCAACGGCGTGTCGTCATCGACATCGACATCGGTCGTGTGCACGGTGCCATTTATCTTCAACGTCTGAGCCATGTTCACCTCTTGCCAGTCAATGGGGTAGCGGCTCGGCAGACTCCGCCACTGATCAAAACGCTACCGGCCATCCTAGGACCAACTCGGCCCTCAGAGAATTTACACAGCCTTCATAGGCTTTGAAGTCCGACTAACAAGAGTGATCAAACATGGATGACTAATGACGGGGGCCCGCATGAACGATGGCAACAGACTGTATTCAGCCTTTAAAGAATTCGCAGCGACTCCGATGGGCGCAATGGCGGCGCCTCGGAAAAATGCCCCCCCGAAGGATCACGCAAGAAGTCGATGAGCGCTCGGAGCTTGCGGGTCACCCGGCGGCGATCGGAGTAATACAGCGTGAACCCGGGGAGTTCCGGCCCCCAGTCTTCGAACAGGCTGACCAACTCGCCACGCTCGATGAACCGGTCGATGTAGCCGCTGATCATGTAACCGATACCGTTGCCGTCCAGTGCGCTTTGCACCAGGGCGGCCGAATCATTGACGATCAGTCGGCCGCGCACGGGCAGTTGCAGGGTTTCCTTGCCCTTGGCCATATCCCAGCGCTCGATCACGCCGCCGGAGGATCGAAAGCAAATGCAGTTGTGATTGAGCAGGTCGGTGGGATGCTCGGGCGTGCCGTGACGCGCCAGATAGGCGGGAGAAGCAATAATGCGCATGCGCACTTTGGGGCCGACCTTGATGGCAACCATGTCGCGCTCGACAAAATCGCCAAAGCGAATGCCGGCGTCAAAGCCCAGCCGAACGATATCGACGAACGCATTCTCCATGCTGATTTCCAGATCGATCTGCGGATACGTCTCTAAAAAGGACGACAACATGGGTTGCAGAATCGACATGTAGGCTGAGCGAGGGACGTTCAAGCGCAGCAGCCCGGAGGGCGATCCCGTCGTGTCGCCCAGTTCCAGCGCCGCTGAGGTCAACACGTTCACGGCGGGCTGTACTTTGGCCAAAAATCCGATGCCGGCCTCGGTCAGCCCCACGCTACGGGTGGTGCGATTGAACAACGCGGTTCCCAGACGCCGCTCAAGATTGCGGATGACCTGGCTGACGGCCGAAGGTGAAACACCCAGCCTGATCGCCGCTGCGGAGAAACTGGAATGCTCGGCGACACAGACAAAGGTCACGAGCCCATCAAGTTGGTCCTGGCGCATGATCGCCCCCCGAAAAATCGATTTTTATACCACATGCATTATGAAGATTGACTTCAAGGCCTGAGTCAAATCCGGCGTATTGCCCGTCCCGAGGGAACCCTGAAGAATCTTCTGCATCATCAGAGGAATCATCATGGCTACCGAAAACGAGACTCAACAACCACAAAAAACCTGGCTGATCACCGGCGTCAGCTCCGGCTTTGGCAAGGCGCTGGCCACGACCCTGCTGTCGGTCGGCCAGCGAGTCGTCGGCACGTTGCGCACCGAGGCATCGCGCCAGGCATTCGATCAACTGAAACCGGGTCACTCGTTTGGACGACTGCTGGACGTCACTCATAGTGCCTCGATTCCCGGCGCGATAGCCGAGATCGAAAGCACTGTTGGCGCCATCGATGTACTGGTCAATAACGCCGGCTACGGTTATGAGGGTTTGATCGAAGAATCATCGCTGGAAGATTTTCGCCAGCAATTCGAGGTCAACGTGTTCGGTGCCGTGGCCATGATCAAGGCTGTGCTGCCGTTTATGCGTGAGCGTCGCAGCGGGCACATCCTGAACATTACCTCGATGGGCGGATTGACCACATTCCCAGGACTTGGGGTTTATCACGGCAGTAAATTTGCGCTGGAAGGGATTTCCGAAACCTTGGGCAAAGAGGTCAAGCCCTTCGGTATCGCGGTCACCGCTATTGAACCCGGCGCCTTTCGCACGGATTGGGCCGGCCGCTCCATGGTCCGGGCAGAACGCTTCATCGGCGACTACGACGCGACTTTCGACAGCCAGCGCCAGGCACGACTGGAACGCAGCGGCCAGCAAGCCGGCGATCCGCTCAAGGCGGCCCTGGCCATCATGCAGGTCGTGGCCTCGCCGACGCCTCCTGCCCACCTGCTGCTAGGTCGCGACGCGCTGCAATTCGTGAAAGAAAAGCTCGCGACGCTGCAGGCGGAGATAGCGCAATGGGAAACGGTTTCCCAGAGAACCGATTTCGCCTGATGGCAAAGCATTTGTTCGACGAATCAGATGTCACTCGACGCATCCCAATACGGCGGAGAACCGAAACGCTCGACAAGGAAGTCGACAAATGCACGGACCGTCTTCGAGGCGCGACGATTAGGCTGGTACACCGCGTAAATGGCGCCACCATCGCCCCCGAGCCCTACCTCCCATTCAGGTAGAACGACGCGCAGGCGCCCGGCCTCGATATCGGCTCCGACGAGCCAGCTAGGCAGCAGAACCAGGCCCATGCCACCAATTGCCGCTTCTCGAAGCACCTCGGAATTGTTCGTGCGCAGACTGCCGCTGACGCGGACGGACTCCTGGGAACGTCCCGAAAACCGCCAGAGGCTGTGGCCTCGGGTGTAGGAGAAGGTCAGGCAATTGTGGCTGGCAAGATCGGCGGGCGATCGAGGCGCTCCCCACTGATCGCAGTACTCCGGACTCGCACATACCAGCCGGCGATGAGGTGCAATCTTGCGCGCGACAACGCTTGAAGTTTCGACGCTGCCAAGGCGGATGGCCAGGTCAAGCCGCTCCCCCACCAGATCGACAACGTCGTCCGACAACGTCAGATCCAGCCGAATCTCTGGATACAACCTGGCAAAGGCCGGGATGGCAGGAGCGATATGCAGGCGCGCGAACGTCACAGGCAGGCTCACCCTCAACAACCCACGCGGCGGGCCTGCCGCCTCGCTGACCTCAAGGTTGGCGTTTTCCAGGTCTCCCAGAATACGTACCGCATGCTCGAAATAGCTCTCACCCATGCCGGTCAAGGTCACGCTGCGTGTCGATCGGTTGAGCAGCTGTGTCCCGAGGCTTCTCTCCAAGGCGTCGACTTGGCGTGTCACCGACGAAGTGGCGACCCCCATCTGCCGCCCGGCGGGCGCGAAACCGCCGCTCTCGATAACCGCGACAAAGGCCTTCAGCGCTGCGAATGTGTCCATGAACCACCTTTGCGTTTTGTGCAATGAGCCTCGCCGATTCTGCCCAATTATCAAGCCTGCCGCTACGACCTAAAGTGACATCCAAGCGAGGTGCAATCATGCCAACTTTGATCGATGTCACATCAACGTTCATTTTTCCCCAGTACTTTTTTAGCCGCGAAAGCGATCGTCGGAGCGTGACCCCATGAAGACGCCTGGACTGTCTCATCGACGGGCACTGATCATCGGCGGATCGCTCGGCGGCCTGTTCACGGGCAACTTGCTGCGACGTGCCGGGTGGGAGGTCGATATTTATGAGCGCTCGCCGCACAACCTCGACAGCCGTGGCGGAGGCATTGTTCTTCAACCCGAAGTCATCGAGGTTTTCCGTCAGACCGGTGTAGATCTCCAGGCGCTTGAGCTCGGCGTCCAGTCCCGGACACGCACTGTGTTCAGGCCTGACGGCTCGATCCAGAGCAAGCATGTTGCGCCCCAGACCCAAACATCGTGGTCGCTCATCTATTCGACAATGAGGGCGGCTTTCGGTGAGGAACATTATCACCAGGGCCGCAAACTGAATGGCGTCAGCCAAACGCCGGACCACCGCGTGACGGCGCTGTTCGAGGACGGAACCCAGGAGACGGCTGACCTTCTGGTGGGTGCCGATGGCAGCAACTCCACCGTGCGCCATCTGCGGTGGCCCGATGAGCAATCGACCTACGCCGGTTATCTGGCCTGGCGTGGCCTGGTCCGCGAAGACGAAATGCCGGCCGTCGCCCGTGAAGCCTTATTGGGTGATTTCAGTTTCGCCAGCAACGTGCGCTCGCACATCCTCGGCTATCTCGTTCCCGGTGATGACAACGATACGCGCCCTGGACACCGGCTCTACAACTGGGTCTGGTATCGCGTCGCCGATAACGCGCAATTGCACGACATCATGACCGACGCAGAGGGTCGCGATCGTGGCTATTCGATTCCCGAGGGAAAGCTCGCGTCCCGTTGGCGCGAACACCTTTATCGCGAGGCCGATGCGCTGCTGCCGGCGCCGTTGCGTGCCGTGGTCCGCGCCACCACGCAACCCTTTGCCCAGGCGATCCGGGATCTGGCGGTCGATCACATGGTCGACGGTCGCGTCATTCTGCTCGGCGATGCCGCCTCCATTCCAAGGCCTCACACCGCGGCAAGCACATCGAAGGCCGCTGCCAACGCCCTCTCGTTGCTGACGGCCCTGGAAACCTTTCCAGACGATCCCGACCAGGCGCTCATCCACTGGGAACCCCAGCAACTGGCGCTCGGCAGGTATCTGCGCGACCAGGGCAGCCGCATCGGCAATCACCTTTTGTTCCAGACGTCACGCTCAGTCGCCACCCGATAAACGCAATCGCTTTTCTTTCGCCAAGCCCTAGGAGTACGTCCATGAAATTCCTGTTTGAAGACGAATCTTTTTCTTTCGAAACCCTGCGCACGGCCGGTTTCGCCAACTACGGCGGCGCCGACCTCGGTGAGGTCCTGGTAACGGCACGCGCCATTCCTGAAGGCGATGAAAACGCCTGGTTGAAACAGTGGGAAGCCACGGCCGATCGCGTGGCGAAAATCGGCGAGAAATCACTTGCCGCAGGCCATCACGTCAGTGCGCGCCAAGCCTTCTTTCGCGCCTCGAATTACTACCGCACGGCAGAGTTCTTCAAGCGAGTCAGTCCGGTCAACGATGCCGATGTAGCCCGGTTATCCGGTCGCTCAACGCAGACCTTCATTCAGGCCGCCCAACTGCTCGATACGCCTTTCGAGATCGTCGAGATCCCCTACGAGAATACGACGCTGCCCGGCTATCTGTTCCTGGCCGACCGCACCGGCGAACCCAAACCGACCATCATCTACAACAACGGCTTCGATTCGACCCAAGAGGAATCGTATGTCGCCATCGGTGCGGCAGCCTTGAGTCGTGGCTACAACGTGCTCGCGTTCGACGGCCCTGGCCAGGGTGCGGCCATCCGCGAGTCGAAACTGACGTTCCGTCATGACTGGGAAAAAGTGATCACGCCGGTCATCGATTTCGCCCTGACCCGCAAGGAAGTGGCACCAGACAAGATCGCTTTGTTCGGCTACAGCCTGGGCAGCTACCTTGTCGCCCGTGCCGCCGCCTTCGATCACCGGCCTGCGGCAATCATCCTCGACGACGGCATTTTGGACTTCCATGCCGCCTTCGAACACATGCTGCCGCCGTACCTGGTGTCGTGGATACATGCGCAGAAAGACGACGAGGCCGATTCGGTGCTGCGAATGATCATGGCCCTCAAAACCGGCCCGCGCTGGGCCATGCAGAACGGTATGTGGACCTTCGGCACCTCCTCACCCAGCGAGTTCGTCCGTAAGAACAAGCTCTACACACTGGCCGGCATCGCCGGCGATATCACCGCGGCGACGCTGGTGCTCGATGCCGAGAACGACCAGTTCCTCAAAGGCCAGCCTCAGGCAATCCACGCCGCGCTGAATTCAGCGAAACAGCTGGTAACGCTGACCGAGGCAGAAGGTGCCGGTGAGCATTGCCATATGGGCGCGATGTTTCGCGCGCACCAGACCATCTTCGACTGGCTGGACGAAACCCTGGCCGGCTTCTGACCACCCAGCGCGCTTTGCCGATGGCCCATGCCCGGCCGAGCGCCTTTCTTACCTCACGCAAAACGTGACCACTTTTCCAAGGAGTAACACCTTGAGCACTCATCTTTTTCAACCGATCGCGCTGGGCGCTTCCACCTTGCAACACCGGGTGGCCATGGCCCCACTGACACGCTCCCGTGCCGGCCAACCTGGCGATGTACCGACCGAAATGAATATTGAGTATTACCGGCAACGCGCCGGCGCGGCCTTCATCGTCACCGAGGCCACGCAGATCTCTCGACAAGGCCAGGGCTACGCCTGGACCCCGGGCATCTACAGCGAAGAACAGGTCCGGGCCTGGCAAGCGGTCAGCGAGGCCGTTCACAGCCGCGCCGGCACGATCTTCATGCAGTTGTGGCATGTCGGTCGCGTCTCCCATCCGACCTTCCAGCCCGATGGCGCACTGCCGGTCGCGCCGAGCGCACTGCCGGTTCCCGGTAAGACCTTCATTGTCGATGATCAGGGCAATGGCATCTGGGGTGATGTTCCAGTCCCTCAGGAACTGACCTTCGAGGGCATCCAGGCGATCATCGGCGACTATCGCCGCGCGGCACGTAACGCCATCCGCGCGGGCATGGACGGGGTCGAAATTCACGCCGGTAACGGCTACCTGCTCGACCAGTTCATCAACAGCAACAGTAATCATCGCCAGGATAGCTACGGCGGCAACATTGAAAACCGCGCCCGTCTGCTGCTGGAAGTGGTCGAGGCCGTTGTCGACGAAGTGGGGGCTGAACGGGTCGGGGTGCGCTTGACACCGATGGGCCGATTCATGGGCATGGGGGATGAAACACCGCAAGCCACCTTCGGCCATATCGTCAGCCGGCTCAACGACTGGAACCTGGCCTATCTGCACCTGGTGGAACCGGCCGTTGTCGGGACCGTGAAGGATGAAAATTTCGACCCGCGCTGGGATGAAATCATCCACCAGCTCAGAACTCTGCACCGTGGCGTGCTGATGTTGGCCGGCGGCTACACCGGCGAAAGCGCTGAGCAGGCGTTGGCAAAGGGTCGAGCCGACATCATCGCGTTCGGACGGCCGTTTATTGCCAATCCGGACCTGCCCGTACGCCTGCGAGACAACCTACCGTTGAACGAACCCGACCCCGCGACCTTTTTCGGTGGCGACAGCCGCGGTTATATCGACTATCCAGCCCATTCTTGAGACGGCACGGCGTTGCCGGTCAGCCGCCCGCTTCCAGTGCCAGTTCCGAGCTGATGGTGTCAATCAATGCCCGGACACGGCGCGGCAGGACACGAACCGGTGGATACACAATCTGCAGCGCCGTTTGGCCGGGCGAATAATCAGGCAGAACTTCCACCAGTCGTCCAGCGGCGAGATCGGCCTGGACATCCCAAACGGATTTGTTGCAGATGCCGTGCCCGTCCAGGCACCACTGCCTGACCAGCCCCCCGTTATTCGCCACCCTCCGCCCCCTGACCACTACGCGATAAGCCTCGCTCGCGACCCGGAACGTCCAGACCCGATCGATGTTGGCGCCAAAGCGCATGACGATGCAGTCATGCTTCGCCAGATCGTCCGGGTGTTCCGGGGTGCCATTGCGCTCAAGGTATTGAGGTGCCGCGCAGATCACGCGCCGGTTCTCGCCAATCGGCTTGGACCGTAGCGTGCTGTCTGCCAATAGCCCGTAACGCACAGCAAAGTCGATCCCTTGACTGACCAGGTCGACGAAACCATCGGTGAGATTGAGGTCGATTGTCACCGAGGGATGCTCGGCCAGAAACCGGTCAAGGATCGGCACAATCTGCGATTGCCCGAGATCGACCGGCGCGCTTAGACGAATGAGCCCGGAGATTTTTTGCGTCCCCAAGCGGATGCTGCTTTCCAGTTCATCGGCTTCGGCCAGCAGGCGGCGGGCCCCATCGGCCAGCAGTCGACCTTCGTCAGTCAGGCTGATAGAGCGTGTTGTGCGGGTGAGCAAACTTGCACCGTAATAGCCCTCGAGCATCGCCAGACGCTCGGAGACTGAAGCGGGAGACAGCCCCAGCTCCCGGCCGGCGGCAGAGAGGCCGCCCTTCTCGACGATCATCAGGAACAGCGCCAGGTTATCCAGGGTCATCTTTCGGAATCTCCGAAATATAATTTCGAATCCTAAGCAATTATCAAATTACTTCGCAATGTCTATCTTCGCCACAACAACCGGCAGGAGATAGCCATGCACCTTGATCACGTCACCATCAGGACCCGCGACATCGCTGGCACCCGCGATTTCTTTCGTACCGTATTCGATTTGCAGGACGGCGAACGCCCGCAAGCCATCAAACGAATTCCCGGGCACTGGCTGTACACCGATGGCCAGCCACTGGTTCACATCATCGGCACCCAAGGCTATGGCATCGACCACGCCGCCGAAGCGATTGACCACGTGGGTTTTCGCATCGAAGGGTACGGCGCATTCCGGCAGAAGCTTGAGCGTCTGGGCATTCGTTACTCAACGATGGACCTGGAAGAATTGCAGGAACGTCGCCTGTTCTTCCGCGCCCCTGGCGGGCCTCTTCTCGAAGCCGTCTTTTCCGAACCCGTTCCACAGGAGACTCACCATGACTTTCACTGAAAACACCGTCTCTGTCGTCATCGGCGGTAACAGCGGGATCGGCCAGGCAGTGGTCACCGCACTGGCCGCGCGACCTGGCCAGGTCAATAGCGCCAGTCGCCGCACCGGGCTGGACATCAGCGACGAACAATCCGTGGAGCATTACTTCGCCGCCCTCGGCCCGGTCGATCACGTCGTCTTCACGGCCGGTTCACAGGCCCCCGGCGGCAAAGTGACGGACGTCAACATGAGTGAGGCCAAAGCCGCTTTCGACGTCAAGTTCTGGGGCTCGCTCGCCGTCGCCAAGGCGGCCGCCAAACATATCCGCCCTGGCGGCACGCTGACGCTGACCTCAGGCTTTCTGGCTCGCAGAACCGTACCCGGCACCTTCGTCAAGACCGCCGTGAACGCGGCGCTTGAAGCCGTGGCCAAGATCCTAGCGCGGGAGCTCAGCCCCATTCGCGTCAACGTCATCAGCCCTGGCCTGACGGATACCGAGGCTTACCAGGCGATGAACAGCGAGGCTCGCCACGCCATGCTCGAACGCGCCGCCGCCAGTTTGCCGGCGGGCCGGTTCGGTCGTGCGCAAGACCTTGCCATGGGCTACCTGAGCGTTATCGACAATCCCTTTATCACTGGCGCCGTCATCGATATCGATGGCGGTGCGCTGATCAACTGACTTTTACGAAAGGAGAGCTTTCATGTCACTGACTTCAAGAATGCCGATTCAGATCTGGATCCTGACCCTTTCCGCCTTCGCGATCGGCACCGCCGAATTTCTCATCGCGGGCATCCTGCCCCAGGTGGCCGACAGCCTGAAAATCAGCACCGGACAAGCAGGCAACCTGATCACCGCCTATGCCCTCGCCATTGTGATCGGCGGCCCCCTCCTGACGTTGTGGCTGGCACGCTTCGAAAAGCGCAATGTGCTGATCGTGCTCATGGGGCTGTTTGTCGCCGGTAACCTGATTGCCGCCTTCAGCACCGACTACACGACGCTGATTATCAGCCGCGTGGTGGCGGGCCTGACCCAAGGCCCCTTCTACGGGATCGGCGCGGTCGTCGCGACACGCATGGTGGCCGACAATATGGCCGGCAGAGCGGTTGGCCAGATGTTCGGCGGCCTGACCCTCGCCAACGTGCTGGGCGTACCAGCGGGTGCCTGGATCGGCAATGCCTTCGACTGGCACAGCACGTTTCTCGTCGTCGCAGTCATGGGGGTCGTCGCGATGCTGATGATCGCTGTCACGATCCAACGCAGCCCCGAAGACAAACCGGCCTCGGTACTGACCCAGCTCTCGGTTATTCGTGACCGCAACCTTCTGGCCAGCCTGGCCTTCACCATGCTCGGCTGGGTCGGCTTCATGACGCTGTACGGGTACATCGCGCCGGTTGCCGAACAGATCGCCGGATTTGACCGCAGTGCAATCACGTGGGTGCTGGTGGTGGTCGGTGCCGGCCTGGTCGTCGGCAACAGCATCGGCGGCCGCACCGCTGACGCCAACCTTCACCGCTCGCTGATCGTCTGGCCGATCGCAATGATCGCCGCGCTGGTGCTGGTCGGCTTCCTGGCCCCTTACAAATGGTTGTTCCTGATCGCGGCCTTCATCTACGGCGTGACGACGTTTGCCAACCTGCCGCCGATGCAAATGCGAGTGATGAAGTACGGTTCAAAGGCGCCTGAACTGGCGGCGACGGCGAACATTTCGGCCTTCAACATCGCCAATGCCCTGGGCGGTTTCATCGGTGGCGCCGTGATCGACAGCCACCTGGGCGCCGCCGCCATCCCGTTCGCTGCAGCGATCATCCCGGTGCTCGGTCTGCTGTTCATTTTGTCGCAAGAATCACGGTCGTCGAAAACACCCACGGTGGCTGCGGCCTGTGCAGCGCCTGGAAATTGATGCCGAGTATCACGTAGTCGATCCATCGTATTCGCCAATGCGCCTTGAATCGCATTGGCGAATACCACCCTGCACTCGTTTGACCAACACCGGTTTTCGGAACCTGTACCTGCCCCTTTCCCCGCCACTCTCCCTGCGCATGCCCGCTCGCCCCTCGACGACTTTTCATCCCTCCAGCAGCCACAATTCCCCCCTACAGCAATATTTTCTCAAAATCCCACAATACGAAATAATTGTTAAATCTCTATTTACAGAATTTTTGATCGGCGCTAGATTGACTCCATGGCCCACCTGCCGAAAAACGGGCCGCTAAAACAAAAAGAAGAGTCCATGCCATGCAAACCGTGCCTGAAACAGAAAACGTCCTGAGTGACGTGATCGACCCACGTCCCATGGGGCGTCTGCAGCTTGAATTGATCGGCCTGTGCGTGATCCTTGCCGCCATCGACGGCTTCGATACGCAAGTCATGGGCTTTCTGGTCGGCCCGATGGCTGAATCGTTGGGCTTGCAACCGGCCAGTTTCGGCCCGGTGTTCGCCAGTACCCTGCTGGGACTGATGGTGGGTGCGTTGAGCCTGGCGCCCTTGGCTGATCACATCGGCCGCAAAAAAGTCCTGCTGGGTTGCGTCGTGACCTTCAGTGTGTTCTCGCTGTTCACCGCCGTGACCCAGAACTACGAACAATTGTTGCTAGCGCGATTTCTCACTGGCCTGGGCTTGGGCGGCGCCATCCCTAATCTGATTGCCCTGGTCTGCGAATACACCCCAAAACGTCATGCTCGCAGTGCGGTCACGCTGGTGTTTTGCGGCATGCCACTGGGGGCTATGGCGGCTGGCTTGATTGCCGAACAACTGTTGCCGGCCCTGGGTTGGCGGGCAGTATTTATCTGCGGTGCACTGCTGCCACTGATCATCGCCGACCTGTTGTGGCGCAGTCTGCCGGAGTCGGTGGAGTTCCTGTCGCGTACACCGGCCAACCGCGATCACGTGCTCAGAATCGTTTCACGGTTGGCACCGAATCTGAAAACCCTTCCCGATGCGCTGTTTAATCGCCCATTGACGACTGCGCCGCGTGTTTCGCCACGCCGCCTGTTCGAGCAAGGCATGTGGCGTCGTACCCTGCTGCTGTGGCTGCCCTATGCCATGAACCTGCTGATTTTGTACTCGATCATGAGCTGGGTGCCGACGGTATTGAGCAGCGCCCAACTTCCCGCCCACACCGGCATCCAGGCCATCGTGCTGTTCAGCCTGGGGGGTGTCATCGGCTCCCTGGTGCAAGGCAAGTTGATGGATGCACTCGGCGCCCATCGTGTGCTGATTGCGCAGTTTCTGGCCTATCAGGTGCTGGTTCTGCTGCTGGTGATGTTGCCGCTCCAGGCCGCCAGTTTCCTGACCATTCTGTTTTTGATGGGCGTGCTGGTTCAGGGCGCTCAGGCCGGGCTGAACGCCTTGGCCGCCGAACTCTATCCACAAGAAATTCGCTCCACCGGTATCGGCTGGGCGCTGGGTGTCGGCCGGATCGGATCGATCCTCGGCCCGTTGCTCGGCGGCCTGATGGTCGGCCTTGGCTGGCATGTCCAGCAGGTTTTCATGGCGGCACTGATTCCCAGCCTGATTGCCTTGTGCGCGCTGCTGGCGATTCATTTCAGCCAGCGCCGCTACAACGCTTCTCACCCTACCCCGACTTATTAATCCTTTCAGGAGACACACCATGAAAATTGCCAGTTTCTTCAATCAGGGAATCCCGAGCTACGGCATTGTCGAAGGCGACCAGGTCATTGACTTGCAACCGCTCAAGGCCGACCTGGGCTACGACTTGAAAGCCGCGATCACCCACGGTCTGCTGAACAGCCTGACCCCGGCCAGCCTTGCCGCACTGCCACGGGTGGCCCTGAACGACGTCACCTTCATGCCGGTGATCCCCAACCCAGACAAAGTGCTGTGCATCGGCATCAACTACGCCACCCACGTCCGCGAAACCGGCCGGGACATGCCGACCTACCCGATGATCTTCACCCGCTTCGCCGACAGCCAGACCGCGCACCTGCAATCCATCCTGCGCCCAAAGGCTTCGCACAAGCTGGACTTCGAAGGTGAGCTGGCGATCGTCATCGGCAAGAAAGCGCGCTATGTCAAAGCCGAAAACGCCCTCGACTATGTGGCCGGTTACGCCTGCTACAACGATGGCAGCGTGCGTGACTGGCAGAAACATACGATTCAGTTCGTGCCCGGCAAAAACTTCCCGCAAACCGGTGGTTTCGGTCCATGGCTGGTGACCGCCGATGAAATCCCCGATCCGCAGGCGCTGGAACTGACCACCCGGCTCAACGGCGAAATCATGCAGCACACCAACACCAGCGACATGATTTTCGACGTGTGCAAACTCATCGAGTACTGCACCACCTTCACTGAACTGGCACCCGGCGACGTGATCGTCAGCGGCACCACCGGCGGCGTCGGCGCGTTCCGCGAACCGCCGGTGTGGATGAAACCGGGCGACGTGGTCGAAGTGGAAATTTCCGGCCTCGGCATTCTTCGCAACACCATCACGGACGAGATTTGAACCATGACTGACGCCAACAAACCCGCTGCGGCCCAAGCGCTGGCCGAGGCAACAGAAAGCGCCGCCGATACCAAGGGTTCTAGCCTGGAGCGCATGCTCAAAGTGCTGGACCTGTTCACCGAGCACCAACCGGTGTGGACCGTCGACGACCTGGGCGCTGCCATGGGCTTCACCCGCTCGACGATCTACCGCTATGTGCGTGAACTGGCCGACGTGGACTTGCTGTTCCAGGTTGAAGCCGGCCGCTATGCACTCGGTGCACGGATCATCACCTGGGATCGGCAACTGCGGGTCAGCGATCCGCTGGTGCGCGCCGCCAATCAGCTGGAGCGCGAGTTCCCGCAATGGAGTGAAGAACAAGTCTGGTTAACCTGCCGGCTGTTCAAGGACCAAGTGGTCTGCGTGCACCAGAGCGGCAGTCTCGCCAGTGAAGTCAGCTACACCCGAGGCTCGCCCCGCCCGCTGTTCCTCGGCGCGACTTCCAAGGCCATTCTCGCCAACCTCGGTTCGCGCCAGCACAACCGTCTGTACCTGGAGAAACACGAAGAGGTCCGGTTGAGCAATCTGGGGCAGAACTGGGAAGAGTTTCGCCGCTCGATGCAGCGCCTGCGCAAGAAAGGCTATGTCGTATCGCGGGCCGAAGTGGACAGCGGCATTTGCGGGGTCGCGGCACCGATTCTCGACAGCGACGGCAAGGCCATTGGCAGCATCAGTTGTGTACGCCCGGACCGTGAATGCGACCCCGCGCGCGATGACGAGTACGGACAGCAAGTCGTGGAACTGGCGCAGAAGCTCTCGCAACTCATGCAGGCCTTTTCCGGACGTCCCCGGCCGTTGGACTAAACAGCATCGGTATCGAAAATGACCACTTCCAAGATTATCAACACCGGCGTGCTCATCAGCGGCGCCGGCCCCACCGGCCTGACGCTGGCCAACTACCTGGGCGAAGCCGGTGTGGAGACGTTCATCATCGATCGCAAACAGAGCACTGTGGGCGAACCACGGGCGGTGTCGATCGACGATGAGTCCTTGCGCACCATGCAGGCCGTGGGCATGGATCAAGCCGTGCTCAAAGATGTCGTGCCCGGCTACGGCGTGCATTACTACACTCGTCCGGGCGGCCGTTGCTTCGGCAAGGTCGAGCCGACCTCGACCCTGTATGGCTTCCCCAAACGCAACGCATTTCGCCAGCCACTGTTCGAAGCCACCTTGCATGAAGGCATGCATCGCTTCGACAACCTGCGCGTGGGCTTCGGCCATGAATTGCTGGATGTCGAGCAGGACGCGACGGGCGTTACCGCCAGCGTGCGCGATGCCAATGGAGAAACTCTGACCGTCAAGGCGCGGTATCTGGTGGCCTGCGACGGCGGCCGCAGCCCGGTGCGTAAACAGCTGGGTATCAACATGGTCGGTTCGAGCTTCCAGTCGCGCTGGCTGGTGGTGGACACCGACCAGGACGACGATCCGTTCTGGCAATGCCGGATGTATTGCGACGCGCGCCGTCCGACTGTGGATGTTCCAGGGCCCCATCGCACCCGGCGCTACGAGTTCATGCTCAAGGCCGATGAAAGCGACGAAGAGATGCTCGACGAAGAGCGGATCAAAGACCTGGTCAAACCCTTTCGTGGTGACAAACCGATCTCCATCGTGCGCAAGACCGTCTACACCTTCCACGCCCGGGTGGCCGAGCGTTGGCGCGAAGGCCGGATCTTCCTGGCCGGTGACGCCGCGCACCTGACCCCGCCCTACGCTGGGCAAGGCATGAATAGCGGTGTGCGTGATGCCCACAACCTGGGCTGGAAACTGGCCGGTGTGTTCAAGGGACACCTGAGCAGCGATGCGCTGGACAGCTATGAAACCGAACGCCGTGATCATGCCTGGGCGTTGATCAAACTGGCCCTGGGCCTGGGTGTGGTCATGGCACCTTCCAGTGTCTGGCGGGCGAACCTGATCAGCGCGGCCTTCCGAGTGATCGGCCTGCTGCCACCGCTGCGCGATTACTTCTTGCAAATGCGCTTCAAGCCCAAGCCGCGCTTCACTCAGGGCCTGGTGATCGGCAACGGCAGCGCCGGCCAGTTGAGCTGCGGGCAGATGTTCCCGCAACCGACGGTCGAGGACGCGGCGGGCAATTCGGTGCTGCTGGATAAAGTCCTCGGCACCGGTTTCGCCCTGCTGCAATACGCGCCCCTCGCCGACAGTCGATTGAGTGCCCTGAAACACCCGTTGTGGGAACGCCTTGAAGCACGGCGAATCCTGGTTCTGCCCAAGGGCAGCCTGGTTGATTCGACCCGCACCGAGCACGTCTGGGTCGACCGCGACGGCGCCCTCGCGACCTTGCTCGGCGAGCCTTCGGGACAACTGTTGCTGCTGCGCCCGGACCGCTATGTCGCGGCGATTTTCCCCCTCGCCGAGGAGCAAATCATCGCCAATGGTTTTGCCATCCTGCTGGGTATTCATCAGATCCCGGCCAGTGCCGCGATTGACCCGCGCGGCACCCTCGTCGACACCCTGACTCCGTAATCACCGCCAAGGAGACCGTCATGCATACGTTGCAGACTCAAACCCCCGCGCGCCTGTTATACCTGCACCTCTCCAGCAAAGAGCCGCAGCGCCAGGTCGATTTCTACTCACGCATGCTCGATTTGCAGGGCTACCGACAAGCCGATGGCACCTGGGTGTTGACCGGGCCGCAGCGCGCGGTCTTGATCAGCCCGGCCGACAGCAACGGCTTTCTCGCCGCCGCCTATGGTGTCGCCGACCAGGCCAGCCTCAGCCGTTTGCGCATCAACCTGCAGGCTCGCGATTGCCAGACCGAGGACGTCCGTTCGCCGTTGCTGGAAGACAACGCCTTCAGCATCCGCGACCCCCAGGGCCGGCAATTGCTGTTCGGCGTTGGCCGGGACATTCCCGACGCCAGCCACCCCGGCATGCCCGGCCGTTTGCAGCACGTAGTGTTCCAGACCACCGAGCTGGAAGCGGTGCTGGACTTCTACATCAACAAGGTCGGTTTCACCGTGTCTGACGATGTCGTCGATGAGGCCAACGGCGCACTCATGACCCGTTTCATGCGCTCGGATAACGAACACCATTCGCTGGCGTTCTTCCGCGGATCCAGGAACGAACTGGATCACCACTGCTACGAGACCAACGAGTGGAACGACATTCGCGACTGGGGTGATCGCTTCGCCGCAGAGCGCATCACGATCTTCTTCGGCCCCGGCCGCCATGGTCCCGGCAACAATTTGTTCTTCATGGTGGTGGATGCCGACCGCAACCGTCTGGAGATCTCCAGCGAACTGGAAGTGACCGGTCCGGAGCGCGAAGCCGGTGTCTGGCCGCACTGCGAATACTCACTCAACTCCTGGGGCAAGGCCTGGATCAGAACCTAAGCAGCGCCCCCTCTCAATCAACTCGACAAAAACAACAGACAGGTGACCTATGAGCGCTTCATTCACTCAGCAACTGCAAGGTGGCTGGACCCGTTTCATGCATGGCGAATTCGAATGCACGGTAATTACCGACGGCCCCTTGCACATGGGCGCCCCGCATCCGACCTTCATCGGGGCTGATCCGAAGGAAATCGACCAGTTACTGGAAGACAACTTTCTGCCCAAAGACCGGATGTCACTCAACCAGAACATCCTGATCGTCAACACCGGCAGCCAACTGGTGCTGTTCGATACCGGCTCCGGGGTCAACGCCGAGTTCGGCATCAAGACCTTCGGCGCGCAAACCGGCCAGGCCATCACTAACCTTCGTGCCGCGGGTATCGACCCGACGGACATCGACATCGTCGCGCTGACCCACGCCCACCCCGACCACTGCTGGGGCCTGGTGGACGATGACGGTCAGTTGCTCTACCCCAATGCGCGGATCGCCATCGACCCACGGGAGTTGGATTACTGGACCGACCTGAGCATCCTTTCGACGCCCAAGGGCGAAGCGATGAACCCGCACATGCGCGACCACTTCCTGGGTGCGCACAAGAACCTCACACCGTATGTGGAGCTGGAACGCATCATCCTGATCGGTGACGGTTTCGAGCTGCTGCCAGGCATCACCGCCGTCAGCACCCCCGGCCACAGCCCGGGCCACACCGTGTACAAAATCAAAAGCCAGGCACAGACGCTCGTACTCTGGGGCGATCTGTGTCACCACCAGATCCTGCTGTTGCAGCGGCCACAATGGGGCTTCTTGTTCGACTATGACAACGCGGCGGCAGCCCAAACCCGGATGCAAGTCCTCGAAGAAGTAGCACGCAAACGCTACGCCGTTTTGTCCTATCACTTCCCCTTCCCCGGGCATGGCCATCTGGTCAAACGCGATGGCAGCTACCGCTGGTTGCCGATCGAATTGCAATTGTATTGAGTCGAGGATTACCCATGTCCCTGCCAACCGATTCGACATCGCGCTGTCACTGCGGCCTGATCGATGTTCATGCCCATTGCCTGTCACCGACCTATAAGGCCGCGCTGACCAAGGCCGGCTTGCTGACCCTGGACGGCGGTTATCCGGTGCCGGAATGGTCACCGGAGAAAGCCCTCGCGGTGATGGACGCCGGCAATATCGACACGATGATCCTGTCCGTGTCGTCGCCCAGCGTAGGCTTTCTCAAGGAAAAACATGAACGCGTGGCCCTGGCCCGTGCGATCAACGAAGACACCGCCGCAGTGATTCAGCAACACCCCGGCCGTTTCGGCGGTTTCGCCACATTGCCGCTGCCCCACGTTCAAGAATCGCTGGCGGAAATCGCCTACGCCTTCGATGAATTGAAATTCGACGGTGTGGTGATCGAAACCAACGCCGACGGCAAGTACCTGGGCAGTGAAGACCTGGCACCGATTTTCGATGAGCTGAACCGTCGTCAGGCCACGGTGTTTCTGCACCCGACCTCACCGCAATGCTTCGACGCGGTCGGCCTGGGTCGTCCTGCTCCGTTGTTCGAATTCCCGGTGGACACCGCACGGACAGTAATCGACCTGGTGTTTTCCAACACCTTCAAGCGCTGCCCGGACCTGAACCTGATCCTGCCCCACGCTGGCGGTGTGTTGCCCTCGATTGCCCGACGCATCGCGCTGTTGTCCGGCATGCCGGCGATGAAGCCGGCCCCCAAGCCGGGGACCGAAGTGATCGAGGAACTGCAACGGCTGTACTACGACGTGGCGATGTCGGCCAACCAGCCGACCTTCGACGGATTACGCACGCTGGCGCCGCTGTCGCAAATCCTGTTCGGCACAGACTTTCCGTTCCAGCCGGCCGCCAATGTTGCAGCCAACGTGAACAACTTCCGCGCCCTCGAAGGCTTGAGCACCAGCGAGCACGAAGCGATTGCCCGAGGCAATGCGCTGCGCCTGTTCCCGCGTTTGCGCCGAGGCTGAGAACGCCCATGAGCGCCTGGCGCTCGCCCCCTATAGAGAGCGAAGATCATGATCACCAGTCATTACACCGGTTTTGCCGGCCAATACATCGACGGGGAGCAACGCAGCGGCGGCAGCGGTCGCCCGTTGCTGGACACCAACCCGTACAACGGCGACGTGATCGCCGAACTGCAACTGGCCGACCTCACCGACCTTGAGCACGCCTGCCAGGCCGCTCAAACCGCACAGGTACGCTGGGCACAGGCGCTGCCCGCCGAACGCAGTGCGGTATTCCACCGGGCGGTGCAGATCATGCAGACCCGCCGCGAGGAAATCGTCAGCTGGCTGATCCGAGAAAGCGGCAGCACCCGCACCAAAGCCAACATGGAATGGGCCGCCGTGCGCGACGGCATGCTGGAAGCGTCAACCTTCCCCAACCGGGTTGTGGGGCGGATCCCGCCGATCGATATCGCCGACAAGGAAAGCCGCGTCTATCGCAAACCGCTCGGGGTGATCGGAGTGATCAGCCCTTGGAACTGGCCAATGCACCTGTCACACCGCTCCATCGCCCCGGCGCTGGCCCTCGGCAACGCCGTGGTGGTAAAGCCATCGCAGGAAACCCCGATCACCGGCGGTCTGCTGCTGGCGCGGATCTACGAAGAAGCCGGGCTGCCGGCCGGACTGTTGAATGTCGTGGTCGGCCAGAACAGTGAGATTGGCGATGCGTTCGTTCAACATCCCGCGTTGCGCTTTATCTCCTTTACCGGCTCGAACAACGTCGGTCGCCATATCAATGCGCAGATCGCCGCCGCCAGCACCCTCAAGCATGTCGCGCTGGAACTGGGCGGCAACGCGCCGCTGGTGGTCCTTGATGACGCCGATCTGGAGCATGCGGTGCATGCCGCGGTGGTCGGGCGCTTCCTTCACCAGGGTCAGATCTGCATGAGCACCAACCGGATCATTGTTGATCGGTCGCTCTACAGCGACTTTGTCGAGCGGTTCGTCGAACGGGTGTCGCGTTTGAAGTTTGGCGACCCGGACGCCGCCGACACCGTGATCGGCCCGCTGATCAATCGACGTCAGATGGACGGTGCGTTGGCGCACATCGCCCAGGCCCGCGCCGACGGCCTGCCGCAACTGCTCGGCGGCGAGCCACAGGGGCTGGTGTTGCCGCCGCATGTGTTCGGTCCGGTCAGCAATGACTCGGCGCTGGCCCAGGCCGAGCTGTTCAGCCCGATTGCGCAGATCATCCGCGCCGACAACGAAATCCACGCCTTGAACATGGCCAACGACACCGAGTATGGCTTGAGCAGCGCGGTATTCACCCGCGACGAAGGCCGTGGCCTGCGCTTTGCCCAGCAGCTTCAGGCAGGGATGGCGCACATCAATGACATTCCGGCCAACGACAGCCCCAACAGTATGTTCGGCGGAGTGAAAAACAGCGGATTGGGACGTTTCAACGGTGACTGGATCATCGAAGCCTTCACCACCGACCACTGGATCAGCGTGCAGCACGCGCCACGTCCTTATCCATTCTGACCCGAGGAGTGATTGCTCATGCAACAGCCACAGTCAAACCTGCGCCGCGCCAAAGCAGCGGTGATCCGGGAAAAAGGCGGTCGCTTCCTGATGGAAGAGATTCAACTGCAAGCGCCACGCGCCGATGAGGTGCTGGTCCGGGTGGTGGCCTGCGGGGTGTGCCATACCGACCTGATCGTGCGCGACCAATACTTCCCTTGCCCGTTGCCGATGGTTCTCGGCCACGAAGGCTCGGGGGTGATCGAGGCGATTGGTGCCGATATGAAGGACTTCAGCATCGGCGACCACGTGGTGATGACCTACCTCTCCTGCGGCCACTGCGAACCTTGCAGCACCGGCGAGGCGACGTATTGCACGCACACATTCGCGTTGAATTTTGGGGGCAGTCGCCTTGACAGCAGCGGTTCGACCCAGGATAGCCACGGGCATGCGATCCACGATCACTTCTTTGGTCAGTCATCGTTTGCCACTTACTCGATTGCCAACCGCCGCAACATCGTCAAGGTCGACAAGGACTTGCCGCTGGAGATGCTCGGCCCATTGGGTTGCGGTGTGCAAACCGGAGCCGGGGCAGTGCTGAATGTCTTGCAACCGAAGGCCGGGACGTCATTTGCGGTATTCGGTGCCGGTGCCGTTGGCTTGAGCGCGCTGATGGCGGCGCGCATTGCCGGGGCGACCACGCTGATTGCGGTGGACATCACCCCCGGGCGCCTGGAACTGGCCAAGTCGCTGGGGGCCACCCACGTGATCAACAGCAAGGAAGTCGATCCGGTGCAGGAGGTCCGGCGCATCACCGGTGGCGGCGCTCACAGCACCCTGGAAACCAGCGGTCGCCCGGCGGTGCTGCGTCAGGCCATCGATGCGCTGCGCACCCGCGGAACCTGCGCCATTGTCGGAGCTCCGCCAGCCGGCACCGAAGCCAGTTTCGACGTCAATGACGTGATGACCCAGGGCCGGACGATTCGTGGGGTGATCGAGGGCGAAAGCATTCCCTCGGTCTTCATTCCGCGCTTGCTGGAGTTGTATCGCCAGGGCCGATTCCCCTTCGACAAACTGGTGCGTTTCTACGACTTCGATGACATCAACCAGGCCGTTGCCGACGCGCAGAGCGGCCTGACTGTCAAACCGATCCTGCGTATGGGTTAAACCCGACGCAAGCAACAGGCTGCCCTCCTGTCTTCAGGTCATCGCCTGAACCGGGCGGGCAGTGAATTCGCCTACCTACAAAAACAAGAGAAAAGGCAATGCATACCATCAAGATCACTCAGCTTGGTGCGGTTCTGGCCGCCTGCGTAACGCTAAACGTCCATGCTGCACCGTCCGAAGATCGGGGCGAAGGCGCCCTGTTTACCTCGATTTTTGGTGACAGCCTGGAGAAAGAAACCGGGATCATCGTCTCGGGCCTTTCAGAAACCACCTTCTCCCGGAACAACCGCTCCACGGCGGATGAACGCGAGGGTGGCATGACTAACTTCCCACTAATCGGTGCCGGCGATGAAGGCCTGGAGTTCGGCTCACTACGGCTGTTCATCGACAAACCGCTGGCGTCGAACGTGATTCCTCGGGTCACACCGCTACCCGGCCCGACACCCGAGAACTTTTCGTTCGGCTTCACATTCGAGGGTAACTACGGGCGCAATGCCCAGTTCGCCCGCACCTTCGGCTGGGACATGCATTGGGGTGTGAACTCCCCGGGCGACGATGACCCGGCCAAGGCCCAGCGCGACAAACAACGGTTCCTGGCCGTACCCAACCTGGCCGCCACCGCCTACCTGCCGATCGGCACTGGCCTGACCGTCATGGCCGGGATCTTTGGCCCGGGGATCGGCTATGAAATCCCGCCGGACATTCGCGAGGCGCGCAACGCCTTCGCCACCAAGACTTACGCCCTGGTCTCGGAGCCGGGAACGTTCTCCGGTGTGTTGATGGGCACTCGCCTGATGAGCAACGCCAGCGGCGTGCTGGGTGTCGAGTGGGGCGTGGTGCAAGGCTGGAACAACCTGCGTGACAACAACGACAGCAAATCGCTGACTGGCGCCGTGCGCTGGCGCACGCCAGACATGAAAACCTGGGTCGATTATGAGTTCGTCGTCGGTAATGAGGAGAACTCCAGCACCGACGATGTGCAGGCACCGATCCAACGGCTGATTTCACCGGACGGCCAACTCAAGCAACAGCACTCGGTGAACGGCTGGCATGCGTTCGATGAGCATTGGTCGATGGGCGCGGAAGTGGTCTACGGCCATCAGGCGGGCGACGGCAAACAGAGCACTGTCGACATCGTCAACGGTCCGGGTTTTGACGGCGCCAAGTGGTGGGGAGCGAACGCCGTGGTGACCTATCGCTATCGCAAAGACCTGGCCTTCTCAGTGCGTGGAGAGCACTTCAGTGACCCGGATGGTTTCGTCCTGTTCCCGGTCAGCGCCGCTCACGGCGACTTCAATGCCGTCACCGCCGGCTTTCGCTATGACTTCAACCGCTACCTCTCGCTGCGCCCGGAACTTCGTTACGACTGGTTCGATGGCAACAGTGAGGATCACCCCTTTGGAAACGGCCGCGACCGCAATCAGCTGACCGCCAGCATGGACGCGTTGATCTACTTCTAAACCGCTGTTTCTAAGCCGCACCTGGCCCCGGAATGCCTGGGCCATGGGCTCGTCTCATCCCTTAATCTGGAAACCCGAACCATGAACAACAACAAACCTGCATGGGATTCGCGTTACGAATGGAAAGCCGTCCTGCTCCTGGCATTCGGTTTTGGCCTGGTCGGCCTGGACCGCTTTATCATCCTGCCGCTGTTCCCGGCGATCATGAAAGACCTGGCGCTGGACTATCAGGACCTGGGCAACATTTCAGCAGTACTGGCGCTGGCCTGGGCGCTGTCGTCCATCCTGATCGGTCGTATCTCGGACACGTTCGGCAGACGCAAAGTGCTGATCCCTTCGCTGATCATCTTTTCACTGTTGGCCGGCGTCTCGGGGCTGGCCTCGGGTATCGCCTCGCTGCTGATGATCCGGGCCGTAATGGGGGTTGCCGAGGGTGCGTTCACCACCACCTCGATCGCCACCAACGCCGAAGTTTCTCATCCGCTGCGGCGCGGTCGAAACATGGGCATCCAACTGGGGTTCTTCCCCCTGCTTGGGCTCGGGCTGGCGCCGATCATTGCAACACAATTGCTCGCCGTGGTGCCGTCGTGGCGTTGGGTGTTTGCGATCGTGGCGCTGCCGGGGTTCGTGCTGGCCTGGTTGATCTACCGCAACCTTAAGGAAACCCGGCCGCAGACCACCAAAGCGACCACCACCACGGCCGACCCTGTCGAGAAACACAGTTGGCTGACCGTTCTGCGTCATCGCAACATGCCGCTGAACATCATCTGCATGTGTTGCGCGCTGACCTGCCTGTTCGTGGTCAGCGTGATGACGGCCAACTACCTGACCGATTACCTGCACCTGAGCATTCCACAAATGGGCTTCGTCATGTCGGCCATCGGCTTCGGCGGGTTCACCGGGGACATGATCATGCCCTCGCTGTCGGATCGCTTCGGACGCAAACCGGTGCTGCTGATTTCATTCGTGGCCACAGCGCTGTTCCTCTGGCTGCTGACCAACACCGGTGCAGAACCGCTGAAGTTGTTCGGCCTGTTGTTTATGACGACCTTCTTTAACTTCAGCATGATTTGCGTGATCAACGGACCGTTGACCAGCGAGTCGGTGACGCCTTCGCAGATCGCCACCGCGACCGGGCTGGTGGTGGGCGCGGCGGAGTTGTTCGGTGGTGCTGTGGCTCCCGCACTGGCAGGCTTCATCGCCCAGCACTACGGCATCGAGAAAACCCTGTTGCTGGCGCTGGGCAGTCTGGGAATCGGCCTGGTGGTGAGCCTGTTCTTGAAGGAAACCCTGCTGAGCAAGCGCAAGTCGCAGTCGGACCAAGGGTTCCCGGCCTCTGGACTGGGCATGAGCAACATCAAACCTGACTGATCTCGCTTCCCGTTGCGGCTTACCGGTCGCAACGGGTCACTCACATCAAGGCAGTGACCACGGCGCAACAGGATTGAAGGCCCCAACCAGGAAATCGATCATCACTCGAACCTTCGCCGGCGGCATGCGATCGGACGAACGCACCAGGTGAATGCCCCCCAGATCGGCGGACAGGGCGTCAAGCGTGACCCGTTCAAGCGCCCCCTGGCGAATGGCATCGGCGACGATGAACTCCGGCTCGTAGAGCACGCCCAGACCTGCGGCGGCCGCCGCTACCAGCGCATCGCCGTTGTTGGTGCGCAAGCTGCCTTTTACCGCCACACGCTTGTCGGCGTCTTTGCCAAATCGCCACTCGTCAGGACGCGACAGGCTCGACAAGGAAAAACTCAGGCAATTATGCGTGTGCAAATCAGCCCAGCGTTCGGGACGTCCATGCCGATTCCAGTAGTCGGGCGCGGCACACACGACCATCGCGCTGTCAGCCAGTTTGCGCGATACCAGACGGCTGTCTTTCAACGGCCCCACCCGAATAGTCAGGTCCCATCCCTCCTCCATCAGATCCACGACGCGATCATTTAACCCCAGATCAACGGTGACCCCCGGGTGCTTGCGATTGAACGCAGGCAGCAACGGCGCGACGAAGCGCACACCGAAAGACAGCGGTGTATTGAGCCGAAGCAACCCGCTCGCCTCCACACGCTGTGAGGCGATCATGGCTTCCACATCCTCCAGGTCCGGCAGTATCCGGCTGCACGCGTCCAGATACTGCTGCCCCGCTTCCGTCAGCGTGAGCTTGCGCGTGCTTCGATGAAACAGGCGCACACCCAACCGCACCTCCAGTGCATCCACATGTTTTGTCGCCATCGCCGGCGACACCCCCATCTGCCGAGCGCTGGCCGAGAGGCTGCCCAGATGGGCGGCTTGCGAAAAAATCTGCATTCCGGTAATGCGATCAAGCATTTTTATTTCTCGCTCTCATTAAAAACTGAATCACCAGATCGCTGGATTATCACCCTCGGAGTGAAGATATAGAGTGTGGCCCAAGTCGTCACCATGCTTGAGACAGGAATCAGTAATGGAGTCCACAACGCTTCAAAACGCGGCAGACACCAAAGAATTTTCCCGGCGCCAACTGCTCGTCACCGCTTCGGTGGGCGGGCTGGGCATAACGCTCGCCGGTCCCCTCTCCAATGCCTTGGCGGCAGCCCCGACATGGAATCGGATCAAGGCGCTGGACGAGGTGATCTTCAACGCAGTGAACAGCGGCCAGATTGTCGGCGCGACCGTTATTGCCGCGAAAAACGGCGACGTCGTCTACCAGCGTGCAGCGGGTTTCGCCGATCGGGAAAGCCGACGTCCCATGAACGAAGACGAAGTCTGTCGTTTGGCCTCGATGACCAAACCCATCGTGGGCGTAACGGCGCTGGCGCTGATCGACCGGGGCCAACTCGGTCTGGAAGATCCGCTGACCCGCTGGCTCCCGGACTTTCGTCCGAAGCTCGCGGACGGCCGCGAGCCGGTCATCACCGTGCGCCATCTGCTGACCCATACGGCGGGCCTGTCCTACGGTTTTCTTGAGGCGCCGGACGGCGCTTACCATCGGCTCGGCGTCTCCGACGGGTTGGATGCGTCCGGCCTGACCCTGGATGAGAATCTGCGACGCATCGCCTCCGCACCGCTGCTTTTCGAGCCGGGTACCGGTTGGCACTACTCGGTGGCCATCGATGTGCTCGGCGCGGTCATCGAGCGGGTGACCGGCCTGACATTACCCGAGGCGGTACGCACCCTCGTGACCGCCCCTCTAGGCCTTTCCAGCCTCACATTCGTCGCCGCCCCCGACACCGTTCTGGCCACGCCTTATGGCGATGCGGCGCCTCAGCCCAGGCGCATGACCGATCCCTTTTCACTCGGGTTCGGACCCAGCGCGATTGTCTATTCGCCCGTCCGCGCCTTCGACAGTAGCGCCTTCCCCTCGGGCGGCGTCGGCATGGTCGGTACTGCCAGGGACTATCTGCGGTTCATCGAAGCGATCCGCACGGGCGGTGCCGGGATCATTCACCCCGACACGGTGGCGGCCATGACCCGCAACGTCATCGGCGATCTGCCGGTCTCCGCAGCAGGCCCGGGCTTCGGCTGGGGGCTCGGAGTGGCGGTGCTCAAAGATTCGCAGGCGGCGAAATTGCCGCTGCGGGCCGGTAGCTGGAACTGGGCCGGGGTCTATGGCACGAACTTCTGGGTCGATCCCGCTGAAGGCCTGAGCGTCGTCGCGCTGACGAATACCGCGGTCGCCGGAATGAGCGGAGATTTTCCGACCGCACTGCGCCGGGCCGCCTACGCAGACTGACCCGTAGCAATGGTTCGTGCTCCGCAAACCCGGTTCTTTGAATCGATCACGTTACCTACGTCAAGGAAGCAAACATGAAGGCTTATCAAATCTTGGCCGGTACCGGCATCGCCGGACTCGAACCTGTCGAGCGTCCCAATCGCACACTCGACGCCCACGAAATCAAAGTGCGCATCGATGCGACCTCACTCAACCACCGCGATCTAAGCTTCGCGCGGGGGCAGTTTTATAACCCGCCGGGCTATCCGATCATCCCTCTGGTCGATGGCTGCGGGGAAATCATTGCGGTGGGCCGCGCGGTCAGCCGCTTCAAAGTCGGTGATCGGGTCATCACCAGCTATTACCCACGCTGGGTGGATGGCGCACTGTCGCTGGACAACACCGCTGTTTCGTTCGGAGCTCAATTCGACGGCACCCTCGCCGAGGAAATCGTGGCGAGCGAGGAGTTTTTTGCGCGGGCTCCCGCCAGCCTGACAGCGGCCGAGGCTTCGACCTTGTCCTGTGCCGGGGTCACGGCCTGGAACGCGTTGTTCGTCGCCGGCGCGGTCAAACCGGGTTCCAGCGTCCTCATTCTGGGCACCGGCGGCGTATCGCTGTGGGCACTGCAACTGGCCAAGGCGGCGGGTCTCTTTGCGATCGTGACCTCGTCGCAGGACGAAAAACTCGAACGGGTAAAAGCCCTCGGTGCCGATGCGACGATCAACTATCGCACCACGCCGCAATGGCAGGATGAAGTCCTGCGGCTGACCGCCGGTGCCGGGGTCGATCTGGTCGTCGAAGTCGGTGGCGAAGGCACATTGGCCCGCTCACTCAAATCCGCTGGTCCTGGCGCAACCGTCGTGGTCATTGGCCGGGTCAGTGGTGGCGGCGGCGTCTCGATCGAGCCCGGCATGCTCATCGGTGGTGCCAAACGGCTGGTTGGGGTCACCGCCGGTAGCCGGGCCATGCTCGAAGACCTCGTGCGCTTCGTCGACGTCAACCGGATTGTGCCGACCATCGACAAGGTCTTCCCGTTCGATGAAGCCGTCGCCGCTTACGAATATCTGCAATCGGGTCAGCATTTCGGCAAGATCGTGATCAAAACCCGATAAACACACAAATCCCACAATATTGGATTTGTGTTGAATAATCCCGTTGATATCAGCATTCTTTACCCCCCTTTATCACTTCAAAGGTCTTCACATGGGTCAGCTAGCAAAGCACTGGATCAATGGCGAGTGGATGGACAGCGGGCAACTGCGCGACAGCATCAACCCGGCCACCGGAGAGGCTTTCGCCTCGTTTTACGACGGGGGCGTGGCTGAGGCGAAAAAGGCTGTGGCCGCCGCTAGGCAAGTCTTTCTCGACAGCGACTGGAAAGTCGACGCGATGCGGCGGGCGACCGCACTCAGCCACCTCGCGGATGCCTACGAACAACGCTCGCAAGAAGTGATTGATTGCCTGACCACCGAGAACGGCAAGTTGAAAATCGAAGCCGGTTTCGAGGTCATGCAAATCGTCCGCGCCTTGCGTTTTGCCTCCGGCCTGGCGCTGCACACCTTCGGTCGCGTGGCCGAACCGCGCCCTGGCACACAATCCATGGCGCTGCGTCAGGCCGTCGGCGTAGCGGGCCTGATCGTGCCGTGGAACTCACCCGCGTTTCTGCTGATTCGCGCACTGGCACCAGCGCTTGCCGCCGGGTGTACTGCCGTCATCAAGCTACCGGCACAAGCCGCTCAGGCAGCCCGGTTGTCCGCGCAGATACTGGCCAGCGTTCCGGAGCTCCCCAAGGGCGCGGTCAACATTTTTATCGAGAGCGGCGCCGACGGCGCTAAGTTCCTGGTCGACTCCCCTGACGTACCGGTAATCAGCTTCACAGGCAGCACCTCGACGGGCCGCATGATCGCCCTCGCCGGCGCTGCGCAGTTCAAGCGTATCGGCCTGGAATTGGGCGGAAAGACACCGCACTTGGTGTTTGATGATGCCGACCTCGAGGCGGCAGTGCCGGCCATCGCTGCGTCATCGACAGTATTCGCAGGCCAGTTCTGTGTGACCGGCAGCCGAATTCTTGTGCAGCGTGGTATCGCGGAAAAACTCAAGGGGCAGCTCGGGCAACAACTGTCGTCCGTGCAACCTGGGCCTGCGGCAGACCCTGCCAGCCAAATGGGCCCGCTGATCGACCGTCAGGCGGCCGAGCGTGTCGACCAGATGGTGAAAGCAGCGCTCGACGATGGCGCGACAGCGATTGTCCGTGGCGGCCTGATCAGTGAAGGACCACTGGCCGGTGGCGCGTTCTACCGCCCCGCGCTGCTGGAGGTTCCGGCCTCGGGGCTGGCGATTTCGCGTGAGGAGGTGTTTGGCCCGGTCCAGACGTTACAAGTGTTCGACACCGAGGATGAAGCGATCGCCATGGCGAACGACAGCGAATATGGGCTGAGTGCCTGTATCTGGAGTCGCGATGTCAACCGGCCGATTCGCGTCGCCCGGCAACTCGATGCCGGTCATATCTGCATCAACGACTGGGCCAGCATGCAGGTCGAGTTCGAAGAAGGCGGCTTCAAGAACAGCGGACAGGGTCGGCTCGGTGGCCTGGCCTGCCTGGATGACTTCCTGGAGTACAAACAGATTCTTCAGGTTTTCCGTCAAGGGTAACGGCAAGTCGGCAATGGGCGGCGCACAAACAAGCCGCCGCCCAGATGCTCACTCAACGCCAGTGCTCACGAAGTTCCCCGTCACATCAGTGAAGACAGGAGCAGAAGATGCCGCCTATGGATCGTCGCGATTTTCTCAAAGCAGCGGCCGTTATTCCGGTCGCACTGTCAGGTCTTGCAGGCATGGCCCCTGCCGATGCGGCCGATACTGGGCAGGCATTCGTAAAACGAGCTCAACCGCCGTCTGAGCATTTCAACTACGTGATTGCCGGTGCTGGCCATAACGGCCTGGTCTGCGCGGCGTATCTGGCAAAAGCGGGTTACCGGGTACTGGTACTTGAAGGTGATTCCGTCATCGGCGGTGGCTGCAAGACGACCGAGCCACTGCTGCCAGGCTTCAAAGAGGATCTGTGTTCCAGCGCCCACGGCGCGATTCTCGCTAACCCGCTGATACGTGACCATGAACTGGACCTGGCGCAGTACGGCTATGAGCTCCTGTATCCAGACGTGGTGTTGCACTATCCATTCCTCGATGGCGCGTCGTTCACCGTCTTTCGCAATGATGTCGAGCGCACCGCCGCGACCATCGAACAGGTATCAAAAAAGGATGCACAGACTTTCAGGCGCATGGCTGCAGCCCGTGCAAACCTGTCCTTAATGACGCCCGAAACAGCGGCCACCACCCGTGACGGCCTCTACCTGCGACGACTGGGCGAGATGACGGGGTTCACGGCGGCCCAAGCGGTTTGGGAGAGCCCGCAGATGCGCGCGGCCGCCCTTTCCGGCGGGCGGTTTTTTGGCCCCCTCGGCAGCGACTACGGCACGGGGAAACAGGCGTTCTCGATGCTCGACCACCTGAAAGGTCGGCCCATTCCCAAGGGCGGTTCCGGGATGTTGAGTGTGGCGCTTGGGCGCTTTATCGAAGCGCACGACGGGGTGATTCTAACCCGCAAGCCGATTGTCCAACTGATCATCGAGAGTGGCGCGTGCAAGGGTGTCGAGTGCGCCGATGGCACGCAATACCGGGCTGACAAGGGCGTGATATCAAGCATCCACGTCAAGCACCTGATCGACATGGCGCCTCGCGAGCTGTTTGGTGATGCCGTTCTCGATGGGGTCAGCCTCATGCAACCGGAACTGGCCATGTTCCAGTTCCATTTTGCATTTACGCAAGAGCCCGAGTACCCGTTGGCCTCAGGCGGAACCCTTGCCAGTTGCGAAGCCTCGCTGATGGAAGAGCCCGCGAGTATTTTCACGCTGGCCCCGGACGACGTGCGCGGCGAGCTGAACATTGCGGACTACCCGCTTCAGGTCTGTCACCCGTCGGTGTTCGACAAATCCCGCGTGCTGGCAGGCCAGGGCCTGCTGAAAATTGAAGGATGCATGCCCTACAACCTCAAGGGCGGGCCGCAACACTGGGATGCCATCAAGGCTCAGGTCGCCGACGCTGTTTTAACGCGTTACATGCGTTACACGACCAACCTGACCAAAGACAAGCTTCTCGCCAGCTACCTGTTAAGCCCTCTGGATATTGAACGGATGAACCCTTCGATGTGGCGAGGCAGCGCGCACCACTTCGACAATCGCGGCAGCAACTTCGCCCCCTGCCGCATGGGCATTCCCGGCCTCTATCAAACGGGTGCCTGCACGGCACCGGGCGGATCAATCAGCGGTCTGCCGGGACGTAATACGGCACAAGCCGTATTGCAGGATCAAGGACGCACCCTGAAAGAAGTGGTTGCTTCAAACGCACTCGGTCGTCGAGCCACGACAGCGTAGCGATTGCTGTTTCCGTGCTTTCACTTGAGCCGGAACATTGCTGGACATCGCACGCGATTGTTGAGGTAAATGGAATTGTATAGTCAATTTTTGCGTCATTATCTTCGCCGAAAAACAGTCCATCATTCCTCGCTATCTGCCCCACACCCAGGCGCGAGGCATGTCCGACCGCCCTCTCGCAGGACTGTGATGAATTTCAATTTGAGTAACAGCGCGGCACCGCTACGCACGTGCCTGCAGATTGCAACCCTGGCGCTATTCACAACGATGGGGCTTGTGGCGTGTGGTGCTCAGCGTACGCCCGATGCCAAGCAGGAAATGACCATGAAACCTTCGATCACGTATTTGCATTTTCTGCGGCACACACCGTTTTTCACATCGCTGTCGACAGAGCAATTGCGCTGGGTCATCGACCATTCCCGGGAATGGGAAACCGAGGCGGGTTCGGTCATCGCCAAGGTCGATCAGACTGGTGCATCGGCGACGGATTACTGGGTCTTGCTCGACGGCGGATGGCGGGTTCACTACGACGGCAGCACCTTTCCCAGCAGACACGCAGCCCCGGGCAAGTGGTTCAACATTCGCGTAGCCCAAGGTGCAAACTGCGCGCTGATCACGACCGAACACAGCTATGTGATGCGCATTACCGAGGCCGACATGAACACCATGCTGGAGAAAGGCTTTGCGTTTGGCCACCACCTGGATGATGGCCGCCTTTATTACGGCTCGATGTTCCACAGCAATTCCCAGCCATTGGGGCCTTCGGGCCATTGAAGGAAGAGACAACGACAATGAAGGTATTGATTCTCGGCGCGACGGGACAGGTTGGGCGCAACGTACTTCAGCAAGCGCTGAAAGATGAGCGTATCGGACAGATTATCGCGCCCACCCGCCGTGCCCTCCCCGCACACCCCAAACTCAGTAATCCGGTGTCAGAGGATCTACGGCGTGCCCTTCCGGATGTCGCCAAGCGGTCAATCGATGCCATGATCTGCGCGATGGGAACAACGATCGCGAAGGCGGGTTCAAAACAGGCGTTTCGACAGGTCGATTACGTGTTGCCGATCAAGTTTGCAGAACTTGCTTTGTCGCTGGGAGCCAAGGCTTGCGCAGTGATCTCTTCGCCCGGGGCCTCTTTGTCCATTCCGCTTTACTATTGCCGGATCAAAGGTGAGCTCGAGCGGGATATTCAGAGCATCGGGTTCCCCTCGATGACGATTATCCGACCAGGCATGATCGGTGGCAGTCGTGAGGAGTTTCGTCCTGCCGAGCGCTTGATACTTCCATTGGCCGCCCTGCTTCGGCCGATATTGCCGCGAGGCCTGTGGATCAATCCCCCAGCCAATATTGCCAGGGTGATGATCGATGCCGTGCTGTCCAGGGCAGATGGCATTCACATGTTCACCTCCAGAGACCTTGTGTGAATGCCCGGTCAACTTGACGAACAGCCCGTGGGATTTACCTGTCACTCACCGGGATGACATTGCCGATGACTGCGGCCGTCGCGGCACCTCGGCTGTTGACGCCCAGCTTTGTGAAAATCGTCTTCAGATGCTGCTTGACCGTTTCCGGTGAAACGCCCAGTTCACGGCTGATCCTTTTGGTCGCCAGCCCCTGCACCAGCCAGTACATGACATCGCGTTCGCGGACGGTCAGTTGCACATTGCACTCGATTCTTCGACGTATCGCGGCCAGTCGGCCATCACGAATCCGGTGCTTCAATCCGATGATCGCCGTCGGCTCGTCGTCCCCTTGGGCTTCGAGCCAGGCGATGTCCACCAACTCATCTACGAACGGTTGAGAGATGCAGCCCTCAGCGGCGATGGCAAGTGCCGATTGCCACATCCTCCGTGCCCCGCACTCATCACCGATGGCGATCAGAACACGCATGTACAACAACCTGGCGGCGATCACCGCAGGACGCTCCTCCATCTGCTCTGCCAGTATCTGGAGTCGATCGGCATAAAGGCTGGCGTACTTCAAATCACCACGCGCCAACGCAAACCGAATGGCGGCACGACCGACGGCTTCTACGTCCGCCCACGGCAACTTGCGGATACCGCAAGCGTCCTTCCACAGACCTTTGAGATTGATCTGCATCGCCAACACTTCCATTTCGTCGTTGCGCCCCTCGTCGGCCAGCCAGACCAGCCTGGTGCAGGCGGCCAACACGCCAAGATGCGGCAACGTTTCGGCGTCGGCGAGCCGTTGTGCAGCGTCCAGTTGAGCCATCGCGGCCACCGAATCGCCAAGGGCGTACAAACAACGCGCGCGCTCGATGTAGACCGCGGCGGTCACCTCGAACAGAAGTCCGGCAGAGTGCGCTTCGATCCCCTCAAGAATGGCCAGGGCTTTTTCCAGTTCGCCGCTCAGGTTCGCAACGCGCGCGCGCAAGGCGGCCACCATGTTGCGGAACGACGTTTGCTCGAAGCGGATGACCGCATGACTTGAATCGATCGCCTTGAGCAGAATGTCTTCGGCCTGATCCAGGTGCCCGGACCCCACACATTCGCGCGCCCGATTAAAACGCACCCACTGGATGTTGTAATCGCTGTTTTCGGAGCGGTACATCAATTCGATCCGGGCGATGTAGCGAGCCGCCCCCGACAAGGGGCCATAGCGGTGCAAAAAGAGTATTTGCAGGGGCAGCAACAGACCGAGTATTCGCCAGTCATCGCAGAACTGGACCATCGCCAGGCGCGTGACCCGATCTAGTTGTGCCCAAGGTGAAATGATGAGTTCGTGCTCGGCCCGATTCAGCAGGACCAGGCAATCGACCAACGAGACTTCGAGCTGAAAATTTTCATCGGCAGCCAGCCGCGCAAATGGGCTGCCAGGCTCCGCCAGCTGCAGTTCGCGCTGCAATCGCTCCATGTCCCAGCACGCTTCACGGGCGTTGTTTTCAGCCAGCAGATGCGCGATGTACAGCAGACGCAGCCTGGGATGGGCCTGCCTGACCGCCGATGGCAGGCGTGAAAGCAGGACGTGGGTTCTGCCGATACCGGCATCGGCTATCAACCGTACGGCACCGTTGTGCTCGACAATTCGGGCCGCTGTTTCCGGCTCCCCGGCCTGTATGGCCTGGTCCACCGCCCGGATCAAATCCTGATGGGCCGCGTAGGCGTTCGCCGCTCGCAAGTGCCGACGCGCAATCACGTTATCCCCGCTGAGGCGAGCGTGCCAGATCAGGGATTCGCGCAGCCAGGGGTTCACATGAACCGACGTCGCATCAGTCCGATGTTTGATCAACGGAGCCAGCCCCGCGAACCAGGCGATATGATTTGCACTGTCAGAGCGTTCAAGCACTGCATTGGCAATGTCGACTGTCACCTCATCCAGTATCGATGTATCCAGCAGGAAGCGGCGCTCCTCGTCGGGCAATGGCGCCAGGATCTGCGAAGCAACGTAATCATGGGACTCCACCAGCGCGGCGGCCATCGGATTGAAATTGACGAATGATGCCTCCCTGTCCCCCGGTGATCTGAAGGCATGATGGTGCGCCATCAACTGCATCGCCGCGGGCCAGCCTTCACTGCGAGTCCAGGCCTGCGTCAATGCCTCGGTCGGCACACCGTCGGTGAACAGGCTCGCGGCCTCTTCGAACGTAAAGGCAAGATGCTCCGGACCGATCAGGCGGACGTAGCCTCCCAGTAGATACTGACTTAACCTCGCCTCTTGTCGACGCCGGCCGGCCAGGTAGCAACTCACGCCATCCGGCAGTTCTCTGGCCAATTCGATCAGTTGGGCATCTGCTTCCGTATCCAGCCATTCATCGTTATCAATGAATAATGCAAAGCGCCCGACACGCTCACTGACCTGGGCGAGCAGCTCGGTGATTCGCACGCAGGATCGGAATCCGCAAAGCCCCGAATGATGCAGCGCCTCAGACAACACATCAGACAGGGATGACATCCGGTCCTGAGATTGAGCATTCATCCATATCGTTGTAATGCCCGACGCCTTTAATTGCCGCGAATGCTGTGCGTAGAGCGTGGTTTTTCCAAAGCCGGCAGGCGCTCGAAGGATGGTCATTGACGCGCTGGCAACAGAGGTTCCATCCAGTTGCAGTAACAGTCGCTCACGCACTAACGCAGCATCGATTCGCACGTCCGGCATGAAGCGGGAAACGGCTTTGGATCGAACATTGGGTTCCACACACACTCTCCAATCAGAGGGGTTTGACGCCACCTTCCATGGCGGCAAAGCCAGCCCCGATTGACACGCTCAGGCCTGCCCGATTTTTTACGCCTCGGCGGCCTCAGAAGGACTTTACCAACAAGAAATTCAAAGAAGTGGTACGCGGTACGCCTTGATGGTGGTAATCGAAATCAAGCGTTCCTGCCAAGTAGAAATTATCCTTGGCGAATCCTAGGTAAGTGAAGGTCGGTCCAATCATCCCCTCCGAGGCGCGAGCATAATCCGAATCGCCAATGTTGTAGATATTGTAAGCATGGTGCAGCCCGACAATCAGGTCGTCCTTGACCTGATAACCCGCGGCGACATCCGCCAGGCTGACACTCAATGCGCCACGCATTTTCACGCTTTGCCCATCCTCCAGATCGGTCGAGTTACGGTTTTTAAACAGATACACCAGCGACACCGGCGCAAAGGTCGCGTGCCAGCGGCCATAAGCAACGTAGTTATTGACCGTGGTAGCAATCGACCATTGGTTACCACCCGCGCCAAACCCCGTGGTCTTGTCACTGCCATTCGGACCGTTGAACATCAGCTCGGGACTGACCCACCAGCTCCTGTACTCATCGCTGCCAAACGCTGCGCTACCTGGCTGGACGACCTGATAGTAATACTCGAACCCCAGTTCCGGCATCGTGACACCCCAGCTCGAATCCCTGGAGCCTTCGGGTGTGTCCTGGTACCCACCATAAAATCCCAGCCATGCCTCGAATTGGTCACGGGTGGTGCCGGTGAACCCCGTCTCGCTGTAGTAGGCCAGTTCCGAAAACATTTTCCCCGTATTGGTGTCAGGTTGTGAATGGGAAACCGAAGGCATCAGCAAGACACCGAAGGTGCCAGGTACACCCGGTTGAGCGAGGCCAATAAAGTTGCCCGCGCTGGACGTCGTCGCCCAGAGCAATGCGATGACAAAGACGGCAAACGAGCAAGCCACAGACTGGATAAACACTCCAGGGCGAGCGACGGCCAAACGTGAATTTTTCATATCAATGTCCCATTAATTATTGTGGGTAGCTTGTAGGGGCAGAAATTGAGCAAAAGCCTGGAGAACCCCTTCTTTCGAAGGGGCGAAAAGATCGTTCTTGTTTTGGGTTGCCGTGGGGAACCGACGTCGGCCAATCAGACCGTTAGGGTCGATCGATTCCTTGTATGTCCAGCAGCCAGTTCTTCGAGCGATATGTAATTGCTGTCAAAACCAAAGTGGCGCGGCCCGGCGAGTTCCAGGCCTGCCGGTGTACGCCAGGCTGTGTGGCTGGGCAGGCCCATGAGGGTGACACGCAGCCCGTATCGCATGGCCTCACTGGTGATCGGCTCGCCGGACTGGGAGTCCAGGCAACAGATAAGGTCGGGGGTCATCGCGATCACCTGGTCGTCGACACTCGCGTAGAGAAATTCGTTCTGCAGATCGAGCCTTGCTGTGCTGTCGGCAAACGCGTCGAGGCCCTGGAGAGTGACGACACCCCGCTGCCATCCACCTTCCAGACGCCGGTCGACACCGACGACCTTGCCTTGGAACAACCTGAAACCACCCAGCGCTTCGAGCAGACTTTGGACTGCGTCAGCGCCGCTGCGGCGGGCATCGAGCACCACCTGGCCAGCCCGTTGCAAGGAGCGAATCGATCCTCGAATCACGGCTTTTTTCGCTTGTGCACCAGTCATCGGGTACAAGGCACAGGCACACGAGCCGCCCATTTCCATCAGCGTACTGCGGGTGATTCGTTCGGCGAAGCTGTTGCCTCCCGACTGAATCATCAGCACGTTGAGACGATCATCAACCACCGCCATCGGCGTCGCCGTGATGTTGTTGAGGGTACAGGTGGTCATCTGCAACTCCGGAAATGCACGCCCCATGGTGTCCCCGTCAATCAGCGGAATGCCGAGACGGCTGGCGATCGAGAACGGGATGGTCGAGTTGTATCCTCCGGCCTCCAGACACAGGGTGGCGTCAGCCTTTCTACCGAGGTGTTTTTCCAGCGCCTGCAACGCGACGATAAGGGGCTCGACGCTAGGCAGCTTTTCCGTGAGAACCACGGGCGCTCCCGCGCCGGCCACCGGGATCACCAAGGCATCGTCCGACAGCGACAACACGTCGATCAAACTGACCGGGCCGGACTCTCGCAAGATGCGTTGGGCCAGCAGCTTGCCCAGATAGGGATCGCCACCGCCACCGGTGCCATAGATGGCGCTACCCAGGGCAATCGCTTCCATTTGCTCGGCATCGATGTACGACATGTCATGTTCTCTGGAGGTTGTGCAAGGTGAGCCGTTCATAGCTGGAGGTCTCCAACCATCTTCACGCGGATGCGCGTGGCCTTTCCCGGCAAATAAGCCAAGGGGGTGTCTTCGATGTCGATGGTTTCAACCGTATCGGCCACGCCGCCTTCGTCGATGACCTTCTGCCGACAACGCGCAGTGGCATCAGCAATGGCCTCATCGCGACTGATGTCCGAAAAGCGATAGACGTGGTCGATCTCTGCGCCAATCTGGGCGATGGCCGCACCGACCGCATTGGCCACCTCAAACGAAGGCGGTCGAACAGTGGGCAAGCGATCGATGTCGCCAGAGAGCAGGACACTCCCGCCACCCACCACCAGCACCGGTATCGGCGCATCGGACACGCGCATGCGATCGACAGCGGTCGCCACCATGTCTTGCATGCGAGAAACTGCCCGGCGAACCGCCGAAGCATCCAGATGGGCAACGAGCGCTGCCTCACCGAACCTGGCGATGCCGGCGGCCACTGCAATATCACTGGCGGTCAGGACATCGCCCCCAAAGACCAGTGCTTTCTCGTAGAGTCGATAGCCGACACTGCGCGGGCCGAACGTGCAGGCATTGAGGTCGACGTGCGAGCCGCCACCCAAACCAATGCAATGCACATCAGGCATCCGGAAGTTAGTGCGCACACCGCCGACTTCGACCGCCACCCCCGACATCCTCGGGAAGCCTTTCTGCAACAACCCCACATCGGAGGTGGTGCCGCCGATATCCACGACGATCGCATCTTGGGTGCCAGACAGGAAAGCCGCGCCACGCATGGAGTTCGTAGGACCGGAGGCGACCGTCAGGATCGGAAAGTCCGCGACCCGTTCTGCCGCAATCAAGGTGCCATCGTTCTGCGTAAGAAAAAAGGGCGCGACGACCCCAGTGGTTCGCATCGCTTCGGCAAAGGAACGACTGATGCGCTTGCCCAGGTCAACCAGGGCGGCATTGAGAATGCTGGCATTCTCACGCTCGAGCAGCCCTAGATTCCCGAGAGAAGACGAAAGCGTGATGTGGGCATCCGGCAAGACCTTGCGAATGATGTCGGCCGCCTCAAGTTCCTGGTGGGGCACCAGTGGAGAAAAGACGCCAGATATGGCGATGTAATGAATGCCGGCCTTCGCACACTCCTCGGAAAACTGGACTACGGACGAGGTGTCGATGCCAGAAATTTCCCGCCCATCGAACTCATACCCTCCAGCGCTCAACCGCACCAGAGGGTTGATGGCCTCTACAAGGTCCGCCGGCCATCCCGACAACGGAGGTATATCGGAACTCGCAGGAAGCGCCAGGCGAAGTACTCCGACCCTGGACAGTTCACGCCGCTCGACGACGGCATTGGTGAAATGTGTCGTGCCGATCATGACGGCGCCAAGATCGGCGGGTGTCACCCCGGACTCACGCAACACCCGAGAAAGGGCTTCGAGTACACCACCCGTCACGTCATGAGTCGTTGCCGTTTTAGTGCCGCAGATAACTTCACGACCTCGCATCATTACGGCATCGGTATTAGTACCGCCCACGTCAATTCCTACACGATACATATAATCCTCTTTTTATATAAATGAGGCGCTGGAGCATTAAAACTCCGAAAAATCGAAACCTGACATAGAGATGAACCGCCAGGAATCAGACTCAACCACAGCACAACACAGATAGGCCTTACAGGCAGGGTTTGTTATATAAACCGTATACAGAAACCCATCTGTCACAAGCCCTTAGTAAAGTTCGCGTATCGACTGAACTCTTCCGGATTCTATGGACAGACTTCGTAAAATAGGAAGGCGCTTGATGGGGTAGCCTCATATGCATTTTGGGGGATAAGGCTCTAGTTCGGCCATCGACATGGCATCACCTTAGCGATTAGCACGATTCCAGGTACACCCCCTAGCCAATCTGCCGATAACGGGACGAGTGACCAGGGATCAAACTCCATAACCATCACCTCGTGCCCTCCCCCACATTGACGTATTCCCTCCCCCATATTAGTTGTGCATGCACTATCTATATCGCCATACGATCAGCTGCACGGTACTCGTAGCGCTATACCCAATTAATGCAACCTTTGAAATATCGCGCACTAACATCCGCCTACGGATACCCAAACAACACCCAACCCACCTGACAAGAAGTCACAACCCTATAAAAGAAACTTAGTAACACCCAGACGAGGCAAAATAATAAACACCCCAACAAAGTTGATAACAACACCTCATTTTTCTTCAGCAGGTATATGTACATGAGCCGTTTAATCAAGACCGCAAACCCTCAGAATTCGATGAAATATCGTCAGAGGAACGCCGCAGAAACACACCTCATCGGCGGTATAAGAATTGCTTTGGTCCTGCTCGGCGTAATGATCGCCCTGCCAGCGTTCATGATGGGGGCAAGCATCAGTCGAGCGCTGGGTGTAATGGGGGGGATTCAGGCCAGCCTGATCGGTGGGCTCGTTCTGGCCCTGGTCGCACTGCCGGCCGCCATCGCCGGCGCACAAAGTCGAAAAAACAGCTATCAACTGATTCAACAGGCCTTTGGTGAACGAGGAGGATTGCTCGTCAATGTCGTCGTCGTGATCGCCATACTGGGCTGGTTCGGCGTCATCGCCATGATGTTCGGTCGGGCATTCCAACCGACGCTGCCGACAACGCTGGCAACGATCCCGGTGAGTTGGCTGGCGTTTTTCGGCTGCACACTGATGACACTACTGACCATTTTCGGCTTTCGCGCACTCGACCTTCTCAGCGTGTTGGCATCACCCTTCAAGATCGTTGTATTGCTCTGGACGCTCATTGCAGCGCTGGCGAACGTCAAATGGTCAACGGTACTGGACACGCTCCCGACACACGATTTTTCCATGACCACCGGCATCTCAATGGTGGTGGGCGGCATCATGACCGGGGCCATGCTCGCGCCCGACATCTCACGTTTCGCACGAACCCCGAAACAAGCAGCCTTTGCCTGCGCACTCGCCTATGGCGTCGGCTTCCCTCTCGTGCTGATCTTGTCTGGCATACCCAGTGTTGCGACCGGCCAGATGGACATCGTGACCATCATGCTTTCCCTCGGGTTGGGCATTCCGGCAATGATTGCGGTGCTCCTGATCGCTCTGACCACCAACGCCTACAACCTGTACGCGTCCACTCTGATCCTCTCGACCCTCACGCCTCTTCGCCCGAAGTGGCAATTGGCGCTCGCAGCCGCTGGAGTCGGCACGACGGCCGGACTCATGGGCATCAGTGAGGGGTTCGTCCCTTATCTGATCCTGCTGAGCATTTCTATTCCACCCATCGCTGGTGTCTACCTGACCAACTACTATCTGGGCGCCAGACTCGCGCTAACCGGCGAAGGCACGCAATGGCGAACAGAGGCTTTCCTGGCCTGGATCGCCGGTAGTGGATTCGCCTATGCGGCCAATCACATCCACTTTGTGGTCACGTCCATTCCTCCACTTGATTCACTGCTGGTGTCGAGCCTCACTTACGTGTGCCTTCGATACCTGATGGCACGTGCCCAAGTGGCAAGACTCGAACGGCAAGACTCCTGATTTCCCGATAGCAAAGATGCCCACACTTGCGGCCAGCACCGTCGCCACACTCTCAATCGATGCGATATCCCCATGACCAAAGCCAACCACCCCCAGGAACAAACGATTAGCCACACCCATCTGGAAGACATCATTGCGATGGTCATCGGCACCACGCTCATAGCCATGGGCTTGAACCTGTACAAGGATGCCGGGTTATTGAGTGGTGGCCTCGCCGGAGTGGCCTTCATCCTTCACTATGCATTGAAGGTCCCGCTGGGACTTTCCTTCTTCCTGCTGAATATCCCTTTCTACCTCCTGGCGATAAAGCGCATGGGCATTGCGTTTACGCTGAAAACATTCAGCGCGGTCACCCTGCTTTCACTCATGACAACCCTGATCCCCATGACGGTCACTATCGGCTGGGTACACCCGGCGCACGCCAGTATCAACGGCGGGATTCTTTTGGGGATCGGTACATTGGTACTGTTTCGCCACAGGACCAGTCTTGGTGGTATTGGCATCGCCGTTCTCTACCTGCAAAACAAATTCGGCTGGCGTGCCGGAAACATCCAGATGTTGGCAGACAGCTCAATCGTGCTTTGCGCGCTTTTATTTATCGAACCCAGCCGTGTGATGTGGTCCGTACTGAGCGCCATCACACTCAATCTCATTCTTTCCATAAACCACAGAGAGGGTCGTTACCAGGGAGAATAACTGTCAGGGCGTGACGGTGACCGTGATATCGACCTGCGCAGAGTATTGCCTATCGATTTGGCGGCGCAGTTGATACAGCGTGTCGAGACACTCGACCAGCAAGTCGAGACGATGGGCAAGACGGTCGACACCATGGGCAGAAAGATCCACCGCGATCAAACCATCATCGAGCAGCTGACCCACGAGATCGCCATCCTCAAGCGGCACAGGTTTGCCAAGCGCAGCGAGCAGATCAGCCCTGAGCAAGGCAACTTGCTCGACGACCTGCTCAATACAGATCTTGAGGCTATCGACGCCGAGTTGAAGGCCCTCCGACCAGCTCCCGCTCCAGAAGAGAAACGCCAGCAACCCAAGCGCGAGCCGCTGCCACCGCAGTTTCCACGCACCGTAATTCATCACGAACCGGAAAACACCCAGTGCGTCTGCGGCTGCCAACTTCAGCGCATCGGCGAGGACGTCAGCGAGAAGCTGGATTACACGCCGGGCGTGTTCACCGTTGAACAGCATGTGCGTGGAAAGTAGTCCTGCCGGCAGTGCGAAACGCTGATCCAGGCACCGGTACCGTCCCAGGTGATCGACAAGAGAATTCCAACCGCAGGCCTGTTGGCTCATGTGATGGTGGCGAAGTTCGCCGACCACTTGCCGCTGTACCGGCAGGAGAAAATCTTTGGCCGAGCCGGCTTGGCCATCGCGCGTTCAACTCTCGCGCAATGGGTTGGGCAGACCGGTGTACAGCTTCAGCCATTGGTTGATGCCTTGCGAGAAGCCGTCCTCGCCCAGCAAGTTGTCCACGCCGACGAAACTCCGGTGCAGACGCTTGCGCCCGGAGAGAAGAAAACTCACCGTGCTTATGTCTAGGCTTACTGCACTACGCCGTTCTCGGCGCTTAAGGCCGTGGTCTACGATTTCAGCCCGAGCCGCGCCGGTGAGCATGCGCGCAACTTCCTCGGTTCCTGGAATGGCAAGCTGGTATGTGACGCCTTCGCTGGCTACAAAGCTGGCTTCGAGAAAGGCATGACCGAAATCGGCTGCATGGCTCACGCCCGCCGCAAGTTTTTCGATCTGCACGTGGCGAATAAAAGTCAGTTGGCAGAACAGGCGCTGCAATCGATTGGCGGCTTGTACGAAGTTGAACGCCAAGCGCGGGACATGAGTGATGAGGATCGCTGGAGGACGGCAAGAAAAAGCGGCGCCGTTAATGAAAGCACTGCACGACTGGATGTTGACCCAGCGCGATCTTGTGCCCAACGGATCAGCGACGGCCAAAGCCTTGGATTACAGCCTTAAACGCTGGGTAGCGCTGACGCGCTACCTGGAAGATGGGGCTGTACCAATCGACAACAATCCTGTCGAAAATCAGATCAGACCGTGGGCTCTTGGACGCTCGAATTGGTTGTTTGCCGGGTCGCTCCGCAGCGGTAAACGGGCGGCGGCGATCATGAGTTTGATCCAGCCGGCGCGCATGAATGGGCACGATCCATATGCCTATCTCAAAGATGCGCTGACGCGGTTGCCAACGCAGTGGGCAAGTGAAATTGACCAGTTGCTGCCACATAGGTGGCAGCATTCATGAAGAGACCACGAGCCTACGCCGGAATCGCTGCCTCCAAGCGCAAAACGGTTGCGGGGCCAGTCCTAAAGCTAGGACTGCGCGCGTCTGCTGCAATCATGTGACTTGTCGCATCATGAGCTTCCAGCGCTGAATCTGACGCCCACCGTTCAACCAAAACGAACCGATCTTCATCGCCGGCAACTCTGTGAAGATCGTATTGCAAACACCCTTCTTCATTTTTCACAAGCGGAGCTAACTTTTCAAAGGCATCAATTTGCTCCTGCCCTCGTCCTGCCTGCGTTGTAATTAAAATTACTAGCCTTACTTCATTAGGCATACATGCTCCATGCTGGTGTTCAGAGGTGGGGCACACCTGACTTCAGGCGGCCGATGCGATGACCATGGCAGGGAAGCACAATTTTACTCGACACATCAAGCTTGAGCGGCCGTTCACCTGGCAAGGTGACTTCGCCGGACGCTTACGAACAACGAAGCTTTAGAATCGACCCTTTCCGTAAATCCGAATCGGTAGATTTTATTTGTGTCCGAATGATGACCGTTTCGGTATGGAAGATTCCCGCCCCCCCCCAGCCGACCAGCTTGCCCAGGATCAAGCTGGATCAAATTGTGGCGCTCGGCGATCTCTCGCCACAATTCGACTTTTTCGTTCATGTGGCGTGCAAGCGCCAACGAAATCGGCGACGCTGTTTCCATCCCTAAATGTTTGGCCGTGTCTTGCCACATACGCCCCCAAAGGCAAATGTCGCCGCCGGCCACATTGAAAGCCTCGCCACGGACTCGCTGAGCGCAGCCCAAACACTGGCCCATGCCCGCAACCCGGCGCCCGTGAATTGCAGTAGCTGGCCGTAGGCCTTATCGGTGCAGGGGAATCGCATCGGGATATTTAGCGCACGGGACAGCTCGGCGAAGACAGCGATGACCAACGCAATATTCATCGGGTTGCCGTAGATATCCCGGACCACGAGATCAGGATGCAACGCCACATAATCCCAACCGCTATGCTCGCCACGCTTTCTGAGTTGGGCTTCCTGAGCGACGTACAGGTTCGGTGGCGTATGCCCCGCATCGCTCTCCAGTGGAGGCGTGCGAACCTTGGCCCCAAAGGAGGGAGCAGTAAATTTTGAAGCTCTAATAGATGACCACGCGCCGCAACGCAGAATTGGCTTGCTCGAGTCCGTCGAGCACGTTGGCCAACATGGCGGCGTTGCGACTGGCTTCCACCACCAGATTCTCTCCGACTGCCTGATGAGCTATCAACCAGGTCCATCTCCCCCTCCATCACCAAACTTCCTGGGTGGGCATTGGCACACCGAAATCTTGCGTCCATCTCCTTCCCTAGAGGTGAGGATTCCACCAAAAGCCAACCGTTCTGTAGGGGTAAAAACGACAAAAAATAAAAAGGGGTCGCAAGACAAAATCTCGCAACCCCTTGAATTATATGGTCGTGACGGAGTGATTCGAACACTCGACCCCTAGCACCCCATGCTTAAACGTACTATTGGTCTAATCGTGTTCACCCTGCTAGCCGGCTGTCAGACCGCACAGAAAAAGGAATATCTGGCAGCTTGCCAGCGCGCAGAGGTCCCATTTTCATGTGAGATCGATATGAATCGGCCCTGCTGTGGGCCGATAAGCCTTAAGGTGGAAACTTGCTCTCGATTCATCGAAAAGGCGATGACTGCAGAGGAAATTCAGCAAGCCCGGGCTAAGGGATTCGACAACACCCGGTATCAGAACCCCGGGGCCCCGAAGATCTTGCTGGGCATGAAAGATCTGACCACTACCCAGGTTCCTGTCTACCTTGATTCCACCAGCTTGGAATCCTACGTGCGCTCACTGGACCTGGCAAAGATCCTGCTCGCTTCCAAGACGGCAAAATATACTGCAGCGGCGCAGTCATACCTGGAACAGTCGGCTGCGGGCAAGACGGGTGACGTGAAGGCCATGGAAGCTGCAATTTCCGATATCCAGAAGCTGAAAGTTCCTCTTGAACAGGCCGCGGCGGCCGGCGCCCCAATCTCCCGGTTCTACGCTGCCCTGCCTCCATTCTATTACCGAATTGAGGTGAACAAGCTCAGCAACCAGTTGGAGTATCGGAACGAAGTTCTGATCTACGGTGGCCAGCGCGCCATTAGCCGTCAGCAAGCATCGTTTCCCTACCCTTCGACAATCTTGGCGGATGTAGCCGTCGCTCAGTTCGGCACCATGGCCGACGAGGTGGACAAGGCCTGGCCTTCAAAGCTCACACAGGATATGGCCCGTGGTAAGACTTTGGCTGCAGCCTATGTGCGGCAGAAGGCCAGAATAGCAGCAGCACAACAACGAGAGCGGCAGTACCACCAGATGTACCAGGCAGCGCCGGAACCTCGGAAGTCAAATGGGTACAGCGATGGAGATTGCTCGTGCAGCGGGAGGAATGTTTGCTACGGGCCGCGAGACGGCCGCTATTGCATAACTTCAGGCGGGAACAAGCGTTACGGCATCTGATCTCTACCGCCAAGTGAGTCTTGAAGATCATGGCCTGCAGCAGTTCACAGACAACCGAGATGATCAGGGCGGCTAATAGCGCGCCCTCGATTCGCTTGAAAAAGGCTGGGATGAACGTAGGTTCCGCTCATCGAGCGAACGCAGGATGTTTAGTATCGCTGACAGCAAATGGTCATGTGGTAATGAAAGATGCAGAACCCCATACTTGCTTAAGAGAACAACTGAAACGGCGGGGTTTGAGCTCCGTGTCATTCCCAATGATGTCGCCGGATTTTCGAGTTCAATCGTGGTTTTGCCATCCCGACGCAATGATCATTTTGCGGAGGGGGGTAGGCGCCTCGCTGCTTTATCTGAATTTTGCACTACCGTTGTACCTACTGAACAGCGCAGTAAGCCGCCTGACTAATCCTTCGCTCAATTAGAGGGCAATGCCATGTCTGTCACCGTCCAATCTATTGTTGCTGCTGCGCTCAAGGAGTGGGATCACTGGGGAAACTCAACGTGGAGTGTCTCCCAAGGCCAAAAGGAAATTGGCCACACGGATGATGAATACGATTTTGCTCAGTATGTAATTGACACCTATTGCTCCATTGGTGGCGGCAATCCGACCCATTGGGCTATCCAGAATGACGACTACTTTTGGTCGGCAGTCGGGATGAGCGCTTTCATGTCGATGGGAGGGTTTAAGAAGGGCCAGTTTCCCTTCTCCCAAAGCCACTCCACCTTCATTCGAAGGTTCGTCGCCGCACGTAAAGAAAATGACAGCGCCTCTCCATTTTGGGGCTACCGCGTTGGAGAGATAGGCTTCTCCCCCGAAGTGGGTGATTTGGTCGCCTATGCTAGGGGCGACGGAATAACGGCAAATAAAGCTGCAACCTACTACGACAGAACGTCTTCCTACTCGAGCCATTCAGACCTAGTGGTTGCCAAGCGGGACGGTGAGATAGACGTCATTGGGGCTAATGTCCTTGACTCGGTGACAATGAAGACGCTGTCACTGGATGAAAATGGCCACATAGTAGATCCGCATCACTACTGGTTTGCCGTGGTCAAGCATCGTTTCTAGAAAATCGGGTATATGAACACCGCACACGCGTCGAACTAGACGTGCAGGATGCTCGCTGCCAACGTTACATGCCGCCATCGGCCAACAGCGGACATTAATTAGGACGCTTCGTTGAAGACTGGCACAAACCATTTGGGAATCTACAATCCACTCACGCGCGCCTTTGACAATGTAACGAAGCCATTTGCTCACCAGAACAAGCTGTTCGATTCGTAACATCCTCAGCGCCTATCAGCCAAATCGGTAACGACTTGGCAAGCCTAGGAACCGCTTACAAAAGGAAAAATCGAATGCCAAGACTTATTCTGGGACACACAACGGACACTTCCGCCAAGGTCTGGGTCAGAGCGTCATCCCGTTGGCCAGTGGCTTTCGTTCAGTTAATCAATCCTGCCAACAACAAGAAATTGGCTGAATTCTCTATATCCACCCAAGAGTCCGAGTTCTTTACCGCTGTTCATGAGTTCACCGCATTGGCTGCCGACACTGATTACAAGATCAAGGTAGCCTTTGGAAAAACACTCAAAGACCCGGTTGATGCACGTGTGAGGGAAGCCTATGCCGAAGGCCGATTCAAAACGTTCCCGAAAACCAACAAGCAGCCTTTCACCTTTTTGCTCGGTTCCTGCAACCTGCACTCACTCGGCATCCTGGAGCGGCCAGACCAATCTTGGATAACTATCTCCAGAGTCGCGGCAAAAACCCAGGCGCGCTTCATGATCCATGCCGGCGACCAGATATATGCCGATATTCCGCTCAAACCTGAGGCCAGTCTGGAACATTATCGGGACAAGTATTTGGACGCCTGGGATGACTGCATCCCGGCCAAAAAAGCACTGACCGAGTTGCCCCATTACATGATCCTGGATGACCACGAGATCATTAATAATTACGAAAATGGTCGCGGGGGACTCGGGAGTACCTTGCCACGCATAGCACTCAAAGCTTATTGGGAATTCCAACACTCGCACAACCCGGTCACACTGGGCACCCCCGACCAGTACTACTACGCCTTCAGCTATGGCGACGTTCAGTTCTTCGTGCTGGATACGCGCACTTCACGCATATCCGGACTTAAGCAGATGATCGACGACAAGCAACTTCAAAGCCTGCTCGCCTGGATGAGTCAGCACAAGAACAACACCAAGTTCATCGTTACCAGCGTTCCCTTCGTTGGAGCAGTGAAGAACCCGGAGCAGGACAAATGGTGTGACCCAGCCTTCATGGTTCAACGAGAAAAGATCCTGGAACACATTCTGAAGAAAGGCATTAGCGATGTTGTATTCCTGACCGGCGACATGCACACCTCGTACTGCGCCGACATGGAAATATCTGATAGCTCAGGAAACAAGACCGTTATCCACGAACTCATGTCCAGCCCTATCAACCAATTCACACCCAGTCTTCCTCTGGAGTTCTACTACGAGTCGCCCAAGACAGAGACTAGTGATGGACTTCAATACAAGTCCACGATCAGGAAAAACACTTTCTATGGCGCACACTCGAACGTCATGAGCATCACTGTCGCCAGCGGCCAGCCGATCGAATTCAGCATCTTCAGAACGACGGAGGATTCGATCAAACCTGCGCTCAAAGGGAAGATCTGAGCCCGGTTCAACGATGGCTCAATGTTGTGTAGCGTCCAGGCATTCCCCGTGAGGGGATGTGCCTCATCTCCCCATCCGAGGGCTGGCACCATGACGATATTCAGGCTCAATCCAAAACTTATGGCGATCGGCGACTCGCTGCCCCAAGGCTGCAGAAGCCTGACCGTGAAGGCAGAGTACTGTGCGCAATCCTGGCCGGCCAGAATCGCTGCCGAACAAGGCTGGAGCTTCGTATCCCCCGATCACCCACGACCGGTGTTGTTCGACCTTGAGGAAGAGCTCAGGCGCCTGGATCCCGTGCTGCTATCCCCCAAGACGCTGGCTCTGGCAGCCGGCCTGCCTGCGCGACTGACAAACAACCTCAAGCAGTGGCGCACGCAAGCGCCGCAATCAAGGAGCCAGTCCTTCGATAACCTTGCCATCGCCGGAAGCGAGGTTCACGACTTGTATAGTCGCACCGCCAGTCTCTATGAAAGCGACATCAGCGAGCGCGCCCGAGGCAATATTCTGGAGCACCTCGACAACATTCCCGATCTGCACGTCGCCATCAACGGCAAGTACGTTCTGAACCCGCAAAACCACCCCAATTTCAATGATTTTTCCCCGTTGGATTGGGTCGAGGCCCGGCAGCCGGAAATCCTCCTGATTCAATCAGGGCACAATCACGGACTGTTCGAGTTCGGCTTCCAAGGGAAACCCGGACTTGGCATTACTCAAGGACAGGACCGAGAAGGCCGCGATTACTTTGAACAATGGGAAGTGGTGGCGCAGCGCATCGCGAAGTTGCCCGCAGGGACACGCCAAATTGTGGTCATGCTACTGCCGAAGGTCAGTGGAGTCGCGGCCCTGCTGCCGACGTCCAACGACCGCCAAGAGGGCTATGCCGAGGCTTATTTTCCCCGGTTGCTGCCCGGCGCAGCCAGGCTTGCCGGCACTCTCGTAGCCAGCGTCGACCGGAAGGTGGCGGAGGTGAACCAGCGCATCCATCAGACCTTCCTTGAGGCTGCGGCCGCTACCCACACCGAAGACCGACTGCACTTCATCAACAGCTACAAACAGCTGGACGAGATCGACTACAAGAATTACCTGGATCCGCACCTGCGCATACGGGCGAACTCCGAGCAATTCGTCGACAACCGTTACCTGGACGGCAAGCTGGACTTTTCTTCACCCCAGCTGACCCGCCTGAAGGCCGGCGGTTACCTGAGCGTGGACGGCATGCACCCAAGCGGTTTCGGTTATGCCGATATTGCTTCCAAGGTGATGACCGAGCTCAACTTACCCCATGACCGCCAGCGCCTTTTAGCGAGAGCGTTCCAGGAAGACGGACTGCTCTGCAACTACCCTTTGGAGCTGGATGCAGTAACCCGCTACATCGACATGCTCAGGTCGTTCAGTCTGGCCAACTGGTTCGTCCCCGAAGCTACTCCCACACTTCGTGACGATACCCATTTGATCCAGACCCTCGACCTGTTCTCGAGGCCATTCTTCAGATGAGCCGACGCCGGGAGCGCCAATAACAGCGACATCGGAGAACCCCAAGCATGCGCAGGCCCCTATTACTTGTTCTGCTGATGCTCACGGCTTGCACCCATGCTCCCGAACGCATGGGGTTACCGGTGTCGGATCTGCACGACTTGACAGAGCCGAAAATCGAGTTCCTCGGTGTTGGCGGTTGGCTGTTGTACTGGAAAGGAGAAGGCCTGCTGTTGGCACCGTCCTTCAGTAACCCGGCGACCTTGGGTATCGTGGGGCTTCCTCCACTAACGGTAGAATCCGATTCGGAGAGAATCGACCGGCATATGCCTGACGCAAAGAAAGTGACCATGCTGCTGGTCGGCCATGCTCATTATGATCACTTGCTGGACGTTGCCCATGGGGTGAGTGTTCAGGCGCCAAATGCGGTGGTCTAACCGCCCGTGAATCGGTCCATGCAGCGCCTCCTCTAAAATCAAGCGGTCGGAACGTTTACAACAAACCCCATCGGGCGTCCATGAAAGATGCGCCAGCCTTCTCGGCGGTAGGCCTTCGTCACGGGCACGCAGGACGGTGGCAGTAGCGAGGCTGCCTCCCGCCGACCACGGAGCGATCCGCACCCTGAGCGGGAGGTGGTCACTACCAGGATGCAAACCCGCCCTTCCATCGTTAATAGTGTTCGATAGACCCGAGTAGCTCAGCCAGTGCAATCTTTTGTTCAGGCTCAACTTCCATATGCCATTGTTTTAAAAGCTTATGCAGTTGATCGATAAAAACCTTATCGGGCAAATTAGAGAACTGATAAGCCGCTACCTCGATCTCCAATGACCGTCTCACGGAGTCATTCTGAACAGCTAATAGTCGATCAACCAGCGTACTACAAATATCACGCGAACGACCGTACCATTGGTGAGCTAAACCGATGACTATCTCACCCCGATCTTTCAAATCGTGTCGCCTTGATGCCAAACTTGCCAAGCGTTCGGGGATGTCATTGTCCAAAAGGTTTACCTGTGCCGCCCTTGCAAGCGCTACTGTTGCCGCGTCCCCATTTACAGAAATTATGGTTGCTCCGCGGTAGTCCGTGGCTACAGAAGGAAACCTGGATACCGCTGAAAGACGGGAGACAAGCATATTGATAATTGAAGCAGGAAGCATTTCATTCTTCGCAAGGAAGCCTAGCGCCTCATGGATATTTTCATCGTATTCGGACTCTGGAGAAACAACTTCGAGCCATTCACGAAGCCGCTTTTTATGAGCAGTATCAAGGTACTTATAATTTCTCGATAAAATTTTTGCCGCCACATCGCCCTCATAGGTTTTTGTAGCCACAGGTAAAGTCAGTACATTAAATAGCGAATCAATAGTATCGGGATCCAGTTCCTGAAACGACGCAATCGATGTTAGGAGTTCCACTGCCGCCATAGAGTCTGAAACAATTTGTCCGTTTTTTTCGGCTACCTGCCGCGCAGTCATTATCGTTGAGAGGCTAAGCTTTCGTCTCTTGGATATTTCACCGAGACTTAAAATTGCGTTCTTTTGATCGGTACTCAGGAGATCCCCTTGGGTCGACCTGTCGTAACCTTTCAAAATGGACAGTAATTCCACCTCAGCTTTAACACTATCGGCTTCATCGCCCAAAACACCCTTTACCAGGCTGGCATGCAAAGAACACCAGGTTCCTTGCATTTCATGCAGGTGCGGTCCCAAATCATCAAAAACTTTGGACTTATTCGAAGCTTTAGAGAGTCGTTCGACAACTGCGACAAAACTATGAAACTCAGCGATTCGCTTGTCCCAATCATCTTCGTAATAGCTTCTGTAAGCAGCCACCTTAATTAACTGTTTTAACATGGCTGCTTGTGCGTAAGAAGAGTCAGAGGCAGTTTGCGCAATCCAGTCCATATCCCTGGCAAATACTGCCGAACCGGGAAGCATTAATTCAAAATTCATTATATGGTCAATACTGCTCTGACAGGGCGTTTCCTGAATCAACTTAACCGGATACGCCTGAGCGCCCAACTCGGAGATTGACCTTTGCAAAACAAGCGAAAGAAAACGTACGGCACGTGTAGGGGGCTCATCTTTGTCTGGATCTAAAACAGGCAGATCTCCATTCGTTAAAGCGCGAAGCTCGACCACTTTATGTGATACCAAACTCGGGAGCAACTTCGCTAACCAAGGCTTAAGTCCAGAAGAGTCACGGTGTGTTGCCACCCCCCACAATGATCCAGTTGAAAGTGCTGAGAGAAAATCATTATCGCGGGGATTCAAATCAAACACCATCAAGTTCGTATCGACGGTTCGAGTAAGATGCACAGGAAGAAGATTATAGGTAGTTGCAAAACCAGGACGCACTAACAGTTTACCGTTACTATCAACCACAAAATGATAGATCAGCAAATCGAAACATATCAAGCTTATGACAGCGACACAAACCGCTGCAATGACGACGCGTCTGACACCGGCCCTTATCGTTTCAGCTATCGTCAACGGACGCCCAAGAGAACGACCGGAAATAACAGGCAGCAGGATAGTATTGGCTAAAAATCCGTTAGTAACGATGGTCTGTTCTGCTCCCCGTTTTAACGCTGACGCTGCCATAGGAACTTGCTGGCGAAGATAAGGAATGAGTTTCCCCTCGACATCCACCAGCCCCTGCCCATCAGAAAGTTCAGTGCCAGAAGAAAGCCCCCTGAGCAATACATCTGAGAAAATCGAACGCTGTAGGCTTTCAACCTCCCATGCTTTTTGATTGTATCGAGCGGACGCGATTAACAACCCGCCCTGTCGAGGTGTACCGACATTGAAAAAATGGCAGCCTGAAGAAATAGCTTCGGCGTGGCAGCAATCAATAAACACCAACACGTAGTTGGCTTTAATTTGCCGCAGTAGAGAATCTAGCGCCTTAGAATTTAAACTAGGCTTACCCGGCACCGCATCCCATAGACAAAACCAGCCGTCACCACCTTCGTTAATCTCGCCATGCCCACTCAGGTATAGAAAAAATACATCAAAAGTCCTCGAAAGGCCTTGCAGTTCATTAACTGAGTTTGCAATCGCTTCCAGAGTGGCCTCCTGATCCACTAGTACAACATGGTTTTCCGGATGATCAGGCCACGCTTGGCAAACATATTTATAAAATGCTTGGGCATCACTCACTGCGTAATTCAGGCGCATGATGTCTGAATACTGCATATTCAAATAATTCACAACTCCGAGAGAAACCGATGCACAGAGCATTTGAGTCACCAGTTAAGAAATGAACCCAAGGATATATTGCTGCCCCTCCCCCCAGGTATCGCAGACGTTGTAGTTGTCAGTTTCTGTATGAGCAACGGCGTGGACAGACCAATATGAAAGGTCATTATCGCCTCTGCCTGAGAACCGAAATATAACAACGCCATCCCGCCGCCTGACAAAATCATGACCAGCGTCACAATCCAGTAGAAAGGTCGACTGGCATAAGCGGGAAGTTTCGCCGCCTGGCGAATGTTGTACCAATGCAACATCTCCAGAGTTGCGCCACCCGCCAGCCCAACAGCAAAGACTTCCATAGAAGTAGAAAGCATTTCCCTGCCCCTCATTACGATGTGTACATTAAGTTGCTTTCAAAGCAACAATTCAAATCCCCCCTATATTACATCGGCCGCTTCCCAGCTTTCGCCTCGGAAACTGAAATTCCGCTCGGCTGGACATGAGTAGGATCCCAACCAACTTTGATGTTGGCATCCCACTTTTCATCATGAATTGCTTGATCAATGGCTTTGACGAACTTTACGGGCACACCCCAGCGAATACCTGTTTCCAGCCCCACCTTTTTTGCAGCAGCGGCCAGTTGCAGTAGATACCGCCTCCCTGGGTCCAGCGGAGAATCGTCGTCAAGGAGATCCACAGCCAATGACTCCGGTGTTCCGTCCTTTGCAGTAACGTTGTGAAATCCGAACAGCAATTTAGAGTGGCCATCATCAAAGACCTTTTTTTGATCGGCAGGAGACCTCCAGGCATCTTGGATTCGAGGGCGAAGGTGTTTCTCCTCAAGAAGATTAATCAAATTTTCTAACCGAGCGCGAAACGATGGATATAACTGAATCAGTCGTTCGGTGTTACGTTTTTTTCGATCTGACTCGTTCATCATGCCGTCCTTTTCCACGAAGGAATTCTCAAGAAATGGATGCGTTACTCAACTAAAAAATATCTGCTGATGATCGTTGCTTCACTATAGGTGAAGCTAATACTCGCTCCTGGCCAACTAAAAAACTTCGAATACCTGAGGCAACCCTCCTACAGAAATACAGCAATCGCTGTGTTCACCAGAATCGTTACCACTCCCGTTATAAACAAATCCCACCGGGCTTGCGCCAGACCGGCCTGTTTAAGCGCATGGAGCCTACCAAGACTTCTTTCACCTTTAATCAAGGATTTGAATTCATCGGCGTTTATTTTTTTCTCCGTTAGCAGCACGGCCCACCTTGAAATATTTTCTCTAGCCTGTTTCAAAAAGTCATTTACATCCTTTTCCGCAGCACTATTAAAATCAGAAAAATTGTCCTTTGCAAATTTAACCAAAGGATCTTTTAACGCACCCAGATAATCATCAAAATTAGCCATAACAGCTCCAGAATGCTATTTTTTGTTCTTCCCACCTTCCAACCCGATTATCTGATCGAAGCTGGAAGCTATTTGCTTTTTCTTTTCATCAACAGCACTCGCATTTAGTATTTTTTTGCGTTTCCACAACTCCAAAGTCGAATACAAATTGCCATTATCATTGGCTACCCATTGCTTTTTATCCACGCGATAGACGTACCCTCTTATTTCATTCCACAGTCCCACTACAACCTCGTTCTTTGGAATGCCGTTGGCATACTCATAAGCTTTTTCGACTTCCAGTCTCAGTTTCTCTACTTCTTTTATATGAGTATTGTAGGGGTCAGATGCCTTATCCAAAACAGCAAGTGCTTCTGCCTTGGTAGATGTCGTCAGCTCGTAAGATTTTTGGTTATAGGGAGCTATTGTAGGTCAACCCGTCAACCCAATAAATCCAAATGCAAGAACCAGAAACTTTAGCCTGCTGTTTATTTGCATTGCTCTCTTCCCCTCTAAAGCAGATCAATCCATAAGGCCTTTGGACAATTGCGCTCAATGAGCACTTCGCGTTCGATTTCTGCCGATGAAATGTAAGTATCGAACAGCGCACACGAGGAAAGCATCAACAGCACTGGCAACACCGCAACAGGCGTTCTGTTCATAGTGACCACCCCTGATTGCATTACGTGCGAACGATGCAAGCTGGTCTACAGGCCGTGATGACGTCGAGGTGCGCGGGCTAATTCAGGATGAACAGGTCCCCTTCTACATCTGTATCGCCGTGTTTACGCCTCTTCGCCGAGGAGTCGTAAAGGATCAACAGAACCTCCCCAAGTTGCTCTCCCGATTCGAAGAGACACATGCCCTCAGCGTGATCGTTGCCTTGCCCGAAAGGCACCTCCAGCACCCTCTCCAATTGATCCGTAAAGACCACACGTTCCTCGTCGGAGGCGAAACCGCCGCGCCACCGGTAGACCGTAACCGGACCGTCCTGGTCCATGGTGGGACCCGCCAGGATCAGCAGATCGTCACCGCTAGTGCACAGGTCACGCACGCCGAGGCCGTTTAGAGCGAAGAAGTGCTTGCGGTAGCGGCGCCCATCCGGGCCGATCTTCTTGAGCACCAGCGTGTCAGTCGAGGCGTCGTTCAGCTCGGTCTCGATCTCCAGCAACACAGCCCAGCCGCGAAGGACCGGTCCACGCAGCCCCAGCAAAAGGCGCGAGCCGATCACCGCCAACCCTTCAATATCGAAGCCGTTGTCTTTACCCGGGATACGCAGGAAGTCGCGTAGCTGATGATCTTCAGCAATTGCCGCGGTCAGGTCGTTACCGACTTTGTTGCCATTTAGCTGCGCTGCCGTACGTCCATCGGCGTCCACCTTTCTGGCGAGTGCATAGCCGTCGCTCTGCTGTACCACAGGTATGCGGGCCAGCAGAAAGCGATTGCCGTCCGCCTCTACCGTCGATAGGCGATTGATATTCTTCTGTGCAGGATTGCCAGCCTCGGCCTTCTTTCGCTTCAGGCTATGGGAGCCCACCACCCAGAGGTAACCACTGTCCTGGGCATAGGCCAAGCCCTCAATATCGATCTCGGCGTCTTGATTCGGTACGGGCAGGACCAGATACTCCAAGAGCTGGAACGATTGGTGCTCATCGCACCTCACGACGTCACCGGGCGCAGGAACCTGGATTTTCAGGCGTTCCAGGCTCGTGGTTTCGTCGTTGGCCACCCAAAGTGAATCGCCAATCTGCTGAGAGACCGAAAGGCCATCGCGCAACGACGCAAACGCCGGATCAAATCTCAACATCGCTGCATTGCTTCGGTCGCTCATGAGCGCTCTCCTGTCTACATGGTGTTGCGTGCCGGTCATTCAGAGCCAGATTTTTCGCGTCTTCTTCGTCCAGTCCTTGCGCTCGTCCAAGCCTACCGTTCCACCGTTGATAGCTTCGGTCACTTCAGTGACACTGTCCCGATCTGCGTACTTGTTGCAACCGCTTGCTTTCCATTTCGCCGCGGCAACGTGCAGGCACCAATCAGGGCTGAGCACCGCGTCCGGATCGATAACGAAATCCGGGGCAGCCGGCAGCCACTGGTGCAGCCAGATCGTGATATCGCGGTAGCCTTCTTTTCCAGTGAGTTGCAGCAGCCCCCGCCCGCGGTACTTGAAACCGTCGCCGGGCTGATCGTTACCCAGCCGTCCGCCGTATACCGCATCGCCCAGTTTCTCTTCGTTGTAGGCGTAATCCTTGGGCTCGAGCATCCCTTTTGGTTTGAAACGCTTGGGCCATACTTCCGGGAGGCGTTTGGGTGTGTAGTAGAGCGATTCCCATTGGATCTTCAGGGCACCGCATTCGTGGAGCACTTGAGCCATGAAGTGGACGACTCGCAGCGGGTTATCGCTGATCTCGTAGTGATCCAGGATCGGTTGCCCCACATCAAAAGCTGTGCTGTAGCTGGAGCGAACGTTCGGCGCCAGTTTACGGATCTGAGCCAGGGTGACGGTGACGGTCATCGATGCCTTCCGAATTTTCCCAGTAGTGAAGAACCTGTTGTCGAGGCTAGTGGCTGCCCGACGACAATCAAGGCCATTTGCTAGTACGTTTTCTCACAGTCAATAGAGCGATGAGAAATAACTTGAAAGGCGGCCTGAGCCGTAGATGTAGATCTTCAGTAGGATCGCGAGGTGGTAAGCAAGCCGGCCAGTATCGTCTGGAACGATGCCTTCAAAATCCAGATTGGCCAGGTCGAGTTCATCGACGGATGACGTAGTCGTCAAGGCTTCCGGGAAGCAAGGAGCTTTGACCTCGATGTGGCTCTTCCTGGGCGATCCCTGCGATGAATCCTCAGAACCATAGTAAGGATTCGCGGAGGCGTTTTTACACACTTTGGGCCGATTTCAGCCCTTCGTGACAGGCAGAAATCGGCCGATTCTGTTGAAAAAGTCGGTCTGCCCAAACTGTCTGATCATTGACTGGTGAAAGCGCCTTTTTTTCACGCTGCTACGTGAAATCCGAATCCAGATGCCTCTGCCAAAAGTAAAGATTTCAATCTCGGACGCGTACTTTTCTGATGCGCAAACCATGGCCGACTTTTTCAACAAAATCGGCCACAAGCGGATAATTAACGTCTCACGCACATTCATCGCACCCCAAACCTTTGCGCCTGCATCTCGCGCTATAGAGGCGGATGTCTATGTCCAGGGCGTGAGATCGCAGTAGCGCCGTAGGGCTTCGGCATCATAGATTATGTCGGCCAATAGCCATTGACAGCGTTTGCCAGGACGACCGCGCAGACTGCAAATGTAGGCTTTATCCAGCAACGGTTGGGCATACGAGATGTAACTGGCTTGTCCGCCCGAAAGCAGAAAGCGCAGCAGTATGCCGTTGGCATTGCACAGCATATGGATCTTGGTCGTCAGCCCGGGACTTCGCCTAGCGCATGATCTGAGGGTTCAAACCGTTGGTAGACCGTTGACCAGGGCCCGAAACGCTCAGGCATGTCGCGCCAGGCAGCGCCTGAGCACAGAAAACATCCCCGCCGAAGCGGGGAAAAGAAGAAGCACTGATAAAACCATCCCGCGATGCTCTGTTAGGCCTAGGCACATCCGGTGTTGGCGTCGCGATGTTGATGCCGCGCTTTATTTGCCTACAAATGTGCAAACATAGACGAATTCGCCACCGGCGCCTCTGTTCAAATCTCCCGGCACCTTGTCGTAACCATAGGGCGCATTGATATCGGCGTTGCCGCCGCCGATAACGGTGACTTTGTTGACCGCGTTGTTGGTGTCGTAGGTGTCGGCTTTGTAGCAGAGATACACATCATCACCGCCTGCGCCTTTGTTCAGGTCTTGAGGCAATTTGATATAGCCTACCGGTGTCTCCTCCCGGTTATAAATGATCTGGATTGCAGTCACGGCCGGTTTAAGGTTGTCAGGCTCCCACGCTTGCTCGTGGTAGCAAAGGTAGATGAAATCGCCGCCGGCACCAGTATTGAGGTCGTAGGGAACCTTGGCATAACCAGCAGGCGGTTCGATGGTCGAACTACCGCCGGTAATCACCACCAGTTGGTCGATGTAGTTCGGCTTGAGCCGGTATTTCTCCGATTGCGCGGGCGCCCATATCGTTTCGTAATGCAATTTCATCGCGTCAGCTTGTTCGTCGGTTTTGCACAGGCTCCAGATTTCCTGCATCGGAATTGTCGGCACGAAGTCTACGAAGTCGGGCGATGCACCAACGCTGTCGACCCATGCCTGGAAGCCTTCCTGGCCGTTGAACACGCCATGCGCTTTGGTGCCATCGCCACCGCGGACTTCCTGGTGGGTATTGGAGTTCTGGGTGAAGCTGCTGATGGATTCGCCGTACTTGGCCTTGGCTTCTGCACTCAACTGACCGGTCAAACCTTCGTAACTGGCTTTGGCGACGACCGAAATTGAGTAGTCGCGTTTGACCGTCAGCTTGTTCGTCGATGAGGCGAGTATGGCCCGTCCTCCCATCACGATGCCGGTCAGAAAGTGGCTGCCCACATGATCAAAATACTTGCTGACGGCCTCCGGCTTCGTTACATCCAGCTCGTCCAACTGCTCCCGCATGTGCGGCAGCATGAGGTCGCGTAGTAACTTCACCGATGGCAGTCGCAGCGACCAGAGACTAATCGACTGCTGGATGCGGCTAAACTCGCTTTCGGCATTGCGCAACGAGTTTTCTTCGTAGTCGGTGGACAGCGATCCGCTAAAGAAGTTGTACTTCCCTTCAATGGCCACGCTGGTTGCAAGGTTTTTCTGGTACTCGGAAATAGTGCTACCACTGATGTTTGTGTAGCTTGCACTATCATTCTGCTGAACGTCGACGATTTCAGGGACGACAAAACCCGGCTTGAACGACACATTTTTCTTCTTCGCACCGTACCAGTCGAAGAGTTGGACGGCTCCGCTGTCCACACTTGCATAGCTAAGGAACGGGTTGTAGCTCAGTCCAATGGCTTCTACGCCCGGAAGCACATCTTCGCTTAGGCCTGCCTTGAAGCGTAACAACTGCAGGTGGTGATTAGCGGAGAAGTTGACGCGTCCCTTCGGTAAGTCGACGATCTGCATGACGATTTCCTTATGAGTGAAATTGATGTGCAACCGACTTATGCTGTCTGCATAAGCAGGAAATCAGCATAGACGCTTTCATACATGACATAGGCGGGGTAAGGCGAAATATAAAATCGTTTTATATCAGTCACATACAGTCTTTACATCCTGGCTTTCCATTAATTTGGCATAAAGGCGCACATCGGGGCCGACGTCGAATCGGGCCTGGTACATCAAGTCCATGCCACGGCCGTCAATGAGGCCGACGTGGCGGAAGTCGCTGAATTGCGCCATGGCGAATATAACGTCGTGTGTGCCGACGCGGGTTATATCGGCGTGGAAATACATCTTGAGCATGAGGGGCGAGACGTGATTAGGCAGATTGCAGCCCGCTATCACGCTCTGAACATACCCGATAACTGAACGTGTTTACCGTCCGTCAGCACCATTGCGAATCCGTCAAAATAACGGCAAAACGCGTTACAAAACGCTGATGCCACCCCTTGTAGAATGTGGCCTCCAGCGGAGCCAAAAAATGATCTGTTTAGAATGAAAACAAGCTACAGGCCACGAATTACGGGCGTTTGTACCTCGGACTTGAAAACCGTCGACTGTCCATGAGTTCGCATCCCATCGCCTCCGCCATCTTTATACGACAAAGCCCTGATTTTTCAGGGCTTTGTCGTTTCTGACTTTTGGTAAAGTTTCCCAGCCCACACTTCAGCCCACACCTTGGATGAAGTCTAGCTTTTCGACTAACGGCTAATTTTTGAATGATCTCTCGCCAGCATCTGTAATCCTAAGGAACGGGATTGAAACAGCTTTTTCAGAAAATGCCGGACCGGAGCTAGAGATCGTGGCCTCTCTTTGTTGCAGCCGAACAAATTGCATGCAGCCGTAAACGCCGCTCAGTAAGCGGCGCTTTTTTTGTGTCCGGATCGAAAAACGATACTCACGACCAGCGTCCGGCCCTTCGAAATCCAAGAGTTCTTTTACTCATGAAACGGGGGTGAACTCGATTCTGAATCTGTATTGGGTCGGTTTCCTCCTACTTCGCCGTAATCACTGACAACTTGGTAATTCCCGCCCGCTCGATGGACGCCATGGCGCGGGCCACTTCGCCATAGTTCACCCCATTGTCCGCCTGAAGCTGTACCCGCACTTTGGCGTCTTTGGTCTTGGCGGCCTTGAGGTTGGTTTCCAGCAAGTCAGGCTGGATTTCGTCCTTGTTGATGAACACCTTGCCCTTGTCGTCGATGCTCACCACCAGCGGATCTTTCTGCTCCACTGGCGCCACCGCTTCGGTCTTTGGCAGGTTGATCGGTATGGCGTTGGTCAGCAGCGGCGCGGTGACGATGAACACCACCAGCAGCACCAACATGACGTCCACCAGGGGCGTGACGTTGATCTCGCTGAGCACTTCATCGCTGTCTTGGGTTGAGAAGGCCATATCAGGAGGCCTTCTTGACTATCTGGCCAGCGACCGTGGCGCCGGATTTGCTCAATACCGGGTGCAACAGCACGCGGAACGAGTGCTTCTGCGCCAGGCTGTAGAAGTCGTGGGCGAAGTCATCCAGGTCGGCGGCAGTCAGCTTAAGGCGACGCAGGAAGTAGTTGTAAACCAGCACCGCCGGTACCGCGACGGCGATGCCTACACCCGTGGCGACCAGTGCCGCACCGATCGGCCCGGCGACGGTTTCCAGGCTCGCCGAGCCCGCCGCACTGATACCTTTGAGCGCCGACATAATTCCCCACACAGTCCCGAACAGTCCGATAAAGGGCGACGTGCTGCCAATGCTGGCGAGGATGGCCAGGCCGCTTTCCAGCGAACGCCGTTCACGCACGATCTGCTGGCGTAAGGCACGTTCGAGACGGTCCTGGTGGTTGATCGACTGACTGAGATCGGTGCTCTGGTTGTCGCTGACCTGAATGGCCGCATATCCCGCCAGCGCCACGCGGGCCGCCGCGCCAGGCTGGTTATGGGCGAGTTCGGCGGCCGAATCCAGGCTGGAAGCGGCCCAGAATTGTTTATGGAATTTTCGGTCTTGTGTCTTCAGGCGGATGAACTGCAAACCCTTGAGCAAGGCCAGGCCCCAGGTCGCGACGGAAAAGAGGATCAACAGCCAGATGACGGCGTGTTCGATGGATTCGAAAGGGGATGCGATTAGGTTCATGGTCAGGCTCTCCAGCAAGGCATTGGATCGGTTGTAGCGATGCGCCTTGTGTCAGGTAGCCCGCGGTGTTTAGCGATTGAGTTGAACTATTTGATTTTGAAGTCGATCGGCACGCTGACCCAGCCGTCCTGGGCGATATCGCCCTGCTTGGCCGGCACAAAACTCCAGCGTTTGACCGCTGCCAGCGCCGCGTCATCGAGTTGATCGCGGCCACTGCTTTTCTGGATCTGGATGTCACCCGGTTTGCCGCTGGCCAATACATGCACCCGCAGCAACACCGTGCCTTCCCAGCCACGACGCATCGCCAGCGACGGATACTCCGGTGCCGGATTGCGCAAGTAAGCGGCGCTAGCCGAGGCCGGCGTCACCGGTTTTGATGCAGGCGGTGCCGGAGGAGCTGGCGCGGCGATCGGTTGTGGCGGTGCAGGCGGCTGTTCCACAGGTTTTGCCACGGGTTTAGGCACAGGCTTGACTACCGGTTTTGGTTTGGGGACCGGTTTGGGTGGCGGTGGTTTCACGGCCAGTTCATCTTCCACCGGCGGTGGCGGTTCGACCACCGGCTGCGGGATCGGCTCGGGCGGCGGTACCACCACCGGTGGTGCCGGTTGCGAGAACTCGATGGTCATCGGCGGAATCTGCGGCGGCACCACGGGCAGCTGAGGCGCAGGTGCCTGGTTGATCCAGACAATGACCGCACCATGCAACACCAGCGCGAGCACACCCAACAAGACCACTTCGCGACGACTCAACACGCGCTTGGGCGTACTGTGCAGCCGCGACAACGCCAGGGGTTCGCGAAAAACCCGGCCAAGGTCGAGCAGTTCGCCGCCGGGTAGCGGGTGTCGGAACACCTCTACGGCACTTGAGGCGCTCTGGACATTGCCCATTGATAGACTCCTGTAATTCATCAAATTGAACTTGCGCCGCGACCCGGACTACCGCGCCGACTCTGACTGCGTCACCGTCAACGGTGCCGCGGAAAACACCGCAGTGTCCGTGAGCTTCTCCACGTCGACGCGATGGGGAAAGATGTTCTTTTCCACGAGCAAATCATCGACTTGCTGCAAGGCCTGGACATCCCGCGACTCGACCGGCAATAGCGACTCGTCGCCCCAACTGCGCAGGCGTTGCGAGACATCCAGCGGTATGTCGTTGACCTTGGCGAAGACCCGGGCGTACTCGTCAGGGTTCTGCCGGGCCCACTCGAACGCCTTGGCGAAACGCTGCAGCACGTCACTGAGCGCTTTGCGCTTGAGCGGGTCATTGAGGACTTCATCCGAGGCGGTAATGAAAGTCAGCCCGGTGTTGATGCCCTCGCCGCTGATCAACACCCGTGCGCCCTGCTGCTCGGCAAACGCCTGATAGATACCGAACGTGGCCCACGCTTCGATCTTGCCGGCATTGAATGCCGCCAGCGCGTCGGTCGGCAGGACGAAGCCGACATTGACGTCTTTCTCGTCAACCCCGGCATTAGCCAGTGCGCGAATCAACAGGTATTGGGAAATGCTGCCTCGGGCCGAAGACACCACGACATTTCTGCCTTTCAGATCCGCCACGTCATGAATGGACGAATCGGCGGGTACCAGGATCGCAATCCCTCTTGATTGACTGCGCCGAACGGCGACGATGCGCAACGGTGTCCCGCCGGTGGCGGCCGCAAGCACTGGCGTATCACCGGCCGGGGCCAGATCGACGGCGCTGGCGCGCAGGGCTTCGAACAAGGGCGCCGCGCCCTGGAAGTTCGCCCACTCGACCTTGTAGTCGATGCCCTCCAGCGCATTCGCTGCCTCGACCACAGTGCGCAAGCCTTTGGCTTGATCGCCCAGCACCAGCGTCACACCAGACAAGTCAGACTGGACAGCGGATGCCGTTTTGTTGTCGACCGTTTCACCGCAACCGCTGAGCAGCAGAGCGGCTCCCGAGAGCAACACAGCTGCAGATTTCCATACGCGTAACGACATGGCGGACCTTCCCTGAATCAATAGACTGGAAGCGAAATCAGCCATGGGCGAAACGCCGGACCGAAGTGTTGGGTGCCCGGCGCTCAGCGACGGTAGCGGTTTCCACTTCAACGCCCAACAGACCCAGCAACCGCGCGCGGATGGCTTGAAAACCTTCCTGGCCGGAGTCTCGGGCCCGGGGCAGATCGATGGTCAATTGGTCGGCGATCTTGCCATTGGCCAGCACGATGACCCGGTCAGCCAACAGGATGGCTTCATCCACATCGTGGGTCACCAGCAACACCGCCGGCGTGTGTTTACGCCACAACTCGATGATCAGCCGATGCATGCGAATCCGGGTCAACGCATCGAGTGCAGCGAACGGTTCATCCAGCAGCAACAGTTTGGGTTCGCGGACCAAACCACGAGCCAGGGCCACGCGTTGCGCTTCGCCGCCGGAGAGCGTGGCCGGATAGGCTTCGAGCCGATGAGCCAGCCCCACTTCGGTCAACGCCTGCACTGCGCGAGCCTTGGCGTCCGGGATGTGCAGGCCGAGAATCACGTTTTTCCAGGCGCGCTTCCAGGGCATCAGGCGCGGCTCCTGAAACACCGCCGCCCTCGCCTTCGGCACCAGCAACTGACCACTGTCGATGCTGTCGAGCCCGGCCAGGCTGCGCAGCAATGTGGTCTTGCCCGAACCGCTGGCCCCGAGCAACGCGACGAATTCGCCGGGAGCGATATCCAGATCCAGGCCATCGATGACCCGTTGCTGGCCAAACTGGCGCACCACATTGCGCAGTTGTACCGGTGCTGCCGAATGTATTGCTTTGGACGCGTCCAGAAGATCGATGCTCGACATATCAATTCCTCACAAAAGTTGGGCGCCAGGCCAGGGCGAAACGCTCCAGCGTGCGGATCAGTCCGTCGATCAACAGACCGAGGACGCTGTAAATCAGCAGGCAAATGACGATCACGTCGGTGCGCATGAAGTCCCGCGCATCACTGGCCAGGAAGCCGATGCCGGCGGTGGTATTGATTTGTTCGACGAACACCAGCGCCAACCAGGAAATCCCCAGGGAGTAGCGCAGGCCGACAAAGAATGAGGGCAAGGAACCCGGCAGAATCACGTGCCAGATCAACTCGCGGCGGCTCAGGCCCAGGGTGTTGGCGGCCTCGATCAGTTTGGGGTCGATGTTGCGAATCCCGGCGAACAGGTTCAGGTACACCGGGAAGGTCGTGCCGGTCACGATCAGCGCAATCTTGGTGAATTCGCCGATACCGAACCAGAGAATGAACAGCGGCACCAACGCCAGCGAAGGAATGGTGCGCAGCATTTGCAGCGGTGAATCGAGTATCACCTCGCCGCGCTTGGACAGCCCGCTGATCAAGGCCGCGACCACACCAACACTGACGCCGATACTCAAGCCCACCAGCGCCCGTTGCAGTGACACCAGCAAGTGCTTGCCCAGTTCGCCGGACGCGATCATGGCCCAGAGTGTCCCGCCGATCTGCGAGGGCGCCGCGATGACACGCTGCGGAATCAGCCCCGCTTGCGACGCCAGTTCCCATAACAGCAACAGCGCGATCGGGCTGAGCAAACGCAGCAACACTTCTGGTGTCCGCCAGTTGCGCAGCCAATTGGGGAGCAGCTTCGACGCGCCCTGCAACTCACCTGTGTGGCGAGCAGCCTTGGTGACGGAAAACGAGCTGCTGGCGCTCGATGTATCGAAGGTCTTTTCAGTCATCAGGCTTCCTTCCTCATAAAGAACATGGCCAGAGGTGCCATGCGTGAGCTTCGGTTTTCATGCTATTCGCATAAAAAACCTCAGTGAAATTCTTTTTGGGAATAACCTAATATGATTAAAAATCAGATAGCAGGCCAACCTGATAAATTGTTTGCATGATAAGTACAGCCGCTGCGGGCTGCATGGAAGGCGCCGCTTAAAATGCGCGTTACTCATACACGACAATTTCAGTCATTCATTATTTTAATAATTAACTTAGAACCAAACGGCATTTCACAGCCACACCCTGCTACGCCTATTTTTGGCTCTACAGACCGACCCCAATGCCAGGTGGAGGCTTGAATCACATCTATTCAATGAAAAGGAACTCCCCATGACGATTGAATTCATCGGCTACATCGGCGGTCACCATTCTTCGGAAATCCACCCTCGCAGCGGCCCCACCCTGCAGCCCGAGTACGTGGAGAAAGTTGCACGCGCCCATGACGAGGCCGGGTTCGATCGAGCCTTGATAGCCTTCCACTCCAACAGCCCGGACAGCACGCTGATTGCCTCACACGCCGCCAGCGTGACGAAAAATCTCAAGTTCCTGATTGCCCATCGCCCGGGTTTTGCCGCGCCGACCCTGGCCGCACGGCAGTTCACCACCCTTGACGTCTTCAATGGCGGGCGCACCGCCGTCCACATCATCACCGGCGGCGATGATCGGGAACTGCGCGCCGATGGCAGCTACATCGACAAGGACGAGCGCTATGCGCGCACCGACGAATACCTCGATGTGCTGCGGCAGGAATGGACCAGCGAAAAACCCTTCGACTATAAGGGCAAGTATTACCAGGTCGAGGGTGCGCACTCAGCCGTGAAGTCACCGCAACAGCCGCACATTCCCTTGTATTTCGGCGGTTCATCGACGGCGGCCATTGAAGTGGCGGGCAAGCATGCGGACGTGTATGCGTTGTGGGGCGAAACCTACGAACAGGTGCGCGACGTGGTGAAACAAGTGCGCGCCGAGGCCGCCAAACATGGTCGCAGCATTCGTTTCAGTTTGTCGCTGCGCCCGATTCTGGCAGACACCGAAGATCAGGCCTGGGAACGCGCCGAGCGCATCCTGCAACAGGCCTCCGCGCTGGCCGAGCAGAACGGATTTGTGCGCCGCGACCCACCCAACGAAGGCTCTCGCCGCCTGCTCGCCGCTGCCGCCCAGGGCTCGCGTCTGGACAAGCGACTGTGGACCGGTATCGCTGGACTGCTTGGCGCGCAAGGGAACTCGACCTCACTGGTCGGCACTGCGCAACAAGTGGCCGAAGCGTTGCTCGACTACTACGACCTGGGCATCACCACGTTCCTCATTCGTGGCTTCGATCCGCTTGAAGACGCCATCGACTACGGCAAGCGCCTGATCCCGCTGACCCGCAAACTGGTGGCCGAACGTGAGCGGCAAGCGGCGGAAAAAGTCGCCTGATCCCAAGCAAATGCAACGGTATGAAAAAGGGGCTTACCTCACGGTAAGCCCCTTTTTCAATACTGAATCCTGATCACTCTTTATAAGTCGTATCGCTACGCTCCAGCTGACGGATCAGCGCATCCCAGTGCCGCGCCACGCCCGGCCCGTCGCCGCTCTTGAATACCTCGGCCTGTTTCTCGACCTTGGCCACCACTTCGGCTGGCGGGAAGATCAACTCGGCGTTGCCAGCAGCCTGTGCCGCGATCTGGATATTGCAGGCCCGCTCCAGACCGTGCAGCTGTTGAAACGCATGCTCGACGCTGATGCCCGCAGTGAGCAAGCCGTGATTGCGCAGGATCAACACACTCTTGTCGCCCAGGTCCGCCACCAGGCGCTCACGTTCGTCCAGATCCAGCGCCACGCCCTCGTAACCGTGATAAGCCACTCGCCCGGAAAAACCGATCGAATGCTGGGAGATCGGCAACAATCCGTCGCGCTGAGCGGACACTGCAATGCCGTCGCGCGTATGGGTATGCAGGACTGCTTGCAGGTCTGGCCGTGCCGCGTGAATCGCACTGTGGATCACATAACCGGCAGGGTTGATGCCGAGCCCGCTGGGGTCGTCGACGATGGTGCCGTCGATGTCGACCTTGACCAGATTCGAGGCGCTGATTTCGTCGAACAACAACCCGAAGGCGTTGATCAGGAAATGTTCGTCCGGCCCCGGCACCCGTGCGGAAAAATGCGTGTAAATGTGATCGGTCCACTTGAACAGGGCCGCCAGCCGATAGGCCGCAGCCAGTTTTACACGCACTTCCCATTCTTCGGGACTGACCCGTTGGCGAACATTTTTCGAGACGCTGGATAACGGACTGACGCTACTCATGGCAAAACTTCCTGGATGGCCTTAAGGATCTCCAGCAAGCCTATGGGAAGGCAAAAAATAATAAAAAGCACATTTTAATCTAAGCTAATTATTATTTTTTTTTATTATATTTCTGCCCGAGCATCACGCTGCACGCTTGATCTTCTGCAGTGATCCGGCGACCAGTTTGCCAAAGGCATTGACCGGCCCTTGCAGATTGCCCAGGAAATGCGGATAGATCAGCCACAGGTCCATCACCGGCTTGAAGTCCTTGAGCGGCATCACCGCCAACTGTTCGAAATGAGCACTGCGCTCCAGCAACGGACGTGGCACCAACCCCAGTCCCATGCCATCGGCGACCAGGCCCAGTTGCAGTTCGGTGCCGAAGGTTTCCAGATTGACCCGCAAGGCCAGGCCTTGGTCCGAGAGGGTTCGCTGCAACCCGGCGCGGAAGCCGCAGCCATCGGGATTGAGAATCCAGCCACTCTGGTAAACGTCGGCGAGCTTGCACGGACGCTTGGGCAACTGGGACTTGGCACACACCACCACCAGCTCCATCTTGCCAATCGACTCGCCGACAATGTTGTCCGGGAAAATCTTGCCGGCCGGGAACAGCGCCGCCGCTGCGTCCAGCTCACCTCGCTCGATCTTTGCGACCAATTGACTGCCCCAGCCCGTGGCCACCTGAGCCCGCAGCTCGGGGTACTCGATGCGCAAATGCTTGAGCGCATCAAGCAGCACCACATCGCCAATGGTTTGCGGAACGCCCAGGCGTAACAACCCGGTGGGCGGTGCGTCGGTGGCAACCAGCTCGCGCAGCGCATCCATTTCCCGCAGGATCAAACGGCACTGTTCATACACCCGCGTACCGATCAGCGTGGGCTTGAGCGGTTTGGTGTTGCGATCGAACAACTCCACGCCCAACGCCTGCTCAAAGTTCTGCACGCGCCGCGTGATGGCCGGCTGAGTCAACTGCAACGACTCGGCGGCATGGCTGATGGACTGGCAACGAATCACTTCGACAAAGGCGTCGATATCATCAATTTTCATTTGGCCCGCACATAGAGAACAGTCATTAAGATGTCCGAAAAGCATAGTTCCATTGTCAAGAGAAGGATAGCCCGCCCCACGCCGGGCGACCGATCAATAGCTTCTGGCGCTATGCGATAGGGTTATAAATTCTTTTCAGCTATAACCTAATCATTAAACAATCGCATATTGATATAAAACATTATGCTTAAATCCAAGGGTCAACTTTCACAACGAACGATGGAATCGCCATGACCCAGGCCCGACACCCGGAGAGACTCAGAGCATTCATAGGCGCCTTGGCGGAATTGATCGACAGCAACCCTCGCGAGGGTGATCTGTTGCATCGTGGCGGCAAACTCCTCAGTCAACTGGTCAGCCATGATGACTGGCTGCCCGAAGACTTTGCCCAGCCGAATCCGGAGCGCTATCAGCAATTTCTGTTGCACGCCGATTCACGGCAGCGCTTCAGTATCGTCAGTTTTGTCTGGGGGCCGGGGCAAAGCACGCCGATCCATGACCATCGGGTCTGGGGGTTGATCGGCATGTTGCGCGGCGCAGAGTATTCGCAAGGTTTCCAGCGCAGCAGCGACGGTGCCTTGATCACCGACGGTGGTCGGGTGCAGCTGCGGCCAGGTCAGGTCGAAGCGGTGTCGCCAAAAATCGGAGACATTCACCAGGTCAGCAACGCCTTCGATGACCAGGTCTCGATCAGCATCCATGTCTACGGCGCCAACATCGGGGCCGTGCGCCGTGCGGTGTACCAGGCCGACGGCAGCGAGAAGCTGTTCATCTCCGGTTACTCCAACGCCTTTCTCCCCAACATCTGGGATCTGTCCAAAGAGAGCCAAGCCCTATGAGCACTGCACTCACCCGCTCCTACGCTGAAATACGCCAGGCCCTGCTGAACCGAGAAGAACTGGCGCTGGTGGATGTGCGCGAAGAAGCGCCCTTCGCCGAATCACACCCACTGTTCGCGGCCAACATTCCATTGTCAAAGCTTGAGCTAGAGGTGTACTCACGGATTCCACGGCGCGATACCCAGGTGACCGTCTACGACAATGGTGAAGGGCTGGCGACCATCGCCGCTCAGCGTTTGCAGGACTTGGGCTACATCAACGTCAGCCTGCTCGAAGGTGGACTGGACGGTTGGCGCCGCGCCGGTGGCGAGTTGTTCATCGACGTCAATGTGCCGAGCAAAGCCTTCGGCGAACTGGTGGAAAGCCAGCGCCACACGCCGTCGCTGGCGGCGGAAGAAGTCCAGGCACTGCTCGACAGCGAGGCCGACGTGGTGGTGCTCGATGCCCGGCGTTTCGATGAATACCAGACCATGAGCATTCCCACCGGCATCAGCGTACCGGGGGCCGAGCTGGTGCTGCGTGCCCGGGAACTGGCACCGGACCCGGCCACGCGCATCATCGTCAACTGCGCCGGCCGCACCCGCAGCATTATCGGCACTCAATCGCTGATCAACGCCGGCATCGCCAACCCGGTTTCGGCCTTGCGCAACGGCACCATCGGCTGGACCCTGGCTGGACAGAAACTGCAGCACGGGCAGTCGCGCCAATTCGCGCCGACCAGCGAAAAGCATCGGCAAACTGCCGCCCGCGATGCCCGTCGCGTCGCCGACAAAGCGTTGGTGGGTCGTGCCACGCTGGCAGACTTGCAACGCTGGCAACAGGAGCCGACCCGCAGTACCTATCTGTTCGACGTGCGCACTCCGGAAGAATTCGCAGCCGGCCACCTGCCCGCCGCCCGCTCGACACCCGGCGGCCAATTGGTGCAGGAAACCGACCACTTCGCCAGTGTGCGCGGCGCACGCCTGGTGCTGGTCGACGACGATGGCGTGCGAGCCAACATGTCGGCTTCCTGGCTCGCGCAACTGGGTTGGCAAGTGCATGTGCTCGATGACGTGCAGCCTGCGCACTTCAGCGAGAAAGGTGCGTGGCAGGCGCCCGTTCCCGCGCCACGACAGGCCGAGGAAATCAGCCCGCAGACACTGGCGCAATGGTTGAGCCATGGCGATAGCGCGGTGCTGGATTTCACCAGCAGCGCCAACTACGTCAAGCGCCATATCCCGGGTGCGTGGTGGGCCTTGCGCGGGCAACTGCGCGAAGCCTTGGCCAAGGTGCCGTCAGCCGAGCGCTACGTGCTGACCTGCGGCAGCAGTCAGCTGGCTCGACTGGCGGTGGCAGAGGTCGAGGCGTTGACCGGCAAGGCGGTGTTTCTACTCAAGGGCGGCACGGCCAACTGGATCGCTGCGCAACTACCCCTGGAGGAAGGCGAAACCCGGCTGGCCTCACCGCGTATCGATCGCTATCGCCGCCCTTATGAAGGCACCGACAACCCGCGCGAAGCGATGCAGGCCTACCTGGACTGGGAGTTCGGACTGGTCGACCAACTGGCTCGCGACGGCACCCATGGCTTTTTCGTGATCTGAAGCTCCCCCTCGCTTCCTGTGTTCTTTGCAAGGCACAGGAAGCCCTCCTGCTCCGCACCTCCCCTTCTTTACTCAGGGCTCGCCTGCATGGTCGCGGCCTACAAAATACATATAGAGCATATTAACAATTAATATAATTACTTTTTTTAATAATTAATATATAACCAAAAAGAATTTCACAGACAATTCTTATAGGAATAACGTTAAAGCCAGACCGACCCCTTCTCCAGGCGGAGGTGACCCATCTCAGCAAGATCCGCCTGGAGTACGCCGTCATGAGCTTTACCCTGCCCGTCAAACGATTGTTGATCGCCGGCGCCCTCACCTTCTGTGCGACCACCCACGCCGCAGACCTTCAGCCACTGCTGGTGGCCAATCAGAAATCCACGATCAAAGTGCTGCTGGAAGTCTCCGGCGAGCTGAAGAACGTGCCCTACGACATCCAGTTCTCAGAGTTTCCGGCCGCCGCACCGCTCGGCGAAGCGCTGAATGCCGGTGCGGTGGACATCGGTGCCCTGGGCGATGCGCCTTACGTGTTCGCTCTCGGAGCCGGAGCGCCGATCAAAGTGGTCAGCATCGTACATGCCGAGGGTCGCTACACCACGGCCATCCTCGCGCCCAAGGATTCACCGCTCAACAACGCCAGCGATCTCAAGGGCAAGCGAGTCGTCACCACCCGCGGCTCCATCGGCCACTTCCTGGCGATCAAAGCCTTGCGCAATGCCGGCCTGAGTACCCACGACGTGCAGTTCATCTACCTGCTGCCGAGCGAGTCGCGAATCCTGCTGGATAACGGCAGCGCGGACGCCTGGTCGACGTGGGATCCCTACACCACCATTTCCACCACCCAAAGCCAGGCCAAAGTGTTGGTCAGCGGCGAAACCTTGCTGACCAATCATTTGTACTTCGCCGCCACCAGCCAGGCGATCACCGGCAAACGCCAGCAACTGGACGATTTCATCGCCCGGGTCGATCGCGCCTACCGCTGGACCAACGCCCATCCCGAGGAATATGCCGCCGCCCAGGCGCGCGTCACCGGCCTGCCGCTGGATGTGCACATCGCCGTGGCCAAGGGCACGCACATGCAACCGGTGCAGATTGACGACCAGGTCATCGGCGGTCTGCAAACCACCGCCGACATCTATCAGGAAGAAGGCATTCTCGGCAAACACATCGACGTATCCCAAGGCTTCGACAAGAGCTTCAACGCCAAGCGCGCCCCACTCAACCAGGCATCCCGCTAACGATGCGACGGATAAAGGAGTAACACCATGAGCAATCAACGCCAACTGAAACTCGGTGCAATGGTCCATGGCGTCGGTCACGGATGGGGCGAATGGCGCCACCCGCAGGCCCAGCCCAACGCCAGCGTGAACTTCGATTTCTATAAGCAACAGGCACATCTGGCCGAAGCGGCCAAGTTCGATTTCGTGTTCATCGCCGACAGCCTGCACATCCACGAGAAGTCCAGCCCGCACTACCTCAACCGCTTCGAGCCGTTGACCATTCTCTCGGCGCTAGCGGCCACAACGCACAACATCGGTTTGGTTGCGACCGTCACGGTCAGCTACACCGAGCCGTTCCAGGTCGCCCGCCAGTTCGCTTCGCTGGATCACATCAGCGGCGGTCGCGCCGGCTGGAACGTGGTGACGTCGTGGCTCAGCGGCACCGCCGACAACTTCGGCAAGACCGAGCACCCGCCGCACGCCGTGCGCTACCGCATCGCCAAAGAGCATGTGAATGTGGTCAAGGGCCTGTGGGATTCCTGGGAAGACGATGCCTTTGCCTACGACAAGCAAAGCGGCGAATTCTTTACCCCCGGCAAACTGCATGCCCTGGAACACAAGGGCGAGTTTTTCTCAGTGAAAGGCCCGCTCAACATTTCCCGTTCGCAGCAAGGCCAGCCGGTGATTTTCCAGGCCGGGACTTCTGAGGCCGGACGCAATTTCGCCGCGGAAAACTCCGATGCGATTTTCGTCAGCCCCGAAGGTTTCGACGATGCGCACGCCTACTATCAGGACCTGAAAAAGCGCGCTGCCCATTTCGGACGCGATCCGCAGAAGCTGTCGATCCTGCCGGGCATCCGCCCGATCGTTGGCCGCGATGAGGCCGAAGTGGAAAGCCGCTATCAGCAAGCCGTTGAGCTGGTGACGATCGAAGACGCCATTGTCGCCCTAGGCCGGCCATTCAATGACCATGACTTCAGCCAGTACCCACTGGATGCGCCGTTCCCCGAGCTGGGCGATCTGGGCTCCAACAGCCAGAAAGGCGGGTCGGACCGGATCAAGCAGCTTGCTCGGGAGGGAGGCCTGACCTTGCGTGAAGTCGCCCTGCGCTTCTCCCGGCCGCGCCGCGATTTCGTTGGTACTCCAGAGCAAGTCGCCGACGCGCTGCAGAAGTGGTTCGAACAGGGTGCAGCGGACGGCTTCATCATCAATTCATTGTTGCCGGACGGCTTGCAGTATTTCACCGAACTGGTGGTACCGGTGCTGCAACAACGCGGCCTGTTCCGCGATGAGTACAGCGGCAACACCCTGCGCGACAACCTGGGCCTGCAAGTCCCCGTCAATCGTTACGCGCGCCTCGCCGTCAAGGCGCAGGTAAAAAGCGAGGCACTGGCATGAGCGAATCCCTCAACCAGCTGCTGGCGGACTTGCACGCACAACGCGTGGCGACCTGGGAACCGGCAGCCCTGCAGGTCAACATCGATCAGCGCCAACGCCTGGTGGATGAAACCAAGGCCGAAGACTTCGTCAAGGTCGGCGACTCCCTTGAGCCCTTCACATTATTGAAGGTCGAAGGCGGCAGCCTGAGCCGTGACGAATTGCTGGCCAAGGGGCCGGCGGTGCTGATTTTCTTCCGATTCGCCGGTTGCCCGGCCTGCAACATCACCCTGCCCTGGTACCAGCGTCAGCTCTATGCGCAACTGCACGCACTGGGCGTACCGCTGGTGGCGGTCAGCCCGCAGGTGCCTGAACGCCTGGTGGACATCAAGACCCGCCACAACCTTGAGCTGCAAGTGGCCAGCGACCCGGACAATCACCTGGGTCGACGCTTGGGCATTCTCTACAGCTTCGATGAAGCCTCACGTAACGCCGCGCTGGCCAAAGGCAACAGCATCGGTGAAACCACCGGCACTGGCACCTGGGAGTTGCCGCAGCCGACCGTCGTGGTCATCGCCCGGGACGGCACGGTGGCCTTCGCCGAGGTCAGCCCGGACTGGTTGGTGCGCACCGAAGCCGCTCCGATATTGCGTGCGGTCGAACAACTGCTCGGACAAACGCCCGTGCAAATTGCCATCTGACAAGGGCCTGACCATGACGAAAAAGATCACACAGGGACAGTTCAATCGTCGCGGCTTTCTCACGGCCAGCTCGATCGCCCTTGGCGCGTTGGGGCTGTCCTCACTGGGACTGGCCTCCCGTGCGTTCGCCAAAGCAAACAGCCTCGCGGACCTGACCCTGGGCGTCGCCACTTATCGCGGCCAGGACTCGTACTTCACCGAAGACGCCGGTACCGCCAATACCCCTTACAAAGTTGAATACGCGGAATTCGCCGGCGGCAACCTGATCGTCGAAGCATTGGCCTCGGGGAGTCTGGACGTTGGCGGGATGAGTGAAATCCCGCCGATTTTCTCGATCCAGAGTCACCGTCAACCGAGACTGATCGCGGTGCTGCAAGGCGACGTGAACAACCAGGTGTTCCTGATACCCAAGGACTCGAACATCGAATCGGTCGGGCAGTTGCGCGGCAAGCGGGTCGGCTACGTGCGCTCCACCACCTCGCACTACTTCCTGATCAAGGCACTGAAAGAACAAGGCCTGACCATGAAGGACATCACCGCCGTGGCGCTCACGCCTCAAGATGGCTTCAGCGCGTTCCAGAGCGAACAGCTCGATGCCTGGGTGATTTATGGCGTGTTCATCCAGTTGGCGAAATTCCGCAGTGGCGCCCGCGTGCTGAAAACCGCGCTGGGGTATTTGTCCGGCAACTACCTGATCGCCGCGCGCCCCGCCGCGCTGGAAGACCCGCTGCGCAAGCAGGCCATTCAGGACTATCTGCAACGACAAGCCCGCACGTTGGAGTGGATCAACAACAACCCCGAGCCCTGGGCCGCCAAATCGGCGCAACTGTTGGGTGTCGATAAAACCGTGTTCCTCGACATGTACAACAACCGCAGCCAGGCCTCGAGAATCATCGAAGTGAACGATCAGGCCATCGCCTCGCAGCAAGAAGTGGCAGACCTGTTCTTCAACGCGGGAGTGTTGAGCGAACGGCTCGATGTCAGCCCGCTTTGGGACCGACAGTTCAAGCTGCTTGCGCTATGAGCCGGCTCTCACCTTTTTTGATCGAGTGAAATCACAATGAGTCTTCCATCCCAACACCCACCCGTACTGCGCTCGGTCGAAGTGGCCAATTTCGAAGCCTTGCTTGAACGCATCAGCGAACAGCTGGGCGCCACTGCCCACGTTTATGACGAAAGCGGCGCTTTCCCCCATGACAACTTCAAGCTGTTGCATGAGCACGACCTGGTTGCGCTGACCGTGCCCAAAGCCCTGGGTGGTGGCGGCGCGAACCTGACGCAGGCGCGCAAAGCCATCAGCGCAATCGCCAAAGGCGAGCCTTCGACGGCGTTGATCCTGGTGATGCAGTACCTCCAGCACTCACGCCTGCAAGACAATCGAAACTGGCCCGAAGCGTTGCGCCTGCAAGTGGCCCGGAACGCCGTCGAGCAAGGCGCGCTGATCAACGCCTTGCGCGTCGAACCCGATCTCGGCACTCCCGCGCGCGGCGGTCTGCCGGCAACCGTCGCAAGACGCACTTCGGCTGGCTGGCGGATCAGCGGCCGAAAAATCTACTCCACCGGCAGCCATGGCCTGAGCTGGTTCAGCGTCTGGGCGCGCAGTAGCGATGAAGATCCGCTAGTCGGTGCCTGGCTCGTACACAAGGACACGCCGGGCATCAGCATCATCGAAAACTGGGATCATCTGGGCATGCGCGCCACGTGCAGCCATGAAGTGGTGTTCGACAACGTGCTGGTGCCGCTGGATCACGCGGTCAGCGTCAGCCGCTGGAGCGCGCCGCAACCCGAACTCGATGGTGATGGTTTTCTGTGGATGTCGGTGTTGCTGTCATCGGTCTACGACGGCGTTGCCCAAGCCGCCCGCGACTGGTTGGTGCAATGGCTGGAAACCCGAGCGCCGTCCAACCTCGGCGCAGCGTTGTCGACCCTGCCGCGCTTTCAGGAAACCGTCGGCCACATAGACACTTTGCTGTTCGCCAACCGTAGTTTGCTCGATGCCGCCGCCGAGGGCCACACGCCGGCCAACAATGCGGCACAGCTGAAATACCTGGTGACCGGCAATGCGATTCGTGCCGTCGAGCTGGCCATCGAGGCGTCCGGCAATTCGGGCCTGTCACGTAATAATCCGCTGCAACGGCATTACCGCGACGTGCTGTGCAGCCGCGTCCACACCCCGCAAAACGACGCCATTCTGCAAGGCGTCGGTAAAGCCGTATTCGCCCAGCGCCAGATTAAGGAGCGCCCATGAGCCAGCTTGTCATCGCCAGCCAACTGGATGAAGATTTCAATGAAGTGATCCGCCAGCGTCTCAGTCAATCTCATCCCGAGGCCCGCGTCATCGGCGTGCCGGCCGGGGTGCCTAGCGATCTGCCGGCGGAAGTCGGCATTCTGCTGGCACGGCCAATCAATGTGCGTGGCTATCAGGCCCCGGACACACCGCCACCGGGCTGGCCCTATGGACTGCAATGGATTCAAGTGGTGTCGTCAGGCATCGACTTCTACCCGCAATGGCTGTTCAACGGCCCGCCGGTGAGCACCTCGCGGGGCAGCGCCGCCGATAACATCGCCGAGTTCGCCCTGGCCGCGATTTTCGCCGCGGCCAAGCGTCTGCCTGATATCTGGGTGCATGATTCGCAATGGAATTTCACGGCGCTGACCCCGCTCAAGGGCACCACGCTGGGGATTCTCGGCTTTGGCGCCATTGGCCGCAGCCTGGCGACCAAGGCCCACGCCCTGGGCATCAAGGTACTGGCGCTGCGTCAGAGTCAGACGCCGTTCGAGGTTGAAGGTGTCGAAGCGGCGCGGGACATCCATGAGCTGTTTGCGCGCTCCGATCATCTGGTGCTGGCCGCACCGTTGACCGACGCCACTCGGCATATCGTAGATAGTGCGGTGCTCGCCAACGCCAAACCTGGCTTGCACTTGATCAATATCGCCCGTGGTTGCCTGCTCGACCATCAAGCGTTGCTGGAAGCACTGGACACCGGACGCATCGGCCTGGCGTCGCTGGACGTCACCGAACCCGAACCCTTGCCGGACGGTCACCCGCTCTACGCCCATCCGCGGGTGCGTTTGTCACCCCATACCTCGGCGATTTCCAGCAACAGCCGCCATGAAATCGCCGACAGTTTCCTGGGCAATCTCGAGCGGTTTCTCAATGGTCTGGCGTTGGAGAATCAGGCGAACGTGCAACGCGGGTATTGAGTTTCTACCGAACTGACGTCATCGCGGGCAAGCCACGCTCCCACAGGTTTTGCATTATCTGTGGGAGCGTGGCTTGCCCGCGATTTCGTTTTTGCGGCCAACACACAACATCAGACTTACGCATTTTGATTAACGACTTAATGCCTATTTTTTATAATTAACTTATAACTAATCGGACTTTTACAGCCGCCACTTATATAAATATTGTTACAACCATCACCGACCCCTGACCAGGTGGAGGCCCACGGAACTACCGCTTTTCCGGCCGACACCACTCCACGGTCAACCGCTGCATCCAAACCAGAAACCGGCTCAAGCCACCGCTGCCATGGTCCTCAAACCACGGCCCCGGCAACGCTTTGCCCAAAGAAATACAACAACGCCAACGCAGCACTTACACACCCGGGGTTCACCATGCACAACACTTTCCGCTCAAACCGTCTGACGCTGGCCGTGTCGCTGGCGATATTCGGCTTGTCGGCTCACGCCGAAGAAAACACCAAGGATGGTGCCCTCCCTGTCGTTACCGTCACCGCCGAACACCACACAGAAGACCTGCAAAAGACCCCGCTGGCAATTTCCGCATTCGACGAAAAGGCCCTCGAGGACAAGCAGATCAAAAGCATTCGCGACCTCTCCGGACAGGTGCCGAACCTGACCCTCAGCCGCCAGTCGATCTCCTACAGCGCGCAGACTTACGGGATTCGTGGCATCGGTGAAACCGACCCGATCCAGGAGTCGGCCGTCGCGGTCTACGCCGATGACCTGTACATCCCACGAGCCATTTCCTCGATGCTCGACTTCAACGACGTCGAACGCGTCGAAGTGCTGCGCGGCCCGCAAGGCACGCTGTATGGGCGTAACAGCAGCGCCGGTGCGATCCGCGTAATCACCCGCGATCCGACCCAGGAAACCCGTGGTTTCTTCGAACTCGGCGCCGGTGACTACAACGCGCAGAACGGCCGCCTGCTGATCAGCGGTCCGCTGGTAGACAACGCATTGTTCGGCAGCTTCTCGGCGATTCGCCTGACCCGTGACGGCACCGTCTCCGACCCGACACGCCACACGGATGTGAACAACATCGACATCCAGTCCTATCGCGGCAAGCTGCGCTACAACCCCGACGATTCACCCTGGGATGTGCAGCTGACCCTGGCCGGTACGTTCGACCGTGGCGATACCACCAGTTACACGCCGTTCGATGCCAACGGTCACTTCGACAAATTCAAGAGCTACAGCAGCCTAAATCCGAAAAACCGACTCGACCAGGGCAGCTCGGTGCTGCGCGCGATCTACACGATTGACGACCATCTGAACGTCAAATCAGTGACTGCCTACTCCGCATTCAACCAACCGGTGGACTACGACAACTCGGGGCAGGCAGCCCTGATTCAGAACAACCTGATCAACTACAACCAGGACTACACCACCCAGGAATTGCAGCTCAACGGCGACTACGACGATTTCAGCTTCAGCACCGGCCTGTACCTGTACCACGAAAGTTTCGACGCCGAGCGCGACAACCTGACCTTTTCCATCGCGCGCAACCGGGTGATCGGTCAGGGCCAATACAGCACAACCAATACCGAGAGCTACGCCCTCTATGGCCAGGGCAGTTACAACATCACGCCACAGCTGGCGCTGATCGCCGGACTGCGGTTTACCCGCGAGCACAAGAATTTCGATTACACCAACTACGCCATCACCACCAGCCGACAGATCACAGGGACCAACTTCAGCGCCGACTCAAGCAAGTCGTGGCAGTCCACCAGCCCGAAACTCGGCTTCGAGTACGCCTGGACCCCGCACCTGAACCAGTACGCCTACGTGGCCAAGGGATTCAAGGCCGGTGGCTACGATAACCGCGCGCCGACCAAGGCCGCCGCCGAACAGGCGTTTTCACCGGAAGACGTGACCACCTGGGAAACCGGCTTCAAGGGTGACTTCTTCGACCGTCGTCTGCGCGCCAACCTCGCGCTGTTCTATAACGACTACAAAGACCTGCAGACCAACGCCTATGACCCGGCACTGGGCGTCAGCCTGCGGACCAACGTCGGCAAGGCGCACACCTACGGCGTCGAGCTGGAAACCCTGACCGCACTGACCAACGACCTGCAATTGACCGCCAATGTCGGTTACCTGGAAAGCCAGTACGACGACTTCCAAAACGCCGGTGGCGCGGGTGTCGACGCCAATGGCAAGCATCTGGTGTTTTCACCGCGCTGGAACGCCAGCGTCGGCCTGAATTACACCATCCCGGCTGGATTGCCTGGCGCCTGGCTGGCGGGCACTGATGCCCAGTTCCAGACCAAGTCCTTCGCCAACGCTCTGAACGACGACATCCAGGAAATCCCCCAGCAGACCTTCTGGAACGCCAACACCCGCTACATCTCCGGCGACGGCCACTGGACTACCACGCTGTCGGTGAAAAACCTGCTCGATCGCGCGTACCCGCAATCGGTCGGCTTCGTACCGTCCAGCGGCGCCCGCTATTACGCGATCAACGACCCGCGAACCCTCTTGTTGTCCGTGCGCTACGACCTTTAACCCCCATACAGACAAGCATGCCAAGGAGCACTTTTATGGCTTTCACCCGCAGGGAACTGATTTCCCGCATTGCCGCCGTCGGTGGCTATTCTGCCGCTGTCAGCGCCCTCGGTGCACTGGGGCTGACGCCCCAGGCCGTGGCATCGACGTTCAATCCGCTGCAACTGGGCAGCAGTGGCAAAGGCAAGCATGTGGTGGTGGTCGGTGCCGGTATTTCCGGGCTGGTCAGCGCCTACGAGCTGCGCAAGGCCGGTTTCAGCGTGACCATTCTTGAAGCCCGCGAGCGCGTGGGTGGACGCAACTGGACCTTGCGCCGCGGTACCAAAGTCGATTTCGACGATGGCGTCAGCCAGACCGTCGACTTCGATGACGGGCAGTTCTTCAACGCAGGCCCTGCGCGCATCCCCAGCCACCACCAGACCATCCTCGGCTACTGCCGTGAGTTGGGCGTAGAGCTGCAAGTGCTGGTCAACAGCAGCCGCAACGCACTGGCCTTGCCGGACCCGAAACAACCGGCATTCCAGTTGCGCCAGGCGGTCAACGACACTCGTGGGCAACTGTCCGAGTTGCTGGCGCGAACCGTCAGCCGCAAGGCTCTGGACCAGGACTTGAGCGCCGACGACCGCAAGGCGCTGCTGAGTTTCCTCAAGGTCTATGGCGACCTGAATGCCGACCTTCAATACAAAGGTTCGGTGCGTTCGGGGTACACACGGGTGCCCGGCGCGGGTGATCAAACCGGTATCACCCGCGCCCCACTGGAACTGCAAACTCTGCTCAATCCCAAGCTCTGGGGCGCGTTGGTATTCGATGAGATACCGGAGTTTTCCTCGACCATGTTCCAGCCGGTCGGTGGCATGGACCGCATTCCCTATGCGTTCTACGAAAAACTCAAGGATGCGGTGCGCTTCAATGCCGAAGTCAGTGACATCCAGACTTCCGAGCAAGGCAGCCGCATCGCCTACCGCGATCGCAAGACCGGTACCACCCAGACCCTGACCGCTGATTACGCCATCGTCACCGTGCCGCTGCCGCTGCTGGCGAAGTTACCGAGCAACTTCAGCCAACCGTTCAAGCAAGCGATTGAGACCGCACAAAGCGATCAGGCGAACAAGGTCGCCTGGCAGTCGCCGCGGTTCTGGGAAACCGACTTCAACATCTACGGTGGCCTTTCTTACCTGGACCATGAAGTCAAAGGCTTGTGGTACCCCAGCGATCGCCTCAATAGCGCCCAAGGAATTCTGGTCGCGGCCTACAACACCAGCGAATCGGCCCAGGCCTTCAGCAAGAAATCCCTCGCCGAACAATTCGCCTCCTCCCGGCAAGCCGTGGAACTGCTGCACCCCGGACACAGCACCAAGCTGCAAAAACCGGTGGCCATCAACTGGGCCAAGGTGCCGTTCAGCAAAGGCCCGTGGATCGTCAACGACGAGGTCGGCGAGAACGCCTACCACCTCCTCAACCAACCCCAGGGCCGCACCTATCTGGCCAGCGATGCCCTGGCCCATGGCGGCGTCGGCATCTGGCAGAACAGCGCCGCCGACTCGGCGCGGCGCATCGTTTCGCTGATCGGCCGACATGCCGAACGCAATCAACCGGGCGTGGCCGCCTGACTCACTCAATAAAAGGATTGAACGATGAAAACCATCACTTTGCTGACAGGACTGCTCATGACCGCGACCACCCTTGGCAGCCACGCCGACGAGATCAAACGTATCGCCCTGCCCAACTCGAACTTTCCGATTTCGCTGGCGGTGTCCGTGCCGGCACAAACCGACCTGCTGTTCGTCAGTGGCCTGCTGGCCGACCTGCACGACCCGAAAGCGCCCAAGGATTCCTTTGCCGCCTATGGCGACACCGCGACCCAGACCACTTCGATCCTCAACAAGCTCAAGGGCGTGTTGGAGGGCCAGGGTCTGGGGCTCGGGGATGTGGTGCAACTGCGGGTGTTCCTGGTGGGAGACCCGGCCAAGGGCGGCAAGCTGGATTTTGCCGGACTGCAAGAAGGCTATACGCCGTTTTTCGGCAGCGCCGCGCAACCGAACAAACCGGCACGTACTGCCATTCAAGTGGTGGCCCTGCCGCTGCCCGGCGGCCTGGTCGAAATCGAAGCCGTCGCCGCTCGCAAGAAGTGACACGGAATTCACCAGCCATTCAGGAGTTTCACCTTCATGCTCAACTGCCCGGTGCGCCGAACGGCGCCTTCCTTTCGTCCCTTGTTAGTCCCGTTGTCGTTTGCCTGCGGCCTTGCCTCGTTCAACATCGAGGCCGCCGACACCAGCTCGCCGACCCTCAACACCGTGGTTGTCACCGGCAACCGTGGCACCGAGCAACGCACCGTCACCACCAGCCCGACACCGATTGACGTGGTGACCGGCGATCAACTGCGCGCCGTCGGCAAACCAAGCCTGCTGGAGGCGCTGAGTAAATTCATTCCGTCGTTCAACCTGCCCGACCGGGCGGGCTGGGATGCCAGCGGCGTAGTTCGTTCGGCCACTCTGCGTGGCCTGACCGCTTCCCACGTGCTGGTACTGGTCAACGGCAAGCGCCGGCATACCAGTGCGACGCTGAACATCAATGGCATCAACAGCGGTGCGGCACCCAGCGATCTCGACCTGATTCCGGTGGCCGCCATCGATCATATCGAGGTGCTGCGTGACGGCGCGGCCGCCCAATACGGTTCCGATGCCATCTCCGGGGTTATCAACATCATCCTCAAGCAGACCACCGGCGGCAGCTCGGACACGATCCTGGGCCAGAACTACGACGGTAAGCGCGGTACAGGGCAAGAAGCGCTCAACTATGGCTTCGAAGTCGGGGACGCCGGCGTGTTCAATGTCTCGCTCGATACCCGCTACCAGGAGCGTGACAACAAGGCCGGCAGCAATGGTTACAGCTCACATTACTATCCATTGGCGGACGGTTCGCCCGACCCGCGCGAGGCCACGGCCAGCCATCACACTTACAAAGGCTACGGCTTGCCGCGCAGCCAGTTGGCGGATGCTGCCTACAACCTCGACCTGCCGCTGAACGATGCCGTCACGCTGTACTCGTTTTCGACACTGGCCACCCGCGAAAACAACGACGGCCAGAATTTCCGCCTGCCCAGCGGCCGCAACACCATCACCACCGGTCCCAACGGTTTCCCCGACGGCTACAGCCCTTACTGGTTGATCAACGAGACCGACTTCCAGTCAGCCTTCGGCGCCCGAGGTGATGATCTCGGCGGTTGGGCCTGGGACCTGAGCAGCACCTACGGGCGCAACTACGCCAAGCAGCGCACCTATGACAACCAGAATCCGTCACTGGGGGAAAACACCCCGAACAAATTCACCTCCGGCATCTTCATCGCCGATCAGTGGACCAGTAACCTGGACCTGAAAAACAGCTACGACATCGGCCTGACCAAGCCACTGGATGTCGCCTTCGGTTTCGAGCATCGACGCGATGGCTACGAGACCCGGGCGGGCTCCGAAGCCTCTTACATTGACGGCGGCTACGTGTTCCCGGCCGGCCATCCGCGCGCCGGACAACGCCCCGATCCTGGCGCGCAGGTCACCAACGGCATCAGCCCTGACGACGAGCAAAAAGTCAGCCGCAACAACGTCGCCAGCTACATCGACCTGGGCTTCTACCCCGTCGAGCAGTGGTACCTGGGCGTTGCGGCGCGCTACGAGCATTACAACGAAGGCGTGGGCAGTACACGCAGCGGCAAGCTCAGTACCCGCTACGAGTTCAACCCGGTGTTTTCGGTGCGCGGCAGCATCAGCAATGGCTTTCGCGCGCCGTCGCTGGCCAACGAGGTCTTCACCGCACGCTCGACCGGGTTCGACACCATCAATGGCGTCTACCAGTCCTACAACTACGTGATCCTCCCGGTGGACTCGGCGGGCGCCCAGGCACTCGGGGCCGAGTCCCTGAAGCCCGAGCGCTCCACCAACTTCAGCCTCGGCTTCGCCCTGACGCCTAGCGAAGACCTGAGCCTGACCGTGGACGGCTACGTGATCAACCTGCGCGATCGCCTGGTACTCAGCGAACGCTTCCAGGGGCCAGGCGTCGCCGCCTTGCTCGACAGCATCGGCGTGCCGGCCACCGCCGGGGCGCAATTCTTCACCAACGGCGCCAGCACTCGCACTTCAGGGGTCGATGTGGTGGGTAATTACTGGCAGAACCTGAACAGCTTCGGTTCGGTGAGATGGACCGCGGCGCTGAACTACAACCACACGCAAATCCTCAGCGTCAACGATACCCCGTCGCAACTCACGGCCCTGAACAGCAGCTTTCAACTGCTCGGTCGCCAGGCCCGTGCGCTGATCACCAAGACCTCCCCCAGTAGCAAGGCGATTTTCTCCGCCGACTGGGCGATCCACGACTTCGACGTCAACCTGCGCCTGACCCGTTTCGGCACCTACACCGAGGTCAACAGCTCCGCCGATCCGAGCCTGGACCGCGAATACTCCGCCAAGTGGATCACTGACCTCGATGTCGCGTACGCACTGACCAAACAGCTGACCGTCGCCGTCGGCGCGCAGAACCTGTTCGACAAATACCCCGATCATATCGGTGTACCCAACTCTTCGTTCGGCGACAACTGGGGCAGCTTTTCACCGTTCGGCTTCACGGGCGGGTACTACTACACCCGTTTGCAGTACGCGTTCTGACGGAAGAAAACCCCACTAAGCTAATTCTTAAAAAGTATTTATAAAGTATTTTTTATAACCATATTATTCAGGCCAGTTGAACCTTTCTTTTCCTGATATCGAGCGTGCCATGTCGAAATCCACCCCATACACTGAAGCAAAACTCCGTCGTCCCGTGCTGGCCGGTCTGGTCGTTGCGCTGGCCTTGACGCTCTCCCTGCCGTCCCAGGCGCGGGAAACGCTGCGGATCGGCTACCAGAAGTCATCGACCCTCATCACCCTGTTGAAGACTCAAGGCACCCTGGATAAAACCCTCGCGCAGCAGAACATCGACGTGAGCTGGCATGAGTTTCCAAGCGGCCTGCCTCTGCTGGAGGCGCTGAATGTCGGCAATGTCGACATCAGCGCCGACGTGGCGGACACCGTGCCGATCTTCGCCCAGGCCGCGCAGGCCAGACTGACCTACTTTGCCCAGGAAGCGCCCTCGCCTTCGGCCCAGGCAATCGTCGTGCACAAGGACTCGTCCCTGCATCAATTAGCGGATTTGAAAGGCAAGAAAGTGGCCGTCACCAAAGCCGCCGGCAGCCACTATTTGCTGATCGCCGCCCTGACAAAAGCCGGCCTGGCGTTTTCGGACATTCAACCGGCCTACCTGTCGCCCGCCGATGGCCGTGCCGCCTTCGAGAACAACAAGGTCGACGCCTGGGTCACCTGGGAACCCTTCCTCACCAGCGCCCAACGGCAACTGCCGACCCGCACGCTGGCTGACGGCGCAGGCCTGGCCAACTACAAACGCTACTACCTGACCAGCACCCGCTATGCCGAGGAGCACCCGCAAGTACTCAAGGTGGTCTACGACCAACTGGAAAAAACCGGTAGCTGGGTAAAAACCAATCCCCGTGAAGCCGCTCAGGTGTTGAGTCCGTTGTGGGGCAACCTTGGCCTGGATACGGTCGAGACCGCCAATAGCCATCGCAGCTATCAGGTACAGCCGGTGAAAAGCGATGAGTTGGGTGAACAACAGAAAATCGCCGATGCTTTTTTTGCCGCCGGCTTGTTGCCCAAGGTGGTGGATGCGCAGGATGTCGGGATCTGGCGGCCGTGAGGCGTGGATGATAACGATGTTTTGCATTCAAAGAGAGCCCGGCCAAATGCCGGGCTTTTTTGCAATGGCGACGTTTTTCATCATTCCTTCGAATTGAAGTCGGCTGTGGATCCAGGTTGTTCCAAGCAGAAGACTCAACTCACGCTTTGGATCAGCCTGGGTACGCTGTGCCGGATTGGCGAGTTGCTGCAGGCCGAATGGAAAAGTGTCGATCTGGACCGACAGACGTGGTTCCTCCCCAGTGAAAACGTCAAAGGCACCCGCAGCAAGAAACAAGACCACCATGTCTTCCTCTCGCCCTTTGCCCTGCATTTCATTCAGGAACTCAAAAACCTCACGGGAGATTCTCAGTGGTGCTTTCCGAACAAGCAGGATGATCAGCATGTGGACATGAAGGTAGTGAGCAAACAGGTCGGTGACCGCCAGGCCCGCTTCAAAAACCGCAAGGCCCTTTCCAGACGGCGTCATGACGATACGCTGGTCCTTGACGACGGCCAGAACGGCGACTGGACGTCATCGACCGCTGCCAAAACCATGTGCTGGCCGGCTCCCGGGTAAGACGGCACTACCTGCATCACGACTATGCCGAAGAGAAGAAACGCGCCTGGAACCTGTTGGGCGACCGACTCAGTGCCGTGCTGTCCTCAACCTATGAGCACCCTCCGGCCGAGTCAATGATGTCTTTTCCTGCGTACGCGGCGACGGAGACGCGGTCCCCCACATAAAGTCGGACTGCGTTCAGCCATTGACGACAGGCAGGAGCCGGCCGAGACCGTGTAAAAAAGATTTGGATTGACGCCTCTGCCTGAGACCATGAGGAAAATCGCGTTCCTACGTAAATTTCAGGTCTGTGAGTAGCGGGTCTTCACCTGATTCCACGTAGGAACGCAGACTTCGAAACCACGAGTGCGTTTTTACACACCCAGGGCCACAAGCGGACCTAGTTCGAATGTCCGTTTGTGGCTGTGGATTCAACCGGTCAACTGTAACAGGTCCATGAGTTCGAACCCCATCGCCTCCGCCATCTTTATACGACAAAGCCCTGATTTTTCAGGGCTTTGTCGTTTCTGGCTTTTGATAAAACTCCACAGCCCACACCCCAGCCCACACCGAGGGTGAAGTCTTGCTTTTCGACAGGCGGCTAGTTTTTCGAATGGCCTGTTACCTGCACTTACCTCCTTGAGAAACGGGCTCAGGGATAGTTTTCGCAGAAAGCGGCGGAACGAATGTAGAGTTCGCGATCTTTTCCTCGGCACAGCCCAGCAAATCACACACAAACAAAAACGCCACTCAGCACAGACTGTGTGCAAACGCAGCCTGCCAAGGCCAAAAACAAATGCCCCGACTTGTCGGGGCATTTGTTTTTCTGAGGAGCGCAGGAAAAAAGGACCTTTCAGCCCATCAATGCCATCAATTGACTCGCTCCCATTACCTTCGCTCTTTCCAAGTTATAGGCCTGCACCGCCAGTGCAGGAAATTGGCGTTCGACTCAGCCGCTCAATACTGCTTTGAGTAACGGATCATTCAGGTACGCGACATTCAATCTCGTCCATGGATTTATACGCGATTGCTCCGGTGAAAAAATGTGTCCCGGAGCGATCATGAAACCCTTCGGAAGTAGTCGACGGGTTAGCTCCCTTGCATCGTCAATGTGAGGAAACCTGGCCCACAAATATAGACTTTGCTCTGGACGAACGAATACTTCGGCGCCAATTTCATCCAGCATCTGCAAACCTGCCGCGGTGGCACTTTTTAAGCGTTCTTGTAAGCGGATTAGATGTCGGAGGAAATGCCCCTCCGTCAGAATGACATCAACGGTTCGCTCACAAAGCTCCGAGGTGCTGGTATGCAGCAGCATTTTCAGATCACCCAGTTCATCTATGATGTCTTTACTGCCTGCGATAAACCCAACCCTCAATGCCGCAGAAACCGATTTGGAAAAGCTCCCCACGTACAGTGAGCGTCGCAACTGATCCAGTGCAGACACCTTGATTGCCGATGCCGGTTTGAAATCTGCCAAAGCGTCGTCGTCCACCAGGATGAAGTTGTGCTCTTGCGCTAACTGAACCAACCGATGGGCTTTGCCGGGTGAAATGTCGGAGCCCGTCGGGTTGTGCCCAACAGACTGCATGAAAAATAATTTTGGCTTATGCAGAAGCAGATGCTGCTCCAGCACCTCCATGTCCGGCCCATCCGGCAATCTGGGTACGGATAGCATCCGGGCTCCTTGTAATTGCAGCTTGCCGAACAGCGGGTAATAGCCTGGATCCTCGACAAAAACGTAATCCCCCGGGGCAATAAAGCGGCGGATTATCAGGTCCAGTGCGTGATTGGCCCCATGGGTGGTGACGATCTGGCGAGGGCTTGCAGCAATTGAGTAGGTAGCCAGTTTTTGCACCAGGTGTTGACGAAGAGCGGCATTCCCCAGCCGGTTGCCGTATCGGAAAAGCGTCGTTACACCAATACGCATGATCTGCCGAGTGAACTTGTCCAGGCGCAAATCCATCAGCCACTCTACGGGCGGAAAACCTTCACCGAGTGGCGAGTGACCGGGTTCACGGACAAACTGCTGTCGCATGAGCCAGATGGTGTCCATCGCCCGGGTGAAAGGTAGCGGTTCTTCCGGTTCGTTGCTGCTCGGCGCTCCTTGTTTGACGAAAAAGCCCTGCCCATGGCGCGCTTCGACAAGTCCTTGGGAGGCTAGCGATTCATAAGCATTAATCACTGTGTTTTTCGAATGGCCAAACAGGCGCATGCACTCGCGCAGTGATGGCAACCGGTCACCGACCCGGTAGGTGCCATTGCCGATTTGCTCGACTAATGATGCCGTCAGTTGCTGGGCAAGTGTCAGCCGCGCCATCGCATAAAACCCCTGAATGAATTAATCGCTGAGGGTACAGCTTAGGTACTGTCTGTCCAAACTGTACCTTTTTTACTCAGACACATACGAATAGGGTGACAGCCACTCAACAACAATAACTGCACCAGGACTCTTCACATGAGTATCGACTCCCGCCTCCCTATGTTTCGCAGCATGTCGCCGGCCGAACGCCTGGGTCACTTGCAAGAACTGCTCGAGCTTCCAGAAGCTGATGTTGCCCTGCTACGCGATGCCGGCGCCCTGCCCTTGGAAATCGCCGACGGCATGATCGAGAACGTAATTGGCAAGTTCGAATTACCCTACGCTGTCGCAAGCAACTTCCAGATTAATGGTCGCGACGTCATCGTGCCGTTGGTGGTTGAAGAACCTTCGGTCGTCGCGGCAGCCTCGTTCATGGCGAAACTGGCACGTGAGGCTGGTGGTTTCCAGACATCCAGTTCTCTGCCGCTAATGCGCGCCCAGGTGCAGATTGTCGACATCGAAGATCCCTTCAATGCACGTCTGAGCCTTTTGCGCCGCAAAGACGAAATCATCGAACTCGCCAACCGCAAGGATCAACTGCTTAACAAGTTGGGCGGAGGTTGTCGCGACATTGAAGTGCATACCTTCGCGCAGAGCCCTCGTGGGCCGATGCTGGTAGCCCACCTTATCGTGGACGTGCGGGACGCCATGGGTGCCAACACCGTGAACACAATGGCTGAAGCAGTAGCCCCGCTGATGGAAGAAATTACCGGAGGCAAGGTACGACTGCGCATTCTGTCCAACCTGGCCGACCTGCGTCTTGCCCGCGCCCAGATCCGCATTGCTCCTGAGCTGCTGACGACCGCAGCCTACAAAGGCGAAGACGTCATTGAAGGGATCCTCGACGCTTACAACTTTGCCGTCGTCGATCCCTATCGGGCAGCCACTCACAACAAGGGCATTATGAATGGCATCGACCCACTTATCGTCGCCACGGGTAACGACTGGCGCGCGGTGGAAGCCGGTGCACACGCCTATGCCTGCCGTAACGGACATTACGGTTCGCTGACCACTTGGGAAAAAGATGGCAAGGGTCATCTAGTGGGAACCCTGGAAATGCCCATGCCTGTCGGACTGGTCGGCGGCGCGACCAAGACTCACCCACTGGCACAACTGTCGCTACGCATCCTGGGGGTGAAGACGGCGCAGGATCTCGCCGAAATCGCTGTGGCCGTCGGGCTGGCACAAAACCTGGGCGCGCTGCGTGCTCTGTCTACTGAAGGAATACAACGCGGCCACATGGCTTTGCATGCGCGCAACATTGCGCTTTCCGCTGGAGCCAAAGCTGAAGAGGTCAACTGGCTGGTCAAGCAGATGGTCGAGGCTCGTGATGTGCGTTCAGACAAAGCGGCTGAACTACTTAAGCAAAAGCGAGCGCTGTAATGATTATGGCCGACGATCCTGTCCGGTTGGTTGAGGTAGGTGCAAGAGACGGCTTGCAGAATGAGAAGCGGACACTACCGCCGCAGATCAGAGTGCAGTTACTGGAAAGGCTGGCAGATGCGGGCTTGCGGACTTTGGAAGCCGGAGCATTTGTTTCGTCACGCTGGGTACCGCAGATGTCGAGATCTGACGAAGTGCTCAAAGCGCTCACACCGCGCGCCGGCGTAACCTGGACAGCGCTGGTTCCCAACGTAAAAGGACTGGAAGCAGCCATAGAGGCAGGTTGCCGAGAGGTCGCGATATTCGCGTCCGCCTCCGAGGCGTTCTCACAAAAGAATATCAACTGCTCTGTTGCGCAAAGCCTGCGCCGCTATCAGGAAGTGATGGTGCGCGCGCGCGATGCCGGCGTCAGGGTCAGAGGCTACGTCTCGTGCGCCATGGGTTGTCCTTTCACAGGCCACGTCGAACCCGAGGCCGTCGCAGCGGTCAGCGCTTCGCTCTTCGGGATGGGATGTTATGAGGTCAGTCTGGGCGACACCATTGGCGCGGGTACACCTGCGGCAACGAAAACATTGATCGATGCCTGTCGCCAGGTTGTTCCCGTCAGCGCTCTCGCCGGACATTTTCATGACACCTATGGCATGGCCATCGCCAATATCCATGCTGCGTTGGAGGCCGATGTCCGGATCTTCGACAGCTCAGTTGCTGGCCTGGGCGGCTGCCCGTATTCGCCAGGGGCCACCGGCAATGTTGCCACCGAAGATGTGATTTACCTGCTGAACGGCCTGGGCATGAACCATGGCATCGATCTGGATGCATTGATCGAAGTGGGTGAGTTCATCAATGCCGAACTCGGGCGAAAAACTGCATCCCGAGTGTCCCGTGCCCTGCTCGCGAAGCGAGGTCTTGTAGAAACGAATTAAGCCGCATCTCTTCACGTTCATAACAATAAAAGCCCGCAGGGGCGGTGGGAGAACCCTTATGAAACCCGAACTGTTTGAAGTATGGGGCGACACGGTTGACGGTCGCCACTTGATCTACTCCATCGGCATTGGCGCAATCGTCAGCCTCGGCGCTTTCTTCCTGGCGCAGTACCTGTTTGTCGGCTGGGTAGAGTCAATGCAGATGGCGCGTGCATACGCGATGCTGGTGGGTATTGTTGGCTGCCTGGCAGGAGGAGCCATCAGTGCGGCGATGTTCAAACCCAAGCGTAATGTCGTAGAACATCTGACCGATCCGGCATGGCGCTCAAAAATCCTGATTGAGTTGCAAAATGAATATGGCCCACTCGGCAGTCTGAGTGACCTGCCGCCTGCCACGATAGCGGAACTGCGTGAAATGGATCTTTATGATCTGTTCGCGGATTACGAGAAATGTCTTCTCTATCCGGCGGAAAGCCTCGATGCCGCCCCTGTCGTACCCGTCGCTGCGGCGGGCATCAATGGAGGCCGGTCATGATCGAACCACTCCTGGATCAGATATTGATAGCGTTGGGCATGGGTATCCTGGGGGCGGTGATTTTTGCCGGGATCGGACTCATCTCCGGCAGCGATGAAACCACTACACTCGCCCCGCTGACGTTGCTGGTCGTTCTGCTGGGCGTTCCTGCCGCCGGTGTGCTGACATTCTTCCTGGCGGGCGCCGTGGCCAAACATATGACCCATGCCGTACCGACGGCGCTTCTGGGCATTCCGGGCGACACCATGGCGACGCCCCTCATGCGCGAAGCCAATTTCTTGCGCAATCTAGGCGTACCTCACATTGCACTGCGCAAGATGATCTCGGGGGCGGTCATTGCTGCCTTGATTGCTGTTCCGATGGCCGTCCTGTTCGCCGTGATGCTCGCGCCGTTCGGTGACATGATCAAGCATGCCGCACCTTGGGTTTTCCTGCTTGCAGCGGTCGCTATCGCATGGTTTTCCAAAGGCCGCTTGGCCGCGGTGCTGACGCTGATCCCCTTCGTCATGGTGATTGTCGGCCTGCAAAGCATCACCGGCCAGTATGGGGTCAAGCTCAGTGTCAGTTACTTCCTTGGCATCGCCATCGGCCCGCTGATCGCCGCGCTGTTCTCCCTGCTTGCCCCTGCCGAGCGAGAAACAATGCGACGCCAGGAAGTGCGCACTTTTTCCTTGTCTCCTGACGTAAAAAGCTGGGGCGGATTTTTCCCTAATCCACTCAGGGTATTGGATAGCAAACAGAGCATGTGGACGGCCGTCACCGCCGTCGTCTCCAGCGCTACCTTCGTCTTCAGCCCGGTTGCCATGACCGTCATCATGGGCGAAGTCGTCGGCTCGAGGGTCAAGCACGTTTACCACCGCTTGACCACAGTCATAACCGCTCGAAACGGGGTCACCGAATCAACCTACCTCGCCGAAGCGTTGATTCCGCTGATCGCTTTTGGCCTGCCACTGAGCCCTGTTGCAGCAGGCCCGGCAGCGCCACTCTTCAATGCGCCCCCGCGCTTTAGCGTCGACACAGCGACGGGGCAGGTGCACAACTTGCACTCGCTGCTCAGCACTTGGGAATTTCTTGGGTATGGCATGTTGGCAGTGGTCATTGCCATTCTGATTGCTTACCCATTCACCATGAATTACGCGCACAGAGCGGCATCCTATGTGTCGCGCAAAATCAGCCACGAAGCCGTGATCTCGACGTTTGTTGGCCTGATCCTGGTGATTGGCATCTGGGAAGGCGGCCTCCTGGGTTTGCTGGTCATCATCACCATCGGACTGCTGGGAGGATTTCTCTCGCGCTTCTTGGGTTTCAACATTGGCGTGCAGTTCATGGGCTATTACACCGCTGTACTCACTGTCCCTGCCCTCGTCGCCCTGATACACGCATGATTTCCAACAAACATAACAACAATATCCAGGTAACCATCATGCATAAAAATGTCCTCGCATCCCTGCTGTTAGTGTTGAGCACGACGGCGTTCATTACTGATGCTGCAGAGTCAATTCCTGCCCTCGCTTATCCCGCAGGCGACAAACAACTGCATGCCATTCCGGCCTCAGAAAAAGACTTTCCGACAGTTACTGCACAGCGCTGGATCAAAGTTTCGGACAAAGGAATGCAGCTGGAAGGACCGTCGTTCGATCGAGAGGGTAATTTGCTCTTTGTGGAGGTGTTCGGTGGCCAGGTACTCAAAGTCGACCCGCAAGGAAAGCTCAGTGTTGTCGTGCAGAAAAACGCTTTGGGTTCGGCAGGATTGGCCATACATAAGGATGGACGCCTGTTTGTAGCCGGTCTTGGAAACTTCAAGAACACAGGTAATCTTACGGTCTATAAATCGGACGGCTCGGGGAAGAAAGAGCTCATTTCGGGTAGCAAAAACTATCTGGTCGATGATCTGGTGTTCGACAGCACCGGGGGCTTTTACTTCACCGACTTCAAGGGCACGTCTACCGAGCCAACGGGCGGTGTTTATTACGTGCCCGCGGACGGTCAGTCTATCGTTCCGATCCTGCCCAAGCTGGCAATAGCCAACGGTATCGCCCTCTCCCCCGACGGAAAAACCTTGTGGGTCACGGAGTTTGCCACCGGCCTGCTTCATCGAATTGAACTCAAAGACGCTCAGACCATAGCGCCTTTTGGCGAGGCGGTGGTCTATCGATTCAATGGCCCCGCCCCCGATTCGATGCGCGTTGATCAGGACGGCAACTTATACGTGGCCATGTACAGCCAAGGACGTGTCCTGGTACTCAACCCAAACGGCCTTCCCATTGGCCAGATTCTGATCCCGGGACGCGAAAACGGCCACTTTCTGCGTTCGACCAGTCTGGCGCTCAAGCCAGATACAAACGAGGTTTACCTTGTCGCCAGTGACGGTGATCTAGGCGAAGGCAGTGCCATTTTCAAAGCCAAAGGCTTTGCCAAGGCATTGAAGCTCTACTCGCATGACTGACCGGGCGCGTTGGCTGAGCTCTACGGAGTAAGCATTTAGGCGTTTCACCCAATAACACTTTGGCGCAGACGTCCTTCTTCGCCAGCCATATCCAGAAAACCGTATTTTTTGCAGTCTTTCACTGCGAGGGAAGACTGCGCTCAAAAAAAAGGAAATAACAATAATGAAAATCCTTTCACGCAACAAAACACCGAGACTTACCACCCTCTTGAGGCCATTAGCAGTGGGCGTTATGAGTTCTACTGCGTCAATCGGGGTGTCAGCTGCAGGCTTGATAGACGACACAACGGGCGCTCTCAATCTCCGTAACTTTTATCAAAACCGAAACTTTGTAGACCCTTCCTATCCTCAGGGAAAGGCTGAAGAATGGACTCAAAGTTTCATTTTAGATGTGCGCTCAGGCTACACCACTGGCGCGGTGGGCCTCGGAGTAGACCTGCTGGGACTCTACTCAATCAAGCTCGATGGTGGACGGGGAACAGCAGGTACTCAACTTCTTCCGGTGCACGATAATGGCAGGCCGGCTGACGACTTTGGTCGCCTGGGTGTCGCGGTGAAAGCCAGATACTCCGCCACCGAACTGAAAATAGGTGAATGGATGCCCCTACTCCCGATCTTGCGCTCAGATGATGGCCGTTCATTACCGCAGACCTTTCGCGGTGCACAAGTTACGTCACGGGAAGTTGAAAATCTCACGCTCTACACGGGCCAGTTCCGGGGCAACAGCCCTCGTAATGACGCCAGCATGGATGACATGTTCATGACTGGACGCCCGGGAGCAACCTCGGATCGATTCAACTTCGCCGGGGGCGAGTACCTGTTCAATGACAAGGCCACACAGATGGGCCTTTGGTACGCCCAGCTTGAAGACATCTATCAACAGCAATACTTGAATGTGATCCATAACCAAAGTGTTGGCTCATGGAAGTTAGGAGCAAATCTTGGGCTCTTTCTTGGCGACGAAGACGGATCAGCAAAAGCAGGCCAGATGGATAACAAAACTGCTTCGCTGATGCTTTCAGCCAAAACAGGCGCTCATACTTTTTACCTGGGCTTACAACGGGTGTATGGGGAGACGGGCTGGATGCGAGTCAACGGCACGGCTGGCTACCCGCTAGCAAACGATACCTTTACTTCAAGCTATGACAACGCCCAGGAACGCTCTTGGCAACTTCGTCACGACTTTGACTTCGCAGCGCTAGGGCTGCCCGGACTGACGATGATGAATCGGTACCTCAGCGGTGATCATGTCCAGACCAGCGCCACTGACCATGGAAAGGAATGGGGGCGAGAATCCGAACTGGCCTACGTCATTCAAAGCGGCCCGTTGAAGGACATGTCGGTGCGTTGGCGCAATTCAACGCTGCGCCGAGATTTCAGCAGTTACGACATCGATGAAAACCGTCTGATCATCAATTATCCGATCAAGTTTCTTTAGCGACCATGTGTTCAACTCACAGACCTGAATTTTAGAAGGTGTGAAAACAATCGGCGTGATGAACTTGGACAGGCGCTTTTGAATGATCATCACTTGTCGCCAGGAGGCCAAATAACCAAGGAAATCTGAATCTGGCCTCCGCGCCGTCATTCGAGTAGTGATGGCGCTGACCGCTTATGCCCTGGCCCCGGACACTCCCCAGGGCCCTGAGTCATAGAGGTCTCAAAGTTCCTTGAACCGGTGCCGGGGAACGCCGGGGATCGGCAGTCGGATGCAGTAGATATTCCGGATTCGGGGAAGTCCGCCTGCTCGGCGGGCGACATACTGAATTTGGCGCTGGTGATGAATAGCGTGCGCATGTCCGCCCCGCCGAAGCAACTTCTTCCAGTCAGGGGCAGCTGCATTTTCCCGTCGGTTTTGGCGTGGTCAGCGGTCAACCGGATTTGTGGTGTACCTATGCCGCCATTCGCAGCCTGGCCTGGGTCGATCAATTGCACAGCGCCGACCAACCGCAGATACGCCGCTACATCCAGTCCCGGTACAACCGCGACGGCGGCTACGCATGGAGCAAAGGCATGCCTTCGGATGCCTGGGCGACGTTTTATTGCACCGAAAGCCGCGCTGGTCCTGGGGCGCTGGGCGCCCGGGGTCACCGACATCCTGTCGTTCGCCCCCAGTGATCACAGTTACGGAATGATCCTGGGGCAGGTCGGCGCTGACCCGATGCGCGCCGGACGCGCGTTGTCGCTGGTGTGGACCGGGCTGACCCTGTTCATTGCCTTCGGCGTGCCTATGGGGACGTTCTTCGGCAGCTTCTGGTCATGGCGAGTGGTATTCCTGGCCATCGGCGTATTGGGCCACATCAGCACCTTGGGCCTGGTAGTGCTGATGCCAAAACAACCGCCGCCCACTCCCCATGAAACCCCAAAGGCCATGCAAGGCCTCAAAGCGATCATGCACCATCAACTACTCATGGCCGCGACGATTGTGATGCTGGTGAGCGTGGCGACGTTTTCGTTCTTCACGTTTATCTCACCGTTCATGCTCGACATCACGCAGCTCAGCGTGCAGACGTTAAGCCTGGCCATGCTGCTGTTTGGCGGCTGCTCCATTCTGAGTAATTTGCTGGGCGGTCATCTTGTGGACACCTTCGACACCGACCGATGCCTGCTTGGCGCATTGATCGCTCTGGTGCTGAATTTGCTCGGGCTGTATCTGTGGGGCACTTCGCCGGTGGTGACACTGACGCTGATCGGTCTTCTGGGGGTGATTTTCTTTGCCATCGTGACCATGTCGACCCTGCGCCTGCTACGCCTGGCCAACCAATATATTCCGCAATCCAGCGCCGTCGCCGCCGGCCTCAACATCGCCTCCTTCAACTTCGGCACGGCCCTAGGCGGGGTCAGCGGAGGGCTCATGATAACCTACGCAGGGCTGGCCTACGTACCCATTGGCGGCATTAATTGCCATTGGCACACTCTGGTTTCAAATGAGCTCGCGCTGCGCCTAAACACTCTTCTTCCCAGAGTTCTCTGACGACTCCGGTGAGTCCCCTGAGTAGTCGGTGATGGCAGCGAACTCACGCGAGTAGCGTGGCAGCGATCGCCTCCGCCATATTTGTACATCAAGGCACTGATTATTTGAGGGGCGTTTCTTTCAATTAGTAAAATCTCCCAACTAACAAGGCGCAAAGGTCTTGATCTCTGGTGACACTCAACATTCCGGGCGGGACAGCGTGGGCAACGCTCTAAGGTTTGGATTCAGGAGGATTGTGAGTGGCCGTTCTCAATTCCGGCGCAGGAGTGTATGAGGTGCCACACCAAAGGTCTTGCGAAAAGCGTGACTGTAATGGGAGAAATCGGAGAAACCAAAATCCAGTGCGGTTTGAGAAATGCTGCGTACCTGGCCGCGCTCTATTGCCTCGCGACTGGCGAGCAAGAGTTCTTTCCAGATCTCCGCGACCGGCGATTTCTGGTAACGGGCGAAAGCGCGCGTGACCGTTCGCGTGGACACATAATGCACTTGAGCGATGCGCTCGATCGACAGGTCCGGATCGGTCAGATTCTGGTGGATGTAGTTCATGATCCGACCAGTCGCTGATTTCATCCCACTCGGTTGAAAAAGTCTTGTGATGCTGCTGTATCGGCTTGCCGCTGACATCGGTTAACAAGGCATGCTCGAGAAGCATAGAGACACCTGTTTTTTATGGCTGGGTTAATGCGTTCACTGTCTTGAGACCATCAGGAGCCTGTACTCCTTTGCAAAGGGCATTTTTTAATGTCGCGGTGGATCATATCGGCAGGCTACGAATTTAGGTTCGGTGGCGAGCCAAATCGAGTCGATGCGAATCATCGTGTTAATCCGCGCACGAACCGGAAAAACCTCGGGATCGGTATCAGGCCAATGCACAGTCAGCGCTGCTTGCTCGTAGGGGACGTTGATGATGGATGTCTCGGGACTAGCCTGAATGTTCGGCTCGAGCTTCAGAGCTATGAAAGCCGGCAAGAGCTCGAAGGTTTATCGCGGGAAAACGGTAACCATTTGCGTATCAGGCTGAAGCTAAAAAGTCTGAGCCCTATTGAGTACAGGCTCAGGCCGGTAGGGGCTAGAAAATCGTCCAACTTTTCAGGGTTAGATCAAGCAGTGCACCGGTAAGCCCCTGGAGTGCTACCTGTCCATCCCCGAAACGCGCGATGGAAAACTGCGTTGGAGTCAAAGCCTAACCCCAGGGCAATTTGGGTAATCGAAAGTGTCGTGTGAATCAGTTGCTGCACGGCGATATCTCGACGTAAGGCGTCCTTGACTAGCTGGTAGCTAGTACCTTCATCCTTAAGCCTGCGGGTCAATGTGCGAGTGGACATGAGCAGCGCGACGGCAGCGCCCTGCAAACTGTCATCATGCTTCAGGTTCGACATTAAGTATTGGCGCACCTGCTGAGCCACCAATCGCTCCTTCAACGTGGTAAACAACCAGTAGCGCGGGGCGACCTCAAGAAAGGGCAGTAGCTCGGCCTTATTTCGGCGAAATTTCCGAGCCCCCCATTCAGCGTCAAAACAGAGTGTTGTACAGGGTTGCTCGAAGCTAATCGGTGCCGGGAACATGTGCATGTATTCCGAGGCGTACACGGGCCGAGGAAAGGAAAACATAACACTGCACAGAGGAATTTCCTGCCCGATCAACCATGACGCCACACCATGAGCCAGCTTCATCATTAACTCATGGCCGAAGCGTTGTAGCTTGGCGGAACTGTCACGTGCTTCGAGGGAAATCACAATCTTGCCCGAGTCTTCGGCGTAACCGAGCTGGTAGTCATCAAGCAACAAGTTCCAAAATCGAGTGAAACGGTACATGGCGTTGGAAAGGGAACTAGCGTCAAGAAGGCTCAAGCACAAGTACTTGAGTGTGCCACTACGAATACGCCTGGACCATAACCCCATCATTTCGTCGCCACTGCCCACGGCCACTTGCTGGTACAAGCGCACAAACTGATCGTAGGTCACCCGCGCGTCAGGCGCTCCAAGCAAGTGTTCGGCTATACCTGCTGCCGTGACAAAGCCCTGTATCTCGGTTCGACTACAGATATTAGTAGCCCCCTCTAACAGTCCCTGGACGAAGGTCATAGATAAGGTGTTATCCACCGAATGGTCCACGCGTCGCCACTCCTCTGCGCATCGCCAGACTGGCGTGATATGCAATTAATTCGGCGTATCGGGCTATTTCAAGCCCGATAAGTAGCTAGTTAAGCTAAGGCTCAATCGATACCGAGCGCAGCCCCGCCCCAGAGCCATATCAAAACACAAGTGAGACGTAATACAAGTCGATCACGAACAACCGCGCCCCATTCGGGGCCATTCAAAAAGCAGTCCTTAGCAATTCGTCAGGTAGTAAGCATTTGCCAGTTTCACGACTGCTTCCGCAGCCGAACTGGAGCAAACGCTCTCGCCAAAATTTCTGCACCCGACGCGTCTTTTACAAGTACTACCCCGAACATCGAGCCGTGAAGCCCGATGCGGGAACCCATTAATCCAGAATAATAATCAAGGGGTTTCACCATGGACCGTCACACCTGCACCCTCGCTACCCGACTGCTGCTGGCCGGCGGCGTCATCAGCCTCTCGGCACCCGCCGCTGCTGATTTTATCCAGGACAGCAAGGCCAACCTGGAACTGCGCAACTTCTACTTCAACCGCGACTATCGCCAAACCAACGCCCCACAATCCAAGCAAGAAGAGTGGGCGCAGGGCTTCCTGTTGCGCTACGAATCGGGTTTCACTGAAGGCTTGATCGGTGTCGGTTTCGATGCCATCGGCCTGCTCGGCGTAAAACTTGATTCCAGCCCCGACCGCGCAGGCTCAGGCTTGCTCAAACGCTACAGCGATACCAGCAAAGGTGCCCATGACGAGTATGGCGAACTGGGCCTGACAGCCAAAGTGCGCGCCTCCAAAAGCACCCTGAAACTCGGCACGCTGCTGCCGAAAGTGCCGACGGTGCTGGCCAACGATTCACGGCTGTTGCCGCAAACCTTCGAGGGCGGTCAGTTAACGTCACTGGAAATCGAAGGCCTGACCGTGGATGCCGGGCGGCTGACACAGGTCAACCAGCGTGACTCCTCGGACTACGAGGACATGGGCATCACCCGCACCGGTGCCAAAGGCATTACTACGGGACATGTGGATAGCGACAGCTTCGATTTCGCCAGCCTGAATTACAAATGGACCAGCAACCTCGCCACCGGTTACAGCTACGGTCGCCTCGACAACTTCTACAGCCAGCACCTGGTGAACCTGACTTATGTATTGCCGGTGACCACGGGCCAGTCATTCAAGACTGATCTGCGCTTCGCCCGCTCCACGGATGATGGCGGTAGCAACATTGACAACCGCGCTCTGGGCGCGATGTTCACCTACACCCTCGGCGGGCATGCGTTAGGCCTGGGCTATCAAGCCATGAGCGGCGACACCGGCTACGCCTACATCAACGGCAGCGATGCGTTCCTGGTGAACTTCGTACAGATCGGCGACTTCGCCAGCAAAGACGAAAAGTCCTGGCAAGCGCGCTACGACTACAACTTCGCGGCCATTGGCGTGCCTGGTCTGACCTTCATGACCCGCTACATCAATGGCTCGAACATTGATCTGGGCAGCAATCGTCCTGAGGGCAAGGAATGGGAGCGCGATACCGACATCGGCTATGTCATACAGGGCGGCCCGCTGAAAAACGTCGGCGTGAAATGGCGTAATGCGACAGTGCGCTCGACCAACTTCGGTAGCGACCTCGACGAGAACCGTCTGATCCTTAGCTATACACACGCACTCTGGTAAGCATCCCGGCAAAGAGGGTGCAGCAGCGCCCTTCCCCTCGCCGACCGACCGGCCCGTATCCGTTTTTTGCGCAAATTATCACCATGATCGATGGAGACTCCAATGAACAGCAACTGCCAACTCTTCCTCGCGGCTCGGGACTTCCTACTGATCCAACGTACCGGGTGCCAGACCTTCAGCCTGCAAGGTAATGGCGGCCTAGACTTCTCCACCATCATTAATCTGTTCCGTGGGGAAGCCTGAGCATGAGCGAGCAGCAATCCCCGGTGCTGGCGAGTGTACGCAACCGCGTCGGCCACTTGACGCTGAATCGACCGAGCGCGTTGAACACCCTGGACCTGCCCATGGTATGCCTGCTGTGCCGGCACCTGTGGGTCTGGGAACAGGACCCGGAGATCGTCGCCATGACCATCCGTGGCGCCGGGGAAAAGGCCTTCTGTGCGGGTGGCGACATTCGCATGCTGTACGACAGCCACAAGGCCGGCGACAACATGCACGAACTGTTACTCGAGGAGGAGTACGCCCTTGACGAGTATCTGCATGGCTACTCCAAACCGGTGCTGGCGATGAGCAAGGTTTTTTCCATGCCTTGCTGGGTATCTTCAATGCTATTGCCCCTGCTGCCTCCCACGCGCTGGCGGCATTGGCCAAAGGCGACATGGCGTGGTATCACGCACTTCTCGACCCTACCGTGCCATTGGGGCGATTAATTTTCAGCAACCCGACCCAGTACTACAAAACCGGCGTGGTGTTCCTGGCCTATCTCAACGGCCACCAAGGACACTTCATCATGCTCGGTGGCCAGCAAGCCGTGCGTCCCCTGCCCTACTTCTGCGAGATTTTCCGCCTCGCCGATCAGGCAGGATTGCTGAGTAATCCCCCAATGCGCTACATGGCGACTCCTCGCTCAAAATGACTCGCCTGAATCGAGCCTCTGTGAAGCGAAGTCTAAGAAGGATTCATTGTTCCGATAAGTTATCCCTTGGCGTATGAAGTATCGGTATTTTCAGGACAATCCATGCACAGAACAGGAATGACCGAGCAGGAAGTGGTTCTGGCCGTTGCGCGCCGCTGCAGCTTTCGTGGCGCGGCACAGGAACTGGGGATGTCCACCACCGCCGTGAGCAGCGCGGTGGCCGGCCTGGAAGCGCGCCTGAAGGTGCGCCTGTACAATCGCTCCACGCGTAGCGTTGCCCTCACCGACATCGGGCAACTCTATGTGGAGCGCATCGCCCCTGCCTTGGCGCAGATCAAAAGTGCCGACGAAGAGGCCAGTGACCTAGCGGCACACTGCGCATCAATGCACCGCATGGCGCGGCCTACCTGCTGCTGGATCCGCTGTTCAAGCAGTACGCTGAGCGCTATCCCGAGGTGCGCATCGACATCGTCAGCGAATCAAGCCTGGTCGACATCGTCGCCGGAGGCTTCGACGCCGAGGTTCGCCTGGCAGAGTCCGTACCGCAAGACATGATTGCCGTGGCGTTGTCTGAAGACATCCGGATGCTCGTGTTGGCAACGCGCGAGTACCTCGAACGCCACGGCGTGCCCGAGCACCCGCGAGACCTGCTCACCCACCAGAGCATCGGCATGCGCATGCCCCATGGTGGCCTCTACCATTGGGAATTGGAGCAAGACGGCCAGAAACTGCAGATGGAGCTGCCGGTGCGCTTCGCCTCCAACGAGTTGCTGGCCATCAAACAGGCCGTGTTGTCGGGCCTTGGCATCGGTTTCATTTCCGAGTGGTTCATTCAGGAAGAACTGGCACGCGGTGCCCTGATAGCGGAGCTAATGCCGTGGTGTCCGTCGTTTGCTGGGTTGAGGCTTTACTACTCGGGTCATCGCTTCGTGCCGGCACCATTGTACGGAGCCGACCAAATTGCTCCTGGAGATTGGCACAGGCTCTCAGCGTTGACTGCAGGTTCTCAACACAGGCCTCGTTGAGCAGGTTCAGTTCACTGATGTCACAGTTGATGGTTTCAACCACGGCGCTCTGTTCCTCGGTTGCCGTCGCTACCGATTGGTTCATCAAGTCAATCTCACTGATTTTTTGGGTCACTGCACTTAGTCGCTGGCCAGCTTGGTTAGCTCTGTCAACGCTGTGAGCGCTGTGTTGTTGGCTCCGACTCATGGTACCCACAACCATCTGGGCGCCAGCCTGGAGTTCTTCGATAAGCGTATGGATTTGCTGGGCCGACTCCTGGGTACGGTGGGATAGATTTCGCACCTCGTCAGCAACGACCGCGAACCCACGCCCAACCTCCCCTGCACGAGCGGCCTCAATGGCCGCGTTTAGCGCAAGCAGGTTGGTTTGCTGAGACATCGCCGTGATGACCTCAAGAATCTGACCTATATCACCTGTCTTGCCGTTCAGGACTTCAAGATCGGCGCTCGAAGCTTGGATCAGATCAGAAAGACGGGTTGTGGCCTCGATATTCCGCCCAACAACCTCCATTCCTTCATCGCTCTGGATGCGCGCAGCACTCGCATGATCCGACGCAGAAGCTGCGTTGCCAGCGATCTCATTAGACGCCGCTCCCAACTCGTTAATGGCTGCTGCAACACTGGCAGTACGCGTACTCTGTATCTGCGAACTGTCGATAGCGGCCTTGGTCGCCTCGATGACTCCACATGCAACTTCATCGACCTGTCAAGTAGCACGGGCGACTTCCCCTAAAGAATGGTGCATGCGTTCAACGAAGCGGTTGAAGGCACTAGCCAGTACGCCAAGTTCATCGCGGCTGCTAATCGTGATGCGCTTGGTAAGATCCCCGTCACCTTCGGCGATATCCTCCATCGCACGAATCATTGCATTTAGTGGGCGCAGCAAAATGCGGATAACAACTCCAAGGAGACTGACCAACCCCATCACGGCTACCAATGTGGCCAGCGAAGCCGAAAGCCGAAAGCCGAAACGCATTAAGCATTCCGAAAGCACTGTTCCTGTCGATAGAGATGCCCACGTACCACTTCGAATCTGGTAACCCCTGAACTGGCATGAAGGTGACGATACGATCGCCCTCAATGGAGGCCGCCTCTGTCAGCGTTCCATCTTCCACCTCTGGCTGCATGGCCGGGAATAGTTTCTGTAATGGCTGCATCATGAGTGAACGATCTGGATGGACAAGGATCTTGCCTTCACCATTTACCAAGAACGCATACCCGCTCCCGTCGAAATTCACGGAATTGAGCAGGCTGATCATTGCTTGGAGATTCAAGTCCGCCCCCACAACCCCAACACCCTTTACAGGCGTCGCGATGGTCATGATCAATTGCCAAGTGTTGGCATCGATGTAGGGTTCAGTCAGTTTACTCTTTCCAGCACCACTGGCAGCGGAATACCAAGGGCGGGCACGAGGGTCGTAGCCGACTGGCATTGACGTGGTCGGGTATATATCGAAGCGGCGTTGATCGCTGCCAAAAAAGATAAAATCGACAGCCTTGGTCAGTGTCTGCTACTGAAGTAACGACGCCCTAGATCCCGAGTCGCCAGTACGAGATAAAACATCAGCCAGACTCTTGAGCCGTGTGATACGTCCTCCCAACCAGTTCTCGATGTTTTCGGCGGTGATGTGCGAGATGTTGTGCAGGTTACGTTGCAGATCACCGCGTATTACTTGTCTTTGCTGATAATCATTGTATAGCGTAAAGAGTACAAAAGCGCTGAAAACCAAACAGGACGCCACAATCAGGATTTTGTGACTAAAACCGAGCTACTTAATCATACCCCCAGCACTACAAAATGCAAGTGTGCCATCTTACTAACTCGAACTTACATCGTCTATCAGCATAGCTGACCGACAGCACTACATGTATGCAAACACATATAATTCGTGCGCAACACTCGCTGCGCTGCGTGTAAAAACGGAAATCAAATAGACTATGGAATGGCGTTTAAATTTACTCGGAAACCTTGGGCTTACGAAACCGCAACGAGTTCGCCAGCAAAATCATCAACGACAACACAATCGGAGGGAATGCTATCTCGCAAACTACGACCCACCCATAGTGTGACAGAACGCCACCCGATGAAAGCGATGCAATGACCATCGAGCCGAATATCAAAAAGTCATTCAATGCTTGAACCTTATTTTTCTCCTCCGGCCGATGTGTTTCTAGCACCATGGCAGAAGCGCCGATGAACCCAAAGTTCCATCCCACCCCGAGTAATATTAAAGACCACCAGAAGTGATTTACGCTTAGGCCAGCCAAGCCTACGGCAGCCGCAGCACCGATCAAAATAATGCCTATGAATACAATAAAGCGGGCACCATATCGATTGATCAAAGCCCCGGTAAACAAGCTCGGTGCGTACATACCTATGACATGCCACTGCAATCCGGTATTAGATGATTCCTGAGTGTGGCCGTGCATATGCATTGCAAGCGGAGCAGAGGTCATCAGCAGGTTCATCAGGCTGTAACTCACCACGCCACATGTAACTGCGATCAAGAACGCAGGTTTGAGGGCAATCTCAGACAGAGGTCGGCCCTTGGAAATAAATTCTGTCTTCGTGACTCTGGGAATCTTGATACCACTCAATATACATGCGCTCAGAGCCGCTACACCTGCTTGGAACAGATACGTAGCAGAAAAAATATGCTCTTCATATAGGCCCATGGTGAAATTCACCATTTGCGGCCCTAACACACCCGCAGCGACACCCCCAACCATGACGGCAGAGAGTGCCTGTGCTTTATGGTTTGCCGGGACACATTCAGCTGCGGCAAATCGAAATGTAAGAACGACAGCCGCGTAAATCCCCCCGAACATCATCGCCAAGCAAAAGAGCCAGAAACTGGAGACCCATATCGCCAAGGCAGATAGCAGTCCGGCCGCTATACCGCAAGCATTCCCGGTCAAAAACGAAGCTCTACGCCCAAATCTGTTAGCTATTAGTCCTGTAGGTAGAGTGCTCAACGCCATACCTATTACAAAGGTAGTAATGGGCAAGGTCGAAAGGGTTGGATCAGGTGCCAGAGCGTTGCCTATGATAGCTGCAGTTGCGTAAATAACCGTAGTATTCGCCCCCGCTAGCGCTTGGGCAATTACTAGCCTCATCACATTCCCATTTCGTAATGTTTGGATCATTTTTTATTTCCTAACTACGTAAATTGATAATGCTTTCTTAGAACCTTTGTGATTTTCTTAGATTGGCAAATTACCCGACCTTTTGACTTCCCTGAGGGAAAAACCGGTATTCATGGCCTTGACGTAGCTTAACGACTGAATGCGCTTCATCACGACTTCTTGAAAATCCTCAAAATCCCTGGCAACAACCTGAAGGAGATAGTCATATTTTCCGCTTATATTGTGACAGGCAAGAACATTCCTAAGATCCAAGATTTCTTTTTCAAATTGCTGCGCGGCATCAGTAGAGTGCGAGCACAATGTGATACTAATAAACGCAAATACATTTAAACCCAAAGCTTTTCTTTTCAAGCTGGCGTGGTAGCCCTCGATCACATCGTGCTCAAGGCGCTTCAATCTTTTCCAGCATGCGGGCGGAGAAAGATTAATGCGCGAAGCGACTTCAGCATTCGTCAGTCGCCCGCTCTGCTGGAGAAGTTCTAAAATAGCGCGATCGGTACTACTCAGCTCAACCATCATTTTTCCTATTCATTAAAGCGACGCATCATTTCGGCAGCCCCAGAGGCATCGAACAAACCTGAAAACAGGAAATTTTCTTCGCAACACAATGACACCACCGCTATGCAGAAAACACATATCTAGCGCCAAGAATATTCAATATGGATGTGAAATCCGCTTAAGTAAGTCCACTTAGAAAAGCTCATAAACCGTCGCTTATACGGGAGGCGTCAAGCACGGCGATGCCTCCTAAAACTCAAATGGATGCTTTATCAAAATCGCCCTCAGCCGCTCCGGAGTAGTGTTACTTCGGCTTGCTCCTGTCATCACCAACGGCTTACCACTCAATCGAAAGCAACACCAACAGCGCTCAGGAAATTGCCTCTCCGCTGGCCTGTCGATCAGCGTGATAAGAAGATCGAACAAGTGGCCCAGAGGCGACGTTCTTGAATCCCAATTTAGATCCCTCCTGCGCGAGCCACTCGAACGTATCTGGATGAACGAACCGCTGCACAGGAATGTGGTGCTTTGAAGGCTGCAAATACTGGCCCAACGTGAGCATGTCGATGTCGTGCTCACGCATCCTGTGCATTACCTCGATAACCTCTTCATCCGTTTCTCCTAGCCCGAGCATAAGACCCGATTTCGTAGGCACGCCGGGAACGAATTTCTTGAAACGCTCCAACAGATCTAATGACCATTCGAAGTCGGAGCCAGGACGAGACGATCGATAAAGGCGCGGAACCGTCTCGAGGTTGTGGTTGAACACATCCGGTGGCTCGATAGCGGTGATCTCCAGTGCAGCATCCATCCGCCCCCGATAGTCAGGTACCAGGGTTTCAAGCTTGACCGCTGGGCTGAGCTTGCGAATTTCACGAAGACAGTCGACAAAGTGTTGTGCGCCACCATCACGCAAGTCATCCCGGTCGACGGAGGTGATTACCACATACTTTAGCCTTAGCTCAGCGATTGCAGTCGCTAGGCTGACGGGCTCATCTAGATCGAGGGGCTTGGGTCGACCATGGGCCACGTCACAGAAAGGACAACGCCGAGTACAAATATCCCCCATGATCATGAAGGTCGCTGTTCCGCCCGAGAAGCATTCTGCGAGATTGGGACAGGACGCTTCTTCACATACGCTGTGAAGTCGGTGCTCGCGCAGAAGCCCTTTTATGCGCTCTACCTCCGGTGATACTGAAAGCCGCACCCGAATCCAGTCTGGCTTCGTGAGCAGGACTTCTGTCGGGATGATCTTTACCGGAATACGTGCAACCTTTTCAGCACCACGTTGCTTGATGCCAATTTTCTCTACGTCTTGAACACTGCTCACAAGCTGTATCCCCTTGCGTCTAATTGCTGGGGCAATCGGCTTGGAAAAATTGCTCCGTCCAAGCCGATCACCTTCTTCAACATCTACTTCCGGGGAGGCAGATCTGTACAGGTGCCCAAGGAGGCTTCCGCAGCCAAACCGACTGACTCGCACAAGGTTGGATGCGGGTGAATGGTTTTGCCGATGTCCACGCCATCGGCGCCCATTTCAATTGCCAAGCAAACTTCGCCGATGAGGTCGCCGGCATGTGTGCCTACGATCCCACCCCCAATGATTTGTTTGGTTGCTTTGTCGAACAGTAGCTTCGAGAAGCCCTCCTCTCGACCATTCGCAATTGCCCGGCCTGACGCCGCCCATGGGAACAGCCCTTTTTCATAAGCAATGCCCTGTGACTTGCACTGCTCTTCGGTCAAACCTGCCCATGCCACTTCAGGGTCGGTATAGGCCACCGACGGAATTACACGGGCATCGAAGAATGCCTTCTCTCCGTGTGCAACCTCAGCTGCAATATGCGCCTCATGGACAGCTTTGTGAGCCAGCATTGGTTGGCCGACAATGTCGCCGATGGCGAAAATATGCGGCACATTCGTACGCATTTGCTTATCCACCGGAATAAAGCCCCGCTCATTGACCAATACTCCCGCTTTGTCAGCCGAGATCATCAATCCATTGGGCGCACGCCCTGCTGCTACCAGCACCATGTCATAGCACTGTGCGTCTGCCGGCGCCTCATTCCCCTCGAAGGTGACCCAGATACCGTCGGGCTTAGGCTCCACCGCAACCGTTTTGGTCTTGAGCATGACACGGTCGAAACGGTGTTGATTCTTGCCGAACCATACCTTCACCAGATCGCGATCAGCCCCTAGCATCAGTCCTTCAAGCATCTCTACGACTTCAAGACGTGCGCCAAGAGCCGAGTAGACAGTACCCATTTCCAGACCGATGATGCCGCCACCAATGATCAGCATGCGCTTGGGTACAAACGGAAGTTCAAGGGCGCCAGTGGAATCCACGATTCTTGGGTCTTGTGGAATGAATGGCAACTTCGTGACGCGAGAACCAGCAGCAATGATTGCCTGTTTGAACCGAACGATTCGTTTAACGTCAGCATCGCTAGCCTGTACTTCAAGATGGTGAGCGTCGATAAATCTGCCGCTGCCCCGGACGACTTCGACCTTGCGTACTTTGGCCATGCCCGCCAGGCCACCTGTCAGTTTGCCGACGACCTCCTCCTTGTAACCTCGCAACCGGGAGATTTCGATCACGGGATCACCAAAGACGATCCCACTGTCCGCCAGGTGTTTCGCCTCTTCCAGCACAGCAACATTGTGCAGGAGGGCCTTGGAAGGAATACAACCGACATTCAGGCACACACCGCCCAACGTGTCGTAACGTTCCACGAGAACGGTTTTCATGCCCAAGTCAGCGCAACGGAAGGCTGCGGAGTAGCCGCCAGGCCCTGCTCCTAATACCAGCACGTCACATTCAATATCAGCTTGAGACTGTATCTTGGTGGTAGAGGAACTATCTGCCAGCGCAGGTTCAACGGGAGGATTGGGATCTACAGCAGAAGCGTAGACAGCATCACTTGCCTCTGCCTCTAGCACAAGGATCCTGGTTCCTCGTGAGACCTTGTCACCCAGCTGGATGCACAGCTCCTTAACAACCCCTGAGGACGACGCGGGCACTTCCATAGCCGCCTTATCAGTCTCCAGCATGATCAACGAATCATTTTCGTTGACCCGATCACCGGGCTTTACGAGAATTTCAATAACTTCGACGTCTTTGAAGTCGCCGATATCTGGAACCGTTATTTCAATTTGATTGCCCATACTGCCGTTGTTCCCATCGTGAATTTACATCAAAGCGCAAGCGTGGGAGAAAGCCCCTTGTGCTCGCCTCATGACTAAATTGCGACCCGCCGAAAATCGCTCAACAGCTTGCCGAAGAATGTGAGGAATCGAGCAGCTTCCGCCCCATCAATCACACGATGATCCCAAGACAAGCTCAGAGGTATCGTCAGTCTTGGCTCGAATTCCTTTCCGTTCCAATGAGGCTTCATGTAGGCACGACCAGCCCCAAGGATGGCCACTTCTGGAGCATTGATGATTGGTGTGAACGTTGTTCCGCCAATTCCACCAAGGCTGGAGATCGTGAAGCATCCACCCTGCATGTGTTCCGATTTGAGTTTGGATTCACGCGCCAGGGCTGCGAGCTCACCCATTTCCTTGGCAATCTGCACCACACCTTTCTGATCCGCGTCACGCACTACAGGAACAACCAGACCGTTTGGTGTGTCAGCCGCGAACCCCAGGTGGCAATAACCTTTCAACACCAACTGCTCGCCTTCAAGTGAGGCATTGAAAGTAGGGAATTTCCTCAGAGCGACAGCCACAGCTTTCAACATGAAAGCAAGCATCGTCACCTTCACTCCGCCCTTCTCATTCTCTTTGTTTAGTTGAACTCGCAATTCTTCCAGGGTGGTGACATCGACCTCGTCATTGTTAGTGACGTGGGGAATCATTACCCAATTGCGATGCAGGTTCGCTCCGGAGATTTTCTTCAATCGACTAAGCGGTGAGCGCTCAACGGGGCCAAACTTCTCAAAATCAACTTTCGGCCATGCAAGCAAATCGACGCCGCCAATACCCGATGCTGTTCCAGCCGGCGTGCTTCCCGCTGCGAGCTTGGTTTTCACGTATTGTTCGATGTCCTCCTTGCGTATCCTATCGCGGGGGCCTGTACCCTTGATCTGAATGAGATCTACGCCCAGCGATCGAGCAAATTTGCGAACGGAAGGGCTGGCATGGACTTGCGAATAATCGTGCTTGTCGCCATAGGATGCTGTCGGGAGTCTAGGTGCCGGGGCTTCAGCATTCGGTGTGCTTAATACCGGCGAAACGGCCGCCTCGATAAGCGCCGGCGCTACAATCTCCTGAGCAGCCTGAGCTACCACTTTGGTATCCCCGGAGGAACCCGCTTCGAGCACAAGAATAAGGCTTCCTTCAGAAACCTGGTCACCCACCTTAACTTTCAGTTCTTTGATTTTTCCTGAGATGGAGGCAGGCACTTCCATTGCAGCCTTATCTGTCTCCAATACAATCAGAGAGTCATTAATTACTACTGAGTCGCCAACCTTGACCAAAACTTCAATAACGCTAACTTGCTTATAGTCCCCAATATTTGGAACCGCAATCTCAAAAAAGTTACTCACTTCCATTTTCCTCAATGTACTCGGAACAATAGTCCCCTATTGAACCTCGTATGACTCGAGATTCTTTCAAGCAAATTTAGAAAGTCTGGAGGGGCATAGTCGGATAGACCACACCACCTTCAGACACCAATTCAGGATGCTTTTGGCAAGGAGTTGGCGAACGGCGAACGGATATCTGACAGGAACCGCTGAGCGCGGGGATGTGCTGGCTGAGTGAAGAAAGTATCTGGTTCTGCACTCTCCAATATCCGTCCTTGATCCATGAACACCACACGATCAGCAACGTCTCGGGCAAAGCCCATTTCATGGGTAACGCAAACCATCGTCATACCCTCTTTGGCCAGTGACTTCATTGCCAACAGCACTTCACCGACCATTTCGGGGTCGAGGGCAGACGTAGGTTCATCAAACAACATTACGGGAGGCTTCATCGCCAGCGCACGAGCAATAGCCACACGTTGCAGCTGACCTCCAGACAACTCGGATGCATAAGCGCAAGCCTTGTGCGCCAAGCCAACTCGCTCGAGGAGACTCATCGCTAGTCCCTCAGCTTCCTTCTTCGGCATTTTTCGAATTCGGATCGGGGCCAATGTACAGTTCTGTAATACCGTCAAGTGAGGGAAAAGATTGAACTGCTGGAAAACAAAACCAATGTGACTACGCAGCTCATTAACCTTGGTTTTCCGATCGTGAACATCCACTCCATTGATATAGATGTTTCCACCCTGGATTTCCTCCAGCCGATTGAGCGTACGGATCATGGTTGATTTACCAGACCCTGAAGGCCCACAGACAACGACAACCTCACCTTTGGCGACTGTCAGGCTAACGTCGGCCAGTGCGTGATATTCACCGTACCACTTGTTTACCTTATCAAGCTTAATCATTGTAGTTATACCTTTATGATACGAACGGCAAGGCGTCTTTCAAGCCAGTAAGCGAACCGGGAAAGGCTGAAACACATCACAAAGTAAGTGAAGCCAAGCACTGCATAAACTTCACCAGGCTTCGTCGGCACCATTGTGTTGATCTGAGAAGCAATGAATGACACTTCTGACAAACTAATGATGTAGCCAAGCGATGTTTCTTTTACTGTTGACACAAATTGATTCACCAGCGACGGGAGCATATTCCTGAATGCTTGAGGCAGAACAACAAGAAGCATGGCCCAAACATAGGAGAAGCCGAGTGAACGAGCACATTCCATTTGTCCCTTCGGCAGCCCAAGGATGCCCGCACGAATAATCTCAGCAAGATAAACCGCATCGAAAATTACCAGCGCTGCCAACATCGTACTGAATTGATCCGTTCGCTCTCCGGTGATCGTGGGCAATAAGAAATATGCCCAGAAGATGATCATCAGCAGCGGTGTGCCACGGATCAGGTAGGTGATACCCGTCACTGGCACCCGCAAGTACGCGAAAGGACTGATGCGGCAGAGCGCTAAGACCACCCCGACAGGAAACGCCAGCACCAGTGCAGCCAGCGCAAGAAGCAGCGTGAGCAGCAAACCTCCAAGCGGGCCGTTGGGATACTGACCGATAAGGTAGTAGAGACCGTATGTTTGGAATACGTCGATCATGGTCAGACACTCCTTACCGGATAGCGCTGCTGGTAGAGGTACGAGATTGCGTAAATGATCAAGGAAACCATGATGTATCCAGCAGTCGCGAAGGCAAATGATTCAAAACCACGGAACGTGGAGCTTTCCACTTGTTGAGCCTGGTACATCAACTCCGCGACCCCAATCACCATTGCGATACTGGTGTTCTTCCACAAATTCAGCGTCTGGTTGATCAGTGGCGGTACGGTCACCCTGAGCGACTGCGGAAGAATCACAAGCTGCATGGTCTTCATGAATCCGAAGCCCAGCGTTCTTCCCGCTTCCATTTGCTCTTTGGGAATAGAGCGCAGGCCACTGCGAATATCCTCTGACATAAAGGCCGCCGTGTAGAGTACCAAGGCAATGACAGCGCTAGCCGCTTCAAAGTTATGGTCATAAAGCCACTCCTTGATTCCCTCAGGCAAGAACTCAGGAGCGCCGAAGTACCAGAACAACATGTGAGCCAGTAACGGAACGTTGCGGATGGCCTCGACATACGAAATCGCCACGCCTCTAAGTACGGCATAAGGCGCCATTCTCAACGTAGCAATTATTATTGCCAGAGGTACTGCGAAAATCAGAGTTATTACAGCCAGTTGTACCGAAAGCAAGACACCGCTGACCAGCCATTCATGATACTGCCCAGACAACAGCATCGACAGATCGAAATTTTTCATGATCAAGTCCGTGGCCCGGCCGAAGCCGGGCTGCTGTCATATATCAGTTAGTGCTTTGTTCAAATTTGAACGCGCGACTCGCATACTTCATTTTTGTTGCTGGGCCAAACCACTTCATAAACAACTTTTCAGCGTCACCGGAAGTCTCCATGTCGAGCAAGACTTTATCGACTTGCGCTTTGAATGCAGGCTCATTCTTTCTGATACCAAGAGCCAGATTCTCGGTAGACAGATTTTGCGTGAGAATCGTGTAATTACCCGAATCGTCACCAAGCTCTGCATAGTGTTTCACAAGGGTTGCTTCGTCGGTAGCAAACCCGACACCTTTCCCTTGCTTCAGCGCGAGAAGTGCTTGAGGGCCAGTGTCAAACGAAATCACCTTGGCGGAAGGCACCGCAGTCCGAATGTTTTGTTCCATGGTGGTGCCTTTGATAGTCAACACACGCTTGTCGGCGAGTTGGCTAATGGCATCGATCCCACTCGACGTTTTGACCATGACTTTTGCACCGGTAACAAAGGTTGCCGTGGAAAAGTCGATCTGCTCTTCACGCTCTTTCGTGTGCGTGAGCGTCGCTGCCAGGATATCAACACGCCCTTGCTGCAACTCCGGAATACGAGCAGCTACCGACAACTGTTTGATCTCAAGCTTCACGCCCAGGCTGTCCGCAACGGCTTTACATAGATCCACGTCATACCCAACAACCTGACGGTTAGCCGGGTCGCCAATGAAACTGAACGGCTCGTCTGTTCCGAGAACACCGCACACCATCTCACCGCGTGATTTGATATCGCTCAACTGATCCGCTGACGCCCAAGTACTAATGCTCAATGCAATAACAGTGGCCGCAATTTTGAAACTAGCTTTGAAACTATTATTGTGTTTCATATTTTTATCCTTATTGGATTGAAAGCACGACAGAATTTAAGCTCAAGAATTTTCTATTAATGTTCTTTCACACGCGCCCTGCTTTTCAGCGATTAGCCTCTCGCAGCCTCCCAAATGCGAGATTAAGATCCGCAATCAAATCCTTTGGATTTTCAAGTCCGATATGCAGCCTGATTAATGGCCCAGTTGCTTTCCATGAAGTTGCAGTACGAATAGCCGAAGGGTTCGCTGGGATAATCAGACTTTCAAAACCACCCCAGCTGTATCCCATGCCGAATATCTGCAAGCCATCGAGCATTGCACTCATGGCTGCATCCGAGGCCGGTTTCAACAACACGCCAAACAGTCCGTTAGAACCCGTGAAGTCACGCTTCCAGATTTCGTGGCCCTGATTGCCAGGCAGAACGGGCGACAGGATCTGGTCGACCTCCGGCTGGGCCTTCAGCCAATCCATTACCGCCGCCGCACTGCTTTGATGCCGATCGAGACGAGCAGCAAGTGTGCGCATACCGCGCAGCGCCAGGTACGCATCGTCACCGCTAACAGATACACCCAATTGCTTGTAGAACGTTCTGACTTTGGGATACAGAGCCTCTGTGGTCATGATGACCCCCATCAGCACATCAGAATGCCCCACGATGTATTTGGTCGCAGCATGAACCGAAATATCGGCACCATACTTGAACGATGCAAAATTGACAGGTGTCCCCCAGGTATTGTCGATAATCACAATCGCATGATGTGCGTGTGCGACCTCGGAAATGGCTGGAACATCTTGCACTTCAAATGTCAGAGATCCTGGCGTTTCCAGGAATACAACTTTGGTATTCGGCTTCATCAATTCGGCAATTCCCGCTCCGATCGTTGGATCGTAGTAGGTCGTCTCTATGCCGAAACGTGCCAAGGTCTCATTGCAAAAGGCCCGAGTCGGATCGTAGACCGAATCGGTCATCAGCAAATGATCACCTGGGCTGAGATTGGCCAGCAATGCCGTGGTGACAGCGCTGAGACCGCTCGGGGTAAGCATTGCTCCCCCAGCGCCTTCCAGATCACAAAGAGCACGCTCTAATGACCGAGTAGTCGGACTGCCATGGCGACCGTAGGTATTCAGCGTACCTTGCACGGACTGCAAAGCACTCACAGATGGGAACAGGAGAGTGGACGCCCGGTAAACCGGTGTATTCACAGTTCCGCCTATCTGATCGTGCTCCCGACCCGAATGAGTCAGGAGCGTTTCCGCATGGAGCTTGAGCTTGTCCATTCACAACTCCTCAAATCAGCAATCAACAAACATCTACCCGGTTAACGATTCCAAGGGGCAGCCATGCCCGTGTCGATTCCCAACCGCTGAATTGCATCAGCCAACAGTGAGCGATCCACGGTGCCCTCTGCTGCCAGAGCGTCGAGCGCAGCCAGTACAATGCTGTTGCTATCCACTTCGAAGAATTCACGGAGCTCACTGCGGGTGTCACTGCGGCCGAAGCCGTCAGTACCGAGGGCGATATAGCGGCCATCGATATAGCTAGAAATCAGCTGAGGAAGTGCACGCACGTAGTCTGTCGCGGCGACAACAGGCAACTGACCCTGCAGGCAACTCTGGACATGAGACATTTGTTGCTCTGCCTCAGGGTGAAGGCGATTTCCACGCTCTACCTCACGGGCATTGCGAGCCAACTCACTAAAGCTGGTGACGCTCCACAGCTCACTCTCGATCTGCCATTCGCGCGCCAGGATCTCAGCGGCCTTCTGAACTTCGAGGAAAATTGCACCCGAACCAAGCAGTCGCACACGCCCCTTGGGCTGCTCGAGCTTCTGCTCGTTGAATAGGTACATGCCCTTGATGACTCCCTCACGCGCAGAATCTGGCAGTGTTGGCTGGGCGTAGTTCTCATTCATCACCGTCAGGTAATAGAAGACGTCCTCTTGTCGATCCAGCATCTGGCGCATGCCATAGTCCATGATCACAGCGAGTTCGCCGGCGAATGCAGGATCGTAGGCGCGGCAATTCGGAATCGTAGCCGCCATCATGTGGCTCGAACCATCCTGGTGCTGCAACCCTTCACCACCAAGCGTCGTGCGACCCGCCGTTGCGCCAAACAGGAAGCCTCGAGCACGCTGGTCTGCGGCCGCCCAGATCAGATCGCCTACTCGTTGGAAACCGAACATTGAGTAGTAGATGTAAATCGGCAGCATCGAGACGCCGTGGACACTGTAGGAAGTAGCAGCAGCAGTCCACGAGGACATCGCGCCCGCCTCAGTGATTCCCTCCTCCAACAGCTGACCGTCTTTCGCCTCGCGATAACACAGCATGGATCCAGCATCTTCTGGCTCATACAGTTGACCAGACGGAGAGTAGATACCGATCTGACGGAACATGTTCGCCATACCGAAGGTACGCGCTTCATCCGCAACGATCGGCACCATACGCGGGCCAAGTTTGGAGTCCTTGAGGATGTTCCCGAAAATTCGCACTGCCGCCATGGTGGTCGACATCTCTTTGCCTTCCGCATCAAGAGCAAATTTGGCATAGCTCTCGATTACTGGAATCGGCAAAGAATCCCCACGTGGACGACGAGCTGGCAGCGAGCCACCAAGCTTTTCACGTTGTTTCTGCAGGTACTGCATTTCGAGGCTGCCGTCAGCAGGCTTCAAGAATTGCAAAGAGGCTACAGCTTCATCATTGAGCGGAAGCTTGAAGCGGTCACGGAAAGCCTTCAGGGTATCTAGGTCGAGCTTCTTGGCCTGGTGCGAGGTCATGCGAGATTCGCCGGCGCCGCCCATGCCATAACCTTTCTTGGTCTTGGCAAGAATGACGGTTGGCCGCCCCTTGTGAGCCTTCGCTGCTGCGAATGCCGCGTGAAGCTTCTTGAAGTCGTGACCACCACGCTCCAAACCATCAATTTCTTCGGGGGTCATGTGAGCAACAAGCGCTCTGACCTGAGGATCCTGTTCGAAGAAATGCGTGATGTTGAATGCACCATCATTCGCACCCAGGGTCTGGTATTGGCCATCGACCGTCGCGGCAAGATGGCGCAGCAGAACGTGGTCGGTATCTCTGGCAAACAGCGCGTCCCAATCAGAACCCCAAAGTACCTTGATTACGTTCCAGCCTGCCCCTGCGAACAGAGATTCCAGCTCCTGGATGATCTGGCCATTACCGCGAACAGGGCCATCCAAACGCTGCAGATTGCAGTTGATGATCATGGTCAGGTTGTCGAGCTTTTCCCTGGCCGCAAGCGTGAGCGCGCCGATAGATTCTGGCTCGTCCATTTCACCGTCACCGAACACACCCCAAACGTGGCGTCCGCTCGTCTCGGCCAAGCCACGGTGCTCCAGATATCGCATAAAGCGAGCCTGGTAGATCGAGCTCATCGGGCCGATGCCCATCGACCCCGTAGGAAACTGCCAAAAGTCTGGCATCAACCATGGATGCGGATAAGAGCATAAGCCGCCGCCATTTACCTCTTGGCGATAACGAGATAGCTGTTCTTCGCTCAGCCTCCCCTCAAGGAAAGCTCGCGAATAGATACCCGGAGCTGAGTGCGGCTGGAAGTACACCAAGTCACCACCACCCGGTGCGTCCGGGCCTTTGAAGAAGTGCTGGAAGCCCACTTCAAAGATTTCGGCTGCAGATGCGTAGCTGGCGATATGTCCGCCGAGATCGCCATAGGCCTGGTTAGCGCGAACCACCATAGCCAACGCGTTCCAGCGCAAGATAGCAGTCAAACGCTCCTCGACCGCCAAATCGCCCGGATAGCCACCCTGAGACTCCAGGGAAATGCTATTCCGGTAGGCCGAATATGGCCCCTGAGGGGTGGTTACACCCAACTCTTGGGCATGGATTTCGATCTTTTTGAGTAGGAACTGGACACGCTCGTGCCCGTTTGCCCTCACCAACCCGTCAAGCGCCTCCAACCACTCCTGCGTTTCGGAAGGATCAATATCACCGGAGTAGTGCAATGGAAGCACCCCTTTTGACACGCTGTTCATCTCTCACCTCGCTACTTGATGGCCTTAGCAGTTACGCAGAGCATTTTCTAGGTCGGCAATCAGATCCGACTCGTGCTCAAGACCAATCGATACGCGAATCAGACCTTCAGACACACCAACTTTGGCGCGTAGCTCGGCCGGCACACCTGATTGGGTAGTCGAAGCTGGGTGGCAAACCAGCGATTCGGTACCACCGAGGCTAACTGCAGACTTGAACAGGCTCAGCGCGTTGATGAACTTGAAGGCACGCTCGCGACCACCATCGAGAATGAAAGAAAAAGTCGAACCTGGCCCAGTGCACTGGCGCTCGTAAACCGCCTGATATGCTTTGTCCTGAATCAGCTCTGGATGCAGAACTTCGATTTTCTGGTGGGGGTTCTTGGCGAGCCACTGGGCAATCGTACTGCCACTGCGAGCAGCCTGCTTCATGCGCAGAACCAGCGTTTCCATCGAGCGTGAAATCATCCAGGAGGAATGGGGATCAAGCTGCGAACCAAAGGCGCTGCGAATGCCGCGAACCTTGGCGATGAGCTCCTTGCTACCGGTAATACCGCCGGCAACCAGATCACTATGACCACCCACATATTTGGTCAACGAGTAGACACACATGTCTATGCCGTGCTGAATCGGCTTCTGGAAGATCGGGCCGAGCAGTGTGTTATCGCAAACAACCAGCGGGCGATAGCCATGGCGGCCGGTGAACTCAAAAATCTCTGCCTTGATGGCCTCAAAATCAACCAGTGTATTGGTTGGGTTTGCGGGGGTTTCAATGTAGCAAATACGAGCCGTACCTTGCCGAGCCGCTGCTTCCAGCGCTTCTCGAATCGATTCACGCGAGAGGCCATCTCCGATTGCGTGAGAACCGATACCCCATTCTGGAAGGATTTTGGCGATCAGTGTCTCGGTACCACCATAGAGCGGCGCCGACTGAACGATCTGGTCACCCGGACGCAGGAACGCGAGCAGAACTGCAGCAATTGCAGCCATACCACTCGAAGTTACAGCTGCGGCTTCCGCACCATCCAGCACGGCCAGACGATCTTCTACGATCTCCAGGTTGGGGTGGTTGAATCGGCTGTACACCAGGCCTGCGGCCTCTCCCTCAGGGAGAGGCTTGCGACCGGAAACGACGTCAAAGAACTCTGCGCCATCTTCAGCGGTGCGGAAGGCGAACGTAGAGGTCAGAAATACCGGCGGCTTGACTGCCCCCTCGGACAGAAACGGATCGTAACCGTACGACATCATCAATGTTTCTGGATGCAGTTCTTGATCGGCAATTTTCTTCTTGTGATAGCTGGAGTAAGACATTTCCGCCTCTTCTTTTGTTTTGGAATCGAGAACCCACGCGCCTCTCGATCGCCCTAAGGGCGACGGTTCGGACTCGCTGTGGACGAAATCAGTGTATCGAGAACCCTCAAAAAGATTCTTTCCATTTTTGTCACGAAAGTCATAGTATGAGAAAGATCCTTCTACACAGGTTGCAATTCATGAAATCTCCATACGCTAAAATTGAACTTGACGAAACAGATATAAAAATCCTACGAATCCTTCAGGATGACGGCCGACTCAGCAACGCTGAATTAGCTGAGCGAGTCGCGCTCTCGCCGTCCCCATGCTGGAAACGCCTTAAACGCCTGGAGTCGATCGGTGTGATCAAGGGCTATCAAGCGGTGCTGGACAGGCACCTAATGGGCCTGGGGGTTGTCGTCTTCGTGAGCATCCTTCTGGACAATCACACCGAATCGACATGCCGCACCTTCGAGAAATGGGTTCTAGAGATGCCCGAAGTGATGGCTTGCCATAACATTTCTGGCCAGCACGACTACTTGCTTCAGGTACTCGCAGAAGACCTTGAAACCTTCTCGAAATTTGCATTGAATCGCTTGCGCACCATTCCGGGAGTTAAGGAAATGCAATCGAGTTTTTCACTTCTTGAACTGAAATCCTCCAGTAGAATTTGCGTTCGTTGATTCCGGTCAAATGAACCATCGCCACTAGCGATCTTTGTTCAGGACGCACTTACAAACTACCTGCTACTTTCAGACCCGTCTCCTCTGAAAGCACACATCACTTGATGTCGAGTTCTTCCAATGAAAAATTTCGCTTCGCTGACACAAATAACTATTTTTTCGCGAATAGCTGAGTTGGGTAGTCTTTCGTCGGCGGCCAGGGAACTCAGTCTGTCTCCTTCCGCAGTAAGTAAAAGCCTGTCACTGTTGGAAGAGCGCCTAGGCGTTCTCTTGATCAAGCGATCAACCCGTAGTCTGGTGCTCACCGAGCATGGTCGTATCATCCTCGAACGCGCGAACGCCATTCTTTCAGATGTAGAGAACACGCTTGATGTAGCACGGCAGTTCGTAAAGCCAGAAGGCAATCTCCGAATTTCAAGCTCTATTGCGTTCGGCTCTAAACAGGCTTCTCTCTTCTTAAGCAAGTATTTGGATGCATATCCAAAAGTTAACGCCAATTTACTGCTAGATGACCGTCTAATAAATTTGGCCGAGGAAGACGTAGACGTTGTATTGCGCATCACGTCCGACACCACGTGGACTTATGCCGCGAGAAAACTGGCACCCATTCGCTGGATTTATTGTGCTTCCCCAACCTACCTTGCCTCAAAACCTAGAATTCAGAGTCCTGAGCAAATAGACCAACTGGAATGCTTAGTCTATCCAGCAATGACGAAAGATGGCGCATGGTCGTTTCTTAAAGCTGGTAAACCCATCAACATCAGACCTTCTCCTCGTCTTTCATCGAACTCAAGCATCGCACTCCGTGAAGCAGCTGTGGCCGGCCAAGGTATCGCCTGCTTACCGACTTACTTGGTATCTGGAGACATCATCAACGGTCAGCTGTCAATCGTACTGCCAGACTATGAGCCAGTAATTCATCACACTCTGTACGCTATGTATTACCGATCAAAATATTCTAACCCTATGGTGCGGAGCTTCATTGATCACTTGGTAGTAGAGTTCGGTGAAACACCACCCTGGGATAAGGAGATCGAGAATTTCCGTAATAATACAGGCGTCAATTAACCAAGACTCAGATGACACCCCACAATATTTAGCAATTTAATTCTCTAAAAACATCATCAAAGGAACGACCAGCAACGCAACCCCGAACACCATCGTGTAGGTATTTTTGAAGCCCTTGAATTCTTGTAGCGCCGGCACCTTTAACACCAGATACGCAGGAACAATGCAGGCAACAAGACCATAAATTGGAACAGTGATCTGGATCAGCAACATCGCCGACACACCGAAAGCTACCCAAGCCCCCATCAGCGCAATTGAAGTCCAAACGACGACATACCCCTGAATTCGCTTGAAACCTTGCGCTTTATCGCCAAAACGCCCCATGACGTTCGAAAGAATGCCTTTTAGCGCATCTTGAAAGCCTAAGTAAATTCCGAAAAATGCCGTAAAGATAGCTACAACGTTCAGGACAGTTGACAACACTCGAACAAAATCACCGGGCATTACTTGAGCGGCAAGGGCCAGTGCCGAAATTTTTGCTGAAACAGCCTCAGTCGCCTGCTGATGATTAATCGACAGCATGAACGAAAGTGCGTAAAAACCGACACCTACAAGCAATATCACCAACGCTACGCGGTGAACACGAAGAGCTCTGTATGTAGCGACTTCAGGATCTTTTTCAATTTTCCTAAACGCTACGTTCATCGGGTTAAGGATTTGGCCGTAGAAAATTGAAAACATGGCAAATGGCAGCGTTAGCAGCACATCAACTAGCAAAGTAGAGAAGCTTGGAAAGACATGCAGACCTAAGTTGTTAATATTCCAGTATGGAATCATCGATAGACCAAGGAACATAACGATCGAAATCTTCACAACAATCATTGGCCCTGAAACCTTAAACAGGAATCGCTCGCCCCTGGACGCTATTGCAACCATCGCAGCAATGAAGCTGAATATATACCAAGGAGAGTTCGCAACAGACCCAGAGGTAATATGAAAGGTTTGAAGGTAAGAAGCGCTATCCCTCACGATTGCAGACGAGTATGAAAGCATACCGTTAAGCATGATTAGAAAATACAATATACTTAGAACGATACCCCAGTTCCTGCCAATGTACTGACTGACAATATTATTATAATCCTCACAGGCTTTACTTTTAGAAAGAGACCGAATATAGATCTCCTGCATAAAATGCACTGCCGGGTATGCAATGAGCAGCGAAATCAAAGAGACCCAGACTCCTTTTACACCCATCTGAATAGGCATAAAAATTACACCAGAGCCAATGGCCATCCCTATACACAAAACCACCCAACCCATATCATAGCTTGTAAACGGCACGGTTTTTCGAGACGCATAACCGCCCAAATACGCCTGTTGTTTTACGCCTTCCATACACTTACCTTACTGCCAATTAATTATTGTTAGTTAGCCGACTTGCCATCAGTACATCAAATACAAGCCTAAAGCAGAATATTTGGTTGAAGCGCGGGCTCTTTGGCCTCGTTATTTCATTTCTATAGTTCGTGAGCTTTTGCTCAGTTAGGTCTTCCGCAAATGGCGTCAGATCCAGAGAAAAGTCTGCACTAGCGCATCCTAAGCTAGCCCCTCGTCGGCATGCCCATTCTTAGCGATTCATCGCACTTTAAAAAGTGGGATTTAGGCGAGAGTTTCGTGAATTTTTGGCACAAATGAACTCAAAGCAGTTGGCACGCCTCTTCCCAGGCCTCTTGCACAGCAGAGGCTCGCAGGCGTGCGAATTCGGAGATAATGCGTGCGCCATAGCCCTCTCCACCACCGCACTTACAGCCCAATCCAGCCCACACCAAGGATGCAGGAGAGCGGTAATAACGGAGGTGGGTCAGAGCTTATCGTCAGAGACAGTCAACCACGAGGGCCTTCTTGGGCCGCCAGCAGAAAATATCGCATGTGTGGTGCCTCCAACGAATCGAGAGACAGGACTGCGTTGAGCGTTACATGCAAACCGTCCATTCCCAGCGATTTGAAAACCAGGCGACCTTGAGAGCAAACCCCACGAATAACCCAATCTGGCAGGCAACAAACAGCCCTACCAGTTGAGACCTGGTGGGAAACTGACATCAACGCGTCAGACGACCGATGCCGCGCCGGTTCAACACCGGCAGCCCCTAAAAACTGCTCGAAAATGGGCTGCTTGGAGCGCTCGGCGGATGAGGTGATTAACGTCTCCGTGGCTAGGTCTTCCGGGGTGATGAAGACTTTGCTAGCTAGAGGGTGAGTATTCGCCACCCCCAGCAGCAGCTCGTAAGTGAACAACGGCACGCTGATCACCCCAGGTGCCTTCACAGCACTGGCGCAAAGCAGCAGATCGACATCCATGGCACTGACAGCGTCACCAGGATTGCGCGGAAATTGAGTCACCATATCCAGCTCAACCTCAGGCCACTCTTCTCGAAATCGGTTGATTAACGGGATGAGCCAATGAGCCCACTCGCTACTTTCTACTGCCATCGTGATCCGGCCTGCGGCCGTTTCAGCCAAGTCGACCAGATCGCACTCAACCGAGCGCAGCTGTGGCAACAATGAGTCTGCTAGCTTGAGAATCCGTCGTCCGATACGGGTGAACTGTACCGGCCGTGTTCTGCGCTCAAAAAGCGACGAGCCGAGGTGCTTTTCCAATCCCGAAAATTGATGTGATAGAGCCGATTGAGTGACGTGTAACTTTTTTGCGGCCTCATGCAGGCTGCCGGTCTCCCGCAGCATGTGAATACCCATTAGATGACGAATTTCCAGCATGGGGCTCTCTCGCTCTTTGTGTCATAGAAAACGAGCCCGGGAACGCAGGCTATGGGCTCATATCTACAGCGGTTAATGCCGAGAAAGCCTATACCTCAGGGGGAAAAATTACTTTTCAAATAATGCCGCGCTTTCTTCGCATGGCAGCATATTTTCAATCAAAATAGACTAGGCAGGGAAACAAATGACCACAAACAGTAAAATTCAAGAACTCGCCATGTTTACCGAATCACCTTGGCAAACTGTGCAGCCTCTCCTGGCAGCGAATTAAGTGCCACCAGCCGTGGCCGCTCCGCAGTCGCAACATGTTCTTTGAACAAGGCGGAGTGCAAGCCCTCCAGAACTCTCAGCACCCTCAGGTCGGAAATGCTATAAAAAATCGACCTAGATTCCCGGCGCGTTTTGACGAGATTATTTTGCCTCAGCTCTGATAGCTGCTGAGATAGCCCTGGCTGACGCACTCCCAACTCTCTTTCAAGCTCAGCTACGGAACATTCGCCCTGGGCCAGGTGGCAAAGCAGCAGCAGCCTTGTCGGGGTACCTATCAGGCGCACTAGGTCAGCGGCGGCGACAGCTTCTGACTTGAGTGACTCAAGGGCTTCCTGCGTCAGGGACATCAGAGCTTCCTCCAGCGAAAGTACCATGCCTCATCAGCACGAGGCTCCACGAGCAAAACTTCGGATGCACTCAATGCCACGGGCTCAAGCATGGCGCCCCCCTTGACCCACCCTTCCGGAGTCGAGGCGCCACTGGCATCACAGGCCTGCAAGGCGGTAACCAATCGAATCAACTCGTCGACCGAACGCCCGATATTCATCGGGTACCAACTCATGGCACGAATAATCCCCTCGGGGTCGATTACATAAGTCACTCGAGCCGTGGAGCTATCAGCGGCATCAGGGCCAACCATGCCATATCCACGAGCGATCGCCATGGAGGGATCTTCAATGATAGGGAAATTGATCTCCACACCAAAACGGTCACGAATGTCCCGAATCCATGCCAAGTGAGAGAACAAGCCATCGACAGACAATCCCAACAGCTCGCAACCCATTTCATCAAAGTGCGGTTTGGCCTTGGCGAAGGCGATGAATTCGCTTGTGCAGACGGGTGTGAAATCCGCCGGATGGGAAAACAAGAGTAGCCAGCGACCACGGTAGTCGCTTAGCGACACGTCTCCCAAAGTTGTTCTCGCTGTGAATTCAGGCGCCCTCTCACCTTGCCGTAGCGGGGGCATAAATAGCTCGTCAGCGGGCTTGGCATCCAACGTCATACAGTCCTCTCCAGAATCAGCCCCCAATCGTAACCTGCATGGGCATCAGCGTCGACGAAGCCTTAAAAGCACCAGACAATTGCATACTTATCTAAATAGTGTAATCGTAAAAGAGTAAGTCTTCCAGGAGTGCCCTGATGCCTGATTTAAGCAATGACATCTCGCTGAATGTAGCCAGCCAGATCGTCGAGCGGGCAACCGCCAATGACTCGTGTCGCCCAATCGTCCACTCTTTTTTTGACCCCGAAACATTTACGGTCAGTCACGTGGTCAGGGGGCCGGATAGCAACGAATGCGCAATTATTGACAGCGTGCTGGATTTCGATGCCGCAAGCGGCAAAACAAGGGATTCCTCAGCTCTGGCAGTGATGAAGTACGTAGAGGAAAACAACCTGAGGGTTGGCTGGCTGCTTGAAACCCATGTGCATGCCGACCACCTTTCAGCCGCTCCTCTCATACAGTCCCGGTTGGGTGGACAAATTGCGATCGGGTCGGACATAAAAGTCGTCCAAGAAACGTTCGGAAAGCTGTTCAACGCGGGCAGCCCGTTCGCCCGAGACGGAAGTCAGTTCGATCATCTTTTCGTCGATGGCGAAAGTTTTACGGTGAGCGGACTAGAAGCAATTGCGCTTCATGTTCCAGGCCATACCCCCGCTTGCATCGCGTACGTGATTGGCGACGCGGTGTTCCCCGGTGACACGCTATTCATGCCCGACTACGGTACTGCCCGGTGCGATTTTCCAGGCGGCGACAGCACGACGCTGTTCAAGTCAATGCAGAGGCTCCTGCACTTGCCAGCTGAAGCACGAGTTTTCCTGTGCCATGACTACAAGGCGCCGGGCCGAGATCATTTTGAGTGGGAAACCACAATCGAAGCGCAACGTCAGTCAAACATCCATGTAGGCAATGGAGTATCTCAGGAAAGCTTTGTTGCGATGCGAGATGCAAGAGACGCCACCCTCTCTACTCCGCGATTAATGCTGCCTTCTGTCCAGATAAACATGCGCGGAGGGAGCTTTCCTGAGCCCGAGGACAACGGTATCCGCTATCTGAAAATCCCCCTGAACCTGCTTTGAAATAGCAGGGCAGGTCAGGTCAGGTCGCGGCACTGCCCTATCCGCTTAAGCGCGACCGCTAAAAAAGAGAGTCCTTGCATGCAAATAATCAACCTTGCAGATGGTATTTCTGTCTCACGACAGATCACTCCTGAAGATATTCCAGACCTGGTGAATGCCGGTATTCGCACAGTCATCTGCAATCGACATGACAATGAATCTGCGGATCAACCATCGAGCGAATCCATCGCGGCGGCAGTTCGGAATGCCGGCATCCAGTTTATATATTTGCCGGTTACAAGCGGATCCATTTCAAGCACCGATATTTCCGCTTTCGCCGTGGCCCTGAAACTAAACAACGATCCGATTTTGGCTTTTTGCAGAACCGGTACGCGCTCCACCCAGCTTTGGGCATTGGCCAAAGCGTCTTCGCGCCCGGCAACAGAGCTGATAGCTCAAGCGGCCCGGGCTGGCTTTGACATTTCATCGTTACAACCAAGTTTGATGGAAATGCAAAACCGAGCAGGCATTTCGGAAGAGCTCTATGACGTAGTCATCATTGGTGCTGGGGCCGCAGGCTTGGCATCCTGCGCAAGCTTGCTCAAGCGCCGTAAAAATTTGAAGATTTGTATTGTCGACCCGGCCACCAAACATTTTTACCAGCCAGGATGGACGATGGTAGGTGGAGGCATATTCACGCCTGATCAAACTGTTCGCCCTATGGCCTCTCTTATTCCCGACAGCGTGATCTGGGAGCGTGCTGCCGCCAGCCACTTTGAGCCAGAAGAAAATCGAGTTTACTTGAGCAGTGGTTCGAGCTTGAAATATCGAGCGCTGATCGTCGCTCCGGGTCTGAAATTGGATTGGGCAGCAATTCCTGGTCTTGAGGAGTCACTTGGCAAGAACGGGGTGACGTCTAACTACCGCTTTGATCTGGCGCCATATACCTGGAAGCTGGTTCAAGAACTGCAGAATGGACGCGCCCTGTTTACTCAACCTCCCATGCCCATTAAATGTGCCGGAGCGCCTCAGAAAGCCATGTACCTCTCCGCCGACCACTGGCGACGAGAGGGGTTGCTGAATCGCATCCAGTTCCATACCGCAGGTAATGCACTGTTCGGTGTACCGGACTACGTTCCAGCGCTGATGGAATACATCGATCGCTATCAGATCGACCTGAACTTTGGCTCCACACTGGTTGAAGTCGACGGTGATGCCCGAACGGCAAAGTTCGCTCGCCTGCAAACCGACGGCACCAAGGTGTTCGAAACCCTTGAATTCGACATGATTCATGTGTGCCCTCCCCAGACCGCTCCTGACTTCATCAGATCAAGCCCACTGGCAGGCAGTGGCGGATGGGTAGAGGTCGATCCTGTCACCCTCAGGCATGTTCGCTACACCAACATCTTTGGCCTCGGAGACGCCACCGACACGCCGAACGCAAAAACGGCAGCAGCTGCGAGGCAACAGGCACCTGTCGTCGCCGAGAATGTCCTCGCTTGCCTCGAAGAGGGGCCACTCACAGCAGGGTATGACGGCTATGGTTCATGCCCCCTGACCGTTGAGCGAGGAAAAATTGTACTGGCCGAATTCTGCTACGGCGGCAAGTTGAAACCTACCTTCCCCTCCTGGCTCATTGATGGACGGCGACCTTCTCGCCTCGCTTGGCACTTGAAGTCTTATGCCCTTCCAAGCATCTATTGGAACGCAATGCTCAAGGGAAGGGAGTGGCTCTGCTCGACTCGTCAAATCAATATCGCCACACTCTCGTGAGGGTATGTGATGCTCACGTTAAGTTTCTCGCAATACGCACTTGGTGGAGTTGCCGGTTCGGTAGTGGGCCTGACACTAGGTTTGGTGGGCGGGGGCGGATCAATACTGGCCGTACCCTTAATGGTTTACTTCGTTGGGGTAGATCAACCTCATGTAGCCATTGGCACGAGCGCAATCGCTGTTGCAGCCAATGCCGCCACCAATCTTGCCAACCATGCCAGACGCGGAAATGTGAAATGGCCCTGTGCAATGATTTTTACAGCTGTCGGTATGCTCGGTGCAGCTGTTGGCTCGACTATCGGCAAAGCCATCGACGGTCATAAGCTTCTCGCATTGTTTGCGATGCTGATGCTCGTAGTCTCCGCTCTCATGCTGAAGAATCGAAGCTCAGCCACTTCAGCCGAAACAGTGCGATGCAGTGAACATGCCCCAAGGTTGGCCCTCATGGGCGGCCTCGCTGGGACGCTCTCCGGGGTCTTCGGCATCGGTGGTGGATTTCTGGTCGTTCCAGGACTAATCGCTGCTACCAAGATGCCTATCCTTCTGGCAGTGGGAACTTCGTTGGTTGCTGTCACCGCATTTGGACTGACAACCGCTGCAAGCTACGCCCTGTCTGGTTATGTGGATTGGCCTCTGGCGGGCACGTTCATACTTGGTGGATTTGGAGGTGGAATGGTTGGCGCTTGCCTGGCATCGCGATTATCCAATAGCCGAGGAGCACTCAACATTGTGTCAGCCGCGACCATTGCAGCTACAGCCATGTTCGTGCTCTATCGCTCCCTGTGATCCACTTTGCCCGAGCATGCTGAAGCGGCCAAGCGACTGCCCGTAGTTTCTCTGCTTGAACCCGCATGCAGAATCGCATACTGACGGACAACAGTTGCTATTCCTGCGGTTTGGTCACCCTCGGTTGCGGGTTCGGCAGTTTGCTTTCGGAGTGATCCGAAAGCTTTTTTTTCAGTGGGTGCGAAAACACTTAGCGGCGGTAAAGCTATGGCAGAAATCGCAGCCTCTAATGGGTCAGTTTTCAGTCAGCAGCAACAGTTTAGGTTTGCTCAGTGTTTTTTACGCCTACTACCGTCCGTGGCGATTCACTGTCCCGTCCATCCGCGACTAGCAAATGGTTAAGACTCTCGCCCAAGCGCCTGCGAAAGACATTATTATTGATCGCGGTGTCGCTGAGAGCATTCACCTGGCCGCTTAGGTTCAGCGACTACAACTTAGCCTCAGCGGTGACCATGTTCAAACCAACGCCACTGACCATGGAAAAGAATGGGGGCGAGAATCCGAACTGGCCTACGTCATTCAAAGCGGCCCGTTGAAAGACATGTCGGTGCGTTGGCGCAATTCAACGCTACGCCGAGATTTCAGCAGTTACGACATCGATGAAAACCGTCTCATCATCAATTATCCGATCAAGTTTCTTTAGCGACAGACCTAAATTTTAGAAGGCCGCGTCTCGAAGCCAAGTGCCAGCGCAACATCCAGATTTTCGGCAAATCGTGTACCGGTGAACTGGCCATTGCTGCCTCGCAAAATTTGACTGGTCCCCGGTCACACCCCACATTCTGGTGAGGCAAAGGTCGTGATCCTGATGACACTCAACATTGCGCGCGGGACGGCGTGGGCAACGCTTTGCGGTTTGGATTCGAGGGGATTGTGAGTGGCCTTGCTCAATTCCGACGCAGGAGTGTGTGAGGAGCCACACCAAAGGCCTTGCGAAAAGCGTGACTGTAATGGGAAAAATCGGAGAAACCGAAATCCAGTGCAGCTTGAGAAATGCTGCGTACCTGCCCGCGTTCTATTGCCTCGCGACTCGCGATCAGGCGTTCTTTCCAGATCTCCGCGACCGGCGTTTTCTGGTAACGGGCGAAAGCGCGTGTGACGGTTCGCGTGGACACATAATGCACTTGAGCGATGCGCTCGATCGACAGGTCCGGATCGGTCAAATGCTGGTGGATGTAGTTCATGATCCGACCATAAAGATCCAATTCTTCATGGGTCGTCTTGAGGTCCTGGAGTTCCAGGCTGATCGCCAGAAGATCCAGCAAGGTGTTGGAGAAGCGGTTGGATAACCCCTCATCCTGAAAGTTCGCAGGAATGCTCGCCGCTTGATGCAACATCTCGCGCAACGGAATCACCCCTGGACGGCGATCGTCCAAAACCACGGCGGTGCAACCTGCTACGCCTGGCAACCGTTGGCTGAGCAACTGTCGCGGAATGCGAACCAGGTGGTTCTCGGTACCACCCAGACTGAATCGGAACGTTTGGGATGCGTCATAAAGAAACAAACTATCCGCCGCTAGCGTTGCCTTGCGCCCTGCCTGTTCCAGTTCACCATAGCCTCGCCGGGTGAAACCCAGCCACAGATCCTCATCCGGACCGCTGCGCAAGTGCCGGGGCGCGCGCTCCCAATAATGCAGTGGCGAGGACAGCGTACAGATGTCCAGCGGGCCCATGCCGTGCACCTCCAGCGCCCCGTCGAAATCGCTCTGCGCCAACGGTTTGCTGTCCGCCGCCAGGCAATGACGGCACACCACTTCTTTCCAGTAATCAAAGCGACGTGGAGCCGCAACGGCGAGGGTTGAATACTGATTGCTATGGCTCATGGCATTCACCTCGCGGCGGCGACTGAACAATAAGGGTGACGGTAACGTTGATTCCCTACTTAGCAAATAGCAGGCCACTCCCCTTTCGGGTTGCCAACGTTATGTGCGCCTGAAATGCCAGACGCTCGCACGCTCGGGATAGAGGCTGCGTGAGCGAATCCCGCTAACACTTCACACGGATTACTCCTGCCCGTTATCGATACATGCATTCGCCGCCTGACGGAGTGCGCGCACCAATTCAGCTCATCGTATTCCTGTTTTCAGAGCCTGTCCTTTCTAGCCAAACGGTTGTCCGTACGAGCCAAGCGTACTGCGCCGTCCCCGCCTAACTTCTACCCCACACCGTGCCCCTCCAACCACAACTGATGAGGTGTCCCATGCAACTGCCAGAGCAGCAGCGACAGTCCGATTCATCCTGGCTTTTGCAGATGCGCGACTTGGCACCTGAAGAGTTCGCCACCTACCTGTTAGAGCTGGGGACTCTGGTGCTGCGGCGTCGACTGGTTGCGCCAACCTCCAGGTACCCGCGCCCGTCGAAACGTTGAACAGATAACCGCATACCAAAAATAAAACCAAGGAGCCCACCATGGAATCTGCGATCGATAAGCACCTCAAATGCCCGCGGACGTTGTCTCGTCGCGTCCCCGATGAATACCAGCCCCCCTTCCCCATGTGGGTCGGACGCGCCGATGAGCGAGTAGAACAAGTAGTGATGGGGTATTGGGGTGTGCAATACCGCGGGGAGGACCAGCGTGAAGCGGCTCTGCACGCGATGCGCCACATTGCCGCCAGCCTGAGTTTGCCCGATGGCCCTCTGAGCCATGACCTGACCCACCACACCGACAACAGCGGTTACGACAACCTGATGATCGTCGGTTACTGGAAAGACCCCGCCGCGTATTGTCGTTGGCTGCGCACGCCTGAGGTAATCGAATGGTGGTCCTCGGAGGATCGCCTGAGCGACAGTCTCGGTTACTTTCGGGAAATTGTCGCGCCGCGGGCCGAGCAGTTCGAGACGCTGTATGGCTTTCGCGATGAGTTGCCCGGCGTTGGCGCCGTGATGGACACCATCAGTGACGACATCGAAGAACACGGTTACTGGGGATCGATGCGTGACCGCTTCCCGATTTCCCAGACCGACTGGATGGCTCCTTCCGGTGAACTTACGGTCATCGCCGGCGACCCGGCCACAGGTGGGCGCGTGGTCGTGCAAGGCCACGACAATGTCGCGCTGATCCGCTCCGGCCAGGACTGGGCGGATGCCGGCGAAGAAGAACGATCGCTCTATCTCAACGAAATTCTGCCGACGCTGCAGGCGGGTATGGACTTCCTGCGCGACAGTGGCAAAGACCTGGGTTGCTACAGCAATCGCTTCGTGAACTACATCGACCTGGACGGCAATTTTCTGAACCTGAGCTACAACATCGGTCACTGGCGCTCCCTGGAAAAACTCGAGCGCTGGGCCGAATCCCATCCGACCCATCTGCGGATTTTCGTGACTTTCTTTCGGGTCGCCACCAGCCTGTCGAAGCTACGGCTCTATCACGAAGTCTCGGTATCCGACGCCAAGGATCAAGTGTTCGAGTACATCAACTGCCACCCGCAGACCGGCATGTTGCGTGACGCGGTGATCCCTAAAACCTGACGTCTGACGCTACCCGGCGTCCACGGGCGGTCTTGATCCGAATTCCGCCCTGACACAGACCTCCCAAACATCTTTTGGCCCCCCATCTCTAGCGCATGGGGTTGGGGGCCCTTTTGTCAGGAAATCGATCATGAAGTTGAGTCACTCTTTACTCGTGCTGTGCATGCTGCCCTTTGTCAAAAGCCAGGCCATCGAGGTAGCTCCCGGTGATTTCGAACCATTGCCGGCCGGCGCCAACGCCTTGCTGCTCTACTACCAGCACGCCGACCGCTCGGATCTGTACCAGAACGGCCACAAGGTCTCCGACGACGCCAGACTCAGTTCGGACATCGGCATCCTGCGGTATGTGCACGCCATCGGCCTGTCAGAAAACCTCTCATGGGAACCGCAGATTTTGTTGCCTTTCGGTCAACTGAACGCCTCGGGAGATGTCGGCGCCTTGGGCGATACCCGAGGCATCGGCGACCCGATCATCACAGCGCCACTGAAGTGGACGCTGCCCACCGCGAACAAGGACATCTTCGCTTTGGCACCCTACCTGTCCTTTCCGGTGGGGAGCTACGATAAAAACGATGCCCTGAACCTCGGCGAGAACCGCTGGCGCGCCACGCTACAGGCGGCGTACATCCACCATTTCTCCCCGAAATGGGCGCTGGACACTGTGGCTGAAGCCTCATGGGTGTCGGACAACAATGACTTCGGCTCGACCGGGGCGAAGCTGGAAGAAAACACCCGTTACGAGTACCAGACCGCCGTGCGCTACAACTGGACGCCGAGCACCACCTTCGCCGTTGGCGGCGGCTACATCACTGGCTCGGCGACCACCGTCAACGGGGTCGATCAGCACGACGGGGTCTCCACCTCCTATGGGCGTTTCACCGTCACGCACTTCATCGAGCCCACGCTGCAGATTCAGGCCCAGATCGGCACCGACATCGAGGTCGAACAAGGCTTCAAGGAAGGCGCACGCCTGAACCTGCGCGTCTTGAAAGTGTTCTGAACGCGCCACGCGTAGCAGGTTGTCCTTTTCAACCAAGTGGCTGTCCTTCTCAGCCAAGCAAATGCCGAGAGGGATGCCTAACTTGAGCCCTGTTACCCACATCGATTGATGTCGCTCCAGGTACCAGGCGCGAGGTGTTTTGCGAACACCGTCGAACGCTCCCGTACTGACTGACCCGTCGTCGATCACAGACAAAAAGAATAGGAAAATCATGGCCATTGTTCGCCCTACCCTCGACCAACTGCAGGAAATTGCTGGCCGGCTGAATATGCAGCTGACCCACGAGCAGGCAGCGGAATACCTGGTACTTATGCAGCCAAGTTTCGACGCATATGACCTGGTCGACGAGTTGCCGGATTTCACCCCGCCAGTGCGCTACGACCGCAGTTCGGGCTACCGCCCGTCAAACCCGCAAAACCTGCTCAATGCCTGGTATTACAGGACTGAGGTGAATGGCGCCCGTGAGGGCAAACTTGCTGGCAAGACTGTTGCACTCAAGGACAACATCTCCCTGGCTGGCGTCCCAATGATGAACGGCGCCGCCCCACTGGAAGGCTTCGTACCGCAGTTCGACGCTACCGTGGTGACCCGTTTGCTGGACGACGGGGTCACCATTCTGGGCAAGGCGACCTGTGAACACTACTGCCTCTCCGGTGGCAGCCACACGTCTGATCCGGCGCCCGTACATAACCCGTATCGGCATGGTTTCGCCGCTGGCGGCTCCTCCTCCGGCAGCGCTGCGTTGGTAGCAGCCGGCGAGGTGGACCTGGCGGTTGGCGGTGATCAGGGCGGCTCGATCCGCATCCCTTCAGCGTTCTGCGGCACCTATGGCATGAAGCCGACTCACGGATTGGTGCCTTACACCGGCATCATGGCGATCGAAGCCACGATCGATCATGCCGGTCCCATCACCCGCAACGTGCGTGACAACGCGCTGATGCTGGAAGTCATGGCCGGTGCCGACGGACTCGATCCTCGCCAGGCCGCTCCTCAGGTCGACGCCTACTGCGATTATCTGGAGCGAGGTGTGAGCGGGCTGCGGATCGGCATCCTGCAGGAAGGCTTTCAGCTGGCCAATCAGGATCCACGTGTTGCCGACAAGGTGCGCAGCGCCATCGCCCGGCTTGAGGTCTTGGGCGCTCGCGTCGAGGAAGTCTCCGTCCCCGAGCACAACCTGGCGGGTTCGCTGTGGCACCCCATCGGCTGCGAAGGCCTGACCATGCAGATGATGCATGGCAATGGCGCAGGCTTTAACTGGAAGGGCCTCTACGACGTCGGCCTGCTGGATAAACAGGCCGGCTGGCGCGAACAAGCGGACGCATTGTCTGCGTCGCTCAAGCTGTGCATGTTCGTCGGCCAGTACGGCCTGGAACGTTACAACGGTCGCTTCTACGCCAAGGCTCAGAACATCGCACGCTTCGCCCGGGCCGGTTACGACAAGGCACTGGAGACCTATGACCTTCTGGTCATGCCGACCGTGCCGATCATTGCCCAGCCTCACCCAGAACCCGATTGTTCGATCACCGAGTACGTGGCCCGTGCGCTGGAAATGATCGGCAACACCGCGCCGCAGGACATTACCGGCCATCCGGCCATGTCGATCCCGTGTGGTCTGGTGGACGGCCTGCCCGTGGGGCTGATGTTCGTTGGCAAGCACTATGCCGAAGGCACGATTTACCAGGCGGCGGCAGCGTTCGAGGCCGCTGTCGACTGGAAGACGTTGTAAACCCACCTCACCCAACCTCCCGGACATCAATAAAAAACCGGGGAGCTGTTCTTCACTTTTTTGACCGTGTTAAACCGATGAGGAGTTACACCATGAGCGCCACTGTATCCCCAGCACCCACTTCGACGCCCAGCGAGCGAGCCTGGGCCTTGTTCAAGGTTATGAAAGACAAGGAACTGATTCCAGAGGGCTATATCGAGCAGCTAACCGAATTGATGGTGCACCAATGGAGCCCGGAAAACGGCGCCCGTGTAGTCGCCAAGGCGTGGGTCGATCCGCAGTTCCGGGAGCTGTTGCTCAAAGACGGCACCGCAGCGTGTGCGCAGTTCGGTTTCACCGGTCCGCAAGGCGAATACATCGTGGCCCTGGAGGATTTGCCCCAGCTGAAAAACGTCATCGTCTGCAGCCTGTGCTCCTGCACCAACTGGCCGGTCCTGGGGTTGCCGCCGGAGTGGTACAAGGGTTTTGAGTTCCGTGCACGTCTGGTTCGTGAAGGACGCACCGTGCTGCGTGAGATGGGCACAGAGTTACCAAGCGATGTGGTCGTCAAAGTCTGGGATACCAGCGCAGAAAGCCGCTACCTGGTCCTGCCCTTGAGGCCCGAAGGCTCCGAGCACATGAGTGAAGAAGAGCTTCAGAAACTGGTGACCAAGGATGTGCTGATCGGGGTTGCCCTGCCCCGCGTACGTTGACCCAAAAGACTCTTCATCTTCTAATTTTCGGAGATTTTTATTATGGATGGCTTTCACGATCTCGGCGGTTTTCAAGGCTTTGGCAAGGTTCCCCATGTCATCAATAGCCAGGATTACAAGCAAGTATTCAAACAGGAATGGGAGCACCTGGCTTATAGCCTGATGTTTATCGGCGCCGACCAGTTGAAAAAATTCAGCGTCGACGAAATCCGTCACGCCGTCGAACGACTTGATGTCCGCCAGCACGTTGGCACGCAATATTACGAACGCTACATCATTGCCACGGCCACCTTGCTGGTCGAAACCGGCGTTATTACTCAGGACGAACTCGATCAGGCGCTGGGTTCACCCTTCAAATTGGCCAACCCTTCCCACGACAAGGGCCGCCCCGCCATCACCGGCCGCCCGCCATTTGAAGTTGGCGACCGGGTAGTGGTTCGCGACGAATACGTGGCCGGCCACATACGCATGCCGGCCTATGTACGCGGCAAGGAAGGCATCGTCCGACACCGCACCGCGGAAAAATGGCTGTTCCCGGATGCCATCGGTCACGGCGATTTGAGCGCGGCGCACCAGCCGACCTATCACGTTGAATTCCAGGTAAAGGATCTGTGGGGTGATGCCGCGGACGATGGCTTCGTGGTCGTCGACCTGTTCGAAAGCTACCTGGACAAGGCCGTCGACGCGAAAACGGTGGCCGCATGATTGACGGGGCCCTGTCGGGCCGGTTGCCGGTGACGGTCCTTTCAGGCTTCCTCGGCTCCGGCAAGACGACCCTGCTCAACCACATCCTGCGCAACCGCGCGGGCATGCGGGTGGCGGTCATCGTCAACGACATGAGTGAAGTCAACATCGACGCCGAGGACGTGGCACGCAACGTGTCCCTGCACCGTGGCAGCGATGAACTGGTCGAGATGAGCAACGGCTGCATCTGCTGCACGCTACGCGCTGATCTGCTTGAGCAGATCAGCCTGCTGGCGCGTCAGCAGCGCTTCGATTACCTGCTGATCGAGTCCACCGGGATCTCCGAACCGATGCCGGTCGCCGAGACTTTCGCCTTCCTCGATTCGCAAGGCTTCAGCCTGAGCGAATTGGCGCGGCTCGACACCTTGGTCACCGTTATCGATGGCAGCAACTTCCAGGCGCTGCTGGCCTCGCGGGACACGGTCGGCGACGAGGACGAAACGGGCATGCCATTACGCCACTTGTCCGACCTGCTGATCGAACAGGTGGAGTACGCCAACGTCATCCTCGTCAGCCGGCTGGACCTGATTGGCGAGAAAGGCTTTCTGGAACTGAGCGCCGTTCTCGCGGGCCTCAATCCGCAGGCCGAAATCCTGCCCATGGCCTACGGTGCCGTCGATCTGTCGAAGATCCTCGACACCGGTCGCTTCGATTTGCCGAGTCTGGTGCAGTCACCCGGCTGGATGAAAAGCCTGGAATCGAGTGACGATCGTCCTCCCGAGTCGGACACCTATGGAATTGCTTCGTGGGTGTATCAGGAGCGTGCGCCATTCCATCCGCAACGTCTGCTGGAGTTCCTGCAGCGGCCGTGGCAAAACGGGCGGCTACTGCGTTGCAAAGGCTACTTCTGGGTTGCCAGTCGGCATCTGGACATTGGCATGCTGGTGCAAAGTGGCGGGCAATTTCGTTGGGACTATGTCGGGCGCTGGTGGACATTCATTGCGCAATCGCAATGGCCTCAGGATGACTATCGCCGCGAAGGGATAATGGCCAAATGGGACGAGATCACCGGGGATTGCCGACAGGAAATAGTCTTCATCGGCCAGGGTATCGACCTGGATACTTTGAAGCGGCAACTGGACGCCTGCCTGCTGACCCCGCAAGAGATCATGACCGGTCCGCAGGCTTGGTCAACCTTGCCGGGCGCAACATCCTTCGACCTCCAGGCATTGTCGCGCTGACCGCTCGGCAACCAGCCTTTCAATTCACCCACTTTAGCGAGGCCGGGCAAGCCTCGTTATGACCTTTAACTTCAATATCACGGACTGAGAGGAGCTGTATGTTGTTCTTCAGCAGAACTACCCATTGGGCACTGGTCTCACTCGCCGACAGGCTGGATCGACCCGGAATCTCTGGTTCATCGATCTCTTCGGCCGATCCGATGTTGCGGCGGATCCTGACAGGGGTAGAGTGCCTCCTCAACGAGAGGCGAGATCTGCGGGCGCGAGAGGAGGACCTGACCCAAAATCTGGAGCAAATCACCTCACGGCTCACCGATCGCGACTTTCAGTTGCAACAGCTAGAGACTCGCTGGGAACTCGTAGCTCAAGGGACGGGTGACCTGTTCTGGGAACTGGAGCTCGGCGCTACCACACAATCAGATACCGGTAGCGCACTGCTGTGGTCGGGGTCCTGGCCGATCCAGCCACCGATGCCTTACCAGTTCAATCTCTGGTGCGAGCGGCTGCACTCGGATGACCGCCAGCGCAACCACGATGCCTTGTCGAAGCATCTCGCAGATCGCAGCGGCCGAACCTCCTATGCCCTGGACGTTCGAAGGTGAATATCGCTGGTGCCGCATCCGCGGAGAATCCCGCCGCGACGCCCAAGGCATGCCCGCGGCCATCGCCAGAGTTTTGCGCGACATCCATGCACAACGTTTGCAGGACGAGGCGCTTTCGCTGGCTGCCACCCGTTTCGAGATTTCCCGGGAAATGCTCCACGACTGGCTCTGGAACATCGAGGTAGTGGCGGGCGATCCGGCCAATCCGAAGAACACCATCTGGTGGTCTTCACAGATGCGTCGCCTGCTCGGCCACACAACGACCGAAGAGTTTCCCAATACCCTGGAGGCCTGGTCATCACGCCTGCATCCCGAGGACAGCCAATGCGCTGTAGGCGCCTTCGTCGCACACTTCGACGACCGTACCGGAAAGCCCCCGTTCGACGTCGACTACGGGTTCAGACATAAAAACGGTGAATACCGTTGGTTCCGCGGCCGTCGCCAGACCCGATGCGCGGCTGACGGTTCGCCGCTGTGGGTGGTAGGCGTTATCACCGACATTCACGCGAGTCACGAGCAAAGCCAGTTGCGCGAAACCCAGGAACAACAACACCAGGCCATGCAGGGAAACCTCACCAACCTGACGCAGATCGTTGCCGCGATTCAGGGCATCGCCAACCAGACTAACCTGTTGGTGCTGAACGCAGCAATCGAAGCCGCCCGCACAGGCGAGGTCGGACGCGGCTTCGTCGTGGTCGCCGACGAAGTCCGCAAACTCGCCACTCGCACCAGCCAGGCGACCCAACAGGCAGCTGACATGATCGAGGGCTACTGACTCGCCCCTGAATACCCGTCCTTTATTTGCCATAACGCCTGCCGCCGGCGTGTTGCTCGGCCACTGTCGCGCTCAAATGGGGCCATGCCTCGCCCCGGACGACATAGGCGGGATGGCCACTGAGGTCTAAGGAAAATGAAGCCTTGCATGAGCAGTGAGAACATCGAGAAACTGGTTCACGCTGCTCTTTTGCTCCACTCCCTGGCGGGTAATGCAATGAAAGGCAGAACGATAAGCCAACCGCTGCGGCATGATCGATCGAAGCCTGCCGCTCTCGACCCAGCTCGCAGCATAGTGGGTGGGCAGATAACCGATGTAGGTATCCGAAAGTATCAGCAACGCGATCGCTTCCATGGAAAAGGCACTGACCGCGCTGGCGAACCGGAGCTCGCAGGGGCGTTTGTTCTCGGCAACATAGCCTCTATCGACATAGTCGGCCGTGCTTAATTCTTCAAATGTCAGGTCCTGATCCGCACGCAGGAAAAACGGGTGGCCGCTGCCGCAATACAGGTGCTGCTCTTCGTCGAACAAAGCCTGATAGTGCAGCCCGGACAAACGATGATGGAATGCGCCGATGGCGACCTGAATACGCTCTTCGAGTACCGCCTGCTCCAGCTCGTCGGGACGCATGACTTGCAGATCGATATGAACGCCCGGCTGTACCGCGCGCAACCGGGCAATAGCGGGCGGTACGGGGCTGTGTTCAAGGGTGATCAGGCTATCGACCGTGCCGATGCGCAACAAGTCCCGATGGCGACCGCTGAGCACCGCCGTGCGCTGTCGAAAATGCCCGATATTGGAGAACAACTCCTGAGCCGCGGCGTAGGTTTCCTCACCTTCCGCGGTCAACTGGAAGCCACTTTTCCCGCGTTTGCACAACGAGTATCCGAGTCTGACCTCAAGGTCGCGCACTAGCACGCTGAGGCGCGACAGGCTGGTGTTCAACGGCACCTGTGCGGCGGTAAAACCTCCGGCATCCACGATCGAGCAGAAAATCCGCAGCATGCGCAGATCCACATCGGTCAAATTCACCAGCATGCAGGCACCTCTCCGTTATTGTCGTCTCAACTGCAATCAGCCGTTCATCACGCCACCGCCATTGACGCCCAGGATCTGCCCGGTCATGAAACTGGCCTGCTGCGACGCGAGGAACACCACCGCGGCTGCAACCTCTTCTGCTGTGCCCAGCCGCTGCATCGGGTAGCGCAAAGCCTCTTCGCGAATGTAAGCTTCACCCAGGCGTTCGACCATCGGCGTCAATGTGCCGCCGGGGGCGACCCCGTTCACTCGTACGCCATGGACAGCCAGTTCCCGCGCCAATGACTTGGTCAGCGCAATGATTCCACCCTTGGCAGCTGAATAGTGGCAGAGATTTGCGCACCCCAGTTGCCCAAGGTCAGAGGCTATATTGACGATGGCCCCCCTGCCCTGACGTGTCATCAAGGCCGCCGCCGGCTTGCAGAACAGGAACGCGCCATACAGATGCACGCGGATCATCCGGTCCCAGGCCTGCAAATCCAGTTCGGCAAGCGGGGCTTCCTGCAAGAAACCGGCGTTGTTGACCAGGACATCCAGGCGTTCCAGCCCGGCAAATGCCCGTTGCGCCGTCGCCGGGTCTGCCACATCGCCCACCGCAAGGCGCACTTCCATGCCCCGCTCCCGCAATTCATCGGCCAAGGCCAGCAGCGCCGGGCTTTCCTGCAAATCATTGAGCACGGCAAGACTGCCTCGCTCCCCGAGTGCGATCGCAACCGCGCGGCCAATGCCCTGGGCCGCGCCGGTGACCAAAAAAGTTTTCATCAATGACCTCTGCTTTCCGGCGATTCAGTAAGGATGCTGTTCCAGCCACTGCGCATACATGGCAATGCCTTCGTGCAGATCGAACCGCGGGCGGTAGCCCAGTTGTTCGTCAGCCGCCGAAATATCAAAGCGCGCATTTTCATCCAGTACATTCAAGGTACCGGGGCCGATGCTGAATTGGGCACTGGGGTAAACCTTGCGCACCCGGGCCGCGACCGCCCGATAGCTGTCTTGCTCGCCGGCCGTGACATTGAATACCCGCTGGCGCAACTGCTCCTCCTCGACGGTGGCGGCCAGCAGGCAGGCGTGGGCGACGTCTACGACGTGCACATACTGAAAGCAGTAATCGCCACCCTCCTCCTCATGCCACGGCTGGTTGTCGATCGCGCTCCTGAGCAGGCTCTTGAGGTAACACTGCATGAACTGGCCAGGCCCATAGATCCAGCCCGGGCGCAGGGACACCACGCTGACTTGGTACAGATCGCTGTAGACCTGGCCGAGCTTTTCGGTGAACACCTTGGTACAGCCATAGGGCGTGGTCGGTTCAAGGGAGGCTCGCTCATCGATCACACCCAGTTGCCGATTCGGCCCATAGGCGCATTCGGAACTGAGGTTGACCACCCGAGGGATACCACTGAGCCTGGCGCATTCAAAGACATGGGTGGTACCCAGTGCATTGGTCAGCACCGTCTGCAGGGGAATACGCCGTGAATCGACCGGATGCGAGATCGCCGCGGCATGAACGATGGCATCTATGGGACGGCCCCGACAGCTCTCCAACAGACTCGCCAGGTCAGCCAGATCACCTTGAACGTATCGATAGGCAGCATGCTCGACAGCGCACACCTGGCTGCGGTCGTAGCCCACCACTTCGTCACCCCGGGCCAGCCACTGACGCACCACTTCCTGGCCAAGAAATCCGTTGGCCCCGGTTACCAGTATCTTCATGATCCGTCCTCAGTAAGGGTGCAGCGGCAGCGTCAAGTCACCTGCCTGCCAACGTGAATAGACCTCCTGCGGCGTACAGATCCAGGCATCGTCATAGCTTTGGATCTGTTGGATCAGCCGCTCGAGCATCGCAATGCGCGACGCCCGGCCGATCAATTGCGGGTGCATGGTCAGAATGAAATGACTGCCGTAGTGGCGCATGCCTTCGAGCTCCGTCGACCAGAGTCGATAGACCTTGTCCGGGTCCTCGATGACACTGCCCACCGCGGGTTCCGCCGAATAGGCAAACTGCTCCCAGTCGTCGAGCAACCAACTAACGGGCAATTCCAATAGACCCTGTCCGCTGATACCTACGCGATACGGCCTGTCATCGCCCATCAGGCTGCTGTCGGTGTGAAAGCCCAGGGCGAGGAGCGACTCGACGACATCCGGCGTCAGCTCCCACAGCGGCGCACGGTAGTCGGTAACGGGCCGATCGATGGTGGCCTCCAGAAGTGCCTTCGAGTCCTTGAGGATTTGCAGGTTCTGCTCGGGAGTCTGCTCATCGACACGCTCATGGTAGTAACCGTGGCAACCGATGCCATGGCCGGCGGCGGCGATGCTGCGCACCACTTCGGGGTCGATCTCGGCCACCCGGGCCGGGATATAGAATTGCGCCCGAATCCCGTAACGAGCCAGCAGTTGTAGCAGGCGCGGCACCCCGACACGGCGACCGTAGGCGCCCATCGACAGGAGGGAAAGCCGGCGCCCGCCTAGGCTGGAGGGCTCCCAGGCGGTTTCTGCATCGAGGTCGAAACTCAAGGTCACAGCAAAGCGTTTGTTTCCAGGCCAGGCAGTCATCAATAGGACTCCTTCGGCGTGCGGCGCTTGATCGAGTCGGCGAGGATGCACAGCAACTCGAACATCATGGTCGCGCCCACCAGCGAGGTCGCCCCGCCCACGTCGAAGGGCGGGGACACCTCGACCACATCGGCACCGACCAGATTCAGGCCCTGCAGGCCGCGGATCAGTTGCTGCGCCTGCAACGTGGTAATGCCACCGATCTCGGGGGTGCCGGTACCAGGGGCAAACGCCGGGTCCATGACATCGACATCGAAGGTCACGTAGGTCGGTCCGTCACCGACGATACGGCGTGCCTCGGCAAGAGTCGCGGCGACGCCGATGTCGGCGAACTCCTCCATGTGGATCACACGGATACCGCAATCCTTGGCAAAGTCTTCGTCTTCTGCCGAATAGATCGAGCCGCGAATGCCGATCTGTACTGTGCGTTTCGGGTCCAGCAACCCTTCCTCGATCGCTCGGCGAAAAGGCGTGCCATGGGTGTAGAGGTTGTCGCCGAAGTAACGATCATTGGTGTCGGAGTGAGCATCGAAATGGACCATGCCAATGGGCCGGTCCCGGGCGATGGCGCGCATGATCGGCAGTGTCACCAGGTGGTCGCCACCGACGGACAACGGCACCGTACCGACCTCATGAATCTGCCGATAGAAGCCTTCGATGCGCTTGAGCGAATCAAGCAGGTCAATCGGGTTGACCGGTGCATCGCCCAAGTCGCCGACCCGCACCAGGTCATAGGGGGCGATATGGCTGACGTGGTGAACCTTACGCATCATGCTCGACTGGTTGCGCACTTCCCGTGGCCCATGTCGGGCTCCTGCGCGGTTGGTGGTGCCACCGTCCCAAGGCACGCCCACCAGGGCTATTTGTACGTCTGCCGGGTCGGTAAATATGGGCAGGCGCATGAAACTTGGCATGCCGGCGAAACGCGGTATGACGGCGGCGTCCAGTGGTTGCGGGAAATCATTGGCCATCGAGATTGCTCCTGGCTATTGGCAGATGAACTGAGGAAAAAAAGAAGGGGGTCAGGCCTTCGCCGGCATCGCGCCAGCACTGCGGCGACGGCGTTTGCCCGAGAGCACGATCAGCACCCCGCTGACCAGCGATGCCGCGCCCAGGTACCAGGCGGTGTAGAGATCATCCGGGGAGACCGGATTGGCCCCAGCGGTGTAACCGATGTAGCCGAGCACCAGCAGCGCCAGCAACGCCGGGATCGACAGTAGTGTGGCGGTGAAGGCCTGGTGTTGCTTCCAGGTCATGACCATGAACGCCATCAACGCCGAGATGTAGGACATCACCAGGGTGATGGTGATGACGTCGTAGTACCAGACGAGCTTGTCCAGGGGTTTCCACCAGAGCAAGGCGATGCCGGCGAGCGACACCAGGCCCAGGGCGAACCAGGGTGCCTTGAAGCGGTTGACTGCGTGAAAGGCACCCGGCAGATGTCCCTCTTCACTCATGCGGTACAGGGTCCGTGCCGACGAGTTCGACGAAATCTGCAGGCCGGCGCACGCCGAGGTAATCACCACGAACAGCGCCAGCCAGGCCATGGCCGGCGGCAGGTACACATTGGCGACAGCGGCGATGGGACCGCCATTGCCATTTTCGACAATGGCTGCCAGTTGCTCCACTGGAACCGCGTATTGCCAGCCGATGGCGGCCAGGCTGTAGATCACGAAGGCCGAGGTCAGTACGATCAACAACGAACGCTGCACGGTGCGCACCGGCACGCGCGCCTCTTCGATGTAGTTGATGGCCGAATCGAAGTTCGCCAGCATCCACACACCAAACAACACACCCGGTCCGATCGCGGCCAGGCCACCGGCGTCTTCCAGTGAATACATCGAGGCGAACGACAGGCTCTCGACCTGGGGCTGGATCAGCCCCATGAAACCCAGCCCGGCGACCACGGCAATTTCAAAGATCAGAAAGGTACTGGCGAGCTTGGCGGTGACGCCGACACCGCGCACCGACACTGCGAAGAAGGTTACGATCAACAAAGTACCGATAATCTTCGCGTTGAGTTCGCCAGCGAGCGAAGGTATCAGCGCCTGGATGTACTCGGAACCGATCAATGCACACATGGGCGTGACCGCGATACAGGCCACCGCGTAGGTCCAGCCGAGGATGCAGCCGATATCCGGATGCAGGAAACGCGAGCAAAAGGTGAAAATGCCCCCCGCCGACGGCGCCTGGCGCGTCAGCGAAACCATGCACACCGCCAGCACCAGCATGGGAAAGAAGAATGCGATCAGGATCGCCAAGGGTGCCTGGTGGCCCGAGATCGAATAAAGGATCGACATCGAAGAAGCTGCCACCCAGGCCGGTGCGTTGAACCCCAACGCAGAAAAACTGACGTCCTTGGTACCGAGCTTGCCTTTGCTGAGCGCAGTATCGAGCTCGCTGACGGTACCGTGGCGGTCGTAACCGAAAAGTTCGTAGAGTTTCATGATGATTCCCAGGCTCGTTTTTTATTGGCAGTTAGCGAAAACGCTTCTTGTAGGACAGAGCTCTTGAGCAATACCCGATGCGTGCCGGGCATTTACGCCGACTCAAGATAGAGGGCCGGGGACGCGACACCAATTACCAAAGACGAAAGCTGACTTTCGCAAAACCACACGGATGCCGTCGGCAGGATTAACGGGCAAAAAAAAGCCGAAGCCCTTAATAGGCTTCGGCTGTTGTTATCGGTCTATTGTCGACCCGGTGATCTCAAGGGTTCGAAGATGCCTGGGCATTACCCGCCACCCCGTCCAGCGGGCTTTGACGGACCAGCAGTTGCTCCTTCGGCACGCGCAACGTCCATAGCAGGTAAACCCCTACCAGCCCGGCTGCCGACAGCGACAACATCCCTGCCCGAGGATCGGTGAACCAGACCTCCATATTGGCCTTGAGCATCGGCGCGACGAAGCCACCGATGTTGCCCATGGAACCGATCAGGGCAATACCGCCCGCAGCGGCGACCCCTCCGAGGTAACCGGTCGGCAGCGTCCAGAACAGAGGTTGAACAGTCACGAAACCCGCCGCTGCAAAACAGAAGGCCAGCAGCACCGGGGCAAAGCTGTTGAGCAAGGCCGAGGCGGCAATACCGAGGGCCGCCATGCCGAGCATGCACATCGCCATTTTCAGATGAGCCCCACGCCGGTCGGCATAGCGAGTCACGAAGTACATGGCGACGGCGGCGCACAACCATGGCAGCGAAATGAACATCCCCACCTTTAACCCGACCGTAGTACCCAACAGCTCGGCGATTCGCGTCGGCAGGTAGAAGATCACCCCGTACACACTGACCTGAACACTGAAGTAGATCAGAATGAACTTGAGCACGCGCTTGTTGCGCACCAGGCCCAACAGGTTGTTCGGGCCATGGGCCAACTTGAGTTTGTCTTCGGCTTCCAGCTCCTGGCTCAGGGCGGCCTTCTCTTCGCGGGTCAGCCAAGGGGCGTCCTGTGGCTTACTCTTGAGGTAGAACAGCGCAATGATCCCCACGACAACCGCCGCCAGGCCCTCCACCAGGAACATCCACTGCCAATTGGTCAGATTGAACATGTCGTGCATTTCCAGCAACCAGCCCGACAGTGGACTGCCCAGCATCAAGGCCATTGGCAAGCCAAAATAGTAGATACCGATGGCCTGGCCGCGACGCTGGGCCGGAAACCAATAGGTCAGGTACAGGATCACGCCCGGGGAAAAACCTGCTTCAGCCACGCCGAGCAGAAAACGCAGCACGTAAAACGTTGTTTCATCCCGGGTGAACATCATGGCGGCAGACACCAGCCCCCAAGTGATCATGATCCGGCTCAGCCAAAGCCGTGCGCCGACCCGGTGCAACATCAGGTTGCTGGGGACTTCAAAGATCGCATAACCGATAAAGAAAATACCCGCGCCCAGGGCGAAGGCGGCATTGCTCAAGCCGACATCGGTCTGCAACGCCGCCTTGGCGAAGCCGACATTGGAACGATCGATCATTGCCAACGCGAACATCAATGCCAGGAACGGCAACAGTTTCCATCGGCATTTGGCGATGGCGCTCTCGATAGCGGCCGCGTGCTCCGCGCTTGTTGTTTTTTTGCTCATCATTTGTGTGCCTTATTGTTATTGTCCAGCGACCACTGCTTCTAACTGCCAGGAACCTGCGGCAGACAAATCAGTGGATTGATTTACCTGCCATCAGGCCGCGAAGCGCCAGGTTGCCCATCAATGCGCGCAGGCCGTACGTCCATGGCGTTGCCTGATTGCTGTAGGTGACGCGATTGTGCAGGGTGCCCAGCAACGGACTGCCGATGCTGACGCTATCGCCCTGCTTGTGGGTGAAGCCACTGCCCTGCTCTTCCCGATCCTGAGTCGGCGCAAACAGAGTGCCGAGGAACAGCATGAATCCGTCCGGGTACTGGTGATTGCCGCCTATGGTCTGGGCCACCAGTTCCAGTGGGTCGCGGCTGATTTGCGCCATCGAACTGCTACCGCGCAGGACGAAACCGTCATCGCCTTCGACCACCAGGTCGACCACGCACTGGCGCACATCATCCAGAGAAAAGCCTTCATCGAACAGGCGAATGAACGGGCCGATCGCGCAGGACGCATTGTTGTCCTTGGCCTTGCTCAGCAACAAGGCGCTGCGGCCTTCGAAGTCACGCAGATTGACGTCGTTGCCCAAGGTGGCGCCCAGTATCCGTCCATGGCTGTTCACGGCGAGGACGATTTCCGGCTCGGGGTTGTTCCATCTCGATTGCGGATGAATACCCACCTCGTTGCCGCTGCCCACCGAAGCGAGAACCGGCGCCTTGGTGAAGATCTCAGCATCAGGGCCGATCCCCACTTCCAGGTATTGCGACCACAGGCCCTGCTCGATCAAAACGGCCTTTAGCCGGGCGGCTTCGCTCGAGCCCGGCTTGATCGAGCGCAGGTTATCACCGATGGCGGCCTTGACCACGCTGCGCACGCTCTCGGCCTTGACCGCATCGCCCCCGGCCTGCTCTTCAATCACCCGTTCGATCATGCTGGAGGCGAAGGTCACGCCGGCAGCCTTGATCACCTGCAGGTCAGCCGGAGGCAGCAGAAAAGCCTTGTCGGGATCGCAGCCTGTTCCCGTATTGGCCAGCAATGCCTCGACACTGCAAATGTATTGACCGCGAGCGCCGCGAACGGCCTCAAGCGGCGAGGCGCTCTCCAGCAGGTCGCTCAAGGTCGGGAATTCCCGGGACAGATCAAACACGCCATCGGCGCGCAGCACCACCGGCGAAGGTCCGGCGGCCTCTCCCGGGACCCAGGCACGACCGATCAGGGTGCCTTGCAGTCCATCGCTCGGGAGGGTGTTGTCTGGGGTCAATTTCAGTTCGGGCATATGCAGATCCAGGTCAGATTCGATGACGACCGGGCAAAACTAGTGCACGCTGCTGATAAATCCCAATGACATATATTCAGCATTTGATATCGTTTCGTTATCAACCAGACTTGAGCGCCCTATGGAAAACGACGAGATTTCTTACGCCAGCGTCAGCAAATGGCTGAAAATCAAGCACCTGGTGCTGGTCGATACGCTGGCCCGGACCCGCAACATGCACACGACTGCCGAGTTGATGAACCTGACCCAGCCGGCCATCAGCAAGATGTTGCGCGACATCGAACTGTTGCTCGGCTTTGCCCTGTTCGAACGGCAAACCCGCAGCATGGTCCTGACCGAGCTCGGCGAGTTTGTGGTTCGCTATGCGCGGATGACCCTGGACGACACGCAATCTTTCGTCGATCAGTTGAACAAGCTGCGCAAGGGTGGACATGGCCATTTGAAAGTCGGTGCAATTTTCGCTGCGACCTCGGTCGTGCTGCCCGAGGCCATCACCCGGATCAAGCTGGACCGGCCGATGCTGTCCATCGAAGTGATAGAGCAAACCAGCAATCAACTGCTGGAAATGCTCGAGCATAAAAAGCTCGACCTGATCATTGCCCGCTTCACCGACGAACGTTATCAGCAGCCCTTCGAGTTTCGTGCGCTTGGGCCCGAGCCCTTTTGCCTGGTGGTCAACAGTCGCCATCCCCTGGCGCAGTTCGATGAAGTGGCGACCGATCAGCTCGGCGATTGGCCCTGGGTCATGTATCCCTTCAATGCCCCCATACGGCGACGGATGGAAAGTGCCTTCACCGAGTTCAACGTACGTACGCCTACCAACACGGTCGAGACCATCTCGATGCCAACCTTTTTGCAACTGCTGCAATCGGGCCCCATGCTCGCGATGTTGCCCGAGTCGATGGTCCAGCCCCAGGTCCAGAGCGGTTTGCTCAAGGTGCTCAACACGCCGTTCAAGGTCGAACCCCAGGACTACGGCATCATCACACGCAAGGACGAACCGCTGAGCGAAGCCGCCCGGGAGTTCGCCGATACCTTGCTGGAATTCGCCCGGCTGCGACGGGAAGCCGACGACCGTTGAGCGATGTTTAACTCAAAAAACCTCGAACCAATGAAAAAAGGTTATCGATCAATCCAAAGGTCTCATTAGGCAGCCACCTGCGGCGGCTCTTATAGTGCGGCAACAAAGGTAAGGCGCGGCCCGTTCGCCGGCGACCTCCCACGCTTCATAGCCAGAGAGTTTGCGATGCAATTGATCATGAAAACCGGTGCAGCCGCCGTACTGCGCCTCAATCCTCTGGACGATGTATTGATCGCCCGTCGGCCGTTGCTGGCGGGTGAAGTACTCGAGCAGGAAGGCGTGACCGTGCGCCAGCCAGTGCCCGCGGGCCACAAGATCGCCGCACGCCGAGTCGAAGCCGGCCAGCCCTTGCGTCGTTACGGACAGATCATCGGTTTTTCCACCGGGGTTATCGAAGCCGGTGAACACGTACATGTGCACAACCTGACCATGGGCGATTTCTCCCGTGACTACGCCTTTAGTGTCGACGTGAAATCCAACAGCCCGTTGAACGTCGAACCGGAGTTCATGGGCATCGTACGAGCGGACGGTCGAGTGGCGACGCGCAACTACATCGGCATTCTGACCTCGGTCAATTGCTCGGCCACTGTAGCCCGCGCCATTGCCGACCACTTCCGCAGGGACATCAACCCTGCCGCGCTACTGGCGTACCCCAATGTCGATGGCGTGGTCGCCCTGACCCACTCCGCCGGTTGCGCCGTGGACCCCGACGGCGAAGGCCTGGCCCTGCTGCGCCGGACGTTGGCCGGCTACGCCACTCATGCCAACTTCGCCGCCGTGCTGGTGATCGGGCTGGGCTGCGAAACCAACCAGATCGACGGGTTGCTCAACACTCAAGGGTTGAGCCGCAGCGCTACCCTGCGCACCTTCAGCATCCAGGACAGCGGCGGCACTTCCAGGGCAGTCGCCAGCGGCATCGCCCAGGTCAAGGCATTGCTTGAGGAGGCCAACCAGGTCAAGCGTGAACCGGTTAGTGCCAGGCATCTGGTCATAGGCCTGCAATGTGGCGGCTCGGACGGGTATTCCGGCATCACGGCCAACCCCGCTCTGGGCAATGCCGTGGACCGTCTGGTGGCTTGTGGCGGTACGGCCATCCTTTCCGAAACGCCGGAGATTTATGGTGCCGAACACCTGCTGACCCGTCGAGCCGTCAACCGCGCCGTGGGCGAAAAGCTCATCGCCAGGATCCATTGGTGGGAGGCGTATTGCCAACGCATGGGGGCAGAGCTGAACAACAATCCTTCGGCCGGCAACAAGGCCGGCGGCTTGACCACCATCCTGGAAAAATCCCTGGGTGCCGTGGCCAAGGCAGGCTCCAGCAACCTGGTTGAGGTGTATGAATATGCCCAGTTGGTCAAGGCCAAAGGCCTGGTGTTCATGGACACCCCGGGCTACGACCCGGTATCGGCCACGGGTCAGGTCGCTGGTGGCGCCAACCTGATCGCCTTTACCACCGGACGTGGTTCGGCCTACGGCTGCACGCCCACGCCGTCGATCAAACTGGCGACCAACAGCGCCCTGTGGAACCGCCAGCGCGAAGACATGGACATCAACTGCGGCGAGATTGCCGAAGACACCCTGACCATCGAAGAGTGCGGTGAGGCGATTTTCAAGCTCATGCTGCGCATCGCTTCGGGCGAACGCAGCATGAGCGAGCAGCACGGTTACGGGCAGAACGAATTCGTGCCCTGGCAGATCGGCGCAGTCACCTGAACCCCTGCTCTTCGCCCCCCATTGCCCTGAAATCCCCGCAAAGGGGATTCGAACATTCTTTTCTGGAGTCAGAAATGCCATTGATCATCGGCCACAACTACATCGCCGGTCAGCGTAGTGCTGCCGGCAATATCATCGTCAACAGCGTTGATGCCAGCACGGGCGAAGCGCTGCCTCACGATTTTTACCAGGCCACTCCGGAAGAAGTCGATGCTGCGGCCAAGGCTGCCGCCGCCGCTTACCCGGCCTATCGCAGCCTGAGTGCGGAACGCCGGGCGCAATTTCTCGATGGGATTGCCGACGAACTCGACGCCCTGGGCGATGAGTTCGTCGCCCTGGTCTGCCGCGAAACCGCGCTGCCAGCGGCACGGATTCAAGGCGAGCGCGGTCGCACCAGCGGCCAGATGCGCCTGTTCGCCAAGGTGCTGCGACGTGGTGATTTCTACGGTGCGCGGATCGATCTGGCCTTGCCGGAGCGCAAGCCCTTGCCGCGTCCTGACCTGCGTCAGTACCGCATCGGCCTCGGGCCGGTCGCGGTGTTTGGTGCGAGCAACTTTCCCCTGGCGTTTTCCACCGCCGGCGGCGATACCGCCTCGGCGCTGGCCGCCGGGTGCCCGGTGGTGTTCAAGGCCCACAGCGGGCACATGGCCACGGCCGAACTGGTGGCCGACGCGATCATCCGCGCCGCGGAAAAAACCGCGATGCCGGCCGGGGTGTTCAACATGATCTACGGCGGCGGTGTCGGTGAGGCGCTGGTCAAGCACCCGGCAATCCAGGCGGTGGGCTTTACCGGTTCGCTCAAGGGTGGTCGAGCGCTGTGTGACATGGCCGCTGCCCGTCCTCAGCCAATTCCGGTGTTTGCCGAAATGTCGAGCATCAACCCGGTGATCCTGTTGCCCCAGGCCCTGGCAGTGCGCGCCGAAAGCGTGGCCCGTGACCTGACCGCGTCGGTGGTACAAGGCTGTGGCCAGTTCTGCACCAACCCAGGCTTGGTGATCGGTATTCGCTCGCCGCAGTTCAGCGCGTTCGTGCAGCAGGTGGCTGGACTTATGGGTGATCAGCCAGCGCAAACCATGCTCAATGCTGGCACCTTGAGTAGCTATGGCAAGGGTCTGCAAAAGCTGCTCGCTCATCCGGGCATCGAGCACCTCGCCGGCAGTCCGCAGCAAGGCAATCAGGCCCAGCCGCAGCTGTTCAAGGCCGACGTCAGTCTGTTGCTCGACGGCGATGAAGTCTTGCAGGAAGAAGTCTTCGGCCCGACCACCGTGTTCGTCGAAGTCGCTGACCAGGCACAACTCAGTGCTGCGTTGAACGCGCTGCACGGGCAGTTGACGGCGACCATCATCGGCGAACCGGCGGATTTCGAGCAGTTCGGCGAGCTGACGGCATTGTTGGAACAGAAGGTCGGACGGATCCTGCTCAACGGTTATCCGACGGGCGTGGAAGTCTGCGATTCGATGGTCCATGGCGGGCCGTACCCGGCGACTTCGGATGCGCGCGGAACGTCGGTGGGCACCCTGGCGATCGATCGTTTCCTGCGCCCGGTGTGCTTCCAGAACTACCCCGACAGCCTGTTGCCCGAGGTCTTGAAAGCTGCCAACCCTTTGGGCATCTCTCGCCTGGTCAATGGCCAAGCCACCCGCGAAGCTCAGTAACACTCGCGGTTTCATCCACGAGGAGCCGGCCAGTGGCTCCTCGTTTCAAGGGTGTAGTCGAACCCCGATGCCAAACATCCGACATCATCAAACTTTCCTTCCCAACACCACTGCTACCTTCACAAAAAACGCTTTATCCAGGACTGAACTCTTGCAGGGAAAGCACTGCTGACTGCCTTCATGCGCATGGCATGGCGTGGTGAATCAGTGTCACAGCCAAACGCTGCAAAGCGTCGTCGCGACATTTGCAGAAAGATCTGGGGGCGCTGTAACCTGAAACCGTCACCACTCTTCAGCGGTGGCGAAGTACATGCTGAAGTCCACAGCACCTGTATCGACAATTGTCGAAGTCTGTTCTCCCGAGCAACTTGCATCAGCCTCGCGTCAAGTTACCGCAACAGACCACGTGCAACTTCAGCAAAAACACTTCCTGTTTCAGTGACTGTCATGGTCTTCAGCACGTGGAGGTATCAATTGGATCTCATCACCCGCCGTACCCGGGAGGTGGTCACTCGTTATCACAAAGCTTGGATCGAACGTGACCTCGAGAGCATCCTGCAGCTGTATCACCCGGAGCTCGAATACTATGACTTCTTCAACAATCTGCGGCTCTCCTATGCCGATATGCAAGATTACGTCCGAACCGGAATGCCTAGAAGTGCCGAGCAGCATATAGAGCATATCGATCAAATACGTGTGGACGGGGACACCGCCTTCATCCAGTACTGTTCACGCCTTTCTCTCAGGCGAAGTAGCCGGTTGGCCTCGTTTCGCGCAAGCGAGGCTGTCACTGTCAAGGACGACCTCATCTGGCGTGTCCACGAATATGCCACCATGGTTCGTGACGTGCCGTTGGAGAGCCAAGGCAAGGTGCAACGTCTGGGCCTGTCAAAGCAGCAATTAAGCGTCATGCTGCTGGACCTGGAGCAGTTCTTTAGCACCCGTACGACGTACTTGGAACCCGACTTCGACCTGACTCGGCTGGCCGATTTAATTGGTTACACACGCAACCAGATGTCCCACCTGCTGAATCAGGTGCTAGGGCAAAGCTTCTATCAGTATCTTAGCCAGGCACGCATTGCCTGGCTGCTTGAGCGGCTGAAGGAGAACCCTGATCTGCGCCCTGACGATCTTGCTTTTATGGCCGGATTCAACTCTCTGTCGGTGTTCTACCGCTGCTTTCGCGAGTGCACAGCAATGTCGCCCAAAGCCTATGTGAGGCAGCTGGTCAGTAAAAATTCCTGACGTGCACGGAAGAAAGACACCGGACTGCCACTCCTCCTAACCTCCGTCATGCACGTTGATTAGGAGTCGCACATGAAGACTTTGAAACACATCAGTCTCTGGATGGATGAGCTCGACCATAAGGTCATCGCTCGTCCATGCCTGGATCGGGATCGCGATGTGGATGTCGCCATCATAGGCGCCGGCTTCACCGGTTTGTGGACTGCCTATTACCTCAAGCAGCAGGCTCCCCAACTAAACATCGTTATCCTCGAGGCGCAGACCAGCGGTTTCGGCGCCTCTGGTCGAAACGGCGGCTGGCTGATGGGTGGCATGCTCGGTGAGTCACGTGCACTGAGCAGCCTTAGCCCCGAACGCCGTAAAGTGGCTTATCAACTGCTACACGCCATTCCGGACGACGTCCACGCAGTTCTGCTTCGAGAAGGCATCGATTGTCACTACCGCAAGGCGGGGGTTCTAAACTGCGCGGCGCGCTACCCGGAACAGGCGACTCGCCTGCGCCATGAGCTGCAGGCGCTGTACGCAGAAGGACACGATGAAAACGATTACCAGTGGTTGAATTCGCAACAACTGGCAGACCACGTTCGTATTCCCGGCGCCTATGGAGCGATCTATTCGCCGCATTGCGCCACTATCAGCCCTGCCCGACTGGTCCGCGGTCTTGCTGACGCAGTCGAACGCCTGGGCGTGACCATCCATGACCACAGCCCGGTAAAGAGCTGGTGCAAACGCGAAGTCCGCACCGACAAGGCATGCGTCCGTGCTCAGTGGGTGGTGCCCGCCGTAGAGGGTTACGCCGCGGATTTCGCTTCGCTCAGGAAGATCCAGATCCCTGTTCAAAGCATGCTCGTCGCCACCGAGCCCCTACCGGCAGAACTCTGGGCGCGGATCGGTCTCAATCAAGGCCAGGCCTTGTCCGAGCACAGTCGCCAGGTGACCTACGCCCAGAGAACCCTTGATGATCGCCTGGTGTTTGGAGCACGAGGCGGTTATCGATTTGGGGGGCGTCTGCGTTCTGACTTCCAACTGACCGAGAATGAAATAGGTCTACGTCGCATGCTCATGGAATCTCTGTTCCCAGCACTGCGTGGCGTGCGCCTGAGCCATGCCTGGGGCGGAAATCTGGGGATGGCCAGACGCTTTCGTCCACACATGCTGTGCGACAAACAGCAGGGCATCGCTCTCGCCGGTGGATTCGGTGGCGAGGGTGTAGGCGCCACGCATCTGGCAGGCCAAACCCTGGCCGACCTCATCCTTGAGCGCGAGACATGCCGCGTCGAGCAGCCATGGGTGTTGCGGGAGAAATCGCTGAGCACACTGGCGACCTGGGAACCAGAGCCCTGCCGCTGGATTGCCTACAAAGGAATCATGTCGGCATTCGCCAATGAAGATCGCGTGTTGGCAGATCCTTACACGACACCTTGGCGCAGGACGCTGGCCAGCAAAATTGCCACGAGCCTCGAGCGCCTGATGCGCTGAAGGAAGCTGAATCACCTACAAGAAATGGTCTTACAAGCAACACGTCACAACACTTGCCAACTGCCTAGAACACTTCGTTACGTCGGAACGCACTTGCGTGCCGACCGCGAACCGTTCAGTCCAATACCAATAATGAAAGGAGTTGATCATGTCCATGCAATGCACATTCACCACACCACAGTTCGAGAAATCCGCAATCGGCATCGCCAGGTTCTTGCGCCCAATCGCAGCGCTGGTGCTTGCTGGGTCGCTGGCCTTCGCCAGCAGCGTCCAGGCACAAACCTACAAGGTCGGCACCACCACGTCGGGCATGCCATTCACCTTCCTTGATCTGGGATCGGAAAAAATTCAAGGCTTCATTCCGGATCTCATGCAGGCTCTGGCAGACGAACAGAACTTCACTTTTGAGCTGGTGCCCAGTCGCTTCGATTCGCTGATTCCTGCCATCGGCGCAGGCAAGATCCAGATCATCGCAGCCCCCATGTACATCACTGAAGAAAGACAAAAAATCGTCGACTTTACCCACCCCATCTACACCTACGGTGAGGGACTTTTACAGAAGGCTGGCGATAAAACTGACTACCGAAGCCTTGATGATCTGAAGGGCAAGGTCGTCGGCGTCGAAACCGGCACCACCTTCATCGAAATCCTGCAAAAGCGTGGCGACATCAAGGAAATCAAAACCTATGGTTCATCAGCGGACCTGATGCGCGATGTGGCTCTGGGGCGTGCGGATGTTGGTCTGTGGGATGCTCCGATTCTAGCTTTCCAATTGAAAAAGGACGTGAATACCAAGTTGAAGTTGGCGCCCGATTACACTGCGCAAATGTCTGGCAGCATTGGTTTCTCCGTCAAAAATGGCAACGGCGAGGTGTTGAAGAAACTCGACGACGGTCTCGATGCGCTCAAGAAGGATGGACGTCTTAACGCACTGTTGAAGAAGTGGTCGCTCGAGTGATTGGGCCTCTTGAGTTGAAGGCTCCTTTAACGCTTTGAAGAGATCGTCTAGTCATGATGGATAACGTTTATCAGTTCCTTCCACTTTTGCTGGCGGCATCAGTGGTGACGGTGAAAGTTTCACTACTCGCTCTCATCGTCAGCAGCGGTTTGGGACTCGTTCTGGCGCTACTGAAGCTTTCCCCCAACCGGGTGCTTTCCTATCCGGCAGGCGCGATGATCAACATCATCCGGGGGCTGCCAATCCTGATCGTGCTGTTCTACATGTACTTCGTCCTGCCGGAGTTGGGCATAGATCTCACCGCCTTCGAGGCCGGCGTGCTCGGCCTTGGGGTCGGCTATGCGGGCTACCAAGCGGAAATTTTCCGTGCAGGCATTCAGGCGGTTGATCAGGGACAGGTCGAAGCGGCCAAGGCTATCGGCATGAAATCCGGTATGACCATGCGTCGTGTCTTGCTGCCGCAAGCTCTACGCATCAGTCTGCCGCCATACGCCAACACCTTCACCATGATCCTCAAGGATTCGTCGCTGGTATCAACCATCACGGTGGCTGAGATGACTCATGCCGGCCAGTTGATTGCCTCTTCAACGTTCCAAAATATGACGGTCTATACCCTGACCGCCTTGCTTTACCTCGCAATGAGTCTGCCTCTGCTGTTCCTGGTCAGTTGGCTGGAACGGCGCATGCGCGGTTAAGGGGAGAGATATCAATGATCAAATTATCTAATGTGCGAAAACACTACGGTAGCCTCGAGGTGCTCAAAGGCGTCAGCCTTGAAGTAGCCTGCGGCGAAGTGGTTTGCCTCATCGGGCCATCAGGCTCCGGCAAGTCGACTCTTCTTCGTTGCATTAATGCGCTGGAGACTTACAGCAGTGGAGATATTCACATTGAAAGTCGGCGCGTCGATGCAACAAGCAAGGACATACATGAGCTACGCGCCAAAGTCGGAATGGTGTTCCAGCGTTTCAATCTATTCCCCCATCGCACCGTGCTGGAAAACGTCATAGAAGGCTCCGTACAGGTGCGTCGCGAGAGCAAAGCGGCGGCTATCGACTATGCCATGGAGCTGTTGACCAAGGTCGGTCTGCAGAGCAAACGAGACTGCAAGCCACAACAGCTTTCGGGCGGCCAGCAGCAGCGTGTGGCAATTGCGCGAGCCTTGGCGATGCGACCTGCAGCATTACTGTTTGACGAGCCCACCTCCGCGCTCGACCCGGAGTTGGTCGGAGAAGTGCTTGGTGTCATGCGAGAACTGGCGAATGAAGGGATGACCATGGTCGTGGTCACCCATGAAATGGGCTTCGCCCGAGAAGTCGCGGACAAGGTCTGCTTTCTCTACGACGGCGTCATCGCCGAGTGCGGGCCGGCAGCCCAGCTACTTGAGACCCCGCAACATCCGCGAACCCAGGATTTCCTGCGGCGCGTTCATCAAAACGCACATATCAGCACTATCAATTCCGCAGAGACTGTTTCATGACAACAATCAAACGAATCCAGCCCTACGCCGGGCTACTAAGTCATGCATCCATATACAACGGTGTGGTCTATGTAACCGGCCAGGTAGCAGACGACTGCAGCCAAAATGTTCATGGTCAGACTCAACAAGTATTGGCTCGCCTGGATGCCTTGTTGGCCGATGCCGGCTCTGACAAGTCCCACATACTCTTCGCCCAGGTATGGCTCAAACACGCCGTCACGGATTTCGAGGAAATGAACAGGGCCTGGCGTGCCTGGGCGCCACAGCATTCATTACCTTGTCGCGCCACCGTCGAAGCCAATATGGCCGGCGAGGACATCCTTGTAGAGATCGCAATCCAGGCGGCGCTCAAGGACTGAGTTTTTTTTACCAATCATCATTTGAGACCGGGTTTGTCCCCCGTTCTTTGGAGCAACCATGACGAAAAGAATTCCTCACCTGATCAACGATACTCATATGGTCAGTGCCGGGCGAAGCGCTGATGTCTATAACCCCTCCACCGGAGAAATCATCGCCCAGGTTGGTCTGGCGGATGCCGATGTACTGCGTCTGGCAATCGATGCTGCCAGCGCAGCCTACCCGGCATGGCGCAAAACTCCGCCGTCCAAGCGCGCCCAGATCATGTTCCGTTTCAAGCAACTGTTGGAGAAACACGAGACGGTCATCGCCCATCTGATCAGTGAAGAACACGGCAAGACCCTTGAAGACGCCACAGGCGAACTCAAGCGAGGCATAGAAAACGTCGAGTTTGCCTGTGCGGCACCGGAGTTGCTAAAGGGAGAGTACAACCGCAACGTCGGTCCCGACATCGACGCCTGGAGCGACTTCCAACCGATTGGCGTGGTGGCCGGGATCACCCCTTTCAACTTTCCTGCGATGGTGCCTCTCTGGATGTACCCACTGGCGATCGTCTGCGGCAATTGTTTTATCCTCAAACCCTCCGAGCGTACTCCCAGCGCCACCCTGTATATAGCTGAGTTGCTCAATGAAGCGGGCTTGCCCAAGGGCGTACTGAACGTCGTCCAAGGCGACAAACAGGCCGTTGACGCACTGATCGAAGCGCCGGAAGTCAAAGCCCTGAGTTTCGTCGGTTCCACCCCGATTGCCGAGTACATCTACAGCGAAGGCACCAAGCGTGGCAAACGAGTACAGGCCCTCGGCGGTGCGAAAAATCATGCCGTGGTGTTACCGGATGCGGACCTCGACAACACCGTGAACGCACTGATGGGCGCCGCTTACGGCTCCTGCGGCGAACGGTGTATGGCGATCTCCGTGGTGGTTGCTGTGGGTGATCAGGTCGCCGACAACCTGATCGAAAAACTGCTGCCAAAAATCCGCGCGCTGAAGATCGGTGCTGGTACTTCTGTTGGTCTGGACATGGGGCCACTGGTCACCGCGATGGCGCGGGACAAGGTCGAGGGCTACATTGCCACTGGCGTCGAACAGGGAGCCAAACTGCTGGTGGATGGGCGCGAACTGAAGGTCCCTGGCAATGAGGCGGGATTCTTCCTCGGCGGCACGATCTTCGATCATGTCACGCCATGGATGACGATCTACCAGGAAGAAATCTTCGGCCCTGTACTTTGCCTCATCAGAGTCGAGTGCCTTGAAGAAGCGATGGCGCTTATCAACGCCCACGAGTACGGCAACGGTACCTGCATCTTCACCCGTGACGGAGAAGCGGCGCGACTGTTCTGCGACGAGATTGAGGTGGGTATGGTCGGTGTCAACGTGCCGTTACCGGTGCCGGTGGCCTATCATAGTTTTGGTGGCTGGAAGCGATCGCTGTTCGGCGACCTGCATGCCTACGGTCCGGATTGCGTGCGCTTCTATACCAAGCGCAAATCCATCACTCAGCGCTGGACCAAGCGCAAGAGTCACGAAGCGGCTCAGTTCGCATTTCCTAGCAACAATTAACCGTTGGACCTTTAGTCCAAGCTCCCCTTTGGTCGACTGAACTCAGTCGACCTTTTTGCAGGGCGCAGGGGATGCAAGCATAGTGAAATCTGTATTGCGGTAACGGGCTTGTTGCCTTGTATGCCTTTGAATCAGATGCCGTCATGCCTGCAATAACAATCGAGTGAATACTCTCAGACGCTTCCGGCTTGTTTGACAATCCAATCAACGAACAACTTCACCTCGGGAGCAGCACTGCGCTCTTCATTAAAAATGCAAAAGTAATCCATCTCCGCTGGAACCTTGAGTGGGAAAGGTTGCACAAGTGTCCCCTCACGCAGATCCCGCGATGAGTTGATTTCGTCGCTCAGTGCCACCCCAAATCCGTCTCTGGCAGCTTGTAGTGCCATTGCGATCCATCATCCTCGTGCAGTAGCCGATGATGAATAAGGTCTGCAGGTTGCTTCAGTCGCGAAGCTCTGGCGTAGATTCGCAACTTGATGGTCGAAATCTTTCAGACTCTCCTCGGCCAGGGCTTGCTTGTCCAGCGCAAGCGCATAAAGGCCAAACGAGGCTCGCCAGTCATCCAGGCTGCCCACTTTCGGAATCACCGTCGGTGCAATAAGGCTGAGCTGGTCAAAGAGTTGCCTGGATAAATGTTCCCTGCCTTTTCCTGAAGATACTCCGGCACCTGGCTACCGCCCCGAGCCGCCAACGCTCCCAGGGGATGAGTATCCAGCGTCAAACTGGCGTCGAGCGCAGTTTCCCCCAGTCTTACCGCTCGCTTGGGCACGCCGTTGATTCTGAGCATCCCATAGGTGCAATCCAAAGTCCGCTCTGCCGCTGTCGCGACATGGCACAACAGGCCAAGTGAAACGACTGCGGCCGTGAGATACCGAGCAAACGCGAAGCGTGAAGATACCAGCATGAAATCCAATGAAAAGTCCGAAGCAGAGCATGTGGGAGACGGACGCCATTCTAAAACCGCGGGGGCTGATTCGCCGCTCGGAAACCTTTAAGCAGCTATCGATTTTGGTTATCGATCACTATTAACAAGTGATGTGCGAGGTTGCCTAGATATCGCACTCAATAGAAGCGTCAGCGTAGCGGTACCTACTTGCTGCAATCCTCAGCTGTCGACGCTTACGCTTAATCTTGAACACCTTCGGAACGTCTTGAACGGGATAGTTTTGGTCCGATTGAAGTCCACGAGCCCTCTGTGAAATCTCAACTCAAACCGAAGATGGTCGGGACGCGAAACCTAAGGCAGCAGTATTCTAGCAACTGGAATCCCCTCAGATCATCCAAGGGGCTACCGCGTAATTGGCAGGTCTCCAATGCAATGAGCTAAACGCTACTGAGCAGCGGCTTTGATGGCCGAATACATCTGCTTGCCAGCTTTGCTCGGGTCGGCACTCTTGTCGCTCATGAAATTGCTGACCACATCGAAGATTGCCCCCTGCACTGCCTGGGAAGTGGACATGTTGAACGCCATACTTGGTTCCAACGTACCAGCCTCTTCGGCTTCGGCGAAATCTTTGGCGGAAGCTTGAGCACAGCTATCAAACTTGCTCATGTCCAGGCCCTTGATAACCGGTATTGAGCCTTTGTTCTGATTGAAGACGTACTGGAATTCCGGTTCCAGAGCGACCTTGGCCAAGTCGTCGCGCGCCGCATTGTTGCCGGGCGTATCCTTCTTCTTGGACAATTTGAACATGACCAGTGAATCAATCGTGTAGGTATAGCTCCCTTGCGAACCTGGGAAAGGTACACACTCGTAATCCGTACCGGCATTCTTACCGGCCGCCGTCCACTCGCTTTTGACCCAGTCCCCCATGATTTGCATGCCTGCCTTGCCATTGATGACCTTTGCCGCTTCCAGGTTCCAGTCCTGACCGGTTCCATCAGAATCCATGTAAGACTGCAGCTTACGAAGAGCGGCAAATACCTCGGTCATTTTCGAACCGGTAAGTGCTTTTTCATCATTATCAATAAAGGCCTTCTTGTAGCCGTCTGCTCCCATGATGCTTAGAACCAGATCTTCAAATACCGTGGTGTCTTGCCATGGTTGACCACCGTGAGCAATTGCAACAAAGCCAGCAGCCTTAAGCTTGTCGCCAGCAGCATAGAGCTCTTCCAAGGTTGTCGGGGCTTTAGCGATGCCAGCTTTCTTGAGCACCTCAGGGTTGATCCACAACCAGTTGATGCGATGGATGTTCACCGGTACCGCCACATAGAGGCCATCGTATTTCATGATGTCGGCAACGGTCTGAGGCAGCAGACTGTCCCAATTGTTTGCCTTGGCCACGTCATCGACGCTGATTAATAAGTCCAACTTGCCCCACTCCTGGATATCCGGCCCTTTTATCTGTGCGGCAGAAGGTGGGTTACCGGAGATGGCGCGGGTTTTGAGCACCGTCATGGCAGCAGCACCTCCACCACCCGCCACAGCGCTGTCTTGCCAAGTAAAGCCATCCTTCTCGACAATCTGTTTAAGCGCGTTCACAGATTTGGCTTCCCCCGCTGATGTCCACCAGTGAACGACTTCGACAGTGCCCTTGCTATCAGCAGCATGCACAACGAGAGGAAAAAAAGTGGCCAAGGAAATGACAGTGGCGAGGCGATTAATCGCGTTCATCTTTGTACCTTTTTTTGTTGTTATAACGGGCAAACGTCGCGCTTGCCGTGTGAGGAGTTCATCCAGCAATTGAGCAATACAACAAGGACAGCAGCTTGCTATCAGGAGATACCTAACCCGTTACGACCGATGGCATTCAACTGCTCCAACTTGAATCGGTCTTTCCATGCCGTTTCGTAGTGTTCTGGCGGAAAATCATCCGGCGACTCGCCTGCCTCAAAAGCTCTGCATACATCCTTTGCATATTTGATATTTTTTGGGCACATCGGAGCAGCCGGCACGTACATTACGTTGCCCCAGCCCTCTTGGTTCTCAACAGGGGCGACACTATGGATAACATCGCAGTGCCACCAAACTGAGTCTCCTGCATGCACGTTGGGAATGGGTGTCATCCCTTGAACCAAAAGCGGATGCCATTTTTGCGAAACCGGAAGTACCTTGCCCGGGGCAACACCACACAATTCATCTTCTGGAACGTCACTGAGCAGCGGACGCAGAAGCATGTAGGCCATAGCTTTGGGGATAGGCAATGTATGCAGCACTCCTTGATCGGCTTTCATGTCGGACAATGCAGTCCATCCTTGAAAGGTTCTAAACGCTGAGCACTTCACTGTGTCTTTGTAAGCATACTCATCGACCTCCGTGCGATGCGCCGCATCCCAAGGGTCGTAAGACTTGAAATCATTGTTGTAGATTTTGTCGAACACCTTCAAATAGGCAGGATGCAGCCATCGCTCCAAAGCACCGGAGTCTGTGTGTGGCCCTAGCCCTTTAGAAGTGGTACCTGGTGGACGGCGGCGCACGCGGTCAGGGTAAAGCGCGTTGACATCCGGGTTGAACCAGTCCTGACCATGGGAATGAATTTTCCATAGCCGATTCAGAAATGATTGCGCTGCGCCCATGCGCTCATCCTGACGCAGTTGCATCTGTGAGTTCGACCAATAAATCGGAAAAATCTCAGGCCGCGAAGCGTCAAGGTTTCCAAAAAACTGATCGACAGGCCCACGATAGATCCTGTCAAAATCGTTCCTATCGAGATACTCCAATAGGTTCTTGTCCCACGCCAAGACTTGCTCTTTAGGGAAGTGGTTTCTAATGACCAGGCAACCGCGACGTTTGATTTCCGCTAATTGCGCCGGCGTCACTTTTCCTCTGGCTATGGCGTCGAATTCGAGAACAGGCCACCCCGAGCCGGTCAGAGCCTGCTGCTCTTTGAGCGATGCGATTTCGGCCGCAATGAATTCGCTGACCTCGGCAAAAAGGGATTCCACATCGCCTATCTGCGCGCGCAACGCCTTTTTCATTTTGACGATGCTGTCTTTGTAATTTTCGGGAAGGGCAGCACTTTCGAAAGCTTGATACTTGCTCATGACACACCTGAATTCTTGTTTTTTCATACACGAATGAAAACACTGCAACAGGGTTTACAGCAGTCTCTTTACTAGCGTTGAACAATACGATTCTGGCGTTTTTATCTGTGTTTCCAGAACGATCGAGCCAGTGCTAGTGCTCGACCAACGGCTTTCTCACTCACAACGATGCACGTGCTGTCGAAAAAACACCGCATTGCCAGAATCAATTAGCGTGGAAAAGATTCAGGCAATGACGGTGAAAAGTGACCGCGGAGAGCTAACGCCACATCCAAAATCGTCAGCACGAGGGCTGCAGCATGGACAATCATCTGCAATTTTTCAGGCTCGGCCTCGCTGTTTGATGCCATAGGCCGCTACAACAAGAAAGCACAACAGAGGAACAAAAAATGCCAGAGAAGTGCCGTATGAATCTGCGATTGTTCCCATGCAGTAAGGAGCAATGGCACCACCAACAAGGGTCATCACCAAAAATGACCCTGCTTTCTTGGTGTGCCCACCCAGGTTTTTGACACCCATTGCAAAAATGCTGGGGTACATGATGGACATGAAAAAAAACACTCCAATCAACGCGTAGACGGAGAATTCCTCAATGCCAGCGACGGCAACAGCGCACAAGACAGCATTGATGCATCCATACCCGATCAACATCGCCGCTGCGGGCAGATAGCGCATCAACCAGGTGCTGATGAATCGACCGACCATGAAGCTGAGCATTGCTATGGAAAGCAGGTAGGACGCTTTTTGCGTCGTCATACCGTTCCAGTGCTCCATGGCATAGTTGATGAAAAACGCTCCAACGCCGACCTGTGCTGCGATGTAGAAAAACTGCGCAACCAGTGCCCCGGTAAAGTTTCGATACGACCAAAGGGAGCGAGTAATACCAGCCTTATCGGAGTCAGAGCGTTGCACTTGTATTTCAGGCAGTGGAGTAACGGCGAATACCCCCATCATCAGAATGACGACGAAACCGAGACAGGCATACGTCAGCATCACCGGATCGAACGAGAAGCCAACAAGAGTAACTGGTGGGGCAAAGAACAGCGACCCACCAATCAGCGGCCCTACAAACACACCAAGACCGTTGAATGATTGGGCAAAGTTGAGCCGTCGCTCTGCAGTTTCAGGGGCACCTAACACCGAAGCGTATAGGTTCGCCGCCGTTTCCAGACAACCCAGTCCACAGGCCAGAACGAACAGTGCACCCACGAATGCAGCAAAGGTACCCATCTGGGTTGCCGGGATGAATAGCAATGCGCCCAAGGCGAAAAGTGCCAGGCCAACCAGAATCCCCGCTTTGTAACCGCATCGATTCATGAACGCACCGACGGGTAACGCCACAATGAAGTAAGCGCCGAAGTAAGCAGCCTGAATGAAACCTGACTGCGCCTTGCTGACATGCAGAGAATCCTGGAAATGCTTGTTCAGCACATCCAACAAACCGTGTGAAAGGCCCCACATAAAAAACAGGCTGGTCACTAAAATGAAGACGATTTTGGTCGCCGACGGTGCAGTTGCCTGCACCGATATTTCAAGTTGAACGTTCATACGAGCCTCGTGTTACTGGATGGTGTTGCCTACCCAAGGATCAAACATTTATGTCTGAACCGCGTGTTTCGGGTGCAAAGAACGTTGCAACAAACGAGATACCCGCCAGCACCACGACGTAGGTCGCTACGGGCCAATAATGGTTACCAGACCAACTCAGGAGTGCCGCCGCAACGAAGGGCGCAATACCGCCAGATGCTAGTGCTGCAAACTCCTTGCTGACAGCGATACCGGTATAGCGATATCGGGCATCAAACAGTTCTGGAAAATAAGCGGCCTGCACGGAATACATGCCGAAGGCGCCCAGACTGATGGCTACAACCATGCTCAACACAATCAACGTTGAGTCCATGGAGTTGAACAGCCAGAACGCTGGAAATGCCCAGAGCGCGGCGATCAGAGAAGTGACGCGATACATGATCCGACGGCCCAGACGGTCGGACAAATAACCAATGAACGGAATGGTAAACACTGACAATGCTGCGGCTGTAATCAGCCCAATCGTGCCGACAGACTTATCGACCATTAGTACTTTTGCGAGGTAGCTGAGGGCGAACACCTGGTACAAGTAAGAGGTGCCGTTTTCTCCAATTCGCAGGCAGCACGCTACAACCAGATTCTTACGGGAGTAGCGCAGGAGGTCTTTGACCGGCTGTTTGCTTGCGAGCTTCTTGCGTTTGATTTCCTCAAACACAGGACTTTCCTTCACCTGAAGCCTGATCACGATGCCGACTGCGATCACGACCACGCTGAATAGAAAAGGAATGCGCCAGCCCCAGGACATGAAATCTTCCTGGGGCAGTTGCTGAACGGCCCAGAACATTCCCGCCGCCATAAGGATCCCGATGATGATCCCGGCAAATGGAAGAGAGGCATAAAAACCTCGTGTTTCTTTGGGTGCGAACTCCGCAACGATCAACGAGGCGCCCGCTTGCTCAGCTCCAGAACCAAATCCTTGAAGCAGTCGTAATAGCACCAGGAGACCAGTCGCCCAGACACCTATGTCCGCATAGGTCGGCAGCAAGCCGATGAGCAGTGTCGAAATACCCATCAACAGGACAGTGGATACCAGCACAAACTTGCGACCTTTGCGGTCGCCAACCCTACCGAAGAACAGGCCACCAAAGGGCCTTGCGACGAACCCAACAGCGTAAGTCGCGAAGATCGCCAAAAGTGCAGATGCCTTATCCATTCCTGGAAAAAACAACTCCGAAAAAACCAGTGCGGACGCCGTCCCGTAGATGGAGAAGTCATACCACTCCATCGCGCTACCTGCGACGCTCGCCATAATGACCCGATGAAGGTCTTTCTTCTTAACCACCGCAGTGGATGTTGTTGGAACACTGCTAGCCATGGTGCTCATGGTGAACCTCTTATTATTGTTGTGGTGCACAGCGAGACCCACACAGGTGAGCCTCACCATCAAATAAAGCCGCTATCTCTATCCAGTTATCCCACCACAGACAGATGCCAGTCCCTTCATGCGCTCCACAGCAAGCTCAGGCTGAATCAGCACGCCTGCTTGATCCGCAAGGCGGAAGACCTCGCTGTAGTGCGATAGGGAGCGTGCAGACTGCATGCCACCCAACATGCTGAAGTGATCCTGGTGACCATTGAGCCAAGCCAGCAATACAACGCCAGCCTTGTAATAGCGCGTCGGCGCTTTGAAGATCTCGCGTGATAGCGCTACGGTCGGGTTCATCAGCGCTTGATAGCGGGCCACGTCGCCATCGGTCAGAGCTGCCAAGGCATGGGCAGCCACTGGAGCGATAGGGTCGAAAATCCCCAGAAGCGCGTGGGAATGGTGAGTCGCATCGCCAGCAATCAATTCACCAAAGTTGAAGTCATCGCCGGTATACAACTTCACGCCTTCAGGCAGACGACGGCGCAATTCAACTTCCCACTCGGCTTCCAGCAGCGAGATCTTAATGCCGTCGACTTTGTCGACGTTGGATTCAATGATCGACAGCACGGTGTTCATGGCAGTGGGTACATCGGTACTGCCCCAATAACCGCGCAGGTTGGCGTCAAACATCTCGCCCAGCCAATGAAGGACAACCTTTTGGCGTGCCTCGCCCAGCAGGATTGAATAGACCTTTTCATAGTCCTCCCCACTCTTGGCTACTGCACAGAGTGCGCGGCTGGCCATCAGGATGGCGCTGCCGCCGACACTATCGACGACCTCAAACTGCTCCCGATAAGCGCCCAGAACGTCATCCATGGTTGTCGACGGCGTAACGACCAACTGATCTGTGCCCACACCACAGCTCAATTCAGCGCCTTCGATTTGCCGGGCGTGAGTCACGCTACGACGAATCAGCTCGGCAGAATCCTTCCAGCCCAAGCCCATGCCGCGCTGGGCAGTGTCCATAGCCTCAGCAACCTTGAAGCCAAGGCTCCACAGGTACTCTCGAAAGCCCATAGTTTTGTCCCAGTCAATGGCGACTGTTTCGTCCCATGGATTGGCTGGACGGGCAGGATCAACCACAACATGCGCAGCGGCGTAAGCAATGCGGCTCAAAGGGCGCTTTTGAAAGGTTGCGTAAGGTGCATCCGCATTTTGCAGCGAGTAGCGTTCAACACGGCCATCAAGCGTAGGCAGCAGAATTTTCATGAGACTTTTCCTCTGATTGGGGGGCTTTGCCAAGAATGAGATCTGCCGCTTTCTCGGCGATCATGATGGTCGGAGCATTGGTGTTGCTGCTGTTGAGACGAGGCATGATCGACGCATCAACCACGCGCAACCTGTCGATGCCATGCACCTTCAGCTCGGTGGAAACTACGGCGTCTTCACCGTTACCCATGCGGCAAGTACCGGCTGGGTGGTGGTCGGTCTTGGCGTTGGCACAGGCGTATTCAAAAAGCTGCTCGTCACTGAACACATCCAGGCCTGGCAAGCGCTCTGCCAGCACAAAGCGCTGGAGCGCCGGCTGCGCAAGAATCTGACGTGCCAGACGCAACCCTTTAATGGACATCTCACGGTCATAAGGATCGGAGAAGTAGTTAGGGTCGATCAGCGGTGCATCGGATGGGTTGGCACTCGCCAAACGCACCGTACCGCGAGAGCGAGGCCGCAGGTAGGCCGAGTTCAACGTTACGCCTGGGTTTTTCATCTGAGCGACGCCAGCCTCAATGCCGGAACCAAGCCCGAGATGGAACTGGATATCCGGCGACCGCGCTTGCGAGTCGGCGTACCAGAAGCCACCGGTCTCGAACAGACTGGACGCTACCGGCCCCTTCTTCAGCAACAGGTATTGGAGCCCCGCCCATGCCGCCATGTGTGGTTTGCCATAGGGGTCGTAGGTGTGATTACCGGTGCATTCCGCGATAGCAAAAAGATCGAGGTGATCCTGCAGATTGGAGCCGACACCTGGGAGTGCGTGTTCAAGCGTAATGCCGACTTCGCTCAAATGGTCTGCCGGGCCAATACCTGATTGCATCAGCAGCTTGGGAGAGCCGATTGCACCGCTGCTGACGATGACTTCGCGGTCTGCATAGTAAGGCGTCGATTCGCTCGCGCCTTTGGGCACCACTTCGACGCCAATGGCACGCTTGTCCTTGATAATCACGCGCCGAGTAAATGCGCCCAGCATGACTGTCAGGTTGGATCGCCCCATCGCTGGACGCAGATACGCTGCCGACGTAGATGAGCGCTTGGCATTCAACTGGGTGAGTTGGTAGTAGCCCAACCCATCCTGAGCAGCCCCGTTAAAGTCCGGGTTGTAAGGAATCCCCATCTCTTGTCCGGCCTGGAAAAAAGCTTCACAGATCGGCAGAGGGCTGATTGGGTTTGAGACCCCCAATGGCCCTTGATACCCGTGATACTGATTGGCATAGCGCTGGTTATTTTCAGCACGTTTGAAGTAAGGCAAAACGTCCTTGTACGCCCAGCCTTCAGCGCCGCATTCGCTCGCCCACTCGTCGTAGTCCGCCGCCGCACCCCGTGTGTAGATCTGCGCATTGATAGAAGACCCGCCACCGATAACCTTGGCTTGGGTGTATCGCAATACGCGGTTCTTCAGGTGCTTCTGCGGCACGGTCGACCAGCCCCAGGAGCCTCTGCCCTTGGTCATCTTCGCAAAGCCTGCCGGCATGCTGAAGAGAGGGTGGCTATCGCCGCCACCGGCCTCTAGGAGCAGCACCTTGTTGCTTGGATTTGCGCTGAGTCGATTGGCGAGCACACACCCCGCCGAGCCACCACCAACGATGATGAAGTCGTATCTCATGACAGCACTCACAGGCGTGGGATGGCGAGCCCGCCATCGGCATGAATGACAGAGCCAGTCGCGAAACCGAACTGCCCGGAAGCCAAAGAGCTGACTATCGAAGCAATATCACTGGTTTCACCCCAACGGCCCATTGGTACCAAACCGTCCTTGAAGCGCTGCTCGTACTTGTCGGCGACGCCGGCTGTCATGTCGGTACGAATGACCCCAGGACGGACTTCAAACACACCAATGTTTTCTGGTGCCAGGCGTAAAGCGAAAAGCTTTGTCGCCATGCCGAGACCCGCTTTCGACATACAGTATTCGCCACGCTCAGGTGACGCCATTTCCACGCTGACACTGGAAACGTTGATGATGCTGCGCGGCTGCTCAGAAGACGCCTGGATCATCTGTTTTGCGACCTGTTGCGTCAGGAAAAATGTCCCCCGCAAGTTGGTTTCCAGTACCTGGTCAAAGGCTACCGGTTTCATGTCCAGCAGATCGCCGCGAACCGGTGAACCAATCCCAGCATTGTTCACCAGGCAGTCAACTACACCGCCCCATACCTGCACGCGCTCAAGCAACTGAGCATGTGCCTCAAGACTTTGTAGCTCGCTCGCAACCGCCAGGCCACGTCCGCCTAAGGTTTCAATCTCCGCACACAACTGCTGTGCAACTTCATCTTCATTACGACAGGTAAAGGCAACGTCAAAACCGTCACGAGCCAACCGCAGGACGATTGCGGCACCAATACCGCGACGTCCTCCGGTGACCAATGCTACTGGGCGTTTTGTAATTTTGTTGTTATTTGTCATGGCTTCATTCTCAACATTTGGAACGTTCCAATTTTTATACAAATGAGCGCGAAAATTACTTCGGCAACCACCAGTTCGTACGCTCGCCAATGTGCAATTGGACAGTTTTCTGCTCGGTGTAGTCTTCGACTGCGTGACGGCCCAGTTCCCGACCCAATCCGGAGTCACGGAAGCCACCGAAAGGTAATTCAGCGAAACCATCGAGGAAGGTGTTTACCCATACGGTGCCAGCGTCAATTTTCCGAGCAGCCTTCAGGCAGACATCGATGTCTTTGCTCCACACTGCAGCCGAGAGGCCGTAGCAGGTGTCGTTGGCCAGCGCGATAGCTTCGTCTGCCGATTCGAAAGTCAATACCGACAGAACAGGGCCAAAGACCTCTTCCCGGGCAATGGTCATGTCAGGGGTGACACCGGTGACGATGGTCGGTTGAATGTAGAGCCCACGTTCCGTGCCGTGACGTTCGCCACCCAAGCTGATGGTCGCACCGGCCTCTCTGGCCTCATCAATGGCAGCTTGGATACCGCCCATTTGCATTTCGCTAATGATTGCGCCGACCTTCACGTCTGGATGCAGCGGGTCACCCACCGGAACCTGGCGGGTACGCTCGATTACGGCTTGGGTAAAGCGTTCAGCGATATCTTTGTGCACCAGGATGCGACTGCCGCTATTGCAGCATTCGCCAGCGTTGAAATAGACGCCAAATACAACGGCATCCACGGCAGCGTCCCAATCACAATCTGGGAAAATGATCTGCGGGTTTTTGCCGCCCAGTTCCAGGGAAACTTTTTTCAGTGCGGCGCCGGCTTCGGCTGCAACCAGGCGCCCTACTCGCGTGGAGCCAGTGAACGAGACCATGTCGACTTTCGGGTGGCCGACCAACGGCTGACCCACGGCAGGGCCAAGGCCAGTCACGATGTTTACGACGCCTTTTGGCAAGCCCGCTTCAAGGAGGATTTCGCCCAGCATCAGGGTAGTGCCATTCGTGAGTTCACTTGGTTTGATCACAGCGGTGCAACCCGCAGCCAAAGCGAAGGGCAGTTTCTGACTCAGAATCCAGATCGGAAAATTCCACGGGGTGATCATCGATACCACGCCGACCGGTTGACGCAACACAACCCCCAGGTGCGACTCGCCCAAGGTGTTGTAGCTCTCACCGTGAAGGTTGCGTGCAAGAGACGCCGCATATTTCCACAGGTCAACGCAGCCACTGACTTCGCCACGAGCCTGGGTCAACGGTTTGCCGGTTTCCAGACATTCGATGAGTGCCATCTCTTCCACTCGGGCAGAAATACCGTCGGCCACTTTGAGCAACACATCGGCCCGCTCACGTGCAGACATGTTTGGCCAGGTGCCTTCATCAAAGGCTGCTCGGGCAGCATCAATGGCCCGTTCGGCATCAGCACGTGCAGCGTTAGGGTAGATGCCAACCACTACGTCATGAGCCGGGCTACGGCGTTCCGCCTGATCGCCACTCTGCGCATCACACAGTTCGCCATTGATCAGCATGCGGCCTTTGTACGGGGCCCCAATAATCTCGGCGCTGTTATCTACGGTCAAAAACTTCATTTCAAACTCCTTGGTAATCGGCTGGTCGACGTTCGTTGAAGCTGACTAAGCCTTCTTGTGCGTCGTTGGTGGTGGCGGCCAGTGCTCCAGCCATCCCCTCAAGCACGGCAGCTACATTGGTGCCAGTGCCCGCGTCGATGAGTTGTTTCGTGAGTTGCACCGAGATCGGCGCCTGCTTACTGATTTGATGTGCCAGCTCCAGGGCATGGGCCACAACATTTCCAGGCTCGGTGATGTCTTGAACCAATCCAACGCGCTGAGCTTCAGCTGCATCGATACGTCGCCCCGTTAAAGCCATCAGCTTCACCTGACTGGGGCCAATCAACTTGACCAAGCGCTGTGTTCCCGACCAGCCTGGGCAAGTCGCGATACCCGCCTCAGGCAATGCAAAGGTGGCGTTCGGTGCAGACACACGAATATCGGCGGTTGCCAGCAACTCAAGCCCACCACCAAATGCGTGACCGTTGATCGCTGCAATGACAGGCAGGCGCAGATTTGCCCAAGCATCGAATACACGATGCCCGTCTCGCACCCACTGTCGCCACATATCCAGAGGCTGCAGACCTGACCACACTTGAATATCGGCGCCCACGCAGAAGGCACGGTCACCGGTGGCGCTCAGTACCACTGCCCGTAGATCTGTGCGTTTATCCAAATCAAGCGCAATCTGACCTAACTGGGCAATCATTTCTGGAGTTAGCGCATGGAGCTTGCCTGGGCGCTCAAGTCGAACGACTGCAACCGTTTTTTGAATTTCTAGTGATACAAAACCTTCTACTGAGCTCATGCTTGGTGCTCCTTCATTTGCAGCCCCATCAGCGCATCAGTAAAAAGTCGAGGGCTCATAACTCGTACTTCGTCTGCTACAAGCAGCGGGAACTCTGCTTGGGCGAGAACATCTTTTTCCAAGTCCAGGCCAGGTGCGATTTCAGTCACCATTAGGCCATTGGTGGTCAGTTTCATCACGCAACGCTCAGTGACATAGGTGACGTCCTGCCCACGTTCCAATGCCATGCGACCACTGAAGGTCACGTGATCCACGTCCTCGACCAACTTGCGGGATTTACCGTCTTGCAAGATATTCAGACGCCCGTCATCCACAGACAGTTTGGCGCCGGCAGTGAAGAAGCCGGAGAACACAATGCGCTTGGCGTGGGTAGTGATGTCGACAAAGCCGCCGCAGCCAGCAGTGAGGTAAGGCTTTCCTGGCAGCTTCGAAACGTTGACGTTGCCGAACCGGTCGATCTGCAGGAAAGACAGCAAGGTCAGATCGAAGCCACCGCCTTGAAAATAGGTGAATTGAGCTGAAGACGGCATGATTGCGTCCGCGTTTGCTGCACAACCGAATGCGAAGCCCAGCAGCGGCATTCCGCCGACGGCGCCTTGCTCAATGACCCAGGTAGCGGCGCCGTGGTAACCCTCTTCCAACAGGATCCTAGGCACGTTTGCCGAGATGCCAAAACCCAAATTCACAGCCATACCCTTCTCAACTTGCATGGCGGCGCGACGAGCGATGACCTTTTCGGCGCCCCAGGGCGCAAACTCAAATGCTGATTCCGGCTGTTGGATTTCACCGCTGATGGCAGGGTCGTAAACAACTTGAGTGGTCTGCATTTGACCCGGCGCCACGACGATATGGTCAACCAGGTTGCAGGGAACATGTACATCGTGAGGCTTCAACGAACCGGCACGCACGACTCGTTTCACCTGAGCGATGACGATGCCGCCGTTATTGCGAACGGCCAAGGCCTGATCAAGAGCACCGAGTAAACCGCCTTCGTGTTCGTAAGAAAGGTTGCCGCGCTCGTCAGCGGTGGTCGCACGAATGATCGCGACCTTTGGAATGACGGTTGGGAAAAATAACCACTGCTCGCCCGCAAACAACACCTTCTCAACGATAGGCATCTCGGCAGCCAAAGCATTCATCGCACAGCCCTGGCGAGCTGGGTCAGCGAAGGTATCCAGCCCCACTTTGGTCAACACACCAGGACGCTTGGCCGCTGCGTCCTTGTGCAGATCAAACAAGATGCCGCTTGGCACGTTGTACGCTGCGATCTCGTTATCAGTGATCATCCGCCAGATCTCTGGCATCGGCATCGAAGAAGGGCCACTTGGATATGAGCCAGCCATCACTTTGCTGATCAGACCTGGTTGTGCCAGATGCTCAATGCCTTTGATGCCGTACATATCACCAGCGGCAATGGGGTGCAGCATTGTCAGACCTGCAGGGTGTGCAGAATTGCGATAACGCTCCCCTACAGCAGCTAACACTGCGTCGGGGCATGCAAGGCCACTGGATGAGCTGACGGTGACGGTATCTCCGTCGTGGATCAGGCTCGCAGCCTGCTCAGCAGTAATGAGCTTTTTCATAAATATTTTCGCCATATTGAAATCGTAATGGCAGCGCTGATGAAGCGACTGTCGTCTCAGTGTCTAGGACTAAAACCAGCGAGGTTTGCGCTTACGGCCAACCCCAAGGCACCAGCGAAGGCATCCGCGCTTTCTTGACGGAATGCGATCGTTTCGGATTGGGACTGGGAACAGGAAAAAGAGGAAAAGAAGAAACCGATACGAGTACGTAAACGCGAGCAGAGCACTGGGAGCGGAGAAAACACGTTCATCAGGAGTCACCAATTTTTGTTATTAAATCGTTCCAATGTATTATTGGAACGTTCCAAAAATGTAAATTGAGTATAGAGCCCTGTCAACACCATTTGTCGTTCAGAGCAAAGAAGCGAAGGAGCTGCTTTCTCGTAACGACAGGTTCAGGATGTTCTGGCTAGCAGACCGACCGCAAAAAAAGGTAATTTGGAACGTTCCGGCTTCGGTCGATATCCGCCTCCAACCGAGATTTTTACGTTGACCGATCATCATTTGCCCGAAGAGAAGGCCACCATCAACGACATCGCCAGGGTTAGCGGGGTATCCAAATCCACGGTGTCGCTTGTGCTGAATAACAGCCCCCTGATACGTCCGGCGACCGCAGAAAAAGTGCGCGCTGCCGCCGAACAATTGGGGTACGTCTACAATCGCAGTGCCGCGAACCTTCGACAGGGTGTCAGCAACGTTATCGGTATGGTTGTCAACGACCTGAGCAACTCATTCTTCGTTGAGTTGCTGATCGGCGCTGAGCGCAAAATGCTGGAATCGAACTACATCACCCTCCTCGCGCACACAGCCGAAGATCAGAATGTTCAACGCCAAGTTCTTGCATCAATGCGTGAACACAAGGCTGCCGGATTGATCATTTGCCCAACGTTTGAGACACCTATCGAACTGGTGACCTCACTTAGGCAATGGGGCTTGCCTTTTGTGACCGTCATGCGTGCGCTGGGTGGTGACGACACTGACTTTGTAGGTTGCGATAACTACCTTGGCATACAGATTGCGACAAAGCACCTGATCGACCTCGGGCACAAAGATATCGCCTTCATCGGACGAAACAGTACCTATTCGGTGAGCATGGAAAGGTTGAAGGGGTACAGCGATTGCTTGGAGAGTAATGGGATTACCCCTAACACTGACTGGATGATCGAGACACCGATCAGTTTGGCTGGGGGTAAAGATGGAATGAGTCGCTTGCTGGATCAGCAGCACCGTCCAACTGGAGTGATTTGTTACAACGATCTCATCGCCACAGGCGCGCTGAGCGAACTGAACAATCGGGGGCTTCGTGCAGGTAGGGACATCGCGATTATCGGTAGTGATGGTGTAGCCGCATCAGCCTATTGCAGCCCTCCCCTCACGACACTGGCGCTGGAGCCAGAACACCTCGGCGAGGTGGCGAGTGAAATGCTTTTAGCTAGATTGAAGAACCCCGATGCGCCTCCTATGAGATTTTTACTCAAGCCAACGCTGATCGTACGAGACACGTGCGGAGCCAATCTCCCTAAACGCTGAGTTGATGCTGCAATGCGAACGGAAATTATCTCGATGACGGCCTTGGAAGAAATGCTGGCCGGGGCCGACGCCCTGATTTTTGATTGTGACGGAACATTGGTAAACAGTTGTCCCGTTTATTCGGTTGCCTGGTCTGCCGGGTTCGCGCTGTCCGGAGCTACAACGGATGTGGACTGGTACGAAGCCCGTAATGGTCTTTCTGAACACGTCCTGATGGATCAATTCGAACATGAACATCATGTCGTTCTCGATCGCGAAAATGTTGTCGGAACCATGAGGCGATGCTATCTGGATCACCTGACAGCCAACCTCCAGGAGATAGCAGTAGTAACCGAGATTGTCAGACGATTCGCTGGCAAGCTGCCTATGGCCGTGGCTTCGGGTGGATCACGTGAAATTGTTACCAGCTCTCTAGATGCGCTCAGCCTCACGAAACACTTCGATAAACTCATCACTATCGACGATGTAGGCGCTCCTAAACCTGAGCCTGATCTATTTCTTGCCGCGGCTAAATATCTTGGAATAGCCCCTGAAAGATGCCTGGTATTCGAAGACAGCCCCCAAGGCATAGAAGCAGCTAGACGCGCATCCATGCCAGTTATAGATGTGGCACATCTTCTTATGAACCCCTCGCGCTTGTTTACGTCAAGTTGCGGATTTCACTTGAAATGATGGCCGTGCTGACGCCGAAACTCAGTCGGTGTCATACCCTTTAGAGCCTTGAACTGTCGATTGAAAAAAGCGACCGAGGGATATCCAACTTCCTCGGAGATCAAGGAAACTACAGTTCCACTTTCCATCAACAACGCGCAGGCACGGCCGATTCTCAACTTGGCAATATAGTCAAAAGCCGTACTGCGCGTGTGTCGTTTGAACATCCGATGAAAGGCAGAAACACTAACGCAAGCCATCTCAGCAAGATCTGGGATCATCAAAGCAGAGGCATAATTCGCGTGTATATGATCTAGAACGCGGTGAATACGTGCGTCCTCGTAAATAATTTCAGGCACGAACGCGGGTTCTGGTGGAATGATGCGTTGAGCTGCAGTGTCCTGGGTCAGTTTAATCAGGATGTGCAGCAGAGAAACCAGACGTTGCGGTTCGTCCCGGTGAACCATGTCTTCAATTTTAGGACGTAGCTCACGAGCTATTTCACTACTGAATGACACCGCGCACTGGGCAGCCGAAAGCAGGGTGCGAATCTGCCCCATCTCCGGAAATAGGGTGACCAGTGACGTTGCCCACGCCTCCGAAAACCAGATAACCAATGCAACATGGGGCTTCCCGGTATCGATCAGTTCGCGGGAACACCAGCTGTGTGGCACATTTGGGCCAACAAGCGTCAGATCACAATCGTCGTATAGCTGCACATCACTACCGATGTAGCGATGTCCTCGGCTGTTGAGGGTAAGGGTCAACTCGTACTCGGGATGATGATGCCACTCGAATGGAATCTCGTCAGACAAACGCCTGTTCAGCATCGTCCATGAAGCGTTGGCCTCACTGGGAACCTTCTCAAAACTCGGCTTCATGACAATCCTATCCCATCCATTCGATCGGTACAGACGCCATAATCGTATCACTCAACGCCCGTTACGACACTCCCCTTTTCATCGGAATCGAGGCATCCTGAACCTCACCAGTTTGTAAAAATAATAACTACCAATAGGTATTCAAATGGTTAATCCGCCGCGATACAAAGAGCTCAATCTGTCCCACCAACCAGACAATTTGTTAGCTCCTACGTAATCAGAATCTGCGTCTGATCGTTTCAAAATAAATTTTTCATGGGAAGTGCTTTAGGGCCTCTGAACGATCAGAGTTCCTGACTACGCACAACCGAAATTTCCTTTCCTACTACAAGAAAATATAGGGAGTGGATATTATGCAAGGCGTATATGTAGCAAAAAAAGAGTCCGGAACGTTTGCCAATAGCAACGTACAAAGACTGAGCTTTTTCGTTTTTACTCTCTTTTTCATATTCGGCAGCATCACCAGCTTAAATGATGTATTGATTCCAAAACTTAAAAGTCTTTTTAGCCTGAGTTACGCCGAGGCGATGCTCGTACAGTCGTCCTTCTTTCTCGCCTACTTTATTGCATCAATCCCTGCAGGACTGCTTATAGCCAAGATTGGTTACATGCGAGCTGCCTTTGTTGGGTTGCTCACGATGGCAGCAGGTTGCTTGCTATTTATCCCTGCGACCCAGGCTGGCATCTTCGGCGCCTTTCTAGGTGCGTTGTTTATTCTGGCAATTGGAGTGACTGTGGTACAGGTTGTCTCCAACCCGCTTATTAGCCTGCTCGGGCCCGCGAAGACTGCGCACAGTAGAGTCACGTTTGCTCACGCATTCAACTCGCTGGGTACCACAGTCGCTCCGTATTTGGGCGCCATTTTGATCCTGGGTACTCTCAACGAAGTGGACGCTTCCGCATTATCTCCAGCGGCGCTCTCTGAGTTCTTGGCCAAAGAAGCAGAAGTAATCAGCAGCACTTACGCTGGCATTGCCATTGCCCTCTTCATCGTCGCGATGATTGTCTGGCATCAACGCAAGCAGATTCCGGCGAGCACAAGCCCTCAACGCTCCAATCCGATTGCAGCCTTGAACCTTCTCAAGCAACCTCGTTTCGCATTCGGAGCTGCCTGCCTTTTCTTTTATGTAGGCGCGGAAGTTGCAATCGGAAGTCTGCTAACGAACTTCCTGATGCAAGAATCGACCTTCGGTTTCGACGCAGAGCTAGCAGGTAAACACGTTACTTATTACTGGGGCGGCGCCATGGTTGGTCGCTTTATTGGTGCCGCGCTCCTCCGTCACTTTGCCCCTGGCAAGATCCTCGCAGCCGCCGCAGCAGTGGTAATTGCCCTGATCACTGTCGCCGCTAACACCAATGGCTCTACCGCAGGTTGGGCAATCCTTGCCATCGGTCTTTTCAACTCAGTCATGTTTCCCACGATTTTCGCTCTTGCATCCGAGGGCCTGGGCTCACGCGCCGCTGAAGGTTCAGGACTGATCTGCTGCGCCATTGTTGGAGGTGCCATCGTACCGCCGCTGACAGGATTGACTGCCGACATGACCAGTCTCTCCTTCTCACTGGTTGTTCCTGCAATCTGCTACACCGCCATTGCCTTGTACGGCTGTTACGCCCGTCGAGCTGTGCGCTGAATCTCTCAAGATCACATTTAACAACTACAAGAGGAATAAACGATGAAATGGGGACTAATCGGTGCAAGCACCATCGCCAAAGAATGGGTAATTTCGGCTATCCGCGCAGTCGGAGATGATGTGATTGCAGTCGTTAGCGCTGACGATCAGCGAGCGAAGGAATTTGCACAAAGCAACGAAATCGTCCAATACAGCAGTGACATCAATGCACTGCTGGAGAATCCCGATGTGGACTCGGTATATATCTCCACAAAAAATCATCTCCATAAAGAGCAAGCGTTGCTCGCAATACGCGCAGGCAAGCACGTGATGTGCGAGAAACCTTTGGCGCTAAGCCTTGAAGACGCACATGAGATGGTTAAAGCGGCGGAAGACGCTGGATTGGTATTTGCTACCAATCACCACCTGCGCAATGCAGCTAGTCATACCGCAATGCGGCAAGCCGTCCAAAGTGGACTGATCGGTAAACCGCTGGCAGCACGAGTGTTTCACGCAGTATCTCTTCCACCTCACTTGCAAGGCTGGCGGATTGCTGAAGGAGCCGAGGGTGGTGGGGTCATCCTGGACATCACTGTTCATGATGCGGACACCTTACGCTACATCCTGAATGATGATCCTGTAGAGGTCACAGCCTTCACTCAAACGGGCGTCCTGAGCAAAACAGGATTAGCCGACTCTGTCATGGGTGTCATGCGCTTCAAGTCAGGCTTGATCGCTCAGTTTCATGACTCATTCACCGCTAAGCACGCAGACACCGGGTTGGAAATTATTGGCACCGAGGGAACCTTGGTAGCTCGTAATGTGATGACTCAACAACCAGTGGGTGAAGTCTCGCTGATTAACGCCCAAGGCACACGCAAGCTGATTCTGGAGCACGTCAATCTTTATGAGTCCGGGTTCCGCCAATTCAGTGAGGCTGTGGCCGGGTGCGCGCAACCTGCAGCGACAGGGAACGACGGCATTTGGTCATTGGCCACCGGCATAGCGGTCGTTCAGGCCGCACAATCTGGCCGAGCTACTCCAGTAGCTCACGGCTGAACCGTCGGAGGCAGCATGAAAGAGTGCCCTGATATCATCATCATCGGATCTGGCATTGGAGGGGCGACAGTAGCCGCCGGGCTTGCCCCCTCAGGTGCCCGCATCACAATTCTGGAGGCTGGCGAACACTTGATTGGCTGTCCTGAGCAAATAGACCAACAAGCTATTTTCCAGGAGCAATTCTTCCGTCCAAAAGAGGTTTGGTACGAGGAGAACGGCAAAGCATTCAGTCCTGGCAACTACTACAACGTTGGGGGCAACTCGAAGTTCTACGGCGCCGTGTTAGCCAGGTACCGAAAAGAAGACTTTGAGGAAATGGAACATCAGGAGGGGGTATCTCCGGCGTGGCCGTTCAGTTATGAGGAGTTGGAGCCCTGGTATAGCCGCGCAGAATCACTCTACAAAGTTCGGGGAGCGCTTCACCAGAATCCAACTGAGCCGTTCCACTCGCGCCCATATGATTACCCTCCCGTACCTGATGAGCCATCAATCTCTGAAGTTCGGCACCGACTGACAGCCAATGGTCTTCACCCCTATTCGTTGCCCCTCGGCGTAGACATTGATCGCTGGATAGCAAATCGGGCCACCCCATGGGACGCCCACCCTCATTGCAACGAGGGGAGAATGGATGCTGAAACTGCTGCACTCAGTACTGCGCTCGGGTACGAGAACGTCAGCCTTATAACGGGTGCAGCTGTCGTTGCACTGAAGGCATCTACAAAAAATGGCCCAATCACTGCCGTCGAATATCGAAAGGATGGCGCTGTTCATCAGATGAAAGCCAAACTGGTCATCCTTAGCGCCGGAGCAGTTCAGTCGGCTTCTTTGCTCCTAAGGTCAGCGGATGGCAATCACCCTGCAGGTCTTGCAAATAGCTCTGACCAAGTCGGCCGAAATTTTATGAATCATAATGCTTCAGCTGTGATTGGTTTTAGCCCGAGCTTCGTGAACAGCTCGGTCTATCAGAAATCATTTGGCATTGACGATTTCTACCTTTCCGACGGCAATGGTGGATATCCCCTGGGGAACATTCAGCTCTTAGGCAGGATTTCCGGTGCGATTCTGAAAGGAAGCATGCCGCTTGTCCCGGAATGGATACTGAATAAATTTAGCCGTCACTGCGTGGACTTTTACGCAATGAGTGAGGATCTCCCCTCACCCACCAACCGGGTGACTGTTGAAGGCGACCGCACTGTTCTTACCTGGGAGCGTACCAACTGGAATGCCCACCTAACGCTCGTCAACACGTTCAAAAAAGTCCTCAAAGAAGCCGGATTTCCTATCGTACTCACGCGTCCGTTTGACAAACGCACTCCTTCGCACCAGTGCGGAACCATCCGAATGGGCAATGATTCTGCCAGCGCACCGCTGGACATCTACTGCCGCTCATACGACCACCAGAACCTGTTTGTCGTCGATGCCAGCTTCATGCCGACCTCTGCCGCAGTGAACCCCTCGCTAACGATTGCAGCTCAGGCTCTAAGAGTGGCGGAACACATATCACTTGTAGACTTGAAGGCTGTTACTGACCTCAAATCACAAGCATTAATGTCCTGAAAAAGCGCAAGATAGCCTTTGAGTGTCAATGGCTATCGGCATGTCCTGCGAAGCCCTCCGCCAAAGAGCGTCTTCGCCTCTCATGGTAAGCCGGCAGCTGTCGCTAATTTTCCAATCGATGAAATGGCAGAACCTGAAGAAGTCGCTTAGCTCGTAGCATTTGTCTTGCGTAAATCGCGGGCTTCGCTGAATGGCGCGACATTGGACGTTAATGGAGGGAGTTACATCCGATGAAACCAAAGGCGATCCAACCCATTGGGGGCCCTTGTACTGATGGAGGTACTGCAATGAATTTGAAGGAAGAACTCGCATTATTGGTTCGGCAGGAAGAAGCGCTCCAGTTCAGTCGTTTCGATGAAAACACTGCGTGGCAGCTAGGCTCGCTGCTGCACGAACGGGCAGTAAATGAGGAATTGCCAATTGTGATCGACGTAAGACGATTCGACCGTGCATTATTTTTTGCGGCCAGGCCCGGGGTGACTTCGGATAATCACGACTGGGTACGGCGAAAAACGAACACCGTGCAGCGCTTCCTCCGCAGCTCTTATCGAGTCGCCCACCAGCTCGCTATTGAGGAGCAAGACATTCTGCAGCGCCACCATATTTCCCCTACTGATTTCGCCAGCTGTGGTGGGGGCTTTCCAATCATTGTTCAAGGAGCTGGGGTTATCGGCAGCGTGACTGTTTCGGGTCTGCCTGACCGTCAGGATCATCAAATCATCGTTGAAGTACTTTGCAATCTGCTCGGACATGACCAAGCAGAGTTTGCTTTATCAGATAAAGACTTCGCTTAGAAAGAGTTGCCGCAGAGGAAGCCCGCCTCTTGCGGGGAGTTAATGGTAAACCTATATAAAATCACCAGTGAACATTCAAAAAAACTAAACGATGCAGCACCCCACCTCCCCTTTGGATTCAAGGAAATATTCGACATCAGCAAACTTTCGCCACCAAACGCTCCTTACACCTTCACGACAGCAAGAAGCCCCCGGATGATCAGGACTCCTACCCTCTCAGTTCAAGGAGCTATACATGCTGGATCAACTGTCTCAGGAAATTGTCAGTCGCGCGGTGTCGCTGGCAAACGAGCAAGGCTTTGCAGTCTGTATCAGCGTGGTTGATGACGCCGGACTCTTGCGAGCCTTTCTGCGAATGGACGACGCCCTGCCCGGTGCCATAGAAGTCGCAACCAAGAAGGCCCGCACCGCTGCGTTGTTCCGTACTGATAGCGCCGAACTCGGTGTTCGGGCTCAGCCGGGAGGTGATATTTACTCCCTGGAAGGCACCAACGGCGGGCTGATCAGCTTCGGTGGCGGCATTGTTCTGCACGACCGCCAGGGCAAGGTCATAGGAGGGCTCGGGATATCGGGTGCAACAGTCGAGGCGGATCAAGTCATCGCACTGGGAGCCGGACGCCCACAGCTCTGACCACATTGAACTTTAATCAGCTACCTACTTGAGGATTGACTCATGCAGCCGTCTACAAAAAGAAAACTCGGCCGAGTGAACCTGGATGTCAGCAATTTTGCCTTTGGGACCTCCCCCGTCGGCAACCTGTTTCGTCCCACCGACGAAGCCACTTCGGATGCCATGTTCCAACGCGCCTGGGAAGGTGGTGTCCGCCTCTTCGACACTGCCCCAATGTATGGACACGGCCTCGCCGAACTACGCACCGGGCACTCGCTGCGCTGGAAGAATCGCGATGAGTTCGTGATTTCTTCCAAGGTAGGACGTGTTCTCAAGGCCAAGCCCCGTTCGCAAATCGATTTCAGTCCCTGGAGCAACGCCGCCCCAAACGAAATGACCTTCGACTACAGCTATGACGGCGTCATGCGCTCGTTCGAAGACTCTCTGCAACGATTGGCGCTGGAGCGGATAGACATCTGCTTCATCCATGACATCGACGTCTTTACCCGTGGATCGGAACAACCGCAGGTATTCAAACAAGCCATGGACGGTGCCTGGCGAGCCCTCTCACAACTGCGTGACGAAGGCGTGGTGAAGGCAATCGGTGTCGGAGTGAACGAATGGCAGGTCTGCCATGAAGCCCTGAAGCAACGGGATTTCGACTGCTTTCTACTCGCCGGTCGCTACACGCTGCTCGAGCAGGACTCCCTCGACGAATTCTTGCCACTGTGCGAGGAACGGGGAGCTGCCGTACTCATCGGAGGGGGGTTCAATTCAGGAATACTGGCCACCGGCGCCATTGATGGGGCTCGCTACAACTATGCCCCGGCCCCTGCACATATCCTGGAGCGGGTACGGGCCATTGAAGTCGTCTGCAAGGCCTATGGCGTACCGCTGCCGGCTGCTGCCATGCAGTTCGTTGTAGCGCACCCGGCGATTCCCTCGTTCGTTGCCGGCACTCGAACCCTGGAGCAACTGGAGAAGAACCTTGAGTGGTTCAGCCACCCGATTCCTGCCGAGTTCTGGCAGGCATTGAAACGTCACGGGCTTCTGCGCGAAGACGCGCCAACCCCTGACTGATAGGCGCTGCGTAAGGGATGCAAGGTCTGGTGCGTTTATCCTGACCTTGCATTTATGTCACAAGAAGCGACTTGAGCGTTCTCTTTACCAAAATGAACAAGGCACCTGAAAAAAAGCCACGACGTGCTGTCGTGGCTTTGCAGTAATGAGCTGAAGGTTCAGGTCGTAACGTTAAAACCTGCTTTGGATTTTTACCCCCGTCACCCAGGCATTATCAACCTCGCTGACGCCTCCCGGATTATGTACGTACTGAATGTTGGGCCGGATGATCAACCACTTCGTCGCGTGGACACCATAATACAACTCAGCGTCATACTCGTTACCCTGCACCGGCTGATATGCCCGGTTGTTGTAGTCCGTTTGGTTGTTGGCCTGGTTGATCGCTTTTTGATTGTTGCGATAACGCGAGTTGGTACTGATGCGCGCCACGCCAAACCCCAGATCATCCTGGGGACGGGCATCGAACAAGCCTTTGTAGGTTAACCCTGCCTGAATGAAGTGTCCGACCTGACTGGTTTTCCGGTCCTGCACCGTGACGTTGGCAAACAGCGATAAGCCGCGGCTGAGATCCCCCTCATGCGCAGTGACCTGCTGCTGAGCAACCAGCCAGTACCCATGCTTGCTGTCGCGTGAAACCGGATTGCTGGCAACGTCACCCGGCACTTCACGGCTTTCTACGTCGTCGGCATCGGCCGTACTGTAATAGGCACCCACGCGGTACTCGCCGGGCAACGAGTTCACCGTCGGCGTCCAAATCAGCTCCACCGGCAGGATCAAACCTTCCCCGCCACTCATGTTGAGTTTGAAGCCGTTGTTGTCCTCCAGCAGCGACGGGTTGTGTTCGTAGGCCCCTACCTGGACAAACACTTGCGATGCCAACTCGTACTTGATGCGCCCGGCCCACTGCGAGATCGGCCAGTTGAACCAAATTCCGCTACCGGCCCAGTTGCCCATCTGCGAACCGCACATCGCCAGGTTCTGGAAGTCGCAGGGGAAGCTGTTGAAGTCTTCACCTTCACCAAAGCGCCCGAACTTGAGGTTGAGTTTCTGATCCAGGTACGACTGGCTGATCCACATCTGCGTCAGCCGCCACGTCTGCCCTCGCCCCCAGACTTCCTGGTTCGAGGAGTACATCGGTGCGCGCGGATCACTGATCCGGTCATTACTGATATTGCGGCCTTCACGCTCGGTAATAGCCAACTTGAACGTTGCATCCTGCCAACCGAAGATTTTTTGCAAGTCCAACTGTGCGCCGAGGGTGAACTGCCCGGCCCAGCGCGCCGTTCGATCCTGGTCATAACCGCCATGGGCGTTGTAACCCAGCTCGCCGACATAATCGAGAGTGAAGTCATAACCCTGCTGCAGAAGTTCGTTGCGTGTCCCGCCCCAATCGCCGGTCATGCCCACAGCATCTTTGTCGAAAGGCCCCGCCGCCATGACCGGGTTAACTCCACAGAGCACCGAACCGATAGCGATCAAACCGGTAAATAGCGCGCAGGATTGCCTCCCGCGCAATTGAGCGTTAATCATTGTGTGGCCACCTCTGTTGTTATTGATATGAGTCTTGAGCGCACAACCCATCGCCCGCGGCCTGTTGGAGAACAGGCCACGTCGATGTCACTGACAGCGTTTACTTCAAATGCTTAACTAACGTTCTGCGGCCCTTACAGCGAAGACTGAAGTTCCGGCAGTACTTCAAACAAGTCCGCCACCAGGCCGTAATCGGCCACCTGGAAGATCGGCGCTTCTTCGTCCTTGTTGATCGCAACGATCACTTTGGAGTCTTTCATGCCGGCCAGGTGCTGGATCGCGCCGGAGATACCGACGGCGATGTACAGCTGAGGAGCAACGATCTTGCCGGTCTGACCGACCTGCATGTCGTTCGGAACAAAACCTGCGTCGACCGCGGCGCGCGATGCACCGACGGCAGCGCCCAGCTTGTCGGCCAGGGCGTATAGGTGTTTGAAGTTGTCGCCGTTCTGCATGCCGCGCCCGCCGGAAACGACGATCTTGGCAGCGGTCAGTTCCGGACGATCGGACTTGGCCAGTTCTTCGCCGACGAAGCTTGCGATGCCCGCGTCGTGGGCAGCGCCAACCGCTTCAACGGCAGCGGAACCACCAACAGCTGCAACCGGGTCGAAACCGGTGGCACGTACGGTGATCACCTTGACCGCAGCGTTCGACTGAACGGTAGCGATGGCGTTACCGGCGTAGATCGGACGCTTGAAGGTGTCGGCGCTTTCTACCGAGATGATCTCGGAGATCTGGTCAACGTCCAGGGCAGCGGCAACGCGCGGCAGGATGTTTTTGCCGTTGGAAGTGGCGGCAGCCAGGATGTGGCTGTAGCCCGCAGCCCCCGCCTCTTGAACGAGAGCAGCGACCAGAGGAGCGACGTTTTCCGGCAGCTGGTGCGCGTAGGCAGCGTTATCGGCTACCAGCACTTTAGCCACGCCAGCCACTTTCGCAGCGGCTTCAGCCACGGCGCCAGCGCCCTGGCCTGCAACCAGAACGTGGATGTCGCCACCGATTTTGGCAGCGGCAGCAACGGTGTTCAGCGTGGCCGGGGCCAGCACTTTGTTGTCCTGCTGGTCGGTTGAAAAGTCAGCAATAACCAGGATAGCCATTCAGATTACCTTCGCTTCGTTCTTGAGTTTCTCGACCAGTTCAGCCACCGACTTGACCTTGATACCCGCGCTACGTGCAGCCGGCGCTTCGACTTTCAAGGTTGTGTTGGTGGAGGCGGTGGAAACGCCCAAAGCGTCCGCAGTCAGCACTTCGAGAGGCTTCTTCTTGGCTTTCATGATGTTTGGCAGAGACGCGTAGCGCGGCTCGTTCAAACGCAGGTCGGTGGTGACGATGGCCGGCAGTTTCAGGGAAACTGTCTGCGCGCCGCCGTCGATTTCGCGAGTCACGGCAACGCTGTCACCGCTGATTTCGACTTTCGAAGCGAACGTGCCCTGACCGTAACCGCTCAATGCAGCAAGCATCTGGCCAGTCTGGTTGTTGTCGCTGTCGATGGCCTGTTTGCCAAGGATCACCAGCTGAGGCTGTTCCTTGTCGACAACAGCTTTCAACAGTTTGGCAACAGCCAGGGAAGTCAGGTCTTCGGCGGACTCGACGAGGATGGCGCGGTCGGCACCCAGAGCCAGCGCGGTGCGCAGTTGCTCTTGAGCGGCGGACGGGCCGACGGAGACGACGACGATTTCAGTCGCAACACCCTTCTCTTTCAGGCGTACGGCTTCTTCCACGGCGATTTCGCAGAACGGGTTCATCGACATCTTGACGTTGGCAAGATCGACGCCGGAATTGTCTGCCTTGACGCGGACTTTGACGTTGTAGTCGACCACCCGTTTGATTGACACAAGGAGTTTCATTGCTGTTTTTCCACCGTTTTACACATGATTGGTTTCAAGGCCGGATACAGTCGCAAAATCCACGAACATCCGGTCGTACCAGGCGACGCTGGCCTCACTTCACTGCCCAGGTTTCAAAAGGACCTTGATCGACTTGACCGAGTTGGCCAGGGCAAAGGCTTCCTCCCAGTTTTCCAGCGGGAAGTCATGGGTGACGATGCCCTTTGAGGTCACCAGGCCACGAGCGAACAAGTCGATTGCCACCGGGTAGCAATACGGTCCGAGGTGCGCTCCCCGCACATCCAGTTCCTTGCGGTCGCCGATGATCGACCAGTCGGCACTGATTTCGCTGCCGAACACACTGAACTCGACAAAACGACCGAGCTTGCGGATCAGGTCCAGCCCCTGGGTCACCCCCACCGGAACTCCGGTGGTCTCAATGTAAACGTCACAGCCATAATTGTCGGTGAGGCCATTGATGATCGCCCTGGCGTCTTCACGGGACGGGTTGATCACCACATCAGCGCCGAACTGTCTGGCCAGTTCCAGGCGCTCGTCGACCATGTCGATTACCACCAGTTTTTTCGGCGTCTTGAGTGCGGCCACTTGCACCATGCACAAGCCCAAGGTGCCGGCTCCGGCGATTACCAGCACATCATCGAGCTGGATTTCGCCACGGTTGATCGCGTGGATCGCGCAGGCCATCGGCTCGATCATTGCGGAGTCTTCAAGGGATACCGACTCAGGGATCTTGTGCACGATAGCGGTCTTGGGGATGCGCATGTACTGCGCCATGCCGCCTTCGGCCACTTCGCGCTGGAAACCGAAGATGTTGTGCACTTCGCACATCCAGTACTTGCCTGACTTGCAGAAGCGGCATTTGTCGCACGGCACGATCTGTTCGGCGATGACCTTGTCACCCACCTTCACATCGAAATGCGCCTCGGCACCCTCACCGGCTTCGACCACGTAGCCAAAAAACTCGTGACCCGGTACCACAGGTGCCTTGACCCACGGGTTGTCGCCGCCCCAGAACATGGCTGCGCCCGAATGGCATTTGCAGTCACTGGCGCAAATACCACAGGCGGCGATGTGGATCACCAGTTCGTCAAACCTGGCTTTGGGCTTGCCGATCCGCCCGAGACGGTAGTCATTCGGGCCGTGGCAAACGATGGCTTGCATGTCGTGCACAGTGTTTTTTTCCATGGTGATTCAACCTTTCAAGTCATGTCGGGATCCGCCACGACCCTCACGAGCCGCAGTGGAAACTGGTTTTCTTGATGCTGGGCGATACGCCCAACGGGATGTCTTACTTGACGACCGGAAGCTTCGAACGATCGATGGTGAACGCTACGGCGATAATCAGAATCACGCCGAAAACGATCTGTTGGGCAAATACGCTGACACCCACGAATGTCATGCCGATCCGCACCACGGAAACCAACAGTGCGCCGATCAGTGTTCGCCAAACGCCCCCCACACCACCGGTCAATGCCGTGCCCCCCACCAGTACCGCCGCGATTGCTGGGAGCAGGAATTCATTGGCCAACGTGGGCGAACCGCTGGACAGCCGTCCGGCCATGATGATTCCGGACAAGGCCGCCAGACCGGCCGAGATGGCGAAGGTCATGATCTTGATGCGATTGACGTTGATACCCGACGCCCAGGCAGCCGGCTCACCAGCGCCAATGGCGTTGCCGAACCGACCGAAAGGCGTCTTGCGGTGCAGGAATATGCACAACATGAACACTACAAAGGCCACGCAGACTTCATTGGGAATTCCGCCAGTATGGCCAGTAACCCAGCCAAACCAGGCATTGCGCTCTGCGGCATCAATATTGATCGACCGGTTGTTCGACGCGAGCATGGTGACGCTGGTAACGACGCCGCCGACCGCCAGGGTGACGATGAACGAGGGAAGCCGCAGCCACGTATGCAACAACCCACTGAGTGCGCCGGTCGCGATGCCCAGGCCGAGGCCAATCGGAAAAGCCCAGAATCCGTAGGCCGGCAACAACAGCGCGACAATCACGCTGGCCATCGATGCCACGGCCTGGGAAGACAGGTCGATACCGCCGATCAGCAATACAAAAGTAATGCCGGTCGCCATCACAAACAGTGTCGAGGTGTCGGCGAGCAGGCCAAGAACAGCACCGGGATGAATGAAACCAGGGTCATATCCGCCGATCAGGGCAACCAGGACAATCAAGGCCAGCAATGGCGCCTGACTGCGAAATCCGCTTAGGGAAATGGGCATTTTTGTGTTCTCTCAAACCATGTACTTGATCAGGTCTACTTGCTGCGGCTTGGCGCCGGGCAGGCAGTCGAAGGACTGAGCAACTTCACCATCACGCATGACCAGAATCCGGTGACTGAGCCCAATCATTTCCTCCAGGGTATCGGCGGTCAAAATCACCGAGACCCCCTGGCGAGTGATCTCGCGGATCAACTGGTAAACGTCTTCCTTGGCGCCCACATCCAGCCCGCGAGTCGGATGATCCAGAATCAGAATCGTCGAGCCGGCATTGCGCCACTTGGCCAAGACCACCTTTTGCTGGTTGCCACCACTGAGGTTGAGCAGCAATGCATCCGGCCCCGGGGTTTTAATGCTCAGGCGCTTGATCCAGTCTTCGGCAATCGAACGCTCTTTTCGCTCATCAAGCAGCCCGAGCGAGGTCACTTGACCGATGCGCGCCAGCGTCATGTTCTGCGCCACGCTAAGCATCGAAACGATGCCTTCAACTTTGCGTTCGCGGGGGATATAGCCGATCCCGGCACGAATCGCCGCCCCTGGACCTCCAGCGTCCAGGCGCCGGCCTTGTACCTGGATCTCACCGCGGCTTTTAGGCATCAAACCGGCCAACACCCGACACAACTCCTCGCGGCCCGAGCCGATGACCCCGGCAATACCGAGCACTTCTCCACGATGCAAATCGAAATTCAGACTAGAAAAGCTGCCGTCGAGCGCCAGCTCGCGGGCCGACATCACCACCTCGGATAAACACGGCTGCTGGAGTGATTCACGATAAAACTCAGCATGCAGCGACCGCCCGACCATCAAGGTGTGCAAACGGTCTTTTGACGCCTGGGCAGCGTCCATTTGCGCCACCACTTCCCCGTCTTTCATGACATAGACCCGGTCACTGAGGTCGAGTAATTCGTCCAGCCGATGGGAGACAAAGATGAACGAAGCGCGGGACTTGAGTTGCCGCACCAGGCGGAACAAGGTATCGATTTCCTTTTGTTCGAGTGCCGAGGTCGGCTCATCCAGCAGGATAACCAAATGACCGTCTGTACGCTCTTCCAGCGCCAGGGCTTTGGCCAGTTCAATCATCTGGCGCTGACCGAAACTCAACTCACTGCACAACACACCCGGGTCGATATCCAGATTGACTTTGGCCAGTTGCAGGCGAGCAGCCTTGTGCAGTTTTTTCCAGTTCAGGCAGCCAAAGCGCGAGAACTCATCCTCGCGCCCCATGAACAGGTTTTCAGCGACCGACAGGTTGAGCAAGATCGATTGCTCCTGGTACACCATCGCGATGCCGTTGGCGGTTGCTCCGCGCGGGCCATCGAGCAGGATTGGCGAACCGTCGAGTTCCAGATGACCTTCATCCGGTTGGTAAACACCGGTGAGGATCTTCATCAACGTCGATTTGCCTGCACCGTTTTCGCCGATCAGCCCGACGACTTCGTGCTTGCGCACTTCAAGCGAAATGTTCTTCAGCACCGTGATGCCGTTGAATCGTTTACTGACATTATTGAGCGTGAGCATGGGACCTCCTCACTTGACGACGCGTGCTTTCGCACGGTCGAGGGCGATGGCTACAGCGGCAATGATCAGCACGCCCTGCACGCCTTGCTGGACGTAAGGTGCGACACCCATCAACACCATGCCGTTACTGACGACCACCACGATCAGTACCCCCAGCAATGTGCCCAACGGACTGCCATTGCCACCGGCCAATGAGGCGCCGCCAACGACAATCGCGGTGATCGCCGTGAACAGTTGGCCTTGCGCAATCAATGCATGCCCTTGCCCGAACTGCGCCACGGCGAGAATCGCCGCCAGCCCGTAAAAGGCGCCAGCCAAGGCGAAAATGGTAATTCGCGTACGGTTGACATTGATGCCATTGAGCCGCGCCAGATCCTCCCCGCCGCCAATGGCCAACGCGTGCCGCCCCAGAATCGTGTGCCGGGAAATAAAGTGAGCGACACCCAGCGCCAGCACCACGATCCAGACTGATAGCGGCAATCCCATCAAACGATGCAAGGCAATCGCCCGGATGTTCATATCGAGCACCCGTACAGTGTTGCCTTCAAGTAAAGCGGTCGCCAGGCCAATACCGATGAAGCCGACGCCCAGCGTGGCCATGAACGAAGGGATGCGCATTTTGACTTGCAGCAACCCGTTGATGAGACCGGTCAGTGCGCCAACCAGAATCGCTATCGGCAGCGCCCAAAAACCAATGGCATGGGCATTCACGGTGTTGCCGATAAGCAAGGCGAGACAAACCGCCGAGACCGCTACAACCCCTTCAACGGAAAGATCGATACTTCCCATCTGAATAACGAACAACCCACCCAATGCCATCAGCAGTGGTATTGACGATGTGGTGGCGATTCGAGCCAGGTTCATTGGGTCAAAAAAAACCGGATTGACCGAACCGATAAGCAAGCCGATGAGCAGCAGGACAATAAGCGATGAAAACCGTCGCAGGCGGACCATGACGATAACTCCGGAAACAGGCATTGAATAAGCGTTCATGCACCACTGCACCAACGGATCGAGGGCGCAGCAGAAACACGAAAGACCGCGACTGAAGGGTTACGAGTTGTAGCGAATAGGCCCGGCAATTCGACCCCAGAAATCGCTGACATCCAGTGCCGGCGTCGCCTTGAAGTTCGCCGCGTAAAACGTTTCGACGTTCTTCTTCGTGATCAACTGCGGACGAACATAAAATTCGCGATGTTCGTGAGGCTCTTTAGCCGGATCGAACTGGCCGGTCTTGGCCGCATGCGCCAATGCCAATCCCATGCTGCCCAGCCAGTACGGATCCAGGTTGGAGGTAGCGACATATTCACCGGTACGAATGGCATCGACTGCCTGTTCGATAGCATCGATTCCCACCACCGGAATCGCACCCGCCAACCCTTCGCCACGCAACGCTTCCAGTGCGCCCATGCCCATGTCGTCGTTGGCGCACCAGATGCCTTTGATTTCGCTGCCGAAACGCGTCAGCCAGGACTGCACAATCGGGAATGCCTTGTTTGCACTCCAGTCGGCCGCCTGGAAATCCAGCAGCTTGATTTCGGGATATTTTTTCAAGGCAGCATCAAGACCGCTGCGGCGCCCGATCGAGGCAACGTTACTGAAAATACCGCCCAAGCCGACGATGCCGCCCTTGCCACCCATTGCTTCGAACAGTTCAGTGGCCACCGCTTCACCCACGGCCTGGCCATCCTCGGCCATGTGAGCCACCCAATAGGGGCTGTAGTCCCAGGGGTGCATGTCATCCGGTTTGTTCCAGATGGTCGTGACGTACACGCCAGCCTTGACGCATTGCTCGATGATTACCCGAGCATCGGCGGAGTCGTTCGGTTCAACGTTGAGGATCAGGTTACCGTCAGTCTTGGCGATCAATGCGCGAATGTCGGCAATGCCCTTCTGGCTGTTGCCTTCGGTCACCAGCGGCGAGTAAGGCAGCTTCTGGTTGGCGGCATAGGCTTCGCCACCCCGATTGAAAATCGCGTGGTAGGGATTGGTCAGCGAACGGAAGGAGTTGGAGAAAGTCAGCGTTGTCTGTGCCCACAGCATCGTGGGAAACAAGCCCGCCACTGCACCGGCACCGGCCAGGCTGGCGGCACCCAACAGCAGCTTGCGTCGGCTCATTTCCAGGAGCCGAACTGGATCATTTTCATTGTTGTTATTCATGTGACCTCCGGGCGCGCCTCACCGGGTGATAAGCGCTTTATTGTATTTGTAGTAACCAACTAGTTATTTATAAATCTAATGCAGCGAGGATGCAATCGTTAGAGATTGGGGGAGGTTAAAAATTCTCAAACGGTTGATAGCCAACAAGCTCCCGCGCATCAGAAGTCGTCATCAATGCGCAGGAACCCGAGCTTTATATGATTTGATCCTGGGACTGAAGACCGATTCTGGTCTGTACCTCAGACGGCGTCATTGTGCGCCCCAGCAGAAGGTCAGCGCCCTTCTCGGCAATCATGATCGAAGGTGCATTGGTGTTGGCACTGATCAGTCGTGGCATCACTGAAGAGTCGATGACGCGTAGCCGCTGCACACCGCGCACACGCAGTTGCGGGTCGACCACAGCGAGTTCGTCTACCCCCATTTTGCATGTCCCGACGGGGTGATAGCCGGTTCGCCCACAGCGTCGTGCGTAGTCCTCGTAATCCGCCTGGGTGCGCGCGCTACCGCCGGGAAAATGCTCGGATTTGAGGTAACGGCTCAAGGAGTGCTGGGCCATGATTTCCCGGCTCAACTTGATGCCTTCTACTGAGACATGCAGGTCATACGGGTCGCTGACGTAATTGGGATCGATCGACGGCGGCTGCAATGGATCAGCGCTACGCAACTTGACACTACCGCGACTGCGAGGACGCAGGAAGTACGAGTTGAGCGTGCAGCCCGCCCCTGAAGGAACGGGAGGAATACCCGCTTCGACGCCTGCTCCCGGCAAAAAATGAAACTGTAGATCAGGTGTAGTGGACCGTGAGTCGCCATACCAGAAAGCACCGGCTTCAGCGATGTTCGAAGTCACGGGGCCTTTGTTGAACAGCTTATATTCCAGGCCCGCCATCAGCATCATGTGCGGTTTGGCGTACTTGTCCAGGCTTTGCGAACCCTTGAGCTCATAGACGATGTCGATATCAAAATGGTCTTGCAGGTTCTGGCCTACACCAGGCAAGTCCTGCTTGACTGCGATCCCCAGACCGGCCAGTTCTTCGGCCGGACCGACACCCGACAGCATCAGAATTTTGGGTGAGCCGATTGCACCTGCCGCCACCACGACTTCGCGCTCGGCTGCGGCGAATTTCACCTCGCGTGAACCGCTGCCCTGAACATATTCCACACCGGTGGCCTGGCCGTTCTCGATACGAATCCGAGTGACCAGGCACTCGGTCTGAATGGTCAGATTGGGTCGATTGCGAATCTTGCTCAAATAGCCTTGAGCCGCGCTGCAACGACGTCCACCGCGTTGCGTGACTTGATAGGTGCCACAGCCTTCTTGTTTGGCACCATTGAAGTCAGCGTTGTACGGAATCCCCGCTTCCTGGGCAGACCGCACGAACGCCTTCGTCAGCTCGTTGACAGTGATCAGGTCGGAGACACCCAAGGGGCCTTCGGTGCCATGGTACTCATTGGAGAACCGTTCGTTGTCCTCGGCCTTGCGAAAATAAGGCAGTACGTCACGATAAGACCAGCCGCGACAACCTTCCTCCTGCTCCCAATCGTCATAATCCTTGGCGTTGCCTCGGGTATAGACCATCGCGTTGATTGAGCCGCCTCCGCCCAAAACCCGCCCCTGAGGAAAGAGAATCGAGCGATTCTGGATGTCCCCCTGCGCCACCGTGTCATAACCCCACGTGAGCGGGCCACCGGTCATTTTGAAAAAGCCCACCGGCATATGAATGTAAGGGTTGGTGTCGGCAGGCCCGGCTTCGAGCAGCAGTACTCGAACATCAGCCGGTTCGCTCAACCGGGCGGCCAGTACGCAACCGGCCGAGCCTCCGCCGATAATGACGAAATCGTACATTTTGTTGTCTCCAGTCTTATTTTTGTACTGAGGCAGTTCAGACTTCAACCCAGCGGGGGCGCTCACCCAACTGCACATGGACAGATTTGAGTTCAGTGTATTCCTCAACCCCATAGCGACCGGTTTCACGTCCGATGCCCGATTGCTTGAAACCACCAGAAGGCAATTCCGGACCGCCGGCTATGGTGGTGTTGACCCACACCCGACCGGCCTTGATTTGCCGCATCGCTTGCAATGAAGTTTCCAGGTCGCGACTCCAGATACTCGCCGCCAAGCCGAACGGCGTGTCGTTGGCCAGGCGCATGGCTTGGTCGAATTCGTCAAACGCGGTAATGGTCAGCACCGGGCCAAAGATCTCTTCGCGGGCAATGACCATGTCCGCAGTCACCTGACTGAAGACCGTCGGTTGCAGATAAAGCCCCTGCGCGGATTCGATCCGGCTACCGCCATGAACGAGTACGGCACCCTCTTTGCGGCCTTGCTCGATGTAACCCAGGATTCTCTCCAGATGCCGTTGCTCGGTAATCGAACCGACTTGCGTCGACTCTTCCAGCGGGTCGCCGATGCGCACTTTGGCGATCAGCGAGACTATTTTTTCGGTCAACAGCTGTTCAACGGAATGATGGACCACCACGCGGCTGCCACTGACGCAACATTGCCCGGCGTTGAAGCAAATACCAAAGACAATGGCATCGGCCGCCGCGTCCAGATCAGCGTCGGCGAAAACGATCTGCGGATTCTTGCCGCCGAGCTCCAGACCAATTTTTTTCATGTTGCCAGCGGCGGCAGCCATGGTCAGGCGTCCAACTTCCGTGGAGCCGGTGAAGGACACCATATCGATGTCGGCGTGTTCAGAAATCGCCTGCCCTACCACCGAGCCCGGTCCGGTCAGCACGTTAACGACGCCGTCGGGCAAACCGGCCTGTTTCAGCAGGCCTGCCAGCATCAACGTGGTGCCGGAAGTCAGCTCGCTGGGCTTTACAACCACAGTACAACCGGAAGCGAGAATGAAGGGCAACCGCTCCGCAAGGATGAAGAATGGGAAATTCCACGGGGTAATCAAACCCACCACACCCACCGGCTCACGGGTCACCAACCCAAGCAGGTTATCGCCCAGATTGTTGAACGAATCACCGTGCAATGCCCTGGCCTGCCCTGCGGCATATTCCCAGATACCCGCGGCACCGAGTACTTCACCGCGAGACTGATTGATCGGTTTTCCGGTTTCGAGCGTTTCGCAAAGCGCCAGTTCTTCACTGTTCTGGCGAATCAATGCCGCTGTTTTCAACAGCACCGTGGCACGAAAATCCGACCCGGACTTGGTCCAAAGCCCATGATCGAACGCCCGGCGAGCGGCTGCCACCGCCTGATCGACATCGGCCACACCACCCGATGGGTACTGACTCACCGGCACATTATGCGCCGGACTCATGCGCGTTACCTGCTTGAGTGCCGAGCCCTGCGTCCATTGCCCGTCAATGAACATGTCAAAGTGGCGCGGTTGAGCTGGCAGTTGATGAATCCGGGTGTTGCCATTGTTGTTATTCACAAAAACGTCCTCTGTACAGCGTTCGATTCAGGCAGTTCATGCTCAAAAAACGGAGCAGATAAACCGCCAGCCAAATATATATAACTAACCAGTTGTTTACATACAAGCCTCAGGCTAAGCTTTATTTGTCAGCCCCATGGCCCTACGGCTAAGCTCATCGCCCTGCCGCGTGGCACGCCATATCCGCGTAATGAGTAACAACACCTATGCTCTGGAGAGCGTTTTAAATGTCCACGAAAACTACCGACGACACGTCGGCGCGCCCTACTCGCGATTCCGATGCCACGCGCCTGAGAATTCTGAACGCAGCTAAAATCGAATTTGCCAAGTTGGGGCTTGGCGGTGCCCGCATTGACAGCATCGCGCTGAGAGCAAAATCCAATAAACGAATGATTTACGAGTACTACGGCAATAAAGAAGGTTTGTTCGAAGCCGTACTTGAACTGGCTTATCAAGACATTCGCCAAGCGGAACGCAAACTCAAACTGGAAGAACTGGAACCGGTCGAAGCGATCAGCAAACTGGTGAGCTTCACCTGGAAGTACTACCTGAAAAACCCTCATTTCCTGACCCTGGTCAACAGTGAGAACCTGCACAAAGCCGCGCATTTGAAACGGTCCCGGGAAAAGATGCATGACATGCATGCGCCGATGGTTTCGATGGTCGCCGAGATTCTGGCTCGAGGCGTTGCACAAGGCGTGTTCCGTGAAGGTATTGATCCAATCCAACTGAACATCACGATTGCCGCGATCAATTACTACTACCTCAACAACCGTTTTACCGGCGAGATCATCTACGGCTTCGATCTGATGTCTCCGGAAGCGCTGCAAGCCCGTATCGACTTCAATATTCAGACGATCCTCGGCATGCTGCGCCCCGACTGAAAGTGCCACACTCGATCGCCCCTTTTCGCTCGAGCGCAAGCCAAAAGGGGCCAACATCACACCAGCTCCGCCACTTTGACGTCGCGAATGATCGGCACGAATGCCATGCGATCCAGCACGTCACGCTCGATATCGACGCCTTGTGCGACCTCGATCAACTCAATGCCTTCAGGTAAAAGCCTGAACACCGCGCGCTCCGTGACATAGAGCACCTCTTGTCCGGCAAGCACGGCTTGCGGACCGCTGAAGGTGATATGACGAACCTTCTCTACCAGCTTGGGAACCTCACCGAGCCGGTTGAGCTGCAACTCGCCACCGACCTTCGCCACCTCCAGGCCCTTTGCCTCGAACGCCCCGCAGAACACCACTTTGCGAGCGCCCTGCGTAATGTCGATAAACCCACCGGGACCGACCAGCGTGCCACCGAGGCTGGAAACGTTGACGTTGCCCTGGCTGTCCATTTCACCCATGCCGAGAAAAGCCAGGTCCACCCCGCCACCACTGTAAAAATCAAACTGGTCAAGCGAGGTGACAATCGCTTGCGGATAGCGCGCTGCGCCAAACATCGCGCCGCCCATCATCCGGCCGTTGTGAATGCCCTGTTCGATGCTGCCCCAATAGCTGTCTTGCAAACCGCGCTCGGCCAGCAATGAAGGAATGCCACCCGGGATGCCAAACCCGAAATTCAAAGACATGCCGGGCATGAACTCGTCAGCGGCGCGTTGCGCAATGATTCGACGGATGTCGTCGGGAATGGCGTTTTCAATCTCCGCCGATTGCGCAAGGCATTCGCCACTGATGGCCGGGTCATAATCGGCCGCCACACATTGCCGCTGCTCGGGCACGACGACCACTTCATCGACCAGCACGCCGGGAATACGCACCAGCCGCGCCGGAACAAAAGCACTGTCGCTCAATTCACGGACCTGCGCGTAAACCTTGCCGCCACTGTTATGAGCGGCCAACGCCAGCGCATAGGCATCCAGATCCGCCGCTTCGTGACACAAGGAAATATTGCCGCTCGGATCGGCCAGGCTGCCGCGAACAATCGCCACATCGACCTTGAACGGCTTGTAGCGCAAGTAGGTTTTGCCATCGATGTCCAGACGCTCAACGATCGCCTCAGTCGCCCGGGCGTTGCATTTGCCACCTGCGACCAGTGGATCGGCGAAGGTGCCCAGGCCGATATGCGTGATCAGGCCCGGACGCGCCGCGCCGATCTCACGCATCAGGCTCATGATCACCCCGGCAGGCAAGCTGTACGCCTCGATTGCATTGTTGCGCGCCAACGCCTGCATCTTGGCCGACCAGCTCCAATGCCCGCCAATGACCTTCTTCACCAAGCCTTCGTGAGCGAGTCGCTCTAGGCCGCTGCCTTGCCCATCACCAATGCCCAGGGCGTGGACCACAGTCAGCCCACAGGGATGGCCTGTACGCAAAAACGACTCTTCGATCGCCGCAAGCAGCGCGTCAGGTTCCAGCAGAGTGCCGGAACCACACACCGCGATCGTGGCCCCGTCACCAATCCTGGTGACCACTTCTGACGCTGATGAACAGCTTCTTTTCATTGTTGTTTCCTCATCAATACGTTTGCCGCAATCGAATCCGAGAATTTTCAGAGAGCGCTTGACGCCTTCCGAAAGGACGCATTAAATAAATAACCAGTTGGTTACTTAAATCCACTTTAATCCAGCTGAAAAAAGAACACAACCCAAGCGATGAAGGTCATTCCCGTCGCGCAACAGAAAGGAAAAAAACAATGCAGCTTTCTGAAACCCACGTGCAGATCCGTGATCTGGCCCGTCGATTCGCCGACCAGGCGATCCGTCCGCTGGCTGAAAAGCTCGATCACGACGAAAGCTTCCCTGCCGCGCTGTACCGTCAGATGGGTGAACTGGGCCTGTTCGGTATCACCGTTCCGGAGGCGTTTGGTGGTGCCGGCCTGGATACCAGCGCCTACGCCTTGGTGATGGAAGAGTTGTCGCGAGGCTATGCCTCGATAGCGGACCAATGCGGTCTGCTGGAACTCATCGGCACTTTACTTTCGGTGCACGGCAGCGCCGAACAGCGTGAACGTTTTCTGCCGTCTCTGCTGAGCGCACAAAAGCACCCAGCGTACTGCATCACCGAAGCCGAGGCTGGCTCGGATGTGTCGGGTATTCGCACCACCGCTGTTCGTACCGAGAACGGTTGGCTGCTGAACGGTTCGAAACTGTGGATTCATAACGCACCGGTGGCTGACCTGGCGTTTGTGTTGGCGCGCACCGACCCGGCGGCGGGCAAACGCGGGATGAGTATCTTCATCGTCGATTGCCATTTGCCCGGCGTGTCCAAAGGCCCTAAAGAACACAAGATGGGACAACGCGCGTCGCAGGTCGGCGGTTTGAATTTCGACAACGTCGAACTCGCTTCCGATGCCCTGCTCGGCCAGGAAGGCCGTGGCTTTCACATTATGATGAGCGCCCTGGACAAAGGCCGGATCGGTATCGCCTCGCTGGCGGTGGGCATTGCCCAGGCCGGTCTCGAGGCGGCGCTCGAGTACGTGCCGCAACGCAAACAGTTTGGCAAACCCATCGCTGACAACCAGGGGCTGCAGTGGATTCTGGCGGACATGGCCAAAGACATTCGTGCCGCGCGCTTGTTGGTACTCGATGCCGCGGATCGCCTGGACCGCGCTGACAACGCCACCATTGCCTGCTCGATGGCCAAGTGTTTCGCCGCAGACATCGCCGTGACGCACACCGCCAATGCCGTGCAGTTGTTCGGTGGCAGCGGATTCATCCGTGGTTTCGAAGTCGAGCGTCTGTACCGCGACGCCAAGATCACCCAGATCTACGAAGGCACCAACCAGATCCAGCGCACGATTATTGCCCGTGAACTGCTCAACCACGGGGCACGGTCATGATTGCGCGTCCAACCGCGCTGGTTACCGGCGCACGCGGGGGTATCGGCCGCGCCATTGCGGTGGGCCTGGCGCAAGCCGGTTTCGATCTGGCCGTGGTGGATTTGCAGGTCGATGAGGCGCTGCAGGAAACCGTACGGCTCACCACAGAGGCAGGCGCACACGCCGTTGCACTGGCCGGTGACATCGCGGCCATCGAGCAACATGAAACGCTGCTCAATGCTGCACAGGCAGCACTCGGCCCGCTGACATGCCTGGTCAACAATGCCGGGGTGTCGGTGCTATCACGGGGCGACTTGCTTGACGTCACCCGGCAGAGCTTCGATCGATGCCATCAGGTCAACACCCGCGGCACGTTCTTTCTGACCCAGGCGTTTGCCCGGCGCCTGAAGTTGCAAACGCCGAGCGAACGTCATCGCTGCATCATCACCATCACCTCCTCCAACGTGCATGCGGTGTCGACCTTGCGAGGCGAATACGGCATTTCCAAGGCTGGCTTGTCCATGGCCTCGCGCTTGTTCGCGGTGCGTCTGGCCGATGAAGGCATTGGGGTCTACGAGGTGCAACCAGGGCTGATCGCCACCGAGATGACGGCACCGTCCAAGGCCCGCTACGACGCGGAAATCGAACATGGCCTGACCGCCATCAAGCGCTGGGGACTGCCCGAAGATGTCGCGCGTGTCGTGATCACCATGGCTACCGGCGGTTTGCCCTACACCGTCGGCCAGGCAGTGCCGGTGGACGGCGGCCTACTGATTCCAAAGTTCTAATTTGCCAAGAGACAAGCACATGCCTTTAACCATTGATTTGTTGACCACTGACGCGGCCCGCCCGCTGCAGAAATACTCGTTGACTGGCGAACCTCTTTTGCCGCCGGCCAGACCGTTGCCCAATAACCGAATCGCCTTGTCTGCCGCACACGTCGTCGCCGATCCGTTCAGTGCCAACCAGCCCGGCAGCACCGCCGCCATCGATTGGGACAAAACCCTTCAGTATCGGCGCTATCTCCTGCAACAGGGCCTGGGCATTGCAGAGGCAATGGACACAGCCCAGCGTGGCATGGGCCTCGATTGGCCGACCGCACTGGAGCTGATCAAGCGCACGCTCGAAGACACGCGCGACATCAAGCATGCGGTGATTTTTTCCGGCTGCGGGACTGATCAATTGGCGGTAAATGACGCCAGTAGTCTTGATGATGTTCTCAAGGCGTATGACGAACAACACAGCGCCATCGACAAGCTCGACGGGCGCATCATCCTCATGGCCAGCCGCGCCCTGGCGCGTGTCGCCAAAAGTGCCCAGGACTACAAGCGGGTTTACCGCAAGGTATTGGCGGATGCCCGGCAACCGGTGATTTTGCATTGGCTGGGTGACATGTTCGATCCGGCCTTGACCGGGTACTGGGGCAGTCAGACGTTTGAGCACGCACTGGATACCTGTCTTGAGATCATTCACGAAAACCCTGCCAAGGTCGACGGGATCAAGATTTCGCTGCTCGACAAGGAAAAGGAAATCCTCCTGCGACGCCGGCTGCCGGAATCGGTGAAGATGTACACCGGTGACGACTTCAACTATCCGGAACTGATCGCCGGTGATGAACAGGGTTTTTCCCACGCCCTACTGGGTATTTTCGATGCCATCGCACCGGCGGCCTCTCACGCACTGGCGGCTTTGGCAGAGGGGGATGTGGCGCGTTACCACGCCCTGCTCGATCCTACCGTGCCACTGGCACGCCTGATTTTCAGCAGTCCGACTCAGTACTACAAAACCGGTGTGGTGTTCCTGGCGTACCTCAATGGTCATCAGGATCACTTCATTATGCTCGGCGGCCAGCAAGCCATGCGTCCCCTGCCCTACTTCTGCGAGATCTTCCGCCTCGCCGACCAGGCCGGGCTGCTCAGCGACCCGACATTGGCCGTGGCCAGAATGAAAGCCTTCCTCGGTCTCTATGGCGTAGACGCTTAACGAGTTACGCGGAGCGCCGCCTGTGCCGCGCTCCGTGATGGGACCACCTGCATTCGTGGAGAATTGAATGATATTGCGCACGCTGGAAAACCGGCTCGACCTCTGCTCGATCAACACCGCCACGCTAGGCCATCGTCTGCCCATCGAGCAGACCCTGGACCTTATTGCCCGCGCGGGATTCGGTTACGTCGCCCCATGGCGCAAGGATATGCAAGGCCGCACGCTCAGACAGGTTCGCCGGCAGTTACAGGACAGCGGGCTCAAGGTAAACGCCTATTGTCGCTCGACCTACATCCCGCAAGCCACGCGTCAGGACTTCGACGCCGCCATTGCCGATAACCTCAAAGCCATCGAAGAAGCCGCCGAGTTGCAAGCGCAATGTTTCGTCATGGTGGTCGGTGGCTTGCCCGCAGGCTCCCGGGATCTGGCGGCAGCACGCGAGCAGGTAGCTGAAGGCTTGGCCTTGTTACTTGAACACGCCAGACAGCATCACGTATCACTGGCTCTGGAACCCCTGCACCCGATGTATGCGGCGGACCGTTCCTGTTTGTCGACGCTGGAGCAGGTATTGGACTTATGCGAAGTGCTCGAGCCTGGAAACTACCAACATCTGGGCGTTGCCGTGGACGTCTATCACTGTTGGTGGGACCCCAAACTGCACGAGCAGATACAACGCGCCGGCGCACAACACCGGATATTGGGCCTGCACCTGTCCGACTGGCTGGTGCCTACCCAGGACTTGCTGCTGGATCGCGGCATGATGGGCGACGGCGTCATCGATTTGCGTGGCATTCGCCAACAGGTTGAAACGGCCGGTTATGAGGGCGCTGTCGAAGTCGAAATCTTTTCCCGGGACAATTGGTGGAAGCGCGACGAAGCCGAGGTTTTGCGCGTGTGCGCCGAACGTTTGCAGCGCTGTTGTTAACTGCCGTGTCCCCACAAGATCACAAGAACAATAAGAAGCGAGATGCCCAAATGTCACATCAATACCGCTGGCAAATCTGTGCGCTGCTGTTTTTCGCCACCACTATCAACTATCTCGACCGACAGGTGCTTGGCCTGCTCAAGCCACTTCTGGAACAACAGTTTCACTGGAGCGAGACGGACTACAGCTATCTGGTCATTGTCTTTCAAGCAAGCTACGCAGGTGGCTTGCTGGTCTTCGGCAAACTGATCGACCGTCTGGGCACCAAGCTCGGTTATGGCTTGTGCATCACGGTCTGGAGCATCGCGGCGATCGGCCATGCCGCGGCGCACTCCACCTTGAGTTTCATGTACATGCGGGCGCTGCTGGGACTTGGGGAATCCGGCAACTTCCCGGCGGCGATCAAAGCCGTCTCAGAATGGTTCCCGAAAAAAGAACGTGCCCTGGCCGTTGGCATTCTCACTGCCGGGACCAGTGTCGGTGCGATTCTGGCGCCGGCCTGTGTGCCCTGGCTCGCAGCAACGTATGGCTGGGAGTCAGCATTTGTAATTACCGGCCTGACCGGATTTGTCTGGCTGGTGTTCTGGAAGTTGTATTACCACACCCCTGCCGCCCATCCACGGATCAGTGCCGGCGAACTGAGCTACATCAATCAGGATGCGCACGTTGAGCCCGTCGACAAGGTCAAATGGGCCGATCTGCTAAAGCTGCGCTCAACCTGGGTGTTTGTCACCGGCAAGTTCCTCACCGACCCGATCTGGTGGTTCATGCTGTTCTGGTTGCCGTCCTACTTCTCCAGTCGCTTCGAACTCGACCTCAAGCACCTGGGCCTGCCGCTGATGATTGTCTACTGCGCGACCTCCATCGGCAGCATCGGCGGTGGCTGGCTTTCGTCGCGAATGATCAGTGCTGGCTGGTCGACAACAAAAGCCCGCAATAGCGCGATGTTGATCATGGCGATAATGGTTTTGCCTATCGGGTTCTCCAGCTACGTCGACAACATGTGGGTCATGGTCGGTCTGCTGAGCCTGGCGGCGGCTGCGCATCAGGGATGGTCGGCCAACCTGTTCACCACCGTTGCAGACAATTTCCCGCGCTCGCAAGTCGCCTCGGTCATGGGCATTGGCGGCACGGCGGGCTCAATGGGCGGGATGATCTTTCCATTCATCGTCGGCCTGGTTCTGGAACACTACAAAACAATGGAGAATCTCACCCTCGGCTATAACCTGATTTTCATGGTGTGCGCGAGTTCTTACCTGACCGCATGGATAATCATGCGGCTCATGGGCAGTCGTGGCGCGTCCGTGCTTCAAGAACCTGTGACAACCTGATATCCGGGCTTTCGCCGAACCACGAGGCACTGCGCCTCGTGGACCTCAGACTCATTACAGGCCAACGAACGTCCCTCACATGATCAACGAGAACAAAGGCATACAGTCCGTCGAACGCGCGATGATGATTCTTGAAACCATCGCGGCGGCAGGTGGCGAAATCCGCCTGGTAGACCTTGCGGCGCAGTCGGGCTTGCACAAAAGCACCTTGCACGGTTTGCTCAATACCCTGGCCGCCATGGGCTACATCGCCCGTCGCGGCACGCACTACGCCCTGGGCTTGCGTCTGCGGGAGATAGCGCAGCCGTTGAGCGATGCGGATGCACACTTGCGTGAAACCTTCGCCCCTGCCCTGCGTACACTGGCCGAACGCAGTGGCGAAACCTGTTTTCTCGCGGCACCTTGCGGCACCCGCGAATACTTCTATATGGACGCCCTTGAAGGCACCGGCAGCCTGCGCGTTGCCAGCCCGCGTGGGCGCCGCGCGGGCCTGACCACCTCGGCCATCGGCAAGATATTCCTGGCCTTCGACGAAGACTTGCGCCGCAGTTTGTGCCGTGCGCAATTGCTACCTGTGGAACTGGAGAATGAATTGGCAAGCATCGTCACAGATGGCTATGCATTGGACCTTGAAGAAGCCGAGGCCGGGCTCAATTGCGTAGCGCTGCCCCTGCGCTTGCAAGGTCGGGTAGTCGCGGCACTCGGCGTCGCGGCACCGGCGTCTCGCTTGCCCAAAAACGCGTTGCACAAGCTGGCGACCCAGGCCATGCGGGAAATGTTCGACATGCTCAAACTTTAGTCGCCAATGACCGGGGGTATATTCCCCTGGAAAGCAATCATCGGGATCATCGGGACTCTGTCGTTTTACTCAATGGAGCCCCAAATGTTTGAGCAACTGTCCCTGCAAGTGATCAACCGTGCAAAAGCGCTGGCGCGTGATCAAGGCTTTGCCGTTTGCATCAGCGTGGTCGACGATGCCGGACTTCTGCGCCAATTCGTCCGTATGGATGACGCCGTGCCAGGCGCCATTGATGTTTCGCTGAAGAAAGCGCGCACTGCAGCATTGTTTCGCACCGACAGTGCCGAACTGGGTGTGCAGGCGCAACCGGGTGGGCCTATCTACTCGCTGGAAGCCACCAATGGTGGGCTGATCAGCTTTGGTGGAGGCGTGGTGTTGCACGATGACCTGGGCAAGGTCATCGGCGCCGTAGGCGTCGCCGGTGCCACCGTCGAGGCTGATCAGGTGATCGCTCTGCAGGCGGCAGGCCGTCCATGAGTCAGGCCATGCAACGCATTCATCCAGGCGTACTGGCATTGGCGGTGACAGCCTTCGCTATCGGTATGGCCGAGTTCATTGTCGTGGGTATCCTTCCAGCTATCGCCTCTGACCTCGACATACCACTGGCGCGTGCGGGCAGCCTGGTCGGGCTGTACGCACTGGCGCTGGCCATAGGTACGCCATTGACGGTTCTGGCTTTGGCACGTCTGCCGCGAAAACCGGTGTTGTTGACGCTGATTGCGATATTTCTGGGCGGGAACCTGCTGGCCGCACTGTCCACCGATTACCGCTCGCTGTTGGCAGGACGCGTTGTGACAGCACTCGCGCATGGCAGTTTTTTTGCTATCGGTGCCACCGTCGCCGCCAGCCTGGCGCCGAAGGGACAATCAAGTAAAGCCATCGCAGCGATGTTCGCCGGCCTGACGCTAGCAATGGTTGTCGGTGTACCGCTTGGCAGTTTCCTGGGCAACGGCATGGGCTGGCGACTGCCGTTTTATGCCGTCGCGTTGTTGGCCGCAGTGGCCCTGGTGGCTACCGCACTATGGTTGCCTAACGTGCCAACGCCACCCTCGGGAAAGGCGTTGACTCAACTGGCGGCACTCGGGCATCCAGCCATTCTGGCGATGATGGCAGTGACCGTATTGGGCTTCGGTGCAAGCTTCGCCGCGTTCACCTTTATCACGCCGATCCTCACCGACATCAGCGGTTTTTCCACCGAAACCGCCAATCTGCTGTTGGTCGTATTCGGCATCGCGACACTGGCGGGCAATCTCGGCGGGGGCCGGCTAGCGGCCGCAATTGGCTGGCAACCTGCACTGCGCATTATCTTCGTAATGCTGGCATTGGTACTGGCCGCTGTCGCGCTGTTGCTGCCCTATCAAATGCCGATTGTGGTGATGCTGTTTTTCTGGGGAGCACTGGCTTTCGGCCTGTCACCCGCAGCGCAGGCGGGGATGCTGGCCACCGCTGAGCGTTTCACCCCACAAGCCATAGCGTTCGCCTCGGCACTGAACATCTCGGCATTCAACCTAGGCATCGCCCTGGGAGAAACCAGCGGCAGTGCCCTGGTCAACAACGGGCAGATGGCCCTCACACCGTGGGCGGGCGTTGTGACGGTCATCGTTGCGCAGTTGCCGCTGGTTTGGCTGGTGTCGCGCAATCGTAGAGATCAGCGCCATGTACGCCGGAGTTCGACTGTCGGTTGAGGCAATTTTTTGAAGCTGCCAGACAGACAGACAGTAGTGGCCTGATTCACTTTTCAGATGATCAGCTCCACCCACCTTTGATGGGGGCGTCAGTCATCCATCAAATCCCTCTCTTACAAAGGTGAAATACATGAATGAAGTCCGCGTCTCAATTGCCATTGAACGTCCCATCGAACAAGTCTGGTCACTTCTGGGCGGCTTTGATTGGCTGCCCCGTTGGCTCAGTGTCATCGTGAGCAGCACCCTCAGCGACGGAGGGCGCCTACGCCATCTGAAAACGGCTGACGGCGCAATCATTGTTGAGCGCTTGCTAACGTTTGACGAAGATCAAAAACAATACACCTACGCCCTTCTTGAGGGCCCATCACCGGTCATTGATTACGTTGGCACGATGTCGGCCAAGGATGATGGCCAAGGCGGCACACTGGTTTCTTGGTCCAGTACCTTTTTGGTCAAGGATGCAGATGAGGCTGAGGTCACTCGGCTTTTTGAGGACTTGTACTGCGAAGGTCTGGAACACCTGAAAAACATCATCGAGTCCACGAACTGACGATGGCGACTGGGGTGATGTCTGCACCGGCGAGTTGCAGGAAATCACCCCGGGCTGGGTTGGATCTACGATACCCAATCCATTTCCGGTCATAGACTACCGTTGAGTTTTCGCTCGCCATACTGCGATCCGAGTTACACGATATTCAGATTTCGACTTGCCATCGGGGAGTGCCGATTTAAGCTCGTAAAATATCCAAACTCACAATAGGTTTTTTGCCTTTATCCATTTTCGAATACGGACGCGCGCATTCGCGTAGGGCGAAGATGTGTTGAACTGGATCATGCGTCCCATCGTCCACTTCTCATACCAAGAACGGCCGTAGAGATCGTCGTTGCTGCGGGCCTCTATCGAACAATTCGAGCCTTAGCGGCTTCCAGTCGCTCAACAAGCTGCGGGAACGGCACGTCTTCATAATCGCTATAGAACTTCTCCGCGAGCCGACCTAGCTCATTCCATTTGAAGCCTTTTTCGGGAAAGTCAATCGCTTCGCCGGCGACGCTCCGGTCGAGCCATTTCAAGACCAGTTCATTCCATCCGACTAAGTAGGCTGTGAGATTGGCAATGCTCATCTGTGTTCCCTGAGCGTGCCCCTCTATGCAGTATTCATCAACCGTCGACAACGGGACGCTGCGCAGGTCTTTCAAAAGCTTGTCGAAATTCAAGTTTATCGCGGTAAGAAGTTCGTCTTTGTTTTGAGGGATCATGCTCTTCTGCTCATATGAGTTACCAACAAAGGCCATACACGCTCGCAATCCTAAACAAGCAGTGACTGGCACAACTCACGAACATAGCCTCCTACGACTCTGGCCGCTTTGGACAACGGGTGTTGGTGAGTGAATGCCAAGGCAATCGTTCTTTTAATCTCCGGCTTGTCTATCCTCACCGCGTCAAGCAATCCGCGTTCGACATCGTCCTGTACTGCCAGAAAAGGCAGAATCGTGAACGCCCCCCCAACAGCCGCGACATCCTTCATTGCGTTCAACGTGTCGACCTCGATAGCCACGTTCAAAGAGACCTGATGTTTACGCGCCAATTGGTCGAGTGTTGTCCGCAAGCCATTTGGCCGAGAGGGCAAAATCAATGGAAAACCCGACAACGCAGTAAACGCAATCGGCTCTCCATTTCCAGCAAGGCTTCCGGCCTTGCCCACCAGGTAAGTATCAACAACTCCCAATGTCTCTTCGTCACGGGCGGTGGATATGCCATACCGGTTCACGACAATCAGGTCCAGGGAACCTGCCGCCAATTGCTCATCAAGATCACCACTGAACCCCTCCACCACATGCAAGCGCACCCCTGGAGCATGGGTTTGCAGCTCAGTGAAAAGCATCGGCAGCAACTTGCGCGACATCGATGGCAGGACGCCGATATGCACAGTTCCCGCCGGTACGCCCGAGGACTCTCTGACCAATGTTTCCAGGCGCTCAGCCTGCGCGAGCAACAAACGGATTTCTGGCAGCACAAGTCGCCCGAAGTCCGACAGCACCAGGCCTCGCCCGGTGCGCACGAACAACTGATCGCCCCACTCAGTCTCCAGTTGCGCCAGTTGGCGACTGACCAGCGACTGGGCGGTGCCTAGCGCAACCGCTGTTCGGGAAATAGACCCGAGCTCCTCCATCAGCAGCACGCTTTGCAGTTGTTTGAGATTCATCAGTCTCGTCCTCGTCGCCCCGGTTCCAGAGGTCGAAACATAAACGACACACGCAGCTCCAGCCATCATTTTTTGTTGTATCTGATATCGCCTATATGACTCTTCCGGATGCCACCCCCTCTCCCTAGACTCGATTCAGACCTGAAGCCAACCCTCAGAATCGAGAGCCCTCATGGCACATAACAAGAAAATCGGTTCAACAGCGCTGTCGCTGTTTGACCCTTCAAGCGTCGCCATCATTGGCGCGTCGGACGATCCCAACAAAGTGGGTGGCCGGCCCATTCACTACATGCGCAAGTTCGGTTACGCCGGCCGCATTCTGCCGATCAATCCCAAGCGCGAGTCGGTTCAAGGATTGCGCTGCTATGCCGATCTGGCCGCACTCGACGTTGTTCCGCAGGCGGCCATTATCGCGGTGTCGGGTCTGGCGGCCGTAGAAGCCATCAAGGCCTGCGCAAAGCTCGGCGTCGCAACCGCTGTGGTCATGGCCTCAGGCTTTGCCGAGACGGGCGAGAGCGGTCGCCAATTGCAAAATGAACTGGTGGAATTCGCCCGCCTGCATGGCATGCGCCTGATCGGTCCCAACGCTCAGGGCTTCGCCAACTTTGCCAACGGTGCGGTGTTGAATTTCAGCACCATGTTCATGGAAGTGCCTCCGGCGGACGGGCCTATTGCAATTGTCAGTCAAAGTGGCGCGGCGAGTGTCATGCCTTACGCGATGTTGCGTGAACAGGGTTACGGCGTGCGCTACCTGGCCGCCACCGGCAATGACGCGGACCTGGGTGTTTCGGAGCTGACCCGGCTACTGGTGGATGACCCGCACATCCGCCTGATTCTGGTGTACGTGGAAACCGTTTCGAATCCGATGCTGCTCGCCGAAGCCGCACACATAGCCCGTCAAAACGGCACTCACATTGTGCTGCTCAAAGGTGGCGTGAGTCACAAGGGCGCCGCCGCAGCCGCCTCTCACACCGGAGCCATGGTGGGCCAGGACGGCGCCCTCGATGCCTTCCTCGAAAAGCACGGCATCTGGCGTGCCCATGATATTCACGAGCTGGTAAACGCAGCACCTCTGTATCTGAGCGGCTTTGCTGCCGGTGCGGGGCGGACGGTAGTGATGAGTCACAGTGGCGCAGTGGGCGTGCTTTGCGCCGATGCCGCTGAACGGGTCGGACTGCCACTGACCGAGCTGGCCCCGCCGACCACTGAGCGCTTGAAAGGCCTGATTCCTGACTTTGCCAGCGCTGCAAACCCGCTGGATCTCACCGCCGCGCTGCTCGGCAACGGAGACATGTTTCCTGCCGTTCTGAAAACCCTTGGCAATGACCCGCAGGCGGACATGTTTCTTATCGGGATCCCTGTGGCAGGACCGGGCTACGACGTGCCGGGACTGGCTGAAACCTCAGCACGGTTCATGCACCAGACTGGCAAGCCCGTGGTTATGACCGCGCCGCAGGCCGATGTTCGAGCTCATTTCCAGCAAGCGGGTGTTCCGAGCTTTCGCAACGAAAGCGACGCAGTGGCGGCGCTTCGTCAGTATGCCCGGCATTGCCAATGGCAAAGTTCTCCCCTGCCCGCCCCGTCTGCCGCGACGCCGAGCACGCATGTCGGCCTGCAGGACGAGGCTGTCAGTTTGAAATTGCTGGCGGATGCCGGTGTTCCGGTGGTCGAGCACCTGGTGTGCCATGACCCTGAAAGCGCCGCACGCATCGCCGCCGATTTCGGTGGGCGTGTCGTCATCAAGGGGTGTGCAGCGCAGGTCCCTCACAAGAGTGAACACGGCCTCGTTCATCTGAACCTTGCTGATCCGCAAGCAGCACAGGAGGCGGCGCGTCTGTGCCTGGGCGCATTGGACAAACTGGATGTCCCCCATGGACAGCTGATCGTCGCCCGTTCGGTCAAGGGCCTGCATGAATTCATGCTCGGCGTTGTCGTCGATCCCTTGTTCGGCCCGCTGGTGGTCATTGGTGAAGGTGGAACCCTGGTCGAGATTCGCAAGGACACCGTTTCGTTGCTGGCCCCGTTCACACAGGCACAGGCACTGGAAGCGATCAGCCGACTGCGCATTGCCCCGGTGCTCAAGGGCGCTCGCGGTCAGCCGGCACTCGATGTCGATGCCCTGGCAAAAGCTGCGGTGGCACTGGGCAATTTCGCCCTGCAACACCAGGCCAATCTGCTGAGCGTGGACGTCAATCCGCTCATGGTGCTGGCCGAAGGCGTGGTGGCTGTCGACGCCGTTATCGAATACAGGGAGGCACCATGAACATCAGTCATCTCGATAACCAACGCAGCGTCCTGGTGGATATCAAGGATCACGTCGCACTGGTCACGCTCAATCGCCCTGCCAATCTGAACGCCGTCAACCAACACCTGCGCAGTGCATTGATCGCCACGTTGGAGCAGCTCAATCAGGATCCGGGCGTCAAAGCGCTCGTCCTGGCGGGCGCCGGTGACCGGGCGTTTTGTGCCGGGCAGGATCTGGAGGAAGCATGCGCAGTCGACTGGAAGCAGATTGCTCCGTGGCTGAACGCGCAACGTGCCATGTATCAGGCCGTACGCGATCTGGACAAACCCTGCGTGATCGCCATCAATGGCGTCGCCGCTGGTGCCGGCATGCAACTGGCGCTCTGTGGCGACTGGCGTATTGCCGCGCCGGATGCCCGGATTGGTCAACCGGAAGTGAAAGCCGGTCTGGCCAGCATCGTCGGCTCCTATTTGTTGTCATTGCACGTCAGCCTGACCCACAACACGCAGCTGTCGTTGTCCGGTGAACTCGTCAGCGGGCAACGGGCTTATGAGATGGGCCTGGTCAGCGAGCTTGATTCCTCGGACGTGATTGGCGCTGCGTTGGCACGTGCCCGCACGTTGGCGCAACTCCCCCAAACAGCTATCCGCTTATCCAAACAACGCTTTCGCGCGCTGACCCAACCGGGCTTTGACGATGCCTGCACGGCAGGCATTCGCGCCCAGCTTGAGTGCTACGCCAGCGGCGAGCCTCAAACCTTGATGAGCGCGTTTCTAGACGCGCGTGCACGTAAAGGAACCCAACAATGACTGCCTATCAACATCACCTGATCAATGGAATCTGGACGCCGGCGCAATCAGCCAGCACCACCACAATCCACGATTCCGCAAGCGCAGCTGAGCTGGGAAAAGTCAGCCACGGCACGAGCGAAGAAATCGACCTCGCCGTTCGGGCGGCAAAAAACGCCTTTGCAGCCTGGTCGACGTTGCCTGTCAGCACCCGCGCGGACTATGTGCGCGGTATCGCCAATCAATTGGAAGAACAGGTCGAGCCGTTAGCGCGAGGCGTCGCGGCGGAGGTCGGCATGCCGCTCAAGTTGTCTCAGCGGATACAGGTGCAGGCGCCGATTCTCGCCTGGCGCGCAACGGCTGATCTGGCGGTCGAGTGTCTGGCGAACGTCTCGCTTGGTCACTCCACCATTAACCACGTCCCGGTAGGCGTCGTCGGTGCGATCACGCCGTGGAACTACCCGTTGCACCAGATTACTGCCAAGGTCGCCGCGGCCTTGGTCGCCGGGTGCACCGTGGTACTCAAGCCTTCCGAGCTGGCACCCTGTACCGCTCGTGCATTGGGTGAAGCTGCGCTCGCCGCAGGCTTGCCCAATGGCGTACTTAACATTGTCCTGGGGGATGCCACCACCGGCCAGGCGCTGGTCGATCATCCGGATGTCGCCTTACTGTCTTTCACCGGTTCGACCGCCGTGGGCCGACGTATTGCCGCCTCGGCAGGCCAGGCCTTGAAGCGTGTTTCCCTGGAACTGGGGGGTAAATCAGCCTGCATCGCCACCGCGGATGCCCCCGCTGAAACTGTGGTGCGCCAGGTAGTCGGGTCGTGCTTTCTGAACTCGGGCCAATCGTGCAACTCGCTGACCCGTTTACTCGTGCCCATCGAGTTGTATGCCACCTATCGCGCCTTGCTCGCTGACGCCGTCACTCGCCTGACGTTAGGCGACCCCCTGGATCCAGCCACGCGCATGGGCCCCCTGGTGTCAGCAGCGCATCGCGATCGCGTTCACGCGATGATCGTCGAGGGTGAGTCTCAAGGCCTGGACCTGATTGCCGGTGGCAGCCAGGCGCAGGTGCCTGCGAACGGATACTTCATTGCCCCGACGATTTTCGGTCGCGTCCCGCCTCAGTCAACGCTGGCGCAACAGGAAGTGTTTGGTCCGGTGCTCAGTGTCATCACCTACGAGAGCGAACAGCAAGCCCTGGAAATTGCCAATGGCACGGCCTATGGCCTGGCCGCTGCCGTATGGGCAGGTCAGATCGATCATGCGTTGATGCTCGCCGGTCAATTGCGCGCAGGACAAGTCGACGTCAATGGCGCGCCGTATAACCCGGCGGCCCCCTTCGGTGGCTTCGGTGACTCCGGTCTGGGCCGTGAAGGCGGGAAGTACGGCATCGAGGAGTTTGTGGAGATACGCGCCATCCAAATGCCCGTCAGCAGTGGGAGGGAAAAATCATGAATTTCAAGCAAATCGAACTCAGCCGCTTCGGTGCTCAAGAGCACGTGGCCGTGGTGACACTGATGCGCACCGATAAAATGAATGCGCTGACCAAGGTGATGGAGGCTGAACTACGTGAAGCTTTCACTCAGCTGGATCGCGACGACAGCGTTCGGGTCATCGTGTTGACCGGCAACGGTCGGGCATTCTGCGCCGGCATGGACATTGATGAACTCGAGGTGCTACCACCTGACGACATCAGTGAAATGACCTGGATGCGTGCCTACGACATGAACCGTCGAGCCGACTATCAAAGCCGTTACTCGTATTTTCCTGGCGTACGAAAACCCATCATCAGTGCGATCAATGGCGCAGCCGCGGGGCTGGGGTTGGTATTGGCCCTGTACAGCGACATGCGTTTTGCCAGTGATACGGCGGTGTTTTCCACGGCTTTCGCCAAGCGCGGGCTGATTGCCGAACACGGCATTGCCTGGTTGCTGCCACGTATTGTCGGGCCAGGCCACGCCGCCGACTTGCTGCTCTCTTCACGCAAGGTAACGGCGCAGGAGGCATTGAGCATGGGTCTGGTCAACAGGCTGTTTTCGCCAGACAGTCTGTTGGAGCAAACACTGAAATACGCCGAAGATCTGGCAATCAATGTCTCGCCCCGCTCTGTGCGAGTCATCAAGCAGCAGTTAGGTGAATCGCCTTTTCAGACACTCACAGAATCCATCGCGCAGGCTAACCGGGAGATGTTCCTGAGCATCCAGAGCGACGACTTCAAAGAAGGCGTGGCGCACTTCATGGAGCGACGACCGGCGCGTTTCAGCGGCACCTGATTATCCCGAATCACTGCAGAGCTGCGACAATCGTCAGCGGAGCATAGCTTCGACTGTTGCGCTGACGATTACACGGCATTTGATATCACGAGCACTCCATAACAATAACAAGGAGTCAGCGATGACTACTCTCAATACAGCGCAGCAACACACCGGCGTGCAGGTCCCTACCCTAGCCGACTCAACGTTCAAGAAGGTCATGTGGCGATTCATGCCATTGTTGTTCCTTTGCTATGTCGTCAGTTACCTGGACCGGATCAACGTCGGCTTCGCCAAGCTGACCATGCTCAACGATCTGTCCTTCAGCAACGCGGTGTATGGCCTGGGTGCCGGTGTGTTCTTCATTGGCTATTTCTTCGCTGAAGTGCCCAGCAACATGATCCTGCACCGGGTCGGAGCGCGACGCTGGATCGCTCGCATCATGATCACCTGGTCGCTGATCTCGGCGGCGACCGCGCTGGTGCAGACGCCGATGCAGTTCTACATCGCGCGATTCTTCCTGGGTATTGCCGAAGCAGGCTTTTTCCCGGGCATCGTGCTCTATCTCACCCTTTGGTTTCCTGCTCATCGTCGGGGCAAGATGGTTGCGTTCCTGATGGCGGGCAATCCAGTCTCCGGCATCCTCAGCGGCCTGGTATCGGGCTATATCCTGCATACCATGAACGATGTGCACGGCCTGGCGGGGTGGCAATGGTTATTCATCATCGAAGCTGCGCCGGCACTGATACTCGGTTTCGTGGTGATGTTCTTTCTGACCGATAAAGTCGCCGACGCCAAATGGCTGAGCGAAGAGGAAAGAACACTGATAGCCGAAGAGATCAGCAACGACAACAGCACCAAGACACACAGTTCGGTACGCCAGGGCCTGCTTGGCGGCAGAGTGTGGTTGATGTGCGGGATTCTGTTTTTACTGGTCATGGGGACCAGCACCATCGGCTTCTGGCAGCCCAGCATCATCAGCAACTCGGGCATCACTGATCCGAGGATGATCGGAATCATTTCGGCAGTGCCCTATCTGGCAGCACTGCTGGGCATGTACCTGGCCGGCAAAAGCTCCGACCGCCACCGTGAGCGTCGTTGGCATGCGGTGATTCCATTGCTGGTGGCAGTACCGGGTTTTCTGATCTGCGCGTTCTTCCCGTTGACACCTTGGCTGGCCATTACCGGCCTGGTCATCGCCACGGCCGGGATCATCACCTCGTTGCCCATGTTCTGGGCTTTGCCGACGTCCTTCCTGGGTGGTGCAGGAGCGGCAGCCGGCATTGCGCTGATCAACTCCACCGGCAACCTGGCAAGTTTCGCCGGCCCCGCGCTGCTTGGCGCCCTCAGAGACCTGACTCAATCGATGACTACGGGCCTGGTAATCGTCGCTGGCTGCGTGTTCCTGTCGGCCGTGATCATCCTGGTGTTCGTGCCAGCCAAAATGGTCAACCGATGAATCAGCAACCTCTGTAAGTAACCCGTCGCAGCTTCCGGGCTCAATCCAGCAGAAGCTGCGCTCACTTCTCATCCCGCACGGGCGTTGTTGCTCATGCGGATGTCCAGCCAGAGATGATCATGAACAGCCAACTCAACCCCGATGCATTTGACGTAGTGCGGGCAAACGAACGGGAAGCCGAGTACTTCGAGTACAGCAAGGCCGCGAACCCGATCAGCGCCAACCTCATTAGCCGAATTCCATACCATAGCTTTGCGGCGACACTCTATGACACTGGACCAACGCGGGTCGTACCGCTGGACCTGAGTGACGCCCTGGGCTGTGAAGGTCCCGCAACAGGGCCGGGCCTATGCGCAAACTTCATCCGTCTCAATGCGGGTGACAGCCTTACGCTCCAACCCAATGCGACCTCACAGGTTTTTTATGTGATTGCCGGCGCAGGCAAAGTGATTCAGGGTGAACACGTCATTGAATGGTCTAAAGGCTGCTTCATTGCGCTGCCAGGTCTTCTGGATGCCTGTTTCAGTGCCACTGAGGATGCTCGCCTCTACTATGTGCATGACGAGCCTCTGCTGCGTTATCTGGGTGTCACCGGCAGCACCGATCGGTTTGCGCCTACGTTGTATCCGGCGCAGACCGCCAACGCGAAGCTGCGTGAAGCTGCTGATGACCCGCGCGCTCAAGATCGCAGCCGTATCAGCATCTTGTTAGGCAATCGTAATTTTCCACAAACCAGAACTGTGACCCACGTGCTCTGGGCCATGTACGGGATTCTCCCTGCTGGTTCGATCCAGAAGCCGCACCGGCACCAGTCCATTGCGCTGGATTTCATCATCGACTGCCCAACGGGTTGCTATTCATTGGTTGGGCCTGAACTGGATGCTGACGGCCAAATACGCAATCCTGTTCGGGTGGATTGGGCTCCTGGGTTGGCATTTGTGACCCCACCGGGCTACTGGCACGCTCATTTCAACGAGTCGGATCAAGAAGCGTTTTTGATCCCCATTCAGGATGCCGGGTTGCAGACGCATCTTCGCACACTGGACATTCGTTTCAGTTGAGCCTGGCTGGCACCGGATCGCTCTCGGCACGCGCGCTAGCCGATGTGACGAGCCCTGCTGGCCAGATTGCCCACGACGTGGGCAGTTCGCCTCCGGCTATCAGGATTGATAAGGCAAAGTTATCGGATTATTAAAACCTTCTAAGGTGCCGTGACGAATCCAATCCCTGGCTCAAGGCGCCACGATAAACATCAAGGCGAACATGCGTGCAAAGCGTCCTGTGAATGGCTGCTTTGGGTTGTGGATTCAACCGGTCGACGCAACAGACAGCAATCGGCCGATTCTGTTGAAAAAGTCAGTCATCCCAAACTACCTAATCATTGACTGGTGAAAACGCCTCCTTTGCACGCTGCTGCGTGAAATCTGCGTCTGGAAGCCTCGACCGAAAGTAAAGATTTCAATCTCGGACGCGTACTTTTCACCTGCGAAAACCATGGCCGACTTTTTCAACAGAATCGGCCAAAAACAGACGTTCCCGATTGGCTACTTACGACTGTGGATTCAATCGGCGAGCAAAAGCTTAGCCTCTAAAAATTCCGCGAACGTAATGCTCCTGACTTGGCGTGTTAGATTTTTTAGTGCGATATTCAATTTCAACAATAAACTTTGTGGCAGCAGCGATCACAATTGCATCTTGCATCTTGCATCTTGCATCTTGCATCTTGCATCTTGCATCTTGATGTTTGGCGTTTCAGTGCTACCATGACCAGATAGCGGCATTGTATTCCTAAGACCGTATATTTTGCCAACAACATCCTTTACATCACTCGGGGAGTGATGATTCTTTTTTGTATCTCTCAATGAAACCACCCAGTGTTTGATTGTTTATGCTGTCACTTTTGATTATGTCCTTAGCTGTTGTTTCAAGTATATTTGCTGCGGCATGCAAAACTCCTGCAGGGTCATTATTTTCAAGACATTGTTCCATCCTGCCTATCAAGACCACAACGTTAGAATGAGCCAGCCTGTCAAATTTACCTATGCCTTTTGAATTGAACTCATGAACTTGGCTATAAACGCTACAGTCTAAATAGTGGCATGCTGAAATATATCCCCATTCATACCTCCAGTCGCCCGGAATATTTTCCCTTTCCGCAATCCTATGCCCGCAATCCTTATCAATTTCATCCACGTACCTGCCTAGATAGTTTGCGTAATAACGAAAATAAGCAAAAATCACTTCAGGACAAAAATTCGAAAATGAACTCGGCTTTCCATTAGACCCGCTTATGCTGGTATCGTCTTCGCCAATAACTGGTAACAGCCTTGAGTCTTCCCAGAATGCATCCAAAGCTTCTTTTTTATCAGCATTAATAGAGGTGATCATCCTAGCCTCGCCAGCATATATATACTTGCATAGTACCTTGGGCACTTATGTACATTCGCATAAGGGCACGAAGAAGGAGCACCCCTCTCAGAACTCTTGTTTCTATACCAGGAGGAATCAGGAATAGTGATAGGCATCGCTATTACTCCTTAAAAGTTTAACTGCTATTAGACGGCACGCCATGCCATGCCGGATGGCCTATCATATAACGCGCATTACCGCTGTTCTTTCTGACTTTGGGTCGGTCGCGCCATCCCACCCAGCCAATAGAACCCTACTCAAATCTGTCACGCCCTCTACTTCAACTCAGGGCTGAGATCACGGGAACGTACCTTTGCAAAAATCCGCAATGACACCAGAGATAGTCACACTCTTAGGAAAATCGAAGAAGTAGCGTTTTGCGCCGGCTGACACTTTGTAACGACGCCCTCCGAAATCGATTTTCAGCTTTTGATCTGCCAAATAGCCATGCTTATCAGAGAGTTTATCTTCTAACTTAACAAGATACTCCACCTCATTTCGAGACCTTTCTTGCGGTCTCGGAAGAGTTAAGTTTCACACGCGCCGCGAGACGGCTGCACTTGAGCCAGCCGCCATTGAGCCTGCGCATCAAGGAACTGGAAAGCGAGCTGCAAGTCACGCTGTTCGAACGATCCACTCGCAACGTCGCACTAACGCCGGCCGGACAGGTGTTTCTCGACAAGCTGAATGAGGCCATGCAAATGCTGGCAGGAGCCGTGGAGGCGAGTCGACAGGTAGAACGAGGCATCGTTGGCAAGTTGCGAATTGGCTACACAGGCCTGGCCAGCGATCTAGTACTGCCACGCCTGATCCGCGAATTCCGGGACCAGCATCCTGCCATCGGACTCGACATCGTGGGTCCATCGCCATCCGGGGCGATGGAACTGGCGCTGCTCAATAAGGAAATAGATGTAGCGCTGTGTTTCCTGCCTCTGCACCATGTCGACCTTGAGTCGCGGACACTGATCACCAGTGAACTCGCGGTCGTTCTGCCCTATCGGCACCCGCTCGCCGAGTTGACGAGTGTGCCGGTAAAGCAACTGGCCGATGAAGCATTCGTCGCATACCCGGCAAACGAGGGGTTTCATCTTCGCGAAGCGGTCGATATCGAGTGCTTCCGTGCCGGCTTTCGCGCACGGATCGTCAAGGAATCTGCGGCCTCCCAGACACTGTTGTGTCATGTGGCTGCCGGTAATGGCGTAGCCATCATGCCACTTGAGAATCAAGCGCGCGGCATCGAAGGCGTGACCTTCCGCCCTCTCTCGCCCAAGGAAGCGCCGCTGCTCCACGGAATGGCATGGCGCCGGTCAGATCAGAGCGCCACGCTCAGTCAGTTTCTCGCGGTAGCCGCTGAAGTGTTCCCTTGACGTGTCTTCGTCACCCTCTATGACCGCGCCGCTTCACATCTGCTAATTCAGTATTCAGATCAGAAAATGAGTGGTTTGTAGAAATAGAGGTTTTTTCAGAATGAGATGAGATCCACTCGCGGGCGTGCGCTGATCCCGATGGCGAGTCAGCAAGAGCCCCAAGTGGAATTGCTTAGGGCTTTCCTGGACGGCGACGCGGGATATAAAACGCTGCTGCTAGCACTCCGCGCCCTCGGCGTCGGACCGCTGATCGCCCTGCAGCTCAATGAAATCGTCCCGGCAAAAAGCAAGGTACACAGTGATGTGCAACTGCCAGACAACGACTCAGTGTTGATCGACAGCAAACATGAATAATCAGTGGTACCTAGAATTACGTCGAGTCAATTGATGATTCCTGATCACAACTCCTTTGCGTAATTCAACGTTCTCCCCATGGATGCCTGAAGGGATACTACCGGCCTTAAGTGTGGCGCACCCATGACCACTCGAAGCCTGTTACCAGATTGAAATAGCTTCAATCCGACCTTTCATGAGGACTCCCGATGCACGCTGATTTCGCCGCCTGGTCCTGGACCGCTGGTCAAGGTATCCACGGATTACAACTGATCCGCAAACCCCTTGTGCAACCTGGCCCGGGTGAGGTTCTGATTGCCAACCGAGCGCTGGCGCTTAACCCGGTGGACTGGAAAATCATCGAATGGGGTCACCCCGCGTGGAACACCGGCCACGTGCCTGGCGTGGATGGCATGGGCGTTGTGGTTGCCTGCGGTGCCGGAGTCCCAATCAAACCAGGGACTCGCGTGGCATATCACCAGTCACTGGAACGCGATGGCAGTTTTGCCGAGTTCTGTTTGCTCGATTCCGCGACCGTAATGACGGTGCCGGCCGCGCTCGATGACGCCATCGCCGCGTCGCTCCCCTGCCCCGGCCTTACCGCCTGGCAAGCATTGGACAAAGTACCGGTTAGCGGGCCGAGCGATATGTTGGTGGTCGGTGCCGGTGGCGCGGTGGGCCTGCTATTGGTACAACTGGCAGTGCAACGTGGTTGCCGAGTGTGGGCCACGGCGGGCACAAAGCATCAGGCGAACTTGAAAGCGCTGGGTGCCGTTGGCGTATTCGACTACCAGGACCGCAACTGGCAGCAAAACCTTCAAGCTAGCCTGGGTGAGCGTCGCCTCAAGGTTGTTTTCGATACTGTCAGTGGCGCGCATGCAGCGGCGCTGGCACCTCTGCTGGGTTATAACGGTCATCTGGTGTGCATTCAGGATCGGCAGGAAACTGCACCGCTGCCGGCCTTCAGCACCGCGATTTCCTTGCATGAGGTTGCGCTCAACAGCTTCCATTCCTACGCAAGCCTGAGCGATCGACAACTGCTTCGAGACGCTGGCGAACACCTTCTCGAAAGCATGCTGGGCGGTCGCCTGACAATACCTGAACGTCGAATCTTTGATTTTCGTAACCTTCCTGAAGCCCTGCTGGCTCTCAAGCAAGGTGGCGAAGGTGGAAAATGGATTGCCCTGTTGAACGAGTCAGGCGTCACGCCTTCCGGACAGCCGTAAAAAGAAATCGCCCGAGGCTCTTTTAGGGAGCACTCGGGCGACAGATCAGCATGACCGAACGGAGGCGCTCTGGTTATACCTCCGCGAGATTTTCCTTTTTCTCCAACCAATCGATCATCAGCTCACCCCAAGCGATGTCCGCTTGCAGCGCGTCTTTGGCCTTGGTCGAGTCTCGGGTGCGCAAACCTTCCAGTACTTCGAAATGCTTGTGTTTGGCACTGGCCAGCTCCCGCTTGGGGACCTCGGCGTGAAACCGGCTCAGCAGCGGCCCCATGATAACCCACATATTTTCGAGTGTTTTCGACACCACGGGCATGCGTGCTGCAGAGATCAACCCGAAGTGAAACTCCCGGTTGAGCAACGCTGCTTGTTTGTAATCGACCGTTACCGCTTTCTGGAACGCATCCTGAATGGCTTCGAGTTTCTCCAGTTCAGGTCGGGTGATCCGCTGGGCCGCTACACCCGCCGCCTCGCCTTCCAGCAAATGGCGGATCAGCTGGATTTCACGCAACTGGCTGACCGTCAGCTCCGGCACATAAATCGAGGTCGCGGCTTTCATGTCTAGCGCATGGTCGCTGACCAGACGGAAAATAGCTTCCCGCACGGGGGTGATCGAAACACCGAATTCTTCGGCCAATGTACTGATGCGCAATCGATCCCCGGGCTGGTATTGCCCGTCCATCAACGCGGTGCGGATGATGGAATACACCTGTTCGCTCAAGTTGCCTTTATCAATGGGCTTATGCACAGTCACTGTTACTCGATCTCCATGGTCGATTACTGTGCGTCGGGCGACAGACTTGTGAATCTGCCGACCTGAAACGTCGATAACGCATCATACATCATCAACTTGCGCCTGCCACTCCGGCTGACGACTTGCTTATATGCGTGCATCGCGCCGACCGACGCCTTGCAACAACACCGCGATGACGATAATCGCGCCTTTGATGATCTGTTGTGGATAGGCCGGCACACTCAGCAAGTTCATGATGTTGCCGATCAACCCCAACACCAGCACACCCACGACGGTGTAGAAAATCGTGCCTTTGCCACCGGACAGCAGTGCCCCTCCGATCACGCAAGCGGCGATGGCGTCCAGTTCCAGGGCCATGCCGGCGCTGGGTGTGGCTACACCTGAGCGCGAAGCAATCACCACCCCAGCCAATGCTGCCAGGCCGCCGCAAATACCATAGGCGGCGAGTTTGTAGCGCTCCACCGGAATACCCGCCAGGCGCACAGCGGTTTCATTGCTGCCACTGGCGATGGTCAGGCGGCCATAGGCGTTGTAGCGCAGGATCAAGGCAAATACCACCGTCACCAGCCCCGCCAGCCACACCGGCCACGGGATCCCCAGCACGCCGTCGGCCAACCGGCCGAAATCACGTAACAACTGGGCACTGACCAGTCTGTCATCCAGCCGTTGTGGCTGACCGTTGGACAGGATGAACGCAAGGCCACGAGCAACCGTCATCATGGCCAGGGTCGCGATAAAAGGGGCCATGCGGAAGTACGCGATAAAGGTGCCTGTCACCAGTCCCATCAGGACACCGGCCGCCACCGCAATCGCCACAGCCAGCAGCAACCCGAAACCACCTTCAACCGGAAGCACATTGAGGGTCATCGCAACCACGATTCCACCCACGGCAGCGACCGAGGCAACGGACAAATCGATGCCCGCTGTCAGGATCACAATCAACATACCGATGCTGACCAGCAGCAACGGCGTCAATTGGCGCAACAGGTTGCCGAGGTTCTGATACGTGAAGAAGTCCGCCGAGAGCACGCTGGCGACGACGGCCAGTACCACCAGCATCACCAGCGCGTTGTGTTCCAGAAACAGACGCTGCAACGAACGTCGGCCTGCCCGGCTTTCTCGAGCGTGATTGTTTTCCTGCAAAAGCTCGGCCGTGGCCAGCTTGGAATTAGGGTTACTCATGGTGCTCGACTCCCATTGCCAGGCAAATCATTTCTTGTTCTTTAATGCGCTCGCCCACCAGTTCGCCGGCGATCGCGCCTTCGCGCATTACCAGCACGCGATCACACATGCCGATGATTTCAATCATTTCCGAAGAGACCATGATGATCGCCACGCCCTGTTCAGCGAGGTCATTGATGACCCGGTAGATTTCCGTTTTCGCGCCCACATCCACGCCACGGGTAGGCTCGTCGAGAATCAGCACGCGGGAGCCCGCATCGACCCATTTCATCAGGGCGACTTTCTGTTGATTACCCCCTGACAGGTCACCGACCAACTGCTCGATCGAATGCGTCTTGACCGCCAGTTGCTGGCGCAAGGCTTCGATACCCTGGGTCTCCCGGCCACTAGCAATCCAGCCCATACTCCCGGTATAGGGGCTGTTAGGACGAAGCGCGCCGTTGACCCGTATAGACATCTCCAGCAACACGCCTTGTTGCTTGCGGTCCTCGGGCAACAGGCCGATGCCATTGGTAATGGCTTCCCGTGGTGTTCGGTTGTGGATCTCCCGGCCATCGAGGTACAGCGCGCCGGAGGTTTTTCGATCAGCCCCGAAGATCGCGCGCATGGTTTCGGTCCGTCCGGCACCGACCAGCCCACAAAAGCCGAGGACTTCTCCCGCCCGTACCTCAAAGCTCACATCGCGCACCAGACGTCCCGCGCACAGGTGCTCGACCTTCAGCAACACCTCGCCGATGCATGGAGTGCGCGGCGGGAACAGGTCACTCAGCTCGCGACCAATCATCATCTCGATCAAGCCACGCTCGGTAATGTCAGCCAGTTCCAGTGTGCCGACCGTCTTGCCGTCCTTGAGCACCGTGGCGCGATCGCAGATCCGGAAAATTTCATCCATGCGGTGCGAGACGTAAACGATGCACGCGCCTTTGCGGCGCAATTCATCAAGGATTTTGAACAGCTTCTCGGCCTCATGGGAGGTGAGCACTGCCGTCGGCTCATCGAAGACCAGCACCGACGAGTTACGCGACAGTGCCTTGCAGATCTCCACCGCTTGCTGGTACGCCACCGGCAAACTGCCGACCGGCTGGCGTACATCGATCTCGCTGAAACCCAGTTCATCGAGAATCGCCCGGGCTTTTTTGCGCATGGCGGCCCACTGGACAAACCCCTTGCTCTTGCCCAGATCGTCGATGCAGATGTTCTCGGCCACCGATAAATGCGGGGCCAGGGCAAACTCCTGGTAGATGATCGAAATACCCAGCTTGAGCGCATCGCCGGGTTTGCGAATATCGACTTTCTCGCCGTTCAGACTGACCCCGCCGGCATCGCGCACGTAGGCCCCGGAAAGGATCTTCATCAAGGTTGATTTGCCAGCACCGTTCTCGCCCATCAGTGCGTGGATTTCTCCCGCACGGGCCGAAAAACTCGCGCTGTTCAGGGCACTGATACCTCCGAACTTCTTCGAGATGTCGAGCATCTCTACGGCAGGTTTGTGCATCGCGTTCATTGTGTTCACCGTCTATAAACTGTTGCCATTCGAGCTGTGGCCGCCGTCAAACACAGCGGTCACAGGCCGGTTAACCGTGCGTAATCACTTCATCGCGGTTTTGATCTGCTCGATGGAGCGGAACGGCGGGACGGTTTCAGTGGACGGCGGCAAGCTGTCGGCCTTGATGTAGGTGTCGACGTTGTCCGGTGTGATCAGCGTGACCGGGAAGTAGGACGCCAGCGGCAAGTTGTTGGCATCCAGTCCCTTGTCGAGAATCTGGTGGATCAACTCGATAGCGGCCACACCGGTTTCCGAACCGCTGTTGGTGGCACTTACCAGCAACTTGCCTTGCTTGATCAAGTCCAGCGCCACGCTAAAGCTGCCGGCGGCGGAAGCGACCATGACGCTGTTTTTCTTACCGGCATTTTCCAGGGCATTGATCGCGCCAATGGCAATGAAGTCGTTCTCTGCCAAGACCAGATTGAGTTTGTCACCCTGGGACGAAAGGATGTCTTCCGTGGCCGCCAGACCACCCTCTTCGGTCCAGTCACCACGACCCCAGGCGAGTACGTTGAAGCCACCTTCCTGCCAGCTGAAGCTGCCCTTGGCCTTGACCTGCTGGAACAGCTTGAAGCCCTTGAGCATTGCGTCTTCTTTGGAAAGGCCCAGCTTCCGCTCTTGCGAGCGCGCATAAACGATCCCGGAGATCATGCCGTTGAGTCGGCTTTCGGACGTCGAGTTGCCCATCACCCCAATGACCATGGCCGCGTTGATCACCTTGGCCGGATCGGTCTTGGCCGCAACGTAACGCCCTGCCTCGAATCCACTGCCGTACGGGTTGCCGGTGCTGGTGGTGATCACCGGCGCGCGGGCGTCCGGGGCGGTGCCGACGGTGATCACCGGAATACCGGCGGCCACTGCCCGCTCGACATCCGACACCGAACCGAGGACATCGGTCGGATCGATCACGATCAGATCGACGCCCAGGGTAATGAAGTTATCGACCTGGGCACTCTGCTTGGCGACATCGCTGTCAGCCACTTGCAGCTCAATATCGTAGTTGTACTTTTTCGCGATGGTTTTCGAGTCGTCGATCATCTTGTAGATCAGATCGCGCTTGCTGCGCGGCAACTTCTTGACCACGCTCTTCGCCGAGGCCCTGACGGCGTCGTCTGTCCCATGGATACGTGCTGCGAGCAGAAGCACGAGCGTGGCGTCAGTGAGGTTCATGGCAAGACCCAAAAAATATGCACCGCAGTGTACCGACTCTTTTCTTTTTCGTACCAGCCCCCTAACAAAACGATGTCTAGCAGTATCCATATTCCGATTGCCGCACAAAGGGACACGAGCCAAAAGGACGGGTAAGGGTTGGAAGGGAATGGGGACTCAAGGGTAAGAGCCCTATCCGAAAAGGCTAAAAGGCCACTGACCCAGCGACTTCCCGGAGGTCACGATGCTCAGTCTGTTTCGCCACAAAAGGCAGAAGCCCCCTCCGCCACCGACCGTCAACGTCGCCGAAGGTTACTTACCTGTTGAGTCAGCCCACAGCTTGTTGGCGGCGGAGCATCGCCGCCAGTTGCTCGATCGCATCTGGCAATACACCGCCCTCTCTCACGCACAATTCACCCAACTCTATTTAAATCCGATCCATCGCTATGCCGAACTGGTCCAGCAACTCCCGGCCAGCGAGACACACCACCATGCGTATCTCGGCGGCATGCTCGACCATGGCCTGGAGCTGGTCGCTTGCAGTTTGAAATTGCGTCAGTCGTATCTGCTGCCCACCGGCGCCGCACCCGAAGACCAGGCCGCCCAAACTGACGCCTGGTCGGCGGGCATTGCTTATGGCGCCCTGCTGCATGACATCGGAAAGATCGCCGTGGACCTGCAGGTCGAACGCCAGGATGGCCGGCTTTGGCATCCTTGGCAGGGTCCCCTGGATCAGCCCTACCGTTTTCGTTACCTCAAAGGTCGTGACTACCATCTGCACGGTGCCGCCGCAGGCTTGCTCTACACCCAGATTCTCGACCGGCCGATCCTCGATTGGCTCATTGGTTTTCCGGCGCTGTGGGCCAGCCTGCTGTATGTCCTGGCGGGCCAATACGAACGTGCCGGCGTGCTGGGCGAATTGGTCATTCAGGCCGACCGCGTCTCTACCGCGCAGAATATCGGCGGGAATCCAAATAAGGCGCTGCAAGCGCCGATTCATTCGCTGCAACATCACCTGATCAGCGGGCTGCGTCATCTGGTTCAGCACGAGTTGAAACTCAACCAGCCAGGCGCCGCGGGCTGGCTGACACACGACGCCCTGTGGCTAGTCAGCAAGGCAGTCACAGACAAGCTACGAGCTTATTTGCTTTCACAAGCGATTGAAGGCATTCCCTCATCCAACATTGCCGTGTTCGACGAACTCCAATCGCATGGATTGGTTGAGTCCACGCCGGAAGGCAAAGCCATCTGGACTGCGCTAGTGGCACAGGGAGACTGGCAGCAGAGCTTTACCTTTCTGCGCCTTCAACCGGCGTTGATCTGGGGGAACGAAGATCGGCCTGAGGCTTTCAGCGGAACGGTGAGCATTGCAACTGATGGTCACTCGAATGACGCTTCGGCATCACCACCAGTGCCTAAGACTGTCAGTACAGGATCGCGTCAGAGCTCTTCGCCGACAGATCCCATAGCGATGGAAGATGCCGACTATCTCGGGACGCTACTGGATATGTTCGACTCGGCAGAACCTGAGGTTCGTGAAGAACCGTCAGAAAGCGCTCTCGGAATTTCAAATCCCACTTCGGACAACCCTGGCCAGGCATTCCTGAATTGGGTCAAGGAAGGCATCCTAAGCCACAAGGTGATCATCAACGACAGCAAGGCCAAGGTGCACACCGTGAGCGGTTTGGTGTTTCTGGTAACACCTGGTCTCTTCCAACGCTACGCCCAGGAGTTTCCCGGCGTCTCACAGGGTGCCAATCAAAAGATTGAAGAATGGCGCTGGGTGCAGAAGCAGTTCGAGAAACTGAATGTCCACAGGAAGCGTGAAAATGGTTTGAACATCTGGACTTGCCAAATCGAAGGTCCGCGGAAGAGAGCGACACTCAAAGGCTATTTACTTGAAGAATCAAAACTGCTGTTCGAATCGATACCATCCGATAATCCCTTTCTTAAAATCGACAAACTTCCAATGACATAGCGCCAAATAGGCCAGGCGCATAGTTCGGTGGGGCACCGCGACTTACCTGGGCACGGACGGGGCCGTCACATACATCGTCTTACTAAGCTCATGGTTGGCGAAGGACAGTGGCATCTACATTGACAGCATTATGTCTTTTAGCCACTAATACAAATAGATGGAAATCATCAATGGCCACCGGCTCTGCGATCAAGAAGATCACAAGGGAACCCACATGACATCGCTTACCAAGGTAAAGGCCCCCAAGGGTTCACTTAAGACCCTACTGGAGCAATGGACGGCGATGGTGGAGCGTTACGCGGCGATCCATAAGTATGTCGATAACTGCTGGTGGTACAACGAGCGTGCCACTCTTAGCTCGCTGGCCGGCGCCGCCTGGTCCATGGAAAACTGGGTGGCCTTGGAGGAGTTCTCCACGGGCAAGCGCCACAAAGTTAAAGCCGATGGCGTGGAATCGGGCGACCTGCGCCCGGGACGATGTGATCTCTATGTCACCAATCGCAAGGTTTGCTTCGGTTTCGAGGCTAAGCAAGCTTGGCAACGGGTCGGGCCACGCTCCAACCCAACACGCAATGTGCACAAGGGCTTGCAGGCTGCCTGGAAGGACAGCGGGCATCTGGCTAACGATACAGACCACCGTTTCGCCGCCACCTTCATCGTGCCTTCGCTGCCACTAAACGCCGTCACCGACGAATTAGGGAATGTGGATCCGGAACAAGTCATGGCGCTGCTAAATACCTGGCTAGAGGAGCAGCGGGGATTTGTACGTCCCGGAGGCAAGGAAACCAGTTATGCCTACACCTTTCCACACCTCGGTCATGAAGGCTTCATTTCCGGTCCCAGGTATTACCCAGGTGTGGTGCTGGTGCTCGAAGAGAGGTTCAGGGCGGCTAAGTTGTTGGATGGGGAGAACTGAGTTTCGGTGCAATGCAACGTTGCCGGATTAGCACCTTTGGTACGGGATCGCCTGACACCATTACCTGCCTTGCTCACTCGATACATACGCCTTGATCAGCGCCCAAACATTACTCCACCTCAGTATCTAATTGTATCGACACGACTAACGCTCGACGATAACGTAAAGGCGATGCATGAAAATCAACGACCAGCACGTGAGGGGCAACGGATACCAATGTTTTCATCCGTTCCACAGGAACTGAGACGTAGACCGAGAGCAATCGACCATTTGCGCTCATCGAACCAATACTTGGAGTAATACTCTCATTTTGGATCAAGGTAACACGTTCCACCAATTGAATTTCTATCTCCGGATACTTAAATTCCTCTGGATAAACCACAGTACCTTTGAAAGTGAGGACAGCGAACTCTTGGATAGAGTCCTCCCCAGACGATACTTCGCGTCGGGTAGCCATTCGAAATGACCACGAAAAGCCCCAAGAAGTAATCTTCGCCTGGTACCATTTCAGAGAATATGGTGAGCGAGTCTGAGCACGCCTAGCACTTTTACCTCGACCGTTGTTAGGCTTGACCATATCCACCTCCCTACAGGGTCGAGTGCCGAACCTGGCAAGGAAATTAACCACTAAACTCAACAATCAAAGCCTAGACCTATCCGGTGAATTACACACTGTGCATAGCTCTACTTTCTTTACACGAGAGTGGCTACACCACCGGCCCTCTATAAATACATCCACTTGTACATGTCTCGTGAATACGTACTGCGGATAGTTCCGGAAGTAATGGCTTTAGTTCCTGCCAAACCCAAACGGCTAAAACCTCGCTCGTCGGATTTTCCAGTCCGGGTATTTCATTAAGATAATTGTGATCTAAGCGTTCATACAGAGGCGCGAAAATCTCCTTTATCTCGGAAAAATCCCTGACCCAACCCGACGTTCTATCGACTGGGCCATCAATATGAATTGCAATACGAAAGGAGTGACCGTGCAGACGCCCACACTTGTGCCCTTCTGGGACATTGGGCAGTCGATGAGCGGCCTCAAAAACGAACTCTTTAAAAATCTCCACTGATTCCTCCCGTATCCCACGCGACAAAAAACCAAACAGCTAAACTAAACCTTCCAAGATTCAAGGTCGACGCATAACGATTCAAACAAAAACTCTACAACTTTGGCTCGCCCCTCACCCAGCGCTGACGCAAGGGTGATCACGGAAACCAAAATGGAGTTAACAGTGCGCAAATCGGTTACATCACTCAAACAATTCAATATTTCTTCGAATTTCCCCAACATAGCGGCTTGGGAAAAATTTAATGCCTGCACCACATGGGTAGATGGCGTTAGGTAGAGAATATTCGCACGCGTCCGCAAACCGTAGGCTTCAGTCAGCATGCCATACCCTTCCGAAGGGAAAGCTTCGTCCTGCCCTGAAAGCCTTCTCAATGCCTCCTGAAAAGCCATGGATAGATGAAGAATGACTTCAGAGAACTCTTTTACACTGGCGTCACTGGCCAGGGCTGGAGACAGATCCGAGGAAACCAAAGTAGTCATAATGCCTCCTAATTATTAGTCATGAGCACCAGTTAGCTAGGTACGAGTTCCGAACTTCGAACCACCCTGGTCAAATGATCAGTCAAAAGATGAATATCACCATGTAAATTCTGAACTCCATTCCATGGCCGGTTGCCTGTTTTGAAGGACCACTCTCCCGAATCGAGCGTCCAAGCTGTATATCCTTGTAGCTTTCTAAGGCCTAACTTGAATACTGGGGCCAGTGGCGCTCCTGTAGCACACAACTGCTCCATGACGAACCCCATGGAAATAATCCCCGCGCTATGGACGAGACGAGAGCTTTTAGGGGTATGACCATGCCAAGCATTTCCAAACACCTCCTGGACCGCCTGGAAAAACTCACTGATAGCCAAGAAACACCGATCCTCACCTCCCGACAACTCAATCACCTCCCGACAGTAACCGTCGGATAGGGAATTCATTACCAGTTTCTGGAGCGACGTATCGCCGATGACTCCTGAGGGGTTGGTATGCTGCTTGATCTGTCCTTGCAAAGAAGATCGATCGTCATAATTCAGCATTTCCACGATGCGGGCTGCGCGGGCGCGGGAAGTCATTCTGAAAGGAAGGCCGCTGACAGACGGGAGCAGCTCATATACCAGCGACTTCGGTAATGGACTGGTGTTGTTGACGAGAATGAATTGCCGGCGAAGCTCTTCCTGATTTTCACACACAAGAGCAGACACCAATAGCTGGAACGAACTCCCCTCGAGCCCAGCTAACGCAGATAGGCGCTGCTGACCATCCACAACGAACCCAGGAGGGCCGGATGAAATATCCACCTCAATTTCTGCATAGGCTCCATTTCCTTCCACCACCCGGACTCCACTGGTAAACGCTAACACCACAGCATTGGGCATTACCGCATCGGGACGGGAGAGGTAGTCGCGGATCTCTCGTATGTGCTTGGACACCTGTGGCCGCTGAAAGCCATGAAGGGCGCCACGATCATCACGCTTGACTCGGTCGATGCTAGCGATCGCCAAAATCTGCTCAACGGTAGCCGCAAACGATACCACTTGGTGGGTTGGGCTCTGTAACGCCTTGATTGCGCTGAACTTAAGCAATGAGTCTCTTCCTTCATCGAACGGCCACCCAGAAAGAGGGGTAGCAGCAGTATTGAGGCTCTTATACCAACCCTTCCGCATAAAAACTAGCCTAAGCGCATTGGCCCATACAGTTATTAAATGGTAAATTGTCAGCCTCAGATAAATGCAACACCCGTCAAAAACAGGCCTACAGTTTTACCATGAGAACCGTCATCATCACCAACTGCACCAATCGAAAACGTCTCGACGGCCTGCCGCCGGTGGTGCTGAACGACGAGTGTTATTCATCGATTGCAGCCATGGCAAAGGCGTGGAAGGGGCAAATAGACCAACGTCCCACCACTCTGATGGCATCTTCACTTTACGTGGGCAGAAGCGTTTCTGACGCGAGGCGCGTAGCAACGAAGTTGGACGCGAAGCTAATGTTTGCGTCGACCGGCTTAGGGTTAATTGAAGGCGATCAGAGATGTCCACCGTACAACCTGACGGTGGCTCAGGATCCGAATTCTATCATCCCACGCCTCGAAAAATTGGGTGTGCGCGCCTCAGATTGGTGGGAAGCCGTGAATGTCACCCAATCAAAGGGAAGCGCCCTAGCAGACCTCGTCAGCCAACCCGACGTCGGCTTGGTGCTCATTGCCCTCTCTTCAAACTATGTCCAGTTGATAGGCGAAGACCTTGGAAAAATCAGGGACACGCAGATCGACAAGCTCAGAATATTCACTTCGCGCCCAGGCATCGAGATGCTTCCCAGCCATTTACGACGCATCGCGATGCCTTATGACGAACGCCTTGAAACCTCAACACTACCAGGCACTCGCAACGATTTCCCTCAGAGAGCCCTGCGTCATTTCATTGAGATTCTTGAACTGTCGAGTGCTCCTGCTGAGATCGCTCGAAAGAGCGTCAGCGCGGCGATGGATCTTTTATCCCTAGCAAAAACGACCATCCGGCGGCGCGCATCGGACAGTGAAATTGCCTACATGCTTGAGTGTGTGTGGGCTGACTACCAAGGCAGTTCCACCCGATTGTTACGCTACTTAAGGGATGACGCCCTGGTGTCGTGCGAGCAGTCGCGCTTTCGGAGGATCTGGCAGGACATCAAAGGTCAAGACAGCATAGAGAGCAAAGCATGACGAGCGAAGATGCGATTGTGGTGCGTGCACTACGCACCACGCAAGGCGACAACCTTGATGTGTATGCATTATTCATCAGGGGATCTGACCTGGTCCGAATTGCCGACATCAGCCGCCTGTCGCGCGAAGACAGCAGTCCCCTCAAGGGTTTTCAGCGCCCCGAGATTAAGAGCCATGTCAAAGGGATCACTGAGTACCTCAATCAGGGAAATGTACTTTTTCCCAATGCAATTATCTTAGCGCTGTCTCCTGACCTGCGTTTTGTTGCTGCACGCGGAAGCAAGCCGACAGGCGACGCGGGGCTTTCGCAAGCGGGTACGCTGACAATCCCTATCAGGGAGGAAGGAATGAGGTCTGCCTGGATCGTGGACGGGCAACAGCGCTCATTGGCGTTGGCGAAAGCGGCCAATTCGGATCTTCCTGTACCCGTGATCGGCTTTGTGTCCGACAGCCTGACCACCCAGCGCGAACAATTCATTTTGGTCAACAAAGCCAAACCGTTGCCCACTCGACTGATCAACGAACTACTGCCGGAGACAGGCAGCATCCTTTTGCCCCGCGAACTGAGTGCTCGCAAAGCACCAGCTGAGTTGTGCGGGCTGCTTAGTCGTGACCCCAACTCCCCTTTCCACAAACTTATAAAGCGGTCGTCCGAGCAAAATAGCAAAGCAGTGATCACTGACACCGCTGTAATAACGATGATCCGCAACAGCATCGGTAATCCGTTGGGAGCGTTGGCCCCCTATACCTCCAGCATCGACGGAGCAGCGAACGTTGAGTCAATGTACAACCTACTGACGACCTTCTGGCGGGCAGTGCGTGATACGTTTCCTGAGGCATGGGCACTTGAATCCAAGAACAGTCGACTCATGCACTCAGCGGGGATCATCGCCATGGGCGTGCTTATGGATCGGATCTACGCCAAAATCGGTGGTCAGCGCGAAACCTACGAAGCCGTGTTACAAGAACTGGCCAGAGTCGCCCCTTACTGCGCATGGACAACAGGTCAGTGGCCGATGATTAATGTCCAGTGGAATGAAATCCAAAGCACCCCTCAAGATATCAAGGCGCTGCAAGAAACCTTGATCCGCCTCTATATGACCAGCGCTCACCAATGAAATTTTTATACGCCGACACCCAAGACTACGTAGACCCGGACTACGATTTCATCAACGATCGAAATGCGCCGGGCCGGAAGAGATACTGGGATGACCAGTATGCGCACGAAATGATGACGCCCGTCCCTTATGACGGGCTCTTGGTCTCGATGAGCGCAGTGCGACCGGCAAATGGCGTCGCTAATTCAAAGGTTCGGTACTCGACTTCCGAGCAGCAGCGCTTCTTGAGAGAAGGCGCACGCAAATTTCTACGACTCGATGGCATTCAGTTCAAAGATACGATGGTCCTAGGGGACTGCGGGGCTTTCGCCTATGTAGAGCACCCTACCCCTGCGTATAGCCCAAGCGAAGTAGTAGAGTTCTACTCAGATGCGGGATTCACCCACGGTTGCTCGCCGGACCACATCATATTCAACTGCGACTCCAGCAATCCTCCAGCATTGAGCCAGTCGGAAGATGTGCTGTTTCGGTACGAAATTACGCTCACAAATGCAAAAGAGTTTCTGCGTTTAGTGAAGGAGGCGGAATGGCCTTTCGAACCTCTTGGAGCGGTACAGGGCTGGTCTCCTCAAAGCATGGCGAACGCTGCAAAACAACTCGAAGACATGGGTTATCGCTACTTGGCGATCGGAGGTCTAGTACCTTTGAAAGTCGATCAAATCCATGAGGTTCTGAAAGAGCTTCGAGCGGTCCTTAAGCCCGAGACAAATATTCATCTGCTGGGTTTTGCTAAAGCTGAGAACATCCATGAATTCACTGGATATGGCATTACCAGTTTTGACTCAACCTCCCCCCTTATACGCGCATTTAAAGATGCGAAGTGTAATTACTACATGGGCAACAATACAAGTAAACTGGATTACTACACAGCTATCCGCATTCCTCAGGCGATTGAAAATCCACGCCTGATGCAAGGAATAAAAAAAGGCACTCTGAGCGCAGAAGAGTTACAAATCAAAGAAAAAGCGGCGTTGCTAGCGATCCGCGACTACGATAAAAACCTGCTCGACTTTGATTCAACTTTAGCTGTGTTAATAGACTACCTGCGACTGACTCTTTCCGGTTCAATATCGTCATCATTAGAAATGGAAAAAGAAATCGCCAAGCATGTCCGACTAATCTCACCCACGCTGAGAGATAAACCGTGGCAAAAATGCCAATGCTCGATTTGTCAGTCAGCGGGTATCGAAACTATTATCTTTCGAGCCAGCAATCGAAACAAAAGACGCGGATTTCATAATTTAGGTGTGTACCACCGCCACCTTCAGAAAACTCTGGAGCTTTCGAAACAATGATCTATCGATTTAAGGGTCTGCGCGCCCAACAGGCCTCCGGGCATGATGTATTTACGTTTGCGGCCACTCCAAATGAAATTTTAGAGTTTTCTGAAATTGAGAGAGTCGGCCGCGATGAAGAAGGTCACCTCAAAGGCTTTCAGCGACATCAAGTCGCGTCGCACATCAGAGATATTCGTGACTATCTTCAGCGCGACGATGCATTGCTCCCTAACGCAATTATCTTGGCCTTTCTGGATGGGGTAACGATTAAAGACCTCGGCGAGGGTATTGTAGAAATCACTATTGATTCTACCGAATCCAAACCAGGCTTCGTGGTCGATGGACAACAACGACTCAGCGCCCTTGCGACGATGGAGAAACCTGGGTTCCAGGTGTTCGTATCTGCATTGATTTGTAAAGACTACAACGAACTGCGGCAGCAGTTTGTGCTCGTTAACAATACGCGACCGCTGCCCAAATCGCTGATCTATGAGCTTTTACCGACGGTTGACGGCCTGCCAGAACGGTTCACCAGTCGTAAATTTGCTGCTCGCATTATTGATTTGTTGAATTTTTTGCCTAACTCCTCTCTATTTGGCGAGATCAAGCAACATACGAATCCTAAAGGAGTACTAAGCGACATGGCGATGCAGAAGTTCGTGATGAACTCTGCAAATGATGGCGCGATCCGTAGCTTCATGAAGTTTGATGACTTTGAGGGACGCAGCATCGAACTTATCAACAACTTCTTCCATGCAGTGCGAGTAGTTTTCAAATCAGAATGGGAAGGACTAGCGCCCAGGAACTCACGCTTGAAGCATGGAGCGGGCTTGGTTTCTTTGAGCTTCGTTATGGAGTTGCTTTACTCCGATCAAGGCACAACCAGCAAGGATGGTTTTATCAAAGGTCTAAAACTTTTGAAACCGCATACGGCATGGACAAGTGGCGATTGGCACATTTCTGAAACCGACCGACGCCCCTGGAATGGTATCCAAAACACGCCCACTGATATCGGATTGCTCACTAAGTATCTGACCGAAAAACTCAAGCAAGAACTGAAACGGCGCTAAATCAGACCCAGTTCCGAGGAGAGCAGTATGCACAGCAAAGCCTTAGTTCTTTTTTCTGGCGGACAAGATTCAACCACCTGCCTCGCCTGGGCGCTGGAACGTTACGAGCACGTCGAGACCATTGGCTTTGATTATGGCCAGAGGCATAGAATCGAACTCGAATGTCGGTTGAGTATCTTGCAGGAGGTACGTAACAGATTTCCGAACTGGGCCAAGCGACTCGGTGAAGATCACGTACTTGACCTCAAATTACTCGGCCAGATCAGCGATACAGCGATGACCGCTGAGAAGACTATAGAGTTTGAAAAGAATGGACTTCCCAATACGTTTGTACCCGGGAGGAATCTGCTGTTCTTGACGTTCGCAGCCACGATTGCCTACCGACGGGGCCTCACTGTGTTGGTTGGGGGAATGTGCGAAACCGACTACTCAGGCTACCCAGACTGCCGGGACAACACCCTTAAAGCCACCCAGGTGGCCTTGAGCCTCGGGATGGACGCTCCGGTAATCATTGAAACACCCCTGATGTGGCTCAACAAAGCGCAGACCTGGCGTTTGGCTGAAGACCTAGGTAATCGAGATTTTGTCAGCCTGATTCAAGAAGAGTCCCACACCTGCTACCTCGGGACTCGACAGAAGAAACATGAATGGGGCTACGGATGTGGAACGTGCCCAGCTTGTGAACTACGCAAAACTGGATATGAGCAGTACATTCAAGAACGAGATTGACGATGGTTCAGCGGTGGCGGATCAAAGCACTCGCCACCCATTTGAATCAGGTGAGTAAACAAAATGACTTACAGTATCAAAGAAATGTTTTACACCCTTCAAGGGGAAGGCAACCAAGCGGGTCGACCCGCGGTATTCTGCCGATTTTCAGGATGCAACCTCTGGTCGGGACGGGAACAGGACAGGGCTAGCGCGATTTGTACTTTTTGCGACACGGAATTTGTTGGAACGGACGGGTTGGGTGGTGGAAAGTTCAAGGATGCGAATGGCCTTGCGCTCGCAATAAATTCATTATGGCCTATCTCCCATCAAGGTCATAAGTATGTGGTATTGACCGGAGGAGAACCCCTGCTACAGGTAGATGATGCTTTAGTAGAAGCGCTGCACAAACATAGTTTTACTGTGGCATTGGAAACCAATGGCACAATAACACCACCAAGCGGGATTGACTGGCTTTGCGTCAGTCCTAAATCCACAGCCGAATTAAAGATTACTCAAGGCGATGAATTAAAATTAGTTTTTCCACAAACTGAAGCGCAACCAGAAAAATTTGAACACCTCACCTTCAACCATTTCTATCTCCAACCAATGGATGGACCAGAAGCCCACCTAAACACGGAATTGACCATAAAATATTGCAAGGCTCATCCAAAGTGGAAGCTCGGCCTACAAATGCACAAAGTGCTGATGATCCCTTAGAACAGGTCCATCTGAGATATCAGTTCACACCAACCCCTAAATAGCCTTCCGCTTTAATCCTTCTATAAACTCACGAACTATGCTTGAAGCACCTTTACCATACGGGTAGATAATATCACTTCTTACATTTATCACCGGATAGAATGCTTGATGCTTTGAACTACGAGAAGAGAACACAAAATAATCGGCCGTTTTGGCCAGATGGCACAAGGCTGGAGTAGCGGTATGATCACTGTTGATCTCGACCTTCAGTCCTGTGAAAACCATTTCCAGTACGTCCCGAGCGCGGCGCGCGGCACCTTCTGTGAGAGTGTAAATACCCAACAACTTCCCTTGTAAATCAGGGATTAATTCTATCACTGAATCGATATCTGATTCAGACTCTTTATTATTGCTAAAATCTGGGACTAGCTCACCAACTTCAAGAATTTCCTGCATTAATACAAAGGTCAACTCGCGTATCGCTGGATCTTTAATTTGTCTCCAATGCTTTGTCGCAAAATCCTGTAGTGATTGCCAGACTTGACGACGCAATGGCTCTGCTGGGCAGGGTGCGTCCAGCAGTACATCCACCAACTCAAGCATGCCGGTATACGCTTCAGGCCCTTTATTGACCTCCCAGAGCATCAATATAGAGTCGACCAACCGCGTATACTCATCGATTGCGAACGGTTGCTCCAACATCAGTTGCGTCAATTGTGCAGCCAGCGACAGCAGTGCTGGATTGACTATAGAATCAAGAGCAAGCAATTCCAACAATTCTAACCAGACAACTCCTTGGCAAGCCACATCGCGCTCTTCCAACCAATCTAGCAACAACGGTAGCGTGTTACGAAGAATCGTCTGCCCCACAGGGGATCCGGTCTTAATGCACTTAAGCAATCTGTCTGAATTAAAGGACTCAACTGTCCAATTTTCGCAATACTCTTGTGCATCTCTCTCCAGTACACCAGTCGGTAACTCAGTATCAACCAAGCGCTGAAACCAACTATCCCAACCACCCAACTGCTCTCTAGAATAGCGTTTTTGCAAGTCTTGCAAAATCGCAGTCATCATAGGTAATGATTTCAGTGGTTCAAACCACGACGTAGGCATGGCCTGTAATTGCTGCCACAATTGCTGCAACTCAACTAATGGAACATCCAGCGAGCGTTGCAGTAACGCTTGCACCGCCCCTGGTCCCTCCTTCTGATCTTCTGACTTACCAACAACCGATTCTATTTCAGCTTCAGATTGATTTACCGCAACCAAATCCGCCCAATGAAGTAGCTTTCGAAACCAGTCCGAGTCGAGAAATTCAGGTATTTTCTGCTGAGCCTGTGCACACCTCAATGTAACAGCGCCGGCAACCCACAACTGCCAATCTTGTTTAAAGCTTTCGTGAGCTTCAAACAACGGAACAGTCATAAAAAGTGGGCTCAACGGGCGGCACAAATCGGCCAATTCGTCCCTACGCGCCTCACCTATGGCCTCAGTAATTAGTAGTCGATTAAGCCCCAACTGCCCTAGTGCTCGAAGCAATACGCGAACTAGTCGTAACGGAATACGGCCGCCGAGCAGACTGGGCAACCGTGGATGATTAACGATGTCCTGCCAACGATCCCCTGAAGCTAAAGCCTGCAACTCCAACGACAGCAGGTTAGGTGGAGTGAAGCCTCCCGAGTTCTTAAGCTCTCCGTAAAAACGCCAAGCATCCTCACCATCATGTAATCGGTAGGCCAACATAAAATCACGTAACACTCGACCTATTGGCCGCTTGGCTAACGACGTAAGCGCAGGACGTTGTCGATACAACTGCAGCACGTTAGCTAGCACTGTAAAGACCCGGTATTTTTGCTGTTCGTCCACCTCGTCAAGTAAATCAATACGCAATAATCCGGCTGGGGCATGCGCTAGCAACGCACTCTGTCCCTCATTACTTGGAGTGATGATCAGGCCATAATCAAAACAAGTATCCACTGTTCCCAAAAACGCCGCCAATACCTGGCGTAGCTCTTCCAGAGCGCGGCCATCCTCCGCAGCTGCGTAGAAACATAATCCCGGCGGACGACTGTATGGCAACAGTAAAGGCCACTGCCCCGCACAGGCACTTTGCACCAAAGGCTCCAACAAATTCTGATACGGCTGCGGGTATTTCCCGGCAAACACTTTGTCCGGATCGATCTGGTTATCGATCGCAAAAAAGGACTGCAACCATGTCGGTATCGTGTTCATGAATGCGCCTCGAAGCGATACTGTTCTTCAAACTCCAGTAATGCTTCAGAAATTATCTGAGAATTACTGGTCAGCATGACATGTTCATCATTACGGTTTGTTCCACTCCAGGTGTAATTCATTGAGCCCTTCAAAAAACAACTGTGGGTAAGTAGACCTTTGGTATGAACTTGTTCACTGAACTGGCAAGAAAAATCAAGACCGGCAATTAGGCGACCGCTCAACTGCTGGACAAACCGACGACTGTACGCGTCGTCACGGGTCACTACCCGCAACCGGCACCCGCCATTAACCGCCTTCGCTAGCACTTCATTAAAACTAACCTCTCTACTGCCCCAACCTGGTTCTATTGCATCCCACTGCCCTGAACAGTTGTCCAATAGGGGGAAGTCACTCAGCCAGGGCGATACCAACCAAATAGGCTCAGGGTTAAGCAATAAGCCGGCCATTAGCCCACCTAGTACCTCGCGAAATTGCCGACGACCTAGGGGACCGTGTAGAAAAATTTGCCGCTGTTCATTCATAGTAAAACTCTTATTGAATGGCCTCGGCCAGTTCGACCCTCAATACCATGCTATCTTGGAACCGCCTCATAGCCCCTATGCGTGGATATAACCATAGCCCGGAGTGATCAACCGGATTTAGCTGAATCTCGGCTATTAGTTTTGAGATTGAGGCAATCTGCGTACGCGGTATTAAAAGATCCACCCGTCCTACTCGTTTTAACACGTGATGTAGTTCAGCCAAATAATCAACTGTTAACTGGACATACGACTCTTGCTCCGCAAATAGAAGGCTACCTAGCAGCCGTTCAGTCGTGGCGACACCCGTTTGGAAAGGGTTGTAGTAGCTCATTTCAGACTGACGGATGGCGTTACCACGCGGCCACAACAACCCTTGATTACGACAAAGTCCCTGGAACACTTCAACAGTAGACGCCTGAGCACCGAGATCTTTGGCGGATAAAGCATGGGCGGCAATATTTAAACCCCACTCCAAGCCGCTAAAACTTTCTAAGTGTCGCCACTGCTCCAGCAAGTTCAGAAGGTACTTATCGGTGTTGGTATTGCTGCCTGGCCTGAGGACCCTTGAGTGCAAAACACTTAAAAAACTGTGGCTAAGGGCAAAGCCTTCACGAAGCAGAACACGGTGCAACTCTGCGTTGGCATCACGCCGTTGTTGCAAATCACTGCATCCGCGCACCTCAGCAAACGAGCCAGCCAGCCCCCCCCCTTTCACTACCAGGCCAAGCAACTGAAAGAGATCAAAGTCGATTTGCTCATAGTCACTTGGCTGCAGGCTGCGCGCGAAGACATTAAGTACGCGCAATGGATCCTGAAAATATGCCAGTTCTAAACGAGTGATGATGCCATTACCACCCGCCTCTGCCTCACTCAACCAGACCTCTAAGCAGCCCTCACGCCACAACGCATCAGCCAAGACAACCCGTTCATCAACATCGGGCAGCAACACACACATGGATTGCTGAGCTGCCGCGGCCAGAGTATTGGCCAACAAAGCGCGCGTCCATTGGCCCAATCCCGGTAGTACATGCACATCAGACCAAAGGGCATTTGCGCACACTTTTAGGCTGCAAAGTAGATCATCTCGATCTAGTAACTCCCGAAGATCTGCCTGTAACTTTTGCTCTTGCACTGAATCAAGTTGCTCATCAGGCTGAAATAAACTCTGTGGAATGCTGCGCAATCGCTCAATACCCGCATTCGAGTGCAACCGAGTCAACGCACTGATTAGTGGTTGCGGATCGATTGGATTCAAATCTAGCAATTCACCCGCGACTGCAGCCAGATAGCACTCAGCTATCCAATTAGCCTTAAATGGGTCACCACCAAAGAGATCCAACTGATCCACAAGATGCCGGAAGTAGATCGGGCGCAATCCTTGTAAAACCTGCGGATTTTCTAACATACCAGCTATTACCTGATCATTGATAGCAAAGCGCAGTCGCATGCCATCAACCCACTGCCGGGCACCAATAGCAACGGATTCGCCATTACGCTGCCAGTCAAATCGAATTTTGGTAGTTGCTCCTTTACTAAACCGTAAAGTGGCATCTGCGGCGGTACTAAAGCGCAGCACCTCAAGAGGTGTCATTTGCTGATGCAAGCAAAAAGTCACATCGGCCAAATGCTGGCCCCAACTGCCAACTGGGGGGTTGTGCACCTCAGTTAGTGCTGGAGCGCGAAATTCGGACTGCCATATAAGTCGCGCGTTACTTTTCTCAGAAAGGCCTAACTTTGGTTCTAGACGCCTGGTATATATGGAGTTAGGGCGCAGTACCGTCAAAGTTTTATCCGCATCACCAGAAACCAAGCCTTCATCGCGTAACTGCTCGCCAAAAGCCTCACAGACATCAAACCCGCGTTGCTGAATGGTATCCGGCTCAGCTACAAAATTTGCAGGCACTAACCAGTCTGAATCAAGGTTACTGTCAATGGCATATCGCTTAGAAATTCGCCCCGGGGCAAACTCACGCAGGGCTTGAAAAATTGGTAAATCCGTCCATTCGATACGCTCCTCCGCCCCCCGTACCAAAGCAACAAACACACTCGGCAAACTAAGTTCGGCAAATAGCGCCTCAGGAATAAACTCCGAGAGCGGTGAACTTCCTTTTACCACATCCGCCCAGGGTTGGCCGTTAGCACTCCAGTCTGTCACCAGTTTGCGCTGCAACGTAGGCAACACTTCAAGCATTACCGAACGCGGCGGCGCCCAGAGAATGCGCTTCAGCGTATCGTCATCGACCTGCAGGGCATCTTTCAAATAAGTTTTGAACTGCTCTTGCTGACTACCTGGTCGTAGCAACTGCTCGACTAAGATCAGTAGTTTCTTGCAGTAGTTCTTATTAATTTTCGGTTTGCGTAGAATCGTCCACACGGCACCACTACCTAACTGCGCACTGAGCCAGTCAAGCAGCGCCATAGTTGCCTGCATTTTTTGAATATGGCTGTTGTGCAGTGGCAGACCTTGCCGCTTAATTTCGGGGCTAAGCAACTCTTCATAGCGTTGAAATGCGACTCGATCACGACCGAACTCGGAGAGAACTACAAGCATCCACGGACGCATGGTGCGCAAGCGACCGGCACGGCCCTTGCGCTGCAAATAGGATGCAACATCACGCGGCGCCTTGTGTTGCAGCACAGCCCCCACTGCCGGATCATTGAAGCCCACCTCAAGAGACGCCGTGGCAACGACAATCTCTGCGTCAGCATCCACCCCAGCGTCCTGGCTTGAGGTGCGCCCGATTACCGCACGATCATCCTCATCCAGCGAATGGCCTATATCTGTACCCGCTCGCCAGTCTTGTCCCAGACGAATACGTTCGAGCGGATTGACTGCATCTTGCCCGCCATCATCCTGCCCGTCCCTTGGACCACGCAGACTAGCAAGCGAGGGATGATGAGGCTTAAGCCCCCATTTACTAGTGCGCCAACCTTCTGCATCTGCTAATTGATGATAAAGACGGTTGTTGGCATCCAAATCGTCGGTAAAGACAAAGGTTTTACTACCCCAGGTACCCTGTGAGCGGCTCTTGCGGACATCCAAAATACGCCTAGTTAGCATGCAGGCTTGAATGGTCGTCGACAGCAACGCAGTCTGGGAAACTGGGTCGCCGCGAAGCACCATTAGGTACTCCGCACCCTCATCAATCATTTCATCAGGCAGCGCCTCGACCAATTCAACATGCTCTTGGCGTGCTCCGACCAACTCGGCAAAAAAACGTTCAGCATCTGTCAGGGTTGCAGACAGCCCCACAAAGTGCGGGCGGCATTGAGCGTGCTTCATCCAGCGCCTAAGTAAGTAAGCAACCTGAGCTCCGCTGCTGCCACCGTATGTGTGCACTTCATCGAGTAGCACCAACATCGGACCTGCCTGCTGGCCCACACCAAATAGGTGGTTACAACTGAAGTCACCAAGTCTACGATTGAGCATCTCGGTGGTGGTAAACAGAATATCCGGAGGTAAGTCTGTCTGACAACTACGGGTCAGCGCCACCTCATCATCCGTAACACGGTGTCCGCAGCGACTGCACTTAACCTCTTTAAGATTAGCATGCCACTCCATCTGACCAGTACAACTGCCACTGGTGCAGCGCAGTAGGTCAAACTCTGGCTTTTGTTTCCCCGTTTTATAATCCTTCCCGGCCATACCCCAATTGTAAGGTGTATCACCATACAGAGCACCAATGCGAATTTTTCGACCCACTCCTGACTGCATCAGTCCATCGAGCTTTCGGCACTGCCCCCAAGCTTCCATGAACTGATCTTTGAGCAGTTCATTACGCGGGTAGATTGCAAGAATTCGTACTCTCGGCGAGGGATCAATTAATAGATCCGCCGCTAGTGAAGCGAGTCCTGGCAGATAAAACGACAGCGTTTTGCCGCTGCCCGTTCCCGCACAGACAATGGTGCCAGAAGCTTGGCTACTACCGCCGCGCTGCTCGCTGTAGGCCTGTAAGATGCGCGCAGTTGCTCGCGCCTGAAAACCAGCCAAATGCAGGTTACTGTTCAGGCCAAGCAACAGTTCAATTGCTGTTTTCAACTGCTGAATATTACCAAGCTTCGGTATTTTTAACCACTGAGGCAGTAACTTTCCTATAAACTGATCACGCATAGGGTAACTGCGTGGGCGTCGAATAAAACGAAAATCCGATACCAAAGTACGAGAACGATCAAGCGCTTGACCTAAGAACCATTGACGCAGATTGCGGTATAAGTACGCAGCCTCACCCATGCGCGTGCGATACACATTGGTCAGACCCTCAGGGTGCGGTGCTTCAATAAGCATCGCATTCTCGGTTAACTCCATCAGCACATCGTAAGGATCATGATCGGGAAGCACATCTTCCAATATCGTGAGAACCTCATTTTCACTAAAAAAACCGTCAGCATCGCCCCAAACCAGCAAGCGTGTTTCCTGCTCCTCTAACTTGTCCAAGCATGCATGCAACTGCTCCAGCATAATGGTCATCAGTAAGCTTTCCGACTAACCACAAACTGCGCGAGCAGATCGTGATCTTGAAGCCACTGGAAAGTTTCCACTGTCATCATGGACAACGGCCCTCGCCCTAGACTTCCAACCTGGTTAAGTTGATTAAAAAAAATACTAACATCTGCTGGCAGATCAAAATCCATCTGATCCCTCACCTGTCGCATACTCGCGGCCAATCTTTCTAGTTTTTGAATCGCCCAAACATTCGTCGGAAGTTGTTTGGCCTCGACCATGAACTGTTTACGCAGAACGACATAGTCCGTATAGAAACGTTCGACACCGGGAATACCTTGTTGGGTATCAAGCATCAGTTGCTCTACCCGGCATGAACTTTCGAGTTGCGCAGTCCAGGCGTTCCAACAAGACACAACTTTTGCCTCTAACTGAGCCACCAACTCCCTGAGCGCTGCGTGGGTATTATCAAGTGCATCATCCTCGCGGGCAGAGGACTTCTTCTGTTGCCAAACACCAGAAAAAACTTTCAGACTCGCAATTGCCTTGGTGCGTTGCTCCAGTATTTCGGCACTAAGTTGCATCGACTCTGGCGCATCTTCCGGCAAGTCCTGGAGCACTGCAACGTTAACCACGATAGCTTTTAGGCTACTGGCTATATCTTGGAGGCGATCGTAAATATGTTTACAGTCCTCAATATCCTCATGGTGCTGTTCTGCAGATTGGCTTAATAACTGCTCCGTACGAAGAAGTTTTATCTGTTGTTCAAGCACACTCATTTCGTGCCTCCTGCAGGTCAGTCACAGATTTAGTTAATTCATCAAGTAGACCGGTCACGCTGCCCTGAGACTGCTTCAATCTATCCCCCCCCCACTTCTGATTTTCCGACTCCAACCGGGGTAGTACGTACCCGTTAAAGGCTTTCCAATCCTTCAGCACCCTCACCACCTGCTCCAACTGCAAACCGTCTATTTTGTTGACGCGGTGAAAAAACTTAGTGACGTCGATCTCATCACGGAGTGCAAGTAGGTCTTTGACCACAACCCAACTCTCACTACCTTTCAAAGCAACCAATGCAGTTTGCATTTTTTTGCTGCCGGGAATGTCTGGAGGATAATGTTTCCCTTCTAAACTGATGTCCCGAACCAAACCCGCCATATCATCAAGTAAGGCACAGAAGGTATCTTGTCGCGTGCACCCATCTAACACTTCAACGACGCTGATTGACGCTTTCAACGCCTGACTTATTGTGCTAGAAAACTTAACCATTTGAGAATCCGGATTGCTTTTGGCGACCTTAAACGCCTTGAGTGCTAGATCACCATCCATCCCGTGATCATTGTAGGACACCAATTTCAACCAGACCTCACGCTGAGCATCCCAACATTCAAGCGCTTGCGCACGCACCTGCTTTAATTCAGGAACAACCGCGGCTATCTCGACTGCTCGAATTTCCTCCGCACCTCTGAGTAATTGATTTAAACGCTGACGATCACTATTACTGTCCCCCAGCAATCCCAACGCCATGGCTGACTGCAGTTGCTTACTGATCAAGTCAGGTAGGATTTGCCGCGCCTCGATCATCAATGTTTGCGAGACATCCGGCACCCACCGTGCTGCGAAATTCTGATAGAGAAGATAGTCCTCAAAACCGTTGGAATATTCCCAACCGACGACGCGAACAAACTTCGGATTGAAATTTTCGTAACGTAGCATTGCAAGTGCTACACCTTGCAGAAATGCTGCTTTCTGCGGGTTCTTAAAGTCCGCCTCCAAACAAAACTTCACCTTGCTCCCGGCCATGTTACCCACGGCATAAGGGAGTTCTATATTCACAAAATTCCCGCTTTTCAGAGACGGCCTTTCCTTCACGCCGAGCCAATCTAGATGTGTATATTGCTCATATATACCAAAAAGCCCTGTTCGCAGAATACGCGCCTCATCCTGTCCTAGTTTTTGCTTACCCTGAAACCACAAGGTGACCGTCTCCTCCAACTGGTGCAGTTTTTCTTGGTCAGGGTCAACTTTTATCAGAGATGCAACTAGTTCAGTGCTTGGGTTTCTTTTTATTGAAACACCAGAAACAGCGATCACACTTGAAGCAGTAAAAGCCACTCCGCCTTTGAGTATCGCTGTCAGTCCGTCTAGGCCAAAGGCCTTGGCAACCCGCCGATCCAACTTACCTTGCAGGTGCTCGATTGAGGGACTGTCATATCCCCAGATCGCCGCGACTGTTTTGCATCGCTCTGGCTTTTCAAGTTTCTGTAAATCACCCAATAACCCAGCCCTAACCTTAATTCCGGCAAAGTCTGCCGGAGGAAACTCCTGCGCTTTGCACGTTTGCCGATAATCACGTAGGGTGCGCAACAAAATCTCGTTCAATACTTGCCGCGGATTAAACTTGAGTTGTTCATCCCCTTTGCGACAAAAGTTATCTGCCAGAGCGGCAATGGCATTACGGTTAAAAGGAAACAGCGGCGTCCCACACTGCGCAAATCCGAACGCTTTTATATCTTCGCCATCATCATCTGGATCAGACCAAACCGGCGGCCATGCCCCTTCCCCTCGAGTCGACCAAGAAAACTTCAACGCGTCACTTCCATAACGGGCAGCATTGATGTAGCGTCCGCAAAAATCTGTAATCCGTCCTAGAGTTTGCTCACGATCCTGCCCCAGTTCGCGAATATGCCATTCATACTGCGCACGAGTTTTAATCGTGTCCTGACGGCGTAAATAACCCTGATAGCCATCGGTTACTGCAATGGCCGAGCGCAGTGTGCACAACTCCTTCTCACCATCACGCACAGCCTCTTCCAACAGACTGTCAATCAGCACATCTTCAATCGCGGATATGGCTGCCATATCCTCTACAAGCACCACCAGAGTGCGGTCCTGCTGCTTTAACGAGCGACGGATTTCCTTGAATAGGTCTTGGAAACTTCCACCATTGAACTGAAAAAGATATCCAAAAACTGTGCGCGTAGATTGACCAAGAACTTCGTTTAGTACACGGGCCGCGCCCTCGCGAGCAGAAGGATTAGTATTCAGTTGCGTCTTACTAACGCAGTCGCGCGCGCTTGCGCACAAGTCGTCAAGATTGAAACTAAAATCTAGATCACTGTCTTTTATTTGATAGTCGTTGCGATTCAGTTCATGATCACTCGCGCCCTGCGTCAAACGACTGGCAAACTGGTATATGCAGTGTTGTGGATTAAGCAGACTCTTTTTGAAGTTGGGATCAGTTATTAACTCTGAAAGGCCACTCCCCGGTAGCGTATAAGTTTGAATATCGAGCAAACGCTGCTTTTCTTCAAGTTTCAACTGCTGCCGTGCTTCTGGGTGCTCACGGTAATATGCCTGCTTGTGAACCACATCCTGGCGCAGTTCATTCAGCTTTTGTGACATGAACGTCAGCAACAGATCCGCAACCGCCTCTGTCTTTAGTTGTTCACCAACAAAACTAATCCGACTACGAGCCTGCTCGAAATCATCCCCATCGAGTCCAGCCAACAAGATTTCCAGCACCTGTCGTAAACTGGCATTTTTTGGAATGCGCACGACGTGCCAATTCGTGTAATCAGGGTGCAACTTGAGTTGGGCATGCAACCAGCGAATCAGATGGGACTTACCGACCCCGGAACGTCCGATTATCGGAATCGGCCGCTCCACTGCTAGGAAGTGCTCAAGCAGATTTTCCTCATTGCACAGTTGATCCTCGCCAACCCCCACGCGTAACAGTTGCATAGGTTCATGAACCGCCAGCAATACATGCTCTGCAAGCTCTTCTGCCTCAGTACGAATGCATTGGCTGATATATTCAGGCTGCGGCCAGTAATTTATCAGGTTCATAAGGTCACCTCAGGAACGTAAACAACCTCACTGACAAGGCGAAAAACTCCGTTAGGCAGTTGTAATTGCATACTAAAGGTGTCGTCGGAGGCCTTGTCCAATCGCAAACGAAATGCACCCTCCAAACGCAGCAGTGCGTGACTTAGTGCCGGGCTGACTTGATGAGCCTCCCTCGGATGCCAGCCTAATTCCTGCATCGAGGGTTCGAGTAGACTACGGAAACGCCCACCGTCCAACAGTGGTATTTGGGCAGCCAATCTTTCAATAAAGACCTTCAGCGGCAATTTTTCTTCACCGGCAAACGCACCTTCCAAATACGGTTCAATGGCGCGTGTTGGATCGACGAAATAACCTGAGCCGAATGGTTCAAGGAATCCAAGAAAATCGCCGTACTGTAAAAAAATAGACAACTCGTTACTTAGGTTCAGGCCTCGCTCGCCAGGCAGCCAGTTATTGACCGCTTCTTGTGCATTACCATTTATGCCAGGAGACACCACGTCCCCCCCCATAAACGTATAACTCTGTTGCGCCAATAGACAGGTCATCGCTCGTAAAAACGGCTCTACCCGCTTCTCATCTAGAAGGGCTTGATCTGTACTTTCCTTAGTATTACCGATTATTAATGCTAATACTCTTTGCGCTAGATTTCGATCGTTCGCCCCACCCGGCACCGAGATCATGTTAGTGTCATCTTGCAGCCAAAGACCCTCCTTTAGCCAAAAATCTAGATTTCCTTCAAAACGCCATTTGGCATTCTCTGTTTTAGGTAGTTGATCTGGCCGAAAGGTCTCCAGAATCTCGGAACGAGATATAGATTTGCCTTTTCGTACTAGCGCTCGATCAATCAAATTTAGCAACACCAAACTGCTGCCTGGATGAGCATTATTCACCATCGACATTATTTAAATTCCTGCTCAAAGCTTTCCAGCACCATGCTGGTGGGACTGCACTCCCACCAGGTGCGATGAGGCAAAAGCGCGTCAGCCAATCCTTCCGGCGCGACTATCACTCGGGGGGGAGGGTCAATATCCGATTGTGGCAAATGAGTTTCCCCCGGCATCAAAAGTACCAATTCTGACCAAAGTCCAGCGCTGTCTTCAGGCTCAAGCGAACACCAGAATGGTAGCGTTTTCAGAGATTCGTCTTGGCGCATCTGCTCCAGTACGGTCCGACTGGCACGCACAGCCTGAACTTGCTTAGTACGTAACAAACCCTGCAACCAGTAACGCCACCTGTGTAGCATAGCTTTGGACGTAACTCTGGCGCTCGACTCAGGTCGGTAGCGTACCTTCAGCAACTGCGAAGGTGGCATCCAGTTAGCTACATGCGGCGACTGCACTCCGCGCAGTTCGGAACATACTCCCAGAGTAGGTGTGAAAGCTTTGCGACCCTGATCACGACAGCCAGGACAACCGCCACAACTGTACTCAGGAACGACGCCATTAGGCCGATATACATCGGCCAACAGCCAACACAACCGCTGGCGCGGATCCTTTAGCCAACTGGTTAAACGAGCAAAGCCAGCAGTCCTTGTCTGCTTTTCCTGATTGCGTCGTTTGCCTACCTGCTGTTGCCACACCTCAGGAGTCAAATGAGCGTCACTTAAAATTTCTACGCCGATCCGGTTGTAATAAGCCTCAAAGTACTGTGTTCGTTGTTTCTCATTCTCTGTCGTCAACTCGACTTCAAACTCGGGCGGTTCGGGTGGGGCAAAAAACAGACGAATCAACCCCGCACGCTGCATCAATTGCAGGGTGCGTAAATTCCATTTCTCATTACGCTCGCTGTGCCGTGGCAAACCCCGGTGTAGGGCCGACCGCGAAATAGTGAAGTGCTCACCGCAGGTCTCTCGGCTTTTCAGCAACATTTTCCAACGTTCCAACCCCAGTTCCGTAGAGATCAACCTTTCCTGCGATATGCTTTGCGCAATATTCAATTGCCCTGGGTGGTAGATCAACCAAGACCAGCAGGCCGTACCGTCACGCCCACCACGACCGGCCTCCTGATAGAACCGATCCAGACTTTCTGGCACGGCCGCATGCAGCACGGAACGCACGCCGGATTTATCCATACCGACGCCGAAGGCGGAAGTTGCAACCATGATGTCTAGTTCGTCATTCCCCCACTGGAGAATCAAGTCGTCGCGTTGATTCGCAGGGGTTGCACCATGGAACACCCCCACTCTAGTGAACCCTTGCTCAAGCAGTATTTGTCTCCAGAGTTCAGCCTCTTTTTGCTTGGTGGTGTACAGAATAAGAGGCCGAGGCAAAAATCTAAGAAACTCCAGTACTGCGAATTGATGCTCTTCTGCACTCGAAGTTTTCAAAACATTGTAATTCGGTTCTGGCCGTAAAAAGCTGCCGTGAATCTCTATAGCTTGTTCGCCTTCAAGGACAAACGAGTTTTTAAGGAACTGCAGAGTCGGTTCACTGAACGTTGCAGACATTAAGACTATTCGAATGGCTCTTGACGAGTGCTCCTTTAGTGAGAGAAACAGTGGGGCTAACAACTGGAATTCTGGACGAAACTCCGCACCCCACTGATCGACAATATGTGCCTCGTCAATAACCAGAGCTTCCAACTGCCCCTGTTGGGCCAACCGAAACAGCGCCGGCCGCAACTTGCCAATAGCTATCTCAGGCGAGCAGAACAAAATACGCTGAGTGCCGCCGCTTATCCGCTCGAGTACTTGCTGACTCTCATCATCATTCTGCCCCCCATACAAGGCATAACTACCTCCATGACCACTGTCCGCGCGGTCAAGCACCTCAGCGGCACGGCTTGCTTGCTCCAGCGCCAACCCCACTGTTGGCACAATGACCAGCACCAGTTTCTGCTTGCCTGCAAAAAGGCTAATCGCATGAATCACCAGCGTTTTTCCGCAACCGGTTGGCAAGTTGATAATCAGTGTGCTGTCTGGCGGAGAGGTAAGAACAGTGCGTATCGCTGCTTGTTGGCCAAGACCCTGGTATGTATTAAATTCATCATTTTTAAGTTTCTGCTGCAACGCCACATCCATTGGCACCGTCTTCAAATGACGGCGACGGCGATGTCCATAAACAGCAAGCTCATCATCATCCAGTACGTTTTCCATACGCACGTCGCCGGTCATAGCATCCCGGGCTAAGCCGACACATAAAAGATACAAGTCATCAACTGCGCCAGCAGGTAGTCGCAATATAGGTTCGATGATGCCGTGCGCCAATGCACAACCCAGGGCATCCCGACACATTGCAGCGCGGTCAGCCGGACCTGAAGTTCGATCACGAAAAACCGTTAGCAACCGAAGAAAAAAAGACTCAGACAGCGCACCAGCCTCGCTAACTAAACTCGGGTTCAATAATGCAGCTTGTAGTGCATTCCACTGTGCTTGCATCAAGCCCCCTTCAGCATCTTGTTCGTGCACACCACTACCGCATGCATCGATAGCAGATGCAGTTGCGGCTCAAACGAAAAGATCTGCGCCTGGGGCAAGTCAGCCAAAATCTGTTGGCGACTTCTAGAGGCGATCTCCAAGATCATTCGTTTCCAATGCTCTGAAGGTAACAAAGACTCCAACTCAGGCCAAACGCCACTACGCAGATTAAAATCTTGAAAGCTGGGATTAGTTTTGTCATAAGGCCACTCCAAAGACCTCAACATGCTCTCAGCAACCACCAGACTGCCATCCTCCGCCAGCCAATGGCTCTGCACTGAAGGCATCAACATCTCATCGCCACGGAGTTGCTCCAGGCGACTAGCCCCAAGCTTTGTAGCGGTTATCAACCAATTAAGGCGGAAGAATATTTTCGGTGAGCTAAAACTGCCCTTTTCGAGTACGCGCAGAAACGCACTGGTTGCTCCTCGGGAATCAACCGTAACTAAATTATAAATTGAGTCTACAAACGGCTGACCATATCGAAATGGATACACACCGGACTGACCAGCAACCTGAGCTCTAGAAACACTCATTGGTGCAGTTGCCGGGGGATTGCCACTGTCGGGATCGATACCGGTTAGGCAGGTAGCAACAAAGGTTTGGACGTCCACTAACGTCTTGGCACCCTCACGTGATCCCTCTACGGCGAACCGGAGTCTAAATGGACTTTGCAAATTACCCTCAAAATTGAAGTGCAGCCCCTTAGTCATCCATGCGCACATCCGCTTGGCTTGCTCTTCAGCTGAGTCGTCGGCATCAGCTATTTGCTCGGCAAAGTCCTTAGCCTCGCTAACCTCATCATCTAGCGCCAGCAATTCTTCCTGTACCTTCACGCGACGTCGTTCACGTACAAGCAAGCCATCATCGCCACTCAGGCCTGCGGCGCTCCGAAGCAGCGCCTCATCACCCGACAAGGCTACTGTTTTCCAGGCCATCTCAAGATGCTCCTCCAGGACATATTGCAAGCTGGCTACCGTATTGTTGAACAAGCCTACTGACAGATCCAGAACATCAATCCAGCGGCGGATTAATCCGTCATGCTCAGGAAGTAGCGCCAAACTTTCTACCGGACGTACCCCGACCAAGTTGGCGCTGTAACGATTGAGTCGACCAAGTCGTTGCTCAATGCGGCTGAAGGAGCGCGGCAAACTGTAATGCACCGCAATTCGCTGACCACCGTGCAAGTTAAGGCCGTCCTCACCACGCTGATCACAAACCAAAACTCTGATAGAACTCTCGGGGCGGGTGAACCGTAACTCTCGCTCAGGGATATAACGTTCAACCGCCACGTCTAATTCGCGAGCCAGTAAAGTGAATATATGCTGTGCCACCTCCTCAACACTACAGAATACCACCGCCTTGCCTTTTTTATGCGCAGCAAGCCAATTGTGCAAGTTTTCAACCAAACAACTGTCTTTGTCTATCTGTTCGCGATGGGCCTGCTGGGAAATATCATTAAGCAACTCCTGTTCAGCCTGCTTCAGCGAACCAGACAGACGTTGAATGGCCTGATGAGCGCGCCGCCCAACTAGCAAAGGGCTGACCAATAGATCATCTACCCATTGCAAGTACACCTCGGCGCTCATCGCTTGGAAATCATCAGGGTCACGACTTGCTTGACTGCGATACTCCTCAAGCAACAAATCTAAAGACGGCATTTGCTCTGTCAATGGCCAATAATTGCGTTTTAAGCCAGCAAGCCCTGGAAACAGCCATGCCAGTTGGTGCGACTCGCGCCGGTTTCGCAACATGCGCTGATGCAACCGGTAGTGTTCTCCGATATAACACCTTAAGGTTTGGACTGCCTGCGTTCTCAGATCACCAATTTGTTCAGCAAAAAAGTCTACTAGTGGAAGGGTCTCATTGACCAAAGATTGCAGAGACTTATCATCAGGGAATTTACTCACAAAAGTTTGAAGTATCTGCTCCAAAGCAGCGTTGGAGTTACTTGGCGTTAGGGCGCTGTACCAACCACCGACTAATTCCCGCTCAGCAACCTGGGCAGTAAAACGATGCACACCCTCCTCTGACAGTTCATAAGCCTCAGGGCTAAGGCAGTGCAGCATTGCCAGAAAATTCTTCTCATTTCCGTTTAGCGGAGTACCAGAAAGAAGCAGTACAACCGAGGCCACCTGACAGCCTTCAGCCAAGGTACGGAAACGCTCACGCACGGCAGATTGCTGATCCCATGCCCAAGGTGCAATTTGGTGAGCCTCATCGACCACCAGTAAGGTAGGCAACCACCCCTTGATGACACTATTTACGTGTTCATGCGAGCAAATTCGAATCAATCGCTTCGGCTCTGCCTGGCTTGCCAACAGTTCACCAAGGTGAAAGCGCCCAGACAACTCATCTCGCCATTGCTCGATAAGTGCCGCAGGCACCGTGATAAGCACTCTTGAATCGTGTTTGTTCTCTAGCACATGCTCACGAATGATCATGCCCGCCTCAATGGTTTTGCCTAGGCCTACTTCATCTGCCAAGAGGTATTTAGGTACTGGATCTTGTAGAACTCGACGCACTACAGCAATCTGATGCGGTTCCAACTCAACACTACTGCTGGGAATTGACGAAATTGAACGACAGGCTGCACGCTGCTCGATATAAGCGCTCAAAAAATCATGCCGTAAGGAGCAGAAATACGGTGCGTCATTTGACCGTGCAGCCAAAAACGCCGCAGGATCCAGCAGTTCTCCCGGCCCTATATTCAGGCAATTAAGTTGATCAATGTCGACCTCTTGCTGATCTCCATCAGCCCGAAATATCACTAGATGCCTGTTACCAGGGCGAGGACCAGCGTACCTACCTCGCCTCCAAATACCGCTTGCACGATCCTGACAATACACAATCGACTCTTCGTACAACTGCACACTCTCAAGTGAAGCAACATCTACAGTTTTCAGTCGACACTCAGAATTAATGGGCGACTCAAAGAATCCCACCACACCCTCATTGCTCTTGTGATCCACACTCAGCAATTTTCCTATACCGGAAAAATTACTGGAACACACGAGATCGCCAACCCTTAATCCACTCATTCCATTCCCTAAATGTTCGTCATATAGCGATATTTGAGTGCAACAAAACCACAACCACTATGGGCACGGACAGACAGCAGCAAACAGAGATGATCCAGGTCAGGCGTGTCGATTGCTTCGAACCGCTTTTGGAGGGCCATCCTTGGAGAACTGTGACCTGCCTTGCATGAACTAAACGTCACATTACCCATGTCACCAACAGGTGGTAAAGCAAACCAGGTAAGCCAATGGTATTTTTTCGTATTGCTAGTCACCTTATTCATCCCACTTGCCATCCTTTTCTTGGTAGCAATCCGTATTGCCGTGATCCTGATCCCAACTGCGTTCATTAATCGAGATCACGATCTGTGCCGCCTTTGTCGTGGCCCCATCAGCGGTCGTTACCCAGATCGCATTCAGGTGCCACCTTATTGTAGTCCCACTTACCATCGTTGTTCATGTCACTATCCTGAGCCTGAATGCTGACGCATGCCGGCATGACCAGCGAAGTCAAAATCAAGCTGCAGACCCGCAAGGCAGCACCTTTGCTTTGGTTTGAACGCTGTGTTGATTGCATCGCAGCCTTCTTTCGCCCACTCAAAAACTCACTGTCACGCCAGCTAGGTAATCTGTGAGCAAACCTTGGATCAGCCGAACTTTGCGCTGCAACTGCTCCACATGCGCACGTTCCGCTCGTAGTGCCGTGTACGTCTCCCAATATTCCTGCGCCGGTTTCTTGTTGGCTGCCTGTTGGCGAGTCAAGGCGTCGGCCCGTAGCGCATGAGCATCCTGGATAGCAAGCAGGAGCAACACGCCATCATCAGCGTGATGATGACCAAGTCTGCCCCACCCAAAATTGCCCACACCAACTCCATGCCTTCCATCTCGTTCGCCCTCCCAACACTCGCGGTCAATCTTGAACCGCAATCGAAGAATATGTAGCCTTTGACGACAGGTCTACAATGTAGGCATATACAGGTAAAGTTTCCGCACAGATGGAGGCGTCATGAAACGCGAGCAGTCGGTTGAGCAAGTACGCTGGGATCTAGCCTTACGCTATCGCCTGATCGAGACCATTGTCTGGTGGGAGGGCCGCCTGACCACAGGGCACCTGATGCAGAGCTTTGGCATCAGTCGGCAGCAGGCGTCGAAGGACATTAACGGTTACATCAATGAACATGCGCCTAAAAACCTTACATATAGCAAATCGCTGAAGGGCTATGTGCCGAGCAAAGCATTCAAGCCACTGTTCATTGATGACAGTGCCAGCGCCTATCTACATCTGCTCAACCAGAATCACGAACGCGCGCCGCACATCGACGGCCTAGCTCTGGCCTATGCCCATACTGAAGTACTGCATGTACCGGACCGCTCGATCCGCCCAGAGGTGCTGCGACCGCTACTTAAGGCCTGCCGTGAAGGCCTCCGACTGGAAACCGAGTACGTATCATTTACCACGCCGATTTCAGAAATCCGACTGATTGCTCCGCACACGCTCATCTACACCGGCATGCGCTGGCATGCACGCGCTTACTGCGAGAAGAATGGAGCGTACCGCGACTTCGTTCTCAGTCGCTTGCGGGGTGAACCGGAAGTATTGGACACCTCGGCATTTAGCCGCGAGGCAGATACAGCTTGGAACACCCTGGTTGATGTAATCATCGAACCTGACCAACGCCTGACACCCGAACAAAAGAACATCATTGAGATCGACTACGGCATGCAAAACGGCCAACTCATCGTCCCTAGCCGTGGTGCTCTGGTGCAGTACGTATTGCAGCGATTTCAGATTGATGCGAACAAAGTGGAATCCAAGGCCAGCGCGCAGCAAATCGTGGTAACCAATCTCGACGCGCTACAGCCCTGGCTGTATCACTGAACAGCAGAATACGTGTGAGCTGCGACTGCGCCCGCGTAAGTTGCTTCAATTCCGCTGCCAGCCATAGGCTGAAACAGCAGACACCGGCATAAGTATGTGGCTGCCAAGCAGCGCTATTTGCCCCCCGCTCCCAGAACTCCCCCCGAGCAGGACGTATACGATGATGGCGAGCACCAGATACGTTGCCTGCTGAAGACTGGCGATTGCCTACGGCACTACGCCAACCTATCCGCATCCAGATTGGGGGACGCGCAGAGATATGCTCGAGTTTCAGAATGGTAGTTGCCTAATAGATCCTGTCAGAGAGTGACGGGAATCGAACCTTTACAGACGCTGACTGACCGAAAACGGCTAAATTACAGAAGGGTGCTAACGGAATTCTTAACACCAAAGACCCTGCAAAATTCGCCAGTCAGAAGCATTCTTGCCAGTGAAAAATATCTCGCACGCTTACAACAAGGCAACATCACGACTAATGGTCGAAAAATCTGTGGGGGTAAATGTGGGGGTATTTTTCAGACATGAAAAAGCCCAACCTTTTCAGATTGGGCTAAGTCATTGAAAAATATAGTCGGGACGGAGTGATTCGAACACTCGACCCCTAGCACCCCAGAGGGTAGAGAAATATTTAAATTTTTCTGCCGGCTGTGGCTGGCTTGTAAATAAAAAACCCGACACGAAGGCCGGGCTACCCACCCTCTCCGAGACGCAGCCCCCAAATGAGAGGGATGGAGAGCCGGCAAGAGAGCGTGGGGGCGAGATATTGCCAAATGGTGCTCTCCTGCGCAATAAAAAATCCGACTCAAGGGCAGCATATCGTGATCAATAGCCCGTAGAAATCAGATGCTGGCCGTCATTTTTCGAGTTTCTCCCGATGCCTCAGGTGGCATGTGAAGTCCAGCCCTCCAGTGGCAACTCGAAGAACAACAAACGCCCATCAGAAGCACTCAACTGTAACGGTAACATCCTTTGCCACCGCTCGAAGTTAATACCTCAGCTTGAGCCCAGGGCACTGCACACGAACCCCGTGGTCACGTCGAAATTATCCGGAGTGAGGACATCAATTGGCGAACGACCTTTTAATCGCCACCCCAACGAAGCATTACCGGTACGCCTACTTCATTGCGCCACGTTTTATTTTTAACCGAGTGACATTCTCGTCGGCCTGATTCGCAAACTCGTGAGGGGTGACATGCTCCTGAAGATTGGCCTCAAGGTACCGGCTCCACCAGTTCATGATCAGCCTGCGCTCTTCAATGAACTCTGCCTTGTGAATGTAGGCGGCACGAACGCTGTTCCGCTCTCGATGGCTCATCTGTCTTTCAATAGCCGTCTCTGACCACAGCCCTGACTCAACCAGTGCGCTGCATGCCATTGAGCGGAAGCCGTGACCACAGATCTCGGTCTTGGTTTCGTACCCCATAGTGCGCAACGCTTTGTTCACGGTGTTTTCTGACATCGGCTTCCAGGCCCTAGCATCACCGGCAAATACCAGGTCGAATTTGCCAGTGAGGGTGTGGATCTGTTCAAGCACGGCCACAACTTGCGGCGATAAAGGCACAAGATGAACATCGCCCGCCATTTTCGTCCCCCGCGTTGAATGGCGTACGTCCTCCAGTTCCGGCCGAGTATCCGGGATCTCCCATACGCCACGCTTGAGGTCGAACTCACACCAGCGAGCGAAACGTAATTCACTCGAGCGAACAAACACGTGCAGCGACAGCATGAGCGTTAGCCGGGTCAGCTCTCGGCCCTTGTAGGTATTGATTCGTGCCAGCAATTCAGGCAGGCGTGATAGGGGCAATGCAGGCCGATGGGAGACTCGCGGCGCTTTGATCAAGCCCTGAAGATCGTACGCAGGGTTTATCGGAATAAGACGAAGGCGTTTTGCCTCACGCATAATACTTTGCAGGTATCTTTGTACCCTTAAGGCGACGTCAATCGTTCCTCGTTTTCTGATCGCCTCCAAAGGTTGCATCAGATCATAAGTATCGAGATCAGCAATCGCGCGGGCACCGATAAACGGGAAAACATAGTTATTCAGACGGTTCAACACATTCTTGGAATGATCGGGTGTCCATCTCGCCGACATGTTCTTGTGCCAGTCCAACGCAACGCTTTCAAAGGTACGGCCGTTGACAGCATCTTCCGCTTTGGCTTTACGCTTGTTCTCAACGGGATCAATGCCGTCTGCGAGCATCCGCTTCGCATCTAAACGCTTCTGGCGCGCATCGGCAAGGCCAATCACAGGATAGCTGCCGAGGGAGGTCAACCCCTCCCGGCCGTCAGGCTTTACGTACCTGAGACGCCAGCCTTTACGGCCATTGGGTTGGATTAGGAGATAGAGACCGTCGCCGTCGAAAAGCTTGTAGGGACGGTCTGTTGGCTTGGCTAAACGGCAAGCAGCATCGGTAAGCGGAGCAGTTGTGCGCGACATAAGGGTACTATCCTTAATCGAACCAAAGACTACCCCTAATTTTAGGTTCTTCACGGAATCCCGGGAAACACAGAAACAAGAACGCCGATTTGATTGATGATGTTCGTGCGAGCAAACACATCTAACAAACCGGCGTTCTTATGCGTGATATTAATACTTTCCTTCCCTTTTGGGAGGGCTTTTCTGTCGTCACGATCAAGCCCGATGGCGATGATCTACAAATCGACCTGACGCCCCACGCCACCCGATTTCCTTCCTGTGGCGGCTGCCAAAAACCGTGCTCAACCACGCATGAGTACTGCCAGCGGGTCATTCGTGATTTGCCCATTCTCGGCCGTGCGGTGCGCCTCAGCGTGTTGCTTCGACGTGTCGGTTGTCGCGACTGTGGCAAATGCATGGAATCCGTCAGTTGGCTGGATCGCTATGCCCGCATGACGCGCCGCCTGGCCGAGGCCGTCATTCAAGCCTGCGAACGCCTGCCCACGCTGCATGTGGCTCAACTGTTCGGGCTGCATTGGGACAGCGTTCGGTTGCTGGAGCGTCGAGCCTTGCAAGCGGCGTTGAGTGTTTTGCCAAAGGCGCAGCCACGGCGCTTGGTCATGGACGAATTCGCGCTGTTCAAAGGTCATCGCTACGCCAGCGTGGTGCTGGACGCCGATACCCGGCGAGTGCTGTGGATTGGCGAAGGTCGCAGCCGTGCGGCGATCAGGCCATTCTTCGAAGAGCTGGGGCCAGAGGGTTGCGCTCGCATCGAAGCGGTGGCGATGGACATGAACACCGCCTTTGACCTGGAGGTTCGTCAGCACTGCCCAAAAGCGCGCGTGGTCTACGACCTCTTCCATGTGGTGGCCAAATATGGCCGAGAGGTGATTGATCGAGTCCGCGTCGACGAAGCGAACCGGCTTCGCCATGACAAACCTGCCCGAAAGGTCATCAAGCAAGCGCGATGGCTGTTGCTGCGCAACCCGCAGAACCTGAAAACGCCGGAGCAACAGGTCCGTTTGGAGGATCTGCTGGCGGCCAACCAAGCGTTGATGACGGTCTATTTGATGAAGGCTGAACTCAAAACGCTTTGGACACCGAGCACCGCCTGGGGCTGGCGATCAGCCTGGCAGCAATGGCTGCGCCATGCGCATGAAAGCGAGATACCGGCCCTGATCCAGTTTGCCAAACGACTGAAGGGTTACTGGCGGGGCATCGTCAGCCGTGTTCGCTGGCCGATGCATACGGGCCAGTTGGAAGGCATAAACAATCGAATAAAGGTCATCAAACGGATGGCGTACGGTTACCGGGATAGCGAATTCTTTTTCATGAAGATCAAGAGCGTCTTTCCCGGTAATCCGTGAAGAACCTAATTTTACCCTCTAAATGACCGGATTCCAGAAGAATGGACAAGCATCCGACGGAATGCTAAAACGAAAAAACCCGCCGGAAGGCAGGTTTTTCAAGGCCTCCAAAGAACTCAAAAGCGCTCTGTGGAATGCAAGATGGTGCCCGAAGCCGGAATCGAACCGGCACGCCCTTACGAGCGGGGGATTTTAAGTCCCATGCGTCTACCAGTTTCGCCATTCGGGCGGTAGCGCGGTGATGCGTCCAGGTTTTGCCAAATAACGATCTGGCAGTTCTGACGCTTGTGCAGCAGAGGTGGAAATATATACATCCCGTCCCGGTGAAGCAAGTTCGCAAATGCCCTTTTCAAGACTAAATCTTGCAGGCTATTGCAAATAAAAAAGCTCCGTAAATCATAGATCTACGGAGCTTGTTTATTAGTGGAGGCCGAGGTCGGAATCGAACCGGCGTAGGCGGATTTGCAATCCGCTGCATAACCATTTTGCTACTCGGCCTCAAAACATTTGGTGTCAGTAGCACGACATCAAATGCGTACAAACTTGGAGCGGGAAACGAGACTCGAACTCGCGACCCCGACCTTGGCAAGGTCGTGCTCTACCAACTGAGCTATTCCCGCGTCTTGGTGTGGCGCATTCTATAGAATCCAGAAGCCCCGTCAACCCTTTGATTCAAAAAAGTTTTATTTCTTTTCAACGTCGGTCTTCAGATGTGGCCAGGCAGCCCGCAGGTACTGGACCATCGACCACAAAGTCAGGCCAGCCGACACCATCAGCAAGGTGTAGCCCAGCAAGACCCAGAAACTGAAATCCTTGGGATTGGCCAGCAGGATCACCAACGCCAGCATTTGCGCGGCGGTTTTCCATTTGCCAAGGTTCGACACGGCAACGTGGGCACGAGCGCCCAGTTCGGCCATCCATTCGCGCAGTGCCGAGACGACAATCTCGCGACCGATGATCACGGCAGCTGGCAGCGTGAGCCACAGGTTTCCGTGTTCCTGTACCAACAGCACCAATGCAACCGCAACCATCAGCTTGTCGGCAACCGGATCGAGAAAAGCCCCGAACGGTGTGCTTTGTTCCAGACGGCGGGCCAGGTACCCGTCCAGCCAGTCGGTGGCGGCAGCGAATGCGAAGACCGAGGCGGAGGCCAGGTAACTCCATTGGTAAGGCAGGTAGAACAGCAAAATAAAGATTGGTATGAGCAGAACGCGTAGAACGGTAATCAGATTAGGGATATTCATCGGCACAACTGGCTACGAGGTGAGGGGGCATTCTACTCGCTGTGCAGATTTGCATAAATCAACTCTGCGAGCTTTTTACTGATCCCGGGGGCTTTGGCAATTTCTTCGATGCTTGCACGAGACAGCTCCTGCAATCCACCAAAATGTTTCAGCAAATCCCGCCGACGTGTGGGTCCGACGCCAGCGACGCCTTCCAGTGTAGACGTCCGACGGGTTTTTCCACGCCGGGCGCGGTGCCCGGTAATGGCAAATCGGTGGGCTTCGTCGCGAATCTGCTGAATCAGGTGCAGCGCGGGAGAATCGCCGCGCAACGTGAACTCATGTGCAGCGTCATTCAGGTACAGGGTTTCGAAACCGGCCTTGCGCGTCGCGCCTTTTGCCACGCCCAGCAGAATCAGGTCAGGCACGGCCAATTCATCGAGCACATTGCGGGCCATGGACAACTGACCTTTACCGCCGTCCACCAGCAGGATATCCGGCAGCTTGCCCTCCCCGTCCTTCAGTTTGCTGAAGCGTCGGGTCAACGCCTGGTGCATCGCCGCGTAGTCATCGCCGGCCGTAACGCCCTCAATGTTGTACCGGCGGTAATCGGCCTTGATCGGGCCTTCGGGGCCGAAGACCACGCAGGACGCCACCGTCGCCTCGCCACTGGAATGACTGATGTCGTAGCACTCAAGTCGTTGAGGAGGCTCATCCAGCTTCAGCACCTCGGCCAGCGCATCGAAGCGTGCAGTAATGTGCTGACGATTCGCCAGGCGAGCACTCAGTGCCTGCTCGGCATTGGTCACCGCCAATTGCTGCCAGCGCGCCCGCGTACCCCGCACGCGATGGCTGATGGTCAGTTCACGACCGCGCAACTCGTCGATGGCGGCGATCAGTGTTGGAAAGTCATCGTGGACCACATTGACGATCAGCTCACTTGGCAAGTCGCGTTCAGGACTGCTGATGAAGTACTGGCCAAGAAACGCGGCCATGACTTCAGAAACGTCTTCTTCAATACCGACTTGAGGGAAGAAGTTCTTGCTTCCCAGTACCCGCCCGCCCCGCACGCTGATCAAGTGGACACAGGCACCGCCCGGGTTGACGAAGGCGGCAATCACATCGACGTCCCCGGTCCCGCCTTCCATGCTCTGTTGATCCTGGACCCGGCGCAGTAATGCAATCTGGTCCCGCAACTCGGCTGCTCGTTCAAATTCGAGATTGATCGCCGCTTCTTCCATCCCGGCGGACAACTCGTCAGTCAGCGCATTGCTGCGCCCTTCAAGAAACATCACCGAATGGCGCACATCTTCGGCGTACACCTGGGGCTCCACCAGCCCGACGCAAGGCGCCTTGCAGCGCTTGATCTGGTATTGCAGGCATGGACGTGTGCGGTTCTTGTAATAACTGTCTTCGCATTGCCGAACGAAAAATGTCTTTTGCAGCAGACTCAGGCTTTCGCGGATCGCACCGGCGCTCGGGTAAGGCCCGAAATATTTGCCCTTGGCCTTTTTCGCGCCGCGATGAATGCTCAGGCGCGGAAACTCTCCGTCGGAGAGATAGACGTAGGGGTAGGATTTATCGTCGCGCAGCAGGATGTTATAGGGCGGGCGCCATTCCTTGATCAGCGTCTGCTCAAGCAACAAGGCTTCGGTTTCGTTGGCGGTGATCGTCGTTTCGACCTGGGCGATACGCGCTACCAGTGCGGCGGTCTTGGGGGCAAGCCCGGTCTTGCGAAAGTAACTCGACAGGCGATTCTTGAGGTTTTTCGCCTTGCCGACGTAGAGCAACCGCGCTTCGCTGTCGAACATGCGGTACACGCCGGGGCGCCCGCTAACGGTCGACAGAAAGGCGCTCGGATCAAAGGTGTCGGTCATTTTCAGAGGCTGGCGTCGACCATGCCATGACGAACCGCCAACAGCGTCAACTCGACATCACTGCTGATCGAAAGCTTCTCGAAGATGCGGTAACGGTAGGTATTCACGGTTTTCGGGGACAGGCACAACTTGTCGGAAATGATCTGTACTTTCTGGCAGCCGACGATCATCAGCGCGATCTGGATTTCCCGCTCCGACAAGGCATCGAAAGGCGAATCGTTGGTGGGCTGGAAGGACTTGATCGCCAACTGCTGGGCAATTTGCGGGCTGATGTAGCGTTGCCCGGCGAACACCAGACGGATGGCCTGGACCATTTCCGGCAAACCTGCCCCCTTGGTCAGGTAGCCTGCCGCACCGGCTTGCAACAGCCGCGTAGGAAACGGGTCCTCTTCACACACGGTCACCGCGACGACTTTGATATCCGGATGACTGCGCAATAACTTGCGAGTGGCTTCAAGACCGCCGATACCCGGCATTTTGACGTCCATCAACACCACATCGGGTTTCAGCTCACGCGCCTTGAGCAGGGATTCCTCACCCGACTCGGCCTGGCCGACTACTTGCAGGCCATCGATGTCAGCCAGCATTCGTGTAATGCCTGTACGAACGAGATCATGGTCATCGACTACTAGCACCCTAATCAAGCAGACACCTCGCGATATGGTCTTATTGGGTTATCAGACACCTTAGCAAAAAGCATCTGGCAGACCTAGCGGAAAGCGTCAGATTAAAAGTTTCAATTCATCTTGAAAGGCTTGTCGCAAGCGTGTTGCAGCAATTACGGTCCGGGATATCCAGCTGCATCCTCAAGAAACATTCGTCCTTGACCACCACCCTCAATCCCTTGCGCTCGTACAACGCTCGCGCCGGGTTGTTTTCGAAAACCGTCAGGCGCAACGCCGGACGCCGCTCCTGGCGCGCCAGAGCCAGTGCCTGATCGATCGCCCAGGACCCAGTGCCCTGCCCACGAAACGCTTCGACGATATGCAATTCGCGGATATACAAGGCTCTGGCATCACGGCTCAGGCTGACATAACCCGGGACATTGTCGCCCCGCGCAATCAAGCGGTTGTCTCGCCCGGCCCAGGCCACCTCAAACGCTTCGTCCTGCCACAACAGGTCATGCTCAATGTAGTAACGCAGCATGCCCTTACAGGTCAGTTCGCAGGCGAATCCCAGGTCATCAGGTGTTGCCGGACGCCATTGGCGCTCCATCATTCCAGCTCCACTGCCAATACCTTCCCGGTCCAGCCCGCGGGATTACGCCGGGCAACGACCATCTGGTTGCCGGTACCGGCGGCGGCCGCAATCAGCGAACCGTCCGGCGCCCACACCGCGCTACGTCCTGCCGACTCCCAGCCACCCGTTGCGCCGCCATGGTTGGCCATCAACACCACCATTGAATGGCCAGCGGCATAACCCTGCAATAACGCGGTATCCGGGTCGTAGCCTTTTGCTGTGATCAACACACCAGCGACATATATGCCTGCGCCTTTCAGTGCGGCCATAGCCGCATGATCGGCATGGTTGAAATCCGCGCACACGGCCAACGCAATCGTGTCGGTGCCGATTGTCAGCGGCTCGCCCCCCGCTCCCGGCGCAAACGCCTCCTCCTCCCCCGGATGCAGATGCTGTTTGCTGTAGACCGCGAGAGAACCATCGGCACCCAAAGTCAGCGCGCCAATCAGCACGGGCGATGTGTCCGTCAGCCGAATCGGCATGCCGACGACGGCCGTCACGCCGACTTCCTTGGCAAAATCACGCAGCGGCTGCAGTACGGCCGCGTCCGGCGCAATAGCCAATTGCGCCGCAAGCCCCCGTTCATAGCCGGTCAGCGACAATTCAGGGAACACCAGCAATTGCACGCCCTGCTCCGCAGCCAGCTGCATGAAACGTTGATGTCTGGCGATATTGCCGGCGAGATCTCCGGCGATGGAGATCGATTGAGCCGCGGCGATAGTCAGTGCCGTCATGATGCGTCCTTGTGACGATGTGTTTTTTGTTGAGGGGCAGAGTGTGTCACAACCTTCAGGGCGCTCAAGCGATAGAACGCGTGGTCGTTGGCCGATAGCATTTTCTGATTGAATCTGCGTACCGGCCTCTAGTAAGCTCGACCCATCCATCGGAGACAGACCATGTTCAACACCCTCTTACAGCTTCGTACCGCCAGCGCCCTGCGCTCGGTTGCGGCTGCCCGGGTGAACGACGGTTGTGCTCCGGTCAGCTTTTATTTTGGGTATTGGTTTAGCCACTGGCGCGCCTGATACCCACACGGCGCCCACTTTAAACGGGTCGCCACCAGAGAATTCTCAACCCCCGGTCGGCCTCCCGACCGGGGGTTTTGTTTTTTCAGCCCCAACACTTTTAGCGACACACCAGACATTCAGAGGATTCAGAACATGAACTACGCCACTTATTACCGTTACGACAGTTTTACCGCCTGGCGATTTACCACCCTCCGCTCGGGACAGCCTGCCGCCTCCGATCGGTCACCCACAGGTGGCAAGCACACACACGCAGCCAATTTGGCCAATTGTCGAACACCCCAGTAGGGCCGAGCGCGCGGGCACGAACCCGCCACCAGCCCAGGAAGCCTTGAATATGAACTCGTCCGTCTCTGCACTGCCGCTGCCCACCTTGAGCCCTGCCAATGAAGCGCTGACCCTGCGTCTGCCCAGCTCATTGCAACTCAAACAGCAATTGCCCCTCAGCAACGCCCTGTCCCGGCAAGTCACCGCCCACCGCCAGGCGGTTCGCGCGATCCTCAACGGTGAAGATTCCCGTCTGCTGGTCATCGTCGGCCCATGCTCGATACACGATCCGAAATCAGCCCTCGAATACGCTGGCAACCTTGCCCGCCTCGCCGCCGAAGTCAGCGACGAAATGCTGCTGGTGATGCGCGCCTACGTCGAAAAACCCCGTACCACGGTTGGCTGGAAAGGCCTGGCCTACGACCCGCACCTGGATGGCAGCGATGATATGGCCGCTGGCCTGACGCTGTCCCGCGAGCTGATGTGCGAAATGCTCCGTCTGGGTCTTCCTGTTGCCACTGAACTGTTGCAACCAATGGCAGCCGGCTACTTCGACGATCTGTTGAGCTGGGTCGCGATTGGCGCCCGGACCACGGAGTCGCAGATCCACCGGGAAATGGCCAGCGGCCTGGGAATGCCGGTCGGCTTCAAGAACGGGACTGATGGCGGTGTCGGTGTCGCCAGCGACGCCATGCGTTCCGCCGCCCATCCCCATCGCCATTTCGGTGTCGATAGCCAGGGACATCCGGCGATCATTCAAACCCCGGGCAATGCGGACACTCACCTGGTATTGCGCGGCGGCCATCGCGGGCCGAACTACGACAGCGCCAGCGTCGCCCAGGTAAACAGCGACCTGACCAGACTCAAAATTCCGGCTCGAATCATGGTCGATTGTAGTCACGCCAATAGCGGCAAAGACCCGTTGCGCCAGCCAGCAGTGTTCAAGGATGTACTTGAACAGCGTCTGCAAGGTGATCGTTCGCTAATCGGCATGATGATCGAGAGTCATTTGTTCGAAGGCTGCCAGCCGCTAGGTTCGACGCTGAAGTATGGCGTGTCGGTTACGGATGGTTGCCTCGGCTGGGCCGGGACAGAACAACTGTTGCTTGAAGCGGCAGATCGGCTGCGAGTGGAAAACAACGCCCAATAATCAGCATCATCCGTCCGCCCTCCGGCCTTCATGCGAAGACTGGAGGGCAAATGGCAATTAATGCCCCATCAGGGACTGCACCTGAACCGGCGTCACCCCGGATTGCTGGAGTGTGCCGTCACGGCGCTCGACTGAATAGGAAACACGGATCGCAGAATCTCGATGTTCCCTCCAGAACCGGTAGGGAACGATGAACACCAACGGCTCGCCGGCGGTGTCTCCGGTTACTTCGCGGTCGTCACGGTGATCGAATTTCTCTCCGTCGCATTTCAGGCATATCAGCTCCCCTTTTTCAGCCCTGGTGTTTTCGATGACGACGGTCACGCCATCCTGCGCATCATGCAGATCCACCCACCCTTCGTCGGCTTCCAACACAGTGGGAGCTGGCAATGGTCCCCGCTCCATCCTGCCAATCATCAGTGTCGTCAGTTCAGAGTAACGAGGACCGTTCCCTGCTTGCTTGACGCAATAATCGACGGAAATGGAGGAACCCAGATTGGGCGCAATGCACTCCGGGCTGACCCAAAACGACAGTTCGCCCCCCACAGCAAAGGACTCGACCTTGAGTGCATCACTGAAACTTCCTTCGACCGAAACGCCCGCCCAGGTCAGCAACACCCAGTCGCCCGCCGCCATGCGCGCATAGGGTTTGATCGTAACGATCGCCCCTTCTTTCACTCGATCCGGATCAAGCGTTCTACCCACCGCATCGTTCACCGTCGCAGGCAACAGGTCGGATTGCACGTCACCGACACTCAGCTGCAATCGATGGGAATGCACGGGCTCGGCAAAACGGGTACTCGTGAGTGAGTAACTGATTTCGAGTGAACCACCGTCAAGCGCCGCGATGTGTGCGCTACCCACGGCAAAGATTATCTCCTCGCCGACCCGGTCCTCACTGACAAAACGCGCCACCTGATGATTGCAGGCGAGGCCATCGGCATCCAGACCCGCCCAATTCAACAGTAATTTGTCGCCGCAGGTCATGTCTGGATAAGGCTGGACCCTGATGACGGCTTTTTTGTCAGAGGGACTCAGAACGCCGTTTTGCGCCTGCTCAAGTATGGGAGGTGGTAATGGTTGCTGCGCGAGATTCAAGGTATCGGGTTCATAAACAGTCATTCATTCGCTCCAGTCCTTGGAATAAACACCGAACGGGTGGCCGGCTTTGGATGACGCCTATTTAATCTCACGGCAAACAGCCGTGATGTCGGCCACTTACTCCGGATCGCTCGGAAAATCGATACACACGAAGTAGGTCTTTGTTCAGCAGCAAGCTGATTGCCGTGAAAAGTCCTCAATCTGTTCCGATTAAGGCCTCAGCCACTCTTTAGTATTCGCACCTGTTCTATTCCGTTATCCGCAAGCTTCGGCGGACTTTTCATACACCGCGCCAACCTCGAGTGTTTTAGAGTGAAGTGCCATGCAGTCCCAACGAATTACTGTGCAAAGGTATGAACATGCAAAGGAATGCAAGCACTTGTTACCCAATACTGCTGGTCCATGGCCTTTTCGGCTTCGATAGAATCGGCAAGTTCGAGCTCTTTCACGACATCAGGCAGGCGCTGAGGAACGCCGGAGCAAGGGTGTTCGTTCCCCACCTGTCGGCCACCCACGACAACGAAGCACGCGGTGGCCAATTGCTCTCGCAGATCGAACGGGTACTGGAAGGAACCGGTGCACGCAAAGTCAACCTCATAGGCCATAGCCAGGGCGCACTGACCGCACGTTATGCCGCAGCGATTGCGCCACACAGTGTGGCGTCGGTGACCTCCGTCAGCGGGCCGAACCATGGCTCGGAACTGGCCGATTTCCTGCGCAAGGCATTGATACCAGGCTGCCTGCCGGAACAGGTGGCCGAGACGGTGGTGACCCTGTTCGCCGACTTCCTCGCGACATTAAGCGACAATCAGTACCAACCGAAGAACGCCATTGCGGCCCTCAATGCACTGACCACCGAAGGCGTAGGCGCATTCAACGACAAATACCCGCAAGGGCTGCCCACTACCTGGGGTGGCAAGGGGCGCGAACGGGTCAACGGTGTTCGTTACTACTCGTGGAGCGGCGTGCTGCCGTTGAATGTTCTCGAGGCCGGGCTCAATGCGTTCGATCCGCTCAACGCCTTCTGCCGGGCCCTTTCCGGTTATTTCGTCACGGAAAGCGAGCAGAACGACGGGTTGGTCGGTCGCTTCAGCTCCCATCTGGGCACGGTTATCCGTTCCGACTATGCGCTGGATCATCTGGACACCATTGGCCAACCGACCGGCCAGTTGCGCACAGGCGTCGATCCGATTGAGCTATATGTTCAGCACGCCGAGCGCTTGAGAGACGCCGGCCTTTGAGGTACTACCTGCCGTGGATCCCGCGTGGAGCGGAACTTTGAGGAGAAATAGCTCACTGAATCCGGTAGGCTCAGCACTTTATCGAGTATTGAAAGGAGTATTTTTCCATGGCTAAAGCCACTGCCCGTCACATCCTTGTTGCCTCCGAAGCCAAGTGCAACGAACTCAAAGCCCAAATCGAGGCTGGCGCCGATTTCGCCGAAGTTGCCAAGGCAAACTCCACCTGCCCTTCCAGCCGCCAGGGCGGTGACCTGGGTTCGTTTGGTCCGGGCCAGATGGTCAAGGAGTTTGACACCGTGGTCTTCAGCGCACCGCTCAACGTGGTCCAGGGCCCGGTCAAGACCCAGTTCGGTTTCCACCTGCTGGAAGTGACCAGCCGTCAGGACTGATCGACGCTTGAGCTATTCACACAACGGCCCGCCTTTTGGTGGGCCGTTGTGTTTGCGATGCGTAATACGGCTGGCGAGGGACGCGCCGCTAGCGTACAAATTGTCGTTAACGACCACCCGGCTCCAAGGCTGACAATGCGACTGGCTTTCCCTACCTTGTTGTTCACTGCCGCGGCCCTGCTGATGGGTGCCACGGGTGTGAATGCGGCACCGCAACCGGCAATGACCGTGTACGGCGAACCGGCGAAATACCCTGCCGGCTTCAGTCATTTCGCCTACACCAACCCGCAGGCCCCCAAAGGCGGCACGATGCGGCGCTCGGCGATCGAGATCGGTCAGTTCGACCATGTTTTGCCTTACATCGACAAAGGCATCGGCGTCACACAGATCGACGGTTTGCTCTATTCACCACTGGCCCAACGCTCGCTGGACGAGCCTTACACCGTGTACGGCCTGGTGGCAGAGAAGATGGAGCGCTCTGAGGACGGCCTGTCCCTGCGCTTTTACCTCAACCCCAAGGCGCGTTTTGCCGATGGCAAACCGATTACCGCCGAAGACGTGCGTTACACCTTCGACCTGCTGATGACGCAGGGTAGCCTGCGTTACCGTACCCAGTTCGCCGACGTCAAAAGCGTCGAAGTGGAATCGCCGCTGACCGTGCGCTTTGATTTCAAGAACAACGAAAATCGCACCCTGCCCCTGGATATCGCGACCTTGCCGGTGTTTCCCGAACACTGGTGGAAGAGCCGCGATTTCGCCGGTGGCGGCGGCTATGAAGCGCCGCTGGGCAGCGGTCCCTATAAAGTCGGCAAGATCGATTCCGGACGCAGCATCACCTTCGAGCGCAATCCCGATTGGTGGGGCAAGGATCTGCCGGTCAGCCGTGGCCTGTACAACTTCGATCATTTCAGCATCGAGTACTTCGGCGATACCGACGTGGCGCGCCAGGTCCTGCGCGGCGGCGCCTTTGACTACAACCGCGAATTTTCCGCCACCGGCTATTCCATCGGCTACGACAGCCCGGCCCTGAGCGACGGTCGCCTGCAAAAGGCTCACCTCGCCACAGAGGCACCGCAGCCGGCCCAGGGTTTTGTGTTCAATCTGCAAAAGCCCATGTTCCAGGACCGTCGCGTGCGCCAGGCGCTGGTGATGTTGTGGGACTTCGAGTGGAGCAACCGGCAGATGATGCGTGACATGTACATCCGCCAGCAGAGCTTTTTTTCCAATACCGATCTCGCGGCCCGGCAACTGCCGGATGCCGGTGAGCTGGCGATTCTCGAACCGCTGCGCGGGCAGGTTCCCGACGAAGTCTTCACCCAGGTGTTCGAAGCGCCGAAGACCGATGGCAGCGGCGTGATTCGCGACAAGCAGCTGCAAGCCCTGGACTTGCTCGAACAGGCCGGCTGGAAACCCGATGGCGACCAACTGGTCAATGCCGACGGCGAGCCGCTGAGTTTCACCTTCCTGGTCAGTCAGAACGGCATGGACCGCCTGCTGCTGCCCTATAAACGCACCTTGAAACAGATCGGCATCGACCTGAACATCCGCCGTATCGACTCGTCCCAATACGTCAATCGCCTGATGAGCCGCGACTACGACATGATCGTCACCGGCTACCCGGTCACCACTTCTCCGGGAAACGAACTGCTCAACTATTTCGGTTCGGCGGCGGCCACCGATCCTGGCTCCAACAACTACATGGTGTTGAAGAACCCGGCCGTGGACACCCTGATCACCGGGCTGATCCGCGCCAATACCCAGGCTGACATGCTGCACTACGCCCATGCCCTGGACCGGGTGCTGCAATGGAATTACTACTGGATTCCCAACTATTACCCGCCGGGCACCTCGACAGTGTGGTGGAACCGCTTTGGCATCCCGAACGTACAAGCGAGCAATGACGAAGCCATCGAGAGCTGGTGGGAGATGAGTACCACGCCATTGACCAACCAACAGATGACGGCCGAGCGTATCAGCCGTGGCAAACCCGGAGGGCCGCACTGATGTGGGCTTACATATTGCGGCGCCTGTTGCTGATCATTCCGACGCTGGTGATCATTCTCCTGGTCAACTTTGTCATCGTCCAGGCCGCGCCGGGCGGGCCGGTCGAACAGGCCATCGCACACCTGCAAGGCATTGGCGGTGCCGCGGTTGGCGGTGGTTCCGGCGAAGCCATGAGCGGCAAGTCCCGGGCCAGTCGCGGGCTTGATCCGCAGCTGATCAAGGACATTGAAAAACAATACGGCTTCGACAAACCGGCACACGAACGCCTCTGGCTGATGCTCACCAGCTACGCGCGCCTGGACTTCGGCAAGAGTTTCTTCCGAGGCGCCACCGTCACTGACCTGATCCTCGAAAAAATGCCGGTGACCATTTCCCTCGGGCTCTGGGCGACGCTGATCACCTACCTGGTGTCGATTCCCCTGGGCATCCGCAAGGCCGTGCACCATGGCAGCCATTTCGACATCTGGAGCAGTACCGCAATCATCATCGGCTATGCCATGCCGGCGTTCCTGTTTGCGATGTTCCTGATCGTGGTGTTTGCCGGTGGCACTTCGCTGAACTGGTTTCCGGTTCGCGGGTTGGTCTCGGACAACTTCGAATCGCTGTCGACCCTTGGCAAGGTGGCCGACTACTTCTGGCATCTGGTGTTGCCGGTGACCTCCCTGGTGATCGGTGGCTTCGCCACGCTGACCATCCTGACCAAGAACTCGTTCCTCAATGAAATCACCCGCCAGTACGTGGTCACCGCCAGGGCCAAGGGACTGAGTGAACGACGGGTGCTGTATGGGCACGTGTTCCGCAACGCCATGCTGCTGGTGGTATCGGGCATTCCCCAGGCGTTCATCAGTGTGTTTTTTGCCGGCTCACTGCTGATCGAGGTGATCTTCTCCCTCGACGGCCTGGGCCGCATGAGCTACGAAGCGGCGGTATCCCGGGACTATCCGGTGGTGTTCGGCTCGCTGTTCATCTTCACCCTGTTTGGCCTTCTGATAAAACTGGTCGGCGACCTCTGCTACACCCTGGTCGACCCGCGTATCGACTTCGCCGCGAGGAACGCCTGATGCTCAAGCTTTCACCGCTGGCCCGTCGCCGCTTCGAGCGTTTCAAGAAAAACCGTCGGGGCTGGTGGTCGCTCTGGCTGTTTGTCGGCCTGTTCCTGATGACCCTGGGCGGCGAACTGATCGCCAACGACAAACCGCTGATGGTCAGCTATCAGGGCCAGTGGTACTTCCCGGTCTTCAAACGCCACACCGAACAGGCGTTCGGCGGGCAACTGCCGTTCCAGGCCGACTACCGCAGCGACTACGTGCAGCAACTGATCAAGAAGGATGGCGGCTGGTTGCTGTTTCCGCCGATTCCGTTCAGTGACGACACACCGAACTATGACCTGAATAAACCCGCACCCAGCCCGCCCTCCAGCGTCAATTGGCTGGGCACCGACGACCAGTCACGGGACGTACTGGCCCGGGTGATCTTCGGCGCCCGGGTATCGATCCTGTTTGCCTTGATGCTGACGTTTGTCAGTGCCCTGATCGGCATCGCCGCCGGGGCACTGCAAGGTTATTACGGCGGCTGGGTGGATTTGCTCGGCCAGCGTCTGCTGGAAGTGTGGTCCGGGTTGCCGGTGCTGTACCTGCTGATCATCCTGTCGGGCTTCGTCGAGCCGAATTTCTGGTGGCTGCTGGGGATCATGGCGCTGTTTTCATGGCTGGCTCTGGTGGACGTGGTGCGGGCCGAGTTCCTGCGCGGGCGCAACCTGGAATACGTCAAGGCCGCGCGCGCGCTGGGCCTGACCGACCGCAAGGTCATCGTGCGGCACATTCTGCCCAACGCCATGAACGCGACCTTGAGCTACTTGCCGTTCATTCTCACCGGGGCGATTTCCACCCTGACGGCGCTGGACTTCCTCGGCTTCGGCATGCCTGCCGGCAGCGCTTCCCTGGGCGAGCTGATCGGCCAGGGCAAGCAGAACCTGCAAGCGCCGTGGCTGGGGCTGACGGCGTTCTTCACCCTGGCGCTGATTCTTTCTTTACTGGTGTTCATTGGCGAAGCGCTGCGCGACGCTTTTGATCCTCGATCTTGATTCGGAATGCAGAGATGACCAACCTGATCGAAATCCGTGACCTCAGCGTGGCCTTCAGCGGCCAGACCGTGGTGCGCAAACTGTGCCTGGACATCCGCCCCGGCGAATGCCTGGCGCTGGTGGGCGAATCCGGATCGGGCAAGTCGGTGACGGCCCACTCGATCCTGCAACTGCTGCCACATACCGATACCGAGACGACGGGCAGCATCCGCTATCGCGGCCAGGAACTGGTGGGCGCCGATGCCGGCAAGTTGCGACAACTGCGCGGCAATCGCATCGCGATGATCTTCCAGGAGCCGATGACCTCCCTCAACCCGCTGCACAGCATCGAAAAACAGATCGGTGAAACCTTGCTGGTGCACAAAGGCCTGGCGGGCAAAGCGGCGCAAGCGCGAATTCTCGAATTGCTGCACCTGGTGGGCATCCAGAAACCCGAGGAACGCCTCAAGGCCTATCCCCATCAATTGTCTGGCGGGCAGCGCCAGCGGGTGATGATCGCCATGGCCCTGGCGTGCGAACCGGAACTGCTGATTGCCGACGAACCGACCACCGCGCTGGATGTGACGGTGCAGCGCAAGATCCTGCTGCTGCTCAAGTCCCTGCAGCAGCGGCTGGGCATGTCGCTGCTGCTGATCAGCCATGACCTCAATCTGGTGCGCAGCATCGCCCAGCGCGTGTGCGTGATGAAGGCCGGGGAAATTGTCGAGCAGGCGCCTTGCGAAGTCCTTTTCACCGAACCGAAGCACCCTTACAGCTGCGTATTGCTGCACGCCGAACCTGAGGGCGAAGCCTTGCCCCTGGACGAGCGAGAAAACGTACTGGAGGTGGACAACCTGCAGGTGCGGTTTCCCGTCGGTGGCGGCCTGTTTCAGCGCAAGACCTGGCTGCGGGCCGTCGATGGCATCAGCCTGAACATTCAACGCGGCAAGACCCTGGGCATCGTCGGCGAATCCGGTTCGGGCAAGTCCACCCTGGGTCAGGCGATCCTGCGTTTGCTCGACTCCGAAGGCGGTATCCGCTTTCAGGGCCAGGCGCTGGACGGCCTGACGCAAAAACAGCTACGACCGTGGCGCAAGAAGATGCAGGTGGTGTTCCAGGACCCCTTCGGCAGCCTCAGCCCGCGAATGTCGGTCGCGCAGATCATCAGCGAAGGCCTGGAAGTGCACAGCCAGTTGAGCACTGAAGAGTGCAACGCCGAAGTGATCCGGGCTCTGAGCGAAGTCGGCCTCGACCCCCGAAGTCGCCATCGCTATCCCCACGAGTTCTCCGGTGGCCAACGTCAGCGCATTGCCATCGCCCGGGCGCTGGTGCTGAAGCCGGCGCTGATCCTGCTCGACGAACCGACCTCGGCGCTGGACCGCACGGTGCAGAAACAAGTGGTCGCCCTGCTCCGCCAGCTTCAGGAAAAATACGGTTTGACCTATCTGTTCATCAGCCATGACCTTGCAGTGGTGCGCGCCCTGGCCCACGACATGATCGTGATCAAGGACGGCAAAGTGGTGGAGCGCGGCGCCAGCCATGAGGTGTTCGATTCGCCGCAGCATCCGTATACCAAGGAGCTGTTGGCGGCGGCGATGTTGGGGCAGGCATAATCTGGCCGTTAGACCGCATCGCGGCCTTCGCGAGCAGGCTCGCTCCCACAGTTGATCTGTGTCGTTCACAAATTCCCTGTGGGAGCGAGCCTGCTCGCGAAGAGGCCAGCACAGGCAAAACATAATCAGGATCAGCCCATGAACACCACCGAAAGCCTCAAGGACTACCAGCGCGTTCGCTTGCTGGCGATCCGTTCGTTGTTCGAAATCATCGAGCAATCGAGTGAAGGCACGGTAATTGTCGACCGCGATGCCAACATCGTCTGGATGAATGAACGCTATGCCCGGCGCTTCGGCCTGCAATCGGCGCAAGGCGCGATCGGCAAGCCCTGCGAAAGCGTGATCCCCGGCAGCCTGCTGCGTGAGGTGGTGCGCACCGGCCGGCCGATTTTGCTGGATATGCAAGACACCCCCAAAGAGCCGTTGGTGGTCATGCGCCTGCCGATTCACGACGATGCCGGCGTAGTCATCGGCGCCATCGGTTTCGCCCTGTTCGACGAATTGCGCAGCCTGTCGCCTATGCTCAAGCGCTACATGAGCATGCAGGAAGAACTGGCCTCCACCCGCTCGCTGCTGCGCGCGCGGCAGACCAAATACAACTTCGCCCACTTCATCGGCACCAGCGCCGCCAGCCTGGAAGTCAAACGTCGCGCCCGGCGCAGTGCGAGTACCGAATCGCCGGTATTGCTGCTCGGCGAAACCGGCACCGGCAAGGAGTTGCTGGCCCAGGCGATCCACAATGCCTCGCCCCGCGCGCACAAGGCGTTTGTCAGCATCAACAGCGCGGCGATTCCCGAATCGCTGCTGGAGGCCGAATTCTTCGGCACCGCCCCCGGCGCGTTTACCGGAGCCGACCGCAAGGGCCGCGCCGGCAAATTGCAGATCGCCCAGGGCGGCACGCTGTTCCTCGACGAAATCGGCGACATGCCGCTGCCCCTGCAAAGCAAACTGCTACGGGTGTTGCAGGAAAAGGAATTCGAGCCGGTGGGCTCCAACGAAGTGATCCAGAGCGATGTGCGGGTGATCGCCGCGACCTCCACGGATCTGGAAGCCGCGATCAAACGCGGCGAATTCCGCGCCGACTTGTACTACCGGCTCAACGTGCTGCCGATCCAGGTTCCGCCCCTGCGCGACCGCCTGGATGACGTGCCGGCACTCAGTGAAGCGATTCTTGAGGAACTGCGCAGCCAGCATGAACTGCACCACGAAGCCCTGGAACTGTTGGGCCAACACGCCTGGCCGGGGAACATCCGGGAACTGCGCAATGTGCTGGAGCGGGCCGCGTTGCTCAGTGATGACTTGCGCCTGACGACAGCGGATATCCGCGCGGCTATTGGTACATTCACACCGGTGGAACGCGTGGCGCCCTTGACCATCGAACCGCTTGCCCATGAGACGTTCAGTGCGGCGCGAGAGCGATTTGACCGACAACTGATCGAAACGACCCTCGCGCAATGCGGGGGCAAGGTGATTGAAGCAGCAGCACGATTGGGCCTCGGGCGGTCGACGTTGTACAAGAAGATGGTGGCGCTGGGGATCGCAGAGTCTCCATAAAGAGATATGCATCTCCATTGTTAGACAGATCTTCGCGAGCAGGCTCGCTCCCACAGGGAGACAGAGTAGTTCGGGAGAACACGGTCTACTGTGGGAGCGAGCCTGCTCGCGATGAGGCCGGCACTATCGCCATAAGTCTCCGATTAGAGACAAAGCATTTGAATCCCGCCCACAAAAGTAAAATATACCCTTATATTTCAACAGCTTAAGCATCTGGCACAAAACTCGCTATACGCCTCTCCTACCAGGCTTCACCCAACAAAAATAACAACCCAGGAGACACACCATGAGTGTGATCATTGCCTTGGCAGCCCTCGCGCTGCTGATGCTGGCTGCCTACCGTGGCTACAGCGTTATCCTTTTTGCCCCGATTGCCGCCCTCGGCGCTGTCCTGCTGACCGACCCGTCTGCCGTCGCCCCCGCTTTCACCGGGGTGTTCATGGAAAAAATGGTCGGTTTCATCAAGCTGTATTTCCCGGTATTCCTGCTCGGCGCGGTGTTTGGCAAGCTGATCGAACTGTCCGGCTTCTCGCGTTCCATCGTCGCGGCGGCGATTCGCCTGCTCGGCACCCGCCAGGCGATGCTGGTGATCGTGCTGGTCTGCGCCCTGTTGACCTACGGCGGCGTATCGTTGTTTGTGGTGGTGTTCGCGGTCTATCCGTTTGCCGCTGAAATGTTCCGCCAGAGCAACATCCCCAAGCGGCTGATCCCGGCGACCATTGCCCTGGGCGCCTTCTCGTTCACCATGGACGCCCTGCCCGGCACGCCACAAATCCAGAACATCATCCCCAGCACCTTCTTCAACACCACCGCCTGGGCGGCGCCGTGGCTGGGTGTGATCGGCACGATCTTCGTGTTCTGCGCCGGCATGCTGTTTCTCCAGCGCCAGCGCAACAAGGCCCAGCGCTCCGGTGAAGGCTATGGTTCGGACCTGCGCAACGAGCCGGAAACCGCCGCCGACCTCAAGCTGCCCAACCCGTGGCTGGCGCTGTCGCCACTTCTGGCGGTGGGCATCATGAACCTTTTGTTCACCCAGTGGATTCCGCAGGTGTACGGCAAGACCCACAGTCTCGCGCTGCCGGGCATGACTGCGCCGGTGACCACGGAAATCGCCAAGCTTACGGCGATCTGGGCCGTACAGGCAGCCTTGCTGGTCGGCATCCTCATGGTGCTGGTGTTCGGCTACAAGGCGATCAGCCGCAAGCTTGCCGAAGGCAGTAAAAGTGCGGTCAGCGGTGCCTTGCTGGCGGCAATGAACACGGCCTCGGAATACGGTTTCGGCGCGGTGATCGCGTCCCTGCCAGGTTTCCTGGTACTGGCCGACTGGCTCAAGAGCATTCCCAACCCACTGGTCAACGAAGCGATTACCGTGACCCTGCTGGCCGGCATCACCGGTTCCGCCTCGGGTGGCATGAGCATCGCGCTGGCGGCGATGTCCGAGCAGTTCATCAGCGCCGCCCATGCTGCGAACATTCCGCTGGAAGTGCTGCACCGGGTCGCCGCGATGGCCAGCGGCGGCATGGACACCCTGCCGCACAACGGCGCGGTGATTACCCTGCTGGCGGTCACCGGGCTGACCCACCGCGAGGCTTACAAAGACATTTTCTGTATTACGCTGATCAAGACCCTGGCGGTTTTCGTGGTGATCGGCACCTTCTACGCCACTGGCATTGTGTGAGGTATTCATGACGACTCTTTCGGGCAAGACCGCACTGGTCACCGGTTCCACCAGCGGCATCGGCCTGGGCATCGCCCTATGTCTGGCCAAGGCCGGGGCCAACCTGATCCTCAACGGCTTCGGCGATGCGTCCAAGGTGATTGCCGAAGTAGAACAATTTGGCGGCAAGGTCGGCCACCATCCGGCCGATGTCAGCGACCCTGCGCAGATTGCCGACATGATTGCCTACGCCGAGCATGAATTTGGCGGCGTCGATATTCTGGTCAACAACGCCGGCATCCAGCATGTGGCGCCGGTGGACGAGTTCCCGGTGGAGCGCTGGGATTCGATAATTGCGATCAACCTGTCGTCGGTGTTCCACAGCACCCGTTTGAGCCTGCCGGGCATGCGCGCCAAGGGTTGGGGCCGGGTGATCAACATTGCCTCGGTGCATGGACTGGTCGGTTCGGTGGGCAAGTCAGCCTATGTCGCCGCCAAGCACGGGGTGATCGGCTTGACCAAAGTGGTCGCGCTGGAAACCGCGACCACCCAGGTCACCTGCAACGCGATTTGCCCAGGCTGGGTATTGACGCCGCTGGTGCAGAAGCAGATTGATGATCGTGCCGCGAACGGGATTGATCCGCAGCAGGCGCAGCATGATTTGCTCGCCGAAAAGCAGCCATCGCTGGAATTCGTGACACCGCCGCAACTGGGTGAACTGGTGTTATTTTTGTGCAGCGAAGCCGGCAGCCAGGTGCGGGGCGCGGCGTGGAATGTTGATGGTGGGTGGTTGGCGCAGTAACTGTCGTTTGCTTTTGTGGCGAGGGAGCTTGCTCCCGCTGGGTGGCGAAGCCGCCCCATAAGTCTCACAGACAAAAACCGGTTGGCTGGATTTGCGACTGCTACGCAGCCGAGCGGGAGCAAGCTCCCTCGCCACAAGAACCTGCTCCACATCAGCCTGTGTGAAGGCATAAAAAAGAAGAGGCAAACCATGTCCGACATCCTCTGGCAACCCGACGCCAAACGCATTGGCAAGACCCGCATGGAGGCCTTTCGGCGCTTCATCAATCAGCGGCACCACCTCAAGATCGACGACTACCCTGCCCTGCACCAGTGGTCCATCGATCAACGCCCGGAATTTTGGCAGGCCATTGTCGATTTCTTCGACATCCGCTTCCACGAGCAACCCGACGCCGTGCTGCTCGAAGGCCCGCAGATGCCCAGCGCCCAGTGGTTCCCCGGCGCAACGCTGAACTTTGCCGAACACCTGCTACTGCGTCGCGATGATGCGATCGCCGTGATAGCCGTCGGCGAAAACGGTCAGCGTGAACATTTGACCTGGGCCGAACTGGCCGAACAGGTCGCCGGTTTTCAAAATGGCTTGATCGCTGCTGGCGTCGGTGTGGGTGACCGGGTCGCCGCCTGCATGCCCAACACCTGGCAGACACTGGTGGCCATGCTCGCCACCACCAGCCTTGGTGCAATCTGGTCCTGCTCTTCGCCGGACTTCGGCACCCAAGGGGTGGTTGACCGTTTCGGCCAGATCGAACCGAAAGTGCTGGTGACTTGCGCCGGCTATCGCTATGCCGGCAAAGAAATCAACCAGACAGCCAAGGTCAACGAAATCCTCGAGCGCCTGCCTTCGCTGCAACAGTTGATCGTCGTGCCTTACGCCCGCCCACAGGCGCACATAGAAGAATTCCGTACCCAGGCCAACGTGACGCTGTGGGATGACTTCTATACGCCCGGCGGCGAACCGGATTTCGTCCCGGTGCCCTTCGCCCATCCGCTGTACATCCTCTACTCCAGCGGCACCACCGGCGTGCCAAAATGCATCATCCACAGCACCGGCGGCGTGTTGCTGCAACACGTCAAGGAACACGGCCTGCATGGCGATCTCGGCCCCGGTGAACGGCTGTTCTACTACACCACCTGCGGCTGGATGATGTGGAACTGGCTGGTGTCGGCGCTGGCGACAGGCAGCTCCGTGGTGCTGTACGATGGCTCACCGTTCCAGCCCGAGCCGCAACGCCTGATCGACCTGATCGACGACGAACGCATCAGCGTCTTCGGCACCAGCCCCAAATACCTCGCGACCCTGGAAAGCAGCGGTATCAAGCCGCGTGAAAGTCATGACCTGGACAGCCTCAAGACGTTGCTCTGCACCGGCTCGGCACTTTCGCCGCAGAGTTACGACTTCGTCTATCGCGACTTCAAGGCTGACGTGTGCCTGGCTTCGATGTCCGGCGGCACCGACATCGTCTCGTGCTTCGTCAACGGCAACCCGATGTCGCCCGTGCGGCGTGGCGAAATCATGGGCAAGAGCCTGGGCATGGCCGTCGAAGTGTGGAACGACGCCAGCCATCCAGTGATCGGTAAAAAAGGCGAGCTGGTCTGCACCCGCCATTTTCCGGCGATGCCCATTGGCCTGTGGAACGATCCCGATGGCGAAAAACTGCGCGAATCCTATTTCAGCCTATTCCCCGGCGTCTGGGCCCAAGGTGATTACGCCGAACAACTGCCCCATGGCGGGATGATGATCCACGGTCGCTCCGATGCCGTGCTCAATCCCGGCGGCGTGCGCATCGGCACGGCGGAAATCTATCGTCAGGTGGAAAAAATCCCCCAGGTACTCGACAGCGTGGCCATCGGTCAGCAGTGGCAAGATGACGTGCGGGTGGTGCTGTTCGTACGCTTGCGCGACGGGCTCGAACTGGACGAGACACTGCAACAGCAGATCCGCGAGACGATTCGCGCCAACACCACGCCGCGTCATGTGCCGGCGAAAATTGTCGCAGTGACGGACATCCCCCGGACCATCAGCGGCAAAGTCGTCGAGTTGGCAGTGCGCAATGTGGTGCATGGGCAGAAGGTGAAGAACACTGATGCACTGGCCAATCCCGAAGCGCTTGAACAGTACCGAAACAGGCCCGAACTCCTGGATTGAAAAAGGGTTACCTGTGCAAGAATAGACGCCTGCTAAATCGACTCAGGCGCAGGACTCCCAGATGAACGCAACACCAACCGCCAGCGATGCCCAGGCCTTGATCGCCCGAATCGACTGGGCAAGCAGCCCGTTGAGCGCGGCAAGGGTGTCGACAGCACGGCAGAGCCCAACAGCGAGAGCGCTGTAGCCAGCAACGCGAATTTGCGTAATGCCGGCGGGCGGCAGATACCCACACCCATGGCAGGCTCACTCATAGACCTTCCCCCATTATTATTGTTAGGTCGTTCAACCTTTCTGGGCGCCGCAAGGGTGCGTGTCTGGACCGGCTGTTTCAGAGCATAGTCCTGAAACCCGCAATCCAGAGCCCCTTTGGAAGCTGGCTTATCCTATCGGTGTTTTTGAAGGGCTGACAGTCGACGGCACGTTATGTTTTGTTAACCGGGGATGGATGCGTCCCGGGTGAATGGTCAGGTATTGCTGAGGCTGATCGAGTTGTCCATGGACGGTCTATGCTCGCGTTCGGCTTATTCATGCAGCCAGGCGAATTGTAACCATGAGCGTTTTTTGTCAGAACCCGACTTGCCACCCCTCCTATGGTGGTGCGCATCGATTACCCATGGACGACAAGAAATGTTTCGACCCACAAGCGGCGCAAGCGTCCCCTTATCCAGCCTCACTCCCGCAAACGATAACCCTCCAAAAGGCCACACACCCGTTGCAAAAGCGTTGAAATCCGCTCGCCAGGGACAAGCGAAATTAGAGTCGCCCGTGCAATCGGCGGGACTGAAGCCGCTGGGGGGTGTCCGCAAGATGACAGTCGCCGCGATGAAGGAGCAAAAGCAGCAGCGCATCGCAGAGCTAAATCGGAATTACGAGAAGTTCGAGGAGGTGCAACTGATACAAATGCAAAAAAACGTTGATAGCACGTACGAAGACATGCTGAGCAAAGAAGAGGATCCGTCATGCTCCGAAGAAGTACGCGCGCAGTGCAGGCAACGTTACTTCGCCGCACTGGCCGCTCAAAGCACAAGCTATGTCACGCTGCTGCCCGAGACCATGGAATTGATTACCTTGGGGGGTGATCCTCGCGCTATTCGACGACAGTGCGACCTACTGGTAAGTCTTGTCAATAATGCTCGCGCGCAAATCGCGGTAGCGATCGAGGATGCCAACGCCGTTATGCGCAAGTGCCCCCTTTCCAAGAGTAATGCGGAGCAGATCGGCATAGCCCTGCAAACCGAAGGCACTGTCGTAGTGGAAGATGTTTTGAAATTCATGGGCGAGAACTCCAAGATCTACGGGACTATGATCAAGCTCCATACCGATGTGGGGAGCTGGCTTGACCAACTTAAAAAGATGTCGCACCAGGGGGCCAATGACTTGAAGCAATTAACCAGCAACAGGCCCGATAATGAAGTGGAAGTGCTGGATTCCAAGTTCAGGCAACTGGCCACTTTGCCCTTCCTCAGTGCAACGAAGCCTTTCAGCGACACGTCGGCAGCACTGAACAGCGCTATGAATCCTCTGCTGTTGGTGTCCAAGTCCCATATTGAGCTTCAAGTCTCACAGCACTATGAAAGCGGCGATCGTATCGCCGTCTTGGACAACCTGGTCAAACACTACGGCAAAGCATTGCACCATTTCACCAGTATTCGCATCTTCCGCGCCGATGAATTGCAGCTAGCCCCGTTCAACCGTCTGTATGAAATCGTCGGACAATTGCACGATGATGCCAAGCGCCGTCTGGTTGATGAGCTGCAGAACCTGGCGGACTCTGAAAAGTCCTCCCCGAAATCGACAGCGGACCAATTTCCCGTCAACCGCGCCTCTTCATCGCCCTCCCGCAAGCGGGTCATCCACACTGTCAAAGGCGCATTGATCGGTGAAGTTCGGCCGCGAGTTGCCAATCAGGGCGCAAACATTGTCGACATCAAAAGCCCTTTCGAAGACAAACCACTGGCCTCTTTTCACGAACATGAGCCGAATGCCTGGATAGAAACCGTCGAAGCCAGAACACCCGCACCGAAAGCGCGCGTCACTCCTTTCCCGCAACTCAAGGGCGATGCTCGAAAGGCGCTGGCAAAAATCGCTGAACAGATGCAAAAATTCGAGGGCTACGCACAAGGGACGAGCCATCCAAAGGGAATCGAAGAGAGCTTGCAGAACACGGCACAGAATCTGATCGACTATGCGGACCGCCTGGAAAGCCATGAAAACGCACCGTCAAACTCGCAGAATGATGCCGTCCTCATCACTGGGCTACGGGCCCAAGCGCAATCTATCAACGACAAGGCAACGCAGCTACGCATCCAAATGTCCCTGGCCCAAGCCCCTACCAGCGAAGCCGTGGAGTATTTGTTGAGTCGCGAGGAAATTCATCCGCAAAAAATCGGCGAGCGCAAACAACTGAAAACCGGACGCAAGGATTTTTTGCAGGAATACGTCCTGTTGAACCGTGACAATCGGCCGTTGTGGTTTGCACACTTTCATTACAAAAAATTAAATGATGCCACGGCCGATTACACCGCTGCCAGCCTGAAAACCAAAGAACAGCGCTTCGCTACCAATGCCACGGCACTGGCCGAGGCACAAAACCCTCTCCAGAAAATTGACATCTATCGCGGCCACATCGACAAGGAACTGGCCACGAAGTTTTTCTTGCTGCCGTAACCTGTTCGCCGCGTAGTGACTGGCACTGCGCGGCATCAGGATCAGGCCAGGCTTTTGCTGACCACCTCAAACACATCGCTGGACAATTGACCCGAAGCCCGAATCCGCTCCAGCTCGCCTTTCATTAGCGCCTGACGAGCATCGTCATACTTGCGCCAGCGAGTCAAAGGCGCCAACTGGCGAGAAGCAATCTGCGGATTGAAGCCATTCAACTCGATCACCAGATCCGCGAGGAAGCGATACCCGGAACCGTCAGCGGCATGGAAGTTGATCAGGTTCTGCCCGGCAAACGCACCGACCAATGCCCGCACCTTGTTCGGGTTCTTGATGTTGAACGCCGGGTGCTGCATCAACGCCTCAACCCGTGCCAGGCCGCCGGGCAACACGCTGCCCGCCTGGACGCTGAACCACTGGTCCATCACCAGCGGGTTGTCCTTGAAGTGCTCGGCGAAGCTGGCCAGCGCCTTGGCCTTCTCGGCTTCAAACGGCGAGTTGACCAGCACGGCGAGCGCGGTCAGGCGCTCGGTCATGTTGTCGCATGCGTCGAACTGCTCCAGGGTTGCCGCCACAACTTCCGGCTTGCCGCTGAGCATCAGGTACGACAGCGCGATGTTCTGCAAGGCACGACGGGCAAAATGCTCGGCTTCGGCCACGTACGGCGTCTGCTTCGACAACTCGCGGTTGGCCTGATAACGCAGCCACAGGCCTTCGAACAACGCATCGGCCAATTGCTTGCGGGCAAATTCACGCGCCGTGTGAATCGCTTCGACGTCCGCCACTTCGCTGATCTCGGTCAGGTACGCCTCGCTTGGCAGCGACAACATTTCGGCGACCATAGCCTGATCCAGCGACTCATCCGAGAGCACCGTGCGCAGCGCCGACACCAGACGCTGATCGAGTACCAGCGCTTCGCCCTTCTGCTGCTGTCCGATCAACTCTTGCAGCACCTGCACCGACAGTTGCTGGCCGGCATCCCAGCGGTTGAAGCCGTCGCTGTCGTGCTGCATCAGGAACATCAACTGGTCGCGGTTGTACGGGAAGCTCAGCTTCACCGGTGCCGAGAAGCCGCGCAGCAACGACGGCAGCGGCTGTTCGGCGATGTCGACGAAGGTGAAGGTCTGCTCGGCTTCGGTCACGGAAATGACCCGCGAGGTGCCTTGCGCGGTGGCTTCACCGGACAGACGCAGGGCAATCGCTGCCCCTTTGGAATCCAGCAGCCCCAGTTCGACCGGGATCACGAACGGCAGTTTTTCAACCTTGTCCGGGGTTTCCGGGCAGCTCTGACGGAAGGTCAGGCTGTAGGTTTTCGCCGCCGCATCAAAGGACTCGCTCACCGCCAGGCGCGGTGTGCCAGCCTGGCTGTACCAGCGTTTGAACTGGGTCAGGTCAACGCCATTGGCATCTTCCATGGCCTTGATGAAGTCATCGCAGGTCACGGCCTGGCCGTCGTGGCGTTCGAAGTACAGGTCGCTGCCTTTGCGGAAGCCTTCGGCGCCGAGCAAGGTGTGGATCATGCCGACCACTTCCGAGCCCTTTTCGTACACGGTCAGGGTGTAGAAGTTGGAAATCTCGATGAAGCTGTCCGGGCGCACGGCGTGGGCCATGGGGCCGGCGTCTTCGGCGAACTGGTGGGTACGCAGGTACGCCACGTCCTGGATGCGCTTGACCGTGGCCGAGTTCATGTCCGAGGAGAAACCGGCATCGCGGAACACCGTGAAGCCTTCCTTGAGCGACAGCTGGAACCAGTCGCGGCAGGTCACGCGGTTGCCCGACCAGTTGTGGAAGTATTCGTGGGCGACGATCGCCTCGACCCGCTGGTGTGCGGCATCGGTGGCGGTTTCCGCTTTGGCCAGCACGGCACTGGAGTTGAAGATGTTGAGGCCCTTGTTCTCCATGGCGCCCATGTTGAAGTCATTCACGGCGACGATCATGAAGATGTCCAGGTCGTACTCGCGACCGTAGACCTCTTCGTCCCAGCGCATGGATTTCTTCAGGCTGTTCATGGCGTGCTGGCACTTGTCGATGTTTTCCGGCTCGACGTAAATGCGCAGCGCCACGTTGCGCTCGCTCAGGGTGGTGAAGGTGTCTTCGACGCACCACAGGTCACCGGCCACCAGCGCAAACAGGTACGCCGGTTTCTTGAACGGGTCTTCCCAGGTCGCCCAGTGCCGGCCGTCTTCACCGGGACCGGAGGCAATCGGGTTGCCGTTGGACAGCAGCACCGGGTAGCTGTGTTGCTCGGCGACGACCGTGGTGGTGAAGGTACTCATCACGTCCGGGCGGTCGAGGTAATAGGTGATCTTGCGAAAGCCTTCGGCCTCGCACTGGGTGCAGAACATCGTGCCGGACTTGTACAGGCCTTCCAGCGCGGTGTTGGTTTCCGGGTGGATCCGGACGCTGGTGTCGACCGTGAAGGTGGTGCTGGTCGGGTGCAGGGTCAGGTGATTCTCGGTCAGCTGATACTGCGCCTCGGAAAGCTCCTGGTCGGCCAACGTCACCGCCAACAGCTCAAGCTGCTGGCCGTCCAGCACCAGCGGCGGCAGGCCCGGGCCACGCTCGGGGTTGCGGCGCATCACCAGTTGCGCATGGACCAGGCTGTGGTCCTCGTACAACTCGAAGGTCAGGTGCGTTTCGTCGATCAGGTACTCGGGCGCCTGATAGTCCTTGAGGTAGATCATCTTCGGTTGTTCGGTGCGCATGCTGGAGTCCTTACTGATGCACGGCGAGCTGGTAAGCCGTGTATTTACGAATATTGATCACGCCGGTGTCGAAGATCAGGTATTGGCCCTTGATCCCCATCAGCGTGCCTTCGGCAATCGGGTTCTTGTCCAGGTTGAAGCTGACGATCTTCGCTGGGTACTGCTCGACCGGGTAGCGGATTTCCAGCGGTTCGACATCGGTCACCGGCTGGATCGCCTGCAAGCCAAATCGCTGCTGCAACCCGAGCAAGCCTTCAGCGCAGCTGTCGAACAGTTGATCGCGGACCTCGGCCAGGTTCACCGCCGCCGCATCGCCCTTGAGCAAAGCACGCCAGTTAGTCTTGTCGGCCACCTGGCTGCGGAACAGATCCTCGACGAAACCGGACTGCTGGCGGGTCGATACGCGCATGATCGGCAAGGCCTGGCTCGCACCCTGGTCGAGCCAACGGGTCGGCAGTTGGGTGGCGCGGGTAATCCCGACTTTCACCCCCGACGAGTTGGCCAGGTACACCACGTGGTCAGTCATGCAGAACTTCTCGCCCCACTCGGGTTCCCGGCAGGTGCCGGCCTCGAAGTGGCAGCGCTCCGGGCTCATGATGCACACGTCGCACTGGGCCAGTTTGGTCATGCACGGGTAGCAGTAGCCCTGGCTGAAACTGGTCTTGGTCTTGCGTCCGCAATGGATGCAGTGGATCGCCCCCAGGTATTCCAGGCGCACCGTGGTACCGATCAACGGATTGACCGGGACCTCGGTTTCGCCCAGACGAAATGCATATTGCACGTTCGGCCCGTCCAGGCGCGCCGACATTTTGCTGATTGCACCGCGGCCAATCTCGATCAATGGATGGCATCCGACTTGAACAGGATATTCGGCACTTGAATCGACTTCGAGCTGCATTCCTGCGGGCCCATGTAGCCGGTGCGCTGGTCCTCGGGCAGGTTCTGGATTTCCCAGGCGATCATCGCCTGCAGCGACAGCTCGCGTTGTTCGGCGGTGAGCTTGCCGCCGTCGGACCATTTGCCGATTTCCACGGCCAGTTTCAGGCTCTCGTAGATATCGTGGGTGATGTTGTTGATCATTTCGTTAAAAGAGGACATTGGGTCTCCGTCTCTTTATTGCATGTTCTTAAATTAGGCGGCCAGTTTACGGCGGTTATACAAACCGCCCAACAAACCGGTGAAGCATCCGATGAGTAACCCGCTGACGTGGGCCGCGTTGGCGATTTCGCCGAAGCCGATCATCGAGACCAGCCCGGACAGACACAGCAGCAACCACACCAGCATCATCACCAGCACACCACGGGGCAGGCGATAGGCCGGGTTCGGCGCCAGCAACTGGAAGATCCAGCAATGCCCGAGCAGGCCGTACAGTACGCCGGACAAACCGCCGAACAAGGTCGGGCCGCTGAAGAAATACTGGGCGAAGTTGGACACCAGGCTGAACAGCAGGGTCAGGCCGATCAGGTTGATGCTGCCCTGACGCGACTCGATGCGCCGCCCGAGCTCCCAATACCACATGCCGTTCATCGCCAGGTGCAGAATGCCGAAGTGGATCAGCATCGGCGTGACCAGGCGCCACCACTGCCCCGCAGCCAGGCTGTCGGCCAGTGGCGTGAAGTGGAGGTACTCGCCGACCACGCGGAATTCGAGGAAGGTCAGCCAACGCATCGTTTCAAGGTTGTCGCCCAGTAACGTGATCGCGCCGACGATCATGCTCAGCAGCAATACCAGCGCGGTGGCCTTGGCGTATTTCAGCTGCTCGACGAACCCCGGACGCTTGACGGTTTGCGCCACTGGAATGTCCAGCTGTTGGTCGGGATCGCCCGCCGGAAAACGTTCGTACAGCGCACGCACGTCTTCACTGATGTTGTCCGGCACCCACAACACCTGCTCGCCAGCTTCCTCGCTGACCCGGTGGGGCACTTGCATGCGCTTGAGCAGGGTGACGAACCCGCTCAAGTCCACCGCCAAGGGCAGACGCAATACCGCTACAGCACTCATTGCAGCACCTCCGGCCGCTCGACATCGACCCAGACGAATTTTTGCGGATCCAGGCGGGTTTCCTGATCCAGTCGGTAGGCAACCAGTTTGCCGTACAGCACCGCGCTGTAATCCAGACAGGCCAGGTTCGGCCGGATCGGTGCCGGCTTGCCGCTGCGCCAGTAATGACCGACGAACAACAGCGGCTCATCGATGCCATAACGCAGCAAACTGTTCTTTTCGGTAGATGTCAGCGGCGTCCGGGCAACGGGTTCGGGCAGTGCATCCGGCTGGAACACGATGTCGCCGTAGGTTTTCGGATCGTCTTCCCAGAACTTGGTCCGGAAGAACGAACGCACCAGGCCGTCGCCGCTGGTCATGGTCAGGCCATGGGGCAAGCGCATGTCCGTGCCGCGCAACAGCCGATCGAATACGGTGCATGCAAAAGAGCCCGATTCCGCCGACGCCTGGAGAAAATGCTCATCGACGCAACCGTTGGGGAACAACGCCCGCAGCGGCTCGATCAGCCCGGCGTCCCAGCAGGCGTGGACCACGCGAAAACGCCCGGCATCGACGAACAATGGCAACTTGTAGAACCATTGCTGGAAGTCGTGCCAGTCACCCGGATGGTGTTCGAACTGGGTCAGGGTTTCGTGCAGCAGGCGGGCATGGCGCGGCGTGTGCTCGCGCACGAACTGCTTGCCGCTGCCGGGCAGCGCCGGCGTGGCCCAGCCCAGCGCATTGAACTCGTGGTTGCCCATGATGCACAGAGCCTGACCGGCCTCGACCATGTCGTGGACGATATGCAGAGCCTCGCGAATCCGCGGGCCGCGGTCGATGATATCGCCAACGAACACCGCCATGCGCGAGGCATGCCGCCAGACGCCACCCTGCTTGTGATAACCGAGTCGGTCGAGCAAGTGCTCCAGGGTCAGAGCGCAACCGTGCACGTCACCGATCAGGTCGTAGCTACGCGCGGGATCGAGCATCAGTCGCCTCCACCCCCCAACTTGCTGCCCCAGCCGAGCTTGGTCCGGCAGACTTCATAGTAGTTGTGGTCAAGCGGGTGAATCAGCCGCAGTTTCTGGGCTTTCTTGCTGACGGTAATGGTGTCGCCGGGCGCGCAGGTGAAGTGGTTCTGCCCGTCACACGAGACTTGCGGGTAAATCTGCATATCCTTGGACACGACGATTTTCAGCTCACTGTTGCCATCGACCACAATCGGCCTACCCGACAAGGTATGGGGGTACATCGGCACAATCACAATAGCGTCGAGCTTGGGATGCATGATCGGCCCGCCGGCGGACAGCGCATAGGCGGTGGAACCGGTCGGCGTCGCGACGATCAGGCCGTCGGCCTTCTGGCTGCAGACGAACTGGCCGTCGATGTACAGCTCGAATTCGATCATTCGCGTGGACTTGCCAGGGTGCAGCACCACATCGTTCAGTGCATCGCCCTGGCCGATGGCCTCGCCGTGGCGGCGGACTTCGGCCTGCAACAGGAAGCGGTTTTCCACCAGATAGTGGCCGTCCAGCACTTCGGCGACCTTGGTTTCCAGCTCATCGGGACGGATGTCGGTGAGGAAACCCAGGCTGCCGCGGTTGATACCGAGCACCGGGATATTGTGCTTGGCCAGCGCCCGGGCGGCACCGAGCAGGCTGCCGTCACCACCGACCACTATGACCATGTCGCAGACTTCGCCGAGCATCTTGCGCGATGAGGTTTGCAAGCCGTGCCCTGGCAGCACTTCGGCGATGGTGTCTTCGAGGATCACGTGCAGGTGACGATCGAGCAGAAACCGTTTCAGTCGGCGGACGGTATCCAGCACCTGGGAACTGCCCAGGCGACCGATGATGCCGATATTGCGAAATTGCTCCATGGGGCTCCTGCGGGGATCTGCGTGGCGGCGAAAACCACGATTATGGGCGAAAGCCTCCCGTAGACAAAATCCTTTCAGCTTCAAGGGTGTGCCCGGGTTTCAGGCTATGCTCGCAAGATGATGCTATTTCCTGATTTGCTCCACCTGCCCCATCAGTTACGCCATCCCGAAGTGCGTGACCTGGCGTGGGTCATCCTCGCACCGCCCATGCTGGACGACACCCCGTGGCCGCAGCGCCACCCGCTGGCCGGCAGCGATTGGGTGCAGGCACCGGATCGACTGGAGCATTGGCTGCGGCAGCTGGATCGGGACAGTTATGGCCTGTTGCACTGGCTGGCCCAGGCCCGCACCCGGCGCCTGGGCTTGTACTACGAACGCCTCTGGCAATTCGCCGTGCAACATGCACCCGGCATCGAACTGATTGCCGCCAACCTGCCGATTCGCCGCGAGGGGCACACCCTGGGTGAACTGGACATGCTGCTGCGCGACCGCGACGGCGTGCATCACCTGGAACTGGCAATCAAGCTCTACCTCGGCCCGCAATCCGGCGACGGTCATGACACTGCCCAGTGGCTGGGCCCGGGCTGCCACGACCGGCTCGACCGCAAACTGGCGCACCTGAGCCAGCATCAATTGCCGATTTCCGCGCGCCCCGAGAGCCGTGAAGTGCTGGCGGCGCTGGATATCCAGGCGTTCAGCGCCCATTTGTGGCTGGGGGGGTATTTGCTGTACCCGTGGCCCGGACAGGCTGCCCCGCCGTCGGGTGCCCATCCCCAGCATTTGCGCGGTCGCTGGTTGCATCAAAAGGATTGGCCGGCGTTGTTGGCCCAGAGCCCGCCCGGTCGCTGGCAACCCCTGCCCCGCCACGCCTGGCTGGCGCCGGCGCATTATTCGGCGGAGCACACCTGGAACCCCGGACAGATGCAGACGTGGCTGGATGACCTGGACCCGTTGGCGCCGGCACAATTGCTGGTGCGCCTGACGGAAAATGCCAGCGGCGACTGGGAAGAAGACGAGCGATTGTTTCTGGTGGCGGACCTTTGGCCGAATGTGCCGGGACAGGGTTGAGTCTTGTGTTGCCTGAGGCGGCCCCTTTCGCGAGCAAGCCCGCTCCCACATTGGGCCTCAGCCGAACACAAGTATTGTATCCACTGAAGATCCCTGTGGGAGCGAGCCTGCTCGCGATAAGGCCAACCCGGTCTAAAGAGATAACCGCATCGCCGGTTATCCAGCGCCTGGCAGGACAAAACTCTGGCCAATGACCATCAAACTTTCTTGTGCTGTTCGACCCATTGCCCATAGGCATTGATGAATTTTTGCAGGAACGGCTTGACCGACTCGGACAACTTGCCCGCCTCGTCGAACGCCGAACCGGCGTTCCCCAGATAGGCCTCCGGTTGCTGCATCAGCGGCACATTGAGAAAGACCATGGATTGACGCAGGTTGTGATTGGCACCAAACCCGCCGACGGCCCCCGGCGAAACGCTGATAATGGCGCCCGGTTTACCATTCCAGGCACTTTTTCCGTATGGACGCGAGCCCACGTCAATCGCATTTTTCAACGGTGCCGGCACCGAACGGTTGTATTCCGGGGTCACGAACAACACCGCGTCGGATGAGCTCACCTGTTGTCGGAAAGTGCTGTAGGCTGCCGGCGGTGAAGCACCATCGATGTCTTCGTTATAGAGCGGCAGATCGCCAATTTCGACGATGTTGAGCTTGAGATTGGCCGGTGCCAGTTCCACCAGGGCCCGTGCGACCTTGCGGTTGATCGATTCCTTTCTCAAGCTGCCGACCACGACGGCGATCGTATAGACGTTGCTCATGGGAGTTTCTCGACTGTCCGATAGGAAGAGCTTGTAGTTATAGATGACGATTCAAGCAGCGGGCGACCGAAAACGCCGTCCCTGACTATTTTTTTCCTGTAGGAAAACTTACCTCGCCCAAGCACGGTCTACAGTGCCGCAAATTGAGTGATTTATCTCCAGAGGTTCTAAGCAGATGGCAGCAGTACTCGTCGGTCAGTTCCATGCAAGAGATGCGGAAGGCCGTATTTATTCGGTGCACGAGTTCCAGGACTCCACCCCGGCGGTAGACGGTTCAGGCCCTGTCACCACCTACAAGCTGGCCATTGGCGACCGTGTCAACAAGGTCGACGACAATGAATTCATGCTGGTGCAAACCGGCGTGACCATTACCCGCGAACCGCAAACCGCAAGCGTTTCATAACCCGTCGTTATGAGCAGAAGTCATATGCGCGGACTTGGGGTAGGATTCAGCCACTGACTCCTCCACCTGCTGAACATGGACTTCACGCATGCGTTTACGCCATATCGAAGTGATCCAGGCGCTCCTGCAGACCGGTCACCTGGGCACCGCCGCCGAATGGCTGCAGTTGCCGGTGGCCGAAGTCGAGCGTTTGCTGCGCGACGCCGAGGATCAGTTGGGTTTCATGCTGTTCGCCAGCGTGCGCGGGCGATTGCAGGCCACCCGCGAAGCGCGGGAATTGCAGGTGGAAATTGCCCGGGTCTACGATGCGCTCGAACCGGTGCAGCGCCTGGCCAACAGCCTCAGGCAATACCTGGCGCCGCCGCTGCGCATCGTCTGCACTCCGCCTCTGGCCAACCAATTGTTGCCACACAGCATCGCGGCCCTGCGCCGACGCCTGCCCGATGCGCCTTGCACACTGCTGTGCCAGCCCACCCGCGACATCGTCAGAAGCCTGCTGCTGCGTGAAAGCGATCTGGGCCTGAGCCTGCATGACCCCGATCACGCCGACCTCGATTGCCAAGTGATTGCCCAGGGCAAACTTCAGTTGCTCGCCCCCCATGGCTGGCTGCAACCGAAACAGAAATACATTTCACTGCAGGATCTGGCCGGTCAATCAATGATCGGCCTGGAGGGGCACGACCCATTGAGCCCTGCGCTGGAAAACAAACTGCACGGCTTGCGCCCTGCCCCGGTGATTCAGACCCGGGTCCAGACGCATCAGATGATGCGCAGCATGGTCGAGGCCGGCGAAGGCCTGGCCATCGTCGACCCCTTCACCGCCCTCGGCGCCAAAACCTCGGGACTGGACGCCTGCCCGCTGGCGCCGGCGGTCCCGATCAGTCTCTACGCCCTGACCCTGAAAAACGCCGAACCCTCTGCGGCGGTTCAGGCACTGTTGACCATCGTCACGGAACAAGCCGCGGCGATGCTGACGAACTGAACGGGTTTTCCAGCGGGTTTTCGAACAGTCGATACCAGAACAGTGCCACTTCGGCGGTATTCGGATCGATGCCGCGATAGCGCAGGTGGTCAATCCCGCCAATCACGTAACCGCAGCGTTCATAGAGCCGGCAGGCCCCCAGGTTGTTGTTCTGGGTTTCGAGCATGATGCCCGGGAGCTTTTTCTTGCGGCTCCAGAACTGCGCCACATCCAGCAGGGCCTTGGCCACACCATGCCTCCGGGCCGGTGCGTGCACCGCCAGTTCGTCGATATGGGCAAAGCCGTTCCAGTTGGTACTGACCACCAGGTGCCCCACGGGCTGGTCATCCAGATACGCCATGAAAATCGCGCTGTCGGCGCCATCGCGAAAGCTGCTGAATTCCTCGGGGTCGATGCCGTAGCACTTGCGATAAGGCGTGATCGGGGTGACCGGCCACTGTGCCACCGGCTTGCCTATTTCGGCCGCACCGTAGGCCGCGACTTCAAAACTGAAATCACTGCCCCAGATATAGGCGGCAAAACCCTCGTCGGCAACCCGTACCGACAACCCTGGGACATTCGGATTTATAACCGGCTGCATACTGGGAAAGGTCCTCACTCCTTGATGCAATCGACGGTGTAACACCGTCCACTGCCCTGATCTTCGTGTTGCAATCCGTGCACATCAGCAACGAACCCCGGGAAACTGCTATCGAACGTGCGGGCAAACGCCAGGTAATCGATGATCGAGCGGGTCGACTCGGTAAAACGCTCGCCCGGCATGATCAGCGGAATGCCGGGTGGGTACGGCACCAGCATCACCGCGGCGATCCGCCCGTCCAGCGCATCGATCGACACGGCTTCGACTTCACCTCGCACCAATTGATCATAGGCGTCCGCCGGCTTCATCGCGACTTCCGGCAGTACGGTGTACATGCGCTTGAGGTGCCTGGCGGTGGCGTTGCTGCGATAACAGGCATGCAACTGATCGCACAGATCACGCAGCCCCATGCCCTGATAGCGCGCGACATTCTCTTGCGCCACACAGGGCAGGCAACTGGCCAGACTGACGTTGGCGTCGTAGCTGCGCTTGAACTCCAGCAGTTCGGTGAGCAGCGTACTCCACTTGCCCTTGGTGATGCCCATGGAGAACAACACCAGGAACGAATACAGCCCGGTTTTCTCGACCACCAGGCCACGCTCCCAAAGGAACTTGCTGACCACTGCCGCCGGAATTCCGCGCGCGCTGAGGGTGCCACCGGCCGTCAATCCCGGCATCACCAGCGTGACCTTGATCGGGTCGAGCAGCACATAATCGTCGGTCACGCCGCTAAAGCCGTGCCAGTCGGCATCGGGCTGCAGCAACCAGTCCTCGGTGACGACCCGCTCGATGCCTTCCGCCGACGGCGGTTGCCAGATCGAAAACCACCAATCATCCGCGGCAATGTGCTGGCGCAAGTTAGCCAGCGCCCGCCGAAAACTCAGGGCCTCATCGAACATTTCCTGCAACAGCGAACGCCCGGCCGGCCCTTCCATCATCGCCGAAGCCACATCCAGCGAGGCAATGATGCCGTACTGCGGCGAGGTCGAGATGTGCATCATGAATGCTTCGTTGAAGCGATCCCGGTCCAGTTGCCGCGCACCGCCATCGCGCACGTGAATCATCGACGCCTGGCTGAAGGCCGCCAGCAACTTGTGGGTGGAATGGGTGGTGAACACCAACGGGCTGTCTTCATCACGGGAGGTGCCCATGCCGTAGCGCCCGGCAAAAAACTCATGAAACGCCGCATAGGCGTACCAGGCCTCGTCGAAGTGCAACACCTCAACGCTATTGCCCAGTTGCTGCCTGATCAGCTCGGCGTTGTAGCAGAGGCCGTCATAGGTCGAATTGGTCACCACCGCGAGCTTGACCTTCGGTGAACGACCCTTGGTCAGCGGACTGGCGTCGATCTTGGCCTGGATCGATTCGCGGCTGAACTCACTCAGGGGAATCGGGCCGATGATCCCCAGTTCATTACGCTCCGGACACAAGTACAGCGGGATCGCGCCGGTCATGATGATCGAGTGCAGCACCGACTTGTGGCAATTACGATCCACCAGCACCAGGTCGTCGCGAGCGACCACCGAGTGCCAGACAATCTTGTTGGCCGTGGACGTGCCATTGATCACGAAAAAGGTGTGATCGGCGCCGAAATTGCGTGCGGCACGGGCCTCGGCTTCAGCCAGGGGACCGGTGTGATCGAGTAAAGAGCCGAGCTCCGGCACCGACACCGAAAGGTCCGAGCGCAGGGTGTTTTCACCGAAAAACTGGTGAAACGCCTGCCCGACCGGACTTTTGTGATACGCCACACCACCGCCGTGACCGGGGGTGTGCCAGGAGTAGTTGGAGTCCGCCGTGTGCTGCACCAACGCCTTGAAAAATGGTGGCAGCAGGCCATCGAGATATTTGCGCGCGGCGCGGGCCACCTGCCGGGCGAGAAAGGGCACGGTGTCTTCAAACAGGTAAAGAATGCCGCGCAACTGATTGAGCTCGGCCATGGCGTCGGCGGGCGCGTTTTCCAGGGTCACTTTTTCGCCCAAGGCGAAGATCGGCAGATCCGGCGCACGCACCCGCGCCAGTCCGATCAGTTCGGCCATATTTTGCAACAAATGGGAATGGGTGCTGGCGTCTTCAGAGGCAATCAGCATGCAGGACAGGCCATGGTAGGTCGACGCCACCAGTCGCCCTTCGGTGTAGTCCACTGCCGAAACGACGCTGAACCCTTCCTGCTCCAGCTCCCGGGCAATCCCCCGCACGCGGTCACCGGCGACGCTGTCGGCCTTGATGTCGCGATGGACAATCAGGACCGGGAATTTCAAGTCTTTATACATGAGGCTCAGTGTCCTGAGGCGGCAGACCAGAGCCTGCCAATCACCTCAGGGTAGAGTGTTGCAGAGGATGTGGCGAGCGAGATGCACCAACTTGTGGCGAGGGGGCTTGCCCCCGTTGGGTCGCGAAGCGGCCCTTCATTCTTTCAGACAGGCCACCTTAGATGGATTTACGACTGCTTCGCAGCCCAACGGGGCGGTGCGGCGTTCCGACAAGCCCCCTCGCCACAAAAAGCAGTGTCTGCCAAATAGGGTGTTATGCCTGCGCTTCAGCCTCAGCCAGCTGCACCCACAACGCCGGAGCGCCAGCGGATTTGCCGATGATTTCCAGGCGCGCCGCGTGGCGGGCCAGGTCGTCTTCGCTGGCGCGGATGATACGCGTTGGCTGGCGGTCCGCTGGCAAACGGCGAATCTCGGTGGCCGAATTGTCCGCCCCTTCACCGGAGCCATTGCCATCGGAGGCATTGCCGGCCAGGGACAGACTGGTCTGCCCCCCGGTCATGGTCAGGTAGACGTCGGCGAGAATCTCGGAGTCGAGCAAGGCGCCGTGCAGTTCACGGCCGGAGTTGTCGACGCCATAGCGTTTGCACAAGGCGTCGAGGCTGTTGCGCTGCCCCGGGTGACGTTCCCGGGCCATCATCAGGGTGTCGAGGATCGAGCAGTGCTGCGTGATGTCCGCGCGGTCCTGCTGGCCCATCAGGGCGAATTCGTTGTTGATGAAGCCAACGTCGAACGCCGCGTTATGGATGATCAGCTGCGCGCCCTTGATGAACTCGAAGAACTCTTCGGCCACCTCGGCAAAACGCGGCTTGCCCACGAGGAATTCGTTGGTGATGCCGTGGACGCCGATCGCGCCCTCATCACTTTCGCGATCCGGTTGCAGGTACACGTGAAAGTGCCGGCCTGTCAGGCGTCGGCCGATCAACTCGACACAACCGATTTCGATAATCCGGTGGCCGTCGGTCACCGGCATGCCGGTGGTTTCGGTGTCGAGTACAACGGATCTGGTGGCCATCAGTGCTCAGCTCTCAATCGGTCAATCGTGCAAAAGCGCGAATCTTAACATGCTCACCGTACGGGAGGTTGATCAGCCCTGTTTGTACCCACGCACTTCATCCACGCCACGGTTGGCCAGCTGGTCGGCCCGTTCGTTGCCGTGATGGCCAATGTGTCCGCGCACCCATTTCCAGGTGACCTTGTGGCGGTTGACCTGCTCGTCGAGCAGCTTCCACAGGTCAGCGTTTTTCACCGGTTCCTTCGCCGCGGTTTTCCAGCCGCGCTTCTTCCAGTTGTCCATCCACTCGTTGATGCCTTTCATCACGTACTGGGAGTCGGTCACCAGCAGCACCTCGCAGGGACGCTTGAGCTCTTCCAGGCCACGGATCGCACCCATCAGTTCCATGCGGTTGTTGGTGGTATTGGCTTCGCCGCCCCAGAGTTCCTTTTCGACGCCCTTGCACACCAGCAGTGCGCCCCAGCCGCCAGGGCCGGGGTTGCCTTTGCAGGCGCCGTCGGTGAACAGTTCTACGCTATCGCTCATGCCAATCTATCCAGAAAATGCGCTGGCCCGCCGATCGCTGATCGACGACGGCCGAAGCCGGGACAGGCCCGGCCGCAAATAAAAAGTGTGTATTACGGTTCGATGTTGCGCCGGTTGACCTTGGCCATCGGCAACGGGATCAGCTTGCCCATCGGCTCGCGCCGCTCCTGACGGACCGGCCGCAAACCCACCACGATCTTGCGCGCCACCAATAAATAGAAGCCGCCGCCCGACAGTTGCCAGTCACCGGCCTTGCGCTCCCAACCGGCCAGGCGGGTCTGCCACGCCGGTGACGCAAGCGGCGGACGATAGCACCCGAAGCGGCGTTTCTCCAGCGCGAAGCCCAGCAGGTTCAGCCAGTCCGCGACCCGTGACGGCGAAATGCAGCGCGCCTTGCGCAGCGCATCCTGGGCAAACACATGCCGCAGCCCCCAACTGCTCCAAGGATTGATGCCAATGATCAGCAAATGCCCGCCGGGGCGTACGCTGCTCGCCGCCTCGCGAAGCAAACCGTGGGGCGACAGACAGAAATCCAGGCCATGCTGCAGCACCACCACATCGGCGGCATGCTCGCTCAGTGGCCAGGCCTGCTCCTCACAAACGATCTCGACCCCCGGCAACGGCGCGCCAAGGCGCACGTTGCGCTGCACCTGCGGGGCCGACGGCGGGGTTTGGGCCGAGGGACCGTAATGCACCAGATAGCCACCAAAGAACCGCCCGAGCTCGTCTTCGAGCATGCGCCGCTCTTCGTCCAGCAGAAATTGCCCGAGGGGACCGGCCAGCCATTCACGGGCCGCGCTGATCAACGCCAGCCAGTCAGGATCGGCCTGTGCGAACGCTTTATCAGTCATTGCATTCTCCAACGCGCCAGGAAGTTCTAAGATGCGCCATTGTTTTCCGCTTGGCGAATCCGACGATGATACAGATCACTGCCCTGCCCGCCTTCACCGACAACTACATCTGGTTGTTACAAGACCACGACAGCAAGCGCTGCGCGGTCGTCGACCCGGGTGATGCCGGCCCCGTACAAGCCTGGCTCGCGGCCAATCCGGGCTGGGTACTGAGTGATATTCTGATCACTCATCACCATCATGACCACGTCGGCGGCGTCGAACAGCTGAAAAAAGCGACGGACGCGAAAGTCTATGGTCCGGCCAGCGAAACGATCCCGGCGCGGGACATTGCGCTCAAGGACAACGACAAGGTCAGTGTGCTCGGCTGCGACTTCGACGTCCTCGCGGTCCCTGGTCACACCCTGGGGCACATCGCCTATTACCATCACGGCTTGCTGTTCTGCGGCGACACACTGTTTGCCGCCGGCTGCGGACGCTTGTTCGAAGGCACGCCACAGCAAATGTACAGCTCGCTGACACGCCTGGCCGGGTTGCCGGATGACACGCAGGTGTACTGCACCCACGAGTACACCCTCAGCAACCTGAAGTTTGCCGCGGCCGTCGAACCGAACAATCCGCACACCGCCGAACGCCTGGCCAAAGTCACCCGCCAACGGGAATCCGGGATCATGACGCTGCCGTCGACACTGGCACTGGAAAAGCTCACAAACCCGTTTTTGCGCTCCGGTGAAACATCCGTTAAAGAAAAAGCGGACGAACGGACCGGCACCGATAACTCGGCGCCCGATATGGTTTTTGCTGCGCTTCGAGCGTGGAAAGACAGGTTCTAAAGGGGCTTCTCAAGATTGCAACAATTCTGAAAGGTTGACCGCGCAGGGTGCGCTTTCTAGAATCGCCCGACATTTTTGCCCGGAACTTACTTCCAGCCAATGTCGTCACCTATTCGCAAAGCCATCAGTTCAGACGCATTGACCCGCTTGGCTCAAGCCATAGCGGTGGCTGTGTCCGCCACCCTGGCGGGCTGTTCCAGCCATGCGCCGCAGACCGATGCGGCGCACACGCAGAACATCGCCGCGCGCGCCAAGCAGAAGCCGATCTGGCTCAGCGAAAAACCCAGCCCGCAAATCCCCCAGGACGTCTGGGAGCGCATGCGCCAGGGCTTCCAGTTGCAGGACGGGCTGGGCGTCAACCCGCGCATCGAGCAACAGCGCCTGTGGTTCGCCAGCAATCCATCTTTCCTCGAAAACGCCGGCGAGCGTGGCAGCCTCTACATTCACTACATCGTCGAACGCCTTGAAGAACGCAACATGCCGCTGGAACTGGCCCTGCTGCCAGTGATTGAAAGTGCCTACAACCCGATGGCCTACTCCCGGGCCGACGCGGTGGGCCTTTGGCAGTTCATCCCGTCCACCGGGCGTTATTTCAACCTGCGTCAAACCCGTTTCTATGATGGCCGTCGTGACATCACCGCGTCGACCACCGCCGCGCTGGATTACCTGACCCGCCTGCATGACATGTTCAACGGCGACTGGATGCTGGCCCTGGCGGCCTACAACGCCGGCGAAGGCACCGTCAGCCGGGCCATCGAGCGCAACGAACGTCTCGGCCTGCCAACCGACTACTGGAACCTGCCACTGCCCGCCGAAACCCAGGCTTATGTGCCGAAGTTGCTGGCACTGTCGCAAGTGGTGATGGCGCCGGATGCCTACGGCGTGAACCTCAACCCGATCGCCAACGAACCTTACTTCAAGGTCGTCGAAATCAACCAGCGCATGGACCTGTCCAAGGTCGCTGAAGTCGCCAACATCGACGAAGACGAACTGTTCCAGCTCAACCCGGCCTTCAAGCAGCGCACCACCATCGACGGCCCGCAGCACCTGCTGGTGCCGACCTCCAAGGCACAACTGCTGACCAGCAGCCTGCAGACCATGCGTCCTGAAGAACTGATCAGCAAGAAATCGCTCAAACCGGTCTTCGAAGGTGCCGACGACACCCAGGTCGCCAGCGTCAAGCGTTCCTACCGGGTCAAACGGGGTGACAACCTCGGTTCCATTGCCAAGGCCAACAACGTTGACGTGAAGGACCTGCAAAGCTGGAACAATCTGACTGGCAAGAACCTCAAGCCAGGCCAGACCCTGGTCATGCAGGACACCGGCAAACGCAGCTCCGGGCGCGTCAACACCGTGATTGCAGCCAATACCAAGAAGCAGCAGACCACGTACAAGGTCCAGCAAGGCGACTCGCTGTACATCGTGGCCAAGCGCTTCAACGTAGAGATGCAGCACCTCAAGCGCTGGAACCCGCGTGTCGGCCAGGCGCTGAAGCCTGGTCAGATGCTGACGGTGGCCAATCCGCATTAAAAAACAGCCCCTGAATCCAGGGGCTAATGAGATGGTCACCCCCACACCCTGCGAGGGCTACGCTTTCGCAGGGTGTTTTGTTTTCGGAGGCCATCATCATGATCCAGTCAGCACTGATCGGTATCGATCTCGGCAAACATAATTTCCACCTTCACGGCCAGGATAAATCAGGCCGCGAGGTGTTTCGCAAGAAGCTCTCTCGGGCGCAGATGATGCAGCTTTTCGGCAACGTGCCGAGTTGTATCGTGGTGATGGAAGCCTGTGCGGGGGCGCATTTTGTTGCTCGTCAGCTAGCGGCAATGGGACACACGGCCAAGCTGATTTCCCCGCAGTTCGTTAAGCCCTTCGTCAAGGGCAACAAAAATGATTTCGTCGATGCTGAAGCGATCTGTGAAGCGGCTTCCCGTCCATCTATGCGCTTTGTGACGCCTAAGACCGAGTCCCAGCAAACCCTGTCTGTTCTGCATCGGATGCGCGAATCGTTGGTGCATGACCGCACAAAAACGGCTAATCAGATGCACGGTTTTCTACTGGAGTTTGGCGTCAGCTTGCCCAGAGGCTTGGCCATCATGAAGCGTCTAGCAGTTGTTTTGGCTGGGCATGAGTTTCCCGTTCGTTTGACGGTGTTGTTGCAACGTCTGCACGATCACTTCGTCTACCTGGATGAGCAAATCAAGGCGCTGGACAAAGAGCTGGCGAGCCAACTGGCCGACGATGATCTAGGTAGTCGTTTACTGAGCATGCCGTGTGTCGGCCCGATCACCGCCAGCCTGCTGGCTGTGGAGATGGGCGATGCTAAGCAGTACCGACGCAGTCGCGATTTTGCCGCCTCAGTGGGACTGGTGCCCAGGCAGTACAGTACGGGTGGTAAGGCGAATTTGCTCGGGATCAGCAAGCGGGGTGACAAGCACCTGCGACAACTGTTGGTGCAATGTTCCAGGGTCTATATGCAGAGGCTGGATCACCAAAAAGGGGCCTTGGCTGACTGGGTACGAGCCTTGCTCAGTCGACGACATTCGAATGTCGTGGCCTGTGCCCTCGCTAACAAACTGGCGCGTATCGCCTGGGCGATCGCGACTCACCATACGCAATATGAAGCAGGGGCAGACGCCTTGAACGCCTGACCCTGCGGTTGTTGCAGTACCACGATTCACCCTTCAGGTTTTGCGATAGCTGAACAACAGATGACGTGAACGGCCTACCGGCCTGGCGAAGATCCTGGCATAAAAATCGGCTTTAAGAAGCCGATGGGCTTTTTAGGATCGTCAGGCGCGATTCTCATCGTGGCGCTGGGGCATGCCCCAAACAGACGCCGGATAGATTTAAGCAAGCCAACCACACCACCCGTTAATCAGTATTGCAAAAATGGGGGCGACCATAGATTTTTTATGCCTGCGCAGTTTTTGTGGCGAGCACAAAACCTGTAGGAGCTGGCTTGCCGGCGAAGGCGCCGGCACAATCAACATCCATTTCGTCTGTCAGGCCGCCTTCGCGAGCAAGCTCGCTCCTACAGGATTGTGGCCCGGCCGATATTGCGCATTAACCCCCCGTCTTTTTCCTGTCCATACAAGCTGTTACTGTACGGTCCACAAAGCCCAAGCCGCCTGGATCGGATCCCCTATTTGAAGCGTCCCCTGCCCCTGCTCCTGATCAGCCTGGCCTTGAGCTCCACCGCAAGCGCGACGATCAGCGAAAGCCATGGTTATGCGCAGTTCGGCACGCTCAAGTACCCAGCCCGATTTACCCACTTCGACTGGGTCAACCCGCAAGCGCCCAAGGGCGGTACGTTGCGGGTCATGGCGTTTGGCACCTTCGATACGCTCAACCCCTACACCTTCAAAGGCACCAGCCCGGTCACCACGCCGAACTTCCTGCAATACGGTATCAACGAGCTCAACGAGCCGCTGATGGTCGGTACCGGACAGTACGCGCCTTCGGGTGACGAGCCCGCGTCCAGCTATGGCCTGATCGCCCAGTCGGTGGAATACAGCGAGAACCGCAGCTGGGTGGTGTTCAACCTGCGTCCTGAAGCACGCTTCCATGACGGCACGCCGATCACCGCCTACGACGTCGCGTTCTCCTATCGCGTGTTGCTCAAGGAAGGCCATCCGCTGTACCGCACCAGCCTTCAGGAAGTGTCGCGGGTCGACATCCTCAACCCGCAGCGCATCCGCTTCGTGTTCAAGCGCGCCGGCAATCCGCTGCTGATCCTGCGCCTGGGCGAAATGCCGGTGCTGGCGCAGCACTACTGGAAAGGCCGCGACTTCAAGGCCACCACTTTCGAGCCGCCGCTGGGCAGCGGGCCGTATCGCATCACCTCGGTCACGCCGGGACGACAGATCGTCTTCGAACGGGTCAAGGACTACTGGGGCAAAGACCTGCCGGTCAATCGCGGCAAGTACAACTTCGACCGCATGGAAGTTGAGTTCTACCGCGACAGCGACGTGGCGTTCGAGGCGTTCAAGGCCGGTGAATTCGATATCTACATCGAGCATCAGGCGAAGAACTGGGACACCGGCTACAACTTCCCCGCCATACGCCGCGGCGAGGTGATCAGGGCACAGATTCCCCACCAGATCCCGACCCAGACCCAGGGCCTGTTCATGAACAGCCGCCGTCCGGCTTTCTCGGACGCCAAGGTCCGTGAAGCGCTGGGGCTGATGTTCAACTTTGAATGGACCAACCGCACGCTGTTCGGCGGCGCCTACCAACGCGCCATGAGTTACTACCCCAACAGCGAGTTCTCGGCCAGCGGGTTGCCGGTCGGGCATGAATGGCTGTTGCTCAAGCCCTATCGCGAGCAACTGCCGGCCAGGCTCTTTACCGAGCCGTTCAGCCTGCCGCAGACCGACGGCAGTGGCATCCCCCGGGAGACTCTGCGCAAAGCCCTCGGCCTGCTCGCCGAAGCTGGCTGGAAGCTCAATGGCCAGCGTCTGCAAAACGCCGCCGGGCAGCTTTTGCGCCTGGAACTGCTGCTGGTCAACCCGAACCTGGAACGCATCCTCCAGCCTTACATCGAGAACCTCGCCAGCATCGGCATCGATGCGCGGCTGCGCACGGTCGATCGCGCGCAATACAAGCAGCGCCTCGACCAGTTCGATTTCGACATGATTCTGATGACCCTCAACCAGACGCTCAGCCCCGGCCTGGAACAATGGCAGTACTTTCACTCCAGCCAGGCCGGGGTCAAGGGCAGCAAGAACTTCGCCGGCATTGCCAACCCGGTGGTCGACCATTTGCTCGAACAGTTGCTGGCCGCCCAGACCCGCGATGAACAAGTCGCCGCCGGCAAGGCCCTCGACCGCGTGCTGCTGTGGCAGCACTACATCGTTCCCAACTGGTACCTCAATTATCACCGTCTGGCGTACCGCAACCGGCTCGCCTTCGTCACCACGCCGCCTTACACCCTGGCCCTGAACGCGTGGTGGCTGAAATCTTCGGAGAAAGATCAATGAAACCCATCCGTGCCCTGCTCCTGCAGGCCAGCGGTCTGCTATTCGCCGGGCTGGCCTGCGCCGCCCCGCAACATGCCGTGACCCTGTACAACGAGCCGCCGAAATACCCGGCCGATTTCAAACACTTCGACTACGTCAATCCGGACGCGCCCAAGGGCGGGATTTTCCGTCAGGCCGGTTTCGGTGGCTTCGACAGTCTCAACCCGTTCATCAGCAAAGGCGTGCCGGCGGACGATATCGGCAACATCTACGACACCCTGGCCAAGCAAGGCCTGGACGAGCCGTTCACCGAGTACGGCTTGATTGCCCGGCTGATCGAGAAAGCTCCGGACAACGCCTGGGTGCGCTTCTACCTGCGCCCCGAAGCACGCTTCCATGACGGCCATCCGATACGCGCCGAGGACGTGGTATTCAGCTTCCAGATGCTGACCAAGGATGGCGCGCCGATGTACCGCGGCTACTACAACGACGTGGCCGAAGTGGTCGCCGAAGACCCGCTCACCGTACTGTTCAAGTTCAAGCACACCAACAACCGCGAACTGCCGCTGATCCTCGGCCAGTTGCCGGTGCTGCCCAAGCACTGGTGGGCCGACCGCGACTTCAACAAGGGCAACCTGGAAATCCCGCTGGGCAGCGGCCCGTACAAGGTCAGCGAAGTGAAGGCGGGACGCTCGGTGCGTTACGAGCGGGTCAAGGACTACTGGGGCAAGGACCTGCCGGTCAATCGGGGGTTTTACAACTTCGACGTAATGACCACCGATTACTACCGCGACAACACGGTGGCTCTGGAAGCGCTCAAGGCCGGGCAGTTTGACTACTGGCTGGAAATGACCGCGAAAAACTGGGCCAATGCCTACAACACTCCGGCGGTCACCGAAGGTCGACTGGTCAAGGAACAGATTCCCAACGGCAATCCGACCGGCATGCAAGGGTTCGTCTTCAACCTGCGCCGCCCGGTGTTCCAGGATGTGCGCGTGCGTCAGGCCTTGTCGCTGCTGCTGGACTTCGAATGGACCAACAAGCAACTGTTCAACGGTGCCTATGCGCGTACCCGCAGTTACTTCGAAAACTCGGAAATGGCCGCCACCGGCCTGCCTGATGCCGATCAAGTGGCGATCCTCGAGCCGTTCCGCGGCAAGCTGCCACCGCAGGTGTTCAGCGAAGCCTTCCAGAACCCGACCACCGACGGCAGCGGCATGATCCGCGCCCAGCAACGGCAAGCCTATCAACTGCTGCAAGAGGCCGGCTGGCGCATCGTCGATGACAAAATGGTCGATGCCACCGGCAAACCGGTGGTCATCGAATTCCTGTTGGCCCAGACCGAATTCGAACGGGTGCTGCTGCCGTTCAAGCGCAACCTGAGTGACCTGGGCATTGATCTGGTGATCCGCCGGGTCGACGTCTCGCAATACATCAACCGCGTGCGTTCCCGGGACTTCGACATGATCGTCGGCAGCTTCCCGCAATCCAACTCGCCGGGTAATGAACAACGGGAATTCTGGATGTCGGCCGCTGCCGACAAACCCGGCAGCCGCAATTCCATGGGGCTGAAAGATCCGGTGGTCGATCAACTGGTCGAGCAACTGATCAACGCCGATTCGCGCAACAGCCTGGTGGCCCACGCCCGGGCGCTGGACCGGGTGCTGCAATGGGGCTATTACGTAATACCCAACTGGCACATCAAGACCTGGCGCGTGGCGTACTGGAACCACATCGGCCATCCAAAGGTCTCGCCTAAATATGACATCGGCACGGCGACCTGGTGGGTCAAGCCCGACATCAAGCCGGCGATAGAAGTCGAAACCACACTGCAGGCCGATCCTGCGGGCACGGAGTAATCAGATGCTGGCGTACATTTTTCGGCGACTGTTGCTGATCATTCCGACCCTGTTCGGCATCTTGCTGATCAACTTCGTGATCATCCAGGCCGCCCCGGGCGGGCCGGTGGAGCAGATGATCGCCAAGCTCGAAGGCTTCGAAGGCGCCACCAGCCGCATCGCTGGCGGCGGTGCCGAAGTCTCGGTGGCAGGCTCGGCCTATCGCGGCGCCCAGGGCCTGGACCCGGCGCTGATCAAGGAAATCGAGCACATGTACGGCTTTGACAAATCGGCGCCGGAACGCTTGTGGATCATGGTCAAGAACTATGCGTCCCTGGATTTCGGCGACAGCTTCTTCCGCGACGCCAAGGTCATCGACCTGATCAAGGAAAAGATGCCGGTGTCGATCTCCCTCGGACTATGGAGCACGCTGATCATGTACCTGGTGTCGATCCCGCTGGGGATCGCCAAGGCCAAGCGGCACGGCAGCCACTTCGACGTCTGGACCAGTTCGGCGATCATCGTCGGCTACGCGATCCCGGCATTCCTGTTCGCCATCCTGCTGATCGTGGTGTTCGCCGGCGGCAGTTACCTGGACTGGTTCCCGTTGCGCGGGCTGACCTCGAACAACTTCGACGAGTTGAGCATGGGCGGCAAGATCCTCGACTACTTCTGGCACCTGGCGCTGCCAGTGACCGCGCTGGTCATCGGCAACTTCGCAACCATGACCCTGTTGACCAAGAACAGCTTCCTCGACGAGATCAACAAACAGTACGTGATCACCGCCAGGGCCAAAGGCCTGACCAACCGCCGCGTGCTGTACGGCCATGTGTTCCGCAACGCCATGCTGCTGGTGATCGCCGGTTTCCCCTCGGCCCTCATCGGCATCTTCTTCACCGGTTCGTTGCTGGTGGAGGTGATCTTCTCCCTCGACGGCCTCGGCCTGATGAGTTTCGAAGCGGCGATCAACCGCGATTACCCGGTGGTGTTCGGCACGCTGTTCATCTTCACCCTGCTCGGACTGGTGGTTAAACTGATCGGCGACCTCACCTATACCTTTGTCGATCCGCGCATCGACTTCGAAAGCCGGGAGCATTGAGATGAACCTGTCCCCTCTCAATCGCCGACGCTACGAACTGTTCAAGGCCAACAAGCGTGGCTGGTGGTCGCTGTGGCTGTTTCTGATCATGTTCGGCGCCAGCCTGGGCGCCGAGTTGATCGCCAACGACAAGCCGCTGGTGGTGCACTACGACAACAACTGGTACTTCCCGGCGCTCAAGCGCTACCCGGAAACCACCTTCGGCGGCGAATTTCCGCTGGAGGCCAACTACAAGAGCCCGTACATCCGCGAACTGCTCAAGGCCAAGGACGCCTGGGTGCTGTGGGCGCCGATTCCCTACAGCTACCAGAGCATCAACTACGACCTGAAAGTCCCGGCCCCGGCCCCGCCCTCGACGGATAACCTGCTGGGCACCGACGATCAGGGCCGCGACGTGTTGGCCCGGGTGATCTACGGTTTCCGCATTTCGGTGCTGTTCGCCCTGACCCTGACCGTGCTCAGCTCGATCATCGGCGTGATCGCCGGGGCCTTGCAGGGTTTCTACGGGGGCTGGGTGGACCTGGCCGGGCAGCGGTTCCTGGAGATCTGGTCCGGACTGCCGGTGCTGTACCTGCTGATCATCCTTGCCAGTTTCGTGCAGCCCAACTTCTGGTGGTTATTGGGGATCATGCTGCTGTTCTCGTGGATGAGCCTGGTGGACGTGGTGCGCGCCGAATTCCTGCGCGGGCGCAATCTGGAATACGTGCGCGCCGCCCGCGCCCTGGGCATGCAGAACGGTGCGATCATGTTCCGCCATATCCTGCCCAACGCGATGGTCTCGACCATGACCTTCATGCCGTTCATCCTCACCGGCGCCATCGGTACGCTGACCGCCCTGGACTTCCTTGGTTTCGGCCTGCCGGCGGGTAGCCCGTCCCTGGGTGAACTGGTGGCCCAGGGCAAATCCAACCTGCAGGCGCCGTGGCTGGGCATCAGCGCCTTTGCCGTGCTGGCCTTGATGTTGAGTTTGCTGGTGTTCATCGGCGAGTCCGCTCGCGATGCCTTCGACCCGAGGAAGTGAAATGAATCAGAACAATCTGATCGAAGTGCGCGACCTGTCCGTCGATTTTGTCGTCGGCAATCGCTGCCAGCTGGCGGTCGAAGGTGTCAGCTTCGACATCAAGCGCGGTGAAACCCTGGCTTTGGTCGGCGAGAGCGGTTCCGGCAAATCGGTCACCGCACACTCGATCCTGCGCCTGCTGCCCTACCCGCTCGCGCGGCATCCGTCCGGCACCATCTTGTATTCCGGGCAGAACCTGCTGGACCTGAAAGAAAAAACCATTCGCCACATTCGCGGTAACCGGATTGCGATGATCTTTCAGGAGCCGATGACTTCGCTCAATCCGCTGCACTCGATCGAGAAGCAGATCAACGAAGTGCTGGGCATCCACAAGGGCCTGACCGGCAAGGTCGCGACCAAACGCACCCTGGAGCTGCTGGAGATGGTTGGCATCCCCGAGCCGCACAAGCGCCTCAAGGCCCTACCCCACGAATTGTCCGGCGGTCAGCGCCAGCGGGTGATGATCGCCATGGCCCTGGCCAACGAGCCGGAACTGTTGATCGCCGACGAGCCCACCACCGCGCTGGACGTGACCGTCCAGCTGAAAATCCTCGAATTGCTCAAGGAACTGCAGGCCCGCCTGGGCATGGCGCTACTGCTGATCAGCCACGATTTGAACCTTGTGCGAAGAATTGCGCATCGCGTATGTGTCATGCAGCAAGGTTGCATCGTCGAACAGGCATCGTGCGAAGAATTGTTCCGCGCGCCGCAGCATCCGTACACTCGGGAACTGCTGGCAGCGGAGCCCGGCGGCAAGCCTGCAAGCAACGTGATCGGCCCGCCCTTGCTGGCGGTCGAGGACCTGAAAGTCTGGTTTCCGATCAAGAAAGGCCTGCTCAAGCGCACGGTGGATTACGTCAAGGCGGTCGACGGCATCAACTTCAGCCTGCCCCAGGGCCAGACCCTGGGGATCGTGGGTGAAAGCGGTTCCGGCAAATCGACACTGGGCCTGGCGATTTTGCGGTTGATCGCCAGCAAAGGCGCCATTCGTTTTGAAGGACAGCAGCTAGACTGCCTGACGCAGCAACAGGTCAGGCCGCTGCGGCGGGAGATGCAGGTGGTGTTTCAGGACCCGTTCGGCAGCCTGAGCCCGCGGATGTGCGTGAATGACATCGTTGGCGAAGGCCTGCGGATCCACAAGATGGGCACCGCGGCGGAACAGGAACAAGCGATCATTGCAGCACTCAAGGAGGTAGGCCTGGATCCGGAAACCCGGCACCGCTACCCCCACGAATTTTCCGGCGGGCAACGGCAGAGAGTCGCCATTGCCCGGGCATTGGTGTTAAAACCGGCGTTGATTTTGCTGGACGAGCCGACTTCGGCCCTCGACCGCACGGTACAACGCCAGGTAGTGGAGCTTTTACGTTCACTGCAAACCAAGTACAACCTGACGTATCTGTTTATCAGCCATGACCTGGCTGTGGTGAAAGCGCTGAGCCACCAGTTGATGGTGGTCAAGCATGGCCAAGTGGTCGAACAGGGGGACGCGCAAAGCATTTTTGCCGCCCCCCAACATCCGTATACACAGCAGTTGCTGGAAGCCGCTTTTCTGGCTCCGGCCACTGCGCAATAACCTGAAAGAGGAGCAACACATGGGTTTTCTCGCCGGTAAGCGCGTACTGATCGTCGGTGTCGCCAGCAAGCTGTCCATCGCATCCGGCATCGCTGCCGCCATGCATCGCGAGGGCGCTGAGCTTGCCTTCACTTATCAGAACGACAAACTCAAGGGTCGTGTCGAAGAGTTCGCACAAGGCTGGGGTTCGAGCCCTGAGCTGTGCTTCCCGTGCGACGTGGCCAGCGATGAAGAAATCGCCAAGGTCTTCGAAGAGCTGAGCAAGAAGTGGGACGGCCTGGACTGCATCGTGCACTCCGTAGGCTTCGCCCCGGGCGACCAACTGGACGGCGACTTCACTGAAGCCACCACCCGTGAAGGTTTCCGCATCTCGCACGACATCAGCGCCTACAGCTTCGTGGCCCTGGCCAAGGCTGGCCGCGAAATGATGAAAGGCCGCAACGGCAGCCTGCTGACCCTGTCGTACCTGGGCGCCGAGCGCACCATGCCCAACTACAACGTGATGGGCATGGCCAAGGCTTCCCTGGAAGCTGGCGTACGTTACCTGGCCGGCTCCCTGGGCCCGGACGGTACTCGCGTCAACTGTGTATCGGCTGGCCCGATCCGCACCCTCGCCGCTTCCGGTATCAAGAACTTCCGCAAGATGCTGGCCGCCAACGAGGCGCAAACCCCGCTGCGCCGCAACGTCACCATCGAAGAAGTCGGCAACGCCGGCGCCTTCCTGTGCTCGGACCTGGCGTCCGGCATCAGCGGTGAAATCATGTACGTGGACGGTGGTTTCAACACCACGGCCATGGGCAGCCTCGAAGAGTAATCTTCGGTCAGCCAAAAAAACCCGCCTCTTTTGGCGGGTTTTTTATGCCTGCGATTTCCCCGGGCGATGCAGCCCCCCTGTAGGAGCGAGCTTGCTCCGGGCGGCGTTCCGACGAAAAACCCGGGCACGCCGCGTTCATCCAGACTGCGCGCGTTATCGTTGACGACCTTCGCGAGCAAGCTCGCTCCTACAGGGTTAGTGTTGTGTCAGACATTGCGCAAACAACTGCTGAATCGGCTGCATCCGCTGGCTGTAGCGCTGCAACAACACAATCTCTCGATAGAAGGTCAGCTCGCCCAAACGGATCACCCTGACTTTCGCCCCATGCTCAAGCCACAACCCGGCCTCCGGCAACAGGGAAACCCCCAAGCCGCACTCGACCATTTTGACAATGGCCTCCAGTTCATCCAGCTCCAGCGCCACGCGCACCTCAATCTTCTGTTCGCGCAGAAACCGCGTCACCAGCCGCCCGCCAAACGAATTGCGGTCGTAGCGCACATGAGGGTGTTCGGCGAGCAGTTGTAACGGATCTTCGCCGTCCAGGTCCGCCGGTACGATCAGCACGAAGGGTTCCCGGCGAATCACCTGCGCGGACAACTCCTTGGGCAACTCAAACGGCGGCTTGATCAGGATCGCCAGGTCCACTTCTCCCGTGTCCACCTGGCTCAGCAGGTTCAGTGACACACCGGGCACCAGCTTGGGTTCCAGCAATGGCGCCTGCTGGCGCAATCGCAATAAAGCCTGGGGCAACAGCCCGGTCTGGGCGGTCGCCACCGCGCCGATTTTCAGTTCGCCACGGTACTCGCTGACATCGTCACTGACAGCCATGCGGCTGAAGGTTTCGAGCATTTCCCTGGCCATCGGCAACGCCCGCTGCCCCGCCGCATTGAGCAGCGCCTGGCGGCCGGTGCGGTCGAACAGACGGATGCCAAGGGCCTGTTCCAGATTGCGAATCTGCGCACTGACCGCCGATTGCGTCAGGCCAATGTGCATGCCGGCCGCGGCGAACGTGCCGTAACGCGCCACTGCGATAAAGGTTTTCAGTTCTCGCAGCATGGCGGCCTCGATTGATCGAAATTATTTGAGCTCGACGCAAAAATTATCGTCTTTCAATCAAAAAGCACAGGGCTAAACTCGACACATTCCCACCCACCAACGAGGTTCGCCTGATGCAATTGTCCCCTTTTCACCTGGCCATCCCGGTCTACGACTTACCGGCCGCCCGACATTTCTATGGTTCAGTGTTTGGCCTGGAAGAAGGTCGTTCCAGCGAGCATTGGGTCGATTTCAATTTCTTCGGCCATCAACTGGTGATTCACCTGGCACCGAAAAGCCCTGCGCAAGAAGCCGCGCACACCAATGCCGTGGATGGTCACGATGTGCCGGTGCCGCATTTTGGCGTGGTGCTCGGGATGGCCGAGTGGGAGGCGCTGGCCGAACGGTTGAAGTCACTGGGGACTCGCTTCGTGATCGAACCGGGGATTCGTTTTCAGGGGCTGGTGGGTGAACAGGCGACGATGTTTCTGTTTGATCCTTGCGGTAATGCGCTGGAGTTCAAGGCGTTCAAGGACATTGGGCAGTTGTTTGCCAAATAGTTGTCTGTCAGGACGCCTTCGTCGGATCGCCGCCCGGAGCAAGCTCGCTCCCACAGTGGATTTGTGGCGTTCACAAAATCTGTGGGAGCGAGCCTGCTCCGGGCGGCGATCCGACGATGAGGCCCGCCAACACAACACCGCCCTAACGGCTCATCAAACGCTCGGCCTCACCCAGCAGTTCCTCGATTGAGTCATGAGCAGTGGGGTCATATTCGACCTGGGTAACGCTGAACCGAATGTCATAACTGCGATGCGCCGTAGCGTTGCGTTCATCGAGAATCTCATTGAGCCGTACCTTGATCGCCGCAATCTCCACGACGCTGGAACCGGTCAGCAGCGCCACGAACCGGTCGCCTTCAAGTCGGCCGACCACATCGCTTTCACGAAAGCCGATACGCAGGACATCGGCGAACGTCTTCAGCGCATCGTCACCTTTGGCCCGGCCATACAGATAGCTCATGCGCTTGAATTCATCGAGGGTGAAGTACAGCAGCGTCGCCGGCGTCCCCAGTTCCCGGCAGGCGTCCAGCCCGAGCCGGGCCAGCGCGGTGAAACCATGGCGATTGGACAGCAGCGTCAGCTCATCCATGCTCGCCATCTGCACGCCTGCCAGCTCTTGCTCGGCCCGGCGAGCCAGATCGCGCAGCCGTTCACGTTCTTGCTGTGGCGTGAGCAACGGGTTGGCGGATCGGCCCGTTTTGCCCGTTTTGCCTGAGATCAACATCGTTCACTCCTTGGCGGGTATGCACGTTAGAGTCGCCCGTACCCACATTGACTCCCTGTTAGCGTGCCGTTGGTCAGCTACCTGCCACCGGGCACGGCCCTCCTGCATCGGCCCAGCGTTTGAACCGGGTGACGAAGATATCGTGGGGCACCGGTACCGGCGCGCGATTGCCGCCGGGGTTCCAGCCCCACAGCACCAGCTTGTCGTCGCTGACGTGCTTGATCAGCGCGGCAAAATCCCGATCGCCGTTGCTGGAGCGGTCCTTGATCATCGCGCACAGCCGATCGGCTGGCAGGCCAATCCAGGCCATCCGCTGCGCTGTTGGCGGCAGGCTCCAGTGCGGCGCCCCGGGTGGCGCGTGCGGACCGTAACTGGCCGGCGAATTGCTTTGGCCATGGCAGGTTGCACAGGGCAACCCGGCCGAGCCCTTGCCGTCCATGCCCCGCACGACATTCATGGCGTGGGGCACGCCAGCATCGAATTGCAGCGGCGAATCCCCGGGAATGTGGCAGTTCTGGCAACGAGGGCTCTGGAAGACTTTCTGCACGGTGTCGAACGCCTGCAAGGCCTCGCGGTCTTCGGCGAACACGTGCGATGCGTAGACTACGAGACAGATCAGGATCACCGTCCCAAGCAACCAATGATGTCGTTTCATCTCACACCCCCGACAGCTGCAGCGGCAGCTCCCGCAGGCGCTGCCCGGTCAGGGCAAACACCGCGTTGGCCACCGCCGGTGCCGTGGGCGGCACACCGGCTTCGCCGATACCACCGGGTTTGTCGCTGCTGGGCACGATATGCACTTCGACCACCGGCATTTCGTTGAGCCGCAGCACCTGATAGTCGTGGTAGTTGGACTGCACCACCTGCCCGTCCTTGAGCGTCAGCTTGCTGTGCAAGGCGAAGCTGAGGCCAAAGGTGATGCACGACTCCATCTGCGCGGCGATGCTCTGCGGGTTGACCGCAATACCGCAGTCCACCGCACACACCACCCGGTGTACGCGGATGGCGAGGTTGTCCTGGGACACCTCGGCCACTTGGGCCACGTAGCTGCCGAACGATTCATGCACTGCCACACCCAGGGCATGGCCGTCCGGCAGAGGCGCCTTCCAGTTGGCCTTCTCCACCGCGAGGTTCAGTACACCGAGGTGGCGCGGATGGTCCTTGAGCAAGGTGCGCCGATATTCCACCGGATCCTTGCCGGTCGCCGTGGCCAGCTCATCGATCAGCGACTCCATGACAAACGCGGTGTGGGTGTGCCCCACCGAACGCAGCCACAACACGCTGATGCCGGTTTTCGGTGAGTGCAGTTCGATCTGGTGATTGGCCAGTCCTTCGAAGTAAGGGCTGTCGGCCACGCCTTCGACGGAGGTCTTGTCGATCCCGTCCTTGACCATGCTCGCTTCAAGCGAAGTCCCGGCCATGATCGACTGCCCGACCATCACATGCTTCCAAGCCAGCGGCACACCGTCAGCGCCCAGCCCGATACGCGCATGGTGCAGGAACGCCGAGCGGTAATAGCCGCCGCGGATGTCGTCCTCCCGCGCCCACACGGTTTTCACCGGTGCACCGGCGGCCTTGGCGACAAACACCGCTTCGCTGACGAAGTCCGAAGTCGGATTGGCCCGGCGCCCGAAGCCGCCGCCGAGAAATTCGGTATGGATCTCGACCTGTTCGGGTTTGAGCCCGGTGATTTTCCCGGCGACCATTTGGTCCAGGGTCTGGAACTGGGTGCCGGTCCAGATTTCGCATTTGTCCTTGGTGATGCTCACTGTGCAGTTCAGCGGCTCCATCGGCGCGTGGGCCAGATAAGGCACGCTGTATTCAACGTCGATTTTCTTGGCCGCTTTCGCCAGCGCAGCCTGGGTATCGCCCGCCTGACCGGCGTTCATGCCGGGAGTGGCAGCGAGTTTGCGGAAGTTTTCCAGCAGCGCCCGGCTATTGAGCCCGGCGTTCGGCCCCGGATTCCACTCGATTTTCAGCGCATCGCGCCCCAGCTTCGCCGCCCAAAAATGATCGGCAATCACCGCGATGCCCGTCGGCACTTGCACCACTTTGTGCACGCCCGGAATCGCCAGCGCTTCGGCGCCTTCAAAGGATTTGACGCTGCCGCCGAAGGTGGGTGAACGGGCGACCATCGCGGTCATCAGCCCGTCAAACTGCACGTCCATGCCGAATTTCGCCCGGCCGGTGATTTTCTCCGGCGTGTCCAGGCGCTTGGTGGGCTTGCCGATCAGCCGCCAGTCCTTTGCGTCCTTGAGTTTGATCGAGGCTGGGTCCGGCCGTGGCAATTGCCCGGCGTCATCGGCCAACTCGCCATAGGTGGCACGCTGTTCACCGGCAATGACCACCCCCGACTCTGTATGAATCTCGGACGGCGCAACGTTGAAACGCTTGGCCGCCGCGTCGATCAACATCAAGCGCGCCGCCGCGCCGGCCTGGCGATAGCGGTCGAACTCCATCCAGGTCGAGGTCGAGCCGCCGGTGATCTGCATCCCGCCAAAGCCGGGCAGGCCGTAATCGGCGGCTGAAGCCGGGGAATGCTCGACGCGGATCTTCGTCCAGTCGGCGTCCAGTTCTTCGGCGATCAGCATGGTCAGGCCAGTCCAGATGCCCTGGCCCATTTCCGAATGCCCCAGCAACACGGTGACGCTGTTGTCATTGCCAATGCGCAGGAAAGCGTTGGGTGCAAACACGTTGCCCTGGTTCTCCGCGCCCATGGCGAAACGGTGGGCACCGGGCATGGCAAACGCTACCACCAGCCCACCGCCCAGCATGGCACTGCCCTTGAGAAAACCACGGCGCGATAACGCGTTGATGCTGTTCATGGCCACCTCAACCCAGCTCGGCAGCGCGTTTGACCGCCGCGCGGATCCGCGGGTAAGTGCCGCAACGGCAGATGTTGCCGGACAGCGCCTGATCGATGTCGCTGTCGGTCGGTTTAGGAATTTTCGCCAGCAAGGCCGCCGCCGACATGATCTGCCCGGACTGGCAGTAGCCACACTGGACCACGTCAAGTTCTGCCCATGCCTGTTGGACCGGGTGCGAACCGTCTGCGGAAAGGCCTTCGATGGTGAGTATCTTCTGTCCATCGGCCACGGCCGTGGCCGGTGTGATGCAGGAGCGCCGCGGAGCGCCATCGACGTGCACGGTGCAGGCCCCGCATTGGGCGATGCCGCAGCCGAATTTGGTGCCGGTGAGGTGGGCGACATCGCGCAAGACCCAGAGCAGCGGCATGTCGGCGGGGACATCCAGCTCCTGATCCTGGCCATTGATGTTCAGGGTGAGCATGGCGCGGTTCCTCAGACTCAGGGTGATCTGAAGGGGCGTCGCTGCGGCCTTGTCCAACCTGCGCGCGCCTCGGGTTATCCCTTCAGCTAAGCGCAAATTTGCCGGCAGACCGTGGCGCATCGACCACCGGTCATGAAAAAGCCGCCTCGAAGGGCGGCCCTGAAGGTCTTGGCTAGAGCCTCGGCCCCAATAAAATGCCGGTGTAGCGCCAGACAAAAACACCGAAAGCGCTACACCACAGCAACGCCGACAGCGCCAAACCCTGACCGGAAAAAGGCACCAACCACACTCGACATACACCCGCCAGCAACAACAGGGCAAACCCCGCAACGATCGCCTTGGACGGCTGCAACAAGCGGCCGGTATGCCCCAGGCTGACCCGCGCAATCATCGCCAGAACCAACCCGCCGATGCCGCCAACGGCCAGTGAATGGGTGGCCAGGCTTTGCTGCGGCATCCAGCCCAGGTGCCACAGCGCCATGGCCAGCGTCGCCACCGCGAGCCAGGCGTAGGCCAGGTACAGCGACCACAGCAGCGGCACGCGCCACAGGCCACGATCATGCCAGCGCCACAATCGCAGCAGATGCAAACCGCTGATCAACGCAAACAACAGCGCCAGCCACACCCGTGGGACGTCATTCAAACCGGCGGCAAAGGACACCGCCGCCAGCATGGCGCTGATCAGCAACACCTTGCCCGGCAATGGATGGGCCGCAGGCGTTGCGGGACGGTTCAAGCCGCGCTGGATAAAGAACGGAATCACCCGCCCGCCGATCACGCTCATCAGCGCGCCCACCAGCCACAAGGCAGCCATCACGCCATGTCGTTGCAGATTGGCGTCATCAACGGCGAACCCCAGCAACGTCAACGCCTGACACCCGGCCAGCAGCGTCACCATCAACAGAATCGGATAATTCTCGCGCTTGCCCGCGGCCAGCAGATCGCGCCCCAACCCCCACGCCAGCAACGGCAGAAATGGAACCTGCAAGGCCAGCAGCAAGGGCACAGGTATCGGCAGGCACCAGGCCAACCGTGCCAGCAGCCACACCAGCACCAGGCCGATCAGCGGCCAGCCCTTGAGCCCCGGCCGACCGGTCCAGTTGGGCACCGCCGTCAGCAGGAACCCGGCAATGATGGCCGTGGCAAATCCGAAAGGCATTTCATGTCGATGCCAGGCGAGCATGCCGCCCACCGGTTGCGCACCGGGTAAACGACCGTACAGCCACAAGGCCCAGATTGCGATGGCGAGGGCTGCGAACCCGGCCCCGGCCAGAAAGAAGGGTCGAAAGCCCAGGCTGAAGACCGGTGCAGCCGCCAGTTTGCGCATCAAGCCACCACTCGGGCCGGGAATTGGCTCAGGCGATACTGGGAAAGCAGGCGCATCACGTATCCGATTTTCAACAGGGTCGGGCCGAGAATGGTCATGGCGTGCATGGCCACCAGCACGACGATCGACAGGTGACCGTCGTAAAGATAGGCACCGTAGATACCGGCCAGCAGCATCGCCATGCCAGCGCCGAGCACACGGCTCGATAAGTCGAGAACATTCTGAGGATTGCTGAAGAAATTGAACATTTTGCGTACTCCTGAAGGCGTTCAGTTGTACGTTTACCTCATCAAGTCCCGTGCCAGGTTTTTACCCCTTTAAATCCAGGTACTTGCGCACATACGAGTCATAACGACCCACCACACAAATAGTCTGTTTGACTCCATTTAAAGTCATTTCGACTACACCTTCGCAGCCCTGTGGCAATTTTCTCGATCTACGGTACGGCCAGACGAGCAGAGCCTGACTACGCTGAAAGTCCGGAACATGCGTTACCTGCAGAGGAGCTGGCACCATGCTACGCGTACAAAAACTCACGCCCTGCCTGTGGTTCGACGATCAGGCCGAAGAAGCGGCGAAATTCTATTGCTCGATCTTCGACCACTCGAAAATCACTGCCATCACCCATTACGGCCACGCCGGATTCGAGTTCCACGGCCGGCCAGAGGGCTCGGTCATGACCGTCAGCTTCGAACTCGACGGGCAGAGTTTCACCGGCCTCAACGGCGGGCCGTTGTTCACGTTCAGTGAAGCGGTTTCGTTTCAGGTCAATTGCCTGAGCCAGGAAGAAGTCGACCATTACTGGGGCAACCTGTCGGCCGGTGGCGTGCCCGAGGCCCAGCAATGCGGTTGGCTCAAGGACAAGTTCGGGCTGTCGTGGCAAATCGTCCCCGTGGCGATGATGGACATGATCAAAGACCCCGACACGAAAAAATCCCAACGGGCCATGCAGGCGATGATGCAGATGAAAAAACTCGATATTGCGACGTTGCAGCGCGCCTTTGACGGCGAGAGCTAATACACTCGGGCGCTGACCTGCCGAGGAGTGAGCGAGCATGAAGCACGCCGTTGCCAAGAACGCCGACAAGGCCCCGCGCTTCTGGCGCGATGATGCCCTGCCCTTCATCGAAGCCCGCTCCATCGCCGACGGGCGCGAAGTCTGCTACACCCGGCACGCCCACGAGCACTTTTCCATCGGGGCGATCACCGCCGGGCGCAGCACCTATCTCCATGAGCAGTCGGCGTTCGAGGTCAGCGTCGGCACCGTCGTGCTGATGAACCCCGGCGACGTCCACGCCTGCAATCCGATCGAAGACCAACCCTGGTCGTACCTGATGCTGTACGTCGATACGCCGTGGCTGACCGATTTGCAGCATCAGCTCGGGTTCAGCGATGACGCGGCGTTTCGCCGCTTTTCGCTGACCCATACCCGGGACACCCACCTGTTTGCCGGCCTCGCGGGCTTGTATGAAGTGCTGGTAGATCCACAGAAAGACGTGCTGCGCAAACACAGCGTGGCCGTGGAATTCTTTACCGAGGTTCAGCTACGACTCAACCCGGCCAACCCGCCGCTGCGCGAACCCAACTTCAAGCTGGAGCGCGCGGCCGACTACATCCGCGACCACTGCACGCAAACCCTCAGGCTCGAAGACATTTGTGAGGCGGCGCAACTGTCGCCGTCCTACCTGATCCGCGCCTTCAAACAGCATTACGGCATGACACCCCACGCGTTCCTGGTGAACCGGCGCATCCAGTTCGCCCAGGATCAATTGCGCAGCGGCAAGCTGATCGCGGACGTGGCACTGGAAGCGGGGTTCGCCGATCAGGCGCATTTTCAACGGGCGTTCAAACAGCATTTGGCGGCGACACCGGGGCAGTATCGGGGGTGGGACATTGGCTGAGTCTGTGACCTGACTAAATCTGTGGCTTGGTTGAGTCTGTGGCGAGGGAGCTTGCTCCCGCTCGGCGGCGAAGCCGTCGCAAAACCTGCATGCAAGATTTGTCTGAAGGAACCCGGGGGCCGCTTCGCAGCCCATCGGGAGCAAGCTCCCTCGCCACAAAAGCTGTGCGGCAAGCATTCTCGCCACAGCATCCGGCCGTTACGGCAACAACAGGTACACCGCACTCACCACCAGCAGCAACGCCATGGCGCGATTGAACAGGCGCATACCCGCCGAGTTATTCAGAAAACCGCGCAAAAACGTCCCGGCATATGCCCAGCAACCGACCGACACATAGCAGATCACCAGATAAATCGCGGCGAACTGCCAGACCAGGCGCGCCTCGCCATCGGCGACAAACGCGCCCATGCCGGCCACGCAGGCCAGCCAGGCCTTCGGGTTGAGCCATTGCATGATGGCGCCATACAGCATCGACGGCGCCTGGGCCGACTCACTGGCCTGCACCTGCCCATTGTCGGCCGCCAGCTTGAAGGCCATGTACAACAGAAAGGCTACCCCCGCCCATTGCACCACCTGGGTCAGCGCCGGCCAGCGCTGCAACAACTCATGCAGGCCCAGGCCCATCAGCACCAACAGCAAGACAAACCCCAGGGTGGCCCCGGCCACGTGACGCTGGCTGGCCCTGAAGCCAAAGCGCGCGCCAGAACTCAACGCCACGATATTGACCGGCCCCGGCGTGATGGAAGCGACCAGCGCAAACGCCGCCATGGACATCATCAGACTCATTGCACACCTTCTTCCATCGAATTGAACAAGGCCCTCAAGGTAAAGAGCCGAGCGGCTCGCGTATTGAAGAAAACTGCCCTGCAGCGCTATGAGTAATAGCCAACGACGTTTTTCACCTTGCCCAGGGCAACCCGCAGCGAGTCCATGTCCACGGAGCCCAACGCCAGGCGTATCGCGTGTGGCACATGGGCCGAAATCGCAAAGGGCTCGGCCGGCGACACCGACACCTGCTCGCGCATCAGCGCCATGGCGATCTGGTCGGCCCGGGCGTCTTCCGCCAACGGCAGCCAGATGAAGTAGGAGTTCGGGTGACTGATGGTCCTGAGCCCTGCCAGCACCTCACGGGCCAAGGCTTGCCGCGCCCGGGCGTCCGCGCGTTTTTGCGCCTCCAGTTGGCTGACGGTGCCGTCGTCGAGCCAGGCCGTAACGATGGCGGTCATCACGCCCGGGGTGTTCCAGGTGGTCGCCATGATGGTGCGCTCGAAGGCGGCGACCCAATGCGCGGGTGCGGCGATGAAGCCAACACGCAGCCCGGTGGCGACATTCTTCGACAGGCCGGACACGTACACCGTCCTCTCCGGCGCCAGCTCGGCCAATGGCGGCGGTACATTTTCGGCCAGGAACGCGTAGGCCGCGTCCTCGATGATCGTCAGGTCATGCCGGCGCGCAATCGCCACCAACTGCTCGCGCTGATCGAGGTCCATCACCCAGCCCAAAGGGTTGTGCAAAGTCGGCATCGAGTACACAGCCCGTACCGATCGGCTGCGACAGAGTTTTTCCAGGGCAGGCAGATCAGGCCCGGTATCCGTGACCGGAATCGGCAAGACTTCCAGATGCAGGGTTTCGGCCAGGGTCTTGAAACCGGGATAGGTCAACGCATCGGCGGCGATCACGTCGCCGGGCTTGAGCAGCGTCATCATCGCCACCGCCAGGCCATGCTGGGCGCCGCTGACGATCAACACCTGTTCGGCCGGCACGCTCAGCCCGCGGTCAAGCAGATGGCGCGCGACCGAAGCCCGCTCGTGCAGGCGTCCCGCGTGAGGCTGATAGCGCAGGAGCGATTCCAGGTCACCGGACAACGCCAGTTGACGCAAGGCCGTGCGCAACAGGTCGGCCTGACCGGGCAATGACGGGTAGTTGAAGTTCAGGTCGATCATCCCCGCCGCCACCACGTGCTGCGAGATGCCCTGCCCCGGCGGCAGCGAGGTTTCCCTGACAAAGGTCCCGCGTCCGGTTTCACCGCTGACCAGGCCCATGCCCTCCAGCTCGGCATACACCCGGCTGGCGGTCACCAGCGCCAAACCATGCTCTGTAGCCAGTTGCCGGTGAGTCGGCAGGCGCGTGCCGGGCGGTAAACGACCGGAGCGGATGTCGGCGGCAAAGGCATCCACCAGGGTCTTGTAGCGGGATCGAGGCATGTCGAGATGTATCCATGACAATTTTTTGATTGTATCGATAGTCGCTCATACGATGAGTTTCGTGCAATCAGACAATGAGCGTGAGCCAAATGGAACGGACCTCGAACCTGCAACACCGGACGCTGGAAAACAGCACCAACGGCTGGATCAATGGCCTGATCGGCGTGGTGATCTTCAGCGGCTCGCTGCCGGCGACACGGGTGGCGGTGCTGGAGTTTGATCCGGTGTTCCTGACGGTCGCGCGCGCGACCATCGCAGCGATCCTGGCGCTGTGCCTGCTGTGGTTATTCAAGGAAAAACGCCCGGCGCGCCAGCAACTGATACCGCTGATCATCGTTGCCCTGGGCGTGGTCGTCGGCTTTCCCCTGTTGACCGCGCTGGCGCTGCAATACGTGACATCCGCGCACTCGATCGTCTTCGTCGGCCTGTTGCCCCTGGCGACGGCGGTGTTCGGCGTCCTGCGTGGCGGCGAGCGGCCACGGGCGGCGTTCTGGATTTTCTCGGTGCTGGGCAGCCTGCTGGTGGTCGGGTTTGCCCTGTCCCAGGGGCTGACCGCCTCCCCCCAGGGCGACATCCTGATGCTGCTGGCCATCCTCGCCTGCGGTCTGGGCTATGCCGAAGGCGCGAAGCTGTCGCGCGCCCTGGGTGGCTGGCAGGTGATCAGCTGGGCGCTGGTGCTGTCGCTGCCGGTTGTGGCGGTGCTCAGCTGGATGCGCATGCCGGATTCGTTCACCGGCATCAGCACGCCGGCCTGGTTCAGCCTGGCTTACGTCTCGCTGTTCAGCATGCTGATCGGTTTCGTGTTCTGGTACCGCGGCCTGGCCCAAGGGGGCATCGCCGCCGTCGGGCAATTGCAGCTGCTTCAGCCGTTTTTCGGGCTGACCCTGGCTGCCACCCTGCTGCATGAACAGGTCAGCGTAGGCATGCTGGGTGTCACCGTCGCCGTGATCCTCTGCGTCGCCGGGGCGAAAAAGTTCGCCAGATAGCCCCGTGTACGGTGGTTTGCACCCATGACTGTATGGGTCTGGCCAAGGGTAAGCCGTGATAGAAATAGCGTTCTTGCTACAGGAGCCCACCATGGACCTCGCCACCCTCACCCTGTTTCTGCCGGCCTGCTTCGCCCTCAACATGGCACCCGGCCCCAACAACCTGCTGTCGGTCAGCAATTCGACCCGCTATGGCTACCGTACCGCCTGTGTGGCCGGCATCGGCCGGTTGCTGGCGTTCTCCGGGATGATTGCCCTGGCCTCGGCGGGGTTGGCGGTGGTGCTGCAAACCTCCGAGCTGCTGTTCTACGCCATCAAGATCCTCGGCGCGGCCTACCTGTTCTACCTCGCCTGGCAATTGTGGCGCGCCGATCCGGGTGTCGAAAACGTTGCCACCACAGCCCCCGTGGGCACGCTGGCGCTGGCCCGGCAGGAATTCCTGGTCGCGGCCGGCAACCCCAAGGCCATCCTGATATTCACCGCATTCCTGCCGCAATTCGTCGACTCGACCCACGCCATTGCGCCGCAATTCGTGGTGTTGGGTGCACTGTTTCTGGTGCTGGAATGGATCGCCATCGGCGCTTACGCCTACATGGGCCTGCACATGCGCCGCTGGTTCGCCAGGCCGTCTGGGAAGCGGATGTTCAACCGCTGCTGCTCGGGGTTGCTGTCGGCGGCGGCTTCGGTACTGCTGATGGCCAGACGTGCCTGAAGGATTTGCACTTAATGTGGGAGCGGCGGTGCTGTGTGTAATGAACGAAATTCACTGTCGATTCTCCGGTGGAGGTCGCCCATGACGCGATCTATGCTGCACCCATGAACCTACAAAAAACGCTGCTTCCACCCCGTGCCGAGATGGTTCGCGCCATGCTCGAACGAGACACTTCCTACGAGGGGGTGTTTTTCACGGCGGTCAAGACCACAGGCATCTTCTGCCGCCCCGGTTGCACCGCTCGCAGCCCGAAGCCTGCAAATGTCGAGTTCTTTGCCAACGCCGAACAGTGCCTGGCGGCGGGCTATCGCGCCTGCCTGCGCTGCAAACCACTGGACACCGCCGCCAGCGCGCCGGACTGGGTGCAGGCACTGTTCAAATCGGTAGACGCCGACCCGGAGCAGCGCTGGACCGATGCTCAACTAATGGCCGAAGGCATCGAACCACTGAAACTGCGCCGCTGGTTCAAGCAGCATTTCGGCATGACCTTCCACGCCTGGCTGCGCGCCCGGCGCCTGGGCATGGCATTGGGCGGGATCAGGCAGGGCGACTCCATCGATGACGTCGCTTTCGATTCCGGCTACGAGTCCCTGAGCGGATTTCGCGATGCCTTCCAGAAATCGTTCCACATCACCCCGGGCCGGGCGGCCAACAGCGAGCCGCTGCTGTTCACGCGCCTGACCACGCCGCTGGGGCCGATGATCGCCATGGCCGAACGGCGTGGGCTGGTGCTGCTGGAGTTTCTCGACCAGGCATCGCTGACCCCGGCGGTCGAGGCGCTGCAAAACCGTTTTGGTTATGCCGTGGCGCCGGGGCACAACACGCATTTGCAGCAGATCGAAGAACAATTGTCCGCGTATTTCGCCGGCATGCTCATTGAGTTCAGCGTGGCCTTGCACATGCCCGGCAGCGAGTTCTCCCGCCGGGTCTGGGCCGAACTGGCGAAGATCCCCTACGGCCGGACCACCACCTACGGCGCCATCGCGGCGAGCCTGGGCAAACCCGGTGCCAGTCGGGCGGTGGGCCTGGCCAACGGGCATAACCGCTTATCGATTGTCGTGCCCTGCCACCGGGTGATCGGCGCCGACGGCTCGTTGACGGGCTACGCTGGAGGCCAGCCGCGCAAGGCGTTTCTGCTCAGGCTGGAAAACGCCGCGGTACAGCTCACGGAGCAATTGGCGTTCTGATCCCCCCACAGATTTTTCATAAGGAAGGAAACTCGATGGACAGGCTCGACAATCAACTGCACCAACTGCATCAAGAAGGTTTGCTGATCCTCACCAACGTCGCCGATGCCGCCGGGGCGCGGCTGGTGGAACAACTGGGCAACAAGGCCGTGGCCACCAGCAGCGCGGCGGTCGCCTGGGTACATGGCTATCCGGACGGCAACACCCTGCCCCTTGAGCGCCTGGTCTCGACGGTCGAGTCGATTGCCCGGATCATTTCGGTGCCGCTGACCGTGGACATCGAAGCCGGTTATTCCGATGACCTGGGACGGGTGGCCCAGGTGGTTGATGCGGTGATCGCCGCCGGCGCGGTCGGGATCAACATCGAAGACGGCTCCTCGCCGCCGGAGTTGCTGGTACGCAAGATTGAAATCGCTCGCCAGGTGGCCGATCGACGCAACGTGAACCTGTTTATCAATGCGCGCACCGATGTCTACCTTCGAGGCCTGGTGCCTGCCGAAGATCGCGTCGCCGAAACCCTCAGGCGCGCTGCGCTGTATCAGGCGGCCGGTGCCAATGGCCTGTTTGCCGCCGGCGTTACCGCGGAGTACGAGATCAAGGCGCTGTGCCAGGGCACCTCGCTGCCACTGAATGTGCTCGGGTTCCCGGGCCTGCCATCCCCCGAAGTGCTTGAGGCACTCGGTGTACGCCGCCTGACCGCAGGTTCGGGCATCGCCGAATTCCTCTACGGTGCCATGGCCGGCATCACCAAAAGTTTTCTGCAAACCGGCCGGTTCGATAGCCACGACCTGAAGGCTTTGACCTATGGCGAAGTCAACGCCCTGCTGAAACCGTCCGGGAAAGCCTGAGCCCATGGCCGACGGCTATCAAGCGGCCAGTGCGTTCCTGGCGGCCATCGATGACGACTGGCGCCGCCACATCGACGCCATTGGCCCGTGTCTGCACCAGCCGCATGCGGCCCGTGACCCGTATGAGTCGCTGGTGCGGGCGATTGCCTATCAGCAACTGCATGCCAAGGCTGGCGATGCGATAGTCGGCCGGCTGCTGGCGCTGTTCGGTTCAGGTTCGTTTCCCCGGCCTGAACAGATCGTCGCCACGGATTTCGACCGACTGCGCAGTTGCGGGTTTTCCGCGAGCAAGATCGCGACCATCCAGGGTATCGCCCAGGCGTCGCTGGACGGCGTGGTGCCGGATTACGCCACGGCGCTGGCCATGGACGATGAAGCGCTGATTGAGCGCCTGATCACCCTGCGCGGTGTGGGCCGCTGGACCGTGGAGATGCTGCTGATCTACAGCCTGGAACGCCCGGATATCCTGCCGGCCGATGATTTTGGCGTGCGTGAGGGCTATCGACGGCTCAAGGGGCTGGAGGTGCAGCCGACGCGCAAGCAGATGATCGAGATCGGGTTGGCGTGGAGCCCTTACCGCACGGTAGCCTCCTGGTATTTGTGGCGGGTGCCCGGGCGGTAGACCGAGTTATCGTTCTTCGCGAGCAAGCCCAGTCAATACATCACCCGAAACTGATCACAACCCCGACTTCAACCGACTGAACGCCCTGATCAACGCCCGGTTGAACGCCTTGCCATTATCATTCTTGCTGTACAGCGAAGCCCTGACCGCAGCCGGCGGATACGTCCCCGGATCATCGCGAATCGCCGGGTCGACCAAGCCGTCCGCCGCCGTGATCGCATTGGCGTAATGGATGGTGTCGGTGATCGGCGCGATCACTTCCGGGGTCATCAGGTAGTCCATCAATGCCAGGCCGGCCTTCGGATGCGGCGCGTCCTTGGGAATGACCATGGCATCGAACCAGATCAGCGTGCCCTCCTGCGGAATCCGGTACTTCAGCGAATACGGCTTGCCCGCCGCTTCTGCCTGGCCCGCCGCGATGGCCACGTTGCCGTTCCACGACATCGCCACGCAGGTGTTGCCGTTGGCCAGGTCGCTGATGTTCAGGTCGTTGTCGAAGTAGCGAATGTACGGACGAATCTTTGCCAGTTGCTGCTCGGCCAGCTTCAGGTCATCGAGGTTCTGGCGGTTGATGTCCAGGCCCATGTACTTCATGACCGCCGCAAACACTTCATTGGGATCGTTGAGCAGGCTGACCCCGCAATCGGCGAATTTCGCGACCACGGCCGGGTCGAACAACATCGCCCAACTGTCGGTCGGCGCGTCGGGCAGGCGCTGTTTGACCGCCTGCTCCTGATAACCCACGCCCGTGGTGCCCCAGGCGTAGATCCCGGCATAGCGGTTGCCCGGATCGAACACCGCCATGTGCTGGCGGAACTCCTCGCCGACGCCGGCGAAATGCGGCAATTGCTGTTTGTCGACCGTCTGCACCGCGCCACTCTCGATGGCCCGGGACAGATGCTGCCCCGCCGTCAGCACCAGATCGTAGCCACTGCGGCCGGTGAGCAGCTTGGTCTCGACGGTTTCCAGGGAATCGAAGTGGTCGGCCACCACATGGATGCCGGTTTTCGCTTCAAAGTTCTTCAAGGTGTCCGGGGCCAGATACTCACCCCAGATGTACAGGTTGACCACCGGTTTGGTGGTATCGGCGGCCTGCACACACAGGGGTGCAAGCACCAGCAGTATTGCTTGAGTCAGTTTGTGCAGGCCCACGATCACGCTCCTTTCTTGTTGGAGTGGGTGCCGGCGTACTGCGGCATGGTGATGCACGCGACGTTGCCGCCACCGAGGAGGATTTCCCGGGAGTTTTCGATGCCGACGATGCTGTGTTTCGGGAACAGCTCGGCCAGGGTCGCCAACGCCACCTTGTCGTTGCGATCACCGAACAGCGGCACCACGATGGAACTGTTGCCGGCGTAGTAGTTGATGTACGACGCGCAGATCTTCGTCCCGGCCTGACGGGAGTGGGTGCTGTCCTGCTGGTCCAGGCCTTCGGCTTCTTCGGCGGTCCACTCCAGCACATCCGGTTGCGGCAGCTTGTGCACGATCAACTCGCGGCCGCGACTGTCGCGGGTGCTACGCAGAATGTCGTAGGCCTCCTGATAGATTTCCCACTGCGGGTCGTTGCGATTATCAGTCCATTGCAGCACCACTTCACCGGGGCGCACGAAACACGCCAGGTCGTCGACATGACCATCGGTTTCGTCGAACTTGCAGCCCCGTGGCAGCCAGATCACCTGCTCGGCGCCGAGGTAATCGGTCAGACGACGGGTGACTTCGTCCTTGCCCAGGTGCTGGTTGCGATTACGGTTGAGCAGGCATTGTTCGGTGGTCAGGATGCTGCCCTGGCCGTCGCTCTGGATGCCGCCCAGTTCGGCGATCAACGGCGCGCGATAGCGGTCGAAGCGTTCGATTTCGAGGATCTTGCCGGCGATCTGGTCGTCCTTGTCCCACGGGTAGTACAGGCCGCCGTCGAGGCCGCCGTAGGCATTGAACTCGAAATCGACGCCGCGCACTTCGCCGCTCTGGTCATTGACCACGAAGCACGGGCCGCTGTCGCGGAACCAGGTGTCGTTGCAGGTCATTTCCACCACGCGCACTTGCGGCGGCAACTGGCGGCGCGCGGTGGCGAACTGTGCCGCCGAGGCGCACACCGTGACCGGTTCGCTCATGGAAATGGCGGTGACGATCTGCACCCAGACTTTCTGCGCAGGCTTGGCACCGTTGCGCCAGACATCGGTGCGCTCTGGCCAGCCGAGCCAGCAACCGGACTTGGCTTCGAATTCACCGGGCAGACGGAAACCGTCCTGTTTGGGGGTGGTGTCGAGCAAACGGGCCATGGTCAAACCTCTTCAGCAGGGATTGGAATGACCACAGGCTAAGGGCGTTGGCGACTGGCTCGCCAACGATGATTATTTCGGAATACTTGAATCTAACTCATCAATCGAGCAACTGATCGTTGAACCATTCCAGCATCTGCGCCACCGCCGGACGCTCCAGCCGCAGCCGCTCGCACACCAGCGCATATTGACCCAGCGCAGTCATGCTCGACGTGAACGGCCGTACCAGCCGACCGCTGAGCAAATCTTCCTGTGCCGTCAGGTTGTCGCCCATGGCCACGCCCTGCCCTTGGGCCGCGGCCTCCAGTGCCAGCCCGGCATGGGCGAAATACAGTTGCCGATCGGGGCGTTGATCGCCGGCATGACTGGTGAGCCACGCGGTCCAGGTCTTGCCGTCCTGGTCGTCGTGCAGCAGACAGTGGCGGGCCAGGTCCTTCGGGGTTTTCAGCGTGCCCTGGTTGAACAGGCCGGGGCTGCACACCGGGAAGAACTGCAACGCTGGCAGCGGCCGGACGAAATACGCGGTGCTGTCCACCGGGCCGGTGCCGTAGGTGATCGCCAGGTCGATGTCTTCCCCGGGCGCCGTGGCGTCGATCGGTTGTTCGTACAGATGCAGGGTGATGTGCGGGTAGCGCGCGTAGAAATCCGTGAGGCGGCTCATCAGCCACTTTTGCGCCAGCTCGGCGGTGACCGCCAGACGCAATACCGCCAGGGATGAAGGGTCGCGCAGTTCATCGCAGGCGTCGCCAATCAGTTCGAAAGCCTGCTGCAAACTCTGCATCAGGCGACCGGCGGCCAGGGTCGGGCGAATCTGCCGGCCTTCGCGCACGAAAAGCGACACACCGAGCTGCTCCTCGAGTTGGCGAATCTGGTGGCTGACCGCGCTGTCGGTGACACACAACTCGGCCGCCGCCCGACCGAAATGGGCGTGACGGGCGGCGCATTCGAAGGTTCGCAGGGCTGCCAGGGAAGGTAGTCGTCGCATCAGGTCATGTCCCGGTTTCGAGGGGGACATGCTGACTTGGCCTTTGGTGGGCGTCCAGTGGGACTGCGTTATCGTTCTTCGTCGGCACTATCACTGCAAATCTTCTAGGCTGAACGGGATCACTCAAGCCACCGGAGCCCCCCATGCAACTCGAAGGTTCCTGCCATTGCGGCGCGGTGTCGTTCAGTCTGACCAGCGCCCACCCCTACCCTTACCAGCGTTGCTACTGCTCGATCTGCCGCAAAACCCAGGGCGGTGGCGGTTATGCGATCAACCTCGGTGGCGATGCCGCCAGCCTCAAGGTTCGCGGACGCAAACACATCGCGACTTACCATGCGCGAATCAAGGAAGAAGGCGACAAACGCGCCCACAGCAGCACCGCCGAGCGGCATTTCTGCTCGGTTTGCGGCTCGGGTCTGTGGTTGTTCAGTCCGGAGTGGCCGGAGTTGATCCACCCGTTCGCCTCGGCCATCGATACCCCGCTGCCGGTGCCGCCGGAACACACGCACCTGATGCTGGGTTCGAAGGCGACGTGGGTTGAGGTCCAGGCGCAGCCAAGGGATAAACAGTTCGATGTGTACCCCGAAGAGTCCATCGCGCAATGGCATGAACGCCTGGGTCTGCGTTGCTGACGCCCCCTTCGCGAGCAGGCTCGCGAAGGCGTCCGCAAAACAACACCGAATAATCAGGCCGCAGCCGGCACACCGCTATGAAAACGGAATTCCACGTCCGGCGACTCGATCAGATCCTGCTCGGCGGCGCGGACCTTGTCGATCACCTGGGCGATGTCCTTGGCGTCGCCGTACTGGTAGGCCAGTTTCAGATAACCCTGGAAATGCCGAGCCTCACTCTTGAGCAGACCGAAGTAGAACTTGCCCAGTTCTTCGTCCAGGTGCGGCACCAGCGCTTCGAAACGTTCGCAACTGCGGGCCTCGATGAACGCCCCCACCACCAGGGTGTCCACCAGCTTCACCGGTTCGTGACTGCGTACCACCTTGCGCAGCCCCGACGCGTAACGCCCGGCGGACAGCTGGCGCAGTTCGATCTTGCGCCGTTTCATCAGGCGCATGACCTGTTCGTGGTGCACCAGTTCTTCCCGGGCCAGGCGCGACATCATGTTGATCAGATCGACGTGGGAGTGATACTTGGCGATCAGGCTCAATGCGGTACTGGCGGCCTTGAATTCGCAGTTCTTGTGGTCGATCAGCAGGGTTTCCTGATCGGCCAGCGCGGCCTGGATCCAGCCGTCGGGGGTGCGGCAGCCAAGGAACTCGTGAATTTCGGGAAGGATCATGGGGCTCACGGAAAAATAGGTTCAAAACGAAGGGCGCCGATTATACCGGCCTGCCCGCAGACCACCAGTCGCCAACCGTTGATATGCATCAAGTCCCCGAATCGCAGACAGCAACTATAGTTGTGCAACGCCGTGCTTTTTTATTTTCAGGAGATCGCGCACATGCAAGCCGTTCGCAGCATTCTGGTGGTCATCGACCCCGAACATTCCGAAAGCCTGGCGCTCAAACGGGCGAAGTTGATCGCCGGTGTGACCCAGGCACAGTTGCATCTGCTGGTGTGCGACCCCAAGCATGATCACAGTGGCATGTTGGGTGTGCTCAAGGCCGCTTTACTGGAAGACGGTTACAACATCACCACTGAGCAGGCCTGGAATCAGAGCCTGCATCAAACCATCATCGATGTGCAGCAAGCCGAAGGCTGCGGTCTTGTGGTGAAGCAGCACTTTCCCGACAGCGCACTGAAAAAGGCCCTGCTGACACCCGAGGACTGGAAATTGCTGCGCCAATGCCCTTCCCCGGTACTGCTGGTGAAAACCGCTGGTTCATGGAAAGACAAAGTGATCCTGGCAGCCGTCGACGTCGGCAACAGCGACCTCGAACACCGCCACCTGCACGACACCATCATTGATCATGGCTATGACATCGCAACCCTGGCCAAGGCCCACTTGCACGTGATCAGCGCCCACCCGTCGCCGATGCTGTCTTCGGCCGACCCGACGTTTCAACTCAGCGAAACCATCCAGGCGCGCTACCGCGAGCAATGCAAGTCGTTCCAGGCGGAATTCGACATCGACGATGATCACCTGCACATTGAGGAAGGCCCGGCGGATGTGCTGATTCCGTTCATGGTGCACAAACTGCAGGCGGCGGTGACGGTGATCGGTACCGTGGCCCGTAGCGGATTGTCTGGGACCTTGATCGGTAATACGGCGGAAGTGGTGCTCGATGCGGTGGAGAGCGATGTACTGGTGCTCAAGCCGACGGAAGTGGCGGATCACCTTGAGGAAATGGCCGACAAGCATTGAAGCCTGCCGGACATTTGTGGCGAGGGAGCTTGCTCCCGCTGGGTTGCGAAGCGACCCCTGCATTCTCGCAGACACACCGTGTCAGCCGAATTCGCGACGGCTGCGCCGCCGAGCGGGACGGTGCGGCGATCCGACAAGCTCCCTCGCCACAAAAAAACGTCAGCCGCCAAAAACATCCTTGAGGAACCCCGGCGCAATGTAGCGCTGGTAATGGGCCTCGGAAAGCAGGAAAAATTCCCGATCAATGGCATCGCGCAATTCCGGCAGGTTCCAGTCGCGAAATTCCGGCAGCAACACCATCCCGTAGGCTTCCAGGTTGTTGATCACCCGCGCACCCCGGGCGATCAACTGGTAGGCCCAACAATATTCCGACTGATGGGGCACGAAGCGGATCTTGCGCTGCTCCAGCTGCATTCTGAGCAGTGCCGGATCGAAAATTTCCACTTTGGCAGCCATCACCTGCGACAACAACTGCTCAAGACGCAGCCATACCGCGCGCTTTTCTTCCTCGTTGTAACCGTTCCAGTGGATCACTTCGTGGTGGAAACGCTTGCAGCCACGGCACACCAGATCACCGTAAACAGTGGAGCAGAGGCCGACGCAGGGTGTCTTGATGGTCTGATTGGGCATAGATAGGCAAAACGCGAAAAAGCAGAACAGGCCGGCATGTTAGCCCTTTGTCGGCCATTGATCACCCCTCAAAGTTCAGGGCCTATGGAGAATCGGGCTCTGGTGAGCGCCACCACCAAAGTCCAATAAACACTGACTTACCTTTAATTTTTTTTTGCCGTAGAATCAGCCTGCCTTTTTAGGCGCCAATGTCCGTTAGAAGCTGTTTTCAAAGCGTCACGAGCACAGTCGTTCCTTCAGAGCGGTGTTGGCGAGGGGTTTTTCCAGCGGGGAAAAGCCCAACGCCAACCCTCATCAGCTCCCGTTCTGCAGGCGTAAAACTTTGAAAGCAGCTTCTGTAAGGAATTGTCGGTAATTCTGGCTAAGTGGCTCACAACGCCATGCAGCGCATGAGTACGGCAATTTCGGGATGAGCGTCCCGGACACCCATTTGGGACCACTGATGAGGGTAATAACTGTGCTTGAAGCCTACCGCAAACATATCGAAGAGCGCGCAGCACTGGGTATCGTTCCCCAGCCGCTAAACGCCGAACAAACTGCAGGCCTGGTCGAGCTGCTGAAAAATCCCCCGGCTGGCGAAGAAGCATTCCTCGTTGACCTGATCACCAATCGCGTTCCGCCTGGAGTGGACGAAGCAGCCTATGTAAAGGCCGGCTTCCTGTCCGCTATCGCCAAAGGCGAAGCCAAATCCCCCCTGATCGACAAGAAGCGCGCTGTTGAACTGCTCGGCACCATGCAGGGCGGCTACAACATCGTGACTCTGGTTAATCTGCTGGACGACGCCGAACTGGCGCCAGTAGCGGCCGCAGAACTCAAGCACACCCTGCTGATGTTCGACGCCTTCCACGACGTCGCTGAAAAAGCCAAGAACGGTAACGTTCACGCCCAAGGCGTGCTGCAATCCTGGGCTGACGGCGAGTGGTTCGTGAAGCGCCCGACCCTGGCCGACAAGATCAGCCTGCGCGTGTTCAAGGTCACCGGCGAAACCAACACCGACGACCTGTCCCCTGCGCCTGATGCCTGGTCCCGTCCAGACATCCCGCTGCACGCCCTGGCCATGCTGAAAATGGCTCGCGACGGCATCGTGCCTGACGCACAAGGCGTCACCGGTCCGATGAAGCAGATCGAAGAAATGCGCAACGCCGGTTTCCCTATCGCCTACGTCGGTGACGTGGTCGGTACCGGCTCTTCGCGTAAATCGGCAACCAACTCCGTACTGTGGTTCTTCGGCGACGACGTTCCTTACGTGCCGAACAAGCGCGCCGGCGGTTTCTGCTTCGGCAGCAAGATCGCTCCGATCTTCTACAACACCATGGAAGATGCCGGCGCACTGCCAATCGAATTCGACGTTTCCAACATGCACATGGGCGACGTGATCGACCTGTACCCGCATGCTGGCAAAGTCTGCAAGCACGGCACCGACGAAGTCCTGACCACCTTCGAAATGAAGACCCCGGTCCTGTTGGACGAAGTTCGTGCTGGCGGCCGTATTCCGCTGATCATCGGCCGTGGCCTGACCGAGAAGGCTCGCACCGAGTTGGGTCTGCCACCTTCGACGCTGTTCAAGAAGCCTGAAGCTCCGGCTGAAAGCACCAAGGGTTTCACCCTGGCGCAGAAAATGGTCGGCAAGGCTTGCGGCGTGACCGGCGTTCGTCCAGGCACCTACTGCGAACCGAAGATGACCACCGTCGGTTCCCAGGACACCACCGGTCCTATGACCCGTGACGAACTGAAAGACCTGGCGTGCCTGGGCTTCTCGACCGATCTGGTGATGCAGTCCTTCTGCCACACCGCGGCCTACCCTAAGCCGATCGACGTGACCACCCACCACACCCTGCCTGACTTCATCATGACCCGCGGCGGCGTTTCCCTGCGTCCGGGCGACGGCATCATCCACTCGTGGCTGAACCGCATGCTGCTGCCAGACACCGTCGGTACCGGTGGTGACTCCCACACCCGTTTCCCGATCGGCATCTCGTTCCCGGCCGGTTCCGGTCTGGTTGCGTTCGCCGCAGCCACTGGCGTCATGCCGCTGGACATGCCTGAGTCGATCCTGGTTCGCTTCAAAGGTGAACTGCAGCCAGGCGTCACCCTGCGTGACCTGGTTCACGCCATTCCTTACTACGCGATCCAGGCTGGCCTGCTGACCGTAGAGAAGAAAGGCAAGAAGAACGCCTTCTCCGGTCGCATCCTGGAGATCGAAGGTCTGCCTAAACTGACCGTAGAGCAAGCGTTCGAACTGTCTGACGCCTCGGCTGAACGTTCGGCTGCCGGTTGCACCATCCAGCTGTCCAAAGAGTCGATTGCCGAATACCTGCAGTCCAACATCACCCTGCTGCGCTGGATGATCGGCGAAGGCTACGGCGATGCACGGACTCTGGAACGTCGCGCTCAAGCAATGGAAGCCTGGCTGGCCAACCCTGAGCTGCTGGAAGCGGACAAAGACGCTGAATACGCTGAAATCATCGAGATCGACCTGGCCGACATCAAAGAGCCTGTGCTCTGCGCGCCGAACGACCCGGACGACGCTCGCCTGCTCTCCAGCGTTGCTGGCGAGAAGATCGACGAAGTGTTCATCGGTTCGTGCATGACCAACATCGGTCACTTCCGCGCTGCCGGTAAACTGCTGGAACAGGTCAAGGGTCAGCTGCCAACCCGTCTGTGGCTGTCGCCGCCGACCAAGATGGACGCTCACCAGCTGACCGAAGAAGGCTACTACGGCATCTACGGCAAGGCCGGCGCTCGCATGGAAATGCCAGGCTGCTCGCTGTGCATGGGTAACCAGGCACGTGTAGAGCCGAACTCGACTGTCGTGTCGACTTCGACCCGTAACTTCCCGAACCGTCTGGGTGACGGCGCGAACGTCTACCTGGCTTCGGCTGAGCTTGCGTCCGTGGCTTCCATCCTGGGTCGCCTGCCGACCGTCGAGGAGTACATGGAATACGCTGGCAAGATCGACAGCATGGCGGCCGATGTCTACCGCTACCTGTCCTTCGACCAGATCGCCGAGTTCCGTGAAGCTGCTGCGAACGCCAACATCCCGGTCGTTCAAGCCTAACGTAGCAACGCAATGAAAAACGCCGCCCATCGTGAGATGAGCGGCGTTTTTTTATGCCTGTAATGGTCAAACGCGGTTCCTGTGGCGAGGGAGCTTGCTCCCGCTGGGCTGCACAGCAGCCCTAAAATCGGTTACTGCATTCCTACTGATGGACTGCATTGCCGGAATTGGGGTCGCTGCGCGACCCAGCGGGAGCAAGCTCCCTCGCCACAGACAATCACTCTTGGCTCACAGACCAGCTAGCGCCTGCTGCACCGCACCATCCACACTCAACCCACTCAGCACCACCCCGCTAACCTCCACCTGCGGCAACATCGCCAACGCCGTTTGTGCGTCGTCCTTGAGACGCGCCAGAATCAGCCGTTTGCCTTCCTGATGCACCCGCACAAAAAACTCCTGCAACGCCTCGATGCTGGTGCCATCCAGATCGGGGGATTCCTCAAGACTGAGAATCACCGTATGAACCAGCGCTTGCGAATGCCGGATCAGATGCAAGGCACCGCCAAGAATCCGCTCGACGTTGGCAAAGAACAACGCTTCATCCGGTCGCACAATCAACACGCCAGGCACTGCTTGCGCCGTTGGATGGCGTTGCAGGTCGACAAAGTCGTGACCGCCATCGATGCGCCCCAGAATCTGGATATCCGCCGCCGACATCTGCTTGAGCATCAACAACACACTGATCGCCACCGCCACCAGCAAGCCGTCCAGCACCCCCAGCACCAACACCGCACCCACGGCGCAGACGACCAGCAAGCGGTCTCGGCGCCAGATGAAATAGCGTCCCAGCGGCTGCAGGCTCAAGCCGCGCCCCAAAGCATGGATGACGATGGCGGCGAGGATCGGTTCCGGGGTCAGGGCGATGTAAGGCAGTACCGTCAGGACAATGGCCAGCACCACCAGCGCCGCCACGATACCGGCCAGGCGCGAAGTGGCACCCGCCGCCTCATTGGCCGACGTGGCCGAATACCCCGCTCCCGCCGGCATGCCGTGGAACAGGCCGGACAACAGGTTGGAAGCCCCCAGCGCCAGCAGGTCGCGGTTCGAGGTGACGCGGTCACCATGTTTTAGCGCATAAGAACTGATCGAGCCGTAGGACTCCGCATACAGAATCATCACCATGGCGAACGCCAATTCCCCCAGACGCAGCCAGTCGGCAAACGGCAGTACCGGCAACTTCGGCACCTCCAGGTTCAGGTCGATTACGCCGATCAGTTTCACGCCATGGGCTGGCAGGTCCAGCCACTGCCCCGCCGCAATGCCGATCACCACCACCAACAAACCAGCCGGCAAGCGCCGAAACTGCGCAAACAGCCATAACAAGGCCAATGCCACGGTGCCGACCGCCGCTGCAGCCCAGTTCCATTGCGGCAGTTGTTCCAACAATTGCGGCAGGAAGCCCACCAGGTTGGCATCGGTCAAATGCACGCCGACCACACTGGCGACCTGCTTGAGGATGATGGTCAGCGCCAGGCCAAAGGCAAAGCCGCGCAGCACCGGTTTGGCGATGAACGAGGTCACGCTGCCGAGCTTGAACAGCCCGGCCAGCAAGAAAAACGCCCCGGTCACCAACACCAGGCCGATGGCCAGGGTCGAGCGAAGCTCAGGGTCGCCATTGGCCAGGGTGGCGGTCGCGGCGGCCAGCACGGCGGCGGAGGATGAAGTGGCCGAGACAATCGCAAAGCGGCTGGTGCCGAACAAGCCATAACACAACAACCCGGCGAACAAGGCGATCACCCCGGCCTGGGGCGCCAGTGCGGCGATGCTTGAATAGGCGACCGCTTCGGGCAGCAACAGGCCGGCAATCGACAAACCCGCCAGCAGGTCCTGCCAGCGATTGGGTTGTTCAACGGGGTTTGACGGTGAGGCGCTCGACAATCCAGTGTCTCCAGGCGAAAAAAAACCGCTGCACGTATCACGTGCAGCGGCCACTGTAGCTGTCAATCCGGCACTGCGCGAGCAGGCCGCTCGATCACGCGGTCAGCGAGTAGATCAACGCCGTGATCGCCACCAGGCCCACCGCCGTCACGAAGACGTTGGACGCCTGACCGCGATAGCGTGCCATCGCCGGTACCTTGCGGATGGCGTACATCGGCATCAGGAACAGGATCGCCGCGATCACCGGGCCACCGAGGGTTTCGATCATGCCGAGGATGCTCGGGTTCAGCGTGGCGACGATCCAGCACACCACCAGCATGAAGGCAGCGGTCATGCGGTCCAGGGCCTTGGCGGACGGACGCTTGCCGCTCTTGACGATCAGGCCCTTGAGGCCTTCGCTGGCGCCGATGTAGTGCCCCAGGAACGACTTGGAAATGGCCACGAAGGCAATCAACGGCGCCGCGAAGGCGATGGTCGGATTGCTGAAGTGGTTAGCCAGGTACGACAGGATCGACAGGTTCTGCGCCTTGGCTTCAGCCAGTTGCGCTGGCGACAGGGTCAGCACGCAACTGAAGACGAAGAACAGCACCATGACCACCATCAGCAGGTGGGCGCGGGACAGGATCTGCGAGCTGCGCTCCTCGGCGTGCTCACCGTAGCGACGCTTCTGGTCCACGGCGAACGCCGAGATGATCGGCGAGTGGTTGAACGAGAACACCATCACCGGAATCGCCAGCCACAGGGTATGCAACAGCGCCGATGGTGCCGGCACGCTGCTCGCGGTGGTGAGGATGCCGCCGCTCCAGTGGGGAACCAGGTAAACCGCCAGGAACAGCAGCGCGACGATGAACGGGTAGACCATCAGGCTCATGGCCTTGACGATCAATTGCTCACCACAACGCACCACCGCCAGCAGACCGAGGATCAGCACCAGCGACAGCACGGCGCGCGGTGGCGGCGTGATGTGCAGTTGATGTTCCATGAAGCTGCCGACCGTGTTGGTCAGGGCCACGCTGTAGATCAGCAGGATCGGGAAAATCGCGAAGAAGTACAGCAAGGTGATCAGCGCGCCGGCCTTGATGCCGAAATGCTCTTCCACCACTTCAGTGATGTCGGCGCCTTCGCGACCGGACAGCACGAAGCGGGTCAGCCCGCGGTGTGCGTAGAACGTCATCGGAAACGCCAGCAACGCCAGGATCAGCAGCGGCCAGAAACCGCCCAGGCCTGCGTTGATCGGCAAAAACAGGGTTCCCGCACCAATCGCCGTACCAAACAGGCCCAGCATCCAGGTGGTGTCTTGGCGATTCCAGCTCGAAAGCGTCGCGGGTGTCGCTTCTACATAGCGTTCGTTAACGCTATTGGCCTGATCATTCATCCGGTGGGATCTCCACATTCCGGTCACTTGCCACCCGGCCAGGACGCGTCGGAATACCCGACAGGCAGCGCCCGGCCGAAACAGGGGCGGCATTCTGGGGGATTAGTGAGCAGAAGCAAAGACTTAGGTGAGGAACGGTGGTACCAGATAGTCGAAAAATACCCCTGTGGGAGCGAGCTTGCTCCGGGCGGCGTTCCGACGATAGCGGAGTATCAGTCGGAGAATATGTTGCATGTGCCGCAGCCATCGCGAGCAGGCTCGCTCCCACAAGGATCTGCGGTGCACCTGCGCTTCATCGCCAAAGCGCAGTCCGCACTTGATAAAGGTCGGGCGTCATGTATTTTTAACTGACCTGCATTCCTTCTGGAGTCTTCCCATGCCACTGGTTCGCGTCGACATCAAAAAACATCAGGACCCCACCCACGCCAAACGCATCGGCCAACTGATCTACGCCGCCATGCACAGCACCATCGGTGTGCCGCAGAACGATAATTTCCAGATACTCGCCGAACACGATGCGCAGCATTTCATCTTTGACCCCGGTTATCTGGGCATCAACCGCACGGACCAGTTGGTGGTAATCCAGATCACCATGAGCGAAGGCAGGACCGTCGAGCAGAAAAAACTCCTCTACAAAACCATCGCCGAGAGCCTTAACGCAGAGCTTGCCGTGCGCCAGGAGGACGTTTTCATTAATCTGGTGGAAGTGAAAAAAGAGAACTGGTCGTTCGGCAACGGGATTGCCCAATACGCCCTCTGATATTCAACCTGCAAACCGAGAATGACCCATGCCCCGAGTTTCCCGCAAACAAGCCGACCTCAACCGCGAAACCATAGTCGAAGCCGCCACCCGGCTGTTTCGCGAACGCGGCTTGCACGGGATCAGCGTTGTCGACGTGATGGCCGCCGCGGGCCTGACCCACGGCGGTTTCTACGGGCATTTCAAATCCAGGGAAGCCCTGGCGCAAGAGGCTAGCGGCCGGGCTTTCGAGCAGGCCGCGCAACGCTGGCAAGCGCGGGTGACCGAACAGGACAGCAAGGACGCCTCCCGCCGCGCCGTGGTCAAAACCTACTTGTCCAGCGAAAGCCGGGACAATCCGGGCGATAGCTGTCCGGTGGTGGCCTTTGCCGGGGACATGTGCCACGAGGCCGCCGAGAGCGGATTGCGCCAAACCTATCTGCAGGGCCTGAACAACCTGCTCGATTCCCTCGGTTCGCTGCTGGACTCAGAGGACGAAGCCGGCAAACGGCAGCAGGCGCTGGTACAGTATTCGCTGATGTTCGGTGCGCTGATGCTGTCCCGGGCCACCCGCGGCGATCCGCTGTCTGACGAAATTCTCGAGGCTGCCCGGGCCGTCCTCACGCCGTCGAAGTAAAGCGACCGCCCCCCAGCGCAATAAAAAGATCGCAGGCTTCGCCAGTTCCTGCACTGCGATCGCTGGTGGTTGCCAAGCCACCCTGAAATCAGCAATCTCAAGTGACGTTCGAGCCGATTTTTCGATGCCCACAGGGAGCCAAGCATGCCTGTAACCGTTCTGGTACTGGTTGAAACCATCAATGATTACCTGCCTATTCTCGAACATCAGGGTTTTCACCTGATCCTGGCCCCGACGCCCGCCGAGCGCGCCGAAGCCATCGCCCGCCATGCCGGGCAGATCGACGCCGTCCTCACCCGGGGCCCATTGGGGCTGTATGCCGACGAAATCGCCGCGCTGCCCAACCTCAAGATCATCTGCGTGATCGGCGCCGGCTATGAACACGTCGACCTGCAGGCCGCCGCTGATCGCGGCATCACCGTCACCAACGGTGCGGGTGTGAATGCGTCCTCGGTGGCCGACCATGCCATGGCGATGTTGCTCGCACTGGTGCGTGATATTCCCCGTTGCGACGCAGCTGTACGCCGGGGCGAGTGGCCAAAAATCATGCGCCCTTCCCTGGCCGGCAAACGCCTGGGTATTCTCGGCCTCGGCGCCGTCGGCATGGCCATCGCCAAACGCGCGTCCAATGGCTTCGACATGGCGGTGAGTTACCACAATCGTCAGCATCGCAGCGATGTGCCCTACACGTTCTGCTCGACGCCGACCGAACTGGCGCGCGCCTCTGACTTCCTGATCGTCGCCACGCCCGGCGGCCAGGGCACCAGGCACCTGATCAATCGCCAGGTACTCGACGCGTTGGGCCCCCAGGGGTTTATTGTCAACATCGCCCGGGCCAGCGTGATTGCCACCGCTGATCTGATCGCAGCCCTGGAGCAACGCCGGATCGCCGGCGCCGCGCTGGATGTGTTCGACGCCGAACCGAAGGTGCCGGATGTGCTCAAGACCCTGAGCAACGTGATCCTCACGCCCCATGTCGCCGGGCTGTCCCCGGAAGCCACCCAAGGCACCGTCGAACTGGTGGGCAAGAACCTCGTGGCGTTTTTCTCCGGCCAACCGGTGTTGACACCGATTGCCTTGCCCATGCCGATCACACCGTACTCGGTCACCGATTAAAGGACACCCAACAGCGTCCAGAGACGACGGGATTCGGCATCGGCCGAGATCAGCTCACCCAACAGTTCACTCAGCGGTTTGTTGCCCCACTCCACCCCCCTGCGAATCAAATAAGGGACGGGGCTGTGGGGTTCGGTACGTGCCAGGTACTCGGCAATCAACAGTAATTGTCGATAGGCCTCGTCGCGACTCGCCGGCTCGCGAAACACCTGAGGTGTGGATGGCATCGGCGCCAGCTCAGCCGATCCTGACGCCGCCAGGGATGGCGGCTCGACCGGCACCTCGGTCAACGGTCGTGGCTGCATGGCGATGAACTCCTGGACCAGTGTCAATAACGCTTCGATCACATCCTGCAAGCCCCTGAAGCCCGGTGCCTGGGCGCCGAGGTAAGCATCACTCCAGGCTTCCAGCCGTTGCAGATGTTGCAGGCCGGCCAGCAGGTTGTCCTGGCGGCGTAGCCAGTGGGACAGAGGCGTGGACCGGATCAGCTCGGTGAGTTTTTTGTGTTCGCCGCGCGCAGCTTCCGCCGCTGTTTTTGCCGCTTTGCTGTCATTGACCAGTACCTGTTGCAGCTGTAATCGCCGCCACGCTTCCAGACAATAACCTTCGAATTCACCGTGACGCGGATCGAGCAACGGCACCCGCGTCAGCAACACTTCGCTGTAGCGCCGCGCCAGCCATTCCAGGGGAATGACCCGCCATGACTGGTCACCGTCTTCGGCCCGAGGATGAAGCTGCTCGGGGTAGCGCTCGCATAGGCCCGCGACCAGTGCGAGGCTGCCCGGCAACCCGTCCAGGCCGTCCTGATGCAACCAGGCCTCACCGAGCCAGGCGCACACCATCAAATCCTTGCTGCGCTCGAGCAGCAACGTGGTGGTCAGCTTTTCCAGCTCGGGCCATTGCGCCCGCTTGATCGACGACTGCCAGACCCCCGTTGGCAGGCTGGTGTCGTCCTCCCGGCGCAGTTCACGGGCCTGGTCGAACTCACGCTCGTAACGCAAATCCTCGCCGCAAGGTGCCTGTTCGCTGATCGGTTCGAGCAGTCGGGCAATCAGCTCCGGCAACGGTGGTGAAGTCAAGTTCACAAGCCCTCCTCCTGAGTCATGACCGTCGCAGACGCGGTCGCCCTGGTTTGCATGAACGGTGAACGCGGGGCCCGGGTGGGCAGTGGTGGAATGGACAACGGCAATTTCGAGCCCTGGCTCATCAACGACACACGCACAAACATCAGCGTCTGCTCCGCAGTGCTGGCCTGTGCGGTGACCGGCAGGCGCAATGTCAGCGGAAAATCGGTGAAGTCCATGTTCGGCTGGCGTTGCACCGACTGGTGCGAACGGATCAAGCGCAGCAACGACCACGGGCCGCCGTACTCCCAACCGGCTTCGAAATCACGCACCATCAGGTTGGGCTGCATCGGATCATTGGCCGGGCGTTGCGAGCCGTTCCTGGCCCAGCGCAAGGTCAGCCGGACGGGTTGGCCGACCATCCAGCGCAAGTTCGGCTGCGGCTCGCCGGGGTAACTGATTTGTTGATTACCGGCATTCAAGCCCCAGGCAATCACTTGGTCGGCACCACGCTCCTCCTCGCGATCGGTGCGCCAGCGCACGTCCATTTCAACGCCGAGGATGCCACTCTTGTCCCGTACGAACAGCGGACCCAGCCAGGTGCTGGCCAGCTTCAAGCGGTTGAGGAAATCCTCGGCAGCCAGACGCTCCGGCGTCTGGCTCAGTTGCAACCCGGCCTGCGCCACGGGCAGTCGTTTGTCGATCAAGTCGAGGAAGTGCTGAACCCGGGCCGGGTCGGCGTCGGTGGCCTGCACGCCATTGGCGAACGGGAAGCGCTCGGCCAGGTATTGATTGAAATAGTTGGCCAGGTCGTTCCAGGCCGCCGCGGCTTGTTGCTGTTGCAAGAACTGACAGCGTTGCATCGCACTCTGTTGCAGATCCAGGGCTCGCAGGGCCAAGGTCCCGCGCCCGCCGGGCAAGCTGGCTGTCTGCAAAATCTGGCCGCAGGACGTGGCGTCCATTTCAATGAAGTCGCGGCTCACCAACTGCTCGATCTGGGCCGGCGAACTGGCGGGGTTCTGGTCCTTGTACTTGAGCAGTTCATCGTTGAGCGCGCTGAATTGCATGACGCGCTCGTAATCCAGCGCCGAGAGATTCTGTTGCTGGGTCTTCAACCACTCCAGCGCCGAGGTGCGCCGTTCGGTGATGGCGAGCATGGTGTTGAATTGCTGCTTGAGGCTCAGCTTCAAATCCTGCACATCAAGGGCGCCATACAGTTGCAGGCCGAGGTTTTTCGAGCCGTCCCACTGACTGATCTCACTGCGCCCGCTGAACAACGGCTGCGCGGTAATCTCCTCCAGACCGCTGACCACCTGGGCCATGGCGCGACGGTTCAGCGCGTTTTGCACACGCATGGCCAGATCGTTGCGATGGACCTCGGCGAAGGCTTTTTGCAAGGCCACGGCCTGTGGCGCCAGCACGTTGAAGACATCGTCGCCACGGGGTCGGTCATTCTGGTCCTTGAGACTCAACCACATGGCCTTGGCCGCCGCCCCCTCTGCCGCCTGAAGCACCGCATCGCGATACGCCGGGGGAATGCGTGGCAGTTCTTCGGCGGCATAACTCTTGTAGCTGGCAAAATAATTCAGCGCCGTACCGAGATCGTCACCATCGACGTTCTGCCCCTGAACGGCAGCGGCAGCCTGATCCGCGCGCAAGGCGATGGCCACGAAATCCCGTTTGAACAGGGCCTGTACCGCGTTGTTCAACTGGTTGACGTGCACTTGCAAGCTCAGTTGCCCGCTGCCTTGCTGAACCAGCAAGTTGCCCCGCGCCCCTGCCTGGGCGATCCACTGATCACGAAAGCTTTGCTGCAACCTGGAGGCTTGCTGGTCCAGCTGTTGCTCGACCTGCGGGCCGAGCAGGCTGCTCTGGCGCACCTTGTCCATCATCTCGCGATAACCCGGCACCAGGTCCTGACCCTTGCCGCGACTCCAGGCCGAGTTGGTCAGGCCGATCAGCGCTTGCAGGTCGTCGATCAGTGCGCGCAAGTCTTCGAGCTCCGCCAGGGAATTGCCGCTGCCGGCCTCCAGCCGTTCAAGATGCAGCTTGAGATAACCGGCCTGACGGACGAAGTTGTCGGCCAGAAAGTACTGGTCAAGCCAACGTTCCATGAGCCCGGAAAAATTCTCCTCAATGACCGCACGCTCCATGGCCAGGTCCAGGGGCTTCAATTCACCGCCATTGGCATCGAGCAACACCCGGTTGTAAAAACCTGCACGGTGCAACGTGCCGGCATTGAGGTTCAGGGACAGCGCGTTATTGCTCAGCAACGCCAGATCTTCGAGCGGCGCCTTGGGGTTGTTCAGCGCTTGATTGAACCATTGATTCTGTTGTTCAAGACGTACCGCGCGCTCCACCAGGTCCTTGGCCTTGACGTAATTTTGCCATTGGGCCGGGTCTTCGCTTTCGACGTTGCCACGTCGCTCGGTATTGCGAATGGCCTTGAGTTGCACCAGTTGCGCCTTCAGCAAGTCATGTAGCGGTTCCAGCATATGGCTCTGGGCAGTCAAGCGCAGTTGATCCTCCAGTTGCCTGTCCAGCGACGAGAACCAGGAGGTGGGAAACACCACCGAGGTGAAGCTCCAGCGTGGAGCCTTTTCCAGGACCCGCCAGAACCCCTGGACGTTGCGCCGGGTCGACTCCAGCCGATGGGACTCATCGGTGACTGCAACGTAATTCTTCTGTGCGCCTTGCAGCAGGCGCGACAGTTCATGAGCATCCTTGACCGAGTCCTGCCAGACCCAGAGCATGCTGGCGGCCCACACCACACCGACCGCCAGGGCCAACACACCGGTCAGTCGCTGCCAACGCTGACGCAGGCGCAGCAAGCGGGGCACCACCTGAGCCAGACCGCGCTCGGCAACCACCCGGCTTTGCCACAATTGCCGGGCAAACGCACTCTGCTGCAACCCGTTGTCATAGGCCGAGAACCCATCGGCAGCGTCTTGCGAAGGCTGGTTGGCGGTGAAGTACACCCCACGAAAACGTGGCGCCTCGCCTTGGGCATTGCCCTGAAATACCGGTTCGAGCACGGTTTGCAGGTGGTGCCTCAAGGCCTCGAATTGTTCCGGCAACCCAAACAGTTCGCCCTTGAGATGGCCGGACAACGCACCGATTTCAATGATCGATTCCGACAGGGCCCGATTCACCTGGTCCAGCGCCTGATCACTCCATTGCGCCTGCCAGGCCGCCTCGGGGCCAAAGGGTGAAGACCAGCCCAATGTGCGTTCGCGGGCTTCGACGGGGAGCACCGAAATCAGCTCCTGAAAACCCGGCAGCTCTTCCATGCCGGTAATCACCACGTACACCGGCAGGCTCAGGCCAAACCGCTGCAACAGTTCGATGAAGCGCCGGCGCGCCGCCAGACCGAGGTTCGCGGCCTGCTCGGCATTGCCCAGGCGGCTGACCGGCACGGTCCAGATCACCCCGTCCAGTGGCCGTTTGCTGCGCAGGCGCAGGATCAATCCCAACAAGCGCCACCAGCCGCCGCGCTGAAGACTCATGCCTTCATCGGGCAAAAACAGAGCCTGTGGCACCACCAGCACCGCGCCTTCGGGGTCCGACCACCAGCGCCCGAACCAGGCCGGTTTATCCGTCGGTTGCAAGCGCCACTGGCTGCACAACTGGGTGCCCTGGGTTTCGTCGCCGAGCATCAGTAACCATGGAATCTGGTAACGGTCCTGAGCGCCCTGCTCCTGTTCCATATGACGTACCGCGTTATAAAAACTGCGGATCGCCGCCCCGCTCTGGGTGCGTAACCACCATACCGCCACCGCGATGACCGCCAGCACCACCAACAGGACGATGACCAGCCCCACGATCCCCAGCGTGCTCATGCGTCTTGCTCCGAGGTGGCAACCGGGTCGGTACTCTGCAACACCGGGTCGAGCTCCTGGCGAATGTCACGCCAGAAGAACTGCCCCAGCCCGGTCAGAATCATGACCATGGCGAGAATGACCAGGCCAAGGCGAAAACCATCCGGTAACGACTGCCGCACCGGCAACTGCACTGCGGGCACTGCCGAAGGCTGCGCGAGCCGGGCGCTGACATCGGCATACTCCGCGTCGTGCTGCCAGGCAAACGTGAACAGCGCCAGGCGCAATTTTTCATGCTGGACCTGACTCTGCTCGCCGCGCAGCCGTCCTTCAAACCCCAACACCAGGCATTGCAAATAGACATTGGCCAGGTCGCGGGTGGCGGGAATCTGCTCGTCCAGCAACGTCTTGATCGCCGTTGGCAGTTTTTCACCGGCCTGACGGCTGGCGTACATCCGCGACTCCAGCGGTTTTTCTTGCCAGGCGGTCTGGCCCGGCCACGGCGTGAACAACAGCGTTTCATCGATCAATGCGACAAAGGCATAGACCAGTGCCTTGACCTGATCGGTCGCTGCCTCGCCAACCCGGGCGAAAGCCGTGCGCCACAAACGCTGGGAAATTTGCGTCGACAGATCGACCACCGCCTCCACCAGCGCATCGTCGTCGCTGTCCCTGGGCAACTGATTCCATTGCTCGGACCATTGCAACCAGGCTTCGCGAAATGCGCTGCTCAACGGTGCTTCGCGCAAGCCCCGTGTACCCGCCCCGGCATGCCCCTCGAACATACGACGCCCCTTCCCTGATCAGGCACTTTCACCGGCCTGTGCCACAAACAACACCACTTGCCATGGGCTGCTCGCCGGCTTGGCGGCCGGCGCGACAATCAGCAACGGCAATTGCCCGTCGAACCATTGACCCTCGGCCGTCACCACAAACAACCGCGTGTCGTCGCCGACGCTGTAGGCCACCTGCTCGTTACGGCTCATCACCTGATGGGGCAAACCGCTCATGCGCTGGCGACTGAGCAAGGGAACATGCGGCGCCGAGGCGATGATCGCGCCGCTCAGCCAATCGCCGGCAGCCTGTTCGCTGCTGCCGCTGGGCATGCGCAAACCAATGACCAGACGCTGGCTCGGCTGATCGTCCGGCAGTTGAATAGAAAAGCTCTGTTCGCTGCGTTCGAATGGCAGGCTGCGATAGCCGGCGCGGATCAATTCAAGGGTTCTTTCGAGCCAGTCCAGGACCGGTTCATAGCCGCGCTGCAGCTCCAGAAAATCCAGTGGGGCGAACGGTGGAACCCCGGCCAAAGGGTCCAGCGCGGACCAGGCACCGGCCAGCCCCAGCAACAAACCGTGCACTGCTTGCGGGGTGGCCAATCGGCTGTTCAGCGTACCCTCGACCTCCGGCAGACGCGCCCAGAGCGCCGTCAGTTGTCGACGGATTTCCAGCGCATCGTCTTGATTGCCGGCCTGTTGCGCCTGGCGCAGGCGGCCGGCCAGGAACATGCATTTCTCCCGCGTCCTGGCACACAGCCCGGCCACCCGGCGACCCAACACCGACTCGGGCAGCAGGCAAGGCGTGGGCGGTGTGTAGGGCAGCGAAAGGAAACCACCGCCCTCCTTGCGGATTTTCAGCAGTGGCAAACAGATGGAGTCGGCCTTGTTCAGTTGCGTGCACAACCGCGGATTCGGACGCCACACCGTGATCGACTCGGGGTACTCACCGCTGGTCAAATCCGGCAGCGCATCGCCGATCACCGATTGCAGCCGTCCCTTGAGCGGCAGCAATTGACCGGCACGCCATAATGGGCTGACGGCCAGGTACACAGTGACCGTGGCGTTTTCCGAAGCGTTGACCGCTTCGCTGACATCGAGCTCCAGCGCTGGCCCGGCGCCCACTTGCAGATTGATTGGCAAACCGTCCGGCAGCGTCGCTTGCAGATCGAGCAACCGCACCAGCCCGGCACTCAATGCGCCGGGGTCAAACTCGACCCGGCTCACGCCCCAGAACCATGGATTGCAGGCCTGGGCAAAATGCGCCACCAACGCCTCGGCTCGCAGCCCTTGCAACTGAAAATGCTGGGGCAGCAATTGCATGCCTTCGTGCCAGCAAACCGCGTCAGGTAACAGGCTCATACGACTCCCTTCGACGTCTACGTCGCCGCGCAAACCAGCGGCCGGGCAATGTGTTCACTGCGGAGTATTGCTGACCAGCGTCATCTCGCGACTGTCGAACTTGAGCCGGGCATCGCTCTGGTCATCGAGCCGTAACCGGTGTGCTCCGGGAGTGTTATAGCTGGCGAAGACCAAAAGTCCAGTTGCCCGCTTGCCCCCCAGCGGGAAGGGTTGTTTGTCGATGAACTGGCCGGGCACCAGTTCCAGCCCCCAAACCGTCATCAGTTGCCGGTAGTCGCGCTGGTATTGATCGCGCTCGGCGAACCACTGCCGCGCCGTGATGCCCGACAACTGCTTGAGCAGATCCGGATCATTGACGGCGATGAAATCCACGGCAATCGGCGTGTCGTCGTTGGCCTTCGGCGCGACGTCCAGGGTCAGGTTATCGAGGTCCACCCGAGGCCCGAAAAACGAGCACCCGGCGAGGGTCAGGAACAGGGCGAATGCAAAAAAACGTGCGCACAAAATGAATTTTCCTTTTCTCGGGTCGGTCCAAAATTGTTTTCGCTTGCATTTTTATAGACCTGTTCTAGCGTCTTGGATAGTTCGGCCCCCCATGCCGAATGTGCAAGGTTTGTCAAAGGAACGACAGGTCCATCTGCCACCCTTTCTAACCTACGGTCCAGCAAGGGAAAGCGATGAGCGGGCCTCCCGATGCATTGCGCCCGCTCATGCATCGGAGTCAGCCAACATGGCAGAAAGTACTCAGCACAAGCTCGACAGGGTCCGCCCACCCCGGGTGCAAATCACCTACGACGTCGAAATCGGCAACGCCATCGAGAAAAAAGAATTGCCGCTGGTCGTCGGCATTCTGGCCGACCTTTCCGGCAAGCCGCTCGAGCCGCTTCCCAAGCTCAATGAACGACGCTTCACCGAGATCGACCGCGACAACTTCAACGAAGTGCTCGCCTCGATTGCCCCCCGCGCCACCTTGCAGGTCACCAACACCCTCACTGGCGACGACAGCAAGCTCAACATCGAACTCAACTTCAAACACATCGACGACTTCGACCCGGTGAAGGTCGTCGAACAAGTGACCCCGCTGCGGCGCCTGTTCGAAGCGCGTCAGCGCCTGCGCGACCTGCTGACCAAGCTCGACGGTAACGATGACCTGGACAAACTGCTGCGCGACGTCATCGCCAATACCGAAGGCCTGCAAGAGATCAAGTCTGCCCGTCCGGATACCGCCGCCCCCGCAGGCGACAGCGAAGCACCGGCCGAACCGCAAGCCTGATCACTCATTCACTTAGGGAGACGTCGCCATGCCCGCTTCAGCCAGCGCCAACACCAGTGAAAGCACCACGCAAAGCCTGTCCCTGCTTGACCGCATCATCGCCGAAGGCCGCATGGCCCATGACGATAGCCAGCAGGACTATGCCCGCGACATGCTCGCGGAGTTCGCCACCCAGGTCCTCGACGAAGGCATGGCCATCGACAAGGACACCGTGGCGATGATCAACGACCGCATCAGCCAGATCGACCAGTTGATCAGCGCGCAACTCAACGAGGTGCTGCACCATCCCGAGCTACAGAAAATCGAAGCCTCCTGGCGTGGCCTGCACCTATTGGTGCAAAACACCGAAACCAGTTCCCGGTTGAAATTGCGCTTGCTCAACGTCACCCAGAAAGAGTTGCAGAACGATCTGGAAAAAGCCGTCGAGTTCGACCAGAGCGCGCTGTTCAAAAAGATCTACGAAGAGGAATACGGCACCTTCGGTGGTCACCCCTTCAGCCTGCTTGTTGGCGACTACACCTTCGGCCGCCACCCGCAGGACATCGGCCTGCTGGAAAAACTGTCGAACGTCGCCGCCGCCGCCCACGCCCCGTTCATTGCCGCCGCCAGCCCCCGGTTGTTCGACATGAACAGCTTCACCGAACTGGCCGTGCCGCGTGACCTGTCGAAAGTGTTCGAGAGCCAGGAACTGATCAAATGGCGCTCCTTCCGCGAAAGCGAAGACTCGCGCTACGTATCGCTGGTGCTGCCGCATTTCCTGCTGCGTTTGCCTTACGGTCCGGACACCTCGCCGGTGGAAGGCATCAATTACGTCGAGGACGTCAACGGCAGCGACCACGGCAAATACCTGTGGGGCAACGCCGCCTGGGCCTTGTCCCAGCGCATCACCGAAGCCTTCGCCAAATACGGCTGGTGTGCGGCGATTCGCGGGGCTGAAGGCGGCGGAGCGGTCGAGGGCTTGCCGGCCCACACCTTCCGCACCACCTCCGGCGACCTGTCGCTCAAGTGCCCGACCGAAGTGGCCATCACCGACCGCCGGGAAAAAGAGCTCAACGACCTGGGGTTCATCGCCCTGTGCCACAAGAAAAACAGCGACGTGGCAGTGTTCTTCGGCGGCCAGACCACCAACAAGTCCAAGCTCTACAACACCAACGAGGCCAACGCCAACGCGCGGATTTCGGCGATGTTGCCGTACGTGCTCGCGGCCTCGCGTTTCGCGCATTACCTGAAGGTGATCATGCGCGACAAGGTCGGCAGTTTCATGACCCGCGACAACGTGCAGACCTACCTCAACAACTGGATCGCCGACTACGTGCTGATCAACGACAACGCGCCGCAGGAGATCAAGGCGCAGTACCCGTTGCGCGAAGCCCGGGTCGATGTGACGGAAGTCGCGGGCAAGCCGGGGGCCTACAAGGCCACGGTATTCCTGCGGCCACACTTCCAGCTTGAAGAGCTGACCGCTTCGATCCGCCTGGTGGCCACCCTGCCACCACCGGTCGCCGCCTGACCTGCCCCCGCTCCCGTCGGCCGGCCCGACGGGAGTTCCCTGCTTATCTAGCGCGATAACCTTCAGGAGTTTCATGCGATGGATGCAATTATTCTCGACCTCGGCGGCGACATCAAAGGCGACAGTCTGCTCGAGGGCTACAAGGACAAGATCGAAGTCATGTCCTACAGCCACAACGTGGCCATGCAGGTGACCAACGACGTCAGCAACTCGGAACGGACCTCCGGCAAGCCGCACATTGGCGAGTTCACGCTGACCAAATTCGTCGACAGTTCCACACCCTCCCTCAACGAATACTGCTGTGCCGGCAAGCCGATCCCGGAAGCCAAAGTCATCATCGGCCGCAACGCCGCTGAAGGCAGTGGGCAACTGATGCCGTTCATCATCTACACCCTGACCAACGTGGTGCTGTCCAACGTCAGCGTCAGCGGCGGTACGGGTGGCAAGCCCGTGGAAACCCTGTCGCTGAACTTCACCAAAATCAAATGGGAGCTGACCGCGCAGAAAGACGACGGCACCAAGGAAGGCACGGCCGCCTCGACCTGGGACATGGCCGCCAACAAGCTCGTCAAGTAAGCGGGCGCATAGGCCATGGCAGGCTCCCTCCTCCCGCCGCTGTTCGAGCGACTGGCCACAAGCGAGGTCGACACGCAACACGTGTTCGACCTCCAGGACCTGCTCGACTCTGTCCGCACGGAATTGCTGCGCCTTTTCAACACCCGACGCGGCCCTCATGCCTTGACTTCGCCACCGAGCATTCTCGACTACGGCCTCGCTGACTGGACCGCCCTGCAACAGCAGCGTAGCGATGACCGACGGCAGTTGACGCGGGAAGTGCGCGAGGCCATCAACCATTTCGAACCGCGCCTGAAACTGGGCGAGGTTCAGGTCAATCCAGTCCCCGACCATCCGCAGCAACTGAGCATCCGCCTGCTCGGCGAGTTGCGCAGCGGCCAGCAGCACTGGCCCGTGGCATTTGTCATCGAGAAGGCAAGCGATGGCCTTGAGGTGCGTCATGAGCGACTCGATTGACCCGCAACTGCTCGATTACTACCAGCGGGAACTGACCTGGCTGCGCCATGCCGGCGGCATTTTCGCCGAGCGCTACCCCAAGGTTGCCAGGCGGCTGGAGTTGTCCCCCGATGAATGCCCCGACCCCCACGTCGAACGGCTGCTTGAGGGATTCGCGCTGCTGGCCGCCCGCCTGCAACGCCGGCTCGATGACGACTATGCCGAATTCAGCGATGCCCTGCTCGAACAACTCTATCCATTGGCCATGCGCCCGCTGCCGTCCTGCGCGATCGTGCACTTCCAGCCGGACCCGAGCAAAGGCAATCTCGCTGGCGGCTATCCTTTGCCACGGGACACACCGCTGTTCGTCACCACCAGCAAAGGCGAAAGCATCCACTTTCGCACCAGTGCACCCGTGCGTCTGTGGCCGGTGGAAATTACCGAAGCGTTGCTGCTGGGCAGCGATGAAGCCCAGGCCCTGACCGGCGTTGCCCAGGCACGTTCGGCGTTGCGGCTGGGCTTGCGCTGCCTCGGTGACAGCCAGTGGTCGACGCTGGGCATTGAACAGTTGCGCGTCCACCTGTGTGCGTCCCCGGTGGTCAACGCCTGCCTCTACGATCTGCTCGGCGCCCATGCCGTGAAGGTCCTGGCCGGCCCCGTCGGCAGCGTGCCGATAGCCCTTGCCGGGCTGCCGAAAATCGTCGGTTTTGCCGGCGATGAAGGTTTGCTGCCGGACGAGGATGGCGTGCACCCCGGCATGCGCCTGCTCGCCGAGTACTTTGCCTTCGCGGACAAATTCAACTTCTTCGACCTGCCACTGGCAGGCGCCACCAGCGACAGTCAGGCGCTGTACCTGTACATCGTCTTCGACCGCGCCCCGACCAACCGCCTGCACCTTCAGGCCAGCGATCTTGCACTGGGCTGCACGCCAGTGATCAATCTGTTCCCGCGGACCTCAGAGCCGCTGCGCCCGGACGGGACCCGCAGCGAATACCGCCTGGTCGCCGACAGCCACCGGGAAAACAGCGTCGAGATCCATAGCATCCGGGCGATGCGCGCCACCTCCAGTCGCGGGGTTCAGCGAGTACCGGCCTATTACGGCAGCCAACATGGCGGCACCGATAAACAGTGCTACTGGCATGCCCGACGTGTCAGCGGCATGACCCCCAATCGCCTTGGCACCGACCTGCTGGTGAGCCTGGTGGACACCCGATTCGACCCGTTGTCCGAGGCCGTCGACTACAGCCTCACTGCTGAACTGCTGTGCACCAATCGGCACCTGGCGCAAAGCCTGCCGGCCGGCACAGCGTTAGGCTTTGAACGTCCGGGCCCGGTGGCCTGGGCACGCCTGCGCAACCCGCCCAGCCCGCAAAGTGTGCCGCGACTGGACGGCGAGTCGCGCTGGCGGCTGGTCTCGCAACTGACCCTCAATCATTTGTCGCTGGTCGAAGGGCCACAGGCGCTGGATGCACTCAAGGAAATCCTCCAGCTGCACAACCTGCGTGACGAGGCCAGCGCCTGGCGGCAAATCGAAGGCCTGCTCAGCCTCGGTTGTGAACGCGTCATTGCCCATGTCGGCGAAGACGCCTGGCGTGGCTGGCGCAATGGGCTGGAGGTGCGCTTGCAACTCGACCCACAGCATTTCGTCGGTAGCAGCGCGGTGTTGTTTTCAGCGGTGCTTGCGCAGTTCTTTTCCCTCTATGCCACCGCCAACCGTTTCGTGCGCACGGTGCTGGTTCAATCAGACAGGGAGGTGAAGACATGGCAACCCCAAGCCGGCATGCCACTGTCCCTCTGAGCCTGAGCCAACGACTGCGCCGGGATCCCCAGGGGTTCGAACTGTTGCAGGCACTGTTGCTGCTGGAGCGCGAACATCCGCAAGCCGAATCCCTGGGCAGCGGCACCGCTCCGCAAGCGGAAGCACTGCGCTTGCGCGGCCCGTTGACGCCGCTGTTTGCCGCCAGCGAAATCGAAAGCCTGACCCAGGAGCCCGGCCAGCATCCGGTCCTCAGTACCCCGGTGTTTGGTCTCGGCGGTCCCGACGGCCCGCTGCCCTACGCCTATCAGGAATGGTTGCAGCAACGCGCGCGGGCCAAGGATTACGCGCCCGCTGAATTTCTCGATCTGTTTCAGCATCGGCTGCTGAGCCTGCTGTACAAAGTGATGCGCAAACACCGGATTGCCGTGGGGTTCACCGCCCCCGGTGCCTCGGCGGTTCAGGCGCAACTCAGGGCATTGACCGGCCTGCTGCCCAAAGCCTTGCGCGAGCGTCAGGCGGTACCTGACTGTGCCGTGCTGGCGTGCAGCGCGCTGTTCGCCGATGGGCGCCGCTCCCTCGCCGGCTTCGCCGCCATCGTGCGTGAGCAATTCGAACTGCCGGTTGAACTGAGCGCCTATGCAGGTGCCTGGCGCGAGATCCCGCCCGCCAGTCGCAGCCGCATGATCCCCGGCGGCCGCAACCTGCAACTGGGTCGCACGGCAGTGGCCGGCACCCGGGTCTGGGATGAACATGCCGGCATCCGCCTGACCCTTGGCCCGCTGACCTCTGCCCAGGCGGCGCGGTTCCTGCCCGATGGCGAGTCCCACCCGGCACTAGCCAGCCTCAGCGCGCTGTATTTTGGCCCGGACCTGGATTGCACCCTGGTGCTGTTGGTACGCGGTGCCGGCCCAATCAAACTCGGTCGCCAGGCACCACCACTGCTCAGCTGGAACGGCGGCCTGCAACGCCAGACCAGCCTGGCGGTGCAACGCATCGAAACCCGTCTTCGTCAGCTGGAGATCACCTGAACATGGAACTGGCCAGCCTGATCGGACGCCTCAACCCGGACAACCGCCGCGCCCTGGAGCGGGCCGCGCAACGCTGTCTGCAGCGAGGCCACCACTACGTTGAAATCGAACACCTGCTGCTGGAGTTGCTGGACATCGAGGGCGGAGACTTCGCTTATCTGCTACCGCGCTTCGGCCTGGAGCGCGATGCCTTGACGGCGGAAATCAACAAAGCGCTGGAGCTCTTCAAGTCCGGCAGCACGCGCACCCCGGCATTGTCGTCGCACACCACCGGGTTGCTCGAAGACGCGGTGGTACAGGCCAGTGTGCTAGGGCTGGAGAGCATTCGCTCAGGGTTGCTGCTACTTGCCTTGATCGACCGCGACGAGCGCCGCAGCCTGTTGCTCAACAGTGCTTCATCACTGTTGAAGATTCCTCGAGAGGCTTTGCGCAACAACCTGCTGGAATGGACCGAAAGTTCTCGCGAGCACGTCGGCGGTAAACGTGCGGTGAGTGCCGGCAACCCAGCGCCGAAACAGGACTCGGTGCTGGACCAGTTCACCCAGGACCTGACAGCCGACGCCCACGCCGGGCGCATCGATCCCATCGTCGGTCGCGACGGTGAGATTCGCCAATGCATCGACATCCTGCTGCGCCGTCGGCAGAACAATCCGATCCTGGTTGGCGCGCCGGGTGTGGGCAAGACCGCCGTGGTCGAAGGACTGGCGTTGCGCATCGCTGCCGGTGATGTGCCGCCGTCCTTGCAGGAAGTCAGCTTGCGCGTGCTCGATCTCGGCCTGTTGCAGGCCGGCGCCGGGGTCAAAGGCGAGTTCGAACAACGCCTCAAAGGGGTGATCGACGCGGTGCGCAGCGCGGAAAAACCGATCATTTTGTTCATCGACGAAGCCCACACCCTGATCGGTGCCGGTGGCGCGGAAGGCGGCAGCGACGCGGCCAACCTGCTCAAACCAGCCCTGGCCCGTGGCGAGTTGCGCACGCTGGCCGCCACCACATGGCTGGAGTACAAAAAATACTTCGAGAAAGACCCCGCTTTGGCGAGGCGTTTCCAGTTGGTGCAAGTCGAGGAACCGGACGAAACCACCGCCGTGGAAATGCTCCGTGGCGTTGCTGCGAAACTGGAGCAACACCACGGCGTGCAAGTGCTCGACGCGGCGATTCACGAAGCGGTGAAACTGTCCCATCGCTACATCTCCGGGCGCCAGTTACCGGACAAAGCCATCAGCGTGCTCGACACCGCCTGCGCCCGGGTCGCCCTTGGCCAGCACGACGTGCCGCCACCACTGGAAAGCCTGCGTCACCGGCAGAACAGCCTCAAAGACGAAGTCGAACGCCTGCGCCGCGAACAGGCAACCGGGCTCGATCACCGCGAGCGCATCACCCTGCTTGAAACCGAATCCGTGGCCAATGTGCAAGCGATTCGCGAACTGGAAGTGCGCTGGAATGAAGAACGGGTCGCGGTGCGCGAACTGCTGGAAACCCGCAGCGAATTGCTGACCTTGAGCGAACGCGCCGACAGCGACAAGCCGGACGAAGCCATCGACAGCCGCATCGATCATCTGGCCGCCGAACTGGTGCGCCTGGAAGCCGGGCTCGACGCCATTCGCCAGGACGATCCGCTGGTGCCGGAACAGGTCGATGCAAAAACCGTCGCAGCCGTGATCGCCGGCTGGACCGGCATCCCGGTCGGCAAAATGCTCGCCGACGAAGCCCACGCCGTGCGCACCCTTGGCCAGCGCATGGGGTTGCGCGTCATGGGCCAAAGCATCGCGCTGGGCACCATAGCCCAGCGCCTGCAGGCTTACCGCGCCGGCCTCACCGACCCGCAAAAACCTGTTGGTGTGTTCCTGCTGGTCGGCCCTACGGGCGTCGGTAAAACCGAAACCGCTTACGCATTGGCCGACGCGCTGTATGGCGGCGAACGCAACCTGATCAGCATCAACCTCTCGGAGTACCAGGAAGCCCACACCGTCAGCCAACTCAAGGGCGCCCCGCCCGGTTATGTCGGTTATGGCAGCGGCGGCGTACTGACTGAAGCGGTACGGCGCAAACCCTATTCGGTGGTGTTGCTCGATGAAATCGAGAAGGCGCACCCGGATGTGCTCGAAGCCTTCTACAACGTGTTCGATAAAGGCGTGATGGAAGACGGCACCGGGTTGGTGGTGGACTTCAAGAACACCGTGATGCTGGCCACCAGCAACGTGGGCGCCGAACTGTTGCTCGACACACCGGTCGCGCAACTTGGCACTGATGCCTTTAACGAAGCCTTGCACAAGGTGCTGCTGCAAGCCTTCCGCCCGGCGTTTCTCGCGCGCATGACGGTGGTGGCGTATCGGCCACTGGATGAGGCGACGCTGGAAGGGATTGTGTTGGCGAAGCTGGAGAAATTGCGCGGGAGGTATAAGGCCGCCACCGGGAAGCAATTTGAGTTTGATGCCGGGATTGTGCAGGCGGTGTTGGCCAAGTGCAGTGCGGCGGGTGCGAGGGATGTAGAGAACGTACTGATGACCCAGGTGACCGGGAAACTGGCGGAGTGGGTGTTGGAGTAATTACCCGGATTAAGGAGCGCGGCATGATCCCTTCAGATGCAACCTTCAAAATAATGTCACTGGCGAAAGAACGTGCCGCCGCACCGGAAAGCGGCGGACTGGAAAAAAAATTCAATGATATGACGAGCTATGGTCAAACGGCAGGTACCAGTGCCGCGTCGTTCGCACTGTCCCATGTCCCTATTGTCGGCCCCGTCCTGGCAAAAGCCTTTGATCTCGCCGCGTCCTACGGTATCAGTGAGCTTTATAAAAAACTGACAGATGAATCCACCTCCAACAAGGATCGCATCACCAATACGTTGCATCTGCTGGAGCACTCCCTGGCGGCCTCGACGCGTCAGGCCTACAACACGGCAGACTTCTATGCAGGCAAGACGACCCGCGAGTGCAAAGACTGCCAGGATGCCTATCGCGAAGCCTACTCCGTCGCCCTTCTGAACGAATCCATCAATGAGCTGGATGCTGCACAGAACATTCTCACCTTGCTGGCGGACGCGCTGACCAACGAACGCTCGAGACTCCGCGCACTCGCACAGCGAAGGGAAAACACCCTACGCAGCGATATCGACGACTTTCGCGAAGAGCACAAGAACTCAAGTTGCCTGGGGACGAACCGCTGCTACTGGATCAACGTCCCTTCACCGTTCAAAGCCATCGGGAATGACCAGCTTTAGCCATTGAGTGCTTGAGTCAGGACGGCGGCTGGACGACAGAACATTTCTGCGCTTGTTGAAACGGATTTTAAAATGCCACTTTTGCAACCGGCAAATGACAGCGGGATTTTCACAGGTGATGTCGAACAAGCAGGAGTAACCCCACATGCTCGGTGCCAGTTCCAGCTCAAGCCCCGCAGAAAAGCCAGACAAGGCAGTAGAGTTCGAAACGTTATTGAGCCGACCCTACAGTGAAGCCACCTTCCAGAAAATAAATGCCGTTCTGGATGATGAGGCTTTGCTGGATAACGACATTTGCACCGGCGTCATGCAAGGAGTCGTCAAGCGGCTATGTGGCGTTGAGTACAAGATCAATACCACATACTGCGCCGCTATCAATGAACGCTCGGCAGATGGTTTGTACACCGTCGTATTGAATTTTGGACAAGACATCAACACCGACGGCCCAATACAAACCTGGGAGCACGGTCTGACCCTCCAGAAGATCGGCAACGAAACGATCCTCTACCAAGGCTGGGTCAGTATTTTCAAACTGCGCCAGTGGTTGACCGGATCCGGCATCGGCATCTGTTTCCCCATGCAGGAATACTCTCCCGTCCAAGGTGTCGGAAACAACATCAATAACTTCATCAAAAAAATAAATGATCTGCAGGCCAACCTCAGCAACTCTGCCACCTCGGAAGAGTTCGCACAGATTTTGTGTGCGCCGTTCATGATGTACGACAACAACGCAAAGGAGTGCAAATTGGCCAAGCTTTTGTTTCACCAGCGTGACCAATTCAAATGCCATTGGAAGTACTTCCACTTCCAGGGTGAGAAACCGGTCGAGAAAAAAAGCACCTGCATCATGATGTAACTGCGAGAGCACTGAAACATGAGAATCGCCAGTTTCAACATCGAAAAAAACGGCAAATCATCCACTCTGGATAAACAAACTCAGGTAGATTTTTTTATCAGCAAGTGCTGCTCCAGCGATGATTGGGACGCTGACATTGTTTTTCTCTGCGAAATACACTCGGCCCAAACGGTCAACTACGCAACAAACCTGGCCTCCATCTACCCGAACTACAGGGTCTGTGCGTTCGCCGGTGGCTACTCGAACGGCTACATCGTCATGGTCAAAAGCTTTGAAGCCTTACAAGTGTGCAGCCAAGGCAGCCTGCATGGTTTGAACAGAGATCTTATTGCCGTGGAAGCTAACGGAGTGAACGGTTACACCGGCTATGTCTTTCTAGCGCATTTCAAATCGGGCCAGACCGGGCTGACGAAAAGCCAACTCAAATCCTGCACCGCCTTGGGCGGGAACTGGGTCGCGACGGGCGACCTGAACATGGAGTATCAAAATGTCGGGCAACTCGATACAGCAGGACTCGCCTACGAATGCTGGGGAGGTCGACAGACCCAAAGCAAGGGCGGAATACTCGACTGGGTACTGGCTTCAGTTGATGTGCAAGTCGTCCCGGTTGACCTCACCTACCTGGAAACCGTGTTTGATATGAGCGGTCCCGACCATCGTCCCATTCTTTTTGATGTCAGAGCCTGAAAAGAGGTCGCTCGATGCCCCGCACCACCGACAGCAACACCAGCCTCTCCCTGACCGCCGCCTCGCTGTCGGCGCTTTACCCTGAGTCGCTGTCCGGCGAAGAAACGCTAAACGCACTTGGCTCGCAAACCCTCAATGGCCTCAACGACGGCGCCGCACTCACTCTGACCACAGCCGTCGCCACTCACGTCACCACCACCCTGCACAACGACGCAAAAACCCGGCCCTTCGACGCGCTGGTCGCCGAAATCCGTCAGCTCCCCGCCGACGCCACCGCCGAGCGCTATCAGCTTGTCCTGAAACCGTGGCTCTGGTGGTTGACCCTGGCCAGCAATAACCGGGTGTTCCAGAACCTCAGCACCTCGGACATCGTCACCACGATTTTCAAGGCCCACGGTTTCTCCGATTTCAAGCTCTCGCTCACGGGCAGTTACACCCCGCGCGAATACTGCGTGCAGTACGGCGAAACCGATTTCGCGTTCGTGTCTCGGTTGCTGGAGGAAGAAGGGATTTTCTGGTTTTTCACCCACGAGTCCGGCAAGCACACGTTGGTGTTGGGGGACAGTAACGATGCCTTCCCACAAATCCCGAACGGGCCGAAGGTGAACTATCTCGGCCAGCAGATGGGCGAGCGCGAACTGCATGGCATTCGCTCCGGCCAAGTGTGCATGCAAGCCGTAGCCGGCGTTTATCGGGCAACGGATTACGAATTCACCACGCCGACCACTTCGCTCTACAGCCAGGCCGAAGCAATCGCGGGGCCTCGCTCGATCTACGAGCACCCGGGCAGCTACAACGCCAAGGCCCGCGGCGATACGTTGACCAAACAGCGGGTTGAAGGCTTGCGCAGTCAGGAGAAGCGTTTCGTCGGCGAAAGCGACTGCCGCTGGCTGGTGCCGGGGCACTGGTTCACCCTCGCCGGCCATGATGATGCGAGCCTGAATATCGATTGGGTGGTGACGGCGGTGACTCACGAAGCCAGCCACGATAACTACCGCAACCGGTTCGAAGCGATCCCCAAGGCCACGCCTTACCGCCCGACTCGAATCACACCCAAGCCGCGCATGCATACGCAAACGGCGATTGTGGTCGGCAAATCCGGCGAAGAAATCTGGACCGACGAATACGGCCGCATCAAATTGCAGTTCCCCTGGGACCGCGATGGCAAGAACGACGAAGCCAGTTCCTGCTGGGTGCGAGTGGTACTACCCTGGAGCGGCAAGGGTTTCGGGATGCAGTTCGTCCCGCGCATCGGCCAGGAAGTGATCGTGACCTTTATCGACGGCGACCCCGATCGGCCACTGGTGACCGGTTGCGTCTACAACGGTGACAACGCCCTGCCCTACGCGCTGCCTGCCAATCAGACCCAGTCCGGGATCAAGACCCGGTCATCCAAGGGCGGCGGCGGTTTCAACGAGTTGCGCTTTGAGGACAAGAAGGACGCCGAAGAGGTGTTCCTGCAGGCGCAGAAGGATCTCAAGATCAACGTACTCAACGACACCACTGCCACCGTCGGTCACGACGAAACCCTGACGGTGCAGAACGCGCGCACGCGCACGGTGAAGGAAGGCGACGAGACTGTGACCCTGGAGAAAGGCAAACGCAGCGTGACCATCCAGACCGGCAGCGACAGCCTTGACGTGAAGGACAGCCGCACAGTGAAAGTCGGCGCCGACCAGACCCACAGCACTGGCGGCAACTACGACCACACGGTCACCGGCAACTACAGCCTGACCGTGGACGGCAACCTGACCATCAAGGTGACCGGCACCCTGACCCTGCAAAGCGGCGGCAGTTTTGCGATCAAGAGCGGCGCGGACCTCGCCGCCGAGGCCAGCACCTCGATCAGCCAGAAAGCCGGCACGTCCTTGAGCAACCAGGCCGGCACCGCGCTGGAAAACAAGGCGGGCACGACGTTGACCAACGATGCCGGGATCAGCCTGATGAACAAGGCCGCCGCCGAGCAAACCGTCGACGGCGGCGGCATGCTGACCATCAAGGGCGGCCTGGTGAAGGTCAACTGAGGAGGGTTACGCAATGACATCGAGCAAACTTGATCTGGAGCGTGGCGACAACCACCTCGACGGGCACTTGCTTGAAGGCCGGCTGGAAGGCCCGCTGCGCATCAAGGACGTCGGTCGACCTCAGGCGAACCTGAGCTACAGCCAGGGCGAGCTACAGGGCACGAGCCTGCTGTATTACCCCAATGGCAATGTCTCGGCGCAACTGCCTTATGTGCGCGACAAGTTGCACGGTGTGGCCAGTTTCTTTGCGCCCGAAGGCGGGTTGCAACGCAAGGCGACTTATCGCCGGGGCCTGCTTCACGGTGAAGCGAACAACTACTTCCCTGACGGGCAACTGGCCGAGACGCAGTTCTACCGCGATGGCGTGCGCGAGGGGCGGTATCAGCGGTTTCACCCCAACGGGAAAACCGCCGTCGAGGCGCGGTATCTCAACGGTCAGTTGCTGGAACCGGAACAGGGTTTCGCCGCCGATGGGCGACCGCTGGGCGCCGAAGGCAAGCCGATCTCGAGGGTACGCTGGTGGTTCAGGCGCTGGAGTGATACTGCCGAGGCCTGAAGCCTTGTATTGGCTCAGATGACCCCATCGCGGGCAAGCCCGCTCCCACAGTGATCACTGCTGTTCACAAATACTGCATTCACAGAAGATCCCCTGTGGGAGTCAGGGAATGAGCATCTGCATCTGCCCGGGCATGACAATCTTGATCACCCCGGCCCAGTTGCACATCAAGGTGCTGTTGGCGTCGATCGCCGGCATGTTGCCCAGCAGCACCGTTGGTGCCCCGCCCGGTATCCACGGCGTGGCGGTCGCCGGGATGCAGGGCATCGGTGTCAGCACGCCCAGCGCCGCAGCGGTGGCGGCCGCGACCGTCGGGTTGGCCAGGCTCGTGCACACACCGAAGGGCATGATGTTGACCAGCGGGATGTGATCCATGATGTTCGCCGCCGGCAGGCCAGCGGTCAGTGTGCGATTGACCGGCAGCACGTTGAGTACGGCCGGCGCTGCGCCAAAGCTGCATTGCAGTGTGGCGCTGGCACAGACTTGCGGACAGCCCATTTCGAACCTCCTTCCTGGCAGCACCCGATCCCCTGAACCATAGTCCGCCGGGCGTGTTCTCGCACATCAGGAACGCTGATTATCCTGCAACACGCTAACCTATAAGACCGTGCCACGCTTGTGGCACTCCCGCCTCAGCATTAGATTAGCCAATAGTTTAAGGCCTCCAGAATAAGCAGAAGGGATAAGCATGGCGCTTAACGACCAGTCCACCCGTATCCGCACCGGCGAAGAGCTCGATGCCAGCCTGATCGATCCGTACCTCAAGGCCCATATTCCGGGGCTCAGCGGCTTGCCACGGATAAGCCAGTTTCCGGGCGGTGCTTCAAACCTCACCTACTTGCTGGAATACCCCGAACAGGAATTCGTCCTGCGTCGCCCGCCCTTCGGCCACAAGGCCAAGTCGGCCCACGACATGGGCCGTGAATTCCGCATCCTCAATCAACTGCGCGACGGTTTTCCGTACTGCCCGAAAGCCTACGTGCACTGCACCGACGAAGCGGTGATCGGTGCCGAGTTCTATGTCATGGAACGGGTCAACGGCATCATCCTGCGCTCGGACCTGCCACCGGAATTGGGACTGGATTCGGTGAAAACCGAAGCCCTGTGCAAGAGTTTCATCGACAAGTTCGTGGAACTGCATCGCGTCGACTACAACGCCTACGGCCTGGGTGACCTCGGCAAACCCGAAGGCTACGTGGCGCGGCAAATCAAAGGCTGGAGCGATCGCTACGAAAAAGCCCTGACCCCCGATGCGCCACAATGGGCAACGGTCAAAGCCTGGCTCAACGACAAGATGCCGGCCGATCACCCAACCTCCAGCATCGTGCACAACGACTACCGCTTCGACAACGTGATCCTTGACCCGAACAACCCGATGCAGATCATCGGCGTGCTCGACTGGGAACTGACCACCCTCGGCGACCCGCTGATGGACCTGGGCAACACCCTCGCCTACTGGATCGAAGCCGATGATCCGGCGCCGGTGCAGATGATGCGCCGCCAGCCGAGCCACGCGCCGGGCATGCTCACACGCGGTGAGTTTGTCGATTACTACGCTGAACGCTCGGGCATCCGCATCGACAATTTCGACTTCTACTACACCTACGGCCTGTTTCGCCTGGCCGGCATCGTGCAGCAGATCTACTACCGCTTTTATCACGGCCAGACCCAGGACAAACGCTTCGCGCAGTTCATTCACATGAACAAACTGCTGGAGCAAATGAGCTTGCAGGTCATTTCGAAATCCAGCCTCTGATCGGCTTCATTACAAGGGAATCCCATGTCCAAGACTCAGTTGTTCGACCTCGACGGCAAGATCGCTTTCGTCTCCGGCGCCAGCCGTGGCATCGGTGAAGCCATCGCCAAACTGCTGGCCCAGCAAGGCGCCCACGTGATTGTCTCCAGCCGCAAGCTTGAAGGCTGCCAGCACGTCGCCGATGCGATCATCGCCGCTGGCGGCAAGGCCACCGCCGTTGCCTGCCACATCGGCGAAATGGAACAGATCAGCCAGGTCTTCGCCGGCATCAAGGAACAGTTCGGCCGCCTCGACATCCTGGTCAACAACGCCGCGACCAACCCGCAGTTCTGCAACGTGCTGGACACCGACCTCAGCGCCTTCCAGAAAACCGTCGACGTGAACATCCGCGGCTACTTCTTCATGTCGGTCGAAGCCGGCAAGCTGATGCGCGAAAACGGTGGCGGCAGCATCATCAATGTGGCGTCGATCAACGGTGTTTCGCCGGGGATCTTCCAGGGCATCTACTCGGTGACCAAGGCGGCCGTAATCAACATGACCAAGGTGTTTGCCAAGGAGTGCGCGCAGTTCGGGATTCGTTGTAATGCCCTGCTGCCAGGCCTCACCGATACTAAATTCGCCTCGGCGCTGGTGAAAAACGAAGCCATTCTGAACACCGCTCTGCAGCAGATTCCGCTCAAGCGGGTTGCGGATCCGAGTGAGATGGCGGGGGCGGTGCTTTACCTCGCCAGCGATGCTTCCAGCTATACAACCGGGGTTTCGTTGAATGTGGATGGGGGGTTTCTGTCCTGATGTGAGTCAGCGATTGAAACAAGAAAGGCAACCAGTGGCGGCTTCTTGCTGATCCAGAATATGAAAAAAAGGCAGCCGATTGGCTGCCTTGCGAGCGTGAGCGTCACCCAGATTTCAGCACTGCATAACAGGAGCCCCTGTTATGCAGTGGCTTGTGACACTGCCGAACTTTTTAACTATGCACAATAATTATTTAGCGAGCAAATTAATACGGTCGACTAAAAAGCAAAACTTCTTCTCGCGCCGTATATACAGATGAATAATCAAAAATCACCGTCTCTAGAACATTACCGACAGCTGGAGATGAAAAGACCCATTCCACTCTTCCATTAGTTACAGGAAACGACCGATTCAAAGGAGGATTAAAGATAAATTCACCAGGGCTATTTTTCACATATATGCTCGATACTCCAGCTGAAACCTCCACACTTAAAGAATACGCTCTATCAGGCAAAATAAAATCGGCAAGATCAAGAAGCTCCTTTCCATCCACATAGTACTTGGGGACTATCTGCCTAATAACAGGCAACACCAGCATTTCACTGAATCCTGACCCAGCGAATCCGAGCTCATAACTCCCCGCTTTCGTGAAAGAACCAGTAACCTGCCAACTATAGACAACAGACTCCGCGTTTATTTGCGGCCGAAATCCCAAATCCCCCGACTCAATTCCATCTCCTTTGATCCATTGTAGCCTCAACGGGTAGCCGGCCAACGGGCTATACAACTTCGGGACCAATGTAAATGTATGCCATTCTCTCCTCAGGTTTGGGATGTCAACATTGGAAACCTCCTTACCGTCCATCATGACATTTACTTCGTCAGCCAGATTGTTCGACAACAACTTGCTGATTGGAAGGGTAATAGGCGTAGTCATGCCCTTACCCGACAGTTTCAATTCAAAAGTACCGCTTTTGGTTTTCCCCACTACGTCCCACCGATAGCCAGTTTGCTCACTGCCAAATGCGGGCGAACTGGCTAAATTAGCGGGAATGAGCCCACCTTTGACTGCACAGGTCAAGCTGACCGGAAGGCCAGCGAGTAGACTGCCGGGTTTTGGAGTCAACGTGACAGTTTGCGGTTTGTCCCGGAAAAACCAATTGCCTTCCGCAGGCACTGCTACACCATCAATCTTGACATTAGCCTCATCCGCCAGGTTGTTGGACAGCAACTTGCTGATTGCCAAGGTAATCGGTGTAATCATGCCCTTACCCGACAGCTTCAGTTCAAAAGTACCGCTGTTGGTATTCCCCGTCACCCTCCAACTATGCGTAGTTTGCTCAGAGCCAAAGCCTGGCGCACTCACCACGTTGGCAGGATTAAGGTTGCTTTTAATGGTGCAGGTCAGCGTGACCGGCAAGCCTGCCAATGGACTATCTGACTTGGGTCTCAGTGTGACGATCTGGGCTTGATTGCGGATAAACCAATTACCTCCTTCCGGTACAGCGACGCCGCCAATATTGACAACAGCCTCGTCAGCTAAATGGTTCGACAGCAACTTACTGATTGGCAGGGTAATAGGCGTAGTCATGCCCTTACCCGACAGCCTCAGTTCAAAAGTACCGCTTTTGGTTTTCCCCGTCACTCTCCAACTATACGTGGTTTGCTCACTACCGAAGGCTGGTGTGCTCACCACGTTGTCGACTTCCAGGCCACTTTTGATTGCACAGGTCAGCGTGACCGGAAGGCCGGCCAGCGGGCTGTTGGGTTTGGGGGTCAACGTCACCGTTTGCGCCTTGTCCCGGTAAAACCAATTACCCCCGGCAGGCACGGTGGCACCGTCAATCTTCACGTCCGCCTCATCCGCCAGGTTGCTCGAAATCACCAGGCTTCGGTGCTCCCACGGCACCAGCTCTTCCCTGCTGAAAAACACCAAAGTGATGCGACCGCTCTTGCCCGCATCCGGCGTAATCTTCCAATTGAACTTGCCAACGACGGGGACAACCCACTCGCCAAAATTTGGTGATGCTACGATGTTCAAACTGCCAGCCTCAGCCAGCCCCAGGTTGAGCTCCCTGGCGATCGCGGGTGGAGCCTCCACCGTCACTTCGTTCTCCTGCCCACGGAGCAAAACGAGTTCCGCCCCCCATTCCACTTTCTTGCCGTTGATCGACAACGTGGCCTTTTCCCAAGGGCTTGTTGCAGCGGTTACAGCTTTTAATTCGGCGGTCATGACGACAATTCCTTTTCAGCGATGGACATAAAAAACAGTCCGTTGACTATCAGGAAAAATCGACATGCAGGAAACTGTTATAAGTGACAGGTAAGCTAAAACAAGTGGCGATAAAAACTGCTTCTGACTTGAGCTGTCAGCCACCGGCGACCTTCGGCGACGGCCAGCCAAAAGGCACCGACAGCAGGCGCAATAACAAACTCACCGTACCGACGAAAGCCGAACTGGCATACAGATCGGCCTGCAGCACCCCATCGCCCAAGGCGACGATGAAGGAAATCACCATCCCCCGAGCAGATCGAGGTTACTGCGCCCGGCTTTACTGCGTGACGCAGCGAGTCGTGGTAGTGACTCGGGTCACTTGTCCGTCTTCGGCCCGTACATCGCCCAGGACATCGGTTTTATCCATGGCCTGGCAGGTGCGTTCAGGAGGGGGTGGAGTGACTGTTGGAGGGGGTGGCGGACTGGAGCAGCCGCCGAGAATCGCCACGCACAATGCCAGTGACAAAGGTGAGATAACGCGTTTCCCAAGAGTTTTCATAGGTTGACCCGCGATAAGTGATCGACACATTTTTTGTGACAACAGAACCGGCGCGCAAAATCCACACACCTGTCACAAAAATAAATATCTGCGAATTACTAACAGCCCAGCCGCAGGCATTTGCACCTTAGCGCTGCCCCTTGGGACGCCGTTCACTGGAGAACAGTCCCCGCTCCCGCGCCCAGACAATCGCTTCGCTGCGGCTGTGTACATCGAGCTTGGAATACACCGCCGCCACATGGTTGCGCACGGTGTTCGGCGCGAGTTTCAGGCGCGCAGCGATTTCCTTGTCGGCCCGGCCATCGCATATCAGGCCCAGCACATCGCGCTCACGGGCGGTCAGGTCGGTGAAGGACACACTGGACAACTTCGGTGAATTGATGTTCTTCACGTTGGTCAGTTTTTCGATCAGCGTGCGGCTGAACCATGAGGCGTCCTTCATTGCTTCCTCAATGGCCGACACCAGCTCCAGCTCGGTGCGCCTGCGCTCGGTGATGTCCATCAGCACCAGCAGATAGCAGGGGTTGCCTTGAATGTTCACGATGTCCGCCGACACGGTGCAATCGATCAGCCCGGCGTCTTTTCGGCGCAAGCGCACATCGATGCGGTCCAGGCTGCCGGTTTTCTCCAGCGCGGCGAACAGCCAGATGCGCGCGTTTTTGTCATCGATGAAATCGATCTGCGCAATGTTGATGCCAAGCACGTCCTCACGGGGATAACCCAAGGTATCGAGGAACGCTTCGTTAACGTCCAGCACCCGTTGATCACCCGCGCCGCACAGCAGAATCGGCACCGGCGACAGGCGAAACGCTGTGGCGAAGCGCTGCTCGGCGCAGGCCCGGTCGGTGACATCGTCCATGATCAACACCAGCGACTCCGGCTCGCCACGGCTATCGGCCAATACCAGGCTGCGCACGCGATGGACCCAGGTACGCTCTTCGTCCGCCGTCGACGTCACGTCCACCAGCACATCGCTGAACGTTTCGCCCCGCGCCACCCGGTTGATCGGGTAGCTGTCGGCAGGCACGACCTGATTGTTGCGATCACGCAGGGCAAAGCGTTTGGCATACGCCTTGGCGCTGGTACCCAGGTCGCTGATCTGCGAGGCACCGTGCATGGCCAGCGCCGCCTCGTTGGCCCACAGGATGCTCTGGTCGGGATCGAGCAGAATCACCCCATCGGACAAGCCGGCGATGATTTGCTGCAACTGGCGGCGATTGGCTTGCGTGGTCAAGACGTCCTGGCTCATTTCGACTCCACAAGTAGAGTGACCCTGTGAAGACTACGACCGCCGGAGTTCTGGTTAGTGCAATGAACCTTGTGGGATCTCCATCATTTTCTGTCGGCGAAAAGCTTGAAGGGCCGGTGGTCCTTTGACTAGTGCACGTTAAAGGACGCACCCAGCCCTGCCAGCTTGTCCGGATTACGCATGATGAAAACCCGATTCACCCGCCCCATTTCATCGAAACCAAACGTCATCGACGCGGTGATGACACCGTCGGCTTTGATGATGACGCCTTGGGCACCATTGATTTCAATGGGCAGCCATTCATATGTTTGCCAATAGGCGTGCAACGACAGGCCAATGAAATCCAGTACGCTTTCGATGCCAAACAGCGTTTCACGGATCGCCGAAGCCTTGCCGCCGCTGTCGGCGCAGAGTTCGACGTCTTCGCTCAGCATCGCGCTCAAGTTCGCCGTGGAGCCACTGGCAATGGCGTTGTGGAAGGCGCTCAGCAACTGGTTTTGCCGCACAGGTTCCGGTTGATAGCGGGTTTGGGCACTGCCAAGACTCGCCTTGGCCCGAGACACCAGTTTGCGGCAAGCGGCCTCCTGCACCCCGACCGCATCAGCGACCTGCGGGTAATCCATGTCGAAGATTTCGTACAGCAGGTACGCGGCACGCTCCTTGGGTGTCAGCCGCTCCAGCAACAACACGAATGCGGTGGACAGCGACGAAGCCAGTTCATGCATCTGCTCGGGTGAGTCCTGATGGGCCGTGTGAATCGGCTCCGGCAGCCAGGTACCGATGTAATCCACCCGCGACTTGTGCGCCGACCGTAGCAGGTCAATACAATGGCGGGTGCATGCGGTGGTGAGCCAGGCGGCTGGCGTGGCGATGGAGGCCCGGTCGGCCTCCAGCCACTTGATGAACAACTCTTGCACCGCATCCTCGGCTTCGGCGCGCGAGCCAAGAATGCGATAGGCCAGACCGAGCAAAAAGGGCCGGCGCTGCTCGAACACAGTGGCGGCGTTTTCAGCGCAGTTCATCAATCAGTGCCTCGACACCTGTAAGCGGTTCCACAGGTTGATCATGCCGATCTCGGCCGTCAAGGCGCCGATCTGTTGGTCATTGAAATGCGCCCTCAGCTCACCGCGCAGGCTGGCGTAATCGGTTTTTTCATCCAGTACGGTCAAGGCTTCGGTCCACGCCAGCGCGGCGCGCTCCGCAGGGCTGAAGTCACTGACGTGACGCCAGACGATCAGGCGATCCAGACGCTCGTTGGTTTCATTGGCTTCCCGGGCTTCGCGGGTGTGCATCTTTACGCAGAACCCGCATTGGTTGATCTGCGAGGCGCGCAGGTGGATCAAGTGCTTGAGGGCGGGATCGAGATCATGCTGATCGAGCGCAACATGGACCTGGGTCAGGCTTTCGAAAACCTGCGGGATCGATTGCAGCAGGTTGACCGCTTGGGTGTTGGACGACATCGTGTTGCTCCACTGATTGAGGGATTCAACAGGATGACGATTGAGGATTGCGCGTTGTGACGTGCGCTGAAAATTTCAGCGCACGTCACTCGGCTCAGGCTGCCAGCTCGCCCTTCGCCACCGCCGCCGAAGCCGCCAGCATCGCTCGCAACAGCACCGCACAGCCGGCCGCCAGGTCATCCGGCGCGGCGTTTTCGATTTCGTTGTGGCTGATGCCGCCTTCGCATGGCACGAAGATCATTCCGGCCGGGCCGAGTTCGGCGAGGAAGATCGCGTCGTGGCCTGCGCCACTGACGATGTCCATGTGCGACAGGCCCAGGCTTTGGGCGGCGCCGCGCACAGCTTCGACGCAGCCTTTGTCGAAGTACAGCGGCGGGAAGTCGGCCGTTGGCGTCAGCTCGAAGGTCAGGCCGTGTTCGTCGCAGGTGGTTTCGATGACTTCGCGCACTTCGGCGATCATCGAGTCCAGGCGCGCCGGTTCCAGGTGCCGGAAGTCCAGGGTCATGCGCACTTCGCCGGGGATGACGTTGCGCGAGCCGGGATAGGCTTGCAGGCAACCGACGGTGCCGCAGGCATGGGGTTGATGGCTGAGGGCCGCGCGGTTGAGCGCACCGACGACCACCGCGGCGCCGACCAGGGCATCCTTGCGCAGGTGCATCGGGGTCGGGCCGGCGTGGGCTTCGACGCCGCGCAGTTTGAGGTCAAACCATTTCTGCCCCAGGGCGCCCATGACCACGCCTATGGTCTTGCGCTCGTCTTCCAGGATCGGGCCTTGCTCGATGTGGGCTTCGAAATAAGCGCCCACGGCATGGCCGGTGACCTGACGCGGGCCCGCGTAACCGATGGCGTTCAACGCTTGCCCCACGGTGACGCCCTCGGCATCGACCTTGGCCAGGGTTTCCTCGAGGGTGAATTTTTCCGCGAACACGCCGGAACCCATCATGCACGGAGCAAAGCGCGAACCTTCTTCGTTGGTCCAGACCACCACTTCCAGCGGCGCTTCGGTTTCGATGTTGAGGTCATTGAGGGTGCGCAACACTTCGACGCCCGCCAGCACACCGAAGCAACCATCGAACTTGCCGCCGGTGGGCTGGGTGTCGATGTGGCTGCCGGTCATCACCGGTGGCAGGTCGGGATTGCGCCCGGGACGACGGGCGAAGATATTGCCGACGGCGTCGATGCTGACGGTGCAGCCGGCATCGATACACCATTTGACGAAGATGTCCCGGGCCTGGCGGTCGAGATCGGTCAGGGCCAGGCGACACACGCCGCCCTTGACCGTGGCGCCGAGCCTGGCCAGTTCCATGAGCGATTGCCACAGGCGGTCGCGGTTGATGTGCTGATGGCTGGACTGCAGAACGTCTATGGCCGCGTTCATGATGATCTCCTCAGGCTGTTCTTGTGTGTTTCTTCAGGCAATTTGTTGGTGAACTTGAGGCCGCCATCGCGGGCAAGCCCGCGATGAGGCCCTCCCTTACACCGCAGATTTCGCGACAGATGGGCTAGGTCTCATCACACTCAACCCATAATAAATAACCCCACCCAGCGCCGAGCCGGTAAACCAGCCATAGCTGTAGAACCAGCTAAACGCATCGCTGCCCAGGGACAACAGGGTCAACACCACCGGCACGCCGAAAGCAATGAAGCCGCTCCAGTTCCACGCCGGGTACACGTCATCCCTGTACAAACCCGCGAGGTCCAGTTGCTGTTTCTTGATCAGGAAATAGTCCACCACCATGATCCCGGCGATCGGCCCCAGCAAGCTGGAATAACCGAGCAACCAGTTGGAATAGACGGTTTCGAGACTGACGTCCGAGATGATCAGGCCGAGTTTTTTCAGCAGCTCATGGGCCATCAATGCCAACCCGACAAACCCGGTGAGCAATACTGCCTTGGTGCGGTTGATCGCCTTGGGCGCGATGTTCTGGAAGTCATTGGTCGGCGACACGATGTTGGCCGCCGTGTTGGTCGACAGCGTGGCGATGATGATCAGCGCCATAGCCAGTGCGACCCAAACCGGGCTCTGGATATGACCGATCAGGGTCACCGGATCGGAAACCGTCACCCCCACCAGTTTCACCGAGGCCGCGGTCATCACCACGCCGAGGGATGCGAACAGGAACATGGTCAACGGCAGGCCGATGATCTGCCCGACGATCTGATCCTTCTGGCTTTTTGCGTAGCGACTGAAGTCCGGAATGTTCAGTGACAGTGTGGCCCAAAAGCCGACCATCGCCGTCAGCCCGGCGGCGAAGTAGCTGGCCACGCCGGCGCCTTCGGGACGCTTGGCCGGAATTGCCAGCAATTCGCTCATCGACACGTTGGGCATGGCCCAGACCAGCAGGCCTACGCCCACCAGCACCAACAACGGCGCCGACAGGGTTTCCAGCCATTTGATCGACTCGGCGCCGCGAATCACCACCCACAGGTTCAGCGCCCAGAACACCATGAAGCCGATGACTTCGCCGGTGCCGCCCAGGGATTTCCAGCCCTCGAACACCGAGCCGAGGAACAGGTGAATCGCCAGCCCGCCGAACATGGTCTGGATGCCGAACCAGCCACACGCCACCAGAGCGCGGATCAGGCACGGAATGTTGGAACCGAGCACGCCGAAGGACGAGCGCAGCAACACCGGAAAGGGAATCCCGTACTTGGTGCCGGGAAAGGCGTTCAGGGTCAGGGGAATCAGCACGATGATGTTGGCGAACAGAATCGCCAGCAGCGCTTCACCGACGGTCAGGCCGAAGTACGCGGTCAGCACGCCGCCGAGGGTGTAGGTCGGCACGCAGATCGCCATACCCACCCACAGCGCGGTGATGTGCCATTTGTTCCAGGTGCGTTCGCGCACCTTGGTCGGTGCAATGTCGTGGTTGTAACGGGGACTGTCGAGGACATCGCTGCCGGCTTCGAGCTCGAACAAGCCGTCGCGCTCGGTCACTTGCGATCTGATCTGTTGCATGGCCGCTCCACTGTTCTTTTGATTATTGTTGCTCATCAGGGGCTGGCGGCATCAATAAACGTGCCGTGTGCCCCGATCAAGCATCGGGCAGTTCCATAAACACATTGCAACCAACTGATGTTTATCAGTTTTATTCGCTGACTCGACTATTTGTCAGGCCACTCAGGCCGAATGCCAGGCAAGTTGTCCGGACAGTCAGGACTCAAACTGGTGCGTTGATCTTTTTTTCAATGGCTGCACATCAACCATAGACCATACTCAAACAGCTGATTTCACATAGGAAATCTTGACTATTTTTCGATCCTGTCAAGTGCGTCAAAATGGTGAGCGGCCTCACCATTTTGGTGACTCTTGAATTTAATCGTTAAATATCAATTAGTTAACAACATAATAAGCTTATAAAAAATATTCTTGCCGATTCGGATAACTGCAGCTAGCGTTTAATCCTGACAGCACTGACAGGAATCGATCTGTCTTGACTGTTTTTGTATAGAACATCTAGAACCGGCATAAACCGGTCATTGCCTGCGAGGAACTCGGAATGTCTCTGTTGATCCGTGGCGCCACCGTTATTACCCATGATGAAAGTTATCGCGCCGATGTGTATTGCGCAGACGGCGTAATCAAGGCCATCGGCGAAAATCTCGATGTTCCGGCCGGCGCCGAAGTGCTCGATGGCAGCGGCCAATACCTGATGCCCGGCGGCATCGACCCGCACACCCACATGCAACTGCCCTTCATGGGCACCGTGGCCAGCGAAGACTTCTACAGCGGCACGGCGGCAGGACTGGCCGGCGGCACCACCTCGATCATCGACTTCGTGATTCCCAACCCTCAGCAATCCTTGCTCGAAGCCTTCCATCAGTGGCGCGGCTGGGCCGAGAAGTCGGCGTCGGACTACGGTTTTCACGTCGCCATCACCTGGTGGAGCGAGCAGGTCCGCGAGGAAATGGCCGAGTTGGTCAGCCAGCACGGCGTCAACAGCTTCAAGCATTTCATGGCCTACAAGAACGCAATCATGGCCGCCGATGACACCCTGGTGGCGAGTTTCGAACGCTGCCTGGAACTGGGCGCGGTGCCCACCGTTCACGCGGAAAACGGTGAACTGGTGTATCACCTGCAACGCAAGCTGATGGCCCAGGGCATCACCGGGCCGGAAGCGCATCCCCTGTCGCGCCCTTCCCAGGTTGAAGGCGAGGCCGCAAGCCGGGCTATCCGCATCGCCGAAACCCTGGGTACGCCGCTGTACCTGGTTCACGTCTCTACCAAGGAAGCGCTGGACGAAATCACCTACGCACGGGGCAAGGGCCAGCCGGTCTACGGCGAAGTGCTGGCCGGGCACCTGCTGCTGGACGACAGCGTCTATCGCGATCCGGACTGGCAAACCGCCGCCGGTTACGTGATGAGCCCGCCGTTCCGTCCTCGCGGCCATCAAGAGGCGCTCTGGCATGGCCTGCAATCGGGCAACCTGCACACCACCGCCACTGACCACTGCTGCTTCTGCGCCGAGCAGAAAGCCGCTGGCCGCGACGACTTCAGCAAGATCCCCAACGGCACCGCCGGCATCGAAGACCGCATGGCGGTGTTGTGGGATGAAGGGGTGAACAGCGGACGCTTTTCGATGCAGCAATTCGTCGCGCTGACGTCCACCAACACGGCGAAGATCTTCAACCTCTACCCACGTAAAGGCGCGATTCGCGTGGGCGCCGATGCCGACCTGGTGCTGTGGGACCCGCAAGGCACGCGGACCATTTCCGCCAAGACCCACCATCAGCAGGTGGACTTCAACATCTTCGAAGGCAAGACCGTGCGCGGCGTGCCCAGCCACACCATCAGCCAGGGCCGCGTAGTCTGGGCCGACGGCGACCTGCGGGCCGAACGCGGGGCCGGGCGCTACATCGAACGGCCGGCGTACCCGGCGGTGTTTGATTTGCTGAGCAAGCGGGCTGAGTTGCACAAGCCGACGGCAGTGAAACGCTGACCTGATTCTCTGTGGCGAGGGAGCTTGCTCCCGCTGGACTGCGCAGCAGGCCCAGAACCAAACCACCCGGTGTATCAGAACAAACCGGTTGAGCGGATTTGGGGCGGCTTCGCCACCCAACGGGAGCAAGCTCCCTCGCCACAGGGTGAAGCAAAAACATGCCCATAAGAGGCAGCACCTCAAATAACCGTGAGGCCAAAACCGTGATCAAGACCCTGGACCACCTCCCGCATCCCCAAGAGAATGCGGCCGCCCTCGCCGGCCACTTCACCGACCTGGCGCCGCCGCTCAACGAGCGCCAGGCGCAACTGGAAGCCTCGCGCTGCCTGTATTGCTACGATGCGCCCTGCGTCAATGCCTGTCCGAGCGAGATCGACATCCCCTCGTTCATCCGCAACATTGCGCAGGACAACGTGCAAGGCGCCGCGCAGAAAATCCTCTCGGCCAACATCCTCGGCGGCAGTTGCGCCCGGGTGTGTCCGACGGAAATTCTTTGCCAGCAAGCCTGTGTACGTAACAAACCCCACGAATGTGCGCCGGTCATGATCGGCCTGTTACAACGCTACGCCGTGGACAATGCCCACTTCAGCACACACCCCTTCCAGCGCGCTGCCGCCACCGGCAAACGCATCGCCGTGGTGGGTGCCGGTCCGGCCGGTTTGTCCTGCGCCCACCGCAGCGCCATGCACGGGCATGACGTGGTGATCTTCGAGGCGAGGGAAAAGGCTGGCGGCCTCAATGAATACGGGATCGCCAAATACAAACTGGTGGATGACTACGCGCAAAAGGAGCTTGAGTTCCTCTTGGAAATTGGCGGCATCGAAATCCGCCACGGGCAGAAACTCGGGGACAACCTGACCCTCAGCGAACTGCACCAACAGTTCGATGCGGTGTTCCTCGGCCTCGGGCTCAATGCCAGCAAACAGCTGGGTCTGGCCCACGAAGACGCGCCCGGCCTGCTCGCCGCCACCGACTACATCCGCGAACTGCGCCAGGCCGATGACCTGAGCCAGTTGCCCCTGGCCGACCACTGCATTGTCCTCGGCGCGGGCAACACCGCCATCGACATGGCGGTGCAAATGGCCCGCCTCGGCGCCCACGACGTGAATCTGGTGTACCGCCGTGGTGTCAAGGACATGGGTGCCACCCATCACGAACGGGAGATTGCCAAGGCCAATCAGGTGCGGCTGATGACCTGGGCACAACCGGAAGAAGTGCTGCTCGATGACCAGGGCCGCGTGCGCGGAATGCGTTTCGCCCGCACCTGTCTGGTGGAAGGTCGCCTGCAAACCACCGGTGAAACCTTCGAACTGGCTGCCGACGCGATCTTCAAGGCCATCGGCCAGGCCTTCGACGGCAGTGCCCTCAGCGATCCGCTGGCCCGTGAGCTCAAGCGCCAGGGCGAGCGGATCGAAGTCGATGAAAACCTGCGCACCAGCATCCCCGGCGTGTATGCCGGCGGCGACTGCACCAGCCTCGATCAAGACCTCACCGTGCAAGCCGTGCAGCATGGCAAGCGCGCCGCCGAGGCGATCAATGCTCAACTGATGCTCAACGTGGAGGCTGCGTAAATGGCCGATCTGTCGATTGTGTTCGCCGGCATCAAAGCACCCAATCCATTCTGGCTGGCCTCCGCGCCGCCGACCGACAAGGCCTACAACGTGGTCCGCGCCTTCGAGGCCGGCTGGGGCGGCGTGGTCTGGAAAACCCTGGGGGAGGACCCGGCGGCGGTGAACGTGTCGTCGCGCTACTCGGCGCACTTCGGGGCGAACCGGGAGGTACTGGGCTTTAACAACATCGAGCTGATTACTGACCGCTCGCTGGAGATCAACCTGCGGGAAATCACCCAGGTCAAAAAGGACTGGCCGGACCGTGCGCTGATCGTGTCCTTGATGGTGCCTTGCGTCGAAGAGTCCTGGAAAAACATCCTGCCGCTGGTGGAGGCCACCGGCGCCGATGGCATCGAGCTGAACTTCGGTTGCCCCCACGGCATGCCGGAACGGGGCATGGGTGCGGCGGTCGGCCAGGTGCCGGAGTACGTGGAACAGGTCACCCGCTGGTGCAAGACGTATTGCTCGTTGCCGGTGATCGTCAAGCTCACGCCGAACATCACCGACATCCGCGTCGCCGCCCGTGCCGCCCACCGTGGCGGGGCCGATGCGGTGTCGTTGATCAACACCATCAACTCGATCACCAGCGTCAACCTCGAACGCATGGTCGCCAACCCCATGGTCGGCAGCCAAAGCACCCACGGCGGTTACTGTGGCTCGGCGGTCAAGCCGATTGCCTTGAACATGGTCGCCGAAATCGCCCGCGACCCGCAGACCCAGGGCCTGCCGATCAGCGGGATCGGCGGCATTGGCAACTGGCGCGATGCTGCGGAATTCATCGCGCTCGGCAGTGGCTCGGTGCAGGTATGCACGGCGGCGATGCTGCATGGCTTCCGGATTGTCGAAGACATGAAGGACGGTTTGTCACGCTGGATGGACAGTCAGGGCTACGCCAGCATTTCGGCGTTTTCCGGCCGCGCGGTGGGCAACACCACGGACTGGAAGTACCTGGACATCAACTACCAGGTGATCGCGAAGATTGATCAGGAGGCGTGTATTGGTTGCGGTCGTTGCCATATCGCGTGTGAGGACACCTCGCACCAGGCGGTGGCCAGCCTCAAGCAAGCGGATGGCACTCACAAGTATCAAGTGATCGATGAGGAGTGCGTAGGCTGCAACCTGTGCCAGATCACCTGCCCGGTGCAGGACTGCATCGAGATGGTGCCGGTGGAAACTGGCAAGCCGTTCCTGGACTGGAATCATGATCCGAGGAATCCGTATCATGTCAGCCCTTGAGGTCAGCGGCGTTTGAGCTGACGCCATCGTCGGAGCACCGCCCGGAGCAGGCTCGCTCCCACATTGGATTGCATTTCAATGTGGGAGCGAGCCTGCTCGCGATGAGGCCCGCAGCAACAACAAAAATCTCAAGGCTCCAGCCCAATCCCCCGCAATATCACACTGGTCACCGTCTGCACCGCTCTCTCGAACTGCATGTCCGACAACGGCTGATGATCGTTGAGAATATTCACCTGATGATCGAAGTCGGCATAGTGCTGGGTCGAAGCCCAGATCATGTACAGCAAGCTCGATGGCTCCACCGGCAGGATGCGTTTGTCGTCCACCCACTGGCGGATTTTCGCTTCCTTCATCTTGGCCCAGTCGTACAGGCTCGCATCCAGCGCTTCGCCGAGGGTCGGCGCGCCATGGATGATTTCGTTGGCCCAGACTTTCGAGCCATATGGCCGGCTGCGGGAATGGTTCATCTTGGCGCGGATGTAGCTGCTGAGTACCACACGCGGGTCATCGAACATCTCGAAGCACAGCGCGTCCTGCTTCCAGACTTCCAGCAAGTCGAAGAGCACGGCGCTGTACAACTCGGTCTTGGTGCTGAAGTAGTAATGCAGGTTGGAGCGCGGCAGTTGCACTTCAGCGGCGATGTCGGCCATGGCGGTGCTGCCGAAGCCCTTTTCGGCGAAGACCTTTTCCGCCCCCAGCAGGATTTTTTCGACGTTACTGCGACGAATCTCGATCTTGTGATTGCCCATGCGGATCCCCGACAACAACGTTGAGCAAGACTAGCATCCGCTCTGGACTGCGGCGACAGGGGAAAACGAAACTTCGTACAGCCGCTGTCGTAAAGCTAAACTCTGCGCACTTGGAAACTGCCTGAGGTCCCCACGATGCTGCTCAAGAAAACCCTGACCGTCACTGCCCTGCTCGGCTCGCTGTTCGCCGCTTCTTCGGTGTTTGCCCACGCCCACCTGAAAAGCCAGACACCGGCCGCCGACAGCACCGTGGCCGCGCCGGCGCAATTGCGCCTGGAGTTCTCCGAGGGTATCGAGGCCAGTTTCACCAAAGTCACGCTGACCCGGGATGGCGCACCGGTGTCGGTCAAAGCGCTGACCACCGAAGGCAGCGACACAAAGACCCTGATCGTCACCCCGGCCGCGCCGTTGACCGCCGGCACCTACAAAGTCGAATGGCACGCCGTGTCCGTCGACACCCACAAAAGCGAAGGTGCCTACGCCTTCAAGGTTGGCCAGTAATTCATGGCGAGCGCGTTGGTGCTTTGCCGCTTCCTGCATTTCATCGTGGTGCTGATGCTGTTCGGGGGCTGGTTGTTCAGGCCCTTGCTGGCAAATGGCGAAACCGCACTGGATCAGCGCCTGGCACGGACCTGCCGTTGGCTGGCCGTGGTGGCGCTGGCCAGCGGGGTCTGCTGGTTGTTGCTGATTACCGCGAGCATGGCCGGCGCCTGGGACGCGGCCTTCGATCCGCCGACCCTGGGCCTGGTGCTGGGCAATACCTTTTTCGGTCAGGTCTGGCGCTGGCATCTGCTGGTCAACCTGCTGTTGCTGGTGGTGTTGCTGACACCACTGCGCGCCAGCCTTGCGCTGCGCCTGATCCTCAGCGGCCTGCTGCTGGCCACCCTGGCCCCGGTCGGCCACGGCGCCATGCTCGATGGCACCGCAGGCCAGTTGCTGATCCTCAATCAACTCATCCACTTGATCTGCGTGGGTGCCTGGCTCGGCGGATTGATGCTGCTGGTGATGATTCTGCGTCAACCCGATGGGCATTCGATCCGCAGGATGTTGCAGCGCTTCAGTGGCATCGGTTACGGCCTGGTCGCGGGGTTGCTGATCACCGGGCTGATCAATGTGCGGGTGCTCACCGGGGCGTTCTGGCCGACGCCATTGTTCACCGGGTTCGCCTTGATCCTCTTGATCAAGGCGTTGTTGGTGGCCTCGATGCTGGGCCTGGCGCTGTTCAATCGGTTGCGGATCAATGATTGCGAGCAGCGTCTGCAGACATTGCGCGCCAGCGTGATGCTGGAGTGGATGCTGGGGCTTGGCGCAGTGGCGGCAGTCTCGCTACTGGGCACCCTGCCCCCGATGATTTCCAGCTGACAATCCGCTCCCACAGGTTCCTCGGATATCCCGAAATCTGCGCCAGGTCATCGTATAACTTCCGATTGACAACCCACAAAAATCCCGCAAATATCGCCTCCCAATGTTGTACGACGACGTATAACAATAATAAAAACAAGAAACAAGGGAGCGTCACAGTGAGCAAGCTCGTCCGCAATTCCTCCGCCCGTTCTTCGCGTCCAGACTTAAACCGTCGTCACACCCTGAGCCTGATCGGCTGCAGCGGCCTGGCCCTCGTCCTGCCCATCACCTGCCAGGCCGAAGGTTTCACCGACGACGCCAAGGCCACGCTGAACCTGCGCAACGCCTACATCAACCGCAACTACACCAACCCGGCCTACCCCCAGGGCAAGGCGGAAGAGTGGACGCAAAACTTCATTCTCGATGCCCGGTCCGGGTTCACCCAGGGCATCGTGGGCTTCGGTGTCGATGTGCTGGGCCTGTACTCGCAGAAGCTCGATGGCGGCAAAGGCACCGGTGGCACGCAGTTGTTGCCGATCCACGATGACGGCCGCCCCGCCGACAATTTCGGCCGGCTCGGCGTGGCGCTCAAAGGCAAGGTCTCGAAAACCGAATTGAAGGTCGGCGAATGGGTGCCGGTGCTGCCGATCCTGCGTTCCGACGATGGCCGCTCGCTGCCGCAGACCTTCCAGGGCGCTCAGGTGACCTCCAGCGAAATCAGCGGCCTGACGCTCTATGGCGGTCAATTCCAGAAAAACAGCCCACGTAACGACGCGAGCATGGAAGACATGTTCATGAACGGCAAAGCGGCGCTCACTTCGGACCGTTTCAACTTCGGCGGCGGTGAATATGCGTTCAATGAAAAGCACACGCAGGTCGGCGTCTGGTACTCGGAACTCAGTGACATCTACCAGCAGCAATACATCAACCTGATCCACAGCCAGCCCGCCGGCGACTGGACCCTGGGCGCCAACCTCGGCTACTTCATCGGCAAGGAAGACGGCAGCGCCAAGGCCGGTGATCTCGACAACAAGACCGCGTTCGCCCTGCTCTCGGCCAAGTATGGCGGCAACACCTTCTACGTTGGCCTGCAAAAACTCACCGGTGACGACGTCTGGATGCGGGTCAACGGCACCAGCGGCGGCACCCTGGCCAACGACAGCTACAACTCCAGCTATGACAACGCCCGGGAAAAGTCCTGGCAAGTACGTCACGACTACAACTTCGTCGCCCTCGGCATTCCCGGCCTGACCCTGATGAACCGCTACATCAGCGGTGACAATGTGCACACCGGGAAAATTACCGACGGCGAGGAATGGGGTCGCGAATCGGAGCTGGCCTACACCGTACAGAGTGGTGCGCTGAAAAACCTCAACGTGAAATGGCGTAATGCAACTATTCGCAAGAGCTTCAGCACCAACGAATTCGATGAGAACCGGGTGTTCATTAGCTATCCGATTTCGTTGTTGTAAGGCTGAAGTCTTGGCCGACGACTTAAACCTTGTGGCGAGGGGGCTCGTCGGATCGCCGCACCGCCCCGTTGGGTTGCGAAGCAGCCCCAAAAAATGAGCCCCGGTTTTGGCAGGATCATCGAGTTCACCGGGTTTACGACTGCTTCGCAGTCGAACGGGGGCAAGCCCCCTCACCACAGGTACAGCGTTCGCAACTGAGAGACGACCCTCCGTCAATTTCCACCAATGTCGCGTTGACAAGAGCCGGAAACCCTAACGATACTCCCGCACAGTCATACGACAACCTACAACAAATCAATAACAACAACCGCGTGTCCAGGATTCCCATGACGACCACTGCAACCGCCCGCCCCCCTTTCAATCGCCTGCTGCTGACCGGCGCCGCCGGTGGCCTCGGGAAAGTCCTGCGCGAAAGCCTGCGCCCCTACGCCAATGTGATTCGCCTGTCGGACATCGCCGACATCGCGCCGGCCATCGATGATCGCGAAGAAGTGATGCCGTGCGACCTCGCCGACAAACAGGCGGTGCATCAACTGGTCGAAGGCGTGGACGCGATCCTGCACTTCGGCGGCGTATCGACCGAGCGCTCGTTCGAAGAGATCCTCGGCGCCAACATCTGCGGCGTGTTCCACATCTACGAAGCCGCGCGCCGCCACGGTGTGAAGCGGGTGATCTTCGCCAGTTCCAACCATGTGATCGGCTTCTACAGGCAGGACGAAGTGATCGACGCCCACTCTCCTCGCCGCCCGGACAGTTACTACGGCTTGTCCAAGTCCTACGGCGAAGACATGGCCACCTTCTACTTCGACCGCTATGGCATCGAGACCGTCAGCGTGCGCATCGGCTCGTCGTTCCCGGAGCCGCACAACCGCCGGATGATGAGTACCTGGCTGAGCTTCGGCGACCTGACCCAACTGCTCGAGCGCGCCTTGTATACCCCGAATGTCGGCCACACCGTGGTCTATGGCATGTCCGACAACAAGGACATCTGGTGGGACAACCGTTATGCCACGGCCCTGGGTTTTTCCCCCCAGGACAGCTCCGAAGTGTTCCGCGAAAAAGTCGAAGCCCAGCCGATGCCCGCCGCCGATGATCCGGCGCGGCTCTATCAGGGCGGCGCCTTCTGCGCAGCCGGGCCGTTCGGTGACTGAGCCTTCGCGCGTTGCTTGATCCCCACAACAAAAACCAAGGGAATGAGTTGCCATGCAAGCTGAATTGATTGTCGACGCCCGCAACGCGGTCGGTGAAAGCCCGGTCTGGGTGCCTGAGGAAAACGCCCTGTACTGGGTCGATATTCCCGCTGGCGGTTTACAGCGCTGGAGTGCCGACACCGGTCAGGTGAATGCCTGGAAAACCCTGGAGATGCTCGCTTGCATCGCACGTCATCGTGATGGCGGCTGGGTCGCCGGTATGGAGAGCGGGTTCTTCCGCCTGCATCCGCGCACCGACGGCAGCCTCGACAGTGAACGGCTGGCCCAGGTCGAGCATGCCCGCGCCGACATGCGATTGAACGATGGTCGCTGCGACCGTCAGGGGCGTTTCTGGGCCGGCAGCATGGTGTTGAACATGAGCGCCAACGCCGCCGATGGTACGTTGTATCGCTACAGCGTCGGACAACGCGGACCGCTCGATTCCAGACTGAGCGGGTTCATCGTGCCCAATGGCCTGGGCTTCAGCCCGGACGGACGCACGATGTACCTGTCCGACTCTCATCCGCAGGTCCAGCAGATCTGGGCCTTCGACTACGACATCGAAACCGGCACACCGTCGAATCGCCACGTGTTCGTGGACATGAACCAGTACGACGGTCGCCCTGACGGCGCGGCGATCGACGCCGATGGCTGCTACTGGACCTGCGCCAACGACGCCGGGTTGATCCACCGTTTCACACCCGACGGCCGACTCGACCGTTCCCTCGTCGTACCGGTGAAAAAACCCACCATGTGCGCCTTCGGTGGCCCTCGACTGGACACGCTGTTCGTGACCTCGATCCGCCCCGGCGACGACCATGACCCGCAATCACTGGCCGGTGGCGTGTTCGCCCTCGACCCCGGCGTCAAAGGTTTACCCGAACCCCGTTTCAACGACTGAGCAACCTCAAAAGAAAAGCGCCCCTGCTGCATCGCTGTGCCTTGAATAAAAAAAAACAATAAAACTGGAGACACCCCCCATGGACTTCAAACGCACCTTGCTCGCCGCTGCACTTCCATTCGCCTTCTCCCTCAGCAGTGCCACCCAGGCACTGGAAATCAAATTCGCCGACATCCACCCCGCCGGTTATCCGACCGTGGTGGCTGAAGAGCAACTGGGCAAAACCCTGGTGGCCGACAGCAATGGCGCGCTGACCTTCAAGATGTTCGCCGGTGGCGTGCTCGGCTCGGAAAAAGAAGTGGTCGAACAGGCCCAGGTCGGTGCCGTGCAGATGGCCCGGGTCAGCCTCGGCATCGTCGGGCCGGTGGTGCCGGACGTGAACGTGTTCAACATGCCCTTCGTGTTCCGTGACCAGGCGCATATGCGCAAGGTCATCGACGGTGCGGTCGGCGACGAAATCCTCGACAAGATCACCAATTCCGAATTCAACCTGGTCGCCCTGGCCTGGATGGACGGCGGCACGCGCAACCTCTACACCAAGAAACCGGTACGCAGCCTGGAAGACCTCAAGGGCATGAAGATCCGCGTGCAAGGCAACCCGATGTTCATCGAGACCATCAACGCCATGGGCGGCAACGGCATCGCGATGGACACCGGCGAAATCTTCAGCGCCTTGCAGACCGGCGTGATCGACGGCGCGGAAAACAACCCGCCGACCATGCTTGAACACAACCACTTCCAGAACGCCAAGTACTACAGCCTGACCGGTCACCTGATCCTGCCCGAGCCGATCGTGATGTCGAAAATCACCTGGGAAAAGCTCACCCCGGAACAGCAAGCCCTGGTGAAGAAAACCGCCAAGGCGGCCCAGGCCCAGGAACGCACCCTGTGGGATGCGAAATCGGCCAGCAGTGAAGAAAAACTCAAGGCCGCCGGCGTCGAGTTCATCACTGTCGACAAGAAACCTTTCTACGAAGCAACCGCCTCGATCCGCGAGAAATACGGCGCGCCCTACGCCGACCTGATCAAGCGCATCGAAGCCGTTCAGTAACCCTCCCTGCATTCAAGAAAGGCCCGGCGCCGCTGACGTTGGTGTACGTCAGTGCGCGCCCGGTTACGGTGGAACCCGATGAAGAATCTGCTGCTAGGCATCAATGACAAGCTCTACATGACCTGTATCTGGGTCGCCGGGCTCTCCGTCCTGGCCATAGCGTTAATCATTCCCTGGGGCGTGTTCGCCCGTTACGTACTCGGCACCGGCTCCAGCTGGCCGGAGCCCACGGCGATTCTGCTGATGATGGTGTTCACCTTCATCGGCGCCGCCGCCAGCTACCGCTCCGGCTCGCACATGGCGGTGGCCATGCTCACCGACCGCATGCCCCCGCACCTGCGCAAGGCCGCGTCGGTTCTGGCGCAACTGTTGATGGCGACCATCTGCCTGTTCATGGCCATCTGGGGCAGCAAGCTGTGCCTGTCGACCTGGAACCAGTTCATGAGCGCCCTGCCGACCCTGCGCGTGGGCATCACGTACATGCCGATTCCGGTGGGCGGCGTGCTGACGCTGGTGTTTGTCCTGGAAAAACTCTTGCTCGGTGACCAGAGCAACCGTCGGGTCGTGCGCTTCGACCTCGTTGAAGAAAACGAAGGTGCCGCTTAATGGACGCTCTGATACTGCTCGGCAGTTTTATCGCTTTGATCCTGATCGGCATGCCGGTCGCCTACGCCCTGGGGTTTACCGCACTGATCGGCGCGTGGTGGATCGATATCCCGTTCCAGGCGCTGATGATTCAGGTGGCCGGGGGCGTGAACAAGTTCTCCCTGTTGGCCATCCCGTTCTTCGTACTGGCCGGCGCGATCATGGCCGAGGGCGGCATGTCCCGGCGCCTGGTGGCGTTCGCCGGGGTGCTGGTGGGCTTCGTGCGTGGTGGCTTGTCGCTGGTCAACATCATGGCCTCGACCTTCTTTGGCGCGATCTCTGGCTCCTCGGTGGCGGACACCGCCTCGGTCGGTTCGGTGCTGATTCCGGAAATGGAGCGTCGCGGCTATCCTCGGGAATTCGCCACGGCGGTGACCGTCAGCGGTTCGGTGCAAGCGCTGCTGACACCACCCAGCCACAACTCGGTGCTCTACTCGCTGGCCGCCGGCGGCACGGTGTCGATTGCCTCGCTGTTCATGGCCGGCGTGGTGCCGGGCCTGTTGATGAGCGCGTGTCTGATGGTGCTGTGCCTGATCTTCGCCAAGAAGCGTGACTACCCGAAAGGCGAAGTCATTCCGATGCGCGAGGCGCTAAAGATCTGCGGCGAAGCGCTGTGGGGCCTGATGGCGATGGTGATCATCCTCGGCGGCATTCTGTCGGGCATTTTCACCGCGACCGAATCGGCGGCGATTGCCGTGCTGTGGTCGTTCTTCGTGACCATGTTCATCTACCGCGACTACAAGTGGAGCGAACTGCCCAAACTGATGCACCGCACGGTGCGGACGATCTCGATCGTGATGATCCTGATCGGCTTCGCCGCCAGCTTCGGCTACATCATGACCCTGATGCAGATCCCGGCGAAGATCACCACGCTGTTCCTGACCCTGTCGGACAACCGCTACGTGATCCTGATGTGCATCAACGTCATGCTGCTTTTGCTCGGCACCGTGATGGACATGGCGCCGCTGATCCTGATCCTCACGCCGATCCTGATGCCGGTGATCCTCGGCATAGGCGTGGACCCGGTGCAGTTCGGCATGATCATGCTGGTGAACCTGGGTATCGGTTTGATCACACCGCCGGTGGGCGCGGTACTCTTTGTGGGGTCAGCCGTGGGTAAAGTCAGCATTGAATCCACCGTGAAAGCCCTGCTGCCGTTCTATGGCGTGTTGTTCCTGGTGCTGTTGGCCGTGACCTACATTCCGGCACTGTCGCTGTGGTTGCCGCATTTGGTGTTGTAAAAATCGCTGGTGAGCAAGCCCAAGGGGCTTTTGTGGCGAGGGGGCGTGCCCCCGTTGGGTCGCGCAGCGGCCCTAAAACCTGCATTCGCGGTGTGTCAGTTACACCGAGTGCAAAGTTTTACGACTGCTTCGCAGCCGAACGGGGGCAAGCCCCCTCGCCACAGGGAACGGTACAAGCCTCAAAAATCACATGGCAGGTCAATATGTCGCTAACACTGATCGAACTCGAAGACGAACTCACCCGCCTCACCCTCGCCCCGGAACTCGGTGCCAGCATCGTCAACTGGACCGTGCGCAGCACTGCCCAACCCTTGTTGCGCCACGCCGATGCTCATGCCCTCAACACCGGCCTGCCCGGCAAACTCGGCTGCTTTCCCTTGATCCCTTGGTCCAACCGCATCGCCGATGGCGGTTTCGACTGCCCCGATGGCTGGCTGGCATTGACGCCCAACAGCCTCACCGATCCCCTGCCGATTCACGGCAGCGCCTGGCAGCAGCCGTGGGAAGTGGTTTCCCGGTCGCAAAATGAAGTGGTGCTGCAACTCGACAGCACAACCCCCTTCGCTTATCGCGCCCGGCAACGTTTCCATTTGAGCGCGGGCAAGCTGAGCATCGAACTGCTCGTCACGCACCTGGCTGAACACGCTGCATGGCATGGCTTGGGACTGCATCCTTATCTGCCGCGCACCGCGAACACCCGACTACAGGCACCCGCCCGGCACGTGTGGATGTGCGACGGGGCAAAACTGCCGGCCGGACTCAGCGCATTGCCGGTCGAGTGGGATTTCCAGCAACTGAAGTCATTGCCCGAATCGCTGGTGGACAACGGTTTCTGCGAATGGAACGGCCACTGCCTGATCGAGCAAGCGGATCTTGGGTACACGCTCGACTGCCAGGCCACCGGCAGCGATTACTACCTGCTCTACTGCCCCGTGGGCCTCGGGTTTTTCTGCATCGAACCGGTGAGCCACCCGGTCAACGCGCACCACCTGCCCGGTCGGCCGGGGTTGCGATTGCTGGAGCAGGGTCAAGCCACCGAACTGGGCTTCACCCTGCAGTATCGGCCGCTTCAGGCAGATGCCCCCAACAGTTGACTCAACACCGCTCGCAACTTACCGGGCTTCACCGGTTTGTTCAGCAAGGGTGCGTTGAGCCGCTGCAACGCACGCCGACAATGATCGGTGCGGTCGGCGGTAATGATCACCGCGGGAATGTCCTGGTGGAAATGCTCGCGCAAATGTCGCACCACATCACAGCCGACCACCCCGTGATCGAGGTGATAGTCGGCGAGAATCAGTTCCGGCGCCTGCCCGCGTAGCGCCGCCAGCGCAGCCGCTTCATCGGTGGCGACCAGAACCTCGCAGCCCCACTGCCCGAGCAACGCGCTCATGCTTTCGAGAATGCTCACTTCGTTGTCGATCACCAGTAAACGGCGGCCCGGCAGCGGGTTGCCGGTGCCCGGTTGTGGCACCACCTGGCTCACGGGTAACGGAACCTCGTCGGATATCGGCACCTCGATGCTGAACATCGAACCCCGCCCCGGCAACGAGTACACGCCGATCTTATAACCAAGGATCTTGGCGATGCGCTCGACAATCGCCAGCCCCAGACCCACGCCCTTGCGGTCGGCGGCGCGGCCGACGTCCAGTTGGTTGAACTCGAGGAAGATCGAATCGAGCCGGTCGGCGGCGATGCCACGCCCGGTGTCCCAGACCTCCAGGCGCAACATCTCGCCCCGACGCCTTGCCCCCAGCAGGATGCTGCCTTCATCGGTGTAGCGGCAGGCATTGCTGAGGAAGTTGCGCAGGATCCGCGTCATCAGGCGCAAGTCGGTGCTGATGGCGCAATCGGCCATGCGCACCCGCAGGTTCAAGCCGGCCGCCTGGGCGACGGACTGGAACTCCGACACCAGCGGCCCGAGCAGTTCGTCGAGGCGGTACGAGGCGATGTCCGGCTTGACCGCGGCCTGATCGAGCCGGGAAATGTCGAGCAGATCCGTCAGCAGGTCTTCGGCCCCTTCCAGGGCCTGGTGAGTGCGTTCCACCAGCAGCTGTTCGGCTTCCGGCAGTTTGCGTTCGCGCAAGGTCGAAATCAGCAGCCGCGCGGCGTTCAGCGGTTGCAGCAGGTCGTGGCTGGCGGCGGCGAGGTATTTGTCCTTGCTGTGATTGGCGGCCTCGGCAGCATCGCGGGCGTCGCGCAAGGCCCGGGCGATCTGTTTACGCTGGGTGATCTGCTGCTGAAGGTTACGGTTGGCCTCGAGCAACTCATCGGTGCGCGCGACGACGCGCTGCTCCAGTTCGTCATTGAGTTGCTGCAGGCGCCGCTGGGCCAGTTTGCGCTCGGTGATATCGGAGACGAACCCTTCCACCAGGCCTTCCTGGCCGGGCTTGAGCAGCAGGTTCATCAATACATCCAGGTGACTGCCGTCCTTGCGCCGCAAGCGGGTTTCATAGCCGTGCAGGCTGCGCTGGTGCCGGAGGATTTCGCCGATGGTTTCCAGCTCCTGCGCGCCGTCGACGAACAGGGTGCTGGCCAGGTCAGTCAGGGAGAACAGCACCTCCTGCGGGTCCTGATACCCGAGCATGCGTGCCAGCGCCGGGTTGGCGGCGCGCATGCCATCGTGCAGGCTGGCCTGGAAGATCCCGTGCACCGCGTTCTCGAACAACCACTTGTAGCGGTTACGCTCGGCTTCCAGATCATCCAGGCGCGCGGCCAGCTCCGGGTAATGACTCTTGCGCGCCGAATGGCTGCCCAGCCCCAGCAGCCCGGCCAGGGCCCGTTGTTGCTCGTCAGAGGGCTTCGCCATAGACGACCTCGACATCACGCTGGCTGGATTCGCGCGGGTTGGTCAGGATGCAAGGATCGTGCATCGCATGCTGCGACAGGAACGGAATGTCCGAGGTCCTGACGCCATGCAAACCGAGGGTTTCGTGAAAGCCGATGGCGTGCTTGAGGGCGATCAGGTGTTCGACCAGCCGCCCGCAGATCTGCCGGTGATTCAGGCCTCGGCAATCGATGCCGAAAGTCTCGGCGATCACCTTGAAGCGCTCCGGTGCCGAGTTGTAATTGAAGGCCACCACGTGTTCGACGAGTACCGCGTTGCACAGGCCGTGGGGCAGATCGAGAAAGCCGCCGAGGCTGTGGGACATGGCATGCACCGCACCGAGGATGGCGTTGGAAAACGCCAGCCCGGCCTGCATGCTGCCCAGCATGATTTTTTCGCGCAGGGCGATGTCGGTCGGGTTGGCGATCATTTGCACCAGGTTGCCATTGATCAGGCGCATCGCCTCCAGCGCATGGGGATCGGTCAGCGGCCCGTGGCCGGTGGACACGAAGGCTTCGATGGCATGCACCAACGCGTCGATGCCGGTACAGGCCGACAGGAACGGGTCCATGCTCAAGGTGGTTTCCGGGTCGATCAGCGAAACGTCCGGCACCACCGCCTTGCTGACGATGGAGAACTTCATGCGTTCCTGCTGGTTGGAAATGATCACGAATTGCGAGACGTCGGCCGAGGTGCCGGCGGTGGTCGGAATCAGGATCAGCGGCGGGCTGGGCACGCGGATGGTGTCCACGCCCTCGAAATCGAGAATGCTGCGGCCATGGGCGACGACGATGCCGATGCCTTTGCCGCAGTCCATCGGACTGCCGCCACCGACGGCGACGATCACGTCGCAGTGGTTTTCCCGGTACAGCTCGGCGCCGAGCATCACCTCTTCGACCCGCGGGTTTGGTGAGACATCGGAGTACAGGCAATACTGGATGCCCAGCGCTTGCAGGCTGGCCTCGACATCGGCGACCCAGCCGGCGGCGATCACACCGGGGTCACTGACCACCAGGACCTTGCGTGCGCCAAAGGTCTTGGCGTAATTGCCGACACTGTGCCGGCTACCGGCACCGAAGATGATTTCAGGTGAAACGAATTTACGCAGCTGGTTGAGACTCTGGCTCATTGGAAAGCCTGTTTTTATTGTTTTGGAAGGTAGAAACCACACTAAACCATCCAGCTGTGAATGCAATCAGACCAAGGTCATTGGCCCAGACATTGAATTCAGCACAGATCACTGTAGGAGCGAGCTTGCTCGCGAAGGTGCGTCGGCAAAGCAGGTGTCAACTGACACACCATCGCGAGCAAGCTCGCTCCTACAGGGGGATTTGTATCGCTAGGGCTAGCCGCGATAGATCAGCTGCGAAGCCTTCGCGTTACGCAGCGTCAGATGCTCCATCCCCAACCCCGGCGCCTCCGCTTCCTCGCGGGCCTTGAGGATCACGCCGTGGTGGGGCGACTTGCTGCACACCGGATCGGCATTGCTAGCATCGCCGGTCAGCATGAAAGCCTGACAGCGGCAGCCGCCCAGGTCCTTGTGTTTTTCATCGCAGGAGCGGCATGGCTCCTTCATCCAGTCATCGCCGCGAAAACGATTGAAGCCGAACGAGTCGTTCCAAATGTGCGAGAGGCTGTGCTCGCGCACGTTGGGAAACTGCACCGGCAATTGCCGGGCGCTGTGGCAAGGCAAGGCCGTGCCGTCGGGAGTGATGTCGAGAAACAGGTTGGCCCAGCCGTTCATGCAGGTCTTGGGACGCTCCTCGTAGTAGTCCGGGGTGACGAAGATCAGCTTGCACGGGTGGCCCTGGGCTTCAAGGCGTTCGCGGTATTCATTGGTGATGCGCTCGGCACGCTGCAATTGCTCGCGGGTGGGCAACAGGCCGACGCGGTTGAGTTCGGCCCAGCCATAGAACTGGCAGGTGGCCAATTCGACGAAATCCGCTTCCAGCTCCAGGCACAACTCGATGATCTGCGCGATCCGGTCGATATTGTGCCGATGGGTGACGAAGTTCAGCACCATCGGATAGCCCTGGGCTTTCACCGCCCGGGCCATGGCGAGTTTCTGCGCAAAGGCCTTGCGCGAACCGGCGAGCATGTTGTTCACCGCTTCGTCGGCGGCCTGGAAGCTGATCTGGATATGGTCCAGCCCGGCCACCTTGAAGTCGCGCACCTTCTGCTCGGTCAGGCCGATGCCGGAGGTGATCAGGTTGGTGTAGTAGCCCATGTCCCGGGCGGCCTTGATCAGTTCGGCGAGGTCCTGGCGCACCAATGGCTCGCCGCCGGAAAACCCCAGTTGTGCCGCGCCCATGTCCCGCGCTTCGCGGAATACGCGAATCCATTCTTCCGTGCTCAGTTCCTCGCCGTGCCGGGCAAAGTCCAATGGATTGGAGCAATAGGGGCATTGCAGCGGGCAGCGGTAGGTCAACTCGGCGAGCAGCCACAACGGCGGTCCGGGCAGCGTCTCACTCAATCCAGAATTGCGCATGGGCCACCTCCAGAAACGCCAGCACGTCTTCGTCGATCCCCGGTACCCCGGGGAAATTCGCGCTCAATCGCTCAATGATCGCCGCCACGCTGCGCTGGCCATCCACCAGGTCGAGAATCTGTCCGGCACTGGCGTTGAGCTTGATCATGCCTTCGGGGTACAGCAGCACATGGCAGTCCTGACGGGGCTCCCATTGCAGACGAAAACCGCGACGCAAGGCCGGTGACTGCTGGCGATTGATCAGGCTCACAGGGCGATCCCCCGGTGCCAGACGTTGTCACCGGTGACCGTGTGATACGGCGGGCGCGCAAGCTCGTAGGCCATGCTCATGGCATCGAGCATGCTCCACAGCACGTCGAGCTTGAACTGCAGGATCTCCAGCATGCGTTGTTGCCCCTCGGCGGTCACGTAGTGTGCCAGGGTGATGCGCAAGCCATGCTCGACATCGCGCCGAGCCTGGCTCAGGCGCGTGCGGAAGTAGTCGTAGCCAGCAGCGTCGATCCACGGGTAATGGGTCGGCCAGGCATCGAGTCGCGACTGATGGATCTGTGGGGCAAAGAGTTCGGTCAGCGAACTGCTGGCCGCTTCCTGCCAGCAGGCGCGACGGGCGAAATTGACGTAGGCGTCCACGGCAAATCGCACGCCGGGCAGCACCAGTTCCTGGGACAGGATCTGCTCGCGATCCAGCCCCACGGCTTCGCCCAGGCGCAGCCAGGCTTCGATGCCGCCCTCGCTGCCGGGGACGCCGTCGTGGTCGAGAATCCGTTGCAGCCACTCCCGGCGCACGTCGCGGTCCGGGCAGTTGGCGAGAATCGCGGCGTCTTTCAGGGGGATGTTGACCTGATAATAGAAGCGATTGGCGACCCAGCCCTGGATCTGTTCGCGGCTGGCGCGGCCGGCGTACATGGCTTGGTGGTAAGGGTGGTGGATGTGGTAGTAGGCACCCTTGGCGCGCAGGGCGGCTTCGAATTCGCTGGGGGACATGGGGGTGTCAGTCATTTTATTCTCCGGGAATTTTTGCGGTGCCCGCGCTGGCCCTATCGCGAGCAGGCTCGCTCCTACATTGAATCGGCGGTGTCCCCTGCTCGCGATAGGGCCATCGGCTACAGCTCAATACTCATGCCGTCATAAGCCACTTCGATCCCCCGCCGTTCCAGCAGCGCCCGCTCGGCCGAGTCTTCATCGAGGATCGGGTTGGTGTTGTTGATGTGGATCAGCACCTTGCGCTGGCGGTTGAAACCCTCCAGCACTTCAAGCATCCCGCCGGGGCCGCTTTGTGGGAGGTGCCCCATTTCGCTGCCCAGGCTCTGGCCGACTTCGCAGATACGCATCTCGTCGTCGCGCCACAGGGTGCCGTCCAGCAGCAGGCAATCGGCACGCTGCATCCAGCCCAGCACTTCTTCGTCGATTCGGCCAAGGCCCGGGGCATAGAACAGCGAGCCGCCGTTGCGCAGGTCTTCAATGAACAAGCCAATGGTGTCGCCCGGTTGCGGTTTGCCGCGATTGGGCGAATACGGCGGCGCGTTGCTCACCAGGGGAATCGCGCGAAATTGCAAATGCCCGCAGGCCGGGATGCTGAATGGCTGGCGATCTAGGCCGACCGGTTGCCAGTGCAATCCGCCGTTCCAGTGTCCGAGCATGTTGAACAAAGGGAAACCGCTGCTCAGGTCCTGATGCACGCGCTCGGTGCACCACACGTCATGCGGGCAACCTTCACGCAGGCTGAGCAAACCGGTGCAATGGTCGATCTGGCTGTCCAGCAGCACGATGCCGGCGATGGCGCTGTCACGCAGGCGCCGCGCCGGTTGCAGTGGCGCAAAACTCTCGAGTTGCGCGCGAATGTCCGGTGAAGCATTGCATAGCACCCACTCCACACCCTCGTCACTCAGGGCAATCGACGACTGCGTACGGCGCTGTGCCCGCACGCTGCCATTGCGCACACCGGCGCACTGGCGGCAATTGCAGTTCCACTGCGGGAAACCACCGCCAGCGGCGGAACCGAGAACGCGGATGTGCATGGCGGATGCTCCAGAAGGCAGGCCCGGCCAACGCAGCGGCTGGCCGGGTGGTCAATCAACGGTTGGCGAAATACATCGTCACTTCGAAGCCAATGCGCAGATCGGTAAACGCGGGTTTAGTCCACATGGGTCATTCCTCTTCTTGTGCCCGGGTGATTCCGGTAGTGCCATTAATGCACGGGGCGATGAGTGCCCGAATGCTACTTTCGAAGGAGTTGGCGGGGTGATTTGGTAGGGGGTGTGCGATCGTCATGCACACACAAATACTGTAGGAGCGAGCTTGCTCGCGATGATCCCGAGAACGCCACGGGGCACCAGGCTTCCCGCGTTATCGTTGACGACCATCGCGAGCAAGCTCGCTCCTACAGGGTGGTTGTCATCAGTGCGAAGTCAGAAGAACCCCAGCGGATTGATGTCGTAGCTCACCAGCAGGTTTTTGGTCTGCTGGTAGTGATCGAGCATCATCTTGTGGTTTTCCCGGCCGACGCCGGACTTCTTGTAACCACCGAACGCGGCGTGTGCCGGGTACAGGTGGTAGCAGTTGGTCCACACGCGCCCGGCCTTGATCGCCCGGCCCATGCGGTAGGCGCGGTTGATGTCGCGGGTCCACAGGCCGGCACCGAGGCCGAACTCGCTGTCGTTGGCAATCGCCAGGGCTTCGGCTTCGTCCTTGAAGGTGGTGATACCCACCACCGGGCCGAAGATTTCTTCCTGGAACACACGCATCTTGTTGTGGCCCTTGAGCAGGGTCGGCTGAATGTAATAGCCGCTGGACAGGTCACCCTCCAGACGCTCGGCCGCGCCGCCGGTGAGCAGCTCGGCGCCCTCCTCCTGGGCAATGGTCAGGTACGAGAGGATCTTGTCGTATTGCTGCTCGGACGCCTGGGCACCGACCATGGTCTCGGTGTCCAGCGGGTTGCCGCGCTTGATCTTGACGATCTTCTTCATCACCTCGGCCATGAACGGCTCGTAGATCGACTCCTGCACCAGCGCCCGGGACGGGCAGGTGCAGACTTCGCCCTGGTTGAAGAACGCCAGCACCAGGCCTTCGGCGGCTTTTTCGATGAATGCCGGTTCAGCGTTCATGATGTCTTCGAAGAAGATGTTCGGCGACTTGCCGCCCAGCTCGACGGTGCTCGGGATGATGTTCTCGGCGGCGCAATGCATGATGTGCGCGCCCACCGGGGTCGAGCCGGTGAAGGCGATCTTGGCGATGCGCTTGCTGGTGGCCAGGGCCTCGCCGGCTTCGCGACCGAAGCCCTGGACGATGTTCAGCACGCCCACCGGCAGCAGGTCGGCGATGAGCTCGGCGAAGACCATGATCGACAGCGGCGTTTGCTCGGCAGGCTTGAGTACGATGCAGTTGCCTGCAGCGAGGGCCGGGGCGAGTTTCCAGGCGGCCATCAGCAGTGGGAAGTTCCACGGAATGATCTGCCCGACCACGCCCAGGGGCTCATGGAAGTGATAGGCCGTGGTCAGCTCGTTGATCTCGGCTGCCCCGCCTTCCTGGGCGCGGATGCAACCAGCGAAGTAACGGAAGTGGTCGGCGGCCAGCGGCACGTCGGCGTTCAGGGTTTCGCGCACGGCCTTGCCATTGTCCCAGGTTTCGGTGACGGCCAGGACTTCAAGGTTCTGCTCGATGCGATCGGCGATTTTCAGCAGCACCAGGGAGCGGTCCTGGGCCGAGGTCTTGCCCCAGGCGTCGGCGGCGGCATGGGCGGCGTCGAGGGCCTTGTCAATGTCGGCGGCGCTGGAGCGCGGGAATTCGGCGATCACTTCACCGTTGACCGGCGAGGTGTTGGTGAAGTACTCGCCATTGATCGGAGCGACAAACTCGCCACCGATGAAGTTGCCATAGCGCGGCTTGAAGGTAATGACGGCGCCTGGGGTTCCGGGTTGTGCGTAGATCATGGTGGGCCTCTGTCTGGGTCGATGCCTGTCGTACTGACAGGCGATGAGCCGATACTAGAGAGCCCCGCGTGCCAGACGAATGCATCGTTGGCAGGAGGGGCTCTCGTTATTTGGTCGTAGATTTCACACAGATCACTGTAGGAGCGAGCCTGCTCGCGATGAACCCGAGAACGCCGCGGGGTATCAGGTTTCAAGCGTTATCGTTGACGACCATCGTCGGAACGCCGCCCGGAGCAGGCTCGCTCCTACAGGGGTTATGCGGTGGATTCGGAATCAGTGCTTGGCGACGAGGTCCTTGGGCAGCTTGAAGGTCCAGAGCATGCCGCCCTGGTTGAAGTCCTTGATGCGCTTGGCCACTTCGCCGCCCCACAAAGGCACAGCGCCGCCCCACCCGGAGAGCACCGAGACGTACTGTTCGCCGTCCATTTCCCAGGTGATGGGCGAGCCGAGCACGCCGGAACCGGTCTGGAATTCCCAGACCTTTTCGCCGGTCTTGGCGTTGAAAGCCTGCAGGAAGCCTTCAGGCGTGCCGGTGAACACCAGGTTGCCCTTGGTGGTCAGCACCCCGCCCCACAGCGGCGCGTAGTTCTTGTGGCGCCACACTTCCTTGCCGGTTTTCGGATCGATGGCCCGCAGCACGCCGATGTAGTCTTCGTTCAACGGCTTGATGGTGAAGCCGGCGCCGAGGAATGCCGCGCCTTTCTTGTAGGCAATGCCTTCGTTCCAGATGTCCATGCCCCATTCGTTGGACGGCACATAGAACAGCCCGGTGTCCTGGTTGTAAGCCATCGGCATCCAGTTTTTCGCGCCGAGGAACGCCGGTGCTACGAAGACCGAACTGCCCTTGACTTCCGAGCCCGGGGCGCCGGGACGGCTGGCTTCGTTGTAGATCGGCCGGCCGTTCTTATCCAGGCCGGTGGCCCAGGTGATCTTGTCCACGAACGGGAAGCCACGGATGAATTTGCCGTTGGTACGATCCAGCACGTAGAAGAAACCGTTACGGTCGGCAGTGGCCGCCGCCTTGATCTCCTTGCCGCCTTCGCTGTAGTTGAACGAGACCAGTTCGTTCACGCCGTCGTAGTCCCAACCGTCGTGGGGCGTGCTCTGGAAGTGCCACTTGATGGTGCCGTCGTCCGGGTTGAGCGCCAGGCGCGATGAGGAGTAGAGGTTGTCGCCAGGGCGCAGGTGCGAGTTCCACGGTGCCGGGTTGCCGGTACCGAACAGCAGCAGGTTGGTTTCCGGGTCGTAATAGCCGCCAAGCCAAGGGGCCGCGCCGCCGGTTTTCCAGAGATCGCCCGGCCAGGTCTTGCCCGCCTCGCCGCCGGAGATGCCGTTTTCCACCGCTTTGCCATCCTTGTAGACGTAGCCCATATGGCCTTCGACCGTCGGCCGGGTCCACAACAGATCACCGTTTTTCGGGTCGTAGGCCTCGATCTTGCCCACCACGCCGAACTCGCCGCCGGCCACGCCGGTAATCAGCTTGCCGTTGATCACCAGCGGCGCGGCGCTGATCGAGTATCCTTCCTTGTGGTCGGCGACTTTCTTGCTCCACACCACCTTGCCGGTGTCCTTGTTCAGCGCCACTAGCTTGGCGTCGAGGGTGCCGAAAATCACCAGGTCGCCATACAGCGCCACGCCACGGTTGATCACGTCGCAGCAAGGGCGGATGTCATCGGGCAGGCGCGCATCGTACTGCCAGAGTTTCTTGCCGGTGCGCGCATCCACGGCGAACACCCGGGAGTAGGAACCGGTCATGTACATCACGCCGTCCTTGACCATCGGCTGCGCTTGCTGGCCCCGCTGTTTTTCACCGCCGAAGGAAAACGCCCAGGCCGGGCGCAGTTCCTTGACGTTGTCGACGTTGAGAATATCCAGCGGGCTGTAGCGCTGCCCCTGAACGCCGAGGCCGTTGGTCACGACCTGTTCCGGGTTCTTCGGGTCCTGGAGAATGTCCTGGTCGGAAACCCCGGCCAATGCCTGGCCGGACAACAGCATGGCACTGAGCAGCAGGCTCAAGACGAAGGGCTGGCGACGTGCGGGTTGGGTCATGACGGCTTCCTCTGCGGATTTTTGTTATGCCCGGGAAATTTTCCCGGTCTGGTGCAGATTCTTGGGCGCCGCCGCCCTGGCAACAATTGCCCGCAATGAGGAGATTGCTAGTTCCTTGGTAGCGGGTCGGATGAGATGGACACGAGATTATGTGAACGGCACCGGCCCCCTGTAGGAGCGAGCCTGCTCGCGAAAAACGTCAGACCACCGCGTTCATCCAGGCAGCTTGCGTTATCGTTAACGTCCATCGCGAGCAGGCTCGCTCCTACAGGGGATTCAGGTCGACTATTTGCTGGCAGAATCCACCCGCGTCATCTGCCCGCGCTCGTATCGCGGGTACAAATGACTGACGCTGCGGATCAGTTCATAACGGCTCAGGTTGATCCCGGCGAAGCGTTCGGGGATGGGGCTGCGGATCATCTCGGCCATGTCGCTGCCATTGGCGGCGCCGTCGCGCATCAGCTGATCGAGCCAGGTCAGGTAATCGCGCATTTGCTCGAAGGGTTGTGGATCGCTCGACACCGGCCCATGGCCCGGCACGACCTGCGTCCAGGGCAAGCCTTGCAGGATCGCGATGTCCGCCAGCCACACTGACAGCCCCGGACTGTTGGGCGTGGTCAGCGCCCGCTGATAAAACACCAGGTCCCCGGCAAACAGCACGCCGGTTTGCTGGTCGAGAATAGCCAGATCCGCGCCCGTATGCCCACCCAGGCTCAGCAAGCGCAGATCGTGATTCCCAAAACTTTTCACGCCGGGTGCCAGCGTCTGAGTCGGCAGCACCACTTCGGTGCCACGCATCCAGTCGCCGACCATCCGGTACATATTCTCGGCCATGGCATCGCCTTGCTGATGCAGCAGCTCGGTGGTGCCGGCCAAGGCGCCGATCGGCACGTCGCTGAAGGCTTGATTGCCCAGCACATGGTCCGGGTGGTGATGGGTCAGCAAGACCTCGATCACCGGCTTGTCGGTAGTGGCGGCAATGGCCTTGCGCATCGCTTCGCCGTAACGCTTCGACGGGCCGGTGTCGATCACCACCACACCGCGTTCAGTGACGATGAACGCGGTGTTGACGATGTTGCCGCCGTTGGCCTTGGCGAAATTATCGGTGCTGCCTTCCAGCAGCCAGGTGTCCTGGGCAATCTGCCGGGGCTTGAGCGAGTATTCGAGATCGGCCAGGACCGGCACACTGACGCTTAACACCATCAACAGGATCCAGCGCATGCCACGCTCCTTGGGGTCAGGGGATCGACGCATCGAACTCATTGCCGCTGTTGTCCCGTAGCAGCAGTCGCGTTTGCCCTGCCCCTTCGATATCGAAGGCCAGGTTGGGGTTTTCGCTGACCGCGGGAAAAAGCTCTAGCCGGGCCAGCACTTGCTCGTTGTGGTCGCGCAACTCGGCATGGTTGATGAAGAATTCCGGAATGCCGCTGACCATGCCGTTGTCCATTGGATGGGCCACCTGCATACGCAAGCGGCTGAACTCTCCCCGGGGATAACGACCGCCCAGCACTTCGCCAATGTGTTCTTCCCAGCCCGGTTGCGTGCGCACCACGCTCGGCGCGGTGCAACCGCCACCCGCGGCGTCGATCAGGGTCGAGCCGACATGCCACACGCCGTCACGGGTCAACACCGCTGCGCGCAAGGGCGTGGCCTGTTCGATGCGAATGCGCAACGACAGCCACGGCAAAACCGAATTCAGCGGCTGGAAGTCGACGATTTTCGGCAACGGGTTCAGCTCTGCCCAGGCGAGGATTTTCACCACCTCGCCCTTGAACGCCCGGGCGTCGATTTCCAGCGGCACCTGCCGGGCATCTTCGGCAAACGGCGGCGCCAGCAGCTTGACCCGCTCATCGAAAACGAACGGCGCATTGCCCAGAAACTGCTGCTGATAGAAGGCCCACATCACCGATGGCACCGGGTCCTTGCCAGGATCGATAGCGCCAGCCTGTGCCGCCAGGCTCAACCAGCAGGCCAACAGACAACTCCCTCGCCATTTCATCGCCTGCTCCTTATTGATACATCTCGGGCACGTCGTATTGCAGGCCGTAATGGCCGTAGATAGTCTTCACCGAACCCTCGCGGATCAGCGCTTCCAGTGCTTCTTCCACGGCATAGGCCAGCTGACGGTTGCTTTCGTGCACCGCCATGCCGATTTCCCACAGCTGCTTGCCCATGTTCGGGTAGGCGTTCTCAGCCAGAGCCACCTGCGGGTCGGCCGCTTCGTGCACTTGCCAGTCGATTTCGCCGCGCATGGCCATCACCGCGTCGACCTCACCGGCCTTCATCGCGGCAAACGCCTGAGGCACGCCGGGATAGTGATGGGTCTTGCCGGCGAGCATGCCGTTGAACACCGAGGTCAGGTAGAAGGACGGCACGCTGTCGACTTCGACACCAATCGGGTGTTGCTCGAACACCGCGACGCTGGCGACCTTGTCCAGCCGCCGACGGTCATAGGCCACCTGCCATTGTTCGTTCTGGTACGGACCGAACATCACCACATGGCCATTTTCCAGCTCGCCGAGTTCGTTACGCTTCTGCGCGTAGTCACGGTCGTACGGCACGCGCATCATCAGGTCGGCCAGTTGCTGGTTGTGCAAGGCACTGGCACGCCAGATGTAATCGCGCAGGTCGTCGTCGAGCTTTTCCCCGGCCGGTGCCCAGATCAGTGTCAGGCGCACGCCGAGCGCCTTGGCCAGGGCCTCGGCGAGTTCGACATCGACACCCTGGGGCTTTCCGGTGCGTTCAAAGCTGTAGGGGGCGAAGTCCTTGTAGACCGCCACCTTCAGCTCCCCGGCGGCGATCATTTCGTCGTAGTTGCGAACCTGCGCCTGCGCCGCCTGGCAGCACAGCCACAGAGCGCTGATCAACACCGCGAGCAGGCGCATGGGTCACTCCTCGACGTGCACAGTGTCCAGATAAGTGCGCACCGCCCACAGGGCCTCCTGGCTCAGGTAGTCGGCCATCTTCGGCATGTACACCCGACCGTCGCGCACCGCGCCATGGCGCACCCGTTCGGCGAACCACTCATCGCCTGCCTCACCGACATCGAGCATGCGCAAGTCAGGGGCGATACCGCCGGACTTGGCTTCCAGGCCATGACAGGCCGCGCAGTTCTGGGTGTAGGCCGAGGCACCGATTTCCACTGCCTTGTCATGTTCCGGGGCGGTGCGATACGGGTTCACCGCGGCCCAGCCGTCGGCATCGAGTTGCACGCCGGCCTCCTTGATCGGGGTCAGCCCCGGGGTGGCCACGGCCTGTGGCACCACGTTGCCGTGGGCCCAGACGGAACCTGCGCTGATCAAACTGGCCAATAGCCCGGTCACGAGCAAGGCGTTGCGTTTTGTTGTCATTGTTATGCCCTCTGGATTGCACGCAAAACCTCTTGGCAGAGGCTATGGCAGCCATCTTAGAAAGCCCTGCGCACAGACCCCATGCTGCTTTGGTGGTCGCCACCTACTCCCTTGGTCGTAAGGCGATCGGTGGACACGGGACACAGGCCGTGGTTGCCCATGCCAGAACCGCGCCGTGCGTGGCGGGCTACTACCTTGGTACTGGCCCTTCGGTACTTTCTGCATATTTTCACTGCACCACAGGCTTCCTATGCTGGCGCTACCTGTAATGGAGTGCCCTATGCGCCAGCTCATCCCTTACGCCCTGATCTACCTGCTGGCGATTGCCTGCGCCGCCGGCCTGGCCACCCAGAGCCAGGCCGCCGATGCGCCCTTGCAGGTGCGGATCGGTTACCTGGGTTATCGCCCAGACCCCGGCCCGTTACTGTCGAACGTCATCCCCGAGCCCACCGATGCCGGGCTGCGCGGCGCCGAACTGGCAATCACCGACAGCAACAGCACCGGGCGTTTTCTCAACCACGGCTACAGCCTGGTCAGCACCAGTGTCGACAGCCCCGAGGCCTTGCTCGACGCGGCAAAGGTGCAGCATGAGCAAGGCCTGCGCCTGTTCGTGGTGAATGCCCCCGCGACCAGCCTGCGCCAATTGAGTGCGGCACTGCCCGACAGTTTGCTGTTCAACGCCGGTAGCCCCGATGACAGCCTGCGCACCACCGATTGCCTGCCGAACGTACTGCACACCTTGCCGAGCCGCGCGATGCTCGCCGATGCACTGGCGCAGTTTCTGGTGCTGCGCAAATGGCAGCGGGCGCTGCTGATTGTCGGCCCGACGCCGGACGATCAAGCCTATGCCGCCGCCCTGCGCCGCGGGGCCAAGCGCTTTGGCTTGCAACTGGTGGCGGACAAACCCTGGAGCTTCGATAACGACCAACGCCGCAGCGCCCAGGCGGATATGCCGCTGTTCACCCAGACCGCCGAGTACGACGTGGTACTGGTGGCCGATGAACGCGGCGACTTCGGTGAATACGTGCCCTACCAGACCTGGTACCCGCGCCCGGTCGCCGGCACCCAGGGCCTGACCCCGGTGGGCTGGCACAAGACCGTGGAAACCTACGGCGCCGCGCAGCTGCAAAAACGCTTCGAAGCCCTGACCGGGCGCTGGATGAATGACCGCGATTTCGCCGCCTGGATGGCCGTGCGCAGTATTGCCAGCGCCGTGAGCAAACTGCGCCAGGCCGAGCCGATGGCGATCCGTACGCTTGAAATCAGCGACCAATTGCCGCTCGACGGCTTCAAGGGCCGCAAGCTCAGCTACCGACCGTGGAACGGCCAGTTGCGCCAGCCGATTCCCATCGTCCAGCCCCGGGCGCTGGTCAGTACGTCACCCCAGGATGGCTTTCTGCACCCGTTCAACGAGATGGACAGCCTGGGCTACGACAAACCCGAGGTCAGCTGCCGTTTTCCCTGATCCGATAATCACAACAACAAGGAACCCGCCATGCGCCGCACCCTGCTCTCTTGCACCTTGCTGCTCGCCGCTGGCCATGCCGTTGCCAGCACTGCCTGGGTCTCCAACGAAAAGGACAACAGCCTGAGCCTGATCGACCTGCAGACCCTGCAAGTCACCGACACCCTGCCCGTCGGCCAGCGCCCCCGCGGCCTGCTGCTGTCCCATGACAATAAGCTGCTGTACATCTGCGCCAGTGACTCGGACCGGGTCCAGGTGATGGACGTGGCCACGCGCAAGATCATCAAGGAACTGCCCTCGGGCAAAGACCCCGAGCAATTCGCCCTGCACCCGAACAATCGCTGGTTGTACGTCTCCAACGAAGACGATGCGCTGGTCACGGTGATCGACACCGAGACCTCCAAGGTGCTCGGCCAGATCAACGTCGGTGTCGAACCCGAAGGCATGGCCGTCAGCCCTGACGGCAAGTGGGCGGTCAACACCAGCGAGACCACCAACATGCTGCACTGGATCGACACAAGCACCCAGACCCTGGCCGACAGCACCCTGGTGGACCAGCGCCCGCGCTTCGTCGAGTTCTCCCCCGATGGCGCCCGGCTCTGGGCCTCGGCGGAAATCGGCGGCACGGTGACCATTCTCGATGTGGCCAGCCGCACCGTGCTCAAGACCCTGAACTTCCAGATCAAGGGCGTGCACCCGGACAAGGTCCAGCCCGTCGGCATCAAGCTCAGCGCCGATGGCAAGTACGGCTTCGTCGCCCTCGGCCCGGCCAACCATGTGGCCGTGATCGATGCCAAGACCTTCGAGATTCTCGATTACCTGCTGGTGGGTCGACGGGTCTGGCAGATGGCATTCACCCCGGATCAGAAGCAATTGCTGGCCACCAACGGCGTCAGCGGCGATGTCTCGGTGATCGATGTCGACAGCCTCAAGGTCAGTAAATCGGTGAAGGTCGGGCGCTATCCCTGGGGCGTGGTGGTGACGCCATGAACGCCCTTGAAGTCAGTGACCTGAGCTTTGCCTACGGCGCCCGAGAGGCCTTGCGCAAAGTGAGTTTCAGCCTGGAGCCCGGGCGCTTCGCCGCGCTGCTGGGACCCAACGGTGCGGGCAAGTCGACCCTGATTGCCCTGCTGACCCGGCTCTATGATCTGCAGCAAGGCGAGATCCGCGTCGGTGGCTGTTCATTGCGTAGCGCGGCACGCCCGGCACTCAGGCAATTGGGCGTGGTGTTCCAGCAAAGCACCCTGGACCTGGACCTCAGCGTCGAACAGAACCTGCGTTATCACGCTGCATTGCATGGTCTGTCCCGGCATCAGACCGACCTTCGGGTCGACGCCGAACTGGCCCGCCAGGCCCTGACCGACCGCCGCCGCGAACGGGTGCGCGAACTCAATGGCGGCCATCGTCGCCGGGTGGAAATTGCCCGCGCCCTGTTGCATGAGCCGCGCCTGTTGCTGCTCGATGAAGCCAGTGTCGGCCTCGACCCGGCGAGTCGCCTGGCGCTCAACCAGCACATCCGCAGCCTGTGTCGCGAGGAGCGCATCAGCGTGCTCTGGACCACTCACCTGCTCGACGAAGTACAGCCCAGGGATGACCTGTTGATCCTGCATCAAGGCCGGCTGGTGGCCAGCGGACAGGCCGATGCCCTGAGCCTGGAACACGGCGGCGATCTCGGCTCGGCATTCACCCGCCTGACAACCACAGGAGCCATGCAATGACAGCTTACTGGCAATGCTTTAGCGGTATCGTGCTGCGTGAATGGCTGCGCTTTGTGCTGCAACGCACGCGGTTTCTCAGCGCCCTGGTGCGGCCGCTGCTGTGGCTGCTGGTGTTTGCCGCCGGTTTTCGCGCAGCGCTGGGGATCGCGATCATCGAGCCCTACGACACCTACATTCCCTATGAGGTCTACATCATTCCCGGGCTGGCCTGCATGATCCTGCTGTTCAACGGCATGCAGGGCTCACTGTCGATGGTCTACGACCGCGAGATGGGTAGCATGCGTGTGCTGCTGACCAGCCCCCTGCCCCGAACTTTTCTGCTGTGCAGCAAACTGTTGGCCACTTCGATCATTTCGCTGTTGCAGGTGTATGCGTTCCTGGCGATTGCCTGGGTTTACGGCGTGCAGCCACCGGCCATGGGCCTGTTGATGGCATTACCGGCCCTGCTGCTGGTGGCGTTGATGCTCAGCGCGCTGGGCCTGCTGCTGTCGAACGCGATCCGCCAGCTGGAGAACTTTGCCGGGGTGATGAATTTCGTGATCTTCCCGCTGTTTTTCCTGTCATCAGCGCTGTATCCGCTGTGGAAGATGCGCGAGGCCAGCGAGTGGCTGTACTGGCTGTGCGCGGTGAATCCGTTTACCCACGCCGTGGAGCTGGTGCGTTTTGCTCTGTATGAACGCTTCAATCCCCTGGCTCTGGCGGTGTGCACGGGGCTGACGCTGTTGTTTGCGCTGCTCGCCGTGCTGACCTTCAACCCGCAGCATGCGGCCTTGCGCAAATCCAGCTGATTACCCCCTCAGGGGATCTTCATTGAACAGGGTGAAATTACTACTTTAGTACTGGTTTCCCTGTCTATCGTCGCATTCCCAACGCCCCCCGACTGGCATGTAATAGGTCCATAACTATAAGGACTTAACCCATGCCACGTGCCCGACGTTGCCTGTTGCGCCCTGCTCTCGCCGCCCTGTCCCTGGGTCTGCTGCTGAGCACCGCGCAGGCTGACACAGCGCTGTTCTCCACCGACGGCTATCGCATCGGCCTGTACCGCAGCCCGACGCCCGACCAGCTGCAAGGCGCAACCATCGTCGACACCCCCGCCCTGCAAACCCTGCTCAACCAAACCCCGCGCCCGGTGCTGATCGACGTCTACCGCCGTCAGTGGCTGCAAGGGCAATTCATCGAAGACCAGCCCCATGAAAACCTGCCCGGCAGCCATTGGCTGGCCAATACCGGGGACGGCGACCTGACGCCGCAATGGCAGGACTACTTCGCCGGCAACCTGAAAAAGCTGACCGCCGGCGACCCGACGCAACCGCTGGTCTTCTACTGCCGCTCCGACTGCTGGTTGAGCTGGAATGCGGTCAAGCGCGCAGCCACCATGGGCTATAAGACTCTGTATTGGTATCGCGATGGCCTGGACGCCTGGCAAGCGGCCAATCTGCCGGTTTCGCCAGCCCGGCCAGACCCCTTTCCCTGAGCTTTACGCGTGCGTGTTGTTGCCACACCATAATCAAAATAATGAGGTGAAAGGCCATGTACAAAATCCTGATTGCCGACGATCACCCGCTGTTTCGCGAAGCCATCCACAACGTCATCAGCGACGGTTTTGCCGGCAGCGAAGTGATGGAAACCGCCGACCTAGACAGCGCCCTGGCCCTGACCCAGGAACACGACGACCTGGACCTGATCCTGCTCGACCTGAACATGCCCGGCATGCACGGGCTCAATGGCCTGATCAACCTGCGTAACGAAGCGCCGACCATTCCGGTGGTGATTGTCTCCGCCGAGCAAGACAAACAGATCGTGCTGCAAGCCATCACCTACGGTGCCGTGGGTTTCATCACCAAGTCCTCACCCCGCGCCCAGATGACCGATGCCATCCAGCAGATTCTCAATGGCAATGTCTACCTGCCCCCGGACATCATCCGCACCGGCAAAAGCAGTACCCACCGGCGGATGAACGACACCCCGAGCTTCCCGCCCGAACTGCTCCAGGCCCTGACCCGCAAGCAACTGCAGGTGCTGGAACGCATGACCAAGGGCGAATCGAACAAGCAGATCGCCTACACCCTGGAAATCGCCGAGACCACGGTCAAGGCCCACGTCTCGGCGATCCTGCGCAAGCTCAACGTGCACAACCGGGTGCAAGCGATCCTGAGTGCCGGGGATATTGATTTCGGGTCTTATCTGCGGCGTTGACTGCCTCAATCCCTGTCTGAAAGACGAACCTGTGACGAGGGAGCTTGCTCCCGCTCGGCCGGTCCGCGTTCGGGCGAAGCAGTCGTAAATCCAGGCGACCCGGTGTATTGGAGTGTTTGCAGGGGGCCGCTTCGCGACCCAGCGGGAGCAAGCTCCCTCGCCACAGGTTCGGTGTTATCTGGATGGGCCAAGCAAATGACTCATCGCCGTCTTCAGCTTCATCGGCCGCACCGGCTTGTGCATCAGGGTGTGGCCCTGTTCGCGGATCTGCTGCTTGAGTTCATTGCTGTAGTTGGCGGTGATCATCATCGCCGGAATCGGTGAGGCACGACGGGCATTGATTCTTGCCACCGCATCGACACCGTTCTGATCGTTATCCAGGTGGTAGTCGGCGATCAGCAGGTCCGCCTCGGCGTGGTAGTTGTCCACTTGCCGCGCCAGGTCCTCCTCCGACAGCGCCGTCACCACCCGACACCCCCACCCCTCGAGCAAGGTGCGCATGCCGGCACAAATGGTCGCGTCATTGTCCAGCACCCATATCCGGGCACCGCGCAGGCGCTCAAGCATCGGCTCGCTCATCTGCAACGCGGGCTGAGGTTTCGGCGCGGTGGCGCTCAACGGTACTTCGACCGAGAACATCGAGCCCCGGCCCGGCCACGAGCGCACATGAATGGGATGCCCGAGGATGCCGGCAATTTTTTCGACAATCGCCAGGCCAAGACCCAGGCCGCGATCCTGATCGGGTCGCTGCACATCACCACGCTTGAACTCCTGGAAGATCTCCTCCAGGCGATGCTCGGCAATGCCCATGCCGCTGTCCCAGACTTCGATCGTCAGGCACTGATGATGCCGCCGGCAACCGAGCACCACGCGGCCACTGTAGGTATAGCGAATCGCATTGCTCAGCAGGTTGCGCAGAATCCGCGCGAGCAACTGGATGTCGCTGCGCACCAGCGCCGAGCAGCCGATGAAGTGCAGTTGCAGGCCTTCACTGCGCGCCACCTGGGTGTATTCGGCGGCCAGGTTGTCCAGCAGTTCACTGAGGGCGAATGGCGCAATGTCGGCCTTGATCACCCCCGCATCGAGCTTGGAAATATCCACCAGGGTGCCAAGCAGGTTCTCCACGTCTTCCAGGGAGTTGCTCACGTTGCGCACCAGAACCTCGCTGGACATCGGCTCGCGCCGTTCAAGCAAGGCACTGGTAAACAGGCGCGCGGCATTCAACGGTTGCAGCAGGTCGTGGCTGACGGCGGCGAGGAATTTGGTTTTCGACAGGTTGGCCTGCTCGGCTTCCTGCTTGGCCTCGCGCAAGCGTGACTCGACCAGGCGACGCTCATCGATCTCGCGCAGCAGCTGGTCGTTGAGGGTGGTCAATTCCGCCGTGCGCTCGCGTACCCGCAGCTCCAGGTTCTGATAAGCCTGATGCAGCGCCTCGGCGGTGCGGCGGCGTTCGGTGATGTCGCGGATCAGCACGAAAATCCCCACCACCTCGCCACTGGCCAGACGGTTGGGCACATAGGAGCGCAGCATGTAGCGCTCCTGGTTGTTGACGTTGGTTTCGGCGAACTCGAAGGTCACGCTCTCTCCGGCCAGGGCCCTGGCCACATAAGATTCCAGCCGCTGGTAATGCTGTTCGCTGTGCACTTCGCGCAGGCTCTGGCCGAGCATCACGCCTCGCGGCCAGCAGTACCATTCTTCGTAGACCTTGTTGGTGAATTCGTAGACCAGATCGGCATTGAGGTAGGCAATCAATGCCGGTACGTGATCGGTGATCAGGCGAATCCAGTGTTCACTTTCACTCAGCGCCTCGGCGTGCTGGTAGCGTTCGGTAATGTCGGTGAAGGTGTTGACGAAACCGCCGGTGGGCAACGGATGGGTGCGGATTTCCAGGACCCGGCCATCGTACAGGCGCTGCTCGCATTCCCTTACCGGTCGTCCGTTGCCATCGCGACTGGCCGGGGTCAGCAGGTTCAGCTCGCTGTCGGCGATCACTTCAGCAAACGGGCGATGGGCCGCCACCGGCGCCAGGCCACTCAACTCCAGGAAGCGCCGGTTCCACAACTCCAGGATGCCCTCGGCGCTGACCATCGCCACCCCTTGGGACAGGTTGTCGACCGCCCGTTGCAACAGATGCGACTTCTGCGCCACCGCCTGCTCACGGCGTACGGTTTCGCTGAGTTTGACGTCGGTAATGTCGGTGAACAGAATCACCCGCCCGCCTTCCTGCGTCGGCCGCTCGCTGACTTGCAGCCAGCGCCCGTTCTGCAGGCGGTACAGCAGGTTTTCGTCGGCATGCCCCCGAGGCTCTTCGGTGAACAGGCCGTTGTTCATCATCAACCGCTTGACCTCGGTCAGACGCATGCCAGCGTTGATCCGCACCCGGCTATTACTCCAGAACGCCCTGAAGCGACTGTTGAACAGCACGATGCGCTGGTCGGCGTCGAACAGCACGAAGGCGTCGGAAATGCTTTCGATGGCATCGATCAGGTGTTGATGCGCCGTTTCCGCGCGCAGGCGGGCTTCGCTGAGCAGATGATTACCGGCCTTGAGTTCGGCCATGGCCTGGTTCAGGGCATCGGTGCGTTCGCGCACTTGCTCGGCCAGCACCACCGAATGCTGGAATGCCGCGTACGGATCGTTGCCGCGGGTTCCCCCGGACTCGACCCGCTCGATCAGCGCGCCATTGATGCGCTGCAGTTTGTGGTTTTCCAGACGCAGCCCGGCCAGTTCGGCCTGCAGCTCAGCGATGTCCTGGGGCACGGCCACGGGCAATGGCAACGCCGGTGAAGGTCTGGTTGATGTGCATGCCATTGAACTGTTCTCCGTAGGTGTTGAAACCCATCACCCGTTGCTCACGCAAAAACCTGCCGATCTGTTCAAGACTGCCGTCGTCTTCGAGTTCCAGACGCCGCAGGAAACAGTCACAACCGATGGTCAGCAGCAAATCGCCCAGGCGTTCCTGCAACCCCTCGAACAGGCTCTGCAGGTTCGGCAGCATCGGCCCCGGGGTCATGGCGGTGAGGACGATGCCGTTTTCCACGGCGCAGTAGAAACTCAGGCTCAGGTCCGGATGCACCTGCTGGATGGCCCGCACGTAGTACTGCTGGTTGATCCGCACCGCCAACGGGTGCGCGGCGAAGACCCGGTGATCGAGCTGCGCCACCGGCACGCCGATGTGCCGGGCGTACTCGGCGGCGGCCGGCTCGGCATTGAGTTCGAAGACCCGGCGCAAGGTGCTGTCGGCCCCGGTGACCACCAGTTTCTCGGCGCGGGGCAGCACGTGGTGGGTGGTGAACACTTCGAAGTCCAGCCAGGTATTGACCAGCACCACCACGGCCGCGCCGCTGTGGAACTCGCCATCGAAGTACACATGGGTATGGGTCAGGTAGTTATCGTCGCCGGCCGAGCCGCCGAAATGCGGAATGTCGCCCAATGCCGCGCTCAAGGCCGCCAGGACCATTTCTTCGCGGCTGGACAGGCCATCGAGCAGGGTCAGGGCAAAGCTGTTGCCCTTGATCGGGGCCAGGGTGTTGCTGCGACAGCCACTGACCAGACGCTCGACCATTTGCTGGGCGTCGATCAGGCTGAAGTGCTCCATCTGGTCGATCAGCTCGATCGCAATGGAAAAGTGCCGGTGATCGAAACCCACCGCTGTCACGCAATTGCGTCCGTAGCCCAGCGGGGTGATTTCCCCGGCGCTGGTGCAGCCCACCAGGCGAATGCCGCCGAAGCTTTGCTGCAAGGCCTGGCCCAGCGCCTGCAAGTCGTACTCGGCGGAACAGAAGAACAGCACGAACCCAAGGTGCGGATGCAACAACTGTCGTGCCAGTTCCTGCGCGACCTGCCGGGCATCGGTGGCCTGGGACATTGCACTGACGACGCCATTGCTCTGCTGCATCCTTACCTCCCGCAGGTGCGTGTGTATGAGGCACGAGTGTACGAAGTCTGTGGGGTGCGACGAATGCTACTTGGGTAGCGGGTAGCCGCTTCGATGGGATGAGACCGGTGGCGGCCCTCGCCGCGATGCGCACGGACAGGGCCACCTCCCGGGGTTACCAGGTCAGCACCGCGCCCACGGCAAAGGTGTCGGTATTTTCGTTCTGCTCGTTGGTGTCGTGGCCGTTGATTTCGAACTGGTTGTACTCGGCCACCAGCTTGAGGTTGTCGTTGACGTCATGGAACAACGCGATGCCGCGGGTCTCGTAGTCCGCGCCGCTGCCGACCACGCCGTTGCCATCGTCATTGGTCTTGCCATAGGACAAGGCCAGGCGGTTCTTGCCCAGTTTGTAGGAGCCCTGCAAAAGGTAGCCGTCGCTGTCGACGTTGCGCAGGGTCGGCTCGCCGGCGTTGTTAGTGAAAAACGGGTTGATGCCCTTGGCCTGGAAACCGGACCCGGTGAGGGACAAGCCGCCCATCTTCGCCTGCACGCCATAACCGACACCCTTGGAGGTGACCGTCTCGACCGTGGAATCAGTGTTGTCCGAGGTCTGGTAGCTGCCGTTGACCCAGCTGTAGATCTTTGCCCCGGCCAGGTCGAACTGATAGGTGACTTCGCTCTCGGTACGCGGGTTTTCCTGATAGGCCTTGCCCGTCGGGCTGCTGTCGTTGGTGTCCACCGGGTCCATGATGCCGACCGCCACGCGCAGACCGTCCATCACCGGGGTGCGATAGGTTATCTGCGAGGTCGGGAACGGATACGGGTAACCGGTGCCAATGTTGCCGAACGACACCCCGCCACCATCCACCAGCCCCAACGTATCGCTGACCTGGCCGTAACCGGCGAGCATTTCGTCGAGCAGGATGTTGGAACGGGCGAACAGCCCGAAGTCTTTGCCGATCAGCACTTCGCCCCACTCCGGGTTGGCCACGGTGCCGAAGAACTGCCGCACATCGATGGCGGTGTCGGTGCCGTTGGTTTGGCTGTCGTTGATGGTGACCCAGAACGAGGCGCGGGCACCGAGCTTGAGATCGTCTACCTGCTTACCCATGTTGAACCCCAGGTAGTTGGGCAAAAAGCCCATCTTCACCCGTGACTGTCGACGGTCGAACTGATCGCCGGCGCGGTCGACATCGCTGTTCACGTAGAAGGCGTTGATGTAGCCGTCGGTGGAGAACGTGGTCTGGTCCTTGTCGTACAGCATGATATCCGCCTCGGCCACCTGGCTCAGGCCAAGGGCAGACAGGCTGGCGATGAAGGCAGGCAGAAAACGATGCGTGACGTTCTTATTGTTGTGCATGGCGCGCTCCGAAACGGGGGACTAAGTGTCGGAGGCGATTATCGAAACCTGACCGGCGGCGCCATACACTGCCTTGGGGGTGGTTTTCAGGTGCTTTGGATGAGCCGGCGGTGCGTGACAACTATGGCGTAAGACCGCGTGTCGGCAGGGCTTGGAACTTAGGGTGTAGGTCTATAGAGCTGATCAGGCGTGGCTTTTCGTAGGAGCCAGGCTTGCCGGCGAAGGCGTGTTTGAGAACGCTTTCGCCGGCAAGCCTGGCTCCTACAGACGCATTCGTCGACGTGCCAGGCGCCCGCAGTTCAGAAGGCCGCTTTCAACAGCATGTAAGCGGCGACCACGACGCAGATGCTGGCGAACCCGACCTGCAACGCCCGCGCCGGCACCCGGGCGCAGAGCTTGCGGCCGATGATCATGCCGACGATGCTGGAGACGATGAAGGCAATGCCCGAATCGTCGATGCGCACCCCGGCATGGAAGGCGCCGATCACGCCGATGGCCGAAATCAGGCTGATCACCATCAGCGAGGTGGCGATGATCCCGCGCATCTGCACATCAGTCAGTTGCTTGAAGGCCGGGACAATCAGAAAACCGCCACCCACCCCCAGCAATCCCGAGACCACGCCGGTTACTGCGCCGAGCGCGGCGAGGGTCGCGGTGCATTTGGCGGTCCAGGAAAAGCGCCCGGTCTGTTGATCGAGCATGCAGTTCTTCTGGCCCCAGTTGGCCTGACCATGATCGCTGGGGCCCTCATCCTTGCGCTCGCGGCGCAACATTCGCCCGGCCACCACGACCATCAGCAGGCTGAACAGGATCATCAGGATTTTTTCCGGCAATTGATGGGCAAAGTAGATGCCCACCGGCGAAAACACCGCGCCTAATGCCGCGATCAGCAGCGCCGCGCGATAACGCACCAGGCCATGGCGCAAACCGTCGATGGCGCCGACCGCTGCCGCACTGCCCACCGCGAACAACGCCACCGGAGCGGCCTGGGTCATGCTCCAGCCCAACCCCAACACCAGCGCCGGGACCGCCAGGATACCGCCGCCGGCGCCCGTCAAGCCGAGCACCAACCCCATCACTACGCCAAACAGACTTGCCAGCAACATAGGAAGTTCTCAGTCCACCCTGGACACACGTGTCAGCCACTCGCGGCCCTTGAGCATACCGTTCCAGTAGAACCACGGTAGCAGTGTCGCCTTCAGCCACCACGCCGAGCGGCGCGGGGTCGTCGGGTCAAGGGGAAAGGTCGGCAGCAACTTGCCCGCATAACCGAACTCGGCAAGGATCACTTTGCCCTTCTCCACCGTCAGCGGACAGGAGCCATAGCCGTCGTACTTCAGCGGCAGCGGCTGTTGCTTGCGCAAGGCCAGCAGGTTTTCGGCCACCACCACGATCTGCTTGCGCACCGCCGCGGCGGTTTTTGCATTGGTGGTGCCGCAGATATCACCCCGCGCGAAGACGCCGGGATAACGCGGATGCTGCAGGCTGTGGGGGTCGACCTCGCACCAGCCGGCGGCGTCGGCCAACGGGCTGCGGGCAACGAAATCCGGGGCCACCTGAGGCGGAACGACATGCAGCAGGTCAAAGGTCTTTGCCTGGCGGGTGACATTGCCATCGGCATCCTTGACGTCGAACCACGCGGTTTTCGCCGGGCCGTCGACCTTGACCAGGTTCGAGTTGAAGGCCAACCGGGCTTTGTACTTCTCGATGTACTTCATCAGCGGCGGGACAAAGGTCGCCACACCGAACAGCGCCGCGCCCGCAAGATTGAACTCGACGTCGATGTTGTTCAGCACACCGGTCTTGCGCCAGTGATCGCAGGACAGGTACAGCGCCTTTTGTGGCGCTCCGGCACATTTGATCGGCATGCCCGGCTGGGTGAACAGCACCTTGCCGCCGCGCAGTTTCTGCACCTGATCCCAGGTGTAGGTCGCGTGCCGATAGCTGTAATTTGAGGTCACGCCGTGCTGGCCGAGGGTGTCCTCCAGGCCTTCGATCTTCTCCCAGGCCAGGCGCAGGCCGGGGCAGACCACCAGGTTTTGATAGCCGACCGTGCGCCCGTCACCGAGGGTGAGTTGGCGCTTGTCGGGATCGATGCCCGTCACGGCAGCCTGCAGCCAATGGGCCCCACGCGGCATCACCGACGCCATCGGCCGCACGGTGTTTTCCACGTTGTAGGCACCACCGCCGACCAGCGTCCAGGCCGGTTGATAGTAGTGCCGGGAGTCGGGTTCGATCACGGTGATGTTCAGATGCGGGCTACGCTTGAGCAGGCTGGCGACAAGGCCGATACCCGCCGTGCCGCCGCCGATGACCACGATATCTGCACTGATGGATGGGCCCCAGTGTTGATCGTTCATTGCTTGTTCCTTTTGCTGCACGCAAGTTTTCTTCCAGCCGCAATACAAAACGACTGTAGGAGCGAGCTTGCTCGCGATGGTCGCTAACGATTACGCGTGTTATCTGTATAAACGCGGTGCCATTACGTCCATCGCGAGCAAGCTCGCTCCTACAGGTTCTGTGTGTTTGCTGGCATTTAAGGTTGAACCCAGCTTTTAAGCACCGCCCCGCAATAAAGCCCGGAGAGGGTTTTCATCACCTGGATCACTTCGTGACTGGCGAGACCGTAAAAAATGTACTTGCCTTCACGACGGGTGGCGACCAGTCCTTCATCGCGCAGGATCCCCAATTGCTGGGACAGGGTCGGTTGGCGCACGCCGGTCATTTTTTCCAGCTCGCCTACGTTGCGCTCGCCCTGGGTCAGCTGGCACAGGATCAACAGGCGATCCTCATTGGCCAGGGCCTTGAGCAGCGCACAGGCCTTGGAGGCCGAGGCGCGCAGTTGAGCGACTTCACATTCGGTCAGACTGGATTGCATTTGCAGGATGCCTTCAACGTCACTTAAGCTGCGAACATTATGTCTTTACATAAAGTGTTGCAACCCATGGCTGACTTTTCGTCGTCCGACTTTTCTACCCTTGCACAGGTTCGTGTCCATGCCCGCACTGATTGAAGCTTTCCTCGACCCCGCCTCCTCGACCTACAGCTACGTGGTCTACGAGGCTGATGGCGGGCAGTGTGCGATTGTCGATCCAGTGCTCGACTACGACGCAGCCGCCGGGCGTACCGCGACCACCCAGGCCGACAGGATCATCGCCTTCGTCCGTGCACATACACTGCAAGTGCAATGGTTGCTGGAAACCCACGCCCATGCCGATCACCTGTCCGCCGCGCCGTATCTGCGCGGGGAGTTGGGCGGCAAGATCGCCATTGGCGAGTCGATCAGCAAGGTCCAGGACGTGTTCAAGGCACTGTTCAATCTGGAGCCATCCTTTCGCATCGACGGTTCCCAGTTCGACCACCTGTTCGCCCCCAACGAATCGTTCATGATCGGCAACCTCAAGGCGACCGCCCTGCACGTGCCCGGCCATACCCCGGCGGACATGGCCTACCTGATCGGCAACGATGTGATCCTGGTCGGCGATACACTGTTCATGCCGGACGTGGGCACCGCGCGCTGCGACTTTCCCGGCGGCGATGCCAACCAGATGTACGCCTCGATCCACAAGCTGCTGGCCTTCCCCGCCGACGTGCGACTCTACATCTGCCACGATTACCCGCCCGAGGGCCGCGCGCCCCAATGCATGACCACGGTGGGCGAACAGCGCAAAAGCAACATCCACGTGCGCGACGGCATCGACGAAGCCGCCTTCGTCGACATGCGCACCCGGCGTGATGCCGGGCTGGGCATGCCGACGCTGCTATTGCCGGCGATTCAGGTCAATGTGCGGGCGGGGGAACTGCCGCCGGCAGAGGACAATGGCGTGACTTACCTGAAGATTCCGCTTAACAAATTTTAAGATCGACGTTTAATTCCCCAGGGTCAGCCCATTCGCCGGCAATGGCAGCGCCGTTTTATAGCGCACCTGCTTGAGCGCAAAGCTCGAACGGATGTTCGCCACCCCCGGCACCTTGGTCAGAAAGTCCATCATGAAACGCTCCAGCGACTGGATGGTCGGCACCAGCACCCGGATCAGATAGTCCGGGTCGCCAGCCATCAGGTAGCACTCCATCACTTCGGGGCGATCGGAAATCGCCTCTTCGAAATGCTGCAACGCCTCCTCCACCTGCTTCTCCAGGCTGACGTGAATGAACACGTTCACATGCAGCCCCAGCAGGTCGGCATCCAGCAGCGTCACTTGCTCGCGAATCACCCCCAGTTCTTCCATGGCCTTGACCCGGTTGAAACACGGGGTCGGCGACAGGTTCACCGAACGCGCCAGGTCGGCGTTGGTGATGCGCGCGTTCTCCTGAAGACTGTTGAGAATGCCGATATCGGTACGGTCCAGTTTGCGCATAAGATAAAACCACCTGTTTTTTGTGTTTATGCAGGTTTTTTATCTGCAAATGATCTTTAGCGCAACGAAACAGAGAGAAATATTCTTCTTGGCCGGGCCTATGATTGTTGTAGGACAAGATTTCTTCTACCGAACGAAATCTGTCAGCTCACTACAAAAAATTCACAAGATCGAGCGTAGAAGCCATGACCCAAGCGTATGAACCGCTGCGCCTGCACGTCCCCGAACCCTCGGGCCGTCCCGGCTGTAAAACCGACTTCTCCTACCTGCATCTGACCGATGCCGGTACGGTGCGCAAACCCCCTATCGACGTTGAACCGGCTGACACGGCTGACCTGGCCCGTGGCCTGATTCGCGTGCTCGACGACCAGGGCAATGCCCTCGGGCCGTGGGCCGAAAACGTGCCGGTGGAGATCCTGCGCAAGGGCATGCGCGCCATGCTCAAGACCCGCATCTACGACAACCGCATGGTGGTCGCCCAGCGTCAGAAAAAGATGTCGTTCTACATGCAGAGCCTTGGCGAAGAAGCCATCGGCAGCGCCCAGGCCCTGGCCCTGAACATCGACGACATGTGTTTCCCGACCTACCGCCAGCAAAGCATCCTGATGGCCCGCGAGGTACCGTTGGTAGACCTGATTTGCCAACTGCTGTCCAACGAGCGCGATCCGCTCAAGGGCCGTCAGTTGCCAATCATGTACTCGGTCAAGGAGTCCGGTTTTTTCACCATCTCCGGCAACCTCGCCACCCAGTTCGTGCAAGCCGTGGGCTGGGGCATGGCCTCGGCGATCAAGGGCGACACCAAAATCGCTTCGGCGTGGATCGGCGACGGCGCCACCGCTGAATCGGACTTCCACACCGCCCTGACGTTCGCCCACGTGTACCGCGCGCCGGTGATCCTCAACGTGGTCAACAACCAGTGGGCGATTTCCACCTTCCAGGCGATTGCCGGTGGTGAAGCGACCACCTTCGCCGGTCGCGGCGTCGGTTGCGGCATTGCCTCCCTGCGGGTCGATGGCAACGATTTCTACGCGGTCTACGCCGCCTCTGCCTGGGCTGCCGAACGTGCCCGCCGCAACCTCGGCCCGACCATGATCGAATGGGTCACCTACCGCGCCGGCCCGCACTCGACCTCCGATGATCCGTCGAAATACCGTCCCGCCGATGACTGGAGCCACTTCCCGCTGGGTGATCCGATTGCGCGCCTCAAGCAGCACCTGATCAAGGTCGGTCAGTGGTCCGAAGAGGAACACACCGCCGTCAGCGCCGAGCTGGAAGCCGAAGTGATCGCCGCACAGAAAGAAGCCGAACAGTACGGCACCCTCGCCGGCGGCCAGATTCCGAGCGCCGCGACCATGTTCGAAGACGTCTACAAAGAGATGCCGGAGCACTTGAAGCGCCAGCGTCAAGAGTTGGGGATCTGACATGAACGATCACAACAACAATATCGAGCTGGAAACCGCCATGACCACGACCACCATGACCATGATCCAGGCCCTGCGCTCGGCCATGGATGTGATGCTTGAACGTGACGACAACGTCGTGGTCTTCGGCCAGGACGTGGGCTATTTCGGCGGCGTGTTCCGCTGCACCGAAGGCCTGCAGAACAAGTACGGCACCTCCCGGGTGTTCGACGCGCCGATCTCCGAAAGCGGCATCGTCGGCGTCGCCGTGGGCATGGGAGCCTACGGCCTGCGTCCGGTGGCCGAGATCCAGTTCGCCGACTACGTGTACCCGGCCTCCGACCAGATCATTTCCGAAGCCGCCCGCCTGCGTTATCGCTCGGCCGGCGAGTTCACCGCACCGATGACCCTGCGCATGCCTTGCGGCGGCGGCATCTACGGCGGACAGACCCACAGCCAGAGCATCGAGGCGATGTTCACCCAGGTCTGCGGCTTGCGCACGGTGATGCCGTCCAACCCGTACGACGCCAAGGGCCTGTTGATTGCCTCCATCGAAAACGATGACCCGGTGATCTTCCTCGAGCCAAAACGCCTGTACAACGGCCCGTTCGACGGCCACCACGACCGCCCGGTAACCCCGTGGTCGAAGCACCCCGCCGCACAAGTGCCGGACGGTTACTACACCGTGCCGCTGGATGTCGCCGCCATCACCCGTCCGGGCAAGGACGTCACCGTGCTGACCTACGGCACCACCGTGTACGTCTCGCAAGTCGCTGCTGAAGAAAGCGGCGTTGACGCCGAAGTCATCGACCTGCGCAGCCTGTGGCCGCTGGACCTGGAAACCATCGTCAAATCGGTGAAAAAGACCGGCCGTTGCGTGGTGGTGCACGAAGCCACCCGTACCTGCGGCTTTGGTGCCGAACTGGTGTCGCTGGTGCAAGAACATTGCTTCCACCACCTGGAAGCGCCGATCGAACGCGTCACCGGTTGGGACACCCCTTACCCGCACGCGCAAGAGTGGGCGTATTTCCCAGGCCCGTCCCGAGTGGGCGCGGCGTTGAAACGGGTCATGGAGGTCTGAATGGGCACGCACGTCATTAAAATGCCGGACATTGGTGAAGGCATTGCAGAAGTTGAATTGTCGGTTTGGCACGTCAAGGTTGGCGACATGGTCGTCGAAGATCAGGTGCTGGCCGATGTGATGACCGACAAGGCGATGGTCGATATCCCGTCGCCGGTGCATGGCAAGGTCATTGCCCTCGGTGGCCAGCCGGGCGAAGTCATGGCGGTTGGCAGTGTGCTGATCAGCATTGAAGTCGAAGGCGCGGGCAACGTTAAGGAGTCAGCGCAACCGGTACCTGTTAAAGAAGCGCCGGTGGCCGCACCTAAAGTTGAAGCCGTGGTTGAAAGCAAACCGGTCGCTGCCCCAGCGCCGAAAGCTGCCGTATGCCAGGGCCCGATGGTTGCTCGCCAGGCCGATGAGCGGCCGCTGGCCTCCCCGGCCGTGCGCAAGCATGCGCTGGACCTCGGCATTCAATTGCGCCTGGTGCGTGGCAGCGGCCCCGCCGGCCGTGTACTGCATGAAGACCTCGACGCCTACCTGGCCCAGGGTCAGTCGAACGCTTCGGCACCGGTGGCGGCGGCTTACGCCCAACGTACCGATGAACAGCAGATCCCGGTCATCGGCATGCGCCGCAAGATCGCCCAGCGCATGCAGGACGCCACCCAGCGTGCCGCCCACTTCAGTTATGTCGAAGAAATCGATGTCACCGCCGTGGAAGAGCTGCGCGCGCACCTCAACGAAAAACACGGCGCCACCCGCGGCAAGCTGACTTTGCTGCCATTCCTGGTCCGCGCCATGGTCGTCGCCTTGCGCGACTTCCCGCAGATGAACGCCCGCTACGACGACGAAGCCCAGGTCATCACCCGCCTCGGCGCGGTGCATGTGGGCGTCGCCACCCAGAGCGACGTTGGCCTGATGGTGCCGGTGGTGCGTCACGCCGAAGCCCGCAGCCTGTGGGACAGCGCAGCGGAAATCGCTCGCCTGGCCACTGCCGCACGCAACGGCAAGGCCAGCCGCGACGAGTTGTCCGGTTCGACCATCACCCTGACCAGCCTCGGTGCTTTGGGCGGCATCGTCAGCACGCCGGTGCTGAACCTGCCGGAAGTGGCGATTGTCGGCGTGAACAAGATCGTCGAACGGCCAATGGTGATCAAAGGCCAGATTGTGATCCGCAAGATGATGAACCTCTCCAGCTCATTCGATCACCGCGTGGTCGACGGCATGGACGCGGCGCTATTCATCCAGGCCATCCGTGGCTTGCTCGAACAACCTGCGACCTTGTTTGTGGAGTAAGCAATGCAAACTTTGAACACCACGTTGCTGATCATCGGCGGCGGCCCCGGCGGTTATGTGACGGCGATCCGTGCCGGTCAGCTGGGCATCCCGACCATTCTGGTGGAAGGTCAATCCCTGGGCGGCACCTGCCTGAACATTGGCTGCATTCCGTCGAAGGCACTGATTCACGTCGCCGAGCAGTTTCACCAGACGCAGCACCACCATCAGCTTTCGGCCCTGGGCATAAGCGTTTCAGCGCCTTCCCTCGATATCACCAAGAGCGTTGAGTGGAAGGACGGCATTGTCGATCGCCTGACCACCGGCGTCGCGGCGCTGCTGAAAAAGAACAAGGTCCAGGTCGTTCAAGGCTGGGCCAAGGTGGTTGACGGTAAAACCATCGATGTTGGCGACACGCGCATCCAGTGCGAGCACCTGGTGCTGGCCACCGGTTCGATAAGTGTGAACCTGCCGATATTGCCGATTGGCGGGCCGATCATCTCGTCCACCGAAGCCCTGGCGCCGACATCGGTACCCAAGCGCTTGATTGTGGTCGGCGGTGGTTACATCGGTCTGGAGCTGGGCATTGCCTATCGCAAGCTCGGCGCCGAGGTCAGCGTGGTGGAAGCGCAGGAGCGCATCCTGCCGGCCTACGACGCCGAACTGACCCAGCCGGTGCACGACGAACTGAGAAAGCTCGGCGTGAAGCTTTACTTGAAGCACAGCGTGCAAGGCTTTGATTCAAAAGCAAATACATTGCAAGTACTGGCCCCGAACGGCGCGACCCTGAACCTGGAGACCGATCAGGTGCTGGTGGCCGTCGGTCGCAAGCCGAACACCCAGGGCTGGAACCTCGAAGCGCTGAACCTGGACATGAACGGTTCGTCGATCAAGATCGACCACCGCTGCCAGACCAGCATGCGCAACGTGTATGCCATCGGTGACCTGAGCGGCGAACCGATGCTCGCCCACCGGGCCATGGCCCAGGGCGAGATGGTCGCCGAGCTGATCAGCGGTAAATCCCGCGAGTTCAACCCGACCGCCATCGCCGCCGTGTGCTTCACCGACCCGGAACTGGTGGTGGTCGGCAAGACCCCGGACGAAGCCAACGCCGCAGGTCTGGACTGCATCGTGTCGAGCTTCCCGTTCGCCGCCAATGGCCGGGCGATGACCCTGGAGTCGAAAAGCGGCTTCGTGCGGGTGGTCGCCCGTCGGGACAATCATGTGATTGTCGGCTGGCAGGCGGTGGGCGTTGGGGTGTCGGAGTTGTCCACGGCGTTTGCCCAGAGCCTGGAGATGGGCGCGCGGCTGGAAGACATCGGCGGCACCATCCATGCGCATCCGACGCTGGGTGAGGCCGTGCAGGAAGCGGCGTTGCGGGCCCTTGGCCACGCATTGCACCTGTAGGAGCGAGCTCGCTCGCGAAAAACGTCAGGACAACGCGGTCATTCAGACGAGACGCGTTATCGTTGACGTCCATCGCGAGCAAGCTCGCTCCTACAAGGAATGCAATCCGGGCTGCGAAATGGGCCCGGAATGAAGTATTGTTGTCCCCATCCAAAAAACGTCAGAAGCCTTGAACCGTTTCGACGGTTGTTAAGTGATAGAGGGTGTCATGGGTAACGAAAGCATCAATTGGGACAAGCTGGGTTTTGACTACATCAAGACCGACAAGCGCTATCTGTCGTACTTTCGCAATGGCGAGTGGGACAAAGGCACCCTGACCGAAGACAACGTGCTGCACATCAGCGAAGGCTCCACTGCCCTTCACTATGGCCAGCAATGCTTCGAAGGGATGAAGGCCTATCGTTGCAAGGACGGCTCGATCAACCTGTTCCGCCCGGACCAGAATGCCCTGCGCATGCAGCGCAGCTGCGCCCGTCTGCTGATGCCGCAGGTGGAAACCGAGCAGTTCATCGAAGCCTGCAAGGAAGTGGTCCGTGCCAACGAGCGTTTCATTCCGCCGTACGGCACCGGCGGCGCGCTGTACCTGCGCCCGTTCGTGATCGGCGTGGGTGACAACATCGGCGTGCGTACCGCCCCCGAGTTCATCTTCTCGATCTTCTGCATTCCGGTTGGCGCCTACTTCAAGGGCGGCCTGACCCCGCACAACTTCCTGATCTCCAGCTACGACCGCGCCGCGCCACAAGGCACCGGTGCCGCCAAGGTCGGTGGCAACTACGCCGCCAGCCTGATGCCGGGCTCCCAGGCCAAGAAGGCGCATTTCGCCGACTGCATCTACCTGGACCCACTGACCCACACCAAGATCGAGGAAGTCGGTTCGGCCAACTTCTTCGGGATCACCCACGACAACAAGTTCGTGACCCCGAACTCGCCATCGGTACTGCCGGGCATCACCCGCCTGTCGCTGATCGAGCTGGCCAGGTCCCGCCTGGGTCTGGATGTGGTCGAAGGCGACGTGTTCATCGACAAGCTCTCCGACTTCAAGGAAGCCGGCGCTTGCGGTACCGCTGCGGTGATCACGCCGATTGGCGGCATCAACTACAACGACCACCTGCACGTGTTCCACAGCGAAACCGAAGTCGGCCCGATCACCCAGAAGCTCTACAAAGAGCTGACCGGAGTGCAAACCGGCGACATCGAAGCGCCAGCGGGCTGGATCGTCAAGGTTTGACCTGACGCCAGACGCACAAAAGCCCCCCATCGGGTGACCGATGGGGGGCTTTTTCATGGTTGCGATTCAGCGACTGAACGCTGCCCCCGCAGGAGCGGCCACAGGCTGCGATCGTTTGCTGTCACGTTCGAGCGGCAACTCAACCCCAAACCGCCCCGCTACCTCCTTGCGCCCCAACGCCGTCAACGCCAACGCCCGACTGTCCAGATCCTGGGTCACCCACTTGCGCTTGAGCGCCGTTTGCAGCAACGCCGCGCCCAGCGACCCGCCCAGATGTGGCCGGCGCATGCTCCAGTCCAGGCACGGGCAGGCAAAGCGGCGGCGCAAGGTGCTCAAGTCCTTTACCTCGATCCCGAGCCCTTGAAACATTGCCGTACCACTGTCGCTCAAGCGATAGGCCTGTTCGTCGGTTTCCTCAAGCCAGCCCGCTTCAAGCATCCGGTCATGCAACAGCACGGCCAGGGTTCCCGCCATGTGGTCGTAGCAGGTGCGGGCAAATTGCAGGCGATCCGGGGTCCGCGCCCGGAAGCCCGGCGCGGTGTTCTGGCCGATCACCATCAGTGCCTCCAGGGCCTGGGCCACGCGTTTGTCCGCCAGGCTGTAATAGCGGTGACGCCCCTGGACGTGCAGCCGCACCAGCGCTAGCTCTTTGAGTTTGGCCAGGTGGGCACTGGCGGTCGACGCGCTGACTTCGGCCACCGCCGCCAGTTCGGTGCTGGTGCGGGCGTGGCCGTCCATCAGCGAACAGAGGATTTTCGTCCGCGCAGGTTCAGCGATGGCTGCCGCCACCTGCGAGACGCCGACGTCGTGTTGTTCTGCGCTCATATTTCGCTCCCGGACGAATCAATGCCCTTTCGGACTGGAGATAGTAGCAACACTTTCCAACAACAAAAGGCTGTGACCCATGGACCCGATCATCGCTGCGACCCATGCCGATCCTTATCCCTACTACGCACAACTGCGTGCCGAAGGTGGGCTGGCTTTTCATCCGGAGCTGAACATGTGGGTGGCCAGCAGCGCCCGGGCGGTGGCCGCCGTACTGGCACATCCCGATTGCCACGTTCGACCGGCGCAGGAGCCAGTCCCCAAGGCGATCGCCGACGGCATGGCCGGCCAGGTGTTCGGCCAATTGATGCGCATGAATGAAGGTGAACGCCAGCGTTGCCCACGGTCGGCGATTGCGCCGGGGCTGGAGTTGATCGATGCGCAGGAAGTGGAGGCCCTGGTCAGCGCCCGGTTGATCACCGCCGATGCCACTGGCCTGTACAACGCCATGTTCCGTGGGCCGGTGTGCGTGGTGGCGGCGTTGCTGGGGTTCACCCCGGCCCAGGGCCGCGCCATCAGCGAGTTGACGGCGGACTTCGTCGCCTGCCTGTCGCCCTTGAGTGACGCGGCACAATTGACCGCCGCCCACGCTGCCGCCGAACAGTTGAGCGGTTACTTCATCGAATTGCTCGACGATCCGCACAACCACAGCCCTTTGCTTGCAGGCATCCGCCAACGTTTCGCAACCGGCGCGCCGCAAACCCTGATCGCCAACCTGATCGGCCTGTTCTCCCAGACCTTCGAGGCCACTGCCGGGTTGATCGGCAACGCCGTGCTGGCATTGATTCAACACCCGTCGTTGCGCAGCGAATCAACCCCTGTCGAAGACCTGCTGGCCGAAGTGCAGCGCTTCGACCCGCCGGTACAGAACACCCGCCGCTTCGTCGCCGCCCCCTGCGAGATTGACGGCGTGAGGCTGAACGCCGCCGACGTGATCCTGGTGCTGCTGGCCTCGGCCAATCGCGACCCGCTGCTCAACGACAACCCCGACACCTTCCTGCTCGACCGCTCGAATCGGCATAGCTTCACCTTTGGTGCGGGGCGCCATCAATGTCCGGGGCAACAACTGGCGTTGAGCATTGCAGGCGCCACGCTCAAGCAGTTCCTGGCGATGAGGCCGGCACTGGAGCAACTGAAACGGCAATACCGCCCATCCACGAATGGACGGATTCCGTTATTCAGTGATTGAGCGAAAGCCGTTCAAGCCGTGCGGTATTCGACGGTCAGGTGAGACAGTTCATGGACCGGCGCCAGGCGTTCGCGAATGGTGTCGGCACTGACATTGGCCGCGGCGACAACGCTGACAATCGCGGCCCGCGCCTGGGGGCCGACCTGCCAGACATGCAGATCGCTGATGCGCACATCGTCCGATGACTCCAGCAGCTCACGGATTTCATCGGCAACGTGCTCATCCGTGACATCGAGCAACACCGCAGCGCTGTCACGCATCAATCCAATGGCCCATTTCGCGATCACGATGGCGCCTACGATGCCCATCACCGGGTCCAGCCACACCCACCCCAGATAGCGCCCGGCCAGTAATGCGGCAATCGCCAGCACCGAGGTCAGGGCGTCGGCCAACACATGGACATAGGCCGAGCGCAGGTTGTTGTCGTGATGGTGATGATGGCCATGGCTGTAATCGTGGCCATGATCGTGACCATGATCGCCCGCCAGCAAAAAGGCACTGGCGATGTTCACCGCCAGCCCCACCACCGCAATCACCGTCGCTTCGGTGAATGCCACGGTCGTTGGCTGAAACAGGCGATACACGGATTCACCGGCAATGCCGATCGCCACCAGCCCCAGCACCATGGCCGAGGCAAAACCGGCGAGATCCCCGACCTTGCCGGTGCCGAAGCTGTAACGCGCGTTATTGGCATTGCGCCGTGCGAATCCATAGGCCGCCGCCGCGATGCCCAAGGCCCCGGCATGGGTGGCCATGTGAAAACCATCGGCCAGCAGCGCCATGGAACCGGTGATGTAACCGGCGGCAATTTCGCCAATCATCATCACAAACGTCAGCGCCACCACCCATAAGGTGCGTCGGGCGTTTTCATCATGGGAGGCGCCGAGAAACACATGGTCGTGAGAAAAGCGCGAAGCCTGGGGTGTCTGTGTCATGTGATTCAGGCCTCTATTTGGCATAACGACGGATGGCCAGCAACAAGTCTTCCACGCCCTGGGCGCGCTCTTCATCGCTCAGGTCCGGATGGGCCACGTGCTCGCGGGCATGGGCGTCGATGAACTGCTCCAGCAGACCATTGACCGCACCCCGGATCGCGGCGACCAGATGCAGGGTCTTGGCGCAATCGGCGTCGGACTCCAGCGCTCGCTCCACGGCCTCCACTTGCCCGGCAATCCGCCTCACCCGCTTGATCAAGTCATCTTTATGTTCGTGAATGTGTGACATACCTATACCCCCTACCCCTATATAGCGCGTATGTTCGCCGATAGAGCGGAGCCTGGCAAGGCACAACCCGATGACAGGTCGGCCTGACATCGATTTTCGTCAGCCAGCCGGCCGCTAAAGGTTTTGGCTCAACCCTCTAACTGCCCGACCCGCTCTGCATCCGGCCAGAACAACGCCGCCTGCCCCACCCGCAAACCGTGTTGATCGATGAGCGTCCACACCTTGCCTTCATGAATCATGAAGGCATTACCCAGCCGATCCACCCGATAGCCACTGTAGCCGTGGGCAATGCCATGGGTCGTGACCTGCTCCAGCAGGGTCTGGCGCACGGCGCGGTCCAGTGGCGAGGCGCTGAACCGTGACGGCATGCCCAGAAACTCCGGGCGCGGGTACTTGAAGCAGGCCAGCGCCTGTTCATTGGCGTAAAAGAACAGAGGGTCGTCTTCAGTGCCGTGGGCCAGCAGACTGTAAGGCGCGTGGGCGTGCAGCCAGTGCAGGCGCTCAGGCCCGGTCAGCGACCTCGGTGCTGGCAGGTGTTCACCGGTCCAGTGCCGATAAGACTCGTCCAGCAGTTCGATGGCCGTGGTGTATTCGTTGATTGGCAACCCGCCTTCTCCTCTTCAGATCGTGGTTTCAAGCCCGGCCCAGCCTATCCAAAGCGGCCCGGAAAGTCCTGCTGCCCGGCCGATTAGTTACACCGGGTTAAAACAGTCATGACGGGCAGTGCGTTTATCCCGCAGGCGTTTCTCCATAGAGTCACCTTTACCATGCTGAACAACGAGGCTCGATTGATGCAGACCCAACTGGACAAGTCCCTGAGTGTTTTTGCGCGGGCAGACCTGCTGCAAGGTCCCACCCCCATCCAGCGGGCTGCGCGACTCGAACAGCTGCTGGGCCTGGACAAGCAGGGCATCGTCCTGTTTCTCAAACGCGACGACCATATGTTGATCGGCGCCGGTGGCAACAAGCTGCGTAAACTTGAATTCCATATCGGCGCGGCGCTGCAAGCCGGGGTCGATACGATCATTACCGTGGGCGGCATCCAGTCCAATCATGCGCGCCTGACCGCCGCGGTGTGCGCCCGGCTGGACATCGCCTGCGAGCTGTTCCTGACCCGGGCCGTGGCCAAAGCCGAGGTGGATTACGAACTCAACGGCAACGTGCTGCTCGACCAGTTGTTCGGCGCACAGATGCAGGTGTTTGCCGGCGGTACCGACTCACTGGCCAAGGCCGAGACCAGGGCCACGCAGCTTCGGGATTCCGGGCGCAAGGTCATGGTGCTGCCGACCGGTGGCTCGACCCCCTTGGGCAGCCTCGGCTATGCCCGCTGTGCAGCGGAAATCGCCCGGCAAGAGGCGGAGCTGGATCTGACGTTCAATCAGGTGGTGGTACCCAACGGCAGCGCCGGGACCCATGCCGGGCTCGCGGCGGGGTTCCATTTGCTGGGCCGGGGTACCTCTCTGGTCAAGTCGTTCTCGGTGTTGTCCGACCAGGACTCATCAGCGGCAAGAACCCTGCAATTGACCCGCGAGACTTTGGCGCTACTGGGCAGTAACGCCGAGGTGCAAGCTGCCGGGATTGCGATTGACGGCAGCCAGTTGGGTGCCGGCTACGGTCTGCCAACCGTCGCCATGCAAGACGCGGTACGCCTGATGGCGCGTGCCGAAGGCCTGCTGGTCGACCCGGTGTACTCCGGCAAAGCCTTTGCGGGTTTGCTGGCCGACTTGCAGCAAGGGCGCTTCGCCCCCAGGGACAACGTGCTGTTCGTCATGACCGGCGGCACACCCGGCCTGTATGCCTATCGGGAAACCTTTCAGGCCTGAGGGTCAATCATCCCGCGTCAGCACTTCCAGCAATTCAATTTCGAAGATCAGGTTCGAATTCGGCGTGATCTTGCCCATGGTGCGCTCGCCATAGGCCAGGTGCGCCGGCACCAGCAACTTGCGCTTGCCACCGACCTGCATGCCCATGATGCCCTGGTCCCAGCCCTTGATAACCCGCCCGGTGCCGATCACGCACTGGAAGGGTTTGCCACGGCTGTAGGAAGAATCGAATTCGGTGCCATCCTCCAGCCAGCCACGGTACTGAGTGGTGATCAGTGCGCCTTTGATGGCGGCTTTTCCGTCACCCACCTGTAGATCGATTACCTGAAGCTCGTCATTCATTGATTTCACTCGTATGCTCTCTCGCCCTCAAGGGCCTGATGGGCGCCGTTTTCCCAGATTTGCCCTCGATTGGCAACCATTGCCACCTCCCGCGCGACGTTTAAAGCTGTTTGCTGAACTAAAATAATCAACAATTACCCGTACGGTTCACCGCCCTGATGGCCATCCCCGAATGATCCTGCTCTGGACCAGCGTCATCCTTGGTTCAACGACGCTCACCCTGATCGTCGCGCTGGTCTGGCGCGAACGTTCGCTGCAAAAGCAACTGGCGGAATATCGCGCGATCATCAACAACCTGCCCGAAAGCCAGAGCATCCACCAGGATGGCGACGCCGAACGCTTCAAACGCAGCCAGTACTTTGCCCGCATCGGCACCTGGGATTGGGATGTCGACACCGACCGGTTGTACTGGTCAGATGCAATTTTCGGCATGTTCGGCTTCAAGATCGGCGAAGTGACGCCCTCTTACGCCCTGTTCTGCTCCTGCGTGCATCCGGACGATCGGCCCAGGGTTCGGGCCGGCGAACTGCGTTGCCTGGAAACCGGTGAAAACCATGACGAGGAATACCGCGTGGTCTGGCCCGACGGAACAATCCGCTGGCTGCGCGAAACCGGCAACGTAGTCAAGAATGACCACGACGAAACGGTCAAAATGATGGGCGTGGTACGCGACATCACCGAAGAAAAGGCCTCGGCCAACTACCTCAAGCACCTGGCCCATTACGACCCATTGACCGGCCTGCCCAATCGCCTGGTGCTCGAAGAGCGCCTGTCCGAAGCCCTGGAACAGGCGCGCACCAGTGCCACGCGGGTGGCACTGGTGTTTGTCGACCTCAATGGTTTCAAGGCCATCAACGACCGCTATGGTCATGCGGCCGGCGACCGCGTGCTGGTCACGACCGCCACGCGGCTCAAGCGCATCCTGCGCGGCACCGACACTGTCGCGCGGATCGGTGGCGACGAATTCGTGGTCATCCTCCAGGGCCTGCCCCAGGGCAAAAGCCTGCAAGACGAAGCACGCACCATCTGCCAGAAAATCTTCGTCGAACTCTCCCCGCCCGTCACCATCGGCAACGACCAGCGCCACATTGGCACCAGCCTCGGCGTCGCCGTGTTTCCCGATCATGCGCCGAGCATCGACCGCCTGCTGCACATTGCCGACCTGGCGATGTATGAGGCCAAGCGCAGTGGGAACAATCAGTATCGGTTGGGCACCGAGAGCGTGGTGCGGGCGCATAGCGAATAGCGAATAGCGAATAGCGCTTCGTCGACGGGTGCCGGGGCGCGTTACATGACTGTTATCATAATAATGTTTCGAACTGTACCGGCACCATCGAGTTGCACCCGGGTAGGCTGCTCAAAAACCCCACCGGAATTCGCCATGCACATCGCCATTCTGACCTTTGACGGTTTCAACGAACTGGACTCGCTGATCGCCTACGGCATGCTCAGCAGGGTTTCCCTGCTCGGGGACAAGGACTGGCGCGTGAGCATCGCGTCGCCGACGCTGCGGGTCACTTCGATGAATGGTTTGACCATCGATGCCCATATCGACCTCGCCGAGGCCTGTCAGGCGGATGCAGTGCTGGTGGGCAGTGGCCGCAAGACCCGCGAAGTCGCCGCGACCCCAGAGATCATGAGCCAACTGCAATTCGATCCCGCACGCCAACTGCTGGCGGCCCAGTGTTCCGGCACTTACCTGCTGGCCAGACTCGGCCTGCTCGGCGATGCCCCGGCCTGCACCGATGCCATCAGCAAGCCCTGGGTGGTGGAAGCCGGGGTCAATGTCATCAACCAGGCCTTCTACGCCAACGGCAACATTGCCACCGCGGGTGGCTGCCTGGCGTCGCCGTACCTCGCGGCCTGGCTACTGGCCCGGTTGAAAGGCCGCGAAACCGCCCGGGAAGTGCTGAACAATTTTGCCCCGGTGGGTGAGAAGGATGAGTATGTGGCCCGGGGGATGGCTCACATCGAGGCGTTTATCTGACACCCAGGTTACCGACGCTGCCACCATCGCGAGCAGGCTCGCTCCCACAATGTTTCTTGGTCGTATGCATCTCGGTGTATGGCACAAATCACTGTGGGAGCGAGCCTGCTCGCGAAGGCGGCGGCCCAACTGTAAAGATCTAACTGACAACCCACGGTGGATCTTCGGCGAGCCCAGCCTTTATCCTTGACGCCCCCGCTGTGTCGAGTTCTGGAGTTTCGCCCATGCCCCATGAAGGCAACCTGCTACAAGCCGCTGTCGTATTTCTGATGGCGGCCGTGCTCATCGTTCCCTTGGCCAAGCGCCTGCAACTGGGGGCGGTTCTGGGCTATCTGTTTGCCGGGGTGATCATCGGCCCGTCGGTGCTGGGCCTGATCGACAATCCGCAAAGCGTTGCGAACATTTCCGAACTCGGCGTGGTGTTGCTGCTGTTCATCATCGGCCTGGAACTGTCGCCGCGACGTTTGTGGGTGATGCGCAAATCAGTTTTCGGCGTGGGTCTGGCGCAAGTGTTGCTCACTGGCACGGTGATTGGCGTGGTGGCACTGTGGCTGTTTGGCCAGCCATTGAACACCGCGATCGTCCTGGGCCTGGGCCTGGCGCTGTCGTCCACGGCGTTCGGCCTGCAAAGCCTGGCTGAACGCAAGGAACTGACCAGCCCCCACGGGCGGCTGGCGTTCGCGATCCTGTTGTTTCAGGACATCGCCGCAATCCCCTTGATCGCCATGGTGCCGTTGCTTGCCGGTGGCGATCACAGCACCACCGCCAGCGAAAACCTGAACCACGGCCTGCAAGTGCTGGCCAGCATCGCCGTGGTGGTGATCGGCGGGCGTTATCTGCTGCGACCGGTGTTTCGCGTGGTGACCAAAACCGCGCTGCCAGAAGTCTCCACCGCCACGGCGTTGCTGGTGGTGATCGGCACGGCATGGCTGATGGAACTGGTCGGAATTTCCATGGCCCTGGGCGCTTTCCTCGCCGGCCTGCTGCTGGCGGACTCCGAGTATCGCCATGAACTGGAAGCCCAGATCGAACCTTTCAAGGGCCTGTTGCTGGGGCTGTTTTTCATCAGCGTCGGCATGGGCGCGAACCTGAGCCTGTTACTGAGCATGCCGGTGGCGGTGCTGGGCCTGACCCTGCTGCTGATCGCGATCAAACTGCCGCTGCTGTTTATTGTCGGTCGCCTGGCCGGGGGCTTGAAAAAGGTCAGTGCGATCCGCCTGGGAATCGTGTTGGCGGCCGGTGGTGAATTTGCCTTTGTGGTGTTCAAAATCGGTCGCGACCACGGGCTGTTCGCCGCAGAACTGTATGACTTGCTGGTGCTGACCATCACCCTGTCCATGGCCGTGACACCGCTGTTGCTGCTGCTTTGCGCACGGTTGGTCAGCCCGAAAGTGCAACCGGTGGAAGTGCCGGAGAAGTTCCGCGAAATCGACGCCGACGCGCCACGGGTGGTGATCGCCGGCATGGGGCGCATGGGCCAGATCGTTGCGCGGATATTGCGTGCGCAGAACATCAAGTTCGTGGCCCTCGACACCTCGGTGGAAACCATCGAACTGTCCCGCAGCTTTGGTGGCGTACCGGTGTTCTACGGCGACCCGATGCGCCCGGAAATCCTCAGCGCGGCCAAGGTCGGGGAAGCCGAGTATTTCGTGATCGCCACCGACGACCCGGACACCAACATCAAGACCGCCGAACTGGTGCGCAAACTCTACCCGCACATGAAAATCATCGCCCGTGCCCGTAACCGCCAGCATGTGCACCGGCTGATGGACGTCGGCGCTCACGCCGTGCGCGAAACCTTCCATTCAAGTCTGGAAATGAGCCGGCAAACCCTGATCGGCCTGGGATTGACCCAAGCCCAGGCGGATGCGCGGATCAAACGTTTCAAACAGCACGACGAAGAGGTGCTTGAAGCCCAGCATGCGGTGTATGACGACGCCGTGAAAGTGATGCAGACGGCGCAGGAAGCGCGGGTCGAACTGGGCAGGTTATTCGAGTCGGATCAACTGCAGGAGCAAGCGGGCACCAAATGAGGTGGATTTGAGGGCCCCTTCGTCGGAACGATAACGCGGTGTGATGGAACAACCACAACTTCAAAGGAACCACCATGACTGACCGCCCTGCTCCCGCCCTCAAGGAAATCTTCAACACCGAGCGCCTCCAGCACATCGCCAGCGAAATGACCGCAGTCTATCCGCCATTCGAGGCCAGGCGCTTCCTGAAGCTGGCCCAATCCGGCCTGGCAGAGCTCAGCGTCATGCAGCGCATGGCCCGGGTCAGCGAATGCCTGCACGCAGTGCTACCCCTGGACTACGAGGCATCGCTGCAAGTGCTGCGTGCCCTCGCCCCGCGCCTGAACAGCGGCTTCGTCAGCATGTGCCTGCCGCACTATGTCGCCAGCTACGGCGCCCATGCGTTCGATCAGTCGATGGACGCGCTGAAGTACTTCACCGCTTTTGGCTCTTCGGAATTCGCAATCCGTCACTTTCTGCGCAGTGACCTCGAACGCTCGCTCAAGCTTATGCACGACTGGTCCCTGGACGACAACGAGCATGTGCGGCGCCTGGCCAGCGAAGGATGCCGGCCACGCCTGCCCTGGTCATTCCGGCTGGAGCCCATTCAGGCCGATCCGCAGCTCGCTGCGAAAATCCTCGACAACCTCAAGGCCGACACGAGCCTGTACGTGCGCAAGTCCGTGGCCAACCACCTCAACGACATCACCAAGGAGCATCCCGACTGGGTGCTGGATCTGATCGAAGGCTGGTCGCTGGACAACCGGCACACCGCATGGATCGCCAAACACGCCCTGCGCAGCCTGATCAAACAGGGCAACCAGCGAGCACTGGCGATCATCGGCGCGGGCGGCAAGCCCGAAGTCGAGATCGTTGATGTGAAAGTCGAACCACCGGTGATTGGCCTGGGAGAAAGGATCACCCTGTCGTTTGCCGTCAAATCCACGGTAGAAAGCAGCCAGCGCCTGGTGATCGACTATGCCATCGATTACGTCAAGGCCAACGGCAGCACCTCGGCGAAGGTGTTCAAGCTCAAGGCACTGACGCTGCCCGGTAATGCCGTCGAAGCCGTCAGCCGCGGTCAGCAGATCAAGGAACTCACCACCCGCCGGCATTATGCGGGGCGCCATGCGGTGCATATCATGGTCAATGGCGAAAGGCTGGCCAGCACGGCGTTCGAGATTGTTGCTTGAACCTCAAGTTGGATATTGGATGTGCCGCCGCCATCGCGAGCAGGCTCGCGAAGGCGCCAGTTCAGGTACCGCCCAACAACAACCCCTGCTCCCGCTCACACAACTCCACCACATAATCCCACAACACCCGCAACCGCACCGATTTGTGCAACTCCCGGCGGGTGCTGATCCAGTAGCTGCGCTGGATGCTTTCGTCCGGCAACAATGGCACCAGACCGGGATCGGCACTGGCCATGTAGCACGGCAGCACGGCAATCCCCAGGCCTGAGCGCGCCGCCTGTTGCTGGGCGATCACGCTGGTGCTGTGAAACACCACCTGCGGGTTGCGGCAGAAGCTGTTGAGGAACATCAGTTCCTGACTGAACAGCAAATCATCGACGTAACCAATCCACGCATGGCGCCCGAGGTCCTCACGACTGCGCAACGGCGGTGAGCGGGCGAGGTAGTCCTGGCTGGCATAGAGCGCCAGGCGATAGTCGGTGAGTTTGCGCGTGACCAGCATGTCCGCGGCCGGACGTTCGAGGTGGATGCTGATTTCCGCCTCGCGGTTGAGGATGCTGACAAAACGCGGCACCGCCACCAGTTCCACCTCCAGCCCCGGATAGCGCTCGAACAAGCCGTTCATGCGACTGGCCAGGAACATGATGCCCAGCCCTTCCGTCACCCCGACGCGGATCTTGCCCAGCGGCGCGGTGGACTGGGTGATTTCCTCCTGGGCCAGCAGCGCCACGTTCTCCATCGCCTCGGCGTGTTTAAGCAACGCCTCGCCTGCCGGGGTCATCTCGTAACCCTGGGCATGCTGGACGAACAATGCCGTACCGAGGCTCTTTTCGATGGCCTCGATGTGCCGCGCCACGGTGGCGTGGGTGGTGTTCAAGCGACGGGCAGCGGTGAGCAGACGCCCACTGCGCTGCAATTCGAGAAAAAACCGCAGGTCATTCCAGTCGAACATGAATCGTCCTTGTTCTTTGCCGTTCGGGATGCTGTTTAAAAACGCACAGCGGCTGCGCAAAAACTAACATTCTTTTGACGAAAGCGAACAACTAGGATGACAGACAACAAGAACAACAACGCGAGGTCAGGGATGCAGACTTCCCTGGATGAATACGATTACATCGTGGTCGGGGCCGGGCCGGCCGGGTGTCTGCTGGCCAATCGTTTGTCGGCCAATGCGCAACATCGCGTGCTGCTGCTCGAGGCCGGCGGCCGCGATAACTATGCGTGGATTCACATCCCCGTGGGTTACCTCTACTGCATCGGCAACCCGCGCACCGACTGGTGCTTCAAGACCGAAGCGCAACCCGGCCTGCAAGGCCGCGCCCTGAACTACCCCCGCGGCAAGGTGCTGGGCGGCTGTTCCTCGATCAACGGCATGATCTACATGCGCGGCCAGGCCGGCGACTACGACCGCTGGGCCGCCGACGGCAACCCTGGCTGGAGCTGGCAAGACGTGTTGCCGTTGTTCAAGCAGAGTGAAAACCATTTTGCTGGCGCCGCCGAATTTCACGGCGCCGCGGGCGAATGGCGAGTCGAGCGCCAGCGCCTGTCATGGCCAATTCTCGATGCCTTCCGCAGTGCCGCCGAACAAAGCGGCATCGCCAGCATCGATGACTTCAACCAGGGCGACAACGAAGGTTGCGGCTATTTCCAGGTCAATCAGAAGGCCGGCATCCGCTGGAACGCGTCCAAGGCCTTTCTCAAACCCATTCGCCAGCGTCCCAATCTCACCGTGCTGACCGGTGTCGAAGTCGACCGCGTGTTGCTGGACAATGGCCGTGCATCGGCGGTCAGCGCCCGCTGGCAAAGCCAGGCGAAAACCTTCAAGGCGCGCAAGGAGATCGTCCTGTGTGCCGGCTCCGTCGGTTCGCCCAGCATCCTGCAACGCTCCGGCATCGGCCCGCGTCCGCTGCTGGAACGGCTGGGCATTGGCGTCGTCCATGAGCTACCCGGCGTCGGTGGCAACCTGCAGGATCACCTGCAACTGCGGCTGATCTACAAGCTGGAAAATGCCCGCACCCTGAACCAGATTGCCGGCAGCCTGTGGGGCAAGATGGGCATGGGCCTGCGCTACCTGTATGACCGCAGCGGCCCGCTGTCCATGGCGCCGAGCCAGTTGGGCGCCTTTGCCCGCTCGGGGCCGGAGCAGACTTCCGCCAACCTCGAATACCACGTGCAACCGCTGTCGCTGGAGCGCTTTGGCGAACCACTGCATGCGTTCCCGGCGTTCACCGCATCGGTCTGCGATCTGCGTCCGCAAAGCCGTGGCCGGGTGGAAATCCGCTCCGCCGATCCGCAGGAAGCCCCGCTGATCCAACCCAATTACCTGAGCCATCCGGAGGACCTGCGGGTCGCCGCCGACGCCATTCGCCTGACCCGCCGCATCGTGGCCGCCCCGGCCCTGCACGCCTTCAATCCGGTGGAATACCTGCCCGGCGACAGCCTGCAAAGCGAAGAACAACTGCACGAAGCCGCCGCGCGGATCGGCACCACGATTTTCCATCCGGTGGGCACCTGCCGCATGGGCAATGACGCCGAGGCCGTGGTCGATGCGCAACTCAAGGTCCATGGCATCCCCGGCCTGCGCATTGCCGATGCCTCGATCATGCCGCGCATCACCTCGGGCAACACCTGCTCGCCGACGCTGATGATTGCCGAGAAGGCTGCGCAGATGATCCTCAACTCCGCTGCAAACACAATCCCTGTAGGAGCGAGCCTGCTCGCGAAAGCGGTGGATCATTCACATTGATGTTGAATGACACGACGCCTTCGTCGGAACGCCGCCCGGAGCAAGCTCGCTCCTACAGCATTACCCCTGAAATGGAACACGCAACACCAGTGGAACAACAAAAACAATCACTGTGAGGGATACCGGTATGTCAGAGAACGTTCAAACCCTGGAAGCCGTGCGCAGCGCGGGCACCAGCCAGGAAACCCAGAAAGTCATCTTCGCCTCGTCCCTCGGGACGGTCTTCGAGTGGTACGACTTTTTCCTCTATGGCGCCCTCGCGGCGGTGATCAGCAAGCAGTTCTTCGCCGGGGTCAACGACACCACGGCGTTTATCTTTGCGTTGATGGCCTTCGCCGCCGGCTTCATCGTCCGGCCGTTCGGCGCGCTGGTGTTCGGGCGGTTGGGGGACATGATCGGGCGCAAGTACACCTTCCTCGCCACCATCGTCCTCATGGGCCTGGCGACGTTCTGCGTCGGGTTGCTGCCGACCTACGCCAGCATCGGCATCGCCGCGCCGATCATCCTGGTGGTACTGCGCATGCTCCAGGGCCTGGCCCTGGGCGGTGAGTACGGCGGCGCCGCGACCTATGTCGCCGAGCACGCGCCCGTCGGCAAGCGGGGCTTCCACACCAGCTGGATTCAGTCCACCGCGACTCTGGGCCTGCTGCTGTCGCTGCTGGTGGTGTTGGGCTGCCGCTACTTCACCGGCGATCAGTTCGAAGTCTGGGGCTGGCGCATTCCGTTCCTGTTTTCCATCGTGCTGCTGGGCATCTCGACCTGGATTCGTATGAGCCTGCACGAGTCGCCAGCCTTCGTGAAAATGAAAGAAGAAGGCAAGCTGTGCAAACAGCCGATTCGCGACTCCTTCGGCAAATGGGAAAACCTCAAGGTGGTGTTGATCGCGCTGTTCAGCATCAATGCCGGGCAAGCGGTGACCTTCTACGCCGCGCAATTCTATGTGCTGTTCTTCCTCACCCAGTTCCTGAAAATGGACCCGGCAGTGGCCAACGGGTTGCTGATTGTCAGCGTGACCATTGGCGCCCCTTTCTTCATCTTCTTTGGCTGGCTGTCGGACAAGGTCGGGCGTAAGCCGGTGCTGATGATCGGCCTGCTGCTGGCCACCGCGCTGTACTTCCCGATCTTCAAGACCCTGGCCCACTACGCCAACCCGGCCATCGACCAGGCCAGTCGCCAGGCACCGATCACCGTAATGGCCGACCCGGCCACCTGCACCTTCCAGTTCGACCCGGTGGGCAAGGCGAAATTCGACAGCCCGTGCGACAAGGTCAAGACCTTCCTGGTCAAGCAGGGCCTGCCGTACCAGAGCGCAGCGGCCCCGGCCGGCAGCGGCGTGCAGGTGAGCGTCGGTGACGTGAAGATCGATGGTTTCGACGAAGCCGCCCTGCGCGGTGCCGTAACCCTCGCCGGCTACCCGCAACAGGCGGACATGCAGCAGATCAACAAACCGATGATCGTGGCGCTGATCGTCGCGCTGATCATCATCTCCGCGATGTGCTACGGCCCGCTGGCGGCGTTGATGGTCGAACTGTTCCCGACCCGCATCCGCTACACCTCGATGTCACTGCCCTACCACATCGGCAACGGCTGGTTCGGCGGTTTCCTGCCGACCGTGTCGTTCGCGTTGGTGGTGTACACCGGGGACATCTTCTACGGGCTGTGGTACCCGGTGGTGATCACCGGGGTGAGCCTGGTGGTGGGGATGATTTGCCTGCGTGAGACGCGCAACGTAGATCTCGACAAGAACTGAGGTCATTGCTCGCGACGAGGGAGCGGCTCCCTCGTCGCGACGATCAACCTCGATCAGACCTCGGCATCAAGCAACTCGAACTTCACTTGATCCGGATAGAACGCCAGATACCCGCGGATTTGCTCCACCGACACCTTGGGGTCTTCGTAACTCCACACCGCGTTTGCGCTTTCATGCCCCGGCACCTGCAGGCTGAAATAGCTGGCATCGCCCTTGTACGGGCAATAGCTGGTGTGGTCGGTGCGGGCGAAATACTTCTCGTCGATATCCTCTCGCGGCACGTAGTACACCGGCGGGTAGTTGGCCTCCAGCAACACCAGGGCTCGCGCCGAGGCCGCCACTTGAATGCCGTGAAATCTCACCAGCAGACAGCCAGGCTGCTCGGCGATGGTGATGACAGGACTAGGACCGGAGCTTTTCATGGAAAACGTTCCTCATGACGGTGATGGACCTGCAAATCGATTGTGGGAGCGTGGCTTGCCCGCGATGGGCTGCGCAGCAGCCCCAAAACCTGGACCACGATTTATCAGGTATAACCCAAGTTTTACCCTCGCGACGGCTTCGCAGCCGAACGGGAGCGACACACCAAGCTGTACATCCATACAGATAAAGATTGCTCCATCGTCCATCAAGCGCCATTCTGTGCACCCTTGGCACATTGATCGACGATGGTGGTTATGCGGCTGTACCTCTGTGAAAAACCTTCCCAGGCCAAAGACATTGCGGCAGTCCTCGGCGCCCGGCGCCGGGGCGATGGCTGCTGGCTGGGAACGGACGTCACGGTGACCTGGTGCATCGGCCACCTGCTGGAAACCGCACCGCCGGATGCCTACGACGCGCGCTACAAGCGCTGGGTGCTGGCCGACCTGCCGATCATTCCCGAAAAATGGAAAATGACCGTCAAGCCGCGCACCGCCAGCCAGTACAAGGCGGTCAAGCGCCTGCTCGGTGAAGCGTCCGAACTGATCATTGCCACGGACGCCGACCGCGAGGGCGAGATGATCGCCCGGGAACTGGTGGAGCATTGCCGCTATCGCGGGCCGATCCGCCGCCTCTGGTTGTCGGCACTGGACGATGCGTCCATCCGCAAGGCCCTCGCGGCGCTTAAACCGGGGAACGAGACCTTCAGCCTCTATCACTCGGCCCTGGGGCGTTCCCGGGCCGACTGGCTGATCGGCATGAACATGAGCCGGCTGTTCACCCTGCTGGGGCGCCAATCCGGCTATCAAGGCGTGTTGCCGGTCGGCCGGGTGCAAACACCGACCTTGCGCCTGGTGGTGGATCGCGATCGCAGCATCGCCGACTTTGTGCCCGTCCCCTATTGGGCCATCGACGTGCAACTGCTGCACAACGGCACCGCGTTCACTGCACAATGGCGCGCGCCATCGGAGCTTTGCGACGATCAGGACCGCTGCCTGAACCAGGCGCTGGCGCAACAGGCGGCGGCCGCCATGAGCGGCGCAGCCAGTGCGCGGGTGATCAAGCTGCGCACCGAGCGGATGCGCGAAGTGGCCCCGCTGCCGTTCGACCTGGGCACCCTGCAGGAGGTCTGCTCAAAGAAACTCGGCCTCGGCGCCCAGGAAACCCTCGACATCGCCCAGGCGCTGTACGAAACCCACAAGGTCATCACCTATCCGCGCAGTGATTGCGGCTACTTGCCTCTCAGTCAGCACAGCGAGGCACCGGCCATTCTGGCGGCGTTGCGCCAGGCCGATCCGGCGTTGAACGCCTTGCACGACCACCTCGATCCGCAACGGCGCTCACGGGCCTGGAACGATGCCAAGGTCAGCGCTCACCACGGCATCATCCCCACGGCTGCCGCGAAGAATCTCGACCGCCTGGCGGGCAAACAGCGTGCGGTCTACACCCTGATCCGCGCGCGATACCTGGCGCAGTTCCTGCCCAATCACGAATACGATCGCACCCAGGCCGACTTCGACTGCGCCGGTGAAGCCCTGCGCGCTGTCGGCAAGCAGATCATCGAGCCGGGCTGGAAACGCGCCCTGCCCGAAGCACTGGCTCCGGCCAAGGGGCGCGAAGCCCCGGTGCCGCAGACACTGCCCAACCTGGCCGAAGGCATCGATTGCGCGGTGGCCGGCGTGCAACTCAAGGACCTGTGGACGCAACCGCCAAAGCCGTTCACGGAAGGCGATCTGATCAAGGCCATGAAGAATGTCGCCAAACTGGTGCAAGACCCGTTGCTCAAGCAAAAGCTCAAGGACACTACCGGCATCGGCACCGAAGCGACCCGTGCGTCGATCATCCAGGGCCTGCTCGACCGTGGTTACCTGGTCAAGAACGGCAAGGCCCTGGCCGCCACGCCGGCCGCGTTCAGCCTGATCGACGCCGTACCACGGGCCATCGCCGATCCGGGCACCACGGCGATCTGGGAACAGGCCCTGGACATGGTGCAAAGCGGGGAAATGAGCCTGGAAGAGTTCGTCACCAAACAGGCGGCGTGGATGAGCAAACAGGTCAGTCGCTGTGCCGGGCTGAGCCTGACCATCAGCGGTCCACCGCCCGGCGGCTCCGCCGCAGCCCCCTGGAAGAAAAAACGTAAAGGCACCCCGCGCAAAGCTGCGAACGGCACCAAGCGCAGGGCAAAACCCGCAAGCAACACGTAAACCTGACACCGAACCCTGTGGCGAGGGAGCAAGCTCCCTCGCCACGGATCGTGCGACGCCGGCCATAATCAATGGTGTCCCTTGGCCGATCAGGAGCCACTTCGAATGTCTTCGATTGAACTGCACGCCGCCCAACGCGATGAACTGGAAACCATCGAGAACCTGATGCAGTTCTACACCTACGACTTCAGCGAATGGTTGCCGCTGAAACTGGGCGAATACGGTTTGTTCAACATCCTGCCCATGCCCGATTACTGGCGAAACCCGGCCACCCGGCCATTCCTGATCAAGGTCGACGGTGAACTGGCCGGCTTCGTGACCGTGGATAACCAGGTCCATCTACCCGGTGCCGACTACAACATCGGCTATCTGTTTGTCAGCCGACGCTTCCGTGGCCGGGGTGTCGCGCGATTTGTCGTTTCCACCCTCTTGAGTCAATTCCCCGGTCAATGGCAGATTTTCCACATCGAGGCGAATCAGCCGGCACGCCTGTTCTGGGCCGCCGTAATGCCGGGGCTCAACGTTGGCGGGTTCACCTTGCATCAGCAGCTGGTAGACGGTCATCCCTGCACTTTTTACCGCTTTGAGTGTCCGCCTTTGTCGTCCTAAACGACACGACCTCGCCCCCCGCACTAATTCCCAACAGCTTTGTCCGACAATATGTAGTGACTGAAAATATTCACTACAAAACCGTTGACGCCTCCGATTTGCCCTTGCATGATGCAGACGTCTCCCCGATCGGGAGTACAGGCAACACGTTTGAGCAAGCTCGTCTGACCGCCGAGCTGTTTTTCCCGGATACACGCTGCCCACAAGGCAGATTGAAGAAGCTGACCTGGCCTGAACGTCCAGTACAAGGGCGAGAAGACTTGGCGAGCAATCCTCATGAAGCTTGTGGCCGACCCTGAAAACGTCGGCAGTGGCCTTAAGGTTTTCGCCGCTTCTCTTCGTTGTGACGCTATTGCGTAGCAGTTATTCAACACGACTACATGCAACAGACGCAGGACCCCGCCCGATAAGGCGGTCGAACGCTGACGTCCTGGTTTCGGTGCCAGGGATCAACTAACCGATGGGCTACCTGTATTAGCGAACCAACTTTGAAAGATCACCAATTGGTCAAGGGGCTTTATGATGAATCTGAACAATCAACCAACTATCGATGAACTGGCTCGTATTTTCGCTGCAAAGAAAGACAGCCACGACAACCATATTCTCTGGATCAGCAAGTGTGGCCAGGTTCATATCGACTGCCTGTCGCCGCACGCCCATGAAGCAGAGTTCGACCAGAACAACCAGAACCTGCTGGCCCGACTGAAGATGTACCGTCGCGGCCAGGGCTATGTCGGCAAGAAAGCCGCAGCCGACAAGGACTTCATCGGTAATGTTCTGCAAACCCTGAAGCAGGCCTGGGCCTCGATGCAGAATCAGAACGAAGTTCGGGTGATTGACCGGTTCTACTAATTGAATGAGTCATTACTGACTTATTGATAAACAAGGCCTGCTCCCGATAAGGAGCAGGCTTTTTTTATGCTGGAACGAAAACCAAATGTGGGAGCGGGCTTGCTCCCACAGGGTTCAGCGTTTGACGCCCAGATCGACTTGGGTCATGCGGCTGCGAATGGTGAACACACCATCACCGGAGAGAATCGCACTGCGAGCAAACAGGCGACCGCTCTCCCAGTTCGAAAGTCCCAGTTCCGGCTTGTTCAACGCGTACTGGCCGTCGACCCAACGGGTGATGCCATTGCCGACAAAAGGTGCGTTGACCGCGTTGTAGAAACGCTCCTGGGCCTCGGCATTTTCACTGATCAATGACACGGTGAATTGCGGGCTGTAGCGATTGAACAAGGCAATGGCATCGTCCAGGTCGTCGACGATTTTCAGGCTGACTTCCGGGGTTTCTTCCCACTCCCATTCACGGCCCAATTGATCTTCGGGCAACGGCTCGGCCTGCGCCTCGGTCTGATAGCCTTCGGCGCGGTACACCTCGACCGTTGCCGTCAGCCAATCTTGTGGCAGATGCGACTCGCTGCCTTCGACGATGTGCAGCTTGCAACCCTGGCCCCGTGCGGTGCCGGCCTGCTTGAGTGCGTCGAGGAACAGCGGCACCAGTTCAGCGGCGCGGTCGTGGTGAATCAGGCAGACGTTCAGGGTGTTGCAGACCTTGCGGTCCAGGGAGTTGCGCACCACGGCGGCAAAACGCTTGGCGTCGGCATCGGCATTGGCGATCAGCCACGCACCACCGGTGCCGTGCAGGCTGACCGCCGTGCCGGCCTGCTGCGCAATGCTGCCCAACTGGCTGACGGCGCGACCCGAACCACGGGCCACCGCCAATGACAGGCGCCGGTCGGCGAACATCGCCCAACCGGCGGCGTGGTTGACACTTTCCACCAGCGACACGGCACCGGCCGGTAAGCCGGCGTCGCTCAGCGCAGGGTTCAGTGCATGGGTGACGATCGCCTGGGCCGTGCCCAACGCATCACTGCCGATGCGCAGCACGGCGGTGTTGCCGGTGCGCAACACACCGGCTGCGTCGGCAAACACATTCGGCCGGCCTTCGAAGACGAACGCGACGATGCCCAGCGGCGAGACCACTTGCTCGACTTTCCAGCCATCGTGCTCGACGCAACTGATCACCTTGCCACGACTGGCCGAGGCATCACGCCAGGCGCGCAGGCCGGCAATCATGTCGCGACGCATGCGTTCATCGGCCAGCAACCGGGTGGTCGAGCGACCGCGCGCCTTGGCCCGTTCGATGTCGGCCAGGTTGGCGGCTTCGATCAAGGTCCAGCATTCCGGGGTTTCCAGGCGTTGGGCGAACAGGTCGAAGAAGGCGCTGATGGCTTGATCAGACACCGCCGACAGCGCGGTAAATGCCGCCTGGGCACGCTCGATCGCGACGTTGGCCGCTTGCTGGTCCGCCACGGGGATCAGCAGCAACTCACCACTGACCTGCTCCACCAGCAGGTGGTCACCGGGCTGGAAGCGTTGCGCCAGTTCGGGGCTGACGACAGTGACACGATTACCGGCGAAAGGGATTGGCGTGCCAGCGACTAGACGTTCGAGCGCGAGAGACATGAAGCGGTTTCACCATGCAGGGGGCGGCCGGAAAATGTATAGCAATTTCCCTGTGGGAGCGAGCCTGCTCGCGAAGAGGCCATTCCATCCAACATCAATAGCGCCTGACACTCCGCCATCGTCGGATCGCCGCCCGGAGCAGGCTCGCTCCCACAGGGGTGCCAGGTTACGTATCTCAATGTATACAGCCCCGCCCCAGACACACCCCGCACGCAAAACCCCGCCGCAACGACACACCGCAGATACACCCCATTGATGAAATGCGCCTGTCGATTGGCCACGCCGATCAAAGCGCTCAACTCACGGGGCATGCCGTTGCCCCGCCGCCCTGACCTGAAAGAGAGCAACGTCCATGAGCACCTCCATTTCTTCGGCCGTCAAAGGCCTGCACCTGAACCTCGACCGTGCCAGCGACTGGGTTGCCCCCCTGGCGCTGCGAGTGTTCCTCGCCTGGGAATTCCTCGAGTCCGGCCTGGAAAAATTCAACGGCCAGAACTGGTTCGCCGATATCCAGGCGCGCTTCCCGTTTCCGTTCGACCATATTCCAGCGACACTGAACTGGGAACTGTCGATGTGGGCCGAACTGATCTTTTCCATGACCTTGCTGCTGGGCCTGGGCACGCGTTTTTCGGCATTGAGTCTGATGGTGGTTACCCTCGTCGCAACCGCCGCCATCCATTGGCCTGCCGACTGGCACACCCTGAGTGAACTTGCCCAGGGTTATGCCATCAGCAACAAGGGTTACGGCAACTTCAAGCTGCCTTTGATCTACCTTGTGGCCTTTACACCGCTGTTGCTGTCAGGTGGCGGCAAGCTCAGCATCGATGCGCTGCTGGCTCGTTTGTTCTGGCGTCGCTGAAACGCAATCTGCAACGCGGACAAACAAAAGGGGACTTCCATGAAGTCCCCTGTTTTTTTGCCCGGAACTAACCCATCACTTCTTCCAGACCGGACTGCTCGGCCAGTTTCGGATGCGCACTGCGCTCATGCACATGGGATTGCGGGGTGCGGTCGATCAGCAGGCTCAGCAGTTCCGGGCGGCTGTAGTGGCCGCGGGAATCCATCATGCGTTTGCGCTTGTCGATCTGGCTCATGTCGAGATCAACAATCACCTCGCCCTCACCTTCCTGCAACGAACCCAGCACCACACCGTCCGGGCCGACGATCGCCGTGTAACAGCCACCCGAGATCGGGCCGATAGCACAACCGGTGTCGGCCATGATCTGCGCTTGTTGTTCGGGGTACAGCCACGCCGTGGAGTTGACCACAAAGCACGCGGCCTCCAGGGCATGCTGGCGAATGCTGACTTCCATTTGCGAGGCGAACAACGGACCTGCAAACGACCCCGGGTACATCGCCGCATGGATCTGTTCGCCATCGGCCATCAAGGCATAACGGGCCAGCGGGTTGAAATGCTCCCAGCAGGCCAGTTGCCCGATGCGCCCGACCGCGCTGTCGACGGCCCGCAGGCCGGAGCCGTCGCCCATACCCCAGATCATGCGCTCGTGGTAGGTCGGGGAAATCTTGCGGCGACGCTGGATCAGCGAGCTGTCGGCATCGAACAGCAACTGCGTGTTGTACAGCGTGCCGCCATCGCGCTCGTTGACGCCGATGGACACGACCATGCCCGCTTGCCTGGCCGCAGCGCCGATGGCATCGGTGGCGTCAGAAGGCACGGTGACCGCCTGGTCCAGCAGCTTGAGGTGTTCGGCGGCCATTTCGAACGGCGACTGCACGTAGGAAAAGTACGGGTAGTACGGCACGACGGTTTCCGGGAACACGGCGAATTGCACACCCTGTTCGCCGAGTTCGAGAATCTTCTGCACCACTTTATCGACGGTGCCTTCACGGCTGTAAAGAACAGGGCTGATTTGTACGGCGGCGGCTTTGACGAGGGTCATGGCGGTGATCTCATTGAGGGAAAAGTTTCAACGAGACAAAGATTACACCTATAATATAAAGACCTGAATGTCGTATACACCACCTTTCAGGACATCATGATTCAGCCCCGACTGGCACGCTGGATCACCTGCGGCGGCTGCCCGAAAGCCCGAATAAATGCGCGGCGCATACGCTCCCGATCCCCAAAACCAGTGTCCGTCGCCACCACATCGATGGAGTGCCGTCCGGTTTCCATCATCAGCCGGGCCGACTCGACCCGCAGGTTTTCGATGGCCTTGGCCGGAGACTGGCCGGTTTCGGCATGAAACACCCGGCTGAATTGCCGAGGGCTGAGATTGGCCGCGCTGGCCAGTTCCTCGACCGACAGCGCGGACTTGAGATTCTGCTTGGCGTAGTTCAGCGCGGCCTGTATGCGATCGGTCTTGGGGGCCAGTTCCAACATCACCGAAAACTGCGACTGTCCGCCGGAACGCCGGTGGTACACCACCAATTGCCGCGCTACCTTGCGCGCAACGTCGACGCCCAGATCGTTCTCCACCAGCGCCAAAGCCAGGTCCACACACGCGCTCATGCCGGCAGCCGTCCACAGGTGGCCGTCGTTGATGAAGATCCGGTCTTCCTCGACCTTCACCTTCGGGTACGCCTTGCGAAAGGCCGGCACATGCGCCCAGTGGGTGGTCGCCCGCCGCCCATCGAGCAAACCGGCCTCCGCCAAGGCAATCGCCCCCGTGCAAATCGAGCCCAGACGCCGGGTGCCCTGACTGGCGCGACGCAAAAACGCCAGCATGCCCGGCGTGGTCGGGCGGATCAGGTTGTCGCCCAGGACCAGCAGCGTATCGAACCCACGCTGGTCGAATGCTTCGGTCTGCACAGCAAAACCGGCGGACGTTTGCACCAGACCACCCGGCTCGGACAGCAAGGCAATGCGGTACAACGGCTCGTCACCGGCGCTGTTGGCCAACTCGAAGGCGGCACACATGGCCAGGCCCAGAACCTGGAAACCGGGGTAAACAATGAGTCCGATCTGGTGCATGGCGATATGACCCTAAACGTGGCATGCCTGAAGTTCAGGCCAGAAGACCTGTACTCTAACCCGAACAGCAGGCGCCGGACATCAGGCTGGAGCGCCTCGCGTATTGGCGGATGGCGACGGATAATCAAGCGGTTTCCATCTCACCGAGGAATTGAAGGATGTCACTGACTCTTTATTTCCATCCACTCTCGTCGTTCTGCCACAAAGCGCTGATCGCTCTCTATGAACTGGAAATCGAGTTTGAAAAAAGGATCATTGATCTGAGCAGCGAGGCTGAACGGGCTGAGCTTCAAGCGCTGTGGCCGATCGGCAAGTTTCCGGTGCTGCGCGATCACGCCCGGCAAAAGGATGTGCCGGAGTCGAGTGTGATCATTGAGTACCTGGACCGGCTCCATCCCCGCCAGGCACGCCTGATTCCGGACGATTGGCAAGCCGCGCTGGAAGTCCGCCTGTGGGACCGTTTTTTCGACCTGCATGTCCAGGTGCCCATGCAGAAGATCGTCGCTGACCGAATCAATGCCGCCAACAGCGACCTGACCCGCGAACGCGCCGCGTTGATGACGGCGTACGGCATGCTTGAACGTCAGCTGACGGCAAGAACCTGGGCAGCCAGCCCCGCATTCAGCATGGCCGATTGCGCCGCCGCTCCGGCGCTGTTCTACGCCAGCACCCTCGTAGCCTTTCCCGACGATCATCGCCACTTGAGTGCTTATTTCGACAGGTTGACCCAAAGGCCCTCGGTCAAGCGGGTGATCGACGAGGCAAGGCCGTATTTTTCCTGGTATCCGTTTGCCGAGGCCATCCCGGAGCGCTTTCGGTAATGATGATCGAAAGGCCAAAACGAAAAATCCCCGTGAACCATCAGGACATGGATCACGGGGATCAATAAAGAATGCTTGCGTCTGATCAGGCCGGAACGCCCAGGATGATATGGGAAGCCTTGATCACTGCGGTGGCGCTGACGCCGGTTGCCAGCCCCAGCTCTGCCACGGCATCGCGGGTCACGATCGAATAGACCTTCGAACCGCCTGCCAGCTCGATGACCACTTCTGCGTTGACTGCGCCATCGATAACGCTCAGTACCTTGCCCTCAAGGCAGTTACGCGCCGACAGGCGAATGTCGCTCGATTCGGTCATCAACATCACCCAAGGCGCCTTGATCAGCGCGACGGCTTCTTTGCCGACGGCAATGCCCAGGTTCTTGATGCTTTCCATGGTGACGACGGCAACCAGTTGTTCGCCGCCCGTCAGGGTCAGAACCACTTCAGCGTTGACCGCACCGGCCTGGACCTGGCTGACTTTGCCTTTGAATACGTTACGTGCACTGACTTTCATGTGAGGCGTCCTTTTCTTGACTTTAAAGTTAGGAAACGGCGGGCATCATCAGTGTAAGCGCTATGTAGAAACAACTACAGCGCTGCTCTGGATCAGTGACGGACGGCCAGATCAACTCAGAAAATCTTTATCAAGCGCGCCAAAAAACGCCCGCGAGCCTTGGCTGGAGTCTGGTTGGCAAGGGAACATCCGGGATAGGGATAACGAACGAAAAACATCAACGAATCGACGAATAATAACCGCAGGTCGAGTGTTATCTGATTACGCAGGAATAAAAAAATGGCAGGGGCGGCTGGATTCGAACCAACGCATGGCAGGATCAAAACCTGCTGCCTTACCGCTTGGCGACGCCCCTGTATCTGTTGCGATGAGTGCCTGGCACTCGCTTTCTTGAGTGGCAACAGGACCTGTTGCCTGCTCTCGCGACTGGTTCCCTGAGGGCCGGTGCAAGAGTGGGCGCAAATTTACCAACCTTTTCCTCATATGGGAAGCCCAAACAAAAAAAATTGTTCATTAAAACAGGCGCTTAGTGTCGAGCCGAATCTCGGGTGAGTGTCGGCACACATTCACCCCGAACAGCTCTGCTACGCTTTTCCTAACTCGAATTGAATCGGGAATCGTTTGCGCAACACCCTTCCCTTGCCATTTGAGGGCGCCAAAAATGAAAGCCAAATTAACGGGGGCCGCTGCAACCCTTCTGGTACTCGGGACCGCGATTTATGGGTTGAACACCTGGGAACACATCCAGGACCAGCGACAGGAAGCGGTCTGCAAGGCCGCCCGGGAGCATCTCAATGGCCTGGAAACCCAGGCGCGAGCCTTGGCCTCCGGGTTGACGGTCGAAGCCTATGCCGAAGCCGAAAAAGCCGAGGCCGGCCAGTTGGTTTTAGCGCTCGATACGGCCAAAAATGAAGCCGAGGTCGATGCCGTCATCGACAAGCACGCTGCTGCCATCGAGGCGCAGATAACGGCCGAGAACGCTGAGGTCCAGTCCCGAGGCGAACAACCCTTCCTCGGTCAGGAACTGAAAAAGCAACGCATCCCCACCGACGTCAAACAGGAATTCAAACGCGCTGAAAAGGCCGTTGCCGACACCTGTGGATAGTGTCGACCGCCAGCTCCAGGTTTGTCGCCAGCGTCCAGACTTCAGCAAAAGCAGGTTTCAAGCCGGAACAGGTGAGCGCGCCGTTGCGACGCACTCACCGGTTACTCAGTGCGGCGCGCGCGGGATGGTCTTGAGCAGGTCTTCGGGGCTGATGTGACCGACCACGCTGCCCGGTTGCGGCAGGTTGAGGATGTGGCCTTTCATCTTGCCGATGATGTGCATTTCACAAGGCTTGCAATCGAACTTCAACGTCAGCACTTCATCGCCGTGGATCAGCTGCATCGGCGCGACCTTGGTGCGCACGCCAGTCACGCCCTTGGCCTGTTTCGGGCACAGGTTGAAGGAGAAACGCAGGCAGTGCTTGGTGATCATCACCGGTACTTCACCCGTTTCCTCGTGGGCCTCGTAGGCCGCATCGATCAGCTTGACGCCATGGCGGTGATAGAAGTCCCGGGCCTTCTGGTTGTAAACGTTGGCCAGGAACGACAGGTGCGAATCCGGGTACACCGGCGGCGGCGTGGTTTCGGCCTTGCGGCTGCCACGCGGGTGGGCGGCGATCCGCGCTTCGGTCAAGGCTTCAATCACTTCACGGCGCAAGGCCTTGAGCTGCGAGTTAGGGATGAAGTACGCCTGTGGCGCGTCCAGCTTGATGTCGATAGCGTGGTACTGCGTTGTACCCAGTTGACCGAGCAGATCCTGCAATTGCTCCAGCGCCTGTTCCGGCTTGTTGGCGGCACCGAACGGGCCAGCCAGGGTGACGCTGGCGCTGATGCCCTCTTCGCTGGTAGCGGTCAGTTCCAGCTGCTCTTCACGCAGGCGAGCGACCCAGTTCAGGGCGATGCGACGCTCGGCAGAGGTCTTTTGCAGCGCCTGTTGCCAGTTGTGATCGAGATTGCGATTCAGCGGGTGGTTGGGGCGCAGCTTGTACATCCCCTCCGGCATCTCGTTGGGCTCGACGCGATAGCGATAACGCTTCTCGCCGTCCTCCTCGAACTCGCCTTTGGGTTCGGCGATGTTGGCGCGGAAACCCACCACTTCACGCTTGACCAGCACGTTGAGGCCGTCGCCGTTGGACAGCGGCTCGTGCGTCACGACCTGCATGTCACGCTTGGCGACTTTCTCGACCACACCCACCGGCAGACCGGTGAAGGTCGGCGAGTCAAAGGCGCCGATATCGATCTTGCGGTCAGTGACGAAGTAATCGGTGCTGCCACGGTGGAAGGTTTTTTCCGGGTCGGGCAGGAAGAAGTGCGCGGTGCGGCCGCTGGAGGCACGGGCCAGGTCCGGGCGGTCTTCGAGCACGGCGTCGAGGCGCTGACGGTAGTAGGCGGTGATGTTTTTCACATAGCCCATGTCCTTGTAGCGGCCCTCGATCTTGAACGAACGCACGCCGGCCTCGACCAGGGCGCGGATGTTGGCGCTCTGGTTGTTGTCCTTCATCGACAGCAGGTGCTTTTCGTAAGCGATCACCCCACCCTTCTCGTCCTTGAGGGTGTACGGCAGACGGCAGGCCTGGGAGCAGTCGCCACGGTTGGCGCTGCGCCCGGTTTGCGCGTGGGAAATGTTGCACTGACCGGAAAACGCCACGCACAACGCACCATGGATAAAGAACTCGATGGCCGCGTCGGTTTCGTCGGCGATGGCGCGGATCTCCTGGAGATTCAGCTCGCGGGCCAGCACCAGTTGTGAGAAACCGGCCTGATCGAGGAACTTCGCCCGCTCCAGGGTGCGGATGTCAGTCTGGGTACTGGCGTGCAGTTCAATCGGCGGAATGTCCAGTTCCATCACCCCCAGGTCCTGGACGATCAGCGCATCGACGCCGGCGTCGTACAACTGGTGGATCAGCTTGCGCGCCGGCTCCAGTTCGTTGTCGTGCAGGATGGTATTGATGGTGGTGAACACCCGGGCGTGGTAGCGACGGGCGAATTCCACCAATTGGGCGATATCGCTCACTTCGTTGCAGGCATTGTGGCGGGCGCCGAAGCTCGGGCCACCGATGTAGATAGCATCGGCGCCATGCAGGATGGCCTCGCGGGCGATGGCGACATCGCGGGCAGGGCTGAGCAATTCCAGGTGATGTTTGGGCAAAGACATAATTTTTTTAGTCAGGCTTGTCACGGTCGAGGCGTGCATTGTAGCGGCGAAACGCCTGACCGGCACCCGTATGCTGTCGGGTGGTGGCCTTGGGCAGATCTGCCCTGCCTGGATCCTTGTAGGAGCGAGCTTGCTCGCGATGGACGTTAACGATGACGCGGGCATTCTGTATGCACGCATCGCCCTTATGTTCATCGTCGGAACGCCGCCCGGAGCAAGCTCGCTCCTACAGTATTGAGTGTGTTGCTTCGATCAGGCCTTGGCCGCCATCGCAGTCACTTCCACGCGCATGCCTTCAACCGCCAACGAGGCAACCCCGACAGCGGCGCGCACCGGCCATGGCTTGGCGAAGTAGCGCTTGTAGACCTCGTTGAACGCGGCGCGGTCGGCCATGTCGGTGAGGTAGATAGTCAGGTGCATCACGCGGTCCATGGAACTGCCGGCACGCTCCAGCGCGACCTTTAGCGCTTGCAGGGTGCATTCGCTTTGCAGGGTGATGTCGCCCAGTTCCAGGCTGCCGTCGGCGCGGGTGGGGATCTGGGTGGAGACCAGCACACCGCCGAAACCGACGACGTCGGAGGAAATCGAATCCGCATCGGGATCGGGGGTAAAGGTCAGGTCGTGGTTTGCCATGAGGACTCTCTTGCTTGAAGTGATGAGGCTGGCGCCTTTTGCGCGGCCAGTTTACAGGGCCATTGACGGCCCGTCGCTAATCCAGGCCGGATGGCTGCCCGTGACCGGTGGCCTGGCGGTACTGGCGTGGGGTGAATCCGGTCAATGCCTTGAACTGCCGGGTGAACGCACTGTGGTCGGTATAGCCGCATTGCAGGGCGACCTCGGTGATCGGCAGATCGGTGTGGAGCAGTCGATGGGCGTGCTCCAGACGCACTTTCTGGATCATTTGCCGTGGCGTCAGGTGGAACACGCGCTTGCAGTAGCGTTCGAGCTGCGCCACGGAAATGCCGGCGATGCGCGTCAACTCGCCCAGGGTAACGCGCTGGTTGAAATGCGCGCGAATGTGTTCGTCCACCGCCGCCAGGCGCTGGTACGCCGGGTGCGTGTCACTGGCCGATTGCAGGTCGACCGAGATACCCACCAAGCCGATGATTTCATTGCGGCGGTTATACAAGGGTCGCTTATGGGTCAGGCACCAGCCAGGTTCGCGGCTGCTGTACAGATGCAGTTCCAGCTGGTCTTCCAGCACCAGACCTTGCTCCAGCACACACCGGTCCTGCTCGGTGTAACCGGGCCCCAATTGCTCTGGAAATACCTCGGCGCTGGTTTTCCCCAGCAGCGGCTTTAGCTGCTTCAAACCACAGCGCTGCACCAGCGTGCGGTTGGCCATGACATAGCGCGCCTGCACATCCTTGATGAAGATCGCCGCATTCGGAATGACATCCAGCATGGGCAATAACAGCGCAACGCCTGCCAGCAATTGCTCGATGGATTCGGGGCAATTCGAGTCGTCGCCCTGGCACAACAGCGCAAACGCATCCTGAGTCATCTACCTGTCTCTCCCAATGATCGGCATCTGCCCATTGTGCTGATTTCGTCATCGACACCCAAGCAAAACATCAATCGCGAGCAAGCCGCCAAGTTCACTCTATGGCCACCGCCCTCCTCGGCAAAACCGACCGGGGCGTCTTGAAGTGCACACCTGCCTATCCAATAACTCACAAGAAGGCGATGCCATGTCAGGCCAAGGCAAGTTCAAAAAACAACTTTCGTTGATAGACCTTACGTTTATCGGACTGGGGGCCATCTTCGGTTCCGGCTGGTTGTTCGCAGCCAGTCACGTGTCCGCCATCGCGGGGCCGGCGGGGATCTTTTCCTGGCTGCTGGGCGGTTTTGCGGTGCTGCTTTTGGGCATCGTCTACTGTGAACTCGGCGCGGCGCTGCCCCGAGCCGGCGGTGTGATTCGCTACCCGGTTTACTCCCACGGCCCGCTGCTGGGTTACCTGATGGGCTTCATCACGCTGATCGCGTTTTCCAGCCTGGTGGCCATCGAGGTGGTCGCCGCGCGCCAGTATGCCGCGGCGTGGTTTCCCGCATTGACCCAGGCCGGTTCCAGCAATCCAACGGCGCTTGGCTGGCTGCTTCAGTTCGGCCTGTTGTGCCTGTTCTTCATGCTCAATTACTACAGCGTGAAAACGTTCGCCAAGGCCAACAACCTGATCAGCCTGTTCAAGTTCATCGTGCCGTTGCTGGTGATCGGCGTACTGTTCACCTTCTTCAAACCGGAGAACTTCCAGTCCCAGGGTTTCATGCCGTTCGGGCTGTCAGGTGTCGAGATGGCGGTGTCCGCCGGCGGCATTATCTTCGCCTACCTGGGGCTGACACCGATCATCTCGGTGGCCAGCGAAGTGAAGAATCCGCAACGTACCATCCCGATTGCACTGATCCTCTCCGTACTGCTCTCCACCGCCATCTATGTGCTGTTGCAAGTGGCGTTCCTCGGAGGTGTGCCCACCGAAATGCTCGCCAACGGTTGGGCCGGCGTCGCCAAGGAACTGGCCCTGCCATACCGCGACATCGCCCTGGCATTGGGTGTGGGCTGGTTGGCTTATCTGGTGGTGGCCGACGCGGTGATCTCCCCCAGCGGTTGCGGCAACATCTACATGAACGCGACCCCGCGGGTGATCTACGGCTGGGCGCAGACCGGCACCTTCTTCAAGGTCTTCACCCGTATCGATGAAAAGTCCGGCATCCCGCGTCCGGCGCTATGGCTAACCTTTGCCCTGTCGGTGTTCTGGACCCTGCCCTTCCCTTCGTGGGAAGCCCTGATCAACGTGGTCTCCGCCGCGCTGGTACTGAGCTACGCCGTGGCCCCGGTGTCGGTGGCCGCACTGCGTCGCAATGCGCCGGACATGCCGCGCCCGTTCAAGGTCAAGCGCATGGGTGTCCTGGGCCCGGTGTCGTTCATCATCGCCGCGCTGATCGTCTACTGGTCCGGCTGGAGCACCGTGTCCTGGCTGCTCGGCCTGCAGATCCTGATGTTCGTGGTGTACCTGCTGTGCGGACGTTTCGTGCCGACCCAACACCTGAGCCTGGCCCAGCAAGTGCGCTCTTCGGCATGGCTGATCGGCTTCTATGCCGTGACCATCGTGCTGTCCTGGCTCGGCAGCTTCGGCGGCATGGGCGTACTCACCCATCCTTTCGACACCCTGGTCGTAGCGGCCTGCGCAATGGGCATCTACTACTGGGGCGCGGCCACCGGCGTGCCGGCGCATCTGGTTCGCCTGGAAGACGAGGACGGTGAAGACGAAGCCGATCCCGTTTACAGCGGCCGGCGCCCGATTGGTGCCTCTGTCCAGACTTCACGCTGAGATTCAGGCCAGCAAAACCTCTGAGTTTTTCCAATGGAAAGGTTTATGAAAAAAGTACATGTCATCGATTCCCACACCGGCGGCGAACCGACTCGCCTGGTGATGTCGGGCCTGCCCCAGTTGTCCGGCCGGACCATGGCCGAGAAGCGCGATGTCCTGCGCGAGCAGCATGACCAATGGCGTCGCGCCTGCCTGCTGGAGCCCCGTGGCAACGATGTGCTGGTGGGTGCGCTGTACTGCGAACCGGTGTCGCCGGATGCCACCTGCGGCGTGATTTTCTTCAACAACGCCGGCTACCTCGGCATGTGCGGTCACGGCACCATCGGCCTGGTCAACTCGCTGCATCACCTGGGGCATATCCAGCCCGGCGAGCACAAGATCGATACGCCGGTCGGCCCGGTCAGCGCCACGCTGCATGAGGACGGCAACGTCACCCTGCGCAACGTGCCCGCCTACCGCTACCGCCAACAGGTGCCAGTCGAAGTGCCGGGACATGGCCGCGTGTACGGCGACATCGCCTGGGGCGGCAACTGGTTTTTCCTGGTGTCTGATCACGGTCAGGCGTTGCAGATGGACAACGTCGAGTTCCTCACCGAGTACACCTGGGCAATGCTCAAGGCCCTTGAAGCCCAGGGCATCCACGGTGAAGACGGCGCCCTGATCGATCACATCGAACTGTTTGCCGACGACGATCACGCCGACAGCCGCAACTTCGTCATGTGCCCCGGCAAGGCCTACGACCGCTCGCCCTGCGGGACCGGCACCAGCGCAAAACTGGCGTGCCTGGCAGCCGACGGAAAACTGGCCGCGGGTGAACGCTGGGTCCAGGCCAGCATCACCGCCAGCCAATTCGTCGGCAGCTATGAATGGGAAGGCGAACGCATCATCCCTTTCATCACCGGCCGTGCCTACATGACCGCCGACAGCACCTTGCTGATCGACGAACAGGACCCCTTTGCGTGGGGCATCTGAGCCCCACGCCTCTTCCCTCACTAAATCTGAATGAATGCTTCAAGGAGTGACAACAAAATGAGCGACAACATCTTCACTGGCTGCATCCCTGCACTGATGACCCCATGCACCGCCGAGCGCAAGCCGGACTTCGACGCACTGGTGGCCAAGGGGCGCGAACTGATCGACATCGGCATGAGCGCGGTGGTGTATTGCGGTTCCATGGGTGACTGGCCGCTGCTGACCGAAGCCGAGCGTCAGGAAGGCGTGGCGCGCCTGGTGGCCGCCGGCGTTCCGACCATCGTCGGCACCGGTGCCGTCAACAGCCGCGAAGCGGTGTCCCATGCGGCACACGCGGCCAAAGTCGGCGCCCAAGGCTTGATGGTCATCCCTCGCGTGCTGTCTCGCGGCGCTTCGGCCACCGCGCAAAAAGCCCACTTCGCCGCGATCCTCCAGGCCGCTCCAGGCCTGCCGGCGGTGATCTACAACAGCCCTTACTACGGCTTCGCCACCCGCGCCGACCTGTTCTTCGAACTGCGCCGCGAGTACCCGAACCTCATCGGCTTCAAGGAGTTCGGCGGTGCCGCCGACCTGCGCTACGCCGCCGAACACATCACCTCCAAGGACGATGACGTGACCCTGATGGTCGGTGTCGACACCCAGGTGGTCCACGGTTTCGTCAACTGCAACGCCACCGGCGCCATCACCGGCATCGGCAACGCACTGCCGCGTGAAGTGTTGCGCCTGGTGGCCCTGAGCAAACAAGCGGCCAAGGGCGATGCCAAGGCGCGTCGTCAGGCGCGGGAGCTGGAATCGGCAATGGCGGTGCTGTCGTCCTTCGATGAGGGCTGCGACCTGGTGCTCTATTACAAGCACCTGATGGTGCTCAATGGCGACAAGGAATACACCCTGCACTTCAACGAGACCGATGCGCTCAGCGATGCCCAGCGTCGATATGCCGAGAACCAGTACGCGCTGTTCCGCCAGTGGTACGAGCAGTGGTCGGCCGAGCAGAACTTCGCCTGACATTCAGCCTGTACAGCGGCGTGCCAATGCGCGCCGCTTTTATTTTCGCCCACGGCGGTACGGCGTTTTTTTCGCAAACGCCCCCCCTCTTTTTTTCAGGAACGACCATGACTCTGACAGGCAACATGTTGATCGGCCAGCAGGCCATCGCCGGCAACCGCGAAACGATCCGCGGCATCGATCCCGCCACTGATCTACCCCTTGAGCCGGCCTATCGCGGTGGCAGCGGCGAACACGTCGAACAGGCCTGCGCCCTGGCCTGGAGTGCCCTGGACAGCTACCGCGCAACGTCCCTGGAGGCCCGCGCCGAATTCCTCGAAACCATCGCCAGCGAAATCGAAGCCCTCGGCGATGAATTGATCGACCGCGCCGTGGCCGAGACCAGCCTGCCACGCCCGCGTATCCAGGGTGAACGGGGCCGCACTTGCCAGCAGCTGCGCACCTTTGCCCGCACCGTGCGTGCTGGTGAGTGGCTGGATGTACGGGTCGACTCCGCGCAACCGGAACGCCAGCCCCTGCCCCGCCCGGACCTGCGTCAGCGTCAGGTGCCGCTCGGCCCGGTGGCGGTGTTCGGTGCCAGCAACTTTCCCCTGGCCTTCTCGGTTGCTGGCGGTGACACCGCGTCGGCACTCGCCGCTGGTTGCCCGGTGATCGTCAAGGCCCATGGCGCGCACCCCGGCACCAGTGAACTGGTGGGCCGAGCCGTGGCCCGTGCGGTCAAACTTCGCGGGTTGCACGAAGGCGTGTTTTCGCTGTTGTTCGGCTCCGGCCGCGAAGTGGGCATCGCCCTGGTCACCGATCCGCGCATCAAGGCCGTGGGTTTCACCGGCTCGCGCAGCGGCGGCATCGCCTTGTGCAACGCGGCCCAGGCGCGGCCCGAGCCGATCCCAGTGTATGCGGAAATGAGTTCGATCAATCCAGTATTGCTGTTCCCGGCAGCCCTGCAATCGCGAGCCGAAGCCCTGGCGCAAGGCTTCGTCGCGTCCCTCACCCAAGGCGCTGGCCAGTTCTGCACCAATCCAGGTCTGGTGATTGCCCGCCAAGGCCCGGCCCTTGAGTGCTTCATCCAGTCAGCTGCGCAACTGCTACAGCGCAGCCCGGCGCAGACCATGCTCACCCCCGGCATTTTCAAGGCCTACGAGGCCGGCGTCGGCGCGCTGGCCGAGCATGCCCACGCTGACACTGTGGCCGTCGGCCTGAAGGGCGAAACCCCGAACCAGTGCCAGGCCCACCTGTTCGTCACCCAGGCCAGTGAGTTTCTCGCCGACCCGGCATTGCAGGCAGAAATGTTCGGCGCCGCGTCGCTGGTCGTGCAATGCGCCAGCGACGAGCAAATCCGCCAGGTCATCGAACACCTGGAAGGCCAGTTGACCGCCACCCTGCACCTGGACGATGCCGACGTGGAGAGCGCCAGGGCCTTGCTGCCAACCCTGGAGCGCAAGGCCGGGCGCCTGCTGGTCAATGGCTGGCCGACCGGGGTCGAGGTGTGCGACGCCATGGTCCATGGCGGCCCGTTCCCGGCGACGTCCGATGCGCGCACCACCTCGGTCGGCACCGCCGCCATCCTGCGTTTCCTGCGCCCGGTCTGCTATCAGGACTTCCCCGACGCCCTGTTGCCGGCCGCGCTCAAGCACAGCAACCCGTTGCAGTTGCGTCGCCTGCTCGACGGCCAGAGAGAAGCCTAGGCCATGTCCAACGACTCCCTTTTCAACAGACCCAACGCAGTGGCGGACGTTGCCGTGATCGGCGCCGGGATCATCGGCGTCGCCTGCGCCCTGCGCCTGGCACGCCAGGGCCGGCGGGTGGTGGTCATCGATCAACAGGAGCCCGGCCGTGGCGCCTCGTTCGGCAATGCCGGGCACCTGGCCACCGAGCAGGTGTTCCCGATCGCCGACCTGTCGATCCTCAAACGCCTGCCCGCCATGCTCATGGACCCGATGGGCCCGCTGCGCCTGGACTGGAAATACATGCCCCGGGCCCTGCCCTGGTTCGCACGCCTGTTGCTCAACCTGCGCCCGGCGCCGTTCCAGCGCACCGTGGCTGGTATCCGCGCGCTCAATGAAGGCAGCCTGGGTGCCTGGCACCGGTTGCTGGAGACCATCGAGCGCCCCGGGTTGCTCAAGGAAGACGGCTCGTTGCTGGTGTTCGAGCGCGCCGACTCACAACAGGCCATCGAAGCGCTACAGGCGCGCATGCGCCAGCAGCAAGTGCCGGTGGATTTCTGGCAGGCCAAGGCGGTACGCGATGCGGCACCGCAACTCAGCGAGCAGATCCAGGGCGGCTTGTTCTTCCCACGCACCGGGCATTTTCTCGATCCCTTCCGGGTGGTCGGCGAACTGGTCCACGCCGCCAAAAGCAGCGGCGTGCAGTTCCTCAAGCAGCGGGTCGAGGGTGGGCAGTTGAATGAAAGCGGCGTGTCGTTGATCACCGATCAAGGCCGCGTCAGCAGTCGACAAGTGCTGATTGCCTGTGGCGCCCATTCCGCCAGGCTCACCGCCGCGCTGACCGGCAAGAAGGTGCCGCTGGACACCGAGCGTGGCTATCACCTGATGCTGCCTCACGAGCACGAACGCTTGCCGTTTGCCGTCACCTCGCTCGAACGCAAGTTCATCATGACGCCGATGGCAGACGGGCTGCGCCTGGCTGGCACCGTCGAATTCGCCGGTCTCGACTGCCCACCGACCATGGAGCGCGCCTGGCAGTTGCACCGCCTGAGCAAAGGCCTGTTCAAACGCGACCTGAGCGCCGAAGCCGCCACGCCGTGGATGGGTTTCCGGCCGTCCCTGCCCGACTCCCTGCCGATTATCGACCGGGTGTGCGACGGCAAGGTGCTGCTCGCCTTCGGCCATCAGCATCTGGGATTGACCCAGGCGGCGGTCACGGCGGAAATGATTGCGCAAATGGCCTCGCCTTTGACCGACGCCCAGCCTCACGGCTTGCCGACGACCGCGCCGTACCGGCTGGATCGTTTCTGAGGTCCCGGTCGAGCCGAGCCCTCGTCATTGCAAGGGCGAGAACTTCGCGGGCAGGTAGATGGTCGAGCGCATGTCGCGCAGTTGCGGGCCGGAGTTTTCCGGCGGCCAGACGCCGTCGGCGACCGCTTGGGTGCGCACTTGCAGGCGCTGTTCCAGGGTGGTCCATGGCCAGATGTGCAGATAGCGTGGCAGCGCGCCGTCGGTGGCGTAGAACGCCGCGTACACCGGCGAATACTGTTCAGCGGTTCGCGCTTCGATGGCTTTGCTCCAGCCGTCGAGGGTGGGCTGCAACCCGCTGCTGAACAGGTCATAGACGCGCAGTTCGTAGAATGGACCGTGCGGCCCCGTGCTCATGGGTTCGAGGAAGGGAAACAGCGTGTAGTTTTCGATGCGCAGATCGGTGATCAATTCGTTGATGCCAAACGCCCCGCCCCCCAGCAGGAAACGCTCGCGCTCCACTTGTCGAAGGCTTTCGTCGTCAAAGCCGCGCAGCACGGTGATCTGGTTCAACTGGCCGATTTCCGAGGCCCAGCAGCCCATCAACACCCCGCCGACTTCCGGCTTCGCCAACTCGGCCTCGATGCGTACCAGCGCATCGGCCACCGTGCGCACGCGCACGGTAAAAGTGATCAGTTCAAAAAAACGCATAGCGACTCCGCCCACCGGTTTACCAAAAGCACACAGCCTAGGGCAGCCCCCGCCGGCGGGATATTGAGACAAACCCCATCGGCAACGGCATTTTCCGCAGTGTTGTAGGTAGTTTCTTTATTGGGATTAAAGCGAAGCATCAGCCACCGGCCGTTATCGGCCCAGCCGATTCAAACCTGCGAATTATCGATTTGTGCAGTAGTCCGTGGACCGCGAGCATGGCGTCACTTCCAACAACAAAAACCAAGGACCCGCCATGACCGCCCGATTTCACAATCCAGTGGATACCCGCTTCGGCTGGGGCAGCCTGCAAGAGCTTGCCGCCATCACCGAACACCAGACCGTTGCCGTCGTGACCTTTCCCGAAGCCCGTGGCCTGGGGCTGGTGGATCGCCTTCAAGCGTTGCTGGGCAAACGCTTGGTCTACGTGATCGAAGATGTCCAGCCCAATCCCGATGTCGCGCAACTTCGCGCGACCTATGAACGCTTCTGGCAACAGGCCGGCGATTGCCATGCGGTGATTGCCGTCGGTGGCGGCAGTGCGATCGACACCGCCAAGGCGCTGATTGTCGGCACTGAGTCAGGCCGCTTCGATGAGCTGCTGGCCTTGCTGGCAAGCGGTAAACCCTTCGTTCCGGCACGCAGTAAACAGCTGATAGCAGCACCGACCACGGCGGGCACCGGCAGTGAAGTCACGCCCTGGGCGACGATCTGGGATGCTGCCAACCACAAGAAGTACTCGCTGCACCTGGACTGCACCTGGCCAAGTGTCGCCATCATCGATCCGCAATTGATGCTCACGGTGCCGGCCAGCGTAACCGTTTCCACCGGGCTGGATGCACTGTCCCACGCGCTGGAGTCGATCTGGAACATCAACGCCAACCCGCTTTCCGATACGTTCGCCATCTCTGCCATCGAGGACATCCTCGAATGCCTGCCCTTGCTGCGGCGTGACCTGTCCAGCCAGGAACTGCGTTCACGGATGGCCCTCGCCGCACTCAAGGCCGGCATGGCGTTCTCCAACACCAAGACCGCGCTGGCCCACTCCATTTCCTATGAGATGACCTTGCACTACGGCTTGCCCCATGGCATTGCCTGTTCCTTCACCCTGCCACTGGTTCTGGGCCTTGCCTGGGGCCACGACGCGACGCGCGACAAGACCCTGCAACGGGTTTTCGGGCCAGACCTGGATAAAGCCCAGGCCCGATTGCGCGCATTCCTGCACAGCCTGGATGTGAAAACCGAGTTCGCCGACTACGGCGTGACGGCCGAAGAGGCCCAAACCATGATCGATTTCGCCCTGCAGGGTGCACGCGGCAAGAACTTCATCGGCTCACGAGCGGCCTAGGGCTCGCCGGCCCCCCAAAGACACTACACTGCCAGCGGCGTAACGAGCCGCGACGATTTCCTGCTGCACCTGAAAAAGAGTGCACCCTGCGATGCAACTCGCAGGGAACGAACAAGAATAAGGAAAAGATCATGAATCGTGCCCAAACCATGCCAGGTCTCGCCGTACACAACGCATCGTTTCGCGTCGCCCAGTGGCGCATGCTGCTGGCAGCCATGTTTTGCTATCTGTTTTTCTACACCGGCCGCCAGACCTTCGGTTTCGCCATCCCGGGTATCCAGGCCGAATTCGGCCTGACCAAGGAAACCCTCGGCTGGGCCTCGGCTGCCATGCTCTGGGCCTACGCCATTGGCCAGGCCATCAACGGCAACCTCGCCGACAAATTCGGTGGCCGACGCATCATGACCATGGGCGCCGTGCTGTCCTGTGGCGCCAACTGGGTGACCAGTTTCGCCAGCGGTTTCGCCGGGCTGATCCTGCCCTGGGGCATCAATGGCTACTTCCAGGCATTGGGCTGGGCACCGGGCAGTCGGCTGATCTCCAACTGGTGGAGCGCGGGCGAACGCGGCAAGGTCTACGGCTTCTATGTGTTCGCGGCCGGCTGCGCGTCGGTGCTTTCCTACGTGACCTCAATCGTCGTGCTTGAGGTGATGCATCTGGAGTGGCGCTGGATCTTCCGCCTGCCCGTGTTGCTCATGCTGGCGGGCGGCATCATCTTCTACCTGGTGGCCCGCGAGCGTCCGCAAGACCTGGGTTTCGAACCGCCTGCCGACACCGGTGTGGCCAACGCCGAGGACAAAAGCCATGAAGTGGCCCATGGCGAAGTCGAAACTTCCACGCAGCGCTACAAAGCTGTTCTGAAAAACTTTCGCCTGATCATCGCCGCCGTGTCCCTGGGTTTCCAGAACGCCGCCCGCTACGGTTTGATCGTCTGGGTGCCGGTGCACTTCCTGGGCGCCAACTGGAAGACCGGCGACAGCATGATCGATCCGAAGTGGATCACCGTGGCCCTACCGGTCGGCATGGCCATCGGCGCGCTGAGTAACGGCTGGATCTCGGACAAGCTGTTCGGCTCCAAACGCTACCTGGCGATCATGCTCTACATGTTCCTCGGTGCGGCGACCAGTTTGTGGATGTGGACCCTTGCACCCCACAGCGCGACCGGCCTTGTGGCGTTGTTCCTCTGCGGTTTCTTCGTGTACGGCCCCGCTTCCAGCTTCTGGGCGCTGTGCCCGGACCTGGTGGGCGCCAAGCGCGCTGGCACCGCAACCGGGGTGATGAACTTCTCGTCCTACCTGTTCGCCGGCCTGGCGGAACCGCTGATCGGCAGTATGCTCGACAGTACCGGCAACACCTCGCTGATCTTCATCGTGGTCACCAGCGCCTGCCTGTGCAGTGCCTCGGTTGCGTTGTTCATCAGGCGTTGATCGCCCAACCCGGCAGGTTGAATCGAAGGCAGCGGCTCAGGAACAGGATCGTCTATGTACCAGTATCACAAGTGGCTACGTTCGTTTCATGCGGTGGCCAAGACCGGCAGCTTCACCCTTGCCGCCGAGTACCTGAGCGTTGGCCAGCCCACGGTCAGTGAGCAGGTCAATGCCCTGGAGAAGAAGTTTTCCGTGGAGCTGTTCCATCGCCGCGGTCGCTTTATCGAAATGAGTGCCGCCGGGCACCAGCTCTATGCGATTACCCAGGGCCTGTTCGGCCAGGAGGATGAAGCCGTGCAACTGCTGCAGAGTTTCAAGCAACGCAAGTCCGGTATGTTGCGCCTGGGCGCAGTGTCCCCACCCATTGCGATGAACCTGACCTACGAACTGATGCAGCGGCACCCGGACATCGAACTGGAAACCTCGTTCTCTGCGGAAAAAGAGACCCTGGATCGCCTGTTCAACTTCGATATCGATGTGGCGATCCTGGCCCTGTCCGAGTTCGACCAGCGTTTTGACACGCAGCTTTACCGGCGTTACCCGATTATTGCCGTGGTGCGTGACGACCATCCATGGGCCCGGCAGCAAGAAGTGCATGTCGAGCAGATCAGCGAAGAGAAATGGGTGCTGCGGGAAAAAAGCTCCCGTACTCGTCAACTGGTGGAGGAAAGCTGCAAGCACCTGGGCGTCGCGCTGAACTGCGTCATGCAGTTGAACAGCCGCGAGGCCATCGTGCATGCCATCGCCAAGGGCATCGGCATCGGTTTCGTCTCGGCCGTCGAGTACGCCGAAACCCCGGGCACCAAACCGATCACCTTCGTCAATCACCCGTTTTCCATCGACTACCACCTGTGCTGCCTGGGCATTCGCCGAAATCGGCCAATGATCGCGGAGCTGTTCGACTCGAGCCCAACGCCGGCCACCTGATTTCGTCTCACCCTTGAGCAATCCATAGGCCTACTTCCTGGCGACAGGAGGGACGGCCTGCCCACAACAAAAAATGGAGAAATACCATGAACTACCAACAACCGACCCAACTGCAAGCCGTGGTCCTGGACTGGGCCGGCACCGTCGTCGATTTCGGCTCCTTTGCCCCCACGCAGATTTTCGTCGAAGCCTTCGCCGAATTCGGCGTCGCCGTTTCGCTGGAAGAAGCGCGGGGCCCGATGGGCATGGGCAAGTGGGATCACATCCGCACCCTGTGCAATCAACCGCAGATCGCCGAACGCTACCGTGCGGCGTTTGATCGCCTGCCGACCGATGACGATGTCACCGCATTGTACGAACGGTTCATGCCACTGCAGATCGAGAAAATCGCCCTGCACTCGGCCCTGATTCCCGGAGCACTGAACACCATCGATGCCTTGCGCGACAAGGGCCTGAAAATCGGTTCCTGCTCCGGTTACCCGGCCGTGGTCATGGAAAAAGTGGTCGAGCTGGCGCGGCACAATGGCTACGTCGCCGACCATGTGGTCGCCACCGACGAGGTGCCGAACGGCCGCCCCTACCCGGCCCAGGCCTTGGCCAACGTGATTGCCCTGGGGATCAGCGACGTCGCCGCCTGCGTCAAGGTCGACGACACCTGGCCCGGCATTCTCGAAGGCCGGGCCGCCGGGATGTGGACGGTGGCGCTGACCTGCTCCGGCAATGCCCTGGGCTTGACCTACGAACAATACAAGGCCCTGCCCTCCGACAGGCTGGACAGTGAGCGGGCGCGCATCGTCAGGATGTTCGAAGGCTCCCGTCCGCACTACCTGATCGACACCATCGTCGATCTGCCGGCGGTCATCGAAGACATCAATGCCCGACTGGCGCGAGGTGAAACACCGCAAGGATCCTGACCTGATTCAGGCGTCAAGCGGCCGTCCCACGGGCGGCCGCCTCACTTGAAAAAATCACTCGGCGTCTTGCCGAACTGCTTTTTGAACATGGTCGTGAACGCGCTCGGGCTGTCGTATCCCAGCTCCCCGGCGATGTCGATGATCTTCTCCCCGACGGCTATTCGTTCCAGCGCCAGCAGCAGTCGCGCTTGCTGGCGCCATTGGCCGAAGGTCATGCCGGTTTCCTTGCGGAACCTGCGCTGGATGGTTTTGGCGTCGAGGCTCAACCGGGCGCTCCAGTCCGACAAGGTCGAGCCATCCCCGGGATCAAGCTGCAACGCACTACAGATCAGGTTGATACGTTGATCGGCGGGCTGCGGCAGGTTCAACGGCAAGGTCGGCAGGATCGTCAGTTCATCCAGGATCAGCCGCAGCACCCGGGCTTCCCGCGAGTCCGGTTCACAGGCAAAGTCGAAATCGACCGAGACCTTGATCAGCTCGCTCAACAACGCGGAAACACTCACCGCCCGGGTTTCGGCGGGCAGATCCAGGCTCGGGTCAGGGCGCACGAATACGCTGCGCATCTTGATCGCCCCCACACAGCGAATCGAGTGCACCTCACCACTAGGCATCCAGATGCCACGGCTCGGCGGCACCATCCATTGGCTGGTGGCGGTGTGCACCACCATCACGCCTTCGATGGCATAGATCAGTTGATGCTTTTCATGGGAGTGCGGCGCGATGAACCAGTTTTCCGGGTAGTCGGTCGCACTGCTGCGTACGCTCCAGCCGCCCTGGTCGATTTCCGCAAGAAATGCCTGCAATGGTTTGATCATGACGCCCTTTTTGCGATGGTCAACGCCCGAATTGCGCGAGACGGGCGCCTTTGAGGCCCCTAGGATAACGCCGAACCCTGAAATTGGCTGCGCCTTGCGTTCGCAGTTCGCGTTATTTATCCGGAAGATCGCCCATGTCGACCACCACCCTCAGTTCACCCTCACCCACCGCTTCGGTGGCCGGCCAGGCCAGCCCCCTTGTCATGCGCGTCATCGGCGCCTGTGCGCTGGCGCACCTGATCAACGACCTGATCCAGGCCGTGCTGCCGTCGATCTACCCGATGCTCAAGGCCAGCTATGGCCTGAGCTTCACCCAGGTCGGGCTGATAACCCTGACCTTCCAGCTCACGGCTTCATTGCTGCAACCGTGGATCGGTTTCTACACCGACCGGAATCCCAAGCCCTGGCTGTTGCCGGCCGGCATGGTCTGCACCCTGATCGGTATTCTCATGCTGTCGATGGTCGGCACCTTCCCGGCGATTCTCGTGGCCTCGGCGCTGGTGGGTGTAGGCTCGTCGACCTTTCACCCGGAGACCTCGCGGGTTGCGCGCCTGGCCTCGGGCGGTCGCTACGGCCTGGCGCAGTCGACCTTTCAGGTCGGTGGCAACGCCGGTAGCGCCTTCGGCCCATTGCTGGCCGCCGCGATCATCATTCCCTATGGCCAGGGTAACGTCGCCTGGTTCGGCCTGTTCGCGGTGTTTGCCATCCTCGTGCAGTACGGCCTGAGCCGCTGGTACCGCAATCACCTGAACCTGTTCAAGCTCAAGCAAGGCAGCAAGGCCACCCACGGCCTGTCGAAACGGCGGGTGACCTTCGCCCTGGTGGTGCTGGCGTTGCTGGTGTTCTCCAAATACTTCTACATGGCCAGCTTCACCAGCTACTTCACCTTCTACCTGATCGAGAAATTCGACCTGTCGGTGGCCAGTTCGCAGCTGTACCTGTTCCTGTTTCTTGGCGCCGTCGCCGCGGGCACGTTCTTTGGGGGCCCGATCGGCGACCGGATCGGCCGCAAGCAGGTGATCTGGTTCTCGATTCTCGGCGCCGCGCCCTTCACCCTCGCCCTGCCCTACGTCGACCTGTTCTGGACGGGCGTGTTGAGCATGATCATCGGCTTCATCCTCGCCTCGGCGTTCTCCGCCATCGTGGTCTTCGCCCAGGAACTGGTGCCCGGCAACGTCGGCATGATCGCCGGGGTGTTCTTCGGCCTGATGTTCGGTTTCGGCGGGATCGGTGCCGCGCTGCTCGGGCACCTGGCGGATATTCATGGCATCGAATATGTCTACACGTTGTGTTCGTTCCTGCCGTTGCTGGGAGTTCTGACCATACTGTTGCCGTCTACTGGACAACGCTCGTCGGGAGCGTGAATAGCCATCAGGAGGACCCCCCCATGAAAATCGTAGTCACCAGCGTGCTCGTCGATGATCAGGCCAAGGCGCTTGCCTTCTACCGGGATGTGCTCGGTTTTGAACTCAAGCACGATATCCCCATGGGCGAACACCGCTGGCTGACGCTGACATCCCCCGGCGATCCCGATGGCGTCGAGCTGCTGCTGGAGCCCAATGCCCACAGCGCGGCAAAGACGTTCCAGAGCGCGATCAAGCAGGACGGCATTCCCTGTACGTTTTTCGGCGTCGACGACGTGCAAGCCGAATATGCCCGGCTCAGCGCCGCCGGCGTGCAATTCACCCGCCCGCCGACAGTGATGGGACCAGTCACCCTCGCGGTACTGGACGACACCTGCGGCAATCTCATCCAGATCGTCCAGCACAACTCAACCGCCGTCGGTGCCTGAGCGCTGATTGCGGTTGCGACAATGAAAGGCGCCCCCGAAGGTGCGCCAGCCACAGCTACCCCGCCAGAAACTCACCGATCACTGCGAGCACCGCATCCGGTTGCTCGCGGTGAGGCACATGCCCGCAGTTCTCGAAAATATGCAGGTTCACCGGGCAGCGCGCCCGTTCGGCAAGGTACCGAGGGTGATGCAACGAACCGTATTCGTCCTGATCACCGTGCAAGACCAGCAACGGACAGTGAACCCGCAGTAGCCGGGCATCCAGATTCCATTGGCTGAAGGCCTCGGACAACCAGGTATCCACCCACGCCCGCAAAACCCAATGAGCCTTCTCACCGTGGTACTTCTGCAAGCGCTCTAACTGGTCAGGTTCGGCGAACTGCCGATCAGCCGTACGAATCGACTCCAGCGTCACCCCATCGACAAAGGCCTGTGCAGACTCGGTAATCAGCCCCTGGCAAGCCTGGGAGTGCGCCGCGGCACAGGCAACGGCCATGCCCCCACCCACGCTGTGACCCAGCACCACGAAATCACTCAGGTCGAGCTGCTCGCACAGGGCCTGAAAACCGCCTGTGGCTTCGTCCTCGACAAACCCGGGCGCCAGTGCGCCTGGGTGAGCCGCAGAACGCCCGAAGCCGAGCCGGTCATAGGCGATGACCCGACGCCCGCTTGCCTGGGCCAGAAGTTCGGGAAAATCGCGCCACAAGGCCACGCAGCCCAACGAATCGTGCAGCAGCACAATGGGTGCGCCGTGAACTTCGACCGGGTTCCAGCACTGCGCGTACAGGTCGCCGTGCGGGGTCGAAATCCAGTGTTGCCGGGTAGAAATCGGCTGCATAGGCTGGCGGTGCTCCATGTCCATGATCAATGCTCGTCAACTGCCACCGGGGCAACGAGCAACACCTTAACATTGCTCGTCGAAACCCGTGCCGCGGCTGACGGGAAACAGCAGGCAAGACAACATTCCCTAGACGACCACCCGATCAATTTTGCTACCAACCCTGTAGCACTCGGTAACACCCGGCCCCAATGCAGTGCGTCTTTTAAACGCCTTGCCGTGCGCCACCCCACTCCACACGGGGCCACCCGCCATGGCGTACTTTGTGCATCCAATGGCCATCCTCTTCTGCCTGTAGCCGCCATGCGCCCCAAGGAACTGAAACTCTGGACCACCGGTGTCGCCCACCTGCTCGACCTGCCTGCCGGGCATGGGCGGCTGTCGGGGTTGAGTCATTGGCTTCGGCAAATCTGCCCGGTCGATCATTTCGTGTTGTTTGTCTACGAAGGCAATCACCGGCCATTGGCGTTGTTCGATACGTTCTCGGCGGACAAGCGTGCGGTGTATGTCGACGACTATCAGTGCGGGCCTTACCTGCTCGATCCGTTCTACCTGGCTTGTACTCGCGGGCAGGCACCGGGGCTGTGGCGTCTGCGCCAGTTCGCCCCCGACCACTTCTACCTCGGCGAGTACTTCCTGACCTATTACCAGCAAACCGGACTGGCTGAGGAAGTGGCGTTTTTCGTCGACCTCGGTGGTGGTGCCACGGCGGTGTTGTCGCTGATGCGATCCAGCGCCAGCTGTGCGTTCAGCCGAGACGAAATGCAACTGGTCGAGTGCGCGCAAGCGGTGGTCGAGCAGGTCATCAATGAAGCCTGGCGCTTGCGTCAGGCTCAGGAACCGCGACCGGCGCAGGACCTGGACTTCAAGATCCGCGAAGCCTTCGACCAGTTCGGCGCGCACATCCTCACCGGGCGCGAGCAAGAAATCGTTCAACTGTTGCTACGCGGTCACTCAAGTGCCTCGGTGGCTGAGCAACTGAACATCAGCCCCGGCACGGTGAAGATTCACCGCAAGAACATCTACGCCAAGCTGGGCATTGGCAGCCAGTCGGAATTGCTGGGGTTGTTTATTCGGGAGTTGACGGAAGATCCGTTGCAGGCCCCCGGCCTCAAGCTGCAAGCCTGATACCTGTCGGTAAGCAGAAAACCCTGTGGGAGCGGGCTTGCCCGCGATAGCGGCAGCACATTCAACATTGATGTGTCTGACATACCGCCATCGCGGGCAAGCCCACTCCCACAGGTCTACTGGTGATCTGAAGATTGTGGTCAGGGCGGATCAAGCTGATCCAGTGCCCGGTTCACCGCCAGTTCACCCAGCATGATCACCTGCGCAATCCCCAACAGCGCATTGCGGCTCGTCCCTTCCAGATGATCCACCAGATCGGTCGCCATGACATTGGCCGAGGCCAGCGACTCACAGGCGTGCACCAGCAAGGTTTCGGCACTGAGTTCGGGATTGACGATGAACATCGTGCTGGGTGCGCGCGGGGTGGCCATGATCGCAGGGCCGGGGTTGAGGTAATGATCGAGGGCGCGCTCGGCGGCTTCGTGGAGTTTGTTTGAATCGAGGCTTTCGTACGGGGATGCCGGATCGGTGTCCGGCGGGTTGGGTGTGACTTTGAACATAGTGAAACTCCTAGTTAGAAAGAGGAGCCTTCACCTCGCTACCAAACGAGGGGGTGGCGACCATACGCGGGTTGGTAGACCGGTAACTAGGCCCCGGCGCTCCCGAAGGAGCCCTGCGCATGGCCACCATAAAACAGACGCCTGAAAAGGCCTGTAGACGGCAAAACCAATACGCCTAGTTACCGGGCTACCAAACCCGATCACTGTTGTTATTCAGCGACCGGCAAACGATAAAACCCAGCCCCAAGGCGCACAAGCCGGCGGATTCTGGCGTACCTGTAGGCAACGACGCAAGGTGGTGTAGCCTTCGCGAAGTAACTCCGGGTGTCTTTAAACACGCATCTGCATTTTGTAGGAGCGAGCTTGCTCGCGATGGTCGTTAACGAATACGCGTGATGACTGGCTGAACGCAGTGCTCTTGAGCCCATCGCGAGCAAGCTCGCTCCTACAACAAGCCGCTCCTATCCCCCAAGGGATATATACACCGCAAAACCCCGATTGCTAGTTTGGCCCCCGACGCACTGATTCATCACTGCAAGGGAGCCCACCTCGTGAACAACACCCCGCCAAGCGATATCGAATTCTGCAATGTGGTCAAACGCTATGGCGAGGTGCAGGCCGTCAGTGGTCTGGATTTCGCGGTGCGGCGTGGCTCGTTTCATTCCTTTCTCGGCGGCTCGGGCTGTGGCAAGACCACCACCCTGCGCATGATCGCCGGCTTCGAACAGCCCACCAGCGGCGAGGTTCGTCTGGCCGGCAAGAGCGTGGCCGGTGTGCCGGCCTTCGAGCGGCCGGTGAACATGGTGTTCCAGCATTACGCGTTGTTCCCGCATCTGACCGTGGCGCAGAACATTGCCTACGGCCTGCGTTATCGCAATCCACGCCCGGACAAAAAACAGCAACTGCGCATGGCCGATGAGGCGCTGGAGATGGTGCGCCTGAGCGGCTTCGGCCAGCGCAAGCCGAGTGAACTGTCCGGCGGCCAGCAACAGCGTGTCGCCCTCGCCCGTGCCTTGGTCAACAAGCCGACCGTGTTGCTGCTCGACGAACCGCTGGCCGCGCTGGACCGCAAGCTGCGCAAGGAGATGCAATCGGAACTGCTGCGTTTGCAGCGCGAGGTCGGTATCACTTTCGTGCTGGTCACCCACGACCAGGAAGAAGCCCTGTCGATGAGCGACAGCATCAGCGTGATGCACAACGGTTCGATCATCCAGACCGCCACCCCGGAACAACTCTACGAAGCCCCGGCCAGCCGTTACGTGGCTGACTTTATCGGCGAGTCCAACCTGTTCGACGGCACCGTGCGCCAGCTCAACGGCAACTCGGTGGTGCTGCGTACCGAACAGGGTCTGGAGCTGACCAGTCCCCTCACCCCCACTGGCAAAGGCCTGAGCGCCAACACCGCCGGTTGCATTGCGGTGCGCCCGGAGCTGATCAGCATCGCCAGCGCCAACGCCGAAATGACCCGTGAAGTGAAGCTGCAAGGCTGCGTCGAGGACCGTATCTACCTGGGCAATTCCACCGAATACCGCGTGCGCACCCAGGCCTTCGGCGTGGTCTGCGTGCGGGTGCCGCGCCAGCAGGATCACGGCGCCAATGCATTCGAACACGGCGCGCCAGTGCGCGTCGGCTGGGATCACGCCAATGGCCTGGCCATGGCGTTGTAAATCATCGATTCGTTTCATCAACCGGATGTGGAGCGTGCTATGGACCAGAAGACTTTTATAAAAAATCTGCGCAGCTGGCAGAACGGCTCGATCAGTCGCCGCGAGTTCCTTGGCCGCACGGGCCTTGGGATCGCCGCCGCCGTGGTCGCGACCAACATGCCCGGCCTGCTGACCTCCACCGCCGAGGCCGCCGAGCAAGCCAAGCTGGGTGATCGCCTGTCGCTGGCGACCTGGCCGAACTACCACAGCCAGGAAAACCTCGACACCTTCGGCAAGACCACCGGCGCCCGGGTGTCGATGAGCGTGTTTGGTTCCAACGAAGAAATGCTCGCCAAACTGCAGGCCGGCGGCAGTGGCTGGGACGTATTGGTGCCAACCAACTACACCATCAGCACCTACGTCGGGCTGGGGCTGATCGAGCCGCTGGACCTGTCGCGCATTCCCAACTTCGATGCCTCGGCGTTCCAGCAGAAGTTCATGGCCCAGGGCACGGTGGACGGCAAGGTCTACGCAGTGCCGAAAAACTGGGGCACCACCGGCATGCTCTACGACGCCGGCAAGCTGAAAAACGGCCCCGCCAGCTGGAAGGAATTCTGGGCCGCCGCCCAAGGCCCGGCCAGTGGTCGGACGATGGTCCACGACTACCAGTTGACCGCCATCGGCAACGCGCTGAAAAGCTTCGGCTACAGCTTCAACTCCCTGGACCCGAAAGAACTGGCCGACGCGGAAAAGCTGCTGATCGAGGTCAAGCCGCACCTGTTCGCGATCAACTCCGACATTCAGCCATCGATGCGCAGCGGCGATGCCTGGCTGGCGATGTCCTGGACCGGCGACGCCTCGCAACTGCACCGCGACAACGCGCAAATGCAGTTCGAACTGGGCAAGGAAGGTGGCGAGCTGTGGAGCGACTTTTTCGCAATTCCGAAAAGCTCAGAGCACAAGGACGCCGCCTACGCCTTCATCAACTACCTGCTCGATCCGCAGCACAACAAGCTCGAAGTGCTGAGCCACGGCTACCCGAGCGGTGACAAGCGTGTCGACGCGCTGCTGCCGGTGGCGATGCTCGACGATCCGATCATGTACCCGGCCGCCGAGGCCCTGAGCCCGCTGGAGTTCGGTGCTGCCGCGACGCTGACCAGCCCGGCGCGCGCCGAACTGATGGCGCGTTTCAAGTCCGCCTGATCGCTTGACCATGGCCAATGAGGAGTCACCCATGAATGCCGCCGCCCACCCGCAAACGGTGCAGCCGGGCCATGCCCTGTCGGTCGAGGTTCGCCAACGGCGCAGCCTCGGCCGGCGCATCACCCTGCTGATGCTCTTGCCTTCGACCCTGTGGTTCCTGCTGCTGTTGTTGATGCCGCTGGTGATCATCCTGGTCTTCAGTTTCGGCGAGCGCAGCGCCGTGGGCGGTTACGCCGGTGGCTTCACCCTGGCCAACTACCTGAACCTCGGTTCTCGCGGCGCGGCGTTCAGCAATACGCTGATGCTGGCGCCGCTGGGCACCCTGGTGTGCCTGGTGGCGGCGTATCCATTGGCGTACTTCCTCGCGGTCAAGGTCACCAGGAACCGCTCGCTGTTGCTGACCCTGGTGATCGTGCCGTTCTGGACCAGTTTCCTGATCCGCACCTACGCCTGGATTTTCATCCTCAGCGGTAAGGGCATCCCGGCGCTGCTGGCCAGCCTGGGGCTTGAGGATGTGCGGCTGATCAACACGCCGTGGGCGGTGCTGATCGGCATCGTCTACGGCTACCTGCCGCTGATGGTGTTCCCGATCTACGTCAGCCTGGAAAAACTCGACAAGCGCCTGCTCGAAGCCTCGGCGGACCTGGGCGCCAGCGCCTTCGAAAGCTTCCGCCGGATCACCCTGCCACTGTCCGCGCCGGGGATCATCACCGGGGTGATGCTGGTGTTCATCCTGCTGATGGGCGAGTTCCTGATCCCGGCCATTCTCGGCGGCGGCAAGGTGTTCTTTGTCGGCAACGCGCTGGTCGACCTGTTCCTGCAATCGCGCAACTGGCCGTTCGGCAGTGCGCTGGCCATGACGCTGGTGGCGATGATGCTGTTGATCATCGGCGTGTACTTGAAACTGGTGGCGCGCTACGGCGGACGCCCTGCCGACGGAGGCCTGTGACATGTGGCTGCGCAGCTATTCCACTTCGCTGTACCTGTTCCTCTACGCGCCGATTGCCCTGATCGTGCTGTTCAGCTTCAACGCCGGGCGCAGTGGCCTGGCGTTCCAGTGCTGCTCGGTGCAATGGTTCGGCACCGCGTTCGGCAACCCGTTCATCATGGAAGCCCTGGGCAACAGCGCGCTGATCGCCTTCAGTTCAGCGGTGATCGCCACGCTGTTCGGCACCCTGGCGGTGTTCGGCTTGCAGCGCTGCGGCGCCAAAGTGCGCATGCTGTTCGATGCGCTGACCTACTGCGCGATCATCGTGCCAGGCATCGTCATCGGCATCTCGACGCTGATTGCGTTCATCAGCCTGTTCGACCTGATCAACCCGCTGCTGGCGAGCTGGCTGCCGACTGTGCCGAAGCTGAACATGGGGTTCTTCACCGTGATCGCCGCGCATTCGCTGTTCACCATGGCCCTGGTGATGGTGATCGTGCGCAGCCGCGTCGACTCGCTGGACAAGGCCTTGCTGGAAGCCTCGGCGGATCTGTACGCGCCACCGATGGACACCTTCTGGCGGGTGACCCTGCCGCAGATCAGCCCGGCGATCATGGCCGGGTTCCTGCTGGCGTTCACCTTCAGCTTCGACGATTTCATCATCGCGTTCTTCGTTGCGGGCTCGGAAACGACGCTGCCGATCTACATCTTTTCCTCCATCCGCCGCGGCGTGACGCCGGAGATCAACGCGATTTCCACGGTGATCATCTGCGTGTCGCTGGCCCTGCTGTTCACTTCCCGCCATCTGCAAAACCGCCGTACCGGCGTCCAGGAGTCACACCATGCGTGATCAGCTCTACATCAACGGCGAATGGGTCAGCCCGGATCTGGGCGGCTATCTGGACGTGATTGATCCGGCCACCGAGCAAGTCTTCCACCGCGTGGCGGCGGGCACTGAAGAGGATGTCGACCATGCCGTGCGTGCGGCCCGTCGCTCCTTCGACAATGGCTGGGGACAAACCAGCGGCGCCGAGCGCGGGCAATGGCTGGAGGCGCTGGCCGATGAACTGGAAAGTGGCCAGCAGGCGCTGGCGGAACTGGAAGTTCGCGACAACGGCAAACCCTTGCCCGAAGCGCAGTGGGATATTGGTGACGCCATCGCCTGCTTCCGTTACTACGCCGGTTTGGCCCGTGAACTGGATCAGCAACAGGACCAACCGCTGGCCCTACCGGATGAGCGCTTTCGCTGCCGCATCCGCTATGAGCCGATTGGCGTCGCCGGGCAAATCACTCCCTGGAACTACCCGCTGCTGATGGCCGCGTGGAAAGTCGCTCCAGCCTTGGCTGCCGGGGCCACGGTGGTGTTGAAACCGTCCGAACTGACGCCACTGACCGCCCTGGAACTCGCGGCCGCCGCCGACCGTATCGGCTTGCCCGCCGGGGTGTTGAACCTGGTCACCGGCCTCGGCGCCGACGCCGGCAGCCCGCTCACCGAGCATCCGGGGGTGGACAAACTGGCCTTCACCGGCAGCGTGCCCACCGGCGCGAAAATCATGTCGGCGGCGGCGCGGGACATCAAGAACATCAGCCTGGAACTGGGGGGCAAGTCTGCGTTCATCGTGTTCGACGACGCCGATGTCGAGGCGGCGGTGGAGTGGATTCTGTTCGGGATTTTCTGGAACCAGGGTCAGGTGTGCAGCGCCACGTCACGCCTGCTGGTGCAGGAAACCATCGCCCCGCGCCTGATCGAACGGCTGGTGGAAGAAACCCGCAAGATCACCATCGGCCCGGGAATGCAGTCAGGCGTGCTGCTCGGGCCGCTGGTCAGCCAGGGCCAGTACGACAAGGTGCTTGGTTTCATCGACCAGGGCCTGGCCAGTGGCGCCCGCTTGCTCACCGGCGGACGGCGACCGGCGCATCTGGCCGAAGGGTATTTCATTGAGCCGGCGATCTTCGACGAGCCGGGGCACAGCAGCATCTTGTGGCGCGAAGAAGTGTTCGGCCCGGTGCTGTGCATCAAGCGCTTCAAGACCGAAGAGCAAGCGCTGCAAATGGCCAACGCCAGCCGCTTCGGCCTGGCCGCTGCCGTGATGAGCGCCGACTTGCAGCGTACCGCCCGGGTCGCCAACCAACTGCGCGCCGGGATCGTCTGGGTCAACTGCTCGCAACCGACCTTCGTCGAAGCGCCCTGGGGCGGCATGAAACACAGCGGCATCGGCCGGGAACTGGGGCAATGGGGGCTGCACAATTATCTTGAGGTCAAGCAGGTGACCGAGTACGTAAGCGACCAGCCGTGGGGGTGGTACTTGAAGTAAACGGGTCGACCTCTTCACGAGCAGGCCGCCTCGCTTTTGCTTTTGCGGTGTACGCCCCCTCGTGAGGCCGAGCGCAGGTTCTGCGCAGTGGGCAACCCGGCATGGATGGCCGATGGCGGCGGGCCCACGGAGCAGGACCGGAGCGAGGGCACCCTGAGCCTAAGCGAAGGGCCGAACGTCAAGGGCAAAGCGTTTTGGTTACTTTGGCGCTCTTCCAAAGTGACCCGCTGTAAGAGCCAGCCCTTTCAAGGTGTTTTCCCTTTATGGGCCTTAAGCACCCGATCCGTCGACACATGAGCGTGCGCAGCTTTGCCGTCCAGCCACTCCTTGGGTTTGGCGATTTTGGGACCACGTATGCTTTTGGCCACTTGCTTGGGCTTGATATTCCTGGCGAGCGCCAACAGTCGCGTTGCCAGCGTTTCTAAGGTCGTTTGAAGTGTCAGGTAATCTGAGGGCAGTGCGATCTGCATGCCCTCGTATCCGCTACGCACTTGTACCGTCAGGTGGAAGATCGAAGCTTCCCAGCCTTCGGGCAATGTCTCGCGATGAGCCTGTTCCACGCTGCGCTTGAGCACTGCCAGGACGTTGTAGGCCAGGATCGCCGAGGCAAAACCCAGCAACGCCGCCCGCGGAGCGCCAAGGCTTTCGATTTCACTGTCCAGCACCGATTCCAGGCGCTGGAACATCCCTTCGATACTCCAGCGACGACGGTATAACTCGGCGATCTGCCCGGCGCTGACGGTGTCTGGCAAGTTGCTCCAGAACCACATCACAGTGTCGCCTGAGTCAGTAGGTGTCTGTAGGTTCAGTTCAACTCGACGCCAGCGGTGACCACCTTTGAGTTCGATGATTTGCTCGCGCACCGTTCCGGATTCGATGGCCACAGATTCTTGCCAGCCGCCTTCCTCAATCAACCGTGGATGTTTGCTTTGCTGGCGAATAATGAACGAAGCCCCCGCTTCCTCGCAGGCTTGCATGACGGGCAGCGTGCAGTACAGCCGATCGGCCATCCATAGCTGGCCCTTAGTGGCGTGGGCCAACAGCGGCAGCACGCTGACGCGCTCACTGGCGTAGGCATCCTCGCATGGCTGCAAGTCGACGATCTGATCGAGGTCCGGGTCGTAGACCACTACTGAAAACCCTGGTCGCGCCGCACCTCGCTCACGCCGCAAAGCCCCCAAGCGTTTTTCAGTAGAAGGCAGGTGGTTGCCGTCGACAATGCGCAGCTGCCAGCCGGGCAAAATGGCTGAGCAGCCCAACTCTTTTATCGTCGGAGCCAGGCGCTCGGCGCTTCCTGTAACCAACGCCCGCAGCAACGCGGGCTCTGTGCGGCTGACCTTGTCATAGAGCGCCGCCAACGTAACCGGCAGCCCCTCCATTTGCCGGGCAGCGGCATGCAAAGAAGGGCGCAAACCTAATGAAACAAGGGACATCAGCTCAACGATGGTCGAAAACAAAAGCTCACGCGGGTACTGGCGTTGACGGTGTTCTTCAAACACCTGATCAACCCATTCGGCAGGAACAGCCTGCTCCAGTATCAATTTCGTCATGACACTGGCCGGTGTCTTTTTTTCAAACCGCGCTAGAACTTCTGCCCACATCGTTTTCGTCACCCTGACTGGTTTTTAGGGGATTCTAAACGAAGATCTTGAAAGGGCTGGCTGTAAGAGCGGAACCAATAACCGCCGTTACCGAAGAAACGGATATGTACCGGCTGTGAGCACCGCATTGGCGTACACCCGCTCCCTCATTTGTTTTGCTGACCAGAAGGCTTGTGGCATCGGGTTATCAACGCGTAACTTGAATGACCTGCCCTTCAAGACACGCCGGAGTTGATCCATGCGCATCGCCTTGCTGTCCGACATGCACCTGTCCGTCAACGCGATCCCTTTTCCCGCCGTGGATGCCGATATTGTCGTGCTCGCCGGGGACATCGCCCGACCGGCCAAGGCCATCGAGTGGGCCAGAGTGTGCCCGGTTCCACTGTTGTATGTGGCGGGCAATCACGAGTTCTATGGCAGTGACCTGGCCTCCACCTACGAGCAATTGAACAGCTTGTCGCAAGGTACACAGATCCACGTACTGGAACGTTCGGAGTACGTCCACGACGGCGTGCGTTTTCTCGGTTGCACGCTGTGGTCTGACTATCGCCTGCTCGACAGCCCCGAGGATCGGGCGCTGGGCATCGATCTGGCAACCCAGCTGATCCGTGACTTCAGCCACATCAAAATTGCCCCCGACTTTCCAGACCTGTTCACGCCGGCCATTTCCCAGTTGGTTTTTCTGCAGACCGTCGCCTGGCTGGAAGACTGCTTCACCCGCGACAACAGCACGCCCACGGTGGTGGTTTCGCATTTCGCCCCGACCCGGTCGAGCATCAGCCCGACCTTTGCCAGTTCGCCAATCAACTCAAGCTTTGTCTCGGACCTTGAAGCACGGATCAAACACTGGCAGCCGGCACTGTGGCTGCATGGCCATACCCATGGCAGCTTTGATTATCGGGTGGGCAACACCCGCGTGGTCTGCAACCCACGGGGCTATGCCAAGAATGGCATCAATGAAAATCCTGATTTCGATGAGGCTTTCGTGATCGATCTGCAGATCTGAGGTAACGCTGAAATCAATAGTCTCCAGGGTCGCGCCCGATGGAACGCCGGCAACCCGCTACACTTTCCTCGCTCCGCCGCGGCACCGAAGCGGCCAAGACCCCTGACTTCTGATCTGGAGGTATCCCATGAGCGACAGCAGCGAACTCACCACCTTTACCGGCTGGGCCGCCACCGCAGCCGGAGCGCCACTGGAACGCTACAGCTACGATCCCGGTCCGTTGGGCAACGATGAGGTGGAAGTCGCCGTGGAATATTGCGGCGTCTGCCACTCCGACCAGTCATTGATCGACAACGATTGGGGCATCAGCCACTACCCGTTCATTCCCGGCCATGAGGTGGTCGGCCGCATCGTGCGGCTGGGCGACCAGGTGCGCGGCCTGGAAATGGGGCAACGGGTGGGCATCGGTTGGTACAAGGGCAGTTGCATGCATTGCACGTCGTGCATCGAAGGCTCGCATAACCTGTGTCGCACCGTGCAACCGACCATCATCGGCAGCAACGGTGGCTTTGCCGACCGCATTCGTTCGCACTGGGCCTGGGCCCTGCCGATCCCGGCCGGGCTCGATCCGGCGATGGCCGGGCCACTGTTCTGTGCCGGTTCGACCGTGTTCAACCCGCTAGTGGAATTCGGCATCAAGCCCACCGACCGGGTCGGCGTGGTGGGCATCGGCGGCCTCGGCCACCTGGCGCTGCGCTTCCTCAACGCCTGGGGCTGCGAAGTCACGGCGTTCACCTCATCGCTGGGCAAGCAGGACGAAGCCAAGCGCCTGGGTGCGCACAAGGTGGTCGCCTCGACCGACACCGATGCGCTCAATGCCATTGCCGGAACCCTGGATTTTCTCCTGGTCACCGCCAACGCCAACCTCGACTGGACGGCCATGCTCGCCACCCTGCGCGGCAAGGGTCGCCTGCACTTTGTCGGTGTCGTGCCCGATGCCATACCGGTGCACGTGTTCAACCTGATTCCCCAGCAAAAAGTCTTGTCCGCCTCACCGGTCGGCTCACCGGCCAACACAGCGACCATGCTGGAGTTCTGCGCCCGCCATCAGATCCTGCCGCAGGTCGAGATGTTTCCCATGAGCCGGATCAATGAAGCCATCGATCATTTGCGCAGCGGCAAGGCACGCTACCGCGTGGTGCTGGATGCCAGTCAGTGACAGGCGACAAACGAAGAGAAAGGGCCGCTTATTCAAGCGGCCCTTTTTTTGCCCTCAGGGATTAGCCACCTGCGCAGGCAACGCTGGCATATGCGGGTCATTCCAGGTGAACCGATAGGCTTTGCCAGCCTCTTGCGGCAGGCATTTGCCGTTATCGGCATCCACGCCCACGATCGACCAGTTCGCCCGGGAGTTTTCCCCCAGTTCACGGGCCGCTTCGGGCTTGAAGCACTGGTTCAGTACGTCATCCGGCACCAAAGCGTAGGCCTTGGGGTGTTCGCGCAGATACTGCGCAGCCTTCTCGATGGAGGAGTAATCCATGCCGAAATGCACGATCGGTTGACGGGCAAACAACCAGTGCCCTTCCTCCCAGTTGACCAGCACCAGATCTGCGCCTTGGGTCATGGTCGCAGCCTGCGCCATGAGCACCTGATCAATATTGGTGCCTTCCTTGAGCGGTTCGATGAAACCACGGGCGAACCACAACGCGAACCAGGTTGCCACCAGTACCGGGAACACCCGACGCAAACGCGGGTGCCGTTTGAACCAGCGCTTGAGCAGCCACGGGATCAACGGCGCGGCGACCAGCACCAGCCCAGGCAGCGCCGGGTAGATGTACAACTTGCGCTTGCCAGTGCTGATGCAGAAAAACAGCACAACCAGCACCACCCAACCGAGCAATACCAACACCCGGCCATCGCGTTTTTGCAACTGACGACGCCAGGCCGGCACCAGCCATGGCAGCACCAGCACCAACGGCAGCCAGTACTGCGGAATCACGTTGGTGAAGAAATACCAGAACGGTTCGCGGTGATGCCACGCAGCGGCATAGCGGCCTGCGGTCTGGTGCAGGAGGATCTCCCGCGCATAGGCAATTTCGTCGGCGCTGCCATTGACGATGATGGACAAGGCCAGGGGCAACAGCCAGATCGCGATGGCGCCAAGCATCAGCGCAAACCCGAGCAACCACTTGCGCGCATCGCCGGGCATGGCCACCACGCCGGGCCAGCCTTTGCGCACCCCATAGGCGTAAGGAATCAGCAACAACGCCGGCAGGAAACCCACGCCTTTGGTGATCACGCCAATGCCCATGGCCGCGCAGCCCACGTAAAACCAGCGCCACGCAGGTCCCAGCAGCAGGTGTCGCGCCAGACCGTACAGGCCCAGGGAGGTGAACAGAATCAAAAGGCTGTCGATCTGCCCGGTGCGCAGGATGCTGTAGGTCTGGTACGTCGCCAGGTACAACAGCGCGGCGTTGCGCCCGGTACGCTGGGTCCAAAGGCGACGGCCCAGGTCATAGACCATCGCCGTGACCGTCACCGCCGAAAACAGCCCCGGGATATAAAGCGCGATGTTGGGTTTGCCGGTCAGCCAGGTGAAGAACGCCACCGTCCACATGAAAATCGGCGGCTTGTCGCCATAGATTTCCGCGGCCCGGTGCGGGATCAGCCACGAGCCGTTTTGCAGCATCTCCAGTGCGACGCCGAGGAAACGCTCTTCGTCCACATTCTGTGCCTGGCGCAGCCCCATTCCCGCGCCGATCAGCAACAGGGCAAGCAGCATCAGGCCCAGGCATTCGACCCTGGGCGACAACGATCTACGCATGGTTTATTCCTTCACGCTTCTGCTTTTGGCAATCAATTGCAGGTTGCGGAAATAGACGATGGAGCCAAACGCCTGACCAGCGATGAACACCGGGTCCTGGCGGTAGATGGCGTAGGCGAGCAACAAGGTACTGCCGACGATGCTCAGGTACCAGAAGTTGGTCGGGATCACGCTGCGTTTCTTGTACTCGCTGTACAACCACTGCAGGACAAACCGTCCGGTAAAGGCCACCTGCCCCGCAAAGCCGACGATCAGCCACAGGGTTTCACGAGACAACATCATCCTTCGATCTCCTGGGCAATGGTGTTCAGCCGCGTGCGCTTGATCAGCCACCAGACACCGAACAAATCGAGAATGCCGACCAGCGCGCGGTCGATGTTGCCGTATTTCGACACCCCGGCCGTGCGCGGCCGGTGGTTGACCGGATGGACGATCATGCGGCCGTTATGGCGCTGGATCAGCGCTGGAATATAGCGATGCATGTGATCGAAGTACGGCAGGCGCAAGAACGCCGCGCGCTCGATCAGCTTCAGGCCGCAACCGGTGTCCGGGGTGGCGTCCTTGAGCAAGCGACGGCGCAGGTTGTTGGCGAAACGCGAGGCGTAACGTTTGCTCGCCGTGTCGCGGCGATTGACCCGATGCCCGGCGACCAGTTGCACGTCAACTTTGCCCGGTTCGCCGCGCACCAGCGCCAGCATGCCGGGGATGTCCGCCGGGTCGTTCTGCCCGTCGCCATCGAGGGTCGCCAGCCACTGCCCGCGGGCCTCACGGGCGGCGTGGTACAGCGAGGTGCTCTGCCCCAGCGAACGTTCGTGATGCAGGATGCGCAGGGTGTTCAGGCCGTTCTGGCGGATCTGCCGCAATTCCTGCAGGGTCGCATCGGTGCTGCCATCGTCGACGACGATGATTTCGTACGATTCATCGGCCAATGCGACGCGGATTTCCTCAAGCAGCGGCTTGAGGTTGTTCGCTTCGTTCTTGGCGGGAATCAGTACGGATACAAAAATGTCTTGGCTCATGGGGTCTCTCTCGCCCTTTTGATTTTTTCGAGATCAGAGGCGAACGCTTCAAATCTGATAGAACTGCCGATACCACTTCACAAACTCGCCGACGCCGGTTTCGAGCGTCATCTGCGGGCTGAAGCCCACCCACTCGGCCAGTGCCGAGATATCGGCCCAGGTCTTGACCACATCACCGGCCTGCATCGGCATATAGTTGCGCCGGGCCTGCAGGCCCAGGGCGGATTCCAGGCAGTCGACGAAATCCAGCAACGCCACCGGCATGCCACGCCCGATGTTGAAGAGCCTGTTTACCCCGGCGGCGGAGCCTTCCGGCACCGGTGGCTTGGGGCGTAGTCGGGCGATACCTTCGACAATGTCGTCGACGTAGGTAAAGTCGCGCGACATCTGCCCCTCGTTGTAAATGTCGATGGGCAGGTCTTTGAGGATGGCTTCGGTAAACTTGAACAGCGCCATGTCCGGGCGGCCCCACGGACCGTAGACGGTAAAAAAGCGCAGGCCACTGGCTTTCAAGCCATACAAATGGCAATAACTTTCGGCCAGCAGTTCATTGGCGCGCTTGGTGGCGGCGTACAACGAAACGGGATGTTCGACAGGATCCTCGACACTGAACGGCATTTTGCTGTTGGTGCCGTACACCGAACTGCTCGAGGCGTAGATCAGATGCTCGGGGCGATGGTGCCGACAGGCTTCCAGCACATTGAGGAAACCCACCAGGTTCGATTGCGCATAGATATCCGGGTTGTCCAGCGAGTAGCGTACCCCGGCTTGAGCAGCCAGATGCACCACTTCGGTAAAACGGTGTTCTTGAAACAGGCTCATCAGGGCCGGTTTATCGACGATGTCCATTTTCCGGAAACGAAAACCCGGCAAAGTCTCCAGCACCTTGAGGCGTGCGTGCTTGAGTTCCACGTCGTAGTAGTCGTTGAGGTTGTCGATTCCGACAACTTCCTGACCCTCGCGGCACAAGCGCTGGACCGTATGAAAACCGATGAAACCGGCCGCACCGGTGACCAGAACGGTCATTGGACGCATCCCTGCGACTGCGCCGCGATCGGCGCGAGATTACTGATCCAGACCCTCGTCAGCTTCATATGTAGCTCCTGCTTATGGCGTCATTCGCGCACGGTTTCGTTATGAAGCTTATAAAACAGAAACATTTCAGTTTCGATAACGCCGTGCGCAACCTCAGCAAAAAAAACAATATCTGGCCGAAACAGCCGCTATTATTTGGCCGAATCGTCATGTGGCTTGTAAAACCGGAACAAACCGATATCCACGGTCTTGATGTATTGCGTGGCCCAATCCGGTTTGACGGTACGATCATGGAAATACAGGGCACCCTGGGTGCGATCCGGCAGTTCCTTGTTCAGGGCCTTGCGCGCGATTTCCTTGGCCATCGCGTAAGGCACCTCTTCCTGCACCGAATCGGATTTGCCGTCACACCACCAGGAAAACTGGCAGCTCTTGGTCTCTGAACCCTGTTTGACCACTTTGCACACCGTGTCCGGAAAGCCCTCATGCCCCAGACGATTCATGACCACGTTGGCCACTGCCTCCATGTCGGCGATGTCCTTGCCCCTGGCTTCCCAGTAAATGGACCGGGCCAGGCACGTGATCGCGTCGTCCAGCGGCGCGACACCCGCCGGGTCGACGGCCTGGACTTCGGACGGGGTAATGGCTTCAGCCTTGGGCACCGGTGCGGGGTTGTTGTTCTCGGCGGCTTTGTGTTCCAGCACCTCGGCCTTGTTCTCGGCCGCTTGCTGTTTTTGCGCTTGATCCGCAGCGGACACCGGGCCGGCAAGCAACGTGAAGGCGAGGCAAGTGGCGATCCAGTCGAGGCGCATGGTCGGTGTCACTCGGTGAGCGATTCGATTCAGTCTAGTAGTGAAATGATTTCGCCCACCCCACTACACTCTGGATAAATCCGTTGTCCTGGATGGACCAACTTCGCGCATCATGGGCGCAATCTGCTCAAGGGGATATTCATGGGTTTCATCTCATCCGCAATGCGTTTGACCGGTTTGTCTCTGGGCCTGGTATTCGCCGCCCACGCCGTGGCGGCGGACGAAGCGCAATTGGTCGAATCGATCAACGTCTACCGCAGCCAACTGCAGCGCTGTGCGGGCCAGGTTTCATCGGAGCTTCCGCCGTTGTCGGCCGACCCACGCCTGGTGCTGACCGCCTCGAGCATCGGTAATCTGCAGCAGGCCATGGCCACTGCGGGTTATCCCATGAAGAATGTGCAGGCCATCAGCCTGTCCGGGCCTCGCGATGCGGCCTCGGCGATGAAGGCGATTCAGGAGAGTTTTTGCCAGATCGTCCTCGACCCGCAATTCGTCGATGTCGGCGTCAGCCGCCAGGACAATCAGTGGCGCATCGTCGTGGCGCGGCCACTGCTCAGTTCACGCTTGGGCGACTCGCAGACCGAGGGCCAGAAGCTGCTCATCGAACTCAACGCCGCACGGGCCAAGCAGCGTCAATGCGGCACCCAGTCTTTCAATGCGACCGCGCCGCTGGCCTGGAACGCCACGCTGGCCACCGCCGCCGAAGGCAACTCGCGCTCCATGGCCAACAACAACTACTTCGATCACAAGGACCGCGATGGCCGCACCCCGGGTGACCGCGCAGAACTGGCCGGCTACGACTTCCAGCAGATCGGCGAAAACATCGCCGCCGGGCAGGACAGCGTCCGCAAGGTGGTCGAAGGCTGGCTAGTCAGCCCTGGCCACTGCGCCAACCTGATGAACCCGCAGTTCCGCGAACTTGGCGCGGCGTATGCGACCGATCCGAAGAGCGATGCGGGGATTTACTGGACGGCGATGTTTGGGGCTCAGTGAGTGCCATAGCCCCCGAAGCGATTGCATTGGGGGCTATTTGTGGTCGACGAACACGTCGAAGAGCGGAGTAACTTTACAAAAAGAAAGATCCTTCTGAAGGAAATTTCTGAAATATGAAAAACCACACATGAAGTCTTGAAATTTCAAAGCTCAATAAATATACCTACCCCTTACGACACCATTTCGAATAACAATTTCGACTTCAAAGAAAGGGCCCTATGAAAAACGCAATATCACCTACAAGAAATGAAAACTTTTCTGACTGGTATCAACAAGTGATTACCCAGTCGGAAATGGCTGAGAACTCTCCAGTTCGAGGCTGCATGGTTATCCGTCCTTGGGGGTATGGCATATGGGAGCAGATTCAACGAGAACTTGATAAGAAAATCAAAGACACAGGACACTCAAACGCATATTTTCCACTTTTGATACCGTTATCCTTTCTTCAAAAAGAAGCCGAGCATGTTGAAGGCTTTGCCAAAGAGTGCGCAGTTGTAACCCATCACCGTCTCGAAAAATCAACGGATGGAGCGCTTACTCCCGCAGGAACACTAGAAGAACCGTTGATCATCAGGCCCACCAGTGAAACGGTCATCGGTGCATCCTTTTCACGATGGGTACAAAGCCATCGGGATCTGCCTCTACTTATCAATCAATGGGCGAACGTACTGCGCTGGGAAATGCGTCCCCGGATTTTCCTGCGCTCATCGGAGTTCCTATGGCAGGAAGGTCACACCGTTCACGCAACTCATGATGAGGCCTTGGTCGAAACGCTAAAGATGTTGGATATCTATGAGCGCTTTACTACCGAGCACCTGGCCATACCAGTAATCAAGGGCGAAAAGTGCTCTTGGGAACGTTTTCCGGGCGCCGTCAGCACCTACACCATTGAAGCGATGATGCAAGACGGCAAGGCCCTGCAAGCAGGTACTTCTCATTTTTTAGGCCAGAACTTCGCACAGAGTTCAGACATCCGCTTCGTGAACAAAGAAGGGATAAAAGAACTGGCATGGACCACGTCTTGGGGAGTATCCACGCGACTGATCGGCGCGATGATAATGGCCCATGGTGACGATGATGGACTAGTACTCCCGCCCCTCGTGGCACCGACGCAGGTCGTCATTATCCCGATCGTGCGCAACGAACAGAATGCAGATGCCATTCATGACTACTGCAAAAAACTGCAAAAGCAGATTTGTCGGAAAAAACTGAAGGGGCAAAACCTTCGGGCCAGTGTTGATTGGCGGGACATGAACAGTGGCGAAAAAAAGTGGTACCACATCAAGCGTGGCGTCCCTGTCCGGGTCGAGATTGGCATAAAGGAACTGGAGCAAAATGGGGTGTCCTATTCCTGTCGAAACAACTGCAAAAACCTTCTGAAACTTGACACTGAAGATTTCGTTAATAACATCTCGAAAACACTGGCCACCCTTCAAAAAGACATGTTAGTGGTGGCACAGAAGAAATTGTCCGATAACACCAAAACGGTCACTACCCTGGACGAATTCAAAAAACACTTCAAACAGAACGCAAAACTTAACGCCTTTGTTCTCGCCCCCTTCAGCGAGGACAAGAAAGTTGAAAAAGCTATCGGAGAGCTTGGAGTAACCGTTCGCTGTATTCCGCTAAAACAACCTGGAATCTCCGCGACCTGTTTATTCACCGGCCGAAAAACGAACATGTGGGCACTTTATGCAAAGTCATATTGATCCCTGATCACCTACAGCCCCGCTATTGCGGGGCTGTATTGTTTCCAGAGAAGCCAACTTTCCGCCTGCGTTGTAGAAAATCACACCGCCTACAATCAGCAATACCAATAGATACAACAAAAAATACAAGGGACTTAAGTCAACGAGGATATAACCGCAGACCACCGGCGTGGATGCCGCTCCAAGATAGGTAAGGTTTTGAGAACTGTAGTACGCCCCTGCCATTCGGGCAGGAGCAATACGCGTGATGTAAAGAAACTCAAGAGGCTGAATGATGATCTCCCCCACCGTAAACAAGGCAGTGAAGACAGCCCAGGTAAATACCGTGCTGGAGAATGCAAATCCCAACAGCCCGCCGGCGAAGGCCAAAACACACCCGCACGTCCAAAGCCTGAAGCGTTCAGCCGTTACTTTGCGACCGATCAGGTACTGCAACAGAATTGATGTCAGCGCGTTGGTGACGAATACCACATTGATGATTTCGTACATTTGCTCAGTGGAGTACGTCGTGAGCAAGTATTGGCCTACATACAGGTGAAACTGCCCGAATACGCCGGCCAACAGGACACTGGCCACTGTGAACTTCAGCAACTTGTGATCCTTGGCCATGTTCACCAGAGAGCCAAGTACTCCTTCACTGTTGTCACGTGTGTGTTCGCGCTCCTGCGTATCTGCGAAAGGACGGAACGCAGCCAAGGCAAATGCAATCGCGGCTGCGCTGCAAAATAACATTGGCGAAACACCATGTTTGTTCAACCAGAGGCCGGCCAATGGGCCTATTGCATAAGCTGTATTGGTAAGGGTGTATTTAATCGAGAGCACGGATGCGGTTTCTGCTGAGGAAAACCAACGAGCGATACACATGCGTATGGCCGTTTCGAGTAACAGGTACGCCAGGTTGAGTACCAGGCATAGGATGAACACGAGCACCAGCGAATCGGACCACAACAGGCCGGCGTACACAGCAGACTGCAGGACCGACGAACTGAGCATCAATGTTCTGATACTCATTCTGTCGAGCAACGCGCCAGACACCAGACTACCGACAGAACTCAGGAGGATGAATCCTCCTACAAAAAGACCGATCCGATCCACTGATAGCACAAACCGCTCACTCAGGAAAATCAGGAAATAGGAAAGAAATGCAGCCCGCGCTAACGTAGGGAAAAATGATAGTGGCACCACCCAAGCGGCTCCGCGCAACAGCTGACTCTCGTTCAACCGTTCAAAGACGTCCATAGACCACTCGCGTTTTATAGATCATGGAAACAACATCATTTTGCCGGTATTGCTGATGCAGAGCGTTCAAGGCGCGACTGGCCGAATCATGTTCTGGTGTTCCGACCAGCATGGCATAAGAACAGGACATGGTTCTTTCTAGCAGTCCCGATGCGCTCAACTGCTGGCTATTGACGAACGTGCGCTCCTCATACGGCCCCTCAAAAAACTGGCGGAGACGATCTTCCAGACACTGATCAATTTGTAGCGTTTCCTCATAACGTTCGAACTGGTTCAGCAGCAGTTGCTCGTAATCACGGTGAAATCCGTCGCAATCGGGACTACGAATATTCCAGACAAGAAATACCGGGTTTTCTGTGGCCAGTACACGTCTGAACTCAGCCTGGGTCTTACCCGGATCAAACCAGTGGAAAGACTGACCACATACCACGGCCGACACGGAGCCGGAGGCAAATCCCGTTTGCTCGGCGGTGGCATTTCGAAAACTTGCATTGGGCGCCTCGGTGCCCGCTCGGGCCTTCGCGAGCATCTGCACATCAGGTTCCACGCCAACAACTGGCATGCCGGTCAGCGCCAGTTGCCGGGTAAGTATTCCGGTACCCGCACCGACGTCCAACACCGGTAAGCCCGAGGACAAATCGAGCTGATTGTGGATGAACTCGATTGCCGGCAGCGGATAGGACGGTCTAGCGCTGTCATAAATAGCGGATTTGTTCTGGTAGCTCTCAGCCAGTGAACAGACCATATCAAGAATCCTTCGAAGGTGACTGGAGCTTGCTGAAGTCGTCCAGCAAGCGAAAGAACAGGGCAATGAAATCCCTGGCGTGAGCAAAGGCCGGTCGCGGCTCCTCCATCCGGTGCAGGTCATCGACAATGAACGAAAAGACCATCCGCACCGAGCCATCACGAACCAAATAGCCGACGTTGTTGTAATTGCGATAGCCAACGCCCTGCTTGTCGCCTATGTGACCCACTTCATCCATCCAGCTCCTCACTGCAGTGGTGTCCTGTTGGGCAAGCATTGCGTCAAGGCCGAACCGGCAAAGTCGCTGGCCAATGAAGGCACCGCCCTGCGGTAGTCGACCTTCTGCGCCATCGACCAAAAATGACAGCGCTGTTGCCAGATCCCACGCCGTCGTGGTGTTGACGGCGTCCAAGGAGTGATCCGCAGTCAACGCTTGACTTGGCACCGACGACAGATGCCGGGTTTGGCGCAGTCCAAGATCCGTTGAAAGTGCATTCAGACGTTGCAGTCCAATCCGCTCAACCAGATAAAACGTTGCGACATTGTCACTCAGCCCCATCATCAACTTGAGTAGTTCGCCGATGGTGAATGTTCGAGGACTGTCCAACAACCAGAGGCCACCACAGGTCTGGTTCCCTGCCCTGGAGTTATCCACCACTAGGGTTTCCTCTAGGGCAAGCTCTGCGCGCTCAACCAACAGCAGCGTAGTCACAAGGATGTACAGCTTGCGGGTGCTCGAAGCAGGACCTGCCATGTGTTCATTGAACACATGGCGGGTACCCTGCCTCACATCACGAACACACCAACGGTAGGCACAAGAAGGCTCTTGTTTGGCGAGCTCGATCATTCGTTGACCGATGGTGTGCAAGGGCCAGCCGCCACCGCCCAACCAATCCTGTATCTGCAGTTCATTCCTCACGCGGCACAACCTCCTGCAACTGTTCCCTGACGAGCATGGCAACCGGGTTCGTCTGGGAACGGACAAAAAAATGGTCCCCTTCGAAAAGGGATACCTGACACCCTCGGGAGGTATGACGCCGCCAACCGGGATAGTCTTCAAACAGACAAGTGACTTTGTCCTGATTGCCCAGTAACAGATGGATGGGTGATGCAACGGACATGGCGGCACTTTTGGAGAGGTCGATCGCCAACTCAAAATCAGCTCGGATAATTGGCAGTGCTGTCTGCATCAAGAACGGGTTGTCAAGCAGCTCCGGCGGTGTACCGCCCATTCCGGCCAGTACCCGCAATAATGCCGAATCGCTCAGATCCCGCTCGTGAACAGCCACGGCACGAGTAAAGCGCTCCGGCGACAGACAACCACTGATAAACAGCCGCGAGGCTTGCAACCCAAAGTCACACTGCAGCACCGACTGCAACTCAAACGCGATGCGCGCTCCAAGGCTATGCCCGAACAATGCGAATGGCGGTACACACCGACGCAGGTAATGTTCGAGCAGGTAGTCAATGACATCGTTTCGGGTCACCAACGTCTCTAGGTCCCGAGCAGTGCCCCGCCCCGGCATGTCGACTGGGATGACCTTGATATGGGGCAATACACTGCGCCAACGTGCGTAGAATCCGGCACTGCCACCGGCATAAGAAAAGCAAAGCAGTGTCGCTGGATCACGATTCATTTAATGCCCTCGCCAGGTCCAGCAGCTCATTGACGTTACGCACCATGAGATCGCCCCAACCTTTCACCTCGGTGTTGGTAAAACGCTGGGTGTGGAACCAGAAATTGAAGCGCAAGTCATCACCGTTGATTTCAACCACCAGATGCAGTCCGGGCACCCTTCGCATGTCTTCGACGTTGGCCCCCGACAGAACCCCCTCGCCGACAGGACCAAGTATTTCTACCCCTTCGATCCATACCTTGCCCGGACTTGCAGTGGTGTGACGGTAGTTGAGGAAATTAATACCGAGATCGGAAAAGTAGGTGTCATGGGCCATCCCCGAAAATGCCGATACTTCATCGATCAACATCGTCGGGTGCATCAACGGATAGGCGTGCATGGCCTCCAGTGTGCGCGCAACCATTGCGATTCCGGTCAACCATTCGTGATGCACAATAATCGGTACCGGTAACGGAGACGTGAACGGGCCGATCACATCGTTGAACTCACTCAATCCGCGGCCGCTGTTGATGGCACTGATAATCAGCTGACCACAGTCAATCACCTCGGCCATGGTCGAGGCGTAGGCATACAAAATGGCGTTGAACACACTAAATCCGTTCTGCGCGGCCATTTCGCTCAATGTGCAGTGCGCACCGGCAACGTCAACACTGTGTCGCGACGACGAACACACCGTGGTGGAGTGGAACCCTGGATGTCCAGGAAGCACCGTAGGTCTTTCGAATGCGTTGTACAGCCCTTTGAAAAAACCTTTATCTCTAAGCCAGTCGCCACTGAGGTACTGCTGTTGACGGCGTGCGTAGTCGATATAGTCGATGGCATGTTCAATCCTGGTCAGCGGCTGTTCCCTGGCCATTCGATCAAGGCACTCACCAAAACGGTCGAACATTAAGGTCAGTGACTTGCCATCGAATTCCAGGTGCTGGACACCCAGTAGGGCAATGAACCAAGGGCCTGCGATGTCGATAAAGTGAATGGCCCACGTCACATTATCCTCGGGCTTTGGCAACCCCTGCGTCATTGAACGTACAAGAGTCGTGATCTGACGTGTCTGCTGCGCTTCGGATTGCCCACCGAGTTTGGTGAACAAAGTCCCGAAGCCTTCGACCACCTGTGCCGCCGTCTTGACCACGGGCTGCCCCTGTGGAAAAAACGTGCGTAACAATCGATGCTCGTCGATTACCTGCAGCAGCGCCTTGCGACAATGCTCGGCATCGAAGGAGCAGTAAATCCGATACGGAATGATGCGCAGACCGTAATCCTGCCCGATAAGCGAAATCCATCGAGCCTGTTGCAAGGAAACAACCATGTCCTGCACGTTGTTTTCCACGGTGTCTTTGTTCGGTTGATTCGCTGCACGCCAGGCCGGCTGACTGACATGAACAAGCATTTCAGCGTGCAACTCGCTCAGTGCCTCGATGGCGTGGAAACGTTTGAGGCTCCACTGCAACCCCAACTGTGAGCCCAAGGCGTTCTTCAGCTGTACTAACGCCAGAGAGTCGAACCCCAACGACTGGAAACCGCACGACTTGATGGCGTCATAATTTCCCTGGCTTGCCGCCTCCAGCCCGACGAGCGCATCGGTGGTCGATACCAGCCAGCTCTCTAGCAGTTGGCCGATTTCCCGCTCATCTGTACATCCGAGCAGACGCGTCGACACACTGTCCGGGTGCTTGCTTTCGCGAGGACGGGGCTCGGCTGTCAAACGTTCGAGAAACCTTTGACTGACTCGGGATCTGTCCGCCAGTATCTGAGCGTCGATGTTCATGTAGGCAACGTGGCGGGACGGACCGCCCAAGAGCCTGCGGAGGAATAGGTATCCCTGCTCGCTGTTGTGGCTGTTCAAGCCGCCGGCCTTGAGTACCTGCAAGCGCTGACGTGCATCACGCAACTTTCCAGCATCACCCCACACGCCCCAATTGACCGTCAGCACTTGGCCCGCCTCAGGAAACAGGAAGGCGTGGGCCGCATCGAGGAAAGCACTGGCGGCCCCGTAAGCCAACTGTCCGCCGTTGCCCAGAATCGAAGTGGCGGAAGAAAAATTAAAAACACATTCGATCACCGTGCCCTGCTCACGAAGCAAGTGATACAGGCTCAGGACACTACTGCATTTGGCGTCGAAAGATTGCTGCAGGTCCGCAATCCCTATCTCGCTCCATAATTTATCGTTGAGATCGACAGCCAGATTGAAGATTGTTGCCCGATGCACGACGGTCTGCCGCAAATGCTTCGCACAATCGTCCCGCCCTTGATCGGTCGACAAGTCGAAACCCAGATAGCGGACGGTCGGATGAAGCGTCATCAGCCTGCGTAATGCGTCACTCGGCTGAGGTGCGCGGCCGATGACGGAAATGGAGCCGCACTGATCGGCACAAAGGCGTTCGATCAGTTGTTGGCCGATGCCGCCCCCACCCCCGAGAAGGAGATAGTGCGAGTCGCGATCCACTTCACCCTCCAGCAAGTCGTCAACCAACACCCGCTCCAGGCGCGGAACTTTGACCAGTCCTTGTTCTATTGTGACGACGAGCTCTTCAGTGAACGGCAACAGTACGATCGGCCCTGCCTCTTCGGCACAATGAAACTGCGGGCTTCTGAGAAAGTTGAGGACGGTCACCTGTCGGTCAGGTTCCTCAAGCAACAAAGAACGCAGCATGCCCACGACACTATTGGCCACCGGCCCAGGTGCCTCGTCACCATCGCTGCAAACCTGTACGGCAAACAACAAGCAGATCTGCGGGTAAGTGCTCGTCATGCTACGCATCAGGTCCAAGGTCTGAGCACAGGCACTGACTGCTGTAGAGACATGTGCGTCCGATAGGTGCCGAAGGTCGAGATAAACCCGGTCAACACCGTCGCCATACTCTCGCCACAATTCGTCGAACGATGGCTTAGCAGTTTCCGTTCCGGCGCCTGCACCGCGATCAAGAGCAATACAGTGAAACTGTTTGAAAGCATCTGCCAAATAACGGATCTCATCCTGTGCAGGTGTTTCGTCAGCAGTAAAAAACAGCACCTTCATGTTCGCTGCCACTTGCACGTCCATTGACGCTGTCGTCAGCGGTTGCCAGACCGTCTGATATACCGGTTCGGTCAGGACAGACTCCAGTGGCGAAGCTTCGACCCAACAACGAACTCGCTGAAAAGGATAAGTCGGCAATCCCGAAAGTATCGGAGCCCGTACCGGCAGTTCCGGGAAACGGACATCTATGCCAACCCGTAACAACTCGCCCAAGACGGTCAAATATTGCCGGTGATCTTTTCTACCCCCCTTGACCAACGGCAACACGCTCAGTTGATCGCCCCAGTCACCCAGAACCAAGCCCGAGAGTGTTGCTTTCGGCCCAATCTCGACAAGGTGAGTGCAGCCGTATTCGCAAGCCGACGCCACACTCGCACTGAAGCTCACTGTTTCACGCAATTGCCGACGCCAGTATTGCGAGGTGGCCACTTCACTTCCTGCCAGTTCACCCCTCAACGTGGAAATGAAGGGGCCGACCGGGGAGCGCATTTCGACAGTATCCAGGTAGGCTTCGAAGCTCTCCAGCAATGGGTCGAGCAAGCTGGAATGCCCGGGGCGTGAAATCTTCAGTCGCGTCGCGTTGACGCCAGCGTCTTGCGCGTTGGACAGGAGTTGTTCAATTGCCTCCCGTGTTCCGGAAACCACCGTATTGCTCCTACCGTTCAATGCGGCAATAGACAAGTCACCGAATTCTGTGTCCATCAGTCTCGATGCACACGCGTGATCGCCTTCCAGCACGGCCATCGCTCCGATATCACCGAGCGAATCCAGCAGTCGACCACGCTGCACAAGTATTCTGAATCCTTGCTCCGGGCTGAACACACCTGCGATGCAGGCGGCGGCATATTCCCCAAGACTATGTCCGAACAGAGCGACGGGGGTTATCCCATGACTTAGAAGCAGTCGCGCCATTGCCACTTGCAACGCAAACGTTAGTGGCTGCGACAGTGCAATATCCTGCTCGATCTGTACGTCGGACAATAGGTCGACAGCGCGCGCGCCAAAGGCTTCCTGACAAACCGGATCAAACGCATCCAGCTCAGTCTTGAACAACGCTTCCTGAGCATACAGCCCGAGTCCCATCTCCCTATGCTCTGCGCCCTGACCGCTGAACATCACCCCCACCGCTGGGGTACGTCCGTTCGATGAGCGATTGTCGAAGGACAGCGCAGTCAGGGCTTCAATAGCTTCCGTACGCCGGCTGGCAATGATGTAAGCGCGGTACCCGAACAGCGATCTGGAAAATCTCAAGTTGGAGACAAATGCTGGGAAACAGCTATCCGTCTGAGTTTCTAGAAACTTCCGATAGGCAATGCAGAGGTCACGCAGTCCGTTGGGGTCTTTGGCCGAAACGGGGATCAGGGAGGCCTGGTCATGACCGATGGAAAAGTGAGTCATCAATACTTTCGGTGCGGTCTCGAGTATCAAGTGCGAATTGTTGCCACCCAGCCCGAAACTGCTGACGCCAACGATGACATGAGGCTGGTTGATTACAACCGATTCACGGTTGATCTCAAAAGGTGTTTCTTCGATGTTCAAGTACGGGTTGTAATGCTGGAAGTTAAGGGTCGGAGGTATCACTTTGTGCTTGGCGATCAGGACAGCTTTGATCAATCCAGCCATGCCCGCGGCCCACCCCAGATGCCCGATGTTGCCTTTGACGCTCCCTAGATAGCAGGTGTCTGCGCAATCACGACCGGCAAAGGCATTGGCCAGCGCCTTTATCTCGATCGGGTCACCGATGGGGGTGGCAGTGCCATGAGCTTCGACATAGCTGATATCTGCTGGAGCGACACCTGCCAGCTCAAGTGCTTCACAGATAACTCGAGCCTGACCGGCAACCGATGGCGCCGACATACCTGCCCGGTGCGCACCGTCATTGTTGGTTGCCACCGAACGAATCACAGCATGAATCTGATCGCCGTCAGCAAGCGCATCACTTAGCCTCCTCAACCCGACCACTGCCGCTCCGGAACCGAAAACCGTTCCACTCGCCAGAGCATCAAACGGACGACAATGACCATCGGCGCTAAATGGCATCCCTGGTTCAAAATAGTAGGGAATCGATTGCGGAACAGAGATGGCAGCCGCGCCCACCAATGCGGCCCCACATTCGCCCAGTAACAGGGCATGAATCGCCGCATGAATGCCGAACATCGACGTCGCACATGCAGCTTGAACATTGACCGCTGGGCCACAGCAATTGAGTTTGTAGGCGATCCGACTGGCTAGAAACTCTTTGTCAGTCGCCATGAACTGCGCCAGTGACTCAGAGGACTGATACAAACCACAAGCAGTTTCGTGTGCTTGCAGACCATAGACATTGTTGATGAAGTAGGAACTGGGCCCGGCACCGCAGAACACTCCGATGGAGCCGCCTCGCTCATTCAGCGATGCGTCCTCCAACACCTCCCATGCACATTCGAGCAACACTCTTTGTTGGGGGTCAAGTAGCTGGGCTTCCTTGAAGCTGAATCCAAAAAAATCGTAATCAAAATCTTCAATGCCCGACAGTTCAGCGCGGGCACGCACCCGCCCGTCCACGTCCGATTTCACCTGAATGCTTTCGAGGCTGGCCAATAGGTTTTGCCAGTATTGATCCACAGAATCCGCCCCCGGAAACCGACAAGACATCCCGACGATGGCAATGCTGTTCTCATCCAGTACGGCGCAGTTGTCCTCATGGGTGCGCATGTCAGCTTCTCCTTTTTTCATGAACACTGTGAATGGCAGCCGATCTCAGTTTCCGCTGGGTTACAGAGACAACCGGGACTTTCGGCTCAGGCACTTGCATCGAGCTCTGAACGATCCCGCACAGCAATCTGGGTGTCGGGTACTCGAACAGATCGGTCTGCCGAAAGCTGTGGCCCAATACATGGCGCAACTCGGCTAACAAGGACATCAGTGTGAAAGAGTTCGCTCCCGCCGCCATGAAGTTGTCATCAACGCCGAGTCGATCGATCCCGAAACATTCCGCTGCCAATTCACAAACCAGTGTTTGAAGCGGCCCCTTCGGCGCTACATAACTAGACGACAACTGCGATCTCAGCCCGCTGATAGGTGGCAGCTTCGCAGTGTCGGCTTTGCCGTTAAGGGTCAACGGAATGGCTGCAATTTTTTTATAGAAGGACGGCAGCATATATTCCGGTAATGTTGCAGCAAGATGCGCATGCAAACTCAAACTTAGATCTTGATCGGACTCATGTGCTGCAAAATAGAGGACCAGCGAGGTGATCAAATTCGTTTGCAACGCTACGACAAGGCAATCATCTACCAATCCGGAATTCGTAACTGCCGCCTCGATTTCTTTCAACTCGACTCGATACCCACGAACCTTGTACTGCCGGTCACGCCGTCCCTTGTATTCGTATTGAGCCTGCTCGTTGAGAACACACATATCGCCTGTGTTGTACATCCGCTCTAGAGTGAGGGGATGGATGATGAATTTCTCCTCTGTTTGCTCCGGCATACGGTAATAACCTAACGCCAATGAGCGACCCGAAATGTGCAGTTGACCGCAGTCCCCTTGTGCCACCGGTTGTAACTGCTCATCAAACAGCCAGGCGTCACTACCTGGCGTGACCTGACCGATCGGCGGCAGATCCGGCCATCCATCCGGTTCATCTTCGAGTTGGCAGGTCATCACCACATGTGTTTCTGATGGTCCGTAATGATTGATCAATCGACAATGAGGATGAGCCTTGAACCACTGCCTGACGGCCGGCGTGACCTTCAGCTGCTCTCCTGCCACAATCACCTGTTTCAAATCGACCAGTGTCCTCCCTTCTTGAAGAGCGAATTTCACCAGTGGGATCAGCATCGAGGTTGGCAGGAATAAACGTGTCACCTTTCCCGCAGATAAATGTTCGATCAAGGCACGCAAATCTTTCTTATGCGCATCCGTGGCAATCAGTAAGCGGTCCCCACAGCACAACGTTGCGTAGATCTCTTGAAATGAAACATCAAACCCCTGTGCCGCGTACAACAATGTGGTGCCTTGCGACCCTGATGTTTTAGCCATCCAGTCGATCAAGGTGCTAAGTGATCGATAAGGCACTAGAACCGGTTTTGGCACACCGGTGGTGCCAGACGTGAACACGACATACGCCGGTGTATCATCCCCTACAGTGACCACGAGTTCAGTTTCCTCAGTCGCACTCCCTATTGAGCCTTCGATATGTAAAAGGTGCGTGCATTCCTGCAACATGCCAGTCAATTCAATCCCATGCTGATGGCTGACTAAGCAAAAAGACAAATCAAGAGACGTAATCATCTGCTTCAATCGGCTAACTGGGTAATTACCGTCCAGCGGGACAACCGTTCGACCCAATAAATGTATTGCAAGTACCGTAACGATGTACTCGACACTCTTACTCACTACAACACCAATCATCCTTGCCGAACTTTCCCCAGCAAGTATCCCAGCCAATCGACGCGCTCGACAATACAACTCCTTATATGAAACCTCCGACATTTCACAAGCGACAGCCGGAATCTGAGGAGTTTCATGGACTTGATTAACATACCTATTAATAAACAACATAAACTAGCACTCCCAACGACTACCAATCCGCACTACGAAGTTTCCCACGGGCTCACGATTCTCAAACATAATCTGATGAGCCTCAGGTAAATCCTCAAGAAGAAAAGTTCGGGTCAGGCATGGCTGCACATGGCCTTCATCAATCAGTCTATTAAATTCACGACATTGGTTTAGATTGGCAAAATGTGAACCTTGCAATCTTTTTTGGCGCATCCACAGATATCGGACATCGAACGTTCCCTTATAACCAGTGGTGCCTGCACAAATGACTACCATCCCACCAGGAGCACAGACGAAAGATGAAGTCGGAAAGGTATCTTCACCTGGATGTTCAATCACAATTCGAGGGCATTTTCTCTCCCCAACCAGACGCCAGATCTCCTGCTGGAACCGCTTGGCCTCACCTAACCAACGGGCGTACTTAGTTGGATCTTCAATATCTTCAAGCCCCCCCCAATGCCCATAATTCTGTCGATTGATCGTGCCTTTTGCGCCAATTTCGCGACAATACGCGGCTTTTTCTTCGCTACTGACCACGGCTATAGGTATCGCCCCCGCAGCGTTAACCAATTGGATTGCCATAGATCCCATTCCACCACTGCCGCCCCATATCAGTACTACGTCCCCCTGTTTCACCGTATGAGGTGCAAAGCCGTGCAGCATTCGGTACGCCGTTGCCCCGCAAAGCATGTAGGACGCCGCTTGCTCCCAACTCAATCGCGCGGGCTTAGGCAGAATTGCCTGGCGCTTGACCCGGGTGTACTCAGCGAAGGCTCCAAAATTGATTTCATAACCCCAGATCTTTGCCGACTTGTCCATGATTTCGTCGGACAACGCATCGCAATCCCACCAACCGCAGTGCAGTACCACTTCATCGCCAATAGCGATATCGTCAACATCCTTCCCCACGGCAACAACTATTCCAGAAGCATCAGATCCTGCTATATGAAACTCACATTTTTCGCCGCGACTTCTTTGGAGTTCAATGACATCTATTGGAAATCCGCGTGCAGCCCAAACGCCATTATGATTTATACCAGCGGCCATGACCTTGACTAAGCATTCATCGGATTGAATGTCTGGTACAGGGACGGTTTCAAGAGCAAATGCGGTTGAAGGTGGGCCGTACCTTTCAGACCTAATAGTTTGTGCCAACATTTTCTCAGGAACACCGATTTTTTTGAACCAAGCATCACGCCTACTTCATCCATATCTTGAACTCCTTGAGCTTGAAACCCTGAAATTTAATTAAAACTCTCTTTCTTCCCCCGCGACCTCACAGAACCAACATCAAGAAGCTGTAAAAATAAAAACTAGCCACCAGACAAACCAACCTCGACCAACCAGCAACTAAAACTTAATACAACCTGGAAGCCCGCGTAAAGAGAAAACCATAATTTCAGACACTACCTACAACTAGCGAACTACCAATCCCATTTTAACAACAGAAGCATCCCAAAATAATGCCATCTTCCTCCTACAAGCTTTTAAACATATAAAACACACCATATTGATACCTTGTAAAATGCACGGGAACGATCTGAATTTTTCCATTAAAAATCAACTTCTTATTAAAGCCCGGCATTTCAAGGGGCATTTTCCAAAGGTAATGCCCTCAACTTACAGTTTCGCAACCCAATAAAAAAACCCGGAGCCCTGTCATGGGCTCCGGGTTTCATTTTTCGCAGTGAACCTCAGTGGCTACTCATCCCCGCCGCATGCATCAACATCCGCAATGCCCCCGCCACCACACCCAAGGCAACCACGCTGCCCAGCCAGATCACCACCAGCCATCCCAGGCGCTTGTACCAGCGCGCGGGTGCCGTTTGATTCGTATCAATGGTAGCCATCGCCAATCCTCACTTTGCCGCGGAATACGTAGTAGCTCCAGACCGTGTACATCAGGATGATCGGCAGGATGAACAGCGCGCCGATCAGGATGAACAACTGGCTGGTCGGCGGTGACGCCGCCGCCCACAGGCTGATCGACGGCGGCACGATGTTCGGCCAGATGCTGAACGCCAGGCCGATGTAACCGAGGAACACCAGCATCAGGGTGAAGGCGAACGGCCAATGGGTGTGGCGTTGGCGCAGGGTCTTGAGCAAGCCGAACATCGCCAGCAGGGCCAGCACCGCCAGGCCACCGAACACCGCCAGGTGCGCATGGGCAAACCAGCGGGTGGCGATTTCCGGATGCAGGATTGGCGTCCACACACAGATCACCCCGATCACCGCCAACAGCAGCCAGGCCAGGGGCCGGGTGAACAGGCGCATCCGCGATTCGAGCATGCCTTCGGTCTTGACCAGCAACCAGGTGCTGCCGAGCAGCGCATAAGCGACGATCAGGCCGACTCCGCAGAACAGCGGAAACGGTGCCAGCCAGTCCAGCGAACCACCGGCGAACTGGCGGTCGATCACCGGGATGCCGGCAATGTAAGTGCCAATCACCACACCCTGGGAGAAGGTCGCCAGCAGCGAACCGCCGATGAATGCCATGTCCCAGACATGACGCTTTTCGGGGCTGGCCTTGAAACGGAACTCGAACGCCACACCGCGGAAGATCAAGCCGCACAACATCAGGATCAGCGGCAGGTACAACGCTTCCAGAATCACCGAATAGGCCAGCGGGAACGCGCCATACAGCGCCGCACCGCCCAGCACCAGCCAGGTCTCGTTGCCGTCCCAGACCGGTGCCACGGTGTTCATCATCACATCGCGCTCCTTCGCATCCGGGATCAGCGGAAACAGAATGCCCAGCCCCAGGTCGAAGCCGTCCATGATCACGTACATCATCACGCCGAAGGCGATGATCACGCCCCAGATCAGCGATAAATCGATACCTTGAATACCCATGACTCAACTCCCTTCCTTCAATTGACGCGGGCGTCGGTTTCGAGGATTTCAGCGTCGGCGGACAGCGGCCGGCGCGGTGTGATGACCTGATCGGCATGCCCGTCGACGGGATTCCCGTGATGCGGCTGCGGCCCTTTGCCGACCAGTTTCATCATGTAGCCGATGCCCACCGTGAACACCGAGAAATAGATCACCACGAACAGCGCCAGCGAGATGCTCAACTGCGCGACACTGTGATTGGACGCGGCATCGGCGGTACGCAGCAGGCCATACACCACCCACGGCTGACGCCCGACTTCGGTGGTGATCCACCCGGCCAGCATGGCGATCAGGCCACTTGGCCCCATCCACAACATCAGGCGCAGGAACCAGCGATTGCGGTAAATGGCACCACTGCGACGCAGCGCCAGGCCGAGCACACCGGCCAGCACCATCAACATGCCCAGCCCGGCCATGACGCGGAAGCTCCAGAAGATGACCGTTGCATTTGGGCGATCCTCTTTCGGGAAGCTCTTGAGCGCGGGGATCTGCTTGTCGAGGCTGTGGGTCAGGATCAGGCTGCCCAGATACGGAATCTCGATGGCATATTTGGTCTTCTCGGCCTGCATATCGGGAATGCCGAACAGCACCAGCGGCGTGGCTTCGCTGCCGTTGTTTTCCCAGTGCCCTTCGATGGCCGCGATCTTCGCCGGTTGATGTTCCAGGGTATTCAAGCCGTGGGCGTCACCGACCACCGCCTGGATCGGCGCGACGATCAAGGCCATCCACAACGCCATCGACAGCATCTTGCGCACTTGTTTGGTGTCGTTGCCGCGCAGCAGGTGCCACGCCGCCGATGAGCCGACAAAGAACGCCGTGGCCACGAACGCGGCGATCGCCATGTGCGCCAGGCGGTACGGGAACGACGGGTTGAACACGATGGCCAGCCAGTCCAGCGGCATCACCCGACCGTCGACGATCTCGAAGCCCTGGGGCGTTTGCATCCAGCTGTTGGAGGCGAGAATCCAGAAGGTCGAAATCAGGGTGCCGATGGCGACCATGACCGTCGAGAAGAAGTGCAGACCGCGCCCTACCCGGTTCCAGCCGAACAGCATGACCCCGAGGAAACCGGCCTCGAGGAAGAACGCCGTGAGCACTTCATAGGTCAGCAAGGGCCCGGTGATGCTGCCGGCGAAATCGGAAAAGCGGCTCCAGTTGGTGCCGAACTCGTAGGCCATGACCAGCCCCGAGACCACGCCCATGCCGAAATTGACGGCGAAGATCTTCGACCAGAAATGGTAGAGATCGCGGTAGGTATCGTTGTGGGTCTTCAGCCAAAGCCCTTCGAGCACCGCCAGGAAACTGGCCAGCCCGATGGTGATGGCGGGAAAGATGATGTGGAACGAAACCGTGAACGCGAATTGCATGCGCGCCAGGTCCAGTGCCTCCAGGTTAAACATGTCGATATCCTCATCGCGGCTGAAAAACGGCGGCACACGGCCGGGCCACCGTCAGGCCTGGGAGCCTGCAGCCAATACAAGTCGAAAGGGTCAGGTGAGCGGCATCGGGCCGCCCCCGGTGCTAAGCGGCGGAAGTCGAAATCAGGTTGCTGGCCTTGGCCTGCTCCAGCCGGATGGCGACGAACTTGGAAGTCGGGGTGAAGGTGCGGTCACCATAACTTTCCAGCGGCACCAGCGGGTTGGTCTCGGGGTAGTAGGCCGCTGCCTGACCGGCCGGAATGTCGTAGGCGATCAGGGTGAAACCGCTGACCCGACGCTCGCGTTCGTCGTCCCACAGCGCCACCAGGTCGACCTTCTGCCCCGGTTCAAAACCCAGCCGGCGAATGTCCTGCTCGTTGGCGAACACCACGTCGCGCATGCCGTACACCCCGCGATAACGGTCATCCAGGCCGTACAGCGTGGTGTTGTACTGATCGTGGGAGCGCATGGTCTGCAGAATCAGGTGCGGCTTGACCGCCAGGTTGCGCACGCCCTCGCTGATCAGGTGCTCCGGCAGCACGCTCGGGGTGAACTGAGCCTTGCCGCTGGCGGTTTTCCAGATGCGCTTGGCCGCATCATTCGGCATGTGAAAACCGCCCGGATGCAGCAAGCGCCGGTTGAAATCCTCGAAGCCGGGAATGGTGTCGGCAATCATGTTACGGATGCGGCCGTAGTCGCCGATGGCCCAGTTCCAGTCGATCGGGTGCTTGCCCAGGGTCGCGGCGGCGATGCCGGCAATGATCGCAGGCTCGGAGCGCAGGTGTTTCGACTTCGGTTTCAGTTGACCGTGGGAGATGTGGATCATGCTGAAGGTGTCTTCCACCGTGACGCCTTGCGGGCCTTCGGCCTGGATGTCGATGTCGGTGCGGCCCAGGCACGGCAGGATCAGCGCTTCTCGACCGGTGACCAGATGGCTGCGGTTAAGCTTGGTGGCGATGTGCACGGTGAGGTCGCATTTGCGCAACGCGGCGTGGGTGCGCGGCGTGTCGGGGGTGGCCTGGGCGAAGTTGCCGCCCAGGGCGATAAACACTTTCGAACGCCCCTGCTCCATCGCGCCAATCGCCATCACAGTGTTGTGACCGTGCTCGCGCGGCGGCTTGAAGGAGAAGCGTTTTTCCAGGGCATCGAGCAAATCCGCAGGCGCCAACTCGTTGATGCCCATGGTGCGGTCGCCCTGCACATTACTGTGACCACGCACCGGCGACAGCCCCGCGCCCGGACGGCCGACGTTGCCGCGCAGCAGCATCAGGTTGATGACTTCCTGCAGCGTCGGCACCGAGTGCGTGTGCTGGGTCAGGCCCATCGCCCAGCACATGATCACGCGCTTGGACCGGGCGTAAATGCGGGCGGCGAGTTCGATATCAGCCAAAGTCATGCCCGACTGCTGCTCGATGTGCTCCCAGCTGGTTGCGTCGACTTCCCCCAGGTAAACGCCCATTCCCGAGGTGTGTTCGGCGATGAACTCATGGTCGAACACCGGCTCGCCACCGCTGACCTGTGCTTCGCGCTCCCACTGCAGCAGGAACTTGACCATGCCGCGCATGACCGCCATGTCGCCGCCCAGTGCCGGGCGGAAGTACGCGGTGTTGGTGGGCTCGGAGCCGTTCAGCAACATTTCGATCGGGTGCTGTGGATGCTGGAAGCGCTCCAATCCGCGCTCCTTGAGTGGATTGATGCAGATCACCTGTGCGCCGCGCTTGACCGCTTCGCGCAACGGCTCGAGCATCCGCGGGTGGTTGGTGCCGGGGTTCTGGCCAATGACGAAGATCGCATCGGCATGCTCCAGGTCGTCAAACACCACGGTGCCTTTGCCCACGCCGAGGCTTTCGATCATGCTCACCGCGCTGGCTTCGTGGCACATGTTCGAGCAGTCCGGAAAGTTGTTGGTGCCGTAGGCCCGGACAAACAGTTGATAGAGATAGGCGGCCTCGTTGCTGGCCCGGCCCGAGGTGTAGAACTCGGCCTGATCCGGCGACTCCAGCGCATTGAGGTGCCGGGCGATCGTCGCGAACGCTTCGTCCCAGGTGGTTTCCACGTAACGGTCGGTGGCCGCGTCATAACGCATCGGGTGGGTCAGGCGGCCCTGATACTCCAGCCAGTAATCGCTCTGCTCAGCCAGCGCCGAAACGCTGTATTTGTTGAAGAAGGCCGGGTCGACCAAACGGCCCGTGGCTTCCCAGTTAACCGCCTTGGCGCCGTTTTCGCAGAACTTGACCATGCCGTTTTCCGGCGACTCGCCCCAGGCGCAACCGGGGCAGTCGAACCCGCCGTTCTGGTTGGTCTTGAGCATGGCGCGAATGTTCTTCAGCGCGTTTTCACTGCCCAGCCAGTTCTTGGTAACAGCGATCAGCGCGCCCCAACCAGCGGCGGCACCTTTATAGGGTTTGTATCGGTCGACTTGAGACATGGTACTTCTCCGTGACAATGCACACAGGCTTCGACCTGATTCAGGTCATTGTTCGATTTGCGGAGAAAGCATATGAATGGCGTTTAAATATTGTCTAATCGCTATTTATGACCACATTATCGAAACGCTCTATCACTGATTTTTATCCTTTATTTTCAACGACCTGAAATCACTTAAAGCTCTTTTAATCACAAAATAAAGTTCATCATAGAGCCGGTCGATCACCCGGTCATCAATAGTGATTGGACGCCCGTTGAAGTTGCTCTTAGCCTGCGCTCAACAAATCCGTTATTAACGGAATTCGTAACTGTAGGAGCGAGCTCGCTCGCGATGGACCCAAGAGCACCGCGTGTAACCAGAAAGCACGCGTAATCGTTAACGACCATCGCGAGCAGAGCTCGCTCCTACAAGTTTTTCGGTGCCAGGAGAGGAAGTCATGTCAGAACGAGTCCTGATCGATGGGTTCGCAAGGCGCGTGGACTATCTGCGGATGTCGGTCACCGACCGCTGCGATTTCCGTTGCGTGTATTGCATGGCCGAGGACATGCAGTTTCTGCCGCGCCAACGGGTGCTGACCCTGGAAGAGATTTATCAACTGGCTGAAAGCTTCGTGGCGCTGGGCACCCGCAAGATCCGCCTGACCGGAGGCGAGCCGCTGATCCGCCCGGGGGTGGTGCAACTGTGCGAGAAGATCGCCGCCCTGCCCGGCCTGCGTGAACTGTGCATGACCACCAACGGTTCGCAGCTGGCCAAACTGGCCGGACCGTTGTTCGACGCCGGGGTCAAACGCCTCAACATCAGCCTCGATTGCCTGGACCCGCAACGTTTTCGCGAACTGACCCGCACCGGTGACCTGGCGCAGGTGATCAAGGGCATCGACGCGGCCAACAAGGCCGGATTTCGCAACACCAAGCTCAATTGCGTGGTGATGAAGGGCCGCAACGACCATGAGATCAATGATCTGGTGAGCTTTGCCATCGACCGTAACCTCGACATCTCTTTCATCGAGGAAATGCCGTTGGGCACCATCGATGAACACAGCCGCGCCGAATCGTTTTTCGCAAGCAGCCAGGTCCGCGAACGCATCGCCGAACGCTACACTTTGATTGATTCCGCCGAGTCGACCCAGGGTCCGTCGCGCTACTGGCGCCTGGCCGAGGCGCCACAGATTCGACTGGGGTTCATCTCACCCCACAGCCACAACTTTTGCGGCACCTGCAATCGGGTGCGGCTGACCGTGGAAGGACGTCTGCTGCTGTGCCTGGGCAATGAGCACTCAGTGGATCTCAAGGCTGTCTTGCGCAGCCACCCTGGACAGCCCGAGCGCCTGGAAAAGGCCATTATCGAGGCGATGAAACTCAAGCCTTATCGACACAACTTCGAAGTGAACGACGACGTTCAGGTTGTTCGCTTCATGAACATGACGGGCGGCTGAAACCCATGATCGTGAGACCCAAACCCAACCTGATCGGCGTGCTGACGTCGCTCAAGGGTTCGATTGCCAAGCGCATCGCCTGGCGCAGCCTGATGGTGACGCTGCTCGCCTCGGCCATCGTACTCATCGAAACCTTGCACCCCAGCTACTTTTCCAAGGTCAGCGCCACGCCCTTCACGCTGCTGGGTTTGTCGCTGTCGATCTTCATGAGTTTTCGCAACAACGCTTGCTACGACCGCTGGTATGAAGCGCGCAAGGCCTGGGGCGATGTGATCGTGGAGATCCGCTCGATGATTCGTGAAACCCTGGTGATCAAGGACACGGCAGAGCGACACATGATCCTCAGCAACCTTTGCGGCTTCGCCCATGCCCTCAACGCGCGTCTGCGCCAGGAAAACGAAATGGCCGCCAGTGGCGACTGGCTGCACCCGATGCCCAAGGGCAACTCCACAGACATCAGCGGGCAGATACTGATGCAGGTCGGTCAACAGTGCTCGACACTCAACGAGTCCGGGGCGATCAACGATTGGCGCTACACGCTCATGGCCAACCACCTGGCCAGCCTGACCCATGCCCAGGCCGTCTGTGAACGAATCAAGAACACCCCACTGCCGTTCCCCTACACCCTGCTGTTGCACCGCACCATCTACCTGTTCTGCATCCTCCTGCCGTTTGCCATGGCCGAACCCCTGGGCTGGCTGACACCGATCTTCACCGCGATTGTCAGCTACACCTTTTTCGGCCTGGATGCGATTGCCGACGAACTGGAAGACCCCTTCGGCCGCGATGAAAACGACCTGCCCACCGACGCCATCGTGCGCAACATCGAACGCGATGTGCTGGCGGCCCTGGGGGTGACGGAACTGCCGCCACAGCTGGAGCCGGTGGATTTTGTGTTGAACTGATATTCAGGACAAACGCAAAACCTGTGGGAGCGGGCTTGCTCCGGGCGGCGATCCGACGATAGCGGTCTGTCTGCGAACATCTCTGTTGGATTTGCCGGCCTCTTCGCGGGCAAGCCCGCTCCCACAGTATGTTTGCGGTATTCAGAACAACTCGCTGAAGGGTATGAACCGTGCCGTGTCACCCATTTCCAGCGTGCAGCCTTCCGGCACTTCCACCAGTCCATCCGCCCAGGAGGCGCCGAGCAATACGCCTGAGCTCTGGTTCGGATACAGCACCGCGCGACCGGCTTCGAGTTTCGCCCGCAGGTACTCGCGGCGGCTGCCGGGTTTGGGCCAGGCAAAGCCGACACTCACCAGGAAGCTCAAAGGCTCGACGTCTTCGACGCCCTGAATCCGCAACAGATAAGCCCGGGCCAACAGGCCGAAAGTGACCAGCGCCGATGTCGGATTGCCCGGCAGGCCAATCACCGGCACGCGGCCGAAGTGGCCCACGGTCAATGGCTTGCCGGGTTTGATCGAGAGTTTCCACAGCAACGGCTTGCCGCACTCGCGCAGCACCTGGCCGAGGCAGTCGGCGTCACCGGCGGACACGCCGCCCGTGCTGAGCATCAGGTCCGCCGTGTGTTGTAGCTGTTCGAGCTTGAGCCGCGTCTGGCGTGGCTCGTCGGGGAGAATGCCGGCATCGATGACCTCGCAACCCAACGCACTCAACCAATGGCTCAACAACGTGCGGTTGCTGTTGTAGATGCTGCCGGGCTTGAGTGGCGTGCCCGGGTCGACCAGTTCATCGCCGGTGGACAACAACGCCACCCGTGGTCGCCGCACGACCTGCACATGGGTGCAACCCTGCGCCGCCGCGACCGCCAGTTCGAACGGACCGAGGCGTTTGCCGGCGCGCAGCAGCACATCGCCGGCGCGGTTCTCCTGGCCTTGCGGGCGAATGTTGCTGCCGGCGCTCAAGGGCTGCTTGAAGCGGATACGCCCGTCATCCAGTACCTCGGTGTTCTCCTGCATCTCCACGCAGTTGGCACCCGGCGGAACCGGGGCGCCGGTGAAGATGCGCGCGCAGGTTCCCGGTGCCAGGGCTTCGGAGGCGTGACCGGCAAACACCTGCTGCGACACGCTCAGCGGTTCGCCGCCCCAACCGTCGACATTCAGGGCATAGCCGTCCATGGCACTGTTCGGCCACGGCGGCAGATCAAGGGTCGCCATCAGGTCACTGGCCAACACCCGTTGCCTGGCGCCACTCAGCGGTACCGCTTCACTGTCTTCAATCCACTGCGCCTCGGCCATTGTCAGCAGCCGGTCGATGGCTTGCTCCACCGACATCAGCGGTGAAGTGCTCATCCCCGCGTCCCGCAGGCTTGTACCGGCTTGAGGTGCGGAACGAAATTGCACGGCCGGTGGCGCGCGTCGAGTTGCTCGGCGAGGATGCCTTCCCAGGCGGTGCGGCAGGCGCCCGTGGAGCCCGGCAGGCAGCAGACCAGCGTGCCATTGGCCAGCCCGGCCAGGGCCCGGCTCTGCACCGTGGAGGTGCCGATGTCGAGGATCGAAATCGCCCGGAACAGCTCACCGAAGCCATCGATCTGCTTATCCAGCAAGCAGGCCACGGCCTCGGGAGTGCTGTCGCGACCGGTGAACCCGGTGCCGCCCGTGATCAGCACCACCTGGATGCCGTCGTCGGCAATCCAGTTCGCCACCTGCGCGCGGATCTTGTACAGGTCATCCTTGAGCAGGTTGCGCTCGCTGAGGGTGTGGCCGGCTTCCAGCAAGCGACTGACGAGTAACTGGCCGGAGGTGTCATTGGCATATTCACGGGTATCGCTAACGGTCAGCACGGCAATATTCAGGGGTATAAACAATGCATCCGGTTTGACGCTCATGGAGTTCTCCGGCAGATAAAAGTTAAATGACTTCCGGAGACTAATTCGATCAATCAAGCCGTGTCTAATCACTCTAACCAACCAGACTATCGAGCCGATCTATCAATATAAAAAGACCAGAAACAACATCAATGATAGAGCCCGTCGATAACCCCTTAGATAGCAGTGATTGGACGCACACTAAAGACAATGAGATCGTCCGCACCTCACGATTTCTGCCTCGCCTTGTGTCTTGCACACCTGAGTCAATACTTACCCCTTCACTCCCCCGCCAGCAGGTGCCGTCATGGACATCAAACAACTCAAGTTCCTGATCGCCCTGGAGCAGACCCGCCACTTCGGCCAGGCGGCCGCGCGCTGCCACATCACCCAGCCGACGCTGTCGATGCGCCTGCGCAACCTGGAGGATGAACTGGACCTGGTGCTGGTCACCCGGGGCCAGCGCTTCGAAGGTTTTACCGAGGCCGGCGAACGCGTGCTGGCGTGGGCCAGGACCCTGCTTGCCGCCCACGACGGGCTCTTCGCCGAGGCCGCCGCGTGCCGGGGCCAGCTCGTCGGCAACTTGCGCCTGGGGCTGGTGCCGCTGAGCAGCTTCAACCCGGTCACCTACATTCAGGGCCTGTCCCGCAGCTTTCCCGAGCTCAAGTACAGCCTGTCGTCCTTGAGTTCCGACCAGATCATCGAGGGCCTCGGCAACAATCAGCTGGACCTTGGCGTGTGCTACCTCGATCACGTCAACCCGAGCTATTTCGAGTTTTTCGAGATCGGCGAGACCCGCGTCGGCCTGCTGTACGACAACCGTCACTTCCATTTCGACGGCACGCAAATGAGCTGGGAGGACGCCGCCGAACTGCCGCTGGGGATGCTCAGCAACGGCATGCACTACCGCAAATCCATCGACCTGAGTTTTCGCAGCCGCGGACTGGACCCGCAGCCGATCCTGGAAAGCGACTCGACCTACCAGTTGCTGCAGGCGATTCACGAAGGTTTCTGCTGCGCGATCATGCCGCTGGACAGTGGCCTGGAAGAGCCCATCGAACACCTGTCGTTCATCGAATTGCCGGATGCCAGCGTGCTCGCGCCCCTGGGCCTGGTGATGCGCAAGACTGAACCGCGCTCGGCGATTGCCGAGAAGTGTTTCGCCGAAGCACGAACGTTATTCAGCCGGACCAACTGATCAAGTTACGGCTTTATATAAAACCGAACCGGACATGTTTGCCCAGCTTGATAGACATCACCAATCGGCGCATCGGAACAAGCGATTGGACGCGTTGAAAAGTTACCCGTAGCCTGAACTTAATTCAGCGCTTCGAGGTTCTTTTCATGTTGTGCCAAGTTGAACAAGCCGATGTTCGAAGCGACACTAACGCCCCCGCACCAAAACCGCTGAATGTGAACTTTCGCGAGTACGACAATGCCGCATCAGTTTGTCAGGCGGCGCTGGCATCAGAGATTGCCCTGGCAATCACCTACAACGGTTTGAGTCAGGCCGTGATGATGGTGTCGCCGGGCAACCTCGAAGATTTCATCCGTGGTTTCAGCGTCAGCAACGACATCGTTGCGCACCAGAGCGAAATCTACGACTTGCGCCTCACCCACTTCGACCAGGCCGTTCAAGCAGACGTACAGATCTCCAGCCGCGCGTTCTGGGCGTTGAAAAACCATCGCCGGCAAATGGCCGGCACCAGTGGCTGCGGGCTGTGCGGTGTGGAAGCCTTGGAGCAGGCCCTGCCGAAAATGGACATTCTCGACCCGGTGCCCCTGCCGCCCGCCGCGCATTTCATCGACATCCGCAACCGCATCGAACAGGCACAACAAATGGCCCGCAGCAGCGGCGCACTGCACGCGGCGCTGTACTTCGACAGCGAAGGCAACGCTCTGATCTGCCGCGAAGACATCGGCCGCCACAACGCCCTGGACAAGTTGATCGGAGCCCTGCAACACGCCGGTATCGACAGCCGTAGCGGCTTCACCGTGGTCACCAGCCGTTGCAGCCTGGAACTGATCCACAAGGCCGTCAGGGCCAGGCTCGGCACGCTGGTCAGCCTGTCGGCGCCCACCGCCCTGACCGTGCAATGGGCGATCAAACATCGCCTCAACCTGATTCACGTCCCCCACCGCAACGCACCACGCATTTACAGCCCGGCATGATGCCTTCACCTGATCACCGCGCTGGCAAGCGCAGGAACCTCCCATGACAGACATTGCAGATGCAGCGCCCGATGGCCTGACCCACCTCGACCGCCAGGGTCGCGCCAACATGGTCGATGTCAGCGAAAAAGCCCCGACACAGCGCGAAGCCCAGGCCCAGGCCTGGGTGCGGATGCGCCCGGAAACCTTGAAGCTGATTCAAAGCGACGGCCACCCCAAGGGCGATGTATTTGCCGTGGCGCGGATCGCCGGAATCATGGCAGCGAAGAAAACCCATGAGCTGATCCCGCTGTGCCACACCCTGCTGCTCAGTTCGATCCACGTCGAACTCAAGGCCTGCACACCGGACAGCGTGAAAATCCTCGGCACCTGCCGCGTCGAGGGCCAGACCGGGGTCGAACTCGAAGCCCTCACCGCCGTGAGCGTGGCGGCGTTGACCCTCTACGACATGTGCAAGGCAGTGGACCGAGGCATGGTCATCGATAACATCCGACTGCTCAGTAAACAAGGTGGCCGCTCCGGTCATTTCAAGTTCGAGGACGCACAATGATCCTGATCAACTACTTCGCCCGTTACCGCGAGCAGCTCAACCTGGGCGGCGAAAAACTGCCCCTGACCGACAGCCTCAAGACCATCGAAGACGTGCGCCGACTGCTGATGGCTCGCGGTGAACTGTGGAGCCATGTGCTGGGTGAGAACAACCTGATGTGTGCGCTGAACCAGGAGCTGTGCCATCCGCACCGGGTGATCGAGGACTATGACGAGATCGCCTTTTTTCCACCGGTCACCGGGGGTTGAGGCATGACGGTACGGGTCCAGCGTGAAGTGTTCGACGTCGGCCGCTTGATCGACAGCCTGCAGGCGAACGATCCGGGGGTGGGTGCAGTGGTCAACTTCGTCGGCTACGTGCGCGACATCAATCAGGGTGAGGCGGTCACAGGGTTGTTTCTGGAGCACTACCCGGGCATGACCGAACGCTCGCTGCAAAAAATCATCGACAACGCCAGGGCCCGATGGCCACTGAGGGCCGTGGAGATCGTGCATCGGATCGGCCCCTTGTCGATCAGCGAGCCGATCGTGTTTGTCGGCGTCAGCAGCCCCCATCGTCAAGCCGCTTTCGAAGCCTGTGTGTTCATCATGGACTACCTGAAAACTGATGCACCGTTCTGGAAACGCGAAGACGTGGCGAGCGGCGCGCGCTGGGTCGATGCCCGTGACAGCGACCGCTCAGCCGTCGAGCGCTGGGCAGAAACGCAACATCAGGCGGCTATGCAACGCGCGCCGGCGTAGCTACAGTCATTGGCTCAAAGCTTTTCTGCACAAGGAATTTTCGCTTGAGCCCCACGCCCTCCCCGAACACGCAACAGGATGTGCCGCAGCCCCGGTCCATCAGCCTGCGCGAAGCCTTCCTGTTCTGGCTCAAGCTTGGCTTCATCAGTTTCGGCGGGCCGGCGGGGCAGATTTCGATCATGCACCAGGAGCTGGTCGAGCGCCGGCGCTGGATCTCCGAGCGGCGCTTTCTGCATGCCCTCAACTATTGCATGTTGCTGCCCGGGCCCGAGGCTCAGCAGTTGGCAACCTACATCGGCTGGCTGATGCACCGGACCTGGGGCGGTGTGATCGCTGGCGTGCTGTTTGTGTTGCCGTCGCTGTTCATCCTGATTGCGCTGTCCTGGGTGTACATCGCCTTTGGCGAAGTGCCCGTGGTCGCCGGATTGTTCTATGGGATCAAGCCTGCGGTCACGGCAATCGTGGTGCAGGCGGCTCACCGGATCGGCTCGCGGGCGCTGAAGAACGGCTGGTTATGGGGCATTGCCGCCGCGTCCTTCGTGGCCATCTTCGTGCTCAATATGCCGTTTCCGCTGATCGTGCTCGGCGCGGCGGTCATCGGCTTTTTCGGCGGGCGTCTGGCACCGGAAAAATTCAGGACCGGTGGCCACAGTGCGGCGAAAAAGTCCTTCGGCCAGGCCGTGATCGACGATGACACCCCAACCCCTGAACACGCCCGCTTCAGTGCCTGGAAACTGGCGCGCCTCGCCGTGATCGGTGCAATCTTGTGGACGTTGCCCATGGCCATGCTCACCGCACTGTTCGGCTGGGAAGGCACGCTGACGCAGATGGCCTGGTTCTTCACCAAGGCCGCGCTGCTGACCTTTGGCGGCGCCTACGCGGTGCTGCCGTATGTCTACCAGGGCGCGGTCGGTCACTACGCATGGCTGACGCCGACGCAGATGATCGACGGCCTGGCGCTCGGTGAAACCACTCCAGGTCCGCTGATCATGGTCGTCGCCTTCGTCGGGTTCATCGGCGCCTACGTGCATCAGGTCTTCGGGCCGGATCAAGCGTTTGTCGCTGGTGCCGTGGCCGCCACGCTGGTGACCTGGTTCACCTTCCTGCCTTCGTTCCTGTTCATCCTCGCCGGCGGGCCGCTGGTGGAGTCGACGCACAACGAACTCAAGTTCACCGCGCCGCTGACGGCCATTACGGCCGCCGTGGTGGGCGTGATTCTCAATCTGGCCTGTTTCTTTGGCTACCACGTGCTGTGGCCCAAAGGCTTCGAAGGACCACTGGACTGGCCTTCGCTGCTGATCGCGATGGTGGCGGGCATTGCATTGCTTCGGTTCAAGCGCGGGGTGATCGAGGTGCTGATCGGTTGCGGGTTGATCGGCCTCGGTGTGCACCTGATGTCCTGAATCAAACATTTACACGCGCCCCAATCCTCCCTAGTATCCAGCCATCCCCGGATGGCTTGTCCTGCTCGCCACCGACGATTTCCGCCGCCGGAAACCTGCGCCATGCGTACTTTGCCGTCAGAACAGCACCTGCTGAACCTCTCGAACCTGGCCACCTCGCTGCTGGCCGTGGACGGCATTGCATGAAGCGCATCGTCAACCTGCCCATGGCCCTGCGCCGCTCCAAACTGCGTCACTCCGCACGTCCGCCGGATAGCGCCCTGCTCGCCTGATCGGCGAGCCCCCTCCTTCGCTATCCCTGCGTTTGCTCAGCGTATGCAATCCCTGTGGGAGCGAGCCTGCTCGCCCCCACAGGTTGCGCACTTCGACTGGCTGGCATTGGGTTCTCCCAAATTTGCTAGGACACCGACATGACTCAACGTTGCAATTCCTACTACACCGCCACCCTCAACCAGGACACCGATTACCCGACTCTGCAAGGCCGGCACCGGGTTGACGTGCTGATCATCGGCGGCGGTTTCACCGGCGTGGCCACCGCCGTCGAGCTGGCGGAAAAAGGCCTGAAGGTCGCCATCGTCGAAAGCCACAAGATCGGCTGGGGCGCCACCGGGCGCAACGGTGGCCAGGTCACCGGCAGCCTGTCGGGCGACGAGGCCATGCGCAAACAGATGCGCCGTACCATCGGTGATGAAGTCGACGATTTCATCTGGAACCTGCGCTGGCGCGGGCACCAGATCATCCAGCAGCGCGTGGAAAAGTACGGCATCGCCTGCGACCTCAAGCAAGGCCACCTGCACGCTGCGTACAAACCCGCGCACATGCTCGGCTTGCGCAAGGATTACGACGAGGCGGTGCACCGTGGCATGGGCGACGAGGTCAGCCTGCTCGACCGCAGCCAGGTGCGCGACCTGCTGCAAAGCGACCTCTACCACGGCGCGATCAAGAACACCCGCAACCTGCACCTGCATCCGCTCAATCTGTGCATCGGCGAGGCTCGCGCAGCCGAGAGCCTGGGTGCGTTGATCTTCGAGAACAGCGAAGTGCTGGAGATCATCCACGGCGATGGCCTTCACAAGAGCCCGGGCGTACGCACCGCCCACGGGCAGATCGACGCCAACCAGGTACTGCTGGCCGGCGACGTCTACCACAAGCTGGAACCTGGCAAGCTCAAGGGCAAGATTTTCCCGGCCATGGGCGGCATCGTCACCACCGCGCCGCTGGGCGATCTGGCCAGGCAGATCAACCCCGAAGACCTGGCGGTCTACGACTGCCGTTTCGTGCTCGACTACTACCGCCTCACCGCCGACGGTCGCCTGTTGTTCGGTGGCGGCGCCAACTACAGCGGCAAGGATTCGCGGGACATCGCCGCCGAACTGCGCCCGTGCATCGAACAGACCTTCCCGGCGCTTAAAGGCGTGGCCATCGACTACCAGTGGAGCTGCGCGATGGGCATCGTGATCAACCGCATCCCGCAACTGGGCAAGCTGTCGGACAACGTCTGGTATTGCCAGGGCTACTCCGGCCACGGCATCGCCACCACCCACATCATGGGAGAAATCATGGGCCGGGCGATCACAGGAAAACTGGAACAGTTCGACACCTTCGCCGCCTGCCAGCACATCCGCGTGCCCATGGGCGACCTGCTCGGCAACCCGATGCTCGCCGCCGGCATGTGGTACTACCAGATGCTTGAGCGATTGCGCTGAGGTTGTTGGCCGGCACATTCAGCATGGATGCTGCCTGAGCGGGCCTCTTCGCGAGCAGGCTCGCTCCCACAGAGACCCACTCAAGCCTGCACCACCTCTATCCCCAGCGCCCGGTAGTCCTCGACATTGCCAGACGCCACATGCCGTTCGGTGATCAGCGTGTGCACGCGGTTGCAGGGCGCGACGACAAAGGGTTCCACCGCGCCGAGTTTGTCCGCCGTGGTGACGGCAATCACATGGGAGGCGCAGTCGAGCATCGCCTGTTTCACCGGCACTTCATCAAAATGCAGTGAGCTCAAGCCCACCTGCGGGTGAATCGCGCAGACTCCGGTAAACAGCAGATCGGCCTTGATGCCCGCCAGCAGCCGCAGGGTTTCGTGGCCGCTGGCCGACATCGTCGCCGGGTTGAGCTGGCCGCCCGCCAGGATCACCTTGATGCCTTTGTATTCGGACAAGGTGATGGCCGTCATCGGCGACGCGGTGATCGCGGTAATGGCGATCTGCGCTGGTAGCGAACGCGCGATCTGCAAGGTGGTGGTGCCGGAATCGAACACCACGATCTGACCGTCCTGCACCCGTAGCGCAGCCAATTGCGCCAGATGGGTTTTCACCTCGTCGGTTTCGCTGATCCGGGTGAAATAGTCCTTGCCAGTGTCTTTGGGCCGCGGCAACGCCCCGCCATGCACCCGCTGCACCAGGCCGGCACTGGCCAGCTCCGCCAGATCGCGGCGGATGGTGTCTTCGGACACCGCGAAATGCTGGCTCAACTCCGAGGCCATGACCTTGCCATCACGTTCGAGGATCAACAGGATTTTTTGCCGGCGTACTGAAGGAAGTTCGGCAGCAGAATGGTTGTCGTGCATGTTTTTGCTCGTTTATGCGTGTAACTGCGCGTTTCAGCGAGATTAGCCAAAACACGGGACAAACACAAACGGGCGGCCGGGCAAACACCTCCAGGTATCATTTTTTTCGATCTTTCAAATCATTACGCCGAATTTTTCATTTTCCTGTGACCTGTTCAAGATGGCGCCGTCACTCATGCTTTGGATGAAAACTTCATGAATATCAATTTTGCTTTTGCGTGCATGATCGTGGTCTCGTTCACCATTGCGCTGGTTCACGCCTGACCGACAGGTCGTGAGGCGTCAAGATGTGCAAGGTCGCGGTAAAAGCCTGACAGATCAGGAATATGCTCTATAAACAGTGGTGACACGATTTCCGATCAGGGGGAACTGGAAGGCTCCCCCGGAAGTTGATCTCTAAAAAAGCTGCGGACAATTGAGTGCCCGCCAGGAGACACCACCGATGAAAGCCCTGAAAATCGCCGCCAGTGAAGGCGCATCCGCATGTTTCCTGAACGCCCGGGAGGTGGTCCCGCTCGGTCACACAGACTTCACCGACGTCGCCGTGGCCGTGGTGTCGGTCAATGACGTGTTGGCCGGATCCCTCGACGCCATTCAGCGCACCGGTTTTGATATCCCGATTTTCCTGGTGGCGTCCCCCGGCACCAGCACCCACCCCCGGGAAGTCTACAAACACCTCAATGACGTGCTGCTGCAAGTGAACGGCATCTTCGACCTGGCCCCCAGCAACGTCGAATACCATGGCAACCAACTGGAAACAGCGGCTAAGGCCTACGAAGAAAGCCTGCTGCCACCCTTCTTCGACTCGCTCAAACACTACACCGAAGCGGCCAACGCCACCTTTGCCTGCCCCGGTCACCAGGGCGGCCAGTTCTTTCGCAAGCACCCGGCCGGTCGGCAGTTTTTCGACTTCTTCGGCGAGACGCTGTTTCGCGCCGACATGTGCAACGCCGACGTCAAGCTCGGCGACCTGCTGATCCACGAAGGCCCGGCGCTGCTGGCGCAGAAACACGCCGCGCAAGTGTTCAATGCGGACAAGACCTACTTCGTGCTCAACGGCACCTCGGCCTCGAACAAGGTGGTGACCAACGCCCTGTTGACCCCCGGCGACCTGGTGCTGTTCGACCGCAACAACCACAAGTCCAATCACCAGGGCGCGTTGCTGCAGGCCGGTGCCACGCCGGTCTATCTGGAAACCGCGCGCAACCCGTACGGCTTTATCGGCGGTATCGACGCCCACTGTTTCGAAGAAGACTACCTGCGCGAACTGATTGCCGAGGTCGCCCCGGACAAGGCGCAACAGCCGCGGCCATTCCGCCTGGCGATCATTCAACTGGGCACCTACGACGGCACCATCTACAACGCCCGCCAGGTGGTCGACCGCATCGGCAAGCTGTGTGACTACATCCTGTTCGACTCGGCGTGGGTCGGCTACGAACAGTTCATTCCGATGATGAAAGACTGCTCGCCGCTGTTGCTCGACCTCAACGAGAACGACCCGGGCATCTTCGTCACCCAGTCGGTGCACAAACAGCAGGCCGGTTTTTCCCAGGCCTCCCAGGTGCACAAGAAGGACCGCCACATCAAAGGCCAGGCGCGCTATTGCAATCATCACCGGCTCAACAACGCGTTCATGGCCCAGGCGTCCACCAGCCCGTTCTACCCGTTGTTCGCCTCGCTGGATGTGAATGCGCGCATTCACTCAGGCCGCAGCGGCCTGCGCCTGTGGGAAGACTGCGTGAAGTTCGGCATCGAAGCGCGCAAGTTGATCCTCGAAGCCTGCACCATGGTCCGCCCATTCGTGCCCCACACCATTGAAGGGCGTGCGTGGGAAGACTATCCGACGGAAGAAATCGCCAACGACATCCGCTTCTTCGAGTTCCATCCCAAGGACCGCTGGCACGCCTTTGCCGGCTACGCCGAGAAGCAGTACTTCATCGACCCGTGCAAATTGCTGTTCACCACGCCGGGCATCGACCCGGTGGACGGCAGCTACACCGACTTCGGCATTCACGCCGGCATCCTGGCCAACTTCCTGCGCGAGAACGGCATCGTCCCGGAAAAGTGCGACCTCAACTCGATCCTGTTCCTGCTCACGCCGGCCGAAGACTGGGCGAAGATGACCCACCTGGCCGCGCAAATCGCCCGCTTCGAACGCTTCATCAGCGATGACGCACCGATGAGCCGGGTGCTGCCGGCCATCTACGCGCAGCATCAGGAACGCTATCGCAACTACACCATTCGCCAGCTCTGCCAGGAAATGCACGACCTGTATCGCAGCCACAATGTGCAGCAGTTGCAGAGGGACATGTTCCGCAAGGAACACTTCCCGAAAAAGGCCATGAACCCGCAGCAAGCGCAAATCGAGTACATCCGCGGCAACGTCGAACTGGTGGCCCTGGCGGAGGCCGACGGGCGCATTGCCGCCGAGGGTGCGTTGCCTTATCCGCCGGGGGTGCTGTGCGTGGTACCGGGGGAGATCTGGGGTGGCGCGGTGCTCAAGTACTTCCTGGCCCTGGAAGAAGGCATCAACCGCTTGCCCGGTTTCACGCCGGAGTTGCAAGGGGTGTACCTGAAGCAGGAAGGCGGTCGTACCCGGGCGTATGGGTACGTGATCAAGGCCTGATGGCATGTGGCAGGAGCCAGGAGCCAGGAGCCAGGAGCCAGGAGCCAGCGTGGGCCGGCTCCTGCCCAATGCATCGTTCTAGAATTTCTCCGCGATGAACTTGAACGGATAGTTCGGATCCCGATAGTTACCAGGACTTTGGCGCTTGGGCAGCTTCACTTTCGCCCGCGGTACTTCTTCATAAGGAATACTGTTCAGCACATCGCTGATGATGTTCAGTCGCGCCCGTCGCTTGTCATTGGAGTTGGCGACCCGCCACGGGGCGAATTCGGTGTCGGTGGCCTCGAACATGTCGTCCCGGGCACGGGAGTAGTCGTACCAGCGGTTATAGGACTTGAGGTCCATGGGTGACAGCTTCCAAATCTTGCGCCCGTCGGTGATACGCTCCTTGAGGCGTCGGGTCTGTTCTTCCTGGCTCACTTCAAGCCAGTACTTGATCAGGATGATTCCCGACTCGACCAGTGCATGCTCGACGCGCGGCACCACGCTGAGAAAATTGCGCACCTGTTCTTCGCTGCAAAACCCCATGACCCGCTCAACACCGGCGCGGTTGTACCAGCTGCGATCGAAGATCACCACTTCACCAGCCGCCGGCAGGTGCGGCAGATAACGCTGCACATACATCTGGCTTTTTTCCCGCTCGGTCGGCGCCGGCAGCGCCATTACCCGGAACACCCGCGGACTGACCCGTTCGGTGAGCGCCTTGATGGTCCCGCCCTTGCCGGCGCCGTCACGGCCCTCGAAGATGATGCAGATCTTCGCGCCCGTGTGCTGCACCCACTCCTGCAGCTTGACCATCTCGACATGTAGCTGTGCCAGCTCCTCGAGATACACCTTGTTCTTGAGCTTGTCGCTTTCAACAGGTTTGCTTTTGGTTGCCGCCTTCTTCTTCGCCATGCCCGTTAACTCCTTCAATGCGTCACATAGCGTCCGGAGTGCCCCCGGCCGCGTTCATTCAGCGTCGAATGCGCTGGTAATGTTCAACCGCCAGTTCCAGGTTCAGGAACATGCGCGCCTCGCCCAGCGCCTGGCCCAGGGGTGCCTTGATGACCATGTCCCATACGCCCGGGCTCATGCCCACCAGCCACAATGAAATGCCTTTTTCCTGCAGTCGCTGTTCCGCCCCGGTGAGCATTTTCAGGGCGGTGTACTCCAGGTCGAACACGCTGCGCAGGTCGAGAATCACCACGGCGGGCCTTGCTTCTTCGATCAGGGATCGCATCTTCATGCCAATGCGCTGGGCGTTGGCGAAAAAAATCCGGCCTTCAGGCCGAAGCAACAGCAGCCCGTCAAAGTGTTCGTCATCGATGTGCTCGGCGGACTGCGGCCGGTACACATTGGTTCCAGGCTTGCGCCCGAGGATGTGCACGGGCGGGTCCGAAACTTGATAGGCCAGGGCCAGCAACGAGACGATAATCGCCACGACGATCCCTTGCAGCGTGCCCAGCAGCATCACGCCGATCATGGCCACCACGGCCCAGCCAAATTCGGTACGGCGAACCGACAGGATCTCGCGAAACTCCGCCGGTTCGATCAGGCCCACCGAATACACGATCACCACGGCGGCGAGCGTGGCGTTGGGCATCAGGCCAATCAGCGGTGCCAACAACACGCAAGTGCCCAGTGCCAGTGCTGCGGTGACCAGTGCGGCCAGTTGCGAACGGGCGCCGGCCAGGCGGTTCACCGCCGTCTGGGTGGTCCCGCCACCGGCGACCATGGCCCCGAGAAACGCGCCACCGATGTTGGCAACGCCCGTGGCCAGCAGCTCCCGATTCGGTTGTGGCGCGGGCTCGTCACTGCGGGCGAAAGCGCGCCCCGCCGCAATGGTTTCGGTGAAACTCATCAGCGCGATACCCATCGCCGAAGGCCACAGAGCTTCGGCCAACGACCATACTGGCAGGGTCGGCGCGGGCAATCCGATTGGCACCACGCCCACGGCGGACACACCAAAGCGCTCCAGGCCAAACAGGCTCATGCCGATGATGCCAAGCGCCACCGCAATCAACGGTGCGGGCAGCCGCGGGGTAAATCGTTTCATGCCCACCAGCAGCAGGACCATGAACACACCGACCGCCACGGTCGGCAGCGAGGCATGACCGATGCTCTGAACCGTGGCCAGCAGATTGTGCAGGAAGCCGCCTTTGTCGATGTGCGTGCCCAGCAGTTTGGGCAGCTGGTCGAGCACGATGACCACGCCGATGCCGGCCTTGAAACCTACCAGCACCGGTTCGGAAATGAAATTGGCGACGAAGCCCAGGCGCAACAGCCCGGCGACGATCAGGATCGCGCCCACCATCAGGGCCAGCGTGGCGGAAGCCGCGAGCAAAGTCGCCGCATCGCCACCGGGGCTGATCTGGCCCAACGCGGAGCCGGCGAGAATGGCCAGGGTGGTCGTGGTACTGACGCTAAGCGGGCGCGACGTGCCGAGCACGGCATAGATCACCATCGGCACCAGCACCGTGTACAGCCCGACCTGCACCGGCAGGCCGGCAATGGTGGCGTACGCCAGCGCCTTGGGAATGACCACGGCCGCTGCCGTCAGCCCGGCGACCACATCGCCTCGCAGCCAGTCTGGCCGGTAGCTGCCGAGCCACTCAGGGATCAACAGGCTGCGCAAGGTTCCCCGCTGTGGAGTGCCTGGAATCCGCTCTTGCGGATGGCTGCCTTGTTGATTCATCAGTCACTCCAGTGGCAAATCGTCCCGTGCGGATGATGAGTGGGCTCAGCTGACCGCACAATCCTTTAACTGCACGCGTAACCATTGCAAACCTTCATCGGCATCGAAGCGCGTGTGCCGGCAGGCAATCCACGCAGATTCGACCAGTTACAAATGTAGCCGGTTTGCACGGCTACGCCGCCACATGGCTGGCGAAGGAGACAGACGCCCCATCATCACCACTAAAAAAATGGAAAGCCTTATATGGATGGCGTCATGAAAGCGATAAATGAGCTATACCCGCTAATTCTCCCCATTGCAGTTCTTCAACTCAGGAGTTTGGCAATGAAGCTCAAAACCTCACTGGCAGCACTCATGGTTGCGGCAAGCCTTTTCGGCTGCACCACTTCATCGACCCACGGCGTGAACGTTAACCTGGTCGCCACCCGGCAAAACGCCGGTCAGATCGGCACCGTCACGCTGACGGACTGGGACAAGAAAACCGGGCTCAGTTTCTTCGTCAGCGGTGTTCCAACCGGGGTTGTCCTGCCCTTGCGTCTTTACTCTTTCATCAATAACGGCAGCTGCCAGCAACCCGGGTCAGTCGCCTACGCGATGAACGACACCGTCAACACCGAACGCCAACCCGTACGCGGCTGGACTTTTTCCAGAACCGCACCTGTGCCATTGCAAACCCTGGTTGACGGCAAGTATTCGGTGGTCGTGCGAACGGCTTCGACCGATGGCAACGTCGATATCTTTTGCGGGGATATCAAGGCAACAGAGCCGGTGAAATAGCCGCTGCCGATTCAGGTCGGCCCACGCCCCGGTACCGCTCGTGCCACCCGTTGTCCAGTGCGAGCGGTGGCGTCGGGAGAACGGAAACGGGGTCGGCGACAACAGCGGCAACAACCGGTCACAAACCTGTCATTACTCACTGATAACGTCCAAGCGCTTTCCCGAACCGCATCCGCTCGATCTCCGATCGCCAGCTCCCTGCACCAGGGCTTTGCCCATCCGCTCAAGGTGACACTTCCGGTGTACGCAAGCACGACGCGCAAGCAAATCATCATCAGGTCCAACGACATGAGCTGCGACGACTTTGGCGCGTTGTTCTCGAACCTGTTCGGCAACCTCTATGCTGACTCTGCGCCGCCGCCGAAAAACATCATCATCGGCGGGGTCTACGGCCGGCACGAAGGTGTCAGTTTTCGTCGCATGCACTATCGCGGTGACTTCACGGTGGCTTTTCCCGCCCCCCTTGATGAAATCACCTTCGTCATTCCCACCGCCGGCAAGATCATCTTCAACCACGTCACCGAGTCGGTCGGCTTCGCCCGGATCGGCCTGGCGATCGACAAGGCCGAGGTCCGCTCGGCGCGCTTTGTCGATAACCACGCACAGCACGGGATTTCGATCAGCCGGGCGCTGATCACCGAGCGCCTGTCGACGCTGCTGGGCAAACCTATCCTGCAAAAGGTCCATTTCGAGCCGGTGGTGGATCTGAATGTATCGGCCTTGCAGGGCATCCGGGCATTGATTGAACTGGCCACGGGCACCGAGTTCGACCTGCTGATCAACACCGGTTCGCTGATGCCTTCGCGCCTTCGCGAAATGCTGGTCGATGCGGTGCTGGAAGCCTGGCCGCACAACTTCACCGAAGCCCTCCGGCGCCCTTCCCCACTGATAGCGCCGCGGCATGTGAAGCTGGCCGTCGAGTACATTCAGGAGCACCCCGACCACCTGGCCAGCGGCACCGAGCTGGCGCAATTGACCAATGTCAGCCTGCGCGCATTACAGGAAGGTTTTCAGCGTTTCATGGGCACCTCGATCGTTGCCTATCAACGCCAGGTACGCCTGGAGCGCGCCTTTGCCGCGCTGTCCCAGGGGGTGTCGCCGTCGGTGACAGACGTGGCCTTGCAACACGGCTTCAGCAATGTCGGGCGGTTTTGCCAGTATTTCCAGAGTGCCTACGGCATCAGTCCCGCAGACGTGAGAAAGGGCCGGAGAACCCGGCCAATGGCGTCCAATTGAGAAATTGTGGGAGCGGGTGGAAGATTCACCATCAACATTGCCTGTCAGATCACTATCGCGAGCCAGCTCCCACAGATTGCCTTTACTGATCGTCAGAACAGATAACTGGCCTTCAGCCCGCCATTGAAGCCGTGGCTGTCGCCGCCACCGCTGGCGCCGACTTCTGCCCCTACGCTCCACGGCCCAAGGTTGGCCATGACGTTGACGCCACCGGTGAACTGGTCACGGTTGTCGAAGGCGGCTTGCTGTTCAATGTCCAGGCCCAGCAGTTGCCCTTCGCTGTCGACTTCATGGTCGCCCAATACATGCTCGTAGCCCACTTGCACACCCGGCACCACTTGCCAGGCACCGAGGCCGACAGGTGCAAAGGATGCGTTGAGGTTGGCCACCGCGCTCTTGCGGGTCTGGTGGATGCCGTCGACGTCCAGGGCCAGTTCGCTGCCTTTTTCCTGGAAGCCCGACAGGTTGACGTGGCTGATCCGCACGCCGAGGCTCGGCTCGAGGGTCACGCCGTTCACCGGCACACGGTAACCCAGGGCCAGGGTCGCACCGGAGAGGTTGCCATGGCTGTCGCCCTTGGCCGTGCCCAGACCGCCGCCGAGTTCGCGCTTGCTCTCGTAATCGAGATAGCCGGCGCTGGCATCGGCATCCACAAACAGGCCGCGCTCCAGACCGTTCGGTGCAAAGCGAGTACCCACGCTGAAGAAGGTCAGGTCGGTATCGGCCTCGCCACCTGCGCCACCGACATTGCCGCTGCTGTAGCCGAAGCCGGCATGGGCGCTGAGCTGTTCGGAAAAACGCTGGGTCAGGCCAATCATCATGCCCTGGCTATGCTCGTTGCTGCTGGAGGCCTGGGACGAACCATCGGTGCCCAGATACCCCGCCAGGGCGGTGCTCCACAGGCGATATTGCCCGGCCTTGAGGTCGATGCCGCTGGTGAACGGCGCGCTGGCCTGTTCGATCATCGCGCCCTGGCGCAGCAAGTAGCTCGCGGCGTCGGCATGCACCTGACCGCCGACGGTGGACTCCACGCCTCCGAGGCTGCGGGCATCGATGGCCGACTGCAGGTAGTAGTTATAGGCGCTGTAGGTGCCCGACAGGTTGCTGTTCTGCAGTTGTTGCAACAACCGCGCACCGGCCGCAGCGTTGCCAGCCAGGTCTGCGGCGCCAGGCAGGCTGTTGTAGATCACCATCTTGCCGCGCAGCACGTAGATGGTTTCCTGGGACAGGCCCAGGCCTTGCTTGAGGTAGTTGTCCATCGTGCCGTATTGCGCGGTCACCTGGTCCAGGCCGGCTTGCAGGTAACCGGCCTCCACACCGATCAGCGGCCCATAGATGGTCGCCAGGCTCGGTGGCAACGCCGCCAGGGTCGCCTTGATGCGCGCGGCGGTGTAGTCGTTGGTCGCCAGGTAGTTGCTCATGATGGTGGCATCGTCGACCCCGGCGATGCTTTGCAGCACAGCGGCGGTCCAGCCCGTGCGGTCCTTGCCGGCGGTGCAATGGAACAGCGCCGCGCCGTCGACCGCGGCCAGCTCATTGAACAGCTGGTTGAACTCGCTGCGCATCCCCGGGTTCCTGACGAAATCACGGTTGGTGTCCTGCATCATGGCGGTGGCTTCAGCGGCGCTGTGGAACGCGATGTTGGTGACGTTCGCGCCCGACGTGGAGCCGCCGATGATGTCGATGTTGGTGTACGTCGCGCCCGTGGGCATCTTGTCAGGCGTGGCGGCGATTTCGCTGGGCGTGCGCAGGTCGTAGACAGCCTTGATGCCCAGGCCGTTGAGGGTCGCCAGATCCGCCGCCGACGGCGTCAGCGCGTTGGAGCGGTAAAACACCCCGCCACGCATGGTGCCGTCATTGGCGGTGGTGTACGCGGTGGTGAGACCGGCGACATCACGGAAGTTATCGATGCTCTTCAAGCGAGGAGTGTTGAGGGGAACAGTCTCGGCAGCCTGGGCGGCAGCGATGGACAGGCTCAAAACAGACAGCGAACACACAAGTCGTTGGAACACAGTGCAGCCTCATTGGAATACCGTTGGGCTGACTAATATCTACATTGAAATGGCGCTGAACATGACAAATCGCCCGCGAACGCAAATCACTGCGCGATGTGTCCAGGCGGCTCGTTTTCTGTCCGTGTAATGCCCGGCGATCAAATTCCAATTGCAAAAAACCCGCCTTTCCAGGCTGTGTGAAAACCTAGCAATCTGCGCGGCACTCAAAGAAAATGCTTCGTATCGAAAGATACGGAGCATTTTTCGTTATGGCCTACATCCAGGGACAGTCCCGCAGTCAGACCAGCCTATTTCCGGTCTCGCTGGAAGAGTTGATCCCCGAGGATCACCTCGTTCGCGTTATCGACCTTTACGTCGCCAAGCTGGATCTGGCGCGACTGGGCTTTGATAAAGCACTTCCTAAAAGTACCGGCCGGCCCTCTTACGATCCAGCCGATCAGCTAAAACTCTACCTCTACGGTTATTTCCAGCGGATCCGTTCATCACGGCGCCTCGAAGCCGAGTGTCAGCGCAATATCGAAGTGATGTGGCTGATCAATCGACTCAAGCCCGATTTCAAGACCATCGCCGACTTTCGTAAAGACAACAAACCCGCTTTCATCGCGACGTGCCGGGCCTTCGTCCAGTTTTGCCGCACGGCGGGTTTGATAACCGGCGAGTTGGTGGCCATTGATGGCAGCAAGTTTCAGGCGGTCGCCTCTTCACGGCGTCATACGAATTTGAAGCGGCTCCAACATCAAGAGCAGAAGCTGGAGAAGCGCATCGCCCAATATTTGGCAGAGCTGGACGAGGCAGATAAAACCGAAGCCGGCGAAAAGATTAACCGTAGTGCGATCAGAACGACTTTGACGCAACTTGAAGTCAGGCATTCCAATAACTTGACGTGCCAGGCGCTGATGAAATCGATGGAGCTTGAGCAATTCAATACCCACGAAAGCGATGCGCGAATGCTGCGAACGCACAAAGGGCCTCGGGTCGGGTACAACGTACAGACAGCCGTGGACGCTGAGAACTGCATGATCGTGCACCATGAAGTGACTCAGGACAGCGATGATCGCAAGCAACTTGAACCGATGGCCAAGGCCGCCAAGGAACAACTTTCGCAAGATGAACTGACGGTCACTGCAGATGCGGGCTACTCCAATGGCAAGCAGTTCCAGGCATGTGAGGATGAGAACATCACCGCTTATGTGCCTGTGGCGCGATCACTCAACTCCTGCGGCAAGGAACAGGCACTTTTCGATCGAACAGCATTTGCCTACGATGCGTCGCAAGATCGATATCAATGCCCTGCCGGAAAATGGCTGATCTTTAAACAGATCAGCAACAAAGGCCGGATCTACCAGTCGGCGCTCAGCGACTGTGCAAGCTGCCCGTTAAAAGCGCAATGCACCGAAGCCCAGCGCCGATACCTCTCACGCCATCTGCACGAAAAGGCATTCGAGCGAATGGAGCAGCGAATGCAGGCGCATCCCGACATGATGGTCAACCGCAGATCCATCGTCGAACATCCCTTCGGCAACCTTAAACAGTGGTTATTTGGTAATGCTCGCTTCTTGCTGCGACAGCTTGAAGGCGCGAGAGCTGAAATGGCCTTGGCAGTGAACGCCTACAACCTGAAAAGAGCGATTAACGTGTTAGGCGTGCGCCAGATGATGGCGTTGATGGGCTGAAAGGCCTTTTTTCGTCTGCTGTGAGCACAAAAGCAAACGCCCCGAACAAGTCGGGGCGTTTGTTGGAACCGTCATCAGCGTGTTTTCACACAGCCTGTTTCAGCGGGTTTTTGGCTTTTCAGAAACTGATGTCTACAACCGCGAACTCAATGGGTTTTTTTCGAGGTCGACAGCCCGGCTTTACTCAAGCCTTTGGTGTTGTGCTCACCCGGCGTCGAGGCCGAAATGGCCCTGGCCTTGGAGATGCCGCGAGTATCCTTGGAATGGGCGATGCCTGAGGTCGTGGTGCCATGACCGTTATCATCATTGCGCTCACTACCGTAGTGGTTCCCGCTCAGGCCATGGTCGCGAACGGATTTGCCAGCATGGTCGCTGTCCAGCCCGTTGCCGCGGCCGTTACTGCCGGAGTGGCCTGTGCCGGCGTGTCCGCCACCCATACCACCGCCGTGGCCTGCGCCGTTTCCACCACCGTTTCCGCCGCCGTTCCCACCGCCATTTCCACCGCCGCCACCGCCACCGCCACCGCCGCCGCCACCGCCGTCTTTCGCGTATGCGGAACCCATGATCGACAGGCCATCAGGGAGTAACGGGGCGGCTGCAAGCATCATGGCGCATGACATTACAGCAACGAGACTCTTGTTTTTAAAAAGCATGATTGCTTCCGTAGGAGGTTGATATCGCGTGACGTATGACGCGATATCCCTCAGACAGTTCACGCACCACGACAAACGGCTGGAAGGCTGCCATTCACACGTCAATCAAACGCACCGTCGAGAATTTCATAGACAAGCCCGGTGGCCAGCGCAACCAGGATCAGATCCGTGCCGACTTGCTGCCATTCGTAGCCATCATAGTGGGGCAGCCTGCCAACCAGTCGGCCATCGAGTTTTTTGGCGATACCGGGTGGAAGCGGCTTGCCTCGGGCAAGGTTCTTTTGGATACCCGGTGGCAAATCAGGCCCGGGGCTCCAGTAGCCCGTATTCACGCCAATGATCTCGAGCACGCTGCCACGGTTGATGCTCGGGCCATTGCTCCAGTCCCCGCCACCGGAGTTTTTGTTCTTGTTGCCATGACCGCCCTGGTTGCCATGGTTGACCTTCCCGTTGCCCTGGCCGTTACCGGGATCGGCCAGCGCCGTCACCGAGCCGCTGATCAGGGTCAAACAGGTGATTGCTGCAATCAATGATCGAGACTTGTACATGAGTCGTTCCTTCGTGGTGGGGAAGATTCTCTGAAATTTAGACGCTATTGACGGTGTTGGTTCCATCGAGTCACCAACCGCCAAACCGTCTACGCTCATCCGATCGAAGCCTTGCAGGCGTTTGCCGAAGGATGGGGCTTAGGGAGCTTGCTCCCGCCGGGCTGCGAAGCGGCCCTTGAGACCCGGCCGGTCCTCACCATTCCCACTCGAAACGCTCCACCAGACCCCGCTGGCCAGTACCAGCGTGGCCGCCACTGCACTCATCACTTCTTCGATGTGAATCCACGCTTGATACGTCGCAGATACTTCAATGCGTGGCGCTGTTTCCCGATTGTTACCTCAGCGCCGCAGTTGTCACTTCTGCGCCGCCGAACTGGCCAATAGAGTATGGCCGTCGGTGTGGAACAGGGTCGTCGACTTGTCGGCCCGCGTTGGCACCCATCCCCCCATCACGGAAGAGGTGAGTCATGAGTTTCGTCAAAGTGGAAAAAAACCAGAGCAGCGCCCCGTCGGATGTCGACATGAAAAAAGCCATGGTCGAGTCGGGCGGCAAGCCGGGCGAGGTCACCGGGACCAATGCCGCCCGCACCCTGACCTACACCGGCGTGGTCAATCACACGGTGTACGAGAACAAGCTGATCGAGATCGCCAAGGGCAAACGCACCAGCTGGAACTTCGTCTGGGCCGATGCCCGGGCCGCCTGAGATCAAGGCGGGGCGGCCGATTGGCTGCCCCGCTGACTCAGCCCCTGATACAACCCCGATACCCGCTTGTAACACCAAGACACTTAGCCGCCCTGCCCCTCGACCCTAGAGTGAAGCCGTCAATGGACTGCAGCGCCAAGCGCCAGCAGCCCACTGTTTGCCCAACACACCACCAAGGAAGAGGGAAACCATGAGCAAATCAATCGCTGTCAGCCAACAGAGCCAGCAGCTTCACAATGATGTGCAAGAAGCCGTCAAGTCGATCATGGGTGCAACGCAACTGAAGGCGTCAGATTACGGCCGGGTACTGAGGTCGGCCCTGGCGGCTTCGCAAAAAACCGTCACCATCGAAATCGCCGCCGGCGACCTGACGCTGCTGAAGAAGTCCGGCTACAAGCTGTGCTTTGCCAAGAAGGTGGGTGACGCCGACTACAACGTGGTCTGGCAGTCCTATGACGCTTACCTGAGCAACAACGAGTTCAGCTGGACGCCGCAGTATCAGCTGTTCGCCTCCAACGTGTTCAAGGACAACGTGCAAGTCAAAGTCTCGACCAACGTCGTCAACATTGGCCTGGGGCAAACCTCGACACTTGATGAAAGCGGCCTGCTGAGCCCGGCGGTAACCGGTGGCCCGGACATTTCCCTGACTTTCGTGAACGACTACGCGCCGATTCATCCGGGGGTCAACCAGTTGTCCACCGGCATCAATGGCAATCAGGTCAGTACGCCAATCTACGTGGCCGTAAACCAGGTCGTCACCGGCAATACCGTGCTGACGCCGGTGGAAACCATCCTCGTGTGGTTCGAACAGAACGTACAGACCAGCACCATGTTCAGTACCTCACGCTCCAAGGCGATCGAAATCGACCTGACGTTCGATAACACCGCAGATCGCCTTTACGAAGGCGGTCAGTGGAAAACCGTGTAACCGTCATGCCGGGGCAACCTTGCGGTTGCCCTTTCACTCATCTTTGCCCGCCGTGGCGAAGTAGCCCGTCAGCGAGCGACAGATCGACTGCGCGAGGTCCTCCTGGGTGGCGATGCCATAGGGTCGATCACGATCGAACTGCGCCGACCAGCGAATCCGCCCCTGCGCCACATCCACCAGGCGCAATGACGCTCTCACCCGCGAAGGCTCGACCCGCACGCTGCCCTCCAGGCAATAGCTGTAACGCCCGCCACGCTTGAAGTCCGGTACCGGCGCGCTGTTGCGTGCCACCCGCATCAACACATGATTGGTCCCGGTCTGCGCCTGCTCGAACGACTCGAACAGTCGGCAGCTCAACTCCTCGCACAAGCCCCGGGTAAAGTCATTGCCATCGCGGGTGAGGCAGGTAAACGGCTGGATCTGGACCACAGGATGGCGAGTGCCGACGCCCTTGGGCCGCAGCCGCTGATAGGTCAAGCGATAACACCCGGGTGGAATGCACAAACGCACCGGGTCCTGCTGGCCGTTGCCGGCGTAATGCGCTGCGAGCTTGCGCCGCAAGCGCCCCACCTGCACTCGCACCACCGGATCGTCGCCCGTGCAATACACTGCCGGGTCACGACGAAACACCGCTATGCCGATGGCGTGTTCGGTCAGCGGCGTTTTGCAAGCCTGAAGGTCGTACTCGACCAGAAAGCGCAACAGACTGCCCATGCGCCTGGACTTGGCAAACAACGGGCTGACCAGCAACAGCGCCAGCACCCGCTCGATTTCTTCCCGATCGAGCGGCTCGGGAACCCCCGCCGCAGTCGAATCGGCCATGCTTTTGATCACCATCGCCTGCCTCCGTGCAGGTTGCCGACAGGAATGGATGTCGCACTCCGTGATAACCCTTGCAGCGTGAGCAGGAATGGGGCTCGGGCACTGCAACGACCAAGCGTAGCAGCCGTGTTGATATCGGCAGGCAATTGCGATGGTAGCAACCCGCCATCCGACGAACGTTCAATCTTGACGTCTGAAAAATTTGTAGGACTTGTTCCTTTGTGGCGAGGATGCTTGTCGGATCGCCGCACCGTCCCGCTGGGCTGCGAAACGGCCCCTCTCCCTTGCGACCCATTTCCTCAGACACACCGCAAGGCCCGGTTCTACGGCGGCAGAGCCGCCGAACGGGAGCAAGCTCCCTCGCCACAGAGAGCATCTGGCGTCCTACAGGCCGGTTGCAGCACTGGTAATCGATGCCTAATGTTCGCCCGTCGCTGACTTGAATTGGTGACAGGGTTTCGCAGCCCTATAGGTACGAGTAGCTCTTCTTACAGATACGAGGAAGTTTTACCTATGACTGCTAATAATCCGCATCGCCGCTTCACCCCCATGAGACAAATCGCCACCAGCTACCCCGTCCTCATCATCGACAGCGACGCCCCGCTGCGCGAACTCCACAACTGCGCCGCCGAACGCCTCAACGCCGTCCTCCAATACCTCAACCTCATGGCCTGCACCAGCCTCCCCGACTACGCCGAAAACGACATCAACACCGTCACCAACATTTCGCGGATTCTGCTGCAGGATGTGCGGGATGTGTTTGGGGTGATTGAGCAGCGGGGGTTTGAGGTGTCCAAAGGGTAGTAAGGACTCTCAACCATGAAAACCGCTTCGGCGGTTTTTTCCTACTCAGGCTCGTATTTTCGAAGCGGCTACCGATAGATTTACTGAAGAGACCTAAGCTCGAAAATTAAAATAAAACACACTTCGACCCGGGATCCCGAAAAGTTAATCGTGGCTGGCCGATTTCGGTTAGGAGCGGAGCTTCCAATTTGTCTATAGAATCAGGGTCCATTGAGCGGAACACGTTATGAAAACTGATTTCATGCACCTGACCTCAAAGTTTTCTGGGCGGGGATACAGTGACTGAGGAAAGCTGAGGATTGGCGATGAAAATTGAATACCTCGAGATCAAAGGCTTCAAGAGCGCGGCAAACGTTATCCTGAGGGATGTGCCAGCCTTTACAGCTCTAGCCGGCTCCAATGGTGCAGGTAAAAGCAATATCACTGATGCGCTCGCTTTTCTGGGAGCAGTAGTAAAACGTGGGGCTGCACAAGCGATCCGCGACTTTGGAGGGTTCCAGCAGATTCACTGCTTCAAGCACCGAAAGGAAAGCCGCACGACAATCTCGTTTGCCATCAGAATCAATCTCAATGGAGAAGTATTCGACTACAACCTGAAAATATCCGGAATAGATCGGGTACCTCAGGTACTTGAAAGTCTAAAAATCAATGGCAATCAGATCATAGATCGCAAGAGCAGTGATGAGACACGGATTACCTTAAGTGATACGCATGGCTTGCAGCTCCTACCTGAGTATGCGCAAGACATGACCGCGCTAATGCTACTCAGCCATTCGCCACTGTATCGAATGCTTACCAATATCCAAGTATTTCGAATCGACCCGCTAGAAGCTAAGGAGCCTGACAGCTCAACAGCAGACGCTACGACGCTAGATAGTCATGGCAGGAACGTGGCAACGATGTTGTCAATTTTGGAGAGAAATGAGCGCTTTCGTGATCAGGTTCTGGAATGGATAGAACTGATCGTACCTGGCATGGAAAGCGTGTCCACCGAAAAACAGAGGCTAGATGGCTCTACGGTGATCACGTTCAAGGAAGAAGGAACAAAAGCTCGTTTCCCAGCACGTTTGATTTCCGATGGGACAATTTATGCGCTCTGCATTATGACTGCGGTGTTCAGTCGGGCAGGGAAATCAGGCATGACAATCATAGAGGAGCCTGAGCGCGGCATTCATCCGAAGGCGATCGGCGAACTGGTACAGCTGATGCGTGAAAATGCTTCGGTAGAGCACCCCATTTTCATAACTACCCATAGCGAATCTGTCGTACGTAACCTCGACCTTGAAGAACTTTGGTTGGTAAATAAAGAGGATGGCAAAACCAAGGTCAAGTGTGCTTTAGAATCGGCAGTAAATAAAAAGGAAATACCGCTGGATACAGCGTGGCTGACCAATCTTTTTGATGGGGGTCTGCCATGGTAAAAGTTGGATTCATTGTTGAGGGTGATAGCGAAAAAATCGTTATCGAATCTTCCGACTTCAAAGCTTTTTTGCAGGAAAACGATTTTGAGTTGGTCAATCCCGTAGTCAATGCCAAAGGTGGCGGTAACCTATTGCCGCAAAATATCGATGCCTATCTGGGACGTCTAGATCAGCAAGCGGTAGACATCATCGTTGTGTTGACTGATCTTGAGGACGAAGTCTCTGTTGACTTTGTCAGAGAACGCATCGAAAACGCACGAATAAATAGCATTTTCGTCGCTGTAAAAGCATTAGAGGGGTGGTTCCTAGCTGATTCAGTTGCCATGAACAAATGGCTCGGAATTGACGACTTCAATGAGCAACAGCCCGAGCAGACGCAGAACAAACCATGGGATCGTTTAAAAGAAATATCCAATTCATTGGGCAAACGTGGGCCGGGCAACAAAACTGCATTTGCAAAGAAGATGACGAAACACTTTGGTTTCAGCATTCGCCAAGCAGCCTTGCACCCACAGTGTCCAAGTGCGCTAGAGCTTGTTCGCTATTTTGCTGAGCAGAACCGACCTAATAATGGTTGATGGAGGAGCTGATTAGGGTAGCCTCGCGTTGTGACTGAGCAATTGTATAGAAAAAGGCCCTGATCATTCAGGGCCTTGTCGTTTCTGGCATATTCAACTTCCCTTTTTCCTTTAGAAGTTCGCCGGCGTATTCGCGCTGATAATCTCCGCCTCATCCGCCCCGATATTGCGAAACCGGTGCGGCAAGGTCGTCGGGAAGTAGTAGCCATCCCCGGCGTTCAGCACACTCACCTGGCCATCCACGGTCAATTCCACGGTACCCCGAGTCACCAACCCACACTCCTCGCCTTCGGAATGCACGATCGGCTCTTCACCAGAACTGGCGCCCGGCGCGTATTGCTCGCGCAGCAAGCGCATCTGCCGGCTTGGCACGGAGGCACCGATCAGCAGCAGGCGCAGGCCGTGGCGGCCGAGGTCGGGCTGTTCGTTGGCGCGGAAGACGTATTGGTGTTCGCGCGGTGGCTGATCGAAGGTGAAGAAGTCGGCCAGGGACATGGGGATGCCCTCCAGCAATTTCTTCAGGGAGCTGACGGAAGGACTGACCCGATTCTGTTCGATCAGGGAGATGGTTGCATTGGTGACGCCGCTACGCCGGGCCAGCTCGCGCTGGGACATTTTGTAGCTTTCGCGTACTAATTTGAGTCGTGAGCCCGTGTCCATGACAGCCTTATGTGCCAACCCGTAGGAGCGAGCTTGCTCGCGATTGCGATTTTAGCCGCAACATTGATGTTGATTGAATCGGCGCTATCGCGAGCAAGCTCGCTCCTACGGGGATAATGGAGGGGTGGAGTACAGGCGCGGATCACGCCGTTTTCCGGTCCCGGAAACGTGAAAGGCGGCTATTAAATCACGTTTGTTCGTAATGCTCAGCAGGTTCGATAAACGGCTGGAAAAAACGACCTGTGGGAGCGAGCCTGCTCGCGAAAGCGGTGTGTCAGGCGACATCGATTTTGGCTGATATGGCCTCTTCGCGAGCAGGCTCGCTCCTACAGGGGACAGTGGTGGTTCAGGTGTTAAAAAGCCGGCGGTACCCTTTGGGGAGATGCCGCCGGCGAGGTAAAGCTTAGATGCCGAAACGGTCGCGCAGCGAGTAGTACACGGCGCCGAGGGCGGTCAATGGGGCCGAGAAGGTGCGCCCGCCGATCATTGGCATGTGCGGCAGCGAGGCAAACGCGTCGAAGCGCTCGGCGTCGCCACGGATCATTTCCGAGATCAGTTTGCCGGCCAGGTGTGAACAGGTAACGCCGTGGCCACTGTAGCCCTGCATGTAGTAGGCGTTTTTCTCGATACGGCCGAATTGCGGCATGCGCGACATGGTCAGCAGGAAGTTGCCGGTCCAGCGGTAATCGATCTTCACGTCCTTCAATTGCGGGAAGGTCTTGAGGATCTTCGGGCGGATCAGTTGTTCGATGTCGTCCGGCTCGCGTGCACCGTAGACCACGCCACCGCCGTACAGCAGGCGGTTGTCGGCGGTCAGGCGGTAGTAGTCGAGCAGGTAGTTGCAGTCTTCGACGCAGTAGTTGTTCTTGATCAGGCTGCGGGCCTGCTTCTCCGACAACGGCTCGGTGACGACGATCTGCGAACCGCACGGCATGCTCTTGCTGGTCACGCGGTTGTCCAGACCCTGCGGCAGGTAGGCATTACCGGCGATCAGCAGGTACTTGGCCTTCACCACGCCTTTTGCAGTGCGCACGGTGATCGGTTCGCCGTAGGTGATTTCCACCGCCGCCGATTGCTCGTAGATCTTGCCGCCCAGGCCGATGATGGCCGAAGCCTCGCCGAGTGCCAGGTTCAGCGGGTGAATGTGGCCGCCCTGCATGTCCAGCAGGCCGCCGACGTAGGCATCGGAACCCACTTCGCGTTTGATGTCGGCCGCGTCGAGCATTTTCAGGTTCTTGTTGCCGTAGCGTTCCCAGCTCTTCTTCTGCTCGGCCAGGCCATTGAGTTGTTTCTTGTTCATCGCCGCGAAGATGCCGCCGGGGCGGTAATCGCACTGGATGTCGTAGTGCTGTATGCGCTGACGAATGATGTCGGCGCCTTCGAAAATCATGCTGCCGAGGATTTCGGCGGTCTTGTCGCCGTAGCGCTCTTCGATGACATCGACGTCGCGGCTATAGGAGTTGACCAGTTGGCCGCCGTTGCGACCGCTGGCGCCGAAGCCGACTTTGGCCGCTTCGAGCACGGTCACGCTGTAGCCCGCTTCGGCGAGGAACAGGGCCGAGGACAGGCCGGTGTAGCCGGCGCCGATCACGCAGACGTCGCAGTCCACCGCCCCTTCCAGCACCGGGAAATCGCCGGTGAAGTTGCGGGTGGCGGCGTAGTAGCTGTTTACATGCTGTTGGTTAAAAGAGTCTTGTTTCATACATTTCTCCGAGGGTCGCCGACAGCGTGTCGGCGGCCGTCGCTTTAAAGGTGTTAGAGCTTGATCCAGGTCGCCTTGAGTTCGGTGTACTTGTCGAACGCATGCAGCGATTTGTCCCGACCGTTACCCGACTGCTTGAACCCGCCGAACGGCGCGGTCATGTCGCCGCCGTCGTACTGGTTGACCCAGACGCTGCCGGCACGCAGGCCACGGGCGAAGGTGTGGGCCTTGCTCAGGTTGCTGGTCCATACGCCGGCGGCCAGGCCGAAGATGCTGTCGTTGGCAATCGCCAGGGCTTCATCGAAGGTGTCGAAGGTGATGACCGACAGCACCGGGCCGAAGATTTCTTCCTGGGCGATGGTCATGGCGTTGGTCACGCCGTCGAAAATCGTCGGTTCCACGTACTGGCCACCGGTGTCTTCGAGGGTGCGGCTGCCGCCCGCGATCAGTTGGGCGCCCTGCTCTTTGCCGATGCCGATGTAGCGCAGCACGTTGTCCAATTGACGCTGGTCGACGACTGCGCCGACGGTGGTTGCAGGATCGAGGGCGTGGCCTGGTTTCCAGGCTTGCAGGGCTTGCACCAACAATGGAATGAACTGCTCGCGAATCGAACGCTCCACCAGCAGACGCGAACCGGCGGTGCAGACTTCGCCCTGGTTGAAGGCGATGCCACTGGCCGCCGCCTGTGCTGCCGCGCGCAGATCCGGCGCGTCGGCGAACACCACGTTCGGGCTCTTGCCACCGGCTTCGGCCCAAACGCGCTTCATGTTGCTCTGCCCGGCGTAGATCATCAGTTGCTTGGCAATCGCCGTGGAGCCGGTGAAGGCCAGCACGTCGACGTCCATGTGCAACGCCAGCGCCTTGCCAACGGTGTGGCCGTAGCCCGGGAGGACGTTGAACACGCCTTTCGGGATACCGGCATCCAGCGCCAGCTGCGCGATGCGGATCGCGGTCAGCGGGGATTTTTCCGAAGGCTTGAGGATGAACGAGTTGCCCATCGCCAGGGCCGGGGCGAATTTCCAGCTGGCCATGATCAGCGGGAAGTTCCACGGCACGATGGCGGCGACAACGCCGACCGCTTCGCGCGTCACCAGACCAAGCTGATCGTGGGGTGTGGCGGCGACTTCGTCGTAGATCTTGTCGATGGCTTCGGCGGTCCAGCGGATCGCGTTGGCGGTCGCCGGAATGTCGATGCTCATGGAGTCGCTGATCGGCTTGCCCATGTCGAGGGTTTCGAGCAGGGCCAGTTCTTCCTGGTTCGCCAGGATCAGGTCGGCGAAGCGGATCAGGATACGCTTGCGCTCGGCCGGGGCCAGGTTGGCCCAAACGCCGGATTCGAAGGTACGGCGCGCCACGGCGACCGCTGCATTGGCGTCGGCTTCGTCGGTGCTGGCGACGTTCGCCAGGAAACGACCGTCCACGGGGCTGATGCATTCGAACGTCGCACCGCTGGCGGCTGCGCAGTACTGGCCGTCAATGAATGCGCGACCTTCGATGGTTAGGGACTGGAAGCGCTGCTCCCAATCGCTGCGAGTATTTGTCATGGTTGTGACTCGACGCAGTGGAATAGGTGATCGTGTAAATCAGACGGAGCTTTTAGTGAGTAACTTGTGGCGAGGGAGCTTGCTCCCGCTGGACTGCGCAGCAGTCCCTTTTTTGGGGCCGCTGCGCGACCCAGCGGGAGCAAGCTCCCTCGCCACAGGTTAGGTGTCAGCCCAATCAGACGGTATGCAAGTACCAGTTGTACTCAAGGTCGGAGATGGAGTTCTCGAACTCGGCCAGCTCGCTTTCCTTGCACGCCACGAACACGTCGATGTACATCGGGTCGATGTAGCGCGCCATGACTTCGCTGTCGTCCAGCTCGCGCAGTGCGTCACGCAGGTTGTTCGGCAGGCTCTGCTCGTTCTGCTCGTAGCTGTTGCCTTCCACCGGGGCGCCCGGTTCGATCTGGTTGGTCAAGCCGTGGTGAATACCGGCCAACACCGATGCCATCAGCAGGTACGGGTTGGCGTCGGCGCCGGCTACACGATGCTCGATGCGCACCGAATCCGGCGAACCGGTCGGTACACGCACGGCCACGGTGCGGTTGTCGATGCCCCAGCTCGGCGAGTTCGGTACATAGAACTGCGCGCCGAAACGACGGTACGAGTTGACGTTCGGGCAGAGGAACGCCATCTGCGCCGGCAGGGTCTCGAGCACACCGCCGATCGCGTGACGCAGCGCGGCGTTCTGCTCGGGATCCTCGCTGGCAAAGATGTTGTTGCCTTCTTTGTCGAGAATCGAAATGTGCACGTGCAGACCGTTACCTGCCTGGCCCGGATACGGCTTGGCCATGAAGGTGGTGTCCATCTCGTGGTCGTAGGCGATGTTCTTCACCAGACGCTTGAGCAGGACGGCGTAGTCGCACGCCTTGATCGGGTCAGCCACGTGATGCAGGTTGACTTCGAATTGCGCCGGGGCGCTTTCCTTGACGATGGCGTCAGCCGGGATACCCTGCTCTTTCGCGCCTTCGAGGATGTCTTGCAGGCAGTCGACGTATTCGTCGAGGTCGTCGATCAGGTACACCTGGGTCGACATCGGACGCTTGCCGGACACCGGCGAACGTGGCGATTGCGGACGACCGTTCACGTTGTCCTGGTCGATCAGGTAGAACTCCAGTTCGAACGCGGCGCAGATGGTCAGGCCCATGTCGTCGAACTTGCGCACGATATTGGCCAGCACTTCACGCGGGTCGGCGAAGAATGGTTCGCCTTCGATTTCGTGCATGGTCATCAACAGTTGCGCGGTCGGGCGCTTCTGCCAAGGCTCGATGCTGAGGGTTCCGGGGATCGGGTAGCAGATCCGGTCGGCATCGCCGATGTCCAGACCCAGGCCGGTGCTTTCCACCGTGGAACCATTGATGTCCAGAGCAAACAGAGAGGCCGGCAGGTTAATGCCTTTCTCGTAAACCTTATGAAGACTGGTGCGTTCGATGCGCTTACCGCGCACCACACCGTTCATATCCGCAATCAGAAGGTCGACGTACAAAACCTCAGGATATTTCTTAAGGAATGCGTTTGCTTCGTTGAGTTGAACGGTACGCAGAGGGACCGACATGATGCACCTATTTTTTACTGTTAATTATTATGTTCACCGCCCTTTCACGAGCCCAGTCAATCCGAAAGGCAAAGTGAAGTCAATAGCGAACACCTGGCCTTTCAACCTTTATTTTCTGGCCTTTCAGAAGGACCAGAGTGCCATATACGCCCTCAAACACGCGTAAATCCTGAAGATCGGACGTGCGGCGTTTAGAATTTTTTACATGAGAGTTGTTAATTAAAATCAACAAGGCTAAGCTCCAGAAAAGCTCGTTCAAGTGTGAAACTTCGAGGTGATAAAAATGGCATTCAAGCCATTGATCGGCGTTACTGCGTGCGTCAAACAGATTGGCCTGCACCCCTACCACATCAGCGGTGACAAGTACTTGCGTGCTGTCAGCGTTGCCGCGCTGGGGCTGCCTGTCGTTATTCCTTCCTTAGGCGACCTGACCGAAATCGAGGACCTGCTGCCGCAGCTCGACGGTCTGTTGCTGACCGGCTCACCTTCGAACGTGGAACCCTTCCACTATCAAGGCCCCGACAGCGCCCCCGGCACGGATCATGATCCGGCGCGGGATGCCACCACCCTTCCCCTGATCCGCGCCGCTATTGCAGCGGGCGTTCCGGTGCTCGGCATCTGCCGTGGCTTCCAGGAGATGAACGTGGCGTTCGGTGGCAGCCTGCATCAGAAGGTCCATGAACTGCCTGGTTTCCTCGACCATCGCGAGGCCGACCATCCGGACCTGGCCGTGCAATACGCTCCCGCTCACGGGGTGAATGTGCAGCCCGGTGGTGTGTTCGAAGCGCTGAACCTGCCTGCGGTGTTCCAGGTCAACTCGATTCACAGCCAGGGCATCGACCGCCTCGCGCCCGGCCTGCGCGCCGAAGCCGTCGCGCCCGATGGCCTGATCGAGGCGATCTCGGTCGAACACAGCCAGGCCTTCGCCCTCGGCGTGCAATGGCACCCGGAATGGCGAGTGCTGAACAACCCTCCTTATTTGAGTATTTTCCAGGCGTTCGGCGAAGCCTGCCGGCAACGGGCGGCGCTACGTCACTCGAGCTGACGAACTGATACCCACATTCAACGATTGACTGCCCAACGCGAGCGGGCAGGCGCTTTTGCGTGCCCCGCTCGCGAAAACAACACACTGCGATAACAACAAGTACGACCAGGCAGCCAGGATGGCGACGCCGAATAAACCCGCCGATACGGGTTTGCAATCCACTATTAAGCCGGGCCGTGTTGGCCTGGCGACTGAAACCTGTTGGGAGTTTCACATGGCAAACGCCTCCAGCATCTACAGGAAGGCTCTTGAGGGTCACCAGGCACCGAAAAAGGTGTTGGTGAAAATCGATCGCGTCACCAAGAAGTTCGACGAAACCACCGCCGTGGACGATGTGTCCCTGGAAATCCACCAGGGTGAAATCTTTGCCCTGCTTGGTGGTTCCGGTTCCGGCAAATCGACCCTGCTGCGCATGCTCGCCGGTTTCGAGCGCCCGACCGAAGGCCGGATTCTGCTCGACGGCGTCGACATCACCGACATGCCGCCGTACGAACGACCGATCAACATGATGTTCCAGTCCTACGCACTGTTCCCGCACATGACGGTGGCGCAGAACATCGCCTTCGGCCTCAAGCAGGACCGTTTGCCAGCGGCCGAAATCGAAGCCCGGGTGCAGGAGATGCTGCGCCTGGTGCACATGACCCAGTACGCCAAGCGCAAGCCGCACCAACTGTCCGGCGGCCAGCGTCAGCGCGTGGCCCTGGCCCGTTCCCTGGCCAAGCGTCCGAAGCTGCTGTTGCTCGACGAACCGATGGGCGCACTGGATAAAAAGCTGCGCTCGCAAATGCAGCTTGAACTTGTCGAGATCATCGAGCGCGTCGGCGTGACCTGCGTGATGGTGACCCACGACCAGGAAGAGGCCATGACCATGGCCCAGCGCATCGCGATCATGCACCTGGGCTGGATCGCCCAGATCGGCAGCCCGGTGGACATCTATGAAGCACCGGTCAGCCGCATGGTCTGTGAATTCATCGGCAACGTGAACGCCTTCGACGGCACCGTGGTCGAGGACCTGGAAGGTCACGCGATCATCCACAGCCCGGATCTTGCGCAGAAGATCTACGTCGGTCACGGCGTCAGCACTTCGGTGCAGGACAAGTCGATCACCTACGCGATCCGCCCGGAAAAACTGCTGGTCAGCACCGTCAAGCCGGAGAACCGCTACAACTGGTCCGCCGGCAAGGTGCATGACATCGCCTACCTCGGTGGCCACTCGGTGTTCTACGTCGAGCTGCCTGGGGGCAAGATCGTCCAGTCGTTCATGGCCAACGCCGAACGCCGTGGTGCGCGTCCGACCTGGGACGATCAGGTCTACGTGTGGTGGGAAGACGACAGCGGCGTGGTACTGCGCGCATGAAAACCTTCAATCAGCAATTCCTGAGGTGGGTCCCCAGCGGGCGCAAGTTCGTCATCGGGATTCCGTTCATCTGGCTGTTCCTGTTCTTCATGCTGCCGTTCTTTTTGGTGATGAAGATCAGTTTCTCGGAAGCGGCCCTGGCCATTCCGCCCTACTCGGAGATCTACACCTTCGCCGAGCAGAAATTCCAGCTGATGCTCAACATCGGCAACTACTCCCTGCTGGGCCAGGATGAGCTGTACCTGTCCGCCTACCTGGGTTCGTTGAAGGTGGCGTTTTTCAGCACCGTGATGTGCCTGGTGACCGGTTTCCCGATGGCCTACGCGATCACCAAGGCCAGCAAAGAAGCGCAGAACGTCCTGATGCTGCTGATCATGATGCCGACCTGGACCGCGATCCTGATCCGCGTTTACGCGTGGATGGGCATCCTCAGCAACAACGGCCTGCTCAACGCGTTCCTGATGTGGACCGGGCTGACGTCGCAGCCGATCGAGATCCTCAACACCAACATCGCCGTCTACATCGGCGTGGTGTATGCGTATCTGCCGTTCATGGTGCTGCCGCTGTACGCCAACCTGGTCAAGCATGACCAAAGCCTGCTGGAGGCCGCATCGGACCTGGGTTCGAGTACCTTCAACAGCTTCTGGAAAATCACTGTGCCTTTGGCCAAGAACGGCATCATCGCAGGCTGCATGCTGGTGTTCATTCCGGTGGTCGGTGAGTTCGTGATTCCGGAACTGCTGGGCGGCCCGGAAACCCTGATGATCGGCCGTGTGTTGTGGCAAGAGTTCTTCAACAACCGCGACTGGCCGGTGGCGTCTGCCCTGGCGGTGGTGATGCTGTTGATCCTGATTGTGCCGATTCTGCTGTTCAACCGCAGCCAGGCCAAAGAGATGGAGGCACGGGGATGAAACGCTTCGGATTTTCAAAGTTCATGCTGATTTTCGGCCTGTCGTTTATCTACCTGCCGATGCTGATCCTGGTGATCTACTCGTTCAACGCCTCCAAGCTGGTGACGGTGTGGGGCGGCTGGTCGATCAAGTGGTACGCCGGTTTGCTCGACAACAGCCAGCTGATGGGTTCGGTGTTGCGCTCGCTGGAAATCGCCTGCTACACCGCCATCGCGGCAGTCGCACTAGGGACGTTAGCCGCGTTCGTGCTGACGCGCGTTACGCGCTTCAAGGGTCGCACGCTGTTCGGTGGCCTGGTCACCGCGCCGCTGGTAATGCCTGAAGTGATCACCGGTCTGTCGCTGTTGCTGCTGTTCGTGGCCATGGCGCAGTTGATCGGCTGGCCGATGGAGCGTGGCATCGTCACCATCTGGATCGCCCACACCACGTTTTGTGCCGCTTATGTTGCGGTGGTAGTCTCCGCCCGCCTTCGCGAGCTGGACCTGTCCATCGAAGAAGCGGCCATGGACCTGGGTGCGAAACCGTTCAAGGTGTTTTTCCTGATCACCATTCCGATGATCGCGCCATCACTGGCGGCTGGCGGCATGATGTCGTTCGCCCTGTCGCTGGATGACCTGGTGTTGGCGAGCTTTGTGTCCGGCCCGGGTTCCACGACCCTGCCGATGGAAGTGTTCTCGGCGGTGCGCCTTGGGGTCAAGCCCGAGATCAACGCCGTGGCCAGCCTGATCCTGTTGGCCGTGTCGATCGTGACCTTCATGGTCTGGTACTTCAGCCGTCGTGCCGAAGCCACCCGCAAGCGCGCGATCCAGGAAGCCATGGACCAGACCGCCAGCGAATCCTGGCAGCAACCTGAAAAGCAAATGGCGGGAGCCACCGCCTAATGCCGCCCCCTGTAGGAGCGAGCTTGCTCCGGGCGGCGATCCGACGATGGACGTAAACGATGACGTGGGCTGTCTGAAATAACGCGCCGTCCTTATGTTTTTCGTCGGAACGCCGCCCGGAGCAAGCTCGCTCCTACAAAGGAGCGCTCTCGCCACAAATGTTTGCTATGTGATTTTGAATAAAAAAGAAATGGAGTTGTACCGATGAAAATGTTTGGCAGGACTCTGCTGACACTGTCCTTATTGGGCGCAATCGCCACTGGCGCCCAGGCCAATGACAAGGTTCTGCGCGTCTATAACTGGTCGGATTACATTGGCCCGGATACCGTCAAGAAGTTCGAGGACGAGACTGGCATCCAGGTGACCTACGATGTCTTCGACAGCAACGAAACCCTTGAGGCACGCCTGCTGGCGGGCAAATCCGGCTACGACATCGTCGTGCCGTCCAACAGCTTCCTGGCCAAGCAGATCAAGGCCGGCGTCTATCAGGAACTGGACAAGTCGAAGCTGTCGAACTGGAAAAACCTCAACCCGGTGCTGTTGAAAAACGCCTCCGCGAGCGATCCCGATAACGCCCACGCCATCCCGTACATGTGGGGCTCGATCGGCATCGGCTTCAACCCGCAGAAGGTCAAGGAAGTGCTCGGCGCCAATGCCCCGACCAACTCCTGGGACCTGCTGTTCAAACCGGAAAACGCCGAGAAGCTCAAAGCCTGCGGCATCAGTTTCCTCGACTCGCCGACTGAAATGATCCCGACCGCCCTGCACTACCTGGGCTACCCGGTGAACGATCAGAACAAACAGCACATCGCCGAAGCCGAGGCGCTGTTCATGAAGATTCGCCCGAACGTGGCGTACTTCCATTCGTCGAAATACATCTCGGACCTGGCCAACGGCAACATCTGCGTGGCCGTCGGTTACTCCGGCGACGTGCTGCAGGCCAAGGCCCGCGCCCAGGAAGCCGGGGACAAGGTGAAGATCGACTACAGCATCCCGAAAGAAGGCGCCGCCAGTTTCTACGACATGCTCGCCATCCCCCGCGATGCCGCCAACGTCGAGAACGCGTACCTGTTCATGAACTTCCTGATGCGCCCCGACGTGATTGCCGACATCACCAACAACATCGGCTACAGCAACGCCAACGCGGCGGCCACGCCACTGGTCGATGAGGCAATCCGCAACGATCCGGGCTCCTACCCGCCGGAAGCGGTGATGGCCACGCTCTATGCCGTGCCGGACCAGCCGATTGCCGTCCAAAGGATCATGACCCGTGGCTGGACCAAGGTGAAACTCGGCCAGTAATTCACTCGCAAATGCCTTCGCGAGCAGGCTCGCTCCCACATTGGTCCGTGTTGAACCAGTGATGTGCGAACGACGCTACCCCCTGTGGGAGCGAGCCTGCTCGCGATGAGGCCCTGACATCCAGCACAAATTTCAGTTTTACCCTTTTCCGTTCACGCAGCGCCTTACCACCGCTGCCTCTCCTGCAAGTAGAACGGCCTCACCTGGCTTCCTCGGTTCAGGTGAATTTTGGCGCCTTCGGGCGCCTTTTTTATCGGCGGTCAAAATCATGCAGCGGCCATTCGGCCAGCGCCCGATAGCGGCCCTTGTGGGATTCGAACAGGGTGAACCGGTCGGCACGCAGGAAGAATTCCGGTGCCGTTGCGGACTCCGGCACCTGCGCCCGATACTGCCGTGCCAGGGTCAGGTGCGGACGGTATTCCCTTGGTGCTTCCTCCAGCCCGAAGGGCAACATCGCCTGTTCCAAGGCATACACCAGGCGCAGCAATGCCGGGGAGGCCTGCTGCGGCGCGAGCACCAACGCCCCTGCCCTGCGCCACACGTCCAGCCGGTCCAGCACCACCGTCAAGCCCTCGCCCGGTGTACGGATCGACGCCGCAGCAGTGCAGATCTCGGCAATCTGCGCCACGCCCACCGCCCCCAAAAACTTCAGCGTCAGGTGAAGGTTTTCCGCCGGCACCGGCCGTCCGTTGCGCAGTTGCAACGCACTGCGCCACTGCGCTATCTCCCGGCGCAGGGCCGGGGCGCAGTTCAGCGCAAAGAACAGACGCTTGAACGGATCGCGGGATTCGTCGTTCATGCCGGACACCTCCAGGGGAAGACTGCCTGAGTGTACTCAACACCCGCGTTCCGGCCAGCGCATGTGTGGCGCCGTGGGGCAGGCGCGTTATAGTTCCAGGGGGCGTTCTCAATTAGTTTTCCCGCCGCGCCGGGTCTGCTGTTGTGCAGGGCAAGGCGCGAGAAGCGTGGTTTGGTCATTCCAAATAAGCTTCGAGCAACGCAGCCCTGCACAACAGCAGGCCCGGCCCTTCGGGTTGTGCCTTAAAGCGGGCCAGGCTGCGTTGCAGGCCTTGGAAAGGGAACAACCATTCCCAGCGGCCTGCGCCTTGCCTGGCCCGTTTTAAGGCGACAACGCGACGGGAAAACTAATTGAGAACGCCCCCTAGCATCCCGAAAAACCGGAGGGGGCCATGCGACAGATCATCAGCAAAGAGCCATGGTGGGCCAGCCCACCCGAGCCCGGCCAGGATGAACTCAAGCTGGAATGGGGCTGGCTGGTGCATTACAGCGAAGGCGAGCCGCGCTTCGAGTTCATCCGCGAGCGACCGACAGACGACGAGATCCGCCAGCGCAAGAGTTGCAGGATCACCCCGACGCCGGAGTGATCCCGCGTTCGGCGTCAGGCCTGGAGGAGTACTTCGAACCCGCCGTACACCATGCGCTGGCCGTCGAAGGGCATCGGATTGACGTCCGGCTTCATGCGCGGGTCCTGCATCATCCTGTCCATTCCGGCATTGCGGGTGGCCTTGTCCGGCCAGATGATCCAGCCAAAGGCAACGGTTTCGCCGTCCTTGAGCTTCACCGACATCGGAAACGAGGTGACCTTGCCTTCGGGGACATCCTCGCCCCAGCATTCGACCACGCTCAAGGCACCGTTTTCCTTGAAGACCGAGGCGGCGATTTTGGCGTGCTTGATGTATTGCTCACGGTTGGCGGTGGGTACGGCAGCGATAAAACCATCGACATAAGACATGAGTGTTTCTCCTTGGGTCATGGGGTGTGCTGCAGGTTAGTCGGTTGCGCTGGCGTCCGATCGACAGTGCCGGCGCCCAAACCGACCGGCGGTGCAGTGCGTTCCGCCAGGCTGCCTTCGATCTGCGCCGCCATGTAAAGCGTGCAGGCCATGACGCCGCTGGTCGGGTTCTGCACCAATTTGGTCCAGGCCTTGTCGAAGGTATTGCCCAGGCTACGGCGAATCAGCGCCTCGCTATCGGGCCGGTCAAAGGCCTGGATGAATGCGCGAATGCCAGCCACCCCTAGCGTGATCAAGCCACCGGCCAGTTTCCCGGTCGCTGCGGCCACGGCGCTGGCGGCCCCGCGCGGGGCCATCTCGGCTTCCATCCGCCGGCTGGCGCGCCTGGCCACCGGCGCCATCGCGGTGTCGGTCGAGCCCACCCCCTTGTCGCCACCGGCCTTATGGACTTTGTCGATCAGCGCGGCGAAGGCCGGCAAGGAGTTCAGCGGTTCGGTGTGCACGACTTGGTACAACGAGGCGTCCCTCGTCGGCGGAGGCCCGAGGGCGATGGCCGGGACTTTCTGGATGCGCCCGTTGAGTTGGGCCATCGGCACGCCGTGGCGGTTGGAGATTTTCTGCAGCTCTTCCTTGAGGATGTCGACATAGAACGCCGCTGCCAGGCTGAGAATCGCATCGGGATCGACTTCCACGGCCGCCGGGGCCAGGACCTTCTCCTGATAGGCTTCGAGCAGGTACGCCGCCAGGCGTTTTTCCACGGCGTCCTGCTCACCCTTGGCGCTGAGGGTGTACCAGCTGACCTTCATCGACAGCCATTCCTGGGTCCAGTAACTGCTGAACCACGGAATGAAATTCTGTTCGGTCAATTCATAGACCCGTGTGCGCCAGTAATCCATGGCGCCGCGGGCGTAGATTTTGGCCTGCTCGGTGGCAGCCTGCGACGCGGTGACGATCTCCCGGTCCACTTGTTGCCAGGTGCTGGCAGGAACGGTGACCGGTGCCACTTCCACCGGTGCGCGCACAGGCGTGACACACCCCGCCAACACCACCAGCACGGCAATGATCAGCGAACGCAGGTTCAAGATAGCGGTTTCCTGCAGTTGGTACCGGGCGAAATGCCTGACACACGAAACTTTCGGTTTAAGTATAGGTGGCAGTCTCCCGGAGCCCGCGAAAGGGCCCGCATCAACAGCGAAAAAACCACCATCACTTGCGTCGATATTCACCATCGCCGCGATTGCCTTCCGCTTGAACGCCGTCAGCGTAGGATCGATCCCAAGCCAACACGAAACCCCGAATCGGAGGGGAACCTCATGCTGATCCATCTGCTGACCTGCCTGGCCCTGACGGCGTTCACATTGGGTGTGTTTGCCTGGTACGTCCTGAGCGAGGAGCAAACATCATGATTCACATCGTCACCCTCGCCGTGGGCTTCCCGGTGTTCGGCAACAATTTCTACGCTCAGAAATTCGAGTCACGTAAAGAGTTGACTCTGCTGTTCGACGAGAAGTTCGAGGCGTTGCTGATCCCGGCAGCCGATCATCACTTCAGCAACGAAGTGGTCGGGCTCAATGATCAGTTCCGTTTTTTGAATGACGTGCTGGTCGAGCATCTGCTGGATGTCGAACTGGCAAAAGGCGCGGCCCGTTCGTTCGGGTTCTGACAGCGACCGCCGGTCGCCCGGGTTCGGACAGCAACCGCTCACAACGTTCGCTGGCTATTGCCAATCCCCTTGGCAATATCAATCCCCCAATCCATTGCCGCCTCCATGTCCAGCATGTGCGGCCGTGGATCGTGGTTTTCATCGATGGCTGTGCCGTCCGGCCAATAGACACCGATGAACATACCCAACGAACCGTCCTTCAATATCTCGGCTTTGACTTTGATGCTGCATCCGTTCGATAGCGTTTCCTTGTGCTCCAGGTGGCGCTCGGTCATGACTGCATTCCTCCCCTGACTGAATTCAAACCCTACTGGCCATGCTAGCTCAGCCCCCGGAACTGCGCCGACCCGCTGGACCGGAGGGCCTGCCCTGACAGCGGCGCAATGCCACCTATACTGAAAACGACCTCCCCCACAAGGGGTCTGCACGTCCAACAATAAAAAGCAGAGGTGGAACATGGTCTGGCAGCAAGTCTACGATCCGTTCGGTAACCCGGTGCTTTCAACGCTCATGGCCGCCGTACCGGTGGTGGTGATGCTGGCGTCCCTCGCGTTTTTCCATGTCAAGGCGCACCTGGCGGCGTTGCTCGCCCTGACCTCGGCCCTGTTGATCGCGATCTTCGCCTTCGGCATGCCGGCGAACATGGCCGGTTCCGCGGCGCTGTTCGGTGCGGCCAACGGTCTGCTGCCGATTGGCTGGATTGTGTTGAACATCATTTTCCTGCACCGCCTGACCACCGAGAACGGCTCGTTCAAGGTGCTGCAAGATTCCCTGGCGCGCATCACCGATGACCGGCGCCTGCAATTGCTGCTGATCGCCTTCTGCTTCGGTGCGTTTTTCGAAGGCGCGGCCGGTTTCGGTACGCCGGTGGCGGTGACCGGGGCGATTCTGATCGGACTGGGCTTCTCGCCTCTCGCCGCTTCAGGGCTGGCGCTGATCGCCAACACTGCCCCCGTGGCGTTCGGCGCCCTCGGCACGCCGATCATCACCCTGGCCAAGGTCACCGGGCTGGATGAAATGGAGCTGTCGATGATGGTCGGCCGACAGTTGCCCTTCTTCTCGGTGCTGGTGCCGTTCTGGCTGATCTGGGCCTTTGCCGGCTGGCGCAAGATGCTGGAAATCTGGCCGGCGATCCTGGTGGCCGGGGTCAGTTTTGCCGTGCCGCAGTTCCTGGTGTCCAACTATCACGGGCCGATGCTGGTGGACGTGATCGCTGCACTGATTTCCATGGCCTGCCTGACCGGCTTCCTCAAGGTGTGGAAACCGGCCACCGTGCACACGTCCGCCGCCCTGTCCGGCCGGGTCGACAACTCGAAGATCGACGTCGAGCACGACGAAAAGCCTGTACCTACTGCGACCTTTGCCAATGAGGCAAAACCGGCAGTGATGCGGGCGTGGATGCCGTGGATCATCCTCACGGTCTTCGTGTTCATCTGGGGCACCCAGGGCTTCAAGAACACCTTCGACACCCGCCCTGCCATTGACCCGCAAACCAGTGCCGCCAAGCTCGATCCGCAGGGCAAGCCGATGCGCGAGGCGAACCCGCTGTTTGCTCCGATCGTGACCTTCACCACCCTGCACTTGCAGGTCGAGAAAGTCCCGCCCGTGGTGGCCGCACCGAAAACCGAAGAAGCGGTGTACAAGTTCACCTGGTTCACCGCCACCGGCAGCGGCATTCTGCTGGCGGCGATTGTCGGCGGCTTGCTGATGGGTTACTCGATCCCGCAACTGATTCGCCAATACCTGCGCACCCTGTGGGTGGTGCGTTATTCGCTGATCACCATTGCGGCGATGCTCGCGCTGGGCTTCCTCACACGCTACTCGGGCCTGGATGCGACCATGGGCCTGGCCTTCGCCGCGACGGGCATTTTCTATCCGATGTTCGGCACCCTGCTCGGCTGGCTTGGCGTGGCGTTGACCGGCTCGGACACGGCGTCCAACGTGCTGTTCGGCGGCTTGCAACGGGTAACGTCCGAGCAGTTGGGCATCAGCCCGGTGTTGATGGCCGCCGCCAACAGTTCCGGCGGGGTCATGGGCAAGATGGTCGATGCCCAGTCGATCGTGGTCGCCTCCACCGCCACCCGCTGGTACGGCCATGAAGGGGAAATCCTGCGCTACGTGTTCTTCCACTCGATTGTGCTGGCGATTCTGGTCGGCGGGCTGGTGTCGTTGCAGGCCTACGTCGCGCCGTTCAGCCATATGGTGGTGGGCGGGCATTGAGTCTGCGCACCCTGCTCCCAACGCTTGCAACGCCCGGGTTCCTTCACCCGGGCGTTGGCATTTTCTGCGCAAACTTATTGAATGAGTGCCCACTTCAGGCTGACAAACAACCCATGGACAGTCGGCCGTTGCAGGCCAATGATGTACATCAGTGGCCTCCAGCGGGAGTCATGAACCGATGAACATTCTCTACGATGAACGCGTTGACGGCGCCCTGCCCGACGTCGACAAACAGGCGCTGTTGCAGGCCCTGCAAACCCGCTTGCCGAATCTGGAAATCCTGCATCAGCAGGAGGAACTCAAGCCCTACGAATGCGACGGACTGTCGGCCTATCGCACCACGCCGATGCTGGTGGTGCTGCCCCGATACATCGACGAAGTCCAGGGGGTGCTTCAGGTCTGCCATGAGCTGCACGTCCCCGTCGTGGCCCGAGGCGCGGGCACCGGTTTGTCCGGTGGTGCGTTGCCCCTGGAGAAAGGCGTGCTGCTGGTGATGGCGCGCTTCAACAACATCCTGCACATCGATCCCGCCGCCCGCACTGCACGGGTTCAGCCCGGCGTACGCAATCTGGCGATCTCCCAGGCGGCGGCACCCTTCGGCCTGTATTACGCGCCGGACCCATCCTCGCAAATCGCCTGCTCCATCGGCGGCAACGTCGCGGAAAATGCCGGTGGCGTGCACTGCCTGAAGTACGGCCTGACCGTGCACAACGTGCTCAAGGTCGACATCCTCACCGTCGACGGCGAGCACCTGAGCCTGGGCTCCAACGCCCTCGACGCCCCCGGTTTCGACCTGCTGGCGCTGTTCACCGGGTCCGAAGGCCTGCTCGGGGTGATCACCGAGGTCACGGTCAAGCTGCTGCCCAAGCCGCAGACCGCCAAAGTGCTGCTGGCGGCGTTCGATTCCGTGGAAAAAGCCGGGCGCGCCGTCGGCGACATCATTGCCGCCGGCATCATCCCCGGTGGCCTGGAAATGATGGACAACCTGGCCATCCGCGCCGCCGAGGACTTCATCCACGCCGGTTATCCGGTGGATGCCCAGGCCATTCTGCTGTGCGAACTCGATGGTGTTGAAGCCGATGTCTGCGATGACTGCGACCGGGTGCGCCAGGTGCTGCAACAGGCCGGCGCCATCGAGGTGCGCCAGGCCAGGGACGAAGCCGAGCGCGTGCGTTTCTGGGCCGGGCGCAAGAATGCCTTCCCGGCGGTGGGCCGCCTCTCGCCGGACTACTACTGCATGGACGGCACCATTCCCCGTCGCGAACTGCCCGGTGTGCTGCGCGCCATCGCCGAGCTCTCGACCGAATACGGCCTGCGGGTGGCCAACGTGTTCCATGCCGGCGACGGCAACATGCATCCGTTGATCCTGTTCGATGCCAATCAACCCGGTGAGCTTGATCGAGCCGAAGCCCTTGGTGGCAGGATTCTGGAGTTGTGCGTGAAAGTCGGCGGCAGCATCACCGGTGAACACGGCGTGGGCCGCGAGAAGATCAACCAGATGTGCGCACAGTTCAACAGCGATGAACTGACCCTGTTCCATGCCATCAAGGCCGCCTTCGACCCGAGCGGCCTGCTCAACCCCGGCAAGAACGTTCCGACCCTGCATCGCTGCGCCGAATTCGGTGCCATGCACATACATGGCGGTCAATTGCCCTTCCCTGAGCTGGAGCGTTTCTGATGCGCGGCCCTGAAGATTTCGATGACAGCCAGTCACTGCTGGAACAGGTCAATCAGGCGCTGGAAAACGCCACGCCATTGCGCATCCAGGGTTCCAACAGCAAGGGCTTCCTCGGGCGTACCACGGCCGGGGAAATTCTCGATACCCGCTCGCACCGGGGCATCGTCAGTTACGACCCGACTGAACTTGTGATCACCGCCCGTTGCGGCACACCGTTGTCGCAGCTGGCGCAGGTACTGGACGCTGCGCAACAGATGCTGCCCTGCGAGCCACCGTCCTTTGGCGACGACGCCACCGTCGGCGGCATGATCGCCTGCGGGCTGTCCGGACCACGGCGCCCGTGGGTCGGTTCGGTGCGGGACTTCATTCTTGGCACGCGGGTCATCACCGGCCAGGGCAAGCTGTTGCGCTTCGGTGGCGAGGTGATGAAAAACGTCGCCGGCTACGACCTGTCGCGCCTGATGGCCGGCAGTTATGGCAGCCTCGGGCTGATCACCGAAGTTTCCCTCAAAGTGCTGCCAAAACCCCGGCAGTGCCTCAGCATCAGCCTGGAAATCGACGCCGAACGGGCCTTGTTGCGCCTGGCGGAATGGGGCCAGCAGCCGTTGCCGATCAGCGCGGCCTGTCACGACGGTTCACGCCTGCACCTGCGGCTGGAGGGCGGTGAAGGTTCGGTGGCGGCGGCCCATGAGCGCCTCGGGGGCGAGCGGCTGGAGGCTTGCTGGTGGGACGATCTCAACGAGCAGCGCTTGAGTTTCTTCGATGAAGACCAGCCGCTTTGGCGCCTGTCACTGCCACACAACACGCCGCTTCTGTCGCTGCCGGGGGGCCAGTTGATCGACTGGGGCGGCGCCCAACGCTGGCTGAAATCCGATGCCGAAGCGGCGTTCATCCGCCAGGTCGTCGACGAGGTCGGTGGCCATGCCACCTGCTTCAGTCACGGCCTGACCGACAGCCCCTTCCATCCCCTGCCCCCGGCGCTGATGCGTTATCACCGCAACCTGAAACAACAGCTCGATCCACGGGGCATCTTCAACCCCGGACGCCTGTACGCGGAGCTTTGAACCATGCAGACGACCTTGAGTGAACGCGCCAGCCATTTGCCCCGCGCCGCAGAAGCCGAAAGCATCCTGCGCACCTGCGTGCACTGCGGCTTCTGCAATGCCACCTGCCCGACCTATCAATTGCTCGGCGATGAACTGGACGGACCACGGGGTCGTATCTACCTGATCAAGCAAGTGCTGGAAGGCAACGACGTCACGCAAAAGACCCAGCAGCACCTGGATCGCTGCCTGTCGTGCCGCAATTGCGAAACCACCTGCCCGTCGGGGGTCGATTACCACAACCTGCTGGACATCGGGCGGGCGGTGGTCGATGCGGCGGTACCGCGCCCGCTCGGTCAGCGCCTGTTGCGCGAGGGGTTGCGGCAGACCGTGCCCCATCCAGAGCTGTTCAAGAGTCTGGTCAATAGCGGTCAGGTGTTCCGCGCGCTGCTGCCCGGCACCCTGCAAAGCAAGTTGCCGCGCAATGTCTACCCAGCCAAGCCGCGGCCCACGACCCTGCGTGAGCGTCAGGTGCTGATGCTCGAAGGTTGCGTGCAGCCCAGCCTGTCGCCCAACACCAATGCCGCGGCGGCGCGGGTGCTGGACCGGTTGGGGATCAGTGTCATCGCGAGCCGCGAAGCCGGTTGCTGCGGCGCCGTGGACTATCACCTGGACGCCCAGGCCGCGGGCCTCGATCGTGCCCGGCGCAACATCGACGCGTGGTGGCCGAGCCTGGAAAAAGGCGCCGAGGCGATTGTGCAGACGGCCAGCGGTTGCGGCGCCTTCATCAAGGACTACGGCCATCTGCTCGCCAGTGACCCGGCCTATGCCGACAAGGCGAAAAAGGTCAGTGCGCTGGCCCGGGACCTGGTAGAGGTGTTACGCGACGAACCGCTGGAAAAACTCGGCATCCACGCCTCGCAACGCCTGGCCTTCCATTGCCCCTGCACCTTGCAGCACGGGCAGAAACTCGGCGGTGCCGTGGAGGCGCTGCTGACCGGACTCGGTTTCAACTTGACCTCCGTCCCCGACGGACACCTGTGCTGCGGCTCGGCGGGCACCTATTCGCTGACCCAGCCCGAACTGTCGCGACAACTGCGCGACAACAAGCTCAACGCCCTGGAAAGCGGCCATCCCGAGGTGATTGTCACGGCCAACATCGGCTGCCAGACGCACCTCGACGGCGCGGGCCGAACCCCGGTGCGGCACTGGATCGAACTGGTCGAAGCCGCCTTGCCTTAACCGAACCCTGGAGATGCCCATGAACAGCAAAGCCGTCCTGAGCCAGACCGAAGTCGGCCAGATCATCAAAGCCGCCCGCGCCCAAGCACAGGCCAATCAATGGGCCGTGACCATAGTGGTGGTCGATGACGGTGGCCACCCGCTGGCCCTCGAACGCCTCGACGGCTGCGCGCCGAGCAGCGCGTATATCGCCACCGAAAAGGCCCGGACCTCGGCCCTCGGGCGGCGTGAATCGAAAAGCTATGAGGAAATGGTCAACGGTGGGCGTTACGCTTTTCTGTCAGCACCGCTGCTGACTTCGCTGGAGGGTGGCGTGCCGATTGTCTTCGATGGTCAGGTGATTGGTGCTGTCGGGGTGTCGGGCGTCAAACCCGAACAGGATGCGCAAGTGGCCAAGGCCGGGGCGCAGTGCCTGAAATGAAATTGTGGCATCACCATTTCCACCCTGTAGGAGCGAGCCTGCTCGCGATCGCGTAGTGTCATTCAACGTAGGTTTCGCCTGATATGGCGCTATCGCGAGCAGGCTCGTTCCTACAGGGGTCCGTGTTAGACCAGCCGAGAGGAACCGCACCGATGACCCGACTCACTGCCAAAGACTTCGCCCCGGAACTACTTGAGTTATACGACTACTACGCCCACGGCAAGATCAACCGCCGGGAGTTTCTTGACCGCGCGGCGTTGTTTACCTTCGGTGGTTTGACCGCGGGTGCCCTGCTCGCCGCGCTAAGCCCCGACTATGCGCTGGCCGAGCAGGTCGAGTTCACCGATCCGGACATTGTTGCCGAGTACATCACCTACCCGTCACCCAAGGGCCACGGCCAGGTTCGCGGATATCTGGTGCGTCCGGCCAAGGCCAGCGGCAAGGTGCCGGCGGTGGTGGTCGTGCACGAAAACCGCGGGCTCAACCCGTATATCGAAGACGTGGCCCGGCGTCTGGCCAAGGCCGGTTTCATCGCCCTGGCCCCGGATGGCCTGAGTTCGGTCGGCGGTTATCCCGGCAATGACGACAAGGGCCGCGAGCTTCAGGCCACGGTCAACCCGGAAAAGCTCATGAACGACTTTTTCGCCGCCGTCGAGTGGATGATGAAACACCCTGCCGCTACGGGAAAAGTCGGCATCACCGGGTTCTGCTACGGCGGTGGCGTGACCAACGCCGCCGCCGTGGCCTATCCGGAACTGGGGGCCGCCGTGTCGTTTTATGGCCGTCAGCCAACGGCCGAGGAAGTACCCCGGATCAAGGCCCCGGTGATGCTGCACTACGGCGAACTGGATACGCGGATCAACGAAGGCTGGCCCGCCTATGAGAAAGCGTTGAAGGCCGGGGGCAAGACCTATGAGGCCTACATTTATCCGGGCTGCAATCATGGTTTCCACAACGACTCCACGCCGCGCTACGACGAAGCGGCGGCCAAGCTGGCGTGGGAGCGGACGTTGGGGTGGTTTAAAAAGTATCTGGTTTGACCAGAGGTTGAGGGCAGCAGGGCTGGCCCCTTCGCGAGCAGGCTCGCTCCTACATTGGGCTTCTGTCGAACACAGATTTTGTGTTCACTGAAGTTCCCTGTAGGAGCGAGCCTGCTCGCGATGGCGGTATCACTGCAGGTGACTACTTCGGCTGAGCCACAGTCCGCAGATACGGCTTCAAGGTCTTGAAGCCATCCGGGTATTTCTTCTTCGCGTCTTCATCAGACACCGACGTCGGGATGATCACGTCTTCACCCGGCCGCCAGTTCACTGGCGTGGCAACGGTGTGCTTGGCATTCAATTGCAGGGAATCGAGCAGGCGCAGCACTTCATCGAAGTTGCGCCCGGCGCTCATCGGGTAGATCAGCATGGCCTTGACCTTCTTGTCCGGGCCGACGATGAACACCGAACGCACCGTGGCGTTGTCCACCGCCGTGCGCGCGCCGCCGCTGGCATTGGGGTGGATCATGTCGTAGAGCTTGGCCACCACCAGGTTTTCGTCGCCGATCAGTGGATAGTTGACCGCCGTGCCCTGGGTCTCGGCGATGTCGCCGACCCAGCGGTTATGGTCGCTGACCGGGTCGACGCTGAGGCCGAGGACCTTGGTGTTGCGCTTGTCGAATTCCGGCTTGAGTTTGGCCAGGTAACCCAGTTCGGTGGTACACACCGGAGTGAAATCCTTGGGGTGGGAAAACAGGATGGCCCAGCCATCGCCGATCCATTGGTGAAAACTGAGGGTGCCTTCGGTGGTGTCGGCGGTGAAATCCGGTGCTTCGTCGCCAATACGGATAGCCATGTTCGATCTCCTTGCAGTGATGGACAGGGACGCCGTCAGGGCAACGAATGCGCTTTAAACGGCATGGACGCGAGACAGTATAGGAGAGGTTCGACGACTCGCCGCAACGCTTGGAGCAAGTCGCTAGCCCACCAGCGCAATCAGTTGCTGACGCTGGGCATCGGTCAGCATCGGGCCGAAACCGGCCCGGGCATTTTCCGCCATGTAGCGCGGATTGCCTGTGCCGGGAATCACGCAGGTCACCGCCGAATGCGACAGCAAGAACTTCAGCGCCAATTGCGGCCAGCTCTTGACCCCGACTTGCGCCGCCCAGCCTGGCAGCGGCTTATCCTTGAGTTTGGCCAGTAAGCCGCCACCGCCAAACGGCCGGTTGCAGATCACCGCCACCCCCCGCTCGCGGCACAACGGCAGCAGGCGTTTCTCTGCGCCGCGATCATCCAGGGCGTAGTTGATCTGCAAGAAATCCAGGGGCTCGGCCTTGAGTACCGCTTCCACTTCTTCATAGGCCGACGCCGTGTAATGGGTGATGCCGATATAGCGGATGCGCCCTGCTTCCTTCCAGTGGCGCAGGGTCGGCAGGTGCGTCTGCCAGTCCAGCAGGTTGTGGATCTGCATCAGGTCGATCCGGTCGGTTTGCAACAGGGCGAAGGATTGTTCCATCTGCGCGATGCCTTCTTCGCGGCCCCGGGTCCACACCTTGGTGGCCAGGAAGGCCGGCGAGCTCGGCTCATGGATCGACAGCAGTTCGCCGATGGTCTGTTCGGCGCGACCGTACATCGGTGAGCTGTCGATCAGCTTGCCACCCTTGTCGAACAACGCATCCAGCACCGCGGGCAAGTCCTTGTAGGCCGGTTGCGAAGGCTCGACATCGAATCCGCGATAAGTGCCCAACCCTACGATCGGCAAGGACTCGTTGCTGGAAGGAATGGCGCGGGTCTGCATGGTCTTGCCTCCTGTTCCCGTCGACGGCTCGGGTTGTGCACCCACCGGACCGAACGTGAAGACCGCCGAAGCACCGGCAGCCAGCGTGAGTACTTCTCTACGGGTGTAACCCTCAGGATGGCTCATAAAACGCTTCTCACCAGTCGCTCGGGTTCGGCCCGTTGCGCCGACAACCCGGATAACCCGCGTCAAAGGTCGATTGACTACACTCAGGAAGCCTTGCGCTAGCCACTTTCAAACCCCGAGCAGTCAATGCCGCCCACTAACGTTAGTCGAATGTCGCGCACCCTGGTGTTACTCGTCGTCATCGCCGCTGCGTTGTACCTGGCGCTGTGCGTGGCGCTGTTCGTGTTCCAGCGGGCGCTGATCTACTACCCGCAACCGCGCGCCGTCGGGACCGCCGGGACGCTGCTCACCCTGCCGGTCGCCGACGCACAGGTGCTGGTGTCCGTCCGGCCTCACGAGGGTCCCAACGCGCTGATTTATTTCGGCGGCAATGCCGAAGACGTCTCGCGCAACCTGCCCGAGTTCACCCAAGCGTTCCCTGACTACGCCCTGTACCTGCTGCATTACCGTGGTTATGGCGGCAGTTCCGGCTCGCCTTCCGAAGAGGCCATTGCCCGCGACGCCATCACCTTATTCGACCAGGTGTATGCCTGCCATCCGCATGTAGCGGTGGTCGGCCGCAGCCTGGGCTCCGGGGTTGCCGTGCGCCTGGCCAGCGAACGCCCGGCCGCGCGACTGGTGCTGATCACGCCCTATAACAGCCTCGAAGGGCTCGCCGCCCGTCAGTTCCGCTGGTTTCCGGTGCGCTGGTTGTTGAAGGACAAATACCCGTCCTGGCAGTACGCCGCCCGCATCACGGTGCCGACATTGTTGATCGCGGCCGAGCATGACGAAGTGATTCCGCGCCCAAGCACAGAACGTTTGTATACACACTTCGCCAAAGGCGTGGCGTCGCTGCAGGTGATACCGGGGACGGGGCACAACTCGATCAGCGAAAGCCCTGAATACCTCAAGGCGCTGGGGGGTGGGTTGTAGCAAGCGAGGGCTGGGTTGGCGGAAAAAACGGTCCGGGCAAGCGCGACCTCGCTTGCCCGGACCAAAGGACCCTACACGCAATCAAAAACGCGGTTTGACCGCCTTCCACTCCGGTTTGTATCGCTGCATCTGCTTCACGTCATCGCGTTGGCGAATGCCGCACGTCAGGTATTGGTCATGCAGCTTGCCCAACTGGTCGTGGTCAAGTTCCAGCCCCAGGCCCGGGGCGCGGGTGATTTTCACGCAGCCATCGACAATCGGCAGCTTGCCGCCCTTGATCACCTCTTCGTCAGGCTCCTGCCAGGGGTAATGGGTGTCGCAGGCGAAATCCAGATTCGGCACCGCAGCGGCGACATGCGCCATGGCCATCAGGCTGATGCCAAGGTGTGAATTGGAATGCATCGACACCCCAAGACCAAAGGTTTCGCACATTTTCGCCAACGCCTGCGTGTCACGCAGGCCACCCCAATAATGGTGGTCGGCGAGGACAATCTGCACACTGTTCTGCGCCACGCTGCGGCGAAACTCGTCGAAATCGGTGACCACCATATTGGTCGCCAGGGGCAAACCGGTGCGCTTGTGCAGTTCGGCCATGCCCTCCAGGCCCGGCGTTGGGTCTTCGTAATACTGCAGGTCATCACCGAGCAATTCGGCCATGCGGATCGAGGTTTCCAGCGACCAGTTGCCGTTCGGATCGATGCGCAGCGGGTAACCGGGGAAGGCCTTTTTCAGCGCCTTGATACACGACACCTCATGCTCCGGCGGCAAGGTGCCGGCCTTGAGCTTGATGCTCTTGAAGCCGTAGGCCTCGATCATCCGCCGTGCCTGGGCAACGATCTGCTCTTCGTTCAGGGCCTCGCCCCAGTTGTCGGGCTTGTAGGGTGAATCGACGTGCTGCGCGTACTTGAAAAACAGGTAGGCGCTGAACGGAATCTCCTCGCGGATGGCCCCGCCCAGCAAGTCCACCAAGGGCACATTCAACGAGTGTGCCTGCAAATCCAGGAAGGCGACTTCGAAAGCCGAATAAGCATTGCTGACGGCTTTGCTGGCATGGGAGCCCGGTGCCAGTTCGGCACCGGCAATACTCGCCGGTTTGTTCGCCGCCACCGTGGCCTGGACGATGGCTCGCAACTGATTGAGATTGAACGGATCAAGACCAATCAATTGCGTTTGCAGTTGCTGCTGGATCGCCAGCGCCGGAGCGTCGCCATAACTTTCACCCAGGCCGATGTAGCCGTTGTCGCTCTCGATCTCGATTATCGAGCGCAACGCGAAGGGTTCGTGGATGCCGCTGGCGTTGAGCAAGGGCGGATCACGGAAGGCGATGGGCGTGACAGTGACTCGTTTGATTTTCAAGAGGCGGCTCCCGTTGGATCAGTTTTCAGGGCTGGATGACTGCTGGGCTTTTTTGCTGGCGTGCCTTCGGCCGGTTCGCCGGCCAGCGCACGGAGGGCATCGCCACGCGGGGCGGTGCGGGCGAAAAAGATCACGATGGCGGCGACCAGCGAGGTAGCGGCCAGGCCGTAGAGCCCGCCTTCGATGGAGCCGGTGGTCTGCTCCAGGAAACCGAAGGTGGTCGGCGCGACGAAGCCGCCGAGGTTACCGATGGAGTTGATCAGGGCTATCACCGCCGCGGCGATCCGGGCATCGAGATAGCCTTGGGGAATCGGCCAGAACAATGCCGAGGCTGCCTTGAAACCAATCGCGGCAAAACAGATGGCGACGAAGGCAAAGACCGGACCGCCGGTGGTGGACATGAACATGCCGAAGGCGGCGATCACCAGCGTCACCGCTACCCAGGCCTGCTGGTACTTCCATTTACTGGCCATGGCCGCAAAGCCATACATCGCGATGATGGAAATGATCCACGGAATCGAGTTGAACAGGCCGACCTGGAAATCGCCGAGGTTGCCCATCTTCTTGATCATGCTCGGCAGCCAGAACGTGGCGCCGTAGATGGTCAGGGCGATGGAAAAGTAGATGAAGCAGAACAGCAGGATCTGCCGATCGGCCAACAGTTTGAAGATCGAGGGTTTGACGCTCTGCGAAGCTTCGCGAGCCTGTTGTTCCTCGGCGATAGCGCCAACCAGCGCAGTTTTTTCTTCGTCACTCAGCCACTTGGCTTCCCGCGGGTGGGACTGCAGCCAGAACCAGACGAACCCGCAGAGCACGATGGACGCAAAGCCTTCGATCAGGAACATCCACTGCCAACCGTGCAGGCTCAAGCCGCTGACGTTGAGCAGTGCACCGGACACCGGACCGGAGATCACCGAGGCAATGGCCGAACCACTGAGGAAAATCGCCATCGCCTTGCCGCGTTCGGTCGACGGTAGCCATTGGGTGAAGTAGTAGATGATGCCGGGGAAAAAACCCGCTTCGGCGGCGCCGAGTATGAAGCGCAGAACGTAGAAACTGGTTTCGCCACGGACAAACGCCATGGCCATCGCGGCGGCGCCCCAGGTAAACATGATCCGCGTCAGCCAGGCGCGGGCACCGTAGCGTTGCAACAGCATGTTGGACGGCACTTCGAAGATCGCGTAGCCGATGAAGAACAGCCCTGCACCCAGGCCATAGGCGGCGGCGCCAATGCCCAGGTCGGTTTCCAGGTGGCTGCGCACGAAGCCGATATTGACCCGGTCGATGTAGTTGACGATGAACATCACCACGAACAGCGGCAGTACATGGCGCTTGACCTTGGCGGCGGCGCGGGCGAGCACATTCGGGTCTGGCGGACTCTGGAGGGTTTTCAAGGGGCGACTCCCGATCATTGTTTTTTTAGGGGGATTGCTTGAGGCGTGGCTCGATCATGGACGCGAGCATTGATCCCGTCTAATCTAACTTGGCATTCGATTGATACCTGGATTAGATCAATGTTCGAACTGACTCAACTGCGATGTTTCACCACCGTGGCAACCGAACTGAATTTTCGCCGCGCCGCCGAACGGCTGAACATGACCCAACCGCCTCTCAGCCGACAGATTCAGCTGCTGGAACATCACTTGGGCGTCGAACTGTTTACCCGCAGTACCCGCAGCGTCGCGCTCACCGCCGCCGGCCGGGCTTTCTTTATCGAAGCCCAGAACCTGCTGGAGCGCGCCCAGCAAGCGGCAGTGACGGCCCGGCGATTCGCCGAGGGCGACATCGGCTCGGTCAACATCAGTTTCGTTGGCAGCGCGGTGTACGAGTTCCTGCCCAAGGTCATCGCCGAAGCGCGACTCAAACAGCCCCACGTCAAAATCGACCTGTCGGAGATGAACACCTACCAGCAACACGAGGCCCTGCGCGCACGCCGCATCGACCTCGGCATTGCCCGTGCGCCGTTGCTGGAACCGGGCTACTCCACCGAATGTCTGGTGCGCGAGCCGTTCGTGCTGGCGGTGCCGAGTACGCACCGCCTGGCCAGTGCCGAATCGGTATCCGTCCAGGACCTCGATGGGCAACCGTTCCTGATGTACTCCCACGCGGCTTACCCGCCGTTCAATGAACTGCTGACCGGCATGCTGCGCTCGGCCCGCGTCGCCCCGGATTACGTGCAATGGCTCGGTTCGTCATTGACCATCCTGGCACTGGTCAACGCCGCCATGGGCCTGGCCCTGGTGCCGCGTTGCGCGACCAGCGTGGTGTTCAAGAACGTGGTGTTCCGCGATATCGATTTGGGCGAAGGCGTGCAGAGCGAGTTGCACCTGATCTGGCGCGAGAACAATGACAACCCGGCGTTTGCGATGTTGCTGGAGGGGATTCGGCGGGCGGTGCGGCAGGGATGGGGGGTGTAACCAAAATTGGTTTGATCATCCGCCTATGGCCCCTCCCCTACGCTGCGACTATTCGACCGAGACGGCGGCTCACCAGACACGCCGAACTGAATCAGAAGCGTTGGCGGTAGTAACTGATCGAGGTTACTTAAAAAGCAAAGAAGCACTGGCTGTCACGATGCAGACATCACCACCTAAGAGCACCTGACGTTTATGCAGAGTTTTAAGTTATATGCCTGGTTTTATTTTTCAGTGAAAGCAGGCACTGGACTCAAGCAACACTTCTAAATTTTACTTTCCGCAGTTGTGTAATCTGCTCGTTTAAAGCGATCGACTTGCAGCAACAGCAACAACAAGCCCATGCCGGAGACAATCGCAGCTGCCACTCCTGTGTAGGAAATTCCTACGGTACTGATGGTGACCCCTCCGAGCAACGAGCCGAGTGCAATGCCCGAGTTGAACCCGGCGATGTTCAACCCGGCTGCTACGCTGTGCGCACCCGGAGCATGAACTTCGGCGATGCCAAGTAGACGGGCTTGTAACGCCGGTACAGCGGCGAAACTCAACAGACCCAGTAGTGCGACCAGAATAGCCATGCTGATGGGTGACCCAACCAGCAGCCATATCGCCAACAGTACAATCACAATTGCGGCGACTATTATCTGACTCGCTTGATCCACGCCGAGTCGATCAGCCATTTTTCCGCCGAGGATGTTGCCAATCGCCGCGGCCACACCGTAGATCATCATGAAGATACTAACTGTATACAGGCTGACTTCAGTCAGCTGGAGCAGGATCGGAGTGATATAGGTGTACAGGATGAAGGTGCCTCCGTAAGCCATGACCGTGACCAGGGTACCGGCCAGCAACTTTGCATTGAACAGGGCGCGCAACCCCTGCTGCGCACTATTGGCAGGATATTGATCAGGCTCTCGGGGCGGCTCTTTCATGCCCAATAGAAGGCCGAAAAAACCGAGCGTACCAAACGCTGCGATAGACATGAAAAGGGGCCGCCAGGAAACAAAACTCCCCAAGTAAGTACTGATAGGGACACCGATAGCCATCGCCAGGGTGAAACCACCAAAAACCAGAGCGACCGCGCTGCCCGCCCGATGTGCACCGGCCAACCGCGCAGCGGTACTCGATGCGACAGCGAGAAACAAACCGTGTCCAATTCCCGCAATGAAACGAGCACCGAGCAATGTCGTAATATCGCTCGATAGCGCAGCGGCCAGGCTACCCAGGCTGAAGATGACGCCCGTCACCAACATGACATTCTTGCGCGACCAACTTGCGGTCAGCGCACTCAAAATCGGGGCAGAGAAAGTGGCGCCCAGGGCATAAGCCGTAACCGCCTTACCCACCTGCCCCACGTCAACATTCAAACTGCCCGCCATGACGTCGGTCAGACCAATCGGTACAAACTCGGCAAGCCCAAGCGCGAACGCACTAAGGGCGAATATGTAGATGACAAAAGGCAATTCGGAAACTCCTTATTCGATGCCGGGCAACGTGCTCGGCAATGGATAAGGTCGAATCCTATTCACTCTTCAAGCATCAAAAAAATCAACAAAACAGCCATCATGCATAAATAATTTTATACATGATGCTATCCCTCCCCCTCAAACAGCCGTCCCAAGCCACAGTTTTGTGTTGTACAAAGCTTTACTAATCGGGATTCGAGGCAAACACACCTTGCTCAACGAGCTCAGCTAAATAATCACGAATAAAACCAATACGGGGATTACGAAGCGCTCCTTTGCTCCACGCCAGGTAAAAAGAGTTCTCAGGTGGTGGCAATGGAAAAGTGACCGGTACTAACGTCCCGGCGGCCAGGCTGGCGTGACAAAGATACTCCGGGATAACCGACCAACCGTGCCCTGCGCGCACGAGTGATTCGACGATACGCATATCAGGGACCGTGATTGCTGCCTGTAAGGATGGCTGCGTTTTGAAAGCGCCCAGCCAAAAGCTTCGAATCAATGGAAGCTGTTCGTCATAAGCAATCAGTGGAAAGCTTTCAAGGGCCTGAGCAGTGACACATTGTGCTTCGATCTGCTGAGCAACCGCTGGGGCGGCAACCAATAGCAAACGCTCGGTTGCCAAATGGATGTACCCATGACTGACATCATCGGGAATTGATGCCGTCACTGCCAAGTCCGCCGTGCCGTCATTGAGCAAGGCATAAATACGCTCGCGGTTTCCCGTATGGAAGCGCAACTGCACGCCTTGCGTGATCAAGGGCGCGAGCGCCAAAGCCATATGCGTATACAAAAAATCGGACGGTCCAACGATGTGGATAGTCCAGCCTAGAGGCTTCGACTGGTTTCTCAAAGAGGTGACTTTTGCCTCCAGGCCATCCAGGTGCGGCGCGATCGAGCGAGCCAAATCATCTGCAGCAGGTGTTGCCACAACGCCCCGTGCACGTCGAACGAATAGCGGTTTTCCAACCAGCGACTCCAGTGCCTGGATGTGCATTGAAGCAGCAGGCTGGGTGATACCCAGATGATCGGCTGCTTTGGAAAAAGACCCGGTTCTGTAGGCCTCCAAAAAGGTGCGCAAGTAGTTTAGATGACTCATGGTCACTATCGCCTATAGGAGCTCATGCCCAAGGAGCCGAACACCTGGATTCATTTAATGCCGCCATTGGCTTCAGCAAAGTATGGGGGCGAAATGTGCATTGCTCCAGGCATCTCGAGCCCCCTAAACGGCAACCCGAGGCTTGGAACTTCAGTATCGTGGCAGACCACAACGAACGATTGCGTACCTATTGGCACATCGCTCCATGCAAGGTGAGGGTTGCGGTTTGACGATAACGCGATGTGCGAAGCTGACTACAGCGATGTGCCCGCTGCGGCGCGCGACATCGCAGCTGTGAATGCCCTGCCAGGAATTTCCTCAGTGAAGCCCCATCCCACGCGATGCAGCGGCGGCGGCACGAACGGCCATCCCACGCGGGATGATACGGGTCAGCCATGAGGTGATGCGCACGCTGGACCGCCCCGGATACACGACCGGCAGCTGACGATCAAAAGCTTCCAGAGTCCTTTTGACGACGACCTCTGCGGTGTCCATTTTTATACCGGGCTGGCTAGCCGATGTTGCATCGAAGAATTTGGTTGCGGTGGGGCCGGGACAGGTCGCCATCACATGTACATTGCTCTGGGACAGCTCATAACCCAGCGCTTCAGTGAAATGCAGAACAAAGGCCTTGCTCGCGGCGTATGTCGCCATGTATGGAATGGGTTGGAAAGATGCGTTGGAGGCCACGTTGATGATGCCGCCCTTTTTCCGCGCCGCCATTGCCGTTCCAAACTTGTGAGAAAGGCTTATCAAGGCCTGGATGTTTACCTGGATCAGGTCCTCCTCCTTGGTCAGCGGGTTCGATAGAAAGTCGCCGGTGAGCCCAAACCCCGCATTGTTGATGAGCAGGTCCACCGCGATATTCTGCCGTTCAAGCTCTTCGCTGATACGCATTGCGGCATCGCGCTCGGCCAGGTCGGTCGCCAAAACGATGGCCTGAACGCCGTACTGATCCTTCAGTCGTTTCGCCAGGGCATTCAACGCATCGAATGAACGCGCCACGAGAACGAGGTTGGTGCCGCGTGCAGCGAGCGCTTCGGCGAACGCTTCACCAAGTCCCATGGACGCTCCCGTGACGAGAGCAAACGCATTGCGATAAGTAAACATGATGTGCACCTTGATAATGGAAATGCGTTGAATGGGTTGGCCAACTCCCGGTGAGCTGGCCAAACTTCAGTGCATCGTCCAGCCTCGAGTCAAGGCCAGCGATACACGCGGACTACCGTGTATTACGCGAGAGTGGCATTCATTGATTTAGCGGTCGGCCATGCCGGATAGTCCGAATAACCCTGCTCATCCCCGCCAAACAGCGTGTCACCGGCAAACTCGGCCAGAGGCAGATCTTCTGCCAAACGCTTTGGCAGATCGGGGTTGGCGACGAAGGGACGTCCAAACGCGACCAAGTCGGCATAGCCCTTATCAATCACCCAGTTGGCACGATCCAGATCGTACTTGCCGGCAACGATGATAGGCCGTTGGAAGCGTGCTCGAATGTCGGCCCGGAACGCCTCCGTGAACTGCGGGGCGTCGTCCCAATCAGCTTCGACCAGATGCAGATACGCAATGCCAAGCGTTTGCAGGAATGAGGTAGCCTCGAGAATCGTCGGCAAAATATCGGGGCAGGCCATACCGCGGGCGGTCAGAAACGGTGCCAGGCGAATGGCTGTGCGCTTGGCACCCACTTCATCGGCGACAGCACCGACCACTTCCTTGAGGAACCTCAAGCGATTTTCACGCGAGCCGCCGTATTCATCGGTACGAGTGTTCGCGGTAGAACGCAGAAACTGATCCACAAGGTAGCCGTTCGCACCGTGGATTTCGACACCGTCGAATCCTGCCTCTATTGCGTTGCGCGCCCCCATCCGGAAATCGTTAACGATGCTGTGGATTTCCGATTTACCCAGTGCGCGCGGCGTCGGGCAATCCACCATCTCACCTTGACCGGTCGCTGGGTTCACTTTCCAGATTTGTGCTTCGAATGGAACCGCCGAAGGCGCGACCGGCAACTCCCCGTTGTGGAAGTCAGGATGAGACATCCGACCGACATGCCACAGCTGAAGAAAGATGCGCCCACCGGCGGCGTGCACCGCATCGGTAATGAGTCGCCACCCTGCGATTTGCTCATCGCTATGAATACCCGGGGTAAAGGAGTATCCCTTGCCCTGCGGTGAAATTTGCGTCGCCTCCGAAACGATCAGAGCAGCCGAAGCACGTTGCGCATAGTAATGGGCGTTCATCGAGTTGGGCACATCACCGGGCTGGGTGCTACGAGCGCGAGTCATCGGCGCCATTACCACACGGTGAGGAACGTTTTGTTCGGCAACAATGGTCGATGTGAACAGGGGGGAAGAGGCTGTCATGGCAAGACTCCAGAAGCTGACTGTAGTCGAACAGAAGTTTCTGATCGGGTACGGACAGTGTTATCTCTTGCCTTGCGCATTAGAATACGGCTATCAGTAGATAGATTATTGAACAAGGGTTGATAATATGCTGGACGATCTCACCGAGCTTCGTACCTTCCAGCGAATCCTGGTTTGCGGCAGCCTTTCAGCGGCCGCGCGCGATTTAGGCGTGGGACTTGCCGTGGTCAGCAAACGACTCATGTCACTGGAGCGGCGAGCCGGACAGCGGCTGATCAATCGGACCACTCGCACACTGTCAGCCACCGACGAGGGTCTGGCCCTGATCGCTTATGTCGAGCGGATACTTGAAGAACTGGACGCTGCGGAGTCCCGAATGGCCGTAGGCGGTGAAGAGCCGTTCGGCCTATTGCGGGTCAGTTCGCCCGTTTCGTTTGGACGCATTCACCTGGTGCCGTTGGTGGCTGAACTGGTCGAGCGCCATCCAAAGCTTGATATCGAACTCAGACTTGACGACCGACTGGTCGATCTAACGCATGAGCGGATCGATGTCGCGGTGCGAATTGGCCAACCTCGGGACAGCAGTGCCATCCTGCGCAAGCTTGCTGACAATCACCGAATCCTCGTTGCCGCACCCGCTTATCTGGAACTTCACGGTGAGCCCGAATGCATACACGACCTTGATCGTCATTGGTGTCTTCGCTACGACGATCCCTCACTGCCTTGGCGCCTGGAGGGACCTCAAAACGAGGCTATCGAATTTCAACCACGCTCCCGGCTTCAGGCCAATAGCGGCGATGCCGTGCGGGATTGGGCGATCGGTGGCCACGGGGTAATGCTCAAATCCAAAGTCGACGTGGCGACCGATCTTGCCACCGGCCGCCTGAAACATATCCTGCCTGACTGGCACAGTGCGTACGCGCCTATCTATGCATTGCTGCCATCAAGACGGCACATTCCGACAAAGACAAGCACGTTTCTCGAAGCCATCAGTTCCCGACTTGCAGACCTTTAATTGCGCACTGCGCCGACATTACGTCTTGGCTCTATCGCTGCGTAAGGATGTCCAGGAATGCAGTGATCACTCGCCCGGGCGCGTTTGGCGCATCCGGACTCCCGGCTGGCTGCTGGAGGGTCAGGCCATGGGCCATCGCCGTCATCGTGGCCGCCAGAGTGAGTGCGTCGATGGGTAAAGCAACTGACAATGCATCGAAATAGGCCTGCAAAATGCGGGCGAGCGCTTGGGTCTGCTGTTCCTGATAAACGGAGTACTGCGATGCAAACTCTGGACTCCTGCACGCATGTAGTTGCAGCTCGGTCGCCAGGAACGGGCAGTCACTGTCGACAAATGCTGTATTGAGCCAATCGCTCACAGCCCCCTGCATTTCGTCTGGTTTGAGACTGAGTATTTTTTCAAGCTCGGCCATGTCGCGCTCCATATTGAGGCGCAACAACTCCAGAAGAATTGCTTCCTTGTTCGGAAAATTGGAATAGATCGCGCCTTTGGAGTAGCCAGCCTCAGCGGCTATCAAATCAACCGAAGCTCCCCCATATCCCTGCCGGGAAAATACCTCTTGGGCGGCCGCAAGCAACCGCTCGCGGGTGATCGCTTGCTGCTGGGTGCGAGATAAACGAGTACGTGTCAAAGATACCTCTTGCGATTGCCGGACGATCTGGATTCCGGATTGATCCTATGGGAGCTCAGGTTACGTGTCTAGCGCTGCACCGCCGACCTGAAACGATGGAATATCGCCAATAAAATACCATCTATACTTCGAATACCGATTGGTATCTAATAGGTTTCCAGCTGCACGAGACGAACCTCACCAGCCCCTGAACGGGTAGCCATCGACATTGGCCTCCCAACAATGCGGAGTTTATGCCCCATGCCTATTGAACCCGTCCGGACTGCCGCCAATGCGACACCTGATGCTGCAGATATTTTGAATACTCCGCTGACGCTGCCCTGCGGCGTCACGCTCCCAAACCGTTTAGCCAAAGGTGCAATGTCGGAGCTACTCGCCGACTCAAGCAACCGAGCGACGGAAAAACACAAAATCTTGTACCGCACCTTCGCCCAGGAAGGTCCTGGAATGTTGCTAACCGGCAATGTCCAGATAGATCGCCTCCATCTGGAGCACGGTGGAAACGTGGTCATCCAGGGTCCACAATCACCGGCACAATTGAGCGCGTTAAAGGCTTGGTCCAGTGCAGCCAAAATCGCCGGTGGACATATATGGATGCAACTCTCGCATTCTGGCCGCCAGACCCAGAAATCCATCAATCCCACACCTAAGGCTCCGTCAGGCGTTCAAGTCACCCTCCCTGGCAACAAGTTCGGCACCCCGGTCGCCCTGTCACACACGGAGATACTCGACCTGATCGAGCGGTTTGCCTTTGCTGCGAGTATCGCGCGCCAGACCGGTTTTGACGGCGTCCAGTTGCACGCCGCACACGGCTACCTGATTTCACAGTTCCTGTCGCCACGAACGAATCAACGGGAGGATGCGTGGGGCGGCGATCTACCCAATCGGGCGCGCTTCCTGTTGTCTGCAGTCGCCGCCATTCGCGAAAAGGTCGGGCCTGACTACCCGATTGCAGTGAAGCTGAACTCTGCTGATTTCCAGCGAGGTGGCTTTAGCTTCGAAGATAGCCAGACCGTCGCGGGTTGGCTTGACGAGGCAGGCATCGACCTTATTGAAATCTCGGGCGGCACCTACGAGCAGCCGAAAATGGCCAATATTGAAGGGCTTGAACCGGTTTTCGACCCCACCATCAGCAAATCGACTCGCGAACGCGAAGCTTTTTTTGCCCGCTTCGCTCCGGAAATCCGTCGCCACGTCAAACGCGCAAAGTTGATGGTAACCGGTGGCTTCCGCACCGCTACGGGCATGGCCGATGCGATTACCAATGACGGCGTCGATCTGATTGGCATTGGCCGGCCGCTTTGCGTATATCCGGGCGCACCCGCGGCGCTGCTAAATGGCAAGCTGTCAGGCTTTGAATCCCTGGAACACCGTCTGCGCCTGGGGCCTGGCCTGCTCGGCCCACAATCCTCTATCAGCCTCATCAAGGCGATCAACGGGTTTGGATCAGTGACCTGGTACAACGAACAACTGCTTCGCATGGCAGATGGTTTGGCGCCCGATCCGAAGATGAACTTCTTTATGGCGGTCGTGCGTGGCATATCACGCGAAAGCCGGGTGGCGCGTGAATTGGTCCGTGACTGATTGTCCCTGAAAAGCCCTGCCACGCCGCTTCGCAGAATATTTCCGCTGGCGGCGTTCTCGTGACAGGAAATAAGGAAAAGCAGTTGGTTATGACTTGATCACGTCTTGCGATTTGAACAAAGAGGGATAACTCATCATGCTCCATACGGGTAACAACGTCTCACCTTTGCGCACTACCGTACGTATCCCCACAGCCTCTGGCGATGAATTGGAAGCCTGGATTTATCACCCGGAAGGTGAAGGCCCGCACCCGGCAGTCGTACTGGCTCATGGGCTAGGCGCCGTCAAAACGGGCGGGCTCGCGCCATTCGCTAATCGGTTTTGCCGCGAAGGCTTCGTCGCGATCGTATTCGATTACAGGCAATGGGGCGGCTCTAGCGGACTGCCACGTGACGTACTCTCAGTCCCACGTCAACGCGAGGATTACGGCACTGTCATTGGCTGGGCCGCCGCGCACCCCGGCATCGACAAAAATCGGATCTTTGCGTGGGGCACGTCGTTCGCCGGCATGCACATCGTATCGCTCGCCGCATCGGATACCCGACTTGCCGGTGCGATTGCCCAATGCCCCCTCGTCGATGGGCTTGCCGGAGCAGCAATGGTTCCGCTGGTACAATCGCTGCGACTAATGGGCGCGGCCCTCCTGGACGGTATTGGCTCGTTCTTTGGGCTTTCCCCACGATATCTACCCATCAGCGTAGCGCCAGGGAAGTTTGGTATATCGGCAACCGAAGACGCCCTCTACGGAAAATCGCTCATCCAGCCCAACGATTCGACTACATGGCATAACCGCCTCGCCGCCCGCTCACTCCTCAGCATATCCACACACCGGCCGGTACGAAAAGCTGCCGCCATTCGCTGCCCTATTTTGCTCATCGTCGCCGAACACGACACGATGGCGCCGGTGGGCCCAGCGCTACGCGTCGCTGATCGAGCCCCCCGAGCGGAACTCCATCGCAGTCGCGGCGGCCACTATGATGTCTACAAGGGTGGAATGGATTACGAGAACACGTTGGACCTTGAGGTAGAGTTCCTCCGCCGACATGCTGGATTGCCAGTGTGAAGTGATCAGCAAGGGGCCTGCAGATTTGGCGATCCAGATCACTATCGACAGTGCTCATGACATATTGGTATCGCTGATCTGCTGGACCGCCAGTTCGCTATATCTCAGTCAGCAGCTAGCCGTTCTGACAGCCAAAACCACGCATTTGAAAGTGTTGAGCGATGCCCTTCAAGCGCTAGTCCTGATACTCAATCCCGATAGAGTTTTCGTCTCGGTATGAGTCTTCCCCGAAGAGGATGCAGGGAACAGGCGTGCCTGTTCACGCCTTTTTAGTCATGTCGGCCACTGCCTGCGGATGCGCCGTTATTGGTTCAGGCAGGGCTTGCCTCTTGCGCCTCACAAGCAGGGAAATTCAGCTCGATGATCACGCCAGATGGGTCCTCTATGAATACCTGATGCAGTCCGAGGCCAGGGACAGTGCGATCGCGCCAGGCAATCCCTTCAGCCTTTAGAAGGTTCCAAAAATCAACCAATCCGGTAACCAGAAAAGCGATATGGTCAACCGTGCCGGTGCCAGTCAGCAGCATGTCTTTATCCCCCAAATATTGCTTCAGGCCCTCTGGGTTGGAGGGGTCAACGCCAATGATGTGTACTGTGCCAAAATCGGCTTCATCCCCACCCATGTACAACCAGGCTCCGGGAAAATCGAAGGGGGGACGGTAACCACGCACGAAGCCGAGCACTCGCTCGTAGAAATGGCAGGACTTTTCGAGGTCCAGTGAGCGAATAGAATAATGCGCGAGTTTCTTGACGTGCATAGTGCCTCCAGGTTGCTTTCATAGGTACGGGCGATGGCCGTTGCAGTTGTTCATCGCTCTCTCGAAAAGATGGCCAGCCTCTGCTGAACATCCACCTCATTGTGCAAAACCGCAGTCGTCGAAGTTCGAACCTGTGACAATGGTCGTTGTAGTACCATGCCCATCTTCACACCATGGCAGCCGACCGCAGGAACGAAATGAAACAGTGGAGCGCAGACAACCCCAAAGCCTCGCTGATGGAGCGTAAACGCGCCCTCATCGTGGATGCTGCACAGCAGGCGTTTCTAGACAAAGGCTACGCGGAGTCGTCCATGGGCCGCATCGCCGAGGCGGCTGGCGTTTCGATCAAGACCGTCTATCGCCACTTTGAGAACAAGGACGATTTGTTCAGTGCCGTCATGCATGCGGCGTGCAATCCAAACAGCCTGAACGAAACTGACGAACAAACCCCACCGGTCCTCGAACGCCCCTGGTTTTCCAAAGAACCTGAACAAGCCCTCCCCCTTGCCGGTATCGATTACCTCACCGATGTTCTCGGTACCCAGCAATTGGCGCTCTATCGGGTCGTCACACGCGATGCTTATCGATTTCCCGAGTTAGGTCAGCGATACCGAGCCGAAGTGACTGATCGTCGTACTGCACTTTTCGCTGATTACTTGCGCCACTGGGCACCATTAGTGCAATGGAAAATCAAGGATCTCGAAGAAGCATCACGGACATTTCTGGCGTTACTGCGAGTCGATCTGATCGACAATGTCCTCTTTGGCACCCATCAGCCAAACGCCGAGGAAATAAGCAGTAGAGCCCATAGCGCAGCGGACAACATGCTGCACTTGCTACAGGCCTCCCGCTTCTAAGCTCTACTGGATGGCGCTACCGGGACCGTAGCGTCATCAAACACTGCGGGCGCCGAGGAAGTCTTCCACCAGCGATGGGCGGCTCGGTGACCAGCCCAGTCGACGTGCGTTGACTGCACTCACGAGACTGTTGGACGCTGCTCCATAACGCGCCGCCTCACCCAGATTGCTCGTGACGTACTCCACATCCAGGCTCTGGGTTTTTCCGCCAAACCCCAGCGAATCACTGATCAATCGAGCGATTTCAAGAAACGACGCGTGACCGTTTTCGGCAAAGTAAAACGAGCCACCAGGAGCCTTCTCCAGAACCAGCAGATACAGATCAACCAGATCGTCGATGTGAACATTCGAGTAGTGGTTCAGTCCCTTGCCCACATAAATACCCGCGCCCACCTGTGCCGAAATGGCGGTCATTCGCGGAATCTGTTCACTCTCTTGCTTGAGCCCGGCACCTACGCCATAGATCATCGAAGGACAGATCACGACACCCCGAACACCTTTGTCGATGGCAGCCTCGCGCACGTGTCGATTCATCTCGACGCGCTGGCGACGAAACGGGACCGGTTCAAAGTAATCATCGTCGCTGAAAACTTTCTCACCGGCATACTCACCACAGGCATCGTCGGCCACGATGGCGGAGCCACTGGTGTGAATCAGCAGCTTACCGCTGCGTTCAAGTGCAGCTACCAGGGTATGAACGGATGGTTCGTGATCGGCACTGGCAGCATGTATCACTGCATCAGCTTCCTGAGCGGCCTTGGTCAATACCGCCGCATCATCGAGCGTACCAATGATGGGTTCGATACCGCGCTGACGCAGCAACTGTGCAGTGGCCTCAGTGCGTGTCAGGCCGGTTACACTGTGCCCCAATTGCAGCAACCGATGAGCAACGGCGCCGCCTATGTAACCAGACGCGCCTGTAACAAAAATATTCATGCACAATTCCTCGATGGGAAAACGATAGGGGGATCAGGACTCAACCGCTGCTCGATACTCGAGCAGCTTGCGCATTGCGCGCTCTTCAATAGCCATGAATTCGGCGACTGCAACCTCCCCCGCCAGCGTCAGATCCGGCTCGGCACCGTCAGCCAAACGCTCAATCTGAACGTTGAACCATGGCAACAAGTGGAATGGGTTGATTGCCGCTTCTGGCGTCAAAGAAGTGGTCCATTCGCCAGCCAGCAACCGTGCAGGGGTAACCGGATCAGAGATCAATGGACGGCCCAGGCCAACCATATCGACATCACCACGTTCGAACGCTGAAAGCATGCCTTCAACGCTTCGGAAGTTCCCCGTCACCATCACCGGCATGTTCGCCACGTTGCGAACTGCTCCGGCAAATTCGACAAAATAAGCTTCACGTTGAATCGTGCTCGCGCGCGGCGCATCCTCGCCCTCATCTTTGACTACCAGCCCTACCACTTTCGGCTGCTCCAGCGAACCACCCGATAGCTCCAGCAGGTCCAGACTGGTGTTGTTGAGTAACCCAACCAGCTCAACGCATTCGGCATTAGTGAATCCGCCCTTCTGGAAGTCAGATGAGTTCAGCTTGATGCCAATCGGGAAGTCGTCGCCAACCTCAGCTCGTACGGCAGCGATGACCTCAATCAATAGGCGCGCACGATTTTCCAGCGATCCCCCCCAACGATCTGTGCGCTGGTTGGACAACGGGCTAAGGAACTGAGACAGCAGGTAGCCATGAGCAGCATGCAGTTGCACGCCAGTGAAACCCGCAGCCCGTGCCTGAGTTGCAGCGAAAGCGAATTGATCGATGACGGTGGCAATCTCATCCTCGGTCATGGCCCGTGCCAACCCAAACTCCAGACCCAATCCCGGTGGAACCTGAATCGCTACCGGCGAAGGTGCCAGGGGTTGCGGATTGATCACCTGAAGTACCTGACGCCCGGTATGGCTCAACTGCACCCAGAATTCGGAGCCACCCGCGGTTCCGGCAGCAGCCATCGCCCGCAAGGTACTCAAGTCTGTTTCGGCATCAAGCACGATGTTCCCGGGGCGCTCCAAATGCTGACGGTCCACTTGCATGTTCCCGGATAACAGCAAACCTGCGCCGGACGAAGCCCAACGCCGGTAAAGGTTGACATGACGCTCAGTGGCGTCATTTTTTTGGTCCGCCAGGCCTTCACTCATGGCCGCCTTGCACAGCCGATTTGCCAAAACAGCACCGCAAGGTAATGGCAACGGACTAGAAATCTGATCAGTCATAAACACTCTCAGCTACATGACAGGGCTGCTTGTGCGGCTCAGTTGAGCCGCGTGCAGAACGCCGGGAAAGAAAGTACAACGATCATTGTCGTACGTGCGACAATGATAATTGTTGTTTGATGAGTGTCAAGCTAAACCTCAGGTACGAAGGGCGCCGTTTCATGCCTTCCCCAACACCACCTGCACCTCCTGCGCGCCCTCCTTTTGCCGCGCAGGTAAAAGCAGACAAGCGAGCGCCGGCATCATCAACAGGGCGCCAACCATGTTCCAAAGGAACATGAACAGCAGCAGTAGTCCCATGTCGCCCTGAAACTTGATGGATGAAAACATCCAGGTAGAGACCCCCAACGCCAGCGTAATCCCGGTGAGGATGACAGCGGTGCCGGTGGTTTTCAGGGTTTCGTAGTACGCATGCTTGAAGCTCAAACCGCGCTTCATGAAATGTTCGATCCGGTTGTAGATATAGATGCCGTAATCGACTCCGATACCAACGCCCAGCGCGATGACGGGCAATGTGGCGACTTTCACCCCCATACCCAGTTGGGCCATGAGCGCCTCACAAATCACCGAAGTGATATAAAGCGGAATCATGATGCTGATCGCCACTCGCCAGGATTTAAACTCCCACCACACCAACAGCGCGACGATGCTGTAAACCAGCATTAGAATCCTGGGTTCGGATTGCTTGATCACTATGTTGGTGGCAGCCTCGATACCGGCATTACCGGCGGCCAGCAAAAAGGTCGTGTGCTCATCGTTGTTCGCCTTCGCGAACGTCTCTGCCGCAGCGACCACCTTGGCCAGGGTTTCAGCCTTGTGATCGGTCAGATACACCATGACCGGTGCCATTGAGCAGTCGCTGTTGTAAAGCTCGTTGGGAATTGTCTTGAACGCCGCATTGGCGATGTAGCGATTGCGAGTGATGACATACCAGCGCAAGTCGCCACCGTTTGAACCCGCGGAGAACTTCTTCAGTTCGTCCACCAGGGAGTGGGTCGACTCCACTCCCGGCACGCCCTCCATCATCCACTTCAAACGTTCGATCGCACTGCTGACCGGGTACGAACCGCACTCTCCTGCCTGGGTTTTGACCATCACCACGAACACGTCCGGGCTGCTGGTGTAATGGTGGGCGAGAAAATCATTATCCTGGTTGTAACGACTGTCCGGGCGCAGTTCTGGCGCACCGCGATCCAGGTCACCGATCTTCAGATCCTGCTTCAAATACCAGGCGCCGCCGAACAGCATTGCAGAGAGCAACAAGCCGATCAGCGCCGGCTTCGGTTCGGCAGCCTGCGATAACCAACGCGCCAGGCGATGCTCGCTGTTAGCCTTACGGGCCTGATAGCGCACGGCAGCGGGTGCTACCCCGCACCAGGACATCAGCACCGGCAGCAAGAACATTTTGCTGAAAATGATCACCGCCACCCCCACGCTAGCGCTGATAGCCAGTTCGCGGATCATGTCGATATCGATCATCATGGTCGAAAAACCGACCGCGTCGCACAGCAGCGCAATCGACCCCGGAATGAACAGCATGCGAAAGGTTCGCCGTGCTGCCTGCATGGGGCTGTAACCGGCAGCGCAGTCGGCACTCATGGTGTTGATATTCTGCACCGCATGGCTGACGCCGATGGCGAACGTCAGGAATGGCACCAGGATCGAATACGGGTTAAGCCCGAAACCCAGCAAGTTGACGATACCCAACTGCCACAGCACCGCGAGAGAGCAACACAACAGTGTGACGCAAGTACTTCGCCAGCAACGCGAATACGCCAGAAGCAGCAGCGCTGTCAGGACGAAAGTAATCGCAAAGAACTCGAGAATATCGTGCGCCCCTTCAATCAGGTCACCGGCAATTTTGGCAAAGCCCGTGATATGAATGGTGTATCGATCGCTGTTGTACTTGTCGCGTACAAGTGTTTCCAAACGCTGGGAGAACTGACCGTAATCAAGCTTTTCGCCAGTGAGCGGGTCGCGCTCAAGCAATGGCACAAGCACCACCGAGGACTTCTGATCCGCCGCCACCAGACTTCCGATACGCCCGGAACGCTGAACGTTGAGTTGCACTTGGGCCAGAGTATTGGCTGAGCCGTCGAAGCCATCGGGAATGATGCGGCCGACGGCAAAACCGTCTTCGGTGACCTCTTGCCACAAGACGTTGGGGGTCCACAGTGATTTCAAATTCCCGCGATCAACGCCCGGGATGAAGAACACCTCGTCCGTGACGTTCTTCAGTGTTTCGAGATAGTCCTTGTCATAGATGTTGCCCTGCCGTGCTTCAAGTGCAATACGCACCACATTGCCCAGCGGACGCAGTTCGCTTTCATACTGTTGGTAGTTGACGATATACGGATGATGGCCGGGCACCATTTTCTGCAGGCTGACATCGAGCCCAAGCTTACCGGCCTGATTGGCCAGAAACACCGATACCATCAAGAACAGCAGGACCACCGCGATGCGATGGTTGAACAGCAGCGGCTCTATCCGAGTCTGCAAAAAACCCGGCTTAACCGGAGCGGCGGTTAGATTGTCTTGTTTCGCGCTCATGGGGTGAGTCTCCGTGAGATTCATTTAGCGTCTAGTGCGATCAGATGTGCACCCGCAATACCAGCGGTCAGCACCACCCCTTCGGGTAGTTCAACCATCGAGGCAACCCGCAAGCCGGGACTGGCTTCGGTCATCTGAAAATGCTGACCACCATCGACGCTGTGCAACAGGCTGGCGTCCTGACCCAACAGAAGGATCTCCCCGTTATCACGCACAATGCCGGCCACCAGAGTCGGTGCCTTGGCGTCCGCGCCAACCTGCTCCCAAGAAATACCCTGATCAATCGAGCGAAAAATATGCCCGCCGAAGCCATAGGCCAGCAGTACGTCCTCGTTGGCCTGACGCACCCGTAGCACACCATAGAGAGCACCTTTGTATCCGACATCGAGTGTCGCCCAAATGCCGCCCCCAGCGCTGACGTATACCTTGCCCGCCTCGCCGGCGATGACTTGCCGCCCAGACTTGTCGCCGACAATCGAGTTGTAATGCAGCGCGTCAGGATTGCTGAGCAAGCGCGACTGGGATGTCCAATGGACTCCGCCGTCGGCGGTGCCAAATATCTGACCATTCGAGCCCACCACGTATCCTGTGGTATCGCTGGTGAACCAGACACCAAGCAACGGGCGGGAGGGCCCGAACTGAGCACCCGCGTTAACATCATCGAGCTCAAACTGCGTCTGCTCGACCTCGCTTTGTAACGCTGGGTCATCAGGTGCGCCCTGCAGAGCCGTCTTAGCGTGCTCCAGCCGTGCTTCGGCTTCGATCCTCAGCAATTCGTTAAGCCGATTGCCGTCGGCCTGTTTGATCCAGGTCGCACCACCATCGAAGCTGTGAAGGATCACACCATCATGACCGACCGCCCAGCCACTGGAGGAGTTGACGAAGTACAGCGCTGTCAATGTGACCGACACCGGCACTGCGCTCTGGTGCCATAGTCGTCCACCATCGTCCGAATACAGGATGATGCCGCGCTCCCCCACCAACACCACGCGATTACCCGCAAGTGCAGTGGCCATCATGGTCGCTGTGGCGGCGTTTGCTGACTGCATCGCTGGCATGTCCAGAAGATCGGGCGCAGCCAAAGCCAGCGGCGGCATCAAAACCGCCGCGCCCGCCAGAATCAGAACGACACCCACACTGCTACGGCGCCGTATGTTGCGATAGGTCTTCACCATGTCTTCACCACGAGAAAAAACTGACGACAGCCGTAGGCACAACCTTCTCCGGGAGGGCTATGCCAACGGTGATTTACACGATCAGTTGCTGGATCGTCGCAAGTTGTCCACCGAGTAATAGGCGGCATTTCTCTTGACGTTGTACTCAGCAGGTTTTTCTTCGTTCGACAGGAACATCACGAAAGCACGACGCGATTGCAGGTCGTAATCGACCTGGCCTGCCGTGGTGGCGGTCAGGACGTCGTAAAGGTTGACCGAGTGGCTTTCCTGAACTCGCCAAAGATTGTCACGAGTGTCATACAAGTCGCCGTGCAGGATTTCCCAGCTGTCCTCGTCAACGTAAAGCATGCGTCGGCCATAGATGCTGCGAACGCCAGGTTTGACTTGCGCTTCTACCACCCATACCCGGTGTTTCTCGTAGCGAGGCAGATCCTGATTCAAGTGATTCTGCTGCACGATGTCGCGGTACTTGAGTGCCTTCGAAGTAAGGTCGTAGTTGTTGTACGACACGAGCATTTCTTTCTTGCCAACCAACTTCCAGTCGTAGCGATCCTGACCGCCACCGAACATGTCGTAACTGTCGATTGTGCCCAGGCCATCGCTGTTGAATTGTGGTGTGTCGTACGCCACGTCTGGCGCGCGCAACACGCGGCGCTGACCCGGGTTGTAGGTCCAGGTCTTGCGCGCACCAACCGTACGGTCCGAGACGTCGACCAGCAGAACAGCCTCGCCGGCAACGTTGGATGGGCTCAACGTGCGCTGCATGTAATAGGTGATCTGGTTAGCAGGGCTATCAGGAATTGCCTTGCCCGTGGTTCGTGATTCGGCCCATTTGATGGGGGTGAAATTGCCATTGCTCTGTACCGGAAAAATGACGAAATCACGCTCCGTACTCAAGCCGTAGTACCGATATTCATGGTTGTAGATCACCTCTGAACCGTCTTTCGGTACAGGGAAAGGTACGGATGAGGCGAAGACATTGGTTACCCCCATACCGCCTGCAACCGTCTTGGCCTTCGCGGCCTCGGTCTTGATATCGCTGTATTCCTGTGGAGGTAATGCGGCCGTCCGGTGGGTGGGATAGACCTTCATTTTGTAGTCCGGGTAACGCTTGAGCATTTCGATCTGCCCCGGCGCCAGCAGGTTCTGGTATTGCCCCAGATTGGCGGCGGTGACCGTGTAAAGCGGTTTCTCCGCCGCGTAGGGGTTGGCATACCCCTTGGTTTTATCGAATCCCGCCACAGGCTGGGTCAAACCGCCATCCCAAGGTGGAATCGAACCATCCGCATTACCTGCTTTTTGCGCACCGACAGGCGTCAGGTCCTTGCCCAGTCGGGCAAGGTCTTGCGCTGAAGTTTCGGCTTGCGCGCCAAGGGTCACCCCGACAAGCGCGCCCGCCGCCAAGATACCCAGCACGCCTTTTATTCTTTTGTTGTCCATGCTTTTGCCTGCTTTGGTTAAAAGTTGATGCCCGCGACCAGAGAGAAGAAGTCACGATCGTGGAATTCGTCATACTTCGCGTCGTGGTTGAAACGCGAATAGCTGAAGTCGACGTAATACTTGCCGCTGTAGTCCAGGCGCACTCCCGGCGCTACCACCAGTCGCCCCTCACTGAACAAACCATCTCCGGAGTAGCCGCTGATGTCGTCCGACACGAAGACGCGCGGCTTGACATTCACCCCGGCGAATACGTCCGGGTAGCTGACCTCAAGTTGGGCACGTACGCCCCAGACGTTGGAGGTGGCAAAGCCTTTGTTTTGGCAATACTTCGGATCGGGGTTGAGTGCCGCGCATGGCACGCCTGCGACCGGGCCTGATCCGAACACAAAGGCACGTCCGTAACGTGTCGAGTCATCTGGATCGCCGATTCCATCCCAGTGCTGATAAACCGCTTCCGCCGCCAGAGTGGCGGCCTCGGCACCGAGGATCCGTGGCAACACCTGGATGGTCGACAACTGAGCCTGGGTTTTGGATTTGCGGTCATAGCCGCTCACGAAGGAACCATTCGCAATGGATGCCAGGTTGGCCTGCGGGCCAATGCCATTGGTAAGCCCGTTGATCAGGTCGACGCCATTGATCTGCACGGGCAGGCCAGATGTATGGCTGATTTCACCAAACACTGACCAACCACCGATGACGGTAGAAGCACTCAGGCCAACAACATGGATACCGTCCGCGCTGTAGTCGAGGGTCTGCTGCGCGGGGCGTACGCCTAGTGGTGGGTCGGCAGACCAGATCGAACCAGGCACAGTGGTGGGTACCAACGTCGCACTGACGTTAGGAACGCGGGTGTGATAACGCGCGTAGTAGAGCCCGAAATCAGTGTCCAGCGACTCGACCCGGTGACGCAGCGCGATGCCGTACTGACCGCTGTCTGGCGGCTCTCGATCATGCGTCAACTGCATCTGGAAGTTGGCTCCGCCCAGCGCAGGAATTCCGGCAAAGGCTTCGCGATCGGAAAACGGCCCCGCCGCCACCAGAGTTCCACTGTTCGAACAGTTGGCGACACTGGACGGAGACCAGTAGGTGCCACAGCCATCCAGAACGGTTTTTTCCCAACGCAACTGGTAGAACGCTTCCACACTGGTACCGTCTACTATGCCAAGGCTGGCGAACAACTGTGGCAACGGGAGAAGGATTTCTTTGACCTGAGCGCCGGGCCGATGAGCTGCGGTGATATCGAACGCACCGTATTCGTTGATACCGGGTACAAACAGACTTTCCCCCCAGTTCACAACCTGGTTGCCAAACTTGACGGTCAGAGGATGATCGCCACTCAGCTGAAATGTGTCGTAAACATAGGCGTCGAGTAGTGCGACACCGGAGAACTTGGACAAGTGATCGAAATCGGAGTCGTTCAGCCGCGCACCAGGCTCATAACCGTTGGCGAAGCTGCCATGGGGCACGCCACTGTTGTTGAGTGTGAAGTCGTCCCAGGCCTTGGCGCGTACAAACACGCCAAGATCGTCCTTACTGACATCGATGTCCCCCAGGATATTCACCACGGTCGAGTAGCGGTCACCCTTACCAAAGTTCAGATCGCCGTTATCGTTGCCACTACTGGCTTTACCACCGTTCCCTACGGAAATCAGATGTGGATCGGCGCTACTCGCTCGCCAACTGGTACCCAGTGATGTACCGAGCGACCAGCGAACATTGGCCCCCTCATCAGTGGTAAACGAACCAGCTTCAGCGCTGCTCGCGGCCAGACCTGCAAGACACAAAGCGACACTCAGCCTGCCGGCGCCCATGGCGCCGGAATGGTCTTTGTTCTTCATAGTTTCACTCGTATTTTTGTTTTTGGAAGTTGCGAGGAAATTCGTAGATCAGTGCCAGACTCCGCAGCTGGCAACTGATTGTTTCTCAGGACACTGGGGCGCTTACTTTGGTACCTCGGGCTTGCGGACAGGGCCGGCTGTCACACCACCATCGATCACCAGCTCGGCGCCATTGACGTACTCGGAATCATCGGATGCCAGATAGACCACAGCGTTGGCGACGTCACTGGGCAAACCCAAGCGCCCTGAAGGGATCAGCGCGCTGAACATCTCCTCAACACCCAGCCCGGCACCAAAACCGTAATGGCTCTGCGTCATCGGCGTATGGATCACACCCGGCAGTAAGGAGTTGCAGCGAATTGCCAGCCCCTCACTGGCAGCTTCAATTGCGGCGCATCGGGTCAATGCCCTGACGGCGCTCTTGGAAGCGCAATAGGCCATCTGGTTGGTTGCACCTATCAACCCACCGATCGAGGACATGTTGATGATCGAACCGCCGTGCCCTGCCATGGCGACAAAGGCCGCCTTGATCCCCAGGAACACGCCGTCGATATTGATCGAGGTGACTTGCCGGAATTGTTCGAGGCTCGTGTCGGAAATCGGCTGTACCGCCAGCACTCCGGCGTTGTTGACCAATACATCAAGCTTGCCGAAGCGTTGCTGAACCTGGACCATCACCGCATCCCAACTCACGGAATCGCTGACATCATGACGAAAGGCTTCTGCGGTCAAGCCCCGATCACGCAAACCTGCTGCCACCTTTTCAGCGGTGGCCAGATCGATATCGGTCAAGGCCACGTGGGCGTAATGACTTGCCAATGTCGCAGCGATTTCCGCACCAATGCCGCGAGCGGCGCCCGTAATCAGTACTACTTTGCCATCCAGTCTTTTCATTGCATCGCCCTGAATAATGCCGAGTGCACCAGATCGCCATGAGGTTTTGGCAATTCTGAATTCTTATTGGTATTTGGATTCCGCAAAGAATTTCTACACCTTTATTGGTGTATCAGCCAGATTTTTTTTATTTTTTTTCGAGGTGCTCTGTCTTTGGTAAAAAGGAATTTCCAGCGAGCCAGTCATAGTGGCTTGAGAGAGAACCAGGGCGGACTCAAAGCGAAGGTTGGATGGGCGAAATCGCAGGCTTGCTGCTATATTCCCGCGTTAACTACAGGAGAGCCCAATTCGCCCATGCGCCCTACCCGCCTAACTCGCCCTCAACAGCAGGCCCAGACACGTGAATATCTCCTGACAGCAGCTGAGAACGTCTTCTCTCGTCTCGGTTATGGTGGCGCCTCACTAGAGCTGATAGCCGCCGAGGCAGGCTTTTCCAAGGGCGCGATCTACTCCAACTTTCCGAACAAGGAAACGCTCCTGCTGACCTTGCTGGATAGGTACATGGAGCGCGACATGGCTGGACTGGCAGAGCTCGCGGCTCAAGATCCGGACAGAATGTTCGAGGGGGTGACCGAGTGGCTGATGAGCATGAATTCCGATAGCGAATGCCCGCTGTTGGCGGTCGAGTTACAACTTCATGCAAGCCGCAATCCTGAGTTCGCAGAAGTATACGATGCGCGGCATAAGCGTCAGACTGAAGGGGTGGCTAATCTCCTCGACCTGTATTTCAAAGCCACCGGCACGAAAAGCCCTCTACCTACGACTGATCTTGCCGTGGCGCTGACAGCCATGGTGCATGGCATCAGTCTCCAGCGACGCAACACCCAGGATACAGACCCCGTTGAAGCGGGTCGTATCGTCAACCAGATATTGACTAGCCTGGTCTTCCGACAGAAAGAGGCGTAGGCCTCTCTGCGTTCGGGCTTTTCGCCGACGCCCTTCCAGTCACTGATTACACATCTGGATACGCCATTACCCAGTCCTGGCAAGAAGTGGAGATGCCCTCCCACCAGCGCCCACTCCAGGCACAGAAACCGGCAGCTGGTATGTTCACTGATGGTTGGGCTGGCCGTTAGAGTCGCAATCCACCGTCGACCAAAATCTCGGCGCCATTGACATAACTGGCCGCATCGGATGCCAGGAACGCGACGACCTCGGCTACCTCCTTCGGATCAGCAATCCGGTTGAGCGGTATCATGGCCTGATACTTCGCATTTGCTTCCGGCGGATTGCCTGCGATCATCGGCGTCTGGATCATGCCTGGATAGACCGAGTTGACACGAATACCGACACGTCCCAATTCGGCGGCAGCACAACCGCTCATCCCGCGTACCGCCCACTTGGACGCGGCATAGGCGAACTGCCCCGGAATATTGCGAATAGCCGAAAGCGAGGAGATGTTAATGATTGAGCCACTGCCCGTACTTTGCATCGCCTCGGTCACTGCCTGCATGCCCAGCATCACACCCAATACATTGACCTGGAAATACCGCTCCAACTCAGCCGGCGTGGTCCCCTGCATATAATTGGGGCTGTAGATTCCCGCGTTGTTGACGAGGATGTCGATCCGGCCGAACCGTTCCAGTGTCTCGGCGACCACCACAGCCCAACCCTCGGCACTCGAAACATCATGCTTGATGAAGAATGCAGCCTCTCCGATTTCTGCCGCGACCTGTTCACCATTGTCTTGAACATCAGTCAAAACAACTTTGGCGCCTTCGGCGGCGAAGAGCCGGGCCTCTGACTCACCCTGCCCGCTTGCCGCACCTGTGATGATTGCAACCTTGCCACTTAACCGTCCCATGCCATTTCCTCTTTATTGGATTTATTGGATGTAGCGCTGCGCCTTGACGTTCGGAGGCACCTCCGAAAGCAGATGGTTTTCTGGCGCAGATCAGATTAAATACTTATTAGTATCTGAAAATCAATCGGTATTTAATTTGAAAGAAAGGGAATGGAAAGGCTGGGGGCTTGCGCAGGGCTCGTTTCGCGTAATCTCAAACGAAGAGCCCCAAGATCGCTACTATCCGGGCATTTTTATAGGGTCTCGGCCTCGCGCAGAGTTTGCGGACTGCTGAGGGCGTAGCGCGCAATTTCATCCTTGCGCATGAACGCAACACCCGGCCGGCTCTTGGCATAACGCAGAAATTCGTCCCACACGCGCACCATCTGAGGCGAACCACTGATGCGATCATGCGCACTGACCGACATCATGCGCCGACGTGTTCCGGCCTCTTCGTAGAGCTGATCGAAGTCTAATTTGATCTGTTCCAGGAACTGGGACGGCGAATAGTTGCGGCCTTCGATCAGCAGAATGTCGTTGTTGCGCAGCGTATACGGCACAACGACGAAGTCCTTGCCATTGACCTGTTCGATGAAAGGCTCATCGCGGCTCAGATCGTCGATATGGTAGGCGTAGCCCAATTCCTGTAGCAGCGACAACGTGTTCGGACCACGCCGCAGCCAGTTGCAGTTGTAGCCAATCGGCCGTTGCCCTGTAACCTCCTCGACCATGGTGGCTGCCTGAACGAGGAACTGCTTCTCCTCCTCGCGGCTCATCGCAAACTGGGAACTCCAGCGAGGACCGTGCCCGGCCGCTTCATGGCCGCGTGTCACGATCTCTTTTGCCAGTTCAGGATGCCGCTGGGCGGCCTCGCCGATCATGTGCGAGGTGACCTTGACCTGGTGGCGATCCCACAGATCGAGCATGCGTGGAATTCCCTCCCGATACCCATAGGCGAACCAGGTATTGGCTGCCAGATCCGCTGGAACCTCGGCTGGAAAATCTACTTTGGGGAAAGGACTGTCCGTCCCCTTGGCCGGCTGTCCACCCGCCTCAAATTGCATGGATATGGAAACGACCAGACGAATGTCACCAGGCCAGAATTTACCACCGCGTGGCGCAGCCGAAGTCTTTGGCGTGGGTGCTGCGGTTTGCGTGGCTGCGACGGCTGGGAGCATTGCGCTCGCAGCCAGGACGCCAGCTGCTGCACCGGCGCGATTGAGAAACGTCCGGCGACTGACTTGCTCCGATGCCTGTGACTCATCAGCAATGGACTCGTGATCATTATTCATCAGTGTGATCTCCTTACTTCGCAATGCCGAGCTGTTGCAGCAGGGCCAGGTTATCTTCGAGATGCCAGTTCTCTGCGATACGACCGTCGACGACGCGGTAGATATCAGTCGCTATGAAATCGATCGCCTGCCCTTCGCCCTGGACGTTCTTGAACTGGCCGGTGAAGTGACCTGTGAAACGCAAATGAACGACGACTCGGTCGCCAACGACCAACATCTGTTCCACTTCACAGTGAATATCGGGAATTGCCGAATGCATCGTTTTCGATGCCGCGAGTGGGCCGGGGATGCCTTGTGGGCGGCCTGGCGGCAGCGTGGAATCCTTGAAGTCGGAAGTCAGAGCGGCGCGCGCGAGCGCTTCCTCACCCGTGGTCCAAAACGTGTCATAGCGTCGTGCGGCCAGGATTTGCGCATCAACCTGGGCCTTTGGAAGGCTATGGTCGATGATCACGGTGCGAGGCTGAATGAGTGGATCGGTCGCCGCGAAGACGGGGGTCACCGCGACGGAGATCAGAAAAGTAAGAAGCCAGCAACGTGCGCGAGTCAGGCGCACAACAGGTACATGCGACATAAGGATTCTCCAATCGGTAATGAGGGATACACAGGTCGAACTGCAACTCGCAGGCAGTTCGATAAAGGCTCGATTGCTCAGGGGATGACGGGGTGCTGATCGCTGACCAGCTCGATGACAACGCCGGATGCCAACGCGACGAACAACTGGCGCTCACCCGTTAGTGGGACTTCATTGAGCCCATAGTGAATGCCGCTCAGTCGTAGCCGATCGAGCAACTGCGACCATTCCTGCCCGCTGCTGATTCGTAACCCGATATGGTCAATACGAGAGGACGCAGGTTTCACCGACGAGGTGGTGGCCGCTTCGATCAAGTGAATGACCGGTTGCCCGTTTGCATAAAGCCAATAACCACCTATGCCAAATGGCGGACGGGGGCCGTCGTGAAAACCAACCACAGAGCAAAGAAAGCGCCTTGCACCCTCGAGGTCTTCGGTGACGATCGTTGCATGGTCAAGTTTCATGACGAGACTCTGGCTGTTTGTTCATGTCGCCATTCTGCGCAGGCCCCGCCGACTTGATAATTGGCGTATTGTTTGAATAACTTTCAAATGATTTCGAAATATCATGGACTACCTTGGCGACATCAGGCTGTTTGTCGAAGCAGCAAACCTGGGCGGATTGTCGGCCGCAGGCCGCAAGCTCGGACTATCTCCCGCGGCAGCAAGTGCGCGCCTCGTTAAACTCGAATCGGTGTTGCATACGCGCCTGTTCGAGCGCACGACACGTCACCTGCGCTTGACGGATGAGGGGCGAACGTACTTGTCCTATTGCCAGCAGGCACTCCAGGCACTCGACGATGGCAACGCCTTTCTACAAGCTGGAAAAAGCGTGGTGGGTGGCAAGGTGCGAATTTCCGCAACTTCGGATTTCGGCCGTAACGTACTCAAGAACTGGCTTGACCAGTTCAACAGGCAATACCCCGAAGTGACGTTTGCATTAGTGCTATCGGACTCGCTGTCGAATTTGTTGCGCGACGATATTGATCTCGCCATCCGATTCGGTGTGCCGCCAGACAGTTCTTTCGTAGCCCGACCCTTGGCGCCGAACCGGCGTGTGTTATGCGCATCCCCCCAATTTCTTGCAAAGCACGGCAGCCCGGACCACCCACGAGATTTGGAACGTTTCGACTGCATCGTTCTCAACTCTGTTGCCGGGCCTGCGAATGACTGGCGCTTCACCCGTAATGGCAGAGTCGAAAATCATAGGGTTGCGCTTGCAAACGCTCGCGAGACGAATGACGGAGCGGTCGCTCGAGAGTGGGCGGTTCACGGATACGGCATTGCAATGAAATCGGTGTGGGATATTGGCGCAGACCTGAGAGCGGGACGCTTGAAGATTCTACTGCCTGAATGGAGAACTGCGGACGCGCCGGTAAACGCCCTGTATCAACGCAACCGGTACATGGCACCTCGCGTACGCGCCCTTCTCGAATTTTTGATCGAGCGCTTTGCAGAAGAATCCAGCAGTCTGGAAGAATATTTGAGGTAGATGCTTCATCTGCAACACTCCTCCTGCCTACACAGAATCTAGTGTGTTGCATCGACCAGTTGAATCCACAGTCGCGACAGGCAGTAATCGGCCGAGAGTGTGTAAAAACGAAAGCCATCAAAATCGGAAGCGAACAAATTAACATTGCTGCCGCAGGTAACTAGTAGTACCCAAGCGTTTGCAACGTTCTGGCAAGATTCAGTACAGGTTGTAATTTTTCATCAAGTAACGTCCACCACTCGTGCTCAACCCATTCACCAGTCTCTATCTGGTGCATGGGTGGCATCCAATCTTTATGTCGATCGCAAACATCCGGGATGGCTCGCGCTAGGGCCCCCAAAAGAAGGCCTGCTGTGCCCGAGCGCGGACCGGTCCAACGGGAGCAAGCTCCCTCGCCACAGACAAGCGCCCTTTCACAGCTGAACAGACGTGCAAGGTTATATGACCGTTAATCCGAGAATTCGCCAACGCCCAATAAAAACATATTTTTATGCCTATATTGATATTGTCGAACGTTTCCACTCTCAGAGGGTGCCGTCATGAATATCAAAACCCTGGCTTTGCTCCTGCTGGCTTTGTGTGCGCAACCGGTCTGGAGCCAGACGCCTGCCGCCTCTCCCGCCGCTGCCGACAGCCCCGCGCTGACCACGCGCCTGGCCGAGCGTGACCTTTGGGTCGAACACATTTTCTGGATCAGAAACTACGCGCTGGCCAATCAATCCGCCGACAAAAAGCAAGCCAAAGTCGCGGCGGATCAGGTGGTCGACAACGCCACCAAAATCGCCAACAGCATCGCCCCGCTCTACGGCCAACCGGCGGCGGATCAACTGCTCAAGCTGCTTGCCGGCCATTGGGGCGCGGTGAAACACTACAGTGACGCCACGGTCGCCAAAGATGCGAAAGGCAAGCAGGCCGCCATCACCGAGTTGACCAGCAATGCCAAGGCGATTGCGGCATTTCTGGCTACGGCCAACCCCAATCTGCCTGAGGCGACACTGGTGACGATGTTGTCAGCCCATGGCGGTCACCACATCGCCCAGATCGATGAGTTTGCCGCGCACGATTACGCCGGCGAAGCCCGCACCTGGGCGATGATGCGTACGCACATCCTGGCCCTGGCCGACGCGTTGACCGGCGCGCTGGTCAAGCAATTCCCGGACAAGTTCTGATATCGCGCGAGGGCACACCATGCTGGAAGGACTGGGCCGAACACAGCAGGACCTGCTCAATGCACTGCTGCACCATGGGGGCGGCATGAGCATTGACGAGTTGGCCGAACACCTGGCCGTCACGCGCACGGCGATCCGCCAACACCTGGCGGCGCTGGAGCGTGACGGCCTGGTGCTGCGCGGCGACACCCGGCCGACGGGTCGTCGTCCGGAACAGCTGTATCGGCTCACCGACCACGCGCGGGAGCAGTTCCCTCGCCACTATCAGCTACTGGCCAGCGTATTGATCGATGAAGTGGCGGGCATCATCGGTCCTGAAGCCCTGACTTCACTGATGCGCAGCATGGGCCGCAAACTGGCTTTGGACCGTGAGCAACAGGTCGTGGATGAAGCCAGGATCGTCCAGCACATGAACCAGGCGGGCTACGAAGCCGAGGTGTTTTTTCGCTCAGGAGACACCCCGGAAATCGTCGCGCATAACTGCGTGTTCCATCGCCTGGCCGCCGAGCACCCAGTGGTCTGCGAACTCGACCTGGCTTTGATCGGCGCGTTGGGCGGCGGCGAAGTCGAGCACAGCGAATGCATGGTGCGCGGCGGGCATGTCTGTCGCTTCAGACTGCGACCGAGCGAAACCCCGGACGTCGCGACTGACGCTGCTCCAGCCGATACCGATCAGCCAGCCTAGCGCTTGCGTGACAGCCGTTGCTGCCAGTTTCCAGCGTTGTCCTGCTGACAGGCTTCTTCAGAATCGAACAGCACATGGGCCGCGACCGGGCTGAGTTGAACGTGCGCCTCACCCAAGGCCATCGCGGTGAATTCGACCATGCGTTCGCCCTGCCCTTTGGCCAGCGCCTGCCCCCTGTTGGCCTGGGTATCGAAGACCCAAACCACCTTGAGGCTGGCCGGAAACCGGGCGTAGTCGACGATATGGGTCAACCACTGAAACCCGACGATTTCCGCTTTGGCCGTCTCGCACGCTTCGGTCAGGGTGACGACCAGACGCCGTTCGATATGCGCCTGATCGCGTTTGCTCAAACCCATGGATTGATCCTTGTCTGGGGCGAAAAAAACCCATCATACAGACCCGCCGACACCCTTCGTCGGACTCATGGCTACGCCCGCAAATAGGCAGCTGTCCGCCGTGAACCTTGTTTCAAGGCACCAGTCATAGCCCAGCGCTTTTCCCCACTTTCTTCGTTGTCATCTCATCAGAGTTGTCCGTCCATGCGCCAAACTGTCGTTGCCTTGCGCTTTTCTTCGCTGTGCCTGTTTTCCCTGCTCCCGGTTCTTGCCAGCCCCGCCCATGCCGATGGGCAACGGCAACTGGTAGACGCCATCAACGACTATCGCGCCCACCCGCAACGCTGCGACCGGCGGCCGACGCAACGCTTATCACCCCTGACGCTCAAGTCGAACCTGGCCCTGCCCGTTGGTTATGGCGGTGGGTTGCGGGACCGGTTAAAGGCTTCCGGCTATCAGGCCACCATGGTGCGGTCCATCCGCGTGGTGGGTGCGCGGGATGCCGAAGAAGCCTTCGATATGTTCCAGGACGAGCACTGCGCCGCACTGCTCGACAACCAATACGCCGACATCGGCGTCAGCCGCGCCGGGAGTGAGTGGCAAGTGGTGCTGGCACGGCCGGTACTCGACGGACAAACCGGCGATCCACGCAGCGCCGCACAGGCGTTGCTGGCGCAGGTCAACGCAGCCCGGGCCAAGCCGCGCCTGTGTGGTCGCCAGCGTTTCGCCGCCGCGCGGCCGCTGTCCTGGAGTGCTGCCCTCGGCGCCGCCGCCCAGGGCCATAGCAAGGCCATGGCCTACGGCAACTATTTCGCCCACCAGGACCCCGACGGTGACATGCCCTATGACCGTGCCAAGGCCGCCGGCTACCGTGGCCGGCAGATCGGTGAAAACATCGCCGCCGGGCAAGGTTCACCCAGCAAGGCCATGGCCGGCTGGCTCGCCAGCCCCGGGCACTGCGCCAACCTGATGAACCCGATGTTCACCCAGGTCGGTGCCGCGTACGCCGCCAACGCGCGCAGCGACAACGGTGTTTACTGGACGATGCTGTTTGGCGCGCCTTGAGCCGCTGACCGGACCCACCTTGCGGGCATTAAAAAGCCCGCACTGAGCGGGCTTCGTGGGTGAATGTAATAAGTAGGTGGCCGGCGCTGGTCTCCGGCTTACAAGGTTTATCAGGCCTCCCACAAAAGAGTCGTGAAACTGTAATGGAACTCTTCTGCTTCACACGGCATAAGGGCTGGATCCCAGCGCGGGGATCTTTCTAACCGTGTACCCTTCGGAACGCGCCCCACGTCTCCTTGCTATCCTTTTGCGCATCAGTCTGCGTCTTCACCTACATGGTTGAGGATAGCAAAACAGACACAATTTCCAACCGGGCTTTTAGACCGATTTCGACCAGCAGAAAACATGGCTGGACGGAAAAAAACTAAGCCCGCAGCGCGGTTCAAAAGGGGCTGCACATCCAACATTGATAGTGCCTGACACGCCGCCTTCGCTGTAGGAGCGGGCTTGCCCGCGAAGGGGCCGTTAGCTTCAACATCAATGCTGACTGATACTCCGCTTTCGCGAGCAAGCTCGCTCCTACACAGCGAAGGGGCCGGCACATCCAACATCGGTGCCTCATGCAGGCCGACGCACCACCCTCACCTTGCCGCTATCGCCGCCACCGCAGAACAACCGCTCGCCGCCATCGGACTCCAGCCCCGACACGCCGACGCCTTCCGGCATCTTGAGGCTTTCCAGCACTTCACCGGTTTGCGAGTCGATGCGCCGCAGTTCACTTTCGTCGCCCTCCCAGGTGCCATGCCACAGCGCACCGTCCACCCAGGTCACGCCGGTGACGAAACGGTTGGATTCGATGGTGCGCAGGATCTTGCCGGTCTCGGGGTCGATCTGGTGAATCTTGCGTTCGCGGTACTGGCCCACCCACAACGTCCCTTCGGCCCAGGTCAGCCCCGAATCGGTGCCTGCGCCGGGGGCAGGAATCGTCGAGAGGATGCGGCCGGTGCGGGGGTCGATTTTGTGGATGCGGTCTTCGGCGATCTGGAACAGATGCTCTCCGTCAAACGCGGTGCCGGCATGGGCCGCGACATCGATCGAGCTCAGTACCTTGCCGCTTTCCGGGTCCAGGGCGTTGATTTTGCTGTTGCTTGCGAACCAGACCTTTTCGCCGTCCCAGGTGACGCCGCACACGTGGTCGACATCGGCAAACGGGCCATATTCACGAATGATTTCAGCAGTTGCGTGTTTCATCTGGCATTCCTCGATGGGGGTTGGTGGCGTTCATCCTAGCCACCGGGCAGCGGTGCCGGGAGTAACAAGGTCGTCGCGAATCCCGGCACGGGCGGCGTCATCCAGCGCCGCGCGCGGCCACGGCCAAACCACTGCACCTTGCCCTGCTCCGCCAGTGTATCGAGCGCCCGTTGCACCGTGCGCTGGCTGGTACCCAGCGCCAGTGCCAGGGCGGAACTGGACCACGACTCGCCATCGGCGAGGCAGGCAAATACCGCGGCAAATTTCTCCTCGACCGGTTGCGCCAGTGTCACCACCTGCGTACACACCGGCGATTGCAGGGCATAACCGCGTGCCGTCGCGATGACGCCGGCCAACGGCTTGAGTGCCTTACGCAGCCTGCCGATTTCCACCCGAAGCCGGGCGCGATGGGATTCATCCGAGAGCCTCAGACGGAACGCCCGGGCGATCAGCGTTTCCCGCGCAACGTCGGCGGGCCAGGCCTCGGCCAATGCGCGGGCGAGCACGAACAGGATCGGCCGCGTCGCGAGCGACACCGACATGCCACAGCCGCGCACAACATACCGGCAGGCATCCACCACCAGTGACGTTGAACAGAACAACGCTTCAACGTCATCGAGCAACAGCGGCCGTGCTTCACCCCGGGTAATCAGGCGTGCTGCGGGGGTGTCGAGCAGGCGCGCAGCGTGTTCGACCTCAGCCATCAGCGCGGCGATCCCGGTTTGACTAGCTGCCTGCCAGGCCCTGTTCAACGCCTCCCGCGCCGCGTGCGATTGCAGGCGTCGAATGGCGATTCCCGCCAGCAGCAGTTCATGGGTTGCCCGCAAGGTCGGCGGCAATGGGCCGGGATCGAGTTCGGCCAGTAACTGCTGCGCCTCATCGAGCTGACCGATCAACAGCAAACGGCGGATTTGCAGATAACGCGCATGGGCGGCATTTACCCGGTCACCGTGGTGTTCAAGGGTGACCCGCGCCGTTTCGAGCGCCTTGACCGGCCACCCGAGTTCCCGCGACGCCAGGGCTATTTCCGCCTCGGCCACCACACAGCGCGCCCGGGCCAGCACTTCCTTGGGCGCAAAGGCCCGTTGCGCACGCTTGACCAGCGCCCTGGCCCGCACCAGATCGCCCAGTTGCGCCATGGCGATACCGCGCAGGGCCAGCGCCGGGGCATCGTCGCGCAAGGCCACGCGGTCCAGTGCGCCCAGCGGATTGCCCGCCGCCAACGCCTGTGCGGCGGCCGCGATCATCGAGTCCATGGAAATCCCGCCACGCTTGTCACTCCCATCATTCGATACCCGGGTTTAGTCTAAATCACGACCTTTCACCAGGAGCGTAGAACGATGAACACCCACAAAACCGCGTCCCGGGACCAATGGCTGGCGGCACGCCTGCAACTGCTTGAAGCGGAAAAGGCCCTGACCCGACGCAGCGATGAAGTGGCCAGGCAACGCCAGGCATTGCCATGGGTTCGCCTCGACAAGGCGTACCGCTTCGATACCGACACCGGCAGCGCCACCCTGGCCGAACTCTTTCAAGGGCGCTCGCAACTGCTGGTCTACCACTTCATGTTCGGCCCCGACTACACCGCCGGCTGCCCGTCCTGCTCAGCCATCGCCGATGGCTTCGACCCCGTCGTCGTCCACCTGGCGAACCACGACGTGACCCTGATGGCCATATCCCGCGCGCCGTTGGCGAAACTGCAGGCCTACAAGCGCCGAATGGGCTGGACCTTCCCCTGGGCCTCGGCCGCCGACAGCGACTTCACCGCCGACTTCAATGTCTACTTCACCGAAGAGCAGCAGCGTGAAGGCTTGGTCGAATACAACTACCAGCGCGGCGGGCATGCCATGGACGCCAGTGAAATACCGGAACCGGTGAAACAGTTCGCCGCGACCTGTGGCACCGATGCGCCGACCTATACCCGCGACAGGCCAGGGCTGAGTACGTTCGTGTTGGAAGACAGCGAGATCTATCACACCTACTCCACCTACGCGCGGGGCCTGGACGGATTGTGGGGAATGTACCAATGGCTCGACCGCTCGCCCAAGGGGCGTAATGAAACGGGACCCTGGTGGCGCCGGCATGATGAGTACCAATGAGCGACAGCGGTGTCACTGACCGCCGATGAAGACATCCGCCAGTTTGTCCACCAGCGCCGGCTTGGTCTGCGAGACCCAGCGTCGGGTCGCCCACTCCTGCCACTCCTCGGCACGGTCCAGGGTGTAGCGCGGCACAAAGTCGCCGAGGAACCGGCCGAGGTTGTGCAGCGTGACTTCATGGCCGGCGTTGGCCATCTGCTCCAGCAGGTCCCTCAGGGCCACTTCGAATTCGGGCGGCCACTGTTCGCCGGCCAACACCTGCTCGACCGTAGAATGTCGATCAAAGCCAAGCGAATTGCACACTGGCATTGGCATATTCCTCGGTAGGCGTTGTGGATGAAGTCAGCCAAAGATGCTGCACAGCTCAATGCTGCGCAACCACTTCACTTGACGGGCCCCGGAATGACGATCGCTTCCCGAGACCAATGAAAGGTGTTCGCCGAGCTCCGTCTGCCCGTGCGAATGTTGTCGATACACCACCAGCACCGCATCGCCCACGTCGGTATTGATCAGTTCGTTCCAACTGAACAACGCGACGTAGCCGTCACTGGCACGCGCCACCACATAGGCGCGTTTCCAGCCTTTGGGGTCGTCGCTCTTCAACCCGGCCTTGAGGACAATTTCCCGCAGCAGCACCCCGCGATAGCCCTTTATCTGTGCTTTTTGCGCATTGCCCTCGCAGGTATTGCTGGTCAGTCTCACCCAGTCGTAACCCGGCATGGCTTGCAGGTCGGCCACGCTCAGGCACAACGGGTTCTGCACTTGCCCGACCACCTCCAGTGTCTGTTCAGCCACATTGATGGTCGGGCGTGACAACAACGCGGGGTTGGCGCGGGGGCGAACAAGGCTTCGCACAGTCGAAAAAATTGAACGCATGGCGATACTCCTGTCGGGGGTTGACCAATCACCTGGCGGTCCTGGGCTGCCCACCGGCAGGCCAGGACCGGTCCCGTGCTTAAAGCAGCGGCAGGCTGTAGCTGAGGATCAGGCGGTTTTCATCCAGGTCGCTGCTGGCATTGCCACGCAAGCTGGCGTTACGCCAGGAAATGCCCACCCCCTTGAGTGGACCGCTTTGCAGCGCATAGTCGATCCGCAGGTCACGCTCCCACTCTTTGCGGTCACCGGCGGCGGAGTCGATATTGTCGCCACTCAAATAAGTGACCACGGTCTTGAGCCCCGGCACGCCAAGCGCGACGAAGTCATACCCGTACTCGGCCAGCCAGGTGCGCTCGCCGGCACTGAGGAACTTGCCGATCTGCCGGTCGGTGATCAGGTATGCAGTGGCGCCGTCGCCCTGGTTGACGAACGGGAACGCGCTGTCGCCGGAGACTTGCTGGTAGCCGGCGCTGAAGGCATGGCCACTCAGACTGTAGGTGAACAGGGCACTCCAGGTGTTGTTGTCCACTTCACCGGCATGGGTGTCGCCCGCTCGCCAGAAACCGCTGCTTTTGTAGCCCTGGGCACGTCCGGCCGCGTTGCCGTTCTTGCCATCGGCGCTGCTGTTGAAATAGCGCAGATCAGTCTTTAGCGCGCCGGGGCCGATGGCCATTGTGTGGATCAGGCCGAGGAAGTGCTGTTGGTAGAAATCTTCGAGACTGCCGTAGTAGTACTGGGCGGTCAGGTCCTTGGTGATCTTGTAGTCGCCACCGGCGAAGACGAAGGTGTCGGAGTCGGCCAGCGCGGTGCTGGCCGGGGTACCGGCGGGACGCGTCGCGCCGCCGATGCGCAGATCGATATCGTCGGTGGAGCTGCGGGTCTTGGTGCTTTGCAGTTGACCGGCGGTAAGGGTCAGGCCGTCGATTTCGCTTGAGGTGATCTGCCCGCCTTCAAAGGTTTGCGGCAGCAGGCGACCGTCGTTGAAGTTGATCACCGGCAGCTTGGGTTGCAAGGTGCCCAGGCGTGCTTCGGTCTTGGAAATGCGCACTTTGCCGGTCACGCCGCCCTTGGAATACTCATCGACCGCATGGCCATCGCTGTCCGTGGGAAACAGCGCCCCCGGCGTGCGGTCGATACCGGCCTTGCCCGCGCGACCGCCGCTGTCCAGCTTCAGCCCCGTCATGGCGATAGCGTCCAGGCCAAAACCGACGGTGCCCTGGGTAAATCCGGAGATCACGTTGAGTTGCAGCCCCTGCCCCCACTCCTTGGCCTGGCTGGTGTAGGCGGCATTACCCACCTTGCCCTGGCTTTCCCGGTTGTCCGAATTGAAATAGAAATTGCGCAGGCTCAGCGAGGCCTTGCTGTCATCGATAAAACCGGCGGCGATGGCCTGGTGGGTCAAACCACCCAGGGTGATGGCCAGGGCCAGGGGTTGCAGCTTCATTGTGTTTACTCCGGTGCGGGTCTCTTTTTTTTTGGCGTCCAGGGTCCTGATCCCCTCGTGATCTGACGTTTTCGCCCATCGCTATATATTTTTGTATATAGCGATGGGCGAAATTTAAGGCATGCAGGTCTGCAAGCGCCGTCAGTGGTACGGGATTGAGGCTCGGAAAAGATCGAAACAGGTCTGGCGGCCTGCATCTTTCTAGAAGCTGACTTTTAAGTCAATAAATTTAACAAAAGTGAATGGAACGTTTAATCACGCCTGCTAAAGCTTTTGATGGGCTGATCGGCTCATCGAACTTCCCTTCGATTCATGATCAATCCGGCAACAGTGTTTATCCCCCCGACCGATTTTTGCGCCCCCGCCAAACGCCTAACATCGGCTCTACCCAAGTGAGCAAACCCAATCAGATGCAACCCGCTCACAAGGCTGAACACCCCTTGCAGGACAACATTTCAAACCACGAGGTGAAGATCATGAAACTGTTGAACATCGCACTCTTTGTTGCCCTTGGCGCCGCTGGTGCCCAGGCCTTTGCAGAAGACAGCCACTCGACTGCCGCCACCGGCCAATCACCCGTTGAAACCTACACATACGGCACCAGGCTGGATATCAAACGCGTCATCGATGTATCAGAAATAGCCAATGAATGCGGACCGGTCCCGGCGCGTATGACCTACGAAGATTCCCAAGGTCAACGCCGCACCATCGAATATCAAGTCATGGGCAGCGGATGCTCGAACGGTTGAGCACGGTACGGACGATGGAGGGTCGACACTCCATGCGTACAGCACCAGCCACATCGCTACACAGATGCACCGACAATTTTTTCATCAGCGGCGAGCAACCCCGGAATGGAATGCTTCAGAAATTCCACCCAGGTTTTTATTTTTGCATCCACGAACTTGCGTGACGGATAGATCGCAAACAGGTTCAGTTCTTCAAGCCGATACCCCGGTAATACCCGCACCAAGGTCCCCGCCCGCAGGCCCTCGACAGCCGAAGCAATCGGCTGAATGCCAATCCCCATCCCGTTCTTGATCGCGAATGTCATGGCGTCAGCCGTGTTGACGTGAAAGGGCGACGCCCGCGTGCTGAACGTTTCTATCCCCTGGGGACCTTCGAATACCCAGTTCTCGGCCGGCATGACCGTGTTGACGATTCGCAGGCAATCATGGCCGCCAAGATCACTCGGCGACTCGGGAGTCCCGCGCTTGCTCAGGTAGGCCGGCGAGGCGCAGAGAATGCTGTAGGTGATGCCCAGCCGCTGGGCGACGAATCCGGAATCGGGCAGGTCCCGCGCCAGCACAATCGACATGTCATAGCCTTCCTCGAGCAAATCCGGCAGCCGATTGGTCACGGTCAGGTCAAACAGAACCGAAGGATAGGTTTCTCTGTAGCGGGCAATGGCGCCGATCACGTAATGGTTGCCGATGGCCGACATGGCGTGAATTTTCAGCCGGCCTGCGGGCATGACCTGAGCGGTGCCCGCCTCTTCGTCGGCCTCGCGCATGTCCTGCAGGATCCGCTCGCAGCGCTGCAAATAGCGCACGCCGGCTTCGGTCAGTGCCAGGCGTCGGGTGGTGCGGTTGATCAGCCGCGTCTGCAGCCTGGCTTCCAGGCTGGAAACAGCTTTAGAAACGTTGGTCGTGGTGGTGTCCAACGCCGCGGCCGCCGCGGTGAAGCTGCCACTTTGGGCCACCGCCGCGAAACAGCGCAGGGTCTGGAAAACATCCATCGTTTCACCTCAAGGGATCAGCAAACAGGACGGCCCCGTGACGGACCGCCCTGGCGTCAGCAACTACTGCTTGCGCGGGATGAACCCGGGGACACCGGTTTCAACCACCGAGTTGAAGCGTATACGGGTTGTGATGTCTTGTTGAATCTCCATCATGGCCCTGAGCGGCAAGGTCGAGATATCGATGTTTTCCCGGATATGGCTCGGCGTTGCCGAAGTGGTCAGGAACGCCACCCCGCGTTGTACCGCCCAGGCCAGCGCAACCTGGGCCGGGGTTTTCTGCAGGCGCCGGGCGATGCCGGTAAGCACCGGGTCTGCCAGCACATTTGGTTCCATGCCATGCCCCAGTGGCGCAAACGCCAGCACGATGATCCCGTGTTCCTTGCAGAATTCGAGCAACTCCCACTCCGGCAAATAAGGGTGGGCCTCGACCTGCACCACGGCGGGTTTTATCCGGGCGACGGCAACCAACGCCTTCAGCGCCTGCAGCGTGATATCGGACACACCGATGGACCTCGCCCGTCCCTCATCCACCAGCCGCTCAAGCGCCCGCCACGTCTCGATCAGTGTCACGCCGTCGTCGTAGATGACATTGCCCTGCTCGTCCCTCGGGTCCTGGTTGTCACCGGGTTGAAAGGCAAACGGCGTGTGGATCAGGTAGCAGTCGATGTAGTCCACTTGCAGGCGCTGGCAACTGGCTTCGAAGGCGGGCTCGACGCGCTCGGGACGATGGTTGGTGTTCCACAGTTTGGTGGTGATGAACAGCTCCTCGCGGCGGATCTTGCCCGCCTCCAGCACTTCCTTCAGTGCAACACCCACCTGCGCTTCGTTGCGATAACGCTCGGCACAATCGAAATGGCGGAAACCGGCGGCCAGCGCTTCCTTCACCGCTTCAGTCGTGGTGGCGAGATCGCGGAACAACGTACCGAACCCAACCGCCGGCATCTCGACCGCCCCATGATTGAGCAGGAATCCGGTATCGCGCAGTCCGTCGTGAAAGGCTTCATAAGTCATGTCATTACTCCAGGCCGCAGCCGTTATTGATACGAAGGTTTCTGCCCGTCGCCAGACGCCACGCGTTGCTCGAAGGCACCGACGGCATTGCCGCCCAGCGCAATGAACAGCTGCACGGTGTCGAGGTACTGCGCGGTATTCACGCGGATCTGTGCCAGCAGCGCCTGCTCGTAGGCACGCTGCGCTTCCAGGACCTGGAGGATGCTGTTCTCGCCTTGTGCAAAGGCTTGCTGGTTCAACTGCAAACTGGTTTCGGCCGCGCGCAATGCGTCGGTCTGGGCCAAGTGTTCCTCGGCGTCGTGGTTGATCGCTTGCAAGGTGTCGGCGACCTGGCCGAACGACGTGATGACCGTTTGCTGGTAACCGGCGAGCGTCGCCTTGTAACCGTCGACGGCGGCCTGCTGCTGCGCCTTGAGCGTTCCGCCGTCGAAGAGCGGCCCGGCCAGCCCCGCAGCGAAACCCCAGAGTGCCGCGCCGCCATTGCCGGAAGCCGCCTGCGCCAGGGACGCCGACAGCGTGACATGGGGATAGAGGTTGGCCGTCGCCACGCCCACCGCCGCGCTGGCCATGTGCAGTTGCGCTTCGGCTTGCAGCACATCCGGCCGGTCGTGGGCCATCTCCGAAGGCAGGCTCATCGGCATGTTCGACGGCAGGGCAAACTCGCTCAAGTCGAAGTCGGGAGCGAGCCAGTCCGCCGGCCCCTTCCCCGTCAGAATCGACAATGCGTGGCGTGCCGCGTCACGTTGCTGAGCGAGGGGCGGCAACAAGGTGCGGTCCTGGGCGAGACGGGTCTCGGCCAGCGACACATCGATCTGCGTGGTGGAGCCATTGAGGTGGGCCATGTGCACCAGTTCAAGGTTTTTCGCGTCATTGGCCAGCAGCTTTTCCACGGCCTGTATCTGCGCGTTGGCGGAAGCCACCAGCAGCGCCTGGCTGGCGACGTTGCCGGTCAGGGTCAGGTACGCCGCTTCGTAGCGGTGCCTTTGCAGGTCGGTAAACGCCTGCTGTTGTTCAACCAGCCGCTTGTTGCCGCCGAACACATCAAGGTCGAACCCCACTCGCGGTCCTATCGCGTAGAAATTGGCGATGGAGGGTTCCCTGGCGTTGTGCAGCCGTTGACGACCGGCCACGGCAGCGAAATCGACCTGCGGATACAGCGCACCCTGCGCCGCCGCAACAGAAGAAGCGGCTTGCCGGATCGTTGCATCGGCTGCCACCAGATCCAGGTTGCCGTCGATTGCACGACGCACCACGCGGTCGAGTTTCGGCGAGCCAAAGGCGGACCACCAATCGCCATTGACCTTGCTGCCGAGGTCGATACGAGGGTTGCCACCCTGGGCCAGACGCTGCTCGGCCTGTGGGTCATAGTGCTGCGACGCACTCGCCGCCGGTGCTTGATAGTCGGGGTCAACGGTGCAGGCCGTCAGGAATGCAAGCAGCGACAACGCCGCGATCTTCGTTTGCAGCAGATATCTGTTGATGACCAGCGCATAAGCATTCATTTGGCAAACTCCACGAAAACTAATTGGCCGCAACGGGCTTGCGAAGAAACAACACCAGCGGGCTCACCACCAGCATCACCACCATCAGGATCTTGAACTGGTCGATCACGGCGATGAACGCGGCCTGGCCGGTGATCATTTCGTTGAGCCCGTCGAGCACCTGCAACGGCGCCGAGGTCAGCGAATGCGCAGCCGCGCGGTAGGGCGTCAGGTTGCTGGCCAGCGCCGAGTGCATCGCCTGGGTGTTGTTGAAGAAGAACAGCTGCACGATCGCCACGCCCAGCGTGCTGCCGTAGACCCGGGCCAGATTGAACAGGCCGGTGCCTTCGGGGCGCAGCGTGGGGTCGAGCGTGCTGAACGCGACCTTGGTCACCGCCGGCATCAGGATGCCCAGGCCCACGCCCTGGATCGCACCGGCGACGGCCACGGGCCACTCGTCCATCAGCGGCGAATAGCCGAGCATCAGCCAGTTGGCATAGATCACGATGGCGACACCGGCCGCCACAAAGAAGCGACGGTCGAAACGCTCGGGCAGCCGCCCCATCAGCAGAAAAGCGCCAACCAGGCCCATGCCACGGGGAATCGTCAAGGCGCCGGTGGTGTCAGGCGGATAGCCGAGAATCTCGTCCAGCATCGGTGAGGTCAGGGCCATGGTCGACAACAGCACGAAACCGAGGGCGAAAAAGATCACCGTCGACAACACGAAGTTGCAGTCCTTGAACAGGCGCTTGTTGAGGAAATGCACGTTCGAGGTCAGCACATGCACCACGAACAGGTAGATCCCCAGCGCAGACGCCACGGCTTACAGCCAGATCTCGGGCGATGCGAACCAGTCCAGGCGCTCCCCCCGGTCGAGCAGCATTTGCAGGCTGATCATGCCGAGGGTGAAGGTGCCGAAACCGAAGAAATCGAACACCGGCGGTATCTCGGCCTTCTTCTCGGTCAGCAACAGCGCCGCCACCAGGAAGATAAACGCCGACAGTGGCACGCTGAGGTAGAACATCGGCCGCCAGCCAAAATGCTCGGCGATCCAGCCACCGATACTCGGGCCGCTGATGATGCCGAACAGCACGATGGCGGTCCAGCTCGCGCCGAACTTCGCACGCTTGTCCAGCGGCAAGGTTTCCATGGCGATCGCCATCGACAACGGTGCCAGCACGCCACTGGCGATGCCTTGAACGATGCGCGCCCCCACGAACTCCAGCGGCGTCGTCGCCGCCGTGGCGAGCAGCAAGCCAAGGACAAACAACGCCAGCGCCGCCTGATACACCCACTTCAAGCCAAAGCGCCCGGCCAGCCAATTCGCGAGCGGCATGCTGATCGCACTCGCGGCCAGGTACGAGGTGAAAATCCAGCCCGCCTGATCGTCGCTCATCGACAGGCTGCCCTGGATCAATCTGAGCGCCGCGTTCGGCAACGGCAGGTTCGCCGACTGCATGTAGGTCGCCAGCAAGGCGGCGAACCTGAGCGAACGCGCGCCCTCCCCACCGGGGCTTACCATCGATTGGGCGTTCATCAGGAGTTACCTGCGCTCAGCAACGCCTTGAGCGGGTGCCACCAGGGGCTTTGAAACCGGGTGTCGATCCGCACGGTAGCGCTGGTCCCGGAGAACAGCGGCAGTGCCGGGTCCACTTCGTCGAGCTCGAGCCGTACTGGCACCCGTTGCGTGACCTTGACCCAGTTACCGGTGGCGTTCTCCGGTGGCAGCAATGCGAAATCCGACCCGGCCCCCGGGCTCATGCTGGTGACGTGGGCCTTGAACACGCGATCCGGGTAGGTATCGATGCGGATGGTGGCTTCCTGGCCCGGGCGCATGTGGGTCACGTCGGTCTCGCGGAAGTTGGCCTCGATCCAGACCTCGTGACCGGACAACAAGGCAAAGGCCGGTGCGCCGCTATTGAGATGGTTGCCCACCTGCAGGTCGTCGACCTTGGCCACGATGCCATCCTGCGGCGCATACACCGTGGTGTACGAGAGGTACAACTGCGCCTCGTCGAGCTGCGCCCTGGCCTCGCGCACCGTCGGGTGACTGTCGGCATCGATGTTCGGATTGCCGTTCAACGCAACCACGGTGCTGGCGATCTGCTGCTCGATGGACGCGATCCGTTGCTGCGCCACTTTCACGTCGGTGTCGGCGCGCTCGTAGATGGACTTCGACACGAACGCCGAGGCGATCAGGGCCTTCTTGCGGGCAAAATCCTTTTGGTCGAAGTCAGCCGACTCTTTCGCCGATTGCAGTTCCGCCTGTTGCTGGCGATAGCTGGCCTTGAGCCCGTCGATACGCAGCCGCGCCACGCTCAGTTGTGCTTGCGCGCGGTCGACGGCGATCTGGAAGGGTTTCGGGTCGATCCGGAACAGCACCTGGCCCTTGCGGACCTGCTGATTGTCCTCGATGGCGATCTCTGCCACTTGCCCGGAGATCCGCGCATTGATCGATGCCTTCGCCACCCGGGCGTACGCGTTATCGGTCGAGACATACGCCTGCCCCGACACATGGTGGGCATAGCCCAGCGTCGCGAACAGGATGGGAACACCCACCATCAGCCAGGGACGCAACCTCTGTTTGAGTGGTTTGCGGATACGCGAGCCAGCCGGGTTGGGGCCAGGGTGCTCGAAGGTCTGCGAAGCCGGGATATCGAACGATTTGGTCATGATCGAGTTCACCTCTAGCCGGGTAATCGGGCCGGCATCGGCAACAAGCGCCAGCGGCCCGGATGTCAATAAATGCTGTAAACAAGCAAGCCCGTGCGCAGCCTGGAGGATCACTCCCACCGCGTCGGTTTCGTCGCCGCAACACTCAGTTCGCGCTCGGCTACCACAAACCCTGACTCAAGGAATTTCTGATTCCTTAATTTTGTGCGATGGTGTAAGAATATCCCTCGACCCACCCTCCCACAAGGATTTTGTACGATATGGCACAAAATAAATCGACAGAGGGCAAAAGCCGCGGCCGCCCTCGGGCCTACGACCCGCAGACAGCGTTGCAGCAGGCACTCGGTGTGTTCTGGAATACCGGCTATTCCGGCGCGTCCCTGGACAGCATCGCCGCCGCCGCCGGCATGAATCGCCCCAGCCTCTATGCGGCATTCGGCGACAAGCACGCGCTCTACATCAAAGCGCTGGAGCAATATTGGGAGTTTGCCGCGGCGTCAATGCACGAGTCGCTGACGGACCTGGACCTGCCGTTGGCCGAGGCCTTGCAGCTTTTCTACGAGGGGCAGTTATCGATTTACTTCTCGGGCGACGGCCAGCCTCGCGGTTGCTTCGCCATCGGCACGGCAACCACCGAGGCGGTCGAGGACCCGGAAATTCGCGAGGTGCTGTCCGACCGGTTGAGCCGGCTGGATGCCGATCTGGAAATTCGATTGCAAGCGGCGAAAGAGGCCGGCGAGCTGAAAGACAATGCAGACCCGGCCGCCCTTGCCGTGCTCGCCTCGTCTCTGCTGCACAGCATTTCGATACGTGCCCGGGCCGGTAAATCCCGAGCCGAGTTGACGGAACTGGCACGCAATGCGATCAGAGTGATCTGCGGTGAGTGAAAAGCTCGAAGATATCCTCGCCGGGCAATTGGCCGTGATCTTCTGCGGCATCAACCCCGGAATGACGGCCGCCGCCCAGGGGCACCATTTTGCGGGGCGCGGCAATCGTTTCTGGCGCACGCTGCATCTCGCCGGGTTTACCCCCGAGGAAGTGCGGCCGGAAAACGATCGGACAATCTTGAGCTATCGATGCGGATTGACTGCGGTGGTGGAACGGCCGACGGCCAGTGCGGATCAGCTGTCCTTGCACGAGTTCACCGCCGCCGCTGCCGACTTCGAACAGAAAATCGCACGCCATGCGCCGCGTTTCGTGGCGTTTCTGGGCAAGGCGGCGTATGCCGCGCTGTCCGGTCAGCGGGACATTGCCTGGGGCCTGCAAACCAAAACCTTCGGCCATGCCACGGTCTGGGTCCTGCCCAACCCCAGCGGGAGAAATCGTGGGTTCAGCCTCGAGCAACTGGTCACGGCGTACCGTGAACTGCGCTTGGCCGTCGACGAACAGCGGCGAGTGTAATCACGTCGGCGGAATCGTCGCCAGCATACCGATCAGGATGGTCAACAGCAGAAAACCGCCGAGAAAAATCGTCATCTTGGCCATGGGGCCTCCCACACAATGAATTGGCGGTACAGGGGGCGGCGTGTGCTGCCCGAACGTCGTACCGAAGACTTATTGTGGGCTGGCGGCTGTATCCGTTACAGAGGCAGATTGCGCTGAAAAATACGGATCAGATCCACTTTCAGGCTGTACTTTCGGGGGTTTTCCAGGCAAGAGCTTGCGCGCGACGTCCACGAAAGGCGTGACGATCAACCCCTGCAGCGTCAGGTAACGCTCGTGATCCTGCTCACCGGTGCCGAAATGGATGACCTCGGGTGTGGACCGGGTGACATAGAGCGTGCCGAACATCCAGTCCCACAGTGACAGATTGATGCCGAAGTTCTTGTTGAAGTGTCGCGGCGCATCACTGTGATGAATCTGGTGTTGCGCCGGGCTGCTCAGCACCCGCTCCAGCACCGGCCCGAAGGAAAACCAGACATGGCTGTGACGCAGGTTGGCCGCCAGGGCATTGAAGATGAACACGATGTAGGTCACGCCAAACAAGGTATAGCGGCTGATCTCCCCGCCACAGACGTACCAGAAGACACCGGCAAACGCGCCGACGCAGATGATGTCCGTGAGCTTTTCGACCACCTCTTCCAGAAAGTGCACGCGGCTGGCCGTCGCCGGCACCAGCACGGGCGCCGAATGATGGACTTTGTGGAAGGCCCACAGATACCGCGAATGGAAAGCGCGATGGCCCCAGTAATGGCTGAAATCCTTGACCAGAAATACGCCCAGCCCATAGAGCAGGGTCAGCGCCAGGTGCTCCTCCACTTGCGTACGCGCGCCCCACAGCTGGGTGAAGAACCCGATGTAGTCCGCTGAACGCAAGACATACGGATCGACCAGACCGACGATGGGCAGCACCAGGGCAACCTTGAGGATGGCGAGTACGAAGTAGTAGCGGTAGTCGAGCAGCGCCGAGCGGTGCAGGTACACCCGGCGGCCGCCGATGAACTGCCCGAATGAGCGCGCGTCGGTCAAACCCCGGGATTTACGCAGGTGGAACAGGCAATAAGCGACGCCGTAAGACATGCAGAGAAAGGCTAGACCGAGCCTGCCGTTGAAGTCGAAAATGCCCAGGAACTGCCGGGTGACCGGCTCGATCACCCACTGGGATAAATAAAGATGGATTGTGGCAAGAACATCCATACCGAGCTGCCCGACGTAAATGGAAGGGCAATTGTAAATGAGAATGAGTCTTTAGTGTGTTGAATTATGACCGGCTGTCAGCCACCCAGCGCAATGATTGCAAGGATCAGTACGGCCCCCGTGGCGGCCAGGATCGCCCCACCCTGCCATTGCGTGGCGCCAGCGTATCTGGCGAGCAGCCAGCCTGCGATGAACAGCACCACGAGGCCGATCAGGTTGGACAGGCGGATGGCGAGTGCCGTCTGATCGAGCAGCATGAATGGCACCACCAGCGGAAATGTCGAGCACACGACCAACAGGAAAACACCGAGAGCGCCTTTGAAGTCGCTCCAGCCGAGGCCGGCCCTGATCGGCAAGGGGGGCTGCTCGAGCAGCCGACGGCGCAACAACTCCAGGCCCTCGCTGCCGGCCGCCGCAGCGAATTGCAACGGCAACACCTGCGCAACGAGCGCCTGACCGACCGCGGCGTCCGTGCCATTGCGCAGGGCCAGGTACAGCTTGATCCTGCGCGTGCGCTCGACCAGTGCGCGCAACAGGTACATGACAGCATCGGCCAGTCCCCAGGCGAGGTTGCAGCCGAGTGCGGCAATCATCATCGTGCGTTCGGCTGCCTGGTCTGCCGTGGCCACACTGATGGTGCCGGTGAACGTCATGGCCATCAGCAGGCCGAAGATCACCTCGGTAATGCGCTCGACAGGGTCAAGTACAGGCACCCTTTCGAATTGGCCATGGGTTTGCATGAATTCACCTCGCCGGGGTCTGCCTGCACGATATCGGTCAACGCTTGGGCCAGGCACCGGTTGCCCGAGCTGGATATCCGCGTTCCCGTCAAGTGTAGATTGAACGGCTACACTCATGCGCACACGCCACCTGTTTCAAGAGGAGTGATTCATGCTTGATTACTTCGCGCTGGGCATACTGATATTTGTCGGGCTCGTCTTGTTTTACGGGATCATCCTGCTCCACGACATCCCCTATGAAATTGCCGTCCACCGCAACCATCCTCACCAGGATGCGATCCACGCCACCGGCTGGGTCAGCCTGTTCACCCTGCACGCGCTGTGGCCGTTCCTGTGGATCTGGGCGATGGCCTATCGAGAGGACCGGGGCTGGGGTTTCAGTGACGGACATTCACCCAAAAGTCATGTGGTTCACCTCGAACAACAGGTCGCCGAACTGCAAGGCCGGATCGAGCGCCTGGAGGCGGCTGTGGGCACGGCACCGGGCAGGCTGCCAACGGACAATCTCGGCGAGGGCCTCTGAGCCATGGATCTTTTACTCATTCTGACGTATGCCGCACTCTGCGTTGCCATCTTCAAGATCTTCCGCATCCCCCTGAACAAATGGACGGTGCCCACGGCGGTGCTGGGCGGGGTCGTGATTATCGGCACGCTGATTTTCACCATGAACTACAACCACCCCTACTCCGAGGTGGCGCGTTCCTATTTCGTATCGGTTCCGGTGATACCCGTGGTCAGTGGCCAGGTGATCGACGTGCCAGTGAAGACCAACCAGCCCCTGGAAAAAGGCGATGTGCTGTTTCGCATCGATCCCACGCCTTTCGAATACCGGCTGAAATCCCTCAAGGCACAACTGATTGCCGCCCAGGCCGATCGCGCCCGGATCACCGAGCTGATCAAGCGTAATTTCGGCACCCAACGGGAACTGGACATTGTGGTCGCTCGCAGTGATGACCTGAAGGCGCAAATGGACAACGTGCAGTACGAACTCGACAACACCACGGTCCGCGCGCCGAGCAAAGGCTTCGTCACCCACGTTTCGTTGCGTCCGGGCATGATGGCGACCAAGTTGCCGCTGCGCCCCTCGATGGTCTTCATTCCCGCCGAAGGGCATTACTTCGCGGCGTGGATGCGGCAGAACAGCCTGTTGCGCCTGACCGAGGGCGACGAGGCCGAAGTCGCATTTGACGGCATCCCCGGGAAGGTGTTCGAAGGCAAGGTCAAGACCGTGGTTTCGGTCATCGCCGAAGGCCAGGTCCAACCGTCGGGCACGCTGATCGGCTTCACCGGTTCACCTCCGGCCGGCCGGGTTCCGGTGATCATTGAAATCACCGATCCCGACTATGCCCAGTACGCCGACCAGATGCCCGGCGGCGCCTACGGCCAGGCAGCGTTGTACAGCCAGCATTTCCATCACATCGCGATGATGCGCAAAATCCTCCTGCGCATGGCCGCCTGGATGAACTACATCTTTCCGTTCCACTAACCGGGCAGCATCGGCAACTGGCTCAATCCTTGAATTGGGTCAGTTGCCGGTTCAGCGAACCGGCCGGATCGCGATAGAACACGTCGTCGGCGTACGGATACCACCAGTCCTGAATCTTCGGCTGGTGGTCGATGATGACCATTTTCGAACGGCGGAACGCTTCCAGCCCCTGACGCCCGAGCTCACGCCCAAGACCCGACATCTTCCAGCCGCCGAACGGCAGCGCATCGTTGTCGATCAGCGGATTGTTGACCCAGACCATCCCCGCCTCCAGACGCTCGGCGGCTTCCATGGCTTCGGCCAGATCAGTGGAAAACAGCGAGGCACCGAGGCCGAACGGCGAATCGTTGGCCAAGCGCACCGCCTCATCGAAATCGCTGACCCGGCAGATCGCCGCCACCGGGCCGAAGCACTCTTCCTGCAGAATCGCCATGTCGCCGGTCACGCCGATGAGGATGGTCGGCTCATAGAACCAGCCGACGCTGTGCCCAGGTGGAATCCGCCCGCCACACACCACTGTCGCGCCCTTGGCCACGGCGTCATCGACCAGGCGCATGACTTTATTGCGCGCCGCCTCGCTGACCATCGGCCCGATCTCCGAACGTTCCAGGCCATGGCCAATGCGCAAGGCACGGGTGCGCTCGGCGAACCTGGCGACAAATTCGTCATGGATTTCATCGACGACGTAGAAGCGTTCCGCCGAGGTGCAGATCTGCCCGCTCAAGTGGAACGCGGCTGTCACCGCCCCCGCCGCTGCCACTTCCAGCGGTGCATGCCTGGAGATGATCAGCGGATCGCTGCCACCGGCCTCGATCACGCACGGTTTCATTCGTTCGGCGCAGGCCACGGCCACCGCCTTGCCTGCCGCCACACTGCCGGTGAACGCCACCGCGTGGGTCTGCGCCGACTGCACCAGCAACTGTGCAGTCGCTGCATCACCCGGCACACAGGACACCAGCCCCGGCAATAGCGCGGTGAAATGCTCCATGAACTTGAGGGTGCACAGGGTCGTGGCTTCCGCCGGTTTGATGATGCAGGCATTGCCCGCCGCCAGGGACGCGGCAACGGTCCAGCACATCAACAGGATCGGAAAGTTGAACGGCATGATGTGCACGCTGACGCCGTACGGCTCGTAACGCACATGCTGGAACGAACCGATCTGCGTGGTGCCGGCGACCTTGCCGGCATCGTCCCGGGCCATTTCCGCGTAGTAGCGAAAGATCGGCGCGCAGTTCGCCAATTCGCCCATGGCTTCGGGAAACGGCTTGCCCATCTCCAGGGTCATCAGGCGTGCGACTTCACGGTTGCAGGCCACGTTCTGTTCGATGGCATTGGCCAGTTGATGCAGGCGCGCGGCACGGCTTTTGGCATCCACTACGCGCCATTGTTTTTGCGCGGTGGTGGCGGCTTCGATGGCGGCTTGCACGTCGGCTTCGCCACACACGCCGACTTGCCCGACCGGTTGCAGGGTCGCCGGGTCGAGCACTTCGCGCACACGGCCATCGGTCAGCGGCAGGAATTCAGAATTGATGAAGCGCAATGCGGTGTCAGGGTTGAACGTGGCCATGGGATGATCCTTGAACCAATCGATAAGGGGTTTCACGCAACGTCGCCAGGGTCTCGGCGGGCAGTTCTTCACGCCAGCCCGGCACGTGCCGGTCGAGCCATTGCCGCAGCGGCGCAAAGGCCTCGGCATCCAGGGCGCGGATGAACAAACCCAGGGTGCGCGGCAGGTGCGCCAGGTAACCGTGCTTGCCGTCACGGCCGGCCAGGCGTACGAAAATCCCCAGCACCTTGGCGTGACGCTGGGCGGCCAGGCACCGGTAATCTTCGAGAAAACCCGGCGCATCCAGCTCCGGGCGCTGCAACAGGTAATGACTGATCAGTGCCGCCCGCAGCGCTTCGGGCACATCGCGCCGGGCGTCTTCGAGCAGCGACATCAGGTCATAGGCCGCCGCCCCGACCAGGGCGTCCTGGAAATCCAGCAAGCCGCAGGCGGCCACGCCTTCACGGCCTTGCAGCAGCATCAGGTTGTCGACGTGAAAGTCGCGCAGCACCAGGGTTTCGCGGCGTTTTGCGACGTTGCGGCAGGCGTCGGCGAACAGCGCCAGATACGACTCGCGCAGATTTTGCGCCGCGCCCTTGCCGATCAGCAGCGGCGCGTACCAGTCGATAAACAGCGCGTACTCGTCCGCCAGTCGCTGCCCGTCGTAAGGCGCCAGTTCCGTGGCTGGCGCTGCGCGATGCAACGCCACCAGCGTATCGACCGCCAGGTGATACAACGCCGACTCCGAATGCCCGGCCAGCAGCAGCCGGGTGTAGGTGTCGTGACCAAAATCCTCGATCAACGCCAGCCCCGCCGCCTCGTCCACCGCCAGCAAGGCCGGCGCGGACAGGCCCAGCCCCTGCAACTGCCGGGCGATCCGCACGAACGGGCCGATGGGCTCGCTGTGTGGCGGCGAATCCATCAGCAACAGGCCGGCGCCGTCCAGGCGAAAATAACGCCGGGTCGAAGCATCCGCCGGCAAGGCGACCAGCAAGGCTCCGGCGTAACCGGCGCGGGCCAGAAAGGCGGCGCGCTGGGCTTCACGGGTTGGCAATGACGCCAGTGCATCTGTCATGGCAGTCACCGGATCATGTAGACCTTTTTGATAGTCTCGTGGACGGTGCACACACCCTTCCAGTCCTTGCCGAAGAAGGCGGCGGTGTCCGGCTTGATCTCGATCACTTCGCCAGACTCGTGGACGTAAGTGCAGCGGCCTTCGAGAAAGTGGCAGAACTCGTCGCTGGTCACATGGCAGAACCACTTGCCCGGGGTGCAGATCCAGATACCGCATTCGGACTGGCCTTCGGGGCCTTTGTGCAGCACCACGCCGGAGACACGGGATTCGCCTTCAAGCATGGTCGGGATCACGCCCCAATCCTTAACGTCGGTGATGCTCAGCGGGTCGTACAGAAACGGGGTCGTCATGTGTTGCTCTCCAATAAATCAGGTTTTTGTAGGAGCGAGCTTGCTCGCGATGGACGTCAACGATTACGCGCCATGCCAGATGCCAAGCGGCGCCCTTGGGTTTTTCGCGAGCGAGCTCGCTCCTACAGGGGGTATTCAGGCTCAAGCCAGCATGTACACGTTGCGCAGGGTCTCCCGGACGTCGCACTCACCGGTCCAGCCGGCCGGGAACAGCACCAGGGTGTTGGGGCGCACTTCGATCACTTCGCCGTTGTCGTTACGGTAAGTGGCGTGCCCGGCGATGAAATGGCAAAGCTCATCCCGGGGAATCGACAGCCGCCAGCGGCCGGGAGTACACACCCACAATCCGCTTTCCGGGCTGTTGTTCGGGCCCTTGAACAGCAAGCGGCCGCTGGAATGCGAGACGCCTTCGACGGCGTCACTCTGCACGCCCCAGTCCACCAGGTCGGTGCGGCTGCTGACGGCTTCGAGGTACGGCGTGATACCCGCCGTAGTGGATGAATCAGGCATCGTTGAGCACCTTGTCGAGAATCGCGGCCGCGTCTTGCGGCCCTTTGCGCGATTGCATCTGCGCGCTGGTGCGCTGCAGGCGTTGGCGCATCGCCTCGTCGTTGAGGCACGCGTGGAGTTTTTCCGCGAGCTGTTCTTCGCTCCATTCATAACGGTCGAGCTTGAAGCCGTGACCGCTTTCTTCGGCGCGCATGGCGTTGTCGTGGCCGTCCCAGACGTAGGACATGACGATCGCCGGTTTGCCGAAGAACAGGCATTCGGTGAAGCTGTTGTTGCCGCCGTGGTGGATCACCGCATCGACCTGGGCGATCACCGAGGGCTGCGGGAACCAGTTGGAAATCTGCACGTTGTCCGGCAGGTCCGGGTATTCGTCGAGGTGTTCGCCGACGTTGAACAGCGCCCGGTAAGGCAGCTTGCCCACCGCCTCGATCAGGCGCTTGAGCAGCTCTACATCGCCGGACCCGAGGCTGCCGAAACTGGCGTACAGCAGCGGCTTGTCGTTGTGGGCACGGAACTGCGGAATCTCGTAGGGCGTGTCGTGGCGCACGCAACCCTGCAGGTAATGGAAGCGCTCGGCCGGCAATGGATGGCGGCGGTCGAACTTCACCGCATCAGGGTACAACAGCAGGTTCATGAACGGCGAGGCTTCAAAGAAGGTGCCCAGCGGATAGGGTTCCTCTCCGTGGGCCTTCAGGAACTGGTTGAAGTCGTCGTGGATCGGCCCGACCACTTCCTCGAAACGCTGGCGAAACTGCGCGTGGCCGGCCTTGTCGTCGATGCTCATGCCCGACAGGTGCGGCGGGATATCCGGGTCTTCGATCTCGTTTTCCGAGCAGGAAATGATCCGCACCCACGGCTTGCCGTATTGCTTGATTGCCGGGAACAGGATCACGTTGTCGACGCAGATCAGGTCGGGCTTGACCTTGTCCAGCACCGCCGGCAGGTCCTTTTGCGCCCACTTGGCGGTTTCGACGATGGCCGCCCAGCATTCCTTGACGTAGTTGTCGATCTGCTCCAGCGGCGACTTGCGGAAATTCGGAATGTGGCCGTTGATGAAATCCACCCAGTAGCGAGCCATCTCTTCGGCCGGCATCGGCGCCGACATGTTGACCATGTGCTCTTCAAAACCATAACCGGCGTAGACACCGCTCATGCCCGGGTCGGTGAGGAACACCGCTTTATGCCCCAGGGCTTCACAGGCCTGGGCGATTCCGACTGAGTTCAGCGCCGGGCCGTAGGCGGCTTCGGGGAAGAATGCGATCACTTTGTGTTTCATCGAGTGCTGCTCCTGCCTGGTCTTTTTATTGTTCAGCGCGTCAATACGCGGGCATGCCGGGCCTGCCAGCCCAGCCGGATGGTCGTGTCGATTGCAAAATGGGCGAATTCGAACTGTGAGGACGGCACGCGCACGATCAGCGGCTTGTCGCTGAGGGGTGTCTGCACGTGCAGGTTGGTGTCGAGACCGTGGTAGGCGACTTCGACGATCTTGCCGCTGACCTGATTGGCGCAATCGCCGCCCTGCTCCGTCAGCACTTGCAGGCGTTCGGGACGAACCACCACGGCGACGGATTGGCCGGTCACCAGCGGTGCGTCGGTTTCGACGCTCAGCTCCTGGCCGTTGACCCGCACCGAGTGCTGGCCCGAGCGCACGCCTTCGAGCAGGTTGCTGACGCCGATGAAGTTGGCGACAAAACGGCTGTTGGGGTTTTCGTAGAGTTCGGTCGGGCTGCCGCACTGGCACACCTTGCCGCCATCGAGCACCGCCATGCGGTCGGACATCACCAGGGCTTCTTCCTGGTCGTGGGTGACGATGATGAAGGTGATGCCGCTCTCGTGTTGCAGGCGCTTGAGTTCCAACTGCATCTTTTCCCGGAGCTTCTTGTCGAGAGCGCCCAAGGGTTCGTCGAGCAACAACACCCGCGGACGTTTGACCAGTGCCCGGGCCAATGCCACCCGCTGACGCTGGCCACCGGAAAGCTGATCGGGCTTGCGCTCGGCCAGTTCGCCGAGCTGCGCGGTGCTCAACACTTCATCGACCCGGCGGCGGATTTCGCTTTCCGGCAGGCGCTCCATTTCCAGGCCGTAGGCGATGTTCTTGCGCACGGTCATGTTGGGAAACAGCGCGTAGGACTGGAACATCAGGTTCAGCGGACGCTTGTTCGCCGGCAGCGGCGATATGTCATTGCCATCCAGGTAGATGCAGCCACCACTGGGGGTCTCGAAACCGGCGAGCATGCGCAGCAACGTGGTCTTGCCGCAGCCCGACGGCCCGAGCAGCGCGAAGAACTCGTTCTCGCGGATGCTCAGCGACACCTCGTTGACCGCCAGGCCGTTGCCATAAGACTTGCTGACCTTATCCAGGATCAGTACCGCAGATGAATTATTCATGGGTGCGAGGAGCCTTGTTGAGACGCTGCGAAGCCAGCAGCGCGGTGATGCTGACCAGCATCACCAGCGTCGCCAGAGCGTTGATTTCCGGGGTGACGCCGAAGCGGATCATGGCGTAGATCTGCATGGGCAACGTGGTCGAGGCCTGGCCGGAGCCGGAGTTGAAAAAGGCGATGATGAATTCGTCCACCGACAGGGTGAACGAGAGCAAACCACCGGCCAGCACACCGGGAAAAATCACCGGCAGCAGTACCCGGCGCAAGGTAGTGAACCAACTGGCGCCGAGGTCGATCGAGGCTTCGAGGATCGAATAGTCGAAGTGCTTGAGCCGCGTGCGCACCACCGCGCAGACGAAGGCGATGTTGAACACCGCGTGGCTGATGATGATCGAGTGCAGCCCCAGGCCGACCTTGAGCAGGTTGAAGAAGCTGAGCAGCGCAATCGCCAGCACGATGTCGGGAATGATCATCGGCGCCATCAGCAAGGTGTCGACCACCTGGCCTTTGTGGTTGTCCTTGCGGCGCAACTCGATGCCCAGCGCCAGGAACGTGCCGAGCACGCAGGCAATGAAGGTCGCCGACAAGGCAACGATCAAAGTGTTGAGCGCGGCCGACAGAATCGCCGTGTTGTGCGCCAGTGCCGCGTACCACTTCAGCGATACGCCGCCCCAGGCGGTGGGCAATCCGGACTTGTTGAACGACAGCAGGATCAACACCAGTATTGGTATATAAAGGAAGGCGTACACCAGCCCCAGGTGCGAACCCAGCACGGTGGCGCTGACAGAACGAGACTGACTCATGAGCGCGCCCCTTCTGCTCGACGGGCCACCAGGGCCTGGATGAACAACAGGATCAACATGATCGCGATCAGGAAGAAGCTCAGCGCCGCACCGAACGGCCAGTCCCGCGCCGTGAGGAATTGCGAATAGATCAGGTTGCCAACCATCTGCACCTGCTTGCCGCCCAGCAGGTCGGCAGTGATGAAGTTGCCGATGCTCAGCACGAAGACAAACACCGCGCCCGCCGCGATACCCGGCACGCTCAGCGGCAGGATGATCCGGCGAAAGGTCATCCAGCCCGAGGCGCCGAGGTCTTTCGAGGCGTCCCACAGTTCGTTGTTGATCCGCGACAGCGACGAGAAAATCGCCAGGATCACAAAGGGGATGTAGTTGTAGACCAGCCCCAACACCACGGACGACTCGGTGTACAACAGGCTGATGGGTTCACCGCTGTAGCCGAGCATTTGCAGCAAACGGTTGATCAGGCCTTCGCGGTTGAGCAGGACGATCCAGGCGTAGGTGCGGATCAGGTAGTTGCTCCAGAACGGCAGCATCACCAGAAACAGGTACACCGCCTGACGCCGCCGTGGCGCGCGGGCAATCGCATAGGCCGCCGGGTAGCCGATCAACACCGCGAACACCGTGGCCAACCCGGCAATCTTCGCCGACTTGAGCAGGATGCCCAGGTACAGCGGATCGAACGCGCGCTGGTAGTTTTCCCAGGTGAACAACCAGTCGATGCCGCCATAGGCACCCCGTTCGACGAAGCTGTAGACCAGCACCAGCAGGCACGGAATCACCAGGAACATCAGCAGCCAGCCGAAGCCGGGCGCAAGAAGCCAGGCCGACAGACGCCTGTCAGCATGCAAAGCACTCATTACCCATATCCTCCCGCCTCAGGACAAAGGCGGCTTGCGAGCGTGGCGAGGCATGCCGGGCATGCCTCGGGTCGACGTGGTGTTAGTTCTGCGCCGCCATGATTTCGGTCACGGCGCGGGTGTAGGCCTTTTGCGTGGTGCCGCCCAGGTCGCGCAATTGCTCCATTTTCAGCAGCTCGGCGGGGGCGATGGTCAGGTTGGGGTATTGCTTGAGCAGGTCGGCGGACAATCCGGCCATTGCCGCCTGGTTGGGGACTTTGTAGAGGATGTTTTCGGCGACCCAGGCGTGGTTGTCCTTGGCCAGCATGAAGTTGATGAACTTGAAGGCTTCGTCCTGGTGCTTCGAGCTCTTGAGCACCACCATGGTGTCCACCCACAGGTCGGAACCTTCCTTGGGCACCACGAACTTGATCGCCGCGTTGGCCTGGGTGCCGTAGTTGCACCAGCCGTCCCAGGCGTGGGCCATCAGCGATTCGCCAGAAGCGAGCTTGGAGTAGAAGGTGGTGTCGTCGAAGGAGAGAATGCGTTTTTTGGTGGCGATCAGTTGATCGCGAACCGCAGCGATTTGTGCGGGGTCACTGTCGTTGACCGACCAGCCCTTGGCGAGGAAACCGGCGCCGAGCATCCAGCGGTCGGTGGCGAGCATCGTCACCTTGCCCTTGAGGGCATCGCTCGGATTGAGCAACTCGTTCCAACTCTGTGGCGCCGGCGTCACCTTGTCGGAGCGATAGCAGATGCCGGTGGTGCCCCAGGTGTAAGGCACGGAGAACCGGTTGCCCTGGTCATATTCCAGGTGCGTGGCTTCGGGGTAGAGGTTTTTCAGGTTGGGGACCTTGACCGGATCGATGTCCGCCAGCAGCCCCTGTTTGTGCAGGACTTCGGCGAAGGGCGAGGAGACGAACACCACGTCGTACCCTTCACCACCGGACGCCATCAGCTTGCCCATGATTTCTTCGTTGGTGGCGTGCAGCGCCTTGTCGACGTCCACACCGCTGGCCGCCTTGAACTTCTCCAGCGCATCCGGGGCCATGTAGCCATCCCAGATGGAAATCACCATGTCTTTCGCACTTGCAGCCTGTGAAGCGATCGCCAGGGAAACGGCCAATCCCACGCACAGAAGATCATTCAGCTTGCTCATAAATACTCACCCGACGATTGTTTATTGTTGTGTTCGAAGGCAGTACGGCAAAACGAGAAACGATTGCTGGTGTTTTTTTTTAGAAATTAGGACCAGTATCAAAAGATGTCAACGCTTTTTTCCGGCCTGACGATTGGCCAGCGCATGACATAAGATGAGCACCTGAGCCCGACAGCGGATCACCACGAGAAAAGACGCTTGAGCACGACAGCCGAAAAAAAACCGCGCACCAATCACCTGGAACTGGCCCGCCGCATCCTCGATCACACCCAGGAAGGCGGCCTGGTGGCCGGCGACCCGGTGGCCGAACAGGCCCTGGCCCGCACGTTCCAGGTCTCGCGCACGCTGATTCGCGGCGCGCTGAAAGTGCTGCTGGAAGAAAACCTGCTGAGTCACGAAGCCGGCAAGGGCTACCGATTGCTGGCCTCGCCATCGGGCCAGGCCTTCAACGCCGCCCTGCCGCAAGCCGAGGAAGAAGAACTGGCCGCCTCGGTACTGCGCGACCGCATGGCCGGGCGCCTGGGCGACAGCATCAGCATCAGCGAACTGATGCGCCGCTACGAAATCGGCCGGCCGGCGGCACAAAAGGCCCTGCAGCAATTGAGCGAAAACCAGGCCATCGAGCGCGGCCCCGGCCAGTCCTGGCTGTTTCGTCCGTCGCTGAACAGCTTGGCCGCTCTGGAAGAAAGCCTGAAATTCCGCCTGATTCTCGAACCCGAAGCCTTGCTCAGCCCGAGCTTCAACGCCGACCCGCAACGCCTGGCGCTGTTGCGCAGCGCCACGCAAAGCCTGCTCGCCCGCCCCGTGGAAGACTTCGACATCCAACAGTTTCGCGAACTGGACATCAGCTTCCACGAACTGCTGGCCCAGAGCTGCGGCAACCGCTTCATCAGCGACGCCCTGCTCCAGCATCAGGGCCTGCGGCGCCTGCCGAACCTGCTGCCCTCGGTGAGCGTGCACCGCCTGCAGGAAGCCCTGCGCGAACACCTGCAAATCATCGCGCAGATCGAACGCGGGCAGATGGAGATCGCCGCCGACCTGCTGCGCCTGCACCTGCGCCTGAGCGCCGCGCAACGCCCGCAAACCGCCAACCGTGGCATCCCGCAAAGTCATCTGTTCGGGCGGCGCTAACCGGCTCGCAAAAACATGATGATTTTTTTTTGAAAATAAGACAGCATCAAAAACACCTTCAGGAGCGGCGGGGCTGACCCGCCATGGACAGTCCCTCGCCATGCAAAAACAAAAACTGATCGCCCTGTTTCCGGAAGCCAGTTTCGGCGCGGCCTTGAACTGCATTGGTATCGCTCAGTCGCTGCGAGAGCTGGGCGCCAGGCCGGTGTTCATCTGCCATGAGCATTTCCAGGGGTTGTTCGCCGAATACGGGTTCGACGAGTACCCGATTCCGCAAGCGAGCCCATTGTCGGCGGCGGAACACCAGCACTACTGGGAGCGCTTCATCGAGCGCAGCATTCCGTACTTCGACCAGACCCCGCTGGCACAGATCGACAGCTATGTGGCGCCGGCCTGGGAAGCCATCATCGACACCGCGATCGAAGCGGAAAAACCCTTGCAGCAGTTGCTCGGCCGCCTCAAGCCCGACGTGATCGTGCTCGACAACGTGGTGATGTTCCCGGCCATCGCCAACGCCGGTTGCCCCTGGGTGCGGATGGTGTCCTGCGCCGAAACCGAACTGCCGGATGCGGCCGTTCCACCCTACCTGTCCGGATGCCTGGCCAGCGACACCCAGGCCTGCGAGCGTTACACCAAGCAGTACCTGAAGGCTGTCGCACCGGCCCATGAACGCTTTTCGCAATTTCTCCTCGGCAACGCCACCGCGCCGTGCCCAGCGGGACAGTTCCTCACCGACTCGCCATGGCTGAACCTGCTGCTGTCACCGACGCCAGTGCGCTATGAGCGCCAGCAACCGCTGGACCCACAACGCTACGTGTACCTCGACGGTTGCGTGCGACGGGAAGCGCCGTACATCGTCCCGGACTTTCCACGGCACAACGACGCGCCGCTGATCTACCTCAGCTTCGGCAGCCTCGGCGCCGCCGACACCGGGATGATGAAGCGCCTGATCAACACTATCGAAACCTTACCGTACCGCTTCCTGGTCAACGTCGGCGCCTACCGCGACATGTACACCACCGTGCCGGACAACGTGTACCTCGACAGCTGGTTTGCCCAGCCGGCGGTGCTCAAGGAATGCCAGTTGTTCATCCACCACGGCGGCAACAACAGCTTCTGCGAAGCGCTGTACTTTGGCCTGCCATCGCTGATCATTCCCTATTGCTGGGACGGCCACGACAACGCCGCCCGCGCCGAGGAAGTCGGCGTCGGCCGCTACCTGCCGCGCTTTGCCGATCCACTGGCCGCCCTGCCCGCCGCTCTCGAACAGCTGCTGGCCGACCAACCGATGAAACAACGCCTCAAATCGTTCAGCGAGCGCATGCAGGCGACCCGCGGCACCGACATTGCCGCGCGCGCGATCCTGGCGCTTCCAGACCTCTAGCCATAACAACAAAAAATCGTCGGGCAACCGAACGCAATCGTCGCTGCCCGACACACCGCCGGAGTTTCAGCATGAATGCCCCACCGCGTCTCGATTCGCTCGACAACGTCCTGCCCCATCCCTTTTGGCAAGACACCGTCACCCCACCGCCCGCCGCACCTTCCGTCACCGGCACGGTGCAGTGCGACCTGGCGGTGGTTGGCGGTGGCTTTACCGGATTGTGGACGGCGTTACTGGCGCGCCAGCGCAACCCGGGGCTGAGCATCGCGATCATCGAGGCGCGACGCTGCGGCGGTGAGGCCAGTGGGCGCAACGGCGGGTTTTGTGCTCCAAGCATTTCCCATGGAGTGTCCAACGCCCTCAAGCGTTGGCCGGATGAAGCAGAGCAACTGATCCGCCTGGGCCGGCAGAACCTCGATGAGTTGGCCGCCGACCTGCAACGCTTTGGCATGCACGTCGAGTTCGAACGCCAGGGCAAACTCAACGTCGCCAGCCAGCCTTGGCAGGTCGACGGGCTGCGCTCGATGCAACGCAACTATGCGCGGTTCGGTATCGACTGCGAGTGGCTGGAAGGCCGCGATCTGGAACAGAAACTTGATTCACCGGCGTATGTGGCCGGCCTGTTCGAGCCCAATTACGCCCTGCTCAACCCGGCGAAAATGGCCGCTGAACTGCGCCGTGTTTGCCTTGAGCAAGGCATTCAACTGTTCGAAAACAGCCCGGTCCTGCAACTGGATGCGAACAAAGACAACTTGCGCCTGCGTACAGAAAACGGCGAAGTGACCGCTGGAAAAGTCGCCCTCGCCACCAACATCGCCCCGCCGCTGCTCGGCCATCTGGCATCGAGCGTGATCCCGGTCTACGACTACAGCCTGGTCAGCGAACCCTTGAGCGATGCGCAGCTGCAAGCCATCGGCTGGACCGGCCGCTACGGCATCGCCGACGCCGGCAACCAGTTCCACTACCTGCGCAAGACCGCCGACAACCGCATTCTCTGGGCCGGCTTTGATGCCATCTACCATTTTGGCGGGCGCCGCGACGAAGCCCTGACCCAGCGCCCGCAAAGCTTCCAGCGTCTGGCCGAGCAGTTTCACCAGACTTTCCCGGTCTTGGGCGACGTGTGTTTCAGCCACGCCTGGGGCGGCATCATCGACACCTCGGCGCGCACCACGATGTTCACCGGTTGCGAACACCAGGGCCGCGTCGCCTACGCCTTGGGTTTCACCGGCCAGGGCGTATCTGCCAGCCGTTTCGCGGCATTGAACATGCTCGACCTGCTGGCCGGCGAGCGCACCGAACGCACCGAATTGCTGATGACCTCCAAGGCGCCATTCCGCTTTCCGCCCGAACCCTTGCGTTACGTCGGCGTGAAACTGGCCCAGCGCTCACTGGCGCGGGAAGACCGCGACGGTCACCGCAACCTGCTGCTCAAGACCTTCGATGCCTTTGGCATCGGTTTCGATTCCTGACCCGGAGACCACCATGTCCACAGCCCTGCCCCGGCACGTCATCGACTTCGCCAGCGAGCTTGCCCCCCGTGAAACTGAAATCAACGACCCGGCCGTGGTCGACGCGCCTTATCGCAGCAAGAGTTGGCGGCACTTTGTGCAGCCCGGGAAAAACGCCGTGGCCGGCATCTGGGAGGCGGGACCGCACCGGGAACGTTGCCAGTGCGATTACGACGAGCTGTGTCACATCCTCGAAGGCAGCGTACGTCTGACCGATGCCGAGGGCGTCGCGCGCACGTTCGGCCCCGGTGACTCCTTCGTGGTCGCCAGCGGATTCAATGGCACCTGGGAAAACCTCACGACGGTGCGCAAGGTCTACTTCATCCTCGGCTAAACGGCCCCGACCGCGACGTCCGGCTGCTGACGCACCTGATTACGCCCGTTGCGCTTGGCCTGGTACAGCGCGTCGTCGGCGCGGGTCAACAGGCTTTCCGGTGTGTCGCCGGGTTGTACCTGGGCCACGCCGAACGAGGCAGTGATGGTGTCCAGCACCGTGTCGGTGCCCCGGGCCTTGACCCGCAGCGCCTGGATTTTCAGGCGCAAGCGCTCGGCAAAAGCGCCCGCGGCGGCCAGGTCCGGGCAGTTCTTGAGCACCACGCAAAACTCCTCACCGCCATAACGCGCCGCGAACGCTTCTCCGGGGAGCGAATCGCGCAACACCCGGGCGACATGCTGCAGCACGCGGTCGCCCAAGGGATGGCCGTACTGGTCGTTGAATTGTTTGAAGTGGTCGATATCCAGCATCACCAGCGCCACGCCCGTCGCCACGTTGCTCATGGCCTGCTCAAGCTGGCGGTTGAAGGTGGTGCGGTTGAGCAATTCGGTCAGGCCATCGAGGGTCGCCGCCAGTTGGGCGCGCTCCAGTTTGTCCCGCAGGCTTTTGATTTCATGCTGCGCCGACTGCAACTGGGCGAGGAAATGCTCCTGCTGCCCCTGCATCAGGCGGGTGCTCTGTTGCAGCTGGACCAGGATGCTCGGCAAGCGCTCGCTGGCGGGCTCTTCGAGCATTTGCAGGTATTGGCCGAGGCTGGCCTGGAAATTCTGATTGCCTTTCACGCTGCGCGAAACATCGCGCTCCATGTCATCAACCAGATTGATCGCGTCCTGCTGCCCGGAGCGGGCGTCCGCCAGCTCATCGCGGATGATGTACTCGCGAAACAGTTTGGTGGCCGAATCCGGCGGGAAATAGTCGAAGTCGTTGACCAGCCGGTCCAGGTGCCGATTGAGCTCCGGCTCCTGGCCCTTGCTGTAGGTGTACCAGAGCGCGTAGTGCACCGGGTTGGGCGCAATGTTGTGACGAACCATCAGCGGCACTGCTTGCTTGAGCAATGCCGCGGCCTCGCGGGAGTCTTCCGGATACTGCGCTAGAACAGTCGCACGCGTGTCTGATTGGCTCATGGTTTCACTGTGGTTGTTATTATTTGGCGATTGGCAAACTCGCTGAGCATAGCCATACGCCCGACAAACGACCATCCCGAATTACACAATCATTTCAACCCGGTACGCCCGTTCCACAGGCCCGATCAACTGTTGGTCGGCATCAGACCGGCCATGTTCTGGCGCCAGCGGTACGCGGTATCACGATTGGCCAGCCAGTAGTACAGCGGTGTGGTGACGATCAGGCCGATTAACTGACTACCATCACCACTGCGCGAAGGCAGCAAAGCTTGAACCCGAGGTTTTACACGAGGCTTTTTTGTAGGAGCGAGCCTGCTCGCGATGGCGGTGCATCAGTCAACGAAGATGTTGGATCTGATGGCCTTATCGCGAGCAGGCTCGCTCCTACAGGGGTTCTTTGGTGCCTGTATCAGCGCGCAGCCCAGGCATTGAAGCGCTGTTCAAGCTCCTCGCCATGGTCGACCCAGAACTCCGCGTCCACGGCTCGCGCGCCGGCCAGGTTGGCCTCGGCGGTCGGCAGTTGCTCCTGCACGTCCTTGGGCAGCAATGGCAGGGTCTGGCGATGCACGGGCCCGTAAGGGATGGTTTCCGAGAAGACTTTTTGCGTCTGCGGCTGGCTGGCGAACGCGATGAAATTTTCCGCCAGCGCCTTGTTCGGCGTGCCTTTGACCACCGCCCAGTATTCCGGGTCGTACAGGCTTTGCGGCCAGACGATGCTCAGCTTCATGCCTTCCTTTTGCGCCGAGGCAATCCGGCCGTTGTAGGCGGCGCTCATCACCACGTCCCCGGCCACCAGCCATTGCGCCGGCTGCGCGCCCGCCTCCCACCACTGGATGTTCGGCTTGATCTGGTCGAGCTTGGCAAAGGCCCGCGTCACGCCTTGCGGGGTGTTCAAGACCTTGTACACGTCGTCCGCCTTGACGCCGTCGGCCAGCAATGCGATTTCCAGGGTGTACTTGGCGCTCTTGCGCAGGCCGCGCTTGCCCGGGAAGTCGGCGACATTCCAGAAGTCGGCCCAGGACTGCGGCGCCTTGGCCTGCTTGCTCTGGTCGTAGGCCATGACCATCGACCAGACGTAAGTGGCCACCCCGCACTCGGTCAGTGCACCCGGCACGAAGTTCGCCGAATCACCGAAGCGTCCCTGATCGAGCTTCTCGAACAGGCCCTCCTCGCAGCCGCGCAACAGCTCGGGGCTTTCGACTTCCACCACGTCCCAACTGGTGTGGCCGGCGGAGACCATGGCCTTGATCTTCGACAGTTCGCCGTTGTACTCGCCGGCGATGATGTTGCCCGCGTCACTGGCGTTGAAGGGCTGGAAATAGGCCTTATCCTGGGCCTGTTTGGTAGCACCACCGAAGGAAATCACGGTGAGGTCCTGGGGGGCCGCCCACACACTGGCACTGAGCAACGCCAGGGCAAACGGAACACTGCAACGCAAGGATCTGGACATGGATCGCTTCCTCAGGCCTTGGCGGCCCGTTGTTGTTATGGGTGTTCGGATTCACTCAAGTAAGCCGCCAGGCGATCCATCAGGCGGTCACAGGCCGCCATCTGAACAACGCTGACAAATTCATCGGGCTTGTGCCCCTGGTCCATGCTGCCGGGGCCGCAGACCACCGAAGGAATGCCGGCCTGATCGAACAGCCCGCCTTCGGTGCCAAAGGCCACGGTGCTGAACTCGTCGCTGCCGCACAGTTGGCCAATCAGCCGGGCCGCCGCGCTGTCGACGGGTGTCGCCAGGCCGGGATAGGCCGAGATTTTTTCAAAGCGGATACCGGTATCGGTGTCCACGGCCTGCATGGCCGGCAACAACGTCTGCTCGGCGTAGTCCTGCAGTTCGTCGACGACCACTTGCGGGGCGAAGTCCGGCAAGGCGCGGATCTCGAAGTCGAAACGGCAGTCCGCTGGAACGATGTTCAGCGCTGTACCGCCCTGGATCACTCCGACCTGCACGGTCGAGAACGCCGGATCGAAGCGCTTGTCGTGCAATGACGGCCGGGCCAGGGTGGCGCCGATGTCGCCCAGCCGACCGATCAGGCGCGCGGCCTGCTCGATGGCATTGACCCCATAAGGCGCGTAGGCCGAATGACAGGCAGCGCCGCGTACGTGGCATCGCATCGCCAATTTGCCCTTGTGGCCGAGCACCGGCTTGAGTTCGGTCGGCTCGCCGATCAGACACAACGCCGGAGCCGGGATGCGTTGGGGCAGCACTTCCAGCAAGCCGCGCACACCGAGGCAACCGACCTCTTCGTCATAGGAAAACGCCAAATGCACCGGGCGCTTCAAAGGGCTGGAGAGAAACATCGGCACCGCCGCCAGCACGGAAGCCAGATAGCCCTTCATGTCCGCGGTGCCGCGGCCGTAGAGCTTGCCGTTCGCCTCGCTCAGGCTGAACGGCGCGACCGTCCAGGCCTGGCCGTCCACCGGCACCACGTCGGTGTGCCCGGACAGCACGATGCCGCCGGCCACACGCGGGCCGACCGTGGCCAACAGATTGGCCTTGGTCCGCTCGGCGTTGTAGATCAGTTCGCAATCCACGCCCAGTTCGTGCAGGTAGTCACGCACGAATTCGATCAGCTCCAGGTTCGAATCGCGGCTGACCGTGGCGAACCCGATCAATCGCGCGAGCATGGCGCGGCTGCGCAACTCACTCATCGCCGGGCACTCCATACGCGGGGGCCAGGGTCGGATTGAGGGCGCGGGTCAGGTAGTCCTGCAATTGCGGCTCGTAGGCCGTCCACAGCTTGCCCAACTCGCCAATCGGGTTTTCATCGGCCCAATCCACCCGCAGGTCGACCATCGGCCAGGTCAGGTCACCGACCACCGACAGCGCCGCCGAGTGCACCGCGCCGGCTTCGCCACCGGCATCCTGCCCGGCCTGCAAGGCGTTCATCAGCCGGGTGGCGAGGCAGCCTTCGCTGTTTTCGAACGCCGCGACCATCGACTCGATCACCCCACTGTTGGCCAGCAGGTTGCCGGCCGCCACGCATTGGTCACCGGCCAGGGCATTGTTGATGCCCAGGGCATGGTTGCCGCTGAACACCGCCGTGCGCCCATGGGCATCCACCACCGCCACCTGCCGATACTGGCTGTAGCCGTTGCGGGTCAACGAGTGGTCCAGCGCCTGGGGCGGCGCCGAGCCGTTGGCCAGTTCATCGAGGATCTGCGGGCCGAGGGCCGGCAGCGTGATGTTCTGGCTCGACACCGCGCCGACACCGGCACGCAGCCACGGGCAGCGCGCGCCGACGGCAATGCTCGAAGAGCTGATGGCAATGCCCAGCTGGCCGGTCTCGGCGCAGCGACCCACGATGGAAAAAGTCATGGCGAACTCCTTATTCAGGGATGACAGCGATCACATCAATTTCCATCAGCCACTGCGGCTGGCCGAGGGCGCTGACCACCAGGCCGGTGGAAATCGGGAACACGCCCTTGAGCCACTTGCCGACCTCCTGGTACACCGGCTCGCGGTAGCGCGGGTCGATCAGGTAGGTGGTGGTCTTGACGATATGGCTCATGTCGCTGCCCGCCTCCTCCAGCAATTGCTTGACGTTGCGCATGGCCTGCTCGGCCTGGGCACGCGGATCGCCAAGGCCCACCAGTTGGCCGTTGAAATCGGTGCCGACCTGGCCACGCACATACACGGTGTTGCCGGCGCGCACGGCCTGGCACAAATCGTTGTCCAGCGTCTGGTTCGGATAGGTGTCTTTGGTGTTGAACATGCGGATGCGGGTATGAGTAGGCATTAACGAACTCCCATGAGGCTGGCTTTCTGAATAGGTGCACGGGCAGCTTCCGCTTGACGCTGGGTCGCATCCCGATAGTTGAGATAGGTGTGCTGTTTAACGATGTGATCGGCGATGTGCTTGGCGTCGTGCCAAACGCCCCAGATGAATGCGGAGCCGCGGCGGGACTGCCAAGGCAACCCGACGAAATACACCCCCGGCTCGGCCGACACGCCGCGCTGGTGCTGCGGTTTGCCGTTTTCCTTGAAGGCATCGACCTTCAGCCAGCTGTAATCGGTGGAGTAACCGGTGGCCCAGATGATCGTGGTGACACCGGCCTTGAGCAGGTCCAGCTCCAGGATTGGATTGGTCACGCAGTCCGGGTCCGCCAGCATGGCCCGGGCTTCGGGTTCCAGCGGCAGGTCAAGGCCGTTGCGTTCGATATAGGCGTCGGCCTTGTCGAGCAGCGCCAGGTAGTTTTCATCGCCACGTTTAATGTTGTCGGCGAGGTTGTTTTCGAAATTCACCACAGCGCCGTTGAACGCCTGGGTCAGGCCGACCAGGGTCATGCCCTGATGGGCCAGGCGGCGGAAGTCCACGGTGTGGCCGCCACGGGCGCCGCTCACGGCGATGGTCACGTGTTCTTTGCCGGGCTGCATGGCCTCGGCATCCCACTCGCCGAGCACCCCCAGCCACCAGCAGAAATCACGGTTGCGATAGGCACGGGGCGGACGATCGTGTGCCCCCACCGACAGGTAGACCTGCTTGCCGGAACGTTGCAGTTCATCGGCGATCTGCACGCCCGAGGAACCTGCACCCACCACCAGCACCGCGCCTTCGGCCAGTTGCCGCGGGTTGTAGTACTGGGCGGAGTGAATCTGGGTGATGCCGGCGATTTCGGGAGCAATCGGCGGAATGGCCGGACGCTGGAACGGACCAGTGGCGACCACTACATGCCGGGCCTCGATTACACCGTCGGAGGTTTCAACGGTGAAGCCCGGACGGTCGGCATTGCGCTCGACTTTCTTCACGTCCACGCCGGTGCGGATCGGCGCGTTGAACTTCTTGGCATAGGCTTCGAAGTACTCAGCCACCTGCTCTTTCCCGGCGAAGGCATCCGGGTCCAGACCGTCGAATTCCAGCCCCGGGAAACGATCGTGCCAGGCCGGACCGTTGGCTACCAGCGAATCCCAGCGACCGGTGCGCCAGGCTTCGGCGATACGATTGCGCTCCACAACGAGGTGAGGCACACCGAGCTTGCTCAGGTGTTCACTCATGGCCACGCCGGCCTGGCCGGCGCCAACAACAAGCGTATCAATTGCGGTTTTATCAACTGTCATGGCTGTGCACTTCTGAAAGGTGGTTTGATTCAGGTCGGTCATGGCTGCCGCCTCGATTCTGATCACTGTTGTTCTTCTGCTGCGGCTATCGGTGTCAGGGTGTTGGCCGCATTCTGTTCGGAGCCGGGAAATAGCGAAATTATGTTTTTTGTGGTCGCTGGCGAGGAAAAAGCGTCGAGCCGACCGGTTGGCTGTGCAAGGTTGCGGTCGACCCGATCCCGGCCTATGGTCCAAGCGATGCAATGACCGCGACCGGCGCGAAGACCCGGCGCGGATTGCTGTCCATCCAGTGCGGATTCACGCAAGGAGTGATGACATGCCCGACAATTCCCGTCCTGCCGTGCTCGAACTGATCGGCAATACACCTCTGGTACGCGTCAGCCGATTCGATACCGGCCCGTGTACGCTGTTTCTCAAACTCGAATCACAGAACCCCGGCGGTTCGATCAAGGACCGCATCGGTCTGGCGATGATCGATACCGCCGAACGCGATGGTCGCCTCAGGCCCGGCGGCACCATCGTCGAAGCCACCGCTGGCAATACCGGCCTCGGCCTGGCCCTGGTCGGCCGCGCCAAGGGCTACCGCGTGGTGCTGGTGGTGCCGGACAAGATGTCCACCGAGAAGGTCTTGCACCTCAAGGCCATGGGCGCCGAGGTGCACATCACCCGCTCCGATGTCGGCAAGGGCCATCCCGAGTACTACCAGGACGTCGCCGCACGGCTGGCGGCGGAAATTCCCGATGCGTTCTTCGCCGACCAGTTCAACAACCCGGCCAACCCGCTGGCCCACGAATGCAGCACCGCGCCGGAGATCTGGGCGCAGACCCAGCATGATGTGGACGCCATCGTCGTCGGCGTCGGTTCGGCCGGTACCCTCACCGGCCTGACCCGCTTCTTCAAACGGGTGCAGCCGGACCTGGAAATGGTCCTGGCCGACCCGGTCGGCTCGGTGATGGCCGAATACAGCCGCGGCGGGACCCTCCCCACCCCCGGTTCCTGGGCGGTGGAAGGCATCGGCGAAGACTTCATTCCGTCGATTGCCGACCTGTCCAGCGTGCGCCACGCCTATTCGATCAGCGACGAAGAAAGCTTTGATCACGCCCGCCAACTGCTGCGCGCCGAAGGCATACTCGGCGGCTCGTCCACCGGCACCTTGCTGGCGGCGGCGTTGCGTTACTGCCGCGAACAGACCCAGCCGAAACGGGTGGTGAGCTTCGTCTGCGACACCGGTACGCGTTACCTGTCGAAGGTCTACAACGACCAGTGGATGAACGATCAGGGCCTGCTGCAACGCAAGCACTACGGTGACCTGCGCGACCTGATCGCGCGGCGTTTCGAGGATGGCCGGGTGATCAGCGTCGGCCCGGATGACACGCTACTGACGGCTTTTCAACGCATGCGCCTGGCGGATGTCTCGCAGCTACCGGTGTTGGTGAACGGCAAACAACTGGTCGGCGTGATCGACGAGTCCGACATCCTGCTGGGCGTGCATGAAGACGTTGCGCACTTTCGCAAGGCCGTATCCAGCGCCATGACCGACAAACTGCAAACCCTGTCCCCCGGCGCCTCTCTGGCGGATCTGGAAGCCGAACTGGGCCGTGGCCTGGTGGCGATCATTCAGGATGCCTCGGGCTTCCACGGCCTGATTACCCGAACCGACATGCTCAACCATTTGCGGAGATCCCTGCCATGAGTCAGCACGATGAAAACGCCCCGCCACGGGGCTTTGCCACCCGGGTGATCCATGCCGGGCAAACGCCGGACCCTTCGACCGGGGCCTTGATGCCGCCGATCTACGCCAACTCCACCTACCTGCAACAGAGCCCCGGGGTGCACAAAGGCCTGGACTACGGGCGTTCGCACAACCCGACGCGCTGGGCGCTGGAGCGTTGCGTGGCCGACCTCGAAGGCGGCACTCGGGGTTTTGCCTTCGCCTCGGGGCTGGCGACCATTTCCACGGTGCTGGAGCTGCTCGACGCCGGCTCGCACATCGTCTCGGGCAACGATTTGTACGGCGGCACCTTCCGCCTGTTCGACAAGGTGCGCCAGCGCAGCGCCGGACACCGCTTCAGCTTCGTCGACCTGACCGACCTGGCGGCGTTCGAGGCCTCCCTGCAAGACGACACCCGCATGGTCATGGTCGAGACCCCGAGCAATCCGCTGTTGCGCCTTACGGACCTCGCCGCCATCGCCCGCACCTGCCGCGCCCGCGGCATCATCTGCGTGGCCGACAACACCTTCGCCAGCCCGTGGATCCAGCGCCCGCTGGAACTGGGCTTCGACATCGTGCTGCACTCGACCACCAAGTACCTCAACGGTCACTCTGACGTGATCGGCGGCATCGCCGTGGTCGGGCAGAACGCCGAACTGGCCGAGCGCCTGGGCTTCCTGCAAAACGCCGTCGGCGCCATCGCCGGCCCGTTCGATGCCTTCCTCACCCTGCGCGGCGTGAAGACCCTGGCCCTGCGCATGGAACGGCATTGCAGCAACGCACTGGACCTGGCGCAGTGGCTGGAGCGCCAACCGCAAGTCGCACGGGTCTACTACCCCGGCCTACCGTCGCACCCGCAACACGAACTGGCCCAACGGCAAATGCGCGGTTTCGGCGGGATGATTTCCCTTGACCTCAACAGCGACCTGGCGGGCACCAAACGCTTCCTTGAGAGCGTGCAGATCTTCGCCCTGGCCGAGAGCCTCGGCGGCGTGGAAAGCCTGATCGAACACCCGGCGATCATGACCCACGCCACCATTCCACCCGATACCCGCGCAGAACTGGGGATCGGTGATGCCTTGGTGCGGTTGTCGGTGGGGGTCGAGGATGTGGAGGATTTGCGTGCGGATTTGGCGCAGGCGTTGGCACTCATGTAGGAGCGAGCTTGCTCGCGATGGCGGTGGATCAGTCGACATTGACGCTGACTGACACTCCGCCATCGCGAGCAAGCTCGCTCCTACAGTTTCTTTTTGGCCCTCTCCCCTGCTGCAACGCTGGTCAAGCCCACAAGAGTCCCTATAATCGCGGCGTTTTCGTCTACCCTCACGAAGCGTCGTGCAGCAATCAGCTTGTGCGGGGCGCATCGACATTTTTCCGCTATTGAACCGGAGAACTTCCATGCTCAAACGTACCCTGGCAATGGCCATTGGCCTGACCTTGTCCCTTTCCACCCTGCTGGCACAGGCCGCCGAGACCCTCAAGGTCAGCGCCATTCCTGATGAAGCCCCCACCGAATTGCAGCGCAAGTTCAAGCCCCTGGGCGAGTATCTGGAGAAGCAACTGGGCATGAAGGTCGAGTTCGTACCGGTGTCCGACTACCCGGCGGTGGTCGAGGCGCTGGCCACAGACCGTATCGACATGGCCTGGCTGGGCGGCTTCACCTTCGTGCAGGCTCGACTGAAAACCGGCAATGCCATTCCATTGGTACAGCGTGAGCAGGATGCGCAGTTCACCAGCAAATTCATCACCGCCGACCCGGCCGTCAAGTCGCTGGCCGACCTCAAGGGCAAGTCGTTTGCCTTCGGTTCGGTGTCTTCCACGTCCGGCAGCTTGATGCCGCGTTATTTCATGCTCAAGGACGGCATCAAGCCTGAAACCTATTTCAGCCGCGTCGGTTACTCCGGCGCCCACGACGCCACCGTCGCCTGGGTTCAGGCTGGCAAGGTCGATGCCGGCGTACTCAATGCCAGTGTCTGGGAAAAACTGGTCAAGGCCGGCAAGGTCGACACCGACAAGGTCAAGGTCTTCGCCACCACGCCGGCCTACTTCGACTACAACTGGACCGTGCGCGGCACCCTCGACCCGGCCCTGGCTGACAAAATCAAGGCGGCCTTCCTCGCGCTCGACCCGGCCAACCCGGAGCAAAAAGCGATTCTGGACCTGCAAGCCGCCAGCCGCTTCATCGAGACCAAGCCTGAGAACTACAAGGGCATCGAGGAAGCCGCGCGCGCTGCCGACCTGCTGAAATGACACTGCATCTGAACCGGGTCAGCCTCACCCACGGCAATGGCGTGCGTGCGCTGCATGAGATCGACCTGCACATCGCTGCCGGTGAGCAGGTCGCCATTATCGGCCCGTCCGGCGCCGGCAAGTCGAGCCTGCTCAACGTGCTGGCCACCGCCCTGCGCCCGGACGACGGCGCGGTCGAGGTGCTCGGCGAGCACGCCTGGCAGCTTGGCGCGCATCGGCGTCAGCAGCTGCGGGCGCGCATCGGCCTGGTTCACCAAGCGCCACCCCTGCCACCGCGGCAACGGGTGGTCACGGCGGTGCTGGCCGGAAAGCTGGGGCAATGGAGTTTTGCCAAAAGCCTGCTGAGCCTGCTGCATCCGGTGGATGTTCCGGGGGCGCGGGCGGCACTGGTCAAGCTGGACCTGGGTGACAAGCTGTTCGCCCAGTGCCAGCAATTGTCCGGCGGCCAACTGCAACGCGTGGGCATTGCCCGGGTGCTGTACCAGGCGCCCGAAGTGCTGCTGGCCGATGAGCCGGTGTCGGCGATGGACCCGGTACTGGCCGGGCACACCCTGTCGATCCTCTGCCGCCACGCCCGGGAACACAACGTGACCCTGGTCGCCAGCCTGCATGCGGTGGAACTGGCCCTGACGCACTTTTCACGCATCATCGGTTTGCGCGACGGTCAGGTCCTGTTCGATCTTCCCGCCAGCGACGTCGACCACGATTTGCTCGACAAGCTCTACGCCAACGAGCAACTGCTATCGCCGCCCGTTCCGGTGGCGCCCTTGAGCCTGCAGATTCCACGATGCTGACGCGCGATACACGAGACCCGGCCACCCTGCCCCGCCTGTTGCTCAGTCTGTTGGCGCTTGCGCTGCTGTGGCCCGGTATTCATTTCAGTGAACTGGATTTGGGTGTGCTGCTCCAGGCCGACAGCCAGAGTGAGATGGGCCGGTTTGTCTCAGCCTTCTGGCCACCGGCCCATGGCGAAGAGTTCCTTCAGCTGCTGTGGCAAGCCACGCTGCAGACACTCGCCATCGCCACCGCCGGCATGGCTTTGGCTTTGCTGTTGGCCGTGCCTGCCAGCTTGTTGGCCAGCCGCGCACTGTCGTTGTCGGCAGCTTCGCGCAGCGGTCGCCCGAGCGCCTTGGGCCGACTACTGCGCTGGCCGGTGCGCGGGTTGCTGATCTTCCTGCGCAGCGTGCCGGAAATTGTCTGGGCCTTGCTGTTCGTGCGCGCCGTCGGCCTTGGCCCGACGGCCGGGGTGCTGGCGATTGCCATCACCTACAGCGGCATGCTGGGCAAGGTCTACGCGGAGATCTTCGAGTCGGTCGACCAGCGTCCCGCCCACTCACTGCTGCAAGCCGGCAGTGGCCGGTTGGCGGCGTTCTGCTACGGCATCCTGCCCAATGTCGCGGCGGAGTTGCTGTCGTACACGGTGTACCGCTGGGAGTGCGCGATCCGCGCGTCGGTGGTGATGGGCTTCGTCGGTGCCGGCGGGCTGGGCCAGCAGATTGACTTGTCGTTGCGCATGTTCGCCGGCGGTGAAGTGGCGAGCATGTTGCTGACCTTTTTCGTCCTGGTGCTGTTCGCCGATCAGATCAGCCGCCTGCTGCGCTGGAGGTTCGCATGAATCGCCTGATCAACCTGCTGCTGATCCTGTGCATCGGTGCGGCGGTCGTCGCTTCGTTCCGCTATCTGGGGATCGACCTCGGTGAACTGACCGGCAGCGCTAACCTGAAGCAGATGGGCGCCTACGTGCTGCGTTTTCTCAGCCCGGACCTGAGCGCCGGCCATCTGCAAGCCATCGGCCGTGGCGCAGTGGAAACCATGGCCATGTCGGCCCTTGGCACCCTGCTCGCGGCGGTATTCGGCCTGGTGCTGGCACTGCCTGCGGCCGGGCGTTTCGGTTGGCCGCTGCAGAGTGCGTCGCGCCTTGTGCTTAACGCCCTGCGCGCCATTCCCGAACTGGTGTGGGCCGCGCTGATGGTGCTGGCAGCCGGACTCGGCCCCAACGCCGGGACCCTGGCATTGGCGATGCACACCACCGGGGTGCTGGGTCGATTGTTCGCCGAAGCACTGGAAAACACCCCGCCGCAACCGGCCGAAGCCATCCGCTTGCAGGGCGGCAACGTCGTCTGGGCCTTCTGCTACGGCACCCTGCCCAACCTGTTTCCGCAACTGTTGGCGTACATCCTGTACCGCTGGGAAAACAACATCCGCATGGCCAGCGTGCTGGGATTTGTCGGAGCCGGCGGTTTGGGGCAGATGCTCTATGTCAGCCTCAGCCTGTTCCAGGAGGCCCAGGCGAGCACGGTGATCCTGGCCATGTTGTTGTTGGTGTTTGCCGTTGATGGGCTGAGCAGCTGGAGTCGGCAGCGCTGGGTCAAGGCGTGATGGGGAATTGCATAGACTTGCTCACCTGATTGCATCGACCTGAGCAACCATTTGTATGGAGTTGACTACCGCGTTTTATGGCTATGACCGGTTGAATCCACAACCCAAAGCGGCCAGTGTGTCGTCGTGATCGTGGGCAAGTCGGATCGCCGCCTTAACATATACAGGGGCGCGCATCGGCTGACAGGACGCAAGGGGAGACAGAAACTGAAAGTTCATTAGCGGTCAGCTGTGGATGAACGTCCAGAGATCGGTATTCAGTTTATCGATAGCGTCTTTAAAGTCCTTGGTGGTGATTTTCTGACTTTCGTTCTCTAGCTGGTTGCCGAATACCTTACGCACCACTTTGGCCATTGTTTGATTGGTTCTTGCGTCAATGAACTCTGCTTCAATGAATAGATTAGTGTCTTGATCCCTGTGACCGGTAGCTGCCTGTGTCGCTCCGACAACGGCCGCAATCGGCATCACTTCATACCACTTCATGCCTTCGTTCGAAGCGCTGACGCCAGTGATTGCCGCACGCAGAATCAGGGGGCGTGACCTGGCCGGTGCGGCGGCGGCGTTAGACACCCTCTGGTATTTCTGGCCCAGCACAATTTTGGCCTTTCTGGACATGAAGTCCTGCAAGTCGGCCAGCGTCTGTTGATTGACCTGCTCATTGGGTTTGGGCGAGGGATAAAACTCCAGCGTTCTGAACGCTATGGTGTCATACGCATTCGGGTTCCACGACGGGCTCACCCAGCGCATTGCCTTCTCACCCGTGGCGGTGGTCACTTCTTGCAGGTTGTTGTAGTTGGACAGGAAGCCCGAATATTGCTCACGTTCAGTGACTTGGGAGGTGCAACCGCCGAGTAGCAGGTATGTCAGTGCGACGCCAACAAACAGTTTATGGTCCAAGGACATGGTGGGCTCACTCCACGATTTAGTCGTGCTCAGTCAACTGAAAAACAGAAACGCCAAGTCATGTTCCCCTTCACGGCTTGAATGCAGACGTTGTCGAACTGATAGGAGATTTGATTGCCATTGTGAACTGGATCTGCTGCGCCGACATGTCGCAGAGCCAGACCCCAGCCCAACTGGCGTTGATGCCCCCAGAGCTTAGCCCGTTCTTGCAGATCTGCGGCACGATCTCAAGGTCCGGCACTGGCCGTTTTCTGCCTGTGGTGAGAGGCTGAAAACGACCCAATATAGCCTTCCAGCATCCAGGTCAGATATTGTAATTACTGGGGAGACAGCAGATCTCAGCCTGTCATACAGGCGGAAAGTCCTCATACGATTTTGGGAAGTACCCCCAAATTCTCAGAACGTCGGCGCGCACGTCAAACTCGAAACCAATTTTTGCGACCACCTTCGATATTTCGTCTGTATGGTCAATGGTTGTACGCGCAAGCAGCCGTCCTTTTGAGGGGACTGCTTCCGACAAGCCAATGTCGAACCATTCGACGGACGCAAATGGAAACGGCAAATGGTAAAACCATTCGACATCCCACTCTGAGACATGTCCTGTGACGCACTTGGATCGGTACGACGGACGCCACCCCTGAAGCTCGCGGAAATGGTTGATCAGCTCATCCCACTTGGTATTGTTCGATGCGCTTGCCAGGTTTCTCGCAGCCACGGCAGCACGGATTTTCTTCCGTATTGGATCATCATTGCGCGCGCCGGCCCTCGGTAGTTCGCACATATTCAGTCCTATCGATTTTTTGGTGTTCAAGAATGAATGACCGCTCCTGGCCCAGAGTGTGTAAAAACGCTAAATCGGGTTTTCTATAGCGACGCTAGGAGACCGTGCTCAGGTTTTGCAAACTGATCAAGGCCACGACGTTTCCAGGAACAGTTAGTACGGCTCAGCAGCCTCTTAAAGTCTTTTGGATGGGGTAAAAAAGACCGGTTTTCACGCCGTTAGCGCTTTCATCAAGCCAGTGGTGCCGATGATTTTCATAACCCTTTTCAGATTGTAGGCGAGCACATTCAGGCTCATCTCCGCACTCACCCCGTTAAGCTTTCGGGTCAGGAAGTGCGTCGCGCCCATCCATTGTTTGAGCGTCCCGAAGGGATGCTCAACAGTCCGTTTTCGGATTCGCATCATCTCCGGCGCGTTGCTCAGCCGGGTCTGCATTTCCTCCAGCACGGCTTCATGCTCCCAGCGCCGGACTCGCCGCTCCGTGCTCGGTGTGCACTGCGGTTTCATGGCGCAGCCCCGGCATTTCGAACTCCAGTAACGGTGCAACGTCAGGCCTTTTTCAACGTTGGTATAGCGCCAGATCAGCGCCTCTCCAGCCGGGCAAATGTATTCGTTTTTTGCCGTGTCATAGATGAAGGCATCGTTATTGAAACGCCCGTCAGCCTTGGCTCCGAAGGTCATCGGCTTGGGCACATAGGCGGTGATGTTGGCATCGTGACAAGCCAGGATTTCTTCGCTTTTGAAGTAACCTCGGTCAGCCACTACCGACAGCGCTTCTGGCGCCATCGCTTCGCGGGCCTGCTTGGCCATCGAGCTGAGTTGATCGCGGTCGGAGCCGACGTTGGTGACCTCATGCGCAACGATCAAATGGTGCTGGGTATCGATTGTTGACAGCCTTGAATTTACTGCCATCGATGGCAACAAGATTTTCTCCAAACAATCCCAACTGCTGACAGAGCACGACGAACTGACGACAAACGCCTCGGATGGCCTTGCAGTTGTCTTTTCGGAAGTTGGCAATGGTCTTGAAATCGGGCATCAAACGCCCGGTCAGCCACATCAGCTCGATGTTGCGTTGGGTTTCTCGTTTCAGCCGTCGGCTCGACTGAATGCGGTTGAGATAGCCGTAGATATAGATCTTCAGCAGGATCGCAGGGTGGTAAGCAGGACGGCCTGTGTCAGCGGGAATAGCGCCGTCAAAGCCCAAGGAGACCAAGTTGAGTTCGTCGACGAAAACGTCGACTACACGCACTGGATTGGTGTCGCTGACGTAATCGTCGAGGCTCTCGGGAAGCAAGGTGCCTTGACCCCGATGTTCACCTTGAATAAAGCGCTTCATGGGCGATCCTTGCGATGAAATCCTCAGAAATCATAGCAATGGTTTTCGGGCTGGATAGATACTCAATCGTAGACCTATTGAACCAGCTGCCGGATCCCTAGAGACAAAATCAAACCACCGCATAATCGATCAATAGCTTTTTTCCTCCTTCGATACGCTGAAGCGATCTGAGGTTGCGAAAGAGCGATTGCGACCACTCCATACCAAGTCATCGAAACCACCACTACGACTGCCAGCATCGACAAAAACGTGCTTGGTGAAACGTGGGTGGGGGCTGCCGCTGAGAAAATAGCGGCATAGAAGGCCATGGATTTAGGGTTGCCAATGTTCGTAACGACCCCCTGAATGAATGACTGCCGAAAGTTTCCGACGACAGCATTATTACAGGGGGCAAGCGCGCTCTTCCCGGCCTTGAGCAGCAGTCGGAATCCAAACCACATCAGATAGGCTGCCCCCAGAATTTTTACGATCAGCGCCGCCCAAGGGAACGCAGCAAATACAACGCCAATACCTGCGATTGCACAGGTGGCCCAGAATAAATTGACCAATACGATGCCTGCTACCAAGGCCAAAGCTTCTGACCGCGTAGCAGCTACCGCTTTGTGGACTACTGCAACGAAATTTGGCCCTGGAATAACGACACCTGCCAGGTAAACCAAAAAGACTGTCAAAACGGCGGGACCATCGATCATCTGCATTCCTTGCGAGTGTTGTGGCTAGGGACGGTCTTTCAGATCAAGTCCTCCCGCAGACTCAACGTACAACGAAATAATAATTCGATACAGGGCTTTTGAGAGTAGTTGTGTTTTTACACGCTCTCGGCCGAAAGCTGCCGACCATCAAGGGCTGCTACCGACCTGGAGCAGACGGCGAACAGAATAATAGCAAATTAGTGGCTATGCTTGGTCTGCTGTCGAAACTGATCAGGCAGTCCGGCAGGCTGCGCGGAAATGACCCGCAACGTGCCCTATGTCACCCGACTATTCTGCGTGAAGCATCCAGTTCAGGGGCGCAAATCCGCAACGACACTCGGGAAGACATGGAGCAAACCCTGCACCTGCAGGCGCAGGGTTTGGACTGGATCTGTCGGGATCACTCAGGATCGAATCGACTGTCGCTACGGTGCGGCTGGGCACTGCGAAAACGGGGATATGCTCACCCCAGACATGCTGGCCAAGGTCTGCACGCTCGCCAGAGGCGCAAAACGAGGCTGAGGAAATTGAAAGGAACAGAACATCTGGCAAAAGTGATTGCCGACGTTCAGTTCTACAATGGAGAGCGAGGAGAATCGTTACCTGAAACGATGATGTCAAATGCAGCAAATGAAAATGATTTCGTTTTATCGCCGAAATGTTAAGAGACTGCTTCCGAGAGTAAAAAATTTCACCATGAAATTAGCATCGCCAAATGCATTGCTTAGTGTCGAATAGTTGGTTGGCGTGACACTTAAGACGTATAGCTTCGGTAGCTATTGCTTGTCTCGGGAGCTTCGCTCACGAAAACCAGCGTGAATCCAGGACAGAGAAAAAATTTGGCTAATGCTACGTGCGGTTTGTTCTCAGGTTCAGGTGTTGGCACAAAAGGTTAATTGGTTTCCGAATACCGCTTCTATTGGTCAATTTAGAAGGATTATGTTTGGAGATTGTGAAATGGATTTTTTCAGGAATAAAAGCGCCGCAAAGCAAGCCATACCCACCAGTTCAAATAAGCCGCGCTCGACCAAATGGCACCGCATGTACTTTTTTCTTGCGGGATTCGACGTGCTGGTTGTTGTGCTGAGCGTGCTATTGAATCACCTGATCGTCGATACCTATCACCGCTCCATCACGGCAAACCAGTCGTGGGTCCAACAGCTGTCGAGCTATTCAACGCTGGGCAGCCTGGCTTCCAAAGTCAATGCGCCGGGCAATAATGTGTTCGATACACATAATGTTGAAGCCGAATCGCGGAACATGAATGAAGCCTTGCGCGCCTTCAGCGAGCATTTGGCAATGGCCAAAAAACAGTTGGAAGTACGGATCGCCAATGAGGCTGAACACAGTGCAGATATACAAGCCTTTACCCTTGCATTGAAGGATGAGGTGGGTGCAATTGATGCCGCGATGGTCGAAATGGTGAACGAGGCCTTGCTGATCTTTTCCTACTTCAGGGAGGGGCAGTCGGATAATGCCGGCAAACGCATGGCAACGATGGACAGGAAGTATGCCCAGTTGCTCGCCTCACTCAGTACCGTGCGGGATCGCGTTGGCCTGATTCAAAGCAAGCTCCTGGAGGAGGAGCTTGAGTCGGTCGAAGAACTGCGCCGGGTCGAATACGCGATCATGGTGTTCGTGCTGCTGATGGTCAGTGCGGCCGTTATCTACGGGGGCAAGATCAGGCGCGAAATGGAGTCGCAAGCAGCTGAAAGGGAAGGTTATCTGGCAGTGCTGCGCGAAAGCGAGAAGCAGGCCCGCCAGCAAGCATCGCTGCTGGACAAGGCCCAGGACGCCATTGTCGTTCACGGGATGGATAACCGCATCCTGTACTGGAACAAAAGTGCCGAGCGTCTCTACGGTCTGTCAAAGGAAGAGGCACTCGGCAAATCGGCACAGGAGTTGATCTACCAGGGTAGCGCCGCTTTCAATGCGGCCACTGACAGCCTGATAGAAACGGGTGACTGGGCGGACGAAGTTACACTTCGACGCCGGGATGGCTGCACCATCACGCTCGAAAGTCATCGAACCCTGGTGCGAGACGATGATGGCCAGCCGCAATCCGTTCTGTCGATCAATACTGACATCACCCACCGTAAGACCGCTGAGCAAGAGGTCCAGCGTTTGGCTTTCTACGATCAGTTGACCGGGCTGGCCAACAGGCGGCTCATGTTGGACCGGTTACAGCATCTGCTGGCGGGCAGCTCCCGTAGCCTGCATACGAGCGCGATAATTCTCATTGACCTGGATAACTTCAAGGCACTGAACGACACGCTGGGGCATGACAGAGGCGACATGTTGCTGCAGCAAGTTGCTCTGCGCCTTTGCGGCTGCATACGCGAGAGCGACACCGTGGCTCGCCTGGGCGGAGACGAATTCGTCGTCCTGCTGGATGGCCTTAATGAGAATCCTCCAGAAGCAGCTATCCAGGCCAAGGCTATTGGCGAAAAGATTCTCAACGCTCTGAACATTTCCTACCAGTTGGATGGATATGAGCACCACAGCACCCCCAGCCTCGGCATTGCGCTGTTCCAGGGGCAGCTGAGCACAGTGGACGATATTATGAAGCGCGCTGACCTGGCGATGTATCGCGCCAAGGCGGCGGGCCGCAATACCATGCGCTTCTTCGATCCGGAAATGCAGGCGGTTGCCACGGCACGCGCCAGACTGGAAGTAGACTTGCGCCAAGGCTTGCAGGGCAACGAATTCCTTCTTCATTACCAGCCGCAGGTGAATAGTGAGGGCCGTATCATTGGCGCAGAGGCACTGATGAGATGGCAGAATCCTGAGCGCGGAGTCGTGTTTCCAGGCGAGTTCATTCCATTGGCAGAGGAAACGGGGTTGATTCTGCCGTTAGGCCGTTGGGCGCTGCAGGTAGCCTGCACTCAGCTGGTTGCCTGGGCAAAGCATTCGGAAACCGCCCGACTGGGTATGGCTGTGAATGTCAGCGCCCGCCAGTTTCACCATCCGGACTTCGTCGAGGAGGTACTGCAAGTACTGAGATACACGGGGGCCGATCCGAAGAAATTGAAACTGGAACTGACCGAAGGCCTGCTGATAGAGGATATGGAAGGTACTGTCGCCAAAATGATCGAGTTGAAACAGATCGGCATAGGCCTTTCGCTGGATGATTTCGGAACCGGCTACTCGTCACTGTCATACCTGAAGAGCCTTCCGCTGGATCAACTCAAGATCGACCAGTCCTTCATCAGAGATGTGCTGGTTGATCCCAACGACGCCGCCATCGCCTGCGCGATTGTGAGCCTGAGCCAGATATTGGGGCTTTCGGTGATTGCAGAAGGTGTGGAGACAGAAGCTCAGCGCACCTTTCTGGTCAAGCATGGCTGCCAGACCTACCAGGGCTTCCTGTTTTCCCCGCCACTGCCAGCCGAACAATTTGAGGAGTATGTTCACGAAAGATTAATGGCGAGCACTGATTTCCCACGGACCAAGACTAAATCGCCATAACTTCGTAGGTGCCTGGGAACGTCCTTTCGGCTGTGGATTCAACCCAATGCGGACGATGAGAGGTCGACTCAAATGTGCCTCGCACCCGCAACTGCCGGAGGTAGCCTCGAACAGCTAGTAGGAGCGAGCTTTCTTGCCCACCTGAGGATTTGCAGAACCACACATCATGGTTCTGCAAATCGCTCACAGGTGTATTTAGCCTTGAAGTGCCGTCATCAGGACTTGTACCAACTGACCACCTTCGGGCGTAGCCCAGCTTCCTGCGAGCTCCGCGATCAACTGATTGGTAGTGGTCAGCGTTACACCGCCCTTTTCCATCCGGCGCAGGGCGATATCATCCACCATTTCGCTAGGGGAACTGCCGCCATCAGCAACCACCTGTACTTCATAACCATCGCGCACCAGGCTCAGCGCCGGATAGACCGTGCAGACGTCATTGGTGACCCCGGCGATGATCAGTTTCTTGCGCCCCGTAGCCTTGACCGCTGAGGCGAAGTTCTCATCGTCCATGGCGTTGACGATAAACAACATCTCAGGCTATGAGCTCGTAAGGGGCTGTCTTCTAATACAATGGGAATCTAACGCTTGTTAGGTGCCAGATCATTTTTGATCCTTGTGCCTCCTTGTCGTTTTTTCTCGGCGCATTCAAATGATTGTTCTGGCCGAAAGCGGCCCTTGGTCAATGTCCGTTAGTGGCCGTTTTCTGCCTCATGCGACAGGCTGCTTTTGGCCCAGAGTGTGTAAAAACGCCCGGACAAACCCTTGCTATGTTTTCTGAGAATTTCATCGCAAGGGAAACCCATGAAACGGTTTATCCAGGGTGAACACCGAGGTCAAAGCACCTTACTTCCCGAATGCCTCGACGACTATGTCAGCGATACCAATCCGGTACGCGTGGTTGACGTTTTCGTCGATGAACTCAACCTGGCCAAGCTGGGTTTTGATGGCGTCATTCCAGCCGAAACCGGCAGACCTGCATACCACCCTGCGATCCTGCTGAAGATCTATATCTACGGTTACCTCAACCGCATTCAGTCGAGCCGACGCCTTGAGCGAGAAGCCCAGCGCAACGTCGAGCTGATGTGGTTAACCGGGCGTTTGATGCCCGACTTCAAAACCATCGCCAACTTCCGAAAAGACAACAGCAAAGGCATTCGTGGGGTCTGCCGCCAGTTCGTTGTGCTGTGCCAGCAGTTGGGGCTTTTCGAGGAAAACCTGATCGCTATCGACGGCAGTAAATTCAAGGCGGTGAACAATCGTGACCGCAACTTCACCAGCGCCAAACTGAAGCGGCGAATGGAAGAAATTGAGTCGAGCATCAACCGTTACCTGACTGCGCTTGATGCGGCTGATCGGAAGGTTCCAACTGCCTCCGAGCTAGATGCCACGCGTCTGGAAGAGAAAATCGCGAAACTTAAAACTCAAATGAAAGAGCTTCTGGTGATCGAGGTTCAGCTCAACGAATCCCCTGACAAACAGGTCTCACTGACCGATCCTGACGCCCGTTCGATGAAGACACGCGGCAACGGAATCGTTGGCTACAACGTGCAAACAGCGGTCGATACCCAGCACCATTTGATCGTGGCTCACGAGGTCACCAATGCTGGTTCTGACCGAGACCAACTCAGCTCGATGGCGAAGCAGGCTCGGGAAGCGATGGCCTCAGAAACGCTATCGGTAGTAGCTGACCGAGGCTACTTCAAGGGCGAGGAAATCCTTGCCTGTCACGACGCCAACATCACCGCCTATGTACCAAAGCCAATGACCTCCAGTGCCAAGGCGGAAGGACGATTCAACAAAGATGCCTTCATTTATGACCCGACGAAAAACGAATATGTCTGCCCGGCGGGAGAAGCACTGATCTTGCGCTTCTCAAGCGTTGAGAAAGGCATGAATATGCACTGTTACTGGAGTTCACGTTGCCAGAGTTGCGCGCTAAAACCCCAGTGCACACCGAGTACGGAGCGGCGAGTCCGTCGCTGGGAACACGAGGCCGTGCTGGAGGAAATGCAGCGTCGAATGAACCATGCACCTGACATGATGCGAGTCCGAAAAAGGACTGTTGAGCATCCCTTCGGGACGCTCAAACAATGGATGGGCTCGACGCACTTCCTGACTCGTAAGTTGGTCGGAGTCAGCGCGGAGATGAGCCTCAATGTGCTCGCCTACAACATGAAACGAGTCTTGAAAATCATCGGTACAGAAGGCTTGCTGAAGGCGATGGCGGCGTAAAAGCCCCAGCTTTTGCTGCTCCAAGAGGCGCTAAAGCGCTTCATAAACGCTTTGCAGCGCTACCGGTGCTAATCATGGCAAATGTTTAGGTAATCGCCTCGCCCGAGAGCGCTGGGCTTAGGCATCCCAGATACGAAAGTGTTTTTACACACTCTGGGCCGATAGGTGCCCGTCGCGACCGGCTGAAAATGACCCGACGTTCACTGCTCAACCAAAAAAACCTTCCTGCGCGCCAACACAGGAAGGGGTTTTTGTTTGCGGCCGATCAGTCTTTAGCCTGACTCAACTTGGTGAACAGCTCGGTCGGTACTTTCTTGCCGTTGGAAATGTACTGGTTGGTACGGAACTTGTACACCTCACCCTCGGACAGGAAACCGTCGCTGTTGGTGTCCATCGCCTTGAATTCCTCAGTGCCCTTGGGCGCCACGGCCAGCAGTTCCTTGAGCGACACACGGCCGTCATGATCGGCGTCGGTGCGTGCGAAAGAAGCGTCGCCGCACTTGCCTTCACCGCACTTGCCCTCGGCCTGGGTCTTTTGCGCGCTGGCTTCGGCACCGCACTTGCCTTCGCCACACTTGCCTTCGCTGGTCTTCTCCGCGGAAGCCAGCTGATAGCCCTGAGGTAAGGCTTCGGCCGAAAACGCCGAGGACGCGAAGTTGATACCGCCGACCAGTGCAACAGCGATCAGGCCAATACGGGTTTTGTTCGACTGGATACGAGACATGTTGATACTCCGGATCATTTGCGTGGCTTGACCGTTATTGGTCGCGCCACAAGGGTTGATAAACCTGGTTGCGAGGTGCGTTGTGCATCTCGCTTTGGCAGGTCTATTTGGCCCCGGTGGTGTATCCCGGCTGTATCCGTAAAGCGCTGGTTTTGTATGGTTGTATGCGGATGCCGCGCCCTGATACACAGCGATACACGAAAGCCGGTAGTCAGTTGCTCATGTCCGCAAGAGCGCTTGTTTAAAAAGGTCGTAGGTTATTTCCTGAGGGCTACAAGACCTTGCGTCGTTGCCTACGGTTACGCCAGAATCCGCCGGCTTGTGCGCCTTGCCCCTGGTCTCTATCGTCTCCGTGCCACTGCCCATCAGTGGTCGGGTTTAGCAGCCCGCGATAACTTGGCTGTGCATGCATCTGTCATGCAGGTATTTCATTGCCTGTACTTGATGGTGGCTGTACGTGGGGCGCCCTCGGGCGCGCCGGATTGCTGAGTTTCCCGGTCTGCTAACCTGCGTACAGCTGCCACCCCTCTTCGTTTAGCAGCAAGAGGATTGGCACCCATCAGGAAACTCAGCTTATGTTCAAGGTAACGCCAAACCCGCCGGACACCGATCCGGCATCCCCGTACGAACCCGATTCAAACAAGCTCAACGAGGCCGCCGAACGTGCCCTCGCCTTCCACTTCCCATCGACTGCCGACATCAAAGCCACACCGCGCACGCCTGGCTCCCTGTTTACCGTCGACCCCAAGGTCGATACCGAAACCCTGATGGTGTACCTGGTCGAGACGTTGGCCTCGGTCGATGTCATGGTGCACCAGTTGGTGGATCATCTGGACGGAGGGTCGCGCAATGCCCTGCTGGGGATTTCCAACAGTGTGATGTTGGCGGAGATCACGGCGAATCGGGTGCTGGACCAAATCGACCCGCCCGAAAAATCACTGAATCTGTGGCTAACGCTGACCCTGTGGCGAGGACACTTGCCTGTGGCGAGGGAGCTTGCTCCCGCTGGACTGCGCAGCAGGCCCTGCTTTTCAGGTGAAGAGCTGGGGCCGCTACGCGACCCAGCGGGACGGTGCGGCGGTCCGACAAGCTCCCTCGCCACAGGCTTTGCGTGTTTGATAAAACCTGCTTGCGCGTCCTGTCGAACGAGATCAGTCTCAGGAGCAGCATCGGCCTTCGCCCATGCGCTCCGGGCACGGACGAACGCATACCCCTCAGCGAGGATATGAAGATGAAATCCGCTTTCGTCGTCCTGCTAATGGCCCTCGCACTGTGCAACTCGCCCCTGGTGAGCGCCGCTCCCGCCGCCGACGCCGTTGTGCCCTTCCACGTCGATATCCAAGATCAACAGCTCACTGACCTGCGCAACCGCATCGCGGCAACGCGCTGGCCGGACAAGGAGACGGTGGGCGATCGATCACAGGGTGCACAGCTGGCGAAACTGCAGGAGCTGGTTCGCTACTGGGGCACGAACTATGACTGGCACAAGGCCCAGGCGCAGCTCAATGCCTTGCCCCAGTACACGACCACCCTCGAGGGGGTCGCTATCCATTTCATCTGGGTGCGCTCGCCGCAGCCGAATGCTTTACCGATGATCCTTACCCACGGTTGGCCAGGCTCGGTACTGGAGTTCATCAAGGTGGTCGGCCCGCTCACCGATCCGGCCGCTCACGGGGGTAATAGCGCGGATGCATTCGACGTGGTGATTCCGTCGATCCCCGGCTACGGCTTCTCCGGCAAACCGCCTGAACCCGGATGGGACCCGGACCATGTGGCGCGGATCTGGGGGCAATTGATGCAGCGGCTGGGGTACTCCCGCTACGTCGCCCAAGGTGGCGACTGGGGCGGTCCCATCACTAGCGCCATGGCACGCCAGTCCGTGCCCGGGTTGCTGGGTATTCACCTCAACCTGCCGGCGACGGTCCCGCCGGAGGCGACCGCTGCACTCGCTGCCGGCGGTCCCGCGCCTGCGGGGTTTTCCGAGCAGGAACGCGCGACCTACGACGCGCTGGCCGCATCCATTAAGCAGGGCAACCTGGCCTACAGCGCGATGATGGCCGCGCGGCCGCAAATGATCGGCTACGGCGTAACGGACTCCCCGGCATTCCTCGCGGCGTTCATGCTCGGTCACCCGGGATTTGCCAAGTGGACTTATGGCGCCGACCCACAGCAATCGCCAGGCAAGGATGAAGTGCTGGACGACATCACCTTGTACTGGTTGACGAACAGCGGTGCCTCGGCGAGTCGGCTGTATTGGGAAAACAAAGGTCGCAGCCCGCTTTTTTCTGCGGCACAAAAGACCGGCGACATCACACTGCCGGTGGCCGTCACGGTATTCCCTGATGATGTCTATTTCCCGCCGGAGAGCTGGGCCCGACGTGCCTATCGCAACCTGATCTACTTCCATCAGGCGGCCAAGGGCGGCCACTTCGCAGCCTGGGAACAGCCGGAGCTCTTTGTCGAGGAACTGCGCACAGCATTTCGGCCGCTGCGCTGAATCCCTGGGCCGCTTTCTATCAATTGGGGTCCAGCAACCCGCCGCTCCAGTTGCGTGACACCCGGCTGCCGGTGAATTTCGCTACCCCCATGCCTTGGGGTATCAGGCGATCGCGATAGCGCGTCACCAGGCGCCCCGCTTGTTCAGCATGCAGTACCACTTCGGACGACGGATCACCCGGGCGCCCGAGGATTCGTGCAAAGCGTTGGCCTTCCTCGACGAAATCCCCCAGCTCTTTTTCGAAAATCAGCACGCCGGGTTGCGGGGCGATGATGGTTTCCATGTGGCCCATTTCCACGGCTTCGACGGGCCAGTCTGCGGGCGCCACTGACTCATCGATGACGCCGCAACCGCACAGCCAGTTGTACAGCCCTTCGGCATCGGACTCGGCAAAGCGGTCGCTGACATCGCCCTGCCCGCGCAGCTCCAGGGTGGCGGCCATGCGGTGCTCGGTGACGCCTTCACGCAACCACGGGGCAATGATGGTTTCCTCGAAGGAGCCATCGCCGCCGTCATCCCAGATGATCCCCACGTCCATCTTCATCGCCGCCGCCAGTTCGCGACCGCGCGGCCAGAAACTGCGGTGCACGTAGAGGTACGGCAAGGCCTCGTCATCGGTGTGCAGGTCAAGCATCACATCGGCCGGGGCGGCCAGTTGCACCAGTTTTTTCTGCCACTCCTGAACGCAGGTCGAAGGTCGTGCCATGGCCGCCGACTGGTCGAACGAGCGATTGAAGTTATGCCCGGTAGCGTCGTGATAGCGGCCGAGAATCCGCCCCTGGCGAAACTGCCCGATGCCCAGTGGATTGGCCTGTGGTACCACGGTCAGGTTGCCCTTGAGCCGGCCTTGGGTTTCGGCGATTTGCAGCCGTTGCATCAGCAGGTGCAGGACCAGCATCCCGGCGATTTCATCGGCATGGACGCCGGCCTGCAGGTGCACGTTTGGCCCGCGGCCATCGCCTGCATAGCGCCAGGCACCGACCCGCACGGCATCGCCGTTGTTGTTGCGAACACTGAACGAAATATCCTGCGGCATTGGCTTTCCCTCCCGTCATGAACCTTGAAAAACGTTGTATCGCCGGTGCCGAGGCTGGTGATTGAACAGACGTTCAACTAAGCTCGGCATCGTGGAACCTCACCCAAGGACAGCCTTGTGACAACCGATGCCCCGAAAAACCGCCGCGCCGAACCCGATGACCGTCGCGAAATGCTGGTGGCCGCCACCCTGCGCTGCCTGGGCCGCGACGGTCACGCCGGGATTTCCGTGCGACGCATTGCCACCGAAGCCGGGGTGTCCGTGGGGTTGCTCAACCACCACTTCGGCAGCATCGAGGTACTGATCGCCGACACCTACCAGCGGCTCGCGAGTGAACTGACCACCGCCCTGCTCCAGGAAATCGAGCAGGCCCAGACACCCGCGCAAAAGATCGATGCCTTTCTGGAAGGCTCGTTCTCGCCCAGGGTCATGGACCCGAAACTGCTCGGCGTGTGGGTGGTGTTCTGGAGCCTGATCCGTCACTCCGAACACGTCAGCCAGTCCCACGAAAAAAGTTACCGCGCCTACCTCGACCTGATCCGCCAGTTGCTCGACGGGCTGGCCGCCAGCGAAGGCTTCGTGATTCACGACACGCGCCTGGCCGCCATCGGCTTATCGGCGATGCTCGACGGTCTCTGGCTCGAGTGGTGCCTGAACCCCGAGACCTTCAGCGCCGCCAACGGACTGCATATCTGCCGCTGCTGGATAAAGGGGCTGCGTCACGGAGCATTCAGCACCGACGACGTCCTGTGACGGATGCCGGCCGAAGATCATCGCCAGGGTGCCACTGACGGCGATCAGCCCGGCGCCGACCATCAGCGACATGTCCATCAGCGTGCCCCAGACCAGGCTCGACAAGGCAAACGCCCAGATCAGCCCGGTGTATTCGAACGGCGCGAGCAAGGTCGCGGTGGCACGGCGGAAACTGGCGAACAACAGAAACTGGCCAATGCCGCCCACCAGGCCGGCGCCGAGCATGCCCAGCCAGGCGGGCGTCGGCGCTGGCGTGTGGGTCCACGGCAGGGCAACTGCCATGCAAATCACGAACACCACGTTGGTGATCAGCATCTGCTCCAGCACTGAGGTCTGCTCATCCACCTGACGCAACTGGATATAAGTGAACGCCCAGCACATCGCCGCCAGCAGGGTCAGGACGATCGGCAACGGATCGCTCATGTTGTCGGGGCGACAGGCGATGACCACCCCGACAAAACCGATGATCAGGCTGAACCACTGCCAGCCGCTGGCGTGCTCCTTGAGAATCACCGCCGCCAGCACCGTGACCATGATCGGCGCGGAAAAATACAGGGTGGTCATCTCGGCCAGGGTCAGGTCCCGGGCCGCCGTGTAGTACAGCACCCAGGCGACAATCGACAGCAAGCCGCGCACCACCAGCAGGCGCCGGCTCGGCGAGCGCCAGGCCCGCTGGATCAGGCGCAGGCGCCCCGCCAGTAACACTGCCACGACCACCACGGCGGCGCGCCAGAACAGAATGGTGACCACCGAATAGTCGGCCACCAGCCACTTGATGACCGCATCCTGCAACGACAGGAAGGCGTAACCCAAGGTGCACAGGCCAATGCCCTGCAACGACCGGTCAACCCGTGGCGAACTCATCAGGCCGACCTGCGCACGGGCGTCCCGCGCCGCTCGGCAAAGGCAAACAGCGCCTCGATCAGGAAGGTCAGGCAAACATAGACTCCGGCTACCAGCAACAGGGGTTCGTACACTTGCAGGGTCTGCGCGCGGACCACGTTGGCGGCGCCGAGCAGATCGATCACGGCAATGGTCGAGGCCAGCGCCGTGGACTTGAGCAGCATCACGGTTTCCCCGGCCAGGGTCGGCAGCAACAGGCGCATCGCCCGGGGCAAACGCACCCGCAGCAAGGACTGGCGCGCGGTCATGCCGAAGGCCGACGCCGCTTCCATTTCACCCTTGGGCACCGCCAGCAGACCACCGCGAATCACTTCGCCGACATAAGCCCCTACCGACACCACCAGGGCAAACACGATGTACCAGTAACCGTCGCGCAAATATGGCCAGAGGAAACTGCCGCGAATCAGCGGGAACTGGGCAAACAGGCTGCCCAGGCCGTAGTAGAAAATGTAGATCTGGATCAGCAACGGCGTACCGCGGGTGACGCTGGTGTAGAACAGGCTGACCTTGGCGATCACCTTGTTTTTCGAGATCCGCGCCAGCGCCACCAACACCGCCAGGACAAAACCGAACACACTTGCGATCAACAGGATCGCGAGGGTGGTTTGCAGCCCCCGGCCCAACAGTGCCGCGTATTCAACTATCCACGCTGGAATCATTTCATTCTCTCTGCCGGTTCAGTCAACAAGAGGCATCCAGCGACGAATGCGTCGCTCCAACCGTCCCGAAAGGTAGTTCGACGCCAAGGTCACCGCGTAATACAACGCGGCAGCCGTGAGGTAGAACAACAGATAGTGGCGCGTCGACCCCGCGCCTTGCTTGGCGGTGTACAGCAGCTCGTTGGTGCCAACCACGCTGATCAGCGCACTGTCCTTGATCAGGTTGATCCACAGGTTGGCCATCCCGGCCATCGCATACGGCGCCATGATCGGCAGCGTGACCCGACGGAACAGCCCGAAACCGTTGAGGCCGAACGCCTTGGCCGCTTCGATCTGGCCGAAGGGAATCGCCTGGATCGCCGCGCGGAAAATCTCCGAGGCGTAGGCACCCTGCACCAACCCCAGCACCACGATGGCCGCCAGCGCACCACTGACATCGACCACGCCGTAGCCGAGCCGGGTCATCAGCGAGTTGAGGAGCATGGAGCCGACGTAGTACAGCAACAGAATCAGCAGCAATTCCGGAACCGCCCGGAACAAGGTGGTGTAGCCGCGCATCAGCGCCGCAATCGGCTTCGGCGCGCCAAGCTTGAGGCACGCCACCACCAGACCGATGGCCAACCCGAGCACAAAGGCCCCGGCGGAAATCTGCAGGGTCATCCAGAGCCCCTTCAACAGCGCACCGCCCCATCCCTGCTCGGTGAAATTGATCAGATCGAACATTGCCGGCATTTCGTTCTCCAGTCGGAGTTCACAATCCCTTGTAGGAGCGAGCTTGCTCGCGAAAAACGTCAACGATGACGCGGTCACTCAGTAGAGCCGCGGTGCACTGACGTCCATCGCGAGCAAGCTCGCTCCTACAGGTTTTGCATTTGCCACAGGATCTGTGTTCAGGTCAGAACGCAGGCTTCACGCTGGTGCCGAAGTAGCTCTGGGACAGCTCGTCGTAGTCCTTGCTTGCCAGCAACTCCTGGATGGCCTTGTCCAGTTTGGCCTTGAGTTCGGTGTCGTCCTTGCGCAGGCCGGCCCCCACGCCTTTGCCGAAGATCGGGTCATAAGGCACGGTGCCGAGGTAGGCCAGGTCCTTGGCATCCGGGGTCTTGATGAACGCGGCCATGGCGGTGCCGTCGGCCATCATCAGGTCGATGCGCCCGGCAATCAGGTCGGCGTTGGCCGAGTCCTGGGTGTCGTAGTATTTAACGTCGGCAATTTTTTCGTAGTAGGTCTTCAGGTAGCTGGCGCTCACGGTCGAGTTCTGCACGCCGATGATCTTGCCCTTGAGGTCATCCGGGTACTTCTTCACCGCCGCCTCTTTCGGACCGACGACGGCAATCACCGAGTCGTAGTAGGCCTTGCTGAAGGCGATCTGTTTTTCCCGTTCCTCGGTCACCGACATCGAGGAAAAGATCACGTCGATCTTCTTCGCCAGCAGCGACGGAATGATGCCGTCCCACGCCACTTCCTTGATCTCGCAATCGGCTTTCATTTCGCTGCACAGTTTGTGGATCAGGTCGACTTCGAAGCCCTTCCACTCACCATTGGCCTGCTTTTCGGTGTACGGCGGATAGGGTTCCGCTGCCACCGCGAACCGGATCGGTTGCGCTTGCGCCGCACTCATGCCGGCCAGCATTACGCAGGCCGCACCGGTCAACCAGTTTGCAAAACGTCGATTTCCCATGTTGTTTTCCCGTCTTTTTATGATGAGTTAGCGAGTCTGATGAGCGTTGACGAATTGTCGGCAACGCTCGCTGCGTGGGTGTACGAACACTTCGTCCGGCGAACCGGTTTCCTCGATCAGCCCTTGATGCAAGAAGGCGACTTTGGAAGAGACATCGCGTGCAAAAGCCATTTCATGAGTCACCAGGATCATGGTCCGGCCTTCTTCGGCGAGGGAGCGGATCACCCGCAGCACTTCCCCGACCAGTTCCGGGTCGAGTGCCGAGGTGGGTTCATCGAACAGCATGACCTTGGGCCGCATGGCCAAGGCTCGGGCGATGGCCACCCGTTGTTGCTGTCCCCCGGAGAGAAACGCCGGGTACTCGTTGCGCTTGGCCGCAAGCCCGACGCGTTCGAGCAGGGCTTCGGCCCGTTCAGTGGCCTCCGCACGGCTTTCACGCAGGACCTGGGTCGGCGCTTCGATGAGGTTTTCCAGCACCGTGCGATGGGGCCAGAGGTTGAAGTTCTGGAACACCATGCCCAGGCTGGACCTAATGCGCACAAGCTGTTTGGCGTCCGACACCAGCGGTGCGCCGGGGCGATTCTGGTTAAGGTGAATGCTTTCGCCATCGACCAGGATGCGTCCCTGGTCCGGCACTTCGAGCATGTTGATGCAGCGCAGCAAGGTACTTTTGCCCGAGCCGCTGGCACCGATCAGGGAAATCACGTCGCCCTCCCGGGCGGTCAGGGAAACGCCCTTGAGCACTTCGATATTGCCGAAGCGTTTGTGCAGGCCATCGACCTCGATCATGGTCTTGGCGGCGACCGGTTCGACGGTCGCGGTGCTGGTCACCGTGCCGATCACCGGCCTCGGCGCTTCACCGTTGAGTACCTGGACAAAGCCGCGAATACGCTGGCAGGCCTGGGCCAATCGCTCGTCACTGAGGGTGAACGACAGCCGTACAAACCCTTGGGCCGGTTCGCCGAATGCCGCCGCATCCAGCACCGAGACACCGGCTTCGCGCAGCAGGCGCCAGGCGAATTCCAGCGAGGTCAGGCCGGTGCCGCGCACGTCCACCAGCACGAACATGCCGGCATCGGGGTTGAGCACGCTGATGCCCGGGCAATCCGCCAGGCCGGACACCACCAGATCGCGGCGTCGACGATAGATCTCGCGCATGCCGTGGGTGACTTCGTCATGGGACTGCACGGCCTTGAGCGCCGCTTCCATGACAAACCCGGGCAAGCCGTACAGCATGCTCAGCACCAGGGTTTCGACATGATTGACCAGGGCTTCATTGGCCACGACCCAGCCGATGCGCCAACCGGTCATGGCATGGGACTTGGACAGGCTGCCGATCACCACGCAGCGCTCGGCCATGCCTGGCAACGCCGCCAGGCTTTGGTGTTCACGCTCGTAGGCGAGGCTCTCGTAGACCTCGTCCACCACCACCCACAGGTCATGGGCGATGGCGAGGTCAGCGATCGCTTGCAGCTCTTCGTGACCCAGCACCACGCCGGTGGGGTTGTTCGGATTGGAGAAGAAAATCGCCCGGGTGCGCGGGGTAATGGCCTTGGCCAACACGGCGGCATCGAGGCGGAAACCCGAGTCCGCCGCACAGGGCACCCGCACCAGCGTGGCGCCGGACGCCTTGAGCGTCGCTTCGTAGGTGACGTACATCGGATCGAAGGCAATCACTTCGTCGCCGGCACCGAGCAGGCACATCGAGGTGGCGAACAAGGCGTTCTGTGCACCGGCCGTGAGAATCACGTTCGACGCCTGCAGTTCGCGGTCGATCAGTTGGCTGTAGCGGCCGGCAATGGCCTCGCGCAAGGCCTGGCGGCCGGCGATTTCGGTGTAGTGGGTATCCCCTTCACGCAAGGCATGGATGGCGGCATCGGTAATGAAATCGGGGGTGGGGAAATCCGGGTCGCCGACGCTGAGGATGATCACGTCCTCGCCTTTGCGCTGTGCTGCGCTGGCCGCGTAGTGAATATCCCAGGCGGCAACGCCTTGGCCACTGATCCGTTCAACAAAGGGTGAAAACCGCATGCCAGTGCCTCGTTCGAATTGAAGAAACGCAAGCCCGCAACCAGCCGGGGGAAGGTGGCCCCCAACATAGTCCAGACTGAACACTCGTTCAATAGAAAACTCGCGAGGCTTCGCGTTCAGCGCAAACAGGTCGTTTTCACGACAGTCGCGCCGTTTTTCAGCACGGCGCGATCAAGCGACGTGAAACGATTTTGCTGACCGCTCCCAGCACCAGAGCTACGAGAATCAGCCCCGCAGCAACCGCAAACGTCAACCGCATCCCCTGCGCGATGGCCTCAGGTTGCGCCTGCAAAATATCGTCGCTGGCCGTGCCGAAGGCGAACACCGCGCCCATGACCGAGGCGCCGGTGATCAACCCGAGATTGCGCGACAACCCGAGCAAACCGGAAACCACACCACGCTGCTGCGACTCAATATCTGCCATCACGGCGGTATTGTTCGCCGCCTGGAACAGCGCATAACCGGCCGTGAGGACCACCAGCGGCGCGAGGTAGCCGAATACGCCGATGCTCATCGGCACGGCGGGAAGGATGCAAGCGCCGGTCAACATGGCAATCAGCCCGACCGTGCTCGAACGTTGTGCGCCCCATCGGTCGACCAGCCGCCCGGCGGGTACGCCGGCCAATGCCGCCACCAGCGGTCCGGCCGACATCACCAGCCCGACACTCACCGCGCTCAAACCCAGCGCAGCCGACAGATAGAACGGCCCGACCACCAAGGTGGCCATGACCACCGTGGTCACCAGGCTGCTCATGGCGAACCCTGCGCTGAGCAGCGGATTGCGCAACAACGCCAGTTTGACCAGCGGCGACGCGGCGGTTTGCTCGACGAACACGAACACCATCAAGCCGATTATCGCGACCAGCAGCAGCGCCGTATTGAGCGGGCCGAAGCTGCCGCGTCCAAGGGTCATTGCCAGTGCGTAAGCCAACAGGGTCAGGACCAATACCAGGGTGCCAAGCGCGTCGAAATCGGGTCGAGCGGACGCCATCTCGTGGCGATCTTCCGGCAAAAAGCGCCAGGCCAGTCCGATCGCCAAAACACCCAAGGGTAGGTTCAGCAGAAAAATCCCCTGCCAGCCCACTTGGGCAATCAACACGCCGCCGAGCGTCGGCCCCAGTGAGGTGCCAATCGCCGACATCGTGCCGAGCACACCCATCGCGCTGCCCATTTTTTCCTTGGGCACCGCCCCGCTCACCAGCGCCATGGTCAGCGCCATCATGATGGCCGCACCGACGCCCTGTAAGGCCCGGGCGCCAATCAGCAGACACAGATTGGGCGCCATGGCGCAGAGCAGCGAGGCGACGGTGAACAGCGCAATGCCGATCAGCAGCAATCGCCGCCGCCCCATGAGGTCGCCGAGCCGGCCGACGCTGACGATCAGCGCGGTGATGCTCAGCAAGTAGGCGAGGACCACCCACTGCACGGCCTGGAACGACGCTGAAAACGCCTCGGCCAGTGTCGGTAAACCCACGTTGGCAATGCTGGTGCCCAGGGACGACAGCAGCATGGATAACGACAGGCTGGCCAAGGCTCCCCGAATCGATATGGACTTCATTTTCTCGCGACTCCGCAAACAAGTTGTCCCGAGCCTAAGCCCGGCCATAACATGGCGGAAGACGCAGCATTTGCACTTTATACGTGCATATAACGCCATATCACCCACAAACCAGTGTGGGAGTGAGCCTGCTCGCGAAGAGGCCATCAGCTTCAACATTAACGTTGGCTGACACACCGTTTTCGCGAGCAGGCTCGCTCCCACAGGTACTTCCGATGCCCGATCTGAATCTGCTGATCACCCTGAACGTGTTGCTCGAAGAAGGCAGCGTGGCCCGCGCCGCGCAGCGTTTGCGCCTGAGCCCCTCAGCCATGAGCCGGGCGCTGGCGCGATTGCGCGAAACCACGGGAGATCCGCTGCTGGTGCGCGCCGGTCGCGGACTGGTTCCCACGCCCCGGGCGCTGGAGCTGCGTGAACGGGTCGGCGTGCTGGTGCAGGACGCCGAAGCCGTCCTGCGCCCCGCCGAGGTACTCGATCTCAATCAACTGGCGCGCACCTTCACCCTGCGCACCAGCGATGGCTTCGTGGAAAATTTCGGACCGCCACTGATCGCCCGTATCCACCAGGAGGCGCCCGGTGTCCGCCTGAATTTCGTGCAGAAGCTGAACAAGGACAGCACCCTGCTGCGCGAAGGCGCGGTGGATCTTGAAACCGGTGTGATCGGCGAATCCACCAGCCCGGAAGTGCGGACCCGGATGCTGTTTCGCGACCGGTTCGTGGGCGTTGTGCGCAAGGGCCATCCACTGGCTCGAGGCGAGATGACAGCGATTCGTTATGCCGCCGCCCGGCACATCCTGGTCTCGCGCCGGGGTCACGAAAAAGGCGTCATGGACGACGCCTTGAATGAACTGGGACTGAGGCGGGACATCGCCACCATTGTCGCCGGTTTCTCTTCGGCGATTGCATTGGCACGGGCTTCAGACCTGGTCGCCAGTGTACCGCAGCGGCACGTCGGCAACCTGTGCCAGGGGATGCACTGCTTTGCCCTGCCGTTCCCCACGCCGCCGATCACGGTTTCGATGCTGTGGCACCCGCGCATGGACGCCGACCCGGCGCATCGCTGGCTGCGTGGTTGTGTGTGGGAGGTTTGCAGCCGGCAATGACCCTCGCCTACTCCTTCAGGATCAGCAGCGGTTCGCCTTTTTTCACGATGTAGGTCGCCAGCTCCGAGGCCTTGCCCTGGCCCACGTTCTTCGCTACATGGGCGACGCCTTCGGGGATGTACAACGAATCGCCGGCCTTGAGCGTCACCGGTGCCCGCCCTTCCAGTTGATACTCAAAGGTGCCGCTGATCACGTGCGCCACCTCGACACCCGGGTGAGCATGTTTGGGCGACGTCACGCCCTGATCGAAGTCCACGAGCACCTGAAGGACTTCGCGATCGGCGGCGCCCAGGTCTTCGCGTACCAGGTCGGTGCGATGCAGGCCCTGCTGCCAGCTTTTCATTGCCGGGGCCGGCTGTGCTTCCTGGGCTTGGGAGAAGCTCGCTGCGGTGGCGAGCCCTGCGGCGGCCAGAACCAGACCAAGCTTGCCGAGGGTGTGACGGGGGTGGGTACGCAACATTGTCTTTCCTCCAGTTGAACCACGCCAGCCCGCGCCGAAAGTGGCGCGATGCCGGTGGTTCCATTTGAAGGCCGCCGTGTATCGCCCGTGTGTCGGGAAACGGCGGTTTTGTATGCCCGGGTAACGGCGGGCGTTGCGGATACCTGCTGATACAAACCCGTATCGGCGGGTATGCCATCGTGACCACCGGCATCGTGGTCAATGGCGAAGTGAAGTGACCGCGACCCGATCCCACTCAGGTCGCGGCAAGTTCAGGATTTTTGACTACGCCAGATCGAATCGGTCCAGGTTCATCATCTTGAAGGGCAACCCTGAGGGCCGCGCAGGCTGCGGTTTTCAGGCCCTCAAATATCCCTCTTTGGGGTCTGTATGGCTCAGTTTGGCTATGCAATGACAACGTTATGCCAGCCTGACATTCCCTCCCCGGCGATCTGTTGACCGCCAATCTCCCCGTTTTTTGATCGACCTTCTCTCCCCGTACCAGACCCGCAACCTTGAACGGGGGGAGTGCCCACAGGTCATAATTGATCAACAAGCGGCTGTGCTAATCACAGATTGGTTGATCCAAGTTTATGCACCGTCAAATATCTGTTGACCTGACTGATTCGTACCAACAAACTTTTCTTTTATTGTGTATTTCTAAAGGTTTGTCTGATGCGTAAATCATTCACTGTCGTTGCATTAAGCCTTCTTGTATCGCAGTACTCCCTCGCCGGCGAAGCCACCAACACAGCTATCGGTGGCGGTGTCGGTGGCGCCCTTGGAAGCGCGGTCGGTCAGGCTATGGGAGGTAGCACTGGCGCTGCGATCGGAGCCGGCGTAGGTGGCGCAGCTGGGGGCGCAATGACCGCGAAGAGTGGCAACAAGACCGAATCAGCCATTGGCGGGGGGCTCGGTGCAGCGGGCGGCCAGGTAATCGGCAACAGTGTTGGTGGTTCCACCGGTGGCCTGATCGGCGCTGGACTGGGCGGCGCAGCAGGTGGTGCTATCGGCAACAATCTGGCCAACGACAACGACAACGACAACGACAACGACAACGACCACCACTACGACCACAAGCATAAAAATAAGTACAAGAACAAACATAAACACAAGCATGACGACTGATCTCGGATTCCGAGATTGAGCAACTGGAAGCATTGTTTCAAAAGGGAGTGGACCCTCCTCACTGACACATTCATGACTTGCCCCGAACTGCTCCCCAGCTGCAGCTCGGGTTTTTTTCCTCCGGCGTTCTGCCGACTGAACACAATCCCCTCGTGCCCAATTTCTCGATGCTACGCTGAAATCTCCATGGAGAATTCGCGAGGCCAAACGCCGGACTGCTCCCTTCCCTACTATTCAAGCTCAATGAAAACCAACTCGCCCTCGAAGCGGCCATCATGGAGCTCTCCAACTGGGTCGAGCAGCGCGGCTCGGCCGATGTCGCCGATAACGTACGCGGCGCCTTGGAGGCGATCAACCGCAACGAGGAGTTCATCAAGATGACACTCTGACACTCGCGGTGATGATGACGCGGGAATGACTGCTCTCTCGAAAGCCGCTGCAGAGTTGTCTTTTAGAAGCCAACTTGTGAATAGGAATTCGAACTCCACCAGCCCACTCAGTCGGCCGCTGTAGACCGAATAAATACTCACAAATCGCTTTACTCCACAGACTGCAGCGGTCTATCGAGACCCAGTGCACTTTCCAACCTTACCGCCCTGATTAGTATTTAGCTTTAACCCCACCGGACATTGATCTGAGGCGTAAAGCCAGTCGCAACCACCTCTCTAATCCTGTCCGACTCTGTCCGGTTACTCAGCTCTAGAGCAGGGAAATAAATCTGCCCCCTTTTTGCTCGGGAGGTATTCGGCCCGTCCGCGCTGCTGGTGAAGGTCAGGGATGAAGATGAGCTGTTGCAGGTCGCGCGATCATTCAAGGGGCAACTCAGTGCGACTCTGCATCTGGAACAGGACGATTTGCCACTGGCCCGTCGCTTGCTGCCAATCCTGGAGCGACGCACCGGGCGCATCGTGGTCAATGCCTTCGCCCATCCGCAGGAAGTGTGTTTCGCCACCGTGCATGGCGGGCCGTTTCCGGCCACCTCGGACAGTCGCTTTACTTCGGTGGGTATGACCGCCATCGAGCGCTTCCTGCGTCCGGTGGCTTACCAAGGCTTTCCCGATGCCCTGCTGCCGGAGCCGTTGCGCGAGGGTAACCCTTTGGGGCTGCCGCGCGTTGTGGATGGTCAATAACGAAAAGTGCCTGGCCCGGTATGCCATTCCGGTGACTGTAGGAGCGAGCTTGCTCGCGATGGTCGTCAACGATAACGCGTGTGTCCTGACTAAACGCGGCGCTCTTGAGTCCATCGCGAGCAGGCTCGCTCCTACAACAACGGGTCATCCGGCGTTCTTTGCCAGCTTCGTTTCGCCGCTGTCCCAACCGCCGCCCAAGGATTTGTAGATCGCCACAATGGCGCGGTACTGATCGGTTTCACCCAATGCCTGGGCATCTTCGGCGTTCAGGCGCTCACGTTGCGCATCCAGCAACACCAGATAGTCCACCACCCCTTCCTTGTATTGCGTCGCCGCCAGATCGGCCGCTGCTCGACTCGACTCGCTTTGCTTGATCAACGACAGCAAGCGTTGCTGGCGTTTACCGTAGTCGCTGAAGGCGTTTTCCGATTCCTCCAGTGCGAGCAACACCTGTTGCTCATAGGTCGCCAACGCGCCCTCGGCGTCGGCGTTTGCGCCACGAATGCGCGCCCGCACACTGCCCAGGTCAAACGCGGCCCAGGTGATGCTCGGCCCCAGGCTCCAGGCGCGGGCGGCACTGGAACCGATTTGCGAACCACGCCCCGCCGTGAATCCCAGGAACCCACTCAAGCTCACCCGTGGAAACAGGTCGGCGGTGGCCACGCCGACATCGGCCGTTGAAGCCGCCAACCGGCGCTCTGCCGCGAGCACATCCGGGCGCCGACGCAACAGTTCGCCAGGATCGCCAATCGGCAATGCCTTGGCGATGGCCGGCAGGTCCTTTGGACTCAGATCGATGCTCAGCGTGTCCGGGCGTTCGCCCAGCAGCGTGGCGATGCGGTTTTTATGGCGCACCTGCTCCGCCTGCAGCTGCGGCACGCTCGCCTCGACCGCCGCCAACCGCGCATCGGCGCGCACCACGTCGAGTTCGTTGCCCACGCCAGCGTCACGCAGGCTCACCGTCACGGCGCGCGATTCACTTTGATTCTTCAGGTTGGCCAGGGCGATTTTTTCCCGCAGTTGCGCACCGCGCAGTTGACCATAGGCGTCCACCAACTCGGCGATCATGGTCACCCGCAGTTGGTACAGGTCCGCCGCCGTGGCGTCTTCCCGGGCATCACTGGATTCCAGTTCACGCTGGATGCGCCCGAACAGGTCGATCTCCCAGGCCATGTCCAGGCCCAGATCGTAGCGCTCGATGTTGACCCGATCCACGCTCTGCCCCGGTACTTGTGCCTTGCCCTGCTGGCTGCTGACGCGGCTGGTGACCACCGGCAGATTGTCGTTGCTGACGTCATCGCGGATGGCCCGGGCGGCTTTCCAGCGGGCGAAAGCCACGCGCAGATCACGGTTGCCATTGAGCGCTTTGCCAACCAACTGGTTCAGCGTGGGGTCGTCGAATTGTTGCCACCACACCGTTTCAAAACGCGATTGATCGTAGTGGGCCCCTTGCGCCGAGACGACATGGGCAGGCGCCGTGTCCGGGGTTTTGTAATCCGGCCCTACGGTGCAGGCGGCCAATGCCGCGACCAGGAGGCTGGGAAGGAAGAGCTTGAAAGCGTTCATCAGTGTGCCTCCGAATCAATAACGTTGAGCGAGTGAACCCGGGCCGCCTTGCGCGCGGCTTTACGTTCGATGTAGCGACGAATCAGGACGAAGAACACCGGCGTCAGCAGCAGCCCGAAGAAGGTCACCCCGAGCATCCCGGAGAACACGGCGACACCCATGGCGCGGCGCATTTCCGAACCGGCTCCGGTGGAAGTCACCAACGGAATCACCCCCATGATGAAAGCGATCGAGGTCATCAGGATCGGCCGCAAACGCATGCGGCAGGCGTCGAGCACGGCATCCAGTGGCGACAGGCCCTGGTCCTGCCGGTCCTTGGCGAACTCGACGATCAGGATCGCGTTCTTGCACGCCAGGCCCACCAGCACGATCAAGCCGATCTGGGTGAAGATGTTGTTGTCGCCCTTGGAAATGATCACCCCGGCAATCGCCGACAACAGGGTCATCGGTACGATCAGGATCACCGCCAGCGGCAGGCTCCAGCTTTCATACAGTGCAGCCAACACCAGGAACGCCAGCAGGACGCAGAGCGGGAACACCAGCAACGCGGTGTCGCCGGACAAGATCTGCTGGTAGGTCAGGTCGGTCCACTCGTAGGTCATACCGTTGGGCAGTTCTTCCTTGAGCAGTTTCTCGATGGCTTTCTGGGCCTGGCCGGAGCTGAAGCCGGGAGCCGCCGCACCGTTGATTTCCGCACTGATGAAGCCGTTGTAGTGCATGACCCTATCAGGCCCCGACGTCGGGCTGACCTTGATGAAGGTGGCGAGCGGGATCATTTCTCCATGGTCGTTGCGCACCTTCAACTGGCCGATCTGCTCCGGTTCCAGGCGGAACTGCTGGTCAGCCTGAACGTTGACCTGATAGGTGCGGCCGAAACGGTTGAAGTCGTTGGCATACAGCGAGCCCAGGTACACCTGCAACGTGTCGAAGATATCGCTGACGGCCACGCCGTGGGTCTTGGCTTTTTCCCGGTCGATCGCGGCATCGACCTGCGGCACGTTTACCGTGAAGCTGGTGAACAGATTGGCCAGTTCCGGAACGCTGCGGCTCTTGGCGATGACGTTCATGGTCTCTTTGTACAGGGCTTCATAGCCCAGGTTGCCGCGGTCTTCGATCTGCAGTTTGAAACCACCGATGGTGCCCAGGCCTTGAACGGGCGGTGGTGGGAACACGGCGATGTAGGCGTCCTGAATGCTGCCGAACTTGGCGTTCAGTGAAGCGGAAATCGCCTTCGCCGACAGGCTCGGGTCTTTGCGTTCATCGAAGGGCCGCAAGCCGATAAAGGCGATACCGGCGTTCGGGCTGTTGGTGAAGCCATTGATCGACAGACCGGGGAACGCCACCGCGCTGTCAAAGCCAGGCTCGTTCATGGCGATGCTGCTCATGCGCCGGATCACTGATTCCGAACGATCAAGGCTGGCGGCGTCCGGAAGTTGCGCGAAGGTCACCAGGTATTTTTTATCCTGGGTCGGCACAAAACCGGTCGGCGTGGTGCTGAAGCCCATGTAGGTCATGGCGATCAGCCCGGCATACACCAGCAAGGCCACGCTGCTGCCACGAATGACCTTGGCGACGGCAACCACATAGCCATGGCTGGCTTTTTCGAATACGCGGTTGAAGGGTTTGAACAGCCAGCCACCGAACAGGCGATCCAGAACTTTGGAGAAACGGTCTTTCGGCGCACCGTGAGCCTTGAGCAATACCGCGGCCAATGCCGGCGACAGGGTCAAGGAGTTGAACGCCGAGATCACCGTCGAGATGGCAATGGTCAGGGCGAATTGCTTGTAGAACTGGCCGGTCAATCCGGAGATAAATGCTGCCGGCACGAACACCGCGCACAACACCAACGCCGTGGCGATGATCGGGCCGGTCACCTCGCCCATGGCTTTCTTGGTTGCCTCGATCGGCTCCAGGCCCAACTCGATGTTGCGCTCGACGTTCTCCACCACCACGATCGCATCATCGACCACGATCCCGATGGCCAGCACTAGACCGAACAGCGACAGGGCATTGAGCGAGAAGCCGAACAGATGCATCACGGCAAAGGTGCCGATCAACGACACCGGTACGGCAACCAGTGGAATGATCGAGGCGCGCCAGGTTTGCAGGAACAGGATCACCACCAGCACCACCAGAATCAGTGCTTCGAACAGCGTGTGAACCACCGCTTCAATCGAACTGCGTACGAAGATGGTCGGGTCGTAGACGATCTCGTAGTCCATGCCCTCCGGGAAGTTCTTTTTCAGTTCGGCCATCTTCGCCCGCACCTGATCGGAGACGTCGATCGCATTGGAACCCGGGCGCTGGAAGATCGGCATCGCCACCGCTTCCTGGTTATTGAGCAAGGCGCGCAGGGCGTACTGGTTGGAACCGAGTTCAATCCGCGCTATGTCCTTGAGGCGAGTGATTTCGCCGTCCGGACCACTGCGGACAATCACGTTCTCGAATTCCTCCTCGGTGACCAGCCGCCCCTGGGAGTTGATCGACATCTGGAAGCTGGTGGCGTTGGGCGCAGGCGGTGCGCCCAGTTGGCCGGCAGCGACCTGACGGTTCTGTTCACGGACCGCATTGACCACGTCAGTCGCAGTCAGGTTGCGTGAAGCGGTCTTGTTCGGATCGAGCCAGATCCGCAGCGAGTAGTCGCCGATACCGAACATCTTCACGTCACCGATACCGTTCAGGCGCGACAGCTCATCCTTGACGTTGAGGATCGCGTAGTTGGACAGGTACAGCATGTCGTAGCGCTTGTCCGGCGAAGTCAGGTGCACCACCATCGTCAGCTCGGGCGACGCCTTGTCCACGGTGATGCCGATGCGCGTCACTTCTTCGGGAAGCTTTGGCTCGGTGCGCGTGACACGGTTCTGCACCTGCACCTGGGCGTTGTCCAGGTCAGTGCCGAGGGCGAAGGTCACCGTGAGGGTAAGCCTGCCATCGGCCGTGGACTGCGAATACATGTACAGCATGTTCTCGACGCCGGTGATCGCTTGTTCGAGAGGTGCAGCTACGGTTTCGCCAATCACCTTGGGGTTGGCACCCGGGTAGTTGGCGTGGATGACCACGGTCGGTGGCACTACCTCGGGGTATTCGCTGATCGGCAACTGGAACAGCGCGATGGCGCCGGCGATCAGGATCAGCAGCGACAACACCGCGGCGAAGATCGGCCGCGTGATAAAGAACCGGGAGAACTTCATGACAGTGTTCCTTTATCCGCGAGGTGAAACGGCAGCATCCGTTTTCACCAGTGCCGGGGACGGAGCGACGGGCTGATTACCCGCCTCGATGGCCTGGCGTTGACGGGCCAGGGTGGCGACGGTTTGCGCATCGGCCATCGGCGCGTCCTGCGGCGCGACCACCGCGCCGGGACGAACCCGTTGCAGACCGTTGATGACGATGCGGTCTTCTTTCTGCAAACCGCTGCGCACGATGCGCAAGCCTTCGAGCTTCGGTCCCAGATCGACGCTGCGGTACACGGCCTTGTTGTCCTGGTCGATCACCAAAACGAACCTCTTGCCCAGGTCGGTGCCCACCGCCTCGTCCTTGATCAGCAGGCCGGCGTAGGCTGCGCTGCCCACCAGTTTCAATCGGGCATACAGCCCCGGGGTGTATTGGCCATCGGCGTTGTCGAACACCGCGCGGCCACGAATGGTGCCGGTCTTGGGATTGACCTGGTTGTCGACGAAGTTCATCTGCCCCAGGTGGCTATTGCCCTCCTCGTTCGACAAGCCCATGTACACCGGCGTGGATTGACTGCGCTGGCCTTGACGGGAGAGCTGGCCGTACTTGAGGAACAGGCGCTCGTCGGCGTCGAAATAGGCGTAGACCTTGTCGGTGGAGACCACGCTGGTCAGCGCCGAGGTGTCGGCGGTGACGATGTTGCCGGCGGTGATTTCGGCTCGGCTGACCCGGCCGCTGATCGGCGCGGTGACGCGGGTGAAGCTCAGGTTCAGGCGTGCCAGATCGAGTTGCGCCTGCACGGCATCGACGGCGGCCTTGGCTTCCTGGGCGGTGGTATTACGCGTGTCGGCCAGTTCCGCAGAGATGGCATTGCTGCTCAGCAGGCGCTGGCCGCGTTGCGCTTCATTGCCAGTTCGAACCAGCGTGGCGCGAGCTTGTTGCAACTGTGCTTCGAGGCGATGCACTTCGTGTTCGAACGGGCGTGGATCGATCTGGAAGAGCAAATCCCCTTTCTTGACCGACTCGCCATCCGTGAAGGCGACACGATCGATCTGCCCCGAGACCCGCGGGCGAACCACAACGGTTTCCGGCGCTTCCAGACGGGCGGTGACTTCATCCCATTCGGTAATGGGTTGCTCGAGCACTTTGGCGACCGTGACAGGCGGCGCACCCGGAGCCTTGGCGGCATCGGGTGCGTGGCCGCAAGCAGTGATGGCCGCCAGGGTCAGGACAGCAAGGGGATAACGCAAAGGTTTGAGTGACTGTTCCATGGGTAGTGTCCGCCTGACGGTTTAGGGGTTGGAGAATTCTCGGCCGCACAGGGGGCAGCGACGAATTGAACGGAGTGAACTTGGCTATCATCATTAATGATGACTATCATGTATAAGCACAAAAAAAATTAATACTCAGATCAAGCCTTTGAATTAACCGGTTTTTTTACTGCAAGCCGTCAGACTGACGACCGAGCAAATGGAGTCCAGTGCGGGCCCAAGCGTTTGCGCCACCTGCAAGGCTCGAGTGGTCGGTTCCATTTTGTGGCCAATGCGCTTAAACAGAGGGTCGTTGAACAGCGTACGCAATCGACTCAATGCACCGCTGACCGCCGGCTGGCCCAGGGCAAGCTTTTCTGCGGCGCGGGAGACATTGCGCTCCTGTATGAGCGCCTCGAAAACCACCAGCAGATTGAGGTCGATACTGCGCAGATCATTACGTTTCATGGGTCAGCACCCTGTGAGATGTTTTGACTGGAGCCACGGGCCCGGAACCTGCAAAGCAATTGCCGCGAATTTATATTATGATCATCATAAATACCAGCCCCTCAGCAAAAATTTGCCAGGGCGCTCATCGGATGACAGGACCCACTCATGAAAGTGACGAAAGACCAGGCAGCAGCCAACAAGGAAGCGATCCTCGGCGCGGCCTCGAAGATGTACCGGGAAAAAGGCATTGATGGCATCGGTATCGGCGAACTTTCCCGCTCGGTGGGCCTGACCCACGGCGGCTTTTACGGACAGTTCCCCGGCGGCAAGGAGCAGTTGGCGTCAGAGGCGGTCAGCCGCACGTTCGAAACCAACATCGAAGACTGGCGAGCGGCTAAATCGATCCCTGAACTGCTCAAGGGTTACTTGAGCCAAAGCCACCTGAGCAACTGGACCGAAGGCTGCCCGATCCCCGCCCTGGGCGCCGATGTCGCGCGTAATGGCGGTGCCATCAGCCACTCGTTCACCCAAGGCGTGCAGACCCTGATCGAAACGCTGCTGCCATTGGTCGACGGCGAAACCGATGATGAAAAGCACGAGGAAGCCTTGCGTATCCTGTCCTCGATTACCGGGGCCATACTGATCGCCAGGGCCCTGGACAACCCTCGGTTGTCGGAGCAGTTTCTGCAATCGGTGATTAATGCCTGGCCTGCCAGCCCCGAGGCTTGATAAGCCTGGATGATTGCCAGAGCCCTGGGTGTCTCGGATAGACCGCACCTTGCTCTGCAAAAAACCAGAGATACAAGTCATAAATGAGGAGTCGCCATCAGCGCTCCAGGCAGCTTCAACAAGTCTGAACTAGCTTTACCTGCAAGTTTCGAGTGCCGGAGTTCTTCCTGCTAGCGATCCACTGCCTACCGGCAAGGAGTTGTGATGCGCGCCACAGCGTTTTCAGTCGGTGGACCTGCCCCTTGGTTCCAGTGCCGCACTCAACAAAGAGAGCGCTTTCATTTCGACACTATTGCCGGTCGGTATGTAGTGCTTTCTTTTTTTGGTTCTGCGGCTGATCCCGCATCAATTAAAGTTCTGGAAGGTGTTCGGGCCCATCGCCAGCGGTTCAATGACGATCACGTCTGCTTCTTCGGTGTTTCCGTAGATCCAGATGATGAAAAGCTCAAGCGGGTAGAAAGTTCGATACCTGGCATGCGCTTCATCTGGGACTTCGATCGGTCAGTCAGTAAGCTCTACGGTACATTGCAGATAGACGGCAGCATCAGGCAAATGACCTATGTGCTGGATCCTGCGTTACGTGTCCTGGCCATCGTCCCGATAGAGACGCCGGTTGATAACCATGTACCCTCTTTAATGCGTTTTCTGGATAGATTACCCGCACTGGCACCGCCACATGCCGCCACTCCACACGCACCAGTCCTGGTGATTCCCCGTATATTTGAGCCCAAGCTGTGTAAAGCACTAATAAGTTACTACGACGAACGTGGCGGAGAGGAATCCGGGTTTATGGTGGAGCAGTCGGGTAAAACCGTCCACATCACCGACCATGGCCACAAGCAACGTCGTGACTGCAATATTGAGGACGAGGCTCTATCCAAAGCATGTTCGTTGCGTATAGCCAGCCGTCTGCTTCCAGAGCTACATAAAGCGTTCCAGTTCAATGCCACTCGAATGGAGCGCTATCTGGTGGCCTGCTACAACAGCGATGAAGGCGGGCATTTCCGGCCCCATAGGGATAACACCACGAAGGGAACAGCGCATCGCCGTTTTGCCGTTTCCCTGTTTCTTAATACGGGAGAGTACGAAGGCGGTTTTCTGCATTTTCCAGAGTTTGGAAAAGCGCTTTACAGCGCTCCAACAGGAGGGGCTGTGGTGTTTTCGTGTTCACTTTTGCACGAAGCCACTCCTGTAACCCAAGGTCGCCGTTATATGTTTCTCCCGTTTCTATACGATGATGCTGCTCGCGTCGTTCGAAAAGAGAATCTCCCATTTCTTGACCGCTGACTCGTGCTCAACACAATTGTTCATGCGGTTGCGAATGGTCCAGGCCACGGCGATCTGGCCGGCCAGGGATTCGCCGCCGGCCTCGCCCCACAGCGTGTGGGCGAGGATTACAGCTGCTTGATCGGACGCCTCTTCGATAGTCTCGGCGTCAGTGACCGCTTTCGATTGCCTCCCAGTCGGGTTACCTGGTTGTCATAGGGGTTCTCTAATGCTTGAAATTGTGGCGGGTTGAGACTATCAGTGAGGTTCAATCCTTCGAGGGCAAAGCAATGCCAACGACTGAAGAAGCTGTGTACGCAGCAGCCAGGCTTCGCGCCCGCAATCGAGGAGAAAACGAAACTATGGCCGCAGTTAAGGCACTCGATGCGGTGGCGATACTTAAAGAAACTCTATCTGGAGATAAGTACCAAGAAGCGCTTGAGAAACTCTATCTTGAGTACTCAACACCTTGATTTATCTGTGCCGCATTCACCTGCGGCACACCTCGCCAGCGCAATCAGGCCCTGAGGGAGGCCCTCTGCCTTTGCGGCATTGACCACTTTGGCGATGGCTGCATCCAGATCCGCGAGAGCCTTGTTGATCTCGGCACTCATGGATAGCGCGTGGCGCAGGCAGGTTGCGTTCGTCATGCTGACTCCAATGTCGCGACACTTGCCATTGGGCGATGAACACCTGGAGCGCGCCTACACTGAGATGCACAACGATTGAGCGGACATGGAGCTCCTCGCATGCGGACTAGCGCAATTGTGATACTCCTTATCAGTTATGCCGTGCTGTTCGTGCTTTTTCTCAAGCTGAATGCTCGAAACAATCGACGCCGCCGAGAAGTTCTTTACGAAGCCTTTGAAACCACAATGCGACAGCATGGGATCAAGTCTTTCGAGATCCTCAAGGAAAGTATTTTTATCGGCAACAACTTTCGGCCATCAGAACTGTATCGGGTATTGTTAGTCGAATCCGGGCACTACTTTCTTTACCTGCACGCCAGCAATACACAGCCAATTTTCATGCCGCTGACCGAGGAGCGAGCGTTGCAAGCTGCACAGGGTGAGATAGGAATTCAGGCATAGTGAATCGCCACACCTATGCCTCGATGATGCTATCTGCTGGCGAGAATCCAATGTGGGTAGCCAGGCAACTCGGCCACAAGGACTGGACCATGATCGCCAAGGTTTATGGCCGCTGGACGCCCTCAGCAGTCGTTGGGGCCGGCACTCGTGCCGGCCCCAACGTTACGTCAACCTCTCCTATTTCAAGTCAAAGCGATCCAGGTTCATCACTTTGGTCCACGCAGCGACGAAGTCCTTGACGAATTTCTGCTGTGCATCGGCGCTGGCATAGAATTCGGCCAAGGCACGCAACTGCGCATTGGAACCAAAGACCAGGTCAACCCGGGTACCCGTCCACTTCACTGCACCGGTTTTGCGATCACGCCCTTCATACTCTTGCTGGGCATCCGATACCGGCTTCCACTCCACGCCCATATCCAGCAGGTTGGTGAAGAAGTCGTTGGTCAAGGTTTCCGGACGCGTGGTGAACACACCATGTCTGCTCTGGCCGACATTGGTGTTCAACACGCGCAAGCCGCCCAGTAACACCGTCATTTCCGGCGCGCTGAGCGTCAGCAGTTGCGCCTTGTCGATCAGCAATTTTTCGGCCGGCACACGGTACTGTTGCTTCAGGTAATTACGGAAGCCGTCGGCAATCGGTTCAAGGAATCCGAAGGAGTCGACATCGGTCTGTTCCTGGCTGGCGTCCATGCGCCCTGGGGTGAACGGCACCGTCACGCTATGACCGGCATTTTTCGCCGCCTGTTCCACGCCCACGCCACCGGCGAGCACGATCAGGTCGGCCAGGGAGATTTTCTTGCCGCCACTGTTGAACTCGCCCTGGATGCTTTCAAGTTTCGCCAGCACCGTCGCCAATTGCGCCGGCTGGTTGGCCTGCCAGGACTTCTGTGGCGCCAGGCGCAAGCGCCCACCGTTGGCACCGCCGCGTTTATCGGAGCCACGGAACGTCGACGCTGCCGCCCAGGCTGTAGATACAAGCTGCGAGACTGACAGCCCCGAGGCCGCAATTTTGCCCTTGAGCGCGGCGACATCGCTGTCGCTGACCAGCGGATGATCGACGGCAGGGATCGGGTCTTGCCACAGCAGCTCTTCGTTCGGCATTTCCGGGCCGAGGTAGCGTGAGAGCGGCCCCATGTCACGGTGAATCAGCTTGTACCAGGCGCGGGCGAAGGCGTCGGCCAACTGGTCTGGATTGGCCAGGAAGCGCCGCGAAATCGGCTCATAGATCGGGTCGAAGCGTAGCGACAGGTCCGTGGTCAGCATGGTCGGATCACGCCGTCTGGACGGATCATGGGCATCCGGAATGGTGCCGACGCCAGCGCCGCTTTTCGGCTTCCACTGGTTTGCCCCCGCCGGGCTCTTGGTCAGTTCCCATTCGTAACCGAACAGATTCTCCAGGTAGTTGTTGCTCCACTGGGTTGGCGTGGTCGTCCAGGTCACTTCCAGGCCGCTGGAGATGGTGTCGCCACCTTTACCGGTACCGAACGTGCTCTTCCAGCCCAGGCCCTGCAGTTCGAGGCCGGCGCCTTCGGGCTCAGGTCCGACATGGTCGACAGTACCGGCACCGTGGGTTTTGCCGAAGGCGTGACCGCCCGCGATCAGGGCGACGGTTTCCTCGTCATTCATGGCCATGCGCGCAAAGGTTTCACGGATGTCCTTCCCGGCGGCGACCGGATCAGAGTTGCCTTCAGGGCCTTCGGGGTTTACGTAAATCAGGCCCATCTGCACGGCTGCGAGGGGGGTTTCCAGATTGCGCTCTGCGGGAGCTTGCCCGGCATCTTTGCCATAACGCACGTCGCCACCCAGCCACGTGCTTTCCGAACCCCAATAGACATCTTCGTCCGGTTCCCAGACATCCGGGCGGCCACCGGAAAAACCAAAGGTCTTGAAGCCCATGGAATCCAGCGCAACGTTGCCGGCGAGGACGATCAGGTCAGCCCAGGAGATTTTGTTGCCGTACTTTTGCTTGATCGGCCAGAGCAGCCGACGGGCCTTGTCGAGGCTGACGTTGTCGGGCCAGCTGTTGAGCGGTGCAAAGCGTTGCTGGCCGGAGCCGGCGCCGCCCCGGCCATCACCGGTGCGATAGGTGCCTGCGGCGTGCCAGGACATGCGGATAAAGAAAGGCCCATAGTGACCGAAGTCCGCTGGCCACCAGTCCTGGGAATCGGTCATCAGCGCAGTCAGGTCTTTTTTCAGCGCCTGGAAGTCCAGGCTCTTGAAGGCTTCGGCGTAGTTGAAGTCGCCCCCCAACGGGTCAGACTTGGGCGAGTGTTGACTCAAGATCTTCAGGTTCAGTTGGTTCGGCCACCAGTCGCGGTTCGTCGTGCCACCGCCAGCGGCGTTATTGAACGGGCATTTCGATTCAGTTGACATGGCATCTCCTCTTGATTTTGTTTTCAGCTAACCATCCTTAAGCGTGGATCCGGATCACCGATTGAAGAAATAGCTTTTCGGTATGGGATCCATAGCCTTAAGGCTATGACGGCCCAGTGATCAGTCGCTCCAGAACATCCATTAAAGTACCGGTCCGGGAAACTGTCGCTTCATCTTGGGAGATAGCTGATAAACAGTTCAAATCAGCAAGGAAATGCAAGATCATGAACACCTGCCACAATGGATAGGTAGCCTTTGCTGCATGGACGCTGGCGATCGTAAGAATTGTTTGCCGCGAGAGGTTTCGCCATGCTCCTCAAAGCCATTGTCATCTGGTCAATGCTGTCGATCATCATCGCCGCCGTGTTCTGTCGCCTGATGCATAACGCCAAGGTCGCCGACCGGGCGCTCAAGATCGCCAGGCCGGATCATGAGACTCATGAACGAAACGTTGGCAATGCGTCCATGCCCCAGGACAAAAGTGGCAGCGACGACTCGGATTACCACGCGGCCTGAGCCATTCAGGGCGCTCCCGCACTCAATAAAAAACCGGCTATTCCAGGCTGTGTGAAAACACGCTGATGACGGTTCCAACAAACGCCCCGACTTGTTCAGGGCGTTTGCTTTTGTGCTCACAGCAGACGAAAAAAGGCCTTTCAGCCCATCAACGCCATCATCTGGCGCACGCCTAACACGTTAATCGCTCTTTTCAGGTTGTAGGCGTTCACTGCCAAGGCCATTTCAGCTCTCGCGCCTTCAAGCTGTCGCAGCAAGAAGCGAGCATTACCAAATAACCACTGTTTAAGGTTGCCGAAGGGATGTTCGACGATGGATCTGCGGTTGACCATCATGTCGGGATGCGCCTGCATTCGCTGCTCCATTCGCTCGAATGCCTTTTCGTGCAGATGGCGTGAGAGGTATCGGCGCTGGGCTTCGGTGCATTGCGCTTTTAACGGGCAGCTTGCACAGTCGCTGAGCGCCGACTGGTAGATCCGGCCTTTGTTGCTGATCTGTTTAAAGATCAGCCATTTTCCGGCAGGGCATTGATATCGATCTTGCGACGCATCGTAGGCAAATGCTGTTCGATCGAAAAGTGCCTGTTCCTTGCCGCAGGAGTTGAGTGATCGCGCCACAGGCACATAAGCGGTGATGTTCTCATCCTCACATGCCTGGAACTGCTTGCCATTGGAGTAGCCCGCATCTGCAGTGACCGTCAGTTCATCTTGCGAAAGTTGTTCCTTGGCGGCCTTGGCCATCGGTTCAAGTTGCTTGCGATCATCGCTGTCCTGAGTCACTTCATGGTGCACGATCATGCAGTTCTCAGCGTCCACGGCTGTCTGTACGTTGTACCCGACCCGAGGCCCTTTGTGCGTTCGCAGCATTCGCGCATCGCTTTCGTGGGTATTGAATTGCTCAAGCTCCATCGATTTCATCAGCGCCTGGCACGTCAAGTTATTGGAATGCCTGACTTCAAGTTGCGTCAAAGTCGTTCTGATCGCACTACGGTTAATCTTTTCGCCGGCTTCGGTTTTATCTGCCTCGTCCAGCTCTGCCAAATATTGGGCGATGCGCTTCTCCAGCTTCTGCTCTTGATGTTGGAGCCGCTTCAAATTCGTATGACGCCGTGAAGAGGCGACCGCCTGAAACTTGCTGCCATCAATGGCCACCAACTCGCCGGTTATCAAACCCGCCGTGCGGCAAAACTGGACGAAGGCCCGGCACGTCGCGATGAAAGCGGGTTTGTTGTCTTTACGAAAGTCGGCGATGGTCTTGAAATCGGGCTTGAGTCGATTGATCAGCCACATCACTTCGATATTGCGCTGACACTCGGCTTCGAGGCGCCGTGATGAACGGATCCGCTGGAAATAACCGTAGAGGTAGAGTTTTAGCTGATCGGCTGGATCGTAAGAGGGCCGGCCGGTACTTTTAGGAAGTGCTTTATCAAAGCCCAGTCGCGCCAGATCCAGCTTGGCGACGTAAAGGTCGATAACGCGAACGAGGTGATCCTCGGGGATCAACTCTTCCAGCGAGACCGGAAATAGGCTGGTCTGACTGCGGGACTGTCCCTGGATGTAGGCCATAACGAAAAATGCTCCGTATCTTTCGATACGAAGCATTTTCTTTGAGTGCCGCGCAGATTGCTAGGTTTTCACACAGCCTGATTCAGCCGGTTTTTTTATGTCACTCAACAGCACTTCGGTCCGGCTTTACTGCCGTAACGGGCCTCCTGGCGTTCGCGGAAGAACGCCTCGTAGTCCATCACCGGTTTGTCCGGGTGTTTGGTCTGCATATGCTCGACGTAGTTGTCGTAGTCGGGCATGCCGACCATCAGGCGCGCGGCCTGACCAAGGTATTTACCCAGGCGACTCAAGTCATTGAACATGATCAGGCATCCGGCAGCGCGTGGAATGGCGCTTCCTTGTCCGTACGCTCCTTGGTGCCCCAGGCGGCAATACCGACCTTGAGCGCAAAGAACAGGATGCTGAACACCACGAACAGGAACAGCGCGGTCAGCGTTGCGTTGGTGTAGGCATTGAAGATCACGTGTTGCATCTGGTCAATGGTCTTGGCCGGGGCCAGCACCTGACCGTTGGCCAGGGCATCGCTGTATTTCTTCGCCAGGGCGAGGAAGCCGATCGCCGGGTTGGCATCGAACAGCTTGATGAAACCTGCGGTGGTGGTGCAGATCAGCAACCAGACCGCCGGCAGCAAGGTGACCCAGACATAACGCTGGCGCTTCATCTTGATCAGCACCACGGTGCCGAGCATCAGCGCGATACCGGCCAGCATCTGGTTGGAGATACCGAACAACGGCCACAAGGTGTTGATGCCGCCCAGCGGATCGATCACGCCCTGGTACAGCAGATACCCCCACATGGCCACGCAACCGGCGGTGGCGATCAGGTTGGCGGTCCAGGACTCGGTGCGACGCAGGGCCGGCACGAACGAGCCGAGCAAATCCTGGAGCATGAAGCGCCCGGCACGGGTACCGGCGTCGACCGCCGTCAGGATGAACAGCGCTTCGAACAGGATCGCGAAGTGGTACCAGAACGCCATGGTGTTCTCGCCCGGCAACACGTGGTGCAGGATCTGCGCGATCCCCACCGCCAGGGTCGGCGCGCCACCGGCACGGGCCAGGATGGTGGTTTCACCGATGTCGTGGGCTACGGCTTGCAGGGCTTCAGGGGTAATGGCGAAGCCCCAGCTGCTGACGGTTTGTGCAACGGCCACCGCATCGGCACCGACTACAGCAGCCGGGCTGTTCATGGCGAAGTACACACCCGGATCGATCACGGAAGCCGCGACCATGGCCATGATCGCCACGAAGGATTCCATCAGCATGCCGCCATAACCGATGTAACGGGCATGCCCTTCACTGGCGAGCAGCTTCGGCGTGGTGCCGGAAGCGATCAGCGCATGGAAACCCGACACCGCGCCACAGGCGATGGTAATGAACAGGAACGGGAACAGACCGCCCTTCCACACCGGGCCGGTGCCGTCGATGAACTGGGTCAGGGCCGGCATTTTCAGCTCGGGCATGGTCACCAGGATGCCAATGGCCAGGGCGACGATGGTGCCGATCTTCAAGAAGGTGGAGAGGTAATCACGGGGCGCCAGGATCAGCCACACCGGCAACACGGCTGCGACAAAACCGTAACCGATCAGCATCCAGGTGATCTGAAGACCGGTAAAGGTAAAGGCCTTGGCCCACACCGGGTCAGCGGCAATCTGCCCGCCCAGCCAGATCGAACCGAGCAGCAACAGCACGCCGATCACCGAGATCTCACCGATGCGGCCCGGGCGGATGTAGCGCATGTAGATGCCCATGAACATCGCGATCGGGATGGTCGCCATCACCGTGAAAATCCCCCACGGGCTCTCGGCCAGGGCTTTCACCACGATCAGCGCCAGCACCGCGAGGATGATGATCATGATCAGGAAGCAGCCGAACAGCGCGATGGTCCCGGGAATGCGGCCCATTTCCTCGCGGACCATGTCGCCCAGGGAGCGGCCATTGCGGCGGGTGGACATGAACAGGACCATGAAGTCCTGCACCGCACCGGCCAGTACCACGCCGGCGATCAGCCACAGCGTGCCGGGCAGGTAGCCCATCTGCGCCGCCAGAACCGGGCCGACCAGCGGACCCGCGCCGGCAATGGCGGCGAAGTGGTGACCGAACAGCACGTGTTTGTTGGTCGGCACGTAGTCCAGACCATCGTTGTTGAGCACAGCCGGCGTGGCCCGATTGGGATCGAGCTGCATCACTTTATTGGCGATGAACAGGCTGTAGTAGCGGTAGGCAACAAGGTAGATGGCGACGGCTGCGACTACGATCCACAGGGCGTTGATCGCTTCGCCGCGGCGCAAGGCCACGACACTCAGCGCAATCGCTCCCAGGACAGCCACGGCAAACCAGGCGAGGTGTTTAGCCAGACGGGGCATAGCGTGTCTCCTGCCGACAGCCAGTGACTGCGGCGGTAATTTTTATAATTGTGTCCGCGGTGCGGAGCTGGCCCAATATCTGCGCATGCCGTCCACAAATAAATCCGCGTTACTACGTACGTGGTGTCTACGTAGTTCTACGTAGATGAGCCGTTCCGACCCTGAATTCCACCGGTCACTCCGTCCAGCAACGCTACTCGGCCAGCTTGTCTTTGGCCTATGATGCCGACCTTCGCCTGATGCCAGAAACCTGTAGGAGCGAGCTTGCTCCGGGCGGCGTTCCGACGATGGGCTCAGGAACACCGCGCCTATCCCGCGAACATGCGTTTTCGTTAACGACCATCGCGAGCAAGCTCGCTCCTACAGGCCTTCGTTTCCCATCAGTTCGGGCAGGAGTCAACATGCAGCTCAAACACAAGATCGTCGCCCTCGGGATTCTGCCGCTGGTGCTGGCCATTGCCGTCATCTGCGCGCTGGTGATTTCCCTCAACCGTCAATTGGGCGATCAACAGGCGCAGTTGATCGAAGACAGCATTCTGGCGAGCAAGCGCGCGGAACTTAAAAACTACGTGGAAATGGCCCAGAGCCTGATCGCGCCGCTGTACGACGACGGCCACGGTGATGTCCACGCCCAGCAACAAGTGCTGGAAGAACTGCGCAAGCTCAGCTTCGGCATCAACGGCTACTTCTTCGTCTACGACCACGAAGGCCGCAGCCTGATGCATGCGCGCCAATCGGAATTGGTGGGCCAATACCTGTGGGACATGAAAGACCCCCACGGCCTGCCGGTGATCCAGGCGCTGCTGCAAAGCGCGCAATCCGGCGAAGGTTTTCAACGCTACGCCTGGAACAAACCCTCCTCCGGCCAGGTGACCGACAAGCTCGCCTACGTGGTGATGCTCGATCGCTGGGGCTGGATGCTCGGCACCGGCATCTACCTCGAAGACGTCGAGCGCGCCACCCAACAAGCCCGTGCCGAAGTGGCCATGGGCATCCGCAAGACCATGATGGCGATTGCCGTGGTCGCCCTGGTCGCGGTGCTGTTCGTGTTCGCCACCGGCATGACCCTCAATGTCAGCGAACATCGGCTGGCGGACAAGAAACTGCAGCGCCTGACCCAGCGCATTGTCAGCCTGCAGGAGGAAGAACGATCCCGGGTGTCCCGTGAACTGCACGACGGCATCAGTCAGGTGCTGGTCTCGATCAAGTTTCAGTTCGAACTGGCCAGCCATCTGCTGGAACGCGGACAAGCCCACGACAAGGGCTTGAACACGCTGAAAGAAGCCACAGAGCGCTTGGGCGATGCCATCGGCGAAGTCCGCAGCCTCTCCCATGACCTGCGCTCATCCTTGCTCGACACTCTCGGCCTGCCGGCGGCCATCGGCCAATTGGCTGCCGAATTCGAGCAGCGCAGCGGGCTGACCGTGACCTATGACGAAAATGAATTCGACTGCCAACTGGTCGACGGCGCGGCTGTTTCGCTGTTCCGCATTGTCCAGGAAGGCCTGACCAATATCGAACGCCATGCGCAGGCGAAGAACGTATCCATTACCCTGCGCGGTTGCGACGAATCCGTGCGGCTGACGGTGGTCGATGACGGCATCGGTTTCAACGTCGCCCAGGTCGAACGTCGTCAGGCGGGCATTGGCTTGCGTAACATCCGCGAACGCGTCGAACATTTTGGCGGACGCTTCGATTTGATCTCGATGCCGGGCAGAAGTGAGCTGGACGTACGGCTGCCAATGAAACCTGACGCAAAACCCTGAGCCGGCCCAAAACTACAAGAGTGAAACCTCCCATGAACCTGCCCTCCCCGATCCGCGTTGCCCTGGTCGACGATCACTCCCTGGTCCGCGACGGCATCAAGGCGCTGCTGGCGGTGATGTCGCCTTTGGAAATGGTCGGCGAAGCGGAAAACGGCGCCGAGGCCATCGAGATGGTCGGACGCTGCCAGCCCGACCTGCTGCTGGTCGACATCAGCCTGCCGGACATGAACGGCCTGGAGCTGACCCGCGTGCTGCGCAGCCAGTACCCGTCGCTCAAGGTGCTGGTGCTGAGCATGTACGACAATTACGAATACGTCAGTGAATCGGTGCGCTCCGGCGCCAGCGGCTACGTGCTGAAGAACGCCCCGTCACGGGAAATCATCGCCGCCATCGAAGCCATCAGCAGCGGCGGAACCTTCTACAGCGCCGAAATCGCCCAACGGCTGATCGCCGACAGGAACACCGACAACGAACTGACCCCGAGGGAAAGCCAGGTACTGTCGAAGATGGCGCAAGGGTTGAACAACAAGGAAATGGCGCGGGAGTTGGACATCAGTGTGCGCACGGTCGAAACCCATCGCCTGAGCATCCGCCGTAAACTCAACATTGACAAACCCGCAGCGCTGGTCAAATACGCCATTGATCACGGGATTATTTCGCGGTGATGGGCAAACCAATAACAGGCGTGCTCACACGGCCGATTTGAATCCGTTGAGCGACGCAGCTACCAGTATCAACTCCAGATCCGGTAAAACGCTTGGGATCCTCTGCCCATCCGAGGTGACTGGCCAAAAATTAACTACATTTCACGAGGCCAATGTAGGTAGCATCGGCCAATTGCCGCTTTGCAATGGGGTGGAAGCTCAAATGAGCCGTGAACACAACGTGTTGGCACTGTTGCTGATTGTTCCGCTATCGGGCTGCTCCAATGCCCCTTCGATTCCAGTTCTGGGGGCCTACTTCCCCGATTGGCTGTTCTGCATTCTCGCCGGCATGCTGCTGGCCTTTGTGCTTCAGGCACTGCTTGCACGGTCAGGTTACGCAGCCTGGCTGGTGCCGTCAGTTCTGACCTATCCGGTTTTGACCGCGTTGTTGTCGATGAGCACCTGGCTGCTGTTTTTCCAGAATTGATCGGGGACTTGCATCATGAGCGAATCCGCTGTGAACAAACTGCCCCGACGCTTGATCGTTCTCGTATTGCTCGGGTTGACGCTGGTGATGCTGCTGTGGGTGGTCTGGCGGTTGGACACCACCCCACGTACCGATGATGCCTACGTGTATGCCGACACCATAAACGTCACCCCCGAAGTGAGCGGCAGCATCGAAGAACTGGCCGTGCGCGAGAACCAGCAGGTGAAACAGGGAGACGTACTCCTGCGCATCGACGCGCGGGTGTATCAGGACGTGCTGGACCAGGCTCAGGCCTCACTGCAAGCGCTGAACAAGGAAATCATTCTGAGCCAGCGTCAGGTTGATGCCCAACAGTTCAACTCCGAAGCGGTGACAGCCAGTGTCGAACGCGCCAAGGCTGCCGCCGCGCAGAGTGCCGACACGCTGCGGCGCATGGAGCCCTTGCTGAAGCCTGGTTATGTCTCCGCGGAACAGGTGGATCAGGCCCGCACCGCCGCCAAGAGCGCTCGTGCCGAATTGAATGCGGCGCTGTTACAGGCCAAACAGGCTGCCGCGGCTGTCAGCGGGGTCGATGCACTGGTGAGCAAGCGCGCAGTGATACAAGCGGAGATAGCCCGCGCCGAGCTGGACCTGGAACACAGCGTGGTGCGTGCGCCCTTCGACGGGCTCATCGTCGGTTTAACCACCTCCAACGGCCAGTTCGCTGCCGCCGGTCACCCCCTCTTCAGCCTGATCGACACGCGTCGCTGGTACGTGGTGGCGAACTTTCGCGAGACCGAACTGGACAAGATCCGCAATGGCAGCCGCAGCACCCTCTACCTGATGGGCAACAGCGGCCGCACCTTCAGCGGTACCGTCGATTCCATTGGTTTCGGCGTGTTCCCGGATGACGGCGGCGCCCAGGCCGCAGGGCTGCCGAAGGTCGCTCGGACCATCAACTGGGTGCGGGTGGCACAGCGTTTTCCGGTACGCATCCGCGTCGACCAACCCGATCCGAACCTGTTCCGCATCGGCGCATCGGCGCATCGGCTGTAGTCTTGATCCATGCGGGTCAAGATGGGGACTCGCCGCAATGAGTGCTGCGCTAACCTGGGAGCGACGCTTCTGGCGCTTCCTTGACGCAGAGCTTGCGCCCTTTCCAGGACGTGGCAACGCACTGTTGCGTAACGTGTTGGCCTGCGCGCTGGTGATCATCCTCTCCATGAGCCTGGAAGTGCCGCTGCTGGCGCTGTCGCTGATCCTGGTGTTTTTCGTCAGCCAAAGTAACCTGGTGCTGACGCGCATGGCCGGCATCCTGTTCATGGTCAGCGCGACCATCGCCATCGGCATCGCCATCCTCCTGCTCAAGTTCACCTACGGCTACCCGTTGCTGCGCATCCTCTGCGCGAGCGCGGTGTTCCTCGTCAGTGTGTTCGCCATGCGCGCAACACGCCTCGGCCCGCTGTTTTTCGTGGTGGCCATCGTCACCATTTACGTGCAGAGCCTGGTGGACCTCACTGCACAACCGGAACTGCTGTTGCGTGGTTGCCTATGGGTGTGGATGGCGGTGGTCTACCCGACCCTGGTGACTTTGCTGGTGAACACCGTGTTGTTGCCCAAAGAGCCCCAGCGGCAATTGCGCGAAACGATGCGCAGGCAACTGGCACAGGTCGATGCGCGCTTGGCCGCGCTGGGTGAAGGGCATATGGAAACGGCGCGGATCAGCGCGGTGGAAGTCCAGCAAGGGGTGCTCAGCCTGCACAAACTCCTGAAGTTCGCCAGCATGCGCGCCCCCGTGAAGGAAACCCGGGAGATCGAACAACTGGCGTTGATCACCTGTGTTTCTCGTTTGTATGCGGCAGCTGCCGCGCTGAAGTCCAATGGCGACGACACCGAGGCCCTTGTGGCGTTGCGCCAGGATTGCGCGGCTCTGGCCGCAGCCATCGACACCGATAACCTGTCGCAACCGCCAGTACTGAGCAGTGAAGCCTTGCAACGGTTACTGGCCCCCCCGGCACTGGAAGAAATGCGCGACGCCTTGCGCGCCTTGGCCACTGTCGAACATGCCACGCCCTCCGGTGCTCCGACCGCCAAGGACCCCTTGCTCGTACGCGATGCTTTCAGCAACCCCAATTACCTGCGCTTCGCCTTCAAGACCTGGCTGGCCACGCTGATCTGTTACGTGTTCTACAACGGCGTGGACTGGCCGGGCATCCACACAGTGATGCTGACCTGCGTCATCATCGCCTTGCCCAGCCTCGGCGCCTCGACCCAAAAGGGCTTGCTGCGGATCGGCGGCTGTCTGATGGGCAGCGCGCTGGCGCTGCTGTGTATCGTTTTCGTTGTTCCGCACATCGAGACGCTGGTCGGCCTGCTGGCGATGAGCCTGCCGGTAATCGCCCTCGGCGCATGGGTCGCCGCGGGCTCCGAGCGCATCAGCTATGCCGGTCTGCAGATCATGTTTTGCTTCGCGCTGGCCCTGCTCGAACAGTTTGGCCCGAGCAACGACCTCACGGAAGTCCGCGACCGGTTGGTGGGCATCCTGATCGGCGTGCTGGTCAGCACTCTGGTGCACGGCGTGCTTTGGCCGGAAAGCGAAGGCGACAGTCTGCGCCGACGCCTGGCGGATGCCCTGCACGAGATCGCCGCGCTGTTGCGCCCACCGGCATTGGCACCGGGAGACCCATCTGACCGCCTGCACGAGCAGAGCCTGCGCAGTTGGCGCCAGCTCGCCGAGTGCGAGGCCATGCTGGCGCGGGTAGCCCTGGAGCCCGGCTGGCATCAGGGTGAGCATGAGGAGCTGACGCTGTTCACCCAGACGCTGCTCGCCAAGGCGCGGGAGGTCCTCCTGCTGACTGACCAATTGCAGCGCAATCGGGTAGTGCTCGAAGCACAGCTCCCGGCACCAACGCAGCGCTGGCTGGACGAGCAGCAACAGGAAATGAGTGACTGGCTGGAGCAATATGCCTTGCACCTGCAAACCCGGGGCACAGCGCTTGAGGCCTTGCCTGCGCTCGACGTTACGATGGCGGGAGTTGGCGTGAACGCCGAAGCCCTGTTGCATGGCCTGCGCACGTTGCACCACCTGCTGGATTCGCTACCGGACTGGCAACGCTATGAGCAGGGTGCCCTCTCGGAGCCGAGCCCATGAACAGACACGCTCATTGTGCATGGCTGCTCGGCCTGTGCCTGTTACTGGGTGGCTGTGCACTGATCCGCGAAGAAGGCCACCTGGCAGCGCAACGGGACCCGACAGAACTCCGTCTGGCTGACGACCTGCACCTGGCCCGTGAGGGTTGGCCAGAGGCGAGTTGGTGGAAGCGATACAACGATCCGCAACTGAACCAACTGATTGAAATGGCCTTCGCCCAAGCCCCCGGCATCGCGATCGCCCGCAGCCATATCGACCAGGCTCGGGCCCAGGCCGACACCGTGAAATCCTTGACGGGCGTGCAGGTCCAATTAATCGCACTGGTCAACCGCCAACACGTCTCCGCCAACGGCTTCCTCGGACCCTTCGCCCAGAATGAGCCCGCCCTCGGGCTCACCGGCCCTTGGTACACCGAGGGTGTGGTGGGTCTCGGCGGAGCCTACCAACTGGATCTCTGGGGACGCCAACGAGCCCAGGTCGACGCCGCCCTGGGGGTTCACAATGCGCGTCAGGCTGAAGAGGCCTGGGTCGAACTGGAGGTCTCGAGCAATGTGGCCATGCTGTATTTCCAGATCCAGACCGCACAGCAGCTACTCGACGACTTGCAACACATGTCGGCCATCACTGCCGAGGTGGTGGCCGCCCATCAGGCACGTATCGAGCGTGGTCTGGAGTCGCAGCCGCTGAAACAGCAGGCGTTGAGCAACCAGGCACTGATCGATCGCCAGGTGGTCTCCCTGCGCAGCCAGGTATGGCAACTGCGCGAGGCCATGCGCGCACTGCTCGGCGTGGGGGCCGACGTCACCTTGCCGCTGGCACCGCGCACGTTACCGGAGCACATTTATGGGGTGCCCGATAGCCTGGGTTACGAACTGTTGGCCAGGCGACCTGACCTGCAGGCCTTGCGATGGCTGGTGCAGGCGTCCTATTCGAACATCGACGCGGCCAAGGCGGCCTTCTACCCCAGCTTCGACATCAAAGCCTTTTACGGCGCCGACGCCCTGCACATGGGCGATTTGTGGGCCCATGGCAGCCGGCAGATCAACCTCATACCGGGGCTGACCCTGCCGATCTTCGACGGCGGCCGCCTCAATGCCGAACTGGCCACCGCCCGTAGCTTGAGCAATGGCCTGGTGTATCAGTACAACCAGGCCGTACTCGACGCCGTACGCGATGTCGCCGTGGCCGGCAGCAAGCAGCAGGGGTTGGAGACGCAGGAGCAACTGCAGCAATCGCGCATCGGCAATATGCGCTTCAATCGCGACAGTGCCACGGCGCATTATCAGCGCGGCCTGCTGGACAGGGTGACAGCGCTTGAGTCGAACCTGCCGCTGTTGGCCGAGCATAGCGGCCTTGCCTTGTTGCAGGGGCAGCGGCTGGAAAGCGAGATTGCCCTGATCAAGGCGCTGGGAGGTGGGTATCACTCCAGCAACGTCATTGCAGCGGATCATTGACTACGTCGATAGTCACCATTGATTCAATGAAGTTCTCTTAAAAAATCTCCGGCGTAACATCTGCTCCATACCCACCCAATAAGACCCGGAGCACACCATCATGAAACGCCAAACCATCCTCAGTATCGCTTTCTCGGTTTTTGCAGTGAACGCTTTTGCCGCTACTTCTGCTCAGCCTGTAGTCGCTGAAGGCGGCTCGGATCGTCTGATTGAAAGCCGTGTGGCCGAGGGTGGTTCCGATCGCCTGATCGAGAATCGTGTAGCGGCTGATGGTTCCGACCGTCTGATCGAGAATCGTGTAGCGGCTGATGGTTCTGATCACCTGAACGGCAACCGCGTTGCAGCTGACGGCTCCGATCACCTGAATGGCAACCGCGTTGCCGCTGACGGCTCCGATCACCTGAATGGCAACCGCGTTGCCGCTGACGGCTCCGATCACCTGAATGGCAACCGCGTTGCCGCTGACGGCTCCGATCACCTGAATGGCAATCGCGTCGCCGAAGGTGGTTCCGATCACCTGATCCAGAACCGCACTGCCTGAATGCTTGGCTTGACTGCGGTACCCAACGAAAAACCCGGCCTCATCAGCCGGGTTTTTTTATAAGTTTTTTTGCCCCCCCTCCCTTTTCATCGCCATCCGACCAGAAACTCATCCGAGGGGCTTGCGTCATCGGTATTATGGTATACCATCAGACGCACAGACACCCAAACCTCTACGGAGCAGCTCATGAGTTTCGAAATCCGCAAGATCGTCAGCTATGTCGAAGAAACCTTTATTGAAGGCGGCAAAGCCACCGATAAGCCCGTGACCATGGTCGGTCTGGCCGTGGTGATGAAGAACCCCTGGCTGGGCAACGGTTTCGTCGAAGACCTGAAACCACAGATCCGCGCCAACTGCTCCGACCTCGGCGCGCTGATGGTCGAGCGCCTGGTGGGCATCATTGGCGGAGCCGAGAAAATCGAGGCTTACGGCAAGGCTGCGGTGGTCGGCGCCGACGGCGAAATCGAACACGCTTCGGCGGTGATCCACACCCTGCGCTTCGGCAACCATTACCGCGAAGCGGTCAAGGCCAAGAGCTACTTGAGCTTCACCAACAAGCGCGGCGGCCCGGGCACCTCGATCCAGATCCCGATGATGCACAAGGACGACGAAGGCCTGCGTTCGCACTACATCACCCTGGAAATGCAGATCGAAGACGCCCCGCGTGCCGACGAAATCGTCGTGGTCCTGGGTTGCGCCGACGGCGGCCGCCTGCACCCGCGCATCGGCAACCGCTACATCGACCTGGAAGAACTGGCAGCCGAAAAAGCCCAGTAACCGGCCAGCAGAACGACAACAAGAAGGCATTGCAGGAGCGCTCCATGATTCGGCTCACCGCTGAACTCACCCCGGCTGGCACCAGTTACCTGGCGACCGGCCAAGGCCAGCCCGTGGTCTTGATCCACGGCGTGGGCCTGAACAAAGAAATGTGGGGCGGCCAGATCGTTGGCCTGGCCACGCAGTACCGCGTCATCGCCTACGACATGCTCGGCCATGGCGCCAGCCCGCGCCCGGAAAGCGGCACGCCGCTGCTCGGCTATGCCGACCAGTTGCTGGAGTTGCTCGACCACCTGCAATTGCCCAAGGCAACGGTGATCGGCTTTTCCATGGGCGGGCTGGTGGCGCGGGCCTTTGCCCTGCACTACCCGCAACGCCTGGAAGGCCTGGTGGTGCTCAACAGTGTGTTCAACCGCAGCGCCGAACAGCGCGCGGGGGTCATCGCCCGCACCAGCCAGGCCGCCGAACACGGGCCGGACGCCAATGCCGAAGCGGCGCTGTCGCGCTGGTTCAGCCGCGAATACCAGGCGGCGAATCCGGCGCAGATCGCCGCGATTCGCCAGACCCTGGCCGGCAATGACCCGCAGGGTTACCTGACCACTTATGAACTGTTCGCCACCCAGGACATGTACCGCGCCGACGACCTGGCCAGCATCCAGGTGCCGACGCTGATCGCCACCGGCGAACTGGACCCCGGCTCGACCCCGGAAATGGCCAGACAACTGGCCGAACGCATTCCCGGTGCGACCGTTGCCGTGCTCGCCGAGCAACGGCATATGATGCCGGTAGAGTCGCCGCGCCTGGTCAACCAGCTGTTGCTGGAGTTTCTGCAGACCGCGCACTCCAAACAAAACCAGATCAAGGGGATCGTTGCATGACACTCGCACGCTTCCAGATGTGCATCGGCGGTGAATGGGTCGATGCCCTGTCCGGCAAGACCTTCGAAAGCCTCAACCCGGCGCTGGCCGAGCCTTGGGCCGAACTGCCCGATGCCGACGAAGCCGACGTCGAGCGCGCCGTACAAGCTGCGCAAACCGCTTTCGACAGCCCGGCATGGCGCGGTTTGACCGCCACCGCTCGCGGCAAATTGCTGCGACGCCTGGGCGACCTGATCGCCGAGAACAAAGAACAACTGGCGCAGCTGGAAAGCCGCGACAACGGCAAGCTGATCCGCGAAACCCGTGGCCAGGTTGGCTATCTGCCGGAGTTCTTCCACTACACCGCAGGCCTGGCGGACAAGCTCGAAGGCGGCACCCTGCCGCTGGACAAGCCGGACCTGTTTGCCTACACCGTGCACGAAGCCATGGGCGTGGTCGCCGCGATCATTCCGTGGAACAGCCCGCTGTACCTGACCGCGATCAAACTCGCCCCGGCCCTCGCGGCGGGCAACACCATCGTGATCAAGCCGTCGGAACACGCCTCGGCGACCATCCTCGAACTGGCGCGCCTGGCGCTGGAAGCCGGGATTCCGCCAGGGGTGGTCAACGTCGTCACCGGTTACGGCCCGAGCACCGGCGCCGCCCTCACCCGCCATCCGCTGATCCGCAAGATCGCCTTCACCGGCGGCGCGGCCACGGCGCGGCATGTGGTGCGCAGCAGCGCGGAGAACTTCGCCAAACTGTCGCTGGAACTGGGGGGTAAATCGCCGAACATCATCTTCGCCGACGCCGACCTCGACAGCGCGATCAACGGCGCCATCGCCGGGATCTATGCCGCCTCCGGGCAGAGCTGCGTGTCCGGTTCGCGCTTGCTGGTGCAGGACGAGATCTACGACGAGTTCGTCGGTCGTCTGGTGGAACGCGCCCAGCGCATCCGCATCGGCAACCCGCAGGACGACAGCAGCGAAATGGGCCCGATGGCCACCGCGCAGCAACTGGCCGTGGTCGAAGGCCTGGTGGCCGATGCCATCGCCGAAGGTGCGCGCCTGCGCCTGGGCGGCAAGCGTCCGGAGAATCTGGGCGATGGCTGGTTCTACGAACCGACGCTGTTCGAATGCGACCGCAATTCGATGAAGATCATGCAGGAAGAAGTCTTTGGCCCGGTGGCCTCGGTCATCCGTTTCAAGGACGAAGCCGAAGCGCTGGCGATTGCCAACGACTCGCAGTTCGGCCTCGCGGCCGGCATCTGGACCCGCGACCTGGGCCGCGCCCATCGCCTGGCCCGGGACGTGCGTTCGGGGATCATCTGGGTCAACACCTACCGCGCAGTCTCGGCCATGGCGCCGATCGGCGGTTTCAAGAACAGCGGCTATGGACGCGAAAGCGGCATCGATTCGGTGCTGGCCTACACCGAGCTGAAAACGGTGTGGATCAACCTGTCCCAGGCGCCTATGCCTGATCCCTTCGTGATGCGCTAGGAGTCCTGGAAAATGATCGAACCCGGCATTTACAAAGACGTGATGAGCTCGTTCCCGTCCGGGGTCACGGTGGTCACCACCCTCGACCCGGACGGCGGCATCGTCGGCATCACCGCCAGCGCCTTCAGTGCGTTGTCGATCGACCCGGCACTGGTGCTGTTCTGCCCCAACTACGGCTCCGACACCTACCCGGTACTGCGCGACAGCAAGCAGTTTGCGATTCATCTGCTGTCCGCCGACCAGACCGCCGAAGCCTATGCCTTCGCCGGTAAAGGCAAGGACAAGGCCAAAGGTATCGAGTGGCACCTGAGCGATCTGGGTAACCCGATCCTCGCCAAGGCCACGGCGATCATCGAGTGTGAACTGTGGCGCGAATACGACGGAGGTGATCACGCGATCATCGTCGGCGCGGTGAAGAACCTGATCCTGCCCGCGCAACCGGTCACGCCGATGATCTACCACAAAGGCAAGCTGGGGCCGCTGCCCACCCTGGCCTGATGCATAGTTTTTTGTAGGAGCGAGCTTGCTCCGGGCGGCGTTCCGACGATGGTCGTGAACGATAACGCGTGCTGACTGACAGCCCTTGGCGTTCTCGGTTTTTTCGCGAGCAAGCTCGCTCCTACAGGTAATCCCCCTTTTTTCAGGAGCCGGCATGAGCCCAGCAGCCTCGTTACTGTTCCGCCAGCAAGCCTTCATCAACGGCCAATGGCTGGACGCGCCGGATGGCGCCTGTCAGGACATTTTCAACCCGGCCACCGGAGAACTCATCGGCCGGGTGCCGAACCTCGGCGCCGAACACGCACGCCTGGCTATCGAGTCCGCCGACAAGGCCTGGCCGGCCTGGCGCGCACTGACCGCCAAGGAGCGCAGCAATACGCTCAAACGCTGGCATGCCTTGATGCTGGAGAATGCCGACGCCCTGGCACAAATCCTCACCCTCGAACAAGGCAAGCCACTGGCTGAAGCCAAAGGCGAAATCCTCTACGCCGCGAGCTTCATCGAGTGGTTCGCCGAAGAGGCCAAGCGCATCTACGGCGACACCATTCCCAGCCACAAGGGCGACGCACGCATCGTGGTCAGCAAGGAGCCGATTGGCGTCGTCGCCGCCATCACGCCGTGGAACTTCCCGGCGGCGATGATCACCCGCAAGGCCGGCCCGGCGCTGGCGGCCGGCTGCCCGTGCATCGTCAAACCGGCGCCGGAAACGCCGTTCTCGGCACTGGCCATGGCCGCACTGGCGGAACAGGCTGGCATACCAGCGGGCATTTTCAACGTGATTACCGGCGACGCCATCGCCATCGGTGGCGAGCTGACCAGCAGCAGCCTGGTGCGCAAACTGTCGTTCACCGGCTCCACCGCCATCGGCAAGCTGCTGATGGCCCAGTGCGCGCCGACCCTGAAAAAAGTCTCGCTGGAACTGGGCGGTAACGCGCCGTTCATTGTCTTCGATGACGCCGATCTGGAACGTGCCGTTGAAGGCGCGCTGATCGCCAAATTCCGCAACGCCGGGCAGACCTGCGTCTGCGTCAATCGCTTCCTGGTGCAGGACGGCATCCACGACGCCTTTGTCGCACGCCTGGCCGAGCGGGTTTCGCAACTCAAGGTCGGCAGCGGTTTCGATGATGGCGTCACCCAAGGGCCGCTGATCAACGAGCGTGCCGTGGCCAAGGTCGAAGACCACGTGCAAGACGCACTGGCCCAGGGTGCACGACTGCTGTGCGGCGGCGAACGCCATGCGTTGGGCAACGGCTTCTTTCAGCCAACCGTTTTGGCGGGCGTTACCACGCAAATGAAAGTCGCCCAAGAAGAAACCTTCGGCCCGCTGGCAGCGGTGTTCCGTTTCGACACCGAGGCCCAAGCCGTCGAGATGGCCAACGACACCGAATTCGGCCTCGCCGCCTACTGCTACACCCGCGACCTGGGCCGCGCCTGGCGCATGAGCGAGGCGCTGGAATACGGCATGGTCGGGATCAACGAAGGGCTGATTTCCACCGAAGTCGCGCCATTCGGCGGCATCAAGTCCTCAGGGCTGGGCCGTGAAGGGTCGAAATACGGCATCGAGGATTACCTGGAACTCAAATACACCTTGATGGGCGGCCTCTGAGCCCACGGGAGCTACGCAAATGAACAACGAAAAGTATGAAAAAGGCCTGAAGATCCGCACCCAGGTGCTGGGTGAGGCCTACGTCAATCGTTCCATCGAGAACGCCGACGACTTCACCCGACCGTTGCAGGAAATGGTCACCGAGTATTGTTGGGGTCATGTCTGGGGTCGTGAGGGTTTGTCGCTCAAGGAGCGCAGCATGATCAACCTGGCGATGATCTCGGCCCTCAACCGGCCCCATGAACTCAAGCTGCATGTGCGCGGCGCCTTGCGTAACGGCCTGAGTCGTGAGCAAATACGCGAAATACTGCTTCAGGTCGGCATTTATTGCGGTGTCCCCGCTGCCGTAGACAGTTTCCGGCTCGCCCGTGAAGCCTTCGCCGAAGCCGATGCCGAGGCCTCCAGTTAACCCTTGGCTGTTTGATCCGACCGAGCACATGGATTCCCGTAATCGAAGTGCTCTTTTTGCATGGACAGCCACAATCAGAGCGGACCCCATGAAACGCCTGCCACTCGACGACAGCTTCAAGGTCAATCGCAACCCCGTTACCCTGCGCGAAATCGTGCTGGATAAACTGCGAAGCGCCATCATGAACTTCCAGCTCCTGCCGGGAGACCGTCTGGTCGAACGCGATCTGTGCGATCGCCTGGGCGTCAGCCGTACTTCCGTGCGCGAAGCCTTGCGTCACCTGGAATCCGAAGGCCTGGTGGAATTCGCCGACGCCAAGGGCCCGCGTGTCGCGATCATCACCCTGGCCGATGCCGTGGACATCTACGAGCTGCGCTGCGTACTCGAAGGGCTGATCGTTCAACTGTTCACCCTGCGCGCCAAGGCCAAGGACATCAAGGCCCTGGAAAAAGCCCTCGAAGAAAACCGCAAGGCGTTGAAAGACGGCGAGCTGCAACAGGTCATCGACTCGGTGCAGGGTTTCTACGATGTGCTGCTCGAAGGCTCGGGCAACCATGTCGCGGCCACTCAGCTGCGCCAGTTGCAGGCACGCATCAGCTACCTGCGCGCGACCTCGGTGTCCCAGGAAAACCGTCGCGGCGCCAGCAACCAGGAAATGGAGCGTATGGTCGAGGCGATCAAGGGCGGTGACCCGCTGGCCGCCCACCAGGCGTGCGTCGACCACGTGCGTGCAGCCGCGGCCGTGGCCCTGGACTACCTCAAGCGCAAGCAGGAAGAAACCGGCGACATCCCGGCGATCACCCTGCCCATCGCGCTGAAAGAACCGCGCATAGGTCGCTGAAATGTTCAGCCCGAGCTTTTGCCCCAAGTGCGGCAGTGCTGACCTCAGTCAGCAGCTGCCGCCGGGCGATACGCACGAGCGCCTGATGTGCCGCGGTTGCGGCTACATCCATTACGTCAATCCGAAGATCATTGCCGGCTGCATCATCGAGCAGGACGGCAAGTACCTGTTGTGCCAACGCGCGATTCCGCCGCGCCCGGGCACCTGGACGCTGCCGGCGGGCTTCATGGAAAGCGGCGAGACCACCGAGCAGGCGGCCTTGCGCGAGGTCTGGGAAGAAAGCGGCGTGCGTGCGGAAATCGTCTCGCCCTATTCGATCTTCAGCGTGCCGCAGATCAGCGAGGTGTACATCATCTTCCGCGCCATCGCGCTGGAGATTACCGGGCAGTACGGGCCGGAAACCCTCGACTACAAGTTCTTCGCGCCTGAGGACATTCCTTGGGACAGCATCTATTATCCGGCGATCCGGCAGATCCTTGAGCGCTATATCGAGGAGCGTCAGGCTGGGGTGTATGGCATCTACATGGGCAATGACGACAGCGGGAAGATTCACTTTATTCGCTGATAGTCTTTGCTTTTGATCGTGTACATATCCGTTGCTGCGGTAACGGCCGCTTAGGGTTCCGCTCTTACAGCGGGTTACTTGGAAAAGCCCCAAGTAACCAAGGGCTCTTGCCCCTTACGTTCGGTGCCTCGCCAAGGCTCGGCATGCCCTCGCTCCGGTCCTGCTCCGTGGGCCTCACGAGGGGGCAAGAAGATCAAAAACCAAAACCAAAGCAAAAGCGAGGCGGCCTACCGGCCGGCCTGATTGTTGGGTTCGTTCGTCTGTGATGTACCTGGTCGACTGGCAGGCTGCCTTCGCGAGCAGGCTCGCTCCCACAGGAGGGCGGGGATGTACATGGATTTTGCGCCTGACACTGCTCAACTAATGAAATGGGAGCGGGCTTGCTCGCGAAGAGGCCGGCACATTCAACATTGATGTTGCCTGAAAAGCCGCATTCGCGAGCAAGTCGGATCGCCGCACCGCCGCTCCCACAGAAAAGCAAAGGCAGAGCGGCGTACACCCACGCTCTTCACCACTCAACAGGCCGAGCGTTAGCTCGCCTGCAGCTCTTGATCTTGATCCACCCGCCCCCTCGGCAGGCTGAGCGGAGGTGTTCATCCGGGGATTGGCGCGCAGCGCCGTTCGACGCAGTCGAACACATTGCATGTAGGTCGAGCGAAGCGGACCGGAGGGCAATGCCCCCGGATGAATGCCGGAGCGAAGGAACCCCGAGCCTAAGCGAGGGGCCGTACGTAAGGGGCGAGCGTTTTTTTGGTTACTTTTTTTAGGCGCTTGTAAAAAAAGTGACTCGCCGTAAGGGCCAGCCCTTTCAAGGTCTTCGTTTAGAATCCCCTAAAAACCAGTCAGGGTGACGAAAACGATGTGGGCAGAAGTTCTAGCGCGGTTTGAAAAAAAGACACCGGCCAGTGTCATGACGAAATTGATACTGGAGCAGGCTGTTCCTGCCGAATGGGTTGATCAGGTGTTTGAAGAACACCGTCAACGCCAGTACCCGCGTGAGCTTTTGTTTTCGACCATCGTTGAGCTGATGTCCCTTGTTTCATTGGGTTTGCGCCCTTCTTTGCATGCCGCTGCCCGGCAAATGGAGGGGCTGCCGGTTACGTTGGCGGCGCTCTATGACAAGGTCAGCCGCACAGAGCCCGCGTTGCTGCGGGCGTTGGTTACAGGAAGCGCCGAGCGCCTGGCTCCGACGATAAAAGAGTTGGGCTGCTCAGCCATTTTGCCCGGCTGGCAGCTGCGCATTGTCGACGGCAACCACCTGCCTTCTACTGAAAAACGCTTGGGGGCTTTGCGGCGTGAGCGAGGTGCGGCGCGACCAGGGTTTTCAGTAGTGGTCTACGACCCGGACCTCGATCAGATCGTCGACTTGCAGCCATGCGAGGATGCCTACGCCAGTGAGCGCGTCAGCGTGCTGCCGCTGTTGGCCCACGCCACTAAGGGCCAGCTATGGATGGCCGATCGGCTGTACTGCACGCTGCCCGTCATGCAAGCCTGCGAGGAAGCGGGGGCTTCGTTCATTATTCGCCAGCAAAGCAAACATCCACGGTTGATTGAGGAAGGCGGCTGGCAAGAATCTGTGGCCATCGAATCCGCAACGGTGCGCGAGCAAATCATCGAACTCAAAGGTGGTCACCGCTGGCGTCGAGTTGAACTGAACCTACAGACACCTACTGACTCAGGCGACACTGTGATGTGGTTCTGGAGCAACTTGCCAGACACCGTCAGCGCCGGGCAGATCGCCGAGTTATACCGTCGTCGCTGGAGTATCGAAGGGATGTTCCAGCGCCTGGAATCGGTGCTGGACAGTGAAATCGAAAGCCTTGGCGCTCCGCGGGCGGCGTTGCTGGGTTTTGCCTCGGCGATCCTGGCCTACAACGTCCTGGCAGTGCTCAAACGCAGCGTGGAACAGGCTCATCGCGAGACATTGCCCGAAGGCTGGGAAGCTTCGATCTTCCACCTGACGGTACAAGTGCGTAGCGGATACGAGGGCATGCAGATCGCACTGCCCTCAGATTACCTGACACTTCAAACGACCTTAGAAACGCTGGCAACGCGACTGTTGGCGCTCGCCAGGAATATCAAGCCCAAGCAAGTGGCCAAAAGCATACGTGGTCCCAAAATCGCCAAACCCAAGGAGTGGCTGGACGGCAAAGCTGCGCACGCTCATGTGTCGACGGATCGGGTGCTTAAGGCCCATAAAGGGAAAACACCTTGAAAGGGCTGGCCGTAAGGGCGAAACCGCCAGCCGCCGTTACCGCAGCAACGGATATGCACTCGGTCAGGAAGGAATATCCAAAGCCAAAGACATGAACTGACCAATCCGCGACCGCAACCACCGTTCCGCCGGATCATTGTCATGCACCCCGCTCCAGGCCATCGACAAGTGCGCCGCCTCAATCCCGAACGGCGGATCCTCGGCCCGCAACCCACACCCCTCGACCAACGCACACGCCGCATAATCCGGCACGGTGGCAATCATCTCGGTCCCCGCGAGCAACGCCCGCAATCCACTGAACTGCGGCACCCCCAGCACCACACGACGACTACGCCCGACCTTCGCCAAATCCAGATCGATGTTGCCGCTCAGGTCGCCGGAAAACGACACCATCGCATGGGGCCGCTCACAGTACTCATCCAGGGTCAGCGTCCCCGGCCGGGTGTCGCCACGCAGCACCTTGCAGGGGATATCGCGCAGCTTCTTGCGCTTGGCATTGGCCGGCAGATCCGTGGTGTAACTCACGCCCACCGAGATTTCCCCCGACGCCAGCAGCGCCGGCATCAACAGGTAATTGGCCCGCCGCACGACCACGACGATGCCCGGCGCTTCCTCTTGCAACTGACGCAGCAACGGTGGAAACAAACCGAACTCGGCATCGTCCGACAGCCCGATGCGAAACACATCGCAACTGGTCGCCGGATCGAACTCCCTGGCCCGGCTGACCGCGCCGGAAATGGTATCCATCGCCGGTTGCAACTCCTTGAGAATCGCCAACGCACGCGCCGTCGGTTCCATGCCGCGACCATTGCGCAGCAGCAACGGGTCGTCGAACAGATCGCGCAAACGCCCCAGCGCGGCGCTCACCGCCGGTTGGCCCATGAACAGTTTTTCCGCGACGCGGGTCAGGTTCTTTTCGAACATCAGGGCCTCGAAAATCACCAGCAGGTTCATGTCGACGCGACGCAGATCGTTACGGTTCATAGGCACGGGTTCCTTGTGTGTGTTCGGCCAGGCGCGAGGATGAGAATTGTGTCTGACTTTACCCAAGACTTCCCGCGGTGAGCGAGGAATTAACAACGATTAACTCGCAAGCCAGAGCCTTCGGGTCCAAGAATGAAGCCTACCGACACGGACATTCGCCATGGCTCACGTTCAGCAAAATGCCGCCCCCGCGTCATTCACGACTATGCCAAAGAAAAGCACCGGTGGCCTCAGCCCGCAACGCGAAAAACGGGTTAAAAAACTGATCCTCGAACGTCTGGGCGACAGCCTGGAAGTCACTGAACTGGCACAGGCCTGCGCCCTCTCGCGCAGTCACTTCTCCCGCGCATTCAAGTGCAGCACCGGTCTCTCGCCGCAAGAATGGATTCGCCAGCAGCGCATTGCCCTGGCCAAGCAATTGATCCAGTACACCGACATGAGCCTTACGCAGATCAGCCTCGAATGCGGCTTCTGCGATCAGGCGCACTTCTGCCATATCTTCACCCGCAGCGAAGGCATCAATCCGTTTGCCTGGCGCTGTCAGGTGGTGCATGGCCTTAAAAGCAAAAGATCGCAGCCTTCGCCAGCTCCTACGGGCATGCACGCTACCGTGTAGGAGCTGGCGAAGCCTGCGATCTTTTGATCCGGCTTTTTAACCTTTCAAGAACGCCAACAGGTCAGCGTTGAGCTGATCCTTGTGGGTGTCGGTCAACCCGTGAGGGGCGCCCGGGTAAATCTTCAGGGTCGAGCCCTTCACCAGTCTGGCGGAAGAAACGCCCGCCGCTTCGTATGGCACCACCTGATCCGCATCGCCATGCACCACCAGAGTCGGCACGTCGAACTTCTTCAAGTCTTCGGTGAAGTCGGTTTCCGAGAATGCCTTGATGCAGTCATAGGCGTTCTTGTGGCCGGCCATCATGCCTTGCATCCAGAACCAGTCGATCATGCCCTGGGACGGTTTCGCATCGGGTTTGTTGAAGCCGAAGAACGGGCCGCTGGCAAGGTCGATGTACAGCTGCGAACGGTCGGTCAGCGAGGCCTGGCGGATGCCGTCGAAAACCTCCAGCGGCAGGCCGCCGGGGTTGGCTTCGGTCTTGAGCATCAGCGGCGGCACCGCGGAAATCAGCCCGGCCTTGGCCACGCGTCCGGTGCCGTGGCGACCGATGTAACGCGCCACCTCGCCACCGCCGGTGGAGAAGCCGAACAGCACGGCGTTTTGCAGATCGAGCAGCTCGATCAACTGCGCCAGATCGTCGGCGTAATGGTCCATGTCATTGCCCGACCATGGCTGGCTGGAGCGCCCATGACCGCGACGGTCGTGGGCGATGACCCGGTAGCCCTTGGAGGCCAGGAAGATCATCTGCGACTCCCAGCTGTCGGCGTTCAGCGGCCAGCCGTGACTGAAGACAACCGGCTGACCGGTGCCCCAGTCCTTGTAGTAGATCTCGACGCCGTCGCGGGTAGTGAAGGTGCTCATGGGTGATGCCTCCTTAACGAGGGTTGGGGGTGAATCAAACCGGTAGCGGGTTCATGCGATCGGCCAGGCGCGCCACTCGCTCGCCCAGGTGCGCGGCGGTGCAGCGATCCTCGGGCGGTGGGGCATCGTCGGGGGATTGCTCGACATTCGACTGGGCCATGGCACCGAGGGAGCTGCCCAATCGGTTCAGCTGTCCGTTGAACGCGCCGGTGCTGGAACGCGCCGGCAGCAGGTCGAGGCCGACCCAGATCATCGAGTGCTGGGCGGCGAACACGGCCATCTGCAGCAAGGTATTGAGTTTGTCGCCGCACAGGCAGCCGGAATTGGTGAAGCCGGCCGCGAGTTTGTCGCGCCAGGGCTGGGCCAGGTAGAACGCCGCCGTGGCCTCCATGAACGCCTTGAAGGCCGCCGAGGCACTGCCCATGTAGGTCGGCGCGCCGAAGATGATGGCGTCGGCGTTGTGCAGCCGCGCCCAGTGCTCATCCACCTCCTCGACCGGAATCAACTGGCAGGTGCTGCCCAGGTGCCGTTCCACGCCCGCGGCCACGGCTTCGGCCATGACCCGGGTGTGCCCGTAGCCACTGTGATAGACCACCACCACGTTGCTCATTGCTCTGTCCTTGCGATGGATGGGAATCCCTTTGTAGGAGCGAGCTTGCTCGCGATGCTGTGTCAGCCGCATTGGTGTCGACTGATACTCCATCGCGAGCAAGCTCGCTCCTACAGCAAGAGAGTTTTGGCGCAGACCGGACGCGCGACGAGTTAAACGTTGTTAATTTTCCTTGGCGCGCAAAAAGCCCCGGCAAGTCCTGTCCATCTGTCGCACCCAATGTTTTCGGGACCGCCAGCCGCTGGCCGATACGCTAGAGTCAATGCCTGCCCCTTCAGTCACCCGGGCGGCGCATTGCGCTACGTAATAAACCTGAGGAACATGCTCAAAAACCGCGTACTAGACGGATGCAGCAGGAGCGACTCGTTGACCCTTTCCCCCGAACAGGCTGTGCATTTCGGCCCCTACCGGGTCTACCCCGGACAACGCCTGGTGATGGAGGCCGACCAGCCTTTGCGCCTGGGCCGGCGCGCCATGGACATCCTGTTGATCCTGCTGGAGCACGCTGGCAACGTGGTCAGCAAGCAACAACTGATCGCCCGGGTCTGGCCCAACAGCGTGGTCGAAGACATCAACCTGCGGGTGCACATGGCCGCGTTGCGCAAGGCGCTCGGCGACGGTCAGGCCGGCCAGCGCTACATCGTCACCGTGGCCCAGCGCGGGTACAGCTTCGTCGCTCCGCATTCACTGGAACAGGCCGAGCAACTGCCAGCGCCCGTGGCCTGCGCGCCGAGCCGGCATAACCTGCCGGTGCGCCGCACGCGCATGATCGGCCGGCAGACCCTGGTCGACAATCTGGTGGTGCAACTGCCACGCCAGCGCTTCATCACCCTCGTCGGCCCCGGCGGCATCGGCAAGACCACCGTGGCCTTGCGGGTCGCCGAACAAATGATCGGTCGCTACCGGGACGGCATTCGCCTGCTGGACCTGGCCCCGATCAACTGCCCGCTGATGATCGACGGCCACTTGGCGAAGTTGCTCGAACTGGCCCTGCACGACGACGAGCCCCTGAGCGGTCTTGCGGACTGTCTGCGCGACAGGCAAATGCTGTTGGTCATCGACAACTGCGAACACCTGGTCGATGCCATCGCCCAGCTCTGCGAAAACATTCTGCGCAGTGCGCCGCACGTGCATATTCTCGCCACCAGCCGCGAGAGCCTGCGGGCCGAAGGGGAATTCGTCCAGCGTCTGGAGTCACTCGACTGCCCGCCGCCCATCGCCATCCTCGACTGCGCCCAGGCCATGACCTTTTCCGCCTTGCAACTGTTCGTAGAGCGGGCCATGGCCAGCCATGACAGCTTTGAACTGAAGGACGATGAGCTGCCGCTGTTGATCGACATCTGCCACCGACTGGACGGTATTCCGCTGGCCATCGAACTGGCGGCGGCGCAAGTGGGCACCTTCGGATTGCCCGGCTTGCTGGCGCAGTTGCAAAGCAGCTTCCGGGTGTTGGCCCAGCCCTGCCAGACGCCCCTGGCACGCCATCAGACCCTGCGCGCAACGTTGGACTGGAGCTTCGAACTGCTCAACGCCTGTGAAAAGACCTGCCTGCGCCGACTGAGTGTGTTTCGCGGCGGCTTCACCCTGGAGTCGGCAGCGGTGGTGATTGTCGGCGAACACATCGAACCCCGCGAGGTGTTCGGCTCGATCACCCAACTGGTCGCCAAGTCGCTGTTGAACGTGGAGGTGGGCGACGAGGATGTTTACTACCGCCTGCTCGATACCACACGCAGCTATGCCCTGGAAAAACTCGCGCAAACCACCGACCTGCCCGGCACTCGGGAGCGGCATGCCGAGCGTTGCCTGGCGCTGATGCAACAGGCGCAGGACGACTGGGAGAAAACCTCGACTGGCCTGTGGCTCGAGCGCTATGGCCGGGCCCTGGAGGACATCCGCGCAGCCCTCGACTGGGGATTGCACGCTAAAGGGCCGCAGGCACTGGCGATACGCCTGGCCGCGACGTCCACGCCCCTGTGGCAGGAGTTGTCACTGCTCAAGGAGCACGGCGGTTATGTGCGCAAGGCGCTGGCCTTGCTCGAGCAGTCTGCCAAGCCTTGCCCGCGCTTGCAGATGGCCCTCAAGCTGGCCCTGGGCAGTGCCTGTTACCACGCTCAAGGAGGTAGCGCCGAAACCATTGGCGCCTTTGTCAGCGCCAGGGCTCTGGCCAGGCAACTCAACGATGTGGCCGGTCAGCTGCGGGCGATTTCCGGGCACCTGGCAGTCAATCTCAGCTGCGGCCATTATCAAATGGCCCTGGAACAAAGCCGGCAATTCGATCAGCTTGGGCTGCATGACGACGCCCTGACGTCCCTGAGCATGCATCGATTGCGGGTGCTCGCCCTGCACTTCTGCGGCGACCAGCAACAGGCCGGGGAGCATGCCGAACAGGTGCTGCAACGCATGACCCACAGTGGTCATCTCAACCGTTTCACCCATGGCTTTGGCGTGCAATACGACCAGAGTGTCGCGGCGCTGACCATCCACGCGCGCATCCTCTGGCTGCAAGGCCAACCGGAACAGGCCTGGCGTACAGCCCGGCAGGCGCTGGACATCGCGTTGCAGATCAACCATGGCACGTCGATCTGTTACACCCTGGCTCTGTCCGGCTGCCTGATCGCTTATTACAACGGCGACACCCGCAGCGCCCGCGAACTCCTGCGCCTGCTGCTGGAACAGACGCAGAAACACTCGGTTCCACTGTTCTATCACTGGGCGCAACACTACGCGCAGGTGATCGGCGGCACCGATGTTCGGCCATCCGGCCGCCAAAGTGTCGGATTGATCAAAGACATCATGGTCACGCTGGATTCGTCCTACATCGACGATGGTTTGCTCGAACGCGCGCAAAACGGTGCGTCGGGCTGGAGCACGGCAGAGATTCTGCGGGCCAGGGCCAAGACATTGCTGGCAACGGATTGCCCGCTCAAAGCCGCGACGGCAGAAGCGGTGCTGCTCAAGGCACTCCATGTAGCAAAGACCCAGGGCGCCCTGGCTTGGGAGCTGCGCAGCGCCACCTCGCTGGCACAACTGTGGCAACGTCAGGGCCGCCACCAACAGGCGCATCAACTGCTGGCACCGATCTACCAGCGCTTCACCGAAGGTTTTGCCACGCCTGACCTGATGGCAGTGCGCCGCTTACTTGGTGAGTTGCAATGTCACCTGCCGGCCTGAAGTCCAGCGTGTCTGGCTGATGTAACCGGCATAACGCACTTCAAGGGCGCGCAAATCACCACTGAGTTCGAGTTTTTCCAGGGCGTAGGTGCGGGTGGTGTTGAGAAAGCGATAACGGGTCACTTCCCTCCCCTGCTCCAGGGACAGTAGCGACTTGAGGGCCAGGTTTTCCATCACCTCGACCAGGTCGGCGGCTGGCAGCCTGTCGCAGCAGATCACGCCGATCGCTGCGTCCTGGGTAAACGCCATTTTGAACACCGCCAGGCGCTGCAACACGGTTTGCTCCACGGCAGTCAACCGTTCGTAGCTCCAGTCCAGCGCAGCTTTGAGGGTCTGGTGCCGGGGAACGGCTGTGCGGCGGCCGTGGGACAGCAGCTGAAAACAGTTGTCGAGTTGCGCTTGCAACCCCACCAGCGCCAATGCATCGATTTGCGCCGCGGCCAATTCAATCGCCAGCGGCAGGCCGTCGAGGCGTCGGCAGATTTCCCGTACGGTCTTGAGGTCTTGCTCGCGCAGGGTGAACCCTTGTTGGCGAGCCCCGGCACGGCTGACGAACAACTGCACCGCGGAATAGCCCATGACCTCGGCAACACTGCGCAGCGCTGACGCCGGCGGCACCGCCAGCGGTGGCAGACGCAAGACGGTTTCGCCCTCCGCCTTGAGCGGCTCGCGGCTGGTGGCAAGGATCGACAGCCGCGGCATCGAATGCAGCAGCGTGTCGACCAACGTCTGGCAGCGTTCGAGCAGGTGTTCGCAGTTGTCCAGCACCAACAAGGCATGCCGCTGCGCCAGCGCCTCCAGCGTGGTGCCGACCTTCAGTCCAAGGGTTCGTGTGAGGTGATCGGTCACTTGCGCCGGGTCATCGATCGCCGCCAGGTCCACCAGCCACACGCCGTGCCGATAGTGCTGCAACAACAGTTCGGCCACGCGCAGCGCCACGGTGGTCTTGCCGATCCCGCTAGGCCCGACCAGGGTCATGAATCGGCGCACCGGTAACTGCCGCACCAGACTGCCGACAATCGCATCGCGCCCGGTGATCGGCGTGAGCCGCGCCGGCAAGTTGTGCAGGGGCTTTTGCAGGGTCTCACTCGGGAACGCTACGGGCTCTGGCGAATGCTGTACCGGGGCGACAAAACTGTAGCCGCGCTGGGGAATGTTGACGATGTAGCACTGGCCGTTCTGCCCGTCGCCCAAGGCACGGCGCAGGGCGGCAATGTGCACCCGCAGGTTGATCTCTTCGACCACGGAGCGCGGCCAGACCTGCGCAATCAACTCTTCCTTGCTGACCACCGAGCCTGCGTGTTCGACCAACACCTGCAACACATCAAGGGCGCGGCCGCCCAGGCGTAGCGGTCGATCGCCCTCCAGCACCAGTCGCTGACTGAGGTGGAAGGCATAGGGACCAAATCGCAGTACCGCTTCGCTGTTTATATCTCTGAGGCTGTTCATGCGCTGTCACCCGCTGGAAGCCTGGCTCGGTACGCGAGTCCATCAGGCTTCGTACCTTCCTTGCATTGAGTTCAGCGGTATCTTGGCAGGCCTCGGTGACGGTACAACTGCCACGGGGGGAGCGTCACGGCCATTGCGGTGCGCAGGACGGACACGCGCGCTAGCTGAACTGCTCGCGGTATTGAGTCGGGGTCAGGCCAAGTTTTTCACTGAACAGAAAACGCATATGCCGCACGCTGCCGAAGCCACTCTTGAACGCCACGGTCTTGAGTGGCAACTCGGTGGTTTCCAGCAGATTCCTGGCGCAATCGATGCGCGCGCTTTGCAGAAACTCCATCGGCGTCATGTTCACTTCCCGGGCGAACACCCTGGCGAAATGCCGCGGGCTCATGTTGGCCAGACCGGCCATGCGCTCGATGCTGTAGGTTTCATCGAGATGTTCAAGCACACGGTTCTGCACCCGGGTAATCGCCGTTTCGTGGGGGGCCACCGCCGCCATCAAAGGGCTGAACTGCGCCTGCCCGCCTTGGCGTTTCATCACCACCAGCAACACCTTGGCCACATCCTGGGCGACTTTTTTGCCATGGTCCTGGGCCACCACCGACAAGGCCAGGTCGATCCCGGCGGTGACGCCACCGGAAGTGATCAGGTTGCGGTCCTGGACGAAGATCTGATCGGTCTCGACGGTCACCTTCGGAAAGCCCTTGATCAGCCGCTCGGTGTAGTGCCAGTGGGTGGTGACGCGATAGCCATCGAGCAAACCGGCATGCCCCAACACAAACGCCCCGGTGCAGATCGAGCCATAACCGGCGGACCGGCTGACGTTGTGCCTGAGCCAGTCGAGCAACGGCGGATGCTTTTCGTTGTAGGCACCGGGACCACCGGGCACCAGCAGCAGATCAAAACCTTCACAGACCTCGTCGATGTGCCGGTCGGCGTGCACGCTCACGCCATTGGACGCCCGCAATGCGCCGGGCTCGGTGCCGATGGTCGACAACACATAGTGATCGTCGGGTTTCAGATAACGATTGGCGATGGAAAACACTTCCATGGGCCCGGCCATGTCGAGCAGGAGAAAGTCGGGAAACAGCACCATTGCCACGGTTTTCATGGATTGGAATTCACTGGGATCAATAGGGTCGGCAGACCAATCCTTGTGGGAGCGGGCTTGCTCGCGAAGGCAGTGAGTCATTCACCATTATGTAGCCTGAAACGACGCCTTCGCGAGCAAGCCTGCTCCCACAGGATTCTTGCTGTGCATTATGGCCAAGTACGACGTAAAGATCGGAAAAGAATAGCTGATTCCCACCCAGACACTGTCAACCTGATAGAGACAGTATTTCAATTTTCATCTACTTATTGCATCAACCAGTAACCATTAACCTTCTCCTCACTCGGACGAATTCACGTCCCCACAGGAGATTTCATCATGCTGACTCTTCGCAAAGCCTCGGATCGTGGCCTGGCCAATCACGGCTGGTTGAAGTCGTTCCATACCTTTTCCTTCGCCAACTATCGCAACCCGAAAGAGCAGGGTTTTTCCGATCTGTTGGTGATCAACGACGACCGCGTGGCCGCCGGTAAAGGCTTCGGCCAGCACCCGCACCGCGACATGGAGATTTTCTCCTATGTGCTTGAAGGTGCCCTGGAACACAAGGACACCCTGGGCACCGGTTCGGTGATCCGCCCCGGCGACGTGCAACTGATGAGCGCAGGCAGTGGCGTGGCCCACAGTGAGTTCAACCACTCCGGCACTCGGGCGGTGCACTTTCTGCAGATCTGGATCGTGCCCGACGTCAGCGGCGCCAAACCGCGCTATCAGCAAGAGCACTTCAGCACCCAGAAGAAACGCGGGCGCCTGCAACTGATCATCTCGCCGGACGGCGCCAAGGGTTCGCTCAAGGTACGTCAGGATACACGGGTGTATGCCGGCCTGATCGACGGCAAGGAAAGCGCCACCCTGGAGCTCGCCGCCAACCGCTACGCCTATGTGCACGTGGCCCGGGGCAGCGTCGAACTCAACGGTGTGTTGTTGCAGGAAGGCGACGGTGTACGGGTTCGCGAAGAACAGGCGCTGACCTTGAGCAACGGCGTGGATGCCGAAGTACTGGTGTTCGACCTGCGCCCACAGGAACTGCCGGAAATGCCATGACAAAACCCCGCGACAACCTCATCGATCACCGCCCGGACCCTGGCCGTATGCCGCAGGTCCGCATGGGTCACCAGCCTGATGTCATAGGGCATCGGCCGCGCTCACGGAAGCGGCGCAGGCCCATGCCCGGATGGAAGCGGGCGATCACATCGGCAAGATCGTCCTGCGCGTGGATAGTTGATGGTTCAGGGCTCGCAGGATTCCTCAAGGTTGGCGACCTCTGCGCCCTGCTCCCCCTGATAACGGGCCCGATAGCGCCCGGGGCTTTCCCCGGTCCACTTCTTGAACGCCCGATGGAAGGCGCTGGGTTCCTGGAATCCCAGTCGCTCGGCGATATCGCTGATGCTCGCGTCGCTCTGACGCAATTGCTCAAAGGCCACACCACGGCGTACTTCGTCCTTGATCTCCTGGTAGGAACAGCCTTCACGCTCCAGTTTGCGGCGGAAGGTGCTGGGGCTCAGGTGCTGTTCCAGGGCAAAGGCCTGCAACGTCGGCCACTCACTGTAATGACTGCCGCGCAAGCGCTGATGAACCTGGGATGCCAGGCCATGCTGGTTACGGAAGCGGATCACCAGCCATTGCGGCGCGGTACGCAGAAATACCTTCAGCGAAGCCAGGTCCTGAACCACCGGCAGGCGCAAGTAGTGACTGGCAAATTCGATTTCGGTGCGCTCGGCACCAAAGGTCAGGTTGGGGCCCCATAGCAGGCGATCGTCACCCAGCGACAGGCGCGAATGGCGGAAGTCCGCACGGTCAATGGGAATGCGCCGCCCGCCCAGCCAGCACAGCAGACTGATCATCAACACCAGGAAGGTTTCTTCACCAAACCGGCTGGCATCGTTGTCCGTCGAACGGGTTTCCAGGCTGATGACCGCACGCTTGCCACGCACGGCCAGCGAGCCGCGAAAGTCGCGCAGGAACAAGCCGAAGTTGGCCAGGCACTGACGCATGGCCTTGTGCAGATCGGGTTCCTGAATCAAGGCGCGGCAAATCAGGGCGAAACTGCCCGGCGGCATGCCATGGGAGTCGAGCCCGAAAAACTCATCGTCGAGTTCGCGGATCTGGATCAGCCACAACGCCGCAAACGCGTTGGCCGGCACCCGCGCCGTGGGTTGGTGCATGACCGCCGGATCAATGCCCGCCTGTTCGAGCATGGCCGTCACACGCTGCGGATCATCCCTCAGCCCATGGATCATTGCCTGCACGAAATAGGCGGCAACCGAGTCCTTTTCCCGCATTGGTTCGTTTCTCTCTCATCACCCGAATGGCAAAAAACATCAGTGCCGTTGAACAGTTTTGGCATAGGACAACCGCCCTGCCGGCTCTAGACTCGCGGCAATAGTACGCCTTCGGCAGCAGTCGCGGCCAAGGTATCGCAGGGTTTGATCGAAGGATGGGAAGATGAATCTGCAAAACATCGGGGTGATCGGTGCGGGCACCATGGGCAACGGCATCGCACAAGTCTGCGCCATGGCCGGTTTCAACGTGACCTTGCTCGACATATCCGAAAGCGCTTTGCAAAAAGCCGTCGCAACGGTCGGTAAAAACCTGGATCGGCAGATCGCCAAGGAAACCCTGACGCCGGAGCAGAAACAGGCGACCCTCGACAAGATCCGCACCAGCACCGATTACAGCGTCCTGCGTGACGCGCAACTGGTCATCGAAGCGGCCACGGAAAATCTCGACCTGAAACTGCGAGTGCTGCAACAGATCGCCGCGCAGGTCAGCAACGAATGCGTCATTGCCTCCAATACCTCGTCGCTGTCGATCACCCAACTCGCCGCCAGTGTCAGCCAGCCTGAGCGCTTCATCGGCCTGCACTTCTTCAACCCGGTGCCGGTAATGGGCCTGATCGAAGTCATCCGTGGCCTGCAAACCAGTGACGCGACCCACCAACTGGCGCTGGACATGGCGACCACCCTCGGCAAAACCGCGATTACCGCGGGTAATCGTCCGGGGTTCGTGGTCAACCGGATCCTGGTGCCGATGATCAACGAAGCGATCCTGGTGTTCCAGGAAGGCCTGGCCAGCGCCGAAGACATCGACGCCGGCATGCGTCTGGGCTGCAATCAGCCTATCGGCCCATTGGCACTGGCGGACCTGATTGGCCTGGACACCCTGTTGTCGATCCTCGAAGCCTTCTATGACGGCTTCAACGACAGCAAATATCGCCCGGCGCCGTTGCTCAAGGAAATGGTCGCCGCCGGTTACCTGGGACGCAAAACGGGGCGCGGCTTCCATGCCTATGCCTGAGCGTTGCTCGCGCTTTGCCGAGTACCGGGACAAGGTCCTGGAGCTGTTTGCCTGCAAGGGGTTCGGCCAGGTCGGCATGCGTGAGCTCGCGACGTGCCTGGGGCTCTCCCCAGGCTCGCTGTATCACCATTACCCCAGCAAACAGCATCTGCTGCTCGACCTGATCGAGGAGTTCTACGAGGAGCTGCTGGCCACTCTGGGACGTATCCAGCAAAAAGCCCCGGGCAAGCGCGACAAACTCAACAGCCTGATCCGCGCCCATTTGAATCTGCATCGGGAGATGCCCTGGCATTTCCGCCTGGTGGAACGCGACAGCGGTTGCCTGAACGAAGAACAACAGGCTCGGGTCCGGCAATTGCGTGAGCAATACGAACGCACGTTGCTGAGGATACTGGGCGCGAAGTCTCGTTTCAGTGAACAAGGCCTGCTGGCGGCCGGACATGCCATTGGCGTCCTGCTCAACAGCGCCCCCAGCTGGCTGACACCACATGTGCTGGACGAGCAGGAACGTGATGAGCTGCTGGAGAGCATGGTCAGCGGCGCCATCGAACGTGTTCTTGCGCCACGGCGTGCGCCGGAGGCAATAAGCCTCGCGCGTCCTATCGAAAAAACATCTAAAGAAACACAAGCACCGACAAAGATTTAGCGCTTTGCTTGTCGGCTCGACACAATCGGAATTCGCCGAAAAAACTGGCGTCCAAACCGATGTATGTACTCGAGCACCTGGAGCCGACCATGAAAATCAATCCCTACCTTATCTTCAACGGCGACTGCAAAGCTGCCTTCACCTTCTATGCGCAATGTCTGCAAGGCCAGATCGAAGCCATGCTGACCTTCGGCGAAACGCCTGCCGCTGAGCATGTCCCCACGGATCTGCACAACCTGATCATTCATACCCGCCTGATCGTGGGCGATCAGGCGATCATGGGGTCGGACACCACACCGGATCGCCCCGTGGATAAAATGAGTGCCTGTTCGATTTCACTCAACGTCGACAGCATTGCCGAGGCCGAGCGGGTCTTCAATGCACTGGCGGGTGGTGGCACTGTGCAAATGCCACTGGAGACCACGTTCTGGGCGGCGCGCTTCGGCATGCTGGTCGACCGTTTTGGTGTGTCGTGGATGGTCAACTGCGAAAAGGATCAGTGAAAAGCCTTGGTCGATTGACAGTCTTCAAGGCACAAAAAAGCCCAACCTGAAAAGGTTGGGCGTTCTGGCAACGTTCTGGCAACTCCCGGCCTGTCTGCTACCGTCAACTAGCCACATGGATAGCAGCGAACCAGAGGAGCGAACCCACTATGCCGGCCCACGACCTGTCCTGGTCCACCCGTTTCAAATGCTTGCTACTGGCCGGTGGACTGATCACCAGCCTGCTAGCCCTCAATGGTTGCGCCACTGTCGATGCACAGACCACCGCCTATGTCGGCGTAGAACATCCGGCACCGACATCGCCGGACGAGGTTGTCGTGCTGCGCTCGGAGCCTCCTCGTCCGCATGTTCGCCTGGGTGAAGTGTTGATCGACGCCAGCGTCGACCCTGCCCCGCCGATTACCGAAGTCGAACAGAAGCTGCGGGAAGAGTCCGCCAAACTCGGTGGCGATGCGGTGGTGGTGGTCTATGACCATATTCAGGCGGTGGGTGCCTATGCCAGCGGACCGCTGTGGGCTCGCGACGTAACGACCATCGAGGGACGTAAACTCAAAGGCATCGTGATCAAGTACCAGTAGATATCTCCCCACGGAAGACAGCGTCAACGGAGGTTGAATTTGAATGACGTGGTGATCGCCCTCATCGTCTTCGCCTGCCTGTCCGCCAGCGCACTGCTGGGCTCGTACGTGAGGGAGCGATTACCGAGCCATCATCTGAGCGACGACTCCGTGGCGGTGGTGAAGCTGGCCACCGGCCTCATCGCAACGATGTCGGCGCTGGTCCTCGGCCTGCTCGTTTCCTCCGCCAAAGGCACCTTCGATACGGCCAATGCCGAACTGGAGGGCGCGGCGGCGAAAGTGGTTCAATTCGATCGCTTGCTTGCCCGCTACGGCACCGACACCCAGGGCATCCGTACCGAGCTCAAGCACAACTACGCAGAAGTCACCGAGGTACTCGCTTCCCGCGATCACCATCAGATTGCAAAACTCGATAGCCCCGAAATGATCCGTCGCTCCGAAGGCCTGCAACGCCAGGTCGAATCACTGACGCCCGGCAACGATGATCAGCGCTCGCTCAAAGCCAAGGCATTGCAAGACATGGACACGGTTTTTGCCACCCGCTGGCTGACGCTGCTTCAGGCCAATCAATCGATTCCACCGGTGATGCTGGTGATCCTGGTGACGTGGCTGGGGATTATCTTCGGCTCGTTTGGCCTGTTTGCACCACGCAACGGCACCATTGTCGTCGTATTGCTGATGTGTGCCCTGTCGACGGGGGCAACCATCTTGCTGGTAGAGGAACTCAATCGTCCGCTTGATGGTTTTATCTGTGTGTCGCTGGAACCCTTAGAGCACACGCTGGAGCGGTTGGGGCAATAATTTCCATTTCCTGTGGACAAAACAAAACCCCAACTGCTTTCGCAATTGGGGTTTCGGAATTTAATCTTGACGATGACCTACTCTCACATGGGGAAACCCCACACTACCATCGGCGATGCATCGTTTCACTGCTGAGTTCGGGATGGGATCAGGTGGTTCCAACGCTCTATGGTCGTCAAGAAATTCGGGTACTGAGTCGTGACCGGCTGGCCTCGCTTCAGCAAATTGGGTATGCGATAGTTTGGTGTTTTGTGAGTATCTCGAACTTTCGGTTCGTTTCGTCTTCACACACCGCAATCTGATGCTCTTTCGAGTAGTCAAATTGCTTGGGTGTTATATGGTCAAGCCTCACGGGCAATTAGTATTGGTTAGCTCAACGCCTCACAGCGCTTACACACCCAACCTATCAACGTCGTAGTCTTCGACGGCCCTTCAGGGGACTCAAGGTCCCAGTGAGATCTCATCTTGAGGCAAGTTTCCCGCTTAGATGCTTTCAGCGGTTATCTTTTCCGAACATAGCTACCCGGCAATGCCACTGGCGTGACAACCGGAACACCAGAGGTTCGTCCACTCCGGTCCTCTCGTACTAGGAGCAGCCCCTCTCAAATCTCAAACGTCCACGGCAGATAGGGACCGAACTGTCTCACGACGTTCTAAACCCAGCTCGCGTACCACTTTAAATGGCGAACAGCCATACCCTTGGGACCGGCTTCAGCCCCAGGATGTGATGAGCCGACATCGAGGTGCCAAACACCGCCGTCGATATGAACTCTTGGGCGGTATCAGCCTGTTATCCCCGGAGTACCTTTTATCCGTTGAGCGATGGCCCTTCCATACAGAACCACCGGATCACTAAGACCTACTTTCGTACCTGCTCGACGTGTCTGTCTCGCAGTCAAGCGCGCTTTTGCCTTTATACTCTACGACCG
>NZ_CM174451.1:117500-2482500 GCF_057837725.1 Pseudomonas sp. GL_091 | reverse complement strand
TAGAAGAGCTTCCTCATAGGCAGCCACAGCCCATGTCATAGCCAAAAAGTGGGACCACCGCGTACAGACGATTAGCCGACCGCCAAAAAACAAAAAAGCACCCAAGGTGCTTTTTTGTTATCACTATCAGCTGGACAAAGCCGCCACCCTCGCCCGCGCCATGTGCAGCTTTTTGTAGCTGTCGATCAGGCGAAGGTGCCTGTCGAGCCCTTCCAGTTTCATGCTCGTCGGCGTCAGACCATAGAAACGCACGCTACCATCCACGGACCCTATCGCCGCGTCCATCCGCTCGTTGCCGAACATCCGGCGGAAGTTGACCTCGTAGTCGCTCAGTTCCAGATCATCGTCCAACTGCATTTCCAGCACGACGTTCACGGCCTGATAAAACAAGCCGCGCTCGACGGTGTTGTCGTTGTATTGCAAGAAGGCTTCCACCAGATCCTTGGCCTGATCAAACTTCTGCAAGGCGAGATAAATCAGCAGCCTCAGCTCCAGGATCGTCAACTTGCCCCATGGCGTATTGTCGTCGAACTCGATGCCGATCAAGGTGGTGATGTCGGTGTAATCATCCAGCTCGCTGCTTTCCAAACCCTGGGCCAGCGATCTCAGGCCGACCTTGCTCAGGCTGTGCAGGTTCAGGATGTCGGCGCGGAACTGCAGCGCTTTGTTGGTGTTATCCCAGATCAAATCTTCTACCGGATAAATTTCCGAGTAATCCGGCACCAGAATGCGGCAGGCCTTGGCGCCGATGTGCTCATAGACCGCCATGTACACTTCTTTGCCCATGTCTTCGAGAATGCCGAACAAGGTCGCGGCCTCTTCGGCATTGGAATTTTCGCCGTGACCGGAGAAATCCCACTCAACGAATTCGAAATCCGGCTTGGCACTGAAGAAGCGCCACGAGACCACACCGCTGGAATCGATGAAGTGCTCGACGAAGTTGTTCGGCTCAGTCACCGCCTGACCTTCGAAGGTCGGCTGAGGCAGATCGTTCAGGCCTTCGAAACTGCGGCCTTGCAGCAGTTCCGTCAGGCTGCGCTCCAGCGCCACTTCCAGGCTTGGGTGCGCGCCGAACGAGGCAAACACGCCACCGGTACGCGGGTTCATCAAGGTGACGCACATCACCGGGAACTCCCCGCCCAGCGATGCATCCTTGACCAGCACCGGGAAGCCCTGCTCTTCCAGGGCCTGGATACCGGCCAGAATGCCCGGGTATTTCGCCAGTACTTCCTGCGGCACATCCGGCAGGGCCATTTCGCCTTCGAGGATTTCGCGTTTGACCGCGCGCTCGAAGATCTCCGACAGGCACTGCACCTGAGCTTCGGCCAGCGTGTTGCCGGCGCTCATGCCATTGCTCAGGAACAGGTTTTCGATCAGGTTGGACGGGAAGTACACCACCTCATTGTCCGACTGGCGCACAAACGGCAGTGAACAAATGCCGCGCTGGGTGTTGCCGGAGTTGGTGTCGTACAGATGCGAGCCACGCAACTCGCCATCCCGGTCGTAAACCTTCAGGCAGTACTCGTCGAGGATTTCAGTCGGCAGTTCGTCCTTCGGGCCCGGCTTGAACCAGCGCTCGTCCGGGTAATGCACAAAGGCCGCATTGGCGATGTCCTCGCCCCAGAACTGGTCGTTGTAGAAGAAGTTGCAGTTGAGGCGCTCGATAAACTCGCCCAGCGCCGATGCCAGCGCACCTTCCTTGGTCGCGCCCTTGCCGTTGGTAAAACACATCGGCGAGTGCGCATCGCGGATGTGCAGCGACCACACATTGGGAACGATATTGCGCCACGAAGCGATTTCAATCTTCATGCCCAGGTCGGCCAGGATGCCCGACATGTTGGCGATGGTTTGCTCCAGCGGCAGGTCCTTGCCCACAATGTAGGTGCCCGCTTCGCCAGTCGAGTGCGGCATCAGCAACGCCTGGGCATCGGCGTCGAGGTTTTCGACCTCTTCAATCACAAACTCGGGCCCGGTTTGCACCACCTTCTTTACCGTACAACGGTCGATGGAGCGCAAGATCCCCTGACGATCCTTGGCGGAGATGTCCGCCGGCAATTCGACCTGAATCTTGAAAATCTGGTTGTAGCGGTTTTCCGGATCAACAATGTTGTTCTGCGACAGGCGGATATTTTCGGTGGGGATATTGCGAGTTTCGCAATACAACTTCACGAAGTACGCCGCACACAACGCCGACGAAGCCAGGAAGTAATCGAACGGCCCCGGTGCCGAGCCATCGCCCTTGTAGCGAATGGGTTGATCGGCAATCACCGTGAAGTCGTCGAACTTGGCTTCAAGTCGAAGGTTGTCGAGAAAGTTGACCTTGATTTCCATGCGTGATTACCAGAATAACGAGCTAAACGATTTGGCCGCCATTATCCTGTTTTTCAGCACAGACCGTTAACTTTCCACTATTTATCGATCAACACCACACCGCGCTCCTCAAGCAAACGCACAAACATCGTCAGGCTCTGCGACACCGTCCCCCTACGCCACACCAGCCAGGTGCGCAGATAGCGGAACGACTCCGACAACGGCCAGACGCTGACCGTCGTGCACCCAGGCATGCTTTCGAGCATGCTGCGGGGCATCAACGCCAGGCCGGCACCGGCGCTGACACAGGCCAGCATGCCGTGATAGGACTCCATTTCGAAAATCTTGCCGGGCACCGCCGCACCATTGGCGAACCAGCTTTCGAAATGATGGCGATAGGAGCAGTTGGAGCGGAAGGCATAGATGTTTTCGCCATTCACATCCTTGGCCCGATGAATTGGCTCATGGTTGAGCGGTGCGATCAAGACCATTTCCTCCTCGAATGCAGGCACGCCCTCCAGCGCCGGATGCAGCACCGGACCATCGACAAATGCAGCGGCCAGCCGCCCCGACAGCACCCCATCGATCATGGTCCCGGAGGGCCCGGTGGACAGGTCCAGTTCGACCTTGGCGTGCTTCTGGTTATAGGCGGCCAATAGCTCTGGAATGCGTACCGCCGCAGTACTTTCCAGCGAACCCAGGGCGAAGGCTCCCTGGGGTTCTTCACCCGCCACTGTCGCGCGCGCCTCCTGCACCAGGTCGAGAATACGTCGAGCGTAATCCAGAAAGCTCCAGCCGGCCGGCGACAAGCGCAGGCGACTCTTCTCGCGGATAAACAGGTCCACACCCAGGTCCAGCTCAAGCTGCTTGATTCTGGTGGTGAGATTCGATGGCACCCGATGGATATGTTGGGCAGCCACGCTGATGCTGCCGTGCTCGGCGACAGCCTTGAAGATTTCGAGCTGAACCAGATCCAAGTCATTCTCCAAACGTGAACGTTATGCTCAGTATTATTCAGTTTCCAGAAAACATATAGCCCCATAACCTGAGCACATTCCTACCTCGCAGGACGGTGCCATGACCAACGTATCCAGCCTTACCCATGCCATTTCGATCAACCCGACCACGGGCGAGCAGATCGGCCATTACCCTTTCGAATCCGATTCGGCATTACAGGTCGCGCTGACGCGGGCCGCTACCGGGTTTCGCGCCTGGCGCAGCAAGCCGGTTGAACAGCGCGCGCAGCTTTTGATCAACCTCGGCCAGGCCTTGCGCAACAATGCAGAGGCCATGGCGAACATGATCACCCAGGAAATGGGTAAGCCGATTGCCCAGGCCCGCGGTGAAATTGAAAAATGTGCGCAGCTCTGCCAGTGGTACGCCGAACACGGCCCCGCCATGCTGAGCCCGGAACCGACCCTGGTGGAAGGCGGCAAGGCACACATCGAATATCGCCCCCTCGGCCCGATTCTCGCCGTGATGCCGTGGAACTTCCCCATCTGGCAAGTCCTGCGTGGCGCGGTCCCCACGTTGCTCGCCGGCAATACCTACGTGCTCAAGCACGCGCCAAACGTCATGGGCAGCGCCTACCTGCTGCTGGACGCATTCAGACAAGCGGACTTCCCCGAAGGTGTTTTCGAGGTCATCAACGTCACCCCGGAAGGTGTATCCAGGGCGATCGCCGATCCACGCATCGCGGCCGTCACCCTCACCGGCAGCGTGCGGGCGGGCATGGCCATCGGTGCTCAGGCCGGAGCAGCACTGAAAAAATGTGTATTGGAACTGGGTGGCTCCGATCCATTTATCGTGCTCGACGACGCGGACCTCGATGAGGCGGTGAAAGCTGCCGTGATCGGGCGCTATCAAAACACCGGACAAGTCTGCGCCGCTGCCAAACGCCTGATTGTCGAGCAAGGCATTGTCGAGGAATTTACCCGCAAATTTGTCGAGGCTACCCAACAACTGGTTGTCGGTGATCCACTGGCTGCCACCACCTATATCGGCCCGATGGCTCGCTTCGATCTGCGCGACGAACTGGATCAACAGGTGCGCGACACACTGGAAGAAGGCGCGACGCTGTTGATGGGTGGAAAGAAGGCTGAAGGCCCCGGCAATTACTATGAGCCCACCGTACTCGGCGACGTGACCGATCAGATGACATCATTCAAACAGGAGTTGTTCGGGCCTGTGGCTTCAATCATCACGGCCCGAGACGCAGCCCATGCGCTGGCGCTGGCCAATGACAGTGAATTCGGTCTCACCGCCACCCTCTACACGCGCAATGCCGAACTCGCCCGGCAGATGGCAGGCGAACTTGAAACCGGCGGCGTGTTCATCAACGGCTATAGCGCCAGCGATCCGCGTGTCAGTTTTGGTGGCGTGAAGAAGAGTGGCTTTGGCCGGGAGCTCTCGCATTTCGGGGTGCGCGAATTCTGTAATGCACAAACGGTTTGGCTGGATCGGCGCTAAGGACAGTGCAGTACTGCGAACTGGCTCAGTTTCCTACTGCTTCCCCGGAGCTCAGCCTGGCTGGCATTTTCTTATAGTTGCACTGAACGACAGGTATGCCGGGCTGGACCAGAATCCAGTGTGAGCTTATCCCGACAGCGCAAAAACCTTGATACCGGAATGAAAAAACGGGCGCCTTATCGGCGCCCGTTTTTTGTTCAAAGGTTCGGTGGCATAGGTGGAGTTACTGTCCACCAGTACCCTGCATGCCGCCTCATTTTGATATGTTTTTTTTCACGTTTATTGATTTATGATTTTTATTGTGTCATTTATACCCTCGTGAATCATCGGGACAGTCCACATTGCCAGACCGGACGGCAGCCCTCCCTACCACCCAAACGCCCCATCCAAGGAGTCAACAATATGTACAAGACAGAACTTCTAGGTGCTCTGGCACTGTGCGTCGCAAGCTTGCTGGCACACGCCGACGACGACAGCCTGCGTATCGGTATCGAAGCCGCCTACCCACCCTTCTCCTTCAAGACGCCAGAGGGCAACGTCAGTGGCTTTGATTACGACATTGGCAACGCGCTGTGCGAAGAGATGAAGGTCAAATGCGAGTGGGTCATCCAGGAATTCGACGGCATGATCCCGTCGTTGAAAGTGCGCAAGATCGATGCTGTCCTGTCGTCGATGTCGATCACTGAAGACCGTATGAAGTCGGTCGATTTCAGCAAAAAGTACTACCACACGCCGGGCAAGTTCGCGATGAAGTCCGGCAATGTGATCAACGACCCGCTGGTCGATCTCAAAGGCAAGAAACTCGGCGTGCAACGCTCCTCGACCTATGACCGTTTCGCCACCGAGCAGCTTGAGAAAGCCGGTGTCGAGGTGGTGCGCTACTCCTCGCAAAATGAAGCCTTCCTCGATCTGGCGTCAGGTCGTCTGGACGCCACGCTTGCAGACATCGTCAACACCGATGAGAGCTTTATCAAAACACCATTAGGTAAAGGTTTCGTGCTGGCCGGACCAGACATCAACGATCCGAAATACTTCGGCAGAGGCGCCGGGATCGCGGTGCGAAAAGGCGACAGTGCGAACGCTGCACGCCTGAGTGCAGCGATTGACGCGATCCGCGCCAATGGCAAGTACCAGCAAGTGATGGGCAAGTACTTCGCCTTCGATATCTACGGCGAATAAGCCTTTCTCCGAAACCCTGGCGCCGGCCCCTTGCGGGCGCCGCTTTTGGCTTGTCTCGCGCGCCTCCCGGCGCTCGCTTGAGGAATTTCATCATGCTTCACGGCTACGGATCGAGCATTCTCGATGGCGCCTGGCTGACCATTAATCTGGCCCTGACCTCCATGACCATGGCCATTTCCCTGGGACTGATCGGCGCGGCCTTTCGTTTGTCGCCGTTTAAATGGCTGGCGGTCCTGGGCGAAGGTTATACAACCCTGATTCGCGGTATTCCTGACCTGGTGTTGATCCTGCTGATCTTCTACGGCGGCCAGGATCTGATGAACCGCATTGCCCTCGCACTCGGTTACACCCAGTACATCGACATCAATCCCTTCATCGCAGGCGTCTGCACCATGGGTTTCATTTTCGGTGCCTATCTCTCGGAAACCTTTCGTGGCGCCTTCATGGCGATCCCTAAAGGTCAGGGCGAGGCTGGCGCGGCCTATGGCATGAATGGCACCCAGGTGTTCTGGCGGATTCTGGTGCCGCAGATGATCCGTTTCGCCATTCCCGGGTTCACCAATAACTGGTTGGTGCTGACCAAATCCACCGCGCTGATCTCGGTGATCGGTTTGCAGGACATGATGTTCAAAGCCAAAAACGCAGCGGACGCCACCCATGAGCCGTTCACGTTTTTCCTCGCGGTTGCCGCGCTCTACTTGATGCTCACCAGCGTGTCATTGCTGGTGCTGCGCTATCTGGAAAAACACTACTCGGTCGGCATCAAAGCCGCCGAACTGTGACAAGGAGCACACCCATGATTCTCGACTACAACCTGATCTGGGAAAACCTGCCGCTGTATTTCAACGGCGCATGGGTGACCCTGAAGGTGCTGCTGATTTCCTTGGCCGCCGGCCTGGTGCTTGCGGTTCCCATAGCGCTGATGCGCGTTTCCCGATCAGCGCTGATCAACTTCCCGGCCTGGCTTTACACCTACGTGATTCGCGGCACCCCGATGCTGGTGCAATTGTTCCTGATCTACTACGGGTTGGCGCAGTTCGAAGCGGTACGCCAAAGCGCGTTCTGGCCCTATCTGTCCAGCGCAACCTTTTGTGCCTGCCTGGCTTTCGCAATCAATACCAGCGCCTATAGTGCGGAACTCCTGGCCGGCAGTTTGAAGGCCACGGCCCACGGCGAGATCGAAGCCGCCAAAGCCATGGGCATGTCGCGCCTGACCTTGTACCGCCGCATCCTCCTGCCGTCGGCCTTGCGCCGGGCGCTGCCGCAGTACAGCAACGAAGTGCTGATGATGCTGCAGACCACCAGCCTGGCGTCCATCGTCACGCTGGTGGATATCACCGGAGCCGCGCGAACCGTCAGTTCGCGTTTCTATCTGCCGTTCGAGGCGTTCATCACTGCCGGCCTCATCTACCTGGCCCTGACCTTCATCCTGGTTCGTCTGTTCAAGCTGGCCGAGCGCCGCTGGCTGGCCTATCTGGCACCGCGCAAGCACTAAGGAGCTTTATGAAGCACATTCAATACCTTTTGCCGTGGAGTGCATCGGGCACAGAACGAAAGTTGTCGCTGTTTCGTTTTGGCAGCGGGACGCGCAAGGCCTACATCCAGGCATCCCTGCATGCCGATGAGCTGCCGGGGATGCGCGTCGCTGTCGAACTCAAGCGCCGTCTGCAAGAACTGGAAGAACAAGGTCGCCTGAGCGGAGTGATCGAGCTGGTGCCGATGGCCAATCCGATTGGTATCGCCCAGATGTTCCAAGCCACCCATCAGGGGCGCTTTGAATTCTCCAGCGGGAAGAACTTCAATCGCGACTTCCCGGAGCTCGCCGAGGCTGTGGCGCAGCAACTGGAAGGTCAACTGGGCGACGATGCCAACGCCAACATCGCACTGATCCGCCGCGCCATGATCGATGCCCTCACAAACATGCCGACACCGACATCGGAACTCGATGGCTTGCGGCGTCTGTTGATGCAGCATGCCTGTGATGCCGATGTAGTGCTGGACCTGCACTGCGACTTCGAGTCAATCATGCTGCTGTATGCCATGCCGCAAAACTGGCCACGCTTGCGCTCATTGGCCGCCCGCCTCGGCGCTGGCGTGGCCCTGCTGGCCGAGGCCGCGGGAGGCAACGCCTTCGATGAAGCCTGCGCAATCCCCTGGCTGCACCTGGCCGAGCGCTTTGCGCAAGCCAGTATTCCGCTGGCGTGCGTGGCCACCACGATTGAATTGCGCGGCATGGCCGACACCGAGCGCGAGCAATGCGTCGACAGTGCACAAGCCATTCTCGGCTATCTCGCCGAGCAAGGCCTGATCAACGGAGACTGGCCTGCCGCGCCACCGAGCCGTTGTGAAGCGACACCGTTCGCCGGCGCGCAGTATGCCTATGCGCCGCACCCGGGGGTGGTCAGTTATCTGCAACCGTTGGGTGCCCACGTCAAGGTCGGCGATCCACTCTTCGAAGTGATTGATCCGCTGACCGATCAGCACAGCGTGGTGCACGCCAGCACTGACGGCATCCTTTATGCCCGTGAACGTCTGCGCTTTGCCCAGCCCGGTTTATGGCTGGCCAAAGTGGCCGGCAGTACCGCCATTCGCCAAGGCCGCTTGCTCAGCGACTGACTCCAGAGAGTTGAAACCATGTACAAACTTGAAATTCAGGATCTTCACAAAAGCTACGGCGCCCACGAAGTGCTCAAGGGTGTGTCCCTGGAAGCGAAAGCCGGTGACGTCATCAGTATTATCGGCTCCAGTGGTTCTGGTAAAAGCACCTTCCTGCGTTGCATCAACCTGCTGGAGCAGCCCAACGCTGGCAACATCGTACTCAATGGCGAACAGCTCAAACTGGTGACCAATAAACTCGGCGGGCTCAAGGCTGCCGAACCCAGGCAGCTGCAGCGCATGCGTTCGCGGCTATCGATGGTGTTTCAGCACTTCAACCTCTGGTCGCACATGAGCGCCCTTGAAAACGTCATGGAAGCTCCGGTGCATGTGCTGGGCATAAACAAGAAAGAAGCCCGGGAAAAAGCCGAGCACTACCTGAACAAAGTCGGCGTGGCGCATCGCATGGACGCCTGGCCGGCGCATATGTCCGGTGGTGAGCAGCAGCGCGTGGCGATTGCCCGTGCACTGGCCATGGAACCTGAAGTGATGCTGTTCGATGAACCGACTTCGGCACTCGACCCCGAGCTGGTCGGCGAAGTACTTAAAGTCATGCAGGATCTCGCACTCGAAGGTCGCACCATGGTGGTGGTGACTCACGAAATGGGCTTTGCCCGCGAGGTTTCCAATCAACTGGTGTTTCTGCACAAGGGGCTGGTCGAAGAGCGCGGCAATCCGCGTGAAGTGTTGGTCAACCCGCGGTCCGAACGCCTCCAGCAGTTTCTGGCCGGGAGTTTGAAGTAAGAGCGCCGCCCGCCAATCCACTGCTCGGCGTTGCCCTGACAAGGTTGGCTTCGGATACACTCCAGCCAACCTTGTCAGGGCATCAGGCACAGCCCTTCTCTCACCTTCAGGAAATGTTGAGCCGGATATGCCAACCCCATCGAAAGACACCACTGTCTATGCCGCGCCGGTCATGCGCAAACTGACGGAAATCGTTTCCGAACTGCCGCCGTCACTGCGCAAGGTGGCGGACTTTATCCTGCGTCACCCGCTCAAAGCCGCGACGCTGACCATCGAGGAGATGGCTCACGAAACATTGACCTCACCCGCCGCCGTCAACCGTCTGGCCAAAGCGCTGAACCTCGGTGGTTACAGCGGCATGAAGGCCGAGCTGGTCGCAACGTTGCAGCAGATGGTGTCGCCGGTCGACAAGCTTCGTAATGAACTGGCACATCGGCCGGGCGGCGCATTTGGCCTGCATGAGCAAATCCAGAGCGCCAGCAGCAACCTCGCCACGGCGGCGACCAACAACCATGAAGATGCCTTTGAAGCGTTCGTCACCCACCTGACCGAAGCGCGTAAAATCTACATCCTCGGCTTTGGCAACAGCGTCTACTTCGCCGGTCTGGCCGCCTCGACCCTGATGCCCTTCTGTGCGGACGCCACCGCCATCAGCATGGAAGGCGGCAACGAAAACGCCGCTTACCGTCTGGCCGCAATCACCGATCAGGATGTATTGCTGGCGATCTCCCTGCCGCGCTATTCCCTCGACACCCTGCAACTCGCACGTTTTGCCAATGAGCGCGGCGCCTCGGTGCTGGCAATCACCGACTCACCCGCATCGCCGCTCACCAGCATTGCCGAACACGTGCTATTTGCCCCAGCCGACCATCCAGTATTGACCAGCTCCAACATCGCCGTGCTCGCATTGATCGAAGGATTGGTGGCGGGTGTGATGGCTCGCAATAAAGAAGCCGTCAAGCTGGCGACAGAGCTGACCGAGAGTGTGATGTCTTACCTGCATATTCCTTCCAGCAGTAAATCGACGAAAAAGTAATATTTCTTGGGGGGAGTCGCCCCCGTAGCACTGCGTACTCCTTGATGTCACGGTGCATGCACGACTACGCGCCTGGCGACAACATGCTGAAATCGGGAACAGGCGGGTTTAGAGTGGGCGCAAAAAACCGGATCAGGCGCCGGCCACGGGGGAAGATTTGCAGCAATTGCTGCGGTGTGATGCTCATGTCTGCATCGCTTCGAATGTGGATCGTCCTGAAGAAAAACGACTGGCCACCGACTTATCGACAGCGCATGACTTAGCTTATAGAATCGCGCGCCGAAAAAAATAAAACTTTCTTGATTCGCAGGTAACGCATGACACCCTCCGTTAGCGAAACAAAGAATCTGGACATCGAGGTGTTGCGTGCCTATGCCATCGCTATTACTTTCGTTGCCCATCTCGGTCTTTTAAATCCGGATTGGTTTAAATGGACTACCTATTTCTGGCTGGGTGGAGGGGTAGATTTATTCTTCTGCATTTCCGGATTCCTTATAACGACATCATTGATAAAAGCATTGAACCAGCAAGATCAGTTCCTGCGTTTTGCCGGATCTTTTTGGACAAGGCGGTTGTTTCGATTGTGGCCCGCAGCGATCTTCTGGTCGACCATAACGCTGGCAATTTCATTTACCTTTGACGTCTCCAGGACATTTGGCTCACAAGAGAACATGGTAAATTCCTGGACATTCGGCATGTTGAATATCCAAAATATATACATCTGGTACACTAAAAACTCAAACAGCGTAACTCCACTATGGCACTACTGGAGCTTGTCGCTAGAAGAACAGTTCTATGTAATTCTCCCCATCATTCTGTTCTTCGTCCCTAATCGCAAATTATTGATCATCCCTTTTCTTGCAGTGGCAATTTACCATTCCACGCAGATACGTCCGTGGGGTACATTGCTTTGGTTTATTCGAAGTGACGCATTGCTTTACGGCACCCTAATCGCGTTGGCCTGGCATTACTACCCACAGCGGATATCAAGTATTTTCTCTGCCAACAAGAAAAAAACATTACAACTTGCATTATTGATCTGCATCCCCCTACCCATCATCACAGCAAAAATCGGCTGGACCCCCTACTACATGGGACTTGTCGCGATCACTTCAAGCCTGGTTGTGCTTCTGTGTTCGGGAAATCTAAACCTTACGGGCTCACATGGCCGCCTCCGAAAGATCGCCATTTACATCGGATCGCGCTCTTACTCCATTTATCTTGTTCACAACCCCATATTTGCAATTGTAAGAGAAATATGCCTTCAGTCAGGGTATACGGATCTCACACTTGAAACCGATAAAATATTTGCCGTCCTCATAGCGCTAGCACTAACTGGAGTGACTGCAGAGTTTTCCTACCAATTTGTGGAAACTCCACTTAGAAATTACGGGTCGCAGCTTTCGAAAGCAAAATTCAAGCGGGTGATGTTGGCCAACTAATGCTACTGGAGTAGCCGTCCTGATCAGCGAGACTGATTCAACGCGACGCGGTATTTTTTCAAAGATCTCGAGTCGCTGACTGCCAAGGATGCCAGCCGAACACTCAAAATAAAAAGGGGTCGGGGCGGAGTGCCCCCCCCTGGCTCCCCATCTTCTTTTTCATACTTCTTGAAAGCTTCGAGAGTTTCGAGAGTTTCACTCTGGACTTTTCCAAGCAGGAAAGCGGCGACGTGGCAGTGCTACGGCCTGAACTGGTGACGGTCAGCCACTTGTTTGTACGCCAGTCGGCAGAGTTGGCGGCAGCAGTGACTCACCGAATGCTGAAGACCTTGCTCGGCAATCACTGGCATCCTTCAGTGGTCCTCGACCCCTTTAAGTCCGCCCTTGCGGTTTTTTTTCGCGCACTACTTACAGTGGGCGCACTTCTTGGTGCTACGCTTTTCTTGTGCATGGAGAAAGCGCGATGCCAAACGATCTTACCCCCGCCCCGCTCAATCCTTCCGACGAAGACTTTATTGCCCTCGAACATACTATCGATGAGGTTGCTGCCTGGATCGACCAGCGCGGTTCTACGCGTGTATCTGATCGCATCAATATGCCAAAGTTACAAACCTGGGTGTTCAACAAACCCCAACGCCTGCTTTCTAACAATCTAACGATTATCAATTTAACTCGCATGGAATGCGCAGTGCTTGACTTATTAACAAGCAGCGAGGAGCGCGTTATCAGCAACGAGGAAATCCTTATGAAGTTAAATAAAGACCCTTATAATTACAAAGGATTGCCCATGTGCCTCAGTAGACTGCAAGCGAAATTCAAGAAGATCACTAAAGGCGACAACCTCCTCCGTTCAGTAAGAAGTCGTGGTTACTGCCTTATCCAAATAATAAACTCTGAATGAGCTTTAAGTCTCTGATTCATGGCTGAGACCTCTTTCACGAAGCAATGGCTCGCGATCAAGGCGATCAGTCCTTGATCGCCGCCGGTGATAGCGCCAATTCCTTGGGCCCGCGCCAGTCCCTCGCAAGTTACTCCGCTTGGGCTGCAAAACAGCAGGAGCTGACGGAGCAAGCCATCTGATAGCGCAGGAAGCGATAGAAGGAAGCAGCCAAAAAACGCCGCGCCGGGCATCGAAAAATTCACGCTTGAAGTTGCCAGCATGTTCAAACCGGACCTCAGCGGGTGATGAAAGAACATGGCATCAACAACCAGCAGGACATTCACCAACGGCTGCTGATCAACCTGATCAATTCAGACTACGATACAGCGGCATGGATGCAAGGGAATGTCACGACACCTTATGAGACAAGCAAAAAGTTGTCGCGAGCATTTAAGGACAAGAGCCTGGCGGAGTTAAAGCGCGATCCCGGAGACCTACCGAGCGATACTCGGTGATTGTTTTGTCCAGAGGAGGTTTATGGCATCTGTTTCAAGTCTCAGGTTGTTACCGACCCTGAGCCAGAACAGTACGTCGTTAGGCGTTAACAAACTGAAAAAAATCCAGTGCCCCGACCCATCGGCCTTTTCCTCTACGTCTGCAACGTACAGCGCGACCTCGCTTTCGCTAAGTTCCAAGGCATCGGAGATTTCTCGCTGTGTCGGCTTTCTTACGCTGCTCATGGTGAAATCCATTTCTTGAACAAAGTGCTGAAAGCATAGCTGAACACCAAAACCTGGAGTCTCCGCCTGTCGCATCCAGTCACGGAGGGCGGCGCATGCAATGGAGGCGTCAGGGCATCGCTTTGGGTGGATGCCCAGGTGAAACACACCTGGCCAGGCAAGCGGTCATGACTTTACCCAGCGCAGCGCCATGTGTCCCGAACACGACCCCGAACAAAATTAATATTGAGCCTGCAGGTGAACGACGGGGGAGGAGTCGCTATGCCCGATTTTCAAATGGAACCCGCCGACACCGTCAGCAGTACAGGAGCCGGCAAATGACCCGATCCGCATGTGGCTGGGCGCTGTTCGCGCCCTTGATGCTGAGCCTGCACGCCCAAGCCGCCGACATTGCCCTGTACCCGACGGGCCCGGATCAGGACTCTGCCTTCCTGCGTGTTATCAACGCTGCCGACCGACCCTTGCAGCTGCTGGCCGAAGGCTCTCGGACAAGCCTCAAACTGGAAGGACCGAATGCCGTGTCCGACTACCTGCCCGTGCCCGCCAACCAGCCGATCAAGGGCACCCTGGAACTCAACGGCAAAAGCCAGCCGCTGGACATCCAGGTGGCAGCCGGCGAATTCGCCAGCGTGATCGCTTTGCCAGACAGCGCTCAAGGTATCCGCCAGGTCGTCATCCGTGAGCAACCCGACGACTTCAATAGCCTGAGTGCCTCGCTGGCGTTTATCAGCGCCGATCCAGCGTGCACCCAGGCCGGTTTGCGCGCTGCGGGGAAGAACGCCGACCTGTTCAAGGAGGTGGCCGACGGCAGCGTACAACGCCGAGCGATCAACCCGGTCAGCCTGTCGGTGCAATTGGTCTGCGCCCAAACCAACGTCGGTGCGCCGCTTGACCTGGGCCGGCTCAAGGCCGGCGAACGCTACAGCGTTGTGCTGCTACCTGGCGCAAACGGCCCATACCTGCTGCTCGCGACTGACGTCCTGGCTCACTGATCGGATCGCGCCACCACCATGGCTTTTGCCTCTCTCGAGTTTCTGACGTTGTTCCTGCCGCTGTTCCTGTGTGCCTATGCACTGTGCCCGGCGGCCTGGCGCAACGTCACGCTACTGATCGGCAGCTGGCTGTTCTATGGCTGGCTGAGCCCACGGTTCCTCGCGGTGCATGTGGTGCTGACGATCACGGCGTGGGTCGGCGGCTTGCTGATTGACGCCCTGCGGGAAGAAGGCAAGGGCCGCGTGCGGCTACTCGCGACGCTGATCGTGTTCAACACCTCGGTGCTGTGCTGGTACAAGTACGCCAACATCGTTGCCGGCACCTTGATCGATGCCGTCACCGGGTACGGCGCCATGCCCCTGGACTGGCAGCGGGTCGTCATGCCGGCCGGGCTGTCGTTTATCGTCTTGCAGGCGATTTCCTATCTGGTGGATGTGCATCGCCGTACCGTGCCGGTTGAACGCAGCTTCATTAACTACGCCACCTATATTTCGATGTTCGGCCATTCGGTCGCCGGCCCCATCATTCGCTATGACTGGGTTCGGCGCGAGCTGAATCAGCGTTACTTCAACCGACAGAATTTCTCGCTGGGCGCACGCCGATTCATGGTCGGGATGTGCATGAAGGTCCTGGTGGCCGACACCCTGTCGCCGGTGGTCGATGTTGCGTTCAATGTACAGAACCCCAGCTTCTCTGACGCCTGGATCGGCTGCCTTGCCTATTCCTTGCAACTGTTCTTCGACTTCGCCGGCTACAGCGCCATGGCCATTGGTCTGGGCCTGATGCTGGGCTTCCACTTTCCCGAGAACTTCGACCGTCCGTATCTTGCCAACAGCATCCAGGACTTCTGGCGCCGCTGGCATCTGTCGCTGTCCAGCTGGTTACGCGACTATCTGTATATTTCGCTGGGCGGCAATCGCAACGGCACCTGGAAAACCTACCGCAACCTGTTCCTGACCATGGCCATTGCCGGCCTCTGGCACGGTGGCGATAGCTGGAACTATCTGCTGTGGGGTTGCGCCCATGGCCTCGCGTTATGCGTTGATCGTGCCTGGAACCGCTCCACCCTGCCCGCTGTACCGCCGGTGCTGTCCCATGGCCTGACTCTGCTGTTTGTGTGCCTGGCCTGGACACTGTTCCGCGCCCCCGACTTACATAGCGCGCTGAGCCTGTATGCCGGACAGTTCGGCCTGCAGGGCATCGCCCTCGGTGACGAACTGTCCACGACCCTGCGCCCGGTGCACGGCATTGCGGGATTGCTGGGTGTGTTCGGTGTCGTCGCACCGCTGCTGCGCCCTTACTGTGAGAAACGACTGGGCGGCCTTTTGCTCTACGCCGCCGCCCTTTGGCCCATCGCCGGTTTCATGCTGTCGTTCGCACTGATCGCCAGTCGCGAAACCGTCCCCTTCCTGTACTTCCAATTCTGATGACGATCCCAAAGCACACCCCGCCCCCCACTCAGCCAGATGATCTGGCGACACGCAGCAGTCGGTTGGCAGGCGTGGCGCTGCTGATATTCCTGGTCGTCGGGCTGCTGTCCTCTGGCCGTCTGATCGTTTCAGGGCAGATCTCGCTGCTTCCCGATAAAATGCTGACCACGCAGATTCTTGACGGCGATATCACCCATCGGATCGCCAAGGAACTGTCGAACGCTCACTTTCCCACCACGCTCGCCGAGCTGGAGCGCGGTGCCAGTTGGCTGCTCCTTAGCGACACGGGGTCGAGGGTTCGCCCGGGTTGTCCTGACTGGCTGTTTTTGGCCGATGAACTCAAGATCAATCACCAAGCGCAGCGTAATGCCGATGCCAAGGTCCAGGCAGTGATCGATCTACAGCAGCAACTTTCCCAGCGTGACATCAGCCTGCTGGTGGTCATCGTTCCCGACAAGAGCCGCATCGCTTCCGGGCAGCTTTGCGCACTGCACCGCCCAGCCGCTCACGAAGGGCGCATCCAGGCCTGGACCTCGAAGCTGGATGCGGGTGGCGTGTCGAATCTGGACCTCACCGGTGCGCTGACGCCACTGGGGGCCAGTGCCTGGTTGCGCACCGATACGCACTGGAGCGAATCCGGCGCGAAGGCCGCGGCCGAGGCTATCGCGCAGCGACTGAAGAGCCTGGGCATCAGTGCAACGCCACGCAGGTCGTTCAACGAAAGTCATGCCCCGCTCGCGGTGCGACCTGGCGATCTGGTCCATCTGGCGGGCATCGACTGGCTGCCGCTCAAATGGCAACCCGCAGCCGAAATGGTCGCCCAGACCAGCACCGACGAACTTCCCGTTGCGTCAGCCGCCAGCCCTGACGCCGAGGCAGACCTCTTTGGCGATGCCGACCTCCCCGACACCGCACTCATCGTGCACTTCATTCTCACGCAACGCCAACTTCGCAGGGTTTCTGCAGCAGGCACTGGGCGCCCCCGTAGGTAACTTCGCCAAAGACGGCGGAGCGTTCTCTGGCGCTGCAAACAGCTACCTCAACAACCCGGCCTTCAAAGAAACGCCGCCAAGGCAAATCATCTGGGAGATCCCGGAACGGGACCTGCAGTCGGCTTACATCGACCCCATTGCCTATCGCTCGTTGCGCTAAGCCAATCGCATCCGGCAGTCGCTCCAAACCCCACGGATCAGCGCCTTCAAGATCAACGCCTCCTCCCAGCGATCCGTGATGTCACGCCCATCAGCCCCCGTGATCGCATAGGGTGGCGGGCCGAGTTCGCAGGTGAAGGACAGGCTGGCGGGTGTGTTCGGGCGGGCCAGCCAATCCTCGATCCCGTAGCGCCACCAGCCCAGGAATCGGTCCAGCCAGGGCCGATGTTGGGCGAAGCTCAAGGCCACCTGGACCTGTTCGCCGTTGGCAACCCGACCGTGAAAGCCCCAACTGTGGCGCAGGATGGTGAGGATCTGTTCGTCGTCTTCAGCCGTGGCCGACTCAGGTAATTCCCGGCCCACAACGTAGTGGGACAAGTCGGCCAACAGTTTGAGGTCAGGCATTTGCGCGAGAATGTCGAGGGTGAACAACAGGTCGCTGGTGAGGCGATAACGGTGGGTTTCCAGCAGGATCGGAAAGTCCACCTGCTCGGCCAGACGCTGCCAGCCTTCGATCAGTTCGATGGCTTGCGCCAGCGTGCGCGGCCGGACGTCGGCCTGCAACGTGAGGTGGTGGCAGCCGTAGCGGGAAACGACATCGAGCGCGGCCGCCAGATCATCCACGGTCCGGGGGAACAGTTGACCTTCGATTTGCAGGCCTTGCGCCTTGGCGGCGGCGCTCAGGCGTGCAGCCTGTGGCGCCTTCCAGAAATGGTCGGTGATGCCGTCGAAACCGGCGGCGGCGATTTTCTCCAGTAGCGCTTCAATGGAAAGGTCGCATTGGCCACGGTGATCTTGCATGGCCCACAAGGACTGAAACACCAGGAATTCGCGCATGTCAGTTCCTCGACAATTGTTTGAGCGATACATCGGCATCGGCTAAAGCGACCACCGAGAGGGGGTTATGGTTGGCGATCAGCCGTTCGCATAACTTGATGTCCTTGGCGACGCTATTGCCCTGGCCCCAGCCGCAAGCCCCCAGCAGACGTTGTTCGGCATCGAGGTAGAACAACAGGAAACCACCCCCCGGGGTTGTCCGGCTCGCCGTCGGTTCAGTGTTGGCGATGACGCCCACGGTTTGCAGCCCCCAGTCGTATTGATCGGACCAAAAGCCGGGAATGACGTCGAAGGGCTGCTCGCCCCCCAGCAGGTTCAGAGCGGCGTGACGGCCCTGGGTTTCGGCGTTGCGCCAGGTTTCCTGACGCTGGAAAACCCCTTGCGGGTGCAGACGAAACTCACAAACGTCGCCTGCCGCAAAGATATCCGGCGCACTGGTGCGCAGCTGCGCATCGACGCGAATGCCCTGACCAACCTCCAACCCGGCAGCCATGGCCAACTCGGTGTTGGGTTGCATGCCGATGCCCACCACGACCAGGTCGCAGGGCAACAACTGGCCGTCGACCAATTGCACCGTTTCAGCGCGGGTGGAGCCTTGCACCGTTTCAATCGCCACGTTCAGCCGGACGTCCACGCCCTGACGGCGATGCAATTCCAGCAGGACACTGGACAATCGCTCCGGCAGGACGCGGCCCGCCAGGCGCGGCCCGGCTTCGAGCAAGGTCACTGTGCAACCCAGGGCACGGGCGGTGACGGCGACTTCGAGGCCGATAAAGCCACCGCCGATGATCACCAATCGGGCGCCTGGCCGCAGCGAATCGCGCAGTGCGACCGCCTCGTCATGGGTTCGCAGATAAAGTACGTTGGGCAAATGCCCGGGCACCGAGGGCAACAGCCGCGCCCTGCCCCCGGTCGCGAGCAACAGTCGGGCGTAATGCAACCAACTGCCGTCGGCCAACTGCAATCGATGCTGCTGCGGATCGAGGTTTTTCACCGGGTTAGCGGCCAGGTGTTCGATGTCCAGTGCAGCGAGTTGAGCGCTATCGCACAAACTGCAACCCGCCAGTTCAACCGTGCCCTGTAACAGCCCTTTGGACAGTGGCGGACGTTCGTAGGGCGGGTGGAATTCGTCGCCGATCAGGATCAGGCGACCGCGATAACCTTCGGCCCGCAGGGTCAGGGCCGCGCGGCCACCGGCATGCCCGGCGCCAACGATGACCAGTGGAGCATTGGCAGGATTCATGGCACAGACTCCGAGCAGTTAAACCGAAATGGCGAGCAAGACACGCCCCGCCTCGACCCGGACCGGATAGGTCTTGAGGTTGACGCACACCGGCGCACCCAGGGCTTTGCCGGAGCGGTAGTCGAAACGTCCGTTGTGCTTGGGGCACTCGATGACATGCTCCATCACCAGGCCATCGGCGAGGTGGATGGACTCGTGGGTGCACAGACCCGCGGTGGCGAAGAACTCGTCGTCTGCGGAGCGGTAGACGGCATAGGTGTGCGGGCCATGGTCGAAACGAATGACATCTTCTTCATTTATTTCGCCCACGGCACAGACATCAATCCATTGATCGGTCATGGCGTTTTCTCTTGTAGTGGTACAGCCAGGAAGGTGTCAGGCCGGCGTTGCTTCAGGCTCTACCTGAGCGGTGGCGGCCGGCGCTACGCGTTGTGGCAAAGGCCGACGGACATAATGGGTCGGGTCTTTGCGCTGCTTCCAGATAGTCGGGAGGATTTCCCGCAAGGCCTCGAAAAGGCTGGTGTACGGCGGCGGGCAGTCGTGGCGGATCTCTTCGTGAAGCTGCGCCAGCGCGTGAAACGGCACCATCGGATACATGTGATGTTCGAGGTGATAATTCATGTCGAGGTACAGAAAGCGCAGCAGTGGGTTCATGTAAATGGTCCGGCAGTTGCTGCGATGATCGAGCACATCCTCGGCCAGGCCGACATGCTGCGTCAGGCCGAACAGGTAGGACAGCCAGCCGCCGTACAGGGTCGGCAAACCGATAAACATCAGCGGCAACCAGCTCTGCAGATACACTGCAGCCGCCAGAGTCAGCCCATAAATCACCAGCCAGATGCGCGCCGCCGTAAAGACCTTGGGCCACTCGGACTCGGGGATGAAGGTCTGCTCTTCTTCAGCCATTCGCCCGGTCGCATGCCGGCAGACCGACCACATCGTCTTGATTGCATAAGGCATCCTGAACAGGCTCAGCACCATCATGATCAGGCTCGGCGGGCGCGGCTCGACGATCTCCGGGTCCCGCCCGACGATGATGGTGTCGGTGTGGTGCCGGGCGTGGCTCCAGCGCCAGACATGGGGTTCGAACATGAACATGAAGCTCGACAACTGGTAGACCGCATCATTCATCCAGCGGGTTTTGAATGCCGTTCCGTGACCGGTTTCGTGCCAACGGGCATTGGACGCCGTGCCGTAGAGCAGCCCATAGGCGAAGAAGAACGGAATGCACGCCCAGGAGCCCCAGAACCAGTAACCACCGAACCCGGTGACGACCATCGCCAGCAGCCAGATCGCGGTATCGCGCAAGGCCGGGCCATCGCGGCGCTGCATCAGTTCCTTCATGCGTTTACGGGGAATGGGTGATTGATACCAGTTAGCCGAGACCAGGCCTTTTTGCGCTGCTTTAGCGGCTTCGGGACCCGTCAACCGATAATCCCGAGGCACGGGTTTACCGGAGTTTTCAGATGCTGCGTGTTGTTCAGGCATTTTATTGTTCTCCGCAAGCTTGATGGTTTAAGGCACTTGCTTCGATGCGGGATCACATCGCTTACGAAAAGATAGAGAGCGCACTGATTACCCTCAAGCCCTTGAATACATTCCCTATCAAGCTATCATCCAGGCCCATTGCAGCTTGATAGTTTTCTATCAAAGCGCCCGGGGGCTTGCCATGAACAACACTAAACGCCCAACCATCGCCACTGTCGCCGAGCGTGCCGGTTTGAGTGTCGCCACCGTGGATCGGGTGCTCAATGCCAGGGCTGCGGTGAACCCGGCTACCGCCGAGCAGGTGTTCCAGGCCGCCGAGGCGGTTGGTTATTTCGCGGCCAGGCTGATCGGCCAGCGGATCCGCGAACGGCGCCCCAGCTATCGTTTCGGCATCCTGTTGCTCGGCACCGCCCAGGCGTTCTATGCCAACGTTGCCGCCGCCATCACCGAGGCGGCACAGCGTCAGGCCGGCGCCAACCTCAGCTGCCAGTTCGAGTACGTCTTCGATCGCTCACCCAGCGCCATCATTGCCCAGATCGAACAACTGGCAGTGCAGTGCGATGGCCTGGCGGTGGTCAGCTTCGCTCACCCACTGATCAATGCCGCCATCGCTCAGATCAGGGCCGCGGGCGTGCCAGTGATCGCACTGCTGTCCGACATCCACGAGGCGGCAAATGAGCCTTATGTCGGTCAGGATAATCATGTAGTCGGACGCACCATGGGCTGGCTGCTGGCTCATACCTGCGGTGCCCACAAAGGCAGCGTCGGGGTACTGCTGGGCGGCCACCGTTTTCTCGGCCATCAGGCGCGGGTGGAGGGGCTACGCAGTTATCTGACGGAGCACGCACCGGGGTTGCAGCTACTCGAAGCGGTGATCAACCTGGATAACTGTGACGTCACCGAAGAGGCCACTCTGGAACTGCTGGCGCGACATGACGACTTGCGGGGTTTGTGCGTGGTCGGCGGTGGCGGCGACGGCATCATCAGTGCCCTGTCGCAGCTACCAAAGCAGCCGTCGCTGTGCAGCATTCTTCAGGAGTCGACCGAGCTGTCGCGCCAGGCCCTGGCCCAGGGATTGATCAGCCTGGTCATCGACTCCCAGCCGCGATTGCTGGCGGCAGCGCTGGTCGACTTGCTGATCGAATTGCAAACCACACCAGACTTCGATCCTGTCCGGCATCGAATTCATATTCCATTGCAGATCATCACCTCAGAGAACGCCCGATGCTGAACCTGTGGCGAGGGCGTTTTTGGTTAACCCCTCAGCGCTCGGGTCCCGAGCGGAACGCATCGGCACTCAACCCAAACCGGTTCATCTTGTTGTACAGCCCGCCGCGGGAAACGTTCAGCTGTTTGGCGGCCAGGCGGATGTTGCCGCGGGTATCCTTGAGGGCCGTGATGATCGCGTTCATTTCATGGGTGCCGAGGTCCATGGCCACCCGAGGCTCAGGCACGTTTCCCGGCGCCGAAGGCCGCAGTCCTTGCTTGATTTCGAGCGGTAGATCTTCGGATTGAATCAGTTCGGTCACTGCCAGATTGGTCGCCCGTTCAATGGTGTTTTCCAGCTCGCGAACATTGCCTGGCCAGTGGTAGGCGCAAAGAATATCCAGCGCCTGCGGCGAGATGCCCTGCACCGATTTGCGCAGCGAGCGTGCGCAACGACCAAGAAAATGTTGCGCCAGCAAGGGCACATCCTCGCGGCGCATCCTCAGTGGTGGAACCGTCAGATTCAGTACGTTGAGCCGGTAGTAAAGATCCTCACGGAACGCACCATCGGCCACCGCCTGACTCAAGTTGCGGTGGGTGGCGGCGATGATGCGGACATTCACCTGCCGGGATTTCTTTGCGCCCACCCGCGTCACCTCGCCTTCTTGCAAGACGCGCAGCAGGCTGACCTGGGCATCAAAAGACATGTCACCGATTTCGTCGAGGAAGATCGTCCCGCCATCGGCCAATTCGAACTTGCCAGCCGAACCGCCACGGGCCGATCCGGTGAAGGCGCCCTCGACATGCCCGAACAGTTCGCTCTGCACCAAATCTCGCGGAATGGCCCCGCAATTGACCGCCACAAACGGACCACTGCAGCGGTCACTGCCGTTATGAATCGCCTGGGCGAACAACTCCTTGCCGGTGCCGCTTTCGCCCAGGATCAGTGTGGTCGAGTCACTGCGACTGGCGATCCGTCCCAAGTGCAACGCATCCTGAATGGCTCGCGAAGTGCCCTGAATGGTTTCGAAGGTGTAGCTGGCCTGGGTGCCGATGATCCGCCGGGTAATTTCCCGGATGCGTCGGTTCTCCCGCAGCGAAACGATGCGCCCGCCTTGCTCCAGTGAGCACACGGACACCAGGCACGCCAGCTGGCTGCGATCATGCAATTCAAAGGTGCAATCCAGATCTCTTATCCCTTCAGACTGCTGCCCTTCCCCGCCGCGCAGCAGAACCTCATTGGTCAGTTCGCTCCGGCCCAGACGCTGGAACGGACTGCCCAGCAAATCCAGGCCCACGCGAAACAATTGCCGGGCATAGCGGTTGAGCGCCTTGATGCAGCCGCGCTCATCCAGCACCACCAGTCCCTCGTTCAGCACTTCAAGCACGGTTTGTTGTTCTTCCAGCAAGGCCTGTAGTGCCATCTGCCGCGAAACCGCTTCGGCTGCGGCCTGGACGGTGCCCAGAGTATGGAAATGAAACCAGCCGGGCTCTGCGGTCAGGGTCAGCATGGCCAGTGTCCGGCCCTGGGCATCCCGGATCGGCGCGGCGGCACAATGCATGCGCCGCCGACGCAGATCGACCCCGAAGTTTTCCTCGGCCAGCACATACACCAATCGGTCTTCGGCAAGCGCCAGCCCCGTGCAGTTGGTGCCCTGCACCGACTCCAGCAGTTGGCTGCCCACCGGTGTGAGATCGAGGCCGCAGGAATACAGCATCGTTCCTTGGGCATCGGTCAGATTGATATGACCTCTGGGGTTGTACGCCAGCAATCCGCGCATGACCTCCGCTGCCGCTGCGATCAACGCGCGATTGGCTGCCAGCGTCGCGGCCAGATCGGCGGGGGCGACAAATCGGTACGCACCATCCTCAGGGCTGAGGCCAGCACTGACGCTGCGCAACCAGGAGTCCCAAATCACCTGCCTGACCCCGGCAGGTCGATCGACACTCCCCCTCAGACACGCCAGCCAGGCCTGTTCCAGCTCTGCGATCGGTCCTTCGTTCAACGACGCCGGTCCGATTGCGGCGATGTATTCGAGGTCTTGCGCGCTGAAGGCCATCGGCTGTGGATTCACTCTGCGTCCCTATGTTCATATTTTCGACATGTCAGTATAGACATGTCATCTGAATGAACACTTAATTCAAACCACTATTATTAAACCCTTAAATATCAATTACTTAAATATTGGCATGGCCCTTGCCTCCTGCTTTGTACCAGCGAGGACATTCCTGCTGTCGAGTCGTTGAACAACAATAAAAGGGAGTCATTTCATGAGTGCATCCAAAGTCATCCGCCTGGGTCTCATCGGCGCCGGCCGCATGGGCAGCTTCCACGGTCAGACCGCGGCCCGGAACATTCCCGGTGCCTGCCTGGCCGCCATCGCCGACCCGACACCCGGCCAGGCCGCGCGCCTCGCCGCAGAGTTGGGTGTACAGCGGGTCTACACCGATCCACAGCAATTGCTCGATGACCCGGAAATCGACGGCGTGTTGATCGCCGCCCCGGCCCGCAGCCATGCCGAATTGGTGATTAGTGCAGCACGGGCCGGCAAAGGGGTGTTCTGTGAAAAACCCATGGCCATTACCCTGGACGAAGCCGACCGCGCCATCGCTGCGGCTGCCGATGCGCGAGTGACGCTGCAGGTCGGCTTCAACCGCCGCTTTGCCAAAAGCTTCCGGGCGGCTCACCTGGACGTGGTCGCCGGACGTATCGGTACGCCGCAACTGCTGCGCTCGCTGACACGCGATCCAGCCCTGAACAATCCCGCCGCCTCGCCGCAGTGGGTGATTTTCCTCGAAACCCTGATCCATGACTTCGATACCCTGCGCTACCTCAATCCCGGCGCCGAAGCGGTTGAGGTGTTTGTCATGGCCGATGCCCTGATCGCTCCGGACTTCAAGGACAAGGGTTTGCTCGACACAGCTGTGGTCACGATCCGTTTCGACAACGGCGCCATCGCCACCGCCGAGGCGAACTTCCAGGCGGTGTATGGCTACGACGTTCGGGGCGAAGTGTTCGGCAGCGCCGGCATGCTGAGCATGGGCAGCGTCAATGACTCTGACCTGGTTCGCTACCTGGCCACTGGCATCCAGGCAGACACCCAGCGTTTGGACACCGACCTGTTGCGTGATGCCTACGTGGCCGAGCTCAATCACTTTGTCGACTGCCTGCGCAGCGGCGAAAAACCACTGGCGAGCGGCGAAGATGCGAAAGCCGCACTGGCCATTGCCCGCGCCTGTATCGAGTCCTTCCAGCAGGGCAAAGCGGTGCGTGTGCAAGGAGGCCGTCCATGAGTTTCACTCCGTTCAAACTGGCGATCAGCGCCGAAATGGTGTTCCTCGACCTGCCGTTCACCGAACGGGTCAAACGCATTCACGCACTGGGCTTCAGCGCCGAAATCTGGAGCTGGACGACCAAAGACATTCCGGCGCTGGTCGCCACCGGCGCTGACTTCACCTCCATGACCGGCTACATCTCGGGCAATTTGACCGACCCCGAGGACATCCGGCACCTGCTCGACAGCGCACGGGAATCGCTGGCCGTTGCCGCCCAATTGAACTGCCCGAGCCTTAACCTGCATGGCACGGGTCTGGGCGATAAAGGCTTGCCAGTCAAACCCGTGGCTCACACCACCGGACGCATGTGGTTGAGCGCCTGCAAGACCCTGGAGAAAATCGCTCGCCTGGGCGAAGACGCCGGCCGGGTGTTCCTGCTGGAAAACCTCAATACCGAGGTGGATCACCCCGGCACGCCGTTCGCTCGCGCCGACGATACCCTGGCGCTGATCGAGGCCGTGGGCAGCCCTCATCTGAAGATGAACCTGGACCTTTACCATGCGCAGATTGGCGAAGGAAACCTGATCGAACTGATCCAGCGCGCCGGCAGCGCCATCGGTGAAATCCAGGTCGCTGACGTCCCTGGGCGCATGGAACCGGGCACCGGCGAAATCCATTACCCGGCCATTGCCAAAGCCTTGTTCGGTATGGGATACACCGGTGTCGTCGGGCTTGAGGGCTGGGCCAGCGGCGACAGCGAAGCGGCACTGGAACGTTTCCGGCAAGCGTTCACGCTGGGTTGAGGAGCCTGCGGCGCGCCTGGACGTTGACTCTACGCGCGCCAGCAACCCTCTCCCCTGATCTTGATGAATGTCGACTTATAACAACAAAAGGAAAACCATCATGCGTCGCTGCACACTACTTTTTGCCACGCTGCTACTCGTCTTCAGCCAATGGGCCGCCGCCAGCTATCGCATCGGTGTCAGCATTGCCAGGGTCGACGACAACTTCATGACCTATGTGCGCAGCGGTCTGGAGGAAGCTGCCAAAAAGGACAACGTCCAGATCCAGTTCGAGGACGCCCAAGGCGATGTGGTTCGCCAGCTCAATCAGGTCCAGGGCTTTCTCAACCAGAAAGTCGATGCGGTTATCGTCTTGCCCGTGGACACCGCCGCCACCGCCAACATGACCCGCGCCGCCGTCGAAGCGCAGACGCCACTGGTCTACGTCAACCGCCACCCGGACGAACGCGTCTTGCCCAAAGGCGTGGTCACCGTGGCGTCGAACGACATTGAGGCCGGGCAACTGCAAATGCGCTACCTGGCCGAAAAACTGGGGGGCAACGGCACCCTCGCGATCATCATGGGCGACCTCGCGCAAAACTCCACGCACGACCGCACCGAAGGCGTCAAACAGGTGCTCAAGGACTATCCCGGGATCAAGATTGTCGAACAGCAAAGCGCCGAATGGCAGCGCAACAAAGGCATGGACCTGACCAGCAACTGGCTGCTGGCCGGCACGAGTTTTGATGCCATCGTCGCCAACAATGACGAGATGGCCATCGGCGCCGCCATGGCACTGCAGCAGGCCGGCAAAACCAAGGGCGAGATTGCGATTGTCGGCATCGACGGCCTGCCCGACGGCCTGGCGGCGATCAAGCGCGGGATGCTGGTGGCCTCGGTCTTTCAAGACCCCAAGGCCCAGGCGGCCACTGCGCTGCAAGCGGCCATCAAAATGATCAAGGGTGAGCCGGTCGAGACGGATGTCTGGGTGCCTTTCCAACTGATCACGCCGGAGCAGGTTGCCGTCTATGAGAAACATTACAAATAGCGCCCGGCGCTAACCGTTGACGCCGCTGTCCCGGTCGGGAATCAGCGGCGTTTTTCGTTGGGTGAACAGCGTTGTGCGAAATCGAAAGACCAAACCGCAGGGCTTGCCACGCCTTCACAAAGGAAGCGGCCTATCCTGAACGACCCGTTTCATAACGAGGGTCGAGGTCAACCGTTGTACGTTGGGCAAGGTCGAAAGGCTCTCATCGTATAGCTGCTGGAAGGCTGGCAAATCCTGAGTGATGACGTGCAGCAGGTAGTCCGGCTCCCCGAATAACCTCTGGGCATCGACCACTTGCGGGATCTCGATGAGCGCCGTCTCGAAAGCCTCGACAGCTTGCCTGTCTCCCTCACGAAGCGTGGCAAACACCATCGCTGAAAAATTCAGGCCGAGTGCGCCTGGGTCCAGCTGTGCCCTGTAGCCAAGCAACACACCTGACTCTTCCAGTGCCCGTACTCGCCGATGACAAGGGGAAAGGCTCAGCCCCACTCGCTCAGCGAGTTCAGTGACCGAAAGGCGACCATCTTTTTGAAGCTCAGCAAGAATCTTTCGATCAATCCTGTCCATATAGAAAAATCTCCCCTTACAGCGCACATGAACGATTACTTTTGAAATTTAATTCTAACAACATTTCATTATTCTTCCTCTCACCATTAACGCCGCACTCCCTTGACCAAAGATGAGGCGGCCTGTGATTCGCGGAGCGGGACGATGCAGAGAGCGGTGTGTCATCAACGGGAGTGCCTGGCGCCATGACCTTCAGTATTTTTGTTGCTTTCTGGGCGGTGTCGATTCTGTTCATCATCACGCCCGGTGCAGATTGGGCGTACGCGATTTCGGCGGGTTTGAAGGGCCAGGTCGTCCTGCCCGCTGTGGGCGGGCTTTTGTCCGGCCATTTGATTGCAACCGTAATTGTTGCCGCCGGTGTTGGCGCGCTGGTCGCCAATCACCCCATTGTCTTGACGGTGCTTACGGTTGCCGGGGCGGCTTATCTGTTCTGGTTAGGTATCAACATGCTTGTCCGTCCCTCTACACCCCATGCTGACGACATCCAGGTGTCGGGCTCCTGGAAGCGCTGGGCGCTCAAGGGGCTTTGCGTCAGCGGGCTGAACCCGAAAGTGTTCCTGCTGTTCCTGGCGCTATTGCCACAATTCACCGACGCAACCGCTACCTGGTCTGTCCCAATGCAGATGATTGCGCTAGGGCTCGTCCACACCGTCAGTTGTGGCGTTATCTACCTGCTGGTGGGATTTGGCTCACAGGCCGTTCTCCAGGCACGCCCCGCCGCCGCTCAGTGGGTCAGTCGTTTCTCCGGAGCGGCCATGATCATCATCGCGGTCGTTCTGCTCACCGAGCAGATGTCGGGTTAATCCATTTTTCAGCGAGACAACCACAATGAGTGACCAACCTCCACCCTATGGCAGCGCCCCTCCCGCCCAACCGGCGACACGCGTGCGAATCCCGCATCTGAAACAGATGAAAGTGCAGGGTCAAAAATGGGCGATGCTCACAGCGTACGACATGTACAGCGCAGCCATTTTCGAAGAAGCCGGAATCCCTGTCCTGCTGGTGGGCGATTCCGCCTCGAACAATGTCTACGGCAATGAGTCCACGCTTTCAGTCACCGTTGACGAACTTATCCCTCTGGTTCGCGCGGTCAGCCGTTCGACACGGCGAGCACTGGTGATTGCGGATCTTCCTTTCGGCTCTTACCAGGCTTCGGTGGAACAATGCTTTCACACATCCGTTCGTTTCATGAAAGAAGCCGGTGCGCATGCGGTCAAACTGGAGGGCGGGATCGAGGTGCTGCCTCAGATAAAGAAGCTCGTCAGCGCAGGCATACCCGTCATGGCGCACATAGGCTTCACACCACAGATGGAACATCAACTGGGTGGCTATCGCGTCCAGGGCCGTGGCGAGGATGCGCAGCGCCTGATAGACAGTGCCAAAGAGTTAGAAGCAGCGGGCGCATTCGCTATCTTGATCGAGATGGTGCCGGGTGATGCAGGTCGAGCGATCACCGAAGCGATTTCAATTCCGACCGTCGGGATTGGCGCGGGTAACCAGTGCGACGCTCAGGTTCTGGTCTGGCAGGACATGGCCGGACTACGCACCGGCCGCATGCCGCGATTCGTCAAACAGTACGCCGACCTTCGCTCGGTACTTCACACCGCGGCAAGGGACTTTGCACTTGAAGTGGAAGCAGGAACATTTCCTGGCCCCGAACATACTTTTTAACCAGGGAGTCGTTATGAAGAGCCCAAGAGAACGTGCTGCCGAAGGGCTCCAGGTCGGAGACCGGTTCACGATAGTCCGCTGCTTTTCAGATGACGATATTCGTCAATTCGCGCAGATTTCCCGAGACTACAATCCGGTTCACTGCGATGCGCGCTACGCCGTGATACGCAGGTTCAAGGAGCCCATCGCCCACGGCCTTCTGACAGCCAGCCTCGTCACCGAAATTGGCGGGCAAATCGGTTGGCTGGCAACGGGGATGAGTTTCGCGTTCAAACGACCGGTTTATGCGGGAGAACAGATCACCTGCCACTGGCTCATCGCTGACATCGATGAACGCGGTCACGCGAAAGCCGAAATCAGAATACTCAACGCAGAGGGAATCACAGTGCTGGAGGCGACTACGACTGGAGTGCTACCCGGAGCGGAAGAACGTGAATGCCTCAAACAGATGATTGCTGACGGAGATCCCACCAACGGTGCTGCCGGATCCGCCAGTTGATAGCCTGGAATCGATGGCAAGCGGTTTATGGGTTTATTTGAATGCGTGATGGGGGTATTGCGAAGCGAGAGCCAGAAATGGCCCTCGCTGTTTTTGCAGTCAAATTCAGCGCTTGAGTTTGCGCTTGTTGCGGTACTGGTCGATGACCACCGCGACCACGATAATCAAGCCTTTGATGATGTCCTGGATGTAGGCATCGACCCCGACGAAAGTGAATCCGCTGGCCATCACCCCAAGGATCAGTGCACCGATGACCGTGCCGGTGATGCGCCCTACTCCGCCCGCCAAACTGGTACCACCGATGACCGCTGCGGCAATCGCATCCAGTTCATAGGACATGCCCATCCCGGCCTGGCCGGTGGCGGCACGGGCCGAAGCTACCACGCCCGCCAGCCCCGCCAGCAACCCGGCGATGCTGTAGACGATGACCAGATGGCGTTTGACGTTGATACCGGACGTACGCGCCGCCTGCATGTTGCCGCCGATGGCGTAGGTGTATTTACCGTACTTGGTGTAGCGCAGCGCGATATGGAAGATCACCGCCACCACCAGAAAAATGATCACCGGCATCGCGCCGTGACCGATGGCCGTGTAGGAGTCCGATAGCATGCTCACCGGCTGGCCTTCGGTGTAGTAACGCGCCAGGCCACGGGCCGAGACCATCATGCCCAAGGTGGCAATGAACGGTGGAATCCCGGTAATTGCAATGATGCTGCCGTTGATTGCCCCCGCCAGCAGCCCGACGCCGAGCCCGACAATCACTGGAATCCACACCGGCAAGTCAGTCAGCGACGGGAATACCGCCCGTGCGAAATCCGAGGTCTGCGCCAGGCTGGCGGCAATCATCGCCGACAACGCCAGCACCGAGCCTGAGGACAGGTCAATACCAGTGGTGATGATCACCTGGGTCACGCCAATCGCCAGCAGGCCGATGATCGACACTTGCAGGATCATCAATACCAGCCGCTGGGAGTTCATCAGGAAGCTCTGGTCGCGCACGATCCAGCCGAACACCTCGAACACCAGGCCGATGCCGATCAGCACGAGGAAGATGCTCAGTTCAGTCGGAAAGCGCCGGCGACTCTTGACCGGTGCCGTTGCTGGCTTGTTTTCCAGTATCGCATTCATAACCACTCACCCTTCTATCGCGTCGTCGACGCTGGCCGAGCCAGCGCCGGCATCCATTAGTGAACCACGGACATGCCCGAGGCCAGTTGCATCACTCGTTCCTGAGTCGCTTCGCTGCGATCGAGGGTGCCCATCAGGTCGCCCTCGTGCATGACCATGACCCGGTCGCTCATGCCGAGCACTTCCGGCAGCTCCGAGGAAATCATGATCACCGCCATGCCTTCGCTGGCGAGGTAGGAGATAAGCCGGTAGATCTCGGCCTTGGCGCCGACATCGATGCCGCGGGTCGGCTCGTCGAGAATCAGGATTCGTGGGTTGGTCATCAGCCAGCGCGCCAGCAAGGCCTTCTGCTGATTACCGCCGGACAGCGTGTCGATGCACTGCTCGAGCGACGGGGTTTTCACCCGCAACTTCTTGCACATGTCTTCGCACAGGGCGCGCAGGGCTTTTTGCTGGATGAAACCGTGGCCGGCGTAGTGCGGCAGCACCGCCATTTCCATGTTCTCCAGCACCGACAGGCACGGGAACAGGCCGCTGAGCTTGCGATCCTCGGTCAACAGGGCGAAGCCCTTCTCGATGGCCATGTGCGGATCGGTAATGCGCACCACTTCACCGTCGAGGCGAATCTCGCCACCGTCGCTCGGGGTGATGCCAAAGATCGCCTCGGCGACGTTGGTCCGCCCCGAGCCCATCAACCCGGCAATGCCGAGGATCTCGCCGGCATGCAGATCGAAGGACACGTCCTTGAAAATGCCATCGAGCTTGAGGTCGCGCACCGACAGCAGCAGATCGCCGATCGGCGTCTCGCGTACCGGGAACAACTGGCTCAGTTCACGCCCGACCATCATTGAAATCAGGCTGTCGCCGTCCATGCTGTCGGCCCGCTGCAGGCCTATGTAAGCGCCATCGCGGAACACCGCCACTTCATCGGCGATAGCGAACACTTCGTTCATTTTGTGGGTGATGTAGATGATGCCTTTGCCCTGGTTTTTCAGGTCGGCAATGATCGAAAACAGGTGGGCGACTTCCTTCTCGGTGATGGCCGATGTCGGTTCGTCCATGATCAGGATGTCGGAATCGTAAGACACCGCCTTGGCGATCTCGACCATCTGCCGTTCGGCGATGCTCAGGTTGCCTACATGCTCTTCGGGGTCGAGGTTGATGCGCAGGCGTTCCAGCAGCTTCGCCGTGCAGCGGTGCATTTCGCGGTGGTCGATCATGTGGAAACCGTTGAGCTGCTCACGGCCGATCCAGATGTTCTCGGCGATGCTCATGTGCGGCATCAGGTTGAGTTCCTGATGGATCATCGCGATCCCGGCCTGCAGCGCCGCCAGGGGCGTTTCGAAGACCACCGGCTTGCCCCGCAGGCGCAGTTCGCCGGCGTCCGGCTGGTAGATGCCGGCGATGATTTTCATCAAGGTGGATTTGCCCGCGCCGTTTTCGCCCATCAGGGCCAGCACGGAACCGGGGCGTACCCGCAGCTGCACGTCGGACAAGGCCACCACCCCGGGGAAACCCTTGCTGACGTTGACGATCTCCAACAGGTACGGCTCATCGACAGGCGTTACAGTTGGCTGGACACCCATCAATGGGGTGCTCGAAGCAGTCGCTGAAGCGAACATGATCAGGTACTCCATCAGCAAGGTCGCGGTTGCCACCTTGCGTGTTTATTGTTGTTATTGAACGGACGGACTATTTGAACTGGTCAACGTTTTGTAGCGTGATCAAGCGATACGGCACCCACACGGCCGGCTCGACCGGCTCGTTTTTGGCCATTTTCACTGCCGTCTCGATCGAACCGTCGGCCTGACCCTTGGCGTCCTGGAACACCGAGACGACCAGAGAGCCCTTCTTCACCGCGTTCAAACCGTCAGGCGTACCGTCGACACCGGCGATCAGGATGCTGCCCTTTTCCACTCCGGCCTGTTGCAGGGCCATCGCGGCGCCAATGGCCATCTCGTCGTTGTTGGAGACGACCGCGTCGAACTTGCGGCCCTGGGTCAGCCAGTCGTTGACCAGGGTCATGCCCTTGTCCCTCAACCAGATGCCGGTTTGCTCTTGCTCGATCTTGATGTTCGGGTACTTGGCCAGCACCTCTTTGACGCCCTTGGTACGGTTGGTGGTGGAGTTGTTCGCCAGGTCGCCCAGCAGAATCACGATGTCGCCCTTGCCGCCCATTTTGTCGGCCAGGTATTGCATCTGCATCTGACCGGCCTCCAGATCGTTGGAGGCGACAGTGACCACGCCTTTGGGCAGGTTCAGGTCATCGGGACGGCGGTTGACGTACACCAGCGGAATGCCGGCCTTGACCGCCGATTCGGTGATTTTTTTGGTCGCGGCGGTATCCACCGGGTTAACCACAATGGCGTCGACCTTCTGACTGATGAAGCTTTCTACCTGGCTCAACTGCCGGACCACGTCGCTGCGCGCGTCTTCGAACTGCAGCTTGACGCCATCGGGATAGGATTTGGCTTTTGTGTCCATGGATTCGCGCAGGTAGGTCAGCCAGGTGTCATCGAACTGCGACATGCTGACGCCGATCTTCATGTCAGCGAGTGCAGCGCCGCTGGCGAACATCAGGGACAAGGCGAGTGAGGCGAAACGGATCTTGGTCTTCATGAAAAGTCTTTCTCCACATTCTTGTTGGTTTTATGGATAAGGCGTGACGATTTCAGTAAGCGGACAAGCGGGAAAAGAGTTGGAACCGGGTGCGAGGCAGCTCGCTGGAAATGACTTTATTGGAAAATATTTTCCATATCAACTCATTTTAGAATTTTATTCTGATTTTGTTCCATGACTTTCGAAGGCGCTCAATTGCACCACCTGATGGCGCTCGAAACTCAGCCGCGCAGCGTCTAGCACGCGGGTGGTCGCCAGTGCATCACGGGCCTCCACAGGCAGTGGGCCACCGCTCTGCAATGCGCCTTGCAGCTGTAAATAGAACTGATTCCAGCAACCACGCTCGGAGGGAACTCTTTCGCGCACTTCGCCCTGTTCGAACCAGCCCCAGCGGCGATGCTCTTCCACTCCCCAGCGTTCACCTTCGGATTTCGGTGTCAGCCCGGCGAGCGCCGACGCCTCCTGCCCGTCGAGACCATCGACGCTGTAGCAACCCTGAGTTCCGGTCACGCGAAAGCGCGGGCCGGGGGTGTTTTGCAGACAACTGCCGCCCAAATGCGAGATCACGCCGTTGGCATGGGTCAGGGACATAAAGAAGCCGTTATCGAACGTCTGGTCTTTCTCCAGATAATCCAGCTCGGCGTAGACCCGTGTCACCGGACCGAACAGCAACAACGCCTGATCCACCAGATGGCTGCCCAGATCCCGCAAGAAACCACCGCCACTGCCGTTGTTCACCGACTGTGGCGAATAGCGTTCGATCCGCGATTCGAAACGGGTGACCTGGCCCAGCGCACCGGACTCGATGAGTTTGCGCACGGTGAGAAAGTCCGAGTCCCAGCGCCGGTTCTGGTAGACGCTCAGTTGCACGCCCTGGCGCTGGGCCATGGTGATCAGGGTTTGCGCCTGTTGCGCGTCGGCGGCGAACGGCTTGTCGCTGACCACCGCCACATTGTGTTCGATGGCGTCAAGCACCAGCGCCGGGCGACCTTTGAGCGGTGTGGACACCACCAGCACATCGACCCCGATTTCGACCAGTTGGCCTATGCTGTCGAAGGCCGGCACCCCGGGGTGTTCTGCCGCCAGCAACTGGCGCCGCTCCGTTGAACGGGTAACCACACCGACGAAGGTTGCCCCCGGCAAACTGCTGATCAGTGGAGCATGGAAAAACCGGCCGCCATGGCCGTATCCGACAAGTCCGATGCGCATGATTAATTCCTGTATTCACACGACCCCGTAGGAGCGAGGCTTGCCCGCGAAGAGGCTGCTAAAAGCTTCGCGGGCAAGCCTCGCTCCTACGGGGGGTGGGGTTATTGGCAGAGTTCGCGGGTCACGCGCTCGAGCATCATCCGGTTGGACTCGTCCGGCCGGTCCTCCCAGGCGAACACCGAGACGGTGGCAATGCCATCGAACTTGATCTCGCGCAAGGTGCCGAAGAATGCGTCCCAATTGACCTCGCCCTGGCCGATGTCCAGATGCTGGTGCACGGTGGCGGTGACACCCGGCGGGTTGACGATGTAGCGCAAGCCCGAAGACGCCTTGTGGTTGTAGGTGTCGGCGATGATCAGATGACTCAGTTTCGACCCGGCGTACTTGAGCATCGAGGCGATATCACCGACGCCATCGTCATAGAAAAACGTGTGCGGGGCAGCGTAGAGGTAGTTGATCCAGTCACGGTCCAGACCACGAATGATGTCCACCGACTCGTTATTGCGCTCGCAGAAATCATACGGGTGCGCCTGGATATCGAGCTTGATGCCTTCGCGTTCGAACTCCGGGATCAGCTCATCCATGGAGCGCATGAACTGGTTCTCGCACACCAGCGGGTTGTCCGACTGGCCGGTGAACTCGGTGTTGACCAGTTCGCAGTCCATCTCAACGGCAATCTGGATCGCGCGCTTCCAGTTGCGCACCGCGGCCACGCGCAAACCTTCGTCGGCAGCGGCCCAGTGGTACATCGGTAATAAAGAAGAGAGTTTGACCCCGGTGTCGCTCAGGGCTTTGCGAAATTCCTTGATCCGCGCCTTGTCGACCCGTGGGGCTTTGTAGAACGGCAGGAAATCTTCCCGGGGCGACAGCTCGATGTGTTCGTAGCCGAGTTCGGCGACCTTGTCGACCATCTTGCCCAGGGACAGGTTGCGGTACATGTAGGGGTCTAGTGCGATGCGCATGTTTTTTGTTCTCCTTAACCAGAGATCGACACCTGTAGGAGCGAGGCTTGCCCGCGAAGACGGATGTGCAGCCGACATCAATGTTGAATGCGCTGACGCCTTCGCGGGCAAGCCTCGCTCCTACAGGGATCATGGTTAGCCGTAGAAGTGTGGGCGCTCTGGCAGGCCGACTTTGACAATCGCCCCGCTGTTCTGCGCCTCGATGCACGCATCGGCCGCCACCGCCGCTGCGAAGCCATCCCACGCCGAAGGCCCGCCGACCTGCCCGGCGCGCACGCCATCGATGAACGCCTGCAACTCGACGTCATACGCGGCGATGAACCGGTCCTTCCAGTCCATCAGAATCGCATTGGACAGCTTCGCACCACTGCGCAACTGCACCTGCGACGGTTCCGGCAGTTTGGCGATGCCGGTCTCCCCCACCACTTCGCACTGGATGTCGTAGCCGTACTGGCAGTTGACGAACACTTCCACATCGATGCGCGTGCCCTTGGCGGTTTCCAGCAGCACTATCTGCGGGTCTTTCAAATGGGCGTGGGCCTTGCTGGTCTTGCGCGGGAACACCACCTGCACCGACACGTAGTCGTCATCGAGCAACCAGCGCAGCACATCCAGTTCATGGATCAGGGTGTCGGTGATCGCCATGTCGGTCTTGTAGTTCTCGCCCACGGTCGGGTTGCGGTGGGCGCAATGCAGCATCAACGGCTCGCCGATCTGGCCGCTGTCGATCACTGATTTCAGCGCCCGATACCCCTCGTCGTACGGACGCATGAAACCGACCTGTACCAGCCGCTTGCCGTGAGCCACTTCGGCCTCGACGATCTTGCGGCAGCCTTCGGCAGTGACGGCCAGCGGTTTCTCGCAGAACACCGGCTTACCGGCGGCAATCGCTGCCAGCACGAACTCTTCGTGGCTCGGCCCCCAGGAGGTAACGAGGATCGCCTCGACTTCCGGCGCCTTGATCAGCGCATGACCGTCGGGATACACCTCGGCGGTCAGCTTGAGATCGGAAACGACCTTGGCCGCTTGCTGCAAATTGATGTCGGTCACCGCCACGACCTGGCTGTTGAGCAAGGTCTGGCTGCAACGACGGATGTGGTCCTGGCCGATGGCCCCGGTGCCGATGACGCCAATGCGCAGTGAATTAGAGAGCAATGACATGAAGATTCTCCTGTGAAAATTTGTTGTTGGTTTCAGGGGCAATCAGTATTGACGGGCCTTGGCCAGTCGTTCGTTCAGGGTCTTGGCCACCGCATCGGTACGGGCACTGGTGGAAACCTGCGCCACACCGACCCGCCACCACGACAGGTATTTGTGAATCATGGTCTTGGGCAAAACCTTGATATCGATCAGCGTCGAAACCGTCTGCAAGCGCGCATCCGCCAGGGCAGCCTTCAGCTCTTCAACGGTGTTCACTTTGTAAGTCTTGCAGCCATAGGCCGCCGCGCTCATGGCGAAATCCACCGGCACAAAGCCGCCATCGAGCTTGCCGGTTTGCGGGTTGCGGAAGCGGAACTCGGTGCCGAAGCTGTCCATGCCGTGTTCCATCTGCAGGTTGTTGATGCAGCCAAAGGTCATGTTGTCCAGGAGCACCACGTTGATCTTGCGCCGCTCCTGAATCGAGGTCGCCAGCTCCGAGTGCAGCATCATGTAGGAGCCGTCGCCCACCAGCGCATAGACCTCACGATCCGGCTCGGCGAGTTTCACGCCCAACGCAGCATTGACCTCGTAACCCATGCAGGAATAGCCGTACTCGACGTGGTAGGTGTTCACGCCCTTGCTGCGCCAACTGCGCTGCAAGTCGCCAGGCAAGCTGCCGGCGGCGGCGACGATCACTGCGTCGTCCGCGAGGGTTTCATTGAGTACCCCGAGCACGCGGCTCTGGGTGAGGCAGGAGCCGGTCAGCTCGATGAATTCGCGCAGCACCGCCGGGTCCATGTGGTCGTTGATTTCCGGGACGAAATCCCTGGCCTGGTATTCCACCTGATAGATGCGATCGACTTCCTCATCCAGTTGCGCCTTGGCCTGACGGGGTTGATCGCCCCAGCTCGAGCGATAATCGCCCAGCGCTTCGGCCAGCGCCGACAAACCCGTTCTGGCGTCCGCCAGCAATTGCACACCGTCGAGTTTCAGGGCGTCGCAGGGGCTGATATTGAGGTTGAGAAATTGCACCTGCGGGTGCTGAAACAAGGACTTCGACGCGGTGGTGAAGTCGCTGTAACGGGTGCCGATGCCAATGATCAGATCAGCGTCCTTGGCCAACAAATTCGCTGCCAGGCAACCGGTTTCGCCGATCCCGCCGACATTCAGCGGATGGCTGGACACCACCGCGCTCTTGCCGGCCTGGGTTTCGGCGAAGGGAATGTCAAAGCGCTCGGCAAACGCCTGCAATGCGGCGTTGGCACCGGAATAACGAACCCCGCCGCCACAAATGATCAGCGGTTTGCGCTTGCCTTTGAACAACGCCAGTGCATCGCCGAGCATGGCTTCGGTGGCTGGACGACGCTCGATGCGGTGCACGCGTTTTTGCAGGAAATAATCGGGATAGTCGTAGGCCTCGGCCTGCACGTCTTGTGGCAAGGCCAGGGTCACGGCGCCGGTTTCCGCAGGGTCGGTGAGCACCCGCATGGCGTGGATCGCTGCCGTCATCAACTGCTCGGGACGGTTGATGCGGTCCCAGTATTTACTGACCGCCTTGAACGCATCGTTGGTGCTGATGCTCAGGTCGTGGAACTGCTCGATCTGTTGCAACACCGGGTCGGGCTGGCGGCAGGCATAGACATCGCCGGGCAACAGCAGCAAGGGAATACGGTTGGCCGTCGCCGTGGCGGCAGCGGTCAGCATGTTCGCCGCGCCAGGCCCCACCGACGAAGTGCAGGCGTAGATCTTGCGTCGCAGGTGCTGCTTGGCGAACCCGATGGCGGCATGGGCCATGCCTTGCTCATTGCGGCCCTGATGAACGACCAGGTCGCCGCTGTCCTGCTCCAGAGCCTGGCCCAGGCCCAGCACGTTGCCGTGGCCGAAGATGGTAAAGATCCCGGCGACGAATTTACTCTGGACCCCATCGACCTCGATGTACTGGTTATCGAGGAATTTCACCAGGGCCTGGGCCATGGTCAGTCTTGTTGTGGTCATAACCGATCCTTCAATACAAGAAGAAACCCTTGTGGGAGCGAGCTCGCTCCCACAAGGGATCTCCATTAACCTTGAGATTTCTGCAAGTGATCCATGCTCGCGCCAATCGCCCGTTCGATATCCGCCAGCCCATGCACGCTGTCGGCGAACGGTTCGAACGACAGGTAGCCGCTGTAGCCGGTAGCGAGCAAGGTGTCGATCTGCGCCGCATTGCCGAGGATGTCGCCCTCGCCCACCAGCACCCGGTGACCATCGCGAATGGTCGCCAGCGGGGCCTCGGCATCCTCGACCCCGGAGATGTGTACCAGCCCGGTCAGCTCGGGGAAAAACTCATGTTCGCTGGCCAGATGATGATGGAAGGTGTCATGCACCAGCCGGAACACATCCAGCCCGCCGATGGCCTTGATCGCCTCCACCGCTGTGCGTTTAAGGCGCAGCGAGCACTCTTCGAAACCCAGCGGTTCGATGAACCCGAGGATGCCGTGATCGCGCAGGATCGGTGCCAGCTGACTCAACGCCGTGCGCAGGCCTGAAGCGCGCTCGGCTTCGGTACGCGGGTCGGCACGATCGTTCAAAGGGCACATGACCAGCCCTTGGGCGCCGCAGTCCCGGGCATAGGCAGCGAGTTTCGAGGCCTGCTCCCGGCGCTCGTCGTTCCACACATCAAACGGATACAGCGCGTTGATCGACAGCACGGCGATGCCTTTGGCCGCGCACAACTCACGCACACGCTCGGGTGCGGTGCCGTCTTCGATCTCGACGCCTTTGAGGTCGTTGCGGATCTCGATGGCGTCGGCCTTCAGGGTCACCGCCAACTCGATGAACGCAGGCAGGGACAAACGTGGGGCGACCATACGGTTCAGGGCGAAACGCAGGGGTTTGCTCATTATTGTTGTTCTCCGCACAAGTGAATTATTTGGCTGTCGGCATACTGAATTCAGGGCCCTTGGCGATGCTGTCGGGCCAACGTTGCATTACGCTTTTGTAGCGGCTGTAGAAGCGGATGCCTTCTTCGCCGTAGGCATGGTGGTCGCCGAACAGCGAGCGTTTCCAGCCACCGAACGAGTGCCAGGCCATTGGCACCGGAATCGGCACATTGATGCCGACCATGCCGACCTTGATGGTGCGGGCGAAGGCTCGGGCAATGCCGCCGTCGCTGGTGAAGCAGGACACTCCGTTGCCGAATTCGTGGGCGTTGATCAGCTCCACCGCACTGGCGAAGTCCGGCACACGCACGATGCCCAGCACCGGACCGAAGATTTCCTGTTGGTAGATGCTCATCTCGGTCGTGACCTTGTCGAACAGCGTCGCGCCAACGAAGAAGCCGTTCTCGGCGCCAGGCACCTTGAAATTACGACCATCGACAATCAGCTGCGCACCTTGAGCCACACCCTGGTCAATGAAGCCTTCGACCTTGGCCTTGTGCTCGGCCGTCACCAACGGCCCCATGTCGCTGTCGCTCTGCATGCCGTTGCCGACCTTGAGCTGATCGATGCGTGGTAGCAACTTGGCAATCAAGCCGTCGCCGACATCGCCCACCGCCACGGCAATCGAAATCGCCATGCAGCGCTCACCGGCCGAGCCGTACGCCGCGCCGATCAAGGCATCCGCCGCTTGATCCAGATCCGCATCGGGCATGACGATCATGTGGTTCTTCGCCCCGCCCAGGGCCTGCACGCGCTTGCCCCGGGAGGTGGCTTGCTGATGGATGTACTCGGCAATCGGCGTCGAACCGACAAAGGAAATCGCTTCGATGTCCGGGTGTTGCAGCAGCGCATCGACCGCAGCCTTGTCACCCTGGACCACGTTGAACACACCATCCGGCAACCCGGCCTCGGTGAGCAAACGGGCCATCAGCAAACTGGCAGACGGATCGCGTTCGGACGGCTTGAGGATGAAGCAGTTACCGGTAACCAGCGCCAGCGGGATCATCCACAGCGGCACCATCACCGGGAAGTTGAACGGCGTAACTCCGGCACAAACACCCAGCGGCTGGCGCAGGTTCCAGTTGTCGATGCCGCCGCCGATGTTGTCGCTGAATTCAGTTTTCAACAGATTCGGCGCACCGCAGGCGTATTCGACGATTTCGATGCCGCGCGTCACTTCGCCCTTGGCGTCGGAAAACACCTTGCCGTGTTCGCGGCTGATGATTTCTGCCAGTTCATCGTGATGGCGGTCGAGCAATTCCTTGAACTTGAACATCACCCGCGAACGCCGCAGGGACGATTGCTCGGACCAGGCTGGAAAGGCCTTGAGGGCCGATGCGACCGCCTCGTCCACGGTGTTCTCGCTGGCCAGCCCGACCCGTGCCTGCACGCTGCCGGTGGCCGGGTTGAAGACATTGCTGAACCGCTCACTGCCGGTGTCTTGCACCTGACCGTCGATGTAATGGCCGATTACCGGGGCGTTGCTCATTGTTCTTGTTCTCCGTACAGAAATGGGAATTCAGACGTTGGAATTCAGGCTTTTCAGTTCACAGATCAAGCAGCCAACTGTGCTGCGGATCGTTATGGAACTGCCAGACGCGTTTCGGGCCGGCCATCACGTTCAGGTAATACGACTCGTAGCCGTACGGCACACTGACCGGGTGATAACCCTTGGGCACGACCACCAGGTCGCTGTTTTCCACGGCCATGGCCTGATCGATGCTGCGATCGTCGGTGTACACCCGCTGGAACACGAAGCCCTGGGGCGGGTTGATCTGGTGGTAATAGGTTTCTTCGAGAAAGCTCTGGTGCGGCAGGTCGTCGGTGTCGTGCTTGTGCGGTGGATAGCTCGAGGAGTGTCCGGACGGCGTGCGCACTTCGACCACCAGCAGTGAATGGGCGGGCTCGGTGTCCGGCAGGATGTCGCAGACGTAACGGGTGTTGGCGCCCTTGCCGCGCACGCTGCGCTTCATCGTGTCGGGTTTGATCAGGCGTGGGCCGAGGGTTTCGCTGGTCGAACCAGGCGCAGCGCACACGGCGATTTGCACATCACTCAGGGCGACCACCTGGGCTTGACTGCCGGGCGGCAAGTACGCGGCGAACGGAGACTTGTCTTCGAACACCGACTGCCGATCGCCAATGTTGTCCCAGTCGAACGCGCCCTGCCCCGGCGCTTCGCCCTTGATGCTGACCCGGCCGCTGAGCAGCACCAGGCACAGTTCTTTATCACCCGCCGAGACCGGCAAGGTTTCGCCCAGGCTCAAGCGGTAGGCGGCGAAGCCGACGTATTCCAGCTCACCGTTGCCCAACTCGACCATGGTGCGGCCGCGGGCGTTGCTTTTGACCAGCAGGCTCATGACGCAATCCTCTCGTCGAGCAACGCACGCAAGGTGTCGTAGCCTTTTTTCGCGTAGACATAACTTGGCGCCACCGCCGGGTCCTGCTCGGCTTCGACCACCAGCCAGCCGTGGTAATCGGCGGCCAGCAGCACATCGAGCAATGAGCCGAAATCGATATCACCATCGCCGGGCACGGTGAAGGTGCCGTTGATGATGCAGTCCGGGAAGCTCCACAGGTTGTTGCGCGCCAGCTGCACCACCGGTTTGCGCACGTCCTTGAAATGCACGTGACAGATGCGTTCGATGTGTTTGCGCAGCACCTGCAAGGGTTCGCCGCCGCCCATGTAGCAATGGCCCGAATCGAACAGCAGGCCGACTTCGCTGCCGGTCAACGCCATCAACTTGTCGATGTCCGCCGGGGATTCGACGTAGGCACCCATGTGGTGGTGATAGGCCAGGCGCACGCCTTGGGACAGGGTGAAACGCGCCAGTTCGGTGAGCTTGTCGGCGTACTCCTGCCAGGCCTGTTCGGTGTGCAAGCGCGGGCGTTCGACCAGAGGAATGCGCTGGCCCTGGATGGAGTCCGCAACCTCGCCATAGACCAGCACCTTGGCGCCGTTCTTCGCCAGCAGTTCGACATGGCTGCCGATGGCGTCGATTTCCTCGGCCACGGAACGCCGCGCCAGACGGCTGGAATACCAGCCGGACACCAACGCCAGGTCATAGGGCCGCAGCACATCGCCGACGCCTTTGGCGTCCTTGGGGAATTTGCCGTTGAGTTCAAAACCTTCGTAACCGATTTCCTTGCCTTCGCCGAGGGCGGTGCTCAATGGCGTCTCGCCACCGAGGGACGGCAGGTCGTCGTTGCTCCAGGAGATCGGGTTGATGCCAATTCGGATAGCGGGCATGGCTGCACCTTTTATTGTTTTACACACATCAGTAAGAACGACATGGAACCCTGTGGGAGCGGTGTTTCGTCAGGCGCGGGACGCACGCCAGGCATCGATCAGTTCAACGAACGTGCCTTGCACCTGGCGAATCAGCGCCTCATCGTCGATTTCTCCGGCCAACCACGCACGGCTCGGCTCCTGGAAAATCGTCCGGCCCACGGCGAACCCGCGGCAGGTCCGACTCTGGCTGGCCTGTTGAAAGCCTTCGGCCAACGCTGATGCCGGAGCATTCAAGCCCAGCAGCACCACCCCTCGGCAGTACGGATCGCGCTCCTGGATCAGTTCGTCGAGTTGCTGCCACTCCTCGGCGCTTTGCGCTTCGATCTTCCACCACGCCGGGTAGATGCCCAGGTTGTAGAGGCGTTTGAGGGCGCGATACAGCACGTCCGGGTGGGCCGAGGGGTGATCCTTGGGCGGGATGATTTCCAGCAGCAGTTCATGACCGCTGACCTGGGACGCCTGATACAAACCCTTGATCTGCGCCTCCTGTTCCAGACGCAGCAGAGGCTCGTCGTCGGGATGAAATTGCACCAGGCACTTGATGATCTGTTCCTGTGGCCAGGCAATCAGGTTGCTGCCGATAGAGCGACCGTGTTCGAAAGCCAATGGCCGCGAACCCTGGACTTCCACCGGCCGCGCCACCCACCAGCCGCGACCGGTGGCAGCATTCAGTGAGTCCTGGCCAAAACGTTGATCGGCCAGCAGCCCGACATCGGCGTCGATGCCTTGCTCGCGCAAATCGGCTTCGACCCGCTCCACGGCCTGGATAAAAAGTTGCTTGAGTTCGCAGATGGCGTTGAGGTTGCGGCCGCCCTTGTGGGCCAGTTCCACCAGTTGCCAGCGATGGTCGAAGGCAAAGATGAACAGTTGCTTCCACTGTTTGCGCGGCACGCTGACCTGATGCAGGCGCTGCAACACCGCGTCCTGGTCCGGACGGGTAATCGGCACCGGGCTGTTGAACAGGTAATCCAGTTCGGCGCGGGTCGGCATCGCCGGGGCGCAGGCATGGCGCGACACCACCAGGCCGCCGCAGGCGTTGGCCAACTGGCAGCAGCGCTCATCGCTGGCGTCCTCCAGCCAACCACTGAGGAAGCCCGACATGAAGGCATCGCCGGCCCCCAGCACGTTAAGCACTTCCACACGCACGCCGGGATAAATCGCACCGTCTTCGAGACGAGTCGGGATCTCTCCATGAATCACCGTGCAGCCTTGCGGGCCGAGCTTGACCACCAGGGTCGCCGCGCTCAGGCGTCGGACATTGCGCAGCGCAGTGAGCAAATCCTCGGCACCACCGGCCATCAGGAACTCTTCTTCAGTGCCGACGATCAGGTCGAAACGCGGAAGGATTTTCTGCACATGCTGGCTGACGTTCTGGTCGGCGACGAAACGGGTCTCACCGTCCGCCTTGCCGGCCAAACCCCAGAGCACCGGGCGGTAGTCGATGTCCAGCACCCGTTTGACGTTGTGCTTCTGTGCATAGTCCAGGGCCTGGATGCTCGACTTGTACACACCGTCGGTGGAGAAATGCGTGCCGGTGATCAGCAAGGCTTTGCTGGAGGCGATAAAGGCTTCACTGATGTCTTCGGCCCGCAGCGCCATATCGGCGCAATTCTCACGGTAGAAGACCAAAGGAAAGGTTTCGCGGTCCTTGAGCCCCAGCAAGACCATGGCGGTCAAGCGCTCCGGATCGACCTTGATGCCACTGACATCGCAACCTTCACGGGTCAGTGACTCAACGAGGAAGCGCCCCATATGGTCGTCCCCTACCCGGCTCAGCATCGCCGACTTGAGCCCCAATCGCGCGGTGCCGAAGGCGATGTTGGCGGACGAGCCGCCGAGGTACTTGGCAAAGCTGCTTACATCCTCCAGCCGCGCCCCGACTTGCTGCGCATAGAGGTCGACGCCTAGGCGCCCCAGGCAAATCAGATCCAATTGACGCCCACTGGCAAAACGAGTCTGGCCCATGCTGGCTCCTGTTATTTTTATCAGCCTGCGTTCGGGGCGATGGCCGTACCGAACACTCTTGGTGGATGCAGACTAAAACGACCGGGACCGAACAATCAATAATTATTCCAAATATTTTTTACATGGAATATTTTTTCCAATAAGCTTTGGCACAAGCGTTCCAGAAGCAGTGCATCGTTTCAGCAAGCTTCACACTGCTGCAAGCTCAAGATTTTATTCGGGCCTACCCTGTAGACTGCGCACAGCCAACCTATTGTCAGGGGACGAGTTGAAAAATCGTCCCTATAAGAACAAGCCAGAAGGATTTCCTCATGTCCCGCACCGATCAGCCGGCTACGACCGAGAGCACGCCCGACAGCGATCTCACCAGCCCCCCGATCAATGCCGAGCGTCTGCTGCAGCTGATCACCGATGAATACGAAAGCCTGCCGCGCCAGCTCAAACGCATCGCCAGCTACATGAGCCAGCAGAGCGACCGGATCATGGTCGACCGCATCAGCGACATCGCTCGCGAGTGCGAAGTGCACCCGTCGGCCATCGTGCGGTTTTCCCAGCGTTTCGGCTTCAGCGGCTTCAGCGAAATGCAGGCGCTGTTTCGCGAGGCGTATACCCACAAGACCACGCCGGTGCAGAACTACCAGCAGCGCATTCGCAGCATGATCGCCAACAAGTCACAGAAGGCCAGCGGCGGCGACCTGGCGCGCGAATGCATCAACGCCACCCTGTCGGGTATCGAACGGCTGGGGCTGGAACTCGATGACCAGGCCTTCGACAAGGCCGTGGATCTGGTGGTCAACGCTGACAACATCTACGTGGTCGGGGTACGCCGCTCGTTCGCGGTGGCCGATTACCTGGTCTACAACCTGCAACACACCAACAAGCGCATCCACCTGGTATCGGGTCTCGGTGGCAGCTACCGCGAGCAGATGCGCAGCGTGCGCGCCAATGACCTGGTGATCGCCATCAGCTTCACGCCGTACGGCAAGGAAACCCAGCACTGCCTGCGCATAGCCCAGCATCATCAGGCGAAAACCCTGATCATCACCGACAGTAACCTTTCGCCTTTGGCCAAGCGCGCCAACACCGTGCTGCTGGTCAACGAAGGCAGTTCGTTTGCCTTCCGCTCGTTGAGTGCGACCTTGTGCCTGTGTCAGGCGCTGTTTATCGCCGTGGCTTATCGACTGGAACTGAAAGTCGATGAGATTCACGAGCAGGTCGGATTCGAAGACTGACCCAGACACTGGCGTTACCGTGCCGCGCGCAGCGAAAAACTCCCACGCTTGCACGCGAGCGCTCAGCGGCCACATGTAAATATTTATTCCATAATTGATGAAAAGGAATTTTTATTCTATAAACGGGCTTCCTGAAAACAAAAACCAAAGGATCCTGTCATGCGCGAACTCGGAATCGGACTTATCGGCACGGGTTTCATGGGGCGTGCCCATGCCCTGGCCTTTCGCAACGTCAGCGCAGCATTCGAACTGCCCTTCACGCTTCGCCTCGCCGCCCTGGCCGACGCCGATCCCGTTCGTGCCCAGGCATGCGCCACTGCCTGGGGCTTTGAGCAGGCCTATGGCGACTGGCAGCAATTGATCGACGACCCCAAGGTCCACCTGATCGCCATCACCACACCCAACCACCTGCACTACCCGATGGCCATGGCCGCGCTTGCCGCTGGCAAACCGGTGTACTGCGAAAAACCGCTGGCGGTGAACCTTGAACAGGCCAATGCCATGCACCTGGCGGCCAAGGATGCGGGCGTGGTCACCCGAGTCGGCTACAACTACCAGCACAACCCGATCATCGGCCTGGCGCGGGAATTGATTCAGAGCGGCAAACTCGGTGAGATCATCAGCTTTCAAGGCGAATTCAGCGAAGACTTCATGGCCGATCCCGCGTCCCCCTGGTCGTGGCGCTGTGAGGCCGAACATGCCGGTGGCGCGCTGGCGGACCTGGGCAGCCACTTGCTGGGCATGGCGCGCTATCTGCTCGGCAATGTCGAGGCGGTATGCGCCGATTCCCAGACCGTGCACCGCCAGCGTCCGGCCACAGCCGGTAGCCAGGAACAACGCACAATTGCCGTCGACGATCAGGCCCATGCGTTGCTGCGCTTCGCCAGCGGCGCGCGTGGCACCTTCAGCAGCAGTTGGCTCAAGCACGGCTACAAGAATCACCTGAGTTTCGAGATCAGTGGCACCCAAGGGACCCTGTCATTCGATCAGGAGCGTTTGAATGAGTTACGCCTGTGCCGTGTCGGCCAGGACGGTTTCCAGCGTTTACTGGCCGGGCCGAACCTGCCCGGATATGCAGCGTTCAGTCCAGCGCCGGGGCATCAGCTGGGCTACAACGAGTTGAAGACGCTGGAAGTGCATGAGTTGATCATGGCCTTGGCCGGGCACGGACAAGCCGGCACCGATTTCGAGCAAGCCCTGGAAGTGGAGCGACTGGCGACGGCGATTCGATTGGCGGCACGGGAACAGCGCTGGGTCAATATCAGCGAGATCTGATCGCCGATAAGGCTGCCGCCAATAGCCATCGCAGCTATCAGGTACAGCCGGTGAAAAGCGATGAGTTGGGTGAACAACAGAAAATCGCCGATGCATTTTTTGCCGCCGGCTTGTTGCCCAAGGCGGTGGATGCGCAGGATGTCGGAATCTGGCGGCCGTGAGGCGTGGATGATAACGATGCTTTGCATTCAAAGAGAGGCCGGCCAAATGTTATTCCCCCCGCTTGGGAATACATAGTTAATGGGCTTATTAACATTCCTGCTTCAATACCCCTCTGCGAGGGGTATTTTTTTGTCTGGCCATTGCGAAAGCTATACCGTGATCCAGCTTCGTATGTAATCAAAATCTGAGCGCTAAATGGTCTAAATTTGTTATCGCCCAATGCCCAGCGGATGGGCGCCAGCACCTGACCTGGGCGTTGCATGCCTGGGTGAGGTATTGCGCCAGGAACGGATGGTGTGAGTTGTTGCTGTTCAGTTCTCTGGAGCGGCATGCTTCACCAGACAAATTCCCGAATCAGAAACTGCCCCGTCCGCGGATCGAACTGGCGCACAAAGTGAACGTGCCTGGAACCGATGGGCTGATCGCTGACCCCAGGCCCTCTGATCACCTCGAAGCTGTTCATCCGGTGGATCGGTATGAAGTGCCGGTTATCCATTGGTACGAAATGCCGGTTGTGCATTGGCACGAAATGCTGGCTGTGCATTGGTATGAAATGCCGGCTGTGCATTGGCACGAAATGCTGGTTGTGCATTGGTATGAAATGCCGGCTGTGCATTGGCACGAAATGCCGGTTTTCCATATGAAACGGGGCCCTGTGGAAATGCTGGAATTGCCCGCATTGCTGTGGCTGCCCACTGACCAGAGCGGCCAGGTGAGGATTTTGACCGAGGCCGCCACCGCTGATTGTCTCCAGGGAGAGGCTGCTTGCCAGAAGCCCCGCGACCAAGAGCAGGAGTTGCTTGAAGATACGCATAGCGCCACCTCCGACGGTCCCCCCTACACCAAATTATAGTAGGCCATGGACTCAGGCCTGGCCTTGGCGCTGAAGTAGACATCTAGCCAAACGGCGGGTGAGCAGAAAGTAATCTCAGCGATTATCGCGCTCTTCACGGCACGACATTGGGAACTCTACAAGCAGTATTGAGCGGACGTTTCGATAAAAACAATTTCGTGTTGCTGCAAGTGCTGAAGCCTTAAGCCTGGCCCCATCATCCCCATTGGCCGCCAGTGTTCGTTAGTTAGTGTTCAACGCGGTGAACAATCAAACCGGGGCTTTTAAATCCACGCCCAGTGCCTGGGCAAATGCCTTCACCAAGGGGCTGCGCACAGTGTTATGGCGCAAGATCAGACTGAACGGCGTGACGATGTTGATCAGGTCCGGGCGCACCGCGCGAAACTCTCCCCGCGCCACCATCGGTGCGGCGTAATGCTGGGGCAGGAACCCCAGGAAACGACCCGTCTTGATCAGCAGCGCAACGGCCTCCACCTGGGTTGCCGAGGCGGAAAAGCTGTCGTAGTGGGCAAATTTCAGTTTGTCGCGATGAATCGCGTAGCGATGGTTAATGCACTCGTAATCCTTGAGCACATTACCACCCATGTCCGCATCCGCCATGGAGAACAGCGGGTGGCCGAGCGCGCAATAAACCTCCGAGCGTTCTTCGTATAGCTCGTAGTAATCGAACTCTTCGCGCTTTTGATAAACCGGCACAATTCCCGCCACCAACCGCCCCTCGACGACACCTCTTTCAACCTCATCAAGTTGCGTGGCCTGAAGTTGAAATCTAACCTTGGGAGATTGTTCGTTAATACGTCTAAGCGCGGCAACTAGCGGCGAATTGTCGTCAGAGATAGTGTTATCAATAACCCCCACACCAAGATCACCGACAAGTTCGTTTTGCGCTGAACTAAGGCGGTCGCGAAAATTGTCGACCGAGGCAAATAAGTCTATCGACGCCTGATACACCAGACGCCCTTCTTCCGTCAGGTGAAAGCCCTCTCGCCCCCGCGTGCAAAGGCGCATGCCGATACGGATTTCCAGGTCGGAAATCTGTTTACTGATGGCTGCCAGCCCCACATTCAGCTCATTTTGCGCGGCACTGAAGCCACCTGCCTCGACCACGGCCTTGAACACTTTGAGCAGTTTGAAGTCCAGCCCACTGAGGGCCAGCGGTGCCCGTTGCAGCGTTTTCGGCAGCGGGTTTCCGGAATTGGAAAGTGGGGTTTCCATAATGCTTATTTACCTCTGGCGCCCTATTCAACAATCTGTGCCCAACAACAAAAACATAGCTGGCCTAATAATAATGAACACAGAAAACCAGGCTTGGCAACCGCCAATAAATCCCGAACATCAGTGCCAAATCACTGATCTCAAAACATTAAAAGCTGACACTTCGATCAGCTCTCGCCACTTTGCAACTGCCCTCTTGAAAACTGCTCTGGCCTGATTTCGTTCGCTGACTTTTTAGCGACGTTGCGGCCCGGCATACCCATTTCAGTTCGCGTTACCGACGAGGAAAACAACAATGTCTCAAACCACCGACCGTCTCTGGGGTGCTCGCTTCAAAAGCGGCCCTTGCGAAGCCTTGGCGGCCCTGTCCCGTTGCCCTGAGCGCTACTTCCGGCTCACCCCGTACGACCTCGCCGGCTCCAAGGCCCATGCCCGGGAACTGCAGCGCGCCGGACTGCTGAGCGAGCAAGAAACCCAGACCATGCTCGACGCCCTGGAACGTATCGGCGCTGACTTCCGCGCCGGCAGCATTGCCCCGACCCTGGACGACGAAGACGTCCACACCTTCATCGAACGCCTGCTGACCGAACGCCTTGGCACCCTCGGTGGCAAGCTGCGCGCCGGTCGTTCGCGCAACGACCAGACCGCCAACGACCTGCGCCTGTTCCTGCGTGACCACGTGCGCACCCTGGCCGTTGAAGTGCTGGGCCTGCAGCAGGCGCTGGTGGACCAGGCCGAGCAACACATCGAGAGCATCTGCCCCGGCTTCACCCACCTGCAGCAGGCACAACCGATCGTGTTTGCTCATCACCTGCTGGCCCACGCCCAGTCGATGCTGCGCGACGTGCAGCGCCTGGTGGACTGGGACGCGCGCACTTCGCTGTCGCCACTCGGTGCGGCGGCCATGGCTGGCTCGGCTATCGCTCGTTTACCTCAGCAATCGGCAAAAGAAATGGGCTACAGCGGTGTTTGCGAAAACTCCATCGACGCCGTGGCCAGCCGCGATCACGTCGCCGAGTTCCTGTTCATCGCCAGCATGCTCGGCATCAACATCTCGCGCCTCGCCGAAGAGTTCTGCCTGTGGTCGTCGCGGCAATTCCGCTGGGTCGCGCTGGACGATGCCTACGCCACCGGCAGTTCGATCATGCCGCAGAAAAAGAATCCGGACATCGCCGAACTGGCGCGGGGCAAGGCGGGTCGCCTGATCGGCAACCTCACCGGCCTGTTGTCCACCCTCAAATCCCTGCCGCTGTCCTACAACCGCGACTTGAGCGAAGACAAGAACGGCGTACTCGACAGCGTCGACACCCTGCTGCTGGTGCTGCCGGCCATGGCCGGAATGGTTGCGACCATGAAGGTCAACGTCGAAGAGCTGCGTCGCCAGGCACCGCTGGGCTTCACCCTCGCCACCGAAGTCGCCGACTGGCTGGCGGTGCGCGGCGTGCCGTTCAAGGAAGCTCACGAAATCACCGGTGCGTTGGTCCAGGCTTGCGAGAAACACGACATCGAATTGTGGGAAGCCTCCCCGGCACTGCTGGCGGAAATCGACCCGCGCCTCACACCAGAAGTACGCGCAAGCCTCACCCTCGAAGCCGCCATCGCCGCCCGCAGCGGCTGGGGCGGGACCGCGCCACAACAGGTGCGCGAGCAGATCGGCCGCCTGAAAACCGCCCTCGCCGCCCAGCAGTTATGGACCGAGGACTATCAGGGCTTCCGCCTCTGACCCACAACGCAAAACCTTGTAGGAGCGAGCTTGCTCGCGATGGAGGCACAGACACCGCGGGGTGTCAGGCAACCAGCGTCATCGTTGACGACCATCGTCGGAACGCCGCCCGGAGCAAGCTCGCTCCTACAGATAACGTGTACGGAGAAACAACATGAGCCAGACACAGGCAGAACGACTCCAGGCGGAGCGCAAACTGGCGGAAAACCAGTTCGACATCACCCAGTACGATCATGTGCCCCGGCGTTATTACGGGCGGATCTTCTTCGCCACGGTGATCGTCATCGCCATCATCGGCCTGGTACGCGCCTTCGCCGAAGGCAAGATCGAGTGGTCGTACATCGGCCAGTTCCTCACATCCCAGGCGATCATGTGGGGCTTGCTCAACACCATCGTCATGGCGGTGCTGGCGATGGCGCTGGGCATCGTGTTCGGCGTGATCACCGCGATCATGCGCATGTCGGCCAACCCGATCCTGCGCTATGTGGCACTGACCTACACCTGGCTGTTTCGCGGTACGCCGCTGATTCTGCAACTGCTGTTGTGGTTCAACCTGGCGCTGATCTTCCCCACCATCGGCATCCCCGGCCTGTTCGAAATGGACACCGTGAGCCTGATGACCCCATTCGTGGCGGCCCTGCTTGGCTTGAGCATCAACCAGGGTGCCTACACCGCCGAAGTGGTGCGTGCCGGCCTGCTCTCGGTGGACACCGGGCAGTACGAAGCCGCCAAGTCGATCGGCATGCCGCGCTTGCAAGCGCTGCGCCGGATCATCCTGCCCCAGGCCATGCGCATCATCATCCCACCCGTGGGCAACGAGTTCATCGGCATGGTGAAAATGACCTCGCTGGCGAGCGTCATCCAGTACTCGGAACTGCTCTACAACGCGCAGAACATCTACTACGCCAACGCCCGCGTGATGGAGCTGCTGATCGTCGCCGGTATCTGGTACCTGGCCACCGTCACCGTCCTGTCCTTTGGTCAAAGCCGTCTGGAGCGTCGTTTCGCCCGCGGCGCCGGCAAGCGTTCCTGAGGAGCCGCACATGAGAAGCATCGTCAAGGCCGTGAGCCTGAACAAGTACTACGACCAGTTCCACGCACTCAAGGACATCAACATCGAAGTCGAGCAAGGCGAAGTGCTGTGCATCATCGGCCCGTCCGGCTCCGGCAAGAGTACCTTGCTGCGCTGCGTCAACCAGCTGGAAAAAATCGACAAGGGCGGCCTGTGGGTCGACGGCGAGCTGGTGGGCTACCGGATCGTCGGCAACAAGCTGCACGAACTCAACGAAACGCAGATCGCCCGCCAGCGCCTGTCCACCGGCATGGTGTTCCAGCGTTTCAACCTGTTCCCGCACATGACCGTGCTGCAAAACATCATCGAAGGGCCGTGCCAGGTGCTCAAGCGTTCGCCCAAAGAGGCGAATGAAGAAGCCATGGAATTGCTCGCCCGCGTCGGCCTGGCCGACAAACGCAACAGCTACCCGATCGAACTGTCGGGTGGTCAGCAGCAACGCGTCGCCATTGCTCGTGCATTGGCCATGCGCCCCAAGCTGATGCTGTTCGATGAACCCACTTCGGCACTCGACCCGGAACTGGTCGGTGAGGTGCTGTCGGTGATGCGCGATCTGGCGCAGACCGGCATGACCATGATCGTCGTCACCCATGAACTGGGCTTCGCTCGCGAGGTTTCCAACCGCATGGTGTTCATGGACGGCGGGCAGATCGTGGAGGCTGGAAGCCCCGAAGAAATACTAATAAGTCCGCAAAACCCTCGCACCCAAAGCTTCATTTCTGCCGTTCGAACCTAAGGGCCTGGCTCGCAAATCAAGAGCTGCCTCACAACACTCATAAGAGAACGACCATGAAGAACTTCGTTATTCCCGCAATACTCGCCGGCGTTATGGCATCCGGCTTCACCTTCGCTGCCGAATTGCCGGCCAGCATCAAGGCCAAGGGCGAGATCGTCGTAGCGATCATGCCGAACTACCCGCCGATGGATTTCAAGGACCCGGCCACCAACACCCTCACAGGGCTCGACTATGACCTGGGCAATGCCCTGGCCGAGCGTCTGGGTGTGAAGATCAAATGGCAGGAAACCGGCTTCGAGCAAATGATCAACGCCTTGACCACCGACCGCGTGGACATGGTGCTGTCGGGCATGACCGACACCGCCGAACGTCAGGCCAGCGTGACCTTCGTCGACTACTTCACCAGCGGTCCGCAGTTCTACACCCTGCAGAAAAACAAGGACACCCACGAGATCGTCGACCTGTGCGGCAAGAAGGTCGGCACCAGCCGCCGCACCACCTTCCCGGCGGAAATCGCCGAGTGGAGCAAGGCCAACTGTGAAGCCGCCGGCAAGCCGGCGATCAATGTGATCGGCACCGAAGGCTCGGCCGATGCCCGTGCGCAACTGCGCCAGAGCCGCATCGACGCGGCCATGCAGGGCAGCGAAACCCTGCCCTACCTCAAGACCCAGGAAAAGGATATGTACAAAACCGTGGGCCTGCCGATCTCCGAGCAGTACAGCGGGATGGGCGTGAGCAAGAAAAAACCTGAGCTCAGTGAGGCGGTGAAGGTTGCGCTGCAGAGCATGATCGACGACGGCAGCTACCAGGCGATCCTGAAGAAGTGGGATCTGGAACTGGGTGCGATCAAGACGGTGACGGTGAACGCTGGCAAATAAAGGTCGCCTCAGAACCATTGTAGGAGCGAGCCTGCTCGCGATAGCGGTGTATCAGCCAACGAAAATGTTGAATGTGATTGCCCCTTCGCGAGCAGGCTCGCTCCTACAGGGGCTGGTGTTTACTTGAATATTGTTGGAGCACGACAGATGCCCTCCTCACCCCAACCCACCTGGCCCAGCCAGCACAAAGCCTGTCTGGCCCTGGCCTTCGACCTCGACGGTCCCACCGGCGATGCCATGCTCAACGGCTCGATCTGGCGCAAGCCCGAGTATTTCGGCTTCGGCGGTTATGGCCCGTACCGGGCGCTGCCGCGGATTCTCGATCTGCTCGACGAATTCCGTCTGCCGACGACGTTCTTTGTCCCGGCCTGGGTCGTGGAGAACTGGCCGAAACAGTGTCAGGCGATTGTCGAGCGCGGGCATGAGGTGGCTTATCACGGCTACAAACACGAATCCTTCTACGCCCTGACGCTGGAACAGCAAAAGGACGTGATGAAGCTGTCCCGCGAGGTGTTCTGGAAGCACCTGCACATCCGCGCCGAAGGTTTCCGCACACCGTCCGGCGACTGGCGGGCCGAAACCCCGGCGATGCTGGTGGAGGCCGGCGTGACTTACTCCAGCAGCATGCGCGGCGATGACCGGCCGTACCTGGTGAATGTACCGGGCCACGCCACGCCGCTGGTGGAAATCCCCGGTCGCTGGGAAATGGACGACTACGCCTCCATCGCCTATACCCGCGCGCCGGACTTCCCTTCGGGGCTGGACCGCACCGCCAGCTACGCCCTGACCCTGGACAACTGGTGCCGCGAATACGACGGTGCCATGGATGAAGGGCTGTGCCTGACCACCCTGTTCCACCCCAAGATCACCGGCAAACCAGGACGCATCCTGTTGCTGGAAAAACTCTTCGAACACATGCGCCAACGCGACGACGTCTGGTTCACCACCTGCCGCGACGTCGCCCAGTGGTGGCTGAAGGAACATCACCATGGTTGATTCCACTGTCTGGCCCAAGGGCTACCGCTGCGCCGTGGTACTGACCGTCGACTACAACGACATCCACGGCATTCTCACCCAGGCCCCGGAAGTCGCCGGACGCGACAAGACCCTGTCGGTCTGGCGCTACGGCACCCAACGCGGGGTCGAGCGTTTGCTCGCTTTGTTCAAGGAGCTCGGTGTTTCCAGCAGCTGGTTCGTACCCGGTATCGTCGCCGAGGAAAACCCCGAGCATATTCGTGCGATCCAGGCGGGCGGACATGAGATTGCCTGCGCCGGGTATCACCATCAGAACTACGACAGCCTCGACCTCGCCGCGCAGAGCGCCGACATTGCCGAAGGATGCGCGGCATTGACGGCGCTGACCGGTCAGCGTCCCACCGGTTTCCGCATCCCCGCGGGCAACGGTGCACCGGGCTTCATCGAGGCGTTGAGGGATCAAGGCATTCGCTGGTCGTCGTCCTGGCGTGGTGATGACTTGCCGTTCGCTCACCCGACCGCACCCGACGTGATCGAGTTGCCCCTGCATTACGAACTGGAGGATGAACCCTACTTCGCCTTCAATCTCAGCCCTGCGGTGCCGCCGGCGCAATCGCGGATCGCATCCTACAGCCACACCCTGGGCAACCTGCAAATGGACTTCGCCGGGTTTCATCGCTTCGGCCTGTGCTACGTGTTGCGCCTGCATCCGGAAATCATCGCTACGCCGGGGCGCATTGGTGTGTTGCGTGAATTGCTTGAGGGGATTTTGCAGCACGATGACGTATGGATCGCTACCGGTGCTGATGTCGCCCAGTGGTGGGCAGAATCCGCAGCGCCGATCACTGAAGATCATCCGGCGTCGGTGTACGAGCGGCATTATCGGGACTACGTGCTATGACAGAGCGCATGCAACGACTGGCGAAATTTTGCGTGGATACCCGGTTCGAGGACCTGCCGCCCGCACTGGTGGAACAAGCCAAGCGTCACATCCTCGATACTTTCGGCGCGACCCTCGCCGGGGCAGACAGCGAAGTCGCGAAAACGGCACGGCTGGTATTCGAAGACGAAACGGGCGACACCTTGGTCTGGAGCACTCGCCAGCGGGTCGGCGGCGCTCAGGCAGCCATGCTCAACGGTATCGCCGCCCATGCCCTGGAACTGGACGACACCGGTGGCTGCGACCACTCCGGTGCCGTAGTGCTGCCGGCGGTCATGGCGGCGGTGTCGATGGCCGGGCAACCGGTGAGCGGCCGCGAGTTCATCACGGCCGTGGTGATCGGTTACGAAGTCGGGCGCCGGGTGCTCGAAGCCTGCGGTGGCTACTCAGCCCATAACGGTGCTGGCTGGCACTCCACGGCGACCTGCGGGGTGTTCGGCGCGGCAGCCGCCAGTGCACGGATTTTTCGATTGAATGCCGGGCAAACCTTGTCGGCACTGGGCATCGCCGGCAGCTTCAGCGGTGGCTTGTGGGCTTTCATCCACGACGGCTCGCAAAGTAAAAAACTGCACAGTGGCCGGGCCGCCGAAGGGGGGTTGCTGGCGGCGCGGTTTGCGCAGCAAGGCATCAGTGGTCCAACAAAGTTGTTCGAGGATGTCTGGGGCGGCTTTTTGCAGACACTTGCCAGCGCCAACTCAACCCCCGAAGCACTGGATGCCGATCTCGGCGCCGTATGGAAACTCGCCCGCTGCTCGATCAAGCCCTACGCCTCGTGTCGCGGCACGCATTCGGCCATCGATGCGTTGGGGCTTTTGCTCGACCAATTGAATGTGCCAGTCGATCAGGTCGAAGACATACAGGTTTCGCTGTGCAGTTTTCTCAAGGACATGTGTGGCGGCCAGGATGTCGACACCCTCGCGGCGGCGCAGATGAGCCTGGCGTATGCACTGGCGGCACGGCTGGTACATGGCCATTGTCGATTGCAGGCCTATGACGATGAAGCGCGCAACGATCCACGCATTGTCCAGTGGATGTCACGCATTCGCCTTGAAGTGGACCCGCTACTGTCCGAGGATGGCGAGCCCGTGGTGACACTGCGGACCGTGGACGGTCGGCAAGCGAGCCTGTGCGTTGAAGTGCCGTTGGGCGCGCCGGGTAATCCGCTGAGTGATGAGCTGCTTGCGGAGAAGTTTCTCAGTTTGGCGATGCGGGTCATGTCCCGGGAACGGGTTGAGGAACTGCTCGGGCAGTTGTGGCGGATTGAAGAATTGGAATCGGTTCGTACTCTGGATCGGTGGCTGGCTTGAGTATTGCGTTGCTTGTGCCCGCCTCTTCGTCGGAACGCCGCCCGGAGCAAGCCCGCTCCCACAGGTACTGCGGCGCTTTTGTGGGAGCGGGCTTGCCCGCGATGACAGCGACGCGATATTGCGGCGAACACCAACAATCTGAATAAGGACATTTGCACCACCGTGGCCACTTACTCGCTCGTTATCCGCCGCTTGATGATCGTTTCACTGACCATCGTGGTCAGCCGCGCCATCACCAGCCCCTTGCTCACGCTGTTCCTGAGCAACAAGCTGGGCCTCAACCAACAGGACGTTGGCTTGCTGCTCGGTATCGCGGTGTTCATCGCCACCCTGCTGGCGCTTTACGGCGGCTATATCATCGACCGCCTGGAAAAGCGCCGGCTGCTGATCCTGGCGATGCTCTCCAGCGCCATCGGCTTCGTGCTGCTGACCTTTGCCGAAAACCTCTACGTGACCACCGCCACCCTGGTGATCACCGAGACCGCGTCAGCGCTGTTCCTCATCGGCTCCAAAGCGATCCTCAGCGAAAACCTGCCCATGGGCCAGCGGGCCAAGGCGTTTTCCCTGCGCTACACGCTGACCAACATCGGCTATGCCACAGGCCCCATGCTCGGCGTGGTGATTGCCGGAGTCTATCCGATCGCACCGTTCCTGATTGCCGGTGGCATCGCGTTCTTCAGCATCTTCCTGATGATAGGCATTCCCAGGGATTCGGCGCAGACACCCGCCATTGGGCAACCCCAGAGTTTCCTGAAAACCCTGGTCACCCTGAAAAACGACCGCACCCTGATCATGTTCACCTGCGGCTGCCTGCTCAGCACCGTGGTGCACGGGCGTTACACCCTCTACTTGTCGCAATACCTGCTGGTGACCCACGATTCCAAACGCGCCCTGGAAATCATGGCCGCCCTGCTCGCCTGCAACGCCATCAGCGTGATCCTGCTGCAGTACCAGATTGGCCGGTTCCTCAATCGCGAGAAGCTGCGCTACTGGATTGCCGCGGGCACCAGCCTGTTCATCCTTGGCCTGATCGGCTTCAGCCTGGCCGACAGCATGCTGAGTTGGTGCGTGGCGATGTTCATCTTCACCCTCGGTGAAATGATCATTTACCCGGCCGAATTCCTCTTCGTCGACACCCTGGCCCCGGAAGAGCTGCGCGGCAGTTACTACGGCGCGCAGAACCTGGCGGCCCTCGGTGGCGCCCTGAGCCCGGTGATTTGTGGCTTTCTATTGATGCACACCCCTGCGCCCACGATGTTCTATGCCTTGAGCGCACTGACCGCGATGGGTGGGTTCCTGTGCTTCATGAGCGGTCGTCGGGTGGCTATAGTGCAAAAGTAATGCACTGAAACCGCATTAATATGAACCTTTCAGTGGCACGAGCTTGTGATTGAATTTCTCCAGAAAACTGTCGACGACCTGCTCGTGCACAAAGAGGATCTTCAAGGCGGTGCAACGCTGGCCGGGAAACTGTCGCGCAAAGCTTCGAGCAGCGGGCGAATCAGCAATACGCCAAACCTGGCCGGTTTGACGCTGCCGCCAATGTGAATCGGTAAGGCGCGCGTGCCTGCAGCGCGTCTTCGATACGCAGCAACTGGTTGTACTTGCCGACCCGGTCAGAGCGACAGAGCGAGCCGGTCTTGATCTGACCGGCGCAGGTGGCAACCGCCAGATCGGCAATGCTGGTGTCCTCGGTCTCACCCGAACGATGGGAAATCACCGTGGTGTAACCCGCGTCCTGGGCCATGCGAATGGCGTCGAAGGTTTCGCTGAGGCTGCCGATCTGGTTGTACTTGATCAAAATCGAGTTACCGATGCCACGCTCGATACCTTCCTTGAGAATGCGCGTGTTGGTGACGAACAAGTCGTCGCCGACCAGTTGCACACGCTTGCCCAACTTCTCGGTCAGGTACGCCCAGCCCTCCCAATCGCTTTCGTCCATGCCATCCTCGATCGATACGATCGGGTAACGCTGGCACAGCCCGGCCAGGTAGTCGGCAAACCCTTTGGAGTCGAAGTCCTTGCCCTCGCCTGCCAGCACGTAACGCCCTTCGCGATAGAACTCGGAGGCGGCACAGTCAAGGGCCAGGGTGATGTCCCGCCCCAGAACATAGCCGCTACGGGTCACCGCTTCCTCGATGACCACCAGCGCTTGTTCATTGGACGCCAGCGAAGGTGCGAAACCGCCTTCGTCACCGACGGCGGTACTCAGACCGCGTTCGGTGAGTACCTGCTTGAGGGTATGAAACACCTCAGAGCCAATGCGCAAGGCTTCCTTGAACGACCCGGCACTGACTGGCTGGATCATGAACTCCTGAATGTCGACGTTGTTATCCGCGTGTTCGCCACCGTTGAGGATGTTCATCATTGGTACCGGCATGCTGAAAGCGCCGGGACTGCCATACAACGCGGCCAAATGCTCGTAAAGCGCAATATTCTGGGTGGCCGCAGCGGCTTTGGCCGTTGCCAGGGACACGGCGAGAATGGCGTTGGCACCCAGGATGCTTTTGCTCTCGGTACCGTCCAGGGCGATCATTGCACCGTCGACTTCACGTTGATTCAGCGCATCCAGCCCCACGACACGCTCGCGTATCGCGCCATTGACGTTGGCCACTGCACGCATCACGCCTTTGCCATGGTAGCGACTGGAGCCGTCACGCAACTCCAGGGCTTCGCGGCTCCCGGTGGAAGCACCGGACGGCACGCTGGCCACCCCCACTGCACCGCCACTGAGCGTGACCACCGCTTCGACGGTCGGGTTACCCCGCGAGTCAAGGATTTCCCGTGCGTAAACATGTTGGATCAGGGTTGGGTTGTTCATTTGAGTCAGCACCACTGAAAGGGTTTAAAGCGACTTCCCGATGATCATCCGCATCAAGCAGCTCTTGCTGTTCGGCGCGAGCCTCGGAAAAATCGAAATCACGCGGCCACTGCGGCTTGTCGTCCGCCGTCGGTTGGGGGCCGTGTTCGTTGAGTGTTTGCATCCACCAGAGGTTTCACCTCGATCGGCACACCCGGTCACCTGCACGGATCACGCGCAGACCGTCAGTCCCGCCTTGGGCACCGGGTTAATACATGCACCACGCCATCCGCCAGCACCATCACCCCCGGCACACCCGCCGCACGCAAGGCCTGTTCGTCCAGTCGGGTTACATCACGCAGCTGGACCCGCACTCGCGTTATCGCAATGCGCTGTCGCGATGCCAGGTTATCCAGCCCACCCAGCGCGGCGACCACGCTCGACGGCAGGTCCGTAGAAAGCAGGGCCGCCACCTTTGGCTCATCCACCAGCAGATCCGGGGTCAATGCCCTCCAGAACGCCCGTTGCATTTTCTCGAACATGTTCAGTTCTCCAACACCTGTGAAGTTTCGACCAGCGCCTGCTGCTGCGAAGACAAGGCCTCGCGGACCTGCTCAGCGCTCTCCAGCCCGAGTATCTGATGCGCGACTGCCTGACAGTCGCTGAGGTCGACCTCGCGAATCGCGGCCTTGATCGCCGGAATCAGCGGCACGCTGACCGACAGTTCATCCACCCCAAGCCCCAGCAACAGCGGTACCGCCAGAGTCTCCGAAGCCAGCGCGCCACACACCCCGACCCACTTGCCATGGGCATGGGCGGCCTTCACGGTGCTGGCGATCAGACGCAGTACCGAGGGGTGAAAACTGTCGGCCTGGCTGGCCAGACGTGGGTGATCGCGGTCCATGGCCAGGGTGTATTGGGTCAGGTCGTTGGTGCCGATGGAGAAGAAATCCACCTCGGGGGCAAACAGGTCCGCCATCAACGCCGCGGACGGGACTTCGATCATGATGCCCAGTTTCGGCAGCGCCTTGAGCCCGAGCGCCAGCGCCTCTTCTTCCAGCATCTGCCGCGCCAGGCGCAGCTCCGACAACTGGCTGACCATCGGCAGCATGATGTGCAGACGGGCCAGACCGGCGCTGCTCAGAATTGCCCGGAACTGCTCGCGCAACAGCTGCGGACGCTCCAGGCACAAGCGAATTCCGCGCATGCCCAGAAACGGATTGGCCTCGCTGTCCATTGGCACGTAGGCCAGCGGTTTGTCGCCGCCCACATCCAGTGTGCGCACCACCAGATTGCGCTCTGGCCCAAGGGCCCGGGCGATGGCGCTGTAGGTGATCGCTTGCTCGTCATGGCTGGGCGCGCTGTTGCGCTCCAGATAAAGAAACTCCGAACGCAGCAGACCGACACCCTCGCCGCCTAGCGCCATCGCCTGCTCGACCTCAAGCAGCGAGGCAACGTTGGCCGTCACCTCGAAATGATGGCCGTCACGGGTACAGGCCGCCAGCGAAGCCTGCTCGAGTTCGCGCTGATGCCGTTGCCGTTGCTGCTGACGTTTGCCGTGCAGCTGTTCGATAGCCGACAGTTCAGGGTCCAGGTGCAACTCACCCCTGTCCGCATCGAGCAGCACTCGGGTTCCGCTGGCCAGCGACAGCACCTGCACCGGTAAACCACACACCGCCGGCAAACCCAAGGCCTGGGCGAGTATCGCCACATGGCTGGTGGCACCACCGCCCACAGTGGCGAAACCCAACACCTTGTCGGTATCCAGGGCAGCGGTCTGCGACGGTGTCAGTTGCTCGGCAATCAAAATCGCCTGGTCCGGCAACTCCCAGATACCGTCCGGCACCCCGAGAATCAGCTTGAGCACGCGCTGGCCGACATCCATCAGGTCCAACGCCCGCTCGGCCAACAAGGTGTTGCCCAGCGACTTGAACAGCGTAGCGGTGGCTTCAGTAGCACTGTTCCAGGCAAACGCCGCGCTCTTGCCCTCAGCAATCAGGGCCTGGGCTTGCTCCAGCAGACTCGGGTCTTCCAGTAACTCCTGATGTGCCTTGAAGATATCCTCCTGCGCCTTGCCTTTCGCGTTGTCGCGCAAGTGTTGCAGCGCCTGCGTCGCGCGGGTCAGCGCACGCTCCAGCGATTCGCGTTCCACGCGTTGATCCGCGGCAAACTCAGGCACCTCCAAGGTGCGCTCAGCCACCTGCACCACCTGCCCAAAGGCCGAACCCGCGGAAGCACAGACACCGCGCAACAGCTTCGTCGACACCGCCTGCGCCTGAACCACCGGCGCTACGACCGCCACCGCAGTCACGGCCTCACCGCAGCCATCCGCTAGTAGTTGGGCCAACGTGCTGATTGCCAATTCGGCATCTACGCCCACCGCACTGACCTGCAGCGCATCGCCGTGAACCGTCTGCAACGCCATGATCGCCACCAGGGACTTGGCGTTGGCGCTGTCCTGCTGCTTGTGCAGGCAAATGCTTGCCGCAAAACCTTTCGCCGCCTGCGCAAAGATCGCCGCCGGCCGCGCGTGCAGGCCATTGGCATTGGGCAGGTGGACCGGTTTGGAGAACAGCGCTTCGCCCTCCTCCTGCGCAACGCTGGAACGCGGATCGCCGAGGCTCAGGCGCAACACGGGCTGGGCACACGCCACCAGGCCATTGTCGGGTGTCAGCAGGCTGAAGGGCTCGCCACTGACCAACAGCATCAAGGTCAACAGGCTGCGGGCATGCAGGGCTACATAGTCGGCATCGAACTCGATCAACGGCTGTCCGGCCTCGACACGCTGGCCCTGCTCGACCAAGGCGCGAAACCCCTTACCCGCCAGGTTCACGGTGTCCAGACCAATGTGCAGCAACACCTGTACGCCGCTGTCATCGGTGATGCTGATCGCATGGCCACTGTGTTGAAGGTTGCTGACCACGCCGGCCAACGGCGCGCAAAGGGTCTGCGAGGTCGGATCGATGCACAGGCCGTCGCCGATCACCCGGCTGGCGAACACCGGATCCGGCACGTGATCAAGTGGCACCAGCACCCCGGACAGCGGCGCCAGCAATTGCAATGGTTGGGTTATGGTCATGACTTCACCTGCGGTTTTGTTCTTTGAAGTGCCGATGGAGCGCGAGCTCCTACAGCATCGCTTATTTCCACCAGTACTCGACTTGCAATCCGACGTTCGCACCATGCAGCGCCGTGCCGAACGCGCCGGTATCGGACATCGCTGAACCTTGTGCCAGTTCATTGGCCGCACGTTTGGCCGCTTCGTTCCAGCTGGCATAGGTGTAGTACAAACGCACCTCGGGACGTTCCCAGAACCCCGGGCCCTTTGGCGACCAGGTCGGGACAAAGGAGAATTTACTCAACTTGCGCGTACCTCCTGGGGCCTCGACCTGATCGTGTCCCAGCTCAGTCACCAACTTGAATTGATCGGTGATCGCGTAAGCCGGGCGAACGCCCAGGGAAATCCAGTTCTGGTCGTTACCGTCCGGGCGGATATCCTTCTGATAGACCGCTTCGACCTGACCACCAAAACGCGGTGTCACTTGCCAGTCGAAGAACTCCACCAGCCGGTAGTTCTTGTTGCTGTCGTCCAGGCCCACATCGCCGGTGTAACCCAACCCGGTGCCAGGCCCTTCGCCGTATTGCAGCGCCAGTTTGTTCTTACCGCCGAGGAAGTTTTTCTGCACATGCTGGGCGGTGATGGCCCAACCTGCGTGTGCATCGCTGCGGTCAGGTTTTTCGATGTAACTGAGGCCAAACTCCAGTTCACCGCTGGGGTTGGTCTGAAAACCTGCGACGTTGAAATCCTGCCGGGTGACATAATCCTTCTGGTACAAGTTGTCCTTGCGCGAAAAGGCGTAGCTGTATTTCAGGTCGCCGATCTTCACATCCTCGATACCACCACCGGTGGCGCTCTGGTTCCAGTAGTAGAAGTCGGAAATATGGATGTCGTTTCGTTTGTAGTAACGCCGACCGGCCCACAACGAACCACCATTGAGACTCGGCAAGTTCGACCATTGTGCATACATCTGCGGCATGCGCACCGAGCCGTTATCACCGTTGAACGTCAGGTCTTTGTCGTACTGGTTGTACAACGAAGCCATGCCGTCGACGCTCAGCACCGAGCCGTCGTCCAGGGTGTACACGTCCTGACGCAACTCCAGCTCCGCGTACTGCTCGCACTCGTTGCCCAAGCGGTATTTCGACTGGGCGCCCTGCAGTTGAAAACACTGCTGAGGACCGCTGTTGACCGAGGTCCCGACGCCGCTACGCAAGTAACCGGCGAACTCCAAAGCCTGGGCCGAGAACGGCAACATCAGGCATGCGCACGATGCTGCAAGTTTGCGATTAATTGTGGTTTTCAAGAGCCGCCTCATTATTTTTATTGTGCTCATTCGGTAAAATCTGCGCGCAAGAAACCCCACGCAGTGCTCTGCGCGTTGTTTGAAGAGCGTGTTTTTTAGTGGTCGGTCAGGTGCAAGACGAACGACTCGTATGGCCGCAGGAACAGCTGTCGACTACGTGTCTCACAATCCGGGAAGTTGCTGATCACCAGGCGTTGCAACATGCAGTCGGTGATTACCTGCTCCGGCAACTCGACTTCACACGCCGTGCCATAGAAGTTATTCACCACCAGCAGGCGCTCGCCTTCGCCTTCACGCAGGTACACCCAGACCTGCGGGTGCGTGGGCAAGAGCTGGCGATACACGCCGTCCTGAATCAGCGGTTCGCTGTGGCGCAGGGCAATCAACTGGCGATAGTGGTGCAGCACCGAAGTCGTGTCGTCGAGTTGGTTTTCGACATTGATCTGCGTGGCGTTGGCCGGCACGCCGATCCATGGTTCGGCACTGCTGAAACCGGCATTGGGTTGCGTGTTCCAGTGCATCGGGGTGCGACTGTTGTCGCGGGATTTCTGCATGATTGCGCTCATGCTCGATGCCTCGGACTCCCCGGCATCACGCTTGAGCCGGAAGATGTTCAGCGTCTCGACATCGCGATACTGCTCGATGCTCTCAAAGCCCGGGTTGGTCATGCCCAACTCTTCACCCTGATAGATGAACGGCGTGCCCTGAAGAAAATGCAGCGCGGTGCCGAGCATCTTCGCCGATACCACGCGGTGTTCGCCGTCATTACCAAACCGCGAAACCACTCGCGGCTGATCGTGGTTACACCAGAACAGTGCATTCCAGCCACCACCGGCCTGCATGCCGGTCTGCCAGTCGGAAAGGATGCGCTTGAGTTCGAGGAAGTCGAAGTCAGCGCGAACCCACTTCTGCAAGTTCGGGTAATCAACCTTCAGGTGATGAAAGTTGAAGGTCATCGACAGCTCTTTCGAGTCCGCTCGCGAGTAACGAATGCAATGCTCAAGGCTGGTGGAAGACATCTCGCCGACGTTGATCAGGTCATGGCCCTCGAAGACTTCGCGGTGCATTTCCTGCAAGTAGTCGTGCACGTTCGGGCCGTCGGTGTAGAAACGCCGACCGTCGCTGTTGTCCTCGGGAAAGTCCGCCGGTTTCGAGATCAGGTTGATCACGTCCAGACGGAAACCGCCGACGCCCTTGTCACGCCAGAAGCGCATCATCTTGAAGACTTCAGCGCGTACCTGCGGATTATCCCAGTTCAGGTCGGCCTGAGTGTGGTCGAACAGGTGCAGGTAGTACTGACCGGTTTGCGCCTCGAACTCCCAGGCCGAACCACCGAACTTGGATTCCCAGTTATTCGGCTGATCGCGCCAGATATAGAAGTCGCGGTACGGGTTATCGAGACTGCTGCGGGCCTGCTGGAACCACTGGTGTTCGATGGAGGTGTGATTGACCACGATATCGAGCATCAACTTGATACCGCGTTTGCCAGCCTCGGCGATCAGCAGCTCACAGTCAGCCATGGTCCCGTAGCTCGGGTCGATGGCGTAGTAGTCGCTGATGTCGTAGCCATTGTCGCGCTGGGGCGAACGCAGGAACGGGGTGATCCACAGACAATCGACACCCAGCCATTGCAGGTAGTCGAGCTTGGCCACCACCCCGAGCAGATCGCCCGTGGGGTTGCCGGCGTGGCTGTGAAAGCTTTTCGGGTAGATCTGGTAGATCACCGAACGCTGCCAGTCTTGCATGGCGGATTCCTTTAATGAGTTTTGCTGTGTCTGGTCTGGCGTCTTCGTCGGATCGCCGCCCGGAGCAAGCCCGCTCCCACAGGGGTACGCATTCAAAATGTGGGAGCGGGCTTGCCCGCGAATGGATCTATCAGGCGACTCGATATCCATGCCGGACAATCTTCATGCTCAAGCCACAGGTCAAAACGAACGGCACGACCATGGCGATGACCATCCCGACCACGAACATCGGGATGTATTGCGGGATGATCGAGATGAAACCGGGCAAACCACCGACACCGATCGCCGAGGCCTGGATCTTGTTCAGCGACAGGAACATGCAGCCCAGCGCCGAGCCGATCAACGCTGCGTAGAACGGAAACTTGTAGCGCAGGTTGACGCCGAACATCGCCGGTTCGGTGATGCCGAAATAGGCGGAAATCGCTGAGGTCGAGGCCATGCTTTTATCCCGCGCACTGCGGGTCATGTAGAACACCCCGAGTGCCGCGCTGCCTTGGGCAAGGTTGGACATGACGATCATCGGCCAGATGAAGGTGCCGCCCTGGGTGGAAATAAGCTGCAAATCGACCGCAAGAAACATGTGGTGCATGCCGGTAATCACCAGCGGCGCATACAGCAGACCGAAAATCGCCCCGCCGACCATCGGCGCCAGGTCAAACAAGGTCACCACGCCTTGGGTGATCAGAATCCCCAGGTGACGGGTCACCGGACCGATCACGGCCAGCGCCAACACCCCGGTCACGACGATCGTGGTAATTGGCACCACCAGCAGTTGAATGGCATTGGGTACCCGCGCCCGCAGCCATTTTTCAATGACGCTCATGACGTAGGCGGCCAGCAGGATCGGCAGAATCTGACCTTGGTAGCCGACCTTCTCGATCTTGAACCAGCCAAAAATATCGAAGTACGGCAGGCTCTGGCCGTCCAGCCCGGCCACCGCCTTGCCGTAGTTCCAGGCGTTGAGCAGGTCCGGGTGAACCAGCATCAGACCCAGCACGATGCCAAGGATTTCACTGCCGCCAAAACGCTTGGCTGCCGACCAGCCGACCAGCGCCGGGAGGAACACGAACGAGGTGTTGGCCATCAGATTGATCAAGCTCCAGACACCGTCCAGCGTCGGGTAGGCCTCAAGCAGGGTCTTGCCGGCAATGAACATGCCCTTGGCGCCGATCAGGTTGTTCACCCCCATCAGCAGGCCGGCAATGATCAGCGCCGGCAGAATCGGCATGAACACATCGGAGAACACCCGCACCAGGCGCTGCATGGCATTGGTTTTATCGACGCCCTTTTGTTTCACGTCGGCGATGGTCGACGCAGCAAGCCCTGTCTGCTCGCGCAGCGCGGCGTAAACCTTCTCGACTTCGCCGGGACCGATGACGATCTGAAACAGGCCGCCGGTGAAGAACGAGCCTTTGACCAGGTCGATCTGATTCAGCGTCGTACTGTCGACCCGCTGTGGGTCTTTGAGGGCCAGGCGCAGACGCGTGACGCAATGTGCGGCCTGTTCAAGGTTGTCAGCACCACCGAGGCTATGAAGCAGCTCGCTGGCAATAGTCGCGTAGTCATGGCTCATGCTTTTCATCCACTGTGTTTTTTGTTGTTTGGCAGCACACCGAAGCGAAAAATACTCGTCTGTACGAGTTAAAGCAACAACTCGTACAGACGAGTTGGAATTTATTTATCGATGACCCGCCCAGCGGCGATATTTCCGACAGCCACGACCGCCCCGCCATTTGTGCAATAGACAAACCCTCACGCGTTCCCTAAGGTTCCTGCCTTGAGCACAACGCAGCCATTCCCATGAGCAAATACAACCAGATCTACAGCGATCTGCTTACCAGCATCACCACCGAACGACTGGAACGCGGCGCCCGACTGCCTTCCGAAACCGAATTGATGGACAGCTACCAGGCCAGTCGCGGTACTGTGCGCAAAGCCATAGAACTGCTTCAGGAACGCGGCTTCGCGCAAAAAATTCACGGTAAAGGCACCTTCGTGCTGTCGCCCAATCCGATCGAATTCCAGCTCGGCGGTATCGTCAGTTTCCAGGAAACCCACCCAAGGCTGGGCAATGATGTCAGCACCGAGGTGGTGGCGTTCGAGCAGTTCCCCCTGCAAGGTGCCTTGCGTGAACACCTGAAAGCCGAAGAAGGTAGCCTGATCACGCGGATCAAACGCGTGCGTCGAATCGATGGCAAACGGGTCATCCTCGACATCAACCACTTCGTCGCCGATCTTATACCGGGGCTGAATTGCGAGATTGCCGAGCATTCGATCTATGCCTTCATCGAACAGACGCTGCAACTGCAAATCAGCTATGCCCAGCGCACCATCGAAGCCGTACCGCGAGGCAAGGACGACCAGCAGCACCTTGATCTTGAGGGGCAGAGCCATGTGATTGTGGTCAGCAACCAGACCTTTTTACAGGACGGCCGGCAGTTCGAGTACACCGAGTCGCGGCACACCCTGGACAAGTTTTACTTTTCGGATGTGGCCAGGCGATGAAGGGGGATCAACATGCCTGCTGCAGAACAAGGTCAAGTCTTACCTTGATGTGGGTTACGACATTAAAGTTGATGAAGGAAACTTCAGTAAGCCATGCGGTTACGTAAGGGATGTTTATAACGGGTTATTTACCCTGGTCCTGTGCTCATAAGCCTTCGATCCACCCTGCCCCCGGTCGCTTTAATGCCCGCGAATGTAGTGTTCCAGTTGCCGGATCAGCTCGGCCTGCTCGACGATGGCCTCTTTGACCAGATCACCAATCGACAACAGGCCAATCAGTTGGTCGCCCTCCACCACCGGTAGATGGCGCAGATGACTGTCGGTCATGACCGCCATGCAACGCTCAATGCTCTGCTGACTGTCTGCAGTCACGACGGGCGCGCTCATGATGGCCCGGACCGGCGTACCGACCGAAGAGCGCCCCTGTAGAACGACCTTGCGTGCATAGTCGCGTTCGCTGATAACGCCGATCACCTGCCCCTCTTCCATGACGGGTAGAGCACCGACATTTTTTTCCGCCATCATCTTCAACGCTTCAAGCACCATCTGGTCTGGCGCGATGCTATGCACCCGCCGGTTCTGCACGGCCTTGAGCTTCAGCAGTTGTGCGGCTGTTTTCATACGAACCTCCGATACTGTTTGTCATTGATCATCGACTCCGCCGGAGCCGGGCATACATCATTAATTGAATGAGCGTTCAGACCCCGGCGAAATCCATATGGTCAGGCCACTGCGACTTCCACCTTGCCTCCGCTTAGCCGCACCGGCCAGACCCGCAGGCGCTGCTGCGGATACTCCAGGCAACTGCCGTCCTCAAGGCGGAAATGCTGTTTGTAGAGTGGCGAGGCAATCACCAGGTCGCCCTTGATGCTGCCGATCAGCCCGCGCCCGATGACATTCGCCCCGGATTGCGGGTCATGGTTATCGACGGCATAGAGGGTCTTGCCTTCGGCAGCCGGCAGGTAGAACAGCGCCACTTGTGCACCGTCGAGCCAGACGACGACGCCGGAGTTGCTGACCAAATCCTGTTGCTCGCACACCGTTTTCCAAACATGGGTGCTTGCCATGGATTCGATGCGTTGGGTAGTGGACTGGCTCATCAGGCAATCTCCTCAATGACAGGGATAAGGTGGAGTTCAGAGGCCATGATCGGCCGGCGCTGACCGCGTTCCTGGACAAAATGGATGTCCGGGTCCGGGCGTTGATCGTTGACGAAGGTGCGGAAACGCTTGAGCTTTTCCGGGTCTTTCAGGGCGTTGGCCCATTCGCATTCGTAACGGTTGACCACCAGTTGCATCTGCGATTCGAGTTCCGCGCCAAGCCCCAGGCTGTCGTTGATGATCACGTCCTTGAGGTAATCCAGGCCGCCCTCCAGGCTCTCGCGCCAGACCGAGGTGCGCTGCAATTTGTCGGCGGTGCGGATGTAGAACATCAGGAACCGGTCGATGTAGCGAATCAGGGTGGCGTCATCGAGGTCGGTGGCGAACAGCTCGGCGTGGCGCGGGCGCATGCCGCCGTTACCGGCCACATAGAGGTTCCAGCCTTTCTCGGTGGCGATCACGCCCACGTCCTTGCTCTGCGCCTCGGCACATTCACGGGTGCAGCCAGAGACCGCGAACTTGAGCTTGTGTGGCGAACGTAGCCCCTTGTAGCGATCCTCGAGGGTCAGGGCCATTTTCACGCTGTCCTGCACGCCATAACGGCACCAGGTGCTGCCGACGCAAGACTTCACCGTGCGGGTCGATTTGCCGTAGGCGTGTCCGGTTTCGAAACCGGCCTCGATCAACTCGGACCAGATGTCCGGCAACTGATGCAATTGAGCGCCGAACAGGTCGATGCGCTGGCCGCCGGTGATTTTGGTGTAGAGGTCGTACTTCTTCGCCACCACGCCAATCGCGATCAGCTTGTCGGCTGTGATCTCCCCCCCAGCGATGCGCGGCACCACCGAATAGGTGCCGTTTTTCTGCATGTTGGCCATGAAGGTGTCGTTGGTGTCCTGCAACGGCACCAGCGACGTGTCCATGATTGGCTGGTTCCAGCACGAGGCGAGAATCGAGCCCACCGCCGGTTTGCAAACGTCGCAACCGGTATGACCACGGCCGTGCTTGGCCAACAGCTCTTCGAAGTTGATCACCCCTTCTACCCGCACCAGCGCATAAAGCTCCTGACGGGTATAGGCGAAGTGTTCGCACAGGCTCTTGTCGACACTGACGCCACGGGCAATCAACTCATGCTCGAACACTTGCTTGAGCAGGCCGGCGCAACCGCCGCAGCCGGTGCAGGCTTTGGTCTGCGACTTGAGCTGGCCCAGGTCGGTGCAGCCGCCGTCGATGGCCGAACAAATGGAGCCCTTGGTGACGTTATGACAGGAGCACACCGTGGCCGACTCGGGCAGCGCACCCGGGCCCAGGGTCGGCGCGCCTTCGGAGGACGGCAGAATCAGGCTGGCCGGTTCCGACGGCAAGACAATGCCGTTCTGCATGTATTGCAGCAGGGTGTCGTAATAGCTGTTGTCACCCACCAGCACTGCACCGAGGACGTGCTTGCCACTTGCATCCACCACCAGGCGGCGATAGCTGGCGCTGGTTTCGTCGATGAATTGATAGCTGCGCGCGCCCGGTGTGTTGCCGTGGGCGTCGCCGATGGAGCCGACATCCACCCCCAGCAGCTTGAGCTTGGTCGACATGTCGGCACCGGTGAACGGCTCGGCGACTTCGTTGCACAAACGAGCCGCGACGCTGCGCGCCATCTGGTAGCCCGGCGCGACCAGGCCGAACAGGCTGCCGTTCCATGAAGCGCATTCACCGATGGCGTAGATGTTCGGGTCGCAACTTCGGCACGTGTCGTCGATCACCACGCCACCGCGCGGACCGATCTCCAGCGCGCATTGACGAGCCAGCGCGTCTTGAGCGCGGATACCGGCGGAAAACACGATCAGGTCGGTTTCGAGGAATTCGTCATTGGCGAAATTCATGCGATAGCGGTACTGCTCGCCCGCGCTGATCGATTGAGTGGCGCGGGACAGGTGTACACCGACGCCCAATCGTTCGATCTGCGCCTTGAGCGCCTGGCCACCGAGGTCATCCAGTTGTACCGGCATCAAGCGCGGCGCGAATTCCACCACGTGGGCTTCAAGGCCCAGGCTCTTCAACGCGTTCGCAGCTTCCAGGCCCAGCAAGCCACCACCGACCACCACGCCGCGCCGGGCATTGGCCGCCGCAGCCCGAATGGCATCGAGGTCTTCCAGGGTGCGATAAACCAGGCGCGACTCACCTTCGGCGCCTTCGATTGGCGGAACAAACGGATATGAACCGGTGGCCAGAACCAATTTGTCATACGTGACGCAACCTTGCGAGGTGACCACCTGGCGACGGACGCGGTCGATTTCCAATACCGGCACACCCAGATGCAGCGTAACGCCGGGCGTCTGGTAAAGCGACGCATCGGACAGCGCCAGCGACTCGGCATCACGACCGGAGAAGTACTCGGAAAGATGCACACGGTCATAGGCACGCATCGGCTCTTCACTGAAGACGTGCAGCCGGTAATGGTCAAGCGCTCCCCGCTCGATCAGCTGTTCGACACAATGATGTCCGACCATGCCATTACCGATCACGATCAGCGTTTGCATCTTGTTCAACGTGGCAACATTGGAATTCATAGAAAGCACCCAGCCCGAGCCAATCACGGTTTTAAAAGCAAAAAAAAACGCCTGAAACCTTGCGGTTCCAGGCGTCTTTGCCTGTTCTTTTGCGGTGTTGAAACCAGACGTCTATGCCTGATCCACCGATGCTGCCCACGACCTGTTCGGCCAATCGATCGTCGTTGACCGAGGGGGCTGTCCACACGAATGCTCTCCAGGTGGACCTGATGACAGCCTTGCAGCCTTTGTGCCAGTCAGCCACAGAGAGGCTTCAACTATCTGGAAACACTGACTCTTGAGCCAGGGGGGATTGTCACAACGCTGGAGCTACCGCAGGCAAAAGCGCTTTGCGGCGCTTCCGACTGGTGCACGTTGTTATGCATCGCGCTTTATAAAAGTGCATGTACAGTTCGATTCCACAGCTCGTTAGAACTCAAGCCTGTTTCTGGCAATCCATATTGCAACGACCCAGACTTCGTTAAGACGGGCCCGCGCAAATAGCCCCGCAGATCCGTTTGCAACACCTGCGCATGAGCGTCAAGCGGAGTCTGCTCAATGCTGCCCACCGCACCGACGCCCGCGTTGTTGATCCAGATGTCGATTCTACCCTTACCAAACGCGGCGACCGGCGGTGAGCAACTCCGGGCCAAGGTAATACTTGCCATCCAAAAAAAGCCTGGGAATCGATCCAGAACGGACGGGCAATTCTCCACGTCAAGGACGACCAAGGTCTAAAACTTGTCTGGTTCAGTTCTGCCGATGACCACCCATCCGCTATATCCCGCGCCCGCAGCAGGCTACTAGACTTCACAGAGGGGGATAAATCAACGTACCTCAACTCAGGAGATCTGTGATGAACAGAACATCTTGGCTGGCGTTGGTAGTGGCGGCAGGGACGATTTCAGGTTGCGCAAGCAGAACCGGGATTGTCGATGTTCCCCTCGATGCTACCCCGCAAAACGCAATGCATATCGCTCGAGCCACCCTCAGCCCGATGGGCAACCAAACCAGCATCTGGCTCACCGTCGGTGGTGTCCCCCACGACATGGCCGTACCTAGCCGCCTCGACACCGCTATCTACGCTGGCTCGTGCCAGCAACTGGGCGCACAACCTGCGTACAAGACCCGTCAGGCCAACAGCGTCGACTATCCATCGATGTCCCCGCGAACCCAGCATTGGGCCCAGGCACCGGTGGCGCTGAGCGAACTGACCAAGGGTGACTATGCCTTGCTCGTTCGCACCAGCCCGGCAGACGGCAGCCGCCCTCTTTTCTGCGGCAACATCAGCGCTGGCTAGGGGCGAATCAAGCAAGCTGTTCGGTACCGTGGCCTGCGCAACTTCCGCCAGGACACGGTGACGCCCCCATCAGTACTGCCGCCAATAACCGACCAGCCCCTGCCCGCGGCTCGCTTGCGAACTTACTAACGGTGACGATTTCACGCCGCTCGGCCATGTTGGCCTCATCCGTGACACCTCAGACAGCACCGGATGGATCCTGAAGCCAAGTCATCAACATCCCGTCTTCCACCGTCGAATACCGCCGCGTCAATGATTGCCCTTCCGGACACCGATACTCGTTCGGCGTGTCCATTGGGGTCAGCCTGCCGATCTATCGAACAACGACGAGTTCCGAGCCCCGAGACAGACAGGCGTGGTAGCGAAAGCTTTCAACCCCAAGGGCCAGTATTTTTAGATGCTAATGCGCATTGGGCTCGACCTGACCAAGAACGTGTTTCCGGTCAAAGGCATGAGGCAACTCTTGACCCTCAGCGACCTCTCTGGAAGCGGGCCCGTGCCTAAGCTGTTACCGGCCAGGATCTATAGCCCGCGAGCGTAGAAGTGAGGGTTATCCAGACCAGGCTTGCCATAACGCAGCGCATCGCCGGCCAGGGTGCAGACCTGTCCGCCGGCGGCGACCAGCACCGCATGCCCCGCGGCGATGTCCCACTCCATGGTGCGCCCCAGGCGTGGATAAAGGTCTGCCTCGCCGGCAGCCACCAGGCAAATCTTCAGCGATGAGCCGGCACTTTTCAGTGAGCGCACCTTGCGCCCGTCGAGGAATGTATCCAGTGCCTCGGCATCGCCATGGGAGCGACTGGCAACCACGTCCAGGCCCTCCTCCGTCACCGCCCGGCAGTGGATGGCCTGACGCTGTTCGGCCTGTTCGATAAAGGCTCCGCAACCACGGGCACCGGCGAACAGACGCTCCAGCGCGGGCGCCAGGACCACTCCCAGCACCGGTTCGCCGTTGTCGATCAGGGCGATATTGACAGTGAACTCGCCATTGCGATTGATGAACTCCTTGGTGCCGTCCAGGGGGTCCACCAGCCAGAAACGCTGGCCCACCTCGGGCACCTGGCCGGCAGCTGCGGCCTCTTCCGAAATCACTGGAATCTCCGGCGTGCGCGCTGCCAAGGCCTGCAGAATCAAGGTCTCGGCGCGCTCGTCAGCTTCAGTCACCGGAGAGGTATCGACCTTCCCGCGCACCTCGAAATCCGAGCGGTACACCTCCAGCACCAGTTCGCCCGCTGCACGAGCAATACCGATGACGTCTTCGAGCAGAACAGCCATTGACTCGTTCATGGGATTCCTCCTGTTTTTGTTCTTCGTATGGTCCATTCGGCCTATGCGCCGTTTTTCGGATCAGGGAACAGTACAGACATCCACATCACCGCCAATCAGCAAATGGATGTTTAACAGGAGTTCCTGTGCCCCACGGCAATCAGTTATCCGTTCCTCAGATCAACAGCCTGCGCCTGCGTGCCGTGCAGTTGCGCATTGGCGGCAGTACGCTCAAAGCCATCAGCCAGGACACCGGTCTCTCGTCGCCGACCATCATCGCCGCCTACAAGGCCTGGCAAGCCGGCGGCTGGAATGCCGTGCCAGTGCGCGACCGCGGGCGCAAGCAAGGTGAAGGTCGCAGCCTTTCGGCAGAGCAGGAGAAGAACATTTACCAACTGCTGGTCAGCACACTGCCGGAACGGCATCAGTTGCCGTTTTTGCTCTGGCAGTTGGAGGCCATGCAGGCACTGGTCAAGCGCCTGCATGCTATCGACTTGCCAGAACGCACCGCCGCCCATTATTTGCAGCGCTGGCAGCTCAATGCCGAGCGTCCGGCCAAGCGCGTCGCCAATGCTTCGCTGGCGGTGCAGCGCTGGTACCGCAGCACCTACCGGCACATCCTCGAGCAGGCTCGCGCGCAAAACGGCGAGATCCACTGGATCGACGACTACGGCGCGCGCAACGACCAGGGCAAACTCAGTTACGGCGTGCTGCGCGCAGTCAGCAATCGCGGCAAGGTGCTCTGGATGCCTTACGAAGACGGGTTGCGCGCCCCCCACCTGGAGGCATTCTTCGACCGCCTGCATCACTGCACCGAACGCAAGGTGTTCGCCCTGCTCTCGGGCATGCATTGGCAACGCGCTGCCAACTTCATCACCTGGGCCGGCGAGCGCGCCGACCGGCTGCATCTGTTTCACCTGCCCGAAGCCAGCGCAATGCTCAGCGGTGCCCGCGAACTGGCGACCCACATCAGTCAGCAAGCCGCGCGCGTCAGCGATGACGATGTGCCAGGCAACGCGCCAGCCGCGGTCGCCACCGCCCGGCCCCGCGACCCTATGCTGCAGATGTTGCGCCTGATGTTAAAACATCAAGTCGCGCATAAGTCCGAATCGCAGCAGTTGTACGTTGATAAACGACAACAACAAAAAGCGAGAGGAAAATCTATGACGCTTACCCACCTGCAACGACTGGAAGCCGAAAGCATCCAGGCAATGCGCGAGGTTGTCGCCGAATCCGACAACCCGGTCATGCTCTACTCCATCGGCAAGGACAGTGCGGTCATGCTGCACCTGGCGATGAAGGCCTTCTACCCGGCCAAGCCGCCCTTTCCTTTGCTGCATGTCGACACCACCTGGAAGTTCCAGGAGATGTATCGCTTCCGCGATCAGATGGTGGCCAAGCTGAACGTCGACCTGCTGACCCACACCAACCCCGAAGGCATTGAAATGGGCATCAGCCCGTTCAAGCACGGGTCGCAGATCCACACCGACATCATGAAAACCGAGGGGCTGAAACAGGCACTCGATCACTACGGTTTCGACGCGGCCTTCGGCGGCGCACGTCGCGATGAAGAAAAATCACGTGCCAAGGAACGGATTTTCTCCTTCCGCTCCGACCAGCATCGCTGGGACCCGAAGAACCAGCGTCCAGAGCTCTGGCACCTGTACAACACGCGTAAACACAAGGGCGAGTCGATCCGCGTGTTCCCCCTCTCCAACTGGACCGAGCTGGACATCTGGCAATACATCTACCTGGAAAACATCCCGATCGTACCGCTGTATTTCGCCGCGCCGCGCCCGGTGGTCGAGCGTGACGGGATGCTGATCATGGTCGACGACTCACGCATGCCGCTGAACCCGGGTGAAGTGCCGATGATGCGCAACGTGCGATTCCGCACTCTGGGTTGCTACCCGCTCACCGGTGCAGTCGAGTCCGAAGCCGACACCCTGCCCAAGATCATTCAGGAAATGCTGCTGACCCGCACATCCGAGCGTCAGGGGCGAATGATCGACCACGACTCGTCCGCATCGATGGAGAAGAAAAAACAAGAGGGGTATTTCTAATGGCACACGTATCTGACCTGATTGCCGAGGATATCGGGCAATACCTCAAGGCCCACGAACACAAGAGCCTGCTGCGCTTCATTACCTGTGGCAGCGTGGACGATGGCAAGAGCACCCTGATCGGGCGTCTGCTCTACGATTCGAAAATGCTCTTCGAAGACCAGATGGAAGCGCTGGAGGCCGACTCGAAAAAAGACGGCACCCAGGGCGGCGAACTGGACTTCGCCCTGTTGGTGGACGGCCTGGCCGCCGAGCGCGAACAAGGCATTACCATCGACGTGGCCTACCGTTTTTTCTCCACGGAACTGCGCAAGTTCATCGTTGCCGATACCCCGGGCCATGAGCAGTACACCCGCAACATGGTGACCGGTGCATCCACGGCCGATGTGGCCGTAGTGATGATCGACGCCCGACGCGGCGTGCTGACCCAGTCCAGGCGTCACAGCTATCTGGCTTCGCTGATCGGCATTCGCAAGGTGGTCCTGGCCGTCAACAAGATGGACTTGATGGACTATTCGGAGAAAGTCTTCAACGCCATCGTCGATGACTACCGCGCCTTCGCCAAGCAGATCAATCTTCAGGATGTCACCGCCATCCCGATGTCCGCGCTGCGGGGTGAGAACATCACCGAGCAGAGCGAGCACATGCCTTGGTATCGCGGCACCACGCTGATGGGCTACCTGGAAACCGTCGAGATCGACGAGGCGCACCAGCAGAAACTGTCGTTCCGCATGCCGGTGCAGTGGGTCAACCGCCCCAACCTGGATTTCCGTGGTTTCACCGGCACCATCGCCAGCGGCATGATTCGTCCCGGCGACCGCGTACGTGTGTTGCCGGCCGGGCAAGAGAGCCGAATCTCGCGCATCGTTACCCTCGATGGTGACCTGCAACAAGCCGTGGCCGGCCAGTCCATCACCCTGACCCTGACCGACGAAGTCGATTGCAGCCGCGGCGATGTTCTGTCCACCGCAGAAGATCCGGCCAGCGTAGCCGACCAGTTCCAGGTCAGCCTGATCTGGATGCACGAACAGGCCATGCTCGCCGGTCGCCCCTACCTGATGAAGATCGGCGGCAAGACGCTGTCGGTCACCTTGGCGGTGCCCAAGTACAAGATCAACGTCAACACCATGGAGCACCTGGCGGCCAAGGAACTGGCGTTGAACGAGATCGGCGTGTGCAACCTCTTCACCAGCCAGCCGATCGCTTTCGATCCCTACAAGGACAATCGCGAAACCGGCAGTTTCATCCTCATCGACCGCCTGACCAACGCCACCGTCGGCGCAGGCCTGATCGAGTTCTCCCTGCGCCGCTCGCAGAACATCCATATGCAGCACGTGGATGTGAACAAGAAGGCACGCGCCGAACAGATGGGCCAGCAGCCGGTGCTGCTGTGGTTCACCGGTTTGTCGGGCGCTGGCAAATCGGCCATTGCCAACCTGCTGGAAACCCGACTGTACGCCCGTGGCCGCCATACCTATTTGCTCGACGGCGACAACGTGCGTCACGGCTTGAACCGCGACCTGGGCTTCACTGATGCCGACCGGGTAGAGAACATCCGCCGGGTGGCTGAGGTGTCCAAGTTGTTCGTGGATGCCGGGATGATCGTGTTGACAGCCTTCATCTCGCCGTTCCGCTCCGAGCGCGAGATGGCGCGTGGGCTGCTGCAGGAAGGCGAGTTCATCGAGATCTTCGTCGACACGCCGCTGGCCGTGGCCGAAGAGCGCGACCCCAAGGGCCTGTACAAGAAAGTCCGCCGCGGCGAGTTGAAAAACTTCACAGGCATCGACTCGCCTTACGAGGTGCCAAGCAAGCCGGACATCCATATCCAGACCAGCAAACTGACGCCGGAGGGTGCAGTGGATCGGATCATCGAGGTACTGACCGAGCGCGGCATCATCGGTAAAGAGTTCTAGCCCCTCGCCCGGTTCGCCGGGCATTTAACCGTGCCCCGGTCAGGGGCCGATGAATCTGGCTCGAGCGCCTCTGCGCAGGTGCTCACGAGCCGGGTTCGCCTAATCAAGAGAGTCTAACAATGACAATCAGCTCTATTGACGAACAACAGCTGTTGAGTGGCCAGACCTGGGCCACATTCTGCGATCACCTCAAGCGCTGCGGCGAGCAGATTCTGCGTCCCGAAGCACCCGCCGATGCCGCCACCCGCGCCGAAGGCTTCCGCTACCTCACGCGCTTGCTGCGCATCGGCCTGGAGATGCACATCGAGTTTGCCGACCCGGCGTTTCCCAGTTTCTTCAAGACCTCCCACGAGACCGCGAAAATTGGTGCCGACAACCCGGACAACCTCTATGAGTACTCGCGCCTGGACGGCACGCTGGACTACCGCATCAAAGGCCAGCGCGGCAGTGTCGCCTACCTGAGCTTTGGCACCCAGAAAGGCGGTTATGAAACCGATGGCACCCTGATCCAGACCGGTTTCATCGACGCCAGCCAGTTACAGGTCGATGCCCAGGGCAACTTCGAAATCCTCCTCAGCAGCGAACCGCAAACGGGCAACTGGCTGAAAATGGAAGGCGCCACCAACGCCTTGATCGTACGCCAGACGTTTCTTGACCGTCGCAGCGAAGTGCCGGCCAAGTTGAGCATCGAGCGCATCGGCACCGACTCCAAGCCACAGGCCCTTGACCCGGCGACGTTCCAACAAGGCTTGGCGCGGGTATCGAGCTTCGTGGAAAACACCGCACGGCTATTCGCCGACTGGAGCGAAAGCTACCTGCCACACAGCAATCAGTTGCCCCCAGCCAACCAGGCGCTCTGCCAATCAGTGGGCGGCGATCCGAACATTTTCTACTACCACTCGCACTGGGCGCTGGCCGAGGACGAGGCGCTGGTCATCCACATTGATAAAGTGCCGGACTGCGACTTCTGGAACTTGCAAATCAACAATTACTGGATGGAGTCGCTGGACTACCGCTACCACCAGATCTGCTTCAACAAGCACCAGGCCCAGTACGATGACAACGGCGGCGTGACGCTTGTACTCAGTGAGCTGGACCCTGGGGTGAGCAACTGGCTGCAAACCGCCGGCGTACGCCAGGGCACGCTCTGCCTGCGTTGGGTCGGCGCCCAGGAGCAATGCCACCCCACGACTCGCGCTGTAAAGGTCTCTGCCGTCGCGGAGGCCGTATGAACGCGCACACCCGAATTGAAGATCTGACTGTCGACAAACTGTTGGCCAGCGCCGTCGCGCGCACCAACGGCCTGAGCCATTTTGGCGATGATAACTACCGAGCGTCCCTGCAGGTGCTACTCGACGCCCTGGCTACCGAGGCCGGGCTGTCGCAGACCGGCCTGTATTTGCTGGAAGAAAGGTTGGTCGGGCAACTGGTCAACCGCCTGGTGATGGAAGACTACCTGAGCCGTCATCCGGAAATAACCCGGATACAAATCGACGATCCGCTGGTCATCGTCGGCCTGCCGCGTACCGGCACCACCATGCTTCAGCGCACGCTGGCGGTCGACCCACGCTTCTACTCCGCCGCTTGGTGGGAAACTCGCTTTCCGGCACCGCTGACTGACGAAACTTTGGCCGCGCCGGCCAAGCGCATCGCCCAGGCCAAGGCCGAGGTCGCTCTGATGGCCGAGGTGATCCCGCAGATCCTCGCGATCCACCCGCTGGATGCCATGCTCTGCGACGAAGAGTTCATGCTCATGGAACACTCGTTCATGTGCGCCATGGACGCCTACGTCAATGTACCCAGCTACACCCGCTGGCTGGATCAGCAAGACCAGAGGCCGGTCTACACCCAACTGAAGAAAATGCTGCAGTTCTTGCAGTGGCAGAAGCAACAACGAGGTGAGCCGGCGGGCCAACGCTGGCTGCTCAAAGCGCCACAACACCTGCACACCCTGGATCTGCTGCTGGATATCTTCCCCAAGGCGCAGGTAATTCTGACCCACCGTGAACCGGCCCAGACCATCCCGTCGATGGCCAGCATGGCTCATACCCTGTGGCAGATGTACAGCGACGCCCCGGACCCGAAAGCCGCTGGTGAGCAGTGGAACAACCGCATGGCGCGTGGCATCCGTCACACCATGCAGGTTCGCGAGCAGCATGCGCCCGAGCGCTTTCTCGACATCCACTTCGCCGACACCTTGAAGCAGCCGCTGCAAGTGCTGGAAAAGGTCTACGCCTTCGCCAATCTGCCGTTTACCGACAAGGCCCGCACCGACGCGCAGGGCTGGCTGTCGCAAAACAGCCGGGAAAAACGTGCCAGCCACGACTACAGCCTGGAACGCTTCGGTCTGAACGAGGCGCAGATGACCCAGGACTACAGCGAATATCGCGCCCGTCACCTGAGCGTCAATCACTGAACGCAAGCTGGAGAAGTCATGGAAAAAATCATTTTGACCTTGTGGAAGCCGGCACAACCCGGCGCCGAGCAATGGCGTGCGGATTTGCTCGGCCTACGCGACGCATTGGCTGCAGCCGGTGCAAAAACCATCCGCGTCATGCTAGTCGATGAGGCGGTGGCCGCCGCCTCGACGCAGCGCATCACCAATAGCGCCGCGCCTTTGGATGGGCTGCTCTCATTGTGGCTGGACAGTGCCTCGCAATGGCCCGCCATCAAAGCACTCGTGGCGCCGTTGACCAGCCGCCTGGAGGCCTATCTGGTGGTGGAATCCGAGCCGTATTCCGAGGAGCGCCAGGCCCGTGCTGCCCAGTACCGGGTGCCGGTCGGCGAGCGCACACCCGGCATGAATCAGGTGGCGCTGCTGCACAAGCCAGATCGGATGAGCTACGAGCATTGGTACGACACCTGGCGCAACGGACACGGGCCTAATGCCTATCCGATGCAATCGATCTTCGGCTACCGGCAGAACACCGTGGTACGGGCGCTTACCTACGGTGCGCCGGTGCTGCACGCCATCGTCGAAGAAAACTTCCCGCCCGAGGCCATCGGCAATCCGCAAGGTTTTTTCGCCGCCCTGGGCGACCCGGAAAAATGCGCGCAACGCCAGCAGGCCATGTACGAATCGACCAGCAAGTTCCTCGACTTCCAGAAGCTCGACTGCATCCTCACCAGCGAGTACCAGCTCAGTGCCTGAGTACACAAGGAGGCTTCACATGTTGGATCTAGAAGCAATCGAGCTGATCAAGCAGCTCAAGGCGCGCTACTTCCGCGCCATCGACACCTGCAACATCGAGATGCTGCAGGGCATGCTCACCGAAGACGTCGCTTTGTCGTTCAAGAGCCCTGCCTACGAGTTCCACGTTAACGGCCTGGGCGATGCGCTGAACTTCTACCGCACCTCGTTCACCAAGACCCGCCTGGCCACCCACAACGGTCACACCCCGGAAATCGAAGTCGATGGGAGCCAGGCTACGGCCCTCTGGTACCTGAGCTACGTGTTCATCAACCTCGAGGAAAACACCCATATGCATGGCAGCGCGATCTACCAGGATCGCTACATCAAGCACGGCGAGCGCTGGATGATCGCCGAGACGGGCTACGAAACCCTGCTCGAGACCATCCAGCCCTTGAGCGAACAGCTGCAGATCACCTCCAGACCCATCAACTGAATGCACAGCAGGAGCGAGTCATGGCCAAAGCCGAAAACATTGTGACTTCCCATAAGGTGGAAATTAATGCCCCCGCCAAAGTGGTCTGGGAGGTATTGATCGATCTGGACAAATACCACGAGTGGAACAGCTTGTGTCCGAGGATCATTTGCGGCTTGCAGCTGGGCGACCCGGTGCGCATGCAGGTACGAGTCCCCGACACAGACGACACCGTCCCGGTCAACGAATACCTGGTGGCCTGCGACCCCGAGCAGTTGTTGTCCTGGGAGCAGCGCCCCGTCCCGGAAAACATGGACGCCGCCCGCCGCGATCAGTACATCGAGGCGCTCGACGCCGATCGATGCAGCTATTTCACCACCGACATTTTCCTGGGGCTGAACCAGGACACCATCATGAGCGAACACGGTGCCTGGGTAAAAATCGGCTTCGACCAGATGGCACTGGACCTGAAACGACGTGCCGAAGAACTGCACGCCAGTCGCACCTGTACGACCCATTTCCTACCAAAACAATAAGAAGGTAATTGCCATGTTGCTCAAAGATAAAGTCGTCATTATTTCCGGTATCGGCCCTGGCCTGGGCATCAAACTGGCCGTGCGTGCCGCAGAGTATCAGGCGAAGGCCGTGGTGTTGGCCACCCGCACCCCGGCCAAGCTGGACCTGGCTGAAAAAGCCATCCGCGACGCCGGCTACAGCACACAGGTACTGAAAGTCCCCACCGACATCGCCCAAGCCGAACAGTGCCAGACGCTCGCCGACCTGACGATCGAGCACTTCGGCCAGATCGACGTATTGATCAACTCTGCCTACGCCCATGGCGCCTGGGGCAGTTCCTCCGAGTCGTCAATGGACGACTGGCGCAAGGCGATGGACGTCAACCTGTTCGGCACCATGCACATGACGCAGGCCGTGCTGCCGCAGATGAAGAAGCAGAAGTCGGGCAGCATCGTCATGATCAACACCATGGCCACCCGCACCCCCAACCAGCTGGAGTCCGGCTATGCCGTCTCCAAGGGTGCGTTGAAAACCGCCGTCCAGTACCTGGCCCAGGATCTCGGCCCGTTCGGCATCCGCGTCAACTCCACCTTCATGGGCTGGATGTGGGGCGCGCCGGTCATCGGCCACTTCGAGAGCGAAGCCAAGCGCCTGGGCGTCCCGATGGAGTCACTGGTCGACCAGGTCGCCCAACAGATTGCGCTGCGCAAGATCCCCGAAGACGGTGACTGCGCCATGGCCGCCCTGTACCTGGCGAGCGACTACGCAAAGGCCATTACCGGCGCGCAACTGGACGTCAACGGCGGCCACTTTCTGCCCTGCTAAACAATTCAAGGCGACAGGGATGTCGCCTCTTTCCGACGCTCACACGATGCCAATCTAACCATCGCCGCCCCGGAGATTACTATCATGCTGGATCTCGTTGCCATCGAGCAGATCAAACAGCTCAAGGCCCGCTATTTTCGTGGTATCGATACCTGCAACCTCGAACTGCTGCGCAGCATCCTCGCACCCGAAGTGATGATCAGCTTCGACAGCCCGACCTACCAGCTCGAACTCAACGGGCTGGAGGAAGCCATTGAGTTCTACCGCACCTGCTTCACCAACCGCCGTTTCGGCATGCACAACGGCCACACCCCGGAAATTGTGGTCAACGGTGATGAAGCCACTGGCCTCTGGTACCTCAACGACCTGTTCATCAACCTCGATGAGCAGACCCTGCTTAACGGCAGCGCGATCTACGAAGATCGCTACGTCAAGGTGCAGGGTGAGTGGCGCATCCTCCAGACCGGTTACAAGCGACTGCTGGAGATGATCGGCCCGCTGGATGCCCAGTGGCGGATCACCTCTCAGCCGATCAACTGACGGGGCATTTTCGGTCCTGCCAAACAGTTCAAGGCGACAGAGATGTCGCCTTTTTTTTGCCTGTTCGACGGTTTGATCGTGGCCGGGATTATGGTGCAAGCCAGGGTGCATGTGGCTAAAAACAGCAGGCGCGCAATGCGCACCTACCCAACAATCCTCGCGCACTCGCTCACGCCCAACAGCCGAAGCACGCCCACCACAAGGCCTCTTCGGCCTTGTGGTGGGAAGTGTTCAACACGTTGCGACCTAGCGAAAACTCAGCCAGTTCGTAACGTTCTGGCTGATGGCGACACAGCCTGCGTATTGCTTGCAGGCTTTGACACTGGGCGATTCAGCTGGCTGGGAGACCTGCACGGTCACCACCAGGAGGAACAGGATCAACAAGCAAACGTGATAGCCAAGAAGACTTTTTGTTTTCATTGTCAGTGCTCTCGTGACCGTTAAGTCGGACCTGTGTCATTGCAACAACTCAGGGGGTTGTACCCCTTTCAGGCCTGCCCCACGATTGACAAACGATGGCTTGTCGCTCGCAGGGGGCATTCCCTTCAGCGCTCGTCGACCGTGATGAATTCACGGCGTTCAGCCATGCTCGCGGGCACTTTATCCTCATCGGTAAAGAACTGTTGGTACCACTCGCGCAGTTGGTAGACCGGGCCATCGTTTTCCGCCAGTACCGGGTTGTCGATACGGATTTTATGCTTCCAGATATCCACGTCCTGATAGAACGAGGTGCGATTACCCATGACGTACGCTTTGGCCACTTCAATGTTCTGCTCTTCGCTCCAGCCGGGCACACGCTTGACCATGCAGCCGAAACGCAGGTCGAAGCTGTTGGCAGTCACAGGCACATGGCTGTTGAGCAAAATGGCGTGTATCCGCACATCGCCGAACATCGAGCTGATGTAAGTGAAGTGCGTCGCCGGGCCGTAGTAGGCTGACGGTGCGATCAGATCACCGCCCAGGCGCTCGGAATCGCCGTGGAAGATCTGATGACCGATGTGCCCTTCGAAGACATTGGCGAAGTACTTGGTAGGCGTGCCATGCACCGGCCCAAAGTGCTGGGCGTCCACCAGGTTATCGACCAACTCCCGTGGGTTGGTTTCGATCAGCATGGTGTCGATGTTCCAGTCGTGAATCCAGTCCGGGTCGTCCATCTCGGCCAGGTGCGGAATGATCACGCCCTCTTTCGGCGGACGGCCCTCAGGGTTGTTCCAGACGAACAGCAGGTTGTTTTCCTCACAGGTCAACCAACTGCGGGTCTTGGCCTTCGGTGGAATGCGCTTGCAATAAGGAATCTCGACGCATTTACCGCTGGTGTCATATTTCCAATGGTGGAACGGACACACCACCGTGTCGTTTTCGATGGTGCCTTGGGACAGGTCGGCCCCCATGTGCGGGCAATGGGCGTCGAGGATGCTGATAGCGCCCTGGCTGTTGGCAAACGCCACCAGGCGGGTGCCAAAGATACTCAAGGTATGCAACTGGCCATCGCGGTAATCCTCCGCAACGCCCAGACAGTGCCAGCCACGGGCGTAACGGTGAGTACGCTGGGCGTTTTCGACGCTGATTTCAGCGAGTTTCGTCATTGTTATTGTTCCTCGATTGGAAACTTTGGGGTGCAATACCCCCCAAAAAAACAGGGTAAACCCATGGCGGATATCATTGAGCGCCACGGCAAGGGATTCATCCTTCACTTGGACTAGATCAAACGAGATCCACTCTCAAGGGGTTCACCTGTCAGCTGATGCCATGCCAAATCTGCATCGGCTATTGGCCAAACCGACGGGCCGCTTCCGGCCCGAAATCCCGCGGGCTGAAGCCCGGCTTGTTCAACTGATAGCCGTTGCGCTGTTCGTTGATCAGGTTGAACGCCAGGTAACTGCCGGCATTCAGGTCGTAGTACAGCCCCACGCCTGCTTGTGGTCGCTGGCTTTCGTAGGCATAGAAGTAATTGACCATCGAGGTGCGCCACAGCTCGCCACGGTTGTCGTAGTTGTCAGCGAGTATCGGGAACCAGGTGTCTTCGTCGATGTACAACTTGCGTTTGCCATACAGATGGCGGTAACCCGGCTTGAGGGTGCCTTCCAGTTCCCAGACCCGGTGGCGCTCAAAGCGCATGGCATCCGGGTTGACATGGCCCGGAGTCAACAGGTCGGCGTACTTGAGGTTGGCCGTGTGCAGGCGATAGGTGTCGTAGGGAATGAACATCTCGCGCTTGCCGACGATCTTCCAGTCATAACGCTGCCCCGAACCGTTGAACAGGCGTACCTCGTCCACGGTGATCGAGCCACCGCTGCCCGGGAACGACATGTCGAAGCCATACCCCGGTGCCTGACGCACACGGCGGGTGCCCGGATCGTAACGCCAGGCCTGGCGAGGCTCGGTCTTGTCGTTCCAGAACTCGGTACCGGTATTGATCTCGCCCTTGTCGCGTTGTGGCAGCAGGGTTTCGTTGAGGTAGAACGTCGAGTTGCCAACGGTCTCGCCTTTCTTGCCCGGCTCCAGCGACGGCGCCAGGTTGCGCGAATGCACGCGGCCCCAGTTGATGTTGCCGTCCTTGAGTACGTAGGCGTTGTCGGAGGTGTATTCCTCGGTCCAGGCGCGCAAGGCAAACGTCGAGGCGTTCTTCAACAGTTCCAGACCGCTGCGCGGTACCGGAAAGGCTGTGCCGCCGGTTTTGCCCACCACGCCTTCACCGTCATCCACCAGGCGCGCGATGCTGGCGTTCTCGCGGGTGGCCTGGCAGACCGCGTCGTCGAAACGGAAATCGCGGTGCGAGGGGTAGATCGGCATCTTGTACGTAGCCGGGTAGAGCTTGAACAGCGCTTTCTGACCATCGGACAGGTATTGGCTGTATTGCGCCAGATTGGCCGCGGTAATCACGAACAGCGGCTTTTCTTCCGGGTAAGGATCAACCGGATGGTTGCCTGTCCCTTTGAAGTCCACGTGCGGCGGCACGCCCAGCCACTTGCCGCTGAACGCCGGTATGCTGCCATCGGCATTGGCGCTCTTATCGGCACCGATGCAAGTCAAATCCTTGCCCAGGCGCTCCACATCCTCCGGTGCGGCGTTCGCCGTACCGATTGCACTGCATCCCAATAACAACCCCAGCACCCAAGTGGGAGTGGCGTTGGCAGCTCGCGAGACAAGACAACTGGAGGCCAGGTTACTGCCGGTCATTTTTATTCTCCTTGGTTACCGATAGCGGTCGCCAAGTATCGGCAGCCCAAGGATTCAGCAGCATCGTCCGCACGGACTAACGCGTTTTTCCACGCACCGGCGAACGCCAGGCTAAAGCTTGTCATCCTCCGATCCTGGTAGCCGCGGCTTGGCCAACGCCACGACACTGTTGAGCATGATCCGCACAAGCTCGGTCTGGCGCCGCACACCGGTTTTGGAAAAGATCGAACGCAGGTGCGCACGGGCGGTATTACGACGGATGTTCAGTGCCTGCGAAGCCTCCTCCAGCGACAGGCCGTTTGCCAGTTCCAGAGCCAGCGAGGTTTCCGCGGGTGTCAGGTTGTACAGCTGCGAGGTCACCACATTGCTCACCAGCGACCTGCTGACGGCGTCACGCACATACACCACGACGGTCGGTTTTCCCTTGCCCTCGACCAGCTCCTGCGTCGGAATCGGCTCAACCACCACTCCGAGACTGACTTTCCCGGAGGGTCGAGAAATCGACATGGCCTCGGCCCCCTGTAATCCGGCGTCTCCCTGCTTCGCCCGTTGAAAGGCATTGCGCACCAGGCGCGACAGTTCACGATTGTCACTCGGATAAGTCGCCTCTAACCGGCCGCCGACGACTTTCAGGCCGTCCTGGCTGTCGAGAATCTCTCGGGCCACCGGGTTCAGTTGCACCACAGTGCCGTTTTCATCGAGAACGATGGTCGCCACCGCCATACGGCTGATCGTTTGCGAGTACAGGCTGCCCAACGACTCGCTGCGATCCAGTAGCGAATGCATGTGCAGGGCACGGCGCAAATGCGGCAGGAGCATGGCGCACATGGCTCGCTCGACATGGGAAAAGCGCGCCTGATCCCGTGGCCGGTTGATCCGAAAGCGCACCGTACTGCCATCCGGCATGCGGATATCGGCGCCGAGCATCTGGTGACAGTCATGGGGCTGGCAAAACAACAGGTAAAAAGAAGAACTGACCCATTCGGCCTCGCTCATCAGCTCATCAACGGTGAACACCGTGTCGGTGGGCAGGCTGTCGAACAGCGTGGACTTGGCGTAATAGGCGTAATGGTTGATGCCGCCCTCCCCCAGTTCAATGTCTCCGGCGACCATCATCGGCGACAGCAGCGGCTCATCCTGCACGCGCAGAATCAAGGTCACGAAATTGGCCTTGAACAGCATCCGGAACTGGCGCAACGAATCGCTCATGCAGTGAATATTTATCGCCGAATCGTACATGTTGCCGATTAGGCGTTCGTATTCGGCCAGCTCCAGCCCCATTTCCGCCAGGACCTGCGCATTCGGCACGCGACTTTGCATAACCACTCCCCAGCAGCGGGCCCGGACTGCATGGCCCGCATCAATTTAATCGTAATGGGTTTTATCGGTGCTCAACGCACCGTGGCCAGCCCTACGGTAGCTCGAACAAACCGGCCGCACCCATGCCGCCACCAATGCACATGGCGATCACCACATAACGGGCGCCGCGACGGCGACCTTCCAGCAGTGCGTGACCGACCATGCGCGCGCCGGACATGCCGAACGGGTGGCCGATGGCAATCGCGCCGCCGTTGACGTTCAGACGTTCCATCGGGATTTGCAGTGCATCGCGGCAATGCAGAACCTGGCAGGCAAAGGCTTCGTTGATTTCCCACAGGCCGATATCCGACACGCTCAGGCCGAAGCGCTTGAGCAATTTCGGCACCGCCACCACCGGGCCAATGCCCATTTCCTCCGGCGCGCAGCCACCCACGGCAATGCCTCGGTAGATGCCCAACGGTGTCAACCCCCGACGCTTGGCTTCAGCGCGGCTCATCAGCAGGCTGGCCGAGGCGCCATCGGAGAACTGTGAAGCATTGCCAGCGGTAATGAATTCACCCTGCTCGATCCATTTACCGTCCTTCCACACCGGTTTCAGCGAAGCCAGGTCTTCCAGGCGTGTGTTTGGTCGATTGCATTCGTCGCGCTCGACCAACACACGCTGATGGCCGCTGGGCTGGCCACCTGCATCGAAGCACAACTTGTCGACACTCAAACCGACTATTTCATCGTCGAACAAGCCGTCACGTTGAGCGGCGGCGGTGCGCAGTTGGCTCTGCAGGGAATACTCGTCCTGGGCAGCACGGCTGACGCCATAACGGCGCGAGACTATTTCGGCGGTTTCCAGCATCGGGATATAGGCACTGGGCATTATTTCCAGCACGGCTTCGGACTGGGCGCGATAGGAGTTTTTGTGCTTGGTCTGGGTCAGTGACAGCGACTCCACGCCACCGCCAATGGCAATGTTCATCTCGCCGGTCATGATGCCTTTGGCGGCGACACCGATGCTCATCAGGCCCGAGGCGCACATACGGTCCAGGGCCATACCCGGCACGGTGTCCGGCAAGCCGCCGGTATAGGCACAGAGGCGTCCGATGTTATAGGCCTGGGTGCCCTGCTGCACTGCCGCGCCCATGATCACATCGTCCACTTCACCCGGTTCGATACCGGCGCGCTCGACCACCGCACGCACCACATGTCCGCCCAGTACCGGGGCTTCCGTATCGTTGAACGACCCGCGAAACGACTTGGCGAGCGCGGTCCGCGCAGTGGCAACAATGACAACTTCATTCAGGTCCATGACAGGCTCACTCGTTAATAGGGTTGAAGGTGTAACGGCTAATAGTGTCGATCACACAGCCGGGCCGCGACTGACCCTCGACTTCCACGGTCACGCGCACCACCAGTTGCACGGCGTCCGCCAGCTGCTCGGCGCGCACGATGCTGGCGCTGCCGCGCACTCGCGAATCCACCTTGACCGGAGCCGGGAAGCGCACGCGGTCACTGCCGTAATTGACGCCCATCGCCATGTTGTCGATGGTGAGCAATTGCGGCAGGAACAGGTTGACGAGCGACTGGGTCAGGTAGCCGTGGGCAATGCAGACGCCAAACGGTCCGCTGGCGGCGCGGACCGGGTCGACATGAATCCATTGGTGATCGCCCGTGGCTTCGGCGAACAAATCGATGCGCTGCTGGCTGATGGTCAGCCACTCGGTGCAACCCAGGTCCAGGCCTTCGGCCTCGAGCAACGCCTGGGCACTGCTGAAAACATGACTCATGGCCCACTCCTCAGGCTTGTTGGGAACTGACGGACAGCACTTCGCCAACCATGTAGGAGGCGTAGTCGCTGGCCAGGAACATCATCACGTTGGCGACTTCCCAGACTTCGGCGGCACGACCGAACGCCTCGCGCCCGGCGAGGCTGGCAAGCAGCTCTTCACTGGAGGCCTTCTTGAGAAAATCATGCAGGGCAATCGAAGGTGAAACGGCGTTGATGCGCACGCCGTACTCGGCCGCTTCCAGCGCACTGCAACGGGTCAGGGCCATGACCCCGGCCTTGGCCGCGGCGTAATGGGCCTGTTCCTTCTGTGCGCGCCAACCGAGGACCGAGGCATTGTTGACGATGGCGCCAGCGCCACGGCGCTGCATATGCACCAACATCGCGCGGGTCATGCGGAAGGTGCCGGTCAGGGTTACATCGAGCACCCGCAGCCACTCTTCGTCGCTCATCTCGACCACGCGCTTCTGGCCGCCGAGGCCGGCGTTGTTGATCAACACATCGACACCGCCCAGCAACTCTTCAGCGTTCGCCACAAGGGCCTGGACTTCGGCTTCGACCGTGACATTGCACAACTGGCCATAAATGGCTTGCAGGCCGGTTTCGGCCTTGAGGCGCTCCACGGCTTCTTCGAGGCGGCGCGGGTGCACATCGGAAATCATCAATGCCCGGCAGCCCTCCTCGGCGCTGCGCCGGGCGGCCGAGTAACCGATACCGGCACCTGCGGCGGCGGTAATCAGCACGGATTTTCCAGCCAGTAATTGATGGCCCGGGACATAAGGGGGAGCTTGTTTCACAGCGTTTACCTCCGAAGGTATCAGTACGCTGTCAGGTATAAAGCCAAGCCCGGGCCGGCACATCGTCAAAACGGGGTATGGCCACCTGGGGCGGCCAGTTCGGCGCGATCAGCTGCCCCAGACCCGCTGCGCCGCAGGCGCTTCGCTGAGGATCGCATCGACGGCGGCGCCGATTTCCTCGACACGCCATAACGCGCCCTTGTCGCGGGTAACCCCGGTGCGCCAGCCGTCCCCAAGGGAAATACGCCCACCCTGGCTTTCGAAAATCTGGCCGCTGACGTGGGCCGATTCGGCGCTGCCCAACCACACCACCAACGGCGCAACGTTTTCCGGCGCCCAGGCATCGAAACTGCCGTCCTCGGGCATCTTCACCACATCGGGCATGGCGCTTTCGGTCATCGAGGTGCGCGCCGCCGGGGCCAAAGCGTTGGCGGTGACGCCGTAGCGCGCCAGCTCTGCCGCTTGCACCAGCGTCAGTGCGGCAATCCCGCCCTTGGCCGCCGAATAGTTGGACTGCCCCACCGAGCCTTGCAGGCCCGCGCCGGAACTGGTGTTGATAATGCGTCCGTCGACCGGAGTGCCGGCCTTGGCCAGATCACGCCAACGCCGCCCCAACAGGTTCGCCAGGCAGTAATGGCCCTTGAGGTGAACCCGCATGACCATGTCCCAATCCTCTTCGCTGAGACTGATGAACATGCGGTCGCGCAGGACCCCGGCATTGTTGACCAGTACGTGCACCTCACCGAATGCCGCTAGCGCGGACTCGATAATGTGCTCGGCGGTGGCCAGGGTAGTGATGTCGTCACTGTTGGCGATGGCTTGACCACCGTTGGCGCGGATCTCACCCGCTACATCTTGCGCCGCGTCGGCGCGAATATCGTTGATCACCACGTTGGCGCCTGCTGCCGCGAACGCCAGCGCATAGGCGCGACCGAGCCCGCCGCCGGCCCCGGTGATGATCACGGTGCGGTCTGAACAAATAGCCATGCTTGACTCCTTATTACTGCGTGACCGCAGGCCCAACGGACGGCGGTACGGATGGGAATAACCTAGAGGCGTTCGATGATAGTGACGTTGGCCTGACCGCCGCCTTCGCACATGGTTTGCAGACCATAACGGCCACCGCTGCATTCCAGTTCGTTCAACAGCGTGGTCATCAGCCGGGCTCCCGTGGCGCCGAGCGGGTGACCCAGGGCAATGGCGCCACCGTTGACGTTAGTGCGCTCCGGGTCGTAGTCCAGTTCCTTGGCCCAGGCCATGACCACCGAGGCAAAGGCTTCGTTGATCTCTACCCGGTCGATATCGCTCATGCGCAGTCCGGTTTTCTCCAGGGCTCGGCGTGTCGCGGCGATTGGCGCAGTCAGGTGCCAGATCGGATCATCGCCCAGCACCGTGAGGTGATGGATGCGCGCCCGTGGCGTCAGGTCGTAGCGCTTGAGCGCCGCCTCCGACACCACCAGCAACGCCGCTGAAGCGTCGCAGGTCTGGCTCGAAACGGCCGCGGTGATCGAGGGAAATTGTGGATCCACCGGCAGCAGCTCGGCCATTTTTGCCAGGCTGGTCAGGCGCGGAGTTTCATCCGCACGCAGGCCGTTGCAAGCAACGATTTCCCGAGCGAAACGCCCGCTCTCGATGGCGGCCAGGGCGCGGTTATGGCTTTGCAGGGCAAATGCTTCCATCTGCTCACGAGTGATGCCCCAATGATCGGCGATGCGCTGGGCGGCGTAGAATTGGTTGACCGGCTGATCACCGAAACGTGCGCGCCAACCTTCGCTACCGGAAAACGGATCGGTAAAACCCAGCGGTTGCCCAGCGAGCATGGCCGAGGAAATCGGAATCCGGGTCATGGTTTGCACCCCGCCCACGGCGATCACATCCTGGGTGCCACTCATCACCGCCTGCGCCGCGAAATGCAGCGCCTGCTGCGACGACCCGCACTGGCGATCGATCGTGGTACCGGGCACATTCAGTGGCAACCCGGCGGCGAGCCAACTGGTACGGGCAATATCACCGGCCTGGGAGCCGATGGTGTCGACGCAACCGAAAATCACGTCGTCATAGTCTTCGCCGGGAATGGCATTGCGTTCCACCAATGCCTTGAGCACCTGGGCGCCCAGGTCAATGGCGTGGACCTCGCTCAAGGCGCCTTTGCGCTTGCCGGTCGGGCTGCGCAGTGCATCAACAATATAGGCCTCTGGCATGTCTCACTCCTCGAAAGTATGGCCCGGGCCCAGGCGGGCACCTTCGGCGAACAGGTAGTCGCTGACACGGGTTTTATGGAAGCCGCGATCACCCCAGGACGCATCGAGCGCCCAGGCACGTTTCATGAACATCTGCAGATCGACTTCCCAGGTGTAACCCATTGCGCCGTGCACCTGAATGCCTTTGCGCGCGGCCACCCAGCTTGCCTCGCAACAAGCCAGGCGGGCCTGGGAAACCCAGACGCTGGCGTTGCTATCACCTTGGGCCAGGCCGTGTGCAGCGCGGTACAACACTGGCTTGGCCTGTTCGATCTGGCGGGCGACATCGGCCAGGTGATGCTTGACTGCCTGGAAGCTGCCAATGGGTTTGCCAAATTGCTTGCGCTGAGCGACGTAGTCCACCGACAAATCGAGCATGCGTTGCGCCAGCCCGAGCAATTGCCCGGCCACCGACAAAGCGCCACGGTCGAGCAGTCGCGCCTGCAAGGCACGACCCATAACGCCACTGGCCACGCAGGTGACCGGTGTCGGGTTCCAGGTCACCCGGCCCAGGCGTCGCGAAGCATCGATGGTCGGATGGTGCTGCACATCCACCTGCGAACGCGGCACCACATGAATGTCGTCGCCATCGATGAGGATCAACACTTCTGCCAGTTGCGCATCGCTGACCAGCGGATTGACCGGATGGCTGATGGCAAGGCGCAAGGTACCGTCGGCGATGCGTGGCAACAGGCTGCTGCGGGCCGGGTGCCCCGTTCCCAGGCTGGCGAGCAAGCCCGTGGCGACATACGCGGTGTCGGCCAGGGAGTCGGGAATCGCGTAATACCCCAGTTCCTGGGTCATCAGTGCCCAGGCCACATCGTCCATGCCCAGGCCACCCTCGGCTTCGGGAACCGATAATGCAGTCAGGCCCTGAGCGGCGATCTTGTGACGCAGGTCTGGTGAGCGACCGACATCGGTTTCCCAGATTTCCCGGAGCATTTCCGGGGCGGCTTCCGTCATCAGGAAACGACTGATGGCTTCGCGAAACGTAAGCTGGTCATCGGTAAAGGTGAAGTCCATGGCCCGTTCCTTATTTCGGCAAGCCGAGCATCCGCTCGGCAATGATGTTGCGCTGGATTTCGTTGGTGCCGGCGTAGATCGGCCCGGACTGGGCGAACAGGAAACCCTCCAGCCAGCCTGCCGCATCGCCATCGACAGGAGGCAGCAGCTCGGCGCGGGTGCTTAGAATGCGCATGGCGGTTTCGTGCATTTTCAGGTCGAGCTCCGACCAGATGATCTTGTTGATACTCGACTCGGCACCGATCTGCTCGCCCCGGCTGAGACGCCCGACTGTGTAGTAGGCCGACAGGGCATAGGCCTCGGCGCCCATCCAGGTTTCCAGCACCGCGTCACGCAGGCTCGGATCGCGGTCGGCGCTGTCGCGGTTGGCCTTGTACAGTTCCACCAATTTGCGCGCGGTGTACTGGAAACGCGCCGGTGAACGCAGCAGCAACCCGCGTTCAAAACCGGCGGTGGCCATTGCCACATGCCAGCCCTGCCCTTCGGCACCAATGCGGTTGGCCACCGGCACGCGGACGTCGTCGAAAAATACTTCGGCAAAAGCGTCCTTGCCGTTGAGTGCCTTGATCGGGCGAATGCTCACTCCCGGCGCATCCAGCGGCACCATCACGAACGACAGGCCGTGGTGGCGCGAAGAGCCCGGTTCGCTGCGGAACAGGCCAAATAGCCAGTCGGCGAAGATCGCTCGGGTCGACCAGGTCTTCTGGCCGTTGATCACGTAATGCTCGCCGTCGAGCGTTGCCTTGCTGGTGATCGCCGCCATGTCCGAACCGGCATTCGGTTCCGACCAGCCTTGTGCCCACATGTCCAAGCTGGCGGCCATGCGTGGGAGAAAGCGCTGTTTCTGTTCCGGGGTGCCGAATTCCATCAGCGTGGGCCCCAACAGCAACTGGCCGTTCTGGTTGACGCGCATCGGTGCCCCGGCACCGTAGTACTCTTCTTCGAAGATCAGCCACTCGATCAAATCGCAACCGCGACCACCCAGTTCGGCGGGCCACATCACCATCGACCAGCGGCTATCGAACAACTTCGCTTCCCAGGCGCGGTGCTGTTCAAAGCCTTCCCGGGTGTCGTAGCTGGCGAGCGGTTCGCGCGGAAGGTTGGTCGCCAGCCAGGCGCGTACTTCGGCGCGAAAGGCAGTTTGTTGGGGCGTGTAAGTCAGTTCCATGGCGTTCCCTCAGAACTTGGCGTCGCGTTTTTCGACGAAGGCCCGGCGCGTTTCCGCGGAGTCCGGGCTGCTGTAGGCTTGCATGGTGAAGCCCTGTTCCCAGCGGTATTTGTCTTCCAGGTTGCCGTCTTCGATGCCGTTCAAGGCTTCCTTGGCAATGCGGATCATGCCTGGGCTCTTTTCAGCGATTTTCGCTGCGATGCCCAGAGCGGTTTCGCGCAGTTGGTCCTTGGTCACGATCCGCTCGATAAAGCCATATTGCAGGGCTTCAGGGGCGCCAATGCTGTCGCCGGTAAAGAACAAGTAGCGGACTTTTTGCACCGGGAACAGCCGCTGCAAGTGCGCACCGCCACCCATGGCGCCACGGTCGACTTCCGGCAAGGCGAAGGTCGCGCATTCGGACGCGACGACGATGTCCGCCGCCCCGGTAATGCCGATGCCGCCGCCCAGGACAAAACCATGGACCGCGACAATCACCGGCACCGGGTTGCGGTGCACGGCCTTGAAGGTGGCGTAGTTACCGGCATTGACCTCGACGATCCGCTCCGGATGCTTGTCCAGTTCCTTGATGTCGACACCGGCGCAAAAGCCCCGGCCTTCGGCGCGGATCACGATTACCCGCACTTCGGGATTAGCCCCAAGGGCTTCGATCTCCCGCGCCAGGGCATGCCATTCCTGGCTGTCGAGGGCGTTGACCGGTGGTTTGGCGATCACCAGTTCAGCGATCCCCTGATTGAGTTGTGTCGTAAATGCCTGGTTCACAGGGGCTCTCCAATACTGGCTGGATGGTTCGATGGACGGGTCTGGCTGCGGGCCAGGAGTGCGTCCAGGCATTGCTGGGCCTCGCTGGCGATGCCTTCGATGACTTCACGACAACTGAGCAACTCGCTGATGGCCGCCGCGACCTGGCCGCTGGGCAGGATGCCCTCGTCCGGGGCGCCATCGACCATCGAACGCTGCAACAGCACTGGCTGGTTGGCGGCCATCACCACTTGCGACAGCCCCGAGGGATCCTCACGCAATGCACGGAAAAAGACCGAGGCCATGTGCCCCAGGCTCATGCCGGTCTGCTGCTTCCACTGCCAGGCGCTGCCCAGGGCGATGCGCAGGCGGCCGAACGAACCGGCCTTCTCCAGATGATTGATAAAACGGTTTTCGATCATGCGATGGCGCATCCCATCCACCGCCGTGGTCACGCGCACCTGCTGCGGATCATTGACCTTCAGGTAGCGCTCCAGGGTCGCAGCCGGTGTCGGCGATTCGCGAGTCATGAGGAACCGCGTGCCCATGGCGATGCCGGCGCCCCCGGCAGCCAGCACCGAGGCCAGGCCACGACCGGTGGCATAACCGCCGGCGGCGATCACCGGCACGTTGACCGCCGCCAGTACCTGAGGCAACAGAATGGAACTGGGTACCCCACCGGTATGGCCGCCGCCCTCGCCACCCTGAATGGTGATCATGTCGGCGCCCAGTTCCACCGCCTTCAACGCGTGCTTGAGTGCGCCCACGGTGGGAATGCACAGCACATTGGCCGCCTTGAAACGCGCGATGGTCTGTTTGTCCGGGCCGCGCCCGTAGCTCACGGCGCGCAGACGGTACTGGATCGCCAGGTCAACGCACTGCGCGGCGTTGTCCTGGAACATATGAAAATTGAGGCCGAAATTGCTGCCGCCAGTGGCGTCGATCACCTTGCAGATTTCGCCTTCCAGCTCAGCGGCCGTGATGGTCGCCCCGGCCAGGAAACCGAAGCCCCCGGCCTGGGTCGTGGCGATCACCAGATTGGCGTCGGCAACCCAACCCATGGCGGTTTGCACAATCGGGTAGCGGCAACCAAGGGCCTCGGTCAGTGGCGTATCCAGCCAGCGATTCATTGGCTCTTGTCCTCTGCCTGCTTGTTCGCCCGCGCCATGCCCTTGGCGTCGAAGCCGCCCAGTTTGTCGCCGGACAAAAGTTCGTTATGGGCATGAGCGAAATGGTGCCAGGCGAACACCGCATCCATCGCTGTGCGCTTGCCTTGCAGATCCTCGACGTGGTTGATCGCCTGCTTGGTCAGGGCCAAGCCCATGCGCGGCTGACGGGCGATGCCGGCGGCCAGAGCATAGGTGGCCTGCTCCAGCTCCTCGCGGGGCACCATGCGGTTGACCATTCCCACTTGCCAGGCTCGGGTCGCGCTCATGCGGTCACCGGTGAAGAGGAATTCCTTGGCGATACGCGGGTTCATTTCATAGGGATGGGCAAAATACTCCACTCCCGGAATGCCCATGCGCACCACCGGATCCTGAAAGAACGCGTCATCGCTGGCGACGATCAAATCGCACACCCAGGCCAGCATCAGCCCGCCTGCCACGCACGCACCCTGGACCATGGCGATGGTCGGTTTGGGCAGCTCGCGCCAGCGACGGCACATACCCAAATAGACTTCCTGCTCGCGGGCATAGAGTTGCTCGCCGCCGGGCTTGTTGGTGTGGTCCCACCACAGGTGCGCGCGTTCGAACGGCTTGTCGATATCACGTCCCGGCGTGCCGATATCGTGGCCTGCCGAGAAATGCTTGCCGTTGCCGCGCAGGACTATGACCTTGACGCTGTCGTCGTCCACCGCCTGGCGAAAGGCGGCGTCCAGGGCGTAGGTCATCTGCGAGTTTTGCGCGTTGTTGAAGGTCGGCCGGTTCAGCGTCAGCGTGGCAATACCCTCGGCCACGCTGTACAGCACCGGTGTGTCTGTTTCGTAGACGGCTTTGTCCTCGCGGACGACGAGTTCACTATCGCTGCTGTGCATGTTCACTGTCCTCGCCTCAGGCCGTACGGATGCCGGCCGGATTACCCTTGATCGCTGTGGCGCGGTAATCATGGGGGTCGAGTCGGCGGATCAGGGCCAACTGCTCTTGGGTGGGGTGGGCGGTCTCGTGCAATTGCGCCGACTTGAGCAACGGGAAACCGGTGTTGTTCTGCACCTGTTCGAAACTCACGCCGGGGTGCAACGAGCGCACCTGCACCGCACGTTCCGGGCCATTGAAATCTAGGACGCAGAGGTCGCTGACCACGCAATGGATGTCCATCAAGTCGCGGCGGGCACCTTCGGGCCAGCGCTCGGCCTTGAAGCCGACACCGGAGACCATGTCCACCTCACCGCTGACGAACACCCGGGTGTTATGGCTGGGCACGAAAAACGAGTTGAGGTGGTTGATGCTGTTGCCCGGCAAGCCGCGCACGCCGAGGATCGCGGTCCTGGGCTTCTGATAGTCGCCGACGCAGGACAGGTTGGTCTGGCCCCAGCGGTCGATCTGGGTCGGCCCGATCATCGCGTGACGACGACCGCCCCAGACGCATTCGAACACCCGCTCGAACGACATGTAGCCGGAGTAACGCGGCACATAGTCGCCACGCGGGCCTAGCGGGATCGGCTCTTCGACCAGGAACGCTTCACTGTCGGTCATCAACAGTTCAGGGCTGTGGGTGAGTTTGGCAAGGCTCGCACCCAGGCGCGGAATCACGCCAAGACCCGAGGCAATCACTTCGCCATTGCCGCGCCAGGCCTCAGAGGCGGCGACGATCATCAGTTCAGCGAGGGTGAAATCACAGGTTGCAGACATAGTCGCTAATCCTCAGAACACGGGAAGGGGCAAGGCGCCCATGGAATCGGCACCGCCGTTCTGTGCCTGATAGGCCTGCTCGCCACTGGCGATGTAGGTCTGCACATAGTCCTGCCAGCCGTTTTCCGCCTGGCTGCTGGCGACATAACCCTTGAGGTGCTTCATGTCCCAGCCGTAGTCGGGGGCGCAGAGCGTCGGGTGCGCACCGAGAGGTGCATGCACCACACCACTCACCAGGTAACGCTCGAAGGTATTGAAACGGGCCTGGTCGGCGCTCAGTTCCAGGCGTTCTTCCAGGCGCTCGCACGAGACAAAACACTGGTTGGCGGCACGGGCGAACAGGTGGTCGAAATACGGGTCCGGCCCGGTCACCAGGCAATTGCCCAGGCGGTCGGCGACGTTGACATGCAGGAACGCAACATCGAGGTTCAGCGCCGGCATGGCCAGCAGCACCTCGCCATCGGCATACGGCGACGCGATGGTCTTGAGCTCCGGGTTGAGGCGGGTCACGTCGGTGGCCAGGCCGCAACGGGTCGGCAGAAACGGCAGGCGCATCCCAGCGGCGCGCAGCCCCCACTGGAACATGCCTTCGTCCAGCTCCAGCAATTCCAGCTCACCGGCCTCGCGGGCTTTGCGGTAGTAGGGTTCCAACGGAATGGCATCGAGGGTGGCGAAGCCGAACACCAGCTTCTTGACCTTGCCGGCGGCACACAGCATGCCCACTTCCGGGCCACCGTAGGCGACCACCGTCAAGTCCTTGACCGGCGAGCGCAGGATCTCGCGTACGATCGCCATCGGCTTACGCCGTGGCCCCCAGCCACCGAAACCGATGGTCATGCCATCGCGCAATTGGGCGACCGCATCGGCCGCTGTCAGTTGTTTGTTCATCATGACAATTCCTTACTATTGGCCGACTGAAAAGTCGTGCCCCCAAATGCTCACGCGGGTGAACTCGAATGCCGAATGCTCGGCCCAGTCAACTTGCAATCCGCCAAAGCCGTATTCCAGATCGAAGCCGGACGGCGTCTTCATGTAGAAGCTGGTCATGCGGTCGTTGAGGTGCTGGCCGAGGGTTGCCGACAGGCTCACGTCATGGGCCAGCAAACGGTCATGCGCGCGCCCCACCTCGGTCATCGAATCCACCTCGACCATCACGTGCACGCAACCTGACGGCACCGGGTATTCGGCCAATGCCAGACTGTGATGACGGGCGTTGTGGCAATGCAGGAAGTGAATACGGATCGCAGGTGCCGACGGGTCGGGACGGAAGTTGAAAATGTCCGACAGCTTGAAGCCCAGCACATCCTTGGCGAACGCCAGGGTGGCGTCGAAGTTCGGTGCCGGCAGCACCGTGTGGCCCAGGCCCATGTCGCCGGTGATGAAGCGCGGCACACCTTGCGGCGAAATGAACGGCAGGCAGTCGGAGCGATGGCCCCAGCTCAGTTCATGGCAATTGCCCGATGGATCGGTGACCTTGACCAGCGCCTGTACGCCGCGCTGGTCAATTTCGGCGGCAGTGCCCGGTTGCCATTCGATGCCGGCAGCGCTCAGGTGCTCAAGTGCGGCCTGGAATGCCGGCTCGTTGGCCAGCTCCCAACCGGAAGCCAGATAACGCGCCTCGCTGCCTTCGACGATCAGCATGCGAAACGGACGCTCGTCCATTTTCACGTACAAGCCACCGCCCGGCGCTGGCTGTACCTGCATGCCTAGCACGTCCTCGGCGTAACGCTGCCAATGGCTGAGGTTTTCGATCTGCGAGACGAAATAGCTCAAACCGCGAATGTCGATCATGCCTGGGTCCTCGTTGGCTGAATGGCTTACGTGGCTGGCATTGTGCTAAGCGCCACCTTGCACTTCATCGTCCGTTGAGACTAAGCACCCTGCAGGAGCCCGATGACGCACTGTCCCTAGTCCGTTTTAGTGATTCGAACACCGCTCCCACCCGCTCAGACTTTGCGCATCCATCCGCCTTGCAGAGACCGCCCCCATGGAGTTCGCTTTTACCGAAGAGCACCTGATGATTCGCGACAGCGCCGAGCGTTTTCTCGCCCAGGCCAGCGACTCGCATGCCGTGCGCGCCGCGATGAACCGCCCGGATGCGCATGATCCCGAGGTCTGGCGGCGGATCGGCCAGGAGCTGTACTGGCCGGCGTTGATGGTGCCCGAGCGCTTTGGCGGCATGGGCCTGGGTTTTGTCGAGCTGGCGATCCTGCTGGAACAAAGCGGTCGCTACCTGCTGGGTTCACCGCTGTTTGCCACGGCGTGCCTGGCCACCCCGGCCTTGTTGCTGGGGCACAATGAAGCTGTGCAGGAGCACTGGCTGGGGGCGATTGCCGCCGGCGAAACCCGCGCCACCCTGGCCTTTGCCAGTGTTCCAGGACTAAAAGCATGCAGTGTGCAAGCCGTTGCCGAGCCGTGCCCGGGAGGCTGGACCCTTGAGGGCCAGTACGCACAAGTCATCGATGGTGCCTCGGCCGACCTGCTGATCGTTGCCGCCCGCGTTCCCGGCACCCAGGACGAACAGGGCATCAGCCTGTTCGTCTTGCCGGGCGATATGCCGGGCGTGATCCGCACTCCCTTGGCCACCCTCGACCAGACCCGTCGCCTGGCACGCATTGAACTGCAACAGGTGAAGGTCAACGAGGCACAGCTACTGTGCAGCCCCGAGCAAGGCTGGCCGGTGCTGCGCGACACCCTGCTGATCGCCGCCATCGGCCTGGCCGCCGAGCAGGCTGGAGGCGCGCAACAGGCCCTGGACCTGACCCTGGCGTACATCGCCGAACGCCGGCAATTCAAACGCACCATCGCCAGTTTCCAGGCGATCAAGCACCGCTGTGCCGACATGATGCTGCAAGTCGAATGCGCCCGGTCGGCGGCCTACTACGCCGCCTGCGTGGCCCAGGAACGTCTCGACCCGAACGGCGATATCGCGGTGATCGAGGAACTTGAGCAGGCAGCCGCCACGGCAAAGATCCATGCCAGCGAGGCGTTTTTCCACTGCGCCGCCGAGTCGATCCAGCTGCATGGCGGCGTCGGTTTTACCTGGGAATACGATCCACACCTGTACTTCAAACGTGCCCGCGCCGGCGAGCATCTGTTGGGCAGCCCGGCGCTGCACCGCGAGCGTCTGGCCGCGCACCTTTTGGGAGAGCAAGCATGAAAATCGGTTTCAGTGGTGCAGACGAAGCGTTCCGTAAAGAAGTCGCCCAGTGGCTGGCCGAGCACCTGAGCGGCGAGTTTGCGCCATTGCGTTTTCGCGGCGGACCGGGGGATGAGCACAGCTTTCCCGAGGAGCGTAAAGCCTGGGAACGCCGGCTTGCCGCCGGTGGCTGGATCGGCGTTGGCTGGTCGAAAGAACACGGCGGACGCGGACTGTCGATCAGCCAGCAGGTGATCTTCCACGAGGAATATGCCCGCGCCGGCGGCCCCGGACGCATGGGCCATATTGGCGAAGGCCTGGTCGGCCCGACACTCGCCGCCTTCGGCACTCCGGCTCAACAGCAACGCTTGTTGCCCGGCATCCTTGATGGCAGCCAGTTCTGGTGCCAGGGCTATTCGGAACCGGGCGCAGGTTCCGACCTGGCCAACGTGCAGACCCGGGCGAAGCTGGATGCCACCGGCGAGCACTGGCTGATCAGCGGGCAGAAGGTCTGGACCTCCCTGGCCCACGAGGCCGACTGGTGTTTCGTGCTGGCGCGCACCGAGCCTGGCAGCCAGGGGCATCACGGTTTGTCGTTCCTGCTGGTGCCGATGGCCCAGGACAGCATCCGCGTGCAACCGATCCAGCAATTGACCGGCACCAGTGAGTTCAACGAGGTGTTCTTTGACCAGGCTGTTACCCATGCCGACAACCTGATCGGTCAACCGGGCGATGGCTGGAAGATCGCCATGGCGCTGTTGGGTTTTGAGCGCGGCGTATCGACGCTGGGTCAGCAGATGCAGTTTCACAACGAACTAGACGAAATCATCCGCATCGCCCGCACCAACAGCGCCGCCCGCGACCCGTTGCTACGCCAGCGCATCGCCCAGGCCTGGGCCGGGCTCAAGGTGTTGCGCTATAACTCGCTGCGTATGCTTTCAGGTCCGCAAGACGGCAACCTCGGGCGTGAAGCAATGATCTACAAACTGGCCTGGTCCACCTGGCACAGCGACCTGGGCAAACTGGCCATGGACGTGCTGGGCGATGCCGGGGAAATCCTCGACGCCGCGCCCTACCAGCTCAGCCGTCTGCAGTCGCTGTTTCTGTTTACCCGCTCCGACACCATTTATGGCGGCAGCAATGAGATTCAGCGCAATGTGATTGCCGAACGGGCGCTGGGCATGCCGCGGGAGCCACGGGTGAACGCATGATCTGAACGCCATCAAAAAACTGTGGGAGCGAGCCTGCTCGCGATGGGGCCAACACATACACCATCATCGGTGGATGGTGTACATATCCATTGAAGCGGTAACGGCCGCCTATGGTTCCGCTCTTACAGCGGGTCACTTTGAAAAGCGCAAAGTAACCAAACGCTCTTGCCCCTTTCGTTCGGTGCCTCGCTAAGGCTCGGCATGCCCTCGCTCCGGTCCTTCTCCGTGGGCCTCTCGAGGGGGCAAGAAAATCAAAAACACCCGAGGCGGCCGACCGGCCGACCTGGTCGGTAGCTCGTGCACATTTCCCCGTAGGAGCTGCCGAAGGCTGCGATCTTTTGATCTTGCTTGGCTCTGGCTTTGGCTTTTGATCTTGATCCACCCGCCCCGTTTCCAGAGGCCGAACGCAGGCGTTGCGCAGTGGGCATCCCGGCATGGATGCCGGGATAACCGCGCACGGCCATGGATGGCCGATCGCGGCGGGCCCACGGAGCAATGCCGGAGTGAGGGCACCCCGAGCCTTGGCGAGGGGCCGAATGGTGGGGCAAGACCTTTTGGTTCCTTTTGGGGCGTTTGCCAAAAGGGACTCGCCGTAAGGGCCAGCCCTTTCAAGGTGTTTTCCCTTTATGGGCCTTAAGCACCCGATCCGTCGACACATGAGCGTGCGCAGCTTTGCCGTCCAGCCACTCCTTGGGTTTGGCGATTTTGGGACCACGTATGCTTTTGGCCACTTGCTTGGGCTTGATATTCCTGGCGAGCGCCAACAGTCGCGTTGCCAGCGTTTCTAAGGTCGTTTGAAGTGTCAGGTAATCTGAGGGCAGTGCGATCTGCATGCCCTCGTATCCGCTACGCACTTGTACCGTCAGGTGGAAGATCGAAGCTTCCCAGCCTTCGGGCAATGTCTCGCGATGAGCCTGTTCCACGCTGCGCTTGAGCACTGCCAGGACGTTGTAGGCCAGGATCGCCGAGGCAAAACCCAGCAACGCCGCCCGCGGAGCGCCAAGGCTTTCGATTTCACTGTCCAGCACCGATTCCAGGCGCTGGAACATCCCTTCGATACTCCAGCGACGACGGTATAACTCGGCGATCTGCCCGGCGCTGACGGTGTCTGGCAAGTTGCTCCAGAACCACATCACAGTGTCGCCTGAGTCAGTAGGTGTCTGTAGGTTCAGTTCAACTCGACGCCAGCGGTGACCACCTTTGAGTTCGATGATTTGCTCGCGCACCGTTGCGGATTCGATGGCCACAGATTCTTGCCAGCCGCCTTCCTCAATCAACCGTGGATGTTTGCTTTGCTGGCGAATAATGAACGAAGCCCCCGCTTCCTCGCAGGCTTGCATGACGGGCAGCGTGCAGTACAGCCGATCGGCCATCCATAGCTGGCCCTTAGTGGCGTGGGCCAACAGCGGCAGCACGCTGACGCGCTCACTGGCGTAGGCATCCTCGCATGGCTGCAAGTCGACGATCTGATCGAGGTCCGGGTCGTAGACCACTACTGAAAACCCTGGTCGCGCCGCACCTCGCTCACGCCGCAAAGCCCCCAAGCGTTTTTCAGTAGAAGGCAGGTGGTTGCCGTCGACAATGCGCAGCTGCCAGCCGGGCAAAATGGCTGAGCAGCCCAACTCTTTTATCGTCGGAGCCAGGCGCTCGGCGCTTCCTGTAACCAACGCCCGCAGCAACGCGGGCTCTGTGCGGCTGACCTTGTCATAGAGCGCCGCCAACGTAACCGGCAGCCCCTCCATTTGCCGGGCAGCGGCATGCAAAGAAGGGCGCAAACCCAATGAAACAAGGGACATCAGCTCAACGATGGTCGAAAACAAAAGCTCACGCGGGTACTGGCGTTGACGGTGTTCTTCAAACACCTGATCAACCCATTCGGCAGGAACAGCCTGCTCCAGTATCAATTTCGTCATGACACTGGCCGGTGTCTTTTTTTCAAACCGCGCTAGAACTTCTGCCCACATCGTTTTCGTCACCCTGACTGGTTTTTAGGGGATTCTAAACGAAGACCTTGAAAGGGCTGGCCGTAAGGGCGAAACCATAAGTGGCCGTTACCGCAGGAATGGATATGTACACATAAAACACAATACAGGTCGGCTGTCAGGCCGCCGTCGCGCGAGCAAAAGGGCGGCACTCCTTCAGAGGCCGCCCTGATTGTTCAGCGCACGCGAATCTTCGGGTCATCCGCCCCACGGCGCAGGGTTTTGAGAAAGCCTTCCAACGGCGCTGGTTCGGCAATCTGCGGCAAGGCGTCCTTGTCCGGACGTTGTGCCCAGAACGCATCCCACGACGGAAACAACTCATGGAAGGAACCGCCGTACGGCTCGCGCCCCGGCCAGCGCATTTTCAGGCCGCCAATCGGTGGCTTATTCAGGTCGGTGGCGTACCAGTAGCACGGCAAGCGGCGACGGAAGCACCAGCGTCCGTTGATCCGCTCGTAGTCGTCCCAATACAGCATCTGCATGATGACCCACTCAGGGCCCGTCTCATGCTCGTTCTTGGAATAGACCACGCCCGTGGCGTGATCCGGGTCGCTGAACTCGATGATGTGCTGCCCCAGGTGATGGGAAGTGCCGTGAAACTGCTTGCGCATGGTTTCGTCCAACCATTCCTTGAGGTGTGCACGCCCCGTCTTGTCCCGCCCCACACGCACGTCCGGGGCGAAACAGTTGGCCATGGCATCCATGTCGCGCATGTCCAAGGCCAACGCGTACTTGCCGGCCAGTTGACGGATCGCGTCCAGCGATTCAAGGCGGTCGATGCGCTCGAGCAGCGCGGCGGATTCCAGGCCCATCAGTCGAACACCGTATACAGGTCGGAACCACGTCCGCCGTCCACCGCCAGGCTGGCACCGGTCACGTAGGAAGCTTCGTCGCTGGCCAGGAAAAGAATGGCGTTGGCCAGTTCCACCGGCAGGCCGACCCGTTTCATCGGGATGACTTTCTCGGTGTTGGTGCGGGCCTTGGCGTCGCCGAGCATGCCGGCGGTGGCCGGGGTATCGACCACGCCGGGGATAATCACGTTGCAACGAATGTTGTTGGGCGCGCCTTCACTGGCCGCCGCCCGGCTGAAGTTGATCACCGCGGCCTTGGCCGCCGAGTAACCGGCCATCCACGCGGTGCCGAACAGGCCGCAGATCGAGGCAATGTTGACGATCGAACCGCCGCCCTGCTCTTTCATCAGGCGCATCGCGGTGCGGGTGCCAAAGAAGGTGCCATCGACGGTAGTGGCGAAGTTGGCGTGCCAGTCGGCGGTGGACATGGTGTCGATGCCGCCCCAAGTGTAGGCCATCGCATTGTTGACCAGAATGTCCAGGCGACCGTGGCGTTGCGCGGTGGCTTCCAATGCACTGACGTAGGCCTGCTCGTCACTGACGTCGGCCACGGCAATTTCAGCGTTCCCGCCGGACCCAATGATTTTTTCCTGCACACCTTGCAACGGCTCCACGCGTCGCCCGCAGAGCACGACGGTGGCGCCCTCCTCGGCGAACCGCAGCGCGGTGGCTTCACCGATGCCCGAACCGGCGCCGGTCACAAAGGCGATTTTTCCCTGTAAACGCTTGCTCATCAGTGACTCTCCGATCAGATAAAGGCCATGCCGCCGTTAACCGCGATGTTCTGGCCGGTCATGAAACTGGCGTCTTCGCTGGCGAGGAATACCGCGACACGGGCAATCTCGTCGGTTTCGCACATACGTCCCAACGGTACATTTTTCAGCAGCGTCTGCATGTAGTCATCAGGGATGCCGGCCATCATCGGCGTATTGGTCGGCCCCGGCACGAGGGTGTTGACGCGTATACCGCTGGCCGCCAGTTCACGGGCGATCGAGCGGGTCAGGCCCATCACCCCGGCTTTCGAGGCGCAGTAGTGGCTAGGACCGTCACCGGTCAGCGCGGCGGTGCTGGAGAGGTTGATGATCGCGCCTTTGCGGCCACCCTTGACCATCAGTTTGGCGCCTTCGCGGCAGCACAGGAAGGTGCCGCCCAGGTTCACACTGATCACCCGTGCCCAACTTTCGTCCGGGGTTTCGAGGAAGCTGTCCAGCGCGCCCACGCCAGCGTTGTTGACCAGGACGTCGAGGCCGCCGAAGTGCTGCTCGGCCTGGCCCATGGCATCGGCCACGGAGGCGCCGTCACCGACGTTGCAGGCCAGGGCCAGTACCTTGTCGCCCAGGTCTGCCAGGCTCTCGGCCAGGGCAGTCTGATTCAGGTCGACGGCCACCACCTTGGCGCCTTCGGCGACAAAACCACGCACGATGGCCTGGCCCATGCCCTGCGCGGCACCGGTCACAAAGGCCACTTTATTGAGTAACTTCATAGCAATCTCCGAATATGCAAATACCCTGCGGCCCGCTGCTTTTGCAATGGAGCCGTCCCCTGAATGATTAGCGGCAAGTGCCTTGGCACGCATCGTCCAATGGGACTATCGCCGCGTGGTCTGAACGGACGATGCCGGCAATGCCGTACGGGCCCAGCATTCTTATGGTGCGCACCACGCCAGGCGCAGTGCTCCTCTTCAACTCGCTGCATTCAACTCGCTGTAGCGCCTGGCGCGGCTGTGCTTCATGAATCCGCAGACAATGGAGAACCCCATGAACCAACCCGTAGACCTGCCCCTGCCCGTCGGCCATTACGCAACGCTGCCCAACAACGGCTTGCGCCTGCACTATCTGGATGAGGGCGCGGGCCCCGTGGTGCTGTGGCTGCACGGCAGCGGGCCGGGCGCCAGTGGCTTCAGCAACTTCAAGGGCAACTACCCGCAGTTCGTCGCCGCCGGCTATCGCAACATCGTGCTCGACCTGCCGGGTTTTGGCCGTTCGGACAAACCCGAGGATGCCCAGTACAACCTGGATTTCTTCGTCGACTGCGTGGCGGCGTTTCTGGAAGCCATCGCCGTGAAGCGCTGCACCCTGCTGGGTAACTCGCTGGGTGGCGCGATTGCCCTGGGTCTGGCCCTGCGCCTGCCGCAACTGCCCCAGAGCCTGATCCTGCTCGCACCGGGCGGTGTCGAGGAGCGGGAGACCTACTTCAAAATGGAAGGCATCGTGCGCATGGTCAGCCTGTTCAGCGCCGGTCCCATCGGCATGGACGAGATGCGCAGCATGATGCGTCTGCAACTGTTCGATGATTCGATCCTGCCGGAAAGCCTGCTGCAAGAACGCGTGGCAGTGGCGGTGACCCAGCCCAAGAACCTGTTCAGCACGATGATGGTGCCGAACATGGAAACACGCCTGGGCGAGATCCAGTGCCCGATCCTCGGCTTCTGGGGCACCAACGATCACTTCAACCCGATCAGCGGCGCCCAGCGCATCATCGACGGCGCGCCGAACGCCCGGTTCATCGTGCTCAACCGTTGCGGGCATTGGGTCCAGGTGGAACACCGCGAGCTGTTCAATCGCAGCTGCATCGACTTCCTGCAGAACGGTTGAGCGCCAAACACTACGCCCCTCAGGGGACGTGGTGTTTTTTTGAGCGCCGGTTAGCGCCCCGCCGCCGGCTGGCTGTTCAACTCGGCATCGCCGGGCTGGCCCAGTACGCAGGAGGTGCCGCCGGGGGTGTACATCATCGCCACACAGCGGTTGCAGGCGGTGCAGATCGAGTCGCGGCTGGCGCCACTGGCGAGCTTGTTGACGTAGTCATTCTCGGCCAGCAACACCCGGCCCATGGCGACCAGGTCGAAGCCCTCGGCCATCAGCTTTTCGACGCTCGCCAGGCTCTTGGCGCCGCCCAGATAAGCCAATGGCATTTTCACCGCTGCACGCACCTTGCGCGCATGTTCCAGCAAATACAGCTCACGGAATTCCACGGTCGGTTCTTTGCGACGCTGGATGTCCATCGCAAAGGCAATCAACTTGTTCTTCTGCTGCACCCGGTTTTCCTTGGGGAACGAGGAACCGAACATGGTGGTGATCGACTCGGCGTTCATCCCGGCGCTGAGCACCAGCAGGTGCGCTCCCTCTTCTTCCAGCATGCGGGCAATCTTCGCCCCGTCTTCAGCGCTGTTACCGGCGCGCACACCTTCAGTGACGCTGTATTTGCAGATCACCGCCATGTCCTGGCCGACCGCATCCAGCACCGCACGCAGCACCCGGCGCGGAAAACGCAGGCGGTTTTCCAGGCTCCCGCCGTACTGGTCGCGGCGTTTGTTGTACATCGGCGAAATGAACTGGCTGAGCAGGTAGCCGTGGCCCATGTGGATTTCCACTGCATCGAATCCCGCCTGGCGTGCCAGGCGCGCTCCTTGCGCGAAGTCACGCACCACTTGCTGCATGTCGGCTTCGTTCATCGCCTGTTTGAGGAACATGCCACTCATCATGCCGATCTTGTTGAAGCCGCCGCTGGCTGACAGCGGACGTTTGGTCGAGCGCTCGCGGATAAAGGTAAAGCAGCCGCCATGGGTGATCTGCGCGCTGGCCAGTCCACCGGCCTGGTGCACCCCGTCGGTCAGGGCCTTGAAGTGTGGCAGGCTGGATTGGGTGAGGGTCAACTGGTTGGGCAACGTGCGGCCATCGCTGCTCACCGCGCAATAGGCCACGGTGGTCAGAGCGATGCCGCCAGCGACCAGGGCCGAGTGCAGCTTGACCAATTGTTTGGAAGGCACGCCCTGGACACTCATGCCCTCGTTGGTGGCTGACTTGATAAACCGGTTTTTCAGGGTCAGTGGACCAATCGCAATAGGGCTGAACGGTGATGGGGTCGGACGAGGGTTCATGACAGGCCTCTCTTTGTTGTTATCAGGCTACAAATGAAAGCTGCGTCGCCATATCGCGACGCAGCCGTGATCATCAGAAGGTGTACTTGGCGTTGAGCGACAGGTAATCGCGGTCAGCCAGCAGTCGGCCCTGGGCGACATCCGGCGAGCTCAGGTAGGCGACATAGGTCATGCCGATCTGGAAGTTGCCCAGGTACTTGAAGTCGCCACCCACGGTCAGGCGCTTTTCGTCACGGCCCAGGCCCTGATAGGCGCTGCCGTCGACGTTCTGTGTCCATACCACTTTGGTGCTCAAGTCCAGGCCATCAGCAATGGACGGATAGTCCATGTAGGCGCCAACGCCCAGCAGGGTCGAGCCGCGAGTCTGGGAGTTCGACTCGAACGTATCGAACGTGCCGTCCACGCCAGCTCCACCGCCAGTGATCGTCAGGCTGTCCACCGAGGCGATGCGTTGATGCACCACTTCGCCCACAAAGGTGGTCTGCTGGGCCAGGAAGCTCGGTCCGAGAATGTACGAGGCGTTGAGGTTGCCTTGCCAGATTTGCCCAGTGGTCGGCGCGCCGTTGTTCAGGTAAACGGAGGCACCGTCGCGGTAGCTCAGATCGCCTGCGTACTGCACCGAGTCGCCGACCTTCGAGCTGAAGCTGATCCCGGTCAGCTTGACGTCTTCGAAGTAGCCCATGCGATAAGTCATCGCATTGCCGTTATGGCCGATGCCCTTGAGCGACGAGTACTGGGTGTTGCCGGTGAAGTCGAAGAACAACGAGCCAATGCGCTCGTTATAGCGATAATGAAACAGTCCCACCTCGGTGTTCTCGGTGATCCGGTAACGCACACCCAGGCCCCATTGGCCGCTGTCGCTGGCGCCCTTCTGACCGGCATAAGCAACCGCCGCGCCATTGGGCAGACTGCTAACCACACCGCTGCCCAAACGAAAGAACTCGGCGCCGGGACCGAAGGTGTCGCTGCCGAAATAGTCACCCACGGGATTGAGTTCGGTCTTTTCCCACTCGTATTGGTAGTAGCTCACCAGCGCCAGTTTTTCATTCAGCGACCACGACCCGGACACCTGCCCCACCGGCAGGTACGAGTCCTTGGCCTCAGTGCCCGGCACGTTGAACTTGGTGGCGTCCACCGGGGCCTGGCCCTGGCTGATGTTGGGCCAGAACAGACTCTCGCCCCAGGCCACCAGATGCCGCCCGGCCTTGAGCGACAGGTACTGGGTTTCGCCGACTTCGAAGTTGCCATACACATACGCATCGAGCAGGCGCGCAGTGCTGCCACTCAGTTGGCGGGTTTTGTCACTGAAGCCATCGTTGTGGCCTAACTTGTTCACCGTCTCTGGCGAGTCGTTGGCGTTGCGCTGGTTATAGACATCGTCATAGAAATCACTGCCGCGGAGCACCACACCGAGGTTGTCGTGCTTGAGTAGCAGCTCGCCAAACAGGCTCAGACGGTTGTTGATCAAGGATCCGCGTTTGAAGTTGCGCGTGCCGTCGTCGTTGTTCAGGTCGTTGAGGTATTGACTGGCCTGCTTGGCGGTACGCATGGAGGCGGTGTAGTTGACCGTCAGCGACGAATCCAGTGTGGTGTTTTCTCCCAGTTGGATGGTCGGTGCGGCGCTGGTCGTGGCACTGGCGACAGTGATGGCCGTTGCCAACAGGCAGCGACTCCTGATCAGGTTCCCCGAATGGCGCGCAACAATATTCCGCGTAAACATGCTCCTCTCCTTTTGTTGTTATTTTTTGCTCGTGTTGCCACAGCATGAAAAAAGCCGGTGCCGTGTACATCGTCCGTTTGGTGAGATGAGCGCGCCTCACACCTGAACGCTGTTGACCATCGCGCGCAGTTCGTTTTTCGCCACTTTGCTAGACGGATTGAGGGGCAAGGCGCTGAAGAAGCGTATCTGGCGCGGCACCTTGTAATTGGCCATCTGCTCACGGCTCCAGGCGATCAGTTGCGCCTCGTCGAGTTCTTCTCCTTCACGCAGCACCACGCAGGCACAACCGACCTCGCCCATGCGTTCGTCGGCGATGCCGATCACCGCCACCTGGGCAATTGCCGGGTGCCTGATCAGCGCCGCTTCTATTTCCGCGGGATAGCAGTTGAAACCACCGACGATGAACATGTCCTTCAGGCGGTCGGTAATGATCAGGTTGCCTGCCTCATCCAGGCGTCCGACATCACCGGTGTGCAGCCAGCCTTCGGCATCGATGGTTTCGCGGGTAGCTTCGGGGTTCTGGAAATAACCCTGCATGATGTGAAAACCACGCAGGCAGATCTCGCCGGTTTGCCCTGAGTTCAGCGCCTGGTTGTGCGGGTCGCGGATGCTCACTTCGGTACCGGCAATCGGCCGGCCGCTGGTGCCCGCGATCACCTGCGCCGAGTCCTGAGGATCGCAGATGGTCGCCAGCCCGCCGCACTCGGTCAGGCCGTAGGCAGTGGTGACCACGGCAAACCCCAACTCGTTGCGCATGCGCTCGATCAGGCTCGGCGGAATGCTGGCCGAGCCGGTTACCGCGATGCGCAGGCTCGACAGGTCAGTCTGCTTGAGCCGCGGATGGGCCAATAGCGACAGGTACAGGGTCGGCGCGCCGGGCAGGATGCTGATGCGCTCTCGGGCAATTCGCTGGAAGACGTCTTCTGCGTCGAACACCGCATGCGGCAGGATGGTCGCCCCGCCGATCAGGCAGGTCAGCCAACCGGCTTTATAGCCAAAGGCGTGGAAAAACGGATTGACGATCAGGTAGCGGTCGCCCGGCACCAGGCCGATGACCTTGACATATTCGCTGAAGGCCCGCAGGTTCTGGCCATGACCGCTCATCACGCCCTTGGGTTTGCCGGTGGTGCCGGAGGTGAACAACAAGTCGCACATGGCCTCAGGGTCGACTGCCAATGCGCGGCGCTTGGCACTCTCGGCATCGATGTTCGCGGCACCGTGCAGGAACTGTGCAAGGGTCAGGTCTGAAGACAACCCAGGCGTGTCGCCATCGAGAATCACCAGGTGTTCGAGGCTGGCCGGCCGATGAGGAGCGAGCAGCGCCGGGTAGTCGACGTCGAGAAAACGTTGCTGGACAAACAACAGCCGGCAACCACTGCGTTCCAGTACATCGGCGGCCTCAAGGCCCTTCATGCGCGTATTGATTGGCACCAGCACCGCACCAGCGCATTGAATGCCCAGCGCCGCGAGGATCCAGTCACAGCTGTTCGGCGCCCAGACACCGACCCGGTCGCCGGCCTGAATGCCCAGCGCCATCAAGCCCCGGGCAAAGCCCATGACCCGTTCTGGCAACTCGGCGTAATCAGTGCACTGTCCGTTGTCTTCGATGGCCGTGCGACCGGCAAAACGTTCGGCGCTTTGGAATACCAACCGGGCAATGGTGGTGGGCACTTCGCTTGGCGGTAGAGATATCTTCAGACTCTGGTTCATCGTAGGCTCGGTGATCTGCATCATTCGGGAAAACGGATTCGCAAGTGGGCGCTGGTTGGCACAGCCTGGCAGGCAAGGATCCAGCCTTCGGCCAGTTCACCGCTGTCCAGCGCATCGTTGTGCAGCAGTTCAATGTCACCACTTTCCAACGTGCACATGCACGAGGCGCAGCCACCCACTCGGCAGGCGCTGGGTGGATTCAGGCCGGCACGCTCCATCGCTGCCAGCACGGTTTCGCCGCTGTCGCAGGCCAGGTTGTGTTCCTCGCCATCCAGACGTACCGATAACTGCGCAGCCATCGCCGCTTCACTGCTGGCCGCCAGTGGCAACTCGCCTTCGCCGGGCAGAGAGACAAAGCGTTCGACATGGACCCGGCCGCTGGGCAGCCCCAGGTTTTTCAGCGCGCTGACTGCTGCGTCCATGAACGGTCCGGGGCCACAGATAAAGGCCTGGGCGTCTGTAAACGGACGCGCCAGCTCAGCCAATTGCTCGATGGTCGGAATGCCCTGCACCGAGTCGAGCCAGTGGACGATCTGCAGGCGTTGCGGATGCGCGCTGGCCAGCGCCTTGAGTTCGTCGCGAAAGATCACCGAGGCTTCATCGCGGTTGGCGTAGATCAACAGAATCCTGCCGTGGCCGGCCAACAGCGCCGACCGCAGAATTGAAAGCACCGGCGTCACGCCGCTGCCCCCGCCGAACAGCAGCAGGTCGTCGTCCAGACAGCGCGGCACAAACACTCCGGCAGGCGGCAGCACCTCCAGGGTTTGACCGGCCTGCAACTCGCCGCAGAGCCAGTTCGAGGCCCGGCCGTCACGCACGCGCTTGACCGTCACCCGCAGCGGTTCGCCCAGCAACGGCGTGCTCGACAACGAATAACAGCGCGGCAACCAGCCGCCTTCGAAGGGGATGCGCAAGGTCAGGAACTGGCCCGGCTGATAACGGAAACGTTCGTCAAGATGCTCCGGCACGTCGAATACCAGGGAACGCGCATCGGCGGTTTCCTCGATCACTCGCGCCACGCGCAGGGCAAGATAATTGTTCATAGGTCAGGTACTCATGACCACCTGCCCGTTTATCACGGGCAGGTGTAAACCCAGGGGTGTCGAAACGGGCGCCATCGCCTCAGACGTACGGGTCCGGGTTGGGCAGGCCCAGCATCACCGCGCCGTAGCTGCGCCCGTAGGCCATGTAGTTGTTGGCGATGTGCCCACGCGCCTGATGCAGGTCGCGGAACAGCCGCGCCACCGGGTTGGTGTTGTACAAGCCCGAGGCGGCCATGCTGCGCAGCAGGTCGTTGGCCCGTTCGGCGCAGATGTTGGTCACGTAAGCTGACTGGTAGCGATACTGCAGGCGAGTCTCGGTGTCCGGGTATTCGCCGGCACGGGCCAGGTTCATCAGGTGCTCGTAGTTGCGCTCCAGCACCAGGCGCAGGCTGTCGACGGTGATCATCGCTTCGGCAACGGCGGTTTGCGCCACCGGATCGTCAGCCGTACGGGCGCCGTGCTTGCCGATGTGCTTGGCGGCGTTGTCGCGGAACTCGTCGATCGCGCCTTGCAGGGCACCGATGGCCGAGGTCGAGACGGCGCGCGAGAACACTTGGGCGAAGGGGATCGCGTAGATCGGGTTGGTGTTGACCAGGCGCCCGGGCGTCGCTTCGAGGGTCCAGTTATTGGTCCGCTGTACGCGATGGGCCGGGACGAACACATCCTCGACCACGATGTCATGACTGCCGGTGCCGCGCAGGCCCAGCACATCCCAGTTACGCTCGATCTGGTAGTCGCGACGCGGCAGCAGGAAGGTGCCGTGCTCGGCGGCCAGTTCGCCATCGGGAGGCAGGATGCCACCCAAAAGCACCCATTGGCAGTGCTCGCTGCCGCTGGAGAAACCCCAGCGCCCGCTGATCCGGTAACCGCCCTCCACCACCGTGACCTTGGCCGCCGGCATATAAGTCGAGCAGATCAAAGTGCTGCGGTCATCCCCCCAGACTTCACGCTGTGCTTCGATCGGATACCGTGCCAGCTGCCAGGGGTGAACCCCCATCACGCCGTAGATCCAGGCCGTGGACATGCAACCCTCGGCGAGGATGGTCTGGATTTCGAAGAAGGTACGCGGGTCCACTTCATAGCCACCGAACGCACGAGGCTGCAAGGCCCGCAGCAAACCGGCGGACTGCAACTCGGCAACGCTCTCCTCCGGAACCTTCAAGTCCTTGTCGGCCTGCGCCGTGCGTGCCTTGAGTGCCGGCACCAGGCTCCGTGCACGTTCAAGCAGATCACGTTCGTCCTGGGTCTTTTCTCGCATGCTGTGCATCACTCAATTCTCCCGATCTCACTGCGCCACTGCGCGAGTTGTGATGGATCATCGGATCGAGTGAATAATCATTCATCGTCAAAGCGGACTAGGGGGGTGACGGGTAGCAAGGCGGCACCACGGACCTGTAGGAGCCAGGCTTGCCGGCGAAGAACGATGACGCGTAATACCTGAAAGGCCGCAATGACTGGTTCGCGGGCAAACCTCGCTCCTACAGGTTGTACTCCATCTTTGATAGTCCATTGAGACGATGCTGGCGGCAGCCGTGGCGGCGATATTAAATCCATCAACAGTCGACCCCACGGAGCAAGGGCCCATGAGTATTTTGCAGCGTTTCCAAATGGACGGCAGCGTCGCCATCGTCACCGGCAGCGGCCGGGGTATCGGTCGGGCGATTGCCTTGGCGTATGCCGAAGCCGGCGCGGATGTAGTGTGCTCGGCGCGTTCGCTGGACGAGGTACAGGCCGTCGCTGAAGAAGTTCGTGGCCTGGGCCGGCGCGCCCTGGCCATCGCCTGTGACGTCAACGATGCCGAGCAACGCCAGGCACTGGTGCGTCAAAGCGTTGAGCAAATGGGCCGGATCACCCATCTGGTCAACAACGTTGGCGGCGGCGGGCCCAACGATCCGCTGGCGATGACGCCTGAACAGTTCGCCCAGGTGCTGACCTTCAACGTCGCCACCAGCTACGCCTTCTGCCAGTTGTGTGTGCCGCTGATGCGCGAGGCCGGTGGTGGCAACATCATCAATATCAGCTCGGTGGCGGCGCGCTATGCCCAACGCCATTTCAGCGCCTACGGCACGGCCAAGGCTGCCCTCAGCCACCTGACTCGCTTGCTGGCCCAGGATTTTGCGCCGCAGATCCGGGTCAACGCCGTCGCCCCCGGCCCGACCCTGACCGAAGCGCTGAACGGTGTGATGCCCGCCGCCATGCGCGAGGTCATGGAAGCCAACACCCCACTCAAATGCCTGGGCACCCCGCAAGACATCGCCGCCGCCGCGCTGTATCTGGCCAGCCCTGCTTCGGCCTGGGTGACCGGCAAGATCATTGATGTCGATGGCGGTGCTGACTCGTCGGTCTGGCCCGGCTGACCGACTCCTTTGGGCCTGCCCCTGATGACGTTGGGGCGGGCCTTTTTTATCTCCCAACCCTCTGGAGCCCTCGCCATGGACGCCCATTTGATCAACGCCCTCGGTGACGAACTGTTCAACGCCCTGCGCAGTCGCCAGACGCTGGCACCCCTGACCCGCCGCTATCCGCAGATCACCCTGGAGCAGGCCTACCGGATTTCCCTGCGCTTGCTGCAACGCCGCGAAGCCCTCGGCGAGCAGGTGATCGGCAAGAAAATCGGGGTCACCAGCCGCGCAGTGCAGGAAATGCTCGATGTCCACCAACCGGACTTCGGTTTCCTCACCAATGCCATGCAGGTCGAGGATGGCAGCGATGTCAGCCTCGCCCGCTACAACCTCATCCAGCCTCGGGCCGAAGGCGAAATCGCCTTTATCCTCGGCGAAGACTTGCAAGGCCCGGGCATCAGCGCCGAGGACGTGTTGGCCGCGACCCAATGGGTCGTGCCGTGCTTCGAGATTGTCGATTCACGGATCGACGACTGGCAGATCCGCATCCAGGACACCGTGGCCGACAACGCCTCCTGCGGCGTGTTCGCCCTCGGCAGCCAGCGGATCGACCCGCGCTCGCTGGACCTGGCCGCGGTGCACATGCAAATGCTCAAAAACGGCCAGCCGGCAGGCTCCGGCCTGGGCTCGGCGGTGCAAGGTCACCCTTGCGCGGCAGTGGCCTGGCTGGCCAATACCCTGGGCGAGCTGGGCATTCCGTTTCGTCGCGGCGAAATAATTCTCTCCGGTGCTCTGGCGCCGCTGGTGCCAGTGGTCGCCGGCGACCGCATCAGCCTGTCCATGAGCGGGCTCGGCGAAGCCAGCCTGCGCTTTGTCCCTTGAACAAACCTTCCCTCCCCTGGAGCCAAAGACCATGAGCAAAAAGATCAAATGCGCGCTGATCGGGCCGGGCAACATCGGCACCGACCTGCTGTACAAACTGATGCGTAGCGAGGTGCTGGAACCGGTGTGGATGGTCGGTATCGACGCCACCTCCGAAGGCCTGGCGCGGGCTCGCGAACTGGGTCTGAAAACCACCGCCGAGGGTGTCGATGGACTGCTGCCGCATGTCCTCGAAGACCAGATCCAGATCGCCTTCGACGCGACCTCGGCCTACGTGCACGCGCAGAACTCGCGCAAGCTCAATGCCCTGGGCGTGTTGATGATCGACCTGACCCCGGCGGCCATCGGCCCGTATTGCGTGCCACCGGTCAACCTCAAGGCGCAACTGGGCCTGGGCGTGATGAACGTCAACATGGTCACCTGCGGCGGCCAGGCCACCATTCCACTGGTGGCGGCGGTGTCCAGCGTGCAGCCGGTGGAATACGCCGAAATCATCGCCACCGCCGCGTCGAAATCGGTCGGCCCCGGCACCCGGAAAAACATCGACGAGTTCACCCGCACCACCTCAAGCGCCGTGGAGAAAGTCGGCGGTGCGAAGAAAGGCAAGGCGATCATCATCATCAACCCGGCCGAGCCGCCGCTGATCATGCGCGACACCGTGCATTGCCTGACCGCCAGCGAACCCGACCAGCCGGCAATCACCGCCGCCATCGAGGCCATGATCAAGCAAGTGCAGCGCTACGTGCCCGGCTACAAGCTGGTCAACGGCCCGGTGTTCGACGGCAATCGGGTGTCGATCTTCATGGAGGTCGAAGGCCTGGGCGACTACCTGCCCAAGTACGCCGGCAACCTCGACATCATGACCGCCGCCGCGGCGCGCACTGCAGAGATGTTCGCCGAGGAAATCCTCAAGGGCGAGCTTGTGCTGAACGCTACCGTCCAAACCGCCCACGCATAAGGAGCCGACCATGGATCTTCGCGGCAAAAGCATCACCGTTCACGACATGTGCCTGCGCGACGGCATGCACCCCAAGCGTCACCAGATCAGCCTGCAACAGATGAAAGACATCGCCTGCGGCCTCGACGCGGCCGGCGTGCCGCTGATCGAAGTCACCCACGGCGACGGCCTCGGCGGTAGCTCGGTGAACTACGGCTTTCCGGCCCACACCGACGAGGAGTATCTGTCGGCAGTGATCCCGCTGATGAAAAAGGCCAAGGTCTCGGCCCTGCTGCTGCCGGGCATCGGCACCGTCGATCACCTGAAAATGGCCCATGAACTGGGGGTCAACACCATTCGCGTGGCCACCCATTGCACCGAGGCCGATGTCAGCGAACAGCACATCTCCCACGCTCGCGGCCTGGGCATGGACACCGTTGGCTTCCTGATGATGGCCCACATGAACAGCCCCGAAGGCCTGGTCAAGCAAGGCTTGCTGATGGAAAGCTACGGCGCCAACTGCATCTACCTCACCGACTCGGCGGGCTACCTGTTGCCCCATGACGTCAGCGCCCGCGTGGCGGCGATGCGCGCAGCCCTCAAGCCGGAAACCGAGATCGGCTTTCATGGCCACCACAACCTGTCGATGGGCGTGTCCAACTCCATCGCCGCGATTGCCGCCGGGGCCAACCGGATCGACGCCGCCTGCGCGGGCCTCGGTGCCGGAGCGGGCAACACGCCGATGGAGGTACTGGTGGCGGTGTGCGATCGCATGGGCATCGACACTGGCGTCAGCGTGTTTGGTATCCAGGACGTCGCCGAGGATTTAGTGGTGCCTATCATGGATTTCCCGATCCGCAGCGATCGTGACGCCCTGACCATGGGCTACGCCGGGGTCTACGGTTCGTTCCTGCTGTTCGCCAAGCGCGCCGAGAAGAAATACGGCGTGTCGGCGCGGGAAATCCTCGTTGAAATGGGCCGTCGCGGCATGGTCGGCGGTCAGGAAGACATGATCGAAGACACCGCCATGACCCTCGCCCGCCAGCGGCGGCAGGCGTAAAGACCAACGATCGTTCCCGTGATGCGGGAACGATCGATACAAACAATACCTGTAGGAGCGGGGCTGCCCGCGAACCAGACGCTGCGGTGTGTCTGTTAATCCGCGTTATCGTTCTTCGCCGGCAAGCCTGGCTCCTACGGGAGCCAGGCTTGCCGCGGTGTATTGTTCTTCGGGTCAGCGCCAGTCCGCCACAATCCCGTGCTCCAACGCAAACGGCTGTGCAGCGATGGTCCGGCGTTGAAACCCCGGTGCCTGTTCGGCGGTGGCCAGCCACAGCATCACGGCCGCCGGCACATGGGGAGGGGCGCTGCCGGCGCGCAGGGCAATCAGGCCTTTGTCGCCGATGGTGGCCTTGAGCGCTTCGGTGGTGACGACGCCCGGATTGAGGGTGTAAGCGCGCACGCCAGCCTCACCCAGTTCCGTGCTCAGTACCCCGGACAGTCGCGACACCGCCGCCTTGCCCGCGCCGTAGGCATATCCCCAACCGCCCTTGCCCGCCGCCACCGGTGGGTCGCTTTCGCCAGCGCCGGAGGTGACGTTGATCACCACCCCGCCACCGCGCGTCACCATGTGTTCGGCCACCGCCCGGGTCAGCAGGAACGGTGTGAGGATGTAGCCCTGGAACATCCGCTCCAGGGTCTGCGCCTGCAGGTCCATGAACCCGGCGTTGAGGTCGCTGCCCTGGTAGATCGCGTTGTTGATCAGTACGTCGATGCGTCCGTACTCGGCCAGTACCGCCTGGCAGGCGTTCAGGGCCGAGGCGCTGTCGAGCAGGTCCATCGGCACCACGAGCACCCGGCAACCGAGATCGCGCAACGCCTGCGCAGTGCCGTTGAGGCTGCCGGCCAGCGGCGCCCCGGCGGCATCGCGCAAGGCATGTTCATGTTGTTCGCCCTCATTGAGGGTGCGGGCGCTAATTGCCAGGTCGAAACCGGCGCGGGCGAAGGCCAACGCCGCCTCGCGGCCGATACCCCGGCTGGCGCCGGTGATGAATGCCACTTTGTTCATGGGACTTCCTTTTAGAAGCGCGAGGCGCGGACCATGGCGTCCATGCCGCCATCGACGAACAGCACGCTGCCATGAATAAACGAAGCCTGCGGCGATTGCAGGAACGCGACCACCGCGGCGATTTCCGCAGGTTGCCCGGCGCGACCCAGGGGTGCAACGAATTCTCGGGTCGACTTGCCGAAGCGTGCATCGTCCAGCGAGGCCTGGTGCAGTGGGGTTTCTACCGCACCCGGCGCCACCACGTTCAAGCGCATGCCCTGCTTGCCCCAGCTCACGGCCAGGCCGCGGACATGCTGGCTGATAGCGTATTTGGAGGCGGCATAGGCGACGTGCGGCTGGCCGAGGCTGTTGGCCAATTCCAGCGCCCGGGCCTCATCGCCGGCGATCATCGCTTCGATCATCGGCTGGCCCTCGGGCCCCGAATGAGTCGCCGCCACCGAGCCGATCACCAGCGCTGCCGGTTGTTGGCCCCTGGCCAACGCCCCCTGCAGGCCGTCGAGCAACTGGCTGACGCCGAAGTAGTTGACCGCAAGGACCAGACCGCAGCTTGGCGCCGTGACACCGACCCCGGCGCAGCAGATCAACCCGTCGAGGACCCCGCCGCTGAGTTCAAGCACTTGCCCGATGGCCGCGTCACGCCCCTTGGGGGTGGACAGGTCGGCGATCACTTCGGCGTTGCTGCGATCGATACCGATGACCTGGTGTCCGGCGGCGCGCATGGCGGCGGATACGGCGGCCCCGATTCCCGAGGCACTGCCGGTGATGGCTGTAATTGGCATGATGGTTCTCCGTGATAGGTCCGCCCAGTATCGACAGGGCGATCACGGGACCGCATCGTCCGTGCGGACTAAAAGTGCGCTGCGTCAATGACCGCGACGCCGGGCAGTGGATGGCCCGGCGGCGGGTCTGCAGGATCAGGCCTGACGATAGATAGGCACGGCCAGTTGCAGTGGCGGAACCTTGATTTTCTCGGCCACTTTCAATGACAGCCTGGGTTTGCCCAAGGCCACCACGCTGTTGAGCATGATGCGCACCAGCTCGGTCTGGCGTCGCACGCCGGTCTTGGAGAAGATCGAACGCAAGTGCGCACGCGCGGTGTTACGCCGGATATTCAGGACTTCGGCAGCTTCCTCCAGGGACAAGCCATTGGCCAGTTCCATGGCCAGGGCGGTTTCGGCCTTGGTCAGGTTGAACAGCTGCTTGGTCACCACTTCGCTGGCCAGGGATTTGCTCGACGCATCGCGGATGTACACCAGCGCCGCCGGCTGACCCTTCTCCTCGGCCCAGTCCAGGGACGGAATCGATTCGACCACCACCCCGAGGTTGACCAGCCCTGAAGGCCGCGTCACCGACATGGCCTCGGCGCTTTTCGGCGCATCCGGGCAGAACGCGCCGCGAATCAGGCGTTGCAGCTCACGGTTGTCGCTGGGATACGTTGCCTCCAGGCGCCCGCCCACCAGTTTCAGGCCATCGGAACGGGCGAGGATTTCCTGGGCCACTGGATTGATCTGCAGCACGCTGCCGCTCTCGTCGAGCACCAGGGTCGCCACTGATAACCGACCGATGGCCTGGGAGTACAAATCGCTCAGCGATTCGCTGCGGTCCAGCAGGTTATGCAACTGCGAGGCACGCCGCAGGTGTGGCAGGAAACTGGCGCACACCGCCCGGTCGTGGGCAGAGAAGTTGGGAGCCTGTTTGGGGCGGGTGATGCGAAAGCGCAGTTTGCCGCCGTCCGGGGTGGAAATGTCCGCGCACATCACGTGATACACATCATTGGGACCGCAGAACGCCTTGAAGTAGGCGCTGTGTTCCCATTCCTTGGAACTCATGATGTCATCGACCGTGAACACACTGTCCAGCGGCTGGTTGGAGAAAGGCGAATTGGTCTGCGGATAGGTCATGTAGCAGACATCACCGGCACCTTCGATGTCGCCGACGATGATCATCACGCCCGTATCGGGTTGATCAGGTACCCGCAGGATCAGGGTGACGAAGTTGGCATCGTAGAGCTTGAGAAAGCTTCTGAGGGCGTGGGCCATCTGTTTCGGATCGAGGGCGCCTTCGTAGATTTCGCCCACCAGCTGGTTGTAGCGCGTGAGGTCGAGGCCAAGGCTGGCCAGGGCTTCATGGGTCAAGACAGCATTTTGCATAGTCTTATCTCGCTCGGGTAAGGACTGCGCCCTTCCCTTGTTTTTTTTATAATTTCGGCCGGGGGAACCCAGGGTCCCCCCCTCTCGACGGCTACTTGCCTGCCAGTTTCCCTATCGCCTGCGGACTCCACAATAGGCCCGGCAGGATTATTTTTCGCCAGCGGTATCACGCGCAGCCAGGCTATTTTTCAGGCGGAACTGCCCTTGTGCTGGCGCCGTTGTACGTTCCCGATAGGTAACCAACGGTCGCCCGCGATTGAACCAGGCGGCCAATGCCGGCAGGAGGAAAATCGCCCCCAGTACGTTGACCAGAAACATGAACGACAGTAACACCCCCATGTCAGCCTGGAACTTCAGCGGTGCGAACGCCCAGGTGCAGACGCCAATGGACATGGTCACGGCAGTGAACACCGCGGCAGTACCGCGTTGGCACATGGCCTGGTAGAACGCCTCGCGCAAGCTGGACCCACGCAGCATTTCGTGCTGGATACGCTCGTACAGGTAAATGCCGTAGTCGACACCCACGCCCACCCCCAGTGCCATCACCGGCAAGGTCGCGACCTTCAGGCCGATCCCGAGCATGGTCATCAGTGCGTTACAGAGGATCGCGACAATCGCCAGCGGAACCAGAATGCACAGCACCGCGCGGATCGACAAGAAGGTCAGCCAGCAAAACAACGCCACCGATCCGAAAAGCGCCCCGAGCATGATCACTTCGGCACGCTTGACCGCTTCGTTGGAGGCCGCCATCACCCCGACGTTGCCGCCCGCCAGGAGGAATTCGACTTGCGGCGAGCTGACTTCGGCGATGATCCGCCTGGCTTCAGCGATCGCATGGCTGACGGTGCTGCCTTCATGGTCGGCAAGGAACACCAGGATCTGCATCTGCTGGCAGCCGTCGGTGACCAGGCCGTCATCCGGCATATAGGCCCGCGCTCCCTGACTCAGGCCACGGGGCGATCCTGGAATCGCTGCCCAGCGCGGATTGCCTTCGTTATTGCCGGCGATCACCCGCTTGCCCATGTCCGCCACGCTCTGGATCGACTGCACGCCGGTGACCGTGCGCATACGGAAGTCGAAGGCTTCCACCGCACGCATCACCGCAGGCGACAAGCAACCTTCTTCGACACCCTTGACCTGGACGAACACCGACATCACATCGAGCCCGATGGAGTAGCTGCCGATGATCTTGCCGTTGTCCTGGTTGTAACGCGAATCGGCCCGCAGTTCCGGCGCGCCTGCGCCGATATCGCCCACCGCCAGGTCACGAGCCTTGTAGGCCCCGGCCGCCAGCAGCAACAGACTGACAACAAACACGCCGAGCGCCGGCCCCGGTTCGGCCAGCGCCGACAGACGCCACCACAGGCGGTGCTTGCCCGCAGGACGCGATTGCGCCCGACGCAATAGCGCAGGCTCCAGCCGCAGGTAGGAAATGATGATCGGCAACATCAGTTTGTTGGTGATGATCATCAACATCACGCCGATGCAGGCAGTCACCCCCAGTTCGTGGACGATGGGAATGTCGATCAGCATGATCACCGCGAACCCCAGGGCGTTCATCAGCAAGGCCAGGGAACCGGGGATGAAAATCTTGCAGAACGCCGAGCGCGCCGCTTCCTTCGACGTACTACCGGCCAGCACGTCTTGCTTCCAGGCGTTGGTCATCTGCACCGCATGGGACACGCCGATGGAGAAGATCAGGAACGGCACCAGGATCGACATCGGATCGATGCCCAGGCCCAGCAACGGCAACAGGCCCAGCAACCAGACCACCGGCAGCAACGCGACCACCAGCGCCACCACTGTCAGACGCAGGGACCGCGAATACAGCCACAGCAGCAAGCCGGTGATCACGAAGGCCACGACAAAGAAGCCGATCACCGTGTTCAACCCTTCGACCACGTCGCCCACCAGCTTGGCGAAGCCGACGATGTTGATCTCGATATCGGCGCTGTTGTACTTGGCGCGAATATCTTCGAGGCGCGTGGCGATGTCGACATAGGACACCGGCTGGCCGGTCTTGGGGTCGGTGTCCTGCAGGTCGGCGCGGACCATGGCCGACTTCAGGTCGTTGGCTACCAGGCGACCGACCTGCCCAGAGGCCGCCGTGTTGCTGCGCACCTGCGCCAGGTCCTCGGCGGTGCCGCTGAAGCGCGGTGGCACCACCACGTCGCCAAAGAAACCTTCCTCGGTAATTTCGATGTAGCGCACGTTGGCGGTAAACAGCGACGTCACGCTGGGGCGGCTGACCCCGGAGATGAAAAACACGTCGTCGGTGACTTTGCGCAGGGTCTCCAGGTACTCGGCGTTATAGATGTCACCCTCGCCTTTCCAGCGCACGCTGACCAGGAAGCGGTTGGCGCCGGTGAAGTAGCGGCTGAACTTGAGAAAATTGATCATGTATTCATGACGCACCGGGATCTGTTTGTTGAAACCCGGATCCAGTTGCGTGTGGGTGGCGCTGTAGCCCAGGCCCAGCGTCACCAGGACAAACAGCGCCAGCAGTCCCTTGCGCCAGGCCATCAGATGCTCCGCGCACGTTTCGACGCAGTGCGTCACCCAGTGTTTACCTTGATTCATTGCCTGCCTCTCATTTACTGGGTGGCCTGTGTGGCCATTAGGGCAGCGAGACTGCCACCTGAACCCTGCAATACTCCGCGCTCGCCACCCACCAGCAGCCGCGGGCCAATCATCGTCGCCGAGGTCAACGTACCGAGCCCGGCCAGGCGTCCGACACCGACCAGCGCGCCCTGTGCATCCAGGCGCACCACCGAGCTGCCGGCACCGACAATCACCAGCCCCGAGTGATCGGGCAACAACACATGGCCGTACAAAGGCAGCTGGTTACCGACGTTGATCTGGGTCCAGCTGTCGCCGAAGTCATGGCTGACGAACACATGCCCACGCATGCCGTAAGTCACCCAGTTGTCCGCGCTCAGGCGCACGATGCCGAACAGCGAGCCGTTGTAGAACGTTGGCAAGGTCTGCCAGTGCTGGCCGCTATCGGTGGTCCGCAGGACCAGGCCCTGCTCGCCCACCAGCATGCGCCGGCCATCGTTGCCACCGGCCATGCTGTTGAGGTGTGCGTTGTCGATCTCCAGTGACTGCGGCGTCCAGGTCTGCCCGGCATCCAGGGATTGATAGAACTTGCCGAAGCTGCCGAACGCCATGACGCTGTCGCCACCGCCGGTCCAGATGCCCAGCAGCGGCTCGCCCAGATCGCTGTCGTGGCGCATTTCCTGCCAACTGCCGCCTGCATCCTGTGAACGCAGGATCCAGCCGTCATGCCCGACGGCCAGCAAGCGCTTGTCGTCCAGCGCCACCACGGCAGTCAGGGTGGCATTGCGTTGCGTGTCGACATTGGCTGGCTGCCAGCTGACGCCCTGGTCATCGCTGAGCAGGATGCTGCCACGCTCACCCACGGCGACCACCCGCGCGCCAAGATTGAGCAGGCCGTTGATCTGCACCCGATCCGGGCGCGTGGCCAACAGTTCTTGTTGCGATGGGGATTTGGGGGAAAAGGTGTAGCCAATGGTCAAGGCGACCACCAGGCAAACCGCGTAGCCGATCACCGAGCGCATGAGCAACACTCCTGTTCGGGGTAGGCGTGGATAGGGCAAGTCATAGGGCCGATCCTCTTGTTTTTGTCACGCACCAGGGCATGCGAGGCAATCGAGATGGGCGTTGCCTCTGGGGGAATAGTCGGCGCAAGGGATGGGTAACACATCGTCCAAATGGCTTATGCAATGGCGTAAATGGCACAGGACCGGGGCGTACGACGCCCCCCCCCTGTAGGAGCGAGGCTTGCCCGCGAACAAGACACTGCGGTGTATCTGTTACGCCGCGTTATCGTTCTTCGCCGGCAAGCCTGGCTCCTACGGCGGCGATCAGGCGATGTACAGGATCACCAGGTCGTTGATCACCGACGGCCGATCCTGGCCCACCACGTGGGTGGTGAGTTCCAGGGTCAACTGGGTGCCACGGGCCGACAGGTCGACTTTTTTCACCCGCGCCCGCGAATGGATGCGTGAGCCGGCCGGTACCGGCGCCGGGAAGCGCAGGCGATCGGAGCCGTAGTTGATCTGGGTGGTGAAACCGCTGATTTCGAAACCCAGCGCCAGTTTCATCCGCGACTGCAGCACTTGCACCAGCGCACCGTGGGCAATGGTGCCGCCAAACGGGCTTTGCAGGCGCGCCCGCTCCGGATCGGTATGGATCCAGTAATCGTCGCCCGACAACCGGGCAAATTCGTCGATCAACGCCTGGTCGACCACCACGACATTGCTCCAGTCGCTGAACTGCTCGCTGACCAGTGCCTGCAAGGCCGGCCCATCGTTGAGGTCGATCTGCCGCGCGGTCGGTTGCTCCGACACCGCTGGCGCCGGTCCGCTGTCCTGCGCCGGCAGCGACTCAAGGCTCGCCGCATCCTTGTCCACCCCGGTGAAGCGCAGCAGTCGGTTGCCCTTGGCGTCGACTTCAGCGAACACCGGCTGCAAGGACATGCCGATCTCGATTTCGTTTTCCTCAAGGCCGACCAGGTTGGTGTTGATGCGCACCCCTTCGGCCAGCTCGACCACTGCCAGCTTCTGCGGCATCTCATCAATGAAGTCGGGCAAGGTAGCAATGCGCGTCACGGTGTAGCTGTACAGCGTCGCGGCGCCGTCGACTTCGCGCCATGCCAGGTCATGTTCCAGGCACACCGGGCAATGCCGGCGCGGGTAGAAGTTCCAGTGCGCACAGGCATTGCATTGCTGGATCAACAGGCGGCGAGCCTTCAGGCCTTCCCAGAAGGGTGCGGAGATTTGCGTCGCGACCGGCATCGGTTTGTTGTTGGACATGTGCTTATGCTCCCTGAAGTATCAATGCGCCCTGCTCACTCATCACGCCACCGGTGCCGGAGACGTAGACGCTGTCGCAGCGGCCCAGTTGGCGCTCACCGGCGGTGCCGGCGATCTGCGTCACCGCCTCGATCACCTGGCTCATGCCACCGGCCGAGGCCGACTGGCCGAAACTCAGTTGCCCGCCATGGGTGTTCATCGGGAAGTCGCCACGCCAGGTCAGGTCGTGTTCGCGCACGAACGACATGCCCTCGCCCTTGGCGCAGAAGCCGGCATCTTCCAGGGTGAGCAAGGTGGTGATGGTGTAGCAGTCGTAGATCTGCGCGGCATCGACGTCTTTCGGCTTAAGTCCGGCCATGGCAAAGGCGCGCTGGGAAGCCGGACCAATCGGCGTGTGCAGCATGTCCTCGGCATAGGACGGCGACTTGAACGCCAGGTGTTCGCCAAACCCGGTAATGAACGCCGGACGCTTGCGGGCCCGCGCCGCCACTTCTTTGTTGGTAATGATCATCGCGGCGCCACCGGCCACCGGCATGACGATTTCCAGGACGTGCAACGGGTCGGCAACCATTTTGCTGGCCAGCACCTGTTCGATGGTCAAGGGTTGTCCATAGAACATTGCTTGCGGGTTGGCCAGGGCGTTGGTGCGCTGGTCGACGGCGATCTTGGCCATCGCCCGCTGGTCATAGTCGTAGTGTGCGGCATAACGCTGGGCAATCATCGCGTAGCCGGTGTTCTGGCCCATGTGCCCGTAAGGCAGGTCGAACTCGGCCTCGGGTGCGCCAAAGGCCGTGCTGTGTCCACCGAAACGCATGGACCGAGCCATCCAGCCGGGGTCCTCGTCGGGACCCAACGGCGCCATGCGCGCGGGGATGACGCACAGGACCGCCTGGCATAACCCCAGTTCGATCGCGGCGGCGGCGCGCCAGACCATGCCCACCGACGTGCAGCCACCCAGGTCGACCACTTCGGCGAAGTTCAGGCGCAGGCCCAGGTATTCGGCGGCCATCGCCGGTACGAACACCGAGGCTTCATGAAAATGCGGGCCGTTGATCACCAGCCCGTCGAGGTCCGAGGCCTTGAGCCCGGCATCGCGCAGAGCCTGGGCCGCCAGGTCGGCGACTTGCTCAAGGTGAAACATCTTGGGCGCGGTCGAATATTTCTCCGGTTTGTACTGTGCGGTGCCAACAATGGCCGCATGCCCTTTGAGTCCCATAGTGCCTCCATGCCGAAGCGTTACGCTGCGGCCATTTCCAGGTTGTGTTGTAGGTCCGGGCGCACCAGGTGACCCGGATTTCAAGTGGTCGATCAGAAGGTGTATTTCATCGAGAACGTGGCGTAGTCGCGGTCGGCGAACGGACGCTTGATCGGGTCGGCTTCACCCAGGTAGGCGATGTATTTCAAACCGAGTTCCAGGTTGCCCAGGTACTTGAAGGTCGTGCCTGCACTCAGGCGTCGGTCACCGGCAACGCCGGAAATGCTTCCGGCCATGGGCGTGGAGCCGCTGAAGACGTTGGAGAAGCTGAAGGGGACGTCCAGATCCCAGCCTTGGAAAACTCCCGGATAACTGAACGATGCGCCCACGGTGTAGGCGCTGGAAGACTTGGTGCGGAAACCCGCGGCTGTGCTGTAGGTAAAGTCATCGGAAGACGCCACTAGAGGTTTCAGGGAGGGCAACAGGTTCACGCCTTGCAGGTTGGGCGCCGCCGAAGTGGATTCGACGCTGTCGACCTGCACGCGGATGATTTCGGCAGTCAGGCTGGTCTGGCTGGCCCAGGGACGGTCCCCCAGGATACGGATCGCCGACAACTGCATTTGCTGGCCCTTGCCCCTGGCCGGCACCGCGCCAAGGCCGGTATTGACCATCACCGGCGCACCGTCGCGGTACGACCATTCGGCGCCGACCTGGGTGTCGCCGATCTTGGTCGAGGCGCTGATGCCGGTCAGCTTGATGTCTTCGAAGTACTTGATCCGGTAACCATTGCTGACGAAGGCGTTGAGGCCACCGCCCACTGGGAGCGGGTCGTAGCCGACCAGGGCGGTGGCCGGGTTCTTGTCGTGGTAGTTGACGTGGAACAGCGACAGCTCAATGGCCGGTACCGGGCGGTAGCGCACCTGCACGCCCCACTGGCCGCCATCGCGCGGTTCGTCGGTGCCGCGGTAAGCGATCTTCTTGCCGTTGGCGTAGATGAACTCGCGACCGGGCCCAACCACGTCAGTGCTCGACAGGTAGCTGCCCACCGGCGGCAGTTCAGTGCCCTTCCATTCGTACTGCACGTACGCACCAAAGGTCAGGCTGGGGTTGAGACGGAACGAGCCGGAGAATTGGCCCACCGGCAAGAGGATTTCCTTGACTTCAACACCCGGCTGGGACGCCTTTACCGCGTCGGAAGGGTTCTGTACGCCGTTCACACCCGGGTAGAACAAACTCTCGCCCCAGGATTCGATGTGCCGCCCGGCCTTGACGTCCAGCATGGTGTCGTTGTCAAAGCGCCAGCCGCTGAACACATAGGCATCCAGCAGTTTGCTGCGACCGCCGCTGTAGTAGCGGGTGTCACTGGTGAACTCATCGTTGCTGCCGCTTTTGTTCACGGTGGCGGGCGAATCGTTATCGTTCTTGCGGTGGTAGACGTCATCGTAGAAGGTACTGCCGCGTACCACGGCGCCGTAGTTGTCCTTGCGCAGGATCATTTCGGCCAGCGCGCCCACGCGGTTGGTGGTGAGGCTGCCACTATCGAAGTTGCGGTTGGCATCGTCGGCGTTGACCGTCAGCAAGCGATCGCTTTGACTGCCAGTGCGCACACCAATGCCGTAGCTGGTGGTCACCGACCAATCCATGGTCGCGCCGTTGTCGAACTCGAACGTATCACCGGCCCACACCGGTGTAGACACCAGCGCAATGGCTGCCGCCAGGCTGCTGACCTGTAATGCGCTCGAACCGATGACCGTAGAGTTATTGTTGTTTTTGTTGATCACACTGATTCTCCTCAATGACAACCGGCTGGCTGCCTGGAATGTTCAACACTGCTGCCGTGCCGCCCGCTCAAAACACCTTGAGCGGGGTAACAGCGCACGCTCCCCGTACAGCACGCCGGTAGCGATATCGCCCCCGGTCCTCTTCCCGCTCCAGCGACCCTTCGGCCACCAGGTAGTTGGCATGGGCCAACGTTTCGCCAAGTGCCATCAGCTCATCGAAACGACCCGACAGCTTGGGAAACAACACAGCCATCAGTTCGAGCACGGTGCGCGGCTCGTCACAGTTGGCCAGCATCAACGCCAGATGCCTTTGGTGATGGGCCTGGAGCTGGTCCAGGCGCTGATGCAAATTGAAGAACGGTCGCTCGTGCGCCGGCAGCACCAGCACGCTGTCGGGCAAGCTGCGCAAATGCTCGATGGAGTCGAGCCAGTCGCCCAGCGGGTTGGCCAATGGCTCCGTGGCATGCACGCCGACGGTGGAGGTGATACGCGGCAGCACCTGGTCGCCGGAGATCAGCAAGCCGTCATCGGCGGCATACAGACAGGCATGTTCCGGCGAGTGGCCGCGACCGATGACCACCTGCCAGGTGCGGCCACCGATATTCAGCAGGCTGCCTTCGCGCAAACGGCGGTAATGGTTCAGCGGCGCCGGCAGAAAATGGGCGTTGCTCATCACCGCGAACATCTCGGTGCTTTGCTCGTCAGCCACGCCGGCCTTGCGGTAGAAGTCGAGGAAGTCCCAACCTGGTGGTTGAGCGGCAGGAAACCTGACGTGCAGCGAGTGGAACTCGCTGGCGGTCATGTACACCGGGCAGTGGAAACGCTCAGAAAGCCACGCGGCCACCCCGGCATGGTCGGAGTGAAAGTGGGTACAGACCACCGCGAGCAGCGGCAGCCCGTCACACACTTCACTCAGCACCCGGTCCCAGACCTCGCGGGTCTGTTCGGTGTTCATGCCGGTGTCTACCACTACCCAGCCGTCGGTGTGGCGCAGCAGATAGAGATTAATGTGGTCCAGGCGAAACGGCAGCGGCATGCGCAGCCACCACACGCCTGGCGCCACTTCACGCACCTGCCCGGAATCGGGCGCCTGCGGCCAGGGATAGCGCAGGCCGCCGCGCAGTTCGTGACCATTGGCGTCGAGATCAGCCATGGTCGGCCACCGCGAATGGCGTCAAGCCGGCCCGGGTCAGTGCCTCTGACGAATAAGGCACATAGGTGCGAGCCTGTTCGTCGCGGATGAACAGCGGATCGTTGCAACGGGTCGGGCAGTAGCCCTGGCGCTGTAGATCGACCTTGCGCAGCTTGAAGCTGGCCGTCAAGTCTGCCGACTGGGTAACCCGCACGAACACCGGGGCCGCATAGCGCGGCAGGCGCGCTTCGGTCAGGGCGTACAGGGCCGCAGGATCAAACGCCTGGTCGGCCTGCATCAGCACCGCGGCCATGCCGGCGCGGCCTTCATGGCCCGGCACCTGGACGCCGTAGATATTGATCAGTTCCAGGCCCGCCAGATCGCCCAGGGCGTCCGCCACTTCCAGGGTCGAAACGTTCTCGCTCTTCCAGCGATAGGTATCGCCGATGCGGTCGACGAAGTAGCAGTAACCGTCGGCGTCCTCGCGCAGCAGGTCGCCGGAACTCCAGTAGGCATCGCCCTCGCGAAACACATTGCGGCGGATTTTGCTCTCGGTCGCTTCGCTTGAGGTGTAACCCTCGAAACGCCCGCCACCGATCTCAGGGTGATCGACGATAAAGCCCATGGCCTCGCCAACCTCGCCCACTTTGCAGATTTGATAGAAACCGTTTTCGTCCCGCGGATGGCAGTCGTTTTCGATGTCGTAACGCACCAGCCGCAGGTTGGTTTTGTTCCAGTCCGGCACGCGTCCGCAAGAACCGAAATAGTTGTCGACGTTGATCACTGCCGCATTGGCTTCGGTGGCGCCCCAGCCCTCGAACACCTGGATCGGGCCGAAGCGCTCCAGCCAGCGCTGCCAGGAGTCCGGCGACAGCCCGGCACCGAGCATGCAGCGCAGGCTGTGCTCGCGCTCGCCCGCTCGCACCGGCTGATTGAGCAGATAGCGGCAGATCTCACCGATGTACTGGAAGATGCTGATCTGATGCTGTGCCACATCCTTCCAGAACTCGCGCACGCTGAATTTGCGGCGCACCACGATGGCAGCACCGGCGCGCAGCGCGGTAGAAGTCACCGACGTGGCCGCGGCGCCGTGGTACAGCGGCAGGCAGCAATAGAACACATCCTCGCAAGTGGCTTGCAGGGTGGTTTCCATTACATCGCCCGACGACATCCAGCGCATGTGGCTGTAGCGCGCCGCCTTGGGCAAGCCGGTGGTGCCCGAGGTAAAGATCAGCAGGGTCGGAGTCTGCGCATCGATGCGCGCGCGGATATCGCGGGGAAACGGCGTGCGCGGGGCTTTTTCCAGACGCGCAGCGAAATGCCCGTCGACGCCCTTGGGCAGCGCGCCCGTCCAGGGATTTTCCGCGTCGCGCAGCAGCCAGCACGGCAGGTCCGGAAAGCCTTCGGTGGCCTGCACATTGGCCAGGCACTCTTCGCCGATCACCAACGCCTTGGCCTCAGTGACTTGCAACGCATGCAGCAGCGGGCGGCCGCTGACCTGAGTGTTGATGAACGCCACCACCACCCCGAGCTTGACCAAACCGAACCAGGTGCAGAAAAACGCCGGGCGGTTCTCCATGGCCAGGGCGCAGACATCGCCGGCGCGCAGGCCATTGGCATAAAACGTGTGGGCCATCTGGTTGGCCCGCGCATCGACCTCGAAGTAGCTCAGGGTCTGCTCGCCATAGATCAGGAACGTGCGTTCACCCTGCTCGCTCGCCTGTTGCTCCAGCCGGTCGGCCAGGGTGTAGAGGTCGCCCGGCTTGATCAGCCCGGCGGCGGCCGAGCGCTGGTCGAGCAGCGCCTGGGTCTGCTCCCGTGGCACTGGGTGGGTCGGCAGGACGTGGCTCAAGTCGTTGAGGTTCATTGCGCCACCTCCTGGGCAATCGCTTGATGGGCGCGGTAATCCGAGTAGCCCGACGGGCCCGGCGTATACAGGGTCTTGCGGTCAAAGCCACTCAGCGGCAGGCCACGCTGCAAGCGCGCCACCAGATCAGGGTTGGCAATAAAGTGACGGCCGAACGACACAGCAGCCCCCTCGCCCGACGCGAGCGCGGCACTGGCCGAAGGACCGTCGAAACCATCATTGAGAATCAACGCATGGGGGCTGTGCCGACGCGCCAGGGCGAAGGCATCGAGATCTTTCAGTGGCGAGCGCATGATGTGCAGGTAAGCCAGGCCCAACGGCGCCACGGCTTCACACAAGGCGGCCGCCGTGGCCGCCGGATCGCGGTCGTCGATGTCGTTGTAGGGGTTGCCGGGGCACAGGCGAAAACCGACGCGTCCGGCGCCAATCGCACCGGCCATGGCCTCGATCACTTCCTTGGCAAAACGCACCCGCCCGCTCACATCGCCGCCGTAGGCATCGCTGCGTTGGTTACTGCCGGAGGCCATGAATTGCATCGGCAGATAGCCGCTGGTGCAGTGCAACTCGACACCGTCGAAGCCGGCCTGACGCGCATTCAATGCGGCCTGGCGATAGTCTTCGATGACCTCGCCAATGCCTTGCAAGGTCAGCACCTGTGGCTCGTCGGTGTCCACCAGGCCGGCAGCGTCGCTGAACACCTGGGTGCGTGCGCGCAATGCCGAAGGTGCCACGGTAACCGCCCCCGCCGGTTTGTTGTGCCGGCTGGCGGCGCGGCCGACATGCATCAGCTGCAGGACAATGCGCCCGCCCTCGGCATGCACCGCCTCGGTGACCCGCTGCCAGCCGACGATCTGCTCGTCGCTGTAGATGGCCGGGGTGCGACAATAGCCCAGGCCGCTGGCCGAGGGCGCGGTGCCCTCGGCCACGATCAACCCGGCGCTGGCACGCTGGCGGTAGTATTCGACCATATCGCCGCCGGGGACCGCATCGGCAAGGGCACGGCTGCGAGTCATGGGGGCCATGACGATGCGGTTGGCCAGTTGCAGTTCGCCCAGGGCGACCGGTTCGAACAAGACGCTCATTTCAATTCCTCAGCTTCTTATTGTTTTTTGCTGTCGCAGGGCCTGCCATCACTTGGGCAAGCGCTGACATGGCAGCGGATACGGGCTGAATGATTGACGTTGAGCGCAAGCGAAACATCGTCCGACAAGACTAGGTTCGCTATCGACAGGGCGATCCCGGTACCGCATCGTTCTTCACTTTTAGGAGCGAGGCTTGCCCGGGGACGACAAAGATGGTCTGAACGGACGATGAGAAAATTCCGTGAAGAGCCGAGCATCGCGACAACCAGAACAAAACCGGGAGCACCCGCAGTGAACCAATCCACCCCCGTGACATGGCGAACGCACTACGCGCTGTTCGTGCTCGCCAGCATCTATGTGTTCAACTACATCGACCGCCAGTTGATGGCGATCCTGATCGAGCCGGTGAAGCTCGAATTCGGTATTTCCGATACCGGCATCGGTCTGCTGTCGGGGGTGACTTTCGCGGTGTTCTACACCGTGTTCGGCTTCCCGCTGGGGCGCCTGTCGGACCGCATCGGGCGCAAGCCGGTGATCGCCTTCAGCTGCATTGCCTGGAGCCTGATGACCATGCTCTGCGGCATGGCCGGCAACTTTCTGACCCTGGTGCTGGCGCGGATCGGCGTGGCCGTGGGCGAGGCCGGCGGCACGGCGCCGTCGGTGGCGATGGTCTCGGATCTGTACCCGGCGAACCGCCGATCCACTGCTCTGTCGGTGCTGATGCTCGGTTCCAGCCTGGGGGCGATAGTTGGCCTGGGCCTGGGTGGCTGGATTGCCCAACACCACGGTTGGCGCTACGCCTTCTTGCTGATCGGCGCTCCCGGGATCTTCCTGGGTCTGCTTCTGTTGCTGACCGTGCGGGCGCCCAAGCGCGTAGTGCCGCTGGGTAACGTCGCGGCGCAACAGGATGGCTGGTTCAAGACCCTGGTCGAGCTGTTTCGCATGCCCTCGTTCCTGTGCCTGGTACTCACTGGCGGCGCGGCAGCGATTGCCGGCTACGCCATCGGCACCTGGAGCCCGAGCTTCCTGATCCGCTCCCATGGCCTCAATCTGCAAGAAGCCGGATTCCTGGTGGGCGTGGTGGGCGGCACCGGGTCGACCATCGGCACCCTGGTCTGCGGCATGCTCACCGACCGCATGGCGCGGCGCGATGTCGGCTGGCAAATCGGCGTGCCGCTGCTGGGCACGCTGATCAGCATCCCCTTCGCCCTGGCCTACTTCCTCTGGCCCCAGGGCACGGCGTTCTACATCGGCAGCATCGCCGTGCCGCAAGCGTTCCTGTTCTACAGCGCCTTCGGCTTCTTTGGCGTGTGGTGGGCAACGCCATGCCTGAGCGCCATCACCCACCTGTTCCCGGCCACGCGACTGGCCCAGGCCACGGCGATTTTCGTCATGTCCATGACCCTTCTGGGCGTCGGTGTCGGGCCGCTGTTGGTGGGCATGCTCAGCGACTTCTTCGTGCCGACCCTGGGCAGTGAATCCCTGCGCTATGCCCTGGCTTCGTCGGTGTCAATGCTGGTGCTGGCCAGCGTGTTCCTGACCCTGGCGCTGCCACGTTACCGCCAACAGATGAAGTGCCCCGCCCCGCACGTCACAGCGGTCCAGGCCGTGACTGCCTGACCTCCTTCGCGCACCACCGCGCCGCTGTAACCCTGTCAGGTTACAGCGGCTTTTTAATGAGGATTGCCATGAGCGCCGTACACATCAGCAACCTGCTCTACCGTTACGCCGAATGCCTGGACAGCGGCCAACTGGTCGAGGCCGCCGAGCTGTTCCGTCATGCGCGGATCAAGGTACAAAACCACGACTCCCTTGATCATGTCGCCCTGCTGGGCATCTGGCAGCAACGCATCAAGCTCTACCCCTGCGGCACACCCCGTACCAGACACATCATCAGCAACCCGATCATCGACATCGACGAAACCACGGGAACCGCGACGGTCCGATCCTGCTACACCGTGCTGCAGGCCACCGACACCCTGCCCCTGCAACCCATCGCCGCCGGGCGTTACCTCGATGAGTTCGAGCGCGTCGACGGAGTCTGGCGATTCAGCTTTCGTGATTATTCGCACCTGGACATGACCGGCGACTTGAGCGGACATTTGGTGTAGGTGCGAGGCTTGCCCGCGAAAAACGATGACGCGGTGCAGCAGGTACACCGTGGCGGTTCATAACCACACCGCATCCCACAACGGATAGTCGCCGATTCTCTCGACCAACCCCGCCCGCAACGGATTGGCCACGATATAGCGGGCCACCGCCTGCAGGTCTTCTTCCCTGCGGATGGCCCGGTCATGAAACCCATGCTGCCAGAGTGACCCAGCGCGCCCGATCTTGCGATTCAACGCGAGCGTAATGCGTGATTTTGTCCTCGCCATTACGTAAGTGAGCGTGCTGTTCTTGAGCTCGATCAGCCAATGAAGATGATCGGGCATGACAACCCAGGCCAGCGAATGGGCCAGCTCTTCTTGCTGAGCTTTCCTCAACGCATCGACCACCAGACGACCCTGTGCAAACTCTGTAAACACGGGGTCGCGGTTCTGCACGACAGTGGTGACCAAATAGACCTGACCCGGCGCTGAATAGCGACCGGTACGCAGTCGATGTGCATGACGAATGCCTGGCACGGGTAATCCTCCTTGATCATGGCGCTGTCGATTCAGGCTAGAACGTCGGAGGAAGATGGACGGTGAACTGTAGTTCCCGATGTGTCCGTAGGAGCGAGGCTTGCCCGCAAATAACGATAACGCGGTACAGCAGGTACACCACGGCGCCTGGTTCGCTTGTAGGAGCGAGGCTTGCCCGCGAAAAACGATAACGCGGTGCAGCGGGTACACCGCGGCGCCTGGTTCGCCTGTAGGAGCGAGGCTTGCCCGCGAAGAACGATAACGCGATACAGCAGGTACTCCGCAGCGTCTGGTTCGCCGGCAAGCCTGGCTCCTACAGCGAAGAACGATAACGCGGTGCAGCAGGTACACCGCGTCGTCTGGTTCGCCTGTAGGAGCGAGGCTTGCCCGCGAAGAACGATAACGCGGTACAGCAGGTACACCGCGGCGCCTGGTTCGCCGGCAAGCCTGGCTCCTACAGCGAAGAACGATGACGCGGTGCAGCAGGTACACTGCGGCGCCTGGTTCGCCTGTAGGAGCGAGGCTTGCCCGCGAAGAACGATAACGCGGTGCAGCAGGTACTCCGCGGCGTCTGGTTCGCCGGCAAGCCTGGCTCCTACAGCGAAGAACGATAACGCGGTGCAGCTGGTACACCGCGGCGTCTGGTTCGCCTGTAGGAGCGAGGCTTGCCCGCGAAGAACGATAACGCGGTGCAGCTGGTACTCCGCGGCGCCTGGTTCGCCGGCAAGCCTGGCTCCTACGGCGAAAAACGATGTCGCGGTGCAGCAGGTACACCGCAACATCCGGTTCGCCGGCTCTTAGCGCCCGATAGCCCGCGCCGCATCCGCGGTGTACTGGTCCGGGGTGAACTTGCCTTCGTTGAGGATCGGGCCCTTCTTCGCTTCGTTGGTCATGCCGTAGCCGGTGTACTGGCCAGAGTTCAAGTCCATGAAGAACTGCGAACCGGCCTGCCAGCCACTCATGTCCGGGTGGTAGTAGTAGTTGATCATGGCGTGTTTCCACAGCTGCCCACGGGCGTCGTAGTTGTCGGCCATGACCGCGTTCCAGGTGTCTTCGTCGAGGAACAGCACGCGCTTGCCATAGACATGGCGATAGCCTTCCTTCAAGTCGGCTTCCAGCACCCACACCCGACGCAACTCATAACGCATCAAATCGGGATTGGGATGGTTGGGCGTCAGCATGTCGGCGTACTTGACGGTGCCGGCGTTGGGCTTGAACGCGTTGGCCGGGCTGTAGATCTCGCGCTTGCCGATCAGTTTCCAGTTGAAGCGCTCCGGTGAACCGTTGTACAAGCGGTCTTCGTCGATGGTCATGGTGCCATTGGTACCGATCATCGGCTGATCGAAACCGTAGCCCGGCAGTTGCCGTACACGCCGGGTCGACGGGCTGTAGGTCCAGGCCTGGCGCGCATCGGTGCCGAAGTTGTAGGGTTCATGGGAAATGCTGAGGGTGCCGTTGTCTCGGGCCGGTTTGAGGGTCATGTTGTTGCTCATGGCCGCAATCTTGTCTTCGGTCCTGGAGTCGGTGGTTGGTGAGTTGCCCAGTGCCAGGTTACGTGCGTAGGCACGCCCCCAGCCAATGCTGCCGTTGGGCAGGACAGAAGCCAGGTCGGAGGTTTTTTCCTCGGTGTAGGCACGTGCCGGCAGTTGGTGATTCCACAGCACTTCCATGCCGTTTTTGGGGATCGGGAACGGTAACTGACCTATCCCGGTGAAACCTGCACCGTCGTTGACCAGCTTGGCGTGCAGCGCATTGTCCATCGCGCGGCGGCAGACGTAATCGGGGTAGCGGAAATCCCGGTGGCCGGGGTAGATGTTCATTTTGTAGGTGGTCGGGTATTTCTTCAGCAGGGCTTTCTGGCCTTCGGTCAGGTGTGTCTCGTACTGGCTCATGTTCTGCGCGGTAATGACCAGGATTGGTTTCTCCGCAGCATAGGGATCAACCGGCTGGTCGCCAGAGAACTTCACGTGATTCCAGCCCGGCACTTCTCCCAGGTACTTGCCGGTGTACGGCGGAATAGTGCCCTCGACGTTACCCGCCTGCTCGGCGCCGACACAAGTCAGCTCCTTGCCCAGCTTGGCAGCTTCCTGAGGTGACACCTCGGCGTGCGCATAACCAACAAGCCCGCTATTGGCTGTGACTGCGACCGCGAGCATGAGACCTGTTCTTGTTATTTTCATGTAATGCCTCCTACGCTGATAAGGCTTTGTGGTGTGGGTCTATTGTTCGTGTTCTGCCGGCCCCGACATCGTCCGGAAAGACTAAGCAGGCGTTATGCGCCCAACTTTTCTTGCAGTTGCGCCTTGAGCACCTTGCCGGTGGCATTGCGTGGCAAAGGTTCGAGTTCCCGGTAGACCTGCGCCGGTACTTTGTAGGCGGCCAGGCGTTCGGCGATGAACGTGCAGACTTGCGCCTCCTGGGGCAGCGTCGATGCCTGGCCATGCACGGCCAGCCCCACCGTCTCACCCAGCAGCGGGTCGGCGATGGCGAATGCAGCCGCTTCCAGGACACCGGGCATATCGAGGATGCAAGTTTCGATTTCAGCCGCGGAAATCTTCTCGCCGCCGCGGTTGATCAACTCCTTGACCCGGCCGGTGATGCTGAGGAATCCCTCATCGTCGAGGTAGCCGATATCGCCAGTGTCGAGCCAACCGTCGCGCAGGCTTTGCGCGGTGGCCTCGGGCAGATTCCAGTAGGCGCTCATCAGGGTCGGCGAGCGCAGCCAGATCACCCCGCGAGTACCCGCCGGCTGCGGCTGGTCAGGGCTGTCACCGATGCGAATATCGACTATCGGCAGCGCCCAACCCGCCGTCGCCGGCTTGTACACAAACTGATCGCCACCAATCGCCGCGCCGATGCCGTTGCTTTCGGTCAGGCCGTAGCCGGCGCCGCCTATGGCGTCGGGCTTGAGCTTGAGCATGTCGTCGAGCACCCCGGCGGACGAAGCTCCGCCGCCCAGCCCCAAGCCGAAAAGACTGGCGGTTTGCTCACTGCCGAAGCGCGGCGAGGCCAGCAATTGCTGCATCATCACCGGTGCCCCGTTGAACTGGGTGCAGCGCTCATCGCGAATCAGGTCGATGGCGCGTTCGACATCCCACTTGTACATCAGCATCAAGCGCCGACCGCCCCGTAATGCCGACAAGAACTGCGCGTGCAAACCGCTGACATGGAACAGAGGAACCGCTGCCAGAGTGGTTGGCGGATAGCCGCTGTTGACCACCACGCCGATGCGTTCGGGCGAACTCATCGCGCAAAATGCGCCCTGGAAATCCAGCGCGGACAGCGCCTGGCAGATCGCCCGGTGACTGGACACTGCACCCTTGGCGCGACTGGTGGTGCCGGAGGTGTAGAGGATCAGCGCCGGCGCGTCGGGATCTATTTCCAGCGCCGGCAACGGCAATGCCGGTGCGCTGATCAAGTCTTCGAAACGCAGGCAGTACTCGGGCGTTCCTTCCTGGCCCCCGACGACAATCGTGGCCCGCTGCTCACGGGCCAGATCTTCGCGCAGGGTATTAAGGCGCGCTTCGTCGCACAGCAGCAGGCGCGAACCGCTGTCTTGCAGCGCGTACTGCAACTCATCGCGCAGGCCCCAACTGTTGAGCGGCACACACACTGCGCCACAGCGCAGGATAGCGGCGAAGGCCACCAGCCAAGCCGGCTGGTTACGCATGGCAATCGCCACCCGCTCGCCCGGTTGCAGGCCAAAACGGGCGACCATCTGCCCGGCGAGGCGGTCAACCTGATCGAAAAACTGGTTGAAGGTCAGGCGTTGCGACTGCCAGACCAGGAACTCACGGTCACCGTGGACACGACCGGCGTCGAGCACCTGCAGCAGGTCGTGTGCAGCGTGACGGAAGTAGCGTGGCGTGCCGTCTTCCGGCGTCACCACTTCAAAGGGCGAACCGGGCGCGATCAGTTGGCGCCACGCGGTTTGCCAGCGTTCAATACTCATTTTTGTTTTCTCCAGGACAACAGAAAGACCTGTGGGAGGGGGCTTGCCCGCGATGAGGCCGGCACATTCAACATCTGCATTGCCTGACACTCCGCCATCGCGGGCAAGCCCGCTCCCACAGGGTGATGAGTCGTACTCATGTATTGGGTACACCCGCGCCACAGGGTTGGGTTACACCAACGGGAGCTTCCTGTTGTGGTGCTACGCGTAGGCCGAATACCGTTCGCAATGGAAATCCCGGTCACCCAGGCTGCTTTGTGCAACGCGAGCACGCTTGAGGTACAGGCCGACATCCAGCTCATCGGTGACACCAATGCCACCGTGCATCTGCACCGCTTCATTGGCCACCTTGATCGCCGTGTCGCCGGCCTTCCATTTCGCCAGGCTGACCAATCGAGCACGGACGCGGGCATCGTGGTTGGCGTCATCCAGGGTCGCCAACGCCGCCATCAGGGCGCTGCGGCTCAGCGCCAGGTCGATGTACATCAGTGCGGCGCGATGTTGCAGGACCTGAAAGGTGCCGATCGGCGTGTCGAACTGCACGCGGGTCTTGAGGTACTCCAGGGTGGTTTCGAACAATTGCTCGGCCATCCCCAACAGCTCCGCGGCCAGGCAGGTACGACCACGGTCCAGCGCGATTTCCAGCGCGCTCCAACCCTCACCAAGTGTGCCCAACAGCGCATCGGCCCCCAGTTGCACGTGGTTCAGTTGAAGGCGTGCGCTGTTGCGCGAATCGATCAGCGACAAGGCGCTGACAGTCAACCCGTGCGTATCGGCCGGCACCAAGAACAGACTGATGCCTTGCGTGTCGCCCGGCTGCCCGGACGTGCGCGCCGCCACCACATAGGCGTCGGCGCCCAGCCCGTCGACGACCCAGAACTTCTCGCCGTGCAAGCGATAGCCCTGCCCCTCGGCCTTTGCCTCAAGGGCAATGCGGCTCGGTTCGTGGCGCGAGCGTTCGTCCACGGCCAGGGCAAGACGCTGTTCGCCACCGATCACCGCTTGCAACCAGTGGGTCTGTTGCGCCGAATTGCCCGCCAGGTGCAGCAACGAGCCGCCAAGCACCACGCTGGATAGCAGCGGCGTGGCGGACAGGTTGCGGCCCATGGATTCGAAGATCGGCCCAAGGCCCTTGCAACCGAAATCCAGGCCGCCGAAGTCTTCTGGAAACGGAATCGCGCTCCAGCCCAGGTCGACCGCGTCCCGCCACAACTGCACATCGAAACCCGGCTCCACCGCACCATCGCGCAGTCGACGCTGGGCACTGACCGGGCTGCGGGCCGCGAGAAAGTCCCGGGCGCTGTCAGCCAGCAATCGCTGTTCATCGCTATAACGCAGGCTCATGGGGTGACTCCTTTTTTAGCGTCGGGCAAGCCCAGCACGCGCTTGGCGATGACGTTCAGTTGGACCTCCGAGGACCCGCCGGAAATGGTCAGCGCATAGCTGTTCAACCAGGAGCGAGTCACCGCCAGTTGCTGCTCGCTGAATGCCGCGCTCTCCCAGCCGAAGGCATGCCCGCCCATGGCATCAAGCAGCACTTCAAACTTGTCGCGTTCCTGTTCGGTGTGCACCAGTTTCATGATCGACATCAGGCCGCCGATGTCATCACCGGCCCGCGCCTCTTCGCCCATGCGCTGCACGGTCAGGTTGTAGGCATGCTCGTTCATCGCACAGGCCGTGGCCCGCGCCTGCAAGGCGTGTTCGCTCTGACTCCGGGGCGCCGGCACGTATTCGCGCATCAGCGCCAGCAGGTCGAAGTGCGACGGCAGGCTGAACTCGCCAAACTTCGACATCGCCTTGCGTTCGTGCTGCAACAGGTACTTGGCCAGGTTCCAGCCGCCGTTCAACGGCCCGATCAACTGGCTCTTGGGCACTTTCACGCTGTCGAAGAACACCTGGCAGAACGCCGATTTGCCGCTGATCAAATCGATCGGCTGTGGCTTGACGCCGGGGCTGCGCATGTCCAGCACAATCAGGCTGATGCCTTCATGTTTCGGCGCGCTGAAGTCAGTGCGAACCAGGGCATACATCCAGTCGGATTTATCGCCGTAGGAGGTCCAGATCTTGCTGCCGTCCACCACGAAGTGATCGCCGGCATCGCGGGCGGCCATTTTCAGGCTGGCCAGGTCGGAACCGGCGTTCGGCTCGGAGAAGCCCTGGCACCAGCGCACTTCACCGCGAGCAATCGGCGGCAGCAAATCGCGTTTCTGTTGTTCGCTGCCGTAGGCCAGCAGCACCGGCCCGAGCATCCAGATACCGAGGTTGATCTGCGGCGGCCGGCACTTGAGGCGGCGCATCTCGCTTTCCAGCACTGCCAGTTGTTCGTCGCCGAGGCCCGCGCCACCGTATTCCTCGGGCCACTCGGGGCAGAACCATCGCTTGTCGCGCATGCGTTCGAACCACAGGCGCGCGTCTTCGCAGGGAAACTGCGGGTTCTGACTGCCCCACACCACATCGCCTTCAGCCATGCCGGTGCGCATCGACAGCGGGCAGTTAGCCTCCAGCCAGGCACGGGTGTCGTGCCTGAATTGCTCGATAGTGCTCATGAAAGTCCCCTTCGACCCGCCCCGGATCCGGGGCGAGTACGGTTTTTGTTTTTGACGGACCAGCGTCAGCGTTGGGTGCGCGGCATGCCGAGGCCAAACTGGGCGATCAGCTCGCGCTGGATTTCATTGGTGCCACCGCCAAAGGTCAGGGTCACCGAACTGCGCAATTCGTATTCCAGCTCGCCCTGCAGCAGCGTCGCCGCCGAGCCGCTGCGCATCGAACCATTGGCGCCGAGGATCGCCGCCAGCTTGCGCAGGATCTCGATGGCCGACTCCGAGCCGAACACCTTGGTGGTCGAACTCAGTGCCACGTCCATGCGTTCGCGCTCAAGGTCCGCGGCGATGCGCATATTGATCAGGCGCATCGCCTCCAGGCGCGCATAACACTCGGCCAGCGAACTGCGCACCCAGGCCTTGTCCATTGCCCGATGCCCCTGCTCGTCGCGGGCCCGCGCCCACAGGTAGACCCGGCGAAACAGCGCCACCACCTTGTCCGACCAGGTGCCCAGGCCGAGGCGCTCATGATTCAGTTGCGAAGTGATCAGCTTCCAGCCACCGTGCAACTCGCCCACCAGCATCTCGTTGGGCACCCGCACGTTGTCGTAATAGGTGGCCGTGGTCGGAATGCTGGTGGTAGGAATCAGGGTGTGGGAGAAGCCCGGTGTCGTGGTGTCGACAATCAGCAGCGAAATGCCTTTGTGCCGTGCCTGGGTCGGGTCGGTACGGGCTGCCAGCCAGACGAAGTCGGCCGATTCGGCACCCGAGGTCCACAGTTTGTTGCCATTGACGACGAAGCCTTCGTCGTCCTGGCGGGCGCTGGTTTTCAGCACCGCCAGGTCACTACCGGCTTCCGGTTCCGAGTAGCCGATGGCGAACATGATCTCGCCCGCGGCGATACCGGGCAGGAAGCGTTCTTTCTGCAGCTCGCTGCCGTGGGCCATCAAGGCCGGGCCCACAGTGCTGATGGTCACGAACGGCAGCGGTGCTCCGGCGATGTTGGCTTCTTCGAAGAAGATCAACTGTTCGGTGGCGGCGTAGCCCTGACCACCATGGGCCTTCGGCCAGCCGACCGCCAGCCAGCCGTCGCGCCCCATCTGGCGGATGGTCTGGCGAAACAGCTCGCCGCCTTCCTTGCCGCGCAACTGGTCGCGCATGTCCGGGGTCATCAGGGCCTGGAAATAGTCCCGCACCTTGTGGCGCAGGGCATGTTGTTCGGGAGTGAGGTCGACGAACATATGCTGCTCCTTAGGCTGCGCCGAGAATCAGGCCGCTGGTGGGTACGCCGGTGCCGGCAGTGACCAGCACGTTCTGCACATCCGCCACTTGGTTGACCGCCGTACCACGCACCTGGCGAACCGCTTCGGCGATGCCGTTCATGCCGTGGATGTAGGCTTCGCCCAATTGCCCGCCATGGGTGTTGATCGGCAGTTTGCCGCCACGGGCGTGGTGCCCGGCGCGGATGAATTCCTTGGCTTCGCCGCGTTTGGCAAAACCGAACTCTTCCAGCTGTGGCAGCACGAACGGGGTGAAGTGGTCATAGATCACGGCGGTCTGGAAAGACTCGGGACCGAGGCCCGACTGGCGATACAGCTCGCGGGCGACCACGCCCATTTCCGGCAGCCCGGTGATGTCCTCTCGATAGAACGAGGTCATGCTCTGCTGGCCGTGGCTGATGCCTTGAGAACCGGCCTTGATGGTCACCGGTTTCTGCCGCAGGTCACGGGCGCGCTCGGCCGAAGTGATGACCATCGCCACGGCACCATCGGATTCCTGGCAGCAATCGAGCAAGTGCAGCGGTTCGCAGATCCAGCGCGAGGCCTGGTGTTCTTCCAGGGTGATCGGCTTGCCGTGGAAAAATGCCTGGGGGTTGGTCGCGGCAAAATCCCGCGCCGCCACCGCGATTCGACCGAAGTCTTCGCTGGTGGCGCCATAGGTGTGCATGTAGCGCTGGGCGAACATCCCGACCCAGGCCGCCGGTGTATGGAAGCCGTGGGGCATGTACCAGCCGTAGTTGACGTTGTCGAAGGTCGGTGCCGAAGCGAAGCCGTAGCTGCCGGTACCGAAGCGATACCAGGAACGCTCGTTCATGGCCCGATACACCACCACCACTTTCGCCATCCCGGTGGCCACCGCCATTGCTGCGTGCATCACCGGCCCGCAGGCCGCGCCGCCGCCATGGGGCACTTGCGAGAAAAACTTGACGTCCTTGCAGCCCAGCAGTCGGGCGATTTCATACTCCGGGACCTTGTCCACCGAGTAGGAGCTGAAACCCTCGACCTCGCTCGGGTCGATGCCGGCGTCCTTGAGCGCGCTCAAGGTGGCTTCCATCGCCAGGCGCAATTCGGTGCGTCCGGAGTTCTTGGAAAATTCGGTTGCGCCGAGACCAACGATCGCGGCACGCCCGGAAATCGATGAATCAGTCATCTGTGTCTCTCCGGCTGTCAGGGCAGGACCAGCGCGACCGTGCCGGTCACGTGGTTGCCCATGGAATTTTTGCCGCTCAAGGTGATTTCCACCGAACGGGTGTCCGCATCAACACCGGTGACGCTGCCATTGAAGGTCATGCAATCACCGGGATAGTTCGGCGCGCCGAGCTTGATTTTCAGCGCGGTGAATTGCGCCAGTGGCCCGGCCCACTGCTCGATGAACCGCTGCACCAGCCCATTGGTGGTGAGGATGTTCATGAACACATGGGGCGAACCCAGGGCTCGGGCCGCTTCCGCGTCGTGGTGACCGGGGAAGTAGTCACGGGTGGCAATCGCGCCGCCGTTGATCAGGGTCACCGTGATCGGCACGGCAAGCTCCGGCAGTACTTCGCCGGGGCGCACGTCTTCAAAGCGCTTGGTGTTCTTCGAGGTCATATTTCCATCCCAGCTTGTCGTTATCGTTGAGCCAGTCGCCCAGGCGTTCCAGGCTTGCCGCCGAGCCACCCAGGGCAAGGCACAGGCCACGGCTCCAGTAGAGAAAACGGTGGATCGGGTACGTCAGGTCGACGCCGATGCCGCCATGCACGTGTTGTGCGATATGGCCGATGCGATGCCCCGCTTCACAGGCCATCCACGCGGTGGCCAGGGCTTCGCTGGGCGCAGGCAGACCGGCATCGATGCGGTAGGCCAGTTGCCACAGCACGGTGCGCAAGGCTTCGACGGCGATATGGGTGTCGGCCATGCTCATCTGCACCGCCTGGAAGCTGCCGATGCTGCGCTCGAACTGCCGGCGCTCGCTGACATAGGCCACGGTGCGGCGGATCTGCTCTTCACTGAGCCCCAGTTGCAGGGCTGCCAATGCCGCTGTGCAGCGCAGCTCCAGCCAGGCGACGGACTCGGCCGGCAGCAGCGCGGTAGCGTTCACGGTCAAGCCTTCGATGTGCAGGTCGGCCACCGCTTCCCCGTGGGTCAACACCGCCGACACCCGCTGTACCTCGGGCACCGCCAGGTCGAGCAGCAGCAAGCGCGGTTGGCCCTCGGCCTGCACCAGCACCAGTGCGGCGCTGGCCTGGTCACCCAGGGACAACGCCGCGACCCGGCCATTGATTGACCAGCCCTCGGCACTCGCCTGCGCCTGCAGTTCAATGCCCCGCGCACTGCTCAAGCCATCGACCGACAGGCTCAGCAACGCCTCGCCGGACGCTGCTTTGGCCACCCACCCGGCACTGTCGCCAGCATCAAAACGGGCCAGGGTCGCGGCCGCCAATTGATGACGCCACAACGGCACCTGGGCCAGGGCCTTGCCCTGGGCTTGCAGCACCAGCATCAGTTCGGTCATGCCCAGACCGCTGCCGCCGTGCTCTTCGGGGATCGCCAGGGCATGCAGCCCGGTCTCGATACACAACGTCCACAGCGGCGCCATCATCGGTTCGCCACTGGTGTCCCACTGGCGCATGTAGTCGTCATGGCAATGGTCGACAAACAAGCCGTCGGCCATCTGCGCAATGGCGCGCTGGTCTTCGCTCAATTCGAAATCCATGGTGGCTCCTATGCCTCTACCGGCCGGAACAACGGCAGGGTCAACTGGTCATCGAATGTCTGGAACTCGACCTGCAAATGCTGGCCGATCTGCAGTTGCTCACGCTCGATACCGACCAGGCCGGCGATCAGGCGCACGCCCTCCTCCAGCTCGATCAGGCCGATGGGGTTGGGGTAGTCGAACGGCGGCACTTCGGGGTAATGCATCACCACGAACGAATACAGCTTGGCGCGACCACTGGCTTCTAAAGTGTCCCAGTCGAAGCTGTGACACTCGATGCACACCGGGGCCGGTGGATGACGCAGGGTTTGGCACGCGGTGCAACGCTGGATCAGCAACTGACCCTTCTCGCAGCCTTCCCAGAAAAATCGGGTGTCATCGCTCATGCCCGGCAGCGGACGCTTGGCCTTGGCCGGTGCAGCGTCAACTTTGGCGGGCGCCTGGACATTGGCCGGACGGAACTTGAACACGCGGAACAACAACTCGCCCACCGGCTCGTCGCCGCCGGCTTTTTCGACGAAGTGGCTCATCACCAGAGTGACGAAGAATCCGACGCCTAAAGCGGTGGTTTTCTCATCACCGACCGAATCCAGGCGCGTGGTGTAGTAGAGCTTTTCCCCCAGGTGCACCGGGCGGGTGAAGCTCAGCTCGGAGTTCACCGCCACAGTGGAGGCATAACCGTAGGCTTCCATTTTCTTGAGCACCTCGTAAGGGTTCTCGGTGGTGGAGCCAGGTGGATAGTTGTTGGCGTGCAGGCCCTCCATGGTCCACACCTGCATCATCGCAGGCGGAGCGATCAGGCCCTCATGTGCGGTGCCCAAGGCAAAGCCCGCGTCGGTGTATAGCGGGTTGTCCACGCCCATGACCTCGCACCACTGGCGAATCATCGGGGCATTGACCTCGTCCCAGGCATACACGCGGCCGTATTGACGCCCCACCAGGGCGCGCACATCGGATAGCAATTGTGGATCAGCCAAAGTCGTCTCCTTCACATTGAAGGCGGCCACCGAACCCGGTCGCCGCAATAGGTCGATCAGGTGGGCAGAACCTGCGCGGCACCGAGAAATGCCGGGCGTTCACCACCGCCATGCAGCAACAGGTTGCAACCGCTGGCGTAACTGGCCAGCGGCGATGCGATGTAGAGACAAGCGTTTGCGATGTCTTCGGCCACCGCCATGCGTGCGGCCGGAATGCCAGCCGCGACGGCGGCGATACCGGCCTCGGAGCCGTAGTGCAGATGCGCCTGCTCGGTCAGCACCAACCCCGGGCTGACCGTGACCACCCGTACCTTGGGCCCCCACTCCACCGCCAGCGACTGCACCAGCGCCAACACCCCGGCCTTGGCCGCGCCGTAAGCGGCGGTGCCTGGCGAGGAACGCAGCGCACTGATGCTGCCGATAAAGACGATGCAACCACCCTGCGCTTGAGCCTGCATCAGCCGGTTAGCGTGCTGGGCGACGTTGAGCGGCGCGATCAGATTCAAACCGATGATGCTTTCATGAAACCTGGGCGAGGCCGTGGCTGCGTCGGCGGCAGGGCTGCCACCGGCGTTGTTGATCACCACATCGAGGCGCCCGAAGTCGCGCTCGATGCTGGCGAACAGTCGTTGCAGGGAATCGTGGTCACGCACATCGGCGGCAATGAAGGTCGCACTCTTGCCACCTTGCGTCGGCACCTGTTCAGGCTCGCGTCGAGCACAGACGATCACCCGTGCGTTCGCGGCCAGGAACCCCAGCGCGATACCAGCGCCGATGCCCTTGGTGCCACCGGTGACCAGCACCACCTTGCCGCTGTAATCAAGACCCGAATGCAGCTCCATCATGTGCTCCTTCTCTACTGACAAGGGTCACTCTAGGGGCGAACTCAGGGCCAAACTACGTCTGAACGGACGATGAAAATTTAACCTTGCGAACAGGACACTGGCGGTCATTCATACGTTGTCTGGTCTTTGAGGATGCCCATGTCCGACTCATCCGCTGCGCCGGTTCTGCTCGAACGCCCACTGCCGGGCGTAGCCCTGCTGCGGCTCAACCGTCCCCAGGCGACCAACGCCTTGAGCCTGGAATTACAGGCGCTGCTGTCGCGTCATTTCACTGAATTGGCGATTGATCCCCAGGTGCGTTGCATCGTGCTGACGGGCGGTGACAAGGTGTTCGCGGCCGGTGGCGACATCAACAGCATGGCCGGGGTCGGCGCCATCGATATCTACAAGCGTCACACCGAGCGGGTTTGGGGACCGATCCAGCACTGCCCCAAACCGGTGATTGCGGCGATCTGCGGTTATGCCTATGGCGGCGGCTGTGAACTGGCGATGCATGCCGACCTGATTGTCGCCGGGCGTAGCGCCCGCTTCTGCCAACCAGAAATCCGCATCGGTATCATGCCGGGCATCGGCGGCACCCAGCGGCTGGTGCGCGCGGTGGGCAAGGTCAAGGCGATGCGCATGGCGCTCACCGGCCAACCGATCAGCGCCGAGGAAGCCTGGGTCGCCGGACTGATCAGTGACCTGGTTGACGATGACCAGGTGCAGGCCCACGCCCTGGAACTGGCGCGTGTCATCGCGGCGATGCCGGCCCTGGCCGCCGAGCAGATCAAGGAAGTGATTCTGGCGGGCATGGACGCGCCACTGGAAGCCGGCCTGGCGCTAGAGCGCAAGGCCAATGCGTTGTTGTTCGCCTCACGGGATCAAAAGGAAGGCATGCAGGCGTTTATCGACAAGCGCCCGGCTCAGTTTGAGGGGTATTGAGAACACTATCTCCCAAAACAATGGAGATCCCGTGGGAGCGGGCATTGCCCGGCTCCTACGGGGGGGGGTATGTCGACCGATATGGGTTGAATCAGATACTCATGACCATCTGCCCGCTGTCGATGCGCAGTTCGACGCCGTTGATCGCGCGCGACTCGTCGCTGGCAAGAAACAGCACGCTCGCCGCGACATCTTCGGGCAGGCACATGCGGTTCATCGGATCGCTGTCGATGGTCATCCGCGCCGGATCGAGCCCCTTGGGAAAACCACCACTGGTCATGTCGGTGAGGACTCCGTCCGGATGCAGGGTGTTGCAGCGAATCCGGTATTTGCGACGTCGGCAGAACACCGCCACCGAACGCGACAGCGCGGCCACCGCGCCCTTGGAGGCGCTGTAGGCCAGGTAATCGTCGCGCCCGGCGAGGGCCGCTATCGACGACAGATTGATGATCGAGCCACCGCTGTCCTTCATCAGCGCGATGCCTTCGCGGCAGCCGATAAACACGCTGTCGGCGTTCACCCGCATGATCTTGTGCCAGTCCTCCAGGCTAGCGTCCTCGATGCTTCCGTGCAGCAGGATACCGGCGTTGTTCAGCAGAATATCCAGGCGACCATGGTGCTCGCGCAGGTAAGCCATGACCTGTCGCCAATCGCTCTCACTGCTGGCGTCATGCCGGATAAAGCTCGCAGCCGGACCGATTTCAGCGACCAGCGCCTCGCCCGCCGCGACATCCACGTCGCTGATCAGCACGTGGGCGCCTTCCGCCGCCAGTAAACGGGCGCTGGCCCGGCCGATGCCCTTGGCCCCGCCAGTCACCAGCGCGACCTTGCCTTGAACCCGGCCGTTTTTGTTGTTGTGGTTGATCGTCATCATGTCGTCTCTTGTGCAAGGGTCGGATGCAGCTGTTGATCCATAAACCGGGCGGCGGCGGCTCCTGCGCGACGTCCGGAGAACACACAGTCAGCCAGGGATAACCCGCTGATGTAGAGGTGCGAAGGAATGCCCAGCGCAGTGCGCCCTGCGGCGTACAGGCCAGGTATCGCCTGCCCCTGCCCGTCGACCACCGCGCCGCAGCCTTCGTCCACGCGCAATCCGCCGAGGGTCAAGGCACCGAGTGGAAAGACCGGATTGGTCACGGAAATGTCGCAGGCATAAAACGGCCCTTGGTCGAGCACATGGCGTCCGCCCGGCGATTTGCCAAAAGGCTCGGGCGCCTCGCCACGCGCCGCAGCATTGGCGGCCAGCACCGATTCGCGCAATGCCGTCGGGTTCATCCCGGTGGTCGTGGCCAACTGGCTCAGGTGCTGGCCCTTGCGCACCTTGAACAGCATCAGGGCCAGAGCGGGAAAGCTTTGAAACCACCAATAGCCGCCAAACAAGGCCTCACGGATGGCTTTCTTGCGCAACGGTGCATCCAGCACCAGCCAGGCTTTACCGCCCTGCTCTTCCATCAATGGTTGACCCAGGGTCGCACCATAGACTTCTTCGTTGCAGAAACGCCGGCCTTCGCGATTGACCACGATGCCCTTGTGCCAGCTGTACGGAGGGTTGATGAATCGCCAGGCCGATACCCGCTCCAGGCCGGCGCCCTGACCACCGACGCTGGTTCCCAGGCGCAGGCCGCTGCCGTCACAGCCTGTGGCAGCGACTTTGAAGTTGCGCTGGAATTTCGGTGCATGCTGCTTGATCAGTTCGCTATTGAAAATGAAACCGCCCGTACTGAGAATGACGCCGTTCCTCGCGTGGACCAGCCGTGGCCGGGCGAAATCCCGTTCGAGCTGGCCGATCCGCTGACGCAGCGTCTTGCAGTAACCTGCGGCGAAATTCTGCAAACGCTCGGCGCGAGCGGCCAGGCGCGCATGCAACTTCGCTTGCGGGCTCCCGAGCGGCATGCACCACATCTCGGCCCCCACTACCCGTCCCTGCGAATCAACCACCAGGCGTTTGGCCACCGCTTGCAGCAATGGCCGAGCCCCGGCGCGCAAGCACGCGGCCTTGAGGTGGGCATACAACACCGCGCCGCATTGGCCTTTGCCCACGGTGCGATGGCCCCGTGGCGCCGGTGGCAGCGTTCCGCCATGCTGCGGCACCAGCTCGTTGCCGGAGTAATAGAGGAAGTAACCGTCAGGCGGGTACGAGGTCTTGCCGCCCGGTGGCATCTGGTGGCCGTACGGCGCACCGTGGCTTTCCAGCCAATCGAGGTTGCTCACGCTGTCGGCGCAGAAGCGCCGCAGGGTGTCGTCGCTGACCACGTTTTGGGTTTCATGCTTGAGGTAGTCAAACATCGCTTCGGGGGTGTCGCTGAAACCCGCGGCCTGCTGATGGCGGGTGCCGCCTCCGGCGTAGACCACCCCGCCACTCTTGGCACTGGCGCCGCCACCGGTAAAGCGGTCGGCGATCAACACATCGGCACCCTGGGCACGGGCCTCCAGCGCCGCGCAGGCTCCGGCCGCGCCCCAGCCGATAATCAACACATCGCAGTGCTCGTCCCACAGTAACGCGCTGCTGTCGGCAACTTGCAAGGGTGTCTGGATCGGCGTGCAAAAGCTGTCATCGAACGTCGCCATACAACCTCCTATCGTTGACGGGCCAGGTGGTTGGCAGCGACATAAGCGAAGGTCATCGCCGGCCCCAGCGTGCCGCCCGCGCCCGGATAGCTGGTGCCCATCACCGACGCCGAGCAGTTGCCGATCGCATACAGGCCAGCGATGGGGCCGCCGTCTTCACGGACCACTTGCGCATGTTCGTTGGTCAGCAGGCCGCCCTTGGTGCCGATGTCCCCGGCATCCAGGCGCATGGCGTAATACGGGCCCTTGCGCAAGGGTGCCAGGCACGGGTTGGGCTTGATGTTGCTGTCGCCGTAGTAACGGTCGAACACGTTGCCGCCGCGCCCGAAGTCCGGATCCTTGCCCGTGCGTGCATAGTCGTTGACCTTGACCACGGTGGCTTCGAGACCGGCGGCATCGACGCCGATCTGTTTGGCCAGCCCGGCCAAGGAGTCGTCCTTCCAGTACAGGCTGTTCAACCATTCCTTGCGCAAGCGGCTGTCAGGCATGATCTGCGCCGGCATCAACGGCCCCATCGCGTAGTTGAAACGGAAATGCCCATCGAAAATCACCCAGGCCGGCACCGACTTGCCGCCGGTGAGCCCGTTGTCGCGGTACATGGCATCGACGAATTCCAGGTACGGCGCGGCCTCGTTGACAAAGCGCTGCCCCAGGCTGTTGACCACGATGGCGCCTGGGAACGCGCGCTCGGCAAAGATCCCCCGAGGCTTTTCCTCGCCCGGTACGGCGATGGTCGGCGCCCACCAGGCCCAATCCATCAATGCAGTGGCCGCGCCTTGCGCCAGCCCGGCCTCCAGCGCAGCACCGGTGTTGTTCCCCGGAGGGGTCGCGCTCCAGGCCATGCGGGTCGGTTGCGGCAGGTATTTTTCACGCAGTGCCTGGTTCTGTTCAAAACCACCGGACGCCAGGATCACCCCGTGGCGCGCATGCAATTGCAGGTCGGCGCCGTCACGTCGCACGGTCACTCCGCTGACCCGCCCGCCCTCGGTGAGCAGGCCGGAAAAATCGGTGTTGAGCCACAGCGGTACGTTGCGATCCATCAGCGAGCGTCGTAGTGACGCCACCAGCGAGCTGCCCAGGGACGCTCGGCGGTCGATCTTGCTTTTGCGGCGCCATTTGAAATCGAGTTTGTAACGCAGCATCAGGCCCATGATCAGCAGGCGCCAGCCAAAACCACGCGCCATGACCTTGTGCGCATCGCGGGCGGTCCAGGCGATGCAGCCCATGAGCAAGGTCGACGGCGAAGGTTTGCGCAGGTTGTCCAGTTCGTCGCCCAACAGGCTGGTATCGAAGAACTCCGGATCCAGGGTCCTGCCGCCGGCCAGCGCGCCCGGCAGGTGCGGGTAATAATCGGGGTATTTGGCGGCCACCGCGTAGCGCACCCGACTGGTCCGGGCAAGCTCCTCGATCATCTTCGGGGCGTTGTCCAGATAAGAGCGCAGTCGGGTCTCATCGACATGTTCGCCCGCCGCTGCCTGCAGATAACGCAAGGCGGTTTCGTAACTGTCGTTACCGTTCAGGTGGGCGAAATAGTGGTTATTGGGGATCCAGATACCGCCGCCAGAGATCGCCGAGGTGCCGCCGTACTTGTCGCTTTTTTCCACGACCAGCACACTGAAACCCTGGTCGGCAAGGAATACCGCCGAAGTCATTGCACCTGCGCCCGATCCAACGACAATCACGTCGTAGTGGGTCTGAGACTGAACTTGAGCCGTCATTGTTGTTATGCCATTAGCTGAGGTCAGAAATAACCGCCGACGACGCTGCGGGAACGCTGGCGGAGTGCAGCCCATGATCGGGGCTGCACTGGCCGGGTTCATCGTCAAAGCGGACTAGAAACCCGGCCCGACACCGGTTGGTCATGGAACTGGATCAACCGCTCGAAAGGTCCGGGAAAGTGTCGTTACAGGACGGCGCGCCTGGCGGCCCAGGGACGATCCTGCTCCAGTTGACTGGCCAGGCGCAGCAGCCCGTCTTCGCCGCCCAGGCGAGCGGTGAACATCATGCCCACCGGCAGGCCGCTGTCGCTTTGGCCCAGCGGCAGAGAGATAGCCGGTTGGCCGCTGACGTTGGCCAACACGGTGAAACCGGCGCTGCCCATGGCGTGATGGGCATAGCTGTCCCAGGATTGGTCCAGCGTCAGCAGGCCCAGTTGCGGCGTCAGGTTGGCGGTGACTGGCGACAGGATCACGTCGAAGCGTTCGAACGGCTGCTCCATCGTCGCACCGATGCTTTCGAACGACTGACGGGCGCGATACAGGTCTTCACCTGTGGTGGCCTGGGCACGCCCCAGGTTGACCAGGGTAATTTTCTCCAGGTCCTGCGCCGTGGCGGCCCGCCCCAACACCTGCTCCCGGTCGTGAATCGCGGTGCGCAATGCGGTGCCGATCACCGTGCCATGAGCGCCGAACAGCTGGCGTGGATCGATGTTCAGCGTCAGTTCTTCGACTTCATGCCCCAGTCCCAGCAATTGCTTGATGGTCTGCTCCAAGGTGGCGGCAATCGCCGGTTCCAGCGCCGCGCCGGTCAACGACTGGCGAACCACGGCGACGCGCAACTTGCCCGGCTCGCGCTGCAATTCTTCGACATACGGCCGCAACAGTGGCGGGCTCCAGTAGGCGCTACCCGCTTCATGGCCCTGGCCGGCATCGAGAAACAGCGCGGTATCGCGCACCGTGCGCGAGACTACGTTGGCGACACTGGCGCCAAACCAGCCTTCGAAATGCGCCGGCCCGCTCGGCGTGCGATAACGGCTGGGCTTGAGCCCCACCAGACCGCAATACGAGGCGGGAATGCGGATCGAGCCGCCACCGTCGGTGGCATGGGCCACGGGTACGATCCCGGCGGCCACGGCTGCCGCCGCGCCGCCAGAGGAACCACCCGCGCTCATGGCCAGGTTCCACGGGTTGCACGTCTGCCCCCAAAGCATGGATTCGGTGGTGGTGGTCAAGCCAAACTCGGGACAGGTTGTCTTGCCGAAGGGCACGGCCCCGGCCCGCTCGTAGCGGCTGATCAGGGTACTGGTCCGGGGTGCTGGCGGGGCGTCCTTGAACAGCCGGCAACCATTGCTGGTCGAGGTTCCTTGCAAGTAAGTATTGAGGTCTTTGATCAATACCGGTACGCCAGCCAGTGCCCCTTGGGTTTCAGTGCCGGCGGAGCGGCGCTGGGACAATAGCGCGCGGGCGTAGGCCTCGTGCAGCATGTTCACCGCCTTGACCCGAGGATTGACCGCCTGGCAGCGAGCCAGCGCCGCCGCCAGCAGGTCGTCGGATTGCAGCTCGCCGCTGCGGATTGCCTGGCTCATGGTCCAGGCGTCCAGCCCCTGGTAGTCACTGGCCGACAGACCCGCCGCACGGGCATCGGCAAAACGCCCAAGGAGTCCGACACCGACGGCCAGGGCGCCGGCCTTGAGTACGCTGCGCCGGGGCCAGCCGTTCTCCGGTGCGTTGGACAAGGTGGTTGTCGAGGCAGTAATCGGTGGGTGTTCGTTGGTTTTCATGGTGATCGTCGCGCCCTGTCAGTTATTGTCATGAGGGTGATTGAACGGCTTTATGAATCAGCGATTGCCCCGCCAGCCTTGATCCCGGCCGGGCATTCAAACCACATTGAAGCGGGCCGACAGCGCGCCGGTGCCCGCGGAGACACTCTCGACCCGCGCGACCATTTCTCGTGTCACCCGCTCCTGCTCGGTGATCACCGTGGCAATGGTATCCACGCTACGGATCACGTCATCGGTGCCACTGCGAATCTGCGCCACCGAGTCACCGGCCTCATGCGCCAGGCTGACGCCGTCGCGTACGCGGCTGACCACCCGCCCCATGCCGTCGACCATAGCGCTCAGGGTTGCTTCGACGGGGCGGTCGAACGCCGCCACCAACGGACCTTCAGGGTCCTGCTGGATGGCGAGCAAAACCTGGCGCCGACTTTCATCAAGACGGTGCTGGACCTCGCCAAACATCAGCAGCGTCGCCAGATTGTCCTCGTTTATGGCCCGAAGGCTATCGCGCGCCTGCTGCAAGCCATACGCGCCAAAACGGACCACCAGTACAAACAACAACGTGACCAGCAGCGCCCAAAGCCGCAGGCGCTGAGCGATAGTGATTGTCTTGAACATAAACAATGGCTTATCTCGTGCTGCGGGCGGGGCACCGGATGCGCCCCGCTCTCGGTCAGTCAGCAGTTACGCTGGCCAGCATGGCCGCCAGGAAGTGCTCGCCATATGGCGGCAGGAGCCCCCATTCGCGGCGCGGGTCATGCTCCGGTGCCTTGAACACCGTGCGCTGGTGGCTGAACTCGAGAAACCCTTCGTGGCCATGGTAATGGCCCATGCCGGAGGCGCCGACGCCGCCGAACGGCGCATCGTGCATCGCCGGGTGCATCATCACGTCGTTGACAGTCACCCCGCCAGACAACGTGCGCTCCAGGACGTATCGCTGCTCTTGCTGGTCTTCGCCGAAGTAATACAGGGCCAGTGGGCGTGGCCGCGCATTAATGTCGTCAATGACGTGGTCGAGGTCTTCGTAGGTGAGCACGACCATCGCGGGGCCGAAGATTTCTTCCCGCATGATCACACTGTCCGGCGCCGGGTCGACCACCACGCGCAGGGGCCGGCGCCGATCCTGGGCGTTCACGACCAGCGGTTCGGGCAAGCACTCGATACGTGCGCCGCGGGCCTGCGCATCCAGTATGTAACCTTCGACGCGGTCCAGGTGCCGCTGATTGACCACCGCCACCACATCCGGGTTGCCGGCCACCGATGGGTTGAGTTCGCTGTAGGACACGCGCAGTGCTTCAAGGAAGGGTTCGAGCAGCGCCTTGGGCACATACACCAGATCCGGATTGATGCAGATCTGCCCGCCATTGCAGGCCTTCCCCACGGCGATACTGAAAGCGGTTTTGTTCAGGTCGGCGCTGCCGGTGACGATGACCGGCGACTTACCCCCCAGTTCCAGCGTCACCGGCACCAGGTTCTGTGCGGCGTTGCGCATGACCAACCGCCCCGTCGCGGTACTGCCGGTGTACACCAAGTGGTCAAACGGCTGAGCGCTGAAGGCTTCGGCCAGTTCCACTTCGCCGGTGACGACGGCAATCTCCAGCGGGTCGAGGTGTTCAGCGCACAGCTGCGCCACCAACTCGGCCGTCCGAGGCACCACGTCCGACGGCTTGAGGATGGCCCGGTTGCCCGCCGCCAGCACTGAGGCCAAGGGGCTGAACAGGGTAAACAACGGCGCGTTCCAGGTACCGAGAATACCCACCGTGCCCTTGGGTTGGTGCATCACCCACGCCTTGGCGCCGAGCTGATCGTAAGGCGCGAAAGGCGCACGCGGATCATCCTGCATCCAACCATGCAGATGATCGCGCGCATATTTGAGCGAAGCCAGGGCGCCCAGCACGTCATTCATCAGGGAAAAACCGGCCGGCCGGCCGCCAAAATCCAGGTCAATCGCCTCGGTCAACGCAACATGGTGGCGGACCAACAGATCGATGACTTGCTGGAGTCGACGTCGGCGGGTGTCGGCGCTCACCGCACCAGCGCTGGCGAATGCGCTTTTTTGCCGGGATAACAGGCTGGCAAGCCCTTGGACGGATGATGTGACCGAACTCATTCGTGTCCCCTTACTGGTACTGGCCCCATGGCCGGGAAGCGCCCGATGCGCTTGCGGCCACCGTAGCCTTGCACCCCTCGCGACGCCTCGTCCGATCGGACGAGGATCGAGCAAATCTGTTAGTCCGTTGAGACGATGTTAAACAGTCTGCCGCGACCAATACTGGCCATACGAAAATCCCACCCCATGAGGCCAGTCATGGCAATGCAAAACGTCAGTTTCGATCCCCAGGCTTTTCGTGCCGCGCTCGGCACCTTTACCACCGGGGTCACCATCATCACCACCCAGACCGAAGACGGCTCACCCGTGGGGATAACGGCCAACAGTTTCAACTCGGTGTCGCTCAATCCGCCGCTGGTGCTCTGGAGCCTGTCCAAGCAGGCCCGCAGCCTGCCGGTCTTTACCAGCGGCAAACACTGGAACGTCCACGTATTGTCCACCGAACAGGAAACCCTGTCGGGACGTTTCGCCACCCAGGGCGAGGACAAGTTTTCTGAAATCAAGTTGGACAATGGCGTCAGCGAGGCACCGCTGCTGCAAGATTGTACCGCGCGTTTTCAATGCCGCACCGCGTTCCAGTACGAAGGCGGCGATCATGTGATTTTTGTCGGTGAAGTGCTCGCCTTCGATCACAGCGACCGCGCGCCGCTGGCGTTCCAGAGTGGCCAATATGCCCTGGCGACCCGCAAGCCACGTAGCGAGCTGCGTCTGGCCACCACGCCCCCGCCCCCGGAATGCAGCTACACCGAGGACTTGCTCGGTTACCTGTTGGGGCGCGGACATTACCAAGTGCTCAATAACCTGCGGCAGATGCTGAATAATCAGCAACTGGACGAACAGGCGTTTTTTGTGCTTTCGATTTTGTGTATCCGCGACAACCTGACCCTTGAGGAAATCAATACCTTCGTTAACTACACTGGCCGCGCCGTCACGCTGGCCAGCATGCGTTTTCTCGAACGCCAGCGCCTGGTGGCGATCGAGGGCTCGGCAGAGTCGCTGCGGTTTGTCCTCACGGCCCAGGGCCGCGAGGTTTCACTGCATCAACTGGCGCTGGCCAAGGCCGTGGAAGAGGACCTCTCGGCCAAGCTTGGCCCCGCCGATGCACAAGCCTTGAAGGTCTTGCTCAAGCGCCTGATTGTCGTCAGTGACCCCGGCTTGCCGGATCTGTGGGCTCCGCGATGACCGCCCGCGAAGCTACGATACCGGCGGCCAGGGTTGGCTGGGGCAGCCACAGCTTGCTGTTGCTGCTGGGCATGGTGTTTGCCGACAACTTCGTCGGGCGACAAATACTCGCGGTGATGATCGAACCGATCAAAGCCGAGTTCAGGGTCAGCGATACCGCCATCGGGTTGATCTCCGGTTTGGCGTTCGCGGCAGTCTATGCGCTCATGGGCCTGCCGGCGGGACGGCTGGTGGACCGCATGCCGCGGACCCGCCTGCTGGCCATGTCGTGCCTGCTCTGGGCCGTGGCGACAATGGCTTGCGGGCTGGCCGGCAGCTTCCTGGCGCTGGCCATTGCGCGGATGCTGGTGGCGGTCAGTGAATCGCCGACGACCTCGGCCTCGCTGTCGTTGATCGTTGACCTGTATCCACCCCAACGGCGCTCATTCGCCATCAGTTGTTTTACCGCGGCACCCACCTTTTCCTCGATCATCGGTTTGAGTATCGGGGCCTGGGTGGTGGAGCACTATGGCTGGCGCAGTGCGTTTATTGCCATTGGCGTGCCGGCCCTGGTGTTTTGCGCCCTCCTGACCTTTGTCGTGCGCGACCCGCAGCGTGGCCGTTGGGACCTCACGCCACACACTCACGCGCAGCCTGCGCTGCTTGGCATGGGCGCTGAAGCCCGCAAGCTCTGGGCCTTGCCGGCCTACCGTTACCTGATCCTCGCGGGCGGTCTGGCCACGCTCAGCTCCTATGCCATCGGCATGTGGAACACCAGCTTCCTGGTGCGCTCCCACGGCATGTCACTGCAACACGCCGGGCTGCTGGTCGGGGTGATCTGCGGTCTCTCGGCCGGGATCGGTGGTCTGTTCAGTGGTTGGTTAAGTGACCGACTGTGCCGCCGCCACCCACACTGGCAGATTTCCATTCCAGTGTTGGGCCACCTGGCGGCCATCGCCGCGCTGATCCCTTATCTGCTCTGGTCCGATGCCCTGCTAGTGCGCTTGGGCGATGTACCGATTCCGGCCGCGATGCTCTGGTGCGCGCTCTATGCCTTCTTTGCCGTGTGGTGGCTCGCCCCGTCCTACAACCTCGTCACCCAACTGGTGCCGGCGGGTCGGCGCGGTACCGCCATGGCCCTGCAAACCATCGTCAGCACACTGCTCGGGATCGGCGTCGGGCCACTGATCACCGGATTGTTCAGCGATATGTTGCTACCGCTGTTTGGCCAGGAGTCGCTGCGGTATGCACTGCTGCTGTTGAGCCTGCCAGTGATTGGCGCGGTGCTGTTACTGATGCGCACCGCGAACCATGCTTCCAGAACGGGCTATCGCCATGCGGGATAAGTCTCGCGGCGCGAGTGTGAATTCCCACGCTATATGGAAATGAATGAACCTGCATCAATCACGAAGCGTATTGGCCACGCTCTCATTTTCCTAGTTGACGGATTCACATGCTAACTACCATCGCATCAGCCAATCCAGTACACAGCGCCCGCGATCGACTTCTTGACGCTGCGGTCGAACTTTTCGCCACACGCGGTTTTCAGGCAATCGGCTTGCGAGATCTGGCGAACCACCTGGGACTGCATGCCGGATCGTTATACCATCACATCGAAAATAAACAGTCCTTGCTGTTCGAACTCATTGAGTCCGCCTTATCCGACTTATTGCTGGATACGACGCGTCGAATGAAAGGAGCACGGAGCCCTTGCAAACGTCTACACCTATTTATTCAAGCCTTCGTCGCCTTTAACTGTAATGAAAAATACAAATTAGCTCTGATCACCCGTGAGTTTGTGAATCTTAACGAAGAACAAAAGCACCAGATTATCCAGCTAAAGAATAGATACTCGTCACTTTTAAGCGCAGTTATAGCTGATGAGTACAGCGAGAAAGGCAAGCCTGATGGCGACATCTGCCCGGCCACTAATGCAGTCATTGTAATTTTATTTGGGCAGTCGCAGTGGTACAATATTGAGCTAAGCGAACTACAACTCACAGAAGCACTCACCAGCCTTGTGAAGTGCATTATCGCACCTAGCAAGAAGACCAAAGCACATGCAACTCTACAACGCACATTTTAAGGCAAGCGTTAGTTAGGCATTGCCAAAACATCGAGGTCGGGGCCACCTAATGCCTTATACAAGCCTTCAATACCTCCCCCATAAAATCTCTTGCTCAAAAAGCATAGAGAACGAATTCAAAATAGCCTTTAGCAGCGAAGAATCTAAAAGGGCTAAAGGCATTGTCTATTTTTTCCTGTCAGAAAAACCAATACCTAGAGTTTCGGGCGAATCTCGAATACTTCACATTGGAAAAACAAGTACATCTTTACACTCAAGGTACTACCGACACTCACGGGCATTATCCTCAAACAAAAACGGTGCTTTTTACAGCCACATCATTGAGAAATATGGACCGATAACATTCGGATATTTCTTCTCAGAAGACCCAAGAATAGATGAGCATAAATACTTTAGTGAGTACTACGAAAGGCATCTTGAACATCCACCAAAATCAAAGGTTGGTTAAACTGCCTAACAAACGGTTCAAATCGCTCGCTTCGCTCACTGGGGGCGCGATTATCAATGTCTGCAAAGGATCGATTGCTGCCTGCCGCAAAGGGCAACACCCCATAGCTGACGCTCAGGATTCCGCACTCTCAAACCCAGCCGCAAATTCGCACACCACTGACGAAAATCGGTACGCCTAGAGAGGGGCATGACTACTACGCAAAAACTGACTTAAGCAACGTTATGTGCCATTCCAGATCAATGGTAATGCATTGTCATGAAATGAGAAGGCACTGTCGTCAAATGAAAGGTTGGCAGTTTCACCGCCTATAAACTCCTTCTCGTGGGCTGCTCGGCAAGCCCAGCTATTCGGCGCGGCGGTTCGCAACTCCGGCCGTGTGACCTACAGTGCTAAAGAGAACAACAAGATGTGCGTCGAACTTGCTCGGCTCAACTCAGACAGTCAGCAATCGGATCCTGCCCTTCCCTAACAGACAACTACATTGAGAGCGAACCAGCCGCAATATGCCAAAGTTACAAACCTGGACGTTCAACAAACCCCAACGTCTGCTTTCTAACAACCTAACGACTATCAATTTAACTCGCATGGAATGCTTAGTGCTTGAGTTATTAACAAGCAGCGAGGAGCGTGTTATCAGCAACGAGGAAATCCTTATGAAGTTAAATAAAGACCCTTATAGTTACAAAGGACTGCTCATGTGCCTCAGTAGGCTGCAAACGAAATTCAAGAAGCTCACTAAAGGAGACAACCTCCTCCGTTCAGTAAGAAATCGTGGTTACTGCCTTACCCAAGCAATAAATCCTGAATGAGTTTTAAGTCTCTGGTTCATGGCTGAGACCTCTTTCACGAAGCAATGGCACGCGATAAAGGCGATCAGTCATTCATCGCCGTCGCCGGTGATAGCGCCAATTCTTTGAGCTCGCGCCAGTCCCTCCCTAGTAACTCAGCTTGGGCTGCAGGATCACCCGTGCCAGCATCACCAGAATACCCGGCGCTGCAATCGCACCGCCAGCCTGAACGCTGGACATCCTCAAAGCATCTTTCCAATTACTGATCAGTTGCATATTTTGTTGCCTCGGGTGTTGGGAAAGGTTCAGGCCAGCGCCTTCAGCGCGACCTGGTAAAACGCAAATTTCAGTGCCGCGGGGTTCACGGCACATCCTTGAAGAAGACGTGATGACCGAGCCTCAGCGTCTCCTTGGCGCCATTCACCCAGGTAGGTGGCTTCGGCAGGGTGGTCGCGTAGTAATGGGTCGCCCCACCGGTGGTATCCGGTACCTTGAGGTGCATAGAAGTCGGAACACTTAAGGGAATTAACCGCATTAGACGTACGGCATGAAGCACAACCGTGCCGGGCTTTTCGTATCTGCCTCGTCACACCTTTGTCACACTTACCCAGCACAATGCAGTCAGCCAAAGGGATTTGGCCCATCTACAGAGAGCCCGGCCAATGTGCCGGGCTTTTTCGTATCTGCGACATGCTTTTCACGAAACGCTCACAGAATGGAGCGCAGATTGAACGGACAAAAGGATTTGACCCCGTACAGAAAGCCCGCCACTGAGCGGGCTTTTTGTTGCCTGCTACGCTTTTCGTAGACACAGGAAAAGCGGCCATGCCCCTACCAGACGATCCTACCCCCGCCCTACTCAGCCGACTCAATCAGAACATCATGGCCCTGGGTTGTGCCATTGAAGAGATAGGTATTTGGATCGACCAACGCGGCTCCACGGAAGTGTCAGATCGTATCAACGAGCATCTAGAGGTGCTGAAAGAAAGCAGTGATGCCATTGCCGAACTGTTGGTTGACCTTATAGCCAGGTGGAAGCCTGAAAAAGAGATTGATCCTGAAGACTGACGCTCGCTCGAAAAATCGAAGCCCGCCAACCGCGGACGCTCTGTTGCCATGCCCCCTTCCCCTGCCCGCTTGCGAGTCACACAGCTAGCTACCCGGGATTCCAGACAGCTCCTGATGCAGAACCGTTTTGCGTCTATTCTGATTGCACGAAATAGCACTCCGGTTTCGTACCGCATTACTTCGTTGATGAATGGGTGTAACAGATATGACCAGCCCGACTGCTATCGCTCTGGCTGGCTTTATTGGGTGGACATTGGCTCTGCTGATTCTCATGGAGCTCTTACGTGGCGGGCTTGCTGTCCTAAAGCGAATTCCCACAAACGAGTTCAAACCAGATAACTCCAATCTCTCACCCTTCATGCAACGCTAGGCGCGAGCACATGCTAATTGTGTCGAAGGTTTACCCCTGTTCGGCGGCCTACTTCTATTGGCCCTTGCCACCGACCAGACGTCAATTACCGATTCACTTGCTTTTCCCTTGCTTGCTGCTCGCGTCGCGCAATCTTCCCTGCACCTATACTCCCTGAGCATCCCAGTAGTGAATGTTCGCTTTGAATGTTTTGCCATTCAGCTAGCTATCGCCGTCTATTGGTTGGTTCAGCTAGTGACAGGGTGGACCGGCGGACAGTAAAAGCTCATCCAGCATGATCTGGGGGAAGGGACTCGTGCATCAGCGATAGCTGAGCATGACCCAGCGGAGCTGCTCCCCGCCCCGGGCCTTGGCGCATGAAAACTTCATATGAGAAGAGTCTTCACATATGCAGGGCTGCCAGAATGGAACCAATTGTTGATGCCGTGGTGTACGTTATATCCCCATCGGGCAGCGGCTACGCCGAGCTAGCCACCCTTCTCTCTGCTATTGCCGCTTTTGCATCGGTCATAGTCGCTTGCGTAGCCGTGCGACTCAGTCACAAGCAAATAAAGATGTTCGAACAACACAACAGACTAATGGCAACCCCGCACCTTTCAGCTTGGAACCGTACAGACAAAAAACTTAAAGCCTATTTCTTTACACTTGAAAACAATGGGCTTGGCCCTGCAATCGCGTGAGAGATAAAGCTCTGGGTTCACGAGAGTCCAATAACGTCCATCAAACGCCGACGTTTTTGTGGGGGTAAAAGTAGGGAGAATCCATTTCATGGCAAAAATCACCATCAAAGAACTAGAGTCGCTGACCGCCAATGATGCCAGCCGCATCCTCAGGGAGGATGGCAATCCAGCCAGTCGAATCTCAATCCGTAAGGACGGTGTGTCGGTCAGCAAATAGCGCAAAATGATAATAAGCTACATGCATACCTGATGGACATACCGACGTATTTACCAATACAGCATACCAGTGATAACTGCCTGGCAATCACTAAAACAGCCCAGTCACCCAACTGGGCTATTTAGTTTCGTTTACTGAAAACAAGTCAAATCAGGCGAGTGTTGAATACCCTAGCTCATTTGCCCTCTGCTGGTAGTCAAGTACCAGTTGGTAATCCTCAACACTGGACCTGACAAAGCCTTTTAGAGCCAGAGTTTGAGATAACAGCGGCGCCTCTTTCAGGCACGTATTGAAAGCACCAATAATAGACAAACACATTTCGTTCGTTGTCGTAATAGCTCCGATCAGCGGTAATGCTGGGCTACTTGCAGTGGCTTCGAGAATACGTACTCCTCGAAGGCGACTTGGCTCATGAAGTTGCAAATATCCAAAAGTTACGACATCGATGCAAGCCAGATCTGCTGCCCCCTGAGCTACCATGTTCAGACTGAGAACATGGGCACCGCTAAGCAATACTTCACGGAAAAACCTTCCATCTCGACTAAACTGAGCGACTTTGTGGCGGAACAAATTCATACCACTATTGGAGTCATACCCGTTCAGAGCTGCAACACTACCATGAAACTCAGACAGCGATTGTCGAGGGTCGTCTTCGCGGACTATTAGCCAACTGCAATGTAGATTACCCTGGCAGCCCGGCAAGTCATAACAAGGCGTTGCGATCAGTTGAACTTTTCCTTTGAGGCTATGCATCAGCGGGTAGCCACAGGTCTGTGCGAACAAGAGTTGGGGATTTAACCATTGTTGCATCAAGTCGACCGGTTGCGAGGATTGCAATTCTCGCCCTAAACGAGCCAATACCAGTTCTGTTAAGCGAGCGCTGGCTTCAGCAACTAGTCCTGGCTCGGTGTACATCGACAATCCGGCAACCACCGAAACATTACTCATGACGGCCTCCAACCACAAATGGATGCTGTGGTTCGTCAATTGGGGTGACGCCATAACGATTCAGCAACGGCACATACCCGCCGAAGACAAAATCACCACTACGCCGGCGATAGGCTCGCCGATTAGCTCGATACACTCGCGGCAATAAGTACCACGGTAACCCTGGCAGATCATGATGAACCAAATGCAGATTATTATTGAGAAACAGCAGGCGAAACGGCCAGGATGCTTCGTTGATCACGCAGCGTTGCGCCGGTTCTAACGCCGGCCGATGTTCATGGAACGAACGCAACATGCTCAATGATAGCGCCGGATAAGCGACCGCCAGCATGTACAACCAAGCGGGAATACCACAATAGTATTGCAATGCCCCCAATAGGAACCCGCAAAGCGCCAGATGCGGCCCCCATCGTTTCCATGCCTCGGTCTCACCTCGCAGCAAGCGAGGTACCTTGCGCATTGCCAATTCTACAATTACCCGCAAAGGCCCTAGTATTAGACGTACCAACAAGGTCTTTTCAGCCCGCAACATCAGACGTCGTAAAACACCGGCCTCCTGCCATTGTTGGTGAGTGACATAACGGCTTTCGGGGTCGACGCCCGGCACTGTCAAGCTGTCTTCTTCGTGATGCTTGAGATGGCTATCGCGGTACAACGCGAAGGGGAACCAGATAGCCAAGGGAGGAGTGCCAATCAGCGCATTAATCATGGGCCAGCGAGTTGGGTGACCGTGAATCAATTCGTGCTGCAATGACATGTAAAGACCGCCCACCAAAGCCAACAATGGCAGCGTCACTAATGCGCCAAGTCGCTCATACTGGAGGACCAACAGCAGCCAACTGCCATACACTATTCCAATCAATAACCAAGTCGGCCATTCGCCTCGCGCGACCCCGGATTTGTGTAGTTTGGAAACGAAGCGCTTCTGTCGAGCACTGAGGTAATGATTCATTAAAATTTCTCCGTTCAATTCGCATGCATCTTCCCTTCAAAGCAAAGACTCATCGATACGCTTGGCGACTTCTGCGGGCACCCACTGGGCCCAAATTTCACGATGTTCACGTAAGAACTTCGCTCTGACTTGCTCCACCCTCATACGACCGACACTCATTTCGGCAAGAATCTGGTTGAACACAGACAAGGGCAATTGGACCTTCTCAAACAAGCTGATTAATTGAGGAGATTGCTCGTGCAGAGATCGAGATACGCCGATAGTTAGTTTGGTCGGCAATGAACTTCCGCCGATGGGATGTTCATTGTTCTGGTCCGACAAGGTTGCCCAAGAAGCCTCACTGAAAGGGGGTTCTTCAAGCTTGATCAACTTGAAACGTCCCATCAGCGGAGTCGGTGACCAGTAGTAAAACAGTACCGGTTGGCGCTGACGCATAGCGGAACTGATCGCGGTATCAAGCGCCGCACCGGTGCCTGTACGGAAGTTGGTAAAACTATCCTGCAGCGCATAAGCTTTGAGCTTCTGGCTGTTAACCAGCTCGCAGGTCCAACCACTTGGGCAATTGAGAAATCGCCCCTTGGACGGCTCCTCGGGATCGCTGAACAATGTCTTATAACGCGGCAGATCGGCTACAGACTTGAGTTCCGGCGCCATCGGCTCGATGCCGTGTTCGGGGTCGCCCTTTACGACGTATTCCGGCACCCACCACCCCTCGGTAGCTCCCTGAACAGTCTCTCCGACAGCAAATACTTCACCGGTTTTTTCTGCCTCTCGCCAGATCGGGCTGCGACCTGCCCATTGTTCGGCCGAAACCTGAATGTCGTTGTGGCGCAGGGCATTTTCCATGGTAATGGTATTGCCAGGCAAAGCATCGGTCTGACAGCCATAACCCTTTTCCAATACGTAACGCAGCACCTCAGTAGTGAACATTCCGCTTTCCCAATTTAAGCCAGCGAATATCACCGGCTTTGGATAGGGACAGTTAACGCCATTGGCAGCGAAAGATATCCGGCTTGTCAGAGCGACCAACAACACTAGGCTGGCGAAGGCAATACGAGCTATAGACATGTAGTACTCCTGCATGAAATACGATGAATTCTGAATGAGCCGTATGTGCGAATTTGCACTTCAGCTACTCGTCTGCTGTGGATTGGAGCCATACATGCACACTTGTACATACATGACCAGGTTTCTTGATCAGCAAAAACAGGGCAGGTTTTCGGCACGTGCCTTATAAATAACTAAAATGACGTTTTAGATGGTTATTTTTGCAAAAACCAAACCCAGCGACCTTTCTTGGGGCGACGGGAGGAAAGTTGCACCAAGTTGGCGATTTCTCCGCGCACAGCATCATTTGAAATCAGCTATCGCTTACAGAGTTAATTATTTACCCCGATGCATATACAGGCACGAACAGATTAAACTCTATAAATACTGGAGTAAATACGGTAAATTCTCATGCAATCCATGCTTTCAGATCATGTATTAGTCAGCCCTAACTTCAGCCGTCGCTTGCCACCCTTGCATGCGTTGGAAGTGTTCGCCGCGGCAGCTCGCTGCGGCACGTTCAGTCGTGCCGCCAAGGAGCTTTTCGTCACTCAGAGCGCCATCAGCCGCCAGGTTCAACAGTTGGAGGAATACCTGGGGGTAACACTCTTCATTCGCCATAAGACCGGCCTTCGTCTGTCTCCTGAAGCTAAAGCATTGCTGCCAGTGGTTGATGACGCTTTCGCGCGACTGATCAACATGTGCAACAGCCTGCGCAACGCAGGCCAGGTACTGACCTTACGCATGCCTCCCACCCTGGCGACGCGCTGGTTTCTACCGTTGCTACCGGGACTACGCACCGTGATGCCAGATATGGACGTACGAGTAACCACCTACGACGCCTGGGAGCCACGCTTCGAAGACAGTGACATTGATGCTGCGATCATTCAGGGGCGGGGTGACTGGAAGGATGTCGAAGTCATTCCTCTGATGCAGGAGCGGTTAACGCCAGTCTGCTCACCAGAACTGGCGAAGCTCCTGACCGAACCTGCCGATCTGAGGCATCTGCCCCTATTGCATTGTATTCCGGTACAGGGCTGGAGCCGATGGCTGGAGGCGGCCGAAGTGGATGGAATAGCTGCTCACCGAGGACAATCATTCGACACCCTGGAGCTCGCTTTATCTGCGGCGACCCGCGGACAAGGCGTCGCCCTGGGGGATTTGAATCTGGTGCGCGAAAGTCTGAACGACGGTGTGCTTGTTGCACCGTTCGATATCGAACTCAACGAAGGTATCTCTTACTATCTGATTTATCCGACTCAATGCGCCCAACTACCGAAAGTTCGTGTGCTACGCGAGTGGCTTCAAGCAGCCACAATAGGTACCTGTTCACCTTTCCCTCCTAAGCCCTGAGCATAACCAGGCAGCACCGCAGGGTGCTGCCCGGCTACAACCACTTTTCCAATCTGCCTGTCGAGCAACCCGACGGCGATTCCTGTAGTTGATCTGTCATCCACAATGACGCCGTGCTCCGTATCGATCAGATAAGTCGTGGAGTAAGCGTAGAACGCTGGGCCGCCTGGAGCTGCAGTCCAGCGGGCTTTAGGATCAGTCAGCGATAGGCGCTTCGGTAGCGTTTCGGCCAGAGCCTCTTCATCGAGTGCCTCAAGGTACTCACGCACGGTGCGGGTGCTGAGGGACGGATCGCTCCAGTTGACCTGTTCATCACCCGGCACGCCACGCTGCCGACTCGCATCCGCTTTGATGATGCTGGCGTCCACGGCGAAGCCTTCGCCTTTGACCAGACCTGCGTCCATGCACCGACGCAGCACTTCATTAAACAACCAGCGAAACAGATCGCTGTCCCGAAAGCGGCCGTGTCGATTTTTGGAAAACGTCGAGTGACTGGGTACTTCATCTTCGAGGCTCAACCGGCAAAACCAGCGATACGCCAGGTTCAAATGGGCCTCTTCGCACAACCGCCGTTCTGAGCGAATACCGTAGCAATAGCCCACGATCAGCATGCGGATCATCAGTTCAGGATCAATCGACGGACGCCCAATCGGGCTATAGAAATCGGCGAGGTAATGGCGTAGCTCGTTCAGATCGAGACACTGATCAATGCTGCGCAGAAGGTGATTGGCTGGGATGTGATCTTCAAAGTTGAATAAGTAAAACAGCCGCTCCTGGCCACTCGATAACTGTCCCATCATGCTGCGTACTTCCCTGCTGGCCAATGCAGAGATTTTGCCGCAGGCCAGACAGGGGAGCTGCTTTTTCAACACAATCGGCCAGAAGCAGACAGCCAACTGATAGATATTTCCATCCTATGCCAATTGCCCCTGCGACGGTGCCCTTTACCTGAATTGAGGATAACGAACGGTGAGTTCAGCCGCAGCTCAGGTCTAGGTTTGGATGCCTTCATGGCGTTCTTGCTGATTGGTCTGATACTCGGGCCCGATTTAACCAACATGCGGAACTACATGCTTGCGCAGCTCCTGTGCGAAGTACTGAACAGCCGGATTACTCTGATTTTTCCCCATTCTGAGTTCAATGGTGACGTTCCCGAGAGGGGGTAATCCAGCTACAACAGCATCCAGTATCTGCCAACTCGGCTGAATCAATGGTAACGAGGTCGCTGCAACCGCCAGCCCACTCTCAACAGCGAGCTGAACACCGGTTACGCCAGTACATTCGAAAGCTATCTCGTATTCTCTCTGGCAACTGCTCAGCGCCGTCAGGATCTGGCGGCGATACCCACAACCGTGCGGGTACAGCGCCAGAGGTAACGTTTCGTCTGGTGACAGATGGTAGGACTCTCCAGCCACCCATTGAAGCTTATCGCTTCGAAGTATCTCGCCATTTCCGTCGCCATTTCTTTGCGTGACCAGGGCCAAATCCAAATCACCACCTTCGAGGCCAGTGAATAGATTTTGGCTGATGTCGTTGCGTATTTTGAGCCGTACGTTCGGGTAGCGCCTGGTGAAATGCTGGAGAACTGGTGGAAGGAATGCGCTCGCATAGTCATCGGGGATACCAAACCGTACGGTGCCCGACACTTCCTCTTCGATGAACAGCGCCATGGCTTCATTACTTAAGGCCAGCATCTTATTAGCGTATTGCAGGAGAAGCTCGCCATCCCGTGTCAGCTCAGCGGTCTGGTGCCCACGATCAATCAGCCTTTTACCAACCAGTTCCTCCAGCTTTTTCAGCTGGATGCTAATCGCTGCCTGTGTCTTGTGCAGTCGCAAGGCAGCGACCGAAAGGCTTTTGCACTCAACGATTACCTTGAAAGCATGAAGCAATGTCAGATCCAGGTGTCTCACCCTGCCTCCCACAAACAGTTGTACTGCCGTCGATAGAATGCCCCGGATGCTACGCGCACAGGGCGGCTAGCTCAATCAGGAACGGCCAACGGATACGCTTCACCCATGTAAAGCAGACTATTCAATGCATTACGAGCGTATGTATTTCCGTGGAAATAACCTCTGCCTTAATAATTTCGAGTTCCGTATAACGATTTTTTAAGCCGCACTTAATTTTTATTAAATTTCCACACAAATTGTAGTTGGGTAATCTGCTCCCAAACCCCAATCAACTCTTTTAATAAAAAAACCATTCAGCGCCGGGGTTGCTCGACTGACATGCTGCGTGGCCCGCAACCTGCCCCTGATGAAGCACGCCTGCTCGATTGTGCTGGAGAACCCCGAATGAATGCCGAATTTGACTATGTAATAGCAGGTGCTGGATCTGCTGGATGTGTGCAAGCACGCCGACTTTCTGATGCGGGGTTTAAAGTACTGCTATTAGAGGTCGGCCCGTCCGACAAATCGTGGATCATTCGCATGCCAGCTGGGCTGCGCTCGGCGTTCAAACCTACCTCGCAATACAACTGGTGGTACTACACCGAAGAACAGCGCCAACTGAATAACCGCCGCATTCAGCAACCGCGGGGGCGCCTTTTGGGCGGTTCGTCCTCGATCAACGGCATGACCTGGCTACGCGGGCACCCCTTGGATTACGACCGTTGGGAAGCTGAGGGCGCCACGGGGTGGAGTTGGGCCGACTGCGCACCGTATTTCAAGAAAATTGAGTCCAGCGTTATCGACAGTCGATACCGTGGCCATGACGGTCCGATTCGCGCCCAGCGTCAGGAAAAGCTCAGCCCACTCAATGCAGCATTCCTCGAAGCAGGCCAGCAGGCGGGCTTCGCACTGACAGACGATGTCAATGGCTATCGGCAGGAAGGCGTCTCACGCTTCGAAATGAGCGTGCGAGACGGTGTTCGCAACAGCTCAGCCTACGGCTACTTGCACACTATGGGTGAACACCCTGATCTGACAATCTGGCTGGGTTGTGAAGTCCAGAAAATTATTCTGGACGGCAAGCGAGCCGTCGGTTTTCGAGTTCTCCGTAAAGGCAAGATGATCGACGTTCGTGCGCGAAAAGAATCCATTGTTAGCTGTGGGGTTTTCGGCTCCCCACAACTGTTGATGTTGTCGGGAATCGGTCCAGCTGCGCACCTGAGAGAGCACGGCATAGCCTGTCAGGTTGATCTACCCGGGGTGGGTGAGAATTTGCAGGATCATCTTGAATGCCACATCCAGATCGAGACCAAGGAACCGGTATCACTTAACCGAGAGTTGCAACCCCATCGTATGCTGTGGGCAGGCATGCAGTGGTTCGGATTCAAAAAGGGTGTCGCTTCGGTTAACCAGTGCCATGTCGGGGCGTTCCTGAACAGTTCACCGACTACCCCGCACGCAGATATCCAGTTTCACTTCTTCCCAGTGTTCTTCGACAAAAACTGGATTCCTGTCTCCACAACCTACGGCTATCGGATCGGCGTCGGCCCAATGCGTCCAACCAGTCGCGGCAACATTCGTCTGCGTAGCGCAAAGGTATCTGATCCGCTGCGCATCGATCCGAATTACATGGCAACCGAGGAAGACTGGCGAGTCATGCGCGAGTCCATGCGCCTTGGCCTTGAATTCGCTGCTCAGCCAGCATTCAAGCGTTACAACTACCGCGAAGATACCCCCGGTACTCACATCCGTGGCGGCAAAGCCATGGACGAGTTTATTCGCGAAGACGCTGCTAGTGCGTATCACCCCTGCGGTACTTGCAAGATGGGTAGCTCCGACGACTCGACAGCGGTAGTGGACAGCCAGTTGCGAGTACTTGGCGTGGAAAACCTGCGGGTCATCGACGCCTCAGTATTCCCGTCCGTGCCCAGCGCGAACATCAACGCGGCGACGATCATGCTTTCAGAGAAGGCCAGCGACATTCTGTTGGGCAAACAGCCGCTGACGCCTGACTCACTGCCTTTTCATAGCCAGCTCTCTGTTCCCAAGGCCAGCAAAGATGTCGGCCTGATGTCCTCAGGAAAAACAACATGACAAAGATCATCCAGCGCCAGGCTACAGCAAAAGAAAAGCAGCAATCCCAGCAATGGGAGCTATGGGAGAGCGGCGACACTGATCGCTTCGAATACGACTACGACCGGGACGTTCAGTTTGTAGTGCAAAGTGGCGAGGCAGTGATTCATAGCCCAACCAATCCACCAGTCTCGGTTGGTCCCGGTAATCACCTAACCATTCGAAAAGGTGTTGAGGGCCGTTGGTCTATCAGCTCTCCGATCACCAACCGTTACCAGTACATCTGAACATCATAAAGGACCAGAAAGAAGCACATAAACGAATGCAACTACTTGGTTGCGACCACAACGCTCGCCTCGAAGAACCCACTCCAGAAGTGACTCACAACAATTCGAGGCAGCACCCAATCATCTATCTGCCAAACCAATAACTCATAACATTGGAGATGCCCGATGATCACCCGAATGTCCTTCGCACAAAAAGCTGGCTGCTGGATGGCCAGCGTCACACTGCTCACTCTTGCGAGCATTGCTCATGCAGACGAAACCAAGCCTATCACCATCGGTTGGGTGAATTGGGCCGATGCGGAAATTACCACCAAGCTGGCCACTACGATCCTGCAAGATCAGCTCAAGCAACCCGTCAAACTGGTGATGGCCGATATTGGTATTCAGTTCCAGGCAATGTCTGCTGGAAAAGTCGACATGATTCCGATGGCTTGGCTCACCTACAGCCATAAGCCTTTCTGGGACAAGTACGGAGACAAGCTGGAAGACCTGGGCGTGCTTTATGAAGGGCGCCTCGGCCTAGCTGTTCCTACGAGCATTCCGGAGAGCGAGCTGTCCAGCATTGAGGATTTGAACAAGCCGGAAGTGAGAGAAAAACTGGGCGGCAAGATTCTGACTTCCGAAGTGGGTAACGGACAGTACAAAACGGCTACCCGCGCTATCGCTGACTACAAACTTGACGGCTATAAACTGGTGGCCTCTTCCGAAACTGGCATGCTCAACGAATTTGACCGTGTCACCAAGCGAGGCCAATGGGCGTTGCTCAATGCCTGGAGCCCGCACTGGATGTTCTCGACCTGGTCTCTGCGCTACCTGGACGACCCTAAAGAGGTCTACGGAAAAGCCGAGCAGATCCACGCCGTGGCCCGCAAAGGATTCACTCAGGACTTCCCTCAGGTGGCCTACTTCTTCGCACATTTCAGTATTCCGATGAAGGATCTGGAAAACATGATGAAACAGGCTCGCGAGTCGTCGGCTGACAAAGTGGTCGCTCAGTACTACGCCGACCACAAAGATACCTATCAGGCCATTCTCAAATCGGCGCCTGCTGTAGCGTCAGCCCAGCAGTAAGCCAGGCCAATCTCACGGGCCGTCCACAGGACGAGGTGCGGCCCGCATCCAACAGAATCAATGCCGTAGCCTGCCAACCTCTGCACAGGACACAGATACACGCGCCCGTGTGCTCGTGGCGCCGCGTTAGGAAACAGCAATGAATAACTCATGTGTATCAATTGAAGATGTCCCGCTTAATGAATTTCACCGCAAGCCAACTATTCGATCTGCGGGAGGTTCGTTCGTAGACGGATACCTGCTGAGCGATTTAGCCAATCTGTTGCATCGACCGGTTGAATCCACAGTCGTTTTCAGTCCTTCGCGACAGGCAAAAAGCGGCCAGAAGCTGGCATTCGGATAAACATCGCTCTTTCGCTAATTGCAGATAGTAATAAATCGCGCCAAGCCTAAGTGGGGATCAAGCCTTGGACGCACTGCGGTTGGTAAGTCCATCCAGACTGTTTGCCAAACCCAGAGCCAGATTGACGACACACCATTGCAACGGTTCAGCGCCCCAGATTCTGGCCAGTGCTGCGCTCGAAAATCGCCCCCTCGATACCCAGCACTTCACGCGTGTCGGCATAGATCCCGACGCCCTTTTCCCAGACGTGCTTGATCGACTGATCGGCGCAGCGAATCCGGTAATTGAGTTCGAACGGCTTCTGCCGCGACAGGGCATATTGCACCTCACGCCAGACGTAATCGGCATCCTGGGCCAGGATCAGGCTGTTGTAGGTGAACTCATGGTTGTCCACCAGCCGCTCCGGTGGATACCCGGTCAGTTGCAGGCAACCGGCACTGACGAACTCCATGGTCCAGTCGCGGTTGTTGCGGCCGCGATAGATCAGCCCCGGCATGCTGTCCAGCAGGCTCATGCTGCTGCGCTGACTGGCCTGCAAAGCGATCTCGCGGCGTTTGTGCGCAGTAATGTCCCCGGCCACCAGATAGAACCCCTGATGTCCGCGTTTCAGGCTGACCTCGAACCAACGCAGTTCCCCCGAAGGGTGAACAAAGCGCAGTCGCTGGCTGAAAGAGCTCTCGGGGCGCCGACGCAGTTCATGCAGGGCCTGGCGCCACAACGAACGGTCTTCATGGTGCACATAATCGATGAGATTACGTTCCGTACCCGGCAGATCCATCAGCTCGACCCAGGCCAGGTTGACGTGGGCGATCTGACCGTTATCCCGCAGTTCAAGCAACGCCGCAGGAAAACGATCCATCAGGTGCAAGGGTGGTGTCTGCACAAATGCCTCTGGCCGTTCCATCATCTAATGAAGCTCCTCGTGTCTCACAGAAGCGCCGTTGTGCACCCACGCCGCGAGCTCCAGGCGCGAGTGCAGGCTGAGCTTCTGCAAGAGATTCCTCACATAGATTTTGACCGTGCCATCGCTGATCCCCAGTTCCCGGCCGATCTGTTTATTGCTCATGCCGGCGGCGATCAGGGCCAGGGTCTGCCCCTCGCGCTCAGTCAGGTTGCCGGTGTCGAGCGGATTCGAATCGTGCGCAGGTCGGTGCGCCGACTCGCCCTGATCGGCAAGCAGGGCAATCAGCGTTGAATCCAAAACAATCGCGCCCTTGTTGCAATTGCGCATGTAGGCCAGCAACGCATCGGGCTCGGTTTCCTTGAGTACATAACCACTGGCCCCCAGGCGCAGGGCTGTCAGCAGCTCAGCGCGATCCATCGACGCGGTCAGCACCACCACCTGGCAGTCGAGACGCAGCTGCCGCAATTCATCGAGTACCTGCAAACCGCTCAAACCAGGCATGTGCAAGTCCAGCAAGACCTGCTGCGGCGCCAGGCTCATGGCCAGGTTGATCCCTTCGCGACCACTGGCGGCCTGCCCTACCACTTCGAAGTCGTCACTGGCTCCGAACAGCTGCGCCAGGCCCTTGCGAAACAACGGGTGATCATCAATCAGTAATAAGGTCGTGCAGTTCATCGAGACTCCCTTGTGGCAGGTCCAGGTTGGGGGAAAGGCCCAGGTGTACGCGCACTCCGTGGGGGCGGATCGTTTCAATGGACAGGCGAGCGTCAATGCTGGCGGCGCGCTCGCGGATAATCGCCAGGCCGAAGTGGTTTTCCTCGCACGACGCCGGGCTCAGGCCGATACCGTCGTCCTCCACCGAGATCGACGCATCGCCTTCCTGGTTTTGCCGCAATTCGATGCGCACGTGTCGCGCATGAGAGTGACGTACAGCATTGGTCAGGGCCTCGCGAATGATCTGCAGAACCTGCAATTCGGTTTCCGGGTTCAAGGCATCGTCGGCCAGGCGATTGTCCAGTTCGAAGACGATGATGCAGCGTCGCGAAAACTCCGCCACGGAATCGGCCAAGGCCTGACGCAATGAGCGCCCGTCCATCGTCAGACGGGCGCTGGTGATCAGCTCACGTACCTGCCGTTGCAGCTGGCTCAAGCCGCCGCGCAGCTCTTGCAACACGGCAACCGCCTGCTCCGGCTTAGTCATGTGCGACTGCAGCAAACGCGCCTGAAACGATAGATAACCCAACTGCTGAGCTACCGAGTCGTGCAGTTCACGAGCCAGGGCACCGTGTTGGGACGTGGCCTGCTTACGCTGTTGCTCACGCGTGTGGCAGAGCAGGCTCACACTGACGCCGACGGCCTGCGCCGCCTCCTCCAGCATCTGGCGCCAGCTCACGCCGACCGGTCGTGGGGTATCGAGCAACAGCGCCCCTTTGTTGGAGTCATCGCATTGCGGCAAGACACACAGCAAGCGATGCACGCCACGTTGCCGGCAAGGGCCACAGGCCTGAGCCGAATCAGTCAGTGATAAAACACGCCAGGGGCAGCGCTCAATATTCTGACAACCCTCGATCAACCCGCGCCGAGCAGGCCCAGGGTCTACGCCGTCAAGGATCAGCGTCAGTTTGCAGGTCGGCAACAGTGCTTCGAAACGGTCCAGAAAACCCGGCATGGCACCGTCAGCGTGCACCTGACTCAAGGGCAACCCGGCCAGCAGTTTGCGCACGCTGCGCGCCTGTTCGGGACGCACACGCCCCAACCAGAGCGGCCACCACTGCACTCGTGTTCGCACTATCGATCACTCCCCGTCCGGTTGCTCAGCCCTGAGCAAAGACCAGCAACTTCCATGCCCCGAACAGGCGTTGCGCAAGACTTATCTCCAAAGACATAGCCCTTTTTCCGGATTGAGAAGATTTTCCCCATAGGAAAGTATCTTCCCCAACAGGAAACAAACTCCCAGTCCAACGCCACCTTTCTCGCCCTTCGACAGGCGCGGATCAGCCAGGAAAGCCCACATGACGGATAGACACAGCGCCGCCCCGGACCGACTTCACAGCCTCCCGCGCTATCGCCAGCCGCTGCCTCGTGAAAGCGTCACCCGGCACATCGTGGTCATGCAATCGGCGGCCGCCTGCTCGCCCGTTGTCGGGGAACTGGAACAGCCCTTGGTGCTGAATGGCGAGAGCGCCGACTTTTCCCGGCGCCTGCATCAGGTGCTGGTCAGCGCCACCGTCGGCAGCCATCTCTACATCATGGGCGACGAGGCCTTTATCTGGCGCATCCACGGCGAGGCCCGCAGCGCCGGACTGGAAAATGACGAGATCGACATCACCCGCACGATTGCCGGTGCGCGCCTGGTGTATTGCGTGCACTGCGGCCTGACTCAGGCCGCCGGGCCGGAGCCGCTGCTGACCTGCATCGGTTGCGACGTAGGGCTGGAAGTCCGCGAACACTTTTCCCGCCGCCTGGGGGCGTACCTCGGCGTCTGCACCAACCCCGACCAGCCTTATGCCGGAGTCCGGTCATGAGCGCCGCAATCGAAGTGCGGGTCAGCGCGGCGAGAATGCTTACCCCAGTAGTGCGCGAATTCACCCTGCAGGCGTGCACCCGGCCCCTGCCGGCTTTCTCCCCCGGCAGTCATGTGCAGGTTCACCTGCCACTGGCCGAGGGCAAGCTGCGCAATGCCTATTCACTCACCAGCGACCCGGCGGACAGCCAGCATTACCGCATCGCCGTACGCCTGCAGGAGACCTCCCGCGGCGGCTCGCACTACCTGCATCGGCAGGTGCAGGTCGGGGACACGCTGCAGATTTCGCCACCGGCCAATCTGTTCGCCCTGCACTCGACCGCCAGCCTGCACATCCTGATCGCCGGAGGCATCGGCATCACGCCGTTCATGGCCTACATCGCGGCCCTGGAACAACGCAAGGCCCACTTCGAATTGCACTACCTCTGTCGTCCGGGCCTGAGCGATGCCTATGTCGAGGCGTTGCAACAGCGACTGGGATCGCGTCTGCACACCTACGCCAGCCGCCCGGACCTGAGCCGGATCCTGCGTGATCGACCGCTGGGCAGCCACCTTTACACCTGCGGCCCGCAACCGCTGCTCGACGCGGTTCGGCAACAGGCCAAGGCACTCGGCTGGCCGCCCGGCCGGGTGCACTGGGAAGCCTTCAATGCCGCACAACCGGGTCAACCCTTCGATCTGGAACTGCTGCGCAGCGGTCGGCGCCTGCGGGTCGGCACCGAACAAAGCCTGCTCGAAGCCCTGGAATCCGCTGGGCTGCAGATCCCCAACCTGTGCCGCGGCGGGGTCTGCGGCCAGTGCATGACCCGCCACGTGGGCGGCGACATCGAACACCGCGACAGTTTTCTGAGCCCCGCCGAGCAGGCCGACTTTCTCATGCCCTGTGTCTCTCGCGGCTGCGGCCCTTGCGTTTCGCTGGATCTTTAGGAGTCGACCATGCCCATTCAATCAAGCCCCGTGCAGAGCTATCGAGACGATTTCAGCTTTCGCAACAGCCCCGCCGCCATCCGTCGTTTTCCCTTCCCCTTCACCGAGGACAGCTACCTGTATTCGGTGAACATCGAACCGGCGACCTCCCGGGATCCCGGCTCGATTTACCAGCACGGGTTCGACATCGACGAACACTACCGCTCGGAAATGGCCGAACGCGCCCTGGTGCTGGACAAGGATCCGCGCCGCTACCTGGTGCTGCCGCACATGCATGTGGCGGCCTGGGATGCGCTGCAGATGCTCATGGAGCACCTGGCCGCGGATTATCCGCAGTGGTTCTCGCTGGTGCGTGAAGGTGATCACTGGCATTGGCGCAACACGCTGCTGGAGATCGATCAGCGCTTTGTGTTCGGCGATGCCACGAGCCTGCCCTGCGAGCCGCTGGAGTTCATCGGCCGGCAGGTCCAGGGTGATTTTGCCTTGCTCGATCAGCGTGACGACGACCTGTTCATGGATGCCGGCATCGTCACCAGCCCGGCCGACTGGTCCCTGGCCTTCGACGCCGGCATGAGTTTCAAACAGTGGCATTCGCCGGTGCCCATGGCCCACCAGATGGGCATCTTCGACCGCGCGCTGAAATACCTGCTCAACCTGCAAGTGGGGCAGCCGGTGCGACGTCTGAACTGGACGCTGACCATCAACCCGCGCCTGGACTCCTCCCCCGAGACTTTCCATGAATGGGGCGCCGACCGCGGCCGCATCACCGCCGAAAACGTCGGGCAACAGGTGCACCTGCGGGTCGAGCTGCAAGTGATGGTGCGCCTGCCCCGCAGCAACGCGGTGATGTTCAGCATCCGCACCTACCTGATCAGCATGCAGGAGCTGGTCACCCAACCCGGCTGGGGCTGCCGACTGCACCGTGTGCTGCGCGACCTGCCCGAGCCGATCGCCGACTACAAGGGCATGAGCCGCTACCGACAGACCCTGGTCGAGTGGCTGAGCCGCTTCGACCTGCAAGCCTGAACCCTGACCCACTTTCACCGACAAGGATCTTCACATGGCGCATTCATGGCGTATTTCTGCACTGGCCGAACGGCACCGCGCACTCGGCTCGAACCTCGAAGACTGGAACGGCATGGGCACTGCCTGGACCTACGACAGCGACCTGGCCGATCACCATCAGGCGATCCGCACCCGTGCCGGGCTGATGGACGTGTCCGGGCTGAAAAAAGTCCATTACGTCGGCCCCCACGCCGAGAGCCTGCTGCAATGGGCGACCACCCGCGACATCGCCAAGCTCTACCCCGGCAAGTCGGTATACGCCTCGATGCTCGATGAGGACGGCAAGTTCGTCGATGACTGCATCGTCTACCGCACCGGACCCAACGCGTTCATGGTGGTGCACGGTGCCGGCAGCGGGCACGAAATGCTGGTGCGCTCATCCCAGGGCCGGCAAGTGGCGGTGCTGTTCGATGACGACCTGCACGACCTGTCGCTGCAAGGGCCGCTGGCGGTGGACTTTCTCACCGAGCACGTTCCCGGGATCCGTCAGCTGCCTTACTTCCATCACCTGCAAACCCGCCTGTTCGATCGCCCCGTGATGATCTCCCGCACCGGCTATACCGGCGAACGCGGCTACGAGATTTTCTGCAAGGCCGCCGATGCCCCGGCGCTGTGGGACACGATCCTCGAACAGGGCGCGGGCCTGGGCATCATCCCTTGCGCCTTTACCGCCCTGGACTGGTTGCGGGTGGAAAGTTCGCTGATGTTTTTCCCCTACGACAACTCGCAGATGTACCCCTTCGTCGATCAGAAGGCTGGCGACACCCTGTGGGAAATGGGCCTGGATTTCACCGTCTCCCCGGACAAACGCGAATTCCGTGGCGCCGAAGAGCACTTTCGGTTGCGCGGTCAGGAGCGTTTCAAGATCACCGGCGTGTTGCTCGAAGGCGTCCGCGCCGCCCAGGCCGGCGACACCTTGTGGCAAGGCAACCAGCAAGTCGGGGTGATCACCTGCGGCATGTATTCGCGCCTGAGCAAACGCTCCATGGCCATCGCCCGCATGAGCGTCGCCTGCTCGAATCCAGGCATTGCCCTGCAGGTGCGCGGTAGTCAGGAAGGCGCCGCCGTGACCCACGCCCTGCCCTTCGACGACCCGGAAAAAACCAAGCGCACGGCCAAGGGCTGAGCCTCCAACCGCTTTATCCAAGGGACCTTCAATGGACACTTCCAACGAACATTACATTCTCAAGATCAATTGCCCGGCAGCGTCCGGCATCGTGGCCGCGATCACCACCTGTCTGGCCGGCCAGCAGTGCTACATCAGCGAGCTGGCGCAATTCGACGACGAGTTCACCGGGCAGTTTTTCATGCGCGCGGTGTTCCGCTTCAACACCGGCGTGAGCGGCGATATCGGTGCCCTGCGCGAGGGTCTGGGCGACCTTGCCAGCGGCTTCGACATGCAGTGGCAGCTGTTCTGCAGCAGTCAGCCGACTCGGGTGCTGCTGATGGTCAGCAAGTTCGACCACTGCCTGACTGACCTGCTGTACCGACACCGCAAAGGCGAGATGGACATGCACGTCACCGCAGTGGTCTCCAACCACCTGGACCTGCGAGCCATGGCCGAACGCGAGGGCATCCGTTTCATCTACCTGCCGATCACCAAGGACAGCAAGGCCAGCCAGGAAGCCGAGTTGATGCGCATCATCGAGGACACTCAGACCGATCTGGTGGTGCTCGCGCGCTACATGCAGATTCTGTCCGACGGCCTGTGCCAGCAGCTGTCCGGCCGGGCCATCAACATCCATCACTCGTTCCTGCCCGGTTTCAAGGGCGCCAAGCCCTATCACCAGGCCTACGACCGTGGCGTGAAGCTGATCGGCGCCACCGCCCACTACGTCACCTCGGACCTCGACGAGGGGCCGATCATCGAGCAGGAAATCCAGCGGGTCGACCATACGCATCTGCCCGATTCGCTGGTTGCCATCGGCCGCGACACCGAAACCGTCGCCCTTTCCAAAGCCCTGAAATACCACCTGGAACACCGGGTATTCATCAACCAGGACAAGACGGTGATTTTTCGCTGAGCGCCGCTGCTGTTTTTATCCGATGAATTCATAACGAGGCACGATCATGACCTTACGCGTGGCAATCATCGGCGCCGGCCCTTGCGGCATGGCGCAACTTAGAGCCTTCCAGTCGGCCCGCGACCAAGGCGTCGAGATTCCGGAGCTGGTCTGCTATGAAAAACAGCAAGACTGGGGTGGCATGTGGAATTACACCTGGCGCACCGGCCTGGACGAGAACGGCGAACCCGTGCATGGCAGCATGTACCGCTACCTGTGGTCGAACGGCCCGAAGGAATGCCTGGAGTTCGCCGACTATACCTTCGAAGAACATTTTGGCCGCCCCATCGGCTCCTACCCACCACGGGAAGTGCTGTGGGACTACATCAAGGGTCGCGTCGAAAAAGCCGGGGTGCGCGACTACATCCGCTTCAACAATGTGGTGCGCCAGGTCACCTTTGACCAAGAGACTCGCCGCTTCACGGTGGTCGCCCACGACCACGGCAGCGATACCCAGACCTCGGAAGAGTTCGACTATGTGATCAACGCCTGCGGGCACTTTTCGACGCCGAAGATGCCGTACTTCCCCGGATTCGAGCAGTTCGGCGGGCGCATCCTGCACGCCCATGATTTCCGCGAGGCGCTGGAGTTCAAGGGCAAGGATCTGCTGATCGTCGGCAGCAGCTATTCCGCCGAAGACATCGGTTCACAGTGCTACAAGTACGGCGCCCGCAGCATCACCAGCTGCTACCGCACCGCGCCCATGGGCTATGACTGGCCCGCAAACTGGGAAGAAAAACCGCTGTTGCAGCGCCTGGAAAAAAACCGCGCGTACTTTATCGACGGCACCCACAAGCACATCGATGCGGTGATCCTGTGCACCGGCTACAAACATCACTTCCCCTTCCTGCCGGACGAACTGTGCCTCAAGACCGACAACCGGCTATGGCCGATGAACCTGTACAAGGGCATTTTCTGGGAGCCCAACCCGCAACTGATCTACCTCGGCATGCAGGACCAGTGGTACTCGTTCAACATGTTCGACGCCCAGGCCTGGTACGCCCGCGACGTGATCCTGCAACGCATCGCCCTACCCGACCAGGCACAACGGGCCGCCGATAGTCAGCAATGGCATGCCCGTGAACAGCAGCTTGAAACCAACCAGCAGATGTTCGAATACCAGGGCGCCTATATCCAGCAACTGGTGGACGCCACCGACTACCCGAACTTCGATATCGCCGCGGTCAACGACACCTTCCTGCACTGGAAGCACGACAAGGCCCACAACATCATGGGTTACCGCGACAAGTCCTACCGATCGCTGATGACCGGCACCCAGTCGCCCCCCCACCACACGCCTTGGCTGCATGCCCTTGACGACTCCATGGCGGCGTACCTCGCTGAACCGCCGATGTCCGTCAAGTCGATCGGTTGACCCGGGAGCCTCACCATGAACGCACCTCGTGTTTCCCGCCCGCGGGAGCCCGGACTCTTTGCCCAGGCCCCGGCCCTGGAGCGCTATCGGGTGGCCGCCGGCGGCCTGACCCTTGTCGCTCTGCAGCCCGGCGACAGCCTGCAAGTGATCGACCTCGAAGGCCGGCAACCTTGCGAATTGCTGGCCGTGGATATGCTCGGTCGTAGCGCCCTGGCGGCCTGGGCGCTGAGCGGTTCGACGGCCTGCGGGTTCATCGGCGCACGGCTCGCCGAACCGACCTTGCAGTCGCGTAGCATTGGTCAGGCGCTGATCCGACGCGCGATTGATCCACAACACCTGCCCAGCGCCGCCTCACTCTGGGACGAGGACAGCCCTGCCGACTTCAGCCGCCGCTTCGTCGCCAGCGATGAGCTACTGGTGATCGTCGCGGCACCCGCCGGGCCAACGGCCGTCGACCGCCAGGATCGGCCCAGCGAGCTGCGGCTGCTGGTGACACGGGCCAATCCCTCGCAGCTGTTGCTGCCACACCTGCCCGAGCCTCTGGGTGAACTGCTGGATGAGTTCACCATCGGCGCCGGCACCGCCCACAGTTACACCGTTGGCAAAGGTCAGTATGTGCAGGTGCTGGATGTCGCCGGTCGCCAGTGCTCGGACTTCGTCGCTCTGGATCGACGGGCGCTGGATCGCGGTCTGGAGCTGGATCTTGATCAGACCGTAACCCGCACCCTGAACGGCAGCACCTATCCGGCACCGGGACTGTTCTCAAAGTTTTTCGACCGGCAGATGCAACCGATGCTGGAGGTGGTGCGTGACACCGTCGGCCGCCACGACTCCTTCGCCCTGGCCTGCGCCGCGCGCTACTACGAAAGCCATGGGTATTTTGGGCACGACAACTGCAGCGACAACCTCAGCCGAGTGCTCGCGTCCCATGGGGTCAAGGCCCGCAATGGCTGGCCGGCGATCAATTTCTTTTTCAATACCGGGATCGACGCACACCAGCAGATGACCCTCGACGAACCCTGGTCGCGTCCCGGCGACTACGTGCTGCTGCGGGCCATGACCGACCTGGTGTGCGGCAGTACTTCGTGCCCGGATGACATCGACCCGGCCAATGGCTGGAACCCAACCGATATCCATGTCCGCATCTACAGCGAAAAGGAGCGTTTTTCCATCGCCATGAGCACTCGAACCACGGCCGATGCCGACCCGATCCTTACCCGTGAGTCCGCGTTCCACTCACGCACCAGCCGCTTGACCGGCAGCTTCGTCGACTACCGCAACTGGTGGCTGCCGCTGCGCTATGACGGCTATGGCGCGATCGAGGAATACCTCGGATGCCGCGAGCGAGTGGCGGTGATGGACCTGACCGCCCTGCGCAAATTCGAAATCATCGGCCCCGACGCCGAAGCCTTGTTGCAGTACTGCCTGACCCGCGATGTGCGGCGCCTGGCGGTAGGCCAAGTGGTGTACTCGGCGATGTGCCACGAACACGGCGGCATGCTCGACGACGGTACCCTGCTGCGCCTGGGCCCGGACAATTTCCGCTGGATCTGCGGCGAAGACTACGCCGGGGTGTGGTTGCGCGAGCAGGCGAAAAAACTCGGCATGAAGGTCTGGATCAAATCCGCCAGCGAGCAGATCCATAACCTGGCGGTGCAAGGCCCGATGAGCCGCGAGCTGCTCAAGCAGATGGTCTGGACAGCCCCCACCCAACCGAGCCTGGAAACCCTCGGTTGGTTCCGCTTCCTCGTAGGCCGCCTGGACGGTTACGACGGCTGCCCGCTGATGATCTCGCGCACCGGCTACACAGGTGAGCTGGGTTACGAAGTGTGGTGCCACCCGGACGATGCCGAGAAGGTTTGGGACCGAATCTGGTCGCTCGGCCAGCCCTTGGGCCTGGTGCCGCTGGGCCTGGAAGCCCTGGACATGCTGCGTATCGAAGCCGGGCTGATTTTTGCAGGCTACGAGTTCAGCGACCAGACCGATCCGTTCGAGGCCGGTATCGGCTTCTCGGTGCCGCTGAAAAGTAAAACCGATGACTTCATCGGTCGCGACGCCCTGTTGCGGCGAAGCACCCATCCCGCCCACAAGCTGGTGGGCCTGCAATTGAGTGGCAACGAGGGCGCTCACCACGGCGACCCGGTGTACCGCGGCCGGGCCCAGGTAGGCGTAGTCACCAGTGCCTGCCGCTCACCGCTGCTGGGCAGCAATATCGCGCTGTGCCGGGTCGACGTGGCTTGCGCCGACGTTGGCACAGCGTTGGAGATCGGCAAAGTCGATGGCCTGCAGAAGCGCATCAGCGCCACGGTCACCGCCGCGATTTTCTACGACCCGGACAAGAGCCGGGTACGTAGTTGATCAACCTTTTGACTGCCCATACACACCTGTAGGAGCGAGCCAGCTCGCGATGAACGTCAACGATAACGCGGGTTGCCTGACTGTCCGCGGTGCCTGGATGTCCATCGCGAGCAGGCTCGCTCCTACAGGGTCCTGCTTTTTTCAGACATGGGAATACGAAGATGGAAGCGACTACGTTCGAGACCGTACCGCAGGCCGCCAGCTCAGTGGGCAGCCTGCACCGCAAGATCGATTGGCGCGGGGCGTTCTGGGTCGCCAGTGGCGTGCCCGCCCTGGTGCTGTTTTCTATCGGCGCGATTGCCGCAACGGTTGGCAAACCGGCCTGGATCGTCTGGATCGTGTCGATCCTGTTCGGGTTTATCCAGGCCTTCACCTATGCCGAAATTGCCGGGCTGTTCCCGCACAAGTCCGGCGGTGCCTCGGTCTACGGCGCGGTGGCCTGGGTGCGTTACAGCAAGCTGATCGCACCGGTCTCGGTGTGGTGCAACTGGCTGGCCTGGTCACCGGTGCTGTCCATTGGCTCAGGGCTGGCGGCCGGTTATATCCTCACCGCCCTGTTTCCCGCCGATGCGCTGATCAACACCTGGCAACTGACCCTGGTCGATCTGGGCTGGATCAAGAGTGGCCTGTCGCTACGGATCAACGCGACATTCGCCATCGGTCTGTTGATCCTGCTCACGGTCTTTGCCGTGCAACATGGTGGCATCCTGCGCTCGGCACGGCTGACCCTGGTGCTCGGTGTGACGTCGCTGATTCCATTGCTGCTGGTGGGCGTTGTGCCTCTGTTTACCGGGGACGCGGCCCAGGCCAATTTCCTGCCGCTGTACCCCCTCGCACATGATGCGGCCGGGCAAGTGATCGACGGGCCATGGGACCTGTCCGGCTGGTCGCTGATGGCCGGCGGCCTGTTCATGGCCGCATGGTCCACCTACGGCTTCGAAACGGCGGTCTGCTACACGCGGGAATTCAAAGACCCCAAGCGCGACACCTTCAAGGCGATCTTCTATGCCGGCCTGCTGTGCATTGTGGTGTTCACCCTGGTGCCCCTGGCGTTTCAAGGCAGTCTCGGTCTTGGTCAGTTAGTCACACCGGCCGTGCTCGATGCCAGCGGTGCAGTCATCACCCCTGCGGTCTACAGCGGTCTGTTAGCGCCAGCGATCTACAGCGGCATGGGCGTTGGCCAGGTCATGGCGGACAGCATTGGCGGCGGCAAGGTGGTCGCCAATATCGTGCTGATCATGCTGGTCCTGGCCACCTTGCTGGCGATCATGACCTCGATGTCCGGTTCCTCGCGCACCCTGTATCAGGCATCGGTGGACGGCTGGCTGCCAAAATACCTGGGGCGCACCAATGAACACGGCGCCCCCACCGCGGCAATGTGGACAGATCTGTCATTCAATCTGCTGCTGTTGCTGATGTCCGATTATGTGTTCGTGCTGGCCGCGTCCAACGTCAGCTACATCATCTTCAACTTCCTCAACCTCAACGCCGGCTGGATCCATCGCCTGGATCGCCCTGACTGGGTACGCCCGTACAAAGCTCCCACCGTACTGTTGGCAGCCGGTGGCGTGTTGAGTTTCGTCAACCTGGCCTGCATGGGCCTGGGCGCCGATATCTGGGGCGCGGGGACGCTGGTGACGGGCCTACTGCTGGCGTTACTGATCCTGCCGGTGTTCTGCTTCCGCCACTATGTGCAGGACAAGGGACGCTTCCCGCAAGCGATGCTCGACGACCTGTACGTTCAAGCCGATGCCGGCCTGAAACGCGCCGGCTGGTTGCCCTATGCCACGCTGATCGCGGGCGTGCTGGTGGTATACGGCTGCCATCAACTGGTAGCCTGAGCGTCCTTGCCCTCAGATCTGTGATGAATCATCGGGGTGCAACGGCGCCTCGATGATCGCATCAATCCCATACAATCAAGATAACGGTGACTCTTTTGATCCGCACCACCCCCGCACTTGCCCGCGATATCGACGGCAAAGCTATCGCTGCCCAGGTTCTCGAGGAGGTTCGAGAAGAGGTTCAGGTCCTGGCGCGACAACAGATCTACCCTGCCCTGGCCGTGCTGCTCGTCGGTGAAGACCCGGCCAGCGAGGTCTATGTGCGCAACAAACTGCTGCGGGCCAAAGAGGTCGGCATCCGTTCCCTGGAGTACCGTCTGGCAGAAAACGCCAGCCAGCACGATGTGCTGGAACTGATTGCGCAACTGAACGCCGACGTCACGGTGAACGGCATCCTGGTGCAATTGCCATTGCCGACCCATATCGACGAGGCGGCGGTGATTCATGCGATAGATCCGATCAAGGACGTGGATGGCTTTCATCGGGAAAACGTCGGTGGACTGGTCCAGGGCATCGAGGTCCTGACGCCCTGCACCCCCAGCGGCTGCATGCGTCTGCTACACGAAACCTGCGGTGACCTGAGTGGCTTGCACGCGGTCGTCATCGGCCGTTCGAACATTGTCGGCAAACCGATGGCGACACTGCTGTTGCAGGCCGACTGCTCAGTCAGCGTGGTGCACTCGCGCAGCGTCGATGCTCCAGCATTGTGCAGGCTGGCGGACATCGTCGTCGCTGCGGTAGGTCGCCCCCAGCTGATTGATGCCAGCTGGCTCAAACCCGGGGCGGTGGTGATCGACGTCGGCATCAATCGCATTGCCAGCGAATCGGGCAACCGCTTGGTCGGCGATGTCGATTACGAGAGTGCACGCACCGTGGCCAGCGCGATCACGCCGGTACCCGGTGGTGTCGGGCCGATGACCATTGCCTATCTGCTGAAGAACACCCTGATCGCCAGCCAGCTACAGCGTGCTGCCCAGACTCGCCAAAATCTACTGTAGGAGCGAGCTTGCTCCGGGCGGCGATCCGACGATGGACTCAAGAACGCCGCGTTTAGCCAGGAAGCACGCGTCATCGTTAACGACCATCGTCGGATCGCCGCCCGGAGCAAGCTCGCTCCTACAAATGTTCAACAGTAACGATCAGTGGTTGTACGCACGTTCGTTGTGCTCGGCCAGATCCAGGCCCATTTCCTCTACCGATTCATCGGCGCGCAAGCCGACCAGGGCATTGACCACTTTGAGAATGATCCAACTGATGGCAAAGCAGTACACCGTCGTCAACAGCACACCCTTGATTTGGGCCAACACCTGGCCACCCATGGTCACCCCTTCTACCAGCCCGCCCAGGGACGGTACGCAAAAGACGCCGGTCAATACCGCGCCGATCATCCCGCCGATACCGTGCAAGCCGAACACATCGAGGCTGTCGTCGTAACCGAAACGCCGTTTGAGCACGGTAACGCTCAAGTAGCAGAACACCCCGCACAGCAAACCGATAGCCAGGGCGCCACCCACACCCACATAGGCACACGCCGGGGTAATGCCCACCAGACCCGCCAGGGCACCACTGGCCAGACCCAGCGCACTCGGCTTGCCGACCTTGAGCCACTCGGTGAACATCCAGCCGAGAATCCCGGCGCAGGCGCCCAGTTGGGTGTTAAGCATGACGATACCGGAGGTGCCGCTGAGGCCGCCGCCGGAACCGATGTTGAAACCGAACCAGCCGACCCAAAGCATGGCCGCGCCGGCCATGGTCAGGCTCAGGTTGTGCGCCGGCATCGGCGTATTTTCGTAGCCCTTGCGCTTGCCGAGGATCAGGCAGGCGGCCAGCGCGGCCACACCGGCATTGATGTGCACCGCTGTACCGCCAGCAAAATCGAGAACGCCCCAGTTATGCATCAACGCCCCCGCACCGCCCCAGACCATATGCGCCACCGGGGCATAAACCAGGGTGAACCACAGGGCCATGAACAGCAGTGCCGCGGAAAATTTCATGCGCTCGGCGAACGCACCGGCAATCAGCGCCGGCGTGATGATCGCGAAGGTCATCTGGAAGGTTACAAACACCCCTTCCGGTATCTCGCCGACCAGGCTTTCCGGGGTCATTCCGGCGAGAAAGGCCCGACTCAGCCCGCCGACAAAACTGTTGAAGGTCACCTCCCCTTCAACCATACCGGTGGTGTCGACCACCATGCTGTAACCGTAGATCACCCACAAAACGCCCACCAGACCGGCGATACCGAAGCATTGGGTGAACAGCGACAACATGTTTTTCGCCCGCACCAGACCGCCATAAAACAACGCGAGACCCGGCAGACACATGAACAACACCAGCACCGCCGCCGTCACCATCCAGGCGGTGCTGCCGGTGTTCAAGGTTGGTGCATCGGCTGCCTGCGCCAGCGGCACGAGCGCGCCGGCCGCCAGTAAGCCGAGAAGGGATTTGCCGAGAAGACGATTGACCATGTTCAAAGCTCCTGCAAAAGAATGGAAAGTGTCTGGCAGTGAGCAATTGCTGATTCGTGCGCCTCTTTTCGGGCGCCTTGATCTGTGGCGAGGGGGCTTGTCGGAACGCCGCATCGCCCCGTTCGACCGCGCAGCGGTCGTAAACTGGCAGATTGAGTCCATCTGAAGGACCGCGTTAGCCGGGTTCAGGACCGCTGCGCGGTCCGACGGGGGCAAGCCCCCTCGCCACAGGTTATCTCACCGATTTCAATAACCACCCGAACCCGGAATCCAGCTGGTCCCCGCCAGCGGTACCCGGGCCATGGCCGCCGATTCTACGGTCAGCGCCACCAGGTCTTCAGGATCCAGATTGTGCAGGTGTGACTTGCCGCAGGCCCGTGCCATGGTCTGTGCCTCCAGCACCAGTACGCGCAGGTAGTTGGCCAGACGGCGACCACCTTCCACCGGGTCCAGACGCTTGGACAGTTCCGGGTCCTGAGTGGTGATACCGGCCGGGTCGCGGCCGTTCTGCCAGTCGTCGTAAAAACCTGCCGCCGAACCAATCTTCTGCAGTTCTTCATCCAGTCGCGGGTGGTTGTCGCCCAGCGCAATCAACGCCGCCGTGCCGATCGCCACGGCATCGGCGCCCAACGCCATGGCCTTGGCCACGTCGGCACCGTTGCGAATCCCCCCCGAAACGATCAACTGAACCTTCCGATGCATGCCCATCTCTTGCAAAGCCTGTACCGCTTGCGGGATCGCAGGCAAAATCGGAATGCCCACGTGTTCGATAAACACTTCCTGGGTCGCCGCGGTGCCGCCTTGCATGCCGTCGAGCACAATCACATCGGCCCCGGCCTTCACCGCCAGTTTGACGTCGTAGTAAGGCCGGCTCGCCCCGATCTTTACGTAGATCGGCTTTTCCCAATCGGTGATCTCGCGGATCTCGGCAATCTTGATCGCCAGGTCATCCGGGCCGGTCCAGTCCGGGTGACGGCAGGCACTGCGCTGGTCGACGCCGATCGGCAAGGTGCGCATGCCGGCCACCCGCTCGGTGACTTTCATGCCCAGCAACATGCCGCCGCCACCGGGCTTGGCACCCTGCCCCAGGACGATTTCAATGGCGTCGGCCTTGCGCAGATCGTCCGGGTTCATGCCATAGCGCGACGGCAGGTACTGATAGACCAGATGCTGCGACTGCCCGCGCTCCTCCGGGGTCATGCCGCCGTCACCGGTCGTGGTGCTGGTACCGGCGATGGTCGCACCTCGGCCCAACGCTTCCTTGGCATTGGCCGACAACGCACCGAAGCTCATGCCGGCGATGGTCACCGGAATCTTCAGGTGGATCGGCTTCTTGGCGAAGCGGTTGCCGAGGATCACGTCGGTGCCGCACTTCTCCCGATAGCCTTCGAGCGGGTAGCGCGAGACGCTGGCGCCAAGCAGCAGCAAGTCGTCGAAGTGCGGTACCTTGCGTTTGGTGCCACCACCGCGGATGTCATAGATGCCGGTTTCCGCAGCACGCTGAATTTCCTGGATGGTCAGGCGGTCGAAGGTGGCCGATTCGCGCAGGACTGGAGGGGCTTTTGGATTAGTGGAATCGCTCATATTCTTGCTCCTGGATCAGTACGCGGAGGCGTTATCGACTTTGAAGTTGTACAACTGACGGGCCGACCCGTAACGCTTGAAGTCAGCCGCCTTGTGCTCGAAACCGGCGCGGTTGAGCAGCACTTGCAGTTCTTCCAGGTGTTCGGCGCGCATCTCTTTTTCGACGCAGTCCGAGCCCAGGGACGCGACGGTGCCCCGCACATAGATGTGGGTTTCGTACAGCGAATCACCCAGGGCATCGCCGGCATCGCCACACACCACCAGGCGTCCGGCCTGGCCCATGAAGCAGCTCATGTGGCCGATGCTGCCGCCGACCACGATGTCGATGCCTTTCATGGAAATTCCACAACGGGCACCGGCATCGCCTTCGATCACCAATAACCCGCCATGAGCGGTGGCGCCTGCGGCCTGGGATGCGCTGCCCTTGATCCGCACCATGCCCGACATCATGTTTTCCGCGACGCCGACACCGGCATTGCCATGCACGGTGATGCACGCTTTCTGGTTCATGCCCGCGCAGTAGTAGCCGGCGTGCCCCTGGATATCGATGGACACGGCCTGGTTCACCCCAACCGCGAGGTTGTGCTTGCCGTTGGAATGAGTCACCACCCACTCGCGGTCTTCAACGTTGTTGGCCTGGTCATGCAGCGCTTGATTAAGGTCACGCACGGTGGCGGTGGAAAGATCGATGGTTTTCATGTGTGCGCTCCTTAAGCTGACTCGCGTTCCCAGATGTACAGGGTGGCCGGTGCCGGCTCCCAGATCCTGGCGTGTTCGATACCTGGCAGGCTCGACAGCGCCTGATATTCGGAGGCCATGGCAACGTAATCGTCGGTCTCGGCGAGAATCGCCGGTTTGCAGGCAATCGGGTCGCGGATCACCGCGAAACCGTTGCGGGTGCCAATGGCGAAAGTGAAGAAGCCGTCCAGGTCCTCCAGCGAATGATCCAGCGCCTCTTTCAGCGAGTCGCCTTGTTGCAGGCGCCAGGTCAGGTAGCCGGCGGCCACTTCCGTGTCGTTGTCGGTTTCGAAATGGATGCCTTCGCGCTTGAGTTCCTGGCGCAGACGAAAGTGATTGGACAACGAACCGTTGTGCACCAGGCACAGGTCGGCGCCAGTGGAAAACGGGTGGCTGCCTTCCATGGTCACCGCGCTTTCGGTGGCCATGCGGGTGTGGCCGATGATGTGGCTGCCCTTCATGCTGGCCAGGCCGAAGCGTTGGGAAATTTCCTGGGGCAAGCCCATGCCCTTGAGGATTTCGATGCTCTGCCCGGCGCTCATGATGCGGATGCTCGGGGCCAGCTCGGCGAGGGCCAGGCGGACTGGCGCTTCTTCAGCATGGATCTTCAATACGGCAGCGCTGGCGTTCTGAAACCAGTCCAGCGAACAGCCTAGACGGCCTTCCAGTTCGCCCATCAGGGTTTTCCAGTCGAAGGCTTCGGTGGTCGCCTGCAAGGTCAGCTTGACCCAGCCATCAGCCACTTCATCACCATAAATGGCGAAGCCGGCACTGTCCGGGCCACGATCGGTCATGGCCTGTAGCATCGGTTCGAAGAGCTGACCGAGCCGGGATTCCAGCTGCGGATTTTTCAGGTAAAGACCTACGATTCCACACATGACAACAGTCCTCACTACGTTCGGCAGCCGCAAGTTCCAAGCTGCAAGATGGTTCGTTTGAGCGCGCCGGTGGCGCCTAGAAAAATTCGGTGTAGCGCTGCACTTCCCAGTCGGAAACATGGCGGCTGTACTCCACCCACTCCATGCGCTTGAGCTTGATGAACTCGCCAACGATCTGCGGACCCATGACCTCGGCGAACAGCGGGTCGGCTTCCAGCGCGTCGCAGGCTTCCTTGAGCGATTGCGGCAGGGTCTTGATGCCGCGCGCGGCAATCTGCTCCAGGCTCAGGCTGTAGAGGTTTTCGTTGCAGACGTGGTCGATTTCCAGCTGACGGTCGATACCGTCGAGGCCCGCCGCGATGATCGCCGCGCTGACCAGATAGGGATTGCAACCGGCGTCCGGCAGGCGGAACTCCAGGCGGCCATAAGGCACCCGCACCATCGCCGAGCGGTTGTTGGCGCCGAAGGCAATAAAGGCTGGCGCCCAGGTCGCGCCGGACAACGAGTTGCCCACCACCAGACGCTTGTAGGAGTTGACCGTCGGTGCGGCGAAGGCGCAGAGCGCCGGGCCATGGGCAAGCAGGCCGGCAGCGAAGTGATAGGCCATTTTGGACAGCCCCATGCCGCTTGGGTCGCTGGCGTCGTGGAACAGGTTCTTGTTATCAAAGCTGCTGATCGACAGGTGAAAGTGCATGCCGTTGCCGGCGCGTTTCGGGTCAGGCTTGGGCATGAACGAGCAGATCATGCCCAGGTCATTGGCGATCTCGCCGGCGGCCATGCGAAAGAACGTGAATCGATCCGCCGAGGTCATGGCGTCGCTGTAGGTGTAATTGATCTCGAACTGGCCGTTGGCGTCTTCGTGGTCGATTTGATAGACCTCGAAGTCCACCGCCTGCAACGCTTCGGTCAGGCGTTCGAGGAACACCCGGGAGCGCGACAGGCCTTTGTAGTCGTAGCAAGGCTTGTCCAGGTTGTCGCTGGCATCGACCAGCTGCAGTTTGCCCTGCTCGTCGCGGCGCATCAGGTTGAACTCGGGCTCCAGGCCGGTGTTGAGCGTCCAGCCCTTGTCTTCCAGGCGACGAACCTGCTGCTGCAGCACGTAACGGCTGTCATAAGGATGCGGCTTGCCGTCGACATGACCGATGCACACGATCCGGCCATAACCCGGTTGCCAGGGCACAGGCATCAGCGTGGACAAATCGCCACGGGCCATGAAGTCCGGACCGTGGGGTTCCATGCCCATGCCGCTGATGGCGAACCCGGCAAAACCCGCACCGTCCTCGGCCACGGCCTTGAGTCCACAGATCGGCACCGATTTGGTCTTGGCCGAACCATGGATATCAACAAACTGCGCAAGCACATACTTGATCCCGTGCTTGTCGATGATGCGCTGGGTTTCTGCTGGCAACATTGCTCGTCACTCCTGGCGAAAAATGGCAAATCATTGTGGATAGGCCGTCACTTTCTTTTGATATTCCTGAAAAGAAAGTTAGTTTCCCAATAGGAATGCAAGGCCCTTGCCAGAATCGCGAATGAAAAGCTGAAGTGCCGTAACCAGCGCTTTTGTGCTGTATATATGGGAATATTCTTTTCCCAGTGGGAATACCGCCCAATGGGCTGGAGAGGAACGCCGTGATTTGCACTTTCTCAGTGCGAAACTAATATTACTGAACAGAAAGTGTGCAGGATCTGAAGACTATGCCGACCGAAACCGCCCCGCGCCTCAAGCTCGAGCAATACCTGGGTTTGCAAATCAAACGCCAGCGCCAGGCGCAGGACCTGAAATTGTCCGATGTGGCGAAAATTGCCGACATCAGCCAGGGCATGTTGAGCAAAATTGAAAACGCCCAGGTCTCCACCAGCCTCGATACCCTGAGCCGCTTGTGCGACGTGCTCGGCCTACCCTTATCGAAGTTGTTCAGTGAGTACGATCAGCAAGATGGCAGCGCGCAGTTGGTCAAGGCCGATCAAGGCATGGAAGTGGTCCGTCGCGGAACCGAGAAAGGCCATACCTACCATCTGCTCAATCACACGCGCGGGCCGAAGAAGAGTTTCGAGGCCTACATGGTGAGCATGGATGACGCCAGCGAAGAGTTTCCAACCTTCTCCCATCCGGGCACCGAGTTTCTCCACCTGCTCGAAGGCGAGTTGATTTATCGCCACGGCAATCAGCTGTACCGCATGGAAGCCGGTGACAGCCTGACTTTCGAAGGGGAAATCCCCCATGGCCCGGAACAACTGGTGCAAGTGCCGATCCGCCTGCTGTCGATCATGAATTACGGCAACGACAAAGAATAATCCCCGCCCCACGCCCCCGTTCGATTCCAACCCTGAGGCCGACCTATGTCGGCCTCAGGCGTTTTCCTGCCAGTTAAAAAACTTTCACAAAAATCCTGGACGCGGCGCGGGCATTCCCCTATAAAGCCAACTTCAGGAATATATTATTCCCCATAAGAAAATGCACTCATGGACGAGATTGCTGTTGTCGATGTTTTTTTCGCTATGCGATGAGCTGCCGCCATCTTCCCGAGGACGTGTCATGCAACACGAAAAAAACCATTTCATCATCAAGATCACCTGTCCCGCGGTGTCCGGCATCGTCGCTGCGGTCACCACTTACCTGGCGGACAACAGTTGCTACATCGGGGAGATGGCGCAATTCGACGACGACTTCAGCGGCCGGTTTTTCATGCGCGCGGTGTTCCGTTTCAACGACGGCCACCTGGGTGATATCCAGCAGATCAAGGAAGGTTTCAGCGACGTCGCCAACGCATTCGACATGACCTGGGAACTGCACGACACCCGCGAACCGATGCGCGTACTGCTGATGGTCAGCAAGTTCGACCACTGCCTGACCGACCTGCTCTACCGCTACCACAAGGGCGAGATGGACATGACCATCACCGCCATCGTTTCCAACCACCTGGACCTGCGCCCCATGGCCGAGCGCGAGGGCATCCGCTTCATCTATCTGCCGGTGACGAAAGACACCAAGGCCCGGCAGGAAGCCGAACTGATGAAAATCGTCGACGACACTGGCACCGAACTGGTGGTGTTGGCGCGCTACATGCAGATCCTCTCCGATGACCTGTGCAAGCAACTCTCGGGCCGCGCGATCAACATCCATCACTCGTTCCTGCCTGGGTTCAAAGGTGCCAAGCCTTATCACCAAGCCTACCAACGCGGGGTGAAACTGATCGGCGCTACGGCGCACTACGTCACCAGCGACCTCGACGAAGGGCCAATCATTGAACAGGAAGTGCAGCGCGTCGATCACGTCTATCTGCCGGACGACCTGGTCGCCACCGGCCGTGACACCGAAACCGTGGCCCTGTCCAAGGCAGTCAAGTACCACCTGGAGCACCGGGTTTTCCTCAACCAGGACAGAACGGTGATCTTTCGATGAACACGCCCAGACTGATTGACGGCAAAGCCGCCGCCGCGCGTGTGCTGATCCAGGTTCGCAAGGACGTGGACGATCTGCGCGAGCAAGACATTCAACCGGCCCTGGCGGTGATTCTGGTGGGCAGCGACCCGGCCAGCCAGGTTTACGTGCGCAACAAGATCCTGCGCGCCGAAGAGGTGGGCATTCGCTCCGTGGAGCATCGACTGTCCAGCGACACCAGTACCGAACAACTGCTGAACCTGATTGGCACGCTGAATGCCGACCCTTCGATCAACGGCATTCTGCTGCAATTGCCGTTGCCGGCTCACATCGACGAATTGCGCGCCCTGGAGGCCATCGCCCCGGTCAAGGACGTCGATGGTTTTCACAGTGAAAACGTCGGTGGCCTCAGCCAGGGCCGCACGGTGCTGGCCCCCTGCACGCCCAGCGGTTGCCTGTACCTGTTGGAACAAACCTGCGGCGATCTGCGCGGTAAACACGCGGTGGTGATCGGCCGCTCGAACATCGTCGGCAAACCCATGGCCGCCCTGCTGCTCAAGGCTGATTGCTCAGTGACCGTGCTGCATTCGCGCAGCCCGGACCCGCAGGCCTTGTGTCGTCAGGCCGACATCGTCATCGCCGCCGTAGGACGGCCGAAACTGATCGACGCCAGCTGGCTGAAGCCCGGTGCGGTGGTGATTGATGTCGGCATCAACCGCATCGACGACCAGGGCCGCAGCCGTCTGGTGGGCGACGTCGATTTCGACAGCGCCCTGCCCCACGTCGCGGCGATCACCCCGGTTCCCGGTGGCGTCGGCCCGATGACCATTGCCTTTTTGATGAAAAACACCGTGACCGCAGCCCTGGTGCAACATCAGGCTCAACGCAGCCAATCGGAGGCCCTATGCCGTTCAATCTATTGAAGTACGGGCTGAGTTCGGAGTACCCGGTGGAAGTCGATCTACCGCCGCCCCGGGAACTCAAACCGAGCTATGACGTGGTGATCATCGGTGCCGGCGGCCACGGTCTGGCTACCGCTTATTACCTGGCCAAGTACCACGGTATTACCAATATCGCGGTATTGGAGAAGTCCTATCTGGGCGGTGGCAATACCGCACGTAACACGGCGGTGATCCGCTCCAACTACCTGACCAGCGAAGGCGTGCGTTTCTATGCCGAGTCGGTGCGGATGTTCCAGGGGCTGTCCAACGAATTCGATTTCAACATCATGTACTCCGAGCGTGGCCAACTGACCCTGGCCCACACCGATGCCACCGTGCGTTCGTTCCGTCAGCGGGCTGAGGTCAACAAGCACTTCGGTGGTCGTACCGAAATGATCGACCGCCAGCAGATTCGCGAACTGGTGCCCAGCCTCAACCTCGACCCCGGTCACCTGCCGGTCATCGCGGGCCTCTGGCACATCGACGGCGCCACCGCGCGCCACGACGCCGTCGCCTGGGGCTACGCCAAGCAAGCGGCCAAACGCGGCGTGGAAATCCATCAACTCACCGAAGTTCAGGACCTGATCATCGAGAACGGCGCGATCACGGCGGTCAAGACCAATCGTGGCACCATCAAGTGCGGCTGCGCCGTGCAGGCAATCGCCGGGCACAGTTCGCTGCTGATGGCCAAGGCCGGGATTCGTTCGCCGATCCAGACCTTCCCGCTGCAAGCCATGGTCACGCAACCATTCAAACCTTTTCTCGATCCGCTGGTGAGCTCCTCGGCGCTGCATTGCTACGTGCAGCAGACCATCCGTGGTGAGGTGGTGTTCGGCGGCGGTTCCGATCCTTATCCGCTGTTCAACACCCGTTCCACGCTCGATCTGAAGGAAAGCCTGCTGGCCCACGCCATCGAAATGTTCCCGTTCCTGGCCAACGCCAAACTGATGCGCCAATGGGCCGGGATCACCGACATGACCCCGGATTACAGCCCGATCATGGGGCTTTCGCCGGTGAAAAATTACTACCTCGACGCCGGTTGGGGCACCTGGGGTTTCAAGGCTACACCGATATGCGGCAAGACCATGGCCGAGTTGGTGGCCAGCGGCGGCAAGGTGCCGGATCTGATCAAACCTTTCGGCCTCGAGCGCTTTTCGACCTTCCAGCAAGTCAACGAAATGGGCGCTACGGCGGCCAGCCACTGACGGAGAGCGGACCATGAAAATCATCAATTGCCCGCTCAACGGGCCACGCAACATCAGCGAATTCACTTATGGCGGCGAGTTCAAGCCAATGCCCGATCCCGTTCGCTGCAGCGATGCCGAATGGGCCGACTACGTGTTCAACACCGACAACCTCGCTGGCGTGGTACGCGAATGGTGGATGCATACGCCGTCGAGCTACTGGTTTCTCGCGGAGCGTCACACCGTGAGCGATGAAATTCTTCGCACCTTCGACCCCAAAGAACTCTTCACCGCCCGCGTCGACTTCAGCGCCGCCCAGGAGATCGCAGGATGAATCGCCTACCCGCCCCAATGGGCTTGTTGATCGACCATGATCAGCCGCTGGATTTCAGTTTCGACGGTCATCGCTATCAAGGCTTGCAAGGTGACAGCATCGCCAGTGCCCTGTTGGCCAATGGACGCTTCCTGATCTCGCGCTCGTTCAAATACCACCGCCCGCGCGGCCCGTTGACCATGGCCGGACAGGACGCCAACAGCCTGGTGCAACTGCCCCAGGAGCCCAATGTGCTGGCCGATACTCATACGCTGTCGGCCGGTCTGCAGGTCACGGCGCAGAACGTCAACGGTTCGCTGGACAACGATCGCGATGCCTACCTGGGCAAGTTCTCCAAATTCATGCCGGTGGGCTTTTACTACCGTTCCTTCTACAAACCCAAGGGCATGTGGAAAGTCTGGGAACCGATCATTCGCAAGAAGGCCGGCCTCGGTGTACTCGACCTGAAGTTCCAGCCCGAGTATTACGACAAGGCTTACCTGTTCACTGACGTTGCCGTGATCGGTGCCGGGCCCGCCGGGCTGCATGCGGCGCTGACAGCGGCCAATGCCGGGGCGAAGGTGTTGCTCATTGAACAACAACCGATTCTCGGTGGTTCGTTGACTTATGCCCGTTTCGATATCGAAGGCAAAAGAGCCGAAGCCCTGCGCCGCGAGCTGCTGTCTGCGGTGGAGCAACACGCCAATATCCGGATCCTGACCGAGGCGACCTGCAATGCCTGGTTCACCGACAACTACCTGCCGGTCATCCAGGGCAAGCGCATGTACAAGGTGCGTGCCCGCCAATGCCTGGTGTGCAGTGGCGCTTTCGACCAACCGGTGGTGTTTCGCAACAACGATTTGCCGGGCGTGATGCTGACCAGCGCGGCGCAACGCTTGATGAAGTTGTATGCGGTCAAGCCGGGCAAACGCGCGGTGGTGCTCACGGGTAATGATGACGGTTACCTCGCCGCTTTGGATCTGCACGACCAGGGCGTGGAAGTTGTCGCAGTGGTGGACTTGCGTCATGGTCCTGGCGATGAGTCCCTGCTACAAGCACTGGCTCGGCGCAAGATCCCTTGCCAGCGCAACCGCACCGTGTATGAAGCGCTGCACGAAAAAGGCATGCGTCATATCAACGGCGTCGATGTGCGCAAGATCACCGCCCAGGGTCAGGTCGCAGAAAGCGGACAACGCCTGGATTGCGACTTGCTGTGCATGTCCGCCGGTTACATGCCGGTCTATCAACTGCTCTGCCAGGCAGGCGGCAAACTCGCCTACGACGATCAGCGCGCCGAATTCACCCTCAGTGGCCTGCCACAAAACCTTGCAGTCGCAGGCTCGGTCAATGGTCGTCACCGCCTCGACAACGTGATCGCTGATGGCATGAATGCCGGAGCTGATGCCGCGCTCGCTTTAGGGCTGGCAGTCAGCGCACAACGCACACCATTGGGCAGCGAGGTTCGGGTCAACTTCAACTGGCCGATCTTCCCCCACCCCAAGGGCAAGGACTTCGTCGACTTCGACGAGGACCTGCAAGTGGCGGACATCGTCAATGCCACCCGGATCGGCTATCGCGACGTGCAACTGGTCAAGCGTTACTCCACCGTGGGCATGGGCCCTTCCCAGGGACGTCACTCGGCGCTGCCAACCGCACGGTTGGTCGCCTGGGCTACCCAGCGCAACATCAGCGAAACCGGGGTCACCACGGCACGCCCACCGTTTGTGGCGGAAAAGCTGGCGCATGTTGCCGGCAGGGCTTTCGACCCTTACCGCCAGACACCGATGCACGCCCGGCATGTACAAGCCGGGGCGAAGATGATGCCCGCCGGGATCTGGCAGCGGCCGGCCTACTATGGCAGTGCCAAGGATCGCGACGCCTGTATGCAGGCCGAAGCACTGCACGTGCGCAACAAGGTCGGGATCATCGATGTGTCGACTCTGGGCGGTCTCGACGTGCGTGGCCCGGACGCCGCCGAACTGCTCAACCGCATGTACACCTTTGCCTTCCTCAAGCAGCCGGTTGGCCGCTCTCGCTATGCGCTGATGACCAATGAACATGGGGTAGTGATCGATGACGGTGTGTGCGCTCGTTTCGCCGAGAACCATTTCTACGTCACCGCCACCACCAGCGGCGTCGACCGCATCTATCAGCAAATGCTCAAGTGGAACGCACAATGGCGCCTGGACGTGGACGTCGCCAACGTCACCGCCGCTGTCTGCGCGGTCAACGTCGCCGGGCCCGACTCGCGCAAGGTGCTGGAACAGGTCTGCACCGATCTGGATCTGAGCGCCGAAGCATTCCCTTATCTGGGCGTGCGCCAGGGTACGGTCGCCGGGATCAAGGCGCGTATGCTGCGGGTCGGTTTTGTCGGCGAACTGGGTTATGAAATCCACGTACCCGCGCGTCACGGGCTCAAGCTTTGGGACGCGCTGATCTCGGCTGGCAAAGCACACGACATACGCCCCTTCGGCGTCGAAACCCAGCGTCTGCTGCGCCTGGAAAAAGGCCATGTGATCATCAGCCAGGATACCGATGGCATGACCCATCCCGCGGAAATCGACATGGGCTGGGCGATCAGTCGCAACAAGCCATTCTTCGTCGGCCGGCGCTCGGTGGATATCCTCGAAGCCCAGCCACAAAAACGCAAACTCGTGGGCTTCACGTTGCCCAAGGGCAGCCTGCAACCGCTGGAAGGCCATCTGGTGCTGAACGGCCCGGACATCAGCGGCAGCGTCACCTCCTGCGAATACTCCGCCACCCTCGGCCAGATCATCGGCCTGGCTTACGCCGGCATCGACCAAAGCACCCCGGGGCAGCGCATTCCAATCCGCGTAGAGGGTGGCATCGTGGTCCAGGCCGAGGTGGTGCAGTTGCCCTTCTTCGATCCCGTCAATCAACGCCAGGAGCTTTGAGCCATGACCAGTCTGATAGAACAACATAGCCTCGGCCAGCCGTCCCTGGCCCTATTGTCTGCCTGTACGCTGACAGACCTCACCGATCTGCCTCGGCTCGGTTTTCGTGGCGCCCATAGCGCGCAGTATTTGCTCAGCCGCCACTTCGTGCTGCCCGACGCCCCCAACCGCGCCATCACCCAGGAGGACAGCAGCTGCGTGGCGCGCCTGTCCCAGACCGAGTACCTGTTGCTGGGAAGCCCACGGGATCAGGGTGAACGCATTGCCGCTGAAGAGGCCCGCTGGGAGCTGGATCACAAGGCCAATTACCTGCTGCCACGCCAGGACAGCCATGCCTGGTTCCAGCTCGGTGGTGAACACCTCAGCGACGTCATGGCCAAACTCTGTGGTGTCGACTTGAGCCCTCAAGTCTTCGGCCCCGGAGCAGTGGCACAAACTTCGGCGGCACGCATCAACGTTATCGTGATCAACGCCAGTACCCTGCAACAGCCGAGCTTGTTCATCCTGTGTGACCGGGCATCGAAGGCTTACTTTAACGAGGCGTTGCTGGATGCAATGGAGGAGTTTTCGGGGTTGGCAACGGATGGGACGCCAGTCTGACGCTTATCAGAAACAGGTGAACCGAAGATCACCCAGGCGTTACAACAACGGACGTCTGCTCACACGAAAGCGGTGAGGATTCCACCAGGAGCCAGTCGTTTCGTAGGGGTAAAAACGAAGAAAAATAAAAAGGGGTCGCGAGATAAAATCTCGCAACCCCTTGAATTATATGGTCGGGACGGAGTGATTCGAACACTCGACCCCTAGCACCCCATCTCCTTTTTCATACTTCTTGAAAGCTTCCAAAATTTTACTCTGGATTTTTCTAAGCTAGTATTTACTTGAGCTCCAGCGGTGTTCTGCTCTACGAGAGTCCAGTAACGTCCATCAAGAGCCGACGTTTTTGTGGGGGTAAAAGTAGGGGGAGTCCGTTTCATGGCCAAAATCACCATCAAAGAACTCGAGTCGCTGACTCCCAACGATGCCGGCCGAATCCTCCGGGAGGATGGCAATCTGGCCGGTCGAATCTCAGTCCGCAAGGACGGTGTGTCGGTCAGCTTTTTCTATCGCTATCGGTGGGGCGACCAGAACAAAGAGTACGCCTGCGGGTCATGGCCGCGCAAATCCCTGACGGACATCCGCAAGGCCCGCAACCAGGCTCGAGCGCTTATTGATGAGCAAATCAATCCCAACGAGCACAAGAAAACCGCCAAGGCACAGGCTCATGCCGCGACGAACGCAAAAGCCGATCAGGAAAAATCGACGAAGGTCCAAACTCTGACCGTCCAGGATCTAGCCAAGGCCTGGCTGCTGGATGGCGTCGCGCGTAGAGACGGCAATGCCGAGTTGCAACGGCGCTTTAACAAGGACCTTTTGCCAGCACTCGGTAGGACAGCGGTGAACAATGTTTCCGAACACGATGTTCGGGCGCTAATCCGGGCCGTGGTCAACCGCGGCGCTCACCGGCAAGCCATCAGTTTCTTCGCCGACCTCACCCAGATGTTTAGCTGGGCTAGAAAGCGTCAGCCCTGGCGGACCTTATTGATCGAGGGCGATCCGACTGAGTTGGTCGACATTTCCCCTCTGATCCCCGCCGACTACGAGGCGGAAAGAAGCCGTATCCTTTCCCCGGCGGAGCTGTTGGAACTGCACAACCGCTTCCAGCAAATGACCGCCGATTACGACGCCCTCCCCGCGGGCCAAAAATACGACGGCATTCGTCCGCTAAAGAAGGAAACGCAGCTCGCGCTCTGGATTAGCCTGGGCACGCTGTGCCGAATTGGTGAATTGCTGCAGGCCGAATGGAAAAATGTCGATCTGGACCAGCAAACCTGGTTCCTCCCCAGCGAAAACGTCAAAGGCACCCGCGGCAAGAAACAGGACCACCATGTCTTCCTCTCCTCCTTCGCCTTGCATTTCTTTCAGGAACTCAAGACCCTGACGGGAGACTCCCTGTGGTGCTTTCCGAACAAGCAGGATGATGGGCATGTGGACGTAAAGGTGGTGAGCAAACAGGTCGGCGATCGCCAGGCCCGGTTCAAAAACCGCAAGGCTCTCTCCAGACGGCGTCACGACGACACCCTGGTCCTTGCCGACGGCCAGAACGGCGACTGGACGCCACATGACCTGCGCCGCACGGGCGCGACCATGATGCAGGCTTTGGGGGTCAGCCTGGACGTCATCGACCGCTGCCAAAACCATGTGCTGGCCGGCTCGCGGGTGAGACGCCACTACCTGCATCACGACTATGCCGAAGAGAAGAAACGTGCCTGGAATCTGTTGGGCGATCGTCTCAGTGAAGTCTTGTCCGCAACCTACGAGCACACACCGACCGAGTCGATGTTGTCGTTTCCTGCATATACCGCGAATAGTTATTTACCGCCGTCTTAAGTTGGCGTCTTTAGTGTTGCGTCGTCATCAGCGAATGACGACCCCGTGAGAAGTGGAACCGTTGTCCAACTCACTGTGCCAGTGTAGGGCGTGCCATCGGCAGCCCGGCTCCACCGAAAATATTCTCTAGCCGGTACAGCGCCAAGAGGTCGGCGAACTTCGCCGCCGTTACGTGAAGCAACAATCCTCCGGTCGGGCTGTTTTTGTCGATGTTCTGCGCAGGGAACTAGTGTTTGTGTCAGTGTTTCGCGGCACGCCCAGTCCCTCCTGCCAAAGCCCAGGCATCAAGTACGTGACCGCTCCCTCCGGTACAGAACAGGCGCTAACCGGATCAACAATTGACTTTTTATGTGCTCAAGCGCTTCGTCATCCAGATTCAAGTTCTTCAAGTGCTCTAGCAGCTCGCTTTGCCCTGGTTGACCGAATGCTAGACGGTAAAGCGATAGGACTTTTTGCATGTTCGGATAGCGGCGTGCTTCTTCGCTGAAGGCAAGTCTCGGAATCAAGCGGCGGATCTTCGCGTCACCTTCGGGATAATGCCAATAGGGCACCAGATCAGTTCCCCAGGTGGGGCTTTCGACAGATGTAAACAACGCCTTCCAGTTTTCGGGCGCGCTGTCGTACTCCGCCACCGCTTGCACCACTCGACGCCGGACCACCAGCGACTGGTAGCGATTGACCCGCCCTTCCCGCTGTTCCAGATCTATCGGGTTATTCGGCAAATTCCAATGCACGACTTCGCTGCAGTACCAATGAAAATCCAGGCCTTCCTGACCAATGGAAGTTGATGCGAGAACGAACGGCCGAAACGGCGAATTGAAGCTTTCACGTATATTGATGATTCGTGTCTGGCCCGCTTCATCCGTGGTTTTCTGAGCGCCCAGTTGCACGGCATAATGACATCTCAGGTGAGTGTCGTCTTTTTCCCTGTCAACCTTCCAGACTTTCACATTCGACGGTGTCGTGCGAAGAACGCTTTCGAGCGTAGTCACCACATCATCCAGCAACTTGTCGGGTGCAAGTAGGTAACAGTACTCCTCAAGCATCGCCTGAATGCCGCCATCGGCGCAGTACCTCACGATGCCTCGCCAAGGATGCAGCGGGTCGAGCCGCCGGGCGATCGCACTGCCCGTGACGCTGTTGAATAGACTGACAAATCCCAGAGCGACCCGACTGGCGGCTCCTATCAGGCAAGGACCGGGATACAGCTGCCGCAGCACGCGGTAGGCGCTCACCGCCGGCGATCCCACAGCCAGCCTGGCAAGGTACTGAGGAAGGTCTTCAGGCATTGCGCCCAGTTCATCCAGTTGGTTGAAACGACGGGATATTTCGCGAACGCGCAACCGCGCTCCGTCGGAGAGATTGCCGACGTCCAACATGGCTTCGAACCATGTGGCGGTCCATCCCTCGTGCGCCTGATCCAGCAGCATCGGGGCGAACAGATACCAGTAGTGGCTGTTCTGAGCGCCCTGATTGCAGACGCGCAATGACGCTAGACTCCTTGTGAAGTGCCGGATGAGTTCGTCAAGGCGGCTCTCCAGTGGGACTGAAGTACGCGCTATCGGAATGTCAGTCAGGCAGCGGGCAGGATAAATCAGCGACCAGTTGGCAACGTCCCCGCTGTCGAGTTTGATCACCGCGCGACGTTGTTGCAGATGACGGTTCTGGTCGTCTTCGCTGACACCGGCACGGCGCTTGTTGAAGTACTCCGATTTGTCCGTGAAATGCTGCTGGACTCGCCGTTCCGCCTCGTAGCTCATCAGCCCGCCCACCATCCTCGGCACCATCGTCCAGGAGGAAAACAGTAACGTCTTGCTGAGTTGCTCGTGACCGGCAAAAAAGCCTCTGAGTCGATAGTGCGGCCAACTAGGCGGTAGCCAAAGTAGCATTTCCGGACCGTCTTTACGCCCGTCTCCAAACAAGTGACTGGCTAACCAGCGAACCTGCGGATTGGGTGCCTCGCGGGCGACATCCAGCGTGAACTTGCGGATCCGCTCGCGTGATAACCAGAGGTTTTTGTTCGCGGTCAACTGCTTGAACAGCGCCGGAGATCGCTCGAAGCGGCGTTGCAGCACTTCTTGCACTTTGTAACCGGTACTGAACGACAGCGGCCAGGCTGCCGACTTGAAAAAACTCATGATCTGCCTGGAGACGCGCAGTGAGCTGTCAGCTTCCAGAACGAGCGCCAGCCGGTCCAGCTCGATATAAGTGCGGATATCATCGGCGCGCAATTGTGGCAAGTCTTGCGGGGGTATCCCGTCGACCAGGCTGTCCACATCCCGAGCGATCTGGCTTCGCTCCGTGCGGCAAATCAGTGGGCGAAGCAATCGCTCCACTTCTCGGCGAGGCGCATCGTCCAGCGCTTCGCCATCGATGCAGTCGCGTCGCAGACACAGCAGCGCAGCCTGCAGTTTCTTGCGTGCAGGTTCGTAAGCATCGAGTGGCGACAAATTCAAAAACGCGAGGATCTGCTTGAGTTTCTCCAGATGGCCGTCATCGTTCTCATCGTCATCCACGGTGCTCATGGCTTTGAACGGAGTGGCCGAGAGCATCAAGACATTGCTCTCGCGCTCGCGACTGAATATCTCCCGTGCGATCAGGGATTGTTCGTTTTCCTGCAGATCGAGCAGGCTTTCGAAGCGCTGAAACTCGTCGAGAATGAACAGATCCGCCCGGAGGTGCGTAGCGCAGCATCGGGCGAACGTCACGCGCAAATCGCGCATCAGCTCGCGTTTGACGCCACGGTGACGTTCCGCACGCAGACCGGCAGTGCTGCGCAGTCGTTCCAGCAATGAGGGCGTCGCGTCGTTCGACACGAAAATGATCGCTGCGTGAAAGCTGGCAACGATCTCCTTCACCAGTCCTTGCTGTTCTACCTGATCCCGCTCCGCCTGCCAGCTGTCAGCACATTGCACTCGGTCCTGGAACAGCGCCGTCAAACTGTGGCGAAAACCTCGAAGCTGCGGGTGCTGAAGCAACGCCGCAAGGATAATGCCCCTCTCCTGCCGGTTTCCTGTTCCCTGGGTCAGCGAAAACGATGTGGCTGGCGTCAGGGTGCAAATTTCCAGCAATGCACCGTGCTGCTCGGGCTGGCACACCGCGACTTGTGCGAGGCGTGCGTAAGACGGCTGTCGAATCCAGCCGCTGCCTGCTGGAAACACGGCAAGCTTGGCCAGGTTCTCAGCGGCCAGACTCAAGTTGGAACAGATATAGGTGACACGTAGCGGTTCGCGTCGATGCCAGTCGCGCAGCATCGACACGATCAGTCCTTTCGCGACGACGGTCTTTCCTAACCCGACTTCGTCGGCAACCAGCACCCGACGGCTGTGCTGCGGGTCTTTGAACTGTTCGGCAATGCGCTCGACTGTCGCACGCTGGAAATCCTTGAGCCTGCTCCAAGTCATCTGCAGGGCTAGATCGACGTTGTCGCGATCCGATACAAATCGAGTCATGCTTTCTTCTTCCATGCAAGCTGCTGGTACTGCGCCCATAAGACGGACAGCTCAGAAGGGACCAGATGTTCAGTGTCGCTGAGCCGGGCCAGAATGGCGTCGATGCGCTGCAGCTTTTCAGGCTGTCGGGCAGCACAACGCAAGAGAGCCTCGTGCAGCGGCCCGCCGAACATATGGCTGAAGTCGGCATCAGCGTCCGCCCCGGGACCGCCCTCCCTCGTAATGCCGGTATCCGCCGTATACGCGTGGCCTGGATGCAACAGCATCTGAATATAAGCAAGCAGCTTGTGCGGGCTATCAATCAGCGTCGTCGTGATTTTCTGCTCTCGCGTATCGCCACCATCGATTTCAAGACGGACCTTGATCATCAGTTCGACGGGAGGTGATGACACCGGTATCACTCTGAGAATAACGAATGCACTGACCTGGGTCAGATTCAGGTCTTCCCAAACCATATGAGAAGCCAGACTCAGCGGCTTGCCTCTGACCAGCGGCTGCACCTCGATCACCCAATCGCCATGTTGCTCCAGGAGTGGCGGCGGGCATTCAATGACACAGGTGTAAGTCCCGTTGGCCTCGGCACGGGCCTGCAGACACCAGTCTGCCTGGATCAGATTGTGCTGGAGTCTGCGCATCCATGCTTCCGTCTGATGATCATCCGTGATCGACGCTGGGCTGAAACGATGAGGGATGAAAATACCTGTCGGCTCTTGCTCACGTCCTACCAGTTCTGTGCGGAGCTGGTCGACGGACTGCTGGCCACTTTTGCTCGACAGTCGCAGCATGAACTCGGTATTGCGCGGCGCCGCTCCCACAGCGCCAAGGGCTGCCTTGGTGACATTCGCCGAACCGATATGCCAATGACTGACGGCGCCCTCCTGCAGCAGCACCAGCTTGGCATGCAGATTCTGGGGACGGGCTGCGGTGAGCTCATCCTCGCCCTCGATCAGGCAAGGATTGAGCGCGAAGCACTCCCAATCCTGCAGCTGGCATTCACCTATACGGTCGAGCTCTTCTGCGCGGCTGAACAGCCAGTGCCGCGCACCAGCCTGCTTGACCAGGTCGAGCGCTTCGTGATGGAGAAACGGTGACATCACCATTACCGTGCTGGCAGCGGTACCCAATGACAGCGGCAACTTCCCTGGCTTTTCAGGCAAGGTCTTCAGCGCGTTGAATCCGGCAGGCTTGTCCCAGGCCACCCGAGGCAGCTCCTTGACAAAAAGCTCCAGTCCGGCACGCAGGTCCTCCGCACCGGCGGCCAGCGCCTTCAGCAGTGCCACAAGTCCATCGTTGTCTTCACTGCGTGCGCTCGTGGGTTCCCCTTCCAGAGCGACTGCAAGGTCCCAACTGCGGTCGAACGTCAGATTCCGCGACAGCACCAACAACCGGTACCGCACCGCCTTTGTCGGACTGGTGAATCGCAACAGCCAGAACTTGGGGTGGAACGAGCTGAACGCATCGCCGGGAACCTGGGGCGCCAATAACGGTTCGAGCAACGAAAACAGCAGGTTGAAGTGGCGCGGAAGTTTGATGCAGCCCTGCTGAAAGAAAACCTTCACCTTGCCCTTCAACTGGCTGATCGCTTCCAGCAGCGCCAGCTTATCGGTCTGTAAATCACCCTCCGGCGGGCAGTTGAACGACAGCGCCAACGGCAGACACAAGAGCGTCTCAAGATCTAGGGTGTAGGTCGTCGCGATGGCATGGCTTAACGTGAACCCTTCCGGGGCTTTGAGTTTGTCGCCATAGTCCAGGCGATCAGCGTGCGGATTCAGCATGCCACGCCCTCCTGAATATCTTTCAGCACGGTTCGAACCTGCCTCCAGCGATAATCCAGCCGGGCCATCCCTAGCCAAGCGAACCCTTCGGGCAGCTGTTTATTCAGCACACTCCGCTCTTTCTTGTTTGCCCGCGCCTGATGTTCCACCAGCTTATCCAGTTCGACATCTGATGCCCCCTGGATTAAACCTTCAGCCCATCGGGTTAGAAACAGAGTCGTGTGACTGGCCAGCGTAACTTGAGTCTGTTCAAGCCAGCGGAAGATGTCGGCGGGCGTCGCGTGAGTCTGCGTGCGCCATGCATCCCATAGCTCGGCAAAGTCCTCCAGCAGAGCGTCATGTTCGCGATAGTCGTTACGGACAAGGATTATGTTGAATCGCAAGTGAGCACCGTAGATCAGCTCACTGAACGCTTGCGCCATCGCCACGTATTCGCGGGTCCGGCCAGGCAGCGACGGCTGATCGGCGGCCCAAGCCGCCAGCGCTGGGAACTCAGTCTTGGTGAGGGCCTGCTCGCGCAGCCCCTGTATTTCCAGTAGGCAAGGCAGGCTCAGTGCGGGGCCGGCTTTGAACTTTTCACTTAAAAAACGTGCCTCCGAAGCCGTCAGCGTGATTTTGACCTTGTCCAGCCAATCAGGCACAAAGCGATCTAGGTACACACTGCGGACAACGTTGTGTGCATCACTGTCGTCCCCTTCATCGCCATAGATGCTTCCATGAAACGCTTCTGACGATCCGATTGCCTGCAGAAATTGCCGGAGCGAGCCCCCAGTATCGACAAGCTTCCAGGTCCTCAGGCCTACCCAATAGATCGACGAAGGCTGTCGAGCGACACGCTCACCTTTGCTCAAAGAAGATCCAGAAATGCCGGTCTGGGTTCCGTCCTGATGCTTTTCTCTGAGCACCTCTGACAACCGTGCTTCCTGTTCCTCCAAGTAATCCGCAGCCGGCTGCTTACGCTGCTGCGACGGGCTCAAGTGCAGATAATCGCGGATGATCCGCGGCACAGTGACGAAATACTTGGCTCGAGTCTGCAGCGTGGAAAAGCCTGGAAACATCAGATCCGCAAACCCATCGCGCAACCCTCCTATGCCCAGCTCATCCAGCGTCCCCGGCTCCGACAGCTGCTTGAGAGCGTGTTTGACGCGGTCCCGGTCTTCGCTCGAAAAGTCCACCCATCCCAATTGACTCTTGCCTGACACCTTCCGCTCTCCTTGTCCTATCCAAACCACTTAGCCACATTCAATCGGGCAGTCACACAATGAATGCATGATAGGACCAATTGCCATCGATGCGCAGATGAGCTTGGAACTCATAACCTCCGCAATGAGTCCAGGCTGTGTGAAACGCGCTCAATACGTCGAAAACTGAAAGTTACGGGCGTTACCTGCGAAACCGGCAGACGGACGCGCGAACTGTCCTTGTCAGCTACATCCGGCATTTACGTACGATCAAGCGGCTGGATTCACGCTCTGATTGTTCACGCCGACGCTGAATTGACCCACGTGCCGAGGCAAGACTGCCCCATGTCCAAACCTTCAAAAATCCAGCACAGACAAGGATTCGCGAGGAGTCAGACTGGGTCAGTGAAATCTCAGCAACTGGGGCAATTCGGCGTAGGCGCCAACACGCCTGGCGGCTTCCAGCAACATGGCTTCCACCTGCCGCCACGGCGTGTCGTAGCCGATGGTCGCCACCGTATCCACCACGTAGCCGGGGCCTTGCACCGTACGGGAATAGTTCTTGGTGACCGTGCCGGTGATCATCGAGTTGGGCAAGGTCAGCACTTCTCCCAGACCGGTGCGGATGCTGGTGGTGAACATGCCCAATTCGGTCACCGTGCCTTCGTATTCGCCAATGCGCACGAACTCACCGGGACGCAGGGTTCGTGTGTAGGTCAGGATCAACCCCGCCGCTGCCTGACCCACCACGCTGGTAGCGCCCAGCGAGATCATCAGGCCGATCAGCACTGACAAGCCTTTGAAGGCATCGGTGCCTGCACCCGGCAGGTACGGATAAGCCATCGCCAGGGCAAACAGCCAGATCGCCAGCGAGGTCAGGCGCTGGGTCGGTTGCAGGGTTTCCTGGTTCAGCCAGCTGAAGGTGCCCGGCGTCGCCATGCGCTTGAGCACACGGCGGCTGAACGCCGTCGCGCCACGGGCGATGAAGAAAATCGCCAGCGCCACACCCAGTCCCGGTATGGCGCCAATGATCGCCTGAAACAGATAGCTGGCGACCTCGAACAGGTAATTATTGAGGCTTTCCCCCCAAGGCCGGGTGTAGGGGAATCGCGACAGGACAAACCCCAGCCACTCATAGGTCAGCAGCAACAACACCAGCCATCTCAGAAGCCATAACAGACGAACGACAAGCGGGTACAGATAGTTGGCCTCCAGCACCTGAACTCGCCCGACCTTCAGCGCGCGGGTGTGCCGGTCCATCAACTCGGGCAGCCGCAAGAGCAATCGTCGTCGCAGATAAGCCACGCCCCAGAGCAACACGGCATAAATACCCGTGGCGATGGCGGCCGCGGCGAGCGAGCGCAGAATCAGGTGCAGGTTTCGCGCTTCCCCGGTTTCGGACACCACCAGGCGCAGCTTCGCGGCCGCGTCTTCTGCCGCTTGCTGGACAGATTCGTACTCGACATCGTCGACGTCCTTGGGCGACACGATGAAGGCACGTCGAGCGCCCAGCAGCACCATGTAACTGTTCTGGATCGGGTCAACGGAAACCGTCAGGTCATCGGACTCGTCCAGAGATTCGCTGATCACCGCTTTGGCCCGCTTCACCCGCGAAGCCGGTGCCTCACCCAGAAGCGTGGCGCGAAACACCATGATGCTGCGGTTGGCCACTTTCAGTTCGGCGGAATTTTCAATCGGCTTCACCGGGTCTTCAGCCCACAGCAGCGTTGACCAGAGCACACTGAAAACAATCATCAACAAGGCAGGCAACCTGCTCCGCATGTGTCTATTCCTTGGGTCACAGGTGTGAGGACAGGATACAAAACGCAGCGTAGTCCAGCGATGGGGGATTGTCAGATCGGGACGCATCTGTGGGAGATTCCATGGTCGAGGGTAAGCCCCCTGGAGGAACAATGCTTGCTCTCGATGCAGGTCCAGACGACGCGATCTTTCGTTTTAACTGTCGGCTTTACCGGTACACACTCCCCCCGGGCTAAATCTCCAGGCATGCACATCCAACGGTGATGTGGCTGATTGTTGGTCAAGCGCCAGACAAGTCGTGTTCAACACAAATGCGCTCCGATCAATCGATAGCTCTGCTTTACCCGACAAATCTCCATATCCGACAACCCGATCACTGGACACCACCATTAAACGCTCAGGCTGACCGGCAAGAGTGGCGTCCTGCCATTCAATCGGTACGGAACTGATGACTCGGCGCGTACCTGAAGCATCGCGACTCACCAATGCCATTCTTGGCAGTGCTCCAGCCTGCACCGAAAGCAGCCAGGGTGTTTTTCCCGCAAGGGGAATATCTGTCAGGTCCAATAATTGTTGCAGCTTGCTTGCAATGGATGCGTCGTATTCAGTTGGATTAATTGCTTTCGCTTGCTGGGGTATGCCGTCAGACCATTGACGAAGAGTCAAACACTTCATGAGTTCGGGGTGATCCTGCCAAGGTGCGGGATTGTTCAAAATATCCGCCACGGAAAAAACATCGGTACTGGCAAATACCTGATCAGCATGAGTCACAAGGGCAAGCTCAACCGGCGCCAGCATCGTCTGGAACGTCTCTATGAATACGCCAATCAGAATGGGGTCGTTGTAACTGTACCCATCGACCCACTTTCCGCTCTGGTTTTTGCGGCGTTTTCGTTGCCGCCAAGTCAAGTTCAAACTCGCCGCTTGCGGTTCTGAATAGCTCACTGCGGTCACTAGATCGGATTCTATGTGCAGAACGTCACGAACTGTCGCGATGCTAAGCAACAGCGCTTTGCTCTGATTGGTTTTCACATCACCGATTATTGTTTGAGATGAAATCCGGTGCAGTCGCCAATCCACGCCATCCCAATGTGTTCCCACCGGGCCTTTGTACTTAAGGGTTTGATCGGTAAGTGCATTGTTTCCACGCGCATTGCGCAGCTGGAATGTTACCGCTGGGCCAACAACAGTTTGCGGGCCTGACATGGAGAACGAGTAGCTCAACATATCCCCAGGACGAACCGTCCATTGAGTGACATCCACTACTGGAGCGATCACGGAACAGCCGGCCGGTGTTGGTTTGATTGCGTTAACGATAAAGACGGGCCACTGAGTACGTAGCGGCGCGATCGCTTGATCCTGTTGAAAGTGTACCGATTGATGGAACGTCAGCGCTCCTGGCATGGATCTTTGAGCCGCCACCCCATCGATCCAAGTCGCTGGCGAAGCAACACGGGTCAAACGCGCGGACTCGGCGTCTTTTACCAATGGCGCGCTGCTCAACGCCTCGATCGTGAAAAGTTCTTGTGTGCTGATCTGCATCCGACCTTGCCAGCCTGTGCCGTGCACGTCCTGTGTGGCCTCTGCCAGGGAATACCTGGAGACGGCGGCAGGTAAAACCGGTAATGGGCGGGAGGTCTCGACATCACTGATGGCTGCCACCTGAAACAAACGGTGAACGGCTTGCACATCATCAGGCCGCCCGCGAACGACGACGATCGCCCCTCCCCGGCTGGATAGCCGCTTCATTTCCTGCCGAGCCCAATCCTGAACAGAGCTCTCCACCCCTTTGTTCGTTACGGTGACCAAAGAAGAGGCAATACAACTCAAAGGCAGCTGAGTGCCGAAAGGCTCCAGCGACAACAATTCCAGTCGCACTGCTTGAATCGTTGACGTCTCAATGATCGTACGAACGTCGATCACCTCCACGACAAAGGGTGCCAACTGCACTCCCTTCTCCGTAAACAGGGCCGCATCGAACAAACAGATACCATTACCACTCAGCACTGGTGACCAGTCGATTAAAAGGTCCTGCGTCACGGGAAGCTCACCTTGGCTGAAACCAGCCGGCCGTTGCGACGATGCCAGCGTACCCAATGCAGCCGGACTCAGCAGTTCAGCCAGCGCTCCGCGCTCGTGCCATACTTCTGTATCCTCGCCATCGCTAACAGGGCTGCACGCTGTAGCGAGTCTGGGGTAAAAACGCAGCTGGTCCTGAGTGGCGATTACAAACGTATCTTGAACATTCAACGCAACCACAATGCCGGTGTTTCTGAAGGCGAGTCGCACGACATGACCGCGAATGAGCTCTTGCGTTTCGATCGCGCGTGCGATGGCAATCTCCGGATCGCCAAACAACCTGATCTGGCTGCTGGTTGCCCGCTTTTTCTCATCCCCAAATGATGGCGATAACAAAAGTAGGCATGTCAGTTTGAGACAGGGGGTCCCGCTTTTTGCTTTCTCGACTCTTATTTGATGCACTGACTGAAAGCGCACCTCCTGGCCCTTGCCATCTTCCAGGCAATGCAGAGCAACGGCATTGATGCCTGAACCAGGTAACGTCCCCTTCTCGGTCAGTTTCAGCTGGTCAAACACCAGGCATACATGGTGTTCGAAGGTTGATGCCGGATGAGTGCTTTGCAGACGGAAGTCATTTTTGAACTGCACGCGTCCGGTCAACGTCGACTTCAGATACCTGAATTCGACAAGATTCAAAGGCCCCGTACAACCAAAATACACATCAGCCCTTATATGCTGGTCCAACGGATCACAGGGGCCGAACAACTTGCCTGCATCAAGTAACGCACTGGCCCGGACGGTCCAGTCCAGTCTGGGTGTCTTGCCATCCTGATTGACTTCAATACTGGCTGCGACTGCAAAGCTGCCCGAAGCAAAGTTGCCCAGAGCAATTCCCCAGCGAGAAGTGGAAGACTGAAACAGCGCCACATCCATATCCACAGCCTTAGACGCCGTGTGTACTTGCAGGTGCTCCAATCGGGCGGAAGCCGCAACACTGAATGGCAGGGTTAACGTCCCTTCTGTTCCTTTCCAGAGTAATGTCGGTTTAGGATCAAACCCTTCAATCGACCAGTGGCTCTGTGCGCTGGTGTCGCACTCACAGATGGCATCGAACCGGCAACTGAAGCCGGTAATCTTGTCTTCTACGCTTTGGACCGTCAGTTCGATCCTGTAACCACCACTGTCGAGTGGTTGCACGTTGATGAGTTTCGGTTCGGTGCTGAAGCGTAGCCTCCCCATGGAGGTGCTCAACGTGATAGACGTTACCGTCAGTTTCAAATTGGCATCGACCATCTCCACCAGGCCTTCGATTCGTTCCAGGCCGACAACAGCATCCTGGTCAGCGAATGTCGAACCTGACACGTTCCAGTCGAATGTGCCGTTACCGGAAGTCACGTTCCAGGTTCCATTGCCGGCAAGACTGAGTAAGAGATCGACCTCGCCACCAGTGCTTGCCAACGCGGCCTGGCGATTGATTGAAGGCGGTGCGACTCGTACCGTAAGGCGTACCGATGCCCTCGTGAACTCAATCAAGGAACCTGGAAGAATGGCGAATGGGCCGACGCAAGGTGCCTGAGCACTTGAAGAGATATGCTGCGAGCCAACCAGATCCCACACCTGATCGTCGAGTTGCCCTTTGGAATTCTTGATTAACCCATCGAGCAGCGACACCCCTATCGGCCAGGTTTCGGTCACCCCGTCCAACCGGAAATCGGTATAAGTCGTGAAGGTAATACGGTCTGCGCTGCTTGCACCTTCGGATACTTCCCGTTGTGCGTTGTTCCATGGCTTCCAGCGCTTATTGGCACCGTCAGCGAACAGGTCAAAGGCCCGCGACACAGCGAGCGATTGGCCGAAATTGACAAAGTTTCCAGTGCTCCCGGACGGGGGATTACTGGAGAACTCCAGCCAGAATTTGTCGAGATCGTCATTGTGTTCGATTGACAAACTGCCAGACTCACCGACGTTTACACTTGAACCAATCGTGATGGTCCGTTTTTTCTCCGACAGCTTGCCGATATTGATTTGCATCGACAGCGCTGGATCCTCTTTCCCCTTGCGGGTGTATTGCATACTCAGTGAATTGATCGTTACATCAGCACCGGGCAGCCACCCCTTGAGTACCAGGGTTTCGGTTGCGACTCCATTTCGCGCGGAGAATCGATCGCTGTCCGGTGTGCTGGACCTCCTGTAGATCGCCACGTCATCAACCGGACGAAGAGTTTCCAGCGATGCCGCACTGATTTCGTCGGCAGTGCCACTGCCCTCATGTTGACGTAACCATCCATCAACCAATATGGGCGGACCATGGCGATACTGCAATCTGGATTCGGTCGGCAGGTACCCCAGTCCAAATATGTTGGGATGGAACATCTCGCCACCGATGGCCATTGCGTTTATTGGCGACCCCTCAAGACTGGGGAAAAGGTGGGATGTGAATGCGGGCAACTGCTTAGCCGTCAACTCCAGTTTCAAGTCTCCCTTCACGTTGACCAGGGGGGTCAACGCACGATTGTTATCGAGCAGCAAAGCACTTGATGGGGTCCCGGCGTTTGGCCGCGTATTGAGCAGGTAAGCATTTTTGATACTCGTCCATACCGTGCTTTTTTTCGCCAGTGCCGCAGGCAGCGTCAGAAACGTACCGATCTGATTGACATTTTTCTCCAGCAGCCAGGTAGTGTCGTCAGCAGAAAACGTCTTGGGACCGGTCAGTCCAACCCAAAGCGTAGCGCTGAAATGCTCGGCTATAGCCTGGGTGAGCTGTTCGGACAGAACTGTCGGGGTTGCATCTGCAGAGGAGAAACACTGGCCAAAGGTTGCCGAGAAATCAGGCAATACCGGCGCAGTGTCCTGCACGTTGATACCCGCTTTACCCGGCCTCACCCACCATGCCGGTGTTCTCCACACCAGCACAGCATCCGAGAGTTCCAGCACAATCTCGTTCGGCATGAGCCGTAAGCGTACAGCCGCATGAATGTTTTGCTCGCGCCCGCCTTCCACAGCCCAGGCCGATAAACCGGCAGGACCGCCGATTTCTCCTAACGGTACGCCGCCCCTGATCACCTGTGCAGCATACGAAGTCGCCTTCAGCAGTTTTGATGTTTTCTGCACATCATCACGGGATGCCAGTTCCGGCAAGTCGATCCATCCTTGCGCGGTTGCCAGCCATCGCGGCTGAGCCGATACGGACTCTGATTGATGATTGACCCTGACATCCAGAGAAGGCGCCACGGCAGCGAACTTCATGGGCGTTGACGACACTTCTGATACTGCCGGTCCCGCTCCGGAACCGGGTATCCAATTGACCTTGACCATTTTTACCGTGGGTTTGAAATTTTGAGTCGTCAAGCTCACGCTGACACGCTGGAACTGGTTGTTGTTACTCGCATCGATCGACAACGAAGAATGCGCGAGCGCTGCGTCAAAAACCGACCGGCGTCCCTGCTCGTTCCAACGGATGGTTGTGCGTGCCGAATCGCGCAGCAAAGTCACAACCGCACCGCGGGGAACATGTCGAGCTTGCGCCTTCTGCATTTCATCCACGGACCAGAGTTCGGCCATCATTGCCGGTTCGCTCGGTCGACTCAGGCCCGGTTCCACATCCTGGCAATCACCGTAAGGATTCAGTGAGAGACTATGAAATTGGAGATCAAGAAACGCATCTTTCTTGAACAGGTAAAATGCGCGATAGACAAAGCCGTCTGCCCTGGTGTCCAGCACTCGCCAGCGACGAGCGCAAGTGGCCAGTTTTTTTCTACCTTCGGTTCCCGGCCAGGTATCACCGTCTGGGCTGTTACTGGAAAAACGCTCCCCGACCATTTCGATGGCATTGTTGTCTGGTTGACCGTCAAGCCGCCAAAACGCTACGAGGTCGTTAGCCCAGGCAACATCCTGAGATTCCAGTTTTGGGAGCAACAACGTTTCGATCGTAGCGACATTGTCGATGCGCAGCTGCGATTGGATCGCCAGTCCCAAGGCGCTCCACACATAGGTCCAGGGTGCATTGCGCTCCGGGGTAGAAGGCCATAACGCCATGAGGACCCAAGCCTTGGCATTTTTAAGACCACTGACTGTCAGTTCCCCTACTTCGATTTCATAGCGATTGGCACCGTTGCTCCCGACAACCACGTGTCCATCCGCTGTGGCCGGCCAATTTTCCTCATACGGCTTCAGCCTGTCGGGGGTGTTGTCGGACGCAAAATCCGGCGTAGTCACCCTGACACGACACTTGGCATTTTTAACCCGCAATCGCAGCCGCTGCGGATCCTTATTCGCCAGTTCAAGTACTTCGACCGTACGCGGATCGAGCTCCAGTTCCAGGCGATGCCTGATTGCACACAAAAGCAGGCAGGAGGTTTTTTTATTGTCTGTTACATAAAGGCGCCGCCCAACCACATCGCCGATCTCAATTGTGATGGTGTTCATGACGCCTCCGTCATCGCATAGCGAATACCGTCTCTTTCGATATAAACCTGCAAGACCCAACCCGGCATATCGCCACGCAGGGACCGTACGAGCCAGTGCAATTCCGGTGCGGCAAGGCTCAATGAACACTTCAATGCCAACTTGCCAAGCCAGGGGGCTTCGTTCGTATCGCTTTTAAATTGATGTAAACAGGCTGTCGGATTAGCCCCGCTGTAGGGACTGACCAGCATCTGCGCCTCGAAGTGAGGTGGCGAATCCCCATAAGAAATCGCGATGAGGTCAACCGACATGTTTTCGTCTTGGTTTCGTGCCTCGACGATATACCTGGCGATCAGATCCGGCGTCTGCAGCACTGGTATGCCCCCCATCTCTGCAGTCGGGTCGCACGCTTTATCTCCCCTCGCTTCCTCCATCTCCGGCGTCGGGTCGCGGGTTTCATCCACGGCCATCCAATACGCACGCAGTTCCTGCGGCAACGCATCGAGCGCTCGTGCAAATGGCATAACCAATTCAAGCAATGAACCGTCGAACGACCAGGTGAACGCAAGGCCTCGGTACTCAAGACCCGCACCTGGCTTGCTGCAGAACATGGGTTCAATCGGCAGGGCCGCGTTGACCATTCGGGGCTGGTCAGCCGACACTCGCACACCGGCCTGCGTATTGCCCTCGACATACCAGGCATAGGCTGGAGGCAAAAACGCATAGCGAAAACTGTTGTATCCCCGTCGCACGTAATCGGCTGGATTATCTTGCCGGGCAATGCTGGAGATCCAGGCAGCCGTCGGCTTGCTCTCGATTGATCCGGACTCCCACGACGCCTGCAGCATGTCCCAATCAATTTCGCATTTATTTTCCGCCAACAGTTGCGCGAACTGTTTGCAGTTAGGGTGTTGTATCCGCTTCAACTCGATGGTCTGCTCAAGAAAGTCGACACGCCGAGCCAACGCGTTGTAAAGATGCGCTCGCTGCGCGCAGTGCACTTGAACCCAGGCATTGACGCTGCCGTCGAGGGGGTCCACCGCCATGCTTACAACTTCCGGCTGCAAATCAAGTGTTCGAGGAATGACAACCGTATGCAGTCTGTTGTCCAGGGCCAGGTCTTTAGGTCCCTGATTCGTAGCCTGCGGGGCATGAAAGTCGTATCGACGAATAACCTCCACGGCAATTTGGAGATGGCGTCGATAGCCAGTTTCAAGCTCGTGAACAAACTCCACCTGCCCGGCGATAACAGGCAGCACAGACGTCGAATTGCCGAGGGGATCTGTATGCTCGGTGCTGCCATCGACGGCCGTTTCCTCCCGTTGAGCCGCATAGGTTCCGTCAAAATGCCACATATGCGCGCGCAATCTTTCAATCGGCCTGGCCGGGCAACGTTCGATAAATCCTGTGCTGCGTTCGGCGGCTTCGCGCACCAGCGCAAACCAACTGTCCGGCCAAACGGTCGCCCCGGACGGTAAAGGCTTAAGCCAATCCAAAGCATAATGAAGTGCTGTCCAGTTTTTTTTGTGCAGCACCGTGGACGGGAGCAGCCTGTCCAGAACGCCTGTGCCGGGTTCGGCGGCATTGCGCAACAGACGCAAGATATCCATGACGAAGACACGCACGCTGTAGAGGGTTATGTCCTTGTGCAACTCGCGCTCATGGCGTGGCCGGCGTTCAAACGAAATGATTGCCACACCCGACTCTTCGAATCCCACTGCCCATTTTTCGATTGGAAGTCGATCGTCGTCCACCTCTACCCAGAGTGTGGCGCAGCAACCTAGGCCCTCAAGCAATCGCCAACCGAACGCATCGTTTTCCTTAGGCGAGCGCTCCAGCAATTCAGCTGCTCGATCCGCGAAAGGTTCGACCGTTGGCGGTGGACACAAGGGTTCGTCGCTTGAGATTTCAACAAGCCAAAAAGAACTGCGGGCCTTCAGCTGTTTGACGAAGGTATTGATGGCGACATGTATTGCCCCCTCACCTCCACCATGAAAAGTGCATTTGTTGAACCAACGGGCCATCGACTCATCGGGCGCGTCGTCGGGAGCGGTATCCACCGCGTGAACACGTAATGCTTCACAGGGGTGGCAGTACCAATCGCTGTGCAGTGCAAGGCTGCCACCTTTGGCACCTGGAAGCGTCTTGGGCAGCACAATCTGAGGCAATGCCCGATACACTTTTTCAGGCAGAATGGAAAAACTCCTCACTTTCTGCAAGGGAGCCGGGATCTTCGGATTATCGAGGTCTTCGATGGCGTCTCGCAGCCATATCCGATAACCCACCGGCGGCCCGAAGCGCTTGTCCTTGTCTGCCCCGGAGTCAGCATGATGGCTCAACAGCCCCACCAGGCGCACACGCAGGTTTTGATCTTCAGCACTCAAGCACTGTATATCCGGATGGATCCTGAAGTCGTCAGCGCTTGCCCACTCGCGGGAACGTATCGGGAGATTGGCCGGGAAGCGCTCTAGCGCAGCCACTTCGCGCCCCTCAGAGAACATTGCTTGAGTCGGGTCGACCTCTTTTGCCATGGGAACATCGGGTGGAATCTGATCGGTGATCGCTATCCGGCAGCGCTGAAAGGGTGTCGGTATATCAAGTACCTCACCGTCAGCATCTCCGCCCTCCAACCTTATGTAAAACTCCGCTGCGTCCATCCCGCCGATAAGTAAATCGGTCCAGAAACTATCTTCGCTTTGCGACGAAAATGATCGTATGGCCCGCAGGACGACTGAAGCTCTACCTTCATTTGTTTTCACCAAAACTGTTTTCCAGATCGGGTCGAAGGATATTGGTTGGGCATCTGAAAGTGCCGTTTTACTCATTCGTCGCGACTGGACAGGCTGCGGAATCCGTAACCCGCTGCCGCTCAGTTCTTCGTGCCATTGCAGCGAGATATCGGTTTCATTACCCGCGCCGTAAGTGCCGACCCTGCCGGCGGGCACAGTACGACGATAGACTTTGAGTCGTTTCTGGAACGCTACTTCATAGAGGTCTGTACCTGACGGTCCAGACAGTTCCTCGCAGTCAATTAAAACGCATAGCTCCAGCTGTGCAGCTTGCGGCGGTGTGCCCTCCAAACGCATACGCAGCAGCGCCTGCGTTTGAAGAAGAGTCGGTGATTCCCTGACCGGCTGGTAACGCACCAGATCAATCACTTCGGTGCACAAAGTCCCGTCGGCTTTCCCGCTTTTGCTCCCGATCGGGCCGATGGCTCTTATGGTGTAACGCAGCGTCAGGCTGCGATCCACTGGCAGGCCACAGTCAATGAACTGAAACTGCGGGCGCACGTAATAACAAACGGCTGAATCGACCGAATCACACACCAGCCAGTTTGGAATGAAGGTAAACGTCTCTGAGGTCAACTCTCCTTCGAGAACCTCGCGAAGGACCTCGAAGTGCCGAATGCCGCTATGGTTTTCAGGGCCATCACGCATCTCTTGGCCGTTGCTCACGCGAGTGAGTTGCCAGCTCAGGCCGATTTCTCCCTGGCCCTGGAACCAGTAGCTCAAATCCGGCTCGATAAGAAAGTGCTGGTTCAGGCCAATAGGATCGCGCCAATCATCGAGATCAATCCTCTGGTCGAACATGTACATTTCTTTGGCAAACGCGCCAATCCCCTGTTTGGCAATCAGGTCGGCCATTGTCTCGGTAGGGGAGATGTCACTGAATTCGAGTACCAGTCCCAACATGGCGGGAAACCTCAACGGGTTCAGTTCGCCAGCCAAGTCGCACGGCTCTTCCTTACCCACCTCGGCATCCGGACTTTCCGCCAGCCGCAACAACGAGGCAAGCAGTTCACCATCGGTGATTTTGCCTGCGTCCCCTATCGCGTCGGTATTGGGTCGACGGGCCTTGGCGAGATAGTCATCATACGTTGTCTGAGTTTCATCAGACCCGCTCAGCCGTTTACGGAATCGCGTCGAGCGCCTTCCCGGGTCCGCAAGAACTGCGGGATCATCAAAGTCGCCGGCCACAGGATGGCGGGTGCGGGGATCGACAACTTCCTTGATCTCCTTCGCAGGCTTGGTCTGCAAACTCTGGAGAAGGTGTGCAACCAGCAAATTTTTTCCTGCATTGCCGGCATCACCCCGCAAATACTTGGCGGGAACAACCTCCCGAGCACTCAACTCGTCGATGAAGTAGATGTCCGGCCTATTCGCGGTGTCGTATGCAGGCGAATACCCTACGCTGCCCTGCAAACAGTTTTTCCCGACAGGATTGAGCTTGATGCGGTGACGGCGCACGTTGACGGTTTCACCTTGGGGTAAAACCGGATAGCCATTACCCTTCTGACTCGGATCGGGATATAGAACCACCCGTGTACGGCCATTTACCCGACGCAGGTGGTAGCACCACTTGGTATTTTGTTGAGTACCGGGCGCTTGAACCGACTTGAGTCCGATCGAGTGGCGCAACCAGGGTCGCGTATCGGTTTTCTCTGCAAGTTCTTCAACCATGTGTGTCGGCGCGGCTAAAACGGGTTGGGCAGACCCTTTTATGATGTCCGAAATCGGCGGGACCAACGCGTCGATCTGTTGCCGGGCAGCACTGACCCGCTCCGGGTTCGAGACAATGCGCAATCGTGCGCTGAACTGGTAGCCACAGATGTCCAGCGCTACTTCAGCTGTACCTGAAAAGCCAAGACCATCAGGAACAATCGCCGCCGCCACATCAGCTGTAACGGTTAGCCGGACCGACGCGCTCAGGTCGAAAAGGGTGAGGGTGAAACTCCCCCAGAAACCACTGACTTCAATTCTTTTGTAGATACGCGCGGAGATTTCCAGCAATGCACTGAATGCTACATCCGCCAGCACATACATTTGCCCCAACGACGTCAATGCACCGGCGAACGATGCCTGCAACTGGAAAGCGGCCCGTGCGCCAAGTTCTACGTTGGCAAACCCCAGGTCACCGGAGAAGCTCATCCCGACCTCTGCCGCAATCGCCAGGTTGAGACCGACAACATGGGTACCGCGGTAATAGCCAATGCGAAAACCCGATTCGGCAACGCCTTTCGCCACGCCCAAATCTATTGAGTAGCGGGCTTGTCGTGGATAGCCAATCTCGAGCAACGTACCGCGAGGATCACAATAGAACGCTACCGATTGCCGGGAACTGTCCAACGCCATGTGCAACATTTTCGCAACGATGCTTTTTTCGACACTGGGGCCGAATTTTGAGTTGGGCAAGGTCAGGAATCGACCATACAGAACCTGCTCGCGCGGGGACAATCCGATCGCACCACGCACAGCAGGTGCCGACACAAACTCGTCGAGCAATGCGTCATCCGGTGACACAAGGAACCAACCGCTGATTCCCGCAATGATGTCGAGCCGATCGTCGATCGATAACACCAGTGTGGTGACGAAGGGGTGGTCTGTCTTGCGGTCAAGCAGACCAAACGTCACCTGTGCCAGCCCTACCAGTGAATAGTAGGCATCGTCACCCGGTGGATAGTCAGCCACCCAGGACGCCGGCGAACCCGGATCGGGAATGCCCTCCCTAAGTGCTGATTCCACCCTTTGCGCCATGGGTGTTGCGCGTTTTTCACTGGTTGAAAAATGCTTCAGGGCCTGATTCCCTGCGGCACCCACGCCAAGTTTGCGCAGAAAGAATCCGTAGCCCAGGGAGTCGGTCCGGTCGGTATCGGCATAGACGACGAAAGACGGTTTGGGCCCCTGTTTTTTGTCCGGGTCCAGTACACGGGTCAGCTTTACCATGACCCGAGTTCCGGGAAATGCTTCGGACTCAAGACTGGCTACACCGCCAAAACCATACTCCTGATCATCATCAAACTCAGTCAGACTGCCTTTGAACTGAAATCCTGAAGCCAGCCCGATATCGACGCCCAACGACATCAATTTGATGCTAGGCACAATGGCGTCGATGTCCGGTTGCCAGAGCCGGATGTCCCCCATGGTCAAGCCGCAATTGAGGCTTGGCATTTCCACCTTGAAGGCAATGTCGCCGAGCAAGCCGACCGACTTGAGCGACAAGTCACCCAGTTTGTGTATTTCCATACCTCGCAGGGTGACCTGGAAGATACCTGCCAGGTCAAAGGTGCGGGGGGTGAACCAGACCTTCAGATTGGCACTGCCGAGTTTGGCCAGATCCAGATTCTCGAAGTGGGCCCGGGTGCCATCGAACAGATCGCTGTACTCAGCCAGTCTTCCACTGAGCAATCCGTTTGCATCGAACGCCAGGCTCCCCGTCATACCGCCCGTAGCGGTCCAGCTGGATTGGAGATACTTCAGAGAAAGGTTGATGCTGTCGACCTGCACTTCCAGGCACAGTGCCTGAACATGAAAGGTACGCCCCATGGCAATTTTGAAATCGGCCATTGCCCCCAACTCAACGCCCTGCTGCGTTTGTTGCTGGAAGAAGGACAGCGTCAATGTGCCCTCGGCATCGTCAAAAAACTTCAGTCGCGCATCGGCGCTGATTGAGGCGCTGACCAGACGACCGCGTTCGACCCGTAGATGCCCTACTTCCCCTGAAGCCTTGTGGACACTCAGCGAATCGCTGAGCGTTGGTAGATTGTTCAGTTTGATATTGCCGCTTCTGACCGTCGCTTCCAACGTCGCCCCCGCCGAACCCAGACCAAACGTCTTGACATCGAAGGTGTAGCCCCCCGACGCGGGAATGGTGATTTCAATCGGTTGCGTGCTCAGGTTGAATGCAAGGGTGTCTCCTTGCCCTGACAAGTCGAGTTTGGCGTGCAAGATCTCCGGAAGTTTTAACTTTGCCACCTCGCCAAATTTTGGCTCACGCGCTGTCTCCGGTACGGTGAAATCGAGATTGAGAGCAGAGGCGTTACAGGAAAAGGCATTGGCAGCCAGTTTCAGGTAACCCTGACCATCGATATCGCATGAAGCCGTGAGCGTGCAGCCGGCGTTGATCCCTCCCCAGCCTTGCCCCTCAAAATGGACATCAAGCAGCAGTTCCAGATTCAGGCTTGCTGGCGTTATGGTCTTCGATACCTCTTTCAATGCAGCCTTCAATTGAGCGGCTGTACCTGCAAACCATTGGTCGCTGACGTCAAGTAGCGTGAACGCCTGGGCGCTTGTCCCAGGACTCACTTTCGAGGCGAATAGCCACGCCGGGATCCGCGGCCCTTCCGCCCCCAGGGTTATCGGCAGTCGCACTGCCTTTGCTTTGGCTTTGGCTTTTGAAATATCCAGCGTCCCCAACTCAATCACGATCGGTGCAAGCGATTGATAAAAGCTCCGAGTCGGCACTACGCGGGTTACACCGCCTACAATGGCTGCAAGTTCCATTCTAAGAGTGACAGATAAACTGGAAGGCGCTTTCAATGCAACAGAAGTCGAATCGCTTGTGAGGTCTGCGTTTATCGAGAATTGCTCGTTGACGGCAACGGGGCTGAGCCCGAGCGCGGCAATAGGAGAGCCCAGTTGTATTTGGAGGGTCTTGAACGAAGCGTCTAACGTAGCAAAGGGAGCGAGGTTGTGATCAATACCCAGGCGCAATGAACACTCGCTATCGGACAACTTCGCCCTGAACGGGAGCGCCCCTTCAATCAGCTGCTGCATGGCCGCACCGAAACTCCATTCCACGGCACGGTTTCTACGGTCAAACTTGATGTCGTTGATCGATAAAAGTGTGGTCAGCGGATATTCAATTGGCCGGCGAAGCCAGGGTATTTCGATGCGTAAACCAAGCTTGAGGTCGACGGATTGATCGCCTACCTCAGCGGCGGCAACCAGGATGATTTTGACGTCATCACCCAGGGGACCGAGCCAGCTGCCTACATCGGCTTCCAACATGAAACTTGACGTTATCTCACCAGCCGACAGTTGAACATTCAGCTCAGTGTTATCGGCACTTGGCCCCACCAGATCCACGGACTCGATGGCGGTCCCTGCCTTGATCGTCACCTCCACCGGGGTCGCGAACCTCAATGCGGCACCTTGCAGATTTTGCTGTGGCGTACCTGGCTCGATGATCGGCGCGATGCCGGTGACCCAGTGGCTGGAGCCCCCGCGGGCTCCAGTCTGTACCAATGGGTGGGCGGTTGCGGGCTCTGTCAGCAACGCAATACCGAATGGCCGGTTCGCTGGCGCAGCGATGATAAAACCGGTGGTTGCCGACGCTACGGATTTTGCGCCAGGCCACTGCGTTCCTTCTAACTCCTTCAGATAAAACACGGATTCAAGATCGGCCCGATACTGGCGAACCTCGGTGTTGTCGGGGCGGATAGCTTTCAGCCAGGTTTTAAGCTGTGGATCGGCTAGCTGAACAATCAGGAAGTCGAGCACGACAACTTCTTTATCGATACCCCAACCGCTGAAATTTTTTAGCCGTACATCCGTCAGCAACCAATTTTTGATGGCTTGCTTGAATCCCGCCGACCCCAATGATTTCTTCAGAGATGACGCATCAACATGCGCCCAGAGTGCAATGGCCTTGAGTGCGAAGCCGCTCTGAAAAAGATCAAAAAGTTGAGGCTTGCCGTCAAAACCCAGCCCCATCACCGGTGTAACCAATACCTGCCTTAGCGACACTCGCCAGAGATCCCACATGGCACGCCGAGCGAGCTCGGAACTTCGCAACATCGCGCGCCAACGGTGCAGGCTCGGCCAGGTGAGCAGCGCCGCCGCCATTTCCTTCGAGGAAGTTGTCGACGTCGACGCCTGCTTTGGTTTCCATAGACGTGGAGCAAGGGCTAACGCCCAGGGATCCAGCGCCGATTTTACCTTGAAACTGAAAAAGCGATCCTTATCTGCATGCTGGCTGAACTCAAACCCTGTGGCAGCTAAAAAATCACCAGCAGCGTTGGGCAAAACAATGTCCCGCAAACGCCATGACAGAAACTGTAGAAAAAGCCCCAGGTCCCCTGGGGGAGCCGCCTTATCCTCATAAACCAATGTCTGTTTCAGCCAGGCAAATCGAACATGAATCCCCTCCTTTGCAATCGTTATGGAGAAGCTGTCAACCTTGGGCAAAACCCGGGTATCCGGATCCCGTACCGCCACTTTGAAGATCTCGAAGGCTTGCAGGGCCAAAGCGTCCGCTGGAACAGAAAAGGTGCCGGCAATCCCAGTGTCCAGAATGTCCCCTTCAGAAACGACCTTGCCTGTATTGGCGTTGAACTTACCGACAGCAATGGGCCCCCTCGAACGACTGTCGCGCCCATCGAACGCATTGATCGTGACACCCGCTTGCTCGTCCAGCTTCCAGACGATGCCTGCTCCGGTAAGTTTCGTCGCGCTGGTACACAGCAAAGCGCTACGACGCTGGTGTTGATCAAATTCATAGAGTTGCAAACGAGCCCAGCGCTGATTGAACACGTAATGTGAGCGTAAAGGGTGCGCATGCCCGGTCGGAACGACCACGTTATCCGCGTCATAGGCGTAACCGCAGTAAGCCGCCGCCTGAACTTCACGGGCAATTTGAGCCTCGATCAAAGTAGCCGGAACGCTCTTCCATCCGCCCGTGAACAAATCAGGGGCAATACCTATACGCTCGGCGGCCTGACGCAAAAGCTGCGGGGTGTAATAGGCAGGTGCGTGAGCGGGCGCGGGGTGGCGATTGTCAAGTCGTGGAGCCGGAGACGGGGGATTTTCCGCCGGCTTCCACCACGGCTCCAACGAGTCCTTGAAAACTCTTTTCCCCTTCACCTTTTCGATGAAAGGCGACGATCCGGGGACAATCTCAAGAACGCCCAAACCCGTTTTAATTTCTGCACTATTCAAGTGATGGCGGATATTGGCTTGTGGCCACGTGGCGACACCGTTGAGTGTCCCAACATCCACCGCTGCCCGGACAGGTATTTTGACTGCCTTTGCGTTTTCCAGATAATCGTGCTTTCCGGTCAACAGTTCCGCCATTTCAACTTCGAATGCCGCTTGATCCTGCTTGGAAGTTTCCCAGGCCGCCGTCATCCAGCACAGCAAGGCATCCCGCTTTTCTTTGCCAAACATCGCGGAGCTGGCAACAAAAACTTCACGGGGGGTCTTTTTGAAGTTGGTTGCAACAAAACCAGGATTTTTAACCGCTATACGCAGTATCAACGCCAATACGCGTTCACTCTGGATCACCTGACCCAGTGAACGGTTTGCCCAGGCAGTCGGTACACCGGGGTTGCCCGGGATGCGCAACCAGACAATCTGCCGCAGTAGATGCACTGCGTATTGCCATAGGGCCCGGCGAGTCGCAGCGAGCGTCCGCAGGTGCATTGCATAGCGATACATCATGTGTGGCCGACGGTGAAACTTAAGGCTCTCCTCATATGTCAGTTCTTGAGTGATCGCAAGTAACGGTGCAGTGACGCTGGACGCCGAACAGATGTTCTCCCCCGAGCCTGTTTCGTAACCCCCACCTGTCGACAGGTCGTCCTGCCATTTGCACTTATCCGGTGCCCTCAACCCAAGTTCGGCAAACGAATGTCGAGCCTTGAGCGGACGGTTTTGATCGGTATTGAGCCAAACCGAAACCCCACCCAGTTGCGTGTTTTCGTCGGCCTTGGCTTTTTGCTGAACCGCATAATGGAACAACGGAATCGACAGGTTGGCATCATCGTACGCCTGCACAACGTCGAAGTAGCCCAGACTCTCCGCTTCTGAAACCGCACGAATGATGCGAAAAACACCCGCCCATCGCTCATCGTTGGCAATAAGGTCGCGGTCGCCACCCAGTATCTTCGGGCGAAGCTCAACGGCTTGCCATGGAACAACAGCGCCACCATAGGGTTTATTCGGGAGCTTGGGTGCAACCCGGCCAATTGCAAAAATGCGTCGTTTATGAAGCCATTGCGGGGTGTCGATGCCCACGGGCGCCAGGTAAGGTTGTTTATCACTGGGGGCATCGCTGACGAATGCCGGGTCCGTCGAGTCTATTTTGAACCAACCCGAAACGTCTTGAGCGCTGAAATACTGGTCCTTGTCCTCAGGGGTAAACCACCAGACATTGGCTCGGCCTACGGCACAAGAATCGAGATCGGTATGCTCCGAGGGTTTTTCCGCAACGCCTTTGAGCAACTCGATGAGAACCGGGCATCGATAGACCTGGTTATCCCGTGAGCCTTCCCATACTTCCAGGCAACGCTCCCACACGTCCCCCCAAACACCCGAAGGAATTGCATCGGTTGCATTTTTCAGCTCTGCATCGAGATAGCCGCGCACGCTGGCATTGCTGGCTGTCAATTGGCCGCTGACGATGACACCCAGCTGAGGAGACCAGCGGGTGTACATCTGGAACTCCAGCGTTGCATAAACAAGATCGACGGTAGAAGTATCGGCATCGAATACCTTGTTCAGTGCGTCATCGAGTGATCCGGGATCAAGACTCTCATCGATTTTCTCGGCCGCCCTGAAGCAATGGAAACCCAATTTCCACAGACGTTTTTTTCGATCTCGTATTAGCGTGTCGACAGGCGCTGCATCGCTTTCGGCCATGGCTCAATTCCCGTACACGAGAAAATAAGTAGCCGGAAAGCTGGACGCGGCGTTTGATAGGACACCGGGCGATTACGGTACCGTAGTGGCCTGTAGAAATCATGATAGCCAGTATTCGCAAAGTTGCTTCCCTTCCACGACTCGCTTGAATTCAAGGAGGGAGCGTGAATTCAATCGTTAAGCACGTTAGCGTCGATGGCGTGTATTGCTCGATTGGTCGTGTGAACAACGATATTCAGGTTCGACGCCCATACGTTAACCTGACCCCACGATTCGACGAACATAGCCCTCACTCATCAGACCAAGGCCCCGCACTCCATGATCATCTCTTCTGCATCGGACTACCGCGAAGCGGCACGTCGCAAGCTCCCCCGTTTTTTGTTCGACTACATCGACGGAGGCGCCTATGCAGAACATACGCTGAGGGCCAACAGCGCCGATTTGAGCCATGTCAGCCTGCGCCAGCGCATCCTCAAGAATGTCGAGAGCCTGAGCCTGGAAACCACCCTCTTCGATCAGCCTCAGTCAATGCCCATCGTGCTGGCGCCGGTGGGGCTGACCGGGATGTTCGCCCGCCGGGGTGAAGTGCAGGCGGTGAAGGCGGCGCAGAACAAGGGCATTCCGTTGTGCCTGTCGACGGTGTCGGTGTGTTCGATCGAGGAAGTCGTGGCCAGCGCACAACAGCCGATCTGGTTTCAACTCTATGTGTTGAAGGATCGCGGTTTCATGCGCAATGCGCAATGCGCAATGCGCTGGAGCGGGCGCAGGCTGCGGGGGTGCGCAATCTGGTGTTTACGGTGGACATGCCCACGCCCGGCGCTCGCTATAGGGATGCTCACTCGGGGATGTCCGGGCCGTTCGCCTCGTCGCGGCGCATTCTGCAGGCCATGACCCGACCGGACTGGGCGTTCAATGTCGGGCTGATGGGAAAGCCCCACGATCTGGGCAATATCTCCAAGTACATGGGCAAGGCCGTGACACTCGAGGATTACATGGGCTGGCTGGCCAACAATTTCGACCCTTCGATCAGCTGGAGCGATCTGGAGTGGATTCGTGAGTTCTGGAAGGGGCCGATGATTATCAAGGGCATTCTTGATCCGCAGGATGCGCGGGATGCGGTGAGTTTTGGCGCGGACGGGATTGTGGTGTCGAACCACGGCGGGCGGCAGCTCGATGGCGTGCTCTCAACGGCCAAGGCATTGCCGCCGATCATGCAGGCGATTGGCAACGATCTGAGTGTACTGGTGGATTCGGGTATTCGCTCGGGACTGGACGTGGTGCGCATGCTGGCGCTGGGGGCCAAAGGGGTTTTGCTGGGGCGGTCGATGGCCTATGCGCTGGCGGCCGATGGGCAGCGTGGGGTGGAGAATATGCTGGATATCTTTGCCAGGGAGATGCGGGTGGCGATGACGTTGACCGGTGTTACCTCCATCGATCAAATCGACGAATCGATACTGGTGCGCTCCCAACCGACCTGATTCTGGCCAATAGACCCAATTCCCTGTGGGAGCAAAGCTTGCTCCCACAGGGAATTTGTGCTGGGCCATCGCCCTCTGTGCATCAAATCGAACAGCTACTCCCCCCATGCTTCTCCAGATACCGCTGGTGCTCTTCATCCGCCAGCTCGAACTCACCCAGCGGCACAATCACCGTGGCGACCGGTTTATTCAACCGCCCCGAATCCTCCAGCGCCTGCCTGGCGACCGTCGCCGTTTGCGCCTGTTCCTCAGAGCCAAAGAACAACGCCGAACGATACTTCACCCCGACATCCGCGCCCTGGCGGTCGACCGAGGTCGGATCATGCAGCGTCCAGAAATGCTCGATCAGGCGGCTGTAAGGAATAACCCGTGCATCGAAATCAACCTGCACCACTTCGATCGAAATCGCCTCGCCAGTGGCCGACCGGGCAAAGCCGACCCGTGTGTCCTTCACACCCGGCAAGGCCCTGAAGGACGCTTCGGCACCCCAAAAACAGCCGGCGCCGAAGGTCGCCTGCTCGTGTTCAACAGCGGTCATGCGCTGACTTCCTCTGGTTGTGGCAACAGATGCGAGTGCAACTGCGCGATGTGTTCCGGCCCAATGCCGCAGCATCCACCGACAATACTGGCCCCTGCGGCGACCCACAATCTGGACCAGTGCAGGTAGGCCTCCGGCCCCAGGTCGCGACGGATTTCCAGCAAGGTACTGTTGGCCTCGGCCTCGGCATTGACCGGCGGGAAAGCGTTGGCATAAACACCCAGTTCAACAGCCTGGCCCTGGATAGCTTCGCGAGCCTCTGCCAATGCCGCCGCCATCACCTCCGGCTGGCTGCAATTGAACAGCACCGCCGAAGCCCCCAACCCGACCGCCACGCGCACCGCCTCGGCGACCGGTTCGGTGGAACGCAATCGCGGCGGTTCGCCCGCTTCATCCAGCAGCGTGAAGGACACCCACAGCGGCTTGGTTTCTATATCGAGATCGAGCGCCTCCACCACCGCGCGCACTTCAGCGATTGAGCTTTGAGTCTCCGCCAGCCAGACATCAACGTGCGCCTGCAACCCGGCAATCAGCTCGCGATGGATCGCCACCGAACGCGGGTGATCAAACAGATCCGGTCGATAGGACGCCAGCGCCGGCGGCAGCGAACCGGCCACCGTCACCGGCTCGCTACTGGTATCCGCCGCCTCTCGGGCCAGGCGCCCTGCCCGTTCGGCCAACGCTCGACCTTGCTCGGCAAAGCGCTCGTCACCGATATGAAAAGGCACCACCGCATAGCTGTTGGTCGTGATGATCCGCGCGCCGGCATCGACAAACGCCTGGTGCGCCCGCAGCACAAATTCCGGCGCTTCGATCAGCGCCAGCGCCGACCATTCAGGCTGGCGGAACGGCGCGCCGATGCGCTGAAGTTCGCGCCCCATGCCGCCATCGAGCAAACGCAAAGGGCGATCACTCATTGCGCGGCACTCACTTTCGGCGCCGATGCGTTCAGCCATTGATCAACGGTTGCGCCGTTCGCCTGGACCCAGGCCTTGGCGGCGACGTCAGCCGGTTGTTTTTCCTTTTCGATCTTCAGGATCAGGTCATTGAGCTGTGCCGGGGCGATGGCGAAGTTCTGCAGGAACTCGGCGATTTTCGGTGCGCGCTTCTGCAAGGCTGTGGAGGCCAATACATGGACTTTGGCATCCGGGAAGGCGCAAGTGATCTGGCTCTTGTTCAGCCAGTCCGGGTCGACCGTCGGGCTGATGAATTTCCAGCAGCCGTCGGCCTTGTACAGCGGGTCGTCTTTCTTGTTGTCCTGGGCATAGCCGTCGAACGCCGGTTCTTCCAGGCGACGCAGGTCATAGGCGGAGAAGATCCAGTCCGGGGTGTAGGCATAGAACACCACGCCACGCTGGGCTTTGTAGGCCGCGGCCAGTTTGGCGTAAGTCACCGAGGCTTCGGTGGACACCGATTCGAATTTATCGGCGAAGCCATAATCCTTGGCCTTGATCTCGCCGATGTAGGTCGACTCCCAGCCCGCCGGCCCCACCAGCAACTGCGCCTTGCCGCCGCCCAGTGGTTCAAAGAGCTTGGCCACTTCCGGTTTTTTCAGGTCATAGATGGACTTGACCCCGTATTTGTCCTGCAAGTAACCCGGAATGTAGAAACCCTGCTCACCGGCATAGGGGTGGGCGTTCGGCACCAGGGACTTGGTGCCGGCGGTGACGTATTTGGCCCAGGCCGCCGACTGGTTCGGCAGCCAGATGTCGGTCAGCACGTCGACCGAGCCATCGCCTTTGGAGGCGGCACTGAACAGCACCGGCACATCGCCGGCCAGGTACGAGACATCGCCATCGAGGCGGGTTTTGATCACTTCACCGAGGATGTGCTGGATGGCGATGGCGCCGGTCCAGTTCTGCTCACCAATGACGATCTTTTCCTTGGCCATCACGGCAGCCGGGAGAATCAGGGAGGTCAGCAGCGCAGCCGCGCCAAGCGTACGAGTAAAGTTTTTCTTCACAATGGATTCTCACTGTTGATTGTGCAGGTGATCTTGCTTGCGCAAGCTCGATTGAATGATTCGGTCCGGTATCAGCGCGCAGAGCACGATCGCCACGCCGGCGAGCATGCCTTCGCCGCCCTTGATGTTGCGCAGCGCCGTCATCACGTCGTAACCCAGGCCGCCGGCGCCGATCAACGCGGCCACCACCACCATCGACAGGCTCATGACGATGGTCTGATTGATCCCCAGTAACAGCGAGCGACGGGCCAATGGCAGCTGCACCTTGATCAGCGTTTGCCAGGGGCTGGCACCGTGGGCGACGGCTGCTTCGACGGCGTCCTTGGGCACTTCCTGAATGCCCAGCGAAGTCAGGCGGATCATCGGCGCCAGGGCAAAGATCACCGTGGCGATCACCGCCGGGGTCTTGCCGACCGAGAAGAACGCCACGGCCGGAATCAGGTAAACGAAGGTCGGCAGCGTCTGCATGACATCCAGCAACGGCGTGATCACCCGGCGTACCAGTGGCCGCTTGGCCAGGAGGATGCCGGTGGGCACGCCGATGACCAGGGCGATCAGCACCGAAGAGCCGACCAGCGCCAGGGTGGCGATGGTGCGTTCCCAGAAGCCGAACAGGCCGATGTACAACAAGGCCGCGCCGCTGGTCAGCGCCAATGCCAGGCCTGCCGAACGCCAGGCGAGGAACACCACCGCCAGCGCCGACACCGGCCAGGGCAGCCAGCCGAGCAGGTTTTCGATGCCTTCGATGACCGTGCGCACGGCCACGATCACGCCGACGAAGGCGCCTTCGAAAGTCACCTGGGACCAGCCGATGAATTGGTCGATGCTGTCCGCTGCCAGCAATAGCAATTGGCGGTTTTCAGGAAATTGCAGCAGCGCGTGGGTGGTGTCCGGGGTGATGACACGCCAGATCACCAAGGCCTGGCTGACCAGCAGCAGCGACAGAGGCAAACCCCAACCTGTCGCTTCGTGCCGCACGGGATGGCGGGTCAGCGAGAGCACGGTGTAGCGGCTGGCGGCGAACACGACCACGGCGGCGAGCACAGCCAGCCATGACGCGCTGACAATGCCTTGACCCAGGATTGCCAGCGCGGCGAGTTCGGCGGCGAAGGTCAGCCAGAACGCCCCGCCCTTGCCTTGCGCCGCCAGGGCTGCCGGCCCCAGCAAGAGCGATTGCCAGCGGGACAGGTTGCGGCTGGCGGATTGCTCGCGAGGCTGGCGTTGCGGCGCTTGGGTGCGAACGGTGTCAGTGCTTTGCAGTGGTGCTGACGCGGGCCTGCAATCGCGGAAAAAATCGGCGACTTCGGCATCGGCGGGCTGTTCGAGCAATTGATCAGGCGTGCCCAACTGCACCAGCCGCCCTTGACGCAATACCGCAATGCGGTCAGCCAAGCGGATGGCTTCCACCGGGTCGTGGGTCACCAGCAAGGTGCTGATTCCACGTTCACGCGCCAGGTTAAGGAAGTGAGTTTGCAGATCGCGGCGAATGGTCGGGTCCAGCGCGCTGAACGGCTCATCCATCAACAGAATGTCGGGTTTGGTTACCAGCGCGCGGGCGAATCCCACGCGCTGCTGCATGCCGCCCGACAATTCATGGGGATAGTGATCGCCCCAGCCGTCCAGGCCGACTGCCTGCAATTGCTCGGCGGCGGCCGCGTGGCGAACGGGCTCGGGTTCACCGCGCAGTTCAAGGGGCAGTGCGACGTTGTCCAGAATCGTGCGATGCGGCAGCAGACCGAAATGCTGGAAGACCATGCCGATACGCCGCGACCTGAGCGAGCGCAGGGCCTGGTTGCTCAAGCCGCTGATGGCTTGTCCGTCGATCAACACTTCACCGCTGGTAGGCTCGATCAAGCGGTTGATATGGCGCAGCAACGTCGACTTGCCGCTGCCGGACGTCCCCATCAGGCACAGCACTTCACCGCGACGCACTTTCAGGCTGACGTTACTGACCGCGGGCGCTGCGGCCTCACCTTTGCGCACGTAGGCCTTGGTGATGTCGCGCAGTTCGAGCACGACATCGCTGTCATTGACGGGGTCGTCGGATCGTGACGGGAAACTTTGCGAAGACTCGATCCGGTCAGTCGACAAAGCGGTTTGAATGATGGTCACAGGAGCTCCCGGCCCAGGGTAGGAAATCGGCCAAGCGCCAGGTTTTGAACGCAGCGCTCTCAAGAACGCATAAAGCTAATCGATCTTAAAAAAGTTAAATAAATATCTTTTTGGAATTAGCTTAGGCTTCGCGGGCTTGATGAATGCAGACCTGTGAGGTTTTGCGAGATACAGTTGGGCATCGACTTTCCAGCACTCCACACACAAGGAATTGAGCCGTGCGCATTGCCTTGCTGTCCGACCTCCACTTGTCCGTCAATTTGATGCCTTTCCCCGACGTTCAGGCCGATATCGTCGTGCTTGCCGGCGACATCGCCCGGCCGGCCAGGGCCATCGAATGGGCCCGGGCCTGCCCTGCCCCGATCCTGTATGTGACGGGCAATCATGAGTTTTATGGGAGCGATCTGGCCTCGACCTATGAACAGCTGAACAGCCTGGCGCAGGGCACCGGGATTCGGGTTCTGGAGCGCTCGGAGCATAGGCAGGATGGCGTGCGTTTTCTGGGCTGCACCCTGTGGTCGGACTATCGGTTGTTCGATGATCCTCAGGAGCGGGCGCGAGGGGTTGATCTGGCGAAACAGCTGATGCGCGACTTCACTCACATTCGGGTTTCGCCGGACTTTCCCGACCTGTTTACCCCGGCGCTGTCCCAGCTGATTTTCCTGCAAACCGTCGCCTGGCTGGACGACTGCTTCCGCCGGGACAGCACCACTCCGACCGTGGTAATTTCCCACTTCGCCCCGACCCGGTCGAGCATCAGCCCTCAATTTGCCGGCTCGCCGATCAACGCCAGTTTCGTTTCAGACCTGGAAGAACGGATCAGGGAATGGCAGCCGGCGCTGTGGCTGCATGGGCATACCCATTGTCGGCGCTGATTGAAAACTGACCCACCCTGCCGATTGAAAATTGACCCAGGGCGGATTGCTGATTTGGCATCAGCAATTGTGGATAAGCTTAGCAGTCGTGTCCCGGTGGAAGAGGCATTAAAGCCCCACCGCATGTGGGCATGCGGCAGGGTATTTTCGGTGCGGATCAAAACAGCTCATCGTCCTCGGCACCATCATTGTCTTTGCGCTTTCGTTCACGTGATTTGATCTTGGTCTGGGCGACCAAGCTGCTGTGTTGCAGGCGGTAGGACTCGTTGCCCGTTTCGACGATGTGGCAGTGGTGTGTCAGCCGATCCAGCAACGCCGTTGTAATCTTGGCGTCACCAAACACGCTCGACCATTCCGAGAAGCTGAGGTTGGTGGTGATCACCACGCTGGTGTGCTCGTACAGCTTGGACAGCAAATGAAATAACAGGGCACCACCGCTCTGGCTGAAGGGCAAATACCCCAGTTCATCGAGTATCACCAGGTCTGTTCGTAGCAGCCCTTGAGCGATGCGGCCCGTCTTGCCGTCGTACTTTTCGCGCTCCAGCAGATTGACCAGATCCACCGTGGAGTAGAAGCGCACGCGTTTGTGATGCGTCGTGATCCCGGAAACGGCCAAGGCGGTGGCGAGGTGTGTTTTGCCTGTTCCAGGCCCGCCGATGAACACGACATTCTGCGCGGTATCGGTGAACTCCAGGTTGGACAGATCCCTGATCAGGCGGGCATCTGCGCTGGAAGCGCTGAAGTCGAAGCCGGCCAAATCACGATGCATGGGCAGTTTGGCCATGTTCATCTGATGATTCACTGAGCGCACTGCTCGATCTGCATGTTCTTGTTGAAGCAGATGTTCGAGCAGCCATTTCGAGGATGCCGTCGAAGCTTCTCCTTGCGAGGCTAGTTCCTCCCAGGCGCTGGCCATGCCATGCAGACGCAGTTCTTTGAGTTCCGCCATAAGATCACGCATTGCGAGTCTCCTCATCGGTGGTACGGAGCCGGTCGTAGCGTGCCGTATTGGCGACAGGCGCTATCTTGAGTTGAAGGCTGGTTTCGGCGGACGGAGGGGCTGCTGTCGATGTCAGTCGAGCCAGGACATTCAGGATGTGGTCAGCACTCAAGCTGCCGGATTCAAGTACCAACTCCACAGCCACCAATACGGCGTCGAGCCCGGCGATGGGAACAGCCGCCAGTACTTGAGTCACGACTCGATCACCATTGGTGTGCCGCCTCAGACCGCGTTTTAGCAGTTGCAACGGCTTCGGCAGATCGGCAAACGGAGCGCCATTGCGCAGCGCACCGGGCTTGCGTTCGATGAGCGGGATGTAATGCTGCCAGTCAAAACTGACCTGATCTCGATCAAACAGGCGCTCGTGACTGGCAATCATCGTTTCATCGGCGATGACCACCACCCGTGTGGGATACAAACGGCTGCTGACCCACTGACCGACCCGCTCACACGGCATCGAGTAGCGATTTCGCGCCACGCTGATCAGGCAGGTGCTGGAGACCCGTACGGTGCGCTCGACGTAGCCATCAAAGGCAGTCGGCATCGGCATCAATTCGGCGCGTTCCAGCTCCAGGACGTCCGCCACTGTCAGCCCGTTGTACTGCGGGTGCACCAGTTCGTCCCAGAGCGCACGGCAGCGTTGGCCGAGCCAGGCATTCAATTCCTCGAAGGTATGGAACATGCAGTTTTGAGCATCGAGCCAGATGCGCCGTCGGCTGTCTTGAACGTTCTTTTCAACGATGCCTTTTTCCCAGCCGGAGGCCACGTTGCAGAAGTCCGGATCGAATAGGTAGTGGGCACACATGACGGCAAACCGGGCATTGACTGTGCGGCCTTTGCCTTTGTTGACCTTGTCGACAGCCGTTTTCATATTGTCGTAGATGCCGCGACGCGGCACCCCACCTAACGCGCCAAACGAGCGGGTATGGGCGTCGAACAACATCTCGTGGCCTTGGCTGGGATACGCAACCAACCAAAATGCGCGACTGGCGCACAGCTTCATATGGGAGACCTGGATGCGTCGGAACAGGCCGCCGATCAGCAGACCTTCTTCGCTCCAGTCGAATTGAAAGGCCTCCCCGAGTGCAAAGGTCAGCGGCACAAAGGCCCGTAAAGACTTGCCTTGCTCGCCGCGCCACGCACGGATGAAGGCGGTGAGCTGGCTGTAGCCGCCGTCGTAGCCCTCGGCCTTGATCTGTTCGAAGAGTGCTTTGGCACTCCTGCGGTTGTGCTTTGCCCGAAACGAATCGGCCTTGAGCGCCAGCTCCAGCGTCTCGTGAAATGGACTGAGTTTGTTGAAGGTTGCGCACCGTTGGTACGCCGGCTGGGTGGCTTCGGGTGCTCTGACCCATTTTCGAATGGTGTTTCTCGACAGTCCGGTACGCTTGGCTATCTGATGCAGCGAGAGCTTGTCGCGGAAGTACATCCGCCGGATTTTTCCCAACATTTCCATGCTGATCACCCTGTGTTCTCCTGCTCGAAAAGTGAGCAGAAGCAGTTGAACACCTGGGTCAGTTTTCAGTCGGCAGAACAGCCTTTACTGGGTCAGTTTTCGGTCAGCGGCAACACGCTGGGCTTCTTGAGTCGTTCTGTAGCCCGTGGGCGGTATCCATTCTGTTTTCAAGCTGCGGAACACGCGCTCCATCGGCGCGTTGTCCCAGCAATTTCCCCGCCGGCTCATGCTCTGGCGCATGCGATAACGCCACAGCCGCTGGCGAAAGAGTCGGCTTGCATATTGCGATCCCTGGTCCGAGTGGAATAGCAGATCCGAAGGCCTGCCACGCTGCTCATAAGCCATATCCAGCGCCTTGATCACCAGCTCAGCGTCCGGCTTTTCCGACAACGCCCAGCCCACGATCCGGCGTGTGCAAAGATCCAGCACGACAGCCAGGTAATGCCACTTTCCTTGCGCCCAAATGTAGGTGATGTCGCCGCACCACACTTGGTTGGGTGCCGGAACATCGAACTCCCGATTCAAGATGTTCGGGATATCCAACCGTTCAACTGTCGCTCGTTTATAGGCATGTGATCCGGGCTGTTTGCTTACTAAATCAAGCTCGCGCATCAGGCTGCGCACTTTGAATCGACCGAGCTGCTCACCGTCGTCACGCATCAGCGACAGGATGCTGCGGCTGCCCGAAGCACTGCGACTTTGCGAGAACAGCTCGCTCACCCGGCTGCGCAATCGAAGCCGTTCGACATCAGGTGTTCGGCGCCTAAGGCGCTGGGCGTAGTAACACGAGCGAGTGACATCAAACACCTTGCACAGCCAATCAATCGGCTCATGGACGCTCAGCTGATTGATCAGCGCGTACGCTCGTGATCTTCCGACATCAAGAGCGCGGTAGCCTTTTTTAATATCGATTTTTCCCGTTCAAGGCGGGCAATCCGGGCTTCCAGCTCCTGGATTTTCTGCTGTTCCGGAGTCAGCGCTTTGCTCTGTGGAGTGACGCCTTGGCGCTCCTGCTGAACCTGATCAACCCAGCGGCGCAGGGCCGACTCGCCGACGCCGAGTGAACGGCTGGCTTCGATGTAGCTGTAGTTTTGCTTGAGCACGAGGTCGGCAGCCTCGCGTTTGAATTCAGCGGAAAAGACACGGCGTTGTTTGGTCATCTGACACCTCGATCTGGCGAGCATTCTCGCCTAAATGGGTGTCCGGTTTCATTAGACCACTACAACTAAGATCAACGAAGGTGAGCACCAAGGTTGGCTTAGCAAGAGTGTGTGGGAATGGATCAACGCACGGCTTTAACGTTGTCCGTACATCTTCGTGTTACGCACTCGTTGCTTGTTCAAGCTATCCAGCGCCCTGAACAACGAAGCTTTAGAATCGGCCCTTTCCGTAAATCCGAATCGGTAGATTTTATTTGTATCTGAGATGATGACCGTTTCGGTATGGAAGATTGAATCCCCCCAGCCGACCAGCTTACCCAGATCAGGCTGGATCAAATTGTGGCGCTCGGCGATCTCTCGCCACTATTCGCCCTTTTCGTGCATGTGGCGTGCAAGCGTCAACGGAACCGGCGACGCTGTTTCCATCCCTAAATATTTGGCGGTGTCTTGCCACATACGCTCCCAAAGGTAAATGTCGCCGCTGACCACGTCGAAAGCCTCGCCACGAACTCGCTGAGCGCAGCCCTGGCTCATGGCTGCAAACCGGCGCCCGTGAATTGCAGTAGCTGGCCGTAGGCCTAATCGGTGCCGGGGAATCGCATCGGGATACTTAGCGCATGGGACAGCTCGGCGAAGACACTGATGACCATCGCAATATTCATCGGGTTGCCGTAGATATCCCCGACCATGAGATCAGGATGCTACGCCACATAATCCCAACGGCTATGCTCGGCACGCTTTCTCAGTTGGGATTCCTGAGCGACGTACAGGTTCGGTGGCGTATACCCCGCATCTCTCTCCCGTGCAGGCGTGCGAACCTCGCCCCAAGGTGGGAGCCGTAAATGTTGAAGCCCTAATAGATGACCACGCGCCGCAACATAGAATTGGCTTGCTCCAGTCCGTCGAGCACGTTGGCCAACATGGCGGCGTTGCGACTGGCTTCCACCACCAGATTCCCTCCGACTGCCTGATGAGCCGCCAGCTAGGTCCATCTCTGCCCTCCATCACCAAACTTCCTCGGGGGAGCATTGGCACACCGAAATCTTGCGCCCATCTCCTCCCCAAGAGGTGAGGATTCCACCGAAAGCCGGCCGTTTTGTAGGGGTAAAAACAACCAAACATAAAAAGGGGTCGCGAGATAAAATCTCGCAACCCCTTGAATTATATGGTCGGGACGGAGTGATTCGAACACTCGACCCCTAGCACCCCATGCTAGTGCGCTACCGGACTGCGCTACGCCCCGACTAGGCGTGAAACTCATCCCTCATCTCGAGGAACGCTCAAGAATATATCGCAAGCTTTTGAAAACTGGAAGTATTTAAAAGCAGGAATTTATTTCTTGAGTACCACCAGAACATCTTCGAGCTCGGCGATCATCTGGCGGATCATTTGCTTGTATTGGGTGGTGTCGTCTTTGGCTTCATCGCCGGACAAGCGCAGGCGCGCTCCGCCGATGGTGAACCCCTGATCGTAAAGAAGCGCGCGGATCTGCCGGATCATCAGCACGTCCTGGCGCTGATAATACCGGCGGTTTCCGCGGCGTTTGACAGGGTTGAGTTGAGGAAACTCCTGCTCCCAGTAGCGCAGCACGTGTGGTTTTACCGCACACAGCTCGCTGACTTCACCAATGGTGAAGTAGCGTTTGCCCGGGATGACGGGGAGCTCGTCGTTATGACTTGGTTCCAGCATAAGCCTCAACTCGGGCCTTCAACTTCTGCCCTGGACGAAAGGTGACCACACGGCGAGCCGTGATCGGGATTTCTTCCCCCGTTTTCGGATTGCGGCCAGGCCGCTGGCGTTTGTCCCGAAGGTCGAAATTGCCGAAACCGGACAATTTGACTTGTTCGTTGTCTTCAAGAGCGTGCCTGATTTCTTCAAAAAACAGTTCGACCAATTCCTTGGCCTCCCGTTTGTTCAGGCCCAGCTCTTCATACAGACGTTCCGCCATCTCAGCTTTCGTCAGAGCCCCCATACGTCACTTCCTTAACGTGGCGTTCAACCTTTGTTCGAGCGAGGTGAGGATGTTTTGCGTTGCGGTATTCACCTCATCGTCATTAAGAGTGCGCGATGGATGCTGCCAGGTCAAGCCGACTGCAAGGCTTTTTCTATCAGGATCAATGCCTTTACCCTGATACACGTCAAATAGCCTGAGGTCTGTCAGCCATTCGCCTGCATTTTCACGGATTACATCCAGTACAGCCGTGGCTGCAACGTCTTTGTGCGCAATCAGTGCAAGGTCACGACGCACTTCAGGAAAGCGCGATAACTCGTGGAATTTTGGCATTTTGCCCGACGCGACTTCCGCCAGAACCAGCTCGAAGACGAAGACCGGACGGTCGAGACCGAGGGTTTTCGACAATTCGGGGTGGATCGCGCCAATGAAGCCGACCAGACGACCGTCACGCTCGATGCGCGCGGTTTGACCCGGGTGCAGCGCTGGGTGCTTGCCCGGCACGAAAGTGAACGCATCCAGGGCACCGGCGAAGCCCAGAACCGCTTCAACGTCGGCCTTGACGTCGAAGAAGTCGACGGTATCGCGACCCTGCGCCCAGCCTTCCGGCAGGCGACTACCGCAAACAACACCCGCCAACATCGGCTCTTGCTTCAGACCTTCAAGCTGGCCAACGAAACGCAGGCCGCTTTCGAACAGACGCACGCGATCCTGCTGACGGTTCAGGTTGTGCTGAAGCGCCTTGACCAGACCTGGCCACAACGACGAACGCATGGCAGCCATGTCATTGGAGATCGGATTGGCCAGCAGCAACGGCTCAACACCCGGATTAAACAGCTCGAACTGTTTCGGATCGATGAAGCTGTAGGTAATTGCTTCCTGATAACCACGGGCAACCAGCAGGCGGCGCAGTTCAGGCAGGTCGCTACGGGCTTCTGCCTTGGCTTGCGGCGCCAGACGCGCTTGCGGATAACGGACCGGCAAACGGTTGTAGCCGTACAGGCGTGCCAGCTCTTCGATCAGGTCGACTTCCAGGCTGATATCGAAGCGATGGCTCGGTACGTCTACACGCCACTGCCCTGCCCCGTCGGCAGTAATGGTCAGGCCCAAGGCATTGAGCAGACGCTCCACTTCGACCGAATCCATTTCCATACCCAGCATCTGGGTAATGCGCTGGGCACGCAGGGTGATCGGAGCAATTTTCGGCAGGTGCTGTTCGCTGACGGTCTCGATGATCGGACCCGCTTCACCACCGGTGATTTCCAACAGCAAGCCAGTCGCGCGCTCCATGGCTTCGCGGGCCAGTTGCCAGTCCACACCGCGCTCATAGCGATGCGATGCATCGGTGTGCAGGCCATAGGAACGGGCCTTGCCTGCTACGGCGATCTGGTCGAAGAAGGCGCTTTCCAGGAACACATCGCGTGTGGTCGCGGAAACACCGCTGTGCTCGCCACCCATGACGCCGGCGATTGCCAGTGCGCGGGAATGGTCGGCAATCACCAGCGTATCGCTACGCAGGCTGACTTCCTGACCGTCGAGCAGCACCAGTTTCTCGCCGTCTTCGGCCATGCGCACACGGATGCCACCGTTGATTTCGGCGAGATCGAAGGCGTGCAGCGGCTGACCCAGCTCCAGCATCACGTAGTTGGTGATGTCGACGGCAGCATCGATGCTGCGCACATCTGCACGACGCAGGCGCTCAACCATCCACAGCGGCGTAGGCTTGGACAGGTCGACGTTACGAATCACACGACCGAGGTAGCGCGGGCATGCGGCGGGCGCCAGCACTTCTACCGAACGCACTTCATCGTGGGCGGCAGGAACCGAGGCCACGACCGGACGGACCACCGCAGCGGCGTACAGTGCACCGACTTCACGGGCCAGACCGGCCAGGGACAGGCAGTCACCACGGTTCGGGGTCAGATCGACCTCGATGCTGGCGTCTTCCAGGTCCAGATAAACGCGGAAATCCTTACCTACCGGCGCATCGACCGGCAGCTCCATCAGACCGTCATGACCTTCACCGACCTGCAGCTCGGATTGTGAGCACAGCATGCCGTTGGACTCAACGCCCCGCAGCTTGGCCTTCTTGATCTTGAAGTCGCCTGGCAGCTCTGCGCCGATCATGGCGAAAGGAATCTTCAGGCCCGGGCGCACGTTTGGCGCACCGCAAACAACCTGGAAGGTTTCCGAACCGTTGCTGACCTGGCACACGCGCAGTTTGTCGGCGTCCGGGTGCTGCTCGGTGCTCAGCACCTCGCCAACGACCACGCCACTGAAAACACCGGCGGCCGGCGTAACGCTATCGACCTCAAGACCGGCCATCGACAGACGAGCAACCAGCTCGTCGCGACTTACCTGCGGGCTAACCCAGCCACGCAGCCATTGTTCACTGAATTTCATCCTGCTCTCCTAAGAATTCGTTACGACTAGCGAAATTGCGCGAGGAACCGCAAGTCGTTGTCGAAGAACAGACGCAAGTCGTTCACGCCGTAACGCAGCATGGCCAGACGCTCTACGCCCATGCCGAAGGCAAAGCCCGAGAACTCTTCCGGGTCGATCCCGGACATGCGCAGCACGTTCGGGTGAACCATGCCGCAGCCCATCACTTCCAGCCAGCCGGTCTGCTTGCAGACGCGGCAGCCTTTACCGCTGCACATCACGCATTCCATATCGACTTCAGCGGATGGCTCGGTGAACGGGAAGTACGAAGGACGGAAACGCACCGCCAGTTCCTTTTCGAAGAACACCCGCAGGAACTCTTCGATGGTGCCTTTGAGGTCGGCGAAATTGATGTCGCGATCGATCAGCAAGCCTTCGACCTGGTGGAACATCGGCGAGTGGGTGATATCGGAGTCGCTGCGGTATACACGGCCTGGACAGACGATGCGGATCGGCGGCTGTTTCGACTCCATGGTGCGGACCTGTACCGGCGAGGTATGGGTGCGCAACAGCATGTTCGCATTGAAATAGAAGGTGTCATGCATCGACCGGGCCGGGTGATGGCCTGGGATGTTGAGCGCTTCGAAGTTGTGATAGTCGTCTTCGACCTCCGGGCCTTCGGCGATGCCGTAGCCAATACGGGTGAAGAACTGTTCGACGCGTTCCAGAGTGCGGGTAACCGGATGCAGACCACCGGAGGTCTGACCACGGCCAGGCAGGGTCACGTCAATGGACTCGGCAGAGAGTTTGGCAGCCAGATCGGCTTCTTCAAACAATGCCTTGCGCGCATTAAGGACCTCTGTGACACGCTCCTTGGCAACGTTGATCAGCGCACCGACCTGCGGACGCTCTTCTGCCGGCAAATTCCCCAGGGTCTTCATCACCTGAGTCAATTCACCCTTCTTGCCAAGGTAGTGAACCCGGATTTGCTCCAGGGCATTGATATCTTCAGCGCTTTGCACAGCCTCTAGTGCTTGAGAGACGAGCGCATCCAGGTTTTCCATGTACAGACTCCAGATACAAAATAGGGGAAGAGCTTGAAGGCTCTTCCCCTATTTATGACGTTTAACACCTGGCCCCACAGATGCGAGGCCGGGTGACTGTCGGGGGTACTTAAGCCAAGGTGGCTTTAGCTTTCTCGACAATCGCAGCAAACGCCGCTTTTTCGTTCACTGCCAGATCAGCCAGAACCTTACGGTCGATCTCGATGGACGCTTTTTTCAGGCCGGCGATGAAACGGCTGTAGGACAGACCGTTGATACGCGCACCAGCGTTGATACGAGCGATCCACAGAGCGCGGAACTGACGTTTTTTCTGACGACGGTCACGGTAGGCGTATTGGCCTGCCTTGATTACCGCTTGCTTGGCAACACGGAATACGCGGGAGCGTGCGCCGTAGTAGCCTTTAGCAAGTTTCAGAATTTTTTTGTGACGCTTACGGGCAATGACGCCACGCTTTACACGAGCCATGAGTTACTTCCTCTATTCTTGACTAAAATTAACGAAGGCGCAGCATGCGCTCGACTTTTGCCACGTCAGACGGATGCAGCAAGCTGCTACCGCGCAGTTGACGCTTACGCTTGGTCGACATTTTGGTCAGGATGTGGCTCTTGAAAGCGTGCTTGTGCTTGATACCGTTAGCAGTTTTCAGAAACCGCTTAGCAGCACCACTTTTGGTCTTCATTTTTGGCATGTTCGGATACTCCGCATTCAGTTGATAAACATAATCAGAAGGCCTGCCGTGCCCTGTTGATTACTTCTTCTTTTTCGGGGCGATGACCATGATCAGCTGGCGTCCTTCCATCTTAGGATGCTGTTCGACCGAACCGTACTCGAGCAAGTCACCTTCAACTCGCTTGAGGAGTTCCATCCCCAGCTCCTGGTGGGCCATCTCACGGCCGCGGAATCGCAAGGATACCTTGGCCCTGTCCCCATCACTCAGGAAACGTACCAGGTTGCGCAGTTTTACCTGGTAATCCCCTTCCTCCGTCCCTGGACGAAACTTGATTTCTTTAACCTGAATCTGCTTCTGGTTTTTCTTGGCCGCAGCAACCTGCTTCTTCTTTTCGAAGATCGACTTGCCGTAGTCCATCAGTTTGCAAACAGGGGGTACTGCATCGGCGGAAATCTCCACCAGATCCAGCTTGGCCTCTTCAGCCTTAAGAAGCGCGTCTTCAATTGACACAATCCCAAGCTGTTCACCTTCAGCCCCAATTAACCGAACCTCGCGTGCCGAGATATTCTCGTTGATCGGGGCTTTCGGTGCAGCTCGTTTATCTTGTCTCATTTCACGCTTAATAATAATTACTCCGAATCTGGGCGACCACGCCGGGAAACCGCTTGCGCGAGAAACTCAGCGAACTGGGCGACGGGCATCGAGCCCAGGTCAGCACCTTCACGAGTACGCACAGCGACAGTCTGCATCTCGACTTCCCGATCTCCGATAACCAAGAGATAAGGAACCTTGAGCAAAGTATGCTCGCGGATTTTAAAGCCGATCTTTTCATTTCTCAAGTCAGACTTGGCACGAAATCCGCTTTCGCTGAGGGTTTTTTCAACTTCAGCGGCAAAATCGGCCTGTTTATCAGTGATATTCATCACCACTGCCTGGGTCGGCGCCAGCCACGCAGGGAATGCACCCTCGTAGTGCTCGATCAGAATTCCGACGAAACGTTCGAAGGACCCCAGGATCGCCCGGTGCAACATGACCGGGTGCTTGCGGCTGTTGTCTTCGGAGACGTATTCGGCTCCCAGACGGACAGGCAGGTTAAAATCGAGCTGCAGGGTACCACACTGCCAGACGCGACCGAGGCAATCTTTCAGCGAGAACTCGATCTTCGGACCGTAGAACGCACCCTCGCCCGGCTGCAGATCGTACGGCAGGCCCGCACTATCAAGGGCTGCGGCCAGCGCAGCTTCGGCGCGATCCCAAAGTTCGTCGGAACCTACGCGTTTTTCCGGACGAGTGGACAGCTTCATCTCGACATCTTTAAAGCCGAAATCGGCGTAGACGTCCATGGTCAGCTTGATAAACGCGGCGGACTCGGCCTGCATCTGCTCTTCGGTGCAGAAGATGTGGGCGTCGTCCTGGGTGAATGCGCGCACACGCATGATGCCGTGCAAGGCACCCGATGGCTCGTTACGGTGGCATGCACCAAACTCAGCCAGGCGCATCGGCAACTCGCGGTAGCTTTTCAGGCCCTGGTTGAACACCTGCACGTGGCAAGGGCAGTTCATTGGCTTGATCGCGTAGTCGCGGTTTTCCGACTGGGTGGTGAACATGTTGTCGGCGTAGTTGGCCCAGTGCCCGGATTTCTCCCACAGGCTGCGGTCAACGACTTGCGGCGTCTTGATTTCCAGGTAGCCGTTGTCGCGCTGAACCTTGCGCATGTACTGCTCGAGCACCTGGTACAAAGTCCAGCCGTTCGGGTGCCAGAACACCATGCCCGGCGACTCTTCCTGGGTGTGGAACAGGCCCAGGCGCTTGCCGATCTTGCGGTGGTCGCGCTTTTCGGCTTCTTCAATGCGCTGGATGTAAGCCGCCAGTTGCTTCTTGTCCGCCCATGCGGTGCCGTAGACGCGCTGCAATTGCTCGTTCTTGGCATCGCCACGCCAGTAGGCGCCGGACAGCTTGGTCAGCTTGAAGGATTTCAGGAAGCGGGTGTTCGGCACGTGCGGACCGCGGCACATGTCGACGTATTCTTCGTGATAGTACAGGCCCATGGCCTGCTCGTTCGGCATGTCTTCGACCAGGCGCAACTTGTAGTCTTCGCCACGGGCCTTGAACACTTCGATCACTTCGGCGCGCGGAGTGACTTTCTTGATCACGTCGTAATCTTTCTCGATCAGCTGCTGCATGCGCTGTTCGATGGCGGCCAGGTCGTCCGGGGTGAAAGGACGCTCGAAGGCGATGTCGTAATAAAAACCTTCGTCGATGACCGGACCGATGACCATCTTGGCGGTCGGGTACAACTGCTTGACCGCATGGCCAACCAGGTGGGCGCAAGAGTGGCGAATGATCTCCAGCCCCTCTTCATCCTTTGGCGTGATGATTTGCAGCGACGCGTCGCTGTCGATGATGTCGCTGGCGTCGACCAGCCTGCCATCGACCTTGCCGGCGACGGTGGCCTTGGCCAGGCCAGCACCGATGGATGCGGCGACCTCGGCTACGGAAACCGGGTGATCGAATGAACGTTGACTACCGTCGGGAAGAGTAATAGTTGGCATGGCGCCTCCTCTCCTAGTGGTGACCCCTACCAAAGGTCACGTGGGTTGGGATGAGCCAGTACAAGATCCGGTCCAGGCCATTCAATGACGAACGCCTGCCTTACAGCGGCAGGAGCCTTGCGGCCAACCGGAAAACCGAACCAGAGTGACTGGGATTCAAATCAGGGTTAATCGCGCATCTGCTGCTACCGGGACTGAAGGCCCATCGGAGCCTGCAAACGCCCGAGCGGGGCATGCTAGCACAGATGAACGGTTGTCGACTTGCACGCATTCAGGCCGTGAAGATTTCCTCACTTTTCAGGCCCGGAGTGAACTTGAGATATACGAGCCACCTCAAATTGACTGAGAATCGCCACAGATATCGACCCCAAGGAGTTCCAGTCATGCGCCTTATCCGTCTTTTTGCTATCGCTGCCCCGCTAGCCTTGCTGCTGCCACTGAGCGCCCACGCTGCCTGGCCAGCAGGCTTGAAAGCCAAATACATGACAGATTGCTCAGAGGCGGCCAGCAAAAGCATCAACCCGTCCGAAGCACAGAAGCACTGCGCGTGCGGCGCCGACGTCCTGGAGAAGAAATTCACCACGCAAGAGATCGCGCAACTGATGGACCCGAAAACACCGCCATCAAACGAATTGGCGCAGCGCGCACTGACCGAAATCTCGGTGTGCAAAGCCAAGAAATAACGCATTCAAGTAGAGATTTTGAAGGTTCGAAGGCCAAAATCAGCCGAAAAACTGCTGATTCACATAATTTATGCAGCTTTTATGGCTTTTTTTAATCGCTCTTTTTTAGGCGAAAAGCCGCTTAAACCGGGGCCTTCAGCCATTTGGCGCAACGAAAAGTGTGCGATAGAAGAGCAAACAGCTCGCCCGGGGGGCTCCCAAAGCGAACATTTCGACTATGATACTCGGGTGTGCCCAGTTGGCCTGAGCAGCACAGTACTACTGAAAATATATGTTTCTTGGAGATACACCATGTCTAATCGCCAAACCGGCACCGTTAAATGGTTCAACGATGAAAAAGGCTTCGGCTTCATCACTCCTCAAGGTGGCGGTGACGACCTGTTCGTACACTTCAAAGCTATCGAAAGCGACGGTTTCAAAAGCCTGAAAGAAGGCCAGACTGTTTCCTTCGTGGCTGAGAAAGGCCAAAAGGGTATGCAAGCTGCTCAAGTTCGCCCAGAGTAATTTCCAGGCGCACTAAAAAAACCCCGTCCATGTGACGGGGTTTTTTATGGCTGAAACAAAAGCCGGGCGATCAGCCGCAGTTGACGCGGGTCACTACCCGGCTGGCATCGGTGTTCAGGTTCAGGCGATCGGAACGGTACTCCAGCGTCACCATATCGGTTGGCAGCAGGAACCGTGCACTTTGCGCCCCTGCGCGGGTACGCGCCTGCTCAAGCAGCTGCGGCGATGCCTGTTTACCGATGGTGAACTCGGCAGCCTTTGCCTCACAGCGACTGTGACCCGTGTCAGTCGTCGCAACATCCGTTGTTGCCGGCTCCGTAGAGGTAGTGCTGCAACCGGCCAGCATGGCAACGGCCAACAAAGTACCCAATGACGCGAGCTTCCAAGGCATGAAGCCTCCTTATTCAATGATTAAGCTGAGATCGTGCGACAACCAGACTGGCGTTTGGTTTCACAGGGAGCACTAGGGGGCGTTCTCAATTAGTTTCCCTACCGCGCCGGGTCTGCTGTTGTGCAGGGCAAGGCGTGAGAAGCGCAGTTTGGTCATTCCAAATCAGCTTCGAGCAACACAGCCCTGCACAACAGCAGGCCCGGCCCTTCGGGTTGTGCCTTAAAGCTGGCCATGCTGCGTTGCAGGCCTTGGAAAGGGAACAACCATTCCCAGCGGCCTACGCCTTGCCTGGCCAGCTTTAAGGCGACAACGCGGTGGGGAAACTAATTGAGAACGCCCCCTAGCACCCTGCCCATGATCCGGACGAGCCGCGATTCTGCCTGAGCGCCGCCCTCCCCTTAATCATTGAATCGTGACTGAATATGAAAAACGTTCAATAGATGTCGATATAGTCGAAAGGCGGATTGGGCCAGTTCTCTTTCAAGGCATTGAAGATTTGCATGACCCAGACTTCATCGCTGGCCGCGACCCGCCCGACGTAGCCTGAGCCCTTGGCCCAGGTTTCAAGACGAAACAACAACCCGTCGATATCGGTGCCGCCCACGACACCCGAGGAGATGTAGGCAATGCCTCCTTTGGTGACCCGCAACTGGGTGTGCTCATCGTCGCTGGCGCCGGCCAGCAACTGACGCACCGCCTCAAGGGTCAGGCCATCCGGGGAGTTCAAATCGATCTGCACAGCGCGTTCCTTGAATATTCGTCAGAGGCCAAGTGTCGCACAGCCCTCCTTTCATGCCTAAGTCGACGTGTCAAAAGCCCCGCAAAATGGTTAACTCGGCACTCAGACTTCCCCGACCTCACGAGCGCCATCATGACCACCGTAAGCATCGACGCTGACATCAAGGCCAAGTGGCAAGACGGCCACAGCTCCTACAGCCCAAGCAGCACGGAAGAGCTCGCCATTATCGGTATCGACCTGCTGGTCAGGGACCTTGGAACCGAAGCCGCCCAATCGTTCATCGAGCAGATCTTCGAGAAACATCTTTCGGACCAAAAGACCTAAGCGGTTAGCGCGAAGGAGTGAAACCACCTGCGGGAGATGATGCTTATTTCAGGCGGGCCAGGCGCTCGGTCAGCAGATCGAAGAAGCCCTGGGCATCACCGCTTTCAACCCAAAAGGCGTTCTTTGGCGCTTTCAAGCCGTCATACCAGTCGACGATGGTTTGTCCAAAGGTCGGTCCTTCGCGGCTGTCGACCACCACGTTGACCGAGCGACCGCTGAACAACTGCGGCTTGAGCAGGTAAGCGACAACCGTGGCGTCATGCACCGGGCCGCCCGCAATGCCGTAGTGTTCCATGTCGCCTTTGATGTATTCATTGAGAATGTCGCCCACCAGACGGCTGGCGTTGTTGTTCAACGCGGCAATCTGGTTCAGGCGCGCTTCGCTGGTAAGGATCTTGTGGGTCACATCCAGCGGCAGGTAGGTCAGCTTCACGCCACTGTTGAGCACCACTTCGGCCGCTTGCGGGTCGGCGAACAGGTTGAACTCGGCCACCGGTGTGATGTTGCCGCCGTTGAAGTGCGCGCCGCCCATGACCACCACTTCCTTGATGCCCTGAACGATACCCGGCTCCTGGATCAGCGCCATGGCCAGGTTGGTCTGTGGGCCTAGCATGGCGATGGTAATGCTGTGAGGCCTGGCCGATTTCAGGGTATCAATCAGGTAGGTGATGGCGCTGCCCTTGGCCAGGCCTTGCCTGGGCTCATGCACGGCAATGCCCGACAACCCTTCCTTGCCATGAATGTCCTCGGCGTAGATGGGTGTGCGCATCAGGGGCTTGGGCGCCCCCGCATAGACCGGAACCTCTTCGCGCCCCGCCCACTCCCGGGCCAGTCGCGCATTGCGCGAGGTCTTGTCCAGGCGAACGTTGCCCGCAACGGTGGTCAATGCGCGGACATTCAGCTCGTCCGGCGATGCCAGGGCGAACAACAGGGCAACGACGTCGTCAGCCCCCGGATCGGTGTCGATGATCAAGTCGATCTTTGGTGCCGCCTGGGCGTTGGTTGCGGTAATCAGGGACAAAAGCAGCAGGCTCCGGAGCAGTGGGTGCAGTTTCTGAGCATAGCGATACGGGGCGCACTCCTTGTGCCGGGGACATCAAAACGCGGACAGCCAGTCAAAACGTAACGCCGGCGACCAGCACAATGTTGCAGTACGGCTGGCACTCGCCTGTACGAACTATCGCCCTCGCTTGTCGGCTCAGGACCTTGAATTGTTCATGGGTGAGCACCTCACGCCGACCCAACGCGCCGTCACCGTTCAGCTCCTCCAGCGCGACCAGGGCCGACGGCTTTTTATCGAAGATTTCCTGAGCCAGCACATGGCTTTCGACCTGCATCTCGCTGAGCACGACCTTCAAGGTGCTGACAAAATCCGGAATGCCATGGGTCAAGGCCAGGTCGATCAATTCAACGCCCGGTGGAACCGGCAGCCCCGCATCCCCGATGACGACCCTGTCGCCATGCCCCAATGAAGCGATCAGCCGTGACAGCGCAATGTTGAGCAGGGGTGTCTTTTTCATGGGATTTTAAACGCCTGTACATCGCTCAAGGCGGGAATCGACGGTTGCGCGCCGGCACGGGTGACCGACAGCGCCGCGGCCACCTGTCCGAAGCGGATCGCCTGCGCCTCATCGTTACCCGCGGCCAAGGCCGCCGCGAAGCCGCCGACGAACGTATCGCCGGCCGCCGTGGTATCGACAGCCTTTACCGCGGGCGCGGGGAAATGTTCGAAGCGTAGGCCATCGGCAAACAGCGAACCTTGCGCACCGAGGGTGATGATCACCTTGCCGGCGCCCAGGGCAATCAGGCGGGTCGCCGCGGCTTGTGCGGTTTCCAGGGAGTCTACCGACAGACCGCTCAGGGCCGACGCTTCGCTTTCGTTGGGAATCAGGTAATCGATAGACGCGTACCAGTCCGCTGGCAGCGGACGGCTGGCCGGTGCCGGGTTGAGGATGACCGTCTTGCCCAGCTCGCGGCCGCGCTTGAGCGCATGACCAACAGAAGCATCGGGCACTTCCAGCTGACAGATGAGCACGTCCGCCGCGCGTATCACCGAATCAAAACGGTCAATGGCTTCAGCGGTCAATGCACCGTTGGCACCGGGGACGATCACGATGGTGTTCTGACTGCTGTCATCGACCACAATCAACGCCACGCCGCTGGAACCCTCAACGGTACTGACCGCCTGACAATCGATCTGCTCGGCCAACAGCGCCCCGCGCAACGCCTCACCATAAGCGTCACTGCCCACGCACCCGATCATCGACACCTGGGCTCCCAGCCGCGCCGCAGCCACGGCCTGATTGGCGCCCTTGCCGCCGGAGACGGTGGTAAACGACTGACCAATCAGCGTTTCACCGCCCTTGGGCAAGCGTGGTGCCCGGGTCACCAGGTCCATGTTCAAACTGCCTATTACCACTACTTTTGCTGGCATACATTGCTACTCATCGATTCTGTTTCGGCGGCGCTGTGGGTTCAGCGGCTTTCTGTTTTCAACGGCTCTCTGTTTTCAACGGCTTTTTGTTTCAACGGAATTGGGCAAACACGCCGGCCAGCGGCGCCGTCGATTCGCGCATGACGATACTCGGCGTCACGATCCGCTGATCGGTCGCCAGGCCCGGCGTGGCGATTCGCCGTAAAAGCACTTCGGCGGCCATTTCGCCGAGCTGCAGGATCGATTGCCCGACCGTGGTCAACGACGGGTAGACATACCGACTCATCTGGATATCGTCGAAGCCGATCACCGACAACTCGCTCGGTACGCGAATATTGCGCTCGGCGGCGGCCCGTAGCACGCCGATGCCGATCATGTCGTTGGCCGCAAAAATGGCGCTAGGCGGATTGCTTTCCAGCAAAATCGCGGCGGCGCTGTAACCGCCGGTGCTGGTGAAATCGCTTTCCAGCATGCGCCCGGGAGAGACTTCGACGCCCGCCTCCTCCAAGGCCCGGCGATAACCCGCCAGACGCATCTGCGCCACACTGGTGTTTTCCGGCCCGCTGATCGTGGCGATATCCCGGTGTCCCAACTCCAGCAGATGCCGGGTCGCCAGATACGCGCCGTATTCATGGTCTATGCGCACCAGGTCCGCATCGACACCGTCCAGTCCGCGGTCGACGATCACCATGGGTGTGCGGACGCCTTTCAGGCCTTGTGCCAAGCCACTGTCGCCACCGGCCGAGGCGACAATCAGGCCGTCGATGCGTTTTTCCAGCAGCACACGCAGGTAACTGCGCTGCTTGTCCGGATTGTCGTCGGAGTTGCACAGGATGACGCAGTAACCGTTTCGCTCGCAGTAATCCTCGATACCTCGGGCCAGTTCGGCGAAATACGGGTTGAGGCTGTTGGGCACCAACAGGCCGATGGTCGCCGTGGTCTTGGCCTTGAGCGAACGGGCCACGGCGCTGGGGACGTAGTCGAGGGTCTGGATTGCCGCCTCGACCTTGATCCGGACTTCTTCACTGACCGGGCGGGTCTTGTTCACCACATGGGACACCGTGGTGTAGGAAATGCCGGCAAGGGCTGCCACATCTTTGATAGTCGCCATGACTCAGGTCCGCCGGCTTGCGCGTTGACTGCGATAAGTATCCAGCACCACCGCCACCACGATCACCGCGCCGGTAATGATGCGTTTGGTCGGCTCGGTTGCCCCGATCTGCGCCAGCCCCGCGGCCAGCACGGAAATAATCAGGACGCCAAAAAACGTGCTGATCACCGAACCGCGCCCGCCCATCAGGCTGGTCCCGCCGATCACGACGGCTGCGATCACCTGCAACTCAAGGCCGGAGCCAGCATTCGGGTCGGCGGCTTCCAGGCGAGAAATCTGGAACAACGCGGCAATACCGGCCAGCAACCCCATCAGGCTGAAGACCAGGATTTTGTAAGGCTTCGGATTGATCCCCGCCAGTCGCACGGCCTCTTCGTTGGTGCCGATACCGATCAGGTAGCGACCGAACACCGTGCGGGTCAACACGGCCTGGGCGATGAAAATGATCAGCAACGCAATGATGAACGACGGTGAAATGCCGAAGGCGATCGGATTGGACAACCAGGCGAACGCATCGCCGATATAGGCCGTACGCGAACCGGTCATCTGGTACGCCACCCCGCGAGCCATTTCCAGCACGCCCAGGGACACGATGAACGACGGAATCCGCCACGCCACAGTGATCGAGCCAGTGATGGTACCGGCGAGCGCCGCGACGGCCATGCCGAGTAGCGCCGCCGGCAGCACGCCCCAGCCCCAGCCAAGAATCGCCACGCTCACGGTCGAGGCCGCCAGCGCCAGCACCGAGCCTACCGACAGGTCGATGCCTCCGATGATCAACACAAAGGTCATGCCGACCGCCAGCACCATCAGGTCCGGAATCTGGTTGGCCAGGGTGCTGAAAGTATCGTAGGACAGGAAGTGACTGCTCAGCACCGAGAACAGCACGATCATCGCCAACAAGGCACCCGCCAGGCCCAGATAGGTGCCCAGGCCGTAGAAGTTGCCACTGCGTGTGCCGGCGAAAGAAGCGGTTTTCATGGAAGATCCCTAGGCGCGGCTTCAAAGAGCTGCGCATCACGTTTTTGGTAGCCGGCGAAAGCAGCGGCGAGCAACTCATCCTGGGTCCAGCTGTCGCGATCGAATGTATCGATCAGGCTTCCTGCCGACAGCACACCGATCCGGTCGCAGATCAGCATCAGCTCGCGCAAGTCGCTGGAAACCACCACCAGCGCCTTGCCCTGGCGAGTCAACTCGCCGAGCAGGTTGTAGATATCGAACTTGGCGCCGACGTCGATGCCGCGGGTCGGCTCGTCGAACAGCAGCACCGAGCAATCGCGCTCCAGCCAACGGCCGATGACGACCTTCTGCTGATTGCCGCCGGACAGCTCGGACACCAGCTGTGCCGGACCGGAACTGCGAATGCGCATGGCGTCGATCTGACGCTGGGCCAGGGCGCTTTCGCCATCGTTGTCGACAAACCCCGCACTGGAGATGCCGGGCATGTTGCCCAAGGCGATATTGGCGCTGATCGACTGCGTCAACAAAAGACCTTCACCCTTGCGATCTTCAGTGATCAACGCGATGCCATACCCGACCGCATCCACCGGCGAACGCACATTGATGACCTGCGCCGGCGCCCCCAGGGCAATCGTGCCGCTGTCGGCGATATCGGCACCGAAGATCAGACGCAGCAATTCGGTGCGCCCCGCGCCGATCAAACCGGAAATGCCGAAAATCTCTCCGGCACGGACTTCGAACGACACGTCGCGAACCTTGTCGGCACGGCTCAGGCCCTTGACCGTCAACGCCGGAGCGCCGATCTTGCGCGCCCCCAAATCGATGTGTTCGCCAAGCTCGCGACCGACCATCAGCGTGACCAGTTGCTCGCTGTTGTAGTTGGCCATCGGCTCGACACAAACCAGGTTGCCATCGCGCAGCACGGCAATGCGTTGCGCGACTCGCGCAAGTTCTTCGAGGCGATGGGAGATATAGATGATCGATACGCCGCGCGCCTGCAGGCGGGTGATCTGCTCGAACAGCATTTCGACTTCGCGTGCAGTGAGCATCGCGGTCGGCTCGTCGAGAATCAGCACATGACAATCGCCAATCAGGTTGCGGGCGATCTCGACCATTTGCTGGTGGCCGATACCCAGTTCGCCGACCAGAGTATCCGGGTCAATGGCGTCGAGCCCGACATGCGCCATGGCCTCGATGGCAGCCTTGCGCAACTGCTTGCGACTGATCCAGCCGCCTTTGCTGGGCAGGTTGTCGAGAAACAGGTTTTCCGCCACCGACAAGGTCGGCAGCAGATTGAGCTCCTGCATGACCATGCGGATACCCAGCGCTTCAGCCTGAGCCCGACTACCCGGACGATAGTCCTGCCCCTGAAACTGCATCTGGCCGGCGGTCGGCGTGACCAGCCCGCCAATAATCTTCGAAAGCGTGCTTTTGCCTGCACCGTTCTCGCCGGTCAACGCCAGCACTTCCCCGCGCATGAGCGTCAGGTCGATGCCGGCCAGGACCGGTTGGGCGTAGGTCTTGCCGATACCGCTGACCGAGAGGACAGCGTTCGGAGTGCAAACTGACATAAAAACTCTCCATGCGCTCGTCCGGCTGGACGAGCGCCGTTGCGTCGCCAGAAGGCTACTTGGTGACCAGCTCTACCGGCGTTTCGATCACGCCATTGGCGCCGCCGTCGACCTGCTCGCCCTTGAGAATCTTCAATGCAGTCTCGATGCCGAACACCGCCTGTTTGGCCGCAAACTGGTCCGCGGTGGCCAGCACGCGACCATCCTTGAGCATTGGCTGGATGGCATTGATATTGTCGTAGCCGACCACCTGCACCTTGCCGGCCTTGCCTGCGGCGCGCACCGCAGACACCGCACCGACCGCCATGCTGTCGTTGCCGGCCAACAGGGCCTTGGTTTGCGGGTATTCGCTGAGAATCGATGCAGCTACCTTGTTGCCCTTGTCGATCTCCCAGTCGCCGGATTGCAGGGACACGACCTTGATCTGCGCCGCCTCCATCGCATCCTTGAAACCTGCGGTCCGCTGCTGGGCATTGGTGGTGGTGGACACACCTTCGACGATGCCGACTTCGTCACCGGCCTTCAGCTGTTTGGCCAGGTAATCCCCCACCAGCCGTGCGCCCTTGCGGTTGTCCGGGCCTACGAACGGAACATTGATGTTTTTGCTTTTGACCACGGCGGGGTCCAGCTGGTTGTCGATGTTGATCACGGTGATACCGGCATCGATGGCTTTCTTGATCACCGGGACCATGGCCTTGGAGTCTGCCGGCGCGATCACCAGTGCGTTGACCTTGGCCAGGATCATTTGCTCGACGATGCGCGTCTGGCCTGCGGTGTCGGTTTCATCCTTGATGCCGTTGGAGATGAGCTCGAATTCGCCGGAGTGATCTTTCTGGTAGGCCTTGGCGCCGTCTTCCATGGTCAGGAAGAACTCGTTGGCCAGGGATTTCATGACCAGTGCGACTTTCGGCTTTTCAGCGGTTTCAGCAAAAGCCGAAGAGACAGGCAATGCAGCGGATGCGGCAGCCAGCATAGCGACAGCGAGAAGACGTCCAGCGAATGGCAGCTTCATGGGTTCACTCCGATCTTATGATTATTGTGAGCAACGCTTGCGCTGGCGTAAGCTTCACGACCCACCGCGATGAAAAGTCATCACTGTCGTCGCGCAAACGTTTGCGTGAACCAAACTATGCGAACCCTGCCGGTATTTGTCAACGACCGGAAAAGTGCTTTCACGGATGTTTAGCGAAAAACAGCATTCAGCTCATGCCGTGGTGTTGACCACCGATCCCGTGCCAGAACCCTTGGCCAGCTCCTTGATCAGGCTCGCGCTCACTTGCAGGATGGCGCCGTTGGTGTCGGCAACCTGCCCCTCAATGGCCGCTACCGCGGTGGTCTTGGCTTGCGGAGTCGGATAGGACGCCGCCTGGGTTTGCGCCAGTTGCTGCTGTTGCTCGCGCAATTGCTGCTGCAACTCCTTCAGACGCTTGAGCAGGACCTTCACCGTAACGCTGGTGTTGTCGCTGGTTTGCGATTCGGCCTGTGCGCCGGCACTTTCTCCCAGACCTACCGGGCCCGTCTTGACCTGGGTGCCGTCACTTTCCTTTGCACCCGGCGTTTGAGCAGCCGCATCAGCTGTCACATCGCCTAAAGCACGAATGGTCGTCGCAGCCTTTCCCCCGATGGTGATGCCCGCGGCATTTGGGAAGCCAATAGATAACGACATGTGAACTCCTGCAGAAAAAGATCCCTTGAAGGAGCATCGACCGACGCGGGTGCTTCTTTAGTCGTTAGTGATGATTTGACCCGTTGAAATCTTAAACAAGACCGCGATCCGTTTCGGAGAGCCGAACGCAAAAGTTAAACATGTTCGGCATTCCGGACGCCCCGACCCCGGAACCGCCCCGGACACAAACAGCAATACCGTTACAAATCATTAACTTAAGCGTGTTTTTCGATTCAGAGTATTACTGGTACAGATCCTGCTCTTCCTCTCGCACCCTCGGCGTTCAGATTCGCCCGGGGCGCATCTAGATGAACTTGCATCTGCACCGTCTCACAACTAGAAGAGAAAAATAATGACATCTGCACTCAAGACCTTTGTTCCGGGCGCCTTGGCCCTCCTGCTGCTTCTGCCTACCGCCCTTCAGGCCAAAGAAGCCGAAACCCAACAGAAACTGGCCAATGTGGTAATCCTTGCCACCGGCGGCACCATTGCCGGCGCGGGCGCCAGCGCCGCCAACAGCGCAACCTATCAAGCGGCAAAAGTCGGCATTGAACAGTTGATCGCCGGCGTTCCAGAACTGAGCCAACTGGCTAACGTTCGCGGTGAACAGGTCATGCAAATCGCCTCCGAAAGCATCACCAACGAAAACCTGTTGCAACTGGGTCGCCGCGTAGCCGAACTGGCCGACAGCAAAGACGTCGATGGCATCGTGATTACCCACGGCACCGACACCCTGGAAGAAACGGCGTACTTCCTGAACCTGGTGGAAAATACCGAGAAGCCGATCATCGTCGTGGGCTCCATGCGCCCGGGCACCGCGATGTCCGCCGATGGCATGCTGAACCTGTACAACGCAGTGGCCGTGGCCAGCAGCAAAGACGCGCGGGGCAAAGGTGTGCTGGTGACCATGAACGATGAAATCCAGTCGGGTCGCGACGTCAGCAAAATGATCAACATCAAGACCGAAGCGTTTAAAAGCGCCTGGGGTCCGCTGGGCATGGTAGTAGAAGGCAAATCCTACTGGTTCCGCTTGCCAGCCAAGCGTCACACCATGGATTCCGAGTTCGACATCAAGACCATCAAGAGCCTGCCTGACGTCGAGATCGCCTATTCCTACGGCAACGTCAGCGATACCGCTTACAAGGCCCTGGTTCAATCCGGCGCCAAAGCCATCATCCACGCTGGCACCGGCAATGGCTCGGTATCGTCGCGGGTAGTCCCAACCCTGCAAGCCTTGCGCAAGGACGGCGTGCAGATCATTCGCTCCTCCCATGTCAACGCTGGCGGCTTTGTATTGCGCAACGCCGAACAGCCTGACGATAAATACGACTGGGTCGTGGCCAACGATCTGAACCCGCAAAAGGCGCGGATCCTGGCGATGGTCGCGCTGACCAAAACCAACGACAGCAAAGAGCTGCAACGGATGTTCTGGGAATACTGATTCGCCCTCGCCCGACCGGATCCGGTCGGGCACCCCGTGCACCATTCGCCAGCCTTGGCGAGTGGCTGCCGCTGGATCTGACAAAAAAACTCCCTTCGTCTTACGCCAAATGGAAAAAACCGCTGTCAGAGGATTTTCTTGATTTTTAAGCAGTTGCGAAATGTCCTACAGTTAAATACTGTATGCACGTACAGCTTAATAAGGATAATTCCGTGGACACCACCTCCTCCTCTCCTGACACCTATGTACGCATGGGCCTGCGCGTTCAGAAAATCATCAACTCTCCCACCGCACAAAAGGCCAGGGCAGCGCTGATCTTCCGCCTTCCTGACGAGCCGGTGGATGAATGGGAACGCTTGCTGGAAGAAATCGACGAAAACGACAACGTCACCCTCGCCTATCGCGACGATGGCGGCGTGCAGATTTTCTGGGTTTTGCCGAAGGAAGATTGAGTCGATGAGTGCCCGCTGGTTTGCTTTGCTGTTTCTGTTTTTTGTCGTGGCCGCGCAAGCCGACGCTCCGCGCACCTTCACCGAAGCGAAAAAGGTGGCGTGGAAGCTCTACGCTCCCCAGTCCACCGAGTTTTACTGTGGCTGCAAGTACACCGGCAACCGAGTGAACCTTGCTGCCTGCGGTTATGTGCCACGTAAAAATGCCAAACGCGCAGCCCGCATCGAGTGGGAGCATATTGTTCCGGCCTGGCAAATCGGCCATCAACGCCAGTGCTGGCAACAGGGCGGCCGTAAGAACTGCACCCGCTACGACCCGGTTTACCAGAAGGCCGAGGCTGACTTGCACAACCTGGTGCCCAGCATTGGCGAGGTCAATGGCGATCGCAGCAACTTCAGTTTCGGCTGGCTGCCCGAGCAGTCGGGACAATATGGATCCTGCCTGACCCAGGTCGACTTCAAGGCCAAGAAAGTCATGCCCCGCCCTTCCATTCGCGGCATGATCGCCAGGACCTACTTCTACATGAGCAAGCAATATGGCTTGCGCCTGTCGAAACAGGATCGGCAACTGTATGAAGCCTGGGACAAAACCTATCCAGTACAGGCCTGGGAGCGCCAACGCAACCAGAGCGTGGGGTGCGTCATGGGACGCGGCAACGAGTTCGTCGGCCCGGTAGACATGAAGGCCTGCGGTTGAATCCAGACACTGATACAAAAAAGGCCTTGGGGCTAAACACCCGAGGCCTTTTTTGTTTCTTCAACGTCTGCGCTACAGAACGTTATTGAGCGGCCGGACGCTCAAGCACCAGCAATTCGATGTTCTGTTTCTTCGAGCGAGTGAGCGCGGCGCGGACTTCATCCTGCCTGGCTTCGGCTTCGGCTTTCGAATTGAACGGCCCCATCAGGATTCGGGTATTGCCATTCTCCTTGACGACGCTGGACATGAAACTGTGCTCGATCAGCCAGCCACTCAGATCGCTGACCGCTTGAGGGGTTTCACCTCGCACTTCAAGATCCCATTGCGGGCCGGACACTGGCGCGGGTACCGCAGCCATGGCCGGTTTAGGCTTCGGTGCATCCACACTGCTGCCCTCGCCACATCCCGCCAGCGCCAATATCGCGACGACCAAAACCATTTTGCGCACGGCGTTTCCCTCTAAATGCCTAAAGCGCAGATTTTAACATCCATGAATACTTCGCGAGTGCCGTAAAATGGACTCAAAACAACGAGAATGATGGTTGCGGCCTCTGTATAGTTACGCCTTGGGAATTAATGCCGCATCTGCGCGTCAGAAAGAGGCACCCAAACCGTGAGACTTCGCACTAATCTATACATACCACCGACCTCTGCACTGTCCGAATCAGGTGCCCCACAAAGCAATCAAGGAGAAGACCATGCTGATACTCACCCGCAAAGTCGGTGAAAGCATAAACATTGGTGATGACATTACGATCACCATCCTGGGCGTAAGCGGCCAGCAAGTCAGGATCGGCATCAACGCCCCGAAGGACGTTGCAGTGCATCGTGAAGAAATTTATCAGCGCATTCAGGCCGGCCTCACCGCCCCGGAAAAGCCGCAACCCTGAATTCTGCTGTAGTCAGTAGCCAGCCCGTTCAGCCCGGAACCACGGCTGGCTAAAGATTCATCACCCCATCGCCCTCCGCTTGCGCCCCCACTCAAACCCCAGGGGCCGATACTAGCGGCAAGCTCCACTCTTTTGCTGTCAGACTTTTCTGGTTTACCCCAGGGAAGGACGCGTTCGCTGCGTGGTTAACCAAGCATCACGCCACGTGCCATGCCAGTCGCCGCCACCACCATCAACAGCACCAGCAGCGCCTCGATATGACTGATCCGTGCAAACAGCTTCGCACGGCCGGTATCGACAGCCACTTTACGGCCCAGCGCTATCCGCCACTTGATCAGCGTCACCATGGGTGCGATTTCCAGCAGCAAGATCAGGACGAACAGCGTCATCTTCAGATGAAACAGCGGCTGATGCAGGTAATAGTCCGTGCCTTTCTCGTACCCGCCAAACGCTCGCATCCCCCCACTGATCAGTAAAACGACAGCTGAAATACCCCAGATATTGTCCGCCATCAGAACACTGCGCACTTCTGCCGCCCCGTCGGCCAAACGCCGAAAAGCCGTGCCTCGAACCAACACCGCCCAAAATCCCAAGGCCAATGCCAGAAGATGAACCGCCGCCAGAAACCAGTGAGTCAGCATCGAGAAACTCCTGCCAGGTCGAAGTTGTATGAGCCTGTCAGTAGTAGCCCATGAAATGGCTGCTTGCACGGCATCTGCGGACAATGTCCGGAACATAAAATGACAGACCAACTAGACTCCACTGCGCTGGTATCGAGCGTCCGTGGCAGTACCGGCCCCGACAGCAACTCACTCTCACCGCACTGAACTGAGTAAACAAAATCATGTGTGAATCATGTGATTCAAGCTCTGCTTCAAACACAACAGGCCGTCGTCGTTTTCTTCAATTTGCCGGATTGAGCGCAGGCGCCCTGCTGCTGACCGGCACACTGCCCGGCAAGATCATCCAGGCAGCCGAAAAAGCGACAGCCCCACCCAAACCTCAAAACGTAATCAGTCCCGATATGGCGTTGAAAAGACTGATGGAGGGCAATGAACGATATGTAAGCGGTACGTCCAAGACTCATGATTTCAAGGCCGAGCGAGAGGCCTTGGTGTCCGGTCAGAATCCGTTCGTGGCAGTGCTGAGTTGCTCTGACTCGCGCATTGCACCGGAATATGCGTTTGACACCGCACGAGGCGATCTTTTCTCCATCCGCGTCGCGGGCAACTTTGTTACCCCGGAAGGCTTGGCCAGTCTTGAATACGGGGTTGCCGTACTGGGTGCCCCGCTGATTCTCGTACTTGGACATGAGAGTTGCGGCGCCATCGAGGCCGGTATCAAGGCCGTCAAGGATCAGACGATTTTCCCCGGCCATATCCCGAAACTGACTGATGCACTCAAGTCAGCCGTCGAGGCAGTGCTCAAGCAACCCGGAAGCTTGATGGAAAACGCCACCGCGCAAAACGTCAAAAATTCGGTCAACAGCCTGAAACAGGCCTCGCCACTGCTGACTGATGCGCAGAGCAAAGGCGCGCTGAAAATCGTGGGAGGTATCTATCGCCTGGCAAGCGGCAAGGTAGAGTTGATCGTTTGACCCACAACGCGCACATCACCAGCATCGGTGCATATCCGCGCATGTGAAGAGCCCAGCGCGACGGCTGGGCTCTGGTTATTTTCGATTTTCCATCATTTTGTCGGCGAGGGTTTTGGCCCTCTCGATCAACAGGTTCTGCCTGTCTTCGTGAGTAGCCCCGCCAACAACCGGGGCAGTCAAATTGCTTTCGGCAATCAGTGCAGCGCAGAAGTATTGATCCCAGACAGCCTTGTCCACAGATGCCGGTTTGATGATTTGATCGACGTTCATAGGCGGCTCCTTTCAATGAGGCAGCACTACTAGTTTACGCCCGAATGACCAAGAATCCTGGCCATCACTCACAGTGGCCCGCCATTCGTCGCCTGCCAAAACGCAACGAGGAATTCGCCCGCACCCGTGGCTTGGGGCTTGCACAGATCGCGCGTAGCAGCGCCGGAACGACATGATTTTGACGCAGCGGCCATTCAATCAATGCTTAAAGACGCCAGCGATACGCTTGGTCAGTCACCGGGAGATGTAACGTGTCAACGCTCAACGAAATCGCAATGAACCACGCGAGAATGGCCAAGGAAAAAGCACAAAAGTCGACCGAACTGAGCGAGCGCCACCTCCAGGTCGTAGGGAGCTTGGAGGTACCGTCCTATTTTACTCATTCGGGCATCTCATCTTTCAAACACAGCGAAGTGACCGCCAACTGGATGCCAGGCTCAGCAAATAACACGCAATTACTTGTGGATTGAAAATCCATAGACTAAACATAACCCCACAGTCAGCTTCCCCACAAACCAATAATGATTCTTGGTACTAGTAAGGGTTTTATGCTCCTTGCCGTACGAGCAAACAAACGCGGTCCTTCAAGCGCAAGCATTGTAATTGTCAAGCCTGGCACTACAGCAGGCGCTGTCTGTAGCAGTGAGCATCTTTAGATAAAACAAGTGCGTTGTGCGAGCTCATGCCTTGAGCAAACGCCAGCGCCTGATTAGTCGTTAGTTGACCAACTCACTCATCCGACTTGACGAATGGAGATGCAGGTTCATGAAAACCCCACTACCGAGAGCCGTTGGTTGTGCACTGGTATTGCTCGCCTCCTTTGGATCTACGCTCGCCCTTGCAACGGACATCACTCCCGCCGAAACGAAAGCCATCGCCGAGGAAGGCTACGTCTACGGCCTGCCCATCGTGATGAATTACGCGATCATGTACGACTATGCGGTGGACAAGAACTCCAGCCAGTTCAAGGCGCCGTTCAACCAAATCGACAGCCTGCATCACGTCGCTACATACAAGGACACGGCCATCATCTCGCCGAACAGCGACACACCATATTCCATGCTGTTCATGGACCTGCGCAGCGAGCCGATAGTGCTATCGGTGCCAGCGGTCGAGAAGCCGCGGTACTACACGGTGCAGCTTATAGACGGCAACACCTACAACTTCGGTTACATCGGCAGCCGCGCCACCGGCAATGAAGCCGGCGATTACATGGTGGTCGGCCCCGATTGGAAAGGCACGACTCCGCAGGGCATCAAGAAAGTGTTTCGTTCCCGCACGCAACTCCCCTTCGCAGTCTTTCGCACCCAGCTCTTCAACCCGGCGGACATGCCGAATGTCGTAGCGATCCAATCAGGCTACAAGGCTCAGCCGCTTTCCACCTATCTCAAGCAGCCTGCGCCACCGGCCGCCCCGACGATCGACTTCCCGAAGATCAACAAGAACCTCGTGAAGACCGACTTCTTCAAGTATCTCGACTTTGCCTTGCAGCTCGCCCCAGCTACACCGGATGAAGCGGCGATCCGCGCGAAACTTGCCCGTATCGGCATTGGCGCCGGCAAGGACTTCAACTTCCAGGATCTGTCCGCCGAACAAAAGGCCGCAGTGGTTCAGGGCATGCAAGCCGGGCATGTAAAGGTCGAGGATGGGATAAAGAATCTCGGCACGAAGATCAATGGCTGGAACATTGCCGGTGCCGGCGGCGACAGCGCCTTCTACAACGGCGACTGGCTCAAGCGTGCTGCCGTCGCGCAAGCAGGCATCTATGCCAACGATGCCGAGGAAGCCACGTATCCGCTGTCCAAAACCCTGCCTAATGACGAGTCGCTCGACGGCAGCAAGCACAACTACACCATCACCTTTCCCGCCGAACAACTCCCGCCAGTCAATGCCTTCTGGTCGGTGACGATGTACGACGGCAAGTCGCAACTGCTGATCAAAAATCCGATCAATCGCTACCTCATCAACTCGCCGATGCTGCCCGACATGAAGAAGAATGCGGACGGCTCGTTGACGCTGTACATCCAGAAGGATTCGCCCGGTGCGGACAAGGAACGCAACTGGCTGCCTGCACCGGATGATCTGATCTACCTCGTGATGCGGCTGTATTGGCCGAAGACGGAAACGCCTTCCATCCTGCCTCCCGGCAAAGGGACGTGGAGCCCGCCCGAGATCGTCAAAGTCAATTGAGCAAGTTGTTGTACCGCTACCCACTCAGGTGCCAACAAAAGAATACGGGGGAGTCGGATGCAAATTAAGCACATTCGATCCGGTCTTAACACAGGGTCATACGTCAATTATGACCCTGCAGCCCTGTTTGCAGAATTGATTACCAGCGCACGCCTTTAAAGGGATTCCAGCCCTGTTCGCATTTGTCCCGAGTGCGCCTTCGCCCACCCCGTACAAATAGCGATCCATTGCGTGGTCAATCCTGCAGCCACTGGCAGCGCCACTAGGTACTGGCAGGCATGACACCGCCAACACACAGAGCCGCAATGGCCTTTACGATGTCATGAACATTCTGCAAGAAATCCAGGAATCGAGTAGGAGGCGGGGTTGCCCCCGCCGTCCTCTCACACCACCGTACGTACGGTTCCGTATACGGCGGTTCCTGCCTACTGACAAACAACGTCAGCGAGCTTGGTTCCGTTGATGTGTCGCCTGCGGTATCTAAGCGCCCAGACCGGCCCTCGGAGCTTCCGGCTCCTACCTCCTAATGGTCTTGACCTCCGCTACGCGGAGTTTCTGCTTTACGCTCCAACAGAGATCACACCCGACTATCCACTCATGGCAGGTTCAGCCCTTCATCACTCCGGTTTCGAGCAACTACTACGGCCTCTGCTGACTTCTGTCGCCCATCCCGTCATCTCGCGACGCCGGTAGCACATGGCAGGCTAAACAGATCTCCCAGGGTAATTCGCGCGACCTTCCTGCTTATGCCTGTCGGATCTACGTCGCAGCGTTCCGTGCAAGTATCGGGCTTTGAAGATATTGGCCTTCTTACCCCGCTGCGCCGCCTCTATCCGCTTCCTGTTCGTCAGGCCAGCATTTTGCCTCGGGCTTCCTTCAGATTCGCAGTCACCCGCGACACCCTTGCCTCTGGCTAACACTTCCCCTTGCCGGGTGTGTAGAGGACTTTCACCTCCAAGTCACCAGCGTGGCCACCACAGCCAAGCTGGTTGCGCTTACGCGCAACGCGCCATGCCTGGCGCACCAACAAAAAAGGGCTCACCTTTCGGTGAGCCCTTCCAGATCGCCCGGTAGAGCGGATTTTGTTTGATAGACACGATGACCAATTGGTTGATAGCTAAAAGCTACTTCACCACGTACCTCGCGCCGTGTGGATCATCAAGTTTTGCCTGCAATATCCCCCACTCGCGCTGAATGATCGAGTAAGGAATAAAAATGCTGATCCTCTCAGCCCCCTTTACGCCGGAGTTATTGCTCACATCGTTCAGAGTGGTTGAGTAGAAACCGATATTGATGCCGACAATACAGCCGTCACTGGTGAGGACCGGCCCACCCGACATACCCTTGACCAGCGGGGCATCATGGATGGCATAGAGATCACCGCTGTGTTCATCGGCATTGACGAACGGCGTTTGATACACCTTGCCTTTCCCGGTAGCGGTCATGAGGTAAGGACTCGCCCCAACGGCAGTGATGCTCTCGCCCACACGCGGTGCGCGCCATGATGGGTAGTGGCCGTTGGCCTTGTGCAGGATGAAGACGAGATCGCAGCCTGTGCTGCAACTGTACTTCACGTTGGGGATGAACGGAGTGTGGCGGGTGGTTACCGCATAGTCATCGTTCCATTGCACGGCCGAGGCCATGTATAGATACGGTGCGGGAAACCCCGAGTAGACTGAAAAGTATGAATTATTGGCAGGACCCGAAAAGTCGGGTTTTACGATGCCGTTGCATCCTGCAGTTACAGCTCCAATTAAAAAGTAGGCCATGATCTTGATCATGATATATCACCGACTTAATTGGGAGAATGTGACTGTTTTTTGTTGTCAGTATTTTGGCTTTTTTGTCGGGTTGCAGTACTCCTCGCCGCTTGTTCTAGTTGGACGTTTTCTTACTTATGGCTGAGTTTGTAGTGACGCGTATGAATAAATCGTGCTAAGGCCAATCGCTTTTCAATCAACTCCAAAGTTCAATTATTTGGCGCCTGAAAAATGTTAAAGACGAGTAAAAAAAACAAGAGTTTCTATAGACTCCTTCGTTAGTGACGCCTGCCTGAATCAATCGCAATGCCCGTCACCCACAAGAGCGACAAGAAGGCTGTTGGTAGTCCAATCGTCCTGCACCGCAGCAGCGCCGCAACTGGCTTTATACTCCGCCAAGTTGGACGTACTTCATCAAACTTAAGGAAACTTTAAACAACATTGTCTTGGGGTCGACATGACTAGAGGTAAATATGACTGATAGCGAATCAACTCAACTGGCTGAAATTATTCCACATGTAAAAGTCCTGATTGATCCCGACCAGGAATCTTCTCTTATTCCTTTCGTACCTCGCGGCACAAGCAGTTGCTGCTCTCGGCCCATCTGGCGGAACAGCGCTGCTTGGGGCTTGAACGTACGTAGCAAGCACCCAGGTCATTTCAAGGGGGGGTAATTATCCTGGACGAGAACCCCTTGGTACCTATCCTGCTATAGCAAGCGGAATCAAACGTAAACTTTGTGACATCTGAAAACTTCTCGGCCTTTACCCGCGCCGGCCTGCCAGTTGCAATAGATAGCCGGGCGCCCTCTTGGTTCGAATCAAGAAACATTCAAGTCAATGGCAACAGAGAAAATAACGATATCGGCCGGGCATGCTGCGCCTATGGTGCCTATACGACAATAGATCACGTTGTAATCGTATGGGGCACTCGTGGTGGCCGCTACACTGAGTACGTAACTAACGTATCTAATAATGCTTCGGTTTCCCGCGACAATAACGGAGTCGACTGGATAAACCGTGGACCGCATAATGTCCACCGGCATGCGAAATGAAGACTGGAACTACTTCAGTGAAATTCTCGACGAAACGTACGACGGAGCGCCCACTAATTGCACTATTTTTAATTGCTTGCAGGGAGACATGTGTTGGAAAAGTGCAAGCAGCTGCAAGCGCAAATACATTGATATCGGAACCAATGGCTCATTCGGTCAGATTACTGTGGATGGCGGCTCGTTAGAAATTAATGCGAGATCGTGCTTGATCTCAAATCTTAACCAGTATTTCGCCGGCCTGGGAGGCATCATGATTACAGTTTCGGGCTCTTGCAACATGACTGGAGCGTGGCGAGGCCTCGCCCGCGCGGCAGGATCTACAGCCGAGCCAGACGCTTGGGTTGCCAGGATCACCGGAGGCTTTAACAGCGTCGGTGTTATGCAGAAGCTGAACTAGCTGGCTTGTCGCCTTCAACTTGCCTGAATTGGTGCCCACCCTGACCAGTTGCTGGCCATTCAGTAATCCATCTGAAACACACCAGGCCGGGCGAGCGGTCATAACTTTACCCAGCGCAGCGCCAAGTGTCCCGAACACAATCCTGAACAAAATTAACATTGAGCCTGCAGTTGAATGCGGGCGAGGACTTCGTGTGAATACTTATCGACACACCAATCGGCGAAACCCGACAGGACGGGGCTCGCTTCCTTGCCGGGCGGCATGCACTGGTGTCGATCCCGCGCCAAGACGACATGGGCATTGTCGCTGATGTCTGCCAGTCGTTCATCTTCGACAACGGTGCGTTTTCGATCTGGCTGCCGTCTCCGACCGGGAAGCCAAGAAAGCGGGCTTCGACGCTAAACGGGAAAAGCTCAACGACGTGTTCGGCGGCCCGGGTTCTCCAATGTACTCAGGCAGTGACAGCTACGTCGGTGGCGTGAAGATCAGCGATAGCCGGGATCTGGACGTTGATTGGCGGCGCCCGGACGAATACGGCGGGCCCTGCGCAACGCGGCCTAGCCAGAGAAAGGGGCCACAAAAGAAGCTCGAGCGGCGCACAAGGCTGAACACGAGCGCAACACCCTTCCTGTAAGAAGCGACGATCTCATGAGCCTGATTAAGCTCGAGGTTGAGTTTTCTGTCCTGCCTACGCAGATCAGCGACTCGCGCTCTGGATAGTGCGTGCGTACATATCTGCAAAAAAAGCGATTCGTACCATTCCATGGGCCACCTCTGAAAAGTCAGGCCCACAAATACCCCCACTTCAACGAATCACGCCAGCCGGCGAGAAAGGAAGATGATAGAGGCGGCAGCTTAAGCCTGGATCAGAACGCTAGCCTGCTGCGAATCAATAGTTGGGATCAGCCCCGAGCCCTGTTGATGTGCGAGCCAGGCCCGAGTCAGCTTCACGTCGAATCGCCAGCCATGGGTTTCCATCCAAACAAGCGCTGTATGGGTAATTCGATAGTGTCCGCACTTCGTGCATGCTCTTTCCTGGTAATCATCACCAGCATTGACGTCCAAAGCAGGCTCATCGCAAATTAGGCATTCCATATCTACCTCCATTGGCTGGACCCCTAACTATAGACGATTCCCACCCCTCCACCGCCCGGGCATGCCCCGGCATAGGACGCTCCATGACGGGCGCCCCATGTGCAAGCTTCACGGCCTGCGGATGCTTGACCCGGCAATTTTTGGTCACCTGCCGCTCTCCAGCGCCGATAGCACGAACATCGGCCGGAACATCGGCATCGATCAGGCTTGGCGCGGCACGTACTCGCCGCCGACCTAGGAGGCCCGGGCAACGGTGATGCGTAGCCGAATTGAGTCGCACAACGCCCCGCCATGGCTGTACGAACAGCAGAATTTCCCACAGGAGTAAATTCAGGCGCTGATGGGACATGCAGACGAGAAGATGACAAAGCACTATCAGGAGGGGCACGACGAAAAGAACATCGAGTACCTGGAGATGGGCGCCGAGTTGGCGTTTTGAGTGAGGGTTTTGCAAATCGCAGAATCGAGTAGGAGGCGGGGTTGCCCCCGCCGTCCTCTCACACCACCGTACGTACGGTTCCGTATACGGCGGTTCCTGCCTACTGACAAACAACGTCAGCGAGCTTGGTTCCGTTGATGTGTCGCCTGCGGTATCTAAGCGCCCAGACCGGCCCTCGGAGCTTCCGGCTCCTACCTCCTAATGGTCTTGACCTCCGCTACGCGGAGTTTCTGCTTTACGCTCCAACAGAGATCACACCCGACTATCCACTCATGGCAGGTTCAGCCCTTCATCACTCCGGTTTCGAGCAACTACTACGGCCTCTGCTGACTTCTGTCGCCCATCCCGTCATCTCGCGACGCCGGTAGCACATGGCAGGCTAAACAGATCTCCCAGGGTAATTCGCGCGACCTTCCTGCTTATGCCTGTCGGATCTACGTCGCAGCGTTCCGTGCAAGTATCGGGCTTTGAAGATATTGGCCTTCTTACCCCGCTGCGCCGCCTCTATCCGCTTCCTGTTCGTCAGGCCAGCATTTTGCCTCGGGCTTCCTTCAGATTCGCAGTCACCCGCGACACCCTTGCCTCTGGCTAACACTTCCCCTTGCCGGGTGTGTAGAGGACTTTCACCTCCAAGTCACCAGCGTGGCCACCACAGCCAAGCTGGTTGCGCTTACGCGCAACGCGCCATGCCTGGCGCACCAACAAAAAAGGGCCCACCTTTCGGTGAGCCCTTCTAGACCGCCCAGCAGAGCGGATTTTGTTTGGTAGGCGCGATTGGACTCGAACCAACGACCCCCACCATGTCAAGGTGGTGCTCTAACCAACTGAGCTACGTGCCTGCTGTGAGGCGGCATTCTACGGAATTCCGGAGGGGTGTCAACACCTTTTTTCGAGCTAACCCTATGAATATGCAAAATATTTAATTTTGCGCGTGCAAAGAAGATTTTCCGGGTGGCTGGCGGGCGATTTTCAACTCGGGTAGGATCAACGCACTCGTAAAATATATTAAACAGAGGCTGCCGGATGGCTAACACTCCCTACCCCGAGTCCTACTACGCCGCATCGGCCAATGCGGTTCCGCCGCGCCCGGCGCTGCAGGATGACGTGGAGACCGATGTCTGTGTGATTGGCGCCGGTTATACCGGGCTGTCCTCTGCCCTGTTTCTGCTGGAGAACGGCTTCAAGGTCACGGTGCTCGAAGCCGCCAAGGTGGGTTTCGGGGCGTCCGGGCGTAATGGCGGCCAGATCGTTAACAGCTATAGCCGCGATATCGATGTCATCGAGCGCACGGTCGGTCCCAAGCAGGCCCAGTTGCTGGGGCAGATGGCGTTCGAGGGTGGGCGAATCATTCGTGAGCGGGTCGCCAGGTACAACATTCAGTGCGACTTGAAGGACGGTGGCGTGTTCGCCGCGATGACCGCCAAGCAAATGGGTCATCTCGAATCCCAGAAGCGCCTGTGGGAGCGTTTCGGTCACACCCAGCTTGAGTTGATGGATCAACGCCGCATCCGCGAAGTAGTTGCTTGCGATCAGTACGTCGGCGGGATGCTCGACATGAGTGGCGGCCACATCCATCCGCTTAACCTGACACTGGGTGAAGCGGCGGCGGTCGAGTCCCTGGGTGGCACGATTTACGAGCAGTCGCCCGCTGTGCGCATCGTGCGCGGCGCGAATCCGGTGGTGCACACGCCGCAGGGTAAGGTCCGGGCCAAATTCATCATCGTCGCCGGTAACGCTTATCTGGGCAACCTGGTGCCGGAACTGGCCGCCAAGTCGATGCCTTGCGGCACACAGGTGATTACCACCGAGCCACTGGGCGAAGAACTGGCCAAGACCCTGCTGCCTCAGGATTATTGTGTCGAAGACTGCAATTACTTGCTCGACTACTACCGCCTCAGCGGCGACAAGCGCCTGATTTTCGGTGGTGGCGTGGTGTATGGCGCGCGGGATCCGGCGAATATCGAAGCGATCATCCGGCCGAAGATGCTCAAGGCATTCCCGCAACTCAAGGACGTGAAGATCGATTACGCGTGGACCGGTAATTTCCTACTGACGTTGTCGCGCCTGCCGCAAGTCGGTCGACTGGGTGACAACATCTACTACTCCCAGGGTTGCAGCGGCCACGGCGTGACTTACACGCATCTGGCGGGCAAGGTCCTGGCCGAAGCGCTGCGCGGCCAGGCCGAGCGTTTTGATGCGTTTGCCGACCTGCCCCACTACCCGTTCCCCGGCGGACAAATGCTGCGTACCCCGTTCGCGGCGCTGGGCGCCTGGTACTACGGATTGCGCGACAGGTTCGGGTACTAAGCGGCACGCAATACGTTGTAGGAGCGAGCCTGCTCCGGGCGGCGATCCGACGATATCGGTCTAGCAGCCAACGAATATGTTGGATGTTACGACCTCATCGCGAGCAGGCTCGCTCCCACAGGGGTTTTGGGTTAGAGACGATCTCGTGGGATACCGCTGCGAATCCGCAGGATGTCGGCCAGCACCGCCAACGCAATTTCCGCTGGCGTCTTGCTGCCCAGGTTCAGCCCGATCGGTGCATGAATCCGCGCCAGTTCGGCATCGCCCAAGCCACCAATTCGTCGCAAGCGCTCGAAGCGCTTTTGCGAGGTCTGCTTGGAGCCCATCACACCGATGTAGAACGCCTCGGTGCGAACCGCCTCCATCATCGCCAGGTCATCGATACGTGGGTCGTGGGTCAACGCCACCACCGCCGTGTCGCTGTGACAGCCTCCATCGGCGATGAACACCGACGGCAGCTGGCGACGAATCTCCACGTTTTCCAGCGCGACGCCTTCCAGCACTTCGTCCCGCGGGTCACACAGAATCACCTCGAACCCCAGGCCCACGGCAAACTCCGCACAGGCCTGAGCGACACTCGAATACCCCGCCAGCAGCAAGCGCTGGGCCGCGCCGACGCGCACGCGCACCCGGTCGATTTCACGCTCGATACGCACACCCTGTTCACGATCATCGAACAGGCTGCGCGCACCGCTTAGCAAATCAACCTCGCGGATCAACCGACGCCGGCCCAACAGCGCCGACTCCAGCTCCCGCAGATGCGCTTGCACCTCGCAATCGGCATCAAGCTTCTCGACCAGCACATCCAGCACCCCGCCACACGGCAGGCTGACGCGCGAGCGTGGGTCGTCGCCTTCGCCGTAACGAACAACGCTGACCGGCTCCAGAAACGCACCCTCGGCGACTCGCTCGAGAAAGTCTTCCTCGACACAGCCACCGGACAGCGAGCCAATCCAGTGCCCCTGCGTGTTCACCGCCAGCAGCGAACCCGGTGCGCGCGGTGCCGAGCCGTACGTGGCCAACACCGTACACAGCCAGATGCGCTGACCGGCCGCCGACCACTCCAGCGCCCGGCGCACCACTTGCAGATCGAGATGCTGCATATCAGTGGGCCTTGTGCTCGAGCGGCGGCGCATCGACCCGCAACTTCTGCACGTCGTTTACAGCCAGATCATTCGGCTGACCGCCCCACCCTTGACGCAGGTAGTTCAGTAGATCCGTGAGTTGCTCGTCGCTCAATTTCGCGGCGAACCCTGGCATCGGTTGCATGTGTTCGAACCCGGAGAACTTCTGCTCACCGATACCGTCGTCGATCACCCGCACCAGGTTGCGCGGATCTTCCAGGCGCAGCGTGGTGTTGCCGCGCATGGCCACGGCGATGTGCGGCTTGCCCTCACCCCCCGGCGCATGGCAACCGGCGCAGACATTCAAATATTCCTGACGGCCGCGCTGGGCACTCGGGCTCATTTTGTCCAACGGCACTTCGGTGAGCACTTTCGCCGCTGGCGGCTGATCGCCGAGCAGGAAGGTCGCCATCGCCGCCAGATCCGGATCGCTGAGGCCCTGGGTGCTGTTGTGGAACACCGGGAACATCTCGTTGAACATTGTGCCCTGGGCGCTCATGCCGTGCTTGAGGAACGAGCTCAGGTCCTGATGATTCCAGCCACGGGCCGCCAGGTCAGTGGCCAGCAGGCTTGGCGCCAGATAACCATTGAGAATGCCGCCGGTCATGCGCTTGTCCTGCTGCATCGCACCCGGCAAGCCGCGTGGGGTGTGGCATTCGCCACAGTGCCCCAGCACGTCGACCATGTACTGGCCGCGCTTCCAGGCTTCGCTCTTGCCCTCGGCAGGCTCCAGCTTCATGTCCTTGCCGTACATCATGTTCCAGCCCATCAGGCCCAGGCGCACGTTGAACGGGAAGCTCAGGCTGGTAACCGGTGCGGCGCGCTCGATTGGCTCGACGGTTTTCAGGTAGGCATGAATCGCGTCGGAATCTGCTCGCGGCATCAGGTGATACGAGGTGTAGGGCATCGCCGGATACAGGTTCGCGCCATCGCGGCGCTTGCCTTCGGTCAGCGCGGCGAAGAACTCGTCATCGTTGTACAGGCCGATGCCGTGCTCTTTGCTCGGGGTGATGTTGGTGCCGTAGATCGTGCCAAACGGCGACACGATCGGCAGGCCGCCCGCGTACGGCGCGCCACCCGGTGCGGTGTGGCACGCCATGCAGTCGGCGGCGCGTGCGAGGTATTCGCCTTGCTTGACCTGCGCATCATCCGCGTGAGCCGCCACCACAGGCGCAGCCAGACCAACCGCCAACGCCAGGCGGCTAAGTAGAAGCTTCATGCTTAACCCTCCTTGACCAGGCCGAGATCGGTCAGCACGTTGCGCGTGGCGCTGTAGTAGCGCACGTACCCGGTGCAACGGCAGATGTGATGGCCGAGGCTGTCCTCGATGACTTTTTCCAGCTGGCTTTTGACGATGGGCTGACGTTGCAGCTTTTCCACCAGCACGGTCGCGGCATTGACGAAGCCCGGCGCGCAGTAGCTGCACTGGAAGGCGAATTCATCGACGAAGCGCTGCTGGATCGGGTTCAGCTCGGTGACCTTGCCCTGCTCGTCGCGGGTCGCATGGCCTTCGATGGTCCGCACTTTCTTGCCTTCGAAATAGTGTGCGCCGGTGATGCAGGTGCGCACTTCTTCGCTGGTGCCATCGGGGTTGTCGACGATCACCACGCAGGCGTGGCAGATGCCCTGGCCGCAACCCAGGCGCGAACCGGTGAGGTTCTTGTATTCGTGCAGGTAGTCGATCATCGGCAGGTCATCAGGGATGTCCACCGGGCCGACGGATTGACCGTTGAGGGTCAGTTGAAGCGGACGGTTAGCCATTGAGGGCCTCCTTGATGCGTGCAGAAGTGATAGGCAGGTCGCGGACACGTTTACCGATGGCATGGGCCACGGCGTTGCCGATGGCACCGACCACCGGGATCATCACCACCTCGGCGATGCCCTTGGACGGGTCACTTGGCGACAGTGGCGGCAGGATGTCCGCCGTCTGTTTCCACACCGCAACGTGCCGCGCCATTGGCAGGCGGTAACGGTTGAAGTTCCAGTCACCCTCCCCCGGCCCGCCTTCGTACAGCGGCATCTCTTCCATCAGCGCATGGCCGATGCCCATGGCGATCCCGCCTTCGAGCTGGCCCCTGACCAGTTCTTCCACCAGCACCCGACCGCACTCGACCCACGAGTGATGATTGAGCACCGACACTTCGTTCGAACCCTTGTTGACCTTCACTTCCACCAGCGTCGCGACCGGGCTGTAGTAAGTCACCGCCGCGTTGTTCAGCTGGGTCGCCGGGTAGGCGATGCCCTGCCGATCCAGCAGATGGAAACCGGCGCTGTTCATCTGCGCCTTCTTCGCCTTCGGTGCACCGTCGCCGTACTTCACGGCCAGGCCGTCGAGCGGCAAGCGCTCACGCACGCCGTCGATGCTGAACTCGGCCTCGGCCCAACTCCAGCGGTTGAAACCGTGCACGGTGGCGCCGCTCACCAGGCCCCGCTCGTGAACGCGCTTGGCGAGCATGGCGAATGGCAGTGGCTCCATGCCGTTGGCCGTGAGCTTGCCGTCGACCCAATGGGCGTCTTCGCGGCGCACCACGTAAGGGTTGGCCTGGCCGCCGTAAGGGCCTTGGCGCCAGATCTCCAGCGCCGCCGGCCACAGGCCGTGGTTGAACAGCACGCGCGCCGCTTCACGGGTGGCGTGGCTGAAGTAGTACGCCGAGTTGGTGGCCGACGAAGCCGAAGCGACCTTGCCGACCCAGCGTGGATTGCGCAGGAAATTGTCCTGCTCGGCCTGGCTCATGATGTACGGGTTGCCGCCACTGATCAGCTGCAACTCTTTCCATTCGGTTTCGCCGGTCTTCACCTCGTGCGCCGGGATACCGAGGAAATCGGCCACGACCATGGCCTGGGAGGTGGACATGCCGGTGCCGATTTCGATACCGATGTGGCGCAGGCTGATGCGACCTTCGGCAGTGAATTCAATGCTGGCCATCGGCGCTTCGGAACCGGTGCCGAAGTCTTTCTGGCAGATGGCGAAACCCACCCCGTACCAGTTGTCCGGATCGGCGGCTTCGCGTTGTTTCTTGATCGCGTCGCGGTTTTTCCAGGTGTCGTGGACGGCCGCTTTGTCGAGAATCTCGTGCAGGCGCAAGGCACCGGCCGGGATCGCGCCCTGGGTGTTTTTCATACCCGAGCGCAGTGCGTTTTTACGGCGCAGTTCAATGGCATCGACACCGAGGCGACCGGCGATTTCGTCGACCATCATCTCGGTCGCCGCCATGCTCTGCAGGGTGCCGTAGCCGCGCATCGACCCGGCTTCAACGGCGCGGGAGTGATAGGCCGTGACCTGCAGATCGTTCTGCGGCATGTAGTAGATCGACTGTGCCGCCGTGGCGCCCACCGCAGCCACGGATGGGCTGTAGTTGATTCGCCCGCCACCGTCGACGCTCATCTCCGAACGGAAAATCTTGAAGCTGTGATCGGTTTTGTCCACCGCCAACTGGTAGCGAATGTCGAACGGGTGACGCTTGATGCCGCTCTGGAACTGCTCGTAGCGGTCGTTGGCCAGGCGCACCGGCACACCGGCGCCGTACAACGCGGCCAACGCTGCGTAGTAGACGAAAATGTTGTGATCCTTGGAGCCGTAACCGACGGTGTAACCCGGGTGCATGTTCAGGTTGGCCAGGCCGAAACGCGACGGTGCGATCATCTTCGCGGTTTCGGTCGCCGCTTCCAGCGGGCACTGGGTGGCGACGACGAATGCAGGGTCTTGGTGGCCGGGTCGTACCAGCCGTTGCCGTTGTCCGGCTCCAACGCGGCCGGCTCGATCGACGGGGTCTTGTAGCGCTCGTCGAACACCAGCCAGTTGTCCGGCGGCGTGTCGATCTGCTGCTTCATGCGCTCGGCGTAGAACAGCCCGCGCTCGGTCAGGTTGCCGTGCAGGTTCGGCTGGGAGTTCCACACCGGACGACGGTTTTTCAGCATCGGGAACAGAATCGAATCCTTGAGGCTGGCGAACTCGTCTTCGTCCGCCGAGGTTGCGCCGCCGACGCGCACGTAGCGGAAGCTGCCGTAGGGATCGCCTTCATAAAACGGCGCTTTATCGCCGTAGCGAATTGCCTTGTCATTGAATTTGAGTTGGTTCTTGGCCTGACGGAAGCGCTCGAAATCGTTCCAGATCAGGATCGCCACCGGGTGGCCGATGAACATCGGCACCTTGCCGGCCGGCAACAGTGGATCCGGGGCGTGCTCCTCAGGGAACACGATACCGTCCTTGACCAAGTCCTCGGCGGTAACGATGCGGTCCGGCTGCAACTCGGCGCCGAGCCAAGACAGGTCGATGCCTGCAAAGATGTGGTCGGCCTTGATGGTTTTCAGCAGCATGGCGTGGCCTTGCTGCTGCGGCCAGCCCGGCATGTCCTTGGCACGGATGTCGCGGGCAAAGACTTTGCTGCCGCAGACCTTGGACAAGGCATCGTTACGGGCGCGCGCCTTGCCGTTATTGCCGAGCCACTGCTCGGACGGCACGGTCACGCTGTTTTCCATCAAGGCGGCCAGCGCCTGGCTGCTCAACGGCGTGAGCGTCACGCTCACACCCGCTACCAGCCCGCCCTGAAGGAACGAGCGCCGGGATATATCACGGTTGGACATGGATCATCCTCTGGGCGGTTATGGGGTCCGCCCTTCTGGTTATGTTCTGGAAATCTCGAGTCTTGCAGAAGCCCTTTTCGACGATGCAAAGGGCTGTTGGTGACAGTGCAAAGCTGACCGAAAGGTTAAGTTTATAGGCTTATGCCTTCGCGGAAAACCAAAAACTGACCAAGAAATCAAAAAACCGCGACTTTTCGACGCAGCAGATCGATGAACAACCCCAACTCCCGACTGATGTGCTCGCCCTTGCGCAACAGCAGCCCGAATGGCGCCATTTGCACATCCAGTTCCACCGGCAGCGCCACTACCAGGCCCATTTTAAGATAGTCGCGCAATGCGGTTTCCGACAGCACCATGATCGCGTCGGTCAGCTGAATCAGTTGCTGCATGGAGTACACCGAACTGCATTCGATGATGTCTGCCGGCAACGGCAAGGCCAGGCGCTGCAACGCCTGATCCAGACCGATGCGCGCCGGACTGGTTTCCGGTTGCAGGATCCACGGCCAACCGCTGACCAGCTCCGCCATCTCCAGTTTTTTGCGCCGGGCCAACGGGTGGCCGGCGTGCACCACCACCAGCAAGCGTTCGTTACCCAATTGCTCGAAGACGTAATGCTCACTGTCGGTGGCAGCATTGCGCCGGGCGATGGCAAGGTCAATGCGGCCCTGTTCCAGCAACTGGATCACCTGGTCGCTGGTGTCGCCCATGATGCGAATCCGCAGCTGCGGATTGAGCGCCTTGATCTCGGCAATCGAATCCATCACCAGATCTGGCGCCGCGCCCATGATGGTACCGATCGACAGATAGCCGTAGCCGCCCTGCTGCCGCGCCATCAGGTCCTCGGCACAACGGTCGAGGCCACTGATGGCCGACTCGGCAAAGCGAATCAGCTCCTGGCCCAGCGCTGTCGGGCGCATCCCCCGCGGCAGACGCTCGAACAGATCGCAGCCGAACATGTCTTCAATCTCATGGAGCATGCGGGTTGCCGCCGGTTGCGACATGTTCAGACTTTGCGAGGCGCGGTGCAGGTTCTGGCTGGTGCTGAGCGTCACCAGCATGTGCAGGTGCTTGTAGCGCAGGCGATTGAGCAGACTGCGGGAGATGGTCGGCGTGGTCATGGCGGGCCTTTTTATCGATACCCTGAGGGTATCAGTTGTGAGCTAGATTCGATTTGTAACGTATCGATCAGCGGCCGTACAGTCTTCCCCATAAGAACAAATGCCCTACCAAAGGAAAACTGCGATGAAGACTCTACCCGCGCCTCTGCTCGCCAAAATTTCCTGGCGGCTGCTCCCGTTTCTCCTGCTGATGTACATCATGGCTTTCCTCGACCGCGCCAACGTCGGGTTCGCCAAGCAAGCCTTCCAGGCCGATACCAACATCAGTGATGCCGCCTTCGCCTTCGGCGCCGGCGTGTTCTTCGCTGGTTACGCACTGCTCGAAGTGCCGAGCAACCTGATCCTGCACCGCGTCGGCGCCCGCCTGTGGATGTGCCGGATAATGGTCACCTGGGGCCTGGTCTCCGCCGCCATGGTCTTCGCCCACACTGAAACCAGCTTCTACGTCCTGCGCTTCCTGCTGGGCGTGGCCGAAGCCGGCTTCTTCCCCGGCGTGATCCTCTACCTCACCTACTGGTTTCCCAGCGCCGTGCGCGGCAAGGCCATGGGCTTCTTCTACTTCGGTGCGCCGCTGGCGTTCATCTTCGGCAGCCCGTTGTCCGGCCTGCTGCTGGAACTGGACGGCTTTACCGGTTTACACGGCTGGCAGTGGCTGTTTGCCGTTGAAGGCCTGATGGCCACGGCTGTGGGCATCTGGGCCTACTGGTACCTGGACAACCGCCCGGCCGACGCCAAGTGGCTGACCGTCGAGGAACGCCAGCAAGTGCAGAGCCTGCTCGATCAGGAAGACAGCCATAAACAGAACCACGGCCGCAGCCTGCTCAACGTCATTTGCCAACCCTCGGTGCTGTACCTGTGCCTGATCTACCTGTTGATCCAGGCCAGCGTCTACGGCGTGGTGTTTTATCTGCCGAGCCAGGTTGGCGGACTGCTGGGCACCAAGGTCGGGCTGATGGTCGGCCTGGTCACGGCGATTCCATGGATCTGCGCATTGCTCGCCGCCTACCTGATTCCCGGCTACAGCGACCGCACCGGCGAACGTCGCCGCACCGCCTGCCTGACCTTGTTGATGGCCGCCGCCGGGATCGCCTGCTCGGTGACCTTCAGCAACCCGCTGCTGGGGATCATCGCCCTGTGTTTTGCCGCGTCCGGCTTCATCGCCGTGCAACCGGTGTTCTGGACCTTCCCCTCCAGCTACCTCGCCGGCAGCGCCGCCGCGGCCGGGATCGCCCTGATCAACTCGTTCGGCGCCCTCGGTGGCTTCATCGCCCCAGTGCTGAAGAACTGGGCCGAAGGCGCCTTCCATTCACCGGCAGCAGGCTTGTACGTGCTGGCCGCTACCACCGTCATCGCCGCGTTGCTGGTGCTGGGCATACGCGCACCCGGCCATAAAGCCTCGAACAAACCGGCCACCGTTTAAACCTGAGGAGTCACACCATGGGCATTCCAACCATCAAACACGTCCGCGCTTTCACTCTGCGAGGCGGCGGCGCGGATTATCACGACCAGGCCGACGGCCACTGGATCGACGATCACATTGCCACGCCGATGAGCAAATACCCCGAGTACCGCCAGAGCCGCCGCACCTTCGGCATCAACGTACTCGGCACCCTGGTGGTGGAAATCGAAGCCAGCGACGGCACCGTCGGTTTTGCCGTGACCACTGGCGGCGAGCCTGCCGCCTACATTGTCGAAAAGCACCTGGCGCGCTTCCTCGAAGGCGCCCGGGTCACCGACATCGAAAAAATCTGGGACCAGATGTACCAGTCGACCCTGTACTACGGGCGCAAGGGCATCGTCATCAACACGATCTCCGGCGTTGACCTGGCGCTGTGGGACTTGCTCGGCAAGATCCGCCAGGAGCCCGTGCATCAGTTGCTCGGTGGTGCGGTTCGCGACGAGTTGCAGTTCTACGCCACCGGCGCCCGCCCGGACCTGGCGCAGAAAATGGGTTTCATCGGCGGCAAGATGCCGCTGCACCACGGCCCGGCGGAAGGCGAGGAAGGCCTGCGCAAAAATCTGGAGGAACTGGCAACCATGCGCGAACGCGTCGGCCCGGACTTCTGGCTGATGCTCGATTGCTGGATGAGCCTGGACCTCAACTACGCCACCAAACTGGCGGTTGGCGCCCACGAATATGGCTTGAAATGGATCGAAGAAGCCCTGCCGCCGGACGATTACTGGGGCTACGCAGCCCTGCGCAACAACGTGCCCAAGGGCATGCTGGTGACCACCGGCGAACACGAAGCCACGCGCTGGGGCTTCCGCATGCTGCTGGAGATGGGCTGCTGCGACATCATCCAGCCGGATGTCGGCTGGTGCGGCGGCATCACTGAACTGGTGAAGATCTCCGCCCTGGCCGACGCCCACAACTCGCTGGTCATCCCTCACGGTTCTTCGGTGTACAGCTACCACTTCGTCGCCACCCGGCATAACAGCCCGTTCGCCGAATTCCTGATGATGGCGCCGAAGGCTGACGAAGTAGTGCCGATGTTCCACCCGCAATTGCTCGGCGAACCGGTGCCGGTCAATGGCCGCATGCGCCTTTCCGCGCTCGACCAGCCTGGTTTCGGCGTGACCCTCAACCCGGAATGCCAACTGCATCGGCCGTATAACCGCTGAGAAAGGAGTTCGACATGAACATGCCGCACAACGCGTTCAAGGCCGCACTGAACAACAGCGGAACCCGGTACGGGATCTGGGCCGGGTTCGCCACCGGCTACGCCGCGGAGATCGTCGCCACCACCGGTTACGACTGGATGCTGATCGATGGCGAGCACGCGCCAAATACCGTGCCCGGTGTACTCGCCCAGTTGCAGGCCGTGGCGCCTTACTCGACCGCGCCGGTAGTGCGCGCGGTGAATGGCGATGCCAACCTGATCAAGCAACTGCTGGATATCGGCGCACAGACGCTGATGATCCCGATGGTCGAAACCGCCGAGCAGGCACAGGCACTGGTGCGCGCCATGCGCTACCCGCCCCACGGCATTCGCGGGGTCGGCGGCGGCCTGACCCGCGCCACCCGCTGGGACGGTGTGCCGGACTACCTGAATACCGCCCATGAACAACTGTGCCTGATCGTACAGGTGGAATCGCGGATCGGCGTGGAAAACGTCGCAGCGATCGCCGCCGTCGAGGGCGTGGATGCGGTGTTTATCGGGCCGGCGGATTTGTCGATCGGCCTGGGCCATGCCGGCAACCCCGGTCACCCGCAAGTCCAGGAGCGGATTCAACACGCCGTGAACGCCACGCTGGCGGCCGGCAAGGCCTGCGGGATTCTAGCCCCCAACGAAGAAGACGCCCGCCGCTACCAGCACTGGGGCTGCCAGTTCATTGCCGTGGCCATCGACATCAGCCTGCTGCGCCAAAGCGCCATGGCCACCCTCGCCCGCTACCGCGAACCCGCTACCACCCAAGCGCCGTCACGCACTTACTGATCTGCCAAGGAGTCGCACCATGTCATCCGTGCCTGTTTACGAAAACTTCATCGACGGCCAGTTCGTGGCCACCGCTGCCCACCTCGATGTGATCAACCCGGCCACCGGCGCCGTGCTGTCGAAAGTCCCGGCCTCGACCGCCGAGGACGTCGACCGCGCCCTCGCTGCCGCCCGTGCCGCGCAGAAAGACTGGGCGCGCAAACCGGCGAATGACCGCGCCGGCTACTTGCGCCGGATCGCCGCCAAACTGCGGGAAAACGTCTCGCACCTGGCGCGCACCATCACTCTGGAGCAAGGCAAGATCAGTGGCCTGGCCGAAGTCGAAGTCAATTTCACCGCCGACTACCTCGACTACATGGCCGAATGGGCGCGGCGCATCGAAGGTGAAATCATCACCAGCGACCGCCAGAACGAAAACATCTTCCTGTTCCGCAAACCGCTGGGCGTGGTGGCCGGGATCCTGCCGTGGAATTTCCCCTTCTTCCTGATTGCCCGAAAAATGGCCCCGGCCCTGCTGACCGGCAACACCATCGTCATCAAGCCCAGCGAAGAAACCCCGAACAACTGCTTCGAATTTGCCCGACTGGTGGCCGAAACCGACCTGCCGCCCGGTGTGTTCAACGTGGTCTGCGGTGACGGCCGAGTCGGCGCGGCACTGAGTGCGCACAAAGGCGTGGACATGATCAGCTTCACCGGCAGCGTCGAAACCGGCTCGCGGATCATGGCCGCCGCCGCGCCAAACATCACCAAGCTCAATCTGGAACTGGGCGGCAAGGCACCGGCCATTGTGCTGGCGGATGCAGACCTGGACCTGGCGGTCAGGGCGATCCGCGATTCGCGCATCATCAACAGCGGCCAGGTGTGCAATTGCGCCGAACGGGTGTATGTCGAGCGCAAGGTGGCGGATCAATTTATCGAGCGCATCGCAGCGGCCATGAGCGCGACCCGCTATGGCGACCCGATTGCACAGCCCGACGTCGAAATGGGTCCGCTGATCAATCGTCAGGGCCTGGACAGCGTCAATCGCAAAGTCCGCACCGCGTTGAGCCAGGGCGCAAGCCTGATCAGCGGTGGGCAAATCGCTGACCTGCCCAATGGCTTCCACTTCCAGCCCACCGTTTTGGCCGGTTGTCGTGCCGATATGGAGATCATGCGCGAAGAGATTTTCGGCCCGGTGCTACCGATCCAGATCGTTGATGACCTGGACGAAGCCATCGCCCTGGCCAATGACTGCGACTATGGCCTGACCTCATCGATCTACACCCGCGACCTGAGCAAAACCCTGCAGGCGATGCGCGAGCTGGATTTTGGCGAAACCTACGTCAACCGCGAGAATTTCGAAGCGATGCAGGGTTTCCACGCCGGCGTGCGCAAGTCCGGCATCGGCGGCGCGGATGGCAAACACGGGTTGTACGAATACACCCATACCCACGCGGTGTATTTGCAGGGCTGAGCGAGGTATTCAGGCAGATTGCCAAATCGCAGACACAAAAAACCCCGGTCTTTCGACCAGGGTTTTTGCTATCGACTCGAAGTAACCAACGGTTTCTTCGTAGCTCCAAGGCGTTCAGCGGGCCTCGGGGCAGATATGGCGCAGCGGACGGGACTCGAACCCGCGACCCCCGGCGTGACAGGCCGGTATTCTAACCGACTGAACTACCGCTGCGTATCGCTTTGAGCTGACGCTCAATTAACTCGTCTGATTAAAAGCTCTGAGACTTTTCAATCTCTCTTTCAATCTCGAATCAGGGCGGACCTGACTCGGAAAATATGGCGCAGCGGACGGGACTCGAACCCGCGACCCCCGGCGTGACAGGCCGGTATTCTAACCGACTGAACTACCGCTGCGCGTCGGTGGAGGCATTTCAGCCTACCTCTTGCTTTCGCAAGTATCTCGGAAGTGGTGGGTGATGACGGGATCGAACCGCCGACATTCTGCTTGTAAGGCAGACGCTCTCCCAGCTGAGCTAATCACCCGTTTGCATCTCCGAGGCCGCGAAATTTACGCAGGTAGCGAACCTAAGTCAATAGCAGGATTGAAGTTTTTTTCAAAAACAGCTTTTAGCTGCAAGCTGCAAGCAAAAGCAGTTACGCATACAGCAGGGCACACCACCGTCACGCTTTAACTTGCCGCTTGCAGCTTGAAGCTGTCTTTCACTGCTCGTAAATCATCTTCTTGGTCATGCCACCATCGACCACGAATTCCTGGCCGGTGACAAACCCGGCGTTTCTCGACAGCAGCCAGGCCACCATCGCCGCGATATCCTCGACCGTCCCTACCCTGCCCGCCGGATGTTGGGCATGATCGGCCTCGGTCAATGGTTCGGCACGCCGCACCGAGGGGTCGCGCGCATCGATCCAGCCTGGACTGACGGCATTGACCCGGATCTCCGGGCCAAGGCTGATGGCCAACGCATGCGTCAGGGCCAACAAACCGCCCTTGCTCGCCGCGTAAGCCTCTGTGTCGGGTTCCGACTGCGCGGCGCGGGTCGAGGCCAGATTGACGATGGCACCGCTGTGAGCGCGCAGGTACGGCGTACAGTGCTTGGCCAGCAGCATCGGCCCACTGAGGTTCACCGCCAACACCCGATTCCAGTGGGCCAGGTCGAGGCTTTCCAGGGTGATGTTGTGCGGATCGGCAACCGCTGCGTTGCATACCAGCGCATCCAGGCGCCCGAACTGGCCGAGCACCTCGGCCACGCCCAGCACGACCTGGCCTTCATTCGAGACATCCATGGCGATGAACCAGGCGTTGTCGCCCAGCACTTTCGCCACTTTCGAACCGCGCCCCCGATCCAGGTCCGTCAGCACGACTTGCCAGCCTTCGCTGATCAGCCAGGCCGAGATCCCCAGGCCAATGCCCCGCGCAGCACCGGTCACCAGCGCTACGCGGCCATTTGAGCCTGCGACCGGCGCAGACAACTCGATCACAATGCAGCCAGACCGCGCGCCAGATCGGCTTGCAGGTCCGCCACATCTTCCAGGCCGACCGCTACGCGGATCAGGCTGTCACGAATGCCCGCCGCTTCACGCTCCTGCGGCGCCAGGCGACCATGGGAGGTGGTGCTCGGATGGGTGATGGTGGTTTTGCTGTCGCCCAGGTTGGCGGTGATCGAAATCAGGCGCGTGGCATCGATAAAGCGCCAGGCGCCCTCTTTGCCGCCCTTCACCTCAAAACTGACGACCGCACCGAAGCCCTTCTGCTGGCGCAGCGCCAGTTCGTGCTGCGGATGGCTCTTGAGGCCGGCGTAATGGACTTTCTCGATACCTTCCTGCTGCTCCAGCCACTCGGCCAGTTGCTGGGCGTTGGCGCAATGGGCCTTCATCCGCAGGTTCAGGGTTTCCAGGCCCTTGAGGAAGATCCAGGCATTGAACGGGCTCAGGGTCGGCCCGGCGGTACGCAGGAAGCCAACCACCTCTTTCATCTGCTCGCTACGACCGGCGACCACGCCGCCCATGCAACGGCCCTGACCATCGATGAACTTGGTGGCCGAGTGCACGACGATGTCCGCGCCCATTTTCAGCGGCTGCTGCAATGCCGGGGTGCAGAAGCAGTTGTCGACCACCAGCATCGCGCCTTTGGCGTGGGCGATTTCCGACAGCGCCGCAATGTCCACCAACTCGGCCAGCGGATTGGACGGCGATTCAACGAACAACAGCTTGGTATTGGCCTTGATCGCAGCCTCCCAACCGGACAAATCGGCCAGGGCGACGTAGTCGACTTCGATACCGAAGCGCTTGAAGTACTTTTCGAACAGGCTGATGGTCGAGCCGAATACGCTGCGCGACACCAGCACATGATCACCGGCGCTGCACAGGCTCATCACCACGGCCATGATGGCCGCCATGCCGGTGGCAGTAGCCACGGCCTGCTCTGCGCTTTCCAGCGCAGCGATACGCTCTTCGAACGCGCGCACGGTCGGGTTGGTGTAGCGCGAATAAACGTTGCCCGGCACTTCGCCAGCGAAGCGCGCAGCGGCGTCGGCGGCGGTACGGAACACGTAGCTGGAGGTGAAGAACATCGGATCACCGTGTTCGCCTTCCGGCGTGCGGTGCTGACCGGCGCGTACGGCCAGGGTATCGAACGCTACACCTTCGAGGTCGCTGTCCAGCCGACCGGCATCCCATTCCTGACTCATGCTGTCACTCCTTGCCCTGCTCTTGATAGATAGAAGTCTTTTTGCCAGATACAAAACCGGCCCCTCAGGGCCGGTAGAAACTCAGTTGTTGTACAGATCGATGATCGCACTGACTGCCTGCGTCTTGACCTTGGAGGCATCGTTGCGTGCCTGCTCGATCTTGTTCAGATAAGCCTCGTCGACGTCGCCGGTGACGTACTGGCCGTCGAACACCGCGCAATCGAACTTCTCGATCTTGATCTTGCCGCCACCGACCGCTTCGATCAAGTCAGGCAGGTCCTGATAGATCAACCAGTCAGCGCCGATCAGGTCGGCTACGTCCTGGGTCGAACGGTTGTGGGCGATCAGTTCGTGAGCGCTCGGCATATCGATGCCGTAGACGTTCGGGTAGCGAACGGCCGGTGCCGCGGAGCAGAAGTAGACGTTCTTGGCGCCGGCTTCGCGGGCCATCTGGATGATCTGCTTGCAAGTAGTACCGCGAACGATGGAGTCATCCACCAGCATCACGTTCTTGCCGCGGAATTCCAGCTCGATGGCGTTGAGCTTCTGGCGTACGGATTTTTTCCGCGCGGCCTGGCCCGGCATGATGAAGGTCCGGCCGATGTAGCGGTTCTTCACGAAGCCTTCGCGAAACTTCACGCCCAGGTGGTTCGCCAGTTCCAGCGCCGCGGTGCGGCTGGTGTCCGGAATCGGGATGACCACGTCGATGTCGTGATCCGGACGCTCGCGCTGGATCTTCTCGGCCAGTTTCTCACCCATGCGCAGGCGGGCCTTGTAGACCGACACACCGTCGATGATCGAATCCGGACGCGCCAGGTAGACGTGTTCGAAGATGCACGGCGTCAGGGACGGGTTGGTCGCGCACTGACGGGTGTACAACTTGCCCTCTTCAGTGATGTAGACCGCTTCGCCCGGTGCCAGGTCGCGAATCAGGGTGAAGCCGAGCACGTCCAGGGAAACGCTTTCCGAGGCGATCATGTACTCGACACCTTCGTCGGTGTGACGCTGGCCGAAAACGATCGGGCGGATGCCGTGCGGATCGCGGAAACCGACGATGCCGTAGCCGGTGATCATCGCTACGACGGCATAACCACCGACGCAACGGTTGTGCACGTCGGTGACGGCGGCGAAAACGTCTTCTTCGGTCGGCTGCAACTTGCCGCGCTGGGCCAGTTCGTGCGCGAACACGTTGAGCAGCACTTCCGAATCGGAACTGGTGTTGACGTGGCGCAGGTCAGATTCGTAAATCTCCTTGGCCAGTTGTTCAACGTTGGTCAGGTTACCGTTGTGCGCCAGGGTGATGCCGTAAGGCGAGTTGACGTAAAACGGTTGAGCTTCAGCCGAAGTCGAGCTGCCCGCGGTTGGATAACGCACATGGCCAATGCCCATGTGACCGACCAGGCGCTGCATGTGACGTTGGTGGAACACGTCACGCACCAGGCCGTTGTCCTTGCGCAGGAATAACCGGCCATCATGGCTGGTCACGATACCGGCAGCGTCCTGGCCGCGGTGCTGGAGGACGGTTAGCGCGTCATACAGCGCCTGATTGACGTTCGACTTACCGACGATACCGACGATGCCACACATGCGACGCAACCCCTACTTAATGGATCTGAACTGAGCACTACTCACCGAGGCGTTTTGGCCATCGGCAAGAGTTGCTCCTTGAACGGAATATCAGCGGGTACGCTGATTCCGCTGGCAAGCCACTGACTGCTCCACCCGAGGATCAGGTTTTTGGACCAGTCTGCAACCAATAGAAATTTTGGCACGAGCTGTGACTCTTTCCACCACCCGTCCTGCTGTACCGGCCCCAGGCTCAACAGCCCGACGGCGATAACCACCAGCAACCCGCCACGCGCGGCGCCGAAGGCCATGCCGAGGAATCGGTCGGTCCCGGAGAGCCCGGTGACGCGAACCAGTTCGCCGATAAGATAATTGATCATTGCGCCTACGATTAAAGTGGCGACAAACATGATGGCACAGCCCGTGATTATACGTGCCGATGGCGTTTGAATGTACCCGCCGAGGTACTCGGACAGTGAGCCACCGAACATCCAGGCTACGACTCCTGCGATGATCCAGGTCAGCAGCGACAGTGCTTCTGTGACGAAGCCGCGGCTCAGACTGATCAATGCGGAGATGGCGACGATTGCTACGATCGCCCAGTCAACCCAGGTAAATGGCACAGTGCAGCCTACAGACGGATAAGGCGGCGCATTTTAGCAGAGCCCATGCTTATCGGTAAGCTGCGATTGTCAGTGCATTTCAAATCGGGGCGATAGTTTTAGCCACGTTCCGGCTGAAAGCGCACGACAAACCCCTTGAGGTTCTGCTGGCGGTTCAGCAAGTCACGCAGCCGGTCGGCTTCAGCGCGCTCGATCAGCGGCCCGACAAACACCCGGTTTTTGCCGTCGGCGGTACGGATGTAGGCGTTGTAACCCTGGCTGCGCAGGGTTTTCTGAAGCTTTTCCGCGCTTTCACGACTCGACAGGCTGGCCAGTTGCACGGACCAGCTGACAGACAAACCATTGGCATCGACACGGCTTTGCGTGGTGTCCGGCTTGCCCGGTGCCGCGGTGATCGGCTGGGCAGGCGCTGTCGCAGGTTTAGCCGCCAAAGCCGGGACCGGCGCGGGTGCAGGCGGTTTGGCTGCAGGCGCTGGAGCCAGCGGCGCAGCTGGCACCGCCGATTCCTGCTGGGCGATTTCTTCATCGCTCGGCACGGGTTCCTGAGGCAAGGCTTGCGGTTCAGGTACCACCACCGGCTCGACCTGTACCTGGGGCATCGCAGGCGCCTGCGGAGCCGCAGGCGCTTCGACCTTCACCTGGCGCTGTTCGTCCTGGCGGGAAAACAGCATCGGCAGAAAAATCACCGCCAGCGCGACCAACACCAGGGCGCCAACCATGCGCTGTTTGTATGCCTTATCCAGCAATGCCATTCGCCGCGTCCTCCGTGGAGCGCCGAGCCAGCCATTCAAGGGCCTCGGCGACACAATAAAATGATCCGAACAACAGGATTTCGTCGTCGCTCGTGGCCTGCGCGCACTGCCCTTCCAGGGCGGCCGCGACACTGTCGTATGACGTGACCGAAGCCCCAAGGCCTTGCAGCGCGGCGTGCAAATCCGCAACCGAACGCGCCCGAGGCGAATCCAGCGGTGCGACAGCCCAGTGCTGGACACTAGCATTCAATTCGCCGACAACACCACCCAGGTCTTTGTCCGCCAGCAACCCGAACACCGCCAGACGCCTGCCGACCGGTGGACGACTGGCCAGGCGACGAGCCAGATACTCCGCCGCATGAGGGTTATGCCCCACATCCAGCAATAGATTCAAGCGCTTGCCTTGCCACTCGAACTCGCGGCGATCCAGACGACCGACCACCTTCGTTGCCCGCAGCGCCTCGACAATCTGCGCATCCACCCAAGGCAAGCCGAGCAGCAGGTACGCCTGCAACGCCAGTGCAGCGTTTTCCATCGGCAGATCGAGCAGTGGCAGGTCGCGCAGCTCAACCACGCGCCCTTGCGCATCGACACCGCGCCATTGCCAGTTGTGATCGGTCACACCGAGGTCAAAATCGCGCCCACGCAGGAAAAACGGGCAATTGAGCTCGCGCGCCTTGTCCAGCAGGGGTTGTGGAGGGTTCAGATCGCCGCAGAGCGCAGGCGCGCCTTGGCGGAAGATACCGGCCTTCTCGAAAGCCACGGACTCTCGGGTATCACCGAGGTAATCCGCATGATCGACGCCAATACTGGTGACCAGCGCCATGTCGGCGTCCACCACGTTGACCGTGTCCAGACGACCGCCCAGACCGACCTCCAGCACCACCGCATCGAGCCCGGAGCGCTGGAACAGCCAGAATGCCGCCAGGGTGCCCATTTCGAAGTAAGTCAGGGAAGTGTCGCCGCGCCCGGCCTCTACCGCGGCAAAGGCCTCGCACAGCTCGGCGTCCGTGGCTTCGACGCCATTGACCGTTACCCGCTCGTTGTAACGCAGCAGGTGCGGGGAGTTGTAAACCCCCACTTTCAAGCCCTGGGCCCGCAGCAAGGACGCCACGAACGCACAGGTGGAACCCTTGCCGTTGGTCCCGGTGACCGTGATCACCCGAGGTGCCGGCTTGCCCAGTCCCATGCGGGACGCTACCTGCTGCGACCGCTCCAGGCCCATGTCGATGGCCGAAGGGTGCAACTGCTCAAGGTAGGCGAGCCATTCGCCAAGGGTACGTTGGGTCATAGGCTGGCGGGTACCGGTGGAACCACGATCGGCTCGATGGGTGCAGCCACGAACTGCGGCGTCGGCAGGCCCATCATTTGCGCCAGCAGGTTGCCCAGGCGCGGACGCAGCTCCTGACGGTCGATGATCATGTCGATGGCACCGTGCTCCAGCAGGAACTCGCTGCGCTGGAAGCCTTCCGGCAGTTTTTCACGCACGGTCTGCTCGATCACGCGCGGACCGGCAAAACCGATCAACGCCTTCGGCTCGCCGACAATCACGTCGCCGAGCATCGCCAGACTGGCGGAAACGCCGCCGTAGACCGGATCGGTCAACACGGAGATGAACGGGATGCCTTCTTCACGCAGACGAGCCAGCACCGCGGAGGTCTTGGCCATTTGCATCAGGGAAATCAGCGCTTCCTGCATCCGCGCACCGCCGGAAGCCGCGAAGCAGATCATCGGGCAACGTTTTTCCAGGGCGTAGTTGGCGGCGCGCACGAAACGCTCACCGACGATGGCGCCCATCGAACCACCCATGAAGGAAAACTCGAACGCCGAGACCACGACCGGCATGCCCAGCAAAGTGCCGCTCATGGAAACCAGTGCGTCTTTTTCGCCGGTCTGCTTTTGTGCAGCGGTCAGGCGATCCTTGTACTTCTTGCCGTCGCGGAATTTCAGACGGTCAACCGGCTCCAGGTCTGCACCCAGCTCGGTACGGCCTTCAACATCGAGGAAGATGTCGATACGGGCGCGAGCGCCGATACGCATGTGATGGTTGCACTTGGGGCAAACGTCCAGGGTCTTTTCCAACTCCGGACGATACAGCACAGCCTCGCAAGACGGGCATTTGTGCCAAAGACCTTCAGGCACCGAACTCTTCTTGACCTCGGAACGCATGATCGAAGGGATCAGTTTGTCTACTAACCAGTTGCTCATGCTTTCTTTCTCCAGTACCGGTGGCCCGAACGCTCTGGTTCGCAGCCCCGTGTATGCCCTAGCGCTAAATTCATGTGTGCGAAGAGGGTCGATGGACTGCCACGGTCAGCGCGAAACATGACCTGCGTGCAACCACAAACCCTCGGATCTGCCTGCTGTGTGCAGTGCATCCGCTTTGTACAGTGCAGTGGACGGCGGCAGTCTGCCAGCCGTCACATCAACAGGTGCTACCGCGTACCGCTTTGATAAATGCCTGAATCTTTGCGTGATCCTTGATGCCCTTGCTCGCCTCTACCCCGCCGCTGACATCCACGGCATAAGGCCGAACGCGGGCAATCGCTTCGGCGACGTTATCCGGCGTCAGACCGCCCGCCAGAATGATCGGCTTGCTCAAGCCTTGCGGTATCAGTGACCAGTCAAACGCCTCGCCGGTTCCTCCGGGAACGCCTTCGACATAGGTATCGAGCAAGATTGCGCTGGCACTGGCGTAAGCATCACAGGCCGCGGCGATGTCATCACCCGCCTTGACCCGCAGCGCCTTGATGTACGGGCGGTGCCAACCTTCGCACTCGGCCGCGCTTTCATCGCCGTGAAATTGCAGCAGGTCCAGGGGCACCGCGTCGAGGATTTCACCCAATTCGCACCGGCTTGCATTGACGAACAAGCCCACGGTGGTCACGAACGGCGGCAGTGCCTTGATGATCGAGCGCGCCTGCTGGAACGTTACCGCACGGGGGCTTTTGGCGTAGAACACGAATCCGATGGCATCCGCCCCGGCTTCGACGGCTGCCAACGCATCTTCCATGCGGGTAATCCCACAGATCTTGCTGCGAACGGCTGACATGTTGGCACAACTCCAAGACAAATCCAGGAAAGTCCCGGATGGTAACAAAAGCGTTCGAGGGCGTCAGCCGCCAAGTTCCGAGAAACCGGTCAAGAAGTGTGGACCGATGTAACGCTCGGGCAATTGGAACTCGTCACGGTACTCGACCTGCACCAGATACAAACCGAATGGATGCGCGGTCACGCCACCGGTCCGGCGAATCCGGCTCTCCAGCACCTCTTTCATCCACTCCACCGGACGCTCTCCGGCGCCAATGGTCATCAGCACGCCGGCAATGTTGCGCACCATGTGATGCAGGAAGGCGCTGGCGCGGATATCCAGCACGATCATCTTGCCGTGACGGGTGACACGCAGGTGATGCAGCTCCTTGATCGGCGACTTGGCCTGGCACTGACCGGCGCGAAAAGCACTGAAATCATGGGTGCCGAGCAGGTACTGGGCGGCCTCGGCCATGCGCTCGACGTCCAGCGGACGGTGGTTCCAGGTCACCTCTTCGTTCAGGTGCGCCGGGCGGATCTGATCGTTGTAGATCACGTAGCGATAACGCCGGGCAATGGCTTTGAACCGCGCATGGAAATGCGCCGGCATAACCTTGGCCCAACTGACACTGACGTCGTGGGGCAAGTTGATGTTGGCGCCCATGGTCCAGGCCTTCATCGAACGCTCGACCTGGGTGTCGAAATGCACCACCTGTCCGCAGGCATGCACCCCGGCGTCGGTACGCCCGGCGCACATCAGCGAAACGGGTGAGTCGGCGACTTTGGACAAGGCGTTTTCGAGGGTTTCCTGCACGGTGAGCACCCCGGACGCCTGGCGCTGCCAGCCGCGGTAGCGCGAGCCTTTGTATTCGACGCCCAGCGCGATCCGGAAAAAGCCGTCGGCTGCCATTTCGGCGACCGGGTTATCTATATTTGCCAAGGAGGGACAGCCTGCTGATGTACCAAAGGCGGGCATTATAAGGCCGCCGGGCGGGGATGCCAGAGGGATCTCCTTTGACTGCACCGGCCTCATCGCGGGCAAGCCCGCTCCCACAGGGTTCTGTGGCGTTCGCAATGCCCGCGAAGGGACCACAACAGACGACATCGACTCATCGACTAAACAAAAACGGCAGCCTCAATGGGCTGCCGCTTTTTTACAACCTACCAATCACTCAAGCCAGGCGCGAAAGCATTTCCTCGGCTTCATTCTTCTGCTCGGCACTGCCTTCGCTCACCACCTCATTGAGGATGTCGCGAGCACCGTCGCTGTCCCCCATGTCGATATAGGCCTGAGCCAGATCGAGCTTGGTAGCGGCTTCGTCAGTACCCGAGAGGAAGTCGAAGTCATCATCGTCACCCAGTGCTGCATCAGCTTCGGTAAAGGTCGGCTCGCCGATGCTGCTGGACAAACTCTCCAGCTCGGCGTTGACATCATCCAGCTCTGCCGCGAACGCATCCGGTGCATCAAGCTCGTCGGCCAGCGACAAATCGAAATCGGCAGGCAATTCCAGGTCATCCAGTGCGACCTCAGGGACAGCTGGAGTTTCGGCAACCGGGAAATCTTTCACACCTTCGTCCAGATCCAGCAGGAAATCGTCTTCAGCCAGCATCGCCGGCGACGGTTGCGCACCGAGATCCAGGTCGAGATCGAAGTCCGACAGGTCGTCGAGGTTTTCCTTGATTTCAGTCTGTTGCTGCAACACCGACTCAAAACTCAGATCGTCATCCAGCGGGAACTCGTCCAGGTCCGCCAGCGCCGTCACTTCAGGCTCCGGCGCAGGTGCAGGTGCAGGCGCCACAGGCGTAATCGCGTCCAGATCATCCAGGCTCAAATCGAAGGCACTGTCGAGGTCATCCTCGAACGGCGCTGGCACTGGCTCTGGCGCCGGTGCTTGCGGCTCATCGAGTAACAGATCCTTGACGTATTGCGCGTCCAGTTCGGCAGCAACGGCGGCTGCGGCGATGCCACCGGCAGCCACCAGCGCCATGGCCGGGAAGCGGCTTTTGAGCTTTTCAACCTGGGTGAAGTTGTCGCCATTGGCCACCAACTGACGCTCCTGGCCGACGAACGCATCGCGGTCGCCTTGCTGGCCGTAGACTTCCATCAGTTTCAAGCGCAAGTCGCTGCGCTTCGGCTCTTGCTTGACGCCGTCCTCCAGCAACGCGGCAGCCTGATTCAGGCGACCGGCATTGATGTGCGACTGAGCCTGGCCCAGCACGTCGTCGGAACGCTCGGCGGCCGGAGCCACCAATGGTGCGGCAATCGGCGTGGTCATCACCACCGGAGCAACCACCGGCGCTGGCGCGGGAGCAGGCGTCGGGGCAGTCGCCAGCTTCACACTCGGCGACGGAACTCCAAGGCCTTCGAAGCTGCTTTCCGGCAAGTCGAAATCGGCCGGGAACGGCTGTTCTTCGGCCAAGGCACGGGCCATGCGCATATGCTTTTCGGCTTCTTGCTGGGCTTTGCGGCGGCGCGCCAGCAACAGCAGCAAGAGCAGCAGAATCACCGCACCGCCACCCACCAGGCCCAGCAGCACCGGATTGGCCAGCAACTCATTGAATTTCTGATCATCGGATGCTGCCGGTGTCGCCTCAACGGGCTTCTCGGCCGGCACCGCAGTTGCCTCGGGCGCTGTGACCACTGGCGCAGTTTCAGCCGGACCAGGCGCTGCCGGGTTTGCAGCCAGCTCGGCCGACATCGCCGGAGCTGTCGCAGCCGCTGGTGCACCCGCAGCGCCCTCGGCCTGCAACTTGGCCAGTTGATTGTTCTTCAACTCGATCAGGCGTTGCAGCTTGTCCACCTGGCTTTGCAGATCGGTCATGCGGCTTTGCAGTTCGGCGTTATCACGACGGCTGCTGTCGAGGCTTTCCTGGGTCACCGCCAACTTGTTGCTGAGGGCCTTGGCATCTCCGGCAGCCCCTTTGCCACGGTTCTTGCCGGACTCGGCAGACACCAGGCTCAGCTTGTCGGTGGTCGCTTGCGTCGGAGCACCATCGGTACGAGCGCGACTGGTGGCGTCAAGCTGTTGCTGCCCTGCCCCGGGTTTCGCCACGTAGCGACGCCCCTGGCGCCATGCGGTGTTCTGCGCAGCCACTTCGGCAATGGCCTTGGCTTGCGGCAGGCCCGTGCTCTGTGCCTGGTCCGGCAGGCGCAGCACCTGGCCAGTTTTCAAGCGGTTGATGTTGCCGTCGATGAATGCATCCGGGTTCAGCGCCTGAATAGCCAGCATGGTCTGCTGGATCGAACCGCCGTTACGCGCCTTCGCGGCGATTTCCCACAGGGTATCGCGCGGCGTGGTGGTGTATTGCGACGGTTTGGTCGCACCGGTGACGGGCGCGGCAACCGTTGACGTCGGTTGCGCAGCCGCTTCAGCGGTTTGCGGCGAGAATTTGGACGGATCGAGCAGCACACTGTAGTCGCGCAGCAAGCGGCCGTTCGGCCACATGACCTGAACCAGGAACTTCACCATGGGTTCGGAGAGTGGTTTGCTGGAGGTCACGCGCAGGATGCTTTTGCCGCTCGCGTTAAGCACCGGGGTAAAGGTCAAGTCGTTGAGAAACGCCTGGCGGTCGACACCGGCCTTGGCGAAATCGTCTGGTGAGGCCAGGCTCGGCACCACTTCGGCGGCGGTGAGATCCTTGACATCGAGCAGCTCGATTTCCGCTACCAGCGGCTGGTTGAGCGTCGATTTCAGGGTCAACTCCCCGAGCCCGAGGGCATGCGCCATACCGGAGGACAGCGCCGAGGCGGCCGCTATTGCTAACACCAGTTTGCGAACTTGAACCATTAGCTCATCCTTAGTTTGAACATTCCTCGGCCAGCGAGAAGGTATTGATAGCCGCTGCCGTAAGGCATTGCGTGCAACGGCGAGGGTCGTCGCGCGCGATCATTTCATTGATGCCCGGTAAAGCCCCGCAGAGAGGCTCGCCTTCAGCACTCCGGCAAGCATAGGCACGCGCGGAATCATTCGACAAATTGTTGCAAAGTATCTTTTACAGCAGGTCTTTAAGCAACAACTCGGCCAACTGCACAGCGTTGAGCGCGGCGCCTTTGCGTACGTTATCTGACGTCAGCCACAGATTAAGTTCCGACGGGTCGTCGATACCCTGGCGAACCCGACCGACGTAGACCACATCCTGCCCTACCGCATCGCCCACCGGCGTCGGGTAATCGCCGGCTTCCACCAGCTCGATGCCGGGTGCGTCTTCCAGGGCCACATTGATTTTTGCCAGGTCGATTTCACTCGCGGACTGCAGGGTCACGCTATAGCTATCGCCAAAAAACACCGGGGCTTGAATGCAAGTGACGGAAATCTTCAATGAAGGCAGCGCCATGACCTGGCGCAGCTCACGCACCAGGCGTTTTTCCAGCAGCGTATGACCTTGCTCATCCGGTTTGCCGACCTGGGCCAACAGGTTGAAGGCCATCTGCCGATCAAAGAATTTCGGCTCCAGCGGCCGCACATTCAGCAGCTCGGCGGTCTGCCGCGCCAGCTCGCTCACGGCTTCGCGACCCTGGGCCGATACCGCCAGGCTGGCGGTCAGGCTGATGCGCTGCAAATCGAGCAAATCCATCAGTGGCGCGAGCACCACCGCCAGCGTGGTGGCCGACGGGCTTGGACTGCTGACCTGAAACGGCTTTTTCAAGCCGGCCAACACCTGAGCGTTGGCCTCAGGCACGACCTGCGGCGCCTTTTCGGCCGCCAAGGCACCGGAGAGATCGATCACCGAGCAACCGGCATCGGTCGCACGGGAAGCAAAACTCAACGAGACCGCCGGGCCGGCGGCAAAGAATGCCAACTGCACCTTGCTGAAGTCGAACTCATCGACCTCCCGCACCCGCACATTCTTGCCGCGAAACGGTACCGAACTGCCGGCCGATTCGCTGCTGGCCAACAGGTGCAGGTTACCGATCGGGAAGTCGCGCTCTTCGAGAATCTGCACGAGTGTTTCGCCGACAGTACCGGTGGCGCCGATCACGGCAATATCAATGGACTGGCTCATGGGTTTTACCTCTGGCGAAACGGGGGGAGCGGCACTTTACCGGGTGGTGGGGATGCAGGCAATTCGGCGGGAGATTTGTGGTGTTCGTGCCGGCCTCATCGCGAGCAAGCTCGCTCCTACAAGGATAAAAAAACCCGCACCTCTTGCAAGGCGCGGGTTCTTTCATTGCATCAACCGATCAACGCTCGAGCAGGATCCGCAGCATGCGACGCAGCGGTTCGGCCGCGCCCCACAGCAACTGGTCGCCGACGGTAAACGCGCCGACGAATTGCGAACCCATGTTCAGCTTGCGCAGACGGCCAACCGGGATGTTCAGGGTGCCGGTGACCTTGTTCGGGCTCAGCTCCTGAATGCTGGTCTCACGGCTGTTCGGTACCAGCTTGACCCAAGGGTTGTGCTGGCTGATCAGCCCTTCGATATCAGCGATCGGTACGTCTTTGTTCAGCTTGATGGTCAGCGCCTGGCTGTGGCAGCGCATGGCGCCGATGCGCACGCAGATGCCATCGACCGGGATCGGGCTCTTGAAGCGACCGAGGATCTTGTTGGTCTCGGCCTGGGCCTTCCACTCTTCGCGGCTCTGACCGTTCGGCAGTTCCTTGTCGATCCACGGGATCAGGCTGCCGGCCAGCGGTACGCCGAAGTTTTCGGTCGGGTACGCGTCGCTGCGCATGGCTTCGGCAACACGACGGTCGATGTCGAGGATCGCGCTGGCCGGATCGGCCAGTTGATCGGCAACAGCGGCGTGGGTCGCGCCCATTTGCTTGATCAGTTCACGCATGTTCTGCGCGCCGGCACCGGAGGCCGCCTGATAAGTCATGGCGCTCATCCACTCCACCAGGCCAGCTTCGAACAGACCACCGAGGCCCATCAGCATCAGGCTGACGGTGCAGTTGCCGCCGATGTAGTTCTTGGTGCCCGCATCCAGCTGCTGGTCGATCACCTTGCGGTTGACCGGATCCAGAACGATCACCGCGTCATCCTGCATGCGCAGGCTGGAAGCGGCGTCGATCCAGTAACCCTGCCAGCCGGCTTCACGCAGCTTGGGGAAGACTTCGCTGGTGTAGTCGCCACCCTGGCAGGTCAGAATCACGTCGAGGGTTTTCAGCTCTTCAATGCTGTAAGCGTCCTTGAGCGGAGCAATGTCCTTGCCCACGGACGGGCCTTGGCCACCGACATTGGAAGTGGTGAAAAACACCGGCTCGATAAGATCGAAATCCTGCTCTTCCAGCATCCGCTGCATGAGCACGGAACCGACCATACCGCGCCAACCGATCAGACCTACACGTTTCATCGCAACTACACCTTCTTGAAATGTGGGCCGCTGCCTTGTCTTGAATTTGGCAGCGGGCCCGAGAGATTACAGATTCCGCAGCGCGGCGACTACTGCGTCACCCATTTCCTGCGTACCGACTTTAGTACAACCGGCCGACCAGATGTCACCGGTGCGCAAGCCCTGATCCAGCACCAGGCTGACGGCTTTCTCGATGGCATCGGCCGCGGCCTGCTGGTTGAAGCTGTAACGCAGCATCATCGACACCGACAAAATGGTCGCCAACGGGTTGGCGATGCCTTTGCCCGCGATGTCCGGCGCCGAACCGTGGCACGGCTCGTACATGCCTTTGTTGTTGGTGTCCAGGGACGCCGACGGCAGCATGCCGATGGAACCGGTGAGCATCGAGGCCTGGTCGGACAGGATGTCGCCAAACATGTTGTCGGTGACGATCACGTCGAACTGCTTCGGTGCACGCACCAGCTGCATCGCGGCGTTGTCGACGTACATGTGGCTCAGTTCGACTTCAGGATAATCCTTGGCCACTTGTTCGACCACTTCACGCCACAGTTGGCTTGAGGCCAGTACGTTGGCCTTGTCCACCGAGCACAGCTTCTTGCCACGGACCATGGCCATGTCGAAACCGACACGGGCGATGCGGCGGATTTCGCTTTCGCTGTACGGCAGGGTGTCGTAGGACTGACGCTCGCCGTTTTCCAGGGTGCGGGTGCCACGAGGTGCGCCGAAGTAGATGCCGCCGGTCAGTTCGCGAACGATCAGGATGTCCAGGCCGGCCACGATTTCCGGCTTCAGGCTGGAAGCCCCGGCCAGTTGCGGGTACAGGATCGCCGGACGCAGGTTGCCGAACAGGCCCAGTTGCGCACGGATCTTCAACAGGCCGCGCTCAGGGCGGATGTCACGTTCGATGGCATCCCATTTCGGACCGCCAACGGCGCCCAGCAACACGGCGTCGGCCGCACGGGCACGTTCCAGGGTCTCGTCGGCCAGGGGCACGCCGTGCTTGTCGATGGCAGCACCACCGATCACATCAAAGCTCAGCTCGAAACCCAGGGCGAACTTGTCACTGGCCAGCTCCAGCACCTTGACCGCTTCGGCCATGATTTCCGGGCCAATACCGTCACCAGGGAGAATCAGAATCTGCTTGCTCATGCTTTCCTCATGTCATCAGTCGGTGCGCCCATGGACGCACCCGGAAAAATTCTATCGCTCAGCCAACAGCACCAGTACATCGGTACTGAACGAACCATCGGCCTCAATCTCGAAATATTCGCGTACTTCATTGCCCATCGACTGCTGCAACTCGCGGATCGCCGCGCGCATCACTTCAGGTGTGCGCATGCGCTCGACCCAGCTGTTGTACTCCAGGCGCAGGCGCTGACGAGTGGTACTGCGGGTATGCAGCCCCGCCTCGCTGACCTGGCGCAGCCACTCGCCGGCGGAATAATCGCGCACATGGCTGGTGTCGCGCAGCACTTCGACGCTTTGCAGGTAAGTGTCGAACAGCGGGCTACCCGGTGACAACACGTCGACGAACGCCGCCACACCGCCCGGTTTCAGGACTCGACGCACCTCCCGCAGGGCCAGGCCCAGATCGCTCCAATGGTGCGCCGAATAACGGCTGAAGACGAAATCGAATTCGCCATCGGCGAACGGCAGGCGCTCAGCGGCACCATTGACCGTGGTCACGTTGCTCAAGCCACGATCGACAGCGGCAGCGGTCACCACGTCGAGCATCTGCTGCGACAGGTCATAGGCCACCACTTCCTTGACCAGCGGCGCCACATGAAAACTCACGTGACCGGCACCGCAGCCCAGATCCAGGACCCGGGCATCGCCCTGCCCGGCCAGTTCGGCCTGTAGCAGCGCGAATTCAGTGCCTTGAGCGTGGACGGCGCTGCTCAGGTAGGCCGAGGCCTGTTCACCGAATTGCTTTTGGACTACCTGGGTGTGTCGGGCGGTGCTGGTCATGGGGACTTCCTTTTAGTCTTGTGGTGCCTGTTCCGACCTCATCGCGGGCTTGCCCGCGATGAGGTCGGCCCGGACTACATCAATCTCGGATCAATCACGCGTCGCGAAACAACCAAGGCTGGCTCGCACGATGTTTGGCTTCAAACGTCGCAATCGCATCGCCGTCCTGCAAGGTCAGGCCGATATCGTCCAGGCCGTTGAGCAGGCAGTGTTTGCGAAAGGCATCAATTTCGAAACTCAACACCTTGCCGTCAGGGCGGGTCACGGTCTGGGCTTGCAGATCGACCTGTAACTGGTAGCCCGGATTGGCCTCGACCTGCTGGAACAGCTCATCGACTTCGGCATCGCTCAAGATGATCGGCAGCAAGCCGTTCTTGAAGCTGTTGTTGAAGAAGATGTCGGCATAGCTCGGCGCGATGATGCTGCGGAAACCGTACTCTTCCAGCGCCCACGGCGCATGTTCACGGCTGGAGCCGCAACCGAAGTTCTCCCGGGCCAGCAATACGCTGGCGCCCTGGTAACGTTCGGCGTTGAGGACGAAGTCCTTGTTCAGCGGACGCCTGGAGTTGTCCTGATAAGGCTGGCCCACATCCAGGTAGCGCCATTCATCGAACAGGTTCGGGCCAAAGCCCGTGCGCTTGATCGACTTCAAGAATTGCTTCGGGATGATCTGGTCGGTGTCGACGTTGGCACGATCCAAAGGCGCGACAAGTCCAGTGTGCTGGGTAAAAGCTTTCATGCTGCGCTCCTTAAATCAATTCACGGACGTCGACGAAACGACCGTTCACAGCGGCTGCGGCGGCCATGGCCGGGCTGACGAGGTGAGTACGACCACCAGCGCCCTGACGACCTTCGAAGTTACGGTTGGAGGTCGAAGCGCAATGCTCGCCGGATTCCAAACGGTCCGGGTTCATCGCCAGGCACATCGAGCAACCCGGCTCGCGCCATTCGAAACCGGCTTCGAGGAAAATCTTGTCCAGGCCTTCCGATTCAGCCTGGGCTTTGACCAGACCCGAGCCCGGCACGACGATGGCCTGCTTGATGGTCGAGGCCACTTTGCGGCCCTTGGCGATCACCGCCGCAGCGCGCAGGTCTTCGATCCGCGAGTTGGTGCAGGAACCGATGAACACGCGGTCGAGCTGAATGTCGGTGATCGCCTGATTGGCGGTCAAACCCATGTACTTCAAGGCGCGGACGATGGAGTCGCGCTTGACCAGGTCCATTTCCTTCGCAGGATCCGGCACGTTCTGATCAACAGCCAACACCATTTCCGGCGAAGTGCCCCAGCTGACTTGCGGCTTGATCTGGGTCGCATCGAGCTCGATCACGGTATCGAACCTGGCATCAGCGTCAGACACCAGGTCTTTCCAGGCTTCGACGGCCAGGTCCCATTCCGCGCCTTTCGGAGCAAATGGACGGCCCTTGACGTAAGCCACGGTCTTTTCGTCCGCGGCCACCAGGCCTACGCGAGCGCCGGCCTCGATGGACATGTTGCAGATGGTCATGCGGCCTTCGACGGACAGGTCGCGAATCGCGCTGCCGGCGAATTCGATGGCGTGGCCGTTACCGCCGGCGGTGCCGATCTTGCCGATCACGGCGAGCACGATGTCCTTGGCGGTCACGCCGAACGGCAATTGGCCTTCGACCGCTACCCGCATGTTTTTCATTTTCTTGGCGACCAGGCACTGGGTGGCGAGCACATGCTCTACCTCGGAAGTGCCGATACCGTGAGCCAATGCGCCGAATGCGCCGTGGGTCGAGGTGTGGGAGTCGCCGCAGACCACGGTCATGCCCGGCAAGGTTGCGCCCTGCTCCGGGCCGATGACGTGGACGATGCCCTGGCGAACGTCGTTCATCTTGAACTCGACGATGCCGTATTCATCGCAGTTGTCATCGAGGGTCTGCACTTGCAGACGCGAGACCTGGTCAACGATGGCGTCGATGCCGCCCTTGCGCTCCGGCGTGGTCGGTACGTTGTGGTCCGGGGTCGCGATGTTGGCATCGATGCGCCATGGCTTGCGCCCGGCCAGACGCAGGCCTTCGAAGGCTTGCGGCGAGGTCACTTCGTGGATGATGTGACGATCGATGTAGATCAGCGCAGAGCCATCGTCGCGCTGCTTGACCAAATGCGAATCCCAGAGCTTGTCGTAGAGCGTTTTGCCGGCCATCAGACGGTTCCTCATCAGCTTTTTCTATGCCAGTGAGGTCTGTATAGCGAGTTTCGTTAGTCAACTTCGGCGCCAGAAGCCCATATCCTGCGTTGCTGCTCCTCGCCATAGCGCGCTATGACTCGTCGCAGCGCCTTGGCTATGGACTTCTGGCATCCGAATTTGAACTAACAAACTCGCTACACAGACCTCTGGGTCTTGAAAGTCTCAATAACCCTTTGGCTTGTGAGGCTGATCCTATGGGGTTACATTAAATAACTCAAATTCATATTTTTTATGCTTTGGATAACCAACTGGAATACAACCATGGACTTGGCCAACCTCAATGCTTTTATTGCCATCGCCGAGACCGGAAGCTTCTCCGGCGCCGGCGAACGGCTGCACCTGACCCAGCCTGCGATCAGCAAACGCATCGCCGGGCTGGAGCAGCAATTGAAGGTGCGGTTGTTCGATCGCCTGGGGCGTGAAGTGGGCCTGACCGAGGCCGGGCGCGCCCTGCTGCCGCGGGCCTACCAGATTCTCAATGTCCTCGATGATACGCGCCGCGCCTTGACCAACCTCACAGGTGAAGTGACCGGCCGTCTGACCCTGGCCACCAGTCACCATATCGGCCTGCACCGTTTGCCACCCTTATTGAGGGAGTTCACCCGACGCTACCCACAAGTGGCGCTGGATATTCAGTTCCTCGATTCGGAAGTGGCCTACGAGGAAATTCTCCACGGCCGAGCCGAACTGGCGGTCATCACCCTCGCGCCGGAACCCCATGCGCTGGTCAAGGCCACCCCAGTGTGGGACGACCCGCTGGATTTCGTGGTTGCACCGGAGCATTCGTTGCTCAATAACGGCAAGGTCAGCCTGTCGGACATCGCCCGACACCCGGCGGTCTTCCCCGGTGGTAACACGTTTACACACCACATTGTGCAGCGGCTGTTTGAAGCCCAGGGCCTGACGCCTAACATAGCCATGAGCACCAACTACCTGGAAACCATCAAGATGATGGTCTCGATCGGCCTGGCCTGGAGCGTTTTGCCGCGCACCATGCTCGATGACCAGGTGGCGCGCATACCTTTACCGGGCATACAGCTCACTCGCCAGCTAGGCTATATCCTGCACACGGAAAGGACGCTGTCGAATGCCGCTCGGGCTTTCATGGCCTTGCTGGATGCTCAACTCGATCCGCCAGGGACTCAAGGCTGACTTGTGCTACTCCTATAGAGCCGCGCCCCCCCTGTGCCAAACGCCCATTCAGCCTAAGGCTTGCCAATGCCCAAATCTGTTGACCGTATTCCGCCAATGCCGCGCATACAGGCACTTGACCCGAAAAACTCCGAACAGAGCTGGGAAAGTGCCTCGCAACTGTTGGCCGCGCTCAACGGCGCGCGCCTGGGTGCCTGGTATTGGGACATCGAGCGCGGGCAGATCAGCTGGTCCCGGGGTACGCAGGCGCTGTTCGGCTTCGACCCCCGCAAACCGTTGCCATCGGATCTGGAATACCTCGACCTGCTGCCCCCGGAGGATCGCGCGAAAACCCTTCGCGCATTCCACGCGGTCATTGCTGGCGCGCCGCTGGAGCAAGCGATGCGTCACCGCATCCGCTGGCCCGATGGCAGCCTGCACTGGCTGGAAATCAACGGCAGCCTATTACCGGACAAGCACGGCAGGCCACGGATGATCGGCGTAATCCGCGAGATTACCCACCAGCGCCAGCGCGAACAGGCGTTGAGCAGCTCGGAAAAACGCTTCGCCACCCTGTTTCACCTGTGCCCGAACATGGTCCTGCTGACCCGCCAGGAAGACGGCCTGATCTCCGAAGCCAACCAGTATTTCGAAAGCCTGTTCGGCTGGCCGGTGCAAAACGCGATCGGCCGCACCACTCTGGAGCTGGGCCTGTGGGTGCACCCCGAGCAACGGGAGGAGCTGGTCAAGGCCACCAAAGCCAAAGGCGACCTGGTCAGCATGGAAGTGCAGTTTCGCGCCAGCAATGGCCAGATCCACGACGGCATCCTCAGTGCGCAAAAGGTCGAGCTCGAAGGCCAGCCCTATCTACTGAGCACGTTCCTTGACACCACCGAACGCAAAATCGCCGAACACGCCCTCAAGGACAGCCAGGAGCGCCTCGACCTGGCCCTGGACTCGGCGCAACTCGGCACCTGGGACTGGCACATTCCCAGCGGCATGCTCTACGGATCGGCACGGGCCGCCCAACTGCACGGTCTGGACGCCAAACCCTTTCACGAGTCCTTCGACGAGTTCTTCGAAGGCGTGCCCGGCGAAGAACGCGACACCATGCGCGACGCTTACCGCAGCCTGCGTGAAGGCCCGGCCGGCAACTATCAATTGACCTACCGCGTGCAGTTACCCGACGGCAGCTCGCGCTATCTGGAAAGCCGCGCCCGCCTCTACCGCGATGACAACGGCGTGCCGGTGCGCATGGCCGGCACATTGCTCGACATCACAGACCAGGTGGAGCGCGAACAACGGCTGGTGGCCTCCGAAGAAAAATTCGCCACGTTGTTCCAGGTCAGCCCCGATCCGATCTGCGTCACCCACCAGGACTCCGGCCAGTTCATTGAAATCAACTCCAGCTTCACCCAGACCTTCGGCTGGAGCACTGCCGACGTGATCGGCCGCAGCGCCGACGAAATCGGCCTGTGGGACGCATCGGCGAAAAGCCTGCGACGGATCGAACAAGTGATCCGCGAACAAGGCCTGAACAACGTGGCCATTCTCGTCCAGCACAAGGACGGACAGGTCCTGACTTGCGTGATTTCCAGCCGCCAGATCAGCGTCGGCGACCAGGCCTGCATCGTCACCACGCTGCGCGATATCACCCAACAACAGCGCTCGGAAGCGGCGCTCAAGGCCAGTGAAGAGAAATTCGCCAAGGCCTTCCACTCCAGCCCCGACGCCATCACCATCACCGAGCGTGACACCGGACGCTATCTGGAGGTCAACGACGGTTTCTGCCGCCTGACCGGTTACCGTGCCGAGGAAGTGGTGGGCCGCACGGTGTATCAGGTGGGGATTTGGGCGGAAGAAAAACAACGCTCGGCGCTGCTGGCCGAATTGCAGATCAAGGGCCGGGTTCATCACCAGGAAATGCTCGGGCGCAACAAGCGCGGCGAACTGCTCACCGTCGAAGTCTCGGTGGAACCGATCACCCTCAATGAAACCGCCTGCCTGCTGTTGACCGCGCGAGACGTCAGCCTGCTGAAAAACGCCGAAGCGCAGATCCGCCACCTGGCCTACCACGACCCACTGACCAACCTGCCCAACCGCGCATTGCTGATGGACCGCCTGAGCCAGCAGATCGCCCTGCTCAAACGGCATAACCTGCGCGGCGCGCTGATGTTCCTCGACCTCGACCATTTCAAGCACATCAACGACTCCCTCGGGCACCCGGTGGGCGACACGGTGCTGAAAATCATCACCGCGCGCCTGGAGGCCAGCGTGCGCATGGAAGACACCGTTGCGCGCCTGGGCGGTGACGAATTCGTGGTGCTGCTCAGCGGCCTCGAAGGCTCGCGCAGCGAGGTCAGCGATCAGGTTCGCGAAGTGGCCGACACCATCCGCGAGCTGCTGTCCGAACCGATGTTCCTCGACGGTCAGCGCCTGCAAGTGACGCCAAGCATCGGCATTGCGCTGATCCCCGATCACGGTTCGACCCCGACCGACCTGCTCAAGCGCGCCGACATCGCGCTTTATCGCGCCAAGGACTCGGGGCGCAATACCGCGCAGATGTACCACAACACCATGCAGAAGGCCGCGAGCGAACGCCTGCGCATGGAAACTGACTTGCGCCTGGCGCTTTCCCGGGGCGAGTTTCGCGTGCATTACCAACCCCAGGTCGACGCCCGGGGCGACCGCATCGTCGGCGCCGAGGCACTGGTACGCTGGAATCATCCAGAGCTCGGCGCGCAATCACCCGCCGAGTTCATCAAGGTGCTGGAAGACAGCGGACTGATTCTGGAGGTCGGCACCTGGATCCTCGACGAAGCCTGCCAGGCCTTCAAACAATTGATCGACGACGGTCTGGTGAATCCGTACAAATTCAGCCTGTGCGTGAACATCAGCCCTCGCCAGTTCCGCCAGAACGACTTCGTCGAACGAATCGAAAACAGCCTGACCAGCTATGGCCTGCCCTGCTCCCTGTTGAAGCTGGAAATCACCGAAGGCATCGTCATCCATAACCTGGAAGACACCATCAGCAAAATGCGCCGCCTGAAAAAACTCGGCGTGAGCTTCGCCATGGACGACTTCGGCACCGGCTACTCCTCACTGACCTACCTCAAGCGCTTGCCGGTCGATACCCTGAAAATTGACCAGTCGTTCATCCGCGACGCCACCAGCGACCCGAACGACGCCGAGATCATCCGCGCCATCGTCGCCATGGCCCACAGCCTGGACTTGAAGGTGATTGCCGAAGGGGTGGAAACAGCGGAGCAGCTGGAGTTCCTGCAGGGGTTGGGATGCCATTTCTACCAAGGGTATTTGCACAGCCAGCCATTGCCGGTGGAAGAGTTTCAAAAACTGCTGAAGTAGCGCTTTTTTAAAGGACAAGGCACAAAAAAAGCTCAGGCCGCTTCAGCCACCGGCAGCCCCAGCAAACGCGAGACATTATCCAGCTCGGTCTCACGACGCAGCACGGTGAACAGCTCCACCGCCTCGGGATAATTGCGGGTCAGCATCGCCAGCCATTGCTTCAGGCGACCCGGCGACTGGCGTGGCGTCATCTGTGCCTTGGCCTGCAACCAGAAGTCCTGAATCAACGGCAGCAACTCGGCCCAGGTCATCTCGACGACCTCCTCACCGGCCCGCGCCGCGGCGATCTGCCGGGCAAGGTCCGGACGCGAAACCAGGCCACGACCGAGCATGATGTCTTCCACACCGCTGATTTCGCGGCAGCGACGCCAGTCTTCGACGCTCCAGATATCGCCGTTGGCGAACACCGGCACCTTGACCACGTCCTGCACCCGCGGAATCCACTCCCAGTGTGCTGGCGGTTTGTAGCCGTCGACCTTGGTCCGCGCGTGCACCACGATGTGTTCGGCGCCACCTTCGGCCAGGGCCGTGGCACACACCAGCGAACCGTCCGGGCTGTCGAAGCCCAGGCGCATCTTGGCGGTGACTGGAATGTGCGCGGGGACGGCACGACGAACGTGCTCGACGATCTGGTTGAGCAGCTCGGGCTCCTTGAGCAGTACCGCGCCACCACGGGACTTGTTCACGGTCTTGGCCGGACAGCCGAAGTTCAGGTCGATCACTTCGGAACCCAGCTCGCAGGCCAGCGCGGCATTTTCCGCCAGGCACACCGGATCGGAACCGAGCAGTTGCACACGCAGCGGCACGCCTGAGGCCGTCCGGGCACCGTTGAGCAACTCCGGGCCGAACTTGTGGAAATAGGCAGGTGTGAGCAACTGGTCGTTGACCCGAATGAACTCGGTCACGCACCAGTCAATACCACCCACGCGGGTCAGCACATCGCGCAGGATGTCGTCGACCAACCCCTCCATGGGCGCCAAAGCAATTTGCATGAAAAACACACTCGAGGAAAAACGTGCGGCAGTTTACTGGATTGCGCGAAGAATCTGCAGAACATCGCGACCACCTGTGGGAGCGGGCTTGCTCGCGAAAGCGGTGGATCAGCCAACATCATCGCTAATGACAGACCGCCTTCGCGAGCAAGTCGGACCGCCGCACCGCCGCTCCCACAGGGAATCAGGGTTGTACCAACTCCTGCACCTGAATCGCCGGACCATAGCCCTCGATGAATTCTGCCGGCATGCGCTTGGGCTTGCCGGTGGACAGTTCGATGCAAACGAACGTGGTCTGCGCGCGCAATAGCGTGGTGTTGTCGCTGGGGCGGATCAGCTGGAAGTGCCGGGTCATTTTCAGGCGCTGGTCCCAATCGATGATCCAGGTCGCCAATTGCAACTCATCGTCCTCATAGGCAGCCGCCAGGTAATCGATCTCGTGGCGCACCACCGCCATCGCCCGGTCCAGCCGTCGATATTCGACCAGGTCCAGGCCAAGGCGCTGGGAGTGGCGCCAGGCACAGCGTTCGAGCCAGGTCACGTAGACCGCGTTGTTCGCGTGCCCCAACCCGTCAATGTCCTCGGCGCTCACTTGCAGATCAATGATGAACGGCGTTTCCCGATCCCAGCCCATGCCCGACTCCCTGGTCAGATAATTTCGACCGGGGCAGTGTAACGGAAGCTCAGGCGGATTGGCGTGATTGCAGACTGCGCCCGGCCAGCAGTGATAACACGCCATCAATCACCCGCGGGTCGGCCAACACTCGCTGATGACCACCGTCTTTCAAACGCAACAAGCGGCTGTCGAACCACGCTTCGTGAATCAACTGGGATTCCTTCACAGAGACAAGGTTGTCGTCTTCGGCGTGGACAATCAGGCCGGGCATGTCGAGTTGATAGTGCGCGACATCCAGCGTCGCGGCTCGCATGCCGACGTCTTGCTCGACCTGGCGAATGAATGCCGAGCGGGCCTTCGGTGGCAACCCGACATAGCGGGCAAAACCACGCAACACGCCGAGAATTCGCGCCGGAGCGGCAATGGTGACCAGGGTTTCGGTGCGTAAGCCCAACTGGACCGCGAGCATCGCACTGGCGCCGCCCATGGAGTGGCCGATGACCGCTTGCAGGGGTGGCAGTTCGGCGGCCGCTTCAAGCATGGCGCGGGCGAACAGCACCACATTCGCCTCACTGCCCGGTGAGCGACCGTGGGCCGGACCATCCAGGGCCACGACCGAGTACCCGGCATCGACCAGCGCGGTGATGAGGCTGGCAAACTGCGTTGGCCGCCCTTCCCAACCATGCATCAGCAAGACTGCCGGGCCCTGCCCCCAGCGCAAGGCCGAGAGACCGAAACGCAGGGTAATCCGCTCAGACTTCGCCAACAGCGGCAGCTCCCAGTCACGCAGCGGCAGATCCCGTGGCGTCATGAACGCCTGTCGCATTTTGCTTGCGACCAGTTTCGGGGCAAACCAGCCCAAGGTGCCATTAACGCCACGAACCCACTTTAACGCGCTCATCGCATTCTCCTCAGGCCGCAGCCTTCAGGTCAACGCACTGCCGATTTGGCGGCGCGCAGTAATCGATCGGACAACTCTCCCGGCCCCAGCGCCCGCGCCAGAGCCAGCCCACCCACCATCAAGGCCATGTCGGCCAGGGCTTTTTCGGTTTCTTCAGGGCTGGCCGCCAACTGCGCGACCATCAATTCCACATGCTCATTGAGCGCGATACGAAACGCTTCCGGCAGCCGCCCCAGTTCGCCGACCGATGCCGGGATCGGACAGGCCGAGTCGGAGGAATCACGGTGCTTGCGCGACAGATAAAACGCTGCCACCAACGCGCGGCGCTCTTCGCCGGTCAACTGCGCATCCATTTCGGCAATCAGGTCGCGGCGGTGACCGAGCAATTGCCTGAACGCCTCGAGCATCATCGCGTCCTTGCTTTCGAAGTGGGCGTAGAAGCCGCCGACCGTCAGGCCCGCCGCACCCATCACTTCGCCCACACTTGGCTCGGCCGGGCCGCGCTGAATCAGCGCTGCGCTGGCAGCCTTGAGGATGCGTTCGCGGGTTTGAGCTTTTTTATCGTTCATCGTTGCCTCCGAATATTACGATTGAAATATTATTCTCATAATAAATTTTAGCAAGTCATGGATGTGACCGCTGGTCTGAAGAACAGTTTTTTTGGAAATGGAGGAATTTGGCCAAACGCCAGACAAACAAAAGGGCCATTCAATAATTGAATGACCCTTATAAATCCCGCAGAGCGGGTAATCGTGGCGTCCCCTAGGGGACTCGAACCCCTGTTACCGCCGTGAAAGGGCGGTGTCCTAGGCCACTAGACGAAGGGGACACAAACCCTTCTATACAACTGATCAGTGCTGAGAGCTGATCGATTCAAGGCCGGTGTGGCCAGACCTTGAACTGTAAAATTGGTGGAGCTAAGCGGGATCGAACCGCTGACCTCCTGCATGCCATGCAGGCGCTCTCCCAGCTGAGCTATAGCCCCGGATTTTTCGCCTCGCGGCGGAGCGACATCTTGCAACATCGCTTCTGTAAAACTGGCGTCCCCTAGGGGACTCGAACCCCTGTTACCGCCGTGAAAGGGCGGTGTCCTAGGCCACTAGACGAAGGGGACGCAAACCCTTCTATACAACAGACCAACGCTGAGTGTTGATCGCTTCAAGGCCGGCGTGGCCAGACCTTGAAGTGTAATTTGGTGGAGCTAGACGGGATCGAACCGTCGACCTCTTGCATGCCATGCAAGCGCTCTCCCAGCTGAGCTATAGCCCCTCATCGTTGATGTCATCGCTGAGGACGGGGCGAATCTTAAGGGCGTATCGAAAGCCTGTCAAACTTATTTTTCAAAAAATTTAAAATTTTTTGCCGACATAACAACCACTTACCGCCCTCCCCCCATAAATTCGGGGGAAAACGCCGGAGGACAGGAACAAAAGATCCCGGCCTCCGACGGCTACCGCAGAGTCAGGCGTGCTCAGGCGATAGCGCCCAGCAGCTTTTCCCACTCTTTGTTTTCTTTCTTCGACACGCCGCCCAGCAGGTCAATGGCCTGGCGCAGACGGAAACGGGTCAGGTCCGGCCCGAGGATTTCCATCGCATCGAGCACCGACACCGAACTGGCCTGGCCGGTGATCGCAGCGAACATCAGCGGCATGGCATCACGCAGCTTCAGCTCCAGGGATTCGACCACCGCCTGAATGGTCGCGGTGATGCTGTCCTTCTCCCACTGACGCAGGCTTTCGAGCTTCCACAGGATCAACTGCATCAACTGGCGGACCTGATCGCCCGAGAGCTTCTTGGATTCGAACAGCTTGGCATCGGGGTTCACGCCACCGGCAAAGAAGAACCCGGCCAGCGGTGCCACCTGGCTGAAGGTTTCGACGCGGCCCTGCACGTGCGGAGCGATCTTCATCATGTATTCGGAATTGAACGCCCACTTCTGCACGCGCGTGGCGAACTCTTCCACCGGCAGGTCACGCAGCCATTGGCCGTTGAGCCACGACAGTTTCTCGATGTCGAAGATCGGCCCGCCGAGGGACACGCGCTTGAGATCGAAGTTGTCGACCATTTCCTGCAACGAGAACTTCTCGCGCTCGTCCGGCATCGACCAGCCCATGCGCCCCAGGTAGTTGAGCATCGCTTCCGGCATGAAGCCCATGCGCTCGTAGAACGTCACCGAGGTCGGGTTCTTGCGCTTGGACAGCTTGCTCTTGTCCGGGTTACGCAGCAGCGGCATGTAGCACAGCTCCGGTTGCTCCCAGCCGAAGTACTCGTACAGCAGGATCAGCTTCGGTGCCGATGGCAGCCACTCTTCGCCGCGCAATACGTGGGTGATGCCCATCAGGTGGTCGTCGACCACGTTGGCCAGGAAGTACGTCGGCAGGCCGTCGGTCTTCATCAGGACTTGCATGTCCATGCGGTCCCACGGGATTTCAACGTCGCCACGGAGCATGTCCGGCACCACGCAGACGCCTTCGCTCGGTACTTTCATCCGGATGACGTGGGGCTCACCAGCCGCCAGGCGACGGGCAACTTCTTCCTTGGACAGCAGCAGCGCGCGGCCGTCGTAACGCGGGGTTTCACCGCGAGCCATCTGCTCGGCGCGCATCTGGTCCAGCTCTTCGGCGGTGCAGAAGCACGGGAAGGCATGGCCGAGCTCCACAAGCTGCTGGCAATACTTCTGATAAATATCGCCGCGCTCGCTTTGACGGTACGGACCGTGCGGGCCGCCGACGTCCGGGCCTTCGCTCCAGTCGATCCCCAGCCAGCGCAAGGCGTCGAAAATCTGCTGTTCGGACTCGCGGGTCGAACGCAGTTGGTCGGTGTCTTCGATCCGCAGGATGAACTCACCGCCGTGCTGCTTGGCAAAGCAGTAGTTGAACAAGGCGATGTAGGCGGTACCTACGTGGGGATCCCCGGTAGGCGATGGCGCGATGCGAGTGCGGACGGTGGTCATGGCATGTCTCGAAAGGAATAAAAGCGAAGTTCAAACAAGGCGCGAATGGTAACAGGCGACACCCGCCCGGCTCCAGTGAACAGGGCATTTAAGCCAAGGTTGCGTCTGTAACGCCCGTATGACGCGGTGAATGGCCGAATATCGGCCAATGGCATTTACCGTTAATCGGCTGTATGCCAGATTTGCCTGCTGATAACTTCTCTTACAATTTCTCGACTACAGTTTGCCTCATGCCTGCCCAACTCAAGCGTCGCCTGTCCTTTTTCCTGCTGATCATCCTGTTGATTGCCGGGGGCCTGTTCGCCCACTGGTTCTTCAAGGGGCGCTTTTATGAAAGCACCGACAACGCTTATGTCCAGGGCGAGATCACCCGTGTGTCGAGCCAATTGGGCGCGCGCATCGATCAGGTATTGGTGCAGGACAACCAGCATGTCGAGAAAGGCCAGTTGCTGGTCAAACTCGAAGGCGACGATTTCCGCCTCGCCGTCGACCGTGCCAACGCGACCCTCGCCACCCGCGAGGCCGAACGCCTGCAAGCCCAGAGCAAACTGACCCAGCAGGCCAGCCTGATTGCCGCCAGCGAAGCGCAAGTCGCGTCCAGCCAGGCCAGCCTCGGTCGCTCGCAGATCGACCTGACCCGCGCCGAGACCTTGCGCAAACCCGGCTATGTCTCGGAAGAACGCGTGACCACCCTCTCCGCCGAATCCCACATCGCCCGCTCGCAAGTGGCCAAGGCCCAGGCGGACGCGCAAAGTCAGCGTCAGCAAGTCAACGCACTGAACGCCGAGATCAAACGCCTTGACGCGCAGATCGCCAATGCCAAAACCGACCTCGCCCAGGCCGAACTGAACTTGACCCGCAGCGAAATCCACGCGCCAATCAGCGGCCTGATCGGCCAGCGTGCAGCCCGCGAAGGCCAATACGTGCAGGCCGGCGCTTACCTGTTGTCGATCGTGCCGGACGAAGACATCTGGATTCAGGCCAATTTCAAGGAAACCCAGATTGGCCACATGCAGCCTGGCCAGGAAGCCGAACTGACCTTCGACGCCTATAGCGACACCCCGATCAAAGCCCGGGTCGACAGCCTGTTCGCCGCCTCGGGTGCGCAGTTCAGCCTGTTGCCGCCGGACAATGCCACGGGCAACTTCACCAAAGTCGTACAACGGATTCCGGTAAAACTGACCTTCGCCGCGGACAATCCGCTGCGCGGCAAGATCCGCCCGGGCATGTCGGTCACCGCCAAGGTGAACATCAAGGACGCCCCTGAAGATGTCATCCCCAAAGTGAGCCACAAAGACGCCCCTGACGATGGCCGGTGATCAACTGATCCGCCCGGTCGGCGAACCGACCCGGCGGGACTGGATTGCGGTGATGAGCGTGATGCTCGGTGCGTTCATGGCGGTGCTGGACATCCAGATCACCAACTCCTCGCTCAAGGACATCCAGGGTGCGCTGTCGGCGACCCTGGAAGAAGGTTCATGGATTTCCACCTCGTACCTGGTGGCGGAAATCATCATGATCCCGCTCACCGCCTGGCTCGTGCAGTTGCTGTCGGCCCGGCGCCTGGCGGTGTGGGTGTCCCTCGGATTCCTGGCCGCGTCCCTGCTCTGCTCCATGGCGTGGAGCCTGGAAAGCATGATCATGTTCCGCGCCCTGCAAGGCTTTACCGGTGGCGCGCTGATTCCGCTGGCGTTCACCCTGACCCTGATCAAGCTCCCGGAACACCACCGCGCCAAAGGCATGGCCATGTTCGCCATGACCGCCACCTTCGCGCCCTCCATCGGCCCTACTCTTGGTGGCTGGCTGACCGAGAACTGGGGCTGGGAATACATTTTCTACATCAACATCCCGCCCGGCCTGATCATGATCGCCGGACTGATGTACGGCCTGGAGAAAAAAGAAGCCCACTGGGAATTGCTGAAAAGCACCGATTACGCCGGCATTCTCACCCTCGGCGTCGGGCTTGGTTGCTTGCAGGTGTTTCTAGAGGAAGGCCATCGCAAGGACTGGCTGGAGTCGAACCTGATCGTGACCCTGGGCAGCATCGCGCTGGTCAGCCTGATCAGCTTTGTGATCGTGCAGTTTTCCAAACCCAATCCACTGATCAATCTCGGCATCCTCGGCAACCGCAACTTCGGGTTATCCAGTATTTCCAGCGTCGGGATGGGGGTCGGGCTGTACGGCTCGATCTACCTGCTGCCGCTGTACCTGGCGCAGATCCAGAACTACAACGCCCTGCAGATCGGTGAAGTGATCATGTGGATGGGCGTGCCGCAGCTGTTTCTGATCCCGCTGGTGCCCAAGCTGATGAAGTTCGTCTCGCCGAAATGGCTGTGCACGCTGGGCTTCGGGCTATTCGGGCTGGCGAGCTTCTCTTCGGGCGTGCTGAACCCGGACTTTGCCGGGCCGCAGTTCAATCAGATCCAGATCATCCGCGCCCTGGGCCAACCGCTGATCATGGTGACCATCTCGCTGATCGCCACCGCCTACATCCTGCCCCAGGATGCGGGATCGGCCTCGAGCCTGTTCAACATTCTGCGCAACCTCGGCGGCGCCATCGGCATCGCCCTGCTCGCCACGCTGCTGGATGCGCGGACCAAGGTTTACTTTGACTACCTGCGTGAATCCATCGTGCCGAGCAATCCGCAGGTGGCTGAACGGATCGCCTCGCTGGCTGATCGGCTGGGCAATGAAACGGCAGCACTGGGCAAACTCAGCGAGATCGCCCACCAACAGGCGTCGATCATGGCCTATAACGATGCGTTTCATTTTGTCGGGATTGCGCTGGGGATCAGCATGGTGGCGGTGTTGCTGACCAGGAAATTGCCGGAGGGGTTGAAGGCTGGCGAGGCACACTAGTCAAGTATTGTGGCGCCAAGACTGGCCCCTTCGCGAGCAGGCTCGCGAAGGGGCCAGCACATTCACCGCAGATCTCAGACCGTCAACAACCGCTCACGCAACTTGGCAACCTCGTCGCGCATCTGCGCCGCGGCCTCGAACTCCAGGTCTCGGGCGAGCTGGTACATCTTCTCTTCCAGGGCTTTAATGCGCTTGGCGATCTCGCCCGGCGAGCGCAGTTCGGCTTCGTACCGGGCGTTTTCCTCGGCGGCCTTGGCCATGCCTTTGCGCTTCTTGCTGCGCGAACCCGGCACGGTGGCGCCTTCCATGATGTCGGCAACGTCCTTGAACACGCCTTTGGGGGTGATGCCGTTGGCCAGGTTGAAGGCGATCTGCTTGTCGCGACGGCGCTCGGTTTCGCCGATCGCGCGCTCCATGGAACCGGTAATGCGGTCGGCATACAGAATCGCCCGGCCATTGAGGTTACGCGCCGCCCGGCCGATGGTCTGGATCAGCGAGCGCTCGGAACGCAGGAAACCTTCCTTGTCGGCATCGAGGATCGCCACCAGCGACACTTCCGGCATGTCCAGGCCTTCACGCAGCAGGTTGATGCCCACCAGCACATCGAAAGTGCCGAGGCGCAGATCGCGGATGATCTCGACCCGCTCCACGGTGTCGATGTCCGAGTGCAGATAGCGCACACGCACGCCGTGATCCGCCAGATAGTCGGTCAGGTCCTCGGCCATGCGCTTGGTCAGCGTCGTGACCAACACCCGCTCCTCGACCGCCACGCGCTTGCTGATTTCCGACAGCAAGTCATCGACCTGGGTCAGTGCCGGGCGGATCTCAATTTGTGGGTCCACCAGCCCGGTCGGGCGCACCACCATGTCAATGACGCGCCCGGCGTGCTCGGCTTCATAGTTGCCCGGGGTCGCCGAGACGAAAATCGTCTGCGGGCTGATGCGTTCCCATTCATCGAAACGCATCGGCCGGTTGTCCAGGGCCGAAGGCAGGCGGAAACCGTATTCCACCAGCGTCTCTTTACGCGAGCGGTCGCCCTTGTACATGGCGCCAACCTGCGGAACGCTGACGTGGGATTCGTCGATCACCAGCAAGGCATCGGCCGGTAGGTAATCGTAAAGGGTTGGTGGCGCCGCGCCGGCTTCACGACCGGACAGATAGCGCGAGTAGTTTTCGATGCCGTTGCAGTAACCCAGTTCGAGGATCATCTCCAGATCGAAACGGGTGCGCTGCTCCAGGCGCTGGGCCTCCACCAGTTTGTTGTTGGAGCGCAGGTATTCCAGGCGCTCCTGCAATTCCACTTTGATGCCTTCGACCGCGCCCATCAGGGTTTCCCGTGGCGTCACGTAGTGGCTCTTCGGGTAGAAGGTGAAGCGCGGCAGTTTGCGAATGACTTCGCCGGTCAGCGGATCGAATGCCGACAGGCTTTCCACTTCATCGTCGAACAGCTCGATGCGGATCGCCTCGAAATCGGACTCCGCCGGGTGGATATCGATCACATCGCCACGCACGCGGAAGGTCGCACGGGCAAAATCCATGTCGTTGCGGGTGTACTGCAGGTCGGCCAGGCGTCGCAGCAATTCGCGCTGATCGAGCCGGTCGCCGCGATCCACGTGCAACACCATCTTCAAGTAGGTTTCCGGGCTGCCCAGACCGTAGATGCAGGACACCGTGGTGACGATGATCGCGTCCTTGCGCTCAAGCAATGCCTTGGTCGCCGACAAACGCATCTGCTCGATGTGATCGTTGATCGAAGCGTCTTTCTCAATGAAGGTGTCCGAGGACGGCACGTAGGCTTCCGGCTGGTAGTAGTCGTAGTAGGAAACGAAATACTCCACCGCGTTGTTCGGAAAGAACGCCTTGAACTCCCCGTACAACTGCGCCGCCAGGGTCTTGTTCGGCGCCAGCACCAGGGTCGGGCGCTGCACTTGGGCGATCACGTTGGCGATGCTGAAGGTCTTGCCCGAGCCGGTCACACCGAGCAGCGTCTGGTGCGCCAGCCCGGCTTCGATACCCTCGACCATCAGGCGGATGGCTTCCGGCTGATCGCCGGCGGGCTCGAAGCGGGTGACTAGCTGGAATTCAGACATGAAATACCTCTGGATCACTCTTGCCGGTAAAACCGGCACGAACGAGAAAGACCGCAAACGACCGACTGTCGCCCGAAGAAAAAACTGGATTGTGCTCAATGTGGAGCCGATTGCCAGCGCTTTCAAGGCAAACGTCCTACATCGCGCAAAACCTTTGCCGACGCCATTCGACTAACGGTCGATAAATAATCGGAAAAACTTACCCGAAATGCTGATTCGCCTGTCGCCAGCCATCGCCGATGGCCTCTATACTAGCTCCCCGTTTGTGCACCGCTCTAGTGCATTCGGCTGGAGCGCGACACGTCCCTCCACTCTCCATTCAGAGCCGCCGCAATAATGAGCCTGTTCTCCGCTGTCGAAATGGCACCACGCGATCCAATCCTGGGCCTCAACGAAGCATTCAACGCCGATACCCGGACCAACAAAGTCAACCTGGGGGTCGGTGTTTACTGCAACGAGGATGGGCGAATTCCACTCCTGCGCGCCGTTGTCGAAGCCGAAACCATTCGCGCCGCTCAACACGTTTCCCGTGGCTACCTGCCAATCGACGGCATCGCCGCCTACGACCAGGCCGTGCAAAAGCTGCTGTTCGGCAATGACTCGCCGCTGATCGCCGCTGGCCGCGTCATCACCACCCAGGCCGTTGGCGGTACTGGCGCACTGAAAATCGGTGCCGACTTCCTCAAGCAACTGCTGCCGAACGCCGTTGTGGCGATCAGCGACCCGAGCTGGGAAAACCACCGCGCACTGTTCGAAACCGCCGGTTTCCCGGTACAGAACTACCGTTACTACGACGCCGCGACCCACGACGTGAACCGTACCGGCATGCTGGAAGACCTGAACGCGCTGCCAAACGGCTCGATCATTGTGCTGCACGCCTGCTGCCACAACCCGACCGGCGTGGACCTGAGCCCGGCGGACTGGAAAAACGTCCTGGAAGTCGTTAAAGCCAAAGGCCACGTGCCGTTCCTCGACATGGCGTATCAGGGCTTTGGCGATGGCATCGACGAAGACGCCGCTGCCGTACGCCTGTTTGCTGAATCGGGCCTGACTTTCTTCGCTTCCAGCTCGTTCTCCAAGTCGTTCTCGCTGTACGGCGAGCGCGTGGGTGCCCTGTCGATCGTCAGCGAATCGAAAGAAGAAAGCGCGCGCGTGCTGTCGCAAGTCAAACGCGTGATCCGCACCAACTACTCCAACCCGCCGACCCACGGTGCCAGCGTTGTCGCTGCCGTACTGAACAGCCCGGAACTGCGTGCCCAGTGGGAAGCCGAACTGGCCGAAATGCGCTTGCGCATTCGTGGCATGCGCACCCAGATGGTCGACCTGCTGGCACAAAAAGCGCCTCAGCGCGATTTCAGCTTCGTCGGTCGTCAGTGCGGCATGTTCTCCTACTCCGGCCTGACGGTTGAGCAAGTTCACCGTCTGCGCAACGAGTTCGGCATCTACGCCCTGGACACCGGCCGCATCTGCGTGGCTGCGCTGAACCAGAGCAACATCAAGGTTGTGACGGACGCTATCGTCCAAGTCATCTGATTACGCCTTGAAATGAAAAACGGGAAGCCACTGGCTTCCCGTTTTTTATTTGTTGCAGATTAATCTCAAAGCGCTGGCTCTGCCCTCTAAACTCCACAGGCTTGTATACACCCTGGAATTCCTGCGAGAACCCACATGAAAAACGATGACCTGCGCGCCGACCGCGATGACCTGGATGACCTGGATCACTTCACCCCCCGCGCCCCGACAAAACGCGGCAACAACCTGGTGATGCAAGTGGCCGCCGGTGTGTTTCTCGGCGGCCTGGCCCTGTGGCTGGTGCAATTGGGTGCCACGGCGCTCTACGCCAAACTGATGCTTGGCACGATTACCTTCGGCGGTTAAGCCAGTTCGGTCGCACGCTGGCTGGCAGCGTCGTCGTAGGCGACATACAGCGATTCAGCGACCTGGCTCTTGATCGCTTTAGTGCTTTCCAGGCCAAGGACAAAACCTTCGGCCTTGCCGCCAGCACGGTTCAATGCTTCAGCCGTGCCGGCCTGTGTGATGGCGTCGAACAACTTTTCGGCGTGAGGGCCGACACCTTTGGGCAGGCTGATCTGGGAAATGCTCATGGGTGCACCCCGTGGTGTAGAGGTGTGAGGGTCAAATGATTCATGGCGCGTACCTTTTCGGCGAATGGCCGGCAGCGCGTGTCACCACTTCCGGGCGGCCATGGTAGACCTCTGGGGCGATCCTGGTAACCGCCAATCGCCGCTAAACCACCGCCCGTCCCGATGATTCGCTCAAATTGTTATTCGATGCTTGACTTCCCTTTTTGAATCAGTAAGATACGCGCCATTCCGCGATAGCTCAGTTGGTAGAGCAAGTGACTGTTAATCACTGGGTCCCTGGTTCGAGTCCAGGTCGTGGAGCCAGACAGCAACATCGAAAAGCCCCTGAATCGAAAGATCCAGGGGCTTTTTTGTGGCCGGAATGTAGGAGCGAGCTTGCTCGCGATGGTCGTTAACGAAAGCGCGTACTACTTGGTAAACGCGGCGTTCTTAAGTCCATCGCGAGCAAGCTCGCTCCTACAGTATCCCGAAGGACGCCTTTACTAATCAGACATGCTCACTGCTTTTCGCGTGCGCTGCCCGTGGTTCTGCCACGCCATGTTCCGATTCCAGCACCGGAATCTCCTTGCCGTCGCAATCATGCAGCTTACCGTCGCTGAAGTAGTCCCCTTCACGCAACGCCGCCAGATCCTGATAACGCAGCACCCGCTCGGTACCGGCCGCAAACACCGATTGCTGGTCGGAGTTACCGGCGGTGAGGTGGTTGAAGGTCAGGTTCAGCACGATGGCCATGATCGCCGAGGAACTGATGCCCGAATGGAAAATGGTCGCGAACCAGCTTGGGAAGTGATCGTAGAAGTTCGGTGCCGCGATCGGGATCATGCCGAAGCCAATCGAGGTCGCGACGATGATCAGGTTGACGTTGTTGCGGTAGTCGACCTTGGACAAAGTACGAATGCCGCTGGCTGCGACGGTGCCGAACAGCACGATGCCGGCGCCACCCAGTACCGAGGTCGGTACGGCGGCGATGACCCGGCCCATGAACGGCAGCAGGCCGAGGAGCACCAGGAACAGACCGCCAGTGGCCACCACGAAGCGGCTCTTGATGCCGGTGACCGCCACCAGACCGACGTTCTGGGCGAAGGCGCTCTGGGTGAAGGAACCGAAGATCGGCGCGAACATGCTCGACAGCATGTCGGCGCGCAGGCCGTTGCCCAGGCGCTTGGAGTCAACCTTGGTGCCGATGATCTCACCGACGGCCAGAATGTCCGCCGAGGTCTCCACCAGCGTCACCATCACCACGATGCACATCGACAGGATCGCAGCGAAGTGGAAGGTCGGCATGCCAAAGTGGAACGGCGTCGGGAAGCCGAACATCGGGCCCTGGGTCACGGACGAGAAATCCGCCATGCCGAGGAACACCGCGATAATCGTACCGACCACCATGGCCAGCAGAATCGACAGGCGGGAGATGGTCGCACTGCCGATTTTGCTCAGCAGCAGCACCAGCACCAGCGTTACCGCCGCCAGACCGATGTTCGCCATGCTGCCGAAGTCCGGCGCATGACTGTTGCCGCCCATGGCCCAGCGCGCGGCTACCGGCATCAGCGTCAAGCCGATGGTGGTGATTACGATGCCGGTCACCAGCGGCGGGAAGAACCTGGTGATACGCGAGAACACCGGGGTTATCAGCAAACCGATCAGGGACGCCGCTATCACCGCCCCCAGCACCGACTGAAACCCGCCCTCCCCACCACTGCTGACAATCGCCACCATGGTCGCGACGCCGGAGAAGGATACGCCCTGTACCAGCGGCAATTGACAACCAAAAAACGGTAAACCCAGGGTTTGCAGCAGTGTTGCCAGCCCCCCCGCAAACAATGAAGCAGCAATCAACAAACCGATGTCCGCCGGCGAGAGCCCGGCCGCCTGGCCGATGATCAATGGCACCGCGACGATACCGCCATACATGGTCAGAACATGTTGCAGGCCATAAGCCATATTCGCGCCGATCCCAAGATTTTCGTCCTCGGGCCGTTGGTGTGAAACATGGGGCGTTTTCATGGAGGGGGTTCCCTGGTTTTTGTTATTCGCACACTGTATTCAATACTCGGGACAAATGTCTATAGAGTTGTATACAACTTATCAGTCACAAAATGGATACTTGTCCATTTCCGCCTGCCACCTACCCTCCTGGCCCCGCCAAAAACCTTGAAATACATCCCTCGCTGCCCACCCCCGGGGTGCTGACTAGTCTTTTGAATTCCTGGCGACCATCGGTAAGGCCTGCCTCTTCTATATACATATAAAGTATGCATAATGAAGCCATTCGAAATTCAGTTCCACAAGGCAAAGAACGCAGCCAACAAACTCAAGCACCAAGGCATCAGCCTCGCAGAGACTGAACCGGTATTCCATGACGAACGAGCGCTGACCATCGAGGACAACCACCATGATGAACAACGCTGGATCACCCTGGGGCTGGATGCCAAAGGCCGGTTGCAGGTCGTCGCGTACACCCACCGCGATCCGAATTTCGTTCGAATCATTTCCGCGCGCATCGCCACCAAAAGCGAGCGCAGTCAGTATCTGGAGGCATGACCGATGAAAGATGAATACGATTTCAGTAACGCCAGGCGCGGGGCCGTGGTGCCCGCCAAAGGCAAGACCCGCATTACCATCATGCTCGATGACGCTGTCATCGAAGCCGCCCGGGCCCTGGCAGAAAACGAGGGGTACGGTTACCAGACGGCGATCAACAATACGTTGCGCCGGGCCCTGCTCAACGAAGGCAAGAGCGCACACCTGAAACAAACCCTCACCCCTGCCGAACTCAAGGGCCTGGAGCAGAAACTGGCAGAGGCCTTGCGCGAAATCCAACGGGTGATGGAGCCGGGTGTTCGGCCCTGAAACACCAAGGGCCGATCAATCGATCAGCCCTTTGCGATGTCTACGATCAGCCAGCTATTGCGGCGCTGCGATCAATCGTTCCAGAGTCCGCGCCAATTGCGCCTGTTCCGGTACGCGAATGCCGAACTCGCTGCCCAGCAAGCCAATCAATTCCTGAACATCCGTCACCTCCCGTCGCTCGCTGTCATGGCCAATCCGGTGAATCGCGAAGCTGCCATTGTTGAGCGTACGCCGCCAGCCCTCCCCGGTGCGCGCCACCATCAACTGCTTGACGAAAGACGACTCGGGGTGGGTCGAGACGTACCAGTTGCCCACCGCAAAATCGATATCTTCCTGGCGTTGCAGATCGAAGATGTACATCGCTCGCCACTCGCCCGCAACGTTGGCGCGCAGGGTAAAACCGTCAACGTGCAGGTCAATGCGATACGGCTCGTGCGGGGTGAGTTGTTCGGCGCGGGAATCGAGCAACAGGGGCGCGGTCGGCACCATGCCGCCGAAGCCGACGTCGGTGATGTAGCGCACGTCATTGATGATGACCAGGCTCAGGCGATGGGTCCGGGCAGTCCAGGCGCCCTCCGGCTGGCCCATCACCACCCGGCCGCTAATGGCACGGGCCTCGAAACCCAATTCCTGAAGCAAGGCCAGGAACAGGTTGTTGAGTTCGTAGCAGTAACCACCACGACCGCCATGCAGGACTTTCTGCTCGATAGACGGCAAGTCGATCAGCACCGGTTCGCCGGATAATGTGGTGAGGTTTTCAAACGGGAAAACGCCGGTATGGCGCAATTGCAGTTGGCGCAAGGTTTCCAGGGTCGGCGCCGGAGGTGTATCGAAGCCCAGGCGTCGCAGATACAAAGCACGGTCAGTCAGGCGTGGCTCGCTCATCGTTCAATCCTTTTGCACGCAAGCGGCGGATTGCTCCGCCAGTGGCCGTTATGTATACGGGATTAAGCACTGCCGCCGACAATTGATTTAGCCAATCACCGGAAATGAAAAAATTCTACTGCGCGTGCGCAGCCCTACACACCAGCATCAGGTAACGACTCATCTCTGGAGACGACCATGATGAACATCAGAATGACTTCGCTGCTCTTGGCGGGATTGTTGTCGACAACGCCCCTGGCTACGTTTGCGGCGTCCGGCACTGGCACTGGCGCGACCGGTACGGCACCCAGTGCAACCCGCAACTCAAACATGCTGCCAGGCAACAACAGACCCAGCGCACCCTCGGGTGACTACAGCCGCAGTCATGGCCCCGGCACGTCAAGCGGCAGCACCGGCGTCAATGGTCCTGGTAGTGGCGCGGGCGGCGGCACCGGTGCGCCCGGTGGCGGAACCGGCGGTGCTGGCGGCGGGACGGGTAGCTGGACAGGCAAAAGCCGCCAATGACGTGCAGTCATTGGCGGCTTTTGTTGCCTGAGGCTTACATCGGCTTGACCGCCGGCGGGTTCCATTTGCCATTCAGCGCCTCGGCTTTCGGGCCGTACAAACGCATGGTCAGGTTGAACGGCCCTTTGGGTGCCGGCAGCCAGTTGGCCTCCAGGTCCTTGCCGGGGCTTTCGTTCTGGAAATAGAGGTCCAGCGAGCCATCGGCGTTGGCCTTGAACGGCATCCAGCTACTGACCGCAAAACGATTGAGTGAGTTGGCGACCTGGAACCCCTCCGGGTCATACAGGGTGATCGACCAGAAGGCGTTCACCGGCGGCGCCTCGCCTTTCTTGAAATGCAGCACGTACTTGTTTGCACCCTCGAGCGGCTTGCCGTTGCTGTCGCCGATGTTCAGCGGATAAATCGCGTCCTCGGGCAGGTTGGCACCGAGCCCCATCTGCGTGACGATGGCGCGCTTGAGGTAGTAGTTGCCGTAGACGCCCATGGTGTCGGTGTTCATCGACCAGCCATTGACCTCCCGTGCCAGGGTCGGCACTTTCCAGGTCATCAAGGCTTGCGCATCCTGGGGCACCGTTTGCAGCGCGGCCTGGATTTTTGGGTCCAGTGCGTCCATGTTGAACGGCTTGCCGGCTTCGATGCCGATCCGTTTGAGCTGCGCCAGCATGGGCTGATCGGTGCTGTGCGGCGGGTTCACCTTCAGCAGTTCGGCAGCGTAAGTGAAATAATGGGCAGCCGACATGGAATCGACCTGAATCTTCGGCGGCGTTTTCATGTCCACCGCCGGGTCGACTTTCACGGTGACGGCCTCAGGTTCCTTGCCCAACCGGGACAACGGCGTCACCGTGTAGCCGGCCTGGATCTTGTGCACCGCCGCGTAATCCGCCGCGCCATCAGTCTTGGTCCGGCCGATGATCCAGACAAAGGGGGTGGGCGCCGGCAGGTGACTCATCCCGGCGGGCACCGTGCCGTTCCACCCCGGCGGCGTCACCAGAAATTGCCCGGCCTCGGTGCCCGTGGTGCGCCAGCCCGGCGAAGCGAACACGTCAGTCCACATATCCAGCATCGGCAACAGGTAGAAGCGCCCGTCGGTATCGGGCGCGGCGATCACCAGCGGTTCCTTGGTCAAGTCCAGCCAGGCAATTGAATACAAGGTGTCGAAATTGGAACGCACCACCCCTTTGAAATCGGCAGGCGGGTACTGCGGCACACTCACAAACATGTTCATCGGGCCTTTGCCGAATTCCTTGCCCGGCTCGATGTTGGTGAACTGCTTGCGAGTGAGGTCCATGCTCAGCAGCGGGTAAAAATAGATGTAGGCATCCACGCCGATTGCGTGAGCTTCTTCGGCGGTGATTTTCGATTGCGCGTGGCTGGCCAGCGGGAAGATGGCAGCGGCTGCGACGGTCAGAGCAACGGCTGTCAATGTTGGAGGTAGCAACATGTTGGCGATCGTCCGTGCGAGGGGGAGCCTGCCGGGTTCGGCAGCGCTAACGGAACTCTAGACGATCAATTCCGCCAGGCCCGGGAGACAGACCACCGGCAGCAAAAGCACTTCAACGGTCGGAACGCATCAACGCCTCGACACCGCCGGCCATCGACAACGTTGCCACGCGGTTTCGCCCCGAATGCTTGGCCTGATACAACGCTGCATCCGCCCGTTCGACAAACACGTCCATGCTGTCACGCCCCGACGGCACAAACGAATAGCAACCCAGACTGACCGTCACGTAACCGTTGGGCGAGCCGGTGTGATTGATGTGCTTGTCGATGACGCTGCGGCGGATCTGCTCGGCAATCGTCATGGCGCCGTGGATGTCGGTGTCCGGCAGCAGCACCGCAAACTCTTCACCGCCGTAACGCACCGCCAGATCGGCCTTGCGGTGGCAGCAACTCTTCAGCGCGCGTGCCACTTCGGCCAGGCAGTGATCCCCCACCACGTGGCCGTAGGTGTCGTTGTAGCGCTTGAAGTAATCGATATCGAGCATGATCAGGCTCAAAGGGCTGGCCTGCCGGGCGCCGCGCCCGAACTCGATGCCCAGCGCCCGCTCGAACAGTCGGCGGTTGGCCAGCCCGGTCAGGCTGTCGTGGGTGGCGATCAGCTCCAGTGCTTGCTGGGCCCTGCGCAAATCCGACTCGACCCGCTCGCCAACACGCACCTGATGCAGGAACACCCACCCGAACAAACCCACGACCAGCAACACCAGGGCAACGATGAGGCTGGAGCGAAACGCCGTGTCGTACCAGCCCGCGAGAATGGTCTCCGTGGACGACGCAGCGGCGACCACCAACGGATACGCCTCCAGCTGGCGGTAACCGTACATGCGTGTCACACCGTCGATGATGGACGTGAACATCGCATTGCCGGAGGTGGCCAGCGGCAGGAACTTCTGGAAAATCTCGCCCTGGGCCAGCGACACGCCGATCTGCGCCTCTACGAAAGGTCGACGCGCCAATAACGTGCCATCGGTCAAGCCGAGAAACATCGAGCCGTTGTCGTCGAGGCTGAAGCTTTTGAAGAACTGGTCGAAGTACGACATCTTGATGCCGGCCAGCAACACGCCCTGGAAATGGCCGTTCCTGTCGTTGACCCGCTTGGAAATCGGAATGATCCACTCGCCGTTTTCCCGACTGCGGATGGCCGGGCCGATATGCGCCACCGACGATACGTTCTGTTGGTGGTACTTGAAGTACTCGCGATCCGCGACCCCGGCCCCCCGGGGCAGGTTCTCAAACGAGGTCACCACCCACTGGCCCTTCTGGTCGAACAGCAGGATGCCGTGCAACTGATCCAGCGCCAGCACCCGCCGGGCGAAGGTCTGCTGCAAGCGTGGCCGTTGGTCCGGGCCGAAACCGTCGACCTGAATCCAGTCCACCAGGCTGGTCAGCACCAGGTCGGCCTTCATGAAGGTGTCTTCGGCTTGCTGCGCCATGGCCCGCGTCAGGTTCGAAGACGCCACTTGCGCCTGGCTCAGGTCATGGCGACGGGACTGTTCCAGTTGCAGGTAAAGCAAACCGCACAGGCACAGACACACCGTGGCAATGAACAATACCGCGGCCTTGCGCAGCGGTATGCGTTTCAATGCGACGCCAGGGGCGTGGTCGGGGTCGTTAAAGCGAGTGGGCAAAAGTTCATCCTGTCGGGGGGCAAGGCATGGGCAACGAGCCAAAGCCCTCAGTCTTTGTGGGCCGTAGTTTACGGGGTTATCCGCGATAAATGGGCGACCACTTGCCCAGTGGTCGCACTGGCCCGGCGGTGCTGGCCGAGCACAACGTCCGCGCCCTGCCTGTGCCACAAACATGACCCAGGGCAAGCGCTGCCTGCGCGTCTACGAGCTACGATTAGACTGACCTCAATACAGGGAATCGACATGAGCAAGGCAGACGAACTCGCCGCAAAATTGAAACAGACACGGCTGACCGGCGCGGATCAGGCGATCGATGGCTGGCCGGGCCAGGTCTACGAACTGTATCAACGGATAGAGACCTGGCTGCTGCCCTTGACCGAAGCGGGCCTGGTCCTGCGGCGCAACCCCACCCACGTGTTCGAGAGTCACCCCGATGGCGACGCTTACAACTACGCCATCGACCAGTTGGTGATCACCGGTAACGAGCACAGCATTACCTTTGACCCGGTTGCACGCTTCACCGCCGATGGCGAGGGTCGGGTCGAGATCCACACGCAAGGCAACGAACTCGCCCTGTTGCGCACCGTGGACGAACACGGTGAAACACACTGGTGGCTACAAACGATCGAGCAGGCCACCGCGCAGCTGGATGCGGTGGCGCTGACGGAAACCGATCTGCTGGCAGTGGTGCAACAAGGGTTGGCGCTTTAGGGAGGTAGCTGAATACCGCCCCCCTGTAGGAGCGAGCTTGCTCGCGATGGTCGTTAACGATAACGCGTACTTACTGGCTAAACGCGGCGCTCTTGAGTCCATCGTCGGAACGCCGCCCGGAGCAAGCTCGCTCCTACAGTGTCCGGGTCTAGTCATTACGGATTGTTCTGCCCCGTCACCACCAGCGGTACCTCTGCGCGACGCAAGTCCAGAGCGGGCAACTTCGTAGGCTGACTCAAGCCCTGCAGCACCCTGGCATCGTAATCATAAATGTCGGGCTTGAACGTCACCCGCCCGTCTTTGCTCAGGTCCACGGTCCAGTAAGCCAACAGCACCGGCACTTTCACCGGCAGCAGGACGTTCTCGGTCCTGCCATTGGCCAACTGCTTCTGGATGCCGGCGCTGTTCCAGCGCACCGGGTCGTTGAACAACAGCTCGACCAGTTGCAAAGGGTTTTCCACGCGGATGCAGCCTGAACTGGTGGCCCGGACCGTTTTGGCAAACAGCTCGCGGTGCGGTGTGTCATGCAGGTAAATCGCATAGTCGTTGGGGAAACGGATCACCACCTGCCCCAGCGAACTGTCGGGACCGGCATCCTGACGCAGGTGGATGCCTCGCGGGTTGCTCCAGTCAACGCTCGACGGATCGAGCACATTGCCTTCGCGATCGAGCACGCGAATCCGGTTGGCCGCCAGATAGCCTGGATCGTTCTGGACTTTTGGAATCACGTCCTGCTTGAGGATGGTCGGCGGCACTGTCCAGGTCGGGTTGAACGTGATGTAGGTGATTTCGGCCTGGAACACTGGCGTACTGCGCACCGGTTTACCGACTTGCACCCGCGAACGCCAGATCGGCAGACCGTCGCGGTACATCGCCACCTTGTATCCGGCGATATCGACGATCACGAACGTGCCCTGAAGCTTGTACAACAGCCAACGGGCGCGCTCCATGTTGACCCGCACCTGATCGATCCGCGCCTCGACCGGCACGTTCAGAGCTGCCAGCGTCGCCGCCCCCGCCACGCCGTCGGCCCCCAGGTATTGCTCAGCCTGATACTTCTTCACCGCGGCAATGACCTTGTCGTCGTAACCGGCTTTTTTCGACAGGTGCGCATCCAGGTACCCGCCCGCCACCAGACGCGCGCGCAATTGTGCAACCGCCACCCCGTCCATGCCGGGCTTGAGCGATTGCCCTTCGGTGACTTTCGGCCAGCCGCCCGCAGCGTGCACCTGGCGCAACCGGGCCAGGCCTTCACGCAAATTGCGGTAAATCTCTTCCTGAGGCGGTGCATCGGCGAATGCACGCGCCACGTCGTGGGCATCGAGGGCATCGAGGGCGACAAACAGTTTGTTCATGTCCTCGTGGGCATTGCCGCCGGCAGGATCGAAATTCCAGTGAATGTCCAGCCGCGACGGATCGACTTTACCCCGTCGCAGTTGCAGCAGCGCGGTAATGAACGTGTGGGTTGCCGCCATGTCGAACATCGCCCGTTGCGCCGTGGAAGGCATGGCCGCTACGAGCGCTTCATGGGCCTGCGCCAGTTCGGAGATGCGGAAATCCGCCGGATTCAGGCCGTCGATCCGGGTGTTTTCAAGGCTCTTGAGTAACTGGGCCACGTCACGCTCATCCGTCCACGCGGCGCGATAGTTGCGATGCATATAGAAATCCAGCACCACCCGGCTGACATCCACACGCTGATGGCGCCTGGAGGTGAGCAACGGCGGAAAGGCCGAGTGCAGCGGTTCCAGCGTCGCCTGAATCGCCTGGCCGACCGCGTCGTCGGGCGCCGCGGCATCGATTGCGCTGCTCGCCGCAGATACCGGCTCAATCGGCGAAGTTTGCCCAAACGCCGCACCGCTGATCAGAAAGCCCATAAAAAATATGCGGCTTATGACGAATGACCTTGTTAATTGCATCATGGATAATCCTTAATCCTCCGTTTCAAACGGCTAGCTTTCCACTCGCTGCTAGACTCGAAATTATCATGATGAGACCCGACTATGGCGCTAAACCGCTTTGGCCTTTTATTTGCCATTTTACTGACGTGCCTTTCAGTAACGTCAGCCTACGCCGATTCGCTTGAAAACGCGCTGGTCAAAGCAGCACCCGGCGCCGACGCCAAAGTGATTGCCCTGGCCGTTCGTGCCACCCAATGCAGCCGTGCCCAAGGTGTCGCCCCCGCCCAAAGACTGGCGGTGATCGATTACTCCCTGCCCTCGACCGAACAACGCCTGTGGGTCTTCGATCTTAAACGGCGCAAGTTGCTGTTTCACGAACTGGTCGCCCATGGTCGCAACAGCGGTGAAAACATGGCCACGCTGTTCTCCAACCGCAATGAAAGCCACGCCACCAGCCTCGGCCTGTTCCGCACCCAGGAAAGCTACCTCGGCCAGAACGGTTACTCGTTGCGCATGGAAGGCCTGGAGCCCGGCTTCAACGATAACGCCTATGACCGGGCCATCGTCATTCACGGCGCGCCCTATGTCAGCCCGGTGCTGGCCCGCGCCAATGGCCGCATCGGCCGCAGCCTGGGTTGCCCGGCCGTCAGACCGGCGATTGCCCATCGGCTGATCGATTCGATGAAGGACGGGCAGTTGTTGTTTTCCTACTACCCGGACCAACGCTGGTTGAAGTCGTCTTCCTACATCAACTGCGGCGGCGACACCGTGGCCTCAAGGGAAAAGCCCACTTCAAACCAGAAAGCGACGCCCAACCTGTCAAAACTGTAATCCCCGCCTCAGCCTGCTGAAAGGCACCGCCCGCTAGCCTCGTCGACAAGTTCAACAGGCTGACGGGCGGAACACACGGCATGCACTCCCACACTTCAAGACGCACCTTCGTCAAAAGCCTGGCCATCGGCGGGCTCTTCGGCGGCCTCGGGTTATGGCGCACGCCGGTCTGGGCGATCAGCAGTCCCGGCGAACCGCAGGTGTTGGCCGGTCACGATTTCGACCTGTACATCGGCGAATCCCCGGTCAACTTCACCGGCAGCCCACGCACCGCAATGACCATCAACGGCGGCATTCCCGGCCCCCTGCTGCGCTGGCGTGAAGGCGATACGGTGACGCTGCGGGTACGCAACAGACTCAAGGACAGCACCTCCATTCACTGGCACGGCATCTTGCTGCCGGCCAACATGGACGGTGTGCCGGGGCTGAGCTTCAAGGGCATCGAGCCCGGCGGCATGTACGTCTACCAGTTCACCGTGCGGCAGAACGGCACCTACTGGTATCACAGCCATTCGGGGTTTCAGGAACAATCCGGCGTCTACGGCCCGCTGGTGATCGACGCCAAGGACCCGGAGCCGTTCCAGTACGACCGCGACTACGTGGTAATGCTCAGCGACTGGACCGACGAAGACCCGGTCGGCCTGATGAAGACGCTGAAAAAACAGTCCGATTACTACAACTTCAACAAACGCACCGTGGGCGACTTCATCCACGACGTCAGCGAAAAAGGCTGGGGGCCGACCGTCGCCGATCGCAAAATGTGGGCCGAGATGAAGATGAACCCTACCGACCTGGCAGACGTCGGCGGCGCCACTTACACCTACCTGTTGAACGGCCAGGCGCCGGACATGAACTGGACCGGGGTGTTCCGCCCGGGGGAAAAGCTGCGGCTGCGCTTCATCAACGGCTCGGCCATGAGCTACTTCGACGTGCGCATCCCCGGCCTGAAAATGACCGTGGTCGCCGCCGATGGCCTGCACGTCAAACCGGTGAGCGTCGACGAATTTCGCATTGCCGTGGCGGAAACCTTCGACGTTATCGTCGAACCGACCGAAGCGGCCTACACCCTGTTCGCCCAGGCGATGGATCGCACCGGCTACGCCCGCGGCACCCTCACGATGAAGTCGGGACTGATTGCGCCGCTGCCGCCACTGGACCCGCGCCCGCTGGTGACCATGGATGACATGGGCATGGGCGGCATGGACCACGGCAGCATGGCGGGCATGGATCACAGCAACATGGCCATGGGCGACATGCCCGGCATGCAGTCCCACCCGGCCTCGGAAACCGACAACCCGCTGGTGGACATGCAAGCCATGTCCACCTCACCGAAACTCGACGATCCCGGCATGGGCCTGCGCAACAACGGACGCCGCGTACTCACATACTCCGACCTGCGCAGCACCTTCGAAGACCCGGACGGCCGCGAGCCTGGCCGCACCATCGAATTGCACCTGACCGGCCACATGGAAAAATTCGCCTGGTCGTTCAACGGCGTGAAGTTCTCTGATGCACAGCCCCTGCGCCTCAAGTACGGCGAGCGCCTGCGGATCGTGCTGGTCAACGACACGATGATGATGCACCCCATCCACCTGCATGGAATGTGGAGCGACCTCGAAGACGAGAACGGCCAGTTCATGGTGCGCAAACACACCATCGACATGCCACCGGGCTCCCGGCGCAGCTATCGGGTCACAGCCGACGCGCTCGGCCGTTGGGCCTATCACTGCCATCTCCTGTACCACATGGAAATGGGCATGTTCCGTGAAGTTCGCGTGGAAGAATGAGGCGCACCCCATGATTCGATTCACCCCGTTTTTTTTGGCACTCGCGACCTCGACGGCAATGGCCGCCAGCGATGACATGCAAGGCATGGATCACAGCCAGATGGACCACGGCCAGATGCAAGGCATGGAAGACGGCCAGATGCAGCCCGCCGCCCCTAGCGAAAGCCGCACGTCGATCCCGGTGCTGACCGATGCCGATCGCGCTGCGGTGTATGCCGATCCCGCCGGTCACCACGTACATGACAGCAGGCTCAATTCATTTTTCCTCGCCGACAAACTCGAGTGGCAGGACGCCGATGACGGCAGCACCCTGGCCTGGGATTTATCCGGCTGGGTCGGCGGTGACATTGATCGCCTGTGGCTGCGCTCCGAAGGTGAACGCAGCAACGGCGTGACCGAGGACGCGGAAATCCAGGCCCTGTGGGGCCACGCCATTTACCCCTGGTGGGACGTCGTCAGCGGCGTGCGCCAGGACTTCAAACCCGGCGCCCCGCAAACCTGGGCCGCGTTCGGCGTGCAAGGCATGGCGCTGTACAACTTCGAGGCTGAAGCCACAGCCTTCATCGGCGAAGGCGGCCAGAGCGCCGTGCGGCTGGAAGGCGACTACGACATCCTGCTGACCAATCGGCTGATCCTGCAGCCGACCGTCGAACTCAACGCCTACGGCAATAACGACCCGCAACGGGGCATCGGCGCGGGGCTGTCCAACACCGAGGCCGGTTTGCGCCTGCGCTACGAAATCCGCCGGGAATTCGCGCCCTACCTCGGCGTGACCTGGAACCGCACCTACGGCAACACCGCCGACTACGCCAACGACGAAGGCGAGGACCGCAGCGAAACCCGCCTCGTGCTCGGTATTCGGCTGTGGTTCTGAACAGACTCATCTCAAACCAACAACAACCGCTTCAAGCGGTAAAGGACCTTGCATGCGTATCATCAAACCCACCGCCGTCGCAATCGCGTTGCTCAGCGGCCTGCTTATTAGCACCCTCGCTCAAGCGCACCCCAAACTGCTCGCCTCCACCCCAGCGCAAGGCGCGGAAGGTACGCCGCCCGACAAGATCGAACTGCACTTTTCCGAAAACCTCGTCACCCAGTTTTCCGGCGCAAAACTGCTGATGACCGAAATGTCCGGCATGGCCCACGCCCCGATGCCGGTCAAGGCCAAAGTCAGCGGCGGCAGTGATCCGAAGACCATGTTCATCACCCCGACAACACCCTTGACTGCCGGCACCTACAAGGTCGAATGGCGCGCGGTGTCGTCGGACACCCACCCGATCACCGGCAACGTCACCTTCAAAGTGAAATGATCGATGAGCGACTCGGCCAACGTCGTGCTGCGGTTTGTGTTGTATGTGGATTTGATGCTGTTGTTTGGCGTGGCGCTGTTCGGGCTCTACAGCTTCAAGGGACAGGAATGGCTATCCGGGGCGGTGCTGCCCTTTCGCCCGTTGTTGACGGGGACAGCCGGGCTCGGCGCGCTGCTGTCCATCGCCGGCATGGTGCTGATGGTCCGCGCCATGAGCGGCGAATCAGACGTTACCGAGTTGCGCCCTCACCTCGAAATGATGCTGTTCGAGACAGACGTCGGGTTGGCCTGGGGCGTGCGGATGATTGCGTTAGCAGTCGCGGGTTTGGCGTTGATGCTCAACCCACGCGCACCCGGCATCAGCCTGGTGATCGCCGCCACGGCCGGCGGCATCGCCCTCGCCAGCCTGGCGTGGAGCGGGCATGGCGCCATGGACGAAGGCAGTCGCCGTTTCTGGCACTTTACTGCGGACATCCTGCACCTGCTAATAGCGGGCGCCTGGCTCGGCGCGTTGCTGGCGTTTGCCCTGATGGCGCAAACCCGGGCCCTGCAAACCGAAGTGCACATTCGCTTGCTGGCCCTCGCGGTCAAGCGATTCGAGCTTGTCGGTGCGCTGATCGTTGTGATCATCACCGTGACGGGCGTGGTGAACTACCTGTTCATCGTCGGGCCGAAGCTCGATGAGGTATTAATCAGCCATTACGGAATTTTGCTGGCGATCAAGGTGCTGTTGTTTGCCGGGATGCTGGTGTTGGCGGCGCTGAACCGCTTTCATCTTGGGCCCTTGCTGGAGCGGTCATTGCGAGAAGGCCAATATGGCGTGGCGGCTAACGCACTTCGGCGCAGTGTGGTGCTGGAAATGGCCGCGGCGGTATTGATTGTGGGGTTGGTGGCGTGGTTGGGGACGTTGAGCCCGGAAGTGGAATGAGCCATTTTCGGGGACGTTGATTTTTCACACCTGTGAAAGTTTCACTACACTCCCCACTTGAAAACCACTCCAGCACAAAAGCCCGATAACAATGAAGAAAATCAACAGAGCAATGATGCTCGGCGGCTTGCTCGCACTCTCCCTTGGCGCCCAGGCAGAACCTTCGCATCTGGACAGCGTCATGCAACAGGGACAACTGCGCGTTTGCACCACCGGCGACTACAAGCCCTACACCCTCAAAGCCGAGGACGGCGAGCATTCCGGCATCGACATCGCCATGGCCCGCGCCTTGGCCGACAGCCTTGGCGTCAAGGTCGAGTGGGTGCCCACCACCTGGAAAACCCTGATGCCCGACATGCTCGCCGGCAAGTGCGACATCGCCATGGGCGGCATCTCGGTCACCCTGGAACGCCAGAAAAAAGCCTTCTTCAGCAACATCCTGGACGTCGACGGCAAAATCCCCTTGGTGCGTTGCGAAGACCAGGCGCTGTACCAGACCGTCGAACAGATCAACCAGCCCTCGGTTCGCCTGGTCGAACCGGCCGGCGGCACCAACGAAGCGTTCGTCCACGCCTACCTGCCCAAGGCGCAATTGCAACTGCACGACAACGTAAGCATCTTTCAGGAACTGCTGGATAAAAAAGCCGACGTAATGATCACCGACGCATCGGAGGCGCTGTATCAGCAGAAGCTCAAACCAGGCCTGTGCGCAGTCAACCCCACGCACTACCTGCAATACGGCGAAAAAGCCTACCTGCTGCCCCGCGACGACATCACCTGGAAGCTATACGTCGATCAATGGCTACACCTGGCCAAGGCGACGGGCAGTTACCAGAAGATCCTTCGCCAGTGGCTGGCGGTGCCTGAGGCCAAGTAACGGATCGTTTTTTTTCGCACAAAAAAGGGCGCTCCCACAAAAGGAGCGCCCTTCTTCATTGCGGACCGCCCGCGCATCAATCGTCGTGCAGCAAACCTGAACCGTATTCGCCAAAGCTATTGCCGAGCGCGCTGCCATGGAAGTTCATCTTGTCGGGGTTGCTGTGGGTAGGCCCCGGGCCAAAGCCGGCCGGCTGCACCGAGTCGACCGAATAATCGCGATGGGGGCTCACACCCGAACAGGCGCTCAACAACAAAGCACCGGCCATCAGCGAGACTTTGACGAGGTTTGCGATCATTTTTTTATTCCTGTCGGTTGAGGCGCGGGGACGTGACCTTTGGCGGTCATCCTATGCCTCACCTCAGCGAAACATCATGAAACTTTTCGCCAAGTCAGCGTTGGTTCAGGAACCGTGCGCACCTGGCGATACCTCACCCCCACTGCCTTGCGGATCGACATTGTCCAATGCTCGATTCACCAACAACTCCCCCACCACCGCCAGTTGCTGAATCGACAGCGCCAAACTACGGGTTGAACCTTCGAGCTTGCAAGCCAGGTCAGTGGTCAAGACGTTCAACGATGCAAGGGTCTCGCAGGCGTGACACAGGAGCGTTTCAGTGTCGACGTTGGGAAGAATGGTGAAAACATGGCAGACGGGATCAGCTTGATTCGGGTTGCGTAGACGTTTGCTGACCACCCGCTGAGAGTCAGCGGAGAGTTGAGCAAGATCGAGAGAATCGGAAGCCGCGGCGGTTTCCGGAGGATCAGGCGTTATCTTTTTCATCATTTTCGTTCCTAGAATTAACCAAAGGAACTGCCAGCATCACTTCCACATGATGGGGTGGCAGCTGTGCACGGGTGTGGAAGACCGGGGATCTAGGAACCCAGCGCACCCGAAAGTGCCCCGCGCACAGCCGCCATAATTTAACAGCAGACATGAAAAAAGCGCCTGCTTAAATTTAGGTGGCGCCCTGTGCGCCTAGATCCTGTGAAGGGCTTCCACACCCTTGTCGCTGAACTTGCAGCGACGGAGGGAGGTTAGCCGGGTGATCAGAGGGAGGGCAATATGGGCAATGGGGACGCGACTTGAAGGAAATCTCCTACTTTTTCGTGATGTTATCGACGCAATACCCAGCACCTGCTCAATCGTCCTGAGGCTTGCCAAGCCCCACCAGCCCATTCCTGATAAACTCCCTCACCTCCCAGCCTCACCGATTCCAGATCCCTCATGTCCGTAACCACCGCCACACCTGCCCCACTCTCCCGCCGTTTCTCCGTCGCGCCGATGATGGATTGGACTGACCGCCACTGCCGTTTTTTCCTACGCCTATTGTCGAAAAACGCCCTGCTTTACACCGAAATGGTCACCACTGGCGCGCTGCTCAACGGCGACCACGAGCGTTTTCTGCGTCACAACGAAGCCGAACACCCGCTTGCCCTGCAACTCGGCGGCAGTGTCCCGCTGGACTTGGCCGCGTGTGCGCGGATGGCTCAGGAGCATGGTTACGACGAGGTGAACCTGAATGTCGGCTGCCCGAGTGATCGGGTGCAGAACAATATGATCGGCGCGTGCCTGATGGGGCATCCGCAGTTGGTGGCCGATTGCGTGAAGGCGATGCGGGATGCGGTGTCGATTCCGGTGACGGTCAAGCACCGTATCGGCATTAATGGGCGCGACAGTTACGAAGAACTGTGTGATTTCGTCGGTACGGTTCGCGAGGCCGGCTGCACCAGTTTTACCGTGCACGCGCGGATTGCGATTCTGGAGGGATTGTCGCCGAAGGAGAACCGGGACATTCCGCCACTACGCTATGACGTGGCGGCGCGGTTGAAGGCGGACTTTCCTGAGCTGGAGATTATCCTCAATGGCGGGATCAAGACGCTGGAGGCCTGCCACGAACATTTGCAGACGTTCGACGGCGTGATGTTGGGCCGCGAGGCGTATCACAACCCTTATGTGATGGCCGAGGTGGATCAGCAGCTGTTCGGCAGCACGGCACCGGTGATCACTCGTGCCGAAGCACTGGCGCAGCTGCGGCCGTATATCGCTGCACACATCGACACAGGCGGTTCGATGCACCACATCACCCGGCATGTGCTCGGGCTGGGCACCGGGTTTCCGGGGGCACGCAAGTTTCGGCAGTTACTGTCGGTGGATATTCACAAGGCCAAAGAACCTTTGGCCTTGCTGGATCAAGCTGCAGAGCTGCTTGAGGGGCGTTAACGGTTAGCCGCTTCCCTGCGTCCAGGCTGCATGTCCTGCAGCCTGGTGCGAGCGTCAGGGCGCTGCAGCCCCGCTCCAGTCAACCCAACCGAATACCCACGTTGCCAGAATCAGCAAACCGAATCCGATCCGGTACCAGGCGAACACGGCGTAACTGTGGCCGGCGATGAACTTGAGCAAACCACGCACGGCGATCATGGCGAAAAAGAACGCCGTCACGAAACCCAGCGCAAACACTGGCAGGTCGCCGGCCTGGAACAGATCCCGATATTTATAGCCTGAATACACGGCGGCACCGACCATGGTCGGCATCGCCAGAAAGAACGAAAACTCCGTGGCAGCCTTACGCGACAGACCAAACAGCAACCCACCGATAATGGTCGATCCAGAGCGCGAAGTACCCGGAATCATCGCCAGGCATTGCGCGAAACCGATCTTAAGAGCGTCGGTCCAGCGCATATCGTCAACATGATCGACATACACCACATGTTCCCGTTGCTCGGCCCACAACATGATGATGCCACCCACCACTAATGCCACTGCTACAGTGATCGGGTTAAACAGATACTCATGAATCTTATTGGCGAACAACACTCCCAAGACCACTGCCGGAAGAAAACCGATTAATAGATTCAAGGTGAAACGTTGAGCATTACGTTGGGTCGGTAAGCCGGTAACGATCTCGAGAATCTTGCGACGGAACTCCCAGACAACCGCCAGGATCGCGCCCAATTGAATGATGATGTTAAAGGCCATGGCTCGCTCGCCGCCGAAGCTGAGCAAGTCCGCGACAACAATCTGGTGCCCCGTACTTGATATAGGCAAAAACTCCGTCAGACCTTCGACCATCCCTAAAATCAACACCGTTATGGTTGTCCAAAGATCCATCAATCCCCCCATCAACGACAAATACCAATGCGTCGGTTTCGCTCTAACGCAACGCCAACACGATAGTAAAGCGCATCAGGCCGATTAATAAAACTCGATGTTATGAAATGTCCATGAGCACCAACACCAACATGAACGTTAGATAACAGTTAATATTGGAGCGTGCTGAGCCAGACAAGAGCAACATCTCGTACTTGAAACAACAAAGTCCTACAGCCTCATGACACCCAAACAAAAAAAATCAGGCAGCTGCAACTTTAGTGAGATGCACGGTCACATGGGGGCGAAAATGCGGGACATTGAGACAATAGATGGCACAATGCTATGCTACGCAAAGCCATGAGATTGCCATCAATGATTAGGCATCTCGAACCACCGACAGGCAAACGATCACGCCAGAATCACCGGCAATGTTAAAAAAACGAGACGACCGTCTGAAAAACAGTGAAATGTTACCAATTGTCAGTCACAAACGATAATTGGTGCTTTAACATTCAAATGCCAGCACCCATCCGAGTCAAAGCATGATGCTTACAGGGAAAATAACGACTACAGGCCACAGCGACGTGAAGGAGGAGACAGGTGTTCTCACCATTGGGCGAACCGATACGCTAGCTGAGGGTTTCAGGGAATTAGTCGCAAGCCACGTAGGCAAGGATATTGCCGTTGATGCAATGTGCTATAGCAACTCATTCAAAAGAAACAAGAATTCTAATTCATACCGTGCCATTTTTATCGTTATCGACAGCCCTCAAGCGTTTGTTGAAAGCGTTACCCTGGTAGAAAATATTCGCGCCGATAATTTGGCGTCAATAATTGTTGTAGCCATCACCGGTAGAGGCACCTACAACAAGATGAAATATTATCTGGCCGGGGCCGACTACTGCATTAATTGTGACACTTTTGCAAGCGAAAATACTGACGTACTGACCGGGTTTTTTGACAGTCCGGAATGGCAAAAAAAGCAAAATCTGCTTTTGGACCCCACGCGCATGTGCCTTATTGGCGACCACAAAAAACTGGATGTATCGTTTGCCGAAATGAAAATTCTTGAGGCTTTTTCTCAAACCAAAAACCAAATATTGAGCCATGATGAAATCGCCAGGATCATGGGGCTGAATATAAATTTTTATGACCCAAGAGCCTTGGAAAAGTCGATCAGCCGCCTTCGCGGCAAAATAAAAGGCATGTATGGCAGCAACGCCATTCAAAGTATCCGTGGGCATGGATATCGTTTAATCAGGGGTCTGATCTCGACATCCTGATTCTTAATGTAGAAGGGAGTTTCTGTTTTATGAACGCAACAGGGAGCGTGCGGCTCTACGATCACGCAGAGCATTACCTGTCTCGACAATTGATCCTCACTCGGGATGATTGCCCGTTTGGCAGCGAGATCAGAATACATTTTGACGACTGTGCTTCCGCGCCCTGCGCGCCAGAGGCGCATCAGATGAGTGGCATCTACAGTGAAGTACTGATGCAAACCAGGCTGATTGCATTTTCGCTGAAAGATCACAACACCACCAACGGAAATAAATACTTAAGCCGTAGATTTGTTTGCGTAGGACAGTCAGATCTCGTCAACTCTGCGCTCACGGAAGAGCTGATACAGTCCGGCGCTGCTCTGCGCGAATTTGGCCAGACGCTGGTTATCGTGCTCAATGAGCTCCCCCTCTCCGCAGTCAGCTTCGCAGAAAAAAAGAAAATCCTTCACAACGTATATCTGTTGAAAGATCACGGCATAGAAATCGCGCTCGACGACTACAACATCGACGATGAAAGTATCGAGATTTTTACAACCCTGAATCTATTCGACTATATAAAGATTTCCACCTCCTCTCTAGACTTGAGCCTCAAGCTCAGTGGCAACCCAGAGTTATTCAATCGTCTCCACGAACGTATGACCATGCTCACTCACAATACAAAAGTCGCCTTTATAGCGGACAGAGTCGAGCATGCTGCTAGCCATATACTGGCACGCGCGCTGCCCTTTGATTATTTCCAAGGGAGTCATTACTCCCCTGCCGACAACCTTTAAACCAAGACCCAGACGCGCAACTCAGGAGAGAGCCATGGATAGCAGCATAAACCTCCCCAGAAAATACTTTGTAGTGGTTACACACAACCCCGCACTACAACTGGAGCTTGAGGCATTACTGTCCAGCAAACGATACAACACTTACGGCACGTCACAGGCAAAGATGTTTTTTGAGGGCGTTGCCCCCCCCACTTCCGCCCCCAAGCTTATGGAATTTATTTCCCCGCATGTGGCCAAAATGGCGCCTCCGGTTATCAAGCATGATACGCAGCGCATATTTTCGACATTCAAGTCCGAATGGCAAGCTGCGCAATCCGTGTCGAAATTTACTCATTTCACATCAACTGCAGACAACTCCAGGAATGACACCAGGGAATGTGCCCCCCAGCCGGCCAAACCGCACGTGCCGCCGACTGAAACCTGGCGACTGAGCGATGCCAGTGGCGCGTTGATCAAAGATGACGTGGAGATTGCCTTGACTGGCCTGGAGGCCACGCTGCTTAAAAAAATGTTGCACCATGATGATCGCGTGGTCAGCAAGGACGACCTTATCCGCAGCATCGGCAGAGAACCTGAGCATTATCGGGGTCTCGAAATGTGCCTAAGCCGGCTGCAGGAAAAGTTTAAAAACGCCAGTAACGGCGAACGCCTTTTTCGTGCAGTAAGGAATCGTGGGTACTGCGTGATACAAAAAATCGTACGCGTGAAAAATCTGGTCTGAGCAATTCAGATTTTCGCCCCGGCCGTGCAATACAACAATAAAAAAGCACGCCACCCCCCCCCGCCCCACCCTCACCGCCCCTCTATAAAGCCGCGTTAAAAAACCTGAGCCCAGACTATTTCTAACGCCATTCTCGCCCAGAAATATCAACCAGTTACACCAACCCCTCGTTAAAAGTCGTCAGACAGCACTCGCATCAATAAATTATTCTATTCACTGATGAGAGCGCCGCTCGTTGGCGTTTCGCTTGTCAATGCAACGCCATCTTATAAAAACAATAACTCTTGCTTCATCAACTTTGGCTGTTGTCTGTCGAAACGCGAATGGACGTATTTTGGGGATATCGCATGGTTAACAATCTTCGTATCAGTCGAAATACCAACCTCAAAGGATTGACCTTCTGGGGTCAGTGGGTACTAGGTCAGGGCTTTGTTGTCGCCCTGTTACTTCTATTGGTTTATTACCAGACTGGAACGGTAGAGTTCTATTATCGAGTATGCGCAACGCTAACTGTACTTGCATCGGTTCCAGCCTATTCCTGGTGCGGTGCCTATGCAAAGAAGGACAATTACCTGGAGGGCTTGCTGAGACTTCTGATGGGTTGGTCAATGACACTGGCAGCGCTAGCTATTGTCGCCTTCCTCTGTAAGGCCAACGAACTGTTTTCTCGTCAAATCATCCTGGCATGGGCTTTCTGCAGCTACATCGGGCAGGCGTTGTTGTACGTCCCACTGCATGGTTTTTCGAAGTACTACCAACGGGCGCTTCAAATTGAGCGTAGAACGCTGATTGTTGGTACTGGCGAGCTGGCACTGGGCCTGGCTAACAAGCTTCGTGCCCTCGAACACTTCCCGTTGGTCGGCCTGGTAAGCTCCGACACCACTCCCTTGCCGGAGACGGGTATGCCACCTGTCGTAGGCCCGCAAGAGGAACTGCTCGAACTGATCAAGACCCATGACATCCGACGCCTGTACATCACGCTACCCCTGAGCGAAGCGGCACAAATCGAAGAAATGTATGTCGACTTGCTGGATGCCAACGTCGATGTGGTCTGGGTCCCGGACTTGAACAGCCTGACGCTGCTCAATCACTCGGTCAGTGATGTGGATGGCATGCCGGCAATCCATTTGATTGAATGCCCGCTGACCAGCCAACCGACTGCCGCCCTGAGTAAAAGCCTGTTCGATAAAAGCCTGGCGCTGATGGCCATTGTCGCTCTAAGCCCGTTACTGCTGATCATTGGCCTGGCCGTCAAATTCACCTCCCATGGCCCAGTGTTTTTCAAACAGGACCGCCATGGCTGGAACGGGAAGGTCATCAAGGTCTGGAAGTTTCGCTCGATGCGTGTGCATGACGATCACGAGGTCAAGCAAGCCAGTCGTAACGACTCGCGGATCACCCCGATCGGGCGCTTTATCCGCCGCACCTCCATCGATGAGCTACCGCAATTGTTCAACGTCTTGCAGGGCCATATGGCGCTGGTCGGGCCACGTCCTCATGCCGTTGCGCACAATAACTACTACTCCGGCAAGATTCTCGCCTACATGGCGCGCCACCGAATCAAACCGGGGATCACCGGGCTGGCCCAAATCAACGGTTGCCGCGGCGAGACCGACACCATCGACAAGATGCAGAGGCGCGTCGAGATCGACCTCAAGTACATCAATAACTGGTCGTTGTGGCTGGACGTGAAAATCCTGGTGAAGACGCCGTTCACCTTGCTGTCAAAAGACATTTATTGATGGCGTGCCTGCAGGTTAACCAGGGGACGCAAGCCATTTGCACAGTGCGTTAGCCTCGTCACTCGTGGCTGGATCTTCACCAGCCACGCCTGCAACCGCACCAACACCGACAGGTTGTTCTGCTGTCGACTTTCGTGGCGATGTTCATCGCCAACTTTTTTAAATCTCCGCTCGATACCGCACAACTTGTTAACCCGATTCAGGGCGATATCGGCATGCCCGGACTTATCTTCTGGCAGGCGCAACGGCAGCAGTCGACCGCAAAAAAAGCGTGGGCACGCTCCCTTGTAGGAGCTGGCTTGTCGGGTCGCCGCATCGCAGCGATGGTCGATAACGATAACGCGTGTGAACCGGATAAACGCGGCGTACTTGAGTCCATCGCCAGCAAGCTGGCTCCTACAGCTTCCCGGGATTGCGTGAAGAACCAAAAAAAGGATACTGGGCAATCGCGTGAAGACATGAACCTGTTCGCGAGCTGAAACGTCAGCGACGCCGCAAAGATGCGGCCCTGACTGAGACCGCTACCTTCCCGGCGCTGCGAAAAAATGCTTAATGCCTACTGGGGGGGGAGCGAAGACGAGAGCAACTGACCTTGTTGCCAGAATGGTATCTGCTCGTTGATTGGCTGGCCGGGAGCAACGCGCCGTGTCAATGTTTACTGATATCAACCAGGGGGATGCTAATTCTTTGCTCACGCTGCAGTAGTGTCATCAGCAGCAACACTCGCTGCTCTCCCACCATCGCCAGGAAGATCGCTTCCACATCGACAAAAGGCCCCTCATTGATACGCACCCTCTCTCCACAGGCAAACCGAGCCTCCACAGGGGCTCCGCTATCGCGCTCATAAAGCTGGGCGATCAAGTCATCACCTACGGGCAGCGGCTTGCCCCCAAAACTGACAATTCGCAATACACCGCGGGTAGAACGCAAAGGCGCCCAGCTCTCACCCGAGCCGAGCTGGATAAACAGATAACCCGGGAACAGCGATTCACGAACAGCCCTCCTGCGCCCCTGTAAAACACGCTCGCGCAGGTGCGTAGGGCGAAAACAGGTATATCCCTGGTTAACCAGATTGATCTCTGCACGCTCGTCCTGGCTCGCCTTGCATTGCACCAAATACCATGCACTGGCGGTGAGACTCTCAGGCAAGGCCGCTTGAACAGCCGAGGCACTATGGATGGACACAATCAGCCCCTTCTGCGCCTATATGGTCAAGTAGCTCCGTGGTTTTCTCCCCGACCTTGCGTCGGAATTCTCCCAAGGATGGAAACGCACCTGGAAAACGGAGTTGGCCGATCATGGAAACTTCGCCCTTTAAAAACACGCGAAACTTATTGGCAATAAATGAATGCCAGAGAACGCATCACCCATGCAACCGCCTTACACTTATCATCAAACTCTACTCGCGATATATAACACAGCCCAATACAGTACAACACAAAAAAACCGAAAACGTTATAAATCGTCCGATAACAAACGGGAATGTTATTTAATATCTGGATTTGTATGTGGATATTTTTTTTGCTGTATGGCATTCAATAATCACATGGCATTTAATGGTTGATGTTGTCGTGGGTTGCCAGTTATGATTTTTACCATAGCAACTGTTAAGCACGCTCCCAGTCCAGATTCCAGCAGACCAGAGTCTTCGCAGCGAAAAGATTCATCCAGTACGGTAACTCCTCACGGAAAGAGGCACACACCCAATAGCTGCAAACCGTCAAAAAAGTGCCATTGAAGAAAAGTAGAATTTCAGTCTTTCCAATTGCACCATCACCGTAAGTGTGGAATTTCCAGGGAGGTTGCCTTGTTTAACAAGATTCTAATCGTTTGCATTGGCAACATTTGCCGAAGTCCTACTGCAGAACATTTGTTGCGAGAAGCACTGGTCCGGTCCGACATCGAAGTCAGCTCCGCCGGTCTTGGCGCGCTACAAGACCACCCTATCGAGCCCACCGCCCGGATCGTCCTGGAAGAACATGGCCATCTGCCAAAAGAGCACAAAGCCAATCAACTGACCCCTGCAGCCATCAGCGAATCGGATCTGATCCTGGTGATGGAGCAGCAGCACATAGGCAGTGTTCTCAACATTGCGCCTGAAGCGCGTGGAAAGGTCTTCTTGCTGGGCAAGTGGCAGAACAACCGCGAAATCAGCGACCCTTACCGTCAAGGCAAACCTGCTTTTGTGCATGCATACACGTTGATTGAAGAAGCAGTAAACGCTTGGGCCAGGCGTCTCGCACGCTAAACCATTCCTCGAACACCTGTTAAAAAGAACCCACTTATGCAGCAAGCTCCAGCATTAACCTCACATGACGATGATGATGAAATCGACTTGATGGGCCTACTCGGGACACTGGTCGATCATAAATGGTTGATTGCCGGGATCACCGCTGCCTCTATGGCCGTTGGAACGGCCTATGCGGTGTTGGCCACGCCTGTTTACCAGGCGACTGCCTTGATACAGGTGGAGGCCAAAAAAAATGACATGCTCGGCTTCTCCGATATCAACAGCATGATGGGTAAAGAGTCGCCTTCCGCCACAGAAATTGAATTAATCAAGTCGCGCGCAATCATCGGCAAGGTTGTCGACAATCTATCGCTTGATCTTACCGTCCAGCCGAACCGTTTTCCTGTGATCGGCGACTTTATTGCTCGCCGGTTCAAAGCAGACGCTGTGAATACGGTCGCGCCCCCATGGTTTGGCATGAGCAGCTATGCCTGGGGCGGCGAAACCCTGAAAATGTTTCAGCTCCAGCTCCCACAAGAGCTTCTGGGTAAGGCGCTCACGTTGGTCAGCGGTGAAAACGGCCACTTCACGGTGCTGGATGCAGACGACAATGTCCTGGTCCAAAGCCAGGTGGGCCAAGCCTATGACCAGGACGGCATCAAACTGCAGGTCGAAGTGTTGCAGGCCAATCCTGGCACAACGTTCAAGATTGTGCGTGACCCACGCCTGACCAGTATCTTGAAGTACCAAACCGCGCTTGATGTAACTGAACGTGGTAAAGAATCCGGCATGATCGGGCTTGCTCTTGAGAGCACGGTCCCGGCTAAAGCCATTCAAATCCTGAATGAAATCGCCAGGCTCTATGTACGGCAAAATGTTGAGCGGACGTCGGCCGAAGCGGCTCAAAGCCTGGAGTTTCTAAAAGATCAACTGCCTCAGGTCCGTATAGATCTGGAAAAAGCCGAAAACGCCCTGAATAAGTATCAAATTCGTAGTAAATCCATCGATATCAGCCTGGAAGCCAAAGCCATTCTCGATCAGATCGTGGCGCTGGACACCAGCATCTCCGCACTCAAATTGCAGCAAGCGGAAATGGATCGCAAGTTTACCCCTCAGCATCCCGCCTATCGGGCCTTGCTCAGCCAATTAGCCGAGCTGACAAGCAAGCAGAATGCCTTGGCCAAAAAAGTCGAGGGCCTGCCTTCAACGCAGCAAGAACTCCTTAGTCTCACCCGCGATGTAAAAGTCAGCACCGAAATTTATACCCAGCTTCTGAATAAATCCCAGGAACTGGATGTGATGCGTGCCGGCACCGTGGGCAACGTGCGCTTGATCGATACCGCCGATGTAGATCTGCGCAAGCCGGTTAAACCCAAGAAGGCCCTGATCGTACTCATCGCCACCCTGCTTGGGGCTTTCCCGGCGATTGGATTGGTGCTTTTTCGCAAAGCCCTTAACCGCGGCGTGGAAAATCCGGATCAAATTGAACAGCTGGGGTTGCCGGTGTATGCCACCATTCCTTTCAGCACGCTGCAGAAAAGTGAAGACAACAAAATCCCCCATCGCCGGGGCCAGGCCAACAAGGTCGTGCCCATACTGGCCAGCAGTCACCCCACCGACCTGGCCATAGAAGGATTGCGCAGCCTGCGCACCAGTCTGCACTTCGCCATGCTCGAAGCCAGCAATAACCGCCTGATGATCTCCGGCCCGAGCCCCAAGGTAGGTAAAACGTTCATTTCCGCCAACCTCGCCGCCGTCGTCGCTCAGACCGGCCAGCGTGTATTGCTGATCGACGTGGATATGCGCAAAGGGTATCTGCATAAAGTATTCGGAGTCCCCGCTGAAAACGGGCTTTCTGATTTACTGGTTAAGCGCTGCGACCTCGCAACAGCGATTAATAAAACTGAATTCGAGAACCTTGACGTTGTCGGTCGCGGCCAAATACCGCCCAATCCTTCAGAACTGCTAATGCACGCGAACTTCAGTGCCTTTCTGGAGCAAGTCAGCGCTCAGTACGACCTGGTGATTCTGGATACCCCGCCATTGCTGGCGGTGACGGATGCGGCCATTGTCGGCCGCCAGTCGGGCACCAGCTTGATTGTGACCCGTTTTGCGCTTAACCCGGTTCGTGAAATTCAATTGACCATGCGTCGCTTTGCTCAAAATGGCATTGACTTGAAAGGCGCCATTTTCAATGGCGTTGAAAAACGCGCCTCCGCCAAATACGGCTATGGCGATTACGGTTATTACAACTACGAATATAAATCAGAGCACGTTTAAGATACACCACAGCCCTGATGATAGTCGCGCACCCCTGTTAACAGCATCCATAACACCGCCTTCTCTGCATCTGCAACATAAGATGCAAATGCATTGGTAATTCAAACCGCTTTCAGGGACTTGCATGTAATCCTGGGGCGGTAGCGTGCCTGATCACTACCCTGACTAATGAATAAGTTGAATGGCTCACGTATTCGTGGGCCAACTCAGTGACTGCTGATGCCCTGCTTTGCATGTAGCGCAGATGTGCGCCTTGCACTTAGACACCATCCGGCAATGAACTTAGACCTATTTACTTTTCACCACACGCTACACGTTCAAAGGGAATCGACATGAAAGTCACAGTTTTTGGTATCGGTTACGTCGGCCTGGTCCAGGGCGCCGTCCTGGCAGAGGTTGGCCACGACGTGGTCTGTATTGATGTCGATGCCAACAAGGTCGAACGCCTTAAGCAAGGCCATATCCCGATTTACGAGCCAGGCCTCGAATCCCTGGTAAAAGAAAACCACGCGGCTGGCCGCTTGCATTTCACCACCGATACTGTGGCAGGTGTCAAACACGGTGAAGTCCAATTTATCGCCGTGGGCACACCGCCAGACGAAGACGGCTCAGCCGACCTTAAATATGTGCTCACGGTGGCCGAAACCATCGCGCAGCATATGGAAAGCCACCAGATCATCATCGACAAATCCACCGTCCCTGTCGGCACTGCCGACAAAGTCAGCTCTCGTATGGCTGAAGTCCTCGCCCAGCGTGGTCGCGAGGACTTGACCTTCGACGTGGTTTCCAACCCCGAATTCCTCAAGGAAGGTTCAGCCGTCGCCGACTGCATGCGCCCTGATCGTATCGTCATCGGTACCAGCAGCCCGAGCACCGAAGAAGTGATGCGCGAACTGTACGCGCCCTTCAATCGCAACCATGAAAAGATCATCGTCATGGATGTGCGCAGTGCCGAACTGACCAAGTACGCCGCCAATTGCATGTTGGCGACTAAAATCAGCTTCATGAACGAAATGGCCAATCTGGCGGAGATGCTCGGTGCCGATATCGAGATGGTCCGCCAGGGCATCGGCTCCGACCCGCGCATCGGCTACCAGTTTCTCTATGCCGGCGTCGGTTACGGCGGCTCCTGCTTCCCGAAAGATGTGCAGGCACTCATCCACACCGCCGACTGCATCGACTTCGACGCCAAACTGCTCAAAGCCGTGGAAAGCCGTAATAACGAACAAAAAACCGTACTGTTCAGAAAAATCCACGAGCACTTCAACGGTGACCTGCGCGGCAAAACTTTCGCCCTTTGGGGACTCAGCTTCAAACCTAATACCGATGACATGCGCGAAGCACCCAGCCGTGTATTGATGGAAGCGCTGTGGAAAGCCGGCGCCAAGGTCCAGGCCTATGACCCGGAAGCCATGGAAGAAACCCAGCGCATCTATGGCAGCCGTGATGATCTGAGTCTATGTGGCACCAAAGAGGCCGCGCTGAAAGGCGCAGATGCGCTGGTGATTGTCACCGAGTGGCAGGCGTTCAAGGCCCCGGATTTCGAGTTTATTAAAGAGCAGCTGAGTCAACCTGTGATCTTTGATGGACGAAATTTGTTTGAGCTGAAGCGGGTGGGCAAGAAAGAATTTTTTTACTACTCAATTGGTCGATAACCAATCAAACATAACAGCCCTAAGAATTTTCGATATAGGCGTCTCAATGTTGCCGCATCGGACCCTATCCAGACCGATACAGAGAAAACTACCACTGTGCTGCTAGATGACCGCCTTAGAAGTTTGTTTAAGAATATTTTCGGCTCGGCTGCTGGCCGACTCGTCAACCTTTTAATCGCGTTGGCGCTCGTTCCGCTCACCATTAACGCTCTCGGCCCGGCCGACTATGCCTTTCTTTCTATGGCCATATCCTTATCCGTACTATCGGCCTACGCTGACCTTGGCATCGGGCTAGCCATCGTCAATACCCTTGCGGGTGAGAGCAATAAAACCGTTCCGCGACGATCCCAAAGGGCAGTTTCGGTGGTTTGGTTCACCTTGATAGCACTTGCTTTCCTAGCTCTGACAGTAACGGGAGGTCTAGCTCTATGGGTCAACCACTTTGCTGCGATTGACACTGCGCCACGCTACCATGCCATGCTACTCGGTGTAGCTTGCGTCTTTGCCGGCTTGCCGTCCGGTCTGATTCAGCGAATTCTGTTCGCACGTCATCGCAATACTGAGGCGAACGCATGGACTACCAGCGGGCGCCTGCTGTCGCTGGCCTTCGTTTGGGCAGTGGTGCATACCGGAGAGGCCAGTTTGCCGATACTAGTCTTCGGAGTCATCGGCGTGCCAGTGGTCATCGGCTGGCTGTCAGTATTCATCGTCTTTGGCAGACGCAACATGAGAGTCTTGCTGCCCCGTTTGCGTCACTACGACCGACGGCTGCTCAAACCCTACATCATCATTGGTCTGTCGTTTTTGGTTATGCAACTGGTGCCCTACGTTGAAGTTGGTATGGATACCCTGCTAGCTGGTTCTCTGATCGGCGTCCACGTCGTGCCTTCACTCGATGTCTATACCAGACTATTCACATATGTGCCGGCGCTGGCTTCCATTGCGCTATTTCCCCTCTGGCCAGCGATTGCGCATGCCAAGGCAGAAGGCGACATGGACTGGATTCTTAAAATCCGGCGGTGGGCATACTTCTTGGTTGGGGTTTCAGCTCTTACCATAAGCCTGGTATTGCTGATTTATGGTAATAGATTCATCGTGTGGTGGACCAATCAGCAACTAACGCTTCCCCCGACTGTTCTGGTTGGCATGGCGGCATTTGCAGTACTGACCTGCCTCGGGACTGTACAATCCATGGTACTAAACGGCACCGGAGTCATAACCCGGCAGGTTTATCTATATCTGGTTTATCTAGTGATTTTGTTATGTGCCAAATCAGGTGCAGCTTTACACTTTGGATTGCAAGGTATGATTTGGAGCCTAAACGCCTGTTACTTAATCAGACTTTTCATGGCTGAAAAGCTGCTGCGCGCCTCCCTAGAAACCAAGATGCTCAAAAAATTAACATGGACATGAAAAATATAAAGTTTTATGTGGATACTCCGTATTGGTATGTACGGCCGAAAAATACAGACTGGCAATATACCCTAACCCTCAAGGGGATGATGGCTTATGCCCCCTTAACTTCGTGCTACAGCCGAGAGCACGCGCTGGTTCTTGAAGAAAATGCTCATTGGCTGAAGCGCAAGCTTCTAAAATCAGAACAATCGCCATTACAGCGAAACCTGAGGTCATCGATCTTTTCCTGGTGCCAACCAGATATTGTGTATTCGCATGGCAAGTTTCCAGTAATAGATACTACTACCCCTACAGCATGGCTATATGGCGTAACCGACCCCGACATGCGAATAAAATCTGGTGTGCCAGCATCCGTTATTGAGTCTGAATATAACAGAATGGCTCCTTCATTTGATCGCGCCACAGTGATTTTGTGCCCTACAAAGATGTTTGCTCGACGCCATATTGAGCGATTCCCAAGAATCGCAGAAAAATTTCAGTATGCACCGTTCTTCTTGAACCATATTGAAGAGATGGCGGAACCTGAATGCAATGATAAACATGCCAATGACGAAATGATCCGCTTCCTATTTGTAGGGCGCGAGGCTCATCGAAAAGGTCTAGATATTGTCCTTGAGGCATTCGATAGAATCGCGGAACCATACAAAAAAAGAGTAGCTTTAGATATCGTTACCAATGAGACAGCCATAGGAACAAAATACAAAAAAATGAATAATGTCGTTTGGCATAGTGAACTGTCAAAGGCAGATGTTACCCAACTCATGCGTCGATCACATGTTTTCTTAATGCCAAGCCGCTTTGAGACTTATGGATTTGTTTATTTAGAAGCAATGGCTTCGGGCTGCGCCGTTATTTCGGCATCATGGGAGAGTCAGCGGGAGATTTTTGATCAGGGCAAATCTGGACTCCTTGTTACTCCAGATGTTAGTGAGTTAATAAGGGCAATAATGACTATGTGCGATAAAGAAATACGATCAAATCTAGCAATTAACGGGCTTAAAAAATACAAAAAAGAATATTCGCCCGCTGCAGTTTCAATACTCCATTACAAAATATTTTCATCTATCATATAAAACCATCCAGAGCCTCACTCATGCTTGAAAGAATAAAGTGGTTACTGAGAGAAAAATTCGTATTAAGAAACCGCATACCCGGATTTTCTGCACACTGGACTAGCTACTCTGATAAGTCCAGTAAGTTTGAAGGGTATAATAGTATCGGGCGTAGGTGTTTAATTTTAAACTCCAGCGTTTGCAGATTTAGCTACGTTAGTGCTGATACAAAAATTATTAGCGCGCAAATTGGTTCGTTCTGTAGCATTGCCCAAGAAGTTCTGATCGGGGGATTAGCAACTCACCCGCTTGACTGGTTAAGTACGCACCCAGCCTTCTACTCGACTAAACAGCAGGCAAATTTTTCATTCGTATCGAATGACGCACTTCAGGAGCAGGGTCGTGTTGAAATTGGGCATGACGTTTGGATTGGCGCTCGTGCCATGATTCTCGACGATTGTAAAATTGGAAATGGTGCGGTTATTGCTGCAGGTGCGGTCGTTGTTAAGGATGTGCCTCCCTACGCGATTGTTGGTGGTGTGCCTGCCCGTATCATCCGGTACCGCTTCTCACCAGAAGAAATCGACGCCATTGAGAAGATGAAGTGGTGGAACATGAGCTTGCAAGAATTGAGCGAGTACGATGTGCGCCCTCCATTATTTAGTCAGCAGAATTGAGCGGGATTTGCAGCGTAGAGATTTTTTAGCATGCAAAAATTTGTTGGATAATCCACTCGTTCGGTGTCTGGGCAACTATTTGAAGCGCAGGCAACGTGCAATGACCGCGCCTACTTTATCGTGACTGGAATTTTTAGCATGCAAGAAATTTATCCTAAACCGGGTCATTCTACGACGCTCAACCCCCTTAAGAAAAAAGTGGAGCTGAACAGATCCCGACTAAAAATAGCACTTAGACTGACGCCACTATTAATCGGTTTTGTCGCCAGCCAGAAACTGTCCTTCGGCGGTGAAATTTATATAGGCGAAATTCTTGCGATCATTTATCTAGCGATAAACTTAGGCACGCTTAAACTCGAAAAAAGCGCAAGTACACTCGTTGTGTTCGGTGTAATTTGGGCCGCTTGCCAATTTATTTCCGACCAAGTCAATCAGTCCGATGCCCTGGACTCAGCCAAAGGTGTTGGCGCCCCCCTTGTTTTTGTGTGTACGTTCATCGCCTTGTCGATATTTTTTGATCGCGACAACCGGCGCATGCCATCGTTTCTCATCGGCGCTTACTTGGGTGCCATTCCTCAATTTATTTTATTTCCAAATACTTATTTCCTGGGCAACGCCTGGAAATGGGGTATTGGGCAGTTGGTCATAGGACTTTTTGCCACGGCCTACACTTTTTTTATTGCTCGCAAAAAAAACTCCCACCTCATTTTATTTGTTTCACTCTTTTCCGTATTCAGTCTTATCAATGATTCGCGCAGCATGGCCATTTTCCCAATCTTTGCAGTGCTGGCCTATATATTGCTGAGTCGCAAACATTTTGCAGCGACATTTAATATCGTTAAAGGAAAATTCGCGACGACTAAAATGGTTTTTTTGATTTTGGCATTCCTACTATTTACCAACGCGGTTTTCACCGCCATTTTCTCATCAAGCTGGGTGCTTGATAAACTTCCCGAAGAGTCGGCAAAAAAATTTCAGCTCCAGGCAGGTGGTGAATATGGAGCCCTTCTCGGTGGCCGAAGTGAAATGCTGGTATCTATCGGTGCTTTTCTCGATCAGCCTTTATTGGGTCATGGATCATGGGCAAAAGACAAGAATGGTTATCAGGACAAACTGACTGCCCTTAAATTTGCATTGGGTTACTCGGAAAAAGATGAAGCCAATTACAACACGGATCTCATCCCGGTTCATTCCTACCTAATGGGTGGACTGGTCTGGGCGGGCGTGGGCGGCGGCCTATTCTGGATATTTCTGAGTCGTTGGCTGTTACTTGAATTTATTAGAAATTTCAGCTTACTGGGTTTTTATTTTTACAATGGCATCATAGAATTATTCTGGAACATTATGTTCTCACCCTTTGGCGCGAGTGCGAGGTGGAGTACGGTGCTATTCATTGCAGCACTCTACTGTTACTCTAGACGTATTTCAAAAAGCGGAAAACTAAATTGAAAATCTCAATTGTCACCATCTCATTCAATCAGGCTGACTACTTAAAGAAATGTATAGACTCCGTACTTTCCCAAGGATTTAAAGACCTAGAATATATTGTAGTCGACCCTGGAAGCAATGATGGCAGCAGAGAGATAATTGAATCGTACGGTGATCAATTAATTAAAGTTTTCGAGAAAGACGCAGGCGCCGCAGATGGCCTTAACAAAGGATTTTCGCGAGCCACCGGCGATATCTTCGGCTTCATCAACTCCGATGATGAACTGCTTCCTAGGGCGCTGGAAAAAGTCGCTGATGCCTTCCGGACGAACAGTCGAATCGGTGCTATTTCTGGGTGTGGTTATTTTGTTGATGCCTCTGGACAGTTTATAAAATCTATTACGCCGTCGCAGTTAACACCTTGGCGGTATGCGCATGGTGCAGTTTCTGTTTTTCAACAGGGCACTTTTTTCCGTAGTGAGTGGTTCAAAAAAGTTGGTGGATTCAATATTAAGAACCGGACATGTTGGGACGGTGAGTTGTTTTTAGACATGGCTCTGGCGGGTGCCCATTTCAAAACGATTGGTGAAGAGTTAGCTATATTTCGACTGCACGATGCTTCCATTACTGGAAGCGGCCGTCTTAATGAACTGTATGCACGAGACGCCGATCGGCTTTTCCGTTCTGTACTCAAACGACCTCGCACTGAAAGGGATCGTTATATTGCTATTTTGGCAAAACTGCGCAAATGGTTTTTTGAGCCTACATGGCTAATACGACGTATAGTCCGACTCCGATAATTAGTGGATATTTTAATATGCGTACCGATCGTCCGTCCCTAACGAGAATCGTCATTTGGGAACCCTCACTGTCCCCTCATAAAGCGGATTTTTTTTCGGCACTGGCACTTTTAAACCCTGAACTTGAATTAATTTGCTGTGCCGATAAAGAACTCTCTGATAACCGTCGCGCTATAGGCTGGAGTGTGCCCGAAGCCATAGGATACAAGAATATTGTTGCACCCAACCCCCAGACTATTGAATCATTAGTAACAGATTCGATTTCAACGTCGCTGCATATTTTTTCGGGCATCCGTTGGGTTCCAACGATAATCAAAGGCCTAAGTTGTGTAAAAACTAGCAAAGCGCGCTATGCCATTATGTCTGAACCGCGCGTCGCCTTAGGCTGGGCTGGAGCATTGAGATGGCTGCAGTCTTGGGGCGAGGAAAGCTATCACCGTCGTCATGCTACGTTCGTTCTGGCCATTGGTCGCAGTGGACCGAAGTGGTTTAAGTCGATTGGTTATTCTACTGAAAAAGTAATTCCGTTTGCCTATTTCATAACACCTCCAGCAGCGAAAGCGTATGTGCCGGCGACTACCGAAAAATTACGTGTTGGGTATTTGGGCCGTTTGGAGAAGGCGAAAGGTGTCTTTGATGTAGTGGAAACACTTGTGCGATTGAACGGTTGCGCGACACTCGATATAGCTGGCGCCGGTGCTGAAGAAGAAGCGCTGAAAGTCAAATGTATTTCAGCCGGAGTAGAGGCGACATTCCGAGGCGTATTACCCATTAGCGAAGTCAATTCATTTTTCTGTGAGATCGATGTCCTGATATTAGCCTCTGAGACTGATGGATGGGGAGTCGTTGTCAGCGAAGCACTCATGTGCGGTGTTCCCGTTGTCGCAACGACAACCGTCGGTGCATCGCTAGTCCTGGAACGAAGCCTGTTTGGTCGGTGCGTTCCACCCAACAATCCAAACGCCATCGCCGATGCAGTAAGAAGCTTAAGAAACGCAGGCGAACTCGAACCGGCTAATAGGCCTCTGCGTGCAGCGACTGCTGCGAACATTCTCTCTGCGCATGCGGGTGCTGAATATCTAATGCGTGTGATTTCTTGGAGCAACGGGCGCGATTCTCGACCATCAGACTTTTACGAGGGAGATAATGACTAAAATGAAGATTCTCCATGTCATATCCTCAACCAACCCCCAAGGAGGCGGTCCTATTGAGGGTATCAAGCAACGATATGTACCGTTGCGCAACTTGGGTGTGACCGTAGAAGTTGCCTGCTGCGACGCCCCCGATGCACCCTGGCATGCCGCTCCGGGATCACTGATCACTCATGCTTTAGGTCCTTCGCGTGGGACCTATGCTTATACCCCACACCTGCTACCCTGGCTAAAAAAGAATGTATCCCGCTTTGATGCCGTTATTGTCAATGGCCTTTGGCAATATCACGGCTTGGCGGTGAAACGAGCGTTGGTCGGCAGCAAAATACCGTACTTTGTATTCACCCATGGCATGTTGGACCCTTGGTTCAAACACACGTATCCGATCAAACACTTGAAGAAATGGCTGTATTGGCCTTGGGGCGAATACCTAGTGTTACGCGATGCGCAGGCCGTGATTTTCACATCCGAAGAAGAGCGCCTGCTGGCGCGTCAGTCGTTCTGGCTGTATCGCGCCAATGAGGTCGTCACCTCCTATGGCACATCCAGCCCGCCAAGTGACGGTGATGCTCTGGCACAGCGCTTCCTTGCTGCGCACGCTTCTTTGCAAGGCAAACGCATCATGCTGTTCCTGAGTCGTATCCATGAGAAAAAGGGCTGCGACCTACTGCTCGAAGCCTTCGCCCAAGTGGCGGCACAAGATGAGCGTTTGCACCTGTTGATGGCTGGTCCGGACCAGAATGGCTGGGCTATCACCCTGAAAGCGCAGGCAGAGAAACTGGGTATTGCCCAGCGCATCAGCTGGCCCGGCATGCTGCAGGGTGATGACAAATGGGGCGCGTTCTACGCGGCCGAGGTGTTTTGTCTACCTTCGCACCAAGAAAACTTTGGCATCGTTGTGGCCGAGGCGCTTGCCTGCGGCAAGCCAGTGCTAATCAGTAACAAAGTCAACATCTGGCGCGAGATTGAATCGGATGCAGCTGGCTTCATTGATGATGACACTGTGGAAGGAACTGTACGCAACCTTCAACGATGGCTCGCACTGAATTCGGAAAACTACGCACAAATGACCGAAAGGGCAAAACAGTGTTTCGCGCAGCGGTTTCATATTAGGCGTGCAGCGGAGCGGTTGCTGGATATTATTCGGGAGCACGTGTGATTATCCAAGGAAACAATCCATATACATGCCCGTCTTTTTCCCTTGGGCATAGAGTACGTCGTCAGATATGGAACTGGGTCTGGTTGTTTTTATTTCTCCCCAGCCCCCGGCCAGCCCATGCCTGGCGCGCTGCGCTTTTGAGAGCATTTGGCGCCAAGCTTGGGAAAAGCGTACACGTTTACCCGGCCGCTAAGATCTGGGCTCCTTGGAATTTGGAGATTGGTGACCATGTTGGGATAGCTGATAGCGTAACTATTTATAATATGGATTTTATACGCATAGGTAGCTATAGCGTAATTTCCCAAGGCGCCCACCTCTGTGGTGGTTCGCATGACTACAACAGCCAAAATTTTCAGCTTTTCGCAAAGCCTATCACTATAGGCGAGCATGTATGGATCTGTGCAGAGGCTTTTGTTACTCCTGGTGTGACTATTGCTGATGGCATCGTAGTTGGGGCGCGTTCATTGGTGAGTAAAAATATTGCAGAGCCCTGGGGGATATATGCTGGGCATCCTGCGAGGCTTATTGGCCAGCGCGAAAGGAGTGGAAAGTGAATTCATATAAGGCGAACTTGAATAAAGTCAATATGACCGTTGTGATTTTAACTCATAACGAAGAGTTGCATCTTGAGCGCTCTTTGAAGTCAATTTCAAGCATTGCTCAAAATGTCATTGTGGTCGATTCATTCTCAAGTGATCGTACTATTGAAATAGCTAACGCATACGGGGCTATTGTTCTTCAGAATAAATTCATCAATTACGCAAGACAATTTCAGTGGGCACTTGACAATGCCAAAATTTCTACTGAGTGGGTGATGCGTCTCGATGCTGATGAAATTATTGAGCCGGACTTGGTAGATGAGATTATTCAAAAGCTGCCAAAGCTTCCATCAGACACAGTAGGCATAAACCTCAAGCGTAAGCATATTTTTATGGATCGCTGGGTGAGTCATGGTGGTCGGTATCCGCTGGTATTGCTGCGTATCTGGCGTCATGGTTACGGCCGTATCGAGGACCGATGGATGGACGAACATATGGTTGTTTGGGGCGGTCGTACGGTGACATTTGACGGTGGCTTTGCCGATCATAATCTCAACGATCTTACATTTTTCACGAATAAGCACAACAAGTATGCCACTCGTGAAGCTATTGATATTATCAACCAACGATTAAATATTTTCCCTCGTGATATATCGGTGACGATGAAAAGCACCTCGCTGCAGGCCTCTGTTAAGCGCTTCATGAAAGAACGCGTTTACAACCATCTACCTTTTACACTGAGTGCACTGCTCTACTTCCTATGGCGCTACATTTTTCAGCTTGGTTTTCTCGACGGTCGCTCCGGCCTAGTTTACCACTTTCTCCAGGGGTACTGGTATCGCTTCCTGGTTGGCTCCAAAGTGATGGAGTTGGAGCGCGCAGTTTCACATCTTTCTGACAAACACCTGATTGCCGAAGAGCTTTCTCGGCTGACCGGACACAAACTGACCTCCCTACCTGAGCAAGTTAATTAAGTTGGCATCTCTACTGCCGACTTAAATTGTCATCAGTAGCCCTAACCTATTCAAACGCTGAAAACAGAGTTAATTAAGCTTGAATTCCTACTGCTGGCTTAAATTGTCATCAGTAGCCCTAACCTATTCAAACGCTGAAAACACAAGGAAAGTAACCATGACCAAACGCGCGCTTATAACAGGCATCACCGGCCAAGACGGCTCTTACCTCGCAGAACTCTTGCTGGAAAAGGGCTATGAAGTACATGGCATCAAACGCCGCGCTTCCTCTTTCAATACCCAACGCGTGGATCATATCTATCAGGATCCGCATGTCGATAAACGCAACTTAGTCCTGCATTACGGCGACCTGACCGACTCTTCCAACCTCACCCGCATTATCCAGGAAGTGCAACCGGACGAGGTCTATAACCTTGGCGCGCAATCCCATGTAGCGGTGAGCTTCGAGTCGCCGGAATACACCGCCGATGTGGACGCCATGGGTACGCTGCGTATTCTCGAGGCCATCCGCCTGCTGGGGCTGGAGAAAAAGACTCGTTTCTATCAGGCATCAACCTCTGAGCTGTACGGTCTGGTGCAAGAAACCCCACAGAAGGAAACCACGCCCTTCTACCCGCGCTCGCCTTATGCAGTGGCCAAGATGTACGCCTACTGGATCACGGTCAACTACCGCGAAGCCTATGGGATGTATGCCTGCAACGGCATTCTGTTCAACCACGAGTCGCCGCGCCGTGGTGAAACCTTTGTGACCCGCAAGATCACCCGCGCACTTGCCAATATCAGCCAAGGGCTGGAGCAATGCCTGTTCCTCGGCAACATGGACGCGCTGCGCGACTGGGGCCATGCCAAGGATTACGTGCGCATGCAGTGGATGATGCTGCAACAGGAACAACCGGAAGACTTCGTGATTGCTACCGGTGTGCAGTATTCGGTGCGCGAGTTCATTCGCTGGTCGGCGGCCGAACTGGGTATCAGCCTGCACTTCGAGGGCCAGGGCGTGGATGAGCTGGCCATTGTCGAGCGCATCGACGGCGACAAGGCGCCGGCGCTCAAGGTCGGCGATGTGATCGTCCGTGTTGATCCGCGCTACTTCCGCCCGGCCGAAGTGGAAACCCTGCTCGGCGACCCAACCAAAGCCAAGGAAAAACTGGGCTGGGTGCCGGAGATCAGCGTGCAGGAAATGTGCGCCGAAATGGTCCGTGAAGACCTCAAGGTCGCGCAACGTCATGCGCTGCTCAAGCAGCACGGCCATGATTTGCCGGTTGCGATGGAGAACTGAGCATGACGCGTGATCTGAAGCAAAATGTCTTTGTTGCCGGCCATCGTGGCATGGTCGGTTCCGCCATCGTCCGCCGTCTTCGGGCCTTGGGTTATACCCGCATCCTCACGGCCAGTCGCGACGAGCTGAACTTGCTCGACCAACAGGCGGTACAGGCCTTCTTCAAAGAGCAAAAGGTCGATCAGGTCTATTTGGCGGCAGCAAAGGTAGGGGGTATTCATGCCAACAACACCTACCCGGCGGACTTCATCTACGAAAACCTGATTATTCAGGCCAACATCATCCAGGCAGCGCATCAGTACGGTGTACATAAACTGTTGTTCCTGGGCTCCTCCTGCATTTACCCGAAGCATGCCGAACAACCGATGCGTGAGGAGGCACTGCTCACAGGTAACCTTGAGGCGACCAATGAGCCCTATGCCATTGCCAAGATTGCGGGGATCAAGCTGTGCGAAAGCTACAACCGCCAGCATGGCCGCGATTACCGCAGCGTGATGCCGACCAACTTGTACGGTCCGCACGACAACTACCATCCGGAAAACAGTCATGTGATCCCTGCCCTACTGCGCCGCTTCCATGAGGCGGTGCAGCGCGGTGACGAGGAAATCGTGATCTGGGGCACCGGCACGCCGATGCGCGAGTTCCTGCATGTGGACGACATGGCTGCGGCCAGCGTGCATGTGATGGAACTGGACAATGCGACCTACCAGGTTAATACCCAGCCGATGCTTTCCCATATCAACGTCGGCACCGGGGTGGACTGCACTATTGGCGAGCTGGCGAAAACCATTGCCAGCGTTACCGGTTTCTCTGGGCGGTTGAGCTTCGATGCAAGCAAACCGGACGGAACCCCGCGCAAGCTGATGGATGTGTCGAGGCTCAAGGAGCTGGGCTGGCAGGCCAGTATCAGCCTGGAAGACGGGCTGAGTGATGCCTACGACTGGTATGTCAGCAACGTGGAACAAGCGCGGACACACTGATGAAAGTCCTGCTCTACGGCATCAACTACAGCCCCGAGCTGACTGGCATCGGCAAATACAGCGGTGAGATGGCACGCTGGATGGCGACTCAGGGGCATGAAGTCCGAGTCGTGACGGCGCCGCCTTATTACCCGGACTGGAAGGTATGGCAAGGCTTCAGCTCCTGGCGTTTTAGCAAACGTCAGGAAGCCGGTGTCACGGTCATTCGTTGCCCGCTTTATGTTCCGTCCCGGCCGACTGCAATCAAGCGCTTGTTGCATCTGGCCAGTTTTTCCCTGTCTTCAGCCTTTGCGGTTTTTGCACAGCTGCGATGGAAGCCCGATCTGGTCATTCTTGTGGTGCCGACCCTGTTTTGCGCGCCTCAGGCTGTGGCCTTGGCAAAGCTGACTGGCGCAACGTCTGTGCTGCATATTCAGGACTATGAAGTGGATGCCTTGTTTGGACTTTCTATCGCCAAGGGCGACCGACTCAAACGTTTCGCTTTTGCCGCTGAACGAGCTCTGTTACGCGCGTTCGACAGAGTATCCACGATCTCCAGTGGCATGCTGCAACGGGCGGCTGAAAAGGGTGTGCCTAAAGAAAAGCTGCGCTTCTTTCCCAACTGGTCGGAAACCGCCCGCTTCCAGAATGTGCCGCGTAATGCAGAGCTGTTGAGCCGACTCGGCGTGGATCCCGGCAAGCGAGTACTGCTTTACTCTGGAAACATTGGAGAGAAGCAAGGGCTTGAATGTGTCATTGACGCCGCGCAACGGTTAGCAGAACGAACGGAGTTGGTCTTCCTGGTGGTTGGTGAAGGTGCAGGCAAGGCCCGTTTGCTGGAGCTGAGTCAGCAGCGCAACCTGAGCAATGTGGTTTTCGCGCCGCTTCAACCCTATGACGATCTACCGGCCCTCCTGGCATCGGCGGATTGCCATCTGGTTATCCAAAAGCGTGGGGCAGCAGATGCTGTTTTGCCATCAAAACTCACCAATATCCTGGCGGTGGGTGGGAATGCGTTGATAACCGCCGATCCTGAAACCAGTCTGGGGTTGCTCTGTTCGGAGCACCCGGGCATCGCCACCTTGGTTGAACCAGAGTCCGTTGACGCCTTGATCAACGGCATCGAAACCGTTTTAGCCATGCCCGCGCCCAATGTGATTGCCATCGGCTATGCCTGCGAGTTTCTTGATAAAGACCGCATCCTGACACGCTTCCTGGCTGAGATTTAAATTATGTGGCTCAGTAAAGATCTGTTTCGCAGCGTTGTCGCCTCAACGCCATTGATATCGATAGACCTGGCTGTACAAAACTCCCACGGCGAAATCCTGTTAGGCCAGCGACTCAATCGACCAGCGAAAGGCGTTTGGTTCGTTCCGGGTGGGCGCATCTTGAAGAACGAGACGATGGATGCAGCGTTTAGTCGATTGACCAGGGAGGAGTTGGGTAAAGCCTTTCAGCGTAGCGACGCTCGTATGCTGGGGATCTATGAACACTTTTACGCCAACAGCGTATTTGGCGAATCGGGCGAAGGTCCGGACACCCATTACGTAGTACTCGCATACCAGCTCGTTCTAGCCGAAGGCGAAGGACTGCAACCACCGCACACCCAGCATGATTCCTATCGCTGGTGGCCCCTGGCTGAAGCGCAGGTAAGCGAAGAAGTACACGACAATACACAGGCCTATCTCGATGATCTGCTTTAACTCTTCGAAGAATGCAAAGGACGCATAAAATGATCTTCCCAATAATCATGGCGGGCGGTTCCGGCTCCCGTTTGTGGCCGCTTTCGCGGCAACTCAATCCTAAGCAGTTTTTGCCGCTGGCCGATGCCGATTTTTCCATGCTGCAGGCCACCATAAGACGCCTTGAGGGACTCGATGCCGCGTTACCACGGCTGATTTGCAACGAGCAGCACCGTTTCCTCGCCGCCGAACAACTGCGCCTGCTGGGTATCGAACACGCTAATATCCTGCTCGAGCCAGTCGGCCGTAATACCGCGCCGGCCATTGCCTTGGCAGCATTGCAGGTCTGCAGCGAAAGTGAAGACGCGGTACTGTTAGTGCTGGCAGCCGATCACCTGATACAGGATGTTCAGGCGTTTCAAGCCAGTATCCAGACAGCCTTGCCGCTGGCGGAGGCGGGCAAGCTGGTGACTTTCGGGATTGTCCCCACACAACCGGAAACTGGCTACGGCTATATCGAGAAAGGCGACAGCGTTGGCGCCGGTGGTTTCGCGGTGAGCCGTTTTGTCGAAAAACCTGACCTGCTTACCGCACAGGAGTATCTGGCCAGTGGCAGCTATTTCTGGAACAGCGGGATGTTCATGTTCCGCGCCCGCCGCTATCTGGAAGAGCTGCAGCGTTACCGACCGGACATTCTGGCAGCTTGTCGCGAGGCTTTGGCCGGTGGTTCGCAGGATATGCACTTCACCCGAGTCGACCAGGCGGCCTTTGCTGCCTGTCCAGAGGACTCCGTCGACTATGCGGTGATGGAAAAGACCGCCGATGCAGTCATGGTGCCGCTGGATGCAGGCTGGAGCGATATCGGCTCCTGGTCGGCACTCTGGGAGGTCAGTGAGAAGGACGAACAGGGCAATGTCTTCAAGGGCGATGTGCTCGATCAGCATTCGCGCAACACTTATGTGCATGCCGATAGCCGCCTGGTAGCGACTGTCGGCGTGGAAGACCTGGTAATAGTGGAAACCAAGGATGCCATACTGGTCGCCCATAAGAACCATGTGCAGGACGTGAAGAAGATCGTCGAGCAATTGAAGAATGACTCTCGCAACGAGCACTTCAACCATCGCGAGGTGTATCGCCCATGGGGGGTATATGACTCCATCGACAATGGTCACCGATACCAGGTAAAACGCATCACCGTAAAGCCGGGCGCCAAGTTGTCGGTGCAGATGCATCATCATCGTGCCGAGCACTGGATCGTTGTCAGCGGTACTGCCAAAGTGACCAATGGCGACAAGACCTATCTGGTCTCGGAAAACCAGTCCACCTACATCCCCATTGGCCAGGTCCACGCGTTGGAAAATCCGGGCGTCATCCCCCTGGAACTGATTGAGGTGCAATCCGGCTCTTACCTGGGTGAAGACGATATCGTGCGCTTTGAAGACAAATATGGCAGGGCGTGAAGCCATTGCTGCATGGGTGAACTAAGCCGGCCTCGGTGTACCGCACGAGCATGTCTTCACACGCCTGCTTTTAGCTACAGATGAACGCAGCTAACCACTCTTCGGTATTTTTTGTTTGGCGCCAAGGACGAAGTCGTGTCCAGCGCCGCCAGTAAGGTGCCGGATGTGGAAGCGTTACTTGACCACGAACAGCAAGTTCGCCTGGTTACTCATCAAAGAGAAATTCAAGCGATTCTAGTTATCCTCTTAGTGCTCGTGGCGCTCGTAAATTCAGATCCAGTGATCACCCTCTTATTCCTCATTTGAAAGGACTCATTCCTTTGACCAGAAAAATTCTAGTGACGGGCGGTGCCGGTTACATCGGCTCGCACACCACACTCGCTTTGCTCGAAGCGGGATACGATGTAATAGTGTTGGATAACCTCTGTAATAGTTCGGTGGAGTCGCTTCATCGAGTGGGGGTTATTTGTGACAAGTTGCCCGAATTTATTCAGGGGGATATTCGCGACCGTGCGTTGCTGGATGAGCTGTTCGCTTCGCAGCAGATCAGCGCGGTATTACATTTCGCTGGTTTGAAATCTGTGGGGGAAAGTGTGCGCGAGCCGCTCGACTACTATGAGAACAATGTCGCAGGCAGTGTCACCCTGTGCCAGGCGATGGCCCACGCCGGAGTTTTCAATTTGGTGTTCAGCTCTTCCGCCACGGTGTATGGCGAGCCGACGCAGATGCCAATCAGGGAGGACTTCCCCACGGGCGTGCCGACCAATCCCTATGGTCGTTCCAAGCTGATGGTCGAGGAACTGTTGCAGGATCTGGCGAAGTCGGAGCCGCAGTGGAGCATTGCCCTGCTCCGCTACTTTAACCCGGTGGGCGCACACCAAAGCGGGATGATTGGCGAAGACCCCAATGGCTTGCCGAACAATCTCCTGCCCTATGTCAGCCAGGTGGCCATTGGCAAGCTCCAGCAGCTATCGGTGTTCGGCGCTGATTACCCGACGCAGGATGGTACCGGGGTGCGCGACTACATCCACGTGCAGGATCTGGCCGACGGGCATTTGAGTGCACTACAGGCAGTCCTCCAGACAACGGGGGTGAACATCTGGAACCTGGGCACCGGTATCGGTTACAGCGTGCTGGAAATGATTCGGGCGTTTGAGCAGGCCAGCGGCCGAGCAGTGCCTTATCAAGTGGTTGAGCGTCGCCCCGGGGATATTGCCAAGTGTTGGGCCGACCCGACAAAAGCCGCCCATGAATTGGACTGGAAGGCCAAGCGTGGCTTGCCGGAAATGATGGCCGATACCTGGCGCTGGCAGACAAGTAATCCGCAAGGTTATGGCCGATAACTCTATTGATTTCTCCCAAGGTGAAAGATCAGGCGAATCATGAGATCTGCACTACATCCCCAATAACCACAGCAGGTCAGCGGGAATGTTAGAAAACGGGAAGTGTTAGAAAACGTCGGAAACTTCAGGTGCCCTGCGCAGGTATTCTAAAGGTGATATTGCAAAGATGAATGCCGGTAAAGAGATCACTGGAGTGTCACGCTCGTAGCGCCCTGCTTCATCACGGTGCTTCATGCCGAATGCTCAGCGTTCGTAACCTCGCACTTACGCGCTCGAGTTTTACCGCCGATACAGACGATCTATCAAAAGGAATTTCCCATGAGCAAATTATTTGTTTCCGCGCTAATGCTTTCTTTAAGTGCCTCCGTTTTGGCCGCTGAGCCTCCCGCAGCGTCTTCTGCTCCAGGCAAACCTGCAAAACCCGCAGAAAACGCTCCTTTGAATCTGAACACCCCTCTCGTGGGCAGCCTGACCACAGGGACTGCTCTCGGCATCGGCGCTGCGGTTATAGCCGGAGCCGCTGCGCTGTCATCCAGTGGTGGCGGAAACAACAATGACGGCGGCACTACTGGCACTACCGGCACTACCGGGACCACCGGCACCACCCGCTAAGCCCACTGCCAGATCGATCGCCCTCACCCCCCCGGAGTAATCCAGGGGGTTGGTTTTGATGTGTTCCCTCCACAAGTGTCCCCCATCATGATTCGTAGTTTATCGCTCGCTGTGCTTGCAGGCGTTGCCCTGCAAGGTTGTATGTTCGCACCCGGTCAGTACCTGGATACCAGTGAGATCGGCCGTGATGGCTCACCGGAAAGCAGTCGGGTCGAATTGATTCCGATAACGCCCAAACTGATTGCCCAGAACGCGGCGACAAAAGTGCAAGCCTCGGTGCCGGCCGAGTTGTTGGCGTTCAAGCCGGGGGCTTACCGGATTGGTGCCAATGATGTGCTGTACATCACCGTGTGGGACCATCCGGAGTTGACTACGCCGTCGGGTTCCCAGCAGGACACTGGTGCCAACGGCCGTATGGTACGCCCGGACGGCACCATGTTTTACCCCTATGTCGGCAATATCGAAGTGGCAGGTAAAACCATCGAGGAGCTGCGCTCGTTCATCGCCGAGCGTCTTGCGCAATACCTCGACAGCCCTCAAGTCGACTTGAGTGTTTTACGTTTCGCCAGCCAAAAGGTCATCCTTTCAGGTGCTGTCGTGAAAGCCGGTCAACAGCCCATAACCACTTCACCGCTGAGTGTCCTCGAAGCCATCGGTGCTGCCACTGTCGACCCATTGAATGCCGACCTTGCCGGTTTGACGCTGACCCGGGACGGGCGTGAATATCCGCTGGACCTGGATGCGCTAAACAGCAATGGCTCGCAGTTGCGCAACGTCTATTTGAAAGACGGCGATCAGTTGTACCTTCCCTACAACGACCGGAAAAAGATCTACCTCATGGGTGAGGTCAACCAGCCTCGGGCGCTCACGTTCAAAATCAATCGGATGAATCTGGCGGATGCGATCGGAACGGTCGGTGGACTGAACCAGACCACGTCCAACGGCAACGCGCTGTATGTCATTCGCGGCGCCGATAACCTTGAAACCGAGCCGGCCAAAGTCTTTCAGCTGGATGCCAAATCGCCCACCGCGTTTGCCCTCGCCAGCCGCTTCGATCTGCAGCCTCAGGATATTGTCTACGTCGGCCCTGCCGGGGTGACTCGCTGGAACCGCGTGATCAGCCAGTTGCTCCCCTCGGCGAGCGTTCTGGGTACCGGAAACACTATCAGTAACAGAAATTAAGGTTTGAGCCGTTTTGAACACTTTGCGTAACAGCTCATGCCTGGCGGTGGGTTTACTGCTGTGTGGCTGCAATCCCTTGATGCAGGCGTCCCTGGATACCTTTAAAGCCTCCACACTGGGCGTCCAGCCGCTGGCAGTGACTGCGGCACAAGTGGACGCCGTGCCCTATGCGCAGATAAAGGTCACCACGGACGCCAGCGAAGGTGTATTGGCGAAGCTTCGCCAGCAGGGCGACCTGGAGTTCTGGGTCGCCTCCGGCAAACAGGTGTTGTTGATGCGCGATGGCCTCGTCGTGCGCAGCGTCGGCCTGGGCATCAATCTCGATGGCACGCGCTTCGACGGTGAGTCGCCGTTCAAGCTTGGCTTGCAGCGATTGCCCGACGGTTACACCAGCACCCGCTGGATAGATCTCTATCAGGGTCCGCGGGTCGGACTGGCGGTCAACAGTCGTTTCAGTCGAGAGGCCATCGAAACCGTCACCATCCTGGACAAGGACTATGCGCTGCAGCGCATAGACGAACGCATCGACATACCCGAACTGGGATTCAAGGCCACCAACCATTTTTGGGTCAGGCCTGACGATGGCTTGATCCTGCAGAGCGAACAACATCTTACGCCGGAACTTTTCTTGAAGATTGTGCAATTGCGCCCTGACCGGGAGACGGCTCGGTGAGATATTCGAAAACGCTGTCGGCTTGCCTGTTGCTGGCAAGTTCTGCGATGACTCAGGCCGCTGTCACGGTCACGGGTGATGTAAAAAACGCCGGATCCTTCGCGTTCGTGCCAGGTGCACGCTTGCTTGATGCCGTCAGCCAGGGACGCCCGAACGCCGAAAGTTACTGGCTGGCCGCCGCCTGGCTGCACCAGCCACTGTTGGAGCAGCAAACTCGCCTTAAAGCCGGTGTGCTGTTCGATCTGAAATTGCTGCAACGTGGGGCCTTGCTTGAAGAAAAAAGCAGCCTTGCGGCCCTGGCTGCGCGCCTGTTTGAAGAGGTCAGCCGACTACCCGTTACCGGCCGCAGAGTCGCGGTGCTCGACCCCGTGGCGCTGGAGGTTGCGTTCGCCCGCAATTACTCGCTCAGTGACGGCGACCGGCTGATTTACCCTCTACGCCCGACTACGGTCACTGTCCTGGGCGCAGTTGAACAGCCCTGCACGCTGCCTTATCGCGCCCTGCAGCCAGTCCAGGAATACCTCAACAGCTGTCTGCCGGTGACCGACGCAGATGCCGATTACCTGTGGTTGATTCAGCCCGATGGCCAAGTCAGGCGAGTCGGCAACGCCGCCTGGAACCGCGAAGACGGGGTGTTTGCCGCCGCAGGCAGCACAATTCTGGTGCCCGTGCGCAACGATGATCCGGACCTGCCCACACCCGACTTGAACGAGCAGCTTGCCCAGTTTCTCGCCACCCAACCGCTGCCCGAGGTGGCCCCTTGAAGTTACGTTTCGCCGCCGTAGTGTTGTTGCCCTACAGCTTGGCTCATGCTGAGCCGCGTTTTACCCAGAATGATTTCGGTGGCGTGGGTTTGTTGCAAACCCCCACCGCACGGATGGCCCCGGCCGGCGAATTCAGCCTGAACGCCAACCGCACAGACCCTTATTCTCGCTATAGCATTTCACTACAGCCCCTTGATTGGCTGGAAGGCAGTTTTCGTTATACCGCTATCAGCAACCGTAAATACGGGCCCGAATCACTCAGTGGCGACCAGAGCTATAAAGACAAGGCGGTCGATGTCAAAGCCCGCCTCTGGCAAGAAAGCCACTGGTTGCCCGAGGTCGCGCTCGGCTTTCGGGATGTCGGGGGCACCGGCCTGTTTTCCAGCGAATACTTTGTGGCGAACAAACGTTACTACGATCTGGATTTCAGCCTGGGCGTTGCCTGGGGCTACATCGGTAACCGCGGGGATTTCGAGAACCCGCTGGGGTACCTCGATGAGCGCTTTGATACACGCCCGGCAAACACGACCGCGGGCGACGTCAATACCGGCTCGTATTTTCGCGGCTCGCCCGCGTTGTTTGGCGGCGTGGCCTATCAGACGCCCTGGGCGCCCTTGAGCTTGAAACTCGAGTTCGACGGTAACGACTACAAGCACGAGCCGCAAAACAATAACCAGGAGCAGGACTCGCCCATTAACATCGGGGCGGTCTACAAGCTCAGTGACGCTGTCGATTTGACCGCCGGTTGGGAGCGCGGCAACACCGCGTTGTTCGGCATCACCTTTCATACCAATTTCGCCAGCCGCAAGGCGCCGGCCAAGCGCTACGACCCCGCTGTCGAAGCGCTGCCGGCACACGAGCCAACCACGCCGCTCGATCAGGTCGACTGGGCAGGGGTTTCCAAACGACTGGAAAACAACGCAGGTTATAAGGTCGAGCGTATTGCTCAGCGCGATTCCGAGCTGATTGTGTATGGCGAGCAGTCGCGCTATTTCTACTCCGCCAAAGGCGTGGGCCGGGCCAGCCGGATTCTGGACAACAGCGCGAATGACGACATCGACTGGTTCACAATGGTGAACAAGCGTTACGACATGCCTGTGGACGAAGTCAGTGTGCCGCGCGACACCTTCCGGGCCGTGGTGAACAACCAACAAGACCTTACAGACCTGCACCGCACCACCGAATTGAACCGGGCCACGCCGCACATTGAAAACACGCTGTACTCCCAGGCCCTCGAGCGTTTTACCTATGGTATCGGCTTGGGTTACAAGCAAAACATTGGCGGTCCCGACGGCTTGCTGTACCAGCTGAGCGCTGATGTGGACGCAGAATACCGCTTTACCCGAAGTACGTGGACGAGCGGGGTCATAAGCACCAATCTCGTGAACAACTTTGACAAGTTCACGTACGACGCGCCGAGCAATCTGCCCCGAGTGCGGACCGATTTGCGCAAGTACGTCATCACCTCTGATGTAACGATGCCGACCTTTCAGCTCAACCATGCCAAGCAACTGGATCAAGATTTGTTTGGCATGGTGTATGGCGGTTATCTGGAGTCAATGTTCGCCGGGGTCGGCGGTGAATTGCTGTACCGCCCCATGGGCGAGCGCTGGGCCTTGGGTGCTGATTTGAACTATGTGCGCCAGCGTGACTTCGACCAGGGTTTTGGTCTGCGCGATTACAAGACCACGACCGGTCACATCACCACCTATACCGAACTGCCGTTCGATTTGCAGGCGGCGGTCAGTGTCGGACGTTACCTGGCGCGCGATTGGGGTGCCACGTTCGATCTGTCGCATGAGTTCAGTAACGGCGTGAAGTTCGGTGGCTGGGTCACCCGCACCACGGCCTCCACAGAAGAGTTCGGCGAGGGTAGCTTCGACAAAGGTATCTATATCTCGGTCCCCTTCGACGAGTTGATGAGCGTTTCCACGATGCGTCGCGCCAATCTGGTCTGGGCTCCTTTGACCCGCGATGGTGGCGCGCGTCTTAACCGCCAATATTCGCTGTACACAATGACCAATGGCCGCGACAAAGATGCGTTCTATAAGAACTTTGAGAAAATCACCGAATGAACCTGTTTTTTCAGCGCGTCATAAAGCTGCCCTTCTGGTTACGTGTGCTGTTTTTCGTCGGCATCAGCGGGATCCTGCTGACTGCCGGGTTGCGTGCGCAGCCGGTTCCCGAGGCCTTTGCCCAGGAAGACAAGCTGCATCATCTGGTTGGTTTTTTCGCTTTGTCTTTTAGTTGCCGGCTGGCCTTCCTGCGGGTCAAGGTGCACTGGATCGCCTTGGGTTGTCTGCTGACGGGGATCCTCATCGAATATGCACAAGGACTGATGCCGCTGCGCACGGCATCACCTTACGACGCCTTGGCCAATGCTGTCGGGGTGTTGATCGGCTTGATTGCGTGGCGTTGGGTGCAGCCCGTCAAACAGTTCGCCGGGTTCCCAGGCACTTAAGACCATGGCTTCGTCCGTGCGCATAGCGAGAGTTGGGGGGCTCTGTCTATTGGCGGGGGCATCTTAGTGCTGTCCGCAGTAAATGACGGTTTCTCTTATACATTGGAATAAAGGACGCTTCTATGATCCGTAAATGTCTGTTCCCTGCTGCCGGCTATGGCACGCGCTTTCTGCCTGCCACAAAGGCCATGCCCAAGGAAATGCTGCCGGTTGTGAATAAACCACTGATCCAGTACGGCGTAGAGGAAGCGCGGGATGCGGGTCTTCAGCATATGGCGATCGTTACCGGTCGAGGCAAGCGGGCCCTGGAAGATCACTTCGATATCAGCTACGAGCTGGAGCATCAGATTCGCGGTACCGAAAAAGAGAAGTTCCTGTTGGGCACTCGGGAGCTGATGGAGACATGCACGTTCTCTTACACCCGCCAGGTGGAAATGAAGGGGCTTGGACACGCCATTCTCTCTGGTCAGCCGTTGATCGGTGACGAACCCTTTGCAGTGGTGTTGGCTGACGACCTGTGTTTGAACCTGGAAGGCGATGGTGTGCTGTCGCAGATGATCGCGCTCTATAAGCAGTTCCGTTGCTCGATCGTGGCCATCCAGGAAGTACCCAACGACCAGACGCACAAGTACGGCATCATCGCTGGCGAGCAGATTCGCGAAGGTGTTTACCGGGTCACCAGCATGGTTGAAAAGCCTAAACCGGAAGATGCTCCGTCCAATCTGGCCATTATTGGTCGTTACATTCTGACGCCCGATATCTTTGACTTGATTGCTGATACCGAGCCTGGCAAGGGCGGTGAAATCCAGATCACTGATGCGTTGATGAAGCAGGCACAAAGCGGCTGTGTCCTGGCATACAAGTTCGAAGGTCACCGCTTTGACTGCGGCGGAGCGGAAGGTTATATCGACGCGACCAATTTCTGTTATGAGAATTTGTATAAGAAAGGCCTGTAAACGGTAATTTTTAGCTCTTGGGTGCCGCGTTTTTTTGAGCGGCCATAAACCTTTTGCAAGGCAGACCAACCATGAACGCTTCCAGATCACCGATCGACGCTGTCTATAAATCGCTGGACCCTTTTGCACCGGGCAATATGGTTTTGGGGCAGAAGCTCACCGAGGGCAACAGTGGATTGATGGCCTGGTTGCGAACATACGAAAGCGCACCCTCCTCGTCTGCCACTCAACCCAGGCTGCTGGTGGAACGCATCGGGCTTTTCCCCTCCTCCGGGGAAATTCGATGTGCAGTCGGTAATCCGATTGCCGTACTGGCGCATCTTCGGTCGTTGTATGCCAGTAAAGCGCTGGATGTAGACGAGAGCGATGGCCTAAGCCTGACGTTCGCTGAATGGCGCTTCAAGACACACCTCTCGCAGACCGAGCCCGAAATCGTGTTGAACGTTGAGAGTCGTGGTGATGTTGCACTGATGCAGTTGAAAACGGCAGAACTGCTGGCCCGGATTGATGAGAAAAGCAGTAGTGAGTCCTAGCCTCGCCCTCTTGCCAGGACTCAAAATCAAGCCAATCTCTATAACCGTGACGGCCTGTCAGAAGTGCGCCAATGCGGCTGCATAAAAGCCTTTTCTGCCCCTGACAGGGTCACCGCCAGCGAGTTCAATACCCCCTCAGCGGTATACTTGGGAATGCTCGTACTCAGTAGAATTACCGCCAGCCCCAGCGCCAGGGCCGTGCGGGGAATTTTGCGGATTTCCTTTCTCTCCAGCCTGAAAAGAAATACGCACGCCGCGGCTGACCCCACTATCGCCCCGGCAATTGCTTCCGGCAGAGGATGAATCGTCTGCCCGACATACTCGACGCTGAACCACCAGGTCGACAGTAGCCCCGCACCCAGTGCCAGCCATCGAAGGCGATGATCCAGTTGGCGCAATAGCAAACTCAGGACAACGGTCGACACCAGGCAGGCATTCATCGCGTGGCCGCTGATGACCGCGATATCCAGGCTTTCCAGGCCGATTCCCCAGCCCTTGAACAGCACTTTACTGAGACCGACGACAAAATAGGCTACGAACAGTACGCCTAGCCATAGGAGGGCGAGCTTTCTGGATGCCATGCACCATAACCAACCTGCGACGACCATGGCCGCTGGAAGCATAACGGTGATTCCGGCGTATTGTGCGATGTACAGTTTTGACACCAATCTACTTTCTCACGTTTCATGCAATTTCCCAGTGTAATGGATACTGGGCGCGTGTTCAGTAGGTACAACGTTCATCGATCAACAAAGCACTTCAGACGATTCTCTACGACAGCCACCGAATAACTGGCGATGTGCATTGCCAGTCCGTCCTCTACCAGCGCATCCAGCAAGGCAGCTTGTGCGGCGAAGCGCAGGTCGAGGTTGAGTTTTCGAGAGGCGTGCATCTGATCGATCAGAACATGGGTCACTTGATAAGGGGTGTTGACCCTCAGACGTCCCAGCCAGACGGGGATTTTTTTTGCGGTTTTGGATGGCCTGATATCCAGCACGCCCGTTGCCTTGTCCGAAGCGGTGTTTTTCGAAACCTCCACGATTTCTTCAAACACGCCGGTCAACTTTTTCAGTGCGTAGCCAAGCATCAGATCATCAAACGCATCCAAAAACATATACCTCTTCACGCTGTGAAGTTATTTCTATAAACACAAATTCTCACTATCACATTACACTTTATTTTATATATGTACTGGACGTATTCTAACGATCAAAACCTTTTCCAAATAACATTGCATTTGTTAACACGGAGATTACCTTTACCGGGGTATTAATTGACCTTTTATAACAATTATTGAGCCCGCAACCGAACTATATAGACTTCAACGATATCGGTAATTACACGTAAGGTGCCGCGAGAGTTATCAGGGGACTCGGGAGTCGGATGATCCGATTGCCAGGCGCTAACCGTCAGATCAGTTGAACCTGTGAGCCCGCCTGGCATCCTATTCATCTATACGGCGCCCGACCTTTCAAACACCTGTTTTCAGGTTGTTGCCGCTGGGGCCATCGATACACGTACACGCCCTTGAGTGGCTGTCAGCGCTCGGGTAATGTCATCAGACCCATAGGACAGAGCACGCCCATGACTTCCAAGCTGGAACAACTTAAGCAAATGACCACCGTGGTTGCCGACACCGGCGACTTCGAAGCTATCGCTCGCGTTAAACCCGTGGACGCCACCACCAACCCTTCCCTGCTGCTCAAGGCCGCGGCCATCCCTGCGTATGCCGAGTTGCTGAACGCCAGCGTCAATGACTGCAAGGGCGATGTGGGCCTGGCCAGCGACCGTTTTGGCGTGGCCGTGGGGCAAGAAATCCTCAAAGTGATCCCGGGCCGTATTTCCACGGAAGTGGATGCGCGCCTGTCGTTCGACACTGATGCCATGTTGAAGCGTGCCCATCGCCTGATCGAGCTGTACGACAAGGCCGGTATTGGCCGCGACCGCGTACTGATCAAGATCGCCTCCACCTGGGAAGGCATCCGCGCTGCCGAGATCCTGGAAAAGGAAGGCATCCAGACCAACCTGACCCTGCTGTTCTCCTTTGCCCAGGCAGCCGCCTGTGCCGACGCCGGGGTGTTCCTGATTTCGCCGTTCGTGGGCCGTATCTACGACTGGTACAAGAAAGCCAACGGCAACGACTACACCGGCGCGGATGATCCGGGCGTGCAGTCGGTGACCCGCATCTACAACTACTACAAGGCCAATGACTACAAGACCGTGGTCATGGGCGCGAGCTTCCGCAATCTGGGCCAGATCGAACAACTGGCCGGCTGCGACCGCCTGACCATCAGCCCGGACCTGATCGACAAGCTGGCCGCGGATACCGGCAAGCTGGAGCGCAAACTGGCGCCAGGCCATGCCGGTGAAGCGCGCCTGAGCCTCAACGAATCGCAGTTCCGTTGGCAGTCCAACGAAGATGCGATGGCGACCGAAAAACTGGCTGAAGGCATTCGTCAGTTCGCGCGGGATCAGGAGAAGCTCGAGGCGTTGTTGCAGGCCAAGCTGTGATCTGAGTGGGTGTAATGCAAAAAGGGCGAACCTTCACAGGTTCGCCCTTTTTTGTGAGCAATTCATTTGTGACTTTTGATCAATTGTGGCGAGGGAGCTTGCTCCCTCGCCACAGGTATAATCTCAATCAATGGCGTTCGAGCGCATTCACCAGGTCATGGAAGGCTTCACGATTGGTGTCGTTCAGGCCCATGAGGATCTTGTGCGCTTCGAGCACTTTGATCCGCACCACTTCTTCGGACTGATCCTGGTCTGGCAGGTCGTCCAGGCATTCCGGGCATGGCACTGGCTGGTCAACGATGTTGAACACCTGCTCGAAGCCCATGGACTGCAGCAGACGGGTGATGTCTTCGTGGGTGGTGACGACGGTCGGCAGCAGGCCGACTTTCTGCCGCGACAGGATCGACAGCTTGGCCAGCAGGCCAAGCGTAGTGCTGTCGATGCTGCGGGTTTCGGTCAGATCGATCACGATCGTGTTGAAATTCAACGCGCTGAAGATCCGCTCAATAGTCGCATCCAACGCCGAACACAGGGTCAGGCGAACTTCACCGACGAACTTCAGGACGAAGGTGCCATCCTGCTCGGCGAACTGGATTCTACCGGTACTCATCAAAGATTCCTGCTCAACACCAACAGGGCGATATCATCCGGCATCTCCCCTAGCGTGGCCAATCCAAAAACCTGCCGCAACCCATCCAGGGTGCCGCCCGCAGCCTTGACCCGTTGGGGCAACGCTGCCTCTTTTTCTTTGAGTGTGGGTTCTGGCAAAAGGTCCAGAATACCGTCAGACATCAGCGTCAGGCTGAACGTCGGTGGCAGTTCCAGCACGTGGTCTTCGTAGGTGGCTTCGTTGAAGAGGCCCACCGGCAGACCACGCCCTTCCAGATAACGAACACTGTCTGGCGTGTACAACACTGGCAACGGCAAATGACCGCCGATGCTATAGGTCAACAAACCGGTCTCCTCGTCGATGACTCCACCGACCATTGTGACGTGTTTACCCAGCTTACAACTGATCAGGCCCCGGTTGATATGACCAAGAACCTCTGAAGGCTTGAACTCCGGCAATGTGCCACTGCGCTTGGATTCGAACAACAAGCGCGTGGTCATGAACTTCAACAGCACGGTGACGAAGGCTGAAGAGGCACCGTGACCGGAAACGTCCGCCAGGTAAAAGGCGACCCGGCGCTCGTCGACCCGGAAGTAGTCGACGAAATCACCCGACAGGTACAGCGACGGGATGATCTGGTGAGCGAATTTGAACTCGTCGATGGTCCAGGGGCTGACCGGCAGCATGTTCATCTGCACCTGGCGACCGGCGTTCTGGTCCTCCTGGAGCAGGTTCAGGCTGGCTTCGAGCTCGCGGTTGGCCTTCTCCAGCTTCTCGCGGTAGCGCTGGTTCTCCAGCAGCAGGCGCGCACGATCGAGGGCCCGGCGCACGGAGTGCTCGAGCACGGCCAGATCTTCGAGAGGCTTGATCAGGTAGTCCGCTGCGCCCAGGCGCAGGGCTTCGACCGCGTCGTTCATCACGCCCGCACCTGACACCACGATCACCGGCGTTTGCGGCGAACGTTCGGTCACCTGGCGAATGAGTTCGAGTCCGCCCATCTGCGGCATGCGCAGATCGCAGATGACCAAGTCGGGCTTGTCTTGCTCGAATACCTGAAGACCCTGCTGACCATTGCTGGCCTGCAAGACGCTGAAACCACTGTCTTCCAAATAGGCGGCGAGGCTCGCGCGCACTACTTCGTCATCATCGATTATCAGTAGCGTGGCACTGGTTTTTGGCATGTGGGCAAACGGCGCCAGAATTAGGTTGGCGTAGCAGGCGGGGACTTTGGCCCGGCACTGACTACTGGATTCGCTTTCTAGCCTCTCTGTCGCACCGCTTTCGGGCATTTGCCCTACACACATGTACGCCAGAGGTGCCCTTCTAAGGCGCAGACGGTACTCCCATCCGCGGGGCGTTTCAAGCTCACGCCGATGGTCGCTTGCCGTCTTTATTTGTCAAATCACTGAGAGTTATAAGAACAGGCAAATCCGTAACCCAATGGAAGGTTCCAACCCATGAGTCAAACCGCTCGGGACTGCAGCGAAAAGCGCGATTTTATCCGCCTGCAGGTCTTCACAGACAAAAAAGGCGGCCTTGATGGCCGCCTTCTCAATTTACCGCTCGAGGTTAAAAATCGTCTTCAACCTGACCGTCTTTTACCTTGAATTCACGGTTCTGCAAGTACGCATTGCGGATGAAGGTGTACTTGTCGCCGGTGATCAGCTTCTCGCTCGACAGCAGGTTGGCACGGGTATCGACGACGTCCAGCGCGAAGAACGAGTTACGCACCGGAATGTCGTTTACGTAACGATAAGCGCCGGTGTAGCTGTCGACGTACTTGGACGGCGCATCACGCAAGGTGCTTGGCCCCAGGAATGGCAGCATCACGTAAGGGCCGCTGCCGACACCCCAGTAACCCAGCGTCTGACCGAAGTCTTCGTCATTGCGCTGCAGGCCCATTTTGGTGCCGACATCAATGACGCCCAGCAAGCCGAAGGTGGTGTTGAAAATGATTCGTGCGGTATCAACGCCTGCGGCGCGAGGTTTGACCTGCAGGATATCGTTGGCCAGGTTGCGCACATCGCCGATGTTGCGGAAGAAGTTGTGAACACCGTCTTCGACAAACTGCGGCGTCACGTACTGGTAGCCCTGGGCCAAGGGTTTGAGCGCGTAGGTGTCGATCACGTCGTTGAACTTGTAAATCGGGCGGTTGACGCTTTCCCAAGGATCATCTTCCGTGGCTGCCTGGGCAACGAACGGAACCAGCATCGCACTGGCGCATACACAAATCCTGGCTAGATGATTGCTCCAGCGCATAGAAAAAAACTCCTTGGTTTGTACTGGCTCGGGCGCCTGGCCCGGGCAATAAGTTGGCAAGTATAAGACGTAAACGCCGTTTAAGGCACTTTGCAGGAAATCCACGCCGAGGCAATCGTGCCAAATGTGAGCGATTCACATCCATGTCACTCAACTGTCACCGTCGCCCGCTAGCCTTCAGGCTATTTCAGGGACGTCCATATGCCGCTCGCCGAAGCCTTGCCCCAAGCTGCACCCAGCCTGACCGCCGTACTGTTCGGCCTGAGTGGCTGCCTGGTGGATTTCGGCGCACACACGCACCGGCACGGCAGCCACTCGGCTGAACATGCCGAGGCCACACCCGGTGCACTGGACAGCCTGCGCAGCTTGCAGCGCCAGCAAATCCCCTGTGCCTGGCTCGATGAACTGCCCCCTGCCCTCAGCCATTCCCTGGCCGCTGCGCTGCCGGAATGGATCAAACCTTCGCAACATCCAGCAACAAACACCCCATGGCCCGCCCCGAATGCCTGCTGGCAAGCCTTGATGACCCTGAACGTCGAGCGACTCGACGGCTGCGTACTGGTGAGCGGCGAACCCCGCTTGCTGCAAGCGGGGCTCAATGCCGGGTTGTGGACCATTGGCCTGGCGTCCTGTGGCTCACTGTGCGGGCTGGCGCCCGAGCAATGGCAAGCGTTGACCCCGCAGGAGCGCGACATCAAACGCGGCAAGGCGACGATGCAACTGTTCGGCCTGGGCGTGCATTCGGTGATCGACCACCTCGGTGAACTCGACACCTGCCTGGCCGATATCAGCTTGCGTCGGCTCAAGGGCGAAAAGCCCTGATCGAGATCATGCACGTTGGGCGCGAGTGGATTAATCTAAAGGTCAGGCATCGACCTTTGGCCCGCCGCCTTCGCGTGCCGCCATGGTCTATGCCAGTGCCTATCGATTAAAGAAGGAAGAACGCCATGCCTGCCCGCGAACTGCAAGAACAGCTCAATGCCCTGCGCGAGCAATTGGAACAGAATCCTCCATTGTCTGAAGCCGAACGCGCCGAGCTACACGAACTGATGCAACAGATCGAGTTGAAGCTTGAGCTCGAAACCAAAACCCAGGATTCCAGCCTCGCCGATGGCGTCAACCTGGCCGTGGAACGCTTCGAACTCGAACACCCTACCCTTGCCGGCACCCTGCGCAACATCGGGCAGGCCTTGGCCAACATGGGGATCTGAACCCAACAATGCCCTTGTAGGAGCGAGCTTGCTCCTACAGGGTTTCGTTACTGGCGGACCAGGCGATGGTTCGGCAGCTGCACCTCTTCAGTGCTGCGGTACGGGTTGATATCCAGCCCGCCACGACGCACATAACGCGCATACACCGTCAGTTTCTCCGGTTTCAGCAACCGCTGCAGGTCGAGGAAAATCCGCTCTACACACTGCTCATGGAAGTCCGAGTGCTGGCGGAAGCTGACGATGTACTCGAGCAGGCTCGCGTGATCCAGCGCCGCGCCACGGTACTCCACCGCCACGCTGCCCCAGTCCGGCTGGCTGGTGACCGGGCAGTTGGACTTGAGCAAATGGCTGTGCACGCTCTCCTCGACAATGCGCGAATCATCGCAACGCAGCAGTTCCGGCCGTGGATGCTCGTAGTTGCTGACGCTGATATCCAGCTCATCGATGCACACGCCCGGCAAGGCCACGACACCTTCGCCCTCGACATCCTTGAGGCTGCGAATGCGCACGCCCACCGGCTTGCCGGCAGCCGCCGACAAGTCCTTGGCCAGCGTCGCCTCAAGGCTCGCGGTATCGGCAAACGGCGTCTGGTTCAGGGAGTTGAGGTACAGCTTGAACGACTTCGACTCGATGATGTTCGGCGAATCCGCCGGAATGCTGAATTCGCCGATCGCCACCACCGGCTTGCCCGACGGCAGCAGCCAGGACAGCTCGAAGCAGTTCCAGAAGTCCACGCCTTTATACGGCAGGGTTTGCGCCGTCAGGCCCAGTTCCGCCCACTTCGCGGTGCGCGGGATCGGGAACAGCAAGGACGGCGTGTAGGTGGCGATGTATTCGCTGGACTTGCCCAGCGGCGAGTGTTCGGCTGCGGGATGCATGGCGGAAACCTGACTGAAGAATCAGCGGATTCTATCAGCCTTTGCTCCCGCCTTTGAGTGCTTACTGACTGACAGTCAATTTGCCGACCATGCCGGCCTGATAATGACTGGGGATGTTGCAGGCAAACTCAAGGCTGGTGGCCTTGCTGAAGGTCCAGGTCAGCTCGGCGGTCTTGCCCGGCTCCACCAGCACGCTGTTCGGGTCGTCATGCTTCATGCCGTGGTCCATTTTGCTGTGATCCATGCCGGCCATGTTGCCGTGATCCATGGCCTTCATGCCGGTGGGCGTCAGCATGCCGCTCTGTTGCATCTGCAACATTTCCTGCTGGTGTTTGGCGTGCATCGCCGCATCCCCCAGGTTGAATTCATGCAACAACTGGCCTTTATTGACCAGCACGAAGCGCACGGTTTCTCCGGCCTTGATGTCGATGGCCTGCGGCGTGAAGGACATGTCACCCATCACCACCTCGACGCTGCGGGTCGCCTTGGCCGCCGGGGCCGGCTGACCGAAATCGAAGGCAGGCCCGGCGTCCGCCCACACCGGCGAACTCAGCGCCAGCAAACACAGGATTTGCGCCACGGATTTGCGTAAAAACATCGTCATACTCCAACAAGATAAGGCTCAGCATGGGCAAAACTCTAAACTGCTGCCACTGCCCGCAACCTGACAGCCAGATTACAACTTTGTCAGGTTGCCCTGTGCGAATGCTGCCCACGGTATAAAGCCTTCGTTCCATTTGCCATGAGTCGCCCATGAAACTGCTGATTGTCGAAGACCAACCGAAAACCGGCCATTACCTGCGCCAGGGCCTGGCCGAGGCCGGGTTCAACACGGAACTGGTGGCCGATGGCACTACCGGCCAGCAATTGGCCCTCAGCGGCGAATATGCCCTGCTGATTCTCGATGTGATGCTGCCCGGTCGTGATGGCTGGCAGATTCTTCAAGCGGTGCGCAGCGCCGGCCTGGACACCCCGGTACTTTTTCTGACGGCGCGTGACGCCGTGGAGGACAGGGTTCACGGCCTCGAACTGGGCGCCGATGACTATCTGGTCAAGCCGTTTGCCTTCTCCGAACTGCTGGCCCGGGTCCGCAGCCTGTTGCGTCGCGGCAGCACCACGCCCCAGGAAACCAGCCTGCAACTGGCCGATTTACGCCTGGACCTGATCCGGCGCCGGGTCGAACGCAGCGGCCAGCGTATCGACCTGACCGCCAAGGAATTCGCCCTGCTGGAAATGCTCCTGCGCCGTCAGGGCGAAGTTTTGCCCAAGTCGCTGATTGCGTCCCAGGTGTGGGACATGAATTTCGATAGCGACACCAATGTCATCGAGGTGGCGATCCGTCGCCTGCGCCTGAAGATCGACGATGAATTCCCCAACAAGCTGATCCATACCGTGCGCGGCATGGGCTACGTCCTTGAAGAGCGCCCTGTCTGATGCGCCAGCTGTCCTTGAGCAGCCGGTTGGCGCTCCTGTTTGCCGCCTGCACCGCGGTGGTGTCGTTATTCGCCGGGGTGCTGTTCAGCCGTGCCAGTGAGGCGCACTTCGTTGAGCTCGACCAGCAACTGCTGGACGGCAAGCTGATTGGCTTGCGTCGGGCCCTGCACGACCTTCAGTCGAGTGACAGCGAAACGAAGCTGGCGGAGGAATTGAGCCGGCAGGCTGACCTGTCCCTGCGAATCACCGGCAGCGACGGCCAGCGCTGGTATGACAGTTCGGCCAACATTCCCCAGGTATTGCCGCGTCAGCCCGGGTTGTCGACGGTGAGCCATGAAGGCATGGATTACCGAGTCCTGAATGCGCCGCTTTTCGCGGGCAAACCCGATTCACCGCAACTGACCTTGCTGCTGGACATCACCCACCACCAGCACTTTCTGCAACGCATGCAGCATTTGATCTGGCTGACCGTCGGCCTGTCAGCCCTGGCCACCGCACTGCTGGGCGCCTGGGCGGCACGCAGCGGCTTGCGCCCGTTACGGCGGATCAGTGCGGTGGCCAGCGGTGTTTCCGCGCAATCGCTGAACTCGCGGTTGCCTGAAGAAAACATGCCGCCGGAACTGGCGGAAATGGCCCACAACTTCAACGCCATGCTCGGACGTCTCGACGACTCGTTTCAGCGCCTGTCGGCGTTCTCCGCCGACATTGCCCATGAACTGCGCACGCCACTGTCGAACCTGCTGACCCATACCCAGGTCACCCTCACCCGCCCTCGCCCCATCGAGGACTACCGCGAAGCCCTGCACAGCAACCTCGAAGAGCTGCAATGGATGGCGCAACTGGTCAATGACATGCTCTATCTGGCGAAAGCCGATCACGGCTTGTTAATGCCCAAATGTGAGCCACTGGAACTGGCGGAGGAAGCGGATCTGCTGCTGGAGTTCTTTGCGCCATTGGCCGAAGACGCGCAGGTAAAACTGAGTCGTGACGGCAATGCCCGCATCGAAGGTGACCGCAGCATGCTGCGGCGAGCGCTTTCGAACCTGCTGGACAATGCGCTGCGGTTCACACCGGCCGATGGCGAGGTTCGGGTACGAATCGTCGATCAGCCAAAAGAATTGCGGCTGACCGTTGAAAATACGGGCCAACAGATTTCCGAAGATCTATTGCCGCGCCTTTTTGACCGGTTTTACCGTGCCGATCCTGCGCGCCGGGAAGGCAGTAGCGAACATGCGGGACTGGGGCTGGCGATCACCCAGTCGATCATCCGTGCCCATGGCGGGCAGATTCGTTGCGAATCGGAGAATGGGTGGACGCGGTTTGTGATCGAGTTGCCAAGGGGGGATTGAGGCCGGCAGTTGCGGCCCCTTCGTCGGAACGCCGCCCGGAGCAGGCTCGCTCCCACATTAGATCTGAGTCAACTCGGTCAATTGTGGGAGCGAGCCTGCTCGCGAAAGCGGTATATCAGATTACGAATAGCGCAAAGCGTAAGCCGGCTCGATCTTCGCCGCCCGCCATGCTGGGTAAACCGTGGCCAGGAAGCTCATGACGAAGCCCGCCGTGCAGATCAACGCCACATCCCCGCCTTGCAGCTCAGACGGCAGGTTGCTGACGAAATACACGTCGGAACTGAAGATGTGCTGCCCGCTGACCCGCTCGATCCAGCCCACGATCTGGCTGACGTTAAGCGCGGCAATCACCCCCAACACACCGCCAATCAGGGTGCCGACAATCCCGATCACCGTGCCCTGCACCATGAAGATCGCCATGATCTCCCGTGGCGTGGCGCCGATGGTGCGCAGGATCGCGATGTCCGCGCCCTTGTCGTTCACCACCATGATCAGGGTCGCGATGATGTTGAACGCCGCCACCGCGACGATCATCAGCAACAGCAGGCCGATCATGGTTTTTTCCATTTTCATTGCGCTGAACAGGCTGCCCTGGGTGTGGGTCCAGTCGTCAGCCTTGTAGGCGGCGCCCAGCCCCGTGGCGATGTCGCTCGACACTTGCGGCGCGGCATACAGGTCCTTCACCGCCAGGCGCACGCTCTGCACCTGATTCGGCTCCCAGTGCTGCATCTGCGCGGCATCGGCCATGTGGATCAGCGCCATGGTGCCATCCAGTTCGGCACCGACCTTGAACACGCCGACCACATTCAGCCGTTGCATGCGCGGGGTGATGCCGCCCGGCGCATTGCTGACTTCCGGCACGATCAGGGTGATCTTGTCGCCGACGTTCAAGCGGAAGCGGCGCGCCGTGATTTCACCGATCACCACGCCGAATTCGCCCGGTTTCAGGGCTTCGAGGCTGCCCTGAACGATGTGCTTGGCGACGATCGACACCTGGCCTTCCAGTGCCGGATCGACACCGCTGACCTGGATTGGCTGCATCGTGCCCTTGTAGGACAGCATGCCTTCCATCTCGGTAAACGGCACCGCCGCCGTCACTTCCGGGTTTTTCATCGCGGCGGCTGCCACGGGCTTCCAGTCATCAATCGGATTGACGCCGACGATGGTGGCGTGGGGCACCATGCCAAGGATGCGCGAGCTCATTTCGCGCTGGAAGCCGTTCATCACCGACAGCACCACGATCATCGCCAGCACGCCGAGGGCGAGGCCGATCATCGAGGTCATCGAGATGAAGGAAACAAAGCGATTGCGGCGCTTGGCGCGGGTATAGCGCGTGCCGATAAAGATCGATAACGGTCTGAACATTCGCTGGGGCACCGTATGGAAATAAAAGACCCGACGCCTTTTCAGACATCGGGTTTCAGCCAATCAGATAGGAGTGAGGCAACCTTCCTGCAGGTGCAGGACGCGATCCATCTGGCGGGCCAGGTTCATGTCGTGGGTCACCACCAGGAACGCCGTGCGCATCGAGGTGCTGAGCTCCAGCATCAAGTCCTGGATCCCCTGGGCGGTGTGGGAATCGAGGTTGCCGGTCGGCTCGTCGAGCATTACCAGGCCCGGATTGTTCACCAGGGCGCGGGCGATGGCCACACGCTGACGCTCACCACCGGACAATTCCGCCGGTTTGTGCTCCAGGCGATGGCCCAGCCCTACCCGCTCCAGCAACGCCGTGGCACGCTGGCGCGCTTCCGGGATCGCGGTCTTGCCGATCAGCAGCGGCATGCAGACGTTTTCCAGGGCGGTGAATTCCGGCAGCAGGTGGTGGAACTGGTACACGAAGCCGAGGGCGCGATTACGCAGCAGGCCGCGTTTCTTCTCGCTCAACGCCGACAGCTCTTCGCCGTCGAGCCAGACGCTGCCCTTGGTCGGTGTATCGAGGCCGCCCAGCAGATTGAGCAAGGTACTTTTGCCCGAGCCCGACTTGCCGACAATCGCCACACGCTCTCCCGGGTGCAACTCCAGTTGCAGGCCGGCCAACACTTCCACCGACTCCGGGCCTTCCTCGTAGGACTTGCCCAGGCTGCGGCAGCTCAAGATTGCTTTATCACTCATGCCCGACTCACTCATAACGTAGCGCCTCCGCAGGCTGGGTGCGCGCGGCACGCCAGGCTGGATACAGGGTGGCGAGGAAACTCAGGACCAACGCCGCAGAACAGACCATCACCACGTCCTGGCTCTGCACTTGCGACGGCAGGTAATCGATGAAGTACACGTCGGCGTTGAGGAACTTGTGGCCGATCAGGCCTTCGAGGGCCGAGATCGCGGCGCTGACGTTCAGCGCGGCGAAGATGCCGACCACGGCGCCAATGGCCGTGCCGACCACGCCAATCACCGTGCCTTGCACCATGAACGTGCGCATGATCGTGCCCGGCGTGGCGCCCAGTGTACGCAGGATCGCGATGTCGCCCTTCTTGTCGTTCACCACCATCACCAGCGTGGAAATGATGTTGAACGCCGCGACCGCGACAATCAGCAGCAGCAACAGGCCGATCATGGCTTTTTCCATGCGGATCGCCTGGTACAGGTTGCCGTGGGTGCGGGTCCAGTCGCGGGCGTAGTAGCGGTCTTCGCCGAGGTCGCGGGCGATGCTCCACGCGGTGCGCGGCGCCTGGAACAGATCGTCGAACTTCAGGCGCAGGCCCTGGACCTGATCCGGCTTCCAGCGGTGCAGCCGGGCCAGATCCTGCAGGTTGGTGACGCCAAGATAGCCATCGAGCTCACCGGCGCCGACATGGAAGATGCCGACCACGGTGAAGCGCTTCATGCGCGGGAACATCCCGGCCGGGGTCACGGTGACTTCGGGCGCGACGAAGGTCAGCTTGTCGCCAATCGCGGCACCGAGCTTGGCCGCGGCCTTGTCGCCGATGACGATGCCGAACTCGCCCGGCACCAGGTCGTCGAGTTTTCCCTGGGTCATGAAGTGATCGATGATCGACACTTGGCGCTCTTGCGCCGGGTCGATGGCATTGAGCAGGACTTTCGAGACCTTGCCGTTATTGGTCAGCAAGCCCTGCATTTGCGTAAACGGCGCCACAGCCGTCACCTGCGGGTTCTGCTTGACCTTCGCCGCCAGGCTTTGCCAATCGCTGATCGGCTCGCCGGACTCGATGGTCGCGTGGGGCACCATGCCCAGCACGCGGGTGCGCATCTCATGATCGAAGCCGTTCATCACCGACAGCACCACGATCATCACGACCACGCCAAGGGCGAGCCCGATCATCGAAGTCAGGGAAATGAATGACACAAAATGATTGCGACGCTTTGCACGGGTGTAACGCGTGCCGATAAATACGAAGAGAGGTCTGAACATGTCGGGGCTTGTTCGGAGGGAAAAGGAACGTCCTTGTGGCGGGGGTCGATAACCAGCTTTACACTCAGACCACCGCCGCTACCATGGGTTCGCCATGTCGACATTAGATGAAGAAGATCGCCGCGAATACTACCGTATCGAGGATACGATCGCACTGGAAATTCGGCCCCTGTCCGCTCCCGAAGCCGCCGGCCAGGAAGTGTTGCAGGATGCGTCCCCTCTCTTCAACTTGCTCAGCGAACTGCACCTGAGCGAATTCGAGTCGCAACACCTGTTGCGCCAGATCAGCGAACGCGACCGCACGACCGCCGCATTCCTCAAATCCCAGAACAAACGCATCGATTTGCTGAGCCAGGTCGTCGCTCTGACAGTGCTCGGGCAGATCGGCGAACCGCAGCCGGTGATCATCTCCGAAGGCGGCATCGACTTTCAGCATCCATCGCCCATCGCCGCCGGCGCACGCCTGTCGGTCAAGCTGGTGTTGATGCCGCAAGCCCTGGGTCTGCTGCTGCGCGCTCGCGTCACCCATTGCGACCGCAAGGGCGACGGGTATGACGTTGGCACCGAGTTCGAACACCTGACCGACGCCCAACGCCAACTGCTGGCCCGCCACATCTTGCAAAAGCAGGCCCAGGAACGACGCCTGGCCCGCGACCAACTCGAATCAGGCAATTAATTTAAGGAAGAACCGTGACCCTCATCTACGGCCATCGCGGCGCCAAGGGCGAAGCACCGGAAAACACCCTGACCAGCTTTCAGGAATGTCTCAAGCACGGCGTGCGTCGCTGCGAACTGGACCTGCACCTGTCCATGGACGGCGAGTTGATGGTCATCCACGACCCGACCCTCAAGCGCACCACTGACCGTCGCGGCAAGGTCGTCGAACACACGGCGGCTGAGCTTGTGACTTACGACGCACGCAAGGGTGGCCCGGGCTGGATCAAGCCGTGCCCGATTCCGACGCTGGAAGATTTGTTCGAAAAGTGCGACTTCGATCACTGGCAGCTGGAAGTCAAAAGCGCATCGAGGATGCGTGCCGCGACCACCGTGCTGGCGATTCGTGAAATGGTGCAGCGTCATGGGCTGATGGACAAGGTGACCATCACCTCGAGTTCACGCGAAGTATTGAAGGCCGCGCTGGAACTGGTGCCGGACGTGTCTCGCGGGCTGGTGGCCGAGTACGCCTGGCTCGACCCGCTGAAGGTCGCGGCCAGCTATGGCTGTGAGATCCTGGCGCTGAACTGGACCCTGTGCACGCCGGAACGCCTGCAAAGGGCGCAGCGTCAGGGGCTGCATGTGTCGGTGTGGACCGTCAACGAGCCTGCGCTGATGCGCAGACTCGCCGACTTCGGCGTTGACAGCCTGATTACAGACTTTCCCGGTTTGGCCACCGCCACGCTCGAGAATTGCTGAAATCGGTCTCCCCGGCCGGCTCAGGCCACCGGCCGGAGCCCGTCAAAAAAGCCGGTTGAGGCCATCGTACGCAGCTACCCGATAGGCTTCGGCCATGGTCGGGTAGTTGAACGTGGTGTTGACGAAATACTTCAGCGTGTTCAGTTCGCCCGGCTGGTTCATGATCGCCTGACCGATGTGCACGATCTCCGACGCCTGATAACCGAAGCAGTGAACGCCCAGCACTTCCAGGGTTTCGCGGTGGAACAGGATCTTCAGCATGCCTTGCGGCTCGCCGGCGATCTGCGCCCGCGCCATGCTCTTGAAGAACGCCTTGCCCACTTCGTACGGCACCTTGGCCTGGGTCAGCTCCTGCTCGTTCTTGCCGATCGAGCTGATCTCCGGAATGGTGTAGATGCCAGTCGGCACGTCATTCACAAAGCGCCAGCTACCGTTATCCACAATGCTGCCGGCGGCCGAACGGCCCTGGTCGTGGGCGGCACTGGCCAGGCTCGGCCAGCCGATCACGTCACCGGCGCCGTAGATATTCGGCACGCAGGTGCGATATGCCTCGTCGACTTCGATCTGGCCACGGCTGTTGACCTTCACGCCGATGTTTTCCAGACCCAACTGATCGGTGTTGCCGGTACGACCGTTGCACCAGAGCAAGGCGTCGGCCTTGATCTTCTTGCCGGACTTGAGGTGCAGGATCACGCCATTGTCCACGCCTTCGACGCGGTCGTAGTCTTCGTTGTGGCGAACCGTGATGTTGTTGTTGCTGAAGTGATAACTCAGGGCCTGGGAAATTTCCGAGTCGAGGAAGCTCAGCAACTGACCACGGTTATCCACCAATTCAACCAATACACCCAGACCGCTGAAGATCGAGGCGTATTCGCAACCGATCACGCCGGCGCCGTAAACAATGAGTTTACGCGGGGTGTGGCCGAGGCTGAGGATGGTGTCGCTATCGTAGATACGCGGGTGGTGGAAATCGATGTCGGCCGGGCGATAAGGACGCGAACCGGTGGCGATGATGATGTGCTTGGCCACCAGTTTTTCGACCACGCCGTTGGCGCAGACCACTTCGATGGTTTGCTCGTCGGCGAAGCTGCCGGTGCCGAAGAACACGTCGACGCGGTTACGGGCGTAGTAGCCGGTACGCGAAGCGACTTGTTTGGAGATGACTTTCTCGGCGCTTTTCAACACGTCCGGGAAGGAGAACCAGCGCGGCTCACCAATGGCCCGGAACATCGGGTTGGTGTTGAATTGCATGATCTGCCGCACCGAGTGACGCAGTGCCTTGGACGGGATGGTGCCCAAGTGAGTGCAGTTGCCGCCGACCTGGCGACGGCTATCGACCATCGCCACCTTGCGCCCTGCCTTGGCGGCGTTCATTGCCGCGCCTTCCCCCGCCGGGCCGGAACCCAACACCACCACGTCGTAGTTGTAGACAGCCATGCGTACTCCTCAGAACAGGCCGCGGCACCCTCGGCACCTGCGGCTAAATCACGCCAATGCGTGGCATGAAGGAACAATTTGGGGCCAGTGCAGAACCCGGACACAGTCTATAGAAGCGTCAACGCCGCGCACATTAACCCTTGGTCGCGTCGTAGGCTACTTTTGCCTGCGCTACAACGCCAGTTTTCAATGCTCGAATCGCCACAATCACTCGGTTTTTTGGCCACTGAGGCGTTCAAAAGCGTGACTGCTGCGTGTGACGAAACCTGTATCGGCACGAATCACAAAAAATGCGCCGATATCGTGTTTTTCTGCGTAGTCCCAACCGCGCTTCGGGCCGAGAATCAGCAACAGCGTCGATAAGCCATCGGCCATCAACGCTGAAGGATGAATCACCGTCACCGATGCCAGGTTGTGTGAGACCGGCGCGCCGCTGCGGGCATCGAAGGTGTGGGAAAAACGCTGGCCGTCCTGCTCGAAGTAATTACGATAGTCGCCGGAGGTGGACAGGCCATAGCCGTCGACAACAATGACGCGCTCGGCCACCTGCCGGTCATCCCGAGGCTCTTCCAGAGCGATGCGCCATGGCGAGCCGTCAGCCTTCTTGCCGGACGCCTTGAGCTCGCCCGTGGCCTCGGCGAGGTAGTCATGGATGCCCATCGCCTCGAGTCTTGCGGCAATCGTGTCCACCGCATAACCGGCGGCGGTGCTGTTGAAGTCGACCTCGACGGCGGCGTCCTTGCACAACTGGTCGCCATCGATGCGCAAGTGTTCATGGCCGACGCGCTTGCGGACTTCGGCGAGCGCGTCGGCGGACGGGACTTTTTCCCCGCGGGCCTGCGGACCAAATCCCCAGAGATTGAGCAACGGCTCCACCGTCAGATCGTAGGAACCGTCGCTTTGCACTGACAGCTGCTCGCCTACGCGGACCAGTTCGAGGATCGACGCCGGCATTGCCTGACAGCGGTTGGCCGGTAATGCATTGAAGCGTTCGATGTCCGAGTCGCTGCGGTAGGTCGACATTTGCCGATCAATGTCAGCGAGAATCTGCTCGACCTGGACGCGGACTTCGTCCGGCGCTGGAAGGCCGGCATGGCGCACATACTTGATCGAATAGGTGCTGCCCATGGTCGGGCCGCCGAAGGTTTCCAGGGTGTCGCCGTTGCCGCAGGCTGCCAACATGCCGAACAGCACAAAGAAAATGCTCCGCCACCTGATCCACAAATACTGCATCTCCCGACGACTCCCCTGACACAACGCCATGGCACGCCATTATGCGCCACCTCTGTAGGAGCGGGCTTGCCCGCGAAGGACGTGAATGATGACGCACGCTGCCTGGAGAACCGCGCCGCCTGTGATTTTTTCGCGAGCAAGCTCGCTCCTACAGAAACCCACAAACAAAAACGCCCCGACCAAGGTCGGGGCGTTTTCATGTGCAGCTAAAGGCTTAGCGCGGGAATGCTGGCGGGTTTACACCGGCCATGTCTTCCATCACGCGAACCACCTGGCAGCTGTAACCGAATTCGTTGTCGTACCAAACGTACAGAACAACGCGGTTATCCTGGGTGATGGTCGCTTCCGCGTCCACTACGCCTGCGTGGCGCGAGCCAACGAAGTCGGTGGAAACCACTTCCTGGGAGCTCACGTAGTCGATCTGCTTGTGCAGGTCCGAGTGCATGGCCATCTGGCGCAGGTACTCGTTGATCTCTTCGCGAGTGGTGGCCTTTTCCAGGTTCAGGTTCAGGATAGCCATCGACACGTTCGGCGTAGGAACGCGAATCGCGTTGCCGGTCAGCTTGCCCTTGAGCACTGGCAGCGCCTTGGCGGCTGCGGTGGCGGCACCGGTCTCGGTGATTACCATGTTCAGCGGCGCGGCGCGGCCACGACGGCTGCCCTTGTGGAAGTTGTCGATCAGGTTCTGGTCGTTGGTGAACGAGTGAACGGTTTCGACGTGGCCGTTGATGATGCCGTACTTGTCGTTGACTGCCTTGAGCACCGGCACGATGGCGTTGGTGGTGCAGGAAGCCGCCGAGATGATCTTGTCGTCAGGGGTGATTTCGCCATGGTTGATGCCATGCACGATGTTCTTCAGCGCGCCCTTGCCAGGTGCGGTGAGGATCACGCGGGCAGCGCCCGGGCAGGCCAGGTGCTGGCCCAGACCGTCAGCGTCACGCCATACACCGGTGTTGTCGACGATCAGAGCGTTTTCGATGCCGTACTGGGTGTAGTCGACTTCGGCCGGGCTCTTGGCGTAGATAACCTGGATCAGGTTGCCGTTGGCGGTGATGGTGTTGTTGGCTTCATCGATGGTGATGGTGCCATCGAACGGGCCATGGACCGAGTCGCGGCGCAGCAGGCTGGCACGCTTGACCAGGTCGTTCTCGGCGCCCTTGCGGACAACGATGGCGCGCAGACGCAGGCCGTCGCCACCACCGGTTTTCTCGATCAGGATGCGCGCCAGCAGACGGCCGATACGACCGAAGCCGTAGAGGACAACGTCGGTGCCTTTGCGGGCGGATGCGTTTTGCTGGCCAACCACGTCAGCCAGTTCTTCACGGACGAACTGCTCGGCAGTACGGCCATTGCCTTCGGCCTTGAATTTGGCCGCCAGCTTGCCCAGGTCCACCGAAGCGGCGCCGAGCTTGAGCTCGCTCATCGCCTTGATCAGCGGGAATGTTTCGTGGACGGACAGCTCGCTTTCGTCGGACTGACGGTGACGAGCAAAGCGGTGAGCTTTGAGAATCGCAATGACTGAACGATTGATCAGGCTGCGGCCATAGATCGAGCTCACCACGTTGTTATTGCGGTAGAGCTGACCGATAAGCGGAATCATCGCTTCTGCGAGTGCTTCACGGTCGATCCATTCACCAAGACACTGGTCGGGCTTCTGAGTCACGGGAACCTTCCACATGTAGGGGCAGAAAAAAGGGGCTACATTATGCCGCCGAGTGACCGCCGTAGCAATGCGCGCCCGTCGTGCTTTACGTAACAAATCGTCGTTCAAAAAAATCACGCATCGCGCCAGCCCAATAAAACCGGGGCTTTCAGCGCAGTCAATTTTTTGGTGGTCACGACTCCTTATCCGTAACCCTCCGTAACACTCGTTGTTTTTGCCACTACATATTCAGTAATTTCCGGCAAAAAACCGCCGGATTTTGTCTTTACCACTACATTTTGCCCCACCCGCGCTTTTAGACGCAGTCAGCAACTGACAGGCGGCATCGTAGACCGCTACAATTACCGACTTTGTCGCAACGCTTGGAGCTCAACCTTCCGTGCCCGTTCTGCGTCTACCGCTTCTCCCTGCCGCGGCAGGTAAACAGCACTGGGGCAACCTGCCCGGTGCCGCCCTGAGCCTGGCCATCGCCGAGGCCGCCAGCGCTGCCAAGCGCTTTACCCTGCTGCTGACCGCCGACAGCCAAAGTGCCGAACGGCTGGAACAGGAGCTGGGTTTCTTCGCCCCGGATTTGCCCGTATTGCACTTTCCCGACTGGGAAACCCTGCCCTACGACCTGTTCTCGCCGCACCAGGACATCATTTCCCAGCGCATCGCCAGCCTGTACCGGCTGCCGGAGCTGAGCCATGGCGTGCTGGTGGTGCCGATCACGACCGCCCTGCATCGCCTCGCGCCGACCAAATTCCTGCTCGGCAGCAGCCTGGTGCTGGATATCGGCCAGAAGCTCGACGTCGAGCAAATGCGCACCCGGCTTGAAGCCACGGGCTATCGCTACGTCGATACGGTGTATGAACACGGCGAGTTCACCGTACGCGGTTCGCTGATCGATCTGTTCCCGATGGGCAGCAAGCTGCCGTATCGCATCGATCTGTTCGACGACGAAATCGAAACCCTGCGCACCTTCGACCCGGAGAACCAGCGCTCGATCGACAAAGTCGACTCGGTCAAGCTGTTGCCGGCCAGGGAATTCCCGCTGCAGAAAGAAGCGGTCACCCGTTTCAAGGCGCGCTTCCGCGAGCGTTTTGACGTCGACTTCCGCCGCTGCCCGATCTTCCAGGACTTGAGCAGCGGGATTACTCCAGCCGGCATCGAGTACTACCTGCCGCTGTTCTTCGAAGAGACCTCGACGCTGTTCGATTACTTGCCCCAGGACACGCAAGTGTTTTCCCTGCCGGGCATCGAACAGGCCGCAGAAAACTTCTGGAACGACGTGCGCAATCGCTATGAAGAACGCCGCGTCGACCCGTCCCGCCCTCTATTACCGCCCGCCGAACTGTTCCTGCCGGTGGAAGACTGCTTCGCGCGCCTGAAGAACTGGCCGCGTGTGGTGGCCAGTCAACAGGACGTGGAAAGCGGTAGCGGTCGCGAGCGCTTCCCCGCTCGGGAGCTGCCGAACCTGGCCATCGAAGCCAAGGCCACTCAGCCGATGGCGGCACTGGCCGAATTCCTCGACCAGTTCCCCGGTCGCGTGTTGTTTACCGCCGAATCGGCAGGCCGCCGCGAAGTGTTGCTGGAACTGCTGGAACGTCTGAAGCTGCGACCGAAAACCGTCGACAGCTGGCCGGACTTTGTCGCCGGCAAGGAACGCCTGGCGATCACCATCGCTCCGCTCGACGAAGGCTTGCTGCTTGACGACCCGGCCCTGGCCCTCGTCGCGGAAAGCCCGTTGTTCGGCCAGCGCGTGATGCAGCGCCGTCGCCGTGAAAAGCGCGCCGATGCCAACAACGATGCCGTGATCAAGAACCTCACCGAGCTGCGCGAGGGTGCGCCGGTGGTGCACATCGACCACGGCGTCGGCCGCTACCTGGGCCTGGCGACCCTGGAAATCGACAGCCAGGCCGCTGAATTCCTCGCCCTGGAATACGCCGAAGGCGCCAAGCTTTATGTGCCGGTGGCCAACCTGCACCTGATCGCCCGCTACACCGGCAGCGACGATGCCCTGGCCCCGCTGCACCGCCTCGGTTCCGAGACCTGGCAGAAAGCCAAGCGCAAAGCCGCCGAACAGGTGCGCGACGTCGCCGCCGAGTTGCTCGACATCTATGCGCGTCGCGCCGCCCGCGAAGGCTACGCTTTCGCCGATCCGAAAGCCGACTACGCCACCTTCAGCGCCGGTTTCCCGTTCGAAGAAACCCCGGACCAGCAAACCACCATCGAAGCGGTGCGCGAAGACATGCTCGCGCCCAAGCCGATGGACCGCCTGGTGTGCGGCGACGTCGGCTTCGGCAAGACCGAAGTGGCGATGCGCGCCGCGTTCATTGCCGTGCACGGCGGTCGCCAGGTGGCGATTCTGGTGCCGACCACCCTGCTCGCCCAGCAGCACTACAACAGCTTCCGCGACCGCTTCGCCGACTGGCCGGTGACCGTGGAAGTGATGAGCCGCTTCAAGTCGACCAAGGAAGTGAATGCGGCGGTCGCGGACCTGGCCGAAGGCAAGATCGACATCGTCATCGGCACGCACAAGTTGCTGCAGGACGATGTGAAGATCAAAAACCTTGGCCTTGTGATCATCGACGAAGAACACCGTTTCGGCGTGCGCCAGAAAGAACAGCTCAAGGCCCTGCGCAGCGAAGTCGACATCCTGACCCTGACCGCCACGCCGATTCCGCGCACGCTGAACATGGCGGTGTCGGGCATGCGCGACCTGTCGATCATCGCCACGCCGCCGGCCCGTCGCCTGTCGGTCCGCACCTTCGTCATGGAACAGAACAAGAGCACGGTCAAAGAGGCCCTGCTGCGTGAGTTGCTGCGTGGCGGTCAGGTCTATTACCTGCACAACGACGTGAAGACCATCGAGAAATGCGCCGCCGACCTCGCCGAACTGGTGCCGGAAGCACGGATCGGCATCGGTCACGGGCAGATGCGCGAACGCGATCTCGAACAGGTGATGAGCGATTTCTATCACAAGCGCTTCAACGTGCTGATCGCCTCGACCATCATCGAGACCGGCATCGACGTACCGAGCGCCAACACCATCATCATCGAGCGTGCCGACAAGTTCGGCCTGGCACAGTTGCACCAGTTGCGCGGCCGGGTCGGACGCAGCCACCACCAGGCGTACGCCTACCTCCTGACGCCGCCGCGCCAGCAAATCACCCCGGACGCGGAAAAGCGTCTGGAAGCAATTGCCAACACCCAGGACCTCGGCGCGGGCTTCGTGCTCGCCACCAACGACCTGGAGATCCGTGGCGCCGGCGAACTGCTCGGTGACGGTCAGAGCGGGCAGATCCAGGCCGTCGGCTTCACGCTGTACATGGAAATGCTCGAGCGCGCAGTGAAGTCGATCCGCAAGGGCGAGCAGCCGAACCTCGATCAACCGCTCGGCGGCGGGCCGGAAGTCAACTTGCGCGTGCCGGCGTTGATTCCGGAAGACTACCTGCCGGATGTCCATGCCCGCCTGATTCTCTACAAACGCATTGCCTCGGCCACCGACGAGGACGGCCTCAAGGATTTGCAGGTGGAGATGATCGATCGTTTCGGCCTGTTGCCGGAACCGACCAAGAACCTGATCCGCATCACTGCATTGAAATTGCAGGCCGAGCAACTGGGCATCAAGAAAGTCGATGGCGGCCCCCAAGGCGGTCGCGTCGAGTTCGCGGCACAGACGCCGGTCGACCCGCTGACCCTGATCAAACTGATCCAGAGCCAGCCAAAACGCTACAAATTCGAAGGCGCCACGATGTTCAAGTTCATGGTTCCGATGGAGCGCCCGGAAGAGCGCTTTAATACTGTAGAGGCGCTGTTCGAGCGCCTCGTTCCGAAAACTGCTTGAAGGACGCCGCATGCGCCTGTTTCGCTCACTGACCTTGCTGACCCTGCTGATGCCAGCACTGGTCGCACCCACGGCATTTGCCGATGACCTGTATCAGGTCGAAATGATTCTGGTCCGTCAAAACGCCGTGCCGGCGATTGTCAGCCGCGCCGCGCCGGAAGACTGGGCGGCTGGCGCCCAACCCGTCAGCCCCGACAGCCTGCGCACGCCAAGCCTGAATGGCGAGGTGGAAAAACTCACCAGCAGCGCCGACTACACGGTGTTGCTGCACAAGGCCTGGCAACAGACCCTCGGCGAAACTGCCAGCAAAGTGGCAATCAGCGACGGCAAGGAACAGTATGGTCAGTTCCCGATCGAGGGCACATTGAACATGACGCTGGGACGCTTTACCGACGTCGACGCCGATTTCTGGGTCAATCAGATCGATGCCAATGGCATGGTGACCGCCAGCGAGCGCTTGAAACAGGAAAGCCACACCAAGAACGGTCAGTTGAACTTCCTCGACAACGGCCACCTCGGCCTGCTGATCAAGATCACCTCGCTGACTGCCCCCGCACCCCGAGCAGCTCCCGAAGAAATTCCGGACTGATTCCCAATGTCCGCGATCCTGAGCAAACCCCTGGCACCGTCCTGGGTCAGCCGATTCAAGGAACAGAGCCTGGAGCGCGGCCGCCGTTACGCGCTGGAGAATCGTGTCAGGATCGTCGAGGCCGGCGACGCCACGATCATCGCCGCTTGCGAAGGCTCTGGCAGTAACGTTTACCGTCAGACCATTCGCCTGCGCGAGTCAGCCAAAGGCACGCTGCTGATGGTCGACGCCACGTGTTCGTGCCCGGTCCACAACAACTGCAAACATTGCGCAGCGGTGCTCCTGCAAGTGCAGGAAACCCTCGACTACCCCGCTGCCGCCAAAGACGCCGAACTCCTGGAAAAACTCCAGGCAGTCCTGGAAAACCGCAGCCCGAAAGCCCCGCCGCAAGTGCTGATGGACAATGTGCAACCGGTACCGCGCCTGTGGCTGGCCAGCATCGAGTTCAGCGCGTTCGAACCGCGCAACGGTCGAATGCAGCGTTACATCCAGCATCGCGCGGCGTTGTCTTTCAGCTACCTGGACGAGTACGTTTGCGGGCAGAAAAACACCGATATCCTGATTCGCCAGGAAACCCAGACGCTGCGAATAAAACGCCACCCGGAAGTGGAACAGTCCTACCGCGAGCAACTGCGAATCCTCGGCTTCAAAGTCGCCACCCGGCAAAGCAAGGCCTTGCCGGAAAGTGCCGGCGAGCTGTTCGAGATGGTCAATGACAGCGCCTGGCTGACCTTTACCCTCAATGAACTGCCGAAGCTGCGCACCCAGGGCTGGGAACTGCAGATCGACGAGGAGTTCGGTTTCGACCTGACCGCGGTAGACGACTGGTACGCCACGGTCGAACAGGCACCGGAGCGCGACTGGTTCGACCTGGAACTGGGGATCATCGTCAATGGCGAACGCCTGAGCCTGTTGCCGATCCTGCTCAACCTGATGCGCTCGCACACCGAAATACTCAACCCGGAACGCCTGGCCCGACGACGCGACGACGAGCTGATCCTGGTCAACATCCCCAACCGCCCGAACTCCGAGTACGGCCCGTTGCAAGTCGCCCTGCCCTTCGGCCGCCTGAAGCCGGTGCTGGCCACCCTCGGCGAGTTCTACCTGCAGGAGCCCGGCGACACCACGCTGCGCCTGAGCAAGGCCGATGCTACGCGCCTGAACCCGCTGGAAGACATGCCACTGCTCTGGGAGGGTGGCGAACAGATCCGCACCTTTGCCCAGCGCCTGCGTGACATCAAGGACCACACGGCTACCGCCCCGGACGGCCTGAATGCGACGCTGCGTCCGTATCAGCTTGAAGGCTTGAGCTGGATGCAATCGCTGCGGCAACTGGAAGTGGGTGGAATTCTCGCGGACGACATGGGCCTGGGCAAAACCCTGCAGACACTGGCGCACGTGCTGAGCGAGAAAATCGCCGGCCGCCTCGATCGGCCGTGCATGGTCGTAATGCCGACCAGCCTGATCCCCAACTGGCTCGACGAAGCGGCGCACTTTACGCCGCAGCTCAAGGTACTGGCGCTATACGGTGCCAGCCGCAAAAAGCACTTCGACAAGTTGGCCGATTACGACCTGATCCTGACCACCTATGCGTTGCTGCCCAAGGATGTCGAACGCCTGGCGGCGCAGCCCTTGCACATACTGGTGCTGGATGAAGCGCAATACATCAAGAACCCGACCAGCAAGGCCGCCCAGGCCGCCCGCGAACTGAATGCCCGGCAGCGCCTGTGCCTGAGCGGCACGCCACTGGAAAACCATCTGGGCGAACTGTGGTCGCTGTTTCATTTCCTCTTGCCCGGCTGGCTGGGCGACGTCAAAAGCTTCAACCGCGATTACCGCGTGCCGATTGAAAAACGCACCAGCGAGGTCAGGCTTCAGCACCTCAACGGCCGGATCAAACCTTTCCTGCTGCGCCGCACCAAGGAACAGGTGGCCACCGAGTTGCCGCCGAAAACCGAGATCATCCACTGGGTCGAACTCAACGAGGCCCAACGCGACGTGTACGAAACCATGCGCCTGGCCATGGACAAGAAAGTCCGCGACGAGATCACCCGTAAAGGCGTGGCCCGCAGCCAGATCATCATTCTCGAAGCACTGCTCAAGCTGCGTCAGGTGTGCTGCGATTTGCGCCTGGTCAACGAGGCGACCCTGCCAAGCCGTGGCAGCACGTCGGGCAAGCTCGACAGCCTGATGGAAATGCTCGAGGAATTGTTCGAGGAAGGTCGGCGGATCCTGCTGTTCTCGCAGTTCACCTCGATGCTGTCGCTGATCGAAGACGAACTGAACAAACGCGGCGTGGCCTACGCCCTGCTGACCGGCCAGACCCGCGACCGCCGCACACCGGTGAAGGAATTCCAGAGCGGCAAGCGTCAGATTTTTCTGATCAGCCTGAAGGCCGGTGGCGTTGGCCTGAACCTGACCGAAGCGGACACGGTGATTCATTACGACCCGTGGTGGAACCCTGCGACGGAAAACCAGGCGACCGACCGGGCGTATCGCATCGGCCAGGAGAAGCCGGTGTTCGTCTATAAGTTGATTGCGCGCGGCACGGTGGAAGAAAAGATTCAGCACCTGCAAAAGGAAAAATCCGACCTCGCGGCCGGCGTGCTGGATGGGCGCAAGGCCGGGGACTGGAAACTGCAGAACGATGATATTGAGGCGCTGTTTGCGCCGCTGCCGGAAAACCTCGAAAAACGCTGAGATTTGCGGCGTTTGATCCGGCCTCTTCGCGGGCAAGCCGGATCGCCGCACCGCCGCTCCCACAGGTTCAGTGGTGTCCGCAAAAGTTGTGTTCGACGCGGACACTGTGGGAGCGACGGTGCGGCGATCCGACTTGCTCGCGAAGGGAGCGACTCGGTATAGCGCCTGACTCAGCCCTTGAGCACCCGCGCCAGCGTCGATTTCACCTTGCCCATGCCGTCATGCAACGCCTGCTCGATCTCGGCCATGGTGATCACCGCCGTCGACTTGCCCGCCGCCGGGTTCACCACCAGCGCCAGACAGGCGTAATCCAGTTCCAGTTCACGGGCCAGGGCCGCTTCCGGCATACCGGTCATGCCGACGATGTCGCAGCCATCGCGCTCCAGCCGGGCGATTTCAGCCACCGTCTCCAGGCGCGGCCCTTGAGTGCAGGCATACACGCCATGACTGCTGTAGCCCACACCTTCCGCTGCCAATGCCGCAATCAGTTGCTGGCGCAACGGTTCGCTGTAGGGGTAGCTGAAGTCGATATGGGTGACCTGCTCCAGGTCATCGGCAAAGTAGGTGTGCTCACGACCGCTGGTGTAGTCGATCAACTGATGTGGCACGCAGAAATGCCCGGTGCCCATGGCAGCATGGATGCCGCCCACGGCGTTGACCGCCAGAATGGCTTCGGCACCGGCCTGCTTCAGCGCCCAGAGGTTGGCGCGGTAGTTGACCTGATGCGGCGGAAAACGATGCGGATGACCGTGACGTGCGAGGAACAGCACTTCCTTGCCGGCATACTCGCCGATCTGCACGTCGGCCGAAGGTGCGCCATAAGGCGTGTCCACCGCCAATGATTGACGAATGCTCAGGCCTTCGAGTTGAGTCAGGCCAGTGCCACCGATAATCGCGTAAACCGTCATAACGAACAGTCCTTAATCAATCAATTGAGCTTCTTTGAGCGCGCCGACAGCGGCCAGCCAGCGCGGGTCTTGACGGTATTCGACGTTGGCAAACGACTGGCCGCGCATCCGCGCAATGCGCTCGGACGGCTTGACCTTCAGGCGTTGCGCAGCGCTCAGGGCCAGTTCGGCGGCAGCGCGGTCGTTGCACACCAGGCCCATGTCGCAACCGGCAGTCAGCGCCGCTTCGATACGACTGGCGGCATCACCGACCACGTGAGCGCCCGCCATGGACAGGTCATCGCTGAAAATCACCCCGTCGAACTGCAACTCGCCGCGCAGGATGTCCTGCAACCAGCGGCGGGAGAAACCGGCGGGCTGCGAATCGACTTGTGGATAAATAACGTGGGCCGGCATGACGGCGGCCAGTTGCTTGCTCAGTTTGGCAAACGGCACCAGGTCGTTGGCGCGGATCTCGTCGAGGCTGCGTTCGTCGTTGGGGATCGCGACGTGGGAGTCAGCTTCGGCCCAGCCATGGCCAGGGAAATGCTTGCCGGTGGCGGCCATCCCGGCGCTGTTCATGCCGCGGATGAATGCACCCGCGAGCAAGGCAGCGCGCTCGGGATCACCTTCGAACGAACGGGTGCCAACTACGGCGCTGCGCTGGTAATCCAGGTCCAGCACCGGAGCGAAGCTCAAGTCCAGGCCAACGGCCAACACTTCGGTCGCCATGATCCAGCCACATTGCTCGGCCAAGTATTCGGCGTTCGGGTTGTCGGCAATGGCGCGCATCGCGGGCAATCGCACGAAACCCTGGCGCAGGCGCTGCACGCGGCCGCCCTCTTGATCCACCGCCAGCAGCAGATCGGGACGAATGGCGCGAATGGCCGCACTCAGCTCGCGCACTTGACGCGGATGCTCGATGTTGCGGGCAAAGATGATCAGGCCACCCACTTCGGGCTGGCGCAACAATTGGCGATCTTCAGCCGTCAGCCAGGTACCGGCGACGTCCACCATCAACGAGCCTTGCAAGCCAGCAGTCATAAAAATTCCTTGATAACAGATAACCCGGCCCACACGGATTCGCCGCCAGGCGCTGTGCCCGGCAGGTCGGCGATATCAATGGGAAACGGGTTCAGAACGAGAGTCGGCATGGGCGGCTAGCTTAGCGGATGTCAGCTGCCGCGCCCACCCGTGTGCGGTTAAACCTTGGCGGCAACCGGTGTCGATTTACTGCGTGGACGCAACTGGGCCGTGGCCATGGCCGCATCCGTCACACCGGATTCGGCACGCATGCCGGCAGCCAGGAATGGCACCATCAGGCGCATGACCTGCTCGATAGAGGTGTTCACGCCGAAATCGGTTTCGGCGATCGCCCGCAAGGCCTTGATACCGGACATGCTGAACGCCGCCGCACCCAGCATGAAGTGCACGCGCCAGAACAGTTCGATGGGCGGAATACGTGGCGCCGCTTCGTTGACCAGCATCATGTAGCGGCGAAACACCTTGCCGTACATGTCTTCCAGATAACGACGCAAGTGCCCCTGGCTCTGACTGAAAGCCAGCCCCAGCAAACGCATGAAGATAGACAGGTCGTTGCCGCTGCGCGGCTGCACCACCAGTGCCTGTTCGACGAGGATCTCCAGCAACTCTTCGAGAGTAGGCTTGATGTCGGGCTTGGCCTGACGCCGCTCCAGCTCTTTATCGAGACTGATGCAGAACGGCCCGAGGAACCGCGAGAAAACCGCTTGGATTAACGCCTTCTTCGAACCGAAGTGATAGTTCACCGCCGCCAGGTTGACACCGGCCTTGCTGGTGATCAGGCGCAACGAGGTTTCGGCGAAACCTTTTTCCGCGAACAACTGCTCGGCAGCATCAAGAATGCGTTCAACGGTTTCCGACTGGGCCATGGCTACTCCGCCTGACAAACACTTGTTTGAAACATACGTTTCAGCCTGTGCATTGTCAAGTCTGGCAGTTCGTTTCGGGAATGGTCGGTCAGACATTTAACCACACAACGGCGAAGCTTCAATCCACTGACTGATTGACCGTCCGGCGGCGACTGAAAAATGGAGCATTGCCAAGACCGCCTCACTGTATATAATCCCAGTCACTGTATAAAAAAACAGAGCGATCAATATGCTAAAGCTGACGCCACGACAAGCAGAGATTCTGGCCTTCATCAAACGCTGCCTGGAAGACAACGGGTATCCACCCACCCGTGCGGAAATCGCTCAGGAACTGGGTTTCAAGTCACCCAATGCGGCGGAAGAACACCTCAAGGCACTGGCCCGCAAGGGTGCAATCGAGATGACGCCTGGCGCCTCCCGTGGCATCCGCATTCCTGGCTTCGAAGCCAAGGCCGACGATTCCACCCTGCCGATCATTGGCCGGGTCGCAGCCGGCGCCCCGATTCTTGCGCAGCAACACATCGAAGAGTCCTGCAACATCAATCCTGCCTTCTTCCATCCGCGCGCTGACTACCTGCTGCGCGTCCATGGGATGAGCATGAAGGATATCGGCATTTTCGACGGCGACCTGCTGGCGGTCCACACCACCCGCGAAGCCCGTAACGGCCAGATCGTGGTGGCGCGAATCGGCGACGAAGTGACCGTCAAGCGCTTCAAGCGTGACGGCAGCAAAGTCTGGCTGATCGCCGAGAACCCCGATTTCGCCCCCATTGAAGTGAACCTTCAAGACCAGGAACTGGTGATCGAAGGCTTGAGTGTCGGCGTCATTCGCCGCTAAAGGAGGCTCCATGCAGTTCCCACAGCCATCACCACAGCAAACCCAACTGCCGTTGTTCGAAGCGTTCATGGCACAGCCATTGGCGCCGATCCTGAAAGACGTAGTCGAGTCCCCCTGGAGCGCCGAACCTGACGCTTTCAGCGAGCTGTCACTGCGTGGTGCAGCCGGGAACTGCCTGAGCCTTCTGGCACCGATCCTCAGGGAATTGAGCCAGGACCAGGACGCACGCTGGCTGACACTGATCGCGCCGCCCGCCAGCCTGACTCAAGCCTGGTTGCGCGATGCCGGCCTCAACCGCGAGCGCATTCTGCTGCTGCAACCGCGGGGTACCCAGAGCGCCCAGCAACTGACCTGCGAAGCCCTGCGCCTGGGTCGCAGCCATACAGTGGTCAGCTGGATCAACCCGTTGAGCCCCCAATCGCGGCAACAACTGATCAGCGCCGCCCGCACCGGGGACGCTCAGAGCCTGAATATTCGACTGGGTTAACCGGCAGACAAGACGCGTGCTTCACCGCGTGAGGCTTCTCCAGGGACAGAGAAGCCGATGAGTAGCGATATCAAGAAAAACGACAGACGGGGATCAATGAAGCACCCGCGACCCCTCTTCCTTGTCGAACTCGCCTTCAGCCAAGCGACCGGCCATCTGTACACCGACGCTCAACATCGCCTTGGCGACTTCCACGTGCTGCCCTTGCAGAAATGCCTTGGCGTCCTCGGAGAAATCCAAAGTAACCAGAGAACCCTCGTCCTCAGCCCTGCGCAGCTCGATACGGCCGTCTGGCAACTCGACAATTTCTAGAAAGGACGTTGGCATAAAGGACTGTTCTCCACGAAAGGCGGGGATTATATAGGCATCGCGCGGGCTTCGCTTGGGATCTTGACCAGATGTCATCCCAAAACTGTTTCTGTCAGCACTCGTTCAGGCCTTCGCGAAAGCGGATCGCCAACCCCTTCAGATTCTGGCGCCAGCTCTCCAACTCCTCACGACTCAGTTCCTGCGGCGACTCCTCTTCATCCAGATTGACAGCCTGAATCAGTGGTTGGGTCACGTCCCCTTTCGGCTTGTGGGGCGCGCGCGGCGGTTGAAACAGCGCAGCATGGGCGGCCAACAGCTTGGCCAGCCAGGTCTCCGGGTTATTGGCCAACTCGACCAGCTCAGCCATTTCCGGAATGGCGATGGTTTCCAGCACCTCGCGAGTCAGCAACAACTCTGCACGGGGCGCATTGGCCTGAGGCAAGCGATAGAAACCGGCGATTTCGTGACACAGACCCAACAGCGCGCCGTACAGGTGAAACAGCGCGGATTCGCGTCCGGCCTGGATCAGCGCCAGCGAGTTCATCGCCCGCCCCTCTTCAGTGCGGGCCAGTGCTTCGAGCGACAAGCCGGCGAAATAAATCTTCTGATTGGTGCGGGTATACAGTTCGTGGGCCATGACGGCAGCCTCCACAACGAAATAATTGCTTCATGCAGGTTGGACAGTGTCGTGGATCAGCCTGGCAAACCGCAAGTCCTCTGCCGATGCCAATGCCAATGCCAATGCCAATGCCAATGCCAATGCCAATGCCAATACTGTAGGAGCGAGCTTGCTCGCGAAGAACCTCAACGATGACGCGTACATCCTGGAAAAACGCGTCGCCTTTGAGTTTTTCGCGAGCAAGCTCGCTCCTACAGAAAAAGCAGCAAAAACAAAAAGGCCGCATGAAAACCCCAAAGGGTTGTCATGCGGCCTTTTCAGTACCGCGACGCTTTACGCCTTCGCAGCTGGTCGCTTGTCTTCGACTTTCCACTTGCCGCCGTCGTAGAAGGCCTTCCAGCCAGTCGGCTTACCGTCGACTTCGGTCTGCACGTACTGCTCCTTGGTCTTGCGACTGTAACGAATCACAGTCGGGAGGCCATCCGGATCTTTCTTCGGCGCTTCGCAGAGGAAGTGATACTTCGGATCGATCTCATCCTTGTGCGGAACGATTTCCATCACCAGCGGAGCACGGGTCTCGCGGTTTTTCGGGAACTGGCTGGCCGCCAGGAACAGACCGGATGCACCGTCGCGCAGAATGTAGGTGTCGTTGACCTTTTCGCACTTCAGCTCAGGCATCTTCACCGGATCCATCTTCGGCGGTGCCGCATCACCGCTCTTGAGCAGTTTGCGGGTGTTCTTGCAGGTGGCATTGGTGCAACCGAAGAACTTGCCGAAACGGCCGGTCTTAAGCTGCATCTCACTGCCACACTTGTCGCATTCCAGGCTCGGACCTTCATAGCCCTTGATGCGATAAGTGCCCTCTTCGATTTCGTAGCCATCGCAATCCGGGTTGTTACCGCAGATGTGCAGCTTGCGCTTTTCATCGAGCAGGTAGGCATCCATCGCCGTGCTGCAGATCGGGCAGCGATGCTTGCCACGCAACACCAGCGACTCCGATTCACCCTCGTCGTCCGCAGCGATTTCGTCGCCCGGCACCAGGTTGACGGTGGCCTTGCAGCGCTCTTTCGGCGGCAGACTGTAGCCCGAGCAGCCGAGGAACACACCGGTCGACGCGGTACGGATCTGCATCGGCCGGCCGCAGGTGGTGCACGGAATGTCAGTCATGACGGGCTGATTGGCCCGCATGCCGTGTTCCGGGCTTTCGGCTACTTCGAGTTTCTTCTTGAAGTCGCCGTAGAACTCGTCGAGCACGTTTTTCCAGTCACGTTCGCCCTGGGCCACGTCATCGAGATGCTCTTCCATGCCGGCGGTGAAGCCGTAGTCCATCAGGTTCGAGAAGCTCTCGGCCAGTCGCTCGGTGACGATGTCACCCATCTTTTCCGAGTAGAAACGACGGTTGTGCAGCGCCACGTAGCCGCGGTCCTGGATGGTCGAAATGATCGCCGCGTAGGTCGAAGGACGACCGATGCCGCGTTTTTCCATTTCTTTTACCAGGCTGGCTTCCGAGTAACGCGCCGGCGGCTTGGTGAAGTGCTGGGTCGGATCAAGCTTGATCAGCTTCATCGCGTCGCCCTGGGCCATGTCCGGCAGCACATCGTCGTCGCCTGGCTTGGCGATTTGCGGCATGACGCGGGTGTAACCGTCGAACTTCAGGATGCGGCCCTTGGCGCGCAGCTCGAAATCGCCGGCGCCCACAGTGACGGTAGTCGACAGGTATTGCGCCGGCAGCATCTGGCAAGCGAGGAACTGGCGCCAGATGAGCTCGTAGAGGCGCTCAGCGTCACGCTCCATGCCCGACAGCTTGCTTGGCTCGGTATTGGCGTCGGACGGACGAATCGCTTCGTGAGCCTCTTGTGCGCCTTCCTTGCTGCTGTAGACGTTCGGGGTTTCCGGCAGGTACTTCTTGCCGAACTCGCCTTCAATATAGGTACGCGCCATCGCCACGGCATCAACCGAGAGGTTGGTGGAGTCGGTACGCATGTAGGTGATGTAGCCGGCTTCGTACAAACGCTGGGCCATCATCATTGTTTTCTTCACACCGAAGCCCAGGCGGTTACTCGCGGCCTGTTGCAGGGTGGAGGTGATGAACGGTGCCGACGGCTTGCTGCTGGTCGGCTTGTCTTCGCGCTTGACGATGCTGTAGCTGGAAGCCTTGAGCTTCTCCAGCGCAGCCATGGCCTGGGTTTCATTGAGCGGCTTGAAGGCTTCGCCTTTCTCGCGGGCCACGTCGAAACGCACGGTCGCGCCTTTGGCGGTACCGAGGTCCGCGTGGACTTCCCAGTATTCTTCCGGGATGAACGCGCGGATTTCACGTTCACGCTCGACCACCAGCTTCACGGCAACCGATTGCACGCGACCGGCGGACAAGCCACGAGCGATCTTGGCCCACAGCAGCGGCGAAACCATGTAGCCCACGACGCGGTCGAGGAAGCGACGCGCCTGCTGGGCGTTGACGCGGTCGATATCCAGCTCGCCGGGCTTCGAGAAGGCTTCCTGAATCGCCTTCTTGGTAATTTCGTTGAACACCACGCGCTTGTAGCGGGTGTCATCACCACCGATGGCTTCGCGCAGGTGCCAGGCAATGGCTTCCCCCTCGCGGTCCAAGTCGGTTGCGAGATAGATGGTGTCAGCATCCTTGGCGAGCCGGCGCAGCTCTTCGATGACTTTTTCCTTGCCCGGGAGGATCTCGTACTTGGCTTTCCAGCCGTGATCCGGATCGACACCCATGCGCGCAACCAACTGCTTGCGCGCTTTTTCTTTCGGCGACAGTGCCGGCACTTCACCCGCAGCAGCCTTGCCGCGCTTGGCGGCTGGCTCTTTGCTGGCGCTAGCCGAACCGCTGGTGGGCAGGTCTCGGATATGGCCGATACTCGACTTCACCACGTATTCGTTGCCCAAATACTTGTTGATGGTCTTGGCCTTAGCCGGGGATTCCACAATGACCAGCGATTTGCCCATGGATCAGAAAATTCCTGAATTCGAGAAGTGAAAGGCGATTGGCGCCTGACGCGGCACCGCTATATATAGTGGCAACAAGGTGAGGTCAAGCGCAGGGTTTTGCGCGAACTCAGCTTATGGCTTGGTAAAAAGGCTTTCTTCGGCCTGCACCAAAGCAAAGCGTGGCACCTGTTCGCCGTCAACCTCGACGGACTCCAGGAACATGCTCAAGGGGCGCACCCAAAAGCCGTAATCGCCATACAGGGCTTGATAGAAGACCACTTCTTCTTCGGTTTCCGAATGCCGCGCAATACTGAAAACGCGGTACTGCGGACCTTTGTAATGTTGGTAGAGCCCGGGTTGTATCGGCATGCTTTGGCCCTCACTGAAATTTTTTCAAAATAAAAACAAAAATAAATCCGGAAAAACAAAAACCGGGGCACTTGGCCCCGGCTTCCATCAACGAGACGCTTAAACGCGTTCGAAGACGGTGGAGATGCCTTGGCCGAGACCAATGCACATGGTGGCTACCCCGAAGGTACCGCCATTCTGCTTCATCACATTGAGCAAAGTGCCGGAGATACGCGCACCGGAGCAACCAAACGGGTGGCCCAGGGCGATCGCGCCGCCGTGCAGGTTAACCTTCTCGTTCATCTTGTCGAGTACTTTCAGATCTTTCAGCACTGGCAGGGCCTGTGCGGCGAAAGCTTCGTTGAGCTCGAAGAAGTCGATGTCGGAGATACCCAGACCCGCGCGCTTCAGTGCTTTTTGTGTGGCCGGTACTGGACCATAGCCCATGATTGCCGGATCCACACCTGCCACTGCCATCGAACGAATCACCGCCAGAGGCTGGATGCCCAGGTCCTGTGCGCGCTGCGCCGACATCACGATCATGCACGAGGCACCATCGGTGATCTGCGACGAGGTACCCGCTGTCACGGTGCCGCCCTTCGGATTGAACGCCGGCTTCAGAGCCGCCAGGCTTTCCAGGGTGGTTTCCGGACGAATGGTTTCGTCGTAGTCGAAGGTTTTCAGGAAACCGTTCTCGTCGTAGCCCTGCATCGGGATGATTTCGTCTTTGAACTTGCCTTCCACGGTCGCCTTGTGGGCGAGTTGGTGGGAGCGCACGCCGAAAGCGTCCTGTTGCTCGCGAGTGATGCCGTGCATCTTGCCCAGCATTTCCGCGGTCAGGCCCATCATGCCCGAGGCTTTCGCCGCGTACAGCGACATGTGCGGGTTCGGATCGACACCGTGCATCATGCTCACATGGCCCATATGCTCGACGCCACCAACCACGAAAACGTCACCGTTGCCGGTCATGATCGCTTGCGCAGCAGTGTGCAGAGCGCTCATGGACGAGCCACACAGGCGGCTGACGGTCTGGCCGGCCGAAGTGTGCGGGATCTGGGTCATCAACGACGCCATGCGCGCGATGTTCCAGCCCTGCTCCAGGGTCTGGTTCACACAGCCCCAGATCACGTCTTCGACTTCGTTCGGGTCGACCTTGACGTTACGTTCCAGCAGTTTGCTGATCAGGTGCGCCGACATGTCTTCGGCGCGGGTGTTGCGGTGCATGCCGCCCTTGGAGCGGCCCATCGGAGTACGACCGAAGTCGACAATCACGACGTCTCTAGGATTCAAGCTCATAAGTTCACTCTCACTCTAGTTGGGGGCGCTTAACCGAAGAAGCTCTGGCCGTTCTTGGCCATTTCGCGCAGCTTCGCGGTCGGGTGGTACAGCGCGCCCAAATCAGCGTACTGGTCAGCCAGGGCAACGAACTCTGCCACACCGAGCGAGTCGATGTAACGCAGCGCACCGCCACGGAATGGAGGGAAACCAATACCGTAGACCAGACCCATGTCGGCTTCGGCAGCGGTTTCGACGATGCCGTCTTCCAGGCAACGCACGGTTTCCAGGCACAGCGGGATCATCATCCAGTTGATGATGTCTTCGTCGGTGACTTCGCGCTGCTCGTAAACGATCGGCTTGAGCACTTCCAGCACCGAAGGATCGGCCACTTTCTTCTGCTTGCCGCGCTTGTCGGTCTCGTAGGCGTAGAAGCCCTTACCGTTCTTCTGGCCCAGGCGCTTGGCTTCGTAGAGCACGTCGACGGCCGAGCGACGGTCGTCCTTCATGCGGTCCGGGAAGCCTTCAGCCATCACGTCACGACCGTGGTGACCGGTGTCGATGCCGACCACGTCCATCAGGTACGCCGGGCCCATCGGCCAGCCGAATTTTTCCATGATCTTGTCGATACGGACGAAGTCCACACCGGCGCTGACCAGCTTGGCGAAACCGCCGAAGTACGGGAACAGGACGCGGTTGACCAGGAAGCCCGGGCAGTCGTTGACGACGATCGGGTTCTTGCCCATTTTCTTGGCGTAGGCAACGGTGGTGGCAACGGCCAGCTCGCTGGACTTCTCGCCACGGATCACTTCCACCAGCGGCATCATGTGCACCGGGTTGAAGAAGTGCATGCCGACGAAGTTTTCCGGACGCTTGAGGGCTTTGGCCAGCAAGGTGATGGAAATGGTCGAGGTGTTGGACGCCAGGATGGTGTCCTCCTTGACCTGGTCTTCAACTTCAGCCAGTACCGCTTGTTTGACCTTCGGGTTCTCGACGACAGCTTCCACCACCAGGTCCACGTGACCGAAGTCGCCGTAGGACAGGGTTGGACGGATGCCGTTGAGTACTTCAGCCATTTTCGCGGCGGTCATGCGACCTTTATCAACGCGGCCAACCAGCAGTTTGGCGGCTTCGGCCAGACCCTGCTCGATACCGTGTTCGTTGATGTCCTTCATCAGGATCGGCGTACCTTTGGAAGCCGACTGATAGGCGATACCGCCACCCATGATGCCGGCGCCCAGTACGGCGGCCTGCTTCACGTCCTTGGCGATTTCGTCGTAGGCCTTGGCCTTTTTCTTCAGTTCCTGATCGTTCAGGAACAAGCCGATCAAGCTCTGCGCAGCAGAGGTCTTGGCCAGCTTGACGAAACCGGCAGCTTCGATTTCCAGCGCCTTGTCGCGACCGAAGTTCGCAGCTTTCTGGATGGTCTTGATCGCTTCAACCGGCGCCGGGTAGTTCGGGCCAGCCTGGCCGGCCACGAAACCTTTGGCGGTTTCGAAAGCCATCATTTGTTCGATGGCGTTCAGCTTGAGCTTTTCCAGCTTCGGCTGGCGCTTGGCCTTGTAGTCGAACTCGCCGGAAATGGCGCGTTTGATCAGTTCCAGCGCGGCTTCCTGCAGCTGCTCAGGAGCAACCACTGCGTCGACGGCGCCGACTTTCAGCGCATCTTCAGGACGGTTTTCCTTGCCGGCGGCAATCCACTCGATGGCGTTGTCGGCACCGATCAGGCGCGGCAGGCGCACAGTACCGCCGAAGCCCGGGTAGATGCCCAGCTTGACTTCCGGCAGACCGATCTTGGCATTGGTGGACATGACGCGGTAGTCCGCCGCCAGGCACATTTCCAGACCGCCACCCAACGCGATGCCGTTGATCGCGGCTACGGTCGGGACGTTGAGGTCTTCGAAATCGCTGAAAATCTTGTTGGCTTCGAGGTTGCCAGCAACAAGTTCTGCATCCGGCAGCTTGAAGTTGTCGACAAATTCGGTGATGTCGGCGCCGACGATGAACACGTCCTTGCCACTGCTGACGATCACGCCCTTGATCGAAGCATCTGCCTTGATGGTGTCTACGGCCTGACGCAGTTCGTTCAGGGTTAGACGGTTGAACTTGTTGACGGACTCACCCTTGAGGTCGAACTTGAGTTCGACGATGCCACTTTCAAGAGCCTTAACCGTGATGGCTTTACCTTCGTAAATCATCAACTGATCTCCACGATATGGAAGCTGAACAGTACACGTCGGACGCAGGCGAATGGCTTGGCAGGGACGTTGATCGTCAATGCTACGCCCATTCCCCCGGCACACCCGCCAACGCGATAGTCGGGATTCTGTAGGAGCGTTCTGAAATACAAACGCTCAATTCATACGCCCGTTTGATTTGGGTACGTCACCTTCACGGAATTTCCGACAATTGTCAATCGCCTGAAAAACGGGTTGAAACGCGACTTTCCGGTCATTTCCGTACTGCGAAGACCTTAAACACGCCGAAGCATGCAAGGTCATTCATAGAATCAATTGTTAGAAAAGTCGCCCTAATCCGCTGCAGCCCGTGTTTAACAAGCTACGCTGGCGGAACCGAGGGAAAAAGTTGAACGCTTTGGCGAATGCCCAGCGTAAGATCAGCCCACACCGTTTTACCGGCCTGCCTGGCCAACCCCGCCCGATGATTTTGTCGGGCTTTTTATTGCCTGATGATTCCTGTAGGAGCGAGCTTGCTCGCGATGAACGTCAACGATGACGCTGTTAGCCTGACACCCCGCGGAGCCCTCAGGTTTATCGCGAGCAATCGAGCGTCGACCGGCTGCTCCTACAAGGGATCGGGTTTCAGGCGAGGGCTTTAAGCGTGGCATCGATCTGTTGCAACACCTCGGCCTCGCCCTTCTCGCCCCAATACAAGGCGATTATTTGCTTGTCAGCCTCGACCTTGAAGACATTGCCTGGCAATTTCTCGAAATGATCGAGCAGCGACCGATCTTCACAGATTTCCTGCCATTGATTGACCCAGACACCCGGTGATTTTTGCCAGTAACTCCAGCACGCCGGCTGACTGCCACGCCGCGGGCGATGGTACTGGGCGCAGGGGCTCGGCGGCTCCTGGCTGAGCCAGTGCGGCCATTCCTGAGGTGCCAATTGCATGGCCAGGCCAATGCGCCGGGCCTCCATCCGCAAGGCTATGCGCCCGCTCTGAACTCGCGACGGTCGCAACCATGCCAGCGGACTCAGCACCACCAGCAGGATTGACACCACTATCCAGACCGTCATATCTGTACTCCCGAATTTGAATGAGCCCATTGTGTCACTTTGGAGCCAATGCGCTTGAAACCAGCCATACTTACCAATATTGCATCCCTCAGGAGGAGCACCTCATGCCCTACAACCATATTCTGGTCGCTGTAGATCTGACCGAAGAGTGCGACCCTGTCATCCACCGCGCTCGCGAACTGTCGGTGAGCAACGGCGCGAAATTGTCGCTGGTGCACATTGTCGAGCCGATGGCCATGGCCTTCGGCGGCGACGTGCCAATGGACCTGTCACAACTGCAACAACAGCAGTTCGATCAGGCCAAGGAGCGCCTTGAACGCTTGATCCTGAAATATCCGGAGCTCTCCAGGGAATACAGCCACCTGACCTACGGCCAGCCGCGCCAGGAGATCCATCACCTGGCCAAGGAGCAAACCTGCGACCTGATCGTGGTGGGCAGCCATGGCCGGCACGGCCTGGCACTGCTGCTGGGCTCCACCGCCAATGACGTGCTGCATGGCGCGCCTTGCGATGTGCTTGCGGTGCGCCTGCAGAACAAAAGCTGACGCCGCACGCCCCCTGTAGGAGCGAGCTTGCTCGCGATGGTCGTCAACGAAGACGCTGCAAGCCTGACACCCCGCGGCGCTCTGGGGTTTATCGCGAGCAAGCTCGCTCCTACAGGGGAATCCATTTCAGACACCAGATAGTGTTGTATATGAAAAACCCGGCGTTCATCACTGAGCGCCGGGCTTTTTTATTGCAGGATCAATCAGGCATCCAGCTCGGCCCAACGCTCGACCATGATGTCGAGTTCAGCCTGCAACTGCTCCAACTGAGCGATCACCGCAGCGGTTTCGGCCGCAGGACGCTGATAGAAGCTGGCATCGGCCATCTGCGCCTCAACGGCGGCAATCTGCTGCTCCATGGCTTCGATCTGCCCCGGCAACGCTTCCAGCTCGCGCTGCAACTTGTAGCTGAGCTTTTTCTTCGCCACCGGCGCTTCGACGACTGCCGCAACCGGCGCAGGCTCAGCCTTCACCACTGCGGAGTTCAGGTCGGCCTTGCCGGACTTGCTCTCGGTCACGCCCAGCAGGCGCGGCGAGCCGCCCTGACGCAGCCAATCCTGATAGCCACCGACGTACTCGCGAACCTTGCCTTCACCTTCGAAGACCAGGGTGCTGGTGACCACGTTGTCGAGGAATGCCCGGTCGTGGCTGACCATCAGTACGGTGCCGTTGAAGGTCAGCAAGACCTCTTCGAGCAATTCGAGGGTTTCGACGTCGAGGTCGTTGGTCGGTTCGTCGAGTACCAGCAGGTTCGCCGGCTTGCTGAACAGCTTGGCCAGCAACAGACGGGCACGCTCACCACCGGACAGCGCCTTGACCGGCGTGCGGGCACGCTGCGGGCTGAACAGGAAGTCGCCGAGGTAGCTCAGCACGTGGCGGCTCTGGCCGTCGATATCGATGAAGTCGCGACCTTCGGCCACGTTGTCGATCACGGTTTTTTCCAGGTCCAGCTGATGGCGCAACTGGTCGAAGTAGGCGACATCGATCCTGGTGCCCTCTTCCACTTTGCCGCTGGTCGGTTGCAGGCCGCTGAGCATCAGCTTCAGCAACGTGGTCTTGCCGGTGCCGTTGGCGCCGAGCAGACCGATACGGTCGCCGCGCTGCAGCACCATGGAGAAGTCCTTGATCAGGAACGGCCCGCCCGGGTGAGCGAAGCTCACATTCTCGAGCACCATGACCTGCTTGCCGGACTTGTCGGCGGTATCCAGCTGAATGTTGGCCTTGCCAGTACGCTCACGACGCTCGCTGCGCTCGACACGCAAGGCTTTCAGTGCACGTACGCGGCCTTCGTTACGGGTACGACGGGCCTTGATGCCCTGGCGAATCCACACTTCTTCCTGGGCCAGGCGTTTGTCGAACAGCGCGTTAGCAGTGGCTTCGGCAGCGAGTTCAGCTTCCTTGTGCACCAGGAAACTGGCGTAGTCGCCGTTCCAGTCGATCAGGCCGCCGCGATCCAGTTCGAGGATGCGGGTTGCCAGGTTCTGCAGGAAAGAACGGTCGTGCGTGATGAACAGCACGGCGCCCTGGAAATCCTTCAGCGCTTCTTCAAGCCAGGCGATGGCACCGATGTCCAAGTGGTTGGTCGGTTCGTCGAGCAGCAGCAGATCCGGCTCGGACACCAGGGCCTGGGCCAGCAGGACGCGACGACGCCAGCCGCCGGACAACTCGGCGAGGGTCTTGTCCGCCGGCAGTTGCAGGCGGCTCAGGGTGCTGTCGACCAGAGTCTGCAAGCGCCAGCCGTCACGGGCTTCGAGGTCGTGCTGGACGTGCATCAGTTTGTCCAGATCGGCGTCGGTGACGCAGTTCTGGCTCAGGTGGTGATATTCGGCGAGCAATGCACCGACACCGTCGAGGCCTTCGGCCACCACGTCGAACACGGTCCGCTCGTCGGCTACCGGCAATTCTTGCGGCAATTCGCCGATCTTGAGCCCGGGTGCGCGCCAAACGGAGCCGTCATCGGGCTTCTGGTCGCCCTTGACGAGCTTCATCATGCTGGACTTGCCAGTGCCATTGCGGCCGATGATGCACACCCGCTCACCACGGGCGATCTGCCAGGACACCTTGTCCAACAACGGCATAGCGCCGAAAGCAAGGGACACATCGCTGAATTTGAGCAGGGTCATGAGCTTCTCCAAAAACCGGGCGCGCATTCTACCTGACTTGAGGCTTCAGAAGGCCGGCAATTTCACTCTCGTAGCACTCTGCATGACAAATGTTGCGAACTGACGCGGGAAGACCCGCAAAGCTTTCACCGGCTGCTGGCAAAAGGCTAAGCTACAGACAATTCAGCGCGGGCCTGGCCCGCGCTTGTCATGATTTTTCTCTGCCCGGACGTCTCATGCGCAGTCGCCTTTTCAATCTTTTATCTGCTTTTTTACTGTCTGCCGCTGCCGTCCAATCCGCCCAGGCGGTGGACCTGTCCACCCAACGCCAGTATTACGATGAAGCCAAACGCGCCTTGGCCAAGGGCGATAGCGGCCCGTATTTCCGTTACAGCCAGGCCCTCGCCGATTATCCGCTGGAACCCTACCTGGCTTACGACGAGTTGACCGCGCGGCTTAAATCCGCGAGCAACGCCGAAATCGAGAAGTTCCTCGCCGAACACGGCGACCTGCCCCAGGCCAACTGGATGAAGCTGCGCTGGTTGCGCTGGCTGGCGGACCGGGGCGACTGGGCGACCTTCGTCAAGTATTACGACCCGAAAATGAACTTCACCGAGCTGGACTGCCTGAATGCGCAGTACCAGATCAGCCACAACCTCAAAGCCGAAGGTTATGCCAACGCTGAAAAGCTCTGGTTGACCGGGAAATCCCAGCCCGACGCCTGCGATGCCTTGTTCGGCATGTGGGCCGCCGATGGCCAGTTGACCGAGCAAAAACGCTGGGAACGCGCGAAGCTCGCCGCCCAGGCGCGCAACTACCCGCTGGCCAACAGTCTGGTCAACGGCATGACCACCCTCGCCCCGCGCGGTCGCTTGCTGATCGACGTGGCGCAGAAACCGGAACTGCTCAACCAGCCATCGCGCTTCACTCCGGCCGATGAAGCCATGTCCGACGTGGTCAGTCTCGGCCTGCGTCGCCTGGCTCGCCAGGACCCGGACAAGGCCATGGACCTGCTCGATGGCTACGCCAGCAGCATGCATTTCTCCCGGGATGAAAAAGTGGCGATCGCCCGGGAAATCGGGCTGACCCTCGCCAAACGTTTCGACGGCCGCGCACTGGACGTCATGACCAAATACGATCCGGAACTGCGCGACAACACGGTTTCCGAATGGCGCCTGCGCCTGCTCCTGCGCCTGGCGCGCTGGGAGGATGCCTACCAGTTGACCCGCCGCCTGCCCCAGGACCTGGCCACCACCAACCGCTGGCGCTACTGGCAGGCCCGCAGCCTGGAGCTGGCGCAACCGCAGAATCCGGAAGCGCAGACGCTCTTTAGAAGCCTGGCCCGCGAACGCGACTTCTATGGCTTCCTCGCCGCCGACCGCTCACAGTCGCCCTACTCGCTGCTCAACAAACCGCTGGTACTCAGCCAGGCCACCATCAACAAGGTGCGCAACACGCCCGGCGTGCGCCGTGCCCTGGAGCTGCACGCCCGCGGGCAGATCGTCGATGGCCGCCGCGAGTGGTACTACGTCAGCCGTCACTTCAGCCGCGACGAAATGGTCGCCCAGGCCAAACTGGCCTACGACCTGAAATGGTACTTCCCGGCGATCCGCACCATCAGTCAGGCGCAGTATTGGGATGACCTGGATATCCGCTTCCCGATGGCTCACCGCGAGACCCTGGTCCGTGAAGCCAAGAACCGCGGCCTGCATCCGAGCTGGGCGTTCGCCATCACCCGCCAGGAAAGCGCATTCATGGACGACGCCCGCTCCGGGGTCGGTGCCTCGGGCCTGATGCAACTGATGCCCGCCACCGCCAAGGAAACCGCACGCAAGTTCAGCATTCCCTATAGCTCGCCACAGCAACTGTTCGACCCGGACAAGAACATCCAGCTCGGTGCCGCCTACCTGAGCCAGGTGCACAGCCAGTTCAACGGCAACCGCGTCCTCGCCTCCGCCGCCTACAACGCCGGCCCCGGCCGCGTACGCCAATGGCTGCGCGGTGCGGACCACCTGAGTTTCGACGTGTGGGTGGAAAGCATCCCGTTCGACGAAACCCGCCAGTACGTGCAAAACGTGCTGTCGTATTCGGTGATCTACGGCCAGAAGCTCAATTCGCCACAACCGATCGTGGATTGGCATGAGCGGTTTTTCGACGATCAATGATTCAAATCGACCCGCAAAAAAAGCCCGCATCACAGGTGCGGGCTTTTTTATTACTCAGTGTTTCTTCGCCGATTTGAGCTGTGCGAAGACCTGTTTTCCGAGCTGGGTCAGGCGATACTTTTGTGCCGGACTACTTGGCGATTCGGGATGGGTCATCTCTATCCATTCGACCGCTAATGCCGGCCTGAGATAGTTAGCCCGAAACGTTGCCTTGTGCACCAATCCGATGTCAGCCATCAGGTCACTGATCTTACGCGGACCGTTAAGATGCAATACAGAAAGCAACTTCTCTACTGGGTCGCTTACTGGGTCGCTTACTGGGTCGATTTCTGCCCCCCCACGTACCGCCTCCGATAGTGCAAGACTCATGGCTTGCAGCATGAACTCTACGAAAGGCGTCGATTCGGCCAAATGATCGGCCGCCGACAATGCCGCGTAGTACGCCTCCTGCTGATCCCGAATCACCGCCTCAACCGGCAAATATGACAATGCCGGGCGCCACTGACTGAGTATCAGGGTTTGCCAAAGGCGTCCCATACGTCCATTACCGTCAGCGAAGGGATGGATGAACTCGAACTCATAATGAAAGACGCAGCTGGTAATCAGCGGATGCCAATCCGAGGCACCAAGCCACGCCAACAAGTCGTCGATCAAGTGCAAAACGCGACTCGGCGGCGGCGCCATATGGAGCAACTTATCGCCACGATAGATACCCACGCCGGATCGACGAAACTGCCCGTAATCATCAATCAATCCACCCATCAGCAATTCATGGGCACGCAGTAAATCGGCCCGGCTGCTTGGTTGCCAATCAGGCATGGCTTCGTAAGCAGCAAACGCATTTCGTACTTCCTGGATTTCCCGAGGCAACCCCAGCACACGATGCCCTGCCAGAACGGCAGTCACTTGCTCGATGCTCAGCGTATTATTTTCGATGGCCAAAGAAGCCTGAATCGTTCGAATCCGATTGCCACGACGTAACTGAGGCGTCTGCAGGCGTTCGTCCATCGCCGTAAGCTGACCGATCTGTTCGCTGATATCGGCGATCAGCGACAACATTTTTGTCGTCAAGGTCAACGGTGGTTGATAACGGCTCATATCCTCATCCGGGCTCATGACAGAGGACAACATAATGCCCGAACCTGGCGTCATTCATCAGTAGTCATTCATGCCGCTTCATGTCCATCACTGAACTGCAACGCCGCCAACCGTGCATACAACGCATTGCTGGCAATCAGCTCCTGATGTGTGCCCACCGCCACCAGTCTCCCCTGGTCCATCACCGCGATTCGGTCGGCGTTTTTCACCGTGGCCAGGCGATGGGCGATCACCAGGGTGGTACGGTTTTTCATCAGGCTCGGCAGCGCCTGCTGGATCAGGTGTTCGCTCTGGGCATCGAGGGCGCTGGTGGCTTCGTCGAGGAGCAGGATCGGGGCGTCCACCAGCAACGCGCGGGCGATGGCCAGGCGTTGGCGCTGGCCGCCGGACAAGCCGAGACCAGCGTCACCCAGATGGGTCTGGTAACCATTGGGCATGGCTTCGATAAAGTCATGGGCGTAAGCGATTTTTGCCGCCTCCTGCACCTCGGCCAACGTCGCCTGCGGATTGCCATAGCGAATGTTTTCTTCAATGCTGCCGAAAAACAGCGCCGGGGTTTGCGACACCAGGGCGAAGCAGCGGCGCAGATCCAGCGGATCGAGTTGAGTCAGCGGCACACCATCGAGCAGGATGCGTCCCTCGGCCGGGTCGTAAAAACGCAGCAGCAAGTCATACACCGTGGATTTACCGGCCCCCGATGGCCCGACCAGCGCCAGCGTCTCACCGGCATTGACGGTCAGGCTCAACCCGTCGACGGCATAACTTTCCGGCCGCGACGGGTAGGAAAAACGCACATTGTGCAGTTGCAGTTGGCCATCGACCCGCTCCGGCAGTGTCACCGCGCCTGCCACCGGCGGCAGGATGATGTTTTCCGAACGCAGCAACTCGGCAATCCGCTCGGCCGCGCCGGCTGCCCTCTGCAATTCGCCAATCACTTCGCTCAACGTGCCAAACGCGCTGCCGACGATCAGGCTGTAGAACACGAACGCTGCCAACTCGCCGGCGGAAATTCTTCCGGCGATGACGTCCATGCCGCCGACCCAGAGCATCACCCCGACCGCGCCCAATACCAGCACGATCACCAGGGTAATCAGCCAGGCCCGCTGGAAGATACGCTTGCGTGCGGTGTTGAACGCCTCTTCCACAGTCACGGCAAACCGGCGCTCGTCCTGGGCCTGATGGTTGTAGGCCTGCACGGTCTTGATCTGCCCCAGGGTTTCCGACACATAACTGCCGATATCGGCAATCCGGTCCTGACTCAGGCGTGAGAGGTTACGCACCCGGCGACCGAAGATCAGGATCGGCGCGATCACCAGGGGCAAGGCAACCACCACGATGCTGGTGAGCTTGGGGTTAGTGACAAACAACAGGACGATCCCGCCGATCACCATCAACAGATTGCGCAAGAACAACGACAACGAAGAGCCGATGACCGATTGCAGCAGCGTGGTATCGGCGGTCAGGCGGGACTGGATTTCCGAGCTGCGATTGTCTTCGTAAAACCCCGGGTGCAGGTAAATCAGATGATTGAACACGTTGCGCCGGATATCGGCGACGCAGCGTTCGCCAATCCACGACACCAGGTAAAACCGTGCAAACGTACCGATCGCCAGCCCCATCACCAGCAACATGAACAGTGTGATGGACTGATTGAGCAGATGCGGTGACTGGGTCATGAACCCCTTGTCCACCAGCAGGCGGATGCCCTGCCCCATGGACAAGGTGATGCCCGCGGTGGCGATCAACGCCAGCAAGGCGCCAAAGGCCTGCCAGCGATACGGCGCGATGAAACGACTGGCCAGGCGAACAGCACGGCGGTGACGGGCAGAGAGCATCGCAATCATCCAGGACAAAGCAGTCATTAGGGTCAGCCTACACCGCTCAATGGGGTGGCTCGCTGCAAATCACAATGAGTCAGGTTAATTATGTCCACCAACACTAGAGGCTAGACGCTATTGGTCTAAAGTTCGGGTAGCCACGTGAAGGCATTTCTGGTGGACTGGTACTGTCCCCCGGAAAGATCGCAGGGAGTTGTCATAGCCCGGTCACCTGGCGGTTCTACAGTAAGCACACAACCTGATGAGGAGACAGGCCATGTCCTTGCAACACAGCAGCGATGACAAGATTCAAGTGATCCGCACGCAACCAGACCAGTCTCTGGGTTGCTCGATTATTGACGAGCAGGGCCGCGAAGTACCGATCACTGAAAAGATGATCCAGAAAGCTTGCAGCGAACTGGAAAAGCGATTGGTCAAACCTGCCGAACAAAAGTGATATAGCCACCGTCTTCTTGACCCGGCCCTTTGTTGGCCGGGTTTTTTATGCCTGCTGATCCAATCCGGGACTGTGTCGCGCCCTTCGCGGGCAAGTCGAAGGGGCCGCCACGGTCTATCAGATTGCCGTCGCCCCCAACGCCGCGACAATCCTCTGCAACTCAGCCGAGTCACCCTCGATCCGCACCTGCAACCCGTCGATCTCACGGCGCAACGGGTATTGCTTGCGCAGCACATCGAATGCCGCACGTTGCTCGCTGACGCTGCCGACAAGGCTGCGACGGAAATCCGCATCGTCACGACGCGGGTCATACACGCCACGGCACAGCATCGCTAACGCCCAGGCCGGGTCGCTTTGCGCATTGAGGGTCACGTGCGACAGCCACGGTGCCGGCAGCAAATCGCTCAGGCTGACGCGGGCCGGTTGCCCGAGGAAATCGCAATACGCCTGATAAATCTGCGCGGTGCCCCTCTGCTTGCCATCGAGGCTGTAACCGGCAATGTGTGGCGTTGCCAGCACGCAGAGTTCGGCCAGTGCCACGTCGACTTCAGGCTCGCCTTCCCAGACATCGAGCACCGCTTGCAGGTCTTCGCGCTCCAGCAGCACATCGCGCAGTGCCGCATTGTTGACCACTGGCCCGCGACTGGCGTTGATCAGCCAGGTACCGGATCGGAGCTGGTTCAGACGTTTTTCATCGAACAAATGCCAGGTCGATTGCTGCCCCTGCTTGGTCAATGGCGTGTGCAGGCTGATGACGTCGCACTCGTCGATGATCTGCTCGAGGCTGACGTAGTCTCCACCTTCCGCAGCTTGCCGTGGCGGATCGCACACCAGCACCTTCCAGCCCAGGCCTTGCAGGACCTTGACCAGCCGTCCACCCACTTCGCCGGCACCGACCACGCCGTAGGTACGCCGGGTCAGGTCGACACCTTCGATTTCGGCCAGGGTCAGCAGACTGCCGAGCACATAGTCGACCACGCCGCGGGCATTGCAGCCCGGTGCACTGGACCAGGTGATACCGGCCTGCTGCAAGTAATCCAGGTCCAGATGATCGGTGCCGATGGTGCACGTACCGACAAAACGCACCTTGCTGCCCTCGAGCAGCGCACGATTGACGTTGGTCACCGAACGCACCAACAGCACATCGGCCTGCTCGACCGTGGCACGGTCGATGGCGCGACCCGGTACCCGGCGGATTTCACCGAAACCTTCGAAGAAGGCATCGAGCAGGGGGATATTTTCGTCGGCAACAATCAGCATGGCAGGCTCCTTTGGCGGATCGGCAGTGTAGGCGTAGATGCGGGTGGTGGGCCAGCGGGCATTGTTCACCCGGACCTGAAGTACACCAGTTACCGTGTGGGAGCGAGCCCGCTCGCGAAGAGGGGGTGTCAGGCAACATCAATGGCGGCTGACAGGCCGCTATCGCGAGCAAGCCCGCTCCCACAGGTTTTTGATTACAAATCGGTAACATGGGTCTTTTCCTGACTGGCGCGTCAACGCGTAGAATGCGCGCCTGTGCATCAATACCTTTTTGGACGTTTCGCCATTGAATCCTGTAATTGAGAATACCGCCGCCATAGCGCCTGCGCGGACGACGCCCGTTCGCCTGGAACTCAAAGGCCTGCTCGGCCTGGCCCTGCCGATCATGATCGCGCAACTGGCCACCACGGCCATGGGCTTCGTCGATGCGGTGATGGCCGGCCGTGTAAGCCCGCGAGACCTGGCCTCGGTGGCCCTGGGCAATTCGATCTGGATTCCGGTCTACCTGTTGATGTCCGGCGTCCTTTTGGCCACCACACCCAAGGTCGCGCAACGCTTTGGCGCCGGGCAGTTTGACGAAATCGGCCCACTGGTGCGCCAGGCGCTGTGGCTGGCACTGTGTGTCGGGTTGATCGGCAGCGGCCTGCTGCTCGGCGCCGAGCCGATCCTGCACTGGATGAAAGTCGATCCGCAATTGATCGAGCCGAGCATGGGTTACCTGCACGGGATCGCCTTCGGCTTGCCGGGCATGGCGTTTTATTACGTGTTGCGCTGCTACAGCGATGGCATGGGTCGTACCCGTCCGAGCATGGTCATTGGCTTGTGCGGGCTACTGCTGAACATCCCCCTGAACTACACGTTGATCTATGGCCATTTCGGCGCGCCGGCTCTGGGCGGCGTCGGGTGCGGCTGGGCCAGCGGCATTGTGATGTGGTTCATGGCGTTGAGCATGGCCGGCTGGACCTTCTGGGCGCCGTTCTATGCCCGCACCCGTGTGCTGGTGCGCTTCGATCGCCCGAAATGGGCCGTGATCAAGCGCCTGGTCAGCATCGGCCTGCCGATCGGTATCGCCGTGTTCGCCGAGTCCAGCATCTTCGCGGTCATCGCCCTGTTGATCGGCAGTCTCGGCTCCACCGTGGTGGCCGGGCATCAAATCGCCCTGAATATCAGCTCGCTGTTGTTCATGATCCCGTATTCCCTGGGCATGGCGGTGACCGTGCGCGTCGGTCAGGCACTGGGGGGCGGCAATCCTTGGCAGGCGCGCTTCGCGGCGAAGGTCGGGCTCGGTGCGGCACTGGTGTTCGCGGCGTTCTCGGCGAGCCTGATCCTGCTCCTGCGCGAACCTATCGCCTCGATCTACACGCCTGACAAGGCCGTGATCCAGATTGCGTCGATGTTGATTGTCTATGCCGCGCTGTACCAGTTTTCCGATGCCATCCAGGTGATCTGCGCGGGCGCGCTGCGTGGATACCAGGACACCCGGGTAACGATGATCCTGACTTTGTTCGCCTATTGGGGCATCGGCCTGCCGGTCGGCTACGTGCTGGGACTGACCGACTGGTTCGGTCCGGCCAGCGGCCCGAGCGGGCTATGGGAAGGGTTGATTGCCGGCTTGAGCTGCGCGGCGCTGATGCTGTCGATCCGCCTGACGCTCAGTGCGCGCAGGCGAATTCGTAACAGCCGCTCGGCGGGTTGACTGCACAAACAAAAAGACCTGCTTCTGCAGGTCTTTTTTTGGCTACCGTTAAACGGACTTCTTGCGAATCCAGTAGAGGTAGGTGCCCTCATCTTCGTGCTGCGCCACCAGTTCATGGTCGAGAAACACGCAGAACTTGGGAATGTCGCGACGGGTCGACGGGTCAGTGGCGATCACCTTGAGCAGGCCGCCGGGCACCAGGTCACGGATGTGCTGGTGCAGCATCATCACCGGCTCGGGGCAGTTGAGGCCGGTGGCGTCGAGGGTGCCGTCTACCGGCGTATCAAGCATTTCACTCATGATTCACTCCTGAAACTGGCCGGCATTGTCGCGCATTGCCGGGTGTTCAGTCACCTGTGGCATTACGCCGCCCTTGTGGGATTACCACTGACCTGTGGGAGCGGGCTTGCTCGCGAAAGCGGTGTGTCAGCAGCGTTGACGTCGACTGACACGACGCCTTCGCGAGCAAGTCGGATCGCCGCACCGCCGCTCCCACATTGGTCCGTCGGTATCAGCGGGATTTCGGCTTCTTCACATCCATCCGACGCAAATGGCAAGTCACTTCCTCGCGGTCGTGGTACAGCTGCTTGCAGCCAATCTCGACCTTGATGCCCCGTGCCTTGAAGCCATCGGCAACGCGCTCGAGCAAACGCTTCACTTCGGCATAGCGTTGTTTCATCGGCAGCTTGAGGTTGACCACCGCTTCGCGGCAATGCCCCTCGCCAATCCACTCTTCCAGCATCGCGGCGTTGCGCGCCGGTTTCTCGACGATGTCGCAGACCATCCAGTCCACCGGTTGCTTGGGCTTGAAGGTGAAACCGTCGGCCATCAAGTGCTGCACCAGGCCAGTATCCATCAGGCTTTCGGCCATCGGGCCGTTGTCGATGGCGGTCACCAGCATGCCACGGTTGACCAATTGCCAGGTCCAACCGCCGGGGGCGGCCCCCAGGTCAACGCCGGTCATGTCACTGTGCAGGCGCTCGTCCCACTGGTCACGCGGGATGAAGTGGTGCCAGGCCTCTTCCAGCTTGAGGGTCGAGCGGCTCGGCGCCTCGCGGGGGAATTTCAAACGGGGAATGCCCATCGGCCACATCGCCGAGTTGTTCGACTCCGCCAGGCCCATGAACACTTCGCGGCCGCTCTTGAAGGTCAGCAACAGGCGCGGCTTGTGGGCATCTTCCACCAATTTGCCGGCCGCCATCAGCGCCTTGCGCAGATGCACTTCGAATTTCTTGCAGAAGTTCGACAGTTCCTTGCCGTCATTGGTGTCGACCATTTCCAGCCACAGGCTGCCGCACAGCGGAAAGTCCGCCATATGCGCGAGGATCACGCTGATGCGGTCGGTTTCCGGCAGATCGATGAAAATTCCCCGGGCCCACTGGCGCGGGAAGATCAGCTCGGCGAAACGCTGCCCGCGCATCAGGCGCTCGGCGCCGTCTTCTTCGGTGCAGACAAATTCGGCGCAGGCAGTTGCCGCCTTGGCCTTGGCATAACCGGCCACGTTCAAGCGCGCGGCGAGGTCGGAGATCTCGGAACAGACTTCGCCTTCGAAGCCCGGCCGGCAATGCATAAAGAGGGTGTTCATTCTTACTCCTGGGCAATGGCGAGGAATTTCGGCCACTGCACGATGCCCAGGCTTGCGTTGAAGCAAAGCCTGTCACGAAAACCCGCGCATGATAGCCGACTTCGGAACCCAGGGTCTGTTAACGCTTGCTGTCGACCGCGACGCAGCCCCAAGTGTGCGAGGCCGCGTTGCGGGATTTGCCAAGGGAACAACCATTGGCGGCATCCCGCGCCTTGCCTCGCACACTTTGGCATCGCAACGCGGTTCGACAGCAAGCGTTAACAGACCCTGGACTTGCCCATAGAGTCCAGTTATTAGCCTTAAGCACCAAAGAGGGCTAGGTTTAGTCCTCTATCCGTTCCCTCTGTCCGTAGCCGTGCGGACTCAAAGGAGTGATCGCAATGCCGTCCCTCGATAGCCTGAAAACGCTCAAGACCCTGCAAGTCGGCAACAAGACCTACCACTACTTCAGCCTGCCCGATGCCGCCAAAAGCCTGGGCGATCTGGACAAGCTGCCGATGTCGTTGAAAGTCCTGCTGGAAAACCTGCTGCGCTGGGAGGACGAAAAAACCGTCACCGGTGCCGACCTCAAGGCACTGGCCGCGTGGCTCAAGGAGCGTCGCTCCGACCGCGAAATCCAGTACCGCCCGGCGCGGGTGCTGATGCAGGACTTCACCGGCGTACCGGCGGTCGTCGACCTGGCCGCCATGCGCGCGGCGATGGCCAAGGCCGGCGGCAATCCGCAGCGGATCAACCCGCTGTCGCCGGTGGACCTGGTGATCGACCACTCGGTGATGGTCGACAAGTTCGCCACCAGCAGCGCCTTCGAGCAGAACGTCGACATTGAAATGCAGCGCAATGGCGAGCGCTATGCGTTCCTGCGCTGGGGCCAGAGTGCCTTCGACAACTTCAGCGTGGTGCCGCCGGGCACCGGGATCTGCCACCAGGTGAATCTTGAATACCTCGGCCGCACGGTCTGGACCAAGGACGAGGACGGCCGGACCTACGCCTTCCCCGACACTTTGGTGGGCACCGATTCCCACACCACCATGATCAACGGCCTCGGCGTGCTCGGCTGGGGCGTCGGCGGTATCGAGGCGGAAGCGGCAATGCTCGGGCAACCGGTGTCGATGCTGATTCCGGAAGTCATCGGTTTCAAACTCACCGGCAAGCTCAAGGAAGGCATCACTGCCACCGACCTGGTGCTGACCGTGACCCAGATGCTGCGCAAGAAAGGCGTGGTGGGCAAATTCGTCGAATTCTACGGCGACGGTCTGGCCGACCTGCCGCTGGCCGACCGCGCGACCATCGCCAACATGGCCCCGGAATACGGCGCCACCTGCGGTTTCTTCCCGGTGGACGACATCACGCTGGAATACCTGCGCCTGTCCGGCCGGCCCCTGGAAACGGTGCAACTGGTCGAGGCCTACAGCAAGGCCCAGGGCCTGTGGCGCCTGCCCGGCCAGGAACCGCTGTTCACCGACAGCCTGGCGCTGGACATGGGCAGCGTCGAAGCCAGCCTCGCCGGACCAAAACGCCCACAGGACCGGGTGTCGCTGCCCAACGTCGCGCAAGCGTTCAGCGACTTCGCCGACCTGCAATTCAAGCCCACCAGCAAGGAAGAAGGCCGCCTGGAAAGCGAAGGCGGTGGCGGTGTTGCCGTCGGCAATGCCGATATGGCCGGCGAAGTGGATTACGATTACGAAGGCCAGACCTATCGCCTGAAAAACGGCGCCGTGGTCATCGCCGCGATTACCTCCTGCACCAACACCTCCAACCCCAGCGTGATGATGGCGGCCGGGCTGGTGGCGAAGAAGGCTGTGGAAAAAGGCCTGAAACGCAAACCCTGGGTGAAGAGTTCGCTGGCCCCCGGCTCGAAAGTGGTCACCGATTACTACAAGGCGGCCGGGCTGACCCATTACCTCGACGAATTGGGCTTTGCCCTGGTCGGCTATGGCTGCACCACCTGCATCGGCAACTCGGGACCGCTGTCGGAACCCATCGAGAAAGCCATCCAGCAAGCCGACCTCACCGTGGCCTCCGTGCTCTCGGGCAATCGCAACTTCGAAGGCCGGGTGCATCCGCTGGTAAAAACCAACTGGCTGGCCTCCCCGCCGCTGGTGGTGGCCTACGCGCTGGCGGGTACCGTGCGCACCGACCTCAGCCGCGAGCCGTTGGGCGATGACAAGGACGGCAAACCGGTTTACCTGCGGGACATTTGGCCAAGCAGCAAAGAAATTGCCGACGCCGTGAATCAGGTCAGCACCGCCATGTTCCACAAGGAATACGCCGAAGTGTTTGCCGGTGACGCGCAATGGCAGGCGATCAAGGTTCCGCAGGCGGCGACCTACGTCTGGCAGGACGACTCGACTTACATCCAGCACCCGCCGTTCTTCGACGACATCGGCGGCCCGCCGCCAGTGGTCAAGGATGTCAACGGCGCCAGGATCCTCGCATTGCTCGGCGACTCGGTGACCACCGACCACATCTCCCCGGCCGGCAACATCAAGGCCGACAGCCCGGCAGGGCAATACCTGCGCGACAAAGGCGTGGAGCCCCGGGACTTCAACTCCTACGGCTCGCGGCGTGGCAACCATGAAGTGATGATGCGCGGCACCTTCGCCAACATCCGCATACGCAACGAAATGCTCGGCGGCGAAGAAGGCGGCAACACCCGCTACATTCCCACCGGCGAGAAAATGCCGATCTACGACGCCGCCATGCGTTATCAGGCTTCAGGCACGCCGCTGGTGGTGTTCGCCGGCCAGGAATACGGCACCGGTTCGAGTCGCGACTGGGCGGCCAAAGGCACCAATCTGCTGGGGGTGAAAGCGGTCATCGCCGAAAGCTTCGAACGGATTCACCGCTCCAACCTGGTGGGCATGGGCGTGCTGCCGCTGCAGTTCAAGCTGGATCAGAACCGCAAGAGCCTGAAGCTCAACGGCAGTGAAACCCTGGACATCCTCGGCTTGACCGGCGTCGAGTTGACGCCACGGATGAACCTGACGCTGGTCATCACTCGCGAAGACGGCAGCAGCGAAAAAGTCGAGGTGTTGTGCCGCATCGATACGCTCAATGAGGTTGAGTACTTCAAGTCGGGGGGGATTCTGCATTACGTGTTGCGGCAGTTGATCGCTTCGTAACGGACGACTGACACAAACACCGCCTTCGGGCGGTGTTTTTGTTTGAGCTCTGCTTATAATCGCAGCCCTCGCCACAAAAGCTCTACATCTCTAAGGACTTCAAATGATTGCCCTGCCATGGATGCTTCTGGCCCTGCTTTCCTTCGGCTACGGTCTGGCGCTGACCTACGGCCATCTCGGCTGGCTCTCGGCAATCTCGGTGTTCTTGTTGCTGGTCGCTGGCGCAGCGGTTCGCCAGCGCGAGATCCCTTTTGTCCGCTACCTCGGCCACGGACTGTTCATCGTCCTGGCTCTGGCCCTGGCGACGCATTGGCTACCCGGTTTCTACAACGGTCGCGGTATCGATCCCCAACGTTTTACCGATAATGCCGTGTCATTCGCCATGCACCTGAATCTGGACAAACCGCTGATCGGCTTCTGGCTGTTACTGGTTTGTCCGTGGATTGTCGGCCGCCGTTCGCTTCGGCTATCGCTGTATGCCACCGCACTGGCATTGACCTTGAGCGCCGTGCTGGCGTTGGGTGGCGCGTTGTTGCTGGGCGTAATCGCCTGGGCGCCGAAATGGCCGGATCAAGCCTGGCTGTGGTTACTGAACAATCTGCTGCTGGTGACGCTGGTCGAAGAAGCGCTGTTCCGTGGCTACATCCAGGGCGGCCTGAGCCGGTACCTGAAAGACCGGCCTTACGGTGAACACCTCGCCCTGCTGCTGGCATCATTGATCTTCGGCCTGGCCCATGTTGGCGCGGGATGGCAGTGGGTATTGCTGGCAACGCTGGCCGGGGTCGGTTATGGCCTGGCCTACCGATTCGGCGGGCTGGGCGCCGCCATTGCAAGCCACTTTGGCTTGAACCTGCTGCACTTCGGCCTGTTCACCTATCCGATGCTCGCCGGCTGACGCAAGGGTCATTTTGCGACGCATCGCTGACTATCGAAAAATAATCTCAACAATCCGCCGGCCTTGCCGATACAGCACTTGAAAGCCTTGCGGATTAAAAAAGCCATGCGTAACAACCAGCCTATTACACAACGCGAGCGGACCTTCCCGGCTCAGCAACGGTTGATTTCCACCACCGATGCCAAGGGCATGATCACCTACTGTAACGACGCTTTCGTCGAGATCAGCGGGTATTCCCGAGAGGAGCTGATCCGTGCGCCGCACAACCTGGTCCGTCACCCCGACGTCCCGGCCGCGGTGTTCGCCCACATGTGGGGCACGCTGAAACAAGGCTTGCCATGGATGGGCATTGTCAAGAATCGCTGCAAGACCGGTGATCATTACTGGGTGAACGCCTATGTGATACCGATCTTCGAAGGCAATCAGGTGATCGGTTACGAGTCGGTGCGGGTCAAGCCCAGCGCCGAACAGATCCGCCGCGCCGAAGCGCTCTACCAACGCATCAACCAGGGCAAGTCGGCCATTCCCTCCTCGGATAAATGGTTGCCGATCCTGCAGGACTGGCTGCCGTTCATCCTGGTCAGCCAATTGAGCTTCATGATCGGTGCCTCCCTGAACTCCCATTGGGGGTTTGCCCTGGCTGCGGGTCTTTCGGTGCCGCTGGGCCTGATGGGCCTCCAGTGGCAACAGCGTGGCCTCAAGCGTTTGCTGCGCCTGGCCGAGCAGACCACCTCCGATCCGTTGATCGCACAGATGTACACCGACAGTCGCGGCGCCCAGGCGCGTCTGGAAATGTCCATCCTCAGTCAGGAAGCACGCCTGAAAACCTGCCTGACGCGTCTGCAGGACACAGCCGAACACCTGACCGATCAGGCCAGACAGTCCGATGCCCTGGCGCACAACAGCTCCAGCGGCCTGGAACGTCAGCGGGTCGAGACCGAGCAGGTGGCCACCGCGGTCAACCAGATGGCCGCTACCACCCAGGAAGTCGCCAGCCACGTGCAACGCACCGCCGATGCCACCCAGGAAGCCAATCGCCTGACCGGTCGTGGTCGTGACATCGCCGGGGAAACCCGCGAAGCCATCCAGCGCCTGTCGGTAGTCGTCGGTGAAACCGGCGTGACCGTGACCCAACTGGCCAAGGACAGCAACGAAATCGGTGGCGTGGTCGACGTGATCAAAGGCATCGCCGACCAGACCAACCTGCTGGCCCTGAACGCTGCCATCGAAGCGGCCCGTGCTGGCGAGATGGGTCGTGGTTTTGCGGTGGTGGCCGACGAAGTCCGTCAACTGGCGCAACGCACCAGCGAGTCCACCGGGCAGATTCACGCGCTGATCGCCAAACTGCAACAAACCGCCGGCACCGCGGTGCAAACCATGGAAGCCGGGCATCGCCAGGCGGAAGAAGGCGTGGCGCGGGTACTGGAAGCGGACCAGGCACTGGTGGGGATCAGCGAAGCGGTGGCCAACATCACCGACATGACCACCCAGATCGCCGCCGCAACCGAAGAGCAAAGCGCCGTGGCCGAAGAAATCAGCCGCAACATCAGCAACATTTCTGAGTTGGCGGACCAGACCGCGGAACAGGCGCAGAACTCGGCGTTGCTGAGTGAAGAGCTGACCAAGACTGCCAATACCCAGTATTCGTTGGTGGAGCGGTTTAACCGCTGATAGAGGCGGGAATGACAAAAACCCGGACAGTGAGAGCTTCCGGGTTTTTTATTGAGCCTGTGAAAGTGATGTTGCCCAGGAGTGCCTCATCGCAAGCAGGCTCACTCCTACAGTTGATCGTTGTCGACACAAAAATCTGTGCCCACCGTAGATCCAATGTAGGAGCGAGCCTGCTCGCGATGAGGCCATGAAAGGCAATGAAGAATTCACTGAAGAAATGAAGCCACCTTCTGCGCCGCTGCCGCCACATGCTGCTCATGACTAAACCCTGAAGCCTTCAACGGCTTCAAGTCATGATCCCCCGCCACCAGCCAGAACACCTCGATACCCGGCGATAGCGCATAACCCTCGACCGCCTCGCGATTGCCCAACGCATCGCGCTCACCTTGCACGATCAAGGTTCGCGTCTTCAGCCCGGCCAAATGCTCAACCCTTGGCTTCTCCGGTTTGCCTACCGCATAAAACGGATACCCCAGGCACACCAGCGCATGCGCACCCAATTCATCCGCGAGCAAACTGGCCATCCGCCCGCCCATGGACTTGCCACCAATGGCCAGCGGCCCAGTGACATGGCGTCGCACCTGGGCATACACCTCACGCCAGCATTCCAGCAGTTTCGGTGCCGGGTTCGGCGGGCGTTTGCCGCCATCGAGGCGCCGCTGTGCCATATAGGGAAACTCGAAGCGCAACACGTTGACGCCTTGCGCGGCGAGGCGTGCAGCCATGTCGTTCATCCAGTCACTGTCCATCGGTGCGCCGGCGCCATGGGCGAGGATCAGCGTCGCCGCAGCCTTGCCAGTCGCGGCATTCCACAACCAACCATGATCCCGCACGCACTGCGCCCATTGATCCCCGTCAATACCGGCCTTGTGCCCTTTGTCCATGCTTGCCTCGCTTTTAGTCTGCCTATAACTCCGGCCGAAGGGTGCGCTGCCTTGCGCGAGTGCGCTCACTTCGGCTGAACCGTGGATGGGGAACCATGAACACTTCTATCAGTACCGCCTACAACTACAAGGTGGTCCGCCAATTCGCCATTATGACGGTGGTGTGGGGCATCGTCGGCATGGGGCTCGGGGTTTTTCTCGCTGCCCAGTTGGTCTGGCCCGAACTCAACTTCAATTTGCCGTGGACCAGCTTCGGCCGCTTGCGCCCGCTGCACACCAACGCGGTGATCTTCGCCTTTGGCGGCTGCGCCTTGTTCGCCAGTTCGTTGTACTCCGTACAACGGACGTGCCAAACACGCTTATTTGCTCCCGCAGTTGCCGCGTTCTGTTTCTGGGGCTGGCAGCTTGTGATCCTGCTGGCAGCCATCAGCCTGCCGCTGGGCTACACCAGTTCCAAGGAATACGCCGAGCTGGAATGGCCGATCGACATCCTGATCACCATCGTCTGGGTCGCCTACGCCATCGTGTTCTTCGGCACGATCATGCAGCGCAAGACCAAGCACATTTATGTCGGCAACTGGTTCTTCGGTGCGTTCATCATCACCGTGGCGATCCTGCACATCGTCAACAACATGGAATTGCCGGTCAGCTTCACCAAGTCCTACTCTCTGTACTCCGGCGCCACCGATGCGATGGTGCAATGGTGGTACGGACACAACGCCGTCGGCTTTTTCCTCACCGCCGGTTTCCTCGGCATGATGTATTACTTCGTGCCGAAACAGGCCGAGCGCCCGGTTTACTCCTATCGCCTGTCGATCGTGCACTTCTGGGCGCTGATCACCCTGTACATCTGGGCCGGTCCGCACCACTTGCACTACACCGCGCTGCCGGACTGGGCGCAGTCGTTGGGCATGGTGATGTCGCTGATCCTGCTGGCGCCGAGCTGGGGCGGGATGATCAACGGCATGATGACCCTGTCGGGGGCCTGGCATAAGTTGCGCAGCGACCCGGTCCTGCGCTTTCTCGTGGTGTCGCTGGCGTTCTACGGCATGTCGACCTTCGAAGGGCCGATGATGGCGATCAAGACGGTCAACGCCCTGTCCCACTACACCGACTGGACCATCGGCCACGTACACGCAGGTGCGTTGGGCTGGGTGGCGATGATTTCCATCGGCGCGCTGTACCACATGATCCCGAAAGTCTTCGGCCGCGAGCAGATGCACAGCATCGGCCTGATCAACGCGCACTTCTGGCTCGCCACCATCGGCACCGTTCTGTACATCGCCTCGATGTGGGTCAACGGCATCGCCCAGGGCCTGATGTGGCGTGCAGTGAACGAGGACGGCACGCTGACTTACTCCTTCGTCGAAACCCTGGTGGCCAGCCACCCTGGCTTCGTCGTGCGGCTGGTGGGTGGTGCGATCTTCCTCAGTGGCATGTTCCTGATGGCCTACAACACCTGGCGCACCGTGCGGGCCTCGCAGCCTGCCGAAGTCGCCGCTGCCGCGCAGATGGCCTGAGGAGTCCGCCATGAAACACGAAACTATCGAGAAAAACGTCGGCCTGTTGCTGCTGCTGATGATCCTGGCCGTGAGCATCGGCGGCCTGACCCAGATCGTCCCGCTGTTCTTCCAGGACGTGACCAACAAACCGGTGGAAGGCATGAAGCCCTACACCGCGCTGCAACTGGAAGGTCGCGACATCTATATCCGCGAAGGCTGCGTCGGCTGTCATTCGCAGATGATCCGCCCGTTCCGCGCCGAGACCGAACGCTACGGGCACTACTCGGTGGCAGGCGAAAGCGTCTGGGACCACCCGTTCCTGTGGGGTTCGAAACGCACCGGGCCGGACCTGGCGCGGGTTGGCGCGCGTTACTCGGATGACTGGCACCGCGCGCACTTGTACAACCCGCGCAACGTCGTGCCGGAGTCGAAAATGCCCGCCTACCCGTGGCTGGTGGCCAACCAGCTCGACAGCAGTCATACCGAAACCAAGATCAAGGCCATGCGCACCCTGGGCGTGCCGTACACCGACGAGGACATCACCGGCGCCGTCGCTTCCCTCAAGGGCAAGAGCGAGATGGATGCACTGGTCGCCTACCTGCAAGTGCTCGGCACTGCCATCAAGAGCAAGAGGTGAGCCATGCCCATGTCTTTTATAGAGAGCGAAATGAGCACTGGAATGATCCGCGGCCTTGGCACCGTCGTCGTATTCGTCGCCTTTGTCGGCCTGACCCTGTGGGTTTTCAACAGCAAGCGCGGCCCGGAATTCGCCGAAGCGCGCCTGCTGCCGTTCGCTGACGAGCCACAACCCGACATCACAGAAGAATCAGCAACAAGGAGTACCCGGCCATGACCACCTTCTGGAGTACGTGGATCTGCGTACTGACCATCGGCAGCCTGATTGGCCTGACCTGGCTGCTGATCGGCACCCGCAAGGGTGAAACCAAGGGCAGCGTCGACCAGACCATGGGCCACAGCTTCGACGGCATCGAGGAGTACGACAACCCGTTGCCGCAATGGTGGTTCATGCTGTTCGCCGGCACCCTGGTATTCGCCGTCGGTTATCTGATCCTTTATCCGGGCCTGGGCAACTGGAAAGGCGTCCTCCCCGGCTACGAAAACGGCTGGACCGGCGTGCACGAATGGGAAAAGGAGATGGCCAAGGCTGACACGAAGTTCGGGCCGATCTTCGCCAAGTTCGCGGCGATGCCCGTGGAAGAAGTGGCCAAGGACCCGCAGGCACTGAAAATGGGCGGCCGCCTGTTTGCCTCCAACTGCTCGGTGTGCCACGGCTCGGATGCCAAGGGTGCATATGGCTTCCCCAATCTGACCGACAGCGACTGGCGCTGGGGCGGCAACGCAGAAACCATCAAGACCACCATCATGGGTGGCCGGATGGCGATGATGCCGGCCTGGGGTGAAGTCCTGGGGGAAGACGGTGTGAAGAACGTCGCCGCGTATGTGCGCCATGGCCTGGCCAAGCTGCCATTGCCTGCCGACAGCAAAGCCGACCTGCAGGCCGGACAGCAAGCGTTCAGCACCACCTGCGTCGCCTGTCATGGGGCAAACGGCCAGGGCACTGAAGCCATGGGCGCGCCGAACCTGACGCACCCGGCCGGCTTCATCTACGGGACGAGCCTGACACAACTTGAACAGACGATTCGGCATGGCCGTCAGGGCCATATGCCGGCGCAGAACGAACTGCTCGGCAACGATAAGGTGCAGCTGCTCGCGGCATACGTGTACAGCCTTTCCAGAGGTGATGAGCAGTTGAGCGGCAAGCTTCAAGCTACAAGCGGCAAGTAAAGTCAAAAGCCAGAGCTGCAAGCAACGGGATTTCTCTTGAAGCTTGCAGCTTGAAGCTTGCCGCTGCCTCTTTGCGACGCATTGTCGCACCCTCTTTGACTCTTCCTTTCGGATCACCGGATTCGGGTCTAAGCTTCCCCCGATGCGGACTGGCCGGTGCCGGTTCCAGGTCGACCCTGAACGATGTGTTCGACGAATCTGCCCGATGACAGGCCGCAAAGGCTGGTAGATACCGGCTGTCGCACCAATTGCCTTCGGTCAGCCAAACGTTGCGTTTGAACACACCCCGTTACATCCGACCTGACCCCCTCGCCTGATCAGTCCGCCGGGATGTTTTGCCCGCGGGCAAATTTGTCCTTACGCGGCGCATGGAAAGGCCGCAGAATCAGCTTTTGAAAGCATTGACCCAGGTCATGGCGCGTTGCAATGACCCCTTGCTTTCTCCATACTTGCGGCCGATTTTTAATCCTAATAAAACACCCAAACCGTGGAACCTTAGAATGAGCACAGCAATCAGTCCGACTGCTTATAACTATAAGGTAGTCCGCCAGTTCGCCATCATGACGGTGGTCTGGGGGATCCTTGGCATGGGGCTCGGTGTCTTCATTGCCTCGCAACTGGTCTGGCCGGAGTTGAACTTCGGTCTGCCATGGACGAGCTTTGGACGCCTGCGCCCGTTGCACACCAACCTGGTGATTTTCGCCTTCGGTGGATGTGCACTGTTTGCCACTTCTTATTACGTCGTGCAGCGAACCTGCCAAACGCGACTGATTTCCGACAGCCTCGCCGCCTTCACCTTCTGGGGATGGCAAGCGGTGATCGTCGGCGCGATCATTACCTTGCCAATGGGTTTCACCACCACCAAGGAATACGCGGAACTGGAATGGCCCCTGGCTATTCTGCTGGCCATTGTCTGGGTCACCTACGGCCTGGTGTTCTTCGGCACCATCGTCAAGCGCAAGACCAAGCACATCTATGTGGGTAACTGGTTCTACGGCGCGTTCATCGTCGTGACCGCGATGCTGCACATCGTCAACCACATGTCGCTGCCGGTCAGCCTGTTCAAGTCCTACTCGGCCTACTCGGGTGCGACGGACGCGATGATTCAGTGGTGGTACGGCCACAACGCCGTGGGCTTCTTCCTGACCACCGGTTTCCTGGGGATGATGTACTACTTCGTGCCGAAACAGGCCGAACGCCCGATCTACTCCTATCGCCTGTCGATCGTGCACTTCTGGGCACTGATCACCCTGTACATCTGGGCCGGCCCGCACCACCTGCACTACACCGCACTGCCGGACTGGGCTCAGTCCCTGGGCATGGCGATGTCGATCATCCTGCTGGCGCCAAGCTGGGGCGGCATGATCAACGGCATGATGACCCTGTCGGGCGCCTGGCATAAGCTGCGCACCGACCCGATCCTGCGCTTCCTGGTCGTCTCCCTGGCGTTCTACGGCATGTCGACCTTCGAAGGCCCGATGATGGCCATCAAGACCGTCAACTCGCTGTCGCACTACACCGACTGGACCATCGGCCACGTACACGCCGGCGCCCTGGGCTGGGTTGCGATGATCTCGATCGGCGCCATCTACCACATGATCCCGAAACTGTTCGGTCGTGCGCAGATGCACAGCACCGGCCTGATCAACACCCACTTCTGGCTCGCGACCATCGGTACCGTGCTCTACATCGCCTCGATGTGGGTCAACGGCATCACCCAGGGCCTGATGTGGCGTGCAATCAACGACGACGGCACCCTCACCTACTCGTTCGTCGAAGCGCTGCAAGCCAGCCACCCTGGTTTCATCGTTCGCGCCCTGGGCGGTGCGTTCTTCGCCACCGGCATGTTGTTCATGGCCTACAACGTATTCCGTACCGTACGCGCCTCGAACCCGGCTGATGCCGAAGCCGCCGCCAAGATTGCCGTAGTTGGAGCTCACTGATGAAGCATGAAGCAGTCGAGAAGAATATTGGCCTGCTGGCCTTCTTCATGGTCATCGCCGTCAGCATCGGCGGCCTGACCCAGATCGTTCCGCTGTTTTTCCAGGATGTCACCAACAAGCCGGTCGAGGGCATGAAGCCCCGCACCGCCCTTGAACTGGAAGGCCGGGACGTTTATATCGCCAACGGTTGTGTCGGCTGCCACTCGCAGATGATCCGTCCGTTCCGTGCCGAAACCGAACGCTACGGCCACTACTCGGTTGCCGGTGAAAGCGTCTGGGACCACCCGTTCCTGTGGGGTTCCAAGCGTACCGGTCCGGACCTGGCCCGCGTCGGCGGTCGTTACTCCGATGACTGGCAGCGTGCGCACTTGTACAACCCGCGCAACGTGGTGCCCGAGTCGAAAATGCCGGCCTACCCGTTCCTCGTGGAAAACAAGCTCGACGGCAAAGACACCGCCAAGAAAATGGAAGTCTTGCGCACGCTCGGCGTCCCTTACACCGACGAAGACATCGCCGGCGCCAAGGATGCTGTGAAGGGCAAAACCGAAATGGACGCGCTGGTGGCCTATCTGCAAGGCCTGGGCACCATCATCAAAAGCAAACGGTGATCTGGATGGATATCGGGATGATTCGTGGCCTGGGCACCGTTGTCGTGATGGTGGCCTTCATCGGACTGGCACTGTGGGTGTTCAGCCCCAAGCGCAAGTCGGAGTTTGAAGACGCGACCTTGCTGCCTTTCGCGGATGATCCCGAAGCCATCAAGCACGTCGAGCAAGCTTCTAGGAGTAACAAAGAATGACTACATTCTGGAGTCTGTACGTCACAGTCCTCAGTCTCGGTACGATCTTCGCCCTGACCTGGCTGCTGCTGTCGACCCGCAAGGGCCAGCGCAGCGAACAGACAGACGAGACCGTCGGACACTCCTTCGATGGCATCGAAGAGTACGACAACCCGCTGCCGAAATGGTGGTTCATGCTGTTCGTGGGCACCATCATCTTCGCACTGGGCTACCTGGCGCTGTATCCGGGCCTGGGTAACTGGAAAGGCCTGCTGCCGGGTTACGGCTACCTCGACAACGAGAAGCAGACCCCGTTCGCCAACGGCCAGACCGGCTGGACCGGCGTTCACGAGTGGGAAAAGGAAATGGCCAAGTCGGACGCCAAGTTCGGTCCGATCTTCGCCAAATTCGCGGCCATGCCAATTGAAGAAGTGGCCAAGGACCCGCAAGCCCTGAAGATGGGTGGCCGCCTGTTCGCCTCCAACTGCTCGGTTTGCCATGGTTCCGACGCCAAGGGCGCCTACGGCTTCCCTAACCTGACCGACGCCGACTGGCGCTGGGGCGGCGAGCCGGCAACCATCAAGACCACCATCATGGGCGGCCGTCATGCAGTGATGCCTGCGTGGGCTGAAGTGATTGGCGAGCAAGGCGTGGCCGACGTGGCCGCGTTTGTCCTGACCAACCTCGATGGCCGCAAGCTGCCGGAAGGCACCAAGGCCGACCCGGTTGCCGGGCAGAAACTGTTCGCCACCAACTGCGTGGCGTGCCACGGTCCGGAAGGCAAAGGCACCCCAGCGATGGGCGCGCCTGACCTGACTCACCCGGCAGCGTTCATCTACGGTTCGAGCTTCGCTCAACTGCAGCAGACCATCCGTTATGGCCGTCAGGGCCAGATGCCTGCGCAAGAACAGCTGCAAGGCAACGACAAGGTTCACCTGCTGGCCGCTTACGTCTACAGCCTGTCTCACGGTGAGAAGGCAGCGGACGCCCAGTAAGGCAAACGCTTGAAGCAACAAAAAACGGCCCCGCCAATGTGAATTGGCGGGGCCGTTTTGTTTAAGGCCAGGCGTCTATCTTCAGGCGCTCCATCGCAAAGAGCGATCATGAAAGAAAACAGGATTGAACGCCTCACACCGAAAAGTCGTCCATAATTTCCAAGTCAATTGATTCAAGTCATTACACCATCAAATGATTTTGCCAAACGTGACCAAAGGTCGCACCCGCAGGCTAGAGCGACAGGCGTATCATTGCGCCACTGCAACACCCCTTTTTGACCGCGGTCGGCACGTACTGACCGAGGCACTTTTCCACTGCCGTGGGATGCAATGATGAGCAACCAGATTCCGGTACACGACGTCACTCCACCCGCCAAGAACGCAAACAACAGCGTCGACCTCTACGCCTCCAGGGAAAAAATCTACACCCGCGCCTTCACCGGCCTGTTTCGCAATCTGCGGATGACCGGCGGAGCCCTGTTGTTCCTGCTGTATTTCGGCACGGTGTGGCTGAACTGGGGCGGTCATCAGGCCGTGTGGTGGAACGTGCCGGAGCGCAAGTTCTTCATTTTCGGCGCCACCTTCTGGCCCCAGGATTTCATTCTGCTGTCCGGCATGTTGATCATCGCCGCGTTCGGCCTGTTCTTCATCACGGTGTACGCCGGACGGGTCTGGTGCGGCTATACCTGCCCGCAAAGCGTCTGGACCTGGATCTTCATGTGGTGCGAAAAAGTCACCGAAGGTGACCGCAACCAACGCATCAAGCTCGACAAGGCGCCAATGAGCGCCAACAAGTTCCTGCGCAAACTCAGCAAGCACACCATGTGGCTGTTGATCGGCTTCGTCACCGGCATGACTTTCGTCGGCTACTTCTCGCCGATCCGCGAACTGGTGTTCGACTTCTTCACCGGCCAGGCGGATGGCTGGTCGTACTTCTGGGTCGGCTTCTTCACCCTCGCCACTTACGGCAATGCCGGCTGGCTGCGTGAACAGGTGTGCATCTACATGTGCCCGTACGCGCGCTTCCAGAGCGTGATGTTCGACAAGGACACCCTGATCGTTTCCTACGACCCGCGCCGTGGCGAAGGCCGTGGCCCGCGTAAAAAAGGCATCGACTACAAGGCTCAGGGCCTGGGCGACTGCATCGATTGCACCATGTGCGTCCAGGTCTGCCCGACCGGCATCGACATCCGCGACGGCCTGCAAATCGAATGCATCGGTTGCGCCGCCTGCATCGATGCCTGCGACGCCATCATGGACAAGATGGAATACCCGCGCGGGCTGATCAGCTACACCACCGAGCACAACCTGTCCGGGCAGAAAACCCATAAACTGCGTCCGCGCCTGATTGGCTATGCCATTGTGCTGCTGGCGATGATCAGCTTGCTGGTGACTGCATTCTTCATGCGTGCGCTGGTGGGCTTCGATGTCAGCAAGGACCGCGTGCTGTACCGCGAGAACGCCGAAGGCCGGATCGAAAACGTCTACAGCCTGAAAATCATGAACAAGGACCAGCGCGACCATACCTACTTGCTCGACGCCTCCGGCCTGCCGGATCTCAAATTGCAGGGCCGACGCGAGATCAAGGTCGCGGCCGGCGAGATCGTCAGCCAGCCTGCCGAGCTGTCCGTCGCGCCGGAAAAACTGCCGTCGAGCACCAACGAGGTGAAATTCATCCTCAAGGACGCCGATGACGACAGCGTCCATATTGAAGCCAAGAGCCGGTTCATCGGCCCACAGAATCGTTGAGAGAACTGAACATGCCCGCAGCAACTGCCGCAAGTCCCTGGTACAAGCACCTCTGGCCGTGGATCATCATCGGGATCCTGGCCTGCTCGGTGACCCTGACCTTGTCCATGGTGACCATCGCGGTGAAGAACCCGGACAACCTGGTCAACGACAACTATTACGAGGCCGGCAAAGGCATCAACCGCTCCCTCGACCGTGAGCTTCTGGCCCAGACCCTGAAAATGCGCGCCAGCGTTCATCTCGATGGCATGACTGGCGAGGTTGACCTGCGCCTGAGCGGCGACAGCCAGCCCGGGACCCTGGAGCTGAACCTGATCTCGCCGACCCAGCCGGAAAAGGATCGCAAGATCACCCTGACCCGCAGCGAAACCGAACAGGGCCGCTACATCGGCCAGTTGAGCGACAAGATCGAAGGCCGGCGCTTTGTCGAGTTGCTTGGCACTCAGGACGAGCACATCTGGCGCATGTTCGAAGAAGAAATGGTCAGCCATGACAAGGACCTGCTGCTGGGTGACGAACCACTGCAAGGTGCCGAAGACCTGAAGAAGTAAAAATGCCATCGAATGTGGCGAGGGAGCTTGCTCCCGCTGGGGTGCGCAGCACCCCTAAAATCTGCAACTCAGTTCTTTCAGGTACAGCGAGTCCGCAGCACTACGACTGCTTCGCAGCCGAGCGGGACGATGCGGCGATCCGACAAGCTCCCTCGCCACAAAGGCTTTCATGGCTACAGAAATGACCACCCCACTCCCCTGCTACCACTGCGCCCTGCCCGTCCCGGCCGGCAGCCGCTTCACCGCTGCGGTCCTCGGGCAACCCCGCGAATTCTGCTGCCCGGGTTGCCAGGCCGTGGCTGAGGCCATTGTCGCCGGCGGTCTGGAAAGCTATTACCAGCACCGCAGCGAAGCCTCGGCCAACCCCGAAGCGCTGCCGGTGCAATTGGTGGATGAACTGGCGCTGTACGACCGCGCCGATGTGCAGCAACCCTTCGTTCGCCACGAAGGCGAACTCGCCGAAACCACACTGTTGATGGAAGGCATCAGCTGCGCGGCTTGCGGCTGGCTGATCGAAAAACACCTGCGCACTTTGCCTGCCGTAGTCGAAGCGCGCCTGAACCTGTCCAACCATCGCCTGCACGTACGCTGGGCCGATGGGCAATTGCCGCTGAGCCAGGTCCTCAGCGAGCTGCGCCACATCGGTTACGCCGCACACCCGTACCAGGCCGACCGCGCCAGCGAACAACTGGCCAGCGAAAACCGCCTGGCCCTGCGCCAGCTCGGCGTGGCCGGGTTGCTGTGGTTCCAGGCGATGATGGCAACCATGGCCACCTGGCCTGAATTCAACATCGACCTCAGCCCTGAACTGCACACCATCCTGCGCTGGGTCGCGCTGTTCCTCACCACCCCGATTGTGTTCTACAGCTGCGCGCCGTTCTTCAAAGGCGCCATGCGCGATCTGCGCACCCGCCACCTGACCATGGACGTTTCCGTGTCACTGGCCATTGGCAGTGCCTACGTCGCCGGGATCTGGACGTCGATCACCGGGGTCGGCGAACTGTATTTCGATGCCGTCGGCATGTTTGCCCTGTTCCTGCTGGCAGGGCGTTATCTGGAACGCCGCGCCCGCGAGCGCACTGCCGCCGCTACCGCGCAGCTGGTGAATCTGTTGCCCGCCTCGTGCCTGCGATTGACTGCCGATGGCCAGAGCGAACGCATTCTGCTCAGTGAACTGCGTGTCGGCGATCAGGTTCTGGTTCATCCGGGCGCCATTCTCCCGGCTGACGGCAAGATCCTCGACGGCCAGTCGAGTGTCGACGAGTCGCTGCTGACCGGCGAATACCTGCCGCAACCCCGCACCCTCGGCGACGCGGTCACCGCCGGCACAATGAACGTCGAAGGCGCACTGACCGTCGAGGTCCAGGCCCTGGGCCAGGACACTCGCCTCTCGGCCATCGTTCGCCTGCTCGATCGTGCCCAGGCTGAAAAGCCGCGCCTGGCGGAAATCGCCGACCGCGCCGCGCAATGGTTCCTGCTGTTGTCGCTGATTGCTGCTGCGGCCATTGGCCTGTTGTGGTGGGAACTGGACTCATCGCGGGCATTCTGGATCGTGCTGGCGATGCTGGTGGCGACCTGCCCGTGCGCCTTGTCGCTGGCGACGCCGACCGCCCTCACTGCGGCCACCGGCACCCTGCACAAACTTGGCCTGTTGTTGACCCGCGGCCATGTCCTGGAAGGCCTGAACCAGATCGACACGGTGATTTTCGACAAGACCGGCACTCTCACCGAAGGTCGCCTGGCGCTGCGCTCAATCCGCCCCCTCGGCGCGCTCGACAGCGATCAATGCCTGGGCCTCGCCGCCGCCCTGGAAAACCGCTCCGAACACCCGATCGCCCGCGCTTTCGGTCGTGCGCCGATGGCTGCCGAAGAAGTCCTCAGCACACCGGGCCTTGGCCTGGAGGGCCTGGTTGATGGGCGACGCCTGCGCATTGGCCAACCGCGTTTCGTCTGCGAACTCAGCGGCGCCGTGGTGCCGTCGATGCCCGAAGAAGCCGGCCAATGGCTGCTGCTTGGCGACAACCAGGGACCGCTGGCCTGGTTCGTCCTCGATGATCGCTTGCGAACCGATGCGCCCGCGCTGTTGGCCGCGTGCAAGGCGCGGGGCTGGCGCACGCTGTTGTTGTCCGGCGATAGCTCGCCGATGGTCGCCAGCGTGGCGGCGGAACTGGGCATCGATGAAGCCCGTGGCGGCTTGCGTCCGGACGATAAACTGCTGGTCCTGCAACAGCTGCACAAAGAAGGTCGCAAGGTGTTGATGCTGGGGGACGGGGTCAATGACGTGCCGGTACTGGCGGCTGCGGATATCAGCGTCGCCATGGGCTCGGCCACCGATCTGGCGAAAACCAGTGCCGATGCCGTGCTGCTGTCCAACCGCCTCGACGCGCTGGTGCAAGCCTTCAGCCTGGCGCGGCGCACCCGACGGGTCATTATCGAGAACCTTCTGTGGGCCGGGTTGTACAATGGCCTCATGTTGCCCTTCGCCGCCCTCGGCTGGATCACTCCGGTCTGGGCGGCGGTGGGCATGTCGATCAGTTCGTTGACCGTGGTGTTGAACGCGCTGCGCCTGACTCGCATGCCGAGCGCGCCCGCCCTCTGCGCCACGCCAGAAACCCGCCCGCTGCCGGCCTGAGCCGTGCGGGCATGGAGTCCAGATGCCAGCTCTTTACGTGATGATTCCCGCTGCGCTGCTGATCGTGGCCATCGCCGTCTATATCTTCTTCTGGGCGGTGGACAGCGGTCAGTACGACGACCTCGACGGCCCGGCCCACAGCATCCTGTTCGACGACCAGGACCCGAACCACACCGCTGCCGTCGATGAGGCCAGCGGCCAACCGGCCAAGCCGCAAGACAAGGCCCCGCCCCATGCTTGAATTGGCGCCACTGCTGGTGTCTGCGGTGATCCTCGGCTTGCTCGGCGGCGGCCATTGCCTGGGCATGTGCGGCGGCTTGATGGGCGCGCTGACCCTGGCGATTCCCAAGGAACAACGCAGCCGCCGCTTTCGCCTGCTGCTGGCCTACAACCTGGGCCGGATTCTGAGCTATGCCTGCGCCGGACTGCTGATCGGCCTGGCCGGATGGGCCGTGGCCAGCAGCCCGGCGGCGATGTTCCTGCGCATCCTCGCCGGATTGCTGCTGATTGCCATGGGCCTGTACCTGGCCGGCTGGTGGAGCGGCCTGACCCGTATCGAAAGCCTCGGTCGCGGCCTGTGGCGGCATATCCAGCCAGTCGCCAACCGGTTGCTGCCGGTGTCGAGCGTTCCCCGTGCGCTGCTGTTGGGCGCGCTCTGGGGCTGGCTGCCGTGTGGTCTGGTTTACAGCACCTTGCTATGGTCGGCCAGCCAGGGCAACGCGCTGGACAGCGCATTGTTGATGCTCGCGTTCGGGCTCGGCACCTGGCCAGTGCTGCTGGCGACAGGCCTTGCCGCCGAGCGCGTCACCGCAGTGTTGCGCAAACGCAGTGTGCGGATGGCGGGCGGATTGCTGGTGATGTTGTTCGGCATCTGGACCTTGCCGGGGCCGCATCAGCATTGGCTCATGGGGCACTGACATTGTGGCGAGGGAGCTTGCTCCCGTTGGGGCGCGAGGCGCCCCAAAAGAGATGGGCCTGCTGCGCAGTCCAGCGGGAGCAAGCTCCCTCGCCACAAAAACCCATCAATGCCAACAACCACCCTTGATGCAAATCAAGATGCCCCACCCCGCCCTCGCATAAAGTGGCTGACATTGCCAGCCTATCCGGGGAATGCCCGCATGATGCTCGACGCCATTCGTTGGGACACCGATCTGATCCGCCGCTATGACCTGGCGGGACCACGCTACACCTCGTACCCGACCGCCGTGCAATTCAACAGCCAGGTCGGCACCTTCGACCTGTTTCATGCCCTGCGCGACAGCCGCAAGGCCCAACGCCCGTTGTCGTTGTACGTGCACGTGCCGTTCTGCGCGAACATTTGCTATTACTGCGCCTGCAACAAGGTCATCACCAAGGATCGCGGGCGGGCGCAGCCGTATTTGCAGCGCCTGGAACAGGAGATCCAGTTGATCGCCTGCCACCTCGACCCCACGCAAAAAGTCGAACAACTGCACTTCGGTGGCGGCACACCGACCTTTCTCAGCCACGACGAACTGCGCCAACTGATGGCGCATTTGCGCAAACACTTCAATTTGCTGGACGACGATTCGGGCGACTACGGCATCGAGATCGACCCGCGCGAGGCCGATTGGTCGACCATGGGCCTGCTGCGCGAACTGGGCTTCAATCGGGTCAGCATCGGCCTGCAAGACCTCGACCCGGCGGTGCAACGTGCAGTCAATCGCCTGCAAAGCCTGGAAGAAACCCGCGCGGTGATCGACGCCGCCCGCACCTTGCAGTTTCGCTCGATCAACATCGACCTGATCTACGGCCTGCCGAGACAGACGCCGGAGAATTTCGCCCGCACCGTCGAAGAGGTCATCAACCTGCAACCGGACAGGTTATCGGTGTTCAACTACGCCCACTTGCCGGAACGCTTCATGCCGCAGCGGCGCATCAACAGCAATGAACTGCCGACGCCCGCGCAGAAACTGGAAATGCTCCAGCGCACCATCGAGCAACTGATGAGCGCCGGCTACCGCTACATTGGCATGGACCACTTCGCCCTGCCCGACGATGAGCTGGCGATTGCCCAGGAAGAGTCGACCCTGCAACGCAATTTCCAGGGCTACACCACCCACGGTCATTGCGATCTGATCGGCCTCGGCGTGTCGGCAATCAGCCAGATCGGCGACCTGTACTGCCAGAACAGCAGCGACCTGACCGAGTATCAGAACGTCCTTGCCACGTCACAACTGGCCACCAGCCGCGGCCTGCTGTGCAACGCGGACGACCGTTTGCGGCGCGCAGTCATCCAGCAATTGATCTGCAGCTTCAGCCTGGAATTTTCCGACATCGAACAGGCCTTCAACATCGATTTCCAAGGCTATTTCGGCGATCTCTGGCCCCAACTGCAAGACATGGCCAAAGACGGGCTGATCGAACTCGATCGCGACAGAATCACCATCCTGCCCGCCGGGCGGCTGCTGGTGCGCTCGGTGTGCATGGTGTTCGACGCATACCTGGAACAACACAACCGGCAACGGTTTTCACGGGTGATCTAGTGCGCTGCGACAAAAGCGCCACAAGCTGGCCTCAATGTCCTCGGGTGAGTTACCCTTACATCTTATGTGTGAATTCCCACAAGGATTGAAGAAATGTCCGAGCCAGTAAAACTGCGCGCTCATAATCAAGCCCATTGCAAGGATTGCAGCCTGGCCCCTCTTTGCCTGCCACTTTCGTTGAATCTGGAAGACATGGATGCGCTGGACGAAATCGTCAAACGCGGCCGGCCGCTGAAAAAAGGCGAATTTCTGTTTCGCCAGGGCGATACCTTCGATTCTGTCTACGCAGTCCGTTCTGGCGCCCTCAAGACCTTCAGCCTGAGCGACACCGGTGAAGAACAGCTCACCGGTTTCCACCTGCCCAGCGAGCTGGTCGGCCTGTCGGGCATGGACACCGAAAAGCACCCGGTGTCGGCACAAGCCCTGGAAACCACCTCGGTGTGTGAAATTCCTTTCGAACGCCTCGACGAACTGGCCCTGCAATTGCCGCAGTTGCGCCGTCAGCTGATGCGGGTGATGAGTCGCGAAATCCGTGACGACCAGCAGATGATGCTGCTGTTGTCGAAAAAGACCGCCGACGAACGCATCGCCACCTTCCTGGTCAACCTCTCGGCACGTTTCCGCGCCCGGGGTTTTTCCGCCAATCAGTTCCGCCTGAGCATGTCGCGCAACGAAATCGGCAACTACCTTGGCCTGGCGGTGGAAACCGTGTCCCGCGTCTTTACCCGCTTCCAGCAAAACGAACTGATTGCGGCAGAAGGCAAGGAAATCCGGATTATCGACCCGATCCAGCTGTGCGCCCTGGCCGGTGGCTCGCTGGAAGGCTGAAACAAAACGTTGCGGCTGAGCGAAACGGTTCAGCCGCCGTTATACTTCGTTGATTGCAGCCCTGCCAGGACACCACGACGATGGTCTTCGACTCCTTCGACATCAAATCCCTCATCCGCCCTGTCATCGACTTCCCGAAACCGGGTGTGATCTTTCGCGACATCACCCCGCTGTTCCAGTCGCCCACGGCCCTGCACCTGGTGATGGACAGCTTCGCCCACCGTTACGTCGAGGCTGACTTCACCCACATCGGCGCGATGGACGCCCGTGGTTTCCTGATCGGTTCGGTACTGGCCTATCAGCTGAACAAGCCGCTGGTGCTGTTCCGCAAGCAAGGCAAACTGCCGGCTGAAGTGTTGGCCGAGGGCTATGCGACCGAATACGGCGAAGCCTTCCTGGAAGTGCACGCCGACAGCCTGTGCGAAGGGGATTCGGTGGTGATGTTCGATGACCTGATCGCTACCGGCGGCACCCTGATTGCCGCCGCAAACCTGATCCGTCGCATGGGCGCGCGGGTGCATGAAGCGGCGGCGATCATCGATCTGCCGGAGCTGGGTGGATCGCAGCGCCTGGAAGACATGGGCATTCCTACGTTTTGCCTGACGCAGTTTGCGTTGAGCGACAAGTAATCTGGCGCCTGTACTGACGCCATTCGCGAGCAAGCCCGCTCCCACATTTGACTGCGTTCTGTCAGGAAGAATGCAATTCACTAATGAAATGGCTACCCCCGCTGCCCCCTGTGATCGCCCACTAAGCTTTCGCAGGGGGCTCATCGGAGATCGTTGCCATGAACAAAGTAGCTATTGCCGCCATCGACTTGGGAAAACACACCTTTCATCTACATGCACAGGATGATCGTGGTCACGAGCTGTACCGAAAAAAATTCAATCGGGTAACGCTCATGCAGCACCTGGCAAATCTCGAGCCCTGCACCATCGTGATGGAAGCCTGTGGCGGCGCCCACTTCATGGCACAGGAGGCCATCAGGCTGGGACATGCGCCCAGGCTCATCGCACCTCATCTCGTACGCCCTTACGTGAAAAGCAACAAAAATGACTTCGCTGATGCCGAGGCGATCTGCGAAGCAGCGACTCGTCCGACGATGCGTTTTGTGCCGGTAAAAACTCAGGCCCAGCAAGTGCTAGCCATGCTGAACTCCACCCGAGACTCGTTCATCAAGGATCGCACCGCAACCGTCAATCGGATTCACGCCGCGCTTCTGGAGGTTGGCGTGAGCCTGGCCCCGGGCTTCAAGTCGATCAACGCTCTACCGGAGCTGCTTGAGGCGAGTTCAATTTCTGAGCCCTACAAAAAAAATCTGATGAGACTGTATCGACATCTCAAGCATGTGGAGGAGGAGATCAAGTCGCTGGATAAGGACGTGGAATGCCAGGCCGCTGAAGATGATCTGGCGACTCGTTTGATGACTCTGCCGTGTGTCGGCCCGATCACCTCCACCGTCCTGGCTGCCGAGCTGGGCGATGGCAAGCAGTTCAAATGCGGCCGAGGCTATGCAGCTTCCATCGGACTGGTCCCCAAGCAGCATTCCACGGGCGGGAGGTCTGTCCTGCTGGGCATCAGTAAGCGCGGTGATCGCAACCAGCGACGCCTGCTCGTCCAGTGCGCTCGTGTTTACTTGATACAACTGGAGCGACAGAAAGGCGCTTTGGCGGACTGGGTCCGCCGGTTATTGGCGTCGGGACATCACTCCAATCTAGTGGTTTGTGCGCTGGCCAACAAACTGGCAAGAATCGCCTGGGCGATAGCGGCACACCACACTGAATTCGATGCGGGGCCAGCCGCGATGAACGCCTGACCCCGCTGTCACCCAAGCACCACCCACCTGGTTTTGCGATGCTGGATAACTGATGACGTGAACGGCCAACCGGCCTGACGACAACCCTGGGCTCTCACACGGCTGAAAGGCCGTTCCACTAATTAGGGTCGTTGGGCATCGATTCTCATCGAGGCGCGGGGCGACAACCCCAACTCAGACGCCGGATAGATGAAAGCAAGCCAAACACGACATCAACAACAGTATTGCAGAAAAGGGGGTAACCATAGATGTGGGAGCGGGCTTGCCCGCGAAGGCGTCAGCCGCTACACCGCCAAACTCAAAGCCCCATCTGCTTGCTGATGATCTCGTTCATCACTTCCCGCGTCCCGCCGCCAATCGACAGGATCCGGTTGTCGCGGTACAGCCGCTCCACCAGACTCTCGCGCATATAACCCAGCCCACCGAGTATCTGCACCGCATCGGTCACGATCCGGTCTGCGGTATCCGTCGCAAAATTCTTGGCCATGGAAATTTCCTTGATCACGCTCTGCCCCGCCGCCATCTTCGCCGCCTGGCGGTAAGTGAATTCCCGGGACACTTCCAGCGCGGTCGCCATCTCGGCGAGGCGGTGCTTGATCACCTGAAACTTGCCGATCGGTTTGCCAAAGGCTTCGCGCTGGCGCGCCCATTTCAGGCTCTCTTCCAGCGCAAGCTGTGCGGTCATGTTGGCCATCAACGCCAGGGCCAGGCGTTCGCTCTGGAAATTGCCCATGATGCAGGCAAAGCCCATGTTCTCGGCACCGATCAGATTGCCTGCGGGCACTCGGCAATCATCGAAGAACAGTTCAGCGGTATCTGACGCCCACCAGCCCATTTTCTTCAGCTGCCGTCCTACGGTGAAACCGGGCGTGCCCTTCTCGATCAGTAACAGGCTGATGCCGGCGAAACCCGGTTCGCCCGTTCGCACCGCGACGGTATGGAAATCCGCGCGCACGCCGCTGGTAATAAAGGTCTTGCTGCCACTGACCCGGTAGAAATCGCCGTCGCGCACGGCACGGGTTTGCAGGTTGGCGACGTCGGAGCCGCCGCCAGGCTCGGTGATGGCCAGGGCGCTGATCTTCTCGCCCGACAGCACCTGGGGCAGTACACGATCGCGCACTTCGGGGCGGGCCCACTTGAGAATGGGCGGCAGGCCGATATCCAGCGACCCCAGGCCGGCAACCAACCCGCCTGAGCCGCAGCGCATCAACTCTTCACTGGCGGCAACCTTGGCGAACAGATCCCCTTCATGGCTGCCTCCGTAAGCTTCCGGATAACCGATGCCGAGAATCCCCGCCGCGCCGGCCTTGAGATAGAGCTCGCGAGGAAAGCTTTCGGCTTCTTCCCACTGCTCGATATCAGGAAGAATCTCGCGTTCGACGAAACGTCTGACGCTGTCGCGGACCAATTGGTGGCTGGGGTCGAAGTATTCCTGAAAGGCAGACATCGGCGAGCTCCACTGAAGGGGTCAGTGAAGTTAACCGAGCGCTTGCTTGGTTTTCAACAGGATTGTGTGAACTCGATAGATCGAGGTGCGCCTTTCGCGAGCAAGCCCGCTCCCACAGTTGATCTGCGAATACAGGTCACATTGTGGGAGCGGGCTTGCTCGCGAAGGCGTCAGTCAAGACACCACAAGACTCAGAGCGAAATCGGCTTACGCCCGGCAAACGAATGCGCCAGCGTCCCGCCATCCACCAGTTCCAGCTCACCACCCAGTGGTACGCCGTGGGCGATGCGCGAGGCGATCAGGCCTTTGTTGCTGAGCAATTGGGCGATGTAGTGCGCTGTGGCTTCACCTTCCACGGTCGGGTTGGTGGCCAGGATGACTTCGGCGAATGTGCCGGCCTCTTCGATCCGCGCCATCAACTGGGGAATGCCGATGGCTTCCGGCCCCAAGCCGTCGAGCGGCGACAGATGCCCCTTGAGCACGAAATAGCGCCCGCGAAAACCGGTCTGCTCCACCGCATAGACGTCCATCGGGCCTTCCACCACGCAGAGCAAGGTGTCGTCGCGACGGGTATCGGCGCATTGCGGGCAAAGATCATCTTCCGTCAGCGTACGGCACAAGCGGCAGTGACCGACCCCTTCCATGGCCTGGCTCAGGGCCAGCGCCAGTCGCGAGCCGCCGCTGCGGTCGCGTTCGAGCAACTGCAACGCCATGCGCTGGGCGGTTTTCTGACCCACGCCGGGCAGAATTCGCAGGGCGTCGATCAGTTGGCGAATCAAAGGGCTGAAGCTCATGGTGGAAAAGTCCGACAAAACAACGAGACGCGGTTTATACCCGCGCCTCGGTTGAGCGTCAAATTGCAGCGTCAATTACTCAGTCCCGGGAAACCCGAACCACCAGCTTGCCGAAGTTGCGCCCTTCCAGCATGCCGATGAACGCATCAGGCGCCTGTTCCAGGCCATCGACCACGTCTTCGCGGAACTTCACCTTGCCATCGCGTACCCAGGGCGCCATGGCACTGAGGAATTCCGGCTGGCGATCGCCATAGTCATCGAACACGATGAAGCCCTGGATGCGCACCCGCTTGGTCAACAGGGTGCGCTGCAACAGCGGCAGGCGATCCGGGCCGCTCGGCGCTTCATAGGCGTTATAAGAGGCAATCAGGCCGCAGAGTGGAATCCGCGCCTTGGAATTGAGCAATGGCACCACGGCGTCGAATACCTTGCCGCCGACGTTTTCGTAGTAGATGTCGACCCCCTTGCCACAGGCCTTGGCCAGTTCATCGGCAAAATCCGGGCTCCTGTGGTCGATGCAGGCATCGAAGCCCAGTTCTTCGACGACATAGCGGCACTTGTTCGCACCACCCGCCACACCGACCACGTGCAGGCCCTTGATCTTCGCCACCTGGCCAACCACCGAGCCCACCGCCCCGGACGCCGCTGCAACCACCAGGGTTTCGCCGGCCTTTGGCTGGCCGATGTCCATCAGGCCCATGTACGCAGTCATGCCCGGCATCCCCAGCACCCCGAGGGCCATCGACGCACTTGGCAACCCCGACGGCACCGGGATGATGCTGCGACCGTCATTGATGCTGTGGCTTTGCCAACCGGTGGCACCGACCACCAGATCACCTTCCTGAAACTTCGGATTGAGCGACCGCTCGACCCGGCTGACAGCGCCCCCGGTCATGACTTCGCCGATTTCCACCGGCGCGGCGTAGGAAGGTGCGTCACTCATGCGTCCGCGCATGTAGGGGTCCAGCGACAGGAAAACGGTCTTGAGCAGCACCTGACCGTCGGCCAGGTCCGGCAGCGCCACCCGCTCCATGCGGAAGTTTTCCGGCGTTGGCGCGCCTACCGGGCGAGAAGCCAGGACAATGCGTTGATTGAGGGTCATGGGGTCGGACATGGCAGCGTCTCCTGTGATCGATGGGGTTCGGTGATATAGGGAGCAGACCTTTGTGGCGGTATGGCGTTCGATGTGTTTTCAGTTACACCGGGGTGAATTCTTCGCGACTTCACAGGCACCGCATCCCTGTCAGCCAGAAACAAAAATGCCAGGCGCTATGCCTGGCATTTTTGTAACTCATCTGCCGCCTGAAGGCGAATCAGAATGGCAGTTTCATGCCCGGCGGCAGTTGCATGCCGGCAGTCATGCTGCCCATTTTGTCCTGGCTGTTGGCTTCGATCTTGCGCACGGCATCGTTGACCGCGGATGCGATGACCGCTTCCAGCATTTCCTTGTCGTCTTCGCTCATACCTTCAACCAGGCTCGGGTCGATGGTCACGCTCTTGACGTCATGACGACCGGTCATCACCACGGTGACCATATCGCCACCGGCCTTACCGGTGACTTCGGCGTTGGCCAGCTCTTCCTGCATCTTGGCCATTTTTTCCTGCATCTGCTGCGCCTGCTTCATCAGGCCGGCCATGCCACCTTTCATCATGGTAATCACCTCAAAAGTACTTGGATTAAAACAGCGCCCGGCCCATGCGGCCGGGCGCCTTCAGTTATTAGCCCTGAGTGACCAGGGCGTCGACAGGTTCAATAGTATCGTTACGGACCACCGCACCGAACTGCTGCATCATTTGCTGGATGAACGGATCACCGTGGATCGATTCCTCCGCCTCGCGCTGACGGTTGGCGCGGCGGCGCGAAGCCGCTTGCGCCGGGGTTTCCTGCTCGGGCTTGATCAACTCGATGCTCAGGGTCAGCGTGCGCTGGTGATACTGGTTCAGCGCATCGTTGAGGCGACGCTGTTGAGTGGCGTTGAACAAGGCACTGTGGGCCGGGTCCAGGTGCATCAGCCAATTGTCGCCATCCACCGCGATCAGCGTGCAGTTGGCGGCGATGCTGCCGGTCATGCCGGAGATCGGCAATTTCGGGAACAGCTCCAGCCATTGCAGGGCCAGACCGGTGGCCGGCATCGCTGCGGGCTCAGGCTCGGGCTCCGGAGCCGGGTCGGCGGCATGCTCGCTGGCCAGCTCGTCGAGGTAACTGTAGGCCGAATCCATGTCCGGCTCGATGTAATCCTCGTCCAGCGGCGGCTCGTCATCCAGGTCCATGCCCGGCGTCGCGGCATCGACGTCGGCCACCGATGGTTCCGGGATCGGCGCGGCGGCCCACTCCGGGGCGTCCGGCACCACGCTGTCCGGCGTCGGCAACGGCATCGGTGGTAATTCGGGTTGTTCGCTGGCGGTTTCCAGCAGCGGCTCCACTGCCGGTTGCTGAACGGGCGCTGGCTCGACCGGGTCATTCCACGGCAGGTCGACAACCTCTTCGACTACGACCGCTTCAACCACAGGCACAGGCGCAGGTTCTGGCACAACGACCGGCGCAACCGGTTCCGGTGCAGGCGCTGGAGCCGCCACTGGCGCGGCTGCTACCGGAGCAACGGCCGCAGCGACTACCGGCACAACCACCGGCGCGGCAGCCACTGAGTTTGCGGAATCAACTGTGGCCTGGCTGATCCCCACTGGCTTTAGCGGTTGCCTCGGGGCGTCCGCGGTGTCTGCGGGCCGGAACGCCAGCATCCGCAGCAACACCATTTCAAATCCGCCCCGGGGATCCGGCGCCAGCGGCAGGTCGCGGCGGCCGATCAGGCCCATCTGGTAGTAGAACTGCACGTCTTCGGCCGGCAACGCCTGGGCCAGTGCCAGCACGCGATCACGGTCGCCGTGACCGTTATCGACACCTTCCGGCAAGGCCTGGGCGATGGCGACGCGGTGCAGCACATTGAGAATTTCCGAAAGCACGCCGTTCCAATCCGGGCCTTGTTCGGCCAGGTGGCGGACGGCTTCGAGCAACGCCTTGGCATCGCCTTCGATCAGCGCATGCAGGACGTCGTAGACCTGCCCGTGATCGAGGGTCCCGAGCATCGCCCGCACGTCGGCGGCCATGACCTTGCCCTCTCCGAAGGCAATCGCCTGGTCGGTCAGGCTCATGGCGTCACGCATCGACCCGTCGGCGGCACGCCCCAGCAACCACAGTGCATCGTCTTCGAACGGCACGTTCTCGACACCCAACACGTGGGTCAAGTGCTCGACTACCCTTTCTGGCGTCATGTTCTTCAGGGAGAACTGCAGGCACCGCGACAGAATTGTTGCCGGAAGTTTCTGCGGATCAGTGGTCGCCAGGATGAACTTGACGTAGGGTGGCGGCTCTTCCAGGGTTTTGAGCAGTGCATTGAAGGAATGGCTGGAGAGCATGTGCACTTCGTCGATCAGGTAGACCTTGAAGCGCCCGCGGCTCGGGGCGTACTGCACGTTGTCGAGCAATTCGCGGGTATCTTCGACCTTGGTGCGGCTCGCGGCGTCGATCTCGATCAGGTCGACAAAGCGGCCTTCATCGATTTCGCGGCACACCGAACACTCGCCACAGGGGGTCGAAGTGATACCTGTCTCGCAGTTAAGGCATTTGGCAATGATCCGCGCGATGGTGGTCTTGCCGACCCCACGGGTACCGGTAAAGAGGTAGGCGTGGTGCAGCCGCTGGCTGTCCAAGGCATTGATCAGAGCCTTGAGCACATGGGTCTGGCCGACCATTTCGCGGAACGAGCGCGGACGCCATTTACGTGCAAGAACCTGATAACTCATCGAAAACCGTCGCAGCGAAGGAAGCAGAAGCGGCTAATGCTAGCGGAGCAAGGGACAAATTGCATCCGGTGCGCTCGTGTATTCTGGCCAAGCTGCACATCGGGGGCTTTTAACGGAGTGTTTATGCGGCTGGCCTTGGGGGCATTGCTGTTGATCAGCCTGGACAGCGTGGCTGCGCAAGCACCGCTGCGCTTCGTGATAACCGACAGCTGGAGCATGCCCATGGTGCAGCTTGAACAGGGTAAACCGACCCAGGGCATCCTGTATGACGTGATGCTCAGTCTCGCGACCCAGGTCGGCGTGCCGGCCGAATTCCATGTATTGCCCCGCGCACGAGTGCAAAACGCCATGGAGCAAGGCGAGGTCGATGTCCGCTGTTATGCCGCGCAATCGTGGCTGCCCAATCAGTCTGGCGATTATCTCTGGAGCATCCCGCTCTTCACCCAACCTGACGTGTTGATCACCCGGCAAGCACCGTCCACCGCAGTCAAACCCGCCGACTTGCCGCAACAGTCCATTGGCACCGTGCTGGGTTACAGCTACCCGACCCTGCAGCCGCTGTTCGACGCCGGCCAACTGTATCGCGACGACGCACGCAATCAGGAACAAGTGCTGGAAAAACTCCTGGCCGGCCGCAATCGCTATGCCGTCAGTAATCAATGGAGCCTGAACTGGTTCAATCAGCGCCTGCTGCCAGAGCAACAACTGCACAGCGTGTCGGTGCTGCAGGAGCAGAATGTCGGCTGCTACGTGCGCAACGACCCGCAAGTGCCGGTGCAGCGCATTCTGCGCACCCTGGTTCGGATGAAGATGTCCGGGGAGATCGATGAGATTGTCCGGCTGTATATCGGTGGCGAGCCTGCGGCTGTGGATAAATCGGAAACGACAAAAAACCACCCCGGACAAGATCCTGGCAGCTAGCGAAAGTCTGATTTCAGAAAGATAACGCGAGAGAACACTCGCGTGGCGTTAAGGTGGTAACCCCACCAGCCACACCCCGGCACACAATGTCACCGCTGCGGCTGCTCCCTTCCAGGCCTGACCGGGTTCACGGTTGATCGTTGCGGGGGGACCGATGGGGTCACCATAACGACGCTCACCTGTCGGCGAGCCGCGCCATTGTACCTATCTGAGGCGAAGTTACAACCGTTGGTTTCGGATTAAAAATATGAGGGGGTTCAAGCACTTGCTATTGCGCCTCAAGCACCTCGTCCGCCCTGCCGCCCTCGTGCTGAATCACCAGGTGAATAAAGTGCAGCTTGGCAATGACCGCTGACGGCAGGACAAACGGATAGAAATCCGGCTGCCCCATGCTGCGTGACAATTCGTTGAGCATGCCGGCCAGTTCGATCCAGGCGTTGACGAACGAAAGAAAAGCCGCGCCGCCGGGATGTTGCGGATCGTAAAGGGTTTCGGGCGGAAACGGCTGATAGTCGAAGTCCATTTCCCGGGCACTCATGCCAAAGCCCAGCGCGGTATCCACTGCGTCCATCATGTGCAGGTAATGCGCCCAGGTTTCGGCCCAGTCTTCCCACGGGTGCATGGTGGCGTAGGCGCTGACGTAGTGCTGCTGCCAGTCGAGCGGCGCGCCTTGTTGATAATGCTGTTCGAGGGAGTCGGTATAACTGATGCGCTCATCGCCAAACAATCCGCGAAAAGGCTCAAGCCATTGGCTATTGGCGATCAATTGGTCCCAGTAGTAGTGCCCGACTTCGTGACGAAAATGCCCGAGCAACGTGCGATAGGGTTCGTGCATTTGCACCCGTACCTGTTCGCGGTGGGCATCGTCCGCCTCCTTGATATCGAGGGTGATCAAGCCGTTCGCATGGCCGGTGGTCGGTGTTTTTCCGTCAAGGTCCACGCCGATGAAATCGAAGGCAAGGCCTATCTCTTCATCGACGGTCCTGGGAATTACCTGCAACCCCAGGCTGAGCAATTGCGCGACCAGACGCCGTTTGGCGGTTTCCACCTTGCGCCAGCGCTCGTGGTTGTCGGCTAACGACAGATCAGGAATGGTGCGATTGAGGCTGCAGGCAATGCACAAGACGTCATGGTCATTGGCAGGCAGCAACCAATTACAGGCCGCCGGGGAGTCGAGGTTGGCGCAACGTCGAAACAGGCCAGCCCCGGTATCGGCATCAAGCTGCCAGGTCCCCACTTGCACACCCGGTTGCAGCGCAGACAGGCGACTCTGCTCCGGCTGATAACCCAACGCCGCCGAACAGGCCAGGCACTGGCTGTTGCGAAAGAACAGGGACTGCCCGCAACGACAGTGCCAGACCTTGCTGTTGCGCGAGCTTTCGCCCATGAACGGCGCGGCGATGCGCGAGCTGAGCTGCTCGAAGAACGGGTACATGGCGATCTCTCCCTGAGGCTTGCAGAGACTAGATCATTCTTGCTCGCACATCGTTCCGCTTTTTTGTGGTGAGGGAGCTTGCTCCCGTTCGCCTGCGTAGCAGGCGCCAGAACTATAGGGACCGCTTCGCGCTCCAGCGGGAGCAAGCTCCCTCGCCACAGGTTCTCCGGCTAGATCGGGATGTTGTGATCCTTCAGGAACACCACAAACGCCTCTTCATCCAGCACCTTCAGCCCCAGCTCATTGGCCTTGGTCAACTTCGAACCGGCACCGGGCCCTGCGACCACGCAATGGGTCTTGGCCGACACAGAGCCCGCTACCTTGGCCCCAAGGCTTTCGAGTTTGTCCTTGGCGATATCGCGGCTCATCAGCTCCAGCGAGCCGGTCAGCACCCAGGTCTGCCCGGCCAGCGGCAAGCCTTCGACGACCTTCTTCTCGCTCTGCCAATGCATGCCGAAATCAGCCAGTTGCGCCTCAGCAGTGATCGAACGCTGGCGATTTTGTTCGTCCGCAAAAAAATCGCGAACCGAATTGGCCTGTTTTTCCGGCAGCGCCTGGCGCATATCCAGCCAGTCAGCACCGATCACCGCCTGCAGCGAGCCGAATTTGTCCGCCAGTTTCTGCGCCCCGCCCGGCCCAACCAACGGGATATGCAGCTTGTCGAGGAAACCACCCAGCGTGGTGCTCGCTGAAAACTCGGCGCCCAACTCGCCCTGTTCCTGAATCTGCATGCCGTGTTTGAGCAAATCAGCGATCACCTGCTGGTTATGGGCGTCCTCGAAGAAGCTGTGGATCTCGTACGCGACTTCCAGCCCGACGTCCGGCAAGTACGTCAGCACCTGCGGCAAGGCCTGTTGCACCCGTTCCAGCGAGCCCAGGGAGCGCGCCAGAACCTTGGCCGTCTCCTCGCCGACATCGGGAATCCCGAGGGCGTAGATGAACCGTGCCAGGCCCGGCTTCTTGCTGTCTTCGATGGCGCCGAGCAGGTTCTTGCTCGACAGTTCGGCAAAGCCTTCCAGATCGACGATCTGCTCGAAGGTCAGGGCGTACAGATCAGCAGGCGAGCTCACCAGGCCTTCGTCGACCAGTTGCTCAACGCTCTTCTCACCCAGGCCTTCGATGTCCATGGCGCGACGGGAAACGAAGTGAATGATCGCCTGCTTGAGCTGCGCACCGCAGGCCAGACGACCGACGCAGCGATACACCGCACCTTCGCTGACCGTCTCGCGGCCCTTGCTGCGTTTGATCAGCTGCGTGCGCTCGACATGGGAACCGCACACCGGGCACTGCTCGGGAATCTGCACCGGCCGGGCGTTTTCCGGGCGACGCTCCATGACCACTTGCACCACTTGCGGAATCACGTCACCGGCGCGACGGATGATCACCGTGTCGCCGATCATCAGGCCCAGGCGTGCCACTTCATCCATGTTATGCAGTGTGGCGTTGGCCACAGTGACGCCCGCGACCTTGACCGGTTTCAGTCGCGCCACCGGCGTCACCGCCCCAGTGCGACCGACCTGGAACTCCACATCGAGCAGCTCGGTGAGTTCTTCCATCGCCGGGAATTTGTGGGCGATGGCCCAGCGCGGTTCACGGGCGCGAAAACCCAGTTCGCGCTGGGAGGCAATGCTGTTGACCTTGAACACCACGCCGTCGATTTCATACGGCAGCGCGCTGCGACGCTCACCGATGTCGCGGTAGTAATCCAGGCACTCAGCGATGCCGTGCGCCAGTTTCAGCTCATGGCTGATCGGCATGCCCCAGGCCTGGAGTTGCTGCAAATTGCCGATGTGCGTATCGGCAATGTCCGCCGACACCTGGCCGATGCCGTAGCAGCAGAACTCCAGCGGACGATTGGCGGTGATCTTCGAATCCAGCTGACGCAAACTGCCCGCCGCTGCGTTGCGCGGGTTGGCGAAGGTCTTGCCGCCGACTTCCAGTTGCGTGGCGTTGAGCCGCTCGAAACCGGCCTTGGACATGAACACTTCGCCGCGCACTTCCAGAGTCGCCGGCCAGCCAGTACCGTGCAGCTTGAGCGGGATGTTGCGCACGGTGCGCACATTGACGCTGATGTCTTCGCCAGTGGTGCCATCGCCGCGGGTCGCGCCGCGCACCAGGACGCCATCCTGATACAGCAGGCTGACGGCCAGGCCATCGAGCTTGGGTTCGCAGCTGTATTCGACTGTCGCCCCGTCACCGAACAGGTCGCCGGCCGGCAGGTCCAGGCCTTCGGTCACCCGGCGGTCGAACTCACGCATGTCGGTTTCTTCGAAGGCGTTGCCGAGGCTGAGCATCGGCACTTCGTGACGCACCTGGGTAAACGCCGACAGCGCCGCACTGCCCACTCGCTGGGTTGGCGAGTCGCTGGTGATCAGTTCGGGATTGGCCGCTTCCAGAGCCTTGAGCTCGTTGAACAAGCGGTCGTATTCGGCGTCCGGAATGCTCGGCTCGTCGAGCACGTGGTAACGATAGTTGTGCTGATCCAGCTCAGCGCGCAGCTCTAAAATACGGTTCTTGGCGGCGGTCATGGGTGTTCTCTCATAAAGCAAAAGAGCAGCCGAGGCTGCTCAATTTTTTAAATACAGTAGCTCAAGGCTATGGCCATTGTGGCGAGGGAGCTTGCTCCCGCTCGGTGGCGAAGCCGCCGTAAATCCTGCAATCGCGTTGAACCTGACACAACGAGGGGGATGGTTTTGGGGCTGCTTCGCAGCCCAGCGGGAGCAAGCTCCCTCGCCACAAGAGCTCGCTCCAACCTTTTCAATCAGCGCTTCTGGGTCAAGGCGCGACGTTCGAATTCCACGATGCGCTGACGGTAGTGCTCGATCGTCTGGGCGGTCAGTACGCTGCGCTGGTCGTCCTTCAGTTCGCCGTTGAGCTCCTGGGACAATTTACGCGCCGCTGCCACCATCACGTCGAAGGCTTGCTTCGGATGGCGAGGGCCTGGCAGACCCAGGAAGAAGCTCACCGCCGGAGTGCTGAAGTGGTCGATGTCATCCAGGTCGAATACGCCAGGCTTGACGGCGTTGGCCATGGAGAACAGCACTTCACCGTTGCCGGCCATGCTTTCGTGGCGATGGAAAATGTCCATTTCGCCGAAACGCAAACCGCTCTCCAGAATGTTCTGCAACAGCGCCGGGCCCTTGAAGCCGGCAGCGTCGCGGCAGATCACGCTGATCACCAGCACTTCTTCAGCTTGCGGTTGCTCTTTGTCGTTGACCGCTGGCGAAGCCTTGGTGTCATCCGGGAAATCGTCGTCGCGGCTGCTGAAGCTCGGGCCGCCGTCCAGATCCAGGCTGAGGTTCATGTCGCCCTGGGAAGGCTCTCCGTGGCCACGCTTGCCGCGCTTGGAGCCCGACTCGCGAGGCTCGCGGGCCGGCATGCTCACCGACGGCAGATCGTGCTCGTCCAGTTGCGGCTCTTTATGCGTGTCCAGCACGCGCGGCGGGCCCAGCAGTTCGGCGCTGGTGCTGCTGTCCTCGTCCGGCAGATTGGACAGACTTCGATCAAGACGGAACTTCAGTTTTCCCTTGCCGCCGCGCATACGGCGCCAGCCATCGAAAAGAATACCGGCAATGACAATAATGCCGATGACGATCAGCCACTCGCGCAGACCGATTTCCATGTAATCCCGTGCCTCTATAAAAAATGCTGAAAAATAAGGGGTTTACAACCTGCAAACCGCTTTAAAACGTGGCGCCAACTCTATGTTCTGACAGGCGTTTTGCCCACGTATACGAAAAATTGACATTAAACTAGCACGACCAAAGGCAACTTTACACCGTCTACCAAAATCGCTGCGCAAATTATGTCGATTTGCCATCTTCATTCCACCGGTAGAGCGTCGTATGGCCCGCACAGCTCAAGCTTCAAGCTTCAAGCTTGCAGCTTGATGCTCGCCGCTAGGCGTCCACCATCGCCATCGCCTCCTCGACATCCACGGCCACCAGACGTGAACAACCGGGTTCGTGCATCGTCACACCCATCAGTTGTTCGGCCATTTCCATGGCGATCTTGTTGTGGGTGATATAGATGAACTGCACTGTCTGTGACATCTCTTTTACCAATCGCGCGTAGCGTCCAACGTTAGCGTCATCCAGTGGCGCGTCAACCTCATCGAGCATGCAGAACGGCGCCGGGTTCAATTTGAAGATCGCAAAAACCAGGGCCAATGCGGTCAGGGCTTTTTCGCCGCCGGAGAGCAAATGGATGGTGCTGTTCTTCTTTCCTGGCGGCTGCGCCATGATTGTTACCCCTGTATCGAGTAGATCTTCGCCCGTCAGTTCCAAATACGCGCGGCCTCCACCGAAAACTTTTGGGAAAAGCGCCTGTAAACCGCCATTGATCTGATCAAAGGTATCCTTGAAACGGTTACGGGTTTCCTTGTCGATCTTGCGAATCACGTTCTCAAGGGTATCGAGCGCTTCCACCAGATCGTCGTTCTGCGCATCCAGATAACGTTTACGTTCCGATTGTTGCTGGTACTCATCGATGGCCGCCAGGTTGATCGCGCCCAGGCGCTGGATCCTCGCAGCGATGCGCTCGAGTTCTTCCTCGGCATCCTTCTCGCTGGCCTCGGCGGTCAATGTTGCGAGTACGCCGTGGAGATCGTAGCCGTCTTCCAGCAATTGGTCCTGCAAGGTCTTGCGGCGCACGGTCAGGGCTTGCCATTCCATACGCTGGGTTTCGAGCTGACTGCGAATCAACTGGGATTGTTGTTCGGCCTGGCTGCGGCGCTTCTCGGCGTCGCGCAGTTCGCGGTCGGCGTCTTCGAGGGCGATCTGCGCGGTCTTGAGTTCTTCGTCGACGGTCATGCGCTTGTCGAGCAACTCCTCGAGCTTCAAACGCAGTTCTTCCAGCGGTGCTTCGCCCTCCTCCAGATTGAGGCTCAGTTGCTCGCGCTTTTCGGTCAGGCGCTCGGACTGCATCTCCAGTCGCTCCAGCGCCTGGCGCGTCGAATCGTGCTGGGCCTTGAGCGAGCCCAGACGCACCGCCAGCTGGTGGGCGTGATCCTTGTGCTGCCGTGCTTCCTGACGCACCCGGTCCAGACGCTCCCGCAGACTGTCGCGCTGGGCCAGCAGCAACTCACGCTGCTCGGTGTCCAGCGCCATGCTGTCGAGGGCTTCCTGCAATTGCAGGCGCGCTTCGCCGATGTTTTCGTGCTCCAGGGCCCGCTGTTCGTCCAGCTCGGTGAGCTCTTCGTCGAGGCGGGTGCGGCGCAGGGTCAATTGTTCGGCCTTGGCTTTGCCGGCGGACAATTGAGCCTTTAATTCACCTTGCTGACGCGCTTCGTCCTGCAGTAAACGGCGCAAATGTTCGCGGCCGTTCTCCTGCTGACGCTGCTGCGCCCTGAGATTCTGCAGTTGGGTTTCCAGGGTTTCGACGGCGGCTTCGCGCTCTTCGCGCTCAAGGCCCAGTTGCTGGATTTCCTGACCGCGAGCGAGCACGCCGCTTTCCGCTTCACTGGCCCGACGCACCCGCAGAAAATGCCGTCCGACCCAGTAACCGCAACGGCTGATCAGGCTCTGCCCGACAGCCAATTGATCCCGCAAGGCCAAGGCCTGTTCGAGACTGTCCACCGGCTTGACCTGCCCCAGCCATGGCGACAGATCGAGCTGCGCCTCGACCTTGTCCAGCAAGCTGCCCGGCACTCGTACGCCATCGCTGGCCGGGCTGAGCAAACGCAAGTCGCCCTGGGCAAACCCGGACAGATCGAAATCGTTGAAATCGTCCACCAGCACCGCTTGCAGGTCGGCGCCGAGCACGGTTTCCACCGCCAGTTCCCAACCGGCCTCAACCTTCAGGCCTTCGGCCAGGCGCGGGCGATTCGCAAGATTCTGTTCGCGCAGCCATTCAGCAGTGCCGGTGCCCGGATCGAGCGCAGCTTGCTGCAAGGCTTCGAGCGAAGCCAGTCGACCGTTGAGGCGCTGCAAATCACCCTGGGCCTGCTGTTGCGCCGACAGCGCCTGCTGCAGTTCCTGACGCAATTGCTCAAGCTTTTCGACCTGCGCTTCTTCGCTGGTCTGCAAATCCTCAAGGGTCGCTTCGGATTCCGCGAGCTGCTCGCTGAGCGCCATGATCGCTGCGTCTTCCGGGTCCGCCGAGAGCAAGGCACGTTCTTCGCCAAGACGCTTCTGGCGATCGGCCAGGCGCTCCAGGCTGGTTTCCAGCTGCTGGATCCGCGACTGCTGCACTTCGGCCTGACGGCGCGGCTCGGCGGCGGTGAGGTTGAACGTATCCCACTGTTCTTGCCAGCCGTGCATGGTGGTTTCGGATTCTTCCAGCGCGGCAGCGGCCTCTTCGGCGGCGGCGCTGGTGACTTCCTGTTCCGGGGTGAGCATGTCCAGCTCTTCGCCGAGGGTCAGCAACAGCGTGCGGTCGTGGCCCAGGTGCGATTCGGTTTCCAGGCGTGCGCGCTCGGCCTCTTTCAGGTCATCCTGCAACTGGCGCAAACGCTGCTGACCGTGCTGGATGCTCTGCTCGACCCGAGCAATGTCGCCACCGACCGAGTAGAAGCGCCCCTGCACCAGGTTGAAGCGTTCCGAGAGGTCGTGGTGTCCGTCACGCAGGCGCTCGATGCTTGCGTCGGCATTGCGCTGTTCGGCCACCAGGGCTTCGAAAGAAACTTCCTGGTTGCCGATGATCGCTTCACGCTGGCCGACCTGATCGTTCAGCGCCTGCCAGCGCAGGGCCGACAGCTGGGCCTTGAGCTGACGCTCCTCGCCCTTGAGTTCCTGATACTTCTTGGCGGCCTCGGCCTGGCGGTGCAAGCGTTCGAGCTGACGCTCAAGCTCTTCGCGCAGGTCAGTCAGGCGCTCAAGGTTTTCGTGGGTGCGGCGGATGCGGTTTTCCGTCTCGCGCCGGCGCTCCTTGTACTTGGAGATGCCTGCGGCTTCTTCGATGAAGTTGCGCAGGTCTTCGGGCTTGGACTCGATCAGCTTGGAGATCATCCCCTGCTCGATGATCGAGTAGCTGCGCGGGCCAAGGCCGGTGCCGAGGAAGATGTCGGTGATGTCGCGGCGCCGGCATTTGGTGCCGTTGAGGTAATAGGTGGTCTGGCTGTCGCGGGTCACTTTGCGGCGAATGGAGATTTCCGCATAAGCGGCGTACTCCCCGAGCAAGGTGCCGTCGGAGTTGTCGAACACCAGTTCGATGCTCGCCTGGCTCACCGGCTTGCGGCTGGTGGAGCCGTTGAAGATGACGTCGGTCATCGATTCGCCGCGCAGGTTCTTCGCCGAACTCTCGCCCATCACCCAGCGCACGGCGTCGATGATGTTCGACTTGCCGCAACCATTGGGCCCGACCACCGCCGCCATGTTACTGGGGAAGTTCACCGTGGTCGGGTCGACGAAGGACTTGAACCCCGCCAGTTTGATGCACTTGAGCCGCACGCTCAGGCGTCCGTCAGGGCAGAGATCACCAGATCGCAACTGCGCTGGGCGTAAGCCGTCAGCACCACGCGAATCTGCGCAAAGTCACGGGCCAGCACGGCAGCGAGCAAGCGTTCGAACAGTTCGAGGAATTCGCTCATCGACGCTTTGCGCTGGTCCAGCGCGAGGAAATACGCACGGCTCATGGCCGGCTGCAGATTCTCGACGGTTTCCTGCAAGTACGGGTTGTTGGCGAACGGGTACGCGGCGCGCATCACATTGAAGCTGTCGTCGACGAAAGTGCGGATGTCCTGACGCTCGTAGCTGGCAGTCAGGCGTTGCTGGATCTGCACGAACGGCGCCATGTCGGCCTGGGTTTTCCAGCCGCTGGCCACCGAATTACCGAGCAGAATATAGAGCTCGCTCATCAGCGTGCACAGGCTCTGGACCTTGTGCGGCGTGAGCTCGGTGACGTGGGCGCCACGTCGCGGCAGGATCGCGATCAGGTGCCGACGCTCGAGGATCAGCAAGGCCTCGCGGACCGAACCACGGCTGACGTTGAGGGCCAGCGTGACCTTCTGTTCCTGGATGCGCTCCCCGGGCTTCATTTCGCCGCGAATGATGCGTTCGGCGAGGTGGTGAGCGATTTGCTCGGCGAGGCTGTCCGGCGCCTTGAACGTCATGGTTGTCCTTCAAACTCTTTGATCTGTACAAGCGGCGCAGTGTAGCGCAATTGCTGCGTCAGGGCGGAGTGCCCGCCCGGAGGTTTTTTGGCACGATTCAAGCAAATTCAAGCAAAAAGGCAGGCTATCGAACCAACGACAATAATTAAGGAACAGGTGGTTAATCGACAAATTGCAGTTTCCTGACCTTTAAGTCAGAAAATCATTGACCGAAAAGTCAGACCTGCTAAATTCAGTTCCTATCGGTTAACAACAATAATGAGTCTGCGAGGCCTTCCGTGATCCAGTTTTTACTAAACCAGGAACTCCGTAGCGAGCACGCCCTGGACCCGAACCTGACCGTGCTCAATTATCTGCGCGACCATGTGGGCAAACCCGGCACCAAAGAAGGCTGCGCCAGCGGTGACTGCGGCGCCTGCACCGTGGTGGTCGGCGAATTGCAGACCGATGACGACGGTCGCGAACACATTCGCTATCGCAGCCTCAACTCGTGCCTGACCTTCGTGTCGTCCCTGCACGGCAAACAACTGATCAGCGTTGAAGACCTCAAGCACAAGGGTCAGCTGCACAGCGTGCAGAAAGCCATGGTCGAGTGCCACGGCTCGCAATGCGGCTTCTGTACCCCAGGCTTCGTGATGTCGCTGTTTGCCCTGCAAAAGAACAGCGATGCACCGGATCATGCCAAGGCCCACGAAGCACTGGCCGGCAATCTCTGCCGTTGCACCGGCTACCGGCCGATCCTGGAAGCTGCCGAGCAGTCCTGCTGCGCCAAGCAACCGGACCAGTTCGACGCCCGCGAGGCCGACACCATCGCGCGCCTCAAAGCGATTGCCCCGACCGATATCGGCGAACTCAACAGCGGCGACAAACGCTGCCTGGTGCCGCTGACCGTGGCCGACCTGGCGGACCTCTACGACGCTTATCCACAGGCCCGCCTGCTGGCCGGCGGTACCGACCTGGCACTGGAAGTCACGCAGTTCCACCGCACCCTGCCGGTGATGATCTATGTCGGCAACGTCGCCGAGATGAAGCGTATCGAGCGTTTTGACGATCGCCTGGAAATCGGCGCCGCCACGGCCCTTTCCGATTGCTACGAGGCCTTGAACGCCGAGTACCCGGACTTCGGTGAATTGCTGCACCGCTTCGCCTCCTTGCAGATCCGCAACCAGGGCACCCTGGGCGGCAACATCGGCAATGCCTCGCCGATTGGTGACTCGCCACCCCTGCTGATCGCCCTCGGCGCGCAAATCGTGCTGTGCAAAGGCGAAACCCGCCGCACCCTGGCACTGGAAGATTACTTCATCGATTACCGCGTCACTGCGCGCCAGGAAAGCGAGTTCATCGAGAAGATCATCGTGCCCCGCGCCAGCGTCGAAAAACTGTTCCGCGCCTACAAGATCTCCAAGCGCCTGGACGATGACATTTCTGCCGTGTGCGCCGCCTTCAACATTCGCCTGGAAAACGGCGTAGTGGCTGAAGCCCGCGTCGCTTTCGGCGGCATGGCGGCCATCCCGAAACGCGCCGCTGCCTGCGAAGCCGCATTGCTCGGTTCGCCATTCAACAACGCTACCGTTGAACGCGCCTGCGCTGCCCTGGCCGAAGACTTCACGCCGCTCTCGGACTTCCGCGCCAGCAAGGAATATCGCCTGCTCAGCGCGCAGAACCTGCTGCGCAAATACTTCATCGAACTGCAAACACCGCACATCGAGACTCGGGTGACCGCTTATGTCTAATCATCACGCCGTAGAGAAGACCCAAGCCGAATTGGCTGAACTGTTCGCCAAGGACCTGACCACCGGTGTCGGCCGCAGCGTCAAGCACGACAGCGCCGCCAAACATGTGGCCGGTGAAGCGCAGTACATCGACGATCGCCTGGAGTTTCCGAACCAGTTGCACGTTTATGCGCGCATGTCGGACCGTGCCCACGCCCGGATCATCAGCATCGACACCGCGCCCTGCTACGCCTTCGAAGGCGTGCGCATCGCCATCACCCACGAAGACGTACCGGGCCTCAAAGACATCGGTCCGTTGCTGCCGGGCGATCCGCTGCTGGCCATCGATACCGTGCAATTCGTCGGTCAACCGGTGGTCGCCGTGGCGGCGAAAGACCTGGAAACCGCGCGCAAGGCGGCCATGGCCGCGATCATCGAATACGAAGACCTGGAACCTGTGCTGGATGTGGTCGAAGCCCTGCGCAAGCGCCACTTCGTACTCGACAGCCACACCCATCAGCGCGGCGATTCGGCCACGGCGCTGGCCACCGCCGAGCATCGCATCCAGGGCACGCTGCACATCGGCGGCCAGGAACACTTCTATCTGGAAACCCAGATCTCTTCGGTGATGCCGACCGAAGACGGCGGCATGATCGTCTATTGCTCCACGCAGAACCCCACCGAAGTGCAGAAACTGGTGGCCGAAGTACTCGACGTGTCGATGAACAAGATCGTCGTCGACATGCGTCGCATGGGCGGTGGTTTCGGCGGCAAGGAAACCCAGGCTGCCAGCCCGGCGTGCCTGTGCGCGGTGATCGCGCACCTCACCGGCCAGCCGACCAAGATGCGTCTGCCACGGGTCGAAGACATGCTGATGACCGGCAAGCGTCACCCGTTCTACGTCGAGTACGACGTGGGCTTCGACAGCACCGGCCGCCTGCACGGCATCAACCTGGAACTGGCCGGCAACTGCGGTTGCTCGCCTGACCTGTCGGCGTCGATCGTCGACCGCGCGATGTTCCACTCGGACAACTCGTACTACCTGGGCGATGCGACCATCAACGGTCACCGCTGCAAGACCAACACCGCGTCGAACACCGCCTACCGTGGTTTCGGCGGCCCGCAAGGCATGGTCGCCATCGAAGAAGTGATGGACGCCATCTCTCGCCATCTGGCCCTTGATCCGCTGGCGGTGCGCAAGGCCAACTACTACGGCAAGACCGAACGCAACGTCACCCACTACTACCAGACCGTCGAGCACAACATGCTCGAGGAAATGACCGCAGAACTGGAAGAAAGCAGCCAGTACGCCGAGCGTCGCGAAGCGATCCGTCGCTACAACGCCAACAGTCCGATCCTGAAAAAAGGCCTGGCGCTGACCCCGGTGAAATTCGGCATTTCCTTCACCGCCAGCTTCCTCAACCAGGCCGGCGCGCTGGTGCACGTCTATACCGACGGCAGTATCCACCTCAACCACGGCGGCACCGAAATGGGCCAGGGCCTGAACACCAAGGTCGCACAGGTGGTGGCCGAAGTGTTCCAGGTGGAAATGGACCGCGTGCAGATCACCGCGACCAACACCGACAAAGTACCGAACACCTCGCCAACCGCCGCGTCCAGCGGTGCCGACCTGAACGGCAAGGCCGCGCAGAACGCCGCCGAAACCATCAAGCAACGCCTGGTGGAATTCGCCGCTCGCCAGTACAAGGTCAGCGAAGAAGACGTGGAATTCCACAACGGCCACGTGCGGGTTCGCGATCACATCCTGACCTTCGAAGCACTGATCCAGCAGGCGTACTTCGCCCAGGTGTCGCTGTCGAGCACCGGCTTCTACAAGACCCCGAAAATCTACTACGACCGCAGCCAGGCTCGCGGCCGTCCGTTCTACTACTTCGCCTTTGGCGCGGCGTGCTGCGAAGTGCTGGTCGACACCCTGACCGGCGAATACAAGATGCTGCGCACCGACATCCTCCACGACGTCGGCGCCTCGCTGAACCCGGCCATCGACATCGGTCAGGTCGAGGGCGGTTTCATCCAGGGCATGGGCTGGCTGACCATGGAAGAGCTGGTGTGGAACAACAAGGGCAAGCTGATGACCAACGGCCCGGCCAGCTACAAGATCCCGGCCGTGGCGGACATGCCGCTGGACCTGCGGGTGAAGCTGGTGGAAAACCGCAAGAACCCGGAAGACACGGTGTTCCACTCCAAGGCCGTGGGCGAGCCGCCGTTCATGCTCGGCATCGCCTCGTGGTGTGCGATCAAGGACGCCGTGGCGAGCCTGGGCGATTACAGGCATCAACCGAAAATTGACGCACCGGCGACCCCGGAGCGGGTGTTGTGGGGCTGTGAGCAGATGCGCCAGCTGAAGGCGGCGAAGGCTGTCGAAGCTGAGACCGAGTTGGCTTCGCTCTAAGACCGCGTCGCGCCCTTCGCGGGCAAGCCTCGCTCCTACGGTTGATCGCAATCCCCTGTAGGAGCGAGGCTTGCCCGCGAAGAGGCCGGTACAGACAACAGAGATGTTGAGGTGAAACATGTACAACTGGATCGACGCCCTCGCCGACCTGCAAAACCGGGGTGAGCCCTGCGTGCTGGTCACTATCATCGAAGAGCTCGGCTCGACGCCGCGCAACGCTGGCTCGAAGATGGTCATCAGCGCGAACCAGAGCTTCGACACCATCGGTGGCGGGCACCTGGAATACAAGGCCATGAAGATCGCCCGCGAGATGCTCGCCAGTGGCAAGCAAGACACCCATCTGGAACGCTTCAGCCTCGGTGCCAGCCTTGGCCAGTGCTGCGGTGGTGCAACCGTTTTGCTGTTCGAACCGATGGGCCAGGTTCAGGCGCAGATCGCCGTGTTCGGTGCGGGCCACGTCGGCCGCGCCCTCGTTCCGCTGCTGGCCAGCCTGCCTTGCCGGGTGCGCTGGATCGATTCGCGGGAAGATGAATTCCCCGAGCAGATCCCCCATGGCGTACGCAAGATCGTCAGCGAAGAACCGGTGGATGAAATCGATGATCTGCCGGCCGGCAGCTACTGCATCGTGATGACCCACAACCACCAGCTCGACCTCGAACTGACCGCTGCGATCCTCAAGCGCAACGACTTCGCCTACTTCGGCCTGATCGGTTCGAAGACCAAACGGGTGAAGTTCGAACATCGCCTGCGCGACCGCGGTTTCGACAACAGCGTCGTGCAACGCATGCGCTGCCCGATGGGCATCGGCGAAGTCAAAGGCAAGCTGCCTGTGGAAATCGCCATCTCCATCGCCGGCGAAATCATCGCCACCTATAACGCGAACTTCGGCCAGCAGACGTCCAGCGCCGAGCCTATTGCCAAACTGCTGCCCGCCTCGCGCCGCAGCCACGCTTCGAAGCAAGCCGCCTCGAACTGACAAGCCTGACATTGAGAACTCACATGCCTTTGACTCGCAAAGCTTACCGCGCCGCCATCCTGCACAGCATCGCCGACCCAGCCATCGTGGGCATCGAAGCCTCCTACGAGTATTTCGAAGACGGCCTGCTGGTTGTGGATAACGGCCAGATCAGCGCCCTGGGCCATGCCAGCGAACTGCTGCCGACCCTGCCGGCTGACGTCGAAATCACCCACTATCAGGACGCCCTGATCACCCCTGGCTTCATCGACACCCACATCCACCTGCCGCAAACCGGAATGGTCGGCGCCTATGGCGAGCAATTGCTGGACTGGCTCAACACCTACACCTTCCCGTGCGAAAGCCAGTTCGCCGACAAGGCCCACGCCGACCAGGTCGCGGATATTTTCATCAAGGAACTGTTGCGCAACGGCACCACCACTGCGTTGGTATTCGGCAGCGTGCACCCGCAATCGGTGAACTCGTTCTTCGAAGCCGCCGAGCAGCTCGACCTGCGGATGATCGCCGGCAAGGTGATGATGGACCGCAACGCCCCGGACTACCTGACCGACACCGCCGAATCCAGCTACGTCGAAAGCAAGGCGCTGATCGAGCGCTGGCACGGCAAGGGTCGCCTGCACTACGCGGTCACCCCACGCTTCGCACCGACCAGCACCCCGGAACAGCTAACCCTGGCCGGCCAGTTGCTGACGGAGTACCCGGATCTGTACATGCAGACCCACATCAGCGAAAACCTCAAGGAAATCGAGTGGGTCAAGGAACTGTTCCCGGAGCGCAAGGGTTACCTGGACGTCTACGACCACTACCAGTTGCTCGGCGAGCGCTCGGTGTTCGCCCACGGTGTGCACCTGTGCGATGACGAGTGCGCGCGACTGGCAGAAACCGGTTCAGCCATCTCGTTCTGCCCGACCTCAAACTTCTTCCTCGGCAGCGGCCTGTTCAACCTGCCGATGGCCGAGAAGCACAAGCTCAATGTCGGCATCGGTACCGATGTGGGCGGCGGCACCAGTTTCTCGCTGCTGCAAACCCTCAACGAAGCCTACAAGGTCATGCAACTGCAAGGTGCACGCCTGAGCCCGTTCAAGTCGCTGTACCTGGCCACCCTCGGCGGCGCCCGCGCACTGCGCCTGGAAGACAAGATCGGCACCCTGCAACCAGGCACTGACGCCGACTTCCTGGTGCTGGACTACAACGCCACGCCGTTGCTGGGCTATCGTCTGAAGCAAGCCAATAACATCGCCGAGACGTTGTTTGTGTTGATGACCCTGGGGGATGACCGGACTGTGCAGCAGACTTATGCGGCGGGGAATCTGGTGCATCAGCGCTAGTTTTCTCAATACATAAAAAATCCCCCGCAATCATCAGATTCCGGGGGATTTTTTTGATCCTCTGTAGGAGCGAGCTTGCTCGCGAAGAACGCAAGAGCGCCGCAGTAATTCAGGCACCCCGTGTTATCGCTCACGACCATCGTCGGAACGCCGCCCGGAGCAAGCTCGCTCCTACAGATCAGAGTTTCGCGGTCGACCGCCCAGGCTTCTTGGTCTGCAGCAAATGCGAGAACACCGCATGCAGATCATCCGAAGCACTTTCCTCGTCGAGGTTGAGCTTGCTGTCGATGTGATCCATGTGATGCATCATCAGGTTCACCGCCAGTTCAGCGTCGCGCTTTTCGATGGCGTCGATCAACTGGGTGTGCTCGTCGTAGGAGCAATGGGAACGGTTGCCGCTTTCGTACTGGGCGATGATCAGCGACGTCTGGGACACCAGGCTGCGCTGGAAGCTGATCAGCGGCGCATTTTTCGCAGCTTCGGCTAGCTTCAGGTGGAATTCACCCGACAGGCGGATACCGGCACCACGATCACCACGGGAGAAGCTGTCGCGTTCGTCGTTGACCATCTGGCGCAATTCGGCAATCTGCTCGGCGGTCGCGTGCTGAACCGCCAGCTCGGTGATCGCTCGCTCCACCAGACGGCGGGCCATGAACACCTGGCGGGCTTCTTCGACGCTCGGGCTGGCGACCACGGCGCCGCGATTCGGACGCAGCAACACCACGCCTTCATGGGCCAGGCGCGACAAGGCGCGGCGAATGATGGTGCGGCTGACCCCGAAAATTTCCCCCAGCGCTTCTTCACTCAACTTGGTGCCGGGCGCCAGACGCTGCTCGAGGATGGCCTCGAAGATATGCGCGTAGACAATATCGTCCTGAGTACCGCTGCGGCCGGCTTTGCCTGCTCGCGGTTGTTTCTTTAGGGGTTGCAACTGTTCGTTCATGGGCACTCGAGTCGGAAGAACTGCGGCGAATTGACCGCGACTGTAATACGGCACAGTGGGTCGCTGGCAAGTATCGCGTAAAAAACACTGCAATTGTACACAATGGAGGGTGGCAACACGACTGTACGGCTGAATGTTGCCTCGGCTGTATCGCAACGCCTGATTACTTTTGAGTTTAGGCTTGTTCGCAGAATCCGCCTTTGTAACGCGCTCCCACAGAGCTCAGCGTTGCCGCGGACATCTTCATCTGTAAAAGGAACACCACCGTCATGAACGACGCCACCCACACGCAAATCCGCCCTTTGGCCGACACCTCGCCTTCGGCCATCGTCGCCGGCTTCATCGCCATGATGACCGGCTACACCAGCTCCCTGGTGCTGATGTTCCAGGCCGGGCAAGCTGCGGGGCTGAGCAGCGGGCAGATTTCTTCGTGGATCTGGGCGATTTCCATCGGCATGGCGGTGTGCTCCATTGGCCTGTCCCTGCGCCATCGCACGCCGATCACCATTGCCTGGTCGACCCCCGGCGCCGCGCTGCTGATCACCAGCCTCGGCGGCGTGAGCTACGGCGAAGCCATCGGCGCCTACATCACCTGCGCGGCGCTGGTGACGATTTGCGGGTTGACCGGCAGCTTCGAACGACTGATGAAAAAGATTCCGGCATCCCTGGCCGCCGCCCTGCTGGCGGGAATCCTGTTCAAGATCGGCAGCGAGATTTTCGTCGCGGCGCAACACCGCACCGCCCTGGTACTGGGGATGTTTGTCAGCTATTTGGTGGTCAAGCGCCTGTCGCCGCGCTACGCGGTGTTGGCAGCATTGCTGATCGGCACGGCATTGTCAGGCTTCATGGGGCTGCTGGACTTCAGCGGTTTCCATCTGGAAGTGGCCACGCCGGTCTGGACCACGCCGCACTTCTCCCTGGCCGCGACCATCAGCATCGGTATCCCGCTGTTTGTCGTCGCCATGACCTCACAAAACATGCCCGGCATCGCCGTATTGCGCGCCGATGGTTACACGGTGCCCGCCTCGCCGCTGATCACCACCACCGGCATCGCCAGTTTGCTGTTGGCACCGTTCGGCTCCCACGGGATCAACCTGGCGGCGATCAGCGCAGCGATCTGCACCGGACCGCACGCCCATGAGGATCGCAACAAGCGCTACACCGCAGCCGTCTGGTGCGGGATTTTCTACGGGATCGCCGGCGTGTTCGGTGCGACGCTCGCGGCATTGTTCGCCGCGCTGCCCAAGGAACTGGTGCTGTCGATTGCAGCGCTGGCGCTGTTCGGCTCGATCATCAACGGCTTGAGCATCGCCATGAGCGAAGTGAAGGAACGCGAGGCGGCGCTGATCACCTTCATGGTCACGGCATCGGGGTTGACGCTGTTTTCCATCGGTTCGGCGTTCTGGGGGATTGTCGCGGGGGTGGTGACGCTGGTGATTCTGAACGGGCGCAAGGCCTGAAACCAAAAACCATCGGCATAAAAAAACGGCGACCCTTGGGTCGCCGTTTTTTTAGAACATCAAGCTACCGGATTGATCGGCTTTTCCGGGTACCAGACGTCCAGCAGCGGGCTGACTTCAACGCTGGTCAGCTCGGTGCGGCCTTTGAGCCAGGCTTCAACGGCAGCGCGCTGTTCAGCGCTGACCGAGCCACGCTTCTGCAGGCAAACCAGACCGTAGTCGTCGCCGCCAACATAGCCCAGACCGTTGGCTTCCATGGCTTCTTTGAGGAACGCATCGAGGAAAGCATCAATGGCTTCATCAGCCAAATCTTCTTTGAAATCCAGGTTCAGTTCGAAACCCAGCTCTTGAAATTCATCGACGCACAGTTTTTTGCGCAGACGCTGGGAACGGTTAGTCGCCATTGGAACAATCCTCTTAAGTAATAACGGGCGGCACTTTAGCAGTTTAAGCCGCCGATTGCCTGACTCTCTGGGCCACCACGCCTACCGTCGGTAAAAAAATAGCCGATCAGAATGCCCGCGCACGGCACAAGCCGTGACACCTTGGGGCATAATGCCGACACTTTCATGACCATTGAGGGAATTTATCTCCATGCCCTCATCTTATTTCCCCTCGGCTGTAGGGTTTTATTTCAGATGATCAAATCTTTGCGTCCATTGCTGTTGGCCAGTTTTCTTCTCCCCCTGGCCCTCTCCGTTTCCGCCGCTCCCATCAATACCGCGTTGTCGCCCAACGTTGAAAAAGCCCTGAAAGCCAGCAAGTTGCAAGACAACGCCCTGTCGCTGGTGATGATCCCGCTCACCGGCCCCGGCACCGCGACGGTGTTCAACGCCGACGTGTCGGTCAACCCGGCGTCGACCATGAAACTGGTCACCACCTACGCGGCGCTGGAAATGCTCGGCCCGAACCACCAGTGGAAAACCGAGTTCTACACCGACGGCACCTTGAGTGGCGGCATTCTCAACGGCAACCTCTACCTCAAGGGTGGCGGCGATCCGAAGCTGAACATGGAAAAACTCTGGCTGCTGATGCGCGACCTGCGTGCCAACGGCGTTACCCAGGTCACCGGCGACCTGGTGCTGGATAAAACCTTCTTCGTGCAACCGCAACTGCCGGAGTTCAATGACGACGGCAACGACGAGAACAAGCCGTTCCTGGTCAAGCCCGACTCACTGCTGGTCAACCTCAAGGCGCTGCGCTTCGTTGCGCGCAATGACTCGGGCAAGGTGCTGGTCTCGGTGGAACCGCCGATTGCGAGCATCCGTATCGACAACCAGGTCAAGGCCCTCAATTCCAAACAATGCACCGGTGGCGTGCGCTACAACCCGGTGGCACAGGCCGACGGCAGCGTGACCGTGACGGTCGGCGGTCAGCTGGGTGAAGGCTGCAGCTCGCAGACTTACCTGTCGCTGCTCGACCACGCGACCTACACCGCCGGCGCCGTCCGTGCGATCTGGAAGGAACTGGGTGGCAGCATCCAGGGCAAGGATGTGCTGGCGCCAACACCTAAGGACGCCAAGGTACTGGCCCGGGCGTTCTCCCCGGATCTGGCGGAAATCATCCGCGACATCAACAAGTACAGTAACAACACCATGGCCCAGCAGTTGTTCCTGAGCCTCGGCCAACGCTTCCGCACCGATGCCGATGGTGACGATGCCAAAGCCGCCCAGCGTGTCGTGCGTCAGTGGCTGGCGAAAAAGGGCATCACCGCGCCGCACCTGGTGATGGAGAACGGCTCCGGCCTGTCCCGTGCCGAGCGTGTCAGCGCCCGGGAAATGGCCTCGATGCTCGAAGCGGCCTGGCACAGCCCGTATTCCGCCGAGTACATCAGTTCGATGCCGATTGCGGGCACCGATGGCACCATGCGCAAACGCCTGAAGACCACTGCCATGCGCGGTGAAGCCCACGTCAAGACCGGCACCCTGAACACCGTGCGGGCAATTGCCGGTTTCAGTCGCGACGTCAACGGCAACACCTGGGCGGTGGTGGCGATCCTCAACGACAAGGCCCCGTTCGGCGCCTCGTCGGTGCTCGATCAGGTGCTGCTGGACCTGTACCGCCAACCGAAACTGCCGCAGACGGCTTCGGTGTTGTAAAGCACCGTTCTGTCCCTTGTAGGAGCGAGCTTGCTCGCGATGGTCGATAACGATAACGCGGACATACTGGATGTACGCGGCGCTCTCGAATCCATCGCGAGCAAGCTCGCTCCTACAGGGTCAGCGTACAACCCGGGTTAATTCATCTCCCCCTCGACCCGATCCCTTCCTGCCTGCTTTGCCGCATAGACCCCCGAATCCGCGCGCAACAGCAAGGCATCGGCACCCTCCCCGACCCGCCAACTGGCAATCCCGAAACTGGCGGTGACCGTACCGACACCTTCAATGGGTGAGCTGCGCAAGCCTTGCCACAATTGCTGGGCCAATATATAGGCATTTTCGCCGCTGATATCCGGGCACAGCACCATGAACTCCTCACCGCCCAGGCGGCAGAACACATCGGTGCGACGCAGCCGGCGGCCGATCCGCTGGCACACGGCCTGCAACACCCGATCACCGATGGCATGGCCATGCAGGTCATTGATGCGTTTGAAATGGTCGATATCGAGCATGATCACCGACAGATCCCCACCACCGCGCTCCACCCGGGCCATTTCGGTGGTCAGGCGTTCCTGGAAATAGCGCCGGTTGTGGATACCGGTCAGCGAATCGGTGACCGACAACGCGCGCAGCTTTTCTTCCACCCGCTTCATATCGGAAATGTCCGAGATGTAGCCGTGCCACAGCACGCCGCCACCAGGCAGCGCCTCCGGCGTGGCCTCGCCACGCACCCAACGCAGACCGCGTTGCGGCAATTGCACGCGGTATTCCTCGCGCCAGGGGCTGAGGGTGTCGGCCGAGGCGCGGATCGAGGCGCGGACACGGGTGGTGTCCTGGGGGTGAATCCGGGTGAAAATCGCTTCGGCATTGAGCAGCAGCACGTCGGGTTCCAGCTCGTAGATCTCGCGAATACCGTCGCTGGCGTAGATCACGCTGAAACGCCCGTCGAACTCCATCTTGAACTGGTAGATGCCACCGGGCACGTGGGCACTGAGTTTCTTCAACAGCAGGTCCCGCGCCGCGAGCGCTTCGTGGACCCGTTTGCGTTCGGTGATGTCGATGCACACCGCCAGGTGCCCGACCCACAGGCCTTGCTCGTCGAGCACTGGCGTGGCGAGCATGTTGACCATCAAATGGCTGCCATCGCCGCGCACCAGCGTCCACTCCCGCGCCTCGTCGCCGCCCTCCACGTCGTTTTCGACCAGCATCGCCTGGCAGGTCGGCACCGGTTTGCCATAGCGTGCGCCCAACTCTGCCGAGCGAGCGAGCAGTTCCCGGGGCAGGTGCAGATTCTCCAGGGTCATATGGCCGACCACTTCGGCACTGGTATAGCCAAGCATCTGCTCGGCACCGGCGTTGAAGGTGCTGATGACGCCACGCAGATCGGTGGCGATGATCGCGACCTGGGTGGCGGCATTCAGCACGCCACGCAACTGGCCATGGGTGCCGCGCAGCTCCTGTTCTCGATCGCGCAGCTCCCGGGTGCGTTGCTCGACCAGTTTCAACGCTCGCTGCCGCTGACTGACCAACACATACAGCAAGGCACTGAGCATCACGCTGAGCAATCCACCCAACACCACCACACTGGTCACGGAGGAATGGTTGGCCTGCACGAACGCGTCGCTGGGCTGGATATCGACTTGATAGTCATGGTCGGCCATGCGCAACAGGCGCGTGGCGGACAGCTCGCTGATGGCCGGCGGGTTGGGCGACTCGAACAGCACTTCGTGCTGGTCGTCGATCGACAAATCGAGGATGCGCACCGAGAGATAGTCATGGCTGGCGTCCGGCAGTCCGTCCGCCAGCAACTGGCGCATGCTGATCACAGCCATGACATAACCGTAGGGCTTCGTGGTTTTGTGGTCCTGACTGTTGCGCTGTATGACCGGCGCGACCAACAGCACGCCGCGCGCATAAGCCGGCTCGATACTCACCAGATGCATCGGTTGCGACACCGCCATGCCGCCATGTTGATTGGCCCGATCGAGCGTGGCACGCCGCAGCGGTTGGGCCAGCAAGTCGTAACCGAGGGGAGCGCCGAGTTTGCTTTGCGTCTGGCTATACAGCACCGCCACGTACTCATCTCGCTCGCCCGCCAGTTGCAATTGGCCGTCGGCGTTGAGCTCTCTCAGGGTGAAGCTGCTCAAGCCTTCGTCACGCACCCGACGCTCGAACGCCGCCCGCTCGTCACGGGTGACCCGCTGAGCGTAGGAATAAGCCTGGGTTCGCAGCAGCAAAGGTTGGGTGTAGCCGTCGAATTCCGCTCGGGAAACCGAATCGGAATTGGCGAAAAACCGGCGCAGGCCATCGAGGCGCTGCTCCTGATCTTCGAAACGCTCTTCGATACGGCTGTAACGTTCACTGGCCAGCAGTTGGAAACGTTGCCGCAATTGATGGTGAAACAGATTAAGTGTCGACCACGCCAGCAACCCGGTGAGCACCCCGCCAACCAGCAATACCAGCAGTGCGACCAGCCAGGCCGAGACATCTTCGCTGATAAAACCCAGGATCTTGGGGCGCACGGCGTGCAACGACATAGAACGCAACTCAAAACGCCAGGTGCGGGGAAGCCCTTTGGCCATGAACTGAGTTATAGCTATTAGCCACTAATTTGACCAGCACTGATGGGCCCTGTAGGAGCGAGCTTGCTCGCGATGGACTCAAGAACACCGCGTGCATTCAGAAAGCTCGCGTCATCGTTATCGACCATCGCGAGCAAGCTCGCTCCTACAGGGATCCGGTATCAACGAGCCGTGATTTTCCAGGCGCGATGGATCTTGGCGTTGCGGGAAAAATCCGGATCGATGGTCTGGGCGGTGATCTCCTCGACCGCATAACGCTCGCCAAGATTGGCTTCCAGTTCGAACTTGCGGAAGTTGTTGGAGAAGTACAACACGCCACCGGGCGCCAGTCGCGCCATGGCCAGGTCGATCAGTTGCACCTGGTCGCGCTGCACATCGAAGACACCTTCCATGCGCTTGGAGTTGGAGAACGTCGGCGGGTCGATGAAGATCAGGTCGTACTCGTCACGACTGGCTTCGAGCCACGCCATCACATCGCCCTGCTCCAGGCGGTTCTTGTCGGAAAAACCGTTCAGCGACAGGTTGCGACGCGCCCAGTCCAGATAGGTTTTCGACAGGTCGACACTGGTGGTGCTGCGCGCGCCGCCCTTGGCCGCATGCACACTGGCCGTCGCGGTGTAGCAGTACAGATTGAGGAAGCGTTTGCCCGCCGCCTCTTTCTGGATACGCATGCGCATCGGCCGATGGTCGAGGAACAGACCGGTGTCGAGGTAGTCGGTGAGGTTCACCAGCAGCTTCACGCCGCCTTCATTGACCTCGACGAACTTGCCCTGCGCCGCCTGGCGCTCGTACTGCTTGGTACCGCTCTGACGCTCGCGGCGTTTTACCACCACGCGGCTCTTGTCGATGTTCAACGCCTGCGGGATGGCTGCCAGGGCATCGAACATGCGCCCCGAGGCCTTTTCCGGATCGATGGATTTCGGCGCGGCGTACTCCTGGACGTGGACCCAATCCTGATACAGGTCGATGGCCATGGAGTATTCCGGCATGTCGGCATCGTACACGCGGTAGCAGTCGATGCCTTCACGCTTGACCCACTTGCCCAGGGTCTTGAGGTTCTTTTGCAGGCGGTTGGCGAACATCTGCCCGCCTTCGCTCAGGCGCGGCTGCTCGATCACCGGAGCCGGTGCCGGCGTCGGTTTGATCGGGTTACCGTTTTTGTTGAACTTGCGTTCTTGCGGTTCGTTCGGCGCCTGATCGTAAGCGGCTTGCTCACGCTCGACCTGGCGCTGTTCCGGAGTACGGCGCTCGCCAGTGACGAACTGGTCCGGCAGCACCTTGATCAGCAGCAGCTTGCAGGGCAAGGCGCCGTTCCAGAACGAATACTGCTTGTGGCTGCGGATGCCCATGCGCTTGCCCAGGTCCGGCGCGCCGGTGAACACCGCCGCTTCCCAGTTCAGGCAGGCCTGACGCAGGCGCTCGCCGAGGTTCTGGTAGAGGTAGAGCAGGCTCGCCTCATCGCCCAGACGCTCGCCGTACGGAGGGTTGCAGATCACCAGGCCTTTCTGGTTCTGGTCCGGGCGCGGCTCGAAAGTCGCGACTTCGCCCTGGTAGATCTTGATCCACTCGCTCAGGCCAGCTCGCTCGACGTTGTTACGGCCCGGTTGAATCAGCCGTGGATCGGCTTCGTAGCCGCGGATCCACAATGGTGTTTTGGCCAGGCCGGCAGCGGCGCGCTCGGAAGCTTCTTCGTGCAGTTTTTTCCACAACGCCGGCACGTGACCGAGCCAGGCGGTGAAGCCCCACTGCTCGCGACGCAGGTTCGGCGCGATGTCGGCGGCGATCATCGCCGCTTCGACCAGGAAGGTGCCGACACCGCACATCGGGTCTGCCAGCGCGCCGCCTTCGGCCGCGATACGTGGCCAGCCGGAACGGATCAGGATGGCGGCCGCGAGGTTTTCCTTGAGCGGCGCCGCACCTTGCTGCAGGCGATAGCCGCGCTGGTGCAGGCTGTGGCCCGACAGGTCCAGGGAAAGAATGGCTTCGCCGCGGTCCAGGCGCAGGTGAATGCGCAGGTCCGGGTTGAGCTTGTCGATGGACGGACGGTCGCCTTGCGGGGTGCGCAGTTTGTCGACGATGGCGTCCTTGACCTTCAGCGCGCCGAAGTGGGTGTTGTCGATACCCGAGCCATGGCCGCTGAATTCGACGGCCAGGGTGCCGTCATTGAGCATGTGGTCTTGCCACTCGATGTCCAGCACGCCGTGGTACAGGTCTTCGGCGTCCTTCATCGGGAAACGCTTGAGCACCAGCAGCACGCGGTTGGCCAGGCGCGACCACAGGCACAGGCGATAAGCGGTTTCCATGGTGGCCATGCCGCGTACGGCAGAGGTGTGCTCGCGCGCTTCCTCAAGGCCAAGCCCGACGGCTTCCTCGATGAGCAGGCCTTCAAGGCCTTTTGGGCAAGTGAGGAAGAGTTCGAAATGATCGGACATGGGAATTCCAGAACCTTTAGCTGAGTGACCGGGCAACGCATTGCCGGTCCGGTTTTCAATCAGGCGCTTTTCTCGAAGAGCGCCCGCGTGGCACGAAGGTGTGCCGTTCCACCCCTGCTGCCCGGGTTAAATGAGCTTAGATGCAAGGACAGATAAAAAAGTTGACGCAACAAAATGTCATAAATCGACCCTTCGTCGAATAGTGCATCCCGGCAACGGGAGCCATTCTCACTAAAGGATTAAGCCCATCATCCAGCGCAGAGCCGATCATACCGGGGTTTGGCCAATAAATACGCTAAAAACACGCTGTTACTTATGGCCTTAACACATCAATAGTTACGTCCTTATGACAAAACGATCATTCCCTCGATGTGACGCATTGGTTAGAACTCAATACAGGTTGGCGCCGCAATGACGCCAACACCTTGGCTCGTCACGCCGGCAACGAGCCACCAACGGCAGAGTTTTTCTGCCAGACCTCAATAGAGGTCGACGCGATAAATACAGTCAACAAGTGAGGGCAACACCCTATGAGAAGACTTAAGCGTGATCCGTTGGAAAGAGCATTTTTGCGCGGATATCAATATGGCGTTGGTGGCAAATCCCGTGAGCTTTGCCCATTTACTCTACCGTCGGTACGTCAAGCCTGGATCAACGGCTGGCGAGAAGGACGCGGCGACAACTGGGACGGTATGACCGGCACTGCGGGAATCCACAGACTCAACGAACTTCACGCCGTCGGCTAATTACAGGGCATAACACTCCGACACGACAATCTGATTTTGTACCGAATTAACCATGCGCGTCCCATCCGGACGGCGGGCTTCGGCCCAGGGGCTCCTTTATGGAGCCCTTTTTTATGCCTGCTCGTTGGCGCTAAACAATCCCTGTTGGAGCAGCCGGTCGACGCTCGATTGCTCGCGATGGACCCGAGAACACCGTGTGTATCCAGAAAGCACGCGTTATCGTTATCGACCATCGCGAGCAAGCTCGCTCCTACAAGGCTCAGCGCAGGGCCGCGATTGCGTCCACAGACTCACGAATCAGCGCCGGTCCTTTGTAGATGAAGCCCGAGTAGATCTGCACCAGGCTCGCGCCTGCTGCGATTTTCTCCGCCGCGTGCTTGCCTTCGGTAATGCCGCCGGCAGCGATGATCGGCAAACGACCACCCAGCTCCGACGCCAGCACTTGCACGGTGTGGGTGCTCTTGTCACGAACCGGTGCGCCGGACAGACCACCGGCTTCTTCGCCATGCTCCATGCCTTCGACGCCTAAGCGGCTCAGGGTGGTGTTAGTCGCAATGACCGCATCCATTCCGGTTTCGATCAGCGCTTGCGCAACTTGTGCGGTTTCTTCGTCGCTCATGTCCGGCGCGATCTTGATCGCCAGCGGTACATGTTTGCCATGACGCAAGGCCAGTTCCGCGCGGCGCTCGGCCAGATCGGCCAGCAACTGCTTGAGCGAGTCGCCGAATTGCAGGCTGCGCAGACCCGGCGTGTTCGGCGAACTGACGTTGACCGTCACATAGCTGGCATGGGCGTAGACCTTGTCCAGGCAGATCAGGTAGTCGTCCACGGCACGCTCGACCGGCGTATCGAAGTTCTTGCCGATGTTGATGCCCAGTACGCCCTTGTACTTGGCCGCCGCCACGCGGGCCAGCAGGTGATCGACGCCGAGGTTGTTGAAGCCCATGCGGTTGATGATCGCCTCGGCTTCCGGCAAACGGAACAGCCGCGGTTTCGGGTTGCCCGGCTGCGGACGCGGGGTGATGGTGCCGATTTCGACAAAACCGAAACCCAGTTGGGCGAAACCATCAATGGCCGCGCCGTTCTTGTCCAGGCCGGCGGCCAGCCCCACCGGATTCGGGAAGTCCAGGCCCATGACATTCACCGGCAGCTTCGCCGGGGCCTTACACAGCAAGCCGTTGAGCCCAAGACGCCCGCCCGCTCCGATCAGGTCCAGGGACAGATCGTGGGAGGTTTCCGGGGAGAGTTTGAACAACAGCTGACGGGCCAGGGTGTACATGGGCGGATTTGACTCGATTGGCGGCGAATTGAGGCGGCGATTATAGCCGGGTGGAGGGGGACAGGCGAGGACCTGTATGAGACCTGCCCCACTCCACATTCTTGACGACACCAGGCAAAGCCTTTACGGCGCAGGATTCTCGCGCAATTGCTCGGGCGACCATTGATTGTCAGTACGCTGCGAACAACTCCAGATGAACGGAAAGTAGATGAGCATCAGCATCAGCATTACACAGACATTCACAACATGACCTTGAGCCCCCTCACCCAGATCAGTCAAAGCCAACTCGACGGCCGCCGCGGCCACAGCAAGATTGATGGCCTGAAATGCCGAAGTTCGGGACGCGCTGACATTCAACAGCGCATCAGCCAGCTGTTCCCGTGACGGCAGGCGTGCCCCGGCACGTACTTGCAGCACACTTTGCTGCAGTGACTCCGGGTCGGACAGCACTGAATCCAGTCCCGCCGAAGGAGACAGCAAGGGCCAGCTTCTGCACAGGATAAAGATGAAATCGTCAATGACCGCGCCTGTGGCATTCAGTACACCCTGGATGACATCCGCGCCCAGGCTGTAGCCAAGTTCGGCCGCGTATCGACCCGGACCGCTCAACGGCATCAAGGCTCCCAACTCCGCCAGCAAAAATTGCACGGTGCCAAAAGCTACCGTGGTGACCCCGGTAGCACCGGCACTGGCTGCGCCTGCGTTGTCCTGCAAAGGGAAGAAGGCGTTGCCCAGATCTCGAGCCACCGTATAGATGTTGGTATTGATGATGCTCGAAAGCATGGTGCTCGAAGCACCGGTCACGTGCGCGGCAATCAGCGCGCCCATCGTAATGCTGGCCATGCAAACGCGCCCCAGTCGTGACTGAAGACTGGCCGTTCCCGCGCACTCGTCGCGGATGGCGCCCATCAGACTCATCGCGGGTCCAATCATCGTGATGGCGGCCACCTCCCATGCGCGAGATGCCTCGGGTGAATCGCCCTCCCGGATTGCTTTCTCCACGTAGAAACCGACCAACTGACGTAATACTGTGGTCAGCGTGACGACCAGACCTGTGCGCGCCGTGACGTTCAACAAATTGCAGGCGGGCTCTCGGGCTTTCTCAAGCAACTCCAGACCGGCTTCAAGCACCGTGCGCATTCGACTTTCGCGGGTTTGTTCGATATCCGCCGCATTTAACTCGGTGGCCCGAGCAAAAAAGTCTTCATTGAACAACTCTTCAGGTAAGTCTCCATGGTCAATGAAATCGTTCGCCCGTCCCACCACAATTCGGTCTGTCTCGCCTAATCGCCTATAGCTCTCCTCTAACTGAAACTCAACACGACGGTCCATGCTTGCCATGGCCGCGGCGACTTGCCCGGGTGTTCCCAGCATGGCCGGTTGAAAAGCCAACGATCCTTCAAGTGTTGATTGGCTCAGCATCAAGGCCGAACTGCGACTGGACGCAGTTGAGGGTTCAGTCAAAGGTGCAGGAATCGTAATTACTCTTCCGACTGATCCCGTAAAATGTAAAGCCATCGTCGTATCCTTTTTTAAACAACAAAAGTTCGCTCAGGGTTTGTTCCATTCACCTCACCACTCACTCTTCTCCCAAGCCTCATCCCCCATCGGTTGAAACACATCCCGCAGCAAGCCCTTGACGAAGACGTCCATGCTGAACGCCAGGCCATTGGCACCTTTGATTTCCTTATAAAGCTGCGACTTTTCCAGCCCGTCGTCCTTCAATCGGAACAGCACCTGCAGCGTGATCGCCATCAACGCCTTGGCAGTGGGGTACGCGGGTGATTCGCCATCTGCACCTCGAAGCGAACGGAGAAACGCATGGATGGCCTTTTCTCCCTGCCCCTCCATGGCTGACAGCCGCTCATACAAACGCTCGAATTCGGGATCCGGGCGTTTGTTTTCAGGCACGTTCTGGTTGGCCGCAAGCACACGTGACTCAAGCGACTCGACCGTTGCGCGCCCCCCGCTCTCAGTCGTGCGCAGACTCAAACCGCTTTCAATCTTCATGGCGGACCTCGGTAGGGGCAGTTTGCGTGGAACCGGCCGAGCGTTCGGCAAAGGTCGAATACAGATCCGTGAGCGCCTGCATGGAAGCCCGGTCCAGAGCGCGAACCGACTCTGGCAGGTTCTCCACGCACGCCAGCAAGCGCGGTTCCAGTCGTTGCCTCGTCGTTTCAAGATCGAATTCGAGCAGCTGATCCGCAAGCCGCGCCACATAGCGCTCTTGTGGGTGATAGTCGAGGACCAGTTCGCCGGACCAGAGCCGGCTCAAGCGCTCGCGAAGTTCATTGCCCTGCGGCCGACAATGCATCGGCAGCAGCACTTGCAATACTGCGCCCGAGCCGGCCGGTTGTGCCGTCAGCCAACGCTCGAACATTTCGTCCAGCCATTCGGGACGCTTCAACGCGTCTGCGAGCAAATCGCGGGCGGCCTGAGCAAGGTCGCTGCGCAATTGCTGCCCCAACGCCTGGGATTCAAGCAAGCCCTTGGCCAGATGCTCGATGACGCGCAAGATGCCGTCGGAATAGCCTTGCGAAAAGGCATGGGCGTGAACCGCTTCGGCGTCACGCCGAGCCTGCTCTACACAATCACGGGCCCAGCGCTGAGCCTGTTGCTGCAACGCTCGACACCGACGCGCGGCGGCGATGTCTTCGCGGGACACAAGCGCATCGCTCGCCGCGGGAAGGTCAGTCAGGGTTCGGATAGCGTCGAGCATGTTGCACCGCCAAAAAGAAAAGAGCTGTATCGGGTTGCGTGACCGGCCATTGCCTGTGCAGGCGAACAACCGGTTCGGAAAATTGCAGGGTCAGGCGTTCGAGCAAGGCTGGCGGTACCTGCTCGTACCAACTCCATAACGCATTGAGGCCGGCGGCTTCGACCTGTTCTATCGAAACAGGCGAGTTCCCGATCGGCAGGGCGCATCGAACACCCAGGCTGCAACCGGCGAACCGACGCAGAGGCAATGGCAGGCGAAGCAACGTCGCGCCTCGCGCCAGATCGGGCATCAAGCGATAAGCGCCCATCAGCCTGGCGATATAAGGTAACTGTCGCCAATGGCGAACCCATTGCTGCGCCACGGCCGTCAGCGGCGTCGCAGGCGATGCCCCCCGTTTTTCAAGACCCTCGAGCAGTATTCGGTTGAGCAGACCTCGTGCCTCAGGCCCGGCAAATTCCTCCGGCAAAGGCAGGCGCTGCGGATGCAGATAGCTCAGGGGCTCGGCGAGAATCTCCGATAAGCACTCAGCGTGCGACATTACGCTGCCCTGCGCTTGATTGGCGGTAAGCCCAGGCTGCGCCACTGGCCAACAGCAATGCGGTCACCGCGGTCAACCACCAGACCCAGTGCGAGTGCCCTTGCGTTGCGGCCACGGACGGCGCGACATGCTGGGTCGGGGAACGCCTGGACAGTACCACCGAGATGTTCTCGTACTCGACCGCCGCAAAACTGTTCTTGAGAAAACGCTTGATGTCGGTGATCAGCAATTGCGGGTCGACGTCGAGCTCATGGATCGCCACTGCCGAGAGGTGGACAGGCGGCGTCTTGCGCCCGCCTTCGCCAGCCTCCAGGTCGTAACTGACATGCACTCGCGCCGACACCACGCCTTCGAGCACACCCAGCGACTGTTCGATTCGCTGCTCCAGCGCCGAATAAAGCCGGGCTTTTTCAGCGCGGGGTGAGGCCACCAGCGAGTCGGCAGGAAACATCTCTGCCACTTGCAGGCGCGGCCGCGAAGGCAAGGAATAGAGGTTAAGCAAATCGACCGCCGCGGAAAAATCGACCTGATTGATTTTCACCGCATAGCCGGTTTTGCCGGCATCGACTTTCACCGCAGCAATGTTGTTGCGCTGCAGCACCGAAAGCACTTCATTGGCCTGCTGCTGATCCAGTCCTTCGAGCAGATTGGGTTGGCGACACCCCGACAGCACCAGGCACAACAGTATCAACAAAACGCCTGGCTTCATGAGGCACGCAGCAGGGTTTCGGCAGTGCCTACCGCTTTGCGGACCAGTACGTTAAGCAAGTTGATGTCCACGTTGTATTGTCCGGTCAGCTCCTGCAACTGGGCCAGTACTTCGGGATTGGTGATATCCGGGCGCTGCAGCATCTGATTGATAGCTGAAACGTCCTGCTCGCTATTGACCGCGGAACCGGCAAACGCTTCGATCAATCGGGACTCAAGGGATACGATCGGTCCTTCGTGGGGGCCGCGCAATTCCGTAAAGACTGCCCGGCCGATGCCAGACAGGGAAATGTTTTGAATAGCCATGCAATGCACTCATGAAAATGGCCATTGACACGTACCAATGGCCGGTCAAAAAAGGAAGAGTCAGCGGGCTGCCTGGATGATCGCCATGTCGATATCCTTGAAGCCCTTGATCGTGTTGGTCTGGGCGTTTCGAAACACCGTGTAGGACGAAAACGCGGCCTGATAAGCCGCCAGCAGACCAGGGTCCGATGCATCCTGCTTCAAGTCATCCAGTGCTTTGTCCAGCGCGGTCTTGAGGGAGGCGGCACCGTTTTCGAACGCCTCGGCCTGACGCCCGAGAAAGTCATCGGCAAAGTCGATGGGGATAGCAATGTCGGCCATGAGTCACCTTTTAGTGTTGTGTAGGAAAATGCCAGGATGACGTGGTCATCTTGATGTAGCCCTGCGGGCCGGTCTGGAACGACTTGTCCTTGAGCGAGTCGTCCTTGAGCTCGACGGTGAAGTGCACGTAGCGATCACCCCACTGCCGGTAAAAGCTGTCGATGTACCGGCGGGCGTTCGCCAGTTCGGAATCCTGCAAATTGCCTGCAACGGCAAACGTGACATTGTCCTCATGCTCAATGCGGCTGAAGGCCAGTGACAGACGCTGCAAACCCTCTTGCGCCAGATCGACGAGCAGGCTGTCATCCTGCATTTGCACCGTTATGTCCTGGGCATAAGGCGCGGCCGAGAGCAGTGCATCGAGCAGTTTTGCCTGTTTTTGAGGTGTGAGCAGATTGCGTTGTGCACTCAGCAACAGTCGCGGTACCGATGGATCCTTCAGATCAATGGAGTGCCAGGCCAGTTGTGGATCATGGTCAACCAGCAAATGCTCCAGCCGACGACGCTCCTGGTCCATCACCAGCACTTTGCCGCTCAGCGTGTTGTGGCGCACCAGCACTTGCCGACTCCAACCCGCATCACGTTCGGAAGCCACGAACACATAGATCGCATTGTCACGACCGCTCAACACCTTGGCTTCGTCACTGGCTCCGGTGATCAACGCGCGAACATCGGTTTCAGGTGTGGGTCCAGGCACCGACCAGATGCCGACCGCGGTGACCAGGGCAGCCAGCGCCAGACCGCTGGCGACCCATCCAGACCAAGGGGCACGCCACCACACGACAACGGCGGCATCAGGGGTAGCTTCAGGTTGCAGCCCGAGAAGTTCAGGTGCCCAGGATTGGTCTTCAGGCCGCAAGGCGATTTGCAGGCCGCCGATCTGCACCCTGGTGTGGAAAGCACAGTGGCGTATTTCCGTTGACTCATCGAGCACCCGCAGCGGCAGGCCATCCGGCGTGACTTGATCGGCCAACACCTCAAAATTGCATCCCCCCGACTCCAGCGGAACGAAGATGGCATCCGCCGGGACGCTGGCAGTCAGTACCCCCTCTCCCAGCAGATCCATAGCCCCTACCACGAACAAGGTTGTGGTTTCACCAAGCGGGAATTCGCAGCCCTGCAGCGGACCGTTGAGAATTCGCAGAACGCAAGGCTTCGGGGCGGGGACTGTCACCGTTCAAGCTCCAGAGCTGAGAAATGAGCGGCCATGTTAAAAAGGCCGGCGGCTAGATTCCTGATCGAATTCTGCCGATCGCACCCTGCAAAGGATCAGAATCTTGCGCCAACTCTCATGGCACCCTCATTGTCGAGCCAGGGAAAATACCTGATAGCGCTGCCAGACCTTGCGCGCATAGCGCAGGCGCGCGGCTTGCCGTTGCGGAGAATTGCCGGCGTTATAGGCACCCACTGCCGTCCAGTTGTAGCCGTAACGCGCGATAAAACCGGCAAGCACCGACGCACCGACTTCAACTGACAGGCAAGGATCACCCAGCAGGCGCTGCTCAGTGATGCCCTGGGCGCTCAAACGGGGTAGATGATGGCTATTGATCTGCATTAACCCGATGTCTCGCGAACCGTCCTTGTTGTAGTTCATTGCGTTCGGATTCTGTCCCGATTCGACATCGGCAATCGCTCGAAGCAGTTCGGGCTCGATCGCATATCGCCCCCCGCCTGACTCCAGCACCAGGCTTGCGCCTGGCTCGCGCCAAGGCACACCAGCACCGTTAGCCACTTGATTCTGCGCGGCGTCATGCCAGACGCCGCTCGCTGACCAGCGGCGGTCGCTCGTGGTCAGGATGATCCTGCGACGATGCCTGATAGCCCACATCAGGTTCTCGTTGCAAAGAGCTCCAGAGCGGCGCGACCACTGGACTACTTGTCAAACCGGACCAACGGGTTGACGACATGTCCTCAACGGATCGCAGCCTGGCCAGAGCCAACCAGTTCGCATACAGGTCGCGGGCATTGAATGGATTGACGCCGAACAGCACATTCCAGGCAGCCAGGCCCTGTTCACCGATTGCGCTTTCGCAGAGCCCGGCCTGTTCGAGCTCACCCCAGGCTGCCGCGTGCTGGTCACAATAAGCCAATACCACGGCATACAGAATCACTAGCAACGAATTGCCCGAGGCGCCTTGTTGCAGGGCTCGACGAGCCATCAGTAAGGCCGACTCGGGACTTGCGGCAAGCGCAATGCGCATACGCAAGACCTGCGCCCTTACGCAATCAGGATCATGCTGCAGAGCATTGTCGATGCTTTGCGCAGCCTGCTCGTTGCGCCGCCAGAACCAGTGATGCCAGGCATGAAAGTAATGAACGTCAGCCTGATCGGCATTCAGCAGACAGCGTCGGAAAAGCACTTGGGCCGCCTGTTCGCTGCCGCGCAGACTGGTGAGCAAAGCCAGGCGAGCCAAGGCAGGCATGTTGCCAGGGTCCAATGCCAGGGCATTGGAAATCGCCGATTGTGCCTCATCGATTGCCCGGCCCTGATAACACGATCCGATCATTGCCTGCCCCAGCCACGCATCCGCCAAACCATACCAGGACAATGTGTGCCCGGCATCGAGCTTCAGACACTGGCGAAACTGTACCAGCGCATCGCGCAGACTCTGCGGAGTGTGCTGCTGCACGCTGCACAAACCACGCAGGTACGCCACCGCGGCCGGGTATGACGCGCAGGCATCACCGACAAGGCTCAAACCGGGAATGCGCTGCGCAACCAGGCACGTCAATGCCCCAAGCGACGCCCCGAGATCACGGACATCCAGTGTCTGCCCATGCAGCAGAGCGTGATCGCGGCCACGGATCAACTCGACCGACCATTGCTGCTGATCGCTCGGGCCGCTACACCGCCCGCTCAAGCAGTAGTCCGCAGACAACTGCCCGACCAGCGACCGCACATCGACCGGTTGTGCATATGCCGCCATCAATCCCGAGGGGATGACGTGCAACACCTCGCCGAACGCCAAAGTCAACTGACGGATCATCACATCCTGCAGATCCAGCGCTGCCGTCTCCCCCATATTGCGAAACGGCAGAACAGCCAGCGAAGGCGCCACAGCCCTCGCCTGACCCGGTGTGTCGAGTTCGACAACCGCACAGGTAAATCGATAACCCTGGCCGTACACCGTCGCAATGAAATCCTTGTTTTCCCTGAGCAGCTTGCGCAATGCATAAATGCAGCGGGTCAACGATTCTTCGGCGGCATCCATCTCGGGCCATACATGGTCCAGCAAATAATCCTTGCTGACGACCGACCCCGCCGACTTCAGCAACATGCGCAGTACGTTCAACTCTTTGGGTGGGACGTGAACTCCCTCTCCATCTCGCATCAGCGTTCCATCGCTTTGCAATAGCCAGTGGTCAAACACGAATGACTTGACCGGCGTTCGATCAGTTGCACAGTCCATGCTCTGAGACATCTCTATAGAAAGGTACTGAAGCGCAATTGAGCCTGGGGCTGATCCAGCTCAAGATGACAAGCTGCGTGACTATAGGAAGTTGAGTGGAGGGATTCCGTAGGGAAACTAACTCATCACCTGATGAAACTACGACTCTTTCTGTAGGAAAATTCGCCAAAAACAAACAAAATCATACAAAAAATGCCTTGCATCTATTGACGCAAGGCATCCCATTAAAAATTAAAAAGCCATCAAGTAACTCAAGAGGCAAACCAGTCGATCATCCTCTCATAACTTTGCAATGCCGCTTTAGATTCCCAGATCCAGCGCCCGTCCACCTCTTGAAATCATAACCGATTCACAAACATCCTCCACGGTCCTCCACAACCCAACTCTATCCTCAGGAAGTTCAATACCGAACGACTCATTTAGCGCCATGACAATCTCAACCAGACTTATGGAGTCAACATACAAATCTTCGACCAATCGCGAAGCCAACTCAACTTCTCGGCAACCCACCGGAAAATAGTCCGACAACACCTTGAGCACTTGACTCACAACGTCGAACTGATCACTTGAATCATCTGACATTTATTCTCCCACTCAACAAAGCGCAGGCGCAACGCCAGTTCAAACGAACCCGTGTAACGCCCGACCTGCTGACATTTAATTGCTTTATCCAAACAACTCAGACTTGCATCAAAAATTCAACATTGCCTTCAACATGTCAGAAAACTGATTCAAATGTGAAGACAGCGTTTTATTGAAATTGTCATGATAAGAATTGGCATTCGAGTACTTCTGCGTAAATGACTGCAATGTGTTCTTCATGCGTTCTTCCTGGGCATTGAAGCCGGTTTGCCAGGCCTGGAATTTGGCGGTGTCCCAAGTCACTGTACCGCCGGACGGCAGGCTACTTTTCATGGTCCATAGCGGCCCGGTATCGATGACTACGCAGTAAGTGCCGTCAGCGTTTTGCTTGAGGCAACTGGCGGGCAAGCCCAGTGCCTTGCGCCAGTTCTCGGACTCTTCTCTTGTGGCTCCACCCTTGCCGGGTTCAGGAAACAGAACGGAGGCAGGATTGGGGTGGGTGTACTTCTCGATCAGTCTGGTCAGTGCATCACGCAATGCGCCTGCATTAAGCTTGACCTCTTTACCGTCGTTGGCACCTTCGATCCAGTCTTTCAACTTCGCAGTAATTTCCGCATTGAAGTCGGCGAAGAAGTCCGAATAGGCCGCGATGATGTGTTCATAACCGGCCAGGTAGCCGTTTTTGATCAAGTCGATGAGTTCGAGCAGCTTGTCGAAGAACTCATTCGAGGAGTTCAATCCAGCTGCGAACTTGTCAGCGATCTCGTCCGGCACCGACATTCGCTTCAGGTCATCGAGAATGCGGTCCTGCTCAGCGTAGAGTTGCTGACGTTGCTCCATCGGCAGCGTTTCAAGGCAATGGGTGAACACCGTTCCACTCTGGCGCATCTGGTGTGTCCACATCAGCGATCGAATACGTTTAGCGTGAATCTGCTCGACAAACTCGGCAGACGCAAAATACTGCGCCAGATTCTCTGCAGGCGAGCCTTGAAGCTCTCTTGGAACTCCTGCCGGGCACTTGAGCATATTTTCCAGATTACGATTCAGCGCTTTTGCCGAACGTTCGAGCAACTGCGCAAGGGAAAATCCGGCGTGGACCTCGACAGGCATTTCGGGAGGCAACGGCGTATCAACAATGGCATTGAAGTCAGCAGGGACGCTGTTTGCCGGAAGTGAGGGCTCTGCGATTCTCATGCTGTTTCCTCACTTAGAGCTTACTAAAAATTTCAAGGCGTGATTGAAAAAGCTGCACCACGATGTCCATGATTTTTTGCAAGAGCGCGGCATCGGCCGAGTCTTTTTGGCCGATCTCGTCACTCAAACTTTTCTGGGTATTTTGTGCACTTTGCTGCAGGACTTCTTTCTCCCGCGCCGCGTGTTCGGCCATACGAACCAGGTTGGAAACGACCTGACCCAGATTCATCGACATCGCGCCGAGCAAGCGACCGATTTCCAGTTTCTTCTCAATGCCCTTAATTCCCATATCACTCAGCCACCCGGAGGTTTGCCCGACCTTCTGCGCCTTGAGGATTTCTCCGTCGAACCACGCCTGCTCCTGAGGCGTCAGCGTGGAACCTTTGGGTTTGAAATCGACTGAAGTCGACCGGCCGAAATCATCGAAGGTTTTTATCTTGTAGGTGGTTTGCGGGTCCCATTCATTGCGGGAACGATGCTGCTCGAGGTCGCTCTTGATATTGCCGGCATCCAGGGCATTGCGTTTATGCAGGTTGATATCCGCATGTTTGAGCCCTAGACCTTGACCCGTTTTCAAGAAGGCGGCACCGGCGATTACACCGGACGCGACGGCGGCGGTAACGGCACTGTAGAAGGCAGCATTACCGGACTCCACAATGGCTGCGCCCTGGGCCTCGGCCGCCTCGGCGGCCATCACACCAAAATGCCCGCGCAGTTGGGCGTTGACGACCCGGGCGACGTTCAGCGCAATAATTGCAGTGATCAATACATTGGCATGTTTTTCCCAGGCGCCCGGATCGAACATCAGATCATCGCGCACTTCATCGGGGAGCATCATCAAAGCCGCATTGAAATCTTGCCAGTCCGCTTCACTGGGCTGGTAGGCGTCAATTGCGCTTTCGAGTTGCGCAGCCGTAGGGGCCGTGAAGTTAATGTTCTGGAGTACCTGCTTCGCCGCGAGTTGATCGATTGCCGAACCAGAAAGACGCTTGCCTTTAAGATCCTTGGAAAATTGCTCCTGAGCGACCAACTCGCTCAGCCCTGCATCGTTGACCGGATCGTGAGTCAATACCGTTGGAACAGGCCTGATCGTGGTGTGAATGGTAGACATGACAAATTTCCTTTAATCAGTGAATTCAAACGTGCCGGGCCATTTGCAGGCTGACGGAGTGACTGCGTTGCATGTCGGCAAACACCTGTTCGATTTGTCGAGTACGGACCTGCATCGCCTGGCCGTAGTCTTCGACCAGTCGAGTGAGGTAAGCCGAGATCTCTTCGCTGATTGCCATGCGCACCCGCACGTCAGCCAGATGCACGGCGGCCTGGGCCTGGTGATCGCCGCTGGCGATCTGCAAACCGCCCTGCACGGCCACATTGCCGAACTCAGTGACAGCCTGGGCAATCTGCAGATTGGCTCCGTAACGGGCCAGGGACACGGCATCGGCGCCATTGGTGATGAAGCCGCGCAACTGGGTCAGCATCTGGGTCAGTGAGTTACCGACCGATGAAGCCGCCTGTTTGAACACCTGCATCGCGGCAGGCGCGACACCGCTGATTGCCGAGGCCAGTTTCGAAGCGATGGCGCCGACCATGGGCCCTATCACTTGCGCCCCGACCACTGCCACCAACGCAACGGCAGCCAGCGTTGCCGCGATCCCCTGAATCATGCCGGCGATTTGCGCGATGTCTTTCGCGGTCTCAGGGTCGACACCCAGCCCGATCAACATTTGTGTGTAGAGCTCAGTGAATAATTTGATGGCTTCCTGCATCACAGTGGTTAGCGGCTTCATGGCTTCGGCCATGAACGACACACCGGTTGCTGACTGAACCGCGGCATCGGAAATCATGATCGCCGCACCAATCACACCCACCGCGATCAACATCGGGTTGGCGGTCAACACGCCGGCGGCGATGGTCGCGACGGTCAAAATCGCACCGACGATTTTGCCAATGCAGCCCATGGTCTTCTGCAACGCCTCGGCCTTGCGGACTTCTTCCAGATACTTTTCCGACTCGAGTTTCATATGCTCCTGAAGCTTGGCTTGCAGTTCCAGGAACAGTTCTTGATTGACCTCTTCCTTGTTCTGCGCGGCATCACCCAGCAGCTCGATGATCTTCAGCCGATTCAGCAGTGCCAATGCGGCGCTGCTCAGCGCTTTTTCATTCGATTCCTTGACGGAGGAACCGCCGAGACCGACCTCTTGCACTTTCCCGGCAACAATGGCCAAGGTTCTGGCGCAGGCATTGGCGATCTCGATCAGTTTCAGATGGGCATCAGTCGCCTTTTGCAGGGTTTGGGTATGGCCCGCCAACTCACCTTTGAGTTTGTCGCGTAGCGCCAGCTCACGCGCATACTCAGGTGACTCAGGATCCAGCCCTGCCAGCCGTGCTTCGCTCTCATCCAGCAGTCCCTGACAATGCCGAACCTGTTCCTGCAACTGATCGAGGTGTTCCTGGCTGCTCCCGACCTCGCCCTCGGCAGCCTCCAAAGCTTCGATGGCAGCGGCGTATTCGGCCGCCAGTTTTTCATGCCCCTGCTGCCTGGCACCGGTCATGCTTTGCAACATCGCCAGGCGATTTTTCAGCTTGTTGACGTCGACCTCGCCGAGCAGCTCACTGATCATCGCCATCAACAGCGTGAACAGATCACCATTGGTTTCCTGTTTGTTACCGTCCGCGCGCGGTAGTGGCGCGTGCAGCACGGGCCTGCCCGAATTGGCAGTGGTTGCACCGTGTTGGCCTTCGTAGCTCACCGACATCAAGCGGGCCAACGCTTCTTGGCCGACCTTCTGATAATCGGCCGTCCTGGCGACCTGGCTGGCAGCCTTGCCATACTTTTCAAAGGCCTCGCTTCGAGCTGTCGAGCCCGAAAATACCGGGTTGAAGGTGCTTCTGATTTCACTCATGTTCAGTCTCCGAACAGTCCTGTTCAATGTGACTCAAGGTGTCGAGATACACCTGAGCCTGCTTGTGCAGATCGTCTTCCGTGGCTTGTTCAAGCACGTATTCGAAACACAATCTGGCCTTGCCGATCTTGCCCAGCGCCAGGTAGCACTGGCCGGTGTACAACATGGGCCGGTAGTCGTTCTTGCCTTGGGCGAAGGCGATCGCATACAGGTCGATCGCTTTCTGGTGGTTGTGCTTGAGTTGGTGTACGGCGGCCAACCCCATCCAGTAATGGCTGTTGTTAAAGTCGTAGATGCACAGGAAGTGAAAGAACTTCTCGGCATCATCCAGCCGTCCCTGTTCATAGAACTGAAAAGCGAAGGCGTAGAGGCTGTTCATGTGCTCGTCACTGATGCCTTGTACGTCTTTCAACGCCGCGCCACCGAGCACTGCATCCACGACTTCAAGGGCCACTTGTTCATCTTGTTGTTTGTCACGACTCATCAGCCACACTCCTGAAAAACGTCAGCGCTGCTGACGACTGCATTGAGCCAAAGCGCTGGTGAGCACGCTGCCAAATTGCGCTCATGCCAACGTTCGGGGGAAAACGGAAAAGGGAGAAATCAGGCTTGCTCGACCTGTTCGAGCCAGATCAACAGACGCAGGACTTCTTCAATTTCCTGTACTTGAAGGAAGCTGTAGCGCTGGTGGGTTTTGAATATCCGCCGGGCCAATGCGATGTCATTGATCACCGGTACCCCGACTTCCCTGGCATAGGCTCGTACCGCCAGGGCGCGTTGGTTGGTTTCCATCAGTGAGATGAACGGCAGCACAGTGATTTCCGGGCGGAAGTACACACCGATGGCAATGTGGGTCGGGTTGGCGATGATCATCCGCGAGCTGCGCACATCGGATTTGACCTGCTCGGACAGCAGCTCCATATGCAGGTCACGCCGACGGCCCTTGATTTGCGGATTGCCATCCTGCTCCTTGTGTTCGCGCTTGACTGCGTCCTTGTCCATCATTTGATCTTTCATGAACAACCAGTATTCACTCAACGCATCCAGCACGACGATCAGCAGCACGCATCCCAGGAACGCCAACACCAGCACCAGCAATAAGTGCCCCCAGATCGCGAACAGCTCCGGTGCCTGGGTGAACAGTTGGGCAAACAGCAGTTGCCGCTGCGTGATCCAGACGATCCACAGCGCCATGGCAAAGCTGCCCAGGTACAACAACGCTTTGACCGTGTCCTTGACGGTGCGCAGGCTGAACAGTTTTTTGAATCCATTGATCGGGTTCAGCGCACCGAAATTGAGCTTCAAGGCCTCGCTGGCCAGCGCAAAGCCGCTTTGCAACAGCGCAGGCAATGCGCTGGTCAACACGCACACCAGCAGCAACGGCAGCAATGCCTTGAGCCCGACCAGCACCAGCATCGCCGAGTACGCTTGCATGTCCACCTCAAAGTCACTGGCGATGATGCGCCGATAGACTTCCATGACCTCGAACAATGAGCTGTTGAACACCATGTAAGTGATGCCGCAGAGGGTCAGGCAGGTGACCACCAGATCCTTGGCCTTGAACGTCTGCCCTTTGCGTGACGCATCGCGCAGTCGCTTGGCGGTGGGTTTCTCAGTCTTCGAGGCGCTGGACGACATTGGCGGCCTCCCCGTCGACGCCCAGATAGCGCTCCAGCCCATGGGATTTCATGCCCATGCGCAAGACTTCATCCGGCAGGTGCACGCCGAAATACAGCATCAACACCACCAGCGCCACCAGGCTCTTGACCGTCAGCGACACCGAGAATGCGTTCATTTGCGGCGCGTACCGCGAGAGCAAGCCAAGCAACGCTTCGCTGACCAGCAGTGTGGCCACCACCGGCGCGCTGATCACCAGCGTCTTGCTCACCAGAGCATCGAGCAGGCTCAGGACTGATGGCAGGTGCATCTCGCATCCACTGGCCGGAGTGCAGATACGGTAGCTGTGGCCAACGGTTTCGAGCATCAGCAGCATGCCCCCGCCCTCGAGATAAACCACCGCGGCGAACAACTGGAGAAAATTCGCCAGCTCCGAGGTATCGACGCCGTTGGCCGGGTCCACTGTGCTGCTGAGCATTGCGCCGCGCTGGTTGTCGATCAGGTTGCCCATGGCATGCAGCACCCAGAACGGCCAGCACAGCAGGCATCCAAGCAGCACGCCAATGCCGGCCTCACGCAACACCAGACCGAAGAATGCCAACCCGTCGAGTGCAGGCAGCGGCACGCCCACATAGACCCAGAATCCCGTCGCCACCAACACAATGACAGCCTGGCGTGGCGCCCCTGTGAGCACGCCGCTGTTGAGAAACGGCAACATGAAAAAAATCGGCGCCAGGCGTGCAACCCCAAGAATGGCAGCGGCGAACCAGGCGTACAGATCGAAAAACAACGTCACCGACATTGCGCTAACCCAACGCCAGACGTATGACTTCACGGCTGAAATCGAGCAGGGTTTCACCGTACCAGCCCGAGAGCAGGAACAGGCACGCGGCGACGGCCAACAACTTGAATCCGAACGGCAGTGTCTGCTCCTGTAATTGGGTCACGGTCTGAATCAACCCGACCACCAGGCCGACCACCGTGGCGACAATGATCGGCCAGGCCACCATCAACAGGATCAGATACAGGGTTTTATTACCGGCATAGACCAGGTCGTTCATGAGCCGCCCCTACGCCAGCAAGGTCAGGTATTGCTTGACCAGCCCGGTGGACAGCAGCGCCCAGCCGTCCAGTGCAACAAACAACACCAGTTTGATCGGTACCGAAATGATCACCGGGCTCATCATCATCATGCCCAGCGCCAGCAGGATGCTTGAGATCACCAGATCGACGATGACGAACGGCAAATACAGGTAGAAGCCGATCTTGAAGGCGCTTTTGATTTCACTCAATGCGTAGGCCGGCAGCAGGGAAAACAGCGACGGCGTGAGTTCTTGATCGGCGGGCAGACCAATGTCGGACTCACTCTGCACCGCTTGCGCCCGCTCGAAGAACAGTGCCAGTTCCGGGTCGGTGTATTTACGCAGGTATTCCTTGTATCCCCCCAACCCGTTCTCGGCAAAATTCACCACCGACTCGATGTCGGTAAAAGCCACCTGTTCTTCCTTGTAATAGTCATAGCCTTGCTTGAGCACCGGCGTCATCACGAAAATCGCCAGCATCAAGGCAATCGCATTGAGGGCCATGTTCGAGGGCACCTGCTGCAAGCCCAAGGCGTTACGCACTATGACAAAGACAATGGAAAATTTTATGTAGCAGGTGCCGGCCGCCACCAGAAACGGCAGCAGTGAAGCGAACGCCAGCAGCGCGATAAGCGAGACGTCATTCATCGCGGCATTCCGTCCGGTGAGCCGTTGCGATAGACCTCGAGCAACTCCACACCCAACTGCTCTTCCAGTTGCACCAGTTCGCCACGGGCCACCGGCTTGCCATTGGCGCGCACTTCGATGTGCCGCGCCGCATCGTCCGCCAGCGGGATCAGTTGTCCCTCGATGATCCGCGACAGCGTGGCCAGGTCGATTTCCTGGGTCGCGAGCACAAATTGCAGACGCACCGGCAAAGCGCCGAGGTCAAAATCGGGATCGGAATCGGAATCTGCCGAGCCTTGGGCGTCGGTCGCGGTCGATTGCATGTGTATCCCCTGTTCAGTAAAGGTGAAAACGCCGAGGCATTGATGCCCCAGGCAGCATCGTTGCGAACGCTGAATGATTCGCAGGACATCGCCCGCCTTCAGCCGTATCCCATGTCTGAGATGACTCGACCCCAGCATCAGCTCCAGGCGCAGCGGCAAATCGCTCAACCATGATTCGGCGTCCAGGGGCAGGCTGGCGGCCCGTGCCCGTGGCAGTCGGGTCAACCACAGGCGCCCACGAGGCGTGTCGAGCCATGGCAGTTCTTGTGGCGGCAATTGCCCGGGAAGGACCCCATCGACGTCGGATACTTGCTGGTAGTGCAAGTCGTCTACCTCCAGCAGCAAGGGTTGCGGCACCGCGCGGAACAGTTCGGCGATGTTCATCAGCGAGCACTCGACCGTCAGTAACGACCGCAAACCCGGGAGTGATTGATACAACCAGTCGCGGGCGTCGATCAAACCCCGCCATTCCCCGCCCTCGCCTGATGCGCGAAAACACAGGTAACCCGATTGCCCTGGCGGATGGCCTGAACCGGCGTCGACATCCGCGCTCCGCCAGCGTCGTATCGCTTGCGCGGCGGCATGCGCCTGGGCGTTGATCCGGCGCAACTTCAGTGCGCTCATGCGCCCTGCCCGGTGTCTTCGGTCTGCTCGTCGTCCGGCGGCTGCCGCGAGCCCTGGCGCTGCTGTTCGCCGTCGCTATCGGTCAGGTGCCAGGCGGGTTCGCGGACGTGCTCCAGCGACACTTTGAGTTGTTCGAAAACCTGGGCATTGCTCGGGCTGAGTTGCAGGTTGCGGGTGGGCTCATCGGCCACGCGGCTGATCGTCACCTGCCCGCTGACGGTTCCTTTATTGAACGGAACCTGCAGCAAGCTCCCGTCGGCAACCGACAAGGTTTCGATGATCGGGTCGAGGGCATGCGGCGCTGGCGGCATCACGGGCGCCGAGGCCGCAGGTGATGCAACTGTCGGCACATGGCGTGCGGTCGGGAGGCTCGATAAGGCTTCGGGCCTTTGCCCTTCGAACTCAGGTATCGGGGGTGCACCTGGAATGGCGGCACGTTCGACCGGGAGCGGTTCGACGATGTTTGATGGGGGCTGGATCGGCCCTGACTCAACAATGATCGGAGTCGCCAGGTTTATCGGTGCCGACGCGACAACTCTGTCGACAACAGGCGCAACGTCAGCCATAGGTGACAACAACCGAGGCTGCACAGGTTTACTCAACAGCGGCTGCGCTTGTGGATGAGACTGCGGTGTGAGCGGCCGTACTTCGTCGAGTTCAGCAACCAGCTTTTCCGGGAGCGTGACCATCGTCTGCAAAGTGATTGCGCGACCAGTGTCCATCAGGGGTCGATGACACAGGATCAACGGCGCCATCAGCTCCAGAACACCTTGTGGCAGCTCATCCTCCTGCACCGGCACCAGCCTGTCGTGCAACTCATCAACCGGCTGTTCGGTGACGGGGTCCAAGGGTTGAACCGGCAAGGGTGAAATTACAGATACATTGCTCATCGCGGAACTCCGTTCATCTCTTCCACTTCTCTTTCATCCCGGCGCATCTGCTCCAGCCGTTGCCTGCGTAACAGCTGCTGAACAGCCCCTTCGTACTTGTCGTGCTTGCGCTGCGCGAACCGCAGTTGCTCGCGCTGCTCCTGCAACGCTTGCTCAATCTCCCGGCACTGCTGATCGACCCGGTCACGCTCCAGGCGCAACAGATCGATCTGCCGCCGAATGACCGCCTGCCTTCGCAACAGCGCCAACAGTTGCCCGTGATCGAGCACACAGTCATTGGCGCGATGGCTGGCCAACAAACTGTGTAGCGCCGCTTCTTGTCCGTCGAAAGCGGCCCGCTCCTGCACCAGCGGCTGCAGTTGCTGCCGGGTACGCGCTATCAGCAGTTCAGCGCGTTGCCGACGGAACTGGCTGAGCGCCAACAGGCGAAGGCGATCGGCTAATGGATTCATGCCATGAGCCCCTGTAATTGGCCCAGGGCCTCGTCCGGTTCACAGCATTCGCCCGTGGGCTGGCGCAACCACTGGTGGAGGGCTGCGCGGCGTTGCAGCGCCTGGTCATTGGCAGCGTCCGCGCCTGGGCTGTACTCCCCCATGTCGAGAAAAACCTGCAACTGCTCAAGCCGCGTCAGCGTACCCCGGGTCGCCGCCGCCAGTTGCTGCACCTGCGGCGGGGTGACTTGCGTCGCCACGCGACTGACGCTGCGCAATACATCGATTGCCGGGTAGTGACCCTTGGCCGCCAAGGCTCGACTGAGGTAGATGTGTCCGTCGAGAATCGAACGAATCTCCTCGGCGATCGGGTCCGGCTCGTCGTCACTTTCCAGCAGCACCGTGTACCAGGCGGTAATGCTGCCGGAAACGGTCACACCCGGTCGTTCCAGCAGGCGCGGCAAGGCATCGAACACCGAGGCCGGATAGCCCCGTCGCGCCGGTGCTTCACCCGCAGCCAGGGCCAGGTCGCGACGGGCCCTGGCATACCGCGTCAACGAGTCCAGCAACAACACCACACGCTGGCCCTGGTCACGGAAATACTCGGCGATGGCGGTGGCCTGGAGCGCCGAGTTGCAGCGGTCCACCGAGGAAAAATCCGACGTGGCGTACACCACCACGCAGCGGGCGCGTTTTTCCGACTGGCGCAGGTGCGCGATGAATTCGGTCACTTCGCGGCCGCGCTCGCCGATCAGGCCGATGACAAACACATCGGCGTCGGTGTGGTTGATCAGCATATTGATCAGGGTGGTTTTGCCGGAGCCGGCGGCGGCGAAAATGCCGATGCGTTGACCGATACCGCAGGTCAACAATCCATCGATCACCCGAACGCCCGTGCACAACGGCTCCACCACCGGGCGCCGCTGCTGGTACGACGGCGGGTCGGCATCCACCGGATAGTCCTGTTGCGCCAGCGCCGTAGACGGTGCCAGACGCTCGACGATAGTGCCCTGGGGGTCGACCACGCTGCCGAGCAAGGCGTCACTGCACGTCAGTTGCAGGGTCGAGCCCGTGGGCACAATCATCGATTCCCTGGACAAACCTTTCGCATCACCAAGCAAGGTGAGCAGAACAGCGTCGGGTTTGAAGCCGATGACCTGCGCCCGGGCAACGACCTGAGGCAAGCGCCAATGCCGCCGCACTTCGCAGACCTCGCCCACTACCACATCGCCCAAAGCGGCTTCAATCAAGGGACCGCTCAAGCGCAAGGGATGGGCCGCATACCTTTCCAGCCGGGTGTTCATCGACGTAAAAGTTCGCACAGCGTTTCGGTTGCCTGCACGAAAGCATCCAGGGCCTGCGCGAAGTGTTCAGCGTCGCTGAGGGCATGGGCATTGGCCATCAAACGCAGTTCAAGCCGTTCCTGAACGACGCAAAGGTGCAATTGCCCGGTGCGGGAAAAAGCATTGCCCTCCAACAAAAACTGCATCAAATCGAAGGCACAATGGTGCATTGCACCCGGGCTCGCTTCTGCGACCGTCGTCCAGACCCAGACATCGCCATCGACCATCGCCACGTTGATATCGGGCAGACTCTTCATCTGCATTTCAATGGTGCTGTGACTATCGAAATGCCCTATCTGGCTGTCCTTGCAGCCACTATGACGTAGCGCTTCGCGCAACAGATCGGCAATATCCATTGACATCATTTACGGGGTTTCCTTACAGGGTTTTGATCACATTGACGGAGACGGTCTCGCAGACTTCGCCGAACGACATCACGTCCAGCTCGCGACAACGCCCCTCGATAAGCTTCTTGATGTAGCGCCGTACATCGACCGAACACAGCAGCACCATGTCCTTTTGAGCAATGTGCACACTGTCCAGGGCGACGCTCAGGCGATCCATCAGCTCTTCGGATTCGGCCGGCTCGAGGTTGATGAAACTGCCGGCCGAGGTTTGCCGAATCCCGCGCCGCACCACCTCTTCGAACTCAGCCGACAACAGCAACACCCGCAAGTCATTACCTTGGGCAAACTTGTTGCTGATGTAGCGGGCCAGCGAACCACGAACGTGCTCGACCAGCGCCAGCACGTCTTTTTCCCGGGACGCCCAATGGGCCAGGGACTCAAGAATGAGCTTCATATTGCGCACGGAAATGCGCTCGCCGATCAGGCGCTGCAGCACTTCGGTGACCTTCTGCACGGTGACGTGGCGATAGACTTCCTTGAGCAGATCGGGGCAGCGGGTTTCCATTTCGTCGAGCAGTTGCTTGGTTTCCTGCACGCCGAAAAACTCCTGGATGTTGCGCGCCAGCAAGGTGACCAGGCAGCGGTAGCATTCCTCGTCCGCCGGGCGCAGGTGATAGCCCAATTGCTGCACCCGTTCCTGGTCGGTGGCGTTGACCCACACCCCGCCCAGGCGATTGCTATCACTGCCGTGCACCAGGGCAAAGCCCATGGATTCCAGTTCCGGCGAGTAGTCGAGCAACCGCCAGTGATCGAAATGGATATCGAACTGCTCTGCGCGCACTTCGTTGATCAGCACCGCCACTTGATGCGCCGGCAAGGCTTCGCTGGCGCGCAATTGCGGCTCGGGAATGCGCAGCCCGTAATCGACGAAAAACTGGCTGCGAAAACGCGCCGCCCAACGGGCCCTGGTCAACTCATCGAGGCGCGCGGCGGGCACCAACAACATCAGCGGGATGGTTTCGGTGGCGATATTATCGATGTCCTCGAGCAGGCCCGAGCCGGTCTGCAAGGCTTCACCCTGCGTCGACGATGGCCGGCTGTCACCCTGGCCCTCGACCCTGGAGGCCTTGCGCCGGCGAACGAACACCAGCACTGCCAGGGCCGCGGCGATGGGCAGGAAGGTCAGCAGCGGAAAACCGGGCAACAGACCTACACCCACCGCCAGCAGCGCCGTCACCCCCAGCACGAACGGATGACCCAGCATCTGGGCGAGCATGTTGCGCCCCAGGTTGGCGTCATCGCCGTTGACGCGGGTGACGATGAAGCCGGCGCCGATGGCGATCAGCAACGCCGGAATCTGCGCCACCAGACCATCGCCTATGGTCAGCAGGGTGTAGGTCGACAAAGCTGTGGACAGGTCCATGCCCATCTGCCCGACGCCAATGGCCATGCCGCCGATGAAGTTGACGAAGATAATGATGATGCCGGCGATGGCGTCGCCCTTGATGAACTTCATCGCGCCGTCGAACGAGCCGTACAACTGGCTTTCGCGCTCCAGCACGCTGCGCTTTTCCTTGGCTTCCTCGGCCGTCATGGCGCCAGCCTTGAGGTCGCCGTCGATGCTCATCTGCTTGCCGGGCATGCCGTCCAGCGAGAAGCGCGCCGCGACTTCGGCCACCCGCTCCGAGCCCTTGGTGATCACGATGAACTGGACAATAGTGACAATGGAAAAGATCACGAAGCCCACCACCAGGCTTTCACCGATCACGAACTCACCGAAAGAGGCGATGATCTCCCCCGCATCAGCCTGGCTGAGGATCAGCCGGCTGGTGCTGATCGACAGCGCCAGGCGAAACAGGGTGGTCAACAGCAGCAACGCCGGAAAGGTCGAGAAACTGAGGATGCGTTCGATGTAGAACGACCCCATGAACACCAGCAGCGAAATCACGATGTTCAGGCCGATGAGAAAATCCACCAGCATCGTCGGCAGGGGAATGATCAGCATGGCGATGATCATCACCATCAGCGACAGGATCAGCAGCTCCGGGAGAGCGCTGACGTTGCGCAAAAACACATTGAGCATGGCGGGTCAGTTCCGGGAAAAAGTCATGAGCAGCCGCCGGGACGACGCTGCTCAATACATTCGAGGGCATAGGCAATGTCAGCCAGGCGCGTGAACTGCTCTGCCAGACGCAGCGGCGCCTGTTCATCGGCAAACAGCGGCGTCGGTAATTGCAGGCTGAGCCGGCGCACTTTCTGCAGCACCGTCGAACGCTCATGGTGCGCACTCAACAGCACGCGCTCACCCAAGACGCCGAGCAACAGCTGATCGAGTTCATCGGGGTAGGTCAGCACACCGAACAGGAACACCAGCCAGTCGGGCTCATCGGGGTTGTGCCGGCAGATGAGTGCATCACCGAGCAGGCTGCGGATAAACAGGTCATCGGCTGAACGCAGGCGTTTGAGGTCGTTCACCCGGGCCAGCAGTTGACCGAACTGCACCTGCGAACAACTGGGATCCTGGGCACTGATGTCGGTAAGCAATGCCGCTTCAATGAAGGCCAGCACAGCGCTGCGTCGCGACGGACCGTACAGGGCGATCCAGTCCTGATAACAACTGACCGGCCCGCTGTCGGACTCGATAAAATCCCGGTAGGTCTCGCGCAACAGGCCTGCACGCACCGTCATGCTCGCACCGAACATTCTGGCTTTGAGGGCGGTATTGATCCCGGCACTCATGCGCTTGGGGGAGCCTTGGGCAACCACCGTCTGCAATAGCATTTCAAGCTGCTGACGAGTCCGTGTCTCGAGTTTTTTCCGGCGCAGCAGTTCGCGCAGCACCGATGCCAGGTCGCTATCGTCGGGAAACAGGTTGCGTACCATCTGCAGCAACCAGCTGTCGGACTTGTCCGCCAGCCGCGCCAGGCTCAGCACCTGCCGCGCCTTGGGCACGGTATCGTCCTCCAGGACTTTTTCGAAGGAGTCGGTCAACGCATCGGACTTGAGCTCGAACTGCCGCCGGCCACGGAACTGGGTCAAGGCTGCAGACATTTCATCGCTGATCTGCACAAAGCGCCGGGCCACGTCGGCCGTTGTGCCGTCGTCAAGATCAAGCTCTGCATCGACCTGCGGTTGCGGATGCTGGGCGGCCTTCTCGGCATTCAAGCGTGCCTGGGCCGCTCGCCCACCGGTGGAAATCGGTGGCAGGATCATTTTTCTGCCGCCCGGAAAAAGGATCGACGCACCCGCTCATGCTGCTGCGGGCTCAGCAATCGCGCATCCGGCTCAACCGTGGCGGGCTCAAGGGCGTCGAGAATTTCCTTGGGCTGAATCAGGAACACCCGCACCGTATTGGCCGAGCGGTTCTGCCGATAGCTGAACAATCGGCCGACCCACGGAATCGAACCCAGCACCGGTATCCGTCCGATTTGCTCGCTGTTGTCATCGCGGGTGAAACCGCCGACCAACAGGCTCTTGCCCTGGGGCACCCGCGCCACCGTGCTGATCCGTGTACGCCCGACCGTCGGCAAACTGCCGGGTTGCTTGTCCCGGTCAGGTTTTTCTACTTCGTTGCCGTCTTCAATACTGAGTGACATTTCAATTTCGTCCGCCTTGGCGAAACGGGGCAGAACGTTGACGAGCGTGCCATAGGTCACGTGCTGCAAATCGACACTGCGCTCCCCCACCAGCGGCGCATAAAACGTGCGGTTGTTGTCAAAGATCGCCGGCACGTTCTCTTGTGTCAGGATCACCGGACGCGAGACCACATTCGCCCGGTTGGTGCGCTCCAGGGCCATGACCTGGGCGACGAACGAAGCGCCATCAAGGGTGGTCGCCGAGCCGGCGTTGAGCGATACGGTGAATGTCCCACTGGACTTCAATGCGCCCTGCCAGTTGATGCCCAACTGATTGAGTTCGTCCTTGTGCAAGTCGATGATCCATAACGACAACTCCACATGTCGTTTCGGCGTATCCAGTGCACTCACGAGATTCTCGATAAAGCGCACCTGCTCCGGCAAACCCTTGACCAGCAGGCTGTTGGTGTCCGGATAGGCCACCACGCGAATGTTTCCGGCGGCCATCTCCCGGGCAATGATCCGCGGCGCGGCCGGGTCCTGATCGGAGGATGTGGTCGCCAGGCCTTCCAGGGGAAACGCCGGCATCGCTCGCTGCGCCGGGGCTTGTGCAACGGCCGGCTCGACCTCGCGCTTCTCGCCGCGCAACAGATCCTCGATCACGGTTGCCAACCCGGGGATGGTCACCTTGTCATCGCGCAGCTCGTATTTACGGTCGCTGACAAAGGTGTTGTGCACCTGGATAACGCCGATCTGCTGCCTGCCCAGCAACAGTTCCGAGCGCTGGTTTTCCATCAGACCGGCCGCTTGCACCACCAGATCTACATACATCGGCGGCCCCGACACATGGAACGTACGCAGGCCGTCATGGCGCAACGGATAACGGCCATCGAGCAGCCCGGACCGCTCCAGAAACGCCTGAAGCCTGGCCACGGTCAGGGTCTGCAGCGACATCATCGAGCTTTTCACTTCCGCGGCGTCGTACAGATAGATCGCCTGGCCATCGCTGTACCAGATCAACCCCATCTGTGCGCTGACCCGCTCGAAGGTCCGTTGCGGCGAGCGCAGATCAAAGCTGCCGGAGATCCGCTTGGCCGAGGCGGCCTTGCTGATGATCACCGGTTTGCCCAACGGCCCGGACAACTCCGAAAAAAACGTGCGCACACTCTGTTCGCGAGCCACGTATTCGTCGGCATTCGCCCGCACCGTACACGGCACCAGCATCAATATGGCAGCCAGCCAGAAGGGCAAAACATACAAGGATTGAACTGCGCGGTTCATCGGTTCACTTGCCTGGAAGGTAGGTAATGTCGGCCAGGCTGCTGGGTGTGAAGCCCACCAGTTCGCGAACTTCCTTGGAGAAATGCGAAGAAGAGGCAAAACCGAACTCCAGCGCCAGATCCGTCAGGGAACAGTCCTGCAGACTCATGTTCAACAGCGCCTGGGCCGTCCGCCAACCGCGCAATGCAGGCTTGGGCGCCGTACCGAGCGCCTGCCGGCACAATCGACGAAAATGCGACACCGACACCCCATAGCGTTGCGCCAGAGTGGTCAGTTTTTCGCTGTGGGTGCCCTGTTCCAGCAGAAAGCGCACAAGCCCGTAACTCTCAGTCTGCCGCAACACACTGGCAAAGGCCTGATAGGCCGCACCACCAGCCATCGCCTGATCGAGGTACCAGCGCTCTAGCGTCTGTTCCGACTGAACCTGTGAATAAGGCGCTGGCAATGCCGCCCAAGGTGCCTGACGGTCTCGCTGAGTGATAGGCGCATGGCCCATATCGATGAACACCTGCAGTTTCACCAGCGGTGCCTGGGCAATTGGCAGGGTCGGCATACTGCCGTTGACCTCAAATCCGCTGGTCACTGCAATCAGCCCTTCCCAGCCCATCGGTAGACAGCAGGCCGAGACGCACTGCGCCGGGGCCAGACAAACGGCGGATTGGTCTACACGCAGATGCAGCAGCCGCTCGCAGGAACGGGTATTAGTGGCACGTGTGGCGTGTAGTGATTCGATGGGCACACCAACCTCCTTGCGGCCTGACGATGTAGGTCGGCAGGATGCAGGACGGGGCGTGTCGAATCCTGATGCAAATATGATGAAATCCGGGCTGGCATATGCCTTGCACCCGTTCACGCATCAGCACGCAAACCAACGGCGGAATGCGTGCCAGGACAATGGCGTCGTCACCCGGCCTTGCTCGTGCAGGATCTGGAACGACGTTTTTTTGCAAGGTGTGAAATCGATGAACGAACCGTCAATCGGCCCTCTGGCCTGGGTCAATGGCAGCGATGCCCCGGAAAAAACCGAAATCAATCTCGGCTTCATGGCCCTGAGCGACTGCGCCTCGGTGGTTGTCGCCGCCACCCAGGGCTTCGCCCAACCTCACGGCTTGACCCTGAACCTCAAGCGTCAATCGTCCTGGGCCAACCTGCGGGACAAACTGGTCAGCGGCGAACTCGATGCCGCCCACAGCCTCTACGGTCTGATTTACGCCGTTCACTTGGGCATCGGTGGCGTGGCCGCGACCGACATGGCCGTGCTGATGGGCCTGAATCAGAACGGCCAGAGCATCAACCTGTCCCGCGGCTTGCAGGCGCTTGGAGTGACCAGTCCTGAAGCACTGGATCGACACGTGCACCAAACTCGCCCAAAACTCACCTTCGCCCAGACTTTTCCCACCGGCACCCACGCCATGTGGTTGTATTACTGGCTCGCCAGCCAGGGCATTCACCCGCTGCTGGATGTCGACAGCGTGGTGGTGCCGCCACCGCAAATGGTCGCGCACCTGCGGGCCGGGCGTATCGACGGCTTCTGCGTCGGCGAACCCTGGTCCGCCAGCGCCGTGCAACAGGAACTCGGCTTCACCCTGGCCACGACCCAGACCATTTGGCCCGATCATCCGGAAAAGGTCCTCGGCTGCACCCGTGCGTTCGTCGAGCAATACCCCAATACCGCACGGGTGTTGGTGATGGCGGTTCTGGAAGCCAGTCGCTTCATCGAAGAAAGCACCGAGAATCGCCGCAGTACTGCACAATTGCTCAGTGCCGCGCAGTACCTTGACGCACCACTGGACTGCATCGAACCGCGCCTGCTGGGCGAATACGCCGACGGCCTTGGCCACCGCTGGCAAGACCCGCACGCGCTGCGCTTGCACGGGGATGGCGAGGTCAACCTGCCGTACCTGTCCGACGGCATGTGGTTCATGACCCAGTTCCGTCGCTGGGGCTTGTTGCGCGATGATCCGGACTATCTCGCGGTAGCCCGGCAGGTCCAGCAACTGGACCTCTACCGTGAAGCCGCCCGTGCCGTCGGCGTCGCTTCATCAGCCGAGCAAATGCGCAGCAGTCAATTGATCGACGGCAAGATCTGGGACGGCTCGGACCCTGCCGGTTATGCCCGCAGTTTCAAACTGCACGCCATGAGCGACAGCTCGCACCGATCCGCCAGCCGCTGACAGGAGACCACGAACATGCTGCGTATCCTGCTGATCAACGACACCGCCAAGAAAGTCGGACGCCTGAAGGCCGCCCTGACCGAGGCCGGATTCGAAGTGATCGATGAATCCGGCCTGATCATCGACTTGCCCGAACGCGTCGAAACGGTGCGTCCGGATGTGATTCTGATCGATACCGAGTCACCGGGTCGCGATGTGATGGAACAAGTGGTGCTGGTGACTCGCGACCAGCCACGACCGATTGTGATGTTCACGGACGAACACGACCCCGATGTGATGCGCCAGGCGATCAAGTCCGGGGTCAGCGCCTACATCGTCGAAGGCATTCACGCACAACGCCTGCAGCCGATTCTCGATGTGGCCATGGCGCGCTTTGAGAGCGACCAGGCCTTGCGTGCCCAGTTGCATGCCCGCGACCAGCAATTGGCCGAGCGCAAGCGCATCGAACTGGCCAAGGGACTGCTGATGAAAATGAAGGACTGCAACGAGGAAGAGGCCTACACATTGATGCGCCGCCAGGCGATGAGCCGCCAGCAGAAGCTGATTCAAGTGGCTGAGCAGATTATTGCCATGAGCGAGTTGCTCGGCTGACCTGCGTCCCTGTGGCGAGGGAGCTTGCTCCCTCGCCACAAAAGCAGTGTTGGCACAGATCTCGCTAAGGAATCACTACAGGTAACCAACGGCGGTTGCCCCACCTACGACAAAGACGTCGCTCACCTCATTTGCCCTTGGCGGATCGGGTGGCGGCGTTTTTTCGTTTTGGCCCCACAGCACGGGGTCGGTGGTGCGGCCGTAACGGCGCCCCACCTGCAAGCTCATGACTCCTTTCGAGACTCTTCACAGCTGAGGTGCGCGATGAATTCAAGCTTCTGGAAATCCGGCCATACACCCACATTGTTCGCAGCTTTCCTCTATTTCGACCTGAGTTTCATGGTCTGGTACCTGCTCGGACCTCTGGCGGTGCAGATCGCCGCCGACCTGCACCTGACGACGCAGCAACGGGGGCTGGTGGTCGCCACGCCGATTCTGGCCGGGGCGGTGTTGCGCTTCGTAATGGGGATGCTGGCTGATCGCCTGTCGCCCAAAACCGCCGGCCTGATCGGTCAGGTCATTGTGATCTGCGCCCTGTTCGGCGCCTGGAAACTCGGGATCCACAGCTACGAACAGGCGTTGCTGCTGGGTCTGTTCCTCGGCATGGCCGGCGCTTCGTTCGCCGTCGCCCTGCCCCTGGCCTCGCAGTGGTATCCACCGCAGCATCAAGGCAAGGCCATGGGCATCGCCGGTGCGGGTAACTCGGGCACAGTGCTCGCCGCATTGATCGCCCCGGTGCTGGCGGCGGCGTTTGGCTGGAGCAACGTGTTCGGGTTTGCCCTGATACCGTTGATCCTGACCCTGGTCGTCTTCGCCTGGCTGGCCCGTAATGCCCCCGAGCGGCCAAAAGCCAAATCCATGGCCGACTACTTCAAGGCCCTGGGTGATCGTGACAGCTGGTGGTTCATGTTTTTCTACAGCGTGACATTCGGCGGCTTCATCGGCCTGGCCAGCGCCCTGCCCGGCTATTTCAACGACCAGTACGGCCTGAGCCCGGTGACTGCCGGCTACTACACCGCTGCCTGCGTGTTCGGCGGCAGCCTGATGCGCCCCTTGGGTGGCGCGCTGGCTGACCGGTTCGGCGGCATTCGGACCCTGCTGGCGATGTACACCGTCGCGGCGACCTGCATTGCCGTGGTCGGCTTCAACCTGCCGAGTTCCTACGCCGCACTGGCGCTTTTCGTCTGCACCATGCTCGGTCTGGGTGCAGGCAATGGCGCGGTATTCCAGTTGGTGCCCCAGCGTTTTCGCCGGGAAATCGGCGTGATGACCGGCCTGATCGGTATGGCCGGAGGCATCGGTGGGTTTGCTCTCGCGGCCGGCATGGGCGCGATCAAGCAAAGCACCGGCAGCTATCAGCTGGCGCTGTGGTTGTTCGCCAGCCTCGGCGTTCTGGCCTGGTTCGGTCTGCACGGCGTGAAACGTCGCTGGAGAACCACCTGGGGTTCGGCCGCCGTGACGGCTGCGCGAGTCTGACGCCTCGATGAGCCTGCAACTGAGTTTCGCCGAAGCCAGCGCTATCGGTCCTCGCGAGGAAAACCAGGATGCCCTGCGCCTGGTCACGCCGGCCCCGGCGCTGGCCGCAAGCAAGGGTTACCTGTTCGCGATTGCCGACGGTGTCAGCCAATGCGTCGATGGCGGTCTGGCTGCCCGTTCGACGCTGCAGGCCCTGGCGCTGGATTACTACGCCACGCCGGAAACCTGGAGCGTCGCACAGGCACTCGATCGTCTTCTGCTGGCGCAAAACCGCTGGTTGCAGGCCAATGGCGGCGGACAACCGCTGCTGACCACCCTCAGTGCGCTGGTCCTGCGTGGCCGGCGTTTTACCCTGGCCCATGTCGGCGATTGTCGGGTGTATCGCTGGCACGCCGACCAATTGCAGCGAATCAGCGAGGATCACGTCTGGGACCAGCCGGGCATGCAGCATGTGCTGAAACGGGCGCTGGGCCTCGATCAACATCTGGTGCTGGATTTTCTCGACGGTGAGTTGCGCCTCGATGAAAGCTTCGTCCTGCTCAGCGACGGCGTCTGGGCCGTCCTGGGCGATACCGCGATTGCCGCGATCCTGCGGGATCAGCCGGACTTGCACAGCGCTGCGCAAACCCTGGTCAATGCCGCACACCTGGCAGGCAGCCAGGACAACGCCAGCGCCCTGCTGGTGCGGGTCGATGCCCTCGGCGAAACGAGCATTGGCGATGCGTTGATTCACTTGCAGCAATGGCCACTGCCGCCAGCCCTGAAACCGGGTCAGGTGTTCGAAGGCTGGCAGGTTGAAGGGATCGTCGCACAGAGCCAGCAATCGCTGCTTTATCGCGTTCGCGACAGCCAGCAACAACCCTGGCTGCTGAAAACCCTGCCGGGGCGCCTGCATGACGATCACCAGGCCGGGCAAGCGTTACTGTCGGAAGAATGGTTTCTCAAACGCGTGGCCGGTCGACATTTCCCTGAAGTCCATGCCGCCAGCCAGCGCCAGCATTTGTATTACGTGATGCGTGAATATTCGGGCGCTACCCTGGCCCAACGGTATGAGCAAAGCGGACCCTTGCCACTGCCCCAGTGGCAAGACATCGCCGAACGCCTGCTGCGAGCGGTCGGTCTGTTGCATCGACGGCAGATCCTGCATCGCGATATCAAACCGGAAAACCTGTTGCTGGGGGACGATGGTGAGTTGCGCCTGCTGGATTTCGGCCTGGCCTACTGCCCGGGCCTCTCGCAAGATCTGCCCTGGGCGCTGCCGGGTACACCCAGTTACATCGCGCCCGAAGCCTTTCGCGGCGAAGTACCGACGCCACGGCAGGACTTGTACGCCGTCGGTGTGACCCTGTATTTCCTCCTCACCGGGCACTATCCCTATGGCGAAATCGAAGCGTTCCAGCGCCCGAGGTTTGGCCTCCCGGTCAACGCCAGCCGTTACCGGCCCGACCTGCCGGACTGGATCGCCCATAGCCTGGAGCGCGCCGTGGCAGCGGCCCCCGACCAGCGTTTCGAAACGGCGGAAGAATGGCTGCTGCTGATCGAACAGGGCGAGCGCCGCAGCTTGAGCGTGCGTCCCAAGCCGTTGCTGGAGCGCGAGCCGCTGAAGGTCTGGCGGACATTGGCGCTGGTGTCGTTGCTGCTCAATCTGGTGCTGCTGGTGGTTGCGCTCCATTAGCGGGCAATGCGCCTTGAATCGGTGCACTCCTCCATGCTTCTACCCTTGCGAACGAAAAAAAAGCCAACAAACACGGGATCTGAGCGACTTGGCATAACCACTGCATTACCTCTTGCAACAGACATACAGCGCAGGCTTCAACGACGAAGGTTGCACTTCCCGAGAGAACGGGACCAGGACAAAGGCGTCCTCGCTAGGCAACTAGCGGGACGCCTTTTTTTGTTTGCGCAAAATTTGTCGAGCATGGCCTGAACCCTGATGAGGCAGGCCTGAGCTCCCCGGAGAACCTGATGAAAAAACTAAAACTGGTGATGATCGGCAACGGCATGGCCGGGGTCCGGACCCTGGAAGAGCTGCTCAAACTGAGCACTGAGCTGTACGACATCACGGTCTTCGGTGCTGAACCGCACACCAACTACAACCGCATCCTGTTGTCGCCGGTGCTGGCGGGCGAACAGACCTTCGAAGAGATCGTGCTCAACGACCTGGACTGGTACCTGGAAAACAACATCAAGCTGCTGCTCAACCGCAAGGTGGTGGAGATCGACCGGGTCAAGCGCCGGGTCATTGCCGAAGACGGCAGCGAAGCCGAATACGATCGCCTGCTGATCGCCACCGGCTCGACGCCTTTCATCCTGCCCATTCCCGGCAACACCCTTGAGGGTGTGATCGGCTACCGCGACATCGCCGACACCCAGGCCATGATCGACACCGCGAAAACCCACCGCCACGCCGTGGTGATCGGTGGCGGCCTGCTCGGCCTGGAGGCCGCCAACGGCCTGATGCTGCGGGGCATGCACGTGACCGTGGTGCATATCGGCGAGTGGTTGCTGGAACGGCAACTGGACAAGACCAGCGGCCAGCTACTGCAAACCGCGCTGGAATCTCGCGGCCTGCACTTTCGTCTGTGCGAGCAGACCCAGGCCTTGCACGACGCGGGCAATGGTCGGGTCGGTTCGGTGCAATTCAAGAACGGCGACATCATCCCCGCTGACCTGGTAGTGATGGCCGCCGGCATTCGCCCCAATACCGAACTGGCAGAGAAATCCGGTATTCCGTGCAGCCGCGGGATTCTGGTCAACGACACACTGCAAACCTACGACCCACGGATCTATGCCATCGGTGAGTGTGCCAGTCACCGCGGCATCGCCTATGGTTTGGTGGCGCCTCTGTTCGAACAGGCCAAAGTCTGCGCCAACCACCTCGCCCAACTGGGTTTTGCCACCTACAAGGGTTCGGTGACCTCGACCAAATTGAAGGTTACCGGCATCGACCTGTTCTCCGCCGGCGACTTCATGGGCGGCGAAGGCACCGAGACCATCACCCTCTCCGACCCGATTGGCGGGGTCTACAAGAAACTGGTGATCAAGGATGACGTGCTGGTCGGCGCCTGCCTGTACGGCGATACGGCAGATGGCGGCTGGTATTTCCGGCAGATCCGTGAGAATCACGACATTCGGCAGATCCGCGATCACCTGATGTTCGGCGGCTCTTCATCTATGGAGCAGGCACTGGGCGACGTAGGACATCAGGGCCAGGACAAAGCCATGAGCATGGCCGACACGGCCGAAGTCTGCGGCTGCAACGGCGTGTGCAAAGGCACCATCGTCAAGGCCATTCAGGAACACGGGCTGTTCAGTGTCGACGACGTCAAGAAGCACACCAAGGCTGCCAGCTCCTGCGGTTCCTGCGCCGGCCTCGTCGAACAGATCCTGATCAACACCGTGGGCGGCGCGGCGGACGTGAAACCGAAAAGCGAAAAGGCCATCTGCGGCTGCAGCGACCTCAATCACGGGCAAATCCGCCAGGCCATCCGCGAGCAGCACCTGCTGACCATCGCCGGCACCATGAGCTACCTGAACTGGCGCACACCCAACGGCTGCGCCACCTGCCGCCCGGCGCTCAACTACTACCTGATTTCCACCTGGCCAGGGGAAGCCAGGGACGATCCGCAATCGCGCCTGATCAACGAAAGGGCTCACGCCAACATTCAGAAAGACGGCACCTACTCTGTAGTCCCGCGGATGTGGGGCGGTGTGACCAATCCTTCAGAGCTGCGGCGCATTGCCGACGTCGCCGACAAGTACAACGTGCCGATGGTCAAGGTCACCGGTGGCCAGCGCATCGACTTGCTGGGCATTCGCAAGCAAGACCTGCCGGGGGTGTGGAAAGACCTGGACATGCCGTCCGGCCACGCCTACGGCAAATCCATCCGCACGGTGAAAACCTGCGTCGGCAGCGAGTTCTGCCGCTTTGGCACGCAGAACTCCACACAACTTGGCATTGAACTGGAACATGACCTGTTCAACATGTGGTCGCCGCACAAGGTGAAGCTGGCTGTCTCCGGTTGCCCGCGCAACTGCTCGGAAGCCGGTATCAAGGATGTGGGAATTATCGGCGTGGACTCCGGCTGGGAGATGTACATCGGTGGCAACGGCGGGATCAAGACCGAAGTCGCGGAATTCTTCGTCAAACTGAAAACCGCCGAAGAGGTCCGCGAATACAACGGTGCATTCCTGCAGCTCTATCGCGAAGAAGCCTTCTACCTCGAACGCACCGTGCACTACCTGCAACGGGTCGGCATGGAACACATCAAGAAAGCCGTGCTGGAAGATCCGGAGCGTCGCAAGGCGCTCAACGATCGCCTGCAGTTCTCGCTGTCGTTCGAACAGGACCCGTGGAAGGAGCGCCTGGAACAGCCACAGCTGAAAAAAGAATTCGACGTCATCCCCGTGAAAAACCTGGAGGTGCTGGCATGAACTGGCTGGATATCTGCGCACTGGAAGAGATCAATGCCCTGGGCTCACGGATCATCGCCGGGCCAAAGGGAGACATCGCGATTTTTCGTACCAGCGACGACGAAGTGTTCGCCCTTGACGACCGCTGCCCGCACAAGGGCGGCCCGTTGTCCCAAGGCCTGGTCTACGGCAAGCGGGTGGCCTGCCCGTTGCACAACTGGCAAATCGACCTGGAAAGCGGCGAAGCCCTGGCCCCGGACATCGGCTGTGCCCATCACCATCTCGCCCGGGTTGAAAATGGCCGGGTGATGCTGGCCCTGCGGGATGCAGGCTGATGGACCGCCAGATCACTGCGTCCACCTGCTGTTACTGCGGGGTCGGCTGCGGGGTGCTGATCGAGCACGACGGCGAGCGCATCCTCGGCGTCAGCGGCGACCCGGTGCACCCGGCCAATTTCGGCAAACTGTGCAGCAAGGGTTCGACCCTGCACCTGACCGGCGACTTGACGGCGCGGGCGCTGTACCCCGAATTGCGCCTCGGTAAAGGCCTGGCTCGTCACCGCACCGATTGGGATACCGCCCTCGATCACGCTACCAGCGTGTTTGCCGCGACCATTGCCGAACATGGCCCGGACAGCGTGGCGTTCTACATTTCCGGGCAACTGTTGACCGAGGACTACTACGCCTTCAACAAGTTGGCACGTGCCCTGGTAGGTACCAACAACATCGACAGCAATTCGCGCCTGTGCATGTCCTCGGCGGTGGTCGGCTACAAGCGCAGCCTGGGTGCCGACGCCCCGCCCTGCAGCTACGAAGACCTGGAGCTGAGCGATTGCGTGATGATCGTAGGCAGCAACATGGCCTACGCCCACCCGGTGCTGTTTCGCCGGTTGGAAGCCGCCAAATCCCGCCGCCCGCAGATGAAGGTCATCGTCATTGACCCACGTCGCACAGATACCTGCGATCTGGCTGACCTGCATCTGGCGATCTTGCCGGGCACCGATGTCGCCCTGTTCCATGGGATTTTGCATCTGCTGCTGTGGGAAGACTGGATCGATCGTGACTTCATCCGGGACCACACCGATGGTCTGGCCGAGCTGAAAAACCTGGTGCGTGACTACACGCCGCAAATGGTTTCGCAGCTCTGCGGAATCAGCCTCGGGCAATTGCAGCAATGTGCCGAGTGGATCGGCACATCACCGAGTTTTCTGTCGCTGTGGTGCATGGGGCTTAACCAGTCCACCGCCGGCAGCGCGAAAAACAGTGCACTGATCAACCTGCACCTGGCTACCGGGCAGATCGGTCGTCCCGGCGCCGGACCTTTCTCCCTCACCGGTCAGCCAAATGCCATGGGCGGGCGGGAAACCGGCAGTTTGTCCAACCTGCTGCCCGGCCATCGTGACGCCGCCAATTCACAACACCGTGCGCAAGTGGCGTCCTACTGGGGCGTCGAGCAACTACCGGAAAATCCCGGGCTCAGCGCGATCGAACTGTTCGAGCAAGTACGCAACGGCAAGATCAAGGCACTGTGGATCGCCTGTACCAACCCCGCGCAATCCATGCCGGACCAGACGGCCGTGCGCGCAGCCTTACAAGCCTGCCCGTTCGTGGTGTTGCAGGAAGCCTTCAGCACCACTGAAACCGCGAAGTTCGCCGACCTTCTGCTGCCCGCCGCCAGTTGGGGGGAAAAGGAAGGTTGCGTGACCAACTCCGAGCGACGCATTTCCCACGTACGCCAGGCAATCGTCGCACCGGGTGAGGCGCGGCCGGACTGGGCAATCACCGTAGATTTCGCACAACGCCTGGAAAAACACCTGCGTCCCGGCCAAACCAGCCTGTTTGAATTTGATAATCCCGCTCAGGTCTTTGACGAATACAAGCATCTGACTCAAGGTCGCGATCTGGATCTGTCCGGTATCAGCCATGCGCTGATCGATCGTCTCGGTCCGCAGCAGTGGCCCTTCCCTGCGGGTGCCGTTGAAGGCACGGCACGGTTGTACGTCGACGGGATATTTGCCACTGCCAATGGGCGCGCACAGTTCGTGGCCGACCCATACCGCGCCGCCAAAGAGCAACGCGATGCACGCTTCCCGCTGACCCTGATCACCGGCCGCCTGCGCGATCAATGGCACGGCATGAGCCGCACCGGCACCGCCGCGCAGCTGTTCGGCCATGTCAGCGAAGCGGAGTTGAGCCTGCACCCGGAAGAATTGCGCCGCCATCGCCTGCAGCCTGGGGATCTGGTCAGCCTGAAAAGCCGGCGCGGCGCAGTCATCGTCGCGGTCGCCAGCGATGACAGCGTGCGTCCTGGCCAGGCCTTTTTGCCGATGCATTGGGGCGACCGTTTTCTCAAGGGCGGGGTGAACAGCCTCACCCTGCCCGCATTCGATCCTTTGTCGAAACAGCCCGAACTTAAACACAGCGGCGTTCGCCTGGATCCGGTGGATTTGCCCTGGAAACTGTTCGCACTGATCGAGGGCGATGTTCAACGGCATTTTGAGACGCTACGACCGCTCTGTGAGGAGTTTTCCTACGTCAGCCTCAGCCTGGTTGGTCGTGAGCGCCCTGCCCTGCTTGTACGGGCGGCCAATACATCAGCGCCTTCGGCAGAGCTGCTAAGCGAAATCGATAAAAGCCTGGCGCTCGATGACGGCCCGGTGCTGGCTTACGACGACCCTCGACGGGCCATTGGCAAGCGCGTGCGAATCGAAAATGGCCGGATCACTGCCATTCGACTGGCCGGTGAAACCCTTGCCCAACACTGGTTGCAGGGTCTGTGGCTCGAAGGTCGCGCGGACCAGCAACTGCGGCGCTGGCTGCTTGCGCCGCTGAGTGCACCACCGGGCAACCTCGACGCGCCCGTCAACGCGAACAAGATCCTGTGCAATTGCAAGAACGTCGGCCAGAACGCGATCTGCGCCGGCATCAGCCGTGGCCTGGACTTGCAGGGGCTCAAGCAAGAACTGGGTTGCGGCACGCAATGCGGGTCCTGCGTTCCGGAAATCAAACGCCTGCTGGCTGCCACGGCGCAGCCAATCACCGTCTTCTCGTGAGGAAAACACTATGAGTGCAAAAGTCTGGCTGGTAGGTGCGGGCCCGGGTGATCCTGAGTTGCTCACGTTGAAAGCGGTACGCGCCTTGCGCGAGGCTGAGGTGGTGCTGATCGATGATCTGGTCAATGTCGCGGTACTCGAGCATTGCCCTGGGGCGCGGATAATCCCGGTGGGCAAGCGCGGCGGCTGCCGCTCCACCCCGCAAGCGTTCATCCATCGACTGATGCTTCGTTATGCCCGGCAGGGCAAATGCGTGGCGCGGCTCAAGGGCGGCGATCCGTGCATTTTCGGTCGCGGTGGTGAAGAGGCGCAGTGGTTGCGTGAGCGTGGGGTCGAAGCCGAGTTGGTCAACGGCATCACTGCCGGGCTGGCGGGGGCAACGCAATGCGATATTCCACTGACTTTGCGCGGTGTAGCCCGTGGTGTCACGCTGGTCACCGCACACACCCAGGACGACAGCCAATTGAACTGGCAGGCACTGGCCCAAGGCGGAACGACGCTGGTGATTTACATGGGAGTGGCCAAGCTCGGTGAAATCCGTGAGCAGCTATTGGCCGGCGGCATGGCGGTGGATACGCCCGTGGCCATGATTGAAAACGCTTCCTTGCCCCATCAGCGGGAATGTCGGAGCACTCTCACTGACATGGATGAAGCTGCCTGCAGATTCCAGCTGAAAAGCCCTGCCATACTGGTGATCGGTGCAGTGGCGGCTTGCGCAACTCAATCCCTGTGGGAGCGTGCGGTGCGGCGATCCGAGTTGCCTGTGATGGCGGCGGATCAGTCAGCCTAGTTTCACCTGTTTCACCAAATCGCAGACAAAGAAAAGCCCGGCCTGAGCCGGGCTTTTCTCAGAGCTGCGAGCTAATTACTTAGCGTGAGCTTCAACCTGCGCTTCTACGCGACGGTTAACAGCGCGACCAGCTTCAGTTTTGTTGTCAGCAACTGGGCGGGATTCGCCGTAGCCAACGGACTGAACGCGGGACGACTCAACACCGTACTGGTTGGTCAGAACTTGTTTAACGGCGCTTGCACGACGCTCGGACAGTTTCTGGTTGTAAGCGTCAGGACCGACGGAGTCAGTGTGACCTTCAACAGTAGTGGTGGTGGATGGGTACTGCTTCATGAAGTCAGCCAGGTTCTTGATGTCGCCGTAGCTGTTTGGCTTGACTACCGACTTGTCGAAGTCGAACTTCACGTCCAGCTCTACACGAACGACTTCAGCAACAGCTGGGCAGCCATCAGCGTCAACAGTTACGTTGGCTGGGGTGTCCGGGCACTTGTCAACGTTGTCGCAAACGCCGTCGTTGTCGCTGTCGGAGCAAACTTCTGGAGCTGGAGCTGCAGCGACAGGCTTGTTGCCGCCACCGAAGTTCACACCCAGACCTACGGACGGGATGTAGTCCCAACGGCCGTTGTCCAGCTTGTAGTCAGCTTCTACGCCAGCGCGAGCGTAGACGTTTTCCAGGAAGTAGTACTTCAGGCCAGCGCCAGCAGTCAGGAAAGTCGACTGGTCACGACCGGTGTGGCCGTCAGCGGCTACGTTGGTCAAGCTGCCGTGCTTAACACCACCTTGAACGTAAGGACGCAGAGCGTCGCCAGCGTTGTTGAAGTGGTACTGAGCGTTCAGACCAAACTGGTCGCCTTCGATTTTCTGATTACCAGTACCGTTGTTCGAACGGGTGTGGTCGTCATTGTTGTAGGTCAAGTTCAACGATACGTCGTCGGTCAAGAAGTAACCGATGGAGGCGCCAGGAGTGTAGCCGTCTTCAACGTTGTTAACGCTGTCGTTGTACTTCTTCCCGTAGTTGAGCTCGCCTTCAACTGCGCCTTGGCCTTGTGCCAGTGCGCCGAACGAAGTAGCGGCAATAAGAGTACCAATGGCCAAGCCCAAGGTGTTTTTCAGTTTCATCCGTTAAATCCCCATCTGGTGATTGTGAAGCAGTCCCGCAAACCGGGGGACAACTCGGCGGCAAGTCTAACAGAACTTGCCTACACGTAAGAGATATTTGCGCTGAACTAAGTTTCAGCAATGCCTGCAAATTTCTCACGCAATTTATCTAGAGCGCGTTTGTACCGCATTTTTGTTGCACTCAAACCCATATGCATGATGTCTGCGATCTCCTGAAACTCCAGCTCTGCGACAAATCGTAGCACCAGAATTTCACGGTCAATCGGGTTCACATACACCAGCCAGCGATCAAGTCCACCTTTTTCCTCAGGTTTCGGCGTCTTTTCTTCGGACGCTTCCTCGAGGGGGTCAAGACTCAATGCGTCCATCAAGCGACGCTTTCGCCGTTCCTTTCGATACTGTGTGATGCACTCGTTGTACGTGATGCTATATAGCCACGTCTTGAACTTCGATTTACCTTCGAAGTTCTTCAGGCCATACAGCACCTTCAACATGACCTCCTGACAGACATCGTCTGCGTCGCGATCGTTCCCGAGATATCGTGCGCACACATTAAATAATGTCCGCTGGTAACGCCGCATCAGTTCTTCATAGGCGCGTGTTACGTGAAACAGCTCGGAATGCGCGCGCGCGACCAACTCCTCATCAGAGAGCTCACGGGGGTCGTAGCGCATGGATAGCGATTGGGCTTTATTCAAAACAAGTCGGGCCGACAGTCAGGTCAATGTCCGCCGCAGCCAGCTTTAGCAGGCATTTTGCGGCGGCATACATTAGCAGGGTTTGCCGGGTTAGCGGCTACTCACATGCTGCTCAAGGAGAATCCGATTGGAAAGAGAGACTAGCTCACCCTCATCGGTCAGCAATGTGGTTTTAACCGTGCCGATCTCTTCGATCTGGCCTTCGACCTCGCCAACACGCACTTGTTGCCCAACCTGGTACAGCTCACGCACGTAGATTCCCGCAAGAATCTGGCCGGCAATTTCCCGGCTTCCCAACCCCATGGCCAGCGCTACCGCCAGACCAACGGTTATCAACACGATCACGATCACATGGTTGAGCAGGTCAGTCTTGACCTCCAACTGGCTGATCGCAACCGAAATACTGATGATGATCACCAGGCCCTGGGCAATTCGTCCAAGCCCTGAAGCATAGTCCAGACCCACGCCTTCTGCCGCTCCGCGCACCAGCCCGTTGGCCAGTTGCGCCAGCAAAACACCTACCAGCAACACCAGCGCCGCGCCGAAAACCTTCGGCAAATACAACGCAAGCATATCCAGCGTAGCTGAAACTCGCTCAAGTCCAAGGGATTCTGCGGCAGAAACCAGAAAAATAAGCAGAACGAACCAATAGACGATCTTGCCGATCAGGGTCGAAATAGGGACTTGCAATCCAGCGCGGGACAGCAATTTGGTCAGGCCGGTGCCGCCCATCAAGCGGTCAAGGCCCAGTTTGGCGAGCAACTTGGAGAGCAAGGTGTCCAGCAGCTTGGCCACGACAAAACCCAGCAGCAGCACAACCAGTGCGCCGAACAGGTTCGGAATGAAATTCGCAACCTTGGTCCACAACGCAGTCATTGCAGTGACGAGGCTCTGAGTCCAGAGATCAAGTTCCATATTCAATCAGCCTTATCAGCAGTGCGGGCAGCAGGTTTACGAAGACGGGAAACCGGCGCGACATGGGCCGATCCGTTATTCAGGGCGATCATCATCGCGGGCAGCCAGCGGCCCAGGAGGCTGAACAAATCGCCAGCGCCAACCTGGCGGTTGGCCGTTTTCAGTACACGGCCAAGGCACGCATCGTCGTCCCGGGTGGACGGTGAGGCCTTGAGCATGTCGCGTAAAGACTGTTCAAACGGATCGTGCATACGCACCTCTCGTGATGTCTGTGGGAGACGCGGTCAGTTTTGCTCGGGTCACATGGTTTCCCTCAGACCCAGCGCAAACGTCGGAACAACCACCACTGCCCCAGCGCCACCGAGACCATCATCAGACAGGCGATCAGAAAGCCATAAGGGCTGGCAGAGAATGGAATTCCACCAACGTTGATCCCCAAAAGCCCGGTCAGAAAACTCATCGGCAAAAAGATCCCGGTGATGATCCCGAAGCGATACATCGTGCGATTCATGCGCACGCTCAACCGACGGTCTTCAGCTTCCAGGACCAGCCCCACGCGCTCCCGGGTCAATTCCAGCTCTTCGAGGTAGCGGGTCAGGCTGTTGTTCAATTCGTTCCAGTAATCGCCATCGTCCTCGACGAACCAGGGCAATTTGATCCGCGTCAGTTGACCGAAAATGTCCCGCTGCGGAGCAAGAAAGCGCTTCAACGCAGCCGCCCGGCGACGAATCTGCAAAACCGATCCGTGCTCAGGAGTATACCGTTCGTCGGCATCCAGTTTTTCTTCTTCCTCATCGACCACTTCCGAGAGACAGCTGACCAGATCCTGCACCTTGTTGGTGAGGTACTGCGCCATGCAAAGGATGAGTTCGGAGGCGGTTTTCGGCCCCTTGCCTTCGGACAGTTGCACCAGCAACTCTTCAGTGGCACGCAACGGACGCAAGCGCAGGGAAATGACACGCTGGGCAGAGCCGAAGATCCGCACCGACACCATATCTTCCGGCTCGGCACCGGGGTTCAGATTGACCCCGCGCAAAAATAGCAGCAGTTCGCTGTCGGAAAGCTGTAAAAGTCGCGGACGGGTGTTTTCTTCGAGTAACAGATCACAGCTGAATTCGCTCAGACCGCTGGATTTGCGTAACCAGGTCCGGGTTTGCGGATGACTGCGATCCCAGTGCAGCCACAGGCTTTCGTGGGCCTGCAGCTGCAAGTCATCGAGTTCAGTCCGGGCAATCGAACGCGCGCCGCCTCTACCATCCAGCACCAGGGCATGCACCAGCCCCCACTGCGCGTTTTCTTCCTCGAACATCCGCATTCCTTCGATCAAATCTTACTCGGGCATTTTCAACGGGCTTGGCGAGATGATCACGCCGTTGTTGTCCGCATAGATGTAATGGCCCGGATGGAAGGTCACGCCGGCGAAGGTCACGGCAACGTTGAGGTCACCGACACCGCGCCTGTCGGTTTTCATCGGGTGGCTGGCCAAGGCCTGAACCCCCAGGTCGGTTTGCGCAATGATGTCGACGTCACGGATGCAACCGTAGATCACCAGGCCTTCCCAGCCATTTTTAGCGGCTTTCTCGGCGAGCATGTCACCCATTAGCGCACGACGCAGGGACCCCCCGCCATCGACCACCAGGACCTTGCCATTCCCCTGGAGCTCGACTTGCTCCTTGACCAGCGAGTTGTCTTCGAAGCACTTGATGGTCACGATTTCGCCGCCGAACGAATCACGGCCGCCGAAATTGCTGAACATCGGTTCCAGCACCTGCACCAGTTCCGGATAGGCGTCGCACAGGTCAGGCGTGAGGTAATGGATCATCGAGAAACTCCTGTAAAGAGGAAGACAGCACGAACATCAGTGATGACTCAGTCACGGAAAGTGACCGGAACAGCTCAATGCGTCATATCTTAGCCGCAAGCCGATCAGAGCGAAATGCCCTTGTTAGAGCGTCAGGCTCGGATTGCCGCGGCCAAATCCTGTTGTGCTCCCGGCAAAGGTGTCTGCTGATCGGCCAACCAGCGAGTCACCAACGGCCAGACTTCAGCCTGGGCTGCCTTGCTGACGAGCATTTCCACGTGACCGAAATTGTCGCCGAAGCCCTGCTCGCGCCCCAGATTGATGAATTGCTTGTGCTGCGAACCGACCTGATCGAACAACTTGCGACACGCCCAGGTCGGGTCCTGATGATCACCTGCGGCACTGACCGCCAGTACGGGCAACTTGACCTCGGCCAGGCCTGCCCACCAGTCCTTGTCGGCATCGCCGAAGCGCCCGAACAAGCCAAACCAGCGCATGCTTTCCAGGGCCAGGCCAATCGGCTCGTCCTCCGGGCCGCGCTTGAGGCGTGAACCGGACAACTGGGCAAAACGCTTGAGTATGAAGCGACCGCTCCACTCCACCGGTGGAATCTTCAATGGCCAGTAGGTGCGGCTGACTTGTGTACCGAAAAACGCCGCCGAGGCCACGACCGGTTCACCGATGTACTCGCCGCCTAACGCTGCGGCCAGTGTAGTACCACCCAGCGAGTGACCGATCCAGTGTGGCACCTGCCCGCTCTGTTCGCGCACGAACGCGCCAATGGCCGGCAGGTCATAGCGTGCGTAGTCGGCGACACGGTTCTTGCGGTAGTCGTGGTTACGCTGGGACAGGCCGTGACCGCGCATTTCCGGAATCCAGACGTCGAACCCCAGGCGAGCCAGGTAAGCACCCAACCCCAGGCCCTTGGGGGAAAACCAGAACCGGCGATTGGAAAAGCTGCCGTGCAGCAGGATTACCGGCACGCCACGGGAGGACGACTCATCGGCCATGCCAAGGCGTGTCACAGCCAGTTCGACGGTGAAGTCGGGGCTGTTACCGGGTTTCAAACGATACACATCTTCGCTCAGATCGCCGCGCCGTTCGGCGCTGATCAGGGCGACAGGAAATAGGTTGCTGCTGCTTTGCATAATCTCTTGCACAAAAAAGGGCGGCATCCAGATGGAGCCCGCCCTGCTTGAATCTTAAAAAGACCGCTCCCTGACGCTACGTCGTCCCCTGTAGGAGCGAGCTTGCTCGCGAAAAACTTCAGGACACCGCGTTTATCCAGAATAAACGCGTTATCGTTTGCGTCCATCGCGAGCAAGCTCGCTCCTACAAAGGTATGTGAGCGGCCCGTTCACACCGGATCAAGCCTGCGCCTGACCCTCAGCCAGGAAAAACCAGGTTTCCAGTACGGAGTCCGGGTTCAACGAAACGCTTTCAATGCCCTGCTCCATCAGCCACTTGGCCAGGTCCGGGTGATCCGAAGGGCCCTGACCGCAAATGCCGATGTATTTGCCGGCCTTGTTACACGCGGCAATGGCATTGGCCAGCAGCTTCTTCACCGCCGGGTTACGCTCGTCGAACAGGTGCGCAATGATCCCGGAGTCACGGTCCAGGCCCAGGGTCAGCTGGGTCAGGTCGTTGGAACCGATGGAGAAACCGTCGAAGAACTCGAGGAATTCTTCAGCCAGGATGGCATTGGACGGCAGTTCGCACATCATGATCACGCGCAGGCCGTTCTGGCCACGGGCCAGGCCGTTTTCCGCCAGCAGATCCACCACCTGGCTCGCTTCGCCCAGGGTTCGGACGAACGGCACCATGATTTCGACGTTGGTCAGGCCCATCTCGTTGCGCACGCGCTTGAGGGCGCGGCATTCGAGTTCGAAGCAGTCGCGGAACGATTCGCTGATGTAACGCGAGGCACCGCGGAAGCCCAGCATCGGGTTCTCTTCTTCCGGCTCGTACAGCTTGCCGCCGATCAGGTTGGCGTATTCGTTGGACTTGAAGTCCGACAGACGCACGATGACCTTTTTCGGCCAGAACGCAGCCGCCAGGGTGCTGATGCCTTCGACCAGTTTCTCGACATAGAAGCCGACCGGATCGTCGTAACCGGCGATACGCTTGTCGACGCTTTCCTTGATGTCCAGCGGCAGACCGTCGTAGTTCAGCAGTGCTTTAGGGTGCACGCCGATCATGCGGTTGATGATGAATTCCAGACGGGCCAGGCCCACACCGGCGTTCGGCAGCTGCGCGAAGTCGAAGGCGCGGTCCGGGTTGCCGACGTTCATCATGATCTTGAACGGCAGCTCCGGCATGGCGTCCACGGAGTTTTTCTTGATGTCGAAGCCCAGTTCGCCTTCGAAGATGAAACCGGTGTCGCCTTCAGCGCAGGAAACGGTCACGCCCTGGCCGTCTTTCAACAACTGGGTGGCGTTGCCGCAACCTACTACCGCTGGAATACCCAGCTCACGGGCGATGATCGCCGCGTGGCAAGTACGGCCGCCACGGTTGGTGACGATCGCGCTGGCACGCTTCATGACCGGTTCCCAGTCCGGGTCGGTCATGTCGGAAACCAGTACGTCGCCTGGCTGGACCTTGTCCATCTCGGACACGTCCTTGATGATGCGGACCTTGCCGGCGCCGATGCGCTGGCCGATGGCACGGCCTTCCACCAGCACGGTGCCGGTCTCTTTCAGCAGGTAACGTTCCATGACGTTGGCCTGGGTGCGGCTCTTCACGGTTTCCGGACGGGCCTGCACGATGTACAGCTTGCCGTCGTCACCGTCCTTGGCCCACTCGATGTCCATCGGGCACTTGTAGTGCTTCTCGATGATCATCGCCTGCTTGGCCAGCTCGCTGACTTCGGCGTCGGTCAGGCAGAAACGGGCGCGCTCAGCCTTGTCCACGTCGACGGTCTTCACCGAACGACCGGCCTTGGCCTCGTCGCCGTAGATCATCTTGATGGCCTTGCTGCCCAGGTTGCGGCGCAGGATCGCCGGACGACCGGCAGCCAGGGTGCCCTTGTGGACGTAGAACTCATCCGGGTTCACCGCGCCTTGTACGACGGTTTCACCCAGGCCGTAGGCGCCGGTGATGAACACCACGTCACGGAAGCCCGATTCGGTATCGAGGGTGAACATCACGCCGGCGGTGCCTGTTTCGGAACGGACCATGCGCTGCACACCAGCAGACAGGGCAACCAGCTTGTGGTCGAAGCCCTGGTGCACGCGGTAGGAAATAGCACGGTCGTTGAACAGCGAGGCGAACACCTCTTTGGCGGCGCGAATGACGTTTTCGACACCACGGATGTTCAGGAAGGTTTCCTGCTGGCCGGCAAAGGAAGCGTCCGGCAAATCCTCGGCGGTGGCCGAAGAACGCACGGCCACGGCCATGTCAGGGTTGCCGGCGGACAGCGTGGCGAACGCGGTACGGATCTCGGCGTTGAGCTTCTCGGGGAATTCGGCTTCCATGATCCATTGACGGATCTGGGCGCCAGTGCGGGCCAGGGCGTTGACATCGTCGACATCAAGGGCGTCGAGGGCGGCGTGGATCTGATCGTTCAGGCCGCTCAGTTCCAGAAAATCACGATAAGCCTGAGCTGTCGTTGCGAATCCACCGGGCACCGATACACCGGCACCTGCAAGGTTACTGATCATCTCGCCCAGGGATGCGTTCTTGCCCCCCACATGCTCTACATCATGGACGCCGAGCTTATCGAGGGAAACTACGTACTCTACCAAGGTGATCTCTCCACTAACTGTGTTGGAAAAGCTCAGAAACCGGCTGCTTAAGTGAGCATTTGCCGGCTATATGGCCTGGACCTGGAAAATAAGTGAGAATGCGGGCCAATGGCGGCCGGCAAATCGCGCCTATCATATCCAAGATTCGTCACAAGTGTCCTGTGTCGCAAGTGCGTTCCTTTTTGGCGAGTGACTGTTGTTGCCAGACAAGGCGCCGCGACGAGTCATAGCTGGCTATGGCGAGGAGCGGCAACGCAGTATGGCGACGACAGCCCCCGTCAAAAGGGAACGCATTTGTGATACAGGACACTCACTTAAGACCCAAGGTGCAAATGAAACGATCTGCTTTCTTTATCTCCGATGGCACCGGCATTACCGCCGAAACCCTGGGTCAAAGCCTTTTGGCGCAGTTCGAAAACATTACCTTCAGCAAAGTCACGCGGCCGTACATCGACAACGTGGACAAAGCGCGGGCCATGGTACAACAAATCAACAAAGCCGCCGAAACCGACGGCTTCCGTCCGATTATCTTCGACACCATCGTCAATCAGGACATTCGTGAGATTCTCGCAACCTCGAATGGTTTCATGATCGACATTTTCTCGACGTTCCTGGCACCGCTTGAACAGGAACTGACCGAGCATTCTTCCTACACCGTGGGCAAATCCCACTCCATCGGCTCCAACACCAACTACATGGAGCGTATCGAAGCGGTGAACTTCGCCCTCGACAACGACGATGGCGCCCGCACGCACTATTACGACAAGGCCGACCTGATACTAGTGGGCGTGTCGCGATGTGGTAAGACGCCGACGTGCCTGTACATGGCCATGCAATTCGGTATCCGCGCAGCCAACTACCCGCTGACCGAAGACGACATGGAACGCCTGCAACTGCCGTCCGCCCTGCGCGCCCACCAGCACAAGCTGTTTGGCCTGACCATCGACCCGGACCGCCTCACCGCGATCCGCAACGAGCGCAAACCCAACAGCCGCTATTCGAGCTACGCCCAGTGCGAGTTCGAGGTGCGCGAGGTCGAGAACCTGTTCCGCCGCGCAAACATCCCGCACATCAACTCCACGCACTTTTCCGTGGAAGAAATCTCCGCGAAGATTCTCGTGGAGAAAGGTGTGGAGCGGCGGTTCAAGTAAGAGAGACAGCTACAAGCCACAAGCTTCAAGCGACAAGCAATAAGGCGCTACTGCCCTGACTTGCAGCTTTAAGCTTGCAGCTTGTAGCTGCTTCTAGATAACAAACAAATCCACAAACCGGTTCACCGGTGTCGCCTCAAGTTTCTGCTGATCCTTGCACTGCGCAAAAATCTCCTCGCTACGCTGCCTCGCGAATCGTGTCAGCAAGTTCGCCCTGAATTTCTCCTCCAGCAACGGAATACCTTCAGCCCGACGCCGACGATGCCCAATCGGGTATTCCACGACGATGTTATCCGTGCTCGAACCGTCCTTGAAAAACACCTGCACCGCATTGGCAATCGAGCGCTTGTCGGCCTCCAGATATTCACGGGTGTAGCGCGGTTCTTCGACGATGACCATTTTCTCGCGCAGCACATCGATGATCGGATGCGCCTGGTGGAAATCGTCTTCGTAGTACTCCGCAACCAGGTTGCCGAAGGCCAGCGGCACGGCGGTCATGTACTGGATGCAGTGATCGCGGTCGGCGGCATTGGCCAGCGGGCCGACCTTGGAAATGATGCGAATCGCTGACTCATGAGTGGTGATGACGATCCGGTCGATTTCGTGCAGACGATTGCGCACTTGCGGATGCAGGGTCACCGCCGCTTCACACGCGGTTTGTGCGTGAAACTCGGCCGGAAAACTGATCTTGAACAGCACATTTTCCATCACATAACTGCCGTACGGCCGCGAGAAACTGAACCCGCGCTTGTCTTCAGGCTTGAGTGCCAGATCGCTATTGGTGTGGCTGAACAGTACGTCGTAAAAACCCCACTGTTTGGCACTCAATACGCCGGGAATGCCCATCTCGCCGCGCATCGCGATGTCCGCCAGGCGCACGCCACGGCTGGATGCATCACCTGCCGCCCAGGACTTTCGCGATCCGGCATTCGGCGCATGCCGATACGTGCGCAACGCCTGACCGTCAGCAAAAGCGTGGGACAACGCCGACAACAACTGCTCGCGATTGGCGCCCATCAGTTTGGCGGTGACTGCGGTCGAGGCCACTTTCACCAGAATGACGTGATCGAGGCCGACACGGTTGAACGAGTTTTCCAGGGCAATTACGCCTTGAATCTCGTGGGCCATGATCATCGCTTCCAGCACTGTACGCACGGTCAGCGGTGCCTCGCCATTCGCCAGGCGCTTTTGTGATAAATAGTCGGCTACCGCGAGAATTCCACCGAGATTGTCCGACGGATGCCCCCACTCCGCCGCGAGCCAGGTGTCGTTGTAGTCGAGCCAGCGCACGATACAGCCAATGTCCCACGCTGCCTTCACCGGATCGAGTCGATAACTGGTCCCCGGCACCCGGGCGCCGAACGGCACGACAGTGCCTTCCACCACTGGCCCCAAATGCTTGGTGCACTCGGGAAAACGCAGGGCCAGCAGACCACAACCCAAGGTATCGATCAGGCAGTTGCGCGCGGTATCCAGCGCCTCTTCTGACTCGATCTTGTAGTTGAGGACGTAATCGGCAATGTCCTGCAGGACCTTGTCGTAGTCGGGGCGGTTGTTCAGGTCGACGTTGGCACTCATGTTCAATTCACCTGTAGGAGCTGCGATGCGGCGTTCCGACTTGCCAGCGAAAGCGGTGTCACAGATAACAATGATGTTGAATTTGACGTCCTCTTCGCTGGCAAGCCAGCTCCTACAGGGGGGATCCGTCGGTTAGAACGAATCACCCGGCACACGCACATAACCTTCCATCAACACCCGCGCACTGCGGCTCATGATGGCTTTGTTCACGGTCCATTCGCCGTTGACCTGGCTGGCTTCGGCGCCGACGCGCAAGGTGCCGGACGGATGGCCGAAGCGCACCGCGTTGCGTTCGGTGCCACCCGCTGCGAGGTTAACCAGCGTGCCGGTGATCGCTGCCGCCGTGCCGATGGCGACTGCCGCCGTGCCCATCATTGCGTGGTGCAGCTTGCCCATGGACAGCGCACGCACCAACAGGTCGACATCGCCTGCCGCAATGGCTTTGCCGCTGGACGAAACGTAGTCCGCCGGCTTGGCCACGAACGCCACCTTCGGCGTGTGCTGCCGCTTGGCCGCTTCGTCGACGTTGGAAATCAGACCCATGCGCAATGCACCATAAGCGCGGATGGTTTCAAACATCAGCAACGCTTTCGGATCGCCGTTGATCGCGCCTTGCAGTTCGGTGCCCTTGTAGCCGATGTCCTCGGCGTTGACGAAAATCGTCGGGATGCCGGCGTTAATCATGGTCGCCTTGAAGGTACCGACGCCGGGTACTTCCAGGTCATCCACCAGGTTGCCAGTAGGGAACATCGAACCGCCGCCACCCTCTTCGTCCGCCGCCGGATCGAGGAACTCGATCTGCACTTCGGCCGCCGGGAAGGTCACGCCGTCGAGTTCGAAATCACCGGTTTCCTGCACTTCACCATTGGTGATCGGCACGTGGGCGATGATGGTCTTGCCAATGTTGGCCTGCCACACGCGAACCACCGCCACGCCGTTGTGCGGGATGCGGCTGGCGTCCACCAGGCCATTGCTGACGGCAAACGAACCGACCGCCGCCGACAGGTTGCCGCAGTTGCCGCTCCAGTCCACGAACGGCTTGTCGATGGACACCTGACCGAACAGGTAATCGACATCGTGATCCGCCTTGATGCTTTTCGACAGGATCACGGTTTTGCTGGTGCTGGAGGTCGCGCCGCCCATGCCGTCGATTTGTTTGTCGTACGGATCGGGGCTGCCGATCACGCGCAGCAGCAAAGCGTCGCGGGCCGGGCCTGGGACCTGTGCCGCTTCAGGCAGGTCCTTCAGGCTGAAAAACACGCCTTTGCTGGTGCCGCCGCGCATGTAGGTGGCGGGAATTTTGATCTGCGGTGCGTGAGCCATGGTGCTCGTTACTCCTAATCTAGAAACAGACATGGGACTCAAAGTCCCATGTCTGTGCAGCGTTTTAGACGGCAACCGCCGATTCTTCGAGGAAGTCCTGGGCGAAGCGTTGCAACACGCCGCCGGCCTCGTAGATCGACACTTCTTCAGCGGTGTCGAGGCGGCAGGTCACCGGCACATCGACGCGCTCGCCATTCTTGCGATGAATCACCAGTGTCAGCTCGGCACGCGGGGTGCGGTCGCCAATCACGTCGTAGGTTTCGCTGCCGTCGATGGCCAGGGTGTGGCGGTTGGTGCCCGCTTTGAATTCCAGAGGCAACACACCCATACCCACCAGGTTGGTGCGGTGAATGCGTTCGAAACCTTCGGCGGCAATCGCTTCCACACCCGCCAGACGCACGCCCTTGGCCGCCCAGTCGCGGGACGAACCCTGACCGTAGTCTTGACCTGCGATGATGATCAGCGGCTGCTTGCGATCCATGTAGGTTTCGATGGCTTCCCACATGCGCATCACTTTGCCTTCCGGCTCGACACGGGCCAGCGAACCCTGCTTGACCTTGCCGTTTTCCTGAACCATTTCGTTGAACAGTTTCGGGTTGGCGAAGGTTGCGCGCTGCGCAGTCAGGTGGTCACCACGGTGAGTCGCGTAAGAGTTGAAGTCCTCTTCCGGCAGGCCCATTTTCGCCAGGTATTCGCCAGCGGCGCTGTCGAGCATGATGGCGTTGGACGGCGACAGGTGATCGGTGGTGATGTTGTCCGGCAGCACGGCCAGCGGACGCATGCCCTTGAGCGGACGGGCACCGGCCAGCGCACCTTCCCAGTACGGCGGACGGCGGATGTAGGTGCTCATCTCGCGCCACTCGTACAGCGGCGCGACTTTCGGACCGGTGTCTTCGTGGATGGCGAACATCGGGATGTAGACCTGGCGGAACTGCTCAGGTTTGACCGAGGCTTTCACCACTGCGTCGATTTCTTCGTCGCTCGGCCAGATGTCTTTCAGGCGGATTTCCTTGCCATCCACCACGCCCAGCACATCTTTTTCGATGTCGAAACGGATGGTGCCGGCGATGGCGTAAGCGACCACCAGTGGCGGCGAAGCCAGGAACGCCTGCTTGGCGTACGGGTGAATCCGCCCGTCGAAGTTACGGTTACCGGACAACACGGCAGTGGCGTACAGGTCGCGGTCGATGATCTCTTGCTGGATCACCGGGTCCAGTGCGCCGGACATGCCGTTGCAGGTGGTGCAGGCGAAGGCCACGACGCCGAAACCGAGCTGTTCCAGCTCATCGGTCAAACCGGCTTCATCGAGGTAAAGCGCCACGGTTTTCGAGCCCGGCGCCAGGGACGACTTGACCCATGGCTTGCGGGTCAGGCCGAGTTTGTTGGCGTTGCGCGCCAGCAGGCCGGCGGCAATCACGTTGCGCGGGTTGCTGGTATTGGTGCAGCTGGTGATGGCGGCGATGATCACCGCACCATCCGGCATTTGACCAGGCACATCATCCCAGTGGCCGGAGATGCCTTTGGCCGCCAGATCAGAAACCGCTACACGAGCGTGCGGGTTGCTCGGGCCAGCCATGTTGCGCACGACCGAAGACAGGTCGAACGTCAGGCCGCGCTCGTACTGCGCGCCTTTGAGGCTGTCAGCCCACAGGCCGACCTGTTTGGCGTAGTTCTCGACCAACTGCACCTGCTCGTCTTCACGGCCGGTGAGCTTGAGGTAGTCGATGGTCTGCTGGTCGATATAGAACATCGCCGCGGTGGCGCCGTATTCCGGGGCCATGTTGGAGATGGTCGCGCGGTCGCCGAGGGTCAGCGCGGAGGCACCTTCGCCGAAGAATTCCAGCCATGCGCCAACCACTTTTTGCTTGCGCAGGAACTCGGTCAGCGCCAGCACCATGTCGGTGGCGGTGATGCCCGGTTGCAGCTTGCCAGTCAGTTCAACGCCAACGCTTTCCGGCAGACGCATCCACGACGCGCGGCCGAGCATCACGCTTTCGGCTTCGAGACCACCGACACCGATGGCGATCACGCCCAACGCATCGACGTGCGGGGTGTGGCTGTCGGTGCCGACGCAGGTATCAGGGAAGGCCACACCGTCACGCACCTGGATCACCGGAGACATTTTCTCCAGGTTGATCTGGTGCATGATGCCGTTGCCCGGCGGGATCACGTCGACGTTCTTGAACGCCTTCTTGGTCCAGTTGATGAAGTGGAAACGGTCTTCGTTGCGACGGTCTTCGATGGCGCGGTTCTTCTCGAACGCCTCTGGATCGAAACCACCGCGCTCGACGGCCAGGGAGTGGTCGACGATCAGTTGGGTCGGCACCACCGGGTTGACTTGCGCAGGGTCACCGCCTTGCAGGGCGATGGCGTCACGCAGGCCGGCGAGGTCGACCAGCGCGGTCTGGCCGAGAATGTCGTGGCACACCACGCGGGCCGGGAACCACGGGAAGTCGAGGTCGCGCTTGCGCTCGATGAATTGCTTCAGGGATTCGGTGAGCGTGGCCGGGTCGCAGCGACGCACAAGGTTTTCCGCCAGCACACGGGAGGTGTACGGCAGGGTGTCGTAGGCGCCAGGCTGGATCGCCTCGACTGCCGCGCGGACGTCGAAGTAATCCAGGTGGCTGCCGGGCAGCGATTTACGGAATTCAGTGTTCATCGTCAGGACTCGGTCACGGTAGTTACAAAAGGTGGGGCCTGGCACAGGTATCGAAATCAACACAACCAACTGTAGGAGCGAGCCTGCTCGCGATGGTGTGTCAGACGACACCAGTGTGAATGGCACACCATCGCGAGCAGGCTCGCTCCTACAGGGATCTGCGTTGAATTCAGATCCCTGCGTCAAACCTCCACCATTCAGCGTTGTTCGATTGGTACGAACTTGCGCTGCTCAACGCCGGTGTACTCGGCGCTTGGACGGATGATGCGGTTGTTGGCACGTTGTTCGTACACGTGGGCGGCCCAGCCGGTCAGGCGCGAGCAGACGAAGATCGGTGTGAACAACTTGGTCGGGATGCCCATGAAGTGGTACGCCGAGGCATGGTAGAAGTCGGCGTTCGGGAACAGTTTCTTCTGCTCCCACATGGTCTTGTCGATGGCTTCGGACACCGGGAACAACACCTTGTCGCCCACTTCGTCGGCGAGTTTTTTCGACCAGCCCTTGATCACCTCGTTGCGCGGATCGTTGTCCTTATAGATCGCGTGGCCGAAGCCCATGATCTTGTCCTTGCGCTCAAGCATGCCGAGGGTGCCCTTGATCGCGTCTTCCGGCGACGAAAAACGCTCGATCATTTCCATCGCCGCTTCGTTGGCGCCGCCGTGCAGCGGGCCGCGCAGCGAGCCGATGGCCGCGGTGATGCACGAATACAGGTCGGACAGGGTCGACGCGCAAACACGTGCGGTGAAGGTCGACGCGTTGAATTCGTGCTCCGCGTAGAGGATCAGCGAAACGTTCATCACCTTGACGTGCAACTCGCTCGGTTTCTTGCCGTGCAGCAGGTGCAGGAAGTGGCCGCCGATGGACTGCTCGTCGCTCACGCAATCGATGCGCTTGCCTTCGTGGCTGAAGCGATACCAGTAGGTCATGATCGCCGGGAACGCGGCCAGCAGGCGGTCAGTCTTGTCGTGTTGCTCGGAGAAGTTGTTCTCCGGCTCCAGGTTGCCCAGGAACGAGCAGCCAGTACGCATCACGTCCATCGGGTGGGCGTCGGCGGGGATGCGTTCCAGCACTTCTTTCAGCGCTTGCGGCAGGTCACGCAGCTTGCTCAGCTTGGCGATGTAGGCGTTCAGTTGTGCTTTGCTCGGCAGTTCGCCGTACAGCAGCAGGTAGGCGACTTCTTCAAACTGCGCGTCTGCCGCCAGTTCACGAACGTCATAACCACGATAGGTCAGACCGGCACCCGACTGGCCCACGGTGGACAGAGCGGTTTGCCCGGCTACCTGGCCACGGAGCCCGGCGCCACTGAGTACTTTTGCTTCGGCCATTTTTGTCTCCAATATTCTTGAATTTGTTAGGAAATCGGCAAATACACGGGGCGGGAATCATCCCGGTCCTGTAGGAGCGAGCTTGCTCGCGATGGTGGACCGAATACCACGGGGTGCCAATTTTCCCGCGTCATCGTTAACGACCATCGCGAGCAAGCTTGCTCCTACCTCTTCGCGGCGAACAACGCATCGAGTTTCTGCTCGAAGGTGTGGTAGTCGATGCGATCGTAAAGCTCCATGCGGGTCTGCATGGTGTCGATGACGTTCTGTTGCGTGCCATCGCGACGAATCGCGGTGTAGACGTTTTCTGCAGCCTTGTTCATGGCGCGGAACGCCGACAGCGGGTACAGCACCAGGGATACGTCGGCAGCGGCCAGTTGTTCGGTGGTGTACAGCGGCGTCGCGCCGAACTCAGTGATGTTGGCCAGGATCGGCGCTTTCACACGGCTGGCGAACAGCTTGTACATTTCAAGCTCAGTGATGGCTTCCGGGAACACCATGTCGGCGCCGGCCTCGATGCACGCGGCGGCGCGATCCAGGGCAGACTCCAGACCTTCCACCGCCAGGGCGTCGGTACGGGCCATGATCACGAAGCTGTCATCGGTACGCGCATCGACGGCGGCCTTGATGCGGTCGACCATTTCCTGCTGGGTCACAATCTCTTTATTAGGACGGTGACCGCAGCGCTTGGCGCCAACCTGGTCTTCGATGTGAATCGCCGCCGCGCCGAACTTGATCATCGACTTGACGGTGCGAGCGACGTTGAACGCCGAGGAACCGAAACCGGTGTCCACGTCCACCAGCAGCGGCAGGTCGCAGACATCGGTGATACGGCGCACGTCGGTCAGCACGTCATCCAGACCGGTGATGCCCAGGTCCGGCACGCCGAGGGAGCCGGCAGCCACCCCGCCACCCGACAGGTAGATCGCCTTGAAACCGGCGCGCTTGGCCAGCAGCGCATGGTTGGCGTTGATCGCGCCGACCACTTGCAATGGATGCTCGCTGGCGACCGCATCGCGGAAACGCTGGCCTGGAGTGCTCTTGTTCAAACTCATGACTCACCTCGTTTGGCTGTCGGGTTGACGCCGTCCTGGTAATGACGGGCGATGTTGCGTTTGGAGGCGCCGATGTGACGGCGCATCAACAACTCGGCCAGTTCACCGTCACGGTCGGCAATGGCATCGAGAATTCGGTGGTGCTCGGCAAACGCCTGGTGCGGGCGATTGGGCGTGGTGGAAAACTGGATGCGGTACATGCGCACCAGTTGATACAGCTCGCCGCAGAGCATCTGGGTCAGCGTGCGGTTGCCGCTGCCCTGGATGATTCGGTAGTGGAAGTCGAAATCGCCTTCCTGCTGGTAGTAGCCCCGGCCGGCCTGAAACGCTTCATCGCGCTCGTGGGTTTCCAGGACCCGACGCAGTTCGTCGATTTCTTCGAGGCTCATGCGTTCGGCGGCCAGGCGACAGGCCATGCCTTCCAGGGATTCGCGGATTTCGTATAGCTCAATCAGTTCGGCGTGATTGAGCGACACCACCCGTGCGCCGACATGCGGCACGCGAACCAGCAGGCGCTGGCCTTCCAGACGGTGGATGGCCTCGCGCAACGGGCCCCGGCTGATGCCGTAGGTGCGCGCCAGTTCCGGTTCGGAGATTTTGCTGCCCGGTGCTATATCGCCCTTGACGATGGCCGCTTGAATGCGGCGGAAGACGTTCTCGGAAAGTGTCTCCGTATCGTCTTGCGTAGAAACCGGGGGATCGAGTTGATCCAGCATATTGTCGACACCTTGTAAGCAAGTGCCGTAAAAACTAACGAATACAGACGATACAGTCAAAGGATAAATCGATATTGTCGACAATCTTCTGATAACCGGCTGCACCATAACGAAGCAAGCCCCTAAGGTTATAGCCACCGGCCAGCGCTGGCGCCATCAAACCACCGTGCTAGAATGCCGCCCGCATTTGTTTGTCACATCTGCACTGCCTGTCATAAAACCCTGCCAGGCATACGAGGGAGCTTGCGCAGCGATGCCAGGGCCTTGAATCAAGTCGGACCGCTGCGCACCAGGATTTATGAGACTCAAGCCCTTCCCTACCTTCCTTTATTTCCTTTGCCTGCCCGGCTTCGCAATCGCCGGGGAAAAGACCGTGTATGGCCTCAATGAGTACGCATCGCTCAATGGTATCGATCTGGAAGTGGCGGCCAAACTCGACACCGGGGCGAAAACCGCTTCCCTGAGTGCACGGGATATCAAACGCTTCAAACGCAACGGCGAGTCGTGGGTGCGCTTTTACCTGGCCATCGACGCCGCCCATTCGCACCCGATCGAACGCCCGCTGGCCCGTGTCAGCAAGATCAAGCGCCGGGCCGGCGACTACGACCCCGAAGAGGGCAAGAAGTACACCGCCCGCCCGGTGATCGAACTGGACATCTGCATGGGCTCGGCCCTGCGCAGCATCGAAGTGAACCTGACCGACCGCAGCGCTTTCCAATACCCGCTACTGATTGGCTCCGAAGCACTCAAGCGCTTCGATGCACTGGTTGACCCCAGCCTTAAATATGCTGCCGGCAAACCTGCCTGCACCACCGACGCTCATACCGCCGAGTAATTTCAATGCGCTCTCTTACCCTTCACCTGAAACTGCTGATCGCCATCCTGGTGGTGCTGGGCATTTCAGTTACGGCCTATCAGATCTTCGTGCTGGGCATCCCGGTGACCGAAGACGCCACCGACGACCTGTGGAACATCGACGCCAAGGTCGAGTTCGTCGCCAGTGCCAAGGACCCGGTCAAGATCCAGATGTTCGTGCCACCGCTGAGCCGCGACTTCGTCAGCCTCAACGAGAGCTTCATCTCCAACAACTACGGCGTGGCCGTGAACCGGGTCGACGGCAACCGCAAGGTCACCTGGTCGGCACGCCGGGCCAAAGGCAATCAGACGCTGTATTACCGCCTGGTGCTGACCAAGCGTTATTCCGGTGAGAAAGCCAAGATCAAAGGCCCGACCTTTCGCGACAGCATGACCATCGAAGGCCCGGAAAAAATCGCCGCCGAAGCCCTGCTCGCACCGATTCGCCAGCACTCGGCCGACGTCGAAACCTTTGTCGGCGAAGCCATCAAGCGGGTCAACAACCTCAACGATGACAACGTGAAACTGCTGCTGGCCGGTGATCCATCCACTGCGCACAAGGCGAAAATCGTCGAATTGCTGCTGTCCATCGCCCACGTGCCGATCGAGAAGGTCCACACCATCCGCCTGGTGGCCGACCAGCCGCAAGTGCCGGAACTGTGGCTGCGCAGCTTCAACGGCACCAACTGGCTGTACTTCAACCCGGAAACCGGTGAACAGGGCCTGCCGACCGACCGCCTGCTGTGGTGGACCGGCGACGAAAACCTGATCACTGTCGATGGCGGCAAGAAAGCCAACGTGACCTTCAGCCTGAACAACAGCGAAATGAACGCCATTCGCCTGGCCAAGCTGACTGATGAAAACACCGACGCCAACTTCCTCGAGTACTCGTTGTACGGCCTACCGCTGCAAACCCAGCAGACCTTCATGATCATGGTGATGATCCCGATCGGCGTGCTGGTGATCCTGATCCTGCGCAACCTGATCGGCATCCAGACCCTGGGCACCTTCACCCCGGTGCTGATCGCCCTGGCCTTCCGCGAAACCCAGCTCGGCTTCGGTATCATGCTGTTTACCATCATCACGGCGCTGGGCCTGTCGCTACGCTCCTACCTCGAACACCTGAAACTGCAAATGCTGCCGAGGCTGTCGGTGGTGCTGACGTTCGTGGTGGTGCTGATTGCGGCGATCAGCCTGTTCAGCCATAAACTCGGCCTGGAGCGCGGCTTGTCGGTGGCGCTGTTCCCGATGGTGATCCTGACCATGACCATCGAACGCCTGTCGATCACCTGGGAAGAGCGCGGCGGTGGCCATGCCATGAAAGTGGCGATCGGCACGCTGTTCGCCGCGTCCCTGGCACACCTGATCATGACCGTGCCGGAACTGGTGTACTTCGTGTTCACTTTCCCGGCGATCCTGCTGATCCTGGTAGGCTTCATGCTGGCCATGGGTCGTTATCGCGGTTATCGCCTGACCGAACTGGTGCGCTTCAAGGCCTTCCTGAAAAAGGCTGACGCCTGATGTTCGGCCTCTGGAAGACCTGGAAGGCCCTGGAAGCCCGGGGCATCATGGGGATCAATCGGCGCAACGCAGACTACGTGCTCAAGTACAACAAGCGCAGCCTGTACCCGATCGTCGATGACAAGATCATCACCAAGGAGCGCGCCATCGCCGCCGGCATCCATGTGCCCGAGCTGTATGGCGTGATCTCCACCGAGAAGGAAATCGACAATCTCGAAGAGATCATCGGCGCGCGCACTGACTTCGTGATCAAACCGGCCCAGGGCGCTGGCGGCGATGGCATCCTGGTGATCGCCGACCGTTTTGAAGGCCGATATCGCTCGGTGTCCGGACGGATCATCAGCCATGAAGAAATCGAGCATCAGATTTCCAGCATCCTGACCGGCCTGTACTCCCTGGGCGGTCACCGCGACCGGGCGCTGATCGAGTACCGAGTGATTCCGGACCAGATCTTCAAAAGCATCAGCTATGAAGGCGTGCCGGACATTCGCATCATTGTTTTGATGGGCTACCCGGTGATGGCCATGTTGCGCCTGCCGACGCGCCAGTCCAATGGCAAGGCCAACCTGCACCAGGGTGCCATCGGTGTCGGCGTTGACCTGGCCACCGGCCTGACCCTGCGCGGCACCTGGCTGAACAACATCATCAACAAACACCCGGACACCACGAATGCAGTGGATGGCGTGCAACTGCCCTACTGGGACGGCTTCATGAAACTCGCCGCTGGCTGTTATGAGTTGTGCGGGTTGGGCTACATCGGTGTCGACATGGTCCTGGACCAGGAAAAAGGCCCGCTGATTCTGGAGCTCAACGCCCGCCCGGGGCTGAACATCCAGATTGCCAATGACTGCGGCCTGACGTTGCGTACTCATGCGGTCGAGGCGCGACTGGAAGACCTCAAGGCTCGTGGCGTGACTGAATCGGTCGAAGAGCGCGTGGCGTTTGTGCAGGAGATGTTTGGGCATATTCCTGCGGTTGAAGGCTGATCCCTCGCCACAGGTTTCATACAGCCGCTGCAAACTTAGCTCTTTCCAAGATCCCTCTAGGACCAAATCCTGCAGAGGACTACAATCGCCACCCCGCCTCGATGGCTGACTTCCCCCGCCCATGTTGACCTGTTCCGTACACCCGCTGCCCTATCGCGCCAATCCCGCCGAATACTTCGCGGCGATTCGCCATGCTCCCGGTGCCGTGCTGCTCGACAGTGGCCGCCCCAGCGCCGACCGCGGTCGCTATGACCTGCTCAGCGCCTGGCCGCTGGAACAATTGACGGTATCGCCCGACGAAAGTGGCGACGCTTTCCTGCAACGCCTGCGCGATAACCTGACGCGTCTGGGCGAAGCCACTCTGCCGGCACCTTATGAGTTGCCGTTTGCCGGTGGATTGATCGGCTACCTGAGTTACGACTTCGGCCGGCATCTGGAGCGCCTGCCGAGCCAGGCGCGGGACGACCTGCATCTGCCCGACGCGCGTTTCGGCTTGTACACCTGGGCATTGATCAGCGATCACCTTTCGCAGACCAGTCAATTGGTGTTCCACCCGACTCTGCCCGACAGCGAGCGTCAGCGCCTGATTGACCTGTTTAGCCAGTCTGCGCCGGAAGTGGTCGCGCCCTTCAAACTGCTCACCCCGATGACTGCCGACCTGAGCGCTGACCAGTATCAACAGGCCATCGAGCGCATCCAGCAATACATTCAGGCCGGCGACTGTTATCAGGTCAATTTCGCCCAACGGTTTCGCGCACCCTGCCAGGGTGATCCGTGGGCCGCTTACTGCGCGCTGCGAGCTGCGTGCCCGACGCCTTTTTCCGGTTTCCAGAGCTTGCCTGACGGCGATGCCGTACTCAGCCTGTCGCCGGAACGCTTCGTCAAAGTCAGTCAGGGCCATGTGGAAACCCGTCCGATCAAGGGCACCCGCCCGCGGGGCCTGACGCCTGAGCAAGACACCGCGAACGCCGCCGAATTGCTGGCCAGCCCCAAGGATCGCGCGGAAAACCTGATGATTGTCGATCTGCTGCGCAATGACCTCGGTCGTACCTGCCGTACCGGTTCGGTACGGGTGCCGGAACTGTTCAGCCTGGAAAGCTATCCGAACGTGCACCACCTGGTGAGCAGCGTCACCGGTGAACTGGCGGATGAGCGCGATGCCATGGACCTGATCGCCGGCAGCTTCCCCGGCGGCTCGATTACCGGTGCGCCAAAGATTCGCGCCATGCAGATCATCGATGAGCTGGAACCGACCCGGCGCGGGCTGTATTGCGGTTCATTGCTGTACCTGGACGTGCGCGGCGAGATGGACAGCTCCATCGCCATCCGTAGTTTGCTGGTCAAGGACGGACAGGTGTGTTGCTGGGGCGGTGGCGGGATTGTTGCGGATTCGGAGTGGCAGGCTGAGTATCAGGAGTCGATCACCAAGGTGAAGGTACTGCTCGAAACCTTGCAGAACCTCTGACACCACATCCGTCCCTGTAGGAGCGAGCTTGCTCGCGATGAACCTGAAAACGCTGCGGGGTGTCAGGCTTGCCGCGTTATCGTTGACGACCATCGCGAGCAAGCTCGCTCCTACAGGAAATGTACTTACAGGCTCAAAGTGCGATTCGAAGCCTTGATGAACTCCTGCTTCAGCTCTTCAAACGTGTGCACCGCCGGGAATTGCGGGAACTGCGCAATCACGTTATCCGGCGCATGGAACAGAATCCCGGCATCGGCCTCGCCCAGCATCGTGGTGTCGTTGTAGGAATCCCCCGCCGCGATCACCCGGTAATAGAGGCTCTTGAAGGCCAGGACCGACTGACGCTTGGGATCTTTCTGACGCAACTGGTAGCCAGTGACTCGCCCGCTATCGTCAGTAATCAGGCGATGGCAGAGCAAGGTCGGGAAACCCAGTTGACGCATCAGCGGCTGGGAGAACTCGTAGAAGGTGTCCGACAGGATCACCACCTGGAAGCGCTCGCGCAGCCAGTCGACGAACTCGATGGCGCCGTCCAGCGGCTTGAGCGTGGCGATCACTTCCTGAATGTCGGAGAGCTTCAGGCCGTGCTCGTCGAGAATCCGCAGGCGCTGCTTCATCAGCACGTCGTAGTCGGGAATGTCCCGGGTGGTGGCCCTGAGGGATTCGATCCCGGTTTTTTCGGCGAAGGCGATCCAGATTTCCGGAACCAGCACACCTTCAAGATCCAGACAGGCAATTTCCACAAGACACTCCCATTTGTATTGATTATTGAGTCGAGCGAGCAAAAAGACTGCCGAACTCTAGCGACTCGGGCCTGCCTGCGCAACGCAGAGGATGCCCCGGCCCGTGCAGCTTTTTGTTACCATCGACCCCATATAGAGCGCCCAGCGCCACCGACCTGTAGGAAGCCACCCTGATGAGCCCAACGTTCGACGTCGTGGAACTCGCCACGACCTATGCCAACAAATCCGCCCAGGACATTCTGAAACTCGCTTTTGCCGAGTTCGGCGATGACCTGTGGATATCTTTCAGTGGCGCCGAGGACGTGGTGCTGGTGGACATGGCCTGGAAGCTGAACAAGAACGTCAAGGTGTTCAGCCTCGACACCGGCCGCTTGCACCCAGAGACGTATCGTTTCATCGATCAGGTGCGCGAGCACTACAAGATCGACATCGAACTGGTGTCGCCGGACTACACCAAACTCGAACCGTTCGTGAAGGAAAAAGGCCTGTTCAGCTTCTACAAGGACGGCCATGGCGAATGCTGCGGCATCCGCAAGATCGAACCGCTGCGTCGCAAGCTGTCCGGCGTGAAAGCCTGGGCCACCGGCCAGCGCCGGGACCAGAGCCCCGGCACCCGCAGCGCCGTCGCGGTGATGGAAATCGACACCGCGTTCTCCACCCCGGAACGCACCCTGTACAAGTTCAACCCGCTGGCGCAAATGACCAGCGAAGAGATCTGGGGCTACATCCGCATGCTGGAACTGCCGTACAACAGCCTGCACGAACGCGGTTTCATCAGCATCGGCTGCGAACCCTGCACCCGCCCGGTTCTGCCAAACCAACATGAGCGCGAAGGCCGTTGGTGGTGGGAAGAAGCGACGCAGAAGGAATGCGGGTTGCATGCGGGGAATATCATCAGCAAGTCGAAAGCCTAACCCCTGTAGGAGCGAGCTTGCTCGCGATAAACCCGAGAGCGCCACGGGGTGTCAGGGTTACAGCGTTCTCGTTGACGACCATCGCGAGCAAGCTCGCTCCTACAAAAATTTGTACACAGAAATGTCACCATCGGTGCCATTTCTGTGTGCACTTTTTTGTTTCCGCGCCCCCAAAAGTTACATTCCCCCGCCTGCCTGGCGTCGCCACGCTTCTCTGAATCCCCTCCTGAAAATAAATACCTGTTCAATCGGTCAATTTATATTGTCTATTTTTCAGCAATTTGGCGAAAAGCCATAACAAAACGAAATGAGCAGCACGTTTCATAGGACTCCCGACTGGCATGGATCTAGCTTAAGTGCATACATGTTTTGTATACAATCAATTCAAAACATACACACACTTTAGATCCGCAAGCCTGAAGCGCCCTATCCCGTACAGGCTGCAGATGCCCCGTAACCAATGATATTCGCCACCCGCGACGAAGATTTGTCGAGCCAACGCTCATGCACAGTCATCGCGGCGTCGAGCATCAGGAGCCTGCCGGAATGCGTACTAGTCTCTCTAATAACAACATCGCGCTGGATCTACCCTCTTCCCATACCACCCACACCGCCGAGAATCAGGCGCATCACGCCCCCGTGGTGCTCAGCCCCCGACTGCACAACAAGGACCTGGCACCGACCAAGTCCGAAGGTCGGCGCTGGGGCCGCTACAGCATCTTTGCCCTGTGGACCAACGACGTTCACAACATTGCCAACTACTCGTTTGCCATCGGTCTGTACGCTTTGGGTCTGGGTGGCTGGCAGATCCTGCTGTCCCTGGGGATCGGTGCGGCGCTGGTTTACTTCTTCATGAACCTGTCTGGCTACATGGGCCAGAAAACCGGGGTGCCGTTTCCGGTCATCAGCCGGATCAGTTTCGGTATTCACGGTGCGCAGATTCCTGCGTTGATCCGCGCCGTTATCGCCATCGCCTGGTTCGGTATTCAGACGTACCTTGCGTCCGTGGTTTTTCGCGTGTTGTTGACGGCGGTCCATCCCGGGTTCGCCGACTACGACCACGACTCGATCCTCGGCCTGTCGACCCTGGGCTGGGTGTGTTTCGTCGCGATCTGGTTCGTGCAACTGGCGATCCTTGCCTATGGCATGGAGATGGTGCGGCGCTACGAGGCATTTGCCGGCCCGGTGATTCTGCTGACCGTCGCCGCCCTCGCCGCGTGGATGTACACCCAGGCCGATGCGACCATTGCCTGGTCAATTCGCGAGCCGCTGACTGGCGGTGAGATGTGGCGCAACATCTTTGCCGGTGGCGCACTGTGGTTAGCGATCTACGGCACCTTGATCCTCAACTTCTGCGACTTCGCCCGCTCTTCACCGTGCCGTAAAACCATCAAGGTCGGAAATTTCTGGGGCTTGCCGGTGAATATCCTGGTGTTCGCCAGCATCACGGTCCTGCTGTGCGGCGCGCAATTTCAGATCAATGGCCGGATCATCGAAAGCCCGACCGAAATCATCGCCTCGATCCCCAATACCTTCTTCCTGGTGCTCGGCTGCCTGGCATTCCTGATCGTCACCGTGGCGGTGAACATCATGGCCAACTTCGTCGCCCCGGCGTTCGTACTCAGCAACCTGGCGCCCAAGTACCTGACCTTCCGCCGCGCCGGGCTGATCAGCGCGACCATCGCCGTGCTGATCCTGCCGTGGAACCTCTACAACAGTCCGCTGGTGATCGTGTATTTCCTGTCCGGCCTCGGTGCCCTGCTCGGCCCGTTGTACGGGGTGATCATGGTCGACTACTGGCTGGTGCGAAAAGGCCAGGTCAACGTGCCGCAGTTGTACAGCGAAGACCCGAACGGCGCGTATTACTACAGTCGCGGGGTCAATTTGCGCGCCGTGGCGGCGTTCATTCCCGCCGCCCTGATCGCCATCGTCCTGGCCCTGGTACCGGGGTTCCACAGCGTGTCGCCGTTCTCCTGGCTGATTGGTGCCGGCATCGCCGGGATGCTCTACCTGATCATCGCCAAGCGCCAACCGCTCTACGCCGATGTCAGCGGCGAAGCCATCGCGGTCGACAACGTCAGCCACTGATCCTGTCGCGGCCCGGCGTTGTCGGGCCGCAGAACCAACTGCAATAAGGACTCCCCATGCGCATTCTCGTGGTCAACGTCAACACCACCGAATCCATCACCCAGGCCATCGCCCGCTCGGCGCAGGCCGTCGCGTCGCCCGGCACGGAAATCGTCGGCCTCACCCCGCACTTCGGCGCCGACTCCATCGAAGGCAATTTCGAGAGTTACCTGGCGGCCATCGCGGTCATGGACCGGGTAATGTCCTATGACCAGCCGTTCGACGCCGTGATCCAGGCCGGCTACGGCGAGCACGGCCGTGAAGGCTTGCAGGAACTGCTCAATGTGCCGGTGGTGGACATCACCGATGCCGCCGCCAGCACGGCGATGTTTCTCGGCCACGCCTATTCCGTGGTCACCACCCTCGACCGCACCGTGCCGCTGATCGAAGATCGCCTCAAGCTCTCCGGCCTCTGGGACCGTTGCGCCTCGGTTCGGGCCAGTGGATTGGCAGTGCTGGAACTGGAGCACGAACCGCAGCGCGCACTGGAGGCCATCGTGCATCAGGCCGAACTGGCGGTGACCCAGGACAAGGCCGAAGTGATTTGCCTGGGCTGCGGCGGCATGGCTGGGCTGGACGAGCAGATTCGCCGGCGTACCGGGGTACCGGTGGTGGATGGGGTGACGGCGGCGGTGACCATTGCCGAATCGCTGGTGCGGTTGAGACTGTCGACATCAAAGGTGCGGACGTATGCGACGCCGCGGCCGAAGAACATTGTTGGCTGGCCGGCGCGGTTCGCCCGGTAGACCGCGGTGCCCCCTTCGCGAGCAAGCCCGCTCCCACACTGGATCTTCGTTGAATACAGATATTGTGTTCACAACAGATCAAATGTGGGAGCAACTGTCTTCACCATGCCACTCGTCACCGCCATTCGGTGCCGTCCCGCAACATGGCATTCAGCCTAATCAGTGACCCGCTTGAGTTACGCTCGCAGACGGCGCAGTTCAGCGTGCTGATCATCGCCTTGCTGCTGTTTTTCTTGAGGTTTGCTGTAGCGCTTTATCCAGGCATAGAGGTGTCTACAAAACCTGGGGCGATTCACGCATCCCCACAAAAAGGCCGATCACAGAAGCGTGCCCTGTTTGCTCAGCTTTGCTTAGCCAATTTAGGAACAGGTGCACAGTGTTGGATTAACGCCCAGAGACATCAGCAATCAGCCCAGATCTCAGAATCTGTGGTGTTCAAATGGCTAAAGCGCTATCCGGAGGTGGGTCTTGAGGGATTGAACGACCCTGCCTCGAAGTGGCCAGCCTCGCAAACTCATCACTCAAAAGATGAAGAAAGCTCTTACGCTGACCACCCAGCTCGTGCCACGTGAGGCGATGCATTGGAGTGACAGTGCTCAGAGTAGGATAAGATGCCTGTAAATCAGGCTCGCTGTGAGTAGCCCCGCATGACAGATAACAGTCGGAACACCACCCGTCTGATCAAAAAGTACCCGAATCGCCGACTGTATGACACGCACACCAGCAGTCATCTGACCCTTGCGGATATACGCCAATTGGTCGTCGATAGAATCCCGTTCGAGGTGGTCGACGCCAAGACTGGCGAGGATCTGACCCGAAGCATTTTGCTGCAGGTCATTCTGGAAGCCGAAAGTGGCGGTGAGCCGATATTCTCCAGTGAGATGCTCATGGGGATTATCCAGTTTTACGGTCCCTACCAGAGCGTCCTCGGCAGCTACCTGGATAAAAGCATCCAGGCGGTCATCGACATCCAGTCCCAGACCGGCGCTCAGTCCTCTGAAGCCTGGAGCGAGTTCATGCACCAGCAAGCACCGGTCATGCAGGATTTGATGCGCCAGTATGTCGACCAGTCAAAAGCCCTCTACCTGAACACTCAGAACCTCTTCGGCCTGTTCGGCGGCATGCCAGGTGCCGGCGGCGGGCCGAAAAAAAATGGCGATGGGGAGTAACCCCATCGCCATCAGTGTAACCACTCTAATGTGACTTACTTGTTACCGCTTGTAGCCTTGGCACCAGGAGCGGTTTTGCCGGCTGCGGCGGTCGCTGCGTCAAAACCGCTCTGGGCAACGTCAGCAGCCTGTTTTACGGCGTTCTGTGCGCTTTCAAAAACGGTACCGGCATTCGCCAGCGACGACTTGAACGCGGCCACAACAGGCTCGGAGCCAGCCGGTGCATTCTTGCTGATCACTTCAACGAACTCTTGCACCTGCTGGGTACCCACCTCGACCTGACGCGAGGTCAGTTTGGCGATTTCCGAGTGAGTGCCGACAATCAACGCTTGCACTTGGCGATTGAACTCAGCCAGGCGTTCGGCTTGCACATTTGGCTGGGTGAAAGAAGTCTGGAGCTCAGCGAGCCCTTGTAGATCACGGACTGCCAACAGCTTGCGAATGCCTTCGAACTGCTCCTCGGTGGATGCCTGCAGAGTCTTGAACTGCAATTGGGTGAGCTGTTCAACGCTGGCGAAGACTTTGCCACTGATTTGCTGCAGGAGGTCGAGGTTGGCTTTCTGAGCGTCTTGCAATTTTTCCGAGTTGAAAAAAGACATGCTTGAATCTCCTGATTCTGAAAAGCCGACATGGGCCTGAGGACGCGATAGCGATCCTGCCGATCATCGCGTTAGCCTTGATATTGCAGTGCACAAATTCGTTTGGCAATGATTTTTTTGTGCGGTGCACAAAAATATTTCTTCTCCTGCCTCTATTCGCTATAGACTCCTAACATCGAACAGCCAGCCAAGCCCTCTTCATTAAAGAGGCGCAGGCAGCTGCTTCTCATGCATAACGCCAGGAGATCACCATGGGCCAGGAAGATATTATTGCATCGCAATATGAAAAACCCTCCTATCAACGCGGCCCGTTCGAACACCTGAGTCATCTGCAACGCCTCAATACCCAGAACATCCTCGATGCCTTGCACCAGCGCCAGGAAAAAACCCTCACGCTTCTGAAGCAGGGTCAACTCAGACTACCCACGCCCACTGACTGGCAGGAATACTTCACCGACCTCGGCCAACGCAGCCTGCTGTTCTGGGACACCCTGCGCCAGCGCGGCGACAATACGCAGGCCCATGAACGCGCCGGGTATCCACTGCTGCTCAAGTTCGATCATGAAACCCTGATCGCCGGCTCCGATCTCCCACGCCCGGTCAACTATTCACTGCTGCAAATCCTCCCCGGACCAGAGCAAAGAATCGACAGCAACGGCCAACCGGTGATCATCATTGACCCACGCGGCGGCCACGGCTCCGGAATCGGCGGCTTCAAACAGGATTCGGTATTAGGTGAAAGCCTCAGAGCCGGCCACCCCACCTATTTCATCTCCTTCAGTCACTCACCGCTGCCTGGGCAAACCCTGACCGATATCGTCGAAGCCCAGGCCCGGTTCATCGAAGTCGTCAGCGCCCTTCACCCGGCCAACAGCAAGCCGATCATAATCGGCAACTGCCAGGCCGGCTGGGCCTTGATGGGGCTGGCGGCAACACGGCCGGAACTACCGGGATTGATCATTATCAATGGTGCCCCCTTGTCGTACTGGGCCGGTGTCAATGGACGCAATCCGATGCGCTACACCGGTGGCCTGCTGGGTGGCGGCTGGATGGCTCGCCTGGGCAGCGACCTGGGCAATGACCGTTTCGACGGTACCTGGCTGGTCAGCAATTTCGAAAACCTGGACCCGGCCAACACCTATTGGGGCAAGTACTACCAGTTATTCAGCCAGGTCGACAGCGAGGCTGCGCGCTTCCTCGACTTCGAACGCTGGTGGGGCAGCCCGACCCTGCTTAATGGCGAAGAGATCGAGATGATTGTCGATCAGCTTTTCATCGGCAACCAGTTGTCCGGCGGCCTCGGCCGCAAGAGCAGCGGCATTGACCTGAAACGTATCGAAGCACCGGTGGTGGTATTTTGCTCCTACGGAGACAACATCACCCCCCCGCAGCAGGCAATGAACTGGATCGCCGATGCCTATCCCAGCGATCTCGCTTTGCATGATGCAGGACGTACCATCGTCTACCTGCGGCACGCCAGCATCGGCCATTTGGGTATTTTTGTTTCCGGCAAAGTGGCGCGGCGCGAACACCGTGGGATGCTCGGCGCGGTCGAAACCATCAAGGCGCTGCCGGCGGGACTGTATGAAATGCTGATTGACGATCTGCCAACCTCCTCAGGCAGCGATGACATGCAATACCGAGTGCGTTTCGAATCAAGGCGAATCGCCGATATCCATGAGGACGTCGAGCCGGCCCGTGATGACGATCGCGAATTCTCTCTGGTGGAGCGCGCCTCTGAAATCAACAGCGCGTTTTACGACGGGTTCATACGTCCGTGGCTGCGTCAGATCGTCAACGAGCCAATTGCCGAACTGTTGCGCAGGGCGCACCCCTTCCATCAGCAGCAAGTGCTATGGAGCAGCCTGAATCCGGCGCTGTGGTGGTTGGCCGGGACCGCCTCCCAAGTGAGCAGTGATCGTCATCCTGCACGCAAAGACAACCCGTTGCTGGCCTGGCAAGCGTTGTTCTCCAACCAGATGCAAGACGCCCTGAATGCTTATCGCGATGTGCGTGACGCCACTCAGGAGCTGTGTTTTTACGGTATTTACGGCGCACTGAGTGCCCTCACCAGCAACAAGCCTGTGCGAAATCTCCAGGCACATGCCGACCAGCTGGACCAGGCTCTGATCGAACGCCTGCAGGATGCGCTGCCTCATGGCGGCCCCCTGGAAGCATTGGTGCGGATTCTGTTTCTGCTGGGCCGCGACAGCGACAAGGCGGGCAAGGAAAGCATCGAGAAGCTGGTCCAGCAGGTGCACCTGCTGGTCCAGGACTACAGCAATGAGCCCACTGCCCTGCGCGAAGCCATCCGATTGCAGAACCTGCTGGTTTTCGCCCACCCGCAAGAAAGCTTGCGCAGCCTGCCCTTGTTGCTACCTGAGGCAAAGGAACGCCAACAGGTCCTGACAGCCGTTGGGCAATTGATGCCTGAACTACTAGCGACCGTTGGAGCTGAAGGCGAATTCTGGCGTGAACTGCACGCGTTGCTCGAAGTCCCCCTGCCGGGCTTCAGCCTGACCCAACCACCCAGTGAAACAGTTGTCATCCCGCAGGAGCCCCCTTCGCAGCCATCTCCGTCGCCGCAGATCACACCACTGCCGGCTCCCGCCATCGTAGTTAAAGCCCCGAAGCGCAAAGCTAGCAAAGGTACAACAGGCCCCAAGCCTCAATGACCCTTCACAAGGGATTAGCGGTGTATCCGTTCGGCGAAGCCTGCGACCTTATGATCGCTGTACAGACCGATGGGGGTCATGGATCGGACCCGCGCGACTTTTTCGACCACAGGCGACAACTCGTCGGTTCGATACTGACCCGGGGTCATACCGAACCAACGGATGCATGCTTTATGGAAGCTGCTGTGATCATGGAAGCCGAGCAGGCTAGTCACATGCTTCATGTTGAAATGAGAATGGCGCAAATAGAAGTCAGCCATCTGCCGGCGCACATCGTTCAGGACGTCCTTGAATTGCGTGCCATCCTTCTCAAGGCCTCGTTGAAGCGTTCGCTTGCTGATATTCAGTGCCGCCGCAATCGATTCCATATCACATTGCCCTTGGCCTTGCCCCTGGCTCAAGCGCTCGGTAATCAGCGCGCGAATCCTGCCAACGATAAAGTAACCGGACAACAGGTCCAATTGAGCCTCGGCAAAACTGTCATGGAGTGTGGCCAACGCCTCGTTGGCCATGCTCAACGGACTCAGAAGCGCCTGACCATCGAACAAGATGCTGTCATATGCTGCCCCGAAACTCAGCGGACAGCCAAAAAGCCGCTGATGCTCCGACGTGTCTTCAGGCTCGGGATAAGTGAACTCCACACTCAACGGTTGCGGTGACTTACCACCTGCCAGCCAATGGCAGAAACCCAGCAGCGAAGCCAAGGCTGCATCCGTGTATTGCCGGGGTTTGACCGAGCCATGTTGCTGATGATCGAGACTGGCCAATCGGTAATGCTGCTGCTCCTGGACAAGGAAAAGGCTGAATCCGGTACCAATCAACGGGCTGAAACGAACCAGACGTTCAAGCGCCCTTTTCAGATTCGAACTGGACATCATCGTGTAGCCCACGATCTGAAAACTACTGGGATGGAATTCCCCGTAGGCTTTCAAACCGATATTCAGATCATCCGAAGCCTGAGCAGCCAGGTCCCAAAGACGATAGATAACGCTTCGCTCGCAGAATGCTCCTGGTTTACCCACGAACTCGACATCCAGTCCCGCCTCCTGGCACAGACCGTCAAGGTCCAGTCCTTGGGCCAAAAACGTATTCGCCAGCATGCTGGCATAACCTGAACTCATTCTATACATGGCGTCCTCAATGACCAATGGAACCGAACGTCCTGTCCGGAGCCGATACTGACATGCGCTGAACATATTTCAACAGTGTTTCAGAAATATTAACTATCCATTGAGTTTTAAGAGTTGATCCAAGTATGGGTACTCCTCATTTTTTTGCCAGCAGGCCAAAACACCCGCGTGGCACCGATGGACAGGAGAACGTCACCTTCAAACACTTCCGCACGGCCCGTCGATATCGAACAATCTTCTCTCCTGCAGCGCAAAAAAAATGGAGTAGATGTATGGAATCGCGTAGTCGCATTGCTTTGGTAACGGGTGGTATGGGCGGTATCGGTACGGCAATCAGCCAACGTCTATACAAGGAAGGATTCAAGGTAATCGTCGGCTGCAGCTCTGATTCCAGCCGCAAGAACGACTGGCGTGCCAGCCAACTGGAGGCGGGTTATGAGTTCGAGTTCATCTATGGTGACGTCACCGATTGGGAGTCAACCCGCAAGGCTTTCGAGATGGCTCGTGAACAATTCGGCCCGATCGATGTGCTGGTCAACAACGCCGGCATCACCCGCGACGCGTCTTTTCGCAAGCTCACCCCGGAAGACTGGAACAGCGTGATCGGGACTAACCTGACGGGCTTGTTCAACACCACCAAGCAGGTCATTGAAGGCATGCTGGCCAACGGTTGGGGGCGGATCATCAATATCTCCTCGATCAACGGTCAGCGTGGCCAGTTCGGTCAGACCAACTACTCCGCCGCCAAGGCTGGCATCCATGGTTTCACCATGGCACTGGCCCGGGAAGTCTCCGGCAAGGGCGTGACCGTCAATACCGTATCCCCAGGCTACATCCAGACCTCCATGACCGCGGCAATTCGCCCGGACATTCTCGAAGGCATGATCGCTGCAACTCCAGTCGGTCGCCTTGGCCAACCCGAAGAGATCGCCTCTATCGTGGCCTGGCTGGCTTCCGATGAGTCTGCCTACAGCACCGGTGCCGATTTCTCGGTAAACGGCGGCATGAACATGCAATAACCCCGATCAGGGCAGGAATGCCCTGGTTTGCTTGACGAATTTTGTCTTTTCGATGAGGTCACGCATGAACGAAGTCGTAATCGTTGCCGCTACTCGTACCGCCATTGGCAGTTTCCAGGGTGCTTTGTCTGCTATTCCCGCGACCGAACTGGGTGCCGCAGTGATTCGCCGCTTGCTGGAGCAGACGGGTATCGATGCCGCTCAAATTGATGAAGTGATCCTCGGCCAGGTACTCACTGCCGGTGCTGGGCAAAACCCGGCACGCCAGACAGCGATCAAAGCCGGTTTGCCACACACCACCCCTGCCCTGACCTTGAACAAGGTCTGCGGCTCCGGTCTCAAGGCGGTCCATCTCGCCGTCCAGGCAATCCGTTGCGGCGACGCGGAACTGGTAATCGCTGGAGGTCAGGAAAATATGAGTCTGGCCCCCTATGTTCTGCCCAAGGCACGCACCGGCCTGCGTATGGGCCATGCGCAACTGCAAGACAGCATGATCCAGGATGGCCTGTGGGACGCCTTCAACGACTATCACATGGGTATCACCGCCGAGAATCTGGCGCAGAAGTACGAGATCTCTCGTGAAGCACAGGATACCTTCGCTGCCGCCTCGCAACAGAAGGCCGCCGCAGCCATTGAGGGCGGGCGTTTCCAGAGCGAAATCACCCCGATCCTGATTCCTCAGCGCAAGGGCGAACCGCTAGTCTTCGACACCGACGAACAGCCGCGTATCGACAGTACTGCGCAAGCCTTGGCAAAACTCAAACCGGCATTCCAGAAAGACGGCAGCGTGACTGCCGGCAACGCTTCGACCCTCAACGATGGTGCGGCCGTGCTGTTGCTGGCCAGCGCCGCTAAAGCACAAGCGCTCGGCCTTCCGGTACTGGCACGCATCAAAGCCTATGCCAGCGCCGGTGTAGACCCGTCGATCATGGGCATCGGCCCGGTCCCGGCTACACGCCTGACCCTGCAAAAGGCCGGCTGGAGCGTCGAGGACCTGGACCTGATCGAAGCCAATGAAGCCTTCGCCGCCCAGGCGCTGGCGGTTGGCAAAGAGTTGGGTTGGGACACCAGCAAAGTCAACGTCAACGGCGGCGCGATCGCCCTTGGCCATCCGATCGGCGCGTCAGGGGCACGGATTTTGGTGTCGCTGGTGCACGAGCTGATCCGTCGCGACGGCAAGAAGGGACTGGCCACTTTGTGCATTGGTGGCGGACAAGGCGTCGGCCTGGCTATCGAGCGCTAACCAACGGCATCTGAGTAGCCCATGCGCGGACTTGGGACCCTTGTTCCGCGCATCAGATTGGCGTCAGACAACGCTGCCCGCATTCCTGCCGTCGCTACGCCGGAGTCCGGCAAAGCGCGGCTTTTTTTCTGCCCGGCTCATCTGTATGGGCAAGGAACTTTATGGACAACAACGCGCATACATTCAAAACCTATTGGTCAGGCCAGGTTCCGTTCATCGCTTCCTTTGCAGTGCAACAATTACGTCTATGGGTCAGCACTAATCCGTGGTTTTCCGGGCATGAGCACGGCGCCTGGTTCGAGTTACCTCGCGAAACCCTGGACAGCCTTCAAGCGGACTACCAAGTTCAATGGGGCCAACTCGGCCAAAAACTGCTGACCGGCCAACCCTTCAGCTTCGATGATCGACGCTTCTCCAGCGACAACTGGAGCGCGCCACTGTTCGGCTCCCTCGCTGCGTTTTACCTGCTCAACGCAAGCTTTCTCCTGAAACTGCTCGACAAGCTGCTGATCGACGAAAAAAAACCGCGCCAACGCCTGCGCTATCTGGTGGAGCAAGCCATTGCCGCCAGTGCGCCAAGCAACTTCCTGGTCAGTAACCCTGATGCGCTCCAGCGTGTGGTTGAGACTCAAGGTGCCAGCCTGCTCACAGGTATGCAGCATCTGGCCAGCGACATGAACGAAGGCAAAATGCGCCAGTGTGATAGCGGCGCCTTCAAGGTTGGCGTCGATCTGGCTAACACCCCCGGCGAAATCGTCTTTGAGAATCACCTATTCCAACTAATTCAGTACTACCCGCAAAGCGAAACCCAGTACCGACACCCGGTATTCGTCGTACCTCCGTCGATCAACAAGTACTACATCCTTGATCTGCGCCCGGACAACTCGATGGTCCGCCACCTGCTGGAACAGGGACATCCCGTATTCCTGATGTCCTGGCGCAACTTTGACGAGGAATACGCTGGCACCACCTGGGATGACCTGATTGAGCACGGGGTAATCGACGCCTTGCAGGTGACCCGCGATATCAGTGGCGAGCAGCGACTCAATTGCGTGGGCTTCTGCATCGGCGGCACCCTGCTGAGCACGGCGCTGGCAGTACTTGCTGCACGCGGCGACAGGGAGATCGCCAGCGTGAGCCTGTTCACCACGTTCCTTGACTACCTGGATACCGGTCCCATCGACATATTCGTCGACGAAGAACTGGTGGCCTATCGAGAGCGCACCATCGGCGGCATGAATGGTCCCATCGGTCTGTTTCGTGGTGAGGACATGGGCAATACCTTTTCCCTACTGCGCCCCAACGAACTGTGGTGGAACTACAACGTCGACAAATACCTCAAGGGGCAGAAGCCGATCCCGCTTGATCTGCTGTTCTGGAACAACGACAGCACCAACCTTCCGGGGCCGATGTACTGCTGGTATCTGCGCCACACCTATCTGCAGAACGATTTGAAATCAGGCGAGCTGGAGTGCTGTGGGGTCAAGCTTGATTTGCGTGCAATTGACGCTCCCGCTTACATCCTCGCCACCCATGACGATCACATCGTGCCCTGGAAAAGCGCCTACGCCAGCACCAACCTGCTCTCCGGGGCCAAGCGTTTTGTATTAGGAGCTTCAGGGCATATCGCCGGCGTCATCAATCCACCGGCCAAGCAGAAGCGCCATTACTGGACCAATAATCGGGTCACGAAAAACCCGGAGACCTGGTTCAAGAATGCTGAGCAGCAACCCGGTAGCTGGTGGAATGATTGGTTCAACTGGCTGGCGGGACACTCCGGCGAGCGCCAACCAGCGGTTGCGCACATAGGGAATGACAAATTCCCGCCTCTGGAGCCGGCGCCAGGCAGTTATGTAAAGCAATGAAAACTGCTGTGCGCCAGAGCGCGACACTTTCTAGTACGTGACGCTCAACTTCCTGGATGAAGGCTGCGTCGAGATATTGTGGGTTGTGCCGAAGCATGATTGATCGGAAACGGGCAACGAGTCGTACCGCCTGCAACACAGCAGTTTGATTGCACAGACGAAGATCAAATCACGCAAACGTAAGCTCAAGGACGAGGTTGGTACCGAGGAAGACAAGCAATTTTGACTGTTGTTGTGGAAATGCCCTGCTGCATGACTGCATGCAGCAGGTCTTCCCCGACTCATGTGGTCGGCACGCTGCTAGGTTTATCCGAAATTGCTGCTGCGAAATCAGCAATCCGCCCTGGGTCAAATTTCAATCGGCAGGGTGTGTGAGTTTTCAATCAGCGCCAACAATTTCACCAAATCTGGAAGTCTTTTTCAGAGTTTCCCTAATGAATTACTACCGTCCATTCAACTTTCACAATCGCGGGTTATTTTTTGTGAATGAAATAAAGTTTAAACAAAATTATTACTACGTGTGACCCGCCCCACCTACTAATAAACAGCCGACCGGTAAGCCCACCCGATGGCACATCATTTGTTTGGGTACAAGGAGAGACGCCCCATGAGCCCCCCGTTGCGCATCAACGAAGCACTTTTGATTGCCGGCCATGCATTCGAACCTTTTCAATGCGTCGCCTGGGCTCCGCAAGACGGTAATGGCGAACTGAGCCTGACCGTCATGGACCGGGCCAACACTCATATTTGTCGCAAACAGGTTCCAAGCAGTGCCTATTCCGACCCGGCGCAGCTGGAAAGCCTGCTGGAAGGGGTGCGCGCCGAGTTGAGCCAGGAGGGCTACAAGTTGCAATCCTGGACAATGCCGGAGTAAGCATTCTCGCGGATCGCTATCTGACATAAAAAAGCCTGCCAATCGGCGGGCTCAGGTTGCTAACGAACCCCCGCTTTTTAGGTTCTTCACGGATTACCGGGAAAGACGCTCTTGATCTTCATGAAAAAGAATTCGCTATCCCGGTAACCGTACGCCATCCGTTTGATGACCTTTATTCGATTGTTTATGCCTTCCAACTGGCCCGTATGCATCGGCCAGCGAACACGGCTGACGATGCCCCGCCAGTAACCCTTCAGTCGTTTGGCAAACTGGATCAGGGCCGGTATCTCGCTTTCATGCGCATGGCGCAGCCATTGCTGCCAGGCTGATCGCCAGCCCCAGGCGGTGCTCGGTGTCCAAAGCGTTTTGAGTTCAGCCTTCATCAAATAGACCGTCATCAACGCTTGGTTGGCCGCCAGCAGATCCTCCAAACGGACCTGTTGCTCCGGCGTTTTCAGGTTCTGCGGGTTGCGCAGCAACAGCCATCGCGCTTGCTTGATGACCTTTCGGGCAGGTTTGTCATGGCGAAGCCGGTTCGCTTCGTCGACGCGGACTCGATCAATCACCTCTCGGCCATATTTGGCCACCACATGGAAGAGGTCGTAGACCACGCGCGCTTTTGGGCAGTGCTGACGAACCTCCAGGTCAAAGGCGGTGTTCATGTCCATCGCCACCGCTTCGATGCGAGCGCAACCCTCTGGCCCCAGCTCTTCGAAGAATGGCCTGATCGCCGCACGGCTGCGACCTTCGCCAATCCACAGCACTCGCCGGGTATCGGCGTCCAGCACCACGCTGGCGTAGCGATGACCTTTGAACAGCGCGAATTCGTCCATGACCAAGCGCCGTGGCTGCGCCTTTGGCAAAACACTCAACGCCGCTTGCAAGGCTCGACGCTCCAGCAACCGAACGCTGTCCCAATGCAGCCCGAACAGTTGAGCCACATGCAGCGTGGGCAGGCGTTCGCAGGCTTGAATGACGGCCTCGGCCAGGCGGCGCGTCATGCGGGCATAGCGATCCAGCCAACTGACGGATTCCATGCATTTGCCACAGTCGCGACAACCGACACGTCGAAGCAACACGCTGAGGCGCACCGCACGGCCGAGAATGGGCAAATCACGAATGACCCGCTGGCAGTACTCATGCGTGGTTGAGCACGGTTTTTGGCAGCCGCCACAGGAAGGAAATCGGGTGGCGTGGGGCGTCAGGTCGATTTGTAGATCATCGCCATCGGGCTTGATCGTGACGACAGAAAAGCCCTCCCAAAAGGGAAGGAAAGTATTAATATCACGCATAAGAACGCCGGTTTGTTAGATGTGTTTGCTCGCACGAACATCATCAATCAAATCGGCGTTCTTGTTTCTGTGTTTCCCGGGATTCCGTGAAGAACCGCTTTTTAGCGGGGGGATTGTTTTTCTAAGCCGTTCTCTTTCGATTCTGGGGTTTCCTGGCGAGAGCCTTAAAAACCCGTAAGAGAATAGCTCCCCCAAAAGGAATAGGGTCTATGACAGCAAGCGGGACATGCTTGTTTGCGTATATAGCAGTGCCCCCCCGAGCGGATTGACACCTTAGTTGGTGCGGCTGACCGGTTGCTGTCCCTGGAGTTGAGCGTTACCCCATTGCACTACCGACGTACGCAGGTTAGTCGATTAATTTGGGTACGGAGCCGTGCCGCTCTTTAACAGCCAAGTGCCAAGCGAGAGCCTTTTCCTAATTACAACCCATACAATCATTGGAATCGACGCTCGATAATCCGACACGACCGGTGCCCCTCGAATCTTATTTTCAAATGACCACGATTGTGCTTTATTTAAGAACTAATGCAGTTTTTCTTTACCCTTAAATGACTGGCTTTCTGTAACCCATTGATCTGAAAGAATGCGACTTTATTTTCTGATGACCACCGAAGACAGCAGGTAATCCGGAATCGATACTAGGCTCCATCAACCGGGGCATCTCGCCTCGGGATTTGGAGATCGACATGACTACTCAGAACCTCAGCGGCAAAGTGGCATTGATTCAAGGTGGTTCCCGCGGCATCGGCGCAGCCATCGTCAAGCGCCTGGCTGCTGAAGGCGCGACCGTTGCCTTCACTTATGTCAGTTCCACGGCCAAGGCTGAAGAACTGCAAGACAGCATCACCGCCAAGGGCGGCAAGGCCTTGGCCATCAAGGCCGACAGCGCCGACGCCGACGCCATCCGCGGTGCCGTGTCCGCCACGGTAGCAGCCTTCGGTCGCCTGGATATCCTGGTCAACAATGCAGGTGTACTGGCCGTCGCACCGCTGGCCGAGTTCAAACTCGAAGACTTCGACCAGACCCTGGCCATCAACGTGCGCAGCGTATTCATCGCCACCCAGGCCGCCGCCAAACACATGACCGAAGGCGGACGCATCATCAACATCGGCAGCACCAACGCCGATCGCATGCCCTTCGCCGGTGGTGGCCCGTACGCCATGAGCAAGTCCGCACTGGTCGGCCTGACCAAAGGCCTGGCCCGTGATCTCGGCCCGCAAGGCATCACCATCAATAACGTGCAACCGGGCCCGGTCGACACCGACATGAACCCGGCCGACGGTGACTTTGCGGAAAGCCTGATCCCGTTGATGGCCGTTGGCCGTTACGGTAAGGCCGAAGAGATCGCCAGCTTCGTCGCCTACCTCGTCAGCCCTGAAGCCGGCTACATCACGGGAGCCAGCCTGACTATCGACGGTGGTTTCGGCGCCTGATGCGTGTCAGCCAGTTGCAATAACCGTGGGAGCGAGCCTGCTCGCTCCCACATTTTCCAGTGTCGACCCGTCTTTTTAGCTAGGCCCATTCCAGCGCCGGCAAACCAAATGCGCCCGGCTCGAACGCCTTCAACGTACGAAGAATGCCATCGGCGTGTGCGTACCTGGCGTCGGCCATTGCCGCATCCGGGATCGCAATCGCCGTCATCCCCGCCGCTTTCGCCGCGGTGACACCGAAGGGCGAATCCTCGAACACCAGGCAATCCTCGGGCGCAACGCCCAGACGCCGCGCCGCCGTCAGGAAAATATCCGGTGCCGGCTTGGCCGCGCCCACCTCGGGGTCATCGGCGGTGACGATGAAGTCGAACAAAGCGAACCAGTCGCGATGCAAGGTGGTTTTCTGGCCGAACGACTGGCTCGAAGAACTGGTGCCCACGGCAATGGGAATGTTGTTGGCCTTCAGATGCCGTACCAGCTCCTGTGCGCCAGGCATCGCTTGCGCGGCAGGGAATCGCTCGAGCATCAGCGGCTCGCGGATCACCAGAAACTCTTGCGCCGTTATCGGCAAGTCCAGCGCTTGAACCACATAGCGCGCCAGATCGCCCGCGCCCCGGCCAATGATGTTCTGTTTGATGCTCCAGTCGAACGTCCGGCCGTAACGCGCGGCAATGATGGACGTGACTTCGGTGTAGATGCCCTCTGTATCCAGCAACAAGCCGTCCATATCGAAAATCACGGCCTTGATCGGGCCGAATGCTTTCAGTGGTGCATTCATCGCATCTGATCCATTTTCCAAGGCATCCCGGGCAGCTCAGGTACGGCCGATGCCCGAATGGATTAAAGGGTTCAGCAGCATAGCGAGCGCCGCCGGCTTAGAGCAACGAGGAAATCCCGATCGACGCCGAATGGCCCTCCGTAATTTAGCGAATCGCCCTACAACAAGCGCCACCTTTCCCGACTTCTTTCCTTGCCGATCCCCCGCAGAGTTTCGCGCTCCACATTCCGCCAAGCGAAAGACTGCAGATGTTCGATCCCCAAAAGGTATTGGCATGCCCCGCGAGCGGCCCTCTGACACTTCGCTCCGGCAAGCATGAACACCACGACGACGCCTCCAGACAGGCGAAAAACCCCAACGGCGACAGTGCTGACACCGTCGAGCGCACTGCCACCCACAACTGCTCGGTGTCGATGGTAACCGGCGAAGAACTGCTGACCCTCACCGACGGCACCCTCGACGGGATCTTGCCGTTCGACTTCACCCGCGCCTATCGCACCAGTGCCGTCGAGCTCGACAGCGGCCTCGGTTTTGGCTGGAGCCATTCGCTGTCCCAGCACCTGGAACTCCACGGCGAGCGGGTGCTGTGGATCGACCCCGAAAACCGCCGCACGCCCTTTCCACGGCCGACGGCGGAGCGCCCGATGATCCACAACAACCTGTCGCGGGCGGCGATTTACCTCGGCGAGGAGCCGGACGAACTGATCCTCGCCCTGGCCGGCGACCGCGCGCTGTTCTACCACTTTCATGACGGCCGGCTCAGCGCGATCAGCGACGCCTACGGCAACCGCCTGACGATGCAGCGGGACCACTTTGACCGGATTCAGCGCCTGGACAATGGCGCCGACCGCGCCTTGCTGCTGCGTTACGACCTCAAGCACCTGGTGGCCGTCGACTATCAGGTGTTTCAGCGCGGCAACCCCGAGACGAACACCTGGCGCACCGAACTGACACTGGTCAGCTACCGCTACGACGCCCGCCAGCGCTTGATCGAGGCAACCAACGCGGCGGGTGACATCGAGCGCTACGACTACGACGAGCAACACGTCATCCTGCAACGGCAACTGGCCGGCGGCGCGAGTTTTTTCTGGGCGTGGGAACGCTCCGGCAAAGCCGCCCGCTGCATTCGTCACTGGGCTTCGTTTGCGCAGATGGAGGCGCATTACGTCTGGGACGATCAAGGCTGCGTGACGGTGAACAACGCCGACGGTAGCGATGAGGTTTACGTTCATGACGACCGCGCGCGACTGGTGCGCCAGGTTGGGCTAGAGGGCGGTGAGCAGCACAGGGCTTATGACGATCAGGGCCGTCTGATCGCCGAGCAGGACGCCCTCGGCGCCATCACCGAATACCATTATGACGAAGTCGGTCGGCTGATCGCGCTGTTTGCGCCGGATGCGGCGCCCACGTCCTGCGAGTATCGCCACGGTTTGCTGCACACCCGTACCCAGGGTCAGGCGACGTGGACCTACCAGCGCAATGCCCAGGGCGACATCACTGCCATCACCGATCCAGACGGGCAGATCACCCGCTATTTCTACGACCCGCAGGGGCGCTTGCTGACGATCCGTTTCCCCGACCAGAGCGGTCACCGGTTTGTCTGGAATGCCTTGGGGCAGCTGCTGGAAGAGACCCTGCCGGACGGTGCTCAGCGCACTTTTTCCTACGATGCCTTGGGGCGGCGGATTACCCGGCAGGACGAACATGGTGCCGTCACCGGCTATGAGTGGGACGCCGTGGGGCGACTGATCCGGACCACGCTGCCCACCGGCGCCCGCCGCGCCTATCGCTACAACGCCTACGGCCAGGTCACCGCCGAAACTGACGAACTGGGACGGGTGACCCGTTACGAATACGCCGACGACCTGCACTTGGTCAGCCGCCGGATCAACCCCGAAGGCAGCGCGCTGAAGTACCGCTACGACCATGCGCAATTGTTGCTCACCGAAATCGAAAACGAGGTCGGCGATACCTACCGGCTGGACTACACGCCAGGCGGATTGATCCGACAGGAAACCGGCTTCGATGGCCGTCGTACCGCGTATGCCTATGACGGCAATGGCCAGTTGTTGGAGAAAACCGAGTTTGGCAACGACGGTTCGCAACTTGTCACGCAGTATCAACGCGACAGCGCCGGACGTTTATTGCTCAAGACCCTGCCCGACGGGATCGAGGTCGAGTACGGCTACGACAGCCTCGGGCGGCTGGTCAGCGTAGACGACGGCCAGGACCATCCGCTGGAGTTCGAATACGACCGCCAGGACCGGCTGATCACCGAGCATCAGGGCTGGAGCACCCTGCGTTACGGCTACGACACCTGCGGTCGGCTAAAGCGCCTGCGCCTGCCGGACGGCTGTGTGCTCGATTACCACCATGCCCGGGGCGGCGCCCTGACTGCCATCGACCTCAACGGTACACGCCTGACCAGCCATCGTTTTGTCGGCGGGCGTGAACAGCAACGCCAACAGGGCCTGCTGCTCAGCGATTATGCCTACGACGAGCAGGGTCGTTTCCAGGCCCATGCCATCAGCCAAAAACAACGACCTCTGTACCGCCGCGAGTATGCCTACAGCGCCAAGGGCAATCTCCTGCAGATTGCCGACAGCCGTCACGGCCAACGTCACTATCAATACGATGTGCTCGACCGCCTGACCGGCGTACGCCACTCCCGCGACCAGTTCGCGGAGAACTTCACCCACGACCCGGCCGGCAACCTGCTGATCCACGACCGCCCGGGCCCGTGCGTGCTCCAGGGCAACCGCCTGCGCCGCCACTATGAAAGCCACTATGACTACGACGCCTTCGGCAACCTGGTCCGCGAACGCCGCGGTACGCCGACCCAAGTCACGGAGTACTCCTACGACAGCCAGCACCGCCTGATCGGCGTCCGCAGCCCGGGCGGTAGAAGTGTCAGCTACAGCTATGACGCCTTCGGCCGACGCATCCGTAAAACCGTCGACGGCCAGACCACGCAATTCTTCTGGCAAGGCGACCAACTCATCGCCGAAAGCGCTCCCCGGCACTACCGCAACTACGTTTACGAACCCGGCTGCTTCCGCCCGCTGGCGCTGCTCGACGGCAAAGGCCGGGCAGACGCCTGCCCGTTCTACTACCAACTCGACCACCTCGGCACCCCGCAGGAACTGACCAGCTACGGCGGCGCCATCGTCTGGTCGGCCAAGTACACCGCCCACGGCAAACTCCGCGAAGTGAGCCACGGCGAAGGCGAGCGACTCGAACAGCCACTACGGTTTCAGGGGCAATACTTCGACGCGGAGAGCGGCCTGCACTACAACCGGCATCGCTACTACCATCCGGACATCGGTCGTTATCTGACGCCGGATCCGGTCAAGTTGGCCGGAGGGTTGAACCCGTATCGGTACACCCGGAACCCGACGGGGTGGGTGGATCCGTTGGGGTCGAGCGGGAATTGCCCGCACGCAAACAAGCCGGGATGCTCGGCGACGGATTGGGAAGAAGGGGCAAAGGTTGATGAAGGTGAGCCCAATGTACCCTCTCCAAAACCTCCAAACCAATACTTACATCGCGCAGACTCAGGCCACGACCTATCGAGGACCGGGCGATGGACACGTTCGATCAGCTAGACAACCGGTCAATCCGCCAACACGGCTCGATCAATCTTCGTCCTCTTCCTCATCTTCAAACTCGATATTCCCCACATCGCCCGCATCATCAGCGTCATTAAGCGGCACTGTCGCATCATCCATCAGCGATCCCGGATCTTCATTGCCGGGATCGTTGATAGATGGCAGTCCGCTCGGGCCCTTTTCTTCCTTGCCTTCGCTTTTCGCAGTCATGGGATGCCTCGCTCAACTAGTGATGCTTTTTGTGGTGCTTGTTCGAGTGTTTATAACCGTTACCGGAATGGGAATGACCGCTATCACTCCCCAGATCATTGCCAACCGCACCGCCAGCTGCACCGCCCAGGCCTGCACCGATGGCCGATCCGGTCGAACCGCCAAGACTGTTGCCAACCACCGATCCACCCGCCGCGCCCAAACCACCGCCTACCGCCGCCTCGGTGCGACTGTGCCTGGGCGCGGCAATGGCGCTACCGGCCGCTCCGCCGACACCTGCACCAATGGCTGCGCCCGTACTGCCTCCCACCTGGCCACCGACAACGTTGCCCAGCACCCCACCAAGACCACCGCCTACCGCGGCATCTCCATTACCTCCCGCCAGCGCCACCTGAGAGACCAGCAATCCAAAAACAATCGCAGGCACCATCAATAGTCGAGCATTCAGGCTTCCGTTTTTTTTGCCGTTGGTTTTCGGGTTCATGGCACGCCTCGCATTCTTCCAGGGTATGGAAGATTTGAGCTGCTGCGGCGTGAAACGTTCATAAATGAAAAAGCCCGGCATCAGGCCGGGCTCTTTTCAAATCTGAATCAGGATCAGTGACGCTTGTGACCATTGGCCAGGTTGCTGCCTACGCCGCCGCCCAATGCACCGCCCAGGCCAGCACCGATGGTGGCACCGGACTTGCCGCCAAGGCTATTGCCGATTACCGAACCACCGGCAGCGCCGACACCGCCACCGATAGCAGCGCTGGTGCGATGACCTTTTTTGGCGGCAACTGCGCTGCCCGCCGCGCCAGCCACGCCCGCACCAATCGCTGCGCCAGTGCTGCCGCCCATTTTCTGGCCGACCACGTTACCCAACGCGCCGCCCAAGCCACCGCCCAGCGCGGCAGTGCCGTCACCAGCCATTGCACCTTGAGCAACCAGAAGCCCCAGAACCAGAGCAGGCAGTGTTAAACGCATGACAAAAACCTCAAAAAATAGGGGTACACAAAAAGGGGGCGAGATTGAATGCTTTTGCGCGGATAAAGTCCAGCACGCCGGTCCAACTTCGCGATTGGCGACGGTTGGACAGCATTTTTGAAAAAGGTTTTATGACGGACAAAAAAAAGCCCGCTGGGGAAACGGGCCAGGTGTTGCTTTCTAACGGATGAGTCGAGATTACGGAGGGTGCTGTGAAAAGTTTGTGAAAGATCACCACCTTAAAAAACTTGTCATAAAACTCTTTCAGACATGAAAAATACCGTTCAATGACGGGGTCTTCCGGTAGTGGGTTACTTCCTGACCGGCGCTGTCACCTTGGGTAAGAATTTGCCCTTCAGTACCCGGCAGGCCCTGGTCTTGATCTTGTCGACCTCAGTCTGGTCCTCGCCGAAACTGGCCACATACTGGGTCTGGCCACACCGCACGGAATTGTTGATCGGAAATTCTGCGCCATCGTCCTCGATATACGGATCAGCCATCTCTTCACCCCTTTCAAAAAGCGCGATCGACATCGGCAAGCCCTTTGCCTGAAGAAATATCGATCGCCAAGGTTTTTGAGACTAGCCGGTCACTAATGGACCTGCCGTTCGTATTTCTCCGTGACCGACGAATGGCATCTCACCTTTCACCGTAACTTGACCGCAGTCCCGGTCACAAACACCACAACCATCCCGCCCTTGCCCGCCGGCATGCTGATCTCATAATCAAGCCCGACTACCGCATCCGCCTGAAGCGCCTGCGCCCGTTCCTTGATCTCATCGGTGGCCTGAATGCGCGCTTCCTTCAACGCTCGCTCCAGAGTTTGGGAGCGCCCACCGAAAAAGTCGCGCATCCCGGCAAACACATCACGGACGACGTTGATCCCTTGCACCGACTCGGCGCTGACGATGTCCAGGTAGGCGGTAATTTGCCGGCCTTCAATGGAGTGGGTAGTGGTGGTGATCATTGCTGTTCCTTCCTGTTCAGATATTCAGCCAGCGCATCAAACGCCGGCAACGTCACGGGATCATTGGCCGAGTTGCTGGCCACCGGATGGGATGCGTAGCGGACGATGACCATCTCGGCCTTCGGGTCGACATAAATACGTTGCCCATGAACCCCTCGTGCCATGAACGCCCCACCCTCCTTGTTCGTCACCCACCACATCGACCGGTAACTCCAGTCTTTGAGCAATGTGTACCCCGCCTTGGCGAAAGCCTGTTTATCACCGCCGCCACGGATATCGTCGATCACTGCCTGCGGCACGATCTGCTGACCGTTGAACCGACCGCCGTTACGCAGCATCTCGCCAAAACGCGCCAAGTCCCGCAACCCCGTATTCAGGCCACCACCGGCGAAGGGCGTGCCGATGGAGTCCACGGTGAACCAGGCGTCCTGTTCGGCACCCAACCGGCTCCAGATGTTCTCCGACAGCAGTTGTGCAACATTGCGGCCGGTGGCGCGGGCAATGACCCAACCCAACACGTCGGTGTTCACGGTTTTGTAGGCAAACGCCTTGCCGTGCTCACCTAGCGGTTGCACCGTCTGCAAAAATTCGTAGTAGCTGCGAGGTCCCTCATAACCCTTGGGTTTGGGCAGCGGGTTACCTGCCTTGGCATGGGCCCAGACTTCGGCGTTCGGGTCCGCGTAGTCCTCGCTGTATTTGAGGCCCGTGGTCATGTCGAGTACCTGCCGCACTGTCGCACTGCCAAACGCAGAATCCGTCAGTTCCGGTACATATTCGGCAACCCGCTTGCCAGCATCGATACGCCCCTGCGCCACCAACATGGCGCCCAGCGTGCCAACCACGGACTTGGTCACCGACATCGCTGCGTGCTGGCCGTCCGGCTTCAACACGCCGAAGTAACGTTCGTAGACAACTTTCCCGCGGTGCATCACCACAATGCCATCGGTGTAAGTGGCCGCGAGGGATTGTTCCCAGGTCATCGGCGCCCTGGCGCCAAGGGGGACAAAACTGATCCCGTCGATATCTTTGCGAAGTGCTATCTCCAGTGGAACCGGAGCACCCAGGCCGCGTGAAACGTTGATCGTCGGCATCAGTTGCCGGAAATTCGAAACACTCCAGCGCATTGCCGGAAACTGGAAATAGCTGCCGTCTTCAAAACGCACGGTGCGATCAGCGGGGGGTGGCGAACCGACCATCCAGCCGAGTTTGGCTGGGTCACTGGCTTCAGCGTCGGGAAAAGTGGCAGGGGCGGATGCGAGGGCCAGTGATGACATGGCAACTATCGACACAGCCGCGATGAGCTGGGCTGCGCCGCGAAAGCTGGCGGGAGGATGGAGCATGATGTCGATTCCGTTCGAAGAGATTGAGCAGTCTAACAGCCGGACCTGCCAGGTCACTGCTAGTACGGTAGACGCCTCTTGTTTCTTACGTGCCGAAAATCAAACGCCAAAAACACAAAACCCCCGGCTTCTTTCGAAACCAGGGGTTTTGTCTACATCGAATGTGGCGGTGAAGGAGAGATTCGAACTCTCGATACAGTTTCCTGTATACACACTTTCCAGGCGTGCTCCTTAAGCCACTCGGACACTTCACCGTATCTCTTCAAACATGTTCTGTCTGTCGAGGCGCGCTAATGTAGTCGAAAGCTTTTCCGATGGCAAACATTTTTTTCAGAATTTTCATGCGGTTAACGCGATTCAGCATTTGTGGTCACTCCGGGCCATGGCAAACCGGCCAATCTCCGGCTTCGTGCCCGCCTCTATATAGAGGGGAATGCGCGGCAGGCACGGCGGGCTACGCTTGGCGGGCTACGCTTGGCGGGCGGGCAAAGGGTGACTGGCGGGTCAGTCACGGCGCTTTACCTGACCTGCGGCGGTGGGTAACGTCTGCCCAACTTTATTGAAAGGAATAGCGTCATGAGTGAGTTGATTTCCTACCATCTCGAAGACGGTATCGCGACCCTGACCTTGAGCAATGGCAAGGTCAATGCCATCTCCCCGGATGTGATTGCCGCGTTCAACGCTGCGCTGGATCAGGCCGTGACTGATCGTGCGGTGGTGATCATTACCGGCCAGCCGGGCATTCTCTCTGGCGGTTATGACCTGAAGGTGATGACGGCCGGCCCTAGAGAAGCCGTGGCACTGGTGACCTCCGGCTCGACCCTGGCCCGCCGCCTGCTTTCGCACCCCTTCCCGGTGATCGTCGCGTGCCCGGGGCATGCGGTGGCCAAGGGTGCGTTTCTGCTGTTGTCGGCCGACTATCGCATCGGTGTAGACGGTGCGTTCAGCATTGGCCTGAACGAAGTGCAGATCGGCATGACCATGCACCACGCGGGCATCGAGATTGCCCGTGACCGCCTGAACAAAGTGGCGCTGCAGCGTTCGGTGGTCAACGGCGAGATGTTCAACCCACAAGGCGCCGTGGCTGCCGGTTTCCTTGATGTCGTGGTCTCGCCTGAAGAACTGCAAGGCGCGGCACTGGCGGCGGCTCGTCAGTTGAAGAAGATCAACATGACCGCGCACAAGAACACCAAATTGAAAGTGCGCAAAGCACTGCTGGAGGCCCTGGACAACGCGATCATCCAGGACCAGGAACATCTGGGATAAGCCCGGATCTGCTGCAACGAAAAGCCCGACCGTCGTGTCGGGCTTTTTCATACATGTCTGTGTTAAACATCTGTAACCGCTCTAGGCCGCATCTGACCAAATAGTCGGAAACATCAGCTCAAACATCGGCCATCTCCCACTTCCCTGGCAGCAATTGCCGAAAACAGTGTACATCCGTACACTGCGCCACCTTTTGTCCCGGTGGGGCCTGTAAATGCTGTTTTTGTTCCGTATGTCATTGATGGGCCTGCACTTTATCGTGGCGGGTGTGCTGGGGGTGATTCTCGGCCTGTGTCGGCCTTTCAATCCGGACAATAGCCGTCTGTGCGCACGCCTGTACGCATGGCCGGCCATGTGTATTTTGCGTTTGCGGGTGAAGGCCGAAGTCGGGCCGTTGATGGATAAACCTGACAGCTGCGTGATCATCGCTAATCACCAGTCCAACTACGACCTGTTTGTGTTTGGCAATGTGGTGCCCCGCCGTACCGTGTGCATCGGCAAAAAGAGCCTGAAATGGGTGCCGCTGTTCGGGCAGTTGTTCTGGCTGGCCGGCAATGTGCTGATCGACCGTGGCAATGCGCAAAAGGCGCGAAAGTCGATGTTGACCACCACCCATACCCTGCAAAACAAAGACACCTCGATCTGGGTTTTCCCGGAAGGCACGCGCAACCTGGGTGAGGACTTGCTGCCCTTCAAGAAAGGTGCCTTTCAGATGGCTATTGCCGCCGGGGTGCCGATCGTGCCGGTGTGTGTCAGCAGTTACGTCAAACACATGCGATTGAACCGCTGGCGCAGCGGGAAAATTCTGATTCGTTCGTTGCCGGCGATTCCCACTGCCGGATTGAGCCTGGACGACATGCCCCTGCTGATCGCCCAGTGCCGCGAGCAGATGCGTGAATGCATCGAGTCGATGGACCGGCAACTACAAGCCATCTGAAAAAGAAAACCCGCCTGGTGCGGGTTTTCTTTTGCCTGCGCGTCTTTCCCCAGAACTCGGCAGATTTAACTGACTCTCAAACACTGCGAGGCTAAGCTGATCAACACTGCCATTGCATTTGTTGCCAATTAAAAGCTGCCAAAAGAAGTGAATCACCATCATGGGTAGAGTTGTTGCTTCAGCGGTTTATAGCGCCGGTAAGAGAGTCACCAATATCACCCTCGACGAAGGCGCAGCCTGGGCTGCAAAACCCGGGCACTTTGTCTGGATCGGCCTCGAAGAGCCGAACGCCGAGGAACTCTACAATCTGCAACGCCAGTTCAAGCTGCACGAACTGGCCATTGAAGATGCCCTGGAAAAACACAGTCGGCCGAAGCTGGAAACCTTCGGTGATGCGCTGTTCATCGTGACGTATTCGCCCATCCGCCATGAAGGCAAACTCGAGTTCATCGAGACACATATCTTTGCCGGCAACGGCTACATCATCACCGCACGCAACGGTCACTCGGCGTCCTACGCCCATGTCCGACAACGCTGTGAAGCTCGTCCGCTGTTGCTTGAGCACGGGGAAGATTTCGTACTCTATGCCATCCTCGATTTCGTGATCGAAAACTACCAGCCGATGGGCGAAGCCATTCACGGGGAAATCGATGAGCTGGAACGCAACGTGTTATGCGGCGTGTTGAATGACTACGACATCCAGAAGCTGCATGGCCTGCGTCGTGATGTTTTGCGCTTGCGTCGTTATGTAGCACCGATGATTGAGATCGGGGAGGAATTGCAGAGGCTGAGCTTCCCGTTCATCGACAAGAACATGCGGCCGTACTTTCGCGATGTGCAGATTCATGTGACACGGCAGATGGAAGACCTGACGACCCTGGCGGATATTGCCAGCCAGACGATTGAAGTCGGGGTGCTGTTGGAGGCCTCACGCCAGAGCGTGGTGCAACGCAAGTTTGCGGCCTGGGCGGCGATTCTCGCTTTCCCGACGGCGGTGGCTGGGATTTACGGGATGAATTTCCAGAACATGCCGGAGTTGAACTGGCACTACGGGTATTTCGGGGTGCTGGGGTTTATTACGGTGGGTTGTCTGGGGTTGTGGGCGAGTTTCAAGAAGTCGGGGTGGTTGTAGGAGCGAGCTCGCTCGCGAAAAACCCAAGGGCGCCGCTGTGTACCTGGTTCAACGCGCTATCGTTCACGACCTTCGCGAGCAGGCTCGCTCCCACATTGATCTCAGCAACACCGAAGATCCACTAATGAAATGGCTACCCCCGCTGCCCCCTGTGATCGCCCACTAAGCTTTCGCAGGGGGCTCATCGGAGATCGTTGCCATGAACAAAGTAGCTATTGCCGCCATCGACTTGGGAAAACACACCTTTCATCTACATGCACAGGATGATCGTGGTCACGAGCTGTACCGAAAAAAATTCAATCGGGTAACGCTCATGCAGCACCTGGCAAATCTCGAGCCCTGCACCATCGTGATGGAAGCCTGTGGCGGCGCCCACTTCATGGCACAGGAGGCCATCAGGCTGGGACATGCGCCCAGGCTCATCGCACCTCATCTCGTACGCCCTTACGTGAAAAGCAACAAAAATGACTTCGCTGATGCCGAGGCGATCTGCGAAGCAGCGACTCGTCCGACGATGCGTTTTGTGCCGGTAAAAACTCAGGCCCAGCAAGTGCTAGCCATGCTGAACTCCACCCGAGACTCGTTCATCAAGGATCGCACCGCAACCGTCAATCGGATTCACGCCGCGCTTCTGGAGGTTGGCGTGAGCCTGGCCCCGGGCTTCAAGTCGATCAACGCTCTACCGGAGCTGCTTGAGGCGAGTTCAATTTCTGAGCCCTACAAAAAAAATCTGATGAGACTGTATCGACATCTCAAGCATGTGGAGGAGGAGATCAAGTCGCTGGATAAGGACGTGGAATGCCAGGCCGCTGAAGATGATCTGGCGACTCGTTTGATGACTCTGCCGTGTGTCGGCCCGATCACCTCCACCGTCCTGGCTGCCGAGCTGGGCGATGGCAAGCAGTTCAAATGCGGCCGAGGCTATGCAGCTTCCATCGGACTGGTCCCCAAGCAGCATTCCACGGGCGGGAGGTCTGTCCTGCTGGGCATCAGTAAGCGCGGTGATCGCAACCAGCGACGCCTGCTCGTCCAGTGCGCTCGTGTTTACTTGATACAACTGGAGCGACAGAAAGGCGCTTTGGCGGACTGGGTCCGCCGGTTATTGGCGTCGGGACATCACTCCAATCTAGTGGTTTGTGCGCTGGCCAACAAACTGGCAAGAATCGCCTGGGCGATAGCGGCACACCACACTGAATTCGATGCGGGGCCAGCCGCGATGAACGCCTGACCCCGCTGTCACCCAAGCACCACCCACCTGGTTTTGCGATGCTGGATAACTGATGACGTGAACGGCCAACCGGCCTGACGACAACCCTGGGCTCTCACACGGCTGAAAGGCCGTTCCACTAATTAGGGTCGTTGGGCATCGATTCTCATCGAGGCGCGGGGCGACAACCCCAACTCAGACGCCGGATAGATGAAAGCAAGCCAAACACGACATCAACAACAGTATTGCAGAAAAGGGGGTAACCATAGATGTGGGAGCGAGCCTGCTCGCGATGCTTTTAGTTTCAATCAGCTGCTGGCTTGTGCGCCACAAACCGCATCATCCACTCGGCCACCGTGGCGCCGTGGTGTTCCTGTTCCAGGCTCGCGATACCCTTGGAGTAGACCTGCTCACCCAGTGCCTGTTGGCGAATCTCCAGCAGGGCGCGGGAGTAGTCGTGGATGAACTCCGGATGCCCCTGGAAGCACAGCACCTGATCGTTGATGTGGTAGGCGGCATACGGGCAGAAATCGCTGGATGCGATGACCGTGGCGTTCTCCGGCAGCGACGTGACCTGATCCTGGTGGCTGATCAGTAGCGTCAGTTCTTCGCGCACCGGATTCATCCATGGCGCTTTGGCGGCCAATTTGTAGTTGTGGGTGCCGACGCCCCAGCCTTGGGTTGCACGCTCGCTCTTGCCACCAAGCAGCAGGGCCAGCAGCTGATGACCGAAGCAGACGCCCAGCAATTTGTCGCCGCGCTCGTAGCGGGTCAACAGATACTTCTTGAGGGTTTCGATCCACGGGTCGGTGCCGAAGGAGTCGGCCTTGCTGCCCGTCACCAGGTAGGCGTCGAACGTCAGGTCGTCGCTTGGGTATTCGCCCTGCACCACGTTGTAGACCGTGAACTCGGCGGCAATCGGCTGCTGAGAAAACAGGTGTTTGAACATCTGCCCGTAGCCCTGATATTGGTCAACCAATTCCGGACGCAGGTGGTCGGTTTCCAGAATGCAGATGCGTAACGACATAAAAAATACCTGACACGTGATGGGAATAATGCACACCCCAGAGCCTGCCTTGAAACACCGTGTCAAGGCAAGCCCCGAAATGCGTCATCGCCCCCTTAGAACGTCTCCCCTTTGGCCGCCTTCTCCAGCAGCAAGGCGGGCGGCGCGAACCGCTCGCCATATTGCTTGGCCAGATACTGGGCGCGGGCAACAAAGTCCTGCACGCCGTACTGGTTGATGAACTGCAGCGCACCACCGGTCCAGGCGGCGAAACCGATGCCGAAGATCGAGCCAACGTTGGCATCCGCCGTCGAGGTCAACACCCCCTCCTCCACGCAACGCACGGTTTCGATGGCTTGCACGAACAGCAAGCGATCACGCACATCCTTCGGCGAGATCTGCCCGTCGCTTTTCTCGAAGCGGGTTTTCAACTCAGGCCACAGATGTTTCTGGCCGCCCGCCGGATACTCGTAGAAACCTCCACCGGCAGCCTTGCCCGGACGCTTGAACTCATTGAGCAGCACATCAATCACGGCAAACGCCGGATGCTCTGTCAGCGGTTTGCCTTCTGCTTGCAGGTCCTTGGCGGTTTGCAGACGGATATGGTTCATCAGGCTGAGGGAAACTTCGTCAGAGATAGCCAGCGGTCCAACCGGCATGCCGGCCTTGCGCGCTTCTGTCTCGATCATCGCCGCGCTCACGCCCTCGCCCAGCATGGCGATGCCTTCGTTGGTGAAGGTGCCGAACACTCTTGAGGTGAAGAAACCACGGCTGTCGTTGACCACAATCGGGGTTTTGCTGATTTGCAGGACGTAATCGAAGCCGCGGGCCAGGGTTTCGTCGCTGGTATTGGCGCCCTTGATGATTTCCACCAGCGGCATTTTTTCCACGGGGCTGAAAAAATGCAGGCCGATGAATTTGCTCTGGTCGGGCACGGCGCACGCCAGGCCGCTGATCGGCAAGGTCGAGGTATTGGAGGCGATCACCGCGTCCGCGCCGACGACCTTCTGCGCCGCCAACGAGACCTTCGCCTTCAAATCCCGATCCTCGAACACGGCCTCGATGATCAGGTCGCAACCCGCCAGGTCAGCATCGCTTTCGCTGGTTTGAATGCGTGACAGAACGGTGTCGCGTTGCTCGAGGCTCATTTGTCCGCGAGCGACTTTCTTGTCCAGCAGCGCCGCCGAATGCGCCTTGCCCTTCTCAGCCGCCGCGAGGTTGATGTCCTTGAGCACCACATCGATCCCCGCCGACGCACTGACAAACGCGATACCGGCGCCCATCATCCCGGCACCGAGCACGCCGACCTTGCGGGTGACATAAGGCGCAAAACCTTGAGGCCGCGAGCCGCCGGCATTGATTTCGTTGAGCTGGAACCAGAACGTGCCAATCAGGTTTTTCGAGACCTGGCCGGTGGTCAGTTCGGTGAAATAGCGGGTTTCGATCAGGTGCGCCGTATCGAAATCCACCTGCGCCCCCTCGACCGCCGCGCAGAGGATTTTCTCCGGCGCGGGCATCGTGCCCTGGGTTTTGCTGCGCAGGATCGACGGTGCAATCGCCAGCATCTGCGCGACTTTCGGGTTTGACGGTGTACCGCCCGGTATCTGGTAGCCCTTCACGTCCCAGCGCTGCACCGCCACCGGATTGGCGAGAATCCACACCCGCGCCTTGGCCAACAGGTCTTCTTGATCGGTCGCCAGCGCGTCGATCAATCCTGCCTGCAACGCTTGTTGCGGTCGCAGCCTCTTGCCTTCAAGCAGATAAGGCAGGGCTTTTTCCAAGCCGAGCATGCGCACCATGCGCACCACGCCTCCGCCGCCCGGCAGCAGGCCGAGGGTGACTTCCGGCAGGCCGAGTTGCACCGACGGGTTGTCCAGTGCCACGCGATGATGGCAGGCCAGGCAGATTTCCCAGCCGCCGCCCAATGCAGCGCCATTGATCGCCGCGACCACCGGTTTGCCGAGGGTTTCCAGGGTGCGCAACTGGCCCTTGAGGCTCAGCACCATGTCGTAGAAGGCCTTGGCCTGGGGTTTGCCGACCTTGATCAGTTCATTGAGGTCGCCGCCAGCGAAGAAAGTCTTCTTGGCCGAGGTGATGATCACACCGGCGATGCTGTCCTTGTCGGCCACCAGGCGCGCAACACAGTCAGCCATGGCCTCGCGGTACACCGCATTCATGGTGTTGGCGCTCTGGCCCGGCATGTCGATCGTCAGGACGACGATCTGGTCCTGGTCTTTTTCGTAACGAATGGCTTCGTTCATAACGGGGTTCCTTGAAGTCCGGGCTCAGAGGCGTTCGATGATGGTGGCAATGCCCATGCCGCCGCCGACACACAGGGTCGCGAGGCCATAACGCAGGCGTTGGGCTTCCAGTTCATCGAGCAGCGTGCCGAGAATGACGCAACCGGTGGCGCCCAGCGGGTGGCCCATGGCGATTGAGCCGCCGTTGACATTGACCTTGTCCGGATCGACAGCCATGTCCTTGATGAATTTCAACACCACCGACGCGAACGCCTCGTTGACCTCGAACAGATCGATGTCTTCGACCCGCAGCCCGGCCTTGGCCAGTGCCTTGCGGGTCGCCGGCGCGGGGCCGGTGAGCATGATGGTCGGATCGGTGCTGGTGACTGCCGTGGCCACAATCCGCGCCCGTGGCTGCAAGCCCAGCGCCCGGCCCTTGGCTTCGGAGCCGATGAGCATCAGCGCCGCGCCATCGACAATCCCGGAACTGTTGCCGGGGGTGTGCACATGATTGATCCGCTCGACATGGCTGTAGACCCGCAGCGCGGTGGCATCGAAGCCCATCTGCCCCATCATCTCGAAACTCGGCTTGAGTTTGCCCAGGCCTTCCAGGGTCGAGTCGGCGCGGATGAACTCATCGTGATCGAGCAGGATGATGCCGTTCTGGTCCTGCACCGGCACCAGCGACTTGTTGAACGAACCGTCGGCCCGCGCCCGCGCAGCCTTTAGCTGGGAATGCAGGGCATAGGCATCGACGTCCTGACGGCTGAAGCCTTCAAGGGTGGCGATCAGGTCGGCACCCACGCCCTGTGGCGTGAATTGACTTTGCAGGTTGGTCGCCGGGTCCAGCGCCCAAGCCCCGCCATCGCTGCCCATCGGCACCCGGGACATCGACTCGACACCACCGACCACCACCAGGTCTTCGAAGCCTGAACGCACTTTCATCGCGCCGAGGTTCACTGCCTCCAGCCCCGAAGCACAGAAACGGTTGATCTGTACTCCCGCCACACTGACATCCCAATCGGCCACCTGAGCGGCGGTCTTGGCGATGTCGGAACCTTGATCACCAATCGGTGTCACGCAGCCGAGCACCACATCATCGACCTGGCTGGTGTCCAGCGCCGTGCGCTGCTGCAGTGCGGTGAGCAAACCGGCAACCAGGTTCACCGGTTTGACGCTGTGCAAGGCGCCATCGGCCTTGCCTTTGCCACGGGGCGTGCGTAACGCGTCGAAAATCAATGCTTGGGTCATGACGTCCTCGAACCGCAGTGCAGGTGGGTAAATACCGAGTGTCCACTCTTGGCCCGAGCCGCGTTTGATTCAATGACCGCAGCGCTCACAGACGTTGACGCTCACGCTCAGACGGACGGTAGTCAGCTACCGTTCAGGACACCAAGCTGTCTAGCCAACGGGCGCCAAAGAAGCTGGCAATAGGCCTCATGCCATTTTTAAAGCAAATTGCAAGAACACCATACGAAATGGATCTAAGCCAAGCTTAACGCGGGCTCTAAGGTGAACTTGTACGAAGTTGTCGTCGGGTTTTGCCGAGGCGCTCGTCGCTACAGGAAGTGCAACGCGCTGCCATCATGGAGCTATGCGGGCAGGCATCAGGAAATAACAAAAAAGGCGGTCAAGCCATGTTCAAACAATCGAAAGTACGTCAAGCCGGGCTCATCCTTTTCGCCACCACGCTGTTGTTGATATTGCCGAACCTGACCAAGGTCATCGGCTAGTCACGTCTATAAGATACGGCGTCACAGTTTTTGCATTGCCACTATCAAAATGTGACTGGCCCGCTACCCGGGCCAGCGTGGCTGTGCCAATCTTTGCGGCACTTGCACGACAGGGACGGCGATCACTTGAAAATGCTCATTCTGCTCGGGGCCATGCTGTTCGGCTCGCCCTTGTATGCCGCACAGCTGAACCTGGAGCTGGGCGCGAACAGTCGCACCTGGCAGACCGAGCAATTGCTCAAGCATCCCCAGGTTCAAACCATTAACATCAGCAACGACGTTTCCTACAAGCGGGACATGAGTTACCGCGCCGTGCCGCTGTCCGCACTGCTGACCGGCATCAAGCCTGGAGACCATCTGCAAGCCGTGGCCCTGGATGGCTTTGCCGCCGAAATGACCGCGGCACCGTTGCTCAATACCCAGGGGGCACAGGCGTGGCTGGCGATTGAAGACCCGGCCAAACCCTGGCCACCGTTATCCGAAGGCAAGCCCGGCGCCGGGCCGTTCTATCTGGTCTGGAGCAACCCGCAGGCCGGCAACATCAGCCCCGAACAATGGCCGTTCCAGGTGGCGAGCATCAAACGCCTGGCGCCCGTGGCCGAGCGCTTTCCCGCCCTGCTGCCCGATCCGGCGTTGAAGGCGGATGATCCGGTAAACAAGGGATTTGCGATATTCCAGAAGAACTGCCTGGCCTGCCACCGACTCAATGGCGCCGGTGACGCGCAGTTCGGGCCGGACCTGAATATTCCGTACAACCCGACCGAGTATTTCGGTGCGGACTTCCTCAAGCGCTACATCCGCGATCCACAGAGTTTGCGCCAGTGGCCGCAGGCGAAGATGCCCGGGTTCTCGGCCGAGGTGTTGCCGGATGGGGATCTGGGGATGCTGGTGGGGTATTTGAAGCACATGACCGGGCGCAAGGTGAAGCCGTGATGCATTTACCTGTAGGAGCGAGCCTGCTCGCGATAGCGGTGTGTCAGCCAGCGAAGTATTGACTGACATGACGCCATCGCGAGCAGGCTCGCTCCTACAGGGTTCGGCGGTGTTTCCGTTATTGCTGTTGCACCGAGATCACCGGCGCCGGCGTCGGTGAAACCAGCACCTTGGCGTGCATCTGCTCACACCCGCCGCCCCGGCGCATTCCGCGCACCGGGCAGGCATCCAGGTAGTCCAGGCCCACCGCCAGCTTCAGGTGACGCTCCGGCCGGGCCAGTTCATTGGTCACGTCGAAGCTGTACCAGGCGTCATCCAGCCAGGCTTCGGCCCAGGCGTGGCTGGCCAAGTGTTCGCTGTTTTCGCTGTACAGATAGCCCGACACATAACGCGCTGGAATGCCCAGGCTGCGGGTGCAGGCGAGAAACGCGTGGGTGTGGTCCTGACACACGCCGGAGCGTCCGGCAAAGGCCTGGGCGGCGCTGGTGTCCACTTCCGTGGAGCCCGGCGTATAGGTCATATGCTGGTTGAGGCCATGCATCAGATCGATCAACGCCGTGCGATCGCGGCGTTGCTTGCATTCCTTCTCGGCGAACGCCCGCAGGGCGGCGTCGGCTTCGGTCAAACGGGTGAAGCGCAGAAACGGCAATGCAGACTGGCTCTCGTGCTCGGCCTCACGCCATTCGTCGATATCGACCTGGCCACGGGCACCGATGATGATCGCCTCATGGGGCTCGTCCATGGTCAGCACATGCAGGATGTTGCCGAACGGATCAAGTTGCGCCCGCACCGGACGCGGCAGGTCGAGCTGCCAGCTAAGTACGTGCTGGCGTTCGCTGTCGTGGGGAGTCAGGCGCAGATACTGGATGCTCGCCCGCACCTTGTCTTCGTAGTGATAGGTGGTCTCGTGGCTAATGGAAAGTCTCATGCGGCCTCCAGATAAGAACTGTGAATCGCGTTACCCAACTGGCGCACCAGCGGGATGAACTCGGTGAGCCAGGCGTGCAGGCCTTCTTCGAGAATTTCTTGGATGCCGGTGTAGCGCAGGCGTGCGTCCATTTCTGCCGCCAGGCGTTGTGCGGGACGACCATTGGCCCCCGGTAATTGCGCGAGGATCAGGTCGATTTCTTCGGTGCAGGCACGCAGGGATCGCGGTACATCGGCCCGCAGCAACAGCAATTCCGCCACATGCCGGGCACCAGGGGCGTCGCGGTAGATTTCCGTGTAGGCCTCGAACGACGACAACGCCCGCAACAACGCGCTCCATTGGTAATACGCGTGAGCGGTGCCATCGCTGACCGCTTCGGCCTGATCACCGGCCATTTCGTAGCGGGCATCGAGCAGGCGCAAGGTGTTGTCCGCCCGTTCGATAAAGGTCCCCAGACGAATGAAACGAAACGCATCGTTGCGCATGATGGTGCCGTAGGACGCGCCCCGGAACAGGTGGGAACGTTCCTTGATCCACTCGCAGAAACGACTCATGCCGTAGCGACTGAGGCCCTGTTCGGCAATACCGCGAATTTCCAGCCAGGTGGCGTTGATGTTTTCCCACATGTCGGCGGTGATGCGCCCACGCACCGCATGGGCGCTGGCCCGTGCGGCACCGAGGCAGCTGTAGATGCTCGCCGGGTTGGCCGCATCCAGGGCGAAGAAATGCAGCAGCCGTTCGGCATGCAGTTCGCCATGGCGCTCCAGGTAATCGTCCAGGGTGCCGGTGATCAACAGCGGCATGGCCAGTTCGTGCAAACCGTCGCCACGACCGTCTTGCGGCATCAGCGACAGCGAATAACTGATGTCGAGCATCCGCGCGAGGTTTTCCGCCCGCTCCAGGTAACGCGACATCCAATACAAATCCGAGGCAGTTCTACTTAACATGACAGGCTTCCTTTAATCCTCGACCACCCAGGTGTCCTTGGTTCCGCCGCCCTGTGAGGAGTTGACCACCAGGGAGCCTTCGCGCAGGGCGACGCGGGTCAAACCGCCGGGCACGACCCGGGTTTCACGACCTGACAATACAAACGGCCGCAAGTCGATGTGGCGTGGCGCAATGCCGTTTTCGACAAAGGTCGGACAGGTCGACAGCGACAGCGTCGGTTGCGCGATATACGCATGGGGCTTGGCGATGATCCGCGCGCGGAAGGCTTCGATTTCCGCCGCCGTCGCCGCCGGCCCCACCAGCATTCCGTACCCGCCGGAGCCCTGGGTTTCCTTGACCACCAGTTCTGGAAGATTGGCCAGCACGTGGGAAAGCTCAGACGGATTACGGCATTGCCAGGTCGGCACGTTCTTCAGGATCGGTTCTTCGTCCAGATAGAAACGGATCATGTCGGTCACGAACGGATACACCGATTTGTCATCCGCCACCCCTGTGCCGATGGCATTGGCCAGCACCACGTTGCCGGAACGGTAGGACGACAACAGCCCCGGCACGCCGAGCATCGACTCCGGGTTGAAGGCCAGGGGATCGAGGAAGGCGTCGTCAAGGCGACGATAAATCACGTCGACCGCTTTCGGCCCGTCGGTGGTGCGCATGTAGACCTTGTCGTCACGCACGAACAGGTCCGCGCCCTCCACCAGTTCCACACCCATTTCCCGTGCGAGAAACGCATGTTCGAAGAACGCGCTGTTGAAGCGCCCCGGCGTCAGCACCACCACGCTCGGATTATCGATCGGGCTTGAGCTTTTCAGGGTGTCGAGCAACAGGTTCGGGTAGTGGTCGATGGGGGCGATGCGTTGCGCCGCGAACAACTCGGGGAACAGGCGCATCATCATCTTGCGATCTTCGAGCATGTAGCTGACGCCACTCGGTGTTCGCAGATTGTCTTCGAGCACGTAGTAGGTGCCATCGCCGTCGCGCACCAAGTCGACGCCGGAGATGTGCGAATAGATATCGCGGTGCAGATCCAGGCCCTGCATCGCCAACTGGTACTGCTCGTTGGCCAGCACCTGCTCGGCCGGAATGATGCCGGCCTTGATGATGCGCTGCTCATGGTAGAGATCGGCGAGGAACATGTTCAACGCCTTGACCCGCTGAATGCAGCCACGCTCAACAATCCGCCATTCGCTGGCGGGGATACTGCGGGGGATGGTGTCGAAGGGAATCAGGCGCTCTGTCCCTTGCTCATCACCGTAGAGCGTGAAAGTAATCCCGGCGCGATGAAACAGCAGATCGGCCTCGCGTCGCCGTTGTGCCAAAAGCTCGTCAGGCGTTTCGGCCAGCCAACGGGCAAACTCCCGATAATGCGGGCGGACCTGGCCGCCGGCATCGTACATCTCATCAAAATAGGTGCGGATCATGCCGTACTCCTTGTCTCTCGGACGTCCAGACCTTCGCAAGGCCCGTGCCATCGGCATAAACGCTTAAATTTCAATCGGTTGGATAATCAAGACACACGCACCGCACCAATCCTGTGCGGTAAATGCCCCAACCTGATCGCCCCCGCTTCATTGCAAGGCGTAGTGGTCGCCTATCACCAGCATAGTCAGAGTTGATTTCACTGCCCGGCAGTCGCTGGGGATAATTCATGCATTCGCTGGAAAACCTGCCGATCTCCCCTTATAGCCGCCTGCCCAGGCGGCTTTTTTTCCTTTCTGCAACGTGCTGAAACGAAAACGGCCAACCCGAAGGTCAGCCGTCATTGCTGGTTGTCACTGTTCATAAGGTTATGCGAGTCGCCCTCGTACCTCCTGTTTCACACCCCAGCCTTCGATGATGCCACCCAACGGCTCGACCACTGCTTCGAAACCCTGTTCGAAGTCGCCGATGTCGTCGTAGGTGGCATACATGACCTTGCACAACTCCAGCGCCCAGGCGCCATCGTCGCGCACACTGATTTGCGCATCCAGGGCTTCACCACGGTGGAAATGACCTGCCGCCCTGCGTGCCCGCTCCTCGTCCGGGAAAATGGCGTAGAACTCGATGGGATGAAACCGCGAAAAGTCAAAACCGCCTTCTTTCATGCGGCGCAACACGCTGCTGCTGATGTCTTCTTGATAGGCTGTGCTCATGAAACGTCCTCCTCAAAACGATGGATAGACTTTCCGTACTCCCTCACCCGCAACCGAACAGCGCGAGCGACGGCAACCGATGTGCCGGCGGGAAACAAGCATGGAGCTGACAAGACCAGACCTTAGCGATTCATTCGCTGATCTCGCTTGCAGAGTAGCCTTAAGATAGAGCCTCTGCCAAGGCCTGGATGTGAATGCGACAGGTGCCGTTCAGATTGGAGTAATGCCGAGGATTTGAATGCTGTTCTGGGACTTGAGCTCTTTGACGCACGCATCAGTGGTCCGCCCTTCCAGATCGTTCAGATCCAGTTCGGCAGCGACAGGAAGAAGACGGGCCTTGATGAGTTTGGCGGCACGCTCGTAGTCCGGGCGCTCGGTGCACTCAAAGACTTCGTTGATGGTTTCGCCATGATCATCCACGAAAGTGACTTTCCACTTTTGCATTGGTGCCTCCTCGATAAAACCCATGGATGGGCTTACCTCTATCTCGACCTTGTTAGCAGGCTAATTGTTCCGCCTTGTTCCGCCGCAATTCAATGTGGGAGCGGGCTTGCTCGCTCCCACAGGTTTTGTGTTTCAACCCATCAATCGTTACTTGGTTTGTTCACCGCCTGCAACACGTATTGTGGCAAGGCGAAGGCGCCGATGTGGATTTCAGGATTGTAGTAGCGGGTGATGATGCCGCTGCCCGTGAAGCGCTGTTGCAGGGTTTCGCGGGACAACTTGCGATAAGCGGTATTGGTGGCGCCCCAGGCGAAGGTCATCGAACCGCCGATGTAGGTCGGCACGGCGGCCTGGTAGAAGTGCCAGTCCGGAAACAGGCTGCGCAGGCGACCGGCGGTGGTCTTCACTTCTTCGATCTGCATGAACGGCGTGCCGTTCTGGGTCACCAGGATGCCGCCTTCGTTCAGGCAGCGGTGGCAGGCCTGGTAGAAGTTTTCCGAGAACAGCACTTCGCCCGGTCCGATCGGGTCGGTGGAGTCGGAAATGATCACATCGAATTTTTCAGTGGTGGTGGCGACGAAACGCATGCCGTCGTCGATCACCAGGTTCAGGCGTGGATCTTCGAATGCACCTTTGGAGTGGTTCGGCAGGAATTCCTTGCACATGTCGACCACGGTACCGTCGATCTCGACCATGGTGATGTGCTCGACACTGCGGTGCTTGGCCACTTCACGCAACATGCCGCCGTCGCCGCCGCCGATGATCAGCACGCGCTTGGCAGCGCCGTGCGCCAGGATCGGCACGTGGGTGAGCATTTCGTGATAGATGAACTCGTCGGCTTCGGTGGTCTGGATCACACCGTCCAGCGCCATCACCCGGCCCATGCGCGGGTTTTCGAAGATCACCAGGTGCTGGTGCTCGGTGCGCACTTCGTGCAGCAGTTTTTCCATGCGAAAACGCTGGCCGTAGCCTTCGTAGAGGGTTTCCAGGTAGTCGCTGGTCGGGGTATTGCTCATGGGAAGTGCTCCGATGAATGCGGGTGGCAACGGACGGTTACCCGCCCATGATGGCCAATCGAGCGTCTCGATTGCCCGGGAAAGGCGCGCATTCTACGTCGCGGAACATGACAGGTCGAACCTTCGTCATCGAAGTACCCACAGGTTCAGTGACGCTTGTTCAGAATTTGACGTTGCCACGCGGTCCGGCGATGGCCCAGATGATCAGTCCCAGTACCGGCAACAGCGCGATCAACAATACCCAGAGGATTTTCATCCCGGTCTCGGCGCTACTTTTGAACACGTTGATGATGGCCCAGATGTCCAGGACAAAAATGATCAAGGCAACCAGGCTGTTGAACGTGGAACCCATGGTGACGCTCCCAAAGAGTGATATGCCCCCTCAGGATAGACGGTCGCCGCGAGGATTCCTTTTTATTGACAGTGTCTGGATCAGACGTGGATCGCCACTTTCAGCGCTTCCAGGGATGGCGCGGCTGCGATGCCGACTTCTGCGCACAATTCCAGCACCCGTGGCAGGTCATTGCCGTAGACCAGGACCACCTGCAGCTCGTCATCGAGCAACTGGCTGAAGTTCATCAGCGTGTAGCCACCGCTTTCCTTGTTCATGCTGCTCATCTGCACCTGGATGCGGTTGAGCGCGGTCAGGGCTTCGGTCTTGGCCAGTTGCTTGGGCTTGAGATTGAACTCCACCCCCGGGCCGAACGAGGCGACGATCTGGGCGAACAGGTCCATGTAGGTGTCAGCCTGGAACAGCACCGTTTCCGGCAGGCTGCCGACCACCACCCACTCACCCAGCGGGATCGGGAAGGTTTCGTCGTAGTTGATGTCCGGATTGGCGGTCAGAAAAGCCTCGGGATCGGCGTAGGCCTGGGCCGCTTCGTCTGAGACCTTGAGGATTTCGTCTTCGCCCATGCACCCGGAGCTGATTTTGCTGATGAGTTCGACGAGTGCGGCTTTCATGGGGAGGATCCTGTAGCGAGGTGAATTTTGAGGGCGCGAAGGATAGCGCATTTCCATGACCGATAACTTGAAGCAGGCACTAACTTGTGGCGAGGGAGCTTGCTCCCGCTGGGTCGCGAAGCGGCCCCAAAATCAGACAATGCGATTCGTCAGACTTACCGCGCCGAATGGTTTTGCGACTGCTGCGCAGTCGAGCGGGACGGTGCGGCGGTCCGACAAGCTCCCTCGCCACAATGGGGATTACCAGCCTCAAATTAGTCGATATCAGCCAATCAGCTTCTCAAGCTGCGCAACGGTATCGGAAGCGCCCATGGTTTTAGCCGCCTCCAACGCAGTGATGCCATTGGCGTCCTTGGCTTTCGGGTCGGCGCCCTTGCTGATCAGGTAATCGACCACTTCGACGCGGTTGAACATCGCCGCCATCATCAGCGCCGTGCGGCCATCGAAGGACGAGCCTTCAACCTGCGCGCCGCCGTCGACCAAGGCCTTGATCACCGCGAGGTCGCCCTTGAAGGCGGCGCCGGCAATCGGGCTCTGGCCGTTGTCGTTGCGGATCTCCGGATCGGCCTTGTGCTCGAGCAGGACTTTTACCGTGTCCACATGACCGTGATACGCGGCCAGCATCAGCAAGGTATCGCCCTTGTGGTTACGCAGGTTCGGCGGCAAACCCTTGGTCAGCAGCGCGGCCATCATCGCCGCATCGCCCTCCCGTGCCTTGTTGAATACCTGTTCGGTGAATTCGGCGGCTTCTTCGGGGGTCATCTGGCGGCTTTTGTCTGACATTGGGCACTCCCTTTTCTGTCATTCGTAAAAGCCGACAGTTTCCCGAGCGCCCCCGGCACTGTCACTTGTTTTTTCTCATGGGCCGCCATAGCCAGATTCAATAGCGGTACTTGCCGCCGTGAATGTCGGACAACAACCGCTCCGTGACCTGCACGTAAGTCTGCGTCCCCGGCAGCCAGGCATAGATCGGGTCATCTCCGGTTTTACCCGGGTCGAAGGCCTCGTCCTTGAGTCGGGTCTTCTGATATTTGAACGTCCCGGTGGTTTCCATTTTCACTTTCACCCTCAGGAACAATGGCACCGCATAGGCCGGCATTTGCTCGCGGGCGAAGGCCAGCAGCTCACTGAAGTCCAGGGTTGCCAGGGATTCGGCCGGGGTAATCGCCGCCATCCCGGCCCGGCCATTGGTGTTGCGGATTTCCACGCCATAGGCCACGGCTTCGGAAATGAGAGGGTGTTGCAGGAGGATGTTTTCAACCTCCGTGGTGGAGACGTTTTCGCCCTTCCAGCGGTAGGTATCACCCAGGCGGTCGACAAACTGCGCATGCCCAAAGCCGATGTTGCGCAACAGGTCGCCGGTGTTGAAGTAGCGGTCGCCCTTTTCGAACACATCCTGAAGCACGACCTTGGCGGTTTTCTGCGGGTCGGTGTAGCCGTCCAGGGGTGCCTTGTCGTCGATTTTTGCCAGCAACAACCCCTGCTCGCCCTTGGCGACCTTGCGCATCAGGCCGTTGGCCTGACGAATCGGCGCGCCGCTGTCATGGTCGTACGCGACCAGCTCCCAGGACATCAGGGAAAAACCAATGGTGTTGTCGAAATTGAGAATGTTGGTGAAACCGATATTGCCGTCGCTGGCGGCGTACAGCTCACAGATGTGATTGACCGCAAAACGGGTCTTGAACTCGTTCCAGGCGCCGGGACGCAAGCCGTTGCCGATCATTTTCTTCACATCGTGCCGGCTGTCGTCGGCGCTGGACGGTTGATCGACCAGGTAGCGGCACAGTTCGCCGACATAACCGATGGTGGTCGCCCGGTACTTGCGCGCGTCGTTCCAGAACTGACTGGCGCTGAATTTGCGGCGGATGGCGAACCCGCTGGCACCACTGACGGCCGAACCCCAGCACACACAAAGGCCCGTGGCGTGGTACAGCGGCAAGGTGCAATAGACGACATCGTCGGGGCGCATGTCCAGGGCGATCATGCCGAAGCTCGCAGTGCTGCGCATCCAGCGTCCGTGCTTGAACACGCCAGCCTTGGGCAGCCCTGTGGTGCCCGAGGTATAGATATAAAAGCAGGGATCGTCGAAGAAAACCTGCCGGCTGCTGGCCGGGTTGTCGCTGGCGTCGTCGAGACTGACGGTCATCAGGTTGATGAAACCTTCAGGCGCGATACCCGGTTGGCGAGAGGTGTCCTGATCGGCGACGAACCAGGTTCGGTCAGCCTTGATCGACACCCGATCACGCACCGCCAGGTACGCCGGGACCAACTCCTCACCGACAATAATGGCCACCGGCGCCACCAGATTCACACTGTGCACCAGGGTGTCGCGAGTCTGCGAGGTATTGAGCAGCGCACTGATCGCGCCGACCTTGGCCACCGCCAGAATCGTCACCAGCAGTTCCGGGCGGTTCTCGATGAAGACCGCCACCACATCACCCTTGCCGATGCCTTGGCCGATCAGGTGATGGGCGATGCGGTTGGCCCATTGGTTGACCTCGGAGTAACTGAGCGTTACGTCGCCTTGCAACAGCGCCGGGCCATCCGGGTTACGCAACGTGGCTTGCTCGAAACACCAGCCCAAACCACACGCTTGGGTCGGGTCCTTGACGTTGGCGGCCTTCATGCCTTTCACCACCCGGGGGATGGCCTTGGCGATGGAAGGCAGCTTACGGAGCATCATGCTCCAGGTAATCGTGTCGTTCGACGTGCGACTCATGATGCTCCCGTTCGATCTTTTTATTGTCGGGCTGCGATGACTGAGCCCGAAAATACGTCAACGGTTCTTGAGCTGTACACGCGGTTTTTGAAATGTTTTGTATCTACGATCTTGATCCGCGATCTTGATCTGCGATTGATACAGGGCCAATCGTGAACCCCCGCACACGCAATGGTTCCATCGAAGCGCCGAGCGACCGCGCAAAATGCAGGATGCACGATGGCCGTTCATGCAGAATGCACGAAAGCAAAAATCACCACAGATACTAACTAGTTGTTTTATAAGGTTATTTACAAACAACCAAGGCTGGCACAATCACTGCAACCCTCTCCGTATGCTTGCCATTCAAGAGCCAACGGAGCTGAAAGACATGAACCTGATTCAGGAAAAATTTTCGTCCCTGTTCTCCAACTTCGAAGTCACCACCCAGGCCCGTCCTGACGGTGGGATCCTGCTGACCCTGAGCGGCGGCGAAGGCAAAGTGTTCAAGCGCTCGATTTCCTACCAGCAATTGCACAATGGCGACCAACTGACGTGGGTCATCAGCGCGATTCGCCGCGACCTCGCCGAACAAGCCAGTGAACTGCCGCAGATTTCCATGCTGCAGAGCCAGCAACGGTTTGCCCTGCCGACCTATCACTCGCTGTAAAAAACATTGTGGAAAAAAACACTGTAGGAGCGAGCCTGCTCGCGATAGCGATCTGTCATTCAACATTGATGTTGACTGACACTCCGCAATCGCGAGCAGGCTCGCTCCTACAAGTTGTGTAGTGCTTAGAAGGCAGCAGGATCGATCCGCGCAAAACTGTCCACGGTGATATGCCCTGCCAGTTCGCCGCCCTCGCGGGCCAGCCCGCAGGTGGCCATCCCGGCCATGCGCGCCGCGTCGAGTTCTTCGACGATGTCCGACAGGAACAGAATCTGCCCCGCCTCAATGTTGATCGCCTGGGTGATGTTGGCGTAGGACTGCGCCTCGCGCTTGGGGCCCGAAGTGGTATCGAAATAGCCATTGAACAGCGGCGTCAGATCCCCCGCCTCCGAGCAGCCGAAGATCAACCGCTGGGCCTGGATCGAGCCGGACGAGTAAACAAACAGTTGAAAGCCGTCCTGATGCCAGCGCTTGAGCGCTTCAACGGCGTCCGGGTACACGTGCCCCTTCAACTGCCCGGCCTGATAACCCTGATCCCAGACCATGCCCTGCAACGCTTTCAACGGCGTGGCCTTGCGGTCCTCAGCGATCCAACCCAATAGGATCTCGATGACCCGCTCGACGTCGGCGTCCGGTTCGTTGCTGTCGCGGCGCACGGCAGCCAGTTGCTCCGCCACATCGGCGCGTTCGGCTTGCTGACGGACAAACGCCGGCAAGTGTTTGGCGGCATAGGGGAACAGCACGTCGAACACAAAACTCACCGCGCTGGTGGTGCCTTCGATGTCGGTGAGAATCGCTTTGATCGGCATCGACTCAGTCCTCCAGGCGCGGGAATTGGCTGGCGATGTCTTCGCCGGTGAAATTGGCCACCCAGCCTTCCGGGTTGTTGAACAGACGGATCGCGACGAAATGCGGATGCTCGCCCATGTCGAACCAGTGTTTGGTGCCGGCCGGCACCGAGATCAGGTCGTTTTTCTCGCAGAGCACCGCGTAGACGTAATCGTCGATGTGCAGGGTAAACAGGCCACGGCCGGCGACGAAAAATCGTACTTCATCTTCGCCGTGGCGATGTTCGTCGAGGAACTTGGCACGCAGTTCGGCTTTTTGCGGGTGATCGCTGTTGAGGCTGATCACGTCGACAGTGACGTAACCGCGCTCGGTCATCAGCTGGTCGATTTGCGCCTGGTAGGCGGCGATGACTTCTTCCTGAGTGGCGCCCGGCTGGATCTTCGCCGCCGCTTGCCAGCGGTCGAAACGCACGCCCTGCTCGGCCAGGGTCGAGGCGATGTCTTCGAAATGGGTCAGCACCTTGTTGGGGATTTCAGGGCTGGAGACGTGATAGACGGACAGGCTGCTCATCAGGGCAACTCCTTAACGGTTCATGCTTTAAAGAGCGAGCGCATCTTCAACTCGCACTCGAACAAAAATTCAAAGGCCTCGATCTGCCGCAGGGCATCGCTCATGCGCGCGCCCCAGGTGTACAGGCCATGACCACGGATCAGGTAGCCGACGCAATCGGGATGGGCGTCGAGCCAAGGCTGCACCTTGGCGGCCAGGCGCGCAATGTCCTGGTCGTTGTCGAAAATCGGCACCCGTACCCGGGATTCGTGGGTCGTCACACCGCTGAAGGCCTTTTGCAGTTCGTAGTCTTCGAACTCGATGAAGTCTTGCTGCGTCAGGCGCGACAACACGGTGGCGTTCACCGAGTGGGTGTGCAGCACCGCACCGATTTCCGGGCGCCAGCTGTAGAGCTGGGTGTGCAGCAGGGTTTCGGCGGACGGTTTCTTACCCGGCTCCAGGCTGTTGCCTGACAGGTCAGTGACCAGCACATCGTCCATGCCCAGTTGCCCCTTGTGCTTGCCGGACACGGTCAGCAAGGCTTCGGTCGGCGACAGGCGGGTCGAGTAATTGCTGCTGGTGGCCGGCGACCAGCCGCGGCCATACAGAAAACGCCCGGCGTCGATGATTTCCTGGGCGAGTTGTTCACGGGTAAGGCTCATGGCCTGTCCTCTTGCATACGTGTGGCAATGATAACGGCAGCCGCGACGGCTGCGAGACTGGCAATACTAAATGTCCACGCCGCGCCGAGGGCATTCCAGCTGTAGCCGGAATACAACGCGCCCAACGCACCGCCGGTGCCGGCCAATGCGGCATACAGCGCCTGACCCTGGCCTTGCTGGCGCGCACCGAAGCTACGTTGCACGAATGAAATGGCAGCGGCGTGAAAGCTGCCGAATGTCGCCGCGTGCAGCACTTGGGCAAACAGCAATACCCAAAGGAATTCGGCCAACGACCCGAGTAGCAACCAGCGTAGCGCCGCCAGCAGAAAACTCGCCATCAGCACCCGGCGCAGGGAAAACCGCGCGAGGATCTTGCTCATGGCCAAAAACATCAAAACTTCAGCGACCACGCCGACCGCCCAGAGCATGCCGATCACTCCCCGGCTGTAACCCAGGTGCTCAAGGTGCAAGGTCAAGAACGTGTAATACGGCCCGTGGCTCATCTGCATCAGCGCCACACAGCCGTAAAACGCCAGCACGCCGGGGCTGCGCAATTGCTTGAGGAATCCCTCCCCCGCCACCCGGGTGCCCGGCGCCGGTTGGGCATTGGGCACCCACAGGCTGCTCAGGACGATACCGGCCAGGATCAACACCAGCGCCGCCGGGTAAATATCCAGGCTCAACCATTCGAACAAGCGCCCGAGCACAACCACGGTGATGATAAAACCGATCGAGCCCCACAGGCGAATCTGGCTGTAGCGTGAAGTCTGCCCTTGCAAGTGCGCCAGGGTGATGACTTCGAACTGCGGCAACACCGCGTGCCAGAAGAACGCATGCAAGGCCATGACCATCGCCAGCCAGGCGTAGGTCTTGCTGACGAAAATCAGCGAAAAGGTCAGCAGCGTGCACACCGCGCCAAAGCGCACGATGGCCAGCCGCCGACCGGTGTAGTCGCCCAGCCAGCCCCAGATGTTCGGTGCCACGCAGCGCATCAGCATCGGGATCGCCACCAGCTCGCCGATGCGCGCAGCGCTGAAACCCAGGTGATCGAAGTACAGCGCCAGAAACGGCGCTGTCGAACCGAGCAAGGCGAAATAGAACAGATAGAAACTGGAGAGCCGCCAGTACGGGAGCGCCGCTGCCGCCATCAGACGGCAGCGACCATGAAGTCAGCCATTTACAGCTGACCCAGCACCGGCGTGCTCACACGCACATCGGCGTTCTGCCCACGGTGACGCAGCAGGTGATCCATCAGCACGATGGCCATCATCGCCTCGGCAATCGGCGTGGCGCGGATGCCCACGCACGGATCGTGACGGCCCTTGGTGATCACTTCCACCGGGTTGCCATGGATGTCGATGGAACGGCCCGGTGTGGTGATGCTCGACGTCGGCTTCAGCGCCAGGTGCGCAACGATGGGCTGACCGGAGGAAATGCCGCCGAGAATGCCGCCCGCGTTGTTGCTGAGGAAACCTTGCGGGGTCATTTCATCGCGATGCTCGGTGCCACGCTGGGCGACGCTGGCGAAACCGGCGCCGATTTCCACGCCCTTGACCGCGTTGATGCTCATCAGCGCATGGGCCAGTTCGGCGTCGAGGCGGTCGAAGATCGGCTCGCCCAGGCCCGGCATCACGCCTTCGGCAACCACGGTGATTTTCGCGCCGACCGAATCCTGGTCGCGGCGCAACTGGTCCATGTAGGCTTCCAGTTCCGGCACCTTGTCCGGGTCCGGGCTGAAGAAGGCGTTCTGCTCGACCGACTCCCAGGTCTTGAACGGGATTTCAATCGGCCCCAGCTGGCTCATGTAGCCGCGAATGACGATGCCCTGGCTGGCCAGGTATTTTTTCGCAATCGCACCGGCCGCGACGCGCATCGCGGTTTCGCGGGCAGAGCTGCGGCCACCGCCGCGGTAGTCGCGCTCGCCGTACTTGTGGTGGTAGGTGTAGTCGGCGTGGGCCGGGCGGAACAGATCCTTGATCGCCGAGTAGTCCTTGGACTTCTGGTCGGTGTTGCGGATCAGCAGGCCGATCGGGCAGCCAGTGGTGCGCCCCTCGAACACGCCGGAAAGGATTTCGACTTCGTCGGCTTCCTGGCGCTGGGTAGTGTGGCGGCTGGTGCCGGGCTTGCGGCGGTCCAGGTCACGCTGCAGATCCTCCAGGGATATCTCCAGCCCCGGCGGGCAGCCATCGACAATGGCGACCAACGCCGGGCCATGGCTTTCGCCCGCGGTGGTGACAGTGAACAGCTTGCCGTAGGTATTGCCGGACATGCAGGACGCTCCGTGAAATGAACCTGAATACGTAATGCGCGCCAGTATACGCAGGCTACCCAAGTAGTTCATCCTCGAACCTTATGGGTGCCTGTGAGTCCAACCGGCATCTTCTTGATGATGGCGCGATGATGCTGCGAGTTCTAGCCTTGAGCCTTACCCTGATTTCCGGCTTCGCCCAAGCGACCGTCCTGCAACGACCGATCACATTGGATACCGGCACAGGCGAGCTTTTCGGCTCGCTGTTGCTGCCAAAGTCCGACAATCCAGTGCCGGTTGTGCTGATCATTTCCGGTTCCGGCCCTACGGACCGTGACGGAAACAACACCGACGGCGGACGCAATGACAGCCTCAAGCGCCTGGCCTGGGTGCTGGCCAAACACAACATCGCCAGCGTGCGCTACGACAAGCGCGGCGTGGCCGCGAGCCTGGCGGCGACCCCGGATGAACGCAATCTGACGGTGGACGCCTACGTGGCCGATGCCCAAGCCTGGGGCCGCAAGCTCAAGACCGATCCGCGTTTCGGCCAACTGATCGTGCTGGGTCACAGCGAAGGCGCCTTGATCGCCAGCCTCGCTGCGCCGGGCATCGATGCCGACGCGGTGATTTCTGTCTCGGGTAGCGCAAGGCCAGTGGATCAGGTCATTCGCGAGCAACTGGGCAATCGCCTGCCGCCACCGTTGATGCTGCGCAGCAATGAATTGCTCGACAGCCTCAAGGCCGGGAAACCCGACGACAATGTGCCGCCACCCTTGCAGACGATTTTCCGCCCGAGCGTGCAGCCTTATCTGATTTCCCTGTTCCGCCAGGACCCGGCCGCAGCGTTTGCCAAGCTGAAAATGCCGGCGCTGATCATCCAGGGCAGTAACGACATCCAGGTCGGCGTCAATGACGCAAGACTGCTCAAGGCGGCCAAACCGGACGCCGAACTGGCGTTGATCGAGGGCATGAACCACGTCATGCGCATCGTGCCCAGCGACGTCAAACGCCAACTGGCCTCCTATAAGGACCCGCAGTTGCCCCTGGCGGCGGAACTGGGCACGCGAATCATCGGTTTTATTGACGGACTTCGCGCCAGTTAACCTCCAGTCTTGAAGAAAACGGCCGATAAGCCTTTGTCGCCAGCACATTGCTTGGCGACAAGCTGAGCTTGGACAGGATCTCGCCGTTATGACTGACACCCAGACTTCACCCGACACCAGCGCTGAAAAAGACGCACCGCCAGCGGTCGAACTGCCCTGGGCGGACGTCCACGTCGAGCACCACAAGATGCTCCGTCTGGCGCCGCTGCAGACTGACCGCAACACCGGCGGGCGCCCGTTGCGTTTTGTCGAATTAGGCTATGCCGAGCGCAATGACAAGGCGCACAGCCTGATGCGCATGAGCATCACCCTGCCCGGCCAGCGCGTACGCAAGGAACAAAATCATCTGGACGTGTGGGTCGATCACGCCGAAAAACGCGTGCATTTCGGACCGCAAAGCGGATTGCAGATTGAACCGCTGAACCGTGGCATCGGCCGCTACATGGCAGCTCAGGGCATCAACTGGGCGAAGAAGCGCTGGCCGACCTATACCGTCGACGGCTTTGACCTGAACAACAAGGATGCGCTGAACGAAGACACCCGCCTGCGCCGCGATCATTTTTTGCGCGTGCACGGTTTCGACGTGGTGTATGCCGATGCCCAGCATTTGAAAGGCAGCGTCAAGCCGGTCAAGGTCGGCGACCTTTCTGGCGACTGGAACAGCGAAAAACTGCAGGTCGTGGAAATCCTCGAGGCGGCGCAGATGCTCCAGCAAGCCGAGCAGAACCTGGCCGAGCAGGAAGTCAAACTCAAGAAACACGAAGAGAAAGTCAGCAAATACAAACGCGAAGACGCCGGGCTGCGATTCACCATCACCTGCCTGGTGGCGTTTGCGGTGTTTCAGGCGGGGCTGTTGATCTGGATTGCCACGCACCGTTGATCGGCGGTGCGGCCATTACTTGTAGGAGCGAGCTTGCTCGCGATGAACCTGAGAGCGATGTGTTTATCCTGAAAACACGCGTTATCGTTAACGCCCATCGCGAGCAAGCTCGCTCCTACAAGGGTTAAACGCGAGAAGCAAACAACGCCTGATGCTCACGGCATTGCTGCGCGCTCAGCATGAACACACCATGGCCGCCACGCTCGAACTCCAGCCAGGCGAAGTCGACTTCCGGGTACAACGCCTCGACGTGCACCTGGCTGTTGCCCACTTCGACAATCAGCAAGCCCTTCTCGGTCAGATGATCCGCCGCCTCGGCGAGCATGCGCCGCACCAGGTTCAAACCGTCATCACCGCAGGCCAGGCCCAGTTCCGGTTCGTGCTGGTATTCGTCCGGCATGTCGGCGAAATCTTCCGCATCGACGTAGGGCGGGTTCGACACGATCAGGTCGAAACGTTGTCCCGGCAAGCCTTCGAAACCGTCGCCCTGCACCGTGTACACACGCTCATCGACACCATGGCGCTCGATGTTCTGATTGGCCACTTCCAGTGCTTCGAACGACAGGTCCGCCAACACCACCTCGGCATGCTGGAACTCGTAGGCGCAGGCGATACCGATGCAACCGGAACCGGTGCACAGGTCGAGAATCCGCGCCGGCTCGGTAGCCAGCCACGGAGTAAAACGGTTTTCGATCAACTCGCCGATAGGAGAACGCGGGATCAGCACACGCTCGTCGACGATGAACGACATGCCGCAGAACCAGGCCTCGCCCAGCAGATACGCGGTAGGCACCCGCTCTTCGATGCGGCGCTTGAGCAAAAGCTGCAGGTGAACCACTTCGTCTTCTTCCAGATTGCAGTCGAGGTAGCTGTCGGCGATTTCCCACGGCAGGTGCAGCGCGCCCAACACCAATTGCCGGGCTTCGTCCCAGGCGTTGTCAGTGCCATGGCCGAAAAACAGATCCTCCCCATGGAAGCGGCTGACGGCCCAACGAATATGGTCACGCAGGGTGCGAAGGCGGGAAGTGATCACGACGGCAAACTCCAGAAAAATCGACGGGCGATTCTAGCAGTCAAACGACGTCAAGACGACGCGGGAAACTACCGATTCAAATGTAGGAGTTATCCATTTTTCCCCCAGGCTATTGAACAAAATGTGACTATTGACAAGGCTACAGGCCAGCAACGACGGCACCTACGATCGTAGCGATTCACAGAACCGCTCAGCCAGAGGACAATGGCGCAAAAGCCCCACTCCAAGGAGCCCCAGAATGTCTGTTCCAAAAACGATGTTTCAACTCAGCGGCCGCGGTTATGCAGCGGCCAATCTGAGCCATGCCACGCTGGTCATCATCGATGCCCAGAAAGAATACCTCAGCGGTCCCCTGGCCCTGAGCGGCATGGATGAAGCTGTCGCGAACATCAAGCAACTGCTCGCCGCTGCCCGCGCTGCCGGCCGGCCGATCGTGCATGTCCGCCACCTCGGTACGCTCGGCGGGTTGTTCAACCCCCAGGGCGTAGGTGGTGAGTTCATTCCGGGCCTGGAGCCACAGAGCGATGAAACCGTCATAGGCAAATTGTTGCCAAGCGCTTTTCACGGCACCGAACTGGCAAAACGCCTGGAAGACCTCGGCGCCCTTGACCTGATCGTCTGCGGCTTCATGAGCCACTCCAGCGTCAGCACCACGGTGCGCGCCGCCAAGAACCTGGGCTTCCGCTGCACCCTGGTGGAAGACGCCTGCGCCACCCGTGACCTGCCTTACAAGGGCGGCGTGCTCAGTGCCGCACACGTTCATCAGACGGAAATGGCGATCATGGGCGACAACTTCGCCACCCTCGCGCTGACCCGTGAACTGATCTGATCGACGCTCAATGAGCGGCCTGATACGCCGCTCATCCGCAAAAGCCTCTCATTAGCCGTAATTGTCTTAGCCTCAGGAACATCCCGGTCAACTCCCGGTCGAAGGGCCGATACCCATTGAGGAAGGTCGGAATGAAGTTATCCGATGGTTTTGACGCTCGCCGCTTGCGGCCAAAAGGCCAAAGCAACTGGCGTTTTCGAATCGGCGCGACGTTCGCGGCGTTGCTGGCTATGTGCGGCGTGTTGCTCGCCATGGCCGGTGCCGCCAGCCTGCTCGGCCACGCACCCGCCCTGGGTGAATTGAACACCAGCCGCACCGGTGCCGCCGTGATCCTGGCCATCGGCCTGTTCGTGCTGTACCTCGGTGTCTGGCTATGGCGCCGTTGCCGTCGTCGCTCGCGGCAGTCGCAGGAACTGGCCATGTCCCCGCACCTGATGAAAAAACACGACTGAGCCAAGCGTCGCGCGCGTTTTGTCGCGCCCGATTCGCTTCGAGTTGGGTAAACTGGCCGCCCTTCGCGGAGGCTGACATGCAAGACGACGATTTTTCCCTGTTCAAAAGCGCGATCCAAGGCGTCAAGCCGATCAAGCATGATCGCGCCGAAACCGGCAAACCCAAGGCTGACCGCACGCAGATTGCCAAGCTGCGTCAAGCGGCCACCGTGCGCACCGAATCCACCACCGTCGACGGGCTGTCCGATCAGTTCGTCATCGACGTCGGCCCTGAAGACGAGCTGATGTGGGCCCGCGATGGCGTGCAGGAAAGCCAGATGCGCAAGCTCAAGATCGGACAGATTCCGTTCGAAGGCAGCCTCGACCTGCACGGCATGAGCGTGGAAAAGGCCCGGGAAACCCTCTGGGCATTTTTGGCTGAAGCCACCAAATTCGAAATCCGCTGCGTGCGCGTCACCCATGGCAAGGCCGTGCGCCTGGACGGCAAGCGGCCGATGATCAAAAGTCACGTCAACACCTGGCTGCGCCAGCATCCACAGGTACTCGGCTTCACTTCGTGCCAGGCGAAACATGGTGGTGCCGGCGCGGTTTATGTGATGCTCAAACGCACCATGATGGAAGGTCGCGACGAGTAAAGCTGACGCGCCGCGCTTGCAGCGTCGTGTCCGTCACCGTACCCTTGCCCTTTGCGTAAAATACCACAGGTAGTTTCATGTCCCTGGAACAGAATTACACGGCGATCCTCGGCCAGCTCGGCGAGGACGTTTCCCGCGAAGGCCTGCTCGACACGCCAAAACGTGCCGCCAAAGCCATGCAGTACCTCTGCCGCGGCTATGAACAGACACTGGAAGAGGTCACCAACGGTGCCCTGTTCAGCTCCGACAACAGCGAAATGGTGCTGGTCAAGGACATCGAGTTGTACTCGTTGTGCGAACACCACCTGCTGCCGTTCATCGGCAAGGCGCATGTTGCCTACATCCCGAGCGGCAAGGTTTTGGGCCTGTCGAAGGTCGCGCGAATCGTCGACATGTACGCCCGCCGCCTGCAGATCCAGGAAAACCTCAGCCGCCAGATCGCCGATGCGGTCCAGCAGGTCACCGGCGCCCTGGGCGTTGCGGTGGTGATCGAGGCCAAGCACATGTGCATGATGATGCGCGGTGTGGAAAAGCAGAATTCGTCGATGATCACCTCGGTGATGCTCGGTGAGTTCCGCGAGAACGCCGCGACCCGCAGCGAATTCCTCAGCCTCATCAAGTAATTCGCGGCACGAAGAAAACCGGCATTCATCGCCGGTTTTTTTTCGCCCGAGAAAAATCAGGTAAGCTGCGCGCCTTTCTTTATTCACACCGTGAGGCTTTCAACGTGTTCGTAAAAGCGCTTCGTGTCGGCCTTGGCCAACTGATCATCTTCATCGACTTTATCACTCGCCCAAACAAGAAAAAGCGCCCCGCCGCTGCTCAGGCTCAAGTCGAATCCGCCGCCAAGGGTCTGACCCTGTATCAATTCCACGCCTGCCCGTTCTGCGTGAAAACCCGCCGCACCCTGCGTCGCCTGAATGTGCCGGTGGCACTGCGTGATGCCAAGAACAACGAAGAGGACCGCCAGGCCCTGCTGGAACAAGGCGGCAAGATCAAGGTGCCGTGCCTGCGCATTGAAGAGAATGGTGAGACCACCTGGATGTATGAGTCCAAGGTGATCATTGATTATCTGGACAAGCGTTTCGCGGCGGCCTGATTTGTCTGTGGTGTTTTGACTGACGCCATCGCGAGCAAGCTCGCTCCCACAGTGGATTTGTGGCGCTCCCAAAACCTGTGGGAGCGAGCTTGCTCGCGATGAGGCCACTACTGTCACCACAAATCTCCAGGCAAAAATAAACCGGCCCTTGCGCCGGTTTATTTGTTTTCAGGCCGCTTGCGCCGCCTGCGCCTGTCGCACCACCGCCGCCAATCGCTTGAGGCCTTCATCCAGTCGCGCCGGATCAATGTGGCTGAAGTTCAACCGCAGATACCCCGGATGGTTATCCGGCTCGGGGAAGAACGGTTCCCCTGGCATGAACGCCACGTCGTTGGCTAGCGCGGCATTGAGCAAGGTGCGGGTGTCTTGCGGCTGCTTGAGTTTCATCCAGAAAAACAGCCCGCCCTGCGGCACGTTCCAGTCCGCCAGATCCGAGAAGTGAGTTTCCAGCGCAGCCTGAAACGCATCCCGACGCCCCCGATAAAAGTCGCGCAACTCACTACGGTGTTGCTGATATTTCTCGGTGCCGATCCATTGCAGCGCCTGCCACTGGCCGACCCGATTGGTGTGCAAATCCGCCGACTGCTTGAGTTTCAACAGATGTGGAAACAGGTCCGGGCTGGCGATCAGGTAGCCGACACGCAAACCCGGCAACAGGGTTTTCGACACGGTGCCAGTGTAGATCCAGCTGGCCTTCTTCAAGCGACTGACAATCGGCGTGGCGCTGCCACCGTCAAAGGTCAGCTCGCGGTAAGGCTCGTCTTCAATCAGCGTCACGCCAAATTCATCGAGCAACGCTGCCACCGCATCGCGCTTGCCTTCGCTGTACCGCACGGCCGATGGGTTCTGGAAAGTCGGGATCAGGTAGATGAAAGCCGGGCGGTGTTGTTCCAGACGCGAGCGCAATTGCGCCAGGTTCGGGCCGTCGGCCTCCAGCGGCACGGTCAGGCAATCGGCGCCGAACAGCTGGAAAATCTGCAACGCCGCCAGATAAGTCGGCGCTTCGAGCAGGATTTCGGTGCCCTTGTCGATGTACAGCTTGGCCGCCAGGTCGAGGGTCTGCTGTGAGCCGCTGACCACCAGCACCTGGCTCGCCTCGCAGGTCACTCCCAACGCTCGCGCCTCGGCAGCCAGCGCTTCGCGCAGTGTCGGTTCGCCTTCGCTCATGCCGTATTGGCCCATGGAAACCGGCATCTCGGCCCAATCGACTTTTGGCAGCATCGCTTCGGCCGGCAGACCTCCGGCAAACGACATCACCTGCGGACGCTGGGCCGCGGCGAGGATTTCACGGATCAAAGAACTTTTAAGGCGTGAGACACGTTCGGAAAAAGCCATGGGGATCACCGGTAGCGAGGCATGTGAAAAATGAGTCAAACTTGTTGACCGAAATTACGCCTCCCCGAACGGATACGTCAATATGCTTGACCTTAAAAACCCGCTTTCCCAGCAGCAGGCCATGGAAGCGTTTTTCTTCGGCTACCAGGCCTTCACCGCCAAGGCCGATGAAATGCTCGAACGTCGCGGCCTGAGCCGGGTGCATCAGCGCATCGTGTTTTTCATCGCCCGCTATCCGAACCAGAGCGTGAAGGAGCTGTTGGCGTTGCTCGGTGTGAGCAAGCAGGCGCTGAACATGCCGTTGCGGCAATTGTTGGAGATGCATCTGGTCGAGAGCGTTGCGTCCGAAACCGACAAGCGCAAGCGCCTGCTGGAGTTGACCGCCGAAGGTGCGCGGTTTGAACAGGCGCTGCGGCGCGAGCAGGTGAAATTGCTGGAGCGGGTGTTTGCCGAGGCTGGGGAGACGGCGGTGAATGGGTGGCTGGCGGTGAATCTGGCACTGGGGAAAAGTCATTCGCAGGCTGAATGAGAGTTTGCCTGATGAACGTGCATTGGCTGATCAGCCCCCTTCGCGAGCAGGCTCGCTCCCACAGTTGAGCGCATTTTCATGTGGGAGCGAGCCTGCTCGCGAAGGCGTCGGAACCGTCGATATATCCCTATCGCCAAACTTTTCGTCTACAAAATCAAAAACATTATTTGCTTTATTTGTATACAAAAGCATAATCCACTTCGTGCGAGTTCCTGACCAAGCGGTCAACAAATTCGCAAGTGCCTCAAAGGGCCGCTGCCACCCTCATGGGTCCGGCCCTGGAAATAACAATAAAACTCTTGAGGAGTATTCGCTGTGGAAAGCCGCAAATCCGAAGCATCGACGCTGGATCTCTCGCCGCCATTACGCAATGGCTTGCTGGAGCGTCTGTTCAAACTCAGCTTGCACGGCACCACGGTGAAGACCGAGCTGATTGCCGGTCTGACAACCTTCATCACCATGGCTTACATCATTTTCGTCAACCCCAACATCATGGCCGACGCCGGGATCGATCACGGTGCGGCGTTCGTCGCCACCTGCATCGCCGCGGCACTCGGTTGCCTGTTGATGGGCCTGTACGCCAACTGGCCAGTCGGCCTGGCACCGGGCATGGGGCTGAACGCCTTCTTCACCTACACCGTGGTCGGCACCATGGGCTACAACTGGGAAACCGCCCTCGGCGCGGTGTTTGTGTCCGGTGTGTTGTTCATGATCCTGACCTTTTCGCGGATCCGCGAATGGCTGCTCAACAGCATCCCGGTCAGCCTGCGCTTCGCCATGGGCGCCGGCGTGGGTCTGTTCCTGGGGCTGATCGGCCTGAAAACCGCGGGTATCGTCGTCGATAGCCCGGCCACGCTGATCAAGCTCGGTTCCCTGCGCGAACCCGGCCCGCTGCTCGCCGCCGTGTGCTTCCTGATGATCGCCATCCTCAGCTATCACAAGGTGTTCGGCGCGATCCTCATCAGCATCATCACCGTGACCCTCGCTGGCTGGGGTCTGGGCCTGGTGCACTACGAGGGCATCATGTCGGCTCCACCGAGCCTCGCCCCTACCTTCATGGCCATGAACGTCGCCGGCGTGTTCAACGTCAGCATGATCAGCGTGGTCCTGGCGTTCCTCTTCGTACACATGTTCGACACCGCCGGTACCTTGATGGGTGTTGCCCAGCGCGCCAACCTGGTGGGCGCTGACGGCAAGATTGAAAACCTCTCCCGCGCAATGAAAGCCGACAGTGCTTCCAGCGTGTTCGGTGCGGTAGTCGGCGTTCCGCCGGTCACCAGCTACGTGGAAAGTGCTGCCGGTGTCGCGGCAGGTGGTCGGACTGGTCTTACCGCAGTGACCGTAGGTGTGCTATTTATTGCAGCCATGTTCTTCGCACCACTGGCCGGGATGATTCCTGCCTATGCAACCGCAGGTGCACTGATTTATGTAGCGATGTTGATGATGGGCGGCATGGCCCACATCGAATGGGACGAAGCGACCGACAGCATTCCGGCGATCGTTACCGCAATCATGATGCCGCTGACCTTCTCGGTCGCCGACGGTATCGCGCTGGGCTTCATCACCTACGTGGCGCTGAAGGCCGGCACCGGCAAGTACCAGGAAATTTCCGTAAGCCTGTGGGTGCTCTGCGCGATCTTCATCGCCAAGTTCATCTTCTTGTAGGAGCGAGCTCGCTCGCGAAGGTCGTTAACGATAACGCGTACTTACCGGGTTGAATCCATAGTCGGAGCGCTGCCCGGACCAAGCGCGCCACAGCAAACAGCCTCACCCCGTCGGGTGGGGCTTTTGTACAAATGGAGGAAAGTGATGAGTCTGGAAACCTGGCTGCTGTTCAGCGGCGCTGCGCTGATAGTGATCCTGATCCCGGGGCCGCTGTCGTTGCTGATGATCAGCAACAGTCTGAATTACGGCCTGCGCCGCTCTTACCCGGCCTTTCTTGGCGGCGTGTCGGCGTCGATCTGTCTGCTGAGTGCTTCGGCGCTGGGCTTGGGTGCGTTGCTGCTGGCGTCGGAACAGCTGTTCAGTGCTCTGAAGATTCTTGGCGCCCTTTACCTGTTCTACCTCGCCTGGCAGAGCTGGCAGCAGTCGCGCCTGCCTTCCCACGGCGCTGAAGTGCCACAGGCTGCGCCTGTGCCACGCTTTCGTGCGCTGTTCGGGCGTGCGTTCATGCTGGGCGCGAGCAACCCGAAAGACATCCTGTTCTTCGCCGCTTTCCTGCCGCAGTTCCTGAGTGCCGAACAGCCGTTCCTGCCACAACTGCTGGTGATGATTGCGACCTGGACCATGCTGGATCTGCTGTGCAAATTGGCCTACGGCCTCGGCGCCCATGGTGCGGCGCGGTATCTGCGCAGCGGCAAGGGCCAGAGCTGGTTTAACCGGATCAGTGCGGGGTTGTTTGGTGGTGCGGGTGCAGCGTCCCTGCTGAGCCGTTAACAGCTGTAGGAGCGAGCTTGCTCGCGATGGACGTCAACGATAACGCGTGCAGTATGAATTATCGCGCTGTCTGGACCTCCATCGCGAGCAATCGAGCGTCGACCGGCTGCTCCTACAGAAGACGAAAAAAAGCCCGCAGTGTGAGCGGGCGAAAGACCAAAGAAGCTATATGCGCAGTCGCTTCCAGGGTGCAGCTGCTGCCTGGGGGATCAGCTGCCGCGATAGGTGGAGTAGCTGTAAGGCGAAATCAACAACGGCACATGGTAGTGATCCTGCTCGGCAGAGATGCCAAATCGCAGCACCACGACATCCAGGAAGGCAGGTTCCGGCAGCTTGACGCCACGGGCGCGGTAGTAGTCGCCGGCATGAAACTGAACCTGATAGACCCCGGTGCGGTAGTCATCACCTTGTAGCAGCGGTGCATCGACACGGCCATCGCTGTTGGTTATCGCGCTGGCGACCAATTCCAGGTGCGATCCTTCAACGCGGTACAACTCGACCTTGATCGAGCTGCCCGGGCAACCGTGTGCTGCGTCCAAAACGTGTGTAGTCAAACGTCCCATTGATTCTGCGCGCCTGCCTGCGTGGAGCAGTCAGACTTCGCGCCTCCCGAAGTCAGTTGAAAAGGAGACCGCACCGATTCGGAGCACGAAAAGCTGCGGCGAGCGACTGATTAAGACACTTTTCAAAAAAATTGTACACAATAAAAACGACATTTTTCCCATGACCCCCGCCATCTGCATATTTGCCGTCGATTTCCCGCCAAACCGCATAGCCTATGAACCCTTCAATCAATAATTGACCAGTCAGGCAGATTTCTTGCAGGCTCACGCCAATAGCAGTAAAAGATGACGGTCGGTGAAAAATGCGAAAATTCAGGCTTACAAAGTGAATATAAAGTTGTATACAATCAGCCCATCGCTGTGACGCCAGCCTGCCAACCAATCTTCAGCTGCGTCACACCAACCGTCATCATCGAACAAGAAGGAAGCCTGCAGTGAGCGCTGACTACCCACGCGACCTGGTCGGTTACGGCAGTAACCCTCCTCACCCCCACTGGCCGGGCAATGCCCGTATTGCCCTGTCGTTCGTACTCAATTACGAAGAAGGCGGCGAGCGCAACATCCTGCACGGCGACAAAGAATCCGAAGCCTTCCTCTCGGAAATGGTTTCTGCCCAGCCGCTGCAAGGCGCGCGCAACATGAGCATGGAATCCCTTTACGAGTATGGCAGCCGTGCCGGCGTGTGGCGGATCTTGAAGTTGTTCAAGGAATTCGACATTCCCCTGACCATCTTCGCCGTGGCCATGGCCGCCCAGCGTCACCCGGACGTGATCCGCGCCATGGTCGATGCCGGCCACGAGATCTGCAGCCATGGCTATCGCTGGATCGACTACCAGTACATGGACGAAGCCCAGGAACGCGAGCACATGCTCGAAGCGATCCGCATCCTCACCGAAATCACAGGCATTCGCCCACTGGGCTGGTACACCGGCCGCACCGGCCCGAACACCCGTCGCCTGGTGATGGAGGAAGGTGGTTTCCTCTACGACTGCGACACCTACGACGACGACCTGCCCTACTGGGAACCGAACAACCCGACCGGCAAGCCGCACCTGGTGATCCCGTACACCCTGGACACCAACGACATGCGTTTCACCCAGGTCCAGGGCTTCAACAAGGGCGACGATTTCTTCGAATACCTCAAGGATGCGTTCGATGTGCTCTACGCCGAAGGCGCCGAGGCACCGAAAATGCTGTCGATCGGCCTGCACTGCCGCCTGATCGGCCGTCCGGCGCGTCTGGCTTCGCTCAAGCGCTTTATCGAATACGCTAAAAGTCATGAACAGGTGTGGTTCAGCCGTCGCGTCGACATCGCGCGTCACTGGCAAGAAACCCACCCGTACACAGGGGCTGCCAAATGAGCACCTTTCAAACCATCAAACCTTCGAGCCTGAGCCGCGACGCCTTCGTCGCCACTTTCGCCGACATCTACGAACATTCGCCATGGGTGGCCGAAAAGGCCTTCGACCTGGGCCAGGACGCTTCGATCGACGAGATCGCAACCCTGCACCAGCGCATGAGCGACATCCTGTTGAGCGCCGATCACGCAAGCCAGCTTGAACTGATCAACGCTCACCCGGACCTGGCCGGCAAAGCCGCCGTCCAGGGCCAGTTGACCGAAGCCAGCACCAATGAACAGGCTGGCGCCGGTATTCACCAATGCACGGCCGAAGAGTTCCAGCGCTTCACCGAGCTGAACGACGCCTACAAGGCCAAGTTCAAGTTTCCCTTCATCATGGCGGTAAAAGGCAGCAACCGGCATCAGATCCTCGCAGCGTTCGAAACGCGCATCCACAACCCGGTAGACACCGAATTCAAATGCGCGCTGGCGGAGATCAACAAGATCGCCCTGTTCCGATTACTGACCCTATAGCAAGCCTGGCCTGTGCGGATTCAAGAACGCCGAAACCGCCAAGGGCCTCGCAAGCATCCCAAGCCACTTATTTAAAGGCAGACAAGAAGAATGAAAGCTTACGCCGTACCTTTCGAGAAGTTCGTCAACCTGGCCGATGCCCGCCTGGGCACCAAAATCATCTCGGTCACCGATGACTGGTTCGCAGACGCCAATCGTCTGTTCCAACCGACCCCGGCCGTATGGAAGGAGGGCGTGTTCGATGACAACGGCAAGTGGATGGACGGCTGGGAATCGCGCCGCAAGCGCTTCGAAGGCTTCGACAGCGCCGTGATCCGCCTGGGCGTGCCGGGTTCGATCAAGGGCGTCGACATCGACACTTCATTCTTCACCGGCAACTTCCCGCCGTCGGCGTCCCTGGAAGCCTGCTTCCTGGCCGAAGGCGAGCCGAACGAAAACACCCAGTGGGTTGAAGTGCTGTCCGCCGTCGAGCTGCAAGGCAACAGCCACCACTACCACGAAATCAGCAACGACCAGGCCTTCAGCCACCTGCGCTTCAACATCTACCCGGATGGCGGCGTGGCCCGTCTGCGCGTGTACGGCGTGCCGTTCCGTGACTGGTCGGCTACCGGCGACAACGAGCAAGTCGACCTGGCCTCTGCCCTCAACGGTGGTCGCGCCCTCGCCTGCTCCGACGAACACTTCGGTCGCATGAGCAACATCCTCAACCCGGGCCGTGGCATCAACATGGGCGACGGCTGGGAAACCGCGCGTCGTCGTACCCCGGGCAATGACTGGGTCATCGTCGCGCTGGGCCATGCCGGCGAAGTCGAGAAAGTCATCGTCGACACCCTGCACTTCAAAGGCAACTACCCGGACACCTGCTCGATCCAGGGCGCGTTCGTGAAGGGCGGTACCGACAGCCAGATCGAAACCCAGTCGCTGTTCTGGCGCGAACTGCTGCCGGCACAGAAGCTGGAAATGCACGCCGAACACACCTTCGCTGAGCAGATCAAGGCACTGGGCCCGATCACCCACATCCGCCTGAACGTGTTCCCGGATGGTGGTGTGAGCCGCCTGCGTGTACTGGGCAAGGTCGCGAAGTAATGCTGAGCCTGTAGGAGCGAGCTTGCTCGCGAAAAACTCAAGGACACCGCGTTCATCCTGGATGCACGCGTTATCGTTGACGACCATCGCGAGCAATCGAACGTCGACCGGCTGCTCCTACAAAGAATCATCAACATCAAAACAGATTAAGAAGAACAGCATGCGCACACTGACGATTGAACCGCTGACCAAAGAAGCCTTCGCCCCTTTCGGTGACGTGATCGAAACCGACGGCAGCGATCACTTCATGATCAACAACGGTTCGACCATGCGCTTCCATAAACTGGCCACGGTGGAAACCGCAAAGCCTGAGGACAACGCGATCATCAGCATCTTCCGCGCCGACGCGCAGGACATGCCGCTGACCGTCAGCATGCTGGAGCGCCATCCGCTGGGCAGCCAGGCTTTTATTCCGCTGCTCGGCAACCCCTTTCTGATCGTGGTCGCGCCACTTGGCGATGAACCTGTATCAGGCTTGGTCCGCGCCTTCGTCACCAACGGCAGGCAGGGCATTAATTACCATCGCGGCGTCTGGCACCACCCGGTGCTGACGATCGAAAAGCGGGATGACTTCCTGGTGGTTGATCGCAGTGGCACAGGCAATAACTGCGATGAGCATTTTTTCAAAGAGGATGAGCGTTTGATCCTCGCCCCCCACCAATAAGAGAAGGTCTGATCACTCGACAACAGAGTGACAGGCGAGAGGTAAAGACTGTGGAAGCACATCTGTTGGAATGGCTGAACCTGAGCGTGCGCTGGGTTCACATGATTACTGGCGTGGCCTGGATCGGTGCGTCGTTCTATTTCGTATGGCTGGAAAACAACCTCAACCGGGTCAACCCGAAAAGCGGTCTGGCTGGCGATTTGTGGGCAATCCACGGTGGCGGTATCTACCACCTGGAAAAATACAAACTGGCTCCACCGACCATGCCGGACAACCTGCACTGGTTCAAATGGGAAGCCTACTTCACCTGGATGTCGGGTATCGCGCTGCTGTGCGTGGTGTTCTACTCCAACCCGACGCTCTACCTGCTGGCGCCGGGCAGCTCCCTGAGCGGTCCTGAAGGCGTGGCCATCGGTCTCGGTTCGCTGTTCATCGGCTGGTTCATCTACTCCTTCCTGTGCGACTCGGCCCTGGGCAAACGCCCTGCCCTGCTAGGTTTCATCCTGTTCGTCCTGATCATCGGCGCGGCCTACGGCTTCAGCAAAGTGTTCAGCGGTCGGGGTGCGTACCTGCACGTCGGCGCGATCATCGGCACCATCATGGTCGGCAACGTGTTCCGCATCATCATGCCGGCGCAACGCGCACTGGTAGCGGCGATTGCCGAGAACCGCACGCCGGATCCGGCGCTGCCGGCCAAAGGCCTGCTGCGTTCGCGTCACAACAACTACTTCACCTTGCCGGTGCTGTTCATCATGATCAGCAACCACTTCCCGAGCACCTACGGCAGCCAGTACAACTGGTTGATCCTGGCCGGGATCGCGGTACTGGCGGTGTTGGTGCGTCACTACTTCAACACCCGTCACGACAGCCACAAGTTTGCCTGGACTCTTCCAGTAGCAGCCGTCGGCATGATCAGCCTGGCTTACGTCACCGGCCCTGCGCCGTTGAACAGCCCGGAAGTGGCCAAGGCACCCGCCAGGATCGAGTACCAACCGCTGCCGGAAACAGCAGTGGGCGGTGGTTTGAAACCGGCTGAAGCCAAACCTGCAGAAACGCCAGCCGCCGCACCGGCGCAAGCGTCCAACGCCGGCCCTGGCTTTGACAAAGTGCACAGCGTGATTCAGGAACGTTGCGCGGTTTGCCACTCGGCCAAGCCGACCAGCCCGCTGTTCAGTGCAGCCCCTGCCGGTGTGATGTTCGACACCCCCGAGCAGATCCGCCAGAACGCACCGCGGATTCAGGCGCAAGCCGTCACCAGCCAGATCATGCCACTGGGCAACATCACCCAGATGACCCAGCAGGAACGTGACCTGATCGGTGCCTGGATTGTGCAGGGAGCGCAGACCAACTAAGCAACAAAAGCATCGCGAGCAAGCTCGCTCCCACAGGTTTTGCACTGCCTGTGTGGGAGCGGGCTTGCCTGTGAATGGCCGCAAAGCGGCCCACCTGATTCGAATACAGCTGCCAGCAGCACTGCAGCTGTAAATCACAAGAATAAAAAGATCCGAGGTGTTGCATGTCCGAGCTATCCACAGCGCGCATCCCCGACGCACCCGCCATTCAGCGTTTGCCCCTCTTGCAACTGATCCTGGTCGGTTTGCAACATGTTCTGCTGATGTACGGTGGTGCCATCGCGGTACCGCTGATCATCGGACAGGCCGCTGGCCTGAGTCGTGAAGAAATCGCCTTCCTGATCAACGCCGACCTGCTGGTGGCGGGTATTGCCACCATCGTCCAGTCCCTCGGCATCGGCCCCATGGGCATTCGCATGCCGGTGATGATGGGCGCCAGTTTCGCCGCCGTCGGCAGCATGGTCGCCATGGCCGGTATGCCCGGTATCGGCCTGCAAGGGATCTTCGGCGCGACCATCGCCGCCGGGTTCTTCGGCATGCTCATCGCCCCGTTCATGTCCAAGGTCGTGCGCTTCTTCCCGCCACTGGTGACCGGTACGGTCATCACCTCGATCGGTTTGTCGCTGTTCCCCGTGGCCGTGAACTGGGCCGGCGGCGGTGCCAGCGCCGCTCAATTCGGTTCACCGATTTACCTGACCATCGCCGCACTGGTACTGGGCACCATCTTGCTGGTACATCGCTTCATGCGCGGCTTCTGGGTCAATATTTCCGTACTGATCGGCATGTGCCTGGGCTATGTACTCTGCGGCCTGCTCGGCATGGTCGACCTCAGTGGCATGGCTCAGGCGCCATGGCTGCAATTCGTCACGCCGCTGCACTTCGGCATGCCGAAATTCGAACTCGCACCGATCCTGTCCATGTGCCTGGTGGTGGTGATCATTTTCGTCGAGTCCACTGGGATGTTTCTTGCGCTGGGCAAAATCACCGGCCAGGAAGTCTGCCCACGGATGCTGCGTCGCGGCTTGCTGTGCGATGCCGGCGCTTCGTTTTTCGCCGGGTTCTTTAACACCTTCACCCACTCCTCCTTCGCCCAGAACATCGGCCTGGTACAGATGACCGGCGTGCGTTGCCGCTCGGTGACCATCGTTGCCGGCGGGTTGCTGATCGTGCTGAGCCTGCTGCCCAAAGCCGCGTTCCTGGTAGCTTCGATTCCACCGGCGGTGCTCGGTGGTGCGGCGATTGCGATGTTCGGCATGGTCGCCGCCACCGGGATCAAGATTCTCCAGGAAGCCGACATCGGTGACCGTCGCAACCAGTTGCTGGTGGCGGTGAGCATCGGCATGGGTCTGATTCCGGTTGTCCGCCCGGAGTTTTTCGCCCACCTGCCCGTGTGGATGAGCCCGATCACCCACAGCGGCATCGCCATGGCCACCCTCAGCGCGCTGACGCTGAACCTGCTGTTCAACATCCTTGGTGGCGCCGAACGCGCGGCCATCAACGACTGCCACGCTCACACGCATTAACACCAGAAACACGAACCCTGTAGGAGCGAGCTTGCTCGCGATGGACGAAAAGGCACCGCGTTTATCCAGATAACACGCGTAATCGTTAGCGACCATCGTCGGAACGCCGCCCGGAGCAAGCTCGCTCCTACAAGGGTCGCGGCTGCCTGCGCCTCAAAAATAAAAACAAGAGGGAGCAACAGATGATTCGGACACAAACCAACTTGCTGTTGGGTGCTGGCCTGCTGGTCGCGAGTCAGGCCATGGCCGGCGATCTACTGCTGTGGCAGACCAACAGCCTGAGCTACCTGTACGGCAAGAACTTCGCGATCAACCCGCCGATCCAGCAGACGATAACCTTCGAACACGCCGACCGCTGGAAGTACGGCGACAACTTCATGTTCATCGACAGCACTTACTACAACGGCGAGAAAGACCGGAACAAAGGTGCTCACGCCTACTACGGAGAGTTCAGCCCACGCCTCTCCTTCGGCAAGATCCTCGACCGCCGTTTCGAGTTCGGCCCGGTCAAGGACGTGCTGCTGGCCATGACCTACGAGAACGGCGAAGACGACACCGAAGCCTACCTGATCGGCCCCGGTTTCGACCTCGCGGTACCGGGCTTCAACTTTTTCACCCTGAACTTCTATTACCGCCAGACCGAAGGCTCACGCCCTGGCGATGATGTCTGGCAAATCAGCCCGGCCTGGTCCTACACCCTGCCACTGGGCAACTCGAACCTGTTGATCGACGGTTACATCGACTGGGTGGTGGATAACGACCAGAACGCCCGCGGCACCTACCACGCCAACCTGCACTTCAACCCACAGATCAAATACGACCTGGGCAAAGCCTTGGGCTGGCGCGAGAAACAGGTGTATGTCGGCACCGAATACAGCTACTGGAAAGACAAATACGGCGTCCAGGACAGCTCCCGTTTCAACACCAATGAAAACACTGCCAGCCTGCTGGTAAAGGTGCACTTCTAATGCTGCCCCGCAACCGTGCCCCAAACCTGTCGTCGGTGCGCCGTTGCGGAGCACTTGAGACCTGGCCGAGGAGTCAGTATTCTCCGCGGCCGCCCGAATCCGGTTTAAAAAAAAGCCCGGATGTAAAACCTGACCATCAGGCCAACTTATCCCGGCTCTGGCAGGCACCAAGGCACTCCAAAACCCCTCTCAATCGACCGCTCTTGAGCCGCCGAACGGGAGTTTTTTTGCTTTTTGAAAGCCTTGGCTCAGCTCTTGCTAACAGCACTAAAGCTGACCGAATGGATGATTTTTTACCGATACAGAAACAGGCGCCACACCAGAGCGCCGACTTTAAAAAAATAACGTGGAACCACCTACTTTTTGGGAGCAACCGAATGAAACGTACGTGCACTAGCCTGATGCTGGCGGGATCATTGCTGGCGGGGGGTCAGGCCATGGCCGGCGACTTGCTGCAATGGCAGAACAACAGCCTGTCCTACCTTTACGGAAAGGACTTCCAGGTCAACCCGCGCATTCAGCAGACGGTGACCTTTGAACACGCCGATGGTTGGAAATACGGCGACAACTTCTTCTTCATCGACAAAATCTTCTACAACGGCAAGGAAGACGCCTTCGCGGGCAAGAACAGCCACTACGGCGAACTCAGCCCGCGCCTGTCGTTCAACAAGATCTTCGACCAGAAGTTCGAGTTCGGCCCGATCAAGGACGTCCTGCTGGCCATGACCTACGAGTTCGGTGAAGACGATACCGAGTCCTACCTGATCGGCCCTGGTTTCGACCTGGCCATCCCGGGCTTCGACTACTTCCAGTTGAACTTCTACAACCGCCACACCGAAGGCGACCGCCCGGGCGACAACATCTGGCAGGTCACTCCGGTCTGGTCCTACACCATCCCGGTGGGTGGCTCGGACGTGCTGATCGACGGCTTCATGGACTGGGTCGTCGACAACGACGTGAACAAAAAAGGCGAATATCACGCCAACCTGCACTTCAACCCGCAGGTCAAATATGACCTGGGCAAGGCGCTGAACCTGGGTGCCAAGCAGTTGTACGTCGGTGTCGAGTATGACTACTGGAAAAACAAGTACGGTATCGAAGACAGCCAGGGCTTCAAGACCGATCAGAGCGTGACCAGCTTCCTGGTCAAGGTTCACTTCTGATTTGTAGGAGCGAGCTTGCTCGCGATGGACTAGAGAGCGCCACGGGGTGTCAGGCTCCCAGCGTCATCGTTAACGTCCATCGCGAGCTTGCTCGCTCCTACATCAACCCCAGAAACCGGCACAACTCCCCCCGCTTGGCCAACGCATCCCGCCGCCCCAGTTCAATCAATTCGCTGCAATACCCCGCCTCGAACAGCAGGTAACTCAAAACCCCAGCCCCGCTGGTCTTGGTCGCACCCGGCCCGCGCAAAAACAGGCGCAACGCCGCCGGCAATTCCTGACGATGGCGCGCGGCAATCTCATCGATCGGCTGGCTCGGTGAAATCACCAGCACGTCCACCGGCGCCACGCCCAAAGCGCGGATGGGTGTACCGTCGGGCATCAGGTGACTGAACTGGTTCAGGCGCTGCAATAACTCGATGTCGCTTTCCAGGCTATCAATGAACGTACTGTTGAGCATGTGCCCGCCGATCTGCGCCAGGGTCGGCTGCTGACCGGTGTAGCTGCGCTGCAAGGGTTGTTGCGGGTCGAATCCACGGGGGTTGCCGCTGACGCCCACCACCAGCACCCGACTGGCGCCCAGATGCAGCGCCGGACTGATCGGCGCCGACTGACGCACCGCGCCATCACCGAAATACTCTTCGCCGATTTTCACCGGGGCGAACAGCAGCGGAATCGCCGAACTGGCGAGCAGGTGTTCAACCGACAGTTGGGTGGGAACGCCGATGCGTCGATGGCGCAACCAGGCATCGATCTTGCCGCCGCCCTGATAGAAGGTGACTGCCTGGCCGGACTCATAGCCGAACGCGGTGACCGCCACCGCATGCAATTGTTGCTGTGCGATCGCTTCGGCGATGCCGCCCATATGCAGCTTGTCGTTGAGCAAGTCCCGCAGCGGAGAACTGTTGAGCAGCGCCACCGGCATGTGCCTACCGATGCCGAGCAAACTGTGGCTGACAAAGCGGCTGGCCTGGCGGATCACCCCGGGCCAGTCGCTGCGCAACACCAGATGACTGCGAAAGCCCTGCCAGAAGGCCGTCAGGCGTTCGATGGCGTTACGAAAATCCATTGCCCCGCTGGCGAGGCTGACAGCGTTGATCGCGCCCGCCGAGGTGCCGACGATCACCGGAAACGGGTTGCGTGCCCCCGGCGGCAGCAATTCGGCAATCGCCGCCAGCACCCCGACCTGATAGGCCGCCCGAGCCCCGCCACCGGAAAGAATCAGCCCTGTAACCGGTTCGCCTGGACTCATACGCAACTCTCCATGGTGCTTGATGGGATTTCGTTGTTTCGACCTATTCCCTTGTAGGAGCGAGCTTGCTCCGGGCGGCGTTCCGACGATGGTTGTGAAAACGCCGCGGGGTGTCAGGTGCCCCGCGTTATCGTTGGCTACCATCGCGAGCAAGCTCGCTCCTACAGGGTATCGGGACTCAACGACGTTTGGCGTACAGCTTCGCCTCGCCCGGTGGACGGCTCTTGAAGCGGCGGTGAGCCCACAGGTATTGCTCGGGATGCTCGCGCAGAACGCTTTCGATCCATTGGTTGATGCGCAGGCAGTCCTCTTCTTCGGTTTCGCCGGGGAAGCCTTCGAGCGGTGCATGGATCACCAGGCGATAACCGCTGCCGTCCGCCAGACGCTCCTGGGTGAACGGCACCACCAGCGCCTTGCCCAGCCGCGCAAACTTGCTCGTGGCGGTGACGGTCGCAGCCTGAATGCCGAACAGCGGCACGAAAATGCTTTGCTTGGCGCCGTAGTCCTGATCCGGTGCGTACCAGATTGCGCGGCCCGAGCGCAGCAGTTTGAGCATGCCGCGCACGTCTTCGCGTTCCACCGCCAGCGAATCGAGGTTGTGCCGCTCGCGGCCCTGGCGCTGGATGTAGTCGAACAGCGGATTCTTGTGCTCGCGGTACATGCCATCGATGGTGTGCTGCTGACCGAGCAACGCCGCGCCGATTTCCAGCGTCGTGAAGTGCAGCGCCATCAGGATCACGCCCTTGCCTTCACGCTGGGCCTGCTGCAGATACTCCAGCCCTTCGATATGAGCGAGATTCGCCAGGCGCTTGCGCGACCACCACCAGCTCATCGCCATTTCAAAGAAAGCGATGCCGGTGGAGGCGAAGTTTTCCTTGAGCAGGCGTTTGCGTTCGGCGGCGGTTTTTTCAGGAAAACACAGTTCCAGATTGCGCTTGGCGATGCGCCGTCTGTCGCCAGCCACCCGATACATCAATGCACCCAGAACACGACCGATCCACAGCAGTGCCGGATACGGCAACTGGACGATCAGCCACAACAGCCCCAGGCCACACCACAGCGGCCAGAAACGTGGAGATAGAAATGCTTTTCGAAAACGCGGGCGGTCCATTAATGCTTCCGGAATGACAATGGCCGCGCATTCTACATCGTTCGACCCGGCTTGCGGCCCGCGGGCGTTCTCGTTATAAGTCTCGGCACTTTTAGTGACAAGTCGTTGTATGCCGACCATGAGCCAAACCGAACCGCTAGACCAAGATCCCGTGTTCCAGTTGAAGGGCAGCATGCTGGCCATTACGGTGCTGGAACTGGCCCGTAACGACCTCGAAAGCCTTGATCGGCAACTGGCCGCCAAGGTCGCCCTGGCGCCCAACTTCTTCAGCAACGCGCCGCTGGTACTGGCCCTGGACAAACTCCCGGCCAACGAAGGCGCGGTCGATCTGCCAGGGCTGATGCGCGTTTGCCGCCAGCATGGCCTGCGTACCCTGGCGATCCGCGCCAGCCGCATCGAAGACATTGCCGCCGCCATCGCGGTGGACCTGCCGGTGCTGCCACCGTCCGGTGCCCGGGAGCGTCCACTGGACCTGACCGAAGGCGAACCGAAGAAAAAACCGGAAAAACCGCCCGAGCCGACCATCAAGCCGACGAAAATCATCACCTCACCGGTACGCGGTGGCCAGCAGATTTATGCCCAGGGCAGCGATCTGGTGGTGATCTCCTCGGTCAGCCCGGGGGCGGAACTTCTCGCCGATGGCAACATCCATGTATACGGCCCGATGCGTGGTCGTGTGTTGGCCGGCGTCAAGGGCGACACCAAGGCGCGGATTTTCTGTCAGCAAATGAGTGCTGAACTGATTTCCATCGCCGGGCATTACAAGGTTTCCGAAGATCTGCGCCGCGACCCTCTATGGGGTTCGGGTGTGCAGGTCAGCCTGTCCGGCGACGTGTTGAACATCATTCGGCTTTAACGGATACTGCCGCATTTTCCAAGCATCTCTAAAACGTAGCGAAAACGGCTCAAACGAAGTAGGAAAAAGGCCGAAAGCAGTGTTTACCGGGGGTAAACGCCGCTCAAAACCGGATTCCAGCCAAGGCTGTCCGACTGCAGTAGTTTTTCAGGAGATGTTTTTCAGGGACTGAAAAGTCCTTCTTCCTTAGGGGTGAAACACCTTGGCCAAGATTCTCGTGGTTACATCCGGCAAGGGTGGTGTGGGTAAGACCACCACCAGCGCCGCTATCGGTACCGGCCTCGCTCTGCGCGGCCACAAAACAGTGATCGTCGACTTCGACGTGGGCTTGCGTAACCTCGACCTGATCATGGGTTGCGAGCGCCGCGTGGTGTATGACTTCGTCAACGTGGTCAATGGCGAAGCCAACCTGCAACAGGCCCTGATCAAAGACAAGCGCCTGGAAAACCTCTACGTGCTGGCCGCCAGCCAGACCCGCGACAAAGACGCGCTGACCGTCGAAGGCGTGGAAAAAGTCCTGATGCAGCTCAAGGAAGACTTTGAGTTCGTGGTCTGCGACTCCCCGGCGGGCATCGAGAAAGGCGCCCACCTGGCCATGTACTTCGCCGATGAAGCGATCGTCGTGACCAACCCGGAAGTCTCCTCGGTACGTGACTCCGACCGCATGCTCGGCCTGCTGGCCAGCAAGTCCCGTCGTGCCGAACGCGGCGAAGACCCGATCAAGGAACACCTGCTGATTACCCGTTATCACCCGGAACGTGTGAGCAAAGGCGAAATGCTCGGCGTAGAAGACGTCAAGGAAATCCTTTCGGTGACCCTGCTCGGCGTGATCCCTGAATCCCAAGCGGTGCTCAAGGCATCCAACCAGGGTGTTCCGGTGATTCTCGACGACCAGAGCGATGCCGGCCAGGCCTACAGCGACACCGTAGACCGCCTGCTGGGCAAGACCGTGGATCATCGATTCCTTGATGTACAGAAGAAGGGATTCTTCGAGCGCCTGTTTGGAGGCAACTAAGCAATGAACCTTTTTGACTTCTTTCGTGCCAACAAAAAGCAAAGCACCGCGTCGGTAGCGAAAGAGCGTCTACAGATCATCGTGGCGCACGAACGCGGCCAACGCAGTACCCCGGACTACCTGCCGGCCTTGCAGAAGGAACTGGTAGAGGTGATCCGCAAGTACGTCAATATCGGGTCCGATGACGTGCATGTCGCACTGGAAAGCCAGGGCAGCTGTTCGATTCTGGAACTCAATATCACCCTGCCAGATCGCTGAGTCGATCCGGCTGGAGCCACGGCGGCTCAGGTCCCTTCTGCAACCGGAAGGGACCTGAGCCGCCGTTGGCGTTTGTTACGAGGCTGTTTTAATGCCGTTGTCCAACATCCACATCATCCATCAGGATGCCGCCGTACTGGTGGTGAACAAACCGACCCTGTTGCTCTCTGTCCCTGGCCGGGCCGATGACAACAAGGACTGCCTGATTACCCGCCTGCAGGAAAACGGCTACCCGGAAGCGCGAATCGTCCACCGGCTGGACTGGGAGACTTCCGGCATCATCCTGCTGGCCCGCGACCCGGACACCCATCGCGAGCTGTCCCGGCAATTTCACGACCGCGAAACCGAAAAGGCCTACACCGCCCTGTGCTGGGGTCAGCCGGAACTGGACAGCGGCAGCATCGACCTGCCCTTGCGCTACGACCCGCCGACCAAGCCACGGCATGTGGTCGATCATGAATTCGGCAAACATGCGCTGACCTTCTGGCGCGTGCTCGAACGTTGCGGCGACTGGTGCCGCGTTGAGCTGACACCGATCACCGGCCGTTCCCACCAGTTGCGCGTGCACATGCTCTCGATTGGCCATCCGCTGCTGGGTGACGGGCTCTACGCCCATGAACAGGCTTTGGCGGCCTGGCCGCGATTGTGCCTGCACGCCAGCATGCTCAGCTTCACCCACCCGCAAAGTGGCGAGCGCCTGCGCTTTGAGTGCCCTGCACCGTTCTGAGCGAAAGCAGACCCTGTAGGAGCGAGCTTGCTCGCGATGAGCCCGAGAAGGCCGCGGGGCGCCAGGCTTCCCGCGTTATCGTTGACGACCATCGCGAGCAAGCTCGCTCCTACAGGGGTTCCTCAAGATTCAATCCTGGCGCCACTCCACCCGCACACCACCGCCAATTCCATGGCCAATACGTTAAACTGGCGCCACTGCTGTCTGGAGCTACTTTATGCGCGAAGAGTTGAACCAAGGCCTGATCGATTTTCTCAAGGCCTCCCCTACCCCGTTCCATGCCACCGCCAGCCTTGTTCAGCGTCTGGAAGCGGCGGGCTATCAACGCCTCGACGAGCGCGAGCCGTGGAATACCGAAGCCAACGGTCGTTACTACGTCACTCGTAACGACTCTTCGATTGTCGCGATCAAGATGGGCCGCCACTCACCGCTGCACGGTGGCATTCGCCTGGTCGGCGCCCACACCGACAGCCCGTGCCTGCGCGTCAAGCCGCAGCCAGAGCTGCAACGCCAGGGCTTCTGGCAACTGGGTGTCGAAGTCTATGGCGGTGCGCTGCTGGCGCCATGGTTCGACCGTGACCTGTCCCTGGCGGGCCGCGTAACTTTCCGTCGTGATGGCAAGGTCGAAAGCCAGTTGATCGACTTCAAGGCTCCGGTCGCGATCATTCCGAACCTGGCGATTCACCTCAACCGTGAAGCCAACATGGGTTGGGCCATCAACGCCCAGACCGAACTGCCGCCGATCCTCGCGCAATTTGCCGGTGACGAACGCGTGGATTTCCGCGCAGTGCTCACCGACCAGCTCGCCCGCGAACACGGTCTGAATGCCGACGTGGTGCTCGATTACGAGTTGAGTTTCTACGACACCCAAAGCGCTGCGGTCATTGGCCTGCATGGCGACTTCATCGCCGGCGCGCGCCTGGACAACCTGCTGTCGTGCTACGCCGGCCTGCAAGCGCTGCTGACGACCGACACCGACGAAACCTGCGTGCTGGTCTGCAACGACCACGAAGAAGTCGGTTCCTGCTCGGCCTGCGGTGCCGACGGCCCGATGCTTGAGCAAACCTTGCGGCGCCTGCTGCCTGAAGGTGATGAATTCGTACGCACCATTCAGAAATCCCTGCTGGTCTCGGCTGACAACGCCCACGGCGTGCATCCGAACTACGCCGACAAGCACGACGCCAACCACGGCCCGAAACTCAACGCCGGCCCGGTGATCAAGGTCAACAGCAACCAGCGCTACGCCACCAACAGCGAAACCGCCGGGTTCTTCCGTCATCTATGTATGGCTGAAGAAGTGCCGGTGCAAAGTTTCGTGGTGCGCAGCGACATGGGCTGCGGTTCGACCATCGGCCCGATCACTGCCAGCCACCTGGGTGTGCGCACCGTGGACATCGGCCTGCCGACGTTCGCCATGCACTCGATCCGCGAACTCTGCGGCAGCCATGACCTGGCGCATCTGGTCAAGGTGCTGAGCGCGTTCTACGACTGCCGCGAATTACCGTAACAAAACCCTGTAGGAGCGAGCTTGCTCGCGATGAACGCTAACGATTACGCGTGCTTTCTGGATAATCGCGGAGCCCTGAAGTCCATCGCGAGCGAGTTCGCTCCTACAGACAACACCGCGCAAAAAAGCCGCCTAGACTTCAAGTATCCCTTCGACAAGGCTGTCTCCATGATTTCGATGTCTACCTTCCACGCCATGCTGATTCCGATTCTTGCCGGGATGCTCCTGCTGGCCGTCGGCTTCAACTTTCGCGATAAAAATGCCGGCGTGTTTGCCATGTGGATCGGCATGCTGACCATTCTCGCGACCGTGGTGATCAAGATCCTCGCCAAACTCAACGAATAATTCATCGCCCTTGGCTCGCATTGATTTTGACCGGCTCGTACACTCGGTCGATCCGCTCCTCGCAAGGTTGACCGCCTAGTGTTCGCTCGTCTTTTTGCCCTCCCGTGTATTGTCCTTGTCTGCCTGATGACGCTGCTGTCAGTGGCGCCTGCCCAGGCGGCCGGCCTGCCAGGTCTGCTCACCAACCAGGCCAAGGCGCAGCCCGAAGCACAGGTACCGCTGGGGCAATCCCTGGACGAAGTGATCAAGTCACTGGAGAACGACCAGCAACGCACCAAGTTGCTGGCCGATCTGAAAAAGCTCCGTGACACCACCAAACAGGCCCAACCGATTACCGAAGAAGGCGTGCTGGGCCTGATTGGCGGAACCCTGGCCACTATCGAGAAGAAGTTTACCGGCGACGACAGCCCACTCACGCGCTGGTCCAGTGAGTTCGATCAGGCCAAGGAAGAACTGGTGGCGCTGGCACTGCCGGCCAATGAATGGCTGCCCATGCTGTTCGCCTTCGCCATGATCCTGATGATCTGGAGCCTGCTGGCCGCCGCCCTGATCTGGATCAGCCACCGCGTGCGGATGCGTTTCGGCCTGACCGAAGAACTGCCGCAGCATCCCAGGGCCCTGGACATGTTGCGTTTTGCACTGCGTAAACTCGGGCCATGGCTGATCGCCCTGGTGATCACGGTCTACATGAGCTACGCCCTGCCCTCGTCCCTGGGCAAAAGCCTGGCCATGGTGCTGGCCTATGCACTGGTGGTCGGCACCTGCTTCTCGGCCATCTGTGTGATTGCCTTTTCCCTGCTCGACGGCCCGCACCGCCACCGCGCCTTGTACATCCTGCGGCACCAGGCGTTTCGGCCACTGTGGCTGATCGGCAGCTTCGCCGCGTTTGGCGAAGCGCTGAGCGATCCGCAACTGGTCAACAGCCTCGGCAGCCATCTGGCCCATACCGCCGCGACTGTGGCCAATGTCCTGGCAGCGCTCTCCACGGGGCGCTTCATCCTGCGCTTCCGCCGGCCGATCGCCCACCTGATCCGCAACCAGCCGCTGTCCCGACGCCTGACCCGCCGCGCCCTCAACGACACCCTGTCGATTCTCGGCACTTTCTGGTACGTGCCGGCGCTGGTGCTGGTGGCCATCTCGCTGTTCGCGACGTTCATTTCCGCCGGCGACACCAGCACCGCCCTGCGCCAGTCGCTGATCTGTACCGTCTTGCTGGTGCTATGCATGGTCATCAACGGCCTGGTACGCCGCCACGCCCTCAAACCCCAGCGAGGCATACGGCGTTACGCCGTGTATTCGGAACGGCTGAAAAACTTCTTCTACACCATCGTCCACCTGTTGGTGTGGCTGGCTTTCATCGAACTCGGCCTGCGGGTCTGGGGCATGTCGTTGATCCGCTTTACCGAAGGCGACGGCCACGAAGTCAGCGTCAAACTGTTCAGCCTCGCCGGCACGCTGCTGTTTGCCTGGCTGATCTGGATTCTCAGCGACACCGCCGTGCACCACGCGCTCACGCGTTCGCGCAAAGGCCTGGCCAATGCCCGCGCGCAGACGATGATGCCGCTGATCCGCAATGTGCTGTTCATAGCGATTTTTATCGTCGCGCTGATTGTCGCCCTGGCGAACATGGGCATGAACGTGACGCCACTGCTGGCCGGTGCCGGTGTGATCGGCCTGGCCATCGGTTTTGGTGCACAGTCGCTGGTAGCCGACCTGATTACCGGGTTGTTCATCATCATCGAAGACTCCCTTGCCATCGACGACTACGTGGATGTCGGCGGTCACCTCGGCACGGTCGAAGGCCTGACCATCCGCACCGTGCGCCTGCGGGACATCGACGGCATCGTCCACACCATTCCGTTCAGCGAAATCAAAAGCATCAAGAACTACTCCCGGGAATTCGGCTACGCGATCTTCCGGGTCGCGGTGCCGGCCAGCATGGACATCGACAACGCAATCAAGCTGATGCGCGAAGTCGCCCAGAAAATGCGCACCGATCCGTTGCAGCGGCGCAATATCTGGTCGCCGCTTGAGTTTCAGGGGGTGGAAAGTTTCGAGTCGGGCAACGCGATCCTGCGCGCCCGCTTCAAGACAGCGCCAATCAAGCAGTGGGAAGTGTCGCGAGCGTTCAACCTGTCACTCAAGCGACACATGGATGAAGCCGGACTGGATCTGGCGACACCGCGGATGAGCATTCAGGTGATTACCGCGGGTGGCGGCTCGCAGAATGAATAACCTCCTACGAAAGCATCGTCAGACAACATCCACCCCGACATGAATCGCATCATGCCGCCAGAACTCCAGGTCGCAGTCGATCAGGCGTCCATGCTGGTCATAGTTGACCCGGGCAATCCGTAAGCCCGGGCTGCCCGTTGATACCTTCAACGCCGCCGCCGCATCCACCGACAACGCCGTGGGCACAATCTCGAAGCGCACCCGTCCGTAGTGCAAATCGTAATGCCGCGCATACAGCTCGGTGATCGACTGATTCAAATCGAAATCGAGGATCCCGGGAAAGTACTGCGGGTTCAGATAGTGCTCCACATACAGCACCAGTCGCCCGTCGATCCGCCGTGAGCGGCAGATCTGAATCACGCTCGACAGCGCCGGCAATTGCAGCCAGGCACACACCGCCGCCGATGCCGGTTGCAATCGCGCCGAAATCACCTCGGTGGACGGCACTCGCCCCTGGGCGCTGACCATCGCGTGAAAGTGGCTGCGCTGCATGAGGTTGTAGGCCAGGCGTGGCGGCGAGACGAACCAGCCGCGACGCTCCTCGCGATAAATCTGCCCCTGAGACTCCAACTGCAACAACGCTTCACGCAAAGTGATCCGCGTGGTACCGAACAATTCACTGAGCTTGCGCTCGGCCGGCAATTTGCTGCCGGGGGTCAACAGTCCATGGTCGATCTGTTCCTGAAGCACCTGGCCGATGGCTGTTACCGCTTTTGTTGCCTCTTCACGCATCAACGTTTCCTTTCTGGACTAGACCAGCACCAATTCAGGGCAGAACCGCAGCGAAAACCGGCTCATTCAATAGTCTGCAAGCGTAGGCAGCGCAGATGACCGAGATGTGACAAAACTGCCCAACGGTCGCCATTCCCTGACTTCCTCTTCTTTCAACAACGTGCAATTCATCGGCCAAGTCCCTTGCCTGCCGGAGCTTTGGCCATGGTCTACGCTTAGCAGGCCAGTCGCGATACCGCTGAACAAAAAGTCATCCCGGGCGACGAACGACATCAAAGTGTCATCCAGCCCCCTTAAATTGGCTCAGGTATTGCTGACCTAGACCAACACAACCGCAATCGCAGCATTGAACACGACCCAAGGAGCTTCGGAATGAAAAAGCTTTTCCTGGCATCACTGTTAGGCTCGACCATCGCGATGTGCACCGCCGCCATGGCGGCCGATGATCTGAAAACCCTGGAAGCCGCTGCGAAAGCGGAAGGCGCCGTCAACAGCGTCGGCATGCCCAATGACTGGGCCAACTGGGCCGGCACCTGGAAAGACCTGAGCGACAAGTACGGCCTCAAGCACATCGACACTGACATGAGTTCGGCCCAGGAAATCGCCAAGTTCGCCGCGGAAAAAGACAACGCCAGCGCCGACATCGGCGACGTGGGTGCAGCGTTTGGCCCGATCGCGGTCAAGCAAGGCGTGGTCCAGCCTTACAAGCCTTCGACCTGGGATCAGGTTCCAGCCTGGGCCAAGGACAAGGACGGCAACTGGGCCCTGGCCTACACCGGCACCATCGCTTTCATCGTCAACAAGAAGTTGCTGCACGGTTCCGAAGCCCCAACCAAGTGGGCTGACCTCAAGGGCGGTAAATACAAGGTCTCCATCGGCGACGTGAGCACCGCAGCCCAGGCCGCCAACGGCGTACTGGCCGCGGCACTGGCCAACGGTGGCGACGAGAAAAACCTCAAGCCTGCCCTGGATCTGTTCGCCGATATCGCCAAGCAAGGTCGCCTGTCGATGTCAAACCCGACGATTGCCACCATGGAAAAAGGGGAAATCGAAGTCGGCGTGGTCTGGGACTTCAACGGCCTGAGCTACAAGGCCAAGATGGCCAACCCGGATGACTACGTGGTGCTGATCCCGTCCGACGGCTCGGTGATCTCCGGCTACACCACCATCATCAACAAGTACGCGAAAAACCCGAATGCCGCCAAGCTGGCCCGCGAATACATCTTCAGCGACGCCGGCCAGATCAACCTGGCCAAGGGCAACGCCCGTCCGATCCGTGCCGAGCACCTGACCCTGCCAGCAGAAGTGCAGGCCAAGCTGCTGCCTAACGAGCAGTACAAGAAGGTCACGCCGATCAAGGACGCGGACGCCTGGGAAAAGACCTCCAAGGCCCTTCCTCAGAAGTGGCAGGAAGAAGTCATCATCAATATGCAGTAACCGGGTAGGCCACCATCGGGAGGCCTGATGGCGGTCCCTGTGGGAGCGAGCCTGCTCGCGATAGCGTCGTTTCAGTCAGCATCAATGTTGAATGGTCGGCCACCATCGCGAGCAGGCTCGCTCCCACAAGGGATTGGTTGCGTATTTGAATCATCTGTTTCACGGAGTCATCGCCCCTATGAAGCACAACGTCATCCTTGTCGTGCTCGACGGCCTCAACTACGAGGTCGCCCGCCATGCCTTGGGGCACCTGCAGGCTTACGTCGGCGCCGGACGTGCCGCACTCTACAAACTGGAGTGCGAGTTGCCAGCCCTGTCCCGCCCGCTGTACGAATGCATCCTGACCGGCGTGGCGCCCATCGACAGCGGTATCGTCCACAACAACGTCTCGCGCCTGTCCAACCAGCGCAGCATCTATCACTACGCCACCGACGCAGGTCTTGTCACAGCGGCGGCGGCCTATCACTGGGTCAGCGAGCTGTACAACCGTTCGCCCTTCGTGACGGCCCGGGACCGTCACACCGATGACCCGCAACTGCCGATCCAGCACGGGCATTTCTACTGGAACGATCACTACCCGGATTCTCACCTGTTCGCCGACGCCGAAAACCTGCGCCTGCGCCATGCACCGAACTTTTTGCTGATCCACCCGATGAACATCGACGACGCCGGGCACAAGCACGGACTCGACACCCCGCAGTACCGCAACAGCGCCCGCTCGGCCGACATCATCCTGGCCGACTACCTGCAAGGCTGGCTCGATGCCGGCTATCAGGTGCTGGTCACCGCCGATCACGGCATGAACAACGACCGCTCCCACAACGGCCTGCTGCCGGAAGAACGTGAAGTGCCGCTTTTCGTTCTGGGTGACGCGTTCAGCTTCGACACCGGCGCCGCGCCGAAACAGACCGACATCTGCGGCACCGTCTGCCAGTTGCTCGGCGTGCCCCACGACAAACCGGTCTGCCGGGAGTTGCTCAAGTGAACACCACGAACCGCAGAAAATGGCTTGCAATCCTGTGCCTGGTGCCCTTCACACTGTTCTTTATTGTGTTCGAAATTGCCCCGTTGACCTGGGTAATGATCAACAGCCTGCAATCGGAAGAATTCGGCTGGGGCCTGGCCAACTTCAGCAAGATCTTCAGCTCGAAGTTTTACCTGCAGGCCATCCAGTACAGCCTTGAGATCAGCTTCTGGTCCAGCATGTTCGGGATCATCATCGCGATACTGGGCGCCTACTCCCTGCGCCGGGTCGATTCGAAACTGCGCAACTTCGTCAACGCCTTCGCCAACATGACCAGCAACTTCGCCGGTGTGCCCCTGGCCTTCGCGTTCATCATTTTGCTCGGCTTCAACGGCAGCTTCACCATCATGCTCAAGCAGGCCGGAATCATTCAGGATTTCAACCTGTACTCGAAAACCGGGCTGATCATTCTCTACACCTACTTCCAGATTCCCCTCGGCGTGCTGCTGCTGTACCCGGCCTTCGATGCGCTGCGCGAAGACTGGCGAGAGTCCGCCTCGCTGCTCGGCGCGAGCGGCTGGCAATTCTGGCGGCACATCGGTTTGCCGGTGCTGACCCCGGCACTGCTCGGCACCTTCGTGATCCTGCTGGCCAATGCCCTCGGTGCCTACGCCACGGTGTACGCCCTGACCACCGGCAACTTCAACGTGCTGCCGATCCGCATCGCGGCGATGGTGTCCGGTGACATTTCCCTGGACCCGAACCTGGCCAGCGCCCTGGCCGTGGTGCTGGTGGCCTTGATGACCCTGGTGACCATCGTGCATCAGTTGCTGTTGAAGAGGAGCTACCATGTCTCGCGCTGAACTGGGGCCCGCCGGTGTCTACCACCGCGTCGTGGTGTACCTGCTGTTTGCCATTCTGCTGTTGCCGCTCGCCGGCACGCTGATCTACTCGATCGCCAGCAGTTGGTCGGCGACCATCCTGCCCAGCGGTTTCACCCTCAAGTGGTACATCCAGCTGTGGAGCGACCCGCGCTTCCTGCATGCATTCGGGCAATCGCTGCTGGTCTGCGTTGGTTCGTTGATCCTTTCGGTGGTATTGATTCTGCCGCTGCTGTTCGTGGTGCATTACCACTTCCCGAAACTCGACGCGCTGATGAACATCCTGATCCTGCTGCCCTTCGCCGTGCCGCCGGTGGTGTCGTCGGTGGGGCTGTTGCAGCTCTATGGTTCCGGACCGTTCGCCATGGTCGGGACGCCCTGGATCCTGATCGGTTGCTACTTCACCGTGGCGCTGCCGTTCATGTACCGGGCCATCACCAACAACCTGCAAGCGATCAACCTGCGCGACCTGATGGACGCCGCCCAGTTGCTCGGCGCCAGCACCTGGCAAGCGGCGTTCCTGGTGGTACTGCCGAACCTGCGCAAGGGCTTGATGGTGGCACTGCTGCTGTCGTTCTCGTTCCTGTTCGGTGAGTTCGTGTTTGCCAACATCCTTGTCGGTACCCGCTACGAAACCCTGCAGGTCTACCTCAACAACATGCGCAACAGCAGCGGTCATTTCACCAGTGCGCTGGTGATCTCCTACTTCTTCTTTGTGCTGGTTCTGACCTGGATTGCCAATATCTTGAACAGGGACAAAAGCGAATGAGCTATGTCAGCGTCCAACATCTTCAGAAAAGCTTCGCGGGCACCACGGTGTTCAGCGACATCAATTGCGAAATCCAGAAAGGTGAGTTCGTCACCCTGCTCGGCCCGTCCGGTTGCGGCAAATCCACCCTGCTGCGCTGCATCGCCGGCCTGACCTCGGTGGATGGCGGCAAGATCCTGCTCGATGGTGTCGATATCGTGCCGGTGAGCCCGCAGAAACGCGGGATCGGCATGGTGTTCCAAAGCTATGCGCTGTTCCCCAACATGACCGTGGAGCAAAACGTCGCCTTTGGCCTGCGCATGCAAAAGGTCAATGCCGATGACAGCCGCAAACGCGTCGCGGAAGTGCTCAGACTGGTAGAGCTCAATGACTTTGCCGCGCGTTACCCGCATCAGCTCTCGGGGGGCCAGTGCCAGCGCGTCGCCCTCGCCCGCTCCCTGGTGACCCGGCCACGCCTGTTGCTGCTGGACGAACCGTTGTCGGCCCTGGACGCACGCATTCGCAAGCATCTGCGTGAACAGATTCGTCAGATCCAGCGGGAACTGGGCCTGACCACGATTTTCGTCACACACGATCAGGAAGAAGCCCTGACCATGTCCGACCGGATTTTCCTGATGAATCAGGGAAAAATCGTACAAAGCGGCGACGCCGAAACCCTCTACACCGCACCGGTGGATGTGTTCGCCGCCGGTTTCATCGGCAACTACAACCTGCTGGATGCCGACAGCGCTTCGAAGCTGTTGCAGCGACCGATCAGCAAGCGCATCGCCATTCGTCCGGAAGCCATCGAACTGAGCCTTAACGGTGAACTGGATGCACAGATACGCAGCCACAGCCTGCTGGGCAACGTGATTCGCTACCGGGTCGAAGCCCGGGGCGTGGAATTGGTGGTGGATGTGCTGAACCGCTCGGCGGCCGACCTGCATCCCGATGGTCAGCGCCTGGCGCTTTCCATCGATCCGACGGCCCTGTGTGAGGTAGCCTGATGCCTTTGCTTATGCTCAAGAGAGAACTGCACTGATGGCCCTGGCAATTTTTGATCTGGACGAAACCCTGATCCACGGCGACTGCGCCACCCTTTGGAGCGAGCAAATGGGCCGCCTGGGCTGGGTCGACCCCGAGTCGTTCATGCGGCAGAACAACGAGCTGATGGATGCCTACAGTCACGGCAAATTGCGCATGGAGGACTACATGACCTTCAGCCTGGAACCGATGATCGGCCGCACGCCGCAAGAGGTCGAGCATCTGGTTGGCCCGTGGGTGGAAGACTTCATCGAACCAATCATCTTCAGCGACGCCACCAAAGCCATCGCCGCCCATCGCAAGGCCGGCGACCGGATCCTGGTGATCTCGGCCTCGGGTACGCACCTGGTCGGCCCCATCGCGGAGCGCCTGGGCATCGACGAGATTCTGGGCATCGAACTGGAAGTGGCTCACGGCGTTTACACCGGCCACACCGTCGGCACCCTGACCTACCGCGAAGGCAAGATCACCCGCTTGCTGGAGTGGCTGGATGCTGAGGAGGAAAACCTTGAAGGCGCGAGTTTCTATTCCGACTCACGCAACGACCTGCCGTTGTTGCTGAAAGTGGATTTCCCCCATGTGGTCAACCCGGACCCGGTGTTGCGCGAGCAGGCTGAAAAGGCTGGATGGCCGATCCATATCTGGAAGTAATCGAGACCCCCTTGTAGGAGCGAGCCTGCTCGCGATAGCGGTGCGTCATTCAGCATTCGCGTTGAATGTTAAGCCGCCATCGCGAGCAGGCTCGCTCCTACAGGTTCCGTGTTGTCAGTTCAGGCTCTCGTCAATCATCAACACCACCTTCCCCGCCACGGTATTGCTCGCCAGCTCAGCAAACGCCGCCTCGGCATCCTTGATCGGGAACGTCCTGGCCAGCTGCGGGCTCAACCGCCCCTCGGCAAACAACGGCCACACATGCTGACTGAGATCGCTGAACAGATCCGCCTTGAATTGATCATCCCGGCTGCGCAGGGTCGAACCCAGCAACTGCACGCGCTTGGCCAGCACCTCGGCCAGGTCGAGTTTGGCCTCGCGGCCGCCCATCAGACCGATCAGCACCCAACGGCCGTCCTGCGCCAGCAGCTTGAGGTTCAACGCCGCGTAATTGCCGCCCACCGGGTCGAGAATCACGTCGAACGGCCCCAGATCCCGCAGGCTCTCCAGATCACCATTACGCACCACGCCGCCCTGGGCGCCCAGCGCTTCGCAGTACGCCAACCGCTCGGCGGAGCCAACGCTGACCCAGCACGGGTTACCGAAGGCCTTGCACAGCTGAATGGCCGCTGAACCAATTCCACTTGCCCCGGCATGCAGAAGAACTTTCTGACCCGGTTTGAGCGCAGCCAGTTGAAACAAGTTCAACCAGACTGTTGCATAAACTTCGGGCAATGCAGCCGCTTCGACCAGTGACACTCCGTCGGGAACCGGCAGCACATGCCGCCCGTCGACAACCACCTCTTCGGCCATCCCGCCCCCGGCCAGCAAGGCGCAAACCCGATCGCCAACCTGCCAGGAGGACCCGGCGCCAACCTCGCTGATCACGCCCGAGCACTCTAGACCAAGCACTTGGCTAGCCCCCGGCGGCGGCGGATAAAGGCCTGCTTTCTGCAATAAATCGGCGCGATTGAGACCCGCTGCCGACACTCGGATGCGAACTTGCCCTACATCGCATGTAGGACTCGCCTCATCAACCCACACCACTCGACCGTCAACGCCTTGCAATGCTTTCACAGTGCCTCCATAGTGAGTCTGGACTGAGCCCGAAGCTATAGCGTCGGGCTTTTTGCATTATGCGACCGGTTCCCAAAGAGCCGGCGACTTCAAAGACGGCCTAATATGCGTTATCAATTGTCCCCGCGTCGAATCAGCATGAAGCATCTGTTCCCCAGCACTGCCCTCGCCTTATTCATCGGTATCGGCTTGCTGCCGATGTCGAGCAATACATTCGCAGCCAATAGCTGGGACAAGCTTCAACCCGATCGTGACGAAGTGATCGCCAGTCTGAACGTCGTGGAGTTGCTCAAGCGCCACCACTACAGCAAGCCGCCACTCGATGACGCGCGCTCGGTAATCATCTACGACAGCTACCTCAAGCTGCTGGATCCGTCGCGCAGCTACTTCATGGCCAGCGACATTGCCGAATTCGACAAGTGGAAGACGCAGTTCGACGATTTCCTCAAAAGCGGCGACCTGAACGCCGGGTTCACCATCTACAAGCGCTACCTGGACCGCGTAAAGGCGCGTCTGGACTTCGCCCTTGCCGAGCTGGACAAAGGCGTCGACAAAATCGATTTCACCACCAAGGAAACCTTGCTGATCGATCGCAAGGACGCCCCTTGGCTCAAATCCACCGCAGAACTCGACGACCTGTGGCGCAAACGCGTCAAGGATGAAGTGCTGCGGATGAAGATCGCCGGCAAAGAGCCCAAGCAGATCCAGGAAACCCTGACCAAGCGCTACAAGAACCAGTTGGCGCGTCTGGACCAGACCCGCGCGGAAGACATCTTCCAGGCGTACATCAACACCTTCGCCATGTCCTACGACCCGCACACCAACTATCTGTCGCCGGATAACGCGGAGAACTTCGACATCAACATGAGCCTGTCCCTCGAGGGCATCGGCGCCGTGTTGCAGAGCGATAACGATCAGGTGAAAGTCGTGCGCCTGGTGCCGGCAGGTCCGGCGGACAAGACCAAGCAGGTTGCACCGGCCGACAAGATCATCGGCGTTGCCCAGGGCAACAAGGAAATGGTCGACGTCGTGGGCTGGCGCCTGGACGAAGTGGTCAAGCTGATCCGTGGTCCGAAGGGCACCGTAGTGCGCCTGGAAGTCATCCCGGCCAGCAATGCGCCGAACGACCAGACCACCAAGATCGTGCCGATCACCCGTGAAGCGGTGAAGCTCGAAGATCAGGCCGTGAAGAAGTCGGTCTTGAACCTGAAGCAGGACGGCAAGGACTACAAGCTCGGCATTATCGAAATCCCGGCGTTCTATCTGGACTTCAAGGCCTTCCGTGCCGGCGACCCGGATTACAAGAGCACCACCCGCGACGTCAAGAAACTGCTGACCGAGCTGCAGAAAGAGAAAGTCGACGGCGTCGTCATCGACCTGCGTAACAACGGCGGCGGCTCCTTGCAAGAGGCCACCGAGCTGACCAGCCTGTTCATCGACAAAGGCCCGACCGTACTCGTGCGTAACGCCGATGGCCGGGTCGATGTCCTGGAAGATGAAAACCCGGGCGCGTTCTACAAAGGCCCGATGGCGTTGCTGGTCAACCGCCTGTCCGCCTCGGCTTCGGAGATTTTTGCCGGCGCCATGCAGGACTACCACCGCGCACTGATCATCGGCGGCCAGACCTTCGGCAAAGGCACCGTGCAGACCATTCAGCCGCTCAACCATGGCGAACTGAAACTGACCCTGGCCAAGTTCTATCGGGTTTCCGGGCAGAGCACCCAGCATCAGGGCGTCTTGCCGGACATCGATTACCCGTCGATCATCGACACCAAGGAAATCGGTGAAAGCGCCCTGCCGGAAGCCATGCCGTGGGACACCATCAAGGCGGCGATCAAGCCTGCGGTGGATCCGTTCAAGCCGTACATTTCGCAGCTCAAGTCCGAGCATGACGTGCGTACGGCCAAGGATGCGGAGTTCGTGTTCATCCGCGACAAGCTGGCCCTGGCGCAGAAACTGATGACCGAGAAAACCGTCAGCCTCAATGAAGCCGAGCGTCGTGCCCAGCACGCCGACATCGAAGCCAAACAGCTGGCCATGGAAAACATCCGTCGCAAGGCCAAGGGCGAAGAACCGCTCAAAGAGCTGAAGAAAGAAGACGAGGACGCGATTGCGGCCGAGGATGACAAGACCAAACCGGAAGACGACGCCTACCTCAGCGAAACCGGGCGGATTCTGCTGGACTACCTGAAACTCAACACGGCAGTGGCCAAGCACTGAGTTTTCACAAGCAACTGATGGCAATTTAATGCTGACGCTCCCCGGAGCGTCATCAAACAGTCATCACTCTGTCGTGAAATAAAGGACCGGGCGTGCTCTTTTTACCAAGGGCCCGCCCGGTCCTTTTTTTATCGCCAGAGATCGCCATGACCACAACCGAACAGCTGAGTGCCTTGAGCTCGATCCTGAGTCAAAGCGGATTGCACAGCCTGTTCCAACCGATCATCAGCCTCTCTGAACGACGCATCCTCGGCTACGAAGCCCTCAGTCGCGGCCCCTCCAACAGCCCTCTGCACTCCCCTGTCGCCCTGTTCGCCGTCGCCCGCCAGGCCGGACGCCTGAGCGAGCTGGAAATTGCCTGCCGCGAAAGCGCTTGCCGACGCTTCAATGAGCAACAACTGCCTGGCATGTTGTTCCTCAACGTATCCCCGGAGTCCCTGCTCGAAGCGGCCCATCAACCGGGGCGCACCCTGCAATTGCTGCAGGACTTCGGCATTGCGCCGAGCCAGGTGGTCATCGAGCTCACGGAACAGACGCCGACGGATGACTTCCAGTTGCTGCAAACCGCCCTGCATCACTATCGGGCGATGGGGTTTTCGATTGCGCTGGATGATCTGGGGGCGGGCTATTCAAGTTTGCGCCTGTGGTCCGAGCTGCGACCGGATTACGTGAAAATCGACCGGCATTTCATTGATGGCATTCATCAGGACGCGCTCAAGCGCGAGTTCGTCGGCTCGATCCTGCAAATCGCCAAGGCCTCACGGGCGCAAGTCATTGCCGAAGGTATCGAGCTGCCCGAAGAGCTCGCGGTGCTGACCGAAATGGGCGTGGACCTGGTGCAGGGCTATCTGCTCTGCCGCCCCCAGGAACACCCGCCACGGGATGCCCGGGCATTGATGCCCCGACAGGACAGCACCGCCGTTGTACTGAGTGAAGACGGCAGCGACCTCAGCGCCCTGCTCAATGAACTACCCGCGGTGAACCGGGACACCCCGACCGCCACGGTGCTCGAAGCCTTTCGCCGCCAGGCCAACCTGAACTCCCTGGCGGTCCTGGATGAACAGTGTCAGCCCTGCGGCATTGTCCATCGTCATTCGCTCTCCGATGCCCTGCTCAAGCCCTTTGCCACCGACCTGTTCGCCCGCAAGCCCATCAGCCGCCTGATGAACGATGACTTCCTCGCCGTCGAACTGAGCCAGTCCCTGCAACAGGTCAGCCGCCTGATCACCAGCCGTGCCCGCCAGCGTATCGAGGAGGATTTCATCATCACCCTCAACGGCGGTTATCTGGGCCTGGGCCGGGTAATTGACGTGCTCAAGCTGATCACGGAACTGAAGATCCAGCAGGCCCGCTACGCCAATCCGCTGACCTTGCTTCCGGGCAACGTGCCGATCCAGCACTGCCTGACGCGGCTGCTGCAACAGCAACGGGAATCGGTGATCTGCTACGTGGACATTGATAGCTTCAAACCCTTCAACGACATCTACGGCTATGGTCGCGGCGACGAAGTCCTGCTGTGCCTGGCGCAATGCCTGAACGACCGCGTCGACCCGTCCCGCGACTTTGTCGGCCATATCGGCGGCGATGATTTCCTGCTGGTGCTCGGCCCGGAAGACTGGCGCAACCGTTTGAACCAGTTGCTCGACGACTTCCAGAGCCAGTGCCGACGCTTCTACCGCAGCGAGCACCTGGAAGCCGGCTGTTTCATCGCACCCAATCGCCAGGGTCAGCGCCAGGAGTTTGCGTTGTTGTCGCTGTCGATCGGCGTGGTGCATTTGCATCCACAGGCCTGTGGACAACTCGATGCGAGTCAGCTGGCTGAAATGGCATCACAGGCCAAGCACCATGCGAAGAATGTGCAGGGCTATAGCGTGCATGTGATTGATAGCCTGGTGGTTTCGACTGTAGATGAGGTGCTCGTTTCCGGGCATCGATAAGGGAGCTTTTCGGCATCAGTCCAATCAACGAGGTGCCGAGGAAGACTTCAGCTCTTCGAGCTTGATCGGCGCCAACGGATGCCCGGCCTTCGCCGCGATCGCCCAGAATCGCGCCGCTTCGATCGGGTCCGGTGCCTTGCTCGCCGTCCCTGCCAGACTGATCACGCCCACTTGATACGCCGCCTTGCCATCGCCCGCCAAGGCCGCCAGGCGCAACAAACGCACGCCCTCCTCACGAGCACCGAGGCCGACGCCGCGAAACGTCAGGATGTGCCCATAGAAGCTCTGGGCGCCGACATCGCCCAGGTTGGCCATGCGTGCGAACTGACCTTCGAGCCAGCGCCAGCCACGTGGCTGACGGACAAACCATGACCAGTGAAACAGTTGGCGCGCGAGCCAGTAACCGGCCCGCGCCTTGAGTTGTAAAAACACTCAGGCCTCGGCCGATTCCGGGTATTCGTACTCGAACACCCGCACCACTTCCGAAGCATGCCAGGACGCGGCGGCAACGCCGTCCGACGGCCCGGAAAAACGCCCGAGACGCTCGACACATTCAAAGAATCCGGTGCGCGGCAAGCGGCTGGCGCCCTGACTGATCACCAGTGAACTGCGCAATGGCTGCTCCGCCCTGGCGTCCAGGGCCGCCAGATGCTCAAGGGCCGCTGTCAGGGTTTGCATGGCCGGTGTCGGCAACTGCAAACGTTCCAGTAATGCCCGATAAGTCAGGAGATGGCGCTGACGACGCGCCTGATCCAGTTCGCCCAGCAATCCGTCCCAATGTTGACGACTGATGCGTACGCTCACGATTCATCCCTCCACCCCGGCACCGTCAATTCCCAGGCCAGGCTGCGACGAATCGCGGCGTCGGGCAGACGCTCGCCACTTTCGATCATGGCCAGGTAAGACGGGCTGATGCCTACCGTGCGGGCCAGCGCCTCGATGGCGATGCCCTTCCCTTCGCGCAAACTGCGTAGTTGATCCAGACCCGGAAGAATCGCGTCTGGTGTTGCCGCCTGAAGCTTCGTGGCTTGAGGCGACGCTTGCTCCTTGACCCCCGCTGCTTTCAGTAACGCCTGATACTGAGCCCATGGCAGAACCGCATATTCGGGTTCGCCTTCGCGTGTAATTATCTGAATATCCATGACTACCCCGTAGGACAACAACACTTAGCGAGTCGGCACTTTTCCCTAGAAGTGTAATCCTAACAGCGGCCAAGGTCGCGGGGGGGAATCAATCTGTGAACAGGTCGAAATCGACTCAGTGTTTTTTCGGGCCTTGAAGTTGCAGTTGCTCGGGGGTATCAGGCAGACGCTCGACCACCGCGAGCTTCTCCGGTACCTGCCGTTTGCGCCAGGCGCGGAAGGCATTGAGCTCGTCATCGAGCACTTTCATCAGCCATGCCAGTACCGCGATGTCATCGAGCATGCCGAACACTGGAATGAAATCCGGGATTGCATCCAACGGACTGAGGAAATACATCAGGCCCGCGACAACCGAAACCAGCGCCTTGGGGCTGATGGCTCGATACTCACCACGCCAGTAGGCCAGGCAGAGTGCCTGCAACAGCTTCAAGTCGTCCTTGATCTTGCCCAGTCGATTGCCCTGGCTCGCGCCTTTGCTGGCAACGGCGAACAACAGCGTCGGCAATCGGCCGCGTGCCAGCAGGCGTCCGGCCAGTGGCAGGAAACGAGCGAAATTCCAGGGTATTTTCATCATTCCTCCCATTGAAATGTTATCCACACAAATTGTGGATAACCTTGTGAACAGAGCTGCTTTTCGTCGCTGTAAGGCCCGTTTTACAAGGCCTGCGTTCAGATCGGGCGTTTTTTACTCATCAAAAAAAACCTATAATTTCATTGACTTGGCGGTCTTGTACGGCTACCGCCAACGCTACCATGCCTAAGACTCCGGCCTAGAGCGTCTGTTCGTTTTGTTTACCCGTGCCGAACGCCAGATGCAACAACGCCCCGCATGAGCGAGGCGTTGTTATCGAAGCAGACGCTGGTTACTGGGCAGCGGCGTCTTCTTTTGCCGGATCCTTGATGGCCAGCAGTTCCAGGTCGAATACCAGCACCGAGTTGGCCGGAATCGCCGGGCTTGGGCTTTGAGCGCCGTAAGCCAGGTCAGCAGGGATGTACAGTTTGTACTTCTCGCCAACGTGCATCAGTTGCAGGCCTTCGACCCAACCCGGGATCACACCGCTGACCGGCAGATCGATCGGGCTGCCGCGCTCGACGGAACTGTCGAATACGGTGCCGTTGGTCAGCTTGCCGGTGTAGTGAACGGTCACTACGTCAGACGGCTTTGGCTGAGGCCCATCGGCTTTCTTCACGACTTCGTACTGCAAGCCCGAAGCGGTGGTGGTCACGCCAGCTTTCTTGGCGTTTTCTTCGAGGAATTTCTTGCCGGCAGCGGCCGACTCTTCGCTCATCTTGGCCATGCGTTCTTCGGCACGCTTTTGCAGTGCGGCGAACGCCTCGACCAATTCTTCGTCTTTGAGCTTCTGCTCTTTCTTGCCGACGGCGTCTTCGATGCCCTGGGCTACAGCCTTGGAATCCAGGTCATCCATGCCTTCCTGAGCCAGGCTCTTGCCCATGTTCAGGCCAATGCCGTAGGAAGCTTTTTGCGCCGGAGTTTTCAGCTCTACGCTGGTCTGCGAATCACAACCCGCGAGTACCAGGCCAACCAGGGCCACCGCCGCCGCCAACCGATGCTGTTTCATGCTATTTCCTTGTTCATGCGCCTAAAGGGCAATCGAGTAAAGCCGCGAGCTTATCAGGCCGCCACGACCAATGGCTACCGGCATGAGAGCCGGAAACAATTGATAAGTTCAGGTGTTTAAACGCAATTCACAATTCGGCTGATGAAGCTTCTTTCATCTTGTTCCGACGCAGGCTCATTCCTGAACCTACAATATCTGGCGTAATGGCCTCTTGCCGCACCCAGGGTACTCGGGCATAACGGCATGTCAATTCAACAAGGATGTTTATCTTGCGCCTCTTCTTTCGCTTGCTGGCTCTCTTCGCAGTACTGCTCGGGCTGGTCATGGCCGTGGTTCTTTACTACGTCGCCAACCCGAAATTGCCGGCCTGGTCGCCTGCACAACAGGTGCATTACCTGGAGCAATGGAGCGCCGCCGATCGCGAGACCTATTACTTCACACCCCAGGGCACTCAGGTCAAAGGCTTGCGCTATGACTGGTTCACCGCCCTCGAACTGCCCTTCTCGCAGCAACGCTTCGCCGCCCCCGAATACCTCGCCCGCTTCGGTTTTCTGGTGGACCCCGGCCAGAAACCGACACCGAACAACCCCGGCAACCTCCCAGCAGGCTTTACCCGGCACCAGAATGCGGGGAGCCCGGATGTGTTTCTGGATATCACCTGCGCGGCCTGCCACACCGGTGAACTGCGTTTCAAGGGGCAAGCCGTGCGTATCGACGGTGGCTCGGCGCAGCATGTCCTGCCTTCCAGTGTTCCTACACTCAAAGGAGGCAGTTTCGGACAAGCTCTGGTGGCTAGCCTCGCCTCCACTTACTACAACCCGTGGAAATTCGAGCGCTTTGCACGCAGCGTTCTGGGTCAGGACTACGAGACGCGTCACCAACAGTTGCGCAAAGATTTCAAATCTTCACTGGATACGTTCCTCAAGGTGGCCTGGAACGACACCCATCGCGGGCTCTATCCGACCGAGGAAGGCCCGGGACGCACAGACGCCTTCGGGCGCATCGCCAACGCCAGCTTCGGTGATGCGATTTCCCCCGACAACTACCGCGTGGCCAATGCCCCGGTGGATTATCCACAGTTGTGGGACATGTGGACGTTCGAATGGGTGCAGTGGAACGGCTCGGCGAAACAACCGATGGCCCGCAACATCGGCGAGGCACTGGGCGTCGGTGCCACGCTGAATTTCTTCGACAAGAACGGCCAGCCGCTGATGGGCGATGCCCGCTATCCCTCCAGTGTCCGCGTGCGCGATCTGAACCTGATCGAAGAAACCCTGCAACGACTTTCACCACCGGCCTGGCCGGAAGAACTGTTGGGCGTGGTCGACAAACCTCTGGCAGCCAAGGGCCGCGCCCTGTTCGCCGAAAACTGCGCAGGTTGTCATGTACCGCGCACCAGCCAGGGCGAGGGACGATACGTCCAGCACCTGAAAATGCTCCCGGTGGATTACATCGGCACAGACCCCGGCGCGGCCAACAACATCGCCGACCACCGCTTCGACCTGACAGCGTTGCAATGGAACCAGGCGGAACTGGAAAAACTCGATGTAGAGCCAAAACCCACCGAGCCTCTGGACCTGAGCAAGCTGTCCGTGGCCAAGGGGCTGGCCTATGTCACGGCATTTGTCCAGGACCGCGCGTATCAAGACGCCAATGTCACCCCTGCCGAGCGTCCTGCAATGGACGGTTTCGGCCTGCCGATCGGTGTGCGCGAATTGCGTTCGTACAAGGCCAGGCCATTGGCGGGTGTATGGGCGACAGCGCCGTTTCTGCACAACGGTTCGGTCCCGAGCCTTTATCAATTGCTGTCGCCTCAGGATGAGCGTGCGACCACGTTCTATAAAGGCACTTTCGAATACGACCCGGGACACCTGGGTTACCGCACCGAAACCTTTGCCAACGGTTTTCTGTTCGACACGCGAATCACCGGCAACCACAACAGTGGCCATGAATTCCGTGCCGGCAATCTCGGCAATGGCGTGATCGGCCGCGGGTTGCAGCCGCAAGAACGCTGGGCACTGTTGGAATATCTGAAAGTGCTGGGCGGCCCTCTGGAAGCGCAATTGCCATGACCACAACCGCAGTTAAAAGGACGATCCCATGCTGATAACGCTCTGGCTGCGCCTGGGCGCCTTCCTCGCCAGGCTGTTGCTGTGGTTGCTGGGTCTCGGCGTGCTTGGCTGGGCCCTGACCAGCGCCTGGTTTGCCTGGCAGCATCGCGGGCCGGTCTCGGCGCAGGAGTTGATTGCGGACGACGAAGCCGCGATGACCCAGGACATCATCCAGACCGCCGTGCGCATCGTCGATCAGTACCGCGAAAGCACCCGCTACCTGCGCGACGCCCATGCCAAGGCCCACGGCTGTGTGAAGGCCGAAGTTCAGGTGCTGCCGGAACTGCCAGGCGAACTGCGCCAGGGCGTATTCAGCGAGCCGGGCAAAACCTGGCAAGCGACGATGCGCCTGTCCAACGGCAATGCCTACCCGCAGTTCGACAGCATCCGCGATGCCCGGGGCATGGCGATCAAACTGTTCGATGTGCCGGGCAAGCAACTGTTGAGCGATCAGCAGGGGCGAGGCGAACAGGACTTTGTGATGTTCAGCCACCCGAACTTCTTTGTCAGTAATGTCGCCGAATACCGTCAGAACGTCGCCGCCCAGGCCGACGGTAAAAAGATGATGGCCTTCTTCCCCGGTTGGGATCCACGCACCTGGCAGGTTCGCCACCTGTTCATTGCCCTGGCGACACTGGCCCCTGCCCCGTCGAGCCCGACCCAGACGACGTACTTTTCGGTTTCACCCTACAAATTCGGTGAAGCCAATGCGAAGTTCCGGGTCATGCCCGATCCGGATAGCTGCCCGGCCTACAACCTGCCGGAACAGAATCGCAAGTTGCCGAACTTCCTGCGCAATGCGCTGAACCAACAGCTGTCGGCCGACCGGATGCCTGCGTGTTTCGCCTTGCAAATCCAGCGACAGGACGCCAACAAGTACATGCCGATTGAAGACACCAGTATTGAGTGGAGCGAGAGCGATGCGCCCTTCGAGACGGTGGCGCGGATCAAGATGCCGGCGCAAGACTTCGATACACCGGCGCTGAACCTGCAATGCGACAACCAGTCGTTCAATCCCTGGTTCGGCGTCGAGGCGCACCGCCCCATCGGCGGGATCAATCGCCTGCGCAAAGCCGTGTATGAAGCCGTCAGCGACTACCGACACAGGCGCAATGCCGGACTGTAGGAGCGAGCTTGCTCGCGAAAAAGCCATGGGCGTCGCTGGGTATCTGAATTTACGCGTTATCGTTCACGACCTTCGCGAGCTAGCTCGCTCCTACAGAGAGCGAGGAAAGCCAAATCCCGGACAGCAAAAAGCCCGCACAAGGCGGGCTTTCTGTGGTGACCTGGCGTTCAGTGTTCCAGGTTACCGAATATGGCGCAGCGGACGGGACTCGAACCCGCGACCCCCGGCGTGACAGGCCGGTATTCTAACCGACTGAACTACCGCTGCGCGTAGCGTTGAAAGTGGTGGGTGATGACGGGATCGAACCGCCGACATTCTGCTTGTAAGGCAGACGCTCTCCCAGCTGAGCTAATCACCCTTTACCTTCGTTGCGGGGCACATTATGCCACAGGTTTTTATAAAGTGTTGATTTATTTGAAGTTTTTTTCAAAAAATCTAAAAACCGGTGAAACGATGCAACCCACAGGAACAACAGTCAAACTTGAGGCAGAAAAAAACCCGCCTAAGCGGGCTTTTCCGTGGTGACCTGGCGTTCAGTGTTCCAGGTTACCGAATATGGCGCAGCGGACGGGACTCGAACCCGCGACCCCCGGCGTGACAGGCCGGTATTCTAACCGACTGAACTACCGCTGCGCGTAACACTTGAAACGAATGGTGGGTGATGACGGGATCGAACCGCCGACATTCTGCTTGTAAGGCAGACGCTCTCCCAGCTGAGCTAATCACCCTTCGCTTCGGTGTGGCGCGCATTCTACGGAGCGACCCAACCTCTGGCAAGCACTTTTTAAAATAATTTTCTCAGGCCTTCCAAAGGCTTAGAGAAAGGTTGGCCTATGGCACGGCGAAGACAATAATGCCCCCCTTTGTATAAAGGAGAGACTCACCCCATGTGGTTCAAAAACCTGCTTATCTATCGCCTGACCCAAGATCTGCCTGTTGATGCCGAGGCGTTGGAAACTGCACTGGCCACCAAACTGGCGCGCCCATGTGCAAGCCAGGAGTTGACCACCTACGGTTTCGTCGCGCCGTTCGGCAAAGGCGAAGATGCGCCACTGGTGCACGTCAGCGGTGACTTCCTGCTGGTGTCCGCCCGCAAGGAAGAACGTATTTTGCCGGGCAGCGTCGTGCGTGACGCAGTCAAGGAAAAGATCGAAGAGATCGAAGCCGAGCAAATGCGCAAGGTCTATAAGAAGGAACGCGATCAGATCAAGGATGAAATCATCCAGGCCTTCCTGCCCCGCGCCTTTATCCGCCGCTCGTCGACCTTCGCCGCCATCGCGCCGAAACAGGGCCTGATCCTGGTCAACTCGGCCAGCCCGAAACGCGCTGAAGACTTGCTGTCCACCCTGCGTGAAGTGATCGGCACCCTGCCGGTGCGCCCGCTGACCGTGAAGATGTCCCCGACCGCGACCATGACCGAGTGGGTCACCACCCAGAAAGCCGCGGACGATTTCTTCGTGCTGGACGAATGCGAACTGCGCGACACCCACGAAGACGGCGGCATCGTGCGTTGCAAGCGCCAGGACCTGACCAGCGAAGAAATCCAGTTGCACCTGAGCACCGGCAAAGTGGTCACTCAACTGTCCCTGGCCTGGCAGGACAAACTGTCGTTCGTCCTCGACGACAAAATGGTGGTCAAGCGCCTGAAGTTCGAAGACCTGCTGCAAGACCAGGCGGAACAGGATGGCGGCGACGAAGCCCTGGGCCAGCTGGACGCCAGCTTCACCCTGATGATGCTGACCTTCGGCGACTTCCTGCCGGCACTGGTGGAAGCGTTGGGTGGCGAAGAGACTCCGCAGGGGATCTAAAAGCTTGTGATCTCAAATTGTGGGAGCGGGCTTGCTCGCGAAAGCGGAGTGTCAGTCGACATAGGTACTGACTGATACTCCGCTTTCGCGAGCAAGCCCGCTCCCACATTTGGTTTTGTGGTGCTACTTAATAAAAAGGATCAGGCCATGCGCGCACTGGCTGCATTGAGTCGTTTTGTCGGCAACACCTTCGCTTACTGGGTACTGATTTTCGCTGTCGTTGCGTTTCTGCAGCCGGCATGGTTCCTCGGCCTCAAGGGCGCCATCGTGCCCTTGCTGGGGCTGGTGATGTTCGGCATGGGCCTGACCCTCAAACTCGAAGACTTCGCCGAAGTCGCTCGCCATCCATGGCGCGTGGCCCTGGGCGTGGTTGCCCATTTCGTGATCATGCCCGGCGTGGCGTGGTTGCTCTGCCAGGCGTTCCACTTGCCGCCGGAAATCGCCGTCGGCGTGATTCTGGTCGGCTGCTGCCCAAGCGGCACCTCGTCGAACGTGATGACCTGGCTGGCCCGTGGCGACCTGGCGCTGTCGGTGGCCATCGCCGCCGTCACCACCCTCCTCGCCCCGCTGCTGACCCCAGCCCTGATCTGGCTGCTGGCCTCGGCCTGGTTGCCGGTATCGTTCATGGAGTTGTTCTGGTCGATCCTGCAAGTGGTGCTGCTGCCGATCGTGCTGGGCGCGGTTGCCCAACGGGTGCTCGGCGACAAGGTTCGCCACGCCGTGGACGTGTTGCCGCTGGTGTCGGTGGTCAGCATCGTGATCATCGTCACCGCAGTCGTCGCCGCCAGCCAAGCGAAGATCGCCGAATCCGGCCTTTTGATCATGGCCGTGGTCATGCTGCACAACAGCTTCGGCTACCTGCTGGGATACTTCACCGGGCGCCTGTTCAAGCTGCCTCTGGCCCAGCGCAAGTCCCTGGCCCTGGAAGTCGGCATGCAGAACTCCGGATTGGGCGCAGCGCTGGCGAGTGCACACTTCTCGCCGCTGGCCGCAGTGCCAAGTGCATTGTTCAGTGTCTGGCACAACATTTCCGGGGCATTGCTATCCACGTATTTCCGCCGCATGAGTGAAAAGCAGGATCGGGAAATGGCTGCACAGCAGGCGACTGACTGATCCGCGATCTTGATCCGCGATCTTGATCCGAAAACTTGATCCCCGGATCAATGCTGGGCACTATATTGCGCATCGCGAGGACGACCTCGCGGCTCGATCGAGTCATTAATCAGGGGACGACCCCGTCAGACGATGGAGGTCTTCATGTCCTGGATCATTCTGTTTTTCGCCGGCCTGTTCGAAGTGGGCTGGGCCGTCGGCCTCAAGTACACCGACGGCTTCACACGCCCGCTCCCCACTGTGTTGACCGTTGCGGCCATGGCTATCAGCCTTGGCTTGCTCGGCCTTGCAATGAAGGAATTGCCGCTGGGTACGGCCTATGCGATCTGGACCGGTGTCGGCGCCGTTGGCACGGTGATCGCAGGGATCATTCTGTTTGGCGAATCCATGGCGCTGGTGCGGTTGGCGAGTGTGGCGTTGATCATTTCCGGGTTGGTTGGCCTGAAGGTCAGCGCTTAACTTTCAGACCGCCATCGTCGGATCGCCGCCCGGAGACAAGCTCGCTCCCACAGGGATTGAAGGCGTGCCTACTGTGTGTGGCACAACACAAAACCTGTAGGAGCGAGCCTGCTCGCGAAGAGGCCAGCACAGCCACCGGCTATCTGACAGCCCCGCGCAACTCACCCACCATCGCCTGCAACTTCGCCGGCTCCACCGCCTCGAGCGCCACTGCCGGCCCTGCCACCAATGTCACCCGCGACCACAGGCGATGAAACAATCCCTTGCCCGGATCGCGGCTGAAGAAACTCCCCCACAACCCCTGCAAGGCCAGCGGAATCACCGGCACCGGCGTCTCTTCGAGAATCCGCGTCAACCCGCCCTTGAACTCATTGATCTCGCCATCGGCGGTCAATTTACCCTCGGGGAAGATGCACACCAGCTCCCCGTCCTTCAGATACCGGGCAATGCGCGTGAAGGCTTGTTCATATATCTGGATATCTTCCTGACGCCCGGCAATCGGAATCGTCCCCGCGGTACGGAAGATGAAGTTCAGTATCGGCAGGTTGTAGATCTTGTAGTACATGACAAAGCGAATCGGCCGACGTACCGCGCCGCCGATCAGCAAGGCGTCGACGAATGACACGTGATTGCACACCAGCAACGCCGCGCCCTCATCGGGGATCAAATCCAGATTGCGATGCTCGACGCGGTACATGGAATGGCTGAGCAGCCAGATCATGAAACGCATGGTGAACTCGGGGACGATCTTGAAGATGTAGGCGTTGACGCCGATGTTCAGCAACGACACCACCAGGAACAGCTGCGGGATCGACAGCTTGGCCACGCTCAGCAAGACGATCGAGACAATCGCCGACACCACCATGAACAACGCATTGAGGATGTTGTTGGCGGCAATCACCCGCGCCCGCTCGTTCTCCGCCGTGCGTGACTGGATCAGCGCGTACAGCGGCACGATGTAGAAACCGCCGAAGACGCCCAGGCCGAGGATGTCGAGCAACACCAGCCAGGCGTGGCCAAAACCGAGGATCTCGATCCAGCCATGGCCGGTGGCGCTGTCCGGGATTGAGCCGGAATGCCACCACAGCAGCAGTCCGAAAACGGTCAGGCCGAACGATCCGAATGGCACCAGGCCAATCTCGACTTTGCGCCCGGAGAGCTTCTCGCAGAGCATCGAACCCAATGCAATGCCGACCGAGAACACCGTCAGAATCAGCGTCACCACGGTTTCGTCGCCGTGCATCCATTCCTTGGCATAGGCCGGGATCTGCGTCAGGTAAATCGCCCCGACAAACCAGAACCACGAGTTGCCGACAATCGAGCGTGATACCGCCGGCGTTTGCCCCAGGCCCAGTTTCAACGTGGCCCAGGACTGGCTGAAAATGTTCCAGTTCAGGCGCATTTGTGGCGTGGCGGCCGCCGCTCGGGGAATGCTGCGACTGGCCAGGTAGCCGAGCACGGCAGTGCCGATGATCGCCATGGACACTACCGGCGCGTAATGCGCCGAAGACATCATGATCCCGGCGCCAATGGTGCCGGCAAGGATCGCCAGGAAGGTGCCCATTTCTACCAGGCCGTTGCCGCCTACCAGCTCATCTTCATGCAGGGCTTGTGGCAGAATCGAGTACTTCACCGGCCCGAACAGCGCCGAGTGGGTGCCCATGGCGAACAGCGCCACCAGCATCAACGACAAGTGATCGAACATAAAGCCGACCGCGCCGACCGCCATGATGGCGATTTCCCCAAGCTTGATCAGGCGGATCAACGCGTCCTTGGCGAACTTTTCCCCGAATTGCCCGGCCAGGGCCGAGAACAGGAAAAACGGCAGGATAAACAGCAGCGCACACAGGTTGACCCAGATCGAGCGGTCACCTTCGATGGTCAGCTTGTACAAAATGGCGAGGATCAACGACTGCTTGAACACGTTGTCGTTGAACGCCCCGAGGGACTGGGTGATGAAGAACGGCAGGAAGCGCCGGGTGCGCAGCAAGGTGAACTGTGAGGGGTGACTCATCTTCCATGTGTCCCTGATGTTAGGTAGCGAGTGGCCTGGATTCTTATTGGATTATCAAAAGTCGATCCAGGCCACACCTTACCTAATCTTTGCCGGTTATTTCTTCAATCCGGCAATGCACGGCGAGACAAACAGCTCACCACGCCAGGCACCCAGCACCGTACGCTTGCCGACGATCAGCCACATCACCGCCAGCAACGCCACCAGCACGCAGCCAAACACACTGAAGAACATCAGGTTCAAGGTACTGGCCAGCTTCAACGTCGCCAGGGAATAGACGCCCAACGGAAAAGTGAAGCCCCACCAGCCGAGATTGAAAGGAATGCCGGCGCGCAGGTAGCGCACAGTGATCAGCAACGCCATCAGCATCCACCACAGGCCGAAGCCCCACAGGGTGATGCCGGCCACCAGTCCCAGTCCTGCAGCAATCTCACCGACTCCCGGCATACCGTTGGCCGCGAAAATCAGCGGTGCATCGCCGCCCAGTACCAGCATGCCCAACGCACCGGTGCCGATCGGGCCAAGGGCCAGCCAGCTCGAGGCGGCCATGTTTTCGTGGGGCAGTTTATGCAGGGCCATGCGCAGCAACAGAATGGTCAGGATGCTGAAGGCCACCGGCAGGGAAAAGGCCCAGAGCACGTAGCTGGTCACCATTACCACCAGTTGCGAATGAGCTTCGGCCAAATGCGGCGCCAACAGCCCCCCGCTGGCGGCCGCCACTTCTGCCGCGACCACCGGCAACAACCAGACCGCTGTCATCTGGTCGATGCTGTGCTCCTGACGGGTGAACATCATGTAGGGAATCAGCACGCCGCAGGCCAGCGACATCGCCACATCCAGCCACCACAGCACCTCGGCGAGGTGAATCACACCGTCGCCCCAGCGCGGCAGGCCAAACACCAGGAAGCCATTGATGATGGTCGCCAGGCCCATGGGGATGGTGCCGAAAAACATCGAAACCGTGGAGTGGCCGAAAATCCGCCGCGCTTCGTCGAAAAACAGCACCCAACGCGCCGTGTATACCGCCGTAAACAGCAGGAACAGTGCGATATTGAACAGCCAGAGGGCTTCGGCAAAAGCGTGCAAGGCGGGTATGGCGGGTATGGCGACCGGCAATTGCACCAGTGCCAACGCCAGCACGCCAGTGCCCATGGTGGCCGCGAACCAGTTGGGGGTGAACTGGCGGATCACCTCGCGGGGATGCTGCAAATGGCTGAAAGGTTTGATTCCGGGCTTGATGCTATTGGCGCATGTCATGGCGAACTCCTGTCCTCTCGTGAGGTAGGGCCCATGTTAGATCCGAATCGAATATCTATATAACGGGTAATATCTCTATATCTTATCGATATAGCCTATATAGAATCAGACACTTCCTTCCGATTCGACCACCAATATCCGAGCCGGCCCTACAGGATGCGCCACATGCTCAGTGCCAACCGAGGCATAAAAAATATCACCGACCTCCAGCAAAACTTCCCGCTCCACCCCCTCTTCGCGATAACGCATCCGCACCTGGCCATCGAGCACCACGAACACTTCCTCGCCATCGTTGACGTGCCACTTGTAGGGTTGATCGGTCCAGTGCAGCCGCGTGGTGATGCCGTTCATGCTGGCGATGTCCAGCGCGGCCCAGGCACGCTCGCCAGTGAACGATTTGCTGCGGATTATCTTCATGGTCCGATCCTTCGAGTGAGCTGAGTGGGTGCCAAGGCTAACTCAATTTTACCGGTTGACCTCGCAGACTCTGGCCGAACGTGATCGCAGTAAACCCGCCATTGCACTGAGGGCCAGCACCATCAGCACCGCACCATAGCCATCGGTGGTTGCCACCAGACCAAAGGTCCGCGCCAGGTTCCCGGCCAGCAGCGCCGGAAGGCAGAACGCCAGATAACTCAACGCGTAATACGCCGACATCAACCCGGCGCGCTCATGGGGCAAGGCCAGCGGCACCAGACTGCGCACCGCCCCGAGGAAACCGGCGCCGAAGCCACAACCGGCGACCAGCGTGCCGAGGAAAAACAGGGGCAAACTGGCGCTGTGCACACCCAGTAAAATCAGGACGACTCCCGCCGGCAACGAACTGGCGCCCAGTTGCAGCGCCTTGGTCGCAGCCTGATTGCGCAGTGTGTAAATCATCAGGGCACCGGTCACCGTCAATGCGGCGACGGTCGCCCCGCCAATCAGGTTCGAGATCGAACCGGTCGCCGTGCGCACCAATGAAGGTGCCAGCGACGCGTAAAATCCGCCCAGCGCCCAGGTCGCCGTGTTGAGCGGCAACACCCGCCATAACGTCGCACGCGCCTGGACCGGCACATGCAGGGTGGGTCGCAATGATGCCCAAGCCCCGGACTGGCGCGTGACGCTCTCCGGCAAACGCCAGACAAATACAGCCTGCATCGCGAACAGGACAAGTAGCAGCCAATAGGTCAGGTGCAACGGCGCCGGGGCAAATTCGGCCAGCAAACCGCAGCCCATTCCACCCAGAGCCATGCCGAGCAAGGGCGCGACGCTATTGACCAGCGGGCCTTGCTGGCGATCGGTGTCCAGCAAGGTTGCACTCAACACGGCAGTCGCCATGCCGGTGGCAAACCCTTGCAACACCCGGGCACTGATCAGCCATGCAACGCTGTCGGCGTAGATAAACAGCAACATCGCCAGGATGTTCAGCATCACTGCCGTAAAAATCACCGGTTTGCGCCCCAGGTAATCCGACAGCGAGCCGACCGACAGCAACGCCGCCAACAGGCTGAGGGCGTAGACGCCGAAAATCAGGGTCAAGGTCGCTGCCGAAAACTGCATCTGCTCCTGATACAGGTGATACAGCGGCGTCGGCGCAGTGGAGGCCGCCAGGAAACTGAGCAAGGTAACGGCCAGAAACCACAGGCTGGCACGATTTGAATGAGAACCGGGCATGGACACACTCCGCAAAAGCTAATTTTTTGCTTTTGCGGAGTGTGCTACTGGATCCCTCTTAAAGCAAATTCTTTGTGTTAAGGTCCGATGCATGGCTTTCAGGACCGGATGCCAGCCGCAAGACCCGCTGCAATACAGGAAACACAAGATGACCGCTCCCACATTACGCCCCGGTGGCCGCAGCGCCCGGGTACAAGAGTCGATTCATTCGGCCGTGCGCCAACTCCTTGAGGAGCAGGACCGCGCCAGCGTGACGGTGCCGCAAATTGCGGCGCGCGCGGGCGTCACGCCGTCCACTATCTATCGACGCTGGGGCGATGTGTCGGCGCTGCTGGCCGATGTCGCCCTCGCCCGCATGCAACCCGACAACGAGCCGGCCAACACCGGTAGCCTTCACGGCGACGTGCGGGCCTGGGCCGAGCAGTACCTGGACGAGATGAGCTCCGAGCCCGGCCGCAACATGCTGTGCGATGTGCAGGCGGCGCTGAAACCGAGTTACTGCGCGACCATCATTGGTGGGCAGCTGCAGACGATTCTGGATCGCTATCCGGATCAGCCCAAGCCCAGTGTCGATCGCCTGATCAATCTGATCGCCGCGCCGACGGTGTTTCGCATCCTGTTTGCCGAGGCGCCGCTTGAGGTTGAGGAGTTGCACCGGTTGATCGAGATCGCATTCAGTCAGTGAGGCCCCCATCGTCGGAACGCCGCCCGGACCAGGCTCGCTCCCACATTTGCGCTGTGTTCGCCGCCCTCTGTGGGAGCGAGCCTGCTCGCGATGGGGCCAGTCCAGACACTGAGAATCAACCTGCGACACCCCGCCACGCCACGACCTTGGTCGACACTGACTAACGCTGGCGGTCGTGCGAGACTGTCTGTCCGGGCGGGAGCCCGGGTGTCTTTTGTCTGGAGTCCCCATGTCGCTGTCCACCGGGCTGATTGCCGCCGTCGCCCTGGCCTATATGGCCATCATGTTCGCCATCGCCTTCTATGGCGACCGTCGCAGCGCGCCCTTGCCGCCGCGTGTGCGGGCCTGGGTGTACAGCCTGTCGCTGGCGGTCTATTGCACCAGCTGGACCTTTTTCGGCGCCGTGGGCCAGGCCGCCGAACAGCTCTGGTCGTTCCTGCCGATCTACCTCGGGCCGATCCTGTTGCTGGTCGGTGCGCCGTGGGTCCTGCAAAAAATGGTGATGATCAGCAAACAGGAAAACATCACCTCGATCGCCGACTTCATCGCCGCACGCTATGGCAAATCCCAGTCGCTGGCGGTGGTGGTGGCGCTGATTTGCCTGGTCGGAGTGTTGCCCTACATCGCGCTGCAGCTCAAAGGCATCGTGCTCGGCGTGAACCTGCTGATCGGCGCTGGCGCCGACGCCATGGGCACCCGTGCCCAGGACACCGCGCTGATTGTGTCGCTGGTATTGGCGCTGTTCACCATCGTCTTCGGCACCCGCAACCTCGACGCCACGGAGCACCACCGCGGCATGGTGCTGGCCATCGCCTTCGAATCGTTGGTCAAGCTGTTCGCGTTTCTCGCCGTCGGCGCCTTCGTGACCTACGGTCTGTACGACGGTTTCGACGATCTGTTCGACCAGGCCATGCTCGCGCCGCGCCTCGAACAGTACTGGAAGGAAACCATCAACTGGCCGTCGATGGTGGTGCAGACCGGTGTGGCGATGATGGCGATCATTTGCCTGCCACGGCAGTTCCACGTGACCGTTGTCGAGAACATCGACCCTCAGGATCTGCGCCTGGCCAAGTGGGTATTCCCGGCCTACCTCGCCCTCGCCGCATTGTTTGTCGTGCCGATCGCCCTGGCCGGTCAGATGATGTTGCCCAGCTCGGTGTTACCGGACTCGTTCGTCATCAGCCTGCCCCTGGCCCAAGCGCATCCGGCGCTGGCCCTGCTGGCATTTATCGGTGGCGCATCGGCGGCCACCGGCATGGTGATCGTGGCCAGCGTGGCGCTGTCGACCATGGTGTCCAACGATATGCTGTTGCCCTGGCTGCTGCGTCGCAACAATGCCGAACGCCCGTTCGAAGTGTTCCGCCAGTGGATGCTGTCGGTGCGCCGCGTCAGCATCGTGGTCATTCTGCTGCTGGCCTACGTCAGTTATCGCCTGCTGGGCTCGACCGCCAGCCTGGCGACCATTGGCCAGATCGCCTTCGCCGCCGTAACCCAGCTGGCCCCCGCCATGCTCGGTGCGCTGTACTGGAAACAGGCCAACCGCCGCGGTGTTTTCGCTGGCCTCGCCGCAGGCACCTTCCTGTGGTTCTACACCTTGATCCTGCCGATTGCCGCCCTCAGCCTCGGCCTGTCCTTGAGCACGTTCCCGGGGCTGGCCTGGCTGCACAGCAATCCGCTGAACCTGCCGATCACTCCGCTGACCCAGGGCGTGGTGCTGTCGCTGGCAGGCAACTTCACGCTGTTCGCCTGGGTCTCGGTGCTGTCGCGCACCCGGGTTTCCGAGCACTGGCAGGCGGGCCGCTTCATCGGCCAGGAAATCAGTGCCCGCCCCAGCGCACGCTCGATGCTTTCAGTGCAGATCGACGACCTGCTGCAACTGGCGGCGCGCTTTGTCGGCGAAGAACGCGCCCGTCAAAGCTTCATCCGCTTTGCCTATCGCCAGGGCAAAGGCTTCAACCCGAACCAGAACGCCGACAGTGAATGGATCGCCCATACCGAACGCTTGCTGGCCGGTGTACTCGGTGCCTCTTCGACCCGCGCGGTGGTAAAAGCCGCCATTGAAGGGCGGGAGATGCAACTGGAAGACGTCGTGCGCATCGCCGACGAAGCCTCGGAGGTACTGCAATTCAACCGTGCCTTGTTGCAAGGCGCCATCGAGAACATCACCCAGGGCATCAGCGTGGTTGACCAGTCGCTGAAACTGGTGGCCTGGAACCGTCGATACCTGGAGCTGTTCAACTACCCCGACGGCTTGATCAGCGTCGGCCGGCCCATCGCCGACATCATTCGCCACAATGCCGAGCGCGGCCTGTGTGGCCCCGGCGAAGCCGAAGTGCACGTCGCTCGCCGTCTGCACTGGATGCGTCAGGGCCGCGCGCATACCTCCGAGCGCTTGTTCCCCAACGGCCGGGTGATCGAGCTGATCGGCAACCCGATGCCGGGCGGCGGCTTCGTCATGAGCTTCACCGACATCACCGCGTTCCGCGAAGCCGAACAGGCGTTGACCGAAGCCAACGAAGGCCTGGAGCAACGGGTCACCGAACGGACCCACGAACTGTCGCAGCTCAACGTTGCCCTGACTGAAGCCAAGGGCACCGCCGAGGCCGCCAACCAGTCGAAGACCCGTTTCCTCGCGGCCGTCAGCCATGACTTGATGCAACCGTTGAATGCGGCGCGGCTGTTCTCCGCCGCCCTCTCCCATCAGGACGATGGTTTGTCCGGCGAAGCGCAGAAACTGGTCGGGCACCTGGACAGCTCGCTGCGCTCGGCAGAGGACTTGATCAGCGACCTGCTGGACATTTCCCGCCTGGAGAACGGCAAGATCAACCCGAATCGCCAGCCATTCGCCCTCAACGAACTGTTCGACACCCTCGGTACCGAATTCAAGGTGCTGGCGCAGGAACAAGGGCTGGAATTCCGGGTTCGCGCAAGCTCGTTGCGGGTCGACAGCGACATCAAATTGCTTCGACGGATTTTGCAAAACTTCCTGACCAACGCTTTCCGCTACGGCAAAGGGCCGGTGCTGCTGGGGGTTCGCCGGCACAGGGAAGCATTGAGCCTGGAAGTCTGGGATCGTGGGCCGGGTATTCCGGAAGATAAACGACAAGTGATTTTCGAAGAGTTCAAGCGCCTCGACAGCCACCAGACACGGGCCGAAAAAGGCCTCGGCCTGGGGCTGGCGATTGCCGACGGACTATGTCGCGTGCTCGGTCATACCTTGCGTGTACGCTCCTGGCCGGGGCGCGGTAGCGTCTTCAGCGTCAGCGTGCCGCTGGCCCGGGCGCAAACCGCAGCGCCGGTCAAGGTCGCCGAGCTCAATGGCAAATTGCTCAATGGTGCGCAGGTGCTGTGTATCGACAACGAGGACAGCATCCTGATCGGTATGAACAGCCTGCTCAGCCGCTGGGGTTGCCAGGTCTGGACCGCGCGCAATCGCGAGGAATGCGCCGCGTTGCTTGGCGAAGGCATGCGCCCGCAATTGGCGCTGGTGGATTACCACCTCGATCATGGCGAGACCGGAACCGACTTGATGGCCTGGCTGCGCACGCAAATGGGCGAGCCGGTTCCCGGGGTGGTAATCAGCGCCGATGGCCGGCCGGAAACGGTTGACCTGGTGCATGCCGCGGGACTGGATTACCTGGCCAAACCGGTGAAACCGGCGGCGTTGCGGGCGTTGTTGAGCCGGTATTTGCCGTTGTAACGCGGTTCAACACAGCCCCCTCGCCACAAGGTCCACGCTCGCCCGGGGCTACTCCGGCAACTCGACCAGCCCATCCACATCGGTCATCGCCCGCTCCAGCAAGTCCGCCGGCAGGCTCTTGCTCGCCCGCGCGCCCAGCAGCTTGAGTTGCTCACTGCGACTGACCAGGTTGCCACGTCCCTCTGTCAGCTTGTTGCGTGCCGAACTGTAGGCCTTGTCCAGTTGTTGCAGGCGATTGCCGACTTCGTCCAGATCCTGAATGAACAGTACGAACTTGTCGTACAGCCACCCGGCCCGCTCGGCGATTTCCCGGGCATTCTGGCTCTGGCGCTCCTGCTTCCACAGGCTGTCGATGACACGCAGGGTCGCCAGCAACGTGGTCGGGCTGACGATCACGATGTTGCGGTCGAATGCTTCCTGAAACAACGTCGGCTCAGCCTGCAACGCGGCAGAAAACGCCGCCTCGATCGGCACGAAGAGCAACACGAAATCCAGGCTGTGCAAGCCATCGAGGCGCTTGTAATCCTTGCCGGCCAAGCCTTTGACGTGATTACGCAACGACAGCACGTGCTGCTTGATGGCGATCTGGCCGATGGCCTCGTCCTCAGCCGCGACGTATTGCTGATAGGCCGTCAGGCTGACCTTGGAATCGACCACCACCTGTTTGTCGCCCGGCAGATAAATGATCACGTCCGGCTGGAAGCGCTCGCCATCCGGCCCCTTGAGATTGACCTGCGTCTGGTACTCGCGGCCCTTCTCCAGCCCCGCATGCTCGAGCACGCGCTCAAGAATCAGTTCGCCCCAATTGCCCTGGGTCTTTTGCCCTTTCAAGGCGCGTGTCAGGTTGGTGGCTTCATCGCTCAAGCGCAAATTCAGCTGTTGCAGGCGCTCCAGCTCCTTGGCCAGGGAGAAACGCTCACGAGCCTCGTTCTGATAGCTTTCCTCGACACGCTTTTCGAAGGACTGGATGCGTTCCTTCAATGGATCGAGCAACTGCCCCAGGCGCTGCTGGCTGGTTTCGGCAAAGCGCTGCTCGCGCTCATCGAAAATTTTCCCCGCCAGCTCGGCGAACTGCGCGCGCAACTCGTCCCGCGAACCTTGCAGGTCGTTGAGGCGTTGCTGATGACTGTCCTGTTGCTCGCGCAATTCGGCGTTTAGCGACGCTGCCTGGGCATCCAGACGGCGCAATTCGGCTTCTTTGCCGGCGCGTTCGATATTCCACGCATGGGAGGCGTCCCGGGCGTCGTCGCGCTCGATCTGCAACAGTTCGACTTCACGACGCAGCGCAGCCAGATCAGCCTGTTTGGCGGCGTTGGCCTGGGTCAGGTCAGCCGCTTCATCGCGGCTGGATTCGAGCTGGGCATTCAATCCGTCCTGCGCCAGTTGCGCCATGGCCAGGCGTTCTTGCAGCAGCGCGACATCGGCTTGCGTGCTGCTGGCTCGACGCTGCAGTTGCCAGGCCAATACCAGCAACGGCAACGCAGCCGCTGCCAGACCCAGCAATACGCTGGTCAAGTCCATTGCCATAGCCACTCCTGCCATTCGGATAAAGCCTGAAGGTTAACCAAGGCGTCCGGTCTTGGACAGCTCAGTCTTCGATCAGCCCCAGTTCCTGTTGAGCGCGGTGATCGCCTGCCCGAGCGGCCTGACGCAACAGGTCCTGACCGATCCGGCGGTCCCGGGCATTCCCGCATTCGCGGCACATCAACTGGCCAAGGCGACTTTGCGCAGCCACTACGCCTTCACGGGCCGGTTGCTTGAGCAGACGTCCGGCGATGTGTTTGACGTTACGGTTTTCGCCCAGATGCGGACTGTCCAACAGCCACTCCGCCACGCGCATGGAAAAGCGCTTGGTAGGGGCAACAGAGGGTGGTGTGGAGGAAGAGGAAACGGATGCTGAGCGAAACTTCATAAAGCACTGTGGGGCAGATCGGAAGGCGCGCAACTTTACTCTCTTTTTCTTACAGGTAAAGCTGAAAATATCCCGGCACGCCCGTCCTAGAGCAAGCGCTCGGGACAATCCACAGAAGCTGTGGATAACTCAGTGGACAACCGCCCTTCAACTCGCTCAAAGCCCTGTGGAATGGGGCTCGCAGTCAAACTGACGATTTTTTCACCAGTAAAAAAAAGCGATGTTTTTCATTGACTTAAATTTTGGATACAGGCAGTCACGACGCTTGAACGTGAGATGACAGCGGGGTGACAGAGTGCGCAACTAATGTGCACAAGTGCCTTTACGACGGTTATATCGATGCACTTTTTCGGCGCATTTTTTGTCGTGCCTGGGGATAAGCCCTGGCAAACCCGATGTTTAGACGGCTGCGCTGCTACCAACGTCGATGACCGATGGTCGGGTTTTGTTCTGCTATAGGGCGCATCAATTGGAAGCAGCGCAGCTTCATACGCTTGGCTACAAGGCAAAACAGCCCGATTGAGCACCTGTCGGGAAAATCTTTTTGCTAACACACTTCCCTTATCAAGTTCAATCCGTTAGTATCCGCGGCGTTAGTACCAAGCTGAAAGTCAATTCTGGTCGAACAAATCCCCCGGTCAGCCTTCCCAAAGGAAGCCTCCACCGAACAAGCGGATCGACCACCTCGATGGTTTCCAGGTAAATCTTGCGCCGACACAACCTTTGAATCGAAAGCAAAGGGTGTTGCTCCGCCTGCTTACTCTGCTCGAACCAACCTGCAAATTGATCAGGATCTTCACCCCGGGCCCAGAACCTTTGCCCTCGATGTGTTGCCTGCCCTCCTAAGTACCTACCTGCCGGCCCAAGCGCGCAAATATATAGCGCTTCAACTGGCTGCTTTGTTCCAGTCGGGTTCTTCGTTCGGTCAATGGTGATCGACGTTACTGGAACGTTTTAACGTTGCACGGTTCTTATCCGTGTCATTTGTAGGAACACCATTAATGTCTACTCAAATCCATGCACAGGATGCCATTCGCACCCTAACCAACGCTTTTGCACCAATGAACTGCCTGATCATGGCCGCTCGCAAAGGCTGCTTCAGCTTTACCCTGGTCAATGAGCACGGTATCGCTCGTCACAGCGAACGCCTGTACCCCGATCAATACTCCAGCGCCGAGCCGCTGCAGGCCGTGATCGAGCGTACCCGTCAGGCACTGGTTGCCTGAAACGCCAGAAAGGCTGAAAAACCGAAAGCCCTGCCCGAAAAGCGGGGCTTTTTATTGCCCGATATTTCCCTTTTCTCGAATCACGACTAAGCACGATCCGATATAACGGTTATAACTGGTCGCTGGAAATATTTTAAAAACAGGCCTTTACAGCGCGAATATGACACTACACTTCAACTCAAGCGGCTTGACCCGCTTGCGGCGAGCCTGAGTCGATTCACTGCTGCCAAGCCCCCCCTTCAGGTATCGCCGTCCAACTCAGGTTTCGAGGGTTTTATGGGTATCGCTGCCAGCGAACTGTGCCGCTACGTGATTCGTCCGACCTTGATCTACCTCGGACGCCATAGCGCTACTGCCGAATCCCTGCTGCTGGGTATTGCCGCCAGCCAGTCCGCCCTTGGTTCCGCCCTGCATGACCGCCGTGGGCACGGCCTGTACCGCATCGCCGAGCCCCGCCACCAGGCCCTTTGGGACCATTACCTGGCCCTTGATCCGGAGCGTGCTAGCCTGGTCCGCGGCCTGGCCAGCCAGCATGCGTTTCTCAGTGGCCCGCACCTCGAATTGACCGTCAACCTGCGTTACGCCACAGCCATCGCCTGGCTGCTGGTGGAAGAACAGAATACCCCCCTCCCCGCCCCGGATGACTTGTTGGGTATGGCCAGAATCTGGCGCCAGACATTTCAGCCCCAGGGGCGTCTGCGTGATTTCACCTGCGCCTGGCAAACCTGTGTTTCACCGCTGAATCAGGTAGCCTGCTAACCCCTCTGGATCCAAAGATCGCGCAACACGTCGCGATTTTGGTCGGATTGTCCTACAAAACCGCTCTAAATCAAGCCATACAGCCTATGGCGCTGGGACGAAAATGTTGGTAATTTTCGCCCCGGTGATCACCAGGAGTTCTAATAATGAAAAAAGTAATGCTCAAAACCACCATTAGTCTCGCCGTTGCCATGGCATCCACCCAGATTTTCGCAAGTGGCTTTGCCGTTAACGAACAAAGCATCAGCGGGATGGGTACGGGTTTTGCCGGGCGATCTTCCTCTGCCGATGACGCAAGTACAGTTTTTGGCAACCCTGCCGGCATGTCGCGCATCAAGCGCGAACAAGTCACCGGCGGTGTTGCGATGATCGACGCACACACTGACATCAGCCACGCAAGCTCCAGCCCGAACGGAGGCACCAATAAAGGCGACATGGTCCCGTTGATCGCCGTGCCTATGGGTTACTACGTCAAGCCAATCGATGACCAGTGGGCCTTCGGTGTGGGCGTGTACGCACCATTCGGCCTGGTAACCGACTACGAAAACGGCTTTGCCGGTCGTTACTTCGGCAGCAAGAGCGAAGTTAAAATCGTCACCCTGCAACCGACTGTCAGCTACGCCTTCAACGACAAGGTTTCCATCGGTTTTGGCCCGACCATCAACCGCATTGACGGCACCCTGGAATCGAACCTGTCGATCACCCAGGCCGCGCCGGACGGCAAGGTCAAGATCACCGGTGACGACACCGCGCTGGGCTACAACATCGGCGTGCTGGTTCAAGCCACCGACAGCACTCGCGTCGGCCTGACCTACCACTCGAAAGTGAAGTACAAGCTCGAGGGCAGCACCAAGGTCAACTACAACGTACTGGGCCTGATCGGCCAGAACCCGAATCAGAAATACGACGCGTCGCTGGACCTGACCACGCCTGAATCGGTGGACTTCTCGGTCACTCACCAGCTCGACGACCAGTGGACTCTTTACGCAGGCAGCACCTGGACTCGCTGGAGCCGCCTGAAAGATATCACCGTCGAAAACAGTGGTGTTCCAACCGTCCTGAACGGCCAATTCGGTACCATCACCGAAGAACAGAACTGGCACGACACCTGGGCTCACGCCATTGGCGCGTCCTACCAGCTGAACAAGCAATGGGTACTGCGTACCGGTCTGTCCGTTGACCAGGCACCGACCAACAACGTTAACCGATCCCCACGCATCCCGACGGGCGATCGCAAAGCGTTCAGCGTGGGCGCCGGCTGGAGCCCGACCGACGACCTGACCATCGACCTGGCGTATTCGTACCTGCGCGAAGAGTCGGTCAAGGTCGACAACAGCAACAACCGTGGCCAGAACTACAACGCCAAGTATGAAAACTACGCGAACGGTTTCGGTCTCGGTGCGACCTACCGCTTCTGATGATTTACGGCGAGCCTGAACCATTCGCCCGCTGAATCAAAAAAAGCCCCGCTCTCTTGTACAGAAGCGGGGCTTTGTAGGAGCGAGCCTGCTCGCGATGGACGCGAACGATGACACGTGCTTACTGGATGAACGAGGCGCCTTGAGATTTTCGCGAGCAAGCTCGCTCCTACAGGTCAGGGGGGCGAAACGAGCGATGGCGAAGCCAGGGCTTTTTCCACCGCTGCAATGAACTCGGGATCATCGGGCTTGGTCAGGCTGGAAAAGTTGGCGATCACCTTACCCTTGCGATCGACCACGTATTTGTAGAAATTCCATTTTGGCGCACTGCTCTGTTCGGCCAACACCTTGAACAGATGGGTTGCGTCGGCGCCACGTACCGACTGCGGCTCGGTCATAGTGAAAGTCACGCCATAGTTGACGTAACAAACCTTGGCGGTTTCGGCACCGTCCTTGGACTCCTGCTTGAAGTCATTGGACGGAACACCCAGCACTTCCAGTCCCTGCCCTTTGTAACGCTGATTCAGCGCCTCAAGGCTTTTGAACTGCGGGGCGAAACCGCAGAAGCTCGCAGTATTGACCACCACCAGCGGCTTACCTTCATACCGTTGGCACAGGTCGATGGATTCCTTGGCGCGCAGCTTTTGCAGTGATCCTTGCAAAAGCTCCGGGCACTCGGCCGCGTAGGACAGCCCGGTAAACGTCACCAGCAACGCGGGGACTACAATCCAGCGCATCAGCATGTCGGTGCATCCTTGATAATTCGTCAAAAGTGACGTTACTCGCCCTCGCCGCTCGCTAGCAAGCACCCATGCCCAACTGCATCAGCGCGAGCCCGCCCTGATGCCAGCCCCACCACGACAACGCCAGCAATAAGGCGCAGACGGCGGCTACAGCGATCCGTGGCCAAAGGTTGTTCATGTCGCACTCATTTGTGTTTGCAGGCGCGCCACCGGTCGTTCACGCACCGGCCAATTCAGGGCGGCGGCCAACAGGCTCAAGAGAATCGCGACCTGCCAGATCAAGTCATAGCTGCCGGTACGGTCATACACTACGCCACCCAGCCAGCCACCCAGGAACGAACCGAGCTGGTGAAACAGGAAAACAATCCCGCCGAGCATGGACAGGTTTCGCACACCAAACAAGGTCGCCACCGTGCCGTTGGTCAACGGCACCGTCGACAGCCACAGAAAGCCCATGGCCATGCCGAACAGATAAGCCGTAGTGGTCGTCACCGGCGCCCACAGGAACAACCCAATGACCACCGCCCGCAGCAAGTACAGACCTGTGAGCAAACGCGGCTTGGACATGCGCCCGCCGAGCCATCCAGCGGTATAGGTGCCGAAGATGTTGAACAGGCCGATCAGCGCCAGCACCGTGGTGCCGACCGTCGCCGGAAGGTGTTGATCCACCAGATAGGCCGGCAAGTGCACACCGATGAACACCACCTGGAACCCACACACAAAAAAGCCGAACGCCAGCAGCCAGAATCCGGAGTGGGAGCAGGCTTCGCGCAGTGCTTCGCCCAGGGTCTGTTCGTGACCCAGGACGGGCAGCGGCTTGTCCTTGAGCATACTCACCAGCGGCACGATCAGCGCCACCAGCAAGCCCAACGCCAGCAGCGCCGCAGACCAGCCAAGCCATCCGATCAAACCGAGGGTGCCGGGCAACATCGCGAACTGGCCGAACGAACCGGCCGCACTGGCGATTCCCATGCCCATGCTGCGCTTTTCCGACGGTACTGCGCGGCCGACCACCCCCAGAATCACCGAGAACGACGTACCGGACAGTCCGATGCCGATCAGCAGGCCGGCGCTCAGGGACAGGGTCAGCGCCGAGTCGGAGAGCCCCATGCAGATCAGCCCGGCCGCATACAGGACGCCACCAATCAGCACCACTTTCGCCGCACCAAAGCGGTCGGCCAGGGCGCCGGTGAATGGCTGAGCGAGACCCCAGATCAGGTTTTGCAGGGCGATGGCGAAGGCAAAGACTTCCCGGCCCCAGCCGAACTCGGCGCTCATCGGTGCCAGAAACAGCCCGAAGCCATGGCGAACGCCCAGCGACAACGCAAGGATCAGCGCACTCCCCAACAGAACCCAGCCGCATGTACGCCACATCGATGTCATTGTTGTTCTCCGGTAGCGGGTATATACCCGCTTAAGATCGAAAAAACCGGCATCATGCCAGTTCATCCAGCAGCTTCAGTAAGATTTCGCGCTTCTCGGCCCCCAGGCGATCGATCAAGCGTTGCTGCGCGGCTTCCCAGGCCGGCAAGGCAGCCTTGAGGCGCTCCACCCCGGCCTCGGTCAGCAGGACGATGCGGTTGCGCATGTCCTCGCCCTCGACCAGCGTCACCAGGCCATCACCCTCCAGCACCCGCAAATTACGCCCCAGGGTGCTGCGATCCAGGCCCATGGCCTCGGCCAGGGTCGAGATGCTCGGCTGATCCAGACGCTGCAGATTGCACAGCAAAGAATACTGCGCAACGTTGATCCCGAAGCCGTCGAGAGCGCCGTCGTAGTGCCTGCTGACGCCACGGGCGGCGCGACGCAGGTTGATGCATAAACATTGGGAATCGAGCATGGTGCGTGTATATACCCGCGAGTCGGTTAAATCAAGTGGCATGGGTTTTGTTCAGTGATTGGGCGGTGTCCTGTAGATCGCCATCGCGAGCAGGCCGGAACATTCAACACAACCCGATCAGGCCAGCGCCAAGCCTACCAGTACTGCAACTTCCAGCAACTCCAGCATAGCGCCCGCCGTGTCCCCCGTCGTACCGCCCAGGCGCCGTAGCATCACCTGGCGCAGCCAGACAAACCCCAGCGCCGCCAACACCACCGCCAGCGCACCGCTGACGCCTGCGATCAACACACAGGCCAGTGCGCTGATCGCCAACACCTGCTTGCCCGCCAAACGCGGAAGATGATCGGCCAGCGCCTGACCAAGGCCACCGGCACGCACATAGGGCGTAGTCAGGAACAAGCCGAGCAATGCGCTGCGACCTATCAACGGTACGATGATCAATGCCAGCGAGTGCGGCTGTTCGATCAGCGCCAGCAGCGCGGTGAATTTAAGCAACAACACCAGCACCAGCGTCACCACGGCGATCGGCCCGCTGCGCGGGTCTTTCATGATGGTCAGCGTACGCTCGCGGTCGCCAAAACCACCAAGCCAGGCATCGGCGCTGTCCGCCAGGCCATCCAGATGCAAGCCGCCGCTGAGCAGCACCCAAACGCTCAGCAACAGCGCTGCGTGCAGCAACGTCGGCGTGCCCAGCAGCAGCCAGTTGACTGCCCACAGAATCGCGCCAAAGAGCAGTCCCACCAGCGGATAAAACAGCAGCGACCGCCCCAGTTCCCGGGGCTCAGGCATACCGGGAAGGCGAATCGGCAGGCTGCTGAGAAATTGCAGGGCGATCCAGAATGGCAGCATGGTCAGAGCACTTCCTTCAACAAGCCCTCAGGCCCCACCGTCAGCGAAAACAACGCGCCATGCCCGACTTCAACGTTGAGCAGTTGCTCCCTTGGCAGCCCGCGGGCTTGTGCCAGCAACAGACGCATCACACCGCCATGGCTGATCAGCAAAACGCGCTCACCGGCACAGGTCGCGTGCAAACGCCCCAGCGCTGCCAGCACCCTCGCCGAAAAGTCTGCTACCGGCTCACCCTGAGGCGGCGTGAACGAATAAGGATCGGCCCAGAACAAGCCCAGGGCCTGCGCGTCGGTTTCCATCAACGCCGCCGCGCTCTGCCCTTCCCAGGCGCCGAAATGCAACTCTTGCAGGTCTTTGTCCAGTTGCACTGGCATACCCAATTGCGCACCGAGCTCCTCGGCAAAGCGTGCACAACGCTGCAAGGGTGAACTGACCAGCCGATCCCACGGCCCCTGCCCGACCACCGCGGCGCGCATCTGCTCCCAGCCCGTGTCGGTCAACGCGTCATCGATACTGCCGCGCAAGCCGCCGCCGAGTTCGGTTTCACCGTGACGCAACAGATCCAGGTGCAAGGTCATGCCGGACGATCTGCCACGGCGGCTTCGGCGAAGGTCGCCATCTGCCCGTGCAGGTCGCAAGCCAGGCGCAGCAACGGCACTGCCAATGCCGCGCCACTGCCTTCGCCAAGCCGCAGGCCAAGATCGAGCAACGGCTGCGCTTTCAGGGTTTCCAGTACATGACGATGCCCCGGCTCGGCGCCACGATGGCCGAACAACAACCACTGACGGCACTCAGGATTCAAACGCACCGCAACCAGCGCCGCGACGCTGCAAATGAAGCCGTCCACCAGCACCGCGACACCCTCCTGGGCACACGCGAGATACGCACCGACCAGCGCGGCGATCTCAAAACCGCCGAGGTTGAACAGGGTCTGCAAGGCATCGTCACGCTGCGCGCCATGCAATGCCAGGGCGCGCTCGATCACTTGGGCTTTGTGGCTGACACCTTCGGCATTGAGCCCGGTACCAGGCCCGGTCAAATGCACCACCGGGCAATCGAGCAGCGCGCACGCCAGGGCGCTGGCGGCGGTGGTGTTACCGATGCCCATTTCGCCACCGATAAACAACTGCGCACCGCTGGCAATTGCCCGCTGCACGCTGTCACGGCCGGCCTGCAAGGCGAGTTGCCCCTGGGCCGCGGTCATGGCCGGTCCCTGTACAAAATTTACCGTGCCCGGGCCGACGTTCAGGTGGCGTACACCCGGCAGGTTCAGCGACGGCGTTACCGTGCCAAGGTCAACCACCTCAAGGGAAGCGCCCAGTTGCCGCGCCAATACGCTGATCGCGGCACCACCGCTGACGAAGTTGAGCAGCATCTGCCCGGTCACTTCCTGGGGAAACGCCGACACGCCCTCGGCGACGACGCCATGGTCGCCGGCAAAAATCGCGATCCACACCTGCTCCAGGCTCGGCTTGACCCGCCCCTGCAAACCCGCCAGTTGCACCGCCAGCGCTTCCAGTTGGCCGAGGGAGCCGGCCGGCTTGGTCAGTTGCTGTTGCCGCGCCTGGGCCTGTTCGACCGCTTGGGTATCGACCGGCTTGCACGGGTTCAGCCACCAGGATTGAGTCATAACGCAGTTCCTTTCAGAGTCAGGGGCAGGCCGGCGACGGTCAGGACGACACGCTGACAACGCTCAGCCAGAGCTTGATGTAGCCAACCGGCTTCATCGACATAGCGGCGAGTCAATTCGCCCAGCGGCACGACACCCATTCCGGTCTCGTTGCTGACAAAAATGATTTCACCCGGCAGCGACGCCAGGCAGTCCAGCAAGGCATCACGCTCGGCTTGCAAGCGCTCGGTATCGTCGAGCATCAGCAGATTGGTCAGCCACAGGGTGAGGCAATCCACCAGCAGGCAGCGCTCGGCACGGGCGGATTCACGCAGCACCCGGGCCAGCTCCAGCGGTTCTTCGATCAGTGCCCATTCGGCAGGACGACGAGCGCGGTGATGGGCCACCCGCTCGCTCATTTCTCCGTCCAGTGGCTGGCTGGTGGCGATGTAGGTCACGGCCAGGGCGCTGTCGATGGCAAGTTTTTCAGCCAGGCGACTCTTGCCGGAGCGGGCGCCGCCGAGGATCAGTTGGAGCATGGTTACATCCTTTCAAATGGGCGGTGTGGCCACTTCAGTCTTCGCGAGCAAGTCGGATTCCACAGAGTTCCCGCAACAGCCCGGTATCCAGATGCTTCTCCACCAGATCCGCCAGCCGCTCGATATCTCGCTCGCGCAAGGCGTGGTAATCCACGTCCTGCACCTCCTGCAAACCCGCCCAGCGCAGCAGCGCACTGCACGCCGCCGGCGATTCGAACAGCCCGTGCAGGTAGGTGCCGAAAATCTGCCCGTCAGCACTTTGCGCACCATCACAGCGGCCGTCATCCAGTTTCACGGCGGCGTTTTCCAGCGCCGGCCCGGTGGTCACGCCGGCATGAATTTCATAACCCGCAACAGGCGCATCTTCCAGCGCCAACCGACCACGCACATTGCGCAACTGCTTCTCTTGTTCGAGTTGAGTCTGGAAGGCCAATAGCCCCAAACCGGTGCTGGAACCCGGTGCACCTTCGAGACCCAGCGGATCATGTACGTGCTCACCGAGCATCTGCAGGCCGCCACAGATCCCCAGCAGTTTCCCGCCGTAACGCAGATGCCGGGCGATGGCAGCCTCCCAGCCGCTGGCTCGCAGGTACGCGAGGTCGCTGCGCACACTTTTCGAGCCAGGAAGAATGATCAGGTCGGCGGGCGGAATCGCCTGGCCTGGGCCGATGAATTGCAGGTCCACTTGCGGATGCAGGCGCAGCGGATCGAAATCGGTGTGATTACTGATGCGCGGCAGCACCGGTACCACCACCTTCAGCACCTGCTCGGCTTTATCGGCCTGGCGTTGATCGATGCCGTCCTCGGCCTCCAGGTGCAGGTCCATCACGTACGGCAGCACGCCGATCACCGGTTTGCCGGTGCGCTCTTCGAGCCAGTCGAGACCGGGTTGCAGCAACGCGATGTCGCCCCGGAAACGATTGATGACGAAGCCTTTGACCCGTGCCTGTTCGCTCGGCGACAGCAGTTCGAGGGTGCCGACCAGATGGGCGAAAACCCCGCCGCGATTGATATCGGCGATCAGCAGCACCGGGCAATCCACCGCTTCGGCGAAGCCCATGTTGGCGATGTCGCCGGCCCGCAGATTGATTTCCGCCGGCGAGCCTGCGCCCTCGACCATCACCAGCGGATACGCCGCGCTCAAGCGCTCGTGGGAGGCCAGCACCGCTTGCATGGCGATGGTTTTGTAGTCGTGATAGGCGACGGCGTTCATGGTCGTGACGGCGCGGCCATGGATGATCACCTGGGCACCGGTGTCACTGTTGGGCTTGAGCAACACCGGGTTCATGTCGGTGTGCGGTTCAAGGTTCGCGGCCTGGGCCTGTACCGCCTGGGCGCGGCCGATCTCGCCACCGTCGGCCGTCACCGCACTGTTGAGAGCCATGTTCTGCGGCTTGAACGGCACCACCCTGACGCCCTGGCGCGTGACCCAACGGCACAGCGCGGTCACCAGCGTGCTTTTACCGGCATCCGATGTGGTGCCCTGCACCATCAGCGTGGTCATTGGTTTTCCTTGGCGAAATCTTCGAACGCCTGCGCCAGTCGTACCCAGGCGATTTCGTCACCGGGCAAGCCGAATCGCAGGCTGCTGTTGTTCGTGAACAACCGCAGGAGAATGCCGCGCCGGGCCATGAACTCATGCAGTGCTTCGGCGCGCTCGGTGATCAGCCACTGGAACAGCGCACAACCGCCCTGGGGCTCGAAGCGGTGTTGCTCCAGCAACGACGCCAGGCGCTCGCTGGCTTCTTCGGCGCGCACCCGTTGCGCCGTTTGCGCCTCGGTATCGCGCAGGCAGGCCTGGCCCACTACCCGGGTTGCCCCGCTCACGGCCCAGGGCCCCACTTGTTCAGCCAGCAACTTGAGCAACTTGCGCTCGGCCAGCACAAAACCCAGGCGCACACCGGCCAGGCCAAAAAACTTGCCGAAGGAGCGCAAGACGATCAGCCCGACTTGATGGGCAAACGGCGCCAGGCTCAGATGCGGCGTGTTATCCATGAACGCTTCGTCCACCACCAGCCAGCCACCGCGCTGGGCCAGTCGCGCGTGCCAGTCGAGCAGGCGACTGGGCGTGAGGCTCAAGCCCGTGGGGTTATTCGGATTGACCACCACCAGCACGTCGAAACTGTCGATAAAGAAATCGACTTCCTGCTCCAGCACTTCACGCACGATGTAGCCGTTGCGACGCCACGCCTCGGCGTGCTCGGCGTAACACGGCGACAACACGCCAACCTTGCCCGCCCGACGCAATCGCGGCAGCAGTTGAATCGCCATTTGCGAACCAGCCACCGGCAATGCCTGCAGGGCGCCGTAGTAATCACAGGCGGCCTGCTCCAGATCGTCGTCCGTCTCCGGCAAACGAGCCCAGGCCCGCAGCGGAATATCCGGCACCGGGAACGGCCAGGGCGCAAGCCCCGTGGACAGGTCCAGCCAGTCGGCTTCATCTATGCCGTATTCGAGCGCCGCCTTGCGCAGTCGCCCACCGTGTTCAAGCATAAAATTCGGCCCCCAGGCAGAGAATCAGCAGCCATAACCATACCCCGCGCTGGACCAATTGCCAGCCCCGGTCAATGGAGTCGGCATCCGCCGGCACGCCTTCGCCCAACTGCGGACGCTGATGCAGTTCGCCGTGATAAATCGCCGCCCCACCCAATTCGACACCAAGGGCACCCGCCCCTGCCGCCATCACCGGGCCGGCGTTCGGGCTGTCCCAGGTCGGGCCCTGGTTGCGCCAGCACTTCAACGCCAGGCGGGTTTTGCCCAGCAGCGCGTAAGTCAGTGCCACCAGGCGCGCAGGAATGTAATTGAGCACATCGTCGACCTTCGCCGCCGCCCAGCCGAACCGTTCGAAGCGCTCATTGCGATAACCCCACATCGCATCCAGCGTATTGCTCAGGCGGTAGAGCACCACGCCCGGCGCGCCCGCCACGGCAAACCAGAACAACGCCGCGAATACCGCATCGCTGCCGTTCTCCAGCACCGACTCGGTAGCGGCGCGGGCGACTTCGGTTTCATCCAGTTCGCTGGTCTGGCGACTGACCAGATAGCTCACCCGCGTGCGCGCCGCCTCCAGGTCATTACTGCGCAGGGCCTTGGCCACAGGCGTGACGTGCTCACCGAGGCTGCGCATGCCAAGGGCGCAATAGAGCGCGAGAATCTCGACGATCCAGCCGACATAAGGCGCCCAGGAGAATGCCGTGACCAACAGCGTCAGCGGCAACACGGCGATCACCCACGCGGTGACGCCATGGCTGCGCCAGCCGCGACCGCCACCGTTGAAACGTTGCTCGATGCGCTCGGCAAAACGGCCGAACGCCACCAGCGGATGCCAGCGTTTGGGTTCGCCCAGCAGCGCGTCCAGCGCAACCGCGGCGACACTCAACAACGCCACACTCATTGACTCACTCCCCAATAATTTTCATACAGCAATTCATGTAGCGGACGCGCCTGCGCCCAGCCTTCGAGCACCAGCATCGGCGCCGGATAGAACTCCCTCACCGGCCCCAGGCACAGCACCGCCAGCGGCTTGGCACCCGGCGGCAACCTCAACAAATCGGCCAGGGCTTGCGGTTCGAACAGCGACACCCAGCCCATGCCCAGCCCTTCGGCGCGGGACGCCAGCCACAGGTTCTGGATCGCGCAGGACAACGAAGCCATGTCCATTTCCGGTAAGGTGCGGCGGCCGAAGATATGCTGCTCGCGGTCGTCCATCAGCGCGGCGACCAGTACCTCGGCACAATCGTTGATGCCTTCCACCTTGAGCTTCATGAACTCATCGCTGCGCTCGCCAAGGGCTTCGGCAGTGCGGATGCGTTCTTCTTCCACCAGGGCCTGGATTTGCCCGCGCAAGGCGCGATCGCTGATGCGGATGAAGCGCCAGGGCTGCATCAGGCCGACACTGGGGGCCTGGTGTGCGGCCTCGAGCAGGCGCCGCAGCAATTCGGGCTCGACGGTGCCGCCGCTGAAGTGGCGCATGTCACGGCGCTCGGCGATGGCACGATAGACCGCTGCGCGTTCGGCTTCGGAATATGCGTTATCCGTCATGGCCGCTTCGCGAGCAGGCTCGCTCCTACAAGGTTTTGGTCCGGCGCAAACAGTGCGGCAATCGCCGAAGGGTTCGACGGAAAATAAAAGTGCACATAAGAGGCGGTCATCCGCCCTTCACGGTAGACCGCCTCCGCTCCGCGCCCGCCGTTAGGGCTCAATCCACGGGCAATCGGCGCCAGTTCAGTGGTGGTCAACGAATGGTGGTAGGTGTGCCCGCGTAGAGAACCTTCCGGCAATTGCACCGCCTGCAACGCCAGCGCTGCCAGACGCTTTTGCATCACCGCATCACCGACCAGCAAGCCAACCAGTTCGGCGCGAGTGCCCTCGACATCGGTCAGGGAATCGAGCAGATACAGCATGCCGCCACACTCGGCGAGCAATGGCTTGCCGGCGGCGTGGTGCGCACGGATCGCTTCGAGCATCGCGGTGTTTTTCGCCAGCGCAACATGGTGCAGTTCCGGGTAACCGCCCGGCAGATACAGGCTGTCCGCCTCCGGCAACTCACGGTCGCGGATCGGCGAGAAGAACGACAACTCGGCGCCCATCGCCCGCAGCAGATCCAGGCTTGCGCCGTAGGTGAACGCAAAGGCTTCATCCCGGGCAACGGCAATGCGTACACCGGCCAGCAGCGGTTCGACTGCGATGACATCAGGGGCGGCGAACTCGACCGCCGGTGGCAGCGCGACCTCGCAACTGCTGGCCAGGGCATCGGCGGCCGCATCGAGGCGCAGGTCGAGATCGTTCAACTCACTGGCCTGAACCAGCCCCAGGTGCCGGCTCGGCAATTCGATCCCGGTTTCCCGGGACAGCGCGCCGTACCAGCGCAAACCTTCAGTCAGGCTGCCTTCGAGCAGTTGCGCGTGGCGCAGCGTGCCGACACGATTGGCCAGCACGCCGGCGAACGGCAGGTCCGGCTGATAACGCGCCAGCCCCAGGGCCAGTGCGCCGAAGGTCTGGGCCATGGCGGTGCCATCGATCACCCCCAGCACCGGCACACCGAAATGCCGCGCCAGATCGGCGCTCGACGGCGTACCGTCGAACAGCCCCATGACACCTTCGATCAGGATCAGGTCGGCTTCAGCGGCGGCTTCCCACAGCAGCCGGCGACTCTCCTGCTCGCCGACCATCCACATGTCCAGCTGATACACCGGCGCACCACTGGCGCGTTCGAGAATCATCGGATCGAGAAAGTCGGGGCCGCACTTGAACACACGGACCTTGCGCCCCTGATTGCGATGCAATCGGGCCAGCGCCGCGGTGACGGTGGTCTTGCCCTGGCCAGAAGCCGGCGCGGCAATCAGTACCGCCGGACAGTGCCGAGGCTGACTCACAATTCGACGCCTTTCTGCGCTTTGATCCCGGCCTGAAAGGCGTGTTTGATCACGCCCATTTCGGTGACGGTGTCGGCCATCTCGATCATTTCCGGCTTGGCGGCACGACCGGTGACCACCACGTGTTGCATCGGCGGGCGGGCCTGCAAGTCGCTGAGCACCTGATCGAGTTCGAGGTAGCCGTGCTTGAGGGCGATGTTCAGTTCATCCAGCACCACCAGACCGATGGACGGATCGCGCAGCAGCTGCTGCGACACCGCCCAGGCGGCTTCGGCGGCGGCGATGTCGCGCTGGCGGTCCTGGGTTTCCCAGGTAAACCCTTCGCCCATCACATGAAAACGCACCTGCTCGGGAAAGCGCCGGAAGAACAGCTCTTCGCCCGTGCTGTTGCGGCCCTTGATGAACTGCACCACGCCGCATTGCATGCCGTGCCCCATGGCGCGGGCGAGCATGCCGAAGGCCGAACTGCTCTTGCCCTTGCCGTTGCCGGTCAGCACCAGCAGCAGGCCACACTCGTTCGGGGAATTGGCGATGCGCTCGTCGATCACGGCTTTTTTGCGCTGCATGCGCGCCAGGTGGCGTTCGTCACGATCGGGGGTATCAGTCATGGGGGAGCTCTCCGTTGAGGCAGGAATAACGGCGGGCAGGCACAAGAATAGAAGGCAAAAAGCCTGGCATCGCCCACCGTGATGCCGCTGGATGAATCAGGCCGGTCTCCGGGCTCATGAGTGGCGCGGGGCCAGACTGTGCGCCTTCCCGCATCGAATCGACACAGTGGCATCAGACACAGTTTTCACTCATTTACCGTTGCGGGGGCAGCGCCGGAATTGCGGACCTTCGACCAACAGAAGGACTCACTCACCGACTTCCCTGTTTCACTCTGTCGACCCAAGCCACAGAGCACCTGAAACAAGCCGCGAAGGTTAGAGGGTTGGGGGTGGAGCGTCAATTAAAGCCGGGCGGCCATCGACCGAATAGCTGCCAACAATCAATAAACTGACGTCAATCTTGTGCCACGCTCCCAGCAGTGATATCAAAGAGCCACAAACTCACAACACAACAACAAGGGTGAGCCCATGCAAGGCATGATCATCAACAATCCAAAGCTGGAATTCCTGCGCCCGGTGCTCGAGCACTGGTTCGAATGCATCGACCGTTACAACGCCGTCCGTGGCGATGGCGACACACCGTACTGGCACGACGAAAAGGCCAATCTCGGACTGCTGTCGGCCGCGGCCTGGATGGCCGAGATGGTCACGCTGCAACAGACGCCCACCCGCAAGCAGACCGAAGAAGGCGAACGCAACAGCCGCGCCGACCTGCTCCTGGCCTCGCCCGAAACCCGCGCCTACATCCAGACCAGTCAGCGCTGGCCACGGGTCAACAGCCTCAACCTGACCCAGGCCCTGCTCGACATCGCCAGCGATGCGAAGCGGCTGAGCCACGCCAGCGACCTGAAACTCGGCTGCCTGTTCGTCGCTCCGCAAAAAGCCCAGCAGGGCGCCACACCGGAAGAACTCCAGGACATGGTCGACGACCTGCAAAAGGAACACACCTGCGCTGTCGCCTGGTATTTCCCTTATGCCTACCGCAAGTTGCGCAACGAAGCCGGCAACTATCACCCCGGCATTGCGGTGCTGTTCAAGGAAGCTCGCGGCTGAGGGGTTGAACCATCGGACGACAACGCTTCTCTATGATTAGAACAAGGCATTCATAGGGAAGACCAGCATGCGCACGCCCCCGCTCGCTCTCGTTATCGCGCTCTGCGGAGGGCTCGCCGCTTGTGGCGAGACCTCCCGCCTGCAAGTCTCCGACGGCACCGGTCCATCGCCTCAATTGCCGGAACCGAAAAAAACCCTGATCCCGACCGTGAACATCGCCCCGGCCATCGGTTGGCCGCAGGGCGCAAAACCCATCGCCGCCACGGGCACTCAAGTGGCCGCTTTTGCCGAAGACCTGGATCACCCGCGCTGGCTTTATGTGCTGCCCAATGGCGATGTGCTGGTGGCGGAAACCAATGCACCACCCAAACCCGAAGACGGTAAAGGCATTCGCGGCTGGGTCATGAAGAAAGTCATGGGCCGCGCCGGGGCCAGGGTGCCCAGCGCCAACCGCATCACCTTGCTGCGCGACAAGGACCGTGATGGCGTCGCGGAAACCCGCACGGTGTTTCTGCAAAACCTCAACTCGCCCTTCGGCATGACCCTGGTCGGCAATGACCTGTATGTGGCCGACACTGATCGCCTGCTGCGCTTTCACTATGAAAGTGGCGATACGCAGATCAAGTCACCGCCGGTCAAAGTGGTCGACTTGCCGGGTGGGCCGCTGAACCACCACTGGACGAAAAACGTCATCGCCAGCAAGGACGGCCGCAAGCTGTACGTCACCGTGGGTTCCAACAGCAACGTCGCCGAAAACGGCATGGACAAGGAAGAAGGTCGCGCGGCGATCTGGGAAGTGGATCGCGCCACGGGCCAGCAGCGGATCTTCGCCTCCGGCCTGCGCAACCCCAACGGCATGGCCTGGGAACCGCACAGTGGTGCGCTGTGGACTGCGGTCAACGAACGGGATGAAATCGGCAGTGACCTGGTACCGGACTACATCACCTCGGTCAAGGATGGCGGCTTCTATGGCTGGCCCTTCAGCTATTATGGCCAGCACGTCGACCTGCGCGTCGAGCCGCAGAACCCGGACCTGGTGGCCAGGGCGATTGCCCCGGACTATGCGGTCGGCCCACACACCGCCTCGCTGGGCCTGACGTTCGCCGAAGGCAACAGGTTACCGGCGCAGTTCAGGGAAGGCGCCTTCATCGGCCAGCACGGCTCCTGGAACCGCAAGCCGCACAGCGGCTACAAAGTGATTTTCGTGCCCTTCAATGCCGGCAAGCCGACCGGGCAACCGCTGGATGTGCTGACCGGCTTCCTCAACGACAAGGAAGAAGCCATGGGCCGGCCGGTTGGCGTGGTAATCGATCGGCAGGGAGACTTGCTGGTGGCCGATGATGTAGGGAACAAGGTGTGGCGGGTGTCGGCGTCCAGATAGCAGCCTTGGCCGCAGTTGCTGCGGATTGGCTGGTGCTGCCGAACCACGTATCGCATTGAGACAGTGGTTCAGCACCAGGACCTTAGAGATATTTCATTTCAAAAGTCGCCGAGCCGTAGATGGCAACATCTTCGTTCAGGGTCAGCTTGTCGGCGCGATCGATCATCGTCCAAACCTCGAACTCCATCGTCAAGTCTTTCACGGCGATGGGCCTGCTGTGATCGGTTGCGAGGCCTACTGACAAGAGGTACCCCGGGCCCGTGCCTGCGGCCACGCCCCAAGTCACCCCATCGTCTGCGGATTCGATCGCGCGAACCGGCTGCTGGCCCGCCACCGCGCCTTTGACATAGACCCTGAGATAACCCAGCTTTTCGTTCTCATGGGTCAATCCCAAGCCAAACCAGAAAGGGTTTGTCGAAGTACCGGCTTGATTATCGACGGGGTTCAGTGCGAACTGAGCAGGTACTTCACAAGTCACGGTCAGTTGCAGGGGGTACTTTCCGACAAGTGTTTCGTCGTCTTTTTTGAGACTCCTTGCCGAGATCTTGCCAATGTCCACGCGACCGCCGTTCGACAGGCTCGGCGTGCACGCAGCTGGCGTGATGATGCCGGTGACGGTCAGGTCCGCGCTGGAGGCGGCGAAAGCGCTGTTGGCTCCGCCCAGCAGGAAGGTACCGCTGAGAATGCTGAGTATTCTTTTCATGGGTTCTGCTCTTGATAGTTGCGATGGTTGCAGCTGGAGACCCATTGGGTCGGACTGCCTGATCAACGCAATCTAGCGAGCGGGGCAGACGAGGGTGAATGCAACCAATACGAAAAGAGGCGGATGACATGTATCTACGAATGTTCGTTGCCTGCTACAGAATTCGATTCATTAACTCATGGAGCTGCCGAAGGGACCCGACGCTTTCAAAAGGACGCCTGGCGTTTACGACACAGCGTCAATCCGTCGCCTAACGGCAATAACGACAAATCCACCCTCGCATCGCTCTTCAAGGCGCGATTGAGCGCCTGGATGGCACGGGTGTCTGCGCTTTCGGGATTGTCCTCCAGCACCCGGCCGCTCCACAGCGTATTGTCGAACACCGCCAGGCCACCGACCCGCAGCAAGCGCAATGCATGCTCAAGGTAACTCGGATAATTGGCCTTGTCGGCATCGATGAACACCAGATCGAACTGTCCACCCTGCCCTTGCTGCTCAAGCCCGGCCAAGGTTTCCAGTGCAGGCGCCAGACGCAGGTCAATGCGCCCGGCCAGCCCGGCTTCCTGCCAATAGCGCCGTGCTGTGGCGTTATAGTCGCCGGGCATGTCACAGCAAATCAGCGAGCCGTCATCCGGTAGCGCCGCCGCCATGCACAGGGCGCTGTAGCCGGTGAAGGTGCCGACTTCCAGCACGCGCCGAGCGCTGGTGAGCTTGACCAGCAACGCAAGAAATTGCCCCTGCTCCGGCGCCACCTGCCAGCGTGCCAACGGCAGCGCCTGGGTCTCATCGCGCAAGCGCTTGAGCAATGGTGTTTCACGCAGGGAAACATCGAGCAGGTATTGGTACAAAGCGTCGTCGAGATTGAGCGTGCGAGCAGTCATGAGCACCAGCTCCGAATGTTACGGGTTGCGCGCCAGATGTTCAGGCTGCAGAACACGCTTGGCGCTCAGATAGGCTTTTTGCCAATAAGCCTTGGACAGGCTGTCGAGCTTCACGGTGCCGCCGGTGGCCGGCGCGTGGACGAAGCGCCCTTCTCCCACATAGATGCCGGCATGACTGACCTGGGAGCCGCCATTGGTGGCGAAGAAAATCAGGTCACCGGTTTGCAGGCCTTCCTTGCCCACATTCGCCGCTTGCATGGAGATCATCTCGCGAGTGGTGCGCGGCAAGGCAATGCCGGCGACATCGCGGTACACGTAAGCGATCAGGCCGCTGCAATCAAATCCGGAATCCGGCGTGTTGCCTCCCCAGCGATAAGGCGTGCCCACCAGGCCGAGCGCGCGAAACAGCACGTCTTCCGCTTCGGGCGAAAAAGCTTGTGAGGAGCCAAATACGATAGGAGCGCGAACCACCGGTGCAGGAGGCGGTGTGCGGCTGGCGCAGGCACTGAGCAGCGCTGCGAAGAACATGATTGCGAGGCGGGCCGGCGTCGTCATAAGCAGAGCATCCTGATCTGGCTGCGGCTTTTTCTGCGGAGAGCGCAGAAAAGAAAACCGCCTGCGTGTGACGCAGGCGGTTTGCCATCATTCGTAGATCAAGATTCTAGCGGCTACGCGACAAACTTCAAGTAAGACTTTAAGTTCGCCTTACAAATTGTCCGCTTATTTACGTGCAGTGACGATTGGCGACGCGGTTGGTGCCATCGCCAGGGCGCGCTTCGCTTCGATGAAGGTCTTGCTCCAGTAGCTGTCGCCCAGGCTATCGATCCGCACACCACCGCTGCGGCGGCTGCTGGAGTGAATGAACTGGTTGTCACCCAGGTAGATCCCGGCGTGACTGACACGACCACGACGGCCGTTGGTTGCAAAGAACAGCAGGTCGCCCGGCTCAAGCTTGCTGCGCGAGACCAGCGGTGCGTCCACGTTGATCATTTCACGGGTGGAGCGTGGCAGGTTCATGCCCGCTTCTTCGCGGAACAGGTAACCGATGAAACCACTGCAATCGAAGCCGGCTTCAGAAGTACCGCCGAAACGGTAACGGGTACCGATCAGGGACATGCCACGTTCGAGGATGCTGTCGGCCAGGACCGGAAGCTGGTAGGACTTGCCGCCAGCGAAGTCTGCGAGTTCTTTTTCGGTAGCCAGCTCTTCCTGAAAGAGAGCGGAAGACTGAGCGGTAGCAGAGTGTTGAACCTGTTGTTGCGGGGCTTGCTGGGACACCGGAGTGTGGGCAGCACAACCGAACAACAGGGTGACGAGTGCGAGAGGCACGAGGGGTGCGAAGCGATTTAGCATGGGCACGACCGTGGCTGAAAGTTGTAAAGAAGCCGAGACTATGCCCGCTATCAACCTCATTTGCAAATTCAATCGATCTTTTTGTGACTTATCCGTTTCTCGTTTACATCTAAGCGCTTAAGCCCATTTTAAACATACACGCAGCCTGCAACCTGGCAGGAAAGCGGGATTTCTGGCGCCTGCAATATGCCAAATTCGCTAAAAACCCCGGTTTCAGTGGGTTTACCAGCCGAGGGTTTCTTTCAAAAACGGGATTGTCAGCTTGCGCTGAGCCTGGAGGGAGGCCTGATCGAGACGCTCGAGCAGCTCGAACAGCGCACTCATGCTGCGGGTACCGCGAGTCAAAATGAAATGCCCGACTTCATCGGTCAGATGCAACCCGCGACGGGATGCGCGCAATTGCAGGGCACGCAATTTGTCCTCATCGGACAGCGGGCGCATCTGGAAGATCAAGGCCAGGGTCAGGCGGGATTTGAGATCCGCCAGCTTCACCGGCAGCTCACGTGGGGATGTCGACGCGGCAATCAGCAAGCGTCGACCGCTGTCGCGCAAGCGATTGAACAGATGGAACAGCGCCTCTTCCCAGTCCGCCCGCCCGGCAACCACTTGCAAATCATCCAGGCAGACCAGTTCGTACTGTTCCAGGTTGTCGAGGATTTCAATGCCGCGATCGAGCAACTCGGCCAGCGGCAGATACACCGCCGGCTCGCCCAATTGCTCGAAGCGCAGGCAGGCGGCCTGTAACAGGTGCGTACGCCCTACCCCGTCCTTGCCCCAAAGGTAGATCAGGCTTTCGGTCCAGCCGGCGTCGGCTTCGCACAGCCGCTCGACATAGCCGAGTGCAGCGGCATTGGCGCCTGGGTAGTAGTTGATAAAGGTGGCGTCGTCACGCAGACGCACACCTAGGGGCAGCTGAATCGGTTTCATGCTGACTGAACAGTTCCAAAGGAACCGTTAGTGGCCTCTGTGTAAAGTTTGCGAAGTTTATACCCGTGAGGCGGACCGCACAATGCGACAGACCACAAGCAAAATCAAAGGTTTGCGTTAATGCACCGGTTTTGTGGCAGTTTCTTTGGCGGTGCATGTGACAGTTGCGCGATGCCAGCAGGCTGACCCGGCCCGAACCCGGGCAGCCCGCCATCACCCATCGACGCCCCTTACCACTCCGGCTCGTCGACACTCCCGTAAATTTCAGAATCCTTATACAAATCATGCACATGGCGCACCAGCACCATGATCACCGCCGCAACCGGCAATGCCAGTAGCACACCGGTAAAGCCAAACAGCTCACCACCGGCCAGAATCGAGAAAATCACCGCCACCGGGTGCAGGCCAATCCGGTCACCCACCAGCAATGGCGTCAGCACCATACCCTCCAGCGCCTGGCCGACCATGAACACCGCGACAATGCCGAGCATCGGGTAAAGATCACCACCAAACTGGAACAGCCCCGCAAGCAGCGCCGCGCCAATGCCGATGATAAACCCCATGTACGGCACGATCGCTGCCAAACCGGCAATCAGGCCAATCAACAAGCCCAATTCCAATCCGACCAGCATCAGGCCTGCTGCGTAGATCACACCCAAGGCCACCATTACCAGCAACTGTCCACGCACGAACGCTCCGAGCACTTCATGGCATTCACCCGCCAGCGATACCGCGCGCGCTTCACGATCACGGGGCAGCAGGCTGCGGACCTTGGCCATCATCAGGTCCCAATCCCGCAACAGGTAGAAGCTCACCACCGGAATCAACACCAGGTTCGCCAGCCAGCCGATCAACGCCAGCCCCGAGGCCGTGGCATGGCTCAACACCACGCCGACAATATCAGTGGTCTGACTCATATGTTCGCTGATAGCGGCCTTGAGCTTGTCGAACTTCCAGAAACCATCCGACAGGCCGAACTTCGATTGCGCCCAGGGCAACGCCGTGTGCTGCAGCCAGTCGAGCATCTGCGGGGCCAGTTCATACAAACGAAACAACTGCCTGGCGAGCAACGGCACCAACACCAACAGCAGCGCGGTGAAGATCAATGTAAACAGGGTAAACACCGCCACGACACCCCAGGTTCGAGACAGGCCTGCCTTCTCCAGCCGATCCACCAGCGGGTCGAACAGGTAGGCCAACAGCAGCGCCACCAGGAACGGCGTCAGGATCGGATGCAACAACCAGACAAACGCACAAAGCAGGACCACCCCACCGAGCCAGAACCAACGCCGCGTATCGGCCATGAACCACTCCATTGCTTCTATATAAAGAAAGAAAAACTACCAGCGAAAACGCAGTTGCGGGGTCGGGGCTGGCGCGGCGGCTGGCACCGAGCCACCAGTGGCTGGCTGAATTGGCGCTACCGGGGTCGGGGCCTGACCCGCCGGTGCTTCCTGCAGCCTCGCCAGCGACAGTTGTGCACGCAGTTGATCTGCGCTGCCATTGACCCGATAGAGAATCCGGTCGCCCTCGACACTTTGCACACGCCCGCCAAATGGCTCAAGCAAACGCCCGAGCGCCGCGTAGTGCTCAAGATTCATGCCTTGCACTTCCAGCAGTTGTTCGCTCGAAGCACCGGGTTTGGCGACAAACCGCGGCGCCAGGCGCTCGTTGACCGCCAGCATCACCGCATCGGCCACGGCAGCCTGATCGACGCCCTGCACGGTGCCAGCCTCTTTCTGATCGCCCAGCCACAGGCGCCACTTGGCTTGCCACTGCCCGCCCTCTTCCTGGGCGTGTACCGCGAGCAAGGCGTCGGCGTTGTAACGTTCCGATGCGGCATGCAATGGAGCGGGATCTGCGCCTTCCAGATTCGGCGCGGTAGCGACGATCTGTTCGTTCAGGTCCGCCAATGGCAAGCGCAATGGCAAGCCACGGTGCTGGGCAGCCCGACGCAGCGGCGCGGCGCTGGCCTGGCCATCGCCCACCAGGCTTGAACCCTCGGTGGAATCATTCAACCACCAGCCGAGGATCGACGGTCGATTGGCCCCCCACATGGCCAGGCCGGCGCGGCGCAAGGCCTGCTCGGTGGTACCCGGGTCGAAATCGACTTTCAGGACTTCCGGCGGCCCGGCCTCAAAGCCGTATTGGCTGATGATCTGTTGCGGGTCTTTGCGAATAGCTGCCAACCCGGGACTTTGAGCGGCCTTGGGGTCGCCGGTAAGGCGCAACACCAAGGTGTCCAACGCACGCTGAGTCGCCTGGTCGCGCTCCTCGGACGACTGGCCATTCACCGGCTCGCGCACCTGGTAAAGGCCTTTGACGGTTTCGGCTTGACTGGCCAGGCTGACCACTGACAAACAACTCACAAGCAAGAATTTACAAAAACGCATGGAAGATTCCTGACGACAAGAGCGGCTGGAACAGACCGCATGAAGACGATCGAGCAAGACTGTGACCGTTGCCCGACGCAAAACATTCACACGTCCCGGGTAAGTTTTCGCACTGTCATAACGATAGACGGTTAATCGCGATACCTTATACAGCCATGCAGGATGCCACCGACACCGCGCATCAACGGTTTTTTTTGACCGGATATGGCCCTGCTGTCGGCCTGAGGATGGCCGCTGCGGCTCAAGCCTGATAAAATCGCGCGCCTTCGCAGACCGGCAACAGCCGGGTAGTGTCCGAATAGCGCGCATGGTTCTCGCCTACGCAGTTTCGGCGCTCCCGACGGACTCGGTCGTTACCCAGAAATCCCCCCCTAAAGGCCTGGATCATGAGCAAGCAACCCTCCCTGAGCTACAAGGACGCCGGTGTAGACATCGACGCCGGTGAAGCATTGGTCGAACGCATCAAGAGCGTCGCCAAGCGCACTGCGCGCCCGGAAGTCATGGGCGGCCTGGGCGGTTTCGGCGCCCTCTGCGAAATCCCGGCCGGCTACAAGCAGCCCGTGCTGGTTTCCGGTACTGACGGCGTCGGCACCAAGCTGCGCCTGGCACTGAACCTGAACAAGCACGACAGCATCGGCATCGACCTGGTTGCCATGTGCGTCAACGACCTGGTGGTGTGCGGCGCCGAGCCGCTGTTCTTCCTCGACTACTACGCCACCGGCAAACTCAACGTCGACACCGCTGCCCAGGTTGTGACCGGCATCGGCGCTGGCTGCGAACTGTCGGGTTGCTCGCTGGTTGGCGGCGAAACCGCTGAAATGCCGGGCATGTACGAAGGCGAAGACTACGACCTGGCCGGTTTCTGCGTCGGCGTCGTGGAAAAATCCGAAATCATCGACGGTTCCAAAGTCGCTGCCGGCGATGCCCTTCTCGCCCTGCCATCTTCCGGCCCGCACTCCAACGGCTACTCGCTGATCCGCAAGATCATCGAAGTGTCCGGCGCCGACATCGAAAACACCCAGCTCGACGGCAAGCCACTGACCGATCTGCTGATGGCCCCGACCCGTATCTACGTGAAGCCGCTGCTCAAGCTGATCAAGGAAACCGGCGCGGTCAAAGCCATGGCCCACATCACCGGTGGCGGCCTGCTGGACAACATCCCGCGCGTGCTGCCAAAAGGCGCGCAAGCCGTGGTTGACGTGGCAAGCTGGAACCGCCCTGCAGTGTTCGACTGGCTGCAAGAGAAAGGCAACGTTGACGAGAACGAAATGCACCGCGTGCTGAACTGCGGCGTGGGCATGGTCATCTGCGTGGCTCAGGAGCACGTTGAAGCGGCCCTGAACGTTCTGCGCGAAGCGGGCGAGCAGCCTTGGGTCATCGGCCAGATCTCCACCGCTGCCGAAGGCGCGGCTCAGGTTGAACTGAAGAACCTCAAGGCTCATTGATGTCTCAGACCTGTGATGTGGTGGTGCTGTTGTCCGGCACCGGCAGTAACTTGCAGGCCCTGATCGACAGCTCGCGGACCGGCGACAGCCCGGTCCGCATCGCTGCGGTGATTTCCAACCGCGCCGACGCCTACGGCCTGCAACGCGCCAGGGACGCGGGTATCGACACCCGCGCCCTGGATCACAAGGCTTTCGAAGGTCGCGAGGCCTTCGACGCCGCGCTGATCGAACTGATCGACGCCTTCAACCCCAAACTCGTGGTACTGGCCGGATTCATGCGCATTCTCAGCGCTGGCTTCGTACGCCACTATCAGGGTCGCCTGCTCAATATCCATCCCTCGCTGCTACCCAAATACAAAGGGTTACACACTCATGAGCGCGCGCTGGAGGCTGGCGACACCGAGCACGGCTGCTCCGTGCACTTCGTCACCGAGGAACTCGATGGTGGACCACTGGTCGTACAGGCTGTAATACCGGTAGAGTTACAGGATTCGCCGCAGAGTCTGGCGCAGCGGGTCCACGTTCAGGAACACCTGATCTACCCGATGGCCGTACGCTGGTTTGCCGAAGGTCGTCTGGCCCTCGGCGAGCAAGGTGCTTTACTGGATGGACAGTTACTCGCGGCCAGCGGCCACTTGATTCGAAACTAGGAGATTTTATGCGTCGCGCCCTGCTCTTCGCTTGCGCTCTGCTCGCCTTGCCCTTCGCCCAGGCGGCAGACCTTCAACCTTTCTCCGCCAGCTACACCGCCGACTGGAAACAGCTGCCCATGAGCGGCACTGCCGAGCGCAGCCTCGAAAAAACCAGCGACGGCAAATGGAAACTGAGTTTCAAGGCGTCGATGATGATCGCCAGCCTGTCCGAGGAAAGCACGCTGACCCCGGACAAGGACACGCTTCTTCCAGAGTCCTACCATTTTGAACGTGGCGGTTTGGGCAAGGCCAAGAAATCGGATCTGGATTTCGACTGGAACACCAAAGTGATCACCGGCACCGATCGCGGCGACGCGGTCAAGGTTCCGCTGAACCGCGGCATGCTCGACAAATCCACCTACCAACTGGCCTTGCAGCACGACGTTGCCGCAGGCAAGAAAAGCATGAGTTATCAGGTGGTCGATGGCAATGATGTAGACACCTATGACTTCCGCGTACTGGGCTCGGAAAAGGTCGATACCAAGGCCGGCAAGATCGATGCAATCAAGGTTGAACGTGTACGCGACCCGACACAGAACAAACGCATTACCGTGATGTGGTTCGCCAAGGATTGGGATTACCTGCTGGTCCGCCTGCAACAAGTCGAAACTGACGGCAAGGAGTACAACATCATGCTCCTGAACGGCACGGTCAACGGCAAGGAAGTCAAAGGTAGCTGATTCGGATCGATACCATGAAGCCCCGCCATTGCGGGGCTTTTTTGTGAGTTCGAAAATTGGAACACCCGACAAGCGCGATGGCTCTATACCTTCAAGGTCTTTTTTGATCGAATGAGTTTTCCTGTCGCCTGCGAGGTTTGCCATGTCTGTTACCGTCAATACCGTCTCCGCCGAAGGTTTTCGCCACAGCGTCCAGATCGATGACCATGAACTCTTCGCCGACGTGCCCGTCACGGCGGGCGGAGAGGGCTCGGCGCCGGAGCCGCACGATTATTTCGATGCCGCGCTGGGTGCCTGCAAAGCCCTGACCCTGAAGCTGTATGCCAGGAAGAAAGACATCCCGCTGACCGGTGTCGGCGTCGAGGTCAAGCGCGACAACAGCCTGGAACAGAAAGGCCAGTACGCGCTGCACGTCAAACTGACCCTCAAGGGCGTACTCACCGACGCCCAGCGCGATGAACTGCACCGCGTGGCTGATCGCTGCCCGATCCACAAGCTGATGACCACGTCTGAAGTCAGCATCGAAACGCATTTGTCCGAAGGTGCGTTCAGCCAATAGCGGCAAGGGCTGCGCAAGCGGGTTATGCTCGAACGCATCACCCGCTCAGCCTGGAACGCACCATGAACACTCCGCTCGTGATCCGCCCCCGCACCGAAGATGTCGAAGGCCAGCCGATTCTCCGCCCGCTGCCATCGGCCAAGTGCCGCAGTGTCGGGCCATTCGTGTTTTTCGACCACATGCTGGAAACCCGTTATCCACCGGGCAAAGGCATGAACATCCGCCAGCATCCGCACATTGGCCTGTCCACCCTCACCTACTTGTTCCAGGGGCAAATCCAGCACAAGGACAGCCTCGGTTCCGATCAAGTGGTCGGGACTGGCGACGTCAGCTGGATGACGGCCGGTAGTGCCATTGCCCACGTCGAACGCACGCCAGAGGCCCTGAGAGAAAGTGGCTTCACGATGCACGGCTTGCAGATCTGGCTGGCTTCGCCCAAGGATAAAGAACAAGGTCCGGGGCATTACAGCCACCATCTGGCGTCCACATTGCCGGTCAGCGAAAACCTGGGGGTGAAGATTCGCATGATTGCCGGGTCAGGCTTTTGCCTGGAATCGCCAGTGCCGGTGCTTTCTCCTACGTTGTACGCGGAATTGCATCTGCAAACGGCGACGACATTGCTCATCCCCACCGAGCATGAAGAACGTGCGCTGTATGTGCTGAGCGGCGAGGTGCAGCTGGATGGCGAGCCGATAGAGCCGTACTCGCTGGTGGTATTGCCTGTCGGGGAAGAGATGACTCTGTTTGCTGAAAGCGACAGTCATGCCGTGTTGTTCGGCGGTGCTCCGCTGGACGGGCCACGGCGGATCAACTGGAATTTTGTCGCGAGCGATCCGGCGGCGATTGATGAGGCACGCCGACGTTGGGCGGCCGGGGACTGGCCGACAGTGCCGGGGGAAGTTGAGCGGATCGAATTGCCCTGAGATTTCCGGCGCCAGCCATACCGCCATCGCGAGCAGGCTCGCTCCCACAGGGGAAAAGCATTCCAATGTGGGAGCGAGCCTGCTCGCGAAGAGTCCCTGTCAGGCACCAGATCATTCAGTGCCTGAAACAGCATCAGCCCTTGAACACCTCATCCAGCAAGTTATGCATCGACGTGAAGGCCCGGGCAGCCACTTTGGCGTCATACATCATCATGCCCGGCACGTTGGCGTGCGGGTCGGTGAACGAGTGGAATGCACCGCCGTAGCTCAGCAACTGCCAATCCACACCCGCCGCGTTCATTTCATCTTCGAACGCCGGCAACTGCTCCTTCGGCACCAGTGGATCGGAGGCGCCGTGCAATACCAACACCTTACCCTTGATGCTTTTCGCATCAGCCGGATTCGGTGTGTCCAGCGTGCCGTGGAACGATACCGCGGCCTTCACCGACGCACCGGTACGGGCAAACTCCAGGGCGCAGCAGCCGCCAAAGCAGAAACCGAAGGTCGCCAGTTTCGAAATATCGACAGCCACTTCACCCTGGCTTTGCAGCTGTTCGAACGCCACCTGCATGCGCTTGCGCAGCAATGGGCGGTCATTCTTCAACGGCATCATGGCCGCGCCGGCCTCGTCATTGTTTGTCGGACGAACCGATTGACCGTAAAGGTCTGCGATCAACACCACATAACCCTTGGATGCCACCGACTTGGCGATCTCCTCGGCACCGGCGCTGACGCCCATCCAGTTCGGCGCCATCAACAAACCCGGGCGCGGGCCTTTGTGGTCGGCATCGAAGGCCAGACGGCTTTCGTAAGCCTGGCCGTCAATCTGATAGGCAACGGAACGTACAGTGATTTGGCTCATTTCTGACTCCTAATGTTTTAGCACCGGAATGAAAAAACCCGCCGAAGCGGGTTTTTCTACAACACAGTCAGGCCGATAGCTCGACCAACAGCTTGTTCAGACGGCGCACATAGGCCGCCGGATCTTTCAAGCTGTCGCCGGCCGCCAGGGCCGCCTGATCGAAGAGGATGTGCGACAGGTCGCCGAAGCGCTCGTCGCTCTGCTCGTTGTCGAGCTTCTCGATCAGCGGGTGAGCCGGGTTGAATTCGAAGATCGGCTTCGAATCCGGAACCTTCTGACCGCTGGCTTCCAGGATCTGGCGCATCTGCAAGCCCAGGTCCTGCTCGCCGATGGCCAGGATTGCCGGCGAATCGGTCAGGCGATGGGACACCCGAACTTCCGCAACGGATTCGCCCAGCGCGGCCTTCAAACGCTCGACCAGACCTTCTTTGGCCTTGGCGACTACTTCCGCGGCTTTCTTGTCCTCTTCCGAGTCCAGGTTACCCAGGTCCAGGTCACCGCGCGCCACGTCGACGAAGCTCTTGCCGTCGAAGTCGCTGAGGTAGCTCATCAGCCACTCGTCGATGCGGTCGGTCAACAGCAGCACTTCGATGCCTTTCTTGCGGAAGACTTCCAGGTGCGGGCTGTTTTTGACCTGGGCATAGGTTTCGCCGGTCAGGTAGTAGATCTTGTCCTGACCTTCCTTGGCGCGCGCCAGGTACTCGGCCAGGCCAACAACCTGCTCGCCATCGTCGCCATGGGTCGATGCGAAACGCAGCAGGCCGGCGATTTTTTCCTTGTTGGCGAAATCTTCTGCCGGGCCTTCTTTCATGACCTGACCGAAGTTTTTCCAGAAGCCCTTGTATTGCTCAGGCTCGTTCTTCGCCAGTTTTTCCAGCATGTCCAGGACGCGCTTGGTCAGCGCCGACTTCATCGAATCGATGATCGGGTCTTTCTGCAGGATTTCCCGCGACACGTTCAGCGACAGGTCGTTGGAATCGACCACGCCCTTGATGAAGCGCAGGTACAGCGGCAGGAAGGACTCGGCCTGATCCATGACGAACACGCGCTGCACGTACAGCTTCAGGCCTTTCGGCGCTTCACGCTGGTACAGGTCGAACGGTGCACGGCTCGGCACGTACAGCAGCGAGCTGTATTCGAGCTTGCCTTCGACCTTGTTGTGGCTCCAGCTCAGCGGGTTTTCGAAATCGTGAGCGATGTGCTTGTAGAACTCCTGGTATTCCTCGTCCTTGATCTCGGTACGCGGACGGGTCCACAGGGCGCTGGCGCGGTTGACGGTTTCCCATTCAACGGCCGGTTGCTCTTCGCCTTCGGCGGCTGCCACTTCTTTCGGCAACTCGATCGGCAAGGCGATGTGGTCGGAGTACTTCTTGATGATGTTGCGCAGGCGCCAGCCATCAGCGAACTCGTCTTCACCGGATTTCAGGTGCAGGACGATGCGAGTGCCACGCTCGGCCTTGTCGATGGTCGCAACTTCGAAATCGCCTTCGCCCTTGGACGACCAGTGCACGCCTTCGCTGGCAGCGCTGCCGGCACGACGGCTGTACACATCGACTTTGTCAGCGACAATGAATGCGGAGTAGAAACCGACGCCGAACTGGCCGATCAGGTGCGAGTCTTTCTTCTGGTCGCCGCTCAGGTGCTTCATGAAATCGGCGGTGCCGGACTTGGCGATGGTACCCAGGTGGGTGATCGCGTCTTCGCGGCTCATGCCGATACCGTTGTCTTCGAGGGTGACGGTTTTAGCGTCCTTGTCGAAGCTCACACGGATTTTCAGTTCGGCGCCACCTTCCAGCAGCTCTGGCTTGGCCAGGGCTTCGAAACGTAATTTGTCGACAGCGTCAGAGGCGTTCGAGATCAATTCGCGAAGGAAAATTTCCTTGTTGGAATACAGCGAATGGATCATGAGGTGCAGCAGCTGCTTCACCTCGGTCTGGAAGCCCAGGGTTTCCTTTTGAGTTTCCACACTCATGGTCATCAAACTCCAATCAGATGGCATAAGCCGCGACCTTGAGGGTCGACGGCGGGTTGTCCTCAGAGTTTGGGGCTGAGTTCAGGATTTCAAGGGCTCTTCGAGTTTGAAATGTGCACGGGCCGTGGCAATGGGCTCGGCTTCGGTGCTTTGCCAGGCGGTAATCGCCACGTTGGCGACCCGGCGACCCTGGCGCCAGACCTGGCATCGGGCCCAGGTATCGCGAAACTGCCCGGCTCGCAGGTAATCCAGGGAGAAGTCGATGATCTTCGGCACCCCGGGCGATCCGGTAAACACCAACAAGTGCAGCGCCGCGGCCAATTCCATGAAACCGGCGATCACACCACCATGAATCGCCGGCAACAAAGGGTTACCGATGTTGTCCTTGTTCGCTGGCAGCTTGAACAGCAGCTCATCTCCCACCCGTGAACATTCGACTCCAATCAGCCGGGCATAGGGAATCAAATCCAGCAGCGAGGCGTAATCGCCCTGCTCATGGGCCTTTTGCAATTGCTCCTTCAGCGATTCGCTCATTGCGCACCTCCGGCTACCGCGCCACCAAAGCCCTTGGTGCCTTTGATGCCCTTGCCCATGCGCATGAAAGTGCCCATCACATGGGCAATGGGTTGCCCGGGGTCATCCTGATAGGCGAAGCCACGGGCAAAAATCACGTCGGTGGTGACCCGATAGCACTGGGCAAAGCCGTAGACATCCTTATGTGGCTCGGCGGCGTGCATGTAGTCGATGCGCAGGTCGAGGGTCGGGCAGACCTCGAACTCCGGGAGCACGCAGAGCGTCGCCATGCCACAGGCCGTGTCCATCAGCGAGGTCAGCGCCCCGCCATGAATCACGCCGGTTTCGGGATTGCCGACGATCTGCGGGCTGTACGGCAGCACAATCGTCAGCCCTTCGTTGCTGGCGCTGTGAACGCTTAGTCCAAGTACCTGGCAATGTCGCAGCGCCGACAGAAAACGCTTCGCACGCTCAAAAACGGGGTTTTCAGCCATTTGATAAAAGCTCTTTTTTATGTCCGTACTGTGCGGTGGCGGTACGGGTAAAAGTTCCGCACTAGAACAAACTTATATATCTGAAAGAATTAAGGAACTTAACCCTGATGCCTGGGCTCTTAATGCCAGTAGATGCTTTTCATCAGGAGAAACACCCCATGCGTAAGACTTTAGCTATTGCCTTGATGTTGACCGCTTCCCTCGGTCTCGCTGCCTGCGATAAAAAATCCGAGGACAAAGCTCAAGATGCTAACCAACATGCTGAACAAGCCCAGCAAAAAATGAACGAAGCTCAGGATAAAGTGAACGACGCGGCGAAAGAAAACGCCGAAGCCGCCAAAGATCAGGCTGCTCCGGCCGCTCCGGAAGCACCTAAGAACTAATACGGTTTTTAGAGTGGCAAAAGAAAACCCGCCAAGTGCGGGTTTTCTTTTGCCTTGAAAAAAGTGGTTAGAGCAAAATCGTTCGAAAGGTCGGACTAATCATCAACAACAGCGAACAGATTAATCCCACCAGCCAAACCAGACTGAGTTGCCGAGCCAGATCCTTCCAGTAACACACTGGATAGCCAATGCGCGGGCGCCCGATCAGGCTGCCTCTTTACTCACTTCGGGCAATGGCGCCTCTGTTGGGGTATAGACCATCACGTCGAGAACGTCGGAGTGAAACTCGCGGCGATACAATACGAACACCACACCGGCACTCATCAACATGAACAGCCATGGGCTGACGAACCAGGCCAGCATGGTCATGCCGAAGTAATAAGAGCGCAGGCCAAAGTTGAACTGGTTGGCGGCCATCGAGATGACACGGGCTGCACGGGCGGCAAAGGCCTTGCGCTCCTGCTCGGACACATGGCGTTCACCGACCATCGGTGCCGAACCGACCAGAATGGCGGCGAAGTTGTATTGGCGCATGCACCAACTGAACGTGAAGAACGCATAGACAAACACCAGCGCCAGGCACAGCAACTTGATTTCCGACATGCCCTGGGACGCCTGTTGCACCATGGGGATATCCGCCAGCAATGATACCGCGCGTTCCGAAGCCCCCAGCACCGTGAGAATACCCGCCAGGATAATCAACGTACTGGAGGCGAAGAACGAAGCATTGCGCTCCAGGTTGCCGATCACGCTGGCATCGGCGATGCGGTTGTCGCGCAGCAGCATGCGGCGCATCCAGTCCTCACGATACAGGTGCAGCACACTGGCCAGGCACGCGGTGTCACGACCTTTCCAGGTGGCATAGCGGGTGTACCCGCCCCAGCAGATGACGAACCAGATGGCGGCAAGAATGTGGATCAGGTTGGCTTGGATGAACGACATGCAGTTCCTTGTGATGTAAATGCAGATTACACAGACCCTATGGGAGCGAGCTCCCACAAAGGATGTTGCAGTGCTTCGACGTTAGCTCAACGGAAAAGACACCGCACCCCTCACAAAAAAAATGCCCCGTATCGATTGATACGGGGCATTTCTGTTTTTGCTCAAGACCCGCTTGTGACGGGCCGTGAAGCGACTTAAGCCAAGGCTTCGGCGCGCTTGCCCAGCAGACGATCGCAAACCACCGCGACCACCAGTGTCATCACCGATGGCACCAGCCAGGCCAGGCCCTGCTCACTCAGCGGCAGGTGGGCCATTTGCGTCGGCATCCAGTCCGCCAGGCCTGCACCCTTGAGGGCGTCGATCAGGCCGAAGATGAACGACACCAGCATGACCGGGCCGAGGATACGACCCTGCTCATGCCAGAAGTCCTTGCAGAAGCTCAACGCCACCAGGACGATGCACGGTGGGTAGATCGCGGTGAGCACCGGGATCGAGAACGCAATCAGCTTGGTCAGGCCCAGGTTGGACACCAGCAGCGAGAATGCAGCGAGGATGATCACCAGCGTCTTGTAAGACAGCGGCACCACACGGCTGAAGTACTCGGCGCAGGCACAGGTCAGGCCGACCGCGGTCACCAGGCACGCCAGGGAGATCAGCACGGCAAGGAAACCGCTGCCCAGCGAACCGAAGGTGTGCTGCACGTAGGCGTGCAATACCGCCGCGCCATTGGCAGCGCCAGCGGCCACTTCATGGCTGCCCGAACCGAGACGGAACAGGCTGACATACACCAGCGCCAGGCCGACACCGGCGATCAGTCCAGCGATGATCGCGTAGCGGGTGATCAGTGCGGGCGACTCGACACCGCGGGAACGAATGGCGTTGACGATGACGATGCCGAACACCAGTGCGCCCAGGGTATCCATGGTCAGGTAACCGTTGATGAAGCCTTGGGAAAACGGCGCCGCCATGTATTCAGGCGTGGCTTGGCCAATGTCACCGGCCGGCAAGGCGAATGCTGCAATGCCCAGCACGGCCAGGGCGATGATCTTCAGCGGCGCGAGGAAGCGCCCTACGGTATCCAGCAAACGGCCCGGATACAGCGAGATGAAGAACACCAGCAGGAAGTACACCGAGCTGTAGAGGAACAGCGCCAGCGGGCTCTCGCCAGTCAGCGGCGCCAGGCCCACTTCGAAGGATACCGTCGCGGTACGTGGCGTCGCGAACAGCGGGCCAACAGCGAGGTAGCACGCAGCCGCCAGCAGGCCACCGGCGATTTTACCGATCGGGCTGCTCAAGGCATCCATTGCACCGCCGACCTTGGCCAGCGCCACAACGGTGATCACCGGCAGACCAACCGCGGTGACCAGGAAGCCCAGCGCCGCCATCCAGACATTGGGCCCGGACTGCAAACCGACGATAGGCGGGAAGATGATGTTGCCAGCCCCGACGAACAGGGCAAACGTCATAAAACCAAGTGCCAGGATGTCCTGGCCTTTCAACACTTTCATTAAGGAAATACCACACTACTGAATCGGAATTTAGAGAGGGATTTCCCTATGGGTGAGGGAAATGCTGTCAGTCCGTATAAGACCGACCCTTTTAGCGCGTTGCCGCCTTGTGGGCCGCGGACGCAAAAATGGCGAGTAGCCTAACGAATTTTGACCAGAAACGCACTGTTAGAGGGCGAACATTCCGATGCACGACATCTTTGTGTCGCGTTTTCGCATGTTAATGGTTGTCGCCAGTAAGTCCGCCATCGCGAGCAGGCTCGCTCCCACATTGGAATGCGTACACCTGTGGGAGCGAGCCTGCTCGCGAAGGCGTCAGTTCCATCAACACATATGCCAGAAACGACAAAGACCACCCGAAGGTGGCCTTTGTTTGGTGAAGCGTCAGCCAAGCGCGAGGCTTACTTGACAGCCCAACCAGTCAGCTCGGCCAGGGCCTTGCCGATGTCTGCCAGCGAACGCACGGTTTTAACGCCTGCGTCTTGCAGAGCAGCGAATTTCTCGTCTGCAGTGCCTTTGCCGCCAGAGATGATTGCGCCAGCATGGCCCATGCGCTTGCCCGCAGGGGCAGTCACACCAGCGATGTAGGAAACAACCGGCTTGGTCACGTGCGCCTTGATGTAGGCAGCCGCTTCTTCTTCAGCCGAACCGCCGATCTCACCGATCATCACGATCGCTTCGGTCTTCGGGTCTTCCTGGAACAGCTTCAGGATGTCGATGAAGTTCGAACCCGGGATCGGGTCACCACCGATGCCGACGCAAGTCGACTGACCGAAACCGGCGTCAGTAGTCTGCTTCACAGCTTCGTAGGTCAGGGTGCCGGAACGGGAAACGATACCGACCTTGCCTGGCAAGTGAATGTGACCTGGCATGATGCCGATCTTGCATTCGCCTGGGGTGATCACGCCTGGGCAGTTAGGGCCGATCAGGACTACGCCCAGTTCGTCGCACTTAACTTTAGCGTCCAGCATGTCCAGGGTAGGAATGCCTTCGGTGATGCACACGATCAGCTTGATGCCGCCGAAAGCAGCTTCCAGGATCGAGTCTTTGCAGAAAGGAGCCGGAACGTAGATCACGCTGGCGGTGGCGCCAGTGGCAGCTACAGCGTCTTTCACGGTGTTGAACACTGGCAGGCCCAGGTGCTCGGTGCCGCCTTTGCCTGGAGTTACACCACCAACCATCTTGGTGCCGTACTCGATGGCTTGCTGGGTGTGGAAACTACCTTGCGAACCGGTAATACCCTGGCAGATAACTTTGGTGTCTTTATTGATCAGGACGCTCATTATTTGCCCTCCGCAGCTTTGACAACTTGTTGAGCAGCGTCGGTCAGGCTGGTAGCAGCGATGATGTTCAAACCGCTTTCTGCCAGTACTTTAGCGCCCAGTTCAGCGTTGTTGCCTTCAAGGCGAACAACAACCGGGATTTTCACGCCGACTTCTTTCACGGCGCCGATGATGCCTTCGGCAATCATGTCGCAACGAACGATGCCGCCGAAGATGTTGACCAGTACTGCAGCGACGTTAGTGTCGGACAGGATGATCTTGAACGCTTCGGTAACGCGTTCCTTGGTAGCACCGCCGCCCACGTCGAGGAAGTTGGCTGGTTTGCCGCCATGCAGGTTGACGATGTCCATGGTACCCATGGCCAGGCCAGCACCGTTGACCATGCAACCGATGTTGCCTTCCAGCGCTACGTAGTTCAGTTCGAACTTGGCAGCGTGCGCTTCGCGCGGATCGTCCTGCGACGGATCGTGGAAAGTCTTCAGCTTAGGCTGACGGTACATGGCGTTGGCGTCGATGTTGATCTTGGCATCGAGGCAGTGCAGATCGCCATCAGCCTTGATCACCAGCGGGTTCACTTCCAGCAGGGCCAGGTCGTGATCCTTGAACAGTTTGGCCAGACCTACGAAGATCTTGGCGAACTGGGCAACTTGCTTGCCTTCCAGACCCAACTGGAATGCCAGTTCGCGACCCTGGAATGGCTGAGCGCCAACCAGTGGATCGATAGTGGCCTTCAGAATTTTTTCTGGAGTGTCGTGAGCGATTTTCTCGATGTCCACGCCACCTTCGGTGGAAGCCATGAACACGATACGACGGCTCGAACGGTCAACGACAGCGCCCAGGTACAGCTCTTTAGCGATATCAGTGCACGATTCAACCAGGATCTTGGTGACTGGCTGGCCATTGGCGTCAGTCTGGTAAGTCACCAGACGCTTGCCCAGCCACTGCTGTGCGAAGGCTTTGGCGTCTTCTTTGCTGCGAACCAGCTTTACGCCGCCCGCTTTACCGCGACCACCGGCGTGGACCTGGGCTTTGACAACCCACTCGCTGCCGCCGATTTTGTCGCAAGCTTCTGCTGCTGCTTCCGGGGTGTCTACCGCGTAACCGGTGGAAACTGGCAGGCCGTATTCAGCGAACAGCTGCTTACCCTGATACTCGTGAAGATTCATGCTTATTACCGTCTTCGTTAGGTACTGCGCATTCGGTGCTGCACTCATTCAAGTGCCGCACCACCTGTGACTGCTGCTTGCATAGCCTTTCCGGATACCCGGTGCAGCTATGCAAGACTGCGTCCAGCGGATATTCCGCGGTGAGTCTTGCATGCAAGGCTCACGACGGGCCATACCGCCGTGGTTTCTTATTATCTCTTTCGAACATGTGAAAACTGCTGCGGGCTCCGCGCGAAATACACCTTAAAAACAGGCTCGAAATGCTCATTGACTAACGTCAACTCCGCTTCCTCACCTGTTTTTGCCTTGTCTTTCCGTCGCTCGCTACGTTTTCACAAAGCCCTCAACGCTTCTTGCGGTTGGCGATGTGGATGGCGCCGCCATTCACTGCCAGAGCAGCTTCGTGCAAGGCTTCAGACAGGGTCGGATGGGAGAAAACCATCATGCCCAGGTCTTCAGCGCTGGTGCCGAATTCCATACCGATCGCGCCCTGCTGAACCAGTTCTGCAGCGCTTGGGCCAATCACGTGGACGCCCAGTACGCGGTCTGTCTTGGCATCTGCGATGACCTTGACGAAACCACCGGTGTCGTTGGCAGCCATGGCACGGCCAGAGGCTGCGAACGGGAAGGTGCCGACGTTAACTTCAACGCCTTCAGCTTTCAAGGCCTGCTCGGTTTTACCAACCCACGCGATTTCCGGGTGAGTATAAATAACCGAAGGGATCAAATCATAGTTCATCTGGGCCTTGTGGCCCTTGATGCGCTCGACAACCATGATGCCCTCTTCCGAGGCCTTGTGCGCCAGCATCATGCCGCGAACCACGTCGCCGATGGCGTAAACGCCCGGTACGGTGGTGGCGCAGTGATCATCAACGTGCACGAAACCGCGCTCGTCCAGGGTCACGCCGCAGTCGGCAGCCAGCAGATCAGTGGTCACCGGACGGCGACCAACGGCTACGATCAGCTTGTCGAAAGTGATGTTCTGTTCGCCCTTGGCATCGGTGTAGTTCACCACAACTTCGTCGCCGTTCACTTTGGAACCGGTTACGCGAGCGCCCAGCTTGATGTCCAGACCCTGTTTGGTCAGGGTTTTCAGCGCTTCCTTGGAAACAGCGGTGTCCGCTGCCATCAGGAAGGTGTCCAGGGCTTCCAGGACAGTCACTTCTGCACCCAGACGCGACCAGACCGAACCCAGTTCCAGACCGATCACGCCAGCGCCGATCACGCCCAGACGCTTAGGCACGGATTGGAATTCCAGGGCACCAGTCGAATCGACGATCACATTCTGGTCAACCGGAGCTGGTGGAATGTCGATCGGACGCGAACCTGGAGCCAGGATGACGTTTTCGGCTTCGATGATTTCTACCGAGCCGTCTGGCTTGGTGACTTCAACTTTCTTGCCGGCCAGCAGCTTGCCGTGACCCTGGATCGAGATCACACCGTTGGCTTTGAACAGGGTCGCAACGCCGGAGGTCAGGCCTTTGACGATGTTGGCCTTGCGGCCGACCATCGCTGGCACGTCCATGGTCACGCCAGCGTGATTGATACCGTGGATCGCGAAACCGTCCTGGGCTTCGTGGAATTTCCACGAGCTGTCCAGCAGGGCCTTGGATGGAATGCAGCCGACGTTCAGGCAGGTACCGCCCAGAGCCAGTTTGCCTTCCTTGTCGGTGTACTTCTCGATGCAGGCCGTCGAAAGACCAAGCTGAGCGGCCTTGATGGCAGCCACGTAACCGCCAGGGCCCGCACCGATCACTACTACGTCAAATTTCTGCGACATTCAAAAAATCCTCTTTAGCGAAAAGCTTCAAGCCGCAAGCTGCAAGCCAGGCTGCGGGTTTTCCGACAGCTCGAACTTGCAGCCCATGGCTGCTTCTATCAGATATCCAGCAACAGACGAGCCGGATCTTCCAGCAGGTTCTTGATGGTCACCAGGAAGGTCACAGCTTCTTTGCCATCGATCAGACGGTGATCGTAGGACAGTGCCAGGTACATCATCGGACGGATAACGACCTGACCGTTGATGGCCATCGGACGCTGGATGATGTTGTGCATGCCCAGGATGGCGGCTTGTGGCGGGTTGACGATCGGGGTCGACATCATCGAACCGAAAGTACCACCGTTGGTGATGGTGAAAGTACCACCGGTCATTTCGTCCATCGACAGTTTGCCGTCGCGGGCTTTCTTGCCGAAGGTGGCGATGCCGCCTTCGATTTCAGCCAGGCTCATCAGTTCGGCGTTACGCAGAACCGGTACAACCAGGCCGCGATCGCTGGAAACTGCAACGCCGACGTCAGCGTAGCCGTGGTAAACGATGTCGCCGCCGTCGATCGAGGCGTTGACAGCCGGGAAGCGTTTCAGCGCTTCGGTAGCTGCTTTCACGAAGAACGACATGAAGCCCAGGCGCACGCCGTTGTGGGACTTCTCGAACAGATCCTTGTACTTCGAACGCAGCGCCATGACTTCGGTCATGTCGACTTCGTTGAAAGTGGTCAGCATCGCCATGTTCGACTGAGCTTCAACCAGACGCTTGGCAACGGTTGCACGAACGCGGGTCATCGGTACGCGCTTCTCGATGCGCTCGCCAGCGGCAAACACAGGAGCAGCGGCAGCCGGAGCAGCAGCCTTGGCAGGTGCGGCAGCAGGAGCAGCTTTCTTGGCTTCGACAGCGGCAACCACGTCTTCCTTGGTTACACGACCATCTTTGCCGGTGCCTTTGACGGAAGCCAGGTTGATGCCGTTTTCTTCGGCCAGCTTGCGAGCAGCTGGAGCTGCGATAGCGTCTTCGTCAGCGCCGGCAGCTGGAGCAGCGGCAGCAGCGGCCGGAGCAGCAGCAGCCGGAGCGGCAGCAGCGCCGCCTTCAACGATGGAGCCCAGGACTTCGTCGGACAGAACGGTTTCGCCTTCGTTCTTGACGATAGCGCCCAGCACGCCGTCAGCGGTAGCCAGCACTTCCAGCACGACTTTGTCGGTTTCGATGTCGACGATCAGTTCGTCGCGCTTGACCGCGTCGCCCGGTTGTTTGTGCCAGGTGGCAACGGTGCCATCGGCAACCGATTCCGGGAAAGTGGGGGCTTTGATCTCGATAGCCATTGTCTGTGGTTCCTTAAATTCGGTTTCAGGTGCGCGAAGGCGTTAAACAGTAAAGGCGTCTTGCAGCAGTTGTTCCTGCTGCTCGGCGTGCATCGATGCGTAACCGCATGCAGGTGCAGCAGAAGCCTCACGGCCCGCGTACTCGAGTACGAGAGACTTGTTGAGGTTACCGACGCTGCGACGCAAGTGGTGTTGGCTGCAGTACCAGGCACCCTGGTTCATCGGCTCTTCCTGACACCAAACGATATGTTTGAGGTTGGTGTAAGGAGCCAGGACTTCATTCAAGTCGTCCTCAGGGAATGGGTACAGCTGCTCGATACGCACGACGGCGATGTCGTCACGACCTTCGGCACGGCGTTTTTCCAGCAGGTCGTAGTAGACCTTGCCGCTACACAGAACAATGCGCTCGACCTTTTTCGGGTCTTGGGCATCGATTTCCGGGATAACGGTCTGGAACGAACCTTCGGCCAGATCTTCCAGCGTCGAGATGGCCAGCTTGTGGCGCAGCAGCGACTTCGGAGTCAGGACTACCAGTGGCTTGCGCAGCGGGCGAATCACCTGACGGCGCAGCAAGTGGTAGATCTGAGCCGGCGTCGTCGGCATGCACACCTGAATGTTGTGCTCGGCGCACAGCTGCAGGTAACGCTCCAGACGAGCCGAGGAGTGCTCCGGCCCCTGCCCCTCATAACCGTGCGGCAGCAGCATGGTCAGACCGCACAGACGGCCCCACTTGTGCTCGCCACTGGTGATGAACTGGTCGATAACTACCTGGGCACCGTTGGCGAAGTCGCCGAACTGGGCTTCCCAGATCACCAGCGCATCAGGCGTGGTGGTCGAGTAACCGTATTCGAACGCCAGTACGGCTTCTTCGGACAGGAACGAATCGTACAGGTCGAAACGCGGCTGACCGTCGTACAGGTTCTGCAGCGGGATGTAGGTGCCCGCGTCCTTCTGGTTGTGCAACACGGCATGACGGTGCGAGAACGTACCGCGGCCGATGTCCTGGCCAGTCATGCGAATCGGGTGACCTTCGAACGCCAGGGTCGCGTACGCCATGGTTTCGGCGTAACCCCAGTTGATCGGCAGGCCGCCGGCTTGCATCTTCTGGCGGTCTTCGTAGATCTTGGCAACCTGGCGCTGAACCACGAAGCCTTCCGGGATTTCCAGCAGCTTGGCGGACAGTTCCTGCAAGGTCTTGAGGTCGAAGCGAGTGTCGTGACGTGCGGTCCAGGCGTGGCCCAGATACGGACGCCAGTCCACGAACAACTCTTTGTTCGGCTCTTTGACCAGGCTCTTCACTACGTGCAGACCGTTGTCCAGCGCGTTGCGGTATTCGTCGACTTTCGCCTGAACACGCTCTGCGTCCAGCACACCGCCCTGGGTCAGACGATCGGCATACAGCTCACGGGTGGTGCGCTGTTTGGTGATCTGCTGATACATGATCGGCTGGGTGCCGCTTGGCTCGTCGGCCTCGTTGTGGCCGCGACGACGGTAGCAGACCAGGTCGATCACCACGTCACGCTTGAACTGCATGCGGTAGTCGATGGCCAGCTGGGTCACGAACAATACGGCTTCCGGATCATCACCATTCACATGGAGGATCGGCGCCTGGATCATTTTCGCAACGTCGGTCGCGTACTCGGTGGAACGCGAGTCCAGCGGGTTGCTGATGGTGAAACCGACCTGGTTGTTGATCACGATGTGCACGGTACCGCCGGTCTTGAATCCGCGGGTCTGCGACATCTGGAAGGTTTCCATGACCACGCCCTGACCTGCGAATGCAGCGTCACCGTGGATGGAGATCGGCAGAACCTTCTCGCCGGTTGGATCGTTACGACGGTCCTGACGGGCGCGAACCGAACCCTCGACCACCGGGGAAACGATTTCCAGGTGGGACGGGTTGAACGCCATGGCCAGGTGAACTTCACCGCCGGAGGTCATCACGTTGGACGAGAAGCCCTGGTGGTATTTCACGTCACCGGAACCCAGCTCGACCTTCTTCTTGCCTTCGAACTCGTCGAACAGCTCGCGCGGGTTCTTGCCGAAGGTGTTGACCAGCACGTTCAGACGGCCACGGTGGGCCATGCCGATGACGATTTCCTTGGTGCCGTAGGAACCGGAACGCTGGATCAGCTCGTCGAGCATCGGAATCAGGCTTTCGCCGCCTTCCAGACCGAAACGCTTGGTACCCGGGTATTTGGTGCCCAGGTATTTTTCCAGGCCTTCGCCGGCGGTCACGCGCTCGAGCAGGTGGCTCTTGATGTCGGCGGAGTACGTCGGACGACCGCGCACGCTTTCCAGACGCTGCTGGAACCACTGGCGCTGCTCGGAATCGGTGATGTGCGTGAACTCAGCGCCGATGGTGCGGCAATATGTCTGCTGCAACGCTTCGTGAATTTCGCGTAGGCTCGCTTCCTCTTTGCCGATGAACAGGTCGCCGGCACGGAAGGTCGTATCAAGATCGGCATTGGTCAAGCCGTAATGATTGATCGACAGGTCTGCAGGTGCAGGACGCTGCCACAGTCCCAGCGGGTCAAGCTGGGCTGCCTGGTGGCCACGCATACGGTAGGCCTGGATCAATCGCAGCACTTCAACTTGCTTCTTCTCGTGCTCACTGCTCACGCTGCCGGCGGAAACCGGTTGGGCGCGGCGCTGGTTCTTTGCCAGCAAGACGAAATGATCGCGAATTGTGGAGTGCGAAACATCGGTGGCAGAGTTGCCGTCAGCAGGCAACTTCTGGAAGTAGGTGCGCCACTCTTCTGGCACAGCGTTAGGGTCGTGCAGGTAGAGCTCGTAAAGCTCTTCCACATAGGCAGCGTTACTACCGGATAGGTAGGCACTGTTCCACATGCGCTGCATCACGCTTTCTTGCATGCTTGGTCACCCTCGGTTAGGGGAACACCATCGGTGTCGACACCGAGCAAACTTGCAGAAGTCCGAATGCAGCGACCAAAACAAGCCACTAGGATCACACTGATAGTCCGGGTACCAGCCCGGATGCCCCTGCTTGTCTCATTTCTTCAAAATAAGAGCCGCAGCCTTTTAAGCTGCTGCTCAGGTTAAAACTACGGCGCCGGTTGAAGCCTGCGCCGTAGCATCTACGGGTACAGCGGGTACAGCAGCTGAATCACACGCCACTCGAGAGCAACATGTTACGGATGTGACCGATGGCCTTAGTCGGGTTCAGGCCTTTCGGACATACGTTGACGCAGTTCATGATCCCGCGGCAGCGGAATACGCTGAACGGGTCATCCAGCGAAGCCAGACGCTCGGACGTCTTGGTGTCACGGCTGTCTGCCAGGAAGCGGTAGGCTTGCAGCAGGGCAGCTGGACCCAGGAACTTGTCCGGGTTCCACCAGAAGGACGGGCAGGAAGTCGAGCAGCAAGCGCACAGGATGCACTCGTACAGACCGTCCAGCTTTTCACGCTCTTCAGGGGACTGCAGACGCTCGATGGCCGGAGCCGGCGTGTCGTTCTGCAGGTATGGCTTAACCTTTTCGTATTGCTTGTAGAAGATGCTCATATCGACGACCAGGTCACGGATAACCGGCAAACCTGGCAGAGGACGAACGATCAACTTGTTACCTTTTACGACAGCAGACAGCGGCGTGACACACGCCAGGCCGTTTTTGCCGTTGATGTTCATGCCGTCGGAACCGCAAACACCTTCACGGCAAGAGCGACGATAGGAGAAACCCTCGTCCTGCTCTTTGATCAGGGCCAGCACGTCCAGCACCATCAGGTCTTTACCACCGGTATCAACCTGGAATTCCTGCATGAACGGCGCGGCGTCCTGATCAGGGTTGTAACGATAAACGCTGACTTGCAACATGGCGGCCACCCTTAATAAGTCCGAATCTTAGGTTCAAAAGTCGGAACAGTCTTCGGCGAGAAGTTCACGGCACGCTTGGTCACGCGCTTGTCACCCGGGAAGTACAGGGTGTGGCACAGCCAGTTTTCGTCGTCACGGTCTTCGAAGTCTTCACGGGCGTGAGCACCACGGGACTCTTTACGTACTTCTGCAGCGATGGCGGTGGCTTCGGCCACTTCCAGCAGGTTCTGCAGTTCCAGAGCTTCGATACGCGCAGTGTTGAACGCCTGCGACTTATCGTTGATCTTCACGTTGGCGATGCGCGTGCGCAGGTCAGCCAACTGGGCAATACCCTTCTGCATGTATTCGCCGGTACGGAATACACCGAAGTAGTTCTGCATGCAGTTTTGCAGCTCGCGACGCAGGGTAGCCACGTCTTCGCCTTCGGTACGCTCGTTCAGGGCGGACAGACGCGCCAGGGCAGCCTGGATGTCGGCGTCGGTGGCGTCGTCGTATTCGATACCGTCGGTCAGCGCCTTTTCCAGGTGCAGGCCGGCAGCACGGCCGAAGACCACCAGGTCGAGCAGCGAGTTGCCGCCCAGTCGGTTGGCACCGTGAACCGATACGCAAGCCACTTCACCCACTGCGAACAGGCCAGGGATGATTTCGTCGACGCCTTCGCCGTTCTGGGTGATCGCCTGACCGTGAATGTTGGTCGGAACACCGCCCATCATATAGTGGCAGGTAGGAACAACCGGAACCGGAGCAACAACCGGGTCAACGTGCGCGAAAGTCTTCGACAGTTCGCAGATGCCTGGCAGGCGGCTGTGCAGTACTTCCTCACCCAGGTGGTCGAGCTTGAGCATTACGTGGTCGCCATTCGGACCGCAACCGTTGCCGGCGATGATCTCTTTAACCATCGAACGGGCAACAACGTCACGACCGGCAAGGTCTTTGGCGTTCGGAGCATAACGCTCCATGAAACGCTCGCCGTGCTTGTTGATCAGGTATCCACCTTCACCACGGCAACCTTCAGTAACCAGTACACCAGCGCCGGCGATACCGGTCGGGTGGAACTGCCACATTTCAATGTCTTGTACCGGCACGCCGGCACGCAGCGCCATGCCAACGCCGTCACCGGTGTTGATCAGGGCGTTGGTGGTCGAAGCGTAGATACGACCTGCACCGCCGGTAGCCAGTACGGTGGCCTTGGCACGGATGTAGGTGGTTTCGCCGGTTTCGATGCAGATGGCGATCACGCCGACGAACTCGCCTTCGCCGTTCTTCACCAGATCGACAGCGTAGTACTCGTTCAGGAACACGGTACCGGCTTTCAGGTTGCCCTGATAAAGGGTATGCAGCAGAGCGTGACCGGTACGGTCGGACGCAGCGCAAGTACGCGCAGCCTGGCCGCCCTTGCCGTAGTCCTTCGACTGACCGCCGAACGGACGCTGGTAGATACGGCCCTGTTCGGTACGCGAGAACGGCATACCCATGTGGTCCAGCTCGTAAACGGCAGCCGGGCCTTCCTGACACATGTATTCGATAGCGTCCTGGTCACCGATGTAGTCGGAACCCTTGACGGTATCGTACATGTGCCAGCGCCAGTCATCGTTCGGGTCAGCGGACGCGATTGCGCAGGTGATGCCGCCCTGGGCGGATACAGTGTGCGAACGGGTCGGGAAAACCTTGGTGATCACGGCAGTCTTGTGACCGCCTTGTGCCAGTTGCAGCGCTGCGCGCATGCCGGCACCGCCACCACCAATAATGATGGCGTCGAAAGAAATCGTTGGAATGTTAGCCATGACTCAGATACCCCAGAGAATCTGCACACCCCAGACGAAGTAAGCGAACATCGCAACGCCGCATACTGCCTGGAAAAGGAAACGCACAGCCGTCGCGGACTTGCCGAACGCCATTGGCGTCAGGTAGTCGGTCGCGATGGTCCACATGCCGACCCAGGCGTGAGCGCCGAGGGCAACGAGGGCCAGGAGGCTGAAGATACGCATTCCGTTGTGGGCGAACAGTTCATGCCACTGGGCGTACTCGAGGCCAGGATGGGCCACGACGTATCCGATCAGGAAGATGAAGTAAGCCGCGAGAACGACCGCAGACACACGTTGCGCCATCCAGTCATAGAGGCCCGAACGCGACAGGTTCGTGACGTTAGTTACCATATCCAAACTCCTGCCAGAACGATTACCACCACGGAAACGGCGATAACGATTTTCGAGCCCAGTTTGCCGCCTTCCAGCGTCTCACCGATGCCCATGTCCATGATCAAATGGCGCACACCGGCTACCAGGTGATAAAGCAGAGCGGACAGGATGCCCCATGTCACTAGCTTGGCTAGCGGACTGGTCAGACACGCTTTCACCTGACCGAAGCCTTCCTCGGAACTCAGCGACTTGTCCAATGCGTAAAGCATGATGGCAAGGCACACGAAGAGGATGACACCGGAGATTCGGTGAAGGATGGACGTGTAAGCAGTGACTGGGAGTTTGATGGTCCTTAGGTCTAGGTTTACAGGTCGTTGGCTTTTCACGGCTTTTTTTTCACACTGAAGAGCCCCTAACAATCAGGGCAAAGTTGTTGGGGAGTGCACTGGTCAGGTAACCACCACCCAGGGATGCGACCCCCAATGAAAGCAAGCCCAAAAGCCCTTGGCGGTCGGTGGCCGAGTATAGACAGTTAGGCTACTAATGACAACGCAAACACCTAACCCAAACAGCTGATTGCGCAACTGACATAAAAGGCGTAAATGGCAGCCAATTTCGAGAAAAAAGTCCGGTTAAAGCCTTCTGGAGCAAGACTTTAGGCAAATTGACATTCGAATTTATCTCACTATAGTGGTGCGGGCCCTGCGTGGGGGGTCTGTCTGATGATTTCAAGCATAAATAGGAGGCCACATGGCTGACAAAAAAGCGCAGTTGATCATCGAGGGCGCAGCCCCCGTCGAGCTGCCCATTTTAACCGGCACCGTTGGTCCCGATGTTATCGATGTTCGGGGCCTGACGGCCACGGGCCGTTTCACCTTTGACCCAGGCTTCATGTCGACCGCCTCGTGCGAGTCGAAGATCACCTATATCGATGGCGACAACGGCATCCTGCTGCACCGCGGCTACCCGATCGAACAGCTGGCTGAAAAGTCGGACTATCTGGAAACCTGCTATCTGCTGCTCAACGGCGAACTGCCGACCGCAGAACAGAAGGCCCAGTTCGTCAGCACCGTGAAGAACCACACCATGGTTCACGAGCAGTTGAAGACCTTCTTCAACGGCTTCCGTCGCGACGCCCACCCGATGGCCGTCATGTGCGGCGTAGTCGGCGCCCTCTCGGCGTTCTACCACGACTCCCTGGACATCAATAACCCGCAGCATCGCGAAATCTCCGCGATCCGCCTGGTTGCCAAGATGCCGACCCTGGCCGCGATGGTTTACAAGTACTCCATGGGCCAACCCATGATGTACCCGCGCAACGACCTGTCGTACGCGGAAAACTTCCTGCACATGATGTTCAACACCCCGTGCGAGATCAAACCGATCAGCCCGGTACTCGCCAAGGCCATGGACCGGATCTTCATCCTCCATGCCGACCACGAGCAGAACGCTTCGACCTCCACCGTACGCCTGGCCGGCTCTTCGGGTGCCAACCCGTTCGCCTGTATTGCCGCCGGCATCGCTGCACTGTGGGGCCCTGCCCACGGCGGTGCCAACGAAGCCGTACTGACCATGCTCGATGAAATCGGCGATGTTTCGAACATCGACAAGTTCATCGCCAAGGCCAAGGACAAGAACGATCCGTTCAAGCTGATGGGCTTCGGTCACCGCGTTTACAAAAACCGCGACCCGCGCGCCACAGTAATGAAGCAGACCTGCGACGAAGTGTTGAAGGAACTGGGTATCCAGAACGATCCGCAACTCGAACTGGCCATGCGCCTGGAAGAGATCGCCCTGACCGACCCGTACTTCATCGAGCGCTCTCTGTACCCGAACGTCGACTTCTACTCGGGGATCATCCTCAAGGCGATCGGCATTCCGACCAGCATGTTCACCGTGATCTTCGCCCTGGCGCGGACCGTCGGCTGGATCTCCCACTGGAAGGAAATGCTCTCCAGCCCGTACAAGATCGGCCGTCCGCGCCAGTTGTACACCGGCTACGAGTCGCGAGATATCACCAAGCTGGAAGACCGCAAGTAAGCGCTGTCTTGCTGTAGGGTGTTGAGTTGTACCGGGAACGGCCTCTTAATATAGAGGCCGTTTTTGTTTGCCTTTTTAAATTGTGTACATATCCGTTACTTGGGTAACGGCGGCTTACGTTTCCGCCCTTACGGCCAGCCCTTTCAAGGTCTTCGTTTAGAATCCCCTAAAAACCAGTCAGGGTGACGAAAACGATGTGGGCAGAAGTTCTAGCGCGGTTTGAAAAAAAGACACCGGCCAGTGTCATGACGAAATTGATACTGGAGCAGGCTGTTCCTGCCGAATGGGTTGATCAGGTGTTTGAAGAACACCGTCAACGCCAGTACCCGCGTGAGCTTTTGTTTTCGACCATCGTTGAGCTGATGTCCCTTGTTTCATTGGGTTTGCGCCCTTCTTTGCATGCCGCTGCCCGGCAAATGGAGGGGCTGCCGGTTACGTTGGCGGCGCTCTATGACAAGGTCAGCCGCACAGAGCCCGCGTTGCTGCGGGCGTTGGTTACAGGAAGCGCCGAGCGCCTGGCTCCGACGATAAAAGAGTTGGGCTGCTCAGCCATTTTGCCCGGCTGGCAGCTGCGCATTGTCGACGGCAACCACCTGCCTTCTACTGAAAAACGCTTGGGGGCTTTGCGGCGTGAGCGAGGTGCGGCGCGACCAGGGTTTTCAGTAGTGGTCTACGACCCGGACCTCGATCAGATCGTCGACTTGCAGCCATGCGAGGATGCCTACGCCAGTGAGCGCGTCAGCGTGCTGCCGCTGTTGGCCCACGCCACTAAGGGCCAGCTATGGATGGCCGATCGGCTGTACTGCACGCTGCCCGTCATGCAAGCCTGCGAGGAAGCGGGGGCTTCGTTCATTATTCGCCAGCAAAGCAAACATCCACGGTTGATTGAGGAAGGCGGCTGGCAAGAATCTGTGGCCATCGAATCCGCAACGGTGCGCGAGCAAATCATCGAACTCAAAGGTGGTCACCGCTGGCGTCGAGTTGAACTGAACCTACAGACACCTACTGACTCAGGCGACACTGTGATGTGGTTCTGGAGCAACTTGCCAGACACCGTCAGCGCCGGGCAGATCGCCGAGTTATACCGTCGTCGCTGGAGTATCGAAGGGATGTTCCAGCGCCTGGAATCGGTGCTGGACAGTGAAATCGAAAGCCTTGGCGCTCCGCGGGCGGCGTTGCTGGGTTTTGCCTCGGCGATCCTGGCCTACAACGTCCTGGCAGTGCTCAAACGCAGCGTGGAACAGGCTCATCGCGAGACATTGCCCGAAGGCTGGGAAGCTTCGATCTTCCACCTGACGGTACAAGTGCGTAGCGGATACGAGGGCATGCAGATCGCACTGCCCTCAGATTACCTGACACTTCAAACGACCTTAGAAACGCTGGCAACGCGACTGTTGGCGCTCGCCAGGAATATCAAGCCCAAGCAAGTGGCCAAAAGCATACGTGGTCCCAAAATCGCCAAACCCAAGGAGTGGCTGGACGGCAAAGCTGCGCACGCTCATGTGTCGACGGATCGGGTGCTTAAGGCCCATAAAGGGAAAACACCTTGAAAGGGCTGGCCCTTACGGCGGGTTACTTGGAAAAGCCCCAAGTAACCAAGGGCTCTTGCCCCTGACGTTCGGTGCCTCGCCAAGGCTCGGCATGCCCTCGCTCCGGTCCTGCTCCGTGGGCCCGGAGCGAGGGCATGCCGAGGGGGCAAGAAGATCAAGATCAAGATCAAGATCAAAAGCCAAAGCGAGGCGGCCTACCGGCCGGCCTGCTTGCTGGTTGAGCTCGCTGCAGAATTTCGGTCGGCCGGCAGGCCGCCATCGCGAGCAGGCTCGCTCCTACAGAAGAGCAAAGGCAGATCGGCGTACACAATCGCTCTTCACCACTCATCAGGCCGAGCGTTAGCTCGCCTGCAGCTCTTGATCTTGATCCACCCGCCCCCTCGGCAGGCTGAGTGGAGGTGTTCATCCGGGGGGTAGGCGCGCAGCGCCGTTCGGCGAAGCCGAACACATCGAGAGGAGGTCGCGCGAAGCCGACCGGAGGCGATGCCCCCGGATGAATGCCGGAGCGAAGGAACCCCGAGCCTTAGCGAGGGGCCGTACGTTCGGGGCGAGCGTTTTTTTGCTTACTTTTTTTAGGCGCCTGTAAAAAAAGTGAGTCGCCGTCAGGGCGAAACCATAAGCCGCCGTTACCGCAGGAATGGATATGTACGCGGCCAACAAAAGACAGGTCGGATGCCAAGCCGCCTTCGTCGGAACGCCGCCCGGAGCAAGCCCGCCCCCACAGTAAATCGGCTACATCCACAAAATCCGGGTCGATTACCGCCCAATAAAAAAAATGCCCCGATCTCTCGACCAGGGCATTTCCATTCAACACAACTTAAACAGTCAAACCCAAACGCTTAGTGCGAAACAGCACCACTTGCACCCAGACCCGTCTGCGAACGAACAAACTGCGGGAAGAACAGCGCCCGCTCATTGTCAGCCGCAGTGGACTTGTCGGTAACCGAGAAGAACCAGATCCCGACAAAGGCAATCATCATCGAGAACAACGCCGGGTACTCATACGGGAAGATGGCCTTCTCGTGATGCAGGATCTGCACCCAGATGGTCGGACCAAGCACCATCAGGCCCACGGCACTGATCAGCCCCATCCAGCCACCGATCATCGCACCGCGGGTGGTCAGCTTTTTCCAGTACATGGAAAGCAACAGTACCGGGAAGTTGCAGCTCGCCGCGATGGAGAACGCCAGGCCCACCATGAACGCAATGTTCTGGCTCTCGAACAGGATACCCAGACCAATTGCCAGCACCGCCAAGGCGATAGTGGTGATTTTCGAGACGCGGATCTCATCCTTCTCGTTGGCCTTGCCCTTCTTGATCACGCTGGCGTACAGGTCGTGGGACACCGCCGAAGCACCGGCCAGGGTCAGACCGGCAACCACTGCCAGAATGGTCGCGAACGCCACCGCCGAGATAAAGCCCAGGAAAATACTGCCACCCACCGCGTTGGCCAGGTGCACCGCCGCCATGTTGTTACCACCCAGCAACGCGCCTGCAGCGTCTTTGAAGGCCGGGTTGGTGCTGACCAGCAGGATCGCGCCGAAGCCGATGATGAAGGTCAGGATGTAGAAGTAACCAATGAAACCGGTTGCGTACAACACGCTCTTGCGAGCTTCTTTTGCGTCGCTCACGGTGAAGAAGCGCATCAGGATGTGCGGCAGGCCAGCGGTACCGAACATCAGCGCCAGACCGAGGGAGAACGCCGAGACCGGATCTTTCACCAGGCCGCCCGGGCTCATGATCGCTTCAGCTTTCGGGTGAACCTTGATCGCCTCGGAGAACAGCATGTTGAAGTCGAAGTTGACGTGTTTCATCACCATCAGCGCCATGAAGGAGGCACCGGACAGCAGCAGGACTGCCTTGATGATCTGCACCCAGGTGGTCGCCAGCATGCCGCCAAACAACACGTACAGGCACATCAGAATACCGACCATGATCACCGCAACGTGGTAATCGAGACCGAACAGCAACTGGATCAGCTTGCCGGCACCGACCATTTGCGCGATCAGGTAGAACGCCACCACCACCAGCGAACCGCAAGCGGACAGCGAGCGGATCTGGGTTTGCCCCAGGCGATAGGACGCCACGTCGGCAAAGGTGTATTTACCCAGGTTACGCAGGCGCTCGGCGATCAGGAACAGAATGATCGGCCAGCCCACCAGGAAGCCGATCGAGTAGATCAGGCCGTCGTAGCCGGAGGTGAACACCAGCGCGGAAATACCCAGGAAGGACGCTGCCGACATGTAGTCACCGGCAATCGCCAGACCGTTCTGGAAACCGGTGATCTTGCCGCCAGCGGCGTAGTAGTCGGCTGCCGAATTATTACGCTTGGAAGCCCAGTAGGTGATGCACAGGGTGGCACCGACGAAGGCGACAAACATCACGATCGCCGACACGTTAAGCGGTTGCTTCTGCACGGCACCGGTCAGGGCGTCAGCCGCCCAGGCGCCAGGCGCAAAAGCTGCGATGCTCAAAAGAGCCATTAGACGGCGGATCATTGCTGAGCCTCCTTGAGAATCGCATTGTTCAGGTCGTCGAATTCGCCGTTGGCGCGTCGCACGTAGATACCGGTCAGGATGAAGGCCGAGACAATCAGCCCGACACCGATCGGTATGCCCCAGGTAATCGAGGACTCAGGGCTGATTTTCGCCCCCAGCACCTGCGGCCCATAGGCAATCAGAAGGATGAATCCGGAGTAAAGCCCTAGCATGATCGCCGAAAGAATCCAGGCGAATCGTTCCCTCTTGCTAACCAGCTCCTTGAAGCGCGGGCTGTTTTGAATCGAGAGGTAAATGCTGTCGTTCATTGTTTTTATCCTCGCAGCACAGATTTAGTTGGAACGGTATCCACTCTATGCGGCTACGGGGCAGGTTCCAGACGACCTTAGTCTTAGAACCACATGGTGTTTTCGCCAATTTCAAGCATGCACTAAACAACTGTGGGAGCGAGCCTGCTCGCGAATGCGTCATGCCAGTCGACATATCAGTCAACTGACAGACCGCTTCGCGAGCAGGCTCGCTCCCACAGGGTCAAGCGTGCTCTTTGCTATTATTTAGTCCAGACAGCCACACGCTCAGGGTGCTTGGCGACCCAGTCCTTCGCCGCTGCTTCAGGCTTGGCACCGTCCTGAATCGCCAGCATCACCTGGCCAATTTCATCCTTGGATTCCCATTGGAAGTTCTTCAGGAACTTGGCCACTTCCGGCGCCTTGGCCTCCAGGCCCTTGCTGCCGATGCTGTTCACGGTTTCAGCCGCGCCATACACGCCTTTCGGGTCTTCGAGGAAGCGCAGTTTCCACTTGGCGAACATCCAGTGCGGTACCCAACCGGTCACGGCAATGGATTCGTTTTTCTTCTCGGCACGGGTCAGCTCGGCGATCATGCCGGCGCCGGAACTGGCCTTGAGTTGATAGCCGGTCAGGTCGTAGTCCTTGATCGCCTGGTCGGTCTTGAGCATCACGCCTGAACCAGCGTCGATGCCGACAATGCGGTTCTTGAAGGTGTCGTCGGTCTTGAGGTCGTCAATGGACTTGGCCTTGACGTACTCCGGCACGATCAGGCCGATTTTCGCGTCCTTGAAGTTCGGGCCGTAGTCGACGACCTGATCCTTGTTCTTCGTCCAGTATTCGCCGTGGGTCACCGGCAGCCAGGCCGACAGCATGGCGTCGAGTTTGCCTGTGGCCACGCCCTGCCACATGATCCCGGTGGCAACGGCTTGCAGTTTCACGTCATAACCGAGTTTCTGCCTGATCACTTCGGCAGCCACGTTCGTCGTGGCGACACTGTCCGACCAGCCGTCGACATAACCGATCGTCACTTCCTTCCCGGCGGCACTGGCCACGGTAGAACTGATCGCCAGCACCAAAGCGGCACCTGCGCCCAAGAGTCGTCGCATCTTCATCGTTACTTCCCCGAAAGTGCTGCGCTCGACGGATGCCGAGTCGCTTAAACGTATTGTTATGGTGCACAGCGCCCCCTTCACGCCTCACAGCAAACTCGTCCGAACATCAGCGGAGTACTGACACGCCGATCATCAACCTCAAGCCCATGGCGACCTGCTCTGCCAGCGACCTCAAGGCATCGAGAAACGACATCAGAAAGCCATTAATCCTCAGCGCAACACCCCCCCTGCCAATCCGCCCGAACTTTGCATGTCAAAATCATGCAGGCCACCAAGCACGCGGTAAATGCAGGTAACATGCGCCGCTTTGCTCCCACACGGCCTGACCATGTCCGCGACATCACGCTTTCCTTTTTTTGCTTATCTATTCGCCTGCCTGCTGGGGCTGTTTGCCCTCGGTGGCTTCTGGTACGGCATTGGCAAACCGGTGATCCTGCCGGATGTCGCCAGCGCGACGCACAAGCTGCAATGCGCCTCTTACACGCCATTCGACAAAGACCAATCGCCGTTTGACGTGCCATTCAACTTGCGCCCCGAGCGTATGGATGCCGACCTCGCGCTGCTGTCCAAAAGCTTCGAATGCATCCGCACCTATTCCATGTCCGGCCTCGAAGCCCTGCCGGACCTTGCGCGCAAGCATGGCTTGAAGCTGATGATCGGCGCCTGGGTCAACAGCAACCCGGTGGACACCGAGAAAGAAGTCGACCTGCTGATCGCCTCGGCCAACGCCAACCCGGATGTGGTGAGCGCGGTGATCGTCGGCAACGAAACCCTGCTGCGCAAGGAAGTGACCGGCGCGCAATTGGTGAGGCTGATCAACAAGGTCAAGAGCCAGGTCAAACAGCCTGTCACCTACGCCGACGTCTGGGAGTTCTGGCTCAAGCATCCGGAAATCGCCCCCGCCGTGGACTTCCTGACCATTCACTTGCTGCCGTACTGGGAAGATGATCCGTCGAACATCGACGCCGCCCTGCAACATGTGGCCGAAGTACGCCAGGTGTTCGGCAACAGGTTCGCACCCAAGGATGTGCTGATCGGCGAAACCGGCTGGCCAAGCGAAGGTCGCCAGCGCGAAACCGCCCTGCCGAGCCGGGTCAACGAAGCCAGATTCATTCGCGGCTTTGTCGCCATGGCCGAGCAACAGGGCTGGCACTACAACCTGATCGAAGCCTTCGACCAGCCATGGAAACGCGCCAGTGAAGGTGCGGTCGGTGGTTACTGGGGCTTGTTCGATGCCGATCGCCAGGACAAGGGTGTGCTGGCCGGGCCAGTGACAAACGTACCGTACTGGTCGCAATGGCTGGCGGTGGGCGGCTTGATCTTCATCGGCACGTTGCTGCTCGGTGGTCGGGTTCGCACGACGCGTTCGACGCTGGTGCTGCCGCTACTCGGTGCATTGGCTGCGTGTTCGATTGGCGCCTTTGGCGACCTGGCACGGGTTACCACGCGTTTTACCAGTGAATGGCTATGGGTCGGATTGTTGACCGCCCTGAATCTTCTGGCGCTGGCCCATGCTGCGCTGACGTTGAGCCCTCGCAGCGGTTGGCGCGGACAGGCTTTCAACAGGCTGGAGCGCCGTGCTGGGTGGCTGGTGGCAACGGCAGGTTTCGCGGCGGCCGTGATGATGCTGGAACTGGTGTTCGATCCGCGTTATCGCAGCTTCCCGAGTGTCGCGTTCATCGTGCCTGCGCTGGTTTATCTGTGCCGCCCGGTGAATGTGCCGCGCCGCGAGATTGCACTGTTGACCTTCATCATCGGTGCCGGCATTGCGCCGCAGCTGTATCGTGAAGGTTTGCAGAATCAGCAGGCCTGGGGCTGGGCGCTGGTGAGTGTGTTGATGGTGGCGGCTTTGTGGCGTTGCTTGCGGGTTCGCAAGGCTTGACTCTATAGCGACTTAACCGGCCTCTTCGCGGGCAAGTCGGATCGCCGCACCGCCGCTCCCACAAGGATCCTGTGGGAGCGAGCCTGCTCGCGATGACGGACCATCAGGCGCTACGAGACTCTCTGACCAACCGCAACCCCGCAATCACCACCGCAAACACCGCCAGCGTCGTGCTGTACAACGCCAGCGCCGGAAACCCGAACACCAGCCCCAGCACCGCCAGCCACCAGCCTGCCCGCCCCGGCACGACAAAGCCGATGATCGCCGCGCCCAGCGCAGCCCAGCCCAGCACCCCGAAATGGATCATCAGCCCCAGGTTCGATCGCACCTGGCATTCCCAGCGACTCGCTTCATCCACGCAAATGCCGACCCACTGCGCATCCTCCATGAAGCCATAACGCGCGCCATAACTGGCGGCCAGCCATACAGGCAGCAATACAAGCAGCAGAATCACGGGCAGGCGGCGAGACATGAAACACTCCAATTGGCGAAAAACGGCGGCCAGCTTAATCGCCCGAAAGCGTTTCGCAAGCGATAACAACGGTTAACTGGTCATTCAATCGCTGCAAAGTGTATCGTCCAGCTACTATTACTTCGAAATTAAGCCTGTTTGGTGCCGATGGTTGGCACTTTGGCGCAGATCCGGTGGTCATAGCCTGCGAAATTCATTCGGCACCTTCTTCTAAGGGATTTAGTCATGCTCCGTTCCTTGCGCTTCGCCGCCCTGTTTGGCGGCCTTATTTTGAGTGCGTCCGCACTGGCGGTCGACATTGACGCCGCCAGTTACGGCTATCCCCTGACCAACCCGTTCGAGGCGACCATCGCGACCACGCCGCCGGACTTGCGTCCGGAGTTGCCGCTGGACGATGACATCGATCAGACAGTGCGCAGCGTCACCTTGCGTCCGGAACGGGCGTTCGAATTGCCGGACAATTTCTGGGCGGTCAAGAAACTCGACTACCGCATTGCCACGCAGGATCACGCCGCGCCGCTGATATTCCTGATCGCCGGCACCGGTGCACGTTATGACAGCAGCCTGAACGAATACCTGAAGAAGCTCTACTACAAGGCCGGTTACCACGTGGTGCAGCTGTCATCGCCCACCAGCTACGACTTCATGAGTTCCGCTTCACGCTTCGCCACGCCGGGTGTTTCCAAGGAAGACGCCGAAGACATGTACCGGGTGATGCAGGCAGTGCGGGCACAGAACCCGAAAGTGCCGGTCACCGATTACTACCTGACCGGGTACAGCCTCGGTGCACTGGACGCCGCTTTCGTCGCGCACCTGGACGAAACCCGCCGCAGCTTCAACTTCAAGAAAGTCCTGTTGCTCAACCCGCCGGTCAACCTCTACACCTCGATCACCAACCTCGACAAGCTGGTCCAGACCGAGGTCAAGGGCATCAACAACAGCACCACGTTCTATGAACTGGTACTGAACAAGCTGACCCGCTACTTCCAGCAGAAGGGCTACATCGACCTCAACGACGCCCTGCTCTACGACTTCCAGCAGTCCAAACAGCACCTGACCAACGAACAGATGGCCATGCTGATCGGCACCTCGTTCCGCTTTTCGGCGGCCGACATTGCCTTCACTTCGGACCTGATCAACCGTCGCGGCCTGATCACCCCACCCAAGTTCCCGATCACCGAGGGCACCAGCCTCACGCCATTCCTCAAGCGTGCACTGCAATGCGACTTCGACTGCTACATCACCGAACAAGTGATCCCGATGTGGCGCGCCCGCACCGACGGCGGCAGCCTGCTGCAACTGATTGACCAGGTGAGCCTGTATGCGCTGAAGGACTATCTGCACGAAAGCCCGAAAATCGCTGTCATGCACAACGCCGATGACGTGATCCTCGGCCCTGGCGACCTGGGCTTCCTGCGCAGGACCTTCGGTGATCGCCTGACCGTTTACCCGTACGGCGGCCACTGCGGCAACATTAACTACCGCGTCAACAGCGACGCCATGCTGGAGTTCTTCCGTGGCTAAATATCTCCTGCTTTTCGCAGCGTTACTCTGTGCAGGCGTCGCCAATGCAGACAACAGCAAAGCCAACGCCCCCGTGGTCGTCGACAGTGACGGCTTCAAGGAACCGCTGAGCAAACTCAAATTCAACCCGGGCCTGGACCAACGCGAGTTCGAGCGCTCGACGCTCAGCGCACTGGCTGTCTACGATCCGCTGGAGGAGTGGAACCGGCGCGTCTATCACTTCAACTACCGCTTCGACCAATGGGTGTTCCTGCCGGTGGTCAATGGCTACCGCTACGTCACCCCGAGCTTCCTGCGTACTGGTGTCAGCAACTTCTTCAACAACCTCGGCGACGTGCCGAACCTGATGAACAGCCTGCTGCAACTCAAGGGCCAGCGCTCGCTGGAAACCACCGGACGCCTGCTGCTCAACACCACCATCGGCATCGCCGGCCTGTGGGACCCGGCCACCGCCATGGGCCTGCCGCGCCAAAGCGAAGACTTCGGCCAGACGCTCGGCTTCTACGGCGTGCCGGGTGGCGCTTACTTCGTCCTGCCGATCCTCGGTCCGTCGAACCTGCGTGACACCGGCGGCCTGGCGGTGGATTACACGGCCGAGAATGCGATCAACTTCCTCAACGTGGCCGAAGTCAGCTCCAACCATCCGGAAGTCTGGATCCTGCGCAGCATCGACAAGCGCCACCAGACCACCTTTCGCTATGGCCAGATGAACTCGCCATTCGAGTACGAGAAAGTGCGTTACGTGTACACCGAAGCGCGCAAGTTGCAGATCGCCGAGTAATCCCGGCAGCTGTAAATCAATGTGGGAGCGGGCTCGCTCGCTCCCACATTTGTTATGTGTTGCCTTCAGCCTTTCAGGGCTTTCCAGATCTTGCTGACGGCCATCACGCCAACCAACACCACCGCCCCCGCCACAATCCCCGCCACGCCATTGAGCAGCACCGGCACGATAAATCCGCCGCCACCCGCCGCAGCACCGACACTTTCGATCCAGTGATGCACCACCGGCACACCGTGCGTGAGGATCCCGCCGCCCACCAGAAACATCGCCGCCGTGCCGATCACCGACAGGCTTTTCATCATGTACGGTGCCGCACGCAGAATCCCGCCGCCGATGCTTTTCGCCATCTGCCCGGGTTTCTGGGTCAACCACAGGCCGAGGTCGTCGAGCTTGACGATACCCGCCACCAATCCGTACACGCCGATGGTCATGACAATGGCAATGCCCGAAAGCACGATGATTTGCTGGGTCAATGGAGCGCCGGCCACGGTGCCGAGGGTGATGGCGATGATTTCCGCCGAAAGAATGAAGTCGGTGCGGATCGCGCCTTTGATCTTGTCCTTCTCAAACGCCACCAGGTCGGTGGCAGGGTCAGCCACGGCCTCGACCAACTGCGCATGCTCGGCGACATCTTCAGCCTTGCTGTGCAGAAACTTGTGGGCGAGTTTTTCAAACCCCTCGAAGCACAGATAGGCACCGCCGACCATCAACAGCGGTGTAACCAGCCACGGAATAAACGCACTGATGGCCAGCGCCGACGGCACCAGGATCAATTTATTGATGAACGAACCCTTGGCGACCGCCCATACCACCGGGATTTCCCGCTCGGCACGCACTCCGCTGACTTGCTGGGCGTTGAGTGCCAGGTCGTCACCGAGTACGCCGGCCGTTTTCTTGGCGGCCATTTGGGTCATCAATGACACGTCGTCCAGTACGGCGGCAATGTCGTCAATCAGCACCAGCAAACTGCTTCCTGCCATGAATCGGGTTTCCTTCTGCAATGAATGCGCAGCAGCATAGCGCGGCATCACGGGCTGCGGTGCATTCTTGAGCGCCGCGCGAGGCCGGTGATACCATGCGCAACCGCCAGAATAGGCAAGGAATCACCCGGTTTATGAGCACTATCCGCGAGCGCAACAAACAACTGATCCTGCGTGCCGCCAGTGAGGAATTCGCCGACAAAGGCTTCGCTGCGACCAAAACCAGCGACATCGCAGCCAAGGCGGGATTGCCCAAGCCCAACGTCTACTACTACTTCAAATCCAAGGAAAACCTCTACCGCGAGGTCCTGGAAAGTATCATCGAGCCAATCCTGCAGGCTTCGACACCGTTCAATCCGGACGGCGAACCCGGTGAAGTGCTCAGCGGCTACATTCGCTCGAAAATCCGCATCTCCCGCGACCTGCCTTTCGCCTCCAAGGTGTTCGCCAGCGAAATCATGCACGGCGCCCCCCACCTGAGCAGCGATCTGGTCGATCAGCTCAATGGCCAGGCCAAACACAACATCGAATGCATCCAGACCTGGATCGACCGCGGGCAAATCGCCCCCATCGACCCCAACCACCTGATGTTCAGCATCTGGGCCGCGACCCAGACATACGCCGACTTCGACTGGCAAATCACCGCCATCACCGGCAAGGCCAGGCTGGATGAAGAAGATTATGAAGCGGCGGCGCAGACGATTATCCGGTTGGTGCTCAAGGGGTGTGAGCCGGACTGATAGCGGCCCAGGATCAATGCCGACTCGGCAGTCCATGAAAACTGCCGGTCGGGATTGCATGTTTCCGCCCTCTAAACCTTCGGCAGCGGACTCAGCGCCACGGCTGCCCCGGGTTTTCTGAAGAAGATCCAGTAGACAACCGTGAGGATCAGCAGGAAAGGCACACCGAATACCAAGGTCATTTTGAAGGCATCGGTGAAGTAGGTGGTGATCATCACCGCGCCCATCAGCAGCAGCCCCAACAGCGTGGTGTATCCAGCGGTCGCTGCAGCATGCCTTCCAGCGACTCGCTCATGGCGACGCGGGTGATCACCACCTGGACTTTGCGACAGTCGCCGGAGATCGCCAGCATCTGGTTCTCATTCGGGGAAATGATCACCCCTTGATCGCGGTTGGATTTCACCACGCTGCCGTTCTTGCTCAGTTCCTGCTTGCCCACCAACGGCAAACTCAGGCTGTAGCTAATGAAGTGTTCGGCGTCTTCGATATCGATGGTGACATCGGTGCCATATGAGAGAGTGCCCAGGGTCGTGGCCATCGACTTGAACACATTGGCGCTGTGATGAAAGCGGATCCGCTCAGGCGTCGAAGTCTGGAGGCGGTGCGGCCCGCAGATACCAGACATCCAGTTCCTTGCACCCTCGAGGTCATAGTGATCGATACGAATGTCGCGAAACTGCGGATCAGCGTTGCTACTCATCACGGCGCACCCACGGCAATATTCTTCAGCGCGCTCTGATGGCGCGTATCAGGCTTGAAAAGAGCAAGTTTCACGCCACAAAACGGCTGTTCTATCCGTTTAAAAAGCCCCGTCACTCATTGAACGTCGGGGCTTTTGTCAGCGGGAAGGCTATTGAACCACCGGCAAGGCCCGATCCTTGGCCATACGCATCCGGTAAAAGCCGAAGATGATCAACATCCACACCGGTATGGCGAAGACTGAAGCACGTATCCCTGGAATCATCAGCATGACGCAGACGATCATGGCCATGAAGGCCAGGCACAGGTAATTACTGTAGGGGAACCAGAACGCCTTGAAACCCGGCACGATGCCTTGCTGGCCCATGACTTTGCGAAATTTCAGGTGCGTCAGGCTGATCATCGCCCAGTTGATCATCAGCGATGCGACCACCAGCGCAAAGAGCAACTCAAGCGCTTGATGCGGGGCGAGGTAGTTAACCAGCACGGACAGCATGGTGATCAACGCAGATACGCCCAGCGCCAGTAGAGGCACGCCCTGCTTGTTCAGTTTCATCAGCGCCTTGGGCGCGTCGCCCTGTTCGGCCAGGCCATAGAGCATGCGGCTGTTGCAGTAGACGCCACTGTTATAGACAGAGAGCGCCGCGGTGAGCACCACGAAGTTGAGGATGTGCGCTGCGGTGTCGCTGCCGATCAAGGAGAAGATCTGCACGAACGGGCTGCCGCTATAGGCATCGCCCGAAGCGCCCAGTGTCTGTAGCAGTTGATCCCACGGATACAGCGACAGCAACACGGTGAGTGCGCCGACGTAGAAGATCAGTACGCGATAAACCACCTGGTTGATCGCCTTGGGAATCACTTTTCCCGGCTCGCTGGCTTCAGCGGCGGTGATACCGACCAGCTCCAGACCGCCGAAGGAGAACATGATGAACGCCATGGACATCAGCAATCCGGTGGTGCCGTTGGGAAAGAAGCCGCCGTGACTCCACAGATTGCTGACCGAGGCCTGCGGGCCGCCCGTTCCGCTGAACAACATGTAGCAGCCCAGGGCAATCATGCCAATGATCGCTACGACCTTGATGATTGCAAACCAGAACTCCATCTCGCCGAAGACTTTGACGTTCATCATATTGATCAAATTGACCAGGACGAAGAACACCGCCGCGCTGACCCAAGAGGGGATTTCCGGCCACCAGAACTGCACGTAGTTGCCGACAGCCGTCAACTCGGCCATGCCCACCAGCACATACAGCACCCAGTAGTTCCAGCCGGACAGAAAGCCGGCATAGCCGCCCCAGTACTTGTGGGCAAAATGACTGAAGGAGCCGGCTACCGGTTCCTCGACTATCATCTCGCCCAGCTGGCGCATGATCAGAAAGGCGATGAAGCCGGCAATCGCATAGCCGAGGATCATCGACGGCCCGGCCGATTTGAGTACTCCGGCAGAGCCGAGAAACAACCCGGTACCTATCGCTCCGCCCAATGCGATCAGCTGAATATGACGATTTTTCAGCCCTCGCTTGAGCTCGCCTTGTCGCAAGATTTCATCCGCCATCTGGTTACCTTCTAATTGTTATGGTCAGGCATGGTTTGAATGCATCAATTTATTCAATTGCCGCTCGGTTTAAGCGTTCAGACATCATTCTCGGTAAATTAAAGAGTTGAGCGCACTCGCCACAACTCCGGGAACAACACGGTATCGAGCATCTTGCGCAGATAACCGACACCTTCTGTGCCGCCGGTCCCTGGTTGAAAGCCGATGATCCGCTCGACCGTGGTCACATGCCGGAAGCGCCATTGCCGGAACGAATCCTCAAGGTCGATGAGTTTCTCCGCCAACTGATAGAGATCCCAATAACGCGAAGGGTCGGTGTAGACCTCGCGCCAGGCTGCTTCGACCGACGCGTCATGCGCCGTCGGACTGGTCGGATCGCGCTCGAAACGCTGTGGGTCAATGGTCAAGCCAGCGCTGACCATCAAGCGAATCGCCTCGTCATACAGCGACGGTGTGGCGATCGCCTTCTCAAGCGCCTGCAACAGTTCCGGCCGATGCGCATGAGGGCGCAACAGGGTCGCGCTTTTGTTGCCCAGAATGAATTCGATCTCGCGGTACTGGAACGACTGGAAGCCCGATGACTGCCCCAGAAACGGCCGTATCGCGTGGTACTCGGTGGGTGTCATGGTGGCCAGCACTGTCCAGGCATGCACCAGTTGATCAAAAATCCGCGAGACCCGCGCCAGCATCTTGAAAGCGGGCGGTAACTCTCCCAATCGAATGTGTTCACGGGCGGCTTTGAGCTCGTGCAGCATCAGCTTCATCCACAGCTCTGACGTCTGATGCTGGATGATGAACAGCATCTCGTTATGGTCCGGAGATAACGGGTGCTGTGCGCTGAGAATGCGCCCCAGATCCAGGTAGTCGCCGTAGCTCATGGAGTCGGAAAAATTCAGCTCGGCGTTATGCCATTCATCCGTCTGGCTTGCAGGTGAATAGGGGCATTGGTTCATTGAGTCGGCTCCTCAAGTTGCGGTTTATTCAGTGGACGCAAAATTGCCCTGACAGGACTGGCGTCCAGATGGGCAAAACGCAGCGGCAACGCGATCAATTCATAGTCCCCTTCCGGGACATCATCGAGCACGATGCCCTCGAGGATGGCCATGCCATGTCGGGCTACGGCATTGTGCGAAGCCATGGTTTTGGATTGCTGAGGGTCCAGCGACGGCGTATCGATACCGATCAAGCGCACACCGAGGCTCGCCAGCAGGTCGACGGTTTCTTTGGCGACTGCGGTGAAATCCGGATCCCAAGAGCTCAACGGCGCTTGTCGCCAGGTGCGCAGCAGCACCCGTTCAGGCAGGTCTTGCAAGCGACCTTCAAGCTGCTCAGGGTGCACCAGCCGGCCGCTGTTCAGACAATGCAGCACACGGCAAGGCCCCATATAGACATCGAGTGACACATCGCCAATGGCCGCGCCATCAGCGCTGTAATGCAGCGGCGCGTCGACATGGGCACCCGTGTGAGGCGACAGGGTGATACGCCCGACATTCACCGGACACTCGGGTCCGAAGCTCCACACGCGCTCTTCCTGAAAAGGTGTGTCACCCGGCCAGGTAGGTGTAGCGGAGCTCAAAGGCGGGCTGATATCCCACCACGATAGTGTTGTTTTCATTGCAAAGCTCTCGGCTTGTCCCGAGAGAATGATACGAGTGATAGCTGTGAATATTCTTGCGAAAATATTCGGCAACACCCAAATGTTTCGCACAAAATTCTAAAAAACCGGAATTTACCGGATGGAAATTTCAACGGGAAAAGCAGGCAGCTAAAAAGCTGTTCTGGGGCGAAAGTGTGGAGGAAAGTAGTTCGCGAATGGCTGCGCGAAATGGCGCAGACTTTTAGCTGGATGAGTCTGGGAGATTGCTTTCGCGAGCAAGCCCGCGAAAGCGGTAAATCAGAAGCCGAAGATCAACCAGCCACCCCCGCATCCGCCTTCAACCCCTGCCCCTCGATCGCGCGGATCGCACATTGCTCATCGACATCAGACAGATCTCCACTGATACCGACCGCCCCCAACACAGTCCCGTCCTGATCCCGAACCAATACGCCGCCGGGCACCGGGACGACGCTGCCCTGCCCCAGGCTATTCAGCGCAGCGAAGAAGGCCGGGCGTTGTTGGGCGTCCTGTGCCAGCAGGCGTGAGCCCTTGCCCAAGGCAATCGCGCCCCAGGCCTTGCCGATGGCGATCTGCGGGCGCAGCAGGCTGGCGCCGTCTTCCCGTTGCAGCGTAATCAGGTGCCCGCCGGCATCCAGTACTGCAACAGTCAATGGCGCGGCAGAGATCGCCCGCCCCGCGGTGATGGCCTGATCGGCCAGGTTGACTGCGACTTTCAAGGTTAAAGCGCTCATGGTGCCGTCCTCATTTTGTTTTTCGGAAAGTCGGTGGGCTGCGCCGTTGTGCTGCGCGCTTGCGTCGCAGCCCGATGCAACAAATAGAACACAATGAATTATTTTTTTGTATACAATAATTCTCGAAAGGCGCCACATGCGACGAAAAGCCACAGTAGAACGGGCTTCCGACGAATGAAACAAGCGCTTGAGAAAATGGATTGACCTGCGCCGTCCGCCGTGAATACACTCTGCGCAAAGCCACTTGTATACAATTACAAAACGTAAAGAGGCACAAAACCATGAGCAAAATGAGAGCAATCGAAGCCGCCGTTCTGGTGATGCGCCGTGAAGGGGTCGATACCGCTTTTGGCATCCCGGGTGCCGCCATCAACCCGTTGTACTCCGCCCTGCAAAAGGTCGGCGGCATCGATCACGTACTCGCTCGCCACGTTGAAGGCGCCTCGCACATGGCCGAGGGCTACACCCGCACCAAGGCCGGCAACATCGGCGTGTGCATCGGTACTTCCGGCCCTGCCGGCACCGACATGGTCACCGGGCTCTACAGCGCCTCGGCCGACTCGATTCCAATCCTCTGCATCACTGGCCAGGCACCCCGCGCCCGTATGCACAAGGAAGACTTCCAGGCTGTCGATATCACCACCATCGTCAAGCCAGTTACCAAGTGGTCGACCACCGTCATGGAACCGGGCCAGGTGCCTTACGCGTTCCAGAAGGCCTTCTATGAAATGCGCTCCGGCCGTCCAGGCCCGGTGCTGATCGACCTGCCGTTCGACGTGCAGATGGCCGAAATCGAATTCGACATCGACGCCTACCAGCCGCTGCCATTGGCCAAGCCGAGCGCTACCCGCGTCCAGGTGGAAAAAGCGTTGGCCATGCTGGATCAGGCCGATCGCCCATTGCTGGTGGCCGGTGGCGGCATCATCAACGCCGATGCCAGCGACCTGCTGGTGGAGTTCGCCGAGCTGACCGGTATTCCGGTTATCCCGACCCTGATGGGCTGGGGCACCATCCCGGACGATCACCCGCTGATGGTGGGCATGGTTGGTCTGCAGACTTCGCACCGCTACGGCAACGCAACCATGCTCAAGTCCGATGTGGTTCTGGGCGTGGGCAACCGTTGGGCCAACCGTCACACCGGTTCCGTTGACGTGTACACCGAAGGCCGCAAGTTCATTCACGTTGATATCGAACCGACCCAGATCGGCCGCGTGTTCACCCCGGACCTGGGCATCGTTTCCGACGCCGCTGCCGCGCTGACCGTGTTCATCGAAGTCGCTCGCGAATGGCAAGCCGCCGGCAAGCTGAAGAACCGCAGTGCCTGGCTGCAAGACTGCCAGCAGCGTAAAGCCAGCCTGCAGCGCAAGACTCACTTCGACAACGTGCCGGTCAAGCCGCAACGCGTTTACGAAGAAATGAACCAGGTGTTCGGCAAAGACACCTGCTACGTCAGCACCATCGGTCTGTCGCAGATTGCCGGCGCGCAGTTCCTGCACGTCTACAAGCCGCGTCACTGGATCAACTGCGGTCAGGCAGGCCCGTTGGGCTGGACCATTCCGGCAGCGCTGGGCGTGGTCAAGGCTGATCCGAACCGTAAAGTCGTGGCCCTGTCGGGGGACTATGACTTCCAGTTCATGATCGAGGAATTGGCGGTGGGCGCGCAGTTCAAGCTGCCGTACATCCACGTCGTGGTGAACAACTCGTACCTGGGCCTGATCCGTCAGGCGCAGCGCGGGTTCGACATGGACTACTGCGTGCAGCTGTCCTTCGACAACCTGAACGCCCCGGAACTCAACGGTTACGGTGTCGACCACGTCGCAGTTGCCGAAGGCCTCGGCTGCAAGGCACTGCGCGTATTCGAACCGGCCCAGATCCAGCCTGCCCTGCGCAAGGCCCAGGAGCTGATCGAAGAGTTCAAGGTTCCGGTGATCGTCGAAATCATCCTGGAGCGCGTGACCAACATTTCCATGGGCACCGAGATCAACGCCGTCAACGAATTCGAAGACCTGGCGCTGGTCGGCGACGACGCACCGACTGCGATTTCGTTGCTGGATTAACTGCTGACCGCTCCCCCTGTGGGAGCGGGCTTGCTCGCGAAGGCTGCTTCACATCCAACAGAGATGTTGACTGACCCACCGCTTTCGCGAGCAAGCTCGCTCCTACAAGGGGGCTTCACACATTTACGGGAGACCACCATGCCGCGTTTCGCAGCCAACCTGTCCATGCTGTTCACCGAACAGGACTTTCTCGCCCGTTTCGAAGCGGCCGCCAAGGCCGGCTTCAGTGGTGTCGAATACCTGTTCCCGTACGACTTCAGCTCCGCCGAAATCAAGGCCCAGCTCGACGCCAACGGTTTGACCCAAGTGCTGTTCAACCTGCCGGCCGGTGACTGGGCCAAGGGCGAGCGCGGTATCGCGTGCCTGCCGGATCGGGTCGAAGAGTTCCGTGCCGGTGTCGACCTGGCCATCGCTTATGCGCAAGTGCTGGGCAACACCCAGGTCAACTGCCTGGCCGGTATTCGTCCGCAGGGCTTTGACGATGCCACCGTGGAGAAAACCTTCGTCGCCAACCTCAAGTACGCGGCCGACAAGCTGCAAGCGGCGGGTATCAAGCTGGTGATGGAAGCGATCAACACCCGTGACATTCCAGGTTTCTACCTGAACAACACGGCGCAAGCCCTGTCGATTCGCGAGCAGGTCGGCAGCGCCAACCTGTTCCTGCAATACGACATCTACCACATGCAAATCATGGAAGGCGATCTGGCCCGCACCCTGCAATCGCACCTGGGCGAGATCAACCATGTGCAGCTCGCGGACAACCCGGGGCGCAACGAACCTGGTACCGGTGAAATCAACTACCGCTTCCTGTTCGAACACCTGGACCGCATTGGTTATCAGGGCTGGGTCGGTTGCGAATACAAGCCGCTGACCACCACTGAAGCGGGTCTGGGCTGGCTGAAAACCCATAACGCGATCTGACCCATTACCTGTAGGAGCGAGCTTGCTCGCGAAGAACGATCAGGCGCCGCGTTTAATCAGGCACCACGCGTTTTCGTTGAAGTTTTTCGCGAGCAAGCTCGCTCCTACAGAAAGCACAAAAACAAGAGGATTTTCTCATGGCTAAAATCGGATTTATCGGCACCGGCATCATGGGCCACCCAATGGCGGCGAACCTGCAGAAAGCCGGTCACAGCCTGTTCCTGTCGGCCCACCACGACCCTGCGCCTGCCGACCTGGTCGCCGCTGGCGCCGTTGCCCTGGCGAACCCGAAAGAAGTTGCCCAGGAAGCCGAGTTCATCATCGTCATGGTGCCCGATACCCCGCAGGTCGATGACGTGCTGTTCCGTGCCGACGGCATCGCTGCTGGCGTGGGCAAAGGCAAAGTGGTGATCGACATGAGCTCGATCTCGCCGACCGCCACCAAGGCTTTCGCCGCCAAGATCAACGAAAAAGGCGCGCAATACCTCGACGCCCCGGTATCCGGCGGTGAAGTCGGCGCCAAGGCTGCGACCCTGAGCATCATGGTCGGCGGCGATGCCGACGCTTTCGAACGCGCCCTGCCGCTGTTCCAGGCCATGGGCAAGAACATCACCCTGGTCGGTGGCAACGGCGACGGTCAAACCGCCAAGGTAGCCAACCAGATCATCGTGGCCCTGAACATCCAGGCCGTGGCTGAAGCCCTGCTGTTCGCTTCGAAAAACGGTGCCGATCCAGCCAAGGTGCGTGAAGCACTGATGGGCGGTTTCGCGTCTTCGAAGATCCTCGAAGTGCACGGCGAGCGCATGATCAAGGGCACCTTCGATCCAGGCTTCCGCATCAGCCTGCACCAGAAGGACCTGAACCTGGCCCTGCAAGGCGCCAAGGAGCTGAACATCAACCTGCCGAACACCGCCAACACCCAGCAAGTGTTCAGCACCTGCGCGGCCATCGGTGGCAGCAACTGGGACCACTCGGCGCTGATCAAGGGTCTGGAACACATGGCGAACTTCTCGATTCGCGACAAGAAGTAAGCCCTGCCCCATCCCCATGTGGGAGCGGGCTTGCTCGCGAAAGCGTCAGGTCAGTCAACATCTCTGTTGAATTTGAAGCCGCATTCGCGAGCAAGCCCGCTCCCACACTGGACCGAGTTGCCCTTCAAATAACAAGAATTCCGGGAGCCCGCCATGTCGGTCGATCCGCAACAATTGCTGCGCGAGCTGTTTGCTACAGCCATCGACGCGGCGCATCCGCAACAAGTCCTCGAAGCCCATTTGCCTGCCGACCGCAGCGGTCGCGTGATCGTCATCGGCGCCGGCAAAGCCGCAGCCGCCATGGCCCAGGTGGTCGAGCGCTGCTGGCAGGGTGAAGTCTCCGGCCTGGTGGTGACCCGTTACGGTCACGGCGCGCCTTGCGAAAAAATCGAAGTGGTCGAAGCCGCGCATCCGGTACCGGACGCTGCAGGTCTGGCCGTGGCCAAGCGCGTGCTGGAACTGGTCAGCGACCTCAGCGAAAACGACCGCGTGATCTTCCTGCTCTCCGGTGGTGGCTCTGCCCTGCTGGCATTGCCGGCCGAAGGCATCACTCTGGCCGACAAGCAGTCGATCAACAAAGCCCTGCTCAAGTCCGGCGCGACCATCGGCGAGATGAACTGCGTGCGCAAGCACCTCTCGGCGATCAAGGGCGGCCGCCTGGGCAAAGCCTGCTGGCCTGCCACGGTCTACACCTATGCGATTTCCGATGTGCCGGGCGACCTCGCCACGGTCATCGCCTCCGGCCCTACCGTGGCCGACCCGAGCACGTCGGCCGAAGCGCTGGCGATCCTCAAACGCTACGCCATCGAGGTTCCGGCTTCGGTGCGCACCTGGCTGCAAAGCCCCGAATCGGAAACCGTCAAACCCGGCGACCCGAGCCTGGCACGCAGTCATTTCCAGTTGATCGCCCGCCCGCAGCAATCCCTTGAAGCGGCGGCGGTGAAATGCCGTCAGGCCGGGTTCAGTCCGCTGATCCTCGGCGACCTGGAAGGCGAATCCCGCGAGGTGGCGAAGGTCCACGCCGGCATCGCACGGCAGATCGTCCTGCATGGTCAGCCGCTGGCGGCGCCCTGCGTGATTCTCTCCGGCGGTGAAACCACCGTGACCGTACGCGGCAATGGCCGTGGCGGGCGCAATGCCGAGTTCCTTCTGAGCCTGACCGACAGCCTCAAGGGTCTGCCCGGCGTCTACGCGCTGGCCGGTGACACCGACGGCATCGACGGCTCCGAAGACAACGCCGGCGCGATCATGACCCCGGACAGCTACGCCCGTGCTGCCGCCCAGGGCCTGAGCGCCAGCGACGAGTTGGACAACAACAACGGTTACGGCTACTTCGAGGCACTCGACGCCCTGATCGTCACCGAGCCGACCCGTACCAACGTCAACGACTTCCGCGCCATTCTGATCCTTGAGAGCACTAAACATGACGCCTGATAAAAAGGTCAAAATCCTCGCCACACTCGGTCCGGCCACCGATGGCATCGACGCCATCCGTGAACTGGTGCTGGCCGGGGTCAACATCTTCCGCCTGAACTTCAGCCATGGTGATCACGCCGACCACGCCCAGCGTTTCCAGTGGATTCGTGAAGTCGAGCGCCAGCTCAATTATCCATTGGGCATCCTGATGGACCTGCAAGGCCCGAAACTGCGGGTCGGCAAATTCGCCGAAGGCAAGGTGCAACTGGTGCGCGGCCAAGCCTTGCGCCTGGACCTCGATGCCACGCCGGGCGATGAGCGCCGGGTCAACTTGCCCCACCCGGAAATCATCGCCGCGCTGGAGCCCGGCATGGACCTGCTGCTGGACGACGGCAAGCTGCGTCTGCGGGTAGTGACCAAGTACGCCGACGCCATCGACACCACCGTACTCAATGGCGGTGAACTGTCGGACCGCAAAGGCGTAAACGTGCCGCAAGCGGTACTCGACCTGAGCCCGCTGACCGCCAAGGATCGCCGCGACTTGACCTTCGGTCTGGAGTTGGGTGTGGATTGGGTGGCGCTGTCGTTCGTGCAACGTCCCGATGACATCCGCGAAGCCCGCTCCCTGATCGGCGACAAGGCGTTCCTGATGGCCAAGATCGAGAAGCCCTCGGCCGTCGAACAACTGCGCGAGATCGCCGAATTGAGCGATGCGATCATGGTCGCCCGGGGTGACCTGGGCGTGGAGGTGCCGGCCGAAAGCGTGCCGCAGATCCAGAAGAACATCATCAGCACCTGCCGCCAGCTCGGCAAACCAGTGGTGGTGGCGACGCAGATGCTGGAGTCGATGCGCTTCTCACCGGCGCCAACCCGCGCCGAAGTCACCGATGTGGCCAACGCGGTGGCCGAAGGTGCGGACGCAGTGATGCTGTCGGCGGAAACCGCGTCCGGAGAATACCCGCTCGAAGCCGTGCAGATGATGAGCAAGATCATCCGCCAGGTGGAAAACGGTCCGGACTACCAGACTCAACTCGACGTCAGCCGGCCGAAGGCCGAGGCGACTGTTTCCGACGCGATCAGCTGCGCCATTCGCCGCATCAGCAACGTGCTGTCGGTGGCGGTGCTGGTGAACTACAGCGAGTCTGGCGCATCGAGCCTGCGTGCGGCGCGGGAGCGGCCGACGGTGCCGATCCTCAACCTGACGCCGAACCTGCAGACCGCCCGTCGCCTGAGCGTGGCTTGGGGTGTGCACTCGGTGGTCAATGACCGCCTGCGTCAGGTCGATGAAGTCTGCTCCACGGCACTGGAGATTGCCCAGGCCCAGGGCATGGCGCAGCGTGGCGACACACTGTTGATCACAGCAGGTGTGCCCTTTGGGCAGCCGGGATCGACTAACTCTTTGCGCATCGAGACATTGATCTAGCGCCTGTACCGGCCTCATCGCGAGCAAGCTCGCTCCCACATTGGTTTTGTGTCGTTCACAGAACCAAGACTGAACAAAGATTCAGTGTGGGAGCGAGCTTGCTCGCGATGCAGGCAACTCGGTCCTACTGACTTTCAGAACTGCCATGCCCGCCAATCACTTCAACACCCACTGCCCCGACTGGGCCGAAGCATTGCTCAACGGCTTCAGCCAGATCTTTCTCCAGCGCAATCCGCTGTGCGGCCTGCTGTGCGTCCTGGCCATCCTGTTCACTGCCCCCGCCTTGCTCGGCGGCGCATTGCTCGGCGGTGTCGCCGGGCTGCTCACCGCGCAACGCCGCAACTATGCCAAGGCTGATCGGCAGGCCGGGATGTTCAGCTACAACGGTGTCCTGCTCGGACTGTTGCTGAGCCTGTATTTCCCTTGGTCGGCAATGATGCCGCCACTGATTCTGGCCGCTGGTGGCCTGAGCGCGATGGTCACCCAGCAGTGGCTCAAGCGCGTCCGGTTCAGCCAATGCCTGCCGGCCTACACCGCGCCCTTCGTCGGACTGGGCTGGTTGCTGCTGTGCTTCGCCACGCCCTCGACAGAGCCGCATTTGATCGAAGTCAGCACCCTGAACATGCTCGCCGCGCCTCTCAAAGGTATTGGCCAGGTGATGTTCCTCGGTCATCCGTTGGCCGGTGCGATGATTGCCGCCGGTTTGCTGATCGCTGATCGCCGCGCCTTCTGCTGGGCATTGCTGGCGTCTGTCGCGGGCATGGGCTGGAGCCTGCTGCACCACGACTTCTACACCGCACTGCTCGGTCTCGGCGGCTATAACGCCGTACTCGCCGCCCTCGCCTTCAGCTCGCAGCGTCGCCAACCGTGGCTGCCGCTGGTTGGCATCGGCCTGGCGCTGTTGCTGACGCCTGCGTTTGCCGCCATCGGCCTGCCCACGCTGACCGCTCCGTTCATTCTTGCCGGCTGGCTGATCCGCTGCGTTGTGCAAATGCTCGGCAAGGCCACGGTCGAAAACGCGCCTTGCGCTCCCGGGGAGAATCGACCTAGGCTGCGCTGATTTGCGGCCAAGGCGATGGGCATGAACAGCAACGACACGTGGCGTAATCGCCTGTACGTGATTATTTTCCAGACCGACACCGTTGCCGGTCGACGCTTCGACTCCACCCTGCTGCTGATCATCCTCGCCAGCCTGGTGGTGGTGATCCTGGACAGCATCGATGACGTCCACCAGAACTACGCCAGCCTGCTGGCGTACATCGAGTGGGGCTTCACGATAATTTTCCTGGGCGAGTACATCCTGCGCCTGTACTGCTCGCCCAAACCGCTGCACTACGCGTTCAGCTTCTATGGGCTGGTGGACCTGCTGGCCATCGTGCCCGGCATCCTAGCTCTGTACTACAGCGATGCCCAGTACCTGCTGATCATCCGGGTAATCCGGATGCTGCGGATCTTCCGCGTGCTCAAGCTCGGCCCGTACCTCAAGCAAGCCCATTACCTGCTCGATGCCTTGCGCGGCAGCAAGCAGAAAATCCTCGTGTTCCTGCTCAGCGTCTGCACCCTGGTCATCGTGTTCGGCACGTTGATGTACGTGGTCGAAGGCCCGCAAAGTGGCTTCACCAGCATTCCCAAGGGCATCTACTGGGCGATCGTTACCCTCACCACCGTCGGTTACGGCGACATCGTGCCCAAGACCGCACTGGGCCAGGTCATCTCGTCGATGGTGATGATCACCGGTTACTCGATCATCGCCGTGCCCACCGGGATCTTCACCGCCGAACTGGCCACGGCCATGCGTGGCGGCCAGTTGCATCGCGACTGCCCGGTGTGTGCCAAGGACAGCCATGAACCCGAGGCCTCGTTCTGCTCCCGTTGTGGCAATGCACTGTTCAAAAAACTGGAATAAGCAAAGAGCTTTTTAATCTTTAAAGGACTATACGAGCCCAGTTATAGTCGCTGGCAAATTGCCCCACTTTTAATAGAACAAGGAATGCGCAGTGAAAAAACTCTTTGGCGCCTCACTTCTCGCCGCTGGCCTGGCCTTGGGCAACATCGCCCAGGCTGCACCGACCCTGCTCAACGTTTCCTATGACGTGATGCGAGATTTCTACAAGGACTACAACACTGCGTTCCAGAAACACTGGCAAGCCGAGCACAACGAAAACATCATCCTGCAAATGTCCTTCGGTGGTTCCAGCAAGCAGGCGCGCTCGGTCATCGACGGCCTGCCGGCCGATGTCATCACCATGAACATGGCCACCGACATCAACGCCCTGGCGGACAACGGCAAACTGGTCCCGGACAACTGGGTCACGCGCCTGCCCAACAACAGCGCGCCGTTCACCTCGGCCACCGTGTTCATCGTGCGCAAGGGCAACCCGAAAGCCCTGAAAGACTGGCCGGACCTGCTCAAGGATGGCGTTCAGGTCATCGTCCCGAACCCGAAAACCTCCGGTAACGGTCGCTACACCTACCTCTCGGCCTGGGGCTACGTGCTGAAAAACGGCGGCGACGAGAACAAGGCCAAAGACTTCGTCGGCAAGCTGTTCAAGCAAGCGCCAGTACTCGACACCGGTGGCCGTGCCGCCACCACCACCTTCATGACCAACCAGATCGGCGACGTGCTGGTGACCTTCGAAAACGAAGCGGAAATGATCGCCCGCGAGTTCGGCCGTGATCAGTTCGAAGTCATCTACCCAAGCGTTTCCGCCGAAGCCGAGCCACCGGTGTCGGTGGTCGACAAAACCGTCGACAAGAAAGGCACCCGCGCAGCGGCCGAGGAATACCTGAAGTACCTGTGGTCACCGGAAGGCCAGGAGATTGCCGCGGCGAACTACCTGCGCCCGCGCGACCCGGCCGTGCTGGCCAAGTACACCGACCGCTTCCCGAAAGTGGACTTCCTGTCGGTCGAGAAGACCTTCGGCGACTGGCGCACCGTGCAGAAGACCCACTTCAATGATGGCGGGGTTTTCGACCAGATCTACAGCGGTCAGTGATGACCGGACGATAACGAAAAAGGCGACCTGTGCAGGTCGCCTTTTTTGTGGCGGTCATTTTCAGCTTAGCTTGCCACGCGCCCGCTACATCGGCGGCGTCACGCCATCCTTGCCCGCCGAGATGGATTGAGCGGTGAGCGTGCCGTCAGCGCCTTGGGTCACAAAGGTCACGATCTTCACGCCCACCTTCAACAGGCTGCGATCGGCCGGTATCAAGTTGACGATGGGTACGTCTTCGGGGACCAGAATCTTTTGCTGGCCGCCCTTGTAGTTGACGGTCAGCACCCGACCATTGCTCACCACCAGGTCGCCAACGCTGCCGTTGGTCATGCTGCTGCCCTTGACCAGATCAAACGGCCGATGACCGTCGCCACTGCCGGCCAGTTCCGGCGGGAAGACATGGACCTCCAGGGCCTTGAGGGTGCCATCCTCCTGGGGAACAGCCGCGGAGCCGATGTAGCTGCCGGGCTTGATGTCTTCGATATTGGCCAGGGTCACAGCGCGGACCTTGGTGTCCTTGGTCAGATTGATCACCACGTTGTCGCCGCTGTTGGCATGGACTTTCAGAATGTCCGGACTGACACCGGTGATCTCGCCGCGCACCCCGATGCGCGTGCCCGGTGCATCCTCGGCCTGGACCAGACCAACGCTGAAGACGCTGATCAAGGTAGCGACACAAGCGCAGCGAATCAGCTGACGAAACTTCACCTTCATGGAACGACCCTCCGGTGGTGAGACAGGAAGAGAGAACATAAGCACGCTATCGAACAAGATGTAAGTGAATGTATCATTCACCTGCATAGTTCTGACGCAAGGCTCTTCGACGGACGACACACGCGTTCGTCAGTCATTCCGCAATGGAATGATTACTATCACTCCAATCCCACTTCCGCCGTTTCAGTCAGCCCATTAGCCTGCGCGCATTCCTTTCCGTACAGCGAGACCCGTTATGAACCCAGCGACCCAGGTGCCCCACGGCACCGCAACAATGACCCGAGGCATGGTGCTGCTGTTCGCCTTCTGCTGCGGCGCCATTGTCGCCAACATCTACTACGCCCAGCCGATCATTGGCCTGATCGCACCGGACATTGGCCTGACCAACACCATGGCCAGCCTGATCGTCTCCCTGACTCAGATCGGTTATGCGCTGGGCCTGTTCTTCCTCGTGCCGTTGGGGGATCTGCTGGAGAACCGCCGATTGATGATCATCACCACCCTGGTGGCGATTGTCAGCCTGCTGGGGGCGGCGTTCACTGATCAGCCGAACGTGTTTTTGCTGATTTCGCTGTTGGTGGGGTTCAGTTCGGTTTCGGTACAGATCCTGATCCCGCTGGCCGCGCACCTGGCGCCGGAAGAAACCCGTGGCCGTGTGGTGGGCGGGATCATGGGCGGTTTGCTGCTCGGTATCCTGCTGGCCCGGCCGGTGTCCAGTGTGGTGGCTGACCACTTCGGCTGGCGGGCGATGTTCATGATTGCCGCGGTGTTGATGGCGGCCATCAGCATCGTGCTGGCCGTGACCATTCCCAAGCGTGAACCTGATCACAGTGCTTCCTATGGCCAATTGCTGGGCTCGCTGTGGACGCTGTTGCGCAAACAACCGGTGCTGCGCCAGCGGGCGTTTTACCAGGGTTGCATGTTTGCCACTTTCAGCCTGTTCTGGACCGCCGTGCCACTGGAACTGGCGCGCAATCACGGTTTGTCGCAAAGCGAGATCGCGATTTTCGCGCTGGTGGGCGCCATCGGCGCCATTGCCGCCCCCATCGCCGGGCGCCTGGCCGATGCCGGTCACACTCGCATCGCATCACTCCTGGCCCTGCTGTTCGCCAGCCTGAGTTTTCTGCCGGCGTTTGTCCATCCGGCCTACAACGTCATCGGCCTGGCCGTGACCGGCGTGGTGCTCGACTTCTGCGTGCAGATGAACATGGTCCTCGGCCAGCGTGCGGTCTACGCCCTCGACGGCAAAAGCCGCAGCCGCCTGAATGCGCTGTACATGACCAGCATCTTCATCGGCGGCGCCTTCGGCTCTTCGGTGGCCAGCGCGGTGTACGAACACGGCGGCTGGTTGTGGATCGTGATCGTCGGCAGCGCCTTTCCGTTGCTGGCGTTATTGCGGTTCCTGAGTGTTTCGCCGAAGGCTGCGCTGGCGACGGCGTAAGCTTTAAAGCTTCGTCGGATCGCCGCCCGGAGCAGGCTCGCGAATGCCAGCGACGCCCCCGATTTATTGCCGAACCAGCTTCTCCATCGCCGCGTCCGCCAAAAAGGAGGAGCGGCTTTTGACGTTGTGCTCGCGCACATAGCGGTCAATGCGCTGGATCACATAGCCGGGCAGCGTGACATTGACCTTCTCGGTCTTGCCCATGTACGGCGAGATGTCCAGTTCCAGCATGCCCCAGCCCATGTCGGCAAATTCCGGATTGCCGCGGTGCAAAGCCGCCGAAGTCGGCATCGGAATCGTATCGCCGTCCGCCGCCATCTCCTGCAACATGATGTGGGCAATTTCGACGGCTGCGTTGTAAGCCTCTTCAAAGGTATCCCCGGCGGTCACCGCGCCTGGAATATCGGGGATCTGGATACCGATGGCGGTGTTCTCGTCGCCCCATTCGATACAGATTGGATATTGCATTATGGATCTCCTGCGTAACTGGCTGGCGGGCAGTACAGCCCGGCTCGCCGCCTGATGCTCTTGACCGTCCCGATCGGTAAATCCTTTTTTGGATGAGGGACGGGAATGGTGTACGGGTTGTAAGGGTGCGTGAAGATGTGATGACTGCCAGTGACCCGGTCCAGGGTCCAACCCGCTTCCACCAACTCCTTGATCAATAGCCTGCTCTGCACCACCAGCCTCCTTGCTTGGCAAAAACAAAAATAACCCTAGAGTTATCTTTACTCAAGCACAAAAACCCGAAGTGCGACGTCCGGCTGTTTTACAGAGTGTGATGAAAGCCCCCTGATGAAAGCCCCGCCATTCCCCCCAAAAACGATGATCCGTCCTGAACATTGCCGATGCCGGCGCGTTATGTGATCGGGCAAAATGGCGTGATCCGTTACGCCGAGGTCAACCCCGATTACACTCAGCGCCCAGAGCCTGAAGCGATGCTGGATGCGATTCGCGGTTCGCACTGACAACATCTATCCCTTGTGGGAGCGAGCCTGCTCGCGATGGCGGCATGACAGTCAGCATCAATGTTGAATGTTAAACCGCTATCGCTCCCACAGGGGCCTGCGACATCTTCAAGATTTTGCACAGGGACCTTCAATGGACCGCCTCGGCGCAATGGAAACCTTCGTCTACGTGGTGGAAACCGGCTCGTTTTCCGCCGCCGCCCGGCGCCTGAACATCGGCCAGCCGGCCGTGTCGAAAACCATCGCGCAACTCGAATCGCGGTTGGCGGTGCGACTGTTGCTGCGTTCGACCCGGGGCCTGACGCCCACCGAGGCAGGGCTGGCCTTTTTCGAACGGGCCAAGCGTGCCATCGAAGAAGCCGACGAGGCCGATAACGCCGCACGGGGTTCCGCCAGCGGGCTGAGTGGCAACCTGCGTATCTGTGCGGCGGTCACCTTCGGCCGGCTGCACATCGTTCCGCACCTGGGCCCCTTCCTGGAGCAAAACCCGGCGCTGAACATCGACCTGATGCTCGATGATCGCAACGTCAATCTGGTGGAAGAAGGCGTCGACATCGCCCTGCGCATGGGCGTGCAGAGCGACTCGGGCCTGACCGCCCGCAAGATCGCCGAATGCCGACGCATGGTACTGGGCACGCCGGCGTACTTCAAAAAACACAGCGAACCCACCTGCCCCGCCGACCTGTGCAAGCATCAGGCAATCGTCTACACCCTCGGAGGCGGCGCCAATTGGCAGTTCAACAAGGCCGGCGAGGAGCAATCGGTGATCATCAGCGGCCGGATCCGCGTCAACGCCGCCGAAGGCTTGCGTGAAGCCGTGCTGGCCCATCAAGGGCTGACCATGGCCTCGCAATGGATGTTCGCGCCGGAACTGGCCGTCGGTTCGGTCCGGGAAGTGATGAAGGACTGGACACTGCCGAACCTGGATCTGTGGGCGGTGTTCCCCACCGGGAGAATGGCCAGCGCCAAGGCTCGGGCGTTTGTGGAGTATGTGCAGGGGTTGTTGACAAAAGCGGTCTGAAAACCGCCAGTTTCGTTTATTGCGATTTTCGATTAATTCGAATAGCCTGCCGACATCGATTATTCAGAATATTGGAAACCGTCATGTCGACCGTCATTCATCCGCCAATCAATTTGCCCGCGAAACACGAAATACAGGCCGCAATCGAGGGGCAACGCACCCTGGCTGCCTATCTCGCCACCCAGTTCGAAACTCAGCACATCCAGATATTCGATGAGCAGAACGAAGCGCACAACATCGAAATGCCCACCTCGGCGCTCCGTTTGCTAGTCGATATTCTGGCGGAGCTCGCAGCCGGTAACGCTGTGAAAGTAGTCCCGGTCCACGCGGAACTGACTACGCAAGAAGCGGCGGATCTGCTCAATGTCTCACGTCCACACCTGATCAAACTGCTCGAATCCGGTGAACTGTCCTACCACAAAACCGGCAAGCACCGACGTGTGCGCTTTGCCGATTTGATGGACTATAAAAACCGGCGCGACACCGCCAGCGAGCAGGCAATGATGCTTCTCGCCGAGCAGGCACAGGCGTTAAGGACAGGATACGAGTGAGGCACACTTCATTTACCGCTGTATATGACGCTTGCGTGCTTTACCCCGCTCCCTTGAGAGACTTTCTGATGTGGCTCGCGCTCTCCGGGCTTTTCAGGGCGAAATGGTCAGTGGCAATACACGATGAATGGAAACGCAATCTGCTAAGAAACCGCCCGGATCTCAACGCCACGCAATTGAATCGCACCTGCGAGCTAATGGATCTGGCGATTCCCGACGCCTGCGTGTCGGGGTACGAAGCTTTGATACAAGGACTGACGCTGCCCGATGCGGATGACCGACATGTCCTGGCGGCTGCCATTCGTTGCAACGCCAGCGTCATTGTCACCTTCAACCAGAAAGACTTCCCCCGCACCCTGCTGCAGCCTTATGGCATCGAGGCCCAGCACCCCGACGAGTTCGTCGATAACCTTTTCGACCTGGATCCGGCAGCGGTGGTCGCCGCGGCACAACGACAGCGCAAGCAACTGAAGGCCCCACCGATGAACACTGACACTTATCTCGATCTCTTGCTACGCCAAGGCCTGGTTCAGTCGGTCAAGGCATTGAACAGTTTCCGGGCAATGCTCTGAAAATCACCGCGCCTGATCGCTACAACACACACCCATCAAACCCGACCCTGACATTCGCCGGCAATTCACCCCGATGCTCCATCAACCACGCATCCAGGGTATGCCCGACATGGGTCAATACCGCCGACTTCGGCTGCAACTCATCGATGCACTGCAAGGCAAGCGTCAGGTCATTGTGATTGCGCGGGGTCTGGGGTTGCGGCGGCATGGAGCAATCCAGCACCAGCAAATCCAGTGGCTCACGCCGCAGCCAGCTCAACGTATCTGGCGGCAGGCCTACGGTGTCGGTCAGGTAGGCGATTCTCCGCCCTTCTCCTTCCAGCAAATAACCGAGGGTCGGTTTCGAGTGTTGCAGTGGCAGTGCAGTGACGCTGAGTGCACCAAACTGCCGGGTTTCGAAGCTATCGAACGGCTGGCTGAAATCGAGAATGCCGGGGTGTTTGTAGAGGTCGGCCAGGCCTTCCGGGTCCACGGGACCGTGGACCGGAATCACCAGGCCCTGGCCCCAGCGCATATGCAACAGGCCCTGGGCGTGATCGGCGTGGTAGTGGGTCTGGAAAATGCCATTGAAACTGCGCGGCGGGAAACGTTCGCACAGGTCAGGCAAACCGCTGTCGATCAACCAGCGCTGATCCGCGCACTCGATCAGCGCACTGCACGGTCGACGCTGTAAGCGCTGATCGTGGCGGGCCGCATCGCAAGCCACACACCCGCAACCGTAGACCGGCACTTGCCGGGCATCACCGGTGCCCAGCAACGTCAGGCGCATGGAGCTTGCTCGTCAATGCAGGCCAGCAAGCGTTCGACCGTAGACTCCAGCGGCCCGGAGTTGTCGAGCAAGTGCACGGCTGGATCTTCAGCCAACAGCCGCTCGTTGAATCGGGCATTGCGTGCCAGGCGCTGATCGATCTCAACCAGCGACTCACGCCCGCGCTCCAGCAGTCGTTGACGCAACACCGCCTGGTCCACGGTCAGCAACAGCACCAATGCCTTCGGATAGCGCAGGCGCGTGTTCTGCAAATGCCCCCGCGAGCCATTGACCAGTACGTCCTGGCCGGTTGCCAGCCAATCGTCGATTTCCCGCGGGATGCCATAGGACAACCCGTTGGCGTGCCAGCTCAAGGCAAATGCCCCTTGAGCTTCCATATCAGCAAATTGCTGCGCGCTGACGCCCAGCGCCGCCTCGCCCACGGCTTCGGCCGAGCGGGTAATGACCCGGCGCACAATACGGCAGCCGCGTTCGGCTAGCCGCGTTCGCGCGGCATCCAGCAGGCTGTCCTTGCCCGAACCTGAAGGCCCGATGAGATAGATCAACCTGCCTGCCATCAAAACACCCTCTTCGCTTGTCGCCATACTTGCTGGACCACCGGCAAACCGTCCTGACTGCGCGCTTGCAGCAGATCAGCCCGCAGGCCCGGTGCAATCTCGCCACGATCGTTCAGCCCGGCGGCCCGGGCCGGATTCAGGCTGACCAGGCGCACCGCTTCGGCCAGACCGATCCGCTCACTCTGCGCCGCCAGCGCGAACGCCGATTGCAGCAGGCTCGCCGGGTAGTAGTCGCTAGACAGAATATCCAGCAAACCTTCGTCGGCCAGATCGAAGGCGGCCACGTTACCCGAGTGCGACCCGCCGCGCACGATGTTCGGTGCGCCCATCAACACATTCATGCCGTGCTCCCGACAACCACGCGCTGCTTCGACGGTGGTCGGGAACTCGGCGATGGTCATGCCGTAGCGCGCCGACTCCTCGACGTGGGCCAGGGTCGCGTCATCATGGCTGGCCACCGACAGGCCAAGGGCCAGGCAGTGCTCGACAATCGCCGCGCGGTAGCGGTCGCTGTAGGTGCGCGAGTTGGCCATTTGCAGCGTGATGAATTCGTCCATCTGCGTGGTGGTCAGGTGGTACTTGCCCATGTAGTACTCACGGTACTTGGATTCCTGCACGAACTGGCGCTGACCCGGCGAGTGGTCCATCACCGACACCAGTTGCACCAGCGGGTTTTCCACCAAATCGCGGAACACGCTGAGGGTGTCCGGGTGGCACAGTTCGCAGCGCAGGTGCAAACGGTGTTCGGCACGGGTCAGCCCGGCGTCGGAGGCTTTGGAGATGGCGTCGAGCATCGCCGGCAGTTTCTGCATGCGATTGCCCTTGGGGTTCACATCGCCGATGGACACCGCGTCGAACACCGTGGTGATGCCCGCCGCGATGATCTGCGCATCGTGGCTGAGCACCGCCGGCACCGACGGCCAGTCCACGCCCGGACGCGGGGTCATGTGGCGTTCCAGGTTGTCGGTGTGCAACTCCACAAGACCCGGCAGCAGGTAATCGCCATTGAGGTCCAGGGCCTGGGGTAAACGGCTCGGGCCTTCGGCGACCTCGGCGATCAAACCGTCGCGCAGCACCACGGTGCCGTAGAACACACGGTCAGCGGTGACCAGTTGGGCATTGCTGAGGATCTGTTCAACGAGCATCGGTGTATTCCTTTTCGGTCACAGCGGCGGGAGTCATGTCGAGATGGCGATCGGCAACTGCCTCGCGGGCGATGCGGTCGTGGAAGATGCCGATCAGCGCGGCACCGGCGCTCTTGGCTTCGTTCATCAACTCCAGCACCACCTGGCGATTGCTGTCGTCGAGTGATGCAGTCGGTTCATCGAGCAACATCACCGGCCACGCCACCATGAAGCCGCGGGCGATGTTGACCCGCTGCTGCTCGCCACCGGAGAAGGTGCCTGGCGCCAGTTGCCAGAGACGTTGCGGGATGTTCAGGCGAGTGAGCAAGGATTCGGCACGTGCTTGCGCCTGCTCTTTCGCCCAGCCACGGGCCAGGGCCGGCTCCATCACCACGTCCAGGCACGCCACCCGTGGGATCACCCGCAGGAACTGACTGACATAACCCAAGGTGCGCTGGCGCACTTGCAGAATGTCCCGGGGCTCGGCGCCTACCAGTTCCCGCCATTGGCCGTCATGCTGCACACGGATGCTACCGCCCGCCGGCAGATAGTTGCCGTACAGGGTGCGCAGCAAGGTGCTCTTGCCCGCACCGGACTGGCCATGCAGCACCAGGCATTCACCGCCCGCCACACTGAAATCCACTGCGCGCAGCACGTTGAGGACCACGCCGTTCTGCTGATGCAAAGTGAAGGTTTTCGAGAGGTCACGGACCTCGATTAAGGTATTCATCGCAGGGTTTTCCACTATTGAACGGGGCTTCACGGCTGCAACACCGACGACACCAGCAGTTGCGAATAAGGGTGCTGCGGATCGTCGAGGATCTGATCGGTCAGCCCGGTTTCCACCACCCGCGAGCGGCGCATCACCATCAAGCGATCGGCCAGCAAGCGAGCGACTGCCAGGTCGTGGGTGACGATCACCACCGCTAGGTCCAGCTCACGCACCAACCCGCGCAGCAGGTCGAGCAAGCGCGCCTGCACCGATACATCGAGGCCACCAGTCGGCTCGTCCATGAACACCAGCCGTGGACTGGACACCAGGTTGCGGGCGATTTGCAGACGTTGTTGCATGCCGCCGGAGAAGGTCCGGGGCAAGTCGTCGATGCGCTGCGGATCGATTTCCACCTGGCTCAGCCAATCGAGCCCAGCCCCGCGCAGTTGCTGGTAATTGCGCACGCCCTGGGCCATCAGGCGTTCGCCGATGTTGGCGCCGGCGGACACGCCCATGCGCAGACCGTCGCGTGGGTTCTGTTCGACGAAGCCCCATTCGGTGCGCAACAAGGTGCGGCGCTCGGCTTCGCTGGCGCTGTAGAGGTCCAGCCATTGGCCTTGTTTGTCGCGGTAGCCGATCTGTCCCCGCTGCGGTGGCAGGCGCCCGCTGAGCAGCGAGAGCAAGGTGGATTTGCCCGAACCGGACTCGCCGACAATCCCCAGCACTTCACCGGGATACAAGTCGAAGCTGACGTCCTGGCAGCCCTTCTCCGGGCCGTACAACAGCGACAGATCGCGCACCCGCAGCAAGGGTTCGGTGGACACGGACACTTGGTTTTTCAGTGCCTGGTTCATTGGCCCTGCTCCTGCTGGCTGACGCGCTGGGCGCAGTAATAGGTGTCGGAACAGACGAAGCTCTGGGTACCGGCGTCGTCGAGAATCAACTCATCGAGGAACGAATCGCGGCTGCCACAGATCGCGCAGCACTCTTCCCACTTCTGCGCTTCGAAGGGGTGATCCTCGAAGTCGAGGCTGGTGACCCGGGTGTACGGCGGCACCGCGTACAGACGCTTCTCACGGCCGGCGCCGAACAACATCAGCGCCGGGCTCATGTCGAGTTTCGGGTTGTCGAATTTGGGGATCGGCGACGGGTCCATCACGTAGCGCTCGTCGACCATCACCGGATAGGCGTACGCCGTGGCGATGTGGCCGAAGGTGGCGATGTCCTCGTAGAGTTTGACGTGCATGACCCCGTAATCGTTGAGGGCGTGCATGGTCCGGGTCTCGGTTTCCGACGGTTCGATAAAGCGCAGCGGCTCGGGAATCGGTACCTGATAGACCATGATCTGGTCGGCGTGCAGCGGGGTTTCCGGGATGCGGTGACGGGTCTGGATCACCGTCGCCTCCGGCGTGCTTTCGGTGGTTACGACGCCTGCGGTGCGGGCGAAGAATCGGCGAATCGACACAGCGTTGGTGGTGTCGTCCGCGCCCTGATCGATGACCTTGAGTACGTCATCGTCGCCGAGAATCGCGGCGGTCAACTGCATGCCGCCGGTGCCCCAGCCGTAGGGCAATGGCATCTCGCGGCCACCGAACGGCACCTGGTAACCGGGGATCGCCACGGCCTTGAGCAAGGCGCGGCGGATCATGCGTTTGGTCTGCTCATCGAGGTAGGCAAAGTTGTACGCCGCGTCGCGGACCGGCGCCTGGCTCAAGTCATTCATGGATTTGCCCCTCGGCAGGCTTGCGCAGTTTGCGGATCAGTTCCAGTTCGGCCTGGAAGTCGACGTAGTGAGGCAGCTTGAGGTGCGAGACGAAGCCTGCGGCCTCGACGTTGTCGCAGTGCATCAGCACGAACTCTTCCTGCTGCGCCGGGGATACGATCTCTTCGTTGTATTCGTCGGCGCGCAAGGCACGGTCGACCAGCGCCATGCCCATGGCCTTGCGCTCGGCGTGCCCGAAGGCCAAACCGTAGCCGCGAGTGAACTGCGCCAGCTCCGTGGCCGAACCGACAAACTGGTTGACCATCTCGCACTCAGTGACTTCGATGCAGCCCAGGTTGATCGGGAAACCCAGCTCTTCAGGGTCGATCCACACCTCGACTTCACCGATGCGAATTTCCCCGGCGAACGGGTGATTGCGGCCATAACCGCGCTGGGTGGAATAACCCAGCGCCAGCAGGAAGCCTTCGTCGCCACGGGCCAACGCTTGCAGGCGTTGGGCGCGATTGGCAGGCAACTCCAGCGGGTCGCGGGTGATGTCGGCCACGCTTTCGCCGTTGTCGGATTCGTTCTTGATCAGGCCTTCCTGCGCCAGCAAACCGAGAACTCGCGGGCAGGCTTCGAGGCTGGCATTCGGGGTCACTTGCGGCCCCGGGTATTCGCCTTCGGCCAGCAATGCGAAGTCCAGCAAACGATGGGTGTAATCGAAGGTCGGCCCCAGCAGTTGCCCGCCTGGTACGTCCTTGAACGTGGCGGACAAGCGCCGACTCAGTTGCATGTTCTGGGTATAGATCGGCAGGCTCGGGCTGAAGCGCGGCAACGTGGTGCGGTAGGCCCGCAGCAGGAAGATCGCTTCCACCAGATCCCCCGCCGCTTGCTTGATCGCCAGCGCAGCGAGTTCTTCGTCGTACAGCGAGCCTTCGCTCATCACCCGCGCCACCGCCAGCGGCAGTTGCTGACGGATCTGCTCGACACTCAGCTCAGTGACCGAGGTATCGCCTCGACGCTTTTTCGCCAGCAGTCGGTGGGCATTGTCGATGGCCTGTTCGCCACCCTTGACGGCTACATACATCAGGCGCGCTCCTCTGCGATGCGGGTGCTGCGGGGCAGGCCGATCAGGTCATGTCCGGCGGCGAAAAACAGGTCCAGGCCCCGGGGGAATTCGTTGCGTCGTTCACGTTCGCGCCAGAAACCATCCACCAGCGGCAGCGCTACGCCGTGTTCGGTTTCGATCCCCGGCCCGCGCCACAGCAGCCCTGCCCCGCCGTCGAGACCTGGCAGCTGAACCAGCAAGGTGCAGGACTGGTCCGGGTAGCGGTCGTTGCCTGTATCGAAGCCGCTCAGATCGAGCAGATCGTCGGTGGCAAGCAAGGCAAACCGTGCGTCTTCACGCTTGGCGGTCAACGGGCAACCACAATGGAACGCCAGGTTGGCGCGGATCAGCGGCGTGTCGAAGGACGGCGCCAGCCACAGCGGTGTGTCGACATCCAGCAACGCCAGGCACAGCGCATAGGTCGCGGGCGCCAAGCCTTCGAGGCTCGGCGAGGCGTGCAGCGTCTGGATCAGACCGGGGCCGGCCAGTGCCTTGAGTGCCGCTCGAAATCCGCGCTGGGCATCCAGCACCAGGTCGGCGAACGCCGGTTGCAACAGCTGTGCGCTCATCAGTTTTCTCCTCGCACGAGGGTGAAGAATTCGACTTTGGTGGCGGCGGTTTCCGCCTCTTTTTGTGCCCGGCGTTCGGCCTGAACAGTCGCCAGCGGCGTGATCATCTCCGCCAGCCAATGACGCTGTTGCGCGCCCTGCAAATGCGCGTCGGCCAGGGCGGCCAGTTCGGCGTGGACCTTGTCGCGACCCGCCAGATAGCTGTAACCGGTACGGCCATCGGCCAGGCGCACCACGCAGCGGGTCACGCTCATTTCGCCAACGTTGAACGGCGCGCCGTTACCGCCCATGCGGCCACGGACCAGGGTCATGCCGATTTCCGGGGCGCGGATCAGTTGGTACTCGACATCGCGCAAAGCGGCTTCGAAAGGCTGCAATTCACTGCGGCTGGCGCGGGCCAGCACACCGATCCAGTGCTGCCGTTCGGTATGAGGAACAGGGTTGTGCATTGAGTTCTCCATCAGGTGACGACCTGGTACTGGAAGCGATCCGAACGACTGGTGGACTGGGCCAGCTCCACGGCACGGCCGTCGCGATCGCGGGAAAGGGTGAACACGCTCAGGGCCGGAAGATGCCGGGGCATCAGCAGCAACGCGGCTTCTTCGCGGTTGGGCAAACGAGCGCCGATCAGGCTCTGGGTCCGGGTCAGCGGCAGGTCCCGCTCGCTCAGGTACTGGCGCAGGGAGCCACCGGTGTAATCGGCCAGCAGCGGCGCGTGGCTGGCGCAGTAGCGATGGCGGATCAGGCTGACCGGTTGGTTGTCGAGCTTGCGCAAGGTCTGCAACTCGATCATCGGTGCCATCTCGGCGATGCCCAGATGCTGCGCTTCTTCACGGCTGGCGAAGCAGTAACGGCGCTTTAGCAGCACCGCCTCGACGCCATGCCCCTGGGCTGACAGCGACTGGCTGTAGGCACTTTCGGCGGTCATCGAGTAAATCAGCGGCCGCTCCAGCACCTGAGTGCCCTTGCCCTGGCGGCGCAACAGGCTGCCTTCGAACACAAGTTCATCGATGGCGCGGCGCAAGGTATGGCGGTTGACCCCGAAGCGCTCGGCCAACATCACCTCGCCCGGCAGGAAATCCCCGGCGCGGTAATCCGCCAGCTCCCGACGCAGGATGTCGGCCAATTCGCGGTATACCGGCTCATCTTGTCTAGACAACTGCATGCTTTAAAAAAAGCGCCCGCGGGCACCCCTCCGAAAAATCAGATGAACTGCTTGCGCAGGCGTTGCGAGAGGATGTCGATCAGGCTGACCACAACGATGATCACCAGCAACACGGCGCAAGTCTGAACAAACTGGAAGGCGCGGATGTTCTCCCACAGGATCACCCCGATGCCGCCGGCACCGACCATCCCCACCACCGTCGCCGAACGCACATTGGCCTCGAAGCGATAAAGAGCGTAGGACACCCACAGCGGCATCACTTGTGGGATCACCCCGTAGATCACTTCTTGCAAGGCACTGGCACCCGTCGCCCGAACGCCTTCGACCGGTCCCGGATCAATCGCTTCCACGGCTTCGGCGAACAGCTTGGCAAGTACCCCGGTGGTGCTGATCCACAGAGCCAGCACCCCGGCAAAGGGTCCCAGGCCGACGGCCACCACGAACAACATGGCAAACACCATTTCGTTGATCGAACGGAACGCGTCCATCACCCGCCGCAGCGGTTGGTGAATCCACCACGGCGTGATGTTTTCCGAGCAGAGAATGCCCAGCGGCACCGAGCAGACAATCGCCAGCACCGTGCCCCACAGGGCGATTTGTACGGTGACGATCATTTCCTTGAGGTACATGCGCCATTCATGGAAGTCCGGCGGGAAGAAATCCGCGGCGAAGGTCGCCATGTTTCCCGAGTCGCGGTACAGCGCCATCGGATTCATTTCGGCGCCGTGCCAGGCCCAGGCCAGCAGGACCAGGAACAGGCCCCAACCGAGGTACTGCGGCCAGGTGCGCTTACCGACAGCTTCAGCGTGCAGAGTGGTCATGGTTCTCCCTCAATGTAGGAGCGAGCTTGCTCGCGATAGTCGTTAACGATGACGCGGGAAACCTGGAGAAACGCGGCGCCCTGGAGTTCTTCGCGAGCAAGCTCGCTCCTACAGTTACCGCGTCGTGAATCAACCGGCGTTGGCCGCGCTCTTCTCGCCAGTGGATTTCTCCAGCAGGCTGATGCGCTCTTGCAGCTTGGCCAGCTCGGCATCGATGTCGGCCAGTTTTTTGGCCTTGTCTGCCGCTTCCAGCTTGTCGTCGGCACTGATCGTGGTGCGCTGCTTGAACAGTTCCAGCTGGCGAATCGGCAGCAACTGGTCGTCGCTGGATTTCAGGAACTTGCCCAGTTGCATGCCCTTGAGCACAGCTTTCTCTTCGTCGGTGTCGCCGTAGCTGAAGATGAAATCGCGGATCTTGGTCTTCTCGCTGTCACTCAGCGCCTTGCTCCACACCAGCGGGTCGGCCGGAATCAGCGGCGACTTCCAGATCACCTTGAGCTGTGCCGCCTTGTCCGGCTGGGTGACTTCCAGGCGGTCCCAGCTTTCGGTATTGAAGGTCGCCACATCCACTTGGCCCTTGGCCACGCTCAACGCGTTGACTTCATGGCTGGAGTTGAGGGTGCGCTTGAACGCGGTGGCGGCATCGACGTGGTTCTTGGCAAACACGTAGTAGCCCGGCACCAGGTAGCCCGAGGTGGAGTTCGGGTCACCGTTGCCGAAGGTCAGGTTCTTGGCGTTTTTCAGCATGTCGTCGACGGAGTTGATCGGGCTGTCCTTGCGCACGATCAGCACGCTCCAGTAACCGGCGGCGCCACTGGCGGCTGCGGTCTGGGCGAAGATCTCGCCGTTGGAGCGGTCCACCGCTTCGATGGCGGCCTTATTGCCCAGCCAGGCCACATCGACCTTGTTGAAGCGCATGCCCTGGATCAGGCCGGCATAGTCAGAGGCAAACGTGGCGTTGATCTTCAGGCCGGTCTTCTTCTGCATGTCATCCAGGAACGGCTGCCAGATGCTCTTGAGGTTTTGCGAAGACTCGGTGGACATGATGCCGAAGTTGATGGCTTTTTCTTCCGCCTGGGCGGAGCCCAATACACAGCTGGCGAGCAATGCGACGCCAGCAAAAACGCGACCGATACGGTTCAACATGGAAAGGTTTCCTGAGGGTGAACGGTTGGGGAATCCGGGGTTGATCACACGCGAGCCAATACCAGTCGAGGCGCAGTTTCGCTGTGACGGGAAGACTCGGAACACATGAGGCTGGTGTCGATGTCGGCACCGTACAAATCGTTGAGGAACTGGCCGCTCAATTGAGAACCCGGACCGTCGAAATGAATCCGACCGGCCTTGAGCGCCACGGCACGCGGGCAATAACGGGTGGCGTAGTCGACTTGATGCAGGGTCACCACAACCGTCTTGCCGTCGCGGCGATTGATGTCGGCGAGGATCTCCATGACCTTGCGCGCCGATTCCGGGTCGAGGGAGGCAATCGGCTCATCCGCCAGAATCACCTCGGCCCGCTGGGTCAATGCACGGGCAATCGCCACGCGCTGCTGCTGGCCGCCGGACAGGGTTGAGGCCCGTTGTGCCGCCAGGTCAGCCAGGCCGACACGGTCCAGGGACTCCATGGCGAACTGCTTTTCCTCGGCATTGAACAGGCTCAAGTTGCCACGCCAGCGCGGCATGCGCCCCAGGCAACCGAGCAGCACGTTGTCGAGCACGCTCAAACGGTTGACCAGGTTGAACTGCTGGAAGATGTAGCCGATGTCGGCGCGCAGGCGGCGCACCTTGCCATTCAAACGGCCGGATGCCTGCACCTCGCGGCCCAGCACCTTGACGCTGCCACCGTTGTTGCGATCGCAACAGGCCAGGCCCGCGAGATGGCGCAGCAATGTGGATTTGCCGGAGCCGGACGCGCCGATCAGCGCGACCATCTCACCGGCCGCGATGGTCAGTTCGAGGTCGACCAGTGCGCTTTTGCGCGCAAAGGTCTTGTTCAGATGATCGACATGGATAGCTGCGTTCATGGGCTTCTCTGTCTGGTTGAACAGCCGTCCGTGGCTGTATTTGAGTTCAACAGACTTTAGGCATGGGGCATGTCAGCCCTATGACTTGCACATGTCACTGGATGGGCCATTTGATGAAGGTTTTGTGAAAGGTTGAGCTGGAGGTTTCCGCATTTGGTCCCGGTTGTACCCATTGTTGTGATCACTCACGAACCCTGTGGGAGCGGGATTGCCCGCGAAGGCTATGTGTTGGGCGACGTATTTTTTGCTGGTGTACATATCCGTTTCTGCGGTAACGGCCACTTAGGGTTCCGCCCTTATGGCCAGCCCTTTCAAGGTCTTCGTTTAGAATCCCCTAAAAACCAGTCAGGGTGACGAAAACGATGTGGGCAGAAGTTCTAGCGCGGTTTGAAAAAAAGACACCGGCCAGTGTCATGACGAAATTGATACTGGAGCAGGCTGTTCCTGCCGAATGGGTTGATCAGGTGTTTGAAGAACACCGTCAACGCCAGTACCCGCGTGAGCTTTTGTTTTCGACCATCGTTGAGCTGATGTCCCTTGTTTCATTGGGTTTGCGCCCTTCTTTGCATGCCGCTGCCCGGCAAATGGAGGGGCTGCCGGTTACGTTGGCGGCGCTCTATGACAAGGTCAGCCGCACAGAGCCCGCGTTGCTGCGGGCGTTGGTTACAGGAAGCGCCGAGCGCCTGGCTCCGACGATAAAAGAGTTGGGCTGCTCAGCCATTTTGCCCGGCTGGCAGCTGCGCATTGTCGACGGCAACCACCTGCCTTCTACTGAAAAACGCTTGGGGGCTTTGCGGCGTGAGCGAGGTGCGGCGCGACCAGGGTTTTCAGTAGTGGTCTACGACCCGGACCTCGATCAGATCGTCGACTTGCAGCCATGCGAGGATGCCTACGCCAGTGAGCGCGTCAGCGTGCTGCCGCTGTTGGCCCACGCCACTAAGGGCCAGCTATGGATGGCCGATCGGCTGTACTGCACGCTGCCCGTCATGCAAGCCTGCGAGGAAGCGGGGGCTTCGTTCATTATTCGCCAGCAAAGCAAACATCCACGGTTGATTGAGGAAGGCGGCTGGCAAGAATCTGTGGCCATCGAATCCGGAACGGTGCGCGAGCAAATCATCGAACTCAAAGGTGGTCACCGCTGGCGTCGAGTTGAACTGAACCTACAGACACCTACTGACTCAGGCGACACTGTGATGTGGTTCTGGAGCAACTTGCCAGACACCGTCAGCGCCGGGCAGATCGCCGAGTTATACCGTCGTCGCTGGAGTATCGAAGGGATGTTCCAGCGCCTGGAATCGGTGCTGGACAGTGAAATCGAAAGCCTTGGCGCTCCGCGGGCGGCGTTGCTGGGTTTTGCCTCGGCGATCCTGGCCTACAACGTCCTGGCAGTGCTCAAGCGCAGCGTGGAACAGGCTCATCGCGAGACATTGCCCGAAGGCTGGGAAGCTTCGATCTTCCACCTGACGGTACAAGTGCGTAGCGGATACGAGGGCATGCAGATCGCACTGCCCTCAGATTACCTGACACTTCAAACGACCTTAGAAACGCTGGCAACGCGACTGTTGGCGCTCGCCAGGAATATCAAGCCCAAGCAAGTGGCCAAAAGCATACGTGGTCCCAAAATCGCCAAACCCAAGGAGTGGCTGGACGGCAAAGCTGCGCACGCTCATGTGTCGACGGATCGGGTGCTTAAGGCCCATAAAGGGAAAACACCTTGAAAGGGCTGGCCCTTATGGCGGGTTACTTGGAAAAGCGGAACGCCGCCCGGCCCCAAGTAACCAAGGGCTCTTGCCCCTGACGTTCGGTGCCTCGCCAAGGCTCGGCATACCCTTGTTCCGGTCCTGCTCCGTGGGCCCGCCGCCATCGGCCATCCATGGCCGGCGGCTAACCCGGCATCCATGCCGGGTTGCCCACTGCGCAGAACCTCCACTCGGCCTCACGAGGGGGCAAGAAGATCAAAAGCCAAAGCAAAAGCGAGGCGGCCTACCGGCCGGCCTGTTCGCGGGTTTCGTTCGTCTGTGATGCTCTTGGTCGGCCGGTAGGCCGCCATCGCAAGCAGGTCGGATCGCCGCACCGCCGCTCCCACAGAAGAGCAAAGGCAGATCGGCGTACACCCACGCTCTTCACCACTCATCAGGCCGAGCGTTAGCTCGCCTGCAGCTCTTGATCTTGATCCACCCGCCCCCTCGGCAGGCTGAGTGGAGGCGTTCATCCGGGGGTGGGCGCGCAGCGCCGTTCGGCGAAGCCGAACACATCGAGAGGAGGTCGAGCGAAGCCGACCGGAGGCGATGCCCCCGGATGAATGCCGGAGCGAAGGAACCCCGAGCCTTGGCGAGGGGCCGTACGTTCGGGGCGAGCGTTTTTTTGCTTACTTTTTTTAGGCGCTTGTAAAAAAAGTGAGTCGCCGTCAGGGCGAAACCATAAGCCGCCGTTACCAAAAAACAGATATGTACACAGTCAACAAAAGACAGGCCGGCTATCAGGCCGCCTTCGCGAGCAGGCTCGCTCCCACAGGGTTCAGCAATGCCCCGGCAATCACATTTCAGCAGGCACAAAAAAGGCAACCCGAAGGTCGCCTCTTTGCGTTACTGCCCGAATTGCCGCCCCAGGCCACCCGGCACACCGTGGATATCCGTCTCCTCCCACGGCCCGTTCGGACCGATCGACCGGCTCCAACCGTTATCCCAGCGGTAATAGGTACGCTGGCGATAAAAGGTATTGGGCTGATCATCCAGCACATAAACCCCCAGCTTCGGATCCCAATGGCTATTCCCCCCAGGTGGTGGCGCGAAGCTCGCAGAGGTGCGTGGCAACGGCTTGGAGGGTTTCACCGGAATGGTCGGCTTGCTCGGTACAGGCGACGTCGAAGGCGTGGGACTGGGCTGCGACGGCGGGAACGGTGGTGGTGCCTGATGTTCCGTTGGTTGCTGGACCGCACAAGCGCTTAACCCCATAACGACGCTGAGCAGGGTGATACGAGCGAATGCGGTCATGATTGCGTTTTCCTGTTATTTATCCGGGCTGTCGATAGTCAGTGTTTGCGGCGCGGTGGTGCTGCTGGCCATTGGCTGGCTGCGACCGATCCATTCGCCGGCGGTCGGTTTGCCGGCACGGGAAATGCGCGCAACCAGTTGGACTTCAGGGAAGTTCGACAGTTTCAATTGCGGCATCATTGCGTCGGCATCACCCAGTTCGACAGTCACCGGCAGGTCGGCCACAGTCATGCGCTTGACCGCCAGCGGGGCTGGAGGACCGGAGATCGCACGGGCGAAGATGAACACGCTGTCGCCAGGCTGGACCTTGGATTTGAGGTCCGCTGCCAGATCGACGCTGACCTTGAGCAACGCCGCGGTCTTGGCCGCCGGTGCTTGCGCAACCTTGCCGCCACTGGCCACCAGCTTCTCCGTGGCCCGGGTAATCCCGCCTTGCAGCGCCTCGCGGGACTTGTCTTGCGGCGGCAACTGCGCCAACAGGCGATTCCAGTAATCGATGGCGTCCTGATAACGCTCGCTTTCAAACGCAGCAATGCCAAGCAGACCAAGGCTGGTGACTTCTTTCGGATCGGCCTTGAGCGCTTCGTCGGTCAGGGCCTGGACCTTGTCCGACCACTTCTTGCCATCGGCGAAGTACTGGGCCTGGGCCCATTGACCGAGCAACTCGGGCTGGCGACCGGCCAGCTTCACGGTACGTTCGAACATCTTCGCCGCGTCCGCCGGGCGATCCTGAGCCATGTAGGTACGACCGAGGAAGTACATGCCTTCAGCGGAATCCGGCTGAGCGGCGACCGCACGTTCCAGGCGCTGGGTCATCTCTTCCATCGACTGGGGGGCCTGGGAGAACTCGCGGGTCAGTTCAACCTTGTCGCTGGCACCGAAATGCAGATACAGGCCCAGGCCCAGCACCGGTACCAGAATGGCCGCCAGCAACGGCAAGGGTTTGCCCAGGCGCGATACCCGCGGCGCTTCAGCACCTTCGGTGTCCGCCAGCAGTTCACGGGCAGCTTCGGCACGACCGGCGTCCATTTGCGCCGCATCGAGCACGCCCTCTTCCTGCTGAGTCTGCAACTCGGCCACGCGTTCCTGATAAAGCGCGACGTTCAGGGCGGTACGATCCTCTTCACGCTGGGCGCGACGGCTGCGCAGCACCGGGATCAACAGAAAACTCAGGGCAACCAGAAGCAGCAGACCTGCAGCGAGCCAGAAATCAATCATTCTTGGTTTTATCCAACAGGTGGTCGAGGCGCGAGCGCTCCTCGGCAGAAAGCGAGTCCGGGGTGCCGGCGCGTTGCACACGACGACGGCGGACGATCACCGCGATGATCACGACACCGCCCAGCAGCAGGCCGGCGGGGCCGAACCAGAGCAAGGCGGTCTTGGCGTTCAGCGCTGGCTTGTAGCGGACGAAATCACCGTAGCGATCGACCATGAAGTCGATGATCTGCTGGTTGTCCTTGCCCTCACCGAGCATGCGGAAAATCTCTTTGCGCAGGTCGGCGGCAATCGGTGCGTTGGAATCGGCGATGTCCTGATTCTGGCACTTGGGGCAACGCAGCTCTTTGGTCAACTCGCGGAAACGCTCGCGATCACCTTCCTTGGCGAACTCGTAGGTGTCGATGGCCGCGTGGGCCACGCCCGCCAGGCTCAAGCCCAGGACAACGGCAGCGATCCAGCGCTTCATGGCTTGGCCTCGTCGACCAGCGCCTGGTACTTGGCCGCCAGTTTTTCGCGCCAGACCTGCTCGTCGATCACCCCGACGAACTTGTCACGGATGATGCCCTTGGCGTCGATGAAGAAGGTTTCCGGCGCACCGTACACGCCGAGGTTCAGGCCCAGCGAGCCTTGGTCGTCACGAATGTCCAGCACATACGGGTTGTGGAAGTCCGTCAGCCACTTCAAGGCATCGGCGTTGGTGTCCTTGTAGTTGATGCCGTAGATCACCACGCCTTGCTGGGCCAGCTTGTTCAGCACCGGATGCTCGACCCGGCAGGAAATGCACCAGGTGCCCCAGACGTTGACCAGCGCCGGCTTGCCCAGAATGTCAGCGCGGGTCAGGGTCTTGTCACCCTGCACCGTCGGCAGGGAAAACTCCGGGAACGGCTTGTTGATCATGGCCGAGGGCAGCTCGGCCGGATCCAGGTACAACCCACGATAAAGGAATACAGCAACCACCAGAAAAATCGCCAGTGGCAACAACATCAACCAACGCTTCATGCAGTGGCTCCCGACATGCCCAGTGCTTCACGCACGCGGCTTTTGACCTTGACCCGATAACGCCGATCCAGCGCCGCCAGCAACCCGCCGAAGCCGGTCAGCAAACCGCCGAACCAGATCCAGCGCACGAATGGTTTGACGTGCACGCGCACAGCCCAGGCACCGTTACCCAAGGGTTCACCGAGGGCGACATAGAGGTCGCGGGTGAAACCGGCGTCGATGCCCGCTTCGGTCATTACCGAGTTCTGCACGGTGTACAGGCGTTTTTCCGGGTGCAGCACACTGACTTCCTTGCCGCCCTTGATCACCCGGACGGTGCCCTTGTCGGAGGTGAAGTTCGGGCCTTCGAAATGCTTGGCGCCTTCGAAGACGAACTGATAACCACCCAGGTCCATGGATTCGCCCGGCGCCAGGCGCAAGTCGCGCTCGGCACTGTTCTGGCTGGACAACACGACACCCAGCGCACACACGGCGATGCCCAGGTGCGCGACCTGCATGCCCCAGTAGCTGCGGGTCAGGGTTGGCAGGCCTTTGATCAGGCCCTTGTGCCGGGTCTTGTCGAAGATGTCACGCACGCCGGCCAGCAACACCCAGGCCGCGAGCATAAAGGTCGCGAGCACCGCCCAGTTGAAATCGCCGTAGGCGACGCCGGCCACTACCGCCAGCGCGGCGCTGCCGAGCAGGACCGGGGTGAGCATGCTCACCAGCCATTTCACCGGGGTGTCTTTCCAGCGCACGATCACGCCGACCGCCATCACCACCATCAGCAATGCCATCAACGGAATGAACAGCGCGTTGAAGTACGGCGGGCCGACGGACAGCTTGGCCCCGGTCATGGCGTCCAGAATCAGCGGATACAGGGTGCCGAGCAGGATCATCGACGCGGCCACCACCAGTACCAGGTTGTTGCCCAGCAGCAGGGTTTCCCGGGACCAGAGGTTGAAGCCCACCTGGCTCTTGACTACCGGCGCGCGCAGGGCGAACAGGGTCAGCGAACCACCGACCACGAACAGCAGGAAAATCAGGATGAACACCCCGCGCTCCGGATCGGAGGCAAAGGCGTGCACCGAGGTCAGCACGCCGGAACGCACGAGGAAGGTGCCCAGCAGGCTCAGCGAAAACGCAGCGATGGCCAGCAACACGGTCCAGCTCTTGAACACGCCACGTTTTTCCGTGACCGCCAACGAGTGAATCAGTGCGGTGCCCACCAGCCATGGCATGAACGAGGCGTTTTCCACCGGGTCCCAGAACCACCAGCCGCCCCAGCCGAGTTCGTAGTACGCCCACCACGAACCGAGGGTGATACCAATACCGAGGAAGGCCCAGGCCACGATGGTCCACGGACGCGACCAGCGCGCCCACGCGGCATCCAGGCGACCGCCCATCAGCGCGGCGATGGCGAAGGCGAAGGCCACCGAGAAACCGACGTAACCCATGTACAGCATCGGCGGGTGAACGATCAGGCCGATGTCTTGCAGCAAGGGGTTGAGGTCGGCACCGTCGCTGGGCACTTGCGGCAGGATCCGCTTGAACGGGTTGGAGGTCATGATCAGGAACAGCAGGAAACCGGTGCTGATCATGCCCATCACTGCCAGCACGCGGGCCAGCATGACCTGCGGCAACTGCCGGGAAAACACCGATACCGCAAAGGTCCAGCCGCCGAGGATCAAGGCCCACAACAGCAGGGAACCTTCGTGGGCACCCCACACGGCGCTGAATTTGTAGTACCACGGCAACGCGCTGTTGGAGTTGTTGGCCACATAGGCCACGGAGAAGTCATCGACCATGAAGGCGTAGGTCAGGCAACCGAAGGCAAACACCAGAAAGGTGAATTGCCCCCAGGCGGCCGGCTGGGCCAGGCTCATCCACAGGCGGTCACCGCGCCAGGCACCGAACAGAGGCACCACGGCCTGGGCCAGGGCAAAGCACAGGGCCAGGATCATCGCCAGATGACCCAACTCGGGAATAAAGATGCCGGACGTCATGGATCAACCCTCCTTCGCGGGCGTTGGAGCCGATTGACCGCTGTCTTTCAACGCCTTGGTCACTTCCGGCGGCATGTACTTCTCATCGTGCTTGGCCAGCACTTCATCGGCCACCACCACGCCATCGGCATTGAGCTTGCCCAGGGCGACGATGCCCTGCCCTTCGCGGAACAGGTCCGGCAGGATGCCGCGATAAGTGATGGTCACGGATTTGTTGAAGTCGGTGACGACGAACTTCACGTCCAGGGAATCACTGGAACGCTCCAGCGAGCCCTTCTCGACCATGCCGCCGGCGCGAATGCGCGTGTCTTGTGGGGCTTCACCGTTGGCGATCTGCGTCGGTGTGTAAAACAGGTTGATGTTCTGCTGCAGGGCGCTCAGGGCCAGGCCGACGGCAGCGCCGACCCCGACCAGGATCGCGAGAATAATGATAAGACGCTTTTTGCGCAGCGGATTCACTTGCCGTTCTCCCGGCGCAAACGACGCGCCTCTTGTTGCAGATACCGCTTGCGGGCCAGGATCGGCGCCGCCACGTTGAGGGCCAATACCGTCAGGCAGATGCCATAGGCCGACCAGACATACAGGCCATGATGGCCCATGGCGATGAAGTCGCCGAATGAAGCAAAACTCATCGAGCGACCTCCAGGCTGTTTTCCACTTCGGCTTTGACCCAACTGGCCCGGGCTTCGCGCTTGAGCACTTCAAGACGCATGCGCAGCAGCAGGACGGCGCCGAAGAAACAGTAGAAACCCAATGCCGTCAGCAGCAGTGGCAGCCACATCTCGGCGGGCATCGCCGGTTTCTCGGTGAGGGTGAAGGTCGCGCCCTGGTGCAGGGTGTTCCACCATTCCACCGAGTATTTGATGATCGGGATGTTGATCACCCCGACGATCGCCAGCACCGCACAGGCCTTGGCCGCGCTGTCACGATTGCTGATCGCGTTGCCCAGCGCAATGAGACCGAAGTACAGGAAAAGCAGGATAAGCATGGACGTAAGGCGTGCATCCCAGACCCACCACGAGCCCCAGGTCGGCTTGCCCCAGATCGCCCCGGTGACCAGCGCCACGGCGGTCATCCAGGCACCGATGGGCGCCGCGCATTGCAGGGCGACGTCGGCCAGTTTCATCTTCCACACAAGGCCGACGATGCCGCACACGGCCAGCATCACGTAGATGGACTGGGCCAGCATGGCGGCCGGGACGTGGATATAGATGATGCGAAAGCTGTTGCCCTGCTGGTAGTCCGGCGGCGCGAAGGCCAGGCCCCAGACCACGCCAACGCTGATCAACAGCAACGCCGCGACGCTCAGCCAGGGCAGCAGTTTGCCGCTGATGCCGTAAAACCATTTGGGCGAGCCAAGCTTGTGAAACCACGTCCAGTTCATACTCTGTTTCCGTCACGGTTGCTCTTTACTATGAAGAGCCAGGGCCTGCTTTTTTTCAAAAAGAGTGGTTAATTTTTAACCAGGCCTCATTATTATTCGCCGACGCTGATCTTCAGGCCAGCAGCTATTGCAAAAGGTGTCAGGGTTATCGCCAGGGCGGTCAGGCTACCAAGCCACAACAGATAACCGGTCGCCGGCATCCCCTGCAAGGCCGCCTGCAAGGCGCCACTGCCAAGGATCAACACCGGGATGTACAACGGCAGTATCAGTAGCGCCAGCAAAAGGCCGCCACGCTTCAAACCCACCGTCAGCGCCGCGCCCACCGCACCGAGCAGGCTCAGTACCGGTGTACCGAGCAGCAACGAAAGCAGCAACACTGGCAGACAGGCGGCAGGTAAACCGAGCATCAGCGCCAGCAAAGGCGCGAGCAAAACCAGTGCCAGGCCGGAAAAAGCCCAGTGTGCCAGCACCTTGGCCAAAACCAGAAGAGCCAGGGGGTGCGGCGAAAGGACCCACTGTTCGAGCGATCCATCCTCGAAATCACTGCGGAAAAGCCCGTCCAGCGAGAGCAGGACCGATAAAAGTGCCGCGACCCAGACCAGCCCCGGAGACAAGGTTTGCAACAATTGAGACTCAGGACCGACGGCCAACGGGAACAGGGAAACGACGATCGCGAAGAACACCAGCGGATTGGCCAGTTCCGCCGGGCGGCGGAACAGCAGACGAGCCTCGCGGGCGACCAGCAGGCCGAAAACACTCATACGGCCCAGCTCCCCAGATCGATGTCGCGATAACCGGCCGGCATCCGGCTCAGCGTGTGATGAGTGGTCAACACCACCATGCCGCCGCGTTCGCAGTGGCCGGCCAGATGAGATTCAAGCTGTGCCACGCCCTGCTTGTCGAGGGCGGTAAAGGGTTCATCGAGGATCCACAGCGGCGGGCTGTCCAGATACAGACGCGCCAGAGCGACGCGACGCTGTTGACCGGCAGACAGGGTGTGGCAAGGCACATCCTCGAATCCTCGCAGCCCGACCGCGTCCAGCGCCTGCCAGATCGCCTCATGGGTCGCCGGATGATGCAAGGCGCACAACCAGCTCAGGTTCTCTTCCGGCGTCAGCAAGTCCTTGATCCCGGCCGCGTGGCCGATCCACAGCAGGTTGCGCGCCAGCTCACCGCGTTGTTCGTTCAGTGGCTGGCCGTTGAGCAGCACCTGACCGGCGGTCGGCTGCATCAGCCCCGAGAGCAGGCGCAACAGGCTGGTCTTGCCGCTGCCGTTGGGGCCGCTGATTTGTACCATTTCGCCACTGGCCAGTCGCAAATCGAGATTTTCGAAGAGCAGCCGAAGGTCTCGCTCACAGGCAAGGGCAACGGTTTGCAGGACAGGACTGGTCAAGGGTTCACGGGCCTTATACGGTTCAAGTCGGCACTGGCGCGGCCGTTAAAGAGATGCAGCATAGATGCAATGACGTCTTGTTCTAGAGAGCTGCGTCAAACAATTGCAAAGTTTTCGCCATTTTTGGATACAACGGCGCGGCATTATACATGCCAGACCTTACTCTAAAGAGTGCATTTTCCTCAGGTTGTGACCGCGTATGACAGGCGAAATGAACATCCTCCCGCTACCGCAAACCCTCCCGGCGACTTCGCGCCCGCCGGTGGTCAGTGGTGAGTTGCTCAAGTTGCTGACGCCGGTGGAGGGGTTGATCAGCGTCGGTCAAACCGCCCAGGCCGAAGTACTGTCGCTCAAGCAGGCGGATCAGACTTTCCAGATGCTGCTCAAGGTCACCCTCGACAGCGGCCGCCAGACCACGGTCCAGACTACCAGTAATCAACCGCTGGCCCAGGGCACCACGCTGGTCGTCACCCAGCCCTCGGCCGGCATCCTGGCCGTGACGGTGCAACAGGCCATTGCCTCCAATGTCGCCACCCTCACCCGCCTCGACACCGCGCAACTGCCCATTGGCACCCTGCTGCAGGGCAAAGTGCTGACCTCGCAAGTGCTGCCCCAGGTGCCCGGCCAGCCCATGGTGTTTCGCTCGATGGTGGGCCTGCTCAACACCGCACTGAGCGGCAGCACCCTGAGCATCGACAGCCCACAGCCCTTGCGCATCGGCACCTTATTGAGCGCGCAGGTGCAAGACGCCCATACCGTGAAATTCGTGCCCCTGAGCAGTCGACAGGAACAACTGGCGGTGACCCGGCAACTGGTCGACCAGCAAAGCCGCCAGGGATCGCTGGACGGCTTGCTCAAGCTCCTGCAGAACCTTGCGCCCTCGGACCAGACATCCGTTGAATTGCGCAGCGCCGCTGCCCGGTTGCTCGCCGGCCTGCCGGACGTTCAACAGTTGAGCACCCCCAAGGGCCTGGCCCAGGCCCTGGCCAGCAGCGGTGTGTTTCTCGAAAGCAAACTGCTGACCGGGCAAAACCCGACGCTCGCGCCGGACATGAAAGGCGACCTGCTGAAACTGGTTGCGCAGTTGAGTCAGGGCTTGCCGGCCAACACCAGCCTCGGCGCGATCATCGCCGCCAACACCCTGGTCCAGGCCATGCCGAACTTTGTCCGCAATGCCTTGGGCATGCTCGGTCAGGTCAGTGCCAAGCCGTCGCCGAGCGGTTTCCCGCTGCCCGAGCGCTTGTTGCAAAGCGCCGACGGTGAAAACGACCTCGAACACCTGCTGCGCCTGGCCGCCGCCGCGGTTTCACGCCTGCAAAGCCATCAACTGTCGAGTCTGGAGCAAACCGGCCTAACCGCCGACGGACGGCTGATGAGCACCTGGCAGCTGGAAATCCCGATGCGCAATATGCAGGACATCGTGCCTTTGCAGGTCAAATTCCAGCGCGAAGACTCCCCCGAAAAAGAACAGCCGAAGGAGCGTCGCGAAGAACGCGAACCCAAGCAACAGCTGTGGCGTGTGGAACTGGCCTTCGCCATGGAGCCTTTGGGGCCGCTGCAAATCCAGGCACAACTGATCAAGGGCAGCCTCTCCAGCCAGCTCTGGGCCGAGCGGCCTTACACCGCGAGCCTGATCGAAAGTAACCTGAGCGGGCTGCGTGACCGCTTGCTGTCCGCCGGCCTGAACGTCGGCGACCTCGATTGCCACCTCGGCACACCACCCCAAGGCCCGCAAACTCGCCTCGAACAACGCTGGGTCGACGAAACCGCATGAAAAACCCCAACGCCCCACGCCAGGCCATCGCCCTCAAATACGACGGCACCCACGCCCCCACCCTCACCGCCAAGGGCGACGAAGCGCTGGCGGAAGAAATCCTGCGGATTGCCCGCGACTGCGAAGTGCCGATCTACGAAAACGCCGAACTGGTGAGGCTGCTGGCGAGGATGGAGCTGGGGGACAGCATTCCGCAGGAACTCTATCTGACGATTGCCGAGATCATTGCGTTTGCATGGAGTTTGAAGGGGAAGTTTCCGGCGGGGCAGGATCCGGATACGCTGATGGTCGAGAAGGACATCACCGAGCGCGGGGATGATTATTGAGCTTACGAACCCGTTATGTAGGAGCCGGTTTGCCGGCGAATGCGAACTTGAATATTGCACCGATCATTTAGCCGCCTTCGCTGGCAAGCCAGCTCCTACGAAACGCAATAGCTTGAAACTGCGACCAACAATCAAACCATTGATGAGCCCTGCCCCCAGCGCCGCCCCTGCAACCGCCGACATTTCATTGGCCAGTTCCGGGTACATGGCCGCCTGGTAACCTTCGTAATAACGCCAGGCAAAAAAGCCCCAATACACAATCAGTACCTTGATCGTACCGGGTAGAACCAGATGTTGCCCCTCGCACTGCACATTGTTGTACGAGAAAAAACGCAGTGCCAGCAACCACCCCGCCAGCAATCCCAATGCATAGACTGAAAGCTGGATTGCAATTTCCTGGGAGGGATTGAGCGATGCGAGGGACAAAGCCACGAATATCACGGGTGATATCTGCAATGACCTTTTCGATACGTGGCTCCTGAAACAGGCGATGACGCCGTAGTAACTCAGAATAAAAAACACCGCATAAACCCACAGCGGTGTACCACGCAAAATGTCGATCATAAGCCTTCCTGGCACTGTGTATGTTTGAGCAGATCAAACTACTGATCGCTGGTTGCGATCACAAGACGGTGGGATCTGAGAATGCTATAGGCAGGAGACTACGACAGCGTAATCCCTGTCTGAGGATAGAGAGGAATGAGTCGGATCGCGGGGAAGATTGCTGCGCATTCAAGGACGCCTTCGCGAGCAAGCCCGCTCCCACATTTGGTCTTCTGTGAACACAAATTTTGTGTACGACATTGATCCAGTGTGGGAGCGGGCTTGCTCCGGGCGGCGTTCCGACGAAAGCGATTTCAGCCGGATAGCAACACTCAGTTCTTGTGAAGCTTACTCATCAGCTCCGCCTCAGCCTGGGTCAAGCCGCAGGACTGGGTCAGTTCGTTGACGCTGGCGCCCATTCCGACCAGTCGCGCCGCCTGAGCAAACGACAGGCTTGAAGGATCACGCTGTTCCAGCTGGGTGAGTTTGTCCGGCAACGGCGCAACGATCGCCCGCAGCTCGTGCAGGTCTTCGCCCATGCGCACATTGCCGTTCTGGTAGTCGTCGACGCGCTTGGCCAGGTCCTTGATGCGCTGATCACGCTGCGCATCTCCCTTGGCCTGTTGCGCGGCGATCTGTTTTTGACCGCGAATGTACGCCAGGAACATCGCCAGCGTGCCTGCCCAAAACAGGAACAGGACAATGACCGCAACCTCGAGAATCAATCAGATACTCTCCAGTTCCGACCATTCTTCTTCGCTCATCATCTTGTCGAGCTCGACCAGGATGAGCAATTCGTTGTTCTTGTTGCACACGCCTTGAATGAACTTGGCGGACTCTTCGTTACCCACGTTCGGCGCGGTTTCGATTTCCGACTGACGCAGGTAAACCACTTCGGCCACGCTGTCGACCATGATCCCGACAACCTGCTTGTCGGCTTCGATGATGACGATACGGGTGTTGTCGCTGATCTCGGCATTCATCAGGCCGAAGCGCTGGCGGGTGTCGATCACGGTGACGACGTTGCCGCGCAGGTTGATGATGCCCAGCACGTAGCTCGGGGCACCCGGGACCGGGGCGATTTCGGTGTAACGCAGGACTTCCTGGACGCGCATCACGTTGATGCCGTAGGTCTCGTTGTCCAGCTTGAAGGTGACCCATTGCAGGATCGGATCTTCGGAACCTTTTGCCGCCGTTGCCTTGTCATTCATACCCTGACCCCTCAAGAAACCGCCCTGGCGGTGTGTGTTCCGTGCAACATCATCAGAGTGACGTCGCCTGTTTTGTTTATTTGACTGATGTCGGTTTGTGGCCCGGCTTGCCGCCAGACATGTGCTTGGCTCCGCCGCTGGCGATCAACTCGGCCAACGAGGCGACATCGAGCAAGGCGCACATGTGTTCAATCACCGTGCCGGCGAGCCATGGCCGCTGGCCTCGGTGACTTCTCCATTTGATTTCATTCGGGTCCAGGCGCAACGAACGGCTGACCTGATGCACCGCCAGCCCCCACTCGTAGCCCTGCACCGAAATCACGTATTGCAGGCCCTGCTTGAAATCGTCGCGGTAACGGTCGGGCATGACCCAACGCGCGGTATCGAGCACCTTGAGGTTGCCGGCCTGGCTCGGCAGGATCCCCAGGAACCATTCCGGCTGGCCGAACAACGGCGTCAGCTCGTGACCGGCCAGGGAATAAATCGAGCCCAGGCATACCAGCGGCACCGCCAGGGTCAAACCGGCGACATCGAACAGCAGGCATTCGAAGGGTTCGGCAGCCCAGGACGGACGACCGTCGGACTCAACCGGAGGCGGCGTGTTGCTCGGTGGCAGATGCACTTCGACGACGGGAGGCACCAGCGTCTGAGGCTCCTCGATGACCGGAGTCTCTAGCGCCACAGGCTTTTCAATGACTGGCGCGCTCAGGGTTTGCAACAGCGGCGCAAGGGTCGATACCGGTGCCAGAACGGGTTCCGGCGCTTCGACCACAGCAACCGGCGCCTTGGCCACCGGTGCTACTGGCGAAACCATAGGCGCGGTTTTCTGCGCATCCCGGGTCTGCTCTTCGAGCACGGCAGCCTGGAACTCGTCCAGCACGGTTTCGACGGCGATCTCCTCGGCCACTGCCTCTACGGGCAGCGTCAACTCTTCAGTCACTTCCTGCAGCAGGCTGTCCAGGTAGGACTGCAAGGCCAATTGCGGGCGCGAGGTGGTCTTCAATGGGCGGTTCATGCGCACACACCTGTAGGAGCGAGCATGCTCGCGATGAACCTGAGCGCACCACGGGGTGTCAGGTTTCCCGCGTCATCGTTGACGACCATCGCGAGCATGCTCGCTCCTACAGGGATCGGGGTCATGTCACGCCACCTGCGCAACAAGTTGCGCCGCCAGCAGATGCTTGAGCAACGCGCGATAAGCCAGAACGCCACGGCTCTTGCCGTCGAATTGCGAAGGCGTCAGACCGGCACGGCTGGCATCGCGCAGGCGCGTGTCCACCGGGATATAGCCCTGCCAGATTTCCTCGGGAAACTTGTCGCGCAGCACGCGCAACGTTCCGAGGGATGCCTGGGTGCGTCGGTCAAACAGGGTCGGCACGATGGTGAAGGGCAACGCCTGTTTGCGCGAGCGGTTGATCATCGCCAGGGTGTTGACCATGCGCTCCAGGCCCTTGACCGCCAGGTGTTCGGTCTGCACCGGGATCACCAGTTGCTGGCTCGCCGCCAAGGCATTGACCATCAGCACGCCGAGCAATGGCGGGCTGTCGATCACGGCGTAATCGAAGTCCTGCCACAGTTGCGCCAGGCTCTTGGCAATCACCAGGCCCAAGCCGCTCTGCCCCGGCGACTGGCGCTCAAGGGTGGCCAGTGCGGTGCTGGAGGGCAACAGGGAGATGCGTTCGTCACTGGTCGACAGCAGCAGTTGACCCGGCAGGCCTTGCGGCACGCTGCCCTTGTGCAGGAACAGGTCGTAGCTGCTGTGCTCCAGGGCGTCGGGATCGTAGCCGAAGTAACTGGTCATCGAGCCGTGGGGGTCGAGATCGACTACGACCACGCGCTTGCCCGCCTCCGCCAGTAAACCGGCTAAAGCGATGGAGGAAGTGGTTTTACCGACACCACCCTTTTGATTGGCGACTGCCCAGACTCTCATTCGGATTGTTCCTCCCGGCCGAATGGATCGACCGAGAAATAGCTCAACGTGTTAATGCGGGTGACGGAGAATTGACGGCGCTCTCTCGTACCGGCGACTTGACCGGGGTCGGTGCAGTTTGTGTGCCAGCACGCTTCAATGCGGCATCCGGTTGCGCATGGGCGGTTCCGGTGCCGGTCAGGCTGCGGCGAACATCGAGGTTGCGCGACACCACCAGCACCACGCGACGGTTGCGTGCGCGGCCTTCAGCGGTAGCGTTGTTGGCCACCGGCTGAAACTCGCCATAGCCCACCGAAGCCAGGCGACCGGGGTTCACCCCTTGCATCGCCAGCATGCGCACGATGCTGGCCGAGCGGGCCGAAGACAGCTCCCAGTTGGTCGGGTACTGCGCGGTGCGGATCGGTTGATCGTCGGTGAAACCTTCGACATGAATCGGGTTGTCGAACGGCTTCAGGATCGCCGCGACCTTGTCGATGATGTTGAACGCGATGTCGCTGGGCATGGCGTCGCCGCTGCCGAACAACAGGCTGGAATTGAGCTCGATCTCGACCCACAACTCATTGCCGCGCACGGTCATCTGGTTGGAGCTGATCAGGTCACCGAACGCCGCACTGATGTCGTCGGCGATGCTTTTGAGTGGATCGCTGGCGCCGGCGACACCGGCATCGACCTGGTCACTGTCCTTGACCAGCGGCTTGGCCGGAGTCACGGTCTTTGGCCTCTCGTCGCCGATGGGGATCGGCTTGAGCGAACGATCGGAATCGGTGAAGACCCCGATCAACGCTTCGGAAATGACCTTGTACTTGCCTTCGTTGATCGAAGAGATCGAGTACATCACCACGAAAAAGGCGAACAGCAAGGTGATGAAGTCCGCGTAGGACACCAGCCAGCGTTCGTGATTGACGTGTTCTTCATGCTGGCGACGGCGAGCCATGAGCTTATTCCCTTAATCCATGAAACCCTGAAGCTTCAATTCAATGGAGCGAGGGTTTTCACCTTCAGCGATCGACAGCAGCCCTTCCAGCAGCATTTCGCGATAACGCGACTGGCGCAACGCGATGGATTTGAGTTTGGCGGCAATCGGCAGCAACACCAGGTTGGCACTGGCCACGCCGTAGATGGTGGCGACGAAGGCCACGGCGATGCCGTTACCCAGTTGCGACGGATCGCCCAGGTTGCCCATGACGTGAATCAGGCCCATCACCGCACCGATGATGCCGATGGTCGGCGCGTAACCGCCCATGCTTTCGAAGACCTTCGAAGCTTCGACATCGCGGCTTTCCTGGGTGTAGAAATCCACTTCCAGAATGCTGCGAATCGCTTCCGGCTCAGCGCCGTCAACCAGCAGTTGCAGGCCTTTGCGCGCGTAGTTGTCGGGTTCGGCGTCGGCGATACCTTCAAGGCCCAGCAGACCTTCCTTGCGGGCGGTCAGGCTCCAGTTCACCACGCGATCGATGCCACCGGCCAGGTCGACACGGGGCGGAAACAGGATCCAGGCGAGGATCTGCATGGCGCGTTTGAAGGCACTCATCGGCGATTGCAGTAGAGCGGCGCCAATGGTGCCGCCGAGCACGATCAGCGCTGCCGGGCCGTTGGCCAGGGCGCCGAGATGACCGCCTTCGAGGTAGTTGCCGCCGATGATGGCGACGAAGGCCATGATGATGCCGATCAGGCTTAGAACATCCATCAGATACAGGCCTCGACCAGGTGCTTGCCAATGTCGTCGAGGCTATACACCGCATCGGCGAGCTCGGCTTTGACGATGGCCATCGGCATGCCGTAGATCACGCAACTGGCTTCGTCCTGTGCCCAGATCGAACTGCCGCCCTGCTTGAGCAGGCGCGCGCCTTCACGGCCGTCGGCGCCCATGCCGGTCAGGACCACCGCCAGAACCTTGTCGCCGTAGGACTTGGCTGCCGAACCGAAGGTGATGTCCACGCACGGCTTGTAATTCAGGCGCTCGTCACCCGGGAGGATTTTCACCGCACCGCGGCCGTCGATCATCATCTGCTTGCCACCCGGCGCCAGCAGCGCCAGGCCCGGACGCAGGATGTCGCCATCCTCAGCTTCCTTGACGCTGATGCGGCACAGCTTGTCCAGGCGCTCAGCGAAGGCCTTGGTGAAGGCGGCCGGCATGTGTTGAACCAGCACGAGCGGGGCCGGGAAGTTGGCCGGCAATTGGGTCAACACCCGCTGCAGGGCAACCGGGCCGCCGGTGGACGTACCAATGGCCACCAGTTTGTAGGCTTTGCGTTTCGGCGCGGGCGACGACGCGGTGGCCGCATGCGTACGCACAGGGATCGGTGCCGGTGCCGGACGCACGGGCGCGCTGCTGCCGTAACTGCCGACACTCGAAGGCGCAGGTGTTGGAGCGGGTGCGGCCACAGGGGCCGGAGCGCTGTAGGCACTGACACGACGATTGCTGCGCGCAATGCTCAGGATCTTCTCGCACAGCAGTTGCTTGACCTTCTCGGGGTTGCGCGAGATGTCTTCGAAATTCTTCGGCAGGAAGTCCACCGCGCCGGCATCCAGCGCATCGAGGGTGACCCGGGCGCCTTCGTGGGTCAGCGAGGAGAACATCAGGACCGGGGTCGGGCAGCGTTGCATGATGTGCCGCACGGCGGTGATGCCGTCCATCATCGGCATCTCGTAGTCCATGGTGATCACGTCGGGCTTGAGGGCCAGTGCCTGATCGATCGCCTCTTTGCCGTTGGTCGCCGTGCCGACGACCTGGATATTCGAATCCGCTGAAAGAATTTCCGAGACGCGGCGGCGGAAAAACCCCGAATCGTCCACCACCAGGACTTTGACTGCCATAAACACTCCATTAGATGGAGCGAGGCCAGGCGCCCCGCTCCACCAGAATCAAATACGCCGTGTGGCGTAACGCTTGAGCATGCTCGGAACATCGAGAATCAGCGCAATGCGGCCGTCACCGGTGATGGTGGCGCCGGACATGCCCGGCGTTCCCTGGAGCATTTTGCCCAATGGCTTGATGACCACTTCTTCCTGACCCACCAGTTGATCGACGACAAAGCCGATCCGCTGCGTGCCCACCGAAAGGATCACCACATGGCCCTCGCGCTGCTCTTCGTGAGCGGCGGAGCTGACCAGCCAGCGTTTGAGATAGAACAATGGCAGTGCCTTGTCCCGCACGATCACCACTTCCTGACCGTCCACGACGTTGGTGGTCGACAGGTCGAGGTGGAAGATCTCGTTGACGTTCACCAGCGGGAACGCAAAGGCCTGGTTGCCGAGCATGACCATCAGCGTCGGCATGATCGCCAGGGTCAGCGGGACCTTGATGACGATCTTCGAACCCTGGCCCTTGGCCGAGTAGATGTTGATCGAACCGTTGAGCTGGGAAATCTTGGTTTTCACCACGTCCATGCCCACGCCGCGACCCGATACGTCGGATATCTCGGTCTTGGTCGAGAAACCCGGGGCGAAGATCAGGTTGTAGCATTCGGTGTCGCTCAAACGGTCCGCCGCATCCTTGTCCATCACACCGCGTTTAACCGCGATGGATCGCAGGACGTTCGGGTCCATGCCTTTGCCGTCATCGGAGATCGACAGCAGGATGTGGTCGCCTTCCTGCTCGGCTGCAAGAATCACCTTGCCGCCCCGGGCCTTGCCCGAGGCTTCGCGTTCTTCCGGTGACTCGATACCGTGGTCGACCGCGTTGCGCACCAAGTGGACCAGCGGATCGGCCAGGGCCTCGACGAGGTTCTTGTCGAGGTCGGTTTCTTCGCCGACCAGTTCCAGGTTGATCTCTTTCTTGAGCTGGCGAGCCAGGTCGCGAACCAGGCGCGGGAAGCGCCCGAAGACTTTCTTGATCGGTTGCATCCGGGTCTTCATGACCGCGGTTTGCAGGTCGGCGGTGACCACGTCGAGGTTCGACACAGCCTTGGACATGGCTTCGTCGCCGCTGTTGAGGCCGAGGCGGACCAGGCGGTTACGCACCAGCACCAACTCGCCGACCATGTTCATGATCTCGTCGAGACGCGCGGTATCGACGCGCACGGTGGTCTCGGCTTCGCTCGCCGGTTTTTCCGCCGGTGGCGCGGCCGGGGCACGCGCAGCAGCAGGTGCAGCGGCAGCAGCCGGCGTTTCAGCTTTTGGTTCGGGTGCCTTGGTCACTGGTTTCGGCGCCGCAGCCTTCGCGGCCGGCGCGGCAACGGACGTGTTCGATCCGCTGGCGACCGTCGCCTTGCCGACTTCGCTGAACCTGCCTTTGCCGTGCAACTCATCGAGCAGCGATTCAAATTCGTGATCGGTGATCAGATCGCTGCCGACCGCTGCGGCGGCTGGCGCGGCAGGTGCTGGCACAGAAGCAATGGCCGACTCGAGCGCATCGACAGCAAAGTTACCCTTGCCGTGCAGTTGGTCGAGCAGTGCTTCGAATTCGTCGTCAGTAATATCGGAGCTGTCGCCGGCCGCTTTCGGTGCTTCTGGCGCAGCCGGCGTAGGGACCACTGCGACAACGGCGAACTGGCCTTTACCATGCAGTTGATCGAGCAACGACTCGAACTCGGCATCGGTGATTTCGTCGCTGGCAGCGGCATTGCTGGCAGGCGCTGGAGCAGCCGCCGGGGCCTCGGCCTGCGCCTTGACGGCGTTCAGCGAGTCCAGCAGTTGTTCGAATTCATTGTCGGTGATGTCGCCCGATTCGGCTTCAGCCACAGGCGTTTGAACCACAGCAGCGACGGGCGCGGATACCACCTCGTCAGCCGATTGCGGCTCGGCCAGGCGGGCCAGCGCCGCAAGCAATTGAGGTGTCGCAGCCGTGATCGGGCGGCGTTCGCGGACTTCGCTGAACATGCTGTTCACCGCGTCCAGCGCTTCGAGAACCACGTCCATCAGTTCCGAGTCGACGCGACGTTCACCCTTGCGCAGGATGTCGAACACGTTCTCGGCGATGTGGCAGCACTCCACCAGCTCGTTGAGCTGGAGGAAGCCGGCGCCCCCTTTTACAGTGTGAAAACCGCGAAAAATTGCATTGAGCAGATCCGCATCATCCGGACGGCTTTCCAGCTCGACCAGTTGCTCGGACAGTTGCTCTAGAATCTCGCCGGCCTCAACCAGGAAATCCTGAAGGATCTCTTCATCGGCGCCGAAGCTCATTAAGGGGGTGCTCCTAACAGGTCTACCTAAAATCCAAGGCTGGATAGCAAATCGTCCACATCGTCCTGACCGGACACAACGTCTTCTCTTTTATCGGCATGAATCTGCGGACCTTCACCCTGAGAGAGATGTTTTTGTGGATCTTTTTCAGCAAGCATCGCTTCGCGGTCATGTTCGATGCCCGCAAAGCGGTCCACCTGACTGGCCATCAGCACGAGCTTGAGCAGGTTGCTTTCAACTTCGGTGACCAACTGGGTCACACGCTTGATCACCTGGCCTGTGAGGTCCTGGTAATCCTGGGCGAGCAGGATGTCGTTGAGGTTGCCCGACACCGCGCGATTGTCCGTGCCGCTGCGCGCCAGGAACCCGTCGACCCGCCGGGCCAGTTCACGAAACTCTTGCGCGCCGACTTCGCGACGCATGAAGCGCCCCCAGTCCGCGCTCAAGACCTTGGCTTCATCCGCCAGGCCATTGACCAGCGGCGTGGCACTTTCCACCAGATCCATGGTGCGGTTGGCCGCAGCCTCGGTCAGCTTGACCACATACCCCAGACGCTCGGTGGCGTCGGTGATCTGCGACACTTCTTCGGCTTGCGGCATGTGCGGGTCAATCTGGAAATTGACGATCGCGCTATGCAGTTCGCGAGTGAGCTTGCCCACTTCCTGATACAAGCCGCGGTCACGGGTCTGGTTGAGCTCATGGATCAATTGCACCGCGTCGCCGAACTTGCCTTTTTCAAGGCTCGCGACCAATTCGACGGCGTGTTTTTTCAGGGTCGACTCAAAATCGCCCAATGAAGTTTCGTTATTGCCCATAGCTCCCCCATGGCGCACTCATCAACCGATGCGTTCGAAAATCTTCTCGATTTTTTCTTTCAACGCCTGGGCCGTGAAGGGTTTGACCACATAGCCGTTAACGCCGGCCTGGGCCGCTTCGATGATCTGCTCACGCTTGGCTTCAGCGGTCACCATCAGCACCGGCAGGTGCTTGAGCTTTTCATCGGCACGCACGTGGCGCAGCAGATCGATACCGGTCATGCCAGGCATGTTCCAGTCCGTTACCAGAAAGTCGATGCTTCCGCTGTTGAGTACCGGAATGGCGGTAGTGCCATCGTCGGCCTCGACGGTGTTGGTGAACCCAAGGTCACGCAGCAGGTTCTTGATGATCCGCCGCATCGTTGAGAAGTCATCAACGATGAGGATTTTCATGTTCTTGTCCAATTCGACCTCCAAGCAGTCTTAAACGCGCCCAGCACCTGGACGCGCCATTTCAATCAATCCGGCAAAGCACTCGATGACTGTCTGGAGCACAACAGATCGCGACCGGCGCAGTTCAACACCACACCGGCCTCGTTCGCAGTGTCCCCCACACTGCCTTCAGCGCGCTCGCCACTCCCCCAAACGCCCCCGCAAACGGGCTGCGCACTGGCTGTGTAACTGGCTGACCCGAGATTCGCTGACCCCAAGGACCTCACCGATTTCCTTGAGGTTCAACTCTTCGTCGTAGTACAGCGCCAACACCAGTCGCTCACGCTCCGGCAAATTGGCAATCGCATCTGCCAGCGCAGCCTGGAAGCGTTCATCTTCCAGGTCGCGTGACGGCTCGATATGAGCACTCGCGCCATCCTCGTGCAGCCCTTCGTGTTCGCCGTCCTGCAACAGATCGTCGAAACTGAACAGCCGGCTGCCCAGGGTGTCGTTCAAAATCCCGTAGTAATCGTCGAGACTCAATTGGAGTTCGGCCGCAACTTCGTGATCTTTAGCATCACGACCGGTTTTCGCTTCAATCGAGCGAATGGCGTCGCTGACCATGCGTGTATTGCGGTGAACCGAACGTGGCGCCCAGTCCCCCTTACGCACTTCATCGAGCATGGCGCCGCGGATTCGAATGCCCGCGTACGTCTCGAAACTGGCGCCTTTGCTGGCGTCATATTTGGTCGACACTTCAAGCAGGCCGATCATCCCGGCCTGGATCAGGTCTTCGACCTGGACACTGGCCGGCAGGCGCGCCAACAAGTGGTAGGCAATGCGTTTAACCAGCGGCGCGTAACGCTCGATCAGCTCGTACTGCGCATCACGCGCCGATGTTTTGTAGAGGTTGTAACCGCTTGCCGTCATAGAACCGGTCCTGCTGTCTGCTGCACGAGGCGCTCGACGAAAAATTCCAGGTGCCCGCGCGGGTTGGCAGGCAGCGGCCAGGTATCGACCTTCTGTGCGATCGCCTTGAATGCCAGCGAGCACTTGGAACGCGGGAAGGCCTCGTAGACGGCGCGCTGCTTCTGCACCGCCTTGCGCACGCTTTCGTCGTAGGGCACCGCGCCGACGTATTGCAGGGCGACGTCGAGGAAGCGATCCGTGACCTTGGTCAACTTGGCGAACAGGTTGCGCCCTTCCTGCGGACTCTGGGCCATGTTGGCCAGGACGCGGAAGCGGTTCATGCCGTAGTCACGATTAAGCAGTTTGATCAATGCGTAGGCGTCAGTGATCGAGGTCGGCTCGTCGCACACCACCAGCAGCACTTCCTGGGCTGCGCGAACGAAACTGACTACCGAGTCACCAATGCCCGCAGCTGTGTCGATCACCAATACGTCGAGGTTGTCGCCGATATCGCTGAAGGCCTGGATCAGGCCGGCGTGTTGCGCGGGGCTCAGATGCACCATGCTCTGAGTGCCGGATGCGGCCGGAACGATACGGATACCGCCGGGTCCCTGCAGCAGTACATCGCGCAGTTCGCAGCGGCCCTCGATCACGTCGGCCAAGGTACGTTTGGGTGTCAGGCCCAGCAGAACGTCGACGTTCGCCAGTCCCAGGTCGGCGTCCAACAGCATGACGCGCCGGCCAAGCTCAGCCAGAGCCAGGGACAAGTTCACTGACACATTAGTTTTCCCGACGCCACCTTTGCCGCCGGTCACCGCGATCACCTGTACGGGATGCATGCTGCCCATGTTATTTCTTTACCTTGTCTTGCATAGACGGAGGCCACATTACTGGCTGCGCGTTCACAAACGGAACAATGCATGGCAGACCATCGATGTAGGTACAAAAACTGTTCATTACTACCTTAGCCAACCTGCTTGGTTTGGCTGTGGTAAATATCAGCGAACATGTCAGCCATGGCTTCTTCGCTGGGTTCTTCCTGCATTTGCACGCTGACGGCGCGACTGACCAACTGATGACGGCGCGGCAGATGGAGATCATCCGGAATCCGCGGGCCATCGGTCAGGTAGGCCACGGGTAACTCATGACTGATGGCCAAGCTCAGCACCTCGCCCAGACTAGCCGTTTCATCCAGTTTAGTCAGGATGCAGCCCGCGAGCCCGCAACGCTTGTAACTGTGATAAGCGGCGGTTAGAACCTGTTTCTGGCTGGTGGTTGCCAGGACCAGATAATTTTTCGAGCGGATGCCTCGACCGGCCAGGCTTTCGAGCTGCATGCGCAGGGCCGGGTCGCTGGCCTGCAGGCCGGCGGTATCGATCAGCACCACGCGCTTGCGCAGCAAGGGCTCCAGCGCCTGCACCAGGGACTGGCCCGGATCGACGTGGGTCACCGGCACGTTGAGAATGCGCCCCAGGGTCTTGAGCTGCTCCTGGGCACCAATGCGGAAGCTGTCCATGCTCACCAGCGCTATGTTCTGCGCGCCGTACTTGAGCACGTAACGGGCGGCCAGCTTGGCCAGGGTGGTGGTCTTGCCCATGCCGGCCGGGCCGACCATGGCAATCACGCCGCCTTCTTCCAGAGGCTCAATTTCCGGTGTCACGATCATGCGCGCCAGGTGCGCCAGCAACATGCGCCAGGCCTGACGAGGCTCTTCGATATCGGTGATCATCGCCAAAAGGTCGCGCGACAGCGGGCCGGACAGGCCGATGCGTTGCAGGCGACGCCAGAGGTTGGCCTGGTCCGGACGGCTGCCCTGCAGCTGATTCCAGGCCAGCGAGCCCAGCTGTACTTCCATGAGTTCGCGCAGGCTGTTGAGCTCGAAACGCATCGAGTCGAACGCGCGCGGGTCCACGCCAGTGGAGGCTGGTGCAGCGGCCGGTGCGGGGCGACGGGGTTCGGCGTAGGTTGGCTCGATCAACGGCTCGGCTGCGGTGAGCGGCAAGCCTGCGAACAACTGGCGATTGGTCGCATTGTCGCTCTCGCCGTCGCCACGCAGGCTCAATTCGGCCTGGGCGGTGACGATCCGCGACTGAGTCTTGCGCAGCTCGTCTTCGAGTTCCATGTTCGGAACCCGCGGTGCCAGCGCCGACAACTTGTAATCCAGTGCAGCCGTCAGTTCGACACCTCCTGCGATCCGGCGGTTGCCAATGATGGCGGCATCAGCGCCCAGCTCATCGCGAACCAGCTTCATGGCCTGACGCATATCGGCGGCGAAAAAACGCTTAACTTGCATAAACCACTACCTCAGCCGTTGGGCCCTACTGTCGCAACGATGGTCACTTGCTTGTTGTCAGGGATTTCCTGGTAAGCCAACACGTGCAAACCCGGGACTGCGAGCCGACCGAATCGCGAGAGCATCGCGCGAACCGGACCTGCCACCAGCAGAATCACCGGCTGACCTTGCATCTCCTGGCGCTGCGCCGCGTCGATCAACGAACGTTGCAGCTTCTCAGCCATGCTTGGCTCCAGCAGAACGCCCTCTTCCGAGCCTTGCCCGGCCTTTTGCAGACTATTGAGCAATATCTGTTCCAACCTTGGCTCCAGCGTGATGACTGGCAGCTCCGACTCAGTGCCTACAATGCTTTGGACGATTGCACGGGATACGCCAACCCGCACGGCAGCCACCAGCGCGGCGGTATCTTGACTCTTGGCGGCATTGTTGGCGATGGCCTCGGCAATGCTGCGGATGTCGCGCACCGGCACTTGTTCGGCCAACAGCGCCTGCAGCACCTTGAGCAGCTGCGACAGCGAAACCACGCCCGGCACCAGCTCCTCGGCCAGTTTCGGCGAGCTTTTGCCCAGCAATTGCATGAGCTGCTGCACTTCTTCGTGACCGATCAGTTCACTGGAATGCTTGTAAAGTATCTGGTTCAGGTGGGTGGCCACTACTGTACTGGCATCGACCACCGTATAACCGAGGGATTGCGCTTGGGCGCGCTGGCTGATTTCGATCCAGACCGCCTCCAGGCCGAAAGCCGGATCTTTGGCGGTAATGCCGTTGAGCGTGCCGTAGACCTGCCCCGGGTTGATCGCCAGCTCGCGATCCGGGTAAATCTCTGCTTCGGCCAGGATTACCCCCATGAGGGTCAGTCGGTAGGCACTGGGCGCCAGGTCGAGGTTGTCGCGGATATGCACCGTGGGCATCAGGAAGCCCAGATCCTGGGACAGCTTCTTGCGCACCCCCTTGATCCGCGCCAGCAACTGGCCGCCCTGGTTGCGGTCCACCAACGGAATCAGGCGATAACCCACTTCCAGGCCGATCATGTCGATGGGCGTCACGTCATCCCAGCCAAGCTCCTTGGTTTCCTGGGCGCGGGCCGGCGACGGCAGCAACTCCTGCTGGCGCTTGACCTCTTGCAGGGCCTGAACCTTGGCGACGTTCTGCTTTTTCCAGAACAGGTAAGCGCCACCGGCCGCCAGGGCCGCCATGCTCAGGAACGAAAAATGCGGCATGCCGGGCACCAGGCCCATGACCGCCATCAAGCCTGCCGCCACCGCCAACGCCTTGGGCGAGGCGAACATCTGGCGATTGATTTGCTTGCCCATGTCTTCCGAACCGGAAGCACGGGTCACCATGATCGCGGCGGCTGTCGATAACAACAGTGATGGCAATTGCGCCACCAATCCGTCACCGATGGTCAACAGCGCATACACCTTGCCGGCGTCGGCGAAGTTCATGTTGTGCTGGAAGATACCGACTGCCATACCACCGATCAGGTTGATGAACAGGATCAGCAGGCCGGCGATGGCGTCACCGCGGACGAATTTGCTGGCACCGTCCATGGAACCGTAGAACTCGGCTTCCTGGGCCACTTCCGAACGACGGGCCTTGGCCTGGGCCTGATCGATCAGGCCGGCGTTGAGGTCGGCGTCGATCGCCATTTGCTTGCCGGGCATCGCATCGAGGGTGAAACGCGCGCTCACCTCGGAAATCCGCCCTGCACCCTTGGTCACCACGACGAAGTTGATGATCATCAAGATCGCGAAGACCACGATACCGACCACGTAGTTACCGCCGATCACCACCTCGCCGAAGGCCTGGATCACCTTGCCGGCGGCGGCATGACCGTCCTGGCCGTGGAGCATCACCACCCGCGTGGAAGCCACGTTCAACGCCAGGCGCAACAGGGTCGCCACCAGCAGAATGGTCGGGAACACCGCGAAATCCAGCGGGCGCAAGGCGTAGACGCACACCAGCAGCACGACGATGGACAGGGCAATGTTGAAGGTGAAGAACACGTCCAGCAGGAACGGCGGCACCGGCAACATCATCATCGCCAGCATGACCAGCAACAACAGCGGCACGCCCAGATTGCCCCGACTGAGGTCGGCAATGTTGCTGCGGGCACTGTTGATTAACTGAGAGCGATCCACCGGTTTTCCCCGTTCCTTTAAAGCAAACTTTTGACGCCCGAAGCAGGCGCAGAACGGCTACTGCAAGAAGCTTTCCAACTTTTGCAGAGGCAAGAAACAGAGGGGTTACCGAGAGTTTTTTGCGAACCCTGTGGGAGCGAGCCTGCTCGCGATGACGGCGTGTCAGTCGACACAAATTGTGCCTGTGCAGGCGCTATCGCGAGCAGGCTCGCTCCCACACTGATCGATATCGAAATCAGGAATCGCGGCGCAAATCCGGCGGAATCGGCAGGTCATCCTTGAGCGGATCCGGCCGCTTGCCCTTGCCCGCCCGGTACTGTCGAATCTGATAAACGTAAGCCAGCACCTGCGCGACCGCCAGGTAGAGCCCGCCGGGGATTTCCTGCTCAAGTTCGGTGGAGTAGTAGATCGACCGCGCCAGCGCTGGCGACTCCAGCAGCAGGATCTCGTTGGCCGCCGCGATCTCGCGGATCTTCAGGGCCAGGAAGTCGCTACCCTTGGCCAGCAATACCGGCGCATTACCCTTTTCCGGATCGTACTTGAGGGCCACGGCGTAGTGCGTCGGGTTGGTGATGACCACATCGGCCTCGGGAATGGCGGCCATCATTCGCCGCTGGGACATCTCGCGTTGCAGCTGTCGAATCCGCTGCTTGACCTCCGGCCGCCCCTCCTGGTCCTTATGCTCGTCACGCACTTCCTGCTTGGTCATCAGCAGTTTCTTGTGGCTTTCCCAGAGCTGTACCGGCACATCCACCACAGCGATCAGGATCAGCCCGCACGCCATCCACAAGGTACTCCAGCCCACCACCTGCAGGCTGTGAATGATCGCCATGTCCAGGGGCTCATGGGCGATGCGCAGCAGGTCATCGATGTCCGACGACAGTACCGCCAGCGCCACGAACAGGATGATGATGAACTTGGCCAGGGCCTTGAGCAGCTCGATCAGCGACTTGGTCGAGAACATGCGCTTGAGGCCAGGACCGGGATTCAAGCGGCTGAATTTGGGCGCCATGGAACTCGCCGCGAACAGCCAGCCACCCAGGGAAATCGGACCGATGATGGCGGCCAGCACCAGCGTGATCATCACCGGCTGAATCGACCACAGGGCAATTTGCCCCGAGCGCATCAGGTAGGTGGCCATGGAGCGCTGATCCAGAATCACTTCCCGCGGCAGCGAGAAGTTGATGCGCATCAGCTCCATCATGTCCTGTGCCATGGCGCCGCCAAAAATCAACAACGCCGAGGCACCGACCAGCATGATCGCCAGGGTGTTGAGTTCCTTGGACCGGGCTACCTCACCCTTTTCACGGGAGTCCTGCTTGCGCTTCTCCGTGGGGTCTTCTGTTTTGTCCTGACCGCTTTCGCTCTCGGCCATGACTCAGCTCGCCCGCGCCATTTCGCGTAACAACTGCAAGGCCTCGGTGGCCAGCGGTTGATACTGGTTGAGAATGTCCGCCAGCCCGACCCAGACGATGAACAGCCCAAGCACCAGGATCAGCGGGAAGCCGACCGAGAAAATATTGAGTTGCGGCGCCGCCCGGGTCATGACGCCAAACGCAATGTTGACCACCAGCAATGCGGTGATCGCCGGCAGCACCAGCAACAACGCCGAACCGAGTACCCAGCCGAGCTTGCCGGCCAGCTCCCAGTAGTGATTGACCATCAGGCCACCACCGACCGGCAACGTGGTGAAACTCTCGGTGAGGATCTCGAACACCACCAGATGACCGTTCATGGACAGGAACAGCAGCGTCACCAGCATGGTGAAAAACTGCCCGATCACCGCCGTCGACACACCGTTGGCCGGGTCGATCATGGAAGCGAAGCCCATGCCCATCTGGATGGCGACGATTTGCCCGGCGACCACAAAGGCCTGGAAGAACAGCTGTAAGGAAAAACCCATCACCGCGCCGATAAGGATTTGCTCGGCAATCAGCAACAGCCCGCTCAAATCCAGGGGATTGACCGGCGGCATCGGCGGCAGGCCCGGCGCGATGACCACGGTAATGGCCAAGGCGAAATACAGGCGTATGCGCCGGGGCAGCAGGGTCGTGCCAAACACCGGCATGACCATCAGCAAGGAGCCGACGCGAAACAGCGGCAGCATGAACGTCGCCACCCAGGTGCTGATCTGCGTATCGGTCAGCGCTAGCAGTGACATGGTTTAGCCGATGACCTGAGGAATGCTGCCGTACAACTGCAGGATGTAGTCCATGAAAGTCTGCACCATCCATGGACCGCCGACGATCAGCGTCACCAGCATCACCAGCAGGCGCGGCAGGAAGCTCAGGGTCTGTTCGTTGATCTGGGTGGCGGCCTGGAACATCGCCACCAGCAGGCCCACAAGCAAACTTGGAATCACCAGGATCGCCACCATCATGGTGGTCAGCCACAGCGCTTCGCGAAAGATGTCGACCGCGACTTCTGGCGTCATGGCGAGACACCACCGAAGCTGCTGGCCAGCGTGCCGATGATCAGCGCCCAGCCATCCACCAGCACGAACAACATGATCTTGAACGGCAGGGAAATGATCAGCGGCGACAGCATCATCATACCCATGGCCATCAACACACTGGCCACGACCAGGTCGATGATCAGGAACGGAATGAAGATCATGAAGCCGATCTGGAACGCCGTTTTCAGCTCGGAGGTCACGAAGGCCGGCACCAGGATGGTCAACGGCGCCTGATCCGGCGTCGCGATGTCAGTGCGCTTGGACAGGCGCATGAACAACTCCAGATCACTGGAGCGGGTCTGGGCGAGCATGAAGTCCTTGATCGGCACCTGGGCTTTGGCGACCGCATCCTGGGCGCTCAGCTTTTCTGCCAGGTACGGTTGCAAGGCGTCCTGGTTCACCCGGTCGAACACCGGCGCCATGATGAACAGGGTCAGGAACAGCGCCATGCCGGTGAGGATCTGGTTCGACGGTGTCTGCTGCAGGCCCAGGGCCTGGCGCAGGATCGAGAACACGATGATGATCCGGGTGAAGCTGGTCATCAGCATGACAAACGCCGGGATAAAACTCAGCGCCGTCATGATCAGCAGGATTTGCAGGCTGACCGAGTATTCCTGCGCACCCTGCGCATTGGTGCCCAGGGTGATGGCCGGGATCGACAGCGGATCGGCGCCAAATGCCAGCGGCGCGGCCAGCATCAGGGCCAGCATCAAGACGATGCGTAGCGCACCCATTATTTTTTATCCTTCTGATCTTTACCCAGCATCTCCAGCAGGCGCTGGGCAAACTCCGGCGTCGGCTTTTCGGTACTCGGCACTTGCACCGGTTCCTTGAGAACGTGCAGCGCAGCAATGTTGCCGGGGCTCAAGCCCAACAGAATCTGCTCGTTGCCGACCTGCACCAGCATCAGGCGGTCGCGAGGCCCCAGCGCGCGGGATCCGACAATCTCGATCACCTGCCCCTTGCCGGCCGGACCGGCCTGCTGGACCCGACGCAACAACCAGGCGAGGAGAAAGATCAACCCCAGCACCAGCAGCAAGCCGAACACCAGTTGCGTCAGTTGCCCAGCCACGCCACTGCTCACCGCCGGCGCAGCGGCGGTGGTCGCCGTGGCAACCGGCTCGGCCGCCAGCACGCTGAACGGCATTGCGAGCACAAACCCCAGAACCTTTTTCACTCAGCGCAGCTTCTTGATGCGTTCGCTTGGGCTGATCACGTCCGTCAGGCGGATGCCGAACTTCTCGTTGACCACCACCACTTCACCGTGGGCGATGAGCGTGCCATTGACCAGCACGTCCAGCGGCTCGCCGGCCAGGCGATCAAGCTCGATCACCGAACCCTGGTTCAGTTGCAGCAGGTTGCGGATGTTGATATCGGTGCTGCCCACCTCCATGGAAATCGACACCGGGATATCGAGGATCACGTCCAGGTTCGGGCCTTCGAGGCTGACCGGGTCGTGGTTTTTCGGCACGCTGCCGAACTCTTCCATTGGCAAGCGGTTAGACGCGGAACTGCCGGAATCGGCGGCCAGCAAAGCGTCGATGTCAGCCTGCCCGGCATCACCGGTTTCTTCCAGGGCCGCAGCCCATTCATCGGCCAGTGCCTGATCGTCCTGCGTGTTCATATTGTCAGTGTCCTCGGCGAGCAAAAATTCAGAATTCGGTTAATCGCGAATGGGTACGAGCGCCGGTCAACGGCGCTCGATCGGCTCGATCACTTGCAACGCCAGGTTGCCCTTGTGCGAGCCCATCTTGACCTTGAAGGCCGGCACGCCGTTGGCGCGCATGATCATTTCTTCCGGCATCTCGACCGGGATCACATCCCCCGGCTGCATGTGCAGGATGTCGCGCAGGCGCAACTGACGACGAGCCACCGTGGCCCCGATCGGCACGTCGACGTCCAGCACGTCCTGGCGCAGGGCGTTGACCCAGCGCTCGTCCTGGTCATCGAGGTCCGACTGGAAGCCGGCGTCGAGCATTTCGCGCACCGGCTCGATCATCGAGTACGGCATGGTCACGTGCAGGTCGCCGCCACCGCCATCGAGTTCGATGTGGAAGGTCGACACCACAATGGCTTCGCTCGGGCCGACGATGTTGGCCATGGCCGGGTTCACTTCCGAGTTGATGTACTCGAAGTTGACTTCCATGATCGCCTGCCAGGCTTCCTTCAAGTCGACAAAGGCCTGCTCCAGCACCATGCGCACCACACGCAGTTCGGTCGGGGTGAATTCACGCCCCTCGATCTTGGCGTGCCGGCCGTCGCCGCCGAAGAAGTTGTCCACCAGCTTGAACACCAGTTTGGCGTCGAGGATGAACAGCGCGGTGCCGCGCAGAGGTTTGATCTTGACCAGGTTGAGACTGGTCGGCACGTACAGCGAATGCACGTATTCGCCGAACTTCATCACCTGCACGCCGCCGACCGCCACGTCCGCCGAGCGACGCAGCATGTTGAACATGCTGATGCGGGTATAGCGGGCAAAACGCTCGTTGATCATTTCCAGGGTCGGCATGCGTCCACGGACGATGCGATCCTGGCTGGTCAGGTCATAGCTTTTGACGGTGCCGGGTTCGGCAGCGTTTTCGGTCTGTACCAGACCATCGTCGACGCCATGCAACAGCGCATCGATCTCATCCTGGGACAGCAGGTCCTGCACGGCCATGTCGTGTTCCTACTGCAGTACGAAATTAGTGAAAAGCAACTGTTCGATCACCACTTTGCCGAGCTCTTTCTGCGCCACTTCCTGGACACTGGCGGTGGCTTTCTGCCGCAGCATTTCCTGACCGACGGGCGAGGCGAGGGTCGCGAAGTCCTGCCCGGAGAACAGCATGACCAGGTTATTGCGGATCACCGGCATGTGGACCTTGAGGGCATCCAGATCCACCTGGTTGCGCGCGAGCATGGTGATGCTCACTTGCATGTAGCGCTGGCGACCGTTCTGGAGGAAGTTGGCCACGAAGGCCGGCGCCATCGACTCGAAAATCGCTGGCTGTTTGCCGACGGGAGCGTTTTCTGCCACGGCGGCAGCAGGCTTGCTCTGAGCGCTGTGCATGAAGTACCAGGTCGCCCCCACGGACACACCGATCGCCAGCAGCAGGGCCACCACGATCACGATAATCAGCTTGAGTTTGCCTTTGGTTGCGGGGTCTTTTACTACTGCTGCGTCGCTCTTCGCCATGCCAATAATCCGTCACTATTCGGGTTTTCACAGTCGCACGGCAAGGCAAGAGCAAGTGTTATGCCATGTAGGAGCAGCCGGTCGACGCTCGATTGTTCGCGAAGAATTCAAGAGCGCCGCGTTTAGCCAGTAAGCACGCGTTATCGTTAACGATCATCGCGAGCAAGCTCGCTCCTACAGGGGGGGGGCGTTTGGTCAGGCGTAGTAATCGACCGCGCTGGAGCCGATCACGCGGGTGGTATTGGCAGCCACTTCAGCGACGCTCGGGGTAATGTCGTCGTCCATTGAATCGAGGCGACCGCCGCTGGCATTGGTCCGCCCGCTCTGGTTTTGCCGGGCTTGTTCCTGCCCTTGCTGCGAACCACGGGACTGGTCCGAAACGTTGACATCGACCTGCCCCATGCCCTGTTGCGCGAACATGTCGCGCAAGCGATGGACCTGGCCATCCAGCGCCTCACGGACACCCGGATGCGCACTCATGAACGTGACCTGGGTCTGTTGATCGGGAACCATGCTCACCCGAATGTCCAGGCGCCCGAGTTCAGCGGGCTGCAATTGGATGTCCGCCGCCTTGAGATTGGCGCTGGACAGGTACATGACCCGGTTCACCACCTCTTCGGTCCAGCCGCTCTGGTGCATGGCAATCGGCTGGTTCACCGGCAAGGCATTGGCTGTCTTCGGTGTGGCCGCCTGGGTCAGCGCTGCCAGACGGTTGGCGAAATCATCGACACGGGTGTCGCTGCTGGCGGACTTGAGATCCTTCAGGCCGTCATCGATCAAACCGCTGAAAGCCTTGTCGTCGCCCTGACCGGTGCTGCTCTTGTCGCCCTGAACATCCAGCAGGGTCGCCATGCCGGCGGCAAAGTTTTGCGCCGGTGTCAGCTCACCGTCGGCCTGGGCTTGCGCCTGTGTCGGAGCAGCCTTGGGCTGTGTCTGGCTGGAAGCCGATACGTGACCGCTCTGCTCCATCGCCAGGCGCACCGCCGGCAAGGCGTCGAGCGGATCGGTCGAGGGGTCGAAATCGCCGTCGGTAGTGGCCAGCGCTGGAGCGATTGCAGCCGTCGCCGCGGCGGCAACTGGCGCTTCAACGGCAGGTTGCACGGTGTCGGCCACGGCGGGTGCTACCGGTGCCGGCACGACTGGCGGAAGGACCGGCTGCAATGAAGGATCAAGCGCCGGATCGAGCGGTGCGGCATCGACGACTGGAGCCGGGTCGGCAACTGACGCCTCATCGCCGACAGTCTTGTCGTCAGCCTGCACCGACGTGTCGGCAGGCAAGGATTTGCCGCCATCGGCAACCACCGGTTCCTCGGCGGCAGGTTTGTCGTCGCCGGCGTCTTTTTTTCCGGCGACATCGCAGTTTTTTTCGTGACTCGGCTTGACCGAGGCATCCGCCAACGCATCGGGCTTGCTCTGGGCCTGGCTGGCGTAGACATGAGCGAAGCTTGCGGCCTTGTCCCCGGGCTCAGCAGTCAGCGCCGGAGGATTGGCGCAGGCCGCTTGAATCTTGGCCTGCCTGGAGGCCTGAAGCAGAATATTGGGGGTAACGGGCATGAAACAGTCTCCGCTGCACGGGGCTCGTAAGTACAGTTGGATGAGTTAAATGCAAAGGTCGAGCCAGTTTCACTCGAAGGAGACCAAATGAAGCATATGCTCAGATTTTCGCCGTGCAACGCTGTCGTTCAGCTTCGTACAGAGGCCGGATATCGGCGAACTCGCGGTCGATTTCGCCGACCAGTTCCTGAACGCCGGCCCATGGCAAACTTCTGGCCTGCTGCTCAAGTTGATGGCAAAGCTCGGTCAGCCTGACTGCGCCCATATTGCTGCAGCTGCCTTTGAAGCTATGGGCGGTTTCAACGAGCAGTGCGGCACTGTCAGCCGTTCTCAGGACGCTCAGGCGCTCTTCGGAATCCGCAAGAAAGATATCCAGCAGATCCGGATAACCCTCTTCCATCACTTCCTGCAACGCACTCAGCACGCCGCGATCCACATGTTTGTCGTCCACTTGCTCACTCCTTGATCAAGAATGCGCGGATTATGCCGCAGCCTTCCAGATAAACTCCACGCGTGCACTTCGACCATCGTCGGTCCAGCGGGCATTACGCCCCAACTGGCGGATCAGACTGACCCCACGTCCCGACAGGCGGATGTCATCCACGGGTCTTGCCATCATCCGCTCGACATCGAAACCCTTGCCGCTGTCTTCGATGTGAATCGTCAGGCAACCGCCGTCGTCTGTTGGCGCCACCTGCAAATGCAGCCGTACATAGCCGTCCTGCAGCTCGTCCAGCCGAGTATTGCGCTCTTGATAATACCGCGCAAACCCCGATGCATCGCGCTTGAGGCTCGAATCCAGCCCCAGCACGCCATGCTCCAGCGCATTGGAATAGAGCTCCGCCAGCACACTGTAGAGCGCACCGCTCTGAGCCCGAAGGCCATGCACCTCAAGCAGCAACTGCAATAGATAGGGTAAGGGATTGAAACGCTTGAGCGTGGCGGCGCGAAACTCGAAACTCACCGACCAGTCCAGCGGACAGGACTGGCCGCTGTCGGAGTAGACCAACGCCGGCGGCGTGATCTGCGCCGGCTCCAGCAGGCTGATTTCGACCATGCTGACATCGTCGCGCGCTTCTCCGCCAAACTGTCGCAGCGCCTGCTCGATCTCTTCGAACAGCGCATCCGGCTGCCGATTGGCGGCAAACACCTGCTGCAATCGCTGCACGCCAAACAACTGATCGTTGGCATCGCAAGTGTCGATCACCCCATCGGACAGGAGAAACACCCGATCCCCGAGCGCCATGGGAAACACCTCGGTACGCTCATCGAAGGATTCCGGGCTCAGCACCCCCAACGGCAGGTGCCGCGCCGGCAGAGGCGTTCGCTCGCCACTGGCAACGCGATGCAGGTAACCGTCCGGCATGCCGCCGTTCCAGACTTCCACCGAACGACGCTGAAAACTCAGGCACAGCAACGTGGCACAGCAGAACATGTCCACCGGCAGGATGCGCTTGAGCTTGGCATTCATCTCGCGCAGGGTTTCCGCCAGGCCGTAGCCTTTGGCGGTCATCCCGTAGAAGACTTCGGCCAGGGGCATGGCACCCACTGCCGCCGGCAAACCGTGGCCGGTGAAGTCGCCCAGCAGCACGTGCATGTCTCCGGCCGGGGTGAACGCGGCCAGCAACAGGTCGCCATTGAACAGCGCATAGGGCGATTGCAGATAACGGATGTTCGGTGCGGCATTCAGGCAGCCGGAGTGCGCCACCTTGTCGAAAACGGCCTTGGCCACGCGCTGCTCGTTGAGCAGATAGTCGTGGTGCCGGGCGATCTGGTCACGCTGTTGCAGCACGGTGTCCTGCAAGCGCCGCAAGCGATCCATCGCCTTGATCTTGGCAGCGAGAATCACCTGGTTGTAGGGCTTTGCCAGAAAGTCGTCACCGCCGACCTCCAGGCAGCGGGCCAGGGCTTCGCTTTCGGACAACGACGTAAGGAAGATGATCGGCACCAGGGTTTCCCCGGCCAGGGCCTTGATCTGCCGGGCCGCCTCGAAGCCGTCCATGACCGGCATCATTGCATCCATCAACACCAGGTGCGGTTGTTGCTGGCCAAACACGTCGACCGCTTCGGCGCCGTTGGCCGCCGTCAGCACTTCGTGCCCCAGGCGGCGCAGGATGCTCGACAGCAGCAGGCGATCGGCGGCGCTGTCCTCGGCAATCAGGATCGTCAGCGGCTCCAATGGCTGCATGGCAATCAACTGATGTCGAACAATTTGTCGAAGTTGGAGATGGCGAAGATTTTGCGCACGTCGGTACTGCTGTTGACGACGCGCACATCGGAGTCGTCGCCACCGGCGTGATCGCGCAGCAAAAGCAGCATGCCCAAGGCCGAGCTGTCGAGATAAGTGGCCTCTTTCAGGTCGACCACAACCGCCGATAGCTGTTTATCTTCGTAGGACTGACGAAATTCCTGATGCTTGGCAAAATCGAATCGTCCTTTGACCGATATCGTCAATTTTTGCCCATCAGGGGATACTTCGGTAACGACTGACATTCAATGGCTTCCTTGTCTTTGGAGAACGTTTAGAAGGTTTAGCACCTGCTGTGGATGGGGGCAAGCCAGCCTGTTTTTCGAAAGCGCGCTCAATACGGGTTCTCGCGCGGCAAGCGCTGGGACAATTCATCCAGCAGTTTCTGTTCGCGCCGGTCTTCAAGCGCCCGCGCCTCATCGGCATAGCGCTGAACCAGCTTGCGCAAACCTTCGACCCGGGCAAACGCCTGCTGCCAGGTGTCCCGGGCCTTGTTCAGGTTGTTTTGATGCCAGGCCAGGCTTTGCCGCTGCTGGTCGATGGCCGTGCCCAGCTGCGCGAGAAAGCCCTGATAACCCAGCAACCATTGGCCCGAGACGCCGCCGCTGCCGCGTACGATCCATTGTTCCTGGTAGTCGAGACGAAAGGCTTCGAGGTCGGCAAGTTTGCTTTGTGCCAGGCGAACCTGCCCTTGAAAGTGCCCCAGACGCTGGACCGCGGTTTTCTCGGCCTTTTCAGCCATTTCCACCACTGGCGCCAGCCTTCCTGCCCGACTCAGGGCCATGACCGCTTAACCGCCTGCCGCGGGCGCGAAGATCGAGGCGAGATACGCCTCGCTTTCGCCCAGGCTGATGCTGTCGTTGAGGCCCTGACGCAGGTATTTGACCAATTGCGGCTGCAGGGAAATCGCCAGATCGGTCTCCCGGTCACCGCCGGCGACATAGGCACCGACGCTGATCAGGTCGCGGCTCTGCTGATAGCGCGACCACAATTGCTTGAAATATTGCGCACGGGCCATGTGTTCCGGCGACACCACCGCCGGCATCACCCGGCTGATGGATGCCTCGATATCGATGGCCGGGTAATGCCCTTCCTCGGCCAGGCGCCGGGACAGCACGATGTGCCCGTCGAGCACGCCCCGCGCCGAGTCGGCAATCGGGTCTTGCTGGTCATCGCCTTCGGACAGCACGGTGTAGAACGCGGTGATCGAACCACCGCCCTTCTCCGCGTTGCCGGCGCGCTCCACCAGTTTCGGCAATTTGGCGAATACCGACGGCGGATAGCCCTTGGTCGCCGGCGGCTCGCCGATGGCCAGGGCGATTTCCCGCTGGGCCTGGGCGAAACGGGTCAGCGAATCCATGAGCAACAGGACGTTCTTGCCCTTGTCGCGGAAATACTCGGCGATGCGCGTGCAATACATCGCAGCGCGCAGGCGCATCAGCGGCGCATCGTCCGCCGGGGACGCCACCACCACTGAACGCTTGAGCCCTTCTTCACCGAGGATGTGCTCGATGAACTCTTTAACTTCACGACCCCGTTCACCGATCAGCCCGACGACGATGATGTCGGCCTCGGTGAAGCGCGTCATCATGCCCAACAGCACGGACTTACCGACGCCGGTACCGGCGAACAGCCCGAGGCGCTGGCCGCGACCGACCGTCAGCATGCCGTTGATGCAACGGATGCCCACGTCCAGCGGCTCGCTGATCGGTTCGCGCTTGAGCGGGTTGATGGTCGGACCATCCATTGGCACCCAGTCTTCGGCCTTCATCCCGCCCTTGCCGTCCAGCGCACGGCCGGCGCCATCCAGCACCCGCCCGAGCATGCTCATGCCCATCGGCAAACGCCCGGTATCGGACAAGGGAACAACGCGGGCGCCAGGCGCAATACCGGCGACGCTGCCGACCGGCATCAGAAAGACTTTGCCGCCGGAGAAGCCCATCACTTCGGCTTCGACCTGCACCGGGTGATAGCTGTCGTCGTTGATCACCATGCAGCGACTGCCCATGGCTGCGCGCAGACCTTCGGCTTCGAGGGTCAGGCCGACCATGCGCAGCAAGCGACCCTCAAGGATCGGCGCGCCAGCCAATTCAGTCGCCTCGGCATAACTGCCCAGGCGCTTGGCGAAGCTGGTGCGTTCAAGGCGCATCAGGTGCATCCGCTTCTGGCGCGGTCGCAGGTTTGCTGTCGATCGGCAGTTCCAGGCTCAAGTCCGGCGCAGCCGGGTGCAAGGTTTGCTCGTGCAACTGATCGAACAGCTTGTCCATCACCTGCGCGATGCGGGTTTCCACCGTGGCGTCGATGCGGCTGTGTTCTGTCTCGACCCGGCAACCGCCAGGCAATAACGATTCGTCCTCGACGATGCGCCAGGTTTCTTCATGGCGTTCGCGCAGGGCTTTGACCTGTGCGAAATCCTGCGGATTGATGTACAGCCGCACATTGCCCACGCCCAACGGCAAGAGTTTGAGGGCTTCGCGCATGACGTGTTCGATCTGCGTCGAGTCGATGGCCAGTTCGCGCTGGATCACCTGTCTGGTGATGTGCTGCACCAGGTCGACCAGGGACTTTTCGATCTGGGTGTCCTGCTCGGCGATGGGCTCGAACAGATGGGTCATCAGTTGCTCCAGGCCGGCAAGCTTCGGCGCCAATGCCTGTTCGGCTTCCTGGCGGACCTTAAGCGTGGTGCTGTGGAAACCCTCTTTCTCACCCACCGCGAAACCTTCGTTGTAGGCTTCCTGGCGAATGCTTTCGAGCTCTTCGAGGGTCAGTGGCTGGACTTCCTCCAGCGGCACTTCCTCCATTTCCGGTGGCTCGGGTTCAGGCTCAGGTTCCGGCTCGGGTTCCGGCGGGTCGAAACTGGGCAGCGCCCAGGTATCGAAGCCACTGACATCCCTGGCCCGGATCAGGTCAGTAGGCGCTTCATCATGCTTGGCCATGGTGTTAGATCATTTCCTCGCCGCCCTTGCCGCCGAGCACGATTTCTCCGGCTTCGGCCATACGACGGGCGATGGTGAGGATTTCCTTCTGCGCGGTTTCCACGTCGCTGACGCGCACCGGGCCCTTGGCTTCCAGGTCGTCGCGCAACAGTTCGGCCGCACGCTTGGACATGTTCTTGAAGATCTTCTCCTTAACGCCTTCGTCCGAGCCCTTGAGGGCCAGCACCAGCACATCGGAGGACACTTCGCGCAACAGCGCCTGGATGCCGCGGTCGTCGACATCGGCCAGGTTGTTGAAGACGAACATGAGGTCTTCGATCTGACCGGACAGGTCTTCGTCGACTTCGCGGATCGAGTCCATGAGCTGGCCTTCGATCGAGCTGTCGAGGAAGTTCATGATGTCCGCCGCGCGCTTGATGCCACCCAGGGTGGTGCGCGAGGCATTCGAGTTGCCGGAGAACTGCTTCTCGAGAATCTGGTTGAGTTCTTTCAAGGCCGCTGGCTGTACGGTGTTCAGCGAAGACACCCGCAGGATGATGTCCAGCCGCACCTTGTGGTCGAAGTTGCCGAGTACTTCACCGGCCTGGTCCGGATCGAGATACGCCACCACGATCGCCTGGATCTGCGGGTGCTCGTAACGGATCACGTCGGCGACGGCGCGCGGCTCCATCCACTTCAGGCTGTCGAGGCCGCTGGTGTTGCCACCGAGCAGGATGCGGTCGATCAGGCCGTTGGCCTTGTCTTCGCCCAGGGCCTGGGTGAGCATTTTGCGCACATAGTCGTCGGAGCCGACGCCCAGGCTGGTCTGGTCGCCGACGATATCGACGAACTCGCTCATCACCTGCTCGACCTGCTCGCGGTGCACATTACCCATCTGGGCCATGGCCACGCCCACGCGCTGAACCTCTTTAGGGCCCATGTGGCGCAGCACCTGGGCCGCGTCGGTGGAGCCCAGGGACAGCAACAGGATTGCGGCCTTGTCGACCTTGGACAGTTTGGCGGCAACGGCTCGGTTATCACTCATCTGCGTTAATCCACTCTTTCACGACCTGGGCCACGCGACCCGGGTCTTCTGCCACCAGACTCTTGATTGCGTTCAACTGAGCGTCATAGCCTTCGCTCGGGCTCGGCAGCAGGATGCTGGTCGGGCCACCGAGGCTGACACGGTCGTTGGCCAGTTCGCCATCCAGACCGCCCATGCCCCCCAACTCGACGTCGCTGCCGATACCGGCCAGCTGCTTGCCCTTGCCGCCACCGGTGATGTTGTTGAGCACCGGACGCAGCACACCGAACACCAGCACCAGAATGAACAACACACCCAGCACTTGCTTGACGATGTCCCAGAACCACGGCTGGGAGTAGAACGGAATATCGGCAATCACTTCACCGCGTTCGGCGGAGAACGGCATGTTGATTACGCTGACGCTGTCACCACGGCTGGCATCGAAGCCGACTGCGTCCTGCACCAGACGCGTGAAGCGCGCCAATTCATCGGCGCTCCAGGGCGCACGGCTGGTTTCGCCGTTGGCCGGGTTGATCTTGACCTGATCATCGACCACCACCGACACCGACAGGCGATTCAACCGGCCCTGCTGCTGCTTGGTGTGGCTGATGGAACGGTCGAGTTCGAAGTTCTTGGTCGATTGTTGACGCTTGTCCGCCGGGTATGGGGCGAGCATCGGCTGACCGGTGGCCGGGTCCATGATTTGCTGGCCGTTGGCATCGATCAGCGGCTGGCCTGGCTGCACCATACCCGCCGACGCGGTGGCGCCACCAGTGGTTTGCGGTGCGGAGGCCGGTGACGGCGGCTGGTTGCTCAAGGCACCCGGTACGCCTTGCGGACCATTGCTGGCGGTACGTTGTTCGTTGACCGACTGTTCGCTGCGCAATGCCGGCTGGTCCGGATTGAACTGCTCGGAAGTCGACTCGACCGCACTGAAATCCACGTCAGCCGAAACTTCGGCCTTGTAACGGTCGTTGCCCAGCACCGGCTGCAGGATGTTGTGCACGCGCTGGGTGAGCATGCTTTCCATGCGACGGCTGTAGTCGAACTGCTTGCCGGCCATGGTCAGTTCGGAGTTTTCCGCCTGATCCGAGAGCAGGTTGCCCTTCTGGTCGACCACGGTGATCTGCGACTTGCTGAGTTCGGGAACGCTGGTCGCCACCAGGTTGATGATGGCCACCACCTGGCCGGGTTCGAGGGAGCGACCGGAATAGAGTTCTACCAGAACCGAAGCGCTCGGCTTGCGCTCGTCGCGCACGAACACCGAGCTTTTCGGGATCGCCAGGTGCACGCGGGCACCCTTGACGTTGTTCAGGCTGGAGATGGTGCGGGCCAGTTCGCCTTCGAGGCCACGACGATAGCGGGTCGCTTCCATGAACTGGCTGGTGCCCAGTCCCTGTTCCTTGTCGAGGATTTCAAAACCAATGTTGCCGTCGCTGGGAGTGACACCAGCGGCCGCGAGCTTGAGCCGCGCACGGGACAGGTCATCGGCCTTGACCAGCAAGGCACCGGAATTGGGTTCGACGGTGTACGGAATATCGGCGGAGGCCAGGGTATCCATGACCTGCTTGGCGTCCATCCCGGCAAGACTGCCGTACAGAGGCCGGTAGTCCGGTTGCTGGGACCACAACACCACGGCAAAACCAATCGCCACGCTCGCTGCCAGGCCGACCAACAGGCCCACCTGACGCAACATGGTCATCTCGGAGAGGTTTTCCAGGAAGGACAACCCGAACAGCGGCGGCTTGCCATCTATTGGGGTGGCCTTGGCCGGAACGTTATCGGCGACTGCTTCTGCCATGACTCAATCTCGTCCTTTAAACCGGCATCTGCATGATGTCTTGGTAGGCCTGAACCACTTTGTTGCGCACTTGGGTCAACGCCTGGAATGACACGCTGGCCTTCTGCGAAGAAATCATCACGTCCGTGAGGTCGACGCCGCTTTTGCCGATTTCGAACGCACTGGCCAACTGCGTGGAAGCCTGCTGGGTGTCGTTCACTTTATTGATGGCCTGACCGAACATGTCGGAAAAGCTGCTGCCCGTCATTTCAGGGACGGCAGTCGATTTCGGCGCAGACATGGCATCCATTTGCATGGCGCGCATATCCAGCATCAACCGATTGAATTCAATACCTTGGCTCATGGTTTCTCTCTTTGACGACCCGCAATTTTTTGACACTCACTCGGCGGGTAATGAGGTGTTAGCAACAAGGGTGCCAGCTTTCCCGGCGCCTCATCTGTAGGAGCGAGCTTGCTCCGGGCGGCGTTCCGACGATGAACCCAAGAACAACGTATTTATTCTGAATCCCCGCGTTATCGTTAACGACCATCGCGAGCAAGCTCGCTCCTACAGGAACACGGTCAAGTCGCGAACAAAAAGGCTTCCACATCCATGCCGGCATCGCGCATCTGCGCCAGCTTGTAGCGCAAGGTGCGCGGGCTGATGCCCAGGCGCTCGGCCGCCTCTTTGCGACGACCGCGCTCGGCGCGCAAGGTATCGATGATCATCTGGAATTCACGGCGACGCAGGTCATCACCCAGCGCACCAGCCGACTCGGATTCGACTTCCACGGCACGCATCGGCGCCTGCGCCAATGCAGGCAGAGGAGCGCAAGTCACCGGCCCGGCCAGGCAGAAATCCTGCGGCTGGATCAAGCCACCCTGCTGCAGAATCAGCGCACGCTGAATCGCGTTGTCCAGTTCACGCACGTTACCCGGCCACGGATAACCGATCAGGCACGCCTGGGCCTCGGGCGACAATCTGGCAGCCGAATGCATCATTTTATTGACGTGCCTGGCCAGCAGGCGCTCGGCCAGCGGCAGGATGTCGGCGGTACGTTCGCGCAATGGGCGCCAGGCCAGGGGAAATACCGACAGGCGATAGTAAAGATCTTCGCGGAAGCGCCCTGCCGCCACTTCACCCGCCAGGTCGCGATTGGTGGTCGCGACCACGCGAATGTCCAGCGTGATCGGTTTACGCGCCCCAACCCGTTCGACCTCGCGCTCTTGCAGCACGCGCAGCAATTTGGCCTGGAGCCCCAGGGGCATTTCGGAAATTTCATCGAGCAGAATGGTACCGCCGTCGGCCTGCTCGAACTTGCCGGCTTGCGCGGCAATGGCGCCGGTGAAGGAGCCCTTCTCGTGACCGAACAAGGTCGCTTCGAGCATGTTGTCCGGGATTGCCGCACAGTTGATCGCAATGAACGGCTGACGGGCGCGATGAGAATGCTGATGGATGTAACGTGCCAGCACCTCCTTGCCCGTGCCCGACTCACCCGAGATCAACACCGTGGAATCACTGCGCGCGACCCGCGCCGCCAACTCGAGCAATTGCGCACTCGCCGGCTCGAACGCTACTGGCCCTTCGCCCTCGGTCAGGCCGAGACTGCCCAGGGCATGACGCCCCACCAGATCGAGCAACGCCTTGGGCTCGAAAGGCTTGACCAGGTAGTCCGCCGCCCCTTGGCGCATCGCATCGACCGCACGCTCGACCGCACCGTGAGCGGTCATCAGCAACACCGGCAACTGCGGCTGCCGCGCTCGCAGCAGGCCCAGCAACTGGTGGCCGTCCATGCCCGGCATGTTGACGTCGCTGATCACCAGGTTGAAGGCCTCGCCGCCGACTGCAAGCAACGCCTCCTCTGCCGAACCCACCGCCTTGTAATCGTGCCCCCCGAGCAATAGCGTATCGGCCAGCGCCTCGCGCAACGCGCGGTCGTCCTCGACCAGCAGAACCTTGATACCCATCTGCGTCACTCCGCTCCTTGAGCGCTGCTGAACAACGGCAGGATCACCTGTGCGCAGGTGCCGCGACCGAGTCGCGAACGCAACTGCAATTCGCCCCGATGAGCACGCGCCACGGCCTTGACCACGGTCAGGCCAAGACCTGTACCGGTGCTCTTGGTGGTAAAAAAGGGTTCGCCCAATCGCGCCAGAACGGCCGCACTGATACCGCTGCCACTGTCACTGACGCACAGGCGCAGGTTGTTGCCGCGGGTGTAGAGGTGAATCTTGAGTCGCAATTGACCGGCACTGGCCTGGATGGCGTTCTCGATCAGATTGAGGATCGCGCCGACCAGGGTGTCGCGATTGCACAGCAACTCCCCCGAGTGACTGTCGCACTGCCAGCGGATCGGCAGATCCTGCACGTGGGTCAGCGCCGCCGCTTGCAACGATTGCATCAGTTGACCGGGCGTCACACGGTCGGTCAGCGGCAACTCGCCACGGGCGAAGACCAACATGTCGCGCACCTGGTGCTCCAGTTCGTGCAGGCGCTCCTTGAGGCGCCCGGCAAAGCGCTGCTGGGTAGCGACCGGCAGCTCTTGCTCGGTCAGATGACTGGCATACAGCAGCGCGGCGGACAGCGGCGTACGTATCTGATGAGCCAACGAAGCGACCATGCGCCCCAGCGACGACAGACGCTCATGACGGGCCAGTTGATCCTGCAGATGGCGGGTTTCGGTCAGGTCGTTGAGCAACACCAACTGGCCGGGCTCGGCGTCCAGCGAGCGCGTGGCGATCGACAGACGCCGACCATCCTTGAGGGAGATTTCATGACCATCGTCTTCGCGCGGCGCAAAACAGCGGGCAATGACGTGGCGCCACAATTCGCCTTCGAGCGGTAAACCCAGCAACTCGCACGCCGCCGGATTGGCTTCGCGCACAATGCCCTGGGCGTCAATGACGATGACACCACCGGGTAACAGATCAAGGAGGTTTTGCAGGCGGTTGGCCAGGCGTTCTTTTTCCGCCAGCTCCTGCATGCGCTGCGCACTGACCACCGCCAATTCACCCTTGAGCTCGGCGACCCGGGCTTCAAGCATGCTGTAGGAATCGGTCAACTGACTGGACATCTGATTGAACAGCGCGAATGCCTGCTCAAGGCCAAGCCGGCTCGCCTGCTCTACGGACGACGGTTGCCGCGAAGCGTCAGGGACAGGAGACATCTGGGCGGCTTGGGGCATTGTGCTCTCTCGCTTGGCTGACCGTCAGTGAAACGGAACGTTGCGAGGGATGTAGCAATACCCGTGCCTAAAAAAACTTCTTATAAATGAATGGATTGGAAAACAGGCGTCAATCATCCGCCTGTTCATCTCCATCACGACGGCTCATGCCGTACTTGCGCATCTTTTCCACCAACGTGGTACGACGGATGCGCAGGCGCTCAGCGGCGCGGGCCACAATGCCATTGGCGTCATCCAGCGCTTGCTGGATCAGCCCCTGTTCCAGACCACCGAGGTAGTCCTTCAGGTCCAGGCCTTCCGGCGGCAGCATGGCATTGGCCGTGAAGTCCTGGGTATGGCCGTTGATGGCCACGCGCTCTTCCAGATCGCTGCGCAGGCTGTCGACCATTTGCTCGTCTTCATCGTCGACGTAGCGGAATTTCTTCGGCAACTCGACCACGCCGATCACGCCGTATGGATGCATGATCGCCATGCGCTCCACCAGGTTGGCCAGTTCACGGACGTTGCCCGGCCAGCCATGCCGGCACAGCGACATGATCGCCGCCGAGTTGAATCGGATCGAACCGCGCTTTTCGTGCTCCATGCGCGAGATCAGCTCGTTCATCAGCAACGGAATGTCTTCGACGCGCTCACGCAGCGGCGCCATCTCGATCGGGAACACATTCAGGCGGTAGTACAGGTCTTCGCGGAAGGTGCCGATCTCGATCATGCTTTCGAGATTCTTGTGGGTCGCCGCAATGATGCGCACGTCGACGCTCTGGGTCTTGTTGCTGCCCACGCGCTCGAAGGTGCGCTCCTGCAACACGCGCAGCAACTTGACCTGCATCGGCAGCGGCATGTCGCCGATTTCATCGAGGAACAGGGTGCCGCCGTTGGCCAGTTCGAATCGACCGGCGCGACTGGTGATCGCCCCGGTAAAGGCGCCCTTCTCATGGCCGAACAATTCGCTTTCCAGCAGCTCCGCCGGGATGGCCCCGCAGTTGACCGGCACGAACGGCGCTTCGCGGCGCTTGGAATGGTAATGCAGGTTGCGCGCAACCACTTCCTTGCCGGTGCCGGACTCACCGAGGATCAGCACGCTGGCATCGGTGTCGGCGACTTGCTGCATCATCTGGCGGACGTGTTGAATCGCCCGGCTGGTGCCGACAAGACTGCGGAAAAGATTGGGTTCGCGATGACGACCGCGCTCGCGGGCCTGGTCGTACATCTCGCGATAGACCTGGGCACGGTGCAGCGAATCGAGCAATTTGCTGTAGCTGGGCGGCATTTCGAGGGTCGAAAGCACTCGCCGACGCTGGTCTTCCGGCAGGTCAATGGAAGAATTATCGCCCATTAACAAAACCGGAAGGAACTCATCCCATGTCGAGAGTGTCTTTAACAAACCCAGAAGTGAACCAGGAGCATTGACCGTCCCGATGAGGACACAGATTACTTCACGACTTGACGACAAAGAGCCGACAGCCTGCTGCCAGTCATGGCTTCCGCAGGGTAAATTTTCTTCACCGAGAAAATTTAAAATCACCGCCAGGTCGCGGCGGCGGACGCTATCGTCATCAATCAGCAGAATTTTGGTTTCACGCCACATGCAATAGCAACTTCCCTAGTCAACTCAATGCCCAAAATGCTGGGGCAAGCTAGACGCTTGCAGACATGTTATGCCTGAAGACGACTGAAATCTGGAACCAGCCACTAGTTAAGTCAAAAAACCGCGCACAGTCAAATTTATGGCGCACATATCTGGATTAACTTGGGGTTAATTAACCAAACAGATGGTAAACCTTTGCTGCGTTCCGCGCTTGCTGGATCTGAGACATTTCATCGACTATCGCCTGCCTCTCCCCCATCGCTACCTCAAGTAGCTGCTTGTAGACATACAGCAACTCCTCAAGATTGCTACGCAGAACTTCTTCGTCCAGCGAAGCCTCGCTCAAGACGTCTTCCATGCAGGAACGGCAATCCAGGTCCAATTGACCGATAGCCTCCCAGTCGCGCTCGGCCAAGGCACCGACCAGCGCTTCACGAGTTTGTTCTATTCGCTGCAATACAAGACTCATGGCGATCTCCCTAGAACTGCGGACCTGGCGCAGCAATGCCGTCCCAGCCTTCTTTCACCGTGCGCAGCAAGCCCGCGACCTCATCGAGAATCCTCGGGTCGCTGCTGATGTTCGCCTCGGCCAGGCGCTTCATCATGTAGATGTAAAGGCTGTCGAGTTCGCCCACGGTATCGGCGCATTTTTCAAGATCCAGGCCTTCACGCAAGCCACCGATGATGCCAATCGCCTTGCTGATCGACACACACTTGCCGGGAATGTCCTTGCGCTCCAGGGCACCTTTGGCCTGAGCGATACGGTCCAGGCCACCTTCCATGAGCATTTGCACCAAACGATGCGGACTCGCTTCGGACGTCTGGGCGTGCGCGCCCACTTTCTGATACTGCCGAAGGGCTAACATTGGATTCATGTTCTACCTCATTACCACAATGACTCGTATAGCCAGTGTATCGTCCGCGCACCGGGAAACTTTAGAGCAAAAGACAAAAACCCGGCACACGCGAAAATGCGTAGCCGGGTTTTGTCGACAGCTTTTGACTAGCTGTTGGACTTCTGGGCGTTCAAGGAAGTGAAGAACGAGGTGATGTTCGTCGCCGTCGCCTTCATTTGCCCGACCAAAAGGTCCATTGCGTTGTATTTGGCAGTCAACGTCTTGGTCATGTTGGCGACACGAAAGTCCAACGCAGTCTGCTGAGTTGAAAGGTTCTTGCTCACGCTCTGCAGGTTGGTATTGCGCTGATCAAGCAACCCGCCCGTCTGCACATAAGGCTGGATTGCGGTGCCCATGCGCGCCAGCAGGCCGTTGGTAGCATTGCTACCGTTGAACAACTGCTGCATCTGGCCGCTCATGCCGTTGATGGCCATCTTCTCGTTGAACGCCGTGGTGTTGAACGCCAGGTTGCCGGTTTTCTCGTTCGTCAACACGCCGATCTGCGACAGCACGGCCAATGGACCGCCCGCCCCGGGAGCCGTCAGCACACCGCGGATATCGGAAATCAGCGTGCGCGACATCGAGTCGCCGGTAAACGCCGCCTGAACCGTCAGGCTGCCATCGGCATCCGCTGTCGCCTTGGACAGGGAGTTGATGGTGTTCATCAGGGTGTTGTAGGAATCAACGAACGATTGGATCGACGTCTGCAAACCGGTGGTGTTAGTCGCGACGGTGATTGTCGCAGCAGCCGGCGGCGTACCCGGGCTCACGGACGCCAGGTTCAGGGTCAGGCCGCTGACTGCACCGGTCACCGTATTGCTCTTGCTGGTCACTGCCAGGCCATCGATGGTCAGCGATGCATCCACCGCAACCCCGTTGACAGCCCCCGAACTGGTAGCCGAAGGGTTAGCGCCCATCGGTTGGGTGCCGTCGATATCAAGGCCGGCGATACCGCTGACCGTAAGGTCGGAACCCGCGCCGGTCTTGCTGGTACTGATCACCAGCCGTGACGCACCGCTGCTGTCGGTCACGATGTTGGCAGAAATACCATTACTCGCCTGCGCAGTGTTGATGGCATCCCGGGTGCTCTGCAAGGTCGCATTGGCTGGAATCGTGACATCGTAATCAGTGCCATTCTGACTGATTTTCAAAGTACCACTCGGAATGGCACTGGCGGCACCGCCGGCAAAAGAAGCACTGGCGACTTTCGAGCTGGTGGCCAGATTATTCACAACAACGCTGTAGGTACCGGCAACGGCGGTGTTGTCGGAAGTTGCACCCAGGATCGACGGGGTACCCGAAGTGGCGGTATAGCCCGCAAACGCAGGATTGGTCTTGCTACCGAGATTGGTCAGCGCCGTCTGAAAGGCCGTCAGTGCGCTTTTCAGGGAACCGACACCGGAAATCTTCAGCGTGTTGGTTTTGGTCTGAGTATCGATCTGCGTCTGTTTCGCCGATTTGTCGGCGTTGACCAGCGCAGTGACGATCGCACCGATATCCAGGCCGGAGCCTAAGCCCGTACCCGGCAAAATTGGACTTGCCATTTTTCGTCTCCCTTCAGGTTGCTGCCACTCTTTTGACCAATACCTGCGCCCAAGAACGTACAAACACTATTCATGCCAGCTATCAGACCTTGGCGTCGAACAATACGTGGCTCGCATTGCTCAGGCTTTCCGCCAGCTTGAGGGCCTCTGCGGAGGGGATCTGTCGCACGACTTCGCCCGTTTCGCTTGCAATCACTTTGACGACGACCTTTCCGGATTGCTCGTCTATCGAGAACTCCAGATTGCGCTTGATCGACTGTACGAACTTTTCGATCTGCTGCACCGCCTGCTTCAAATGGGCGCCATCCACATCCGTTTTTTTATCCGCCACTGGCGTCACTTTGGCGGCTTCAGGCTTTTCCGGCGCTTTATCCGAGACAGCGCTCGCTGGCTGGGGAGCCGGAGCCGGATAAGACACGCCAAGCTTTACGCTCATCTCCATGCCCATCACCTCTTAACGTAAAAAGCGAGAGAGCATGACAAGCACACTCCCCCGCTTAAACTCATTCCGAAATTACTGAAGCAGCTTCAGTACAGCGGAAGGCAGTTGGTTGGCTTGAGCCAGAACCGAGGTAGAAGCCTGTTGCAGGGTTTGCTGCTTGGTCAGGTTCGCGGTTTCTGCGGCGAAGTCGGTGTCTTGTACACGGCCTTGTGCAGCAGTGGTGTTTTCCACGATGTTCTGCAGGTTGGAGATGGTGCTGGTCAGACGGTTCTGCGAAGCACCCAGGTTTGCGCGGGTGGCGTTGATCGATGCCAGAGCAGCGTCGATCGCGGTGATCGCATTGTCGATGTTGGCAGACAGGGTAGCGGAAGTCGCACCGGTCAGAACAACTGTACCGCTGCCTACGGACAGGGATACGGCGTCGAACTTGGAGCTCAGTACCAGGTCGATGCGGTTGGCCGAGCCAGTGTTGGCGCCAACTTGCAGTTGCATGGTACCAGCCGTACCGTCCAGCAGGTTTTTGCCGTTCAGGTTGGTAGAGGCAGAGATACGAGTGATTTCGTCAGACATCTGAGCGAATTCGGAGTTGGTAGCGGTCTGGTCAGCAGTGCTGTTGGTACCGTTACGTGCTTTAACAGCCAGTTCACGCATACGCTGCAGAATGTCGGTCGAAGCTTGCAGCGCGCCTTCAGCGGTCTGGGCAACGGAGATACCGTCGTTGGCGTTCTGCACTGCCTGGTTGCCACCACGAATCTGTGCGGCCATGCGAGTTGCGATCTGCAGGCCAGCGGCGTCGTCTTTGGCGCTGTTGATTTTCAGGCCGGAAGACAGGCGAGCCATCGAAGTCGACAGAGCGTCGGTAGCACGGTTCAGGTTTTTCTGAACGTTCAACGACGTGGTGTTGGTGTTTACTGTTAAAGCCATGACGAATTCCTCGTTGGTTGGGTACTGCGGCTTCCGGCCCTGGCAACCGCCGGGTATGGCCTAGAGAACCTTCGTAATAGTTATCGTCGGGTTGGCAGGTTGCTTGAGGGCTTTTTTTAAAAAAAATGCCATCACCCTGCCACCCCCGAGAAAACAAGGGCTTAGCGCCCCTCAACCACGAAAAAATGACGCCATAAAACTGTCCGACCCACAAACGCCCGTACCAAAGCGGTCGTCGCCCCTCAAACCGACAGGTTTTCGAGCAACTCGATCAATTCATATTCCATGAAATCGGCGAGCCCCAGCCAATCCTGGCGCTCCTGACAGGCCAGCATCTGCCTGAGCATCAAGGCCCAGGCCTGCTGGACATCCCGGGGTGCCTGCGCAAACAGCCGCTGCGCCTCATCGAACAGATCAACCATGTTCAACGCCGCTTCGACATCACGTCCCAGGCGAAAAAGCCCTGCGCACTGCCGGTACTCGTCGATGCCTTTCACTTGAGGCTTCATTGCGCGAAATCCTGGTTGAACTGCGTACCGGCAATCATTGCCCCAGCCCGACTGCTATTGAAAAAAAGCACCTCCGGATGCCTGGCAATGTAACGCTCGAGCTCGCACAGGTAACTGCGGAAATTCAATTGCGTCTTGACCTTCTGCCCATGACCATCGTGCACCCAGTGCCTGGCCTGGTTCACTGGCGGTCCCAGGTCACCATCATTCCAACCGGTATGGGTCTTGTTCATCGGAAAGGAAAAATCCGCACCGAAAAGCGTGATGCGCTGCGCGCCCATCTTCACCGCCAGATCGACCGCCGGATGGATCACGCTGCCGCTGACGTAGAGCTGCGCACGCGGGTGTTGTTCACGCAACGCGGCGTAGATCGGGCTGGCGGAATAACCGCCATACCGTTTGCCTTTCCAGGCCTTCAGCATGTGTGGATCGCTCAAAGGCAAGTACACCAGCGGAATGCCTTCGGAGTCCTCGCCTGGCAGGTGCAGCACACTGATGCGCTGATCGATGCTCACGACCAGGTCAGGTTTGATTCCGTGTTCGCGAAGGGGCCGGTAAGCGGTATCCACGCTGATGAACAGGGGGCGTGGCGTTTGATTACGCACGGCGGCCAGGCGCTCGAAATTCCCTTCAAGGCTGGGCCCTGTGCCGATCACATAGATTTCACGCCCGGAACACGTGCCAAACAGCTGTGCCACATCATCATCGGCCAGCAGCACTTCGAGGGTGTCCTGCAAGCGCTGCTGAATGACCGGAGACTGCGGGTCGAATTCTCGATTGTTGAAACTCAAGTGCACTTCGCTGACCAGGCGATCACGAATCTTCGCACTGAAGTCATCCGCCAGCAGCATTTCGGCCGGCAAGGCAAAAAACGCTGTGCAGATGTCCGACAGATCGCCGGCATACAGCAGTTGCACACGCGGATCGCCCAACCACTGACGCTGATCGATCAGCTGCAACACCAGTGCGAAAAGCGCGCCGTTGAGGATATGGACATAGAGCTTTTCAAGCCCCGGGCGCTCCAGCAAAACCGCAGGCAAATCGCCGAAACCGGTGCCGTAGACGTGCAACTGTTCCTTGTCGAGTGGGAGGTTGGCAGCCTGCAATCGGGCCTCGCCCAAGCGATCATGGCGGCTGGTGAGCTGGATGCCACCCACACACAACGTCGAGTCCCGCCCCTCGATCAGGTCGACCTCGACGGCCAGGCCATCTTCCGCTTTCAATCGCGCATACAGCGACGGCCAGCGCCGCTGGATAACCTGAGCATTGTCTTCAAAGCATTCGCTCATGCTACCTCGCATTCCTTACAAGCAAAAAAGCGCTCAAGGTTAACCCTTGAGCGCTTTTTTGTACCGGCCTTTTTTATTAAAAGACTTTCACTCAAGGGCGATAGATGATCGCCGAACCCCATGACAGCCCCACACCGAAACCGCTGAGCGCAACGCGCTTCCATTCGGAATCGAGAATATGCTTTTCCAGCAGCAATGGAATGCTCGAGGACACCGTGTTACCGGTCTCGACCATGTCCTTGATGAACTTCTGCGGGCACTCTTCGAAGCGCCGCGCGACTGCATCGACAATCGCCGCGCTGCCCTGGTGAATGCAGAACGCATCGATGTCGTCGGCGCTCAGTTGCGACTCGCCGAGCAACTCATGCAAATGTGCCGGCACCTTGAGCAGTGCGAAGTTGAACACCTGGCGACCGTTCATGAAGAACACGCCGTCGGTGACTTTCAAATGTGGAGCGCCGGAACCATCGGTGCCGAACTTGGCCTTGCCCAGAGCCCAGGTCGGGTTTTCGCCCATCCAGGTAGCCGTGGCCGCATCGCCGAACAGCATGGTGGTATTGCGGTCTTCCGGGTCGACGATCTTCGAATACGGGTCGGCAGTGATCAGCAGGCCGTTCTTCAGGCCAGCGGCCTCCATGAAGCCCTTGATCGCATAGATGCCGTAGACGTAACCGGAACAGCCCAGGGAAATATCGAACGCGGCGACGCTGGTCGGCAGGCCGAGTTTGTCCTGAACGATGGCCGCGGTATGCGGCAGGCCTTCTTCATCACCGTTCTGGGTGACGACGATCAACGCATCGATGGATTCACGTTTCAGATCAGGATTGCTGGCAAACAGCGCATTGGCCGCTTCAACGCACAGATCGGAAGTTTCCTGATCAACGCCCTTGCGCGGCAGGAAAGCCGAACCGATCTTGCCCAGGATGAATTCTTCATCCTTCTCGAATTTTGCACCTTGTGCGTAATTGTCCACGCCGGCTACAGGAACGTAGCTCGCAATGCTCTTTATGCCAATCATTACGGCTTCCCAATAATAAACAGCCCAATACCACCACTCGCAGCAATCGAGGGGCGCCGACAAACTGGATTTCCGCCACCCCAAGGCGACGGCCGGGAAGCGTAGAGGGCCATCACTGAACCCGATAAAGGGTCAGGCGCCATCTTCCCGGTCAATACAATACAGTGAAGATGCCCGTTCTGACTCGCAGGTCACGCTATTTTGCCGAATCAGCCCGGCAACGGGTCATTCGACCAATGACCAGTCCAGTGCTGTTCCACGCTTGATAGCCTGACGGGCACGGCGTCCCAGGAGGCTTTGCGCATGCTTGGGCGCCAGCCCGAACCCCGGACGGATGGCTCTCAGATTTGTCCCGTCGAAGGGCTCGCCGGCCTCCATGTCCCGGGTCACATACAACGACCGACGGTACACCAGGGATTGGCGCTCAGCCTCGGTGGCACCGTAATGCACCTGCCCCATGGCTTGCCAGGCGCGTTCGGTTTCGATCACCAGGCTGGCCAGTTCGGAAGGCTCCAGCGAGAAACTGGCGTCGACGCCACCGGCCGCACGGTCGAGGGTGAAATGCTTTTCCACCACCGTTGCCCCCAGTGCCACCGCAGCCACGGACACACCAACGCCCATGGAGTGATCGGACAGCCCCACCTGGCAATCGAACAACTCGCGCAGATGAGCAATCGTGCGCAGGTTGCTGTTCGCGGGTGATGCCGGATAAGTGCTGGTGCATTTGAGCAGCACCAGATCCTTGCACCCGGCCTCGCGGGCGGCGCGCACGGTTTCATCGAGTTCGGCGATGCTGGCCATGCCAGTGGAAATGATCAGCGGCTTGCCCGTCGCGGCCACCCGGCGTATCAGCGGCAGGTCGGTGTTTTCGAAACTGGCGATCTTGTAGGCCGGCACGTCGAGGCTTTCGAGGAAGTCCACGGCGCTGTCATCGAATGGCGTGGAGAACGCCAGCAGACCCAGTTCCCTGGCGCGAGCGAAAATCGGCGCATGCCATTCCCAGGGCGTGTGGGCCTTTTCGTACAGCGCGTACAACGAAGTACCGGCCCACAGGCTGTTCGGGTCCTTGATGAAAAACTCGCCCTCGGCCAGGTCCAGGGTCATGGTGTCGGCGGTATAGGTCTGCAGCTTCAACGCATGGGCACCGGCTTTGGCCGCGGCCTCGACGATTTGCAGCGCCACGTCCAGGGACTGGTTATGGTTGCCGCTCATCTCGGCAATGATGAACGGCGGCGCATCGGCACCGATCAGGCGCTGGCCAATCTTGAAGCTAGTCATCTGCGTGATCCTTCAATACGCGCGTGAACGCGCAGGCACTCTGGGTAAATCCGGCTTCGCGAAAGACCTTCAGCGACGGCTGGTTAGCGGGCAACACCTGGGCGGTGAGCGACTCCAGTTCTGGCCAGTGAGCCTTCACAACGTCCTCCCCACGGTCCAGCAGCGCCCTGCCCCAGCCCAGGCCGAACCGGCCTTCGAACAGGTAAATCGACACCTCGGCGGTAAAGCCACGCAGGTCATAACGCAGCACACCGACCGGACCGTCATCGGCCTCGGCAATCAACAACAGCCGCCGGGGATTGCTCAGGCTCGCGGCCAGCCAGTTTTGATGCGCGGGCCATTCGATCACGCCGGTCTCCAGCGACCAGCGGCGCACGGCCTCGGTGTTGCGCCCGTCGAACAACAGCTGCGCATCACCCAGGGTCGCCGGGCGCACCCTCAGCACCGCGCCGGCCAGCGCAACCGCTACCCGCTGCGCGCCACGACCATCGACCAACAGTCGAGATTGTTGCGCCAGGCTCTGGCGCAGCCCCTGGTTACCCGCGACAAAGCCGATGGCCAGGCGTAGCTGCTCGACACTGACCTGCTCGCGGGCGCCCATGAACACATGGGCGCCCGCGGCCGCCATGACCTCGCCGTTGGCCTGCTGGTTGTTCGATACGGCAATGCAAATCGTCGGCAGCCCCATGGCCGCGCGCTCCCAACTGGTGCCGCCACCCGCGCCGACAAACAGGTCGGCCTCGGTCATCAATCGATAAAAGTCGCTGACAAAACTGTGCAGGCGCCAATGCGGGCGACTCGCCGCCAACACCTGCATCCGCGCCCAGGCCGGATTACCCGCACCGGCGACAAAATCGACTTCCAGCTCGGCAAAATCCGCCAGCGCCAGCATTGCATGATGGGTCTGCATCGCAGCGTCGAACCCACCGAAGTTCACCAGCACACGCCGGGCCTGGGGCTTGATTTCGATAGCCGGGCAACGGAACTCGTCGCGCAACATGGCGAATCGGGGGCCGAACAATGTCCGGCAGCCTGGCGCCAGCAGCGAGGTATAAGCCTCTGGCGTACCCGAGAGGTTCTGATTCAACAGCAAGTCGGCGCTGTAGGTTCGCGTGGCGAGATCATCCACCACGGCGATCCGTGGCGCAAAGCGCCGCGCAGCCGTCTGCCAGTGATGATCGAGGCCGTAGTGGTCGACAATGATCCAGTCGAACGCCGGCTGGTGTTCCAGCAGCGGCTCGAGCGCGGCGATGTCTGCCTGCCAGGGCAGCATGGATTCGATGGCTTGCTGCGGGTCTTCATCTTCGTAGCGCTCGGGCAGCGCGAAGGTTTCGAAACCTTCGGCCCGCAGTGCCTCCAGACGATGCCCTGGTAACAGGCGACAGGCGAAAGCCACATGACTGCCCTGCCTGCGCAATACGCGGGCCAGGCACAAGCAGCGCGCGATGTGGCCGCTGCCGATGGTCGGCGAGGCGTCGGAGCGAATCAGCACTCTCATTGCAGTTCACCTCCGGCTTTGAGCGCGGCATACAGGTACTCCGCGCGCTTCCAGTCCTGCGGTGTGTCGATGTCCTGCACCAGATGACGCGGCAGGATGACCGGCAGGCTGTACGGCGAGTACAGCACCTCGCCACACAGCCAGGCATCGCTGCGGCCCCAGTAGAACTGCCCGGCATCCTGATAGGCGATCGACAAATCCTGGGAGCGGGTATCACGATACTGCGGATACAGCGCCGTCAATGCACCGTGATCATCAAGGGTCAGGGCTCGCTGAACCGGGAAACCGAAGTCGCACACCGAGAAGGCGAAAGACTTGTCAGGATGCTGTTCCAGCAGGCTCAGCCCCTGGGCAAGAAATCGCGATTGCAACAACGGCGCGGTCGCGTAGATGCAACAGGCACGATCAAACTTATCACCCTGTTCACCCAAGGCTTGCAGGGCATGGGCGATCACCGCTGCGGTACCCGTGAAGTCATCGGCCAGTGCCGCCGGGCGCATGAAGGGCACCTGGGCGCCACAGTCCCGCGCCAGCCCGGCGATTTCCTCGTCGTCGGTGCTGACCACCACCCGGGAAAACAACCCGGACTCCAGGGCGACCTGAATCGAGCGGGCAATCATCGGCACACCGGCGAACGGTTTGAGGTTCTTGCCGGGTATGCGCTTGCTGCCACCGCGGGCCGGGATGATGGCAACGTTGTTCAACGGCGTTTTTCCAGGACAAACCAGGTGATGTCATCCACCGGGAATTGCCGATCGCGGTGGTAACCGAAACCGTAATCAACCAGTTGCAGGTCCTCATAGCGATCGAGCATTTCACCGGCAAAATCGCGCTTGAACAACTTGCCGCTGTTGCCGCGATACGGGACCTCGACCGGCGCCGGGTTGTAGTACTCGGCGATCAGTATGTAGCGCTGGCTCAGCTCATACAGTTGCGCGTACGCGGCCGGCAGCAACTCTGGTGCCAGGTGAATCAGCACGCCTTTGCTCAGGGTCAGGTCGAAGGTGCGTTCCCGGGGGAAATCGAACAGCGAACCCTGCCAGATCTGTGCAATACCCAACGCCCGGGCCGCGGCACAGGCGCTGGCATTGATCTCCACGCCGAACAACTCGCAGCGTGGCAACAGCTGCCGCAATGCCTGCAGGTTGTTGCCGGCATTGGTGCCCAGTTCCACCAGGGTGTCGATGTGCCCGACCCGTGTCAGTGCCTTGGCGAACAACGCCAGGTTGGCCGCCACCAGCGGCTGCCCGACATTGCGCTCAACGTACTGGTTGCCGAATTCGCCCTGCCAGAATGTTTCCTGTTCGGTCAGTTCACGCATCACACATTTCCCACCCGCCGCAAGGGCTGGATTATTTCGATCAGCTGCCGCATCTGCTCGACCACGTAGTCCTGTTGTTCATCACTGAGCAACGGATACAACGGCAGGCTGATGGCTTCTGCGTAGTAACGTTCGGCCTGCGGAAAATCTCCTTCGGCGAACCCGAGATCACGATAGTAAGGCTGCAAATGTACGGGAATGTAGTGCAGGTTCACACCGACCCCGGCAGCTCGCAAGCCCTCGAACACCTCACGATGAGTGAGATTGATCTGATCGAGTTGCAGGCGCACCACATACAGATGCCATGACGACTCGGCCTCAGGTTGTGCACCGGGCAAGGTCAGCGGCAAATACGCCAGCAAGCGCTCATAACGCGCCGCCAGTTCACGCCGACGCTCGATGAACTCATCCAGTTTGCTCAACTGCGACAAACCAAGGGCCGCTTGCAGGTCGGTAATGCGGTAGTTGAAACCCAGCTCCACCTGCTCGTAGTACCAGGGGCCGTCGCTGGGTCCGGTCATTTGCTGCGGATCCCGGGTCATGCCGTGGCTGCGCAAGCGTTGCAAACGCTCGGCGAGTTGCGGGCTGTTGGTCATCACCATGCCACCTTCGGCACTGGTGATGATCTTCACCGGATGAAAGCTGAACACGGTCATCGCGGCAAACTCGCCACAACCCACCGGGCGCCCGGCGTAGGACGCACCAGCGGCATGGGCCGCGTCTTCGATCACCGTTACGCCATATCGCCTGGCCAAAGCGGCAATCCTGCGCATGTCGCAGCTCTGCCCCGAGAACGCCACGGCCACCAGGACTTTCGGCAACCGGCCTTCACGCTCGGCCCGCTCCAGCTTGACGGCCAGCGCAGCGGCATCGAGGTTCCAGGTCAGCGGGTCGATATCGACAAAATCCACCTCGGCACCGCAGTAGCGACCACAGTTTGCCGAGGCGAGAAAGGTGTTCGGTGTCGTCCACAGCCAATCGCCCGGGCCGAGCCCCGCCGCCAGGCAAGCGATGTGCAGGGCCGCCGTGGCATTGCACACCGCCACGGCAAAACCGGCCTCGCAGCGTTCGGCCATCGCTCGCTCGAAGCGCTCGATGGTCGGCCCCTGGGTCAGCCAGTCAGACTGCAATACACCGACCACGGCGTCGATGTCCGCTTGATCAAGGCTTTGTCGAGCGTAAGGAATCATGCTGGCAACCAGGCACGCACCAGCGCGTCCCGGATGATCTGACACCCGAACGAACCGGTCCCGCCTGCGATGAAAATCGATTTTCCGTTGAACATGCCTTGAATCCTTATACCTGTTCGCCGGGCCTAGCCGAGCATCTGCGCCCAGTTCACCGAAGCACTTTCACCCAGGGTAAAGCCTTTGCCGTTCAAGGCCAGGTTGGCGTTATAGGCCTGGTCCTGGGCAAAGGCCGCCGCCCACTTGTCACGCAGCGCATCGAGGGCCTGCGGCACCTGTGGCACTTCACCCGAATGAATGACCTGTACCAGCGGCGTCCACACAGTGAGGTAACCGGCCTGACCGGCCCTGAGGCACAGATCGACGTCGCTCAAGCCGTCGGCGAAGGTCACGTTGTCCAGACCGTCCAGTTCGTCGAACAACGCTTTACGCACCATCAGGCACACCTTCGACACCGCCGAGTAGTTCTGCTCCAGCGCCAACCGGTGCAGGTAACCTTCGGCGTCGTGTTTTTCCCCGACAAAGGCTGAGCCCACACCACCGTTCATGCCGAGAACCAGCCCGGCCTGTGTGACCTTGCCGTCGCGGTCGATCAACTTGGGACCGACCACGCCGACTTCCGGACGCTGGGCGTGATTGAGCAGCGATTCAAGCCAGTTCGGGTTGACCACTTCACTGTCGGCGGCCAACAGCACCAGGTACTCGCCCTGCGCCTGCTGGCTGGCAGCGTTGTACAACGCCGCGTCGCTGAGGGTCTGGTCGGCACGCAGCACGCTGACTTTTGGATGCTGGTAAGTACCGAGCCAGTCATTGACCTCGGCCGACTGATTCGGGTTGAGTGCGATCAGTACTTCGAACTGGATGTAGCGAGTTCGCAGCAAGACCGCTTGCAGGCACTGTTGCAGGGCCGAAAGATTGCCCCCGGCCGGCACGATAATCGACACCAGCGGGCGCTCGGTGTGGCGGTAATCGATCTGATAAGTACCCGGCACCGTCGAAGTGATCTTGGCCTTGTAGCCGCGATTGACCAGGTGGCGCAACAACGCCAGGCGCTCATCGGCGTTTTCTTCCAGTACCGGCGCCCGGGCAATCACCAGCGGCTCATCCAGGTGGGCCAGCCCGTTGAGGCCACCCTGCTCGATGATGCGCAGCAGCAGGTCGAATTCCAGGGCCTTGCTGAAGTCAGGCTGGTAGCCGCCGACTTCAATGAACACTTCCCGACGGATCAGCCAGTGACGCGCCATCAAGGCCGGCAGGCTTTGCAGCAAATCCAGATTGAAGCCAGGCCGGAACACGTCCACCAGTGCGCCTTCGGCGGTGCGCTGGATTTCGTCGGTGGCGACGGCGCAGCAATCCGCGGCAGACAGCAGTTCCAGGCTGGCACGCAACAGACCACCGGCGGTGAATTCGTCGCCGGCTTCAGCCAGCATCAACCAGTCGCAAGGCGACTGACGAGCACTCTGGTTCAGCTTGTCGACGTAGTTGCTTTGGGTAACCCGGACAAAGTGCAGGGTGTTCTGCGCCGTGGTCGCGGCCGGTGCTTCACCGGTGGTGAAGACCACGATTTTGAACGCCTTGCCGTGGCCTTCGAGCAGGCTGTCGAGAGAGACCTGCAGCTTGTCGATGTCGTTATCCAGGTCCAGCAGGAAGATCCCGAACTGTGGACCACCGTCGTTGGCCGCCAGGTGCCGGGCGATCGACTCTGCCTCATGGGCATCGGGCTGACGGGGCGCAAGCCACTTGAGCAAACGACCGGAGAGCATCTTGTCGAATGTTGCACGATTACCCTCGACCGACACCGCCTCAAGACGTGCAGCCCAGTCGCGCAGGGTCTGCGCCTCTTCGTCTTCGCCCAGCAGTTCCAGCTGAGCCACCAGACGCTTGACCACCGTGCGGTTGAACACATTGCTGTCGTGGGCTTGCCACAAACGGTCGACCACACTTTCCGGCGTGTCATTGTTACGCGCCAGCATCAGGCTCTGCTGACGGGTCCAGATACCTTCCAGGCCTGCCAACTGAACGCGTCCGGCCGGCATGGCGTGCAACAGGAATTCGAACTGGGTCAACTGATCGAAAAACTGCTGATTGTAGAACGGCATTTCGACGTATTGCTTGGGGCCGAAACGGCGCTCAGGGCCTTTCTCGACGCTCGTCCAGGCGGACTCGATAATCAGCTCGGTGGTCAGTGCGCGCCCGGTGCGCAAGCTATCGGCCAAGGCCTCAAAGCTTTGCAGTGCGAACTGCCGGCCTTGCTCCGGGTCCTCGCCTTGAACTTGAGTCGGCAGCCCGAAGAGGAAAGCGGCAAAGGCTTCACGCTCGGCGACCGTCTTGGCATCGGTATGAGCCAGCGTGTGGAAGATCTCGGTGTTGTGGTCCGAATACCCGTAGTTCATCTCCCGCACCACATACGGGATCGGCAGAATCCGCGCCTTGCCCCGCGCCAGCATGTAGTACGTGTGACCGATTTCCTGCCATTGGAAGGACGTATCCTGAGGCATCACCTGATACCAGTCACGTACCAGGTCGGTGCGCTGTACGGCATAGAAAGGCGGCAGGTACTGGTGCATGTAATCGAGCACACGTTCCTCGGCGTACTCGGACGAATAGTCTTCGCAAACCTTCTTGTCACGCCGCAAGTAGCTGACGCTGTTAGGTTGCGACAGGTACATCATGCTGTAACCGTGGCACAGGCCGTAGTCGGGATTGGCCTCCATGAATGCCACGGCGGCGCGCAGGGCGTCATGTACATGGAAGTCATCGTCGGCGGCGAACACCATGAACGGCGTGGTCACTTGCTCCACGCCAAAGGCCAGCTTGGCGCGAACGCCCCAGTAGCCAAACTGCGGGACATGCTGGTAATCCACATTTTCAAACTGCCCGGCCAGGCTTGGCTGACCTTCGGTCGAAGAATCCAACACCAGAATCCTGCAAGGCAAGCCGCTGTAGAAACGTGCCGCCCGGCGCAAAAATGCCGGCCGCTCGTGAGACATCAGCACCACGGTCAACTGTTCGTTGAGTGCCAACCCGTGTTCAGAATTATTCTTGCCTTGCATACATTTCCCCACAACGGCGAATCGCCGAAAAAACCCAACGATGTCTTGTCGATTACCGCACGCGACGCAGGTAGCCATCCGGCGCGACGGTGATCAGCAGCTTGCTGTGAATGGCCTGGTCGATTTCAAAGTCGCGGTTTTCTTCCAGGTAGGCCCATACCGCGGTTTTCGGGTTGTCGCCCTTGCCCCACGGACGGTCCGGGAAGGCGTCTTCCGGCATGTCTTCAACCACGGTGTCCATCACCACGCAGTAGCTGCCCACCGAGGTCATCGGTGCATAGGCCCGCAGTTCTTCCAGTACGTGTTCGTGGGTGTGGTTGGAGTCCAGAACCACCAGCACTTTCTTGCCTTCGACGCGCTGGCGAACCTGCTCGACGATCGCCGGATCAATGCTCGAACCCTGGATCATCCGGATCCGCTTGCTCATCGGGTGCGCTTCGATTGCCTCACGGTTGTGCTGGCGGATATCGATGTCGACGCCCAGCACTTGGCCATGGCCGATCAGTTCCAGCATCGAGGCGTAAAACACCAGCGAGCCGCCGTGGGCGATACCGGTCTCGACGATGATGTCCGGCCGCAGCGCCCAGATGATCTCCTGCATGGCGACCATGTCCTGGGGGAACTGAATGATCGGGCGGCCCATCCAGCTGAAGTTGTAGGTGTACTTATGTTTGGCTGTGGTGCCAACCCAGTCCAGCGATGTGGCTTGCAAGGCTTTGTCCTGTTGCAGGCCTTCGATGTTGTCTTTTACTTCTTCACGAAACTGCTCATGAGGATTCATTACAGACTCTCCGGAAATTAGTCGCGGTGGTTACTTGAAAACCCGACCGTCTTGAAAGGAAGCAGGATTGGTCTTGATGGTCCTGGCGGGGCTGCCCACCACAACCGCATAGTCTGGAACGTCTCTGGTCACCACGGCGCCCGCACCGATGGTGACCCAACGACCGATGCGCAAACGCGGCAGGATCGTGGCGTTGGTGCCGATGAAGGTGCCGTCACCGATCACGACACAACCGGCAATGCAGACACCCGGCGCCATGAACACCGAATGGCCGACCTGCCCCTCATGCCCGACTACGCTGCCGGCGCTGATACTGGTGTTGTCACCCAGGCTGACTTGCGCCTGCATGATCACGCCCTCTTGCAGATAGGTGCCGACGCCCATGGTGATCATCGTCAGATCGATGCCTGGGTGGATGAAGTTGCCCAGGATGCCACCGGCCTCGACGATCTCGCAGGTGGTCCGGTAACGCAGCGCCGTGCTGCCGGTGATCAGATTGACAAAGCGTGTGTCGGGGCCTTTCAGCTCGGCCACCTTGTCGGTACCACCCACCACCGGCACGCCATGAAACAACGTGCCTTGCTTGGCCGGATCGTTATCGAGAAAGGCGAACTGCACCTCCGGCTGGCTGCGTTGCAGGGTGAGGATCATCCGTACCGCTTCAGGATTGGCCGCCCCCAGCAGGTAAACCTTCATAGCCGCGTCCTTTTGAGTACCAGCACGCGCAGCACCTCGATGACCCGGTGCTGATCGTCATCGGTCATGTCGTGGTAACTCGGCAGATTGATCGCGCGCTCCGGCAGCGAATGCGCCACGGGCGAGTCGGCCGTCAGTTGGCTGAACATCGGCAAGGACGACAGCGGCCAGAAGAACACCCGCGCGTCGATATCGGCGGCCTGGAAGGCTGCGCTCAACATGTCCCGCGTGATCCCCAGCTCGCGGTCAAAGACCACGGTGGGCATCCAGTAACCGTTGCGCGCGTGTTCGGGCTCAGGGTTCATGGACAAGCCCGGCAACGACGCCAACGCCTGGGCGTAGTGGGCAAAGATCGCTCGCTTGCGTTCGATCAACTCGTCGATCCGCTCGACCTGTGCGCAACCGACGGCCGCTTGCAGGTTGCTCATCTTGTATTTGAAACCGAGGAAATCCGGCCAGAACTGTTTGCTGCTGCCGGCCACCCGGCCATGGTTGGACAGGGTCAGTACACGGTCATACAGGGCTTTGTCCGACGTCACGAAGATGCCGCCTTCGCCAGTGGTCATGGTCTTGGTGCCGTGAAAGGAAAACGCACCGAACGCGCCCAGCGAACCGGCTGCCTGACCACGCCACTGCGAGCCGATCGCCTCGGCCGCGTCTTCGATGACCGGCAGGCCAAACTCGCGACCGATGGCCAGCAACGCATCCATGTCGCAGAGATTGCCGTAGAGATGCACCGCCAGAATCGCTTTGGTTCGTGGGGTGATCGCCCGCCTGACCTGCTGCGGGTCGAGGCACCAACTGTCGGCCAGCACGTCGACGAACACCGGCGTTGCGCCTAGATAGGTGATGGGCGCGGCCGAGGCGATCCAGTTGGTATCGGCGAGGATCACCTCATCGCCGGCACCGATGCCCAGCGCCGCCATGCCCATGTGCAGCGCGCCGGTACAACTGGACGTTGCAATCGCGTACGTCGCACCCAGGTGCTCGGCAAAGGACTTTTCGAAGCGCGTCAGGTACTCGTAACAGCGCTCTCCCCAACCATGGCGGACGGCATCGAGTACGTAGTCAGCTTCCAGCTCACCGACACTGGGTTTGGTGTAATGAATTCGGCTCATCGAATGATCAACTCGGGAATGGCAATGACAAAACGACCGTCCCATGCACGGATGCCGGCAAAGGCCTGGGTGATCTCATCCAGCAGGTTCCACGGCAGTACCAGCACGTAGTCCGGTTTTTCGATGTCGATCTGTGCCGGCGACACGATCGGAATGCGGCTACCGGGCAGGTACTTGCCTTGCTTGTGCGGGTTGGCATCGGCCACCCAGGCCAGCAGGTCCGGCTTGACCCCGGCGTAGTTGAGCAGGGTGTTGCCCTTGGCGGCGGCGCCGTAGCCGACCACGCGCTTGCCATCGGCCTTGGCCTGCAACAAGAAGCGCATCAGGCCATGCTTGATGCGCTCGGCGGCGGGCGCCAGGGTCGCGTAGAACTCAGGGGTTTTCACCCCGGCGGCGAGTTCCGCCTGCAGTTGTTGCCGGACCGCCGGTTGTACTTCGCGACGCCCGCCGTCCAGGCGCTGGACGAACACCCGCAGCGAACCGCCATGGGTCGAGAGCTGACTGACGTCGAACACTTGCAGGCCATTGCGCTCGCACAAGGTCTGCACAGCGGTCAGCGACAGGTAGGAATAATGCTCGTGGTACAGCGTGTCGAACTGCTGACCAGCCATCAGCGTCAGCAGTTGCGGAAACTCGAAGGTCGCCACACCCGTCGGCTTGAGCAGGGTCGCGAAACCGCCAAGAAAATCATTGATGTCCGGGACGTGGGCCAGCACGTTGTTGGCGGCCATCAGGTCGGCGCCCCAGCCTTCGTTTTTCAGCTGCGCGGCGGTGTCGCGACCGAAAAACAGTTCACGAATCTCCAGGCCTTTTTCCCGCGCCGCTTGCGCGGTGCTGCGGGTCGGCTCGACGCCCAGGCAAGGGATGCCGCGCCTGGCCACGTACTGCAACAGGTAACCGTCGTTGGCCGCGACTTCCACCACACGGCTGTCGGCGCTCAGGCCGAAGCGCTCGACCATCTCGGCCACATAACGCTCGGCATGGGCCAGCCAGGTGCTGGAGAACGAACTGAAATAGGCGTACTCGGCATCGAACAGGCTGTCGGCGCTGGTGTAATCCTCGGTTTGCACCAGCCAGCATTGCTGGCACACGGCAACCTTCAGTGGCACCCATTGTTCGGCCTGCTCCAGCTGGTCGACACGCACGTAGGCGTTGGACGGCGGCGAGGTGCCCAGGTCGATCAGCGGCAGGGTCAGCGCAGTCGCGCAACCACGGCAGTTCATAGACGCACTCCGGCAAAGTGTTCATCGAGCGCCGGATGACTCGCATCGCGCGCCGACAGATTATTGACAGGCAACGGCCAGGCAATCGCCAGCCGTGGATCGAGCACCGACAACCCGCCTTCGTGTTCCGGCGTGTAGTCGTTGCTGTGCAGGTAAAGCAGCTCGGCGTCGGCGCTCAGGGTCTGGAAGCCGTGGGCGAACCCGGCCGGAATCAACAGGCTGCGGCCATCGCCGGCACGCAAGTGTTCGGCGTGCCAGTGCAGGAAGGTCTCGGAGTCGGGACGCAGATCCACCGCGACATCCCAGACTTCACCGCGCAGGCAGGTGATCAACTTGGCTTCCGGCGCACGGGCATTCTGGTAATGCAGGCCACGCACGCTGCCGCGTTCGCGGGTGCAGGAGTGATTGATCTGGCGGATATGAAACGCCTGGCCAAACGCACCGAGGCTGCCTTCGCAAAACAACCGGGAAAAGTGCCCGCGCCCGTCCTCGAAGCGTTTGTGCTGCACGCAGAACAAACCGCTCAGCGGCAACGCCTTCAGCAGAAATTCACTCACAACGCGCCTCGGTACAGGTTCAATTGCGCCAGGCTGATGGCGCGCATGTCATCGCCGTTCTGCCACGCCAGATGCCAATCCAGGGTCTGGGTCAGGCACTGCTGCAACGACCAGCGCGGTTGCCAGCCGAGCAATTGACGGGCGCGGCTGCTGTCCAGGCGCAGCAGGCCGGCCTCATGCAAATCGCTCGGTTCGATGCGTAGCCCGCGCGCCTGCGGCCAGCGGCTGGCGAGCAGTTCGACCACTTCACCGACGCTGCACATGTCCGTCTCGCCGGGACCGAAATTCCACGCCCCGGCGAATTGCGGGCCTTGCTCATACAGGCCGGCCGCCAGTTGCAGATAGCCGGCCAGCGGTTCCAGCGCGTGTTGCCATGGGCGTACCGCCTGCGGATAGCGCAAGGTCACGGGTTCATCGGCCGACCACGCCCGCAGCACGTCGGGAATCAGCCGCTCCGGGGCGAAATCGCCACCGCCGAGCACATTGCCGGCGCGCGCCGTGGCCAGCGCCAGACCGTGCTCGGCGTGCTTTTCAGGCGCAAAGAACGAGGCGGCATAGGATTGCGCCAGCAATTCGCAGCACGCCTTGCTGCTGCTGTAGGGATCGTGACCGCCCAGCGCTTCGTTTTCGCGGTACGGCCACAGCCATTCCTGATTGGCGTAGACCTTGTCGGTGGTCACCAGCACGCAGGCGCGCACACCGCCCACCTGACGGATCGCTTCGAGCAGATTGAGCGTGCCCATGACGTTGCTGGAGTACGTGCCCAACGGGTCGCGATAACCTTCGCGCACCAGCGGCTGGGCCGCCAGGTGCAGGACGATTTCCGGCTGGGTCTCGGTGATCAGCTCCAGCAAGGCCCCGAGGTCACGCAGATCGCCGCGCTGATCATTGATGCCTTCGTGAGCGCGGGCCAGCCCGAACAGGCTCGGCTCGGTGGACGGATCGAGGGAAAACCCGCTGACCTCGGCACCCAGGCTTTGCAGCCACAACGTCAGCCAACTGCCCTTGAAACCGGTGTGGCCGGTGACCAGCACCCGCTTGCCGCGCCAGAATTGCGGGCTCAGCCCCATTGCTTCCATGGGGCCTCCCCGCTCTGCCACAACGCTTCCAGGTGATTCTTGTCACGCAGGGTGTCCATCGGTTGCCAGAAACCGTCGTGCTGGAACGCCATGAGCTCACCGCGCTCGGCCAGGCCGTCCAGCGGACCGGATTCCCACGAGGTGTCGTCGCCGTCGATCAGCGGCAGCACCTTGGGCGACAGGACGAAGAACCCGCCATTGATCCAGCCACCGTCGCCGCGAGGTTTTTCGGTGAAGCCCAGGACACGATCGCCATCGCGATTGAGCGCGCCATACCGGCCTGGTGGTTGCACTGCGGTGACGGTCGCCAGTTTTCCGTGCTGGAGATGGAAGTCCACCAACGCGCCAATGTTGAGGTCCGACACGCCGTCGCCATAGGTAAAACAGAAAGCCTTTTCGTCTTCGAGGTAGCGGCGGGCGCGGCGCAAACGGCCGCCGGTCATGGTCTCTTCGCCGGTGTCGATCAGCGTGACGCGCCATGGCTCGCTGTAGTTCTGGTGAACATCCATGCGGTTGTTGCACATGTCGAACGTGACGTCAGAGGTGTGCAGAAAGTAGTTGGCGAAGAAGTCCTTGATCGCATAGCCCTTGTAGCCAAGGCAGATCACGAAATCGTGGATTCCGTGGGCGGAGTACTGCTTCATGATGTGCCAGAGAATTGGCTTGCCGCCGACCTCGATCATCGGCTTGGGCTTGAGGTGCGACTCCTCGCTGATCCGCGTACCCAGGCCACCCGCCAAAATAACTGCCTTCATCCCCTTCCTCTCTTGTTCGTCACAGGGCTCAGCCAAGCTGTATCAAGCTTTTGCGGGCCATCCGGGTTAAACCTGCCGCCGTTCAGGGCGCATCCGTACTCACCGGAAGTGCTCGTTTTATGGCGATATAAGGGGGACTTGCAGGAAACGCGCCAGCTCTTTCAATCCGTTACCGGGCAATGCTTGGCGGGCATCTTCAACGCTGATTGCAAAGTCTGGCGGCAAAAAAAAGGCAGGCGACTCAACGTCGCCTGCCTGGTCGGGATGGGTGCGCGAACGGTCAGTCCGCCAGCCAGCCATTTTCCCAGTAGCGCAAATTGTCGCCGCGCAGCACGTAGTCACGCAGCACGATCTCGCGCAACTCATCGCCCATGCGATAGCTGGCGTCCGGATCGTCCAGGTGCATGCGGATCGCTTGCAGCCATTCATCCGTGGAGTTGGTCTTGATCCGGGTGCACGGCAGGTAGCCGCGATAGGCTTCGGTGTCGGTGCAAATTACCGGGTAACCGCAAGCGCCATACTCCAGCAGGCGCAGGTTGCTCTTGCAGTCGTTGAAGATGTGGAACTCCAACGGCGCCAATGCCAGATCCAGGTTCAGGCTGGCCAGTTTGGCCGGGTACACATCCAGCCCGATCACCCCGTGAAACTCATGCATGTACGGGCGCAAATCGTCCGGGCACATGCCGAAGAAGACCCAGTCGACTTCATTGGCCAGTTCGCGAACCACATCGGCGATGACCGCCAGGTCACCGTGGTGGCTGGTGCCGCCACCCCAGCCGACCCGGGGCTTTTTCGAGGTTCTGCGCTGACTGCGCAGGTCGGTCCACAAGTGCGACGCCAACATGTTGGGCACCACGCGAATGTCCTGATGCATGTCCGACAGCGCGTTACCCAGCGGCTCGGTGGAGACCACCACGCGATCGCACATGCCGATGGCACGCCGCACCAGCGCCTCCATTTCGTCCTTGCCCGGCATATTGCGGATATGCGCATTGCGGTGCGGAACGTTGATCACGAAGTCATCCAGCTCATAGATACGTCGCGCGCTGGAGTATTTTTGCAGGCTCGGGATTTCGTTGATCGGACCTTCGGAATAGCGCCCCTGCAAGATGATCACGTCAGGCGAATGGCGCTCGACTTCGATGATGGTCGGCAGGTTGTAATGAATCCGCCCGTGCGCCCTGCCGGCGGCCTCCAGCTCGATCAGCGGCTGCGTGACCCGGTAATGGCCGATGGCGGACGCGTTGACCGGCAACGCGAGAATCTTCGGCAGCTGAGCCTTGGAAAACGGGCTCCAACCGGATCGCAAGCCCGGCTCGAGACTGAAGCTTGCCCCGCCCAATCCCTGCAACGCCAGGTTGGTGTTGTAGGCCGGATCACGGGCCACGATCGGCAGCCAGCGCTTATAGAAGACTTCCTGCTCCTGCTCGCCCCGGGCCTGGTCACCTTCTTGCGCAGCCACCGCCGGTTGCGCGCCCAAGGCCAGTTGCGCGTGAGGCGTCCACACCACCAGATAACCTTCCTGGCCAACCCGCAGGCACAGGTCCACCTCGTTGAGGGATTGCGCCAGGCCCTGCTCGTCCAGGCCGCCGACTGCGTCAAAGACCGCCTTGCGTACCATCAGGCAATCGCCGCCGACGGCACTGTAATTGTGAGCGACCTGCAAGCGGTACATGTACCCCGCTGCGTGCAGCATCTCACCATGGAACGGCATGCCGGCCGGCCCTTGCAACCCGAGAATCAGGCCGGCATGCAGCACGCGGCCATCGGGGTTGAACAGCTTGGCCCCCACTACACCGACTTCCGGACGTTGTGCATGATTGAGCAACTCGCCCAGCCATTGCGCCTGGGTGATCACCGTGTAGGGGTTGAGCATCAGCACGTACTCGCCAGCGGCCTGCTGCACGGCGAAGTTGCGCACCGCCGCCGCATTACCCTGCAACTCGCAGCGCAGCACCCGGATCCGCTCACTGCCCAACTGCGCCATGCCGGCGAACCAGTCAAGCGCCTCGGCGCTCTCGCTGCCGTTATCCACCAACAGCAACTCGTATTCGCCGTAGGCGGTTTTCTCCAGCAGACTCTCGACACAGCGTTGCAGCGCCAGGGTCTGATCCTTGCTGACGATAACGATCGACACCAGCGGCCGATCAGCATGGTGATAGTCGACCCGATTGAGCAGCGCGGAACTGCCCTGGCGAATATCGTGGGCGACACCCAGGCGCTGCAAGTGCGCCTCAAGCAACCGCGGATTGGTGTCCACCACTTGCGGCAGCGACAGCCATTTGGCCAGGTCGAACGCCGACTCCAGCAACACCTCCGAAATGTGCCCGACCACGTGCGTGCCAGCACTCTCGACCATGCGCCATAACACATCGTGTGGCGCCAGTTCGCCGTACACCGAATCGAAACCGCCCAGCGCCAGGAACTGCTCGCGCTCGAATGCCAGCGCTCGCCCCACGTAGGGATAGCTGCGCATCAAGTCCAGGTTGAAGTCCGGCTTGAATGCAGGTTCGGCCGACTCACCCTGATGCAACCCACCTTCGTCGCTGTACAGGCAGGTCAGCGTGCGCGACAACGCAATCCGCTCGGCCATGACCAGCAAGGCCGGCGCCACCAGGCGATCACCGGCACGCAGCAGATAAAACCAGCCAATGCCTTCCAGTTGCGGCAACAGGACGTTGATCTGCTGCTGCCAGCCGTCCTGCAACGGCAAGCGGAACACACGCTCATCCAGCACAGCTTCTGTGCACGATGCCGACAGCACCAGCGTCAGTTCAGGGGGGTAATCCTGATCCGCCAGCGACTGCAGGGTGAGCTCCAGTACCGAACGGCTGCCTTGCTCGTCGATGATGACCGGAACGATTTTGGGTCTGCTTGGCCAAGCCTCCAATGTATCCGCCAGCAGCTCGCGCTGACCGTCGGTGAGACTGCGGCACGCCAGCCACTGGGCATACAGTTGCGCGAAACTGACACTGGCGATGCCGACATGCCAGTCCTGGGTGGTCTGCTTGGTGCCCAGGGTCCGGCTCAACGGCAACTCTTCCCATACCCGCGGTGACTCGTCCACTTTGGTCAGTGGCACATAGCGCACCCAACCCTGGGCCGGCGCTGATTCGCCGCTACGGGCCTTGAGCATCTGCGACAGCCATTGCCGTTCGGTTTCGGCCGCGTCCTTCATCGACTGCTGGCTGCTCAGACGTTCGGGGTACAGGCGCTCGACGCCGAGCACGTGATTGGACACCGCCAGATTGCCGCGCCGCATCAGGCAGACGTACAAGGCAAAATCGAGGGTCGCGACGAAGCAATGGCCGGGCTGCGTCAGTGCCGGGAACAGTTCGAGCACGTCAGCCCGACGGAACATCGCATTGCTGAAACCACCGAGGATATTGACCGGGAAGTTTTCGAAGATCGCCAGCAGGTCCTCGCCCTTGAACACCCCGCCCACCGGGGAAAGCGGGGTGTTTTCCAGGCGCGAAGGCAGCGGCATATCGTCGGCATCCCAGAGCAGGCGCTGGGCGACCACCAGGTTGACGTCGGCACAATCGATGAGCACCTGGGCCTGACGCTCGATGCAGGCGGAAAACAACTGGTCGTCATCACAAAGAAACTTGATGTACTCGCCCTGCGTCTGCTCCAGGCAAGCTTGCAGGTTACCCACCAACCCCAGGGTGCGTTCGTTACGCACATAGCGCACGGTCGCGCCCTGCTCGACCAGCGACGCCACGATGTCTTCGATCTCCTGACCACGACTGTCATCGCAAACGATGATCTCCAGATTGCCGTAGCTCTGGCTCACAGCCGTGTGCAAGGCACGACCGAAAAAGCGTGGATTGAAGGCGGGAATGACCAGGCTGACAAGCGGAAGTGAATTCACGGCGGGCTCACAGGCGGCGCGAGCCCGCCCTGAAAAGCGAGCCCTTTGTTACCGCAAAAAAGACGATAAATACTGAAGGGGCAAGGCCATCGGGCGCCTGCGCGCCCGACCACCGTCAGATCTTGTTGAACAGGCCCAACTGGGAAATCTTGCTGAACGCCAGCTGCGCCGCCTGCAACATGGTCTGCTGCAAGGTCAGGCGAGTCATGGCTTCAGCCGGGTCCGAATCGCGAATCGACTTCTGGCTGGCGCTGTTCGCCAGGGTCAGGCTCTCGTTGGTCGCGGCCTGGTTATCCAGTGCCTGACCGCGGGCACCGATCGTGGTGATGGCTGAGCCGATCTGGTTGGCGGCACTGTCGATGTTGCCCATTCCCGACTCCATGGCCCCCAGTAACTTCTGCTTGGCCACCGGGTCGCCGTCGATCGGCGTGTTCAGCGCGGTGATCATCTGGCCCAGGGTGTCGAGCACGTTCTGGGTCTGATGGTTGTTGGACTGAATCACGAACTGGTCGCCGGACGCCGGGGCGCCACCGCCCAGGGCAAAGGTCACGCCCGCCGCGGTGGCGTTGCCGCCCGCCACGGTGCCCGACGACACCGGCTTGCTGTCGGCAGTGATCGGCGCGGCATACAGGTCGAAATTGGTGGCGCTGGTGAACTTGAGGATCGCCCCGCCCGACGGGAAGGCGTTGGTGTAATCCGTCGGGTTGGTCACGCTGGAACCGGTGATCACCGCGGTCGACGGGTTACCGGCGCTGCGCGAGGTGTTGAAGGTGTCCGACGTGGAAGACAGATTGAAACTGTGACCGGCGATCACCGCATCCGGATTGGTATCACCGGTTTTGAGGTTGATGTTCAGTTTCAGATCAACGCCACGGAAACTGACCGTCTGGTTGGCACCGTTGGAGTTGCTGATGACACCGTTCTGGCTGGCTTCGGTGGTCACGTCATTGCCCAGCGCGTCGGTGATCTTCAATTGGGTGCTGCTGAGGAAGCTGACGGTGTAGGGCTGGCCGCCCGTGAACTTGGCGTTGTAGGTGGAGCTGGTGCCGACTGTACCGTTGGACAGCACCACGCGACCGTCATCCACCGCCGGAGCGGTCATGGTGGTCTGGGTGCGACTGGTATTGATGGTCTGCTGGAACGCATCCCAGCCAGTGGTGTTGGTCCCGACCGTCATGCCATCGCCAATGCCAAGGTCGATGGTGGTCTGGTCACCGTTGTAGCTGTAGGTGCCGTCCGAGTTCTGCGAGTAAGGCGCGGTGTCGGTTTTCGAACCGGAGAACAGGTAGTTGCCGTTAGCATCCTTGGAGTTCATCAGGCCCAGCACTTGTTGCTGGATCTGGCCCAACTCCGACGCATAGGCCTTGCGGTCCGTGTCGGTGGCAATGCCATTGCTGGCGGCGAGGGCCAGTTCCTTGGCGCGCTGCAAAGCGGTACCGATGGAGTCGAGCGTCGTTTCCTGCAGGCTCAACGCACTCTTGGTGGTGTTGATGTTGGTGCCGTACTGACCAAACATCGCGCTCTGCTGACCCAGTTGCAGCAAACGACCGGCACCGATCGGATCATCGGCGGCAGTGTTGACGCGGATCTGGCTGCTGATTTCGTTGCTGGTCGCGATGGCCTTGTTGAAGTTGCGCTGGTAGTTGGCAGCGGTGATTTCGTAATACTGGGCGGTGGAAATGCGCATGAATTACGACTCCTTAAAGGCTGTTGATCAGCGTGGTGAAAATTTCCTGCGCAGCCTTGATGATCTGCGAAGACGCGGTGTAGTACTGCTGGTACTTGACCAGGTTGCCGGTTTCTTCATCCAGGTCGACCCCGGAGTTCGAATCCCGTGCCCCTTTGGCGTTGTCCAGGATCGCCGTGGTGGCGTCGCTGTCGGACTTACCCTGGGCAGCCTTGGCGCCGACATTGGTCACCAGCTTGTTGTAGGCATCGGTCAGGCTGATGCCCTTGCTCGCCGTTCCGGTGTCTACGGTCTGTCTGGTTTGCAGCCCCACCAGCGCTTGAGCGTTGCGGTTGTCCGAAGACGCAGCGCCCGTCAGGTTGATGGTGAAGCTTTCGCCGCTGGCTGGCGTGGCGCCGACCGAGGTCTGCACGGTGAAGGTTTTCTGCACGGCTGGCGTGACGCTGGTGTCCATGACCGGAGCACCGGTGGCATCGACCATGCCCACTTTCAGGTTCAGGGTGTTGCTCTGACCGGGAACGATGGTGCCGGTGCCGATCGAGTTGCCCTTGGCATCGACCATGTTGTAGCTCTGGCTACCGCCGCTGGCCGCGCCGAACACCAGTTTGACCGGTGTCGAGTTCTTGAGCGCGGTCTGCATTTCTGCCTGGGCCGCCGGGTTGTAGATATCGATGGTGCTGGTCAGCGTCGGCTGGGTGTAGGTGCCGGTGTTGTTGGCATTGGTCACGCCGGTCAAGGGTGCTGCCGCGGCGATTTTTTTCGGGTCGGTGAGCACGGTCTGGATACCGGCCGCCGCACCACGGGTCGGCGTCACCTTGAACGAGTCGCCGGCGCTCAGCGCACCGCCGTTGAGGTTCAGGCTGAAGCCGTCGATCACCGGAGCCGGTGTCGTCGTGGTGCTGAACGCGCCCATGTCGGTGCCGTCCGAGCGCTTGACGGAGTAGTCGGTCGCGCTGGTGAACGTCACCTGATAGTCGCTGGTGGTCAGCTTGCCGGTGTCCTTGATGGTGACATCCAGGTTGCCGGAGCCGGCACTGTTGCCCGCCGCCGCAATGCTGCGCTGACTGACCAGGGCGGCACTGTTGATGTTGTTGAAGATCGCCGCACCGAAATCACCGTTCTTGTCGATGCCTTGCGCTTGCTGGCTGTTGATCTGGTCGGCCACCACCAGGGCTACGCGCCCCAGTTCATTGAGCGATGGGTCGAGCACTTCCTTGCGGTAAGTCAGCAGGCCACCGATCTCACCACCACTGACCACCGAGGTCACGTCGATGGTGCTGGAGCCACGGTTGAGCTGCAGCGCCATGCGCGATGGATCATCCTTGCCCGGTACGGTTTGCAGCGTATTGGTGGTGTTGCCGACCACCAGTGGCTGGCCACTGCCGATGTAGACGTCGTAGCTGTTGCCACGCTCGACCACCTGGGTACCGACCAGCTCGGACAGTTGGCGCACGGCTTCGTTGCGCGAGTCCAGCAGGTCGTTTGGCTGGTTGGTGCCGGTGGAGAGTTCAGAAATCTTCTGGTTGAGCGTGGCAATCGTGGTGGACAGCTTGTTCACCTGATCCGCCATGTCGCCGAGGCTGCCGTTCAGGTTGGTGTTCTGGTCGTTCAACTGCTTGGCAATCGAATTGAAGCGAGCGGACAGGGCCTGGGCACCGGTCAGCACCGACTGGCGGGACGTGTCGTCGGTGGCCGAGGTCGAAACGCCTTGCATCGAGGTGAAGAACTTTTGCAGCACACCGGTCAGCCCGGTGTTGGAATCGGAAAGCGTGGCGTCCAGCGGCGTGGCCTGAGCGTTGTACGACGCTGCTTGGCTGTCGAGCGAGGTGGCGGTACGCAGCTGCGAATCGAGATACGAGTTGTACACGCGACGCACATCGGCCAGCGTTGTGCCGGTACCAATGAACACGTTGCCGTACTGAATCGAGCCTTTGGTGCTCTGCACAGACTGCTGGCGCGAGTACCCGGCGGTGTCGACGTTGGCAATGTTGTTGCCGGTCGTCACCAACGAGTTATGGCCAGCACTCAGCCCCGACATCCCGATATTGAGCAAACTCATGATTCAGACCTTATACCTTGTGCCTATAAAGGCGTGGTGGAAACGCCCGCCGCAGCGTAGTTCTGGTAACTCGTCATCTGCTTGGCTATCTGCGAAATCTTGCTTGCGTAGTCCGGGTCGGTTGCGTAACCGGCCTTCTGCAACTCGCGTACAAACTGTTCTGGGTTATCGGCCGACTTCACGACATCTTGATAGCGATTGTTGGTCTGCAGCAAAGTCACAAGGTCATGGAAACTGTCCTTGTAGGAGTCGTAGGAACGGAACTCGGCCGTCTCCTTGACCATCTGCCCGTTGCGGAATTCGCTGGTGATCGCCCGCGCCGAATTGCCCTGCCAACTATTGCCGGCCTTGATGCCGAACAGGTTGTGGCTGCTGCTGCCGTCCTGAGCACGCATGACCGACTTGCCCCAGCCGGTTTCCAGGGCCGCCTGGGCCACCAGGTAACGCGGATCGACACCAATGCGGGCCGCCGCTTCCTTGGCCATCGGCAACATGGTGTTGACGAAATCGTCGGCGGAATTGAAGGCTTTCTTCGCCGGCGCCAGAGGAATCTGCGCCATGGCGCGACCGTAAATCTGCATGCCGGCACCGGAGGACTGCTGGGCGTTCGCCAGCCAGTCGCCGTTGTACAACGGTCCCGAACCCGTGTTCGTCGTGCGCTCAGGTAACGGTGTCTTGTTGGTCGTCGTGGCTGCGGTCGTCGCAGAAGGCACCAGCCCGGCCAACAGACGATCAGCCAGCTTCGGCGGCAATGCCAGGCGTCGCTGATTGATCAGCGCCATGTCATTGCGATGACCACCCTCACCCGCCTCTTGCGGCGCATGGACCGATCGCGAAGCCCACAATGGACGCTGGCCGTTAACCCGCGACAGCGGCCCATTGATCGCGACCGTACCCGCCGCCACTGGCGTTTGCACGGCGGCCTTGGCAGCCTCTTGCTTGGCCAGCGACGCAGCAGCCGCCTCGCCCGGCGCCATGGGTTTGTTCTTCGACATCTGGCGCATCAGCACGTCCGCCAGACCAATACCGCCACCCTCGCGGGACATGGAAACGGCCAACTGCTGGTCGTACATTTCCTGATACTGCTTGGCGGCTGGCGTGTTCAGTGGATTGTCCTGCCCCAGCGCTTCGGTTGCCGAGCGCATGGACTTGAGCATTTCCCCGAGGAACAGCGATTCGAACTCCTGCGCCACCTTGCGCATATTGCCGTCGCTGTTCTTGTCGCCGACCTTGAGCTGATTCAGGCGATTGAGGTCCGAATAGGAGCCCGAATCGCTGCTGCTGACCAGACCGCTCTTGCGCATATCCACGATGGCCGTCCTCAGATCACGATCAGGTCGGCTTGCAGGGCGCCGGCCTGCTTCAGCGCTTCGAGGATCGCCATCAAGTCACCCGGTGCCGCGCCGACCTGGTTCACCGCACGTACGATCTCGTCGAGGGTGGTGCCTGGGCCGAACTTGAACATCGGCTTGGCTTCCTGCTGGGCGTTGACCTTCGAACGCGGCACCACCGCCGTCGTGCCATTGGACAGAGGGCCGGGCTGGCTGACGATCGGGTCTTCGGTAATGGTCACGGTCAGGCTGCCGTGGGTCACGGCGGCCGGAGAAACCTTGACGTTCTGGCCGATCACGATAGTGCCGGTACGGGAGTTGATGATGACTTTCGCCACCGCCTGGCCCGGATCGATTTCGAGGTTTTCCAGGATCGACAGGTAGTCGACGCGCTGGCTTGGATCGAGCGGCGCGGTGACGCGAATCGAACCGCCGTCGATGGCCTGGGCCACGCCAGGGCCGAGCATGTCGTTGATCTTGTCGACGATGCGTTTGGCGGTGGTGAAGTCGGAACGGTTGAGGTTCAGCGTCAGGCTGTTGCCTTGGTTGAAACCGCTCGGCACCGCACGTTCCACCGACGCACCACCCGGGATGCGACCGGCCGACGGAACGTTGACGGTGATCTTCGAGCCGTCTCGCCCTTCCGCATCGAAACCACCAACCACCAGGTTGCCCTGGGCCACGGCATACACGTTGCCGTCGATACCTTTGAGTGGTGTCAGCAGCAAGGTGCCGCCGCGCAAACTCTTGGAGTTACCGATGGACGAAACGGTGATATCGACCTGCTGCCCCGGCTTGGCGAACGCTGGCAGATCGGCACTGATCGATACCGCCGCGACGTTCTTCAACTGCACGTTGCCCGAACCCGGCGGTACCTTGATACCGAACTGCGAGAGCATGTTGTTGAAGGTCTGCAGGGTGAACGGGGTTTGCGTCGTCTGGTCGCCGGTGCCGTTAAGCCCGACCACCAGGCCGTAACCGATCAATTGGTTGGAACGCACACCGGAAATGCTGGCGATGTCCTTCAGGCGCTCGGCTTGAGCGTTGAAGGCTGCGGACAGCATCAGTGCGGCCACCATCAGGTGTTTGAAGTTCAACATGCTCAACTGGAAAGCCACCTAGAAAGGGAACAGCGGGCTGAGGAAGAAACGGTCGAACCAGCCTGGCTGACTCGCATCGGCAAACGAACCGGTGCCCGAGTAGGTGATGCGCGCATCGGCGACACGGGTCGACGACACGGTGTTGTCGGTAGAGATGTCATCGGCGCGAACAAGGCCGGCAATCCGCACCAGCTCATCGCCGGTGTTGAGAGTCATCCACTTCTCGCCGCGTACCGCGATGATGCCGTTGGGCAACACATCGGCGACGGTCACCGTGATCGAACCGGTCAGGGTATTGCCCTGCGCCGCCTTGCTGTCACCCTTGGTCGCGCGGTCGCCTTCATAGCTGGCGTCCAGGCTCAGGTCACCACTGCCAAACGGATTGTTGGTGTTGGGGGTGGAGCCGAACAGCGAGGTCAGGCCGATGCTGGTCTTGCTGTTCTTGCCAATTTGCGAGTTGGCATTTTTGCTGGCCTGGGTCTTTTCGTTCAGGGTGATGGTGATGATGTCACCGATCCGGAACGCCTTGCGGTCGCCGTAGAGGTTCTGCTCGAAACCGGCCTGATAGATCGAACCGTTGTTCGCCGCCGCCGGCAACGGCGTGCGCGGCAACACCGGAGCGTAGTAAGGGTCATTAGGCTTGGGCGTCGCAGGCACGCAACCTGCGAGCGCGGTGATCCCACTCAGTGCCAGAACAGATACATAGCGATTCATGACCCTACCTCACGGTGTTGCAGGCAGCCTCATGGCCGCACATAGACTTGATTACAGATTCTGCGTTACGAACGAGAGCATCTGGTCGGCGGTGGAGATCACCTTGGAGTTCATCTCGTAGGCGCGCTGGGTGGTGATCATGTTGACCATCTCCTCAACGGTGCTGACGTTGGACGTTTCCAGGGTGTTCTGCAGCGTGGTGCCGAAACCGTTCAGGCCCGGAGTGCCGACTTGCGGCGCACCACTGGCGGCGGTTTCCAGGAACAGGTTGTTGCCCACTGCCTGCAGGCCGGCCGGGTTGATGAAGTCGGCGGTTTGCAGGTTGCCGATCACCTGGGCCGCCGGGTTGCCGGCAACGGTGATGGACACGGTGCCGTCGCGACCGACCGTGAAGGTCTGCGCGTCGTTCGGAATGACAATCGCCGGCTCCAGGGCAAAGCCGCTGGCGTTGACGATCTGGCCATTGGAGTCCAGGTGGAACGTACCGTCACGGGTGTAGGACGTGGTGCCGTCCGGTTGCAGGATCTGGAAGAAACCGCGACCGTCGATGGCCATGTCCAGTGGCTGCTCGGTGGTTTGCAGGCTGCCGGCGGTGAAGTTTTTCTGGGTGCCGACGATGCGCACACCGGTACCCAGTTGCAGACCCGACGGCAGTTCGCTGTCCTGGGTCGACTGGGCGCCTGGCTGACGCTTGATCTGGTAGAGCAGGTCCTGGAACTCGGCGCGGTCACGTTTGAAACCCGTGGTCGACACGTTGGCCAGGTTGTTGGAAATGGTGGTCAGGTTGGTGTCCTGGGCGGACAGACCTGTCTTGGCAACCCATAGAGCCGGAAGCATTCGATTCTCCTCGTGCGCCTGTTTTACGGCGCGACGTTCTGGTAATTAGCTGATCTGCAAGACCCGAGCCATGGCCTGGTCATCGTCTTTGGCGGTGTTCATCATCTTGATGTGCAGCTCGAACTGCTTGGACAAAGCCAGAACCGAGGTCATCTCTTCCACGGCATTGACGTTGCTCGACTCGAGGAACCCGGACACCAGTTTGACGCCGGCATCGGCCTGCGCAGGCGCGCCGTCCTTGGTGTGGATGGAACCATCCAGGCCCTTGGTCATGTTCTTGAGGTCCGGGTTGACCAGCTTGATGCGGTCGACTTCAGCCATCACCCGGGGACCTTCGCCCATCGCGCGGATGCTGATGGTGCCGTCCTCGCCGACTTCGATCTGCTGTTCAGGCGGCACGGCAATCGGCCCGCCATTGCCCATGACCGGCATGCCGTTGCCGGCGCGCAGCACGCCCAGGGCGTCAACGTTCAGACTGCCGGTGCGCACGTAGCTTTCACCGCCATCGGGTGTCTGTACGGCAATCCAGCCGTTGCCTTGCACGGCAACGTCGAGGTCGCGACCGGTTTCCACCAGTGAGCCAGGGGAAAAATCCGTGGCCGGGCGTTCGGACATGGCAAACGCACGCGCCGGAAAGCTGTCACCGAACACCGGCATCGAACGGGCCTGCTCCAGGTCTTTCTGGAAGCCGTTGGTGGAGATGTTCGCGAGGTTGTTGGCATGTGCCTTTTGCGCCAGTGCATTCTGGCTGGCGCCGGTCATTGCCACATAAAGGTACTTGTCCACACTCTTTCCTCTGCCTGCCGGACGTTTGCCGCCCACTGCTGTACTGCTGAGCCACAAGCAATTTGCAGACCAACTTGTTTTTGGCGGCGCGAGGCCCGGCAAACAGGGGACTTGGGGGACTCAGAGGGGATTTGTGATTTGTATCAGAGACGAAAAACCGGCGGTGTCATGCCGGTGGGTGGCAATGACCGACCTCTGCCTTTGTGGCGAGGGAGCTTGCTCCCGCTGGGTTGCGCAGCAACCCCATCAGGTGTACCAGGTGAATCGCAATGACAGTATTGCGGCCGCTTCGCGCCCGAACGGGAGCAAGCTCCCTCGCCACAAGGGCCTGACTCAGGTGCCAGGCTCCTTGCCAACCTCATATTCACGCAACTTGTTGGCAATGGTGGTATGCGAAACCCCGAGCCGCTTGCCCAGTTGCCGACTGCTCGGATGCTCGGAATACAGCCGCTCCAGCACCGCCTTCTCGAAACGCCCGACGATCTCGTCCAACCCTCCCTCCAGCGAAAAATCGCCAAGGGGCTGACGCACACCATAATCCGGCAGGCGAATGTGCTCAGCCTTGACCGTGCCGCCGTCGCACAGGGAAACCGCCTGGAACAGTACGTTCTCCAGTTGCCGCACGTTGCCCGGCCAATGGTAATGACTCAGCCGCTCCATGGCCGCCGGGGCGAGCTTGGGCAGCGAGCAACCGATCTGCCGGCTGGCCTGATCGAGGAAGTGCTCCACCAGCGGCGTCAAGCCGTCGAGGCATTCGCGCAACGGCGGGATGTGCAGCGACAACACATTCAAGCGGTGATAGAGGTCCTGGCGGAACTCGCCGCGAGCGCACAACTCGGACAGGTCGACCTGGGTCGCGCAGATCACTCGCACGTCGAGGTAGACCTCTTCATCACTGCCCACACGACGGAAGCAACCGTCCTGTAAAAAGCGCAGCAATTTCACTTGCAAGCGCGGGCTCATTTCGCCAACGCCATCGAGAAACAGCGTGCCGCCCGCCGTCAACTCCAGCAGCCCGAGCTTGCCTTCGGCCCGCGCCCCCTCAAAGGCACCCGGGCCGTAACCGAACAATTCCGTCTCAGCCATGGACTCCGGAAGACCCGCGCAATTGAGCGCCATCAACGGCGACTGCCCACGAGGACTGGCCAGATGGCAGGCCCGCGCCAGCAACTCTTTGCCGGTGCCGGTTTCCCCTTCTATCAATAGCGGCGCATCCAGCGGCGCCATGCGTCGTGCTTCGCGCACCACCGCTGCCATGACTTTCGAGCTTTGGAAGATGCTGTCGAAGCCACGCAATTCCTGCTTGCGCACGTTGTAGATGCGTTCGCCCACCCGGTCGGCGCGATGCAACGTCAGCACCGCACCGGCCATGGCCTCGCTATCGTCATGCTCCGATTGCAAGGGCGCGATGTCGGCCAGGAACACATCACCCTTGACCTTGACTCGCAACCCGTTGATCCGCGACTTGTTGGCGCGCACCAGTTCCGGCAAATCGAAATCTTCGGCGTAGCGCGACAGGGGAATCCCCGGCACCTCGTCGACCCGCACCCCGAGCAACTGCGCCGCTGCCCGGTTGGCCGCGACGATGGAACCGCCCATGTCGATCGACAGCACCGGAAATTCCAGCGCACCGAGCAGTGCATTGAGCTCCATGTGCCGACGCTCGCTGGGCATCAGCCCTACACGCTTGACGCCAAACACTCCGGCAATCGCTTCGAATTTCGGACGCAAGGCCTGGAACTGAATGTTGATCAGGTTCGGGCAATGCAGGTAGATGGCGTTGCCATGCTCACCCCCCACTTCACCGCGGGCCACGTTGATCCCGTACTCCACCAACAGGTTGAGAATGTCGCGCAGGATGCCGATGCGGTTCTGGCAGTGGACTTTGATACGCATAAAAAAGGCCCAAACAGTGAAGGACGAGGCCAATGGCAGGGATTTTTCTGCGTGGACGCTCAGATAGTCGTCAAGATTATGTGACAGGAAAGGCGCTTTTCAAACCCGAAAATCTCAGCCAGTACGCAACAAGCAGCCACTCGTAACGAAAACTTTACGATTATCGAGTAATTTTCCTACGCTTGACGCCGAGCACCTGCTGCAACAGTGCAATCCTTGGGGTATTTCTAGGTCCATAGCAGTACATAACAAGAACGAAATCCCCTAGCAGGAGAGCAGCATGAAGCAGACGCAATACGTGGCTCGCGAGCCCGATGCGCAAGGTTTTATCGACTACCCCGCCGAAGAACACGCGGTGTGGAACACGCTGATCACTCGTCAACTGAAGGTGATCGAAGGGCGTGCGTGCCAGGAGTACCTGGACGGTATCGAAAAACTCGGTCTGCCCCACGACCGCATTCCTCAACTCGGCGAAATCAACAAGGTCCTCGGTGAAACCACCGGCTGGCAGGTTGCCCGGGTTCCCGCACTGATTCCCTTCCAGACCTTTTTCGAATTGCTGGCCAGCAAGCAGTTTCCGGTGGCGACCTTCATTCGTACCCGCGAAGAACTGGACTACCTGCAAGAGCCGGACATTTTCCACGAGATCTTCGGTCACTGCCCGCTGCTGACCAACCCGTGGTTCGCCGAATTCACCCACACCTACGGCAAACTCGGCCTCAAGGCGTCCAAGGAAGAACGCGTGTACCTGGCGCGCCTGTACTGGATGACCATCGAGTTCGGCCTGGTCGACACTCCGCAAGGCCAGCGCATCTACGGCGGCGGCATCCTGTCTTCTCCGAAAGAGACCGTGTATTGCCTGTCGGACGAGCCTGAGCATCAGGCGTTCGATCCGCTGGAATGCATGCGCACGCCCTACCGCATCGACATCTTGCAGCCACTGTACTTCGCGCTGCCAAATCTCAAGCGCCTGTTCGACCTCGCTCACGAAGACATCATGGGCATGGTCAAGCAAGCGATGCAGATGGGTCTGCACACACCGAAATTTCCGCCAAAACCAAAAGCCGCGTGATCCGCCGCTTTTAGAATCAAGTGAGCCTGTCAGAAACCATCGCTTTGGATTAGCGTGGTGGCACTGAGGGCCGATTTCCCAACATTCGATTTCAGGAACACATCATGACCGCATTAACTCAAGCCCATTGCGAAGCCTGCCGCGCCGACGCCCCACAAGTCAGCGACGAAGAACTGCCGATCCTGATCAAGCAGATCCCGGACTGGAACATCGAAGTACGTGACAGCATCATGCAGCTGGAAAAGGTCTTCCTGTTCAAGAACTTCAAGCACGCCCTGGCGTTCACCAACGCCGTCGGTGAAATCTCCGAGGCCGAAGGCCATCACCCGGGCCTGCTGACCGAGTGGGGCAAAGTCACCGTGACCTGGTGGAGCCACTCGATCAAGGGTCTGCACCGCAACGACTTCATCATGGCCGCGCGCACTGACGAAGTAGCCAAGGACGCTGAGGGGCGCAAGTAATGCATTTCGACGCCATCGGTCGAGTACCTGGCGACCCGATCCTCGGCCTGATGGAGGCCTACGCGCAGGATCCGAATCCGCGCAAGTTCGATTTGGGTGTAGGCGTCTACAAAGACGCCCAGGGCCTGACGCCGATTCTCGAGTCGGTGAAGCTTGCCGAGCAGCGCCTGGTGGATCACCAGTCCACCAAGACCTACATCGGTGGTCACGGCGAGCCGACGTTCGGCAAAGCGATCAATGAGTTGGTGCTGGGCGCCGACTCGAAGCTGATCAGCGCACAACGCGTCGGCGCCACCCAGACTCCGGGCGGCACCGGGGCGTTGCGCCTGAGCGCGGACTTTATCGCCCAGTGCCTGCCGGGGCGCGGCGTATGGTTGAGCAACCCGACCTGGCCGATCCACGAAACGATTTTTGCGACAGCCAAGGTCAAGGTCAGCCACTACCCGTACGTGGGCAGTGACAACCGTCTCGATGTCGACGGCATGCTGGCGGCGCTCAGTGAAGCGCCCAAGGGTGACGTGGTCTTGCTGCACGCCTGCTGCCACAACCCGACCGGTTTCGACCTGTCCCAGGATGACTGGCAGCGGGTGCTGGAGGTAGTACGCAAGCGCGAACTGCTGCCACTGATCGACTTCGCGTATCAAGGATTCGGCGATGGACTGGAACAGGATGCCTGGTCGACCCGGCTGTTCGCCGCCGAGTTGCCGGAACTGCTGATCACCAGTTCCTGCTCGAAGAACTTCGGCCTGTACCGCGACCGCACCGGCGCGCTGATTGTCTGCGCGAAAACCGCCGACAAGCTCACCGACATCCGCAGCCAGCTGGCCAACATCGCTCGCAACCTGTGGTCGACGCCGCCAGATCACGGTGCGGCCGTGGTCGCGACCATCCTCGGCGACCCGGAGCTGAAAAACCTCTGGGCTGACGAAGTGGAAGCCATGCGCCTGCGTATCGCCCAACTGCGCAGCGGTCTGGTGGAAGCGCTGGAGCCTCACGGTTTGCGCGAGCGTTTTGCGCACATTGGCGTGCAACGCGGGATGTTCTCCTACACCGGCCTGTCGCCTGCGCAAGTGAAGAACCTGCGGGATCATCACAGCGTTTATATGGTCAGTTCGGGTCGGGCCAACGTGGCGGGGATTGATGCCACACGCTTGGATCTGCTGGCCGAGGCGATTGCCAGCGTCTGCAAGTAACCCTGCCCCCCTCTCTGTAGGAGCGAGCTTGCTCGCGATGGAGTATCAGTCGACATCAATGTTGTCTGACCCACCATCGCGAGCAAGCTCGCTCCTACATAGATCTGTCTAGACAACCCCATCCGTCGAAACAAATGGATATAAAAGTCCGTTTGTCATTTTCAGTGCTGTATCCTGCCCAGGCTTTTTAAAAGCGCGGATCTACCAGATCTGTCAACAGACTTAGCGAGGAGCGCAACCATGCACGAGATTCCTAATCTCCCCTTCCCAAGCCTGCACGAACCTGAGCAGACGACCACGCAGCAAGCCGGAGCCCAACAGCCCGAGCCGAAAGAAGCCACTGGCAGCCGCCAGGCTGACAGAGAAGACTGAAACACCCGCCGTACAGACCGTGTGGAAAGCGCTAACATGCGCTTTCCACACTGCCTGAAAGAGCCTTTACCCATGACCGATGAATTCAGCGAAGCGCAGGCCAGCGTCCTGATCGGCACCGCCGAGAAAATGATCGGGATCTGGAATCGCCTCTCCCCCGAGAAACAAGCCGCCTTGCTCGCCCGCTTCGGCACCCAGGAAAATGCGCTGGCCGCCCTGGTCACCACGCAGCTGGTTGCTCCCGCCAAACCTGAATGACGCCGCCCGGCAAATAGTTTTACTTTTTCACAACCTGTGACCGTCCACACCGCTATCATAAGCAGCCTATCTATCCCGCTTTACCGTGGACCTTTACCCATGCCTGAAAACCAGCGCCCCCTGGCGGTCACGCTGCAAGTTGTTTCCATCGTCCTTTTCACCTTCATCGGCTACCTGAACATCGGCATCCCCCTGGCCGTATTGCCCGGTTACGTCCACAGCGACCTGGGCTTCGGCGCGGTGATCGCGGGCCTGGTGATCAGCGTGCAATACCTGGCCACTCTGCTCAGCCGCCCCTATGCCGGGAAGATCATCGACAACAAGGGCAGCAAGCTGGCTGTAATGTATGGCCTGGCCGGTTGCGGCTTGAGCGGTGTGTTCATGCTGATCTCGGCCTGGACCCAGAGCCTGCCGACCTTGAGCCTGATCAGCCTGTTGATCGGCCGGCTGGTGCTCGGTAGCGCGGAAAGCCTGGTGGGCTCGGGCTCGATTGGCTGGGGCATCGGCCGGGTCGGCGCGGCGAACACGGCCAAAGTCATCTCGTGGAACGGTATCGCCAGCTACGGCGCGCTGGCGGTCGGCGCGCCCTTGGGCGTGTTGCTCGTCCATCAACTGGGCTTGTGGAGCATGGGGGTGAGTATTGTGTTGCTGGCGATCCTCGGCTTGCTGCTGGCCTGGCCGAAAACCGCCGCGCCGATCGTTGCCGGTGAGCGTCTGCCGTTCATGCATGTACTCGGGCGGGTCTTCCCCCACGGCTGTGGCCTGGCCCTGGGCTCCATCGGTTTTGGCACCATCGCCACCTTCATCACCCTGTATTACGCCACGCAACACTGGGACAACGCGGTGCTGTGCCTGAGCCTGTTCGGTGCCAGTTTCATCGGTGCGCGCTTGCTGTTCGGCAACCTGATCAACCGCCTCGGCGGCTTTCGCGTGGCCATTGCCTGCCTGTCGGTGGAAACCCTGGGATTGCTGTTGCTGTGGCTGGCACCGGATGCCCATTGGGCACTGGCGGGTGCGGCGCTGAGCGGCTTCGGCTTTTCGCTGGTGTTTCCGGCACTGGGCGTGGAGGCGGTCAACCTGGTCCCAGCCTCCAGCCGTGGCGCAGCCGTCGGCGCCTACTCGTTGTTCATCGACTTGTCGCTGGGGATCACCGGGCCGCTGGCCGGGGCGATTGCAGCCGGGTTCGGTTTCGCTTCGATCTTCCTGTTCGCTGCCTTCGCCGCCTTGAGCGGATTGATACTGAGCCTTTACTTGTATCGGCAGGCGCCAAAGCAACGAGAAACGCGGGATGTCCGTTAGAAATCGACCTTGCCGCGCCCAGCCTTGATGTTGCCACGCTTGCTCTTGGACTCGAGGCGACGGGTCTTCGAGCCAAGGGTCGGCTTGGTCGGACGGCGCTTTTTCTCGACCTTGGTGGCACTAAGGATCAACTCGGTCAGCCGCAACAGCGCATCGGCGCGGTTCTGCTCCTGCGTGCGGTACTGCTGGGCCTTGATGATCAACACACCGTCGGCGGTGATTCGGCTGTCGCGCAGCGCCAGCAGCCGTTCCTTGTAGAACTCGGGCAAGGACGACGCCGGAATGTCGAAGCGCAGGTGCACGGCACTGGAGACCTTGTTGACGTTCTGCCCACCGGCGCCCTGGGCGCGAATGGCCGTCAATTCGATCTCGGCATCCGGCAGCTGCACGTTGTTGGAAATCACCAGCATGGAAAAGCGTCCGTATTCAGAACGTGCAGGATACCGCGATCAGATCTTCAGCACGCCACAAATCCCTTGTGGGAGCGAGCTTGCTCGCGATAGCGGTGTGTCAGGCAGCGATGATGTTGACTGACACGGCCTCATCGCGAGCAAGCTCGCTCCCACAGGGTTTAGTGTCATGCCATGAATTCGATATCCACAAAAAACCCGGCACATCAGGCTGTGTGAAAACGCACTGATGGTGGTTCTGGCAAACGCCCCGACATGTTCGGGGCGTTTGCTTTTGTACGGACAGCAGACGAAAAAGGCGTTTCAGCCCATCAACGCCATCAGCTGACGTGCGCCGAGCACGTTGATCGCTCTTTTCAGGTTGTAGGCGTTCACCGCCAAGGCCATCTCGGCTCTCGTGCCTTCTAGTTGTCGCAGCAGGAAGCGAGCGTTGCCAAACAACCACTGCTTTAGGTTTCCGAAGGGATGCTCCACGATGGATCTTCGGCTGACCATCATTTCGGGGTGTGCTTGCATTCGCCGTTCCATTCGCTCGAAAGCCTCTTCGTGCACGTGGCGTGAAATGTATCGGCGTTGGGCGTCGGTGCATTGCGCTCTTAACGGACAGCTTAGGCAGTCACTGACCGCCGCCTGGTAGATACGCCCCTTATTGCTGATCTGTTTAAAAGTCAGCCATTTACCGGTGGGACATTGATAGCGATCCTGCGACGCATCGTAGGTAAATATCGTTCGGTCGAAGAACGCCTGTTCCTTGCCGCAGGAGTTGTTCGACCGAGCCGGCGGTACATAAGCCGTTATGTTTTCATCCTCACAAGCCTGGAACTGCTTGCCATTTGAATAGCCCATATCAGCAGTGACAGTCAGTTCATCTTGCTGCAATTGCTCTTTGGCGGCCTTGGCCATCGGTTCAAGCTGCTTGCGATCATCGCTGTCCTGAGTCACTTCATGATGCAGAATCAGGCAATGCTCGGCATCCACGGCTGTCTGCACGTTGTACCCGACCCGCGGCCCTTTATGCGTGCGCATCATTCGCGCATCGCTTTCGTGGGTATTGAATTGCTCGAGCGCCATTGATTTCATCAGCGCTTGGCACGTCAGGTTTTTGGAATGCCTAATTTCAAGTTGCGCTAAAGCCGTCTTGATCGCGCTACGGTCAACCTTCTCGTCGGCTTCGGTTTTATCCGCTTCATCCAGATCGGCCAGGTACTGGGCAATGCGTTTCTCCAGCTTCTGCTCCTGGTGTTTGAGCCGTTGCAAACTCGTATGGCGCCGCGAGGAAGCAACCGCCTGGAACTTGCTGCCATCAATCGCCACCAAATCACCCGCGATCAAACCCACCGTGCGGCAAAACCGGACGAAGGCCCGGCACGTCGCGATAAAAGCGGGTTTGTTGTCTTTACGGAAGTCGGCGATGGTCTTGAAGTCGGGCTTGAGGCGGTTGATCAGCCACATCACTTCGATGTTGCGCTGGCACTCGGCTTCAAGACGCCGTGATGAACGAATCCGCTGGAAATAACCGTAGAGGTAGAGTTTTAGCTGATCGGCAGGATCATAAGAGGGGCGCCCTGTGCTTTTGGGCAGCGCCTTATCAAAGCCCAGTTGCACCAGATCCAGTTTGGTGACGTACAGGTCAATGACTCGAACGAGGTGATCCTCGGGGATCAACTCTTCCAGCGAGACCGGAAACAGACTGGTCTGACTGCGGGACTGTCCTTGGATGTAGGCCATAACGAAAAATGCTCCGTATCTTTCGACGCGGAGCATTTTCTTTGAACGCTAGGCAGATTGCCAGGTTTTCACACAGTCTGACATGGCCGGGTTTTTTGTGACTGCGCTCTGCGTTTACTTCACCGAAGAGCCCGCAACCTGCAGTGCATGTTGCGCACTGCGCTTGTTCTTGATGCCGTAGCAGACCCACATGAACACCAGCCACACCGGAATCGCATACACCGATGTCTGAATCCCCGGAATCAACAGCATCACACCAAGGACGAACACCACGAACGCCAGGCAGATGTAGTTGCCGTACGGGTACCACAGGGCCTTGAACAGCGGCGTCTGCTTGGTCTTGTTCATGTGCTGGCGGAACTTGAAGTGCGAGTAGCTGATCATCGCCCAGTTGATCACCAGGGTGGCCACCACCAGCGACATCAACAGTTCCAGCGCGTTCTGCGGGATCAGGTAGTTCAGCAACACCGCGATCAGGGTCACGGCGGCCGAGGCCAGGATCGAACGCACTGGCACGCCGCGCTTGTCGATTTTCGCCAGACCCTTCGGCGCGTCACCCTGCTCGGCCATGCCCAGCAGCATGCGGCTGTTGCAGTAGGTGCCGCTGTTGTACACCGACAACGCCGCGGTCAGGACCACGAAGTTGAGGATGTGCGCGGCGGTGTTGCTGCCCAGCATCGAGAACACTTGCACGAACGGGCTGCCGCTGTAGGAATCACCGGAGGCGTTCAGGGTGGTCAGCAAGCTGTCCCATGGGGTCAACGACAGCAGGATGACCAGGGCGCCGATGTAGAAAATCAGGATCCGGTAGATCACCTGGTTGATGGCTTTCGGGATCACGGTTTTCGGCTTGTCGGCTTCGGCAGCGGTGAAACCGAGCATTTCCAGACCACCGAAGGAAAACATGATGAAAGCCATGGCCATCACCAGGCCGCTGACGCCGTTCGGGAAGAAGCCACCGTGGGACCACAGGTTGCTGACCGCTGCTTGCGGGCCGCCATTGCCGCTGACCAGCAGGTAGCTACCCAGAGCAATCATGCCGACGATCGCCACGACCTTGATGATCGCGAACCAGAACTCGGCCTCGCCGAACACTTTGACGTTGGCCAGGTTGATGGCGTTGATCAGCACGAAGAAGGCAGCTGCGGAGACCCAGGTCGGGATGTCCGGCGCCCAGTAGTGGATGTATTTGCCGACTGCGGTCAGCTCCGACATGCCCACCAGAATGTACAGAATCCAGCAGTTCCAGCCCGACAGGAAGCCGGCAAAGCCGCCCCAGTACTTGTGCGCAAAATGGCTGAAGGAGCCGGCCACCGGATCTTCGACAATCATTTCGCCCAGTTGGCGCATGATCATGAAGGCGATGAAGCCGCAGATGGCGTAGCCGAGGATCATTGACGGGCCGGCGGATTTCAGTACCCCGGCCGAACCGAGGAACAAGCCGGTACCGATCGCGCCACCGAGGGCGATCAGTTGAATGTGGCGATTTTTCAGGCCGCGTTTCAGCTCGCCTGATTGCGGGTTTTGTCCACTCATGAAAAGGGTCTCACGCAAGGTTTGATGATGTTCAGTAGACGTTGCTGCTCAAGAAAGGCGTTAAGCGGCACCGATCAAACCCCAGCGCAGGCACCAGGAGTTCAGCGTAATTACAACGGTCATGCGTCACCTGTTTGTTTTTATCTGTGACGAAATCGAACCCGACACGCTCGTGACGCGACGGAGTGAACAAGGCGGATAGCCTTGAGGTTTGCGCAGATGCGCAGGAGGTCACAGGTAAAACGCGGCGCATTGTACACCCGTAACCCCCTGCTGCCAGACTCGCTGGACAAGCGTGTCTATGGCCGGGATTGCCTGTGTCCGCCCCGAGAGGCTCGGGCGGCTGCAAAAAATGGGTCAGACCCTTGCGGATCATCGACGGGAAAGGCAGGAAAACCGCCTCTCGCAGAGAGATGGAGATGGAATACGGCGTTCATTGCGCCTCCTTTTTGTTATGCACCTGCACGACAGGCATGGCGCGCATAACACCCTGCATGGGGCGTCGAAACAAGCGGGCTAGAGGGCTGGAAGTGGGCAGAAAGGTAATGATGCGTAAGAGTTTTCTTACGACACTCAAGAAAAGGCGATTTCACGGGGTTAATCTGCGGATTTCGTCAGGTTTTCTTTACGAGGCGTAATTCTGGCTTTCCACTTCGGACACCCCGGCGTAGCGACTGGCGCCTTCGCGGCCTCGAAAACAACATAGAATTAAAGCCAGACCAAAAAAAACGCCAACCCGAAGGTTGGCGTTTTTTATGAAGCGCTCAGCCGGTTATTCCGGCTTGCGACGCCCAAAGCCCGGACGCTGGCCGGAACCGGCCGGTGCGCCGCGGCGCTTGCCCGATGGCGTGTCGCCGTCGACCAGTTTGATCCCCGGACGCTTCGGCGCAGGCTTGGCCGGGCGCTTGGTGTCGGCCGGGCGATCGGCTACCGGCGTACCACGACCTTCGCCACGCTCAGTACGGCCGTTGGCCGGACGAGGTGTGCGCGGACCGCGCTCGCTGCGCTCGCCGTCCTGACGGGCAGCAGGCTTGCGCCCTGGACGCTCGCCTTCGATCTGCGGCTCGCGGCTGGCACGAGGTGCGGCAGGTGCGGCGGCTGCGCCAGTGGCTGGACGCAGGGTACGCACGCGCTCGGTCTTGGCCATCGGACGCGACGACTTGCGCTGCATCCGGTCAAGCTTGTCTTTGCTCTTGGCGTTCATCTGCGGCATCGCGACCGGCGTCAGGCCGACCTCGGCACTCAGAATGTCAACTTCGTACTGGCTCATTTCGCGCCAGCGACCCATCGGCAGGTCGGAATTGAGGAACACCGGACCGAAACGCACGCGCTTCAGGCGGCTGACCACCAGACCCTGGGATTCCCACAGACGACGTACTTCGCGGTTACGACCTTCCATCACCACGCAGTGGTACCAGTGGTTAAAACCTTCGCCACCTGGCGCTTGCTTGATGTCGGTGAACTTGGCCGGGCCATCTTCAAGGACAACGCCAGCCTTCAGACGCTCAATCATCTCGTCATCGACTTCGCCACGCACACGCACCGCGTATTCACGGTCCATTTCGTAGGAAGGGTGCATCAGGCGGTTGGCCAGCTCACCGTCGGTGGTGAACATCAGCAGACCGGTGGTGTTGATGTCCAGGCGACCGATGTTGATCCAGCGACCTTCTTTAGGGCGCGGCATCTTGTCGAACACCGTTGGGCGACCTTCAGGGTCGACACGGGTGCAGATCTCGCCGTCCGGCTTGTTGTACATGATCACGCGGCGCACCGATTCGGCGGCCTCTTCACGCTTGATCACCTTGCCATCGATGGTGATGGCGTCGTGCATGTCTACGCGCTGGCCAAGGGTGGCGTCTTTGCCGTTGACCTTGATGCGGCCGTGGCTGATCCAGGCTTCCACGTCACGGCGCGAGCCGACGCCGATACGGGCGAGGACTTTCTGCAGTTTTTCGCCTGCTGGGCCGATTGGCTGGTCGTCTTGCTGGTCTTTGATACTCATCTGGGCACCTCCCGGTGTGGTCTGAAAACTGGGTACTTGGGCGAAGGGATCGCCGAAGGGTCGCGAATCATACGCGCATGAGGGCGTTTGCGCATCAGAGACTAGCTGATCAAGGCAAGGTTATTTGTTTTTCCGCCGACCGGTGACACGCAACTTGCTTGCGAACACAAAACCCTGTGGGAGCGAGCTTGCTCGCGATAGCGGTTTTTCAGTCACATTGATGTTGAATGTACTGCCGTCATCGTCGGATCGCCGCCCGGAGCAAGCTCGCTCCCACAGGGTACGTGTCAATCTTCAAGTTCGCGGCGTTCCGCTTCGATGGCTTCGGCCAAGGCCTGGGCTTCAGCCTCTTCGTCCGACAGTTTCGGCTCGGGTTTCGGCTGTTCGAGGGCGGCAACGGCGGCCAGAAGTTTTTCCCGGGCTTCAGCAACGCCGAGGATGTCGTCGTCCTGCTCCGGTTCAATTTCCGGCTCAGGCTCGCCTTCCGGTTCAGGCTCGGGCTGTGCCGCTTCAACTTCTGGCTCGATAACCGACTGTTCCGAATCGAACTCAGGCGACGCACCATCACGCAGCAAGTCGTCGAAATCGGTCTTGAGCCCCTCCTCCATGCTGTCCAGTTCCAGCAACAGCGTGTGGAAACTGGTCTCTTCCTTCGGCTCTTCCGGCTCGGCACTGGCATCGGCCAACTCTTGCAGCCCGGCGGGTACGGGGGCGTCGTCGAAGTCGAGCACCGGATCCGGTTCCAGCTCGCGCAGTTGCGCCAGCGGCGGCAGGTCGTCGAGGTTTTTCAGGTTGAAGTGGTCGAGGAACGCCTTGGTGGTGGCGAACATCGCCGGTTTGCCGGGCACGTCACGGTAGCCGACGATGCGGATCCACTCGCGCTCCATCAGCGTCTTGACGATGTTGCTGTTGACCGCCACGCCCCGCACGTCTTCGATTTCACCGCGGGTGATCGGCTGGCGATAGGCAATCAGCGCCATGGTTTCCAGCATGGCCCGGGAGTAACGCTGTGGACGCTCTTCCCACAGACGCCCAACCCACGGCGCAAATTTCTCGCGAATTTGCAGGCGATAACCCGAGGCCACTTCCTTCAATTCAAACGCACGGCCATCGCAGGACTTCGCGAGAATCGTCAGGGCCTTCTTGAAGACCGGCGGTTCCGGGCGCTCGCCTTCCTCGAAGAGTTCGAACAGGCTTTCCAGAGATTGCGGTTTTCCCGAGGCCAACAGAAAGGCTTCAAGCAAGGGTGCCAGATCACGGGGTTCAGTCAGGTTCATGTTTCGACTCGTTATTCGGCTCGGGCTCGCACGTGGATCGCGGCAAATGGCTCATTCTGCACCAGCTCGACCAGGGATTCCTTGACCAATTCAAGGATCGCCATGAAGGTCACCACCACCCCCAGGCGCCCTTCTTCAGCGGTGAACAGCTCGACAAACGGCACGAAACCGCCGCCCTTGAGCCGTTCCAGCACATCGCTCATGCGTTCGCGGGTCGACAGCGCCTCTCGGCTGACCTGATGGCTTTCAAACATGTCGCCACGGCGTAACACCTCGGCCATGGACAACAGCAGTTCTGACAAGCGCACATCCGGCAACAGCTTGCGTGCCCGGGCCTCGGGGGCGTCGAGCTTGGGCACCACCACGTCGCGACCGACACGGCTCAGGCCATCGATGCCTTCGGCGGCAGCCTTGAAACGCTCGTATTCCTGCAAGCGGCGGATCAGTTCGGCGCGCGGGTCTTGCTCTTCGTCTTCGACGGTTTCGGCCCGTGGCAGCAGCATCCGCGACTTGATCTCGGCCAGCATCGCGGCCATCACCAGGTATTCGGCGGCCAGTTCCAGGCGCACCGACTGCATCAGTTCGACGTAGCCCATGTACTGACGAGTGATTTCCGCCACCGGGATGTCGAGGATGTTGATGTTCTGTTTGCGGATCAGGTACAGCAGCAGGTCGAGCGGGCCTTCGAACGCCTCGAGAAAGACCTCGAGGGCATCCGGCGGGATGTACAGGTCCAGCGGCATTTCCATGACCGCCTGGCCATAGACCATGGCGAAGGGCAGTTCCTGCTGGGCTCCGGCCTGACTGTCGACGGGCTCTACTGCAGACATCTAGGCCTCGACCATGAACGGCGCAGGGTCGCCGCAACCAACGCGAATGACTTCCGGCTCGCCGTCGGCGAGGCTGATGACGGTGGACGCCTTGATCCCGCCGAAACCGCCGTCGATGATCAGATCGACCTGGTGTTCGAGCAACTGGCGCATTTCGTACGGGTCGCTCAACGGATCTTCATCGCCAGGCATGATCAGGGTCACGCTCATCAACGGTTCGCCCAGTTCAGCCAGCAGCGCCAGGGCAATCGGGTGGCTCGGCACTCGCAGGCCGATGGTGCGTTTCTTCGGGTGTAACAACAGCCGCGGCACTTCGCGGGTGGCGTTGAGAATGAAGGTATACGGCCCCGGCAGATGGGCCTTGAGAATGCGGAACGTGCCGGTGTCGATCTTGGCGAACAGGCCCAGTTGCGACAGGTCGCTGCAGATCAGCGCGAAGTTGTGCTTTTCATCAAGCTGTCGTAAGCGCCGAACGCGTTCCACAGCCACCTTGTCGCCGATCTGGCAACCAATGGCGTAGGAAGAGTCTGTGGGATAAATCACCACCCCGCCCTTGCGGATGATTTCGACTGCCTGTTTGATCAGGCGCGCTTGCGGGTTTTCCGGATGAATCTGGAAAAATTGACTCACATTCTCTACCTGTTCAGACGGCGGCAATAACTGGGTCATGTTTGAATCGACACCATAGCGGCGGCAGATCCTCCGGGAGTGGCCGGTATTCACCGATCTCCGACCAGCCTCCAGGGCCATGAAAATCACTGCCGGCACTGACCAGCAGACCGAATTCGCGAGCGAGAATGGCCAGACTGCCCACTTGCTCGGCAGGCTGGTAACCATTGACCACTTCGATGGCGTGGCCCCCTGCATGAATATAGTCGGCAATCAGCCGACGACGCTTGCTTCGGGTGAATTCGTAGTGCCAGGGATGTGCCAGGCTGACCCAGGCCTTGGCTGCGCGCAGGGTTTCGACGGTGTCTTCCAGGGTCGGCCAGTGTTGCTTGACGTCGCCCAGCTTGCCGGCGCCCAGCCATTTGCGGAACGCCTCGGCGCGGTCCTTGACGAAACCTTCACGCACCATCCAGTCGGCGAAATGTGGGCGGGCCGGCGCGTTACCGCTGTCGCCCAGCTCCTGCTGGATCTCCCGAGCGCCATCCAGCGCCCCCGGCATGCCTTTGAGCGCCAGTTTGCGGCTGATTTCCTCGGAGCGTAGCCAACGGCCATCATGCAATCTGGCGATGGCCTCGACCAACGGCGCGGCATTCACGTCAAAACCGTAACCCAGGACATGAATGGTCGCGCCGCCCCAGGTGCAGGACAATTCGACGCCGTTGACCAGTTGCATCCCCAGCGCGGTAGCCGCGTGCCGGGCCTCGTCGAGGCCCTCGAGGGTGTCGTGATCGGTCAAGGCCAGGACTCGCACGCCTTTCTCGAACGCCCGCGCCACCAGAACCGCAGGCGCCAGGGCGCCATCGGAGGCCGTGCTATGGCAGTGCAAATCAACATTCACAGGGCTTTGTAACCTCAAATCAGCTGGCGCTATCGCGCGCCCATATGTTTGTTATTATGCCGCCACATCCTGCTTCTGGCTGCCACTGTGAAACAATTCATCGATTTCATCCCGCTCCTGCTGTTTTTCATCGTCTTCAAAATCGATCCACGGGTCGTCGACATCGCCGGCCATGAGGTCACTGTAGGCGGTATTTACAGCGCCACCGCGATGCTGATCGTCAGTTCTCTGGTGGTCTACGGCACACTGTTCATCAAACAGCGCAAGCTGGAGAAGAGCCAGTGGCTGACCCTGATCGCCTGCCTGGTCTTCGGCAGCCTGACCCTGGCGTTCCACAGCGAGACGTTCCTGAAATGGAAAGCCCCGGTGGTCAACTGGCTGTTCGCCCTCGCGTTCATTGGCAGCCACTTCGTCGGTGACAGTCTGCTGATCAAACGCATCATGGGCCACGCGCTGACCTTACCGGAGCCGGTCTGGACGCGCCTGAACATTGCCTGGATCGCCTTCTTCCTGTTTTGCGGTGCCGCCAACCTGTTTGTCGCGTTCACCTTCCAGAGCTACTGGGTCGACTTCAAGGTCTTCGGCAGCCTGGGCATGACTTTGCTGTTCCTGGTCGGCCAGGGCATCTACCTGTCCCGCCATCTGCACGATGCCGACACCACTACGCCAAAAACCGAGGACTGACATGCTTTACGCAATCATTGCCACAGACGTCGCCAATTCCCTGGAAGCCCGCCTGGCCGCACGGCCTGCGCACCTCGAGCGCCTGCAAGTGCTCAAGGGCGAAGGCCGCATCGTTCTGGCCGGCCCACACCCGGCGGTCGACAGCAATGATCCGGGCGCGGCGGGCTTCACCGGCAGCCTGATCGTCGCCGAATTCGACTCCCTGAGCGCCGCCCAGGCCTGGGCCGACGCCGATCCGTACATTGCCGCAGGCGTCTACGCCAACGTTCTGGTCAAGCCGTTCAAGCAAGTCCTGCCATAACTTGTCCCCACGCGGTGAACCATATCGGTTCATCGCGTTCTCAATCGCTCATTATTCTCGTTTGCCGGCCGACAACTTTCCCAATACTCGTATTGGAACCAGGAGTCGCCATGCGCAAGGGTCCGCTGTGCCTGATGTTGGTCACGTTGTCGATCGTGGCGCCCGCCCACGGTGAGGAAAGTGTCGAGGGCGGTAATTCGACGCCTCTGTCCTTGAGCGCCGGCAGCCAGATCACCGATTTGCAGCAGCGTTTGAAAGAAAGCGAACGGCAACGGGAAGAACTGAACAAGCAATTGCAAACTGCCGATGGCGAACGCGAAAGCCCGCTGCTGGCCCGGTTGCGCCAGGAGAACCAGCGTTTGAAGCTGCAACTCAAGGAAGCCCAGGCCAGCAGTCCGCTGCCGCGCCTGCTGACCAACCAGCAACAATGGTTTGTCATTGGCGCCGGGGTAGCGCTATTGGCTCTGCTCTGCGGTATCTTCGCCAGTGGAGCAAGTCGAAAACGTCGACAATGGCTAAATTGAGTGAGTCATGAGCGAGCTGTTACTTATTGATGATGACCAGGAGCTGTGTGAGCTCCTGAGCAGTTGGCTGAGCCAGGAAGGGTTTCAGGTACGCGCCTGTCACGACGGCCAGAGCGCACGCCGCGCGCTGGCCGAAACTGCTCCGGCGGCCGTGGTGCTGGATGTGATGTTGCCCGATGGCAGCGGCCTGGAACTGCTCAAGCAGTTGCGCAGCGATCACCCGGATCTGCCGGTGCTGATGCTCTCGGCCCGGGGCGAGCCCCTGGACCGTATCCTCGGCCTGGAACTCGGTGCCGACGATTACCTGGCCAAACCCTGCGATCCACGGGAACTGACCGCCCGCCTGCGCGCGGTCTTGCGTCGTAGCCACCCGGCAGCGGTGTCCAGCCAGATGGAACTGGGCGACCTGTGTTTCAGCCCGGTGCGCGGGGTGGTCAGTATCGACGAGCAAGAGTTCACCCTCACCGTCTCCGAAAGCCGCCTGCTCGAAGCCTTGCTCAAGCAACCCGGCGAACCCCTCGACAAACAGGAACTGGCGCAGATCGCCCTCGGTCGCAAGTTGACCCTGTACGACCGCAGCCTGGACATGCACGTCAGCAACCTGCGCAAGAAGATCGGCCCACACCCCGATGGCCGACCGCGCATCGTGGCCCTGCGCAGCCGCGGTTACTACTACAGCCTCTGAACCCCGTAGGGTTTGTCAGGTCAGCCGAAAATCATGTTTACCAAAGCTTTACCCTCCGCTGACCGCCGCTGACCTTGATCTGCGTAATCTGTACTCATCCGGAACGTACCGGGAACGAGACAAGGAGATACACCATGCGCAAGACTCTTATCGCTCTGATGTTCGCTGCTGCCCTGCCGACCGTTGCCATGGCCATGCCTGAAGGCACCGGCCCCATGGATGGGCCGATGGACGGTTCGCGCCACGGCGGTCAGATGCACGGCATGCACGGTAAAGGCCCGTACAGTGAACTGGACCTAAGCCGCGAACAGCGCGAGCAGATCCGCAAGATCATGGGCGAGCAGATGCACGAGCGTAAGCAACTGGTCGACAAGTACCTGGAGAAGCTCTCGCCAGCCGACCAGAAAGCCATGAAAGACGAGATGGCCGCCAACCACAAGAAAGCTGAAGCTGACGTGCGCGCAGTGCTGAAACCGGATCAACAGAAGAAATTCGACGAGATCCAGAAAAAACAGGCTGAACGTCGCGCAGAGTGGGCCGAGTTCAAAGCCTGGAAAGCGCAACAACCGCAAAAAGCGCAATAATGTGCTAACCCGGTACCCGACGGCTAAACACCGTTGGGTCTGACACCACACCAATCACTGTGGGAGCGAGCTTGTGTGGCGAGGGGGCTTGTCGGATCGCCGCACCGCCCCGTTCGGCTGCGAAGCAGTCGTAAACCCGTTACATGCGGTTTAACGTTGAAATGCCGGGGCCGCTTCGCGACCCAACGGGGGCAAGCCCCCTCGCCACGGGCTCGCTCCCACATTAGTTGCGTTTGCTTGAGGATTTTCTGTGCGTTCATTGTTCTGGCGTATCCTGGCCAGCTTCTGGCTGGCCATCGCTCTGGTTGCAGGGCTTTCCATCCTGCTCGGGCACATGCTCAACCAGGACGCCTGGATTCTCAGCCGCCACCCGGGCCTCAACACGCTGGCCGAACAGTGGACGCAAACCTACGAAAGTCAGGGCGAAGACGCCGCCCAGGACATTCTCCAGCAACGCAAACGTCAGTATCACATCGACGTTCAGGTGCTTAACGAAAGCGGCGATCCGGTGGTGCGCGGCACCTTCCCCAAACGTGCCGCGGCCTTTGAGGCGCGACAGAACAATGAGGACCGGCGCCTGCCATGGCGGCGTCTGACCGATGAGTTCACCAGCGAAAAAACCGGTGACACCTACCTGTTCATCTACCGCATTCCGCACCCGGAACTGGACGCCTGGCACCGCGAGAGTCTGCTCTGGCCGCTGAGTGCGCTGGGGATCGCCCTGGTGGTGCTGACCCTGTTCAGCCTGCTGGTGACCTTTTCCATCACTCGCCCGCTCAGTCGTCTGCGCGGAGCGGTGCATGACCTGGGACAAACCACGTATCAACAGAACAGCCTGGTCAAGCTGGCCAACCGTCGCGATGAGTTCGGCGTCCTGGCCAACGACTTCAACCGCATGGGCGCGCGCCTGCAAAGCCTGATTGGCAGTCAGCGGCAACTGCTGCGCGATGTGTCCCACGAACTGCGCTCGCCCCTCGCCCGCCTGCGTATCGCGCTGGCGCTGGCCGAACGGGCCACCCCGCAGGAACGGGAACAGCTGTGGCCGCGCCTGACCCGTGAGTGTGACCGACTGGAAGCGCTGATCAGCGAAATCCTGGTACTGGCGCGGGTCGACTCCGATAACGCCAGTGCCGAAGAGGTGGACCTGAACGCCTTGCTCAACACCCTGCAAAAGGATGCGCAACTCGGTTCACCCGAGCAGCTCGTCCACCTCGAAGCCGAGTCGCAACTGAATCTGAAGGGTTGGCCGACCATGATCGAACGGGCCGTGGATAATTTGCTGCGCAACGCCCAGCGCTTCAATCCGGTGGGTGGCCTGCCGATCGAAATGCAGGCGCTGCGTCAGGGTGAGCGGATCATCGTGACCGTGCGCGATCACGGACCGGGGGTCAGTGCCGAATATTTGAACCAGCTCGGTGAGCCGTTCTATCGGGCGCCGGGGCAGACAGCGGCCGGACATGGCCTGGGGCTGGCCATCGCCAGGCGAGCGGCGGAGCGACATGGCGGCAGCCTGGTGCTGGCTAATCACCCGGAAGGCGGGTTTATTGCCTGCCTGGAGTTGCCGTTGGTGCCGGGGACTGTCGTACAGCCCTGATCCAGTGTGGGAGCGGGCTTGCTCCCACACTGGATGTGTGGTGTCAGGCCTTACTCGGCCAGGCGCTGACGAATTCGGCGAGATCGACCTTCTCGGCCACACGCGGTTCTTTCAGCGGTGTGCCCAGATACAGGAAAGCAATCACCTCCTCCCCCTCCGCCAGGCCCAACCCCTTGGCCACATGGGGCGAATAAGCCAGGTCACCGGTACGCCACACCGCGCCAATGCCCTGCGCATAGGCCGCGAGCAAAATCCCGTGGGCCGCGCAGCCCGCCGCAAGTAACTGCTCGGACTTCGGATACTTGACGTGATCCTGCACGCGAGCGATCACCACCACCACCAACGGTGCCCGCAGCGGACCATTGCGCGCCTTGTCGATGGCCGCTTCACTGACTTCGCTGTCCGAAAGCTTCGCCGCTTCGGCCAGCAACTCGCCCATTTGCTCGCGCGCCGCACCTTCCACCGTCAGGAATCGCCAAGGCTGCAAGTGACCGTGATCCGGGGCGCGCATGGCGGCGCCGAACAGCACCTCGCGCTGTTCGGCAGTGGGTGCAGGGTCAATCAGTCGTGGAACGGAAACACGGTTGAGCAAAGCGTCGAGAGCCTGCATCGGCCACCTCCTGAAAAATTTGTGCGGCTATTCTAGCGGTAACTGCTGCAGCAGTGCCGGTTTACATGCCCTGCCTCGCGGGTAGAATGGCGCCCTTTCCACTATCAGCCGAGCGGACCTCATGGCGTTGCCGACCTTACGGATCATTGGTTTCATCATCGGCATCTTCCTGATAACGCTGGCGATCTCCATGGTCGTGCCCATGGCCACGCTGGTCATTTTCGACCGCACCAGCGATCTGCCGTCGTTCCTCTGGGCCAGCATGATCACCTTTGTCGCCGGTTTGGCGCTGGTGATTCCGGGGCGCCCCGAACACATTCACCTGCGCCCCCGGGACATGTACCTGCTCACCGTCAGCAGTTGGCTGGTGGTGTGCGTCTTCGCCGCGCTGCCGTTCCTGCTGACCCAGCACATCAGCTACACCGATTCATTCTTCGAAAGCATGTCCGGCATCACCGCCACAGGTTCGACCGTGCTCAGCGGCCTGGACACCATGTCCCCCGGCATCCTGATGTGGCGCTCCCTGCTGCACTGGCTGGGCGGCATCGGTTTCATCGGCATGGCGGTGGCGATTCTGCCGCTGCTGCGTATTGGTGGCATGCGGCTGTTTCAGACCGAGTCGTCGGACCGCTCGGAAAAAGTCATGCCCCGCTCGCACATGGTGGCGCGGCTGATCGTGGCGGCTTACGTTGGCATTACCATTGTCGGCAGCCTGGCGTTCTGGTGGGCCGGGATGAGCCTGTTCGACGCCATCAACCATGCGATGTCGGCGATTTCCACCGGCGGCTTCTCCACCTCCGACCAGTCTTTGGCCAAGTGGCCGCAACCGGCGGTGCATTGGGTCGCGATCGTCATCATGATTCTCGGTGCCCTGCCGTTCACCCTGTATGTCGCCATGTTGCGTGGTAACCGTCGGGCGCTGATCAAGGATGAACAGGTTCAAGGCCTGCTCGGCATGCTGCTGGTGACCTGGCTGGTGCTCGGCACCTGGTATTGGTGGACTACCCAACTGCATTGGCTGGAGGCGTTGCGGCATGTGGCGCTGAACGTGACGTCGGTAGTGACCACCACCGGTTTTGCACTGGGGGACTACAGCCTGTGGGGCAATTTCTCGCTGATGCTGTTCTTTTATCTGGGGTTTGTCGGCGGTTGCTCCGGCTCGACCGCGGGCGGGATCAAGATTTTCCGCTTCCAGGTGGCCTATATCCTTCTCAAGGCCAACCTTAACCAGCTGATTCACCCGCGCGCGGTGATCAAGCAGAAGTACAACGGTCACCGCCTCGACGAAGAGATCGTGCGTTCGATCCTGACCTTTTCGTTCTTCTTTGCGATCACCATCTGCGTGATTGCGCTGCTGCTGTCGTTACTCGGCGTGGACTGGATGACCGCCCTCACCGGCGCGGCCAGTACCGTGTCCGGTGTCGGCCCGGGGCTCGGCGAAACCATCGGCCCGGCGGGCAACTTCGCCACCCTGCCGGATGCCGCCAAGTGGATTCTCTCGTTCGGCATGCTGCTGGGCCGGCTGGAGATCATTACGGTGTTTGTGCTTTGTATTCCGGCATTTTGGCGTCATTGACCGCGTCAGGTGTTTGCATCAGCCGCATCCGGTACTCGCCGGGTGTGGCATCGAACCAGCGGCGGAAAGCACGGAAGAAGTTGCTCGGATCGGCAAACCCCAGCAAGTAGGCAATTTCCAGCAAGGTCATGCTCGGTTGCGCCAGGTACTGCTCGGCCAACTCGCGCCGGGTATCGTCCAGCAGCACCTGAAAACTCGTGCCCTCTTCCTGCAAGCGCCGTTGCAAGGTGCGCTGGGACAGATGCAGCGTCTGCGCCACGGTATCGCGCTTGGGCTCGCCTTGGGGCAACAGGCGGCACAACACCTGCCGCGCCTTGTGGGTCACGCGGCTTTCGGAAAACCGCGCCAGGTATTCACCGGCAAAGCGGTCATGCAGCAACGCCATGGCCTCGTTGGCCGTCGGCAGCGGCGCTTCCATATCGGCGCGTTCGAAAATCAGCGCATCGTAAGGCGCGTTGAACACCAGCGGTGCATGGAAGGCTTGTTTATAGGGCTCCAGGTTGGCCGGCTCGGCGCCTTGCAACAACACTTTGCGTGGTTGCAACGTACGCCCGGTCAACCAGCCGCACAGCGCCAAGGCACAGGCCAGTGAAGCTTCGGCGCTTTGCCGGGTCGGCGGCAGATGATCGCCATGCACCGTCAGAATCAACGCGTAGCCTTCTTCCAGCAGTTGGAAACTCAGGTCGGCACTTTCGGCGATGATCCGCTGATAGCGCACCAGTCGCTGAAAGCCTTCGGCCAGGGTCTGGCTGGACATCAAGGCGTAACCGGTCACATGAAACTGCGCCGGTCGCACCAACTTGCCCATGTTCAGGCCGATGGCCGGGTTGCCGGACAGCTCGACCGCGCGCTGCCACAGCCGGGTCATGGAATCTTGCGTGAAGCGTGCATCCGGATCATCCAGTGCCGCGTAGTCGAGCCCCAGCTGTTTGAACAGCGCCCGGCAATCGAGGCCGTCCATCTCCAGCGCTTTGACAATCCCCATCGCCCAGCTTGCAGAAGTCGTTCGTTCGCTCATGGCGTTTTCTTACATGGTGAGCCGCATGCTACGGCTATTGACCGAAGGATACTAAAGTGGCGCCTATTGTCACTGGCTGATGCCATTGATCACTCTAGACTCAAATAAGCTACCCGCAGAACAACTTGCAGCAAGAACAATAACCACAGAGATCGCTGTCGTGGAAAACGTCAAACGATTCAACAGCTTTGCTGAGTTCTATCCTTACTACCTCAGCGAGCACAGCAACAGCACCTGTCGCCGTTTACACTTTATCGGCACGACGCTGGTTATCTTGATTCTGTCGCTGACCATTGGTCGCGGAGCATGGATGCTGTTGTGGGCTCTGCCACTGGCAGGTTACAGCTTTGCCTGGATCGGACATTTCTTCTTCGAGAAGAACCGCCCGGCTACGTTCCAACACCCCTTCTATAGCCTGCTCGGCGATTTTGTCATGTACCGGGACATGGTTATGGGGCGCGTTCCGTTCTAACTGACATCCGTCACATGAGAGTTGCCAATGAATGCCAATGCCCGCTTCACCCACATGAAGGACGGCACGCAGGAAGACTGGGCGATCATCGCCGCAGACTTCAGTGCCTACGCGCGCCAATTGCCAACAAGGATCGTGGCGCACCTGAAGTTACTGGAGGGTGATTTTGGCGGGTTCCCGGTGGATCGCCTGACCCACTCCCTGCAAACCGCCACCCGCGCCTGGCGCGATGGCCGCGACGAAGAGTACGTGGTCTGCGCCCTGCTCCACGATATCGGCGACACCCTGGGCTCCTACAACCACCCGGACATCGCGGCGGCGATCCTCAAGCCGTTCGTCAGCGCCGAGAACTTGTGGATGGTGGAAAAGCACGGGATTTTTCAGGGCTACTACTTCTTCCATCACCTGGGCATGGATCGGCATCTGCGTGAGCAATTCCAGGACCATCCGCAGTACCAGGCAACCGTCGAATTCTGCGCCAGGTACGATGCGGCGGCGTTTGACCCTGCGTACGACACGCTGCCGTTGAGCTTTTTCGAACCAATGATGGAGCGCTTGTTTGCGCACCCCAGGAGTTCGATCTACAAGGCGGTGATGGAAGAACAGGCTCCAGCGTGAGTCCTTTCGGGACCGCTGCGCGGTCCATCGCGAGCAGGTTCGCTCCCACAGGTTTTACGGCGTCCACAGATTCTGCGTTCGCTACTAATCTACTGTGGGAGCTAGCCTGCTCGCGATGAGGCCCGCACGGGCACAGTGATTTTCAGGCCAACTCTGCAACCCTGGCCGCCTTCAACTGCGCCTCCCGCGCCTGGGCATCCGCAAGACGATACAACTCGATCGAACCATCCCAGTGCTCGATCAGCGCGGTGCACGACTCCACCCAGTCGCCGCAATTGAGGTAGTCAACCTCGCCGACCTTGCGAATCTCGGCATGGTGAATGTGCCCGCACACCACGCCGTGCAGCTCGCGCTTGACGCATTCATGGGCGATGGCTTCTTCGAAGTCGCTGATGAAGCTGACCGCGGTTTTTACCTTGTGCTTGAGGTAGGCCGACAGCGACCAGTAGCCATAGCCATATCGCGCGCGCCAATGATTGAGCCAGCGGTTGAGGGTCAGGGTGAGTTCGTAGGCCGAGTCACCGAGAAACGCCAGCCAGCGATGGTAACGGGTGATCACATCGAACTGGTCGCCATGGATCACCAGCAGGTGCCGGCCGTCGGCGGTGACGTGCACGGCTTCGTCGACCAACTGGATATTGCCCAGGATCAGCTTCGAATAGCGGCGCAGGAATTCGTCGTGGTTGCCGGTGACGTAGATCACCTCGGTGCCACGCTTGCTCATGGTCAGCAGGCGACGGATGACGTTGGTGTGCGCTTGCGGCCAGTACATGCCGCCGCGCAGTTTCCAGCCGTCGATGATGTCGCCGACCAGGTAGATCTTGTCCGCGTGGTAGCTTTTGAGAAACTGCGACAGGTGTTCAGCCTGGCAATCCCGGGTGCCCAAATGTACGTCGGAAATCCATAAAGTCCGTACGCGTTGTTTACGGGTGGGTTTGGCGAGCTCGGCGCTGGTCATGGGCAACCCTCTGGCAAGTTTTGCCAAGTCTGCCCCGGCCCGGTTAATGGTCCATGACAGCGTCAAGTCAGTCCTGTGACAGCGCTTGCAGGCCCGCTCGGTGTAGACTGACGCTCTGAACCGGGAGACCCGCGATGAGACCGATCCTCACGCTTCGTCAATACAGCCACGACCTGATCGTCCACAGCCACGAACACGCGCAACTGGTGTTCGGGCTTTCGGGCGCGCTGGATTTCGAGGTCGACGGCCGTGGTAGCCAGGTGGTCCAGCAGAGTTTCGTGGTGGTGCCCTCCGGTGCGCATCACGCGTGTGGCAGCGCCAATGGCAGCCGCTGCCTGGTGCTGGATGTACCCAGCGAGCAATGGGTTGCCCAGTCGTTGGGCGATCACGCCGAGTCCAGCCGACGCCTGCTCGACAACGCCGGCCGCCTGCCCCTGGACGCCGGGCAAAGCCAATTGGTCAGTTGGCTGGCGAACAGTCCGGTCGATGATCCGCTGATCGCACAACAAGGCGCGGTGCTTTTGCTGGCCAGTCTCAACAACGCCAGGCCCGAGACCGTCGGCGGTCGGCGCCTGCCCTATGCCGCGCTGAATGCACACATCGATCAGTACGCGGCGTATCCGCTGCAGGTGGCCGACCTGGCCCGGGTGGCCGGCCTTTCCGGTGCCCGTTTGCATGCACGGTTCGTGGCCGAATGCGGGCAGACGCCGATGGACTATATCCGCAGCCGACGCCTGCACATCGCGGTGGGCTTGCTGCGCAACTCGGCGCTGCCCATCGGTGAGATTGCCAGCCGCGTCGGCTACAGCTCCCAGAGTGCCTTCGCGGCGGCGGTGTTGCGCGAGTTCGGGGCATCGCCCGGAAAACTGCGGCGCGAGGCTGGCGACAAAGGACGATAGTTTGCCGACAGACGTGATGGGCCATTACGCGCTTCAATGAGGCCTCTGTTCGTTTGTCGTTAAGGATTGCAATGACTCCCCGTACCGCCCTTGGCGCCTTGCATATCGGCGCATTGATGTTCGGCCTGACCGGCGTGTTCGGCAAACTGGCTGCCGCGTCACCGGCGATCATCGTGTTCGGCCGTGCCGCCTTTGCCGTGCTCGCACTGGCGTTTTTTGCACGGTTCGCCAGCCAGACGCGCTGGCAGAAACTCGAGGCCGTGGACTGGCGCCGGCTGCTGCTCAGCGGCTTGTTGCTGGCCGGACACTGGGTGAGCTTCTTCATTGCGGTGAAAGTCGCAGGCGTGGCGATTGCGACGCTCGGTTTCGCCAGCTTCCCGGCCTTTACCGTGATCCTCGAAGGGTTGATCTTCCGCGAGCGCATTCGCGTCAATGAGATCGTGCTGGTGCTGCTGGTGAGTGTCGGCCTGGTACTGGTCACGCCCGATTTTGACCTGGCCAGCGGTGCCACCACCGGCCTGCTGTGGGCCGTGGGTTCCGGGTTGTTGTTCGCCCTGCTGTCACTGACCAACCGTGCCAGCTCCGGGCGCGTCCCGCCGGTACAAGCGGCGCTATGCCAGAACGTGGTGGTTGCCCTGTGCCTGCTGCCGGTGGCGGCGCCTCAATTGAGCGAAGTGCGCGCCATCGACTGGCTGTGGATCGGCCTGCTCGGAGTGCTCTGTACCGGTGTCGCCCACAGCCTGTTCGTCGCCAGCCTCGCGGTGATCAAGGCACGCACTGCCGCCGTGGTGTTCGCCCTGGAGCCGGTCTACGGCATTACCGTCGCCTGGCTGCTGTTCAACGAAAACCCGACCCTGCGCATGTTGTTGGGGGGCGCGCTGATCATTGTGGCGATTGTGGTGTCCAGCCGGTTCTCAAGTGGCACAAGCAAGAAAGCCGTTGCAGCCGAGGCCGCGTCTCACTGAGTGCGGTCGTTGTGCCCCAGGTCGCGGTCCGGGTCGATCTGGTCACGGACCCGCTGCTTTAGCACTTTGGCCTCGGGGAAGCCGCCGTCCGCCTTGCGCTCCCAGATCCGCACGGCGTCACAGTAGATATGAAAGACCCCGCCGGTGCCTGGCACCAGGGAGACTTTGCCCAGGTCATCACCAAAGGTGCTGAGCAGTTCCTGGGCCAGCCAGGCCGCACGCAACAGCCATTGGCATTGCGTGCAATAGGTGATGATGATTTCCGGTTTGCTGACGGTCATGATGGGACTTGACTCCAGAGTTTGACGACGCCGCTATGATAGCCCGGCCGGAGGCTGCCGAGACGGCGGAGCAGGTTGCGCCTCCAACTCGAACGCAGGCTCGATCATGGCCAGAGCAACTGACTGCCTGCTCTCGTTCGGGCTGATCACGTCCCAACTCGACGCCATGGACAGCTCCTCCAGGTTGAGCCGGTACTCATCGTCAGTGGCGGATTCGCCGGACATCGCCAGACCCGGAACCACCGCCACGGCAGCAGCGACCGGCATGGAATGACTGCTGTCGACCCGCTCAAGCTCATCGTTGGCCGACACCGCGTCGCGATGCGCAGTGGACGGTGGCATGACGGGGGGCCACATCACTGGCTCGGAGAGGAGCTCAGCCAATGGCTCATGCTGCGACGACAGAGCCTCTGACGCTGTGGCTTGGTGCTGCTGGCGCTGGCGGCGAACAAACCAGCCCAGTACCAGCAACATCAGCGCCGCCACACCGGCGATCGGCAGCCAGCCAATCCCGGGGGTTTCAGCAATGGCGGGGGCTGGCGCCACTGCGTCGCAAGCAATGGGTTGCGCCTTTACCTTCTTGAGCTCCGCCAGTTGGGTTTGCAGTTCGGCCAACTGTTTTTTCTGGCCGGCGATCAGCTCATCCTGGTCTTGAAGCTTCGCGTTGAGCTCATCGACATTGGTTTGCAACTGGTGGTTTTGCAGGGCGCTGGCGGCCAGTTGTTCGACAGCGGGATCAACCACGGCGACGTCAGTTTCTGGCGTCGTCCTGGCCACGGGTGATGGCGCCACGACCGGTTGAACACGGGGGAATGCGGTCGCCGGGGAACGGGAAACCAGTTCATCGGCGGCGGGAACAACCCCCGACGAACCCGGCGGATCGATCAGTACCGTGTACTCACGCAGCAATCGCCCATTAGGCCGTTTGAGCTGTACGAGGAAATTCAGGAAGGGCTCACTGACCGGTTTGCTGGAGGTCACCTGGATCACGCTGCGATTACCGCGCAGGACCGGGGTGAACTTCAGGTTATTGAGGAAAAATACACGGTCGACCCCGGCACGGCTGAACTCGTCCGCCGTTGCCAGGCTCACCGACAACTCGTTCTCTTCCAGGCCAGCCGCATCCACCAGTGCAATCTCGGCACGCAGCGGTTGATTCAGCGCCGAATGCAGGGTGATTTCACCCAGGCCCAGCGCAGGTGCCCATGCCGAGTAAGTGACTGCGGCCCCGGCCAGCAACCACTGAGAACCACCGCGTAAAACCAATCGCCAATACTTGAGCATGAGCATCCTTGAGATCTACAGAAACTACCCGTACGTGTTCGTACATCCGTTACGAACACGATATTGCCGAGTAGTTCTTATAGTTTGCCCAATGCGCTATCTAAAAAACCTGGCGTTCGGTTATGCCTCAAGACTTTTCAAGGTTGCCCAGGATGTGCCCGTGAACCCGCATGCACACCTTCAAATCCGCCTCATCGACGCCTTCGAACAGTTCGTGACGCAGTTGCGTGGCAATGGTTTCAATTTGTTCGATCAGGGGACGCGCCGGCGCGCAGAGCACGATTTTCTTCGCTCGACGGTCTTCCAGCACCGCCTGGCGTTGCACCAGGCCCTGGCTTTCCAGGCTGTCGAGCAAACGGGCCAAGGTCGGGCCTTCGACGCCGACGCTTTGTGCCAGCTCACGCTGGGTCGGTGCTTCATCGAAACGCGCCAAGTGCAGCAGCACCAGCCAGCGCGCCTGGGACAAGCCCATGCCCGCCAGTCGGCGGTCCAGTTCGGCACGCCAGCCACGGGACATCTGGGCCAATTGCATGCCAAAGCGGTGTTGATCGGTTAACGGCATAAAACACTCATGATTAGACTGAAATAAATAAAAACTAATTATTAGCCAGCTAAGCATGAGCTTCGACTTGAGGCAAGGCTTGATCTGTACTGAATCGTTACATCAGCACTACAGATGTCTCAAATCTCGAATTCCGACTGCAAGGCAGCACGAACGCAGTACAACACCCCTTCCGGCACCCGGCCCGCGAACAGCGCAGCGATCTCGGAAACCGGTGGCAACTCGCCTTCACCGTCGAGGAAGGCGTCCTGGATTTCACCCATCAGGTCTTCAGGCAGATCCAGTGCCTGCTCCAACGACAACTGCTGCTTGCCGATCGCTTCGGCCAGCATGGTGTAGACGTTCTTTTCCGAGCACTGCAATTGACCGGCGATCTGTACCGGCGTCATCCCGGCCCGCGCCAGAGTGATCAGTTCATGACGCACGTCGGCCACCGGTTTCGGCGCCTCGACCTGGCCGCCAAGCACTTCGAGGAAGGCCTCGCCATAACGCTCCAGCTTGCGCGCGCCGACACCGCTGACCGTGGCCATTTCCGCCAGCGAGGTCGGCTGGCTGCGCAGCATCTCCAGCAAGGTCGAGTCGGGGAAGATGACGTACGGCGGCACGCCATGTTCTTCGGCGAGCTTGCGACGCAGGGCGCGCAAGGCTTCCCATTGTTCGCGCTCCTCGCCACGGACCAGTTGGCTCGCCTGGCTCTTGCTGCTTTTCGCCACGGTTTGCGCCTTGAGGTCGCGACGCAGCTCCAGGGTCACTTCGCCCTTGAGCAGCGGCCGGCAACTGTCGCTCAGGCGCAAGCCGCCGTAGCCTTCGAGGTCGATGTCCGCCAGACCACGGGCCACCAGTTGGCGGAACAACGAGCGCCATTCGCCCTCCACCATCGCCTTGCCGACACCAAACACCGACAGGTGCTGATGGCCAAAGTTGCGGACCTTTTCGTTGTCCTTGCCCAGCAACACATCCACCAGGTGCCCGACGCCGTAGCGCTGACCGGTGCGGTAGATCGCCGACAGCGCCTGACGCGCAGGCTCGGTGGCATCCCAGGTCTGCACACCGTCGACGCAGTTGTCGCAATGCCCGCAAGGCTCGGGCATGTCTTCGTCGAAGTAGGCCAGCAGCGTTTGCCGACGGCAGCGGGTTTCTTCGCAGAGCGAGAGCATGGCGTCGAGCTTGTGCTGCTCCAGGCGTTTGTGGCGCTCGTCGCCTTCGGAGTTCTGCAGCATCTGCTTGAGCATCACCACGTCTTGCAGGCCGTAGGCCATCCAGGCATCCGCTGGCAGGCCGTCACGACCGCCGCGACCGGTTTCCTGGTAATAGGCCTCAAGGGATTTCGGTAGGTCAAGGTGCGCGACAAAGCGCACGTTGGGCTTGTCGATACCCATGCCGAACGCCACTGTCGCGACCATGATCAAGCCTTCCTCATTGAGGAAGCGTTTCTGATGGTAGGCCCGCAAATCGTTGGGCAGGCCGGCGTGGTACGGCAGCGCGGGGAAGCCTTGCTCGCTGAGAAACGCGGCGACTTCCTCGACTTTCTTGCGCGACAGGCAATACACGATGCCCGCATCACTACGGCGCTCGGCGAGGAATGCCAGCAACTGCTTGCGCGGCTGTTCCTTGGGCACGATGCGATAAAAGATGTTCGGCCGGTCGAAGCTCGACAGGAAGCGCTCGGCGTCTTGCAGGTGCAAACGGGTGACGATTTCTTCCCGGGTGCGCTTGTCGGCCGTGGCGGTCAGGGCAATGCGCGGCACGTCGGGGAACATTTCCGCCAACTGGCCCAGTTGCAGGTATTCCGGACGGAAATCGTGGCCCCATTGCGACACGCAGTGTGCTTCGTCGATGGCGAACAGGGAGATGTTCAGCCCCTGCAGAAATGACAGCATACGCGGCTGGACCAGACGTTCCGGCGCCAGATAGAGCATTTTCACTTCACCGCGACGGATGCGGGCGGCCAGATCGCGCTGCTGCTCGGCGCTGAGGGTGGAGTTCAATGCGGCGGCCGCCACGCCCAGCTCTTCGAGGGTGGCGACCTGATCGTCCATCAGTGCGATGAGCGGCGAGACCACCACGGCCAGGCCTTCACGCAACAGCGCCGGGACCTGGAAGCACAGGGACTTGCCGCCACCGGTAGGCATCAGGACCAGGGCATCGCCGCCACTGGCCACGCGCTCAATGATTGCACCCTGGCGGCCACGGAAACTGTCGTAGCCGAAGATGTCCTTGAGGACGCGTTGAGCCTGTTCGAGCATAGAAACTCCAAAAATCACCGAAACATCCCTGCAATGCTGGTTCAGAACCCGCGATGCTGCACCGACAAATCGTAAGTGCGCATTGCATGACGCTTCACATTTCAGCCGTAACGCCAGCAGGGCATCACAAAACGCGCGAGTATACCCGAGCCCCGTTCGGCAAAGGGTGCCGCTGATAAGACTCACACAATCGGACTGTGGGAGCGGGCTTGCTCGCGAAGAGGGAGTGTCAGTCGACATTAATGCAGCCTGGCACACCGCCTTCGCAAGCAAGCCCAGGTGCAAATATGCCGTGCGGCTGGCCCAAGCGCTCAAGAAGGCCTAGAATTCCCGCATCGAACATTCCCCAAGGTAGTCCTTTAATGTCCTTCGCTGAGCAACTAACCCGCCTGCAAGTCTTCCTCGATGCTGATGAACTGCATGACGAGGCGCTGGACTACGTGGCCGCCCACGGCTACCTCACTGCGCTGTCGATCTGCTCCGAAGTGGTTCCGGACCGTGAATGGATCGATGCCCTCTTCGCCGAAGAGCCGCATTACAGCGGCGAAGCCCAGCGCGAAGAGATCGAAGCCACGCTGATCGGCCTCAAGGCTCACATCGCCCGTCAACTGGCCTCCGACGAAGAATTCGAGCTGCCGTGCGACCTCGACCTGGGCGACGACCCGGACGATTCCGAACTGCGCGGCTGGTGCATCGGTTTCATGGAAGGCGTGTTCCTGCGCGAAGAAGCCTGGTTCGAAACCGCCGAAGACGAAGTCAGCGAAATGCTGCTGCCGATCATGGTCGGTTCGGGCCTGTTCGACGAGCAACCGGAGTTCTCCGACATTGCCGCCGATGCCAACCTGATGGACGACATGATCGTGCAGATCCCGGAAGCCCTGACCGCGCTGTACCTGCTGTGCAACGCGCCAGACGAAAAACCGGCGATTCTCAAGCCCCGTCACCACTAAGGTTCTGCCTATGGACAACCCCATAGGCAACCGCCCCCTGATGTTGCGCTACGGGCTGCTGGCCATCGGCTGGTTGAGCGTGGCGCTGGGGGTGATCGGGATTTTCCTGCCGGTATTGCCCACCACCCCTTTCCTGCTACTGGCGGCCGCCTGCTTCGCCCGCAGCTCTCCGCGTTTCTATCAATGGCTGGTTGAGCATCCACGGCTTGGCCCGTGGATTCGCGATTACCTCGATGGCAACGGCATTCCGCTCAGGGGCAAGGTCTACGCCATTGGCCTGATGTGGGCGAGCATCCTGCTCTCCTGCTACCTGGTGCCGCTGCCCTGGGCACGGGGCTTCATGCTGACCAGTGCGGTGCTGGTGACCGTCTACATCCTCAAGCAGAAAACCCTGCGCAAATCCTGAAGTCTCCCGGGACCCTTGTGGCGAGGGGGCTCTGCGCAATCCCGACGACCTGCCCTACCCCGGTAAAAACCCCACCTAAACTTCACTCATCTACACTCGAGCAGCCAGACATGGCCCGCAGTCTGCGTAGTCCAGGATGGCCAGCGCTCCGACTTCGGCTCGGCGGCTGGTTGCTGCTGGCTGGTTTGCTACTGAACGTATTCAACGGGATCCGGGCCGACTGGGATTTTGCGCAGATCCTGCAAACCGTTGAAAAACGCTACGGCCCCCTGGGGCCGGCGCGAGCTCGGATCGAGGCGTGGAGTCAAATGCTGCAAAGTGCACGCGGCGCCCCCGAACGCGAGCAGCTCAACGTGGTAAACCACTTCTTCGATCAGCAGCTGAACTTCCAGGACGACACGCGCATCTGGCAACAGACCGATTACTGGGCCACGCCCGTCGAAGCCCTGATCAAGGGCGCCGCCGATTGCGAGGACTACGCTCTGGCGAAGTATTTCAGCCTGCGCCGACTCGGCATTCCCAGCGAAAAACTGCGCATCACCTACGTCAAGGCCCTGAGCCAGAACCAGGCGCACATGGTGCTGACGTTCTACAGCACCCCCACGAGCGACCCACTGGTGCTGGACAACCTGATCGGCGATATCCGCCCCGCCTCCCAACGCAAAGACTTGCTACCGGTGTACGCCTTCAACGCCGAAGGCCTGTACCTGCCGGGCAAAAACGGTGGCCAGCGCAGCAGCGACTCGAAAAAGCTGTCGCGCTGGCAGGAGGTGTTGAAAAAGATGCAGGCCGAAGGGTTCGACATCGGCGACGGCTAACCGCCCTGGCAAGGAGCGATGTATGACACTGCGTAAACAGTTGTTCCTGGCCATCTGCCTGTTCCTGCTGGTGGCGTTCAGCGGCAGTTTTTTTGCCGGCCTGGAAAGCTCCCGCGAGCAAACGCTCAGCCAACTGCGCGCCCACGCCCAAGACGCGGCCACCGCGCTGGGACTGTCGCTGACGGCACAGGTCGATGACCCGGCAGTGATGGAGCTGATGGTCAGTTCGATTTTCGACAGCGGCTATTTCAGCAGCATCCGAGTTATCAAGCTCAAGGATCAGCAAACCCTGGTGGAACGCACTGCACCGACGAAAATCGACGGTGTGCCTGACTGGTTCGTCAACCTGGTCGACCTGCGCCCGGAAGGTGGTGATGCCTTGATCATGCGCGGCTGGGAACAACTGGCACGGGTCGAAGTCCTGAGCAATCCGCAATTCGCCCTGGCCAAGCTCTGGGACAGCACCCTCGGCAGCCTGATCTGGTTGCTGTTGTGCGGGTTGTTCAGCGCGATGATTGGAGGATGGATGCTGCGCCGACAATTTCGCCCACTCGACAGCATGGTCCGACAGGCTGAAGCCATCAGCAAACGCGAATTTCTCAGCCTGCCGAAAGTGCCGCGCACACCGGAATTGAAACGGGTGGTGCTGGCGATGAACCAGATGGTCGAAAAGCTCAAGGCGCTGTTCGTCGAGGAGGCTGCGCGCAGCGAAAAACTGCGGGCCGAATCCTATCTGGACAGCCTCACCGGCCTGGCCAACCGGCGCCTGCTCGACGAGCAACTGGCCGACCATTTACGCGTGTGCGAACAAAGCCGCGACGGCCATTTGCTGATGTTGCGGATCAACGACCTGAACGGCCTCAACCAGCGCCTGGGTGGCCAACGGACTGACGCGCTGATCACTGCCGTCGGCGAATTGCTCAAGCGCCTGACTCAACTACCGGAGCGTCGCACCTGGCTGGCGGCGCGTAATCGTGGCGGCGAATTCAGCCTGCTGACACCGGGCCTGGACGCTGAAAGTGCCGCGCACCTGGCCGCCGATATCAGCGTCAACCTGGAGAACCTGCGCTTGACTGGCGCCAGCGATTGCATGCCAGTCGCCCATCTGGGCGTTGTCGCCTACCACCCCGGTGAGCCGGTCAGCACCTTACTCCTGCGCCTTGATCAGGCGCTGACCGAGTCCCGGCAACATCCCGAACAACCCTGGGTTCATTTGAGCCATCGTGACACGGCACCGAATCACTCCCAGCACGACTGGCGCACCTGGATCGACGACGCCCTGACCCATGGCAAAATGCAGCTGTACTTTCAGCCCGTCGTGCAATGCGCCGACGCCCGCCAGGTGCTGCATCACAAAGTGCTCGCACGCCTGCTCGACCCGCAGGGCGAGGCGATTGCCGCCGGGCATTTCCTGCCGTGGATCGAGCGCCTCGGCTGGTCGGCACGCTTCGACCTGGCGATGTTCGAAGCCACGCTGGACGACCTGGTGGTCAACCGCAGGCCCCTGGCACTGAGCCTGTCCGGCAGCACCCTGAGCGACCCGGTGCAATGGCGAACAATCCTCGACCTGCTCGACTCCCTTCCCGAGCTGGCGCCGCTGCTGACCCTGGAAATCGACGAACGCCAGTTGCCATCCCCCGAAGAACTCCAGCGTTTGAGCCACAGCCTGCTTGCCACCGGTTATCGAATCGGCCTGCAACACTTTGGCGGGCGCTTCAGCCAGATCGGCAACCTCACCCAATTGGGTTTGGCGTACCTGAAAATTGATGGGGCCTACATTCGCAACATTGACGAGGAGCCTGATAAACGGCTGTTTATCGAGGCACTTTACCGGACGACCAACAGTATCGATTTGCCATTGATTGCAGAGCGAGTAGAAACCCAAGGGGAGTTGGAGGCGATCAGGGCACTGGGGGTATTTGGCGTAACGGGGCGATTGATCGGACCGCCGCAACCGATGTGAAGTAGTTGGGGATGACCCAATCACCGGAGCCATCCCCAAACGCGTCAACTACATGGTTTATCCCTGCAGGTTACAAGGAAAGCTGGAGCTCGTACGACCAGTAGGGCCATTGACCCTCAACGCAAACCTGCCAGCCGTATTTGCAGGGCACGTTATTTTCCAGGTCATGCTTCTGTTTGCGTAAGTGAAGCCAGGAATACAGTTGAAGTAATTTACATTAAGCTGTCCATCACCTTTTTCCCAGTACAGATACATATATTCCATTGAAGGACTACCCGGTTTTGCAACGACAGTCAGTGTTGTTGGTACACCGCCCCTGAACCCTGCTCCGTCACCAGGAACATCCACTCCATTCAGTTTGATCGTGGCGTAGCCCAAAAGGTTTGAGGAGCGCCTGATGCAGTCCGATACTGTAAGCGGCGTCATCCCTTGACCGGAAATGATGAGATCAAAAGCTACCTCTCGTGCTTCCGTTACGCCGGTCAGAAACCATTCCTGATCAGTGGTTTGTGTCATCACGAGTGGTCTACTGGTCACCGGGTCGGCCCCGGGCTGTTTGGCTTGCACCTTCAACATCAGTGGAAAGCCTGCAATGGGGCTATCGGGTTTAGCTCGAAAATTGAGGGTTATGCTTATACCCGGCCAAAACTCTTTCGCGCTTACAGGTATTAGTGTGAGGGTGCTGCCCAATGTAGCGTACCCTTTATCGGACAGGTTGGGCGACAGTACCCAACACGGAAACTCATGAACCTGATCAAACTCCCGGCTCAAAAACACCAGCCTGACACGCCCACTTAAATTCTCCGGCGTTAGTCTCCAAATTGCTTCATCGTCCTTTATCGACACCCAATCACCGAATGCAGGCTCGGCTCCGATGACCAATCCCTCGTCATTCACCAATCCCAGATTGATTTGTGTACCGTTCAGCCAGGGTGCTTTGACTATTAATTCATTTGACTACCCACGACGAAGTCCAATACCTGGCGAGTTCCACGCCACTTGTTCACCATTAATGAAAAAATTTGCCTGTTCCCATGGAGAACTTTTAGCTCCCGAAAAACCAGTTGTCGCTGTCATGATGCCACCTCTTGAAAAAGCAATGTATTTAAAAGAAAAAACACCACCCTAAAAAAACATACACAAGCACCACTGTCAGAAACACCAGTTAAATTACAACAAATCGCAACAAGAGAACGCCTTATAAATTTTATTCGAGTGACACCGTTCACTTCCCGAAAACCAACAAACACCTATTAATTATGATAGTAGCCACCCAGACCACTTAAAGCCTTAATTAACTTCGTTTCCCTCAACAGCAAATGGAGTTATCAATATGACCATAAAAACACCGAGCACCTCGGAGCGCTCCCCTGATACATCGATTAAAGCGACAGCACCTGTAACTTTCGATGAAATCCGCGATTCCAGCGATAGTCTCATTGGCGAAAACGGCACCACATACGATAAAAATCTGACCTTCAGGGGCACGTCCGAGGTAAATACCGCCCTCTGGTTGCGCGATGACAGGATCACACTCACTGATATGACCAGCAGTGCTTCGGGTAGTTGGGTCAAGCAGTTCACGCTGTCAGACTTCAAGCGCTACAAAATTTCCGCTATCGAAAAAAAACCGCCGCAGAATTTCTCCAAAAATAAAACCTTTGTCCTGGCGACCGAAACACCCATTATCAATTCCGTCGTTGGCAAGGACGGTGCTATCGAATACGGCGGCACCTACGACGGCGACTCGGTAGAAATCACCGGTAATGCGCCCCCCGACGTTGAAGTCGAAGCCTTCAATGGCGACGCGACAACGGGCAAGAAAGCAATGGTCAATGCTGACGGGCTGTTCAAACTGACCCTGGATGAGCTGGAAACAGGGCCATACAACATCAAGATCAAGGCGCCGAATAATAAAGAGTCCATTGTGTTCATGTTTACAGTGGCCGCGAGCATGCCGCTGAGTCTTGATGATGTGCTGGATGACAACGGCACCAGTGTGGATGAGGGCGATACCACGATCCATTCGACCCTGACCATCAAAGGCAAGGCACGGAAAAATGGTGAGCTGACATTGCTCGGCGGACAACCGGCGTCAGTGACAGTGACCACGAATGATTCCGGAGTCTGGGAGCACACATTCCGTGATTTGCCCGTGGCTCCCTACAGTCTGACCGCTCGAACAAACTATAAGCCTGTGGAAACGACTACCCCGCGGACCTTTACCGTGGTATTGGACGTCGAACTCAGCCTAGACGATGTTCTTGAATCAGAAGAGGGTCCCACTGTCCCTGACGCCGGCACCACCTACAAAGATTTGTTGATCATCAAGGGCCGTGCCCGCCCCGGCAAGAGCATTCAGCTACTCAATGGTGGCACTCCAATAGAAGATGCCACCGTAACAACTGACCCCGTAAATGGCGCCTGGAAAATTCCGCTGAAAGTATCCGAAGGTGCTTACAGCCTTACCGCAAAAGCGAACTATGGCGAGGGGGACGTCACCGCCCCCCCATACACCTTTAACGTGGAATCAACTATCAAGCCACACAGCACCCGTATCTACGATACATACGGCCCGATCGAGGATAACGGTAGCACCACGCAAAACTATGTTTATGCAAGGGGCCTTGCTGCCCCCTTAGAAGCGATCAAGCTCAAGATCAACGGAGTCATTGATGAGAGGTCAGAACCCGCAAATGAAAAGGGAAATTGGGTCAAACTCGTCTCTGAACTCACCCCTGAAACAAAGTATGTGATTAGTGCGGTAGCCCAGTACGGCGATAACGCAGAGTCTAATACATGGACCATTACCGTTGCGCCAGCAATGGACTCCACTGAGCGTTAATTAAAACTGAATACAGGCAACAGAAAAAAACCGCTCAATGCGGTTTTTTTCATTTAAATCAATGCACATCTGATGTTCATGGCATAAACCATTCCAGCCGCATCAGGCGTCAAATGCTTTCGTCAGCTTGAAAATTCAGCCATTTCACAAACACCAATGAAACTCATGGACATGGGCCGCTTATCGAAAACTAGCGTAAGTCTGTTATTTATGACAGTAGTCAGCGATCAAACTTGCCTCCCTAATGACTCCGTTTCCTTTCAGAATCGAATTGGGCGAAGCGAACAGTAACAGCAGCGGCGATTGGGAGACGCCGCTGATCACCGTGACCGATTTTAATTGCTTTGCGATATTCACAATGGGCAAATACGGCTCTGAACCGGTCTCCATTCCGCCCAAAAAGTTCACAGTAGCGATCGAAACCCCAATCATCAAAGAAGTACGCGAAGAGGTATTTCCTATTCCAGACAACGGCACGACCTATGAAAGATCGGTAACCATCCACGCCGATGCGGTGCCCAATCAAGACGCCAAGGCATTCGATGGGAAAACTGAACTGAAGTCCGGGTTAGCCAACGGTTGCGGAAACTCAGCATCAAACTCGTCGACCTGGAAGCAAAGACATACGCCATCAAGATCAAGTCTTCCGCTGGTAAAGAGTCCAGCGTTTTCACCTTTACCGTGAAAGTGGCGCACCCTTTGACCATCGACGAGGTGACCGACGACGAAGGCAATCCCGTTGAGGAAGGCGCGAGTACAACCAGAAGAACGCTGACCGTCGAGGGCGACGCACTCGAAGAAGGAAATATCTCGCTGATTGGGGGGATTCTGAACTGGTCAAGTAATCTGAACTGGTCAAGTAATTCTGGACTCCAGTTACGGTTTTCATGCCGCCAGTTTCTCCATAGCTGCCGGCGACCGGTAGTCGTTGTAGCTATGGAGCCTGACGTTGTTGTAACGCATCACATAACGCTGCACATCCACCCGGGCTTCATGCTCCGAGCTATAGCCATCTTCTGGCACCCACTCTGACTTGAGGCGTCCAAAGAAACGCTCCATTGGGGCGTTGCCGGATCAGCCGTTTGCTCGGACTTGCGTCCGAACAGGCGCTGACGCAGCAGCGCGTTTTCTTCTTCGAGAAAACCGACTCTGGACTGCATCTTCGCAAGCATCTGCTTGAGCAATTCAGGATCATCGGGGAGGTTTTCGGGCACGGAAATCATGCCCTGGATTATGCCGAATCAGGCCGTGAATCGCGGTGTCAAAACCTGATGAGGGCGGTTGCGCCAGAGATCAAAACCATCCAGTAGCCAGTTCAGTTCCTGCGCGGTCAGAACAATCGCCTCGTCAGTGGCATCGGGCGATGTTTTGAATCGCTCGGATTCGAGGCGTTTGAGCCAGAGACAGAAGCCGTTGCGCTCCCAATACAAAATCTTCACGCGGTTGCGCGGCTTGTTGAGGAAGACGAAAAGCACAGGGTCGAATACCCCGACTTTGATATCCAACTCGACCAGTGCCAGTTAAAGACTGTTACCTATGTGCTTGAACTGTTTTGTTACCTATGTGGGTGAGTCATACCGCTGCGAGTCTTGTATGTGGGGTTTATGGCGCGCTTACAAAAAACCCGCCATCCCTTACACAGGAATGGCGGGTTTTTTCATTTGGTTTTTCAGGTCACACCGTATCCACCTTCAACGAATGATCGTTGAGCATGCCGTTGATGATGGTCGCCGTGTCATGCCCGCCCGCGATCACCCCACCCGCTCCAGGCGTTACACCGTAATGACTGGCGAGGTTGACGCCAGCCAGGTCGATGGTCTGGTTCGGCGCGGCGCCGGCCATGGCGCTGACATCGATGCTGGTCACCGTCGACGGTCCGCTGCCGGTGACGGTGAAGTGCAGGTAGTCATCCAGTGAAGCCGTGGTACCGCTCTCCCCTTGCAGCAGTTGCGACAGGTCGAGCTTGTCGGTGCCGGGCGTGAAGTCGGTGATCACGTCATGGCCACTGTTGCCCTTGAGCCACTGGAAGGTATCAGCCCCCGTTCCGCCGGTCAGGGTGTTGTTGCCCAGGCCACCGATCAGCAAGTCATCGCCGCCCCCGCCGTTGAGGATGTCGTTGCCCAGGCCGCCGTTGATCACGTTGCCGTTGTTGTCACCGGTCAGGGTGTCGTTGAGGTTCGACCCGGTGAGGTTTTCGATGCCGGTCAGGGTGTCTGAGCCCGCGCCCAGGGTGTTCTGCGCAGCGAGCAGGCTGAGGTCGACCGTCACCCCGGCGCTGGAGTGGGCGTAACTGACCGTGTCGATGCCCGGGCCGCCATCGAGGATGTCATTGCCCGAGCCGCTGAACAGCAAATCATTGCCGGCACCGCCGTGCATCTCGTTGTTGCCGGAGCCGGCAGTGAGCACATCGTTGCCGTCTCCGGCATTGATGATGTTGTTGCCCGTGCCTGCCACCAGTACGTCATCGCCGCTGGTGCCGGTGAGGGTGTGGCCGTCCTGATAGCTGATGGTCAGGTTGGCCGAGTCGCTGCCGCCATGGTTGTCGTTGGCGGTGTAGGTGCCGTGGTAGTCCGGGGTGACGTCGTGTGCCCCGGCGTAGTTGACGGTCATGGTCAGCTGATAGTTTTCCGCCGCATTCGTATTGCCGTTACCGGGGTCGGTGATGTTGGTCATGTGGATCTGGTAAGTGCCATCCGCGCTTGCGGTGATGGTACCGCCATCGGCGATGCTGACGAACGCCCCACCGTTGAGCGAATACTCCATCGTGACGTGCCCGGCCGCCAGGTTGTGATCGAGGTTGAGCGTCTCGCCTTGTTTCAGATTGACCGTGATGAGGTCTTCATTGTTGCCATTGGAGCTGTTCGCTTTGTCGAGATAGCCACTGATCACCAGCAGCGCCGTCATGTTCGCTGCGTTAGCCGCAAAGGCATTGCGCACGTTTGCCAGACTCTGGTTGGCGGGGTTGTTATTGGTGTCGGCGAAGTTGATCGCGCCGGTCCCGGTGAAGTCCGCGCCCTTCACTATCCAGCCGGTGTTGAAGGAGGTTGGTGTCGCCGAGAGTTGATCGCCATTGGGATCGGTGTCGTTGGCCAGCAACAGTTCACCCGGAACCACGACGGTGCCCGAGAGTACGTTGGTGATGACGTTATCATCGGCGGCCACTGGCGGTGCGTTCGGTATGACTTTGACCGTCAGGGTGGCGCTGGCCAGGTCGCCGTCGTTGTCGCTGGCGGTGAATCCGATGGTTTCGGTGATCAATACCGACGTGGTTTTCTGCGAAATGTAGGCGTATTCACCGGTGTCGAGATTGATCTGCAAGGTACCGCTGTTGTTGGTGGCAATGCTCAACGTGTTGTCCACGGTGTTGAACGTGCTGTGGTTGAGCCCGCCGCTGAAGCTCAGCGAGCCCTGATTGCTGTTGCCGCTCGGATCATAGGTGTACGTGGTGCCGTCCACCGTGATGGTTTTGATGAAGCCGCCATCGGCGCCGAATGTGCCGCCCTCGCCCAGCAGCGAACCGGTGACCGGTGCGCCGATCACAGTGCCGGACAGCACCGAGTTGAGCTGGTTGAGGTCGGTCACCACCACTGCATTGGTGTCGGTGTGGCTGCTGCCGTCATAGGCCAGTGGATTGAGGTTGGCGTTGCTCACGCCACTGCCCAGGCCGATCGCGTAGTTCTTGATGTTGTTGGCATCGAGGAAGGCCTTCAACGCAGTCTCGTCGGCGGTGCCGATTTCCTGGCCGGTGGTGGGCTTGCCGTCGGAGAAGAAGTAGCCGACGTTTTGCGCACCGGTCAGTTTGCCCGAGGTGTTGAACGCGGTCTGCATGGTCACCACGGCCGCGTCGTAGTTGGTGCCGCCGTTCGCAATGAGGCCGGACAGCAGTGTCTTGGCGGTCGCGACATCGACCCACACCGAGGTCATGTCGGTGGCGCTGCTGCTGAAGGTGACGAGCTGCACTTTCACATCGCCGAGGTCGTCGTATTTATCCAGCAAGGCACTGATGGCCTGCTTGGCCAGATCCAGCCGCGACAGGCCCGACACGCCGGAAGGGTCGTCCATGCTGCCGGAGACGTCGAGTACGATCAGCAGGTTGGAATCGATCTCCACCGCCGCTACCGAGCGATCCGTTGCCACCGACTTGGGTACGTCATCGACAATGTTGACCACGATGGTGCTGGTGCTGCTGTTGCCCAGCGCATCGGTGGCTTTGTAGGTGAAGCTTTCACTCAGGCTGTTCGGCCCGTCGTTGGCATTCGGCGAGGTTTTCGGTGCCGAGGTCAGGGTGTAGGTGTAGCTACCGTCGGGGTTGAGCAGGATCTGCCCGTAGGTGCCGGTGGCGCTGCCGACCAGGGTGTAGATGAGCGCGCCGCTGCCACCCGAGACCGAACCGACCAGGGTCCCGGACGCGGTTTCGCCAGTGTTGCCCGGGTCGCTGCCGGTGACGGTACCGGCGGCCAGGTCCTGTCCGTCCTTGCTCAGGTCGAGGGCTTTTTCGTAGACCGTCACGTCGCTATCGGGGTTGGCCTTGATAATGCTGTCGGCCACGTCGATGGTGATGGTGGTGGTGCTTTCATCGCCATCGGAATCACGCACCGTATAGGTGAACGTATCGGTGGCCCCCGCATTGCCGACGGAATTCTGGTTGCTGTGATACACCGCATTGCCGTTGGCATCGAGGGTCAGGTAGCCATAGGTGCCATTGATCTGGTTGCCCAGCCCGCCGATGGCCGACGTCGAGGTATTGCTGCCGGCGCGTACGCCGACCACCGTCGCCGGACCATCGGCGCCGCTGATGTCGTTGCCCAGCACACTGATGTTGACGGTGCCGCCCTCCACTACCGACGACGAGTCAGGTTTGGCGCTCGGCAGGTCATCGACGATGTTGACGTTGATCTGCCCGGTCGCACTGTCGCCGTCCGTATCGGTGGCCACGACGTTGAAGTTCTCGGTGAGGCTGTTGGCGCCGTTGGCCGTTGGATGGGCTTCGTTATCGTTAAGCGTGTAGCTGTAGCTGATCACCCCGGTGGCGGCGGCGAACCCGGTGATGGTCAGCGTGCTGCCCAGTGGCGTCGTGATCGATTGCGGGAAGCCGGCGGCCACGCCTCCGGCGACCACAGTGATGCCGCCCACGGTCAGTGTCTGCAGGCCGTCGAGGGCAGCCACGGTGAACGTCCCGCTCTGGGTCAGGGCCGACGTGTTGGGGCTGGTGCCGTCGCTCAGGTTTTTTTCGTAGACCGTCAGCTCACCGCCATACACGTCGAGGCCGTTGAGGGTTACCTGATCGTCGTTGTTGTAGACGTTGAGCACCAGGTTGGCGGTGCTGCTGTCGCCGTCCGAATCGGTGATGGTGTAGGTGAAGGATTCGGAGCCGTCGCCGCCGCCGTGCAGGGCTTTGAAGTCGGCATCGCTGGTGTTCAGCGTGTAGGTGTAAGTGCCGTTGGCGTTCAGCACCAGGGTGCCGTAAGTGCCGGTAAAGGTACCGGGGGTGATCGGTCCCGCGTTTTCACCCACCGTCACCCGGTCGGCGCCTTGCACGTCGTTGCTCAGCACGTTGCCGTTGAGCGTCAGCAGGGTTTCCGAAGCGGTATTGGCATTGCTGTCGTACACGCCTTTTGGCAGGTCGTCGACGATGTTCACGTCGAGGCTGCCCGTCGCGGTGGTGCCGTTGTCATCGACCACGGTGACGGCGAACTGCTCAGGCAGGATGTTGGCGCCGTTGGCGTTTGGGTGGGCTTCGTTATCGTTGAGGGTGTAGCTGTAGCTCACGACACCGGTCGCGGCATTGAACCCGGTGATGGTCAGGGTGCTGCCCAACGGGGTGGTGATCGATTGCGGGAAGCCGGCGGCCACACCACCGGTGACCACGGCAATGCCGCCGACGGTCAGGGTTGTCACGCCATCGAGTGCGGTGACGGTGAAGGTGCCGCTTTGGGTCAGGGCCGGCGTATTGGGGCTGCTGCCGTCGCTGAGGTTTTTCTCGTAGACCGTCAGCTCGCCGCCATACACGTTGAGGCCGTTCAGGGTCACCGGATCGTCGTTGTTGTATACGTTGAGCAGCAGGTTGGCGGTGCTGCTGTCGCCGTCCGAATCGGTGATGGTGTAGGTGAAGGATTCGGTGCCGTCGCCACCGCCGTGCAGGGCTTTGAAGTCGACATCGCTGGTGTTCAGCGTGTAGGTGTAAGCGCCGTTGGCGCTCAGCACCAGGGTGCCGTAAGTCCCGGTAAAAGTGCCGGGGGTGATAGGGCCGGCATTTTCCCCGACCGTTACTCGGTCGGCGCCTTGCACGTCATTGGTCAGCACGTTGCCATTGAGCGTCAGCAGGGTTTCCGAGGCCGTTGAAGCATTGCTGTCGTACACGCCTTTTGGCAGGTCGTCGACGATGTTCACGTCGAGGCTGCCCGTCGCGGTGGTGCCGCTGTCGTCGACCACGGTCACGGCGAACTGTTCGGGCAGGGTGTTGGCATCATTGGCGGTTGGGTGGGTTTCGTTATCGTTGAGGGTGTAGCTGTAGCTGATCACGCCAGTGGCGGCATTGAACCCGGTGATGGTCAGGGTGCTGCCCAACGGGGTGGTGATCGATTGCGGGAAGCCGGCGGCCACACCACCGGTGACCACGGCAATGCCGCCGACGGTCAGGGTTGTCACGCCGTCCAGCGCGGTCACGGTGAAGGTGCCGTACTGGGTCAGCGCCGGTGCGTCCGGGTTGCTGCCGTCGCTGAGGTTTTTCTCGAAGACGGTGAGTTCGCCGCCCTCAACATTCAAACCGCCAATCGTGATCGAGTCATCGTTGTTGTGGATCTGCAGCACGAGGTTCGCCGTGCTGGTGTCACCGTCCGAATCGGTGATGGTGTAGGTAAAGGTTTCGGTGCCGTTGCCACCGCCCTGCAGGGCTTTGAAGTCCGCATCGTTGGGGTTCAGCGTGTAGGTGTAGGTGCCGTTGGCATTGAGCGTCAGAGTGCCGTAAGTGCCGGTGAAGGTGCCGGGGGTGATCGGTCCGGCGTTTTCACCGACAGTTACCCGGTCGGCGCCTTGCACGTCGTTGCTCAGCACGTTGCCGTTGAGGGTCAGCAGGGTTTCCGAGGCCGTTGAAGCATTGCTGTCGTACATGCCTTTTGGCAGGTCGTCGACGATGTTGACGTTGATCTGCCCGGTCGCACTGTCGCCGTCCGTATCGGTGGCCACGACGTTGAAGTTCTCGGTGAGGCTGTTGGCGCCGTTGGCCGTTGGATGGGCTTCGTTATCGTTCAGCGTGTAGCTGTAGCTGATCACGCCGGTCGCCGCGTTAAACCCGGTGATGGTCAGCGTGCTGCCTAACGGCGTGGTGATCGATTGCGGGAAGCCGGCGGCCACGCCACCGCTGACCACGGCAATGCCGCCGACGGTCAGGGTTGTCACGCCATCGAGGGCGGCGACGGTGAAGGTGCCGTTCTGGGTCAGCGCCGTGGCATCCGGTGCGCTGCCGTCGCTGAGGTTTTTCTCGAAGACGGTGAGCTCACCACCCTGAGCGTTCAAGTCACCAATCGTGATCGGGTCATCGTTGTTGTGGATCTGCAGCACTAAATTGGCGGTGCTGCTGTCGCCGTCCGAGTCGGTGATGGTGTAGGTGAAGGATTCGCTGCCACTGCCACCGCCATGCAGGGCTTTGAAGTCGGCATCGTTGGGGTTCAGGGTGTAGGTGTAGGTGCCGTTGGCGTTGAGCACCAGGGTGCCGTAAGTCCCGGTAAAGGTACCGGGGGTGATCGGTCCGGTGTTTTCACCGACCGTCACGCGGTCGGCGCCCTGCACGTCGTTGCTCAGCACGTTGCCGTTCAACGTCAGCAGGGTTTCCGAAGCGGTACTGGCGTTGCTGTCGTCCACGCCATTGGGCAGGTCGTCGACGATGTTCACGTCGAGGCTGCCCGTGGCGGTGGTGCCATTGTCATCGACCACGGTCACGGCGAACTGCTCAGGCAGAGTGTTGGCACCGTTGCCGGTTGGGTGGGCTTCGTTATCGTTGAGGGTGTAGCTGTAGCTGATCACCCCGGTCGCCGCGTTAAACCCGGTGATGGTCAGCGTGCTACCCAACGGCGTGGTGATCGATTGCGGGAAGCCGGCGGCCACGCCACCGCTGACCACGGCAATGCCGCCGACGGTCAGGGTTGTCACGCCATCGAGGGCGGCGACGGTGAAGGTGCCGTTCTGGGTCAGCGCCGTGGCATCCGGTGCGCTGCCGTCGCTGAGGTTTTTCTCGAAGACGGTGAGCTCACCACCCTGAGCGTTCAAGTCACCAATCGTGATCGGGTCATCGTTGTTGTGGATCTGCAGCACTAAATTGGCGGTGCTGCTGTCGCCGTCCGAGTCGGTGATGGTGTAGGTGAAGGATTCGCTGCCACTGCCACCGCCATGCAGGGCTTTGAAGTCGGCATCGTTGGGGTTCAGGGTGTAGGTGTAGGTGCCGTTGGCGTTGAGCACCAGGGTGCCGTAAGTCCCGGTAAAGGTACCGGGGGTGATCGGTCCGGTGTTTTCACCGACCGTCACGCGGTCGGCGCCCTGCACGTCGTTGCTCAGCACGTTGCCGTTCAACGTCAGCAGGGTTTCCGAAGCGGTACTGGCGTTGCTGTCGTCCACGCCATTGGGCAGGTCGTCGACGATGTTCACGTCCAATGAACCGGTCGCGGTGGTGCCGTTGTCGTCGACTACGGTGACGGCGAACTGCTCAGGCAAAGTGTTGGCGTTATTGGCCGCCGGATGGGCTTCGTTATCGTTGAGGGTGTAGCTGTAGCTGATCACCCCGGTCGCCGCGTTAAACCCGGTGATGGTCAGCGTGCTACCCAACGGCGTGGTGATCGATTGCGGGAAGCCGGCGGCCACGCCGCCGCTGACCACGGCGATGCCGCCTACGGTCAGGGTTGTCACGCCATCGAGGGCGGCGACGGTGAAGGTGCCGCTCTGAGTCAGCGCCGTGGCATCCGGTACGCTGCCGTCGCTGAGGTTTTTCTCGAAGACGGTCAACTCGCCACCCTGAGCGTTCAAGCCACCAATCGTGATCGGGTCATCGTTGTTGTGGATCTGCAGCACCAGATTCGCGGTTCTGCTGTCGCCGTCCGAGTCGGTGATGGTGTAGGTGAAGGATTCGCTGCCACTGCCACCGCCCTGCAGGGCTTTGAAGTCGGCATCGTTGGGGTTCAGGGTGTAGGTGTAAGTGCCGTTGGCGTTGAGCACCAGGGTGCCGTAGGTGCCGGTGAAAGTGCCGGGGGTGATGGGGCCGGCATTTTCCCCGATCGTCACGCGGTCGGCGCCTTGCATGTCGTTGCTCAGCACGTTGCCGTTCAACGTCAGCAGGGTTTCCGAAGCGGTACTGGCGTTGCTGTCGTCCACGCCATTGGGCAGGTCGTCGACGATGTTCACGTCCAATGAACCGGTCGCGGTGGTGCCGTTGTCGTCGACTACGGTGACGGCGAACTGCTCAGGCAAAGTGTTGGCGTTATTGGCCGCCGGATGGGCTTCGTTATCGTTGAGGGTGTAGCTGTAGCTGATCACCCCGGTCGCCGCGTTAAACCCGGTGATGGTCAGCGTGCTACCCAACGGCGTGGTGATCGATTGCGGGAAGCCGGCGGCCACGCCACCGCTGACCACGGCAATGCCGCCGACGGTCAGGGTTGTCACGCCATCGAGGGCGGCGACGGTGAAGGTGCCGTTCTGGGTCAGCGCCGTGGCATCCGGTGCGCTGCCGTCGCTGAGGTTTTTCTCGAAGACGGTGAGCTCACCACCCTGAGCGTTCAAGTCACCAATCGTGATCGGGTCATCGTTGTTGTGGATCTGCAGCACTAAATTGGCGGTGCTGCTGTCGCCGTCCGAGTCGGTGATGGTGTAGGTGAAGGATTCGCTGCCACTGCCACCGCCATGCAGGGCTTTGAAGTCGGCATCGTTGGGGTTCAGGGTGTAGGTGTAGGTGCCGTTGGCGTTGAGCACCAGGGTGCCGTAAGTCCCGGTAAAGGTACCGGGGGTGATCGGTCCGGTGTTTTCACCGACCGTCACGCGGTCGGCGCCCTGCACGTCGTTGCTCAGCACGTTGCCGTTCAACGTCAGCAGGGTTTCCGAAGCGGTACTGGCGTTGCTGTCGTCCACGCCATTGGGCAGGTCGTCGACGATGTTCACGTCCAATGAACCGGTCGCGGTGGTGCCGTTGTCGTCGACTACGGTGACGGCGAACTGCTCAGGCAAAGTGTTGGCGTTATTGGCCGCCGGATGGGCTTCGTTATCGTTGAGGGTGTAGCTGTAGCTGATCACCCCGGTCGCCGCGTTAAACCCGGTGATGGTCAGCGTGCTGCCTAACGGCGTGGTGATCGATTGCGGGAAGCCGGCGGCCACGCCACCGCTGACCACGGCAATGCCGCCGACGGTCAGGGTCGTTACGCCGTCCAGTGCGGCGACGGTGAAGGTGCCGTTCTGGGTCAACGCCGTGGAGTCCGGTGCGCTGCCGTCGCTGAGGTTTTTCTCGAAGACGGCCAACTCGCCGCCCCCAACATTCAAACCGCCAATCGTGGCCGGATCATCGTTGTTGTGGATCTGTAGCACCAGATTGGCGGTGCTGCTGTCGCCATCGGCGTCTGTCAGTGTATAGGTGAAGGTTTCAGTGCCGTCGCCACCACCGTGCAGGGCTTTGAAGTCGGCATCGCTGGTGTTCAGCGTGTAGGTGTAAGTGCCGTTGGCGTTCAGCACCAAGGTGCCGTAAGTGCCGGTGAAGGTGCCCGGGGTGATCGGGCCGGTGTTTTCGCCGAGCGTCACGCGGTCGGCGCCTTGCACGTCGTTGCTCAGTACATTGCCGTTGAGGGTCAGCAGGGTTTCCGAGGCGGTGCCATTGTTGTCATCGACTGCTTTGGGCACGTCATCGGTGATGCTGATATCCAGTGTACCGGTAGTGCTGTCGCCATTGCTGTCGCTGGCCACAACGGTGACGTGTTCGACAAGACTATTGGCACCCTCGCCGCTTGCGTGGGATTCGGCACGGTTGAGGGTGTAGCTGTAACTGACCACGCCCGTGGCCGGATTGTAACTGGTGACGGTCAGCGTGCTGCCCAGCGGGGAGGTGATCGACTGCGGGAAACCTGCCGCCACGCCGCCGCTGATCAAGTTGATCGCGCCGATGCTGAGGCTGCTCAGCCCGTCGGGCGCATTGATGGTGAAGGTGCCGCTTCGCGTCAGCGAGTCTGCGTTCCTCGCCGAACCGTCGGCCAGGTTGGCTTCATTGACGGTCCGCTCGCCGTTCTGCTCCGACAGGCCGTCGAAGGTGACCGGATTGTTCGGCACCTGCGCAACCACCGGCGGCACCACAGGGGCATCGGCCGCTACTGCGTTGTCCGGATTAGCGTTCAGGCGTTCTTCGGGAAGTTCGGGAATGCCATTGAACCCGGCAGTGGGGAAGCCGATGATCGGGTCGACTCGCCCGCCCACTTCTTCGAGCAGGACGAAACTATGGCCACTGCCCTGGACGCCGCCCGGTACACCGGCAGTCGTGGCAGGCCCGGCAGCGGTGGCTTCAGCGGTTTGGGTCGGGTCGTCGCCAGCCGCAATGGTTTTTTGCAGCTGCTCGACATCCGTCAGCTGCGCTTCGCTCGGCGTCAGCGCTTCAGGCGAGTCCACATGGGGAATCTGATTGGCGAGCAACTGCGGCGTCATCTGCATGCTGCTGCCGCGCCCGAGGGTCAGCTCCTGGCCATTTTGCAGATGCACCGCCACCGCGCCTTCAGCGCCGGTGTTCAGTTGGTCGCCGGCAAACAGCCTGTCCCCTTCGACCAAAGCACGCCGGGTACCGTCGCTCGCAATCGCGAACACCTGACCGATGACCTTACTGACGATACCGATGAGCGTAGCCATGTGCACTTCCTCCGCAGCCAACCGCTGTCGGCAGCTTGTTTGTGCGAAGAACGTGCTCATGGCTCAAGCGGGTTGTCTGGCGGATCGTGTTCCAGGTACCGGTTTACGTGAGTAAGCCGTGGCCCCGGCAACGATCTCGCCCAGCCAGTCGCTCACGGCGCTGTTTACGATTTTTGGAAAAACCCTTTGCAATCAATGGCATCGGATCCCTGTTCGCAACAACGTTGCCTGTGAGCGATGCGTAACGATCTTGAATCATTCAAGTGACAAAAAACCGTCGCCACCAGATCGCTCGCGTCCCTCCCCTCCAGCACTTCTCCGCTCTATGTCGATAAGTGGATTGGAACTTTCCTCAAACCCCGGTAAGCGCCCTAGAGCTCGTAAAACAAGGGCTTTCGACTTGAACAATGTGCTGGATTTTGTAGAGCGCATAAGTTTTTTTTTGCATAGCCGTTATGAAAAAAATTTCTTAGCTACGCTCCAGAATGTTCTTAGCTCTTTTGTTAAGGATGTGAAACAACTTTACCTATAAATATCGTCAAATAATTGGCGACTGATAAGCACCATCAGGAATCAGGGAGATGCAACATGCGCCTATTAACCCCCCTCTGCAGCGCGGTTCTCTTGGCCATGGCCTGCTCGTCCCAGGCTCAGGCCATGACGCTGACCGAAGCGATCCAGAGCACCATCGCGACCCACCCGGAACTGGCATCACGGGTGGACAGCCGCCTGTCGGCGGATGAGGACGTGAAGGTCGCCAAAGGGGGGTTTTATCCATCGGTTGATCTGAACGCCGCCTACGGGCGCGGGTACAGCGATAACACCAATACCCGGGCGCTCACTCCCAGCGGGCACAACACCGAAACCTTGAACTACACCCAGTCGGAATTGCGCCTGCGGCAAATGCTCTTCGACGGCTTCAACACCGCCAATGAAGTCCAGCGCACCCAGGGCGTGGTCAACTCGCGAGCCTATTACGCTCAGGGTACGGCTCAGGATCTGGCCCTGCGCACCACCGAGGTTTACCTCGAAGTACTCAAGCGCCGCGAACTGGTGACACTGGCCAAGAACAACCTGCAGGCGCACTTGCGGGTCAACGACCAGATCGGCCTGCGCACCCAGCGCGGCGTGGGCAGCAACGCCGATGCCGACCAGTCCAGCGCTCGCCGGGCACTGGCAGAAAACAACCTCGACACCGCCGAAGTCGATCTGGCCGATGCCGAGTCGAATTTCTATGCCGTTGTGGGGCGCATGCCCGATGAACTCGAAACCCCGCCATCGATTCGCGGCGAAGTCCCCACCTCCCTGCCCGAAGCCCAGCAGAGCATGGTGGAAAACAACCCTTACCTGAAATCCGCCCAGGCCGACGTGCAATCGGCCGAAAGCCAGTACGAAGTCGCCAAGTCGCCGTTCTACCCACGCTTCGACGCCGAGGCCGCAGTGGGCGCGAACAACAACGTGCAGGGTGACGAAGGCCACGACAACGAATGGCGGGTCGGCGTGATAATGAACTACAACCTGTTCCGCGGCGGCAGCGACAAGGCGCGCCTGGCCTCCGACTCGCACAAGATCAACCAGGCCATGGACATCCGTAACAATGCCCTGCGCCAGCTCAACGAGAACATTCACCTGGCCTGGAACGCCATGGTCAATGCCAAGAAACAAACCCCGACCGCCCGTGAATACGCCGACACCAGCAAGCGCGTACGCATTGCCTACCAGGACCAGTTCGGCCTCGGTCAACGGACCCTGCTGGACCTGCTCGACAGTGAGAACGAACTCTACAACGCCAACCGCCGCTACACCGAAGTGCGCTACACCGAAGAGTTCTCGATGTACCGTGTCCTGGCGAACATGGGCCAGTTGTTGAGCAAGCAACGGGTCGTATTGCCCGCCGACGCGATCGCCCAGACCGAAGTGAAAAACGAAGCGCGTCTGCCTGAAATGAAGTAGTGCCCGGGAGGGTTCAATGACCAGCATGGAACCCGGCAACACCGGTGTCGATCCGCGCCTGAGCTTCGATGACCCGCTTCTGGACGGTCTGTTGATCCTCTGCAAACTCCACGGCGCGGCGGTCAGCCGCGCCAGCCTGAGTGCCGGGCTCCCCATGGCACACCAACGCCTGAGCCTGGACCTGCTGCCCCGTGCAGCGGCCCGGGCCGGTTTGCAGGCGCGCTTGCTGCGCCGTGACCTCAAAGACATCTCCCCGCTCAACCTGCCGGTGCTGCTGTTGCTCAACAACGGCCGCACGGCGGTCCTGCGCCGTTATGGCGAGGACGGCAAGGTGCTGATCCTACCCAGCGAAGCCGACGGCGGCGAACAATGGCTCAGCCCTGAGGAGCTGGCCGAACACTACAGTGGCCAGGCGTTGTTTGCTCGGCCACGCCACGAACTCGAAGACTTGCGCTCGCCACTGGTGCCTCGGGTCCAGGCCTGGTTCCGCGATACGCTGAAGCTGTCGAAATGGTTGTATAGCGATGCGATCCTGGCGAGCTTCCTGATCAACCTGCTGGGGCTGATGGTGCCGCTGTTCGTGATGCAAACCTACGACCGCGTAGTGCCGAACCAGGCCACTTCGACCTTGTGGGTGCTGGCGATCGGTCTGCTGATCGGCACCGCTTTCGAACTGGTACTGCGGGTCGTGCGCGCGCACTTGCTGGATACCGCCGGCAAGAAAACCGACGTGATCCTGTCGGCCACCCTGTTCGAGCGCATCACCGGCATGGCGATGAAAGCGCGGCCGGCGACCATCGGTGGCTTCGCCCAAAGCATTCATGACTTCCAGGGCCTGCGGGAATTTCTCACCGCCGTGACCCTCACCAGCCTGATCGACCTGCCCTTCTGCCTGCTGATGCTGCTGGTGATCGGCCTGCTCGGTGGCTGGCTGGTGGTGATCCCGATACTGGCGTTTCCGATCACCATCATTTTCGCCATGGTGATCCAGGTGCGCCTGCGCGACACCGTGCAGAAAAGCCTCAGCCTCGGCGCCGAACGTCAGGCACTGCTGATCGAAACCCTCAGCGGCCTGGAAACCCTCAAGGCCTGCAGCGCCGAAAGCGAACGCCAGCACAAATGGGAAAGCACCCACGGCGCCCTCACCCGCCTCGACAGCCACGCACGCAACCTCTCGGCCCTGGCTACCAACGGCACGCTGTTCATCCAGCAACTGTCCGGTATGGCAACCATCGTTGCCGGGGTCTACAGCATCATTGCCGGCAACCTCAGCGTCGGTGCCCTGGTGGCCAGCTACATGCTCGGCAGTCGGGTGCTGGCGCCGCTGGGGCAAATCGCCGGCCTGATCACCCGCTACCAGCAAGCGCAACTGACCATGAAAAGCACCGACGCGCTGATGAGCCTGCCCCAGGAGCGCGACGCCAGGCAACGGCCACTGGAGCGCACCCAACTGCAAGGTGCGCTGGATGTTGTCGGGGTGACCTTTCACTACAACGGCCAGAGTTCTCCCGCCCTGGCCAATATCAGCTTCAGTGTGAAACCCGGCGAGCGCGTCGGCATCATCGGCCGCAGCGGCTCAGGTAAAAGCACCCTGGCGCGACTGGTGATGGGCTTCTATGAACCGGATGAAGGCCAGTTGCTGCTCGATGGCCTGGACCTGCGGCAACTGGACGTCGCCGACCTGCGCCATCAAATCGGCTATGTCGCCCACGACCTGCCGCTGCTGGCCGGCAGCCTGCGCGACAACCTGACCCTGGGCGCGCGCTATATCAGCGACTCTCGCATGCTCGAAGTGGCGGAAATGACCGGCGTCACCGAACTGGCCCGGCAACACCCGCAAGGCTTCGACCGGCCCGTGGGCGAACGTGGGCAACTGCTGTCCGGCGGCCAGCGCCAGGCTGTATTGATGGCCCGGGCGATGTTGCTCGATCCACCCATCATGCTGCTCGACGAACCCACCAGCGCCATGGACAACAGCAGCGAAGACGTCCTGCGGCAAAAACTTCACGGCTGGGTCGAGGGCAAAACCATCCTGCTGGTGACCCACCGCACCTCGATGCTGAGCCTGGTGGACCGGTTGGTGGTGCTGGACAACGGACGGATCGTCGCCGACGGTCCTAAGGAAGCGGTCATCGATGCACTGCGCAAGGGCCGTGTCGGCTCTGCGGCCGTCTAGGAGTCGTCCATGTCTGCCGATCAAGGATCCCGTGGCTACTTCGACAGTTTCAACAAAAGTGCCGAAACCGAGTTCATGCCGGAAACCGCCGGCGCCTCGTTGCAGGACTCGCCGCGCTGGTCGCGAATCACCGTGTGGCTGGCCGCTGCGCTGGTGGTCAGCGCACTGGTCTGGGCCAAATTTGCCGTGTTGCAGGAAGTGACCATGGGCGAAGGCAAGGCGATTCCGTCGAGCAAGGTCCAGGTGATCCAGAACCTGGAGGGCGGCATCGTCACTGAAATTTTCGTCCGTGAAGGGCAAATGGTGAACAAGGGCGACACCTTGCTGCGCCTGGATGACACCCGTTATCTGTCGAACAAGGGCGAAAGCGAAGCCGATCGCTATGCCTTGACCGCGCAGGTCGAACGGCTTTCGGCCGAAGCCGAAGGCCGGCCGTTCAAGCTGTCAGAAGAAGTGATTGCCAAGGCTCCGCAAGTGGCTGAAGACGAGCGCTCGCTGTACGAACAGCGGCAACGCCGACTGGCCAGCGAGCAGCGCACGCTGTCCGAGCAACTTCGGCAAAAAACCCAGGAATTGGCAGAGTTCCGCTCGAAACAGGGGCAGTTCAGCTCCAGCCTGGCGTTGCTGCAACAAGAAATGAACATGTCCACGCCGCTGGTGGGCACCGGTGCGGTGTCGCCGGTGGAAATCCTGCGGCTCAAACGCAGCGCGGTGGAGATTCGCGGCTCATTGAACGCCACGACCCTGGCGATTCCCAGGGCCGAATCGGCGATCAACGAGATCAAAAGCAAGATTGATGAATCGGAACAGACCTTTCGCTCGGAAGCGGCAAAAGAGCTGAACGAGAAACGCACCGACCTGTCGAAAATCACGGCATCGAGCATTGCCATCGACGACCGCGTGACCCGTACCACCGTGGTCTCGCCGGTGCACGGCATCATCAAGGTGTTGAAGGTCAACACCATCGGCGGCGTGGTCCAGCCCGGCAGTGACATGGTGGAAATCGTGCCGCTGGAAGACAACCTGCTGATCGAAGCCAAGGTCCGTCCGCAGGACGTTGCATTCCTGCATCCGGGCCAGAAAGCCATGGTCAAGTTCAGTGCCTACGACTACACCATTTACGGCGGCCTGAGCGCCAAACTGGAACTGATCGGCGCCGACACCATCACCGACGACAAGGGCAACAGCTTCTATCTGATTCAGGTACGTACTGACAAAAACCATTTGGGCGGGGACGTGAAACCGCTGCTGATCATCCCGGGGATGGTGGCGACGGTGGACATTATTACCGGGGAGAAAACGGTACTGGATTACTTGCTTAAACCGGTATTGAAAGCGCGGACCGAGGCGATGCGGGAGCGGTAGTCACTATTCAAGATCTTCTGTGATTGTTCCACCGCCATCGCGAGCAGGCTCGCTCCCACATTGGTTTTTCGGTGAACACAATTTTTGTAACCACCGAAAATCCCCTGTGGGAGCGAGCCTGCTCGCGATGGGGCCAGTATAAACAACAACTATTTCGACCCATGGTTACGCTGGTAAACCTCCTCCCCCATCGCCGCAATCTGCCCCTCGATCAACGCCTCGAACGGCTTCAGCAACGGCGCAAATATCGCCGGTGCTTCGAGGGTTTCCAGCGCCTGCACAATCGCCTCCACCGTCGACAATGCCCCCGGCCCCGGTGCCTTGCGCAGGCGATAACGGGACACTCCGCCTTCGGCCAGCGTCACCCTCGGCAGCGCCGCCAGCAGCGGATTGAGGTGCAGCATCTTGCGCGCCTTGCGCCAGGTACCGTCCGGGACGACCAGCAACAACGGTTCGTCTGTCGTGGCATAAACCTGCATCGGTTGTGCCTGCTCACCGGGAAACAACAAGCGCGCCTGATACCCCGGTCGGCTCAACAACGTCGGCAAATCCTCGAACACTTCCCCCACGATCAACTCGGCATTGTTCAAGCCCAACGCCGCCAACCGCGCCGTATTCAGCGCATGGTTCACTTCGCTCGGATGCTGTAGCAGCAACACCCGGGTGCGGCTGTCGAGGCTCGGGATCAACGGGCACAGGCAGTGGCTTTGCGGGCGCAGGCAGCGCGGGCACTGGATTCTGGACATCTTCTCAGGCCTGATTGAGTTGGGCTTTAAGCAAGTCGCGGAACGTCTGGATCAGCGGCTCGCGGCTACGCCCCCGACGCACGATCATCGAGAACGGCGCCTGATAACCAAAGGTCGCCGGCAGCAACACTCGCAGGTCACCCTTGTCGGCCCAGGCCTGGGCGTAGTGCTCCGGCAGGTAGCCGATGTAGGCGCCGGACAGCACCAGAATCAACTGGGCCTCCATACTTTCTACCGTCGCGGCGCTGTGCTTGAAGCCGTGACGCGCCAGTTCGGCCTGGCTCCAGTAGCCACGACCGACCATGCGCTGCTGGGTGATGACTTGCTCGGGAATGCGCCGCTCGTTGAACAGCGGATGCCGCGTGCTGCAATACAACCAGTGTTGTTCACGGTACAGCGGCATGTACACCAGGCCGCTCATGCGCGTGGAAAACGCGCCGATGGCCAGATCGAGACGGTTGTCCTGCACCCCAAGTTGCAATTCGTAAGGGCTCATCACCGACAGGTGCAAGTGCACGGCCGGGTGTTCCTGGCTGTAGGCGCCGATGGCCTCGGCGAACGGCAGGGCCTTGTCGCTGACGGTGGAGTCAATCACCCCCAGGTTCAAGGTACCGCGCAACTCGCCCTTGAGGGCGGCTGCGTACTGCTCGAAGCCTTCGAGCTCGCCCAACAGACGCAGGGTTTCCTGATGGAACAACTCGCCCTTGCTGGTCAGGCTGAAACCGCCACGGCCGCGATGGCACAGCACCAGACCGAGGGCTGCTTCGAGCTGGCTCATGTAGGTGCTGATGGCCGACGTCGAGAGATTGAGCTCCTGCTGGGCGTTGGCGAACCCCTGATGGCGCACCACGCTGACGAAGATGCGCAATAGTTTCAGGTCGGGTAAAGCGTTGGCCATGGCGGGCTCCGTTTGCAAGGCAATGCATGTTGCTCTTGTGGCGAGGGAGCTTGCTCCCGCTCGGCTGCGCAGCAGTCGTAAAACCTGCTCATGTGGTTTGTCTGCCGCACTGAGGTAAATGGTTTGGGGCTGCTTCGCACCCCAGCGGGAGCAAGCTCCCTCGCCACAGGATTCTGTGGAGCACCGTAAGTCTATCGCTGTCCCAGCCATTAGTTTAGAAAAATCTGAACTAAGTATTTGCCCGTAGCGATTCTTCCCGGCCACTACATTTCGCAGAATCGGCGCCACAAGGTTCGCCCGTACTCCCGTGAACGGCGCAATCCAATAAATAAAACAACGACGATGAGGCCTTACCCGTGGACAAGATTCTTCACCAACCACTGGGCGGCAACGAAATGCCGCGCTTCGGCGGCATCGCCACCATGATGCGACTCCCCCATTTGAATACCGCTGCCGGCCTGGACGCTGCCTTCGTAGGCGTGCCGCTGGACATCGGTACCTCCCTGCGCCCTGGCACCCGTTTCGGGCCTCGCGATATTCGCACCGAATCGGTGATGATCCGTCCTTACAACATGGCCACCGGTGCTGCTCCGTTCGACTCGCTGTCGGTTGCCGACATCGGCGACGTGGCGATCAACACCTTCAACCTGCTGGACGCCGTACGCATCATCGAAGAAGCCTACGACGACATCCTCGAACACAACGTGATCCCCCTGACCCTGGGCGGCGACCACACCATCACCCTGCCGATCCTGCGTGCCATTCATAAAAAGCACGGCAAGGTCGGCCTGGTGCACATCGACGCTCACGCCGATGTGAACGATCACATGTTCGGCGAGAAAATCGCCCACGGCACGACTTTCCGTCGCGCTGTTGAAGAAGGCCTGCTGGACCCAGACCGCGTCGTGCAGATCGGCCTGCGCGCCCAGGGTTACACCGCTGACGACTTCAACTGGAGCCGCAACCAGGGCTTCCGTGTGGTTCAGGCCGAAGAGTGCTGGCACAAATCGCTGGAGCCTTTGATGGCTGAAGTCCGCGAGAAAGTCGGCGGCGGCCCTGTTTACCTCAGCTTCGACATCGACGGCATCGACCCGGCCTGGGCACCTGGCACCGGCACCCCGGAAATCGGTGGCCTGACGACCATTCAGGCGATCGAGATCGTTCGTGGCTGCCAAGGCCTCGACCTGGTCGGTTGCGATCTGGTAGAAGTCTCGCCCGCTTACGACACCACCGGCAACACCTCGCTGCTGGCTGCCAACCTGCTGTACGAAATGCTCTGCGTACTGCCTGGCGTAGTCCACCGCTGAGGATTGGTCATGAATGAACGTGATCAGGTGCTCAAAGCCGCCGCCGATCTGGTGTCCGCTTTTGCCCGTAACGATCGCGAAGCCTACTTCGGCGCGTTCAGCGCCGACGCCAGCTTCGTCTTCTACACCCTCGAACAGCCCCTGCTGTCGCGCGACGCCTATCAGGCGATGTGGGACGGCTGGCGCTCCGAGGATGGCTTCGAGGTGCTCTCGTGCACCTCAAGCAACGCTTTCGTCAGCCTGCAGGGTGACGTGGCGATTTTCATCCATGACGTAGCCACCGAGTTGCGCATGCAAGGGGAGCAGCACTTTAGCCAGGAGCGCGAGACGATTGTTTTCAAGAAACAAGCGTCTGGCCAAGAACAACAAGGCCTATGGCTGGCCTGCCACGAACATTTGTCCGCGATGCCGGAAGGGCTGCCACCCCCTTAGCCAACACAGGTGACGCTCACGCACGATGAGCGCGCCTTTATGATCGGAGCTGATCATGAATAACAACAACAAAGACCAAAGCCTTACGCAAATTGAAACCCACGGGGTCGAACAGATCCCGGACAACGAACGCACCGCAGGCCCGACGGACTTGTTCCGGATGATCTTCGGTGGTTCCAACACCTTTGCCACCGCCGTCCTCGGCAGCTTCCCGGTACTGTTCGGCCTGTCTTTCCAGGCGGGCGTCTGGGCGATTGTGCTGGGCGTATTGCTGGGTTCGCTGATCCTCGCGCCAATGGGCCTGTTCGGCCCGATCAACGGCACGAACAATGCCGTGTCTTCCGGTGCGCACTTCGGCGTGCACGGGCGGATCGTCGGCTCGTTCCTGTCGCTGTTGACTGCCATCGCCTTCTTCTCGCTCTCGGTGTGGAGTTCGGGGGATGCGCTGATCGGTGGCGCCAAACGCCTGATCGGCCTGCCGGAAACCGACCTGACCCTGGGCCTTGCCTACGGTCTGTTCGCGATCCTGGTACTGACCGTGTGCATCTATGGCTTCCGCTTCCTGCTGTGGGTCAACAAGATCGCCGTGTGGAGTGCCAGCCTGCTGTTCCTGCTGGGCATCTTCGCCTTCGCCGGTCCCTTCGATGCGAACTACGCCGGCACCGTCAACATGGGGCAACCCGGTTTCTGGGCCGCCTTCATCGGTGCTGCGCTGGTGGCGATGAGCAACCCGATTTCCTTCGGTGCGTTCCTCGGCGACTGGTCGCGCTACATTCCGCGTGACACCTCCAAACGCCGCATCATGGCGGCGGTAGTGATTTCGCAGATCGCGACGTTCATCCCGTTCCTGTTCGGCCTGGCCACCGCAACCATCGTGGCGATCAAAGCACCGGACTACATCGCGGCCAACAACTATGTCGGCGGTCTGCTGGCGGTATCGCCGAGCTGGTTCTTCCTGCCTGTGTGCCTGATCGCGGTGATCGGTGGCATGTCCACCGGCACCACCTCGCTGTACGGCACCGGCCTGGACATGTCCAGCGTGTTCCCGCGGGTGCTGTCGCGGGTCAAGGCCACGCTGCTGATCGGTGTGATGTCGATTGCCTTCATCTTCATCGGGCGCTTCGCGGCCAACCTGGTGCAGAGCGTGTCGACCTTCGCCGTGCTGATCATCACCTGCACCACCCCGTGGATGGTGATCATGATCATCGGCCTGCTGGTGCGTCGCGGCTTCTACTGCCCGGATGACCTGCAAGTGTTCACCCGCGGCGAGAAAGGTGGCCGCTACTGGTTCACCCACGGCTGGAACTGGCGTGGCCTGGGTGCCTGGATCCCGAGCGCGGCCGTCGGCCTGTGCTTCGTCAACCTGCCGGGTCAGTTTGTCGGGCCGCTGGGCGAAATGGCCGGTGGTATCGACATCAGCCTGCCGGTGACCCTGGGCCTGGCTTCGCTGGTGTACCTGGCGCTGCTGAGCCTGTTCCCGGAATCGAGCGCAGTGTTCGGCCCGAACGATTCACGCAGCCAGAGCACGGATTCGCTCGCTAAACCGGCGATGCGTCAAGCCGCCTGATTTTTTGAAGACAGGGCCATGAAGTGACCTTTGTGGCGAGGGAGCTTGCTCCCTCGCCACAAAAACCACCCCATAGCCATAACGCAACTTAGTTCCACCATAAAAAAGACAATCGGAGACACGCAACAATGGCTTTGGATTTATTCGTCGTACTCATCTACGCCGCCGCGATGCTGATACTCGGCTACTACGGCATGCGCAAGGCCAAGACCAACGAAGACTTTTTGGTCGCCGGTCGTAACCTCGGCCCAAGCCTGTACATGGGCACCATGGCTGCCACCGTCCTGGGCGGCGCGTCCACCGTGGGCACCGTGCGTCTGGGCTACGTGCACGGCATCTCCGGTTTCTGGCTGTGTGCGGCGCTGGGTTGCGGGATCGTGGCGCTTAACCTGTTCCTCGCCAAACCGCTGCTGAAACTGAAGATCTACACCGTTACCCAGGTCCTGGAAAAACGCTACAACCCGATGGCCCGCTCGGCGAGCGCGGTGATCATGCTGGCCTACGCGCTGATGATCGGCGTGGTTTCGATCCTGGCTATCGGCACCGTATTGCAAGTGCTGTTCGGCCTGCCATTCTGGGTGTCCGTTCTGCTCGGCGGTGGCGTCGTGGTGATCTACTCGGCCATTGGCGGCATGTGGTCCCTGACCCTGACCGACATCGTCCAGTTCGTGATCAAGACAGTCGGCCTGATGTTCATACTGTTGCCGATCTGCCTGTACCGCGTTGGCGGCTGGGATGAGTTGGTATTGAAACTGCCGGCAACCGCCTTCAGCTTCACTACCATCGGTTGGGACACCATCATCACCTACTTCATGATCTACTTCTTCGGGATCCTGATCGGTCAGGACATCTGGCAACGGGTGTTCACCGTCAAGACCGCTAAAGTGGCTCAGGTTGCCGGTACCGCTGCCGGTATCTACTGCATCGTTTATGGTCTGGCCTGCGCCCTGATCGGCATGGCCGCTCACGTGCTGATCCCGGATCTGGATAACGTCAACAACGCCTTCGCCGCCATCGTCAAACTGTCGCTGCCGGACGGTATCCGTGGTCTGGTGATTGCTGCTGCACTGGCCGCCATGATGTCCACCGCCAGCGCCGGCCTGCTCGCCGCTGCCACCACCCTGACCGAAGACCTGCTGCCGAAACTGCGCGGCGGTAAACAGTCGAGCCTGGGCCTGAACCGCCTGGTCACCATGCTGACCGGTATTGTGGTGCTGGGTATCGCTCTGGTCGTGAACGACGTGATCAGCGCCCTGACCCTGGCGTACAACCTGCTGGTAGGCGGCATGCTGATCCCGCTGATCGGTGCGATCTTCTGGAAACGTGCCACCACCGCCGGCGCCATTGCCAGCATGGGCATGGGCTTCGCCACTGCCCTGCTGTTCATGTTCAAGGATGGTCTGGATGCCAACAGCCCGATCTACTACAGCCTCGGTGTAGGCCTGGTGAGTTTCGTGCTGGTGAGCTTGATGTCCCGCCGCCCGGCAGCAGTGGCCAGCGCTGCCTAAGCTGAACATAACGACTTGATGCTTTCTTCGACGGGTGTGGCGTCGGTTGCCACACTCGTTTTTTTTCGCCTGGAGAAAATGAACTATGAAGATTGTTTCTCGCAACCAGTGGTTCGAGGTGAAACCACTCAGTGACGGCATCCGCTTGATTCACGAGCCGTACATCCGCCCCTTCTACCGCTGCAACCTCTGGCACATCCAGGGCCGTGACAAAGACCTGCTGCTGGACAGCGGTTCGGGACTGGTCAGCCTGCGCGAGCAACTGCCGTGGATCACTGAACGGCCGCTGGTGGCCGTGGCCAGCCACTGCCATTTCGATCACATCGCCGGTCATCACGAATTCGCTGAACGGCTGGTGCACCCGGCCGAGGCGGACATTCTCGCCGCACCCGATGGCGACAACGACCTGAGCAAAGCCTTCGTCGGCGACGACATGTTCGAGGCGCACCCTGATTGCCCGCTGTGCTACGCCGAATACCGGGTCAAGGCCGCACCGGCCACGGGGTTTGTCGATGACGGAGATGTGCTGGACCTGGGCAATCGGGTGTTGCACGTCGTGCACACACCGGGACACTCACCGGGCGGCATCTGCCTGTACGAAGCCGCCACCGAGACCTTGTTCAGCGGCGACATCATCTACGACGGCCCGCTGATCGAAGACGCCTACCACTCCAACCTCGATGACTACGCGCGCAGCCTGCAACGCTTGCGTGAGCTGTCGATCCGCACGGTGCATGGCGGGCATTTCGGCAGTTTTTCCGGGGAGCATTTGCGCAGCATGATTGACGAATGGCAGCGCTCACACGGCTAAAGCCTGCTGTACTCAACGGCAGGACCTGCACCGGCAGGGAGACCTACACCCACCTCCTCGAAGAACGATCATGAAAGAAGCTGCCCTTCGTGCTGTCGTACATCGCTACATCAGCCGCCTGCTGGAAGGCCGGGATAACTTCGACGACAACGCCAGCCTGGCGCAATTGGGATTGGATAAAAAAGATATCGAAGAGCTGATCTTCCATCTGGAAGATGAACTGGGTGTAACGGCGTTTACCGCGGAGGAAGACCGGATGCTCAAGACCGTCAGGACGGCGAATGATTTGAGCCGGTTTTTGCTGGAGATTGGGCGGTACTAAGGCTGGCGATCAAACGTACACGAAGCGGCAAGGGAGTTTGCTCCCTCGCCACGGAAAACCTTTCACCTGTCAGATGTTATCTGCCATTACCGGCGACGCTGCTGGCGTCGGCGCTGTTCGTCGTCAGTACGAACAGGCACGGGTTGCAGAGGCGGTTCGATCAAACCGAGAGCCACACCCAGGTCATGCAGCCAGTTTTGAATTTTCTCTTTCATGGTGCCCCCTTCAGGGTAGTGCCGAGCGGCCAAAGTTCTGTAGCCCCTTCGCACTGATAATAGTCCGAAGTTCTGTGCAATGCTCGCGCAAAGTCGCAATGATCTGTTACTGAATCAATCACAATCAGCCTGTGTTCAGGCAATCTCCTGCGCCTGCATCAGTGTCGGCGGAAAAACCACTTGTTGCTGCTCGATCCAGGCATTCAGGTTGGCCCCGACCATGCCCTTGCGCCACATCAGCCAGGTGGTAGCGCTGGCGAACGGTTCGGCCAACGGATGCACGGCCACACTCTCGCGGCCCGGCAGGCTGGCGAGCATCGACTCCGACATCAGCGCCACACCGGAGCCGGCAATCACACACGCCAGCATGCCCGGATAGGACTCGATCTCCATCGCACGGCCCATGGCCGCGTGGTCATGGGCGAACCAGGCTTCCAGGCGCATGCGGTAGGAGCAGCCCTGGCGAAAGGTGAACACCGAACGACCTTGCACATCCAGCGCGCTGCGCACGGGTGGATGGTCGGCCTCGCTGATCAGCACCAGGCGCTCGTCGCACAAGGGCACCCCGTCGAGCCCGGCCAGTTCCAGGGGGCCATCCACCAGCGCCGCATCGAGTCGACCGGTGAGCAGGCCTTCGAGCAATTCACCGCTGGGGCCGGATTGCACTTGCAGGTTCACCGCCGGATACAAACGGTGGTAGTGCGCCAATAGCCCCGGAAGGTGAATCGCTGCCGTGCTGTACATGGTGCCGAGCACGAAGTCGCCCGCCGGTTGCCCACCCTGCACTGCCGCGCTGGCTTCATCGCGCAAGGCAAACAGCCTGGCGGTGTAGTCCAGCAAGATTTTTCCCGCAGGCGACAACTGCAAGCGCTGACGTTCGCGCAGGAACAGTTCGACACCCAGTTGCTCTTCCAGCTGTTTGAGCCGGGTCGACAGGTTCGACGGCACTCGATGCAGCCGTTCGGCGGCACGGGTTATGGACCCCTCCTCCGCCACCGCCTGGAAGATGCGCAATTGGCTGAACTCCACGACATTCTCCAAAAAAGAACAAGTTACTAACTATTATTCATTTTTAAAGAAAGTCAATCAGTCCTAGCCTGACGGTCATTGATCCTCCAGACGGAATCCAGACCATGTCTCCCCTGATCCGCTTATCCGCCAGTTTCGTTGCCCTGATGATGGCCATGGGCATCGGCCGTTTTGCCCTGACACCGCAACTGCCGCACCTGCTCAGCGAAGGTCAGATCGACCTGACCGCCGCCGGGTTGATCGCCGCCGCCAACTACCTCGGTTACTTCATTGGTGCGGTGGACGCGATGTTTTCCCGGCGTACCGCGCAAGTGCGCCGACGCTTGCTCGGCGGATTGTGGCTCTGCGTGCTGCTGACCCTGGCGTCGTTCTGGGCCAATGGTTTCTGGTCGCACCTGCTGCTGCGCTTCGGCACCGGCGTGGCCAGCGCCTGGGTGTTGGTGATGATTACCGCCCTGAGCCAGCCACTCGCGGCAGCGGCCGGTCGCCCTCGGCTCGGTGCCCTGGTGTTCGCCGGACCCGGTTTGGGGATTTTTCTGACCGGTTTGTTGGCCCTGGGCTCGAATCTGCTGGGCCAGACATCCGCCACCTTGTGGCTGGTGTACGCCGCCGCAGCGTTGGCGATGCTGCTGGGAATCCTGCCGTTCCTGCCACAACCGGCTGTCACCGCGACGGCTGCACCCAGCGCCAGCGCGTCGGGCAATCAAGGCATCGCTCGCTTGGGCTGGATCTATGGCTTGTACGGATTGGGCTACATCATTCCGGCGACCTTTTTGTCGCAAATGGCCAACGCGCAATTCCATGGCCAATGGCAGGCCGACCTGTTCTGGCCATGCTTTGGATTGGCGGCGGCAACCGGCGTGGTGCTGGTGAGTCTGCGACGGCAAAAACCTGGCGCCACGGGTCACTGGCTGATGGCGACGTTATGGCTGCAAGCCGCTGGTGTGTTCGCCTGCCTGCTGGGCAACGGGCCAGGCCTGGCATTGGGCGTGATCCTGTGCGGCACGCCGTTCCTGGCCTGCATGCAACTGGTGATGCAACGCTCCCGGGAACTGGCGCCCCACGCCACCCAGCGCAATGCCGGCCTGCTGACAGCCTGCTTTGCCGTGGGCCAGCTCAGCGGACCATTGCTGGCAGCGCTGAGCAGTCATTTTAGTGGCGGTTTGCAGCCGGCATTGGTGGTCGCCGGCTGCGGCTTGCTGATCGCCGGCGGTCTGTTGCTCGCGCCGGTCAGTGCTGCCCGAGGGCTTTGCGCAAACGACGGCGCAACCACTGCTCGGCGCTGACAAAAGTGATACCCGCCAATACCAGCACGGCACCGATGACGAAGTTCAGGCTCAGCGCCTCGCCGAGCAGCACCACACCGAAGGTGACGCCGAACAACGGCGTCATGAACGAAAACACCGCGAGGTTCGCTGCCAGGTAACGGCGCAGCAGCCAGAACCAGATCAGGTAACTGAAGAACGACACGACCACGCCCTGAAACAGCACACTGGCCACCGCCACGCTGGTCAGGCTGACATGAGTGATCTGGCCGCTGAGCAACGCAATCAACAACAAGCCGAAGAAGCCGACAATCAACTGATAGAACAGCGTCAGGGTCACCGGCGCTTCCGACAGGCGCGAGGCGCGCACTACCACCGTGGTCGCGCCCCAGGCGGCACCCGCCAGCACACCCAGGGCATCGCCCATCAACATGCGGTAATCAAGGTTGTCCCAGGACACCCCGCCGGCAAACGCAATGGCAATCCCGATAAAGGCCAGGACAATCCCCAACCATTGCAGCGGTCGCAATCGCTCACTGGGCAGCAACCAGTGCACCCCCAATGCGGTGAAGATCGGCGCCGTGTAGAGGAACACCGACATGTGCGCCGCCGTGGTCAGTTGCAGGCCTTCGGAAATGAAGAAGAACTCCAGGCCGAACAACGCACCGGCCAACAGACCGCCGCGCCAGGTCGCACCCACCTGGTTCCAGCCGCCCTTCCAGCAGATCAGCAGCCCGACCAGCAACGCCGACATACCGGAACGTCCAGCCGCCTGCATCACCGGCGCGATATCGACTGCCGCCCACTTGATCATCACCTGCTGAACGCCCCAGACCAGGCACAACCCGACCATCACTTGCAGGGCAAACCCGTCGGCGCTGCGCCGGGTGGCGCTCACTGGAACACCTCGAAGACACAATCCATGGCAAAGACTCGGCAGTAAAAGCAAAGCCCCGGCCCTCTCGTTGAAAAGAAAACACCGGGGCGAAGAATCATGTTGTCGATTATTAGCCAGTAGGCCAGAAAATGCCGCCTGCCAGAGACCTCTACTTCTCCGCTTGCGCCATCCTGGCCCTCTGTATTGTCAGTGCATCAACTGAGTTCGATGCGATCGGCATGAATGACAATCTGGCCATTCTTGTACAACGCACCAATGGCCTTCTTGAAGTTGCCCTTACTGACACCGAAAAGGCTGCTGATCAACGCCGGATCGCTCTTGTCGCTCACCGCCAGGCTACCGTTGTTTTCGCGCAACTTGGCGAGGATCTTCGAGTTCAGGCTGGTGGCCGCTTCCTGGCCGACCGGTTGCAGGCTCAGGCTGATCTTGCCGTCGGCGCGAACTTCCTTGATAAAGCCCTTTTCTTCTTTACCGGCGCGCATGAATTTGAAGATTTCGTTCTTGTGGATCAGGCCCCAATGCTTGTTGTTGATGATTGCCTTGAAGCCCATATCCGTGGCTTCGGCCACCAGCAGATCCACTTCCTGGCCCGCGGTGTAGTTGGCCGGGGTCTTGTCCAGGTAGCGGTCCAGACGCGCGGTCGCGGTGATGCGACGGGTGTGTTTGTCGAGGTAGACGTGCACCACCACATACTCGCCCGCCGTCATCTGACGCTTCTCTTCGGAGAACGGCAGCAACAGGTCTTTCGGCAACCCCCAGTCCAGGAATACGCCGATGCTGTTGACTTCAACAACTTTCAAACTGGCGAATTCACCGACTTGAACTTTCGGCTTTTCAGTAGTTGCGATGAGTTTGTCATCGCTATCCAGATAAATAAAAACGTTGAGCCAGTCTTCATCTTCGGTAGGAATATCTTTTGGAATATAACGATTAGGCAGAAGGATTTCGCCATCCGCGCCACCGTCCAGATATAAACCGAAGTTAGTGTGTTTAACCACTTGCAAACTGTTGTAACGCCCGACTAAAGCCATGTCCAATACCCTCATTGCGTGGGCGGCATTCTACCCGGTTTTAAGCGCCGCGTTCGGCAGCCGGCCCGGTGGCGCGAGAAAATCCTCTGAAACCCTTAATTTTCCCGGGGTTTCATCCCGCGCCTGGCCGCTCGTCAGGCCGATCCGGGCATTTACGCCATGCCCAGGCAAGCCTAACGCGGTATTTTTCCAGGCAATGTTCTTAGTTAAAACAGCGGCTTAGGTGCATATTTCGAATATTGACCGATGACTAATTACCCCGACCTCACGAATATGCCGAGGGGATATTTGCCAAGCAATTATCAGGTAATTCCTGTACGATGCCTGGCCAAGTTAATTTTCTACAGGTTAATGGCCGCCATGCGTGTAAAAGCATCCACCAGCAAAGCAAAGCCAGCTCCAGCCGTCGAAACCAGCGAATCGATCAACAGCCAGATCGCTGCGTTCCTCAAGTCCGGCGGTGAAATCCAGCAAATTGCCAAAGGCGTCAGCGGCCAGACGTTCGGCCCGTCCAAGCAGATCACCCTGGGCAAAAAGTAATCCCCTCGCGTCACCTGGTCCCAAAGCGCTTTGAGCTTCGAAGCGCTTGGACTGGAACCCTCGCTTCTCCCCTGCGCCACACTATCAAATCCTCTGAAAATCGACGAACGGCCTTCATTGCCGATCATTCGCCGGTATCCTTGCACGCGTCTGGATCAAGCGTTCCAGCGGGCTCACCAGCCTGCCCTCGCTGTTCATGGAGTGACGCATGTTCAAACCTTTCTATCTATCGGCATTGCTCGCCAGCCTGCTGGCCTGCTCCGTAGCACACGCACAAATCTTTCAGCGTGAGCTGGGGGGCTTCGACCTCAAGCTAGGCACCACCCCCACCCGCAGCATGGCCCAAGGCCTGGTCAAACCCTCGGCCGTCGGCTCGTTCCACGGCGGCCTGGACCTGAGCCACGACAGCGGTTTCTACGTGGGCCAATGGTCGCCCAGTATGGGCATCAGCCCGGGGAAAAACCTCGAGATCGATTCCTACATGGGCTTTAAACAACCCTTCGACCAAACCCTCGGCTACGAAGTGGGCCTGATCCGCTACAGCTACCCGGAAGTCACGACACCCGACAGCCAGGAACTGTTCGGCGGCCTGACCTTGCTCGGCAGCCGTTTCGGCATCGCCTTCAGCGACGACCCGGACAAACAGAACAACACCCTGTTCGCTGACTTGAGCGGCAATCAACCGTTCGGTGTCGGTATCAGCCTGAAATACACCACCCACCAATTCAATACGCCAGTGGCGGTGGATGGCGGGTATGTAGGCAGTTTTACCGATTGGTCGCTGAAATTGTCCCGCCCGTTCATGGGCATCGACCTCGACCTGATCTACAGTGACTCCAGCCTGAGCGGCAGCGGTTGCTCGGCCTATGCCGGACACAACAGCCAATGCGACGGGCTGGTTACACTCAAGGCCGAACGCGCGTTCTATTGATCGGCTGAACTGCCGGGCTCCTCCCGGGTTCACATGAGAATCAGACCCCGAAGGCTGGCTTTCGCAAGGATTCGCCCATGTCCCGCTGGTTCAAACATATCGCCTTTGTGCTGACCATCGCCCTCACCCTCGGCGCGTGCAGCCGCGTGGGCCTGGCCTACCGCAATCTCGATGTGATCATCCCGTGGACGCTCAGCGACTACCTGGACATGAACGGCGAGCAAAAAAGCTGGCTGAACGAACGCCTGAAGGAACACCTGAGCTGGCACTGCACCACCCAATTGCCCGGCTACCTCGACTGGCTGGACCGCCTGCAAACCATGATCGCCACCAACCAGGTCACCGATGCCGCCTTGCAGGCCCGCGCCCACGAAGCCGAACAGGCGATTGCCGAGACCGCGCGGGAAATCACCCCGTCGGCCATCGAGTTGCTGCAAGGGCTGGATGACAAGCAAGTCGCCGAAATGAACGACGCCTTTGCCAAGGACCAGCGCAAACGCCAGGAGGAATACCTCAAACCTTCCCTCGACCAGCAGATCAAGGAACGCGGCGCACGCATGGAGAAGCGCCTGAATGACTGGCTCGGGCCACTGAGCGCTACCCAGCAACAACGGGTAACCACATGGTCCAGCACCCTGGGCGAGCAGAACACCCAGTGGCTTGCCAACCGGGTCCATTGGCAGAAGCAGTTCAGCGCGGCCGTTGCGCAACGCCAGAGTCCGCAGTTCCCACAACGAATCGAGACACTTCTGGTCAATCGTCAGAGTTTGTGGACGCCCGCCTATCGTCAGGCCTTTGCCAACACCGAAGCCCAGGCACGTTCACTGTTCGTGGATCTGATGGCTGAAAGCACGCCAAACCAGCGTGAACGCCTGCTGAAGAAAATTGAAGGTGTGAGGAAGGACTTCAGCGACTTGAAGTGCCTGAAAGCGGCGAAACAAGGCTGACTGCAACACAAGTCCCATGTGGGAGCGAGCCTGCTCGTCCAGCACCTGTCGCTGGTGATCATTGCCGGGAATACTGCTGTCGATCAGCCGGGCATTTGCTGACGACCGACCGGCGGCATGTCGAAATCCACGCAAGCCAAACGACTAGGCTGTGTAAGTCACCTCCCCGCCCCACGCAGGAGAAATCAATATGAACATCCAGAACCATCCCGTCGTGTCGCGGGAAGAATGGCTCGCCGCCCGCAAACAGCACCTGGCCCGCGAGAAAGCCTTCACCAAGGAAAGGGACAAGCTCAGCGCCGAACGCCGTGCCCTGCCCTGGGTTAAAATCGACAAGGACTACCGCTTCCAGGGGCCCAACGGCGAACTGAAACTGGCGGACCTGTTCGGTGGCCGCAGTCAGTTGATCATCTACCACTTCATGTTCGCCGAGGGTTGGGACGAGGGCTGCCCCGGTTGCTCGTACCTGAGCGATCACATCGACGGCGCCAACCAGCACCTGGCCCACCATGACGTGGCCGTGGTAGCGGTTTCCCACGCACCTTTCGCTGAATTCCAGGCGTTCAAGCGGCGCATGGGCTGGAAGTTCGACTGGGTGTCGTCAGCAGGATGCGATTTCAACTACGACTTTGGCGTCTGCGCCCGGGCCGAAGAGGTCGCCGCCGGAAAGGCTACGTACAACTACGAAAAAACCGAAGGCTCCGAGGAAGAACTCCCCGGTCTCAGCGTGTTTTATCGCAACGAAGCCGGCGAAATTTTCCATACCTACTCCACCTACGCCCGAGGCCTGGACCTGCTGGTCGGCGCCTACAACTACCTCGACCTGACGCCCAAGGGTCGCAACGAGGACGAAATCATGGAGTGGGTGCGACATCATGACAAATATGAGGAACAGGAGAAGTCGAGCTGCTGTCATGGTGGTTAGCCCCCCAGGCACCGAGGCGCGGCCTTCGCGGGCAAGCCACGCTCCCACACGCCTGGGCCTGCCCCCCCGAGGAAGCCACCGCCAAACGCGAATAACTGGCCCAGAAAGTGGCCAGACTCACCGAGCAAAACCAGACCAAGGCCAAGGAGATCAACGACGAGTTGCAGAAAATTGATCTGGGCACTGCCGCCAAAGACTTGCCGGATAAGTGCCAATTGATCGACCAGCGACTCAAGGAACTGGCAACGGCAGAGAAAAAAGCCGAAAGCTGAATACAAAAAGCCCGGTCACCGACCGGGCTTTTTGTATTCAGGACTGTTAACCCTGCGGGGCTGCGCGCTCAAGGGCTTTAAGCAACTCCCGATTGTCCCCGCCTAACGCGAGGGTCGCCTTGGCTGCTGCTTCGAGCAACAACCCACACGCCGTCGCCACCTTTTCCTGGTTGAAACGCTCTGCCGGGCCGGACAAGGTCATCGCTCCGGTCAGGTCATAAGCCGCGTTGAATACCGGCACCGACACAGCTGCGGTCTCGGCGTCGCGCTCGCCGAAGGACGTCGCCCAGAATTGCTCGCGGACAATACCAAGCATCGGGTCCGATGTGCCGGCAAAAGCCCGCAGGACTTTCCCCGATGCGCCCACATTCAGTGAAAATCGCGCCCCCTCATGCAGGGCAACACGCACCGCGCGTTTTGGTTCCACGCGAAACAGCACCACACGGCTGTCGTTTTCTCGCACATAGAACGAAGACGTTTCGCCGCTGGCTAGCGACAGGGATTCCAGCAACGGGTAGATCACATCCCGCAGGCGGAACGACGTCTGATAAACCTGCGCCAGCCGCAATGGTTCGGGGCCGACCGCGTACTGGCCGTCTCCGAGGCGACGGATGAAACCGGCACGCTCGAGCGAGTTCATCAGGCGCAGGATCGTGCTTTTATACAGCCCCGTGCGCCGGGCGATTTCCGCCAGTGGCAGGCTGTTGCTGCCGACATCGAACGCCGCGAGGATCGCAAACGCGCGATCCACGGCCGCTACACCACCTTCGGCAGCAGGCGTGGAGGATTCGTCTTCCGATAGGGATTGTTTGCTCATGTTCGCTCGTGACAAAACTTCAGGACGGCGCCAGCTCCGGGCTGCGCAGAGGCTACCTTAACCGTTGCTCGAAGCGGCGGCCACCCTGAGTGAGCTCAGGCCTGAGACTTGATGACACCAGCACCGTGCAGTGCCGCGACATCGGCAGTGGTGTAACCCAGTTCAGCCAACAACTCATCACTATGGCTACCCAATTGCGGTACGTTCAAACGCGTACCGAAACGCTGGCCGTCCATTTCGAACGGCAGCATGGGCACCTTGACCGACTGACCGTCGGGCATTGTCACTTGAGCCATACCGCCAGACTCGTTCAGGTGTTTATCGTCGAACAGATCCTGTGGACGCTGGATCGGTGAAAACGGCAACCCGGCCTCTTCGCACAGGGCCATCACTCGTTCCTTGCTCATGCGTGCCAGACACTCACGCACTTGCGGCAAGATCACTTTGCGTGCAGCCACCCGCTGATTGTTGGCGGCCAACTGCGGATCGCTGGCGAACGTGTCGAAGCCAAACACCTCGCAAAAGCTTTTCCACTGACTGTCACTGACCACGCCGAGGAAGATCTGCTCTTCACCGGCACAACTGAACACGTCATAAATGGCCCATGCCGAGACGCGGCTCGGCATGGGTGCAGCGGGTGTGCCGGTCACCACGTTCTGCATCATGTGCTGGGCCACGAGGAATGCCGAATTTTCAAACAGGCCAGTTTGCACGAACTGTCCTTGAGCATTTTGATTACGTTGCAACAGCGCCGCGAGAATCGATATCGCGCTGAACATCCCGCCCATGACATCGTTGACCGAGGCCCCTGCGCGCAACGGCTGTCCGACCGGGCCGGTCATGTAAGCCAGGCCTGTCATCATCTGCACCACTTCGTCGAGGGCCGTGCGATGTTCGTAAGGGCCGGGCAGGAAACCTTTCATGGAACTGTAAATGATGTCCGGTTTGATCGCCTTGATGTCGGCATAACCCAGCCCGAGTTTATCCATGGTGCCGGGGCGAAAGTTCTCGGTGACCACGTCGGCGGTGGCAATCAGCTTTTTTACCGCCGCAATGCCCTCGCTGGTTTTCAGGTCAACGGCAAAGCTTTTCTTGTTGCGGTTGTAGGTGGTCCAGTAGCCGGCGCCAGACCCCATCAAGCGCCGGGTATTGTCACCTTGCGGAGTCGGTTCGACCTTGATCACCTCGGCCCCCAGATCCGCCAGCACCAGACCGCAGGTCGGCCCCATGACCATATGCACGAACTCGATGACCCGAATGCCGGCCAGAGGTAAAGGCTTTTGTTGTTGGCTGAGGCCCATGTTCATACCGCCTTCTTTGCATAGTGAAAATTCTTGCCCACACCGGCGTCCGGAATGAAGCCGTACAGCGGCTCTCCCGGCAGGCCTTGGTAGAGCCATTCGCGGGCCGCCACCAACCGATCGATGTCGATACCGGTGCGCAGGCCCATGGACTCGAGCAGGTAAACCAGGTCCTCGGTGACGATGTTGCCCGACGCGCCGGGAGCGTAGGGGCAACCGCCAATCCCGCCTTGCGAGGCATCGATGGTGGTCACGCCCACGTCCAGCGCCGCCAGCACATTGGCCAGGCCCTGGCCACGGGTGTTGTGGAAATGCGCACTGCCAGCAACGCCTGGCAGTTCCTGACGCAAGCGGGTGAACAACCGACGGACCTGCGTCGGGTTGGCGTAGCCGACGGTATCGGCCAGCCCCACTTCATTGACACCCAGTTCGGCCATGATCATGGCCATGCGCAATGTGTCGTCATCCGGCACTTCGCCCTGAATCGTGCAACCGAATACGGTCGATAACCCGGCCTCGATTTCGATGTGCGGGTATTGCTCGTTACGCAAGGCAACCACGTCGCGCACTTCCTGATAGACCTCGGCGTGAGTCTTGCGGATGTTGGCCAGGGAATGGGGTTCGCTCACCGAAATCGGCATCGTGATTTTCTGCACACCGGCCTTGAACGCCGCTTCGGCGCCCTTGAGGTTGGGCACCAACGCCGTCACAAACAGGTTGGGCAAGGTCCGCGCGTGGGCCACCAACTGCGCCGCGTCGGCCATCTGCGGCAGCAGTTTGGGTGACACAAAAGAGCCCACTTCGATCTCCCGCAACCCGGCGGTCGCCAGGGCGGTGATCCATTTCAGCTTCAGTTCGGTCGGCATGGTGGCGGCGACGCTTTGCAGACCGTCACGTGGCCCGACTTCGCTGACCAAAATATCGATTTCGTTCGAATGACCCATCACCAGCTCTCCTGAAACGCTACGGGAGCCCCTGTTTTCAGGGGCTTCAGCATACGTTCTACCTGACAGAATATTGTTCTATTTTTAGTATCCGCTGGGTTTCGATGCCTTGTCAACGAGTGGACAAAAACTTGACAGCACAAAAAATTGATCGGAAAGTTGTTCCATCAAAAGGAATGATGTTCTATCTGATAGAACGATATAGGCGACAAGCGTTTGCTTAGGCCGCCGTGACACCCGGACAAAACCTATAAAAACGAGGGAACCCATGCTGACTCTACTCAGCTATTCGATGATCACCTGCTTCATGTACCTGGTCATGAGCAAACGCCTGTCGCCGCTGGTTGCGCTGTTGCTGGTCCCGGTCGCCTTTGCCTGCCTTGCCGGATACACCACGACGCTCGGACCGATGATGTTCGACGGTTTGAAGATGCTGGCCCCGACCGGAGTGATGCTGACCTTTGCCATCCTGTATTTCTGCATGATGACCGACGCAGGGCTATTCAACCCGCTGGTCAAATTGATCCTCAAGGCGGTGAAAGGCGATCCGCAAAAAATCGTGCTGGGCACGGCGATTCTCGGGATCTGTGTCGGTCTGGATGGTGATGGCGCCACGACTTACATCATTACGTGCGCAGCACTGCTGCCGCTCTATCGCCGCACCGGCGTGCGCCTGCAAGTCATGGCCACGGTGTTGCTGCTGGCCATTGGCGTGATGAATATTCTGCCGTGGGCCGGTCCGTTTTCCCGTGCGGCCAGCGCCATGCACGTCGATATCACCGAACTGTTCGTGGCGATGTTGCCGTTGATGGCTTTCGGTCTGGCCTGGGTGATGTTCGTCGCCCTTTACTTGGGCCGTCTGGAACGACGCCGGTTGGGGGTGGTGCAGCTCAAAGGCGATGAAGGCCTGGAACACGCCACTGAATTTCGTTTGGGCGACTGGCGCTTGCTGTTCAACGCTGCGCTCACCATCGCCCTGATCGCGCTGATGATGCTCGCCGTGATGCCACCGGCAGTACTGTTCATGCTCGCGTTCGGCATTGGCCTGGCGGTGAACTTCCCGAACCTCAAAGAGCAGAAAGCCGTGATCGCCCGCCATGCCGACAACGTGATGGCGGTGACCTTGCTGATCTTTGCCGCCGGGATTTTCGTCGGCATCATGAGCGGTACCGGCATGACAAAAGCCATCTCCGAGAGTCTGATCCACGTCATCCCTGAGTGGGCCGGCAGTTCGATGTCGATCATCACGGCGTTCATCAGCATGCCGTTCACCTACGTACTGACCAACGATGCGTTTTACTTCGGCGTTCTGCCGATCCTCGCGGAAACCGCCAGCCACTACGGCATCAGCGGCAAGGAAATGGCGATCGCCGGTTTGATCGGCCAGCCGGTGCATTTGCTCAGTCCGCTGGTGGCGTCCACCTATTTGCTGTGCGGATTGCTGGACCTGGATTACGGCGACAACCAGCGCATGACTTTGAAGTGGACCATCGGAACAGTGGGGGTGATGTTGCTGGCGGCGCTGGCGCTTGGTTCCATATCGATTGTCAGGTAGTTGTTTTGACGTAAAAAAACCCGGACGTTGTCCGGGTTTTTCATAGGCCGTCTACAACGACTTACTCAGCCGCCGGCGCTTCCGGCTTGCGGCGCTTGAGCGGGGCCATGCCGTCCTTGCTGACCAGGGAATCGCTCTTCGGCCGGTTGGCGCTCTTGCGCTTGGTCGGGGTCTTGGCGGCAGTTTTCTTCTTGTCGCCCTTGGCGTCGGTCTTTTTCTTCTTCACGCCGACGGCCTTGCCCGAGGCCTTGACCTTTTTCGGTCCACCGTAGGTGCCTTTGACTTCCTTGATGGTGCGGCGCTCGAAGCTCTGTTTGAGGTAGCGCTCGATGCTCGACATCAGGTTCCAGTCGCCGTGGCAGATCAGCGAGATGGCCAGGCCATCGTTACCGGCGCGGCCGGTACGACCGATGCGGTGCACGTATTCGTCGCCGCTGCGCGGCATGTCGAAGTTGATCACCAGGTCCAGACCGTCGACATCCAAACCGCGGGCGGCGACGTCGGTAGCCACGAGGATTTTCACGCCACCCTGCTTCAGGCGGTCGATCGCCAGCTTGCGATCCTTCTGGTCTTTCTCGCCGTGCAGCACGAACGCTTTGTATTCCTGCGCCACCAGGCGGCCGTAGATGCGGTCGGCCATGGCCCGGGTGTTGGTGAAGACGATGGCCTTCTGATAGGTCTCGTTGGCCAGCAGCCAGTTGACGATCTGTTCTTTGTGCTGGTTGTGGTCAGCGGTAATGATTTGCTGGCGAGTGGTTTCGTTCAGCTGGCTGACCGCGTTGAGCTGCAAGTGCTCAGGGTTGTTCAGGACCTTGGCGATCATCTCGCGCAGGCCCGAACCACCGGTGGTGGCGGAGAACAGCATGGTCTGCTGACGGTTGGTGCACTCGTCCACCAGACGCTGAACGTCATCGGCGAAGCCCATGTCGAGCATACGGTCGGCTTCGTCGAGCACCAGTACTTCAACTTCTTTCAAGTCGAGGTTGCCGGCGTTCAGTTGCTCGATCATCCGGCCCGGGGTACCGATCAGGATGTCCGGCACCTTGCGCAGCATCGCGGCCTGGACCTTGAAATCTTCGCCGCCGGTGATCAGGCCGGACTTGATGAAGGTGAACTGCGAGAAGCGTTCAACTTCCTTCAGAGTCTGCTGGGCCAGTTCGCGGGTCGGCAGCAGGATCAGGGTCTTGATGCTGACGCGGATTTTCGCCGGGCCGATCAGACGGTTGAGGATCGGCAAAACGAATGCAGCGGTTTTGCCGCTACCGGTTTGCGCCGTCACCCGCAGGTCACGCCCCTGGAGCGCCAGCGGAATGGCCGCGGCTTGCACAGGCGTTGGCTCGACAAATTTCAGCTCGGCCACGGCTTTGAGCAGGCGTTCGTGCAGGGCGAATTGGGAAAACACGGGTGCTACCTCGAAGAAATGCAAAAAAACAGCTGCATAGGGTAACGGTTTCGAGCGCTCAGGCCGAGTTTCTTTATACAAATGGCGGTAAACAGTTGGTTTTTTGTTGCCTGATTTTTCCCGAAACGTAATACAAAGCGTCTTAAATGCTCTAATCCCTTCTCGCGCCTTACAGAAGAATCGTTTTGACCATGGATATCAAACAGCTCTGGACCAACGTCCTGGACCTTTGGGGTGCCCTCGACCAGCACCCGCTCGTGCACTCCAGCCTGTCGCTGTTGTTGCTGCTGGCAATTGCGCTGTTCCTCGGACGGGTGGCGCGTTACCTCATTCTGCACGCGGCAAAAATGCTCGGCCGCCAGCCGGCCCTGCACTGGGTCAATGATTTTCTACAGAACAAGGTGTTCCATCGCCTGGCGCAGATCGCGCCTTCGCTGGTGCTCCAGTTCGGTCTCAATCTGGTGCCGGACCTGAGCAAAACCAGCCTGAATTTCCTCGGCAACGTCGCGCTGTCCTTCACTTTCCTGTTTCTGCTGCTGGCGGTCAGCGCCCTGCTCAACGCCCTGCTGGACATCTACGCCCGCACCGAGCACGCCCGCACCCGCTCGATCAAAGGCTATGTGCAACTGGCGAAAATGGTGTTGTACGTATTTGGCGCGATCATCATCGTCGCCACGCTGATCGACCGCTCGCCGCTGTTGCTGCTGTCGGGTCTGGGTGCCATGTCGGCGGTGATTCTGTTGGTCTACAAGGACACGCTGCTGTCGTTCGTCGCCAGCGTGCAGTTGACCAGCAACGACATGCTGCGGGTCGGCGACTGGATCGAGATGCCCCAGGTGGGCGCCGACGGCGATGTGGTGGACATCACGCTGCACACGGTCAAGGTGCAGAATTTCGACAAGACCATCGTCTCGATCCCGACCTGGCGCCTGATGTCCGAGTCGTTCAAGAACTGGCGCGGCATGCAGGCTTCCGGTGGCCGGCGGATCAAACGCAGCCTGTTCATCGACGCCAGCGGCGTACGTTTTCTGCGTGACGACGAAGAGCAGAAGCTGTCCCAGGTGCACTTGCTCACCGACTACATGAGCCGCAAACAGGCCGAACTCAAGGCCTGGAACGAAGCCCAGGGCAACGTCGCGGCCATGTCGGCCAACCGCCGGCGGATGACCAACATCGGCACTTTCCGCGCCTATGCGCTGGCCTACCTGAAGAGTCACCCGGGGATCCAGCCGAACATGACCTGCATGGTGCGCCAGATGCAAACCACCGCGCAGGGTATTCCGCTGGAAATCTACTGCTTTACCCGGACCACGGCGTGGGCCGACTACGAGCGGATTCAGGGCGATATTTTCGACTACCTGCTGGCGGTGCTGCCGGAGTTTGGGTTGAGTCTTTATCAGCAGCCAAGTGGATCGGATTTGCGTGCGGGGATATTGCCGGCGGTATTGGGCGCGAGCCATCTTCCCGAAGCCGAAAAACGCTGGGTGTAACCCCCAAAAAAATGTGGGAGCGAGCCTGCTCGCGATGAGGGTGTGTCAGTCAACATATGTGTCGTCTGACAGTCCGCTATCGCGAGCAGGCTCGCTCCCACAGGGGTGATACATCCATTTCAGCGTTTGCGAGTTATTTGACCTGCCGCTGCGGTGCCTTGTGCACCATGGTGTAGGCGTAATCCACGCCCATGCCGTACGCACCGCTGTGTTCCAGCACCAGTTCCATCACCGCCTCGTAAGTATCCTTGTGCGCCCAGTCACGCTGGTATTCGAGCAATACTTGTTGCCAGGTCACCGGTACCGCGCCGGCCTGAATCATCCGTTGCACCGACATGTCGTGGGCTTCTTTGCTGGTGCCACCGGAGGCGTCGGTGACGATGTACACCTCGTAGCCTTCGGCCAGGGCTTCCAGCGCCGGGAAAGTCAGGCAGACCTCGGTCCATAGCGCGGCAATGATCAGTTTTTTGCGCCCGGTGGCTTTCACCGCGTCAACCAGTGCCTTGTCTTCCCAGGAGTTCATCGAAGTGCGTTCGATCGGCTGTTGATCCGGGTGCACTGCCAGCAGTTCAGGCCAGATGTAGCCGCTGAAGCTTTCGGTTTCGACCGAGGTGTAGATGGTCGGCACGTTGAAGATCTTCGCCGCCTTGGCCAGGCCCACGGTGTTGTTCTTCAGGGTCTGACGGTCGATGGACTGCACGCCGAATGCCATTTGCGGCTGGTGGTCGATCAGGATCAGAGCGGAGTTGGTTGGGTTGAGCAGTTCACGAATAGACATGGCGCGTTCCTTTTGATGTCGATACTTCGAATGGGTAAGGGATTAGTCGACCTTGCCTTCAGCGGCGTTGTTGTCGGCTTGGATGTCACTTTATGGGCTGGCGATAAAAGGGACAATTACCTAAAATCGAGAATAATTGATTCTAAAATAGGGACAATATGGATCGCATCGAATGCATGCGCGCCTTCGTCGTCACGGTCGGCGAGAACGGCTTCGCCGCAGCCGCCCGGGCCATGGACGTGCCGCGCTCGAAAGTCAGTAAGCAGATTCAGGCGCTGGAAGAAGCCATCGGCGTGCAATTGCTGCAACGCACCACCCGCAGCCTGCACCTGACGGAAGCCGGGGCCGAGTATTTCGACGCTGCACGGGAAGTGTTGGCGGCACTGGACGAGGCCGAGCAACGCGCCCGTGACGGCATCGGCGAGTTACGCGGTGTGTTGCGGGTCAATGCGCCGATGTCGTTCGGTCTTCGGCGGCTGGGGCCGTTGATTCCGCTGTTTCATGAACTGCACCCGAACATCGAACTGCAACTGGTACTCAGCGACCAGCAGGTCGATCCGGTACGGGGCGGATTTGACGTGACGATCCGCATCGCCAGCATGCCCGACTCGACGATGATCGCCCGGCAACTGGCACCCGCGCCACGCATCATGGTGGCGTCCCCGGCTTATCTCAAGCGCGCGGGCGTTCCGCAGACTCCGCAGGATCTGCGCACCCATCAATGCCTGAACTACGGGTATCTGCAGAGCGGTGTCAGCCTGCAACTGTGCAATGGCAAGGAAACCCAGCGGGTAAACGTCACCGGCCCACTGCACGCCAACAACGGCGACCTGCTCGCCCAGGCCGCCGAAGCCGGCATGGGCATCGCCCTGCTGCCTGACTTCATCGTCGAGGATGCGCTGGCGGCCCGGCGACTGGTGCCGGTGCTGTGCGAATGGCAGGCCCCGGCGATCACCATCAATGCGGTGTATTCATCGGCGCGACGGGTGCCGCAAAAGACCCGGGCGTTTATCGAGTTTCTGGTGGGGCAACTGGCGCCGAAGTAATTTTCGGAGATCACGCAATCCCTTGTGGGAGCGAGCCTGCTCGCGCCCACAGAGGTATCGAGTTACCCAGGGTTTAGTGAACGGCCAAAGGCTTGCGTATACCCAACCGACTGATCCACACCGCCAGCAAAATCACCGAACCACCGAGCAACAACCGCCCCAGTTCTTCATGCTGGTTCCAGATCAGCAGGTTGATCAGCAACCCCACCGGCACATGCAGGTTGTTCATCGCCGCCAAGGTCCCGCCGCTGACCAGACACGCACCTTTGTTCCACCAATAAAGCCCCAAAGCGGTCGAGACCAGGCCGAGGAACAGCAGCACGCCCCATTGCAACGGCGCTTCAGGCAGGAAGTTCTGTTTGCCGAACAGCAGAAACGCCGGCAACACCACCGCCAGTGCACCGAGGTAGAAGAAACCGAAACGTCGGTAATGCGGCAGATCGCTCGGATGACGCGCGACCAGATGTTTGTAGAGCACCTGCCCGGCAGCGAAGGTGAAATTGGCCAGTTGCAACAACAGGAAACCCATGAAGAAGTCCGGGTTGATCCGGTCAAAGCGAATCACCGCCGCCCCCGCCACCGCCACCAGCGCCGCGACCAGGGCCCAGGGATTGAAGCGACGATTCAGTGCATCTTCAATCAAGGTCACGTGCAGCGGCGTGAGGGTGGTGAACAGCAGCACTTCCGGCACCGTCAATACGCGGAAGCTCAGGTACAGGCAGACGTAGGTCACGCCGAACTGTAACGCACCGATCAGCAGCATGCCGCGCATGAACGCCGGTTCCACCGAGCGCCAGCGGGTCAGCGGGATGAACACCAGCCCCGCCAGCAGCACCCGCACCAGCACGGCGAAGTAACTGTCGACATGACCGGCCAGGTATTCGCCGATCAAACTGAAGGAAAACGCCTGGATCAGCGTGACAAAAAGTAGATAGCCCATGCTCGCCTCATTTCGAATGGCGGCGACGATAGCGGTTTTTGCTACTGATCGCGAACGCTAAACCAACACAAAACCTGTGGGAGCGAGCCTGCTCGCGAAGACGGCGCGTCAGACACATAGAGGCCGGATGTGCCGACGCTTTCGCGAGCAGGCTCGCTCCTACAGGGGTGCGTGGGTGTCTATAAAATCGCAGGCAAAAAAAAGCCCGATCTCGCTAAAGCGTTCAATCGGGCCAGAGCACTCAGGAGCAACCAGTGCGAAGGGAGGTTCGATGCGCGTACAGGCTTGAAGGGTTGCGCCAGGTCACTAGACCATCCAGCGATTATCTGGCGATTAACCGGTCAGGCCACTTGCGAAAGCTTGGCGTTCGCCTGGTTCAGGCCTTTCTCCTGGAAGTCACCGCCCAGGTTCATGCCTTCGGCGTGGATGAACGTCACGTCGTGGATGCCGATGAAGCCCATGACCTGACGCAGGTACGGTTCCTGGTGATCGGCGGTGCTGCCAGCATAGATGCCGCCGCGAGCCGTCAACACATAGGCACGCTTGCCGCTGAGCAGGCCTTGCGGACCGGTTTCGGTGTACTTGAAGGTCACGCCGGCACGCAGCACATGGTCGAGCCAGGCTTTCAGGGTGCTGGGAATCGCGAAGTTGTACATGGGCGCGGCCATGACCAGTACATCGGCGGCGAGCAATTCATCGGTCAACTGGTTGGAGCGTTCCAGGGACGCCTGTTCGATGTCGCTGCGCTGCTCGGAGGGTTTCATCCAGCCACCCAGCAGGTTGATGTCCAGGTGCGGCACCGGCTTGACGGCCAGGTCCCGGACGGTGATCTGGTCATTCGGGTGAGCGGCTTTCCACTGGTTGATGAAGGTCTGGGTCAGTTGGCGGGAAACCGAGTCTTGCTGACGGGCACTGCTTTCGATGATCAGAACGCGGGACATGGGATGTAGCCTCCATCTGAGAATGCGGTAGGTCGATGGAGTGAAGGTTAAACAGAGTCATATCGATGAAAAAGCGCAAATAACTGCTATAACCCATCAATAAATTCGTTTATAAGCACAACATACCCTGCCTCTGTAGGAGCGAGCTTGCTCGCGAGGCGTCGTGTCATTCAAATTTTCTGTTGCCTGACACACCGCTATCGTCGGAACGCCGCCCGGAGCAAGCTCGCTCCTACAGAAGAGTCAGGCGTCATTTCGGGGCGCAGGACAGCTCGATGCGCAGCTTGATGATGCTGCGGGTGAACTTGACGGTGGCATTTTTGTGTTTGCCGGCCGATACGTCGATCTTGCGGGTACGCGGTGCTTCCGGGCCATTGATGAAAACGGCCTTGCAGCTCGCATCGACGTCGCCGTAGTTGGCCACCTGAATGGAGCCGATGTCGCTATCCGTGTCGTAGGTCTGGTAATCGATCTTCATGCCATTGAGGTCTTTCTTCACATCGATCGGGTAAGCCATCGCCGTCAGCGGCAGCAACGCCAGCAGCACACAACAGAATTTTTTCATTCAGCAGCCTCCAATAAGGGCTGCCAGCTTAGGACAAGAGGAGCTCAACATGAAAGCGCCCCGCGTGACCCTTGATCAATGGCGAACGCTGCAGGCCGTGGTCGATCACGGTGGTTTCGCCCAGGCCGCCGAGGCGCTGCATCGCTCGCAATCGTCAGTCAGCTACACCGTGGCCCGCATGCAGGATCAGCTCGGCGTGCCGTTGCTGCGCATCGACGGACGCAAAGCCGTGCTGACCGAAGCCGGTGGAGTGCTGTTGCGCCGTTCCCGGCAACTGGTGAAACAGGCCAGTCAACTCGAAGACCTGGCCCATCACATGGAGCAGGGCTGGGAAGCCGAAGTGCGCCTGGTGGTCGATGCCGCCTACCCAAGCGCCCGCCTCGTCCGCGCCTTGACCGCGTTCATGCCGCAAAGCCGTGGCTGCCGGGTGCGGCTGCGTGAGGAAGTGCTGTCGGGCGTGGAGGAAGTCCTGCTCGAAGGCGTGGCCGACCTGGCCATCACCGGGTTCAGTATTCCCGGTTACCTGGGCGCGGAATTGAGCGACGTCGAGTTCGTCGCGGTCGCCCACCCGGAGCATCCTCTGCACCGCCTCAACCGCGAACTGAACTTCCAGGACCTGGAAAGCCAGATGCAAGTGGTGATCCGCGACTCGGGCCGCCAGCAGCCACGGGACGTTGGCTGGCTCGGTGCCGAACAGCGCTGGACCGTCGGCAGCCTGGCCACCGCCGCGACCTTCGTCAGCAGCGGTCTGGGGTTTGCCTGGCTGCCCAGGCACATGATCGAACGGGAACTCAAGGAAGGTACGCTCAAACTGCTACCGTTGGATCAGGGCGGCAGCCGTAACCCGAGCTTTTACCTGTATTCGAACAAGGACAAACCGCTCGGGCCGGCCACGCAGATTCTCATCGAACTGCTGCGTACGTTTGACACCGCACCACTGGACGCACCATTCGCCGCCCCCGAACAAGCCTGACACGGAGTGTATGCATGGCCTATTTCGAACACGAAGGTTGCAACCTGCACTATGAGGAATATGGCCACGGCACGCCGCTGCTGCTGGTCCACGGTCTGGGCTCCAGCACGCTGGACTGGGAAAAACAGATCCCGGCACTTGCCACCCGCTACCGGGTGATCGTCCCGGATGTCCGCGGTCACGGCCGTTCCGACAAACCCCGGGAGCGCTACAGCATTGCTGGATTCAGCGCTGACCTGATTGCGCTGATCGAGCACCTCAATCTCGGTCCGGCACACTATATCGGCCTGTCGATGGGCGGCATGATCGGCTTCCAACTGGGCGTGGATCAGCCGCAACTGCTCAAGAGCCTGTGCATCGTCAACAGCGCGCCCGAGGTCAAACTGCGCAGCCGCGATGACTACTGGCAGTGGTTCAAGCGCTGGAGCCTGATGCGCGTCCTTAGCCTGGGCACCATCGGCAAGGCGCTGGGCGACAAATTGTTTCCGAAGCCCGAGCAGGCCGACTTGCGACAAAAGATGGCCGAACGCTGGGCAAAAAACGACAAACATGCTTATCTCGCCAGCTTCAATGCCATTGTCGGCTGGGGGGTTCAGGAACGACTTTCGAAGGTCACCTGTCCAACCCTCATCGTCAGCGCCGACCGTGACTACACACCGGTGGCGCTGAAGGAAAACTACGTAAAACTGCTGCCCGACGCGCGGCTGGTGGTGATCGCCGATTCACGCCACGCCACGCCGCTGGACCAGCCGGAACACTTCAACCAAACACTGCTGGAGTTTCTGTCCGCAGTCGACACCACCACTCAGGATCACTGACCCATGCTGAAAAAAATCGCCCTCGCCGCAGGCTCCGTCCTGTTTGCCGCCAACCTGATGGCCGCGACACCGGAAAAGGCACCGCATGTGCTGCTGGACACCACCAACGGCCAGATCGAAATCGAACTGGACCCGGTCAAGGCCCCGATCAGTACCAAGAACTTCCTTGAGTACGTCGACAGTGGCTTCTACAACAATACGATTTTCCACCGGGTGATCCCGGGTTTCATGGTCCAGGGTGGTGGCTTCACCCAGGCCATGCAGCAAAAAGACACCAAGGCACCGATCAAGAACGAGCACCAGAACGGCCTGGTCAACGTTCGTGGCACTTTGTCCATGGCCCGTACTTCGGTGCCTGACTCGGCCACCAGCCAGTTCTTCATCAACGTCAAGGACAACGACTTCCTTGACCAGGGCGACGGTTACGCGGTGTTCGGCAAAGTCGTCAAAGGCATGGACGTGGTCGACATCATCGTCAATTCGCCAACCACCGTTCGTGGCGGCATGAAAGACGTTCCGGCCGATCCGGTCTACATCAAGTCGGCCAAGCGCATCGACTGAGACTAAGCTGGACAAGGATGTCCGAGCCGTTGCCGGTGTCTGCCGGTAACGCTCAAACCGTTAAAAGGAGAGCCCGTTCGCGGGTGAAAAACCGATGCTTTATCGCCGCTTTGAAAAACTGATCGATGTTTTCCGTGAAGCACCGACGGCATCTCCGCCGGACCGGGTTTTCCCTTTCTACACTTATTACCTCAAGCAGGTCTGGCCGAGCTTCGCCGCCCTGCTGATCGTCGGCCTGATCGGTGCTTTGATCGAGGTGGCGTTGTTCAGCTACCTGAGCCGCATCATCGACCTGGCCCAAGGCACGCCGAGCGTCAGTCTGTTCCAGGATCACGCCCTCGAACTGACCTGGATGGTGGTGGTGGCACTGGTGCTGCGCCCCATATTTGTGGGCCTGCATGACCTGCTGGTGCATCAGACCCTGAGCCCCAGCATGACCAGCATGATCCGCTGGCAGAACCACAGCTACGTGCTCAAGCAGAGCCTGAATTTCTTCCAGAACGACTTCGCCGGGCGCATCGCCCAACGCATCATGCAAACCGGCAACTCACTGCGCGATTCCGCCGTGCAGGCCGTGGATGCATTGTGGCATGTGCTGATCTACGCCATCAGTTCGTTGGTGCTGTTCGCCGAAGCCGACTGGCGCCTGATGATCCCGCTGCTGACATGGATCTTCGCCTTTATCGGCGCCCTCTGTTACTTCGTGCCACGGGTCAAGGATCGCTCGGTGGTGGCGTCCGATGCGCGCTCCAAACTCATGGGGCGGATTGTCGACGGCTACACCAATATCACTACCCTGAAATTGTTCGCCCACACCAACTTCGAACAGCAATACGCCCGCGAAGCCATCAAGGAACAGACCGAGAAGGCGCAACTGGCCGGCCGCGTGGTCACCAGCATGGACGTGGTCATCACCAGCATGAACGGCTTGCTGATCGTCTGCACCACCGGCCTGGCCCTGTGGTTGTGGACGCAGTCGTTGATCAGCGTGGGGGCGATTGCCCTGGCCACCGGCCTGGTGATCCGCATCGTCAACATGTCCGGCTGGATCATGTGGGTGGTGACCGGCATCTTCGAAAACATCGGCATGGTGCAGGACGGTCTGCAGACCATCTCGCAACCGGTCAGCGTCACCGACCGCGACCAGGCCAAACCCCTGGCGGTGGCCCGTGGCGAAGTGCGCTTCGAACAGGTAGATTTCCACTACGGCAAGCAGAGCGGGATCATCGGCGACCTCAACCTGACCATCAAGGCAGGCGAGAAAATCGGCCTGATCGGCCCGTCCGGTGCCGGCAAGTCGACCCTGGTGAACCTGCTGCTGCGCCTGTACGACGTGGAAGGCGGACGCATCCTGATCGACGGCCAGAACATCGCCGACGTCAGCCAGGAAAGCCTGCGCGAACGCATCGGCATGATCACCCAGGACACGTCGCTGCTGCACCGTTCGATCCGTGACAACTTGCTGTATGGCAAGCCCGACGCCACCGACGCCCAACTCTGGGAAACGGTACACAAGGCCCGGGCTGACGGTTTCATTCCGTCGCTGTCGGACGCTGAAGGCCGCACCGGTTTCGATGCCCACGTCGGTGAGCGCGGGGTGAAACTCTCCGGCGGCCAGCGCCAGCGCATCGCCATTGCCCGTGTACTGCTCAAGGACGCGCCGATCCTGATCATGGACGAGGCCACGTCGGCACTGGATTCGGAAGTCGAAGCGGCGATCCAGGAAAGTCTCGAAACCCTGATGCAGGGCAAAACCGTGATCGCCATCGCTCACCGGCTCTCGACCATCGCCCGGATGGACCGGCTGGTGGTGCTGGAAAACGGCAAGATCGCCGAAACCGGAACCCATGCCGAGCTGCTCGCCCGTGGCGGTTTGTATGCGCGGTTGTGGCAACACCAGACCGGTGGGTTTGTCGGGATCGATTGATCCCCTGAACAACACACTTCCCCTGTGGGAGCGAGCCTGCTCGCGATGACGGAGTGTCAGTCGACAGCAATGTTGTCTGGTTCACCGCTATCGTCGGAACGCCGCCCGGAGCAAGCTCGCTCCCACAGGGGTCCAGTGAAGCCGATCGATCACAGAAAACCGCCAGGCCCCGTCAACAACGGGTCCTGGCGGTTTTTTATGCCTGCTGGAATTCTGAAAAAACCGTGCTGTACTCACTTCAAAGTTCTGGAGGTGGTTCTGCAGTCCATCGGCTGGATGCTAAAGGCAGCATAATCTCGAAAGGGCTCACTCTCATGTCTCTGTTAAAACGTTCGGCTACAGAGTTGGTAGGTACGTTCTGGCTGGTGTTGGGTGGTTGCGGCAGTGCGGTGCTGGCGGCGGCTTTTCCGGAGGTGGGGATTGGTCTGCTCGGGGTGTCCTTCGCGTTTGGCCTGACAGTGCTGACCATGGCTTTCGCCATCGGCCATATTTCCGGCTGTCATCTCAATCCTGCGGTGTCCCTCGGCCTGGTGGTGGGTGGGCGGTTTCCGGCCAATGAATTGCCGGCCTACATCGTTGCCCAGGTCATTGGCGGCGTGATTGCGGCCGCCCTGCTGTATTTCATTGCCAGCGGTAAACCCGGTTTCGAACTGGCGGGAGGCCTGGCGTCCAACGGCTACGGCGAACACTCGCCTGGCGGCTATTCGATGGCGGCGGGGTTTGTCTGTGAACTGGTGATGACCGCGATGTTCATCCTGATCATCCTCGGCGCCACCGACAAACGAGCACCGGCAGGACTGGCACCGATTGCCATTGGCCTGGGGCTGACGCTGATCCACCTGATCTCGATCCCGGTCACCAACACCTCGGTCAACCCGGCGCGCAGCACCGGCCCGGCGCTGATCGTCGGCGGCTGGGCGATTCAACAACTGTGGATGTTCTGGGTCGCACCGCTACTCGGTGCAGTGGTCGGCGGCGTGCTGTATCGCTGGCTGGGCAAAGAAGAAAGCTGAAACGCTGAAGATCAGCCTTGTCGATAAGGCAAGGCTGACTTCGCATCCTCTGCATAAGCCAGCACCCCCAACCGCTCCTGCTCCAGAAAGTCTTTCACCGCCGCTTTCAACCCCGGATGCCGCAAGTAGTGCCAGGAATGGGTGATCACCGGCTCGAACCCGCGAATCAACTTGTGCTCGCCCTGTGCCCCGGCATCGAAACGCTGGAAACCGTTGGCAATGGCATAGTCCATACCCTGGTAGAAACAGGTCTCGAAATGCAGGCGATCGAACTCCGCCAGGCATCCCCAGTAACGGCCATAAAAGCTGTCGCCCCCCACCAGACTGAACGCCATCGCCACCGGCCGTGAACCTTGCTTGGCCAGCACCACGCGAATCGACTCCGGCATGCGCTCGGCCAACAGGCTGAAAAACTCCCGCGTCAGATACGGCGCTTGCCGGCGCACTGCGTAGGTATTGGCGTAGCAGGCATAGACGAAATCCCATTGCGCCTGACTCAGCTCCCGCCCCTCCAGCCATTCGAACTCGAAGCCCTGCCCCGCCACCTGCTCGCGCTCCTTGCGCATCTGTTTGCGCTTACGCGAACTGAGCACATCGAGGAAATCCTGGAAATCCCGGTAGCCGCGATTCTGCCAGTGGTATTGACAGCCAACGCGCTGCAGCCAGCCGGGCTGCTCGCTCAGTGCCGCGTCGGTGAACGGATCGGTGAAATTGATGTGGGCGCTGGAGAGCCCTTCAAGCTCAAGGTAGCCCGGCAGGCTTTTCAATAACTCGAAGCCGTCTTCGACCGTGGCGGCCAACAACCGCGGTCCGGTGACGGGACTGAACGGTACTGCGCTCAACAGTTTGGGGTAGTAATCAATGCCGGCACGTTCACAGGCATCGGCCCAGGCGTGATCGAACACGTATTCGCCGTAGGAATGCCACTTGCGGTAACCGGGCAGCGCGGCGATCAGTCGATCGCCTTCGACGTGCAATAAATGCTCAGGCTGCCAGCCGGTATGGGGTCCGACGCTGCCGCTGTCTTCCAGTGCGCTCAAAAAAGCGTGACGCAGAAAAGGCTGAGTCTCGGGCACCAGTGCGTCCCACTGCTGCGGGGCGATTTCTGACAGTTTTTGCAGGCGTTGCAACGGCATCACCATCCTCACTCTTCATGGCGTGAAAGCCCCGCGAGTATCGCCTATCGCTCTGCAATGCACACGAGCAAAACGACGACAGTGCTCTAACTCAATAGTTCACGGCGGCTTTGTATCGTCATGGAGATGACATCACATTGCCACTGCTCTGTCATAAACCATCGCGATACTGGCGCCTGTTTTTAGAGCGCCGGGTTATACCCGGTCACTGTTTTCCGCCACTAAATGGTCGGTTGTGTCCCGGATGGCTCTGTCATCCCCTCTCATCTTCGGAGATTGATATGCGTCTTGCTTCCACGAAAACTGCGGCGGCCTTGTGCGGCGGCCTGTTGCTGGCCATGAGTGTTCCGGCCAGTGCCGCAGTCGACGCCAAACTGCTCGACATGCTCAAGGCTAACGGCTCGATCACCAACGCGCAGTACAGCGAACTGCAAGCCGAGCTGGCCAGGGATCAGAAAGACCAACAGATCGCCCGTCAGGCTCAGCAAGAGACTAACGAGCAAATCGCGGCAACCGCGAAGAAAACCGACGCACTGAGCACCTTCGACCAGAAGCTGGCATGGGCCGCCAAGACCCAGTTCAAGGGTGACGTACGCTTCCGTGAAGAAACCGTGCACAACGATGGCGTGCCAAACAACAAGGACCAGGACCGTCAGCGCATTCGTGCCCGCCTGGGTGCCTACAGCGAAATCAACCCGCAGGTCGACACCGGTATCCGTATCGCCACCGGCAACAACGACGACGCTCGCTCGACCAACCAGGACCTGAACAACTACTTCGACAAGAAGCAGATCTGGCTGGACCAGGGTTACATCGACTACCACCCGGACGCGATCAAGAACCTGCACCTGGTTGGCGGCAAGATGCCGCAACAATGGGTGAGCATGGGCGACATCATCTGGGATAGCGACATCAACCCGGAAGGTCTGGCCGTCACCTACAAGTACCCGCTGAGCGGCAGCACCGAGCTGTTCGGTAGCGCCGGTCACTACACCCTCAAGGACAACGTCGACGGTGAAGGCGTGCAGTTCAAACACGACCTGCGCCTGTACGCTGGTCAGTTGGGTGGTCGCTTCGCCATCACCGACAGCATGAAAATGACCTTGGGCGGCAGTATCTACTCCTACGACAACGACAGCAGCAGTGCCTGCCCTACCTCCGGCACCGTCACCACGCCATGCGCACTGGCCGTCAACGGCAACAGCCCGGGCGAAACCTTCAAACTGTACGAAGGCTTTGGTCAGCTCGACTTCTCCAACCTGCCAGTTCCGCTGTCGATCTACGGTCAGTACGTCAACAACGCCGATGCCAGCAACGACCAGGACACTGGCTGGTTGGCCGGTGTGAAGTCCAAGGTCTACGGCTTCAACCTGGACTACAACTACCGCGACGTGCAGCGTAACGCTGTGGTGGGTGCCTTCACCGACTCCGACTTCGCCAACGGCTTCACCGGTTCGCGCGGCAGCAAGATGAAAGTGAGCTACGATCTGGACAAGAACTTCGCCCTGGGTGCGACCTACTTCATGGCGACTTCGGACCAGACCAACGCCAACATCAAGAAAACCGATTCGGACATCAACACCCTGCAACTGGATGCCGAAGCGAAGTTCTGATTCACCCCGCTACACGACTCGGGCAAGGAAGCCCGGGTTCCTTTTACAGCCTGGCGTTGGTGTGTCGGCCCCCATCATCCTCCGATGCATCAACGCCGGGCTGTTTGTTTTTGCTAACCCTCCCTTGTAGGAGCGAGCTTGCTCGCGATTAACCCGAGCACGCCGCGGGGGGTCAGGTTAATCGCGTTATCGTTGACGACCATCGTCGGAACGCCGCCCGGAGCAAGCTCGCTCCTACAACTTGCGCAGCAACACGCTACCAATCGAATAACCGGCACCGAACGAGCTGAGCACGGCCAGCGAACCGGCGGCCAGATCGTCCTGGTTCTTGTGGAACGCAATCACGGAACCGGCGGAACTGGTGTTGGCGTAGGTGTCGAGAATCACCGGCGCTTCCTGTTCGGTGGCGTCGCGACCCAGCAGTTTCTTGACGATCAGGTGGTTCATGCTGAGGTTGGCCTGGTGCAGCCAGAAGCGCTTCACGTCGCTGACGTTGAGCTGGTTCTCTTGCAGATGCTCACTGATCAGCTCGGCAACCAGCGGGCAGACTTCCTTGAACACCTTGCGGCCTTCCTGCACGAACAGTTTGTCCTTGGCGCCGATGCCCTCTTGCGCCGCGCGGTTGAGGAAGCCGAAGTTGTTGCGGATGTTGTTGGAGAACTTGGTCAGCAGCTTGGTGCTGACGATGTCGAACTGGTACTTGGACGTCGCCAGGTCAGCACGTTCGATGATCACGGCAGTGGCAGCGTCACCGAAGATGAAGTGGCTGTCGCGGTCACGGAAGTTCAGGTGGCCGGTGCAGACTTCCGGGTTGACCATCAGGATCGCCCGGGCCTGGCCCAGTTTCACACTGTTGGCGGCGGTCTGGATGCCGAAGGTCGCCGAAGAGCACGCCACGTTCATGTCGAAACCGAAACCCTGGATGCCCAGCGCTTCCTGGACTTCGATGGCAATGGCCGGGTAGGCACGCTGCAGGTTGGAACAGGCGACGATCACGCCGTCGATGTCCGCTGCAGTCTTGCCGGCGCGCTGCAAGGCTTGTTCGGCCGCGCCGATGGCCATCTGGCAGAGCACCGACCACTCGTCGTTGGAACGCTCCGGCAGGCGCGGCGCCATGCGCTGCGGGTCGAGAATGCCGTCCTTGTCCATGACAAAGCGGCTCTTGATGCCCGAGGCTTTTTCAATGAACGCTGCGCTGGACTCGGTCAATGCTTCGATTTCGCCGCGCGCGATGGCGTCGGCGTTGTCGGCGTTGAATTGCGCGACGTAAGTATTGAAAGACTGCACCAGCTCTTCGTTGGAAATGCTGTTGGCCGGGGTGTACAGGCCGGTGCCGCTGATGACGACGTTATGCATGGTCGTGTCTCTAATAATCTGTTCAGGCAGAAAGCATTGGTACCGACGTACCAATACACAAAGGGTCTATTCCCATCCGGGGGGACGAAAACCTGGCATCGCTTTATTCCGACCTGCCCGAGACCGTGAAGGCTCAAAACCGCGGGGCCGGCGTTTATAGGCGCGAAGTTTGCCATAAACGTGGGCATTTCGCCCCTTTTGCTGGATCAAACTCCCACTGACACACCACCTGACCTGTGGGAGCGGGCTTGCTCCCACAGGGTATTGCACCAGCCTCGGGCCTACGGCTCGACTTGCGACCACTGCTTGTTCAGGCGCTTGTCGGAGATCGGCACCTTGGTTCCCAACTGCTGCGCAAACAGCGAAACCCGGTATTCCTCCAGCCACCAGCGATACAACTCCAGCTGCGGATCGCGCTTGCCTTCCTGGGCGTGTTTGTTGGCACGGGTCTGGTATTGCGTCCACAGGCCGCTCAATTCGCCGCTCCAGACCCGGTCGCGCTGCACTTGGGCACCGATTTTTTCAAAGCGCTGTTCAATCGCCTTGAGGTAACGCGGCAACTCCTTGAGCCACTGCATTGGTGTTTCCCGGACAAACCCCGGATAGACCAGGTGGCTGAGCTGCTGCTTGATGTCGTTCAGGGCCACGGCTTGCGCCAGGTCGATCTTGCCCTTGAAGCGTTTTTGCAGGCCATGCCAAAGCTTGAGGATTTCCAGGGTCAGCTTCGCCACACGCTCGGTGTGTTCGGTCCAGGCGCCGCGCTTGCGCTCCGCCAGAGACGCCAATCCGGCACCATCGCGCGGCAACGGGTCTTCGCCGTCGAGAATGCAGCTGTCGAGACTGGCCAGCAGAATGTCTTCCACCAACGCATCGACGCGCCCCATGTCGCGGTACAGCAGGCCCAGTTCGGTCAGGCCCGGCAACTTGCCACGGAGGAACTTGGCAGGTTCGGCCAGTTGCTGCATCAGCAAGCGTTGCAGGGCACGGCGATGCTGGAACTCGGCCTCGGCCGGGGTCGAGAAACGCCCTTCCTTGACTGTGCCGGCCTCTTCCACCAGCGCCGGATAGACCGTCATCGACAGCCCGGCGATCTTCTGTTGGGTTTTCTCGGCCACGGCGGCGAACACTTTCGGCTCCACCGGCTGCTGGCTCTTCGCGGTTTGCGGCACCGCCAAAGCTGCCTGGCTGGCCTCCGCGAAACGCGCGGTCAGTTCGGCCAGATCGCGACCTTCGCCGAGGAACTTGCCCTGGGCGTCGACGATTTCCAGGTTCATCCGCAGATGGCTTTCGACCTGTTGGGCCGCCTCGGCCCAGGCTTCATCGCTGACCCGCGCACCGGTCATACGCAGCAGTTCGCGCCCCAGGGCCTGGGGCAGCGAGCCCTCGGCAAAGGTCATGCGCTGCAAGGCCGCCTTGACGAAGTCCGGCACTGGCACGAAGTTCTTGCGCAAGGCCTTGGGCAGGTTGCGCACAAGGGCAATGCACTTGGCTTCGATGACGCCCGGCACCAGCCATTCCAGGCGTTCCGGCGGCAACATCGGCAACAGCGGTGCCGGCACGCGCAGGGTCACGCCGTCGCGCGGGTGATTCGGTTCGAAGTGGTAGCTGAGGGCCAATTCCAGATCACCAATGTGCAAGGTGTCCGGGTAATGCTGGGCGGTGACTTCACTGGCTTCGCGGGCCAGCACGTCCTCTTCGCGCATGATCAGCAACTGTGGGTCTTTCTGGCTGTTGATCCGGTACCAGCTGTCGAAGGTCGCGGTCTGGTGGATCTCCGCCGGCAGCCGTGCGTCGTAGAAGGCATACAGGGTTTCTTCGTCGGCGAGGATGTCGCGACGACGGGCCTTGGCTTCCAGTTCGTCGAGTTGTTCCAGCAACTGCGCGTTGGCCGACAAACACTTGGCCTTGGACTGAATCTCGCCGCGCACCAGCGCTTCACGGATGAACAATTCGCGGGACACCACGGGGTCGACCGGGCCGTAATGCACCGGCCGGCGACCGACCACGATCAAGCCGAACAGGGTGATCTGCTCGAACGCCACGACCTGGCCGCGTTTCTTCTCCCAGTGGGGCTCGAAGTGGTTTTTCTTGATCAGGTGCCCGGCCAGCGGCTCGATCCAGTCGGCGTCGATCTTGGCGACCATGCGCGCATAAAGCTTGGTGGTTTCCACCAGTTCAGCAGTCATCAGCCACTGCGGGCGCTTCTTGCCGATGCCCGACGACGGGTGAATCCAGAATCGCCGCTGACGCGCGCCGAGGTAATCGCCCTCTTCGGTTTTCTGGCCGATCTGGCTCAGCAGTCCCACCAGCACCGCTTTGTGCAGTTTCGGATAATCGGCCGGCTCTTTATTGAGGCTCAACTGCATGTCGCGGCAGATCAGGCTCAATTGGCGATGGGAGTCGCGCCACTCGCGCAGGCGCAGGTAATTGAGGAAATTCTTGCGGCACCAATTACGCAGCGGACTGGCAGTCAGCGCCTGGCGCTGCTCCTCGAAACCGCGCCACAGATTGACCAGCCCGGCGAAGTCCGAGTCGGCGTCTTTCCACTGGGCGTGGGCCTGATCCGCCGCTTGCTGGCGTTCCGGCGGACGCTCGCGCGGGTCCTGGATCGACATGGCGCTGGCGACGATCAGCACTTCCTGCAAGCTGCCGAGCTTGGCCGCTTCGAGCAGCATGCGGCCCATGCGCGGGTCCACCGGCAGCCGCGCTAACTGGCGACCAAGCGGGGTCAGCTGACTGTTACGGTCCACCGCCGAGAGTTCCTGCAGCAGGTTGTAACCGTCGCTGATCGCTTTGCCGTCAGGCGGCTCGATGAACGGGAACGCGGTGACCTCGCCAAGGCGCAAATGCAGCATCTGCAAGATTACGGCGGCGAGGTTGGTGCGCAGGATTTCCGGATCGGTAAATTCCGGGCGCCCAAGAAAATCTTCTTCGCTGTAAAGGCGGATGCAGATACCCGGCTCGACCCGCCCGCATCGACCTTTACGCTGGTTGGCGCTGGCTTGGGAAACCGCTTCGATCGGCAGGCGCTGGACCTTGGCGCGATAGCTGTAGCGACTGATGCGCGCCGTACCGCTGTCAATCACGTAGCGAATGCCCGGCACGGTCAGCGAGGTTTCCGCGACGTTGGTCGCCAGTACCACGCGACGGCCCGGGTGCGACTGGAAAATCCGCTGCTGCTCGGCCGGCGACAGCCGCGCGTACAACGGCAGGATTTCGGTGTGCTTGAGCTGGGCCTTGCGCAGCATGTCGGCGGCGTCGCGAATCTCGCGCTCACCGGGCAGGAACACCAGCACGTCACCGGGACTACGACGTTCACTGCGCTCATAGGCGGCGATTTCATCGAGGGTGGCGAGGATTGCCTGATCCACCGTCAGGTCGTCCTCGACGCGGTTGCCCTCTTCGTCCTGTTCCAGGGTCAGCGGGCGATACCAGGTGTCCACCGGGTAGGTGCGGCCGGACACCTCGACAATCGGCGCGTCATCGAAGTGCTTGGAGAAACGCTCCAGGTCGATGGTCGCCGAGGTGATGATGACTTTCAGGTCGGGACGGCGCGGCAACAGGGTTTTCAGGTAGCCGAGCAGGAAGTCGATGTTGAGACTGCGTTCGTGGGCTTCGTCGACGATGATCGTGTCGTAGCGTTCCAGGTAGCGGTCGTTCTGGGTTTCCGCCAGCAGGATGCCGTCGGTCATCAGCTTGATCAGGGTGCTGGAATCGCTCTGATCTTCAAAACGCACCTGATAGCCGACCAGCGCGCCCAGCGGCGTGCCGAGTTCTTCGGCGACCCGGCTGGCGACGCTGCGCGCAGCGATCCGGCGCGGCTGGGTGTGGCCGATCAGGCCATGCTGGCCGCGACCGATTTCCAGGCAGATTTTCGGCAACTGGGTGGTTTTACCCGAGCCGGTCTCACCGGCGATGATCAGCACCTGATGCTTTTCCAGCGCCTTTTTTATTTCGTCGCGCTTGGCGGCAATCGGCAGGCTGTCGTCGTAACGAATCACCGGCAGGCTGGCCTTGCGCGCCAGCACCTGCTCACAGGACGCCTGCATCCGCGTCACCCACTGGCCCAGCCTGGCCTCGTCGGGTTTCTTACGCAGCTCAAGCAACTGCCGCCGCAGCCGGTGGCGGTCGGCGAGCATGGCGTGATCGAGATTTTTCAGCAGTTTGTCGATGGAGGGCGATTCGTCGGTCATCGGGTACGCAATTCAGTCGTCTAGTGGCGCAGGGTGCGGATTGTCGCAGATTTACCTGCCCCTGTGGCGAGGGGGCTTGCCCCCGTTGGGTCGCGGAGCGGCCCCAGAACCATTCACCACGGCGCATCAGATAAATTGCGGCGCTAGGATTACGACTGCTTCGCAGCCGAACGGGGGCAAGCCCCCTCGCCACAGGGCAGTTGCGCTACGACGTTACTCGGTATCCAGCCCTTTACGCCGATACGGAAACACATCAATCACCTTCCCCGCCCGGATCGCTTCCTGCAGGCTTTTCCAGTAATCGGCGTTGTACAACTCGCCATGCAGCTGATCGAACAACTTGCGTTGCCCGAAATCGGCAAACAGGAACGGTGGAAACTCTTCCGGGAACACGTCCAGTGGTCCGATCGAGTACCACGGTTCGGAAGCCATTTCATCTTCGGGTGTACGCGGTAGCGGGATGTGGCGAAAGTTGGCTTCGGTCAGAAAGCAGATCTCGTCATAGTCGTAGAACACCACCCGACCGTGACGGGTCACCCCGAAGTTCTTCAGCAGCATGTCGCCGGGAAAGATATTGGCCGCCGCCAGCTGCTTGATCGCCAGCCCGTAGTCTTCCAGTGCCTCGCGCACCTGCGCCTCGTTAGCGTTTTCCAGGTACAGGTTCAGCGGAGTCATGCGGCGTTCGGTCCAGCAGTGGCGGATCAGCACTGTATCGCCTTCCACCGACACTGTGGACGGTGCGACTTCCAGCAATTCCTCCAGGCACGCCGGATCGAACTTGCTCAGCGGAAAACGGAAGTCGGCGAATTCCTGGGTATCGGCCATGCGCCCGACGCGGTCGACGCTTTTCACCAGGCGGTACTTTTCGATCACCGTGGCGCGGTCGACGTTTTTCGACGGCGAGAAACGGTCCTTGATGATTTTGAACACGGTGTTGAAACCCGGCAGGGTGAACACGCTCATCACCATGCCGCGCACACCGGGGGCCATGATGAACTGGTCGTCGGTGTTGGCCAGGTGATTGATCAGCGCCCGGTAGAACTCCGACTTGCCGTGCTTGTAGAAGCCGATCGAGGTGTACAACTCGGCAATGTGCTTGCCCGGCAGGATACGCCGCAGGAAGCCAATGAACTCCGCCGGCACGGGCACATCCACCATGAAATACGAGCGGGTGAACGAGAAGATGATCGACACGTCCGCCTCATCGGTGATCAGCGCATCGATCTGGATCCCGCGACCTTCCAGGTGCAGTAAGGGAATTGCCAGCGGCCATTGCTCGTCGGCGGTGTAGATGCGCCCCACCAGGTACGCGCCTTTATTGCGGTACAGCACCGAGGAAAACAGCTCGACGCTCAGCTCCGGGTCCTTGCACACCCAGTCCGGCAGGTTCTCGCGCAGTTGCGCTTCGAGGCGCTTCAGATCACCGGACAGGTCGGCGTAATCCTCGCTGAAGCGGTAGTCGGCGAAGATGCTGGCGAGCATCGCCGACAATTGACCTTGCGGCTTGTAGGTGCGGGTTTGCGCGGCCCGGGCACGACGCAGGCTCGGCCGAGTGGTGTGGATGAACATGCAGCCGTCGCTGATCAGGTCATGGCTGAACAGCCCGCAGAAGATCGAGTTGTACCAGGTCTCGGACAGTTCATCGTCGAAGCGCAGGTCGATCAGGCTGATGTAGGCGCTTTTGACCAGCGGCCAGCAGCTGACGTCCAGCGTGTCGGTGTCAAACGCGGTGCGCAGTCGCTCCACCGTTTCACCGACCTTGTCTTCGTACAGATTGATCCGCGCCGCCGACGCCGACTGCGTCTCTTGCCACTTGGCCTGTTCGAAGCGGGCCCGGGCGCCGTCGGTGATCTGGCGAAAATGCTCGCGGTAATCGTCAAAGCCATCGAGGATCAAGCGGGCGATGTCGGCGGCTGGCCATTGCTGCGGCATGGTGAGACCTCTGCGGGAATTCGGGAGGCTTGAGCTTAGCCAGTGAACCGGGTGCAGGAGAAGGGTAATTTTCCAGCCGAATTAAATGCCCGGTTTTCGGTTGCCATCGATCACACACTCAGCAACACTTTCGGCCCTCCCCCAAGGAAGGACCGCGCTGTGAACCCCGTCGATATTTTCCGTTTACTGTCACTGGCGGCCATTTGGGGTGCGAGTTTTCTGTTCATGCGCATCATCGCCCCGGTGATCGGCACGATTCCCACGGCGTTTTTCCGCGTGTCGATTGCCGCGGTTGGGCTGTTGGTGATTCTCGGCCTGATGCGCATCAGTTGGGATTTCAAGGGCAAACTCAAGACCGTGATGCTGCTCGGGGTGATCAATTCGGGCATCCCGGCGACACTCTATTCGGTGGCCGCGCAGGTGCTACCAGCCGGTTACTCGTCGATTTTCAATGCCACGACACCCTTGATGGGTGTGCTGATCGGCGGCCTGTTTTTCCATGAAAGGCTCACTGGCGCCAAGCTCGGCGGCGTGTTCCTGGGGCTGTTCGGCGTGGGCGTGCTGACCCGTGCCGGTCCGGTGGCGTTCGATATGCAATTGCTGATGGGTGCCGTCGCCTGTCTGCTCGCGACCACTTGCTACGGATTTGCGGGGTTTCTGGCCCGTCGCTGGCTCGATCAGGCCGGTGGTCTCGACAGCCGTTTGTCGGCACTGGGCAGTATGCTCGGCGCGACGCTGTTCCTGCTGCCGCTGTTCGGCTACAGCGTGATCAGCCAACCACCCGCGACCTGGGGCGGCTGGAGTGTCTGGCTCTCGTTGCTGGGGTTGGGTCTGGGATGCACAGCGTTTGCGTACATTGTTTACTTCCGGCTCCTGAGCTCGATTGGTCCGGTGAAATCGATGACTACGACCTTTTTGATCCCGCTGTTCGGTGTGTTGTGGGGGGCGCTGTTTCTCGATGAGCCGCTGTCGATGGCGCATATTTATGGCGGGCTGTTGATTGCGCTGGCGTTGTGGCTGGTGTTGAAGCCAGCTGTTGTGAAACCTGGCCTGGTGGCTGACCGGTAGGATTGTTGCGAGGCGGATGACGCCTTCGCGGGCAAGCCCGCTCCCACAGGGTTCGATGTCACGTACAAATTTTGTGTACGACATCAAATACTGTGGGAGCGGGCTTGCCAGCGAAGGCGTCTGATCAGACGCCAAAAATCACAAAGGCCCGGAGCATTGCTCCAGGCCTTATCGGGTTTCCTCGCAATTACGCGGTCTTACGGAACACAAACACCAGACCGACGATGATCAATAGCATGCCGAACAGGCTCAACAGCGCCAGGCGATTGCCGAAGATCAGATAGTCCATCACCGCCGTTACCGCCGGCACCAGGTAAAACAGGCTGGTGACGTTCACCAGATTGCCCCGGGCAATCAAGCGGTACAGCAACAGCGTCGCCAGCACCGATACCACCAGCCCCATCCACAGCACCGGCAAGATGAAACCGCTGCTGTGCTCGAAGTGAAACGGCTGGAAGGGAACGAAAATCCCGCACAACAGCAGTCCGGCCAGATACTGCACCGGCAATGTGCCGAGGGGATTGTCGGTGATGCGTTTCTGCATGATCGAACCGAAGGTCATGCTCGCCAGCGCCAGCAGACCGAAAAGCATCCCGGCCAGCGACATCCCGGCCAGCCCGATGCCCTGATAGACCACCATGACCAACCCGGCCAGCCCCAGGGCCAGACCGAACATCCGGCGCCAGGAACGCTGGCGCTCCATCATCACCACGGTGAGGATCGGCTGCACGCCCATGATGGTCGCCATCACCCCGGGCGTGACTTTAAGGTCCAGGGCCAGCAGATAGAAAATCTGATACGCCCCCAACAACACCACGCCGGTGGTCATCGCATACAGCATCGGTTTGCCGCCCTTGGGCAACTTCAGCTTGAGCAACGGCACCAGCAACACCAGGCCGCATAGGGCGATGACGAAACGAAACATCAGGAAGGCAAAGGGCGACGCGTGAGCCAGCCCCCATTTGGAGAAAATCGCCCCGCTGCTCCACAGCAGAACGAACAGGCTCGTGGACGCCGCCGCGAGCGCGGACTTTTTCGAAAGGACAAACATGAATACCACCTGTAGTCAGGCAAAAAGCCAACTCAGCAAAAAGCTGAAATCCAGTAGTTTTTCAGGCAGGCATGGGGAACAGCAGAAGGCAGCTGATCAGCCCGAAATGCCAACGCCTGGCGGTGATGCGACTGCGCACACCGGCGTGCTACTGACAGGTGGGGGGTAATGACTGATCTGCCCGGGCTGCTGATTCCCGCACGGCACGACGCCAGCGTTGACCGCTGAATCGACTACCGCATTGATGAGGGATGCAGGCATTGGGCTGATCTTTGATTGAGGGATGAAAAGGTGAGTCCTGAAACTCACTGTGCGCTGACTATAACCAGCCCTCGACATGGATTGCAACGACTTGGTCAAAAGGCCAGTAACGACAAGGGAGAGGGTGCTACCTAGGCTTGAGAGCAACTGCAACGCCCAACGACGGGGAATGGAATGCAAGAGATCACATGCCAAGGGAAAGGACTTATCTTCGGTATCAGTTGTACAAGTCTCAGGCCAGAAAGTTTGCTGGTGCCAGCACTGCACAATTGCAGCATGAGCTGGAACGGATCGGCCCTACCGCGTTCGATTTATCGAAGGTGCGCTTTGAACCGATTGAAACACGGGCATTGAATGCTTCTGTGCTTTGGGAGGATCCGCACTTTTCCTGGAATGAAGTCGTTGGGTGGAAAGCACGAGAGCCATTGGCTCTGGATATTGCCATCTGGTTCGACGACGAACTGTGCGGAATGTGCTTTGCAAATCCGAACAACAGTCGGCTGCGGATGCGCATCGTACGGTTAGAGGGACGTCCAAAGGAGGTGCATCCTTTGAGAAACCGTATTGCGACGCTGGCGCTGATTGCCATTGAACAATACGCGCAGCTCATCGGTTGCCGGTTCCTCGAAGTTCAAGAGCCGCAGGTTGGCGCGGTCTCAATTTATCAACAGCTCGGCTTTGACTTCGATATAGAAGGCCGTCTTGTCAAAACCTTGGAGAACCTTGTATCGTGAAAAGTGTTCAGTTAATGACCAGCAGCGGAGGGAAAATGCGCAAAGTCATCAAAAAATCCCCCACAAGGAAAAGCTCGCGTCTTACAGAAAAAAAGACCGCCGCTGTAGAACTGACTGCCAGTCAGCAGCGTCTTCTGCAAATACTTGTAACAGGCATCGACGGCGAAGAACCTAGCCTTCTCGCCGGACGCCCTTAAAACTCGCAAGCAAAAAAAAACCGCTCACAACGAGCGGTTCTTTTATTCTGAAACCAGCTTCAGCCAAACAACCAATACCCCAACAACGTCAGCACCATCACCGCCAGCACCGGGCGCAGTACACGGTAGGCCTTGGGATTACGCCGCTTCCATTGCTTGACCACGCCACTGAATTTATCACTGGAGTTCTTGCTCCAGGCGTAGGCCCGGTTGATCCCACCCACACGCTCGTCGTCCAGGTTCTGAGGGGCGGTGGCGCGACCCAGCCAGGCGCTGATGCTGCGGTTGATGCGGGTCATTAAGCGATTGCTCAGCGGACGTTCGATGTCGCAGAACAGGATGACGCGGGTCTTTTCCGTTTCATTCTTGACCCAGTGCACGTAGGTCTCGTCGAACATTACGTCTTCACCATCGCGCCAGGCGTAAACCTGACCGTCGACAAAGATGCGGCAATCATCGGAATTGGGGGTGGACAGGCCCAAGTGATAACGCAGGGAACCGGCAAATGGATCGCGATGCGGGTTGAGGTGGCTGCCGCCCGGCAGCAGCGCGAACATGGCGCCTTTGACGTTGGGAATGCTGCTGACAAGTTCCACGGTTTTCGGGCACAAGGCTTCGGCGGAAGGCAGCGGCTCGTCATACCACTTGAGATAGAAACGCTTCCAGCCCTTCTTGAAGAACGAGCCAAAACCGGCGTCGTTGTTCTTTGCCGCCGCACGGATATACCCCTCGTCGAACAAGTGCATCGCTTCGTCGCGAATCACCTCCCAGTTGTCCTTGAGCACATCCAGTTCCGGGAACTTGCTGCGATCCAGATACGGTTTCGAAGGCACACCGGAAAACAGGTACATCAAGGCGTTATAGGGTGCGAACAGTGCCGAATGGTTCACGAACTGGCGCAAAACCGGCAAGCGCGCCTTACCACGTAAATGCACATAGAGGGTGCTGCCGAGAAACAGCAGCAACAACGAGGCCTTCGCGGCAAACGATAAGGTCATCAACAACTCCTTTGAAGATAAACGACACTGCGCCAAGTCCATTGCCCGACATGGCTGCCAGCATGATAAACACTACCGACCCGGTGAAAAACCTGCACTTTTTAACATTCAATGTTAATGAATATGCAACAAAATATTTCTTAACATAAGGCGCCTGAACGCTGGCTGATGCAAATCCATCATCAACCAGACCAGATCAATAGATCGCAACCCGCGACAACGCCTCAACCATCACCGCCAGCCACGATCCGCCAATGGTTTAATGCTTACTGCTGATTCTCCTGTTCGGTAAACAGATCACTGAACAGCATGCTAGACAGATAGCGTTCACCGGAGTCCGGCAGGATCACGACGATGGTCTTGCCCTGCATTTCCGGGGTCTCCGCCAGCCGAACGGCCACTGCCATGGCGGCGCCGCAGGAAATCCCGCACAAAATTCCTTCTTCCTGCATCAAGCGCAAGGCCATGGCCTTGGACTCTTCGTCACTGACCAACTCCACCCGATCGACGATCGACAAATCGAGATTCTTCGGTACAAAACCGGCACCGATGCCCTGGATCTTGTGCGGGCTCGGCTTGATTTCTTCACCGGCCAGGGCCTGGGTGATCACCGGCGACACCGCCGGTTCCACTGCTACCGAGAGTATCGGCTTGCCCTGGGTATTCTTGATATACCGTGAAACCCCGGTGATGGTTCCACCGGTTCCGACGCCTGCCACCAGCACGTCGACCGCGCCGTCGGTATCGTTCCAGATTTCCGGGCCGGTGGTTTTTTCGTGGATGGCCGGGTTGGCCGGGTTGTCGAATTGCGCCGGCATGAAGTACTTCGACGGGTCGCCGGCAACGATTTCACCAGCTTTCTCAATGGCGCCTTTCATGCCTTTGGCCGGCTCGGTCAACACCAGCTCGGCACCCAGTGCCTTGAGCACCTTGCGGCGTTCGATACTCATGGACGCCGGCATGGTCAGCATCAGTTTGTAGCCACGGGCGGCGGCCACGAAGGCCAGGCCGATGCCAGTATTGCCGGAGGTGGGTTCAACGATGGTCATGCCCGGCTTGAGTTTGCCGCTGCCCTCGGCATCCCAGATCATATTCGCGCCGATCCGGCACTTGACCGAGTAACCGGGGTTGCGCCCTTCGATCTTGGCCAGGATGGTCACACCACGCGGCGCAATGCGATTGATCTGCACCAGCGGCGTGTTGCCGATGGAGTGGGCGTTGTCAGCGAAAATGCGGCTCATGGCTGGGTCCTTAACGACAGCATTGAAATAGGGCATCAAGGTAAGCCCTCTTGCCCGCAGACGTCCAGTCGGGTCGAACGCCCGCTTATCAGTGCAGGCAATGGCTTTGGATCGTCAGAGATTTGCCACCATGAAACGTCGATACAGTTGGCCCCTGCGGACCCTCATCGGCCTGATTGTGCTGCTGATAACTCCACACATCGCCTTGCCAAGCCGCAAGCCGGTTAACTTTTACGAGTGACGGTGTAGCGGCCTGTTTCTTCGGCCGCCCGTGGAGCGTTCGCTTGCAACTGCAAGTAGTCCCAACCCAGGCAGGCCAATGCCAAAGACCGGGGCACCGTTTCCCGGCCACCGCTGTAACGACTGATGCTGCGGGTACTGACCCCCAGCGCCTCGGCGGCCTGCGTGAGTGACAGCCCGGTACGAGCGCGCCAGTCGATGAAGATCCGGGTATTTTCGTCGGAGGCATTTTGTGCGATCGCATCCAGGAACAACGTGTCTGCACCAATCTGGATGTCCTGCTCGGACCACTCGACGCACCAGCCATCATCACCCAGAGCCGCGCCATCGAAAGCGCGCCCCTGCAATGGTTGCAAGCCTGGAAAGGCCAGCAAATCCCGGCTCACGTCGAGAGTCAGTTGCTGGCCGTCAATAAAGGTCAACGCCAGGCGGTACTCCGGTAGTGCCTGTACGGCCAGCAGTCGTGGTCGTTTCATGGGTAACATCGTTTCCAGTCCTCGAGCAGTTGCGCCTGATGGGCCCTGACCCAATCCAGTGCTTCCCTGATGATCAGGGGCGGAGCCCTGCCTACCATCACCTCGACGGTTTCCAGGCTGAGCATGACGTCCAGGCCGCCACCGGTCAGGTGGACATGAGGCGGCGGATGATCCTTCTCGCGCAATTGAATGCGGTATGTGTCGCGAAATCGATATTTAGTAGACATGCCCGGCAAGCTATCGCCAAAATGGCGATAGCTCAATACTGGCCAGCAGCCGAGACTGAGTCAAGATGTGACGCCCCATTCAGAGACTGAATAAGCCGTCTACGTTCACAGTCGACCGGGCACCGCGTTATAGTCGGGGCTGACTCTTTTATTGCCCCCCGCCCTGCCTCGTACAGGTCGGCGTTACCGTTCGAGGATTAGCAGATGAAGTTCGAAGGCACCCAGGCCTACGTCGCCACCGATGACCTGAAGCTGGCGGTCAACGCCGCCATCACCCTGGAGCGGCCGTTGCTGGTCAAGGGCGAACCGGGCACCGGCAAGACCATGCTCGCCGAGCAACTGGCCGAATCCTTTGGCGCCAAGCTGATCACCTGGCACATCAAGTCCACCACCAAGGCCCATCAAGGCCTGTACGAGTACGACGCGGTCAGCCGCCTGCGCGATTCGCAGCTCGGCACGGAAAAGGTTCACGACGTTCGCAACTACCTGAAAAAGGGCAAGCTCTGGGAAGCCTTCGAGTCCGAAGAGCGGGTGATCCTGCTGATCGACGAAATCGACAAGGCCGACATCGAATTCCCCAACGACCTGTTGCAGGAACTCGACAAGATGGAGTTCTACGTCTACGAGATCGACGAGACCATCAAGGCCAAAAAGCGCCCGATCATCATCATTACCTCCAACAACGAGAAAGAGCTGCCGGACGCTTTCCTGCGCCGCTGCTTCTTCCACTACATCGCCTTTCCGGATCGCGTCACGATGCAGCGGATCGTCGACGTGCATTACCCCGACATCAAGAAAGACCTGGTCAGCGAAGCGCTGGACGTGTTCTTCGACGTGCGCAAGGTACCGGGCTTGAAGAAGAAGCCTTCAACCTCCGAGCTGGTGGACTGGCTGAAGCTGCTGATGGCCGACAACATCGGCGAAGCAGTGCTGCGCGAGCGCGATCCGACCAAGGCCATCCCGCCGCTGGCCGGTGCGCTGGTGAAAAACGAACAGGACGTGCAACTGCTGGAGCGTCTGGCGTTCATGAGCCGTCGCGGTACCCGCTAAGAGGCTGATGCAATGCTGCTCAACCTGTTCAATGAAATGCGCGCAGCCAAGGTGCCGGTCTCGGTACGAGAGCTGCTGGACCTGATCAACGCGCTGAAACAGCGCGTGACCTTCGCCGACATGGACGAGTTCTATTACCTGTCCCGGACGATCCTGGTGAAGGATGAAAAGCATTTCGACAAGTTCGACCGAGCGTTCGGTGCCTACTTCAATGGCCTGGAAAAGCTCGACGATCATCTTCAGGCATTGATCCCCGAAGACTGGCTGCGCAAAGAGTTCGAACGCTCGCTGACCGACGAAGAGCGGGCGGCGATCCAGTCCCTCGGTGGCCTGGACAAGTTGATCGAAGAGTTCAAGAAACGCCTCGAAGAACAGAAGGAACGCCACGCCGGTGGCAACAAGTGGATTGGCACCGGTGGTACCAGCCCGTTCGGTTCCGGCGGTTTCAACCCGGAGGGTATTCGGGTCGGCGACGCCGGCAAGCGCCAGGGCAAGGCGGCCAAGGTCTGGGACCAGCGCGAATACAAGAACCTCGACGATTCGGTCGAACTGGGCACCCGTAATATCAAGGTCGCCCTGCGCCGCCTGCGCAAGTTCGCCCGTCAGGGGGCAGCAGAGGAACTGGACATCGATGGCACCATCGACCACACCGCCAAGGATGCCGGCCTGCTGAACATCCAGATGCGGCCGGAGCGGCGCAACACCGTCAAGCTGTTGCTGCTGTTCGACATCGGCGGCTCGATGGACGCCCATGTGAAGATTTGCGAGGAGCTGTTCTCGGCCTGCAAGACCGAGTTCAAGCATCTGGAGTACTTCTACTTCCACAACTTCATTTATGAATCGGTGTGGAAGAACAACATGCGCCGCACCTCCGAGCGCACATCGACCATGGATCTGCTGCACAAGTACGGCGCCGACTACAAAGTGATCTTCATCGGCGACGCCGCGATGGCGCCGTATGAAATCACCCAGGCGGGCGGCAGCGTCGAGCATTGGAACGAAGAAGCCGGTTACGTGTGGATGCAGCGATTCAAGGAGAAGTACAAGAAGCTCATCTGGATCAACCCGTATCCGAAGGACACCTGGGGCTATACCTCTTCGACCAACATTGTGCGGGATTTAATCGAGGACCAGATGTATCCGCTGACTCTTCGTGGGCTGGAGGAAGGGATGCGGTTTCTATCCAAATAACTTTTTGTCTGGTCTGGCGCCATCGCGAGCAGGCTCGCTCCCACATTGGATCTTTGCTGTACATAAGACCCTGTGGGAGCGAGCCTGCTCGCGAAGCTTTCAGCTGCGCTTGAAGCGCTGCAAATACTCGATTTGTTCGCGATGGGCGACATCCTGCACCACCGGCCGCAACCGCACCCGCGCCCCCGGCAAGCACTGCGCCAATCGCGCCAACGCCAACGGCGTCAACGCTCCCAATCGCGGATAACCACCAATGGTCTGCCGATCATTGAGCAACACAATCGGCTGCCCGTCGGGCGGCACCTGGACCGCACCCAACGGGATACCTTCGGAAATCATCGGTTTGCCCTGGTACTGCAGCGCCGTACCCAACAGGCGAATGCCCATCCGGTCGGCTCGGCTGTCGAGGCTCCACACGCTGTTGAACGCATCGAACAGGCTCTGCCCGCTGAACTCGCCGATCTGCGCACCAAGCACCAGATCCAGCAATGGCTCGCCGGTGAAATCCGGCACGTATTCGTTCGGCAACTCCCGCAGCAATACCAGCGAGTTCCCCGAGTAGCTCAATGACGCGCCTTTACCCAGCGCATGGCCCATTCCGTCCAGGCCACCAAGTTCCTCGCGGACCACCGTCGCGCTGCTGCCCAGCACTTTCGGTGCATCAAACCCACCCGGCGCCGCCAGATAGGCCCGGGCACCGAGCAACGGCCGGGGGAATTGCAGACGCTGGCCTTTGTGCAGCCTGAAACTGCGCCATGGCGCCAGCGCTTCGCCGTCCACCTGCGCACCAAGATCCGCTCCGGCCAAGGCCAGCACGCAATCATCCTCGGCAACGACGGTGAATCCGCCGAGGGTGATTTCGATTACCGGCGCATCCAGCCCGTTGCCCAACAGCCAGTTGGCCCAAGCCATCGAACGCCAATCGGCGGCTCCGCCCTGGGTCACGCCCAGATGCCGTACGCCGAATCGACCGGCATCCTGCAACAGGCACAGCGGCGTACTCGCTTCAATCATCAGACGGCTCATGCTTGGGCCTCCAGTGGCGTATCGTCACCGCCCAGGTTAATGAATTCGGCATGGCCGACCGCTTCGAACCGTACGGTGTCACCGGGTTGCATCAGGCTGTAGCCGTCACGGTGGCGATCGAACAATTTGGCCGGCGTGCGGCCAATCAGGTTCCAGCCCCCCGGCGACACCACCGGGTAGGCCGCCGTCTGCCGTTCGGCGATACCGACACTGCCGGCCGCGACTTTCTTGCGTGGCGTGTTCAGACGCGGCGCGGCGAGCACCTCTTCTACCAGCCCCATGAAGGCGAAGCCCGGTGCAAAACCCAGGGCGAACACCTGATATTCACGCTCGCAGTGACGACGGATCACCTCCTCCACCGCCAATCCGCTGCGCTGCGACAACAGGCTCAGCTCCGGACCGACGCTCAAGTCGTACCACACCGGCAACACATGACAGGTGCCGCGCGTACGCGCATTGGGCGACAGATCGATCAGTGCCTGGGCAATCAACTCCCGGGCCTGGACGGGACTCAGCGCGGTCAAGTCGTAATGCACCATCAAGGTGGTGTAGGACGGCACCAGATCGATCAGATGCCCGGCGAATGCCGTGCGCAGACTTTCACTGGCCGCCAGCATCCACGGCATGTTGGTTTCGGCAATTTCATCGAACAGGCGCACCATCAGGCAATCCAGCGCCACCACTTCCACCCGCAGCTTCATGACGCGCTCTGCCGGTTCAAGGCTTCACGGATGCGTTGCACAGCAGCGACCGAACTGGCGTTGTCGCCGTGCACGCAGAGGGTGTTGGCCTGCAAATGCAGGGCACTGCCGTCACTGGCGGTGAGCGGATCGCCACGGGCGATGGTCAGCGCCTGCTCGATGATTTTTTCCGGGTCGTGATGCACCGCTCCCGGCAATTGTCGCGACACCAGCCTGCCGGCGCTGTCATAAGCACGGTCGGCGAAGGCTTCGAACCACAGCGTCACGCCGTATTCATCGCCCAGTTGTTGGGCGGCACTGTTGTCGCGGGTGGCCATCAACATCAACGGCAGGTTGCGGTCATAGGACGCTACCGCTTGCAGCACGGCGCGCAGTTGCGCCGGGTTGGCCATCATGTCGTTGTACATCGCGCCATGGGGTTTGACGTAGCTGACCCGCCCGCCCTGGGCCCGGCAGATGCCGTCGAGGGCGCCGATCTGGTAATGCAGGATGTCTTGAAGTTCCTGGGTGGCATAGGCCATGGAGCGACGGCCGAACCCCACCAGGTCCTGATAGGCCGGATGCGCACCAACTTGCACACCGTGGCCGAGGGCCAGGCTGACGGTCTTGCGCATGATGCTCGGGTCGCCGGCGTGAAAACCGCAGGCGATGTTGGCGCAATCGATGAAGGGCATGATTTCCGCGTCCAGACCCATGGTCCAGCTGCCGAAACTCTCGCCGATGTCGCAGTTCAATAGCAGGCGGCTCACGCTGAACACTCCTGTAGGCTTTATTCTTTTTAGCTGCGGGACATATCTGTGAGACAGGCCCGCAGGTTATCAGTTACTGGGCGTCGAGTTGCTTGCCACGGGTTTCCGGCAGGCTCAGGGCCGCGAGGATCACCACGCCGTAGGAAACCGCCGCAAAGGCACCGATGCCTACACTCAGCGGCACGGTCTGGCTGAGCAGGCCGATCAGCAGCGGGAACAACGCCGCCAGCGCCCGGCCGATGTTGTAGCAAAAACCCTGGCCCGAACCGCGAATGCGTGTAGGGAACAACTCGGTCAGGAATGCGCCCATGCCACTGAAAATCCCCGAGGCGAAGAAGCCCAGCGGAAAGCCCAGCCACAGCATCACGCCGTTGCTGACCTGTAGTTGGGTGTACAGCAACACAATGGTGAACGAGCCCACGGCGAACAGGATGAAGTTCTTTTTACGTCCGAGGATGTCAGTCAAATAAGCGCTGATGACGTAACCGACGTAGGACCCGATGATCACCATCGCCAGATAACCGCCGGTGCCGAGTACGCTCAAACCGCGCTCGTTTTTCAGAAAAGTCGGCAGCCAGGACGTGATCGCGTAGTAGCCGCCCAGCGCGCCGGTGGTCAGCAACGAAGCGCGAATCGTGGTGAAGAGCATGTCGGGGGCGAAGATCTCGTAGAACTTCGACGGGTTGCTCGGCTCCTGTTTGGCTTTGGCTTCACGATAGATTTCCGGGTCCTTGACCAGACGGCGGACGAATATCACGAAAATCGCCGGCACGATGCCGAGGATGAACAGCGCGCGCCAGGCGTCTTCCGGTGGCAATACCGAGAACAGCAGCGCATACAGAATCGCGGTCAGCCCCCAACCCAGCGCCCAGCCGGATTGCACCATACCCACTGCCTTGCCACGGTCCTGGGCACGAATCACCTCGCCCATCAGCACCGCGCCGGCCGTCCACTCGCCGCCGAAACCGAAGCCCATCAACGTGCGGGCAATCAGCAGTTGCTCGTAGCTCTGGGCAAAGCCGCAGAGGAAGGTGAAGAAGGCAAACCACAGCACGGTCAGTTGCAAGGTGCGCACACGACCAATGCGGTCGGAGAGAATCCCCGCCACCCAGCCACCGATGGCCGAAGCGATCAGCGTGCTGGTGTGAATCAGCCCGGCCTGGCCGGTGGTGATGCCCCACATGGCAATCAGGGTCGGCACCACGAAGCTGAGCATCTGGGTGTCCATGCCGTCCAGGCCATAGCCGATCTTGCAGCTCCAGAAGGTGCGGCGTTCCTGCTGATTGATATTGCGATACCAGTCGAAGGGTCCCGGGCGGGCCGAGGATTTCGGAATGGCGGTGGTGTCGGGCGCACTCATGGCAAATCTCCGCGCTGATTTTATTGGTATTGTTCTGAGCCCCGACGACGCCTATCGTGGGAACCGGATGCGTCGATTTTTGGACGCGCGCCCCTGCTGCGTCCAACTAATAAAAACCCGCCTTAGACATAAGAAATCTTTATCCCATGAACCTGAAGTTTCTCGAGACCTTCGTCTGGGTCGCCCGACTCAAGAGTTTTCGCCTGACCGCCGACAAGCTCTTCACCACCCAGGCTTCGATTTCCAGCCGCATCGCAGTGCTTGAGGGCGAGCTGGGGGTAAAGCTGTTTCTGCGCGATTCGCGCGGCGTGAGCCTGACGCCCGAAGGCCTGAAAGTGCTCGATTACGCCGAGCAGATGATGGACACCATGCAGGCACTCAAGCAGTCGATCGAGACCCGTTCGAGCAAGGCCGGACGGGTGCGCATCGGCGTGATGGACACGGTAATCCACACCTGGCTCAGCCCGTTGGTGGCGCAGATGACCGATCACTACCCGCTGGTGGAAATCGAACTGGTGGCCGATACCTCGCTCAACCTCTGCGATCAGCTGCAAAAAGGCTTTCTCGACGTGATCCTGCAAACCGACCTGCTACGCCAGGAAAGCGTGCGCAGCCTGGAACTGGCCAGCCACCCCATGGGCTGGATTGTCGCCAGCAATTCCCTGTACAACCGTGAGTATTCAGGCGTCGCCGATCTGGCGAAAGAGCGGATCATTACCTACTCGAAAAACTCTCACCCGCATCAGGAAGTGCTGGCGCTGATGCAGGCCAATGGCGTGACGGCGCCACGTCTGAACTGCGTGAACTCGGTGTCGGCGATTACCCGGCTGCTGCGCGACGGCTTTGGCATCGGCGCATTGCCGCCGGTGCTGGTGGCCGAGGAACTGGCGCGCGGTGAATTGACCTTGCTGGACATCGATCAACGACCACCGAACTTGCAGGTGGTGGTGTCGTGGCGGGTGGGCGTTGAGTGGGTCGAGGAGATTGTGGCGTTGTGTCAGCAGGTGTTGGAGGAGTATGCGCGGAAGGTGGGTGAGCGCTACATGGTATTGAGCAAACCCCTGACCAGACTCTGAAAAGGAGTTCTCCATACTACAAGTAGGAATTACTATCATTTGCATTATAATTTGAAAAATGTATTCTCTGCGCGCATTCAGCTAAACCACTGTCCAGAAGGAGTCGGACTCGATGCGCGCTTACACGCAAAAACAGCAGCAATTGCTCTCAAACTGGAGCGAAGCCCTCGGCACTCCGGCCTTCCAGTCCCACCGCATCACCCTCGACCATTTGAGCAATGCCCTGGAGCCCGCCGCCCAGCGCTGCTTCCAACGCTTGATCCAGGCGCTGTTTCGCGAAGGTCTGATTAACCCCGACGCCTGCGAATACGACAACAACAGTCGTTGCTGGCTGCCACTTGGCGACGGTGCGCAGCTTTGCTTCGATCACCTGTCGGGCGGAAGAATGAACAGCTGGGACGTTCGCGGCAGCATCGTCCTGCACACCCCCGACCGCCTGCCCCACAAAATCCAGTTGCCCAGCGAACTGCTCGCTCTCCTCAGCACTCAGCTCAACCCGCCCGCCTCCCCGCAGGTACTGGAACGTCTGGCCCGCGAGCTGGACGATAGCTACAGCAACGACACCCTGTGCCTGGCGTTCCACCATGGATGGACCGAGCGCCTGAGAGAGCAGATCGACACCGAGCACGACGACAATCTGCTTGCCTGGCTCAAAGCCAGCCCCGACCACCAGAACCCGACGTCACTGCTCGAACAGTGGGGCACGCTCGGCCACCCCTGGCATCCGAACTACAAGACCAAACTGGGCTTGAGCGCTGCGCAGGTCATCGCTTTCTCGCCGGAATTCGAAGCGAGTTTTCCGATTGTGTTGTGCGCCCTGCACCGTCAGTACGCACACGTCGAGTCGCTGGCCGGCACAGCCGATTACTGGGACTGGTGGCAGGGCCACTTCCCGCAGGCCGCCGAACAACTGCAGCACCATTTGCAGCAACGGAGCCTGGAGGCAGCGGACTACCTCCCGCTACCGTCGCACCCATGGCAAGCCAATGAAGAACTGCCCAATTTGTTCACCAACGAAATCGCCGACAATCTGCTGATCGTCACCGACATCGTTGCCTTCACTGGCCACCCGACCATGTCTTTCCGCACGGTCGTACCAGAGGCCAGCCGCGTTGCGCCGATGGTCAAACTGCCGGTGGCCTTGCGCCTGACCAGCGTGCAGCGCACCGTGTCACCGCGCTCGGCCCGGATGGGACCGCGCATCAGTCAACTGATACTGCAGATTCTCGATCATGAACCGCAGATTCAGCGCCTGCTGAACATCGTGCCAGAGCGCATCGGCGTGCACTACGCGCCACAACCGGCCAATGACGAACGGTCCCGGCATGCCGCCGTGCTGTACCGCGACAACCCGCTGACCCTGCTGCAAGAAGGCGAACTGGCCGTGCCGGTCGGCAGCCTGTTCGCCGTCAACGAATTCGAACAACCATTGCTGCGTGACTGGGTGCAACTGGCTCAGGGCCGTGACGACAGCGAGGCCATGCTGGCGTTCTTCGATGACTACCTGTCGATTGCCGTCCCGAGCCTGCTGGGTATCTACCTGATGTATGGCGTGGCGTTCGAAGCGCACCAGCAAAACAGCTTCATGGTGATGGGCGCTGACGGGCAGTTGAATCGGCTGCTGCTGCGTGACTTCGGCGACATTCGCATTGATCGCAAAACCCTGCACGCCAAGGGTCTGGATATCCAGCTGCACGATCCGGAAATGACCCTGTACGACGACGCCGGTTTTGTCCGCGACAAGCTCCTGCACACCACGTTCATGTGCCACCTCGGTGAGTTGACGTTGCTCTGCGCCCGCCACTGGAATGTGCCGGAAAATAGCCTTTGGGAGCGTTTGGCTACGCACGTCGAACAGTGCTTCGAGAGCGTGCGCGAGCACGTCGAACCGGCACGCTGGGAAAGCGAACGCCAGGCCCTGCTGGAACAGGATTGGCCGGCCAAATCGTTCATGCGCATGCGCTTGCACGACAGCCACGCCGACATCGTCGGACGCCTGAGTAATCCGCTGCGAACCAACGCCGATGCTCGCTGATGGTCGTGCGTTGCGACTGCTGATCGTCATCCAGTTTGTCTCCATGGGTGCCATGGAAATGAGCGGTCCGTTCTGGCCCTTGCAGATCCAGCATCTGCTTGGGCCAGAGGGTGCTGGCTACACCGCGCTGCTATCGGCGCTGGTGTATGCCGGCCCGATGCTGGCGGCCATGCTGCTGACGCCCGCGTGGGGACGGTTGGGTGATCGCACCGGGCACAAGCCGATGATCGTTCGGGCGTTGCTGGCACTTGCGCTGTGCCAAGGGCTGGCGGCGATTACCCTCGACCCATGGCTGCTGGTGGGCATTCGCGTGATGCAAGGCGCATTGGCCGGATTTCTCGCCGCCGCGCAAGCCTATGCCCTGGCCTGCTGCGACAGTTCCCGGCGCGGTCACACCCTGGCCCGTCTGCAATCGGCAACCGCCGTCGGCTCGTTGATCGGCCCGGTACTGGGTGGCTGGCTGATGGACATCTCGGGGTTTGCCCTGCTCTGTTATGGCGCGTCGGCGATTTGCCTGCTGTGTGCACTGGGGAGCTTTTTCCTGCCGGCCGACAAGACGCGAGCCTCGACGAAGAAACCGGTTGCGCCTGTGGCCCTGCCTAAAGGCTGGCTCAGTGGAATCCTGTTGGTGATCGTGTTGATTCAAGCCGCGAAGATGATGCCGCAACCCTTCTACGCGCTGTACGTCGCCGACATTCTGCACGCACCGGGCTGGCTGATCGGCGCTACTTACGCGGCGAGTGCAGCGACCCTGGCCATCTCCGCCCCGCTGTGGGGGCGTCTGTTCGACCGCTGGCAGCCGGCTTACACCTTGCGTGTCATCGAAGGCGTTGCCTGGCTCTGCGCCCTGACGCTCGCGGCCACGGCACTGGCTAACGAATGGCTGGGTTTTCTCGTCAGCCGGTTGGTCTGGGGCATCTGGCAAGGCGCACTGCTCCCCGTCGCCTATGCGCTGATCGCCAACACCGTGTCTTCAAGCCAACAGGGTTTTGCCCTCGGCCTGGGCAACAGCGCGGCCAAGGCTGGCGCTCTGCTCGGTGCCGTCCTCGGCGGGATCGGCATGGGGCTGGTCGGCCTGGCCCACAGTTTCTGGCTGGTGGCGTTGACCTACGCACTGGCCGCCGTCGGGATCCGTTGGGTGCGCTCATTCACCTCCACGCCTGACCCCGCAATCTTATCTACCCACACTTATCACGACTAAAAAAAAGACCAACTCATGACCCGAACCAAACTTTCCCTGTTGATTCCGTTGCTCGGCTCCGTCAGCGCCCAGGCCTGGGCCGAGGACACCGACCAGCAACCCGGTACATTGAACATGCAGGCCACCGTCGTTTCCGCGACGCGCAGCGAAGCAACCATTGCCTCGATTCCAGGCTCGGTACAGGTAATCGACGAACAGCAGATCCGCCAACAGAGTGGCGCCGGGCGTCGGGTCTCCGACATTCTGGGGCAACTGGTTCCCGGCCTGGCGCCGTCCAGCGGCGGGATGAGCAACTTCGGCCAGACCCTGCGCGGGCGCAACATGCTGGTGTTGATCGACGGCGTGTCGCAGAACGCCACGCGGGACAACTTCCGCCAACTCAACAGCATCGCGCCGGCCAGTATCGAACGCATCGAGGTGGTTTCCGGCGCCAGCAGCATTTATGGCGCCGGCGCTTCGGGCGGCATCATCAACATCATCACCAAGCGCAACCAGGGTCAGGACCTTGCCTACAGCAGCAAACTGGGCCTGACCACCGGCAACAACCTCAACAGCAAGGGTTTCGCCTACGAGGCCTTTCAGAGTGCGACCGGGCGCAAGGATGCCCTGGACTGGTACGTCTCCGCCGACCTGACCCAGCGCAACGATCAGTACGACGGCAACGGCAATCGCATCCCTCAGGACACATCCCAGGGCAGCAACATGGACACCGACACCTATGACCTGCAAGGTCGTTTCGGTTACGAACTGGATGCCGATAAAAAACTCAGCCTGTCGCTGCAGGACTACAAGGACCAGCAGGACACTGGCTACACAAAAGACCCGAAAAACCTGCAAGAGGCCGTGGCGGTCAAAGGACTGAAACTCGACGACCAGCCCTACACCCATAACCAGGCGGCCAACCTCAACTACACCGACAACGACTTCTACGGCCAGGGCCTGCAACTGGAAAGCTACTGGCGCCGGGCCGACGCGCTGTTCTTCCCGGACCTGTCGCGGGGCAAGGCCGGGATCGCCGACAACAACAGCGTGCAGGATGTGTACGGCCTGCGTGCGGCCATCGACACGCCGTTGCCGGCCATCGGCAGCGCCACGGGCAACCTGGTCTGGGGCGCCGACTATGATCACGAACGCTCCCGCCAGCGCGGAGACCAATACACCCTCAATGGGCTGACCTACACCAAGACTGGCACCACTTACGAGATGGGCCCGGATATCGAAACCACCACCAAGGCGCTGTTCGGGCAGATGTCCTGGGACATCGGAGACTGGACCTTGCGTGGCGGTGTGCGCCGCGAATGGATCGAAAGCGAGGTCTCCGACAGCATCGCTTACGGTCAGATCGTCCAGACCGGCGTACGCGCCATCCTGCCCGGTGACACCCTCAAGTACGACGCTACGCTCTATAACCTGGGCGCGGTCTATCACCTGAGTGAACATCAGGACGTCTTCGCCAATTACAGCCAGGGGTTTTCGCTGCCGGACATCCAGCGCTTCTTGCGTGACGTGAACAGCACCTTCGACATCCAGAGCCTCAACGCCCAGGCCATCAAGGTCGACAGCTACGAGCTGGGTTGGCGCGGTGACTGGGACCGGTGGCAGGCCGACGTCACCGTCTATGAAAACACCTCGGACGTGACTCAGTTCTACGATGCCAATAGCCGTGTCTTGCGTCTGATCAACCAGAAGGAACGGGTTCGCGGCATCGAAAACAGCCTGACCTACCTCGCGACCGATCACTGGTCGGTGGGTGGCACCTATGCCTGGGCCAAAGGCGAGACCGAGCAGAACGGGAAATGGATCGATCTGCCGGCGACACGCATTTCACCGGCCAAAACCACGCTGTTCGTCGGCTACGCCGAAGACGACTACACCCTGCGTCTGCAAGGCATGCACCTGGCCAGTTACGACGCTGCCGCCAAGGACAACAACGGGCGCGACATCGAAGGCTATACGCTGGTGGACCTGCTCGGCTCCGTGTACTTGCCGGTCGGTCGTCTGGAAGGCGGGGTGTACAACCTGACCAACCGCACGTACGTCAACCTGTTCGCCCAGGCCAACGCCAGAGCGCCATTCCCCAACGCCGAAGGCCGTACCTTGAGCATGACCTATTCGATTGATTGGTAATCAAGCAAGGAGCCGGCTTGCCGGCTCCTTGACGTTCGCCGGTGTTACAAGCCGCGCAAATCCCGCTCTTCGATCGGCCGGCTCTGGCGCAGACGCTTGCCGCCCAACACCACCCAGTCGATCAGACGGAACAGGCACTCGATCCCGAACGACAGCAGCAACGCACCACTCATGCCCCAGATCATCGCTTCGGGCGTCAACAGGATCTGGTAGCTGTAGCCATTCCAGGTTTCCTTGCGGATGTCCGGATCGGCGACCAGAACCACTTGCAGGAAGCGGATGTACCACGGGCCCTGCATCGCCTGGAATTGCTTGTCCAGCGCCACCTGACGGGTCAACAGGTTGCTCAGGCTGTCGGCATCGCTGCGAAAGATCGGGTCGTCGCTCGCGCGGTAGTGGGCCACCAGGGCCTGCATGTCACCCTTGAAGAACTGATTGGCGGTGTTCTGAAAGCCGCTCAACCCGGCTTGCGCCTCGATCAGATGCGCCTCGACCCGCTTGGCGTAATCGCTGATGAAGCCCGGCACCTGGACACCGATCAACAGGCCCGCCGCAAACAACACCAGCCGTAGATAACTGAGCAACATGGGGGGTTGAATCCTTATGAGGTCTGGCCCTGGCTGACGCATTCGCCGCGTCGCCACAGGCTCCATTGACCCGGTTCGTAACGGGTCCAGGTTTCGTTTTCGGTCAGGGGTTCGGTGGCGATGACGGTCACCACATCGTTCGGTGTGGTTTCGGCCTGAAAGTCGACGATCACGTCGACATCTTTCAAGCGCGCCGGGCCAAACGGTGCGCGACGGGTAATTTGCGCCAGTTTGGTCGAGCAATAGCAGAACAACCAGTCGCCGTCGCTGAGCAGGCAGTTGAACACGCCTTTGCTGCGGTATTCGGCGCACGCTGCCACCAGGTCAGGCAGCAGCTCTTCGACCTCGACCGGATCGGGGAACGCCGCACGCACACGGTTGAGCAAATCGCAGAACGCCGCTTCGCTGTCGGTATCGCCGACCGGGCGATAGAAACTGGCCACTGGCTGGAAGTCCGCCAACTGGCCGTTATGGGCGAAACACCAGTTGCGCCCCCACAGCTCACGAACGAACGGATGCGTGTTGGACAGGCAGACCTTGCCGACGTTGGCCTGACGAATGTGCCCGATCACCACTTCGCTCTTGATCGGATAGCGCTGCACCAGGTTCGCGACTTCCGACTCGCAGCTCGCCGCCGGGTCCTGGAACAGCCGCAGCCCACGGCCTTCATAGAAGGCAATGCCCCAGCCATCGCGGTGCGGGCCGGTGCGTCCGCCGCGCTGCATCAGCCCGGTGAAGCTGAACACGATATCGGTCGGGACATTGGCGCTCATGCCCAATAACTCACACATGCTCGGACTCTCGCTCAATCGCAGGGGCAAGGTTACAGACGGGGTTCGACTCGCATCCGCTGAGGATTGCTCGGCACGGGAGGACGACCGTAACGATCATCGCCGGCACCGCCGAACGGTTGATCGTCCTCGGGCTCGTCGGCACGGACGGCGGCTTTGGTGGCAGCCTCACGTTCCTTGCGGGCGTTGGAGGCGCGTTCGATGGGGAAACGGATCGCCACCAGCACCAAATAGAGGCCGAACGCGATCATGCCGTACATGAACAGATCGGAAATCGCCCGCCAGGCGTTGTTGCCGACCTTGAACAGCAGGTCGAGCGCGGTAATGGCGACAGCCGGTGCGACTTTGTCCTTCACCGGGTCGATGATGGTCGGGCTGAACAGCAGCACGGCCATCGCCAGACGTAGCGGCTCGCGTAGCCAACGCCACATCCAGCGGGTCAAGCGCATCCACACCAACAGGCAGCCCAAAGCGGCGAAGGCGTAGAGGCCCCAAGCGATCAGATAGTCGTTCTCGGTCATGGTGTCCATGGCAAGGCAGGCAAAGAGGCGCTTATGATAACGGCTTTTCGCCCGTCAGGCTGCATCAATGCCTGACTGTTGGGTGCTATCCATGTTACCAGCCCCTATTCCGTACACTGTTCGAGAGCCCTTCATGCCCCTATCCGCCAACACTCACGACGCTCCGATTGCCCACATGGCTGATGGCTCCGACCCGTATGCCTGGCTGCAAGAGCGCGACACAGAAGCAGTGCTCGACTACCTGAAAGCCGAAAACAGATATCAGGAAGCGCAAACCGCCGACCAGGCTGGAATGCGCGAAACCCTGTTCGAAGAGATCAAGGGGCGGATTCTCGAGACCGATCTGTCCCTGCCCTCGCCATGGGGACCGTATCTGTATTACACCCGCACCACGGCGGGCGATGAGTACGCCCGCCACTACCGCTGCCCGCGCCCGGCCGATGACAGCCTGACCCTCGACGAAAGCCGCGAACAACTGCTGCTGGACCCCAACGAACTGGCCAACGGCGGTTTCTTTTCCCTGGGTGCGTTCAGCATCAGCCCGGACCACCAGCGCCTGGCCTACAGCATCGACTCCAGCGGCGACGAGATTTACACGCTGTTCGTGAAGGAATTGTCCGACGGACGTGTCAGCGAACTGGAATTCCAGGACTGCGACGGCAGCATGACATGGGCCAACGACAGCCTGACGCTGTTCTTTGGCGAACTGGACGACACCCATCGTCCACACAAGCTGTATCGCTATCGACTGGACGGCACGGCGGCCGAAGAAGTGTTCCATGAGCCGGACGGGCGCTTCTTCATGCATTGCTACCGTTCAAGCTCCGAGCAGCAATTGCTGCTGTCCGTGGGTAGCAAGACCACCAGCGAAGTCTGGGTCCTCGACGCCAACCAGCCGCAGCAAGCCTTTACCTGCATCGCGCCACGGGTCGAGGAGCATGAGTACGACGTCGACCACGGCGTACTCGACGGTCAATGGACCTGGTTCATTCGCAGCAACCGTGACGGCATCAATTTCGCCTTGTACACCGCTGTCGATACCGGCGCCGCGCCGACCGAAGCCGACTGGCAGAACCTGATCCCTCACAGCGACACGGTAATGATCGACGGCATCAGCCTGAACACCGGGGCCATGACTCTCAGCCTGCGGGTCGGCGGCTTGCCGGTCATCGAAATTCACCCACAAGGCCTGGCGCCTTATCGCGTGCAACTGCCAGACGCAGCCTATAGCCTGCACGTGCAAAACAGCCTGGAGTTCGAAAGCGACCGGATTCGCCTGCGCTACGAAGCGTTGAACCGTCCGGCGCAAATCCGCCAGCTTGAACTGGCGACCGGCGAGCAGAAAGTCCTCAAGCAAACCCCGGTACTCGGCCCGTTCGATGCCGACGCCTACGTCAGCCAGCGCCTGTGGGCCACTGCGCCGGACGGCACGCAAGTGCCCATCAGCCTGGTGATCAAACGCGCAGACCTGGGCAAACCCGTGCCGCTGTACCTCTACGGCTATGGCGCCTATGGCGAAAGCCTCGACCCGTGGTTTTCCCATGCGCGCCTGAGCCTGCTGGATCGCGGCATGGCGTTTGCCATTGCCCACGTGCGTGGCGGCGGCGAACTGGGGGAAGCCTGGTATCGCGCGGGCAAGCAGGAACACAAGCACAACACCTTCAGCGACTTTATCGCCTGCGCCGAACACCTGATCGCCCAAGGCTTCACCACTGCACCGCAGTTGGCGATCAGTGGCGGCAGCGCCGGTGGCTTGCTGATCGGCGCGGTGCTCAATCAACGGCCAGAGCTGTTTGGCGCCGCCATCGCCGAAGTGCCGTTCGTCGACGTACTCAACACCATGCTCGACCCTGACCTGCCATTGACCGTCACGGAATACGACGAGTGGGGCAACCCTGAAGAACCGGACGTCCATGACCGGATCAAGGCCTACGCTCCGTACGAAAACGTCACCGCGCAAGCTTATCCGGCGACCCTGGTGATCGCCGGCTACAACGACAGCCGCGTGCAGTATTGGGAAGCGGCCAAGTGGGTGGCGAAATTGCGCGCGACCAAGACCGACAGCAATCCCCTGCTGCTCAAGACTGAATTGGGTGCCGGGCATGGTGGGATGAGCGGTCGATATCAGGGATTGCGTGACGTAGCACTCGAATATGCATTTTTGTTCAAGGTTTTGGGCATTGCCTGAGGAATCTGGCGCGGTGTGCCTGTCTTAATTGCGCACACCGCTAGCCGATACAACACAAAACCCATGTGGGAGCGGGCTTGCTCGCGAAGGGGCCGTAACATTCAGCAGAGATGTTGACTGACACACCGCCTTCGCGAGCAAGCCCGCTCCCACAGGGGATTTGCGGTGAATTCAAGTCAGCAACAATCACTAAAAAGACCGTGACGACATGTCTGAACCAACCTTTCTGAACAACGAAATTCGCGACTGGCTGATGGATTGCGGCCTGTTCAATCAACTGCTGCCGGCGGACTTCGCCGCGGCTTCGGGCTACTTCAGTATCAGCACCATTGCCCAGGGCGAGGAGATCTTCCAGGAGGGCGATGCGGGCAGTTTCATGTGCATCATCCACACCGGTCAGGTGGCGGTGCAGAAAACCACCGCTGACGGGCAACGAGTCACCATCGCCACGTTGCGCAGCGGCCGCTCGTTCGGCGAAATGGCCGTGCTTGATGGCGAACGACGCTCGGCAAGTTGCGTGGCCGCAAGCAATTGCCAGTTGCTCAACCTGGGCAAGGATTCGCTGGAAAAGATGCTCAACGACGCACCGAAAATCGCCGCCAAGATCATCCGCGTCCTCGCCGTATCCCTTTCAAAACGCCTGCGCATGGCCGACGGCCAACTGCTCTCGCAGCAGGTCTAGCCGCCCGGCGACTTGGGTTTCGGCGGATTGGGCTCGATTCCTGGAACGGGTTGATCCTTGGTCGGCGGGCTCGGCATTTCAATCGGCACCAACGGCGGACCGCTACTGCCGGGGCCGACTTTAGGCAAAGGCGCCGGGCTGATCTGCGGGTACGGTGTGGGCGTCGCGGTGCCGGGCGAGCCGGGCATCGGCGCGGGGCTGACGGGAATCGATTGCAGCTGTTGAGCCTGCACTGCAGTTATCGAGAGCGCGGCCAGGGCAATGACCGTTAGAATGGTGCGCTTCATCAATGGCTCCGTTGGCCTTGTCGTCATAAACAGGCTACTCCCAACTGCGTCTGTTTGCCCTCCCGAGTTCTGCCAATTTTCTTCAAGTGAGCCCCATGAAACGTTTCGTTCTGCTGGACACCACCCCCATTCCTGAAAACGGCGGTGCCTTGTGCCTGTTCGAATACGGCGAGGATTTCGTCATCAAGATCCAGGGTGGCGATGGCGGACAATTGATGAACACGCGCATGCACGGTTCCGAAGATGCCCTGGCCGAGATCCCGTGTCGCAAGGTCGCCGGTCGGCCGAATTCGCGGGTACTCATCGGCGGCCTGGGCATGGGCTTCACCCTCGCTTCGGCGCTCAAGCATCTGGGCAAGAGCGCCGAAGTGGTGGTCGCTGAATTGGTGCCTGGCGTTGTGGAATGGAATCGCGGGCCACTCGGCGAGAAAGCCGGAAACCCGCTTCAAGACCCGCGAACCGTGATTCGCATGGAAGACGTGGCCAAAGTCCTGCAAGCCGAACCCCAGGGTTTCGATGCGATCATGCTCGACGTCGACAACGGCCCCGAAGGCCTGACCCAGAAAGCCAACAGCTGGCTGTACTCTGCCGGCGGCCTGAGCGCCTGCGCCAAGGCCCTGAGACCAAAAGGCGTGCTGGCCGTCTGGTCGGCCAGCGCTGACCGGCAATTTTCCGACAAACTGAAGAAGGCTGGTTTCAAGGCCGAGGAAGTGCAGGTCTTCGCCCACGGCAACAAGGGCACCCGCCACACCATCTGGATTGCCGAGAAGCTCAAGGGCTAGGCTAAACTTCACCCTATAACCGTCATTAGTCTTTCTACAAAGGTGAACCCATGAGTTCGTCCACCCCGACCAACACTTCGAAGCTGGATCGCATCCTCGCCGACAACCAGCGCGACAAGGAAATGGGCTACCGCGACAAGGCCCTGAAGATGTACCCGCACGTCTGTGGCCGCTGCGCCCGTGAGTTCTCCGGCAAGCGCCTGAGCGAACTGACCGTGCACCACCGCGACCACAACCACGACAACAACCCGCAGGACGGCTCGAACTGGGAGCTGTTGTGCCTGTACTGCCACGATAACGAGCACTCGCGTTATACCGACCAACAGTATTTCGACGAAGGCTCGCTGAGCACGCCGAAAATCGCCAAGGCCACGCACAACCCGTTTGCCGCATTGGCGGGGTTGATGAAAAAGGAAGATTAATAATCTTCAGTGCCTGAACTGGCCTCTTCGTCGGATCGCCGCCCGGACCAAGCCCGCTCCCACAATGGTCTCAGTCGTTCACAAATTTTGTGTTCACCAGAGAACCTGTGGGAGCGGGCTTGCCCGCGATAGCAATAGCCCTGACACCACAGATCTCCAACCTGAGCACCCCTGCCCCAATCCCCGTATAATCGCGCTTTTTTCCCGAAAGGCACCCCGCTCGTGGCAGACAAACGGTACAGCTGCATTGGTTTGTATAACCCCAAATCACCGGAGAACGTCGGTTCGGTGATGCGCGCCGCTGGCTGTTACGGCGTGGCGTCGGTGTTCTACACCGGCAAGCGCTATGAGCGCGCCGCCGACTTCGTCACCGATACCAAGCGCGTGCACTACGACATCCCGCTGATCGGCATCGACGACCTGAAGAAAATCCTGCCCCTCAATTGTGTGCCCGTCGCCGTGGAGCTGGTCGAGGGCGCCCGCCCGTTGCCGGAATACACCCACCCGGATCGCGCGCTCTACATATTCGGCCCGGAAGACGGATCGCTGGATAAAGAGATTCGCGACTGGTGCGAAGACGTGGTCTACATTCCGACCACCGGTTGCATGAACCTGGCCGCCACGGTCAACGTCGTGCTCTACGATCGCATGTCCAAGGGGCTCAATACCCGCTCCGGGCCAAAATTCCGCTGAATCGCCGCACATCCGATTGAACAAGCTGCCCGCCCAGGCTGTCAGCTTGACTATCGATCACCGAAGCCTGGAGAGACAGACCATGAGCGAACTCAAACGCGTCGAGCGTATCGAATCCACCCCGTTCCAGAGCCCGTCCGAGCAGAACGTGCAGGGATGGGAACGTATTGGCTCCCTGGCCGGCGGCGTGGTGATGGTGGGCAAGGGGCTGCGGCGTGGCGGCATCTTTGGCCTGGTCCAGGCGGCCATCGGCGGCGTGGCCCTGGCCCGTGGTATTACCGGCCACAGCTCGGCGAAAAGCCTGCTGGAGAAAGGCCGTCAGGACATGAACAACGTGCGGGCGAAAATCCAGCGGGCGGGTGAGGAGCTGAGCCAGTTGAAGGCCAATGCCGAGGCGGCGACCAAAACCGCAACCGTTACCGGCAATGATTCCTTGAAGTCGCCGAAAGCCGGGGTTTGATCCGGACCGTTTGGTGAGTCAGATAGACCTATCGCGAGCAGGCTCGCTCCCACAGGGGATTTGTGTACGACACAGATCAAATGTGGGAGCGAGCCTGCTCGCGATGGCGGTTACTGAATCAATTCGGTACTGAGCACTTTTGGAGAACCTCCGATCACGCTCTCGCTGAGCTGAACAAACGCCTGGGTATCGATATCCCCCAGCCGCATCGCCCCGCGCAACACGTCGTCCAGCGACCGCTTGTTGTGGGTTTTCAGGCGAATCTCGCGGTCCAGTTCCTGCAGCAACACCACTGCCCTGGCCACCTGCGTCGGGCTGATCTGCTCACCGCGCAGCGTGGTAACTTTCTGGCTGCTCCTGACCAGTTTGCCGTGCAGGTTCTCGTAGCGTTCATCGCTTATGCCGCCGGCCCGGCGCACCAGTTCGATGGCGTAATACTCGGCAAAACCTTCGCTGATCCAGTCACTGCGCTGGGTGCCGTTGACACGCCCGAACATCTGGGCCAACTCACGGACCAAGGAACTGGTACCGCTTTCGCTGACCAACGGCAGGTGACTGTTGAGGTAGATCGACTCGTGCGCCGACTGACTGCCGCGCCACATGGGATCATTGGCCCCGACGATCAGCAGTTTGCCCGGGTGTCGCGGATACAGCGCCTGCACTTGCGGCCAGACGAAGGTCAGCAGCGTCAGTACATCCATGCGGCGCATACCCTGCCCTAGCGGAGCAGCGACGGTGACTTCGGTCTCGCCCAGACGAGTACGGCGGCTGCCCAACTGGCCGGCGAGCATCCAGCCCGTGGGCCGGTCGAACAGTCGGGAAGGGTTATCGATACGAAACTTGTTCTGACCTATCCGAGGCCAGGCGGTTTCAACGCTTTTCCAGCCACCGGGAAGTTCGAACTCAAGGCGTGCAACCAGCTCGATGCCGTCGAGCTGATCGAGTTTGGCCGCAGGCACCAGATAGTCGCCGCGCATCAACGCCCAGTTTGGCGTCATGCGCGTGTCGAAGCTGCCGTTTTTACGCCCGTGGTTGATGTTCACGCGGTAGGTCAGGCTGGCCTTGTCAGCAGTCGGACGCCACACACCGCGCGCCGCTTTGCCGGGGGTCAGTTGCCATTGGCCGTCAGCCTTGAAATCGCTGTAGTGGCTGCCGTCGCCGAGGTCGAAATCCAGGCTGCGCACCGCCGCCCCCTGGGCCAGCGTCAGGCGCACTTCGGCCTGATCGCTCTGGGGCAACAGGCGCACGTGATAATCCAGATTGACCTTGTTCGCAGCCCATACGGGCGAATTCATGGCCAGTAATCCCGCGACACATGCCTGCCGCCATCCCACAGCCATACACACTCCTTCGTGAAATGCTGAACCTCAGGCCATCAGCCTGCGCGGAAAATCAGGTGATCTTCCCAATCATCTTCCGGCACGCTGCCTTCGGCGAGCATGCGCCCGGACTGGGAAATCCGCTCGTGATGAACGGCATCGCGATCACCGCACACCAGGTGATGCCACAACGGCAGGTCCTTGCCTTCGCTGACCAGGCGATAGCCGCAGGTCGGTGGCAGCCATTTGAATTCGTCGGCCTTGCCCGGCGTGAGCTGGATACAGTCCGGCACGGAGTCACGACGGTTGGGATAGTCCTTGCACTGGCAGGTTTTCAGGTCCAGCAACTTGCAGGCGATACGCGTGTAATAGACGCTGTTGTCGTCTTCGTCTTCAAGCTTTTGCAGGCAGCACAATCCACAGCCGTCGCACAGCGACTCCCATTCCTCCTGATCGAGTTGATCGAGGGTCTTGCGTATCCAGAACGGTTCTACTTTGGCGGCCATGGTTCGAGCATCGACATCAGGTGGTGAAAAGGCCGCCAGTCTAGTGCCCGAAGCTCCGCGGGCCAAGCATTGGCGACTGTCGGTAGAACGGGCTTGTCAGTTTTTGCGCTGCCAAGTAGGGTTTTACGTCGCTCCCACTTTCAAACGTAGCAAGGAATCTCTTGATGAGTGCCAACCCACGCGTTGCCGATTACGCCATTCACCCTCAGTTCACCGATCGCTGGTCGCCCCGCGCCTTCACTGGCGAAACGATCCCAGAGGAAACCTTGCTGAGCTTTTTCGAAGCCGCCCGCTGGGCACCCTCGGCCTACAACTCGCAACCCTGGCGCTTTCTTTACGCACGTCGCGACACGCCGAACTGGGAGCGTTACCTGGGCCTGCTGAACGAGTTCAACCGCAGTTGGGCGCAACATGCTTCGGCGCTGGTGATCGTGATTTCGAAAACCACCTTCGCCGTGCCTGGCGCCACCGAAGAAACCCCGGCCCTGTGGCACACCTTCGACACCGGTTCCGCCTGGGGCCATCTGGCCTTGCAAGCGAGCCTGAGCGGCTGGCACACCCACGGCATGGCCGGCTTCGACCAGGAACTGACCCGCAAGGAGCTGAACATTCCTGAAGGCTACGCCCTGCACGCGGCCGTCGCGGTGGGCAAGCTGGGGGACAAGGCGAGCCTGGCGGATTACCTGCAAGCCCGCGAAGAACCCAGCCCGCGTCGTCCATTGAGCGAGTTGGCGGCTGAAGGTGATTTCACCCTCTAAGCCACTGCAAAAAACATTGTGGGAGCGAGCTTGCTCCCACAGGTTTGATGCTCCAGGCAAAATCAGCGGTGAATCAGTAACCGCGATCGAAATCCACTTCCCCGCGCAACGCCTCTCCCGCCTCATACGCCCGCAGGTTCTCGACAAACAGCTTCACCATCATCGACGGCGAAGTCGGTGCCGAGCTGTGGCCGGTCAGCAGCAGGCCCCAGGCCGTCCAGAACGGATGACGCTGGGGCAAGGGTTCCTGACGGCACACGTCGATCACAGCGCCCGCCAGATGCCCTTCTTTCAAGGCTTCCACCAGATCCGCATCGACCACCGCCACACCGCGCCCGGCGTTGATGAACAACCCGGTCGGCTTGAATTGCTTGAACAACGCCGCGTCGTAGATATCGTGGGTTTCCACGGTGTTCGGCAGCAAATTGACCACGTAATCGACTTCACCGACCAGCCGCGGCAGATCCGCCAGTGAACCGACTTCGATAAACGGTGCCTGCTCCCGCGCACTGCTGGCAACGCCATACAACTCGACGCCGAACGGCACGAGGAACTGCGCGACACTTTGACCGATATCACCGGTGCCGACGATCAGCACCTTGCGCCCGGCCAGGCTCTGGCCATGGCGACTATCCCATTTGCGCTCGACCTGGCTGACCAGTCGCGCCAGCACTTCACGTTCGTGACCGAGCATGTACGTGAGCACGTACTCGGCCATGACCTGGCCGAAGATTCCGACCGCACGGGTCAGCCGATAGTGCCGCGGCAAGCCATCGGCCAGCAGCGGCGTAATACCGGCCCAGGTCGATTGCAGCCATTGCGGTTGATGGCCCTGGCGTAACAGGGTCGCCAGCAAATCAGGCTGGCCGAGCCACACCGGACAATCGGCGGCCTGGCTGGCCAGTTCGGCGGAATCACCGCTGGTCAGCACCTCCAGTTCCGGTGCCGCCTCGCGCAACAGTTGGGCGTACACGGGGTGGTCGTGTTCAGCAATCAGGACGCGCATGCTTCAAACCTTTCAAAAACGGTGCAGACGGCCGCCGACGGAGCAGTGCTCCGTCGATGCTGCCATCGCTAAAATCAATCAGTGTTTCATAACCACTCTGAACAGAGCCTGTCTGCCGCTCACATCGGATCGTTGCGACGCAACAGTTCTTCCGGCAAGTGCTCGATGTACTCGTCTTCGGCAGGCGGCATTTGCAGGTGATAACCCTGTTTTTCGAGGTTTTCCAGCACGACTGTGATGTCTTCGCGCGACAGTTTGCGCTCGGGGCTCAGAACCAGGTCGAACGCGTGGATGGCCTTGCCGAAGGCTGCCATCAGGGGATCCGGCACGCGCTCCAGAGCATCGCTCTTGAGCACATACAGGTACATTTCGTTTCTCTTCGAGCTGCGGTAGATGGAACAAATACGTTTCAAGGCTGTTCTCCGGCGGTGGCCAGGCTGTCGAGCAGCGCCTGGCCCATCAATTCGCGGCGCCAGCCACGCAGCGAATCAGGCAATTGGTAGGGACCATTGGGGAAGCCGCTCTTGAGCAGCGCTTCCAGGGTTTTCTTGCGCAGCATCAGTTCCGGCGCGATGTTCAGGCGCTCGGCTTCGGCCTGGCCGATGGCTTTCATCTGCTTGAGTAGAACGGCAGCGTCCACCGGCAACGGCTCCGGCACGGCTGGCGGCCATTGATCAGGCGACACACTGCCAGAGCGCTTGATCAGATCAAGCAGAAACTCGCCGTCCTGACGCACGGTACGCGGGTGCATGTCTTCGATTTTCGCCAGGGCGCCGAGGTTATCCGGTTGCGTACGCGCCAGCGGCCACAACGAATGCTCGCGGATAATCCGGTTGCGCGGCAGGTCGCGGACCCGGGCTTCCTTTTCACGCCAGGCGCAGAGCTCACGCAAAACGGCGAGTTGAGCGCGCGACAGCTTCCAGGCCAGCTTGGCGTCACGATAGACCTCGTACGGGTCGATCTCGCGGCGCAGGTTGGCCACCAGCTCAGCGCCGTCTTCCAGAACCCAGACGTATTTGTCGTCAGACAGCTTTGGACGCAGCTTTACGAAGACTTCAGCCAAATGCACGGCATCTTCGGCGGCATAGCTGATCTGGGTTTCGGAAAGCGGACGTTGCAGCCAGTCGGAACGGGTTTCACCCTTGGGCAGGTCGATGCCGAGCACTTCCTGCACCAGCCGCGAATAACCCATGGAAAAACCGAGGTTCAGGTAAGCGGCAGCCAATTGCGTATCGAACAGGGGCGCCGGCAGGCTGCCGGTCAGGCGTAGCAGGACTTCGAGGTCTTCGCTGCACGCGTGGACAACTTTGAGCACCGCCGGGTTTTCCAGCAACGCGGCCAATGGCTGCCAGTTGTCGATGGTCAGCGGGTCGATCAGATAGGCGCGAACGCCATCACCGATCTGCAGCAGGCCGGCGATTGGGTAGAAGGTGTCGACCCGCATGAATTCGGTGTCGAGGGCAACGAATGGCAACTGTTGCCACTCGGCGCACAACCTTCCGAGGCTATCGTTGTCGCGAATCCAGTGAATATCGATGGCCACACGGCTCTCCCTTGAAGAATGGCGCGCAGTATATATCGCCCCCGGCGATTTCCGCGCATCCACTGAACAAGAGCGTTAGCGAAAATTACTGCGTGACATACAGAATAGTCCTACAAAGTCGGGCTAGCTGGTCTTACCCAGCACATAGACCCGCATCCGCGCACAACCGGGGAAAAAGTCCTGATGGCTGAGCAAACGGAAACCCGCCTGCCTGAATTCGCTTTCCACCTCGGTCTTGCTCGGTAACGGCCCTTCCACACCCGAGCGCGCGGCCTTGAAAAGACCGTCGAGGCGCACCGCGACAATCACCGTATCGCGACTGACCCGGTAAAACTCGCCAAGCATCGCCAGACGATGTTCCGGGTTGGTGAGGTGCTGAAACAGTTGCATGCAAAAAATGCAGTCAACCGCGTTCTCCGACAAGCCAATCGAGAACGCAGAGCTTTGAAAGGTTTTGACCCGCTTCAACAAACTCTGCGGGTGATGTGTACGGGAATGATCGAGGATGTCTTGGGACGGATCCGTCGCGAGAATCACCCGATTGGCATGTTCGGCCAGCACCGACCAGAAACGCCCCACACCGCAGGCCACGTCGAGGATCAGCCCCGGCTCGCCGGCGACCTTGAGTGCCTTGCGCACCAGTCGCTCCTCACGCCAGAGCGCCAGACGCCCGGCCAGACCCGGCGCTTGCGGCTGAAGGCAGACGCGCGCGTGCTCCTGGTCGTAGCGCCGGGCGATCTCAAGCTCGATGGCGGATGGGGGCTGAGCGGACATGTGCAATGGCTCTTGATAAAAATTCTACAGGCCGCAGGTCAGCGGCCGCCGCGTGAAACAGAATCGGAGCACTCAATCTTTGGCCAACACGCCGTCGGTCACTGGACCACGACATCCGGCAAACATGTCCAGATCCTGGTTGTAGACCTTGCTGTTGACCTCCAGCAGCCCAAGCATCGAATGGAACAGGTTGTCCTGGCTCAGGGGTTTTTCACGACTCTGTTGCAGGCAGTGGGTATCTACCGCAAACGACTTTTTATAGCTGTCGGAGAACCAGGCAAACATGGCTACATGCTTTTGCTGCTCCGGTGCCAGCATGTAAGGCGTGCCGTGGAGGAACAAGTTGTATTCACCCAGGGACTCGCCGTGGTCCGACAGATACAGCATCGCGGTATCCACTTTTTCCTGATTACTGCGCAACAGATCGATCAAGGTCGACAGCACATGGTCGGTATATACCAACGTGTTGTCGTAGCCGTTGACGATACTTTCGCGACTGCAATTGTTCAGGGCATTACTCTCGCAAACCGGGGTGAAGCGTTCGAACTCTTTCGGATAACGCTTGAAGTACTCCGGACCGTGGCTGCCCATCTGGTGCAATACCAATACCGTGTCCTTGTCCAGGGTATCGATGAAATGTTGCAGTCCTTGCAGCAGGATTTCGTCGCGGCATTCGCTGTTGGCGCACAGCGCCGGGTCCTTCAGATTGCTGACGTCCTGAATGGTGACGCGATCGCATGTACCTTTGCAGCCTGACTGGTTGTCACGCCAGATCACGTCGATACCCGCATGCTTGAGCACATCCAGCAGGCCTTCTTCGTTCTTTGCCTTGCTGGCGTTGTAGTCCTTGCGCCCCATATTGGAGAACATGCAAGGCACCGATACGGCGGTTTCAGTACCGCAGGAATACACATCGGTGAAGGCGATCAGGCCGTCTTCCTTACTCAGTTTCGGCGTGGTGTCACGGCTATAGCCAAGGATGCCGAAGTTCTCCGCCCGGGCACTTTCACCCACGACAAGAACCGTCAGGGATTTACGCCCATGCGTCTGCCAGGCGGGATTGCGCTGGGCATCTTCACCGATTTTGACAAAGGGTTGCCGTGCAGTTGCTACTTTCTCGCGCAAGAAACCAGCCGAGGCACCAATGTAGTTGCTTGGCACCACCATCAGGCGCAACTCGTGGTGATTGCGAAACAGCGAAGACAGGCCTTGATAGTTAACCAGCGCAACACCACCAATGACCGCTGCCGAGGCAAAAGCCACCAGAACTTTACTGAGTAGTTCACGGTGCCAGCGACGATAATTAACCGGTGTCTTCCACAACAGCCAAGACGGTAAAACGCCGAGCAGCACAATGAAAACAATCAACTTTGGCGACAGTAAGTCGCGCACTTCCGTAGCATTGGTTTCAGCGAAGTTACGCAACATGCCGGTGTCGATCAGAACACCATACTCGCTCATGAAATACGCCACGCCCGCACTGATCATGAACAGCAGGGTCAGGACCGGCTTGAGCACCGGCCGGAATGCCAGCAGGGTCAGCACAATGTTGAAGGCCGCGAAGATCATCACCCCAAAGGCCACGCGCATGACGATGCCTTTGCCGTCGGATGCGGTGATTTCGAACAGGTGCTGCCAGAGTACAAAATTGAAGCCAACTAACAAAAATGCGCTGGCAATCAGTGTCACCCATTCGGGGCGCACGGCTTTAATCTTAAGCATGAGATTCGGCGGGTCCTGAAAAAGTGTCTTCGGCAAATGTGAAAATTTCATTTACCGAGACAGCTCTAATTTTAGATAGCCAACCATCAATTTTTTGTGAAAAAGAAGCCAACAATTAGTTGGCTTATAAACCAGCCTGATACTTCCAGATTATTTGAGAATGGTTCAGCTCCGGTACAGCTTCGACTCAAGCCTGATGCAAATACCAGCGCCAGTCCTGCTCACCGACCTCCCCCATGAATTGGCGATGTTCGGCGCGTTTCACCGCCAGGTAGACACCGAGGAATTCCCCGCCGAAGGCTTCCCTGGCCCAACTCGAACCTTCCAGCGATCGCAAGGTGGTCAGCCAGTCTGTCGGCAACAGTCTCGCAGGCTGGGCGTAGCCGTTGCCTTCCACCGGCGCACCAGGGTCGAGTTGTTCGCGGATACCGCGATGAATACCAGCCAGAATCGCCGCAGCCGCCAGATAAGGATTGGCATCTGCGCCACAGATTCGATGCTCGATGTGCCGGGAATATGCCGGCCCGCCCGGTACGCGCAAACTCACGGTGCGATTGTCCACGCCCCAGGTGGCCGCCAGTGGCGCATAGCTGTTGGCCTGGAATCGACGGTAGGAGTTGGCGTTGGGGCAAAACAGCAACAGCGAATCGAGCAGGGTGCCAAGCATGCCTGCCACGGCCTGCTTGAGCAGTGGCGTCCCATCCGGGGCTTCGCTGGCGAAAAGGTTGTTGCCATCCTTGTCCGCCAGGCTCACGTGCATGTGCATCCCGGTGCCGGCCAGGTCATCGAATGGCTTGGCCATGAAACAGGCTGTCATGCCGTGCTTGTGCGCCACCCCCTTGACCAGACGCTTGTAGCGCACCGCTTCATCCATCGCCTGTAGCGCGTCGGAGCGGTGTTCGAGGGTGATTTCCACTTGCCCCGGCGCGTATTCGGAAATGGCCGTGCGCGCCGGAATCCCCTGGAGCTTGCAGGCGCTATAGAGATCGGCCAGGAACGGCTCGATCTGTTCAAGCTCGCGCAAACCATAGACCTGGGTGCCGTGCGGCCGCCCGCCATCGACATCCCGTGCCGGTTGCGGTCGGCCATTGCTGTCGCGTTGCTGATCCAGCAAATAGAACTCCAATTCCGCCGCCATGACCGGATAATAACCGTCAGCCTGCAAGCCTTCGATGACTTTCGCCAGCAAATGACGAGGATCGGCAATGGTGGCGGGCATTCCCTCCGTCGGATGCATGCTGACCTGCACGGCCGCCGTCGGTATCAGACGCCACGGCATACGCGTGAGGCTGCCGCTGATCGGGTAGGCCCGGCAGTCGATATCACCGACATCCCAGACCAGCCCGGAGTTCTCCACGTCATCGCCGTTGATGGTCAGGCCGAGGATGGTGCTCGGCAATGGCCGCCCGCTTTCATACACCGCCAGCAACTCGTCACGATGCAGCAGCTTGCCCCGCGGCACACCGTTGTTATCGAGGATGAACAGCTCGAACATTTCAATATCCGGGTTCTGCTCCAGAAAGGTCAGGGCTTCTTGCTTGGTGGCAAACGAGGTCGTGGCACTACTCATGGGAACTCTCTTTTTCCGTGTCAGGCGGGTACGCAAAAACACCCGCACTTTAATCCCGCCATCAAGCGGAATATGTAGGAACAATCAGCGGAAAAAGCAGGAATCCGGCGGGCGCGCATGGCGGCAATGCCACAGCGCCCAGAAGGCCAGTTCAGAAGGAAGTGCAGAGAGGTTTGGCGCGGTGGCGGGCGTGAGTCGACGAAGAAGGCTCGACGCTCGAGCGTCGATGGATGCCTTGAAGTGGATTGCGACTGGCCAACCGTCCATAGAGAGAACCGCAGAAAACAGATGGCCCGCAGCGTCACACGATGGGTTAAGTCGTTAAATCAGGATTTGAAGAACCTTGGATATCGTCTGGCTAAACATTTGGCTGTTTTGTGGCGCCTCCTGTGGGAGCGACTTGTATTTGATTTCTAAATACCACCCCAGACTTTCTGATTTGCCGCCTCCAGACCTCGCGCGCCTAATCGGAACCCTATTGTTCAAGGTCCGATCATGGAAAACACCCGAGCCACTTTCCGCCCTGCCCTCTGGTTCATGTTCAGCATTGTCCTGGTTGCCCTGAACCTGCGACCTTCCATGGCCGCTGTCGGGCCTCTGCTCCCGGCGATTCGCGACGACATTGCGCTGAGCTTCAGCCAGGCTTCACTGCTGACAATGTTGCCGGTGACGGCCATGGGACTGGCAATGTTTGTCGGCCTGCGCGTCAGCCAGCGATTCGGCGAGCAGCGCACGGTGGTGTTCTCATTGCTGATCATCGGCGTGGCCACGATTTCGCGGTTGTTCCTTGATTCAGCCGCGGAGTTGCTTCTCAGCGCGGTGCTGGCAGGTATCGGGATAGCCCTGATCCAGGTCCTGATGCCAGCGCTGATCAAATCGCGCTTCAGCGACCACGTTGCCCTGTGCATGGGGCTCTACGTCACGTCGATCATGGCCGGTGCCGCCATGGGTGCTTCCTTTGCGCCGCTGGTGATGGAGCATACCGGCAGCTGGCGTATGGGCCTGGCGATCTGGGCCGTTCTCGCCGTGCTGGCATTGCTGTTCTGGAGCCCCCAACGCCCAGGGATGCCGACACTGGATACAAAGGCACCCAGCAATGGTTCGTTTTTCGCCAATTCCCGCGCGAGGTTACTCGCGATCTTCTTTGGCCTGGGCACTGCGTCCTACACTTGTGTTCTGGCCTGGCTGGCGCCGTACTACGTGGAAAAGGGCTGGAGCGAACAGCACGCCGGATTGCTGCTCGGGTTTCTGACCGCCATGGAAGTGCTGTCGGGCCTGCTGACGCCCGTCATCGCCAATCGCAGCCGCGACCGCCGCGTCGTGCTGATGGTATTGCTGACACTGATCATCGCTGGTTTCTGCGGACTGATTCTGAGCCCACAGCATTTGAGCCTGATGTGGCCATGCCTGCTGGGGCTGGGCATTGGCGGCCTGTTCCCGATGAGCCTGATCGTATCGCTGGATCACCTGGACAATCCATTGCGCGCCGGTGGCCTGACCGCATTCGTTCAAGGCATTGGCTACTTGATCGCCGGCCTGTCGCCGCTGCTGGCAGGGATCATCCGCGACCAGCTCGGCAGCTTTGAATGGGCCTGGTGGTCGCTGACGGCGGTCATGGTGCTGATGATGCTGATGGTTTTGCGCTTCAACCCAAGGCACTACACCCGCCACATCCATTGACCCGGAGCCTGCCATGAAAACCACCGGTTTCGCCGTCGCTCACGCCAGCATGCTGCTTTGGGCCTTATTGATCGCTGCGTCGTTTTCCGCGGCGGCGCAAGTCAGCCAGGCCATCGACCCGATCCTGCTGACCGGATTGCGCCTGCTGTTTTGTGCCGTGGTGTTTCTGCCACTGCTGCTGCTTAAAGGCGATGGCGTCATGACTGCCCGTGGACTGCTCGGCCACGCGGTACTCGGCCTGCTGCTGGCGCTGTACTTCGGCTCGCTGTTCGAAGCATTGCGCTACACCTCGGCCGTCAACACCGGGACGATGTTCACGCTGGTGCCGCTGATGACCCTGGGTTTCGAAGCTGTGCTGACACCTGACAGCCGCCTGAAACAACGGGTTGTCCCGATGCTGCTCGCCGCTGCCGGGGCGGTCTTGCTGATCATGAAAGGCTCCGGCCCCGGCGAGTTGCCATCGCCCTATTCATTGTCGGTGTACGGCACGGGCTGCCTGGCAATGGCGCTCTACGCCCCCCTCAGCCAACGCCTGAAAGCCGATAGCCTCAAGGGGCGCGGGCCGGTGCCCATGACGTTCTGGAACATGCTGTTCGGTGCGCTGTTTCTGCTGGTGTTCTGTGGATTCAGTGGCGGTTGGCGCTCGGCATCATTACTGACGCTCAACGATTTCTACTGGCTGATGTACCTGGCGGTGTTCGCCACACTGGCGACGTTCTGGCTGCTGCACCGGGCCATCGGCGTGATCGCGCCGTCCTCGGTGATTTCCTACATCTACCTGAGCACGCTGTTCATCACCTTGTTTCACTGGCTTTGGGCGCGCCAGATGCCGCTGCCGCTGGAAATGGCCGGCGCAGTGCTGGTGGGCCTCGGCATGTTCGCGCTCTTGATGTCCAGCCGCCGCGCCGTGTCGGCGATGGTCCAGGGCTGACACGGTCTTGGGCGAAACGTCCTGCAAGGCATTCTCCCTGCTCGCCCATTCCGCTAGGATCATTCCCCCACCCTTGCGCACGGTCAGCGCAAGGGACGCAGCGAGACGCAATGGATGCTGAACAGTAATTCGCTTAGAAAACTCGACATGCAGGACCTCATGGTGTTCGTCGCCGTGTACGAGCAGAACAGCGTCACCGACGTATCCGAGACGCTTTTCGTCAGCCAGTCCACAGTGAGTTACTGCCTGAAAAAACTGCGCACCAGTTTCGAGGACGAGTTGTTCATCAACACCCGTACCGGCGGCATGCAGCCCACCAGCAAGGCCAGCGCGATGTACCCTCACGTGCTGAAAATCCTCGAAAGCATCAACCTGTGTCACGCCGGCTTACCCACGTTCGACCCTGTCCTGCAACCCGTGACCTTCAACATCTGCGCCCCGGAATATTTCGAGCAACTGATCCTGCCGCGCTTGTTGAAAACCTTTGACCTCGCCGATCTTCCGGTGATGGTCAATGTGTTCAAACTCCAGGCCGATATCCCAGCCGAAGCGTTGCGCGAAGGCAGCCTCGACCTGGTGATGTGCTTCGGTCCGAACTTCCATCGCAGTCACGTCGATTTCAAATCGCAGACGCTGCTCGAAGACGATCTGGTATGTGTGTTCGACAAGCGCGCCACGCCGGCGGAACCACGCTTGAGCCTGCAAACCTATGTCGAACGTCGACACGTGTTCCCGACACCCTGGACGTCCGCCACCAACATGGTCGACGGCTGGCTTGCGCAGCAGGCACAACAGCGCCAGATCGTCGCACGCGCCAACAGCTACAGTGCAGCACTGAAGCTGATTACCGGTACCGACTATGCCCTGACCTTACCCCGGCGCATCCAGCGACTGCTGGCCAGTGCAGACAACTTCAATCACTGTGAAGTGCCCGAAGGCTTGCCGGGTTTCACCCTCGACATGCAGTGGAACCAGGGTGTCGACCAGGACAGCGCCAACACCTGGCTGCGAGCGCAAGTGATCCAGGCCTGCGGCGAGCAGGAAACGGCCTGATACTCAGTTGTTGATGGCGGTCTTGCTGTAGGAGTCGCGATCGATGTCGAGAATTTCCACGCACAACTGGACCTCAATGCTGCCAGGCCATTCACACAGGTCCCGCACCACCGCCAGCAGGCTTTCAGACAGCTGTTTCTTGATCTCTGCGGAACGACCACTCAACAGCGCCAGTTTCACATGCACGAACGCCCGCTCGGCCAGTGCCGTACCGACCTTGAACGTATCGACCTTGACCGCGCGGCTCTTGATGTCGAATTCGGCAGCAAATTGACCGGAACCCACCAATGTATTGTTCAACCGCATCAATGCTACATCGGCATTCAGATCGGTCAGGTTGGCGGTGTATTCCATGTGCAGGTGAGGCATGAGTCAGTTCCTGTAAGTGGGTGGACAGGTCGTACATATAACACAGCGCCGCCCTGTTCATTCGGGCAGCGGCAAAACCGCACGCTCGCTCATAAACGCTTCCAGGCGCGAGCGTAACCAGCGCTCGGCAGGGTCGGTATCGACATGACTGAGCCAGACCATGGACAGGTCCAGGGTAGGTGTCTGGATCGGAAAGGGTTCCTTGAACAGCATTCCCGATGCAGCCATCGCCTCGGCAGTGTAGTCCGGCAGGCTGGCAATCAGGTCCGTCCCGGCGAGCAGTGCCGGCAAAGAACTGTATTGCGGTACCGAGAGCACCACCTGGCGCGTGCGGCCGATGTCTGCCAGCCACTCGTCGGCGTAGCCACTGACGTTGGCGGTATGGGACACCAGCACGTGCGGTCGCGCGCAATATTCATCGAGGGTCAGCGGTGTGTCGGAGGCATCGGCGCGCAAAATACTGGGCTGGATGTGCCGCAGCAACTTGCGCTTGGCATTGGCCGGCAAGCCACGGGTCTGGCTGATACCCACCGTGATATCGCCGGACGCCAGCAAGTCGGGAATCCGCCAGTAATCGACATGCTGCACCACAAACACCACGTTTGGCGCTTCCTGGCGTAGAGCTCGCAGCAATGGCGGCAACAAGCCGAACTCGACATCGTCGGACAACCCGATGCGGAACGACATCGTGCTGCTGGCCGGGTCAAAATCATGGGTCAGGCTCAAAGCCACGGACAAGGAGTCCAGTGCCGGCGACAGGTGCTTGATGATCTCCTCTGCCCGCGCCGTCGGCTCCATGCGATGGCCAACGCGTATGAACAGCGGATCATTGAACATCGCACGCAAGCGGTTGAGCGCCGAACTGATGGTCGGCTGACCGAGAAACAGCTTCTCCGCCACCCGAGTGACATTGCGCTCGAGCATCAGTGTTTCGAATACCACCATCAGGTTGATATCCGCCTTGCGAAGTTCGTTGCGATTCATCCACTGCCCCCGATCTCCAAATCTGCTGACAGTTTAGGTAGCGGATACGACTGCCGTCTATCCAACTCAGGTTCAACAGGCTGACGCCGTTCACGTTTAAGCAAAATGCTGGACCACGCTTCGTCCTACAGCCCCTTCCTTTTTACCTGGAACCCCTGGCAGGCAGCCCTTGAGTCCCTAAGCTCAGCGACGCACGAGGTGAAAAACCACCCTCGTCATCCAAAACATGCGCAATCACAAGGAGCGGTACCATGGCCAGAGACAAAGCCAAAGACGACAAACATTTCAACTGCACCCAGGCCCACGAAGCCGACTATGTCGCCAGCCTGTACCCGCACGCCAGGGACGAGGTCAAAACATTCCTCGCCTCGGCCTGCAAGGACAAATCCCTGCACAACTCCACCCACAAGGACGTCTACGAACTGATCAAGAGAAAACTGGGCCATACCCAGCCGTAAGGCGGATTGAAACGAAGCTGCTCTGTACGAGCAGCTTCACCGCTCTCTACCTAGACTTCCTTGATCGGGGTCTGCTCGCAGGTCCCTTTGATCAGACTGATTGCATGCACGCAATCGGCCTTGTTGACATAAGCCTCCCCGCTGGCAATCGTTTCATGATTGCCCGCCCTCAGCCGCCACCGCCATTGGCCCTTGCCAGTCAGGACGGTGCCGCGGATTTGCCTGTAAATCTCAAAATACATTGCTCGCTCCTTGTGATTGCCGGTGACTGCAGATCAGTGGTCTGCGAAACCAGAGTAAAGGAGGAGCTTCCAGGGCGATTACTTTCAATGTCAGGGGATATTTCGCACTGGCGACCCTGAATAACTGTGTAGGAACTTTCCTGCGGACAAAAACAAAACCCCAACTGCTTTCGCAATTGGGGTTTCGGAATTTAATCTTGACGATGACCTACTCTCACATGGGGAAACCCCACACTACCATCGGCGATGCATCGTTTCACTGCTGAGTTCGGGATGGGATCAGGTGGTTCCAACGCTCTATGGTCGTCAAGAAATTCGGGTACTGAGTCGTGGCCGGTTGGCCTCGCTTCAGCAAATTGGGTATGTAATAGATTTGTGTGTTTCTCGAACTTTCGGTTCTTTCGTCTTCACACACCGCAATCTGGCCTCTCTCGAGTTCGCAAATTGCTTGGGTGTTATATGGTCAAGCCTCACGGGCAATTAGTATTGGTTAGCTCAACGCCTCACAGCGCTTACACACCCAACCTATCAACGTCGTAGTCTTCGACGGCCCTTCAGGGGACTCAAGGTCCCAGTGAGATCTCATCTTGAGGCAAGTTTCCCGCTTAGATGCTTTCAGCGGTTATCTTTTCCGAACATAGCTACCCGGCAATGCCACTGGCGTGACAACCGGAACACCAGAGGTTCGTCCACTCCGGTCCTCTCGTACTAGGAGCAGCCCCTCTCAAATCTCAAACGTCCACGGCAGATAGGGACCGAACTGTCTCACGACGTTCTAAACCCAGCTCGCGTACCACTTTAAATGGCGAACAGCCATACCCTTGGGACCGGCTTCAGCCCCAGGATGTGATGAGCCGACATCGAGGTGCCAAACACCGCCGTCGATATGAACTCTTGGGCGGTATCAGCCTGTTATCCCCGGAGTACCTTTTATCCGTTGAGCGATGGCCCTTCCATACAGAACCACCGGATCACTAAGACCTACTTTCGTACCTGCTCGACGTGTCTGTCTCGCAGTCAAGCGCGCTTTTGCCTTTATACTCTACGACCGATTTCCGACCGGTCTGAGCGCACCTTCGTACTCCTCCGTTACTCTTTAGGAGGAGACCGCCCCAGTCAAACTACCCACCATACACTGTCCTCGATCCGGATAACGGACCTGAGTTAGAACCTCAAAGTTGCCAGGGTGGTATTTCAAGGTTGGCTCCACGCGAACTGGCGTCCACGCTTCAAAGCCTCCCACCTATCCTACACAAGCAAATTCAAAGTCCAGTGCAAAGCTATAGTAAAGGTTCACGGGGTCTTTCCGTCTAGCCGCGGATACACTGCATCTTCACAGCGATTTCAATTTCACTGAGTCTCGGGTGGAGACAGCGCCGCCATCGTTACGCCATTCGTGCAGGTCGGAACTTACCCGACAAGGAATTTCGCTACCTTAGGACCGTTATAGTTACGGCCGCCGTTTACCGGGGCTTCGATCAAGAGCTTCGCGTTAGCTAACCCCATCAATTAACCTTCCGGCACCGGGCAGGCGTCACACCCTATACGTCCACTTTCGTGTTTGCAGAGTGCTGTGTTTTTAATAAACAGTCGCAGCGGCCTGGTATCTTCGACCGGCGTGGGCTTACGGAGCAAGTCCTTCACCCTCACCGGCGCACCTTCTCCCGAAGTTACGGTGCCATTTTGCCTAGTTCCTTCACCCGAGTTCTCTCAAGCGCCTTGGTATTCTCTACCCAACCACCTGTGTCGGTTTGGGGTACGGTTCCTGGTTACCTGAAGCTTAGAAGCTTTTCTTGGAAGCATGGCATCAACCACTTCGTGTTCCAAAGGAACACTCGTCATCAGCTCTCGGCCTTGGAATCCCGGATTTACCTAAGATTCCAGCCTACCACCTTAAACTTGGACAACCAACGCCAAGCTGGCCTAGCCTTCTCCGTCCCTCCATCGCAATAACCAGAAGTACAGGAATATTAACCTGTTTTCCATCGACTACGCTTTTCAGCCTCGCCTTAGGGACCGACTAACCCTGCGTCGATTAACGTTGCGCAGGAAACCTTGGTCTTTCGGCGTGGGTGTTTTTCACACCCATTGTCGTTACTCATGTCAGCATTCGCACTTCTGATACCTCCAGCAAGCTTCTCAACTCACCTTCACAGGCTTACAGAACGCTCCTCTACCGCATCACCCGAAGGTGATACCCGTAGCTTCGGTGTATGGTTTGAGCCCCGTTACATCTTCCGCGCAGGCCGACTCGACTAGTGAGCTATTACGCTTTCTTTAAAGGGTGGCTGCTTCTAAGCCAACCTCCTAGCTGTCTAAGCCTTCCCACATCGTTTCCCACTTAACCATAACTTTGGGACCTTAGCTGACGGTCTGGGTTGTTTCCCTTTTCACGACGGACGTTAGCACCCGCCGTGTGTCTCCCATGCTCGGCACTTGTAGGTATTCGGAGTTTGCATCGGTTTGGTAAGTCGGGATGACCCCCTAGCCGAAACAGTGCTCTACCCCCTACAGTGATACATGAGGCGCTACCTAAATAGCTTTCGAGGAGAACCAGCTATCTCCGAGCTTGATTAGCCTTTCACTCCGATCCACAGGTCATCCGCTAACTTTTCAACGGTAGTCGGTTCGGTCCTCCAGTTAGTGTTACCCAACCTTCAACCTGCCCATGGATAGATCGCCCGGTTTCGGGTCTATTCCCAGCGACTAGACGCCCTATTAAGACTCGCTTTCGCTACGCCTCCCCTATTCGGTTAAGCTCGCCACTGAAAATAAGTCGCTGACCCATTATACAAAAGGTACGCAGTCACCCAACAAAGTGGGCTCCCACTGCTTGTACGCATACGGTTTCAGGATCTATTTCACTCCCCTCTCCGGGGTTCTTTTCGCCTTTCCCTCACGGTACTAGTTCACTATCGGTCAGTCAGTAGTATTTAGCCTTGGAGGATGGTCCCCCCATATTCAGACAAAGTTTCTCGTGCTCCGTCCTACTCGATTTCATGACCAAGAGATTTTCGCGTACAGGGCTATCACCCACTATGGCCGCACTTTCCAGAGCGTTCCGCTAATCTCAAAGCCACTTAAGGGCTAGTCCCCGTTCGCTCGCCACTACTAAGGGAATCTCGGTTGATTTCTTTTCCTCAGGGTACTTAGATGTTTCAGTTCCCCTGGTTCGCCTCTTGCACCTATGTATTCAGTACAAGATAACCATCTTATGATGGCTGGGTTCCCCCATTCAGACATCTCCGGATCAAAGTCTGTTTGCCGACTCCCCGAAGCTTTTCGCAGGCTACCACGTCTTTCATCGCCTCTGACTGCCAAGGCATCCACCGTATGCGCTTCTTCACTTGACCATATAACCCCAAGCAATCTGGTTATACTGTGAAGACGACATTCGCCGAAAATTCGATTCTTGCTCATAACGAGCAACTCACAAATTTTACCTTAGCCTGATCCGTTACCAGTGAAAGTAACGTTCAGTCTATCTTTCTATCACATACCCAAATTTTTAAAGAACGAACTAGTCAAAGACTAGAAATCAATATTCACGCTGGAATACTCATTTCTAAACTCTAACGAAGCAGACCACCTTAAAGGCTGGCCTCTCGTCTTCTTCAATGAATCAAGCAATTCGTGTGGGAACTTATGGAGCAGCTGAGTCGTCGATTAAGGAGGTGATCCAGCCGCAGGTTCCCCTACGGCTACCTTGTTACGACTTCACCCCAGTCATGAATCACACCGTGGTAACCGTCCTCCCGAAGGTTAGACTAGCTACTTCTGGTGCAACCCACTCCCATGGTGTGACGGGCGGTGTGTACAAGGCCCGGGAACGTATTCACCGCGACATTCTGATTCGCGATTACTAGCGATTCCGACTTCACGCAGTCGAGTTGCAGACTGCGATCCGGACTACGATCGGTTTTGTGGGATTAGCTCCACCTCGCGGCTTGGCAACCCTCTGTACCGGCCATTGTAGCACGTGTGTAGCCCAGGCCGTAAGGGCCATGATGACTTGACGTCATCCCCACCTTCCTCCGGTTTGTCACCGGCAGTCTCCTTAGAGTGCCCACCATTACGTGCTGGTAACTAAGGACAAGGGTTGCGCTCGTTACGGGACTTAACCCAACATCTCACGACACGAGCTGACGACAGCCATGCAGCACCTGTCTCAATGTTCCCGAAGGCACCAATCCATCTCTGGAAAGTTCATTGGATGTCAAGGCCTGGTAAGGTTCTTCGCGTTGCTTCGAATTAAACCACATGCTCCACCGCTTGTGCGGGCCCCCGTCAATTCATTTGAGTTTTAACCTTGCGGCCGTACTCCCCAGGCGGTCAACTTAATGCGTTAGCTGCGCCACTAAGAACTCAAGGCTCCCAACGGCTAGTTGACATCGTTTACGGCGTGGACTACCAGGGTATCTAATCCTGTTTGCTCCCCACGCTTTCGCACCTCAGTGTCAGTATCAGTCCAGGTGGTCGCCTTCGCCACTGGTGTTCCTTCCTATATCTACGCATTTCACCGCTACACAGGAAATTCCACCACCCTCTACCATACTCTAGCTCGTCAGTTTTGAATGCAGTTCCCAGGTTGAGCCCGGGGCTTTCACATCCAACTTAACGAACCACCTACGCGCGCTTTACGCCCAGTAATTCCGATTAACGCTTGCACCCTCTGTATTACCGCGGCTGCTGGCACAGAGTTAGCCGGTGCTTATTCTGTCGGTAACGTCAAAACACTAACGTATTAGGTTAATGCCCTTCCTCCCAACTTAAAGTGCTTTACAATCCGAAGACCTTCTTCACACACGCGGCATGGCTGGATCAGGCTTTCGCCCATTGTCCAATATTCCCCACTGCTGCCTCCCGTAGGAGTCTGGACCGTGTCTCAGTTCCAGTGTGACTGATCATCCTCTCAGACCAGTTACGGATCGTCGCCTTGGTGAGCCATTACCTCACCAACTAGCTAATCCGACCTAGGCTCATCTGATAGCGCAAGGCCCGAAGGTCCCCTGCTTTCTCCCGTAGGACGTATGCGGTATTAGCGTTCCTTTCGAAACGTTGTCCCCCACTACCAGGCAGATTCCTAGGCATTACTCACCCGTCCGCCGCTGAATTCAGGAGCAAGCTCCTGTCATCCGCTCGACTTGCATGTGTTAGGCCTGCCGCCAGCGTTCAATCTGAGCCATGATCAAACTCTTCAGTTCAAACATCTTTGGGTTTTGAGAAAACCCTAAACTTGGCTCAGCAATCGTTGGTTACATCTTTGATTTCTCGCGGAGTAACTTGTGATGCTGATAATCTGTTGACTAGCAGTCTGACCCCACAAGCACCCACACGAATTGCTTGATTCAGTTGTTAAAGAGCGGTTGGTTAAGATCTTTCGTCTCAACCGAGGCGCGCATCTTACAGCGCATCTTTTCAATTTGCAACCTTAAAAGTTTCTGATTTTTCAACAAAATCAACCACTTAAACCAAGAGCAACATCAAACTGCTCGTTAGCGGGAGGCGAATAGTACAGCATTAAAATACGTGGTCAACCCCCCACCTGAAAATTCTTCTTCCTTACCAAAGCACCCGGGTTGCCACCATGAGAACCTCCAGCATCTATATAAAGCACTGGGGCAGCAGCGAACCCAAACCACGTCGCTTAGACATATAGATACAACAATGGTGAGAAAGCCCTGCGGTAAATGGATACCCGGCGTATCGCGTCAAAAATGCCGGGACACGAAATGCACCGATCAGTATGACAGAAACGAAAAAGCCCCTGAAATGTTTAACCATTTCAGGGGCTTAGTCTTATTCAATAATGGCGGAGAGATAGGGATTCGAACCCTAGGTACCGGTGAAGGTACAACGGATTTCGAATCCGTCCCATTCGGCCACTCTGGCATCTCTCCAACGGCGCGCATCATAACAACACTTTCGCAGGAAGCGAACCCCCTAAGCGAAATATTTCTGTGCTTTCAGATGCTTGCGTCGGTTAAAGCGGTACGCCCAGACGATTGGCGACTTCTTCGTAGGCTTCGATGACGTCACCGAGGCCCTGACGGAAGCGGTCCTTGTCCATTTTCTTGCCGGTGGCCTTGTCCCACAGACGGCAGCCGTCCGGGCTGAATTCGTCGCCCAGCACGATGGAACCATCGTGGAACACGCCGAATTCCAGCTTGAAGTCGACCAGCAGCAGGCCGGCGTCGTCGAACAGTTTGCTCAGGACTTCATTGACCTTGAGCGACAGCTCTTTCATGCGAACCAGTTGCTCGGCGGTACCCCAACCAAATGCCACGACGTGGGATTCGTTGATGAACGGGTCGCCCTTGGCGTCGTCCTTCAGGAACAGTTCGAAGGTGTAAGGGTTGAGCTTCATGCCCTCTTCGACACCCAGACGCTTGACCAGGCTGCCAGCAGCGTAGTTACGCACGACGCACTCGACCGGGATCATGTCGAGCTTCTTCACCAGGCATTCGTTGTCGCCCAGCAATTTGTCGAATTGGGTCGGCACGCCAGCAGCTTCGAGCTTCTGCATGATGAAGGCGTTGAACTTGTTGTTCACCATGCCTTTGCGGTCGAGCTGTTCGATACGCTTGCCGTCGAACGCCGAGGTGTCGTTGCGAAACAGCAGGATCAAACGGTTAGCGTCGTCGGTCTTGTAAACCGATTTGGCTTTGCCGCGGTAGAGTTCTTCACGTTTTTCCATGATGGGCTCCGCTTGCTAAGTAGATGGGCTAGGCGATGTGTCGCCAGTCGAGCCCTGAATCTTGATCGGCCAGTTGCAGCCAGTCCGGGTCGCACCCGAGGGTGTCGACAAAACATTGCCGGGCCAGCTGCGGCAGGTTGTTCTTGCTGCTCAGATGGGCCAGGACCAGGTGTTGCAGGTCTTTCCAGCCCAGCTCGGCCACCAGGAATGCCGCCTGATGGTTATTCAAATGTCCCAATTCACCGCCCACCCGCTGCTTGAGAAAGTACGGGTAATGACCGCGAGCCAGCATGTCACGACAGTGATTGGACTCGATCATCAACGCATCGAGATCCCGATAGCCGTCCAACACCTTGTCACAATACGACCCCAGGTCGGTCAACAGGCCGAAGCGCCGTTCGCCGTCACTGAAAACATATTGCGTCGGTTCTTGTGCATCGTGGGCCACGGCAATGACACCGATGCTCAAGTCGCCGATTTGCAACTGCTCGCCGCCGGCCAGAAAGCCTGCGGGTTCAATCGGTTTGCGCATCCCGCGCAAGGTCCCGCGACTGAGGTAGACAGGCAGATTGTAGCGCCGAGACAGCAAACCCACGCCATGCACGTGGTCGGCATGTTCGTGGGTCACGAGTATCGCGCTCAGCTGCGCTGGGTTCACACCCAGGCGCAGCAGGCGTTTTTCGGTTTCCCGAAGGGAGAAACCACAATCCACCAATACGTACGTATCAGCGCTGGCTATCAGCGTGCCGTTCCCTTGACTACCGCTGCCGAGAACGGCAAAACGCATAGGATCAGCCCAGGTTGTCCTGAATCTTGCTCAACACTTTACGCGCCACATCTGCCGGCGCCACGGTGTTGATGTTTTTCTCGACGGTGACCTGGACGTTCTCGCCAACCTTGCTCAGGCGAACCTGATAACGCTCGGCACGGGCGTCAAGCTCTTCCTTGCTCGGCGCGCTGCCGAACAGGCTGCTGAAGAAGCCCGGCTTGTCGTCTTTGTTCTCGGCTTTTTCAGCCAGATTGATGTAGTACAGCCCCAGGCTGCGGTTGATGTCTTCAACACGCCATTCGCCTTGTTCCAGCGCACGACCGACGCTCGACCAGGCACGATCCAGGTCGGTACCGACGTTCAGCACAGGGTTGCCGCTGCCGTCTTCAGTCAGGCTGACACGACTTGGCGCGTCGAAATCGCGCGAAGCCAGCATGGAGACCGAACCGCCCTTCTCCGAGATACGGCTCATGCTTGCGAGCATGTCGTCGACCAGTGCCGCGTCCAGGCCAGTGTTGACCGAACGGTTGGTGAAGGCCATGTCAGCGGTGCTGCCGGCAGGACGCTCGGCGCTGACCACATAGACTTCACTGGTGTTGCGCTGCACGCCCGGCTCGATGCGCACCCGCACGCGGGTTTCGCTGTCCGTGCTGACGCCGGCCGCGCTCAGGCGCTTGGCCATGGCTGCGGACAGTTCATCGGAATGCTGCCAGGTCGTGGTGAATTCGCCGGTTTGCGGACGCTGTTCATCCAGACGGAAGCCGTTGTCCTGGAAGAACTGAACGGCCACAGGCCAGACTTCAGCCGGCGGGTTCTGCGCCAGGATGGAGCTGGAGCCGCCGCTCTTCTGCAGGGAGTAGGCACTGGCGTCGGCAGCCGCCGTCAGTGGCTGAGGACGAGGAACCACGTATTCGCCCTTGGCGGTGTCATCGGCCACGTTACGCGGGATCGGCAACAGCGGATCCAGGCGCTTGGCGGTACGGACATCCGGTGGCATTTGCATCGGTGCAGTCTGTTGCGCTTCCAGGTAATCGCTACCACGGTCACGGAAATAACCTTCCGGGCCCCAGATCCATCCGCAGCCACTGGTGCTGGAGATAATCAAGGCAAGTGCGGAAAGTCCGGCCATTCGCTTCATGCGTTGTACTTCCTCAATTAAACCAGGACGCCGCACTGGCGCAGGGCCGTGCGCAGCGTTTCGTGACAAGGTGCGCTCAGCCAGGTCAACGGCAGGCGAATGCCTTCGTGCATCAGGCCCATTTCAACCAAAGCCCACTTCACCGGAATCGGGTTGGCTTCGATGAACAGGTCCTTGTGCAGTGGCATCAGTTTTTCGTTGATTGCCCGGGCAGTCTCGGCATCACCCTTGAGGGCGGCCTCGCACAAATCAGCCATTTCACGCGGAGCGACGTTGGCGGTGACGGAGATGTTGCCCTTGCCGCCCATCAGAATCAGCTCGACGGCGGTCGGATCATCGCCGGAAAGGACGATGAAATCCTTGCTTACGCCATCGAGGATGGCCTTGGCGCGCTTGAGGTCGCCGGTCGCTTCCTTGATACCGATGATGTTCGGCACGGTGGACAGGCGGATCACGGTTTCGGCCTGCATGTCGCAGGAGGTGCGGCCGGGAACGTTATAGAGAATCTGCGGGATGTCGACCGCTTCGGCGATGTGCTTGAAGTGCAGGTACAGGCCTTCCTGGGTCGGCTTGTTGTAGTACGGCACTACCAGCAGGCAGGCATCGGCGCCGGCTTCCTTGGCGTTACGGGTCAATTCGACGGCTTCGCGGGTCGAATTGGCGCCGGTACCGGCGATCACTGGAATGCGACCATTGACCTGCTTGACCACGGCACGGATGACCGCGATGTGCTCGTTGACGTCGAGGGTTGCCGATTCGCCGGTGGTGCCGACGGCGACAATGGCATGGGTGCCGTTTTCAAGGTGGAAGTCCACGAGTTTGCTGAGGCTGTCCCAGTCAAGACGCCCCTGTGCATCCATGGGTGTGACCAGTGCCACCATACTGCCCGCAATCATGAAACCGCTCCTGCCGGAAAAAGAGAGCCGTAATGGTACTGGCGCCAAGATGCTTGCACAAGCGAAGTACTGTGCTGCCGCCATTCCCCTTGGCGCCGGTTTTCGCTACCCTTCAGACTTTGATCGGTACAGACAAGCTCGTCCGTCGGGTTTCAGCCTCCATTTTCGGCATCACAAGCCCTGATCCAGCGTTGCCGCCTCTCGCTCCCGCCCCGCAGGAGCACGTCGCAACCTGCCGCTTGGGGTTTTCTGAATTCGCATCCGCAGGCTCGCTCCCGACAAAACGCCCTTTGAACGTATCGACCGCTCATCGCTTTAGGAATGCTGCATGTCCACCCCCACAGTTCGCGAACAATTCCTTGTTATCAGTGCCCTCGGCGCCAACCCCATGGAGCTGACCAACGTCCTGTGCCGCGCCAGCCATGAAAACCGCTGCGCCGTTGTCACCTCTCGCCTGACCCGTCATGGCGAATGCAGTGCGCTGGTACTGGAAATCTCCGGTAGCTGGGATGCCTTGGCGCGCCTGGAAGGCAGCCTGCCAGTACTGGCCAAGCGGCATGCGTTCACGGTCAACGTGGTGCGCAGCGCGGCCCTTGAAAACCGCCCCCAGGCCCTGCCGTACGTCGCTTATGTCAGCTCGGCCTACCGCTCGGACATCATCAACGAGCTGTGCCAGTTCTTCATGGACCACAATGTCGAGCTGGAAAACCTGACCTGCGACACCTATCAGGCTCCGCAGACCGGCGGCACCATGCTCAACGCCACATTTACCGTGACCTTGCCAGCCGGCGTGCAAATCAGCTGGCTGCGCGATCAGTTCCTGGATTTTGCCGACGCGCTGAATCTCGATGCCCTGATCGAACCCTGGCGCCCACAGAACCCAATGTAAGGAAGCTTTCATGGCCGTTGCCATCGACCAACCGGTTGCCGATTTCGAAGCCCCCGCCACCAGCGGGCAAACCGTCAGCCTCGCCGGCCTGAAAGGCAAGCAGGTGGTGATCTACTTCTACCCCAAGGACAGCACGCCGGGCTGCACGACCGAAGGGCAAGGCTTTCGTGATCAGTACGCTGCGTTCAAGGCCGCCAATACCGAAGTGTTCGGCGTGTCTCGCGACAGCCTGAAATCCCACGAGAACTTCAAGTGCAAACAGGAATTTCCCTTTGAGCTGATCAGCGACAAGGATGAAGCCATCTGCCAGCTGTTCGACGTGATCAAGCTGAAAAAGCTCTACGGCAAGGAATACATGGGCGTGGATCGCAGCACGTTCCTGATCGACGCCAAAGGCGTGCTGCGTCAGGAATGGCGCGGCGTGAAGGTGCCGGGGCATGTTGATGCCGTTTTGGCTGCTGCTCAGGCACTGAACAAGGGCTGAGTACCTCAAAAAAATCGCAGCCATGAGCTGCGATTTTTTATCTCCACCGACTTAAAGCAGCGGCGATACCACCGGCTCCTTGCGCGGCCAAGCGTCCAGCACAGCCTTGAACAGCGTCGCCAGGGGAATCGCAAAGAACACCCCCCAGAAGCCCCACAACCCGCCAAACAGCAGCACCGCGCAGATGATCGCCACCGGGTGCAGGTTGACCGCCTCCGAGAACAGCAATGGCACCAGCACGTTGCCATCCAGCGTCTGAATGACCCCGTAAACCGCCATCAAGTATATGAACTGATCGCTCCAGCCCCACTGGAACAGCGCAATCAGAAACACGGGCACGGTCACCACCACGGCGCCGACGTAAGGCACCACCACCGAAATCCCCACCAGTAGTGCCAGCAGCGCCGCGTAGTTGAGTTCAAGAACAACGAAGGCGATGTACGTCACGCCACCGCAAATGAAAATTTCGATGACCTTGCCGCGAATGTAGTTGGCGATCTGCCGGTTCATTTCATGGGCGACCCGGGTGATCAACGCCCGTTCACGGGGCAGGTAACCGCGCACCCACTGGCCGATCATGGCTCGATCCTTGAGGAAGAAAAACACCAGGATCGGCACCAGCACCAGATAGATCATGATGTTTACAAGCAATGGCAGGCTCGATAGCGAGAACGTGAGCGCCCACTGACCAAACTTGCCGATTTCGCCCCGCGCCACTTCAATGGCCCGCAGCACTTGCTCATCGGATACCAGGTGCGGATAGCGCTCAGGCAGCAGCAACAAGAGTGACTGCCACTTGGCTAGCATGCCGGGCAACTCATTGAACAACGTAATCAACTGGTGCCACAGCAACGGCACGACAACCACGATGAATACCAGCAACAACCCCATGAATAACGCAAAGACCAGCCCCACCGCGACCCAACCCGGCACGCGCAGGCGCTCGAGGGTCACCACCAGCCCCTGCATCAGATACGCCAGCACCATGCCCGCGAGCACCGGCGCCAGCATACCGCCCAGGGTCAGTACGACGGTGAATGCCAGAAACAGCAGGACAGCCAGCACCACCGCTTCTTCATCGGAGAAATAGCGCTGAATCCAGTCGCGTAACACTTTGAACATCAATAATCCTTAGGAGTAAACGCAGCCGATTTCAGGCTTTTTTCAACCAGTAGCGGTAAACACCCGCTTCATCTTCTTCACGAAGCAGGGTATGACCGGCCAATCGGGCAAAGGTGCGAAAGTCGCGCTGCGAACCCGCATCGGTGGCGATGACCTTGAGTACCGCACCACTGGCCAGCCGGTTGAGCTCCATCTTGGCCTTGAGCAACGGCAACGGGCAATTCAGGCCACTGGCATCCAGTTCAACGTCATGCTCTACAGCGTCGGTCATTGCATCACTCCGGGTCAGGTGGTTGAGTTGCCTAGAATATCTGGTCGCAACGCCGGTGTCCGGCTACAGTAAGGTCTTTGTCGACTAAGGCTTTGTGCATGACATTTTTGCGCCCTACCCTGCTGACGCTCGCTTGCCTGCTCGCCTCACCGGGCTTCGCCGACGACCTGCCGTCACTCGGCGACGCCAGTTCTGCCATTGTCTCACCGCAACAGGAATACCAGCTCGGCCGCGCCTGGCTGGCAATGTTGCGCAGTCAGGTTTCGCAACTCAACGATCCACAACTCAAGGATTACGTGGAATCCAGCGTTTACCGACTGGTCGAGACCAGCCAGGTCACCGACCGGCGCCTGGAATTCATCCTGATCAACAGCCCGCAGCTCAACGCCTTTGCGGCGCCGGGCGGGATCGTCGGGGTGAACGGAGGTTTGTTCCTCAACGCCCAGACCGAAGGCGAATACGCTTCGGTACTGGCGCACGAATTGGCTCACTTGTCGCAGCGCCACTTTGCCCGGGGCGTCGAAGCACAGCAACGCATGCAAGTACCCATGATGGCCGCATTGCTGGCCGGTATCGTGATCGCGGCCGCGGGCGCCGGTGACGCCGGGATCGCGGCCATTGCCGGCACACAGGCAGCGGCCATTCAGGAACAACGGCGATTCTCCCGCCAGAACGAACAGGAAGCCGACCGCATCGGCATTCTCAATCTGGAAAAGGCCGGTTATGACCCCCGGTCGATGCCCACCATGTTCGAACGCCTGATGCGTCAGTACCGCTACGATGCCAAGCCACCGGAATTCCTGCTGACTCACCCGGTCACCGAATCGCGTATCGCCGACACCCGCAACCGCGCCGAACAGGCGCCACAGGGCGGCATCGAAGACAGCATGCGCTACCAACTGATCCGCGCGCGAGTCCAGCTGATCTATGAAGAGACCCCGGGTCTCGGTGCCAAGCGCTTCCGCGCCCAGCTCGACGAAAACCCGAAAAGCGACGTGGCGCGCTACGGCCTGGCCATTGCCCAGATCAAGGGCGGTCAACTGAACGAAGCACGGGAAAACCTCAAGCTGCTGCTGGCCAAGGCACCCAACGAGATCATCTACAACCTGGCTCAGGTCGACCTGGACATCACCAACAATCGCCTGCCGGACGCCCAGTCCCGGGTTGACCGGTTGATGGCCCAGTACCCTGGCAACTATCCGCTGAATCAGGTGCGCGTCGACCTGCTGCTGAAGCAGAACCGCGCCGCGGATGCGGAGAAAGCCCTCGAAAGCCTGCTCAAATCGCGTCCGGATGATCCGGACGTGTGGTATCAGGTTGCCGAGACACGCGGCCTGTCGGGAAACATCATCGGCCTGCATCAGGCTCGCGCCGAATACTTTGCGCTGGTCGGGGACTACAAACAGGCCATTCAGCAGCTGGACTTCGCCAAACGCAAGGCCGGCACGAACTTCCCGCTGTCTTCACGGATCGATGCGCGGCAACGCGAGCTGATGGAACAGGAGCGAATGATCAAGGACATGATGGGCTGACGCCCCGGAGACAAAAAGTCCGGATACAAAAAAACCGCCTCTTTCGAGGCGGTTTTTTATTCAACCAACAAAAACCGGATTATTCAGCCAGCTTGAAGGTGATGAAGCTCGCACGCCCCTGTCGCAGTACCCGCATCGACACCGAGCGGTTCTTTGGCAGCGCCTTGGCGATGTCCGCGAACTCCTTGGTGGAACCGATGGCCTGGTTGTTCAGGTGGGTGATCACATCACCCGGTTGCAAGCCGATCATGGCAGCAGGACCGTCCTGCACTTCCTTGATCACCACACCACCTTTGAGGTCGTATGTTTTCTTCTGGTCGTCAGTCAGCTCGACCACGGAAACACCGAGGCGATTGCTGCTGCGCTCGATGCTGGATTTTGGCTCGGCGCCCATCTCCTTGCCTTCTTCCGGAATTGCACCGACGGTCAGTTCGACATTCTTGCGCTTGCCGTCACGGATCACTTCCAGATTGGCTTTTGCACCAGCCTTCAATGCGCCAACGAGGTGCGGCAGGTCGGCCGACATAACGATTGGCTGACCGTTCATGCTCAGGATCACGTCGCCAACCTGCAGGCCACCCTTGGCAGCCGGACCATCATCCTGGATTTGGGCAACCAGCGCACCGGCCGGCTTCTCCAGACCGAACGATTCGGCCAGGTCCTTGCTCACTTCCTGAATCACGACACCCAGCCAGCCACGGCTGACCTTGCCACCGGATTTCAGCTGATTGGAAACATCCATGGCCACGTCGATCGGAATTGCAAACGACACGCCCATGAAGCCACCGGAGCGGGTATAGATCTGCGAGTTGATCCCGACCACCTCACCGTTCAGGTTGAACAGCGGACCACCCGAGTTACCCGGGTTGATCGGCACGTCGGTCTGGATGAACGGCACATAGTTTTCGTTCGGCAGGCTGCGACCGACGGCGCTGACGATGCCTTGGGTCACTGTGTGGTCAAAGCCGAATGGCGAACCGATCGCGACAACCCATTGGCCGGCCTTCAGGTCCTGGGATTTACCGAGCTTGAGCACTGGCAGATCCTTGCCTTCGATTTTCAGCAGCGCCACGTCGGAACGTGGATCGGTACCGATCAGCTTGGCTTTCATTTCGCTGCGATCAGCCAGGCGGACGAGGATTTCGTCAGCATCGGCGATCACGTGGTTGTTGGTCAGGATATAGCCATCAGTAGAGATGATGAAACCCGAGCCCAGGGACGTTGCCTCGCGCTGTCGGTCGCGAGGCGAGCGCGATTGTGGCGGCATGCCCCGTTCGAAGAATTCGCGCAACATTGGCGGCAAGCCTTCGAGGTCGGGCATTTGCTGGCTGACTTTGCGATCCGGCAGCTTTTGCGTGGTACTGATGTTCACGACTGCAGGCGAGGCCTGTTCGACCAATTGCGTAAAATCAGGCAATTCGACCGCTTGGGCGGTGACCGCCTGACCGAGCACCAGCACGGTGGCAATAATGGAAAGGTAAGACTTCAAGCGTGGTATCGACATACGGCTCCCGTTACGACGAGCAGGGTTAAGCGATATGGAGCAAGGAACACCGGGAACAATACGCCGGTATTTTTGTTCCGGGAACAACAAACAAGGCCAGAGCCGAGGGGCTCTGACCTATAAGAAATTTACGGGATTTTTGCAAATTGAAATGCTCACGAAACATTTCGAATTCAGCTCACTGCTTGGTTGCAGCGGTGTCGGTGCGCATCGAAAGCGCTATCCGTTCAGCAGTACCGACCGGTATCTCGCCGACGACGGTCACCATCATGTCGCCCTGTGCCGTGGCCAGGCGCCGGGAAACGGCAACGGTGGGCCCCAACTGAGTGCGGGTGTCAGTGACTGTTGCGCCATTCAACGGCTCGAGGAATACCGAAAAGCGCGTCAGGCCGTCGTCATACATCAGGCTATTGACCTGGGTTTTGGTCTCCGGATCCTTGCGAGCGGTGCTGCTGGTCAACTCGAAGCCGGGCGGCAACCAGTCGGAGCGCCAGACCTGGGCAGACTTGACGGCAGAAGCCTTGTCACTTTCGAGATTGACTGGCTTGCAATCATTACTGGCCTGCAGGTCTTTTTCGGAAGGAGCGTCAGCGGTATCCAGTTGTGTGAACTGGAAGCGCTCCAACAACCGCCCCTTGTCGTCCAATAGCAAAGACTTCAGAGGCAGGCCGGTCTCTTTATCCAGATGCAGTTCAAAACCGTAACGGTGTTGATCGCGGGGTGTCAGCGATACGATCACCGCCGAACGCCCGGCGACACGCGACTTGCCGATGACGGCGAGGTCATACCAACTCTTGAGCTTTTGAGGATCGAGTGCACGGGCAGCGGAGTTGGGGGAGTCCCCAAGCCCTGCTATCAGCGTGCCGCTGACGCATTGAGTTTGCCCATCAATACGAACGACTTCCTGAGCGGAACCGTCGAGCTGGATCAATCGCTCGCGGACCTTTCCATCCTGGACGCGGTGCCAGATGTTATGGGTAGAAAAACTACCGTTACGCTCGTAGACGAAAGTACCCTGAAAGCTTTGCTGTTGCTCTGCCTGGCCCAGGCGGGTCAACCAGTCCTGGGCTTCATCGGCTTGGGCTGGAACGATGAACCAGCCGCTGAGCAGAAGCGAAAGTAGAGGTATGGCGCGCATGATCCTCCTTAACGGTTTTCCAGGCTTGCGGCACGAGCGTAAGGCAGAGCGCTCTCAGTGCCTTTCAGTGCAGCCTGTTGTGCGTGTTGGCGCAAGTAACCTGGCAGACGCTGATCGTGCCAGCCTGGCTGACCTTGCAAAACGCCGTTGGCCATTGGGCCGGTAGAATCCGAACTCTCATTGTAGCCTGCCAAAACAGCTGGGCCTTTTACTTGAGGAACGGCCAGCGCGGGTTGACTGGATTGCTGGGCCAGTTCGACACCGGCGATCTCATCCTGGTTGTACAAACGCACACCGGCCAGTACCGCCAGGGTCACCGAAGCTGCGACCGCCAGACGACCCAGGCTGCGCCATGGACCACGGGAAGCTTTTGCCGGTACGGCTTCGTCAGCCAGGGCAGCAGAAACAGCCGCGGCGATGTCCAGGCGTGGAAGCAGCAGATCCTTGTGCATCACTGCCCGAGCGATCTGATAACGAGCCCAGGTATCACGGGTTTCAACATCGTCACAGGCATTCAATACCCGACGCAATTCCAATTCGTCCGCTTCGTTATCCATCACTGCGGACAGCGATTCCTGCAGGGCTTCACGACTCATGGCGTTCCTCTCTTGGCTGTCGCCGCTGTCTTTAGTTTTCCTGCAACAACGGCTGCAGGGCTTTGTCGATGGCCTCCCGGGCGCGGAAGATCCGGGAGCGCACGGTGCCTACCGGACATTGCATGACGCTCGCAATGTCCTCGTAACTCAGACCATCAAACTCACGTAAAGTTAAAGCCGTACGCAAATCTTCCGGCAGTTGCTGAATGGTTCGATGGACGGTGCCTTCGATCTCATCCCGCAGCAAGGCCCGCTCTGGCGACTCGAGATCCTTGAGGCCATGATCGCCATCGTAGAACTCTGCATCCTCGGAACTGACATCGCTATCCGGCGGCCGACGGCCGCGTGAAACCAGATAGTTTTTCGCCGTGTTGATGGCGATGCGGTAAAGCCACGTATAAAACGCGCTGTCTCCGCGAAAATTTCCAAGTGCACGGTATGCCTTGATAAAGGCTTCTTGTGCCACATCCTGGGCTTCATGGGTGTCGTGCACGAAACGCACGATCAACCCGAGAATTTTGTGCTGGTATTTCAGCACTAGCAGATCGAAAGCACGCTTGTCGCCGCGCTGAACGCGTTCGACCAGTTGCTGATCCTCTTCCTGGGTTAGCATGAACACTCCTCGATGAGCTCGGAGGAGGATTGCAGAAGTAAACCACCAGACTTGCAAACATAGACTCGGGCTTTTCGCAAAAGTTCTCCCCCTCCAGGCAAGTTTCCTGCGGGCTCTGATTTGGCACGCACGAAAAGCGCAGCACGAGTTGACCCGGCTGCGCGGATAATCTTGTCATCGGATTCTTCGGCAAGGATCGAACTGCAATCCCGCACTGAAGCCGACACTGTCCCTTGTTTCAGGCAACCGTCTATTGATCTTGGCCCTTTGGCAAAAGTTCCAAATATTTATAGTTGCACCGAAGCGACATTGTGCAACCGTGAAGGGAAAAAGGCTGTTAAATCGGCGATACAGCCATTCTCGCGCCCAACGGGCAGAAAAACATCCGACGAAGCGACCGATGTTTTACGTCACAGTAGTTTCACAATGCCATGCTAGCTCGGGTATTGTGCCGCTCCCCCCCTCTATATACTAGTGGGCTGTGCGGCTGCCTTGACTCGCCTGTCCAGCTGCGCCACCCCCGATCCGGGTCGCTTTGAGCGGAATCCTGAAATGAGCCAACAGTTTCAACACGATGTTCTGGTAATTGGCAGCGGCGCTGCCGGCTTGAGCCTTGCGCTGACCTTGCCCGGTCATTTGCGCATTGCTGTTCTGAGCAAGGGCAACCTCGCCAATGGCTCGACTTTCTGGGCCCAGGGCGGCGTTGCGGCCGTGCTGGATGACACCGACACCGTTGAATCCCATGTCGATGACACACTCAATGCCGGCGGCGGCCTGTGCCATGAGGACGCCGTGCGCTTCACCGTCGAGCACAGCAGGGAAGCGATTCAATGGCTGATCGACCAGGGCGTGCCCTTTACCCGCGATGAACAGTCGAGTACCGAAGATGGCGGGTTCGAGTTCCACCTGACCCGCGAGGGCGGTCACAGCCATCGGCGCATCATCCACGCCGCCGATGCCACCGGCGCTGCCATTTTCACCACCCTGCTCGACCAGGCCAGGAAACGACCGAACATCGAACTGCTGGAACAGCGGGTTGCGGTTGACCTGATTACCGAGAAACGCTTGGGACTCGAAGGTGATCGCTGCCTCGGCGCCTATGTGCTCAATCGCGGCACCGGCGAAGTCGACACCTACGGCGCGCGCTTTGTGATCCTCGCCTCCGGTGGTGCGGCCAAGGTTTACCTGTACACCAGTAACCCTGACGGCGCCTGCGGCGATGGCATTGCCATGGCCTGGCGCTCGGGCTGCCGGGTGGCGAACCTGGAGTTCAACCAGTTCCACCCTACTTGCCTGTATCACCCGCAAGCCAAGAGCTTCCTGGTTACCGAAGCCCTGCGAGGCGAAGGTGCCCACCTGAAGCTGCCCAACGGCGAGCGCTTCATGCAGCGCTTCGATCCTCGGGCCGAGTTGGCGCCACGGGATATCGTCGCCCGGGCCATCGACCATGAAATGAAGCGCCTGGGTATCGATTGCGTCTATCTGGACATCAGCCACAAGCCCGAAGTCTTCATCAAGACGCACTTCCCGACGGTGTACGAACGCTGCCTGGAATTTTCCATCGACATCACCAAACAACCGATTCCGGTGGTCCCGGCGGCGCACTACACCTGCGGCGGCGTGATGGTCGATCAACAGGGCCGCACCGATGTGCCGGGGCTGTACGCCATTGGCGAAACCAGTTTCACCGGCCTGCACGGCGCCAACCGCATGGCCAGCAACTCGCTGCTGGAATGTTTCGTCTACGCCCGCTCGGCGGCAGCGGACATTCTCGAACAGCTGCCCCTGATTCCGATGCCAGCCCCCCTTCCCGCCTGGGATGCAAGCCAGGTCACCGATTCCGATGAAGACGTGATCATTGCGCACAACTGGGATGAACTGCGCAGATTCATGTGGGACTACGTTGGCATCGTGCGCACCAACAAGCGCCTGCAACGGGCGCAACACCGCGTGCAACTGTTGCTGGATGAAATCGACGAGTTCTATAGCAACTACAAGGTCAGCCGGGATTTGATCGAGCTGCGCAACCTGGCCCAAGTGGCCGAGCTGATGATTCTGTCAGCCATGGAGCGCAAGGAAAGCCGTGGTCTGCATTACACCCTCGACTACCCGAACATGTTGCCGGTCGCGCTGGACACTATTCTGGTGCCGCCCACCTACGTCGGCTGAATTTGAGCCGGACCCGCAGGCGTCGGTGCACATCCGCTGCCTGCGCATCCCGGGGCACGCAAATGGCCCGGACCCGGCGCTCGCCACGTAGTCGAAAACGCAGTACCACCACCAGCGGCAGCGCCAGGCTATCCGGCCTCAATTGCACGGGCTGCCAACCCTTGGCCCAACTCCACAACTGCCAGCCATCGGCATCGCGCCGCAAGCCGCAAAAGGCCTGCGGGTGGGTCAGCAGGATTTGCCGGGGTAACAACCAGACTCCGTGAGCCACGCACAGCACGACGCCGAGCGCGCTGGCCCAGACCGGAATTGACAGTAAAAACAAAGAACCCAACGCGAACAGCTGGGCCAGAAGATACGCCGCCAGCAACTGCCGTGAGGCACGCCAGCGGCATTCGAACCCATTACTTGGGCTGGACACGATCCAGGATCATGCGAACCATGCGTTGCAGCTCAGGATCTTCCGATTCGCTGCGTTCCATGAACCAGCCGAACATGTCCTGATCTTCGCATTCGAGCAACCTGACGTAGCAGGCGCGATCAACCTCGTTGAGGTGCCGATAAACCTCTTTCACAAACGGCACCAGCAACACGTCAAGCTCAAGCATGCCGCGGCGGCTGTGCCAGTAGAGGCGGTTCAGTTCAACATCTTCGACCATGGAGCGCTCCTCAAATAGGCCGCAAGTATACAGGCCCGCGCCCCGTCGAACAGTCGGCTTTGGTCGGGCGCCGATGATCCTTTGTGAACTACCCATTTCGAAGGCGCCCCCTTATGATGTCCACCAGACTTTTTACTCTGCGATGACCCATGGCCGACTCTGCTTTTTTCTGCACCCTTTCTCATGAAGGTGTTCTCGCGGTCCGCGGCGCGGACGCCAGCAAATTCCTGCAAGGCCAACTGACCTGCAACCTCAACAACCTGAGCGATTCCCGGGCCAGCCTCGGTGCCCGCTGCACGCAAAAAGGCCGGATGCAATCGAGTTTCCGCATCCTGCTCGAAGGGGACGGCGTGGTCTTGGCCATGGCCACCGAATTGCTCGAACCGCAATTGGCGGACCTGAAAAAATACGCGGTGTTTTCCAAGTCGAAACTGACCGACGAAAGTGCCGTCTGGGTCCGCTTCGGCGTTGAGCATGGCGATACTGCACTGGCCAGCCTCGGGCTGGACCTGCCGGCAGAAACCGACAGCGTCGTGCGCAACGATGGGCTGATCGCCATCCGTGTCTCGCCAGAACGCGCCGAACTGTGGGTCGCCGCCGGTCAAGCCGATGCGGTCAAAGGCAAACTGTCAGCGGTGCTGAGCGAAGGCGATCTGAATCAATGGCTGCTGGGCCAGGTCCGTGCAGGGATCGGCCAGGTCATGCCCGGCACCCGAGAGCTGTTCATCCCGCAGATGCTCAACCTGCAAGCGGTCGGTGGTGTGAGTTTCAAGAAAGGTTGCTACACCGGGCAGGAAATCGTCGCGCGGATGCAGTACCTGGGCAAACTCAAGCGCCGCCTGTATCGCCTGCAACTGGCTGCCAGCGAACTGCCTGAACCGGGTACCCCGCTGTTTTCCCCAACCCACGGCAACTCCATCGGCGAAGTGGTGCTGGCTGCCCGCGCCGAACAAGACATTGAACTCCTGGCGGTGTTGCAAGCCGAAGCAGCAGACAGTGGGGACATCCACCTGGGCGCGCTCGAAGGGCCGTCCTTGCAGCTGCTCGACCTGCCTTATGAACTGGACCGCGATCGCGAAATCCAGCAATAACGGCAACACTTGGCGCGACACCCAGGGGGCGTTCTCAATTAGTTTTCACGCCGCGCCGGGCCTGCTGTTGTGCAGGGCAAGGCGCGAGAAGCGTGGTTGGGTCATTCCAAATAAGCTTCGAGCAACGCAGCCCTGCACAACAGCAGGCCCGGCCCTTCGGGTTGTGCCTTAAAGCGGGCCAGGCTGCGTTGCAGGCCTTGGAAAGGGAACAACCATTCCCAGCGGCCTGCGCCTTGCCTGGCCCGCTTTAAGGCGACAACGCGACGGGAAAACTAATTGAGAACGCCCCCTAGAGAGACTAAATGAGCGAGCTGGCGGAAAAGGTCCAAAAGGATTTGGTTGAGGCCATCAATAACGATGACCTGGTTCTGCCAACGTTACCGGAAGTGGCCCTGCAGATTCGCAAGGCCGCGGAAAACCCGGAAGTCAGTGTCAGTACCCTGAGCAAAGTGATCGGCCGTGATGCCGCGTTGTCAGCACGCCTGATCAAAGTGGTCAACAGTCCACTGTTGCGCGCGACCCAGGAAGTGACCGATCTGCATACCGCGATCACCCGCCTGGGCATCAACTACAGCTGTAATCTGGCGATCGGCCTGGTCATGGAGCAGATTTTCCATGCCCGCTCCGACGTGGTGGAACAGAAGATGCGCGATGTCTGGCGTAGAAGCCTGGAAATCGCCGGCGTCAGCTACGCCCTGTGCCGCAGCTACACCCGACTCAAGCCCGATCAGGCGGCCCTTGGCGGGCTGGTGCACCAGATCGGCGTGTTGCCGATCCTGACCTACGCCGAAGATCATTATGAGCTGCTGTCCGACCCGGTCAGCCTCAACCATGTGATCGACCAGATTCATCCGCTGATCGGCGAAAAACTGCTCAAGGTCTGGGAATTTCCCGACATGCTGGTGCAAGTGCCGCAGCTATACCTGAACTTCAAGCGCCAATCTGCGCAGGTCGACTATGTGGATCTGGTGCAGGTGGCCAGCCTGTATTGCCTGCAAGACACCGACCACCCGCTCGCCCGTGCCGATGCGTTGAATGTACCGGCCTACAAGGCACTCGGAATCGACTTTGACGACAAAGCGATGTGCGCCGATCTGGAAGAAACACGGTCGATGTTTTACTGATCTTTGTTGCGAGGGGGCTTGCCCCCTCGCAACAGTGGGAATATTCATTCTCCCGCAACAAAACTCACCCGCACCTTCAACCCCGCATGCTCACCGTCATGCAGGCTGATCTGCGCCAGATGCGCGCGGCAAATCTCACCGACAATCGCCAGACCCAATCCGGAACCGGCCACTTGCTGATTGCGTCGGTAAAAGCGCTCGAACACCCGATCGCGTTCTTCAAGAGGTATGCCGGGGCCATCATCTTCGACTTCCAGCACGGCGGGCGCCGAGACCCGCAGAATCACGTTGCCACCCGGCGGCGTGTGAGCCAGTGCGTTATCCACCAGATTGCTCAGCAGTTCGTTCAATAACGTCGGTTCACCCCGCAGCCAGACCGGTTCATCCGCCTCCAGCGCCAGCGCGATACCACGCTTGTGGGCCAACGGCGCCATGGCCATGCCCAGTTCCCGAGCCAATTGACTCAGGTCGAGTAACTGCGCGCCACCCTCGGCAATCGCCCGGGCGCCATTTTCGACCCGTGCCAGGGAAAGCAACTGATTGGCCAGATGGGTCAAGCGATCAGTGCCCTGGGCGGCGGTCTCCAGCGTGCTGCGCCAGGTATCGGGCTCGGCCGAGCGCATGCCCAGTTCCAGTCGCGCCTTGAGCGCCGCCAGCGGCGTGCGCAGTTCGTGGGCGGCATCGGCGATGAATTGCGCCTGCTTCTCGAACTGCCCGCGCAAGCGCTCGGTAAAGTGATTGAGGGCGCGCACCAGCGGCCACAATTCGCGCTGCACTTCCACCAGCGGCAAGGGCCGCAGATCGTCCGGCTGGCGCTCTTCCACCGCCGTGCGCAAGCGCTCCAGCGGGCGCAACGCGGCACTCACCGCGAACCACACCAACATCAACGCCCCACCCGCCAGCATACCCAGTCGCAGCAAAGTATCTGTCGCCAGGCTGCGGGCCATGCTGACGCGCGCTTCATCGGTTTCCGCCACGCGAATTTCCGCCATGCCGTTCATGTTCGGCTCGCTCACGGGTTTGAGCAGGCTCACCACGCGCACGTTCTGCCCGCGGTATTGGGCGTTGTAGAAACGTGCCAGCGCCGGATAGTCATCGGTGCGCGGCGTTCCCGGCGGCGGCGCGGGCAGGTTTTCGTAACCGGAAATCAGCTTCTGATTGATGTCGTTGACCAGGTAGAAAATTCGCCCGGCACTGTCGTAGGCAAAAGTATCGAGAGCCACGTAGGGCACGTCGGCACTCAGGGTGCCGTCGCGCTGGGAGACGCCGGCGGCGATGGTTCTCGCCGAGGCCAGCAGGGTCCGGTCATAGGCCGTGTCGGCGGCTTCGCGCCCGTTCCAGTAGGCGCTCAAACCACTGGCCAGCATCAACACCACCAGCAACAGCGCCAGGTTCCACAGCAACCGCCAGCGCAGGCTGCTGGGCTTATGCATCGCGGCTTTCCAGCAAATAACCGAGGCCGCGGAAGGTCACGATGGCGACCGGCTGGCCGTCGAGTTTCTTGCGCAGGCGGTGCACGTAGATTTCGATGGCATCGGGGCTGGCTTCTTCGTCGAGGCCGAATACTTGAGAAGCCAGTTGTTCCTTGCTCATCACCCGACCGGGGCGTGCGATCAGGGCTTCGAGTACGGCCTGTTCGCGGGAGGTCAGGGTCAGCAATTCTTCGCCGAGGGTGAAACGCCGGGTTTCCAGGTCATAGGCCAGCACACCGCAACGCTGAATGCGTTCACCGCCCAGCACACTGCGGCGCAACAAGGCTTTGACCCGGGCTTCGAGTTCGGCCAGCTCAAATGGCTTGGCCAGGTAGTCGTCGGCGCCGAGGTTCAGGCCGTGGACCCGATCCTTGACGTCGCTGCGGGCGGTCAGCATCAACACCGGCAGGTTCTTGCCCCGCGCCCGCAAACGCGCCAGCACTTCGAAACCATCCATGCGCGGCAAGCCGACGTCGAGGATCGCCATGGCGTATTCCTCGCTGCCCAGCGCCAGGTCGGCTGCCACGCCATCGTGCAGAACGTCCACGGTCAGCCCGGTGCTCTTGAGCGCCTGGGCGACACTTTCGGCGAGCTGCAAATGGTCTTCGACGAGCAGAACACGCATGGATCTTTACCTCATTGCGGGATGGTCGACGCCATTCTCTGGCGCGAAGTTTACAGCCGCAACCGCCGCTGTGAAGCCCGAAAACCGTGAAAGTCAGCTGAAAGGTTAGCGAAAGGTTAGCCCGTTACAGTCCAGCCACGGACAGTTTCGACTGCCGTCGCTGCAGCCACACAGCGATACGAAAAACGCCTCGAAGCGTTTTCGACAAATAAGAACAATAAACGGAGTAAGTCATCCATGCAGTCCCTGCAGACCCAGGCTATCGCGCCTGCCCGCCTCTCCCGTTTCAGCCACACTGCGCTTGCCAGCGCTGCCGCCCTTGCCGGCTTTTCACCCTTGAGCCAGGCCGCATTCTTCGAAGACAGTTCGGCCACTTTCGAAACCCGCAACATGTACTTCAATCGCGATTATCGCGACGGTACCAGTGCCCAACAGTCCAAGCGTGACGAGTGGGCCCAGGGTTTCATGCTCAATCTGAAATCAGGCTACACCGATGGCACCGTGGGGTTCGGTGTCGATGCGCTGGGCATGTTGGGGGTCAAGCTCGATTCGAGCCCGGACCGTACCGGTACTGGCCTGCTGCCGACCGACGATGGGCGCGCCGTCGACGAATACTCCAAGCTCGGCCTGACCGGCAAAGTGAAGATCTCCGCCAGCGAGCTGAAGATCGGCACCCTGATTCCGGAACTGCCGATCCTCAAGCCCAACGACGGGCGCATCCTGCCGCAGACCTTTGAAGGCGGCATGCTGACCTCCAAGGAGATCAAGAACCTGACCTTTACCGGCGGTCGCCTGGATAAAGCCAAAGACCGCGACAGCACCGACTTCGAGGACATTGCCCTCAACAACAAGAACGGCCGTTTCGCTGGCACCGTGGCCGGCAAGCACTTTGATTTTGGCGGCCTGGACTACAAGCTCACCGACAAGATCACCGGCAGCTACCACTTCGCGCAACTCGATGAAGTCTACAACCAGCATTTCCTCGGCTTGATCGCCTCGCAGCCATTCGGCCCCGGCACCTTTGGCACCGACCTGCGGTTTGCCATCAGTGACGACCAGGGCGAGGCCCGTGGCGGCAAGATCGACAACAAGTCCCTCAACGGTCTGGTGAGTTACGCCTTGAGCGGGCACAAGCTCAGCGCGGGCTACCAGCACATGTCCGGCGACAGCGCGTTCCCGTATGTGGATGGCAGCGACCCGTACCTGGTGAACTTCGTGCAGATCAACGACTTTGCCGGGGCCGAAGAGCGCTCCTGGCAAGCCCGTTATGACTTCGACTTCGTCACCCTCGGCGTCCCCGGCCTGACCTTCATGAGCCGTTACGTAAGCGGTGACAACATCAAGCTCAAGAACGGAGACGAAGGCAAAGAATGGGAACGCAACTCCGAGATTAAATATGTTGTACAAAGCGGCGCACTCAAGGATGTCGCCGTGCGCCTGCGCAATGCCACCTACCGTTCCAACTACTCCGCTCGCGATGCCGATGAAGTGCGTCTGCTGGTGAGCTATAGCGTTGCCCTTTGGTAATTCAGTACGTCAATAACAACAACTCCCAAGGAGACTTGAATGAACCTGTCAATGCGTAAACTAGCCCTCGCCGCCAGCGTCCTGCTGTTCACCGGCCAAGCGCTTGCCGAACCCAAACGTCCGGAATGCATCGCCCCGGCCTCGCCCGGCGGTGGTTTCGACCTGACCTGCAAACTGGCGCAAAGCGCGCTGGTCAACGAAAAACTGCTGACCAAACCGATGCGCGTGACCTACATGCCCGGCGGTGTCGGCGCGGTGGCGTACAACGCGGTGGTCGCCCAGCGTCCGGCCGATGCTGGCACCCTGGTGGCCTGGTCCAGTGGTTCGCTGTTGAACCTGGCCCAAGGCAAGTTCGGTCGTTTCGATGAAACCAACGTGCGCTGGCTGGCCGCCGTTGGCACCAGCTATGGCGCCATCGCGGTGAAAAGCGATTCGCCCTACAAGACCCTCGACGACCTCGTTCAGGCACTGAAGAAAGATCCGAGCAAAGTGGTGATCGGTTCCGGCGGCACCGTCGGCAGCCAGGACTGGATGCAAACCGCGCTGATCGCCAAGGCCGCCGGGATCAACCCGCGTGACCTGCGTTACGTTGCCCTCGAAGGTGGCGGCGAAATTGCCACCGCCCTGCTCGGCGGCCACATCCAGGTCGGCAGCACCGACATCTCCGACTCCATGCCACACATCCTCAGCGGCGACATGCGCCTGCTGGCGGTGTTCTCCGACAAGCGTCTGGACGAACCGGAAATGAAGGACATTCCGACAGCCCGCGAACAAGGCTATGACATCGTCTGGCCGGTGGTACGCGGCTTCTACCTCGGGCCAAAAGTCAGCGACGAAGACTATGCCTGGTGGAAGGCGGCCTTCGACAAACTGCTGGCTTCCGAAGACTTCGCCAAGTTGCGCGATCAGCGCGAGCTCTTCCCGTTCGCCATGACCGGCCCGGAGCTGGACACCTACGTGAAGAAGCAGGTTGCGGACTACAAAGTGCTGGCCAAAGAGTTCGGCCTGATCCAGTGATCGCCTCTGTCTAGCGGCTGCGGCTCCGTTTGGCGGAGTCGCGGCACAGGAGTTCCCCATGCTCTTACAACGCATTTTTGCTTCGGTGCTGTTGCTGGTCTGCCTCGGCCTCGCGCTGATGGCGTGGCCGTACCAAGCGGCTTTTTCCTACGAACCGGTGGGGCCTCGGGCCTTTCCATTGCTGATGCTCGGCCTGATGGGCTCAGCACTGTTGTACATGGTGTTCCGTCCGGCACCGATCAAGCACAGTGCTGACGAGCCGCCGCTGGATCGCGAAACCCTGACCAAGATCGGCATCTGCGTGGTGCTGTTGCTGGTGTTCGCCGGCACTTTCGAACCCCTGGGTTTCATCGTTGCCAGCATCCTGATCGGCGTGCCCATGGCCCGTCTCTATGGCGGCCGCTGGGTACCGAGCATCGTGATCATCAGTCTGATGGCCGTCGGCCTCTACCTGCTGTTCGACAAGTTGATGGACGTGCCGCTGCCGCTTGGCGTGCTCGACGTTCTGGAGAACTGATATGGATACTCTTGGCTATTTGGGTCAGGGTTTCGGCGTCGCGCTGAGCCCGTACAATCTGGTGACCGCACTGTGCGGCACCCTGATCGGCACCGTGGTCGGCCTGTTGCCGGGCCTGGGGCCGATCAACGGCGTGGCGTTGCTGATCCCGATCGCATTCGCCCTCGGCCTGCCGCCGGAGTCGGCACTGATCCTGCTGGCGGCGGTGTACCTGGGATGCGAATACGGCGGCCGGATCAGCTCGATCTTACTGAACATTCCGGGCGAAGCGTCCACCGTGATGACCACCCTCGACGGTTACCCGATGGCCCGCAAAGGCCTGGCTGGTGTAGCGCTGTCGCTATCGGCATGGAGCTCGTTCATCGGTGCGTTTATCGCTACCTGCGGCATGGTGCTGTTCGCCCCGCTGCTGGCGAAATGGGCGATTGCCTTCGGCCCGGCGGAATATTTCGTACTGATGGTGTTTGCGATTGTCTGCCTCGGCGGCATGGCCGGTGACCGTCCGCTGAAGACGTTCATCGCGGCGCTGATCGGTCTGTTCCTGTCGACCGTCGGCATCGACGCCAACAGCGGTGTGTACCGTTTCACCGGGGACAACATCCACCTGACCGACGGCATTCAGTTCGTCGTGCTGGTACTGGGCCTGTTCTCCATCAGCGAAATCCTGCTGCTGCTGGAAAAAACCCACCACGGCCAGGAAGCGGTGAAAGCCACCGGCCGGATGATGTTCAACTTCAAGGAAGCGGCGTCGGTGTTCGTGGTGAACATCCGTTGCGGCGTGCTGGGTTTCATCATGGGCGTGTTGCCGGGTGCCGGTGCGACCCTGGCCAGTGCCGTGGCCTACATGACCGAAAAACGCATCGCCGGTGCCAAGGGTACTTTCGGCCAAGGCGACATGCGCGGCCTCGCGGCGCCGGAAACCGCCATCGGTGGCGCAGCTTGCGGTGCGCTGGTGCCGATGCTGACCCTCGGCGTTCCAGGTTCCGGCACCACGGCGGTGATGATCGGCGCACTGTCGCTGTACAACATCACTCCGGGCCCGCTGCTGTTCCAACAGCAACCGGACATCGTCTGGGGCCTGATCGCTTCGTTGTTCATTGCCAACGTGATGCTGGTGATCCTCAACATCCCGATGATCCGCATCTTTACCCGCATCCTCGCCGTGCCGAACTGGGCACTGGTGCCGGTGATCGCGATCATTACCGGGATTGGTGTCTACGCGGTGCACGCGACAACGTTCGACCTGTTCCTGATGATCGGCATTGGCATCTTCGGTTATATCCTGCGCAAGCTGGACTTCCCGCTGTCGCCGGTATTGCTGGGCTTCATCCTCGGTGGCCTGATGGAACAGAACCTGCGCCGCGCCCTGTCGATTTCCAACGGTGCGCTGGAAATCCTCTGGTCGAGCCCGATCACCTTCGGTTGCTGGGTGCTGACGGCGATCATGCTGCTGATGCCGCTTATCCGTATCTGGCGCAAACGTTCGGCCGCGCAACGCGTTATCGCCGATGTCTGATCGGTCCCCCTTCAAACTCTGGTGGGGAACCCCGCTGGTCGGCCTGCTTGGCGGTTTCCTCGCCAGCCAGGTCGGCTGGCCTTTGCCGTGGATGGTCGGCTCGTTGCTGGCGATCATCCTCGTGCGCTGCCTGACACCCTGGCAATTGGCCGAAATCCCTGGCGGCCGCAAGTGCGGCCAGTGGATCGTCGGTATCGGTATCGGCCTGCATTTCACCCCGCTGGTGATGGAGCAGGTACTCAGTCATTTCGGTCTGATCTTCTTCGGTGCGTTGGTCACCAGCCTGTCGGCGGTCGTCGGCGTGTGGCTGATGCGCCGCACCGGTGAAGATCGCGCCACGGCGTTCTTTTCCAGCATGCCCGGTGGTTCCGGGGAGATGGTCAACCTCGGCGCCCGCAATGGCGCGGTGCTCAGCCGTGTGGCGGCGGGGCAGAGTTTGCGGGTGTTGGTGGTCGTGCTGTGCGTACCGGCAGCCTTCAAGTATTTGTTGGGCGACGGTGCGCCGATTTCCCACGTCGGCAGCATCGATTGGCGCTGGCTGGCAGTGTTGTTTCCCGCTGGCGCATTGGCGGCCTGGATCTGGGAACGCCTGCGTCAACCCAACCCCTGGCTGTTCGGGCCATTGCTGGTCAGCGCGGCAGTCAGCATCGGCTGGGATCTGCACATCGGATTGCCCAATGGCGGTAGCCAGATCGGCCAATGGTTGATCGGTAGCGGTCTGGGCTGTCACTTCAACCGGCAGTTTTTCCGGCGTGCGCCATCGTTCATGGGGCGCACCTTGATCGGCACGGTGTTGACCATGCTGATTGCGACTGCAGCGGCCTTGGGTTTGAGTGCGCTGACCCATCTGGATCTGCGTTCATTGACTTTGGGCATGATGCCCGGCGGTATTGCCGAGATGAGCCTGACGGCGGAAACCCTGCAACTGTCGGTGCCGCTGGTGACGGCGATGCAGGTGATGCGCTTGTTGTTTGTGCTGTTTCTGGCGGAGCCGTTGTTCAAGTATTGGAATCGACAACCGGAAGAACCAGAAATTTAACTCCACCTGTGGCGAGGGAGCTTGCTCCCGCTCGGCTGCGCAGCAGTCGTAAAGCCTATGTGCACGGTGTGTCAGAAGAAATCAGGTTGCAGAATTTGGGGCTGCTTCGCAGCCCAGCGGGAGCAAGCTCCCTCGCCACAAAAGCTCAACCAATTCCCATCAAACCGGAGGCAACCGCCACTCGATCGGCGTCTCGCCATTCTGCTCCAGAAACTTGTTGGTGCGGCTGAAGTGCCCGCAACCGAGGAAGCCGCGATAGGCCGACAGCGGTGACGGGTGCACCGAGGTCAACACCAGGTGCTTGGTGGCATCGATCAGCTTCTGCTTGCTCTGGGCATGGGCGCCCCACAGCATGAAAACCAGGTGCGGTTGCTGTTGGCTGACCACTTCAATGACTCGATCGGTGAAAAACTGCCAACCCTTGTCCTTGTGCGCATTGGCGTTGGCGCGCTCGACGGTCATGGTGGTGTTGAGCATCAGCACGCCCTGATCGGCCCAGCTCTGCAGGTAGCCATGGTTGGGGATGTCGATGTTCAGGTCGCGCTTGAGTTCTTTGTAAATGTTCACCAGCGACGGCGGTGCCGGCACGCCCGGTTGCACCGAGAAGCACAAGCCATGGGCCTGGCCCGGGCCGTGATAAGGGTCCTGACCGAGGATCACCACCTTGACCTTGTCCAGCGGCGTGGAATTGAGCGCGTTGAAAATCATCGGCCCCGGCGGATAGATCTCCTTGCCGGCCGCCCGCTCCTGTTGCAGGAAGTTTCGCAACTCTGCCATGTAGGGCTGGTCGAATTCGGCACGCAGTGCCTCCTTCCAGCTCGGTTCGAGTTTGATACGGTCTTCAGCAGTCATGGTTACATCCGGCAAAAACAATGGGGCGAACCCTAGGAAAGCGCATCACGCTTGTCAATTGATCTGACGCAGATCCGGCACTTTCCCACACAGCGATCATACTTAACCCTCAAATTCCCGATCGAGGTCACGATGAATCTGCACTTCGAAGAACTCACCGGCACCGACGGCGCGCGCATCGGCATCGCCAGCCTGGATGCCGAAAAATCCCTGAACGCCCTGTCCCTGCCAATGATCAACGCCCTGCGCGACCGCCTGGAGGCCTGGGCCAAGGACCCGCAAATCGTCTGCGTGCTGTTGCGCGGCAACGGCGCCAAGGCCTTTTGCGCCGGCGGCGAAGTGCGCAGCCTGGTGGAGGCCTGTCGCGTCCATCCGGGCGAAGTACCGCCACTGGCTGCGCAGTTTTTTGCGGCGGAATATCGCCTGGACTTCAAACTTCACACCTACCCGAAACCGCTGATCTGCTGGGGCCACGGCTATGTGCTTGGCGGGGGCATGGGACTGTTGCAAGGGGCAAGCATCCGCATCGTCACGCCGAGCAGCCGCTTGGCCATGCCCGAGATCAGCATCGGCCTGTACCCGGACGTCGGCGCCAGTTGGTTTCTGTCGCGCCTGCCCGGCAAGCTCGGGTTGTTCCTGGGCCTGACCGGTGCGCACATGAACGGCCGCGATGCCATCGACCTGGACCTGGCCGATCGTTTCCTGCTCGATGAGCAGCAGCCGGAATTGATCGAAGGCCTGTTGCAATTGAACTGGCAGGAACAGACACCGATGCAACTCAATAGCCTGCTCAAGGCCCTGCAGCAGGAAGCCGTAGCGCAGATGCCCGAAGCCCAGTGGCTGCCGCGCCGACAGCAGATCGACGAGCTGCTGGACGTCAGCGAGGTGCGTTGCGCCTGGAAGGCCATCAGCGCCTTGCGCGATCACCGCGATCTGTTGCTGAACCGCGCCGCCAGGACCATGACCGAAGGCGCGCCGCTGACCGCTCATCTAGTGTGGGAGCAGATCATCCGTGCCCGGCACCTGTCGCTGGCCGAAGTCTTCCAGATGGAATACACCCTGAGCCTCAACTGCTGTCGTCATCCGGAATTCAGTGAAGGCGTACGTGCGCGGTTGATCGACAAGGATCAGAAGCCTCGCTGGCACTGGCCGGATATCAATAACGTGCCGGACGCGGTGGTAGAAGCGCATTTTCACAAGGCGTGGGAAGGTCGGCATCCGCTGGCGGATTTGTCCGAGTACTAAAGTCCGGGCATAAAAATTGTGGGAGCGAGCCTGCTCGCTCCCACAGGCTTTGTATTTGACTGAATGATTAGCGGTGGTTACCCCGCCAGTTGTGATCGCCACGTCCGCCGCGATGGTTGCGCCCGTCGTGATCGCGATTGTCATTGTTCCAGCCCCCGCGGTTACGGCCGTCCCAGCCATGGTTCTGATGCATCCGGTAATCGCCCCGATATGGCTGGTAGTAACGCGGAGCAGGCTGGTAATAGCGAGGTTGATACATCCGCGGCTGCGAGTAATAGCGCGGTGTCGGCTGGTAATACCGCGCTGGCGGCATGTAATACCGAGGCTGCGGTGTGTAATAACCATTGGAATAGTAGGAACTCCCCCCGGCGTAATGGGTTGGCGCCGGCGAGGTATAGACCTCGGAACTGTAGTAACTACCTCCTTCGTCGTAGTAAGGCACGCACCCACCAAGGGACAATCCCAACACGGCTAGCAGAAGAATTCGGCGATACATAGCGGCCTCCTGGACCGCGGGTAAGCCACGCCAGCGACGCTGGCAGGCGACAGTCAAATGTTCGGTGACTGTCGAAATATCAGACACCGAATTCGGATTCTGGTGCGCTCTTGAAACAAGTAGAAACATCTGGCTGATGAAAGGTTTTTCATCCATTCACGCCCTGATTAACGGTGGCCACCGTGAAATCCACCGCCATGATATCCACCTCCGTAATGCCCCCCGCCGTGATAGCCATGGCCCCCGTAGTTACCGTGCCCACCGTAGTAATAGGAGCGATAACCACCGTAATAACGTGGGCCGTAGTAACCGTAGTAATAGGGCGAGTAGTAGCCGGGGTAGTAATAAGGTGCCCCATAGACGTCCGCTGGATAGTCGTAGTAGTAGCAGCCAGACAATCCAAAACCGAGCACTGCACCGAGCAACAATCGACGCAACATGGCGGCCTCCGTAAAGACCTGTGACAGCAGTCGGCACAGACCGGCTGACATCTGTTTTGACTGGTAAATTTCTGCCAAGTGCGACGTCGCATCCACCTTCGGATCAGCGGCGGATACGTTCCAATGCGGTGCACCAGCGCACCATCACAAGGCAGTGCGCATTTCCAATCAACACCGTCGACCTCCCTGTTCCCCACGCTAGAGCGCTCGGATCAACTTGGCACGCCTCTCGCTTTAGAAAAACCGTGCAGGAGTCATCACAGGTTCGCGGCACCACAATTTGCAATGGCTGACTAGGGTTCCGGCTCGCAATCGCGAGTGACTGGTCCGAGAGTTGGCGACCTCCAGTTGAGGTTACACGGCGGGACAAAAGCCCGGGAGACAAGCCACCGTTAGCGGTGCCGCTGCCTTCCTGTCCGTCCTTGATCAACTGGAGAACCACCATGTCCCAGCTTCGTTTACCCGCCCTGCTCGCCGCTGCGTTCGCCGCCCTCGTGAGCTTCTCGTCCCAGGCTGCCCAGAAAGACCACTTCAGCGTGTGCTGGACGATCTACGCCGGCTGGATGCCGTGGGAATACGCCGGCAGCCAGGGCATCGTCGACAAATGGGCGAAGAAATACGGCATCAAGATCGACGTGGTGCAGCTCAATGACTACGTCGAATCCATCAACCAATACACCGCCGGCCAGTTCGACGGCTGCACCATGACCAACATGGACGCGCTGACCATTCCGGCCGCTGGCGGCGTCGACAGCACCGCGCTGATCGTCAGCGACTTCTCCAACGGCAACGACGGCATCGTGCTCAAGGGCGAAGGCAGGAAAGTCGCCGACCTCAAGGGCATGGACGTCAACCTGGTGGAGCTCTCTGTCTCCCACTACCTGCTGGCCCGGGCCCTGGATACGGTGGACCTCACCGAGAAAGACCTGAAAGTGGTCAACACCTCCGACGCCGACATCTCCGCCGCCTTCAACACCGATCAGGTCAACGCCGTTACCACCTGGAACCCGATGCTCTCGGACATCAAGGCCAAGCCTGCGGTGACCGAGGTGTTCAACTCCAGCCAGATCCCCGGCGAAATCATGGACATGATGGTGGTCAACTCCCAGACCCTCAAAGACAACCCGGCCCTGGGCAAGGCACTGACCGGCGCCTGGTTTGAAGTGGTTGAGTTGATGAACGCCAGGAACGCTGCGAGCAAGGCCGCGCTGGAACACATGGCCAAGGCCTCGGGCACTGACCTGGCGGGTTTCCAGGCGCAACTGGACACCACCAAATTATTCGCCACGCCCAAGGAAGCCCTGGCGTTCAGCACCAGCAAGCAACTGCCGGAAACCATGCGCAAGGTCGCCGAGTTCTCGTTCCAGCACGGTTTGCTGGGTGAAGGCGCCAAGGACACCAGCGCGGTCGGCATGGCTTTCGCCAACGGCGTGACCAGCGGCGACAAGGGCAACCTCATGCTGCGCTTCGACCCGAGTTACGTGCAGATGGCCGCCGACGCCAAGCTGTAATCAGGAGAACTGGCCATGCGCCTGATCAACCGTCACCCGGACCGCCCGAGTCGCCTGCTGTTGGTGATCCTGCCGTTCGCCCTGGTGCTGTTCGCCTACTTCACGGGCTCGGCCGAGCGACTGGCGGACAACCCCAACGACAAGCTGCTGCCCAGTGCCGTGCAGATGACCGATGCGGTGAAACGCCTGGCGTTCGTGGCCGACAGCCGCACCGGTGAATACCTGCTCTGGCAGGACACGGCGTCCAGCCTGCAACGTCTGGCCATTGGCCTGGGCATCAGCGCCCTGGCCGGGCTGTGCCTGGGCATCGCCGCCGGTACCCTGCCGCTGTTCGGTGCGCCGTTGTCACCCTTGCTGACCGTGCTGTCGATGGTGCCACCGCTGGCGATCCTGCCAATCCTGTTCATCGTCTTCGGTTTGGGTGAGTTGTCGAAAGTGATGCTGATCGTGATCGGCATTACTCCGGCGCTGGCCCGGGACCTGGAACAGCGCGCCCGGGAAATCCCCGTGGAACTGCTGATCAAGGCCCAGACCCTCGGCGCTTCCACTTGGACATTGATGCTGCGGGTAGTGCTGCCGCAACTGCTGCCACGGTTGTTGATCTCGCTGCGACTGATGCTCGGCTCGGCATGGCTGTTCCTGATTGCCGCCGAAGCCATCGCCTCCACCGACGGCCTCGGCTACCGGATTTTCCTGGTGCGCCGCTACCTGGCGATGGACGTGATTTTGCCCTACGTGGTGTGGATCACCCTGCTCGCCTGGCTGATGGATTGGGGCCTCAAGTACCTTACCCGCCGTGCTTTTCCCTGGTATGAAGGGGCCGCCAAATGAGCTTCATCACCGTTAAGAACGTCTGGCAGCAATACGCCGATCAAGTGGTGCTCGAAGGCCTCAACCTGAACGTCAACGAAGGTGAGTTCTGCACCCTCGTGGGTGCCTCCGGTTGCGGTAAATCGACCTTCCTACGCCTGCTGCTCGGCCAGGAACAAGCCAGTCGCGGCGAGATCCTGCTCGACGGCCAGCCCTTGGCCGCAGAGCCGGACGCCAGCCGTGGCGTGGTATTCCAGCGCTACTCGGTGTTCCCCCATCTGAGCGTACTGGACAACGTCGCTCTCGGCCTTGAACTGCCCCGTTCGCGTTTGCTTGGACGCCTGTTTGGCAGCGCCAAAAAAGAGGCTCGCGAACAGGCTTCGGTGCTGCTGCACAAAGTCGGCCTCGGCCACTCGCTGGACAAGTACCCGGCGCAGCTCTCCGGCGGCATGCAACAACGGCTGGCCATTGCCCAGGCGCTGATCATGAAGCCGCGGGTGTTGCTGCTCGACGAACCGTTCGGCGCTCTCGACCCGGGCATCCGCAAAGACATGCACGCCTTGCTCCTGGCGTTGTGGCGCGAGACCCGACTGACGGTGTTCATGGTCACCCATGACCTGTCCGAAGGCTTCAGCCTCGGCACCCGCCTGCTGGTGTTCGACAAGGTCCGCCTCGACCCGCATGCACCTGGCCGCTATGGCGCACGCATCACCTACGACATCCCTTTGAACAGCGACCGCCGCACCCACCGTGCCGCCGTCGACGCCCTGCCAGTGCAACTGGCGGGCTCACTTCGAACCGCTTGAGAGGGTTTTGCCCATGACTGATTCGACCCAATTGTTCCCGCCCTTCGCCGAGGAAATGCTCCCCGGCGGCGGCCATCGCTCCTTCGTGCTCAAACGCGGCCAATTGTTGCGCCTGACCGACCTGCGTGGCGGCGCCAATGTCAGCCTGACGTTGCTCAATGCCAATGAAAAAACCGAACGCCTGAACCTGCCCGACAGCCTCAAATGCCAACACACCGCCAAGCTCACCGCCGGCCACTGCTTGTACTCGGACATGGGCCGCGTACTGGCCGCCATCACCGCCGACACTTGCGGCTGGAGCGACAGCCTCGGCGGTGTGCTCTGCGCAGAAGAAGTGGCGCAAAAGTACGGCGCGGGCCGCTATCAGGAACTGCGCAACGGCTTCTTCCGCAACGGTACCGACAACCTGTTGGTGGAGCTGGGCAAGTGGGGGCTGGGCCTGTCCGACCTGCTGATGACCCTCAACCTGTTCAGCCGCGTGAACGTCGATGAGGCCGGGCATTTCCATTTCGTCGAGGGCAACTCCAAGGTTGGCGACTACATCGAGTTGTACGCGCCGATGGACACCCTGGTGGTGCTCACCGCCCTGCAGCACCCGATGGACCCGGCGCCGGAGTACGCACCGAAACCGCTGAAGCTCAGCTGGATGAACGCCGACGCCAGCGTCGCCGAACACTGCCGCACCTCGCGCCCGGAGAACGAGCGCGGCTTCATCAACACCGACCGTTTGTTTGCCTGAGGATCGCTGCCATGTCACTCGCTATCGCTACCGTTCACAAGCAACCGGACACCGCGATCTACCGCGCCACCATCCCCGCCGGCGAACCCTGGCTGATGGAGGTCAAGGCCGGCCAGACCCTGCGCATCCTCGACCTTGAGGGCAATCAGGCCGTCGACACCTTGTTCTACAGCGTTGCCAACCCCAAGGAGCGCTACGACGTGCAACGCACATTGCGCCGGCAGAACAGCGTGTACCTGAGTACCGGCAGCGTGCTGTATTCCAACCTCGGCAAGCCGATGCTGACCATCGTCGCCGACACTTGCGGGCGTCACGACACCCTGGGCGGCGCCTGTGCGCAAGAAAGCAACACCGTGCGCTACGCCCTGGAAAAACGCTACATGCACAGCTGCCGCGACAACTACCTGCGCGCCTGTGTTCACGATGGCCGCCTGGGCAAGGGCGACATCGGGCCGAACATCAACTTCTTCATGAACGTGCCGGTCACCGCTGACGGCGGCCTGACCTTCGAAGACGGCATCTCGGCACCGGGCAAGTACGTCGACCTGCGGGCCGAAATGGACGTGATCGTGCTGATCTCCAACTGCCCGCAATTGAACAACCCCTGCAACGCCTACAACCCCACTCCTGCGGAGCTGCTGGTATGGAACTGAAACTTTCGCGGTTGCGGCGTTGGTTGTTTGCCCTGTGCCAGGCCCGTTCCGGCCAGTGCCTAAAAAAGTAAAACCACCACCGCCCCCCCCTGTAGGAGCGAGCTTGCTCGCGAAAAACCAAAGGGCGCCGCTGAGCATTTGGTTTTACGCGTAATCGTTCACGACCATCGCGAGCAAGCTCGCTCCTACAAGGGGCCGGCGTTTCAAATCTGGTGATTATGCCGTCGGGGACGACCCCGGCGCCTGTCGAAAAACTGCGGGACGGCCCGCATCCCAGTCGAGGCCGATGCGCTATCGCCTCCGGGGGTTACGCCATGTTCGAAAAAGTCCTGATTGCCAACCGTGGCGCCATTGCCTGCCGCGTCCTGCGGACCTTGCGCGAACTGCAAGTGCAGGGAGTCGCGGTCTATTCCGAAGCCGATGCCGCCAGCCTGCACATCCTGCAAGCCGACGAGGCCCATAGCCTCGGCGAAGGCGCGGCCGCCGGCACTTACCTGGAGGTGGGTAAAATCCTCGCCATCGCCAAAACCAGCGGCGCCACTGCGATTCATCCCGGCTACGGTTTTCTCTCGGAAAACGCCGCATTCGCCGAAGCCTGCGAGGCCGCCAACATCGCCTTCATCGGCCCGACGCCCGAACAACTGCGGGTGTTCGGCCTCAAACACACCGCACGCGCCCTGGCCAAACAACACGGCGTGCCGATGCTCGAAGGCACCGAACTGCTTGACAGCCTCGATGCCGCGCTGCTGGCCGGTGAACAGGTCGGCTACCCGGTGATGCTCAAGAGCACCGCAGGCGGTGGCGGCATCGGCATGCGCGTGTGCCGCAGCGCGGCCGAGTTGAGCGAATCCTTCGAAGCGGTCAAACGCCTGGGCCAGAACAATTTCAGCGACGCCGGGGTGTTCATCGAGAAGTACATCCAGCGCGCCCGCCATCTGGAAGTGCAGGTGTTCGGCGACGGTCACGGTGAAGTGATCGCCCTTGGCGTGCGTGATTGCTCGGTGCAACGGCGCAACCAGAAAGTCCTCGAAGAAACCCCGGCGCCGAACCTGCCCGACGGCATGGCCGATGAGTTGTGCGCGGCGGCGGTCAAACTGGCCAAGGCTGTGAGTTACCGCAGCGCCGGCACCGTGGAGTTTGTGTTCGACAGCGAGGCCCAGCGCTTCTACTTCCTGGAAGTGAACACCCGCTTGCAGGTGGAACACGGTGTAACCGAACAGGTTTGGGGGGTCGACCTGGTGCGCTGGATGGTTCAACTGGCGGCCGGTGATCTGCCGCCGCTGAGCGATCTGGCAAAGGGGTTGAAACCGCAAGGCCATGCGATTCAGGCACGGTTGTACGCCGAGGATCCGGGGCGCGATTTTCAACCGAGCCCAGGCTTGCTCACCGCCGTGGATTTCCCGCCGGCCAATGGCATTCAACTGCGCATCGACACCTGGGTCGAGGCTGGTTGCGAGATTCCGCCCTACTTCGACCCGATGATCGCCAAGGTCATCAGTTGGGCGCCGACTCGCGAAGAGGCCACCGTGGATCTGCATCAGGCGCTGGGTGCCAGCTTGCTCTATGGCGTGGAAACCAACCGCGATTACCTGCGACAGATTCTGCTCGATGCGCCTTTCGCCAGCGGCCAGCCGTGGACCCGTTGCCTGGAAGGACTGGTCTATCAAGCCAATACGTTCGAGGTACTCAGTGCCGGTACCCAGACCAGCGTTCAGGATTATCCCGGCCGTCTCGGTTACTGGGCGGTGGGCGTACCGCCATCCGGGCCGATGGACAGTCGTGCGCTGCGTCTGGGCAACCGTTTGCTGGGCAATGACGAAGGCGCGGCGGCACTGGAAATCACCATGAGCGGGCCATTGCTGCGCTTCAATTGCGAGGCGGCGGTGACGGTGACTGGCGCGGTGATTCCATTGTTGCTCAACGGTGAGGCCGTGCCGATGAGCACTGCGCTGTTGGTTGCCGCAGGATCCACCTTGAGCCTCGGCACCATTGCCGGCGCAGGTGCGCGCAGCTATCTGTGCCTGCGTGGCGGCCTGCAAGTACCGGATTATCTGGGCAGCAAAAGCACTTTCACCCTCGGCCAGTTTGGTGGCCACGGTGGTCGCGCGTTGCGAGCCGGTGATGTGTTGCACCTGCCAGCCCTGAATGACCGCAGTGCCGGTCAGCAACTGGCTGAAAAACAGCTCACCGAGCTGCCAGCGGTTCGGCAGATTCGTGTGATCTACGGCCCCCACGGCGCCCCGGAATACTTCACTGAAAACTACATTGGCACCTTCTTCGCCACGCAGTGGGAAGTGCATTTCAACTCCAGCCGCACGGGCGTCCGCCTGATCGGACCGAAGCCTGAGTGGGTGCGTGCCGACGGAGGTGAAGCCGGTTTACATCCGTCGAACATCCATGACAATCCGTATGCGATCGGCGCGGTGGATTTTACCGGTGACATGCCGGTGATCCTCGGCCCGGATGGCCCGAGCCTCGGCGGGTTCGTATGCCCGGTGACGGTGATCGAGGCGGATCTTTGGCAGTTGGGACAGCTCAAGGCTGGGGATAGGGTGCAGTTCTCCCCCGTCGACCTCAAGACCGCCCGCACCCTGGCCTTGAAATGGGGTCAATGTGGGAGCGGGCTTGCTCGCGAAGAGGGCGTGTCAGTCAACATTGATGTGTCTGAAGCACCGCTTTCGCGAGCAAGCCCGCTCCCACAGGGGATGGTGTCGCCTGTGGTGTTGGATATCAGGCAGGACGACACACGGCTGGTGGCAAGACTGTCCGGCGACACCCACCTGCTGCTGGAAATCGGCGCCCCGGAACTCGATCTGGTCCTGCGCTTCCGCGCCCACGCCCTGATGCAGGCCCTGGAAAGCAAACGCCTCCACGGCGTGATCGACCTGACACCAGGCATCCGTTCGCTGCAAATCCACTATCAGCCCGAGCAACTGCCGCTGTCCGACCTGCTCGGCATCGTCGCTGGCGAATGGGACGCCGTGTGCGCCGCCAAGGACCTGCAAGTGCCCTCGCGCATCGTCCATCTGCCGCTTTCCTGGGACGACCCGGCGTGCCAGCTGGCCATCGAGAAATACATGACCACGGTGCGCAAGGACGCGCCGTGGTGCCCGAGCAACCTGGAGTTCATCCGCCGCATCAACGACCTGCCGAACCTCGATGAAGTGCAGCGCACGGTGTTCGACGCCAGTTACCTGGTGATGGGCCTGGGCGACGTCTACCTCGGCGCACCGGTCGCCACCCCGCTTGACCCGCGCCATCGCCTGGTCACCACCAAGTACAACCCGGCGCGCACCTGGACCGCGGAAAACTCGGTGGGCATCGGTGGCGCCTACATGTGCGTCTACGGCATGGAAGGCCCCGGCGGCTATCAGTTTGTCGGGCGCACGTTGCAGATGTGGAACCGCTACCGCGAAGTCGCCGCGTTCGATGGCAAACCGTGGTTGCTGCGGTTTTTCGACCAGATCCGTTTCTACCCGGTCAGCGCCGATGAACTGCTGCGCATCCGCCGGGATTTCCCCCTCGGACGCTTCGACCTGAACATCGAGTACAGTCAGTTGAACCTGGCGGATTACCAGGCGTTCCTGGCCCGGGAAGCCGAGTCCATCGGCGCGTTTCGCGATCAGCAAAAAGGCGCATTCAATGCCGAGCGTGAACGCTGGATCGCCAGCGGCCAGGCGCATTTCGACAGTGAAGAACTGGCCCCGGAGGCCACCGAAGATGCACCGCTGGAAAACGGCCAGCAGAGCGTCGACAGCCACATCGCCGGCAATCTCTGGCAGGTTCAGGTGGAGGCCGGCAGCCGGGTCGCGGCCGGCGATGTGCTGGTGATCCTGGAGTCGATGAAGATGGAAATCCCCCTGCTCGCGCCAATGGCCGGCGTGGTGCGCGAGATTCGTGTGCAACCCGGTTCGGCAGTACGTGCCGGACAGCGCGTCGTGGTGCTGGAACTTGACTGAACCCATGTTGAAAAGGACTCATGCCATGAACATCAATCTGCAACTCGACGCCCTGCGCGGTGCTTATCGCGACGGCCGCACCACGCCACGGCAATTGCTGCTGCAACTGCGGGGCAAAGCCGCCGCGCTAAACCCGGACTATCACCTGTTCATCCACTTGCTCAGTGTCGATGAACTGGAGCCCTACTTCGCCGCCCTCGACGATCGCGACCTCGACAGCTTGCCGCTGTACGGCGTGCCGTTTGCGATCAAGGACAACATCGACCTGGCGGGCATTCCGACCACGGCGGCGTGCCCGGCATTTGCCTACGTGCCGGAGCGGTCGGCGACCATCGTCGAACAACTGCTGGACCTCGGTGCGATTCCGTTGGGCAAGACCAACCTCGACCAGTTCGCCACCGGGCTCAACGGCAGCCGCTCACCGTACGGCGCGTGCCCCAACAGCGTGTTGCCAGAGTATCCGTCGGGCGGTTCCAGCGCCGGTTCGTCGCTGGCGGTGGCGCTCGGGGTCGCGAGTTTTGCGCTGGGCACAGACACCGCCGGCTCCGGGCGTGTGCCGGCGGCGTTGAACAACCTGGTCGGCCTGAAAGCCACCAAGGGCCTGATCTCGACGGCCGGCGTGGTTCCGGCCTGCCGTACGCTCGATTGCGTCACCACCTTCACCGCCACTGCGCGGGAGGCCAGTCAGTTGCTGGCACTCACCGCACGCCTTGACCCACGGGACGAATACAGCCGCAGCAACCCGCTGTGGAACGACGGTTCGGCGTTCGGTACACCGCGCACGTTCCGCTTCGGCGTACCCCGTGCACAAGACCTGCAATTCTTCGGTTGCCCTGAAGGCCCGCTGTTGTTCGGTGATGCCATCGACCGCCTCAAGGCCTTGGGCGGCGAAGCGGTGGAACTGGACTTGTCACCGTTTCTGGAGGCCGCACGCTTGCTCTATGAGGGTCCGTGGGTGGCCGAACGCTACAGCGTGGCCGGGGAGTTGATGGCGCAAAACCCCGAGGCCGTGTTGCCGGTGATTCGCGCCGTATTGGCCAAGGCACCCGCCGTCGACGGCGTGCAAACCTTCCGCGCCCAATACCGCCTGCAAGCGCTCAAAGCCCTGTGCGACACAGCACTGGAAGGCCTTGATTGCGTCGTCACGCCGACCATCGGCCGTCCGGTGACGCTGGCGGAGCTCGAGGCCGAACCGGTGCTGCGCAATTCGGAACTGGGTTACTACACCAACTTCATGAACCTGCTCGACTATGCCGCCGTCGCCGTGCCCGGCGCGTTCATGGACAACGGCCTGCCATGGGGCGTGACGCTGTTTGGCCGGGCCTTTACCGATCAGTATCTGTTGAGCGTGGCGGATGCCTTGCAGCGTCAGCAAGGCCTGGACGCGCCTGCACCGGCGACGGTTGCACGCCATGATCGGGCGCGGCTGGTGGTCTGTGGTGCGCACCTGGACGGATTGGCCCTGAACTGGCAACTCAAGCAGCGCGGTGCCCGCTTGGTGGAAACGACATTCAGCTCGCCGGATTATCAACTCCATGCCCTGGCCGGCGGCCCGCCGTTTCGTCCGGGCATGGTCCGCGTGAAGGATGGCGGCGTGGCGATTGCGGTGGAAGTCTGGGAGTTGCCGAGCCGTGAACTGGGTTCATTCCTGACCGGGATTCCGGCGCCGCTGGGGCTGGGCAAGGTGCAACTGGCGGATGGTCGCTGGGAGAGCGGGTTTATCTGCGAGGCCTATGGGTTGGAGGGCGCGGTGAACATCAGCCATTTGGGCGGGTGGCGGATGTATCTGAAAACACTGCGATAAACACACACCCCTGTGGGAGCGAGCTGAACTGGCCTAATAATTCCGGACACCTCTTAAGGGCGACATGATCGTCGGCCACTGGTGCCTGGCCTGTTCAGCGGACAACCTGGTCGCGCTGCCGCCACTGAACAATCCGGCGCGGTCGGCAACAAACGCCTTGATCGCTTCCGGCGGCAAACTCCCGAAACGCACGGCAATCGATTCCGGCTGGAACACCGGGCTCACCGCATGCTGGAACACCACCGAATCAGCCCAGGCGGCGAACGTCGCGGCGATCATTTCCTGGCCTTCCGGGAAAAACGCCGTTTGGGCATCACCGGCGAGATCTTCACCGAGCGCCAGGACAAGCCCTTGAAGCCAAGCAGCAAACGGGCCTTTTCGGCAAAAGCAATGGGATGGACCCCTCCTCACTTCGGCATCTTGAGTGCCAGACTGAAGGTGCGAACCGCAGTCAACCGTGAGAAGGAGTCCACACATGAAGCTTATGCGCATTGGGGTCGACCTGGCCAAGAACGTGTTTCAGATCCACGGCGTGGATCGTCATGAGCAGCCAGTCTGGCGGCAGCGTCTGTCTCGCGAACGCTGGCTGCAAACGGTGCTGGAGAAGATCGAACCCGGCTGTGAGATCGGCATGGAAAGTTGTAGCGGTGCGCACCATTGGGCGCGGCAACTACAAGCACGTGGATTTCGGGTGAGGCTGATTGCGCCGCAGTTCGTCAAACCGTACGTCAAGAGCAACAAGAATGACGCCAACGATGCCGAAGCAATCTGTGAGGCAATGAGCCGCCCCAGCATGCGCTTCGTCGCCGTCAAGACCATCGAACAACAGGATATCCAGGCGACGCATCGCATCCGGGCCGGCTTAATCGAACAGCGGACGGCCAAAGCCAATCAGATTCGTGGGCTGATCGCCGAGTACGGCCTCGTTGCTCCGAAGGAGTTGCTGATGCTGCGTCGCGCCATACCGTGCTGGTTGGAAGAGGCGGATAACGGTTTGACGGTACGTTTTCGTCGTCTGCTGGATGGCTTGTGGGGCGACCTTCGCACACTGGATGAACGCGTGGGCGAACTCGACAGCGAGATATCGGCAATCGCGGCAAGTGAACCAACGGCCGTTCGTTTGCAGCAGCTGCGCGGGGTCGGCCCGATGATAGCCACCGCACTCGTTGCTGCCATTGGTGATGCCCGACAGTTTGCCAATGGCCGGCAGTTGGCCGCCTCGTTAGGGCTGACGCCGAGGCAACACAGCTCCGGCGGCAAGGATCGACTGCTGGGCATCAGCAAACGTGGCGATGCTTATCTGCGAACGCTGATGATCCATGGTGCACGATCGGCACTACGCACGGCCAAATTTAAAGATGACCGACTCAGCCAGTGGGCTGTCCGTTTAGCCGAGCGCTCACATCCCAATGTCGCCGCTATCGCTTTGGCGAACAAAACTGCACGCATGGCTTGGGCGATGCTGCGCAACGGTACTGATTACCAACCGGATCGGGCAGCGGCCTGACCCATTCATCCCGGAAGAAGCCCCAAACACCACGATTGCGAAGCAACCCGAGCAATGGCAAACCGGTCGAACCGGCGTCGGCAAAACCCTTTAACGTCCAGGTGCATAAAGCACGTAAAAGCGATCGGGAGCCGACGCGCGAATAGCCCATCATGGCCCTGCATCGAAACGATGCCGCAGTAAGAGGCCGAATATACGTGTGCAGTCGGCACGGGCGCCAAAGCAACGGAGGCTTGCAATGAGGAGGAGTCCATATAGGGACGTCGGGTAATGATGCGGAATCAACTCGGACATGCTCGGCTCCGCCGCAAAGATCAGGAGGCCGCAGCTTAGCGCGCAATCACTTGCCAGCCTACCGATCTGCCTGATGGGAACTGATCAGTCAGAGTGATAAGCCAGAGGTGGCGCTCGCTGCGCTCGCCACCAGGCATTCCTTGGCGCTTTTGCACAGTTTTTTGATCAGCCGCTCTTGGCGCAACGCTTCGCTTTTGTCGCGACAGGCTTCGGTATAGACCAGCGCCACCGCTGCGCTCGTCGGCGCGAACATGATCGAAGGTCAGGGAAAAATCCTTGGCCCGCGTGGTCAGCATGCGCCACATGTCACCGGCATCGCGACCGCGAAGCTCGCCGAACGCAGGGTCACTGAACACCACATCATCGGTGTCGCAGGCCGCCATGGCTTCGGCATCCAGGCGCTAGAAAGCCTGGTAGAAACGGGTGATCAAGGCGCTGTGGGCTTCACTCATTTGCGGGTTCCCTGGATGTGCGCAATGAAGTCGACGGATGGCCTGCACGATAGTCTGCAAATGCCCCCAACACTATCGGCATTCATGTCGAAAATAACGCCGTGTCTATTTCCGCCATTTCAGTACGACATTCCGTTGTCCCGGGCGTAGGAAAAAAGATCAACGTCCGTGGAAATACCCAACCGGTGCATGGCCATGTTCTTTTGTTTACTGATGGTCGACACGCTGCGTTTGAAATGAATGGCGATTTCGCTGACAGTCATGCCACTGGCGAGCATTCGGACCACTTCGTGCTCCTTGGCTGGTAGTGGCGATTCGTGCAGCTGATTGCGGGTGTTGACCAGCAGCGTGCGCAGGGACTCGCTGAGGTAACTGCGCCCTTCCTGCACCGCATTGATGGCCAAGGGCAACTCGGTCGCCGAGGCGGTTTTGGCGACAATCGCCATCACCCCGCAGGCCAGCGCAGCCCTGGCCGTCGCCACGCTGGTAAACATCGTCACCAGAATGATCGGCAAGGCCGGATAGTGGCGCTGGATCGTTTTCAACATTTTCAGACCATCGGCCTGTTGCCCGTCCGGCATGGAGAGATCTGTAATCAGCAGATCGCAGGGGGTGTTGCAAAGCAGCGTCATCAGGCTGTTCGCACTGTCGGCCTCGCCAACGATCTCGCAGCGTGGGTTGGCGCCGATGAGCATGCGCAGCCCGACACGAACGACGCAGTGGTCGTCAGCAATTACGACTCGCATTGGGGGATACCTACTGTTTACGACGGAAAGGGCGCGAAAGATAGCGCCGCCGCCCCCCGTCCACAACATCCAAAAAAACCGCCTTAGCCGTTTTTTCAATGTAATCAAGGAGTTGTTATTTTACCCAATGAACAAACAGAGAACTCCTACGCAGAATCGCGCAAATGACTACGGAGAAGAGTTACATCCCCGACGTATTTCGAAAGAGAAAGTGACGTAGCCCACAACAACAGTTCGTCCACCTTGCGCCGCTTTTCGTATTTGTTGCATTTCAGCCGCAGGCCCGAGCGCCTAAATTGCGGTTCATCCGCTGAACCCCTTCTACCGAAAAACCGACGCGGACCTCTGACCATCCTGTTGCAACTGTCAGTGAACTGCAATGCGCCTACTCAATGTGCAGTTGTCGCCATGGATAACAGAGCCGGATCGGCTAGTGGGATTACTAATAGCCCTTATAACTATGGTTTGGGGTTGATCAACAGCAACAAGAAGTTCGGTTATTATTCCTTATCTTTCTGGAAGTGGAACGCAGACGACGCCACCACGACTTATGTGGAATCAAACAACAACGACAGCACTTGGCAACAATACTTCGGAGGCCATTCGCTTACCTCGGCTAAATGGATAACTTTTGACCGTAACGATGGCTCAGGCTGGGCACCCATTGCCATTACACAAGCAACCATGGGCACGCTCCGAAGATTCGACAAATAGCCTGCCCAATAAACACTATCGGCATTCACGGCGAGCCTGTCGGGCAGGTTTATAAACACGTTGGCTAGTGGGTCATGCCGCTGTCACGGGTGTAGGCAAAAAGCTCGACATCGGTGCTGACGCCAAGGCGGAGCATGGCCATTTTTTTCTGTTTACTGATGGTCGACACGCTGCGATTAACCTGGTGGGCGATTTCGCTGACGGTCATGCCGTTGGCCAACATCCTGACCACCTCAAATTCCTTGGCCGACAGTGGCGATTCCTCCAGCTGATTGTCCGCGCTGCCCAGCAGTTCGCGCAGGGACTCACTGATGTAGCGTCGCCCTTTTCCCACCGCATTGATCGCCACCGGCAACTCGGACTCCGAGGCGTTTTTCGCGACGATGCCCATCGCCCCTTGAGCCAGCACCGCCCTGATCGTGACCACGCTGGAAAACATTGTCACCAGAATCACCGGCATTGCCGGGTATAGACGCCGCAGGGTGCCCAACATCGTCAGGCCATCGACCTGTTGCCCGCCCGGCATGGAAAAATCCGTGATCAACAGATCGCAGGGGGTGTTTGAAAGCACACTCATCAAACTGTCCACACCATCGGCCTCTGCGACAATTTCGCATTGTCTGCAGGCATTGATGAGTATCCGCATACCCACGCGAACGACGGAGTGATCGTCAGCAATTACGACTCGCATTGTGGGAGGTTTCCTACATGGTTGCATAACATGAAAGTAGCGCCGATTGACGGCCACCACAACTCCCAGCAAAAACCCTTGCCCTATGCAATCTGAGATTGCCTTCACCTCTGCTGAGTATTACCTCATAAACAAAATGATTAATCCCACATAGCAACGCGAATAGTCCTACTAGAACAGGGAAAAAATCTCACGCCTGGCGGCCGAAAACTTACGTACCCACAACATTTACTCATACGCGAACGGCTTTTTCGTATTTGTTGCATTACTTATCCTCTCCTTGATCGATACATTGCGCCCCGCCTTGAGCAGCGCGCTACCCAACATCGCGCCGCATTGGCCATCAACCTGACAACACTCATCGAAAGGAGAGCAAAACCATGAACAAAAAACTGACGATACTGGGTACGGCCTTGTTGCTCGGCGCAGCCACTTCCGCCTTCGCCGCCTCCAGCACCGAACTGACCGTCACCGGCACCATCACCCCGGCGGGGTGCATGCCGAGTCTTTCCGGCGATGGCAAGTTTGATTACGGGAACATTGCTGCGAAAGATCTGTATGCCAACAACCAAACTCGACTTGAAAGCAAAACACTTCAACTTTCCGTAAATTGCGATGCTCCAACCCTGTTTGCGATTCAGCCTATTGATAATCGGGAAAGCTCCGCGCCCGCCCAAAATACCTTCGGGCTGGGCTTTATCAATGGAAATCAGAGGCTCGGGTACTACAACATGACATTTACTAATCCTGCGGCAGCCACACCTTTGGAAAAACTGTTGTCGTTTGATGTGGGCAGAGGTTGGGCCCGTACAGGTGACAGTCCCATCTTCCGTAATGTGTTTTATGCCTTTGGCAGCCTCGGCACCACAGTTCCCCACCCGCTGGAAGAGATCACTCTGGACGTGAACGTTCAGCCTTGGATTGCCCCAACCAAAGACCTCACCCTGACCAACGAAGCGCAAATCGACGGCTCAGCCACCCTGCAAATCGTCTACCTGTAACCCAAATCAATACCGGGCAAGGTCCCAAGCGTTCGTTGCCCACCCAACCATTAAGAAAAGCCCAGTGAACTTTGACCACCCTGCCCTTGCGACAGCGCAGCTGATTGCCTGCACCGTCCTGTTTTCCAACGCCCAGCGCGCACGCCTGGCGGTCAACGGCTTGATCAATCAACGAGACACGTCATGAAGAAGATTTTGAAATTCACACAGCACTTGATGTACAGCGGTTTCGGCGGCTTCGCGCTGTTGATGGCCGCCCAAGCCCAGGCCGACGGCATGGTCCCCGACACCTCCGTGGTGATCGTCAACGAGGCCGACGGCGAAGCCTCCGTGACCGTGACCAACACCGATGCCAACCTGGCCCTGTTGCACATCACCCTTGAAGACATCCCCGAGGACACCGAGTCCCTGGTATTCGTGACCCCACCGCTGGCCCGGGTCGAGGCCTCGAAAAGTCAGTTGATCCGTTTCATTCTGCAATCGGAAAAACCCTTGGCCACCCAGCGCCTGAAGCGGGTGATCTTTGAAGGCATCCCTCAAGGCAAAGCGGGCGCCGAGGCCGGACATGCCCGCGTGGGTGTGACGGTGCGCCAGAACCTGCCGGTGATTCTGCACCCCAAGGGCCTCAAGCCCAACCGCACGCCATGGACCGACCTGCAATGGTCGTTGAACAACGGTCAACTGACCGTCAGCAACGATACGCCTTACGTCGTACGGTTGGCCCAGGAGGTACAACTGCTGCCTTCCGGCAACGCGATGCTACCAAAGGCCTACGTGTTGCCGGGCGAGAAGCTCAGCGTCGCGGTATCGACCAAGACTGCCAAACAGGTGCGCATCCAGCCGGCCACCGTATATGGCTTTGCAGCGCCGCCGTTTGAGGCACCGCTCAAGCCCTGAACAACCGTAGAAGCAGCGCCCCCAAGGGATCCGTGGGCGTGAAATTTCAGGATGACGGTCCGTTTACCGTCCCCCAAGGCAAGCCAGCGGCGGCAGTGGATTAAGCCAGCACACCGGCAATCACTCAGTGAACTCCATGAACACAGTATCGAAATACCGTGATGGCGAAGCCATGCCTGAAAAACAGGCTGCCAACGCTCGTTTGTCGACTCTGCGGGCCAGTACCGTTGTATTGCTGAGCAACGTGCTGTTGTTGCTCGATGCCCGCGCCGAAGACCTCAGCGGCGCCGCGTTGCTGACGTCGTTCGACCAGAAAATGTTGGCGCAACGCGGTATCGACCCTGCTCTGGCGACCTCGCTGCTGGAGGCTCCGCGCTTCACCGCCGGTAAGCACCCGATCACCCTTGTCGTCAACGGCCAGCCTCGTGGACGGGTGGATGTGGCGTTCAATCGCGAAAGTGAGCTGTGCTTTGACCGTGCCCTGCTCGATGCCGCTAACCTCGTCGAGCCCGTTGCTGCGGCCGACGGCCAGCGTTGTTTCGATATGGCCGGCGCCTGGCCGCAGATGGCCATCGAACAAGACCCGGCAAACCTCAGTGTGAAGTTGGTCGTCCCCTCCGACGCGATACGGCCGACGGCACGGGACTTCACGGGTTATCAAACCGGTGGCTTCGCCGCGTTGCTCAATTACGACGTCAACAGCCTGTTCAGCGATAACGCCGGCCAGTCGAGTCGCTACCTGTCGGCCAATACCGAGCTGGGCTTCAACGCCGGTGACTGGATCGTACGCAGCCGTCAGGTGCAGACCTGGCAAAACGACGTGTCCACCACCACTCATCTGGCGGCATACGCCCAACGGACGTTTGCCAGCCATGAGACAGTGCTGCAGGCCGGTCAGATCAGCCTTTACAACCCGGTACTGTCCGGGGCACAGATCACCGGCGTGCAGTTGATGACCGAAGAGGCGTTGCAAAGTGAGGGCCAAGGCTCGCCCATCGACGGCATTGCCAAAAGCCAGGCCCAGGTGGAAGTCCGCCAGAACGGCTCGTTGGTCCATTCCACGGTGGTGCCGGCCGGCCCGTTCTCGCTAAACGACGTGCGCCGTCTCGACAGTCGTTCCGACGTTGAGGTCACGGTCAAGGAAACCGATGGTAGCGAGCAACGCTTTACCATCCCCGCGGCCATGCTCGGTGTCGGCTTGCCGGCCCCCGGCTTTTCCCTGGCCGCCGGCCAGGTGCGTGATACCGCTAGCACTCACGGTAACGCACCTTGGGTGATCAGCGGTGGCTGGAGCGGCGCACTGAGCCCGCTGGTGCAATTGAGCGCCGGCGCCACGGGCGCCGCCGACTACCGCGCCGTGGGTGCCGGCCTGGGCTTGCAGCCCGGGAAGGACACGCAGATCCAGACCACCCTGCAAGCCTCCGACACCAGCGCCGGCAAACCCGCCAAGGGCGTTCAGGCGGATCTGGGCATATCGCAAAGCATAGGTGAGCAGTGGTCGGTGAATGCCAGCACTTCACACCGCACGTTCGGTTACAGCGAACTGTCGGAAGCCGTGGCCGACATCGAGTCGGAGCGCAGCCAGCACCGTTACCGCGACCAGCAAACGCTAGGGCTGAACTGGTCCCCGCCGGGGCTGGGCGCCTTCAGCGGCAGTGTCAGCCGTTCGGCCTCGTTTGACGGGCAAAGCAGCAACCGCGCGCTGCTCTCGTGGGGCACCAACATCGGCGGCGTGTCGGTTTCAGCCTCGGCGCAATGGCAAGTCAGCGGCACCCAGAGCAGTGATGACAGCGTGTATCTGAACCTAAGCATTCCGCTGGGTGAAAACCGCCGGGCGCGCACCTGGGTGCGTAATGCTGGCGGTGAGTACCGCAGCGGCGTAGGCCTGAACGAACAGGTCAACGATCAACTGAGCTACCGGGTCGGCGTCGAACACGACACTCGCGACAAGCAAGTACAGACTTCCGCCGGGGTTTCGCTTTTGCCGCGCTACAGCCAGCTGGACCTGAGCTATACGCGCTCCGATGCCGAGCGTTCCAGTTATCAGGTGGGGGCGCGCGGTGGTGCCGTGTTGCAAGGTGACGGCCTGACGTTCACGCCCTACCCGGTGCGCGAAACCTTCGCTCTGGTGTCGGTCGGCGGCGCCGATTCGATCAAGGTCTCGACCCCCAGCGGTCCGGTCTGGACCGACAGCAAAGGTAACGCGGTGGTGTCGCAACTGACGGCCTACGGTCGCAGCGCCGTGGAAGTCGACACCCGTTCGCTGCCGCGCAACCTCGATATCAACAACGGGCTGGCGGTGGTTTCCGCCGGGCGCGGTGCTGTCGACAAAATCGATTTCGGCATCACCCAGACCCGCCGTGCCTTGCTCAAGGTCACCACGGCTAACGGTGCGCCGCTGCCCCGTGGCGCCACAGTGAATACCGAAGACGACGAGTTCGTCACGCTCGCCCAGGAAGGCGGCGTGGTGTTCCTGCCGAACGTACTGGACCTCCCGACCCTGTGGGTTACCGCACCGGGCATGGACCGCTGCCAATTGAGCTTCGAACTGCCGGCCAAGGCCGATACCGACGCGTACTACGAGACCGCCGCCGCGCAGTGCCGTGCGCTTTGAGGATGACTGTATGAACCTGTCCCGCCCTTTGTTACTGACCCTTGGCGTTCTGTCGCTGAGTACGTTGGCCCCGCACGCCTGGGCCGACGCCGACGACTGCCAGCTCAACGTGAGCCAATCGTTGCTCGATTACGGCTTGATGAACCGTGCGATTCGCGCCGACAACCTGCCTGAGCGCACGCTGGGCGAACGCCGTGTGAGCCTGACCCTGAGTTGCTCACAACCCACCGACATGACCGTGTTCTATCGCGCCATGGCCGCGACCGCCGAGCGCTTTCACCTGGCCGACCGGGGCAGCTACGCCGTGCGCGTGGGCAATGCTGTGCTCGATGGGCAGTCGGTCGATCTGGGGCTGGTTTCCGCCACCGGCCAGCCCCCGGAAGCCACGGCGTCGAGCCTGCTTTGGCGACCGGAGCATGCGATCGTTCCGGTACGAGCCGGTGCAGTGGCCAAGGGGCAGAGCTTTTCGGCACAGCTTGAACTGACAGCCTGGGCCCAGGAGCAGGCATCACAGGTGCGCGATGCGGTTGTCTGGGAGGCCACCGGGCTGCTCGATGCGGTCGCGGCCGGGCGCTCAAGGGAAATAGCCCTGCGTGCCAGCTTCGCCCCAGCGGCATGCAATGTGAATTTATCAAACGGCGGCCTGGTGGACTTTGGCCGAATGCCCAAAAACGATTTGAACACTGATAAAAGCACCCCCCTGCCGCCCAAGCATTTGAACCTGCAGGTCGGCTGCGATGCACCGACGCATTTCGCCCTGCGCATGCACGACAACCGCTCCGGTTCGGCGACGGTTAACAGCGAGATTTACTACGGCCTGGACGTGGATGGCCGCAACAACAACATCGGCCTGTATTCGCTGACCCTCGACCCTGGCAGTGCCAGCGCGGACAGCTATGCCCGGCTGTTTCGAACCGACTCCACCACCGGTGGCACGGCCTGGAGCACGGCCAGCACGAACCCGATTCCACTCGCCCAAAACAGCTACCTGGGATTCACCGACCTCGCCGGCAGTACCTCTGGCCCTGTCGCGATCCAGAACCTCAGCGCCGCGGTCACGGTCGAGGCGGTCATCGCGCCCAGCGAGAGCCTGGACCTGAGCAGCGCCATCCACCTCGACGGCTCGGGAACGATCGAAATTCTGTACCTGTAACACCCCAACCACCTTGGCTGGCTCCGCGTGCATTCAGGTGCCCAGGACCCGTCAGGGATTAACCACGAAAAAAAGGCAATCTAAAAAATGAAAAAATACTTCACAGCACTCTCCGCGACCGCACTGATCAGCCTTGCGCCTTATGCCCTGGCGTCGTCGACTGACCTGACGGTGACCGGCACCATCACTCCCGCAGCCTGTATGCCGAATTTGTCCGTGACAGATATCGATCTCGGTAGGGTGGTGAAAAGCCGTCTGCACCCGACCAACCATACCCGGTTAGGCATCTTCCCTACGCAGCTCACCGTGTCCTGCGACGCTCCGACGCGGTTCGCGCTCCGCACGGTCGATGCTATTAATCCCGGCACGGGTTCGGTCCCTGGGTGGTTTGGTCTTGGTCTGACGCCTGCAGGGGAAAAGCTCGGCACAATCAATGTTCGCGCCAGTACTGCACAGGCAGATGGCGTGGCCGCGCGAGCGATCGTTTCGGAGGACGATGGAGCAACATGGACAGCAGCAAGCTGGGTGTATCCGGATCGACTCCTGTCGACCAGTTCCACAGCAGACACCAGCACGCCAATTGAGGTGAAAGACCTCGTTACCGAACTGGACATCTACGTCAACATCAACCGGGCCAACAGCCTGACGCTGAACGATGATGTCCCGTTCAATGGCGCCGTGACCTTTGAACTGACCTACCTGTAACACCCCGGCGCTGACCACTCGCAGCGTTCGGGCGAGTGGTTTGCCCCCCAAACCGTCACCGAAGCCTTCGGTTCAGGACGGTAATACAACCACTCAAAGAGCAATGACTCACATGAAAAATTACTTCGCAGCACTCTCCGCAACCGCTCTGATCAGCCTCGCGCCTTATGCCCTTGCGTCTTCGACTGACCTGACCGTGACCGGCACCATCACCCCGGAAGCCTGCATTGCTGGTTTTTCCGGTGGCGGTGAAGTGAATTACGGCAAAATCCTGGTCAAAAATCTGAACACTACTGTGCCCACTGAATTAGCAGATCGCGACCTTCAATTGAACCTCACATGCGGGGCGCCGACACTGGTCGCACTGAAGGTCATCGACAATCGTCCCTATCTGGACCTTGTGAACTGGACCAACTTTGGAATGGCATTGACGCCCGCAGGTGAAAAACCGGGGTATTTTTACCTGGATGTCACCCAAACACTGGCGGATGGGGCGAGTGCCCAGTCGATCTACTCAGTCAATGGAGGGGCAACCTGGAGAGCCTCACCACAGATTACCCCTGATGATCTGTTGTCGGTCAGCTCCACCGCTGACGACTCCACGCCAATCATGTTGAGCAACGCCACAATGGATCTGCGGGTAAGAACCGTGATCTATCCTACCGACAGCCTCACCCTGATCGACGACATCACCCTCGATGGCTCGGCAACCTTTGAAATGGTGTACCTGTAGGCCAACAACGCTGAACCATTCGGTGCGTCACCTGCCGAATGGTTCGGCACTTACCGGCTCCAGTGACGGTGAGCATCGGTCTCACCACCTTGCAACCCGATGACACCTTGCACAGCCTGCTGTCGCGGGCGGATCATGGGATGTATCGGGCCAAGCAAACCGGCCGTAATCGAACCTGCATGGAAATACCTCACTCCAGCTATGACTATTCATCATGAGCCTGCCTGACCTCTGCCCCGCCTGCGGCGCCCCCAACGACTGCACCCTGGCCGACCCACGAACCGCCGACCGCGCCTGCTGGTGCTACGGCGTCAGCATCGACCCGGCCGTGCTCCAGGCGCTGCCGGCGGAACTGCGCAACGCCTCGTGCCTGTGCCCGCGTTGCGCCGAGGTCGAGGCGCAGTTGCAAGCAGCGTCCGGGTCGATCAAGTAAGATGCGCGCCCCTTTCTCTACCGATCCTTAAGTCATGCGTGTCGACCGTTTCCTCAGCAACCTGCCGTGCTTCAACCGTAAGCAGGTGCGCCTGTTGCTGGTGGAAAAACGCGTCAGGGTTGACGGAAAAGTCGTCTGCGACCCGCACAGCGAAGTCCGAGAATTCAGCCGCGTCGAAGTCGACAGCGATGTGCTGCAGGTCGGTAAACCCCTGCGCCACTTCATGTTGCATAAGCCCGCCGGATGCGTCAGCGCCACCCGGGATCCGCAACACCCGACCGTGCTCGATTTGATCCATGAACCGGACAAGGACGAACTGCACATCGCCGGACGCCTGGATTTCAATAGCACCGGCCTGATGCTGATCACCAACGACGGCAGCTGGTCGCGGCGCCTGACCCAACCGCAGACCAAACTGCCCAAGGTCTATTACGTCGAAACCGAGCAGGACATCGGCCCCGAATACGTGATCACCTTCAGCCAAGGGCTGTACTTCGCCTTCGAAGACCTCACCACGCAACCGGCCGGGCTAGAGCTGCTCGGGCCAAAATGCGCACGTCTGAGCATCGTCGAAGGCCGTTATCACCAGGTCAAGCGCATGTTCGGCCACTTCAACAACAAGGTGATGCGCCTGCACCGCGAATGCATGGGGCCGCTGGTACTCGACGACGCGTTGAAACCGGGCGAATACCGCCCACTGAGCGATGAAGAGATCGGATCGATCTAAGCCAGCGACCGCTCAGCAGAAGTTGTCGAACAATTTACCAACGGCACTTGCGCGATGACGTGACCCCTGCTTGAATCAGGACGTCGGCCGAAATGTGACCGACGAGTCACCACATACTTCTAAGAAACTTTTTGCCGGTAGGAACCCATGGGTTCCGGCCTCATCCGGCAGACTGCCCGCCAATAACAATACCCGTCGACCGGACTGCAATGGATCGACATGGGCCTCTCAAATTCCAGGCGTATGCCTACCTGTCACAAAGCTCGTGCAATCTCATTTGCGCGCATACCCGCTTGCCAGGAGTCTTATGACATGAGGCCAGAAATCGCTGTGCTGGATATACAGGGTCAGTATCGGGTTTACACGGAGTTCTATCGCGCAGACGCCGCAGAGAAGACCATTATCTTGGTCAACGGCTCGATGGCCACGACTGCGTCGTTTGCACAAACCGTGAAAAACCTCCATCCGCAGTTCAACGTCGTCTGCTACGACCAGCCCTACGCGGGCCGGTCAAAAGCCCACAACCTGCATGAAAAAATGCTCACCAAGGAAATCGAAGGGCAGCTCCTACTTGAGCTGATCGACCACTTCGCCGCCGAGCACGTTTTGTCGTTCTCCTGGGGCGGTGCCGCGACCATGATGGCGTTGTCGCAACGGCCACGGCGCATCGAAAAAGCCGTGATCAGTTCGTTCTCCCCGGTGATCAACGCGCACATGCTCGACTACCTCGAGCGCGGCGTCGAACACCTCGGCAACCTGGACCGCGATCGGGTCGGGCACCTGGTGAACGACACCATCGGCAAACACCTGCCGTCGTTGTTCAAGCGCTTCAACTATCGCCACGTCAGCTCCCTGGCCGAACATGAGTACGGGCAGATGCACTTCCACATCAACGACGTGCTGCACAACGATCGCCAGTGCTACCTGCACGCGGCGAAGACAATCGACGTGCCGGTGCTGTTCCTCAACGGCGAATGGGACGAATACACCGCCGCCGACGACGCCCGGTTGTTCGCCAGCCATGTGCAACACAGCACGTTCAGTACCATTCAGGCCACCGGCCACTTTCTCGACATGGAGCACAAAGCCGCCTGCCGAGACAGCCGCAACGCACTGATGGGTTTCCTGAAACCAGCACAACACGAAAGCCGACCGCGTTACCACAATGTCCAGGAACACCATGCATTGGCAAGCTGAAGTAGCGTCATCGCGAGCAAGCCCCGCCCTGCTGCGTTAAACGTATTCTGCAGGTGCGAGGCTTGCCCGCGATCGACCGTCATGCGGTCCGGGCTTTTTTGTCACAACTGCGTTAAACCCGCTTCACGTAAAGAAAAAAACTTCAAATCGCCGGCCGTATCTGGTACAAAGTCAGCGCTCTGAGCGGGTGTCGTATAATGGCATTACTCCAGCTTCCCAAGCTGATAACGAGGGTTCGATTCCCTTCACCCGCTCCAATCGAATTTTGATCTCACGTCAGGGTATTTTTGACGGGGGATGTAGAGACAGAAAAAACCGGCCTTGATCAGACTGTGTGAAAACCTGGCAATCTGCCTAGCGTTCAAAGAAAATGCTCCGCGTCGAAAGATACGGAGCATTTTTCGTTATGGCCTACATCCAAGGACAGTCCCGCAGTCAGACCAGTCTGTTTCCGGTCTCGCTGGAAGAGTTGATCCCCGAGGATCACCTCGTTCGAGTCATTGACCTGTACGTCACCAAACTGGATCTGGTGCAACTGGGCTTTGATAAGGCGCTGCCCAAAAGCACAGGGCGCCCCTCTTATGATCCTGCCGATCAGCTAAAACTCTACCTCTACGGTTATTTCCAGCGGATTCGTTCATCACGGCGTCTTGAAGCCGAGTGCCAGCGCAACATCGAAGTGATGTGGCTGATCAACCGCCTCAAGCCCGACTTCAAGACCATCGCCGACTTCCGTAAAGACAACAAACCCGCTTTTATCGCGACGTGCCGGGCCTTCGTCCGGTTTTGCCGCACGGTGGGTTTGATCGCGGGTGATTTGGTGGCGATTGATGGCAGCAAGTTCCAGGCGGTTGCTTCCTCGCGGCGCCATACGAGTTTGCAACGGCTCAAACACCAGGAGCAGAAGCTGGAGAAACGCATTGCCCAGTACCTGGCCGATCTGGATGAAGCGGATAAAACCGAAGCCGACGAGAAGGTTGACCGTAGCGCGATCAAGACGGCTTTAGCGCAACTTGAAATTAGGCATTCCAAAAACCTGACGTGCCAAGCGCTGATGAAATCAATGGCGCTCGAGCAATTCAATACCCACGAAAGCGATGCGCGAATGATGCGCACGCATAAAGGGCCGCGGGTCGGGTACAACGTGCAGACAGCCGTGGATGCCGAGCATTGCCTGATTCTGCATCATGAAGTGACTCAGGACAGCGATGATCGCAAGCAGCTTGAACCGATGGCCAAGGCCGCCAAAGAGCAATTGCAGCAAGATGAACTGACTGTCACTGCTGATATGGGCTATTCAAATGGCAAGCAGTTCCAGGCTTGTGAGGATGAAAACATAACGGCTTATGTACCGCCGGCTCGGTCGAACAACTCCTGCGGCAAGGAACAGGCGTTCTTCGACCGAACGATATTTACCTACGATGCGTCGCAGGATCGCTATCAATGTCCCACCGGTAAATGGCTGACTTTTAAACAGATCAGCAATAAGGGGCGTATCTACCAGGCGGCGGTCAGTGACTGCCTAAGCTGTCCGTTAAGAGCGCAATGCACCGACGCCCAACGCCGATACATTTCACGCCACGTGCACGAAGAGGCTTTCGAGCGAATGGAACGGCGAATGCAAGCACACCCCGAAATGATGGTCAGCCGAAGATCCATCGTGGAGCATCCCTTCGGAAACCTAAAGCAGTGGTTGTTTGGCAACGCTCGCTTCCTGCTGCGACAACTAGAAGGCACGAGAGCCGAGATGGCCTTGGCGGTGAACGCCTACAACCTGAAAAGAGCGATCAACGTGCTCGGCGCACGTCAGCTGATGGCGTTGATGGGCTGAAACGCCTTTTTCGTCTGCTGTCCGTACAAAAGCAAACGCCCCGAACATGTCGGGGCGTTTGCCAGAACCACCATCAGTGCGTTTTCACACAGCCTGTTGATGGCCGGTTTTTTTGTGTCCGGGATTTGGATTAGCGTCTCCAAACTCTGAAAATTAGCGTTTTTGCGCAAGAACCGGGTTTTGTTAACGTTTTTCTTATCCCGATAAAGGATTTCTTCCACGGAGTCAGAGATTGCATCTCTTCGAAACGAAGACTACCATCTCCCAAAATGGGAGGAAGTGCAGTGCGTGTGATTGCAAAAGGGACATTGCGGGAGTTCTGGGAAAGTAGCCCGGCTTATGCTGACTCCGAAACACCACTGGTTGAATGGTATCGGCACATGGAGAAAGCCGTTTATGGCACGCCACAAGAGGTTAAAGCGGAGCTGAGAACGGCCAGCATCCTCAAGGGTGGCAGGGTTGTATTCAACATCGGTGGCAACAAATACCGGGTAATCATGGCAGTCGACTATCAGCGCCAGCTCGGTTTCATACGATTCGTTGGCACCCACGCCCAGTACGATCAGATCAACGCGGAGACCGTGTGATGGACATTAAGCCTATTCGCAATCAAGAAGACCTGACTGCTGCATTTGCACGGGTGGAACAATTGTGGGGAGCTGAAATTGGTTCGCCTGAAGGCGATGAGCTGGAAATTCTGGCGCTGCTCATCGAGAAGTACGAAGACGAGCATTACCCGATGCCGCCCTCCGATCCGATTGAGGCAATTAAATTTCGCATGGACCAGCAAGGCCTGACCCCTCGCGATCTGGAACCCTTCATTGGCACGAGCGGAAGGGTATCTGAGGTGCTGAACCGCAAACGTAAATTGAGCCTGTCGATGATCAAGCGCCTGCACGACGGGTTGCGGATTCCTTACGAAAGCTTGCTGGCGGGTGTTGCCTGATAACGTAGGCCTCCCCCAATTTCAACCTCACGTCAGGATGGTGGAGGGAGATGCTGAGATAGAAAAACCGGTTCAGGTACCGGTTTTTTTTGCCTGAAATTTGGATCGCGTGTTCACGGCAAAACCTCGCAATACACAAAACAGATCAATTCAGGTTTGCCCCAAGCCTTTGCCAGAACACCCTTCTAGACTCGATTCCTATAGCGTTCCCGCCGGCCCCAGGAAGGATCCGGTGGTTATAGTGTTGATTAATGAATATCAGTAGGTATAGTAACCACAAGCACACCACAGGGAGGTGATGTGAATAGCCGATTTTTGATAAGCCAACTCGTTGCGGACGGCTGGTATCTGGTACGAATCAGAGGCAGCCATCATCACTTCAAGCACCCGACCAAACCGGGGCTAGTGACAGTCCCTCACCCGAAGAAAGATCTGCTCAAGAAAACGGCCATCAGTATTTTGCAACAGGCGCTGCTCTAAGGAGCCCGATGCGCTAGGTCCGTGGAGGACAATGAACATGCTGTACCCAATTGCAATTTCAATGGGCGACGACCAACACGCCTGGGGTGTGGAAGTCCCCGACATTCCGGGCTGCTTTTCCGCTGGGGAAGACCTGGATGACGCGATGGCCATGGCGCGGGAAGCCATTGAAGGCCACTTCGAGATCCTGGCCGAAGACGGTTCGCCAATTCCCCCCGCCAATAAAGTGACCTTACATGCTGCCAACCCAAAGTACGCGGGGTGTGCGTGGGCGCTGGTGGACATCGACGTAACCAAATATCTGGGCAAGGCCCAGAAGCTGAACATCACGTTGCCTGGCTACCTCCTCAACCGGATTGATGAGTACGTACTGCATCACCCGGAGGAGAAAAGCCGTTCGGGTTTTCTGGCCTCGGCGGCACTCAAGGTCTTGCAACAGAGCTGAAACCTTGCTTTTGACATGAATAAACCGGTCCCAAGTGGCCGGTTTTTTTGTGGGCGGGATTTGATGAAGGACCCGTCGAAGTCAGTGCAAAGACCCACTTTTAAAGGCCCAACGGAGATCAACGCTAGAAAAAGCAACGTCCTACACGACACTGGGAAATGTCCGTAGACTTGCGCATTGCTGTGCCTTTGTCATGAGACCTATAGTCCGACCGCGCCCAAATGGCGTATCGGGTTTGGCGACTCGATGGCAAAGCATAGAAACCTCCGAGCTATCTCGGAGCGTTTCTGAACGCACTTGGCTACCTGTTTATGGTGGCTGTGCGTGGGAGACCTATGGGTCTGCCGGTTTGCCTTGTCCCGGTTCGCCAACCTGCGTACAGCTGCCACCCTTTGTTTGGCGACACTGAGTGGTAGTTCACCTCAATTCAAGGAATCACTCATGAAAGAGCTCATGGCTTTAACCAGCAATGCCGACGATCTTCCCTCCCTGTATGTGAATACCACCCAACCCCTGCACTCCCTGCTCAGCACCGCCAGCTACAGAATTCGCGCCGTGACGCAGCTTCTTGAAAACCTCGCGATGCGCGGCGACCTGACCTCTGACTCATTTGTACTCAGTGACTTTGCGTTGCTGTGCTGTGTGCCCTTGCGTGACGGTTGCGATGTGCTGGATGTAATCGCTCGACACATGGATGCAGAACCGTCCTGACGTCACATCGGCCAAACGCGGCCAGTTAAGAGATAGCGTGGGCGATAGTGGCGAGGGAGCAAGCTCCCTCGCCACAAGTTGCAATTACTCGTCGCCACCCAGACGCTCATATCTTTTGCGTATGGATCACCGCAAGCGAGTAAAGAAGCCGTAGAGCTGCGTTGAGCCCGGCAACAGTTCCCTTATTCTCCCGGCTCATCCTTCGCCTCGAGATCAACATGCACAATTCAGAGTTGGGAATCATGATCATTTCATTGATCGGGTTGTTCGGCTTTGCCTCGCTTGCCTTTGAGTACTTGAGTGCCCGGCGCTCAAAAAAGAACAAGCCACAGTGATTTTTCCAAACCGTAAAAAGGGGCAGATGACGCGCATCAACTGTCCCTGTTTTGCATCAGCGGGTCGCGACGATAAACAGTCGCGGGAATGGCAACAGCACCGAACCATCGGCCAAGGCCGGATACGCCCGCTCGATAGCAGTCTGATATTGCTTCAGATACTGCGCCCGTTCCGCCTCATCCAGCGGATCGAGAAACGGCCGCAAGCCACTGCCCTTGAACCACTCCACCACGCCAGACGCACCGCCCGCGAGCGGATGATGGTAAGTGGTGCGCCACACATCGACGCAGGTGCAACAGGCTTTCAATATCGAATAGTAACCACTGGCATCGGCCATCTCGGTCCGTAGCCCAGCGGCACCTGCCAGCTTGCTGACCCATGGGCCATCAGCGGCGACTTCACGCATCAAGCGGTGCGAGTGTTCATTCAGGTTGTCAGGCATCTGGACGGCCAGGCTGCCACCCGGCGCCAGTTTGCTCACCAGCGACGGTAGCAACGTGGCGTGATCGGGCAGCCACTGCAACACCGCGTTGGCGAAAATCACATCGAACGGGCCGCTGTCATTCCAGGTGTCGATGTCCGCGATATCGAACTGCACCTGCGGCAAGCGCTTGCGAGCGGCTTCGATCATGTCGCTGGAACTGTCCAGCCCACGCACTGTGGCATTGGCAAAACGCTCCACCAGCAGCTCGGTCGAGTTACCGGGACCGCAACCGATATCGATGGCCGAACGCACGTCCCCGGCGGGGACGGCCGCCAGCAGATCACGGGCGGGACGGGTGCGTTCATCTTCAAAAGCGACGTACTGTTTGGCGGACCAACTCATTGCGTTCTCCTGTCAGTGCGTTGTCCTCGGGCCGCTACGATACCGCGGAGAGCATCGCTAAATGTTTCAGAAAACAACCTTTTCGGTCACGTCGAGTGTTCGACCTCAATGGCCTGAACCCAACGCACACCCCCAAACCGCATCTGAATCAGTGCTGAAAAAAAACGGCGCGTGAGTGAAGTCCCGCGCCGTTTGTGTTCAAACCTTGCGCTCAACTTCTGGCCTGCAACGCCTTGGCCATTTGCAGATGATTTTGCAATTTAGGCAGGGTTTCTTCGGCGAACGCCTTGATTTGCGGCACGTCGGTAGTTTGCGCCTCCTGCTGCAGTTGTTCGATGGCTTCCTGGGTGGTCTTCACCTGACTGGCTGTATAGGCCTCGTCATAGGTCGCCCCATCCATGACTTGTGGCATCAGGGCTTTGGCCTTTTCGACAATTTCTTCGCGCGGGGCGACCGGCAAATCCAGTTGCCTGGCGATTTTCGCCAGATGCTGGTTCGCGGTAGTGCGGTCGTTGATGACGATAATGGTGTAGTCCTTGACCTCTTTGGACTCGGATTTCTGATGCGCCAGACGACTGGCTTCGATGTCGGCCATGCCTTTGGCCGAGGCCTCCTCGATGAATTCGGCGGGCGACTGGGCAAAGACGCTGCTGGCAAACAGGCCCAGTAACGTGGCAAAACTGAAACTACATAATCGGGTGGCCATCCGGTTCATGGTCGCGCCCTCCTTGAAAAGTTCAAACGGGAGCTTTCGCCCCCGCCTCTCAATCAAAACCACCGGCATCCTTTAGCGGGATTTCTGACCGCCCTTGCGGCCCATGTCGGGTTTCGCCGGGTCTTTATCGACGGTCGTGGTGGTGGTTTTCCCACCCTTGCGACCGGTTTCAGAGGCCTTCGTTCGATCGTTGGTGAAGTTCCCCGAGTTCGAGTTTCTTGAATTAGGCATGATTCTCTTCCTCTTGGTGGTAGTCGCGGCGGGCTGTAGCCCCCATAGAATCTGAAGTTGCGCGTCCCAAAAGGTTTAGAAAATTACGTGGATACCACGACGAACGGTGCCTGGGTTTTCAGACCAGTCGCAGGTGATGCTCGCGTTTGGCGCAGTACATCGCCTCGTCGGCATGCCGGAACAATTGCTTCTCTTCGGTGCCGTGATCGGGGTATCGGGCGACGCCGATACTTGGCTGGATGTTCACGCTGTGCCCGTCCAGGCGCAGGGGCTGGACCAGGACCTGTCGGATTTTCTCGACCACGATGTCGGTATCGCCCGCAGCGCGAATGCTGTGCAGCAACACCACGAACTCATCGCCGCCGATGCGGGCCACGGTGTCGGTTTCCCGTACGCAGCCCTTGAGCCGGTTGGCCACCGCTTGCAGCAGCATGTCGCCGACCGCGTGGCCATGGGTGTCGTTGACGTGCTTGAAGCGGTCGAGGTCGACGTACAACAGCGCCATGCGCCCGCGGTTCTCGCGGGCCACTTGCAGTGATGCCTTGAGCCGGTCGCGCAGCAGTTCACGGTTGGGTAACTGGGTCAGTTGGTCGTACTGGGCCATGTATTGCAGGCGGGCATGCAGTTGCTTGCGCTCGATGGCGGTCGCGACCTGGGCGCAGACGTATTGCAGCAGTTCCTTGTCTTGCTCGGTGTAGCGCTCGCCGCCCGGAATGCTTTTGACGATCAACGCGCCGATGGTGCCGTTTTGCGAGTTCAGCGGCACACCCAGCCAACACGGAGCGTTCTGCTCGGTCAACAGCGCTTCGAAGCCGGCAGGAGGTGTGCACTGGTCCGGGGTCAACAGGATCGGCTGCCCCGTACGGATCACCTCGGTGCACAAGCGCCCGGTCATGGTTCCGGGCTGTTCGGGCCGTGGCTCGTGGTCATCGACGTGATAAGGGAAACTCAGCTGCGCGCAGTGCTCGTCGTACAGCGCCACGGAAAAATTCAGTGCCGGCAGCCATTCGCCGATGATCATGTGGATGCGTTTGAACAACGCCAGCAGATCCTCTGCCGCATGGGCCGCCTCGGAAATCGCATACAATGCTGCCTGCCGCGATTCGGCCTGCTTGCGTTCGGTGATGTCGCGGGCCACCGCGATGCGCAACTGATCGTCCTCGGACCAACGCGCCGACCAGAGGATGTGCACCACGCGGCCATCCTTGCGCAGGTAGCGGTTTTCGAAGTTGAGCTTGGGTTCGCCACCCATGATTTCCCGAGCGGCGTCGAGGGTGCGCTGGCGATCGCCCGGGTGCACCATGTCGATCATCGGCCGGCCGATCATCTCATCGGCGCTGTAGCCGAAAATGCGCTCGCACGCCGCACTGACAAAGACGAAGCGCCCCTGTTTATCCACCGCACAGACGGCGTCCAGCAACAGATCGATATAGCTCGCCAGCGGCGCGGAATTTCGGTTTTCCATGGTTCAGCGTGGGTGTCCTGATAATGCAGCGCTTATCAATCATCCCTGCCCTGTCGGCCTTGCATCCTTGTGATCATATTCAAGCCTTGTTCGGCATCAGCCCCGGCAACGCATGGACCAGCGCGTTGATGGCGAAACCGATGAACATCACCCCGCACAACCGGGTGATTGCCAGTTCATGACGCTGGTACAAGCTGCGTACTCGCCGCGCACCGACAACGCCAATGAGAATAGCGTAGGCGAGCAACCCGCCGACGAAACTCAGGGCGATCAGCGTCGGCAGCATTGACCAGTTGAGCAGTTCCGCGCGGCTCGACAACAGCGCCGTGAACGTCGCCACCGCCACCGGATAGGCCTTCGGATTGGTCAAACCGAACAGAATGCCGTGCCAGAACGGTTGCCGCGCCGGCCCCTGTGGCGCATCAGCGCTGCTGCGCCGAGCGCTCACCGCACGCCAGCCGAGCCAGAACAGGTACAGGCCGCTGAGCACACCGAGCACGTCGAACGCGGTACTGCCGATCTCCCGCGCACCGACAATCGCGATCAGCGCCGTGCTGCACCACACCACATCGCCGAGCAAATGCCCGCACAGAAACCCCGCCCCGGCCCGCCGCCCATGGGCCGCGCCAATGCCGAACACCGCCAGCACACCCGGCCCCGGGGTGATGCCGTAGATAAAACCCGAGGCCAGCACGGCCATTAGCAACGATGGGGTCATGGGGAGTCCTTTTGAACTGCTTGGTGAATGGTCGCCAGTCTATATCAGGTCATTGCCTGTCGACTGATACATCTCGACAGACGAACGGGCTGGCCCCGCCTCACTGATGACGGTGTAGTATGTTGTATTACAAACCACTACATCGAGACCACCATGTCAGTTATGTCCCTGCGCATACCAGACGAAATCGCCGATACCCTCGCGAGTCTTTCTAAAGCAACGGGCCGCAGCAAATCATTTCTGGCCGTGGATGCGCTGCGTGAATACCTGGCCCGTGAAGCGTGGCAAATCGAGGAAATTCAGACAGCCTTGAAAGAAGCCGATGAAGGTGACTTCGCGACACAAGAAGAAGTGAACGCAATGGCTGACAAGTGGACGGCGAATGCGCGTTGAGTGGTTGCGTACGGCGTTAAAGAATCTGGATGACGAAGCCGCGTACATCGCCATCGAGAATCCAGAAGCTGCAGCAGATTTTGTCCAGGCAATTCTCGCCAATGTCGATCACCTTGCCCGATTTCCAGCGACGGGTCGTGAAGGACGCTTACCCGGTACCCGGGAATGGGTCATGCCTGATCGCCCCTATTTGATTCCCTACCGGGTTCGCCAAGGTCGGCTTCAGGTACTACGAATTTTTCATACGCGTCGCCTGCCACCTTCCAATGGGTGAAGGCCATTTTAGAAAAGCCTCTAGCATTCGATCCCCTCCCCAATCCTCCGATTCAACCAGTTCAACGCCTGATCTCCACCCCGCCGTTTATGCCACGCCAACACAAAGGTGAACGATGGAATGTGAAACGGCGGTGGCACGACAACCAATGAGGACTCATCGATATCGCGTAAGCCGCGCGACGCGACGGTGAGGATCAGGTCGGTGCCGCTGATGAGCTGCGGGGCGACGCTCCAGTGCGGCAGGCTGATGGCGACACGCCGACGCTCGCGCAATGCAGTCAAGGCGCGCTCGATCTCCGGGGTACCGCTGCCGCGCATTTCCAGCAGAACGTGGGGGCGTGCCAGATAAGTGGCCAGGTCGAGGACACCATCGGCGGGCAGGCTGTTGCGGTCCACCAGGCAGGCGTAGTGCTCATCGAACAGCGCTGTGCTGCGCAATTCGTTGGGCATTTCCGGGAATACACCGGCGGCGACGTCAATGTCACCGTTAAGCACTCCTTCGAGCATGCTTTCGCGGCTGCCATGGCTGATTTGCAGGTCGATGCCCGGCGCTTCGCGGCGCAATGTTCGGATCAGTCCCGGCAAAACTATGGCGGCGCCGTAGTCGGACATCGCCAGGCGGAAGGTGCGCTGGGTGGTCGCCGGATCGAAGGCGTTCGGCGCCAGCAACGCTTGCACCTGGGCCAGGGCTTCGGCCAGCGGTGCCACCAGTTCCAGCGCTCGCGGAGTCGGTACAAGGCCGGCACCGGCGCGCACCAGCAGGGGATCGCCGAGCAGGTCACGCAATCGCGCCAGCGCATGACTGACCGCTGGCTGGCTCAAGTGCAGACGCTCGGCCGCCCGGGTCACGTGTTGCTCACTGAGCAAGGCGTCGAGGATCACCAGCAGGTTGAGGTCGATACGTCGAAGATCATTCATTCGCTGCATGTTCTGGATAACAAAACGGAATTTAAATCTGCGCGACGAATACCATAGAGTCCAGTAAAACCTGTTGGAGATCGATCATGAGTACGTTGCATTGGGCCGGTCTGATGGGGCTGGCGATGATCGCCGGGGCGGTGGTGCCGTTTCAGAGTGCGATCAACGTCAATCTCGGGCGCGGGTTGGGCCATCCGCTGTGGGCGACGCTCGCCTCGTTGCTGGTGAGCGTTATCGTACTGTTGCCGATCATCGTTGCGATGCGCTTGCCGTTGCCGTCACTGGCATTCATCAGCAAGGCGCCGCTGTGGATGTGGGCGGGTGGCGCTTTTGGGGTGTGCTTTATTTCCTTGGCATTGGTGCTGCTGCCCAAGCTTGGTGCCGCAGGGTTCATGGCATTGGCGCTGGCGGGGCAAGTGGTGGCGTCGTTGTTGCTGGATCACTATGGCTGGTTTGGGTTGGTGGAGCGGCAGGTCACCTTGCCGAAGGTGTTTGGGGTGGCGCTGTTGATGGCCGGGGTGGTGTTGATTCAATTTGGTGACGCCGCGGAAAAAGCGATGACAGCGACTTCTTGAAGATCAAAAGATCGCAGCCTCCGGCAGCTCCTACGGGGATGCGTGGTCCGAGCAGGCGCTGCCGAAGGCTGCGATCTTTTAAAACTTGTCGAGTGTGCGCAACTTCTGCGGCAACCCCCACAGCAACAGCGCCACCGCAATCAGCGCACAAACACCAATGACATACAGCGCCGGCGTGGTGCTGCCGGTCAGGTCCTTGATCCGGCCGACCATCACCGGGCTGACGATGCCGCCGAACTGGCCCAGGGTGTTGATCACCGCGATCCCGCCGGCAGCGCCCGCGCCGGCACCGGCCAGCAGTTTCGGCGGCAGGGTCCAGAAGCTCGGGATGGAGGCGATGATCCCGGCACCGAGCAGGCCCAACGCGACAATCAGGAAGGTCGTGTGGTTGGCGAAGATCCCCGCGCAGAAAAACCCTACCGCACCGAGCGCCACCAGACCGGCGACAAACTTGCGTCGCTCGCCAGAAGCATCGGACAGGCGTCCGATCACCACCATGCTGATGGCACCGCATATGTACGGGATGGCTGTCAGCAAGCCGATCATCACCGGACTTTCAGTACCGGCGCTGCGGATCAGTTGCGGCGCCCAGAAATTCAAGCCGTAGGACGCCACCTGAATCAGGAAATAGATCAGCCCCAAGGTCAGGAAACCCGGAATCCGCAGCGCGGCGAGCAGCGAACCACCGCTCTTGTGCGGCTCATGCTGGGCGATGCGGCTGGCCAGCAGGGTCTTCTCCGATGGCGTCAGCCAATGGGCGTCTTCGATGCGGTCCTTGAGCAGGGTCAGCACCAGCAATCCGAGGCCGATGCACGGCACGCCACCGAGCAGGAACAGCCAGTGCCAGCCACGCATCTGCAATACACCGTCGAGGTGTTGCAGCACCAGGCCAGAGAACGGCGCGCCCACCAGGCCGGCGAACGCCGACGACAGGAACAGCATCGAGGTGATGCGCCCGCGATAGTGCTGCGGGAACCACAGGGTCAGGTAATACAGCACGCCTGGGGCAAAACCCGCCTCCATCGCACCGATCACGAAGCGCAGCACGTAGAACTGCCATTCGCTGTTGACGAACACCATGGCCGCCGTGGCCAGGCCCCAGGACATCATGATCCGGGCGATCCAGCGCCGGGCGCCGACCTTGTACAGCATCATGTTGCTCGGCACTTCGAAAATCACATAGCCGACTACGAACAACCCGGCACCGAGACCGTAAGCGGTGTCACTCAGGCTCAGGTCGGTCTGCAGCTGAAACTTGGCGAAGCTGATGTTGATGCGGTCGAAAAAGGCGAACAGGTAGCAGACCATGATCAGCGGCATCAGGCGCCAGGCGACTTTGCTGACCAGGGCTTTTTCTTCGTCGTGGCTAACGGCCGGGCTCACGCCGGCCTCCAGTGCATTAAGGCTCATTGCAGTTCTCCAGGCGGACTTCCCGTGGGTGTCCGATTGTTTTTGTTGTCTGGTTGAGGTGCTTTTTACTGTAGGAGCGAGCCTGCTCGCGATGACTGAGTCACATCCAACATTGATGTCGACTGCCTCACCGCTATCGCGAGCAGGCTCGCTCCTACAGGGGATTGGTGTCAGGTGGGGATCGGGTGCAGGTCACAATTGCGCCCGGCCTTGGCCAGTTGTCCGGGCACTTCATGACCGAGCAGCGCCGGCAGTCCTCGGGACAGCTTCAGCAGCAGCGGCAGATCGATACCGGTATGAATGCCGACTTCATCGCACAGGTTCACCAGATCCTCGGTGCAGATATTTCCCGACGCCCCCGGCGCAAACGGACAGCCGCCGAGGCCACCGAGGGCCGCGTCGAAGCGTCGGGCACCGGCCTCGTAGGCGGCCAATACGTTGCACAGGCCAAGGCCGCGGGTGTTGTGAAAATGCAGGGTCAGGTCCGCCGGGGGCACCCGCTGCAGCACCCGGCGCACCAGTCGGTCAACCTGACGCGGATTGGCCATGCCCGTTGTGTCGGCCAGGGTAATGCCCTGGATGCCGAGCTCCTGATAGGCCTCGACGATTTGCACTACGCGGTCCTCATCGATCTTGCCTTCGAACGGGCAGCCGAAGGTGGTGGCGATGCTGCCGTTGAGTCGCACGGGACTGTCGCCGACGAACTGCACAATCTCGCCGAACGCGGCCAACGAATCTTCACAACCCATGCGCATGTTCGCCAGGTTGTGGGTCTGGCTGGCGGACATCACCAGGTTCAGCTCATCGGCACTGCAGGCCAGCGCCCGTTGCGCGCCTTTTAGGTTGGGGATCAACGCGACGTAGATCACCCCCGGTTGCCGGGTGATGCCCTTGAACACCAGTTCGCCATCGCGCAGTGCCGGGATAGCCTTGGGCGACACGAACGAACCGGCCTCGATACGGCTGAACCCGGCCTGCGACAGTTGGTCGATCAGGGCGATCTTGTCAGCGGTTTCAACCCAGGTCGGCTCGATTTGCAACCCGTCGCGCGGGGACACTTCCTGCACGATCAGGCTATCGGAATAATCGGTGATCATTGCACCACTCCTTCGACTTTCAGGCGTTCGATGTCCATCGCGGTAAGGCCCAATTGCGCGAGGATGCCGTCGGTATGCTGGCCCAGACCGGGACCGGACCAGTTCACGCCGCCGGGAGTTTCGGAGAGTTTCGGCACGATGCCCGGCATCTTCACCGTGGCGCCACCGGGCAGCTCGGCATTGAGCAGCATGTCCCGCGCCTGATAGTGCGGATCGGCGACGATGTCGGCCACCGAGTAGATGCGCCCGGCCGGGACTTCGGCGGCCTCCAGCGCGGCCAGAACTTCGTCGATAGGCAAACTGCTGGTCCAGTGGGTGATGGCAGCGTCGAGCAGATTGCTTTTGGCTGCACGCCCGTCGTTGTGGGCGAACTCCGGGGCTTCGGCCAGATCGGCGCGGCCGATGGTTTGCATCAGGCGCTTGTAGATCGGATCGCTGTTGCCGGCAATCACCACGTAGGCGCCGTCGGCGGTCAGATACGTGTTGGATGGCGCGATCCCCGGCAAGGCGCCGCCGCTGCGTTCACGCACATGGCCAAGCATGTCGTATTCCGGCACCAGGCTTTCCATGACGTTGAACACGCTTTCGGCCAGGGACACATCAACGATTTGCCCGCAGCCCTGCCCGGTCTTGACCCGCAACAATGACATCAGCGCACCGATCACCGCGTGCAGCGACGCCAGGGAATCGCCAAGGCTCACGCCGACCCGAGCCGGCGGCGAACCGGGCGTGCCGGTGGTGTAGCGAATCCCGCCCATGGCCTCGCCAATAGCACCGAAACCCGGACGATCACGGTATGGGCCGGTCTGGCCGTAACCGGAGATCCGCACCAGCGTCAGGTTGGGATTGAGCGCGTGCAACACTTCCCAACCGAGGCCGAGTTTCTCCAGGGCGCCGGGGCGCAGGTTCTCGATCAGCACATCGGCGCTGGTCGCCAGTTGCTTGACCAACTCGATGCCTTCGGGGGATTTGAGGTTCAGCGCCAGGGACTTCTTGTTGCGCGATTGCAGGTACCACCACAGCGAGGTGCCTTCGTGCAGCTTGCGCCATTTGCGCAGGGGATCGCCCTGGCCCATGGCTTCGATCTTGATCACCTCGGCGCCGAACTCGGCCAGCATGCGCGCCGCAAAGGGCGCGGCGATCAGTGTGCCGATCTCGATCACTTTGATCGCACTCAAGGGGGCAGTCATCGCGGGGTACCTCTTGTTCTTGGAATATGTACCAAGGCTAGAGGACAGGGGGCTCGTGAATCCAACCTTCAGTTGGCAACGAGCGTTCGCCAAACGCGAACGCTCTGGAAGATTGTCGCGACCTCAGGTCAGTCATCGCGAGCAGGCTCGCCCATTCAGCCGATAACTATCAGGCTGAACCCCGCAAATGCTCAAACAACATCCGGCTCACCGGCGACAGCAACGCCTCATCGCGCACCACCAGAATCAACGCCCGGTCGGACCATTCATCCGTCAATGGCACCGCGTGCAAACCCAGTGCCCGACCAAACAATTCAAAGGCGCGCTGCGGAAGGATGCCGATACCCATGTTGGCCTGGATCATGCGGCACATTGCATCGAATCCTGGCACATGAATGCGCACCCGCAACACCTTGCCGGCCTCACGGGCTGCGGCGTGGGTACGCATGTTGATCGAACTGGCGGCATGCAAGCCAACATAATCGCTGTCCAGCGTGTCGGCAAACGCCACGCTCGACCGGCTCGCCAATGGATGGTGCGGCGGCATCAATACCACCAGTTTGTCCTGGCGATACAGCACGCTGTGCAGGCCCTTGATGTCACTGTCGATGGAACAGATCCCGAGGTCGGCCACCCCGTCGAGCACGCCTTGAATCACCCCGGCACTGGGGCGTTCTTCGAGGTCGGTCTTGACCTGTGGGTGACGCTCGGAAAAATCCCGCAGGTCCTCGGGCAAAAACTGAATGATCGCCGACAGGTTGGCGAGCATCCGCACATAGCCGCGCACACCGTGGCTGTGTTCGCCCAGTTCAAGCCCCATTTTCTCGACGTTGAACAACATCTGCCGGGCGTGGTGCAGCAGGGTTTCACCAGCCGGCGTCAGGGACATGCCCTTGGCCTGGCGCACGAACAGGCTGATGCCCAGCGCCTCCTCCAGCTCCATCAAACGCTTGCTCGCCGCCGAGACTGCAATCGCTTCGCGCGAGGCGGCACGGGTCAGCGTGCCCTCCTCATGCACGGCGACGAACAGTTGCAGAGTGATCAGGTCGAGACGGCGGATCAGGCTTTTTTGCAGCATCGGTTACTCGGCGAAGTCGGCTCAGGCGAAGTCGCAGCATAACGTTCTTCGCCCGTGTCGTGCCGTGGTCCAGGCACCGGTCGTGATAAAGTCGCCGCCCACAGACCTTTTGCCGTGAGACGAAGACCGCAATGACCGATTTCCAGGATGTCGATGCTCAACTTGAAGACTGGAACGCCTTGCGCAGCACCACTTCGTTCAGTGGTTTGCTGGTGGGCAACGGTGCCAGTCGCGCAGTATGGGACGATTTCGGCTACGAGTCGCTGTTCGACAACGCCCGTACCGTTGAAGAAAAACCCCTGAGCCCGTCCGAACTGAGCGTGTTCGATGCGATGCAGACCCGCAGTTTCGAGCAGGTACTGAGCGCCCTGAAAACCACCAGCCGGGTCAACAAAGCCCTGGCCGTCAGCTCCGCCGCCCCGCGCAATCGCTACTACGCGATCAAGGAAGCGCTGATCAACACCGTGCATGCGGTGCATATCCCATGGCGGCTGGTGGTGCCTTCGACGCTGGCATCCATCAATCAGGAACTGGCCAGTTACCGCACGGTGTTCACCACCAATTACGACTTGCTCAACTACTGGGCGGTGCAACAGCAGCCTGAGGCGATCACCGATCTGTTCCAGGGCGCCGAACCCGGTTTCGACCTGAGCGACACGGCCACCGATAAAACCCGTTTGCTTTACCTGCACGGCGGTCTGCACCTGGTGCGCAACCAGGACGGTACGGCGCGCAAGCTGATGTCGACCGAGGGTACGTTGCTGGGCAGTTTCGCCATCAACAACACGATCAAGACCCTCGACGACGTGCCGCTGTTCGTCAATGAAGGGCCTAGTGCGGACAAGCTCAAGACCATTCGCAGTTCGGACTATTTGTCGTTCTGCTTCGAGCAATTACTCGGTCACGGCCAGGCGCTGTGCATCTTCGGCCATGCGTTGGGGGAGCAGGACAGCCACATCGTCCACGCCTTGCGCCTGGCGAAACCGCAGGTGCTGGCGATCTCGATTTACCCGCGCAGCAAGGCCTTCATCCAGCACCAGAAGCGACATTACGCGAAGGTGTTTGAGGGGACGGGGGTTGAGTTGCGGTTTTTTGATTCGAAGAGCCATGCGCTGGGTGGCACGAAGCTGGCGGTTCCGGTCGAGGTTTAGCGGCGACGCGGCTGCCGCCATCGCGAGCAGGCTCGCTCCTACATTGGATGCATTACCCCTGTGGGAGCTCGCTCCCACAGGGATTTGTGTCGGATTTGAAAGCTGTACTCAAAGCACCGGCAACGTCTTGTCCTTGACCACCTTGGACGAGCCGTTGGCCTTCACGCTGGCAATGCCTTTTTCCATGGCCGCCGGCGAGGAGTAGGCCTCGCTGCTGCCGATGATCTCGTGGTTGCCCGCCTTGAGGTTGAAATAAGGATGGCCATCCTTGGTGGTTTTCTTCTCGTAACGCTCATCCAGCGGGCTGTTGGCCTGGACCGAGGCGATGCCTTTGTCGGCGGCGGCGTGGGTGGTGTACAGCTCGCTGGTCAGAATGGTCTCGGCGTTGGCCGCCTTGAGGACAAACCTGAACTGGCCATTGCTGCTTTTGCTCACTTCATACCATCCGGACATGCTCTTTCTCCTTGGCGATTGAGAGGTTGCGCGCTTCACAGTAAAGACCAGCACCTGGCTTCTGTCGCCTGTTCTGGCACCTTCGCGAGCAGGCTCGCTCCTACAGGTTCAGCGTAATCCCTGTGGGAGCGGGCTTGCCCCGGGCGGCGTTCCGACGAAGGGGTCGACGCAGTTTTGACTACTTCGCCGCAGTCCGCACCACCGACAACTCCGGCGCCGACGTGCGCCGCTGGCTCAAATACCGCGTACAACTCACCCGCAGGAATGACGCGAAATTGACCACCTCGCCGCGATAGTCCATCACCTCTTCATACAGCTTGGCGATCAACTGATTGGTGGTCATGCCATCGACCTCGGCGATTTCGCTGAGGATGTCCCAGAACTGATTTTCCAGCCGCAGGGTGGTGACCACCCCGCAGATGCGTAGCGAGCGGGAGCGCGATTCGTAGAGTATCGGGTCGGCTTTGACATACAGCTCGCACATGGACACGTCCCTCGTTACAGCGTGATTTTGGTACCCAGCAACCCCAGGAAACCGGCCAGCCAGTTCGGGTGCGCAGGCCAGGCCGGAGCCGTGGCCAGATTGCCCTGAACATGGCCGTCCGTCACCGGAATATCGATATAGGTACCGCCCGCCAGTCGTACTTCCGGAGCGCAGGCCGGATAAGCGCTGCATTCGCGACCTTCGAGAACACCCGCGGCCGCCAGCAACTGCGCGCCATGGCACACGGCGGCGATCGGCTTGCCGGCCTTGTCGAATGCACGCACCAGTTCCAGGACTTTTTCGTTCAAGCGCAGGTACTCCGGCGCACGGCCGCCCGGAATCAACACAGCGTCATAATCGGCGGCGTTGACCTTGGCGAAATCGAAGTTGAGGGCAAACAAGTGACCGGGTTTTTCGCTGTAGGTCTGGTCGCCTTCGAAGTCATGGATCGCCGTGCGCACGGTCTGGCCGGTGGCTTTGTCCGGGCAAACGGCGTGTACCGTGTGGCCGACCATCAGCAGCGCCTGGAACGGCACCATCACTTCATAGTCTTCGACGTAATCACCAACCAGCATCAGAATTTTTTTCGCAGCCATGGGGAGGACTCCTCTGGAAGTGGGCTTGCAGGAGTATTCAAGGTAGTCCTTATCCGGCGGGTCGGGTAACAACCGGCTACTACCTTGTGGCGAGGCGGCATTCCGATAAGCCCCCTCGCCACAAAGGTGTACCCAAAACTGTACGGATATTTCTGTAGCCAGCTGTAAGCGCCAAAGCGCGGGGTTTATGGCTAGATAACACCACCTCCCACCCTCCACGATTCTGGTTGCCATCATGTCCTCGCGCGAAAACACCGGCATGGCCCTGGGCCTGCTCGGCGTTGTGATCTTCAGCCTCACCCTGCCCTTCACGCGGATCGTCGTGCAGGAACTCCACCCGCTGCTCAACGGCCTGGGCCGGGCACTGTTTGCGGCGGTTCCGGCGGCGTTGCTGTTGCTGTGGCACCGGGAAAAATGGCCGACCTGGAAACAGGTAAAAGGCCTGACGCTGGTGATGGCCGGGGTGATCCTCGGTTTCCCGGTATTGTCGGCCTGGGCCATGCAAACCTTGCCGGCATCCCACGGTGCGCTGGTCAACGGTTTGCAGCCGCTGTGCGTGGCGCTGTACGCCGCGTGGTTGTCCCATGAACGGCCTTCGAAAGCCTTCTGGGCCTGCGCCGCATTGGGCAGTGCGTTGGTGCTCGGTTATGCACTGATCAGCGGTGCCGGCAGCATTCAGGTCGGTGACTTGCTGATGCTTGGCGCCATTGCTGTGGGCGGGTTGGGCTACGCCGAGGGAGGCCGACTGGCCAGGGAAATGGGCGGCTGGCAGGTGATCTGCTGGGCGCTGGTGCTGTCGACGCCGCTGCTGATCGGCCCGGTGGTGTATCTGGCGCTGCAGCATCAGGGCGAAATTTCCGCCAAGACCTGGTGGGCCTTCGGTTATGTCTCGCTGTTTTCGCAGTTCATCGGCTTCTTTGCCTGGTACGCCGGGCTGGCCATGGGCGGCATTGCCCGGGTCAGTCAGATCCAGTTGCTGCAGATCTTCTTCACCATCGCCTTCTCGGCGCTGTTCTTCGGCGAACATGTGGAGCCGATTACCTGGCTGTTTGCGGGCGGGGTGATCGTGACGGTGATGCTCGGGCGCAAGACAGCAGTGCGCCCTGCGCGGGTTGCCACTGCTTGACCCTGTAGGAGTCAGAGGTAACCGTCAGCGCGCAGCAAGGTTTCCAGGCAATGCTCGCTGATGTGATAGAAATCCTTCAGCTCCTGAATCTTGGCCAGCAACTGGGCCGGGTCCACCGGCTCGGCACGTTTGACCGCCAGGATCATCTTGTTCTTGTTGGTGTGGTCCAGTGAGATGAACTCGAACACCTTGGTCTCGTAGCCGCAGGCCTCTAGGAACAACGCGCGCAAACTGTCGGTGACCATCTCCGCCTGCTGGCCCAGGTGCAAGCCGTATTGCAGCATCGGCTTGAGCAGCGCCGGGCTCTGGATTTGCAGGCGGATCTGTTTGTGGCAGCACGGCGAGCACATGATGATCGCAGCGCCGGAACGGATGCCGGTGTGGATCGCATAGTCAGTGGCGACATCGCAGGCATGCAGGGCGATCATCACGTCCAGCTCGCTCGGCGCCACGCTGCGTACGTCACCGCACTTGAACACCAGGCCGGGGTGTTCAAGCCTGGCGGCAGCGGTGTTGCACAGGGTGACCATGTCTTCACGCAGCTCGACGCCGGTCACCTCGCCTTCGGCCTTCAAGGTGTTGCGCAGGTAATCGTGGATGGCGAAGGTCAGGTAGCCCTTGCCCGAACCGAAGTCCGCCACACGCACCGGTTTGTCCAGTGCCAGGGGTGACGAGGTCAGCGCATGACTGAACACTTCGATGAACTTGTTGATCTGCTTCCACTTGCGCGACATCGCCGGGATCAGTTCATGTTGCTTGTTGGTCACGCCAAGGTCGGCGAGAAACGGCCGACTCAAGTCCAGAAAACGGTTTTTCTCGCGGTTGTGCTCGGCAGACGGCACTTCACGCAATTGCTGAGGTTTGCTCTTGAACAGCGATGACTTGCCCTTTTTGCTGTATTCGAGCTGGGCTTCGTCAGTCAACGACAACAAATGCGCATTTTTGAACGATGCCGGCAGCAGCCCGGCAATACTTGCCACGCCATCGGCCAGTGGCAGGTTCTTGGTGATATCGCGGGTCTTGTAGCGGTAGACAAAAGACAGGCAAGGCTGCGCCTTGACCGTCACCGGCTTGATGATGATCCGCTGCAGGTCCGTTTCATCGCCCACATACTTGGCCAGCACCAGTTTGATGAACGCATTGTGCTCGAGGCTGGATTGCAGCAGGTCGATGAACTGGTCGTGATGATCCGGCGCGAGGCTGGCGGGAGTGGCGGTGACGGACATGGAAAAACGGCCTCAGGCGATGCAAATCGGAGAATGCCGGTATTTTAAGGGGGACGAGGACTTTGGGCACGGGGTTATTTTGCGGCAGGTCCCAGTCACGCAGCCCAGGACCTCAATGCAACCATTGAAACCTCAGGGTTCCACCAGGCGAAGCCTGCGGTTATTCGGTGAGTTAATGATGTGTTTGACGATCAACCCCACTGGCACTGCCCAGGTCAGTCCGCTGGCAGGGTCAGTCACCACGGCGACCGTTTCGGAACTGGCATCGATGTCCAGGCGCCGACGGTCGTTGCACGACTTGAGTACGCCATAGGCACGGCTAACCAGCCTTTCCGCCAGGTGCATCGGTACATCCATACCCTGCAGATGCTTCACCGCGCGACAAAACAGGACTTGATCATCGATTCCCTCTTCACCTTCATGACGCCCCAGAAACGCTTGGGCTATCGCCAATAGCTCCTCATTCAGCTCTGCATTTTCATCGGTGACCTTCATGCTCACGTCTCCTGCGGCACTTCTGTCGTGGCAAGACTGACTGCAACGGGCCGGGCGGCACGGCGCAAATCGGGCCCGGCGCAAGGCAGGCGTACGGCCGGATTGGGCATGCCACTGGGCGAAAGTTCATGGGTCATTTCAAATTCGGCACGTACGGACCAACCGCAAGCTTCCGACGTGCATTGCAGATACGCCACCCGCAGGAAAATATGTCGGCCTTCGCTGGTGCGGATGCGCATCCTGCTCAAGCAGTGCGGGCACACCATTTTATAAGTACTCATGCTTGATTCCCGACGGTCATTTGGTGGCAATCAACCTGATCAAACGCAATACTGCTTGAGACGTTCATCGTGGCGCTCCGGACTTGCGAATAGTGTCTGCCAGACATAAGGAAGTGCATCGGGCAGACGCGTGATGGGTTCGAGCCATGCTCGTAGGAAATCACCTTGATACCATTAGGAAGTTTCGACATCGTATTCTTCTGACTCATCTTTGATGATTGATTACTTATTATGAAAAAAAGTATTCATTACGCATAAATTAGGCACTCAAAAAGCATATGTCAAAAGGAAGAGGCTCAAATTGCGTAGCAAAAAATCACAAGCTGTTTTGGCTCGACTAAAGCAGATTACTGGCACAAAAACCGATGCTTCTTTATCTTCCGCGCTACAGATCAGCCCGCAGACACTTAGTAGCTGGAGAGGCCGCGACAGCACGCCATACTCATTATGCGTAGATATCGCACAAGCGCGGGGAGTCTCCCTTGACTGGTTGCTGCTGGGTGAAGGGCCGATCCTGAGACAAAAAGTTACTGATTCTTCGGAGGCTGATCAGGAAAGCACAACACGGGAAAACACCATTCTCGCGCTCTGGCGGCTGCTCGACGAAGATGATCGCTGCGCCATACAAAACGCACTCGAGGAAAAGCAACGACTTCGTGACATGGAACTCAGGCTTTCCGAAATGGCCTCTATTCTCGCAACACTTAAATCCTCGACTGAAACTTGATGACATATGTCATCAGAAGTTTCATTGCTTCAAGACGTGCCACGGGCAACAGATAGAAATGCGCTGATAACACGCCAGCCTGAACCCACACCAGGGCAAGCCTTCCACGGACCATCATTTTCGCCCTCTCAGGTGTCGAATGATTTCGCCGATACCGGCGCTATCGATCCATTGCATAAGCTTGATGCTGATAGGAATAACGACCAGTGCACAAAGAAAGGCTGTCACGCCTCCCGTCAGAAAAGGCGCCAGCGGATGTGCGACAGGCGTAAAGAGGTAACCAACACCTGCAGACAGCAACCAGGAACCAATGCGCTGCCAGGCCTTGAAGTCAGTGCGAGTGGTCGTGACCAGCCACGCTCCGAGCATTGCACCGAACAGCGCCTCGCCATCAACGACTGGCAGCGTTGCAATCCCCATTCCCAACATGAGCCCACTGATACCGTTGTAGGTCGAATCAGTCAGGCTCATGTGCACCTCGCGCAACGACCGAGTCCACGATGATCGCTCCCGACTCGATGGCCTTGAGCAAGGCGGAACTGCGAGAACTGACTGCGAACTTTCGACGAATATTGGCGAAGTGAAAATTGACGGTAGATTCCGTGCAATTCTCGATCCTGGCGATCTCCCAGGAAGTCTTGCCCTTGAAACACCACATCAGGATTTGTGTTTCTTTCGCCGTCAGCTTCGCCGTTGGCGTACGTCCCTCTCCGCCAGGAGCTACTCGTGCCAAATAGTCATTCGATTGATGGGTTGTCATAAGAATCCCTCTTCGCGGGAACACCCGTCGCTGGGCGTCCACTGTTAGAGAGAAATACTGATGGCAAGGCCGAACCCGGACAATTAACGGGAGTTGTAGCGACGGGCGCTACACAACGTCATGACAAGACCTTAGCTGAGCACCACCAACCGGTTCGGCAACTCATTGCGCACATGGGTCACGGGCACATGTACCTTGAGCAACTCGCCACAGGCTTCGACGCAGCTGACAAACCCTTGCAGCGTCTGCCCCTGCTTCACCTGCTGGGTAAAAGTGGCGACGATCGCGTCCCAGTTCTTGTTGTCCAGCCGGCTGGAAATCCCTTCATCCACCAGGATCTCCACATAACGCTCGGCCTCGGAAACGAAAATCAGCACACCGGTGCTGCCCTCGGTGTGGTGCAGGTTCTGCTCCAGGAACTGCCGGCGCGCCAGGTTCGATGCACGCCAGTGGCGCACCGAACGCGGGATCAGATGGGTGGTGACTTTCGGCAGGCGGAACACCAGGCACAGCACGATGAAGATGGCCCATTGCACCAGCAGCAGGCTGTGCAGGGTCAGCCAACCGGTGAAGTAATGCACGATGCCCGGTACCAGCAGCGCCAGCAGACTGGCCCACAGCAGCGGGATGTACGCATAGTCGTCGGCGCGGGCCGCGAGTACGGTCACCAGTTCTGCGTCGGTCTCGCGCTCGACCCGGGCAATGGCCTCGGCCACTTTGCGTTGTTCGTGTTCAGTCAGTAATGCCATGTCGTGAAGTGCCTGCTCATTTTTATTATCACCAGCCGCCGGACGAACCGCCCCCGCCGAAACTGCCCCCGCCGCCGCTGAAGCCTCCACCTCCACCGCCGCCGCCAAATCCACCACCGCCAAAGCCGCCCCCGGATCCACCGGAGCCGCCCCGGCCGGCGGGAAGGATACCGAGCATCTGGCACACAAAAACAGTCAGGATGAGCAACATCACCAAAAACACGAACAAACCGGGATGCCGCGCGACGAAATCGTCCCCCGGCTCGCCTCTGGATTCATACGCCGTGGAGGGTTCGTCCAGGGGGTTGCCGCCCAGCACCACCAGCATCGCCGCTACGCCGTCACTGATGCCTTTACTGAAGTTTCCGGTCTTGAACGCCGGGGTGATGACCTGGTTGATGATCACCGAACTCTGGGCATCGGTCAGGCGATCCTCCAGGCCATATCCGACTTCGATACGCAGTCGGCGCTCGTCCCGGGCGATGATCAGCAAGGCGCCGTTGTTCTTGTCCTTCTGCCCGATGCCCCAGTGGCGGCCAAGTTGGTAACCGAAGTCGGCGATGTCGGTGCCTTGTAAATCCGGCAAAGTCACTACCACGAGCTGCTCGCCGGTGGCTTGCTCATGGGCCTGAAGTTGTTGGGTGAGTTGCTCGCGCACCGACGGCTCGATCATCTGCGCATTGTCGACCACCCGCCCGGTCAGCGCCGGGAAGCTCAGTTCGGCCCGGGCCGTGATCGTCACCACCCACAACAACAGCAACAGGCCTGTTTTCAGGACGCGCATTGGCAACCTCTTGCGTGGTGACGCCGATGACCGCTGTTCAGAACTTGACCTCTGGGGCCTTTTCCGACCCCGGTGTGGCCTCGAAGGTCTCGCGCACCGGCAGGTCGCTGTACATCACGGTGTGCCACAGGCGACCGGGGAACGTGCGGATCTCGGTGTTGTATTTCTGCACCGCGAGGATGAAATCACGCCGGGCCACGCTGATCCGGTTCTCGGTGCCTTCCAGTTGCGACTGCAAGGCGAGGAAGTTCTGGTTGGCCTTCAGGTCCGGATACCGCTCGGACACCACCATCAAACGGCTCAAGGCACCGCTGAGCTGATCCTGGGCCTGTTGGTACTGCTTGAGTTTTTCCGGGTTGTCGAGGGTCGAGGCATCCACCTGGATCGAGGTGGCCTTGGCCCGGGCCTCAATCACCGCCGTCAGGGTCTGTTCTTCATGTTTGGCGTAGCCCTTGACGGTTTCCACCAGGTTGGGAATCAGGTCGGCGCGCCGCTGATACTGGTTCTGCACCTGGCCCCAGGCGGCCTTGGCCTGTTCGTCGAGGGTCGGGATGTTGTTGATGCCGCAAGCGGTCAGCAACGTGGCCAGCACCAGCAGCGTGGCGACCTGCAGGCGCGAACGGTAGATTGGACTTACATTCATCAGGCTGACGCTCCCTTGTACAGTTCATGAAAAAACCGACCGTGAATCCTTCTGGGCCGGCTCTTGGGGCATAATCGCCCGCGCCTCTGGATTGCAACGGGCCGATGGGCTAAAAAGAGGCCCTGCGCGAAAACGCATCCGCCATCTGGCTGTGGTTTTTTGGCTCTGGTCTTTTGAGCCGGCACCCGAACAACAATAGACGCTCCCTAAATTTTGGCTGGCCGGCGTGTGCATCGCCGTTTGGGCCCTTGAGAAAACTATTCATGAAGAAGCTGTGTTTGCTGGGCCTGTTCGTCAGCCTGGCCAGTCATAACGTATTGGCCGCCACGACACCCGCACCCCTGGAGAACAAGGAAGCCTTCGTCAGCAACCTGATGAAGCAAATGACCCTCGATGAAAAAATCGGCCAGCTGCGCCTGATCAGCATCGGCCCGGAAATGCCCCGGGAGCTGATCCGCAAGGAAATCGCGGCAGGTAACATCGGCGGTACGTTCAACTCGATCACCCGCCCGGAAAACCGCCCGATGCAGGACGCGGCCATGCGCAGCCGCCTGAAGATCCCGATGTTCTTCGCCTACGACGTGATCCACGGCCACCGCACCATTTTCCCGATCCCGCTGGCCCTGGCCTCGAGCTGGGACATGGACGCCATCGGCCTGTCCGGGCGCATCGCCGCCAAGGAAGCCGCGGCTGACAGCCTCGACATCACCTTCGCGCCGATGGTCGACATCTCCCGCGACCCGCGCTGGGGCCGCACCTCCGAAGGCTTCGGCGAAGACACCTACCTGGTGTCGCGCATTGCCGGCGTGATGGTCAAGGCGTTCCAGGGCACGGGCGCCAACGCCGCCGACAGCATCATGGCCAGCGTCAAGCACTTCGCCCTGTACGGCGCCGTTGAAGGTGGCCGCGACTACAACGTGGTCGACATGAGCCCGGTCAAGATGTACCAGGACTACCTGCCGCCGTACCGCGCCGCCATCGATGCCGGCGCTGGCGGGGTCATGGTCGCGCTGAACTCGATCAACGGCGTGCCGGCCACCGCCAACACCTGGCTGATGAACGACCTGTTGCGCAAGGAGTGGGGCTTCAAGGGCCTGGCCGTCAGCGACCACGGGGCGATTTTCGAGCTGATCAAGCACGGCGTTGCCGCCGACGGTCGCGAAGCGGCGAAGCTGGCGATCAAGGCCGGCATCCACATGAGCATGAACGACACCCTGTACGGCAAAGAGCTGCCAGGGCTGCTGAAGGCCGGCGAGATCCAGCAGAGCGACATCGACAACGCCGTGCGTGCGGTACTGGGCGCCAAGTACGACATGGGCCTGTTCAAAGACCCGTACCTGCGCATCGGCAAGGCCGAGGATGATCCGGTCGACACCTACGCCGACAGCCGCCTGCACCGCGCCGAGGCCCGTGATGTGGCACGCCGCAGCCAGGTGCTGCTGAAAAACCAGAATGACACCCTGCCACTGAAGAAGACTGCGAAAATCGCCCTGGTCGGTCCGCTGGCCAAGGCGCCAATCGACATGATGGGCAGCTGGGCCGCCGCCGGTAAGCCGGCGCAATCGGTGACCCTGTTCGACGGCATGACCAACGCCTTGGGCGACAAATCGACACTGATCTACGCCCGTGGCGCCAACATCACCAGCGACCCGAAAATCCTCGGTTACCTGAACTTCCTCAACTTCGACGCCCCGGAAGTAGTGGATGATCCGCGCCCGGCGAACGTGCTGATAGACGAAGCGGTGAAAGCAGCCAAGGATGCTGATGTGGTGGTTGCCGCCGTCGGCGAGTCCCGTGGCATGTCCCACGAATCGTCGAGCCGCACCGATCTGAACATCTCGGAAAACCAGCGCGAGCTGATCCGTGCCCTGAAAGCCACAGGTAAACCGCTGGTACTGGTATTGATGAATGGTCGTCCGCTGTCGATTCTCGAAGAGAAAGAGCAGGCCGACGCGATCCTGGAAACCTGGTTCACCGGCACCGAGGGCGGCAACGCCATCGCCGACGTGCTGTTCGGCGACTACAACCCCTCGGGCAAACTGCCGATCAGCATCCCGCGTTCGGTCGGTCAGATTCCGACCTACTACAACCACCTGACCATTGGCCGGCCGTTCACTCCGGGCAAACCGGGCAACTACACCTCGCAGTACTTCGATGACACCACCGGCCCCCTGTACCCGTTCGGTTACGGCCTGAGCTACACCGAGTTCAGCCTGAGCGACATGGCGCTGTCATCGACCACACTGAACAAGACCGGCAAGCTCGACGCCAGTGTCACGGTGAAAAACACCGGCAAGCGTGACGGCGAAACCGTGGTGCAGTTGTACATCCAGGACGTGGCCGGCTCGATGATCCGCCCGATCAAGGAACTGAAGAACTTCCAGAAAGTAATGGTCAAGGCTGGCGAGCAGAAAGTCGTGCACTTCACCATCACCGAGGACGACCTGAAGTTCTACAACACCCAGCTCAAGTACGCGGCGGAACCGGGCAAGTTCAACGTGCAGATCGGTCTGGATTCCCAGGACGTGACGCAGCAGAGTTTTGAGTTGCTCTAAGCCCTGACACACTGCAAAAACCTGTAGGAGCGAGCCTGCTCGCGATGAGGCCATAACATTCAACATCATTGTTGACTGTCAGGCCGCCATCGCGAGCAGGCTCGCTCCTACAGTGGTTTTCAGTGTTCAGCAAATTAGGATCAACCCCTTCGATCCAGCAGATTCACCACCACCCGATCCACCCATCCCCACACCCGCTGCTTGACTCGCCGCCACAACGGCCGACGCTTCCACTCCTCCAGACTGACTTGCTCACTCAACCCGAAGTCCCGTTCGAAACTCGCGGCTACCGCTTGGGTCAATCCGGGATCCAGTGCTTCCAGGTTGGCCTCCAGGTTGAAGCGCAGGTTCCAGTGATCGAAGTTGCACGAGCCGATGCTCACCCAGTCATCGATCAGGACCATTTTCAAGTGCAGGAAACACGGCTGGTATTCGTAAATCGTCACGCCCGCCCTGAGCAGTCGCGGGTAGTAGCGATGGCCGGCATAGCGCACGGATGGGTGATCGGTACGGGGGCCGGTCAGCAGCAACCGCACATCGACGCCCCGGGCAGCCGCCCGGCGCAGGGAGCGGCGGACTTTCCAGGTCGGCAAAAAGTACGGCGTGGCCAGCCAGATCCGTCGTTGACCGCTGTTCAAGGCACGCACCAGCGATTGCAGAATGTCCCGGTGTTGACGGGCGTCGGCATATGCCACCCGGCCCATGCCCTCGCCTATCGACGGCACCCGTGGCAGGCGTGGCAGGCCGAAGTGCGAGGCCGGTCGCCAAGCCCGTCGATGGCGGTTGGCGATCCATTGCCGGTCGAACAGCAACTGCCAGTCGAGCACCAGCGGCCCGGTGATTTCCACCATCACCTCATGCCATTCGCTGACGTCTTCTCCCGGGGTCCAGAACTCGTCGGTGACACCGGTGCCGCCGACGACCGCCATGCTCTGGTCAACCAGCAACAATTTACGGTGATCACGGTAGAAGTTGCCGACCCAGCGCCGCCAGCTCAGGCGATTGTAGAAACGCAGCTCTACCCCGGCGGCCATCAGCCGCTGACGCAAGGCCAGGGTAAAAGCGAGGCTGCCGTAATCATCGAACAGGCAACGCACCCGCACACCGCGATCGGCGGCTTGCACCAGCGCCTGGACCATGGCTTCGGCACAGGCGCCGGCCTCGACCAGATACAACTCCAGCTCAACCTGTTCTTCGGCGCGGGCAATCGCCACCAGCATGCGCGGGAAAAACTGCGGACCGTCGACCAGCAGTTCGAAGTGGTTGCCTTCACGCCAGGGAAAAATCGCTCCGGCCATGTCAGCGCGCCGTAAAAATCAGCACCGCACTCACCGGTACCGACAGACTGATCGCCGACAAATCGGCCATTTTACGCAACGCTTCCAGGCCGGGAGCCAAATCGAAATCTTCGGCGTTGATCACCAGCGGTTCGAGGGTCACCACTTGAAAGCGTCGATCATCGAGACGGGTCGCCAGCAGTTCGGCGTGGTACTCGTGTTGCTTGCCGTGCAGGTCGACCGTCAGCGGCAGACGCAACTCCAGCTGTGCGCCGGGAGCGAGGTCATTGATCGGGCGCAGATCGATTTTCGTGGTGATCAAGGCGTCAGGAAACCGGTCGATCTGGAACAGTTCCTTGCGCATGCGCTCATCGCGCAACGGGATGCCGCTGCTGATCGATTCCAGTTCGACTTCCACTTGCGCCAGCCCCTCGGGATCGACCTTGCCGTGCAACACCAGAAAGCGCTGCACTTCGGAGACATTGGCATTCTTGGTGCTGACGAATGACAGACGCGAGGACTCACCATCCAGGTACCAATCGGCACGGGCCGACAACGCGGTGCCGGCCAGCAGCAGGAAAGTGAGGGTTTGGAAGGTGGAGCGCTTGAACATAGAGACTCGTGGGGCAGATAAACCTGTGCTGAACCTTAACTGGCCTTCAGCACATTGCAAGCCGTCTATTACTCCAAACCTGCCTTTGTGGCGAGGGGGCTTGCTCCCGCTCGGCTGCGAAGCAGTCGCAAAACCTGTCATTGCGGTTTGCCTGATGGAACCTGTTGCATGGTTTTTGGGGGCCGCTTCGCGACCCAACGGGGCGGTGCGGCGGTCCGACAATCCCCCTCGCCACAAAAGCCTTGTCCTCACCCACGAATCTATTCGTGTTCAAGGCTGCAAACGACAGCCCTGGCGCTCGCCGATCCACACGGCGCTGTTGCTGCGGCCCATGCCGCTGACCGTGACACGCTTGCCGGCCGGGTCATCGGTAAAGCCGCTGGCGGGCAGCCACTGCTTCACATAGTGGTGGCAGTACTCGGCGTCGTTACCCATCACATAGCGACACGAGCAATATTCCTTGGCGGTGTAGGCGCTGATGATGTCGGGGAAAGCCCACAGCGCCACCCGTTCGTGCCAGATCCAGCCGAGCAAGGCGATCAGCAGGATCAGCAACAGGGAACTGACCGGTCGACGGCGAAGGAAACCGGTCATGGTTGCACCTTCCCGGCAAAGGCCTTGAGCGCGAGCTGGAGCAATTGGTTGTGCCGGTAACTGCCGTCGCGGTCATCGCCATAGCGCACGATCACCAGCTGTTCACTGGGGATCACATACATCGCCTGCCCCCAATGACCCAGTGCGGCGAAGGTATCGGCGGGGGCATCGGGCCACGGCCGTACCGCGCTCTCAACGGCGCGATTGAGCCACCACTGGCCGCCGGGGACGGCATCGTCTTGATCGGCGTGATAGTGAGCGAACGGTTCGCGGTTGAATGCCACCCAGTCCTTGGGCAGCAGTTGCTTGTCTGCCCAGCGGCCCTCGCGGGCTATCAACAGACCGACCCGGGCCAGATCCCGTGCGGTGAGGTAGGCATAGGACGAAGCGACGAAAGTGCCCGTGGCATCGGTTTCCCAAACGGCATGGCGAATGCCCAGCGGTTCGAACAGCGCAGTCCACGGATAGTCGGGATAGCGGCTGGGGCCGACGATGGTTTTCAATGCGGCGGACAACAGATTGCTGTCACCGCTGGAGTAGCGAAATGCCTGGCCCGGTGCCTCGTACTCGGCATGCGCTGCGGTGAACGCGGCCATGTCGCGGTGACCGCGGGTGTAGAGCATGGCCACCACCGACGACTTCAGCGGTGCGTATTCATAGTCCTCTTGCCAGTCGATGCCCGAGGCCCAGTGCAACAGGTCGGCCATGGTCAGGTTCGGGTGCCTGGCTAGTGGTGGATAAAACTTCTGCACCGGGTCCTGCAACTTGAACAGCCCTTCGCCGTAGGCCACACCGAGGACCGTAGCCATCAGGCTTTTACTGATCGACCAGGTCAAGTGCGGTGTCTCGGCCGTCGTCGGGCCGGCATAGCGTTCGTAGATCAACTGGCCGTCGCGGATCACCAGCAAGGCATCGGTGCGAATGCCCTGGCGAGTGGCGTCATCGCGGGATGGAAAGGCATAGGCCTCCAAGGCTTGAAGCGCCGGGCCGGTCGGCGTCGGGGCGGTCGGCCATTGCTCGGCGGGCCAGTTTTCAGCCTGGGCCGTGAGGCTGAGCAACAGCAGGAAAATCAGGGACAAGCCTTTGGGCATGGCGGGGGCTCGGAGATTGAACCTGCTGAGCCTAGTCGAGGTTGATGACAGTTCAGAAATTTGTGCTGCCAATCAGTCCGTCTTCGCGGGCAAGCCCGCTCCCACAGGGATCTCGCTCACACCAAAGATCCATTGTGGGAGCGGGCTTGCTCGCGAAGGGACCAGTCAATTCAACGAAGATTCCGCCAATGCCTTGGCCAACCTCTTCCCCCGAGCCCCCGCCGCCAACTCCATCACCGCCTGATCCCGCTGCCACATCGTCGCCCACTCTGGAGGCCCTCCAGCCAGCGCCTCATTCACCTCAGCCTTGAGCCCATCGAACTGTGCAAACAACCCGCCAAGCAACACATGCCCGGCCGGATGGGTCGGTGGCTGGCGGCTGGTTTCCGCGCACCCCGCCAACAACCCCAGCAAACGCAGTTGCAAGCCTTGCGGCCAATCGCATTCCTGGCCGACGCCATACAACCATGCCGTCATGGCGCTCAGTACATAGATGTCTTCCAGCGTGCGGAACGGTTTGACGTACGCGTCCCAACCATCCCCCGCGAGCAACTCGCACAGCGCGTTATCCAGAAACAAGCGGCCATGGCTGATGTCCGGCATCAACGGGATCGGCGCCAGTTTTTCCACCCGCACACCCGGTTCATCGCGATAGATCACCGCCAGGCTCAAGCGTGGATCGGCGCCGGGCTCCTCGCTGCGCGCCGCCACCAGCAGCCAGTCGGCGGCATTACCGGCGGTGACGAAATCCTTGCGTCCACTCAGGCGCAAACCGCTCAGTCGGGTTTGCATGTCGGCCGGGCGCAGGCTGCGCTGTTCGGTGGCGCACAGCGCGCCCAGGCTCAGTGGCGCGCTCGGCCAGAGCATGCGCAAGGCCGCCTGATACCCCACCAGAAACGCCAGCCCCGGCGTCGTCATCAACCGCCCGCCAAGCACCGCCAATTCAAACGGCGTGACCGTGCCCAACTGCTGCAACAAGGTCGCGAAACCTTCGGCCAGATCCGGGTTGGCGGGCAAGCGATCACGGCGGTTCAACAGGGTTTGCCAGGGCATAGGAGGCTCCTCGAGGGCTGTCATATAAGCATCACCAAAGCTTAATGGCGATGACACCGGGGCTACATAGCCTGACTTTGCACAACACGGCTAGGGGGCGTTCTCAATTAGTTTCCCTACCGCGCCGGGTCTGCTGTTGTGCAGGGCAAGGCGCGAGAAGCGCAGTTTGGTCATTCCAAATCAGCTTCGAGCAACACAGCCCTGCACAACAGCAGGCCCGGCCCTTCGGGTTGTGCCTTAAAGCTGGCCATGCTGCGTTGCAGGCCTTGGAAAGGGAACAACCATTCCCAGCGGCCTACGCCTTGCCTGGCCAGCTTTAAGGCGACAACGCGGTGGGGAAACTAATTGAGAACGCCCCCTAGACAAAGAAAGTCGATTCGCTGTAGCCCAAAGACGGGTGAGCAGCCCGCACGGAGATTCGTCATGACTCAGATCGCCCGCATCAGCGACACCGGCAACGAACGCCGCCTGCAAGCCGAACGCCTGGTGGGTGCCGAGGCTTTGCAGGAAGCCCAGGCCTTGCGCTTCAACGTGTTCAGTGGCGAATTCAACGCCAGGCTCAAGGGCGCTGAACTGGGTCTGGACATGGATGACTACGACGTTCACTGCGCCCACATCGGCGTGCGTGACTTGAATACCGGGCGTCTGGTGGCGACCACCCGTTTGCTCGACCACACGGCTGCCAGCAGCCTCGGCAAGTTCTACAGCGAAGAAGAGTTCAGCCTCCACGGCCTGGTGCACCTGCAAGGCCCGATCCTGGAAATCGGTCGCACCTGCGTCGACCCGGCCTACCGCAACGGCGGCACCATCGCCGTGCTCTGGGGCGAACTGGCCGAAGTCCTGAACCAGGGCGGCTACAGCTACCTGATGGGTTGCGCGAGCATTCCGATGCAGGATGGCGGCGTGCAGGCCCACGCGATCATGCAGCGTCTGCGCGAACGCTACCTGTGCACCGAACATCTGCGCGCCGAGCCGAAAAACCCGCTGCCGAGCCTGGACATCCCGTCGAACGTGATTGCTGAAATGCCACCGCTGCTCAAGGCCTACATGCGCCTGGGCGCGAAGATCTGCGGCGAGCCATGCTGGGACGAAGACTTCCAGGTCGCCGACGTGTTCATCCTGCTCAAGCGCGACGAGCTCTGCCCGCGCTACGCCAAACACTTCAAGGCGGCTGTGTAATGAGCCGGTTGCGGGTGTACGCGCGAATCGCGCGAGTGCTGGTGGTGGTGACGCTGGGCCTGGGCATGGCCAGTGTATTCGGGGTGTTCGAGCGCCTGGGCCTGGCCCATTCGATGGCGCGTCGTCAGCGCTGGTCGCGGTTTTTCATGGCCCGCCTGAGCAACGCCCTGCCCTTTGACGTGACCGTGCACGGCGAGCTGCCGAAGACACCGATGCTCTGGGTCAGCAACCACGTGTCCTGGACCGACATTCCACTGCTGGGCATGCTCACGCCGCTGTCGTTCCTGTCCAAGGCCGAAGTGCGTACCTGGCCAGTAGCCGGCTGGTTGGCGGCCAAGGCCGGCAGCCTGTTTATCCGCCGTGGCTCGGGTGACAGCCAGTTGATCCGCAAGCAGATGACCCGTCACCTGGAACAAGCACACCCACTGCTGATGTTCCCGGAAGGCACCACTACCGATGGCCGTTCGCTGCGTACTTTCCATGGCCGCCTGCTGTCCGCCGCCATCGATTCCGAAGTGGCAATGCAACCGGTGGCGATTCGTTATGTGCGTGACGGTGAGCCTTGCGCGCTGGCGCCGTTCATTGGCGACGATGACTTGCTGTCGCATCTGATGCGGTTGTTTGCCAATGACCGTGGCGGCGTGGAGATTCATCTGCTCAAGCCAATCGCTTGCGAAGGTCGGGAACGCGCGGCACTGGCTTTCGAAGCGCAGCAGGCGGTGCAGAAGGCGTTGTTTGGTGAAATTGTCGAAGCGCAACGAGCACCAATGCGCCCTGCTATTGCGGCTTGATTCAATCTCTGACTCAACAGTAAACCCTGTGGGAGCGAGCCTGCTCGCTCCCACACTGGCTTTATGCCGTCGGATAGTTCCGGGCAAATGTCTGCAACTGCGGATAGAACAACCTGAAGTCCTCGCTCAACGGTTCATACAACTGCCGCAACTCCTGCATCGCCGCCGCCAGCTCTTCCGGCCGGGTCAGGCGCCGCGAGATCCCGCGCAACACCTGCTCCAGCACTTCGAATTCCTGATACGAACCCAGCCAGTCATTGGCCACCATGTGCGGCGCAATCTTCGCCAGCCGCTCCGGTAGTTGTCGTTCGCTGGACAGCACCCGGTAAACGTCCGAGGTGAACAATGCCAGGGGCCGGTCGGCATACAGCGCCCAGTCCCGGGCCAGGCAATGGTCGAAAAACACGTCGAGCACGATCCCCGCGTAGCGACGACGGGTCAGGGAGAAACGCGATAGCGCGACGTCCACCAGCGGATGGCGATCGGTGAACATGTCGATGCTGCGGTGCAACTGGATAGCCCCCTCGATTTCCGGAGCGAACTGCCCTTGCAGCCGACCCTTGACGAAATCGCCATACAGACTGCCGAGCAATTGGCCGGGGCGCTGGCCACCGAGGTGAAGATGTGCGAGATAGTTCATAGGCGCAGCTTAGCACTGCCCTCTTGTCTTGTTACACTCAACATATCGTTATAACTCGATATACCGAAATGTGAGTTGGTCAGAGCCAAATCATATTTGTATATCGCGAAATACCGATTTAAAGTTCGCCTCATCGCGATATAGCGTTTTAAACATCACGAGCCCACATCATGACCATCAATCTCGACGAAATAATAAAAGCCCTGGCACACCCAGTACGGCGAGAAATCCTGCACTGGCTCAAGGACCCGACCGTCGAATTTCCCGACCAGTCCCACAGTAACGAGCACGGCGTTTGCGCCGGGCAGATCGATCAACGTTGCGGCCTGTCGCAGTCCACGGTGTCCGCACACCTGGCGACCCTGCAACGCGCCGGCCTGATCAGCAGCCGCAAAGTCGGCCAGTGGCATTTTTTCAAACGTAATGAGGAAACCATCCATGAGTTCCTCAAAACCTTCAGTAAAGAGCTCTGACCCTGTGGGGGCGTTCTCAATTGGTTTTCACACAGCGCCGGGAAAACCAATTGAGAACGCCCCCCACGTCAGTCGGCCGACAAGGAATTAAACAATGCCCCTCTCGCTACTCATCCTGGCCTTGAGCGCCTTCGCCATCGGCACCACCGAGTTCGTCATCATGGGCCTGCTGCCCAACGTGGCGGCTGACCTCGGTGTATCGATTCCCGGTGCCGGCTGGCTGGTGACCGGTTACGCCCTGGGCGTGGCCATCGGCGCACCGTTCATGGCGCTGGCCACCGCCAAACTGCCACGCAAGGCAGCCCTGGTAGCGTTGATGGGCATCTTCATTGTCGGCAACCTGCTTTGCGCAGTGGCCGGCGACTACAACGTGCTGATGTTCGCCCGTGTGGTCACCGCCCTGTGCCATGGCGCCTTCTTCGGTATCGGTTCAGTGGTAGCCGCCGGCCTGGTGCCTGCGAACAAACGCGCTTCGGCCGTGGCCCTGATGTTCACCGGCCTGACCCTGGCCAACGTCCTCGGCGTACCGCTGGGCACCGCCCTCGGTCAGGAAGCCGGCTGGCGTTCGACCTTCTGGGCTGTGACCGTGATCGGAGTGATCGCACTGATCGGTTTGATCCGCTTCCTGCCGGCCAAGCGTGATGAAGAAAAACTCGACATGCGCGCCGAACTGGCCGCACTCAAGGGCGGCGGTATCTGGCTGTCCTTGAGCATGACCGCGCTGTTCGCCGCCTCGGTGTTCACCCTGTTCACCTACGTCGCACCGCTGCTCGGCGAAGTCACCGGCGTCTCGCCCCGTGGCGTGACCTGGACCCTGATGCTCATCGGCCTGGGCCTGACGGTCGGCAACATCATCGGCGGCAAGCTGGCCGACAAAGGCATGGCCGCGACGCTGATCGGCGTGTTCATCACCATGGCCGTGGTGTCCACCGTGCTGACCTGGACCAGCGTCGCGCTGATCCCGACCGAAATCACCCTGTTCCTCTGGGCCACCGCGTGCTTCGCCGCCGTACCGGCGCTGCAAGTGAACGTGGTGACCTTCGGCAAGGCCGCACCGAACCTGGTGTCGACCCTGAACATCGGCGCTTTCAACATCGGCAACGCCTTGGGTGCCTGGGTCGGCGGCAGCGTGATCGCCCACGGCTTCGGCCTGACCAGCGTGCCGCTCGCGGCAGCCGTACTGGCGGTACTCGCCCTGCTGGTGACCCTGATTACCTTCCGTCAGAGCGGCAATCCCGATCTGGCCCCAGCTACTTCTAACTGATCTCCAAAAGAGAGCCACTAAATGACGACTATTTTCGATCCGATCAAACTGGGCGACCTCGAGTTGGCCAACCGCATCATCATGGCGCCGCTGACCCGCTGCCGCGCCGACGAAGGCCGTGTGCCCAACGCGCTGATGGCCGAGTATTACGTGCAACGTGCCTCCGCCGGCCTGATCCTCAGCGAAGCCACTTCGGTGACGCCAATGGGCGTCGGCTACCCGGACACCCCGGGCATCTGGTCCAACGATCAGGTGCGTGGCTGGTCCAACGTGACCAAGGCGATCCACGGCGCGGGCGGCAAGATTTTCCTGCAACTGTGGCACGTGGGGCGCATTTCCCACGGTTTGTATCTGAACGATGAAGCCCCGGTCGCCCCAAGCGCCATCCAGCCCAAGGGCCACGTCAGCCTGGTGCGTCCGCTGGCCGACTTCCCTGTGCCGCGCGCCCTGGAAACCGCTGAAATCGCCGACATCGTCGACGCTTACCGCGTCGGTGCCGAGAACGCCAAGGCCGCCGGCTTCGACGGTGTGGAAATCCATGCCGCCAACGGTTACCTGCTCGACCAGTTCCTGCAAAGCAGCACCAACCAGCGCACCGACAACTACGGCGGCTCCCTGGAAAACCGTGCCCGCCTGCTGCTGGAAGTGACCGATGCCGCCATCGAAATCTGGGGCGCCGGCCGTGTGGGCGTGCACCTGTCGCCACGCGCCGACTTGCATGACATGGGCGACGACAACCTGGCCGAAACCTTCACCTACGTCGCTCGCGAACTGGGCAAACGTGACATTGCCTTCATCTGCTCGCGCGAGAAAGAAGGTGCCGACAGCCTCGGCCCACAACTCAAGGAAGCCTTCGGCGGCCCTTACATAGCCAACGAGCGTTTCACCAAGGACAGCGCCAACGCGTTGCTCGCCAGTGGCAAGGCCGATGCAGTCGCCTTCGGCGTACCCTTCATTGCCAACCCTGACCTGCCGGCACGTTTGCAGGCTGACGCGCAGCTGAACGAAGCGCGCCCGGAACTGTTCTACGCCAAGGGCCCGGTCGGTTACATCGACTACCCGACACTGTAATCAGCAACTGTTGAAACGCAAAAGCCCTGACTCGAAAGAGCTGGGGCTTTTTTATTAAACTCCGACCAAAATAACGAAACACCGAGCAACTAAAACAAACTTCACAGCCACCAAAAACAAAACTAACGTCACCACACCAAAGCAAAACAGCAGCACCTACTCAGCCTTGACCACACAACAACCTCAAACATTAAAATCGCACACACAACGTAAAAAACAACTCAAGGACGACCAACCATGAAACACGGACAGCTTTCAGCAATATTTTTTGTGATCAGCGCTTTATCTACGAATGCCGTAGCCGCAAAACCCGACGATACCTTCATTACTTACAAAGTCATTAACAAAAGCAACGGCATCATTGAAAGCTACATCCCGGACATGATGCAGGATGGCGTAAAAATGCCAGCAGAGGTTCGAATCCAGCCAAAATCGAGCGTAACTTTCAACTCCACCCACAACTTTAAAATACCGTCGATGCGCAACGGCGAGTCTGTCAGCGCTGACAATGGACTTCTATTTCGAGATGGCGAAAAGTCCTGTTATTTCACAACCTCTATCACAGCAACGAAATCTGGAAATGTAATCAACCACGGTTTATCCCATCAAGCCAACTCAACAGGAAAACAACTAACTGGTTGCGAATTTGAGGTTACAGAAGAACAGAAAAAACCGCCTTATAGCTACACTATTGAACTAACCATGTATTAATTCATATTATAAATAAGAATCTGATCGCCCCACCCAATCACATGCTAGTCCTGAGAGTAGAAACTGGCCGAGTGCCATTTCAAATATACTCACACTGCCATAATCAAAGCGGTAAAAAAGCTCATGACCTTAGGGGCAACCAAACGCAACTCATTGCGATCGGTTACCCCTTTTCATAATTATGAAGGTGACGCGAACAGTTTGTCGTATCTAGCGCAAAAAGCGGAAGGTGGCCATAACCGTCACTCTGTTGAACACCCTCCCCTCACAGACATTCACAACCGCGACACAAATTCCCTACAAAATACTGAGCTTGCTACCTGTTATCCCGACAAAGGTACGTATATAAAAGCACCCCATTACGGCACATCGAGTGACAAAAAGGCCCTCGATTGACACACAGACTCAAATTACGAATTTTGTTTCATTTGCGCAGGCTGGGGCTCAAGCGCAGCATGTCCAGCCCCGTATCGACCCAACGCTCGGCTTCGGTGTGCAACTCAAAACTGTCGGGGGCCAACAGCCACTGGTACAGGATGCCGTCAATATAAGCATGCAAGCTGATGGCGGCGCGGGCGGCGTCGAGGTTTTCCGGCAACTGGCCGCGATTCACTGCATTACTCAGGGCCAGGCCGATCCGCACATTGCATTCGAGGCTGGCAGATATCCGTTGTTGGCGCAGGTCGCACATTTCATCGGTGAATTCGCACTTATGAAAAAGAATCTCGTTAATGCGTCGGGTTTTCGGGTCCAGCGCAATTTGATGAAACAAATGAATCAACAGCTTGCGCATGCAGCCCAGGGGATCGAGTTCGTCTTCGCTCTCGCTGGCCTTGGCCATTTCTTCCAGCGGCTCATGCAGGGTGTCGAGCATGGCCTGCACCAGATCCGCCTTGTTGCTGAAATGCCAGTAAATGGCCCCTCGAGTGACGCCGGCCAGGGTCGCGATGTCCGCCAGGGTCGTGCGCGCCACGCCTCGCTCGAAAAAGGCCTTTTCGGCCGCCACGAGAATTTGCGCGCGGGTTTCCTGAGCTTCCTCTTTGGTACGACGGACCATGGCAGTACAACCTCAATCAGGGTGCTTCAGCGATGCCTGAACATCAGCTGAATAAAAGTGGGGCGAACGTTCTGGGGGTGCGTCCCCGGCCTACAATTCCAACCTTTCAACGGCTTGTGTAACGGCCCGTGTAGCGACATTGATACGCAGCCTGGGTATTTACAAACAGCCATGTACGTAAGTATATTCCTTAGCAAGCTACTTATCCACTCGGCAAACACTTTTCAACCTTCCACCTTTCTAGTGCGCTCCTTGCGCGCCTGACCCGAGGATTTTCATGCAATTCAAGCCAGCTGTTACCGCTCTGGTCGCCGCCGTCGCCCTGGCATCGCTACTCAGCGGATGCAAAAAGGAAGAGGCAGCACCGGCCGCCCCACCGCCTCAGGTCGGCGTCGTGACTCTGCAACCGCAAGCTTTCACCCTGACATCCGATCTGCCCGGCCGTACCAGTGCGTTCCGCATTGCCGAAGTCCGTCCTCAGGTCAACGGCATCATTCTCAAGCGCCAGTTCAAGGAGGGCAGTGACGTCAAGGCCGGCCAGCAGCTCTATCAAATCGACCCGTCGATCTATGAAGCAACGCTCGCCAGCGCCGAAGCCAACCTGCGTTCAACCAAGTCGATTTCCGACCGCTACAAGCAACTGGTCGACGAACAAGCCGTTAGCCGTCAGGAATACGACACCGCCGTGGCCAACCGCCTGCAATCGGAAGCCGCGCTTCAAACCGCACAGATCAACGTGCGCTACACCAAGGTCTATGCCCCGCTGACCGGCCGCATCGGCCGCTCCTCGGTGACCGAAGGCGCACTGGTCAGCAATGCCCAGGTCGACGCGATGGCGGTGATTCAGCAAATCGACCCGATCTACGTCGACGTGACGCAGTCCTCGGTCGAGCTGTTGCAACTGCGCCGTGAGCTGGAAAGCGGTCGCCTGCAAAAGGCTGGCGACAACACAGCCTCGGTCAAGCTGACCCTTGAAGACGGCAGCGAGTACAAGCTGGACGGCAAGCTGGAGTTCTCCGAAATCTCGGTTGACCAGACCACCGGTTCCGTCACCCTGCGCGCCATTTTCCCGAACCCTGAGCACACCCTTCTGCCTGGCATGTTCGTGCATGCCAAGTTGCTGGCCGGTGTGAACAGCGCGGCGATCCTGGCCCCGCAGCAAGGCGTGACCCGCGACCTCAAGGGTACGCCAACCGCACTGGTTGTCGGCCCGGACAACAAGGTCGAACTGCGTCAACTCAAGGCCAACCGCACCGTCGGCAATCAATGGCTGATTGAAGACGGCCTGAAGGCCGGCGATCGCCTGATCACCGAAGGTCTGCAATTCGTCAAACCCGGCATCGAAGTCAAGGCAAGTGAAGCGACCAACGTAGCCGCAATGAACCCGGCCCCCGCCCAGGCAGCTGATAAAGCCTCTGGCGGCAAAGGGGAGTAAACCATGTCGAAATTTTTTATCGACCGTCCGATTTTCGCCTGGGTAATTGCCCTGGTGATCATGTTGGTCGGGGCACTATCGATCCTCAGATTGCCGATCAACCAGTACCCGAGCATTGCACCTCCAGCGATCGCCATCTCTGTGGCCTACCCGGGTGCTTCGGCACAAACGGTTCAGGACACCGTGGTTCAGGTGATCGAGCAACAGCTCAACGGTATCGACAACCTGCGTTATGTCTCGTCGGAAAGTAACTCCGACGGCACCATGACCATTACCGCGACCTTCGAGCAAGGCACCAACTCCGACACCGCGCAGGTTCAGGTCCAGAACAAGCTGAACCTGGCCACCCCGCTGCTGCCGCAAGAAGTGCAACAGCAAGGTATCCGCGTCACCAAGGCCGTGAAGAACTTCCTGTTGGTGATCGGCGTGGTGTCGCGTGACGGCAGCATGACCAAGGACGATCTGTCCAACTACATCGTGTCGAACATGCAGGACCCGATCTCGCGAACCGCCGGTGTCGGCGACTTCCAGGTGTTCGGTTCCCAGTACGCCATGCGTATCTGGCTCGACCCGGCCAAGTTGAACAACTACAACCTGACCCCGGTCGACGTCAAGACCGCCATCGCTGCGCAAAACGTCCAGGTGTCGTCCGGCCAGCTCGGAGGCCTGCCTGCCCTGCCCGGCACCCAGCTGAACGCGACCATCATCGGCAAGACCCGCCTGCAGACCGCGGAGCAATTCGACAAGATCCTGCTCAAGGTCAACAAGGACGGTTCCCAGGTTCGCTTGAAAGATGTCGCCGAAGTCGGTCTGGGTGGCGAGAACTACAGCATCAATGCCCAGTTCAACGGCGCGCCGGCTTCCGGTCTGGCGGTGAAACTGGCCACCGGTGCCAACGCTCTCGATACCGCCAAGGCCCTGCGCACGACCATCGACAGCCTCAAACCGTTCTTCCCGCAAGGGATGGAAGTGGTGTTCCCGTACGACACCACTCCGGTAGTAACGGAATCGATCAGGGGCGTGGTTCACACCCTGGTCGAAGCGGTCGCGCTGGTGTTCCTGGTGATGTTCCTGTTCCTGCAGAACTTCCGCGCCACCATCATCACCACGATGACCGTGCCGGTGGTATTGCTCGGTACATTCGGCATCCTCGCGGCCGCCGGTTTCAGCATCAACACCCTGACCATGTTCGGCATGGTGCTGGCCATCGGCTTGCTGGTGGACGACGCCATCGTCGTGGTGGAAAACGTCGAACGGGTGATGAGCGAAGAAGGCCTGTCACCCAAGGAAGCCACCAAGAAATCCATGGGCCAGATCCAGGGCGCACTGGTCGGTATCGCCCTGGTGTTGTCGGCGGTGCTGCTGCCCATGGCGTTCTTCAGCGGTTCCACCGGTGTGATCTACAAGCAGTTCTCGATCACCATCGTCTCGGCCATGGCCCTGTCGGTACTGGTTGCACTGATCTTCACCCCGGCGCTCTGCGCCACCATGCTCAAGCCGATTCCGAAAGGCGAGCACGGCACCCCGAAACGCGGTTTCTTTGGCTGGTTCAACCGCAATTTCGACCGCGGCGTTCGCAGCTACGAACGCGGTGTCGGCAATATCCTGCAGCGCAAGATCCCGTATCTGCTGGCGTACCTGCTGATCGTGGTTGGCATGATCTGGCTGTTCGCCCGCATTCCAACGGCGTTCCTGCCTGAAGAAGACCAGGGTGTACTGTTCGCCCAGGTGCAAACCCCGGCCGGTTCGACGTCCCAGCGCACCCAAGTGGTCGTGGACGAGATGCGTGAATTCCTGCTGCGCCCTGGCAAGGATGGCGGCGAAGGTGATGCGGTGAACTCGGTGTTTACCGTGACCGGCTTCAACTTCGCCGGCCGTGGCCAGAGTTCGGGTATGGCGTTCATCATGCTGCGCCCGTGGGATGAACGTAACGCCGACAACAACGTGTTCAAGGTGGCGGCCCGTGCCCAGCAGCACTTCTTCACCTTCCGCGATGCCATGGTGTTCGCCTTCGCGCCACCGGCGGTACTGGAACTGGGTAACGCCACCGGTTTCGACGTGTTCCTGCAGGACCGCGCCGGTATCGGCCACGAAAAACTGATGCAAGCGCGCAACCAGTTCCTCGGCATGGCCGCGCAAAGCAAGATTCTGACTCAGGTGCGTCCGAACGGCCTGAACGACGAACCGCAATACCAGCTGGAAATCGATGACGAGAAGGCCAGTGCCCTGGGCATTACCATCGCCGACATCAACAACACCCTGTCGATTGCCCTGGGCAGTAGCTACGTCAACGATTTCATCGACCGTGGTCGGGTGAAGAAGGTTTACGTGCAAGGCCAGCCAGGCGCTCGAATGGGCCCTGAAGACCTGCAGAAGTGGTACGTGCGCAACAGCACCGGCACCATGGTTCCGTTCTCGGCGTTCGCCAAGGGCGAGTGGATTTACGGTTCGCCGAAACTGGCCCGTTACAACGGCGTGGAAGCGATGGAAATCCTCGGTGCCCCGGCGCCAGGCTATTCCACCGGTGAAGCCATGCTCGAAGTCGAAGCCATCGCCAAGAAACTGCCGGCGGGTGTCGGTATTTCCTGGACCGGCCTGTCGTACGAAGAACGTCTGTCCGGGTCGCAAGCACCGGCGCTGTACGCCCTGTCGCTGCTGATGGTGTTCCTGTGTCTGGCGGCGTTGTATGAAAGCTGGTCGATTCCGATCGCGGTGATGTTGGTGGTGCCGCTGGGGATCATCGGTGCACTGATGGCCACCAGCCTGCGCGGTTTGTCCAACGACGTGTACTTCCAGGTAGGTTTGTTGACGACTATCGGTCTGGCCGCGAAAAACGCCATTCTGATTGTCGAATTTGCCAAGGAACTGCACGAACAAGGGCGTAGCCTGCGCGATGCGGCGATTGAAGCCTGCCGCATGCGTCTGCGACCGATCATCATGACCTCGCTCGCCTTCGTCCTCGGTGTGGTACCACTGGCGATATCCACGGGCGCAGGTTCCGGTAGCCAGCATGCCATCGGTACCGGTGTGATCGGCGGTATGATCACAGCGACTGTGCTGGCGATCTTCTGGGTCCCGCTGTTCTTCGTCACCGTGTCGTCCATAGGCCAGCGCAAAATCGCCGACCAGGATGACGCTACTGAAACTCCTAAAGAGGCTGGCTAATGAGCAAGTCGCTACTCTCCCTGGCAGTCGCCGCCTTCGTGCTCGGTGGCTGCTCGCTGATACCTGATTATCAGCAGCCCGAAGCGCCGGTGGCGGGCCAGTACCCGCAGGGCCTGGCGTACTCGCCGGCCCAGGCACCGGCGCAAGCGGCTGCCGAGCAGGGCTGGAAGCAGTTTTTCCATGACCCTGCGCTGCAACAGCTGATCCAGGTGGCCCTGGAAAACAACCGTGACCTGCGTGTCGCGGCCCTGAACATCGACGCGTTTGCGGCTCAATACCGCATCTCCCGTGCCGATCTGTTCCCGGCCGTCTCGGCCAACGGCACCGGCAGCCGTCAGCGCGTTCCGACTGACGCTTCGCAGACCGGTCAAGCCGGCATCACCAGTTCCTACTCGGCAACTGTTGGCGTCAGCGCCTATGAACTCGACCTGTTCGGTCGGGTTCGCAGCCTGAACGAAGAAGCGTTGCAGAAGTACTTCGCCACCGAAGAAGGCCGCCGCAGCACGCAGATCAGCCTGGTGGCCAGTGTGGCCAATGCCTACCTGACCTGGCAGGCCGACAAGGAACTGTACAAGCTGACCCAGGACACCCTGGCCGCCTTCGAGGAGAGCTACAAGCTCACCGCCCGCAGCAACGAAGTCGGCGTCGCTTCGGCCCTGGACCTGGCGCAGTCGCGCACTTCGGTGGAAAACGCCCGTGCGCAACTGGCCAAGTACACCCGTCAGGTCGCCCAGGACGAGAACATCCTGGTGCTGCTGCTCGGCACCGGCGTCCCGGCCAACCTGCAAGCGGCCAAACCGCTTGACGACGACCTGCTGAGCGACGTTCCGCCCGGCCTGCCGTCGGACCTGCTGCATCGTCGTCCGGACATCCTTCAGGCCGAGTACAACCTCAAGGCCGCCAACGCCAACATCGGCGCGGCGCGGGCTGCGTTCTTCCCGAGCATCAGCCTCACGGCCAATGCGGGGACCTTGAGCCCGGACCTGTCCGGTCTGTTCAAGGGTGGTTCGGGCACGTGGCTGTTCCAGCCGCAGATCAACCTGCCGATCTTCAACGCCGGCGCCCTGAGCGCCAGCCTGGATTACTCGAAAATCCAGAAAGACATCGGCGTGGCGAACTACGAGAAGTCCATTCAAACGGCCTTCCAGGAAGTCGCCGACGGCCTGGCCGCGCGCCAGACCTACGTCCAGCAGTTGCAGGCACAGAAAGATTTCGTCAGTGCCAACCAGGACTACTACCGCCTGGCCGAGCGTCGTTACCGCATCGGGGTCGACAGCAACCTGACCTTCCTCGATGCCCAGCGTCAGCTGTTCAGTGCACAACAGGTGCTGATCACCGACCGTCTGGCGCAGCTGGTCAGCCAGGTCAACCTGTACAAGGCCCTGGGTGGTGGCTGGAACGAACAGACGGCGAAGAACGAGCCGTTGAAAGAAGAAGCGCCGAAGCTGAAGATGTTCTGATCGGCATGCGCTCGCAAGGATGATTGACTGATCCTTGAGGCTCACGAAAATCCGGAATCCCACAAAGGATTCCGGATTTTTTATGCCTGCCCCAAAGGCATCGCGTACACACCTGACGTCAAATCCGAGCCAGCGCCTGGGCGCGGCCGACCAAGGCCAGACCCAGACCGGTGTTGCCAGCACAGTGACCTCGACGATGGTACCGCCGGGATGCAGGCGACCGTCGCGTTCGGCGGTGTCGATCATCGCCAGGCCGATACCGCATCACGCACTTATCACGCCTGGCCACGCGCCTCCAAACGCTTTGATTTCGGCACTCTCAATCGAAAATTCGGACATGAGAAAACCACATTCCGCGGCTTCTCCTCGCTGTTATCAATATAATTAAAACTAAAATGCCCCTCAATGACATCCCACTCACCTTGCTCGGTAATGAACATAACAGTAAGCGAACCACGCAATTCCGACTGAGGATAGCCTGTACTGCCGTGCCTCAAGAACTCTGCTTGCACCTCATTGGCGCCCCATCCTATTTGATGAGAGCCAACCTTTAATTCATCCCCCCAAAAAACCAACTCCGTATATGGACCTACCTTCTTGGCGAGCAAAAAGAAATAATGAGGTTCACTTTGCCAATAAAAATATAGTTCCTCGCGCTCACCATCTCCGCGGAACTCAATATCGATATTGTCCCCATCGTCAATTTTAAGGTTCCCGTTTATCACCCCCCGTACAGCGGGGATATTCAGCACGGGAATTTTTCCGCCTTCAACAACAACCTGCCCATTATTTTCTTTAACAACTATCTTTTTCTTTAAGGCTTCCATAGGGGCCACCATTATCTCAAGCGATCATCAACAACCAAACAACACATTAAACCTATGCCACAGCCTTCCCCCTTACAACTATCAGATCTACTAGGTTGACATACGCCAAAGCCAGAACATTCTGTTTAATCCCTTGCACGCCCTTATTAGCCAAAGCGAAAGCACACCTGCGCGAACGCTTATACTTTCGTTCGATAATCGCCCAAAACCCGCTTTTTACGATTGAACCATCCAGTACATTCACCGCACCATCCGAACCACAAAACCAATAACAACAGGTTCGACACCATGCCCCCGCGCCCTGCCCTCACCGGCTGACCCGCTTCGTTTTGTGCTGATTCCGAATATTCGTCTGCAACCCCGGGTTGCGGCATCACCCCGCTTCATCCCCAAGAATTAGAGAGACCCGAGCTCATGACGTCTTCCACCGCGCAGTATTTCGTTCCCAGCCTGATCGCCGCCGCCCTGGCCAGTGCCGCCCTGCCCGCCTACGCCGAGGAGTCGGGTTTTGTCGAAGGGGCCAAGGTCAACCTGAACCTGCGCAACTTCTACATCAACCGCAACTTCACCAACCCGACCAAGGCCCAGGGCAAGGCTGAGGAGTGGACGCAGAGTTTCATCCTCGACGCCAAGTCCGGTTTCACCCAGGGCACCGTCGGGTTCGGCATGGATGTACTCGGTTTGTATTCGGTGAAGCTCGACGGCGGCAAAGGCACCGGCGGTACCCAACTGCTGCCGCTGGATCATGACGGTCGCCCGGCAGACAACTTCGGCCGCACCAACGTGGCGTTCAAGGCCAAGCTGTCGCAAACCGAAGTCAAAGTCGGCGAGTGGATGCCGGTACTGCCGATCCTGCGTTCGGACGACGGTCGTTCACTGCCGCAAACCTTCCGTGGCGGCCAGATCACCTCGAAGGAAATCAATGGCCTGACGCTCTACGGCGGCCAGTTCCGCCAGAACAGCCCACGCGACGACAGCAGCATGGACGACATGTCGATGACCGGCAAAGCGGCGTTCACCTCTGACCGTTTCAACTTCCAGGGCGGTGAGTACGTGTTCAACGACAAGCGCACCCAGATCGGTCTGTGGAATGCCGAGCTCAAGGACATCTACAGCCAGCAATTCATCAACCTGACCCACAACCAACCGATCGGCGACTGGACCCTGGGCGCCAACCTGGGTTTCTTCTACGGCAAGGATGACGGCAGCGCCCGGGCCGGCGAGCTGGACAACAAAACAATGTACGGCCTGTTTTCGGCCAAGCACGGCGGCAACACGTTCTACGTCGGCCTGCAGAAACTCACCGGCGACAACGCCTGGATGCGGGTCAACGGCACCAGCGGCGGCACACTGGCCAACGACAGCTACAACTCCAGCTACGACAATGCCCGGGAGAAATCCTGGCAAGTACGCCACGACTACAACTTCGCCGGCCTCGGCGTACCGGGCCTGACCCTGATGAACCGCTACATCAGCGGTGACAATGTGCACACCGGCACTATCACCGACGGCAAGGAGTGGGGACGCGAAAGTGAACTGGGCTACACCGTGCAAAGCGGTGCGCTGAAGGACCTGAACCTGAAATGGCGCAACTCGACCATACGTCGCGACTACAGCAATAACGAGTTCGATGAGAACCGCCTGATCATCAGCTACCCGATCAGCTTGTTGTAAATCTCAAGTACGCCATCGCGGGCAAGCCCGCTCCCACAGGTTTTGTGTGTGCCCCACGATTTGGGCATAACATAAAACTTTGTGGGAGCGGGCTTGCCCGCGATGGCGTCACTTCAATCAACGCAAAATCACCGGGATCACTCCCGTGACTCAACCCCCAACTCATCCCACACCGACTCGGCCAGGTGGAACGTCGCATTGGCCGCCGGAATCCCGCAGTAGATTGCGCTCTGCATGATCACTTCCTTGATCTCGCCACGGCTGACGCCGTTGTTGGCGGCGGCGCGCAGGTGCAGTTTGAGTTCGCCCTCACGGTTCATGCCGATCAGCATGGCGATGGTGATCAGGCTGCGGGTGTGGCGCGGCAGGCCTGGGCGGGTCCAGATGTCTCCCCAGGCATGACGGGTGATCATCTCCTGAAACTCCGAGTTGAACTCGGTCAGGGTGGTCAGGCTGCGGTCGACGTGGGCGTCGCCGAGGACCGCGCGACGGACTTCCATCCCCTCGTCGTAACGTTGTTTCTCATCCACAGCAATACCCTCAATCAGCCGACAGAAACGCCAGCACGCGCTCGCTGAACGCATTGCCTGCCTGGACATTGGACAAGTGCGCAGCGTAGAACTCGGCGTACTCGGCCCCGCGCACATGCTCTTGAATGAAATGCCCACCGGACGGTGGTGTCACCGCATCTTCGCTACCGGCAATCACCAGCAGCGGAGCCTTGATCGAAGACAATTGATCACGGAAATCTGCATCGCGCACGGCTGCGCAGTTGGCGGCATAACCTTCGGGCGAAGTAGCCGCGAGCATGTCGGTGATCTGCTTGGCCGCCGCCGGGTTGGCTTCAGAGAAGTCCGGGGTGAACCAGCGGGCAATCGACGCATCGCGCAGGGCGACCATGGCCGCCTGACCATCACGCAACACTGTTTCGATGCGCGGGTCCCACACCGACGGATCACCGATTTTCGCTGCGGTGTTACAGACGATCAGCTTGTTCAGGCGCTCGCCGGCGTTGATCCCCAGCCACTGCCCGATCAACCCGCCCATGGACAATCCACAGAAATGCGCGCGCTCGATGTGCAAGGCATCCAGCAAGGCGAGCACGTCGCGTCCCAGTTGCTCGATGCTGTAAGGCCCCGGCGTCACCAATGACTGGCCATGGCCGCGGGTGTCGAAACGCAACACGCGAAAATGCTCGGAGAGCGCCGGGATCTGCGCGTCCCACATGTGCAGGTCCGTGCCCAGGGAGTTGGACAACACCAGCACCGGCGCATCGACCGGTCCATCGAGTTGGTAATGCAGTTCGCCCTCGGCGAGTTGTACAAAAGCCACAGCAAGTCTCCTTCAGGCAGTCAATGCAGAATGTTCAGCCACCGCCCGCTCGACCCAGGTTTTGGCCTGACCGAGATAGTGGGCGGGGTCCAGCAGATGATCGAGCTCAGCCGCCGACAGTTCGGCGGTCACTTGCGGTTCGTCGCCGAGGACGGCACGCAGGTGACGTTGTTCGGTCACGGCGCGTTTGCAGCATTGTTCGAGCAGATGGTGCGCGGTATCGCGGCCGACCCGTTGCGCGAGGACGATGCTCACCGCTTCGGCGAGCACCAGGCCCTGGGTCAAATCGAGGTTGCGCGCCATGCGCTCGGCATCTACTTCCAGTCCTTGGGCGATCAACAGCGCTTGCTGCAGGCTGCCCGACACCAGGCAGCAAATCTCCGGCAGGGTTTCCCACTCGGCATGCCACAGGCCGAGGCTGCGCTCGTGTTCCTGGGGCATGGCGCTGAACAGCGTCGAGAGCAAACCGGGTACGCGAGTCGCCGCGCCGATCAACACCGCCGCGCCCACCGGATTGCGTTTGTGCGGCATGGTCGAGGAACCGCCCTTGCCCGGCGCCGAGGGTTCGAACACTTCGGCGGCCTCGGTTTGCATCAACAGGCTGATATCGCGCCCGAGTTTGCCGAGACTGCCGGCGATCAGGCCAAGCACGGCGCCGAACTCCACCACGCGATCACGCTGGGTGTGCCACGGCTGATCGGGCAAGGTCAGTTGCAGTTCTTCGGCCAGCGCCCGGGCAATCGGCATAGCCTGGTCGCCAAGGGCTGCAAGGGTTCCGGACGCACCGCCGAATTGCAGCACCAGCAGGCGCGGCTTGAGTTCGGCCAAGCGTTGGCGACTGCGGGTCACCGCCCCCAGCCAGCCGGCGATTTTCATGCCCAGGGTGACCGGCGTCGCATGCTGCAGCCAGGTGCGTCCGGCCAATGGCGTGGTCGCGTAGCGCTGGGCCTGGGACGCGAGGGTCTGCCCCAGTTGTGCCAGGTCGCTCTCGATCAGTGCCAGCGCGCAGTGCAATTGCAGCACCAGGCCGCTGTCCATCACGTCCTGGCTGGTCGCGCCCAGATGCACATAGCGCTCGGCTTCGGCATCGGTAGCCGCGATCTGTTTGCCCAGCGCCTTGACCAAGGGAATCGCCGAGTTACCCGCCGTGGCAATCGCCTCGCCCAACGCCGCAAAGTCATAAAGCCTGGCGCGGCAAGCCGCTTCAATCGGCGCGACAGCACTCGACGGAATCATCCCGACCCGCGCTTCGGCCCGGGCCAGTGCCGCTTCGAAATCGAGCATGGCCTGGACCCGGCCCTGATCGCAGAACACCTCACGCATATCGCGGGCCGTGAAATAGGCATCGAACAATTGATTGCCCGGTCGCTGGTTCATAAACATTTCCTGGAGGCGCGGGCCTGCGGTCCGCGCGTGAAGATCAAAGGTCTTGCTGCAGATACTTCGGCTGTTTCGGCAGGCGCAGGCTGAACAGGAATGCCACCGCCATCATCACTGTGACGTACCAGTAGAAGGAGTTCTCCATGCCCACGGCCTTGAGGCTCAAGGCCACATACTCCGCCGAACCACCGAAGATCGCATTCGCCACCGCATACGCCAGGCCAACGCCCAAGGCACGTACTTGCGGCGGGAACATTTCGGCTTTTACCAAACCGCTGATCGAGGTGTAGAAACTGACGATCACCAGCGCCAGGGTAATCAACACAAAGGCCAGGAACGGACTGCTGACACTTTTCAGGCTCAACAGGATCGGTACGGTGAACAGCGTGCCGAGGGCGCCGAACCAGAGCATCGAGTTACGCCGGCCGATCTTGTCGGCGAGCATGCCGAAAATCGGTTGCATGCACATATAAAGGAACAACGCGCCGGTCATGATGTAGCTGGCGGTCTTGGCCGGCATGCCGGCGGTGTTTACCAGGTACTTCTGCATATACGTGGTGAAGGTGTAGAAAATCAGCGAACCACCGGCGGTGTAACCGAGCACGGTGATGAACGCAGCTTTATGGTCGCGAAACAGGGCACTGATGCTGCCGGCGTCCTTGTTTTCGCGCATTTCCTTGCTCGAAGTTTCTTTCAGCGAACGACGCAGATACAGCGAAACCAGCGCCGCCATGGCACCCACCACGAAGGGAATCCGCCAGCCGTAGGCACGCAGGTCATCTTCGGTGAGGAACTGTTGCAGGATCACCACCAGCGACACCGCGAGCAACTGGCCGCCGATCAGGGTCACGTACTGGAACGAGGCGAAGAAACCGCGCTGGCCCTTGAGCGCTACTTCACTCATGTAGGTCGCGGTAGTGCCGTACTCACCGCCCACCGACAAGCCTTGCAGCAAACGGGCGAACAGCAGCAGGATTGGCGCCCAGACCCCGATGCTGTTGTAGGTCGGCAAGCAGGCGATAAGCAGCGAGCCGAAGCACATCATCAGAATCGAGATCAACATCGAATTCTTGCGCCCGTGCTTGTCCGCCAACCGCCCGAAAATCCAGCCACCAATCGGCCGCATCAGAAACCCGGCGGCGAACACGCCAGCAGTGTTGACCAGCTGCACCGTGGGGTTATCGGACGGAAAAAACGCCGGTGCGAAATAGATCGCACAGAAGGCGTAGACGTAGAAGTCGAACCATTCGACCAGGTTGCCGGACGAGGCACCGACAATGGCGAAGATCCGCTTGCTGCGTTCTTCGCCCGTGTAAAGAGCTATAGGAGCTGTGGGTGTTGTCATTGTTTTTTCACTCAATGGGGACAGTGAGAGTCTAGACACACTTTGCAACAATCCCGTTCCGCGGATGCATAAGCGAACACACATCCCTGTGGGAGCAGGCTCGCTCCCACAGTTTTTACGGTGTTCACTTAATAGTCGAAGAACACCGTCTCGGCATCGGTACCCTGCAGAATCACGTTCCACTGGTACACGCCCGACGCATCCTGCTTGGCCAGCAGCGTATTACGGCGCTCGGCCGGCACGCACTCCAGCAGCGGGTCGTTGACGTTGGCGGCTTCGCCATCAAAGTAAATCCGCGTCAGCAGGTGCTTGACCAGGCCACGGGCAAACACCAGTACCACCAGATGCGGTGCCTGAGTCGTGCCTTTGAGCCCCTCGACCGTACCCGGCTTGATGGTGGTGAAACGGAAACGCCCTTCGGCATCCACCGGCACCCGGCCAAAGCCTTCGAAATTCGGGTCCAGGGGTTTGTCCTGGTCGTCTTCCGGGTGGTCGTACTTGCCGGCGGCGTTGGCCTGCCAGACTTCCAGCATCGCGTCGTTGACAACATCGCCGTTGCCATCGACCACTTGCCCGGTGATCGCCACGCGCTCGCCCAGGGTTTGTTCGACGGTCAGGTTTTCGCGGTTCAGCCAGGTCAGGCCGATGTGGTAGTAAGGCCCGACGGTGTGGGACGTGGTCGCAGTCAGCGTCATCTTATTTCTCCATCGGCGTGGCGTCGCGGCCGCGCAAAACGATGTCCCAGCGATAACCGAGGGCATAGGAAGGGATGGTTTTTTCCAGATCGAACGTGGCGATCAAGCGCTCTTTGGCGCTGGTATCGGGCACGCAGTTGTAAATCGGGTCGTACGCCAGCAACGGGTCGCCCGGGAAATACATCTGCGTCACCAGGCGCGTCAGGATGCTCGGCCCGAACAGCGAGAAATGGATATGCGCCGGGCGCCAGGCGTTGTGGTGGTTGCCCCACGGATAGGCGCCGGGCTTGATGGTCTGGAACTGATACCAGCCATCGGCGTCGGTCACGGTGCGGCCGGTGCCGGTGAAATTCGAGTCCAGCGGTGCGTCGTGCAGGTCGCGGGCATGGGCATAGCGACCGGCGGCGTTGGCCTGCCAGATCTCCACCAGGATCCCCGGCACCGGCAGACCGTTTTCATCCAGCACGCGGCCGTGGATGATGATGCGCTCACCCTGTGGCTGCCCCTCGTGCTGGGCGGTCAGGTCGCTGTCCTTCTCGTTGACGCGCTCGGCGCCGATGGTCGGACCGGTAATTTCCGACAACGAATGAGGCAGGAACACCAACGGTTTGGACGGCGAGCGCAGGTTAGTGGATTGATAGGCCGGGTGCAGGTATTCCGGCTGAGTGCCCGCCTGCGGGCGACGGTAACCAGGCTTGTCAGTCATGAAGCATTCCTCAGTTCTTATAAGTCTTCAGAGCGCGTCAGACGCGCTCGATCGCCAGGGCCAGACCTTGACCGACACCGACGCACATGGTCGCCAGACCTTTCTTGCCACCGGTTTTTTCCAGCTGATGCAACGCGGTCAACACCAGTCGCGCGCCGCTCATGCCCAACGGATGACCCAAGGCAATCGCGCCACCGTTCGGGTTGACCTGTGCCGCGTCGTCCGCGATTCCCAGTTCACGCAGCACCGCCAAACCTTGGCTGGCGAAGGCTTCGTTGAGTTCGATCACATCGAAATCGCTGACCGCCACACCGAGGCGTTCGATCAGTTTACGCACCGCCGGCACCGGGCCAATGCCCATCACCCGCGGGGCAACACCGGCGCTGGCCATGCCCAGCACTTTGGCGCGGGCAGTCAGGCCGTGTTTCTTCACCGCTTCGGCTGAGGCCAGGATCAACGCGGCGGCGCCATCGTTCACACCGGAGGCATTGCCAGCGGTGACAGTTTTGTCGGGGCCGTTGACCGGTTTGAGTTTGGTCAGGGCTTCCAGGGTGGTGTCGGCGCGAGGATGCTCATCCTGGCTGACCACGGTTTCACCCTTCTTGTGGGCAATCCGCACTTCAACGATTTCTTCGGCGAAAAAGCCTGCGGCTTGCGCAGCGGCCGTGCGTTGTTGACTGCGCAGGGCGAACGCGTCCTGATCGGCGCGGGATACCTTGTAATCGTCGGCCACGTTGTCAGCGGTTTGCGGCATCGCGTCCACGCCGTACTGGGCTTTCATCAACGGGTTGATGAAGCGCCAGCCGATGGTGGTGTCTTCCAGCTTCATGTTGCGCGAAAACGCGGCATCGGCCTTGCCCATCACGAACGGTGCGCGGGACATCGATTCGACGCCACCGGCGATCGCCAGCTCCATCTCGCCGCTGGCGATAGCACGGAACGCGGTGCCGATGGCATCCATGCCCGAAGCGCAGAGGCGGTTGAGGGTCACGCCGGGAATACTTTCCGGCAGACCGGCCAGCAACAACGCCATACGCGCGACGTTGCGGTTGTCTTCACCAGCCTGGTTGGCGCAGCCGAGGAACACCTCGTCCACGGCGTTCCAGTCCACCGACGGGTTACGCTCCATCAGTGCCTTGATCGGCACCGCGGCCAGATCGTCGGCGCGCACCGTCGACAGGCCACCGCCGAAACGTCCGATGGGGGTGCGAATCGCGTCGCAGATATAAACTTCACGCATTACGCTTCTCCGGGGGCTTGGCCGTGTGCGGCAGCGGTACGGGCTTCGAGGTCGCGCAGCGCGGTCAGTTCGACTTCAGTCGGCTCGGCGGTTTGCTCAACATGGTCGGCAAAGCGAATTGCCCAACCGGTGGCAGCAACCACTTGCTCGCGGGTCACGCCCGGGTGCAGTGCGGTGACCACGAATTCGTGGGTGCCCTCCTCCGGCTCCATGATGCACAGGTCGGTGATGATCCCCACCGGACCGGCGCCTGGCAGGCCGAGACGCTTGCGCGAATCGCCGCCCTCGCCATGGCCGACCGAGGTAATGAAATCGAGTTTGTCGACAAAGGAGCGCGACGACTGCTTGAGGATAATCAACACGCTCTTGGCGGAACCGGCAATCTCCGGCGCGCCACCTGCACCCGGCAGACGGACTTTCGGCGCGTGGTAATCACCCACAACGGTGGTGTTGATGTTGCCGAAACGGTCGACCTGCGCCGCGCCGAGGAAACCGACGTCAATGCGCCCGCCCTGCAGCCAGTAACGGAAAATCTCGCCGGTCGGGACCACGGTGTCGGCGGTTTCCGCCAGCTCACCGTCACCGATCGACAGTGGCAATACACTTGGCTTGGCACCGATCGGACCCGATTCGTAGATCAGGACGACATCAGGCGAGGAAGTCAGGCGCGCCAGGTTGGCCGCTTTCGACGGCAGGCCGATACCGACGAAGCACACCGAGCCGTTCTTCAGACGGCGAGCGGCGGCGACGGTCATCATTTCATTGGTGGTGTAAGTCATTACTTCGCCTCCGAAGCGGCGGCCAGTTTGGCCTGGAACTCGCTGAAGTCAGCGCTGCCGTGGATGTATTCGTTGATCCACGCGGTGAAGGTTTCACGGTCGCGGGCAATCGGGTCCCAGGCCTGGTAGAAGCGGTTGTCGCGCTCGTTGTAACCGTGGGCGTAGGAAGGATGCGCACCGCCAGGTACGTGGCAAACCGCGCTCAGGGCCCATGTTGGCAATACACAGGAATTCATCGGTGCATTGAGGTCGTCGACGATTTCTTCAACGGTGACGATGCAGCGTTTGGCGGCCAGTGCGGCTTCTTTTTGCACGCCGAGGATGCCCCAGAGCAGCACGTTGCCCTTGCGGTCGGCTTTCTGCGCGTGAATCACGGTAATGTCCGGGCGCACCGAAGGCACGGCGGCCAGCACTTCGCCAGTGAACGGGCAGGTAACCGACTTGATCAGCGGGTTGACCTTCGGCAAGTCGGAACCGGCATAGGCACGCAGTACCGCGAACGGTAGGCCGGAAGCGCCGGCGACGTAGGCATTGGCCAGGTCGGCATGGCTGTGTTCTTCGATTTCCAGCGCGTGGGGCCACTGTTTCTCCACAGCGTCACGCAGGCGATGCAGGGAGCCGACACCCGGGTTACCGCCCCAGGAGAAAATCAGCTTGCGGGCACAACCGGCACCGATCAACTGGTCGTAGATCAAGTCAGGGGTCATCCGCACCAGGGTCAGGTCTTTCTTGCCCTGGCGAATGATTTCGTGACCCGCCGCCGTCGGGATCAGGTGAGTAAAGCCTTCGAGTGCGACCGTATCGCCGTCGTTTACGAATTGCTTCACCGCGTCGTGCAGCGAAAGGATTTCAGCCATTGGGGCAGGCTCCCGTTTATTGTTAACCGACAGTGGAAGAAGGCGCCGATGCGCAGCGCCGGAATGACTGAAGATTAAGCCCGGGCAAAACGCCAAACAATCCGATAATCGACTAAGCGTTCGATTATCGAACATATTGTTGCTTGACTACCGATCCCAAAAAGCTTCGCCAGCAGGCTCGCTCCCACAGAGGAATGCGATCACCTGTGGGAGCGAGCCTGCTCCGGGCGGCGATCCGACGAAGAGGTCCGCACGCTCAATGAAGAATCGGACAGGCCTCAGGTCGCATCCGCATGACTGACCATGCCCTTGATTACCACCGCCGTCGTTGCCAGCGCCGCCGGAATCACCAGCGCCGTCAGCACTTGCTCGAAGTTCCAGCCCAGCCCCAGCAGCGTCGCGCCCATCCAGGCACCAAGGATGGCGCCAAAGCGGCCGATCCCGAGCATCCACGACACGCCGGTGGCCCGCCCCTGAGTCGGATAGAACCGTGCAGCCAGCGACGGCATTGCCGATTGCGCACCGTTGACACACATCCCGGCCACCAGCACCAGGGTCGCCAGGATTGTGATGTTGCCCAGGCTCTGCCCTACCGCATAGGCAAACACCCCGGCCAGCAGGTAGAAAGTGCCGATGACCTTGTGCGGATTGAACCGGTCCATTGCCCAGCCCACGCCCACTGCACTCAGCACGCCACCAAACTGGAACAGCGCGCCGATGAAGGCCGCCTGCTCCATGCTCGCGCCACTGTCGCGCATCAGGGTCGGCAGCCAACTGGTCAACAGGTAAACAATCACCAGGCCCATGAAGTAGGTCAGCCACAACAACAAGGTGCCGGTGCTGTAGGTGCCGGAGAAGATCACCGCAAACACATTGCGCGCCTTCACGGTTTTCTGCTCCGGGACGCTGAAGCTGGACGCCTGGGCCACCACCGTCGGGTCAATCGGCGCCAGTGCCTTGCGCACTTTGTCCGCACCGCGGTTGCGCACCACCAGGTAACGCGCCGACTCTGGCAGCCAGAGCAGCAAAACGACGGCGAGGATCAGCGGCAGAAGCCCGCCGATCAGTAGCAGGCTGTGCCAACCAAAGGCCGGAATGAGCTTGGCCGAGATAAATCCGCCGCCGGCCATGCCGAGGTTGAAACCGCAGAACATGCTGGTCACCAGCAGGGACTTTTTGCGCTCCGGGGTGTACTCCGACAGCAGCGTGGTGGCGTTCGGCATGCCGGCGCCCAACCCCAGGCCGGTCAGGAAGCGCAACACCAGCAACTGATCGACATTGCTGCTGTAGGCCGAGGCCAGGCTGAAGGCACCGAACAACAGCACCGCACCGACCAGTACGACTTTTCGCCCGAAGCGGTCAGCCAACGGGCCCGAGCCCAGTGCGCCGAAGACCATGCCGATCAACGCCGCACTCATCACCGGGCCGAGACTGGCGCGGTCGATACCCCAGTCCTGGGACAGGGCCGGGGCGATGAACCCCATGGCCGCGGTGTCGAGGCCATCTAGGAAGACAATCAGGAAACACAGGATCACCACGCGCCACTGGTAGCGCGAAATGGGTTGGGCATTGATGAAGGACTGCACGTCGAGGCAGTTTCCTACAGCAGACTGAGGCTGGTTCATTATTTTTATTCCACGGATCGCAGTCGAACGGTGTCAGCAGATGCTGACGAAGCCGCGACAGTAATGATCCGCAGGAAACAGCGTCAATTCGATAAACGCAACTCTGTGCGTTTATCGAACAGCTTAGGCAAACAGCTGGGCGCTGAGGTCGCGGCTGGCGCTCAACAAACCGGGCAGGAAACGCTGTTCAAGTTCATTGCGGCTGACCCGCCCCGCATGGGTGCTGACGTTGAGGGCCGCAACCACCTGCCCGGAAGCGTCGTACACCGGGACGGCAATCGAACGCAGCCCTTGCTCGAGTTCCTGGTCGACGATGCACCAGCCTTGCTGTCGCACCTCTTGCAGGCATTCGAGCAATGCCTCGGGGGTGTGAATCGTACGACTGGTCTTGGTTTGCAACTCGGCGTGGTCGAGGTATTCGCCCAGCGACGTGTCATCCAGCGCGGCCAGCAGAATCCGCCCCATCGACGTGCAATAGGCCGGCAAGCGCCCGCCCACCGACAGGTCCACCGAAATCAGGCGCTGGGTGGTCGCGGAGCGGGCGATGTACAAAATGTCATCACCTTCCAGCGTGGCCATGTTGCAGGCCTCGTGCAGTTGCTCGCTCATGCGGTCCAGGTAAGGTTGGGCGGAAACCGCCAGCGGCGTCGAGGACACATAGGCATGGCCGAGGGTCAGCACTTTGGGCAACAACGAATAGGTGCGGCCGTCGGTGGTGGCGTAGCCGAGCTTGATCAGGGTGTGCAGGCAACGGCGTACCGCGGCGCGGGGAATTTCCGTACGGTGGCTGATCTGGGCGATGGTCAGGTGCCGTTTGCGCTCCTGGAACGCTTGCACCACGGCCAGGCCACGGGCCAGGGACGTCATGAAATCCGGGTCGCCGGTCAGTGCCTGGATCCGTTTGGCCGGTGAAGCAACGATGGGGGGAGCCACTGAAGCGAAGGAATTGCGCATTTGATCGTTCATACAAGGTCCTTTTACCCAGTCGGATCAGCGACTATTACAAAGGGCTACCGCCTGACGCTCAAGCCCGGCCTGCCAACTCCGTGCGATTATCGAACGCTCGACCGATAATCGCAATCCACCGTGTAAATCGCCCGATCCGCCGGTGTCCGGTTTTTCGCTGACTCGCGACCCCATGTTTACGTCGACTCGACACAGGACTTAAATGGGGCAATCCAATTACCGTAACTTGCCCGACTTAATGGCGTCAGAAAGGCACGGTAGCGATGTGGTCTGAGTCGACGTTCTAGTTAATCGCAAAGTTTCGAGCAACAAAATGGTCACACACCAAGATCCACTTTTAACTCTTTGGAGATAGTGTTCTTCAAATCGGCCGCTATAATACAATTCAGTAGCGCTTCGGTTTTTTACTTACCGAACCCGCTGCCCGGCAATGCGATGTTCCATCGCCGTTGCCCGTTGCAAGCGCCAGATTCGCATTGAACCGCCTTGTCAGTGCGCTTGCTGAAACAGGAAACTGAAGCTACGTCAGCTGTTTATCTCTGGTGCCGTGGCCGCCTGTGACATGGAAGTATTGATCACATCGTTGCCAAAAACGATGCCTTGACGGGCATTGCCCATTCGACGAACGTGATCGATCGATTTGATGCAGCGCGTGTTCACCAGAATTTATCCCAACTCAAACAGGTAGCACTGTGACGAAAGACGAACTGCGCGCGGAACTAGAGCGCCAGGAACAACGTTACAAGGAAGTTTACGGCGGAGAAGTCACCACTTACGCCGCTCAACCCGAACCGGAACGCAAACCCTGGCGTAAACGCGCCACCGTTCAGGATCAGGTTTTCCAGCAAGAACTTCAAAAAATGGAAAAGGAACTCAAAGCCGAAGAGCCGTGACTGCTTTGGCCTGATCCTTACCAGGGCCTGCCTCTGCACCCGTTAAAAGCGGGATGTATTGATGTTGCCTTGCGTGCCCGCTATGAGCGGGCAGCGGCCATTACCGTCGTCGAATCAGGCAGATTTCCGGTATCTGACCTATTTCTCAGATTTTTCGCACAACCGTTCAAGCCCCTCTTACCGGGCCGTGAAGGTTATGTGACAACGTATTTCTTCAATAAAATCAATTACTTAAAAAACGCAGCAAAACACTGGGTTTTCCGGTGCTGCGGCAAAAAAATTCGTTGAAGAATGTTACCGATGAGCAGCTAGTGCATTGATTAGCAGTCTTTTCTGGCATAATCGCGCCCCCTTATGACCGGGTCAGAAAACCTTCATGATCGATTTATTCAGCGGACTGGATGCTTGGGTGCTTGTGAGCCTCTTGCTCGCCCTGGCCTTTGTCCTCGCCTTCGAGTTCATCAACGGCTTTCATGACACCGCTAACGCGGTGGCGACCGTTATCTACACCAAAGCCATGCCGCCTCACCTGGCGGTGTTCTTCTCCGGTGTGTTCAACTTCCTCGGCGTGCTGCTGGGCGGGGTCGGCGTGGCGTATGCCATCGTCCATCTGCTGCCGGTAGAACTGCTGATCAATGTGAACACCGGTCACGGACTGGCCATGGTGTTCTCGTTGCTCGCCGCCGCCATCACCTGGAACCTGGGCACCTGGTACTTCGGTATTCCCGCTTCCAGTTCCCACACGTTGATCGGTTCGATCCTCGGAGTCGGTCTGGCCAACGCCCTGATCAACGATATTCCGCTGGCTGACGGTGTGAACTGGCAGAAAGCGATCGATATCGGCGCCTCGCTGGTGTTCTCGCCAATGGCCGGCTTCCTGATCGCCGCGCTGATCCTGATCGGTCTTAAATGGTGGCGTCCGCTGTCGAAGATGCACAAGACGCCGGAACAGCGCCGCAAGATCGACGACAAAAAACACCCACCGTTCTGGAATCGCTTGGTACTGGTGATCTCGGCCATGGCCGTGAGTTTCGTGCACGGTTCCAACGATGGTCAGAAAGGTATCGGCCTGATCATGCTGGTCCTGATCGGTATCGTGCCGGCGCAGTTCGTCCTCGACCTGAACAGCACGACCTATCAGATCGAGCGGACTCGCGATGCCACACTGCACCTGAGCCAGTTCTACCAGCGCAATTCTGAAACCCTGGGCGAGTTCCTGGCCCTGGGCAAGAGTGTGGAAGGCGATCTGCCGGAGAAGTTCCGTTGCAACCCGCAACAGACAGAACCGACCATCACCGCCCTGCTCGGCACCCTCAAGGGTGTAGCCGACTACCACTCGCTGCCGTCGGAAAGCCGCATCGAAGTACGTCGTTACCTGCTCTGCCTGGACGACACGGCGAAGAAAGTCAGCAAATTGCCGACTCTCGGGGCCCGTGAAAAGGCTGACCTGGACAAACTGCGCAAGGACCTGACCACCACCACCGAATACGCTCCTTTCTGGGTGATCCTGGCGGTTGCACTGGCCTTGGGCCTGGGCACCATGGTCGGCTGGAAACGCGTGGTACTGACCATTGGCGAGAAGATCGGCAAGCAGGGCATGACCTACTCCCAAGGCATGTCGGCCCAGATCACCACCGCCAGCCTGATCGGCATGGCGAACATCTTCAGCCTGCCGGTTTCCACCACCCACGTGCTGTCCTCGGGCGTGGCGGGCACCATGGTCGCCAACAAGAGCGGCCTGCAAAGCGGCACCGTCAGAACCATCCTGCTGGCCTGGGTATTGACCCTGCCAGCCACCGTGGCCTTGTCGGCCGGGTTGTTCTGGCTGGCCTCGAAGGCCCTTGGCAGCTGATAAGCAGCCAAACCAGAAAAGGCGCGCTCCGCAAGGAACGCGCCTTTTTTATTGCTGCCTACTTCCGACATTACACAATTAATGTGGGAGCGGGCTTGCTCGCGAAGAGACCGTGTCAGTCAGTATCTATGTTTACTGACACAGCGCCTTCGCGAGCAAGCCCGCTCCCACATTTATCTTGTGTACTTCCTCAAAAGACAGGCACAAAAAAAGGGCAACCGAAGTTGCCCAAAATGCCTTGCGTGCTCATTACATCCAGAAAGAACTGCGGTTACTTCCGCTTGTGCGAATCCTTCCAGATAAAAAATCCGAACCCTGCAAAAAATACAAACATGAGGCTGACAGTCAGCACTCCGGCGATCACCACGTTGTCGAAAAACATGACGCGTCTCCTGTACTTGCCCTGTTGCGATAGGGCTAAGTTAACCAAACGGGCAGGAGAAAATATTGACCGGGATCAATGTCGCCCGAGACTGGGCAAGAGGAAGGGAAAAATTTGACCCGCATCAATGAATGCGGGGGACTTCAGCGCTTTTTCGGTTTGTTTTTCGGCTTTTTCCTGGCCTTGCCCAACGGCATGGCCTGCTCGAACGCCTGGCGAACTTCATTGAGTCGCTTGTCATTGAGGTCATGAACACGCTTGGCGCGTTCAGCATTGAGGTCAATCAGTTTGTCGTCTTGGCTCATGGCGGTCAGTGCATCGCTTGAAATGAGTTTCAGCCACCGTAGCGTTCGGCAACCCTGCACCAATAATGCGGCCTGACGGCCGCGCTGACCAGCCTGCGCTCAAATCTCGATATCGACCCATAGCCCCTGCCGCGGCTGATCTTCCATCAGCGGCGCCACCGGCACGGTGTTGTCGGCATTGAGCTCATCCCCGGGAATCGCCAAGTGCGCCTCGGGGTCATTGTCGGCTTCACGGCGGCGCCGTTCCTGCTCCTGCCTGCGGCGCTGCTCTTCGCGCAGAACTAACCCGTCCTCTTCAGGATTGCGCTTTTGCAGGTCGATGGTGCTTTCACTGGAGCTTTCCTGCACCGGCACCACCGGTGGAATATCCGGGCGCTGACGGATCGGGTCGGTCTGTGAAGTGATCGGCACGGCACTCAGGGGGAGCATCGGTGGCAGCATGGTTTTCATGTCTCCTGTCAGCAGGCTGTCGGCTGCGGGGATGGCGACTTGAGCCATCGGTCGCAAACTGTGACTCATTTGGCACTCATTAGTGCACCGAGCGGCGCGTCATGCACAGGTGGGCTAACGTATGACTGTGAGTTTTTCTGAGAGTCCTTTGGCCCTGAAGCCCTCATTCCGTTAAGATAGCCCGCTTTTTCAGGTGGGAGTCAGGCAGCATGGCGCAGCAGTATCAACCGGGGCAACGCTGGATCAGTGACAGCGAAGCCGAGCTGGGTTTAGGCACCGTTCTGGCACAGGACGGCCGCTTGTTGACCGTGCTCTATCCGGCCACTGGCGACACTCGCCAGTACGCGCTAAGGAATGCGCCCCTCACCCGTGTGCGGTTTTCGCCGGGTGACTCCATCACTCACTTCGAAGGTTGGAAGCTGACCGTCCGCGAAGTCGATGACGTTGATGGCCTGCTGGTTTACCACGGCCTCAACGGGCAGAACGAAGTGGTCACCCTGCCGGAAACCCAACTGTCGAACTTCATTCAGTTCCGCCTGGCCAGCGACCGTCTGTTCGCCGGCCAGATCGACCCGTTGGCCTGGTTCTCCCTGCGTTATCACACTCTGGAACACACCAGCCGTCAGTTGCAGTCCTCGCTGTGGGGCCTGGGCGGTGTGCGTGCGCAACCCATCGCGCACCAGTTGCACATTGCCCGCGAAGTCGCCGACCGGATCGCGCCTCGGGTTCTGCTGGCCGACGAAGTGGGTCTGGGCAAAACCATCGAAGCCGGCCTGGTGATCCATCGCCAATTGCTCTCGGGCCGCGCCAACCGCGTGCTGATCCTGGTTCCGGAAAACCTGCAGCACCAGTGGCTGGTAGAGATGCGCCGGCGCTTCAACCTGCAGGTTGCGCTGTTCGACGAAGAGCGCTTCATCGAAAGCGATGCCAGCAACCCGTTCGAAGACACCCAGCTCGCGCTGGTCGCGCTTGAGTGGCTGGTGGACGACGAGAAAGCCCAGGATGCGCTGTTCGCAGCAGGCTGGGACTTGCTGGTGGTCGACGAAGCTCACCACCTGGTGTGGCACGAAGATCAGGTCAGCCCTGAGTATTCCCTGGTCGAGCAACTCGCCGAAACCATTCCCGGCGTGCTGCTGTTGACCGCGACCCCGGAACAACTGGGCCAGGACAGCCACTTCGCTCGTCTGCGCCTGCTCGACCCGAACCGTTTCCACGACCTGCAAGCCTTCCGCGCCGAGAGCGAAAACTATCGCCCGGTGGCTGAAGCCGTTCAGGAGTTGCTGGACAAGGGGCGTCTGTCGCCGCAAGCCCACAAGACCATCCATGGGTTCCTCGGCAACGAAGGCGAAGCCCTGTTGGCCGCCGTCAACGATGGCGACACCGAAGCCAGCGCCCGCCTGGTGCGTGAATTGCTCGACCGCCACGGCACCGGCCGCGTGCTGTTCCGTAACACCCGCGCTGCCGTGCAGGGGTTCCCGGAGCGCAAGCTGCATCCGTACCCGCTGCCGTGCCCGGACGAATACCTCGAACTGCCGCTGGGCGATCACGCCGAGCTGTACCCGGAAGTCAGCTTCCAGGCCCAACCGGACGCCAGCGAAGAAGAACGCTGGTGGAAGTTCGACCCGCGCGTCGAGTGGCTGATCGACCAGTTGAAGATGCTCAAGCGCACCAAAGTGCTGGTGATCTGCGCCCACGCCGAAACCGCCATGGACCTGGAAGACGCCCTGCGCGTGCGTTCCGGCATCCCGGCCACGGTGTTCCATGAGGGCATGAACATCCTCGAGCGTGACCGCGCCGCCGCCTACTTCGCCGACGAAGAGTTTGGTGCGCAAGTGCTGATCTGCTCGGAAATCGGCAGTGAAGGTCGCAACTTCCAGTTCTCCCATCACCTGGTGCTGTTCGACCTGCCGTCCCACCCGGACCTGCTGGAGCAACGCATCGGTCGTCTGGACCGGATCGGCCAGAAGCACATCATCGAACTGCACGTGCCGTACCTGGAAACCAGCCCGCAAGAGCGCCTGTTCCAGTGGTACCACGAAGCACTGAACGCATTCCTCAACACCTGCCCGACCGGCAACGCCTTGCAGCACCAGTTCGGCCCGCGCCTGCTGCCGCTGCTCGAAGAAGCTGACGATGGCGAGTGGCAAGCGCTGATCGACGAAGCCCGCACCGAGCGTGAGCGTCTGGAAGTCGAATTGCACACCGGTCGTGACCGTTTGCTGGAGCTGAACTCCGGTGGCGCGGGCGAAGGCGATGCGCTGGTGGAAGATATCCTTGAGCAAGACGATCAGTTCGCGCTGCCGATCTACATGGAAACCCTGTTCGACGCCTTCGGCATCGACAGCGAAGACCATTCGGAAAACGCGCTGATCCTCAAGCCGAGCGAAAAAATGCTCGACGCCAGTTTCCCTCTGGGCGACGACGAAGGCGTGACCATCACTTACGACCGTAACCAGGCGCTGTCTCGCGAAGACATGCAGTTCATCACCTGGGAGCACCCGATGGTTCAGGGCGGCATGGACCTGGTGTTGTCCGGTTCCATGGGCAACACCGCCGTGGCGCTGATCAAGAACAAGGCGCTGAAGCCGGGCACCGTGTTGCTGGAACTGCTGTATGTCAGCGAAGTGGTTGCCCCGCGCTCGCTGCAACTGGGTCGCTACCTGCCACCGGCCGCCCTGCGCTGCCTGCTCGATACCAATGGCAACGACCTGTCGGCCCGCGTGTCGTTCGAAACCTTGAACGATCAGCTCGAAAGCGTGCCGCGTGCCAGCGCCAACAAGTTCATCCAGGCCCAGCGTGACCAACTGACGCCACGGATCAACGCCGGTGAAGCGAAGATCCTGCCGCGCCACACTGAGCGTGTCGCCGAGGCGCAGCGTCGCCTGGCCGCCGATACCGAGGAAGAACTGGCGCGCTTGACCGCGTTGCAAGCGGTCAACCCGACCGTGCGCGATAGCGAACTGGTGGCCCTGCGCAAACAACGCGAGCAAGGCCTGGCCATGCTCGACAAGGCTGCGCTGCGACTGGAAGCGATTCGGGTGCTGGTGGCGGGTTAATACCGCTCCTCCACCGGTATAAAAAGAAGGCCCGCAGCGATGCGGGCCTTTTTGTTTATCTGGTTTTTGTTGTGATGCTCATGGCCCCTTCGCGAGCAGGCTCGCGATAGCAGTTAAGCAGTCACCGCAGAACCTTCAGGCTCACTCACCGCCACCAACCCTTCCTTCATCCGCTTGGCATCGCGCACGAAACACCGCGAAGCCAGGAACAGAAACAGCACGGTGAACAACAGCGCCACCGGAATCAGATACATCGCGTCATGCAGGCCGACCGCTTTAAACGCCTCAGTCATCTGTTGCGCACCCGCCGCGAGCATCGCCGTGTGGGCGAAGTGATCCGACAAGGCTCCGACCACCACCGGCCCCAGGCCACCGCCCAACAGGTACAGCCCGGCGAAAAACAGCGCCATCGCCGTTGCCCGCAACCGCGGCTCGACCACATCCTGAATCGCCGTGTACACACAGGTGTAGAAGTTGTAGGCGAACAACCATCCCAGGCTAAACACCGCAACAAACACACCGATCTCGATTCGCCCGGAATGCAGCGCCCACGCGCTGCAAACCGTCGAAATCACCAGACTGAAGGCCGCAAACAACAGCCGCCCGCTGGCGACTCGTTGGTGAATCTTGTCCGCGATCCAGCCACCGAGGGTCAGGCCGACCAACCCGGTCACGCCAACAATAACCCCGGTGGCAACCGCCGCTTCCTGCAACGGCATGAGGAAATACCGTTGCAGCATCGGCACCAGAAACGAGTTGCAGGCATAGGTGGCGAAGTTGAAACACAGGCCGGCCATCACCAACCACAGGAAGGTTGGCACAGCCAATACTCGACGGATCGGCCGATCGATCTTTTCCTGCGAAACCTGAACGTTCTCGGCGGCGCCGCGCTTCGGTTCCTTGATGAAAAACATGAAGATCGCCAGGATCAGCCCGGGCACCGCCGCGATAAAGAACGGCGCGCGCCAGCTATCGAAGGCCTTGACCATCGCGCCGATGGTAAAGAACGCCAGCAACAGCCCCAATGGCAGCCCCAGCATGAAGATCCCCATGGCCCGCGCCCGGCGATGAGCTGGAAACAAGTCGCCGATCAGCGAGTTGGCGGCCGGCGCGTAACTGGCCTCGCCGATGCCGATACCCATGCGCACGATCAGGAAGCTCCAGAAACTGCCCACCATGCCGTTGACGGCGGTCAACCCGCTCCACACCGCCAGCCCCCAGCCCATCAATTTGCTCCGCGAACCGGTATCGGCCATGCGCCCCAGCGGCAAGCCGGCAATGGCGTAGACGATGGTGAATGCCGTCCCGATGATCCCCAACTGGAAATCACTGAGGTGCCATTCCATGCGAATGGGCTCGATGATGATGGCCGGGATGGTGCGGTCGAAAAAATTGAACAGGTTGGCCAGGAACAACAGGAACAGGATGCGCCAGGCATTGGCCGCTTGGGTCGAGTTCTGCATGGGTCCGTCTCTTTTATTGTTATTGGGGCGTCACTGCCCCCGGACTTTGCAATCTAGACAGGGCGGCCACGACTGTCTTTCATTATTCTCCAGGCTGATACCAACCCATGGGAGGCAACCTGTAGGAGCTTTCGCAGGGCGGGTATTTCGCAGCCCGTCCGATCGATGAAAAATACCTTTGAGCCCCCCTTCCCAAGCTGTTGGCGAAGCCTAGAATAGCGGTCTTGTTTCCCCCCTGTGTCTCCACTCCTCCTTACGATAATCGCCCATGTCCGAAGCCAGTCCGTGTCTGAATTGCGGTGCCTGCTGTTCTCATTTTCGCGTGTCATTTTTCTGGGGTGAATGCGCCTCGTCCGGAGGGACGGTACCCGATGAGCTTGTCGAACAGATCAGCCCCAGTCGGGTCGCGATGCTCGGCACCGGCTGCAAACCCGTACGCTGCACCAGTCTGGTGGGAGACGTGGGCAGTACAGTGCAATGCTCGATTTACGAAAAACGCTCCAGCACCTGTCGGGAGTTCGAGGCTTCCTGGGTAGATGGCCTGGCCAATCCCGATTGCGACGCGGCCCGTGCCGCTTTCGGCTTGCCGGCCCTGCAACCCGCGTTCGAGACGCCTCAGAAGCAAATCGCCTGAGTAATAGCGCCAATCGATGACTTCGGCACCGGCTACTCATCCCTGCTGAGCCGGCCAGTGCCACTGGCCGAGTTGCATCCGGTACTGAACGAAATCAACCAGCGCAAGCACGCCTACACCGTCACGACGCTGAGCCTGGCTCACGGTACATCTGCACTAATGTAGACGGGTCTTTCTCCAAAAAACCCTGACTCCCATGCAGGCGCATCAATTGCGCGGCCAGACCACTGATCGGTGTCGCCGAGCCTTGCTCACGGGAAAACTTCACTGCTGTATCCAGATCCTTGAGTAAAGTGCGCACGTGCCACTTGACCGGCTCGAAACGGTTTTCCGCCATCTGCGGGGCGAGGATCTGCAAGGGTTTCGAATCGGCAAAGCCGCCGGCCAGCGCTTCGGCGATCAGGCTGGCATCAACCCCGGAACGCTCCGCCAGCGCGACCACTTCGGCAATCACCAAGGCATTGCAGGCGACGATCATCTGGTTGCACGCCTTGGTCACCTGCCCTGCCCCGACGCCGCCCATGTGTGTCACACGTTGCCCCAGGTTCAACAGCACGGGCCGGACCCGTTCCAGATCCTGCACATCACCACCCACCATGATTGCGAGGCTCCCGGCTTCAGCCCCAACCACGCCACCAGATACCGGCGTGTCGAGCCAGCCCATGTCGGTTTTAGCAGCGAGTTCTGCGGCCATTTCCCGCGTGGCGTTGGGCTCCAGGCTGGAAAAATCCACCAGTAACTGGCCTTTTTTCGCCCCCTCGATAATGCCTGCCGGACCAAACACCACCTCGCGTACCACCGACGTATCCGCCAGGCACAGCATCACCACGTCAGCGTGCTGGCACAGTTCGGCCGGGCTGGCGACCTGGCGGGCGCCTGCCTCCACCAGCGGCTTGCACTTGTCCGGATTGCGATTCCATACCGCCAGCGGATATCCCGCAGCCAGCAGGCGCCGGCACATCGGCAGCCCCATCAGGCCGATCCCGGCAAACCCTAGCGAAGGTAGCGTTGACATCATTTTGCCTCTTCTTGATTAAAGATCACCGAATATTGGCCGATTCATCATGACTTAGGAAAGGATTCACCCCGAGTGAAGCTCAGGCTAAAGACCAAGGCATGGTCCAGGTACGCGCTGAAAAAAGACGCGATTCTATTCCGTGACGGTTCGACGACAGCGAGTCGGCCAACCAATCAGCCCAGGTAGATGGCGAACCATGACTTCTAAAAACAACCCGGCCACTGCAGTAACCGATCTGACATTGAGCCCCGCGGCCAACGGCCCGTCATCACCGAAGCCATTGATTCAATCCCGCCCGTTGGCGACCCAGCAATACCTGTACTTTACCGAAACCAACACCGACCGCATCCTCGACAACCTCGACGGCCTGCGCGACATGGTGTTCCCGCGCGCACCGCATCTGGAAGGCGACAGCGAACAGCACAACGATCAGGAATTCCCGTCGGTGTGCCTGATCGGCCTGGGCCGCTGCGGCTCGAACATTGCGCTGGACGTGGCGGAGCTGGTGTACAACGCCCGCAAGTTCTACCTCAACGAATTCAACAACGAAGATCGCCTGTCGCCGGACAAGCGTTTTGCCGAAAAGGGCTACAGCCCGGCCCAGTGGATCCGCAACAACCTGCGCCTGGGCCAGAACAAAAACACCAAACCGGTGTTTCTGGTCGAGCCGCTGGTGATGCTCGGCGACCTGGACAAGGACATCGCCGGACGCATCCGCTTCTCGCGCAAGGGCGAAAAAAGCGGCTTCCTGCGCGACTACAGCAAGATGAAAATCATGGACCTGTCGGAAGTCCACGCCGGTGGTGCCGGTAACGCACCGATCCTCGGCCAGTACCTGGCCAAGATCATCCTGAACAAGGACACCCAGCGTTTCTCCAGCCCTGACTGGAAAATGATTCACTCGTACCTGATCGACAGCTGCGGCATCAAGGCCAACCAGTCGCGCCTGTACTTCTCGATCTTCAGCGCCGGCGGCGGTACTGGCTCGGGCATGGCTTCGGAATTCGGCCTGGCCCAGCAGCACTCCTACATGAACAAGACGTTCGACACCAAACCGATGGACGAGCACGACAGCAAGAGCGGCCACTCCTTCGTCTTCGAACCGATCTTCACCAGTGGCATCTGTGTACTGCCGAACATTTCCGATCACCGCAGTGAAATGTCCGAGGCGCTGCACATCAACGCCGGCCGCCTGCTGTGCAAGTACCTGTCGGAAGAGTGGGACTTCTCCTACAACTTCGCCAACGAAGACAGCAGCGAAGCCAGCGTCATGGGCCGCATCCGCCCATGGAACGCGATGATGCTGATCTCCAACGACATCATGCGTTACGCCGAAGAGAACGATGACGGCAATATCCAGAACATTGATGTCAATGCCATGGAAAAGCACGCCAACCAATACATCTCGCAGCAGATCTTCAACATTCTGACGGCCCAGGCGGTGACCACCGACTACGACCAGAACTATTTCCGTCGCGCCGGCATCGACATCGGCGAAACCATCCGCCTGGACGCCAATGACCTGTTCATGAGCCTGGCCGGCCCGGTGGCGATTGCCTATGCCGAGTCCGTGGTGCCGGAAACCCCGCCGCCGAGCAGCGACAAATTCAAGGTGTTCGAGAAAGAGCCGCAGCGCCTGAACATCGATGACCTGTTCTTCCGTTCGATCGACCTGCCGCACTTCAACAAGGTCACCCAGGCCATCGAAGGCATCAGCCTGTTGCCGATCGAATCCAAGCGCTATCGTGCGTCGCTGGAGCAGTACAAGAATTCGGGATACGACGCGGCGGCTCTGCACGACCTGCACTTCTTCAAGAATTGCTCGTCGGTGGTGTCGATCGTTTCCTTGCCGAAGGACTACAAGCTGTCCTACATGGATTTGAACCGGCTGAAGACGCACCTCAACAGCCTGTTCCCCAACACCACGCTCAAGCGCTACGCGCTGGTGATCGGTGCCTCGGCCAACCTGTCGCTGACCACCCTGATCGCCAAGAGCCCGTGCCTGTCGGACGACTTCCTGACGCTGATCGTGGCGTTCATCAAGCGTTGCTTTGCGAAAAACCCGTACCGCTTCGACGAGACCCTGGACAACTCGATCCTCGACTTCATCATCAACGAACAGTTCGACGAAGACCGGATCGACGACCTGCTCAACGAATTCGAGAACCCGGCGAAGATCCTCGATACCAACTGGTACGCGATCAAGCCGATGTACGAGAAGAAGTACCGCGAACTGATCAACGACAAGGACAAGTTCGTCTCGATCAACGACATCCGCCTGTCCCGGGATTGCGTGAAAAAATCGATCAAGTACCTGCGCGAGATCTACCGTCACCGCATTGGCAAGACCAAGGTCATTTCGCTGAATAACCATACGGGCAAGACGGCTTAACAAGACGGGAAAACTCGTCGCCCCTATCGCGATCAGGCTCGCTCCCACAGTTGACCGCGCTCCCTCTGGAAGAATGCGATCCCTGTGGGAGCGAGCCTGCTCGCGAAGGCGGTCTCACAATCACCGCAATTCAACATCCAGAAACAATTGAGCAGACGTTCAGTTGCCCTCTCAACTGTTCCCGTTACGTTTACGTCACCGTGAAGCTGTGGCCTTTCTCCACGGCAACATGCCATCACGCTACTCGGCTACACACTTTTTCCCTTGAAATGACCGCACCAATCAGGTGCAACCTTTTAAGCCTGCGCCCTTTCCTGGACCAGAATCCACGGCGAAACAACCACGGCCCACAGCTGCGGATCACGTTCAAAAAGATCCAGCGCCCGCGTTTCAGACAGCTTGGCGAGCTTGTCAGCGGCCAGCCAGGCAGCCACTTTCTCCCCTTCATCCTGGGCCACGGCCTCGGCGGCGGCGATCAGATCCAGGCCAGGATCGACCCACAATAGGGCACCCTTGGCGAAGAACGGCTCCAGCTCTTTCCAGGTAATAGATGCAGTTTCACCAAGCAGCTTGGCATAGAGGGTGCTAGGTTCTTGATTCATGGGACTGTCCGGAAAAGAAATCGACGCGAATGATAACGTCGGCGGCCTGGCAGAAAAACCCGGATGCAATTGAGTGACCGAAATGAAAAGCGCAGGAAAGCCAGGGAATGCACTGAATCCGGCTATAAGCCCTTCAACACCCCCGCCGCAATTCTGTCTTTTACTTTCAATAAAGCGACACTTGCAGGTATTGTCCCCCGGCGCCGCCTTCCCAGGCTGACAATCGGCGCTCTACACTGTACCGGTACAGTTGCCGAGGGGCTTTTCCGGGGAATGTCGCAGATATCTGACCCGGTTCTGCTGCTTTCGGCGCCAGGACTATAAAAACTACAACAGTAAGAGTGGAGCACTATGACTAAGGCTACTAAGCAGATTTCCAAACTGTTTGCCGCTATGGTTCTGGCCGGGGTTGCCAGCCATTCGTTCGCAGCTGACACCATCAAGATCGGCATCGCGGGCCCTAAAACCGGCCCGGTCACTCAGTACGGCGACATGCAGTTCATCGGCGCCAAGATGGCCATCGAGCAGATCAACGCCAAGGGCGGCGTCGACGGCAAGATGCTCGAAGCCAAGGAATACGACGACGCGTGCGACCCTAAACAAGCCGTGGCCGTCGCCAACAAAGTGGTCAACGATGGTGTGAAATTCGTTGTCGGTCACCTGTGCTCCAGCTCCACTCAACCGGCTTCGGACATCTACGAAGACGAAGGCGTGATCATGATCACCCCGGCTGCCACCAGCCCGGACATCACCACCCGGGGTTACAAAATGGTGTTTCGCACCATCGGTCTGGACAGCGCCCAGGGCCCTGCCGCCGGTAACTACATCGCCAACCACGTAAAACCGAAAATCGTTGCTGTGCTGCACGACAAACAGCAATACGGTGAAGGCATCGCCACTTCCGTGAAGAAAACCCTCGAAGGCAAAGGCGTCAAGGTTGCCGTGTTCGAAGGCCTCAACGCAGGTGACAAGGACTTCTCCTCGATCATCCAGAAGCTCAAGCAAGCCAACGTCGACTTCGTCTACTACGGCGGCTACCACCCGGAACTGGGCCTGATCCTGCGTCAATCCAAGGAAAAGGGCCTGAACGCCAAGTTCATGGGGCCTGAAGGTGTGGGCAACGACTCCATCTCGCAAATCGCCCAGGACGCTTCCGAAGGCCTGTTGGTGACCCTGCCGAAGTCTTTCGACCAGGACCCGTCCAACAAGGCGCTGGTTGAGGCGTTCGCCGCCAAGAAACAGGACCCGACCGGCCCGTTCGTGTTCCCGGCCTACTCGGCCGTCGAAGTGATCGCCGAAGGCATCAAGACCGCCAAGAGCGAAGACACTGCCAAGGTGGCTGAAGCCATTCACAAAGGCACCTTCAAGACTCCGACCGGCGACCTGTCGTTCGACGACAAGGGCGACCTGAAGGACTTCAAGTTCGTGGTTTATCAGTGGCATTTCGGTAAACCAAAGACCGAAGTTTCGCCTCAGTAAACTGGCTCCATAAGTAATAGAGCCCACTGCGCAAGCCGTGGGCTTTGTTTTACGAGGTTAATAGGTCAGAGTCCCGCGATCCGGGAGCTGACTTACCTGAAAATCTTAAAACCGTCACCAGCGGTTCGCTGGCAAACGCTCGTGCGAAGGTGGCTACAGACCACACAGCCCGGGCCGGAACATGACTCCACCAGTGAAATGCGTATCAGGTTTTTAGGAGCGTTGTAATGCCTGAGATCTATCACTTCTTCCAACAGCTGGTTAATGGCCTGACCATTGGCAGCACCTATGCCCTGATTGCCATTGGCTACACAATGGTTTACGGCATTATTGGAATGATCAACTTCGCCCATGGCGAGGTCTACATGATCGGTTCCTACGTGGCCTTCATCGTCCTTGCCGGACTGGCCATGCTGGGTATCCATTCTCTGCCACTGTTGATGACCGCCGCATTCCTGGCGACCATCGTTGTAACCAGTGCCTACGGCTACAGCATCGAACGGATCGCCTACCGCCCTCTGCGGGGCAGTAACCGCCTGATCCCGCTGATCTCGGCCATCGGCATGTCGATCTTCCTGCAAAACTCCGTACTGCTCTCGCAGGACTCAAAGGACAAATCGATCCCCAACCTGATTCCGGGCAGCTTCAGTTTCGGTCCGGGCGGCGCACAGGAAGTGCTGATTTCCTACATGCAGATCCTGGTGTTCGTGGTGACCCTGGTGGTGATGCTCTGCCTCACCCAGTTCATCTCGCGTTCACGCTTGGGACGTGCCTGCCGGGCCTGTGCCGAAGACATCAAGATGGCCAACCTGCTGGGCATCAACACCAACAACATCATCGCCCTGACCTTCGTTATCGGTGCTGCCCTGGCGGCCGTGGCGGCTGTATTGCTCAGCATGCAGTATGGCGTGATCAACCCGAACGCCGGATTCCTGGTGGGCCTCAAGGCCTTTACCGCGGCGGTACTGGGTGGCATCGGCAGCATTCCGGGCGCCATGCTCGGTGGTCTGGTGCTGGGGGTGGCGGAAGCATTCGGTGCCGATATATTCGGTGACCAGTACAAGGACGTGGTGGCTTTCGGCCTTCTGGTTCTGGTGTTGTTATTCCGGCCAACCGGCCTGTTGGGGCGTCCGGAGATTGAGAAAGTATGACTAGGAATCTTAAACAAGCGCTGTTCAGCGCCCTGCTGGTCTGGGCCGTGGCCTATCCGGTACTCGGTCTGAAACTGTCCATCGCCGGTATCAACCTCGAAGTACTGGGTGCCAGTACCTCCACGCTGTTCATCATCACCGCCAGTTCGGTGCTGATGTTCCTGCGGGTGCTGTTCGACAAGCAGTGGAGCACCATGATGAAGTCAGCACCGAAAGGCTCGCTGGTTTCGCCGAAGGTCAGCCACTTCATGACCCTGCCCAGCACCCAACGCTGGATCATTATGGGGTTGATCGTGGTCGCTCTGGTGTGGCCGTTCTTCGGCTCGCGCGGTGCGGTGGATATCGCCACGCTGATTCTGATCTATGTACTGCTCGGTCTGGGCCTGAACATCGTGGTCGGTCTGGCGGGGTTGCTCGACCTGGGCTACGTCGGTTTCTACGCGGTGGGCGCCTACAGCTATGCGCTGCTGTCGCACTACTACGGCCTGAGCTTCTGGATCTGCCTGCCCATCGCCGGACTGATGTCTGCGACGTTCGGCTTCCTGCTGGGCTTCCCGGTACTGCGTCTGCGCGGTGACTATCTGGCGATCGTGACCCTGGGCTTCGGTGAGATCATCCGTCTGTTCCTGCGTAACCTGACGGACCTCACGGGCGGACCGAACGGCATCAGCAACATCCCAAAACCGTCGCTGTTCGGCCTGAGCTTCGATAGAACGGCCGCCGAAGGCATGCAGACCTTCCACGAGTACTTCGGCCTGACCTACAACCCCGTCAGCAAGGTGGTATTCCTCTACCTTGTGGCTCTGTTGCTGGCGCTGTTCGCGCTGTTCGTGATCAACCGCCTGCTGCGCATGCCGATCGGCCGTGCCTGGGAAGCCTTGCGTGAGGATGAAATCGCCTGCCGTGCCTTGGGCCTGAACCCGACCGTGATCAAGCTGTCGGCCTTCACCCTGGGCGCCTGCTTCGCCGGATTTGCCGGTAGCTTCTTCGCCGCACGTCAGGGTCTGGTGACGCCGGAGTCATTCACCTTCATCGAATCGGCCACCATCCTCGCCATCGTGGTGCTGGGCGGAATGGGCTCGCAACTAGGCGTGGTCCTCGCGGCCGTCGTAATGATTCTGTTGCCCGAGCTGATGCGTGACTTCAGCGAATACCGCATGTTGATGTTCGGTGCCTTGATGGTGCTGATGATGATCTGGCGTCCTCAAGGTCTGCTGCCCATGCAACGTCCTCACATGGAGCTGCGTAAATGAGCCGCGAGATCCTTAAAGTAGAAAATCTGAGCATGCGCTTCGGCGGTTTGCTGGCGGTCAACGGCGTAGCCCTGAGCGTGAAGGAAAAGCAGGTCGTGGCACTGATCGGCCCCAACGGCGCCGGCAAAACCACCGTGTTCAACTGCCTGACCGGCTTCTACAAGCCGAGCGGCGGCAGCATCCTGCTGGACGGAGAGGCCATCGAGGGCCTGCCCGGCCACAAGATCGCCCTCAAAGGCGTGGTGCGTACTTTCCAGAACGTGCGGCTGTTCAAGGACATGACCGCGGTCGAGAACCTCTTGATCGCCCAGCACCGTCACCTGAACACCAACTTCCTGTCTGGTCTGTTCAAGACCCCGTCATTTCGCAGAAGCGAACGCGAGGCCATGGAGTACGCCGAGTACTGGCTGGAAAAGGTTCACCTCAAGGAGTTCGCCAACCGTCCGGCCGGCACCCTGGCCTACGGTCAGCAACGTCGCCTGGAAATCGCCCGCTGCATGATGACCCGCCCGCGGATCCTCATGCTCGACGAACCGGCCGCCGGCCTGAACCCAAAGGAAACCGAAGACCTCAAGGCGCTGATCAGTTTGCTGCGTGAAGAGCACAACGTCACCGTGCTGCTGATCGAGCACGACATGAAACTGGTCATGAGCATTTCCGACCACATCGTCGTGATCAACCAGGGCACCCCCCTGGCCAACGGTACGCCGGAACAGATCCGCGACAATCCTGAAGTGATCAAAGCCTACCTGGGGGAAGCGTAAATGCTGCAGTTCGAAAACGTTTCCACCTTCTACGGCAAGATCCAGGCCCTGCACAGCGTCAACGTCGAAGTCCGTCAGGGCGAGATCGTGACCCTGATCGGCGCCAACGGTGCCGGCAAGTCGACCCTGCTGATGACGCTCTGCGGTTCGCCGCAGGCCCACAGCGGCAGCATCCGCTACATGGGTGAGGAACTGGTCGGCCAGGACTCCTCGCAGATCATGCGCAAGAGCATTGCCGTGGTGCCGGAAGGTCGTCGGGTGTTTTCCCGCCTGACCGTGGAAGAAAACCTCTCCATGGGTGGTTTCTTCACCGACAAGGGCGATTATCAGGAACAGATGGACAAGGTTCTCGGACTTTTCCCACGCCTGAAAGAGCGCTTCGCCCAGCGCGGCGGCACCATGTCCGGTGGCGAACAGCAAATGCTCGCCATCGGCCGCGCGCTGATGAGCAAGCCCAAGCTGTTGCTGCTCGACGAGCCTTCCCTGGGCCTGGCACCGATCATCATCCAGCAGATCTTCGACATCATCGAACAGCTGCGCAAGGACGGTGTGACTGTGTTCCTGGTCGAGCAGAACGCCAACCAGGCGCTGAAAATCGCTGACCGTGCCTACGTGCTGGAGAACGGCCGGGTGGTGATGCAAGGCACCGGTGAAGCACTGCTGACCGACCCGAAAGTGCGCGAAGCGTACCTCGGTGGTTGAGCCATTGCGGTAAACAAAAAACGGCCTTCGGGCCGTTTTTTTATGTCTTCAGTAGGGAGCTTTTGTGGCGAGGGAGCTTGCTCCCGCTCGACTGCGCAGCAGTCGCAAAACCGGAAAACGCAATATCCCTGACAGATCGCGATTGCAGGTTTCAGGGTCGCTTCGCGTCCCAGCGCGAGCAAGCTCGCTCGCCACAGGTTGTCGTTAACCTGAAAAATCTCGGTGTGATGACTCAAAGCCGATCCAGCGCCTCCCCACTGCGCTTGAACCACCCAATCAAATAATCCGCCAGTACCTGCGTGCGCTTGGGCAAACCGCCCTGATACGGATGCACCAGGTACATCGGCATGCTGCGGGTCTGATAATCGCGCAGCAGCCATCGCAAACGCCCGTCCGCCAGTTCTGCTGGCAAACAGTAGGATGGCAGGCGTGCAATACCGGCGCCGACCAGTGCGGCTTTCTTCAACAGGTTGTAGTGGTTGCTGGCGAACGGCCCCGACACCCGCACCCGCAACAACTCATGCTGCTGGTGATACAGCCATTCTTCGCGACCGCTGTAATGGCTGTTGAGCAGGCAACGATGCTCGGCCAGCGCCTGGGGCGTTTGCGGTTCACCGTATTGCTCCAGATAGGCCGGGCTGGCACAGGTCAGCTCTTGCCACGCCAGCAGCGGACGCGCCACCAGTCGCTGGTCAATCGCCACGTCAGAGCGAATCGCCAGGTCGAAGCCGTCGCGAGACAATTCACGGTAGCTGTTGTTGAGCTCCAGCTCGATCTGCACCTGGGGATACTTGGCGGAGAACTCCAGCAACAGGCCATCGAAGAAGGTTTCCCCGAGCGACACCGGCACTGTCATCCGCACCGGGCCGGCCATGTCGTCCTTCAGGCGCGCCAGGGCCTGGCGCGCCCGCTCGACTTGCACCACCAGCGCCTGGGCCTGCGGCAACAACGCAGCGCCAGCTGCGGTCAGGCTCAAGCGGCGGGTGGTACGTTGCAACAACACCACGGAAAACTGTGCTTCCAACTGGCTGATGCGCTTGGACAGCTGGCCTTTGCTGCAACCGAGCTGCTGCGCCGCCAGGGTAAAACTCCCCGCCTCGATCAACACCGCGAACGCGGCCAGGTCATCCATCTCGCTCATGGATTGTTTCCATTTGAAAACCAAAGGTTGCCTATTAGTGCGCTTATCTGAAGAAAAAACCACCCTAAACTGATACCTCGTTCAACCCACACGAGGATCAGCCCCCATGAAAATTCTTTTGATCGGCGCAGGCGGCACCATCGGTTCAGCCGTCGACAAGGAACTGTCGCAACGCCACGAAATCATCCGCATCGGTCGTACCAGCGGCGACTTTCAGGTGGACATCAGCGACAGCACCTCGATTCGCAAGCTGTTCGAGCAGACCGGCAAATTCGATGCACTGGTGTGTGCCGCCGGCAACGTGACCTTCGCACCGCTCAACGAGATGACCGAAGAGAGCTTTGCCCTGGGCCTGAAAGACAAGCTCATGGGCCAGGTCAATTTGCTGCTGATCGGCCGCGAGTTCGCCAACGACGGCGCTTCGTTCACCTTCACCACCGGTGTACTCAGCCACGATCCGATCCGTAGCGGCGTTTCGGCCTCGCTGGTCAACGGTGCACTGGACAGTTTTGTCCGCGCCGCCGCCATTGAACTGCCACGCGGCCTGCGGGTGAATTCGATAAGCCCGAATGTCCTGGTCGAAGCCATGGGCAAATACGCGCCATACTTCCGTGGCTTCAAGCCGGTGCCTGCGGCGGATGTGGCTTTGGCCTACGCCAAAAGCGTGGAAGGCCTGCAAACAGGTCAGACCTTTCACATCTGAAGGTGAAAAATCGCAACCTGCGTCAGCGCCAATACAAAGTGGAGACGATAACGGGTTGTGATGAACAGTCAGGCTGAGTAACGTGGCGGCACTTGTCAGGAGACCCCAAGATGCGTGTTGCCCGTTCCTTAGTCCTCGTTGCCCTGCTTCCGCTGTTCGCCGCTTGCCAGTTGTTCGACGGTGAACGGCAGAGCGACTCCCATGTCGGCCAGACACGCATGCAAGGCCAGTTGACCGCGGCAGACGGCAAACTGCTGTTCCAGCCGTGTAACCAGGCAAACCGCTACGTGGTCAACGACACGGGCGGTACCAGCGTCCTGCAGCAGGCCGCAAACCTGGCGGATAAGCAGGGCAAGCTGTTTGCCGACGTGCGCGGGCGGGTTGTGGCCGGCAGCGGTGGTGACGGCCAGCTCGATCTGGAGCAGTTGTACCGCGTCGAGAGCTCGAGCAACGCGTGCGATGATCCGAATTTCAAGCTGCTGATCCTGCGCGCCGCCGGCCACACCCCGGAGTGGAGCGTGAAAGTCAGTGGCAAAGGCATGGTCCTCGACCGGGCCGGCCAGCCGCCGTTGGCCGTGCCTTACGTCGAGGAGCAACTGGGCGATGGCCGTTTCAACCTCAGCACCGAAGCCAACAACCAGCACATCGAACTGTGGGTTGCACCGCAACGTTGCGTCGACAGCAGCACCGGCAGCACCCAGCACATGAGCGCCGAACTGCGCATCGACGGTCAGGTACAGCGCGGCTGCGGGTATTTCGGCGGATCGCGCGACGACTGATCGTTTAAGCCTCACGGGCCTGCACCTTTGAGGCTTATAATCGCGGGCTTCAAACGCCCTGGCGCAGTTGTGCGCCCCGCGAACCGGATCCCGCCATGTTACGAATCACCGAACTCAAGTTGCCGATCGACCATCCCAAAGAAGACCTGCGCCCTGCCATCGTGCAGCGCTTAGGGCTTGCCAGCGATGACCTGCTCGATTTCACCTTGTTCAAGCGCAGCTACGATGCGCGTAAAAAATCCTCCGAACTGTGCTTCATCTACACCATCGACCTTGAAGTTCGCGATGAGGCGGCGGTACTGCACAAGTTTGTCGATGACCGTAACGTCAGCGTGGCGCCGGATGTCAGCTACAAAGCGGTAGGCCAGGCACCGGCCGACCTGAGCGCGCGGCCGATCGTCGTCGGCTTCGGTCCGTGCGGGATTTTCGCCGGGCTGCTGCTGGCGCAAATGGGCTTCAAGCCGATCATCCTCGAACGCGGCACAGAAGTACGCCAGCGCACCAAGGACACCTGGGGCCTGTGGCGTAAAAGCGTGCTCAACCCGGAATCCAACGTGCAGTTCGGCGAAGGCGGCGCGGGGACATTCTCCGACGGCAAGCTCTACAGCCAGATCAAGGACCCGAAATTCCTCGGTCGAAAAGTCCTGCACGAATTCGTCAAGGCCGGTGCCCCGGAAGAAATCCTCTACGTCAGCAAACCGCATATCGGTACGTTCCGCCTGACCGGCGTCGTGGAAAACATGCGTGAGCAGATTCGCGCCCTCGGCGGCGAAGTGCGCTTCCAGCAGCGTGTCACCGACGTGTTGATCGACGATGGCCAACTGGTCGGCGTCGAACTCAACGGTGGCGAGCAGATCCACTCCAAGCACGTGATCCTGGCCCTCGGCCACAGCGCCCGTGACACCTTCCGCATGCTCCACGGCCGTGGCGTATTCATGGAAGCCAAGCCGTTCTCGGTGGGTTTCCGCATCGAGCACCCGCAGTCGCTGATCGACCGTGCGCGCCTGGGCAAGTACGCCGGCCACCCGAAACTGGGCGCCGCCGACTACAAACTGGTGCACCATGCCAAGAACGGCCGTTCGGTCTACAGCTTCTGTATGTGCCCGGGCGGTACCGTGGTAGCGGCGACTTCCGAGCCGAACCGCGTGGTCACCAACGGCATGAGCCAGTACTCGCGTAACGAGCGCAATGCCAACTCCGGTATCGTCGTCGGCATCACCCCGGAAGTCGATTATCCGGGCGGCCCGCTGGCCGGTATCGAGCTGCAGGAACGCCTGGAATCCCACGCATTCGTGCTGGGCGGCAGCAACTACGAAGCCCCGGCGCAACTGGTCGGCGATTTTATCGCGGGCAAACCGTCCACCGAACTGGGCAGCGTCGAGCCGTCCTACAAACCGGGTGTTGCCTTGGGTGATCTGGCGCTGGCACTGCCGGCTTTCGCCATCGAAGCGATTCGCGAAGCCCTGCCGGCGTTCGAGAAGCAGATTCGTGGTTACTCGCTGCACGACGCGGTGTTGACCGGCATCGAGACACGCACCTCCTCACCACTACGCATTACCCGTAACGAGTCTTTGCAGAGTCTGAACGTGAAAGGCTTGTTCCCGGCCGGTGAAGGCGCGGGTTATGCGGGCGGGATTCTGTCGGCGGGTGTTGACGGGATTCGCATTGCCGAAGCAGTGGCTCGGGATATCCTCGGTCTCGACGCCTGATACCAATCTAATGTGGGGCGGGCTTGCTCGCGAAGACGGTTTCACATCCAACATATGTGTTGGCTGATCCACCGCTTTCGCGAGCAAGTCGGATCGCCGCACCGCCGCTCCCACATTTGATCTTCTGTGTGTCAGATATTGGCGCGCAGTACTGACGCCGGCAACGGCTCACCCCGCTCCACCGTCGCTGCCACCGCAGCCATCAAACCACTCAGCTCATACCCTTGAGCCTTGAGCCAATCCTGATCGTAATAGGTCGTGGCATAGCGCTCGCCGCTGTCACACAGAATCGCCACCATCGACCCCGTCTCCCCCGCCGCCTTCATGTGCTGGGCGGCCATCAGTGCGCCAATGAGGTTGGTCCCGCTCGACCCACCCACATGCCGCCCCAGACGCTCCGCCAGGTAGTGCATGGCCGCCAGTGACAGGGCATCCGGCACCTTGACCATCGCGTCGATCACCTTGGGCAGAAACGACGCTTCCACGCGCGGCCGGCCAATGCCTTCGATACGCGAGCCGTGGTCCAGCCGCAGGCTGGCATCGCCGGTCTGGTAGTAATCGAAGAACACCGAACGCTCGGCATCGGCACACAGCACACGGGTGCAATGCTGGCGATAACGCACGTATCGGCCCAGGGTGGCCGTGGTGCCACCAGTGCCGGGACTGGAAATCAGCCAGCTCGGCTCGGGATGCTGCTCGAAACGCATCTGCTGAAAGATCGACTCGGCAATGTTGTTGTTCGCCCGCCAGTCGGTGGCACGCTCGGCGTAGGTGAACTGGTCGATGAAATGCCCGTCGTGTTCGCGCGCCAGACGCTCGGACTCGGCGTAGATCTGGGTCGGATCGTCCACCAGGTGGCTTTGGCCACCGTAGAAGGCGATTTGCGCGATCTTTTCCTTGGACGTGGTCGCCGGCATCACCGCAATGAACGGCAAGCCCAGCATACGCGCGAAATACGCTTCGGAAATCGCCGTGGAACCGCTGGAAGCTTCAATGACCGGCGCGCCGGGCTTGAGCCAGCCGTTACACAGCGCATACAGGAACAGCGAACGGGCCAGGCGGTGCTTGAGGCTGCCCGTGGGGTGGCTGGACTCATCCTTGAAGTACAACTCGATCCCTGGAAAACCCGGCAGCGGCAAGGGGATCAAGTGGGTGTCGGCGCTGCGCTGGAAATCGGCTTCGATGATCCGGATCGCTTCGCGGGACCACTGTCGGTTGTCGCTCATGATGGTTTTCTCGTTGAATCGGGCAGGAGTCGGCCTTTGACAAGGCTCATCGAACAAGCTTAGGAAAAAACCTACATTCAGCACAGATACAGCTGGGGTCCAATACGCCCGGCAACTGCTAGGCTCAGGTCGGTGCTGACGGATCACTCTGTAACGACATATAACAAAAAAGAATATAACTTTTGTTTTAACAACTAACAGTACTTGTTAGGGTGTAACACCTTTTGAATTCACAGATGGAGAGCGACCTTGCCTCTGCGTAGCACTTTCACGCGTTTCTTTCAGTTGGAAGCTGCCAGCGGTCTGTTACTGATCGCCGCTGCCGTTCTGGCTCTAATCATCAACAACTCGCCACTGTCGTGGTTGTACAACGGCCTGCTGGACACCCCCGTGGTGGCGCAGATCGGCGCGCTGAAAATCGCCAAACCGGCGTTGTTGTGGATCAACGACGGCCTGATGGCGCTGTTCTTCCTGCTGATCGGCCTGGAAGTGAAGCGCGAAGTCCTCGACGGCCAGTTGTCCAAACCGTCGCAAATCGTCCTGCCCGGTGCCGCCGCCATTGGTGGCATGGTGGTGCCGGCGCTGATCTACTGGTACCTCAATCGCGACACGCCACCGGCTCTGAACGGCTGGGCCATCCCGACCGCCACCGACATCGCGTTCGCCCTTGGCGTGCTGGCATTGCTGGGCAAACGGGTTCCGGTATCGCTGAAACTGTTCCTGATGACCCTGGCGATCATCGACGACCTCGGCGCGATCATCATCATTGCGATTTTCTATTCCGGCGCGTTGTCGACCCTGTCCCTGGCGCTGGCCGCGGCCTGTATTGCGGCGCTGATCGGGATGAACCGGCTTGGCGTGGTCAAGCTCGGGCCGTACATGATCATTGGCTTGATCCTCTGGGTCTGCGTACTCAAGAGTGGTGTCCACGCCACGCTGGCCGGCGTGACCCTGGCTTTCTGCATTCCGCTACGCACTAAAAATGCCGAGCCTTCGCCGCTGCTGACCCTGGAACACGCCCTGCACCCGTGGGTCGCCTACGGCATCCTGCCGCTATTCGCCTTTGCCAATGCCGGCCTGTCCCTGAGCGGCGTCACTGTCGAAAGCTTCACTCACCACGTTCCCATGGGCATCGCCATCGGGCTGCTGCTGGGCAAGACCGTCGGTGTCTTCGGCCTGACCTGGCTGGCCGTGAAAACCGGTATCGCCGCCCTGCCCCAAGGCGCCAATTGGGGCCAGATACTGGGCGTGGCGATTCTCTGCGGCATTGGTTTCACGATGAGTCTGTTTGTCGGCTCGCTGGCCTTTGAGCCGGGCGTGAGTGATTTCGCCGGGATGGACCGCATGGGGATCCTGACCGGTTCGATTCTGGCCGCGCTGATCGGTTATGGGGTGACGGCGATGGCGAGTCGCAAGAGCTCCAACCTGGCATCCTGATAAACCGATAACGCCTGGCACCAATCAAGACTCACCGCAGCTAAAAACAAAAAACCCGATCAGTCACCTGATCGGGTTTTTTGTTTATCCAGTGTTTGCGTTTAGTGCGAAACGCGGCTTGTGCCATTCACACTTGCGATGCGCACACGCTCGCCAACACGGAACACTTCGTTCGGCTGAACTTCCTGAACGTAGGCGCGCATGCTGCCATCGTCTTCGCGTACGGTGATTTCCACGCCCTGGGTGCGGGTCAGGCCTTCTTCAGCGGCCGAACCGAGCAGACCGCCGGCCACAGCACCGATGACGGCAGCAACGACGCTGCCTTTGCCGCCACCAATGGAGCTGCCGCCAACGCCGCCGACCACTGCGCCTGCAGCGCCGCCGATCGGGGTTTTGGTGCCTTCGATTTTCACCGGACGCAATGCTTCGATGGTGCCCATGCGTACGGTCTGCACACGACGCGCCTCGTCACGGGAATAGGAGTCACCGGTCAGGCTCGATTGGCAACCAGTGAGCAACATCGCCATCGTGGAAAAGGAAGCAACCAGCAGAACAGACTTACGCATAGCATCAACTCCAAAGAAACAGGTATTCATTAAACTCCGCAGCTTGACGCCTGTCACGGCATCGCCCGGGTAAAATTGGTTTGATTCAGGCTCCGTTAAGGCGCCGCCACGAACTCACACAGTAGCGGCAAATTCGCAAAGCTGCCCCACTGGCCAAGGATTTCAATGGACTACTTTATCATCGTCGTCACGACTGTTGCCGGTTTGTACTTCCATTGGTGGCTGTACGTGCGGATCAAACGCTGGATGGACCGCGACCTGGCGCTAGCGCTGGCGGGCAAGGACGAGCAGAAAAAAGCCTTCATGCTCGAACAATTGGCGAGTGCTCAGGCGCAGAAGATCAAGCGTCGAGACCTGCCGAAGTGGCTGGAGGCCGCTGCAGCAGGCTATCCCAGTCGGTAGACTGCTCAGGGTGCCAGACGTTCAAGAATCCAGTCGGCGCCCTGCTGGCGGTAATTGAGGCGGTCGTGCAGGCGGCTTGGGCGGCCCTGCCAGAATTCGATGCGCTCCGGCAGCAGGCGATAACCGCCCCAGTGTTCCGGGCAATGCGGCTGGGTGTCGCTGAAACGTTGCTCGGTGTCCTTGAGCAGCGTTTCGAGCTCGCCACGACCGGCGATCACGCGGCTCTGCGGCGATGCCCAGGCCCCCAGGCGACTGCCCAGCGGACGGACTTGATAATAGGCGTCGGACTCTTCAGGCGTGACCTTCACCACCCGCCCTTCGATGCGCACCTGGCGCTCCAGCGCCGGCCAGAAAAACGTCATGGCCGCGAACGGATTCGCGGCCAGGTGCTGGCCCTTGGCGCTTTCGTAGTTGGTGAAAAAGGTGAAGCCCTGTTCGTCCAGGCCCTTGAGCAACAAAATGCGACAGTGTGGTCGACCGTCCTGGTCGACCGTGGCCAGGGTCATGGCGTTGGCTTCCACCGGCGCCTGTTCGGTTTTCACCGCGTCGGCGAACCACTGGTGGAACAGCGCAAACGGCTCGGCCGGGGCTTGTGCCTCGGTCAGGCCATCACGGGTGTAGTCACGACGCATATCAGCCAGATCCTGGGTCATGGCGCATTCCTTTTGGTTAGCGAATCACTGTTTTGCAGTATCGGTGGCGACGACTTTCTTGTCAGCCGCGGAGGCTTTGGCTGGCGTGGTCTTTTTTGCCGGCGTTGCGGTTTTCGCTGGTGCTTTCTTGGCCGGCGCTTTTTTCGCGGGGGCTTTTTTCATCGCTGGAGCAGCAGCCTTTTTAGTCGCAGGGGCCGGTGTCACAGGCTTGGCGACCGGCTTGACGTCAGCGGCAGCGACCATGGTCGCAGGCGCCGGGGCCGGCATGTTGTACTTGCTCAGCAGCGCGACCATGGTGTTCTGTGGGGTCACCAGCAGTTCCACGCGGCGGTTCAACGCACGCCCTTGCACGCTGTCGTTGGCGGCACGCGGTGCATCACCGCCCAGGCCACGCAACATCAAGCGATCACGCTGCAAACCACTGAGGCGGAAAATCGCCGCAACGGCCTGGGCACGCTCCTGGCTCAGTTTGACGTTGGCAGGCGCAGCGCCGGACGTATCGCTGTGGCCGAGGATCAACACAGCGGTCTTTGGATCGGCTTCAAGGATTTTCGCAACCCGGGTAAACGGGCCGAGTGTGACCGGCAGCAGCATGGCCGGACGATCAGGGTTGAACGAGCCTTCGACCGGCGCAGTCACCACCAGCACGTTTTCGCGGCGCTCGAGTTGCATGTTGCTGCCCTTGACCGCCTCGCGCAGACGCGGTTCGTAGTCGTCAAGCCAGGCCTGGGTGACTTTTGGGTCTGGCATCGGCACAGCTTTGGCGGCGCTTTGCTCGCTTGCGCCGAACGGCCAGTACCACTTGCTGCCGCTATCGGTTTCGGCCTTGGCCAGCGCAACAGGTTTGACTACAGGTTTCACCTCCGGCTTGACCACGGGCTTGCCGGCGCTCTCGTCGGAACCGAACGGCCAGAACCAGTGACTGCCGCTTTCAGTCTTGGCGACAGGTGCCGTCGCGTCTTTCTGTGGAGTCTGTGCGCAACCGGTAATAGCGAAGCACAGGGCCAAAGCGAGGGTTTTATTGGATGACATTGGATATCCACAAAAATGAAGTCAAAAAAAACAGGCCACATTGGCCGGAAGAAGCAGACGCTTTGAAACTGGAAAGGCTAACGGGTTCCAGCCCTGGAACCCGTTAGTCGTTTTTACAGACAAGTGGCCAGAACCCGCACCAGCTTTTGCGCGCGCGGGTCCATCAAGACGTACGGCCCCAGGGTATTTGTCACAAATCCGAAAGCCACATCGTGCTCCGGGTCGGCAAAACCGATGGAACCGCCGGCACCCGGATGACCAAACGCCCGCGGGCCAAGGCCGAAGGTGGCATTGGCAACGTCCGGTTGATCGAGCATGCAGCCCAGGCCGAAACGGGTCCTGGTCAATAAAGTCTTGTCCTCACCAAGGCTGTGCTCACGAGTCAGTTCATCGAGCATTTCGCTTTCCAGCAGGCTGCCGTCGAGCAGGCCGGCGTAGAACCCGGCCAGGCTGCGGGCATTGCCATGGCCATTGGCGGCCGGCTGCTGCATGCGTCGCCACTCGGGTTTGTTGGTGCTGGTCATGATCGACGGCGGGTTAGTGAACGCCCGGGTCGTCATGGCCGTTGGCTCACGCATGGTCACTTGCAGCAGGCGCTGGGCGGCGGCATCGCCGACATTGCCCTTGCCCCGCGCAATGTGGGCCACGCGATGGAACTCTGCGTCGGCCAGGCCCACATGGAAGTCCAGGCCCAACGGTTTGGCGACCCGCGCGACGATGGATTCACCCGGCCCGCGACCGTCGGCACGGCGCAGCAATTCACCGACCAGCCAGCCATAGGTGATTGCCGCGTAACCGTGGCCTTCGCCCGGCGTCCACCACGGCGTTTCGGCGGCCAGGGCGTCGACCATGATTTGCCAGTCGTAAAGGGCTTCGGGGGCCAGTAACTCGCGCAATGCCGGAAGGCCGGCCTGATGACAGAGCAGTTGACGCAGGGTGACGGACTCTTTGCCGGCAGCGGCAAATTCGGGCCAGTAGCGCGCGACCGGGGCATCCAGTTGCAGCTTGCCTTCGGCCACCAGTTGCAGCGCGGTGACTGCGGTAAAGGTCTTGGTGCAGGAGAACAGGTTGGCGATGGTATCGCTGTGCCAGGCCTCGGCCCCGTCCTTGTCGGCAGTGCCGGCCCACAGATCGACAACGGTTTCGCCGCCGACCTGGATGCACAACGCTGCGCCACGTTCCTGGGGATCGTCGAACAGCGCCGCGAACGCCTCTCGCACCGCTTCGAACTTAAGCTCGTAATGACCCTGAATCTGCACCCGTAACTCCCCGGATTAATGCTCTACAAAGTGGCCGGCATTGTTCCAGCCCTTGAGGGTTTTGGGAACAGGGTTGGGCTGGATGGTTGTGGCGAGGGGGCTTGCCCCCTCGCCACAGGGTTTCAGGGATTAATGGCCTTTGCCGGAATGCCCACCAGCGCCCTTCCCCGGCCCCTTGCCGGCCTCGGCCTTGCGGCCGCCCTCGGCGTCGTGGCTGGCTTTGTCGGCGGCGGCCGCAGCCTTCTCGGCCTCTTTGCCCAGTTGCTCGACTGTCGCCAGGTTGCTCTTGCGCACGCTGTCGACAAAGCCCTGGAACGGCAGATCAGTGATGCCCACCAATCCGAAGTGACCGTTTTCACCGTCAAGCAAGCGCCCGGTGACCGGTTGATCGAGGTACTGGAACCAATGCACGCCGACAATCGACGGCTCGCTCAATGCCTGCTTGAGAAAGTTGGCGTACGCCGGACCGCGGTCCTCTTCCTTCGCCAACGGCGTGACGCCGCCCCAGAACGGGCCACGATCAGCCGAGCCGAAATTGAACTCGGTGATCAGCACCGGTTTGTCGAGACTGCGCAACTTGGCGAAGTCGTAACCATCCTGAGGTTGCAGGGTGTACATGTTGAAGCTCAACACGTCGCAATACTGGGCGCAGGACTCCACGGCTTCCGGCGTGCTGATGGCAAAACGGCCGCCGAGCAGTAACTGGTTCGGCGCGTGCCACTTGAGCGAGTCGGAGATGGTCTTGAAGTAAGTGTCGGCAAAGACCTTCTGGAAGTATTTGAAGTCGGCTTCGATTTCCGGGTGCTCGGCACTCGGGAGCGGCGGTACGAACCCCGGATCTTCCATCAGCTCCCAGGCTGGCAGATCAATGCCCCAGGCTTTCGACAGGCCAGCCTGATTGCGGTACTTGTCACGCAGCTGCTTGAGAAATGCGCGCTTGGCCGGCACGTCGGTGGTCATTTTCAAGGTGCCGTAGGCCAGCGCATAACGGGCTTTCGGGTCGTCGCCGGGACCGGCCCAGGCCAGTTCGTTGTCGGCGTAGTAACCGATCAGCCACGGATCGTCACGATGATCGCGGGCGGCAATCGCTACCGCACGCTCGGTGGCCATGGCGAAACGCGGGTCAAACGGGTCGGGCATGCCGCCCCACCAGTCAGTGCCGGTGCTGATGCTGGCGTAGTCGCCGACGATCGACAGCGGCAAGGTGTACGGCACGCGATCCGCGTCGCCCAGTACGGGGGCGCTCCAGTTGCCAATGGTGTTGAAGCCCCAGGCCTGCAAGCGATCAAGGGTATGACTGGACCAGCGCTGCTCGTCGAACTGCGCCTTGCACGGTTCGACAGGTTTTTGCTCGGCGGCTGTCGCTTCGGTCTTGGCCGCTTCGGCGACACCGGTCTTGGTATCGCTACCCTTCGCGCACGGATCGCCATACAGACGCTGCAGATTGGCGCCGTAGAAGTCGTACCAGCGCCCGGCATTGTAGCCGCGGCCCTGATCGGCACCGTTGCCGCCACGGTTGTCGCCTTCACCGAAATGACTGGCCAGGGCCTCGTCCGCCTTGGGCAGGGATTCGAACATCCACTCGCGACCGGCAACGTAAGTCTGGTTGACGTCTGCAGCGACGGTGTTAACCCCTAGCGAATAAAACGGATGGCCTTCCGGCGTCACCAGATACCAGCGTCCGTCGCGTTTCTCGGTGCGGAAAAAGCCGTTGGCCTTGAAGGACGGGCCTTTGGTTAGACCACCGAACTTGTCCAGGGACGACTTTTCACGCTCGGCCAGCCAGGTTTTCAGTTGCTGCTGCTCCTTGCTGGCGGCGCTTTTCAATTGTTCATCGCTGCTGATTTTTTCCGGCCATTTGTCTCGGGTCGACTGGCCGTAAGCATCCACCAACCCACCATATACGGCTTGGGTGACCGACTCGCCGTCCTGCACACCAAAGCGTTCCAGCAAGATGCTTTGTGCGGCTTTCGGCTGGTCCATCGACAAACTCACCGACACCACCTGGCTGCGATCCAGTTCACCGGCGCTGCTGGCCAGCAACACTCGCTGACCCTCGACAGTCATCGGCATCGGCGGGCCAGACTTCATGCCCTGGCTCAGCGGTGATGTCGCTTGCAAAGGCACCAACAGGGTTTGCGCAGGCCCCGCCGGCAGATCGACGCGACTGACCAGTGTCTTGCCGTCGTTGCTCTGGATGGTCACGTACAGGGTCAAGGCCCAGTTCATGGCGCTCTGGATCCGCAGGCTCATGACACCCGACTGCGACCAGTCCCAGGCGCCAGTTTGCGGGGTCAGGCGCAAAGTCGGCCGGGCGACCGGGTTGAACGTCACCCGGCGCAGCACTTCGCCCTCGGGGGTTTGCTCGGCGTTGGATTGCGGCAGGCTGGCGTCCTGAGTCGCCACCTGAACCACGTCGGCGGGGCGCACAAAGTTGAACAGCGTCTGCTGGCTGGCAGGGGCGGCCAACAGCGGTGTTGCGAACAGCAGGGCAAAAACAGCAGGCAACGAACGGCAAATCATGAGAACGAAATTCTCCCTAACGACCTTCAATGGGCCAGTGAAAAAGCGATGGCAGAGAGATAGACAACGCGGTGGGCAAAACTGCCCACCGGTGCTTCAGGAAATTTCTCGACGGAACGGCGGCAACGCGTTGAGGATGGCTTTGCCATAGCGCTGGGTCACCAGGCGCCGGTCGAGCAAGGTGATGGTGCCGCGGTCTTCTTCGGTGCGCAGCAAGCGACCGCAGGCCTGGACCAACTTCAGCGAGGCGTCCGGCACGGAGATTTCCATGAACGGATTGCCGCCCCGGGCTTCGATCCACTCGGCCAGCGCCGCTTCGACCGGATCATCGGGCACCGAGAAAGGAATTTTGGCAATGACCACGTGCTCGCAATAGGCACCGGGCAAGTCGACCCCTTCGGCGAAGCTCGCCAGGCCGAACAACACGCTGGAATCCCCACCATCGACTCGCGCCTTGTGCTTGTTGAGGGTTTCCTGTTTCGACAGGTTGCCCTGGATGAACACTTGCTTGCGCCAGTCGCGGTCGAGGCCGTCGAACACGTCCTGCATCTGTTTACGCGAGGAAAACAGCACCAGCGTGCCCCGCGAGCCTTCGACCAATTCAGGCAGATCACGAATGATCGCGGCGGTGTGCGCCGCAGCATCACGCGGGTCGGCGTTCAGGTTCGGCACCCGCAACACACCGGCGTCGGCATGATGGAACGGGCTTGGCACCACCGCCGTCACGGCCTTCTTCGGCAAGCCGGCGCGCATGCGGAAGCGGTCGAAGGTGCCGAGGGCAGTCAAGGTCGCCGACGTCACCAGACAGCCATACGCCACGTTCCACAGGTTGCGGCGAAGCATTTCCGCCGCGAGGATGGGGCTTGCGTTGACTTCAATATCGAACAGCGAACCACTTTCGGCCAGGGTCAGCCAGCGGGCCATGGGCGGGTTGTCTTCCGGGTCTTCCACTGTGAAGGCGGTCCACAACTCCCAGTTGCCCGAGGAGCGGGACAACAGGCTGCCGAACAGCGGATACCACTCTTCGGCCTGGTTGCTGGCTATGCCGATGTTGACCTCGCCGTCCATGCCTTCCTTGAGCAACTCGGTCAAGCGGGTGAACACATCGGTCAACCGCGCGAAGCCTTTCTTCAGTTCGATGCCCATCTCGCGCATGTGCTCGGGAATCACCCCGCCGACGAATCGGTGACGCGGGCGCTCGCGGCCTTCGACGTCTTCGCCGGGTTTGAAATCGGCAATCTGCTCGCACGCGGTAAACATGAACTGCTGCTGGGTCTTGATCTCCCGCGCCAGCTCCGGCACCTGCTCGATAAGCTTACCCAGGTCCCCCGGCAGCGGGTGCTGGGCCAGAAGCTTGGTAAGGTTCTTGGCGGTGGTTTCCAGCCAGTCAGCGGTGGAGCGCAGGCGCGTGTAATGGGCGAAGTGGCCGATGGCCTTGTCCGGCAGGTGATGGCCTTCGTCGAACACGTAGATGGTGTCGCGCGGGTCCGGCAGCACGGCACCGCCGCCCAGCGCCAGGTCGGCCAGGACCATGTCGTGGTTGGTGACGATCACGTCGACCTTGCCCATGCCTTCGCGGGCCTTGTAGAAGGCGCACTGGCCAAAGTTCGGGCAATGGCGGTTGGTGCACTGGCTGTGGTCGGTGGTCAGGCGCGCCCAGTCGGCGTCTTCCAGGGCGGTGGACCAACTGTCGCGGTCGCCGTCCCACTTATTGCCGGCGAGTTTTTCGATCATGCTGGTGAACAGCTTCTGGCTGGCCTCGTCGACCTCGATCTTGAAACCTTCTTCTTCGAACAACTGCGCCGTGGCGGTCTGCGCGTGGCCTTCCTGAAGCAACATGTCGAGCTTGGACAGACACATGTAGCGCCCGCGCCCCTTGGCCAGGGCGAAGCTGAAATTCAGCCCGCTGTTGCGCATCAGGTCGGGCAGGTCCTTGTAGACGATCTGCTCTTGCAGGGCCACGGTGGCCGTGGCGATCACCAGGCGCTTACCGGCAGCCTTCGCCGTGGGAATCGCCGCCAGGCTGTAGGCCACGGTCTTGCCGGTACCGGTGCCGGCTTCCACCGCGACAATCGCGGGGTCGCCACTGCGCCGGCCTTCGTCGTCGGTGTCGATGTCACCCAGGACCTTGGCGACTTCGGCGATCATCAGGCGTTGGCCGTAGCGCGGCTTGAGGCTCTTGGCTTCGAGAAAACGCGAGTAGGCGCCCTGGATCGTGGTTTTGAGTTCAGTGCTGATCATGGTTTGTCGGGCGCAAAAAACGCTGGATAAATTTTCAGTAGTTCGGTTCGGTCGCTATCATACCCCGCTAATTAATCCCGCGCAGAACGGAGTACCCCAATGACACCTTTTAGCCTCATTTATAGCCTGCATGTACTGGCTGCCCTGGTCTGGGTCGGCGGCATGTTTTTCGCCTGGATGGTCCTGCGCCCCGCCGCGATCAAGGCACTTGAAGGCCCTGCCCGGTTGAAGTTATGGGTAGAAGTGTTTCAAGGTTTTTTCCGCTGGGTCTGGGTGGCGGTGGTGCTGTTGCCAGTCAGCGGCGTGGGCATGCTGCATATGCATTTCAATGGTTTTGAAGCTGCGCCGCGTTATGTGCAGGTGATGATGGGCTTGTATGTGGTGATGACCGCGCTGTTTATCCGCATTCAGGCGCTGATGCTGCCGGAACTGCGCGCCGCCGTGGCCGAGCAGGACTGGCCCGCGGGTGCAGCGGTGCTGGGGCGGATCCGCAAGTTGGTGGGGATCAATCTGCTGGTGGGGTTGGCGGTGGTGGCGATTGCTGCGGCTCGACCGATGTTTTGAATCTGCCGAGCTTTTGTGGCGAGGGGCAAGCCCCCTCGCCACAGGGCTCTAGGCGCTTCTTACATCCGCTGTACTGTCACCGAACCCGCCGCGCCTTCCGGCCCAGGCTGACCATCAGCTCCAGGTTTACCGTTCTTGCCGCCATCAGCCTTGTAAATCAGGCAGCCCTTGGCCTTGCCACCCGCGCCCGGTTTGCCGCCTGGGCCGGCCAGGCCACCGGCACCGCCGGCAACCTGAACCTTGATCCGGTCTGCCGGGAAGTCGTGCGGCACTGCCAGTTTGACCAGCGCCCCCGGTGCGCCCGGCTGACCATTGCTGCCATCACTGCCATCGGCACCGCGCCCCGCCTGACCCCAGGTGCAGCCCGGCTCCTGACCGTTAGCACCGTCAAGACCAACGAACCCCGGCGCGCCCGCACCACCGCGAGCATCAACGATCAATTGCGCTGCGTTCAGTGTCTTGATCTGCAAATCAAGGTTGCGCCCGGATCGAGCGGCCTTCTGGTAAGTCCCGGGGGCGCCACGGGAGGTGATCTGGCTGCCTTCGGACAAGTCAGCGCGACGGACCTTCAGCGCCAGCGCCTGTTCCCCCGGCACGATGGCAATGCGCGCTTCACGCCCCAGATGCAATTCACCCACGGTGACTTCTGTAACGTTCGAAGGAATCAGCAAGGTGCCGTAATCGGCCACTTCCAGGCGTTCCAGTTGCAGGGTGCTGGCGGTGTTGGGCAAGCGCATCAGCGAGTTGGGTTCGACACTCACCACCTGTGCGCTGGCCAATGGGCTGATGAGTGCGGCGAGCAGACAGAGTTTACGCATGGGAAGCCTTCGAAGCGGTTGGGGCTGGAATGGTTTGCAGGTGGAACACACCGAAAATGACGATCTTCAGGCGGTCAAGCCAGGGATGGACGCGACCCCGGAGGCTGCGATAGCACAGCAACGCTTCCAGAAGATGGATGAACCCCAACAGGCCGCCGGCCAGATTGACCAACGGGTGCAGCGGAAAGACGAAGGGTGTGAGCAGATTGACCAGCACTACCGACCAGAACAGCAAGGTCAGTACCCGCCCCAGCCCCCATAAGACTTTCATACGCGCCCCCGATGAGAATTATTGTTTGCGCGCACAGTAACGGCTTCCACGCGGGTTAAGCCAGAGGGCAACGGAAAAATCTTCATGGAGGCCGCCGAACGGCCGTCGCAGCGTTCACACCTGTCGCCCGACGGCTCTATCTCTTGGCTCAGCGATTTATATGCAGGTCCACGCGACGGTTTTTCGCACGACCTTCTTCTGTTCCGTTGTCGGCAATCGGTTGGCTCGCGCCCTTGCCTTCGCTGGTGACTTTGTTCGGCGCGACACCCTGGCTCAACAGGTATTCCGCCACGCTGCTGGCACGCCGCTCCGACAAGGCCTGGTTATAGGCATCCGAACCGACGCCGTCGGTATGGCCGACCACCTTGATGCTGACCACATCGGCATCCTCGAACTTGCTCATCAACGCGTCCAGCTGACTCTTCGCCGTCGGGGTCAGGTTGGATTGATTGAAGACAAACAGTACATCGCTCAGAGTAATGACTTCGGATTGCGCAGGTTCGGCCTGGACGCTGTCCGGATACTGCGGCGCCGGGCAACCGCGATGGTCGACCGGGGTATTGGCGGGGGTGTCAGAGCAACGGTCGCGTCTGTCGAAAACGCCGTCGCCGTCTTCGTCGCCATCCTGGGCATAGCAGATCAACCCACCGGACAAGATACCCAGCGCCGCCCCACCCGCGGCCCAACTGCCACTTTCGATTGCGCCCAGGCCACCACCGACCAGACCGCCGATGAGGCTGCAAATTGGCCAGGTGCGTTGATTGAGGGGGGCAGTGCCATCACTGTGGGTCGCGCAGCCGGTCAACAGGCTGCCAAGTAGCAGAACCGGCAAGACGGTCCTTGTGAGAACGATCATATTGAAAGCTCCTGTGTACCGGCCAATACCGGTTACACAGGAGTAAAGACCCGCATCCGCGACTGCACAAGGCGCGGATGCGAGGGGGCTTAACGCTGGATTTTGATTTCCGTACGACGGTTCTGTGCACGACCGTCAGCGGTTTTGTTGTCAGCAACCGGCTGGCTTTCACCGGCACCGACAACCGACACGAAGTTGCTGCGAGGTACGCCTTGCTCGATGAGGTATTCAACCACCGAGTGCGCGCGTTTATCCGAGAGTTTCTGGTTGTAGGCATCGCTGCCCACACTGTCGGTATGGCCGGTTACGGTCAGTTGAGCAGTCGGGGCTTCGGCTTTCAGGCGAGTAGCAATCTTGTCGAGTACCTGTTTGTCGGACGGGGTCAGCGTGGACTTATTAAACTGGAAGTGAACATCGCGGATGACGATGGTTTCTTCCTTGACCACAACCGCCTCTTCGACCACAGGTGCTGGTGGTGGGCAACCGTTGGCATCGACCCGAACGCCTTTAGGCGTGCCAGGGCACTTGTCGCGACTATCCAGCACACCATCGCCGTCTTCGTCGCCATCACCGTGCACCCAGCAATAAGCCGCTGCCGTACCGCCGACGAGCAGAGCGCCATACCCTGCCCATGCCGAGCTTTCGGTCGCACCGAGGCCCGCGCCCACGACACCACCCACCGCCGCACAGGTCGGCCAGTCGGTTTTCTGCAAACCTGCGCAACCAGTCAAGACACTGGTTAGCAGAACCAAGGGTAATGCTGTCCGAACTATGCTCATCTAGTTTTCTCCTGAAGGATCGGCTTAGAACCGATTCAGGTAGTAAAGACCCGAGTTTTAAACTCCGCCAGCAATAGGCCATGCTGTTTATTCGCGCATTATCAGCGGCAGGTTGACGCTTTTGTCGCCAAGACGCTCTAGGCCCGAACGTTCGGGCAGGCTAGTCTTGGCAGATCTGATTGAGGATCTTCGATGATTGCAGGTATTTCTTCACGCACGCCGCAGCAGGCACTGGCAGCTTTACTTGACCGATATAGCCCCGCGCGCCTGTTGTTGATCGGCGCGAGCGAGTTCCCGGCGCTGGAGGCGTTCAAACTCGCTCACCCGGACAGCAACGTCGCTTTCGCGGCCCCCGGCCCGTTGCCCGACGAGTTGGCGGCCCGCCGTTTCGACCTGGCCCTGGTGGTCGATTGCCTGGAGCATTTGCCCAAGCGCGACGGCCTGAACCTGCTGGGCGGCATTCGCAACCTCAACGCCAGCCGCATCGCCGTGCTGGCGGATCTGCCGGCCTGCGGCTGGCAGGAAACCGACTTTTTCTCCCTGGCCCTGCAAGCCAGCGAACGCTTTCAACGGGACGAACAGGTCTTGACCCTGTTTACCTACGATCTGCTTGAATACAAGCAAGTCCCCGACTGGCTCAATTCCCGTTTCTGGGCCAATCCGGAAAACTTCGGGAAATACTGGTGGTAATGCAATGAGTACATCCATTTGCCCATGCGGCAGCGGCACCCTGCTCGACGCCTGCTGCGGTCACTACCATGCCGGACACCCGGCACCGTGCGCCGAAGCCTTGATGCGCTCGCGCTACAGTGCCTACGTGCTGGGGTTGGTCGACTATCTGGTGGCCACCACCCTGCCCGCCCAACAGGCCGGCCTGGATCGTCAATCGATCAGCGACTGGAGCGCGCAAAGTACGTGGCTGGGCCTTGAGGTGGAAAGCTCCGAGGTGCTGGGCGGCCAGCCTGAACACGCTTTCGTGACCTTTACCGCGCGCTGGCACGACAGCAATGGCGAGCACAGCCACCGCGAGCGTTCCTCATTTGTGCAAAACACTGATCGCTGGTATTTCATCGACCCCACCGTGCAGCTCAAACTCGGGCGCAATGACGCGTGCCCGTGCGCGAGTGGGCAGAAGTTCAAGAAGTGTTGTGCAGGGTATTTCAGCAGTTAGGACATGGAATGACTGTCCACCACGCTGGACCTGCCGAAGGCTGCGATCTTTTGGGTCTAGACTGGGGCTCAAGGGAGAAACACCACGATGATCATCCGCCGCGGCGCACTCTGTCTGCTCACGTTGTTCCTGACACTGGGACTCGGCGGCTGCGCATCGTGGTTCGACGACGACTTGCCGGACCCCGAGGTCCATCTGGTGAAGATCGAGGTGGTCAGCGCCAAACTGCTGGAACAGAAATTCCTCCTGCATTTTCGCATCGACAACCCCAACGACAGCGACCTGACCGTGCGCAGTCTGGAGTACCGCGTTCACTTGGGTGACATACTGCTGGCCGACGGCGAGTACGAACACTGGTTCACCATCGGCCCCAGGCACAGCGCTTACTTCAAGGTGCCGATCCGCACCAACCTGTGGTCCAAGGTCCGTGATCTGGCCAAACTGCTGAAAAAATCCGATCAACCCATTCCCTATCGTCTGGAAGGTGAACTGGAAACCGGTATATTCATCGCCCACTACGTGCACCTGGCGCGCAATGGCGTGATAATCGCCGCCGATTTAATTCCGGAGCAACACCGATGACCCAGCAACCCCATGTCCACGGCCCTGACTGCAACCACGATCATGACCACGACCATCACCACCATGATCACGACCACGGCCATGTCCACGGTCCGAACTGCGGCCACGCTCACCAGGAACCGGTGCGCAATGCCCTGAAAGACGTCGGCCGCAACGATCCGTGCCCATGCGGCAACGGCAAGAAATTCAAGAAGTGCCACGGCGCTTGATGCTTCGGGCGAAGATTAGCTTCGCCTGTTGAATCACCGCCCTCTCCTGTGGGAGCGAGCTTGCTCGCGATGACGGTGGCACATTCACTATGACTGTGTCAGTCAGACTGCCATCGTCGGAACGCCGCCCGGAGCAAGCTCGCTCCCACAGGTGCTTAGTCGGCTGACAGGATCTGCGCGCTGCTTACAACCGTCGCATACTCACCGTGCAAATTCCCCAGCGACATCGCATGCACCACTTCGGCGCTATGGGCATGGCCGAAAAAATCAGCCTTGTCGAAGGTAAAGCACGCATCCTCGGCCACCCACGTATCAAACCCCAGGTTGCCCGCGGTACGCGCCGTGGATTCCACCGAGTTGTGGGTCGCGACACCCACGATGATCAACTGCCCGATCCCCGCCTCGCGCAAGGCAGCCTCCAGTCCAGTTGAGCAAAATGCATCCGGTACCTGCTTCTGGATCAAGCGTTCACCGGCCATTGGCTGAAACCGTTCCTGAAACTCCACCCCCGACTGCTGCGGCCAGAACACTGAGTCCTCCGAGCGGGACAGGTGCTGCACATGAGTCACCGGCCGAGCGGTACGCCGCCAATGGCCGAGCAATTCCAGCATGCGCTCTTCAGCCTGAGGGTTATTCCTGCGGCCGAGCCTGGGATGCAGGATGCCTTTTTGTTGATCGATGATGATCAGTGCCGCGTTTGCCTTGAGCTCCATGCCGACTTTTCTCCAGGATTGTTGAGCGTGTCGCACTTCAACATCCCCCATTGCGACTGGCAAGGCTGCGATCTTTCGGATAATCAGACAAATCCTGAAATAACCTTGTACCCCGCTTGCGCGGCCACCTCCCGCTCACTAACGTAGCGCCTTTATTTCGCGCCGCCGCCTCTACCCCCGCAGGAGCTTTGCCATGGCCTCGCCAGCCCTTACTCATTTTCTACCCCGGTTCGGCGTTGCCGCAGCAGTGGCCGGTGTGTTGAGCCTGACCGGTTGTCAGAACTTCAACGCCCAGGACACCCTCCCGCCAACCTCCGGCGTACAACCACTCAAGGGCCTGGCGCAGAGCGTTTCGGTGCGTCGCAATGCCATGGGCATGCCGCTGATCGAAAGCAACAGCTTCCACGACGCGCTGTTCACCCTCGGATACGTGCATGCCAGCGACCGCATCACCCAGATGGTCACCCTGCGCCTGCTGGCCCAGGGCCGTTTGACCGAGATGCACGGTGCCGAACTGTTGGACGCCGACCGTTACATGCGGGCGGTCAACCTGAAGAAAAGTGCTGGCGAGTTGTACAAGGCTTCTTCGCCACGCCTCAAGCGTTTCTTCGAAGTCTATGCGCGTGGGGTCAACGCCTACCTGTTCCGCTACCGCGACAAACTGCCGGCGGACCTCGCGGCCACTGGTTACCAGCCTGAATACTGGCAGCCGGAAGATTCCGCGTTGATTTTCTGCTTGTTGAACTTCAGCCAGTCGACCAACCTGCCGGAAGAAATTTCCTCGCTGGTACTGGCCCAGACCGTCACCACTGACAAACTGGCGTGGCTGACGCCGTCGGCTCCCGACGAAAAACTGCCGGCCGCCGAAAGCGAAAAACTGCAAGGCATCAAACTCAACGGGCAAGTGCCGGGGCTGGCTGAACTCAGCAAAGCCACGGGCCTGCTGTCGGACCTCAACCTGCTGGGCGCCACCTCGTCGAACAACTGGGCCATCGCCCCGCAACGCAGCCGCAGCGGCAAGAGCCTGTTGGCCAGTGACAGTCACGGCCCGCTGGGCGTGCCTTCGTTGTTCAGTTACGTGCAGATTCGCGCGCCGAAGTATCAGGCGTCCGGCGTGACCATCGCGGGCCTGCCGATGGTGCTTGGAGGTTTCAACGGCAAGGTGGCCTGGAGTATGACGTCCGTGATGGGCGACAACCAGGACCTGTTCCTGGAGAAGATCCAGCGCCAGGGCAACGGGCTCACCTACGAAAATGCCGGGAAGTGGCAGCCGGCGATCGTGCGTAACGAAACCTACTTCGTCAAAGGCCAGCGGCCGATTCGCGAAGCCGTGTACGAAACCCGCCATGGCCCGCTGCTCAACAGCGCCCAGGGCACCACGCTGGCCAATGGTTTCGGCCTGGCCTTGCAGACGCCGAACTTCACCGACGACAAGACCCTGGACGCGTTCTTTGACCTGTCCCGCGCCCAGAGCGTCGAGAAAGCCTCGGATGCCAGCCGCGAAATCCGCGCCATTGCGCTGAACCTGGTGTTCGCCGATGCCAGCCACATCGGCTGGCAAGTCACCGGTCGTTACCCCAACCGTCGCGAAGGCGAAGGCTTGCTGCCCTCGCCGGGCTGGGAAGGTCGATACGATTGGGACGGTTACGCCGACCCGATGCTGCACCCGTACGACCAGGACCCGGCCCAGGGCTGGCTCGGCACTGCCAACCAGCGGGTCATTCCCCATGGCTATGGCATGCAGTTGTCCAATTCCTGGGCCGCTCCGGAGCGCGGCGAGCGCCTGGCCGAACTGGCCGGTGCAGGCAAACACGACAGCCGCAGCCTGATCGCCATGCAATACGACCAGACCACCACCTTCGCTGCCAAGCTGAAGAAAATGTTCGAAGCGCCTGGCATGGCCCAGCCACTCAAGCAAGCCATGGACGCCTTGCCGGCGGCCGATCGCGCCAAGGCACACGAAGCCTACAGCCGCTTGATGGCGTTCGACGGCAAGCTCGGCCCGACCTCCACCGATGCGGCCATCTACGAATTGTTCCTGCAGGAAAGCACCCGACAGATCTTCCTCGATGAACTGGGCCCGGAAAGCAACCCGGCGTGGAAAGCTTTTGTCGCCGACGGCAAGCTGTCCTACGCGGCCCAGGCCGATCACTTGCTCGGGCGTGAGGACAGCCCGTTCTGGGATGACGTGCGCACCGCGCAGAAAGAAGACAAACCGGCGATCCTCGCTCGCAGCCTCGCCGCCGCGATCAGCGCAGGCGACAGCCAGTTGGGCGGCGATCACAAAGCCTGGCAGTGGGGCAAACTGCATCGCTATGAATGGAAAAACAGCAGCGGCCAGACCGTACGCGGACCGCTGCCGGCCGGTGGCGATCACACCACACTCAACACCGCTGCCTTCGCCTGGGGCCAGGACTTCAACACCACGCTGGCGCCAGCCATGCGCTTTATCGTCGACTTCGGCCAGTCCGAACCGCTGATGGCACAAAACGGCACCGGCCAATCCGGCAACCCGGCCAGCCCGAACTACCTCAACAGCATCGAACCGTGGCTTAAAGGCCAGTACATGAGCCTGCCCATGCAGCCGCAGAACTTCGACAACGCCTATGGCAAGGCGCGGTTGACGCTGACCCCAGGAAAGTAACCCCGCCCTTTACCTGTGGGAGCGAGCCGGCTCCGGGCGGCGTTCCGACGATAGCGATTCAACATTCAAAATAGAGGTTGAATGTTGAATCACCATCGCCGTTGCGCTGACGCAAGGACAAGTCGTGTCGACGAGGTAGGGAGCCTGGTGACCCGGCTCAGTCAAACCGTTCTTTTGTGGCGAGATGATTTGGTGCACCCATTTCCCTGCGCCCGTTTTCGTGCATAAATCTGTTTCCGGCCATTTCCAAGTACCTTTTAAAACGCTTGTTCGGCACTCTGGTTCGGAAATTGCTACTTTCAACAGGTCTTACGCTTTCCAGTAACAATAATTCTGCGCCACAAGCGCTCATATTGGTTTTTAGGGATTGAATAATGAAAAAAGCATTGCTGACCCTTTCTGCACTGGCGTTGTGCATGGCTGCTGGCTCCGCCATGGCGAAGGAGTACAAAGAACTGCGTTTCGGCGTTGACCCTTCCTACGCACCGTTCGAGTCGAAAGCGGCCGATGGCAGCCTGGTAGGCTTTGACATCGATCTGGGGAACGCGATCTGCGCCGAACTGAAGGTCAAGTGCAAGTGGGTCGAAAGTGACTTCGATGGCATGATTCCCGGCCTCAAAGCCAATAAATTCGACGGTGTGATCTCGTCGATGACCGTTACCGAAGCCCGTGAAAAAGCCATCGATTTCTCCAGCGAACTGTTCTCCGGCCCAACCGCCTACGTGTCCAAGAAAGGTTCTGGCGTGACTGAAGACGTCGCCTCGCTCAAGGGCAAGACCGTCGGCTACGAACAAGGCACCATTCAGGAAGCTTATGCCAAAGCCGTTCTGGACAAGGCCGGCGTGAAAACCCAGGCCTACGCCAACCAGGATCAGGTCTACGCCGACTTGACTTCCGGTCGTCTCGATGCAGGGATTCAGGACATGCTGCAAGCCGAAATGGGCTTCCTGAAGTCGCCACAGGGTGCCGAGTACAATGTCAGCAAGCCGGTCGACAATGCTTTGCTGCCAGCCAAAACAGCCATCGGCATTAAGAAAGGTAACACCGAGCTGAAAGCACTTTTGGATAAAGGTATCAAAGCGTTACACGATGATGGCACCTACGCCACCATTCAGAAGAAACACTTTGGCGATCTGAATCTGTACAGCGGCAAATAATGCCCGGCGCCCATCTCTCGATGGGCGCTTTTTTCATCCGATCAGGTTGCTGATTTATGTTCGAAAACCTACTGGAAAATCTGGGGCTCTCTGCCTTCAGCCTCAAGGGCTTCGGTCCGCTGCTGATGCAAGGCACCTGGATGACGATCAAGTTGTCGGCGTTGTCGCTGTTGGTGGCCGTGTTGCTTGGGCTGCTCGGCGCCAGTGCCAAGCTGTCAAAAGTCAAACTGATGCGCGTGCCTGCACAGCTCTACACCACACTCATTCGTGGCGTTCCGGACCTGGTCCTGATGCTGTTGATCTTCTACAGCCTGCAAACCTGGCTGACCTCTTTTACCGATTACATGGAATGGGAATACATCGAGATCAACCCGTTCAGCGCAGGGGTCATCACCCTGGGCTTCATCTACGGTGCGTATTTCACTGAAACCTTCCGTGGCGCGATTCTCGCCGTCCCACGGGGTCAGGTCGAAGCGGCCACCGCCTATGGCCTCAAGCGCGGCCAGCGTTTCTGGATCGTGGTGTTCCCACAGATGATGCGTTATGCCCTGCCGGGTATCGGTAACAACTGGATGGTGATGCTCAAGGCCACCGCCCTGGTGTCGATCATCGGCCTCGCCGACCTGGTCAAGGCTGCCCAGGACGCCGGCAAAAGCAGCTATCAGCTGTTTTACTTCCTGGTACTTGCCGCGCTGATCTACCTGATGATCACCAGCGCGTCCAACTTCATTCTGCGCTGGCTTGAACGTCGTTACTCCGCCGGTACCCGGGAGGCCGTACGATGATCGAACTTCTGCAGGAATACTGGAAACCCTTCCTCTATAGCGACGGCAACAACATCACCGGCCTGGCCATGACCATGTGGCTGCTCAGCGCTTCGATCTTCTTCGGTTTTATCGTGTCGATCCCGCTGTCCATCGCCCGTGTATCGCCGCACTTCTACATCCGTTGGCCGGTGCAGTTCTATACCTACCTGTTCCGTGGCACGCCGCTCTATATTCAGTTATTGATCTGTTACACCGGGATCTACAGCCTGGCCGCCATTCGAGCTCAGCCAGTACTGGACGCATTCTTTCGCGATGCGATGAACTGCACGATCCTGGCCTTCGCCCTGAATACCTGCGCCTACACCACGGAGATTTTCGCCGGGGCCATTCGCAGCATGGCCCACGGTGAAGTGGAAGCGGCCAAGGCTTACGGCCTGACAGGCTGGAAGCTGTACGCCTATGTGATCATGCCGTCGGCCCTGCGTCGTTCGTTGCCGTATTACAGCAACGAAGTGATTCTGATGCTGCACTCGACCACCGTGGCCTTCACCGCGACCATCCCGGACATCCTGAAAGTTGCGCGGGACGCCAACTCGGCGACCTTCCTGACCTTCCAGTCATTCGGCATCGCCGCGCTGATCTACCTGACCGTCACTTTTGCGCTGGTCGGCCTGTTCCGCCTTGCCGAACGCCGATGGCTGGCCTTCCTTGGGCCGACCCACTAGGACTCAACCAGCTTCAGGAAACAACAGATGCGCCACCAGAAACATGACCTGCTGGCCCCGCTGCCCGGGACCGCGAGACAGATCCACAGTTTTCACTTCGGCCCTCAACCGGCCAACGGCAAGATCTACATCCAGGCCTCCCTGCACGCCGACGAAATGCCCGGCATGCTGGTGGCCTGGCACCTCAAGCAGCGCCTGGCGGAACTGGAAGCCGCCGGGCGCCTGCGCAGCGAAATCGTGCTGGTGCCCATCGCCAACCCCGTGGGCCTGGAACAGGTGCTGATGGATGTGCCGCTGGGCCGCTACGAGCTGGAAAGCGGCCAGAACTTCAACCGCTGGTTCGTCGACCTCAGTGAGGAAGTCGGCAACGCGATCGAAGACAAGCTCGGTGACGATCCGCAGCACAACCTGCAACTGATCCGCAGCAACCTGCGCGATGCGCTGGCCCGGCAGACCGCCGCCACCCAATTGCAATCCCAGCGCCTGACCCTGCAACGATTGGCCTGCGACGCCGATATGGTGCTCGACCTGCATTGCGATTTCGAAGCGGTCGCTCACCTCTACACCACGCCGGATGCCTGGCCGCAGGTCGAGCCGCTGGCCCGCTACATCGGCGCCGAAGCCAGCCTGCTGGCAACCGATTCCGGCGGTCAGTCGTTCGACGAATGCTTCACCCTGCTCTGGTGGCAGTTGAAGGAACGCTTCGGCGAGCACTTCGACATTCCGCCGGGCAGTTTTTCGGTGACCGTCGAACTGCGCGGTCAGGGCGACGTCAATCACCCGCTGGCGAGCCTCGATTGCCAGGCACTGATCGATTACCTGATCCATTTCGGCGCGATCGCCGGCGAACCCGCGCCCCTGCCCGACCTGCCCTATCCGGCGACACCGCTGGCCGGTGTAGAACCGGTGGCCACGCCCGTCGGCGGGCTGCTGGTGTTCACTGCGTTGCCGGGCCAGTACCTGGAAGCCGGGCAACTTATCGCCGAGATCATTGATCCGGTCAACGATCTGGTTACTCCCGTTCACTGCTCCGCCGCCGGGTTGATGTACGCCCGTTCGCTGCGCCGCATGGCCACTGCTGGCATGGTGATCGCCCACGTCGCGGGCACCGAAGCCTATCGCAGTGGCTATCTACTTTCGCCTTGAGGATGCACGCCCCATGTACAAATTGACCATCGAAGGCCTGCATAAAAGCTACGGCGACCATGAAGTCCTCAAAGGTGTTTCGCTCAAGGCCAAGACCGGCGACGTCATCAGCCTGATCGGCGCCAGCGGCTCGGGTAAAAGTACCTTTCTGCGCTGCATCAACTTCCTGGAGCAACCCAACGACGGCGCCATGAGCCTCGATGGGCAGAACATCCGCATGATCAAGGATCGTCACGGCATGCACGTGGCCGACGCCGATGAATTGCAGCGGATTCGCACCCGCCTGGCCATGGTGTTCCAGCACTTCAACCTGTGGAGCCACATGACGGTGCTGGAAAACATCACCATGGCCCCGCGCCGGGTGCTGGGCTGCGACAGGAAAGAAGCCGAGGACCGCGCCCGGCGCTACCTCGACAAGGTGGGGCTGGCCTCCCGTGTGGCGGACCAATACCCGGCATTCCTGTCCGGCGGTCAGCAACAACGGGTAGCGATTGCCCGCGCACTGGCCATGGAGCCGGAAGTCATGTTGTTCGACGAACCGACCTCGGCGCTGGACCCGGAACTGGTGGGTGAAGTGCTCAAGGTGATCCAGGGCCTGGCCGAAGAAGGCCGGACCATGATCATGGTGACCCACGAAATGAGCTTCGCCCGCAAAGTGTCGAGCCAGGTGCTGTTTCTGCACCAGGGCCTGGTGGAGGAAGAAGGCGCGCCGGAAGAGGTGCTGGGCAATCCGAAAAGCGAGCGGTTGAAGCAGTTCCTCAGCGGCAACCTGAAATAGCCGCCGGGCGGAGAAGTGGAAGCCGGGCTGCCCGGCTTCCAACATCAGTCAACCGTTATGCCCCCGCTTCGTTTTCCAGCCTGAAACTGCCATTTTTCACTTGCAGACCATTGGCGTCCGTCCCATTGAAGCGTCCAACAAACTGCGCGTCACCTCCCACCGTCAACTCGAGCGTTCCTGGATAAAGCTCTGCCTCCGAGTTGCCGATCACATGGATGACCATGGGAGATCCCTCGTTGAGTCCCAGGCTGAAACTGCCACTCTGGATGCTCATCGGTAAGTACACGTAAAACGCTGTCCCCTGACCGTTATCCGCCTCAATGCAATGAATGTCTGACCGCTGATAGAAATCGAGCCCATCCGTTACGCGAAACTGCATGGAGCCGACTGTCGTGATTACGTCGGCACTCAAATGCCCCGATCGATTTGCACTCACACTCATCTGAATGTTCCTTTTCATATTCGAAGTTAACTGTCTGATGCCCCTGTTAAAGGCCCCAGGGCACGCAGCTCCCAGATAGAACCACGGCCATGTCTATCGATTGGTTTCCCCGACAGACATAGTTACTTCCGAATATGTGCAGGCCGATTCAGACGCTACGTTCGTCTATAGCAACAACAGGCACAGGCCTGCTTGCTGAAGACAACAAGCGCAGCTCAACAGCCATGAATGGCGGAAATCGAAAATCAGGCAACAGGCACAGGAGGCGACTCGTCCGGCAGAGTAGGCTCGCCTGGCTCGTTAGGCTGTTCATTCGGGGTATCAGGATCAGGCTGGCCGGGAATACCCCCTGCCATGCTGACGGGCGGATGTGCCAACAAGGACCAGGCCAGAACACCCACCTGGTTGGGTTCAAGCCTTGCCAGTTCGGCACTGATTCGCGGATCGATCTTCATTCGGCACTCCTGAGTGATGGCCCGACCCGCCTTGCGCGGGTCGGAACAGTACACCCCATAGAGTGTACGCCCGCCCAGGAATTCCCGGCATTTGTCGGACGGTTGACTCAAGTGCGAGGCAGGGTCACGCCTCGCTGGCCCTGATACTTGCCGCCTCGGTCCTTGTAGGACACTTCACATTCTTCGTCAGACTCAAGGAACAGCATCTGCGCCACGCCTTCGTTCGCGTAGATTTTCGCCGGCAGATTGGTGGTGTTGGAGAACTCCAGGGTCACGTGACCCTCCCACTCAGGCTCGAGCGGCGTGACGTTGACGATGATGCCGCAGCGCGCGTAGGTGCTTTTACCCAGGCAAATGGTCAATACATTGCGCGGAATGCGGAAGTATTCGACGGTGCTGGCCAGGGCGAAGGAGTTCGGCGGAATGATGCATACGTCGCTGTGGATGTCGACGAAGCTGCCGGCATCGAAGTTCTTCGGATCGACGATGGCCGAATTGATGTTGGTGAACACCTTGAAATGATTGGTGCAACGCACATCGTAGCCATAGCTCGACACCCCGTAGGAGATCACACGGCTATCGTCGCTGCCGCGCATCTGGCGCTCGACGAAAGGCTCGATCATGCCGTGTTCCTGCGCCATGCGGCGAATCCACTTGTCCGATTTGATGCTCATGGCGGGTGTCCTGAATAGCGAGGTCGAAAAATTCTGTCCGGCATCTTACCGGGCGCGCCGCCGGGTTCAAAGTCCGCGGTGCAATTCTCGCCGAACAGGCAGGAATTACCTGCGCTGGCGACGAACCGTCACACCGCCGATCCTTAAAACAGAGAAACCTGTGCAAGAAGCATTGGCACGTTCCGGAAAAAGGGTTAAGGTGGCGTCACTGTGCTGCTTGTGTCACTGAGAATCTCTACACGATATGTTGAATTTCGATCCAACCATCTACAAGAATTTTTCCTGCTCTTTGCACTCAGTCTCGGCCAGGGTTCTTCCTGAGTCGCAGTTATCTTTGTTCAAGGAGTTACACCATGTCTAATCGCCAAACCGGTACCGTTAAGTGGTTCAACGATGAAAAAGGCTTCGGCTTCATCACTCCACAATCCGGTGACGACCTGTTCGTTCACTTCAAAGCTATCCAGTCCGACGGCTTCAAAAGCCTGAAAGAAGGCCAACAGGTTTCTTTCATCGCTACCCGCGGTCAGAAAGGCATGCAAGCTGAAGAAGTTCAAGTTATCTAACTTGTACTTGCTTTAGTAAAAAGCCCCGCCCTCAACAGCGGGGCTTTTTTGTGGGCGGGTGTTTTGTCCACGCAAAAAAAGATCGCCGCCTTCGACAGCTCCCGGGTTGCCCCTGCAGGAGCTGTCGAAGGCGGCGATCTTTTGATGCTCTTACCAGGTCACGCCAAACCCTGCGGTGTAGCGTGTCTTGTCCAGATCCGAATCGTCAGTACCGCTGATGATGTCGCGCTCCGCCTTCAGGTTCAGCGAAGCCCAGTCAGTCACCTTGTAGCGCAACCCCATCTCGGCATCGAGCGCGTAGTCGGCCACACCCGACAGCGGCTTGCCAACCTCGCCATTGGTGAAGAACTCGACACGCTTGCCGACCAGGTAGCGGTTGTAGTCCCACTTCATGGCCAGGGCGTAGAAATTGTCATTGCTGCCATCGGAAAATTCATAGTCCGTGCGGTTGAGCAGCGAGCCCAGGGAGAACGCCCCGAGTTCGTTATCCCAGAACTGATAGCCGGGACCGGTACCGACCGTGCGTTGCCGGGAAAGGTCTTCAACCTTGTCGCGCTTGTAGACCAGGCGCCCCTGCCAGAACCATTGCTCGGTCAGGAATCGGTCGATGGAATACTCCGCCCGCCAGTTGTCCGTGGTCACCACGTCGTCCTGGAACTCACGGTTGTATTCACCTTCAGCGGTGTGCCGCCAGCGACCGTGTCGTGCACTGGTCTTGAAATCGATGTCGTAGTCATCGGTGTCGTTTTCCGCCCGCTGATAATCCAGCGCGATATCGACGTTGCCTTTCCACACCAGATCCTCGACCACCGGTTTTGGCTTGAGAATCTGCTGAATGCTTGCAAGTTCGACCGTCTTCGGTGCCTCGCCGTTGGCCAGCGTGACCTTGCCGGCGTCCGCCGCCTTCAGTGACTTGGCTTTCTCGCCACTGTAGGCATCCTGCTTGATCAGCAATTCCTGATCGCTGTCCAGGGTCTTGACCTGTTTCCAGTCGATCGTCACCGCACCGGCGTACTCGGTCTGGATCAGCAGCTTGCCGCCATCGAACAGCGTGATCTTGCCGCTCAGCTTGTCACCGTTCTTCAACCACACGGTATCGGCAAGCAAGGGAGTGGAGGCACCAAGGGCAGCGAGACACAGCAGGGATCTGGACAACATAAACAAAATACAGGCTCAGGCTTGCGAGAAAAGTCGGCATTATCCGTAGGAACAAGGCCCTGGCAAGGACTGACCCGACTATTTCTGTTGAGTTCATTTCTCAACTTCCTGCGCAGGAATTACTCTAAAGACGGTAAAGCAAATTTCTTCAGGACTGACGGACGTGACCGATCCAACCGATGAATCCGAGAGCGCAGCGCAAATCCGACGCACGGCACTGTATTTGACTCTTGCCCAAGTACCGGAGGGCAAAGTCGTCAGCTACGGCCAACTGGCCGAGCTTGCAGGACTGGGTCGCGCCGCCCGCTGGGTCGGTCGCACCCTCAGCCAATTGCCGAGCGACAGCAAATTGCCCTGGCATCGCGTTCTGGGCGCAAACGGGCGTATCAGCCTGCCGGTGGGCAGCCCTTCGGGTGATGAGCAGCGCGCACGATTACGCATGGAGGGCATCAGTATCCTGAATAATCGTGTTGATATTCAGCGCCATGGCTGGCGTCCGGTAGAGCACAGCGGTTAGAGTGCGCGCTTTGTTTCCGTATTTCTTGAGGCAGACTCCAGCCCATGCCCCGTAAAACCTGGCGCGCCGCGCTCGCCGCTTATGCCAGCCCTTCGACACTCGTGCTGTTGCTGCTTGGTTTCGCCGCCGGCCTGCCCTACATGCTGGTGTTTTCGACGCTTTCGGTCTGGCTGCGTGAAGCCGGCGTGGCGCGTGAAACCATTGGCTATGCAAGCCTGATTGGCCTGGCATACGCCTTCAAATGGGTCTGGTCACCCTTGCTCGACCAATGGCGACTGCCATTGCTCGGCAAACTCGGTCGACGACGATCCTGGCTCGTGCTGTCCCAGGCACTGGTCATCCTTGGCCTGATCGGGATGGGTTTCTGCGACCCGCAAAAGCATTTGTCCTGGCTGATTGCCATCGCCGTCGTCGTCGCTTTCGCGTCAGCGACGCAGGACATCGCGGTAGACGCCTACCGCCTTGAAATCGCCGAAGACAATCGTCAGGCCGCACTGGCCGCCAGCTACATGTCCGGTTACCGGGTCGCTGCGCTGCTGGCTACTGCAGGCGCGCTGTACTTCGCCGAAGGCTTTGGCTCCACCGGCTTCAACTACAAGCATTCGGCCTGGGCCGGCACTTACATCCTGTTCGGAGTGCTGATGGTCCCGGCACTGCTGACCTCCATGTTCATGCGCGAACCACCCGTGCCGTTGCGCACGCAACTGCAGGCCGGGCGCTACAGCTTCGTGCATCAACTGGCCTCGGTGTTCGTGCTGATCATATTGCTGGTGTCCGTGCCGGCCATGTTCACCCAGCTCTACAACACCGACTTCGCCAGCGTGCTGTTCCAGGGCGTGAGCCTGCTTGACCTGTTGCTGGAGGACCGCGCCTTCCTGCGCGCGATTCTCTACACCACCCTCACCGCCCTGTGCCTCTCGGCCATGGGCCGTCGTGGCCTGGCGCCAGTGCTGACACCGGTCAACGACTTCATCCTGCGATACCGCTGGCAAGCGCTGCTGCTGCTCGGCCTGATCGCCACCTATCGGATGTCCGATACGGTCATGGGCGTGATGGCCAACGTGTTCTACATAGACCAGGGCTTCACCAAGGACCAGATCGCCAGCGTCAGTAAAATCTTCGGCCTGATCATGACCCTGGTCGGCGCTGGCATGGGCGGCCTGCTGATCGTGCGTTTCGGCATCCTGCCGATCCTGTTCATCGGCGGTGTCGCATCCGCGGCGACCAACATCCTGTTCCTGATGCTCGCCGACATGGGCCCCAACCTGAACATGCTGGTGCTGACCATCTCCCTGGACAATTTCAGTTCAGGCCTGGCGACCTCGGCCTTCGTGGCCTACCTGTCGAGCCTGACCAACCTCAAGTTCTCCGCCACCCAATACGCCCTGCTCAGCTCGATCATGCTGTTGCTGCCACGCCTGATTGGCGGCTACTCCGGGGTCATGGTGGAAAAATACGGTTACCACGACTTCTTCCTGATTACCGCCCTGCTGGGCGTCCCGACCCTGCTGTTGATCGCCCTGCACTGGTTCCAGGAGAACCGCCGCGCAGGCCCGACACCGACACCAGAACCAGTGCAGACCCCGGTCGCCGAAGAATCGTAGGCTCTTTACGCAGGAAAAATCGCGGAGGGCCGAGTGAATCGCGCCCTCCTGCCACACCGCCGACCGCACGCCTGTACGCCAGCGGAACTCGCCCGTACAATGCTCCGTCATTTCTCGTCATCAGCAATCGATAACGGCCAACCATGCGCACCAGTCAATTTTTGCTCGCCACACAAAAAGAAACGCCTTCCGACGCGGTCGTGATCAGCCACCAGCTGATGCTGCGCGCCGGCATGATCCGCAAACTCGCCTCGGGCCTGTACACCTGGCTGCCGATGGGCTTGCGGGTAATGCGCAAGGTCGAAGCCGTCGTTCGTGAAGAAATGAACGCCGCCGGCTCTCTCGAAGTGTTGATGCCGAGCACGCAACCGGCTGAGCTGTGGCAGGAATCCGGGCGCTGGGAAGAGTACGGCCCTGAATTGCTGCGCTTCAAGGATCGCCACGGTCGCGACTTCTGCGCAGGCCCGACCCACGAAGAAGTCATCACCGATCTGATGCGCAACGAATTGAGCAGCTACAAGCAGCTGCCAATCAACCTGTACCAGATCCAGACCAAATTCCGTGACGAAATCCGCCCACGCTTCGGCTTGATGCGCGGCCGCGAATTCATCATGAAGGACGCCTACTCGTTCCACGCTGACCAGCCTTCGCTGCAGGTCACCTACGACCGCATGCACCAGGCTTACTGCAACGTGTTCACCCGCCTGGGCCTGAAGTTCCGCCCTGTTGAAGCCGACAACGGCTCCATCGGCGGCGCCGGTTCCCATGAGTTCCACGTGCTGGCCGAGTCCGGTGAAGACGACATCGTGTTCAGCAACGGTTCCGATTACGCGGCGAACATCGAGAAAGCCGAAGCCGTGCCGCGCGAAACCTCGCGTGCCGCTGCGACCGAAGAGCTGCGCCTGGTCGACACGCCGAACGCCAAGACCATCGCGCAACTGGTCGAAGGCTTCAACTTGCCGATCGAGAAAACCATCAAGACCCTCGTGGTGCACGCAGAAGAGAAAGGCAAGCTGATTGCCCTGATCATCCGTGGCGACCATGAGCTGAACGAAATCAAGGCCGCCAACCAGCCAGGCGTTGCCAGTCCGCTGGTCATGGCATCGGAAAGCGAACTGCGCGACGCCATCGGCGCTGGTGCCGGTTCCCTCGGCCCGCTGAACCTGCCGCTGCCGATCATCATCGACCGTTCGGTCGAGCTGATGAGCGACTTCGGCATCGGCGCCAACATCGATGACAAACACTACTTCGGCGTGAACTGGGAGCGCGACCTGCCTGTTCCGACCGTTGCCGACCTGCGCAATGTCGTGGCCGGCGACCCGAGCCCGGACGGCAAAGGCACCCTGGAGATCAAGCGCGGCATCGAAGTCGGGCACATCTTCCAGCTGGGCAACAAGTACAGCAAAGCGATGAAGTGCGAAGTACTGGGCGAGAACGGCAAGCCGGTCACCCTGGAAATGGGTTGCTACGGCATCGGTGTGTCCCGCGTGGTGGCGGCTGCCATCGAGCAGAACAACGACGAAAACGGGATCATCTGGAGCGACACCCTCGCGCCGTTCCAGATTGCCCTGGTGCCACTGCGCTACGAAACCGAACAGGTTCGCGAAGCCACCGACAAGCTGTACGCGGAACTCACCGCTGCCGGTTTCGAAGTGCTGCTGGACGACCGCGACAAGAAAACCAGCCCGGGCATCAAGTTCGCGGACATGGAGCTGATCGGCATTCCACACCGGATCGTGGTCAGCGACCGCGGCTTGGCCGAAGGCAACCTGGAATACAAGAGCCGTACCGAGGCCGACGCCCAAGCGCTGCCGGTCGCCGACGTGCTGTCGTTCCTTCAGGCCCGCATCCGCCGCTGATAGCAGATATAGAGACGTCATGTTCAAGCGAAACACCTTAGGCCTCGGTGGTGCCGCCTTGTGCGGCGCACTGCTGGTCAGCGGCTGTGCCAACCACATGTCGCAACGCAGCGAGCAAGAGGAACGGGTCGAGCGCAAATTGCTCGATCACAGCCTGCAGATCGATGTCGGTGAGCCCAAGGTGCTTGAGCTGCCGCAACGGCGGGTGAAAATCCACGAGCAGAAGACTTTCGAAGTCACCGAGTACGAGGTCACTCGTCACTACGATCGCTATACGCCGTACCAACCCTGGCGGGAGATTTACGAAATCCCGCTGGGCGCGGTGGCCGTGGTGGCAGGTATCGGTGCCAATGTGGTCAACGTGTTCGCCCTCGGCAATCTGCCGGACAGCGTGACCAAGGACTGGCTGAGCTACGGTTTCGCCGGGCTCAACCCGTTCATGAACGTGCAGTCTCACGGCCGCGCGCAGCAAAACCTGGCCGGTATTGGTGAAGTCCAGCGCGACAAACGCACGGAGTACTCAAGCTTGCCCTGGAGCGAGCGTCCGGTCGAGGTCAAGGCCGGCAAGGAAACCTTCGAACTGACCACCGATAAAAACGGCGTATTGCGCCTGAATCTGTTGGACAGCCCGTTCGCTGAACATGACATCAATCATCTGAGCCGGTTGCTGATCCGTGTTGAGGATGCCCAGGACAACGTACACAACGATTCCACCCTGGCCATCAGCAGTAACTTGCGCAGCAAGCTCTATGAGGCCCACGGATTGATTTATGACGATCTCGAAGGCGACGAAGTCAATCAGTGGGTCCACCGAGTCAAACGCCTGTCGGAGCTGGGTCTTGAAGAAGAAGCCAGCGAACTGGAACAGAGCCTGATCGAACTGACACGCAATGATCCCGAGTTGCAGACTGAGTTTCTGAAGTCGCTGACCCAGAATGGCGAGCGACTGGTGGCGAATCCGGGACTGAATTAACGGCTAAAGGCATCGCGAGCTTGCTCGCGATGGCGCCCACACATTCATCACCCGACTACCGCTCAAACAACTCCATCTGCTCGAACCCGCCCCGCAAGTCCTCCAGCCGCACCCCGACTCCCAACAACCGCACCGGTTTTCCGCCGCGGTTGAAAGCCTGGGTCAGCATCAACTGATAACTCCCCAGATCCCGCCCTGCCCCAGCCTGCTCCAATGTAGTCTGGGTGAAGTCGTGGAACTTCACTTTGACGAATGGCTTGCCCGGACGATAACTGTTGTCGATTCGCGCCATGCGACCCGCCAGGGTCTCCAGCAACTCGGGCAATTTACCCAGGCAGCTCTTCAGGTCCGGCAGGTCAACGTCGTAGGTATTTTCAACACTGATCGACTGACGACGACTGTCGTTATGCACCACACGCTCATCGATCCCACGGGCCAGGCTCCAGAGTCGCTCGCCAAAGCTGCCGAATTCACGCACCAGCGCCAACTTGTCCCACTCGCGCAATTGCAGGCAATCGGTGATCCCCAGCTTGCCGAGTTTGTCGGCAGTGACTTTGCCGACCCCGTGCAATTTGCTCACCGGCAAGCCACTGACAAAGTCTTCGACCTGGTCCGGAGTGATGACGAACAGGCCGTTGGGCTTTTTCCAGTCACTGGCGATCTTGGCCAGAAACTTGTTCGGCGCCACGCCCGCCGACACGGTGATATGCAACTGGTTGGAGACCCGGCGCCGGATGTCCTGGGCGATGCGCGTTGCGCTACCACCGAAATGCGCACTGTCCGACACATCGAGGTACGCCTCATCGAGCGAGAGCGGCTCGATGATCTCGGTGTAATCGCGAAAAATCGTGTGGATTTCCCTGGACGCTTCTCTATAGGCATCCATGCGTGGCTTGACGATGGTCAGGTCCGGGCACAGCTTCAAGGCATGCCCGGAGGACATCGCCGAACGCACCCCGTACGCTCGCGCCTCATAATTGCAGGTGGCGATCACCCCACGCCGATCTGCCGACCCACCTACCGCCAGCGGTTTACCGGCGAGGCGTGGGTCGTCGCGCATTTCGATGGCTGCATAGAAGCAGTCACAATCGACGTGGATGATCTTGCGTTGAGTCATAGCAAAGCCGTGTTCATGGCAAAGAAAAGGCGTCATGGCGTGCCGGACAAACAGTATCTCACCGACACCTGTATATAGCACCAGTAGTCTGAATGTTCTTTTCCAATCGTAGGAAGAGTCGATTGTGAATTTATTTTTTCAATCGAAAAATTACTTTCAATAGACGCGCAGGCCTTGTCCTGCCTGCCTCACAGACCGGTCGACCTCCCCTTTTGAACGCTAACCGATTGAACGGGAAGAGGTTTTATCGGAATTGGAGGTTGACACCCGAGCGCATCTCTATAGAATGAGCCACACAGACGCGGGATGGAGCAGTCTGGTAGCTCGTCGGGCTCATAACCCGAAGGTCGTCGGTTCAAATCCGGCTCCCGCAACCAAACATCAAAAAAGGCTACTCGAAAGAGTGGCCTTTTTTGTGCACGCTCGTTTTGTAGGGCCGAACACCGAAACAAGGCCTGGACGCTCAACGATTCCGAAACCGGAAATCGTTCTGATTCCGAAACTTAGGCCACCCCTGCGACCGCTTGCCGCAATTCAACGTTTATTTGACCTGGTTCAGGATTAACAGTTGACACCCCGGCATTACTCTATAGAATGCCGCCACACAGACGCGGGATGGAGCAGTCTGGTAGCTCGTCGGGCTCATAACCCGAAGGTCGTCGGTTCAAATCCGGCTCCCGCAACCAAACATCAAAAAAGGCTACTCGAAAGAGTGGCCTTTTTTGTATCTGTTGAAAAAGTCCTTTCGCAACAATGACCTGTCACTGTGAAGCAAGCCGTTTGGGGGGGCACCCATGCGCCGGGTTCAGACTATGCTCTATTGCAGGCTGAAGCCTTCACGACTGATGACGCGCCGTCCCCGTTGCCCGGTGATAGGCGTTAATATTTGTGATTATTTTTTTCTGCAGGGATTGGTAACTTGGCTGGATACCCCCATCCTGTCGCGCACAATCCAAGAGGTGATTGATGCGCGCCAACTCGTCTGATTCACAAGACACTGTCACAGCGACACAACCGATCAATGCTGAGCGCCTGCGGCTGCTTGATCGATTGAGCAAATACCGTCAACCCATTGGCCTGGCGGTCACCCTGCTGTTGTTCGCGATCGCGCTGATTGCCTGTCGCCACCTGTTGAGCGAACTCGACCTTTACGCGCTGCACGATTCGATCCTCGATGTTCCAAAACCTGCCTTGATGGGCGCACTGGCTGCAACCGTAGTGGGCTTTATCATTCTGCTCGGCTATGAATGGTCGGCCAGCCGCTATGCCGGGGTGAGCCTGGCACCGCGCACGTTGGCGCTGGGGGGGTTCACGGCCTTTGCCATCGGCAACGCCATCGGTCTTTCAATGTTGTCGGGCGGCTCGGTTCGCTATCGCCTCTATGCCCGTCATGGCCTGGGGGCGGCTGAGGTCGCCCGCATGACGCTGTTCGCCAGCCTCTCGCTGGGTTGCGCCCTGCCGCCGCTGGCCGCCCTGGCGACGCTCAGCGACCTGCCAGCCGCCTCCGCCGCCCTGGGGCTCTCCGAGACGTTGCTGGGCATGGTGGCGAGCGCCGTGCTCGTGCTGTTTTCGGTACTGGCCATCGGCATCTACCGTCGTCGGCTGCCGGAACAGCCTTACCCGGACAACCTGCTGGTCAGGATCGGGCGTCGCACCTTGCGCCTGCCCGGGCGTCGCCTGACATTTCTGCAATTGGTCATCACCGCCCTGGACGTAGCGGCCGCCGCGACCGTGCTCTATCTGCTGCTGCCGGAAACACCGCCCTTCGGCGCGTTCCTTCTGGTTTACCTGCTGGCTCTGGCCGCCGGCGTGCTCAGCCATGTGCCGGGCGGTGTCGGGGTGTTCGAGGCAATTTTGCTGGCGGCGTTTTCCGACACCCTTGGCGCTGCGCCACTGGCGGCCGCCCTGCTGCTCTATCGCTTGATCTACGTGGTCCTGCCCTTGCTGGTGGCCTGCCTGTTGTTGCTGATCAACGAAGGCCAGCGCCTGTTCCAGACACGCCAGACGTTGCGCGCGGCCTCAGGCCTGGCGGCTCCAATACTGGCGGTGCTGGTATTCCTGTCCGGTGTTGTCCTGCTGTTCTCCGGTGCCACCCCGGAAATCGATACCCGTCTGGAACACATCGGTTTTCTGATCCCACATCGACTGGTCGATGCCTCGCACTTCGGTGCCAGCCTGGTCGGCGTTCTTTGCCTGCTGCTGGCCCAGGGGCTGCGTCGCCGACTGTCGGCCGCGTGGATGCTGACCACCATTCTGTTGCTGGTCGGTGCCCTGCTCTCACTGCTCAAAGGCTTCGACTGGGAAGAAGCCAGCCTGATGGTGCTGACGGCGAGCCTGCTAGGGGTATTCCGCCGCTCGTTCTATCGCCCCAGCCGCCTGACCGAAGTACCGTTCTCGCCGTTGTACCTGGTGGCCAGCCTGTGTGTGCTCGGTGCGTCGATCTGGTTGCTGCTGTTCGCCTATCAGGACGTGCCGTACAGCCACCAACTCTGGTGGCAGTTCACCCTCGACGCCGATGCTCCTCGCGGCCTGCGTTCGCTGCTCGGGGCTGCCGTGCTGCTGGTGGTGGTATCGCTGACCTGGCTGCTGCGCACCGCGCGGCCGGTCATTCACCTGCCGACGCCCGACGAACTGGAGCGCGCCAGCAAGATCCTCATGGCATCGGCCCAACCGGATGGCGGCCTGGCCCTGACCGGTGACAAGGCGCTGCTGTTTCACCCCAATGACGAAGCCTTTCTGATGTACGCCCGTCGCGGCCGCAGTCTCGTGGCGCTGTACGACCCGATCGGCCCGGGCCAGCAACGGGCGGAAATGATCTGGCAGTTCCGCGACCTGTGCGACATCCACCACGCCCGTCCCGTGTTCTATCAAGTGCGCGCCGAGAACCTGCCGTACTACATGGACATCGGCCTGACCGCGATCAAGCTCGGCGAAGAAGCCCGGGTCGACCTCAAGCGTTTTGATCTCGAAGCCAAGGGCAAAGAGATGAAGGACCTGCGTTACACCTGGAACCGTGGTACCCGTGACGGCCTGTCCCTGGAAATCCATGAGCCGGGCCACGCGCCGATGGATGAACTCAAGGTGATTTCCGATGCCTGGCTGACCGGCAAGAACGTCCGGGAGAAAGGCTTCTCGCTGGGCCGTTTCAGCGATGACTACCTCAAGTACTTCCGCATCGCGGTAATTCGTTTCGAAGGTCGCCCGGTAGCGTTCGCCAACCTGCTCGAGACCTACGGCCATGACCTGGCCAGCCTCGACCTGATGCGCGCACACCCGGATGCCCCGAAGCTGACCATGGAGTTCATGATGGTCGGCCTGATTCAACATTATAAAAACCATGGATACGCGCGTTTCAGCCTGGGCATGGTGCCGTTGTCGGGGTTGCAACCCCGTCGCGGCGCACCTTTGACCCAGCGCCTGGGTTCGATGGTATTCCGCCGTGGTGAGCAGCTGTACAACTTCCAGGGCTTGCGCCGCTTCAAAGACAAGTTCCAGCCTGATTGGGAACCCCGTTATATGGCCGTGCCCGCCGGACTCGATCCGCTGGTTGCGCTGGCCGACACTGCTGCCCTGATCGCGGGCGGCTTGACCGGATTGGTGAAACGCTGATGATTCAACGCTCCTTGCGGTATGTATTGGGCACGCTGGTGATAGTGGCCCTGATTCTCGGTGGCGGTTACTGGTACCTGAAACGCCCGGCACCGGAACCGACCCTCGAATTGCTGACCCCGGCCGGTGGTGCGGCGATGACCCGTGTCATCCCCGGCAACACACCCCGCGCCCAGGTTCTGGTAGCCGTCAACGAAGACCAGAAACTCAGCGACAAGCAATTGATGACCTTGAGCCGCAGTGGCTCGGCACAAATTGTCCAGGTGATCCTGCCCAAGGACTGCCTGCTGCAAAGCCGCGCCCTGCAATCAGGCCTGAGAGAACTGAAAGGCCCGGCGACGCTGGTCAGCGGCATCGGCCCGGGCGCCGTGCTGGCCTGGCGCTGGTTGTCCGAACAGAAGAACGACAAGGCCCAGGCCGTTTCGGTGGACCTGGCCCTGGAAAAGCCCGGCTGCACGCACCTGCTGCCGAAAAGCGCCGCCCACGGCCACTGGCTGGTGGCATGGAACGACAACCCGGACGACACCAGCGCCGGCTTTGTGCGCGACCAGGTCAATGCCGAAACCAGCATCAGCGACTACGACATCAACCTGCCGCAAGTGTTGAACAACGAACTGCGCAAGATCCTCGTCGGCGGCGACAAAGCTGCTGGCGGCCTGCAGATCCCGGTGGTCGAAGTGCCAGCAGGCCAAGCCAGGGACACCGTGACCCTGTTCCTGTCCGGTGACGGCGGCTGGCGCGACCTCGACCGCGACGTGGCGGGCGAGATGGCCAAGATCGGCTACCCGGTGGTCGGCATCGACACCCTGCGCTACTACTGGCAGCACAAGAGCCCGGAGCAAAGCGCACTGGACCTGGCTGAACTGATGCAACACTACCGGCAGAAATGGGGCACCAAGCGCTTCATCCTGACCGGTTACTCGTTCGGCGCCGACGTACTGCCGGCGATCTACAACCGTCTGGCCGAGTCGGAACAGCAACGCGTCGACGCCATTATCCTGCTGGCCTTCGCCCGTACCGGCAGCTTCGAGATCGAAGTCGAAGGCTGGCTCGGCAACGCCGGCAAAGAAGCCGCCACTGGCCCGGAAATGGCCAAGCTGCCAGCCGCCAAAGTGGTGTGCATCTACGGCGAGGAAGAAACCGACGAGAGTGGCTGCACCGACAAGACGGCGGTGGGCGAAGCCATCAAGCTGCCTGGCGGCCACCACTTCGACGAGAACTACCCGGCGCTGGCCAAGCGCCTGGTGGATGTGATCGAGAAGCGGCAGGCGAAGGAAACGGCGGCTACAGAGTGATCTGAGCTAGCCGAAAAAAGCCCCCGTTACCTCACGGTAGCGGGGGCTTTTTCATTCCAGCAGGCACCACACATCCCCTATGGGAGCGAGCCTGCTCGCGATGGCGGCCTGACATTCAGCGCGGGAGTCGCCTGCTAGATCGCTATCGCGAGCAGGCTCGCTCCCACAAGGGGGTTCGCAGTCCATGAGTCAATGGCCACAAAAAAGCCCCCGCTGCCGCGATGGCAACGGGGGCTTTTTGATGAGGCTTACATCTCCACCTGCGTCCCCAGCTCAATCACCCGGTTCAACGGCAGATTGAAGAAACGCAAATTGCCGTTGGCGTTCTGCAACATGAACGCAAACAGCGCCTCACGCCAGCGGGACATGCCTTCGAGCTTGGAAGCGATGACCGTTTCGCGGCTGAGGAAGTACGTGGTGCGCATCGGGCTGAAGTCCAGCTCATCGAGGTGACACAGCTTCAGCGCTTTCGGTACGTCCGGCTCGTCGGTGAAGCCGAAATGCAGGATGACCCGGAAGAAACCTTCACCGTAGGAATCCACCTCGAACCGGCGTGTTGGCGGCACCCTCGGGATGTCTTCGTACACCACCGTCAATAGCACCACTTGTTCGTGCAGTACCTGGTTATGCAGCAGGTTGTGCAACAGCGCGTGGGGCACGGCATCCGCCCGTGCCGTCAGGAACACGGCGGTGCCCTGAACACGATGCGGAGGCTGTACGGCAATGCTGCTGATGAAGATCGGCAGCGGCAATCCACCCTCATCGATACGCTCGACCAGCAACTGCTTGCCACGCTTCCAGGTGGTCATCAGCACAAACAGCGCGAAACCGGCGATCACCGGGAATGCACCGCCCTGAACGATTTTCGGTACGTTGGCGGCGAAGTACACACCGTCTACCAACAGGAAACCCAGCAAGACCGGCACCACCAGCACCGGAGGCCACTTCCACAGCAGCAGGATCACCGCGGACACCAGAATACTGGTCATCAGCATGGTCCCGGTCACCGCCACACCGTAGGCCGAGGCCAGGGCGCCCGAGGATTCGAAACCCAGTACCAACAGCACTACGCCGACCATCAGCGCCCAGTTCACCGCGCCGATATAGATCTGGCCCTGTTCGGCGCTGGAGGTGTGCTGAATGTGCATGCGCGGGATGTAACCGAGCTGGATCGCCTGGCGGGTCAGGGAGAACGCACCGGAAATAACCGCTTGCGAGGCAATCACCGTGGCCAGGGTCGACAGGCCGACCAGCGGGATCAATGCCCAGCTCGGTGCCAGCAGGTAGAAGGGGTTACGGGCAGCTTCCGGGTCGCCCAGCAGTAAGGCACCTTGACCAAAATAGTTCAGCACCAGCGCCGGCAGCACGAGGATGAACCAGGCACGAGCGATCGGCTTTCGGCCGAAGTGGCCCATGTCCGCGTACAGCGCCTCGGCACCGGTCAATGCCAGTACTACAGCGCCGAGAATTGTCACGCCCATGCCCGGGTGGTCGATGAAGAAGCGCACGCCCCACACCGGGTTCATCGCTTCCAGGACCTCTGGATGCTGGCTGATGCCATAGACGCCCAATGCACCCAGCACAAGGAACCAGGTGACCATGATTGGCCCGAACAGAATGCCGATGCGCGCCGTACCGTGACGCTGGATCAAAAACAGCGCGACCAGCACCACCAGCGATAGCGGCACGACCCAATGGTCGATACCTTCGAAGGCCAGCCCCAGGCCTTCAATCGCCGACAGCACGGAAATCGCCGGGGTAATCATGCTGTCGCCATAGAACAACGCCGCGCCGATCAGTCCGCAGACCACCAGCAGCGTGCGCAATTTGGCGTGCCCCGCCGCCGCCCGCCGGGCCAGCGCGGTCAAGGCCATGATCCCGCCTTCGCCCTGGTTGTCGGCGCGCAGTACAAACATCATGTACTTGATCGACACGACCCAGATCAGCGACCAGAAAATGAGCGCCAGAATCCCCAACACCCCGTCATGGTTGACCGGCACGCCATAGCCGCCGGAAAACACTTCCTTGAGGGTGTACAACGGACTGGTGCCGATATCGCCATAAACCACCCCGACTGCCGCGACCAGCATGCCGATCGGCTTCACCGCCGAATGTTCGGCACCTGCAGCCTGACTACTTGCCTGACCCATCCACCACTCCTACTTCTCAGACCCGGGCTTCTTTGAAAGAAGCACTATGCTTTGTCGTGCAGCATGCGCTGTTTTACTTCACGTTACAGACGTTTTGTTGACAGTAAAAAATCAGTAAAGCGTAACGGCGCGAAGCATAGCGCAGCACTCGTCGTATTTCCCTGCATAAAGCTGGTCAAGTGAACGACTCATCGCTAGAATTGCGCACTTTTTGATCAGAGGCGCAGTTCAAGCGCCCGTCCGTCGGTTTTGCCCTGCCCGGCAAGCGGCGTCACAAAATACCGAGGTTAGACATGTCCACCACTCCTGCGCCGGCCAATCCAAAGGTTGGCTTCGTATCCCTGGGTTGCCCCAAAGCACTGGTCGACTCCGAGCGCATCCTTACCCAGCTGCGCATGGAAGGCTATGACGTGGTGTCCACCTACCAGGACGCCGACGTCGTGGTAGTCAACACGTGCGGCTTCATCGATTCGGCCAAGGCCGAGTCCCTGGAAGTGATCGGCGAAGCCATCAAGGAAAACGGCAAGGTCATCGTGACCGGCTGCATGGGCGTCGATGAAGGCAACATTCGCAACGTACACCCGAGCGTGCTGGCCGTAACCGGTCCGCAGCAGTACGAGCAAGTGGTCAATGCCGTGCACGAAGTCGTGCCGCCACGCCAGGACCACAACCCGCTGATCGACCTGGTGCCACCACAAGGCATCAAGCTGACCCCGCGCCACTACGCCTACCTGAAGATTTCCGAAGGCTGTAACCACAGCTGCAGCTTCTGCATCATCCCGTCGATGCGCGGCAAACTGGTCAGCCGTCCGGTGGGCGACGTACTCGACGAGGCCCAGCGCCTGGTCAAGTCCGGCGTCAAAGAGCTGTTGGTGATCTCCCAGGACACCAGCGCCTATGGCGTCGACGTGAAATACCGCACCGGTTTCTGGAACGGCGCGCCAGTGAAAACCCGCATGACCGAACTCTGCGAAGCCCTGAGTACCCTCGGCGTCTGGGTTCGCCTGCACTACGTTTATCCGTACCCGCACGTTGACGAGCTGATTCCGCTGATGGCCGCCGGCAAGATCCTGCCGTACCTGGACATCCCGTTCCAGCACGCCAGCCCGAAAGTACTGAAGTCAATGAAACGCCCGGCCTTCGAAGACAAGACCCTGGCGCGGATCAAGAACTGGCGCGAGATCTGCCCGGACCTGATCATCCGTTCGACCTTCATCGTCGGCTTCCCGGGCGAGACCGAAGAAGACTTCCAGTACCTGCTGAACTGGCTGACCGAAGCCCAGCTCGACCGCGTCGGCTGCTTCCAGTACTCGCCAGTAGAAGGCGCACCGGCCAATGACCTGGACCTGGAAGTCGTCCCGGACGACGTCAAGCAGGACCGCTGGGAGCGCTTCATGGCGCACCAGCAGGCCATCAGCTCGGCGCGCCTGCAAATGCGCATCGGCCGTGAGATCGAAGTGCTGGTCGATGAAGTCGACGAGCAAGGCGCAGTGGGCCGCTGCTTCTTCGATGCCCCGGAAATCGACGGCAACGTATTCATCGACAACGGCAGCAACCTGAAGCCGGGCGACAAGGTCTGGTGCAAAGTGACCGACGCCGACGAATACGATCTGTGGGCTGAACAGATCTAAACGTAAAAAATACGCAAAGCCCCGCTCTCTTGACGAGATGCGGGGCTTTTTTACGGCTATTGTTTGAGGTTGAAAGGACTCACATCACTCACGCATTAGGGGCAGACAGGCATGCGTCAGCATTCGGTCATCCACACGCCGAAACTCGGCGACTACGAAGAATTGACCCGGGTCTGGGAGGCCTCGGTACGCGCCACCCACGACTTTCTGCCGGACAGCTACATCGAGCTGCTGAAAAACCTGGTGCTGACTCGCTACCTCGACTCGGTGATGCTGATCTGCACCAAGGATTCGAGCCAGCGCATCACCGGGTTCGCCGGCGTCGCGGCCGGCAAGATCGAAATGCTCTTCATCGACCCGGACCATCGCGGCCAGGGCCTGGGCAAGAAATTGCTGCGCTATGCCCTGGAACACCTGAACGCCTGCGAACTGGACGTCAACGAACAGAACCCGCAAGCCCTCGGCTTTTACTTCAAGCAGGGCTTCGAGATCATCGGTCGATCGGAAGTCGATGGCATGGGGCAGCCGTATCCGTTGTTGCACATGCGTATGCGCCAGGTTGAAAAACTCACGCGCAATGGCTGATACACCATAAAACCAAAAAACCATGTACTGAAATGGAACCGGGATTAACCGGCGCCAGGCAGGTACAATGCCCACCCCCTTTTTGTTACGGCCCTGACATGACTGACCCGATTCGTCTCTCCAAACGCCTCATCGAACTCGTCGGCTGTTCCCGTCGGGAGGCTGAGCTGTTCATCGAGGGCGGCTGGGTCACCGTCGACGGTGCGGTCATCGACGAGCCGCAATTCAAGGTCGACACCCAGAAAGTCGAGCTTGATCCCGAAGCCAAGGCCACTGCACCGGAACCGGTGACCCTGCTGCTGAACGTGCCAGCCGGCATGGACGCAGACACCGCCATGGCCACCCTCGGCGCCGAGACCCTGAGCGAAGAGCACCGTTACGGCAAGCGCCCTTTGCGCGGGCACTTCCTGCGCCTGACCGCCAGTACCGACCTGCAGGCCAACGCCAGCGGGCTGCTGGTGTTCACCCAGGACTGGAAAATCCTGCGCAAGCTCACCGCCGACTCCAGCAAGATCGAGCAGGAGTATGTGGTCGAGGTTGAGGGTGAGATGGTGGCTCACGGCCTGAACCGCCTGAACCACGGCCTGACCTACAAGGGCAAGGAGCTGCCGGCGGTCAAGGCCAGCTGGCAGAACGAGAACCGCCTGCGCTTTGCCATGAAGAACCCGCAACCGGGCATCATCGCCCTGCTTTGCCAGGCGGTCGGCCTCAAGGTCGTCGCCATCCGTCGCATCCGCATCGGCGGCGTGTCCATCGGCAAGGTGCCGGTGGGGCAATGGCGCTACCTGTCCGGCAAAGAGAAGTTCTGAGGCTTTTCTCGCCGCCACACATTCCGGCGCCGCGCCTGGCTGCGACGCCCATAGCTGAATTATCAGGACTGCTCACATGATTCATAACGACGTACTGCGCAGCGTGCGCTACATGCTCGACATCAGCGACAAGAAAGTCATCGAGATCATCAAGCTCGGCGGCATGGACGTGACCCTGCCGGACCTGCTGACCTACCTCGACAAGAAAGAGGAAGACGAGGAAGGCTTCGTGCGTTGCCCGGACGAAGTCATGGCGCACTTCCTCGACGGCCTGGTGATCTTCAAGCGCGGCAAGGACGAAAGCCGTCCGCCGCAGCCGATCGAAGTACCGGTGACCAACAACATCATCTTGAAAAAGCTGCGGGTGGCGTTCGAGCTGAAAGAAGACGACATGCACGCGATCCTCAAGGCTGCCGAGTTCCCGGTGTCCAAGCCTGAGCTGAGCGCACTGTTTCGCAAGTTCGGCCACACCAACTATCGCCCGTGCGGCGACCAGTTGCTGCGCAACTTCCTCAAAGGCCTGACCCTGCGCGTTCGCCCGCAGTAATCCCCGAGGCTGCCCCCATCCTGTAGGAGCTGGCTTGCCAGCGAAGAACTCAATAACGCCGCGGTGATCCAGTCAATCCGCGTTATCGTTAACGACCATCGCTGGCAAGCCAGCTCCTACACAGTCGTATGGCCTCCCATTCCGAACAAAAATAGTGGCTCCGCTTCTGGCGGCTGACGACTAGGTTGTAAAGACCTCAGTTCTCAGGACTCACCATGCACCCCTACTTTTCCCTGCAAGGCCGCACCGCCCTGGTGACCGGCGGCACCCGTGGTATCGGCAAGATGATCGTCAAGGCCTACGTCGAGGCCGGCGCCACCGTGTACGTCTGCGCCCGAGACGTCGAAGCCTGCCAGCAAACCGCTGAGGAACTCGGTGCACTTGGCCGCTGCCGCGCCATCGCGGCGAACCTCGCCACCGAAGAGGGCGTCCTGCAACTGGCCACGCGCCTGGGCGAGCAGATCACTCATCTGGACATCCTGGTGAACAATGCCGGCACCACCTGGGGCGCGCCACTGGAAAGCTACCCAATCAAGGGCTGGGAGAAGGTCATGCAGCTCAACGTGACCTCGGTGTTCAACTGCATCCAGCAATTCCTGCCCCTGCTGCGCAAGGCCGGTTCCGAAGCGAATCCGGCGCGGATCATCAATATCGGATCGGTGGCCGGGATTTCCTCCTTCGGCGAGCAGGCGTATGCCTACGGGCCGAGCAAGGCTGCGTTGCACCAACTGTCGAGGATTCTTGCGCGCGAACTGGTTAGCCAGCACATCAACGTCAATGTGATCGCCCCGGGGCGCTTTCCGAGCAAGATGACCCAGCACATCGGCAATGATGAACAGGCGCTGGCGCAGGATACGGCGTTGATCCCGATGAAGCGTTGGGGGCGCGAGGAAGAGATGGCGGCGCTGGCGATCAGTCTGGCGAGCACTGCCGGAGCCTATATGACCGGAAATATTATTCCTTTGGATGGCGGATTCAGTCTCTAGATCGGCAGTGCGGCCATCGCGGGCAAGCCCGCGAAGAGGCCGGGGCAGTCACCACCTGACTTGAGCTGGTCGGGTTATCATGCCCACCCTCTTCCCGCCTCGACCCCAAACCATGACCTACAGCGTTTCCCCCATCGGCTTCGTGCGCTCCTGCTTCAAGGAGAAGTTCGCCATTCCGCGCCAACCGCAACTGGCCCCGGCCGCCCGTGGGGTGCTGGAACTGGTGGCACCGTTCGATCAAGGGGATGCGGTGCAGGGCCTGGAGCAGGTCAGCCACGTGTGGCTGCTGTTCCTGTTCCACAAGGCCCTGGAGGAAAAGCCTCGCTTGAAGGTCCGCCCTCCTCGTCTCGGCGGCAACAAGTCCATGGGCGTATTCGCCACCCGCGCCACCCACCGCCCCAATGGCATCGGGCAGTCGGTGGTGAAACTGGACAAGGTCGAAGCCGGCCGGTTGTGGATCTCGGGCATCGATCTGCTGGATGGCACGCCGATTCTCGATATCAAACCCTACGTGCCCTACGCCGACATCATCGACACAGCCTCCAACAGCATCGCCAGCGCCGCGCCGCAACTGATTCCCGTGCAGTGGACGGACACAGCGCTGCAACAGGCTCACGAGCACGCCCAGCGCCTTGCAGAGCCTTTGGTTGAGTTGATCGAGCAATGCCTGGCGCAAGATCCGCGCCCGGCCTATCAAACGCCTGCACCCGAGCGGGAATACGGCGCGCAATTCTGGGATCTGGATGTGCGTTGGCACTATCCCGAAGTAAACGAGATCCGGGTTCTGGAAGTCATCCCCGTAAAATAAGCCCGGAAACGAAAAAAAGCCCGCGTCACCTTCTCAGGTCACGCAGGCTTTCTTTGTACTACGCGGCAACCGTAGGAGCTGGCTTGCCAGCGAAGGATCTGACAACACCACGTTTACCCGGTAAACACGCGTTATCGTTGACGACCATCGCGAGCAAGCTCGCTCCTACACGTGACCTGCGGTCACTTCTCGACGAACGCACGCTCGATCAGGTAATCACCCGGCTCGCGCATCCGCGGCGAAACCTTCAGGCCGAAGCTGTTCAGCACTTCGCTGGTCTCGTCGAGCATGCTCGGGCTACCGCACAGCATGGCGCGGTCGTCTTGCGGGTTGATCGGCGGCAGACCGATGTCGCTGAACAGCTTGCCGCTGCGCATCAGGTCGGTCAGACGACCTTCGTTCTCGAACGGCTCACGGGTCACGGTCGGGTAGTAGATCAACTTGTCACGCAGCGCGTCGCCGAAGAACTCGTTCTGCGGCAGGTGCTCGGTGATGAACTCGCGGTAAGCGACTTCGTTGACGTAACGCACGCCGTGGCACAGGATCACTTTTTCGAAACGCTCGTAGGTTTCCGGATCCTGGATGACGCTCATGAACGGCGCCAGACCGGTACCGGTGCTGAGCAGGTACAAATGTTTGCCAGGCTTCAAGTCATCCAGTACCAGCGTGCCGGTAGGCTTCTTGCTGATGATGATCTCGTCGCCTTCCTTCAGATGCTGCAACTGCGAAGTCAGCGGACCATCAGGCACCTTGATGCTGAAGAACTCGAGATGCTCTTCCCAGTTCGGGCTGGCAATCGAGTAAGCGCGCATAAGCGGGCGGCCGTTGGGCTGTTGCAGGCCGATCATCACGAACTGACCGTTCTCGAAGCGCAGGCCCGGATCACGGGTGCACTTGAAGCTGAACAGAGTGTCGTTCCAGTGATGAACACTGAGGACACGCTCGTGGTTCATGTTGCTCATGTACGTGGGACTCCTGGAGATTTTGCCTGCGCCAGTGATATGCGCAATTGCATCGCATTCTAAAGGCAGAGACAATATCTGTTAAATGGATTATTAAGATAAGGGTTATCGGTTATATCGATATGCGATTTACTCTCCGTCAACTTCAAGTATTCGTCGCCGTCGCCCAGCAGGAAAGCGTATCCCGTGCCGCGGGCCTGCTCAACCTCTCGCAATCGGCGGCGAGCACCTCGATCACCGAACTGGAGCGCCAGTGCAGCTGCCAGTTGTTCGACCGTGCCGGCAAACGGTTGAGCCTCAACGCCCTCGGCAAACAGCTGTTGCCGCAAGCGGTGGCACTGCTGGACCAGGCCAAGGAAATCGAAGACCTGCTCAATGGAAAATCCGGTTTCGGCTCACTAGCCGTGGGCGCGACCCTGACCATCGGCAACTACCTGGCCACGTTGCTGATCGGCAGCTTCATGCAGCGCCATCCGGAAAGCCAGGTGAAGCTGCATGTGCAGAACACTGCCAATATCGTGCAACAAGTGGCCCACTATGAAATTGATCTGGGTCTAATCGAAGGCGACTGCAGCCACCCGGACATCGAAGTGCAAAGCTGGGTCGAGGACGAACTGGTGGTGTTTTGCGCCCCTCAGCATCCGTTGGCCAAGCGCGGCACGGCCACCATGGACGAGTTGAGCCACGAAGCCTGGATCTTGCGCGAACAGGGTTCGGGCACGCGATTGACCTTCGATCAAGCCATGCGCCATCACCGCACTTCGTTAAACATCCGCCTCGAGCTTGAGCACACCGAAGCGATCAAACGCGCGGTGGAGTCTGGTTTGGGGATTGGCTGCATTTCCAGGCTGGCTTTGCGCGACGCATTCCGCCGCGGCAGCCTGGTGCCTGTCGAGACGCCGGATCTGGATCTGGCGCGACAGTTTTATTTCATCTGGCATAAACAGAAATATCAGACCTCGGCGATGCGCGAGTTCCTCGATCTGTGCCGCGCCTTCACCGCCGGGGTTCAGCGCAGCGACGAGATCGTGCTGCCGACGATCGCCTAGAGCAGAATCACCGCCCACACCAGGGCAATCATGCTCAATGCCACGAACTGGGCGGCACTGCCCATGTCCTTGGCATTCTTGGACAGCGGGTGTCGCTCAAGGGAAATGCGGTCGATGGCCGCTTCCACTGCCGAGTTGAGCAACTCGACGATCAACGCCAACAGGCATACTGCGATCAACAACGCCTGCTCGACCCGGCTGACATTCAGGAAGAACGACAAAGGAATCAGGATGACGTTGAGCAATACCAATTGCCGAAAGGCGGCTTCACCGGTGAAGGCTGCGCGCAGGCCGTCCAGCGAATAACCGGAGGCATTGAGGATTCGTTTCAGGCCGGTCTGGCCTTTGAAAGGTGACATAGAGTGGGCAACTGGCAAAAAAGAAGTGGGAAAGCTAGTTCAACCAAAGTCAAAAAAGCGTGAATTTGCCAGCTTTTAATGGCTGGAAATTGACTCAAGTTGTTGCAAGAGCAGCGCAGCCTGGGTCCGGGTCCGCACATTCAGTTTACGAAAAATCGCGGTCACGTGCGCCTTGATAGTCGCCTCGGAAACACTCAGCTCGTAGGCGATCTGCTTGTTCAGCAAGCCTTCGCAGACCATGGTCAGCACGCGGAATTGTTGCGGAGTCAGACTGGCAAGGCCTTCGCTGGCCGCCTTGGCCTCATCCGAGACGCTGACCGCTTCGAACGCCTGTGGCGGCCAGAACACGTCGCCATCGAGGACCGCACGCACGGCTTTCTGGATCACACTTAAGTCGCTGGATTTGGGAATGAAGCCACTGGCGCCGAATTCACGAGACTTGACCATGATGGTCGGCTCTTCCTGGGCCGAGACCATGACCACCGGAATCTGCGGGTACTGGCCGCGCAGCAGGACCAGCCCGGAAAAACCGTAGGCCCCCGGCATGTTCAGGTCCAGCAGTACCAGATCCCAATCGGATTTTTCCGTCAGGCGCACTTCCAGTTCGGCGATGCTCGCCACTTCCACCAGACGAACATCCGGGCCAAGGCCCAGGGTCAGCGCTTGATGCAAGGCACTACGAAAAAGTGGGTGGTCATCGGCAATCAGGATTTCGTATGTGGCCATTTTTCAAATGATCCTGTTTTCATGGGATGCCCGATGCATTCGGACCTCGCCAAAGCAAGTCAAGACACAGCCACGGAGCTGCACTGACAAGGCACGCTCAACGCAAAAAACGGCGTTGCAAATTCCGGCCGCACCCTAATCGGCGCCAAGCATGCCCAGCGAAGCCGGGGTGGTCAAGCAGCATGGCCAGTACACTTTATTGCAGTATGCGCGACAATCAGTCCATCAATGGGGTGACCGACCGGACATAGGGCATCAACTCGGCGTGCGCCGGGGTCGAAACGTTCATGTCCAACTGGTGTTTGGCGTCGAGGTAATGCTGGCTGAACACATCAAAGTAGGCATCCAGCGCCGATGCTGCGGCGACATCGCCTGCAAGGTCGAGGCACAGCGCCGCCACTTCCGCCGTGCACAGATGCTCGCTACGGGTCGAGCGGCGCAACCGGTAGCGGGAGAGTTTCTCCGGCAGCAGGCTGAGGATCGGCAATCGATCGAAATAGGGGCTCTTGCGAAAGATCTTTCGCGCTTCGGTCCAGGTCGCATCCAACAGAATGAACAACGGGCGCTTCGTGCCATCGACGTCCACGCTGTTTGTCACGCGCTCGGCCTCGACGTACTCACCCGGAAACACCAGGTAAGGCTGCCATTGCGGGTCGGACAACAGCGCCAACAACTTCGGATCGATCTCGGTACGGGACCAGATGAAGGCATGGTTGTCAGGCACCACGTCGGCGATCAGCCAACCGGTGTTGCTCGGCTTGAACACTTCCTTGTTGGTCATGATCAGGCACACGCCGGAGCGGGTAGCGACCTGCGGACGCCATGCACACAGGCAGTGGCTCTCGATCACCCGGCAATCACGGCAACGCGGGGCACGCCAGCCGCGGGCCTGAATCGGCTTGATGCCCTCCTCTTCGCGCTGATCGCGCAAGCGGGCTACGGCATTCAAGGCAAAGCGCGCGGGGGTATGACTCATAGTGGGCAACGCCCACAGAGAAGGGAAATCGACACGAAAAACACTCGACAGAGTAAAAAGTGCCAGCAGTTTACCAGACCGCCCGGCGCAAGCCTGTACCGTCCAGCCCGCCTCCCCTATAATTCGCCGCCACTGAACGCACAGCCACGTGACGGGTCCAACCCCCATCACTGAACCAGGAGAGTTTCATGCTGCGCCTTATCGTTCCTACCGCGGCCATTTTGCTGGCGTCGTCCTTCAACGCCCAGGCTGCGTCCTTGAAAGACACGGAACTGAGCAAAATGCTGCAAAACGTTGCCACCCAGAGCAGCGTCGGTACTCCACGAGCGATCAACGAAGACATCCTCGATCAAGGCTACACCGTTGAAGGCAAACAGCTGATCAACCATCTGAGCGTGCAGAGCAGCCACGCCGACAAGATGCGTGCAGACCCGAAAGCCGTGTACTTCCAGTTGGGAGCTTCTGTCTGCCGAAACGAAGGGTTTCGCAAACTGATGGCCAAGGGCGCAATCATGCGTTACGACTTCACCGAGGTGAAGACCAACCGCCCGGTCGGTTCCGCAAGCTTCCAGGAATCGGATTGCCTGCAACCGGCCAAGAAGAAAAAGTAATCACCGGGAATTGGCACGCCGTTGTTCATCTTCGGCGCGCAGTTCTGCCAGCAGCGCCTGCAAGTAATGCGAACGGCGTTCGCCACCGCGCAAACGTCGGCAGCACTCCTCTTCGAGACTCAAATGATGGGTCTCGGCTGATGACTTCAGCAATCGATACAGTTGCGTATCGATCTCCAGAACGACTCTGGCCATGGTTTCCCGCCTCCCTGCACTTCACTCATGTTTGAGCGATAAATCCTTGAACCGTTTGTACCGTGCGCCCTGCCGTTGACGCAAAGCTGTCGTGTGATACCTGTAACTTAGTAAATCAGAGTGCAGCACATGCGACGTGCGTTCAGACGAGCGGTGAAAGCACCTTGCAAATCGTCAATAAGCGGTTGCCAGGAAAGACTTTGTGGCGCAATGATCAAGACAGCGCAATTCACTGTGAAGGTCTAGATTTCAGGGTATCCACGTTCACTTTTTCAGGGCTGGAAAGGGGCTGGCCGTCGCTTGTAGTGTTGTGCGAACGTTTCTTTCATCCAAGGGAAAACAGAGCCTGTTTGGATGATCCGATGTCTTTCGGGTCAAGTAGATCGCCCAGGCATGGGCCTGGGCAGACAGCGACACATGAAGTGTCGTGGCACTGACTTACGTTGTCGGGCCGAGGGTTCTGTGCAGAAGGAGAAGTTGAATGCCTTACCAACCGAATGACCTCCTGAGCCGTCATTTTGAAGAAAGCGGCCATGACCTCATCAGCAAGGTCGAAGAACAGCTCAAGCTGATTTCACCCAACAGCCCGAACACCCCGATCTACCGCGATATGATCCTGACCGTGCTGCGCATGGCCCAGGAAGACCACAACCGCTGGAATGCCAAAATCACCCTGCAAGCCCTGCGCGAACTGGAACAGGCTTTCCGCGTGCTCGAACAATTCAAGGGGCGGCGCAAGGTCACTGTTTTCGGCTCGGCCCGTACCCCCATGGAACATCCGCTCTTCAGCATGGCCCGGGAGCTCGGTGCTGCGCTGGCGCGCTCGGACATGATGGTCATTACCGGCGCCGGTGGCGGCATCATGGCCGCCGCGCATGAGGGCGCCGGCCTGACACACAGCCTGGGCTTCAACATCACCCTGCCCTTCGAACAGCATGCCAACCCCACTGTCGACGGCACGACCAACCTGCTGCCGTTCCATTTCTTCTTCACCCGCAAGCTGTTCTTCGTCAAGGAAGCCGACGCCCTGGTACTGTGCCCGGGTGGCTTCGGTACGCTGGATGAAGCGCTGGAAGTGCTGACACTGATCCAGACCGGCAAGAGCCCATTGGTGCCAGTGGTGCTGCTCGACGCGCCGGGCGGCAAATTCTGGCAAGGCGCACTCGACTTCATTCACCAGCAACTGGAGGAAAACCACTACATCCTGCCCACTGACATGAAGCTGGTGAAACTGGTCTACAACGTCGAAGAAGCGGTAGAGCACATCAACCAGTTCTACAGTAACTTCCACTCCAGTCGCTGGCTCAAGCATCAGTTCCTGATTCGCATGAATCACACACTCAGCGACCAAGCACTCGAACACATGCAGGAGGCTTTCGCCGACCTGTGTCTGAGCGATCATTTCCATCAGCGCGCTTACAGTGGTGAGGAACATGACGAAGCCGAGTTCAGCCATCTGGCACGACTGACCTTCAACTTCAACGCTCGCAATCATGGTCGTCTGCGCGAACTTGTGGACTACATCAACCTGCCGGAAAACTGGGCACAATCAAAACCCCAGGTACAACAACGCACGCGGGAGCCGTCAAAGGTTTCGTGAGGCATAAAAAACGGCCCGCTATCGAAATAGCGGGCCGTTTCAGTTCAATCGTCCATCCCTCGACCGCTGAACAGGCGGTTGATCATTTCCATGGAGTATCCCCGATACGCCAGGAACCTGCCTTGTTTGGCTCGCTCCCGGACGTCCGCCGGCAATTGCCCGGAGAACTTGCGCCGCCAGGTGTCGGCCAGTTGCTCCTGCCAGTCGATACCACTCTCACGCAGGGCGAGTTCAATATCGGTGCGCTGCAGGCCGCGCTGGCTCAACTCTTCACGAATGCGTAAAGGGCCATAACCGGAACGGGCGCGGTAGGAAACGAAACTTTCGAGGTAACGGGTTTCGGACAACAACCCCTCTTCCGTCAACCGGTCGAGTGCTGTTTCGATCATTTCGGGGAGGGCGCCGCGCTGACGCAGTTTACGCGTCAGCTCGACACGACCGTGCTCGCGTCGTGCGAGCAGGTCCATTGCGGTTCGCCGCACCGCGACGAGTGTATCGAGTACGGCGGTCATCGCTTCGATCAGATATCAGCGTCAGCCAGGTCGCCTTCGGTCTCTTTGACCGCAGAAGCTTTGGCGTCCGCAACCGATGCAGGCGACAGCAGCTTGTCACGCAGTTGCTTCTCCAGCTTTGCCGCGACTTCCGGGTTGTCTGCCAGGAACTTGGCCGAGTTGGCCTTGCCCTGACCGATCTTGGTGCCTTCATAGGCATACCAGGCACCGGACTTCTCAACGAAACCGTGCAGAACACCCAGGTCGATCATCTCACCGTTGAGGTAGATGCCCTTGCCGTAAAGAATCTGGAACTCGGCCTGGCGGAACGGCGAAGCTACCTTGTTCTTCACAACCTTGACGCGGGTTTCGCTACCGACGACCTCATCACCTTCTTTCACCGCGCCGGTACGACGGATGTCCAGACGAACCGATGCGTAGAACTTCAGTGCGTTACCACCGGTGGTGGTTTCCGGGCTACCGAACATCACGCCGATTTTCATACGGATCTGGTTGATGAAGATCACCAGGCAGTTGGCGTTCTTGATGTTACCGGTGATTTTACGTAGTGCCTGGGACATCAGACGGGCTTGCAGGCCCACGTGCATGTCACCCATTTCGCCTTCGATTTCAGCCTTTGGCACCAGGGCGGCTACGGAGTCGACGATGATCACGTCAACCGCGTTGGAACGCACCAGCATGTCGGTGATTTCCAGGGCCTGTTCGCCGGTGTCTGGCTGGGAAACCAGCAGGTCGTCGACGTTGACACCCAGCTTGCCGGCGTACTCAGGGTCGAGGGCGTGCTCGGCGTCGACGAATGCGCAGGTCGCGCCGGCTTTTTGAGCCTGGGCGATCACGGACAAGGTCAGCGTGGTTTTACCGGAAGATTCAGGACCGTAGATTTCAACAATACGGCCTTTTGGCAGGCCGCCGATGCCGAGAGCGATGTCCAGACCCAGAGAGCCAGTGGAGATGGCCGGGATCGCCTGACGGTCCTGATCGCCCATACGCATTACGGCACCCTTGCCGAATTGACGTTCGATCTGACCCAGGGCCGCAGCCAAGGCTTTCTTCTTGTTGTCGTCCATTAAAGTCCTCACGTAATCAATAAGGCCTGACGGCCAACACCTGTATAAGTAGCCAGTATTATTCCACAGCGTTTGCGGATCGCCTACCCCCGATTTGAGATTTCTGCCGCGGCATACCGCAGCAGCCCCTCTAGCGCGGCCTTCACCGTTTGTCGGCGGACGTCATCGCGATTACCCGGGAAGTGCTGCCTCTCACAGAACACCTGGTCTCCAACGCCCCAGGCCAGCCACACCGTGCCAACCGGCTTGTTCGCCGTTCCACCATCCGGACCGGCGATACCACTGACCGCCACGGAGAAATATGCGCTATTTTTCTTCTGTGCCCCCCGGACCATGGCCTCGACCACCTCGCGGCTGACCGCGCCCACGGTGGTGAACAACTCCACCGGGACATCCAGTTGCAGGGTTTTCTGCCGGTTGGAGTAGGTGACATAACCGGCCTCGAACCAGGCCGAACTCCCGGGGATACGGGTGATTGCCTCGGCGATGCCACCGCCGGTGCAGGACTCCGCCGTGGTGACGTGGGCATTGAGAACCTGCAGGCGTCTGCCGAGTTCGGCGGCGAGCTGGGTGATTTCGTTCACGGTCATCTCCTGATCGGGCGGGATGAGGTTAACCGTACACGAGCAGACCGCACTTGCAAGCGACGTGACCGATCAAAATGTAAAGAACCAGAGGCTCTGGAAAAGGCCTGTCGGGGAATCAATCTTCGACGTCACCGGGCGGGGCATGACCGCCCCCCATACGCTTGGCCACCCAACGCTCATACAACCCTAGAACCACTTCTGTCCCGGCCATCGCCGCTAAACAACCACCCGCGCAAGCAGCCCAAATGGAAACATTGGCGGCGTGCAGCAGCATGATGACCGAGGCGCCGCAGATCATGCTGGAGCCAGACCGCAGGCTCAGGCGCCGGACAAGGGGCCAGCCACGAATGCCCTCTTTATCGGCACGCCACATTTCACCGGTAACGCCACCGAGTATTGGCAGGCTGATAACCAGCCACAGAGGCATGTCCAGCAACGCATATTGCTCAGCGGTCATTTCATGCCTCCTTGCAGTGAACGGTCGCACTGCGTTCTTGAATGGATAGGCAAGCAGATTATGCACTGATGCATATTCAGTCAATGCGTTAACGCATCAAAAAGATGATCCAATGTTTTCAGCACGCGAAAAAAACCCGCTCGGGAAGCGGGTTTTATCTGAACGCAAGGGTGTTAGCGGGCGTACATGCCCCACCAGAAGACATGTCCGAGGATAACAATCGGCTCCTCCTGGACTTCCTGAAAGGTGTAATCTTCGTCTGGATGTTCGTCACGATTGAAGCTGCGCAGACGGATTCCGGTCGGCAGGCGATACAGCTGCTTCACCCGCAATTGGCCGTTGTGATTGATTGCATAAAGGTCGCCATCAATGATCTCGCCAATGCCGCACTTGCCGGCATTGACCCCGACCGTGGCGCCGTCGCGCAGCACCGGCAACATGCTGTTGCCCCGCACCGTCACGCATTTGGCCTGGTCGAACTGCACGCCGTTATGGCGTAGGCTTCGTTTGCCGAAGCGCAGGCTGGAGCGCTCGCTCTCCTCGATGACGAATCTTCCTGATCCCGCGGCCAATTCAACCTCGCGAAGAAAGGGGACCGACACCTCGTCGTCATCGACAGGGGTATCGTCGTCCCACAGACTTATATCCTTGAGTTCCGAATGCACTGGAGCGCGCCCGGCATTTGCAGCAGGCGCGACGTCCGCGCGGCCACGCAACTGGTCGGTACTCACGGAAAAATAGTCGGCAATTTTCGAAATATGCCTATCCGAAGGATCGACTATTTTCCCGCTGAGAATGCGCGAGAGCGTGGATTGAGGCACGCCGGTTCGACGGTGAAGCTCCGTGGGGGAGATCCCGTGCTGATCGAGCAATGCTCTTAATACGGTAGATACGTTGCGTTTTTGCATAACGTGCATAGTGCTTGCTCTTCTCGAAGAAGACAATGCCGATTTGCATAACCCATGCATATCCAGATTTTAAATGGCAAAGGAGTCACCCGGCCGCGATGCCTGCGTCGGGTAGACCGCCCATGGTAACCTTGCGCCCATCGCGGTAAAGCCCGGCCATTGCCCCGCTTTACCCCACCTCTTTCAACGAGCTTCCTGACAATCCGATGAATAAAGCCGTCTCCGACCTGTCCTCCCACACCCCGATGATGCAGCAGTACTGGCGCCTGAAAAACCAGCACCCGGACCAGCTGATGTTCTACCGCATGGGCGACTTCTACGAGATCTTCTATGAAGACGCGAAGAAGGCCGCCAAGTTGCTGGACATCACCCTGACGGCCCGTGGGCAGTCGGCTGGCCAGGCGATTCCGATGTGCGGGATTCCTTACCACGCCGCCGAGGGTTACCTGGCCAAACTGGTGAAGCTTGGCGAATCGGTGGTGATCTGCGAGCAGGTCGGCGACCCGGCCACCAGCAAAGGGCCGGTGGAGCGGCAGGTGGTGCGCATCATCACGCCGGGGACGGTGAGTGACGAGGCGCTGCTCGACGAGCGTCGGGACAACCTGATCGCCGCCGTTCTGGGTGATGAGCGCCTGTTTGGCCTGGCGGTGCTGGACATCACCAGTGGCAATTTCAGCGTGCTGGAAATCAAGGGTTGGGAAAACCTGCTGGCGGAACTGGAGCGGGTCAACCCGGTGGAACTGCTGATTCCGGATGACTGGCCCAAGGACTTGCCGGCGGAAAAACGCCGCGGCGTGCGTCGCCGTGCACCCTGGGATTTCGAGCGCGATTCGGCGCTCAAAAGCCTGTGCCAGCAATTCTCGACCCAGGATCTCAAAGGCTTTGGCTGCGAAAACCTGACCCTGGCGATCGGCGCCGCCGGTTGTCTGCTGGCCTACGCCAAGGAAACCCAGCGCACCGCCCTGCCCCATTTGCGCAGCCTGCGTCATGAGCGCCTGGACGACACCGTGGTGCTCGATGGCGCCAGCCGTCGCAACCTGGAGCTCGACACCAACCTGGCCGGCGGCCGCGACAACACTCTGCAATCGGTGGTGGACCGTTGCCAGACCGCCATGGGCAGCCGCCTGCTGACCCGCTGGCTGAATCGCCCATTACGCGATTTGACGGTGCTGTTGGCGCGTCAGACTTCGATCACTTGCCTGCTCGACGGTTACCGCTTCGAAAGACTGCAACCGCAACTCAAGGAAATCGGTGACATCGAACGGATTCTTGCGCGGATCGGCCTGCGCAATGCCCGCCCGCGCGACCTCGCCCGTTTGCGTGACGCCCTCGGCGCACTACCTGAACTGCAAGTGGCAATGACGGAGCTCGAAGCCCCGCACCTCCAGCAACTCGCCACCATCACCAGCACCTACCCGGAACTGGCGGCACTGCTGGAAAAAGCCATCATCGACAACCCGCCCGCAGTCATTCGGGACGGCGGCGTGCTGAAAACCGGCTACGACAGCGAACTCGACGATCTGCAGTCACTCAGCGAAAACGCCGGGCAATTCCTGATCGACCTCGAGGCACGGGAAAAGGCCCGCACCGGCCTGTCGCACCTGAAGGTCGGTTACAACCGCATCCACGGTTACTTCATCGAGCTGCCAAGCAAGCAGGCGGAATCGGCACCGGCCGACTATATTCGCCGCCAGACGCTCAAAGGCGCCGAGCGTTTCATTACGCCGGAACTCAAGGCGTTCGAAGACAAGGCACTGTCAGCCAAGAGCCGCGCCCTGGCTCGTGAGAAGATGCTGTACGAAGCACTGCTCGAAGACCTGATCAGCCAGCTGCCACCGCTGCAGGACACCGCCGGCGCCCTGGCCGAGCTGGACGTCTTGAGCAACCTTGCCGAACGTGCACTGAACCTCGACCTGAACTGCCCGCGCTTCGTCAGCGAACCCTGCATGCGCATCAGCCAGGGTCGTCACCCGGTGGTCGAACAAGTGCTGACCACGCCGTTCGTGGCCAACGACCTGAGCCTGGACGACAACACCCGCATGCTGGTGATCACCGGCCCGAACATGGGCGGTAAATCCACCTACATGCGTCAGACCGCCTTGATCGTGCTCCTGGCGCACATCGGCAGCTTCGTGCCGGCAGCCAGTTGCGAACTGTCGCTGGTCGACCGCATCTTCACCCGGATCGGCTCCAGCGATGACCTGGCCGGCGGGCGTTCGACCTTCATGGTGGAAATGAGCGAAACCGCGAACATTCTGCACAACGCCACCGAGCGCAGCCTGGTACTGATGGACGAAGTCGGGCGCGGCACCAGCACCTTCGACGGTCTGTCCCTGGCATGGGCGGCGGCCGAGCGCCTGGCACATCTGCGTGCCTACACGCTGTTCGCCACCCACTACTTTGAACTGACCGTCCTGCCGGAAGCCCAGCCGCTGGTGGCCAACGTGCACCTCAATGCCACCGAGCACAACGAACGCATCGTGTTCCTGCACCACGTGCTGCCCGGGCCGGCCAGTCAGAGTTATGGCCTGGCCGTTGCGCAGCTGGCAGGCGTACCAAGCGAGGTCATCACCCGTGCTCGCGAGCATTTGAGCCGCCTGGAAGACACCGCCCTGCCCCATGAAACACCTGTACCGGCCAAAGGCAAACCGGCCGCACCGCTGCAAAGCGACCTGTTTGCCAGCCTGCCGCATCCAGTGCTGGATGACTTGGCCAAGCTCGACCTGGACAACATGACGCCACGTCGTGCTCTCGAAATGCTCTATACACTAAAGACACGGATCTAACGCAGCGGCTTGCAAGCTGTTAGAATCTCGCGCGGTTTGGGATGCTGCTGGCTAATAGCCTGGCCAGCAGACTATCGCTCCCGAACCTGGCGACCCCTACGAGAAGGGGCGCAGCAAGCCGCGCCTGAGGAGAAAATTAGAAATGACCTTCGTCGTCACCGACAACTGCATCAAGTGCAAGTACACCGACTGCGTAGAAGTCTGTCCGGTGGACTGCTTTTACGAAGGCCCGAATTTCCTGGTGATTCACCCGGATGAGTGCATCGATTGCGCGCTGTGCGAACCTGAATGCCCTGCTGTGGCAATCTTTTCCGAAGATGAGGTTCCAGCCGGCATGGAGAACTTCATCGAGCTGAACGCTGAGTTGGCCGATATCTGGCCGAACATCACCGAGAAGAAAGATTCGATGCCCGACGCTGAAGAGTGGGATGGCAAGAAAGGCAAGATCGCAGACCTCGAACGCTGATTACCCCCGCGTTCGCGAAAAAGGCCCCACAAGGGCCTTTTTGCTTTTCTGCAGGCAAAAAAAGGGGCGGTTTGACCCGCCCACATTTTTTCCCTATTCCCTGTGTTCCTTTTCATCGTCCTGATGAATCGCGTCCTGCGATATCCATTTCCCTCATCCTTGAAGGACGTGTCTGTCCATCGACACAACCTGAATACTAGACCTTTCCCCGCCTGGATCAATCGCCCTTTGGCGCGAAATCCAACTGTCACACGTCATTAATAATAAAAAATAGTTATACAAATCAAAAAGATAGCGACAATCAGCGTTCAGCATGGACGACTGCCAGAGTGTAAAAATAACGAACACTTACGCAAGAGTAAGCCAAGGCTTACAGCACGAAACCAAAATCCCGAGGGGATTCGGTCTTCTGGCCAGACAATAAAAAACCCCGATCCAGTCGGGGTTTTTAATGCCATCGCAGTGAGCGCCTTATTGGAACAGCGACTCGCTCGACAGACCATTTTTTTCCAGGATCTCGCGCAGCCGCTTCAAGCCTTCCACCTGAATCTGTCTTACCCGCTCCCGGGTCAGGCCGATTTCCAGGCCTACGTCTTCAAGGGTGCTGCTTTCATGACCGCGCAGGCCAAAGCGGCGTACAACCACTTCGCGCTGCTTGTCGGTCAGTTCCGAGAGCCATTGATCGATGCTCTGGGACAGGTCGTCGTCCTGCAACAGTTCGCATGGATCGGTTGGACGGTCGTCAGTCAGGGTATCCAGCAGGGTTTTGTCCGAATCCGGACCCAGCGAGACGTCGACCGAAGAAACCCGTTCGTTAAGGCCGAGCATACGCTTGACCTCTCCCACCGGTTTTTCCAACAGGTTGGCGATTTCTTCGGGTGAGGGTTCATGGTCGAGTTTTTGCGTCAGCTCCCGCGCGGCCCGCAGGTACACATTCAGCTCTTTGACCACATGGATCGGCAGCCGGATGGTCCGGGTCTGATTCATGATTGCGCGTTCGATGGTCTGGCGAATCCACCAGGTCGCGTAGGTCGAGAAGCGGAAACCGCGTTCCGGATCGAACTTCTCCACCGCCCGGATCAAGCCGAGGTTGCCCTCTTCGATCAGGTCCAGCAGCGACAGCCCACGATTGACGTAACGCCGGGCGATTTTCACCACCAGCCGCAGGTTACTTTCAATCATGCGTTTGCGCCCGGCCGGATCGCCACTTTGCGACAGGCGCGCAAAATGAACTTCTTCTTCGGGTGACAGCAGGGGGGAGAAACCAATTTCATTGAGATACAGCTGCGTAGCATCAAGTGCCCGCGTGTAGTCAATGTACTTGTGTTGTTTCAAGGATGCGGAGTGTTTGGATTTGGCACGAACGGAAGGTGGAGCCGCCCCTTCATCATTCGACATCGAATCCGTATCGATGCTGCTCTCCATTAGGAGAACCTCATCGTCGATGTCAAACTCCGGCACTTCTTTACTGAGAGCCATTGTTATAGTCCTTTGGTGAGTTCGACCTCAAGCTCAAGCGGCGCCTTCATCCCTGGCAACGCTGGAGCCTGTCCCCTCTACGCGACGGAACAGGCTGGTAAGCGATCAACGACGTGGCAGGAATTGCAGCGGATCTACAGGTTTACCCTGGCGGCGAATCTCAAAATGCAGTTTCACCCGGTCTGTACCCGTTGACCCCATTTCGGCAATTGTCTGTCCGACCTTGACCTGCTGCCCCTCCCGAACCAACAGCCTGCGGTTATGTCCGTAGGCACTGACGTAAGTTTCGCTGTGTTTGATGATCACTAATTCGCCGTAGCCCCTTAAGCCACTCCCGGCATACACCACCGTCCCATCAGACGCAGCTAAAACAGGCTGTCCCAAATCTCCGGCGATATCAATTCCTTTATTCAAACTACCGTTTGAAGAGAATTTCCCGATCAGAATGCCATTAGAAGGCCACCCCCAGCCCGTCGGAGCTGGCCCGGGAGGAGGCAACGGAGCGGGTTCTGGCTTGTTGGCGACGGACGGTAAAACCGTCGTTGTGCTGGTGGTCGCACCGTTTACCGGACGACGGATGACCGTCGTTTTACTCGACGACGAAGGTGTTGAACTGGACGAACTGACCACCGCCGTCGACGTTGAATCGGTACGACCATCAAAGCGAATCGTCTGACCCGGATGAATGGTGTAAGGCGCAGCAATGTTGTTACGCGCAGCCAGGGCCTTGTAGTCCCAGCCGTAACGGAAGGCGATGGAGAACAGGGTGTCCTTGGGCCGAACGACGTATTGTCCGGTGGTTACGGCTGGACGCTGGGCCGCGGCATTGTTGCGGTCCAGGACACGAACATCGCTGGATTTGTTGCTGGAACAACCGACCAGCAAGGTGCTCAAGACAAGGCCAGTCACCAGGCGCTGAAAGCTCGTTTTACTCATACGCTGCGCAATGACTGTGAGACTCACCCGCCGCTCCCTCTGTGGTGGCTGAAAATGTGAAATACCGGAGTCCGGCAATGAACTGTCGCAAGTATAACGAGCCGTGCACGCTTTACCTTTAATGTGGCGAATCGGTGTCGCGCACACGTTTGCTGCCTGACGATGAATCCCGTTCAACCGAACGATGCCGCTGTAAGACAAAGGCAATCGAAGAGAATTCAGCGTGCCAAAACAAATGCTCAGGCCAGTGGCCCATTGAGCAATGGCACGAAGCGCACAGCCCCCAGAACATGCCTGGAAAAACCTTGTTCCTCGCGGACGATCAGCATCAATTGCTGGACTTCGCCGGCCCCGACCGGGATCACCATCCGACCTCCCGGTGCCAACTGGTCAAGCAGAGCCTGGGGCACATCGGTGGCCACTGCGGTGACGATAATCCCGTTGTACGGCGCCAGTGCCGGCCAGCCTTCCCAGCCGTCGCCCCAGCGGAACACCACGTTGCGCAAGTTCAGTTCGACCAGGCGCTCCTTTGCCCGATCCTGCAGAACCTTGATGCGCTCGACCGAGAACACACGCTCGACCAGTTGCGACAGCACCGCCGTCTGATAACCCGACCCGGTGCCGATCTCCAGCACCTTGTCGAGGGGACCGGCCTCCAGCAGCAGCTCGCTCATGCGCGCCACCATATAAGGCTGGGAGATGGTCTGGTTGTTACCAATCGGCAGCGCCGTGTCTTCATAGGCACGGTGCGCCAGCGCTTCGTCGACGAACAGGTGGCGCGGGGTCCGGCGAATGACCTCCAGCACCCTGGCGTTGGAGATGCCTTCCTCGTACAGGCGCTGGATCAGCCGCTCCCGGGTTCGCTGGGAGGTCATGCCGATGCCGCGACGCAGCATATCGTCTTGTTCGCGACCCATCAGCGCAGTCCCTCCAGCCAGCCATCCAGACTTCTGAAGGCATCATTGAAGGTGCGGTCCAGTTGCAGCGGCGTGATCGAAACATAACCCTGCATCACTGCATGGAAATCGGTACCCGGACCGCCGTCTTCGGCATCCCCGGCCGCCGCGATCCAGTAACCGGACTTGCCCCGCGGATCCACCACTTTCATCGGTGCCGCGGCTCGGGCGCGATGGCCCAGGCGGGTCAACTGGATACCGCGGATGCGGTCCAGCGGCAAATTGGGAATATTCACGTTCAGTACCGTACGCGGTGGCAGATCCAGGTCAGCATGGGCTTCGACCAGTTTGCGCGCGAAATAGGCAGCTGTGGGAAGGTTATCTACTTGTCGTGAGACCAGCGAAAAGGCAAACGAAGGGTGTTTCAGGAAACGCCCCTCAAGGGCCGCCGCCACCGTGCCGGAATACAGGACATCGTCCCCCAGGTTCGCGCCCAGGTTGATCCCGGAAACCACCATGTCCGCTTCGCGCTCCAGCAGGCCATTGAGACCCAGGTGGACACAATCGGTTGGCGTGCCGTTGAGGCTGATAAAGCCGTTGGCCAGGGTTTGCGGGTGCAACGGACGGTCGAGCGTCAGCGAACTGCTGGCGCCGCTTTTGTCCTGGTCCGGGGCGATAACCACACATTCGGTGTAATCCGCCAGCGCAGCATAAAGCGCGGCGAGACCCGGTGCGGTTACTCCATCGTCGTTAGAAATCAGAATACGCATGGGCTGTCCGTCTGCCCCACCGGCACCAGATCAACAAGCTCACGCACCAATACGGTGGCGAAGCATCCGGCCGGCAGGATGAATTCCAGTTGCAGAATGTCAGGCTCGGGATAATGCCACGTCAACCCGCCAATGGGCAGCCGCAGGATGCGACGTTCGTGGCTCATACCGGCGTTGATCAACCAGTCACGCAAATCCGCTTCGCGTGCGGCGATGGCCTGCTCCAGTTCATGGACAACGCCCGTGGCCGGCGAGTCACCTTCGCCCCACTGCGGACCGGTCGGGTGCAGATCGAGAATCGCCAGGCGCGGGTCGCTGCACTCGGCTTCGCCTGCCGGGAAAAAGCTGCGGCTGTCAGTGAACGCCAGCAGATCGCCCACCTGGGCACGCTGCCAGGTGCCATCGGCGACACGCGCGGCCAGCACCTGATTGAACAGAAAACTGCGCGCCGTGGAAAGCAGGCGCGAGCGCACATTGCGCTGCTCCGGCAAGGCCTTGCGCGCGGCCCAGGCGCGAGCATCGACGACGTTGCCGCCGTCATGGCCGAAGCGCTGGGCGCCGAAATAATTGGGGATGCCTTGCTTGGCGATCAGTTGCAGACGCTCTTCAAGCGCAGGCTTGTCGCCGGTAAATTGCGTCAGGCGCAACGTAAAACCGTTGGCCGAGTGCGCACCGCGTTGCAGTTTGCGCTTGTGGCGGGCGGTCTTGAGGATCTTCAGCGTATCGTTTTGCGCGGCCGACAGATCAGGGTCGGCCTTGCCCGGCAGTTGCACGCTGAACCACTGGCGAGTCAACGCCTGACGGTCCTTGAGCCCGGCATAACTGACGGTGCGCAATGGCACGCCGGCAGCCTTGGCAATCCGTCGCGCCGCTTCTTCGGTATTCAGGCCGCGCTTTTCCACCCAGATCCACAGGTGTTCACCTTCTCCGCTGAGGGGAATGTCGAGGACTTCGTCGACCTGGAAATCTTCCGCGATCGCTTTCAGGACCGCCGTGCCGAGGGCCTCACCGTAAGCCCGCGGGCCGAGCAACTGCAGTTCGTTCATGCGCGCAGCAACAAGGCAACGGAGTGCACGGCAATGCCTTCTTCGCGACCGACAAAGCCGAGCTTTTCGGTGGTGGTAGCTTTCACGTTCACTTGATCCAACTCTACTTGAAGATCCGCGGCAATCAGCGCGCGCATCGGTTCGATATGCGGGGCCATTTTCGGCGCCTGGGCGACGATGGTGTTATCGACGTTGCCAACTTTCCAGCCTTTGGCATGGACCAGTGCAACGACGTGACGCAACAGCGCACGGCTGTCGGCGCCCTTGAATTGCGGGTCGATATCTGGGAAATGCTTGCCGATGTCTCCCAGCGCCGCGGCGCCGAGCAAGGCATCGCTCAAGGCGTGCAAGAGGACGTCACCGTCAGAGTGAGCGAGCAGCCCGAAGCTGTGTGCAATGCGCACGCCGCCCAGAGTGATGAAATCGCCTTCAGCGAAACGGTGCACATCATAGCCGTGGCCAATACGCATAAAAAAACGCCCCGATTTTTGTCAGGGCGTGATTCTACCTGCATTAGCCAACCAGAGCATGCGCGTGATGCCGCAAGTGGTCGTCAATGAAACTGGCGATGAAGAAATAGCTGTGATCGTAGCCCGGTTGCAGGCGCAACGTCAGCGGATGACCGGCCAGTTTGGCCGCCTGTTGCAAGGCTTCAGGCTTGAGCTGGTTGGCGAGGAAATCGTCGCGATCACCCTGGTCGACCAACAGCGGCAGCTTTTCCTCGGCCTCGGCAATCAACGCGCAGGCATCCCATTCGCGCCATTTCGAACGGTCCTCTCCCAGGTAGCGGGAGAAGGCTTTCTGCCCCCACGGGCAATCCATCGGGTTGTTGATCGGCGAGAACGCCGACACCGACAGATAACGCCCCGGATTGCGCAATGCGCAGACCAGCGCACCGTGGCCGCCCATGGAATGACCGCTGATGCCACGTTTGTCCGACGCCGGGAAATGGGCTTCGACCAATGTCGGCAATTCCTGCACGACATAGTCATGCATCCGATAGTGTCGCGACCACGGTTCCTGAGTGGCATTCAGGTAAAACCCGGCGCCGAGGCCGAAGTCCCAGGCGCCATCCGGATCGCCCGGCACATCAGGCCCGCGAGGGCTGGTGTCCGGTGCGACGATGATCAGCCCCAACTCGGCGGCCATGCGCATGGCGCCGGCCTTTTGCATGAAGTTCTCGTCGGTGCAGGTCAGGCCGGACAACCAGTACAACACCGGCAGCTTCCCGCCCTGCTCCGCCTGCGGTGGCAGGTAGACGGCGAACACCATGTCGCAGCCGAGCACTTCCGAGCGATGGCGATAGCGTTTGTGCCAGCCGCCAAAACTTTTCTGGCAGGAGATATTTTCCAGGCTCATGACAGACCTCAGAAATGAATGACGGAGCGGATGCTTTTTCCTTCATGCATCAGGTCAAACGCCTTGTTGATATCTTCCAGGCCCATGGTGTGGGTGATGAAGGTATCCAGCGGAATCTCACCGGTCTCAGCCATTTCCACATAGCTTGGCAACTCGGTACGACCGCGCACGCCGCCGAACGCCGAACCCCGCCAGACGCGGCCAGTGACCAACTGGAACGGACGGGTCGAGATTTCCTGACCGGCACCGGCAACACCGATGATGACCGACTCGCCCCAGCCCTTGTGGCAGCACTCCAGCGCAGCGCGCATCAGTTGCACGTTGCCGATGCACTCGAAGGAAAAATCGACGCCGCCATCGGTCATGTCGACGATGACTTCCTGGATCGGACGATCGAAGTCTTTCGGGTTCACGCAGTCGGTTGCGCCCAGCTGTTTGGCGATCTCGAATTTCGCCGGGTTGATGTCGATGGCGATGATCCGCGCGGCCTTGGCTTTTACGGCGCCGATAACGGCCGACAGACCGATGCCGCCGAGGCCGAAAATGGCCACGGTATCACCCGGTTTCACTTTGGCCGTGTTGAGTACCGCGCCGATGCCGGTGGTGACACCGCAGCCCAGCAGGCAGACTTTTTCCAGTGGCGCTTCTTTAGCAATCTTGGCCACGGAGATTTCCGGAAGCACGGTGTACTCGGAGAACGTGGAAGTGCCCATGTAGTGGAAAATCGGCTGGCCCTTGTAGGAAAAACGCGAGGTGCCGTCCGGCATCAGGCCTTTGCCTTGGGTCGCGCGAATCGCCTGACACAGGTTGGTTTTACCCGACAGGCAGAATTTGCATTGGCGGCATTCCGGGGTGTACAGCGGGATCACATGGTCGCCCACCGCAACGGAGGTCACGCCCTCGCCAATCGCTTCCACGATCGCACCACCTTCATGGCCGAGGATAGACGGGAAGATGCCTTCCGGATCAGCGCCGGACAGGGTGTAAGCATCGGTATGGCAAACACCGGAGGCCACCACGCGCAGCAATACTTCGCCGGCCTTGGGCATGGCGACATCGACTTCAACGATTTCGAGGGGCTTCTTGGCCTCGAAGGCAACGGCGGCGCGCGACTTGATCATGGTGACTCTCCAGTGAATTAAAACGAGACAGTGAGTGTAATACATGGCTCAACGATGAATAATCGATGCAAATGCAAAATATTATTGCCGCACAGGGATAATCATTGATGTCCGAAAATCGCTGGGAAGGGATCGACGAGTTTGTCGCCGTTGCCGAATGCAGCCAGTTCACCGCTGCTGCGCAACGCCTGGGGGTTTCTTCCTCCCATATCAGTCGACAAATCGTACGCCTCGAAGAACGCCTGCAAACTCGCCTGCTCTACCGCAGTACCCGCCGGGTCACGCTGACCGAGGCCGGGCAAACCTTCCTGCAACATTGCCAGCGTTTGCAGGATGGCCGCGAAGAGGCGTTGCGCGCGGTGGGCGACCTGACCAGCGAACCCAAGGGCATGCTGCGCATGACCTGCGCCGTGGCTTACGGCGAGCGCTTCATCGTGCCGCTGGTGACCCGCTTCATGGGGCTGTATCCGCAACTGCGGATCGACATCGAACTGACCAATCGCCAGCTTGACCTGGTGCACGAAGGCCTTGACCTGGCGATTCGCCTCGGGCGCTTGCAGGATTCACGGCTGGTCGCCACCCGCCTCGCGCCGCGGCGTATGTTTCTCTGTGCATCACCTTCCTACCTTGAACGCTACGGTCGCCCGCACAGCCTGTCGGAGCTGAGCCGCCACAACTGCCTTATCGGCAGTTCGGACCTCTGGCAACTGGAACAAAATGGGAGGGAGTTTTCGCAAAGGGTGCAGGGAAACTGGCGCTGCAACAGTGGGCAAGCCGTACTGGATGCCGCGCTACAAGGCGTGGGGTTGTGTCAGTTGCCGGACTATTACGTGTTGGAACATTTGAACAGCGGCGCATTGATTTCGTTGCTGGAAGCGCACCAACCACCGAATACCGCCGTTTGGGCGCTGTATCCGCAGCAGCGGCATCTGTCGCCGAAGGTGCGCAAGTTGGTGGATTTTTTGAAGGAAGGGTTGGCTCAAAGGCCGGAGTACAGGATTTAAGATCTTTTAGTGACGATTGGCCCAACGCTGTCTCAACCATTCAAGGTCTTCGGGACGCGTGACCTTGAGGTTGTCGGACCGCCCTTCGATCAGGCGTGGCGCCGAACCGGCCCACTCCATGGCCGAAGCTTCGTCGGTAATAACGGCATCGGCCACCAGACTGTCAGCCAGTGCTCGATGCAACGCCCCAAGGCGAAACATCTGCGGCGTGTAGGCCTGCCAAATCACGCTGCGATCCACGGTTTCGACCACACGACCGCGCTTGTCGACCCGCTTGAGCGTATCCCGCGCCGGAACCGCCAGCAGTCCGCCGACAGGATCGTCAGCCAGCTCAGCCAGCAGCTTGTCCAGATCGTCACGACTGAGGTTCGGCCGTGCGGCATCGTGAACCAGTACCCAATCCTCATCGTCGGCACCCTGCGCATGCAAGTGCAGCAACGCATTGAGCACCGACCCGGAACGTTCGGCGCCGCCCTCGACCCGGGCAATACGCGGATCACTGGCACACGCCAGGTTCGGCCAATAAGGATCATCAACAGCAAGACTGACCACCAAGCCTTTCAGGCATGGATGATCAAGGAAACAGCCAAGGCTGTGTTCGAGAATAGTGCGCCCACCCAATTGCAGGTACTGCTTGGGACGGTCCGCGGCCATACGGGCACCGACGCCCGCGGCAGGAATCACGGCCCAGAAGGCCGGTAACGAATTAATCATTGGGCCAACTGGTAAAGGGTTTCACCATCCTTGACCATGCCCAACTCATGACGAGCCCGTTCTTCGACGGTCTCCATGCCCTTTTTCAACTCACTGACTTCGGCGTCCATCACCCGGTTGCGCTCCAGCAACGCCTGGTTCTCAGCTTGCTGATCGGCAATCTGCTGAGTCAACTCGGCCACTTGCGCCAGGCTGCCATTACCCACCCACAGGCGGTACTGCAGGCCAGCCAGCAGCAGGAGCAAGACGAGGAACAACCAATTGGGACTGCGCATCGAATATCAGGTATCCAGTGAAAAAAGACAGCCATGCCAAAACGTGAAGCTTCTGATAGCACGAAGCCTGGAAGAACCAGGCTTGTGCATATAAGGCATCAGATTAGTGGCAAAAACGTCGCTGTAGCGATTTTTTCGACACAATCCGGTGTCTTTTTACCAGTTACCGCTTAACCGCGGAACTCGCTGCGACCGTTGTACTTGGCTTTGCCGTTCAACTGCTCTTCGATACGCAGCAGTTGGTTGTACTTGGAAACGCGGTCGGAACGGCACAGGGAGCCGGTCTTGATCTGGCCAGCCGAGGTGCCCACGGCCAGGTCGGCAATGGTCGAATCTTCGGTTTCGCCGGAGCGGTGCGAGATCACGGCAGTGTAACCAGCAGCCTTGGCCATCTGGATGGCTTCCAGGGTTTCGGTCAGGGTGCCGATCTGGTTGAACTTGATCAGAATCGAGTTGGCGATCTTCTTGTCTATGCCTTCTTTCAGGATCTTGGTGTTGGTCACGAACAGGTCGTCGCCTACCAGCTGGGTCTTCTCGCCGATCTTGTCGGTGAGGATTTTCCAGCCAGCCCAGTCGGACTCGTCCAGGCCATCTTCGATGGAGATGATCGGATAACGCTCGGTCAGACCTTTCAGGTAATCAGCGAAACCTTCGGCGGTGAACACCTGGCCTTCGCCGGACAGGTTGTACTTGCCGTCTTCGTAGAATTCGCTGGCTGCGCAGTCCAAGGCCAGGGTCACGTCGGTGCCCAGCTTGTAACCGGCGTTGGCCACGGCTTCGGAGATCACTTTCAGTGCATCTTCGTTGGACGCCAGGTTCGGTGCGAAACCACCTTCGTCGCCGACGGCAGTGCTCAGGCCACGGGCCTTCAGTACAGCCTTGAGGTGGTGGAAAATCTCGGTGCCCATGCGCAGACCTTCCGAGAAAGACTTGGCGCCAACCGGCTGAACCATGAACTCCTGGATGTCGACGTTGTTATCGGCGTGCTCGCCACCGTTGATGATGTTCATCATCGGAACCGGCATCGAGTAGACACCCGGGGTGCCGTTCAGGTTGGCGATGTGAGCGTACAGCGGCAGGTCCTGGTCCTGTGCTGCCGCCTTGGCCGCGGCCAGGGAAACGGCGAGGATCGCGTTGGCGCCCAGGGAACCTTTGTTTTCAGTACCGTCGAGCTTGATCATTGCCAGGTCGAGCGCTTTCTGGTCGCTTGGGTCCATGCCTTTCAACAGGTCGCGGATCGGACCGTTGATGTTGCCTACGGCCTTCAGAACGCCCTTGCCCAGGTAACGGCTCTTGTCGCCATCACGCAGCTCGAGCGCTTCACGCGAGCCAGTGGAAGCACCGGACGGCGCGCAGGCACTGCCGATGATGCCGTTGTCGAGAAGCACATCCGCTTCCACGGTGGGATTGCCACGGGAGTCGAGAACTTCACGACCTTTGATGTCGACGATTTTAGCCATTGTTGTAAACACTCCAAAGTTGACGAAAACGACGCAGCTGTAGGAAATCTTTGATCGTCGGCAAGTGAGGTGCAGCGGGCAGTCTTGCAGACGACAAGGCTCAGGCCTGAGGGCCTGAGCGTTAAATCGTGCGGTACTTTACCGGAGAATTGAGGATTACGCGGTTTCTACCGTCGGAAAACTCTTCACCAGTTCGTCCAAAGCCTTGAGCTGGGCCAGGAATGGCTCCAGTTTGTCCAGGCGCAAAGCGCAAGGACCGTCGCATTTGGCGTTGTCCGGATCCGGGTGAGCTTCGAGGAACAAGCCAGCCAGGGACTGGCTCATGCCGGCTTTTGCCAGATCGAGGACCTGGGCGCGGCGACCGCCGGCGGAGTCGGAACGACCACCAGGCATTTGCAGCGCGTGGGTCACGTCGAAGAACACCGGGTATTCGAACTGCTTCATGATGCCGAAGCCAAGCATGTCGACGACCAGATTGTTGTAGCCGAAGCTCGAACCACGCTCGCAGAGGATCAACTGATCGTTACCCGCTTCCACGCACTTGTTCAGGATGTGCTTCATTTCCTGAGGGGCAAGGAACTGGGCTTTCTTGATGTTGATCACGGCGCCCGTTTTGGCCATCGCGACCACGAGGTCGGTCTGGCGCGACAGGAAGGCTGGCAACTGGATGATGTCGCAGACTTCAGCGACGACCTCGGCCTGATCAGGCTCGTGGACGTCGGTGATGATCGGCACGCCAAAGGCTTGCTTGATGTCCTGGAAGATGCGCATGCCTTCTTCCAGGCCAGGACCACGATAGGAGGTCACAGAAGACCGGTTGGCCTTGTCGAAACTGGCCTTGAACACGTAAGGGATACCGAGCTTTTCGGTGACCTTCACATACTCTTCGCAAACCTGCATGGCCATGTCACGACTTTCCAGCACGTTCATGCCGCCGAACAGCACCATGGGTTTGTCGTTGGCAATCTCGATGTCGCCGACGCGGATGATCTTCTGTGCCATCGGGGTTACGCCTTCTTCTGGTGTTGAACCAACGCTGCCTTGACGAAACCGCTGAACAGCGGATGACCGTCACGCGGCGTCGAGGTGAACTCAGGGTGGAACTGGCAAGCGACGAACCATGGGTGATCCGGAGCTTCAACCACTTCAACCAGTGCGCCATCACCGGAACGACCGGAGATTTTCAAACCGGCTTCCATGATTTGCGGCAGCAGGTTGTTGTTCACTTCGTAGCGATGACGATGACGCTCGACAATCACGTCCTTGCCGTAGCAACCGTGTACCAGGGAACCCGGCTCCAGCAGGCAATCCTGCGCGCCCAGGCGCATGGTGCCGCCCAGATCGGAGGTTTCGGTACGGGTTTCGACAGCGCCAGTGGCATCTTCCCACTCGGTGATCAGGCCCACGACCGGGTGACCGCTTGCACGATCGAACTCGGTGGAGTTGGCGTCTTTCCAGCCCATCACGTTACGTGCGAACTCGATAACGGCCACTTGCATGCCCAGGCAGATACCCAGGTACGGAACCTTGTTTTCGCGAGCGTATTGAACGGCAGTGATCTTGCCTTCAACGCCACGCAGACCGAAGCCGCCAGGCACCAGGATCGCGTCGACGCCTTCCAGCAGCGCGGTGCCCTGGTTCTCGATGTCTTCGGAATCGATGTAGCGCAGGTTGACCTTGGTACGGTTGCTGATGCCGGCGTGACTCATCGCTTCGATCAGCGACTTGTAGGCGTCCAGCAACTCCATGTACTTGCCGACCATGGCGATGGTGACTTCGTGTTCAGGGTTGAGCTTGGCGTCGACCACGGCTTCCCACTCGGACAGATCGGCACCGCCGCATTGCAGGCCGAAACGCTCGACGACGAAATCGTCCAGGCCCTGGGAGTGCAGGATGCCCGGGATCTTGTAGATGGTATCGGCGTCTTCCAGCGCGATCACCGCACGTTCTTCAACGTTGGTGAACTGCGCGATCTTGCGACGCGACGACACATCGATCGGGTGGTCGGAGCGGCAGACCAACACGTCTGGTTGCAGGCCGATGGAACGCAGTTCCTTCACCGAGTGCTGGGTTGGCTTGGTCTTGGTTTCGCCGGCAGTAGCGATGTACGGCACCAGTGTCAGGTGCATCAGCATCGCGCGCTTGGCGCCGACTTCGAAACGCAGTTGGCGGATCGCCTCGAGGAACGGTTGCGACTCGATGTCACCCACGGTGCCACCGATCTCGACCATTGCCACGTCAGCGTCGCCGGCACCCTTGATGATGCGGCGCTTGATTTCGTCGGTGATGTGCGGGATCACCTGGATGGTTGCACCCAGGTAGTCACCACGGCGCTCCTTGCGCAGGACGTGTTCGTAGACACGGCCGGTGGTGAAGTTGTTGTTCTGGGTCATGGTCGTGCGGATGAACCGCTCGTAGTGGCCCAGGTCCAGGTCGGTTTCGGCGCCGTCGTGGGTGACGAACACTTCACCGTGCTGGAACGGGCTCATGGTGCCCGGGTCGACGTTGATGTACGGGTCCAGCTTCAGCATGGTGACCTTAAGTCCCCGCGCCTCCAGGATGGCCGCCAATGATGCCGATGCAATGCCTTTCCCCAATGAAGAAACAACACCGCCCGTGACGAATATGTAGCGCGTCATGAAAAACCCTAGAAGTCTGCGTTAAAGCGGTCCGAGCCGCCGGGGAAAGCGAAGGAAGGCCGAAGCCCCCGATCACCTGCATTAATCACAGTGCACCTTTCAAAAAAACCGCCGCGTTGGGACAGACCGGAAAATGAAACACCGGTTCGTTGCTCGCTACACATTTTTTGGAATCGCCCAGCAAAGACTGCTTGGTAATCGGCAACTCCTGCAATTCAGGCGAATCCACAGAAGTTGTATCAAGAAGGGAGCGTAGTCTACCGGAAAGCCCCTTTCAGCTCAAACCTTGATCTTCGTTCAGTGGCTGCCAATGCAAATGCCAGTCGCCGAGCGCACCACCATCGAGCCCCTTGAGGTTCGCTACCGCCAGCAGTTGCCCGTCTTTGTAGAGCAGCGGCAATCTGCCGCGTACGAAGGACGGTACAGCGCTTTCATTGAGCAAACGTTTCAGGTCCCGATGGCCGCGGCCTGGCAATGCCATGACCTCTCCCCCTTCACGATAGCGGATCTGCAGCGGGCCATCAGGGATTTGCCCGGTGAGCGAAAGCATGCCGTTGCCCGGAATAGCCAGCGCAGAAGCCGGGGCCAGCCACGCCCCGGCGACGGGCAGAGGCCGCAACCAGTGGCCGGACAGCCACCAGATCCGCCCGCCCGCCCGATGCAGTTCGCCATCGGCCAGCCGCCACACCGGGCAGGCATCGCCGGTGGCGTCGCGCAAATCCTCCCAACCCGACCAATGGTCAGTGTCCGGCAGGCGGGTCAGCGGTTCGAGCCAATGACTCAAGGCATTGCGCTGCCGGGCATCAGACAGTTGCGCAAGGGGCGCCAGTTCAAGAGATCGCAATCCCAGCCAGGCGAATTCACTGGCAGAGCTGGCCTCACGCAAATCCATGTCCGCCAGCTCTTCGAGCAACCCCTGCGCTTCAGTCAAATGCGCCGCGCTGCGGGCCATGGTCGTCACCGCTTGTGGCCAGCGCTGGATCAGCACGGGCAAGACTTGATGCCTAAGGTAATTGCGCGAGTACTGCCGATCCTGGTTCGAGGGATCTTCGATCCAGCTCAAGCCATGCGCACTGGCATAAGCCTCCAGTTCAGCCCGCGTCACATCAAGCAATGGCCGCAGCAAATACCCCTTGCCCAACGGGCGCTGACGCGGCATCCCGGACAATCCGCGCACGCCAGCTCCGCGCAACAAGCGAAACAACAGGGTTTCCGCCTGATCGTCGCGATGCTGGGCCGTCAGCAGCACTTCGTTGGCCTGAACGGTTTCAGTGAAGGCGTGATACCGCGCATCCCGAGCCGCACGCTCAAGGCTGGCACCCGGTTGCACCTGCACGTGAACCACTTGCAGCGGCACGCCCAGCGCAGCGCACACAGCACGACAATGTTCCGGCCACGCATCGGCCACAGCTTGAAGGCCGTGATGAACATGGATGGCACTCAGCGCCGGCAGGGATTCGGTTTTTGCCAGGTGTGCAAGTAGGTGCAGCAGGACGGTGGAGTCCAGGCCCCCGGAGAAGGCGATGCGCCAGGTCGCAGCATTGCGCCATGGTTTCAGATTCAGCAAAAGCCTGGAAGGCAAATCAATCGCGGGCCGATCCATATCTTTCCCTTTGCACAAATCAAATGTGGGAGCGGCGGTTCGGCGTCCCGACTTGCTCGCGAAGGCGGCTAAACATTCAACACATCAGTTGACTGTTATACCGCTTTCGCGAGCAAGCCCGCTCCCACATTCAAGCCGAGGTCAGATCAGAGACCGTAGCTCATCAGACGCTCATAACGACGGGTCAGCAGCGCGTCGTTATCGAACTTCTTCAGCATCGCCAGTTGCGAGCTGAGCTCGGCGCGGATCGATGCAGCGGCAGCGGCCGGGTTACGATGCGCGCCACCCAATGGCTCGCCAATCACCTTGTCCACGATGCCCAGGCCCTTGAGGCGCTCGGCGGTGATGCCCATCGCTTCTGCGGCATCCGGTGCTTTCTCGGCGGTTTTCCACAGAATCGAAGCACAACCTTCCGGCGAAATCACCGCGTAGGTCGAGTATTGCAGCATGTTCAACTGGTCGCAGACACCGATCGCCAGTGCACCACCGGAACCACCCTCACCGATCACGGTGGCTATGATTGGGGTTTTCAGGCGGGCCATCACTCGCAGGTTCCAGGCAATCGCTTCGCTCTGGTTGCGCTCTTCAGCGTCGATGCCAGGGTAAGCGCCTGGGGTGTCGATGAAGGTCAGGATCGGCATTTTGAAACGTTCGGCCATTTCCATCAGGCGGCAAGCCTTGCGGTAGCCTTCCGGACGCGGCATACCGAAGTTGCGGCGAACCTTCTCGCGCACTTCACGGCCTTTCTGGTGACCGATGATCATCACTGGCTGATCATCCAGACGGGCAATACCGCCAACGATCGCAGCGTCATCGGAGAAGTGACGGTCACCGTGCAGTTCGTCGAACTCGGTGAAGATGTGTTCGATGTAGTCCAGGGTATACGGACGTTTCGGGTGACGCGCCAGACGTGCGATCTGCCAGCTGGTCAGCTTGCCGAAGATGTCTTCGGTCAGCGTTTTGCTCTTGTCCTGCAGGCGGGAGATCTCATCGCCGATATTCAGCGAATTGTCATTACCGACCAAGCGCAACTCTTCGATCTTGGCTTGCAGGTCGGCGATCGGCTGTTCGAAATCTAGAAAATTCGGGTTCATAGGCGTCCGTCTTGGGTCGAGTCCCAAGGGATCTTGGGCCGGCCGGTTGTCTATTCGCGCCCTACCTTAAGGGACAGGCGCGTTGAGGTCGAGATTAAAAACTCAGGTTGCGGGCAGGCGTTCTGATATCACCTGCCGGTCAACGGTATTGGAGGAAGACGTTGTCTCGCCCGAACTGGTCACGCAAGGCTTGAATCAACGCATCCGCCGGATCGATTCGCCAGCCTTCGCCGAACTGCAACAAGGCCTTCGCATCGGGACTGGTGTAGTCCATGGTTATCGGGCATGCACCGCGGTGACGCTTCAACAGTTCACCCAGCCAGCGTAGCTGATCGCCCTTGAGGTCCTTGGCATGCAACTTCAGGCGCAGGCTTTCGGCCAGATTGGTGCGCGCATCCTCCATGCTCATCACCCGCTTGACCCGCAACTTCAGGCCACCGGAGAAGTCGTCGTTGCTGACCTCGCCCTCGACCACCACCATCGCGTCGGTCTGCAACAGCGACTGCGCGGAATGGAACGCCTCGGAAAACAGCGAGGCCTCGATCCGCCCGGAGCGGTCATCGAGGGTGATGAACCCCATCTTGTCGCCCTTTTTGTTCTTCATCACCCGCAAGGCGATGATCATCCCAGCGACGGTCTGGGTATCACGCGCCGGTTTCAGGTCGATGATGCGCTGGCGGGCGAAGCGACGGATTTCACCTTCGTATTCGTCAATCGGGTGACCGGTCAGGTACAGGCCGAGGGTATCTTTCTCCCCTTTCAGGCGCTCCTTGAGGGTCAACTCCTTGGCCTTGCGGTGATTGGCGTAGACGTCAGCGTCTTCTTCGACAAACAGACCGCCAAACAGGTCGGAGTGACCGCTGTCCTGGGTGCGTGCGGTCTGTTCGGCCGCCTTGATCGCCTCTTCCATGGCCGTCAGCAGCACCGCGCGATTGCGGTCGATGTTGGCCTGGTAGGCCTTCTGCTCATCGTGGAAATACGGCCCGAGGCGATCCAGGGCACCGCTGCGGATCAAACCGTCGAGGGTGCGCTTGTTGATACGCTTGAGGTCGACCCGTGCGCAGAAATCGAACAGATCCTTGAACGGACCGGCCAGGCGCGCTTCGGTGATCGCCTCGACCGGGCCCTCACCCACGCCCTTGATTGCACCGAGGCCGTAAATGATCCGGCCTTCGTCGTTCACCGTGAACTTGAATTCGGAGGTGTTTACGTCCGGCGCGTCGAGACGCAGCTTCATGGTCCGCACTTCTTCGATCAAGGTCACGACCTTGTCGGTGTTGTGCATATCCGCCGAGAGTACCGCGGCCATGAACGGCGCCGGGTAGTGCGCCTTCAGCCATGCGGTCTGGTACGACACCAGGCCATAGGCGGCGGAGTGGGATTTGTTGAAGCCGTAACCGGCGAACTTTTCCACCAGATCGAAGATGTTACCGGCGAGGTCCGCATCGATATTGTTGGTGGCGCAACCCTCAATGAAGCCACCGCGCTGCTTGGCCATTTCCTCGGGTTTTTTCTTACCCATGGCTCGACGCAGCATGTCCGCACCACCGAGGGTGTAACCGGCCATGACCTGGGCAATCTGCATCACCTGTTCCTGATACAGGATGATGCCGTAAGTCGGTGCCAGTACCGGCTTGAGGCCTTCGTACTGGTAGTCCGAGTGCGGATACGCCAGCTCGGCGCGACCGTGCTTACGGTTGATGAAGTCGTCCACCATGCCCGATTGCAGCGGGCCCGGACGGAACAGAGCCACCAGTGCGATCAAGTCTTCCAGGCAGTCGGGCTTGAGCTTTTTGATCAGCTCCTTCATGCCCCGGGATTCAAGCTGGAACACCGCCGTGGTTTCGGCTTTTTGCAGCAAGGTGTAGGTCGGCTTGTCATCCAGCGGGATGAATGCGATATCCAGCGGCGGTTCGTTGACCTTGGCGCGGTCGCGGTTGATGGTTTTCAGCGCCCAGTCGATGATCGTCAAGGTCCGCAGGCCAAGGAAGTCGAACTTCACCAGGCCGGCCGCCTCGACGTCGTCCTTGTCGAACTGGGTTACCAGGCCGTCACCCGCCTCGTCGCAATAGATTGGCGAGAAGTCGGTCAGCTTGGTCGGCGCGATCACCACACCACCGGCGTGCTTGCCGACGTTACGCACAACGCCCTCGAGCTTGCGGGCCATCTCCCAGATTTCCGCGGCCTCCTCATCGACCTTGATGAAGTCGCGCAGGATCTCTTCCTGCTCGTAGGCTTTTTCCAGGGTCATGCCGACTTCGAACGGAATCATCTTCGACAGCCGATCCGCCAGGCCGTAGGACTTGCCCTGCACCCGCGCCACGTCGCGGACCACAGCCTTCGCCGCCATGGAACCGAAGGTGATGATCTGGCTTACCGCGTTACGGCCATACTTCTCGGCTACGTAGTCGATTACCCGGTCACGACCGTCCATGCAGAAGTCGACGTCGAAATCGGGCATGGATACCCGTTCCGGGTTGAGGAATCGTTCGAACAGCAGGTCATATTCCAGCGGATCGAGGTCGGTGATCTTCTGTACGTAGGCCACCAGCGATCCGGCACCCGATCCACGGCCAGGGCCCACGGGTACACCGTTGCTCTTGGCCCACTGGATAAAGTCCATCACGATCAGGAAGTAACCGGGGAACCCCATCTGGATGATGATATCCAGCTCGAAATTCAGCCGGTCGACATAGACCTGACGCTTGGCCTCGTAGTCTTCGGTGGTGTCTTTGGGCAGCAGAACACTAAGGCGCTCTTCCAGGCCGTCGAAGGACACCTTGCGGAAGTACTCGTCGATGGTCATGCCATCGGGAATCGGGAAGTTGGGCAGAAAGTGCGTGCCCAGCTTCACTTCGATGTTGCAGCGCTTGGCGATCTCGACGGTGTTTTCCAGCGCCTCGGGAATGTCGCTGAACAGCTCGGCCATTTCCTCGGCGCTTTTGAGGTACTGCTGATCACTGTAATTCTTCGAACGCCGCGGATCGTCGAGGGCGCGGCCCTCACCGATGCAAACGCGGGTTTCGTGGGCGGCGAAGTCTTCCTGCTTGATGAAGCGCACATCATTGGTCGCCACCAGCGGCGCACCGAGCTTCTCGGCCAGGGCCACGGCGCCGTGCAATTGTTCTTCATCGTTGGGCCGGTTGGTGCGCTGAATTTCCAGATAGAAACGATCCGGAAACACTTCCATCCATTCCCGCGCCAGGGTTTCGGCCTCGGCGGGGTTGCCGCTGAGCATGGCCTGGCCGATCTCGCCTTCTTTGGCCGCCGACAGCATGATCAAGCCCGAGTTGGCTTCAGCCACCCACTCGCGCTCGATGATGACCGCGCCATTGCGCTGACCGTCGATGAAACCGCGGGAAATCAGTTCGGTAAGGTTGCGATAGCCTTCGGCGTTCATCACCAGCAGGCTGATCCGGCTCAGCGGGTTGTCCGGATCCTTGTTCGACAGCCACAGGTCAGCGCCGCAGATCGGCTTGATCCCGGCACCCATGGCGTTTTTGTAGAATTTGACCAGGGAACACATGTTGTTCTGGTCGGTGACCGCTACGGCAGGCATGTTCATGCCGACCAGGGTCTTGACCAGCGGTTTGATCCGCACCAGACCGTCGACCAGGGAATATTCAGTGTGCAGGCGTAGGTGAACGAATGAAGCCGGCATAGTGATCCTGCGTATATTCATGAAAACAACAAAGCCCGGAAATCCGGCGCTTTAAAGCTACTTCACTTGGTAATACTGCGTTGAACGGCAGCTAGAAATGCTCATTGACTAAAGTCAACTCCGCTTTCTCGCTGCCGTTCGCCTTGTCTTACCTGCGCTCGTGACGCTTTAAAGAGCCGGATTGTACCGGGCCTTGGTAAAAAAAATCAGCCTTGCGACTAACTCTCTACGACGCTCTCTAGCGCCTCATACGCCAGACGCACCGGGGCAAACGAGCGCCGGTGAATCGGGGTCGGCCCAAGCCGTGCCAGTGCTTCCAGATGAACGGGGGTCGGGTAGCCTTTGTGACCGCCGATACCGTAGCCCGGGTAGATCAATTCGAAGGCGGCCATTTCGCGATCACGGCTGACCTTGGCCAAAATCGATGCGGCGGCGATGGCGGGGACCTTGCTATCGCCCTTGACCACGGCTTCGGAGCGCATCGGCAGTTTCGGGCAACGGTTGCCGTCGATCATCGCCAGCTTCGGCTGAACGTGCAGCCCCGCGACCGCGCGCTGCATGGCCAGCATGGTGGCGTGCAGGATATTCAGTTCGTCGATTTCTTCGACTTCAGCGCGAGCGATGCACCAACTCAGGGCTTTTTCGCAGATTTCGTCGTAGAGCTTTTCACGGCGGGCTTCGGTGAGTTTCTTCGAGTCGTTCAGGCCGAGGATCGGGCGGCTCGGATCAAGGATCACTGCCGCTGTCACCACCGCGCCACAGAGCGGGCCGCGACCGACTTCATCGACGCCGGCAACCAACTCTTCGACTTCAGCCACCAAGGTGAAATCCAGGCCCATCTGCATGTTCGTTTTACTCATTTGTCTTGGCCGATCAGGTTCAGCACTGCGTCCGCAGCCCGGTTGGAGGCATCCAGACGCAGGGTCCGGTGAATCTCGTCAAAACCACGGGTCTGCTCTTCCCCACCCTCGATCAAGGGTGACAAGGTCTGGGCCAGTGCTTCGACCGTGGCATCGTCTTGCAATAACTCGGGCACCAACAGACGCTGGGCCAACAGGTTCGGCAACGAAATGTAGGGGCTTTTCACCATGCGCTTGAGAATCCAGAACGTCAGCGGCGCCAGGCGATAGGCGACCACCATCGGCCGCTTGTACAGCAGCGCTTCAAGCGTCGCGGTACCGGAGGCAATCAACACCGCATCGCACGCTGCCAGGGCCAGATGAGACTGCCCATCGAGCAGGGTCAGCGGCAGATCGCGACCGGCCAACAGTTCTTCAAGCTGTGCGCGACGTTGCGCACTGGCACAAGGCATGACAAACCGCACACCCGGGCGCAACGCCCGCAGGCGTTGGGCCGTATCGAGAAACAACGCACCGAGCCGGCCAACTTCACCGCCACGGCTGCCGGGCATCAATGCCACCAGCGGCCCGTCGGGCAAACCGAGTTCGGCCCGCGCAGCAGCGCGATCGGCCTGGAGTGGAATGGCATCGGCCAGGGTATGGCCGACGAACCGCACCGGCACGCCCTTTTCTTCGTAGAATTTGGCTTCGAACGGAAACAGCGTGAGCATCAGGTCGCAGCCTTCGCGAATCTTCAACACGCGTTTCTGCCGCCAGGCCCAGACCGACGGGCTGACGTAATGCACGGTCTTGATCCCGGCCTGGCGCAGCTTGAGTTCGATGTTGAGGTTGAAGTCCGGCGCATCGATACCGATGAACACATCGGGCTTGGCGGCGATCAGGTCGGCGACCAGTTTTTTGCGCCGCGCCAGCAACTCGCGCAGGCGGCCCAGGACTTCCACCAGACCCATGACGGACAGACGCTCCATCGGGAAATACGAGGTCAGGCCTTCAGCCTGCATCAACGGACCACCAACACCGATGAACTCGACAGCAGGGTGACGAGCCTTGAGCGCGCGCATGAGACCCGCACCCAGAATGTCACCGGAAGCCTCACCCGCTACCAGCGCAATACGCAGATTGGCCATGATTAGCGGGTGATGCCGCGGGTCGAAGACTGGATGGAGTCGCGGAACACCGCTACTTCCGGGAACTGCGCAGAAGGCTCGGCCAGTTCGACGAGCGCCTGTTCCACGGTCAGGCCCTGGCGGTACACCACCTTGTAGGCACGACGTAGCGCGTGGATCGCATCTTCGCTGAAACCGCGACGACGCATGCCTTCGAAGTTCATGCTGCGGGCTTCGGCAGGGTTGCCGAACACCGTGACGTACGCGGGAACATCCTTGCCAATCGCCGTACCCATGCCTGAGAAGCTGTGGGCACCAATGTGGCAATACTGGTGAACCAGGGTAAAACCGGAAAGGATTGCCCAGTCTTCCACATGAACATGGCCCGCCAGTGCGGTGTTGTTGACCAGGATGCAGTGGTTGCCGATAACACTGTCGTGGCCGATGTGGGCATACGCCATGATCAGGTTGTGATCGCCCAGGGTCGTTTCCGAACGGTCCTGGATGGTGCCACGGTGAATCGTCACGCCTTCACGGATGACGTTGTGATCACCAATCACCAGGCGGGTTTCCTCGCCCTTGTACTTCAGGTCAGGTGTGTCTTCGCCCACCGAGGAAAACTGGTAGATGCGATTGTGTTTACCAATTCGGGTCGGGCCCTTGAGAATCACGTGCGGCCCGATGACTGTCCCCTCGCCGATTTCCACACCTGCGCCGACGATCGACCACGGGCCGACCTCGACGCCGTCAGCCAGAACGGCTGTCGGATCGATGATTGCACGAGGGTCAATCAAACTCATAGTTTGCGTTCCGCACAGATGATTTCAGCCGAGCAGACAGGCTTGCCATCGACCGAAGCCTGGCATTCGAATTTCCAGATCTGACGCTTGCAGCTGATGAACTTGGCTTCAAGGATCAGTTGATCGCCCGGCAATACCGGCTGGCGGAAGCGCAGCTTGTCGGAACCGACGAAGTAATAGAGCGTGCCGTCGGCCGGTTTCACGTCGAGCATTTTGAAACCAAGGATCCCGGCAGCCTGAGCCATTGCCTCGATGATCAATACGCCCGGCATGATTGGATGCGCAGGGAAGTGACCGTTGAAGAACGGTTCGTTGATGCTGACATTCTTGTAGGCACGAATGCGCTTGCCTTCAACATCCAGCTCCACTACCCGGTCCACCAGCAGGAACGGGTAACGGTGAGGCAGGTATTCGCGAATCTCGTTGATGTCCATCATTTCGGGGGGAAGCCTATGTAAAGATTGGGAGCGCGCGACTGACGCGCACCCCTCTAGCAAATCAAGGAGGCAGTCTAGCGGCTGTGCACACTTGATATGGAAATGGTATCAGCCATCTGATGAAGCATTACCGTCAGGGGTCACTTCCCCTACTTGCTTTTCCAGCTGGCGCAGACGTCGCGCGATGTCATCGAGCTGACGAATGCGTGCCGCGCTTTTGCGCCACTCGGCTGCCGGCTGCATGGCCGTACCGGAAGAATAGGCCCCTGGCTCGGTAATCGAGTGGGTCACCATGGTCATCCCGGTAATGAAAACGTTGTCACAAATATCGATGTGCCCCACCAGGCCTACGCCACCGGCGAGCATGCAATGCTTGCCGATTTTGGTGCTGCCGGAGATCCCGACGCACGCGGCCATGGCGGTGTGATCGCCTACCTGAACGTTGTGGGCAATCTGAATCTGGTTATCGAGCTTCACGCCGTTACCGATGATGGTATCGGCCAACGCACCGCGATCTATAGCTGTGTTCACGCCGATTTCAACATCATCGCCGATCAGCACACCACCGATCTGGGCGATTTTCTGCCAGATACCTTTTTCATTGGCAAAGCCGAAGCCTTCGCCGCCAAGCACCGCACCGGACTGAATGACGACCCGCTTGCCGACGCGAACGTCGTGATACAAGGTCACACGCGGTGCGAGCCAGCCACCCTCACCCACCACGCTGCGAGCACCAATGAAGCAATGCGCGCCGACAGTCGTACCGGCGGCAACCTGCGCACCGCTTTCGATCACAACAAAAGCGCCGATACTCGCCGCTGGATCGACAACCGCATCCGCCGCGATCACCGCCGTCGGATGAATCCCGGCTACGGCCTTGGGCTTGGGATCGAACAGGTGAGAAATACGCGCGTAGGCTGCGTATGGATCCGGCACCACCAGCACATCCCCGCAATGACCTTCGGCGTCAGCGGCTTTGAGCAACAGGGCTGCTGCCTGACTGCCTGCCAGGTACTTACGGTATTGGGGGTTTGCGAGAAAGCTCAACTGAGCTGGGCCAGCCTCCTGCAAGGTGGCTAGCCCAGTAATTGCTTTCTCGGGGTCGCCACGTAGCGTGGCGCCGAGGAACTCGGCCAGCTGGCCGAGCTTAATGGTCACGGTCATGGGTTACTTCAGCTGATTCATGCGCTCGATAACCTGGCGAGTGATGTCGTACTGAGGCTTGACATCAATCACTGCGCCACGCTCGAAGACCAGGTCAAAAGCACCTTTCTTGATGACTTCTTCCACAGCGCTGTCCAGTTTCGGCTTGAGCTGCTTAAGCATTTCACGGTCGGCAACGGCCTTGGCTTCGTTCAGCTCCTTGGACTGGAACTGGAAGTCACGGGCCTTTTGCTTGAATTCAAGCTCCAGACGCTCGCGCTCGCCCTGCTGCATTTTGTCGCCACCGGCCATCAGGCGGTCCTGAATGCCCTTGGCGCTGGTTTCCAGCGCCTTGAGCTTGGTCAGCTGAGGACCGAACTTCTTCTCGGCATCCACGGCGTATTTCTTGGCCGCGTCGGACTCCAGCAAAGCCATCTGATAGTTCAGAACAGCAATTTTCATGTCGGCGAACGCCGGACCTGCTACCAGTACGGTCGCCAGGAGAACCAATTGAGTCAACTTACGCACGATGCACTCCTACAAAATCCATTGTCGTTATTTTTGGACAGACGCTTAGAACGTCTGGCCAAGAGAGAATTGGAACACCTGGGTTTCAGCGTTATCCGGTTCTTTTACTGGCATGGCCAACGCAAAGCTCAGAGGACCCAGCGCGGTGACCCATGTCACACCTACACCGACGGAACTGGCCAGGTTGCTCAGACTGACATCGTTACACTGCGTATTGGACTTCGACGCAGGGTTGGTATTGGTCGTCTGATCGCACTTGGAGTCGAATACGTTACCCACATCCCAGAATACCGAGGTACGCAGGGATCGTTGATCCTTGACGAACGGTAGCGGGAACAGAATCTCTGCACCACCTTGAATCAGGACGTTACCACCGAACGGCAGTGGATCCTGGTCCGGGTCAGCAAGAGTGCCTGGGTTGCCAGTACTGCCCACGCCACGGCTCGGAGTACTGCGTGGACCCAATGTACTGTCCTTGAAGCCACGAACCGAGTTGAAACCACCAGCATAGTAGTTTTCATAGAATGGCAAGCCGTCGGTCGAACCGTAACCGTCGCCATAACCCAATTCGGTGTGCAGGCGCATGGTGTAGTTTTCGCTCAGTGGCTGGAACAACTGGCCACGGTAATCAAGCTTGAAGAACGACAGGTCGCTACCCGGCACGGTGACTTCCGCGGTCAAGCTTTGAGAATGACCACGGGTCGCCAATACGCCTTTGTTCAGGGTGGATTCGGACCAGCCGGCCGAAGCCTTGAAGTTCAGGTACTGATCGCCTTCACGGTTAACGAAGTCGAAAATCTCGTCGACGGTGTATTGACCGGTCTTGATCTTGTCCTCTTGCGCAGTCAGGCCGAAGGTCAGACGCGAAGTCTCGCTGATCGGGTAGCCGACGCTCACGCCAGCACCCATGCTGTCCACGGCATAGCTCGCTACATCGACGTCGAGGTCGTTGTAGTCGGTGGTGCGGTAGAAGGCGTTGTAACCCAGGCTCACGCCATCAGCCGTCCAGTAGGGGTCGACAAAACCAAAGTTGTAACGCGTCTGGTACTGGCTTTTGGTCAAGCCGACGCTGACCTTGTTACCGGTACCCAGGAAGTTGTTCTGAGTGATCGAACCACCGAGGATCAGACCGGCACTCTGGGCGAAACCGACACTGGCGGTAATCGAACCGGAGGCTTGTTCTTCAACGCTGTAGTTGACGTCCACCTGGTCATCGACACCCGGTACGGCCGGGGTCTCGACGTTGACTTCCTTGAAGAAGCCAAGTCGTTCCAGACGGGTCTTGGATTGGTCGATCAGGTAGGTCGAAGCCCAGCCGCCTTCCATCTGACGCATTTCACGACGCAGCACTTCGTCTTCGGACTTGGTGTTGCCACGGAAGTTGATGCGGTTGACGTAAGCACGCTTGCCCGGATCGACTGCAAACAGGATGTCTACGGTGTGATCTTCATCGTGCGGTTGAGGCACGCCGTTGACGTTGGCGAAGGTATAACCTTCGTTACCCAGGCGACGGGTGATCAGTTCGGAGGTGGTGGTCATCAGCTTGCGCGAGAACACCTGGCCTTTTTGCACCAGCAGAAGGGACTTGACCTGGTCTTCAGGGACTTTCAGGTCACCGCTGAGCTTGACGTCACGAACGGTGTACTTCTCGCCTTCGTTGACGTTGACGGTGATGTAGACGTGCTTCTTGTCCGGGGTAATGGAAACCTGGGTCGAAGCGATATCCATGTTGATGTAGCCACGGTCCAGGTAGTAGGAACGCAGACGCTCCAGGTCACCGGACAGTTTTTCACGGGCGTACTTGTCGTCGTTCTTGAAGAACGACAACCAGTTGGTGGTCTTGAGTTCGAACAGGTCGATCAGGTCTTCATCAGGGAAAACCGTGTTACCCACCACGTTGATGTGCTGGATAGCGGCAACGGTGCCTTCGTTGATGTTGACCTTCAGGCCGACGCGGTTACGCGGCTGTGGCACCACTTCGGTATCGACGGTAGCCGAGTAGCGACCCTGGGCGACGTACTGGCGCTGCAGTTCGTTACGCACACCTTCAAGGGTGGCACGCTGGAAGATCTCGCCTTCGGCCAGACCGGATTGCTTGAGGCCTTTCATCAGGTCTTCGGTAGAGATCGCCTTGTTGCCTTCAATCTCGATACTGGCGACCGACGGGCGCTCGACTACAGTGATGACCAGGACGTTGCCATCACGGCCCAGCTGGATATCTTGAAAGAAACCGGTTTTGAACAACGCACGAGTGGATTCCACCAGGCGACGATCATCCGCCTGTTCACCGACGTTCAACGGCAAAGCACCAAAGACGCTACCCGCGGAGACCCGCTGGAGGCCATTGACGCGAATATCAGAGATAGTGAAGGACTCAGCGTGAACTTCGGCGATCATCAATACGGTGAGAACCGCAGTTAGCAGCAGACGTTTCATGAAGTCCTTTCTTATTCCAACTGGCAATAAACAAACTGCCGCAAAATGCGGCAGATTCGCAATTCAGCGAAGCGTTACAGTCGACCCAGATCATTGACCAGAGCAAGCAACATCACCCCGACCACCAAACTGATACCGATCTGTATCCCCCAACCTTGCACCCGATCTGACAAGGGACGACCACGCGCCCACTCAATCAGATAAAACAACAAATGCCCCCCATCCAGTACCGGAATGGGCAACAAATTCAGAACGCCCAAGCTAATACTCAGATAAGCAAGGAAATTCAGGAAATCAGCAACACCCGACTGGGCCGAAGCGCCCGCCACTTTAGCAATGGTTATCGGTCCACTCAAGTTTTTTACCGAGAGCTCACCGAACAACATTTTCTTCAGTGAATCGAGGGTCAGCACGCTCATGGTCCAGGTGCGTCGAGCCCCCTCGCCAATCGCTGCCAACGGCCCGTAACTGACCTCGCGGATCATCTCCGGCGGCCAATCGACAGCCTTCACCCCCGCCCCCAGGTATCCGTTGGGTGACTTGCGCTCGCCGCGAGCGGCCAGCGTCACCGGGACGTCGATTTGAGCACCGTCGCGCTCAACCCGCAGCATGATTTTGGTATCAGGGTGCATACGGACGGTATCGACGACCTGCTGCCAGTCATCCAGCGTACGACCATCGAGCGCCAGCAACCGGTCACCGGTTTTCAGGCCGGCAGCCTGAGCCGGCCCCTTTGGATCGAGCTCGGCCAGGACAGGCGGCAATGCCGGACGCCACGGACGAATCCCCAACGAATGGATAGGGTCAGGCTCGTCAGCCCCTTTGAGCCATTTATCCAGCGCAAGTTCACGAGGAGAATCGGCCGTGGAGCCTTGCTCGCGAACCAATATCTGCAACGAACCGCTTTCGCCCAGGCGACGAACCAGTTGCAGATTCACCGCTGCCCAGCCGGAAGTCGCCTCGCCATCAATGGCCACAATTTCCTGGCCGGGGCTCAATCCCGCCCTGGCCGCGATACTGCCAGACTCGACAGCCCCGATAACCGGACGCACCTGCTCGCTGCCGAGCATTGCCAATACCCAGAAGAACACCAATGCCAGCAGGAAGTTGGCTATCGGCCCTGCGGCTACGATGGCAATGCGCTGACGTACGGATTTGCGATTGAACGATTGATCAAGCTGATCGAGCGGTACTTCACCTTCGCGCTCGTCGAGCATTTTGACGTAGCCGCCCAACGGGATCGCCGCGACGACAAATTCGGTACCTTGCTTGTCGTGCCAGCGCAGCAAAGGCATGCCGAAGCCTACGGAGAAGCGCAGCACTTTGACCCCACAGCGACGCGCGACCCAAAAATGGCCGAACTCGTGGAAGGTAACCAGCACACCCAGAGCGACCAGGGTGCCGACAATCATATAGAGCGCGCTCATCTACTTTCTCCGCATTCCTATCCGCTGCTGCCTGGGTCGACTATCCGCAGCATTTACCGCCCGTGACGGCTCAACCATTGTCCGGCCAGCAATCGCGCCTTCGCGTCTGCCGTGAACACTGCATCGAGATCATCCACTGCCACTACGGGCTCCAGATTCAGTACTTCCTCGATGATACTCGCGATTTCCGGGTAACGAACCCGTTCGTCGAGAAATGCCGCCACTGCCACTTCGTTCGCCGCATTGAGCATGGCCGGCGCGCTGTTACCCGCTTCGGCTGCCTGACGGGCCAGACGCAGGCACGGGAAACGCTCTTCATCGGGCGCCTGGAAATCCAGGCGCGCAATGGCGAACAGATCCAGCGGTGCCACACCCGAATCAATCCGCTCAGGCCAGGCCAGGGCATTGGCGATGGGCGTGCGCATGTCCGGATTCCCCAACTGCGCCAGGACAGAACCATCGACATAGTCGACCAGCGAATGGATCACACTTTGCGGGTGAATCACCACTTCGACCTGGGATGGCCTGGCATCGAACAGCCAGCAGGCTTCGATCAACTCAAGCCCCTTGTTCATCATGCTGGCCGAGTCAACGGAGATTTTTCGCCCCATGGACCAGTTCGGGTGAGCACACGCCTGATCGGGAGAAACATGCGCCAGCTCAGCCATTGGCGTCTGTCGAAACGGACCACCGGAGGCCGTCAGCAAAATCCGCCGTACACCGACCGCCTCAAGGCCACGGGCATAATCGAGCGGCATGCACTGAAAAATCGCGTTGTGCTCGCTATCGATCGGTAGTAACACCGAACCGCTGTTGCGCACCGCCTGCATAAACAACGCACCGGACATCACCAGCGCTTCTTTATTGGCCAGGAGGATCTTCTTGCCAGCCTCGACCGCTGCCAGTGTCGGGCGCAATCCCGCCGCACCGACGATGGCCGCCATGACCGTATCGACTTCCGGATCGGAAGCGACCTGACACAAACCTTCCTCCCCCACCAGAACACGGGTCGAAAGCCCCGCCGCGCGCAATTCATCCTGCAAGGTGCGGGCAGCAGCGACCTCAGGCACCACAGCAAATCGCGGGACATGCCGCACGCATAACGCCAGCAATTCACTCAAGCGAGTGAAGCCAGTCAAGGCAAAGACCTGATAACGGTCAGGATGGCGAGCAATGACGTCGAGCGTACTCAGGCCAATCGAGCCGGTCGCGCCCAGAACGGTAATCTGTTGCGCGCGACTCATGGCGCCGCCATCCACAGCAGCACGGCAAACACCGGAATAGCCGCCGTCAGGCTGTCGATACGATCCAGCACGCCGCCGTGACCCGGAAGCAGGTTGCTGCTGTCCTTGATCCCGGATTGACGCTTGAACATGCTTTCAGTGAGATCACCCACCACCGAGATAAACACGATAAGCGCAGCGCCGATCAGCCCTTTGAGCAACTCGGCCACCGTCCAGTCGCGTACCAGACCAACGATTGTGGTAATCACCAGGCTCAGCGCCAGACCACCGTACACGCCTTCCCAGCTTTTGCCCGGACTGACCTGTGGTGCGAGCTTGCGCTTGCCGAAGGCCCGACCGGAAAAGTACGCACCGATATCGGCACCCCAGACCAGCACCATCACGGCCAAAATCAGCAGGTTGCCGTTGCCGGTTTCATGCTTTTTGATTTCGACCAGACCTTGCCAGGCCGGCAGGAGAATCAACAGACCGATCACCAATTTGGTCGCCGCATTGGACCAATGCTCGCTCGAACGCGGGTAAGTCAGCACCAGATACGTCGCCACCGCCCACCACAGCACCGAAGCGCCCAACACCCAAGGCGCGAGGCCGGGCAGGATGTGCATGAGAAACAGCGCCAAAGCGACCGCGGCGGCATAGCCGACGCGGAACGCCTGACCGGCGAAACCCGCCAGACGCGCCCACTCCCAGGCACCAAGGGTTACGACCAGCCCGATGAACAGCGCAAAACCGGAACCTTCAAGCAGGAAAAACCCGCACAGGGCAATCGGCAGCAGGATCAGTGCGGTGATGATGCGTTGTTTAAGCATTAAACCCGGGCTCCAGCCTCGACCTGCTCGCTCGTTTTACCGAAGCGGCGCTGGCGGGAAGCGAAATCGGCCAGCGCATTGCGCATGGCATCGTGTTTGAAGTCCGGCCAGAACAGGTCGGAGAAATACAACTCGGCATAGGCCAGCTGCCAGAGCAGGAAGTTGCTGATGCGGCGCTCACCACCGGTACGGATACACAGGTCCGGCAACGGCAGGTCGCCTGTGACCAGACAGGTCTGCAGCAGATCAGGTGTGATGTCTTCCGGACGCAAGTGTCCGGCCTGAACTTCTCGCGCCAGTCGTTGCGCAGCTTGCGCGATATCCCACTGACCGCCGTAATTGGCGGCGATCTGCAGCACAAAACGATTGGCGCCAACCGTCATGGCTTCCGCTTCACGCATGGCTGCCTGCAGCTCGGGATGAAAACGCGAGCGGTCACCAATGATGCGCAGGCTGATGTTGTTGTCGTTGAGGCGCTTGGCCTCACGACGTAGCGCCCTGAAGAACAGATCCATCAAAGCGCTGACCTCATCGGCCGGACGTTGCCAGTTCTCGCTGGAAAAGGCGAACAAGGTCAGCACTTCGACCTTGGCGTCGGCACAAACCTCAATGACCGCACGTACCGCATCCACGCCCGCTTTATGCCCGGCGACACCCGGCATAAAGCGCTTTTTCGCCCAACGATTGTTACCATCCATGATGATCGCGACATGGCGCGGCACCGCGGAAGGTGCAGTCTGCTTTGTCTTATCCATGAAAACGCGACCCTTATACGGCCATCAGGTCTTTTTCTTTCTGCGCCAGATCCGCGTCGATTTTAGCCACGAACTTCTTGGTCAGATCGTCGATCTCGCCAGTCGCACGACGCTCTTCGTCTTCGCTGATCTCTTTTTCCTTGACCAGATCCTTGAGCTGGCTGTTGGCATCACGACGGATGTTGCGCACGGCAACACGGGCATCTTCAGCGACGTCACGAGCCTGCTTGGTGAAGCCCTTGCGGGTTTCTTCGGTCAGGGCAGGCATGGAGATCAACAGCAGCTCGCCAAGGTTGGTCGGGTTCAGGTTCAGACCCGCGCTACCGATCGCCTTGTCGACGGCACCCAGCATGTTGCGCTCGAAAGCAACGACTTGCAGGGTACGGGCGTCTTTGACGGTGATGTTGGCTACTTGCTTGATCGGGGTGTCAGAGCCGTAGTACGGCACCATCACGCCTTCGAGGATGCTCGGGTGCGCCTGGCCGGTACGAATGCGGCCGAAGTTGTGCGCCAGCGACTCCACGGACTTCTGCATGCGCTCTTGAGCGTCTTTCTTGATTTCGTTGATCATTGTTGGCCTTCCTCGATCAGGGTTCCTTCAGCGCCGCCATGTACGATGTTCAGCAGGGCGCCGGGCTTGTTCATGTTAAATACGCGTAGCGGCATCTTGTGGTCGCGGCACAGGCAAATGGCCGTCAGATCCATCACACCCAGCTTGCGATCCAGCACTTCATCGTAGGTCAGATGATCGAACTTCTCGGCATGCGGGTCTTTGAACGGGTCAGCGGTGTAGACGCCATCGACCTTGGTCGCCTTGAGCACGACATCGGCATCGATTTCGATTGCACGCAGGCAGGCAGCCGAATCCGTCGTAAAGAACGGGTTGCCGGTACCGGCCGCGAAAATTACCACGTCCTTGGAGTTCAAGTGACGCATGGCCTTGCGACGATCGTAGTGATCGGTCACGCCAACCATGGAAATAGCGGACATCACGATGGCCGAGATGTTGGCGCGCTCAAGGGCGTCGCGCATGGCCAGGGCGTTCATCACAGTGGCCAGCATGCCCATATGGTCGCCGGTGACCCGGTCCATGCCAGCCTTGCTCAGTGCTTCACCGCGGAACAGGTTGCCACCACCGATAACCAGACCGACCTGAACACCGATGCCGACCAGCTGGCCAACTTCCAATGCCATGCGATCCAGAACTTTCGGGTCGATCCCGAACTCTTCCGAGCCCATCAGGGCCTCGCCGCTAAGCTTGAGTAGAATGCGTTTATAGCGAGCCTGATAACCACTGCCCTGCTGAGCCATTGCGAATCTCTCCTGCGGCGTATTTTAAAAATTCTTTGCGAGCTGTTTACAGCTGGCGCTCACTCTAGCTTGGCGCTGCTTCAGCGCCATCGGAACATGGCTTTGTAAGCCAGTTCCAAAAGGAAACCAATTAAAAATTGGTGCCCCATCTGAAAAGAGGCTGCGCGCGTAAGCGGGCAGCCTCTTCTGGGCGACAGTCAAAAACCGTCTTATTGCTTGGCGGCAGCCAGCTGGGCAGCAACTTCTTCTGCGAAGTTGTCCACTGGCTTCTCGATGCCTTCGCCTACCTTGAAGTAAGTGAAGGAAACGATTTCAGCGCCGGCTTTCTTGGCCAGGGCACCTACGGTGACTTCCGGATTCATGACGAAAGCTTGCTCGACCAGGCTGGCTTCGGCCAGGAACTTGGTGATACGGCCGGCGATCATCTTCTCGACGATTTCCGCTGGCTTGCCTTTCATCTTGTCTTCGTTCAGGGTCAGGAAAACACCCTTCTCACGCTCGATGGCTTCTGGCGAAACCTGCGATGGCAGCAGGAACTCAGGGTTGCTTGCCGCCACGTGCATGGCGATCTCTTTGGCCAGCTGAACATCGCCGCCCTTGAGAACAACAGCAACACCGATCTTGTTACCGTGCAGGTAGGTGCCGACAACGTCACCCTCTACGCGTACCAGGCGACGAATGTTGACGTTCTCGCCTACTTTGGCAACCAGTGCTTCACGAGCCGATTCCTGAGCGGCGATCAGCGGAGCTGCGTCGGTCAGTTTTTCGTCAAAAGCTTTTTCTACGCTGGCAGCAACGAAGTTCTTGAAGTCGTCTTGCAGGGCCAGGAAGTCGGTCTGCGAGTTGACTTCCAGCAGCACGGCTGCCTTGTCGTCAGCTTTGATGGCGATAGCGCCTTCAGCGGCAACGTTGCCGGCTTTCTTGGCAGCCTTGATGGCGCCCGAAGCACGCATGTCATCAATGGCTTTCTCGATGTCGCCGCCAGCATTGGTCAAGGCCTTTTTGCAGTCCATCATGCCTTCGCCAGTACGCTCGCGCAGTTCTTTGACCAACGCTGCAGTAATCTCTGCCATTTCAAAATCCTCTTGGATAGGTTTTCAACCATTCCACCCGATCGAACGGGCGATCAATTCTTCCCCAACCACCCTTGTTAGCTGCCGCACGTTACAGATAGAGCGGTGGGCGCCAACAAATGGTTTTCGAGGTGGCAAAAAGGGGGCCAAGCCCCCTTTTTGCTTACTGAGTCAACGCCAAGGCGTCAATTACTCAGCTGCAGCCTGAGTTTCTTCAGCTGCGAACTCTACGGTGCCGCCGGCAACGTTGTTGCGACCGCGGATAACAGCGTCAGCCATCGAACCCATGTACAGCTGGATAGCGCGGATTGCGTCATCGTTGCCTGGGATGATGTAGTCAACGCCTTCCGGGCTGCTGTTGGTATCGACTACGCCGATAACCGGGATACCCAGCTTGTTGGCTTCGGTGATCGCGATGCGCTCGTGATCAACGTCGATAACGAACAGAGCGTCTGGCAGACCGCCCATGTCCTTGATACCACCCAGGGAACGATCCAGCTTTTCCAGGTCACGAGTGCGCATCAGCGCTTCTTTCTTGGTCAGCTTGGCGAAAGTACCGTCTTCGGCTTGAACTTCAAGGTCACGCAGACGCTTGATGGAAGCACGGATGGTTTTGAAGTTGGTCAGCATGCCGCCCAACCAGCGGTGATCGACGTACGGCGAACCGCAACGTGCTGCTTCTTCAGCAACGATCTTGCCAGCGGAACGCTTGGTGCCGACGAACAGAATCTTGTTTTTGCCCTGGGCCAGGCGCTCTACGAAAGTCAGAGCTTCGTTGAACATTGGCAGGGTTTTTTCAAGGTTGATGATGTGGATCTTGTTACGCGCGCCGAAAATGTACTTACCCATTTTCGGGTTCCAGTAACGGGTCTGGTGACCGAAGTGCACACCGGCCTTCAGCATATCGCGCATGTTGACTTGGGACATGATAGTTCCTTAATAAGTCGGGTTTGGCCTCCACGTATCCCAATGACCAACCAGCAGCATCAGCTGAAGGCACCCAGGTCATCGTGTCGACACGTGTGTGGATTTAGGCTTTACGGGACATCCCCGGAAAGCGGCGCATTTTATATCACAAGGCAGGGCAAAACGGAACCCGGATTCTGAAATCCTGGCGAGCGCTTTGCTCCATCCCTTGGAATCCGCCAAGAATGCACCATTCTATAGAGAGAAGCGATGCACACAGACGCAGATTTGCGCTGATCGTCTGGTAGAATCGCATTTTTCAGGGCCGCGAAGTTCGATTGCGCAACGCCCTTTCCGTTTAGAAAGCGCCGCCTGGCGCAGAGAGAGCCTGTATGACCGTCACCCTCAAAACCCCCGAGGATATCGCCAAAATGCGTATCGCCGGCAAACTGGCCGCCGATGTGCTGGAAATGATTGCCGAACATGTCAAGCCGGGCGTTACCACCGATCAACTGAACCAGATCTGCCACGACTACATCGTCAATGAGCAGAAAGCCATCCCTGCCCCGCTCAACTACAAGGGCTATCCGAAGTCGATCTGCACGTCGATCAACCATGTGGTCTGTCACGGCATCCCGAACGACAAGCCGCTGAAGGATGGCGACACCCTGAACATCGACGTCACCGTCATCAAGGACGGCTACCACGGTGACACCAGCCGCATGTTCCACGTCGGCACCGTGCCGGTCTGGGCCGAGCGCCTGTCCCAGGTGACCCAGGAATGCATGTACAAGGCGATCGAGATCGTCAAACCCGGCTGCCGCCTGGGCGACATCGGCGAAATCATCCAGAAGCACGCGGAAAAGAACGGATTCTCGGTGGTTCGCGAATTCTGCGGTCATGGTATCGGCAAGGTGTTCCACGAAGAGCCGCAGATCCTGCACTACGGCCGCGCTGGCACCGGCATGGAACTCAAGGCCGGCATGACCTTCACCATCGAGCCGATGATCAACCAGGGCCGAGCCGACACCAAGGTACTGGGCGACGGCTGGACCGCGATCACCAAGGACCGCAAGCTCTCGGCACAGTGGGAACACACCCTGCTGGTGACCGAAACCGGTTACGAGATCTTCACCCTGCGCAGAGATGACACCATCCCTCGCGTTTCGGCCTGATCCCGCCACCGAACCTCGCCTATAGAAAGGAAAGCCAATCGATGCCGCAGGTGGATCCCGAACTCTTCGACCGAGGCCAGTTCCAGGCTGAACTGGCCCTGAAGGCAAGCCCGATCGCGGCCTTCAAGAAGGCGATCCGCCAGGCCCGCGAGGTGCTCGACACTCGATTTCGCAGCGGCCGGGACATTCGCCGGCTGATCGAGGATCGCGCCTGGTTCGTCGATAACATCCTGCAAAAGGCCTGGGAGCAGTTCAGCTGGAGCGAGGACGCCGACATCGCGCTGGTCGCGGTCGGCGGCTACGGCCGTGGCGAACTGCACCCTTATTCCGATATCGACTTGCTGATCCTGCTGGACAGCGCCGACCACGAAGTTTTCCGCGACTCCATCGAGCGTTTTCTGACGCTGTTGTGGGACATCGGCCTGGAGGTCGGCCAGAGCGTTCGCTCGGTCGAGGAGTGCGCCGTCGAGGCCCGTGCCGACCTGACGGTCGTCACCAACCTGATGGAAAGCCGCACCATCGCCGGCCCCGAGCATCTGCGCCAGCGCATGCTGGACGTCACCAGCACCTGGCACATGTGGCCGAGCAAGGACTTCTTCCTGGCCAAGCGCGCCGAACAAAAGGCCCGCCACCACAAGTACAACGACACCGAATACAACCTTGAACCCAACGTCAAAGGCTCACCCGGCGGCCTGCGGGATATCCAGACGATCCTGTGGGTGGCCCGTCGCGAGTACGGCACCCTGAATTTGCGGGCACTGGCTGGCGAAGGATTCCTGGTCGAGAGCGAAAATGCCCTGCTCGCCTCTTCCCAGGAGTTCCTGTGGAAGGTTCGCTATGCCCTGCACATGCTGGCCGGCCGCTCCGAAGACCGCCTGCTGTTCGATCACCAGCGCACCATTGCCGGGCTGCTGGGCTTCAAAGGCGACGATGCCAAGCAAGCCATCGAAAATTTCATGCAGCAGTATTATCGGGTGGTGATGAGCATCGCCCAGCTCAGCGACCTGATCATCCAGCACTTCGAGGAAGTGATCCTCGCACCGGAAGACGAAGCGCCATCGCAGCCGATCAACTCGCGCTTCCAGCTGCATGACGGCTACATCGAGGCACGCAACGACAACGTCTTCCGCCGCACCCCGTTCGCCATGCTCGAAATCTTCGTGCTGATGGCCCAGCAGCCGGAAATCAAAGGCGTGCGCGCCGACACCATTCGTCTGCTGCGGGAACACCGCCACCTGATCGACGACGACTTCCGCAACGACATTCGCAATACCAGCCTGTTTATCGAATTGTTCAAATGCAAGATCGGCATCCACCGCAACCTGCGTCGAATGAACCGTTACGGCATCCTGGGGCGCTATCTGCCCGAATTCGGTTTTATCGTCGGGCAGATGCAACACGACCTGTTCCACATCTATACGGTCGATGCCCACACCCTGAACCTGATCAAACACCTGCGTAAGTTGCAGTACACCCAGGTGTCGGAAAAATTCCCGCTGGCCAGCAAAGTCATGGGCAAGCTGCCCAAGCCCGAGCTGATCTACATGGCCGGCCTGTACCACGACATCGGCAAAGGCCGGCATGGCGATCACTCGGACATCGGCGCCGTGGATGCCGAGGCCTTTTGCCAGCGTCATCAACTGCCCACGTGGGACAGCCGCCTGATCGTGTGGCTGGTGCAAAACCACCTGATGATGTCGACCACCGCCCAGCGCAAGGATTTGTCCGACCCGCAGGTGATCCACGATTTCGCCCAGATCGTCGGCGACGAAACCCGCCTCGACTACCTGTACGTGCTGACCGTCTCCGACATCAACGCCACCAACCCGACCCTGTGGAATTCCTGGCGCGCCAGCCTGCTGCGCCAACTCTACACCGAGACCAAGCGCGCCCTGCGTCGCGGCCTGGAAAACCCGGTGGATCGCGAAGAGCAGATCCGCCAGACCCAGAGCGCCGCCCTGGATATCCTGGTGCGCGGCGGCACCGACCCGGACGATGTGGAGCAGTTATGGGCGCAGTTGGGTGATGACTATTTCCTGCGCCACACCGCCGGCGATGTCGCCTGGCACAGTGACGCGATCCTCCAGCAACCGGCCGACGGCGGGCCACTGGTGCTGATCAAGGAAACCACACAGCGCGAGTTCGAAGGTGGCACGCAGATTTTCATCTATGCCCCGGACCAGCACGACTTCTTTGCCGTGACCGTAGCCGCAATGGACCAGCTCAACCTGAACATTCACGACGCCCGGGTCATCACCTCCAGCAGCCAGTTCACCCTCGACACCTATATCGTGCTCGACACCGACGGCGACTCGATTGGCGATAATCCGGCGCGGGTCAAACAGATCCGCGAGGGTCTGACCGAAGCCCTGCGCAACCCAGACGACTACCCGACCATCATCCAGCGCCGGGTGCCGCGTCAGCTCAAGCATTTCGCCTTTGCGCCACAAGTGACGATCCACAACGACGCCCAGCGCCCGGTGACGGTGCTGGAGCTCACGGCACCCGACCGCCCGGGCCTGCTGGCGCGGATTGGCACGATCTTCCTGGAGTTCGACCTGTCGTTGCAGAACGCCAAGATCGCCACCCTCGGCGAGCGCGTGGAAGACGTGTTCTTCATCACCGACGCCAACAACCAGCCGTTGTCCGACCCGCTGCTGTGCAGCCGCCTGCAGGATGCGATCGTCGAACAACTGAGTGTCAACCAGGAACCCGATATCAAACTGTCGCGCATCAGCATCTGAATCAACCGACCCCTGTCCGGGGGGCGAACCTGCCCTTTGTAGGAGCTGGCTTGCCAGCGAAGGAATCAAAAGCGCCACGTTTACCCGGTAAGCAAGCGTTTTCGTTGACGCCCATCGCTGGCAAGCCAGCTCCTACAGGAACCAGGGTTTGCCCGCTCCTACACCGAACGAGATACATCGATGAACAACGCTCTGTCCCAGCTCCAGCCCTACCCGTTCGAGAAACTCCGCGCCCTGCTCGGCAGCGTGACACCCAACCCGGACAAACGCCCGATCGCGCTGTCCATCGGCGAGCCGAAACACCGTTCGCCAAGTTTTGTCGCCGAGGCTTTGGCCAGCAATCTGGAAAAAATGGCTGTATACCCGACCACACTCGGTATCCCGGAGCTCCGTGAAGCCATCGCGGCATGGTGCGAGCGTCGCTTCGATGTACCCAAAGGCTGGATCGACCCGGCGCGCAACGTTCTGCCGGTCAACGGCACCCGTGAAGCGCTGTTCGCCTTCACCCAGACCGTGGTCAACCGTGGCGATGACGCGCTGGTGGTCAGCCCGAACCCCTTCTACCAGATCTATGAAGGCGCGGCGTTCCTCGCCGGGGCCAAGCCGCATTACCTGCCATGTCTGGACGAAAACGGCTTCAACCCGGATTTCGACGCCGTGTCGCCAGACATCTGGAAACGCTGCCAGATCCTGTTCCTGTGCTCGCCAGGCAACCCGACCGGCGCCTTGATTCCGGTGCAAACCCTGAAAAAGCTGATCGCCCTGGCCGACGAATACGACTTCGTGATTGCCGCCGATGAGTGCTACAGCGAGCTGTACTTCGACGAACAAACGCCGCCGCCTGGCCTGCTCAGCGCTTGCGCGGAACTGGGTCGCAAAGACTTCAAGCGTTGCGTGGTGTTCCACAGCCTGTCCAAGCGTTCGAACCTGCCAGGCCTGCGTTCGGGTTTTGTCGCCGGAGACGCCGACATCCTCAAGGGCTTCCTGCTCTACCGTACCTACCACGGCTGCGCGATGCCGGTTCAAACCCAGCTGGCCAGCGTTGCTGCGTGGAATGACGAAGTGCACGTGCGCGCCAACCGGGCGCTGTATCGCGAGAAGTTCGATGCGGTGCTGGAAATCCTCAGCCCGGTGCTGGACGTACAGCGTCCGGACGGCAGTTTCTACCTATGGCCGAATGTGGCCGGTGACGACGCAGCGTTCTGTCGCGACCTGTTCGAGCAGGAGCACGTGACCGTGGTACCGGGCTCTTACCTGTCCCGCGATGTTGATGGTTTGAATCCAGGTGCAGGCCGAGTACGCATGGCACTGGTTGCGCCATTATCCGAATGCCTTGAAGCGGCAGAACGTATTCGCGACTTCATAACCCGCCGCAACTGACACTAACAAGGCCTGTACTGTGCAACGCAGTACAGGCCGCCCATCGGCAACAACATCTAACAAGCAGTAACTTTACAGCGTGGCTTTCATTTAAATACTCTCCAACTCGAAACCAATCTATTGATTAGATTAAAACCTCGAAAAGGAGAGCGATAATGCCACATTCAGACCCATGCAAAGTCATATCAAAAATCTTCACCCCCCAATAACTCGTAAATAAATAAAACCAACAAATCTCATTTTCAACAAACCACAACCGATAAAAGACATGGACGCCACCCCTATGAAAAATGGAGCTTGCAGCATCTTTAGAAGCATTGACCCGGTTGCATCCTATGAGGCCGCGATCAATGAACGCAGTGATAATGTCAAATCCAATACTTCCGGACGCACCAAGAGAAGCGTCGCCGTACATACTACTTTCTGGGAGCCTGGGCGCACCCTGAAAATAGCCATGTATGACGAAAACCTGAAAACCATCAACACAGTAAAAAATATTGCGAACAAATGGTTGGCGCATGCCAATTTAAAATTTGAATTCATTTCAGGAGCAGTGGGGGATATTCGTATAAAAATCGAGCCAGATCTAACCATTGACTCTTACTCCTTTCTAGGCACAGATGCGCTGACTCGCCCTCCTGAAGAACCCACTATGAGAATAGCAATACCTCTTGAACATGCTGAGCTTGAAGCCACCGTATTACATGAGTTTGGTCACGCACTCGGCCTCCACCATGAACATCAGCACCCCGACGCAGATATCCCTTGGGATCTGGAAAAAGTCTACGCATGGTATAAAGAAAACTTCGACTGGGAGCGCGAAAAAGTTGACTCAGACGTTTTACCACTACCTCGCTATACAGATTTCACCTATGCTGATTATGATCCCTTGTCAATCATGCATTACAACATCGACAGCAGACTTACCCTAAACAACTGGAGCCACCCAGGAAACTTCACGCTGAGCAAAAAAGACATAGAAGTAATCCGCAAGATTTACCCTCAGAGGATAACATTCATACCGCCCGCACTGGTTGACCTATTCAACACTATAAAGGCGCCACTTGTTGGCAACTCTAATTAAAAACACTCCGAAGATAACCCTCACCCAAAGAAAACTGATCGATTCTTGAGAACTGTTATTTTCAATTTGTCTTCCATGTACGACGCAATGCAACAATGGAAACATGCACTTCATTACTTCACCGCTCCAAGCTTGGCCTCACTCAGGTCCAGTTCCCCCAACACCTCACGCAACACGTCATCACCAATCTGGTGATGGCGACTGAGGCTATACAACTCCAGGCGCTGCGCCCGCAGCGCCTTCAAGCGCAAACGCCGTTCCAGCAGGTCCATCTGAAAGGCCAGGGCCTGAGCTTCAGCGGAATCGTTGAACACCTCCAGCTGGTGGCGATACTCGGACATGATCCGCGCCTTGAGTTCAGCGGCCAGCGCGGACTGGGCGGCGTCCTGTGGGTTGACCTCTTCTGTCTCAAGCGCATGAATGGCCGCCTCAGCGGTCTTGCGCCAAGCGTCGCGCACTTCATTACGCCGCTTGTCGTCCGGGCTGGCTTCGATGCCACGCAACAAAAGTGGCAGCGCGATGCAGGCCGCAATCAACGACAGCAGAATCACCCCGGCGGCGATGAATATCAGCAGGTCGCGCTCGGGAAACGCACTGGCCCCCATGAGCATTGGCACCGACATCACACCCGCCAGCGTCACCGCGCCGCGCACGCCACCGACGGTCAGCAACCAGCAGGAACGCGCGCTCGGCACCCGGGTTATCTCAGCCTTGCCACGCCAGCGCCGCACAAAAATGGACAGCCGCCAGATGCTTTGCACCCAGACGAACCGCAAAACCAGCAGCACCAGGAAAACCGCCACCACGTCCAGCCCGCGATACAGCAGCGTCGGCCACAACGAGACCTCGTGACTGGCCACCGCCTTGATGATGTCCGGCAACTGCAAACCCAACAGCAGGAAGATCAAACCGTTGAACGCAAACTCCAGCAGCGACCAGACACTTCGGTTGAGCAAGCGTGTATTGGTCTGGCGCGGCAGCAGGTCGAGCCAGCTCTGCATCATCCCCGCCGCCACCGCCGAGAGGATGCCCGACACTTCCATTCGCTCGGCCAGCACGTAGGCCGCAAACGGCAGCAGCAACATGAACACCACGTGCGTCGCCGGATCATCCCAGCCCCGCGCGATCATCCACGCCCGCAGGCGGCCGACCAGCCAGCTCAAGGCCACCCCGACCGCCAGACCACCGACGGCGACCAGCACGAACGTCAGGCTGGCATTGGCCAGCGAGAACACACCGGTCACCGCCGCCACCAGGGCAAACTTGAATGTCACCAGGCCTGATGCGTCGTTCATCAGCGCCTCGCCCTGCAGGATGTGCATCAACGGGGTCGGTAGTCGATTGCGGGAAATGGCCGACACCGCCACCGCATCCGTCGGCGACAGCACGGCCGCCAGGGCAAACGCCACCGGCAACGGTACACCGGGCAGCAGCCAATGAATGAAATAGCCGGCGCCGACCACGGTAAACAGCACCAGCCCCACCGCCAAGGTCAGGATCGGGCCGCGCAGGTGCCAGAATTCGCGTTTGGGCATGCGCCAACCGTCGGAGAACAACAGTGGCGGCAGGAACAGAAACAGGAACAGTTCGGGATCGAGGGCTACATGGAGGCCGAGCGTCGGCCAGGCAAGCAAGGCCCCAGCGGCAATCTGCACCAACGGCAACGGCAGCGGAACCACCCGTCCGATCAGGCGCGAAACGCCGACCAGCATCAACAGGATCAGGACGGTGTAGGCGGTTTGCATAAAGCGTGGTTCCCGGACAATCGACAGCATCGAAGTGCCATATTAGCCGCTTAGACTAACGGTGGCCCTTGCACCTATGTCGCACCCGGACCGCGCCAATCCCTGTGGGAGCGAGCCTGCTCGCGATGGCGTCAGGTCAATCAACATTGATTTCGACTGTCATGCCCTCATCGCGAGCAAGCTCCCACAGGTTTTGCGTTTTAACTGAAAGGCCATGGCATAATCCGAGACCTTTTTTATCCAGCACCTGCAAAGGGGGCAATTCCTTGACCGTTTCAAGCAAAACGTTGCACCTTTTCGGCATCAAAGCCTGCGACACCATGAAAAAGGCGCGCACCTGGCTCGATGAACACGCTGTCAGCTATGACTTTCATGATTACAAAGCGGTCGGTATCGACCGTGAACACCTGATCCAATGGTGCAGCGAGCACGGTTGGGAAGTGGTGTTGAACCGTGCAGGCACGACCTTTCGCAAGCTCGACGACGAACGCAAAGCCGATCTCGACCAGACGAAAGCCATCGAACTGATGCTCGCACAACCCTCGATGATCAAGCGCCCGGTGCTCGATCTCGGTGACCGAACCCTGATTGGCTTCAAGCCAGATATCTACGCGGCCGCGCTCAAGTAAGCAGCCCGTTCAATTTTGTTAGAGGTATACACATGTCCACTACCCTGTTCAGCCTGGCCTTCGGCGTCGGCACTCAAAACCGTCAAGGCGCATGGCTGGAGGTGTTCTACGCCGCCCCGGTACTCAAGCCATCGGCTGAAGTCCTCGCCGCTATCGCACCGATCCTGGGCTACACCGAAGGCAATCAGGCCATCGCGTTCAGCACCGCACAGGCCTCGCAACTGGCAGAAGCGCTGAAAAGCGTCGACGCTGCCCAGGCTGCCCTGCTGACCCGCCTGGCCGAGAGCCACAAGCCGCTGGTTGCCACCTTGCTGGCTGACGACGCCCAGCTGTCGTCCACCCCTGAGGCCTACCTCAAGCTGCACCTGCTGAGCCATCGCCTGGTCAAGCCACACGGCCTGAACCTGGCCGGGATCTTCCCGCTGCTGCCAAACGTGGCCTGGACCAGCCAGGGCGCGGTCGACCTGAGCGAACTGGCCGAACTGCAACTCGAAGCCCGCCTGCGCGGCGAGCTGCTGGAAGTGTTCTCGGTGGACAAGTTCCCGAAAATGACCGACTACGTGGTTCCGGCCGGCGTGCGTATCGCTGACGCTGCACGTCTGCGCCTGGGCGCGTACGTGGGCGAAGGCACCACCGTGATGCACGAAGGTTTCATCAACTTCAACGCCGGCACCGAAGGCCCGGGCATGATCGAAGGCCGCGTATCCGCTGGCGTATTCGTCGGCAAGGGTTCGGACCTGGGCGGCGGTTGCTCGACCATGGGCACCCTGTCGGGCGGCGGCAACATCGTGATCAAGGTCGGCGAAGGCTGCCTGATCGGCGCCAACGCCGGTATCGGTATCCCGTTGGGCGACCGCAACACCGTCGAGTCGGGCCTGTACGTGACCGCCGGCACCAAAGTCGCGCTGCTGGACGAGAACAATCAACTGGTCAAAGTGGTCAAGGCCCGTGAACTGGCTGGCCAGCCGGACCTGCTGTTCCGTCGCAATTCGGAGACCGGTGCCGTGGAATGCAAAACCCACAAATCGGCCATCGAACTGAACGAAGCGCTGCACGCTCACAACTAAGCGTTACACGATCACTTGTGTAGGAGCGAGCTTGCTCGCGATGGACATCAACGATGACGCGCGGCACCAGACAGCACGCGTCGTCCATGCGTCCATCGCGAGCAATCGAGCGTCGACCGGCTTCTCCTACATGGGTACGGCGTACCCTCACCAGGGCCCGATAGCATGATGATTCTCTCTCCCTGGCGTGCCGATTTTCCGGCCATCGCCGCCCTGCAACGGCAAGACCAGACCTATCTGGACAACGCCGCCACCACGCAAAAACCCCAAGCCCTGCTGGATGCCCTGGCGCACTACTACGCCAACGGCGCGGCCAACGTGCATCGGGCGCAGCATTTGCCCGGTGCCCACGCCACCCAGGCGTTCGAGGACAGCCGCCGCAAAGTTGCGCAATGGCTCAATGCTGGCGATTGCGGGCAGATCATCTTTACCCACGGCGCGACGTCCGCGCTGAATCTCCTGGCCTATGGCCTGGAACATCTTTTCAATCCGGGCGACGAGATTGTCATCAGCGCCCTGGAGCATCACGCCAACTTGCTGCCCTGGCAGCAACTGGCGCACCGTCGCGACCTGAAACTGGTGATCCTGCCGCTGGATGCCGACGGCGTGATCGACCTTGAAGCCGCCGCCGGTTTGATCGGCCCACGCACGCGTCTGTTGGCCGTCAGCCAGTTGTCCAACGTGATTGGCGCGTGGCAGCCGCTGCCTGAATTACTGGCACTGGCCAAGGCGCACAACGCCCTGACCGTGATCGACGGCGCCCAGGGCGTGGTCCATGGCCGTCACGACGTACAAGCGCTGGGCTGCGATTTTTATGTGTTCTCCAGCCACAAGCTCTACGGTCCCGATGGCCTGGGCGTGCTGTTCGGGCGCAATACGGCGCTGCAACAACTGCGTCCCTGGCAGTTCGGCGGCGAAATGGTACTCGATGCCAATTACCACGACGCACGCTTTCGCCCTGCACCGTTGGGTTTCGAAGCCGGGACGCCGCCGATTGCCAGTGTGATCGGCCTGGGAGCGACCCTGGATTACCTCGCCGGGCTCGATCAGAACGCAGTGTCCGCCCATGAAGCGGCGTTGCATGCCTGCCTGCTCAAGGGCCTTGAGGCGCGCAATGGCATTCGCCTGCTGGGCAAGCCACAAGTGGCGCTGGCCAGTTTTACTGTCGAGGGTGTGCATAACTCCGATCTCGCGCATTTGCTGACTGAACAAGGGATCGCGGTGCGTGCCGGTCATCACTGCGCCATGCCGCTGCTCAAACGCTTCGAACTGGCCGGAGCGATTCGGGTGTCATTGGCGTTGTACAACGATTCCGAAGACCTGGAGCGGTTCTTCGAAGCCCTGGATCAGGCGCTGGAGCTATTGCGATGAACCTGCCTGCTGATGCTGTGACGGCACTGGACACCTTTCACAAAGCGGCCGGCTGGGAACAGCGCGCACGCCTGTTGATGCAATGGGGCGAGCGCCTGCCGGCGTTGAGTGATGCACAGATGTGTGATGCCAACCGGGTGCACGGCTGTGAAAGCCAGGTGTGGCTGGTGGGCGAATTGCGCGATGGCCATTGGCAATTCAGCGCCAACAGTGATGCACGGTTGATTCGCGGGTTGGTGGCGTTGCTGCTGGCGCGGGTCAACGGGTTGTCGGCGGCTGAGTTGCAGCAGGTGAATTTGCCGGACTGGTTCAATCAGTTGGGGCTGGGGCGGCAGTTGTCCGAGTCTCGTAGCAATGGCTTGAATGCGGTGCTTCAGCGGATGCGGGAATTGGCGCAATAAGGGGCCGCTTCGCAGCCCATCGCGAGCAGGCTCGCTCCTACATTGGAATGCGTTTTCCTGTGGGAGCGAGCCTGCTCGCGATGGGGCCATCAGCCACACAAATCAGACCTGAGGCTTGACCCGCTCCGCCGGCCGCCGCACACCCGCCACAATCTTGTCCACAGCCTTAGTCGCCGCGACCATGCCGAAGGTCGCCGTCACCATCATCACCGCGCCAAACCCGCCGGCACAGTCGAGCTTCACTCCATCCCCGACAAAACTCTTCTGCAGGCAAATGCTGCCGTCCGGTTTCGGGTAGCGCAGTTGCTCGGTGGAAAACACGCACGGCACGCTGTAATGGCGGGTCACGGTGCGTGAGAAGCCGTAGTCGCGGCGCAGCGTGGAGCGCACTTTCGAAGCCAATGGATCGTTGAACGTACGATTGAGGTCGCAGACCTGGATCAACGTCGGGTCAATCTGCCCGCCCGCGCCGCCGGTGGTGATGATCTGGATCTTGCGGCGCTTGCACCAGGCGATCAGCGCGGCCTTGGCGTTGACGCTGTCGATGCAGTCGATCACGCAGTCGATGTTCGGCGTGATGTACTCGGCCATGGTGTCGCGAGTAACGAAGTCAGACACCGCGTGCACCGTGCAGTCCGGGTTGATCCCGCGCAGACGCTCGGCCATCACCTCGACCTTGGGCTTGCCCACCGTGCTGTCCAGCGCGTGCAACTGACGGTTGGCGTTGCTGACGCAGACGTCGTCCAGGTCGAACAGCGAAATCTCGCCCACGCCGCAACGGGCCATGGCTTCCGCCGCCCAGGAACCGACACCACCGACGCCGACGATCGCCACATGGGCCGCGCGCAGGCGCTCAAGGCCTTCGATGCCATACAAACGGGCGATGCCAGCAAACCGCGGATCTTCTGTACTCATGACCATTACCCCAAAAACCGGCGCGCATTATAGGGCTGTCGGCGCGCAAGAGCATCATTGCGCTATGAACGGGCAACATCCACGAAAACCACATCGAACAAAGATTTGCCCTACACACTCTAAAGAAAGAACTTAACCCGACTTGGATTGCCCAATGTCCGGCAATTCCCTGTCCGCTGTACGACCAGAGAATGCCCGGTGTAGGATGCGCGCCCCTTGGCGACCGCCAACCGTTCCTTCGTTCCACAGTCTTTGGAACCCGAAATAACTATGTCATCGCGTAAATTTGGACTCAACCTGGTCGTGGTGCTTGCCATCGCAGCCTTGTTTACCGGCTTCTGGGCGCTGATCAACCGCCCGGTCACCGCCCCCAACTGGCCTGAACAGATCTCCGGCTTCTCGTACTCGCCATTCCAGCAGGGCCAGTTCCCGCAGAAAGACCAGTATCCGACCGACGATCAAATGCGTCGCGACCTGGAGATCATGAGCAAGCTGACGGACAACATCCGCATCTACTCGGTCGATGGCACCCTGCAAAACATCCCGAAACTGGCGGAAGAGTTCGGCTTGCGAGTGACCCTGGGGATCTGGATCAGCCCGGACCAGGAGCGCAACGAACGGGAAATTACCCGCGCCATTGAAATCGCCAACTCCTCGCGCAGCGTGGTTCGTGTGGTAGTCGGCAACGAAGCGATTTTCCGCAAGGAAATCACCGCCGCCGAACTCAGCGTGTTGCTCGACCGTGTGCGTGCCGCCGTCAAAGTACCGGTCACCACGTCCGAACAGTGGCACGTCTGGGAAGAGCACCCGGAACTGGCCAAGCACGTCGACCTGATCGCCGCCCACGTCCTGCCTTACTGGGAGTTCATCCCGGTGGACAAGGCTCAGCAGTTCGTCCTCGACCGCGCCCGCGACCTGAAAAAGATGTTCCCGAAAAAGCCGCTGCTGCTGTCCGAAGTGGGCTGGCCAAGCAACGGCCGCATGCGCGGTGGCGCCGATGCCTCACCGGCAGACCAGGCGATCTACCTGCGAACCCTGGTCAACAAGCTCAACCGCCAGGGCTTCAACTACTTCGTGATCGAAGCGTTTGACCAGCCGTGGAAAGCCAGCGACGAAGGTTCCGTCGGCGCCTATTGGGGCGTGTTCAACGCCGCGCGCCAGCAGAAGTTCAACTTCGAAGGCCCGGTGGTCGCGATTCCGCAATGGCGCGTATTGGCCATCGGTTCGGTGGTATTGGCGCTGTTGTCGCTGACCCTGCTGATGATCGACGGCTCGGCCCTGCGCCAGCGTGGCCGTACCTTCCTGACCTTCATTGCGTTCCTGTGTGGTTCGGTGCTGGTGTGGATCGGTTACGACTACAGCCAGCAATACAGCACCTGGTTCAGCCTGACGGTGGGCTTCTTGCTCGCCCTCGGTGCGCTCGGGGTGTTTATCGTGCTGCTGACCGAAGCCCATGAACTGGCCGAAGCGGTGTGGGTGCACAAGCGCCGGCGCGAGTTCCTGCCGGTGGAAGGCGATTCCAGCTACCGCCCGAAAGTGTCGATTCACGTGCCCTGCTACAACGAGCCGCCGGAGATGGTCAAACAGACCCTCAACGCCCTGGCCAACCTCGACTATCCGGACTTCGAAGTCCTGATCATCGACAACAACACCAAGGACCCGGCGGTCTGGGAACCGGTGCGCGATTATTGCGCAACCCTCGGCCCGCGCTTCAAGTTCTTCCACGTGGCACCGCTGGCCGGCTTCAAGGGTGGCGCGCTGAACTACCTGATCCCGCACACCGCCAAGGATGCCGAAGTGATCGCGGTGATCGACTCCGATTACTGCGTGCACCCGAACTGGCTCAAGCACATGGTGCCGCACTTCGCCGACCCGAAAATCGCCGTGGTGCAGTCGCCGCAGGATTATCGCGACCAGAACGAAAGTACTTTCAAGAAGCTCTGCTATGCGGAATACAAAGGCTTCTTCCACATCGGCATGGTCACCCGCAACGACCGCGACGCGATCATCCAGCACGGCACCATGACCATGACCCGTCGCTCGGTGCTCGAAGAACTGGGCTGGGCCGACTGGTGCATCTGTGAAGACGCCGAACTGGGCCTGCGGGTATTCGAAAAAGGCCTGTCGGCAGCGTATTACCACACCAGCTACGGCAAGGGCCTGATGCCCGATACCTTCATCGACTTCAAGAAACAGCGATTCCGCTGGGCCTACGGAGCGATCCAGATCATCAAGCGCCACACCGCCAGCCTGCTGCGCGGCAAGGACACTGAGCTGACCCGTGGCCAGCGCTACCACTTCCTCGCGGGCTGGTTGCCGTGGGTGGCGGACGGCATGAACATCTTCTTCACCGTCGGCGCGCTGTTGTGGTCGGCGGCGATGATCATCGTGCCGCAACGGGTCGATCCGCCGCTGCTGATCTTCGCAATCCCGCCATTGGCGCTGTTCGTGTTCAAGGTCGCCAAGATCATCTTCCTCTACCGTCGTGCGGTTGGAGTGAATTTGAAGGATGCCTTCTGCGCGGCGCTGGCCGGTCTGGCGCTGTCCCACACCATCGCCAAAGCGGTGCTGTACGGTTTCTTCACCAGCAGCATTCCGTTCTTCCGTACGCCGAAGAATGCCGACAACCACGGCTTCTGGGTGGCGATTTCGGAAGCCCGGGAAGAGATGTTCATCATGCTGCTGTTGTGGGGCGCTGCCTTGGGGATCTTCCTGGTGAACGGCATGCCGAGCAACGACATGCGTTTCTGGGTGACCATGTTGCTGGTGCAGTCGTTGCCATACCTGGCGGCGCTGATCATGGCGTTCCTGTCGTCGCTGCCGAAACCGGCCGCCGAGCCTGAAACGGCACCTGTCGTCTAAATCTGCGCGGATGCACTAAACGGCGGCCAATGGTCGCCGTTTTGCTTTAAGATAAGCGCCATTTTGCGGGGCTTGGCTTAAGGGCCAGACCCAATACCTGTGGGAGCGAGCCTGCTCGCGATGAGGCCGTCACATTCAACCATTATGTTGACAGTGACATTGCTATCGCGAGCAGGCTCGCTCCCACATTTACAGCTTCCGGAGTTTTCCATGACGGCCCACGCCGACCTTTCGCCGACCCTCCAACTCGCCATCGACCTGATCCGCCGTCCGTCCGTGACGCCGATCGACGCCGATTGCCAGAAGCAGATGATGCAGCGCCTGGGCGATGCCGGTTTCACCCTGGAACCGATGCGCATCGAGGATGTGGATAACTTCTGGGCCACCCATGGCCAGGACGACGGTCCGGTGCTGTGCTTCGCCGGCCACACCGACGTGGTCCCGACCGGCCCGGTGGCGGCCTGGCAGATCGAACCCTTCAACGCGCTGATCGACGAACACGGCATGCTCTGCGGCCGTGGCGCCGCTGACATGAAAGGCAGCCTGGCTGCCATGACCGTGGCGTCCGAGCGTTTTGTCGCCGACTATCCGAATCACAAGGGCAAAGTCGCCTTCCTGATCACCAGCGACGAAGAAGGCCCGGCGCACCACGGCACCAAGGCCGTGGTTGAACGTCTGGCCGCGCGCAAGGAACGTCTGGACTGGTGCATCGTCGGCGAACCGTCGAGTACCACCCTGGTGGGTGACGTGGTCAAGAACGGCCGTCGCGGCTCCCTTGGCGCCAAGCTGACCGTACGCGGTGTACAAGGCCACGTGGCCTACCCGCACCTGGCCAAGAACCCGATCCACCTCGCGGCCCCGGCCCTGGCGGAACTTGCCGCCGAGCATTGGGACCACGGCAACGATTTCTTCCCGCCGACCAGTTTCCAGATCTCCAACGTCAACTCCGGCACCGGTGCGACCAACGTGATCCCGGGTGACCTGGTGGCGGTGTTCAACTTCCGTTTCTCCACCGAATCGACGGTCGAAGGCCTGCAAAAGCGCGTCGCCGACATCCTCGACAAGCATGGCCTGGACTGGCACATCGACTGGGCGCTGTCCGGCCTGCCGTTCCTCACCGAACCGGGCGCACTGCTCGACGCGGTGTCGGCGAGCATCAAGGACATCACCGGTCGTGAAACCAAGGCGTCCACCAGCGGTGGTACCTCCGACGGCCGCTTCATCGCGACCATGGGCACCCAAGTGGTTGAGCTGGGCCCGGTCAACGCGACCATCCACCAGGTCAACGAACGCGTGCTGGCAGCCGATCTCGACGTACTGACCGAGATCTACTACCAGACCCTGATCAAGTTGCTCGCCTGATGCTTGCGTGCCCGATCTGCAGTGAGCCGCTCAATGCGGTGGACAACGGCGTGGCCTGCCCCGCCGGGCATCGTTTCGACCGCGCGCGCCAGGGTTATTTGAACCTGTTGCCGGTGCAGCACAAGAACAGCCGCGACCCTGGGGATAACCAGGCAATGGTCGAAGCCCGCCGCGACTTCCTGAACGCCGGGCACTACGCCCCGGTGGCCAAGCGTCTGGCGGAGCTGGCTGCCAGTTACGCACCGCAGCACTGGCTGGACATCGGTTGTGGCGAGGGTTACTACACCGCGCAAATCGCCGAGGCGCTGCCAGATGCCGAAGGGTATGCCCTGGACATCTCCCGGGAAGCGGTCAAACGCGCCTGCAAACGCAACCCGCAGCTCACCTGGTTGATCGCCAGCATGGCGCGGGTGCCGTTGGCTTCCGGCAGTTGCCAGTTCCTGGCCAGTGTCTTCAGCCCGCTGGATTGGGAAGAAGCCAAGCGCCTGCTCAGTGTTGGCGGCGGCCTGATGAAAGTCGGACCGACCAGCGGCCACCTGATGGAACTGCGTGAGCGGCTGTACGACGAAGTCCGCGAATACACCGACGACAAGCACCTGGCCCTGGTACCGGAAGGCATGGCGCTGGCGCACAGTGAGACTCTGGAATTCAAGCTGACGCTGGTCAGTGGTCAGGACCGGGCGAACCTGTTGGCGATGACGCCCCACGGCTGGCGCGCCAGTGCCGAGCGCCGTGCTGCCGTTATCGAGCAGGTCGAGCCGTTCGAGGTCACCGTGTCGATGCGCTACGATTATTTCGTTCTTCAATAACTTTCTAACTTTTGGTCTTGGGCAATGGCCCGAGACCGGCTAAATCCGCGAATGGATTTTTCAGACCCGCAGTGAGGACATCCATGCGCCAACCCGATATCGAGATTTACCTGAAAGACGCCGACGTCGACCACAAGGCCATTTCCGCCTGGCTCAGTGCGGCGTTGGGCCCGTGCACGGATTGGGTCCAGAAGGGCCAGACCTACAAGTGCAAGGCCGGCAACGTGCCGGTGACCTGGCTGCCAAAAGCCGTTGGCAAGTGGAACAGCCTGTACCTGGAAAGCGACCAGACCCCGTGGGACGACGACATCGCCTGCGCCCGCGCCGCGTTTGCCGCGCTCAACGTGGAAGTGCGTTGCGCGCCGGGCACCTGGGTCGAGGAAGAAGGTGAAGAAACAGCCGACCGCTGGATTCGCATCAGCGCCGACGGTGAAGAAGAGATCACCTGGAAAACTGCATAAAAGCCTGAACACCGCCCCTGTAGGAGCGAGCTTGCTCGCGATGGTCGTCAACGATAACGCGTCAATTCAGCAAAAGCGCGGCGTCCTTGAGTTCTTCGCGAGCAAGCTCGCTCCTACAGTGGTTTTAGTGTGAGCTGAAGTGTGGAATTACAACCCCACCACATCCTCAGCCTGCAACCCCTTCTGCCCTTCTACCACCGCATATTCAACCTGCTGGCCTTCGGTCAGTGAACGGTGGCCTTCACCGCGAATCGCGCGGTAGTGCACGAACACGTCCACCCCGTCCTCGCGCTGAATGAAGCCGTAGCCCTTGGCGTCGTTGAACCACTTCACGTTGCCGGTTTCGCGTGTTGCCATTTGTTCATACTCCCTTTTTATTATTGATCGGGCTTTTCGCAGGAAAGCCTCGGGAACGTCTGTCTGCGTGCGACGTCCCTACAAGGGCACCGACAGCAGACGGCCGAGTATATGACAGGCAGCGAAACTCTCAACTCAAGTTTACTTAGGTGCTTTTTTGCCGATTTTCAGCGAATCCTGCACACTATCGGCCTCCCGAGCAAACGCTCGGTTTTATTCACTCACGCAGAAGCCGTATGACCCGCTCCCCGTTCCGCCGTCTTGTGTTTGGCACCCTGCGCCGACTGTTGTACCTCTGGGTTCGCTCCGAGACGATCAACCAGTCGTCGTTCACCCTTGACCTCGACCGCAGTCGTCCGGTGTTCTACGTCCTGCAAAACCCTTCGCTGACCGACCTCGCCGTGGTCGACACCGAGTGCAGCAAGGCCGGCCTGCCACGCCCGGTGCTACCGGTATCGGTAGGCAACCTGCTGGAACCTGCCGCGTTCTTCTACCTGACGCCGGATCCAGACTGGCTCGGCCGCCAGGACAAGCGCGGCGCGCCGCCGACACTGACCCGCCTGGTCAGCGCCCTGAGCCAGAACGCCGCCGAAGATGCGCAGATCATTCCCGTCAGCGTGTTCTGGGGCCAGTCGCCGGACAGCGAAAACAGCCCATGGAAACTCCTGTTCGCCGACAGCTGGGCCGTTACCGGGCGCCTGCGTCGCTTGCTGAGCGTCATCGTGCTGGGGCGCAAGACCCGCGTGCAGTTTTCTGCACCGATCCACCTGCGCGAACTGATCGAGCACAACAAGGGCCATGAACGCACCGTGCGCATGGCTCAGCGGATCCTGCGGGTACACTTCCGCAACCTGAAAGCTGCGGTGATCGGCCCGGACATTTCCCACCGCCGCAATCTGGTCAAAGGCCTGCTCAACCAGCCACAGGTCAAACAAGCGATCCTCGACGAAGCCGAGCGCGAGAACATCTCGCCGGAGAAAGCCAAAGCCCAGGCGCTACGCTACGGCAACGAAATCGCCTCGGACTACACCTACACTGCGATCCGTTTTATGGAAGTGGTGCTGAGCTGGTTCTGGAACAAGATTTACGACGGGATCAAGGTCAACCACATCGAAGGCGTGCAGAAGGTCGCCCAGGGTCACGAAGTGATCTACGTGCCATGCCACCGCAGCCACATCGACTACCTGCTGCTGTCCTATCTGCTGTTCCGCAACGGCCTGACCCCGCCGCACGTTGCCGCGGGCATCAACCTCAACATGCCGGTGATCGGCGGCCTGCTGCGTCGCGGCGGCGCGTTCTTCATGCGCCGCACGTTCAAGGGCAATCCGCTCTACACCTCGGTGTTCAACGAATACCTGCACACCCTGTTCACCAAGGGCTTCCCGGTGGAGTACTTCGTCGAGGGCGGCCGTTCGCGCACCGGGCGCATGCTGCAACCGAAGACCGGGATGCTGGCGATCACCCTGCGCAGCTTCCTGCGTTCGTCGCGCATGCCGATCGTGTTCGTGCCGGTATACATCGGCTACGAGCGAGTGCTGGAAGGCCGGACCTACCTCGGCGAACTGCGCGGTGCGGCCAAGAAGAAAGAGTCGATCTTCGATATTTTCAAAGTCATCGGCGCGCTCAAACAGCGCTTCGGCCAGGTGGCGGTGAACTTCGGCGAGCCAATCAAGCTGGCGGAATTCCTCGACGGCGAACAGCCGGACTGGCGCCAACAGGAACTCGGCCCGCAGTTCAGACCCGCCTGGCTCAACGAAACCACCAACCGCCTCGGCGAAAAAGTCGCCCGGCACTTGAACGAAGCGGCCGCGATCAATCCGGTAAACCTCGTCGCGCTGGCACTGCTGTCCACCACCCGACTGGCGCTGGATGATCGGGCCATGGCGCGGGTGCTGGATCTGTACCTGGCGCTGCTGCGCAAGGTCCCGTATTCGCCGCACACCACCCTGCCGGACGGCGATGGTCGCGCCCTGATCGAGCATGTGAAGGACATGGACCTGCTCTCGGAGCAGAGCGATGCGTTGGGCAAGATCCTCTATCTGGACGAGCAGAACGCCGTCCTGATGACCTACTACCGCAACAACGTGCTGCACATCTTCGCCCTGCCGGCGCTGCTGGCGAGCTTCTTCCAGAGCGCCTCGCGCATGAGCCGCGAACAGATCCTGCGCTACACCCGCGCGCTGTACCCGTACCTGCAAGCGGAGTTGTTCATTCGCTGGTCGCTGGACGAACTGGATGCAGTGATCGATCAATGGCTGGAAGCCTTCGTCGAACAAGGCCTGCTGCGTTTCGAGAACGATGTGTACCTGCGCCCGGCGCCCAGTTCCCGTCACTTCGTGCTGTTGACACTGCTGTCGAAAAGCATCGCCCAGACCTTGCAGCGCTTCTACATGACCGTGTCCCTGCTGCTCAACAGCGGTCAGAACAGCATCAGCGCCGAAGAACTGGAAGACCTGTGCACGGTCATGGCCCAGCGCCTGTCGATCCTGCATGGCCTGAACGCCCCGGAGTTCTTCGACAAGAGCCTGTTCCGCCACTTCATCCAGACCATGCTCGACCTCGACGTGCTCAAGCGCGATGAAGCGGGCAAGTTGAGCTATCACGAACTGCTCGGTGAACTGGCCGAAGGCGCGGCCAAGCGCGTATTGCCGGCGGAGATTCGCTTGTCCATACGGCAGGTGGCGTTGCATCGCAGTGAGGATGCGGCGGAGTTGGTAACGCCAGTCTGACTCACCCGGATCACTGTGCGTGGGTTTTATGGCTGAAGCAAGGACGCTTCTGACTCATGCCACTCCCTCTTCGCCCCTGCTCACAGGAGTTCCCCTACATAGAAATCGCTGCCTCGACCCTATGCTGGGTGCTCGTCACTACCGACGATCAATCGATAAGGAAATCAATATGAGCAGCGAAACCGTAAAGACCATTAGTGGCAAAGTGCATTACCTGGAAAGGATTGCGCTGACGCCTGACTCGACTCTTCATGTCCGCCTGCTGGATGTCAGCCTGCAAGATGTCGCCGCGAAGGAACTGGCCGTACAGATCACTCCCAATGCAGAAAAAGTCGGGCTGAACTTCAACCTGACGTACAAGCTTGCCGATGTTCTGCCCGGCCATACCTATGCAATCAGCGCGAGCATCACCCACGAAGACCGTCTGGTCTTCACCACCACTCAACAACATCGGGTGGAATTGGGTGTCGATTATGTGAAGGGGCAGGAAGTGCTGGTCAGCCGCGTCTGAGAACACCTCCGAGGCAAGTTGGGCGATATCCCCGGTAAAATCCGTTAAATTGTCGTTGGCGCCGGTCTTCTTCGGGCGCCAATGACAAGGATCCGCTTCATGAAAAAACTCTCTCTCCTCGGGCTTACGGTTTTGCTCGGCGCCTGCCAATCCATGCAACCTACCCCGAAAGCCAGCCTCGACGGCGAAGTCTTTTACCTGCAACGCAGCGCCCTGCCGCCCACCGCCACCCTGAGCGTGAGCTTGCAAGACGTGTCTCTGGCCGACGCACCGGCCATTCTCCTCGACGAACAGAAAGGTCAGGTCAAAGGCCAGGTGCCACTGCCGTTTCATCTGAGTTACGATCCGGCGCAGATCAAACCAGGCCATCGCTACTCGGTCAGCGCGCGCATCGAAGTCGACGGCAAGCTGATATTCATCACCACCGAAAACCATGCCGTGCAGCTTGATGGCAAAGACCCGCAACCGCTGAAAATCCGCGTCGACGCCGTTCGCTAATTCTCTTTTTTGAACAAGGAAGCTGCCATGCTCCGCCCTACCCTCCGCTTCGCCAGCCTGTGCGCAGGCTTGATGATCTGTGCCAACGCCCTGGCGCTGTCCCTCACCGACCTGTCGCAGAAAGACGCCACCGGCGGGCTCAAGGACGCACTGACCCAAGGTGCGCAACTAGCCGTCAAACAACTCGGCACCCCGGGTGGCTTCAGCAACAACCCCGACGTGAAAATCGAATTACCGGGCAAGCTGGGCAAGGTCGCGAGCAAGATGAAACAGTTCGGCATGGGTGACCAGGTCGATGAACTGGAAGCCAGCATGAACAAAGCGGCGGAAAACGCCGTGACCCAGGCCCAGCCCATCCTCGTCGATGCCGTGAAGAAAATGACCGTGGAAGATGCCAAGGGCATCCTCAGCGGCGGCAACGACTCGGCCACCCAATACCTGAGCAAGACCAGCCGCGAACAGATCCGCGCCAAGTTCCTGCCCATCGTCAAGCAAGCCACCGACAAGGTTGGCCTGGCCCAGCAGTACAACTCGTTCGCCGGGCAAGCCGCGACAATGGGCGTAGTGGATGCGAAAAATGCCAACGTCGAAAACTACGTCACCGAGCAGGCGTTGAATGGCTTGTTCGAAATGATTGGCAAACAGGAAGAAACCATCCGCCAGAATCCGGCGGCTGCGGCGACCAGTTTGGCGAAGAAGGTGTTTGGTACGCTCTAGGCCACGTGCAATCCTTGTAGGAGCGAGCTTGCTCGCGATGAGGTCGTGTCAGTCGGCATCGATGCTGGCTGATATTGCGCAATCGCGAGCAAGCTCGCTCCTACAAGGAATCAGGTTGCCGAGACCGGTCGTAGAAAGAACACCCACTCCCGCCCCATCCTGCGTTTCTCGAACAACTTCAAGGCGACCAGCCCATTTAGCGTGGCTGACGCAGTGTTGTAAGAACAACCCAGATTCTCCTTCACATTGACCGCCGTGAACTCCTTGGCCATTCCGCTCCTGGCCACTTGAAACAACGCCCGCTGTTTCTCGGTGAGCTGGTCGAGAAAACCACTTTCACGCAACCAGCAATCAAATTGCTGCGCATCGTCCAGACTTTTCCGATACGTCCCGGTAAAACTGGCTACAGCCCGCAACACCACCGAACACTGAAAATCGATGAAATACGTCAGATCCAGGTCATCCGCCTCGGTATTCAAATACGACCGCCCATACTTCAACGGCGCATTGCGCAACAAAACACTGATGGCGATGTAGCGAAACGCCGAGAAGTCATTTTTGAACATGAACCAGTAAAACAACGCGCGCGCTACCCGACCGTTGCCGTCGCGAAAAGGATGCTCGTAACCCAAGACAAAATGCAGCGCGATGGCTTTGATCAATGGATGAAGGTAGTCCGCTTGATGAGGGTTGTTGTGGGGTTGGTTGATCCACTTGGCCAGCACCTGCAAACGGGACACGAGCCCTATTGCAGGCGGTGGCGAATGCACGGTGTTGCCCTCGCCATCCTGGACGACGACGTCATCGTTGGTCCTGAATGCTCCAGGCGAGTACTGCGAGTCGTCGATACCCTCGACGCCAACTCGATGCATGGCTGCAATCAGCTCAACGCTCAGTGGCTCGTAACGCTGCTCCCAGGCGAAGTTCATCATCTTGAAGTTACCGATGACCATTCGCTCATCCGGCGTGCGCGGCGAGCGATGACGCTTAAGCATGTCCTTGGCCACCCGCGTCGTGGTGGCCGCACCTTCGAGCTGACTGCTGCTGATGGCCTCGTCTTCGATCAGATCATTGAGCAAATAGCTGAAATGAGCGCGCTCGCCAATCTGGCCGGTCATGTATTCCAGCACTGCGGTTGTCGCCTGACGATCCACTACGGAAATGGCTTTTTGCGCCTGCGGCGTCAGCATGAATTTCAGCCAGCACGCTGGTTCACCCAATGGCAAAAGGCTCGAATACTGTGCAGTCCGCGCTTTCTTGACCAAGGCCCAGCACAGGTTCGAATCCAGCCCAGGCGCCCAGCGGTAGCGCAATGAATCGAACGGCAGGTAACGCCCCTGATCGTCCAGGGGCTTGAGCAAGGCGAGGTATTGCGAAAGGCGTTCCTTGTGGGGCGATCGCAACAGCCGATCAAACACCGGATCGGACCGCCCCCTCAATGTGGGTGGATTTTTCATGGGGCTGTCTCAAACATGCGTGGAACCAGGTCCTGAGTACAACACCTGAGCTTTTTAGCCTCAATATCAGACGGGTCCGAGATAGATGTAGGAACAATGAATGCCCGCTGGCCGGTAAAGGTTCAACGGGCTTCTACCCTTGGCTATTGCTGCGGGTCCAACTGATCGAGGACGCGATTCACTGAGAGCTGCGCCAGGACAATCATCTGCTGAATGCCGAGTGCCAGATTGCAGGTGGGGCTGGTCAGGATGGACGACAGCTCGGTTGCCATCACATTCGCTGAGGCAAGGGTTTCGTAGGCATGGACAAGGAGGGTTTCGGAATTGACGTCTGGGCGGATGGTGAAAATTGGGCAGGGGCGGTATGAAGCTCTCGTTTGTTTTTCGGATTCGGAGGTAGAGTAATCAGGACTGTCTTTGATCATTTTGCGAAGCTCCCAAAGTAGGCGCCTAACGACTATTCGCGGGCTTGCAGTCCCGGTCGCTGAATTGGTAGCGACGGTCAAAGGCTAGGGATCGTACTTCCGACGGGCAACCTGAAAGTCTTGTGGGAATGGTCTGAATGGTTGATTGAGCAATAAACACTTTTGACTGATAAGCCATCATCGCGAGCAGGCTCGCTCCTACAATTTGATCGGGTACATCTGTGAGGGAATGGTCGGCTGGCAGGCCGCCTTCGCAGGCAAGCCAGCTCCCACACTTTGAATTGAGCACGGTCAGGAAAATCAGGCCGGCCGGTAGGCCGCCATCGCAGGCAAGCCAGCTCCCACAATGGGTCGGCGTACACTCACTGCTTTTCACCACTCATCAGGTCGAGCGTTAGCTCGCCTGCAGCTCTTGATCTTGATCCACCCGCCCCCTCGGGAGGCTGAGTGGAGGTGTTCATCCGGGGATGGGCGCGCAGCGCCGTTCGACGCAGTCGAACTCATTGCATGTAGGTCGAAGCGAAGCCGACCGGAGGGCAATGCCCCCGGATGAATGCCGGAGCGAAGGAACCCCGAGCCTTAGCGAGGGGCCGGACGTTCGGGGCGAGCGCTTTTTTTGCTTACTTTTTTTGAGGCGCTTGTTAAAAAAAGTGAGTCGCCGTCAGGGCGAAACCATAAGCCGCCGTTACCGAAGAAATGGATATACACGCGGTCAGCCAAGAACCTGGTCGGCCCGAAGGCCGCCAAGGTCAAACCATCAAACCGACTCTTTTCGAACCCGAAACCAGGCAGCATAAAGGGCAGGCAAAAACAAAAGCGTCAACGCCGTAGCCACAATCAACCCCCCCATGATCGCCACCGCCATCGGCCCGAAAAACACACTGCGCGACAACGGAATCATCGCCAACACCGCCGCCAGCGCCGTCAGCACAATCGGCCGGAACCGCCGCACCGTCGCCTCGATGATCGCCTGCCAGGGCTTGAGCCCCGCCGCGATATCCTGCTCGATCTGATCCACCAGAATCACCGAGTTACGCATGATCATCCCGGACAAGGCGATGGTCCCCAGCATGGCCACGAAACCGAAGGGCTGGCGGAACACCAACAGAAACAGCGTCACCCCGATCAACCCCAGCGGCGCCGTCAGGAACACCATCGCCGTGCGCGAAAAACTTCGCAGCTGCAGCATCAGCAAGGTCAACACCACCACGATGAACAACGGCACCCCGGCCTTCACCGAGTTCTGTCCGCGCGCCGAATCTTCCACGGTGCCGCCGACATCCAGCAAGTAGCCATCCGGCAATTCAGCGCGGATCGAATCGAGGGTCGGCATGATCTGCTGTACCAGCGTCGCCGGTTGCTCCTTGCCATAGATGTCAGCGCGAACGGTCACGTTGGGCAGGCGGTTGCGGTGCCAGATAATGCCCTCCTCGAAGCCGTACTCCAGGGTCGCGATCTGCGACAGCGCGACGCTGCGACCGTTATCGGTCGGTACCGCCAGACTCGGCAGCAACGACAACTCGGTGCGCTCATGCAAGGTGCCGCGCAACAGGATCTCGATCAACTCATTGTCTTCTCGGTACTGGCTGACGCTGGAACCGGTCAGGGAGCTTTGCAGGAACCTCGACAGGTTCGCCGTGCTCACGCCCAGCGCCCGCGCGCGGTCCTGATCGATGTTCAGGTACACCACCTTGCTCGGTTCTTCCCAATCCAGGTGGACGTTGACCACATGCGGGTTCTCACGAACCTTGGCCGCGACTTTGCGTGCCAGCGCCCGCACCTCCTCGATGTGCTCCCCGGTCACGCGGAACTGCACCGGATAGCCAACCGGCGGACCGTTTTCCAGACGCGTGACCCGCGAACGCAGAGCCGGGAATTGCTCGTTGAGGGTTGAGATCAACCAGGTGCGCAGGGCTTCCCGCTCTTCGATGGTTTTCGCCAGGACGACAAACTGGGCGAAGCTCGCCGCCGGCAGTTGCTGATCCAGCGGCAGGTAGAAACGTGGCGAACCGGTGCCGACGTAGGCCACGTAATTGTCGATCCCGGCCTTGTCCTTGAGCAGCGCTTCGAGGCGTTTGACCTCGTCGGCGGTGTTGCTCAGCGAAGCGCCTTCGGCCAGTTTCAGATCGACCATCAACTCCAGGCGACCCGATGCCGGGAAGAACTGCTGCGGCACAAAACGGAACAGCACGATGGAGGCAATGAACAACAGCACGGTCGCCAGGATCACGGTTTTGCGCCAGCGCACGCACCACTCCACCAGACGCCGGACGCGCTGATAGAACGGTGTGCCATACGGATCGGGCTGGCCGGCACCGTGCTTGGCAGCGTGAATCTTCGCCAGGTCCGGCAGGAGTTTTTCCCCGAGGTACGGCACGAACACCACCGCGGCCACCCAAGACGCCAACAGCGCGATGGTGACCACCTCGAAGATCGAACGGGTGTATTCGCCAGTGCCCGATTGCGCCGTGGCAATCGGCAAGAAGCCAGCCGCGGTGATCAGCGTACCGGTGAGCATCGGGAACGCGGTACTGGTCCAGGCATAACTCGCCGCTTTGACCCGGTCGAAGCCCTGCTCCATTTTGATCGCCATCATTTCCACGGCGATGATCGCGTCATCCACCAGCAAACCCAGGGCCAGTACCAGCGCGCCGAGGGAGATCTTGTGCAGGCCGATGCCGAGGTAATACATGCAGGCGAACGTCATCGCCAGCACCAGCGGAATCGCCAGGGCCACCACCATGCCGGTGCGCACGCCGAGGGAGAAGAAGCTCACCAGCAACACAATGGCCAGCGCCTCGACCAACACTTGCACGAACTCGCCAACACCGGTTTTCACCGCCGCCGGTTGGTCGGAGACTTTGCGCAGCTCCATGCCGGCCGGGAGGTTTTTCTGGATGCGGGCGAACTCGATTTCCAGCGCCTTGCCCAGTACCAGAATGTCACCCCCGTCCTTCATTGCCACCGCCAGGCCGATGGCGTCCTGCGCCATGAAGCGCATGCGCGGCGCCGGTGGATCGTTGAAACCACGGCGCACGTCGGCCACATCGGAGATGCGGAAGGTGCGATCACCGACGCGGATCGGGAAGTTCTTGATCTCGTCGACCGTCTGAAAATTCCCCGTCACCCGTAGCTGCAAGCGCTCGCTGCTGGTTTCGAAGAAACCCGCCGTGGACACTGCGTTCTGTTCTTCAAGGGCTTGCTGGACGGCCGCCAGCGGCAAGCCGAGGGTGGCGAGCTTGACGTTGGAGAGTTCGATCCAGATTTTCTCGTCCTGCAACCCCAGCAGCTCGACCTTGCCCACATCCTTGACCCGTTGCAGCTGGATCTGGATGCGGTCGGCGTAATCCTTGAGCACGGCGTAATCGAAACCCTTGCCGGTCAGGGCGTAGATATTGCCGAAAGTGGTGCCGAATTCATCGTTGAAGAACGGCCCCTGAATCCCCGGCGGTAAGGTATGACGGATGTCGCTGATCTTCTTGCGCACCTGATACCAGAGCTCCGGGATCTCCACCGAGTGCATGGAGTCGCGGGCGATGAAGGTCACCTGGGATTCGCCGGGGCGGGAGAACGATACGATGCGCTCGTACTCGCCGGTTTCCATCAGCTTCTTTTCGATGCGTTCGGTGACCTGTCGCGAGACTTCCTCGGCGGTCGCTCCCGGCCAGTTGGTGCGAATCACCATGGCCTTGAAGGTGAACGGCGGGTCCTCGCTCTGGCCGAGCTTGGTGTAGGAAAGTGCGCCGACGATGGCCAGCAACAGCATCAGGAACAGGACGATCTGGCGATTACGCAGCGCCCATTCGGAAACGTTGAAGCGCATCGGGGCTTACTCCTTGTCCGCCAGATTGACCACGCGATTGGAGCGATCCACCGGGCGCACCTGCTGCCCTTCGAGAAGCACATGGACACCGGCGGCCACCACCCAGTCGCTGGCGTTAAGCCCTTCAAGTACCGGTACGGTTTTTTCGCCAAAGGCACCGATTCGCACCGGGGTTCTCTTCAAGGTGTTGTTGGCGCTGACGACCCAGACATAGGTCACGCCGTTTTCTGCAGTCAGAGCAGACAGCGGAACGGATAGAGGGACCACGTCGGCGGCCTGCACGAACACTCGGGCGCTCTGGCCCAGCTCGGCAGGAACGTTGCCGGCGTTGAAAGCGATACGCGCCGCGAAGGTGCGCGACTTGGGATCCGCTGCTGGCGACAATTCCCGGATGCGCCCGGCGAGACGCTGGTCGGGCTGGGTCCAGAGTTCCACCGACACCGGCTCACCAACCTTGAAGCGACCGAAGTTCTGCTCTGGCAGACTGATCAAGACTTCACGCTCGCCATCGGTTGCCAGTGTGAACACCGTTTGCCCGGCGGCCACGACTTGCCCGACTTCCACCAGGCGCTTGGCCACGACGCCGTCCTGCGGCGCACGCAACACGGCGTAGCTGGCCTGGTTATTGGAAACGTTGAATTCGGCTTTGATTTGCTTGAGGCGTGCCTCACCGGAGCGGTAGAGGTTTTCGGCGTTGTCGTATTGCGAACGGCTGACCAGTTGGCGCTCCATCAGGGTCTTGTAGCGATCACGCTCGGAACGCACCAGGTTCAGATTGGCTTCGGCGGCTGCGACCTGGGCCCGGGTGGCCTCCAGTTGCAGGCGCACGTCCTGGGGATCGAGCTCCGCCAAGGGTTGATCGGCCTTGACCCGCTGCCCCTCTTCGACCAGTCGTCGGCTGACTTTACCGCCGATACGGAACGCCAGGTCCGGCTCATACCGCGCGCGAACTTCACCGGGGTAGCTTTCCATGGCCTGCGCCGAAGGCTCTGGCTGGACCACCATGGCCGGGCGCACACTGACCTGCGGCGCCTCTTCATGACCACACGCAGACAATAAAAAAGCCAGGGTGACTGGCAACGCGAGGGGCAAGGCATAGCGGAACATGGTGAAGGACCTTTCGCTAATGGTGCTTTGAATAATTATACTGAGCAGTATGTTATTAATAGCAAACTCACCAGTCCAGTAATAAAAACGAATATGCCAAACAATCTTTCAGCACCCAATGGCCCAGGCAGACCCAAGGACCTGGTCAAGCGCCGGGCAATTCTCGATGCGGCCAAAGCGCTGTTTCTGAATAAGGGTTATGCCAATACCAGCATGGATGCCGTCGCGGCCGAGGCCGGTGTGTCGAAGCTGACGGTCTACAGCCACTTCAACGACAAGGAGACGCTGTTCTCCTCTGCGGTGATGGCCAAGTGCGAGGAGCAGTTGCCACCACTGTTCTTCGAGTTGCCGGAAGGTGTGGCCGTGGAAACCGTGCTGCTGAACATCGCACGCGGTTTTCATCAGCTGATCAACAGTGATGAATCGGTGAACCTGCACCGCTTGATGATGACCTTGGGCAGCCAGGACCCTAAGCTGTCGCAGATATTCTTCGAAGCCGGGCCGGAGCGCATGCTGCATGGCATGGAGCGCTTGCTGAGCAAGATCGATGAAAGTGGTGTGCTGCGCATCGACAAACCGCACAACGCGGCCGAGCACTTCTTCTGCCTGCTCAAGGGCGCCGGGAATTTCCGTTTGCTGTACGGCTGCGGCGAACCGCCGGTTGGCGAAGAGGCGGAGAGCCATGTGCGGGAAGTGGTGGGGTTGTTTATGCGGGCTTATCGGCCTGAGTGAGCCTGATGGTTTGAGGGTGTCCGGGCTGACGCCTTCGCTGGCAAGCCAGCGATGAAGGCGACTCGGTCCTAAGGCTTCAAAGCCTTCTTCGGATAAATGTCATACCGACTGGACTTGCCATCCAGCGCATGACTCGGCTTCGGCCCTTCGATGCAAGGCGCCTTGCGCGGACGCTTGACCACCACCCGGTGGCTGGCCAGGGCCAACGCGGCTTCGAGCAATGCCGGCGCATCCGGATCATCGCCCACCAGCGGCCGGAACAGGCGCATTTCCTTCTTCACCAGCGCGGTTTTCTCACGGTGCGGGAACATCGGGTCGAGGTAGATCACCTGCGGTGGCTCGCCTTCCCAGTTGCGCATGATCTCGATCGAATTGCCCTTGAGCAAGCGCATGCGCGCCACGATCGGCGCCACGTCGAAATCTTCCGCGCCTCGGGCCAGGCCGTCTTCCAGCAAGGCACCAATTAGCGGCTGGCGCTCGATCAGGCTCATCTCGCAACCGAGGCTGGCCAGCACGAACGCGTCCTTGCCCAGCCCCGCCGTGGCATCCAGCACCCGCGGGCGTACGCCTTGGGCGACGCCAACAGCCTTGGCGATCATCTGCCCGCTGCCACCGCCGTACAACCGGCGATGGGCCGCACCGCCTTCGACGAAGTCCACCCGCACCGGCCCCGGCGCATCCGGCCCCAGCTGTTGCAGCTGCAAGCCCTGGTCACCCACCTGCAAGGCAAACTCGCCGTTCGCCACTTGCATTGGCAAGCCCAGGCGCTCGGCCCATTGCTCGGCTTGTGGCTCGAAAGCCGCGTCGAGGGCCTGGACATGGATGCGGCAGGCCGCAGGTTGATCAATCATCGGAAAACACGCTCAAAAAATTAATGATCGGCAAAAACTGCCGATAACAAAACTATCGAGCATTTTGCCAGAGCTGAGCGTCGACCGAGAGAAATGTCAGACATTCAACCCACAATCACAGGTTTTATCTCGCCCTACGGCGACTACAACCTGCGAAACACCCAGGCACTGAGCGGCGTCAGCCACATCTGGCAGGATTTCTTTGCCCGAGCGCTGGCCGAACAGTCGGGTGAAGTGCTGCCGCAATCGCTGAATTTCCCACCGGTCGATCTCGAAAGTCCGGTCGAACCGACCGTCGGCAGCGAGCTGCTGGAGCACATCGTGTCCCAGCGCGAATGCGAGGTGAAAGACAATGTAATCCGCCCGCCCGAGCCACTGTTCCTGCCGATTGCCGAATTCGAAATGGACCTGGCCGACAAACCACGCCTACCGTTCCCGGCGGATGAAATCGTCGCCCAGCAAAAACAGCAGGACTTCGAAAGCGGCTGGGTTCGCCCGATCGTGCTGAAAGCCGGTCAGCCGGTATACGAAGCAGGCCCTGCCCCGCAACCGCGTCCGCTGCACCTGCCCATCGCCGAATTCGAACTCGACCTGCTCGACAAGCCGTTCCCGCCGTTCTCGCCGGAAGAACGGGTGGAGCAGCAGAAACAACTCAATTTCGACAATGGCTGGGCGCGCCCGATCATCTTGCAGAACCTGCGCATCGCCGCCTGATCCTCAGCCGCGCCCTCTTCCCTCAGCCTTTGAAAAACTGATTGGCCTTCTGGTACGGCATCGACCGGGAAGTGAAACCGAACGTGCCCGACGTCTGGATTTCTTCGGCGGCGCGAAAGAATTCACCATAGGCCGCCAATGCCAGCGCCGAGCCGACGCTGATGCGTTTGACGCCCATCTCACCCAACTGCGCGACCGTCAGCTTCAAGCCGCCCGACATCAACACATTCACCGGTTTGGGCGACACGGCGCGCACCACCGCCAGCACATCCTCGGCGCTGCGCAGACCCGGTGCGTAGAGCACGTCGGCACCGGCCTCGGCGAATGCCTGCAAGCGGCGGATGGTGTCGGCCAGATCGGGATTGCCGTGCAGGAAGTTTTCCGCCCGGGCAGTCAACGTAAAGTGGAACGGCAAACTGCGAGCGGCAGCCACAGCGGCTTCGATGCGCGCCACGGCGTGTTCGAAACAATAGATCGGACCTTCTTCGCGGCCGGTGGCATCTTCGATCGAACCACCGACGGCTCCGGCCTCTGCTGCGCGCACGATACTTTTCGCGCAGTCGGCCGGGTTGTCGGCAAAGCCGTTTTCCAGGTCCACGGCAACCGGCAGGTCGGTGGCGGCGACAATCGCCTGAACGTTCATCAAGGTGTCGTCGAGGGTCAATCCGCCATCGGCACGGCCCTGGGAAAAGGCATAACCGGCGCTGGTGGTCGCCAGCGCCTCGAAGCCGAGGCTGGCGAGCATTTTCGCCGAACCGGCATCCCACGGATTGGGAATCACAAAAGCCCCGGGGCGTTCGTGAAGGGCTTTGAACGCCTGGGCTCGAAGGGTTTGCGCATCCATTGGGCAGGCTCCTGAAGAGGGGAAAGAATCCGCCTCAGAGCAGGCCAAGTTGCTCGGCGACGGGTTCTCTGTATAGCTCAGGCAGCGCCGGCAAGCCAGGCAAACGCAGCATCAGCCGGGCGTGAAAACGCTGCGCCAGTTTCGCGGCCAGCAGGTTGTCGGCGGTGTGCAGGAAGATATACGGCGTGCGGCCCTCTTCGATCCATAACGCAATTTTTTCGACCCACGGCTCCAGGAACGTATCGTTGGCTTCAAGCGTTGGATGGCCAATAAAACGCACCTGCGGGAATTGCGTGAATGCCGCAGGGCGCGGTGGCACACGGGGTTTCTTCGATTGGGCGTGGAGCACCGAGGGCTCGGTTGACGTGCAACTGAACAGCGCACGGGGATCGAGACAGATGCGTTCGACACCGCGATCCAGCAGCAGACGGTTGAGCATTCGCTCGCTGTCACCCTTGGCGAAAAACTCGTCATGTCGCACTTCAACGGCCAGCGGTCGCTGCAGGGCATCGATAAATCCGGCCAGTTCGGGCAAACGTTGGGGCGTGAAGCTTTTCGACAACTGCAACCAGAGTGGCGACACCCGCTCACCGAGAGGGCTGAGTAACTGAGTGAAGGTCTCGGCGGCGGTCAGTTGCTCGCGCAGATCACCACCGTGGCTGATCTCGCCGGGAAACTTGGCGGTGAAGCGAAAGTGTTCGGGCATGGTTTCGGCCCAACGCTGCACGGTGCTGGCAGCCGGGCTCGCGTAGAAGGTCGTGTTGCCTTCTACGGCATTGAATACCTGGCAATAGAGATCAAGAAAATCGGCGGTTTTGGCGTCCGGCGGATACAGGTAGTCGCGCCAGGCGTTTTCGCTCCAGGACGGGCAACCGAGGTAATACGGCAGCAACATCAGATATACAGGTCGAGACCCAGCACATCCGCTTCCCAATCGACGAAACCGGCGGTGCTCAGGTAGCTGGCCAGGGCTGTCGCCACGCTTTTGCTCATGGCACGGTGGTAAATCAGATCTTGCTGACGGGCGGGAAGATTGCTCAGTTTTTGCGCAGAGGCTTTGGCGGCGCGGGCAGCCAATTGCTCTTCAGTCGGGAATTCCAGCTCGCCTTCGATATCAATGGCGTCGTCTTCCACCACGCGGCCTTTGCGAGGTTTGCGCTTGATGGGGTAGGACTGAGAGGAAACGCCGTCTATACGCATAGGTGCATACTCGGAATCAGTGATGGCAGTTTAGTGGCACGCTTCCCACTTCGCAAACCGCCGAGTGATAACTAGAACACATAAAAGGCAAAAGGTTTAAAAGCTGCGGTTAGAAAACGATGATTGGCCGATGGGTGGATTATTTTGTGGCGAGGGAGCTTGTCGGATCGCCGCACCGTCCCGTTCGGCGGCGAAGCCGTCGCAAAACCTGACGGCGAGTTGCGCCTGATGAAATTGGGGGCCGCTTCGCAGCCCAGCGGGAGCAAGCTCCCTCGCCACAGAAACTCCCTCACCTCAGAGGTCGTACAGATTACCGCGCCTTCGGCGTCGCCACTTTGTCACGCAGATAAACCGGCTGCGCCTCGTCGGCCACGATCGCCTCGCCGCGCGCCCAGGCAAACCGCGCCAAAGTCAGCAAGTCTTGCGCGTGTGGCAACATGCCCGCGTCCTGCCCGCTCAGACTGACGGCGATACGCTCGCCATAACCCCAACCGGTGCCTGCGCCAAACCATTCGCCGTCGGCATTGGCCGGCAATCCAGCGGACTCCGGCGGCAGTACCGCTTCCGCACCCACCAGGCGCATCTCCCCGGCCGTTTCGCGGTAGCAACCCCAATACACTTCGTCCATCCGTGCGTCGATGGCCGCGGCGACCTGAGTGGCACCGTGTTCGCGCAGCGCACGTTGCGCCAGCACGGCCAGGTTCGACACCGGCAGCACCGGGCGATCCAGGGCAAACGCCAGGCCTTGCACCACGCCGATGGCAATGCGCACGCCGGTGAAGGCGCCCGGGCCACGGCCAAACGCGATGGCATCGACCGCTTGCAGCGTGGTCCCGGCATCGGCCAGCAATTGCTTGATCATCGGCAACAGCTTCTGCGCGTGCAGGCGCGGGATCACCTCGTAATGGCTCGTGACCTTGCCGTCATGCAGCAAGGCAACGGAGCAAGCTTCAGTCGCGGTGTCCAGGGCCAGCAAGGTGCTCATCGATGTATCCACAAGAGAGATCAGAAAAAAGTGCGTCAGTATAAACAACTACGGCCCGCAAGCGGGCCGTGGATGATGCAGCGGATCAGGTTTTTCAGCTCAGGGCTGCAAGCACCTTGGCGGTGATCGCTTCAACCGAACCGACGCCTTCGATGTGGCTGTACTGTGGCTTGCCATTGGCAGCCGACAGCTTCTGGTAGAAGTCCACCAACGGCTTGGTCTGGGAATGGTAGACCGACAGGCGATGACGCACGGTTTCTTCGGTGTCGTCCTTGCGCTGCACCAGCTCTTCACCGGTGACGTCGTCTTTGCCAGCGATTTTCGGCGGGTTGTAGACGATGTGGTACACGCGGCCGCTGGCCTCGTGAACACGGCGACCGGCGATACGCTGGACGATTTCTTCGTCTTCAACGGCGATTTCAACCACTGCATCCAGCTCGACGCCGGCAGTCACCAGGGCTTCAGCCTGGGGAATGGTGCGCGGGAAGCCGTCGAACAGGAAACCGTTGGCGCAGTCGGACTGGGCGATGCGGTCCTTGACCAGTGCGATGATCAGGTCATCGGACACCAGGCCGCCGGCATCCATGATGCTCTTGGCCTTGATGCCCAGCTCGGTGCCGGCCTTGACCGCTGCACGCAACATGTCGCCGGTGGAGATTTGCGGAATGCCGAATTTTTCGGTGATGAACTTAGCCTGAGTACCTTTACCGGCCCCGGGAGCTCCCAGCAGAATGACGCGCATCGATGTGCTCCTCAATTTTTATATGGATAACGTCAGATTCGCCTCGTGGGGCCAATCTCAAAAATAGGGTCGTGACCGCCCAAACGGTCAAAGGCTGCTCAAGATACACAGCAGGCTGCGCCCACACAAGACGCCAAAAGTCGGAGAAACCGCTGCCTCTTGCGACCATTGCGCACAGTTTCCCAAGTCGCAACCCCATCATTAACTGTCGCCTGACAGCACTTTTCAACCCGTCAAACGGCGGCATCCGGCTCACTTGCCGGATGCCTGACCCCACGGCAAAAACCTTAGCCGGTGTTACGCAAACCGGCGGCAATCCCCGCCACAGACACCAGCAAGGCCTGTTCTACCGGGCTGCCCTGCGCCACGTCCTGCACTCTTGAACGGGCCAGCAACTCGGCCTGCAATAGATGAAGCGGGTCGAGGTAGGTGTTGCGCAAGCGGATGAACTCAAGGGTCGCTGGGCTATGTGCCAGCAGCTGCGACTGCCCGGTCAGGCCGAGAACGATGGTGCACGCCTGCGACAATAGGTCGCGTAAGTGCGCACCCAATGGCAACAGATTCGGCTCCACCAGACGCTCATCGTAGGACTGTGCAATGTCGGCATCGGCCTTGGCCAGGACCATTTCCAGCATGTCGATTCGAGTGCGGAAGAACGGCCACTGCTCGCGCATTTGCCCCAGCAGTTCGCCTTCGCCACGCTCCAGTGCCTTGCTCAGGGCCGCTTCCCAACCCAGCCAGGCTGGCAGCATCAGGCGTGTCTGGGTCCAGCCGAAGATCCACGGAATCGCCCGCAGGCTTTCGATCCCCCCGGCCCGGCGCTTGGCTGGACGACTGCCCAGCGGCAAGCGACCGAGTTCCTGCTCCGGCGTGGACTGGCGGAAATACTCCACGAACTGCGGGTTTTCCCGCACCACGGCGCGGTAGGCGCTGACACCGTCCGCGGCCAGCTCGTCCATCAAATGGCGCCACTCGGGCGTAGGTGGCGGCGGAGGCAGCAAGGTCGCCTCCAGCACGGCGGCCAGGTACAGATTGAGGTTTTGCTCGGCGATGTCCGGCAGGCCGAACTTGAATCGAATCATTTCGCCCTGTTCGGTGGTGCGGAAACGCCCCGCCACCGAGCCCGGTGGCTGCGACAGGATCGCCGCGTGGGCCGGGCCGCCGCCTCGCCCCACGGTGCCGCCGCGACCGTGGAACAACAGCAGCTCGACGTCGTGCGAACGGCAGATATCCACCAGTCGCTCTTGCGCCCGGTACTGCGCCCAGGCCGCCGCGGTGGTGCCGGCGTCCTTGGCCGAGTCGGAGTAGCCAATCATCACTTCCTGCGGCCCTTGCAGGCGCGCGCGATAGCCCGGCAACAGCAGCAGCTTCTCGATCACCGGACCCGCGTTGTCGAGGTCGGCCAGGGTTTCGAACAGCGGCACCACGCGCATCGGCCGCAACACGCCGGACTCTTTGAGCAGCAATTGCACGGCCAGCACATCGGAAGCCGCTCCGGCCATGGAAATCACATAGGAACCGAGGGATGCCGACGGTGCAGCGGCGATTTCCCGGCAGGTCGCCAGCACCTCGGCGGTGTCGGCGGAAGGCTTGAAGTACGTCGGCAACAAGGGACGACGGTTGCTCAATTCGCGCATCAGGAAGGCGATGCGCTCTTCCTCGCTCCAGTCCTCGTAGCGTCCCAGGCCAAGGTAGTCGGTGATTTCAGTCATCGCGGCGGTGTGCCGCGACGAGTCCTGGCGTACATCCAGACGAACCAGGAACAGGCCGAATGTCACTGCCCGACGCAGGCAATCGAGCAACGGCCCGTCGGCGATCACGCCCATGCCGCACTCGTGCAAGGAGCGGTAGCAAAGCTCCAGTGGATCGAGCAGTTCGCGGTTGTCTTGCAGCACATCGGTCGGTGCCGGCGCTGGCGTCGACAAGGCGGCGTGTGCCCAGTTACGCGTTGCCCGCAGGCGTTCGCGCAGCTGTTTGAGCACTGCCCGGTACGGTTCGGCGCTGTCTCCCGCCTTGGCCTTCAATTCATCGCTGGCCTGCTGCATCGACAGCTCAGCGGCCAGGCGATCGACATCGCGCAGGTACAAATCAGCCGCCATCCAGCGCGCCAACAGTAAAACCTCTCGGGTCACCGCCGCCGTCACGTTCGGGTTGCCGTCGCGGTCGCCGCCCATCCACGAGGCAAAGCGAATCGGAGCCGCCTCCAGTGGCAAGCGCAGGCCGGTGGCGGCGTGCAGGGCCTGATCGGCCTTGCGCAGATAATTGGGAATGGCCTGCCACAGCGAATGCTCGATCACCGCGAAACCCCACTTGGCTTCGTCCACCGGCGTCGGACGCGTGCGGCGAATTTCTTCGGTATGCCAGGCTTCAGCGATCAGGCGTTGCAAGGTGGTCTTGATCTGCTCGCGCTCGGCACTGGTCAGGTCACGGTGATCCTGAGCCGCCAGTTGCGCGGCGATGGCGTCGTACTTCTGGATCAGTGTGCGGCGTGCAACTTCGGTCGGGTGCGCGGTCAATACCAGTTCGATCTCCAGCCGGCCCAGTTGCCGGGCCAGCGCGTCGGCGCCATGCCCCTCGGCGCGCAGGCGCGCGAGCAACTCAGGCAGCACCCGGGCTTCGAACGGCGCCTCCTGGGATTCCTCGCGGCGGTGAATCAACTGGTACTGCTCGGCGATGTTGGCCAGGTTGAGAAACTGGTTGAACGCCCGCGCCACCGGCAGCAACTCGAATTCGCTCAGCTGATTGAGGCTGGCGCTGAGCTCGGCGTCCATGGAGCCGCGTCGGTCAGCCTTGGCGCCCTTGCGGATCTGCTCGATCTTGTCGAGAAAACCGTCGCCATATTGCTCACGAATGGTGTTGCCCAACAGCTCACCCAACAGGTGAACGTCCTCGCGCAAGCGTGCATCAATATCGGTCATCAGCAGGTCTCCAGCAAAAAATCCGGGCGGCTAAGAAACAAGAGAGTGCCGCCCCAGACCGGTTCTTACAAGCAAGACGACGAAGGGCCTGTAAACCTTGCCTGTTGAGGCTAGTCTGAACGGTAAGCCGTACAACGGTTGTCGCCGGCCAATGCCGGACACTCACTCTGCCTGCCACGAGCGGGAGCGCAATGAGGTCAATATGAAAATCCGCGAGCTTGCCCACCACTGGGAAGAAAACGCCAAGGGTCGCCTGACCGACACCGGCTACTCGATTCATCTGGATGTGGAGTCTGCCGCACGGCTGGCCGCGCTCGTCGAGATGTACCCCAAGCGGCATCCCGAAGAACTGCTCGGCGATCTGATCGGCGCCGCACTGGAAGAGCTGGAAAGAAGCTTCCCGTACGTCAAAGGCACGACCGTGGTCGCCACCGATGAAGAAGGCGATCCGCTGTACGAAGACATCGGGCCGACCCCGCGCTTTCTGGCGCTGTCCCGTCGGCATTTGCACGATTTGTCGGTGCCTGACGACAAACAGAAACACTGACTTTCCACAGAACCTGTGGGAGCAAGCCCGCTCCCACATTGGATCTGTGTTGTTAGTTAGAACCGGGTTACTGCTCCAGCTTCTGCGGCGTTTCCTGCCCCATGCAGCGCACCGCTTTTTTCTTGCTGTCGACCAACACGCCGGTCAGGCCTTTCTGATCCATGTCGAACAGCACCAGCACGCCATCGATGCACTGCGCCACTTGGGCGGCCGGTTCCAGGGAGACTTTGTAGTCTTCACCCGGCACAGTCTTGAGCATGGTGAATTCGTTGAGCAGCAACGCATCCTCAGGCTTGGCGAAGTGCAGGTAGCCGTACCACCACAGGGCCCCGACGGTGCCGAGGATGCTGCAGATACCGGTGATGATCAGCGGGATGGCGTTACGTTCTTCACTCATTGCGGACTCTCTGGTGGTTCATCTTCTGAATTCGGGGGCGCCGGGTAATTGGGAATCTCACCCAGGCGGCGCAGGCCGTTGAAATGCTGCGGATCATCAAGATAACGCAGCATGACTTTGCGCCAGACCGGGTTGGCGAACGTCTGCACATGACCGCCACGGGTCAGTTGCAGCACTCGCGGCGGCGGCGCAGCTTGATACAGTCGGATGCCGTTGGAAAGAGGCACGATCGGGTCGTCGATGCTGTGGTAGAGCAGTTTCGGCACGTCCTTGAGTTGCGCCATGGAGTTGATCGCGCTGTCGCCGTCCGGCACCAGCCACGACAACGGCACCTGGAACGGCCAGGTCATCCAGGAATTGCTCAGGGCAAACCGGCCTATGCTGCGATAGCTGGCGGGCACACCGTCGAGGACAAAAGCCTTCAGTTGTTTCTGCCGTTCCGGGTGCTGAACCAGGTAATGCACGGCCATCGAGCCTCCCAGGCTCTGGCCGAGCAGGATCAGCGGCTTGCCTTGAACCTCCGGCGCCTTGTCCAGCCAGGCGAACGCCGCATCGATGTCCTGATAGATTGCCGGCAGGCTCGGTTCGCCTTCGGACAAGCCATAACCGCGATAGTCCACAAGCAACACCTGGTAACCATTTTTCGGCAACCAAAAGCTCCCACCGAGGTGCATGGGTAGGTTTCCGCCGTTGCCGTGCAGGTGCAGCACCGTGCCTTTGACCTCCACACCCTTCTTCGCCGGCAGCCACCAGGCATTCAGCTTGAGGCCATCGGCAGTGTTCAAGGTGACAGTGCGGTATTCGAGCCCGGCCTTTTCCGGCGTGAACAACTGGCCGGGTTCAGGGTAGAACAACAGCGAACTGCAACCGTTCAAGGCCAGGAGAAGGCAGAGGATGCCGAGGATTCTCATCCGTTGAAACCTCGCAGCGAAGATTGGAATACATACCCCACAGGTGACCTCATCGGGCCTACAAAATGTTGGAGTAATCCGCCTCGATCCGGTCCAGGCTCAGGTGGTTGAGGAAGTTGGAGAAGCACATCCACGCCGACAGCGCGTTCAGGTCACGGAACTGATCCGGCAAATACTTCGGTGGCACCACCAGGCCTTCGTCCACCAACTGGCGCAAGGTGCGCATGTCTTCCAGGGTGGTCTTGCCGCAGAACAACAGCGGTATCTGCTCCAGCTTGCCTTTGCGCACGGCCAACTGAATGTAGTTGTAAACCATGATAAAGCCCTTGAGGTAGGACAAGTCTTTGGTGAATGGCAGACCTGTCGGCACCGAGCCACGGAAAACCCGACTGGCGTTGCCGTAGCTTTCCGCCATTTCAAAACCTTGCTCGCGGAAGAACTCGAAGATCTGCAGGAAGTCCGCGCCCTCTTCCACCATGTGAATGGCGCGGGTGCGGTTGGTCAGTTTGCGCAGGCGACTCGGGTACGAGGCGAAAGTGATGATTTCCATCAGGATCGCCAGGCCTTCCTGAGTCACCGTCGACGACGGCGGACCTTTGGAGAGAAAGGTGCAGATCGGCTGGTTCAGACCATTGAGCGTGGTCCCCACATGCACCAGCCCTTCGTGGACTTCCAGGGCGCGCACGTCACGGTCGTTGAACATCGCGTCGGCGCGGATCTTGATGTAGTCGGCGCCAGCCGCCGCATCGGCGACGATCCCGTCGGACTCGAATACGCGAATGGTTTCCTCGGCCTCGCCGAATACCTTGTTCAAGCGGGTTTGCAGCAGGTGGACGGCTTCCTTGGCGGTGAGGATTTTCGGTTCGTCCTTCAGGTCGCCACGACCGTCGATGTTGTTCAGGTATTCGGACAACATCATGCCCAGGTCGGACAGCGTCGGGTCGCCGGCATGGAACGCGTCGGACGCGGCGCCGTACAACTCCTGGGAAATCAGGCCGAAATCCTCGGTGCCACGCGCTTCGAGCATGCGCACCACCATGCGGTATTCCTTGCACATGCGGCGCATGATCTGGCCGACCGGGTTGAACTGGCCGAGCTGGCGCGTGATGTCGCGCTCGATGTTCTGGAACTCCAGCTTCACTTTGCTGGAGTCGAACGCCAGCGGCCGGTTGAGATAGTAGTCGCGGTCCACCGCCGGCATTTCCTTGCCCTTGGCCTTGAGGAAGCCCTTACGAATGTTGTCGTCCCATTTGACCGCATCGAGGACGCGGATCGGCGTCTGCGCCAGCACGATGCGATCGGACAAAATGCGTATCGACTGTTGGTAATCGTCCACGCGAAACTCCTGTAGAAACCTGTTTGTGCTGCTTATTTGGCTTTAGCCTGACGCTGGTAGCGTACGGCTTCGACGAACACATCGGAATTGGCCGGGTCGTCGAGGTAGGCGGCGACTTGATCCATGTGGCTGTCGATCAATACACCATCGCCGTCGTTGGTCTGGAAGCTTTCACCGCTCAGGGCTTTCTGCTTGATGGCTTGATTGATCTGTTCGAGATCGAGGTTGTAGACCACCAACTCATGTTTGTCGGTCAGCTCAAAACCGCCCAGGGTGAAATGCCCGCCGAACTGCGCCGGCACCTTTGCCGACAGATACCAGCGGTTGCCATGGCGCGACACTGTGAAGGGATAGGCCTCCCGCGCCTTGGGCCTGGCCCGGTAATAGCTGACGGCCTGATAGCGGTTGTCGCCGATGCGGGTCAGTTCGAGGTTGAGCGGCTCGCCCCAGGCATTGGTACTGGTCCATTTGCCGAGCAATCCCTTGGGCGCGGGTTCGCTTGCAGGCAGCGGTTCCTGGAAGGTCACCAGACAACCACTGAGCAGCAGAAACGACAAGGCGATCACAACGACACGCCAGGCTTTCATTCAAAACTCCCTATGAACACACCGCTGACCTGTAGGAGCGAGCCTGCTCGCGATGAGGGTGTGCCAGACAACATCAATGCTAAATGTTAAGCCGCCTTCGCGAGCAGGCTCGCTCCTACAGGGGTAACTCCGCCCGGAATCACACCGACGCCAGCACCAGGTGCATGTAGCGCGTCAGGATGCCGAGCATTTCTTCTTCGGCGGCAGGCTCGTCTACGTTGAGCAGGCCCTGATATTCCATCCGGCCGATAATCGCCGTCAACACCTTGGCATCCTGATGCGGCTCGCGCGAGCCCAACACCTGGAACAGCTGGCAAGAGCCCTGCAAGAGGATTTGCTGATGCGAGCGCACCAGTTCGGCCAGGCGCGGGTTGAGCAATGCCTCCTGACGGAACGCCTGCTCGGCCATCAAATGTTCACGGCGATTGACCAGTTGCCGGTGAACGTAATCGGTCATCAGCCGCGCAATGTCGTCCGCCAGTTTCGAGCGCGCCTGCGGGCTGCCATCGCCACTGTCGATCATCTCGCGCAGCAGGCCTTCGTTGTTCACCCACAGTTTGCCCATGTACGCCGCACTGCGTTCCACGTATTGGGCGAAGGTATCGGTGAGCAAGTCATCGATATCCTTGAAATAGTAAGTGGTCGCCGACAACGGCACTTGCGCCTCGGCGGCCACCGCACGGTGCCGGACGGCCCGTACGCCGTCACGCACGACAATGCGCATGGCGGCATCCAGGATTTCCTGTCGTCGCTGTTCGCTGCCCTGTCGGCTGGCCTTGCGGCCCTGGTACTGAACACTTTCAGCGACCGCAGTGGCGACACCCGCTGCACCTTCTTGAGCCATTGCACGAATCACGACAGGTATTTCCTCTCAGATGAAAGTAACAAGTTGATACGTTTGTACCAGACAGGCAATAAAAAGCCGCCTCAAAGGCGGCTTTTTAATTGAAACACTTACGCTTGCGGCCGCATGTGCGGGAACAGGATCACGTCGCGGATCGACGGCGAGTTGGTCAGCAGCATCACCAGACGGTCGATACCGATGCCTTCACCCGCCGTTGGCGGCATGCCGTACTCCAGCGCACGAACGAAGTCGGCGTCGTAGTGCATGGCTTCGTCGTCGCCGGCGTCCTTGTCGGCCACTTGCGCCATGAAGCGCTCGGCCTGGTCTTCCGCGTCGTTCAACTCGGAGTAGGCGTTGGCGATTTCACGACCACCGATGAACAGCTCGAAACGGTCGGTGACGTTCGGGTTCTCGTCGTTACGACGGGCCAGCGGCGACACTTCGAACGGGTACTGGGTAATGAAGTGCGGCTGCTCCAGCTTGTGCTCGACCAGCTCTTCGAAAATCATCACCTGCAGCTTGCCCAGACCTTCGAAGCCCAGCACCTTGGCGCCGGCTTTCTTGGCGATGGCGCGAGCCTTGTCGATGTCGTTCAGATCATCGGCGGTCAGCTCGGGGTTGTACTTGAGGATCGAGTCGAACACCGACAGACGCACGAACGGCTCGCCGAAGTGGAACACCTTGTCGCCGTACGGCACGTCGGTGCTGCCCAGAACCAGCTGCGCCAGTTCGCGGAACAGCTCTTCGGTCAGGTCCATGTTGTCTTCGTAGTCGGCGTAGGCCTGGTAGAACTCCAACATGGTGAATTCAGGGTTGTGACGAGTCGAAACGCCTTCGTTACGGAAGTTGCGGTTGATCTCGAACACTTTCTCAAACCCGCCAACAACAAGGCGCTTGAGGTACAGCTCCGGCGCGATACGCAAGAACATTCCCATGTCCAGCGCATTGTGGTGGGTTTCGAACGGCTTGGCTGCTGCGCCGCCCGGAATGGTCTGCAGCATCGGCGTTTCCACTTCCAGGAAGTCACGCTTCATCAGGAAGCTGCGGATGTGGGCGATGACTTGCGAACGCACGCGGAAGGTCTGGCGCACATCTTCGTTGACGATCAGGTCAACGTAGCGCTGGCGGTAGCGCTGTTCGGTGTCGGTCAGGCCGTGGTGCTTGTCCGGCAGTGGGCGCAGGGACTTGGTCAGCAGGCGCACGTTGGTCATTTCAACGTACAGGTCGCCCTTGCCGGAACGGGCCAGGGTGCCCTCGGCGGCAATGATGTCGCCCATGTCCCAGGTTTTCACCGCGGCCAGGGTTTCTTCGGACAGGGTCTTGCGGTTGACGTAGACCTGGATGCGACCGGTCATGTCCTGGATCACCATGAACGAGCCACGGTTGAGCATGATACGACCGGCAACCTTGACCGGGATCGCAGCCTCTGCCAGCTCTTCCTTGGTCTTGTCCGCGTACTGTTTCTGCAGTTGCTCGCAGTAGTTTTCGCGGCGGAAGTCGTTCGGGAAGGCATTGCCCTTGGCGCGCTCGGCAGCAAGCTTTTCCTTGCGCAGGGCGATCAGGGAGTTTTCTTCCTGTTGCAGGGCTTGCGGGTCGAGTTCTAGGTCGCTCATGTCTTTAAAAATTCCATCAGGTTCGTTGTCCCCAGCCTGCGGCTGGGGATCGCGGGCAAGCCCGCTCCTACAAGGATCATGCTGAGTCAGCCGATCCTGTATTGCATTGCTTACAGCCCGGACTTCAGGCTCGCTTCCAGGTATTCGTCGATGTCGCCATCGAGCACCTTGTCACAGTCGCTGCGTTCGATGTTGGTGCGCAGATCCTTGATCCGCGAGGCATCGAGCACGTACGAACGGATCTGATGACCCCAGCCGATATCGGACTTGGTGTCTTCCAGCGCCTGGGACGCCGCGTTGCGCTTTTGTATTTCCTGCTCGTACAACCTGGCCCGCAGCATTTTCATGGCGGTGTCTTTGTTGGCGTGCTGGGAACGTTCGTTCTGGCAGCTGACCACGGTGTTGGTCGGTACGTGGGTGATACGTACGGCCGAGTCGGTGGTGTTTACGTGCTGACCACCGGCACCCGAGGAACGATAGGTGTCGATCCGCAAGTCTGCCGGGTTGATTTCGATTTCCACCTTGTCATCGATCTCTGGCGAGACGAACACCGCGGAGAACGAGGTGTGGCGACGGTTGCCGGAGTCAAACGGGCTCTTGCGCACCAGACGGTGCACGCCGATCTCGGTCCGCAACCAGCCAAACGCGTATTCGCCCTTGATGTGCACGGTCGCGCCCTTGATCCCGGCGACTTCACCGGCCGACAGCTCCATGATGGTCGCGTCGAAACCGCGTTTGTCGGCCCACCGCAGGTACATGCGCAGCAGAATGTTGGCCCAGTCCTGGGCTTCGGTGCCGCCGGACCCGGCCTGGATGTCCAGATAGGCGTTGTTCGGGTCCATTTCATGGCTGAACATGCGGCGGAATTCCAGCTTGGCCAGACTTTCCTCGAGACGGGCCAGCTCGGCGACGACATCGCCCACTGCGCCTTCGTCGTTCTCTTCAACGGCCATGTCCAGCAGGTCGCGGCAATCGGCCAGACCAGTGTTCAGCTCGTCGAGGGTATCGACGATCTGCGCCAGCGCAGCGCGCTCGCGGCCCAGTTCCTGGGCGTATTCAGGTTTGTTCCAGACACTCGGATCTTCAAGCTCGCGATTGACTTCGGTCAGACGCTCATGCTTTTGATCGTAGTCAAAGATACCCCCGAATAGTTTCGGAGCGCTCGGACAGGTCCTTGATGGTGTTCAGGATCGGGTTGATTTCCATGACGGGCAGCACTCGTTGGCGAACTTTTGAAAGCCGGCGAGTATACCGGGAAACGGTCGGCAACGGCAGTCCGCTTGGCTGAAAAGGCAGGTTTACCGGCGATCTTTGCAACCACGCAGAACCCTGTAGGAGCGAGCTTGCTCGCGAAAAAGCCAAAAGCAACGCTGGGCATCTGGCGCTACGCGTTATCGTTCACGACCATCGTCGGATCGCCGCCCGGAGCAAGTTCGCTCCTACAAGGGGAAACGGCTCACTCAACCCCCACCTGATTACGCCCATTGTTCTTCGCCGAATACAGCCCCTTGTCCGCCGCCAGGATCAGATCGCGGCAGTTGCTGCCCGCTTTCGGGGTAATAGTCGACAGCCCGATGCTGATGGTCAGGCTCGAACCTTCGGCTGGCGAGTTATGCGGGATCTTCAGGGCTGCCACGGTCTGGCGCAGCTTCTCAGCCACCAGCCGTGCACCGCCCTGAGAGGTATTGGGCAGTACCAACGCGAACTCTTCGCCGCCGTAGCGGGCCGGCAAGTCCGAAGGACGGGCGCTGGCGTCCTTGATCGCCGTGGCGACCTTGCGCAGGGCTTCATCGCCTTCCAGGTGGCCGAAGCTGTCGTTGTAGGCCTTGAAGTAGTCCACGTCGATCATCAACAACGACAACTGGCTCTGCTCACGCAGCGAACGGCGCCACTCCAGCTCCATGTATTCATCGAAGTGCCGACGGTTCGACAACCCCGTCAGGCCATCGGAGTTCATCAAGCGTTGCAGCACCAGGTTGGTGTCGAGCAGTTGCTGCTGGCTGACCCGCAACGCGCGGTACGCCGCATCCCGTTGCAGCAGGGTCATGTAGGAGCGCGAGTGATAGCGGATGCGCGCGACCAGTTCGATGTTGTCCGGCAGCTTGACCAGATAATCGTTGGCCCCGGCGGCAAAGGCCGCGCTCTTGATCAACGGGTCTTCCTTGGTCGACAGGACGATGATCGGAATGTCCTTGGTCGCCGGGTGATTGCGGTATTCACGCACCAGGCTCAGGCCGTCAAGGCCGGGCATCACCAGATCCTGCAGGATCACTGTCGGCTTGATGCGCACCGCGTGGGCGATGGCCTGGTGCGGGTCGGCGCAGAAGTGGAAATCGATATTCTCTTCGTTCGACAGGCCGCGGCGCACGGCTTCGCCGATCATCGCCTGATCGTCCACCAGCAACACCATGGCGGCGTTTTCGTCGGTCTTGAAGTCGTCGAGCTGTAATTCAGTCATGTGCGGTCACCTGAGTACTACCTGAGCCAGGAATGAGGGAAAAGGTGCTCATTTGGCGAAAATCTCCAGCAATCGTGGTGCTATCTTGTCCAGCGGGCGAATCTCCACGGCAGCTTCGATGGCCGCGGCCGCCTTCGGCATGCCGTACACCGCACTGCTGCTTTGGTCTTGTGCGATGGTCAGGTAGCCCTGTTCGCGCATGAGTTTAAGCCCCTGGGCGCCATCACGCCCCATGCCGGTGAGCAAAATCCCCACGGCGTCACCGTTCCAGTAACTGGCCACGCTCTCGAAGAACACATCGATGGAGGGCCGGTAGATCTCGTTGACCGGTTCGGCGGTGTAGGCCAGCGTGCCGTTTTTCAGCAAGCGAATATGGTGATTGGTGCCGGCCAGCAATACCGTGCCGCTTTGCGGCGGTTCGCCTTCCTCGGCCAGGCGCACGTTGAGGCCGCTGGCGCTGCCGAGCCATTCGGCCATGCCGGCGGCAAACACCTGGTCAACGTGCTGCACCAGCACGATGGCCGGAGAGAAATCACTCGGCAGTCCCTTGAGCAAGACTTCCAGCGCTGCCGGTCCACCGGCGGATGAGCCAATGGCGATCAAGCTCTGGCGTGAGCCCGAACTGCGCAACGGTGCCGGCGCCGGGCGCGGGCGGTTGCCCTTGTCGCCGATCAGCCAGACGATGTTCAGGATCTTGCGCAACAACGGCGCGGCCCCTTCCTGGGCATTGCCGGCGCCGAGGGCCGGGGTGTCGACCACGTCCAGCGCACCGTGGCCCATGGCCTCGAACACCCGGTGCACATTCTGCTGGCGATCTACGGTGACGATGACGATGGCACACGGAGTCTCGGCCATGATCCGCCGCGTGGCCTCGACGCCGTCCATTACCGGCATGATCAGGTCCATCAGAATCAGGTCCGGCGTGTCCAGCGCGCACTGGCGCACCGCCTCGGCGCCATTGCCGGCGACCCAGACCACCTCGTGTGTCGGCTCGAATGCCAGGGCGCGGCGCAGGGCCTCCACCGCCATAGGCATGTCGTTGACGATTGCAATCCTCATGCCCGCGCTCCCCCAATGAGCTCGACCACCGCATCGAGCAAGGCATCGTCATGAAAACTGGCCTTGGCTAGATAATAGTCGGCCCCGGCATCCAGTCCACGGCGCCGGTCCTCTTCACGATCCTTGTAGGACACCACCATCACCGGCAGCGATTGCAGGCGATTGTCCCGACGCAGCAGCGTCACCAGCTCGATGCCATCCATACGCGGCATATCAATGTCGGTGATCAGCAGATCGAAATCCTCCGAACGCAGCGCGTTCCAGCCGTCCATGCCGTCCACCGCAACCGCCACGTCGTAGCCGCGATTGAGCAACAGCTTGCGCTGCAACTCTCGCACGGTCAGGGAATCATCCACTACCAGAATTCGTTTGCGGGCCGCCTCGACCACCTGATTGCTATGGCGGGCAATGCGTTCCAGACGCCCGGTGTTGAGCAGTTTCTCCACCGAACGCAGCATGTCTTCGACATCGACGATCAGCACCACCGAACCGTCGTCGAGCAGAGCCCCGGCGGAAATGTCCTGCACCTTGCCCAGACGCTCATCCAGCGGCAGCACCACCAATGTCCGCTCACCGATAAACCGTTCCACCGCCACCCCGTAGATCGCATCGCGCTCGCGAATCACCACGACTTTCAGGGTTTGCCCGCTGTTCTGGCTGGCCGGACGTTGCAGCAACTGACTGGCCGCCACCAGGCCGACATGTCGGCCTTCGTGCCAGAAATGCTGGCGGCCTTCGACCTGCACGATATCCGCCGGCTCCAGGTCGCACATACGCTCAATGTGCGCCAGCGGGAAGGCATAGGCTTCGTCGCCGACGTCCACCACCAGGCTGCGCACCACCGACAGGGTCAGCGGTACCTCAAGGTGGAAACGACTGCCCTCGCCTGCCGTCTGCTCCAGCACCACCGCGCCGCGCAACTGCCGGACCATGTGCTGCACCGCATCCAGGCCGACGCCGCGACCGGACACCTCGGTGACCGTGTCGCGCAAACTGAAACCGGGCAGGAACAGGAACGTCAGCAACTCCTCTTCGCTCAACTGAGCAGCGGTTTGCGCGGGCGACAAACTTCGTTCAACGATGCTGCGACGGAGCTTTTCAAGATCCACGCCGTTGCCGTCATCGCTCAATTCAAGCACCAGCAAACCAGCCTGATGCGAAGCGCGCAGGCGAATCAAACCTTCAGCCGGCTTGCCCGCCAGCAGGCGTTGTTCCGGGGTTTCGATGCCGTGGTCGACCGCATTGCGCAACAGGTGAGTCAGCGGTGCTTCAAGCTTTTCCAGCACGTCGCGATCGACTTGGGTATTTTCGCCTTCAATTTCCAGCCGCACCTGTTTGCCCAGATCGCGCCCCAGATCCCGGACCATCCGCACCTGCCCGCTCAGCACATCGGCAAACGGCCGCATGCGACAAGCCAGCGCCGTGTCGTACAACACCTGTGCCCGCTGGCTGGCATGCCAGGCAAACTCATCGAGTTCGGCGTTCTTTTCCATGAGCAGTTGCTGGGATTGCGCGAGCAAGCGGCGCGCATCCTCAAGGGTTTCCTGAGCCTCCAGGCTCAAGGCGTGATCCTTGAGATGCACGTTGAGATTCTCCAGTGCGCGCAGGCTATTGCTCTGCATGCGCTTGAGTCGCTGCATGGTCGCCAGGTGCGGTTTGAGCCGCAGGGTTTCCACCAGGGATTTGCTCGACAGATCGAGCAGGCTGTTCAGGCGCTCGGCGGTGACACGCAGCACACGTTCGCCGTTTTCGGTGGTGCGTTTGGTCCTGCTCGGGGCTGGAGCCGGTGGCGGTTCGACGGCAGGCGCCGGCGGCTCGACCTTGGGCGCGGGTGCCTCGAGTTGTAGCTCGGCCATCACCGGTGCAGCAGCCGCAATCAAGAAGGCCACCGGGTCCAGCAACCCCGCCATCAATACCACATAGGCGTCGATGTCCGCGGCCCCCGGCGTGCTGTTCGGTGTGGCGATGCGCATCAGCAAATCGGTGCCTTGCAGCAAAGCATCGATGTGCTCGGGGCGCAGCAACAGGCGGCCTTCCTGGGCACTGACCAGGCAATCTTCCATCACATGGGCAACGCTGACCCCGGCATCGACGCCAACGATTCGCGCCGCCCCCTTGAGCGAGTGCGCCGCACGCATGCACGATTCAAGTTGATCGGCCTGAGTCGGATCGCGCTCAAGCGCCAGCAGGCCGGCGCTCAAGACCTGGGTCTGGGCCTCGGCCTCCAGGCTGAACAGCTCCAGCAGAGATGCGTCGCGCATTTGCTCGGGGGTCATGTGAGGCTCCGGGTCACGGCGGACAGCAGCTGCTCTTCATCCAGCCAACGCAGGCTGCGACCTTTGAATTGGAACACGCCACGGGTGTATTTGGCGCTGGCCTGAGCACCCGAGCGCGACGCGGCATTGAGGATGTGCTCATCGATGGCGTGAATCCCGTCGACCTCATCCACCGGCACCACCACCGGCCCGCCATCGGCGGCGATGATCAACATGCGCGGCATGACCCGCGCGCCAGGTGCCACGTTGCTGGTGCCGTCGAGCCCGAGCAGCTCCACCAGCGACAGGCAGGCAACCAGCGCGCCGCGCACATTCGCCACGCCGAGCAAGGCCCGGGAACGTTGATGCGGCAAAGAGTGAATCGCTTGCAGCGGCGCCACCTCTACCAGGCTACGGGTCGCGAGCCCCAGCCACTCTTCACCCAGACGGAACATCAACAGCGAGCGGGTTTTCACCTCGCTCTCGACCGCGACGGATACGGGCCCGCGATCCTCCTGCTGCAACGCATAGCGATCGAGCAAGCGTGTGGCGGCCGCCGAATACACCGCACAATTGCGGCAATGAATGTGCTCGCTGAGCAGCGGGCAGGACTTGTCGCCGTGAATACCAATGCGGTTCCAGCAGTCGTCGATGGCCTGGGCATCCCGGGTGACGCTAAAGGTGTCGGAGGCGATCATCGTTTACGCTCACTGTCGGCGGCGCGTGCGCTGCGGGCGGCACGCTCCTGCAATCGTCTGGCTCCCATCACGTCGCCCTGGGCCTGCAGCAATCCGGCCAGGTGCATCAACGCATCAGGATGTTGCGGTTCGAGGTACAACGCCTTGCGGTAAAAACCCTGGGCTTCAAGGGTATTGCCGGCCACATCGCTGAGCAGTCCCAACCAATAAAAGACTTGAGCCACCGGCTCATGGCTGCGCAAGTAGCTTTCACACGCCGCTCGCGCATCGGCGCTTTTGCCTTCATCGGCCAGCACGGCGATATTGGCCAGCAGCGCGGCAGTATCGGCACCTGAGATTGCAGGCACAGCCTGCAGCGGCGCAACCCGGGCAAACGGACGACTGCGCACTGGCGCAGGCGGTGGATTGCGCAGCGGTTGCGGCACTGGCAATGGCGCGGGAACGAATGCCGGCAAGGGTTCAGGGTCCGGCATCCCTTGCCGGCTGAACGCGAAGGACTGTGCGATTCCGATCGAGCGCATTCCCAAACGCCCCAGCAGACTGCCTTCGGCCGGACCGATAAACAGCACGCCCTCAACGTGGGTCAGGCACTTGAGTACTTCGAAGACTTGCTTCTGGGTCGGCTGGTCGAAATAGATCAGCAGGTTACGACAAAACACGAAATCGAATGCAGGCTCACCGGCCAGCAAGGCCGGATCCAGCAGATTACCGACCTGCAGGCGTACTTGCTCAAGCACACGCTGATCGAGGCGATAGCTCTCGCCTTCGGCAATGAAATGACGGTCGCGAAACGCAATGTCGTCACCCCGAAAGGAATTCTTGCCGAACAACGCCCGCCGGGCTTTTTCCACTGACAACGGGCTGACGTCCAGGCCGTCGACCTTGAACTGGTGCGGTTTGAGCCCGGCATCGAGCAGCGCCATGGCGATCGAGTACGGTTCTTCGCCGGTGGAGCACGGCAGGCTGAGAATCCGCAGTGCGCGCAGGTTGTTGATCTCGGCCAGACGCTTGCTCGCCAGTTTCGCCAGGGTGACGAAGGATTCCGGATAGCGGAAGAACCAGGTTTCCGGAACGATCACCGCTTCGATCAACGCCTGCTGCTCGTCCCGAGAGCCCTGCAAGGTTCGCCAATATTCATCGGCCGAAGGTGCTTGCGCAGCGATGCTGCGCTGGCGCACCGCCCGCTCGATGATCGCAGGTCCTACAGAGGTCACGTCGAGTCCAATACGTTCCTTGAGGAAGTCGAAAAAACGCTGGTCGCTGTTCATGGCCGCTCCTGCAGCAGCGCCGGATCCATTGGCGGCGCGGGAAACAACAATGCACGCACCTGATCGTCCAGCAGATCGCCGACCCGTACCCATTGCAGCAAGCCCTGTTCGTCCTTGCGGACCGGCCCGAGGTAAGGCGTCTGGCGATTGTCCAGGCCGTAGGGCTGAAAATCCGCCGGATCGCAGCGCAAGGTGTCAGTCGCCTGTTCCAGAATCAGCCCAAGCAGCTGTGTCTCGGCGGTTTCATCCGGTCGATAGTTGACCAGCACCAGTCTAGTGCTGGTACGGGCCTGTGCCGGCGTACCAAAGGTCAGTGCGCTCAAGTCGATCACCGGCACCACAGTGCCCCGATAGGCGAACACCCCGGCGACCCAGGCGGGGGCCTGGGCAATGGGCTTCAAGGGCAGGCGCGGCAGCACTTCAGCCACTTCGACTGCCTTCAAGGCATAGCGCTCGTTGCCGATGCGAAACACCAGAAACAATGCATGCAGCGCCCGCGTCACGGCAGAGCGTTTGGCCGTGATTTCGCTCATCAGACTTTGAATCGCGAAACGCCGCTGCGCAGCCCGACGGCCACCTGGCTCAGCTCATCGATGGCGAAACTGGCCTGGCGCAGCGACTCGACCGTCTGGCTGCTGGCATCACCCAACTGCACCAGCGCATGGTTGATCTGCTCGGCACCGGTGGCCTGGGCCTGCATGCCTTCGTTGACCATCAGCACCCGCGGCGCCAGCGCCTGGACCTGATGGATGATCTGCGACAACTGCTCGCCGACCTGCTGCACCTCGGACATGCCGCGACGCACCTCTTCGGAAAACTTGTCCATGCCCATGACCCCGGCCGACACCGCCGACTGGATCTCGCGCACCATTTGCTCAATGTCGTAGGTGGCCACGGCCGTCTGGTCCGCCAGACGCCGCACTTCGGTGGCGACCACGGCAAAACCGCGACCGTATTCCCCGGCCTTCTCGGCCTCGATGGCGGCGTTGAGCGACAACAGATTGGTCTGGTCGGCGACCTTGACGATGGTCACAACCACCTGATTGATGTTGCCGGCCTTCTCATTGAGGATCGCCAGTTTGGCGTTGACCAGATCGGCCGCGCCCATCACCGAGTGCATGGTTTCCTCCATGCGCGCCAGGCCCTGTTGCCCGGAGCCGGCGGCCACGGAAGCCTGATCGGCGGCGGAGGAGACCTCGGTCATGGTGCGCACCAGATCCCGGGAAGTCGCAGCGATTTCACGGGAGGTCGCGCCTATTTCCGTGGTGGTGGCGGCGGTTTCGGTAGCGGTGGCTTGTTGCTGCTTGGACGTCGCGGCGATCTCGGTCACCGACGTGGTCACCTGCACCGACGAACGCTGGGCCTGAGACACCAGAGAAGTGAGCTCGGTCATCATGTCGTTGAAACCGGTCTCTACCGCGCCGAATTCGTCCTTGCGCTCCAGATTCAGGCGACTGCTGAGGTCGCCAGTGCGCATGATTTCGAGGATTTTCACGATGCGGTTCATCGGCGCCATGATGGCGCGCATCAACAACAGGCCAGAGAGGGCGGCGGCCAGCACCGCGATCACCAGGGAAATGCCCATGATGACTTTGGCGGTGAGCACTGCATCATCAATGGCCGCGATTTCTGTGTCCGCCACGGTCTTGTTATGACGCAGGATGTCATTGACCTTCATTCGACCCGCTGTCCAGGTCGGGGTCAGTTCACCGTTGAACATGTTGACGGCCTCGGCGTTCTGGTTGCGTTTATGCAACTCGATCACCGCGGCCAGAATCCGGTGGTAGTCCTCATGAAGTTTTTCGAACGCTGCGAAATCGACCCTGTCTTCTTCGTCGGCCATCGTTGCACGGTAGAGGTCCATCTGCTCTTTCAATCGCGCAGCGAAGCCCTTGAAGTCCGCGGCATCCTCGGCAGTGAAGCCCTGCCCTTCCTCCAGGCCGAGCATGGCCTGAAGGCGTACATAACTGTCGGACCACGCGCCACGAATCATCGAACTGTAATACACCCCTGGCAGAGCGTCCTCACGCACGCTGGCCTCGCTGTTTTCGATCGTCAACAGCCGGGAATACGAGACGACCACCATCAGCAACATGATGGCGATAATTACCGCAAAGCTCGCCAAAATTCGTTGGCGCAACGTCCAGTTCTTCACAGTCAATCCTCGGGGGCTGATACGAAATGCGGGGAGTATAGCCGAGGGCGGTGTTTCATTTATAAGACGGTTGCGCACCGCTTCTCATCCCGTTGAAAAAAGGCGGGATGGGCTCTGGGTGGGGACTGTCCGCTAATGTAGGGGATGGGTGCCAGGGGTGATTGGGTAGAAAGGGGCCGTGGAATGGCCATTGGGGCGGTGGTGTGGCTGAAAACGCCATCGCGAGCAGGCTCGCTCCCACATTGAATCTCTGGCGTACGCAGAATCTGTGATCACTGAAGACCTGATGTGGGAGCGAGCCTACTCGCGAATGCTGTCTGAAGGTTTACAGGGAAGCCTGGCGAACCTGCTTCTCAAGCTCGGCTTTCAACCCCGGCTCCAGCTTGAGCTGCCGCGCCAGTTCGTCGAGGTAGGCCTTCTCCATGAAGTTTTCCTCGTCCACCATCATCACGCTGGCGATGTACATCTCGGCGGCGATTTCCGGGGAGCGGGCGGCGCGGGCGACATCGCTCGGGTCCAGCGGTTTGTTGAGTTCGGCGTGCAGCCAGTGCTGCAGCTCCTGATCGCTGTCGAGCCGGGTGAATTCGCCTTCGATCAAGGCACGCTCGCGCTCATCGACATGACCGTCAGCCTTGGCCGCCGCCACCAGCGCCTTGAGAATCGCCTGACTGTGCAGCTCGACTTGCGCGGCCGGTACGCGGTCCAGGGTTTGCGATTCCGTAGTGGCTGCACCGCCCTGCTGCGCCTGCCAGTTACCCAAGGCCTTATAGGCCAGCACGCCCAACGCGGCGAGACCACCGTAGACCGCGACCTTGCCCCCGACTTTACGGGCCTTTTTGCTGCCGAGCAGCAAACCCATGGCGCCTGCCGCCAATGCCCCGCCACTCGCGCCGGAGAGCAAGCTGCCGAGGGCACTGGTGCCACCGCTCGCACCCTTTTGCTGTGAGCTGCCGGCCTTGTTCTGCAACAGGTCCTGGCCGGATTTGAGTAGTTGATCGAGCAATCCACGGGTGTTCATTTACCGCCTCCACAAGACATTTAGCCTGAAACCAAGACCACCAGCCTAAAACGAAAGTGCCCACGCCCCGTGGGCGAGAGTGCTTCCAGATGTTGCATTCCCTCAATGCGCACATTGCCGCTTGCGCCGGCCCATCAGAAAAAAAGATATACACTCTCGCCAATCGATAAAAACAGCCCACCGGGTGCTTTCCCATGATGACCTTGCGTCAGATCCGTCACTTCATCGCCGTGGCCGAGACCGGCTCGATCTCGGCCGCCGCGCAAACCGCGTTCATTTCCCAGTCGACCCTGACCCTGGCGATCCAGCAACTGGAAGAGGAAATCGGCGTCAGCCTGTTCAGCCGCCACGCCAAAGGCATGACCCTGACCCACCAGGGGCATCAATTCCTGCGTCAGGCGCACTTGATCCTGGCCACGGTGGATAACGCCAAGCGCAGCCTGCAACAGAGCACCGACCAGGTTGCCGGGCAACTGATCGTCGGTGTGACCAGCCTGGTGGCCGGTTATTACCTGGCGGATTTGCTCACCCGCTTCCAGCGCGCCTACCCCAACGTGGAAATCCGCGTGATGGAAGATGAGCGCCCGTACATCGAGCATTTGCTGGTCAGCGGCGAGATCGATGTCGGCGTATTGATCCTCTCCAACCTCGAAGACCGCCACGCGTTGCAGACCGAAGTGCTGACCCACTCCCCCCACCGGCTATGGCTGCCGGCCCAACACCCGCTGCTCGAACACGACAGCATCAACCTTGCCGACGTGGCCCGCGAGCCATTGATTCAACTGAACGTCGATGAAATGGACCGCAACGCCCAGCGCATGTGGTCGGCAGCCTCCTTGCAACCGCGCATCACCCTGCGCACGGCCTCGACCGAAGCGGTGCGAAGCCTGGTGGCCGCCGGATTGGGCGTGTCGATCCAGCCTGACATGACCTATCGCCCGTGGTCACTGGAGGGCGACATCATCGAAGCGCGGCCGATCGCCGACCTCAGCCAGACCCTGGATGTCGGCCTGGCGTGGCGTCGCGGCACCGCGCGACCGGCGCTGGTGGACCCGTTTCTCACGGTCGCCCGCGAACAACCCCACGGCGGGCGCAAGCCATCTATTTAATCGAACGCCACCTTCAGTATTTAGTATTTGTTGTCCTCGGGTCCGCGAACTAGTCTTGTTGCATCTAATAAAGACGGCCGGGCCCCAGTCACAGGGAGCGCTGCCATGTCTACACAAGAAGCCACACAAAAAACGAGAACCCGAAAAATGGCTGGCGCGCAGACCCCGTTGTTCACCGCATTGTTGATTGATGGTGAATTAGTCGCCGGTCAAGGCTGCGCCGAGCCGATTCTCAACCCCGCCACCGGGGAAGTCCTGACCCGGATCGCCGAAGCCAGCACCGAGCAAGTCGAAGCTGCCATCCTCGCCGCCCACCGCGCATTTGCCGGTTGGTCACGGACCACGCCACAACAGCGTTCGAACCTGCTGCTGGAGATCGCCAACGCCATCGAAAAAAACGCCGACCTGCTGGCCCGCCTCGAATCCATGAACTGTGGCAAGCCGCTGCACCTGGCCCGTCAGGATGACCTGAATGCCACGGTCGACGTGTTCCGCTTCTTTGCCGGTGCCGTGCGCTGCCAGACCGGCCAGCTCAGCGGCGAATACCTGCCGGGCTACACCAGCATGGTCCGTCGCGATCCTATCGGGGTCGTGGCTTCGATTGCGCCGTGGAACTACCCGATCATGATGGCCGCGTGGAAAATCGCCCCGGCCCTGGCCGCCGGCAACACGTTGGTATTCAAGCCGTCGGAACACACCCCGCTGTCGATCCTGGCCCTGGCGCCGGCGCTGGCCGAGATCCTCCCTCGCGGGGTGATCAACATCGTTTGCGGTGGTGGCGAAGGCGTCGGCAGCCATCTAGTGAATCACCCTAAAGTGCGCATGGTGTCGCTGACCGGCGATATCGTCACCGGCCAGAAAATTCTTCAAGCCGCCGCCAAAACCCTCAAGCGCACACACCTCGAACTCGGCGGCAAGGCCCCGGTGATCGTCTGCAACGATGCCGACATTCAGGCCGTGGTCGAAGGCGTGCGCACTTACGGCTATTACAACGCCGGCCAGGATTGCACCGCCGCTTGCCGCATTTATGCCCAGGCCGGGATTCATGACCGTTTGGTGGCCGAACTCGGCGCGGCCGTCAGCAGCCTGCGCTTCGCCGGTAAACGCGACGCCGACAACGAAATCGGCCCGCTGATCAGCACCCGCCAGCGCGACCGCGTGGCCAGTTTTGTCGAGCGTGCCCTCGGCCAGCCGCACATCGAGCGGGTGACCGGCGCGGCGGTGCATTCCGGCGCTGGCTTCTATTACCAGCCGACCCTGCTCGCCGGTTGCAAGCAAAGTGACGAGATCGTCCAGCGCGAAGTATTCGGGCCGGTGGTCACCGTGACCCGCTTCGATGAACTGGAACAAGCGGTGGACTGGGCCAACGATTCGGAATACGGCCTGGCCTCGTCGGTCTGGACCCAGAACCTCGACAAGGCCATGCAGGTCGCGGCGCGCTTGCAGTACGGCTGCACCTGGATCAACAGCCACTTCATGCTGGTCAGCGAAATGCCCCATGGCGGCCTGAAACGTTCGGGCTACGGCAAAGACCTGTCCAGCGATTCGCTTCAGGACTACAGCGTGGTGCGGCACATCATGGCCCGCCATGGCGAGCATCTCTGACTACGCTAATAACAAGCCATCAACGGCATGCTTCACCACGTTCAAGACACTGCCCCGACCATAATTAAAGAAGAGGGAATTCCCATGTTCGTGCACAAGACCGCACTGCTCAGTGCAATCACCACCGCGCTGCTGGCCAGTGCCAGTGTCCAGGCCGCCGAGCCGCTCAAAGCTGTCGGGGCGGGCGAAGGCCAACTGGATATTGTGGCCTGGCCCGGCTACATCGAACGTGGCGAGAGCGACAAGGCCTACGACTGGGTGACCGGTTTCGAGAAGGAAACCGGGTGCAAGGTCAACGTCAAGACCGCGGCCACTTCCGATGAAATGGTCAGCCTGATGGCCAAGGGCGGTTATGACCTGGTCACCGCATCCGGCGATGCGTCCCTGCGCCTGATCGTCGGCAAGCGTGTGCAGCCGATCAACACCGCGTTGATCCCGAACTGGAAAAACCTCGACCCGCGCCTCAAGGATGGACCGTGGTACGTGGTCAACAAGCAGACCTACGGCACCCCGTATCAGTGGGGCCCGAACGTGCTGATGTACAACACCAACGTGTTCAAGACCGCGCCCACCAGCTGGGGCGTGCTGTTCAACGCGGAAAACCTGCCGGACGGCAAGCCGAACAAGGGCCGCGTGCAGGCCTATGACGGCCCGATCTACATCGCCGACGCGGCGCTGTACCTGAAGACCGCCAAGCCGGAACTGGGCATCCAGAACCCGTACGAACTGACCGAAGCCCAGTACAAGGCCGTGCTCGACCTGCTGCGCGCCCAGCAGCCGTTGATCCACCGCTACTGGCACGACACCACTGTGCAAATGAGCGACTTCAAGAACGAAGGCGTGGTCGCCTCCGGTGCCTGGCCGTATCAGGTCAACGGCCTGATGAACGAGAAGCAGCCAATCGCCTCGACCATCCCGAAAGAAGGCGCTACCGGTTGGGCCGACACCACCATGATGCACGCCGAGGCCAAGCACCCGAACTGTGCCTACAAGTGGATGGACTGGTCGCTGCAACCGAAAGTCCAGGGTGACGTAGCAGCGTGGTTCGGCTCGTTGCCAGCGGTTCCGGCGGCGTGCAAGGAGAGCGAACTGCTCGGCGCCGAAGGTTGCAAGACCAACGGTTTCGACCAGTTCGACAAGATCGCCTTCTGGAAAACCCCGCAGGCTGAAGGCGGCAAGTTCGTGCCGTACAGCCGCTGGACCCAGGACTACATCGCGATCATGGGCGGCCGCTAAAAGTCATTCCGGTAGCTGCTGCGCGTCGATTATCCGCGCCCGGGCAGTGCTCGCCTCCTCACGTACTAACGTACGCTCCGGGGGCTGTGCGCTGGCCGGACACGACTAATCGCCGCTCGCGACGCTCCCGAAACGACTTTTCCACACCCCAAGCCTTGTCAGAAGCACAACGGTTTACGGAATAACTGTTTTTCAGAAGTCCAGGCAGGGCCGCTGCGACGGTCTTCGCCTTTTGGGAGTACCGCACCATGACGCTTGCAGTCCAGTTCACCAACGTTTCCCGTCTATTCGGCGAAGTGAAAGCCGTAGACCGGGTTTCCATCGACATCCAGGACGGCGAGTTCTTCTCCATGCTGGGGCCTTCCGGCTCGGGCAAAACCACCTGTTTGCGCCTGATCGCCGGCTTTGAACAACCGAGCGCCGGTTCCATCCGCATTCATGGTGAAGAGGCCGCCGGCCTGCCGCCGTACCAGCGCGACGTGAACACCGTGTTCCAGGATTACGCGCTGTTCCCGCACATGAACGTTCGCGACAACGTCGCCTACGGATTGAAAGTCAAAGGCATCGGCAAGGCCGAACGCCACAAGCGCGCCGAAGAATCCCTGGAGATGGTCGCCCTCGGCGGCTACGGCGAGCGTAAGCCGGTTCAGCTCTCCGGTGGTCAGCGCCAGCGCGTGGCCCTGGCCCGCGCCTTGGTCAACCGTCCACGGGTGCTGCTGCTCGACGAACCCCTCGGCGCCCTCGACCTGAAGTTGCGCGAGCAAATGCAGGGCGAGTTGAAGAAGCTGCAACGCCAGCTCGGCATCACTTTCATTTTCGTCACCCACGACCAGACCGAAGCGCTGTCGATGTCCGACCGCGTGGCCGTGTTCAACAAGGGGCGCATCGAACAAGTCGATAGCCCGCGTAACCTGTACATGAAACCGGCCACCACCTTCGTGGCGGAATTCGTTGGCACCTCCAACGTGATTCGCGGTGACCTGGCCAGGCAGCTCAGTGGCAATCCGCAGCCGTTCTCGATTCGCCCGGAACACGTGCGTTTCGCCGAAGGCCCGCTGGCCAGCCACGAGATTGAAGTCAGCGGTTTGCTCCACGACATCCAGTACCAGGGCAGCGCCACCCGCTACGAACTGAAACTGGAAAACGGCCAGACCCTGAACATCAGCCAGGCCAACAATCAGTGGATCGACAGCAGCGCGCAACACCAGGCCGGGCAGCGCCTTAGCGCACGCTGGGCACGGGAAGCGATGGTCCATTTGCACGACACCCTTGCAGGCGGGGTGTGAGATGAGCACTTTGGCTATTACTCAAACCTCGTCAGGCGGCTCGCCGTTGCGCAGGTTTTCCAACCTGTTATATCGCCGGCCGAACCTGTACCTGTCGATGCTGCTGGTGCCGCCGTTGCTGTGGTTCGGCGCGATCTACCTCGGCTCGTTGCTGACGCTGCTGTGGCAAGGTTTCTACACCTTCGATGACTTCACCATGGCGGTCACCCCTGACCTGACCCTGGCCAACTTCACCGCGCTGTTCCAGCCGTCGAACTTCGACATCATCCTGCGCACCCTGGGCATGGCGATTGTGGTGTCGATTGCCAGCGCCATCGTCGCGTTCCCGATTGCCTACTACATGGCGCGCTACACCACGGGCAAGACCAAGGCGTTTTTCTACATCGCGGTAATGATGCCAATGTGGGCCAGTTACATCGTCAAGGCGTACGCCTGGACGCTGCTGCTGGCCAAGGGCGGCGTGGCGCAGTGGTTCGTGCAGCACCTGGGGCTGGAACCGGTTCTGCAGTTCGTGCTGGGCATTCCGGGGGTTGGCGGCAGCACCTTGTCGACCTCACACCTGGGCCGCTTCATGGTGTTCGTCTACATCTGGCTGCCGTTCATGATCCTGCCGATCCAGGCTTCGCTGGAACGCCTGCCGCCGTCGCTGCTGCAAGCCTCCGCCGACCTCGGTGCCAAGCCGCGCCAGACCTTCATGCAAGTGATTCTGCCGCTGTCGATCCCGGGCATTGCCGCAGGCTCGATCTTCACCTTCTCGCTGACCCTGGGCGACTTCATCGTGCCGCAACTGGTCGGCCCGCCCGGCTACTTCGTCGGCAGCATGGTGTACGCCCAGCAAGGCGCGATCGGCAATATGCCGATGGCCGCCGCCTTCACCCTGGTGCCGATCGTGCTGATCGCCATTTACCTGTCCATCGTCAAACGAATGGGGGCCTTCGATGCACTCTGAGAAAGCCTCAATAGGCCTGAAAATCGCAGCTTGGGGCGGGCTAGTGTTCCTGCACTTCCCGATCCTGATCATCTTCCTGTACGCCTTCAACACCGAAGACGCGGCGTTCAGCTTTCCGCCCAAGGGCTTCACTCTGAATTGGCTCAGCGTGGCGTTCTCGCGGCCGGACGTGCTCGAAGCCATCAAGCTGTCGTTGCAGATCGCCTCGATTGCCACTCTGATCGCCATGGTCCTTGGCACGCTGGCGTCCGCCGCGTTGTATCGCCGCGACTTCTTCGGCAAGCAAGGCATCTCGCTGATGCTGATCCTGCCGATTGCCCTGCCGGGGATCATCACCGGGATCGCGCTGCTGGCGACCTTCAAGACATTGGGCATCGAACCGGGGATGTTCACCATCATCGTCGGCCACGCGACCTTCTGTGTGGTGATCGTCTACAACAACGTCATCGCCCGCTTGCGCCGCACCTCCCACAGTTTGATCGAAGCCTCGATGGACCTCGGCGCCGACGGCTGGCAGACCTTCCGCTACATCATCCTGCCGAACCTCGGCTCGGCGTTGCTGGCCGGTGGCATGTTGGCGTTCGCGCTGTCGTTCGACGAAATCATCGTCACCACCTTCACCGCCGGCCATGAACGCACCCTGCCGCTGTGGCTGCTCAACCAGCTCAGCCGCCCACGGGACGTGCCGGTGACCAACGTCGTGGCGATGCTGGTGATGCTGGTGACCATGCTGCCGATTCTCGGCGCCTATTACCTGACCCGAGGCGGCGAAAGCGTTGCGGGTAGTGGTGGCAAGTAATTCCGCACTGACAACGACTACCCCTGTGGGAGCGAGCCTGCTCGCGAAAGCGTCCTGAAGGACGCCAAAAAGCTTCGTCGGATTGCCGCCCGGAGCAGGCTCGCTCCCACAGAAAAACAAGAACAGCTTGTAAGAGGACAAATGCCATGCAAACCAAACTCTTGATCAACGGCCAACTGCTCGCCGGCGAAGGCCCCGCCCAACCCGTATTCAACCCGGCCTTGGGCCGTGTGCTGGTGGAAATCAACGAAGCCAGCGCAGCCCAGGTCGATGCCGCCGTGCGCGCCGCCGACGCCGCGTTCGACAGCTGGTCGCATACCCCGCCGAAAGCGCGTTCGCTGCTGCTGCTCAAACTGGCCGATGCCATCGAAGCCCACGGCGAAGAGCTGGCCAAACTGGAATCGGACAACTGCGGCAAGCCCTACAGCGCCGCGCTGAACGACGAGATCCCGGCGATTGCCGACGTGTTCCGCTTCTTCGCTGGCGCCAGCCGTTGCATGAGCGGCTCGGCCGGTGGCGAATACCTGCCCGGCCACACCTCGATGATCCGCCGCGACCCGGTGGGCGTGATCGCCTCCATCGCGCCGTGGAACTACCCGCTGATGATGGTCGCCTGGAAAATCGCCCCGGCCCTGGCCGCCGGTAATACCGTGGTGCTCAAGCCGTCGGAACAAACCCCGCTGACCGCCCTGCGCCTGGCCGAACTGGCGTCGGACATTTTCCCGGCTGGTGTGCTCAACCTGGTGTTCGGTCGTGGTCCTACCGTCGGTAGCCCGCTGGTGACCCACCCGAAAGTGCGCATGGTGTCGCTGACCGGTTCGATTGCCACCGGCTCGAACATCATTTCCAGCACCGCCGACAGCGTCAAACGCATGCACATGGAATTGGGCGGCAAGGCCCCGGTGATCATCTTCGACGACGCCGACATCGATGCCGCCGTCGAAGGCATCCGCACCTTCGGTTTCTACAACGCCGGGCAAGACTGCACCGCCGCCTGCCGCATCTATGCCCAGGAAGGCATCTACGACAAGTTCGTCGAGAAACTCGGCGCAGCCGTCAGCAGCATCAAGTACGGCCTGCAGGATGATCCATCGACCGAACTCGGCCCGCTGATCACCGCGCAACACCGCGACCGCGTAGCCGGTTTCGTCGAACGCGCCGTAGCCCAGCCGCACATCCGCCTGATCACCGGCGGTAAAGCTGTCGAAGGCGACGGTTACTTCTTCGAACCGACCGTGCTGGCCGACGCGCAGCAGGACGACGAGATCGTGCGTCGCGAAGTGTTCGGGCCAGTGGTGTCGGTGACCAGATTCAGTGATGAAGCACAGGTGCTGGGCTGGGCCAACGATTCGGAGTACGGCCTGGCCTCCTCCGTGTGGACCGCGGACGTCGGTCGTGCCCATCGCCTGTCGGCCCGTTTGCAGTACGGCTGCACCTGGGTGAATACGCACTTCATGCTCGTCAGCGAAATGCCCCACGGCGGTCAGAAACTGTCCGGCTATGGCAAGGACATGTCCATGTACGGGCTCGAGGACTACACCGTTGTGCGGCATGTGATGTTCAAGCACTAGAAAAAGCATCGCCTGTAGGAGCGAGCTTGCTCGCGATGGACGTCAACGATGACGCGGGGATCCTGACGCCCCGCGGTGTCCTCAGGTTTTTCGCGAGCAAGCTCGCTCCTACAGCGAACGTGTCACCGCGGTTTCAAGGCAGAAACCGGCAGTACGCACCACCAGGCTCCACCCCAAAGAAGACAAAACAATAACCACCGATCCGGGCGGCGCCCCCAAGGCCCCGTCACGGTTTCGGACATCCGAAATCTGCCGATTTTCCGGAGCAATCACACATGAGTGCATCACCCGATCTCTCTGTAGCCCTTGCCGACAGCGATGCCGAGCAACTACGCAAACTGGGTTACACCTCCAACTTCAACCGCAGCATGAGCCTGTGGGAAAACTTCGCCCTGGGCTTCACTTACCTGTCCCCGGTCGTCGGGGTGTATACCCTGTTCGGCCTGTGCCTGGCCGCGGGCGGGCCACCGATGTTCTGGGCCTACTTGCTGGTCGGTTGCGGCCAGTTGCTGGTGTGCCTGATCTTCGGTGAAGTGGTTTCGCAGTTCCCGATTTCCGGCGGTGTGTACCCATGGGCTCGCCGCTTGGTGGGCAAACGCTGGGCGTGGATGGTCGGCTGGATCTACTCCATTGCCCTGTGCGTCACTATCGCGGCGGTCGCCGTGGGTGCCGGTCCGTACCTCGCCGCCATGATGGGCTTTGAACCGAGCAACAACACCAACATCATCATTGCCCTGTTCCTGACGCTATTCGCCACCCTGGTCAACCTGAGCGGCACCAAAGTGCTGGCGCGGATCGCCATGTTCGGCTTCCTCTGCGAACTGGTGGGCGCGGTGATCGTCGGCGTTTACCTGCTGATTTTCGAGCGTCATCAGCCCATCAGCGTGTTGTTCAACACCTTCGATATCAGCGTCGACGGCTCGTACCTGCCGGCCTTCCTCACCGCGTCGCTGGCGGGGATGTTCCTGTACTACGGCTTCGAGGCTTGCGGCGACGTGGCCGAAGAAACCCCGAACCCGAGCAAGAAAATCCCGGTGGCCATGCGCATGACCATCTACATCGGCGGTATCGCGGCGATGTTCGCCTGCCTGGCACTGATCCTCGCCGTGCCGGACATGCAAGCGGTGATCAACGGCACCGACAAGGATCCAGTCACCACCATCCTCAACAACGCGTTCGGGCCGGTGGGTTCGAAAGTGGTGATGGGCGTGGTGATGATTTCCTTCATCTCCTGCGTGATCAGCCTGCAAGCGGCGGCCAGTCGTCTGCTGTATTCCTACGCCCGTGATGAAATGGTCATCGGCAGCCGACTGCTGAAAAAGATTTCCCCTACGACCCAGGTTCCAGTTGCCGCACTGTTCGTGTCCGGCGTCCTACCGGCACTCATCATCATCCTCGGCTTCTTCCTGCAGGATGCGGTTGCAACCATCGTCAGCTTCGCGGCGATCGGCATCTACCTGGCGTTCCAGATGATCGTGCTCGCAGCACTCTACGCACGCATGAAAGGCTGGAAACCCAGCGGAAAATTCACCCTCGGTGCCTGGGGCTGGCCGGTGAACATCGGCGCGCTGGTCTATGGTGTCGGCGCCATCATCAACATGGCCTGGCCACGTACGCCGGATGCCGCGTGGTACATCAACTACGCGATGGTGCTGAGCACTGCCATCGTGATTGGCCTGGGCTTGCTCTACATGTGGATCGCCAAGCCGTATGACCACGGTACGGCGCCTGCGGGGGATGCTTGGAAAGTCAGCCGGTAACGGCATTCGCCCCGGTGCCGTCGTGGTGCCGGGGCGATCTAAAAAAACCAACACGGATTGAATATGGATATCCCCCCCGACGGGCGTTGAGTCGGTTAACCCCATCTCGTTGCGTTTGCATCCGGCAACACATCCCTCTCTCTCGTTCGTGTTCGCCGCACTAGAGTTTCGTGCAGCCCATGCACGCCTGCGGTTGACGAAAACCCCGGCTCGGCCTAGGGTGTTTACGTCGTTTACAGCGTATACACCTTAGGAGAGCCATCATGGCCTCACCCGTTTTGTCTTTTCGCGTCGAAGAACAATTGGCACAGCAGCTGGATTTATTGGCTGCGGCGACCGACAGAGATCGTCAGTACCATCTCAAGCGTGCATTGGTTCGATATGTGGAAGCCGAGTCCTGGCATCTGCAAGCCATCAGTGACGGCATCGCCGATGCCGACGCGGGGAAACTCACCGATCTGGATGCCGTGAAGGCTAAGTGGGCAAAACGTGCCGAGCGTAGTACTGACTGAAAAAGCCGATAGCGATCTCGATGCCATTCACGAACACTACCGAAAGGTAGTTGGCGCAAAAGCCGCTCTCGAAATCATTTCCACGATGTTGCAATCCTTTGAACTGTTGGAACAGTTTCCCGGCTCGGGCAGGCCTTCAGGCATGCCCGATGTCCGAGAGTTGGTACTTGGCCGTTTTCCCTTTATCGCCCCTTACCGATTTTCCCAAGGCCAGGTACAAGTTCTGCGCGTGCTGCATCAGCGATCCGAGCGTTCCCAGGATTGGTAGATGAGGGCATCCAGCCAGGACGGGATGCCCCATACTTCAAAACCTCGAAACACTCCTCATCGCATCCACCAGATACCTCATCGCGATCCTGTCGCTCTCCGAGAGCTCCCGATAGCGCTCCACCAGTTTCATTTCCTCGCTATTGAGTCGGCGTCTTCGTCGCCCCAGGGTCAGACACGGAAAGATTCCCAACAATTCAGTGATGTTCTGTACTTTCGACATGGACGATGTCCTTCTCTAGACGTCAAAGAAACTGCAAAAAACCGCATCGCCCTATCCCTTTTTCAGCAGCCGCTGGGTGCCCGCTGAACCGCACCGGTCCGAAGGGCATAAACCGGTCATATGCACAGAATAGAAATATTCCGGGCGCTGAAAAGCGGTTTTTAGAGTAATTAGTCGAAAAAAGCAGAAATGCCCTGTAAATCAGAAACCCCTGTCGGAATTGTTTCCCGACATGTCTTGTTTCATTGCCGAGCCATCGCAGTGCCATCAATCAATTTTGCTCTGCAATCGAACGGTTTAAGCTGTCGGGCATCTGTTTAAAAGTCCGTTGCGTTTGGCCGAAGGCATGTCCGAACCGATATTACTGATCCAGCACGCGCCAGGAACGGCGCGGGATTGCTCACGACAGGTTGTATTTATGCACCGCAGGAATTTGCTCAAAGCCTCCATGGCCATCGCGGCCTACACCGGCTTGTCCGCCACGGGGCTGTTGGCCGCCCAGGCTTGGGCCGCCAGTGGCGGCACCGCTGATGGCGAGGCCACCGCGTTCGATTTCGAGGCGCTGAAGCTCCAGGCCAAACAGCTCGCCAGCAATCGCTACCAGGACACCAAGCAACAGTTGCCGCCGACCCTGGCGACCATGACGCCGCAGAACTTCAATGCGATCCGCTACGACGGCAATCATTCGTTGTGGAAAGAACTCAAGGGTCAGCTGGACGTGCAGTTCTTTCACGTCGGCATGGGGTTCAAGCAGCCGGTGCGCATGTACAGCGTCGATCCGAAAACCCGGATGGCCCGCGAGGTGCATTTCCGTCCGTCGCTGTTCAACTACGAAAACACCACGGTCGACACCGCGCAGCTCAAGGGCGACCTGGGGTTCTCCGGCTTCAAGTTGTTCAAGGCCCCGGAATTGGACAAGCACGACGTCGTGTCCTTCCTCGGCGCCAGTTACTTCCGTGCGGTGGATGCTACCGGCCAGTACGGCTTGTCGGCCCGCGGACTGGCCATCGATACCTACGCCAAAAAACGTGAGGAATTCCCGGACTTCACCAAGTTCTGGTTCGAGACGCCGGACAAGGACAGCACCCGCTTCGTGGTCTACGCCTTGCTCGACTCGCCGAGCGCCACCGGTGCCTACCGCTTCGATATCGACTGCCAGGCCGAGCGCGTGGTGATGGAGATCGATGCCCACGTCAACGCACGCACCGCCATCGACCAATTGGGCATCGCGCCGATGACCAGCATGTTCAGCTGCGGCACCCACGAGCGCCGCATGTGCGACACCATTCACCCGCAAATCCACGACTCCGATCGCCTGGCCATGTGGCGCGGCAACGGCGAGTGGGTCTGCCGCCCGCTGAATAACCCGGCGACCCTGCAATTCAATGCCTTCGCCGATACCGACCCGAAGGGCTTCGGCCTGGTGCAGACCGACCACGAGTTCGCCAGCTATCAGGACACAGTCGACTGGTACAGCCGCCGCCCAAGCCTGTGGGTCGAACCGACCACCGCATGGGGCGAAGGCTCGGTCGATCTGCTGGAGATTCCCACCACCGGCGAGACCATGGACAACATCGTCGCCTTCTGGACCCCGAAGAAACCGGTGGCGGCCGGCGACTCGCTGAACTACGGCTACAAGCTGTACTGGAGCGCATTGCCGCCAGTCGGAACGCCGTTGGCACGGGTCAATGCGACCCGTTCGGGCATGGGCGGCTTCACCGAAGGCTGGGCGCCAGGCGAGCATTACCCGCCAGTCTGGGCCCGTCGTTTTGCCGTGGACTTCACTGGCGGCGGCCTGGACCGCTTGCCTGAAGGCGCGGGCATCGAGCCTGTAGTCACTTGCTCAAACGGCGAGGTCAAGGATTTCAGCGTGCTCAAGCTCGATGACATCAAAGGCTACCGCATCCTGTTTGACTGGTACCCGACCAGTGACAGCGTCGAGCCTGTCGAGCTGCGCCTGTTCATCCGCACCAACGACCGCACGTTGAGTGAAACCTGGTTGTACCAGTACTTCCCGCCAGCGCCGGACAAGCGCAAATACACCTGACACCCGAGTAGCACCCAGCCACCATTCGGTTTTCCGAACGCGACCTGCGGGTCGGTTCGGTTAACCGGATCATCTCACTGAAATTTCAACGCAAAAAATATTTAATTTCCTTATAAATCAATTACTTGATCAATTGAGACTGGTCTGGCACGAGTCATGCTCTACACTTCTTCGACGAATGTCCTTTGCGCCGACTCTCAATAGCGCTCAGGTGTTTTGCAGCACAAAAGGGCCGATGACCTGGCTCCATAAAAAAAACAATGTCGAGGAAAATTTGATGCGCATCGTTCCCCACATCCTGGGCGCAGCCATTGCTGCCGCTCTGATCAGCACTCCAGTTTTCGCCGCCGAACTCACCGGCACCCTGAAGAAGATCAAAGAGTCCGGCACCATCACTCTGGGCCATCGTGACGCTTCCATTCCGTTTTCCTACATTGCAGACGCTTCCGGCAAACCGGTCGGCTATTCCCACGACATCCAGTTGAAAGTCGTCGAAGCGCTGAAAAAAGACCTCGACATGCCGAACCTCCAGGTCAAGTACAACCTGGTGACTTCGCAAACCCGTATCCCGCTGGTGCAGAACGGCACCGTGGACCTCGAGTGCGGTTCCACCACCAACAACGTCGAGCGTCAGCAGCAAGTTGACTTCTCCGTTGGCATCTTCGAAATCGGTACTCGCCTGCTGTCCAAGGCAGACTCCAAGTACAAGGATTTCCCTGACCTGGCCGGCAAGAACGTCGTGACCACCGCCGGCACCACGTCCGAGCGCATCCTCAAGGCGATGAACGCCGACAAGCAGATGGGCATGAACGTCATCTCCGCCAAAGACCACGGCGAATCCTTCCAGATGCTGGAAACCGGCCGTGCCGTGGCTTTCATGATGGACGACGCCCTGCTGGCAGGTGAAGCAGCCAAGGCCAAGAATGCGAAAGACTGGGCAGTGACCGGTACTCCACAGTCCTACGAAATCTACGGCTGCATGGTGCGCAAAGGCGACGAGCCGTTCAAAAAGGCTGTGGATGACGCCATCAAGGCCACCTACGCATCGGGCGAGATCAACAAGATCTACGAAAAATGGTTCATGCAGCCAATCCCGCCAAAAGGCCTGAACCTGAACTTCCCAATGAGCGAAGAACTCAAGGTCCTGATCGCCAAACCGACCGATAAAGCGGCTGACGACAAGAAGTCCTGATTTCTGACTAACCTTATCTCCTGAGAGGGCCCTCGCCCTTTCAGGAGGTGGTCACTTCCTGCTGGCATTTTTTGGAAACACTCGAACCGGTGGCTGTCGAGCCGGGAGCGTGTGCCTGTCCCTCAAGGACAGACGGGAACGGAGCTTCCCCCAAGCGGGCACTTGTACATCGATTGAACTGAGGGGAGACCCTAATGAATTACAACTGGGACTGGGGCGTGTTCTTCAAGTCCACCGGCGTGGGCAGCGAGACCTATTTCGACTGGTACATGACTGGTCTGGGCTGGACCATCGGCATCGCCATCGCGGCCTGGATCATCGCCCTGACACTGGGGTCGATCCTGGGTGTCATGCGTACCGTGCCGAATCGCATCGTATCGGGCATCGCCACCTGCTACGTCGAACTCTTCCGTAACGTGCCGCTGCTGGTGCAGCTGTTCATCTGGTACTTCCTGGTACCCGACCTGCTGCCGGCAGACCTGCAAGAGTGGTACAAGCAGGATCTGAACCCGACCACCTCGGCCTTCCTCAGCGTCGTCGTGTGCCTGGGCCTGTTCACCACAGCTCGCGTTTGCGAACAGGTGCGCACCGGTATCCAGGCCCTGCCAAAAGGCCAGGAATCCGCGGCCCGCGCCATGGGTTTCAAGCTGCCGCAGATCTACTGGAACGTGCTGCTGCCCCAGGCCTACCGGATCATCATTCCACCGCTCACCTCGGAATTCTTGAACGTTTTCAAGAACACCTCCGTGGCCTCGCTGATCGGCTTGATGGAATTGCTCGCGCAGACCAAACAGACCGCCGAGTTCTCCGCCAACCTGTTCGAAGCCTTTACCCTGGCAACGCTGATCTACTTCACCCTGAACATGAGCCTGATGTTGCTGATGCGCCTGGTCGAGAAGAAAGTCGCCGTACCGGGCCTGATCTCCGTAGGGGGTAAATGATGGAATTCGACTTCTCAGGCATCATCCCGTCCCTGCCGGGCCTGTGGAACGGCATGATCATGACCCTCAAGCTGATGGCCATGGGCGTGATCGGCGGGATCATCCTCGGCACCATCCTGGCGCTGTGCCGTCTGTCGCACAATAAACTGCTGTCGAACCTGGCCGGCGCCTACGTCAACTATTTCCGCTCGATCCCGCTGCTGCTGGTGATCACCTGGTTCTACCTGGCGGTACCGTTCGTGCTGCGCTGGATCACTGGCGAAGACACGCCGATCGGCGCGTTCGCCTCGTGCATCGTGGCCTTCATGATGTTCGAAGCGGCGTACTTCTGCGAAATCGTCCGTGCCGGTGTGCAGTCGATTCCCAAGGGCCAGATGGGCGCTGCCCAGGCACTGGGCATGAGTTACGGGCAGATGATGCGCCTGATCATCCTGCCGCAAGCGTTCCGCAAGATGACTCCGCTGTTGCTGCAACAGAGCATCATCCTGTTTCAGGACACCTCGCTGGTCTACGCCGTCGGTCTGGTGGACTTCCTCAATGCTTCGCGCGCCAGTGGCGACATCATTGGCCGCTCCAATGAGTTCCTGATTTTCGCGGGTCTCGTGTACTTCACCATCAGCTTTGCCGCCTCGCAGCTGGTCAAGCGTCTGCAAAAAAGGTTCGCCGTATGATCTCTATCAAAAGCATCAACAAGTGGTATGGGGACTTCCAGGTACTGACTGATTGCAGCACCGAGGTCAAAAAAGGCGAAGTGATCGTGGTGTGCGGGCCATCCGGTTCCGGCAAATCGACCCTGATCAAGTGCGTCAACGCCTTGGAACCGTTCCAGAAAGGCGACATCGTGGTCGACGGCACCTCCATCGCCGACCCGAAGACCAACCTGCCGAAACTGCGTTCCCGCGTGGGCATGGTGTTCCAGCACTTCGAGCTGTTCCCGCACCTGACCATCACCGAAAACCTGACCATCGCGCAGATCAAGGTGTTGGGCCGCAGCAAGGAAGAAGCCACCAAGAAAGGCCTGCAACTGCTCGAGCGCGTCGGTCTCTCGGCCCATGCCCACAAGCATCCTGGCCAACTGTCCGGTGGTCAGCAACAGCGTGTGGCGATTGCCCGTGCGCTGGCGATGGACCCGATCGTCATGCTGTTCGACGAACCGACCTCGGCGCTGGACCCGGAAATGGTCAACGAAGTGCTCGACGTGATGGTGCAACTGGCCCACGAAGGCATGACCATGATGTGCGTGACCCACGAAATGGGCTTCGCCCGTAAAGTCGCGGACCGGGTGATCTTCATGGATGCCGGCAAGATCATCGAAGACTGCAAGAAAGAAGAGTTCTTCGGCGACATCAACGCCCGCGCCGATCGCACGCAGCACTTCCTCAACAAGATTCTGCAGCACTAAGAAAGACGGTAACTGGATTGCCCTTGTGGCGAGGGAGCTTGCTCCCGCTGGGTCGCGCAGCGGCCCAAAAACCTGAAAATGCATTGTGTCTGACACACCGCATTTATCGGTTTTACGACTGCTTCGCAGCCGAGCGGGAGCAAGCTCCCTCGCCACAGGTTCCGCGTTCGGCAGGAAACCAGAGCAAGCCCGTTGCCATGCTGGTTGACCCAAGGCATCTGTGATGAAATGCGACCCCAATCTTTATCGCGCAGCGTCGCCATCACTCGCCGTGAAACCCCGTCTGGTTCGTCATTTGTTCCTGCCGCCGCTGATCATCGCCATGATGATCGGCCTGGGCTATATCGGCTTCTGGATCAGTGAACACTACGGCATCCGCAGCCTTGGCGAAAACGGACAGCGTCAGCTGGAACTGCACGCCCGCGCCGTCGAAAGCGAAATCAGCAAATACACCTACCTGCCCAGCCTGCTGGAACTCGAAACCAGCGTTCCGCAGTTGCTGGCCGACCCGACTCCGGAACACCGGCAGACGGTCAACGATTACCTCGAAGGCCTGAACCGGCGCAGCCGCAGTCGGGCCATCTACGTGATGGACACCACCGGCCGCGTCATGGCCACCAGCAACTGGCGCGATGTCGACAGTTACCTGGGTGAAGACCTATCCTTTCGCGCCTATTTCCAGAACGCCGTGCGTGGCCAGCCAGGGCGCTTCTACGGCATCGGCAGTACCAACGGTGAACCCGGTTACTACCTGGCCCATGGCCTGGAAGAACACGGCAAGATCATCGGCGTCGCGGTGGTCAAGGTACGCCTGGAAGCCATGGAAGAACGCTGGCAACGGGCACGCCTGGAAGCCTTCGTCAGCGACGAAAACGGCATCATCATTCTGTCCAGCGATCCGGCGCGGCGCTTGAAATCGGTGGTGCCGCTGAGCGAAGAAACCAAGGAAAAACTCGCCCGCAGCCTGCAGTACTACTGGTTCCCGCTCAACGAACTGCAGCCGCTGGCCCGGGAAACCCTGTCCGAAGGCGTGGAAAAACTCACGTTCCCGGCCAACAGCGAGCTGGTGTCCGACGACGAAAACATCAGCTACCTGGCGCAAACCAGGCCGTTGAGCGATACGCCGTGGAACTTCACCCTGCTCACGCCGCTGCAGGATCTGCGCCGCGAAGCGATCAATCAGGGGATTCTGGTGGCCGTGGCGTTTGCCCTCCTGGCGTTCCTGCTGATCGCCTGGAACGAGCGGCGCAAAGTGATCGCCACCCGCCTCGCGGCCCGGGAAGCCTTGCAGGAAGCCAACAACCAGCTGGAGCGTCGGATTACCGAACGCACCACTGACCTGCGCGCCAGCAACGAACGGCTCAAGGGCCAGATCCGCGAGCGCCGGCAGGCCGAAGAGACCTTGCGCCGCGCCCAGGATGAATTGGTACAGGCAGGAAAACTCGCGGCCATCGGCCAGATGTCCACCAGCATCGCCCACGAACTGAACCAGCCGCTGGCGGCGCTGCGCACCTTGTCCGGCAATACCGTGCGCTTCCTCGAACGCGGCCAGCTCGACGTGGCCAGCACCAACCTCAAGACCATCAACGAACTGATCGACCGCATGGGCCGGATCACCGCCAGCCTGCGCTCGTTTGCCCGGCGCGGTGACGACAAGGGTCAGGCCTGCCTCGGCAAAGGCGTGGACGCGGCCTTGCAATTGCTCGGTGGCCGGGTGGAAAACATTCAGCTGCAACTGCACCGCGATTTCAACGATGTACAGGTGCAGATCGACCAGACCCGCCTGGAGCAGATTCTGGTCAACCTGATCGGCAACGCCCTCGACGCCATGCAAGCGCAGCCGCAACCCGAGCTGTGGCTCGAAGGCGAAGAGTTCGATGGCAAATACCGCCTGCGGGTGCGTGACAACGGCCACGGCATCGACGCCGAAGCGCGCAAGCACCTGTTCGAACCGTTCTTCACCACCAAACCCGGCGAACAGGGCCTGGGCCTGGGCCTGACCCTTTCCGCCAGCCTCGCCGCCGCCACCGGCGGTCACCTGGGTGTAGAGCACCCGGCCAGCGGTGGTACCGCATTCGTCCTCAGTTTACCGTTGGTAAGCCCCACTCCCGCCGAGCCGATATGAACAACGACCTTAGTGTATTGATCGTCGAAGACGACCCCCATGTGCTGCTCGGCTGCCAACAGGCGCTGACCCTGGAAGACATTCCCTGCATTGGCGTGGGCAGCGCCGAAGAAGCCCTGGAGCGGGTCGGCGACAACTTCGCCGGCATTGTCGTCAGCGACATTCGCCTGCCGGGCATCGATGGCCTGGAGTTGCTGACCCGCCTCAAGGCCCGCGACCGCAGCCTGCCGGTGGTGCTGATTACCGGCCACGGCGACATTTCCATGGCCGTCGGCGCGATGCAGAAAGGCGCCTACGACTTCATGGAAAAACCCTTCTCCCCCGAACGTCTGGTGGACGTCGCCCGCCGCGCCCTGGAGCAACGCAGCCTGGCGCGGGAGGTGACGTCGCTGCGTCGGCAACTGGCCGAACGTGATTCCCTGGAAGGACGGATCATCGGTCGCTCGCCGGCCATGCAGAACCTGCGGGAGCTGATCGCCAACGTTGCCGATACCTCGGCCAACGTGCTGATCGAAGGCGAGACCGGCACCGGCAAGGAATTGGTTGCGCGCTGCCTGCATGATTTCAGTCGGCGGCACACCAAGCAGTTCGTCGCGCTGAACTGCGGTGGCCTGCCGGAGAACCTGTTCGAAAGTGAAATATTCGGCCACGAAGCCAACGCCTTTACCGGCGCGGGCAAACGACGGATCGGCAAGATCGAACACGCCGACGGCGGCACGCTGTTCCTCGACGAAGTGGAAAGCATGCCCCTGCCCTTGCAGATCAAACTGCTGCGGGTGCTGCAGGAACGCACCCTCGAACGCCTCGGTTCGAACCAGAGCGTAGCGGTGGATTGCCGCGTCATCGCAGCGACTAAATCCGACCTCGTCGAGTCGAGCAAGGCCGGCGAATTCCGCAGCGACCTGTATTACCGCCTCAACGTAGTGACCCTGGAACTGCCACCGCTGCGCGAGCGCCGCGAGGACATCCTGCAACTGTTCGAACACTTCTTGCAGCAGTCGTCCCTACGCTTCGACCGCACGGTGCCGGAGTTGGACAACCAGACCGTTTCGAACCTGATGAGCCACGACTGGCCGGGTAACGTGCGTGAACTGCGTAACGTTGCCGAGCGCTTTGCCCTGGGCCTGCCAGCGTTCAAGAAAACCGGTGCCGGCGCCAGCAATCAGGGTCTGGCCTTTGCCGAAGCGGTGGAGGCGTTCGAGCGCAACCTGCTCAGCGATGCCTTGCAACGCAGCGGCGGCAACCTGACCCAGGCCAGCCAGGAACTGGGCATGGCCAAGACCACCTTATTCGACAAAGTCAAGAAGTACGGGCTAAGCCACTGATGGACCTGATTCTCAAAGCAACCCTGGGCGCGGCGATGGTGCTGGCGTGATTGATGGCGGCCACGGCTTTGGTGACTGTCTGGCTACGCTTTCACGGATAAATGCATTCTCCTGTGGGAGCGAGCCTGCTCGCTCCCACAAGTAATAGGAGGGTCAGAGAAGGTTGCGATCGGCCACAGGCTCGATCTGTGCCCAGTGTGAAGTGTCTTCACGGTGCTCGCGCAAATACGGCAACACTGCCCCCAGCAACGGCGCCTTGAATGCCTCCTGGAAGCGATGGGCCAGGCCCGGAATCAAGATCAATTGACTGCCACGCAGATGCGCCGCCAGATGCACCCCGTGCATCACTGGCAGCAGCGGGTCGGCCGTGCCGTGCACCACCAGTGCCGGGACCCGCAACTGGTTGAGCAACGCCACCCGGCTCGGCTCGGCGAGAATGGCCATGATCTGGCGTTTCACGCCTTCGGGATTGAACGCCCGGTCATAGGACAGCGCCGCCTGATGCAGCAGCGCCTGGCGATCATCGGTGACCATCGGGCTGCCCAGCGCCGCCAGCAAGTCGGCCTGTTGCTCCAGGGCCACTTCGCGGTTCGGTGCACCGCGCCGGGCCAACAACTGCACCAGCGCCGCACTCGGCGCCGGCAAGCCTTCGGCGCCGGAAGTGGTCATGATCAGGGTCAGGCTCTCGACCCGTTGCGGTGCCATGGCCGCCATATGCTGGGCGATCATCCCGCCCATGCTGGCGCCCAACACGTGGAATTGATCGATGTGCAAGGCGTCCATCAGTCCCAGGCCATCGTCGGCCATATCGGTCAGCGAATACGGCGACGACACCGGCAATCCGAGTTTGTAGCGCAGCACTTCGAAGGTCAGGTTGGCTTCGGCCGGTGCTTGCCGCCAGGTCGACAGGCCGACATCGCGATTGTCATAGCGGATCACCCGGAACCCCTGCTGGCACAGCGCGACCACCACCTCGTCCGGCCAGTGAATCAATTGCCCGCCCAGGCCCATCACCAGCAGCAATGCCGGATCCGACGCACGACCGATGCTCTGGTACGCCAGGCTTACCTGGGCCAGATCCACCCGTTCGGTCGGAACATTGACGTCACAACGCGAAGCCGCCAGGGATGGCAGGCCGAACATCAGCGCGGTCAAAAATACGATTCGTGAAAAGAATGAAGCACCCATGAAAAAACACCAAAACGCAGAACCCCAGTAGAGCGCGAGTCTGATGAAGTTTGTTCAAGCGCGCTGCCACAGTTCCATGACAGTTTGATGAAGAGTGCCGGGCGGTCATCCGGCGTCAGATTCAGCCTCGCAATAACTATGTACCACCCGACCGTTTGACGACTGCCTCCTAATGCCCGTACCGCCGGCATGGCCCGGCCTTCTGGAGACTCATCGTCATGGCTGACGAAACCACCCCCCTTGCGGCCGATTTCGGCCTTACTTTCCCATTGCCCGTCAACCCGGACCAAGGCCTGAGCCTGAGCGCTGCGGCGCGCTGGAGTGATTGCTGTGAGCAGTGGCGGGCGCTCATGGCGCAGAGCCCGCAATCACCTCTCGATAGTGATTGGTGGGCTGCCCGGGCGCGCGGTACGGATCAGTCACGCAAGGCACAGGCAAACCGCTTGTACCGCCAGCATTTCGAGGCGTCGAGCCAATGGGCTTTTGCGCAGGGCATTCTGCAAGCCGAACAGATCAAGACATTGCAGGCGATCATCGACCCGCCCGCGCAGGCGGTAACACCTGACACCCCGCGCTTCTACGTCGAGCAACTGCGACTCAAGGATGACACTGCGCGATCAGTGGAGCTATCGGGCGCGCTGGTCATCACCCGGGACACGAAGCAACCGGTCGCTCAGTTGCTGTACTTGCCTTCCCGGACAACCGGCTGGATGACCTTTCAAAGTCGCGATGAAATGGAAAGCTGGCTGATCGAACATCAGCCGCAGATGTTCGACCAACCCCGGCTACCGACAGGCACAGTCAGTGTCGATTACACAGTACTTGAGCAGAGGGTGCTGCAGACCAGCGCCGGATCCCTGTGGTCGCGTTTGCTCGTCGCACCTGACGACCGGCCGCGTAACGAATTGATCCTGGCCCTGCCCGCCGCCCTGCCGGACGTGGAGACCAACGACGACGGTGTCCTGTTCGGCCAGTTGAGCCCTGATATTCCACTGGGCATCCGTCGCCAGGCACTGGTGCAACAGCGCACGGCACTGGATGCCTTGCTGGGCGAGAACTTTCAGGGCGACCACACTGACCCGCGTCTGCAGCGTCTGCAACAGCAAATGGACGCCCTCACCATGGCCGAGCAGGCCAGCACCACCGCCGCAATCGCGCTGCTGCACACCGACAGTGCGCAGGAAATGCTGGAACTGCGCCACAAAAACCGCCCGCATTACGCCGCCCTTTACCAGGCGCGCCTGGACGGCCTGCGCGCCGAAGCCGGGCTGCAACTGAGCCTGAACCAGATCAGCCACGAGGAACATCAATGGCTGATCAGCGTGCTGGATGCACCGGATCAACCACGCCCGGCCGGGGTGGTGGTCGCGTGCCTGGTGTTGTCGATGACAGACACCGAAGGTGGCACCACCCGCACACAAACCCGGGAACTGGACGGTGTATTGCTGTTTTCCCGGCCGTCGGCATTGCTGTCGCCCTCGACCGAAAGCCTGTTGCTCTACTGGCCCGGACGCTTCGGTGGCCTGCAACGGTTCGCGTCTCGACAGACGCTGGAGCAGACGCTGTTCAAACTTGCGGCCAACGACAGCGCTCAAGCGCTGCATCTTGTGCCGCTGACTGCAAACCCGTTCGAATACACCCTGCAGAACCAGCTTCACAGCTGTGAACAACAAGTGGCCCGGCTGCTGACCGCCAACCCGATTCCAGCTCGCGCCAGTCAACGCGAGACTGAACTGGAAAAGCTGCGTGAACAGACCCTCGCCTGCCTGACGGTTCCTGTCCCCGCAGCCCGGGAGCTGGCGCACCAGCACATTGTCGAGCAAGTTCACAGCAGTGCACTGGCCGCACGTTTGCCAGCGTGGCACGACACCCTGTCCGCCGCACAACGTGATCGGATCAAGTCGCTGTTCAAGTCATACATCAAGGCCATGAAGCGCTCCCATGAATGGCTGGAGCGCGAGTTGCCGCCCCGCGATGCATTCAGCAAAAAGGCCATTGATGCCCACCTGCACAAGGCGTTCGGCCTGACCCGCAACGTTGACGTGCTACTGGACGTGCCTGACTCCACCGCCTGGCGCAAGGTCGTCACCGAGGGTGCGGCACCGGGAACACCCCAGGAAAATGTGCTGGTCGCCAGCCAGCAACGCAGCAAGTTGTCCCTCGGCGACCTGGCGCAAAGCAACATTGATCAGGCGATGTCATGGCGACTGTCGTTCATGCAAGTCGAGACCAGCGGCGGCGACCCGACAGATCAGCAGAAGCTGAAAACCGGCATCACCCCGACCTGGCTGCGCAAGATGGTCACCGAACTGGACCTGGCCGGACAGTATGAAACGCTGATCCGTGAAACCTTCCTCGGTACCTCGACCGCGCCAGCCTTCAGCAATGAATACCGCCACGAATGCCTGAGCGAACCCTGGCGCCTGATGCTGCGCCTGCAAGGCGAGTTCGCCGTGCTCGCCAAAGACATCAATGCCGATGGCCAACAGGTCCTGGACATCGCCATAGATGCCGGCAGCCGTGAAGCCTCCAGCACCAATGGCCAACGCATCGAACTGCTACCGGCGCACCTGACGGTGGGCGGCAGCGACACCCCTGGCCAGGGGCCGAGCACCCTGTCTGGCGTGACCTTCATTGTCGAGCGGATCAGTGGCCTGACCCTGCTCTACCTGCCGGACAGCCCGGACGGTGTGTTTGTGCGCCAGTTCGACAGCCTTGAGCAGGCGCGGATACGGCTGTTCAACGATTGCCTGCGTAGCTCCATGGTCACCTATCTCGCCGGACGGGCCTTGACCGGAGAGTTCGCTCATCACGTCAGTCGAATCAATGAGGCGCGAGTAAGAAACTTCGACGATCTGGTCGGCGTCGGTACGCCTTGGCCATCCCGCACCTCCCTGGCGGCGCATCTGCTGAACGTGCACATGGGCCGTTTGCTGGAAGCCCATCGGATGACATCGCGCTCCAACGATGCCTTGTACCTGGAGCAAGTCGCCCTGAAGTCCGGCGCGATGTTCAACTACCTGAAAATGGCCGTGGGCATGCTGCCTTTCGTCGGTGCGACCATCGCCCTGTACGACGCCTGGAACAGCGCCAACCTGGCGGTGGCCGCTTTCATGCGCGGGGATGTCGGCCACGGGCTGGCCGAGGTCGAAGCGGTGCTGTTGTCACTAATCGACGCGGCCATGGATGTGCTGCCCGGTGCCAGTGCAGCACCTTCGGCGGCGCGTGCCATCACCCGCCAGCGCCAATTGCGCGCCGTCAGCAAAAGCGCCGGCGCCCTGAGGAGTTCGACGCAGCGCCAGGCACAACGAACCCTGGAACGCTTCAAGGGCTATGAATACGAACAGATGATCTCCCTCGCCGGCCTGCAACCGGGCACCGAGGGCGTCTATCGCCAGGTATATCGCCACGCTGACGGCCATTTCATGGTCAGCCAGGGGCGAATCTATCGCATCGAACTGGAGGGCAATCCACCCCGCTGGCGCTTGAGCGGCACCAGCAGCCGAACCTACAAACAGCCTGTCGCCCTCGATGAGTCCGGCCACTGGAACACCCACTACGCGGTGTACGGCACCGTGATCGAAGGCGGCGGCGTAGGGGGTGGCGCGGTGCTTGGGCACATGGCCGATGGATTGGACCCACTCTGGCCGGTCGCCATTCGCCGCTGGCTGCCACGCTGGTGGACGGATCGGGCCTTGCGTCGCCAGTTGACCCTGAAAAACACCGCCGATGCCTATACCCGGCGCCTCGATACCCAGACCCGCAAGAACAACAGCCTGGTGCAGGGCTATTACGATCTTGCGCCCGCGCAGCGCCCGGCACTTCGCCCCGACGTCGAGCTTGCCTGCCTGGACGATATCGAAACCGCACAGGCTTTGTACCTGACCCTTGAAGAGCTGATGGCATTGAGTCATGGCAACAATCGCGCCCAGATCAATGACATTCAAAGCCGCTGCGCCTGGATTGTCGTCGACCGCCTGGACCGCAGGATCGGCCTGGCCAGGGAGCGACTGGTGGAAAGCCTCGACCGGATCGAACAGTTGATCACCCGTTCGGATTCAACGCCGGTCAACGATACCGCCGCACATTTGAAACTGATGGCCGAGCGCAAGGAGGTCCGAAAAACCTTTATCAAGGAATTCGACCAGCAACACCAGGCCGTCGAGCAAGCCAACCGATGGAACCGCCGCATCACCCGCCCCAAGCATAAAGAGAACGTGGCCAAGACCGTCGAACTGCTGAACAAGGCATACAGCGATGCCAATTACCGGTACCTGAAGGCGGCGCATGTGCTGGAAACCATCACCCACTACGACGCTGTCGACGACCTGTCGTGGACTTACTTTCATGTGCAGTTGAAAAAGTCCCGCGAGAAGGTCGGGCGTGCCCTGCTGACCCAACATCAACTGCCGCAAGTACGCTCCAACGTCGGCCAGCGCAACAGGGTTTTCGAAGACTGCCAGGCCATTTACACCCAGTTCCGTCGCCAGCTTGGCGCCTGGACACTGGGCTATCCGCAACACCTGGACTTGGAGCAAGTCACTGTGTTTCTGGATAACCTCGATCAGATGGAAGCATTCGCCCGCCATGCCCTCAAGAACCGCTCCACCATCACGCCAGTGGAGGAACGCTCCGGACGGCAATTGTTCGAAACCGAGGACAACCAGTTGCTGATCGGCGTGGCCAGTACCGACACCACGACGCGGCAACAGCGCTTCACCATCGAAGGTGTCGATGGCCGTACAGAAACCTGGCTGCCCCGCTCCACCGGTAAATATCACCTCAGTGAACCAGCCGTCTCCGCGCAACCGATGCTGCCGACCGATGTCAGGCCACTGCTGACAGAGGCCGGAAAAAGGCTGGGAGCCGCGGACGCCTATACCAACAAAGTCAAAGGCTATGCGCAGCAAAACATGCTGCCCGTCGACCTGGAGCACATGATGAGCAGCGAAGCTGCGGAGTTGACCCTGCGCGCCCAGGCCATCGAACGGTTGTCCCCCGCCGAGACCGTGGCGCTGCAATTGCGCAATCGGGCGGATGAGATGTTGCGCTCAGGGCGCACCCTGCGCATCGATCAAAGCATGAGCAGCAAAACCCCGACCGAAGGTTATCTGGACTATCTGCTTGAACAGCAAGTGGTGGACATCCGCAAGGAAGGCGGTTTGCGCGACCTGGGCAAACGCGCAGACGGACAACGGGATTTCCTGCAGGAATACGAGGTGCGCGACCTGCGCAGCGAACCGGCGCAAACCCTGTGGTACGCACACTTCCACTACACCTCGGCCAAGCCTCAGTTCAGCGACTTCGTCAAAGGCCATCTGAAACTGCCGGAACAACGCAACCTGGGCCTGCAATGGCAGAAGGACGTGGCCGCCAGTGGCGGTACGGTCGAGGCGATCTGGCGCGGCGACATTGGCAAACCGCTGGGCAACAAACACTTTTCCGCGCTGTAAAGTAACAACGGCGGAGCACGCAATGTGCTCCGCCGTGCTTGTGGTCGACAGCGGCATCAACATGAGACAAACTCAACCTTTTCGATTTATCGACAAGTTTTCCTCATGGAGCCCCCGGTGCTTGAAATCCGTCACCTCAAGACCCTGCACGCCTTGCGCGAATCCGACAGCCTGGTGGATGCGGCCGATCGCCTGCACCTGACCCAGTCAGCCCTGTCCCACCAGTTCAAGGAGCTGGAGGAGCGTATGGGCATGCCGCTGTTCGTGCGCAAGACCAAACCGGTGCGTTTCACCAGCGCCGGATTGCGCCTGCTGCAACTGGCTGACGCCACCCTGCCGCTGCTGCGTGCCGCCGAACGAGACATCAGTCGCCTGGCCGGTGGCACCGCCGGTCGCCTGCACATGGCCATCGAATGCCACAGTTGCTTCCAGTGGCTGATGCCGACCATCGACCAGTTCCGCGACGCCTGGCCGGAAGTCGAGCTGGACCTGGCCTCGGGGTTCTCCTTCGCCCCGCTGCCGGCCTTGGCCCGTGGCGATCTGGACCTGGTGGTGACCTCCGATCCGGTGGACCTCGCCGGGATCACCTATGTCCCGCTGTTCACTTATGAAGCGATGCTCGCGGTGGCCAACCAGCACCGCCTGGCCAGCAAGGCCTATATCGTTCCCGAAGACCTGCTCCCGGAAACCTTGATCACCTACCCGGTCGAACGGGACCGGCTGGACATCTTCACCCGCTTCCTCGAACCCGCCGACATCGAACCGGCCCAGGTCCGCACCTCGGAACTGACGGTGATGATGATGCAACTGGTGGCCAGCGGTCGCGGCGTGTGCGGCATGCCTCATTGGGCGCTGCATGAATACAGCTCGCGGGGCTATGTGAAAGCCAAGCGGCTGGGTGAGAAAGGTTTGTTCGCCACGCTGTATGCGGCGATCCGTGCCGACATGCTCGACGCGCCGTACATGCGCGACTTCTTGCTGACGGCCAAGGACACGTCGTTTTCGACGCTGGATGGGGTGAGTGCGGTTCGCTAAAACAATCAGACGATGCGGTCTTTGTGGCGAGGGGGCTTGTCGGAGCGCCGAACCGCCCCGTTCGGCTGCGAAGCAGTCGCGAAAACTGCAAGCGCATTGTGTCTGAAGAAATGCTGAGGAGCGCTTCGCACTCCAACGGGGGCAAGCCCCCTCGCCACAAAAGCTCGCTCCTACAGGGATCTTGGTGACCCTTATATTTCGCGCCACATATGGATCTTGTCGAAGTAATCCTCCCCCACCCGCACGGCCATCGGTTCCAGGCCGAACTGGACGAAACCGCAGCGCTGGTAGAGGTTGAACGCGGCATCATTGCCGGCGGTGACGGTCAACTGGATCAAACGCAAACCCGCATGGCTCTGCGCCTCGGCCAAGGCAGCCTGAACCAGTTGATGGCCGAGCCCGCGCTGGCGGACCGTCGGTGAAACATACATGCCAAACAGCGTCACCTTGTGCCGGGCCTTTTCCCGAGGCTCGAACGCAAGGCCAACAATGCCGGCCAACCGGCCTTCTTCGAACGCCCCGAGCACCACGTCCAGCTTGCCGGTCAGGCGCGACTCCCACCAGCTCAGCGGCATCACCGCCCGCTCACGCACGCTCGAGGTGAAGGCCTGCGGATGCAGGTCGTAGGCTTCGAGCATCAGCGCCCGGTAGTCCAGAGCATGGCTGGCATCCAGTCGTTCGATCCACATCCTCAAGCCATCCGTTTTTGCTCAAGCATCAGCCGCAGCGCCAGCCCCGACAATACGAAGCCCATGAAATAGCGCTGCATCGCCAGCCAGGTCGGATTGTTGACGAACCACGAGGCGATGCCCGCGGCAAACATGGCGATCAGCAGGTTGACGCAGAAACTGACGCTGATCTGGGTCAGGCCGAGGATGATGCTCTGGCTGAACACCGAGCCATGCTCCGGCGTGATGAACTGCGGAAACACCGACAGATAGAACACCGCGATTTTCGGGTTCAGGGCGCTGGTCAGAAAACCCATGGTGATCAGCTTGCGCGACGAATCCGGGGGCAACTGCTGCGCCTCGAACGGCGAGCGCGCACCGGGTTTGACTGCCTGCCAGGCCAGCCACAACAGGTACAGCGCACCGGCCCACTTCAACACCTCATAGGCCATCGGCACCGCCAGGAACACCGCGGTCAAACCGGCGGCCGCGGCAAACAGGTGCACGAAGAATCCGGCGACCACCCCAAGCAACGAGATCACCCCGGCCTTGCGCCCCTGGCAGATCGAACGGGAGATCAGGTAGATCATGTTCGGCCCGGGCGTCAGCACCATCAGCAACGCGGCAGCGGCAAAAATCAGCAGGTCTTGAAGCGGGATCATGGGCGAAGTCCTTTGCGTAATGATCAGGCGATCGCGGTCAGCGATGCTCGATAAAACGGCAGGATCAGGTCCCGTGTCAATGGCGCCAGGCTGACACCGCCATCGGTGGCCGGGTCGATCCAGATCACTTCTTCGATCTCTGCCTCCGGGGTGACATTCGAATCAATATTCAGCTGAAAGAGCTCGGCGTGTACGACAAAACCCGGCTCGTTGGCGGCCGGTGCCGAGAAGTGACCGAGGTAAACGGCCTGCGCCGGGTCGATGTCCAGACCCAGCTCCTCTTCCAGCTCCCGGGCCAGGGCGTGGACCGGCAATTCATGGGGCTCGATCTTGCCACCCGGCTGCATGAACGCCGTGGTACCGCGCTTGCGCACCAGCAACGTGCGGCCGTCAGGGCCGATCAACAGGGCAGCGGCGATGCGAATAGTCCCGGAAGCCGGCATGGAAAACGTCGACATAAACAGAAGGCCCTTGACTCAAAAGCGGCAAGGATCACATGTCCGCCCTGTAGGAGCGAGCGTGCTCGCGATGGTCGTGAACGAAAACGCGTAAAACCAGATGCCCATCGGCGCCCTCAGGTTTATCGCGAGCAAGCTCACTCCTACAGTTTCCTTTATGCAGCTTCCTGGAAATCCATCTCCGGTGGCTGCCGACGGAAACCACCGGTCAACACCGCCAGGTACACCACGCCAATCGCCAGCCAGCTCAACCCCAGATAAACCGCCAGATGATCGAGGCTGACCATCAGCCACAAATCCGCTGCCAGGCCGATGAACGGGAACAGCAGGAACAGCACGAATTCGCGCGGGCCTTTTTTCTCGCCACCGATCCAGTAATGGAAGATCACCGACAGGTTGACCAGGCTGAACGCCAGGAACGCGCCGAAGTTGATGAACGAGGTCGAGGTGGTGACGTCCAGTTTCAGTGCCAGTAACGCCACCACCGCGCACAGCAGGATGCTGTTGATCGGCGTACCGAAGCGTTCGTGCAGGGTGCCGAAAAACGCTTTCGGCAACACGCCGTCGCGGCCCATGGCGTACAGCAGTCGCGAACCACTGGCCTGGGCCGACAGGCCCGAGGCGAACTGGCCGACGATCAGGCCGATCAGGAAGATCGAGACGAACAGGTCGCCACCGATGTTGCGGGCAATTTCATAGGCCGCCGAGTCGACGTTGTCGAACTGGAACGACGGATGAGCAATCTGCACGAAGTACGAGACGCCGACGAAGATCAGCCCGCCGATCAGGGTGATCAGCATGATCGCCCGGGGAATGGTGCGGCGTGGATCGCGGGTTTCTTCGGTCAGGGTGCTGACCGCGTCGAAGCCCAGGAACGAGTAACAGGCGATGGCCGCGCCGCTCATGATCAGCGGCATCTGCATGTCGCCATTGAAGAACGGTTTGATCGACCACAACGGCGTACTCGCATCACCACCGACGTAATGCACGCACAGCGCGACGAAGGCGATCAGCACCAAAAACTGCACCAGCATCAGTAAGGCATTGATGCCGTTGGCCAGTTTCAGGCCGACGATATTGATCGCGCTGGTGATGCCGATGAACGCCAGCACCCAGATCCACTGCGGCACCGCAGGGAATGCGGAGTTGAGGTAGGCCGCGCCGATCAGCCAGATCGCCATGGGCAGGAACAGGTAATCGAGCAGCACCGCCCAACCGGCGATGAACCCGAGTTTCGGGCTGATGGCCTTGCGCACATAGCTGTAGGCCGAGCCGGCCACCGGGAACGCCGAGGCCATGCGCCCGTAGCTCATGGCGGTGAAGAACATCGCCACCAGCGCCGCGAGGTACGCGGCCGGCACCATGCCGGCGGTGGATTGGGCGAGGATGCCAAAGGTGCCGAGCACAATGATCGGCGTCATGTAGGCGATGCCAAACAGCACCACCGACCCTAATGACAAGGTGCGTTGTAAACGAGCCATGAGCGACTACTCCGGAATTATTAGATTTATGGCAGAGCCGAGTTCGGCGCAAATTACGGGTGTTGCATTGTTGTTCTTCGATCAGACGGGTGTGTTGTCCGGAAGGGCCTCATCGCGAGCCTGCTCGCGAAGGCGTCAGCCCAGCCAACACGGAATCCGGATCAGCGCGCAGGAATCAGCAGCTCCCGCACTCCAGAAACATGCTCAACCACCTCCCCCGGCAACCTCAGCCGCTGATCATCCAGATAGCGATAATCCTGGCGCGCCGCTGTCAGCTGGTTCAGGTCCAGCTCGACCGCAAACTGCCCTTCCTCGCGTCCGGCTTCGAACAACAAGGTGCCCAGCGGATCGACCAATGCGCTGCCACCGGCAAACAACAAACCACCGTCACCCTCTTCCACCCGGTTGACCATCAGCGCAAACGCCTGGTTTTCCTGGGCGCGGGCCATGATCGCGGTGCGGTGGGTCGGACCGTACGGGTCCATGTTGCCGTTGGTCACCAGCAGCAACTCGGCACCCAGTTGCGCCAGGGCGCGGGCGCTTTCGGGGAATTCGATGTCGTAGCAAATCAGCAGGCCCACGCGCACGCCGTTCCACAGGCAGGTGGCGTAGCGATCGCCCGCCTCGTAGACACCGCGATCCGAGGCCCACAAATGAGTCTTGCGGTATTTCAGCGCGATGCCTTCGGGGGTGATCAACAACGTGGTGTTGTAGAAGCGGCCGTTGTCGTTCTCGGCCATGCCGATGGCCACGGCGATATTGCGCTCGCGGGCGGCGGCGATCACCGCACTGACGGACGGGCCGTCCAGCGCCTCGGCCACCTCGGCCACGGACTCGGCCGAAGGGAATCCCATCAAGTGGCCTTCGGGGAACAGGATCAGCTGCGTATCGGCAGCGCACGCAGCCATCGCCGCCAGGGTGCGTTCGAGGTTGTAAGCCGTATCGTTGTCACGGCCTGCCAATTGGGCGAGTTCGACCTTCATGGGTATTCCTTGTTATGGACCGGGCGGCAGAAAGATTGCCCGGTCGGTGTCTGTGCGCCAGTATGCGCAGCAAGCAACCGGGCGGGGAATTACGCCGCTGGGGTAACACGATAGGGGTAGATGCATGACACTCTCGTTGGACGACATCGCCTGGCACCGCTCGGTGGGGCAACTGATCGACGCCCTGGACAAGCCCAATTTCTGGACCCAGCTTGTACGCCTGTTGGACCAGTACGTGTCCTTCGACAGCTGGGTGGCGCTGCTTTTCAGTGCCGATCAGCGCCCCCAGGTGTTCGCCGAATGCCCCGGCGAAGACGGCAGCCCTGACCAGTTGTTCCAGGATTACCTGCGCGGCCTGTACCTGCTCGACCCCTTCTATATCGCCTGCCGCGAGCAGTCTCGCACCGGGCTGTATCGCCTGTCGGAAGTCGCCCCGGAGCACTTCGAGCTGACCGAGTATTACCAGCGCTACTTTCGTCTGAATGTGGTGGCCGACGAAATCCAGTTCAATTGTCAGCTCGAAGGTGACCGCACGCTGTGCCTGTCGCTGGGCAGCACGCAGCGCTTCAGCAGCCAGCAGATCGCCTTGTTGTCGTTGATCCAGCCGTGGGTGCTCGGTTTGTTGCGCCAGCGTCTACCCTATGAAATCAACGAAGTCGTGGCCCTGGCCCCCGCACCGCCGCAAGCCGACTGGCGGGTACAGCTGGAGGCCTCGGTGCAGCAACTCAAAGGCGCGCAGTTGACCGCCCGGGAGCTGGATGTCGGGCGTTTGATGCTCAGCGGTTGCTCCAGTAAAGAAATCGCCCGTAAGCTGGAAATCTCGGTCGAAACCGTGAAAGTCCACAAGAAACACATGTACAGCAAGCTGGGGATCAAATCCCAGTCCGAGCTGTTTTCGATTTTTCTCCAGGCACAAAATGCCTGATTGAAAAACTGTAGGAGCGAGCTTGCTCGCGAAAAACGCCAAGGCAACGCGGCCATTCAGACAGCATGCGTTATCGTTAACGAGCATCGCGAGCAAGCTCGCTCCTACAGGTCACTGATGAGTCCGAACCCAAGGAAACCGTATGAGCCTGTCACTCCTGAGCCGCTACGCCTTCTTTGCCGTCTGCGTGATTTTCACCCTCGCCAGCCTGCCGTTTCTTGAATACGACTGGCTCTGGCCGATTACTACCGTCACCGCTGTCCTCAGTCTGATCGGCCTGTTCGATCTGCTGCAAAATCCGCACGCGGTGCGCCGTAATTACCCGATCCTCGGCAATATCCGTTATCTGGTCGAAGGCATCCGCCCGGAAATCCGCCAGTACCTGCTTGAATCCGACAGCGACGCCCTGCCCTTCTCCCGGGCCCAGCGCTCGCTGGTCTATTCCCGGGCCAAGAATGAAACTGCCGACAAACCCTTCGGCACGCTGATCGACGTGTATAAATCGGGCTTCGAATTCATCGGCCACTCCATGCGCCCCGCGCCCTTGAGCGACCCGAGCAGTTTCCGGGTGACGGTCGGCGGCCCGCAGTGCACCCAGCCGTATTCGGCCTCGGTGTTCAACATTTCAGCCATGAGTTTCGGTTCCCTCAGCGCCAACGCCATCCGCGCCTTGAACCAGGGCGCCAAGCTCGGCAATTTCGCCCATGACACCGGCGAAGGCAGCATCAGCCCCTATCACCGGGAAAACGGCGGCGACCTGACCTGGGAGCTGGGCAGCGGTTACTTTGGCTGCCGCACCAGCGACGGACGCTTCGACCCGGAACGCTTCGCCGCGCAAGCCCGGACGCCGCAGGTACGGATGATCGAAATCAAGATGAGCCAGGGCGCCAAACCCGGCCACGGCGGCATCCTGCCCAAGCACAAGGTCACCAAAGAAATCGCCGAAACCCGCGGCATCCTGATGGGTGAAGACTGTGTGTCACCGTCGCGCCACAGCGCGTTTTCCACACCGATCGAAATGATGCATTTCATCGCACAGCTGCGTGAACTGTCTGGTGGCAAACCGGTGGGTTTCAAGTTCTGTCTCGGCCATCCGTGGGAGTTCATGGGTATCGCCAAGGCCATGCTGGAGACGGGCATCCTCCCGGACTTCATCGTCGTCGACGGCAAGGAAGGCGGCACTGGCGCTGCGCCTGTGGAGTTCACCGACCACATCGGTGTGCCGATGCGCGAGGGCTTGCTGTTCGTGCACAACACCCTGGTGGGCTTGAACCTGCGGGACAAGATCAAACTCGGCGCCAGCGGCAAGATCGTCAGCGCCTTCGACATCGCCAGCGTGCTGGCCATCGGCGCCGACTGGGCCAACTCGGCGCGCGGCTTCATGTTCGCCATCGGCTGCATCCAGTCGCAGAGTTGCCACACCAACAAATGCCCGACCGGCGTCGCCACCCAGGACACCCTGCGCCAGCGCGCGCTGGTCGTGCCGGACAAGGCCCAGCGCGTATTCAACTTCCACCGCAACACCCTCAAGGCCCTGGCGGAAATGCTCGCCGCCGCCGGCCTCGAACACCCGTCGCAGCTGTCGGCCAAGCATCTGGTGCGACGCATGTCGGCGACCGAGATCAAGCTGTTCTCGCAGTTGCATGTGTTCCTCAAGCCGGGGGAACTGCTGAGCGGCGAAGTGAACGGCGAGTTCTACTCGCGGATGTGGCAGATGGCGCGGGCGGACAGTTTCGAGCCTCATGAAATAGTGGCCGCTTAATCCTGATATTTCAGCGCTGACAGTCCAGGAGGACTTCAGCGCTCGCCGCCCAGAATAAACAGGCGCGCCTCGACATTCCCGCCGTTGAGCGTCAGCACCTGCTTCCACCCTGATGGAAAGGACCTCTCGCCCCATCCGAAGGTACGCTGGGGATGTAAAACTTCGGCTGGATACCTGTGGTGTTGCAGTAACTGAACGACAAATACCAGTACAAATCATCCAAGACAATTTGGTCGCCGCTCTCGGCTTTCAGATTGATACCGTCCGCTAGACCGGGCTGTAGGCGACGAAGTGTTGCCGTCTCACCTGAGCATCGACCAAGCGATCCATCGCGCTCAGGTGATCTTCTCCGCTGAGGCACGATCTACCAGCTCGTGACTACTTCTGGTGATTTCCTTGATCACATATCGGGGCCGATGCTTGGACTCCATGTAAATACGCCCGACGTATTCACCCAGAATGCCAATGCCTATCAGCTGTACGCCCCCCAAAAACAGAATGGCGGTCATCAGGGACGGATACACCGGCACATTATTGCCAAAAAGAACCTTGTCCAGAACCATGTAAGCCGCATACAAAAGCGCTATCAGAGAGATGATGCCGCCGATGTAGGACCATACGCGCAACGGTACAGTACTGAACGAGGTAATGCCCTCAAGTGCCAGATTCCATAACTTCCAGAGATTGAATTTACTTTTTCCAGCCACCCGTGGAGCACGATCGTACTCAATGACTTTTGTGTTGAAGCCTGCCCATGACAGTACACCTTTCATGAACAAATGCTGCTCCGGAAGGCTCTTGATGACTTCAACGACCTTTCTATCCATCAAGCGAAAGTCGCCAACGTTTTCCTCGATGCGAGTCGATGCAATCTGATTGAGTAGCCGATAGAACAGGCTTGCGAAATGACGTTTGAAATAACTGTCGGCCAAACGGTTTCGTCGTTTTGCCAGCACCACATCAGCCCCATTGATCCATTCTTCGATGAGCCGCGAAATGACACTGATTGGATCCTGCAGATCCACATCCATGGGAATGAGGGCATCGCCAGTTGCATGTTCCAACCCGGCAAACAACGCCGGTTCCTTGCCGAAGTTGCGTGAGAAACTGATCACCACCACACCGCTGTCGACCAAGGCAATCGTATGGGCAAGATCAGATGTTCCGTCTGTACTGCCATCGTTGATAAACACGATTTCAATTTGGTACTCGCGCAAGCTCGGATCCTGACGCACGGCCTGGTAGAACACCCCGATAGCCTGCTCTTCATTGAACACAGGGACAATCAGTGAAACCTTCATACCTCGCGCTCGCGAAATACTACGAAACGCGAAAAAAGGAACCCGCAAGCATTGATGAGTACAAAAAAAACCGGCCAATGAAGGAACGTATTGACCAGCCCGATGACCGCAAAGGTAGAGAATCCCTTCCACAAAGCTTTCATGCCGGCTCCCGCCAATATCCCTGCTTCAGGAGCATTCAAACTAAGTGTTGCCGCCACAGCGGTCTACTGACAGAAATAACAGGTTGGTAAGGATTTCAGACCAGCGGTCATACTGACGATGTAGACACTTTTCACGCCCCTTCAGACTCACCAACGCAGAGCAGTGATCGGGGCCGGTTCCTTCATCACGATGAAACCGTAATCACCGATCAGGTAAATCCGGTAGAACTGGCTGTCCACCAGCGCCGGATAGCCCTGATAACCCACCCGCGTAGCGTTACGCCGCTCCCGCTCCGCCACCACGTTGGTGATTCCCGCTTTCGGCAGATTCTCGGCCAGCATGTAAAAATCGGTATTGAGCAGGTAGTGCAGCACTGGCAACTGCTTGAACGAGCCAGCTGCCGCCACTAACCAATAGTCGGAATAACTCACCGAGATGTAGATCCGCCTGGCCTCGCGCAGCGACTGATGGCTGGCGATGTCGTACGCAAGACCGGCCAGCGCCGTGGACGCGAAGGTTTTCTGCACCGTCAGCACCCGGCCGTAGGCGAACGACAGCGACAACATGGCCAGCAGGGGAATCATCAACAACAATGGCAGGCGCTCATGGATCGACGCCAGCGCCAGATGACTCAAATAGCACAGCAACACCAGCAGCACGGCGAAACCCATCAAGGTGCGGGCGCCTTCGTTGAAGTCGCGGAAAAACAGCGCAACACCGGACACCAGCAGCGTCACCACCGGCAATGTCAGCAAACACATCAGGCCGATCAACAGTTTCTTCGGTCCGCCGTCCTGACGCGCCGCTACGTTCAATCCCAACCGCACCGCCCCGGCTATCGCAAGCAGCAGTAACCCGCCAAACACCCAGAGCCATCCGCCATGGAACAGCAGCACGACTTTTTCCAGGACCCGGGCAATGTTGATCTGGATCTGCAATAAAGGGTTCGCCGCCCAATTGAGCAGCAATGTGCGATTGGAGTCCATGAACGGATAAGCACTGACGCTGTAGATCAACCCGCCAAGTATGAGCTGGGCGGCTTTCCAGCCCAGCAGGTCGCGCCATGGCAGCGGGGTCGTTTTATCGTTGGCGGCCCTGAGCAACTCTAGGCAACACAGGCCCAGGAACACATTCAGGCTGATCTGATACAAACCCAGCGCCAGTGCAATCAGGAACGACGGCACCAGCCATTGCACACTGCGCCACGGGTGGCGAAAGGTGATCGCATAGATCACCGCCACCAGGCTCAGGGCCGTCGCGGGACCGTCGTATTGATAAGACAGGTTCTGCAGGAAGAACGGGTTGTACCAGAGCGGCAACAGCACCAGACAACAAGCGACGTTGGGCTGGCGGAAGTAATGGAACGTCAGGCTGGTCAGCGCCGACGCCATGGCCAGCGTGGCGATCAACAAGGGCAAGGGAAAGATGTTCGGCGCGGCATGGCTGAAGGTCAGCGCGTTGTAGAACAGCTGGGCGAACAGTCGGCCCTGTTCGGACCAGGCCATGCCCGCCGCCAGCGAGCGCCAGTTGTCATCGATATAGGGAAAATCCGCGAGGATCAACGGCAGGACATACACAAAGGTCGCGAACAGAAAAAACCGCCAGACCTGATGCCAGCTGAGTTCGCGAACGAAGAAGTCGCTGAACCGGCCCATGCTAGCGCCTGCCCCGGTCTTTACCGCCGACGATGTCCTTGATCACATAGCGCGGCCGGTGCTTGGCCTCGATATAGATGCGACCGATGTACTCGCCGAGGATACCGATGCCGATCAATTGCACACCGCCCAGAAACAGGATCGCGGTCATCAGCGACGGATAACCGGGGACGCTGTTGCCGAAGAAAATCTTGTCCAGCACCATGTACACCGCGTAAAGCACCGCGAAAATCGAAATGCCGCCACCGACGTAAGTCCACAAACGCAGGGGCACGGTGCTGAACGAGGTCACGCCTTCCAGTGCCAGGTTCCACAGCTTCCAGCCATTGAACTTGCTGTTCCCCGCCACCCTTCCTGCCCGCTCGAACTCCACCACCACGGTGTTGAACCCGGCCCACGACAACACGCCTTTCATGAACAACTGGTGCTCGGGCAGGGAGCGGATCACGTCGACCACCTTGCGATCCATCAGCCGGAAATCCCCGACGTTTTCTTCAATGCGGGTGTAGGCGATGCGATTGAGCACATGGTAGAAAATCGACGCGCTGTGGCGCCTGAGGTAGCCGTCGGCGGCCCGGCTACGGCGCTTGGCGAGCACCACGTCGGCACCCTTCTGCCATTGCTCGATCAACAACGGAATGACGTTGATCGGGTCTTGCAGATCGACATCCATCGGGATCACGGCATCGCCGCTGGCGTGTTCCAGGCCGGCAAACAGTGCCGGTTCCTTGCCGAAGTTGCGCGAGAAATTGATCAGCAGCACCTGATCATCCGCCTGGGCCAGTGCCGTGGCCTGTTCGGCCGTGCGGTCGGAACTGCCGTCGTTGATGAACACGATCTCGACGTCGGTGCCGCTGAGCTTCAACTCCCGTCTCACCGCCTGATAAAACAGGTTGATCGCCTGCTCTTCGTTGAACACCGGGACAATGAGCGAGATTTTCATTGATCACGCTCGCGAAACACCACGTATTTGGAATACAGGAAGCCGAATACCAGGCTCAACGCCGAGAACAGGACCACGGTGAGCAAACCATGCAATCGCCAGACATCGCCGAGATGGCCGACCCCCAGGCTCAATGCCCCCATGCCCAAAAGAAACAGCAGGTAACCTGCGACCGTGGCACTGGCGGCAAAGGTAAATTGCGCGTTCATGTAGAAAGAAAACGACGCAGCCACGCAGAAGGCCGCCAGGTTGCTGATTGCCTGGCTGAGGCCGGCCGCCACACTCAGCAGGAAAAAGATCTGCCAGTGGATCAGGGTGTTGGCGACCCCGATCGCCGTGTAACTGGACAGCCCTTTCCACAACAGTCTCATGTGAGGCTCCCGTTTCAGAACGTTGCACTCATTAGTATTTGAGCCTGCCTACTGTCAGAAATCGCAGGTTTTTGGACCTTTCAGACCAGCGGTTGAGCCTTGAAGCAACGCCCGAGACATCCGGAAATATCCCGACTTTGCAATTGCCCGCGAATCAGTCCACCCTGCGCGCCGCCGATCGGGCGCGTGGCCTTTGCCCCCGCGGCCTATCCCATTTTTACCCGCTGTTACGAGTCTGCTGCCATGACGTTAGCACGCGATCACCGGATCGACTTTTTTCGAGGTCTGGCACTGATCTTCATCTTTTGGGATCACGTGCCCCACAACCCTTTGGGGCAAATCACCCTGCGTAACTTCGGTTTCAGCGATGCGGCCGAGGTTTTCGTGTTTCTGGCAGGTTTTGCGGCCGTACTGGCGTACGGCAAAGTCCTGGCGCGCGAAGGCTTTCTGATCGCCTGCGTGAAAATCCTGCGCCGGGCGTGGGTACTCTACGTAGTGCACATCTTCCTGCTGGCGATGCTGATGGGCATTGTGTTTTTCGCCAACAGCCACGTGGAAACACGGGATCTGGTGGAGGAAATGGGCATGCATCACTTCATCAGCAACCCGCAGCAGGCCCTGATCGATGAACTGCTGTTGCGCTTCAAGCCGAACCTGATGGACCCGCTGCCGCTGTACATCGTGCTATTGGCAGGCTTGCCCCTGGTGCTGCCGATTCTGGTGCGCAAGGCCTGGGTGGTGGTCGCGATGTCATTGGCGCTGTATCTGATGGTGCCGCTGGCTGGCTGGAACCTGGCGGCCATCAAGGACGGCGTATGGTATTTCAACCCGGTTGCCTGGCAGTTGCTGTTCGTACTCGGCGGTGCCGCTGCGATTCACAGCCAGCGCCCGCGCCTGCCCGAGACGCGCCCATTGGTTCGCCAGCCGTTGTTTGTCGGTGCGGCGCTGTATGTCGTGGTCGCGGGTGTGTTGACCGTGCTGTGGCGTTGGCCGGACATACACGATGCCGTAGTGCCGACGAGCCTGCAAAACGTCCTGTACCCCATCAGCAAGACCGACCTGTCCCCCGTGCGCCTGCTGCATTTCCTCGCACTGGCCTACATCACGGCGAAACTGATTCCCGACAGCGGATGGACGCAAAACTGGCTCGCGCAGCAAAGTTGCCGCATGGGCCGTTTCTCGCTGGAGATTTTCTGCCTGGGCGTGCTGCTGGCGCCATTGGCGGACATGATCAATGCGTTGACCGACGATGCTTTTGCCATGCAGATCTTCACGGCGCTGGTGGGTGCCGGGTTGATGGCGCTGCTGGCGGCTTGGCTGGAGTTCAACAAGCGTTTGAACCGTTCAACGCAAATCGCACCCGCCTGAAATGCAAAAGCCCCGGTCACTGGACCGTCTTATGTAGGAGCGAGCTTGCTCGCGATGGACTCAAGAGTGCTGCGTTTATCCAGTAAACACGCGTTATCGTTGACGATCATCGCGAGCAAGCTCGCTCCTACAAGTTTCAGCGATACGACTTACGAAACCGAACGCACCGCACCTTGCGAAACATTGGTCGGTTGCAGCTTGAACACGTAGAACAGCACCGTCAGCAGCACCAGGAACGCAGGGCCCACATACAGCGCCACGCGGGTGTCCGGGAAGTACGCCATCAGGCCGACCACCAGCACCAGGAACGCCAGCGCCAGATACGAACTGACCGGGTACAGCCACATGCGGTATTTCAAGCCGGCCGCTTCGCTGGCGCTCAGGCCTTTGCGGAATTTCAGCTGGGCCAGCAGGATCATCGCCCAGGTCCAGATCGCGCCGAAGGTGGCAATCGCCGTCACCCAGACAAACACCTTTTCCGGCACCAGATAGTTGAGCAATACGCCCAGCAGCAACGCGCCAATCGACAGCAGCAATGCACGACGCGGCACGCCGTTGTTCGAGGTCTTGGCAAAACCGGCCGGGGCCTGGCCGTTCTGCGCCAGGCTGTAGAGCATGCGCCCGGTACTGAAGATGCCGCCGTTGCAGGACGACAACGCAGCGGTGATCACCACGAAATTGATGATGCCCGCCGCGGTCTTGATGCCCAGGCGCTCGAAAGTCATCACGAACGGGCTGCCCTGGGTACCGATTTCGTTCCACGGGTAGATCGACAGGATCACGAACAACGCGCCGACGTAGAACAGCAGAATCCGCCAGAACACCGAGCCGATGGCATTGGGGATGGTCTTTTGCGGGTTCTTCGCTTCACCGGCGGTCAGGCCGATCATCTCCACGCCGAGGTAGGCGAACATCACCATTTGCAGCGACATCAGCACGCCCTGTACACCGTTGGGCATGAAGCCGCCGTGGGTCCACAGGTTGGAAATACCCAGGGCCACGCCGTCGTTGCCGAAACCGAAGGCGATGATGCCGATGCCGCCGAACACCATCGCAATGATGGTGACGATCTTGATCAGGGCAAACCAGAACTCGAATTCACCGAAGGCCTTGACCGCGATCAGGTTGATCGAGCCCATGCTGACCAGCGCAGCGAGCGCCCAGATCCAGCGCGGCACGTCGGGGAACCAGATACCCATGTAGACCGCCACGGCAGTGATTTCCGCGACGCAGGTCACCAGCCACAGGAACCAGTAGTTCCAGCCGGTCAGGAAGCCCGCCAGCGGGCCGAGGTAGTCTTGGGCGTAACGGCTGAACGAGCCGGCGACCGGGTTGTGCACTGCCATCTCGCCGAGGGCGCGCATGATCACCAGGATCGCCAGACCGCCAATGATGTAAGACAGCATGATGGCCGGGCCGGCCATTTCGATGGCCTTGGCCGAACCCAGAAACAGGCCGACGCCGATACAGGCACCGAGTGCCATCAGGCGAATATGCCGCTCGCCGAGTTCACGTTTAAGCGGACCGCCCTGAGCGGTCTCGCCTTGGGGCAGGTGATTACCTACGGGCATTGGGGACAACCTCGTCTTGTTATTGGATATGACCACCGAGTGGCGAAGCGCTGACCGATAAGCCATCGCTTCCCGAACCGGTTCTGCTTCGTGGGCAGAGTCGTCTTGTAGGAAAAACCCGCAAGAACAGTGGGAAAAACGGCGCCGAGTATTGCACAACAATGGTGCATCGTCATGCCCCTGCCAAAGTCTATAAAGCTCTAGTTCAAGTGTTTCAGCCCTCCTACCTACTGTGGCGAGGGAGCTTGCTCCCTAGCCACAAAAGCGCTGCATGGATCCGAATCCTTCAATGATTTGGGAAATTTCACTCAGCAAATGCAGGATCAAGCAGGAAAACGAATAGCTAGCGTATTTAGCTAAACGCCAAAGGGAGCAACGGAATGCCTCCACATCCAAACTCGCATCTATTGCGCCGCGGACGTTACTCAGAACCAGGACGGGGCTATTTAATAACCGCAGTCGTGCATCAGCGCCGCCGAATATTCGCGGATTGGCGGCTAGGACGCCTTCTGGTTGAGGAGCTCAGGCGAGCCCACGAGCAAAAATGGGTCGACTCAATGGCCTGGGTCATCAGGCCGGACCACTTCCACTGGTTAATACAGCTTGAACGGTACACGCTGGCGCAACTCATGCAGGCCATCAAATCCCGCAGCACGCTGACGATCAACAGGGCGTTAAACGAGAGCGGTGCTTTCTGGCAAACCGGCTACCACGACCGGGCCATTCGCGATGGAGAAGATCTTCTACCGTTCGCTCGCTACATCGTTGCCAATCCATTAAGGGCGGGGCTTGTGGATAAAATTGGCGAATACCCGCTCTGGGATGCGTGTTGGCTCTGAGATCAAACGGCTGGCTAATCGCCCCCTGTGGCGAGGGAGCTTGTCGGATCGCCGCACCGTCCCGTTCGGCTGCGCAGCAGTCGTAAACCAGAGTACCGGATAATCCAGACGAATCGCATTGACCGGGCTGGGGGCCGCTTCGCAGCCCAGCGGGAGCAAGCTCCCTCGCCACAAAAGATGGCCATGACCCGACGTTTTGCCCTTCACATTTTTTTCACCTTCGCCAACCACCGTCTAAGCTTCAGTGAAGTCCGATCAATCTGCGTGAATGGATCAGTCGACTATGGGCGCTTTGTGGCAAACCGATTCGAGTAAAACCGTGGTTCCGAATGAACGTGAGGATGAAGCGCCTATTCCTGAAAAACCCCGTCGCTCCAGGCACGGATGGGGAGCGTTCTGGCTATTGCTGTTGATAATCGCGATTGTCGCGGGGCTGGCGGCTGCGAGGGAAATGCGTACCTCGAGGTTCCAGGCCCGGGAAGTCAGCAAATACGCCGCGTCCCTGAACTATGAGCTCAAACCCGGCCCCAGCGATGCGATTCGCTATCCAGGCGACGGTCCGTTCGATCGGCGCCTGGGCTACAGCTCGCTGGATGAGTTCCTGCCGCGCCTGATCAAGCGAAATTTTGTCGTCGAGGCGCAAACCCGCTTTTCCCCGGCGCTGTTGAAGTACAGCGACAAGGGACTGTTCGTGCCTTATGCCGAGAAAATCCAGGCCGGGCTGTCGATCACCGATTGCCGTGCAGCCCCGCTGTACCAGTACAACTATCCGCAGCAGCTTTATTCAAGCTTTGCCTCGATCCCGCCGGTGGTGGTCAACAGCCTGCTGTTCATCGAGAACCGCTTCCTGCTCGACCCCAAGCAACCGCTGGCCAACCCGGCGGTGGACTGGCCGCGATTCGGCATGGCGGCGTGGTCCCAGGTGGCCAAGATATTGCACGTGCCCGGCCAATCCGCCGGTGGCAGTACCCTGGCCACGCAACTGGAAAAGTACCGGCATTCCCCCGATGGCTTGACGGTCAACGGCGCGGAAAAGATTCGCCAGATGATTTCCGCCACCGTGCGCGCCTACCAGGCCGGGCCACAAACCCTCGAAGCCCGGCAGAACGTGGTTCGCGACTACCTCAACAGCGTGCCGTTGTCGGCCGTACCGGGCCACGGTGAAGTGCACGGCATGGCTGAAGGGTTGCGCGTGTGGTACGGCTCCGACTTCAATCAGGCCAACGAAGCTCTTTCCAGCACTGCGACGGATCCAAAAACCATGGCGGAAAAAGGCCTGGCCCTGCGTGAAATGCTGTCGTTGATGATTGCCCAGCGCCGCCCGTCGCATTACCTGACCAAGGGTCACGATGAACTGGCCGACCTCACCGACAGCCATATTCGCCTGCTGGCGCAAAACAGCGTGATCGATGCTCAGCTCGCCGCAGCAGCCCTGACCAGCAAAGTGACCTACCGCGACTGGGCCACCCAGCCGACCATTCAACCGATCGAAGCCAACAAGGGCATCAGTGTCGCGCGCAGCCGTCTGGCCGGCATGCTCAATCGTCCGCTGTATGACCTCGACCGCCTCGACCTCTCCGCCACCAGCACCCTGCAAGGCGAGTTGCAAGCCGAGGCCACCGAGTACCTGAAAAAACTCGCCGACCCTGAGTTTGCCACGCAAATCGGCCTGATCGGCGAACGCCTTCTGACCACCACCAGCACCACCCAGGTGCGCTACAGCTTCACCCTGTTCGAACTGACTCCGGACGGCTCGCGGGTTCGGGTGCAGACCGACAGCACCGACCAGCCATTCGACATCAACGAAGGCAGCAAACTGGAACTGGGCTCTACCGCGAAAATGCGCGTGCTGACCACCTACCTGCAAATCATCTCCGAGCTGCACGACAAATACGCCGGCATGGCCGTCCCGGAACTGAAGAAAGTCGACGTGCCGGATCAGGACCGCCTGAGCCGCTGGGCGGTCGATTACCTGATCGAGAACAAGGACCGCGACCTGCAAAAAATGCTCGGTGCAGCCCTGGACCGTAAATACTCCGCCAGCCCTGGCGAGGCATTCTTCACCGGGGGTGGCCTGCATGTGTTCCACAACTTCCGCAAGGAAGACAACGGCCGGATACCGACCCTGCGCGACGCCCTGCGCGAGTCGATCAACCTGCCGTTCATTCGCCTGATGCGTGACCTGGTGCGCTACACCACCTACTCCGGCCCGAACAGCAGTGCCGAACTGCTCAAGGACGACCGCGACCCGCGGCGCCAGGAATACCTGGCCGAATTCGCCGACCACGAGGGCACTTCGTTCCTGCTCAAGTTCTGGAAAAAGTACAAGAACAAGGATACCCAGGACCGGCTCGACACCTTCCTCGACAGCATGCGGCCGACCCCGATCCGCTTGGCCGCCGTACACCGCTACCTGCTGCCACAGGCCAGTCAGGAAAGCTTCAACGCCTTCGTGCGCTCGCACCTCACGGGAGCCAAGCTCACGGAAAAACTCACTGACGAACGTCTCGTGCGGCTCTACGAGGCCTACGCTCCCGGCTCCTACGACCTGCCGGACCAGGGCTTCATCGCCAAGGTTCACCCGCTGGACCTGTGGCTGATGGGCTACCTGCTCAATCACCCCGACGCCAAGTGGGGTGAAATCGTCAAAGCCAGCCAGTTCGAGCGCCAGGAGGTCTACAGCTGGCTGTTCAAAAGCAGACACAAGGGTGCCCGCGACAGTCGCATCCGCACCATGCTGGAGATCGAAGCGTTCCTCGACATCCACCAGCGCTGGCAGAAAGTCGGCTATCCGTTCGACCACCTGGTGCCGTCGCTGGCCACCGCCATCGGCAGCTCCGGCGACCGTCCCGCAGCCCTGGCCGAATTGATCGGCACCATCCTCAACGATGGCGTGCGCATGCCGACCCTGCGTATCGACAGCCTGCATTTCGCTGCGAACACGCCCTATGAAACCCAACTGATCAATGACCCGGACGTCGGCAAACGGGTGATGCCATCCGAGGTGGCGACCGCCATGCGCGAAGCCCTTTCACAGGTGGTAGATGCCGGTACGGCCAAGCGCGTGGCCGGCAGTTTCAAACTGCCGGATGGCAGCCCGCTGGCCATGGGCGGCAAGACCGGTACTGGTGACAACCGTATCGAAGCCATCGGTTCCGGCGGACGGATCTTGAGTTCGAAATCGCTCAACCGCACGGCCACGTTCGTGTTCTACATCGGCGATACCCACTTTGGCACCCTGACCGCGTACGTGCCGGGCCGCTCGGCGGAGAGCTTCACTTTCACCTCGGCGTTGCCAGTGCAGGTGCTCAAAGGCATGGCGCCGATTCTGACGCCGTACCTGCAACCGGGCACCCACACGATGTGCCAGCCAACCGCGGCAACGGCTGTTCGCTAAGCATTACCAAAAACCAGTGCCGAGGTGGCGGTAACTATCTATTTTTCACTCCTTGATTTTGGGAGGCTCGGGGCAAAACAGACATCCTTTCAAATCAGTTTTTGAGCTTTTTTCGGGGGCCACGCGTACCTAGTCTGTTCGTTCCATTATTGATCAACGGACGATCAGACAATGCCCAACCCGTATAAAACTCCAGATTCGCTCGCCAATGATCTGGCCGATAAAAGTATCCATTTCGAACGGGTCAAACAGGCCATCCCTTCCTGGCTGAAAGACACTTCCATCACTCGCGTCAATGAACTGAAAGCCGACAGGGTGATCCTTCCAGACCCGCTGCGGGACGCCACCCAGGCGCTGCAGCAACGCCTGAAGCACGGCATCAAGCTCAGCTGGACTGCGCAAAACGAAGTAGATCGCGCACTGAGCGAACTGCAGGATGTCTACGCATTTGCCCGTCCCATCCTGCAACAGGCACTGAAGGACCGCTTCGGCGTCGACGACGATGTCGAGCAGACCTGGCTACACTTGTATGCACCTGTGAAAACATCCTGGTGGGTGCATGACTTTTCAGGCGGTACCACCAGCCGGACCGTCTCGCTACTGGACGCCGCCCTGCATAATTTTTCGCTCGACGAGTCATTTCACCAAGACTCCGAGTTCATCACCCGCCCCGACGCTCGCGGGCATTTCGGGGTCAAACACCTCAAGCACAAACTGAGCATCGATCAGTTCAAATCACTGTGCCGCGAACTGAACATCGGTGCGAGATACCAACAGCATCTGAACGAGTTTTTGCTGTCGACCAACAGAGTGGCGAGTAATTACCTGCGCTACATCGTCATTCGCAGTCAGAAAAGTGCGCTGAATGTTGCGGCACAAATGGCCCTGATGAAAAAGGACATCGACCAGGAGGCCTATGACGTCGTGCAAGGCATGCTCGACGATCGTTCACAACTGCAATGGCACGGGCAGCCCGTCGGCTATTACAACCTGTCGATGATGGACACGCGCCTGGTTGGCATTGTGCTGATCGCCCCCGATGTATTCACCGCCACAGGTACCGTCCCGGTCCTGGCGTATGTTCCCCATGACCCGCAGCATCCGCTCAAGCTGTACCCGTCGACGCTCGATTTCATGGCGCAACTGACACGCCAGCTGCGCGATGGCACCTCCAGCAAAAGTTATCAACAGTACTTCAGCCAGTTCGTACCCCATCAGCAACGCGGGCATTTTTTTGCCGGACTCAATGACCGCCTGAGCAAAATCGAATGGCAGCCGGTCCCACCTGGCTCCAACCTGCCCAGTTGGCGTGAAACACCCGTGACCAACCCCGACTTGAAGTTCAGCCTGTCGAGCGTCAAGACCGACAGAGAGACTGTTTTCAAGAATGATCTTTGGGGTTACTACTACCGCCAGAAGCTCAACAAGATTCTCAACGATGGGCGGGAAATCGCGATTTCCACCGAGTACGCCGATCGCATGGCCCGCTGGGCCTGGTGGGATAACCTGGAAAAAATGCTGTCGGACATTCTCAACGTCGCGTTGCTGGTGGCGACGCCGCTTGTCCCCGGCCTGGGCGAGCTGATGCTGGCCTACACCGCTTATCAACTGACCGATGAAGTGGTCGAGGGTATCGTCGACCTGGCCGAAAGTCATTTTGCCGAAGCAGCAGAACAAACCATCAGCGTGCTGGAAAGCGTCGTCCAGTTGGGCGCATTTGCGGCGGGCGGCGCAATCGGCAATGTCGCGCGGGCGAAACTTTCGCCGTTCTTCGAAGGACTCAAGCCAGTGCAAACGGCCGATGGGCGGACGCGGTTGTGGAATCCTGACCTTACCCCCTATCAACAATCGAACCTGACCTTGCCCACAGACGCCAGGCCCGATGCACAGGGGATTTACCAGCATCAAGGGCAACAGATTCTACGACTGGACGATCAATTGTTCGCCGTGCGAACAGACCCGGTGACCGGACAACACCGTATTCAGCATCCACAACGCCCCGACGCGTATACCCCGAACCTGCGGCACAACAGTCATGGTGCCTGGGTCAGTGAAACGGAAAACCCGCGCGAGTGGGAAGGCACGACCCTGATGCGTCGCCTGGGCCATACGACCGATGCCTTCAACGACACGCAACTGGAGCGGATCCGGCAGATCAGCGGCACTGAAGAGGCCGCGCTGCGCAGGATGCACGTCGAGCACGCCCCACCGCCGCCTTTGCTGACCGACACCCTGCAACGCCTGGGGGCACCGGTGAATCCGCCTCCTGTGTTGTCCCCCGAAATGGCTGCTCTATTCAGCGGTTTTCCCGAACTGCCCGACCCCGTCGCGGAAAAAATCTTCGCCGGCGCCACCCATTCGGAACGCCAGCAGACTACCCGGCACAAGCGCCTGCCCTTGCGCCTGAAAAGCCAGGCCAGGGAACTTCAATTCGAAACCCAAGCCGTCCGCGCCGCCCACGGCCTGTACGACAACGCGTTGGTCAGTGGTGATACCGAACGCCTGGTGCTGGGCACCTTGCGCACGCAAACCGATACCTTCGGCAACCTGCGCATCGAAATCCGCCAAGGCGCGCTCGACGGCGAGCTGCGATGCAGCGCCGGGCCGGAAGATGCAGCACAAGTACGGATCATGATTCGCGACGAATCCGGAAAATACGAAGTGCGTGACGCCGAGGATCAGCAGATCCACGCAGCCGATGATTTTCTTCCAGCCCTGCTCCAGGCCATGGGCCGGGATGGGCGCAGAGCGGTGGGATATCGAGCGGGGGATGTCGGGTTCTTCAAGCACTGGATCATCGCCAAGACCGAGACACCGAGCGAGCGCCGGGCGGTTCTGGCCACACCACCTATTCGTGCTGTGACCGAGCACGAAACCCTGCTGTTGGTACGTGGTCCCGTTATCAGCAGGTCCGGCGAAACACTGCACGAGCGGATTCACGACCTGCATCCTCACTTTAGCGACAACGAGGTCGACACCTTTGCCCAGGCTCTGATCGAAAAGGGCGAACCGATGACACGTCTGGAGGAACAGAAAAATGATCTCGACGAACTACGCAGGACTGTCGAACTCTGGGAGCACCAATTCGCCGGGCTGGATGCCGATAATCCGATTCCTTTGCGTGGCGTCCGGCAACACATTGCCCTGGGCTTGCTCGACTGTTTTGAGCGAAAAAACACCAATCTCGGTAGCCGTACTGATCCGCACCGTTATGCGCTGGATCTGTCAGAGGACCTGCTGCCGCTGGACCTGGAATCCGGGTGGCCGGAACGACCGCAGCTAAAAAGGTTTCTGGACAAGGTCACGATCCTGAAACTCGACAACACGCGTTTTTCCGGCAAGGCGAACGGCTTGTTGAAAGATTTCCCCAACCTTCGCGAACTCAGCGCCCGCCGGTGCGAGCTGACAAGCCTGCCGGAACACATTGGCACCATGCATCGGCTGGAACGCCTGCGCTTGAGTGACAACGAGATCGTTCTGGACGCCCCCGCAGTGGAGAAACTAAAGCACCTGACCTATCTGGAAATACTCAAGCTCGAAGGTAACCCTCTGGCAATGGCACCGGACATTCGTCGCATGCCCAGGCTCAAAGTTGTGGCCTTGAAAAACACCGGCCTGACCACCTGGCCCGTCGGCACCCTGGCCAAAAATCGACCAAGGGGTTTTCTCCTGGACCTGCGGGACAATCCCCTCAGCGTAATTCCCGAGGTGGTGCCCGGCAGGCCCGAAGCCTGGGTCGTTGCGCGCACCCGCCTCAACGTCGGTGATTTGTCGGATATAAACCAACTGCGATATCAGGAGATTCGTCGCTCAGTGGGATTGCCTCCCGAACCTCTGGTGATTTCTCACCCGATGGAGTACGGGGTCAATGCCAATGATTGGGCCAATGTACCGGGGTTGGGGGTAGAACGGATCGCCTCTTTCCGGGAACTGTCCGACGACCCTCGGTCCCATGCGTTTATCGACGTCGTGCTCAAACAGAAAAACACTGCGGACTTTGCCGCTGGCGGCTCTGCTCGCCAGCAATTGGTACAGCGCATGGCACGCATGCTCGATGCCGTGTACATCGACACTCAGCTGCGCGAACAGCTCTACATCATGGCCATCGCCCCCGTCGATTGTGCCGATGCCGGTGCGCAGTTGTTCAATAGCATGGGCATTCGCGTGCTCGCCTCCGAGGCCTATTCGTACTCCACCGATCCGGCGCAGCTTCAGCGCAAACTGGTGACCCTGGCCAAAGGCGCGGCACGACTGGATCACGTCAATGAGGTTGCCCGGGCCGATGTTGCCAGCCGTGGCGGCAATCCTGACGAGGTCGAAATCTACCTGGCTTACCAGACGGGTCTCGCCTCGCGGTTAAACCTGCCGTGGCAATCCGAAGGCATGCTGTACCGAACGGTTGCCGGTGTAACTGACACCATGATCGATCAGGCGTACGACACGGTGCTGGCCCTGGGCGAAGGCGATGGTCTGATCAACAAGATGCTTGAGGTGGACTTCTGGGAGCGTTACTTGCGTGAAAAATGGCCTGTTGGAACGGAGATGAACAAACATCTCTACCAGAGCAAATACGAAAAACTGGAGGAGCTGCGCACAACCCAGCGTCAGTGGCTCGAGTCGACGTCGGACGTTGAGAAAGCCGACCTGCGCAACCGGCTCAGGGAACTAATCAACGATCTGCCCGTTCCAGAGACCGTGGTCTTTGCCGATGAGCCCATCAGCGAAGCTGACTTCGATCGTTTTCTCGTCGACCTGGGTGACGAGGAGAAACAGATGGCGAGACAACTGACCCGAGAGGCTCTGCGCAAAGCCGGCCAGTAAAAGCCACACAGCAAGCCAAAGGCCGCCTGACGCGTCAGGCGGCCGCACATCAAGGCGCAGCGGCGATGAATATCAGTTGCACATTGCCGTAGTAAATACCCGGCTTGTATCCGCCGACAGGCACTTTCGGCACGATCTCCAGGGGAAAGCGGCCACCGGCAATTGCTTGCGCGGCGGTCAGTACTTCCCGCGGTCGTGGGTCATGGCTCAACTCCTTGCCATTGAAGCTGACGCGCAAATAAATGTTCTGATCGTCACGCCCGTTGGTCAGATACGGTTCTGCTTCCAACCGTGCTTCGATCGCACTGGTGTCGTGCTTGACGTCGAAATTCTTGCGCAGCCCCTCCAATGTCTTCGTATGGATGTTCCACGCTAACGTCTGTTCAAGGTGTATCCAGTTCGACTCGGCCGGGATGATGTAAAACCCCAGCGTCGGGATATCCACCGACACCTCGAACGTGCGCTCTTCCCGGGCAGCAAAAGCCTGGGTACTTATCAGCGCCATCACGCTCATCCACACGGCGATGGTCGATTGCTTGATCATGTCAGATACCTGTTGCGTCAAAAAATACCGCGAGCCAGCCAAAGTGACTCGCCCCTTCCGGTATTACTGGCTGGCGATGCGCAGCGTTTTTTTCGATGCACCTTCCACCAGGTTGAAGCGATACTCACGGCCGGGCTTCTTCTCGAACTCAAAGGTTTTACCGGCCAGAACGTGGTGTTTGGTGGTCGGCTCACACTCGGTTTCGTTTTTCAGCGAGCAGTTGCGAAACTCATCGATCAGCACCACGGTATTGCCGTTGTTGCGCAGCCGGTAAACGCCGGGACTGTCATCGATCACACTGTCGAAGCGACTGTTTTTCGGTCGGACAAAAAACACCGTGCCAAACCCGGTCATCACGTTGACCCCCGCCGACAGGTTCTGTTTGTAGGCATCGCGCTCTTCACTCGACACCGCGAATTCGTCTTCTTTCTCCGGCACTACCGGCACGAAGCGCACGCGGAAATAACGCTCGGTGTCACGTTCGCCCATGTGCAACAAGCGCGTGCCTTGCATACCTTTGGCCGGCACGATCAGTCGCGCGGGGCTGGCCATCAAGCCATCCCGACCGCTGCCGTCCGCCTGGGTCTTGACCGGAATTTCACGATGGCTGCCATCGGCGTCGTAGACGATTTCCAGGATGTTGACCTTGACGAACGCCGTGCTGTCTCCACTGTTGAACACGCGCTTGAGGTAGGTGCTCTTGTCGCTGTCAAGGTAGTCGTAAACCGTTCCGACGTTGATTTGCGGTCCGGCCTGAATACCCAAGGAAAACCCGCTCAAAACCAACAGTGCCCATAGACGTTTCATACCCTTGAATCTCCTGACATTGAATACAACCCCGGACCGAACCATCGATACGAAGCCCATCAGACTTCCGAATCCCAGATCACAGTGACATTGCCCCTGAAGAAGGGCCCCGCGCCTGGTGCCAACATGAACTCCATCTGGCTTGGCGGTACTTCAAAGTGCAGTACGCCCGGCGCTCTATCGACATAGAAACCCGGTTGAAACTGCAGTGCGTTAGCCGCTCCCGTTCGCAGGCGCATTTGCCTGACGGGTTGGCCGGCCAGGTCGGTCAGGCCATTGGGCAGGCTGACGCTGACGCGCAACTCAACGCCTCGTTTGGAGACTCGATCGTCCAATAGACATTCGTAGGGAAAACCGCTGAACTCACATTCCAACAGCATCTTGAAGCGCGACGACGCTGAAATATGGAACGTCTGGTCCCGAAACAGACGCACAGGTTTACGCCCCGCGTGCAACCAGCTTTGCCATCCGCCCGCCGGGACCAGTTGGATTTTTTCGCCGCCAGGGGGGATGTCGACCTTGAGGGTGTGCTGAACATCCAATACAAAATTCAGCGTCAGGTCGGGGTCGCTCGGCAGCATCACATCGCCCATGTCGAAGTCACCACCGGGACCAATTCGATAACTCACGTCCCCCGTATAAAGCCCGGACGACATCGTCAGCGGATTGGGGGTTTTAAGTTCATAGGAGAAGTCCAGGTAGTCATAAGTCATGGCCGGTATCGGAAAACTCGCAGTCTTGACGCAAGTCCCTTGTACCGGGGTCTTCCAGAAGAACCGGTAGTAGCTGTCCGAATACAGTCCGACACCACTGTAGCCGCAGGGAGGTGCCGCGTTTACCCAGCCTCCCCCCGGACCGCCCCACAAGGCGCGGTGCCCCTCAATGGCAGTGGCGGCACCTGTCAGATTGACCGCGGTATCACTGAGGATGTATCGGGAGCCGAAGCCGGCAATACGCACCTCGACGGTTTCCGTTTCGCCCGTTTCCCTGTTCGTCACCGTTAACGGACGCCACAGGGCCGGAACGCTGAACATCGCACTGTTGCGCGGCGACGCATTGGGCTGCATGGGGCTCGCCGACTCGAAGCTCATGGGCAGGCGAATGCTGAAGGTCTCGTTGTCCCGGCACTCACTGGGATAGTCGGCACAATAACCACTGACCGGCGTTTTATTAACGAACAGATTTCGTTGCGGGTTGGCAGAGTCCGGGGTGAACAGCGCCCGGATCTCCTGACTCACCGCCTGTGCCGAAGGCGCCGCGACGACGGCCAGCATCCCCAGCCAGCGACTGCGCCGCAGCAGTCGGGAATATGTAGACGTTAGATTCATGATCACACTCTCTTGAACATCGGAACCGGGGCCGTTCAACCTGCCGTGCGCCGGTTGGAAGTGGCATCCGCCAAGGTGTCCGGCGAACAACGCAGATCACCGATCATCAGCACGTTGTTTTCACTGCGGTGATTGTCGATATCCAGGCGGAACTGGCACAGCAACTGGTCCGCGTAACGCACTTCCAGGGTTGGCGAGCCGGCATTCATTTCCATTGAGAAGAAGCCATCGACTTCGCTAACCCCACGGCTGGCGTGGTTGATCACGTGATGGCCCTTGAGCGGCTGTCCTTGCGGGTCGAGCAAGCGGCCGAGCACGGTCAGGGTTTTCATGACCCGGACCTTGCGGTACTCCACCCCCCCCTTGTTCAGGTGATAGCGCGTGCGTGCCGGCTCGATGCTCGCCGCCGGGACGTCGTTGCCTTCGAAGTCGAAGCTCACCGAGCTGTTTTTGTAAGCGGTGAGCGGTATGAAATTGCGTCCGGGACGCAAGGCGGCGCTGCCGCCGCTGAGGTCGTCGGCACGTAGGGCGATGCCGTCGATGTCGGACTCGACATCGACAATCATCCCGGCGCCGCGGCCCTGATGCTGACTGGTCAACGCCATGCGCTGCGCTCCAACGACTAGCGTGCTGTCAAGGTTCAAACCACCGGTGAAATTGTCGTTGAAGGACGAACGCTGGATGAACCCGTCACCATTGATGGCATCGGTGCGAAAGTTCGCCAGACTCGACAATCCGACACCGTAGGTATCGGTCAGCGCGGTCACCGATACGCTCTGCAACACATGGTCTTGCAGGTCCTTGCGCCAACCCAGGGAGGCGTTGTTGTCACGGCTGCCATCACGGGCGGTGCGGCTGCCGATGCTGCCGGAAACCTGCTGCCCCGGGCCGCCGAGCGCCATGTTGATGCTCAGATCGACCCCGCGATTACGCGCATCACCACTGCTGTAACTGCCCGGACGATCAAACAGCGAGAGCCGCCAGTTGGCATCGCTGCCGAACAGAACGGTGCGTTGCGTCCAGCCCAGGTCCACCCCCATACCTTCGACGTTGCCCTCGCTGTGGGACACCCGTGCGTTGAGCGAGCTTTTGCGGCTGATCCGGTGGTTCAGCGCCAGTGAAGAATTGCTGGTCTGGCCGGTGAACACATTGCGCTGACGCACGCGGGTGCCGTCGGGCAATGTGTCGTAGGTGTTGGTGGTGTCGAGCCAACTGCGATTGTGGCTGATCACCAGACTGCCGGCGCCATAGTTGTACAGGCCTTGAAAATCGGCACCGGTGCCGTGGTCTTCGGTCTGGTACAGGTTGGCATAGAGGCTGACGCTGTTGGCCAGGCTCCAGTCGATGGAGCTGCCGTACTGCAGCTTGTCACTGACCTGGCGTGCCGATAGCCCGAGAATCACCCGTGGGTGCAGCAAGTAGTTGAATGACGCCCCCAGCGTCGCATCGCCGCTCTCCTGATCATTCCAATTACTCAGCAATTTGCTTTCCTGTCCGGCAAACAGGTTGTAGCGCCAACGCTCATCGTGGTTGCGCCAATTGTTCGGCTTGTAAATCAACTCCTGGGTGGTCGATGTGATTTGACCGTCTTCGATCAACCGCACTTCCACCTCGTAAATGCCACCGGGCAACGGACGGGTGTCGAGGGTTTGCAAACCCGCCGGGACCGACTGGGTATTGATCAGCAAGCCGTCGCGGTAAATTTCCACGGAACCCTGTCGGTTGGCCGTGACATAAACCGGATAGACACTGGGTTTCGGGCTGTCGATCGCCAGGCTGTCGGAACTGCCGTACATCACGCCCACCGCCGTATCGGGGCTATTGCCGAATGAACGGGGCTCGCGCGTCAGGCCTTCGGAGTTGGGGGTGAAGTAGCCCAGGCGGAAAAAACGGCCCTCCAGTTCGCGCTGGCTATAGAGCTCGTGCACCGCGTGGTAGGTCTTGTTGTCCGGACCGCCAAGACGGGACAGTTGCATGTTGAAGGTCTGGCTCCAGTTGCCCAGGCTGCCGCTGGCCTCCAGACCGAAACGACCGCCCAGGTCCTGATCCTGGCCGCCATTGAGATTGAGCTGGTTACGTACCATCAGGCCGTTGCTGCCGCCTTCGGGCTGATCGTAGAAACGCTTGGCTTCGCTGTCGCGCTCGGCATTTTCAGTGACGATCGACAGCAATGAATTTTCGAGGTTGTAGTGAACCGCCAGCATCTGCTCCGGGCATTGGCTTGTGCAGGTGCCCAGTGTCACACCGGGTTTGAGAATATCGGCCCAGGTATCACGCTCACTTGCGCTGAAGCGGCTTTCGCTGGTGTCAGTGAAATCGAGCAGCGTTACCCGGTCATCCCGGGACAACACAATCATCGCCTCCCCCAGCGGTTGTTGATCGAGTTCGACCCGAACCGCCAAGGGAACATCGAAAAAATGCTCCTCGAACTCGGCCGGCAAGCCCTTGGCCTGTGCCAGCAAACTTCGCGGCGAGTTATCAACGGAAGTGGGCGCCGCAAATGCACTGCTACATAACAGCAGCGCAAGCGCCGCCGCGATGGGCGTCATCGGGAACATGAACGAGTTCTCTAATTACGAAGGAGTTCAAGCACGGCCGACAAACCGGAAAGTTTGCCGACCGAGAACGTTACTTAAAACAAGTAAACGGTTTGCCGTCGCCGATACTACTTAGACGGAAGGCTCGACAACCAACATCACGACGCCGGTGTAATCGCCTGCATCAGGTTTTTGCGTGGTGACCGCACTGATTTTGAATGGCGCGCGATAACGGGTATTGGACTCTTCATCTCCAACAACTTCCTGTGAAGTGGTTGTCAGCGTCTTGCCATTGAGCTCGACTTTCAAGTCGATGCTTTTGTTACCGGCAATCAGCTTGGGGACGCCTTCAAGTCGTGCGTTTACCTTGCCGGCGGTATGAAGCACATCAAAGTGCCCATCGACGGATCTCATGGCGTTGGTAGAGGGGTTGTAGCTCATGTCCTGATCCTTGTTGACCAGATCAAAGTCAACCGGCACCGCATAGAAGTCGTCAGCATTGACAGTAGCAACCAGACTGATGGTGTGCCTGGCTTCGGTAGCGGCAAACGCCATCGAAGAACTCAGAGCCAGAACAGCCAGGGGAGCAGCGAACGCGATTTTCTTGAACATCTTTCAGTACCTGTGTTTTTAAAAGGATGAAGGGCTGAAAGTTCATGCAGAGCAAAACTGTCACGAGCAGCTATTTGCCAACCTGAACTTTCAACGCCGAAAGATGATCGACCAATTGTTCTTAAAAGTAAGCAAGAAAGTTCCTGCAAGTGCGTAGCCGGAGTGCCATGACAGCAGAAAGAAAAAAACGGAAATAACTATAAAAGCGATGCTTGACTGTAAGAGACAGACTACAAACAGCATCCTGCCTGCAATGATATTCGAGAGATTAACAAAGTACCTTCTGTAAGACCAATACCACAACCCCAGTAAACAATGGAGCAAACTAATACATTAGAGAGTTAACACTAATTTCTGAAATTTTACCTGTACTAATAAGCTCTATTTTTTCGATTTGACCTTCAAGCCAGGGCCGATGCAGGGACTGCCGTTGATCAGGAGCCTTTGCATTTTCATTAAGATATATCTTAAGTTGTATCTAAACACGACGAGAGAAAGCAGAAAATGAGAGACCATCATTCCCCCCACCGCGAGCACGGCGATGGCCGCGACGGCTTCGAAAAACGTCCCGCCCGCGAACGCGGCAGCCGTGGGCCCCGGGTGTTTGCCCCCGGCGATCTGAAGTTGTTGCTGCCGGCATTGATCGCCGAACAGCCGTGCCATGGCTACGACCTGATCCGCCAGATCGAAGGCATGTTCGAGGGCGCCTACTGCCCCAGCCCCGGTGTGATCTACCCGACCCTGACGTTCCTGGAAGAAAGCGAACTGATCTTGGGCGACGCCGAAGGCGGAAAAAAACGCTACACCATCACCGATGCCGGACGTCTATTCCTGCAAGAGCAAGCCGTAGCACTGGATGGTGTGCGCATGCGCATCGACGTCAGCAAGCGTTCGCTGCGCGGCCATGATCGCCCGGCGGAAATCCATGAAGCGGTGCATAACCTGCGCCACGCCTTGCAAATGCACCATGGGCGCTGGAGCCCGGAGGAAATTCTGCGGGTACGTGACCTGCTCAACAACACCGCCAAAGCCATCGTCGACGGCCCCGCCGTTCAACCCGTTCAGGAGAACGCCGAATGACTGAAGTGATCACCACCATTCACCGTGTCATGCACGAAATCAAACGCCGTCGCCTGGAAGTGCTGCGCGTGGTCGACCTGACCCCGCGCATGCGCCGGATTACCTTGGGTGGCCCTGAATTGGCGGGCTTCGTCAGCCTGGGCACGGACGATCACGTCAAACTGTTGTTCCCGCAAAACGCCGAGCAAGCCGCGGCGCTGGAAAACCTGGTGCTGGGCGCCGGCAAGGACAACGGTCCGCTGCCCGAGATGCGCGACTACACCCCGCGCCGCTACGACCTCGATACCCTGGAACTGGACATCGACTTTGTATTGCACGGCGACGGCCCGGCCTCGACCTGGGCGGCGCAGGCCCAACCCGGGCAGTTCCTGCACATCGGCGGGCCACGGGGTTCGATGATCGTGCCGGACATTTTCGACAGCTACTTGCTGATCGGCGACGAAACCGCCCTGCCCGCCATCGCCCGGCGTCTGGAAGGTCTGGCGGCGAATCGGCGGGCGCTGGTGATCGTCGAAGTGGAAAACGGCAAGGAGCAGCAGGTGCTGCACAGTGCGGCCGAGGTCAATGTGATCTGGGTGTTGCGCGAAGGTGGCAAGGACAATCTGTTGACCACCGTGCGCCAGATCCAGGTGCCAGCCGGCAGCCTGTACGCGTGGGTGGCGACCGAGAGCAAGGTGTCGCGGCAGATTCGTCGGGTGTTGCTCGATGAGCATGGGCTGGACGAACAGTTCGTCAAGGCGGTTGGGTACTGGAAACTGGGGGATGGCAGCGAGGAATAACCAGGTACAACAATGTGGCGAGGGGGCTTGCCCCCGTTCGGCTGCGAAGCAGTCGCAAAACAGGTAACCGCGGTGTGCCAGACCATCACCCGTCGCAGGTTTTAGCGCCGCTTCGCAGCGCAACGGGGGCAAGCCCCCTCGCCACATAAAGCATTCCATACCGCCATATCCGCATTCACCTTCGAGCCCGCCACCGATCCAGCCCGATCACCAGCAACGCAATCACCACAAACCCAGCCAATAACCCGCCGGCATTGATGAACACCTGTGGATAACCCAGTTTGTCCACATCCACGAAGGGATACGGGTAAACCGCCAGCAGATGCCCGCGCAACAGCGCATAGGCGAAATACAGCAGTGGATAAATCACCCACAGCGCGATATGCCACACACGCAATGTGCCCTTGGGCACACAACGCCACCAATACCCCAGAAACAGCAACGGCATGATGTCGTGCAACAGCTCATCGGCCAGCCATTGCCAGCCCTCGGGATGCCACAAGTGGCGCAGCAGCAAGTTGTAGGCGAGGCTCACCACGGCGATGCTCACGGCAATCGCACTGCTGACCCAAGGCTGCAGGAACCAGCGGCGCGCGGCGGACTCGCGGGATGTCCATTCACAGGTCAGCACGGTCGCCACCAGGGTGTTGCTCAGCACGGTGAAATAGCTGAAAAAACTCATCAGCCCGCCGATCAGGCTGGCGCCCAGCGTCCAGCGTGAATGGAGAATCAGGTACATCTGGATACTCAATCCCGCCCAGCCGAGCATGGCAGCCACGGCCACAAGACGACGGCGTAACGCAGACGGGTTGGCCATGTTCAAAGCGGTCGTTTGGTGCGCATCAACTTCACATACAGGCGTTCGACCTTCTCCCGTGCCCACGGGGTTTTACGCAGGAACGTCAGGCTCGACTTGATGCTCGGGTCGCTCTTGAAGCAGCGGATATCGATACGCTCGGCCAGCCCCGACCACTCGTAGTGTTCAACCAGCGCGTTGAGGATCTGTTCCAGCGTCACGCCATGCAACGGATCGGTGTTGTGTTCGGTCATGCCGGGCCTTCGAGCAGAGTGGGAATTGGAAGCCGCGCACCTTACGTTAAATGTAGGTGAAACGGAAAAGATCGTCCGAACACGTCCCGAGCCTGTGCAGGAACACGTGCTGATGGAGTCACTCAAGACTGCGATCTTTTGTCACTGTTACAAAATCCGAAACGATGCATGTCAGCAAAAGCACTTTCTCTATTTGTAACAGAACATTATCCTTGCGCCCCGCTGCCTGCTGAAACGCTTCCGCTTTCACTTCACGCCTGCTGCTTTCCGTTTATCCCCCAGAAAAAGATCAAGAACTTCGTCTCTATGCCCGACTTTAAATCCTTGCGAGACAGCGCTGTCTTTGCAACTGCTGCCCAGCGAAACATCCTGCCCCTGATCGGTGGTCTCACCGCGCTGGGCCTTGCCTCCTGCGTTCAGGCGGCGCCTGCCTTCGATAGCGATTCACCGTGGATGCTCGGCGACTGGAACGGCACTCGCACAGAACTCGCGGAAAAAGGCTACGACTTCAAAGTCGATTACACCGGTGAAATGGGCAGCAATCTGCACGGCGGCTACGACCACGACCGCACGGCCCGCTACAGCGACCAGTTCGGCCTGGGCACCCACCTGGACTTGCAGAAAATCCTCGGCTGGGACGACGCCGAGTTCCAGTTGACCATCACCGAACGCAACGGCAACAACATCAGCAATGACCGCATCAACGACCCGCGTGTCGGCGGCTTCACTTCGGCCCAGGAAGTCTGGGGCCGCGGCCAGACCTGGCGTCTGACGCAGATGTGGTATCAGCAGAAATTCTTCGATGAAAAACTCGACATCAAGGTCGGCCGCTTCGGCGAAGGCGAAGATTTCAACAGTTTCCCCTGCGACTTCCAGAACCTGGCGTTCTGCGGCTCCCAGGTCGGCAACTGGGCAGGCGACATCTGGTACAACTGGCCGGTCAGCCAGTGGGCGATGCGGGTCAAATATCACCTGACGCCAGAGTTTTATGCACAGGTCGGCGCGTACGAGCAGAACCCGTCGAACCTTGACCGCGACAACGGCTTCAAGCTCAGCGGTAGCGGCACCCAGGGTGCGGTCCTGCCGGTGGAGCTGGTGTGGACGCCGAAACTCAATGGCCTGCCGGGTGAATATCGCGCCGGTTACTACTACAGCAGCGCCAACGCCACCGACGTCTACAAGGACAGCAATGGCCAACCTGCCGCCCTGACTGGCGAAGCCTACCGCAGCGCCTCGAGCAAACACGGCGTGTGGCTGGGCCTTCAGCAGCAAGTCACCAGTGTCGCCAGCGACCACTCCCGGGGCCTGAGCCTGTTCGCCAACGGCACGATGCACGACAAGAAGACCAACGCCATCGACAACTACGTCCAGGCCGGCCTCGTCTACAAAGGCCTGCTCGACGCGCGCGCCCGGGACGACATCGGTTTCGCCATGGCCCGCGTCCACGTTAACCCGGCCTTTCGCAAGAATGCCGAGGCGACCAACCAGGCCAACGCCGTCTTCGACTTCGACAATCCGTCCTTCCTGCCGCCCCAGGACACCGAATACAGCGCCGAACTCTATTACGGCGTGCACGTGACCAACTGGCTGACCGTGCGCCCGAACCTGCAATACATCCGCCATCCCGGTGGCGTGAACGAGGTCGATGACGCGCTGATCGGCGGGATCAAGGTCCAGTCGTCGTTCTAAACAACACCACAAAACCTTTGTAGGAGCGAGCTTGCTCCGGGCGGCGTTCCGACGATGGTCGTGAACGATGACACCGCGAATCTGACACCCCGCGGTGTTTTCAAGTTTTTCGCGAGCAAGCTCGCTCCTACAAAGGAATGCGTCAACCAAACCAGTTTTATCTGAACCATGCCAGCGCCGGATCGTCATCTACAGTGAACTGGCGCGGGACTACTTGAAACGTCACGGAGAATCACACTATGAGCACTGATAGTGCCTTGGGTCGAAGCCGTCTATGGCCGACCCTGCTCGGCATACTGCTTCTACTAATGGGCCTGGCCATGCTGGCCGGGGGGATCAAGCTGAGCATGCTCGGCGGCTCGCTGTATTACCTGCTGGCCGGTATCGGCATCGCGCTGAGCGGCGTGTTGCTGATCGCCGCCCGCCGTGCGGCGCTGGGCCTGTACGCACTGGTGCTGTTCGCCAGTACCGTTTGGGCACTGTGGGAAGTCGGCCTCGACTGGTGGCAACTGGTGCCGCGTCTGGCACTGTGGTTCGCCCTCGGTGTGGTGATGCTGCTGCCGTGGTTCCGTCGTCCATTGCTGATCAACGGCCCTGCCCCCATGGGCACTGGCGCCTTGAGCGTGGCCGTGGTCCTGGCCGGCGCCACCGCCGTAGCCAGCCAGTTCACTCACCCGGGCGAGACCTTAGGCGAGTTGGGTCGTGACTCGGCTGAAATGACCAGCACTGCGCCACAAATGCCTGACGGAGACTGGCAGGCCTATGGCCGCAGCGAGTTCGGTGACCGCTACTCGCCGCTCAAGCAGATCACCCCGGCCAACGCCGGCAAGCTGCAAGAAGCCTGGCGTATCCAGACCGGCGACCTGCCGACCGCCGATGACCCTGTGGAACTGACCAACGAAAACACCCCGCTCAAGGCCAACGGCATGCTCTATGCCTGCACCGCCCATAGCAAGGTGCTGGCGCTGGACCCGGACACCGGCAAGGAGCTGTGGCGTTTCGACCCGCAGATCAAGAGCCCGGTGGGCTTCAAGGGCTTCGCCCACATGACCTGCCGTGGCGTGTCGTACTACGACGAAGCGGCCTATGCCAAGTCTGAAAACGCTGCTTCCGCAGTGATTTCCGAGGTCGGCAAAGCCGTCGCCCAGGCCTGCCCGCGTCGCCTGTACTTGCCAACCGCCGATGCACGCCTGATCGCACTCAACGCCGACACCGGCAAGGTCTGCGAAGGTTTCGGTAAAAACGGTGTGGTTGACCTGACTCAAGGCATCGGACCGTTCACCCCCGGTGGCTACTACTCCACCTCGCCGGCAGCGATCACCCGTGACCTGGTGATCATGGGCGGACACGTCACCGACAACGAGTCGACCAACGAGCCATCCGGCGTGATCCGTGCCTTTGACGTACACGACGGTCATCTGGTGTGGAACTGGGACAGCAACAATCCCGACGCGACCGAACCTTTGCCAGAGGGCGAACACTACAGCCGCAACTCGGCCAACATGTGGTCGCTGGCCAGCGTCGACGAAAAACTCGGCATGGTCTACCTGCCGCTGGGCAACCAGACCCCTGACCAGTGGGGCGCAGACCGCACCCCGGGCGCCGAGAAGTTCAGTGCCGGCCTGGTCGCGCTGGACCTGGCCACCGGCAAGGTGCGCTGGAACTACCAGTTCACTCACCACGACCTGTGGGACATGGACGTCGGTAGTCAGCCAACCCTGTTGGACATGAAAACCGCCGACGGCATCAAGCCGGCTGTGATCCAACCGACCAAGCAAGGCAGCCTGTACGTCCTCGACCGTCGTGACGGCACGCCGATCATCCCGATCAAGGAAATCCCGGTTCCGCAAGGCGCCGTGAAAGGTGACCACACCGCGCCGACCCAAGCCCGTTCGGACCTGAACCTGCTGGCCCCGGAACTGACCGAAAAAGCCATGTGGGGCGCCAGCCCGTTTGACCAGATGCTGTGCCGCATCCAGTTCAAGGAGCTGCGTTACGAAGGTCAGTACACCCCGCCGTCGGAACAGGGCAGCCTGATCTATCCAGGTAACGTCGGCGTCTTCAACTGGGGCGGCGTTTCCGTCGACCCGGTTCGCCAGATGCTGTTCACCAGCCCGAACTACATGGCCTTCGTCTCGAAAATGGTGCCTCGCGCCGAAGTCGCGGCCGGCAGCAAGCGCGAGAGCGAAACCGCGGGCGTGCAACCGAACACAGGCGCACCGTACGCGGTGATCATGCACCCGTTCATGTCGCCGTTCGGCGTACCGTGCCAGGCTCCGGCCTGGGGCTACGTGGCCGGCATCGACCTGACCACAAGCAAAGTCGTGTGGAAACGCAAGAACGGCACCAGCCGCGACAGCTCGCCATTGCCTATCGGCCTGACACTCGGCGTGCCAAGCATGGGCGGCTCGATGGTCACCGCCGGCGGCGTCGGCTTCCTCAGCGGCACACTGGATCAATACCTGCGCGCCTATGACGTCAACACCGGCAACGAGCTTTGGAAATCGCGCCTGCCGGCTGGCGGTCAGGCTACGCCGATGACCTACACCGGCAAGGACGGCAAGCAGTACGTGCTGTTGGTCGTCGGTGGCCACGGCTCACTGGGCACCAAAATGGGTGACTATGTGATTGCGTACAAACTGTCTGAGTAAGTTTTAGCGGCAGTCAAAACAAAGGCGACGTCCGTGAGGACGTCGCCTTTTTTTGTGCCACACCGCCCCCCCTGCGGGAGCGGGCTTGCTCGCGAATGCAGTGTGTCAGTCGAAGCAAATGTTGTCTGGCACACCGCTTTCGCGAGCAAGCCCGCTCCCACATTTTGACCGCACACAGCCATGGTTCAGCTAACCTGTCTGTCTGCTGAACACACCTGCGAAACACCGCTTCGCAGAAAATGACCGTTGAAACCACCGCCAACCTGCCCCATCTAAGACCCATACCCATTGCGCAGGTGCCCTCATGAGCGACCAGCAGGAATTCCCCGAAGACCCGAGCGAATACGCCGATCCGGAAAACGCCCCGCAGCACAAACCCGGCAAAGGCCTGGCCCTGCCTGGCCAGAACCTGCCGGACAAGGTCTACATCATCCCGATTCACAACCGACCGTTCTTCCCGGCCCAGGTGCTGCCGGTCATCGTCAACGAAGAGCCGTGGGCCGAGACCCTGGACCTGGTGGCCAAGTCCGAACACCATTCCCTGGCCCTGTTCTACATGGACAGCCCCCAGGAGGACCCGCGCCACTTCGACACCTCGGCCCTGCCGCTCTACGGCACCCTGGTCAAGGTGCACCACGCCAGCCGCGAAAACGGCAAACTGCAATTCGTCGCCCAGGGCCTGACCCGCGTACGCCTCAAGACCTGGCTCAAGCATCACCGCCCGCCGTACCTGGTGGAAGTCGAATATCCGCATCAGCCCACCGAGCCGACCGACGAGGTCAAGGCCTACGGCATGGCGCTGATCAATGCGATCAAGGAGCTTCTGCCGCTCAACCCGCTGTACAGCGAAGAGCTGAAGAACTACCTCAACCGCTTCAGCCCCAACGATCCGTCGCCGCTGACCGATTTCGCCGCCGCGCTCACATCGGCGACAGGCAGTGAGCTGCAGGAAATCCTCGACTGCGTGCCGATGCTCAAGCGCATGGAAAAAGTCCTGCCGATGCTGCGTAAGGAAGTCGAAGTCGCGCGCCTGCAAAAAGAGATTTCCGCCGAAGTTAACCGCAAGATCGGTGAACATCAGCGCGAGTTCTTCCTCAAGGAACAACTCAAGGTCATCCAGCAGGAACTCGGCCTGACCAAGGACGATCGCAGCTCCGACCTCGAACAGTTCGAACAACGGCTAGTGGGCAAAGTCCTGCCGGCGCAGGTGCAGAAACGCCTCGAAGAGGAAATGAACAAGCTGTCGATCCTCGAGACCGGCTCGCCGGAATATGCGGTGACCCGCAATTACATCGACTGGGCGACCTCGGTGCCGTGGGGCGTGTACGGCGAGGACAAACTCGACCTCAAGCACGCGCGCAAGGTGCTGGACAAACACCACGCCGGCCTCGACGACATCAAGGACCGCATCCTCGAATTTCTCGCCGTTGGTGCCTATAAGGGCGAGATCAGCGGTTCCATCGTATTGCTGGTGGGGCCGCCGGGCGTGGGCAAGACCAGCGTCGGCAAATCCATCGCCGAATCCCTGGGCCGGCCGTTCTACCGCTTCAGCCTCGGCGGCATGCGCGACGAAGCCGAGATCAAGGGCCATCGCCGCACCTACATCGGCGCGCAGCCGGGCAAACTGGTGCAGGCGTTGAAAGACGTCGAAGTGATGAACCCGGTGATCATGCTCGACGAGATCGACAAGATGGGCCAGAGCTACCAGGGCGACCCGGCTTCGGCATTGCTGGAAACCCTGGATCCGGAGCAGAACGTCGAGTTCCTCGACCACTATCTGGACCTGCGGCTGGACCTGTCGAAAGTGCTGTTCGTGTGCACCGCCAACACCCTCGATTCGATCCCCGGCCCATTGCTGGACCGGATGGAAGTGATTCGCCTGTCGGGCTACATCACCGAGGAAAAGGTCGCCATCGCCAAGCGTCACCTGTGGCCCAAGCAGCTTGAGAAAGCCGGCGTGTCCAAGGGCAGCCTGAGCATCAGCGACAGCGCGCTCAAGGCGCTGATCGACGGTTATGCCCGTGAAGCCGGCGTGCGCCAGCTGGAAAAAAACCTCGGCAAACTGGTGCGCAAAGCAGTGATGAAACTGCTCGACGAGCCGAAGGCGGTAATCAAGCTCGGCCCGAAAGACCTCGAAACATCCCTCGGCAAACCGGTGTTCCGCAACGAGCAGGTGCTGTCGGGTGTCGGTGTAATCACTGGCCTTGCCTGGACCAGCATGGGCGGCGCGACCCTGCCGATCGAAGCTACGCGCATCCACACCCTCAACCGTGGGTTCAAGCTCACCGGGCAGCTGGGTGACGTGATGAAAGAGTCCGCGGAAATCGCCTACAGCTACGTCAGCTCGCACCTGAAGTCCTATGGCGGCGATCCGAAGTTCTTCGACGAAGCCTTCGTCCACTTGCACGTACCGGAAGGCGCCACCCCGAAAGACGGCCCGAGCGCCGGCGTGACCATGGCCAGCGCCCTGCTTTCGCTGGCGCGCAACCAGCCACCGAAAAAAGGCGTGGCCATGACCGGCGAACTGACGTTGACCGGGCATGTACTGCCGATTGGCGGAGTGCGGGAAAAAGTGATTGCGGCGCGGCGGCAGAAGATTTTCGAGCTGATATTGCCGGAAGCGAACCAAGGGAATTTCGAGGAGCTGCCGGAGTATCTGAAGGAAGGTATTACCGTGCACTTCGCCAAGCGGTTTTCGGATGTGGCGAAGGTGTTGTTTTAACTCAAAACTATCAATCGCTGCGGGCGTGCGTCCGCAGCGCTTTTTATACCGATTTATCTTTAAAGTCGAAACTAGCAGCACATAACGCTCTAAAGAACTGTCAACTCAAACAGTACCTTCCCTCATTCGCCCGGGCAATACTTCATGCTCTATTGGCTTTTTACCAGTGAGCATTTTAATGAAAAACCAGAATGCAACTAACGCCGGTGTACTGCAAAACCTCTCCGGTAAACTCGAAGCTACATTTACCAGCGATACCGTTTCAGGCGAAGCGCGGTATCCCTACCACTCTCAAACAATACAAAACTCAATGACCAACGTACCTGGATACCTGGACTTTGAAAGCCGCTCCGGTACACCCACCATACATCAATCTATAACCGGCGATAACCGAGGCATCAGAATTACGCTTAAATCAGACATCGTATCCGGCACCTATGTGTTCCCCCAAGATACGTCTATAATAAACGTGACCTATGCTGAACTGCAAAAGAGTGGTACCAGCTTTTACTTTACACCCCACAAAGCAACCAAGGCGGAGCTTGAGCTAAATGTCACAGAGGACGGACGCCGCTATTCAGGCGTACTTAAATTTGAAGTCCTGATTAACGGAGAGACCCTCAAAATAACCTCCAGCTTCGACATTGTGTTGCACTTCAATAACAGTTCCACAGGACAACTCGACACATCGACCACTTCCACCCCGAAGGCCAACGCATCAGCTGAAACGCTGCAAAACATAACGGGAGAGTTTAACGCGACGTTTCCTATTTCCGCGAACCCTGGCGAAACGTCTTTTGCAAGAGCCCCCTATCATTCTTCAAACCTGTTCTACGACACGACTTTCCTCATAGAAGACATTAACTTTTATAGCCACAGCGGAACCAACTCGCTCGATAATTACCGAACCAGCGACAGACGCGAATTCGAAATTCATTTGAAAAGAGGAATTACCTCTGGAACCTATCGCTATCCTGACCTGGATAGCCCGATCACGATGCTGCGGTACAATGAAATGCGCTATATAAATGATAGATATACAAGTTGGAGCCTTGAAATCCTCGAAGCAACGCTTGAGCTTGAAGTCATCGATGGACGTCGTTACGTCACGAAGAATTTATCTATAAAAGCCAAAACCACCACAGGTGCGATCTTGAATATCAACGCCGACTTTGACGTTTACCTGTCCTGGGATTAACTGACGCTGGATTTACATGGCTTAACCGCCACCAATGCGCTTAAGCCGTTACAAGCAAGCATGATTGCAACCCCACGACACACTTTGTCTCATCTCGGTTATGCTCGCCGTTCGTCGTGAACGCCGGAGCCCTTGAGCCTATGTCCCCCATTCGCCTGTTTGTCCCCCTCACCCTCGCCCTGCTAGCCGGATGTGCCACGCAACCTGCGCACAACGTGACCGTGGAAAAACAAAGCGAATGTCCGGTGAAACTCACCAACGGGCAAAACCTGATCCTGACCCTGCCGAGCAATCCGACCACGGGCTATCGCTGGGCGATTCAGGATTCGGCCGGTGGCGTGTTACACACCCTGGGGCCGGAGGTTTATCGAAATCCGGAAGATGCAGGTATCGTCGGCGCGGCCGGGGTCTCGACCTGGCGCTTTCAGGCTTTTGCGCCCGGCACCGGGCGTTTGCGCCTGACCTCGCAACAGCCGTGGGCGCCGGAAGTGTTGCCGGTGGACTCGTTCGACTGCGCGATCTCGGTTAACTGACCGTGGGCTGGCTGATTCTGGCGCTGATGGGCGCGGTGACCTTTCTTTATGGCCTGAGCGTGCATGCGTCTCTGCTGTGCCTGCTGGTCAAGCCGCTGCCGGTGCTGGCCCTGCTCGGCTGGCTGCATGACGCACCGCCCGGTGAATATCGGCGCTGGATCAGCCTGGGGTTGATTTTTTCCCTGCTCGGCGATGTGTTGCTGGCATGGCCGGGGGATTTGTTCGTGTTTGGGCTGGGTGCGTTTCTGGTCGCGCATCTGGCCTATCTGAAAGCGTACTTGAGCGACTGTCGGCGTCTGGCGTTGTTGCCGCTGATTGTCTCCCTCGGTGTTGGTGCCGTACTGCTGGGCATCCTGATCAGTCATGGACTGGGGCCATTGCTGGTTCCGGTGATCGTCTACGGTCTGGCCATCAGCGCCATGCTCTGGCGCGCGTTGGCCCGGCTCGGCACCGAGGTGCCCAAGCGTTCGGCGCTGTTGGCGGCAGCGGGGGCAGTGGCGTTCGTGTTCTCCGACAGCGTGATCGGCATCAGCCGGTTTGTGGTGCCGTTCGACGCGGCGTCTTATGTGATCATCCTCAGCTATTGGCTGGGGCAATGGGGTATCACTGCCTCGGCATTCCCCCAAAACAGGCGCTGAACCCTGTGGCGAGGGGGCTTGTCGGATCGCCACAAAAGCCCTGTCAGCATTCAAACTGCATCAGCCCCGCCGCTTTATCAGACAACCCGCGCATCCCCGCGCCAACTTGGCTAAAATGCCGGCCTTTTCCACCTACACCGCTGGAACCGCCGTGAGCAAAGAACCCGATCGCCTTTTCGCCCAGCCTTTGGCCCAGGTGCCTGACTTCGCCTTCAACGAGGACGTGGTGCGGGTGTTCCCGGACATGATCAAGCGCTCGGTGCCGGGTTATCCGACCATCGTGGAAAACCTCGGCGTGCTTGCCGCGCAGTTTGCCCAGCCCAACAGTGTGCTCTACGACCTCGGCTCGTCGCTGGGCGCCGTGACCCAGGCCCTGCGCCGGCACGTGCGCACCGACGGTTGCCGTGTCATCGCTGTGGATAACTCCGCGGCGATGGTCGAACGCTGCCGCGAGTACCTCAACGGGCAGGATTCGATGTTCCAGGAGTTGCTGCCGGTTGAAGTGATCGAGGGCGACATCCTCGCGCTGGAGTTCCAGCCGGCCTCGGTGGTAGCGCTGAACTTCACCCTGCAATTCATCGCCCCGGAGCAGCGCACGGCGTTGCTGTCGCGCATCCGTCAGTCGCTGTTGCCCGGCGGTGCCCTGATCCTCTCGGAAAAACTGCGCTTCGAAGACGAGCAGGAGCACGCACTGCTCACCGACCTGCACATCGCCTTCAAACGCGCTAACGGCTACAGCGAGCTGGAAATCGCCCAGAAGCGCAGCGCCATCGAAAACGTCATGAAGCCCGACAGCCTCGAAGAACACCGCGAACGCCTGCTGGCCGCCGGATTCTCGAAAGTCGTGCCGTGGTTCCAGTGTCTTAACTTTGCCTCGTTGATTGCCTTGCCATGATTGATCTGTCCCCCCTCGCCCGCCGTCTGGCCGGCACCCCGCTGGCCGACTGGGCCACCACCCTGCAAGCGCAACTCGACAAGAAAATGGAAAAGGGCCATGGCGACCTGGAACGCTGGCAAAGCGCGCTGGACGCCCTGCCGAAGATCCAGCCGAGCGAAGTCGATTTGCTCAATGGTTTGAAGCTGGATACCGATTGCGACGATGAAACCCGCGCGCAAATGCGTACTGCATTGATGGGCCTGTCGCCATGGCGCAAGGGGCCGTTCGACCTGTTCGGCGTGCATGTCGATACCGAATGGCGCTCAGACTGGAAATGGTCACGTGTATCGCCGCACCTGGATCTGAAAGGCAAGCGCATCCTCGATGTCGGCTGCGGCAACGGCTATTACATGTGGCGCATGCTCGGCGCCGGTGCCGACAGCGTGATCGGTGTCGACCCGAACTGGCTGTTCTTCTGCCAGTTCCAGGCGGTGCAACGATACCTGTCCGAGCCGAATGCCTGGCACCTGCCCTTCCCTTTCGAAGACCTGCCGCCGAACCTCGAAGGGTTCGACACGGTGTTTTCCATGGGGGTGTTCTACCACCGCCGTTCGCCCATCGAACATTTGCTGGCGCTGAAGGATTGCCTGGTCAAGGGCGGTGAGTTGGTGCTGGAAACCCTGGTGGTAGAAGGCGATAAACACCAGGTGCTGGTGCCGGAAGACCGTTACGCGCAGATGCGCAACGTGTGGTTCCTGCCGTCGGTGCCCGCGCTGGAGTTATGGCTGCGTCGCGCCGGGTTCACCGATGTGAAGTGCGTGGATGTGAGCACCACCACGGTCGAGGAACAGCGCGGAACGGAGTGGATGAAGTATCAGTCGCTCAGTGATTTCCTCGATCCCGAGGATCACAGCAAGACCGTTGAAGGGCTGCCGGCGCCAATGCGGGCGGTGATAGTGGCGAAGAAATAGTTGGACACCAGGTAACCCTGTAGGAGCGAGCCTGCTCGCGATAGCGAACTGACATTCAGCACTGATGTGACTGTCAGATCGAATCGCGAGCAGGCTCGCTCCTACATTGGTTTTTGCATCTACTCTGAAGGCTTCGCGCGGCGGGCCTTGAAGAACTCGCTGAGCACCGCCCCACACTCCTCCGCCAACACCCCGCCTTCATACAACACCCGGTGATTCAAAAAACCCTGGGTAAAGAACTGTCCCTGGCTCTGCACAATCCCCGCCTTCGGCTCCAGCGCGCCGTACACCACCCGCGCAATCCGCGAATGCACGATCAGGCCTGCGCACATGCTGCACGGCTCCAGCGTCACATACAGCGTGCTCCCCGGCAGACGATAGTTGCTCACCGCCTGGGCGGCGGCGCGGATGGCGACCATCTCGGCGTGAGCGCTCGGGTCGCTGCCAGTGATCGGGCAGTTGAAGCCGCGACCGATGATTTCCCCGTCCTGCACCAGCACCGCGCCCACAGGCACTTCGCCGAGGGCCGCGCCTTGGGCCGCCAGTGCCAGGGCCTCACGCATGAATTCGCGATCACGGCTGCGGTCGATGATGGCGGCGGGACGAATCTGACGCATCACGCCACCTCGATGGCGGCCATCAGGCCGGTTTCCATGTGATCGATCACATGGCAGTGGAACATCCATACACCCGGGTTATCCGCCACCAGCGCCACCTGTGCGCGCTCGTTCTTGCCCAACAGGTAGGTGTCGGTGAAATACGGAATGACCTTGTGCCGGTTCGAGGCGATGACCTTGAAACTCATGCCGTGCAGGTGAATCGGGTGCTGGTACTGAGTCATGTTCTTCAATTCGAAAATGTAGCTCTTGCCCTTCTCGAGCTTGGCAATCGGCCGCTCGGCGCAGGTCTTGTCGGTGATGTCCCAGGCCTTGCCGTTGATCTGCCACAGGCTCGGCGGCTTGCCGTTATCAACGTTGACCGATACCGAGCCGACCCATTCGAAATTGAAGTTGAGTTTCTCGGCATTGGCCAGGTCCGGCTCGGCGATCGGGTTGGCCGGCAGGGCCGGCGGCCACTCGGTTGGCGCATCGCTATTGACCACCGAACGGAACGTGCCCAGGCGCACCGGGCCGTTGCGCAGCGACAACTCCTCACCGGCCGGCGGGGCCTTGATCGCCAGGCAAATGCGCATGCCCGGACCGAGCCAGTACTCCTTGCCCAGTGGACGCGGTTCGATCGGATTGCCATCCAGCGCGTAGATCTGCGCTTCGACGCCGGGAATGTTCAGTCGATAGGTCAGGGTGTTATCGAGATTGAGCAGGCGTACACGGGTGATCTGCCCGGCCGGCAAGTCGATCACCGCTTGCGGCACGCCATTGATGGTCGCCAGGCGCCCCGCCGTACCGCCACGGGCCGCTTCACGGGGAATGCTGAACTCGACGAAGTTGCCGACGTCATCGACATGCCAGCTCTTGAGACTCAAGGTCTTCTCATACTTGAAACCGGTCGGCTCACGTTCGTCGATGATCAACGGGCCAACCAGGCCACGACCGAGCTCTTCACTGCTGTTCACATGCGGGTGATACCAGTAGCTGCCGGCATCCGGCACACGGAATTTGTAGTCGAAGTATTCACCCGGCAACACCGGCAATTGCGACACGTAAGGCACACCGTCCATTTCCAGCGGCAGGCGGATGCCATGCCAGTGAATGGTGGTGGCGACCGGCAGATGGTTGATGAAGCGCACCCGCAGCCATTCACCTTGGCGCGCCCGCAATTCGGTGCCCGGCGCCGACGGACCGAAGGCCCAGGCCTGGGTCTTGTGCCCGGCTACCAGTTCGACGTCCAACGGCGCCGCGATCAGCTCGTAGTCGTGGCCTGCCTCGGCGTCAGCCATCTTGCCCAGCCAGTAGCGCGACGCGCCCCCCGCACCGACACCAACGACAACAAGACCGGCCAGGCCACCGAGGATTTGGCGACGGGTAAACGACATGAACTCAACTACCTCACGTATCAGCGACAGGCCCGGGGCCCGCAAAAGGCGAATACGATACACCCGCAGTTGTGAAAGAAACAGCAAAGTGGGCGTGATGCCGGGCCGCAGCGGGTCGGCAATCTGTTCGGATCTACCTCTGACAACACAGGTCCATCAATACCTGACACCGCGCGCCGTTATTCCTACAGAACCGGCTGTAGTCCGCAGCGCATAGTGCCGACTTCAAACCCATCCATTTCTCAAGGAGAGAGAAATGAATTCTTCAGATACAGACTCACAATTCCTACTTCCCAACCCCGACGACGTGCAGGCCCTCAAAGACCTGGTGATTCCGTTCGTGGAAGCATGCCCCGACATGCACGACATGGCCCACATCGAAGCCCAGGGGATTCTGGACAAGTACGGCATCCAGCACATCGATCCGGACCGGGTCTGGTGGCACCGTTTCGACAACACCTCGGTGAGCAGCAACAAGGCCTTCCTGTTCTGGGAACACTACCCCAGGCCCATCGAGTCACTGACCTTGCCGCAACTGGTGATCCAGCGCTTTCAAGCCCACGACCAGGACAATGCCGACCTGCTGGACAGTGATGGCGGTTTCTACAGCGAAGGAGCGAATGCCCGGATCTACAACGAAACCAACGAAGTGAAGATGTACCCAAGCGTGGTCATCAAGGACCTGTGGCGCATCAATTTTCACGACCGCTACTGGGACAAGATGGGCGACTTCTGGCGCAATCATTCGGACAACTTCCGCACCCTGGCCAAGCTCAATTTCATTTCCAAGGCGCTGGAGGAACACGACGGCTCACGCCTGAGCAACGAAAACCTCAAGACCGTGCTCAAGGCTGTGGCCAGCCATCTCTCCTGGCCCATAACCCTCGATTTGCTCCGGGCCCATGAGCCACCTGCCGAAGGCCTGCGGGTCGCGCCGCTGTACATCGGCAACTACCGCGCCTGCGACATACTGCGCATCATCGACCGCCAGGGTCGGCAGATCCTTTATACCCCTGGCGAAACAGATGCCTTCCATGTGTTCGAAACCTCCCACGACCTGCACTGGTGGCTGCTGTGCCAGAACAACCACCCAGAGAACCGCGCCCGCTTCATGGCGCACTTTCCCCTGTCAGCGCAACAACAGGATGGCGACAACATCGGCCTGAATCATACGATCGACCTGCTGTATTCGACCTGGGGCAAGTACGACAGCAGCCTGTTCGATCAGGACGCCCCCGATATCGAGATTGATGCCTTCACCTGGATCCGTGACTCGGTAAGGGACCGTATGTTCGACGATGCCGATCTGTCCCTGCGCTCCAATGGCGACCTACGGGAGAAAATGTGGATCGGCTACCTGAGTACCTTCACCCGACTCTTTGGCGCCATGTCCACGGTGGGCTGGCCGGTTGCCCTGGCCGCGGTCGGTGCCGGGCTCGCCAACATCGGCCTGAACATCGACCAGGCCGTCAACGGCATGAATGCCAACGAACGCAAGGCCGGTGTGCTCGGTGCCATCTTCAGCAGCATCGATACCCTCTTCAATGCGCTGGCGCTCGGCGGCGCGGCCGAGATAGCGGAGGTCGGCGAAGCAAAGGATGAGTTCACCCCCCAGGAGAATCTCGCCGCCGAAAACGAACACCCCAATGGCACCCCGCCGAAAATCAACGTTGCCGCGCCTGATCGGGCCTATATCCTGGAAGGTGAAAACCCGCTGGCTCCGTTCGAGACCAATGAAGTAGTCGATGGGATGGAGGTCGTGGCTGACGAAGGCAAATACCGCAACATTTACCAAACACCCAGAGGCGAAAACTACGTCCGAATCGACAATTCCTACTACCTGGTGCGCTACGTCAACGAGTTGAAGACCTGGGTCATCATCGACCCCGCCAACCCGTTCTCTTTTTACCGCAACCTGCCCATTCGCTTGAACGACGAGGGTGAATGGATTTTCCTGACACGCCCAGGGCTGTACGGTGGCGGGAGGATTTTCGGCAAGCTGCCTTGGGGGCGCTCCCCATCGCGGCTGCCGGATATGGACAGCGCCCCCACCCCCTACGATGTGCCAGTTGAGTTACGCCAGGAGCTCAAGCCAGTGGCTTGGGGGCACGTGGGTGAAAGGATACTGGACGATCAATTCGTCAATATCGTGAACCCGGATGGCCCTATCGCTCAGTTCAAGGTATTTCGCAAAAGACTTCACAATGATGCAGAAGCTTTCTTTGCCAACCAGACTGTCCCTGCGCGCCCTTCCATTCCAGCCTTCAGCTCTGCCAGCTCACCAAAACTCATCGTCCGGAGACTCTACGAAGAGTCCCCTTGCCTGGTGATCGGCGAAAGTCACGCAAGTATCGGCAGCAAACAGTTCTTGATTGAAAACATGGAGCTACTCGGTAAACAGAAAGTCAAAACGCTGTACATGGAACACCTGCTCACCGACTTCCACCAGGCAGACCTGGACATTTTCAATCGAGGCGGCGAACTTTCGGAAGATCTCGAGAGCTACCTCAAAGATCTCGACGCCGGTCATCACACCGACCCTTCGGGTGAATTCACCTTTCTAAACGTGGTCAGGACCGCACAAAAAAATCATATCCGCATACAAGCCATAGACTGCACCGCCAGCTATCGGTCCAAGGGGATTCTTGGCGCCTCCGATACCTTCCGGCAAAAGATGATGAACTACTTCGCCAAATGGGTGATCGACGCCGATCAGGCACTGAGAGGCCCTCATCGCTGGATTGCGCTGGTGGGGGAGTCCCACGCCAACAACTGGCACGAAGTCGCGGGGCTCAGTGAGCTGGAGGGTGGCATTGGTTTGCGCATCGAAAGTGCAGAACCCGGCCAGTCCGGCGGCATCGGACCCGATCCAGGAAGAACCGCCGCCGACCCCGCTGACCTGACGATGGATGTCGTCAAGAATGACTTGCGCCTGCAGATCGCCCTGCCCCCCAAAAGGGCCAGAAGGATACTGCTGGAAGCAGCTCTGAGTGAGCCTGGAATGGTCACTATTGATAAATTTGGTTCCAGCTACGTACTGGTTCACCGCAGTCGCGACCTATCGCTCGTGGTCACACCCATTGAGCACGATGCTCGTGGCCTTTACATCAACCGCCCGCAGTGGGGCAGCATCAGTAACAAGCGCTTTGCAAATCTGGCCGAGCTTGGCGAAGCACTTGATCGCCTCGGCCTGAACCGCGTACACGTTTCTTGAAACGAAAAAAAAGCCCCGGGTCTCTCGACCCGGGGCTTCGCTTGGCATTATCGATTTGAACCTGGTTTCACAGGTTCAATTCGATCATTCCCACTCAATGGTCGCCGGCGGCTTGCTCGACACGTCGTAGGTGACGCGGGAGATGCCTTCGATTTCATTGATGATGCGGCCGCTGACGGTTTCCAGCAGTTCGTAAGGCAGGTGTGCCCAACGCGCGGTCATGAAGTCGATGGTTTCCACGGCACGCAGGGCCACGACCCAGGCGTAACGACGGCCATCGCCAACAACGCCTACCGATTTCACCGGCTGGAACACCACGAATGCCTGGCTGACCTTGTGGTACCAGTCGGCCTTGCGCAGCTCTTCGATGAAGATGTGGTCGGCGCGACGCAGCAGGTCGGCGTATTCCTTCTTCACTTCACCGAGGATCCGCACGCCCAGGCCCGGGCCCGGGAACGGGTGACGGTAGACCATGTCGTACGGCAGGCCCAGTTCCAGGCCCAGACGACGGACTTCGTCCTTGAACAGTTCGCGCAGGGGCTCAACCAGCTTGAGGTTCATTTCTTCCGGCAGGCCGCCCACGTTGTGGTGCGACTTGATCACGTGGGCCTTGCCGCTTTTCGCGCCAGCCGACTCGATCACGTCCGGGTAGATGGTGCCCTGGGCCAGGTACTTGATGTTGTCCAGCTTGCAGGATTCGGCGTCGAACACGTCGATGAAGGTACGGCCGATGATCTTGCGCTTCTTCTCCGGGTCGGCTTCGCCGGCCAGGTTGCCGAGGAACTGCTCTTCGGCGTTGGCGCGGATCACCTTGACACCCATGTTCTCGGCGAACATGGCCATCACTTGCTCGCCTTCGTGCAGGCGCAGCAGGCCGTTGTCGACGAATACGCAGGTCAGCTGATCGCCGATGGCCTTGTGCAGCAGCGCAGCAACCACGGACGAGTCCACACCGCCGGACAGGCCGAGCAGGACGTTGTCGGTGCCGACCTGGGCACGCACCTGGGCGATGGCGTCTTCAGCGATTTTCGACGGGGTCCACAGGGCTTCGCACTCGCAGATGTCGAGGATGAAACGCGACAGGATGCGACCGCCCTGTTTGGTGTGGGTCACTTCCGGGTGGAATTGCACGCCGTAGTAACGGCGCTCGTCGCTGAACATGCCGGCGATCGGGCAGCTCGGGGTGCTGGCCAGGATGTGGAAGTCTTCCGGCATGCGGGTGACCTTGTCACCGTGACTCATCCACACGTCGAGGCCGAACAGGCCATCGGCGTCGATGTGGTCTTCAATGCCGTCGAGCAGGCGGCTCTTGCCGACCACGTCTACGCGGGCATAACCGAACTCACGCAGCTCGGAACCTTCAACCTTGCCACCCAGTTGCTCGGCCATGGTCTGCATGCCGTAGCAGATACCGAAGACCGGCACGCCCAGATCGAAAACGGCTTGCGGGCAGCGCGGGCTGTTGGCTTCGTGAACCGACTCTGGGCCGCCGGCGAGGATGACGCCTTTAGGAGCGAATTCGCGGATCGCATCTTCGTCCATGTCGAACGGATGCAGCTCGCAGTACACGCCGATTTCACGCACGCGGCGGGCGATCAGCTGGGTGTACTGGGAACCGAAGTCGAGGATCAGGATGCGGTGAGCGTGAATATCGAGGGCCATGATTCAGTCTCGTCTAAGTCATTCAGAAACAGTCGTGATTCAGAAACAACTCGGGGCTGAATAAAACAGCCCCGGTTGCTTAGCTTGTTGCTTGAAGGCTCAACCTACGCGGTAGTTTGGCGCTTCCTTGGTGATCTGCACGTCGTGAACGTGGGATTCGGCCATGCCAGCGCCGGTGATCCGCACGAACTCAGGCTTGGTGCGCATCTCTTCGATGTCGGCGCTACCGGTGTAGCCCATCGAGGAACGCAGGCCGCCCATCAACTGGTGGATGATCGCGCTCAGGGTGCCCTTGTACGGAACACGCCCTTCGATACCTTCCGGAACCAGCTTCTCGGCGCCTGCCGAGGAGTCCTGGAAGTAACGGTCGGAGGAACCTTGAGCCTGGGACATGGCGCCCAGCGAACCCATGCCGCGGTAAGCCTTGTACGAACGGCCCTGGAACAGTTCGATCTCGCCCGGCGCTTCTTCGGTACCGGCGAACATCGAGCCCATCATCACGCAGGAAGCACCGGCTACGATGGCCTTGGACAGGTCACCGGAGAAACGGATGCCGCCATCGGCGATCAACGGTACGCCAGTACCTTCAAGGGCAGCGGCAACGTTGGCGATGGCACTGATTTGCGGCACGCCGACACCAGCGACGATACGGGTGGTGCAGATCGAGCCAGGGCCGATACCGACCTTGACCGCATCAGCGCCAGCTTCGGCCAGGGCCTTGGCGGCAGCGCCGGTGGCGATGTTGCCGCCGATGACCTGCACTTCAGGGAAATTCTGCTTGACCCAGCGAACGCGGTCGATCACGCCCTTGGAGTGACCGTGAGCGGTGTCGACCACCACCACGTCAACACCGGCAGCGACCAGCGCGGCAACGCGATCGCCGGTGTCTTTACCGGTACCCACAGCTGCGCCGACGCGCAGACGACCTTGATCGTCCTTGCTGGCCAGCGGGTAAGCCTTGGCTTTTTCGATGTCGTTGACGGTCATCATGCCCTTGAGGGCGAATTTGTCGTCGACGATCAGCACGCGTTCGATGCGGTGCTTGTGCAGCAGTTCACGCACATCATTCTTGTCGGCGCCTTCCTTGACCGTGACCAGACGCTCTTTAGGCGTCATCACTTCACGGACAGTGGCTTCCAGACGATTCTCGAAACGCACGTCACGGGAGGTGACAATGCCGACCAGGTCGCCATTGTGCAGCACCGGAACGCCGGAGATGTTGTGCATGCGGGTCAGTTCGAACAACTCGCGCACGGTGGCGTCGGCGACGATGGTGATCGGGTCCTTGACCACACCGGCTTCGTAACGCTTGACCTTGCGGACTTCGGCAGCTTGCTGCTCGACGGTCATGTTCTTGTGGATGATACCGATACCACCTTCCTGAGCCATGGCGATTGCCAGACGGGCTTCAGTGACGGTGTCCATGGCAGCGGAAACCAGTGGAATATTCAGCTCGATGCCACGGGTAAGGCGGGTCTTGAGACTGACTTCGTTAGGAAGCACCTCGGAATAACCGGGCACTAGGAGAATGTCGTCGAATGTCAGAGCTTCTTGGCTGATACGCAGCATCGCGGGGGCTCCCGAGCGGGAAAATGGAAGCGCGCCATTATAGTCAGACACCCCCTCGGGTTCAATGTAAAACTCTGTCTATTATCGACGTAGTGATCAACGGAGTAACTAACGCCAAAAAACTGTAGGAGCGAGCTTGCTCCGGGCGGCGTTCCGACGATGGTCGCCAACGATAACGCGCACTGCCTGACTTATCGCGTCGTCCAAAAGTTTTTCGCGAGCAAGCTCGCTCCTACAATTCGACTTTCACCCAACTGACCGGCTGATCGAGCCAATCGGCGAATTCATCGAGAAAGCGCTGTTTGAACCCGGCTTCGGCCCAATTATTGAAGATGAAACCGAGGTTGGAGAAGCCGCATTCCTGCAGGAACAGGAAGCCGTTGATGTCGTCTTCATGCCCGCATTCGGGGCAGGTGAAGTTGTCGGTGCGCCCCGGCATCCAGTCTTCCAGGCTTTCGAACAGGGCTTCACCCACTTCCTTGCGGCACTCGGCGCAGCCCGCCTCTTCAAGGAAACCCTTGGCTGGCGTATAGATGCAGCGCTTGGTGATGATCTCCAGGCCATTGATCGGCTCGCCGAACGGCAGCGCCTCCGGGTGCAGGACCACTGCGCGGGCACCGTCGGCGATGGCATGGGCCATGCGATTGCCGGTGCGACCGCAGGTGGTCAGCTCTTCCTGGATGATGTTCTTGCGCACCAGCCAACGCACGATCGCCCGGGCCCGGGGCTCGTGCACCGGCAGTGTGGAGATTTTCGGGACGATGATGCTTTGGGAATTCATGGGTACAGGCCTGAAGCTTTAATGAAAGGGTCGATCAACAATCCCTGTAGGAGCGAGCCTGCTCGCGATAGCGGAAAGCCTGTCGACATCAATGTCGACTATGAAATCGCTTTCGCGAGCAGGCTCGCTCCTACAGTAAATTGCGGCGACCCCATAGAAGTTATAGGCCCGCCACAGCTGTTTTTACAACTCTACGACAACCGCTTGCGAAGCACGGGTCGCCTTGGCGCGGGCGGCTTCGATCGATTCGTCGCGGGCCAGGGCCACGCCCATGCGGCGCTGGCCGTTGACCTCAGGCTTGCCGAACAGGCGCAGCGCGGTATCCGGCTCGCTCAAGGCAGCGCCCAGGTTGGCGAAAGCGGTCTGGGTCGACTGCCCTTCCACCAGGATCACCGCCGAGGCCGAAGGCCCGAAATGACGGATCAATGGGATCGGCAGACCGAGAATGGCCCGCGCGTGCAGGGCGAACTGCGACAGGTCCTGAGAGATCAGGGTCACCAGGCCAGTGTCGTGAGGGCGCGGCGAGACTTCGCTGAACCACACCTGATCGCCCTTGATGAACAGCTCGACGCCGAACAGACCACGGCCACCCAGGGCTTCGGTCACGGCTTTGGCGACGCGTTCGGATTCAGCCAGGGCAATCGGGCTCATGGCTTGCGGCTGCCAGGATTCCTGATAGTCGCCCTTCTCCTGACGGTGGCCGACCGGCGCGCAGAAGGTGGTGCCGCCGACGTGGCGCACGGTCAGCAGGGTGATTTCGTAGTCGAAATCGATGAAGCCTTCGATGATCACCCGACCTTTACCGGCACGGCCACCTTCCTGGGCGTAGTCCCAGGCTTTCTGCACGTCATCGACGCTGCGCAGCAGGCTCTGGCCCTTGCCCGAGGAACTCATGACCGGCTTGACCACGCATGGGAAACCGAGGTCTTCAACGGCTTTGCTGTAGTCCTCGAAGGTGTCGGCGAAGTGGTACGGCGAGGTTGGCAGGTCCAGCTCTTCAGCGGCCAGGCGACGGATGCCTTCGCGGTTCATGGTCAATTGCGCAGCGCGGGCGGTCGGGATCACGGTGAAGCCTTCGGCTTCCAGTTCCACCAGGGTCGCGGTGGCGATGGCTTCGATTTCCGGCACGATGAAGTGCGGCTTCTCGGCTTCGATCACCGCACGCAGGGCTGCACCGTCGAGCATGTTGATCACGTGGCTGCGGTGCGCCACCTGCATGGCCGGCGCATTCGCGTAGCGGTCCACGGCAATCACTTCAACGCCCAGGCGTTGCAGCTCGATCACCACCTCCTTGCCCAACTCGCCACAGCCACACATCAATACGCGGGTCGCGGTGGGCGACAATGGAGTTCCGATACGGGTCATCTGAAGGTCCTCAAGGAGCGGATCATCGAGGGACGCGTCGCCATGCGCGCTTCCCATTGAGAGAAAGCGCGGCATTTTACATGAACTTCAGCCGACGACAGCCTGTTTGCGCAGGCGCCAGGCCATGATCAGCCACACGGCGGTGACCCCGGCGAATTTCGAACCCAGGGCGGTGAGGATCACCCCCGGCGTCAGGGCGTCGATCATGCCGAAAAAGATAAAGGTATCGAGGGGAATGCTCAGGGCCGAACTTATCCACAGGCGGTCGTGCAACGGGCGTTTGGTGATGCTGAACACCAGCCAGTCGATGCACTCGGAAATCGCGAACGCCGTGGCGCTGGCCAGGGCGATGGACGGATCGGAGGTGACATAGGACAACACCAGCGCCACCAGCATCGCCGCGAGAGCGCCATGCCCGAATCGGGCTTGCACCATGTCGCGCAGGATAAATACCAGACCGCCCCAGGCCGACCAGATGATGTCCAGGTGCGGCGCGGTGGAAAAGGCGTAGTTGATCAGCACGACGCTGCTGATGTAGGCGATCAGGAAGAGCATGGGCGGGAAAGTACCTGTCAATTTGCCGCACAGAATACTGTAGGAGCGAGCTTGCTCGCGATGGGCGTGAACGATAACGCGGCAAACCTGACACCCCGCGGCGTTCGCGGGTCCATCGCGAGCAAGCTCGCTCCTACAACCGCGGTTTTGCCCCGATCATCCACACCAACCCACTGGACTTCGCCCGCTCATGACACAACCCCAGCACCTTGCGTCGCTCGTCGTTGTCCATGCGGCTCCAGCGGGTAATCTCCTCCACCGTGCGTTGGCAACCGGTGCAGATGTCATCGTCGTCCAGCGCACAAATGTTCACGCAGGGCGATGCTACCGGGCGCTCGGTGGTGGTCATTGTTCCTGCTCGGCCAGGTCGCGGGCATAGCGCTGCGAGTTGTGCACGTAGTGAGCAGCGCTGGCTTCCAGCATCTTGATTTGCGGCTCGGTCAATTCGCGCACCACTTTGCCGGGCGACCCCATGACCAGCGATCCGTCCGGAATCTCCTTGCCTTCGCCGATCAGCGAGTTGGCGCCGATGATGCAGTTCTTGCCGATCTTCGCGCCATTGAGAATCACCGCGTTGATGCCGATCAGGCTGTAGTCGCCGACGGTGCAGCCGTGGAGCATGGCATTGTGGCCGATGGTCACGCCGGTGCCGATGGTCAGCGGGTAGCCCATGTCGGTGTGCATCACGGTGCCGTCCTGGACGTTGCTGTTCTTGCCGATCAGGATCAATTCGTTGTCGCCGCGCAATACGGCGTTGAACCAGACGTTGGCGCCCTCTTCCAGCTTGACCTTGCCTACCAGCACGGCATTGGGTGCGACCCAGCTCTGTGGATGGGTTTCGACGCGGGCGTCGCCCAGGCGGTATTTCATTGGTGTATTCCTCAAGGCTCAGGCAGGCTTTTTTTCAGCAAAATCAGGATTCAGGCCATTCGAACGATGGCTTCAGATATTGATAAAGCTTTTGGGAGGCTGATGCAGGCTGATTTTGGCGTCATACAGCAGGTTGATCAACTCGACGATCATGATCGCCGTCAGCCCCCAGATCTTGTATTCGCCATAGCGATAGCTCGGCACGTACCAGCTGTGGCCCTGATAATCGATGCGATGGGTATGTTCGCGGGGGTCTTTGCGGAAGAACTCCAGGGGCACGCTGAACACCGCGGCGATCTCGGCATCGTTGGCCCGGTATTCGACAAAATCCGGGATCACCCCGACATAGGGCGTGACCTGGATGCCATGCAGGCTGATCAGCGGGCTGAGCGGGCCGATCACCTCGACCAGCCCCGGCGGCAGGCCGATCTCTTCTTCGGCTTCACGCAGGGCGGTGAAAATCAGGTCGGGGTCTTCGGGGTCACGGCGCCCGCCGGGAAAGGCGACTTCGCCGCCATGGGTCGACAGGCCGCTGGCACGCAGGGTCAACACCAGCTGAGGCTCGTCACTGCGGGTGATAGGCACCAGCACCGCGGCCTCGGGAAAACGACGGTCGGTCTCCAATGTGCGTGGTGTGTGGTTACTAACCCGATGCAGTAGCTCGTCCAGCATGAGTGTTCTCGATCTGTGCCCTACCCGGCATCATGCACCAATCGCTGCGGTCGCCCAACCCCCGCAACCGCCCCATGTCGCGAAACGACAACTTGCCGACAGACACTGCCGCACGCCAAGATAGGCGCAGCATTCAGGAACCCCAGCATGAAATTTTGCAGCCAGTGCGGTAACCCGGTGACCCAACGCATTCCCGAAGGCGATTCGCGCCTGCGTTTTGTCTGCGACAGTTGTCAGGCCATTCACTACCAGAACCCCAACATCGTCGCCGGCTGCGTGGCGACCTGGGGCACCAAGGTGTTGTTGTGCCGGCGGGCCATCGAGCCACGTCGCGGTTACTGGACCCTGCCCGCCGGGTTCATGGAGAACGGCGAGACCATCGAACAGGCCGCCATTCGCGAAACCGCCGAAGAAGCCTGCGCCCGAGTGCGCAACCTGAGCATCTATACCCTGATCGACGTGCCGCACATCAGCCAGGTGCATGTGTTCTTCCGTGCCGAGCTGGCCGACCTGGACTTTTCTGCCGGCCCCGAGAGCCTGGAAGTGCAACTATTCGACGAAGCGGACATTCCATGGGATGAGCTGGCTTTCCGCACGGTGGGCCGTACCTTAGAATGCTTCTTCGCTGACCGGCGGACCGAAGTCTATCCCGTTCGGTCTGAATCGATCCCGCCACTTGCTCAGCCTGCCATTATCTGATGTCATCTCGGCATCACACAAAGGTGCCGAAAGATCGCCCGAATGCGGCACGAGCCTGCGGCAGCTCCTGCAAAAACTTCTATACATAAATAGTCGCGACACCTCCTGGGGAATCGTTTCAATGCGCTGGTTGCTTGCCCTGTTCTGTTTGTCGTTTGTCACGGTGTCCCAGGCTTCTGCCGTGGAAACCCTGGACGGCAAGGTCATCGAGAAGATCCTGATTCTCAAGTCTTCCCATCAATTGCAATTGATCAATGACGGCAAGCCGCTCAAGACCTATCGCATTTCCCTGGGCAAGCGTCCCAAGGGGCCGAAGCTGATGGAAGGCGACAAGCGCACCCCCGAAGGCTTCTACTGGGTCGACTGGCGCAAGATCAGCGACCGCTTCAACCTGGCGATGCACATTTCCTACCCGAACATCAGCGACTCTGCCCGCGCTCGTCGTGAAGGCGTCGAGCCCGGCGGCATGATCATGATCCACGGCACCCCGGACAGTGAAGACACCCCCGAAGACCTGTTCCACACCCTGGACTGGACCGACGGCTGCATCGCCATGCGCAACATGGACATGCGCGAAGTCTGGAACCTGGTGCCGGACGGCACGATGATCGAAATCCGCCCGTAATCCCCACGACCATTGGTCGCCCGCAAAAAATAAATTCAAAAGATCGTAGTCTGCGGCAGCTCCTACAGGGTGAATACCATTTCGCTCTGCAGGAGCTGCCGCAGGCTGCGATCTTTATCGCTTTAAACCCTACCGCTAATACCACTTCAAACCAACCCACATCCAGCCGGCCACAATCGGCTTGTTCTCGCTCGCCCGCGGTAAAGCCTCGGCGTTGACATGGTATTCAAGTGGTATTAGCTTTCACCCATTACGGGCAAAAACATTCCAATATCCGCCCCGGACACCCGCCATGAACGATCTCCATGCCCTGCGCCCCGACGACACCCAACCCACGCCGTTGTACCTGCAACTGGCACGCAACCTGGAAGCGGCGATCCACGCCGGCCAGTGGAAAGCCGAGCAGGCGATGCCATCGGAACGCAACTTGAGCGAGACGTTGGGCATCTCCCGCGTCACCGCCCGCAAGGCGCTGGAAGTGTTGTTCGAACAAGGTTTGATTCGCCGCAACCAGGGCTCCGGCACCTTCATCACGCCGCGCCTCGAACAACCGTTGTCACGCCTCTCCGGCTTCAGCGAAATGCTCCGCCTCAAGGGTTTCGTGCCCGGCTCACAATGGCTGGAGCGAGAAATCACCCTGCCGACCCACGAAGAGCTGATCCGCCTCGGCTTGTCGCCCAATGACAAGGTCGCGCGCCTCAAACGCCTGCGCAAGGCCGACGACACGGTGATGGCCATCGAGATGAGCACCCTGCCCGCCTCGATCATTCCCAAGCCGCTGGCGGTGGGCGATTCCCTCTACGAATTCCTCGACGGCATCGGCAAACCGGTTGTCCGCGCCCTCCAGCACATCCAGGCGATCAACGCCTCGGACGAGTTCGCCGCGCTGGTGGGCATCGCCCCCGGCACCGCCATGTTGCTGATGACCCGGGTCGGCTACCTCGAAGACAACACGCCCATCGAAGTCACCGACACCTATTGCCGTAACGACTACTACGACTTTGTCGCAGAGCTTCGAAGATAAAGAGCTTCGTAGAGAAAGAGCTGCGTCGATAAAACACCGAGATCCCGACATGTCCGAAGACAACATCCTCACCGCCCACGGCTGGGTTCGCGGCCGACTGGTCCACGAGCACGGCAAAGTCGTGTCGATCGAAGGCCAGCCCTGCGATCCGGCGGACAACGATCTGCCGTACCTGCTGCCGGGCTTCATCGACCTGCACGTGCACGGAGGCGGCGGCAAAGACATCATGGAAGGCGCGTCGGCCTTCGAAACCATCACCCGAACCCACGTGCGCTTCGGCACGACGTCGCTGCTGGCCACCACCATGACGGCACCGAGCGAAGAGATATCCAGCGTACTCCAGGCCGTCGGCGAGTTCTGTGAGCAGCGGCCCCAAGGCTGCGCCCGGGTGCTCGGCGTGCACCTCGAAGGCCCTTACATCAACCCGGGCAAACTCGGCGCGCAACCCAACTTCGCCCACACCGCGCTGATGGCCGAAGTCGAAGCGTACCTGGCGCTCGCGCCGATCCGGGTGATCACCATTGCCCCGGAAATCGCCGGTCACGACGCCTTGATCCGCGACCTCAGCAACCGCGGCGTTCGCATGCAGATCGGCCACACTCTGGGCAGTTATGAGGAAGGCGTGGCCGCACTGGAGGCCGGCGCCAGCAGTTTCACTCATCTCTATAACGCCATGAGCCCTCTGCATCACCGCGAGCCCGGGATCGTCGGCGCCGCGCTGGCCCACGCCAAATACGCCGAACTGATTCCGGACTTGTTGCACGTACACCCCGGCGCCATCCGCGTGGCCCTGCGTTCGATTCCGTGCCTGTATTGCGTCACCGACTCGACCGCCGCCGCCGGTATGCCTGACGGCGAGTACAAGCTCGGCAGCCACACCGTGACCAAATGCCTGGGCGGCGTGCGCCTGCCCGACGGCACCCTTGCCGGCAGCACACTGACCATGGATCAGGCCCTGCGCAACCTGGTGAAGATCGGCCTGCCCATCGCCGAAGCCTCGCAGCGCCTGTCGCAATTTCCCGCCGACTACCTCGGCATCACCGAACGCGGGCGCCTGCAACCGGGGGCCTGGGCCGACTGCGTGCGGCTGGATCGCTCACTGAAACTGACCGCCGTGATGGTCGAAGGAGAAGACATTGACTTCAAAAATGCTTGAAGAGGCGCTGTCCTCGTTCGAGGCCGTGCAGGCCCAGTTGCAACAACTCCACCCGCAGATGATCGAGATCGCCGGGCGCCTGCGTCGTCAGCCGCCGCAAGTGGCCATGACCGTGGCGCGCGGTAGCTCCGACCATGCAGCCAGTTACTTCGCCTACCTGACCATGCAACTGCTGGGCATCCCGGTGGCGTCGCTGCCTATGTCGGTGGTGACCATGCAACAGGCACCGTTGAAGGTCAGCGGCCAGGTGGCATTCGCATTTTCCCAATCGGGGCAAAGCCCGGACCTGGTCAACAGCCTGCGCCTGTTGCGCAAGCGCGGTGCCTTGAGCATTTCGCTGGTCAACGCCGAAGACTCACCGCTGGAAGCGGCCTGCGAATTCAGCCTGCCGCTGTGTGCCGGCACCGAAAGCAGCGTCGCCGCAACCAAGAGTTTTATCGCCACCCTCAGCGCCAGCGCCCGGTTGATTGGCCACTGGAAAGAAGACGCCGAATTGCTCGAGGCCGTCTCTGCCTTGCCCGACGGCCTGCGCGACGCAGCGCAACAGGACTGGAGCCCGGCCATCGACGCCTTGCGCGATTGTCAGAGGCTGATGGTGATCGGCCGTGGCGCCGGTTTCGCCATCGCCCAGGAAGCGGCGCTCAAGTTCAAGGAGACCTCGGCGATCCAGGCCGAAGCCTTCAGCAGCGCCGAAGTCCGTCACGGCCCGATGGCCTTGATCGGCGACAACTACCCGCTGCTGGTGTTTGCCCCACGGGGTGCCGAACAGGCCGGTTTGCTGAGCCTGGCCGCCGACATGCGCCAACGCGGCGCCCGTGTCCTGCTGGCCGCGCCGGATGACGTGCTTGAACGCGACCTGACCCTGACCCGCGCCGAGCACCCGGCCCTCGACCCGATTCTCGCGATCCAGAGTTTCTACGTGATGGCCGCCGGCCTGGCCGTGGCCCGTGGCATGGACCCGGACCAGCCGCGGCACCTGAGCAAAGTGACGCGCACCCACTGAACGCCCCCCTGTAGGAGCGAGCTTGCTCGCGATGGACGTTAACGATGACGCGTTCTTCCTGAATGAACGCGTTGCTCTCAGGCTCTTCGCGAGCAAGCTCGCTCCTACAAGGGGCGAGCTGATCTGAACTTTTTGATGAGACCGAGCCATGCATAACAACAATAAAGAGCTGACCCTCAGCGCCCCGCTCAGCGGCCCGGTGCTCACGCTCGCCAAAGTCCCGGACCCGGTGTTTGCCAGCGGCGCCATGGGTGACGGCATCGCCATCGATCCGCTCAATGACACGCTTCACGCCCCCTGCGCGGGCGTGGTGGTGCATGTCGCCCGCACCGGTCACGCGGTAACCCTGCGTGCCGACAACGGCGCGGAATTGCTCCTGCACCTGGGCCTCGACACGGTCGAGTTGCAGGGCCAGGGCTTCTCGATGCTGGTCAAGGAAGGCGCGCGTGTCGCCAACGGCCAACCGCTGCTGCGCTACGACCTGGACAAGGTCGCGCAACAGTGCAAGAGCCTGGTCAGCCTGCTGATCCTCACCAACAGCCAGGACTTTCAGGCACGCCCCATCACCCTCAAGTCGGTAAAGGTCGGCGAGCCGCTGCTGCACATCATTCGTCGACAGACCTCGAGCGCACAGGTTGATGCCGAGTTTGCCGGCGCCGAGATTGTCGGTCTCGTGCGCATTGCTCACCGTGGCGGTCTGCACGCGCGGCCGGCTGCGTTGATCCGTCAGACCGCGCAAGGATTCAAAAGCAAATCGCAGCTGCATTTCGCCGGCAAGTCGGCCACCTGCGACAGCCTGATCGGCCTGATGGGACTGGCCATCGGCGAACAGGCAGAAGTCCAGGTCAGTTGCCAGGGCCCGGACGCCGAAGCCGCGCTGCAAGCCTTGCTGACTGCGTTATCCACAGCCCTGGCCGAAGACCACCACGCTGCCGCACCAGCCACGATTGCCCAACGCAGTCGCGCCGCCGAAGCCGGCGTGTTGCACGGCGTCTGCGCGGCACCCGGCCTGGTCGGCGGGCCGCTGTTTCGCCTGAATGCAATCAGCCTGCCGGTGGATGCCGGCCATCATGATCCGCAGCAACAACAGCAAGTGCTGGACGCGGCACGGAGCCAGGTGCGCAGCGAAATCGAGCACACGCTGGCCCTGGCGAAAAAACACAAGGACACCGCGGAGGAGGCGATTTTCGCCGCACACCTGGCGCTGCTCGAAGACCCGGCCCTGCTGGACGCCGCCAGTCAAACCGTCGCCCAGGGCACGGCCGCGACCCACGCCTGGAGCCAGGCCATCGACGCGCAATGCGAAGTCCTCCAGCAAATCGGCAGCACGCTGCTGGCCGAACGCGCCAACGACCTGCGCGACCTCAAGCAACGGGTGCTGCGCGCATTGCTCGGCGATACCTGGCATTACGACGTGCCGGCCGGCGCCATCGTCGCGGCGCATGAACTGACGCCCTCCGATTTACTGCAACTGAGCCAGCAAGGCGTCGCCGGGCTGTGCATGGCCGAAGGCGGCGCGACCTCCCACGTGGCGATTCTGGCCCGGGGCAAAGGCCTGCCGTGCATGGTCGCACTGGGCTCGACGCTGCTCGATCAGCAACAGGGGCAACCGGTGGTGCTGGACGCCGACGGCGGTCGCCTCGAACTGACACCCAATGCCGAGCGCCTGGCCGACGTGCGCCTGCTGCAACAGCAACAGCAACAACGCCGGGCCGAACAACAGGCCCAGGCGCACACACCGGCACTGACCACCGATGGTCTGCGCATCGAAGTCGCTGCCAATGTGGCATCCAGCACGGAAGCGGCAGACGCACTGGCCAATGGTGCCGACGGCGTCGGCTTGCTGCGTACCGAGTTTCTCTTCGTCGACCGCCACACCGCCCCGGACGAACAGGAACAGCACCACGCCTATCAAGCGGTGCTCGATGCCATGGGCGACAAGTCGGTGATCATCCGCACCATCGACGTCGGCGGCGACAAGCAACTGGACTACCTGCCACTGCCCGCCGAGGCCAATCCGGTGCTCGGCCTGCGCGGCATTCGCCTGGCCCAGGTTCGTCCTGAACTGCTCGACCAGCAACTGCGCGCGCTGTTGCACCTGCGCCCGTTGTCACGCTGCCGGATCCTGCTGCCGATGGTCACGGAAGTCGATGAACTGCTGCACATCCGCCAGCGCCTCGATGCCTTGTGTACGGAGCTGGGTCTGACACAACGTCCGGAACTGGGCGTCATGATCGAAGTTCCGGCCGCCGCGCTGCTGGCCGAGCAACTGGCCGAACACGCGGACTTCCTGTCCATCGGCACCAACGACCTGTCGCAATACACCCTGGCCATGGACCGCGACCACGCTGGGCTCGCTGCGCGCGTCGATGCGCTGCATCCGGCACTGCTGCGGTTGATCGCCCAGACCTGCGCCGGTGCGGCGTTGCACAACCGTTGGGTGGGCGTGTGCGGCGCACTGGCGTCCGATCCATTGGCCACGCCGGTGTTGATCGGCCTGGGGGTCAGTGAATTGTCGGTGAGCCCGGTACAGGTCGGTGAAATCAAGGACCGCGTGCGTCATCTCGACGCCAGCGAATGCCGGCGCATCAGCCTGGGTCTGCTCAAGCTGAGCAGCGCTGGCGCGGTGCGTCACGCCTGTCACCAGCATTGGCCTCTGAGCTAAAGAACAACAAGAATCCACGGAGAACCGCCATGTACCAACTTTTCATTGAAGGTCTGCAACGCCTCGGGCGCGCGCTGATGCTGCCGATCGCGATCCTGCCGATTGCCGGCCTGCTGCTGCGCCTGGGCGATACCGACCTGCTGAACATCGCGATCATCCACGACGCCGGCCAGGTGATCTTCGCCAACCTGGCGATGATCTTCGCCATCGGCATCGCGGTCGGTTTCGCCAAGGACAACAACGGTACAGCGGGGCTTGCCGGGGTGATCGGCTACCTGGTGATGATCTCCACCCTCAAGGTGCTCGACCCGAGCATCAACATGGGCATGCTCGCCGGGATCGTCAGCGGCCTGATGGCCGGCGCGCTGTACAACCGCTTCAAGGACATCAAGCTGCCGGAGTACCTGGCGTTCTTCGGGGGCCGGCGTTTTGTGCCGATTGTCACCGGGTTCGCCGCCGTGGGGCTGGGCGTGGTGTTCGGTCTGATCTGGCCACCGATTCAGAATGGCATCAACAGTTTCGGCGTATTGATGCTCGACAGCGGCAGCATCGGCGCTTTCATCTTCGGCGTGTTCAACCGCCTGTTGATCGTCACTGGACTGCACCACATCATCAACAACATGGCATGGTTCGTCTTCGGCAACTTCACCGACCCGACTACTGGCGCCCTCGTGACCGGCGATATCTCACGCTACTTCGCCGGCGACCCCAAGGGCGGCCAATTCACCACCGGCATGTTCCCGATGATGCTCTTCGGCCTGCCCGCCGCGTGCCTGGCAATGTACCGCAACGCCTTGCCGGAACGACGCAAAGTCATGGGTGGGATCTTCCTGTCGATGGCCCTGACCTCGTTCCTCACTGGCGTCACCGAACCCGTCGAGTTCGCCTTCATGTTCCTTGCGCCACTGCTCTTCTTGTTGCACGCGCTGCTGACCGGCCTGTCGCTGGCTATCACCAATCTGCTGAACATCCACCTGGGGTTCACCTTCTCCGGGGGCTTCATCGACATGATCCTTGGCTGGGGCAAGTCCACCAACGGCTGGCTGGTGTTCCCGGTGGGCCTGGCGTATGCGGTGATCTATTACGTGGTGTTTGATTTCTGTATCCGCCGCTTCGACCTGAAAACACCGGGCCGCGAAACCAGTGCTGCCGCCCCGCAGGTTGCAGTGGCCGACAATGAACGCGCCGGGGCTTACATCAAGGCCCTGGGCGGTGCCGAAAACCTGATCACCGTCGGCGCCTGCACCACGCGCTTGCGCCTGGACATGGTGGATCGCAACAAGGCCTCGGATACCGACTTGAAAGCGCTCGGCGCCATGGCCGTGGTGCGTCCGGGCAAGGGCGGGAGTTTGCAGGTGGTGGTGGGGCCGATGGCCGACGCGATTGCCGATGAGATTCGCCTGGCGATGCCGGCGCTGGGCCGCGCCATGGTGTCGTCACCGGCAGCAGAAATCGACACACCTCCACCTGCCGCCGTGGCAACACCCGAGGCGCAACAATGGCTCAAAGCCCTGGGGGGTGGCGACAATGTGCTGCAACTCGATTGCATCGCCATGACCCGCCTCCGCCTGCAACTGGACAATGGCAAAGCGTTGTCGGAATGTGATTTGAAAGCGCTGGGCTGTCAGGGTGTCAGCCAGTTGGAAGGCGGCATCTGGCATCTGTTGATTGGCGACAAGGCGCCGAGCTTGAGTGATGCGCTGGAAGCGTTGGTCAATCGCAGTGAGGTCAGTGCCAAGGTTTAGATCCTCGGTGCCTGAGCAACAAAAAACCCGCTGAAATCTCTTTCAGCGGGTTTCTCATTTCAGCAGCCAGGAAGATCAGAAATCCTCCAACCGCCACACCTCATAAGCCGGCGTCTCGTAGGGATGGCTCTGTTTCAGAGCCGCCACCACCGAGCGAATCAACTCATCGGCCACCACCAGTTCAACCTTCCATTCCTCGACCTGCTCGACCTGCCCCGCTTCGCCAATGAACGGCTGACTGCCGTCCAGTGGACGAAACTGGCCAGTGCCAAGCACCTGCCATGCACAGTGGTCGTAAGCACCGATTCGACCGCCACCGGCGGCGAATATGGCACTCTTCACGTCTTCGACGTGACTGGTTGGAACGAAAAAGCTGAGCTTGTACACGGCGCTTAGTTCACCCGCTTTTAGTTTACCCAGACCCGAGCATTACGGAACATGCGCATCAGCGGTGCATCTTCGTTCCAGTCGTCCGAACGCCACGAGTTCTGCACGGCGCGGAACACACGCTCCGGGTGCGGCATCATGATCGTTACGCGACCGTCGCGGCTGGTCAAACCGGTGATCCCGCGCGGCGAGCCGTTCGGGTTGGCCGGGTAGCTTTCGGTGACCTTGCCGTGGTTGTCGACGAAACGCATCGCCACGCAACCGGACAGATCGGCTTCCAGCAGGGCTTCTTCGCTGGAGAACTCGGCATGACCTTCACCGTGGGCGATGGCGATCGGCATACGCGAACCGGCCATGCCTTGCAGGAAGATCGAGTTCGACTCCTGGATCTGCACCATGGCAACACGGGCTTCGAACTGCTCGGAACGGTTGCGCACGAAGTGCGGCCAGAACTCGCTACCCGGGATCAGCTCGTGCAGGTTGGACATCATCTGGCAACCGTTGCACACGCCGAGGGTGAAGCTGTCGTTACGTTCGAAGAAACCCTGGAACGCATCGCGGGCCCGGCTGTTGAACAGCGCCGACTTGGCCCAGCCTTCACCGGCACCCAGTACGTCGCCGTAGGAGAAGCCACCGCAAGCGACCATGCCCTTGAACTCGTTCAGGTCGACTCGGCCGGCCAGAATGTCGCTCATGTGCACGTCGATCGCGTTGAAACCGGCGCGGTCGAACGCGGCTGCCATTTCTACCTGACCGTTGACGCCCTGCTCACGCAGCACGGCAACCTGTGGGCGAATGCCTTTCTTGATGTAAGGCGCGGCGACGTCCTGGTTGACGTCGTAGCTGAGCTTGACGCTCAGGCCCGGGTTGTCTTCTTCCAGCAGCACGTCGAACTCTTGCTCGGCGCAGTCGGCGTTATCACGCAGACGCTGGATCTGGTAGCTGGTCTCGGCCCACTGGCGTTGCAGCAGACGACGCTGGCCTTCGAACACGGTTTCGCCGTTGAAGGTGATGCTGATCTCGCCGTTGTTCATCGGCTGACCGACCACCGATACGCAGTCGCCCAAACCAGCAGCGCTGAACTGCGCGAGGATGTCCGGGGTCGCGTCCTGGCGAACCTGGATCACGGCACCCAGTTCTTCGTTGAACAGGATGGCGGCGATGTCGGCGGAGGTTTCCGCCAGACCGTCGAGGTTCAGGCTCAGACCGCAGTGACCGGCGAAGGCCATCTCGACAACGCTGGTCAGCAGACCACCGTCGGAACGGTCGTGGTAGGCCAGCAGGTGACCGTCGGCGTTGAGGCCCTGGATCACCGCGAAGAAGGCTTTCAGGTCTTCGGCGTCATCGACGTCCGGAGCCTGACTGCCGAGTTTGCCGTGAACCTGCGCGAGGATCGAGGCGCCCATGCGGTTCTGGCCACGACCGAGGTCGATCAGGATCAGGTCGGTGGTGCCCTTGTCCATGCGCAGTTGCGGGGTCAGGGTCTGACGGATGTCAGTCACTGGCGCGAAACCGGTCACGATCAGGGACATCGGCGACGTGACGGACTTGTCCACGCCTTCATCGTTCCAGCGCGTGGCCATGGACATCGAGTCCTTGCCCACCGGAATGGTGATGCCCAGCTCAGGGCACAGTTCCATGCCGACCGCTTTCACGGTGTCATACAGGCGTGCGTCTTCACCCGGGTGACCGGCTGCGGACATCCAGTTCGCCGACAACTTGATGTCGGAGATCTTGCCGATGCGCGAAGCGGCAATGTTGGTCAGGGTTTCGCCGATGGCCATGCGGCCCGACGCCGGAGCGTCCAGCAGTGCCAGCGGAGTACGCTCGCCCATGGCCATGGCTTCACCGGTGTAGACGTCGAAGCTGGTGGCGGTGACGGCAACGTCGGCCACCGGAACCTGCCACGGGCCGACCATCTGGTCACGGGCCACGAGGCCGGTGATGGTGCGGTCGCCGATGGTGATCAGGAAGCTCTTGCTGGCCACGGCCGGGTGATGCAGGACGCGCTCGACGCAGTTGGCAATGTCGAGGGTCGACGGATCGAAATCGTCGCCCAGCTCATTTTCACGAACCACCGAACGGTGCATGCGTGGAGCCTTGCCCAGCAGCACTTCCAGCGGCATGTCCACAGGGCTGTTGCCGAAGTGGCTATCGGTCACGGTCAGCTGTGGTTCGGCAGTGGCTTCGCCGACCACGGCAAACGGGCAACGCTCGCGTTCGCAGATCGCCTTGAAGCGTTCGAAATCCGCCGGGCCGACCGCCAGAACGTAGCGCTCCTGGGATTCGTTGGACCAGATTTCGTGCGGGGCCATGCCCGGCTCGTCGTTTGGAATGTTGCGCAGTTCGAAACGGCCACCGCGGTCGCCGTCGTTGACCAGTTCCGGGAAGGCGTTGGACAGACCGCCCGCACCCACGTCGTGGATGAAGCTGATCGGGTTCTTGTCGCCCAGTTGCCAGCAACGGTCGATGACTTCCTGGCAGCGACGTTCCATTTCCGGGTTTTCGCGCTGTACCGAAGCGAAGTCCAGGTCTGCCGAGCTGGTGCCGGTGGCCATGGAGGAAGCCGCGCCGCCGCCCAGGCCGATCAGCATCGCCGGGCCGCCGAGCACGATCAGCTTGGAGCCGACCAGGATCTCGCCTTTCTTGACGTGTTCTTCACGGATGTTGCCCATACCGCCAGCCAGCATGATCGGCTTGTGGTAACCACGAACTTCGTCACCGTGCGGGGTGGTGATCGATTGTTCGAAGGTACGGAAGTAGCCGGTCAGGGCCGGACGGCCGAATTCGTTGTTGAACGCAGCGCCGCCCAGCGGGCCTTCGATCATGATGTCCAGCGCAGTGACGATGCGCTCAGGCTTGCCGTATGGCACTTCCCACGGCTGTTCGAAGCCCGGGATCTGCAGGTTCGACACAGTGAAACCGGTCAGGCCAGCCTTCGGCTTGGCGCCACGGCCGGTAGCGCCTTCGTCGCGAATCTCGCCACCGGAACCGGTGGATGCGCCCGGGAACGGGGCAATCGCGGTCGGGTGGTTGTGGGTCTCGACCTTCATCAGGATGTGCACCGGCTCCTGCACCGCGCCGTACTGGCGGGTTTCAGGGTCCGGGAAGAAGCGACCGGCCACGGAGCCGACGATCACCGAAGCGTTGTCCTTGTAAGCCGACAGGACACCTTCGCTGTGCATCACGTAGGTGTTCTTGATCATGCCGAACAGGCTTTTTTCCTGGCTCTGGCCGTCGATGTCCCAACTGGCGTTGAAGATCTTGTGGCGGCAGTGCTCGGAGTTCGCCTGGGCGAACATCATCAGTTCGATGTCGTGCGGGTTGCGCTTCAAGCCGACGAAGGCGTTGACCAGGTAGTCGATCTCGTCTTCGGCCAGGGCCAGGCCCAGCTCGGTATTGGCTTTTTCCAGCGCGGCGCGGCCGCCACCCAGCACGTCGATGGCGGTCAGGGGTTTCGGTTCGGCGTGGCTGAACAGGCCGGCGGCCTGTTCGAGGTTGCCCAGGACGATCTGGGTCATGCGGTCGTGCAGACCGTCGGCGATCAGCTGGGCTTCAGCGTCGCTGAACTGGCCGGCCACGTAGAACGCGATGCCGCGCTCCAGGCGCTGGATTTTCGCCAGGCCACAGTTACGGGCGATGTCGCTGGCCTTGCTCGACCACGGCGAGATGGTGCCGAAACGCGGCAGCACCAGAAACAGACGACCGGTCGGTTCCTGTACCGGAACGCTTGGACCGTACTTCAGAAGGCGCGCAAGCACCTGCTGTTCGTCGCCGGTCAGGACGCCGGTAACTTCGGCGAAGTGAGCGAATTCAGCATACAGGCCACTGACAGCCGGAACCTTCTGGCTCAGTTGCTCAAGGAGTTTGCTGTGGCGAAAGGCAGAAAGGGCAGGAGCGCCGCGCAGGATCAACATCTTCGGGACAGCCTCGGGAAGGGGTGTGCTTTGAGGCCGTGCATTCTAGCCTAAACAGCCCGCGACAGCACCCGAAACGCTACGCACGGTTGCACTCGGGTGCCAAACTGTGTTTCTGCCTCGAAAGTCAGGTTAACCGGGCGTGTGACGACAGCTTATTTTTACTGTAACAAAATGCAGACAAAGCCCATTCCTGCGGGGTTTCGGCCGGTTTTGTGATCTCTAGCAGACTAGCCCCTCACTGTCGAGATATGGCGCCCGTGGTCCTTTGCGTATACTGCGCAAATGTTTTTCCCAACGGCTTTGCGTCCGCGGTATGCCAAATGGCTCATCGCAACCGGACTCTTCCTGATGCTCGGTGGCTGTGTTGATAAACCCAACACGCTCGAGCGCGTAAAGGAGGATGGTGTGCTGCGGGTGGTTACCCGAAACAGCCCTGCCACCTACTTTCAGGATCGCAACGGTGAAACCGGCTTCGAATACGAGCTGGTGAAGCGCTTCGCCGACGATCTGGGGGTCGAGCTCAAGATCGAGACCGCCGACAACCTCGATGACCTGTTCAACCAGGTCGGCAAGCCCGATGGCCCGGTGCTGGCGGCGGCCGGTCTGGTCAGCAGCGAAGAACGCAAGAAGCAGGTGCGCTTCTCCCACTCCTATCTGGAAGTCACCCCGCAGATCATCTACCGCAACGGCCAGTCACGGCCAACCGACGCGAAGGATCTGGTGGGCAAGAAGATCATGGTGCTCAAGGGCAGCACCCACGCCGAACAACTCGCGCAGTTGAAACAGAAATTTCCCGGCATCGAATACGAAGAGTCTGACGCGGTCGAGGTCGTCGATCTGCTGCGTATGGTGGACGAAGGTCAGATCGACCTGACACTGGTCGACTCCAACGAAGTGGCGATGAACCAGGTGTACTTCACCAACATCCGGGTCGCCTTCGACCTCGGTGACGCCAGCAACCAGAGCTGGGCCGTCGCCCCGGGCGACGACAACAGCCTGCTCAACGAAATCAACGATTACCTCGACAAGGTCAAGAAGAACGGCACCCTGCAACGCCTCAAGGACCGCTACTACGGGCATGTCGACGTCCTCGGCTACATGGGCGCCACCACGTTTGCCCAACACTTGCAGCAACGCCTGCCCAAATACGAACAGCACTTCAAGTCGTACGCCAAGAAAGAGAAAGTCGACTGGCGCCTGCTCGCGGCCATCGGGTACCAGGAGTCGTTGTGGCAACCGGCGGTCACATCCAAGACCGGCGTGCGCGGCCTGATGATGCTGACCCAGAACACCGCACAGGCCATGGGCGTGTCCAACCGACTGGACCCCAAGCAGAGCATCATGGGCGGCGCCAAGTACCTGGCCTACATGAAAGACCAGCTCGACGATTCGATTCAGGAACCGGACCGTACCTGGTTTGCCCTGGCAGCCTACAACGTCGGCAGCGGCCACCTGGATGACGCACGCAAACTGGCGGCCAAGGAAGGGTTGAACCCGGACAAATGGCTGGATGTGAAGAAAATCCTGCCGCGCCTGTCGGAAAAGAAGTGGTACAGCAAAACCCGGTACGGCTACGCCCGTGGCGGCGAACCGGTGCATTTCGTGGCGAACATCCGTCGCTACTACGACATCCTGACCTGGGTCACGCAGCCGCAGCTTGAGGGCGACCAGGTCGCCCAGGGCAAACTGCTTGTTCCGGGGATCGACAAGACCAAGCCTGCTCAAGAGCCAGCACCGCTTTAAAAACCACCACCAAACCACTGTAGGAGCGAGCCTGCTCGCGATGAGGCCCTTTCAGTCACATCAACTGTGTCTGTCAGACCGCTATCGCGAGCAGGCTCGCTCCTACAGTGGGGTTTGTATTGTGTTTCAGGCCTTGGCAGCCGCCGCCAGAATCAGCGCCTTCATCTCCGAAACTGCCGACTTGAAGCCAACGAACAGCGCATGGGCCACCAGCGCATGGCCGATGTTCAGCTCGTTGATCCCCTTGATCGCCGCCACGGCTTCAACGTTGTGATAGTGCAGGCCATGGCCGGCATTGACGATCAGGCCCTGGGACAGGCCGAAGGCCACGCCATCGGCCACACGCTTGAGTTCTTCGGCGACTTCGGTTGGCGTCTCGGCATCGGCATAACGGCCGGTGTGCAGTTCGATGGCCGGTGCACCGACACGGCGGGAGGCTTCGATCTGGCGCTCATCGGCGTCAATGAACAACGACACTTCGGAGCCGATCTTCGACAAGCGCTCGACCGCGGCCTTGATCCGCGCTTCCTGCCCCGCCACGTCCAGGCCACCCTCGGTGGTCAGTTCCTGACGAGTTTCCGGCACCAGGCAAATGTGCGCCGGGCGGATGCGCTCGGCGAACTGCATCATTTCTTCGGTGACGCCCATTTCGAAGTTCATGCGGGTTTGCAGCACGTCCTTGAGCAGCAGAACGTCGCGTTCCTGAATATGCCGACGGTCTTCACGCAGGTGCACGGTGATGCCGTCAGCGCCCGCCTCTTCCGCGTCCAGTGCCGCCTTGACCGGGTCCGGGTAACGGGTGCCCCGGGCCTGACGCAGGGTGGCAACGTGGTCGATGTTCACGCCAAGAAGAATGCGGGTGCTGGTGGTCACGGAAAGCGCTCCAGAAGAAGAGAAAGTTCGGTGCACAGCATACGGTGTGATCAGGGCTTGCGAAACAGCTCGCGACTGACAAGTGGACGGCCGCCCAGGTGAACGGCCAACGCCTGGCGCATCAAGCGCTTGGCGGCAGACAGAGCGCCGGGGGCGGACCAGTCGGCTTCGGCCATGGCCAGCAGTTCGGTGCCGTTGAACAGGCCCGGTTGCAGCAGATAGACCCGCTCCAGCCCCGCATCCACTTGCAAACGGTAGAGGCCGTCCGGCGCGATGGGCTGATCATGAATATCAGTTGTCAGGGAAAAACCGTAGCCGAGGTCATCAAGCAAGCGCCATTCGAAGGAGCGCAGCAAAGGCTCCAGTGGGCGACCTTCGGCCAATGCCAGCAAAGTGGCGGCGTAATGATCGAACACCGAGGGGAGCGGATCTTCAGCGGGCAACAAGCGAATCAGCAGTTCATTGAGGTAAAGGCCACTGAACAGCGCCTCACCGTTGAGCCAGGTGGAGATGCCGGCACTTTCCATGCGCCCGACATTCTTCAGCTCGCCCTTGCCCCGGAACTCGACTTCCAATGGCACGAATGGCCGCGCCAGCGTCCCGGCCTTGCCCCGTGCACTGCGCAACACCGCCCGCAGCCGGCCTTGCGGCGTCAGGAAGTCCACCAGCGCACTATTTTCACGGTAGGCGCGGGAGTGGAGGACGTAGGCGGGCTGGGCGATGGGCTGGGACATGGAACTCTCAATGAACTGTAGGAGCGAGCTTGCTCGCGATGGTGGGTAACGATAACGCGGGCATTCTGAATGAACACGGCGCTTTCAAGTCCATCGCGAGCAAGCTCGCTCCTACAGGGGGCCTTGCGAAATATTACAAGTCGCCATAACCCAACGAACGCAACGCACGCTCGTCATCGGACCAGCCACCCTTAACCTTGACCCACAGGTTGAGCATGATCTTGGAGTCGAACAGCAGCTCCATGTCCTTGCGCGCTTCGGTGCCGATGCGCTTGATGCGCTCGCCCTTGTCGCCAATGATGATTTTCTTCTGGCCATCGCGCTCGACGAGGATCAAGGCATGGATGTGCAGGGTCTTGCCCTGCTGCTTGAACTCTTCGATTTCAACGGTGATCTGGTACGGCAGCTCGGCGCCCATCTGGCGCATGATTTTCTCGCGCACCAGTTCGGCGGCGAGGAAACGGCTGCTGCGGTCGGTGATCTGGTCTTCCGGGAAGAAGTGATCGTTTTCCGGCAAGTGCTCGGCAATCACCCGTTCCAGTGCATCGAGGTTGTGCCCGTGCTGTGCGGAAATCGGGATGATCTGTGCATTCGGCAACTGCTCCTGCAACCAGCTCAGGTGCGGCATCAGCTCGGCTTTGTCTTCGATGCGATCGGTCTTGTTCAACGCCACGATCAGCGGGCCGGTCACGTACTGGACGCGCTCGAGAACCATCTGGTCCTCTTCGGTCCACTTGGTGCGATCCACCACGAAGATCACCACGTCGACGTCTTTCAACGCCGCCGAAGCGGTCTTGTTCATGTAGCGGTTCAGGGCCTTCTCGCCACCTTTGTGCATACCGGGGGTGTCGACGTAGATCGCCTGCACATCGCCCTCGGTCTTGATACCGAGCATGTTGTGACGGGTGGTTTGCGGTTTGCGCGAGGTGATCGCCAGCTTCTGACCCAGGATGTGGTTCAGCAGCGTGGACTTGCCCACGTTCGGACGGCCGACGATGGCAACATAGCCACAGCGAGTTGCGTTTGTATCAGTCATTGCCATTCTCCACACCCAGGGCAATCAGTGCTGCGGCGGCCGCTACCTGTTCGGCAATACGACGACTCACACCCTGACCTCGGCTTTTTTCATTCAGTAAGATGATTTCGCATTCGACGAAGAACGTCCGGCAATGCGGCTCACCCTGGATATCCACCACTTCGTAACGCGGCAGCTCACAACCACGGGACTGCAGGAACTCTTGCAGGCGGGTCTTTGGATCTTTGTTGGTGTCGACCAGTGTCAGGCCTTCGAACTCGCCGGCCAGCCAGGCGAGCACACGCTCGCGGGCCATTTCCATGCCGGCATCGAGGTAGATAGCACCGATCAACGCTTCGAGGGCATCGGCCAGAATCGACTCGCGACGGAAACCGCCGCTTTTCAGCTCGCCCGAGCCCAGGCGCAGGTATTCGCCCAGATCGAAACCACGGGCCAGTACGGCCAGGGTCTCACCTTTCACCAGACGCGCGCGCAAACGCGACAACTGGCCTTCGCGGGCCAGCGGGAAACGCTCGAACAGAGCCTCGCCGGCGACGAAGTTGAGAATGGCGTCACCGAGGAATTCCAGGCGTTCGTTGTTACGCCCGGCAAAACTGCGGTGAGTCAGGGCCAGGACCATCAGTTCCTGATCCTTGAAGGTGTAGCCGAGCTGACGCTCTAGACGGCTTAAGGAGACGCTCACGGTTTACCCACGCTGAGTTCGTGGCTGGATTCCACCGCCATTGCCGTGAGGCGGCGCAGGCTTGGGACAATTAACGCTGTGTTCAAAAATAACGTCCTGAATATCATTGTTTTCATGCCTCTGGCCCCCGAATCTGCCGGTTCCAGAAATGCATTCGGCGCTGTGTTCAACAGCGCCGTGTTTGATTACTTGATCAGGCCAACCCGCGAGAAATTCGGCAGGTGGCTGAGTTTGGGTTCCGGCCAGCTCATCCAGACCGCGAAGGCCTTGCCGACGATATTCTTGTCGGGAACCATGCCCAGCAGATCCTTGGGAATGTTCGGATCATCCCAGTAGCGACTGTCGTTCGAGTTATCGCGGTTGTCGCCCATCATGAAGTAGTGCCCGACCGGCACGGTCCACGAATGGTCCGGCATTGCGCGGTAGCGGCTCATTTCCTTGCGGATCATGTGCTCGGCCGCACCGAGTTTTTCCTTGTAGAGCTCAGCGCTGCCCAGCGTGCCCGGCTCGGCGCCGACCAGTTGCTCGGCAATCGATTGACCGTTGACGAACAGACGCTTGTCGGCGGTGTAACGAACCGTGTCGCCCGGTAAACCAACCACACGCTTGATGTAGTTGACGTTCGGATCGCTCGGGTAGCGGAACACCATGACATCGCCGCGCTGCGGATCACCGACTTCGATGACTTTCTTGTCGATCACCGGCAAGCGGATCCCGTAGGAAAACTTGCTCACCAGGATGAAGTCGCCGACATCCAGGGTTGGCTTCATCGAACCGGAAGGAATTTGGAACGGTTCCACCAGGAACGAACGCAGCACCAGCACGATGAACAACACCGGGAAGAACGACTTGCCGTATTCAACCAGCAGCGGCTCTTTGTTCAGCTTCTCGACCACGACCATGTCAGGCTGGCTGACGCTGCCCTGATAGGAGGCGATGGCGGCACGCCGGCGCGGGGCCAGGACCAACAGATCGAGCAACGCCAACAGGCCGCAGACGAACACGGCGATGACCAGCAACAGCGGGAAATTTAGTGACATAGGACCTAACTATCCAACCTGAGCACTGCAAGGAAGGCTTCCTGTGGAATTTCCACGTTGCCGACTTGCTTCATGCGTTTCTTACCGGCCTTTTGCTTTTCCAGCAGCTTTTTCTTACGGCTGACGTCACCACCGTAGCATTTGGCCAATACGTTCTTTCTGAGCGCCTTGACGGTTGTCCGCGCCACAATCTGCCCGCCAATGGCGGCCTGGATTGCCACGTCGAACATCTGCCGCGGAATCAGTTCCTTCATCTTCTCGGTCAGCTGGCGACCTTTGTAGTGCGAGTTGTCACGGTGCACGATCAGCGCCAGGGCATCGACCTTGTCACCGTTGATCAGCACGTCCAGCTTCACCAGACTAGCCGATTGATAACGATCGAAATGGTAGTCCAGCGAAGCATAGCCGCGGCTGGTGGATTTCAGGCGGTCGAAGAAGTCCAGCACCACTTCGTTCATCGGCAGGTCGTAGGTCACTTGTACCTGCGAACCGAGGAACAGCATGTCGACCTGTACACCACGTTTTTCGATGCACAGGGTAATGACGTTGCCCAGGTGCTCCTGCGGCACAAGAATATTGGCGCGCACGATCGGCTCGCGCATGTCCTCGATGGCAGACAGATCCGGCAGCTTCGACGGGTTATCGACGTAGATCGTCTCGCCGGTCTTGAGCAGCAGTTCGAAGATTACCGTCGGCGCCGTGGTGATCAGGTCCAGGTTGTACTCGCGCTCCAGGCGCTCCTGGATGATTTCCATGTGCAGCATGCCGAGGAAGCCGCAACGGAAGCCGAAGCCCAGTGCGTCGGAGCTTTCCGGTGTGTATTGCAGCGACGAATCGTTCAGGGTGAGCTTTTGCAGCGCCTCGCGGAAGTCTTCGAAGTCGTCGGAGCTGACCGGGAACAGACCGGCGTAAACCTGCGGTTGAATACGTTTGAAGCCTGGCAGTACATCAACGTCCGGCGTCGAGCTCAAGGTCAGGGTGTCGCCCACTGGCGCACCGTGAATGTCCTTGATGCTGGCGATGATGAAGCCCACTTCACCGGCCTTGAGGTCAGCGGTAGGGGTGTGCTTCGGGTTGAATACACCGACGCTGTCCACCAGGTGGATCTTGCCGGTGGACTTGACCAGGATCTTGTCGCCCTTCTTCACACGACCGTGGCGCACGCGTACCAAGGAAACAACGCCCAGGTAGTTGTCGAACCAGGAGTCGATGATCAACGCTTGCAGCGGATCTTCGTAGTTGCCGGTTGGTGCAGGAATGGTGGCGACCAGGCGCTCGAGCACTTCGTCGACGCCCAGACCGGTCTTGGCAGAGCAAGTGACCGCGTCGGTGGCATCGATGCCGATGATTTTTTCGATTTCTTCCCTGACGCGGTCCGGATCGGCCTGTGGCAGGTCGATCTTGTTCAGCACCGGCATCACTTCCAGGCCCTGCTCGATCGCCGTGTAGCAGTTGGCAACCGACTGCGCTTCCACGCCCTGACCGGCATCGACCACCAGCAGCGCGCCTTCACAGGCGGCCAGCGAACGGCTCACCTCATAGGTGAAGTCGACGTGGCCGGGGGTATCAATGAAGTTCAGCTGGTAGTTGATACCGTCGCGAGCCTTGTAATACAGGGTAACGCTGTGCGCCTTGATGGTGATCCCGCGTTCACGCTCGAGGTCCATGGAGTCCAGGACCTGGGCTTCCATTTCGCGCTCGGCGAGGCCGCCACACATCTGGATGAAGCGATCGGCCAGCGTCGACTTGCCATGGTCAATGTGGGCGATGATGGAGAAATTGCGGATATGACTCAAATCACTCACGGATCAACACTCAAAAAGGCTGCAGGCATGGCCCGCCGAAAAATAGCCGGGAATTGTACCTGATCCACGGCGCAAGCGTCACGTTCGCAGGTCAGACGGTGCCTACAAAAACGCCCCGGTCTTGCGACCGGGGCGTTCTAAATCGTCAAAGCGGTCGGAAAATGCCCGCCATCAACCTGCTCGACGCAACAACCAGAGCCCCGCCAAGGCACAAATACCCGCCGGCAGCAGCACCGAAAGCAACGGCGGGAAGCCGAATACCAGGCTGGAAGGCCCCAGCAAATCCTGGACGATACGGAAGGTGAAGCCCACCAGCACACCGGTGAATACACGCTGGCCGAGAGTTACCGAACGCAATGGACCGAAAATGAAGGAAATGGCCATCAACACCAACGCGGCAGTGACCAACGGCTGCAACACCTTGACCCAAAATGCCAGCCAGTAGCGGCCATTGTTCAGCCCCTGGTCTGCCAGATAGTGGATGTAACCCCACAGGCCGCTGATCGACAGCGACTCCGGCACCATGACCACGGTGTTCAGCAACTGCGGACTCAATGCGACTTCCCAACGCTCGATCGGGGTCGAAACCACTTCGGTGCTGCGCTCGTGGAACAGCGTGGTCGTGACGTCCGTCAACTGCCAGTGATCGGTGTCGAACTCGGCACGCTTGGCGAAGCTCGCCGACAGCATGTGCCGTTCGTTGTCGAAGCGATAACGGGTCACGCCATACAGGATGCCGTTGGGTTGTACCGAGTTGACGTGAATGAATTCATCGCCCTGGCGGTGCCACAAGCCGTGCTTGGCGCTTTGTGCATCACCGCTGCCCTGGGCCAGCGAGCGATTGGCCTGTGCGGTGGTTTCGGCAGGCGGCGCGATGTACTCGCCGACCAACACACCGGCGAGCATCAATACCAGCATCGGTTTCATGACCGCCCAGACGATCCGGCCGATCGACACACCGGCCGCGCGCATGATGGTCAGCTCACTGTTGCTGGCCAGGCTGCCCAGACCGATCAGGCAACCGATCAGCGCGGCCATCGGCATCATTTCGTACATCCGGCGCGGCGCAGTCAGCGTCACATAACTCAGAACATCGACCAGGGTGTAGGTATCGGTGACTTCACTCATCTCGTCGATGAAGGCAAACAGTGTCGCCAGACCAAGAATGATCCCGAGCACCGCCAGAATCGCAATCAACACACTGCTACCAATGTAGCGATCCAGCTTAACCACGGGCCACCTCCAGCGCGCTGCGGCGACTCGCCCTCTTCAAACGCAGAGGCTCCCAGTAAAGCAAGCCCAGGCCAATGGCCAGGAAAATTCCGTGCACCCACCACAAGCCCAGCACCGCGGGGATCTTGCCCTTGTCGAGGGCACCGCGGGCGGCAATCAGAATGGTCAGGTAGGCCATATAAAGAAGAATCGCCGGCAGCAATTTGAGGAACCGGCCCTGGCGCGGGTTGACCCGCGACAGCGGCACCGCCATCAAGGTCACGATGAACACCAGCAATGGCAGTGACATGCGCCATTGCAACTCGGCGCGCAGGCGAATGTCTTCACTGCCGATCAACTTACTGGTCGGCATCGCATCACGATCGGTGACTTCGTCGCTGACGTCCGGTTTTGGCAGCAACACACCGTACTCGTCGTACTTGATCGCCCGGTAGTCGGCCTGCCCTGGATTACCGTCATAGCGATAGCCGTTATCAAGGATCAGGTAGCGGTTGCCGTCCGGGCGAATTTCCTGGCGCCCCTTTTCTGCTACCAGGACAGAAATTCCGCGATCCTTGTTATTGGAACTGATGTTTTTTTGCGAGATGAACACGCCCCCCAGATTGACGCGGTCATCGGTCATGCGCTCTGTGTAGGTGACCCGGGTACCGTCTCGCAGGGCCTGGAAACGCCCTGGCTCCAGGGTATCGAATTCGGTCAAGGCATCCTGCTTGTTCAGTAGCAACTGAAACTGGTTGGCCCCTTGTGGCGCCAGGCTCAGGCTCAGCCACGCCACGACGAGTGCAACCAGGGTAGCCGGAAACATTGTCATCCAAACCAGCCGTTGCTGGCTCATGCCGGTGGCCGAGAGTACGGTCATTTCACTTTCGAGGTACAGGCGCCCGTAGGACAACAGGATCCCGAGAAACAGCCCCAGCGGCAGGATCAGCTGGAGGAAGCCCGGCATACGAAAGCCCATGATCAGGAACAGCGACCCCGGATCCAGCAGGCCCGAGGCCGCCTGGGCGAGGTACTTGATGAAGCGACCGCTCATGATGATGACCAGCAGCACGGCGCTGACGGCGCTCAAGGTCAACAGGACTTCGCGGGATAGATAACGGAAGACGATCAAACCAGACACTCCAGGGTTGTCAGGCTAAGGCGGCCAAACAAGCAAACGTATCGGACAACCCGCAAGGCAGAGCCGCCGAAAAAAGATGGCGCATTATCCTGTGATTGGGTGCGCCTGTCACTGCGCAATGCATCCGGGGACGTGTAGGAGCCAGCTTGCTAGCGATGGTCGCCAACGATAACGCGAAGAACCTGAAACCCCGCGGTGGCCTCGGGTTCTTCGCGAGCAATCGAGCGTCGACCGGCTGCTCCTACAATCGTACAACCGAGGGTTGTCAGCCGCCGGTAGCGAGGTTCAAACTGCGGCCTTTGTCGCCGGTCGATCCTGGCGCCTTTCTGTTTATAAGCAATCGACGCACATAAAGTGTCGGGCGCATGCGTGATAACCATCAATTCAGGGACCCGGACATGGAACTGGTTGTAAAAAGCGTCAACCCCGAAACGTTGAAGACCGCCACTCTCGTGGTCTCCGTCGGCGAAGGCCGCAAGCTCGGCGCTGTTGCCAGACAACTCGACGAACTGAGCGGCGGCGCGATCAGCGCAGTGCTCAAGCGCGGCGACCTGGCCGGCAAGGTTGGCCAGAGCCTGTTGCTGCACAGCCTGCCGAACCTCAAGGCCGAGCGTGTGCTGCTGGTGGGCGTGGGCAAGGACGACGAACTGGGTGACCGCCCGTTCCGCAAAATCATCGCCGGCATCCTCAATACCCTCAAAGGTTTGGGCGGCAACGACGCTGTGCTGGCCCTGGATGAAGTGGTCGTCAAAGGCCGCGACAGCTACGGCAAGACCCGCCTGCTGGCCGAAACCCTGGTGGACGGCGAGTACAGCTTCGACCAGTTCAAGAGCCAGAAGGCCGAACCCCGCGCCCTGAAGAAAATCACCCTGCTGACCATCAAGGCCGCCCAGGCTGAAGTGCAACGCGCCGTGACTCACGCCACCGCCATCGCCAACGGCATGGCTTTCACCCGCAACCTGGGTAACCTGCCGCCGAACATCTGCCACCCGACCTTCCTCGGTGAGCAGGCGAAAGACCTGGGCAAGGAATTCAAGGACCTGAAAGTCGAAGTCCTCGACGAGAAGAAGATCAAGGCCCTGGGCATGGGCTCGTTCTACGCCGTCGGCCAGGGCAGCGCCCAGCCTCCGCGCCTGATCGTCATGCAATACAACGGCGGCAAGAAATCCGAGAAGCCGTACGCACTGGTCGGCAAAGGCATCACCTTCGACACCGGCGGTATCAGCCTGAAGCCAGGCGCCGGCATGGATGAAATGAAGTACGACATGGGCGGCGCCGCCAGCGTGTTCGGCACCCTGCGTGCCGTACTGGAACTGAAGCTGCCGATCAACCTGGTCTGCATCCTGGCCTGCGCCGAGAACATGCCGAGCGGCAATGCTTCGCGCCCTGGCGACATCGTCACCACCATGAGCGGCCAGACCGTGGAAATCCTCAACACCGACGCCGAAGGCCGCCTGGTGCTGTGCGACGCCCTGACCTACTCCGAGCGCTTCAAGCCGCAAGCGGTCATCGACATCGCGACCCTGACCGGTGCGTGCGTGGTCGCCCTGGGTTCCCACACGTCGGGCCTGCTGGGCAACAATGACGAACTGATCGGCCAACTGCTGAGCGCCGGCAAGGCTGCCGACGACCGCGCCTGGCAACTGCCGCTGTTCGATGAGTACCAGGAACAGCTGGACAGCCCGTTCGCCGACATCGCCAACATTGGCGGCCCGAAAGCCGGCACCATCACCGCGGCCTGCTTCCTGTCGCGTTTCACCAAGAACCTGAACTGGGCGCACCTGGACATCGCCGGCACGGCCTGGACCAGCGGCGGCAAGGACAAGGGCGCCACTGGCCGTCCGGTTCCCCTGCTGACCCAATACCTGCTAGACCGCGCCAAAGCCTGAAACCGTTGATGGGCGGCGGCGTCACTTTCCGGTGACGCCGCTTGCCGCTCTGGAACCGCAATGACCAAAGTCGACTTCTATATCCTGCCCAGCGCCGATCCTTCGGCACGCCTGGACTTTGCCTGCAAGCTCACCGAGAAAGCCTGGCGCATGGGCCACCGCATCTACCTACATTGCAGCGACGCGGCCCAGCGTGACGATCTCGATGCGCGGCTGTGGGCGTTCAAGGGTGAAAGCTTCGTGCCCCACGGCCCTGCCGACAGCGAACCTGACGGCTTGATTGTCTTGGGGTTGGGCGAAGACTGCGGTCAGCATCAGGATTTGCTGGTCAATCTCGACCTGAAAGTCCCGGCCTTCGCCAACAGGTTCGCCAGAGTGGCGGAAGTGGTGGTGGAGGATCCGACGATCAGAGCGGCCGCGCGGGAGAGTTTCCGTTTCTACCGCGAACAGGGCTATCCTCTGCAAGATCACCGTTTACAGCGACTCTGAGCCTGCCAATGGACACTCCAAAACCGCTGCAACAGTCCGCGCACCTGCTGGACGACCTTGAGTCGATCCGCCAATTGCTCGGCGATGACAACCTGCAACCGCCCCTGCTTACCGACACGGTCGAGGAAGGTGATCAGGAACAGATTCCGATGTTGTTCGACGCCGTGAGCGAGCCTTCGCCACCCGTCGTACCGACAACCCCTGCCTCCATCGTTGAACCCGTCACCACGGCGACGCCGGCGCCTGCCGCCAGCAAGAACCCGGATGACTTGCTGCACCTGGACAGCGAATTGCGCGCCGCCGCACAGTTGATCATGCAAGACGTGATCGACGATTTCGCCCCGCACATCGAGACCGAAATCAAACGCCGCCTCAGTGCACGGCTGGAGCGGTTGTTGAGCCAGTACAACGACTGAATAATTGTGGAGTGTGGCTTGCCTGTGGCGAGGGAGCTTGCTCCCGCTGGGCTGCGAAGCGGCCCTGGCCTTTCTGTCAGTGAAACCGGTCTGGATGAATAAGCGTCTGCTGCGCAGCCGAACGGGACGGTGCGGCGGTCCGACAAGCTCCCTCGCCACAAAATAGCTCTCTGACACCAACTCCCCACCACAGGTTGAATATTCAGACGCTCAAGTAACGCCCGATCAACGCAATCCCACTGGCCAGCACCAGCCACGTCACCAGGCGCACGAACGCCTCGCGGGACAACCTCATGGTCAGCCGTCGACCGAACCACAGCCCCAGCACCATCGCCGGCAACAGACAAACCGCCAGCACCAGCAGCGGTAAATCGGCATACACACCGGCGATTGCAAACAGGCTCAGACGCACCACCGTACTGCAACTGATCAGCGCACTCTGGGTGGCCCGCGCCGCCTCCTTGGGCAACCGGCTGTTCAAATAGATCGCATAGAGAAAGCCGCCGCTGCCAAACAACGCGCCAAACATTCCGCCCACCGTCCCCATCGGCAGCGCCCATGCGGCGGACAGTTGCGTCGGCCGGGTCTTGATCCACAGGCTGTAAATTGCATAGGCGCTGATAAACAGCCCCATCAACAGCAGCAACAGGTCGGACTTGAGGTTCAGCAGGAAAATCACGCCCAGGGTGCAGCCCACCGCCATGCACGGCAGCAAGCGCAGCAGTTCCGGTTTCGCCACATCACGCCGCGAGGGCAACAAGTTGCCGAACGCCGCAACAAAATCCAGCAGCACAAGCAGCGGGACGATTTTCGACAGCGGCATGAACAGAATCAGAATCGGCCCCGCCACCAGCGCGGTGCCAAAACCGGCGATGCCGAACACGATGTAGGCCAGGGCGATGCCCGCACCGATTACCAGCCAGTCCAGCGGGCCGAAGGGCCACTGGTTCAACAGTTCAAACGCATTCATCCACATATCTTCCGTGATTACCCGCCGGTGACTCTACCTTTGTGGGACCGGGCTTGCTCGCGAAAGCGGACTAACACCCCAGACCAATGTGGCTGACACACCGTCTTCGCGAGCAAGCCCGCTCCCACATCAAGCGGTTCCACAAGGGATTTATGTTGAGCCATGGAGATTGCCGGGCAAATGCCTTTAAACTGCGCCCCATGATTAAAGATCCCTTTGCAAGACTCGGCCTGGACCGCGAAGTCCTGACTGTCAGCCAGCTCAATGGCCGCGCGCGGGTGTTGCTCGAAGACGTGTTCAGCAACATCTGGGTCGAAGGCGAAATCTCCAACCTCGCCCGCCCGGCTTCCGGCCACGTGTATTTCACCCTCAAGGACAGCGGCGCCCAGGTGCGTTGCGCGCTGTTCCGACAAAACGCGGCACGGGTTCGCCAGGCCTTGAAGGACGGCCTGGCGGTCAAGGTCCGTGGCAAGGTCTCGCTGTTCGAGGGGCGCGGTGATTATCAACTGATCCTCGACACCGTGGAGCCGGCCGGCGACGGCGCCTTGCGCCTGGCCTTCGATGCACTCAAGGAAAAGCTCAGCGCCGAAGGGCTGTTCAGTGCCGAACGCAAAGTGCCGCTGCCGGCGCACCCACAACGCATCGGCATCATCAGTTCGCCCACCGGGGCGGTGATCCGCGACATCATCAGCGTGTTCCGCCGTCGCGCACCGCAGGTGCAGTTGACCCTGATCCCTACCGCCGTACAGGGCCGCGAAGCCACAGCGCAGATTGTCCGCGCCCTGAAACTGGCAGATGCTCGCGGGTTCGACGCACTGATCCTGGCCCGGGGCGGCGGTTCACTGGAAGACCTCTGGTGCTTCAACGAAGAAGCCGTGGCCCGCGCCGTAGACGCTTGCGTGACGCCGATTGTCAGTGCGGTCGGCCATGAAACCGACGTATCGATCAGCGACTTCGTGGCCGACGTGCGCGCACCCACCCCTTCCGCTGCCGCCGAATTGCTGGCACCGGACTCCAGCGACCTGGTGCGTCGGGTCGAAAGCCTGCACCGACGACTGGTGATGCGCATGCGCGACCGCTTGATGCGCGACCGCCTACGCCTGGAAGGCATTTCCCGGCGCCTGCGCCATCCCGGCGAGCGCCTGCGCCAGCAAGCGCAACGCCTGGATGACCTGGACATGCGCATGCGCCGCGCGTTCGAGCGCAGCCTCAACACCCGTCGCGAACGCTTGATCCGCCTGGAAACCCGTTTGGCCGCACAACATCCGGGACGGCAACTGGCAATGCTTCGCCAGCGCCTCGACAGCCTGGCCGAACGCCTGCCGCGGGCGATCCGCGAAGGGCTGAAGAACCGTCGGCTGCAGTTGCACAGCCAGATGCAGACGCTGCATGTGGTCAGCCCGCTGGCGACCCTCGGCCGTGGCTACAGCATCTTGCTGGACGAGCGCGGCAACGCGATCCGCAACGCCGCGCAAACCCATACCGGCCAGCGCCTGAAGGCCAAACTGGGCGAAGGTGAACTGCAAGTGCGGGTCGAAGACAATCACCTGACGCCTGTCACCCTTTCTTTACTGGATTGATCCATGCCGCGTTTCTTTGCTCCGTTGCTGTTACTGCTCCTGACCTTCAACGCCCACGCCGACAGCTACATCACCCGCCTGTTGAACAAACCGGTGCCGGGCGGTGTTGCGGTGGTGGACCTGGGCACGTCCGCCCAGGCGCCAAAAGCCACTTATCAAGGCAAACCGGTGCTGGTGGTCAAGGAGCAGAACAACTGGCTGGCGATTGTCGGCGTGCCGCTGACGGTCAAGCCAGGGGCTCAATCGGTCAGCAGCGGCGGACGTAACCTGAGTTTTACGGTTGGCGACAAGAAATACCCGGAACAGCGCATCACCCTGAAAAACACCCAACAGGTCAATCCGGACCCGGAAAATCTCAAGCGCATCGAGCGTGAACTAGCCGAGCAGATTACTGCCTACCGCACGTACAGCCCCAACACCCCGAGCAACCTACTGCTGGACAAACCGGTGAACGGGCCGCTGTCGAGCAAGTTCGGCGTGCGGCGCTTTTTCAATGGTGAAGAGCGCAACCCCCACTCAGGCCTGGACTTCGCTGTACCCGGCGGTACGCCAATCAAGACCCCGGCCGCCGGCAAGGTGATCCTGATCGGTAACTACTTCTTCAATGGCAACACGGTATTCGTCGACCACGGCCAGGGCTTTATCAGCATGTTCTGCCACATGTCGAAAATCGACGTGAAGGTGGGGCAGCCACTGGCCCGTGGTGACGTGGTCGGCAAAGTCGGCGCGACCGGCCGCGCGACCGGGCCGCACATGCACTGGAACGTCAGCCTGAACGATGCACGGGTCGATCCGGCTATCTTCATTGGTGCGTTTCAGCCCTGATCCTCAAATAGGGCCTCTGGCCTCATCGCGAGCAGGCTCGCTCCCACATTTTCCGTATTCACGTCGATCCAATGTGGGAGCGAGCCTGCTCGCGATGGCAATATCACAGACACCGAAAGCAGTCCGGCAGTGTCACCTCACCAATTGCGCACCGCTCAAACCTCGCGCAACCAACAAGATGATCGAAACCATTTGAAGCAATAAAATCTCGATAAATACCCGCTCACGAGTATTCCTCTCAATTTTTTTCGACTGCTTGCCATCTTTCCCCCCCAAGGTTAGGGTTGAAGGCATGAAAACCTCTCACACCCTCATTCAGCTCCGCCAACACCGCAGCCTGTGCCTCGTCAGTGCACGACTGCCGGGCTGAATCGTGGTGCCTCGTCCCAAGCGTTACTCCAAGAACTTTTGATCCACCGGCAGGCCGCCTTTTTTCGGCCCACACAATAAGGATTTCCTGATGAGCATGCTCAAAGACCCGTCTTCGAAATACCGCGCGTTCCCGACCATCGACATTCCGGACCGCACCTGGCCGTCGAAAACCATCACCGCCGCGCCGATCTGGTGCAGTTCCGACCTGCGTGACGGCAACCAGTCGCTGATCGAGCCGATGGACGCCGTCAAGAAGCTGCGCTTCTGGAAAACCCTGGTACAGGTCGGCGTGAAGGAAATCGAAGCGTCGTTCCCGGCCGCCTCGCAAACCGACTTCGACTTCGTTCGCACCCTGATCGAAGGCAACCACATCCCGGACGACACCACCATCCAGGTGCTGACCCAGGGCCGTGAAGACCTGATCGAGCGCACCTTCGAATCCCTGCGCGGCGCGAAGAAAGCCATCGTTCACCTGTACAACGCAACCTCCCCTTCCTTCCGCCGCATTGTCTTCAACCAGGACAAGGACGGGGTCAAGGCCATCGCCGTGAACGCCGCCAAACTGTTCGTCAAATACGCGGCCATGCAGCCGGACACCGAGTGGACCTTCGAATACTCGCCAGAAACCTTCAGCGCCACTGAGCTTGAGTTCGCCAAGGAAGTCTGCGACGCGGTGATCGAAGTCTGGAACCCGACGCCCGAGCACAAGATGATCCTCAACCTGCCGGCCACGGTGGAATGCGCGACCCCGAACATCTATGCCGACCAGATCGAATGGTTCGGCCGTCACATCAACCGTCGTGACAGCGTGATCATCAGCCTGCACACCCACAACGACCGTGGCACGGGCGTTGCCGCCACCGAACTGGGCCTGATGGCTGGCGCCGACCGTGTCGAAGGCTGCCTGTTCGGCAACGGCGAGCGTACCGGTAACGTCGACCTCGTGACCGTGGCCCTGAACCTCTACACCCAGGGCGTGCATCCTGAGCTGGACTTCTCCGACATCGACGGCGTGCGCAAAGTCGTCGAAGAGTGCAACCAGATCCAGGTGCACCCGCGTCACCCGTACGTCGGCGACCTGGTGCACACCGCGTTCTCCGGCTCGCACCAGGATGCGATCCGCAAGGGCTTTGCCCAGCAGAAACCAAACGAATTGTGGGAAGTACCGTACCTGCCGATCGACCCGGCCGACATCGGCCGCAGCTACGAGGCGGTCATCCGCGTCAACAGCCAATCGGGCAAGGGCGGCATCGCCTACCTCCTGGAACAGGAATACGGCATCAGCCTGCCGCGTCGCATGCAGATCGAGTTCAGCCAGGTCGTGCAGCGTGAAACCGACCGCCTCGGCCTGGAAATGACCGCCCAGCAGATCCACGCATTGCTGCACAGCGAGTACTTGCAGGCCAACACCCCGTACGCGCTGGTCAGCCATCGCCTGCAGGAAGAAAACGGTCACAGCGCCGTTGAAGTGGAAGTGGCCAGCCAAGGCCAGGGCGAAACCAACCTGCACTGGCGCGGCAAGGGCAACGGCGCCCTGGAAGCGCTGGTGGCCGGCCTGCCGGTACCGGTGGAAATCATGGACTACAACGAGCACGCCATCGGCGCGGGCACCAATGCCAAGGCTGCGGCCTACATTGAACTGCGTGTGAACGGCGAACGTGCGGTGCATGGCGTCGGCATCGATGAAAACATCACCACCGCCAGCTTCAAGGCCCTGTTCAGCGCACTGAACCGTTCGCTGAGCCAGCCGGAAGCGAAAGCGGCGTAACCATCGCTGAAATGCAAAAGGCCTCAAGGTGCGAACCTTGGGGCCTTTTTATTTGCCTGCCTGTTTTTGTGTTGCCTGTTATGACCCCTTCAGGCAGAGAAAATCTCAGGTGAATTCGAAAGTATCCGCATCCAGATTCGCCGGAAACCGCTGCCGATACGCCGCCAGCTCTGCCGCATCCAGCACCACCTTGAACACCCCGTCAGCCTCCCCCGCACTGAGCAACGTCTCGCCCTGGAAATCCAGCACCTGGCTGTCACCGGTATAGGCAAAGCCCTTGCCATCAGTCCCGATGCGATTGACCGCCGCCACATAGCACAGGTTCTCGATCGCCCGCGCCGGCAGCAAGCGGTTCCAGTGCTGGCGCCGCGCACCTGGCCAGTTGGCGGTGTACAACAGCAAATCAGTGTCCTGGGCATCGCGGCTCCACACCGGAAAGCGCAGGTCGTAGCAAATCAGCGGTCGCACTCGCCAGCCCTTGAGCTCGAACTGCACCTGACGCTCGCCGGGGGTGTAGTGGTTATGCTCACCGGCCATGCGGAACAGGTGACGCTTGTCGTAATGCAGCACCTCGCCATCCGGGCGTGCCCACAGCAGACGATTGCGATGACTGCCGTCGGCGGCCTGGACGATGACGCTGCCGGTGATCACCGCATCGAGCCTCAAAGCCTGAGCCCGCAGCCATTTGCTGGTCGGCCCGTTTTCCGCTTCCGCGAGGGTCTCGGACTCCATGGAAAAACCGGTGGTGAACATTTCCGGCAAGATGATCAGGTCGGCGCCGCGGGCCTGTTCCAGCAATGGCTCGAAATGCTCGAGGTTGGCCTGGCGGTCGTGCCAGGCCAGGGACGTCTGGATCAGTGCAATGGTCAGTTTCGGCAATGCACTCAGATCACGCATAGTTTTTCCGCTGCTTCACGCAGGGTCTCCTCACGCTTGGCAAAGCACAGCCGCACCAGACGCTGGCCAACCGGTGGCGTCTGGTAGAACACCGAGATCGGGATACTGGCCACGCCATGCTCGCGGGTCATCCACAGGGCCATCTCGACGTCATTGAGGTCCGGGCGGATCTGCGAGTAATCGACCAACTGGAAATAGGTGCCGGTCACCCGGGTGAAACTGAAACGCGACGGCGTCAGCAGATCGCAGAACAAGTCGCGCTTGGCCTGATAGAAATCCGGCAACTCCTCGACGTGTTCAGGATGCTCGGCCATGTAATCGGCCAGGGCGTATTGCAGCGGGGTCACGCCGCAGAAACTGACGTATTGGTGCACCTTGCGCAATTCCGCCGTCAGGGCCGGTGGCGCGACCACATAGCCGGTTTTCCAGCCGGTGACGTGGTAGGTCTTGCCGAACGAACTGACCACGAAGGCACGCTGATACAGCTCCTCATGGGCCAGCACGCTGACGTGGGGCACGCCGTCGTACACCAGGTGCTCATAGACTTCGTCGCTGATCACATAGATGTCGCGATTGCGGATCAAGTCTGCCAACTGGTCGAGTTCGGCACGGCTGATCAATGCGCCACTGGGGTTGTGCGGGGTGTTGAGGATGATCATCCGCGTGCGCGGGCTCAACGCATCGGCGAGCTTCTGGAAGTCGATGCTGAAATCGTCGAGGCCCAGTTGCACATGCACGCAACGACCGCCGGCCAGCTCCACCGAAGGTTCGTAACTGTCGTACGCCGGGTCAAACACGATGACTTCGTCACCGCTGTGGATAACCGCCTGAATGGCACAGAAAATCGCCTGGGTAGCACCCGGCGTGACGGTTACTTCATGGTCGGCATCGACATGGACGCCGTAACTGCGGGCGATCTTTGCCGCAATCTGCTGACGCAAGGCGGGTAGACCGGTCATTGGCGAATACTGGTTATGGCCACTGGCGATGTGCCGACCGACCGCATCGCACAGGGCCTGCGGGGCATCGAAATCGGGGAAGCCCTGGGACAAATTGAGCGCGCCGGTCTGAGCCGCGAGCTGAGACATCTGAGTGAAGATAGTGATGCCGACATTCGGCAGCTTGCTGGTAATCATCGGTGGTTCCCTGCTCTACACCCGGCTCTACGGCGGCGCGGGGGAGTCCGAGGATAGCCCAAACGGCAGGCATGAAAAAGGGCGCCATCGGCGCCCTCTTCTTCCCACAGGAAAAACCGCAATCAGCGCTTGTCGCGACGCTTCTTGTCGGCTTTCTTGTGGTGCGACATCAAGCGACGCTTCTTGTTGACCTGACGGTCGGTGAGCGTGTTCTTGTTGCCTTCGTACGGGTTCTCGCCACCCTTGAACTCGATGCGGATCGGCGTACCGACCAGCTTCAGCACTCGGCGATACGTGTTTTCCAGGTAACGTACGTAGGACTTCGGCACCTTCTCGATCTGGTTACCGTGGATCACGATGATCGGCGGGTTCGCGCCACCGAGGTGGGCATAACGCAGCTTGATCCGGCGGTTGTTGACCATCGGTGGCGCGTGCTCGCCAACCGCATCTTCCAGAATCTGGGTCAGACGGTTGGTTGGCCAGCGGGTAACCGCAGACTTGAACGAGTTCTGTACGGACGCGTAGAGGTTGCCCACGCCGGTGCCGTGCAGCGCCGAGATGAAGTGAATATCGGCAAACTCGACGAAGAACAGGCGACGCTGCAACTCGATCTTGACGAAGTCGCGCTCGCTCGGCGTCATGCCGTCCCACTTGTTGATCGCGATGACCAATGCACGACCGGCCTCAAGGGCAAAGCCCAGCAGGTTGAGGTCGTGGTCCACCACGCCTTCGCGGGCGTCCATCACGAAGATCACCACGTTGGCGTCTTTGATCGCTTGCAGGGTTTTGACCACGGAGAACTTTTCGACTTCTTCGTGGATCTTGCCGCGCTTGCGCACACCGGCAGTGTCGATCAGCGTGTACTTCTCGTCGTTACGCTCGAACGGGATGTAGATACTGTCGCGGGTGGTGCCGGGTTGGTCGTAGACGATTACCCGGTCTTCCCCGAGCATGCGGTTGACCAGGGTCGACTTGCCGACGTTCGGCCGGCCGATGATCGCGATCTTGATCCCGTCTTTTTCGCTTGGGCCAGGAATGCGCTTGGCTTCCTCGCCTTCGGCTACATCTTCTTCCTCGCCTTCTTCCAGCTCGTCGTCGTCTTTCGGGAAGTCACTCAGGGCGATTTCCAGCATCTGGGTGATGCCACGACCGTGGGCACCGGCGATCGGAATCGCATGGCCCATGCCCAACGGAGCGAATTCGGCGCGGGCCATTTCAGGGTCGATGTTGTCGACCTTGTTGGCAACCACAAAGGAACGCTTGTTACGTTTGCGCAAATGCTCGGCGATCATCTGGTCGGCGGCGGTGAAACCGGCCTTGGCATCTACCAGGAACAGAACGACATCTGCTTCTTCGATGGCCAGCAGCGACTGCTCGGCCATCTTTTCGTCCATACCATGCTCGTCACCGGAGATACCGCCGGTGTCGATCAGAATGTAGGAACGCCCTTGCCACTTGGCCTCACCGTACTGGCGATCACGGGTCAGACCGGACAGGTCGCCGACGATGGCGTCACGAGTCCTGGTCAGGCGGTTGAACAAGGTGGACTTGCCGACGTTTGGTCGGCCCACCAGGGCGATTACGGGAACCATGCGGCTCTCCACTTCGTTATTTCAGAAAATACAAAAGCCGCTGCGAGGCAGCGGCTGGTGCTCGGGGCAATCACTGTAGGAGCGAGCTTGCTCGCGAAAAACGCAAAAACACCGCGTTTATTCAGACAGCAAACGTAATCGTTGACGTCCATCGCGAGCAAGCTCGCTCCTACAAGTGAAGCAGCCTGGGGGGGTTAACCCCAAGCATAGTCAAACCTTTACTTAATGGTCAGGGCTTCCAGTTTGCCGCTGTTGCCATACACATAAATCGTGTCACCCATCACCAGCGGACGGGCACGTAGGCCGTCGCTGTCGATGCGCTCGCGACCGACGAAACGACCGTCCACCTGACTCAGCAGGTGCAGGTAACCTTCCAGGTCACCGACTGCAACGTAGCTGGAGAACACTTCCGGAGCCGACAGTTGACGGCGGGCCAGCGAGTCGTTGCTCCACAGGGCTGTGGTGGAACGCTCGTCGACGCCTTCAACGGTGCCCGAAGACAGGCTCACATAAACGGTACCGAAACCCTGGGCGACACCGGCATAGCTGGAAGCATCACGCTGCCAGAGCTGACGGCCGCTTTGCAGGTCCAGAGCGGCAACGCGCCCCTGATAGCTGGCGACATACAGCGTCTCGCCCGACAGCAGCAAGCCACCGTCGATATCGACCACGCGTTCCAGCTCCGAACGACCTTGCGGGATCGCTACGCGCTGTTCCCACACCGGTACGCCGTTGGAGATGTTCACGGCAACCACTTTACCGGTCGACAGGCCAGCCACCGCGAGGCGGTTGGTCACGATCGGCGCACTGGTGCCACGCAGGGTCAGTACCGCAGGCGTGCTGTCATAGATCCAGCGACGGTTACCGGTGGAGGCATCCAGGCCGATCAGACGATCGTCCTGGGTCTGAACCACCACAACGTCACCGTTGTTGGCTGGCGGTGCCAGTACTTCGCTGGACACGCGAGCGCGCCATTTCTCTTCACCGTTGATCGCGTCCAGGGCAACGATTTCACCCTTGAGCGTACCGATGGTAACCAGACCGTAACCTACGCCAACGGCACCGGAGACAGGCAGTTCGAGATCTTTCTTCCATTTGACGTCGCCGGTGTTGCGATCCATCGCCATCAACACGCCAGTAGTGTCGGCGGCATAGATGGTATCGCCATCGATGGCCGGAACCAGCATGTTGTAGGTTTCGCCCTGACCGTCACCGATCGAACGACTCCACTGCTTGTGCAGAACCACTTCTTCCTTGAAGTCGACCAGTTCGGCCGGAGGCAGTTCTTTTTTGCTATTGCTGCTGCAACCCGAGGCCAACAAGGCCAGAGCCAGCAATGCTGCATGTTTCCAACGAATCACGTCACGCATCTCCTTTGGCCAGGTCGTCCAGCTTGATTTGCAGGCCACCGACCGCCGCTTCATCCGACAGTGCCGCCTTGGCTTTTTGATACGCCGCGCTCGCCTCGTCGGTACGACCCAACTGCACCAGCAGGTCACCCTTGAGCTCTTCGCGAGTGGCCAGGAATGCCTTGTCGGTATCGCCTTCGAGCAGCTTCAGTGCTTCGTCGGCCTTGTTCTGCGCGCCGAGTACCTGGGCCAGACGCTGACGGGCGATTTCGCCCAGCGCCGGGTTGGCCGGTTTGGCGACAATGGCTTTGAGCTCGCTGGCTGCGTCGTCCAGCTTGCCGCTGTCGACCGCCACCTTGGCCACGAACAGGCTGCCGTACTGCGCGTAGGCGCTGCCGCCGAACTCGCTGTTGAGCTTGCCGGCCAGGTCCGAGACACGGGCCGCATCAGGCTTGCCGTCAGGCGTCAGCGTGGTTTCGAGCAATTGCTGATAGAGCATCGAGGCGCCTTGCGACTGATTGCTCTGATACTTGTGGAACGCCTGCCAGCCGAACACGATGACCAGCGCCAACAGGCCACCAGTGACCAGGGGCTTACCGTTGCGTGACCACCATTCCTTCAATTCCGCCACATGTTCGTCTTCGGTACTCGACACCCCAATACTCCTTAATCGCTAATTCGGCTGTTTAGACAGCTTCAACCCTGCACGACGCAGGTGGCCAGGTGAGCGGCAAGCGCATCCCAGGCAATGCTTTGTTGTTCGCCCTGGCCACGCAGGGGTTTGAAACCTACCACTTGCTGGGCCATTTCGTCGTCACCGAGGATCAGCGCATACAGCGCGCCGCTCTTGTCGGCCTTCTTGAACTGGCTTTTGAAACTGCCGGCGCCGGCATTCACTTGCAGGCGCAGGTTGGGCAACTGATCACGAACACGCTCCGCCAGGGTCAGGCCAGCCAGCTCGGCGGCTTCACCGAAAGCGCAGAGGTAGACGTCGACCTGACGGGAGATCTCTTGCGGGATCTGCTCCAGGGTTTCCAGCAACAGCACCAGGCGTTCGATGCCCATGGCAAAGCCAACGCCGGCGGTCGGCTTGCCGCCCATCTGCTCCACCAGGCCGTCGTAGCGGCCACCGGCACACACGGTGCCCTGGGCGCCGAGTTTGTCGGTGACCCATTCGAAAACGGTCTTGCTGTAGTAATCCAGCCCGCGAACCAGCTTCGGGTTGATCACGTAAGGAATGCCGGCGGCGTCCAGGCGAGCCTTGAGGCCCTCGAAATGCACGCGGGATTCCTCGTCGAGGTAGTCGGCCATTTTCGGCGCATCGACCAGAATCGCCTGTGTCTCGGCGTTTTTGGTGTCCAGGACGCGCAACGGGTTGGTCTTCAGGCGGCGCTGGCTGTCTTCGTCCAGCTTGTCCAGGTGTTGCGACAAGAACTCAACAAGTGCTTCGCGATAACGCCCACGGGATTCGCTGGTGCCCAGGCTGTTAAGCTCGAGTTTGACCGCATCGCGGATGCCCAGTTCGCCCCACAGGCGCCAGGTCAGCACGATCAGCTCGGCGTCGATGTCCGGACCGTCGAGGTTGAACACCTCCACACCGATCTGGTGGAACTGGCGATAGCGGCCTTTCTGCGGACGTTCGTGGCGGAACATCGGCCCGATGTACCAGAGTTTCTGAACCTGGCCGCCGCCGGTGATGCCGTGTTCCAGCACCGCGCGCACACAGGCCGCCGTGCCTTCAGGGCGCAGGGTCAGGGAGTCGCCGTTGCGATCGTCGAAGGTGTACATCTCTTTTTCGACGATGTCGGTCACTTCACCGATGGAACGCTTGAACAGCTCGGTGAACTCGACGATCGGCATGCGGATCTGCTTGTAACCGTAGTTATCCAGCAGGCGCGAAACGGTGCCTTCGAAATGACGCCACAGGGGGGTCTGCTCGGGCAGGATGTCGTTCATGCCACGAATGGCTTGCAGAGACTTGCTCACTTAAATTCCTTAATTCGTTCGGCTCTTTTTAGCCAGGCTTAGCCGCGCGCAATAACGGCAGCGTCAGCTTCGACCTTTTCGGCCGCTTTCTGGCGGATCAAGCGCTCAAGCTCATCCACCAGATTGTCATTCGTCAGCTTCTGCGACGGCTTGCCGTCGATGTAAATCAGGTTCGGCGTGCCGCCGGTCAAGCCGATATGGGCTTCCTTGGCTTCGCCCGGACCGTTGACCACGCAACCGATAACCGCGACATCCAGCGGCACCAGCAAATCCTCGAGGCGCCCTTCCAGCTCGTTCATGGTCTTGACCACATCGAAGTTCTGCCGCGAGCAACTCGGGCAGGCGATGAAGTTGATGCCACGGGAACGCAGGTGCAGGGATTTGAGAATGTCGTAGCCGACTTTCACTTCCTCGACCGGGTCGGCCGCCAACGAGATGCGGATAGTATCGCCAATCCCTTCGGCGAGCAGCATACCGAGGCCCACGGCAGATTTCACCGTGCCGGAACGCAAACCACCGGCTTCAGTGATGCCCAGGTGCAGCGGCTGGACGATTTCCTTGGCCAGCAGGCGGTAGGCTTCGACGGCCATGAACACGTCGGAGGCTTTCACGCTGACCTTGAAGTCCTGGAAGTTCAGGCGCTCAAGGTGCTCGACGTGGCGCAAGGCAGACTCGACCAGCGCAGCCGGGGTCGGCTCGCCATATTTCTTTTGCAGGTCTTTTTCCAGGGAACCGGCGTTCACGCCGATACGGATCGGGATCCCGCGGTCACGGGCGGCATCCACCACCGCACGCACGCGGTCTTCACGACCGATGTTGCCCGGGTTGATCCGCAGGCAATCGACACCCAGTTCGGCTACACGCAAAGCGATCCGGTAGTCGAAGTGAATATCGGCAACCAAGGGTACTTTGACAAGCTGCTTGATCTTGCCGAAGGCTTCGGCAGCGTCCATGTCCGGCACGGAGACCCGCACGATATCGACGCCGGCCGCTTCCAGGCGATTGATTTGCGCGACAGTGGCCGCGACATCGTTGGTGTCGCTGTTGGTCATGCTCTGCACAGCGATAGGCGCATCGCCGCCAACAGGCACGTTACCGACCCAGATCTTGCGGGATTCGCGACGTTTGATTGGAGATTCGCCGTGCATGACTTATTGACCCAATTTCAGGCGAGCAGTCTCGCCACTGGTGAACGGAGCGACATCAACCGGCTGGCCGTTGTAGCTGACCTGAGCGCCGCGGGCAAAGCCCAGGCGCACGGTAAACGGTGGTTTGCCATTGACTGCCAGGCTGTCGCCTTTGCGTTTGAGACCGCTGAACAGCACCTTGCCGCTACCGTCGGTCACTTGTGTCCAGCAATCGGAGGTGAACTGCACCTTGACCTGGCCTTGACCGGCCACTGGCGCGGTTACCGCTGGCGCAGGAGCCGGAGCGCTCGGGGCTACAGGTGCAGTCACCACCGGGGCCGGGATGGCCGGAGCTGTCGGGGTCACCGGCGTTGCGACAACAGGCGCGATAGTGCGGGCCGGTGCGGCTGGTGTGGTCGGCGCTGCCGGGGCGGCTGGTGCAGTCGCCTGAGCCTGCTCTGGTGCTTCAGCCGAAGCGTCGGCCTGTGGCAGCGCGAGGGCGGTTCCGCCTTCGGTCTGGCCTTCCACGACGGCCTGGTCTTCCGGCTCGTCCAGCGGGTGAATCTGTGTCGTACCGTCGGCGCCTTCGACTTCTACGTGCTCTGGTGCCAGACCGATCAGGTCCTTGGTGCGCATCGAGGTCTGATCCTGCCACCAGACAAAACCCCCGCCAATCACCGCGACCAGCAACAGCAGGCTGACGATTCGCAAAATGGTGTGGGAAACCCGAACCGGCTCTTCAATACGGCCCAGGCTGTGAACATTGCTGCCCTGGGAGTCGGTACCGGTGGATTGATCGAATTGCTGGACCAGGACGGCCTGGTCCATGCCGAGCAATTTGGCATAGGCGCGAATGTAACCGCGGGCAAAAGTATGCCCGGGCAGCTTGTCGAAAGCGCCGGCTTCCAGATTGCTCAAGGAAGTGGTGGTGAGGTTGAGCTTGAGGGCCACTTCGGCCAGCGACCAGCCATTGCTTTCGCGGGCCTGGCGCAAAGTCTCACCGGGGTTTACGCGATTCGCTGCTACAACTTCGGGATGCGCCGCTTTCATCATTGCTCCGACAGGTATTGCTGATATTCCGGCGTACCGGGATAGAGTCTTTTAAGTTGCAGGCCAGCACTTGCGGCCTTGTCGCGGTCATCAAACACTTTTGCCAGCCGAACGCCGAGCAACAGACTACGTGCATTTTGTTCGGAGAGCTGGCTAAAACGGTCGTAATAGTCACGCGCGGGCACATAATGCCTGTCTTCGTAAGACAACTCAGCCATTTCCAGCAATGCACGTGGTTGTTGGTGGTTCAGGCGCAGGGCTTTTTCCAGTTGCTGCTGAGCCAGATCGCGCTGACCGAGCATCGCAGCGGTCATGCCCAGGTTCTCGAACACCCGCGAACGCTCAGGATACAGGGTATCGGCAGCGGCTTGTTCAAAGCGCTCGTAGGCTTCCTTGTAACGTTTCTGCTCGAACAGAAAACTGCCGTAGTTATTGAGGATTCGTGCATCGGCGGGACGGGAAGACAGCGCCTTGCGAAAATGCTCGTCGGCAAGTGTAGGTTCCATCTCGGCCTGGAACACCAGCCCCAGCGCCGCATTGGCATCAGGGTCGGAGCCATCGAGCTCCAACGCTTTCTTCAACGGAACCTTGGCGCGCTCGGTCATGCCTTGTTGCAAATACCCGATACCGAGCTGCACATAGGCCTCACGCGCTTCATCACGGCCCTTGCTGGTCTTCATCGGGTTGTAATCGCCCGAAAGCACGCAGCCAGCACACAGGCTGGCCAACAGCAAAAGCAGCGCAAAGCGCAGGGACATAGAGTTCCTCTCTTGGTTATTTCGCGGCGTCTTGCGCTACATCGTTTTCGGCGTTGAGTTCACGCACGGCGATATAACGTTCGCTGCGACGGGTGCGGTCCAGCACCTGCCCTACCAATTGACCACATGCGGCGTCGATGTCTTCACCACGGGTGGTGCGGACGGTGACATTGAAACCTGCATGGTGAAGCTGATCCTGAAAACGACGAATCGCATTATTGCTCGGACGCTCGTAACCGGAATGCGGGAACGGGTTGAACGGGATCAGGTTGATCTTGCACGGGATATTCTTCAGCAGCTCGATCATTTCCACCGCGTGCTCGACCTTGTCATTGATGTCTTTGAGCAAGGTGTATTCGATGGTCAGCACGCGCTTTTCGCCGAGATTCGACATGTAGCGCTGGCACGATTCGAGCAGCATCTTAAGCGGATACTTCTTGTTGATCGGCACCAATTGGTTACGCAATGCGTCATTCGGTGCGTGCAGGGACAACGCCAGGGAGACGTCGATGTGCTTGGAGAGCTCATCGATCATCGGCACCACGCCGGAGGTCGACAGGGTCACACGGCGCTTGGAAATGCCGTAGCCCAGGTCGTCCATCATCAAATGCATGGCCGCGACGACGTTGTCGAAGTTCAGCAGCGGCTCACCCATGCCCATCATCACCACGTTGGTGATGGCACGGTCGACTGTTGCCGGGACGCTGCCAAAGGATTTGTTGGCAATCCACACCTGGCCGATGACTTCGGCGGCGGTGAGGTTGCTATTGAAGCCTTGCTTGCCGGTGGAGCAGAAACTGCAATCCAGGGCACAGCCTGCCTGGGACGAAACGCACAAGGTGCCGCGCTTGCCCTGGGGAATGTACACGGTCTCGACGCAGCTGCCGGACGCCACGCGCACCACCCACTTGCGGGTGCCGTCGCTGGAGATGTCCTCGCTGACCACTTCCGGACCACGGACCTCAGCAACAGCCTTGAGCTTTTCGCGCAAGGCCTTGCTGACGTTCGTCATGGCATCGAAATCATCGACACCAAAGTGGTGAATCCATTTCATTACCTGACCGGCACGGAAACGCTTCTCCCCGATTGAGTCGAAGAATTTTTCCATTTCCAGCTGAGTCAGACCCAGCAGGTTAATTTTTACAGTCGATGTAGTCATGGATTCACCTTCACTCTTAAGCCAATGCTTAGCGAGTGGTTACTTCAGTAGCTGCGAAGAAGTACGAGATTTCGCGAGCGGCAGCGGCTTCGGAGTCCGAACCGTGTACAGCGTTGGCGTCGATGGAGTCAGCGAAGTCAGCACGGATGGTGCCGGCAGCAGCTTCTTTAGGGTTGGTAGCGCCCATCAGCTCACGGTTCAGAGCGATAGCGTTTTCGCCTTCCAGAACCTGAACGACAACCGGACCGGAGATCATGAAAGCAACCAGGTCGTTGAAGAAACCACGAGCGCTGTGCTCAGCGTAGAAGCCTTCAGCTTCAGCTTTGGACAGTTGCTTCAGTTTCGAAGCTACAACGCGCAGGCCAGCTTTTTCGAAACGAGTGGTGATCTCGCCGATAACGTTTTTAGCAACGGCGTCAGGCTTGATGATGGAGAAAGTACGTTGAACAGCCATGGTGTAACTCCAGAAACGGTAATTTACGAAAAATTAAACCCGCGAATTATACGCGGGTTCTCGGGTATTGCCTAACCTGCGGCGTGGCTCAGTGGCGTTCTTCAATCCAGTGGGCCTGAATGGCCTCCAGGATCTTTTCGCCACAATGCTCAGGCATGTCGTCGAACTCGGGCAATTCCATCACCCATTTACGCAGATCGACGAAGTTGACCGACATAGGGTCCACGTCGGGCTTGCTTTCAGCCAGCTGGATCGCGATCTCCAGCACATCAGTCCACTTGAGTTTCATGACAATTCCTTGAATCAGTGCGCTGCTTCGGCTGCGTGGTTGAGCGAGTACTTCGGAATTTCGACGGTCAGGTCTTCGCTACCGACCTTGGCCTGACAACCCAGGCGCGATTGAGCTTCCAGCCCCCATGCCTTGTCAAGATAGTCCTCCTCCAGCTCATCAGCCTCTTCCAGCGAGTCGAAACCCTCGCGGATGATGCAGTGGCAGGTGGTGCAGGCACAGACGCCACCGCAAGCGCTTTCCATCTCGATATGGTGCTCATGGGCCAGCTCGAGGATGGACGTACCGGTCTCAGCCTCTACAACCATGCCTTCGGGGCAAAACTTCTCGTGTGGCAGAAAAATGACCTGCGGCATCGTTATTCCTCAATCTCATTCAGGTTGCGCCCCGCCAGCGCGGCTTTCACCGTCGAGTCCAGGCGGCGGGCAGCAAAGGCGTCGGTCACTTGCGACAGACGCTTGGTCTGCTGCTCGATGGCGTAACCATCGGTACCTTTCATCAGTTCGGTCAGTTCCTGCACCTGCATGTCGATGACCAGGCGCTCTTCGGCATCGAGCAAACGCTCGCCATCCGCCTCCAGAGCGGCCTGCACCGCTTCGATCAGGCGCTGGGCGTCGACCTGCTGCTCGCGCAGTACGCGGGCAACCTTGTCGTCATTGGCGTGCTGGAACGAGTCCTTGAGCATTCTGGCGATTTCGCCGTCGGTCAGGCCGTAGGACGGCTTGACCTGAATGCTGGCCTCGACGCCCGAACCCAGTTCCCGGGCGGAAACGCTGAGCAGACCGTCGGCATCGACCTGAAAGGTCACGCGAATCTTCGCCGCGCCAGCGACCATCGCCGGAATGCCGCGCAGCTCGAAGCGCGCCAGGGAGCGGCAGTCGCTGATCAGCTCGCGCTCACCCTGCAATACGTGGATGGCCATGGCCGACTGGCCGTCTTTGTAAGTGGTGAAGTCCTGGGCGCGGGCGACGGGGATGGTAGTGTTGCGCGGAATCACCTTCTCCATCAGGCCGCCCATGGTTTCCAGCCCCAGGGACAGCGGAATCACGTCTAGCAGCAACAGTTCGCCGCCGTCACGCTTGTTACCGGCCAGGGTATCGGCCTGGATCGCAGCACCGATGGCTACCACTTGATCCGGGTCGATTTCAGTCAACGGCTGGCGACCGAAGGCTTCGGCGACGGCGTCACGAACGCGAGGAACGCGAGTTGAACCACCAACCATGACCACGGCATGCACGTCTTCCAGCTCGATACCGGAATCACGCACCGCACGGCGGCAGGCTTTCAGGCTGCGAGCGACCATCGGCTCGATCAGCGCATTGAAGGCTTCGCGGGTCAGCTCGGCTTTCCAGTTGCCATGGGCCACTTCAACGGCCGCAGCATTGGTCAGGGCTTCCTTGGCCACACAGGCGGTTTGCAGCAAGTTGCGTTGCGCACCCGGATCGAGGTCGGCGGATAGGCCAGCGCTCTCGATGATCCAGCCAGCGATCGCGTGATCGAAGTCATCGCCACCCAGGGCGCTGTCGCCGCCAGTGGCCAAAACTTCGAAGACACCGCCAGTCAGGCGCAGAATCGAAATATCGAAGGTGCCGCCGCCCAGGTCATAAATGGCGACCAGGCCTTCGGCGTGCTGGTCCAGACCGTAAGCCACCGCCGCCGCGGTCGGCTCATTGAGCAAGCGCAGCACGTTCAGACCGGCCAGCTTGGCCGCATCCTTGGTGGCTTGACGCTGAGCGTCGTCAAAATAGGCCGGAACAGTGATCACCGCACCCACCAATTCACCACCCAGGGTCGCTTCGGCGCGTTGACGCAGGACCTTGAGGATATCGGCGGAGACTTCCACCGGGCTTTTCGGGCCCTGGATCGTCTCGATGAACGGCATGTGCGACTCGCCATCGACAAAGCGGTACGGCAGTTGGTCGCCCAATTGCTTGACGTCGGACAGACCACGACCCATCAAGCGCTTGACCGACAGCACAGTGTTCAAGGGATCGGTAGCGGCAGCCAGCTTGGCGGACTCGCCCACTTCGACGCGATCAGCGTGGTAGCGCACGGCAGACGGCAGGATAACCCGCCCTTCTGCGTCGGCAAGCGGCTCGGAAAGACCACTGCGCAATGCAGCGACCAGCGAATTGGTAGTGCCCAAGTCGATCCCCACAGCCAGACGACGCTGGTGCGGTTGAGGACTTTGGCCGGGTTCGGCGATCTGCAGTAGGGCCATCGTTATCAGGACTTATCTGTATATCAGGCGTGCGACCGGAGCGGCACTGGGTTAATCGTCGAGGCGCTCTTCTAACTGGCGCACTTCGTAGGTGAGCTTGTCGAGGAACTGCATGCGCCGCATCAGGCGTTCGGCCCGTTCACGGTGCGCAGCATCGTTCCAGCAAGCTGCGAAGCTTTGGTTCAGTTCATCCTGGGCAGCCTTCAGGCGACGCTTGAAGACGGCAACGCCATTGAGGTCGGCGCTGTCCTGCAGGTCTTCGAGCTCTTCACGCAACTCCATCTGCTGCAGAAGAAATTCCGGATCATGCACCGTGACCTCCAGCGGCAGCTCGCCACCATTCAAGGCGAGCAGGTAACGCGCGCGCTTGGGTGGACTCTTGAGCGTCTGATAGGCCTCGTTGAGGCTCGCGGATTGCTCCAGCGCCAACCGCTGCTCACGCTCGGAAGCGTCAGCAAAGCGGTCCGGATGAACACTGCGCGCCAACTCACGGTAGCGCGTAGCCAGCTGATCGAGGTCCAGATCGAAACTCGGTTGCAGCTCAAATAAAGCGAAATGACAAGGAGTACCCACGACAAGCCTCAGATGTTGAAGCTTTCGCCGCAGCCACATTCACCGCGTACATTGGGGTTGTTGAACTTGAAGCCTTCGTTCAACCCTTCCTTGACGAAATCGAGCTCGGTGCCGTCCAGGTAGGCCAGGCTCTTCGGGTCGATGATCACTTTTTCGCCGTGACTTTCGAACACCTGGTCCTCTGCAACCACCTCGTCGACAAACTCCAGCACGTAGGCAAGGCCGGAACAGCCCGTGGTGCGAACACCCAGACGAATCCCTTCACCTTTGCCGCGCCCGTCGAGGGAGCGCCGCACGTGTCGAGCAGCCGCTTCTGTCATGCTGATAGCCATCGGTGACTCCTTACTCGTCGCCAAAACTCGAAAATCAGATCAAGCCTTTCTTCTGCTTGTAATCGCGAACAGCCGCCTTGATGGCGTCTTCAGCAAGTACCGAGCAGTGGATTTTCACTGGCGGCAGGGCCAGCTCTTCAGCCAGCTGAGTGTTCTTGATGGTTTCTGCTTCGTCCAGGGTCTTGCCCTTCATCCACTCGGTGGCGAGGGAGCTGGAAGCGATAGCCGAACCGCAGCCGTAAGTCTTGAACTTGGCATCTTCGATGATGCCGGCGTCGTTGACCTTGATCTGCAGGCGCATCACGTCGCCGCACGCCGGAGCGCCGACCATGCCGGTGCCAACATCAGGATCTTCCGCGTCCATCTTGCCGACGTTGCGCGGGTTTTCGTAGTGGTCGATGACCTTTTCGCTGTAAGACATGATTCTCAATCCTCACTCATCAGGGCCGCTCTTGAGGCCCTGCAGTTACGCTGCGTTTATCGCCGCGCTGCTACAGGTCCTGTATCCGGCGGCTTCTATCGTTAGTGTGCCGCCCACTCGATCTTCGAGATATCGACGCCGTCTTTGTACATGTCCCACAGCGGCGACAAAGCGCGCAGCTTGGTAACGGCCTCGCAAACTTTCTGCGCGGCGTAGTCGATTTCTTCTTCGGTGGTGAAACGGCCGAAGGTGAAACGGATCGAACTGTGTGCCAGTTCGTCGTTGCGGCCCAGGGCGCGCAGTACGTACGAAGGCTCGAGGGAAGCCGAGGTGCAGGCCGAACCGGACGATACCGCCAGATCCTTGAGGGCCATGATCAGCGACTCGCCTTCAACGTAGTTGAAGCTCAGGTTCAGGTTGTGCGGAACGCGGGCGGCCATGCTGCCGTTGACGTACAACTCCTCCAGGTGTTCTACCTGCTTGTAGAAACGCTCGCTCAACGCCTTGATGCGTGCGTTTTCGGCAGCCATGTCTTCCTTGGCCACACGGAAAGCTTCACCCATGCCGACGATCTGGTGGGTCGCCAGGGTGCCCGAACGCATGCCGCGCTCGTGACCGCCACCGTGCATGGTCGCTTCGATACGTACGCGCGGCTTGCGGCTTACGTACAGGGCGCCGATGCCTTTAGGACCGTAGGTCTTGTGGGCGGAGAACGACATCATGTCGACTTTCAGCTTCGACAGGTCGATGTCGACCTTGCCGGTGGACTGAGCGGCGTCGACGTGGAACAGGATGCCCCTGGAACGGAGCAGTTCGCCGATCGCTGCGATGTCGTTGATGGTGCCGATTTCGTTGTTCACGTGCATGACCGAAACCAGGATGGTGTCGTCGCGCAGTTCGGCTTCGATCATCTCAGGGGTCACCAGGCCATCGGTACGAGGCTCGATGTAGGTCACTTCGAAACCTTCACGCTCCAGTTGGCGCATGGTGTCCAGGACAGCCTTGTGCTCAATCTTGGTGGTGATCAGGTGCTTGCCTTTGGTGGCATAGAAATGCGCCGCACCCTTGATTGCCAGGTTGTCGGATTCGGTGGCGCCGGAGGTCCAGACGATTTCACGCGGGTCGGCGTTGACCAGGTCAGCGACCTGACGACGGGCGTTTTCGACGGACTCTTCGGCTTTCCAGCCGAACACGTGGGAACGGGACGCCGGGTTACCGAAGTTTCCGTCGACCAGCAGGCATTCACTCATTTTTTGCGCAACACGCGGATCAACCGGGGTGGTCGCAGAGTAATCAAGGTAAATCGGCAATTTCATGGACTATCTCCTAAATCAGGCTGGCTGGCGTGCCGCTAGCTCTTCGGCTGTCATTCGACGGCGGACGCTTCAATCTTGTCCAGGCGTGGCGCCTTGCTGTTGCAACGGCGCTGGTCCTGACGCTGGGCTACTTCTTGCACCTCACGGCGAGTCACAAGATCAGCCAAGCTGATACCGCTCAGAAATTCGTGAATCTGCAGGCTCAGATCGCACCACAAGTGGTGAGTCAGGCAAGTGTCACCGGAATGGCAATCACCCTGGCCTTGGCATTTGGTTGCATCGACCGATTCGTTCACCGCATCGATCACCTGGGCGACCTGGATGCCCTGCATGTCGCGGGACAATTGGTAGCCACCGCCCGGACCACGCACACTGGACACCAGATTGCTGCGGCGCAATTTGGCGAAAAGCTGTTCGAGGTAGGACAGGGAGATGCCTTGGCGCTCGGAGATATCGGCCAAGGACACGGGCCCGTGCTGCGCGTGCAATGCCAGATCGAGCATGGCGGTCACGGCGTATCGGCCTTTTGTAGTCAGTCGCATGGACAATTACCACGGAGTTCGGAATGAGGCGAGTATGCAATTCCCGAGTATTTAAGTCAACTATAAGACCTAGTACTTTAGTCAGGTTTACCCGCAAAAGAGCGGGCGCATCATAGCAAAGGCTGGCTGCGAACAGCCAGTAATACCGAGTTACCGTTCTTCGCGAGCAGGCTCGCTCCTACAGGGGAAAGCATTTCAAATGCAGGAGTGAGCCTGCTCGCGATAAGGTCAACTCGGTCTAGCTGGCCTGACTCTGATCCTTGTCCTTCACACAGGCAAAGTCTTCTTCACGCAGCTCAGGCAGATCTTTCGCACAGTAATTGCTGCCCAGGTCCTTCAGTGCCCCGCACATCCCCTCCAGACGCCCATCGACCGCCTGCAGATGATCAAGGAGCTGACCAATGGCGCGCGCCACCGGGTCAGGCATGTCTTCGCTGAGGCCGTAGGCATCGAAGCCAATCTTCTCGGCCATAGCCTTGCGTTTGGCGTCCTGCTCGACATCGGACTTGACGATGATCCGCCCCGGAATACCCACCACAGTGGCACCCGGCGGCACTTCCTTGGTCACGACAGCATTGGAACCCACCTTGGCCCCGGCACCGACAGTGAACGGGCCAAGCACCTTCGCGCCCGCCCCGACCACCACGCCATCACCCAAGGTCGGGTGACGCTTGCCTTTGTTCCAGCTGGTGCCGCCCAGGGTTACGCCCTGATAAATAGTGACGTCATCGCCGATCTCGGCGGTTTCACCGATGACGATGCCCATGCCATGGTCAATGAAGAAGCGACGACCGACCTTGGCACCCGGATGGATCTCGATCCCGGTCAACCAGCGACCGAAGTTCGATACCAGCCGCGCCAGCCATTTCAGGTCAGCGCGCCACAGCATCGCCGACAAACGGTGAATCCAGATGGCATGCATGCCGGGGTAGCAGGTCAGGACTTCAAAAGCGTTACGCGCCGCCGGGTCTCGGTGGAATACGCTCTGGATATCTTCACGCAAACGCTCGAACATCATTAATCCTTCCGCTTAAGGAGCTCACCACGGGCCGCCTTCTGGGTTTCCGTGAGGATGCCACGCAAAATATTCATTTCCGCCCGGCTGACCGAGCTGCGTCCGTACAACCGGCGCAGGCGCGCCATCAAGTGCCGCGGCTTTTCCGGATCGAGGAATTCGATGGCCACCAGGGTCTGTTCCAGGTGCTCATAGAATCGTTCCAGCTCGTCCATGGTCGCAAGCTCAGCGCTTTTGACCGAAGCCACTTCTTCCTTCTCGACCTTGCTCGGCTGACCTTGGGCCGCCAGCCAGGACATGCGCACTTCATAACCCAACACCTGCACCGCCGCCCCAAGGTTCAGCGAACTGAACTCAGGGTCTGATGGAATGTGCACGTGATAATGACATCGCTGCAGCTCTTCGTTGGTCAGGCCGGAGTCTTCACGACCGAACACCAGGGCGATCTCCGCGCCCTGCCCGGCTTCCTCGACCACCTTGGTTCCGCATTCGCGGGGATCGAGCAGCGGCCAGGGAATGCGCCGGTCGCGGGCACTGGTGCCAAGCACCAGGTTGCAGCCGACCAGGGCATCTTCCAAGGTGGCGACGACTTGCGCGTTTTCAAGGATGTCTCCGGCACCGGAGGCACGGGCATCGGCCTCGTGATGCGGGAACAGACGAGGCTCGACCAGCACCAGCCGCGACAGCCCCATGTTCTTCATGGCACGCGCAGCCCCGCCGATATTGCCTGGATGGCTGGTATTGACCAGGACGACACGAATGTTTTGCAGCAAGGGAGGCGCTCTCGAACACAATAATCGGGAGCAGAATCTTACAGCTCATCCTACCGTTAAGCCATGAAAGCGAACGCCGTCCTTCTCCTGTAGAAACTTTCTGATAGAATGCCCGGCTTTCTTTAACAACCTTAGGTGACACATCCATGCAGCCCATGCTGAATATCGCGCTGCGCGCCGCCCGCAGCGCCAGTGAATTGATCTTCCGCTCCATCGAGCGCCTGGATACCATCAAGGTCGACGAAAAAGACGCCAAGGATTACGTATCCGAGGTGGATCGCGCCGCCGAACAGAAAATCATCGACGCTCTGCGCAAGGCCTACCCGAATCACTCGATCATGGGTGAAGAAACCGGCATGCACGCCGGCACCGGCATCGAAGGCGAAGAGTACCTGTGGATCATCGATCCGCTGGACGGCACCACCAACTTCCTGCGCGGCATTCCTCACTTCGCTGTCAGTATCGCCTGCAAATACCGCGGTCGTCTTGAGCACGCTGTTGTCCTGGACCCGGTTCGCCAGGAAGAATTCACCGCCAGCCGTGGTCGCGGCGCCCAACTGAACGGTCGTCGCCTGCGCGTTAGCGGTCGCACCAGCCTGGACGGCGCCCTGCTGGGTACCGGCTTCCCGTTCCGTGATGACCAGATGGACAACCTCGACAACTACCTGGGCATGTTCCGCGCCCTGGTTGGCCAGACTGCCGGCATCCGCCGCGCAGGTTCCGCGAGCCTGGACCTGGCCTACGTGGCCGCCGGCCGTTTCGACGCCTTCTGGGAGTCGGGCCTGTCCGAGTGGGACATGGCTGCAGGCGCCCTGCTGATCCAGGAAGCCGGCGGCTTGGTGAGCGACTTCACCGGCGGTCACGACTTCCTTGAAAAAGGCCACGTCGTTGCAGGCAACACCAAATGCTTCAAGGCAGTTTTGACGGCGATCCAGCCGCACCTGCCGGCTTCGCTGAAGCGCTAAGCTTCCGGCGACAGAAAAAGCACCCTTCGGGGTGCTTTTTTTATGCCTGGAAATCGATCTGAAACACACCACATACCCACTGTAGGAGCGAGCTTGCTCGCGATGGTCGCCAACGATTACGCGCGCTTTCAGGATTAACGCGGTGCCTTTGGGTTCTTCGCGAGCAAGCTCGCTCCTACAAGGGACTCGCTGCGGCGCATAAATCGCGGGCACAAAAAAAGCACCCCGCAGGGTGCTTCTTTTTTATCCAGCGTCAGCAGATCACTGAGCCGCCTGATTCTCCGACAAGATCAACTTGCCTTCCTTATCCACCGGAATCTGGTTGCCTGGATCACGATCCATGCGCACCTTGCCTTCCTTGCCGTCCAGCGAATACCGCACGTCGTAACCTACAACCTTGTCACTGATGTCGTTAACCGTGTTACAGCGGGTCTGGGTCGTGGTGTAGGTGTCACGCTCTTGCATGCCTTCCTGCACCTTGTTGCCGGCGTAACCGCCACCGACAGCACCCGCGACCGTGGCGATCTTCTTACCGGTGCCGCCACCGATCTGGTTACCCAGCAAACCACCTGCCAATGCACCGACCACCGTACCGGCGATCTGATGTTGATCTTTCACCGGCGCCTGCCGGGTGACCGCTACATCCTTGCACACTTCACGTGGAGTCTTGATTTGTGTCTTGACCGGCTCAACGGCGAGTACTTGCGCGTACTCTGGGCCGCTTTTAACCAGGCTGTAGGTGGCCACAGCACCCCCGGCAGTTACACCGACAGCACCCAGTACAGCACCAACCAGCATCGACTTGTTCACATGAACCTCCTGGACCATCAAATGCGGAACTTGTCCGCGCTTCTCCCAGCCTTGGAGCACAAAAAAAGGCGCGAGTTCAACTCGCGCCTTTTTTGGACTACATCGCTTAAAGACTTTGCCTTCAAGGACGGTCGTCGACTTCCTTCTCGGTATTCACCGGAGGAATCAGGTCTTCAGTGCTCAGGTTCAACCAGATCAGCACCACGTTCGCGATGTAGATCGACGAGTAAGTACCCGCCAGAACACCGATGAACAGGGCGATGGAGAAGCCGAACAGGTTGTCGCCACCGAAGAACAACAGGGCCGCGATCGCCAGCAAAGTGGAGATCGAAGTCGCCATGGTCCGCAGCAGGGTTTGCGTGGTCGAGATGTTGATGTTCTCGATCAGGGTGGCCTTGCGCAGTACACGGAAGTTCTCACGAACCCGGTCGAATACCACGATGGTGTCGTTGAGCGAGTAACCGATGATCGCCAGTACCGCCGCCAGCACCGTCAGGTCGAAGGTGATCTGGAAGAACGACAGGATACCGACGGTCACGATGACGTCGTGGATCAAGGACACGATCGCACCGACCGCAAACTTCCACTGAAAGCGGAAGGCCAGGTAGATCAGGATGCCGCCCAGCGCCATCAGCATGCCGAGGCCGCCCTGGTCGCGCAGCTCTTCACCTACCTGCGGGCCGACGAACTCGACACGCTTGACCGTCGCCGGGTTCTCGCCGCCGACCTTCTGCAAGGCTTCGGCTACCTGGTGACCCAGTTGCGGGTCTTCGCCAGGCATGCGCACCAGCAGGTCGGTGGTTGCACCGAAGTTCTGCACGATGGCTTCGTGATAACCGGCGGTCACCAGTTGCTCACGCACCTTGGTAACGTCGGCCGGACGCTCGTAGGTCAGCTCGATGAGCGTACCGCCGGTGAAGTCCAGGCCCCAGTTCATGCCCTTATGGAAGACACTGAACATTGCCAGCGCGGTAAGGAACAATGTGACGCCGAACGCAAAGTTGCGAACGCCCATGAAGTTGATTGTACGTAACATGGCAGCCCCTTAAATCCACAACTTCTTGAAGTCACGACCGCCGAAGATCAGGTTGACCATCGCGCGGGTCACCATGATGGCCGTGAACATCGAGGTAAAGATCCCGAGGGACATGGTCACTGCGAAGCCCTTGACCGGGCCGGTGCCCATGGCAAAGAGGATGCCGCCGACCAGCAAGGTGGTCAGGTTGGCGTCGAGAATCGCGGTGAATGCCCGACCGAAGCCTTCGTTGATTGCGCGCTGCACGGTCATGCCGGCGGCGATCTCTTCACGGATCCGCGAGAAGATCAGCACGTTGGCGTCGACCGCCATACCCATGGTCAACACGATACCGGCGATACCCGGCAGGGTCAGCGTTGCACCCAGCAGCGACATCAGGGCCAGCAGCATCACCATGTTCACCGCCAGCGCGACGGTGGCGATGAGGCCGAAGAAGCGGTAGATGGCCATGATGAACAGCGAGACAAACAGCATGCCCCACAGCGATGCATCGATACCCTTGGTGATGTTGTCGGCACCCAGGCTTGGGCCAATGGTGCGTTCTTCAGCGAAGTACATCGGTGCAGCCAGACCACCGGCACGCAGCAGCAGCGCCAGTTCGGACGACTCGCCCTGACCATTCAGGCCAGTGATGCGGAACTGCGCACCCAACGGCGACTGAATGGTCGCCAGGCTGATGATCTTCTTCTCTTCCTTGAAGGTCTGAACCGGCACGTCTTTCTCGACGCCATTGACCATCTGCTTGGTGTAAGTGGTGATCGGACGCTGCTCGATGAAGATCACCGCCATGCTGCGACCAACGTTCGAACGGGTCGCACGGCTCATCAGCTCGCCGCCGTGACCGTCCAGACGGATGTTCACTTCCGGCGTGCCGTGCTCGCCGAAGCCAGCCTTGGCGTCAGTCACCTGGTCACCGGTGATGATCAGGCCACGCTCGATCAGCGCAGGAGGACGCTTGCCCTCACGGAACTCGAATTCCTCGGAAGTGGCTTTCGAAGCACCCGGCTCAGCGGCCAGACGGAACTCGAGGTTGGCCGTCTTGCCGAGGATACGCTTGGCTTCAGCGGTGTCCTGCACGCCCGGCAGTTCAACCACGATGCGGTTGGCGCCCTGGCGCTGAACGATCGGTTCGGCAACACCCAGCTCGTTGACGCGGTTACGCACCGTGGTCAAGTTCTGCTTGATGGAGTATTCGCGGATTTCCGCCAGCTTGGCCGGGGTCATCGCCAGACGCAGCACCGGTTGACCATTGAGGTCGGCCGGAACAATGTCGAAATCGTTGAAGTTCTTGCGGATCAGTACACGGGCCTGTTCGCGGCTGTCTTCATCAGCGAAGCCCAGCTGGATGGCACCACCCACTTGCGGCAGGCTGCGATAGCGCAGTTTCTCTTTACGCAGCAGGCTCTTGACGTCGCCTTCGTAGACTTTCAGGCGCGCATCAAGGGCTTTGTCCATGTCCACTTCCAGCAGGAAGTGCACACCACCGGACAAGTCCAGACCCAGCTTCATCGGGTGCGCAGCGAGGTTGCGCAGCCATTGCGGGGTGGTTTGTGCCAGGTTCAATGCAACGACGTAGTCATCACCCAGCGCCTTGCGTACAACGTCCTTGGCCGGCAGCTGGTCTTCAGCCTTGGTCAGGCGAATCAGGCCGCCCTTGCCGTTGGCGGCCAGGGTGGCAGCCTTGACGTTGATCCCGGACTCTCTGAGCGCCGTGCTTACACGGTCCAGATCAGCCTGATTGACCAGCAGCGCAGTGCTTGCACCGCTGACCTGAATGGCCGGGTCATCAGGATAAAGATTGGGAGCGGAATAAATCAGACCGACCGCCAGCACCGCCAGGATCAGAATGTATTTCCACAGAGGATATTTGTTCAGCATCACGCCGCCCGTTTATGACGCGGGGCGCCTTGCGCGCCCCGTCGGTTGAATATGAAGTTGAAACTCAGATCGCTTTGAGCGTGCCTTTTGGCAACGTGGCGGCGATGGCGCCTTTCTGGAACTTCATTTCGACAGTGTCGGAAACTTCCAGAACGACGAAATCGTCGGCCACTTTAGTGATCTTGCCGGCGATGCCGCCGGTGGTCACAACTTCGTCGCCTTTCTGCAGGCTGCTCAGCAGGTTCTTCTGCTCTTTGGCGCGCTTGGCCTGTGGACGCCAGATCATCAGGTAGAAGATGACCAGGAAACCGACCAGGAAAATCCACTCGAAACCGCCGCCCATTGGGCCGGCAGCAGCAGGTGCAGCGGCGTCAGCCATGGCATTAGAGATAAAAAAGCTCATTTAGCACTCCAGTTGCAAATGTTGAATCTTGGGGTCAGAAAACTCAGTCCAAAGGCGGAACAGGTAACCCGCGTTTGGCGTAGAAGGCATCGACAAAGGCGGCCAATGTACCCTGTTGAATAGCCTCGCGCAAACCAGCCATAAGCACTTGATAATGACGCAAGTTATGGATGGTATTGAGCATGCTTCCCAGCATTTCGCCGCACTTGTCCAGGTGATGCAGATAAGCGCGGGAGAAGTTCTGGCAGGTATAGCAATCGCAGGTCGGATCGAGCGGCGAATCATCATGGCGATGGAACGCATTACGGATCTTCAGCACGCCGGTATCAATGAACAGGTGCCCGTTGCGGGCATTACGGGTTGGCATCACGCAATCGAACATGTCCACACCGCGGCGCACACCCTCAACCAGATCTTCCGGTTTGCCAACGCCCATAAGGTAACGAGGTTTGTCAGCCGGCATCATGCCCGGCAGGTAATCCAGCACCTTGATCATTTCGTGCTTGGGCTCGCCCACCGACAGGCCGCCAATGGCCAGGCCGTCGAAGCCGATCTTGTCGAGGCCTTCCAGGGAGCGCATGCGCAGGTCCTGGTGCATGCCGCCCTGAACGATGCCGAACAGCGCCGCCGTGTTGTCGCCATGGGCTTCTTTCGAACGCTTGGCCCAACGCAGGGACAATTCCATGGAAATACGGGCGACGTCTTCATCAGCCGGGTACGGCGTGCATTCGTCGAAAATCATCACGATGTCCGAGCCCAGGTCACGCTGGACCTGCATCGACTCTTCCGGCCCCATGAACACCTTGGCGCCGTCGACCGGGGAGGCGAAGGTCACGCCCTCCTCCTTGATCTTGCGCATGGCGCCCAGGCTGAACACCTGGAAACCGCCGGAGTCGGTCAGGATCGGGCCTTTCCACTGCATGAAATCGTGCAGGTCGCCGTGCTTCTTGATCACTTCCGTGCCCGGGCGCAGCCACAAGTGGAAAGTGTTGCCCAGAATGATTTCAGCGCCAGTCGCCTCGATATCCCGTGGCAGCATGCCCTTGACCGTGCCGTAGGTGCCCACCGGCATGAAGGCCGGGGTCTCGACGGTACCGCGCGGGAAGGTCAAACGACCGCGACGAGCCTTGCCATCAGTGGCCAGCAGCTCGAAAGACATACGACAGGTGCGACTCATACTGTTTCCTCTGGGCCCGATTCTTTAGGGGCAGTCGGCGCAGGATTACGCGTGATGAACATCGCATCACCGTAGCTGAAAAAGCGGTAACCGTTGTCCACGGCAGCCTTGTAGGCGGCCATGGTTTCGGGATAACCGGCGAACGCCGAAACCAACATCAACAGCGTGGATTCGGGCAAATGGAAGTTGGTGACCAGGGCATCGACCACATGAAACGGCCGGCCCGGGAAGATGAAAATGTCGGTATCGCCGCTGAACGGCTTGAGCACGCCATCGCGGGCGGCGCTTTCCAGAGAACGCACGCTGGTGGTCCCCACCGCCACCACACGACCACCGCGAGCGCGGCAGGCGGCAACGGCATCGACCACGTCCTGGCCGACTTCCAGCCATTCGCTGTGCATGTGGTGGTCTTCAAGCTTCTCCACGCGAACCGGCTGGAAGGTGCCAGCGCCGACGTGCAGGGTCACGAACGCAGTCTCGACGCCCTTGGCGGCAATCGCCTCCATCAGCACCTGATCGAAATGCAGCCCCGCCGTCGGTGCCGCCACCGCGCCCAAACGCTCGGCGTAGACGGTCTGGTAACGCTCGCGGTCGGCGCCTTCGTCCGGGCGGTCTATATAAGGAGGCAGCGGCATGTGCCCGACGCGGTCGAGCAGCGGCAACACCTCCTCAGTGAACCCCAGCTCGAACAACGCATCGTGCCGCGCCAGCATCTCGGCCTCGCCACCGCCGTCGATGAGGATCTTCGACCCAGGCTTGGGCGACTTGCTGGAACGCACATGGGCCAGCACGCGATGACTATCGAGCACCCGTTCCACCAGGATTTCCAGCTTGCCGCCGGAAGCCTTCTGGCCAAACAGCCGCGCCGGAATCACCCGGGTATTGTTGAACACCATCAAGTCGCCGGGGCGCAAATGCTCCAGCAAATCAGTGAATTGACGGTGTGCCAGGGCGCCGCTGACCCCATCCAGGGTCAACAGGCGACTATTGCGCCGCTCGGCCAGCGGATGGCGGGCGATCAGCGAATCAGGGAGCTCGAAGGTAAAGTCAGCAACGCGCATGATGGGGTTCGTCTAGCAGGGCCGGGAAGTCTAGCGGAAATATCAAAAATTCTCCATGTACCTGATTGACCAGCGGTTATCTCATCTCTATACTTCGCCGCCATTGAGCCCTGATGGCGGAATTGGTAGACGCGGCGGATTCAAAATCCGTTTTCGAAAGGAGTGGGAGTTCGAGTCTCCCTCGGGGCACCATTTGCAGTACATAGACGACTACCAGCGTCTACGCAACACCTCTAGAGCCCGCTAACTGCGGGCTTTTTGGTCTCTGGGGTTCCATCCCCGTCCCTTGCAAGCCAGCCTCTTTTTGGTACATTTTCTGTACAGATTCCAGTTCGAGAACCGGAGGTGTACAGCCATGCCCCTCACCGCCTTGCAAGTCAAAGCGTCCAAGCCTACCGACAAGCAATACACATTGGGTGATAGTTCGGGTCTTGCCCTTTTGGTTCAGCCGAACGGGCGCAAGTACTGGCATTTCCGCTATACGTACCTTGGTCGGCCGGCGCGGGTGTCGCTTGGTGTCTATCCGAGCATCTCCTTGCAGGAGACTCGTGAACGGGCTGCTGAATGCCGGAAGCTGCTCAAGGACGACATCAACCCTGGCGCCAAGCGGCGGGATGACAAGCAGCAGCAACGGGAGGCCGGGCTCAACACCTTCAGGCGAGCAACGGAGTACTGGTATCAGTTCAAGGCCGACTCCGGCCGCAGCCATGCGACGCTAAAGAAGATTCGCGACTACCTCGACAAGGATCTGCTACCGGCACTCGGCGAGATGCAGCTGGAGCACATCACTCGCGCCGACTGCGCGAAGTTGCAGGCCAGCATCGAAAAGCGTGGGGCGTTCAATGTGGCAGACAAGGCTCGGACCTGGCTCAAGCAGATTTTCAGTCAGGCGATTGCGCGGGGGTTGTGCGAACACAATCCGGCTTCAGAACTTCATGCCATCGCGTTGGTGCCGCCTCCCCCTGAGCACTATCCGCATTTGCGTGAAAGCGAGCTGCCGGAATTTCTTCAGGCGCTGAGTAAGACCACCAGCCGGTTGCCGTCGAGGATTGCTTCGTGGATGGCAATACTGACGGCGAGCCGACCCGGCATGGTTCGGTATGCGACGTGGGATGAAATCGATTTTGAAGAAGGGACGTGGACCATACCAGCTGAACGCATGAAGATGCGCCGGGACTATGTCAGCCCCCTGCCCCATCAACTGATCGCGATGCTGATCAAGCTGCACCAATGCACTGGGCGCAGCCGCTACCTGTTTCCGGGTAGTGGTGAGAAACGGCCCGTCATCAGCGAGAACACGATCAATCTGGTGTTTGCCAAGATTGGCTATAAAGGGCGGATGGTCAGCCATGGCGTTCGCCACACCGCGAGCACACTACTGCGGGAACATGGGTGGCTGAAGGATCATGTCGAAAGCCAACTCGCGCACGTCGAGGGCGGTATCGCTGGCGAGTACAACCAAGCGCTTTACCTGACGCAACGGCGGATCATGATGCAGTGGTATGCCGACTATCTCGATGCGCTCAGGGTTGGGATTACAGCGAGCCTGCGGGATCAGTTTGATACGCGGGTTAATCAGTTTCTGTCGCGCAAGTCTTCGGAGCTTCTCGGGGTCAACGCGGTCGATGGCGGCATCAGCGCCTTGGAAGATGAGCGTGGCGCATTCCAGCGCTAACACGCCAGTGAAATCTCCACAGCGTTGCCTTCCACGCGGGCCCTGCTTGGAAGGGCCTCACTTGAAAAACCTAAAAATCAGTGTAACCGTCTTCTAGAAACCACGGATTTCCATAGACGGCTTATGCCATTCGCAGCCGCAGAATTCTCGAAAAGTCGAGCCTTGACCCTGTCTATCGGCGAGCGTAGAAAAGATCGTGCAAGTGCTGTCGTTGACAGCAACCCAGGTAGCCAGAACCTTTAAGGCTACGCCACACCGTGGTGGTTCTCCCAAAGTGTGATTAGCGTCCGGCGGCTCGCACGGTCACAGCGATGTGATGGATGCCTACTTTTACCAGTGTGCCCACTGCGGCAACTCATCCCCTTTCATAGCTGCCCTGCAGCAACCAATCCGCTTGGCCACTCCCGTGCGCCAACCTGCGCCCGTCTCTTTCTCCCGGAAAGAGACGGGCGCTCCAACCGCTACTGCAGCCCAACTCGTACAGGGCTTTGCGGCATTCCCCTTCGTGACAATTGGCGTGACAAACACCGAAGTCACCAGCAACAGCGATGCAGATGAAGGTGCCGCAGCCCAGGGAATGGACTGCACCTGACTGACAGTCAGGCATGCCCCGGTCATCGAATCACTGCCTTCACCCGACTCAGGATCTCGCGGCGCCGGTCTCGTCAGCCAGCGCAGCCTCCACCCGCCCACTTCCTCGGAAGTGTTCAGGAGGCCAGATCATGAGATGCCCAAGCTCCCGGTCGTAAGGAGTCGCCAGTCCCGCGTTAGTGGACAACCCTCACAGGTCGCAGGGGCCTTGATCCCTGATAACACTCAGCATTCATGGCGGGATGACGTGGGGAAAGTTTTAAAGGTTTGGCTTCGAGAGGAGTTTGATCATGGCATTGGTCGGTAGACGGGACGGGCGGAACTTTGGCTATGGACGGCAACTGAGTTATGCCGGGCCACAGGCGCTACGTGATCTGTTTGGCGGCGGGCATTACGGGACGGTCAAAGCGTACAGTGATCGCTGGCAGGCGTTTGTGCGCTGGTGTCGGTCGGAGGATGGGCCAGGGTTTAACGATGCTCGGCAGATTGCTCGGCGGACTTTGCTCGATTACGCCAGATATCTGCGGCAGCAAGTTGAACAAGGTGAGCTGGCCATCGCCACCGCGCAAAACCGATTGTCCAGCGTGAACCGAACCATGGCCGCGCTTCGCGGTGATCTGAATGTGAAAGTACCGAGCCCGAGCAAGGCACTAGGAATGCAGCGCACCAGCGTTCGTTGCTCGGTGCCGCAGGGCCAAGACCGCGAACACGTGAAGCGGATCGTCGAGGTACTTTGCGCACACCAAATGCCGCGCGCGGCGGCCATCGCTCAGTTGGCGCGAGCCACCGGCATGCGCCTGCGCGAGGCCATTTTGGCCGACCTTCCGCGCCTCAAACGCGAGGCCGAACAATTCGGCAAGATCAACATCCAGGACGGCACCAAAGGTGGCCGCGGCGGCGCAACCGCGCCTCGTTGGATCGCTGTGGATGACCATATTCGCGAAGCGCTGAGGTATGCCGAACAGGTCTCGCCCGACGGCAGCCGCAACCTGCTGGCACCGAACGAAAGCTACCTCGTCTTCCAACGGGAAATCGTCCGACCCGCCCGAGATATCCTCCATACGCACAACCTCAAAGGCTTCCACGAACTGCGTGCGGCTTATGCGTGCGAACGCTATGAGCAGATCACCCATCACCTAGCACCCATTAACGGGGGCAGGTGCAGGCGCCTCGATCCACGCCTTGATCGAGAGGCACGCTTACAAATCAGCTTTGAGCTGGGACATGGTCGAATCGACGTGGTATCGGCGTATATCGGTGGTCGGGTATGAATAAACCATTCGATATGGAGATCTTCTTGGCTGGGGTGCTGACTGGAGCACATGCCACACGCGAACGTCACATCCGCCAGGCCAAGACTATTCAAGCAGCCATTTCTGAACGCTGGAACCGAGATAATCCATGGACATGGCAAAGAAAACATCTCGTTTGGTTTTTGAACGACCACATGAACTCAAACTCGAAATCGACGCGCTACTACTACCTGCTGACTACAAACCTGATCACTCTGCGCCTAGGAAAATCCTGGAACTTTCCACGCTAGCCGAATGCCAGCAACTGCGCGCTCTGTATCCCTCACCGGCAGATTGAGCCAGCCAACGATTTGATTGGGACTAGGGCGGACCCCTTGAGCTCCTGAACCGAACCTCTGTTGTTTGATAACCTCTATGTTTTACTGATGGACTGAGGGTTGTAGCTCGAGGCTACAGGCTTCACCTGAGACGTAGAGGCTGAAGGCGGTGATAGACACTAGTCTGGTGGCGAAGCTAAGGGCTGAGAATGCAAGATTGGTTGCCTTGCTGGATGCTCATGGCATCGAATGGCGCCCGCCTGCTGAGCCAGTCAAAATAGCGATTGTCCAAGCAGAGCCATCACAGCAACTCGATACTGAAGGAAAGCTTGCCCTATTCCGAAGCTTGTTTCGTGGCAGGACGGACGTTTATCCCGTCCGCTGGGAAAGCAAGGCAGGCAAATCAGGATACGCACCCGCTTGCGCAAACGAATGGAGGCCTGGCGTTTGTGAGAAGCCCCGAATTAAATGTGGCGACTGCGGTAACCGCCAGCTGCTTCCGCTGACCGATGAGGTGGTCTATCGCCATCTGGCGGGCGAAGTGGTCGCTGGTATCTACCCCCTACTCCCTGATGACACTTGTTATTTTTTGGCGGTCGACTTCGATGAGGCCGAATGGCGTGATGATTCCAAAGCTTTTGTGCAGTCATGCCATGAGCTGAACGTCCCGGTGGCGCTGGAAATATCGCGCTCAGGCCAAGGGGCTCATGGCTGGATTTTCTTTGAGCGTAATGTTCCTGCCTGCGATGCGCGCCGCCTCGGTGCCGCAATCATCAGTCATGCCTGTGAGCGCACCCGGCAGTTGGCGCTCAGCTCCTATGATCGACTGTTTCCAAACCAGGACTATATGCCCAAAGGCGGCTTTGGAAATCTCATCGCGCTCCCTTTACAAAAGCGCGCCAGGGCCCAAAACAATAGTGGTCCCCGACGGCTTTGGGATTCAGGACATTTTTCGGCGTCTAGCCGACGACTCTGAGCGGACAGCCAAAATCGTCTCGGAGATTGAGCTGGCGTACAACGAGGGTAGAAAAATTCTAGTGCTAACGGAGCGGACGGAACATGTGGATGCCCTTGAATTAGAATTGAAGCAGCGCGTGCATAACCTGTTCACGCTTCATGGGCGAGTGCCTAAGAAACAGCGCATTTCCCGTATGCATGAGCTTGAGTCCCTTCCCCCTGATGCTCCACGAGTGCTGTTGGCAACAGGAAAACTAGTAGGTGAAGGCTTCGATCATCCGCCGTTGGACACGCTGGTGCTGGCAATGCCCATCTCATGGAAGGGAATCCTTCAGCAATATGCGGGACGGTTGCATCGATCGCATGCCGATAAGGTCGACGTGCGAGTGATCGACTTCGTTGACGGGGGTAATGTCGCACTGCTGAGGATGTGGGATAAGCGCCAGGCGGGTTACAAAGCGATGGGCTACCGTATGGCTGATTCCATGGTCACCATGGACCTACTCTAACGTGGTTGACGGTCAACCTCCGTACCAGTCTCAGGATGCTTTTTTCGAGGACAAACAAAACCCCTACCTGCAGATGCAGATAGGGGTTTCGGAATTTAATCTTGACGATGACCTACTCTCACATGGGGAAACCCCACACTACCATCGGCGATGCATCGTTTCACTGCTGAGTTCGGGATGGGATCAGGTGGTTCCAACGCTCTATGGTCGTCAAGAAATTCGGGTACTGAGTCGTGGCCGGTTGGCCTCGCTTCAGCAAATTGGGTATGTAATAGATTTGTGTGTTTCTCGAACTTTCGGTTCTTTCGTCTTCACACACCGCAATCTGGCCTCTCTCGAGTTCGCAAATTGCTTGGGTGTTATATGGTCAAGCCTCACGGGCAATTAGTATTGGTTAGCTCAACGCCTCACAGCGCTTACACACCCAACCTATCAACGTCGTAGTCTTCGACGGCCCTTCAGGGGACTCAAGGTCCCAGTGAGATCTCATCTTGAGGCAAGTTTCCCGCTTAGATGCTTTCAGCGGTTATCTTTTCCGAACATAGCTACCCGGCAATGCCACTGGCGTGACAACCGGAACACCAGAGGTTCGTCCACTCCGGTCCTCTCGTACTAGGAGCAGCCCCTCTCAAATCTCAAACGTCCACGGCAGATAGGGACCGAACTGTCTCACGACGTTCTAAACCCAGCTCGCGTACCACTTTAAATGGCGAACAGCCATACCCTTGGGACCGGCTTCAGCCCCAGGATGTGATGAGCCGACATCGAGGTGCCAAACACCGCCGTCGATATGAACTCTTGGGCGGTATCAGCCTGTTATCCCCGGAGTACCTTTTATCCGTTGAGCGATGGCCCTTCCATACAGAACCACCGGATCACTAAGACCTACTTTCGTACCTGCTCGACGTGTCTGTCTCGCAGTCAAGCGCGCTTTTGCCTTTATACTCTACGACCGATTTCCGACCGGTCTGAGCGCACCTTCGTACTCCTCCGTTACTCTTTAGGAGGAGACCGCCCCAGTCAAACTACCCACCATACACTGTCCTCGATCCGGATAACGGACCTGAGTTAGAACCTCAAAGTTGCCAGGGTGGTATTTCAAGGTTGGCTCCACGCGAACTGGCGTCCACGCTTCAAAGCCTCCCACCTATCCTACACAAGCAAATTCAAAGTCCAGTGCAAAGCTATAGTAAAGGTTCACGGGGTCTTTCCGTCTAGCCGCGGATACACTGCATCTTCACAGCGATTTCAATTTCACTGAGTCTCGGGTGGAGACAGCGCCGCCATCGTTACGCCATTCGTGCAGGTCGGAACTTACCCGACAAGGAATTTCGCTACCTTAGGACCGTTATAGTTACGGCCGCCGTTTACCGGGGCTTCGATCAAGAGCTTCGCGTTAGCTAACCCCATCAATTAACCTTCCGGCACCGGGCAGGCGTCACACCCTATACGTCCACTTTCGTGTTTGCAGAGTGCTGTGTTTTTAATAAACAGTCGCAGCGGCCTGGTATCTTCGACCGGCGTGGGCTTACGGAGCAAGTCCTTCACCCTCACCGGCGCACCTTCTCCCGAAGTTACGGTGCCATTTTGCCTAGTTCCTTCACCCGAGTTCTCTCAAGCGCCTTGGTATTCTCTACCCAACCACCTGTGTCGGTTTGGGGTACGGTTCCTGGTTACCTGAAGCTTAGAAGCTTTTCTTGGAAGCATGGCATCAACCACTTCGTGTTCCAAAGGAACACTCGTCATCAGCTCTCGGCCTTGAAATCCCGGATTTACCTAAGATCTCAGCCTACCACCTTAAACTTGGACAACCAACGCCAAGCTGGCCTAGCCTTCTCCGTCCCTCCATCGCAATAACCAGAAGTACAGGAATATTAACCTGTTTTCCATCGACTACGCTTTTCAGCCTCGCCTTAGGGACCGACTAACCCTGCGTCGATTAACGTTGCGCAGGAAACCTTGGTCTTTCGGCGTGGGTGTTTTTCACACCCATTGTCGTTACTCATGTCAGCATTCGCACTTCTGATACCTCCAGCAAGCTTCTCAACTCACCTTCACAGGCTTACAGAACGCTCCTCTACCGCATCACCCGAAGGTGATACCCGTAGCTTCGGTGTATGGTTTGAGCCCCGTTACATCTTCCGCGCAGGCCGACTCGACTAGTGAGCTATTACGCTTTCTTTAAAGGGTGGCTGCTTCTAAGCCAACCTCCTAGCTGTCTAAGCCTTCCCACATCGTTTCCCACTTAACCATAACTTTGGGACCTTAGCTGACGGTCTGGGTTGTTTCCCTTTTCACGACGGACGTTAGCACCCGCCGTGTGTCTCCCATGCTCGGCACTTGTAGGTATTCGGAGTTTGCATCGGTTTGGTAAGTCGGGATGACCCCCTAGCCGAAACAGTGCTCTACCCCCTACAGTGATACATGAGGCGCTACCTAAATAGCTTTCGAGGAGAACCAGCTATCTCCGAGCTTGATTAGCCTTTCACTCCGATCCACAGGTCATCCGCTAACTTTTCAACGGTAGTCGGTTCGGTCCTCCAGTTAGTGTTACCCAACCTTCAACCTGCCCATGGATAGATCGCCCGGTTTCGGGTCTATTCCCAGCGACTAGACGCCCTATTAAGACTCGCTTTCGCTACGCCTCCCCTATTCGGTTAAGCTCGCCACTGAAAATAAGTCGCTGACCCATTATACAAAAGGTACGCAGTCACCCAACAAAGTGGGCTCCCACTGCTTGTACGCATACGGTTTCAGGATCTATTTCACTCCCCTCTCCGGGGTTCTTTTCGCCTTTCCCTCACGGTACTAGTTCACTATCGGTCAGTCAGTAGTATTTAGCCTTGGAGGATGGTCCCCCCATATTCAGACAAAGTTTCTCGTGCTCCGTCCTACTCGATTTCATGACCAAGAGATTTTCGCGTACAGGGCTATCACCCACTATGGCCGCACTTTCCAGAGCGTTCCGCTAATCTCAAAGCCACTTAAGGGCTGGTCCCCGTTCGCTCGCCACTACTAAGGGAATCTCGGTTGATTTCTTTTCCTCAGGGTACTTAGATGTTTCAGTTCCCCTGGTTCGCCTCTTGCACCTATGTATTCAGTACAAGATAACCATCTTATGATGGCTGGGTTCCCCCATTCAGACATCTCCGGATCAAAGTCTGTTTGCCGACTCCCCGAAGCTTTTCGCAGGCTACCACGTCTTTCATCGCCTCTGACTGCCAAGGCATCCACCGTATGCGCTTCTTCACTTGACCATATAACCCCAAGCAATCTGGTTATACTGTGAAGACGACATTCGCCGAAAATTCGATTCTTGCTCATAACGAGCAACTCACAAATTTTACCTTAGCCTGATCCGTTACCAGTGAAAGTAACGTTCAGTCTATCTTTCTATCACATACCCAAATTTTTAAAGAACGAACTAGTCAAAGACTAGAAATCAATATTCACGCTGGAATACTCATTTCTAAACTCTAACGAAGCAGACCACCTTAAAGGCTGGCCTCTCGTCTTCTTCAATGAATCAAGCAATTCGTGTGGGAACTTATGGAGCAGCTGAGTCGTCGATTAAGGAGGTGATCCAGCCGCAGGTTCCCCTACGGCTACCTTGTTACGACTTCACCCCAGTCATGAATCACACCGTGGTAACCGTCCTCCCGAAGGTTAGACTAGCTACTTCTGGTGCAACCCACTCCCATGGTGTGACGGGCGGTGTGTACAAGGCCCGGGAACGTATTCACCGCGACATTCTGATTCGCGATTACTAGCGATTCCGACTTCACGCAGTCGAGTTGCAGACTGCGATCCGGACTACGATCGGTTTTGTGGGATTAGCTCCACCTCGCGGCTTGGCAACCCTCTGTACCGACCATTGTAGCACGTGTGTAGCCCAGGCCGTAAGGGCCATGATGACTTGACGTCATCCCCACCTTCCTCCGGTTTGTCACCGGCAGTCTCCTTAGAGTGCCCACCATTACGTGCTGGTAACTAAGGACAAGGGTTGCGCTCGTTACGGGACTTAACCCAACATCTCACGACACGAGCTGACGACAGCCATGCAGCACCTGTCTCAATGTTCCCGAAGGCACCAATCCATCTCTGGAAAGTTCATTGGATGTCAAGGCCTGGTAAGGTTCTTCGCGTTGCTTCGAATTAAACCACATGCTCCACCGCTTGTGCGGGCCCCCGTCAATTCATTTGAGTTTTAACCTTGCGGCCGTACTCCCCAGGCGGTCAACTTAATGCGTTAGCTGCGCCACTAAGAGCTCAAGGCTCCCAACGGCTAGTTGACATCGTTTACGGCGTGGACTACCAGGGTATCTAATCCTGTTTGCTCCCCACGCTTTCGCACCTCAGTGTCAGTATCAGTCCAGGTGGTCGCCTTCGCCACTGGTGTTCCTTCCTATATCTACGCATTTCACCGCTACACAGGAAATTCCACCACCCTCTACCATACTCTAGCTCGTCAGTTTTGAATGCAGTTCCCAGGTTGAGCCCGGGGCTTTCACATCCAACTTAACGAACCACCTACGCGCGCTTTACGCCCAGTAATTCCGATTAACGCTTGCACCCTCTGTATTACCGCGGCTGCTGGCACAGAGTTAGCCGGTGCTTATTCTGTCGGTAACGTCAAAACACTAACGTATTAGGTTAATGCCCTTCCTCCCAACTTAAAGTGCTTTACAATCCGAAGACCTTCTTCACACACGCGGCATGGCTGGATCAGGCTTTCGCCCATTGTCCAATATTCCCCACTGCTGCCTCCCGTAGGAGTCTGGACCGTGTCTCAGTTCCAGTGTGACTGATCATCCTCTCAGACCAGTTACGGATCGTCGCCTTGGTGAGCCATTACCTCACCAACTAGCTAATCCGACCTAGGCTCATCTGATAGCGCAAGGCCCGAAGGTCCCCTGCTTTCTCCCGTAGGACGTATGCGGTATTAGCGTTCCTTTCGAAACGTTGTCCCCCACTACCAGGCAGATTCCTAGGCATTACTCACCCGTCCGCCGCTGAATTCAGGAGCAAGCTCCTGTCATCCGCTCGACTTGCATGTGTTAGGCCTGCCGCCAGCGTTCAATCTGAGCCATGATCAAACTCTTCAGTTCAAACATCTTTGGGTTTTGAGAAAACCCTAAACTTGGCTCAGCAATCGTTGGTTACATCTTTGATTTCTCGCGGAGTAACTTGTGATGCTGATAATCTGTTGACTAGCAGTCTGACCCCACAAGCACCCACACGAATTGCTTGATTCAGTTGTTAAAGAGCGGTTGGTTAAGATCTTTCGTCTCAACCGAGGCGTGCATTCTATAGCAAACCCCTTTAAGCAGCACCCTTAAAAGCTTCTGATTTTAATAATAAAATCAACCACTTAAGCCAAAACCAGCATCAAACTGCTCGTTAGCGGGAGGCAAATAATACAGCATTAAAATACGTGGTCAACCCCTGCCTAGAAATTCTTTTCCCTTACCAAAGAGCCTAGGTTGCCACTATGAAAACTTCCAAGGTCTGTACAAAATTTTTACAAATACCTTTTGATTTTTTCCTACCATCAATCTTTAAAAAGCACTGTTGTTTCAATCAGTTACATTCCGCATAGCGCAGAAACGTAAAATGTTTTTACACAGCCTCGCCCCATAGCTGTCACTCGCCAGCGGCAGCTGTCGACCGATTCTGTTGAAAAAGTCCGAGCGGATTGACTCAACCTACACTGAGCTTGAAAAGCGTCCGATTTACGCGTTGCTCGTGCTCCTAGCAGGGCGAGAGTATTGCAGTGAATCGCTCCAGCCCTACCACTTATGCCTGAGTCGTTAATCATGGAGGACGTCACTACCATGCCCTCGGATGATGTACCTGCTATTCAACATATAGTGCAGCGCAAACTCGGACGCTGTCTGTTGCGCTTGCAACAATACGAACGGCAGCTGAAAGCCATTGTCGCGCATGGTGAGCTGAGCGGTCCTGCGGATCGGCTGCCTATCATCCGTGAGCAGAAGGTCGCACGTGCCCAGAACAAGACGATGGGCACGTTGATGGGGATGTTGACTGAAAGCTTTCTGTCCCCGCCGCCCCCAAATGAAGAAGAGTCACAGACGGAAGCCGATTCCGGTGACCAGATCTGGTTCAGCTATCGACACCAGTTGGAAATGCCAGCCGAGCACTATGAGGCAACGAAGGCCGCCCTCAAGGAGCTGGTTGACCTGCGCAATAAACTGGTTCACCACTTCATTGAGCGTTTCGATCTCTGGTCTGAATCAGGCTGCCAGGCGGCGGATGGTTTTCTGGAGGAAAGCTACGAAACCATCAATCGGCATTGTCTGAATCTGCAATGTTGGGCCAAAACCATGATTGAGGCACGAGCTAAAATGGCTTCGTTTATACAGAGCCAAACATTTGAAGACGCGCTCATCGACGGTATCAGGGAGGACGGTTCAATCTATTGGCCTGGCAGTGGGATATGCCGTTGTTTACGTGAAGCAGAAACCAAGCTTGCCGAAGGTGGCTGGACTCGACTAGAAGCAGCGATCCGCTGGATTGGTGGTACCTATCCAGAGCAGACGCCCAAGCGCTACGGTTGCAGCAGCTGGAGGCATGCGCTGCACGAATCACGGCAGTTCGAAATACGAAAATCCCAAGCTGATAACGAACCTACTGCCGTCTGGTATCGCAGCAAGGTCAGTTGAATGGGAAACTGAATCCTCCTCCATTTTGCAAGCGCGCTGAGTGACTGCTCCTAGCCGACTTCTGCCTGTCACTACCGTCAGCTTTGGGTCCAGGCTGTGTAAAAACGCAGACACTGTCTTGAAGTCTGTGTCGCTACGTAAAATCTGCCAATGATTGGTGTATCAGCGGACCTGAAATTTGTGTAGGAACGCGATTTTCGTTCTGGTTCTGACTGTCAAACCTGCTCTAAACCGTTTTTACACAGCCTCGGTCGTTTTCTGCCTGTCATGACTGACATGTTTGGGTCGACAGTTGCCTATAGCGGCAGGCCAGACTCCACCGAACCCAATTGCTTTGTTGACAGCAATGACTCACACAACATGCATCTCGTCGGAAATCAGAAAGGCGAAATCTGGAATCTTCAATCCACCAAGTTCCATTGATATAAATCACTCAAATTTACACTTTTCCGTATATTAAAAAGTGTACATGTGCTTTTATAGATATTAATCAAATGCTTAACCTATTCTTCGAGTCCCCCTCGGGCACCAAAATTAAGAAAGGTCTTGCTTTGCAAGGCCTTTTTTTTTCGCCTGCAGAAAAGCACCTGACACCCCACCGTCCTGTGTAGGAGCTGCCGAAGGCTGCGATCTTTTGATCCTGCTCTTCCATGCAGCCCACAACGGCAGAACATTTCACAAGGATTCTCTCCATGGAATTGCAGCTGGAAAGCGTTGCCCTCTTCTCCCTCAAACTGGCTTATGAATCGGAAGATTCAAGCCCGATTTTGCGGGATGATTTGGTCATGGGTGACTACCAGCGGGATGTGTTTGAGTTGCTGGTGCGGCAGGGGGATGTTGAGGCGATTCAGTTGAAGGTGGATGAGTGTGTGGGGTTGGCGCTGGAGGCCATTGGCGGTGTGGATAAGCCGTTGGGGCGGGAGTTGCGGAGGTTGGCGGGTGAATTTGCCGGTATCCAGACGATGGCGCAGATTGATGCACCGCTCGTTGCGCTCAAGGATTATTTGAAGGACATTCAGTGAATGAAGGCGGACGATTAAAAAATGATAATAAATCCGCCCCTTTTTGTTGTTCATTCAAGCCGCGGCGCAAATCCTGCATCAACGTGTAAGTTGCAAAGCAGGTAGAAGATGGACACGCACCCGCGGCCATTCAACCATACGACGAACAGCTTCAGTCCATACGTCTTTTGCAGACCTGCCAATAGCCAAGTGCAACCGTGGAGGCATACGGCTGACCTTGCTGTTGCTCGTGATCAGGCATAGTTTTGTGTATACGGGCAGGCGATGAAGCGATGTGCCTCGCAGGGCTGTGGGGCACATCAGCAATAGGTCACCGAAAGTAAACAGCTGATACGCCTCAACTTGCACCCTGGTGTCGGGACGTAGTCTGGTATGCCATTGCAGGGAGTCTATATCGCCAAGCCTCACCTGCTCGTCGAGAATGAAGCTTGTGGTCTGCATCTGGCGTATTTCCAACTTCCCGGCCACGACGTAGGTAATGCTCGACATCGCCCCGCGGGAGGCCAGCAGATATGCCATGAAGAGTGCAAGGATGCACAGCCCGGCGATGAATACCCTCCGATAAATATCGCCTTTGAGCAAATAAAATAACAATGCCGGAACCAGACTCAGTGCCAAAGTACAAATAGAAAACACGGCAACGAAATTTACTGCAGCCTGATTGTCTTGCCCCACATAGCTGTTAAGAATAAGTAAGAGGGGAAGTGATCCGGAGATCACCGTCAATACCAGCATGACTGCGATGGGCACATATATTTTCCTGCGCGCGCCCAAGGGAGCACCTGCCGCGATGAGTACCCGTAGCGTGGGGATTCTCGATACGCCAAGAAACGTAACCACGATGACTAGCGCCACGATAGCTATTGCTTCGCCAGTGTTCACATGACCACTGAAATAAAACACAAGCAGGACGAAAGCGGTAAGCCCGACCACCACCGGCACCACCAGCCACAGCCCGACGACTCTGGTCCTGCGACGATGCCGAGATACCAATGAGATCGATGAGGCGAACAACCAAGAACAAGTCATCAATACGCAGAGCTGCAACACCATGATGAACACTACGCAGATCATCCACACAAGCAACGCTGATTTCGAGTCCAGCGTCGACATGAATATGTCTACACGGCCGATCGCCAGCGTGTAAATGTACAGACTGAGCATCCCAAAGCCAGTACTGAGAAAGATCATTAAAACGCTGATGGGTGACCAGTACTGAAATATCCGCTTGAGCCACTTTCTGCTGCAGCTGGGGAAGGTCAAATCGGCTGTCCCTGTCATGACATGTCCTTAAATTACGCGCTGTTCCAAGTTCCCGTAGAAGGAGCGGACTAGAGCAAGAGCTCCCATTAACTTCCGACTATCCACATACTGCATAAACCAAAGTAATGGACAACTGAATAAAACATAAAAATCCCTAGCTACTTATCGAACCGCCCCCTCTCATATGCGATGTATGGAGAAAAATGAAACAGAGAAAAAGCGAAGAAAAATGGTCAGATCTATTTCCACTAACTCCTCTAAAAATTCCAAGCCCCGAACGATTTGAGCAAGTAGTTTATTTCAAGCAGGCAACACAAACCTTGCCTCAAGCCTATGCAACAACTCAAACGTATTCAAAAAAGGAACATTGAGCTCCTGACAAATATTGGGAATGATGAATTTTCGTTTAGCGTCGCGATTCAGTACCTCATGAGTAACGACTGTGGCCCCTGCAGTCATCGCTTTCGCAATTAACCAAGGGTCAGCACCCGCTAAGAACTCCTCCATAGCACCTATTTTCATCTTAGGCGCTTGGCCAGCCACAAGCCCCGCAATTTGCGCGAACGCCAGTTGCGTATCCTGATCGGTGGTGGAGTGAAAGAAATCGGAATTGTCCTTCGCCCAACCCGCCAGATCGTCATGCCCTTTTGTTAGTTCATCCAGTACCGGTGCAATACTGGCTAAAGCCAGTGCTTTATTTTTCAGCAACAACCATTGCCAGAATCCAGGACAGATAGCCATCCCGTAGTAACGGTTCTTCGCTTCGATCAGCGTGTTAGCGTCGAGTAAATGATTCATTCCGTAATCTTGCTGGCGAGAGTCCTTAATTTGGCAGGTTGCACGCCGAGCAAGTGTCCCGCCTCGCGTAGCAGCATCCGGCCACTCATTGCTTCAGTCAGCACTGCTTTGCTTAGGCGAGGGCTGTTTTTCGCGGTGGCGTTACGGTAATAGTCACCCGCCCCACCTTTCTCATCCTGGAAAGCCTTGAGGATCATTCGATAGTAAGCGCTGTAATACGCTTGGCTTATATAACCAAGATCCAATGCGCGGCGACCGATGGCTAATTTACTGATGTGAAACCGAGTGGCTAGCGGAGCTAAATTGTCTTCCCAGTTAACATCTGCGTTCCACAGGGCGCGAAATTGTGCTTCGGGAGCCAGAAATTCACCTGCAACAGCGTTGCAAAAACGTTCCTCGTCTCGACCGTTTGCGGTACTTCCGTCAGACACTCCACTGCTACCAATCCAGATATGGGCCAGCTCGTGAAGTAAAGTGAACAGCCTAGCGGTCGGTGCGTCGGAACTGTTGATAAATACAACGGGGGCGTAGGCATTGCTGATGGCAAAACCCCGAAACTCGCTCACTTCAAGTTTGCGGTGAGTATTCCCCAAAGCAATTCCACTGCGCATAACCAAAATGCCAGCCGTTTCCGCTGCCTCGATCAAGGCGCGGCTGTATTTTTCGTAATCCAATCGAGCAATGTCAGGGTTCACGCCGAGCACCCGGCGGATATCGTCCACCACCTCTCTGACTTGAGATCGACTACTGAAACGACCTACAAATGCCAGCGGTTGATGCTCCTGGTGTTGCAGATACTCCAGGTACCAGTCCTGCTTACGTATGGCATCCCTTACGGTATCCAACAGTTCCAAAGTGGGACGTTGAGGAGCAATCCCTCCCACTGTCCGCAGATCAGGTAAAGGCAGTTGCTCGACGGGAGGCTGCTGTAGAAACAGGAATCCGAAAGGGATGTGAGCGACACTCGCCCACTTTTGAGCCTGAAGGAATGTTGGCTTGGCCTCGCCAGCCTCCCACTCCTGAACTCGATCAGGTTTCACTGGCAGCTTTTTAGCAACCTGCTCAGTGGAGAGACCTGCGCGCTCCCGAGACCAGGTGAGCAGGCTTGGATTGACGTAGGCAGCTTGACTCATAGGGTCACAGGCAAATCAGATGTGGCCGGCAGGCGTTCGAGGGCATGCTTGGTGGATGCACTCGATTGACGCTGATTCCAGCTATCTGGCATTGCCTTTCTCCTTGGCTGTTTGAGGTCTGGTGGCAGCGACTACAGATTAGTCGATAAGCAGAACGGTAGGAGCGCGCGATTATGAGGTAATTCCGCAACGACCCGAAGCGCAAATATGTAACCCGCGGACAGATGGCATTGCCCTTTTTCCAGAGCCCCGCCGCGCCGTCATCACGTGGATATCCCAAAGACTTACCACCTAATCACCCAGCGCTCTCGAAGGTTGCAGCAAAACGATCTGCACGATACCCTCCCACCGTCGCTGCCAATTCAGCGACCGGGTGTGGTAACCCGAGTTATTCAAGGCGCAACAGCGCCCCAATCACGTCATCAGGCGCTTTTTTTATGCCTGCGGCGTGAGTTATGGCGGCTGTGCGTGGGACGCCCTCGGGCGTGCCGGTTTCGTGCGCCCAGCATGGGCGCAATCTTGTGGGTGCAAGTCCCACCGTAAGTTGACCACAGCAAACGAAGTGAAGCGCAACTGCATGAGGGTGACCGAGTGTGGGGAGGAAGCGTGGAGCGAAGCCGCGAGCTGATGTACAAAAATCGAATATGAGGCGAAGTCGGCCAGGGCGAGCGGGCGAATAACCGCGAAGCTCTAGTGGTCAAAAGGGCGACGACGTAGATTCGGCAGTTGTGCGGTGAAGGATTGCGTTCTTACCTGGGGAGATCTCGCCTAGCGCCTGAAAGGGCGACGGCGCAAGCCGGAGCGAGAAGTCAGCAGAGGCCGTAGTAGTCTTTTTTTTTAAGACGAAGGGCCGAACGAGAGAGAGCGTAGTAGGCCACCTTGATGCGACACGACCGGAAGTCAGATGCCTGCCAAACGCGGGGCGGATGCGGAGAAAGAGCGGTGAAGCCGTGAATCTCCCTGTCAGCGACGAGGCATGTTGCCCGCAAGGTGATACCGAAAGCGCAGGGCAAGGGTTGCTGCAATGCGCCTTTGCGAGAGAAAACCTGCAACAAGCGTGGAAGCGAGTCAAAGCCAATAAAGGTGCAGCGGGTGTCGACGGTCTGGACATTGATCAGACAGCTCAACATTTGCTGACAGAGTGGGCTGGGATTCGCCAACAATTGTTGTCAGGGGCGTATCGGCCCAGCCCGGTACGCCAAGTGGTCATCCCAAAACCCGACGGCGGCGAACGCGAGCTGGGTATCCCGACGGTCACCGACCGCCTTATCCAGCAAGCACTACTGCAAGTTTTGCAGCCTCTACTTGATCCTACCTTCAGTGAACACAGCTACGGTTTTCGTCCGGGTCGTAATGCTCACAGCGCGATTCTCGCGGCACAGCACTATGTATCCTCGGGCCGGCAAATCGTGGTGGATGTGGATCTTGAAAAGTTCTTTGATCGAATCGATCACGACATTCTGATTGATCGTTTAAGCAAACGGATTGCAGAGCAGCCGGTTATCCGGCTGATCCGGGCTTATCTGGACGCCGGAACGATGAAGGATGGCGCGGTTGAAAAGCGCCGTTGCGGGGCGCCGCAAGGCGGCCCGTTATCGCCCTTATTGGCGAACGTGCTGCTGGACGAAGTGGATCGTGAGCTCGAACGCCGAGGGCATTGCTTTGTGCGCTATGCCGACGATGCGAACGTTTATGTTTGCAGCCAAAAGGCAGGCGAGCGAGTAATGGCATTACTCCGGCGCCTGTATGAAAAGCTGCACTTGAGCGTCAACGAGAGCAAAAGTGCAGTGGCGAGTGCGTTTGGCCGCAAGTTTCTGGGCTACGAGTTCTGGTCCAGAAGAGGCGAAGTCAGGCGCGCGGTTTCATACAAAGCACAGAAGCAGTTCAAGCAGCGAATCCGCCAGCTTACCCGGCGCAACTGCGGCCGCAGTATGCAGCGGGTTGTCGATGACCTTCGCCGGTATCTGTTGGGTTGGAAAGCGTACTTCAGTCTGTCGCAAACTCCGAAAATCCTGCGTTTGCTGGAGGAATGGATACGGCACCGACTAAGGGCTATTCAACTGAAACAATGGAAACGCGGAACGACGGCTTTCACAAAGCTGCAGGCGCTGGGCGCCAATAGGGATGATGCACAAAGAGCAGTGGGAAACACCCGCCGCTGGTGGCGTACTAGCTGTCTTGGGTTGAATCGGGTGCTGAATCTGGCTTGGTTTGACCGCCTGGGATTGCCGCGTCTGTCCTGACCTCAATCTCTCGAACCGCCCGGTGCGGACCCGCATGCCGGGTGGTGTGGCAGGGGAACGGCAAGGCCGTCCCCTATGCCGATCTTGATTCCCGGTTTACCACCCTGCGCACAGCTGTCACCCATTCGTGTGGTAACGAACGTGGCAGCGCCTCATATCAAGGAGTTGGATAATGCGCAGTATCAATCCGTTTGAAATTTGGCTTTTCCCTCTACGCAATTCCCAATCGCGTAACACCCTCCCCCATTGCCTCTCCATCCTCGGAGGTGGGCAATGACTGAACAATCCGAACTCAAAACCATCGGCCTGACGCCCGCCATTTACTGTGCGGATCAAGCGCTGTTTCATGTCACTCGCGGGGTTCCTCTCGGCGATGCGTTATCCATGGCTTCCGATTTTCTGTTCCTGGCTAAGACACTCACTGAAGATGCTGCTTATGCCAGGGACACTGACCGTCATGCCTGGGTGGCACATTATCTGACTTCGATGAGTAAGGCGTTGGTGGATGATGCGGTGAAGGTGCTGACGCGGGATCGGACTTGTGCGCCGGTATCCAAGCGGGCGGGGGCGACGGCTGAAACTTAGTGGTTGAGGCCTGTGGGGTGTGGGTGGCTTGTGATGGTGGCAGCTGATTCAGCATTTATGTTGGCTGGGCTGGCGCTTTCGCGGGCAAGCCCGCTCCCACAGGGATTGCGGTGAGCTGACAGGCATTATTTGGCCTGAGTGGGTGAGTGGTTTGTGATTTCGGTACACCTTCAGTATTGGTGCTGGTTGGGCTGGCGCTTTCGCGAGCAGGCTCGCACCCACAGGGGGTTGTGTGTTTAGTGGGATTTGTGATTAGCCCCGGGGATTTCTTTAGGAAAGGCTTCGGAGGGGCTGGCTTAGGCAACTTCCATGTTCCAAAAACAAGAAGGCCCGAACGTAATGCCGGACTGAGCCAGCACCAGAGGATCGGGCGCGATTGGGATCAATGCTGTCGTAGCCTAATGACGATGTCAACGTCGCCAGCAGGAACGGTGGTTGCCTCGGTTTTTTCGCGAGCGAGCTTCTACAGGGGTTGTGGGGAATCGGTTTTGAGATTTCCGGCTTTCGAGTGCTTTCGGTGGGCTTGATCGTCACCTTCTCCACAAGCAATCCGCTGTGCATAACTCCAGCAACCTCCCCTCTGGCACGGCGCCTCCCGCCTCATTCTTCTAGACTCAATACAAGGTCGTAGACAGAACCAAACACGTCGCTCTGGTGCGGCCGATTCAAGGGCCGCGTGGCAATCTGGCTTTTATGCCCCTATAGCGGCGCGGCGAAGACCGCGCCGGGCACAACAAGATGCCCGCTCAGGGTGCCCTGGCCGACGGTCTGTAGATGCCACGATACCGTGACGTGGTGTGAATGCCGCAGCCGACACTTTCGGACAACCGACGACCTTCTGGTTTGTCCGTGACCGTGAGGATTGCTGAATGCCTGATGAGATGTTGCACCTGCCTGTGGTCAACAGTCTGCTGGAGCGCCATAAGGGCACCCCGGGTGCGCTGTTGCCCATTCTTCATGATATTCAGGAGCACATCGGTTACATCCCCGATGTCGCCGTCCCCGAGATTGCCCATGCCCTCAACCTGAGCCAGGCCGAGGTTCGTGGGGTGATCAGTTTTTACCATGACTTCCGTACCGCGCCGCCCGCGCGGCATATCCTTCGGCTGTGCCGGGCCGAGTCCTGCCAGAGCCGCGGTGCCGAGCAGCTTGCCGCGCAGTTGCGCGAGCGTCTGCAACTGGACGATCACGGCAGCAGCGCCGACGGCAGCATCAGTTTGCGCCCGGTGTATTGCCTTGGCGCGTGCGCCTGTTCGCCGGCCCTGGAGCTGGATGGCCGGGTGCATGCGCGGCTCAGTGCCGAGCGTCTGGATGCCCTGCTTGACGCTTGCCGGGAGGACGCGTGATGCCGACTCTTTATCTGCCTTGTGATTCCCTTGCCCGTGCCGTGGGTGCCGATGAGGTGGCAGTGGCCCTGATCACTCAGGCCCGGGAACGCAATCTGCCGCTGGAGTTGCAGCGCACCAGTTCGCGTGGTCTGTATTGGCTGGAACCGTTGCTGGAGGTGGACAGCCCGAAAGGCCGTATTGGCTTTGGGCCGTTGACTGCTGCGGATGTGCCGTCGGTGCTTGATGCCCTGCAAGGCGAGCCATCCGCTCATCCGCTGGCCTTGGGGCTGGTGGAAGAACTGCCTTATCTGAAGACTCAGCAGCGCCTGCTGTTCGCCCGTGCCGGCATCACCCGGCCGCTGTCCCTGGAGGATTACCGGGCCCACGGCGGTTTCGAGGGTTTGACCCAGGCCATCGCCATTGGCGGCGAGCAGACCGCGACGGCGGTGTTCGATTCAGGCCTGCGTGGCCGTGGCGGCGCAGCGTTCCCCGCCGGTATCAAGTGGCGCACGGTGCGCGGCACTCAGGCGGCGCAGAAATATATCGTGTGCAACGCCGACGAAGGCGACTCCGGCACCTTTGCCGACCGCATGTTGATGGAAGGCGACCCCTTCCTGCTGATCGAAGGCATGGCGATTGCCGGCATTACCGTCGGCGCCAGCTACGGCTACATCTATGTGCGCTCGGAATATCCGGATGCCGTGGCCACGCTGCGTGCAGCGTTGAACATCGCCCGAGATGCCGGTTACCTCGGTGCCAATGTCGGCGGCAGCGGTCAGGCATTCGATATGGAAGTGCGCGTCGGTGCCGGTGCTTATATCTGCGGTGAAGAAACCGCGCTGCTGGACTCCCTCGAAGGCAAGCGCGGGATCGTCCGCGCCAAGCCGCCGATTCCGGCGTTGAAGGGGTTGTTCGGCTTGCCGACGCTGGTGCACAACGTGCTGACTTTGGCCTCGGTGCCGCTGATTCTGGCCAAGGGTGCGCAGTTCTATCGCGATTACGGCATGGGCCGTTCTTTGGGCACCATGCCCTTCCAGTTGGCGGGCAATGTGCGTCGCGGCGGTCTGGTGGAACGGGCCTTTGGCCTGACCCTGCGGGAGCTGGTGGAAGACTACGGCGGTGGTACCGCCAGTGGTCGGCCGCTGAAGGCTGCGCAGGTCGGCGGCCCGCTCGGCGCCTGGGTTCCGCCTTCGCAGTTCGATACGCCGCTGGATTACGAAGCCTTTATGGCCATCGGCGCGATGCTCGGTCACGGTGGTGTGGTAGTGGCTGACGACACCCTGGACATGGCCCGCATGGCGCGCTTCGCCATGCAGTTCTGCGCCGAGGAATCCTGTGGCAAATGCACGCCCTGCCGCATCGGCTCGACCCGCGGCGTCGAGGTGATCGACCGCCTGCTGGCCGCGCCTGACCAGATCAGTCGTGATGAGCAGGTGATCATCCTCAAGGACCTGTGCGACACCCTGCAATACGGTTCGCTGTGCGCGTTGGGCGGCATGACGTCTTATCCCGTGGCCAGCGCCCTCAAGCACTTCCCCGCTGACTTCGGTCTGCAAGCCTCGGAGGCCGAACAATGATCACTCTCTTCGACCCGAAAACAGACATTGACCTGGGTACTCCGGCCCGCGACAGCCAGGTGCAAGTCACCCTGAACATCGATGGCCGCAGCATCAGCGTGCCCGAAGGCACCTCGGTGATGCGCGCCGCCGCGTTGCTGGGCACCACCATCCCCAAACTCTGTGCCACCGACAGCCTGGAAGCCTTCGGCTCGTGCCGCATGTGCCTGGTGGAGATCGACGGCATACGCGGTTATCCGGCGTCCTGCACCACGCCGGTCAGCGAAGGCATGAGCGTGCACACCCAGACGCCCAAGCTCGCAACGCTGCGGCGCAACGTCATGGAACTGTACATCTCCGACCACCCGCTGGACTGCCTGACCTGCTCGGCCAACGGCAACTGCGAGCTACAAACCGTGGCCGGCCAGGTTGGCCTGCGGGAAGTGCGTTATGGCTATGAAGGCGAGAACCATTTGGAGGACGTGAAAGACACCTCCAACCCCTATTTCGACTACGACCCGAGCAAGTGCATCGTCTGCAACCGCTGCGTGCGCGCCTGCGAAGAAACCCAGGGTACCTTTGCCCTGACCATTACCGGGCGCGGCTTCGAATCCCGCGTGGCGGCTGCTGGCGGGGATAACTTCCTCGACTCGGAATGCGTGTCCTGTGGCGCCTGTGTGCAGGCCTGCCCTACCGCGACGCTGATGGAAAAAAGCGTGGTCGAACTGGGGCAGCCCGAACGCAGTGTGATCACCACTTGCGCCTATTGTGGCGTGGGCTGTTCGTTCCGTGCCGAGATGAAAGGCGACCAGTTGGTACGCATGGTTCCGGACAAGAACGGCCAGGCCAACCACGGCCACTCCTGCGTCAAAGGGCGCTTTGCCTGGGGCTATGCGACCCACCCGGATCGCATCACCAAGCCGATGATCCGCAAGCACATCAGCGACCCCTGGCAGGAAGTCAGCTGGGATGAAGCGGTGACCTACGCCGCCAGTGAATTCCGCCGGCTGCAGCAAAAATATGGTCGCGACTCCATTGGTGGCATCACCTCCAGCCGTTGCACCAACGAAGAAACCTACCTGGTGCAAAAACTGGTGCGGGCCGCCTTCGGTAATAACAACGTCGACACCTGTGCGCGGGTCTGCCACTCGCCCACCGGCTATGGCCTGAAACAAACCCTGGGCGAGTCCGCCGGCACCCAGAGTTTCGACTCGGTGATGCAGGCCGACGTGATCCTGGTGATGGGTGCCAACCCCAGCGACGCCCACCCGGTGTTCGCCTCCCAACTCAAACGCCGCCTGCGTGAAGGCGCGCGGCTGATCGTCATCGACCCACGACGCATTGATCTGGTGGATACGGTGCATGCCCGCGCCGAGTATCACCTGGCCCTGCGCCCCGGTACCAACGTCGCCATGCTCAACGCCTTGGCTCATGTGATTGTCACTGAAGGACTGCTCAACCAGGCCTTTATCGACGCCCGTTGCGAGGGTAGCGATTTCGCGATCTGGAGTGAGTTCGTCAGCCGTGCGGAAAACTCGCCGGAAGCCCTCGGCCCTGTCTGCGGTGTACCCGCTGCCGACATCCGTGCCGCTGCGCGCCTGTATGCCACCGGTGGCAATGCGGCGATCTACTACGGCCTGGGTGTCACCGAGCACAGCCAGGGCAGTACTTCGGTGATGGGCATTGCCAACCTGGCCATGGCCACCGGCAACATCGGCCGCGAAGGCGTGGGCGTGAACCCGCTACGCGGGCAGAACAACGTCCAGGGCTCCTGCGACATGGGTTCCTTCCCCCATGAACTGCCCGGCTACCGGCACGTCTCCAACGAGGTGGTACGAGCGCAGTTCGAACAGGCCTGGAACGTCACCCTGCAACCCGACCCGGGCCTGCGTATCCCCAACATGTTCGAGGCAGCCTTGGGCGGCAGCTTCAAGGGCCTGTATTGCCAGGGCGAAGATATCGCCCAGAGCGACCCCAATACCCAGCACGTCACTGCGGCTCTGTCGGCCATGGAATGCATAGTGGTGCAGGACATTTTCCTCAACGAAACCGCCAAGTTCGCCCACGTGTTCCTGCCGGGCTGCTCGTTCCTGGAAAAAGACGGCACCTTCACCAACGCCGAGCGACGCATCTCCCGGGTGCGCAAGGTCATGGAGCCGCTGGGCGGCAAGGCCGACTGGGAAGGCACCGTGGCCCTGGCCAATGCCCTGGGCTACCCAATGAATTACAAACATCCGTCGCAAATCATGGATGAAATCGCCAGCCTGACGCCGACTTTCACCAACGTCAGCTACACCGAACTGGACCGCCACGGCAGCCTGCAATGGCCGTGCAACGCCGAGGCACCGGACGGCACACCGACCATGCACATCGAAGAATTCGTGCGTGGCAAGGGGCGCTTCATGCTCACCGGCTACGTGCCCACCGAGGAAAAGGTCAACAGTCGCTATCCGCTGCTGCTGACCACCGGGCGCATCCTCAGCCAGTACAACGTCGGCGCCCAGACCCGGCGCACCGACAACGTCGCCTGGCATGACGAAGACCGCCTGGAAATCCACCCGAGCGACGCCGAGAGCCGTGGCATCAACGAAGGTGACTGGGTCGGCATCGGCAGCCGCGCCGGGCAGACCGTGCTGCGGGCGCGGATCACCGAACGGGTCGCCCCGGGCGTGGTGTACACCACCTTCCACTTCCCGGAATCGGGCGCTAACGTGATCACCACCGACAACTCCGACTGGGCCACCAACTGTCCGGAGTACAAGGTCACCGCCGTGGAGGTCAGCCGCGTTTATCACCCTTCGGAGTGGCAGAAGCGCTTCCAGGAATTCAGCGACGAACAACAGCGCCTGCTTGACGCTCGTCGCCAGGAACGCGGGACCAAAGCCGAGGTGCGCCGATGAGCACGGACAACCTGATCAAGATGGCCAACCAGATCGCCCAGTACTTTGCCAGCCAGCCGGACCAGCAACAGGCGGTGCTCAGCGTGCGCAATCATATGCAGATGTACTGGGCGCCCAGCATGCGCAAGGAGTTGCTGGCCTGGCAGACGGAGCACCAGGGGGCGGACTTGCACCCGCTGGTGCAGGCGGCGGTGACTGGGGCGGGTTGGGAGGCTTAGGCCTGGAAGTTCGGGCTGAATAACTGTGGGAGCGAGCCTGCTCGCTCCCACTGGGATTGCATGTACTTTGATTCAGGCTAGTCAATTTGAATCGGCTCAGGAGTGAGGTACTGTCGCCGAAGGCAAAAGGCATAAATGTTCATGCCTGATAAATACATTGTAATAGGGCTATCCATTTCGAAGAGCTTGGTGGCCACGGGAACCACCACCAAGCATTCGATATCGATTTTATTACTTTACTGCTTCACTTTGTTCTCATCGAACACCCATCCAAACTCCCCCTTATGATTTTGATCTAGTTTAAGGCCTTTATCCTCTCCTTTAATTGTTACTTTACGCAACACATCGAGAAATGGATCACTTTTTACACAAGAATCTTTAGCGAGCTTCAGATTATCGATAGCTGAGTCTATTTTTTTGACCAATGAGTTTAATTTGTCTGCTTTAAAGCTTGCATGCTCATAAGAGCTCCGCCCCAATTGATTTTTCCAGGCATTGACCAATACCATTTAATTAGACAAGTTCTTATGAATAGTTTTCGCACTACTCATGATAGTTATTTTCTCATCAGCAGAAAGCTTCTGACTCTTGAGCTCCACAACCATTTTCGAGGAGCTTTGCAGTACAGTTTTTATACTACGCGCCAAGTTATCAATATCGCTTTTATGCACAGTTTTTTGGTCAGTATCAATAGGTATTAACCTTAAGCCGTGACTGCCAGATACGTCCATCGCCACTTATCTCCAGAGTAATTTTAAATACGCAAGGCATTTACATACAGCAGCCGCAGAACAGGTTATTGCCCCATTACAAACAGCTGAACTTGAAGCCTATAACGCAATAAAATATTTACTCTTTCAAATTTCGCTCACTTTTATAAATTCATTTCGCTGCCCCCTGGCATCCCGGTTCAGATGCTTCAGATCAACGAACGGGTCGCACCGGGCGTGGTGTACACCACCTTTCACCTCCCGGATTCGGGCGCCAACGTCATCACCACCGACGACTGCCCCTGGCCTGCTGGCTGAAAAAACTGTGGGAGCGGGCTTGCTCGCGAAGGCGTCAGTTCAGGCGACATTGATGTTGAATGTGCTGGCCTCTTCGCGAGCAAGCCCGCTCCCACAGGGGGGTTCTGAGCGTATCCTGTTCACGACTGCCTTCCCTGAGCCCCGGAACCACAATGACCAAAAGCATTCTCTACGCCTTGGGCGCTGCTGCCTTGTTCGGCGCCAGCACGCCCTTGGCCAAGTGGCTAGGCTTGAACGTATCCCCCATCCTCCTCGCCGGCCTGCTTTACCTGGGCAGCGGCGTCGGGCTGACGCTGACCCGCCTGATCCGTGATCGTGGCTGGCGGCCGACAGGCCTGACAGCCCCTGAGTGGCCGTGGTTCATCGGGGCCATTGTGTTCGGTGGCGTACTGGGTCCGGTTTCATTGATGTTTGGACTCACCCTCACCTCTGGCACCACCGCATCACTGTTGCTGAACCTGGAAGCCGTGTTGACCGCACTGATGGCGTGGGTGGTGTTCCGGGAGAACGCTGACCGGCGCATTGTTGCGGGGATGGTGGCCATTGTTGCCGGGGGCGTGTTGTTGGCGTGGCCTCGCACTTCGGCAGAGGTTCATGGCTGGTTGGGGCCTGTCGCGGTGGCGGTGGCCTGCTTTTGTTGGGCCATTGATAACAACCTCACCCGCAAGGTGTCTGCGTCGGATGCGTTGTTTATTGCTGGCACCAAAGGGCTGGTGGCAGGGGCCGTCAATTGCACGCTAGGGATCGCGCTGGGTATGCACCTGCCAGAATGGTCGCTTCTTGGGCCAACCCTGCTGGTGGGCTTTTTGGGGTATGGCGTTAGTCTGGTGCTGTTCGTCCTGGCGTTGCGGGGGCTTGGTACGGCGCGGACCGGGGCGTACTTTTCTACGGCACCGTTCCTGGGAGCCGCGATAGCGATCCTGTTTTTCGGTGAAGCCGTGACCTGGGTGTTCTGGATCGCTGCCGGCCTGATGGGGCTTGGGGTCTGGATTCACCTGACCGAGAGTCACTCACACGAGCATCAGCACGAACCGCAAATCCACGACCACAAGCACGTCCACGATGAGCATCATCAGCATGAACATGCCTTTGAGTGGGATGGTGTGCAACCCCATAGCCATGTTCACCAACACTCACCGATCGTCCACAGTCACCCGCACTTTCCCGACATCCATCACCGGCACTCGCACTGAGCCCCGGAGGCTGCGGCCATTTATAACCGGCCGCCCTTACTCGACTTCCTTCTGCCGTGACGCCGTCACGGTCACTTCAATTGCCCGGACACTGATCGCCGCGAATGTCGCGGTCATCAGCACGCCGTTGAAACCCAGCAGGATCGCCAGCACCCGCGAAACGCCCAGCTTGGGCACCAGCTCTCCATAGCCGATGGTCAGCCCGGTCACGAAGGCAAAGTAGACACCGTCATCAGGGCTCCATCCTTCCAGCTGGGCGATGATGAGGCCAATCGCAACGATCACTAACAGCAGTATCGAGAAGATCGGCCACACCACTTTGAAATAGAACCAGACGGCTTTGTAGAACTCTTTGCGGACGTTTGATGCACGGGCGAGGTTCATGGCGTGGGCTTCCTTGGGTTTGACTGGCCGGCATTCGAATGCGCGGCGGTTCAATACCCCGTTCAGCTTGGCACAAGCGTTGAAAACTGCGACCAACGGGGCGTTATCTTTGGCGAGGACTATGACAAAGATGACGCCCCGCAAACTATCCAGAAACCGCCTGCTGCTGGATTCATTGTAGGAGCGAGCATGCTCGCGATGGTCGTTAACGATAACGCTGTAAACCTGATAGCCCACGGCGCTCTCTAGTCCATCGCGAGCATGCTCGCTCCTACAGAAAAGTTGCCATCATCGGTGGTGATGGCAGGTTTTACCCCTCAGTTCGCTTCAGTTTCCCGAATCAGCTTCTTGTTGATCTTGCCGACGCTGGTCTTGGGGATTTCGGTCACGAACTTGAACTGCTTGGGGATCGCCCATTTGTTGATGCGCCCGCCGTCGACGAAGGCTTGCAAATGAACCTCCAGAATCTTGCGGTCGAGGTATTGCCCTGGCTCGCAGACGACCATGGCCATCGGGCGTTCGCCCCACTGTTCATCGACGATGCCCACGACGGCGACGGACATGACGCCCGGGTGCTCGCTGATCAGGCTTTCCAGTTCCAGTGAGCTGATCCACTCGCCGCCGGTCTTGATCACGTCCTTGATGCGGTCCTTGATTTCTACGCCGCCCAGTGGGTCGATCGAGGCCATGTCGCCGGTGTGCAGCCAGCCGTTGTGCCACAGCTCCGCGCCTTTGTCCGGGGCTTTCAGATAGCCCTGGGTCAGCCACGGCGCGCGCACCACGATCTCGCCCAGGGACTCACCGTCGTGGGCCACATCGTTGCCCTCGGCGTCGATGATCTTCAGGTCGACCATCGGCACCGGCGTGCCGGTCTTGATGCGCGTCGGCAGTTGGGCCTCGGCGGACAGTTGGCGGTCTTCATCGCGCAGGTACGTCAGGCACAGCAACGGGCAGGTCTCGGACATGCCGTAGCCGGCGTGCACCACCATGCCTTTGGCATTGGCTTCGCTAGCCACGCCCAGGGTCAGCGCGCTGCCGCCCAGGAGCATTTTCCAGCCGTCGAAACGGGTCGCCTTGCCTTCTTCACAGTTAAGGATCATCTGCAAAATGGTCGGCACGCAGTGGGAGAAGGTCACCTTCTCTTCACGGTACAGCCTGACCAGGCTGTTGGGCTCGTAGCGGCCGGGGTAGACCTGCTTGATGCCCATCAGGGTCGCGACATAGGGCACGCCCCAGGCATGCACGTGGAACATCGGCGTGATGGGCATGTACACATCGTCGGAACGCAGCAGCGGCTGGCCCTGATAGACGCCCAGGGTGCCGACGGCATTCAGGGTGTGCAGCACCAGTTGCCGGTGGCTGAAGTACACGCCTTTCGGGTCGCCGGTGGTGCCGGTGGTGTAGAACAGCGTGGCGACCGAGTTCTCGTCGAAATCGGGGAAGTCGTACTGGTCCGGGGCCAGGGACAGCAGGTGCTCGTATTCGCCCAGCACCGGCAGCGAGGTCGTGGTCGCCTCGTCATCGGTGAGCTGCAGGTAGCCTTTTACGGTTTCCAGCCGACCGTGGATCTGCTCGACCAGTGGCAGGAAATCATCATGCACCAGCACCAGGTCATCCTCGGCGTGGTTCATGGTGAACAGCACCTGCTCTGGCGACAGGCGAATATTCACCGTGTGCAGCACCGCGCCGATCATCGGCACGGCGAAGAAACATTCCAGGTAACGGTGGCTGTCCCAGTCGAGCAGGGCCACGGTGTCGCCAGCCTTGACCCCGGCCGCCGTCAACGCATTGGCCAGTCGGCGGATACGCTTGTTGAGGGTCTGGTAGCTGTAGCGCAGCTTGTCGGCGTAGACGATTTCCCTGCCCGGCTGGTAGCGCACGCCGGACAGCAGCAATTGCTTGATCAGCAAGGGATAGACATAAGCGCCGTCGGCGGGCGGAATTATTTTTGTCGCCATCATGATTAAGGTTCCTTGTCCTTTCGATCAGAACTGATCGGCTTGCAGCTCGTAGAGGCAGTCGCTGCCGGCCTTGGCCGATGCGCTCAACGAGTGGATACGCGGCAGCAACCGGGCGAAGTAGAAACGCGCGGTGGCCAGTTTGCTGGTGTAGAAATCGTCCTCGGCATCCCCGCTCATGACGACCTTGGCCATGCGCGCCCACATGTAGGCGTACGCGGTGTAGCCGAACACGTGCAGGTACTCGACCGAGGCCGCGCCGATTTCATTCGGGTTGTTTTGTGCCCGGTCGAGCAACCACGCGGTCAGTTCGTCGAGGGTGTCCACGGCGGCGTTCAACGGCTGGGTGAACTCGCCAAGGTTCGCGCAGGCAGTGGCCGTGAAACTGCGGATTTCCGAGGCGAACAAGCGGTAGAGCGCCCCGCCGCTACCGACGATCTTGCGTCCGGCCAGGTCAAGCGACTGGATGCCGTTGGTGCCTTCGTAGATCTGGGTGATGCGCACATCGCGCACCAGTTGCTCCTGGCCCCACTCACGGATGTAGCCGTGGCCGCCGAAGACCTGCTGGCCGTGGATGGTGGTTTCCAGGCCCATGTCGGTGAGAAATGCCTTGGCCACTGGGGTCAGCAGCGATACCAGATCCTGCCCGCGCTGGCGTGTCGGTGCGTCTTCGCTGTACTTGGCGATGTCCAGTTGCAGGGCCACGTAGCTGGAGAACGCGCGGCCGCCTTCGTTCAAGGCTTTCATGGTCAACAGCATGCGGCGCACGTCCGGGTGCACGATGATCGGGTCGGCGGCTTTGTCCTTGTGCTGCGCGCCAGTCGGTGCGCGGCTTTGCAGGCGGTCACGGGCGTATGCGACGGCGTTCTGGTACGAACGCTCGCCCTGCGCCAGGCCTTGAATGCCGACACCCAGACGCTCGTAGTTCATCATGGTGAACATGGCGGCCAGGCCCTTGTTCGGTGCGTCGACGATCCAGCCGGTCGCGCCGTCAAAGTTCATCACGCAAGTGGCGGAGGCCTTAATGCCCATCTTGTGTTCGATGGAACCGCAGGACAGCGCGTTGTTTTCACCCAGCGATCCGTCGGCGTTGACCAGCACTTTCGGCACCAGGAACAGCGAGATGCCTTTCGGTCCGGCCGGTGCATCCGGCAGTCGTGCCAGTACCAGATGGATGATGTTCTCGGTCAGGTCGTGCTCGCCACCGGTGATGAAAATCTTGCTGCCGCTGATGGTGTAGCTGCCGTCAGCCTGGGGTTCAGCCTTGGTGCGGATCAGGCCCAGGTCGGTACCGGAATGGGCTTCGGTCAAGCACATCGAACCGGTCCAGGTGCCGGCGTACATGTTCGGCAAGTAAGCCGCTTTCAGCTCTTCGCTGGCGTGGGCCTTGATTGACAGGCACGCGCCGGCGGTCAGCATCGGGTACAGGCCGAACGACAGGCTGGCCGAGTTGACCATCTCTTCGACCTGCGCCGAAATCGCCTTGGGCATGCCCATGCCGCCGTACTGCGGATCACCGCCGACACCCACCCAACCGCCTTCGGCGAAGGCTTGATAGGCCTGGGTAAAACCGTCCGGGGCGCTGACCGAGCCGTCGTTCCAGGTGCAGCCCTGTTCGTCGCTGGCGCGGTTCAGTGGCGCGATCACTTCGGCGCTGATCTTGCCGGCCTCTTCGAGGATGGCGGCGGCGGTCTCTTCATCGATAACCTCGGCCAAACCGGGTAATTGAGCCCAGAGCCGGGACACCTGGAAAACCTCGTTGAGTACGAAGCGCATGTCGCGCAGGGGAGCTTTGTAATCAGACATCTTGGCTTACTCGGAAGTGGTCACGGCATGGGGCATGCCGGGACGTTCAGTGGATTCAGCGTTTTCGGTTGCCGCGACAGAACCGGGCTGCGGTGCCCGTTCGCGCAGCAGGAACCAGGACAGGGCCGGAATCAGGATCAGCGCGCCGAGCATGTTCCACAGGAACATGAAGGTCAGCAGGATGCCCATGTCGGCCTGGAACTTGATCGGCGACCAGACCCAGCACACCACGCCGGCCGCGAGGGTGATGCCCACCAGCCCGACCACGCGGCCGGTGAACGACACGGCGTTGCGGTAGGCCTCGGACAGCGGCAAGCCCTGGCGCTGGAAGTGCAATTGCACGCTGAGCAGGTACAAGGCGTAGTCCACGCCGATGCCCACGCCGAGGGCGATCACCGGCAGGGTCGCGACTTTCACGCCGATGCCCATGGCCACCATCAAGGCTTCGCAGAGGATCGAGGTCAGCACCAGCGGCAACAGCGCCACCAGCGTGGCGCGCCAGCTGCGGAAGGTGATCAGGCAGAACAGCGTCACCGCCGCATAGACGTACAGCAGCATGGTGCGGTTGGCTTCACGCACCACGATGTTGGTTGCGGCTTCAATACCGGCAGTACCGGCGGCGAGCAGGAACTGGCGATCCGCGGTGCTGTTTTCCTTGGCGAACTTGTCGGCAATCGCCACCACCGCATCCAGGGTTTCGGCCTTGTGATCCTTGAGGAAGGTGATCACCGGCATCAGCGAGCAGTCAGTGTTGAACAGCTCCGGGGAGTTGACCGAGGCTTGTTGGGCGGCGTAGTTCAGCACGTCCTGGTTGCGCTGGATGCTGTTGAGCTTGGGGTTACCTTCGTAGGTGCCGGCGGTGATCTGGCGTACCGCGTTGACCAAGGACGCGGTCGCCTGCACACCCGGATACTGTTGCAGCTCCCAGGCCAGGCGGTCGGCGAGCACCAGGGTCTTGTAGTTCAGGCAGCCTTCCGGCGCGGTCTTGATCATCACCGCGAACAGGTCGCTGGACAGCGCGTAATGCTGGGTGATGTAGGCGTTGTCGCGGTTGTAGCGCGAGTCGGCGCGCAACTCCGGCGCCCCGCTGTCGAGGTCGCCGATCTTCAGGTTCTGGCTGACCATGTAACCGCCGATGCCCATCAACACTGCGACCACTACCGCGCCGGTGGCCCACTTGGCGGTGGTGAAGCGATCGAGCGCGTCCCACAGTCTGCCGAAGCCTTTGTGCTTCTCTGCGCGGTTGTCGATTTTCAGCGCACGCTCGGCGGCCTTGGCGCCGACGCCGACGTAGGACAGCGCCACCGGCATCAACAACAACGAGGTGAAGATCAGCACCGCGACACCGATGCTGGCAGTGATCGCCAGGTCCTGGATCACGGGAATGTCGATCAGCATCAACACGGCGAAGCCCACGGCGTCGGCCAGCAGCGCGGTGACACCGGCGATGAACAGACGGCGGAAGGTGTAGCGCGCAGCGATCAGTTTGTGGGTGCCTCGGGCGATGTCCTGCATGATGCCGTTCATCTTCTGTGCGGCGTGGGACACGCCGATGGCGAAGATCAAAAACGGCACCAGCACCGAGTACGGATCGATGGCGTAGCCGAGCCAGGCGACAATGCCCAGCTGCCAGACCACCGCGATCAGCGAGCAGCCGACCACCAGCAGAGTGCTGCGCACGCAACGGGTGTAGCCGTAGATGATGATCAGCGAGGTGACCACGGCCAGGCCGAAGAACATCATCACCTGGATCAGGCCGTCGATCAGGTCGCCCATGAGTTTGGCGAAGCCGATCACCCGCACCTTGTAATGGCCGGTGCCTTCGACCCCGGATTTACGCGCCGCACTGTCGCCGGCGTATTCGATCTTGTCGCGCAACTGCTCTTCGAGCATCTGCGAGAACGCGTGGTAGTTGATGCGTTGACCACCGGCGGCGGCTTTGTCCATCAGCGGCACGATCAGCATGGTCGACTTGAAGTCGCTAGCCACCAGGCTGCCCACCAGACCGGCGCGGGAGATGTTCTGGCGCAACTGTTCAATGTCGGAGGGCGAGCCCTGATAACTGTCGGGCATCACCGGGCCACCCTGGAAACCGTCCTCGGTGACTTCGGTCCAGCGCACCGCCGGGCTCCACAGCGACTTCATCCAGGCGCGGTCAACGCCTTCGGTGAGGAACAGCTGGTCGTTGACCTGCTTGAGCACGTCGAGGTATTGCGGATCGAAAATATCACCCTGGGTGTTCTCGACCACGACGCGCACCGAGTTGCCCAGACCGCGCAGCGACTGGCGGTTTTCCAGGAAGTTCTGGATGTAGGGCTGGCTCTGGGGAATCATTTTTTCGAAGCTTGGGCGCAACTCCAGGCGAGTCACCGCCATGAAGCCCAGCACCACGGTGGCCAGCGCCATCAGCAGCATGAACAGCGGGCGGTAGTTGAACACCAGCCGTTCGAGGAGGTTGCCGGAGCGCTGGTCGAAATCCCGCAGCTCGCGGATCACCGGCATGGCGTCTTGTTTGATATTGCCCATGTCTGGGTTCTCGCTCTTAGGGTTCGAGGGCTGGATCGGCGGACAGCGTCCGGGCGCCACGGCTGCCCGCTACCACCAACGCGCCAGCGGCGGACTGGGTGGCACCGGCGACCGGGGTCGGTGCCGGTTGCCGCACCAGATGCAACTGCGCGCCCGTCCCTTGGCTGACCAGCATCTGCCCGCCCTGGGTGAACAAGCGATAGTTGCCACGGGCATCGATCAGGCCCGCGGTGATGCTGACGTGCAGGCCGGTGTCCAGCGCAGTCCAGCTCTGGCCGCCGTCGGTGCTGCGCAACACGTTGCCGCGCAGACCGTAGATCAGCACTTCGCCAGGCTTGCCGAGCACGCCGAAGAAGCTGCCTTGATAAGGCGTCGGTACGGCATTGAAGCGTTGGGCGCTGTCATCCCACTTGAGCAACAGGCCTTGCTCTCCAGCGATGTACACACTGTCGCCGGTAGAGGCGATGGCGTTGAGGTGAAAACCCTGGGGGTTGTCGGTGCGGTCCTGGAATGGCGTCCAGCTCTGGCCACCGTCGTCAGTGCGCAGGATCAGGTTGAATACACCGACCACATAGCCGGTTTTGTCGTTGGCGAACCAGACGTCGAGCAGCGGTTTGTCCGCGCCCTGATCGACTAGCTTCTGGCCCTCGGTGACCAGCAGCGGCCATTGCTCATTGCCCGGTTCGGCGCTGGCCAGCGCCGTGTAATGCTTGACCAGCAAGGCGCCGATCTGACGACCGTCGAGCTGCTTTTGCCAGGTCGCGCCGGCGTCGCTGCTGTGCAGCACCACGCCGTCATTACCCACCGCCCAGCCTTGGGTGGTGGTCGGAAAATTCACCGCAGTGAGGTCGGCACTGGCCGGTACGGCGGCCTGTTGCCAATGGTTTCCCGAATCATCGGAAAACAGAATATGGCCACGCTGGCCGACGGTAATCACGCGCCCGCCGGCGCGGGTCATGCCGGACAACGGGCTGTTGATGGCCAAGGCACTGACGCTGGCGGGCAGGTCCAGTACATCGACGTATTCGGCGGCGTGGGTTACGCACTGCGACAGGCCGAGCACGACACCAAACGCCAGCCGCAAAATATTATTTTTATATGAACACATACTGCGTCCTCATCGGAAAACCGCGCCACACCTCGCGCCGTGCAGGTCATGCCGTTGTAGGAGCGAGCTTGCTCGCGATGGACGTTAACGATTACGCGTGCTTTCTGGATGCCCGCGTCGCCCTCTGGTTCATCGCGAGCATGCTCGCTCCTACATCGCGGTTGGCTTAGCGAATACCGGCGCCGGCCAGGGATTCCGAAGACCACTGGGCCTTGGAGAGTGGCTCGATGTACTTGATGCCGCCGTAAGGGCCGACTACACCGTTGATGTTGTAGGAACCGCCGACCAGGTCGTAGATCATGAACGGCGTGGAGTCCGGAACCTGCTTGTCATAGCTCTGGCTGAGGAAGGCGAAGGAACCGCGATAGAGCTGACCACGGGCGTCATATTGATCCGAGGCCAAAGCGGTCCAGCTGTCTTCGTCGAGGTAGAAGCGGCGCTTGGCGTAGATGTGACGAGCACCGGCCTTGAGGTTGCCTTCGACGACCCATACGCGGTGTTTTTCCCAGCGTACGAAGTCAGGCGACAGGTGATTGGCGGTGGTCAGCGACTTCGGATCCTGGACGTAGGTCAGCTTGTAGGTGTTGTAGGGCACGATCATTTCCTGCTTACCCACCAGCTTCCAGTCGTAGCGATCCAGCGCACCGTTGAACACGAACACGTCATCGTAGGTGCCCGCGCCGGCGGTACCAGGGTTAGGTGTGTCGTAGGCCAGGCTCGGCGCCAGTTTCACTCGACGCTGCCCCGGCAAGTACTGCCAGGCGCGACGCGGTTGCTGCAACGGGTTGGCGGCGTCCTTGAGCATGATCGCCTCACCGGCGCGGCGCGCAGGGCCGGTGTATGCCAGCTTCATCTGGTAGTACACGTCGGCGCTGCTGATCGGCTGCGAGAGGTTTTCATAGATCGGGTAGGAGATGTTCGCTTGCCCGGTGGTCGCCAGGCTCGCCACGCCGGCCGAGTCGACGTTCCAGGAGTCGTACTTGGAGCTGATGCTGACGCCTTGGTAGCGCAACAGGAAGTTCCACATCGCCTCGTTGCCCGACTGCGGAATCGGGAACGGAATGCCCGGCAGGACGTTGTCGATGGCCAGGCCACCTTCCAGGGACTTGGCGCCGCTGGCGTTCTTCACGCCGTTATCCAGTATCGCTTGAGGCAGCGATACGGTGCGGTGCGTCGGGAACACGTCGACACGGAACGTCGGGAAACGCTTGGCCAGTTCTACCGTGGTCGCCGTGAGCATGCCCTTGTACTGATCGACGTTCTTGCCGTCGATCACCAGCACAGGCTTTTCACTGGCAAACGGATCCGGGCGCATGCTGTCGCCGGCTTTGAAGCTGGCCGGCGCAGTGGTCAAGCCACCGTTGTAGGCAGGAATGGAACCATCAGCGTTCCCGGCTTTTTCAGCCCCTACCTGTGTCAGGCTGGTGCCCAGCTTGGCAGCTTCCTGAGTTGAAACAGCAGCCTGTGCCTGAGCGGCAAGGACCATGGCCAGCGAAGCGGCCAACACGGTTTTTACAAATTTCATCTTGTTATTCTCCTGCTTGCATTGAGCAAATCAGTGGTGAATCAGAATGTTGTTTTCATCGTCAGGTACACGGCGCCACGGTCCTCAGTCGTGGCACCACCTCCGGAGAAGGACGAGTAGCCACCGGCGAAACAGGCGTAGTTTTCGTTGCCGCTAAAGGCGTTCGGGGTGGAGCCGTCACCGCCGTTCGGGCCGGTACTCACACCGCTGACATTGCATTTTTCGGTTTTGCCAAAGGAGTCCACGTATTTCAGGTCGACAAAGTATTTGTTGTACACAACGGCACCGACGCCCACGGCATAGTTACCGGTGTCCTTGGCACCGCCGCCGGAGACCGGCGACACGCCGGCGAGACCAACGTTGACCGACATCGGCGCGTTGAGATCGACACCCGGGAATACCTGGTACCAGGTCGGTGTGAAGTTGACCGCGATACCCCAGTTGTCACGGGTCGGCGCGTCGATGCCGCGATAGCTGTCCTTGCCCTTGTAGAGCGCCTCGTTCTTGCTATCGAGCTTGAGCAGGTTGCTGTAGTACAGCTCGGCAAGCACAGTTGCCTGATCGAACACCGGCGTTTTCGGCAGGGTCATCAGACCGTTGAGTGTCCAGTGCAAGGTGTCGCCGGTGGCGCTCATGCTGTCGCCGCGGCTCGGGGTGTCATAGACCACACCGGTGGCGTCCGTACGTGCAGGCAGCAGACCAAGCCCTTGACCCAGGCCCAGCGGGCTGCGGGTACTGACGATCGCCGGGATACTGGCCAGCGGCATGTTGTGACGGATGTTCAGGTCCGAACCCACGCTGATCCCGCCGACGTCCTTGGACAGGCTCAGGCCGAGGATCTTGATGTTGTCGGCATAGGCCAGTTGATAGGTGGCGGTGTCCAGCGAATTGAGGGTGTTGATCACCGCAGGCACTTGCCCCGCCGGACGGGTGCCGTTCGGGTTGGCCGAGGTAATGCCCCTGGCGTCCAGAAAGGCTTGCGGCAGGATTTCCGAGGTTTCGCGGTAGTAAACGCCGAGGGTGCCATCCAGCCAGGCCGGCGACCACTTGGCCATGACGCCCCAGTCGCCGCTGCTGCCCGGTGTCAGGTCATGTCCACGACGCACGTTGGTCAACGCGTTGCACGGCGCCAGGCCACAACCCAGCGGACTGCCAGGCACCACGGCGTTGGTGTTGCCGAGCAGGAACGATTGCGCACCAAAGCCGATCAGATCGGAACCACCGTAATAAGTGCCCGCTTCCGGCAGACGCGCGGCGTCCCAATCGAGGAAGTACTGGGCACCGACAGTCAGCTCGGGATTGACGGTGAACGACATCGACAACTGGTTACGCGGAACGAACAGTTCCTTGGCTTCGGTGCCCGGCGACGCGGCAAGCTTGGCCAGGTCGAGGCCGGACTGGCCATAGCTGACCGAGTGCACCGGGTTGAGAATGGTCTCGCCCCAGAACACGTTGTGCTGACCGGCCTTGACGCTGAACATCGACTCCTCGCCCACTTCGGTGCTGTAGAACACGAAGGCATCGAGGATTTCGCCCGAAGGACCGCTGTAGTAGCGCTGGGCATAGTTGCTCAGGTGCGGGCTGCCGTTGCCGACGTTGTCATGGGTGACCCCGGCCAGGCGCGGGTCGTTGGCGATCAGGCCCGAACGCGCATCGTTGCCGTTGACGAACGGGTTGGAATTGGAGCCGGTGTTGTCATAGGCTTTGTCGTACCAGCTGGCGGCGCTGACGCGAAAGCCCATGGCGTTCTTGTAGACCACATCCATTTCGGTCAACAGGTCGATACGGTTGGTGATGTTGGTACCGGCCTTGCGGAAGTTGTAGTCGCCGTCGTTGTTGTTCGGCGTTGCCAACATGCGCTTGTCGGCACTTTCGGTGCGCACGCCGTAGTTGTACTTGATGGTGTTATCCACGCGTACGTTCCAGTCCGGATTCCCCGTCTCGATCTCGGCCGCATGGGCCACCGGTACGGTTGCCGCGAGAATGGCTGAGGCCAGCAAGGTGCAGCGTGGAGCGGTGAAGCCGTGACTCTTATTGTTGTGCATAGCGTTGTCTCCGCCTTTTTGTATTTGTTTTAAGCGCAGCCGCCCTCGCGCAAGCCTCTTTGGGTTTGCGTTTAAGGAATGAGGGCAAATGCCGGTTGGCGTACTGCCAGTCCAGCTCCTTGTACTAGCGATCCAGCTCCTGGATGAGTGCCTCGGCTTGCTGCCAATGGCCAAATCCTGCGGCCGGATTGAGATGGCCGACATCGCCCAGGTTGAGCAATTCGGCGCCCCAGCCTTCTGCCATGCGGGTGACCGCAGGCAGACTGGCCAGGTGATCGTTGGTGCTGCCGGCCACGATGCTGCGAAATGGCAGCGGGCCTTGTGGCAGAGGATTCCAGCCCTGGCTACGCAGGGTCTCGGAAGATGGATAGTTTGACGGCCAGACCGCATCGAGATCCGGTGGCGCGGCCAGCAAGGCGCCCTTGATCGGACGGCTGTAGTGCGCCGCCCAGTGCGCGACCATCAGCACGCCGGCGCTGTGGGCCACCAGAATCACGGGCCCGTCGATCTGTTCGAGTTCGTGTTGAATCGCCCGCACACGGGCCATGCAATCGAGCTTGTCGGTCTCCAGCGGCGCAACACTGCGCACGTTGCTCAGCCTGGCTGCAAGCAAAGTTTGCCAATGTTCGGCCACGTGCTCGCGCAGACCCGGAACGATCAGAATGGTGGCGGCAGTTTGCAGTTTGTCCACGGTCAGCACCTTCGCTTTCTCGATAACTCGACTGGCTGTTTTCGCCAGAGGCTTTTTGTAGGGTCGACATTAAAGAGCGCCCACCCGAAGCGCTTTACATTGGACGTCAGGCACTTTTCTTTTGATGACAAATTGTCGGACAGCAGGACAGCGCGACCGCTGGTCGAAAAATCCCGCAGGTTGGCGCAAGGTCACTGTAATCAACGGATGAGCGCTGATGGCTCCATGCAGCGTAGAGGATGGATGACCGGACAGCATGAAAACCATCAACGACATGACAACTGTTCAACTGTTGATACGCTGGATATAGTCGCCACGCTCACGCCAACCGCCATCGGCCCAGGGAAGACCTTCGCATGACCAAGCTTGTTCGCGCCGCTGTCTTGACCAACTACCTGGAGGTCACCCAGTACCTGGGTTTCAACCCGCGCGACGTGATGGCTGCTGTCGGCCTGAGCAGGGCCCAACTGCAAGCCCCTGAACACCGCATCCAGATCGATGCCGCCGTCCGCTTGCTGGAAGACTCGGCCACCGCCAGCGGCTGCCAGACCTTCGGCCTGAGCATGGCAGAGTCGCGCCAGCTCTCGGACTTCGGCGTGGTCAGCCTGCTGCTCAGCCACCAGCGCACCCTGCGCGATGCCTTGCAGGTCGTGGTGGATTACCGGCACCTGATGAATGACTCACTGGCCATCTTCATTGAAGAGGCCGGCAAGATGGTGATCATCCGCGAAGAGGTGGTCACCGAAACGCCGATGCCCAGCCGCCAGGCCACGGAGCTGGCCATCGGCGTGATGTTCCGGCTGTGCTCGGCCCTGCTCGGTTCACACTGGCACCCCTACAGCGTCAACTTCATGCACCAGCCACCGGACAACCTGCACCTGCACCGCCGGCTGTTCGGCTGCAACCTGGAGTTCGGCAGCGAATTCAACGGCATCGTCTGCCCTGACGTCAGCCTCGACGTGACCAACCCCAACGCCGACCCGGCCATGGCCCGCTACGCCCAGAGCTACCTCGACTCGCTGCAGAACCACGAAGGCGCCTCGATGCTGTTCGAGGTGCGCAAGGCCATCTACCTGCTGCTGCCCATGGGGCGCGCCACCATCGAACAGGTCGCCCAGAGCCAGGGCATGAACGTGCGCACCCTGCAACGCCGCCTCAAGGACGACGGCTGCGCTTTCAACGACGTGATCAACGACGTACGCCGCGACCTGGTGCTGCGTTACCTGGACAACCCGAATTATCCGCTGAGCCGGATTGCCGACATGCTTGGCTACTCGATGGCGAGTTCGTTTACGCGGTGGTTCATTAGCCAGTTCGGTATGCCGCCGGCTTCATGGCGTGCGCAAAAACAATCCACAGCAAAACCTGTCGCAGGCCCGAAAGATCTCTGAATCGACCGCACAAAAAAAACGGCGACTGCTGGTACAGTCGCCGCGAAAGACCGGTGTTTGTAGCACCGGTCTGGAGCCCCACGGCATGAGGAGTCAACGCCGTGCAGCCCTGCCATAAAACGAACGATTGGTGACGCGCTCAGAGCCCCCAGTGCAGCAACAACAGCACCAGCACGACCAGGAACACCGTCTCCCCGACCATCAGCAGAATCGGCTTGATCCCGACCGCCGCCAGCTCCTTGAGCCGGGTCTTCATGCCCAGGGCACTGATGGAAATCACCAGGCACCAGCGCGACAGTTCGTTGACCGATCCTTGCACCGCAGGCGCTATCCATCCGGTGCTGTTGATGCAGGCCAGAATCAGAAAGCCGACGGCGAACCACGGCAACAGCGGCGGGCGTTTGCCGGTCGGGTCGGCGCCTTGCATGCGGGTGATCATCGCCGCGGTGACGATCACCGGCAGCAGCATGGCAACGCGCATCAGCTTGACCACCGTGGCCGTGTCGCCGGTCTCGGTCGACATGCTGTAGCCGGCGCCGACCACCTGGGCCACGTCGTGGATCGTGGCGCCGAGGAACACGCCCGCCACCTGCGGTGACAACTGCAGCCAGTTGGCGATCATCGGGTAGACGATCATCGCCATCGTCGACAACGCCGACACGCCAATGACCGTGAACAGTGTGGCGCGCTCTTTCTGCGGATGGTTCGGCAGCGCCGCTGCCAATGCCAGGGCCGCCGAGGCGCCGCAGATGGCCGTCGCGCCGCCGGTGAGCATGCCGAACAGGCGCTGGAAGCCCAGGGCCTTGGCGGCGATCACAGACACGCTGATGGTCACCACCACCAGGATCACCACCAGCGCTATCGGCTTCCAGCCCAGCGCCGCCATTTGTTCCAGGGTGATGCGCATGCCCAGCAGCGCCACGCCGATGCGCAGCACGGTGCGGGCGGTGAACTCGACACCGGCCTTGCAGGGGCCGTCATCGGCGAGAAAATTCAGGGCCATGCCCAGCAGCAAGGCAAACAGCATGACCGGCGCACCGTAGTGCTCGGACAAGAACGACGCGGCGGCCGCGACAATCAGACTGACGATAAACCCCGGTGCCAGTTCGCGCGTGCGACTGTGGATACGGGTGAGAGCAATGGCGCTCATGGCGCGGACTCCTCGGATGCGATGACGATAAACGCCTGGCCGTCGATGATCTCGACCGGGTAGTTGGTGACTTTGACCTGCCTGGAATTGAGCAGGTAGCCGCTGTGCAAATCGAAGCGCAAACCATGGGCGAGGCATTGAATCACCCGACCCTCAAGACGCCCTCCGCATAGCGATGAGCCCTGGTGCGGGCAGCTGTCGTCAATGGCAAACAACTGCCCGTCGACGTTGAACAGCGCCAGGCTTTTGTTTTCGAACTCGAACAGCGCCCGGCCACCGGCCTGCGGGTGCTTGCCGGCTGGCACGGGAATGCGCCGGGTCATGCTGGCTGCCGCTCGTGATCACTTTCTTTCAGTGCCTGGCTCATGGCTGCGAGCAATGCCTCGGCAGGTTGCGCGCCCACGACCGTCATGCGGCGGTCGAACTGAAAACTCGGCACGCCACTGCTCGCCCCGGGCAAGCCTTCAAACGGCGTGGCATCGCCCTTCAGGCAATCGAGCACCCCATCCGGGGCGACGCCGCAGGAGCGGGCAATGGCAAGCAAGGTCTCACGGCAACCGAGGTTTTCGCGTCTCAGGAAATAAGCGGCGAACAGTCGTTCGAGCAACATCTCACGCTGACTGGCATTGCCCAGTGCACTGGCACGCTCGAACAAACGATGGGCGTCCGCGGTGTTGGGCATCGTCTCGATACGGCTGAGGTCAATGGCCAATCCAACTGCCCCGGCAGCCTGCTGTACCTGGTTCTGGCGCATGGCCACGGCGTCGGCATTGCCCAGACGCTTGCGGTAGAAATCGGCGAAGGGTTCACCTTCTACCGGTATCTGAGGCAACAGCTGCACGCCATGCCACACCGTGGTGATCTGCACATCCGGGTGGCGACTGCGAAACTGTACCTGCGCATGCTCCAGTTGGCGTTTGCCGATCAGGCACCAGGGGCAGATAAAATCGAAAAACACATCAATACGTAAACGACGACTCACAACTTCACCTCTATCCCGGCTTCACCGATAGGGTCAGGCACGCTCTGACCCTGAAGGCGGGCAATATCTTTGTGGTAATGACACTTGGCATAAAAGAACACCGCCGCCGCCGCGAGGCTGACCAGTGGCACCAGTTGAAACGCGGCATGCAGACCGATGAGGTCCGACACCCGGCCGGTGATGAACGGCCCGGGCGCCAGCCCCAGCATGTTGTTGGCCAGGGTCAGCGTGGCGAACGCCGTACCGTGCACCGAGTAATGGGTAAGGTTGGCAACCATCGCACCGGCGGGGCCAGTGGTACCGGTGGCAATCAGCATGCCCAGGCAGATCAGCAGCAGTTGCACTGGCCCTGCCTGCAAGGCAAAGGCCGCCGACAGCAACAGGCAACTGCCCAGGCAAAAGCCGATGGCCAGGCTGACCTTGCGCTCCGGCGAGTTGCGACACAGCCGATCGCTGAGCATGCCGCACAGGATCATCCCCGCGCCGCTGCACAACACGATGATCGCCGCCATGCCGCCGGCCTTGTCGGTAGGCATGTCGTAGTAGCGGTTGAGGTAGCTGGGAATCCACACCATCACCGTACCGCCGACGAACAACTGCAAGCCGCTGGCGACGTAGGTCGCTACCACCGAACGGCTGGACCACAGCGTGCGCAGCGGACGCTTGACCGCGGCGGCCGTCTTGTTCGCAATCTGCGCGGCACGTTGTGGCGCAATGCGCGCTTCCTTGACGATGAGCGGGTAAAGCACCGCCAGAAACAGGCCAAACAACGACATGCCGGCGAACGACCAGCGCCAGCCCAGCTTGGCGGCAATCGCACCGCCCAAAGCCATGCCCAACACCGAACCGAACATGCCGCCAGCCATGAAGGCGCTGGCCAGGGTGGCGCGCATGTGTTTGGGGAACACCGAGATCACCACGGCGATGCCCACGCTGCCGTAGGCGGCTTCGCCGACGCCGACCATGAATCGCGCGATGAACATCTGCTGGTAGTCCTGAGCCAACGCGCAACCCAGCGTCGCCACGCTCCACAGGAACGCCATCAGCGCCAGGCTCTTGACCCGGCCGAAACGGTCAGCCATCAACGACAGGGGAAACGTCAGCAGGCCGACCATCAGGGCAACGATGCCACTGAGCAGACCGAGCTGTCCGTCGCTCAACGCCCACTCAGTCTTGAGCAGCGGGAATACCGCGTTCAGCACCTGACGCGACATGTAATCGGAAATCAACAGACCGAACGTCAAGGCAAAGACGATCCAGGCATATTGGCGCGCAACGCCGACTCCGCTGGAGTCGTCATCGTCAGCGGCTATTGGGTGAAAGGCCATGCAGCCTCCTCAAGAGCTTTGTTTTATTTTTGTTATCAAGCGTGTAACGGTCAGGCGGACGAGAGGTCACGGCCTCTCGTCCCGACCCACGGTCAACCGCGTTGCGGAGTACCTTTCTGCCCAGCCTTGCGGTTGGGGGCCATGCCGTTGGCCAACAGGGTTTCTTCGATGGATTCGTACTGCACGCCGATGCGGTAGATCTCGCGGGCTTCTTTGCCGGTGGCGATTTCACGACCCAGTTCATGGGCAATGCGCACGGTTTGCTGGATCTGGGCAACCGAGCCGAAACGGTCGCCCTTGTGGTCAATGATAGTGTCTTCATTGCCCACACGCGGGTGCATGCCCATGGCCATCGACATGGTGTTGAACGGCATGACGTTCTTGAGCAGCGATTCGGAGGTCAGGGTGCAACCGTCCGGCGCGCGGTGGATGAAGTTGAAGAAGTTGAACGGGTTCGGGCCGTCGAAACCGCCGCCGATGCCGATCCAGGTCAGGTTCAGCGGGCCCTTGTAGACGCCACGGCGCACCAGGCGCTCGAGGGTTTCCAGGGCGTGCATGCCGGTCAGCTGGAAGTGCGGCTGGATGCCGTTGTCCATCAGCCGCTTGAGGTGCTCGGCAACCCAGGCCGGACCCGCCGGTACGGTCATTTCGCTGTAGGCGGCGTGGATCAACGGGTTGTCCAGGGAGGTGCCTTTCAGGTACTCCGGGTACAACAGTTCCATGATGTTCATCTGGGTGGTGTTGATTGCCACGGTGACCTGGTCCGGTTTCGGCGTCAGCTCGGCCAGCATGTGGCGAGTGTCGTCGGACAGCCACTTGGCCGCTTCGCCATCGCTTTCCGGAGCGAAGGAAATCGAGCCGCCGACCTGGATGATCATGTCCGGCACGGCTTCACGCACACCGGCGATCAGCTCGTTGAATTTCGACAGGCGCTTGGAGCCCTTGCCGTCCAGTTCGCGCACATGCAGGTGCAGCACGGTGGCGCCGGCTTCATAGCATTCGACCGCTTTCTGGACTTGCTCATCCATGGTCAACGGGATGTCTTCCGGGAAGTCTTCGGGCATCCACTCCGGGCCGTACGGGGCCACGGTAATGACTACCTTTTCCATGTTTTCGGGGTGCAGGGAATCGTCGAAGAATTGCATGGTTACTCCAGTTCTTATGCCAGTTCTTATGATTGTCCCGCCCACCCGGGGTCGTGCCGGGCAGACGTGTTTACGAGTGCGAATGCTGCGAATGCGAATGCAGGTGGCGTTCGATCAGAACGTCTTGTCGCCGATAATCCCGGCACGCTCCATCTTGCGATGGCACGGCGGGTAATCCATGACGGCGTAGTGCTGGGTACTGCGGTTGTCCCAGATGGCGATGCTGTTGGGCTTCCAGCGCCAGCGCACCTGATACTCAGGGATGTACGCCTGGCTGATCAGGTAACGCAGCAACTCGCCGGCGCCGGGGTTGGCGTCCTGGCCGAAACGCACCCGCTCAGGGGTGTGGTAGTTGCTGAAGTGGGTGGTGAAGGCGTTGACGAACAGCACCTTCTCGCCGGTTTCCGGATGGGTGCGCACCACCGGGTGTTCGGCGTCCGGGTACATCGCCTTGAGCGCCAGGCGTTTTTCAATCGGCATGGCGGCGCCGAAGCTCGCCTCGATGCTGTGGCGGGCACGCAGGTCGGCGATCTTGACCTTTACGTCTTCCGGCAAGTTCGCATAGGCCTGGACCATGTTGGTCCACATGGTGTCGCCGCCCACTGGCGGGCATTCCACGCAACGCAGCACGCAGCCCATCGGCGGTGCTTCGCGCCAGGTGGCGTCGGTGTGCCAGGCGTTTTCGTAGCGGTCCATCGGCTGATCCGGATTCTTGTAGATCCGCACCAGCCCCGGATGATCCGGATCACTGCCGGCCACCGGATGATCTTCCAGCTCGCCGAAGCGTCGGGCGAAGGCCACGTGCTCGGCGCGGGTGATGTCCTGATCACGCAGGAACACCACGCGGTGCTTGAGCAACTGGGCACGAATCTCGGCAAACAGACCGTCGTCATGTACCGCGTCGGCCAGGTTGACGCCGATCAGTTCGGCGCCAATGCTGCAGGTCAATTGTTCGACTTTCATGGCTGGCAGCTCCTTAAATGACGAAAATCGACGAGCCGGTAGTCTTGCGAGATTCAAGGTCGCGATGGGCCTGCACGGCATCCTGCAAGGCGTAGTGCTGGTTGATCTCGATCTTGATCCGGCCGCTGCCGACGTGGTCGAACAACTCGCCAGCCAGGGCGGCTTTTTCGGCCGGGTCGCTGATGTAGTTGGCCAGGGCCGGACGGGTCAGGTACAGCGAACCTTTCATCGCCAGCATCACCGGGTCGAACGCCGGGATCGGTCCGGATGCGGTACCCACGCAGACCATCAGGCCACGGGGTTTCAACGAATCCAGCGAACCCATGAAGGTGTTCTTGCCAACACTGTCGAACACCACGTTGACGCCCACACCGTCGGTCAATTCGCGAACGCGAGCGGCGACGTCTTCATGGCTGTAATTGATCGTATGGTCGCAACCGTGAGCCCGGGCGATTTCCGCCTTTTGCTCGGTCGAAACCGTACCGATCACGTTCAGGCCCAGCAGTTTGGCCCACTGCGAAACGATCAGACCGACACCGCCAGCGGCGGCATGCAACAGGATGCTGTCGCCCGGCTTGAAGTCGTAGATGCGGCGCATCAGGTACGAAGACGTCAGGCCACGCATTGTCATCGCGGCAGCGGTCTCGAAGCTGATGGTTTCCGGCAGCTTGATCAGCGGCGCGGCCGGGATCAGGCGCTCGGTGCTGTAGGCGCCGAGGGTGTTGAGGAAACCGGTGTAGGTGACGCGATCACCGACCTCGACGTTGGTGACCCCTTCACCAACGGCCTGGACTACGCCAGAGGCCTCGACGCCCATGCCGTTGGGCATCGGAATCGGGTAGGTGCCGTTGCGGAAATAGGTGTCGGCATAGTTCAGGCCAACTGCCACATGACGAAGCCGAACCTGGCCGGGACCGGGTTCGCCGACTTCGACGTCCTCATAACGTAGAACTTCGGGACCACCGGTTTCGTAAAAGCGTACGGCTTTGGCCATTTTTCTTATTCTCCAATCTGCAATATGGGCGTGTTGCATCGAATTGCGCTGATTGGACTGTAGGACGAGGCCTGTTGAGACGCTTCTCATCAGACGACAATGGCTTTTCATTTGGTGACAGGCGGAAACGGGATCGTCTAGCCGGTCCCGCCGCCACCTGCGCTATCATCGCCCGCCTCGATCCCCCAAGAGTCTTGAACCCGGATGCCCGACACGCTGCCACTGCCCGACGATCACCAAGCCTTGCCGCCGGTCCTGGCGGGCCCGCTGTTGCGGCGTCTTGAGCCCACGCGGCTGGTGCTGTGGCTGGTGGGTTCCCGGGCGCTGGCGCTGACCTTGCGCTTGCAGGGCGTCGGCGATATCCGTCTCGATGCCGGGCAATGCACGGTGATTGCAGTGGGGGCTCATGCCTATGTGCACTTGATCGATGTGCAACTGGATTGCGCCCTGCCCTGCGATGAATCGATCGACTATGACCTGCTGATCGATGGCACAGAACAAGGCATCGCTGACTGGGCGCCGCACCTGCTGTATGGCGACGCCCATTGCCCGAACTTCGTCCTGCGCGCACGGGTCGACCAGTTGCTGCACGGCTCTTGCCGCAAGCCTCATCACCCGGCGACAGACGGCTTGCTGTGCGTCGACCGGTTGCTGGCGCAGGAACACGCCGCCAGGGACCGCCCGGCACTGCTGATGATGACGGGCGATCAGGTCTATGCCGACGATGTCGCGGGGCCGATGTTGCGGGCGATTCACGCCTTGATCGAGCGCCTGGGTCTGTTCGGGGAGCACCTCGAAGGCGCCGTGGTCAGCGACAGCGCCAGGCTCTACGAGCATCCGGCCAGTTACTACCACCGCGCGGATCTGCTGCCGGCACTGCAAAGCAATGAAACCCTGCGCGAACGCTTTTTCGGTGGCGCGCGCAAGCCGATTTTCACCAGCAACAGTGCCGACAATCACCTGGTGACCTTCGCCGAAGTGATGGCCATGTATGTGCTGGTCTGGTCGCCAGTGCCCTGGACCCTGATCGCGCCCCAGGCACCGACGCTGACGCCGGAACGGCTCAAACGCTACGCCCTCGAACAGACGCGCATCGATGCCTTCAAGGCAGGCCTTGGCAACGTCGCGCGGGCACTGGCGCATCTGCCGACGCTGATGATTTTCGACGACCACGACGTCACCGACGACTGGAACCTTAGCGCGCAATGGGAGGAAACGGCCTACGGCCATCCGTTCTCCCGGCGCATCATCGGTAACGCGCTGCTGGCGTACATGTTGTGCCAGGGTTGGGGCAACAATCCGGATGCTTTCGCCGCTGTGCTGGAAAAGGCCGGTTCGTTGAGCGCCAGCACACACGACCGTCACCTCGACAGCACCGTTCAGGATGACTTGATCGATGATCTGCTGAAGTTTCAGCACTGGCATTACGTGCTGCCCACCACCCCGGCCGTGGTGGTGATCGACACCCGCACCCGGCGCTGGCGCAGCGAGATGAACCTCAAGCAGCCTTCCGGTTTACTCGACTGGGAAGCCCTCAGCGAACTGCAACAGGAACTGCTGGACCACCCGAGTGCGATCATCGTTTCGCCGGCGCCGATCTTCGGCGTCAAACTGATTGAAACCGTGCAGCGGGTATTCAGCTGGTGCGGTTATCCACTGCTGGTGGACGCGGAAAACTGGATGGCCCATCGCGGCGCGGCGCAAGTGATCCTGAACATTTTCCGCCACTCGCGCACCCCGGGTAACTACGTGGTGCTGTCGGGCGATGTGCACTATTCCTTCGTCTATGAAGTGCTGATCCGCCACCGCAAGGCCGGGCCGCGCATTTGGCAGATCACCAGCAGCGGCATCAAGAACGAATTCCCCGCCACCCTGCTCGAGTGGTTCGACCGCCTCAACCGCTGGCTGTACTCGCCGCGTTCACCATTGAACTGGCTGACCAAACGTCGACGCATGCGCATCGAGCCCCACGTACCCGAACACGCCGAAGCCGGTGAGCGGCTATGGAACTCGGCGGGAATCGGGCAGGTGTATTTCAATGACCTGGGGCAGCCGCAGACCATCTATCAGCACAACTCGAACGGCTCGCCGAAGACCCGGATGATTGCGCCGGAAGACGATGATTGAGGTAAAGAAGACACTACAAAAAACTGTGGGAGCGACGGTGCGGCGAGCAGGCTCGCACACACTGGATTTCTGGCATGTACTATTTCCAGACCCTGTGGGCCTGCTCGCGAAGAGGCCAGTTAAATATTGGGGGAATCCATTCTGTAACCCGCACCCGGCGAACCTTCATGGAGTGCCACCTGAATTTTCGAATACAAGGCATTCGCCTCAGCAGTGGTGATTGATCGCGAACAATCACGCAGTACAACACGTAGTAGCACATTCTCCTGCCCAGGCAGCAATCCGAGGCGATCAACGGCCTGCAGAGGCAGCTCTGTGAACGCCCAGCGTCCTTTGATCTGCATTTCCTCGATCCAATCTGAACAGTCGCCAGCTGCCTGCAACATCCTTTCAGTCAACACTTCCTCGCTCAGCCCCGGCGTTACCGCTAACGAAATATCACGAGTAATCGAAGGCAACCGAGAGACGGCGCGCCACGGATTCAGATCATGCATCTGTGCCTGTACTCGTTCGTTCTGATCACGTAGCAAACGAATATCCGGGATGCCTTTGCGCAGCATGGTCAAGCGATCCAATCCCATTCCCAGCGCCAGTCCTCCATGACGCAAAGGATCGATCTTCAGTCGCTCCAATAATGATTTGGCAATTCGACCGCACTCCAGGACCTCTACAGGGACGCCGTCATTCAACAGATTTACTTCGATCCCGCCCTCAGTGTAGTGATGCGGACTATCACTGAAGATCCAAGGCATATCAGGCACGGCAGATTTGAGGATATCGCCGACCAAGCAGAGCAAATGCTCATGCGTCGACAAATCAGGATCACCGAGCACCCAGATATCCATCTGGTGCGGTTGCGCACAATGCCAACGATCCCGGCTGTCGCGACGAAAAGTGATACCAGGCGCGGCCAATAATATTGACTGCCCCGGCTGTCGTAGCTTGGCCGCTCGCTGAAGCGCAGACGGAATTTGGCTAGTGGTTTGCGTCCGTAACAGAGACCACTCGTCAACCCATCGAGTGTGTGCACTTCCAAGCGTAATCTCAGATGGGTCATAACCAAGCAATCCGTAGTTTTCTTCAGCGGAGACAATTCTCGGACCCGTCTGCACTTGCGCTTTTGGCCAGCCTTTATCCGTTAACCCTTGAAGGACCTCCATGAGTAATAATCGAATGGCGTGATCGGGTGCAGCGGGTTCTGTTAGATCAGCCAGTAACAAGGCTTGGTGTACGGACGCATCCGTCAGATATTTCTTTGATTCCTGCACTACACAACCCCTTATTAACAATTGAATGTAGCCCCCCGCAAAAAGAGCCCCATAGACCAACCTAACGATTTCAGATCGTCCATCACAACCAAATTCGGTGAAAAACTAAATTTTCAGAAGAGGACTACAGCCACTACTTACACAAATAACCAAGAGCTTCTTATAAGACACCTCACGAGCATCATTAATTCTAAAAAAACCTCAAACAACCTATTTAATACATCAAAAAAAATCTGTATTAATTATTTCGCCCCCTCAAGACCACCAGGGAGCACAAAATCAACAAAATGAAAAAGGATGATCAAATGAAAAAGAAAAATGTCGTTAAAGAAAAGCTCACCCGCATAACTTCCGGCCCGGAAAATTTTGGCTGGGCACCGTTAGCTTGGGCTCATACTGAAGAGTAAATGATGAAAATGGGCGTCAAGATCACTCTTGGCGCCCACCGACAAAAAAGGAGGTACCAATGTTATCCAGGACGATGATAACAACGCTCTTTGGACAAGAAGAGCCTTCTATAATTGCGGACCTTGAGGAGTTCCTCAAAGAGTGCTCTAAATTAGGATTCAAGACACTCAACATCTCTGACATCGACAGTCTTCCCAGAAACAGCATCATCTTTTCATTCACCAATGACGCAGCGAAAAAAACATTTGAAATTGCGAAAAACACCAAACACAAAAAAAGCATCTTTTGTGCAACACAAGTATTCGAGCCTACTTTAAAAGCAGCACTTTATAGTTTGAACCTGTTATTGATAAGCGACTTTCAACGAGCGCTAAGCACACAAAGACGTGTACTGAACATGCTCAACTCACACAATTCATTTTTCTTGACCGGAAATGATGCTGACGCGCAAATAACGATAGCCCCTCACGCTCAGCCTTATGCTTTGATTACCGAGGATATAGAAAACGATTTCATTCAGTCCGTGGCGGAGTTTTTTGAAGTTCATTATGCTCACATGAACCCACAAGAGCCGAGTCCGTTTTCCTTTCACGGAGCCTTAAAAATATCCGGAATACTTACAGTTCTTAGAAGAGCCAACCCAGCCTTACCAGAAGGCTTAAATACTTCTTTAAAATGGTTGAGCGATCGCATATCTGAAGAAGGTGGAATATTGACCATTGAAGACAACACAATCACTTCACTGAAAATAAATGACAATGAACACATAAAACTATTGGATCTTGCAGCAGGACCTAGAGGCCTCAAGCTGACTGAGTTTGCTATTGGAGTAAACGACACAATCGCAAATAGCATTGACTACAAAATCAACTCTCAATTAAACGAAGGGATTAATGGCGTTCATATAGCAATTGGGGACGGCTCCTCTGGCTATCACATAGACTTCCTGAGTCCAGCAGTAAAGGTAAGCCCAACTCACAACTGAGCCAACCTGATCGCCCTCACTACAACCACCCACATCACAGCGATGTCTAAAAACTGACACTATAAAATGGCTTACAGTAATGATGAGCAGTGACGCGCGGCAAGTTACCGATGGACCTCAAGGCGCACAGGCCGGCGGATTCTGGTGCACCTGTAGGCTTGCCCGCGATAAGACCAGCACATCCAACATCAATGCTGACTGAAACACCGCTTTCGCGAGCAGGTTCGCCCCCACAATTGATCGGTGTCTCTCATGAACCTCACCCGAACCTTGATCATCGGCAACTCCGGCTCGGGCAAGAGCTGGCTGGCGCAGCGGCTGGCCGAACAACTGTGTGTGCCCTGGACCGATCTCGACCGGATTCACTGGCTGTCCGACGAACACAGCATCCCCCGCCCCCGAAATGAAGCGCTGGGTATGGCGCACGGAGCGGCAAGTGAAGAGCGCTGGGTGATCGAAGGGGTTTACGGCTGGATCGTCAGCGAAATCCTCCACCGCGCCACGGCGTTGATCTGGTTGTGTGTCGATGACGAGGATTGCGTCGCCAACATTCGCCAACGGGAAACACAGGATGATGAACGGTTGATGGCATTGCTGGAGTGGGCGGGCAGCTACCGCACCCGTGATGACTCAAGTGGATTTGCTGCGCATCAGCGGTTATTCGAAGGGTTTACCGATTCAAAAACTCGGTTGATGGATCAAGCTGAAATCACGGATTTTTTCGGTGCAATGCGAAACACCGGTTAACCAGTGCATCTGACCCTTTCAAATCGGATCTGGACTACAGCAATCGCAGAAACATCTTTTGGAATGCAAACGGATACTGAACACCTATCCAGATGCCGAGAAGACCATGCGATATATCCGACACTTGCTGAGTCATTGCAGAATGAAAAAGAACACGCCGGTTGGCCTCGACGTATCTGATGAAACCGCTTATCTACTACGATCCAAAGCCAACGTTGAACGATTACTCCAGTCGATCGAGAACTTGCGAAATCGTCCGACTCACCCCTCTGACAATCATTTCCACCTCCCGCTCATCAATGGTCAGCGGCGGTAGCAGGCGGATGGTCTTGCCCCGCGTGACGTTGATCAGCAAGCCATGATCCCGGGCGGCGATCAGGCTCAGGTCGCGGATCGGTTGCTTGAGTTCGATGCCGATCATCAGGCCCTGGCCGCGGATTTGCGAGACGTTCGGGTTGCCCGCCAGTTCTGTGCGCAATCTTTCGAGCAGGCGCTCCCCCTGAAGCCGGGCGTTTTCCAGCAGCCCTTGTTCTTCAACGATCTCCAGCACGGTGCAACCAACCCGACAGGCCAGCGGATTACCGCCGAAAGTGCTGCCATGGCTGCCCGGCGTGAAGAGTTCGGCCGCCTTGCCACGGGCCAGGCAAGCGCCGATGGGCACGCCGTTGCCCAAGCCTTTGGCCAGGGTCATGACGTCCGGGACGATGCCTTCGTGCTGGAACGCGAACCACTGGCCGGTGCGGCCGATGCCGGTCTGGATTTCATCGAGCATCAACAGCCATGAGCGCCGGTTGCACAGTTCGCGCACGGCCTTGAGATAACCCGGTGGCGCCAGTTGCACGCCGCTTTCGCCCTGGATCGGCTCCATCAGGATCGCCACGATCCGCGAGCCAAAGGCCTGTTGCACCTTGTCCAGTGCGGCGAGGTCGCCGAACGGCACTTTGACGAAATCCCCCGGCAGCTTGTTGAAACCCAGGCGCACCGCCGGGCCATCGCTGGCCGACAAGGTGCCGAGGGTGCGGCCATGGAACGCGTTCTCCATGACCACCACCAGCGGCTGCTCGATGCCCTTGTGCCAGCCATGCAGCCGGGCGATTTTCAGTGCGGTTTCGTTGGCTTCGGCCCCGGAGTTGTTGAAGAACGCCCGGTCCATGCCCGCCAGCCGCGTCAGTTTCTGCGCCAGCCGCTGTTGCCAGTCGATGCTGTAGAGGTTCGAGGTGTGCAGCAGCAACCCGGCCTGCTCGGTAATGGCGGCAACGATTTTCGGGTGGGAGTGGCCGACATTGGTCACCGCCACACCGGCGACCGCATCCAGGTATTCGCGACCGGCCTGATCCCACAGGCGTGTGCCCAGGCCCTTGTTGAAACTCAAGGCCAAGGGTTGGTAAGTGCTCATCAGGCAGGCGGCGGTCATGACATCAAGCTCCAGCAAGGGTCGGTGTTTTTGCAGTATGGTTATCCACCCGAGCTGGATAAACACCGTAAAACTTCAATCATTTAAAAGCAGAGCTTGATAATGGATCTGTTCCAGGCAATGACCGTCTACGTGAAAGTGGTGGAGACCGGCAGCATGACCGCCGCCGCTTTGCAGTGCGAAATGTCCACGACCATGGTCGGCAATCACCTCAAGGCCCTGGAGCAACGGCTGGGTGTGCGCCTGCTCAACCGCACGACGCGGCGCCAGCGGCTGACCGAGTTCGGCGCCGCGTATTACCAGCGCTGCTTGGAAGTGTTGGGGTTGGTGGCCGACTCCGAGCGCTTGGCCGAGCAAGCGTTGGACGAACCGAGCGGCATCTTGCGCATCACCGCGCCTTTGACCTTCGGTACCGAACGCCTGGCGCCGGCACTGAGTGAGTTCAGCCGGCAAAACCCGCGGGTGAAACTCGACGTAGTTCTGACCAACCGTCGCCCGGATCTGCTGGAAAACGGTCTCGATGTAGCGTTTCGCCTCGGCGCGCTGGAGCGCTCCAACCTGATCGCCCGCCCGCTGATCGACTACACCCTGACCATGTGCGCCTCGCCGGAATATCTCGCCCGCCGGGGCACGCCACAGACACCTGAAGACCTGCGACACCACGACTGCCTGTCCTTTGCCTATCCGGCTGGGGATGACTGGCAATCGGTGCAAAAGGAATGGCGCCTGGCCGGTCCCGATGGCGAAGTCAGCGTCGGGGTCGGCGGGCCGATGCTGATCAACAGTTCCGCCGGACTGCATCAGGCGGCGCGGACCGGCATGGGCATCGTAATGATGCCCGACGCCTTGGTCGAGCAGGACCTCAAGGACGGAAAGCTGCAAGCCTTGATGCCCGACTACTGCCCGCCCAGTCGGCCGATGCACCTGGTCTATGCCCAGGATCGCCACCGCTTGCCAAAACTGCGGCGTTTCGTAGAGTTCGCCGTACAGAGGTGGGGCAAGCATCCATCGGCCGAATAGGCCATGAATTTACATCCCCGACTTCACCAGCACCGGCTGTTCCTGATAACGATTCGGGTACAGCTGCTTCAACTGCGCGACCTTCGGCAAATCGTTGATCACGATGTACGGATAGGTCGGATGTTCGGTCAGGAAGTCCTGATGTTCTTCCTCCGCCGGGTAGAAACCGTTGAAGGTTTCGAGCTTGGTCACGATCGGCTTGTCGAAGGCATGGGCGGCGTCGAGCTGGGTGACGTAGGCCTGTGCGACCCGCTGCTGCTCGGCACTTTTGGTAAAGATTGCCGAGCGATACTGGGTGCCGCTGTCCGGCCCCTGGCGGTTGAGTTCGGTCGGATTGTGCGCCACTGAAAAGTAGATCTGCAGCAAGGTGCCGTAGCTGACCTGAGCGGGATCGAAAGTGACTTCGACAGATTCCGCATGGCCGGTATTGCCGTTGCTGACGCGCTCGTATTGCGCGGTATTGGCCGCCCCGCCCGCGTAGCCGGAGACAGCATTTTTCACGCCTTTGACATGCTGGAACACCCCTTGAACGCCCCAGAAGCAGCCGCCGGCGAACACCGCGGTTTCGCTGCGGGCCTGGGTGGTTTCGTCGAGGGCCGGCGGTGGAATGATTACCGCCTCTTCGGCACCACCGAAGGAGAAGGCCGAGCATTGACTGATGATGCCAGCAGCCGCCAGCCCCAGCAGGGTACGGCGCCAGGTAAAGAGTGTTTTCATGGGGCGAACTCCTGAAGTGTTGGAAAGTAATCAGCCGAAGGTGAAGGCGTAAGCCGACGCACCCGGGTCAAGAAACTCGATGCTGAAGGTCCGGTCGGTCACGCCGCCGCTCTGGCGTACCAATTGATACAAGCGCTGGTCTGTCACAGTGCCGCTGCCATCGGGTGCCACGTCCATGCCGTGGGCATCTCCGGGGGCTTTGCCGTCGATCAGCACCCTGAAGCGCACCGGTTTGCCATCGGCGCCAGGGCCGAGCACCAAATGCAAATCACGGGCGTGGAAGCGATAGACGATGCGGCTGGCCGGTGCACTGGCGGTGGCCCGCTCCGGGCCGACATGCCACTGGCCGCCCAGACTCCAGTCGTTGAGGGCCAGTTGCGCCGGCGGGTTGTAGGCCGCGACCTTGTCCGGCACCAGTGCGGTTTCCGGCACGAAATGCTCCGCGCGCTGGTAGCCGACATAGGTTTCCGGCGACTGCACGGCGTCGTTGTCCGGGGCCATTTGCACACCGTCGGCCTTGGCACTGATCAGCCCGTCGGCGACCTTGGCCGCACCGGCCTCGCGCAGCAATTGCTGGATGACTCGCTCCGATTCGGCGTACGCGCCTTCGCCGAAGTGGTGATAACGAATGCGTCCCTGGGCATCAGCAAAGTAATGCGCCGGCCAGTACTCGTTGTTGAAGGCGCGCCAGATCTTGAACTCGTTGTCGATGGCCACCGGGTAGTTGATGCCCAGGTCTTTCATGGCCTTGGTGACGTTGCTGACGTCGCGCTCGAAGGCAAACTCCGGCGCATGCACGCCGATCACCACCAGCCCCTGATCGCGATACTTCTCAGCCCAGGCCTTTACATAGGGCAGCGAACGCAGGCAGTTGATGCAGGAGTAGGTCCAGAAATCCACCAGCACCACCTTGCCTTTCAAGGCTTGGGCATCGAGGGGCGGCGAGTTGAGCCACTGCACGGCGCCATCCAGCGGAGGCAGGTTGCCTTCGACCGGCAAGGTGCCCGGGGTTTTGTCAGCCACTTGCACCGCGCCCCCGGAGGTCGTGTTCTGCGCTAGCAGCGCCCCGCTGTTACGCGGCGATTTGCCGGACAGTTTCTCCACCAACGCTTGCTCGATACCGCCGGTAGACGCTGTGGAAAATCGCGCCAGAACCCCCGTATCCAGACCCAGGGCAATCGCCGCCACGCCGGCCAGCATCGCCGCGCCAAGGCCGCGACGCAGCCATTCGCCCGCGCCAATCGAGCGTTTCATCGCGGTGAAGACTTTGCCGCCCAGCAACAAGGCCAGCGCGAGGGACGTGGCGGCACCCGCGGCGTACGCCAGCAGCAAAAAGGTGGTTTGAATGCTGGCGCCTTGCAGCGCCGCGCCGGTCAGCAGCAAACCGAGGATCGGCCCGGCGCAGGGCGCCCACAACAGGCCGGTGGCCACGCCGATCAGCAACGAAGCACCAGGACGTGGCCGCGCATCGGCGCCCGCCGCCTCCGACAAACGACTGCCCGCCGCCACCAGCGGCCGGGTCAGGCGCTCGGCCATTTGCGGCAGCAACAACGTCAGTCCGAACAGCGCCACGAACACCAGCGCCAGCCAGCGCCCGTACTGGTTGAGTTGCACCACCCAGCCACCGCCCACCGCCGCCAACGTGGCGACCAACGCGAAGGTCAGCGCCATCCCCACCAGCAGCGGCAATCCGCTTTTGACGAAGGGTTGCCCGGTGCGGGCGAAGACAAACGGCAACACCGGCAGAATGCACGGGCTGACAATCGTCAGCACACCACCGAGATAAGCGAGGACCAGCAGCCACATGGCGATTACCTGCAAAAAGTGAGTGGTAGGGAATCACACCGTCTTCGGCACGAATTTCATCGCCAGGCCGTTCATGCAGTAACGCAGGCCGGTGGGTTTCGGGCCGTCGTCGAAGACATGGCCCAGATGCCCACCGCAGCGCCGGCAGTGAACCTCTTCGCGGACCATGCCGAACGCACGGTCCTGGCGGGTGGCCACGGCCTTGTCCAGGGGTGCCCAGAAACTCGGCCAACCGGTGCGGCTGTCGAATTTGGTCGCTGAGGAAAACAGCGGCAGGTCGCAACCGGCGCAGGCGAAGGTGCCATCGCGGTGCTCGTTGTTCAGCGGGCTGCTGTAGGCCCGTTCGGTACCCTCTTCGCGAAGGATGTCGTACTGCTCATCGCTGAGGATGGCGTGCCATTCTTTGTCACTGTGGGTCACTTCGAATGCCTCCGCTGCGCTGGCCTCGCTGATTAATGCGGTGCCTGTGGAAAACTTCGGCAACAGGCCGATCGCCAGGGTTGCCACCCCCAGTCCGCCGCTCACTAGAAGAAATTGCCGTCGTGAAAACATGCTCGTCTCCAAAAAATCCAGGGGTGTTTCATGGAACACAGCCTAGGCTTTGGGTGATCGCCAAATCCTCACGGGAAGTTAAACAATTCGTGATAACTCGGGCCCTGAAAAACCCGCACAATGCGTCCATTGCGCCGAAGGATTGAGCTGTATGGAACAGACCAAACGCGTCCTCGTGGTCGAGGACGATATGCATATCGCCGACCTGATCTGCCTGCATCTTCGCGATGAGCAGTTCGAGGTGGTGCACAGCGCCGATGGCAATGAAGGCATGCGCCTGCTGCAGCAAGGCAACTGGGACGCACTGGTCCTTGACCTGATGCTGCCCGGTGTCGACGGCCTGGAAATCTGCCGCCGCGCCCGCGCCATGGCTCGCTACACGCCGATCATCATCACCAGCGCGCGCTCCAGCGAAGTGCACCGGATTCTCGGCCTGGAGCTGGGTGCCGACGACTACCTGGCCAAGCCCTTTTCCATGCTCGAACTGGTGGCCCGGGTCAAGGCGCTGCTGCGCCGGGTCGATGCCATGGCGCGCAACCTGAAGATGGACGCCGGCAGCCTGCTCACCGACGGCCTGGCCATCGACCCGATCACCCGCGAAGTGTCCCTCGACGGACGGCGCCTGGACCTCACACCCCGGGAATTCGACTTGCTGTACTTCTTCGCCCGCCAGCCCGGCAAGGTGTTTTCGCGCATGGACCTGCTCAATGCCGTGTGGGGCTACAGCCACGAAGGCTACGAGCACACGGTCAATACCCACATCAACCGCCTGCGCGCCAAGATCGAGGCCGACCCGGCGCAACCGGTGCGCATCCTCACGGTCTGGGGCCGCGGCTACAAGTTCGCCACAGGCGAGGAGCCGCAGCCATGAGGCTGACCCTGACGCAACGCCTGTCCCTGGTGTTCGCCGTGCTGCTGCTGGTGTGCTGCGGCACGTCAGCTTGGTTGCAGGTGCGCTCCAACCAGATGCATGAGCAGGAAGTGGTGCAAGGCTTGTCCCGGGACCTGGCGCAGCACATCGCCAGTGACACGGTGCTGATGGACACCCAGGGCCTGATGCCCAATGCCGTGCGTGACCTGTTCAGCAAACTGATGCAGGTCAACCCGAGCGTCGAGGTGTACCTGCTCGACACCGAGGGCAAGATTGTCGGCAGCGCCGCGCCCGAGGGCCGGATCCGTCGTGAACGGATCGACCTGGCGCCGATCCAGCGCCTGTTGCGGGGCGATGCCCTGCCGATTCTCGGCGACGACCCGCGCAGCGTCGATGCACGCAAGGTGTTCAGCGCTGCGCCGCTGAAGGTCGACGGCAAGCCGGCCGGTTATCTCTATGTGGTGCTGCTCGGCGAGGATCACGATCGCCTGGCCGAACGCGGTGCGACCAGCGCGGCGCTCAACACAGCGCTGCTGTCCATTGGCCTGGTCGCGCTGCTGTGCCTGATTGCCGGTCTCACGGCGTTTGCCCTGATTACCCGGCCGTTGCGCCGCCTGACTGAAACCGTCAGCCAGTTCGACATCGATGGCGTTCCGGTCACCCCGGCCCTGCCCGTCGCGGTGGAAAAAGCCGCCAGCCACGATGAAATCGCCGTGCTCGATGCCGCGTTTCGGCAGATGCAGGCACGCCTGGGCGAACAATGGCGCTCATTGACCCGCCAGGATCAGGAGCGCCGCGAACTGGTGGCGAACATCTCCCACGACTTGCGCACGCCGCTGGCCTCGTTGCACGGTTATCTGGAAACCCTGTCGCTCAAGGACGCTACGCTGTCCCCTGCCGACCGCCGTCGCTATCTGGGCATCGCGCTGGACCAGAGCCGCAAGGTCGGTGGTCTGGCGCAGTCGCTGCTGGAACTGGTGCGGCTGGAACATGGTTTTGTGCAGCCGGTGCTGGAACGCTTCTCCCTGACCGACCTGGCCCAGGACATTTTCCAGAAATTCGAGCTCACCGCCGAGGCGCGCAAAGTCAAACTCAAGGCCACCTTCGCGCCTAATGCCTCGGCGGCCTGTGCGGACCTCGGATTGATCGAGCGGGTGCTGACCAACCTGTTCGACAACGCCCTGCGCCATACCCCGGCCGGTGGCGAGGTCGAACTGGGCCTGCGCCCGCAAGGATCGTTTATCGAAGTCACCGTCAGCGATACCGGCCCCGGCATCGCCCCGGAACTGCGCGAAGGGTTGTTCCTGCGTCCGTTCAATATCGGCGGCGCACGGCGTGATGGCGGGTTGGGGCTGCGGATTGTGCATCGCATCCTGCAATTGCATGGGCGCGAGATCCAGTTGATCGATGTGCCGGGGCGGGGGGCGACGTTTCGGTTTTCTTTGCCGATCGATGAGGAAACGGCGACTGCGTTGGCGGTGCGGTCGATGAACCTCAATACACCGAGGCAGGCCTGACAGACCGCGGCGTCTGCTTTCGCGAGCTGGCTCGCTCCTACAGGGGAGCAAAAAAATGACCAGCCGCCCGTTGATCCGTGACAACGCCGCCCCGGTCCAATAGATTAGGCGACCTGAAAAAGCCCCCGGGCTTTCTCGCCCCAATTCAAGTTATAGAAGTAGTGAAATATCAATGTCCGATTCCAATACCGCTGAAACCGTAGTCACCTTGTCGTCCAAAGCGGAATACGAAAACTCCATCAATCTTTCACAACACGTGTCCCAGGCCAAGACCATCAGCGAGATGGTGCTGGACGCTTTCCAGTCCACCCGCGAAAGCGACCAGATCCGCGAACTGCGTGCCGCCATCCGTCAGGCCCACGACAGCTTCGACGATGACAAGGCCTACGAACTGATGGGCCAGCTCAAGCAGCTCAAGGACGTCGAGGCCGCCGACATCGCCGCCCTCGAAGACCTGAGCAGCAAATTCCCGATCAGCCGCATCCTGTCCAGCTTCAAGGACGACCCGGCGTTCCAGGAAATCGTCTACGGCCTGGCCCTGAAGGTGCTGAACCAGACCCACCAGGCCATCAGCAACCCGAGCGGCGGCAAGAGCAAAGCCGCCAAGGCCAAGAAAGAAGTCGAAGTGTTCACCATCAGCAAGGACGGCATGAGCGTCACCTTGCCGTTGCGCACCCCGCGCTCGCGCCTGAGCGTCGACCGTGAAGCCCTGGAATTCCTCGGTTTCACCTTCGTTGGCGAAGGCGAAGAGGCGGAACTGGAAAGCGAGACGTTCCTGGACAACAGCGGCGCCGAGCAAGCGGTCAACCGCAAGAACATCATCACCGCCCTGCAGCAGCAGACCGCGTTCGATGGGTACAGCATCGCAGCGCAGTAAGGCGCCCCACCCTGATCTGTGGTGAGAAGACTGCCTGTGGCGAGCGAGCTTGCTCGCGCTGGGCTGCGAAGCAGCCCCAAACAATCTGACAACACTTGCCGATTGTTGTGAGTGCTCCGCACTGGAGCGCCAGCCCGGTCAAGCGGGAGCAAGCTCCCTCGCCACAGATACTTCACAGCCCCACTCAAGAGCCCCGCCATCTGAGCGGGGCTTTTTATTGCCCGTGATTCGGGCAAATCCGCGATTACTCTTCCAGTATCGACGCAGAACCAAACTTCCCTTCACCCATGAGCACCACGGGTCCGCCTGCGGGGAGCGTCAACTCACTTTCCAGCCCAGACCTCAGTGGTGCAACTGCCGAGGTCATCATGAACACGACCCCCTTGTATCGCCAGTTGGCCAACCACTACCTGGACGCTATCCGCAGCGGCACCCTGAAAACCGGTGAACGCCTGCCCTCGATCCGGTTGATGATGGAAAAACACGCCGTCAGCCTGTCGACCGCCGTGCAGGTGTGCCGGGAACTGGAAGACTGCGGTGTGCTGGAAGCCCGGCCGCGCTCCGGCAACTACATTCGCCAGCCCGACACCCTGCCCAGGCCCGCCCCGATTGCCCTGGCACCAGCGCCGGACACCCGCGCGTATGTCGGCATTCATGAACAGGTCTGCGCGGTGCTCAAGGCCAGTCAGCGCGCGACGATCAAGGTCAATTTTGCCAGCGCCTACTGCGCGCCTGAGCTTTATCCGCTCAAGACCTTGCAAGACAACATGATCAAGGCCCTGCGTTACGACGCCTGCCTGTTCGGCACCGCGGGCGGCGCCTGCGGCAACAGCGCATTGCGCAACATCCTGGCCCGGCGGGCACTGGCCAGCAAGACCAACCTGGCCCCCGAGCAGATCGTGATCACCAACGGCGCCACCGAAGCGATCAACCTGGCCTTGCGTGCGGTCACCCGCCCCGGCGACTCCGTGGCCGTAGAGTCGCCAACCTTCTACGGTCTGCTGCAAATTCTCGAAAGCCTGAACCTGCGCGTGCTGGAAGTCCCGGCCTCGGCCCACACCGGGCTCAATCTGCAGGCCCTGCAACGGCTGCTGCAAGGCCCCGAACGGGTCAAGGCGCTGATCGTCATCCCCAACCTGCAAAACCCGTTGGGCAGCATCATGCCCGACGCCAACAAGGCCCGCCTGGTGAAACTGTGCGCCGAGCACAACACCGTGCTGATCGAGGACGACACCTACGGCGACCTGGTGGACACCGAGCAGCCGCTGTCCACGCTCAAACATTGGGATAGCACCGACAACGTGATCTATTGCGCTTCGTTGAACAAAACCCTGGCACCGGGCATGCGCCTGGGCTGGATCAGCGCCGGCAAATGGCACGACCGCGTGGAGATGCTTAAGCATGCGCAGTCGCGGGGGTGCGAGGCGTTATCGCAAATGGCGGCCAGCGAATTCATGCGTACACCCTCCTACGAGCGTTATCTGCGGCGGTTGAGGAAAACCCTGACCCAACAACGTCAACAGATGAGCGAGGCGATTATTCGTTACTTCCCCCTCGGCACCCACGTGACCAACCCCCAGGGCGGCACGTTGTTATGGGTTGAACTGCCTCGCCGGCATTCGTCCATCGCGTTTTTTCACGAGGCGTTGAAGGTCGGCATCCAGATTTCGCCTGGGGATATCTTTTCCAATGCCAGGCGTTTCGATCACTTTGTGCGCATTGGCTGTGGCGCGCCGTATTCGCCGCGGATTGATGAGGCACTGCAGACGTTGGGACGTATCCTGAAAAATCAGGGCTAACACTACCCCCTGTGGGGGTGATTTTCAGAGCGGATTCTGGTGCAGGCAAATGATATGCGGGTCGTCATTCCAGTGCGGGAAACGCTCGGCGATCAGCGGGTCGTGGCCGGGGATGACGTGGTCTTCGCTGTCGGCCAGGCGGTCGATCTCGGTGAAGGCTTCGAGAGTTTGCGCCAGGTCATCAAGGATCGGAAACGGACTGCGCTGACGAATGTTGACCCACAAATGTGCGGCATCCGAGGCCAGCACAATCCAGCCGCGTCCGGTATTCACCCGCACCACCTGGCTGCCCGGCGTATGCCCGCCCACCGGGTGCAGGGTCACGCCGGGAAGCACCTCGACAACGCCTGTGTGCAAACGCATCCGCCCTTCGAACAGCGGTGGCAGCGCCGACATCACGTCCTCGACCTCGTAGGTTTTGTTCACCGTGCGATGGGCCATTTTCGGCCCGGTGCAGAAACGCAGTTCCGCTTCCTGCAAATGCACCGTCGCCTTCGGGAACAGCCCAAGGTTGCCGGCGTGATCCCAGTGCAAATGGGTGAGAATCAGGTGCTCGACCCGGGCCGGATCGATGTCCAGTTGCCGCAGGGATTCTTCCGGCAGGCGGTACATCTGGCGATTGCGCCGGTGCGCCGTGGCCGGTTGGAAACAGGTGTCGACCACGATCACCTGCTGCTCGTTGCGGATGACCCAGAAATAGTAGTCCAGCGGCATCGGCGCATTCGGATCACCGCAGCAGGCATCGTAGAGAAAATTCTCCCTGGCGGTGCGCTGGGCGTTTGCGCCGACACGAATAGCGAAGACTTCGTACACAGGAGCAAACATGGACACCTCCGGGTTCAGGCGGCCGCCGTGGTTTTGAGGGTCGGGCGGAAATCGAAATCGATCTGGTCGCTGATGCCCAGGTCCTGCGCCAGCTTATGCAGACCGCTGTAGTCGCGCATGATGGTCGCGTTCTTGTTGCTCTCGCGGGTGTCGGCAATGATCAGCGCCGCATCCTCGACCCTGAGCTGCGTCAGAATCGCCTCCCACATCGAGTAGTCCTGGGCGATAAAAGCACTCAGCGCCACCGACAGGTTGCGTGCGAAAAATTCCCGCTGCATGGGCTGCATGTTCGCGTACATGACCTTGGCCACTTCGGCCAGCACCTTGCTGTGGGCATATTCGTCACGGTTGTGCAGCTCAGCCACCCGGCGGTTCTGCGGCTGGATGGTCTGGTCGTCTGCCAGCAAGTCCAGATAAGCGTTGACGCTGATCTCGGCCACCACCGCAAAGGTGATCGCCGCCAGATCCCGCTGCCATTGTTCGGGCAGTGCTTCACGCTGGGCTTTAAGGCGCAGGTAAGTGACGGAGGGTGGCAAGTCCAGATCCTGATCCAGCGCCCGGTCCAGCTTGGTCCGTTCGATGGCGCGCAGGTGCATCAGCGTGTGGTAGTGCTCGTCGATCAGGGTTTGTTGCATGGCCTCGCGAAAGTGCCAGTCGTCCTTTCCCAGGTACTGATTGGCGATGACGCTCAACGCCGGATTGACCACATGTTCCTCGGCGGTGACAGTGCGCAGGTTGTAGCCGATCCAGCCCCAGGTCACCACGCTGCTCTTGAGCTCGTCGCTCAAGGCCTGGAATTTCGGATGATGGAAGAACGGCACCATGCACTCCGGGTAGTCCGGGCGCGCCGGGTCGAATGCTTCGTTGATCTGGGCCCTGTCCGGCGAACACACCGTGGCGCGCTTGGTCCAGGCCTGGTTGAGCCGCACGATCAGTTGATGATCGACCTGGGCGATCTCGATTGCTGTTTGCATGACGCGATACCTGTAAGGCGCGTACCCGCCACGGGGTACGCCAAAAGAATGAAGGGCGCCGGAAAAATCAGGCCAGCCAATAGCGGGTCAGGTTGCGCGCCGGGTCAGTGTAACGACTGCGGGCGTGGATCATTCGCCAGTTGTCCCAAATCAGCAGGCATCCGTCGGGAATCAGCACCGGAACGTTGTGCTCGACGAAATACGCTTCGCCGAGCACGGCAAACCTGGCCAGTGGCGAGGTACTGTTGGCGACCAGTGATTGCTGCAGGGCCTCCTTGGACGGGTTCACGTCGCCGTAGTGAAACTGGTTGTAGCTGAAGCGAAAAATATCCCCATCTTCCGTAGGCGTGAGGATGTACTCCTTGACCTGCCGCTGTCCCGGCTCGCCCGGTTTGGCGGTGGCGACAAATTCTACCGGAGTGTCATCCAGCCACTCACGCAGTTCTGGTTCGCTGCGTTCCAGGGACTTGAGAAATTCGTAACCGTCCACCAAGCCGGTGTGCCCGCCACCGCACGTGGCCTGTTTATGGCAATGCAACGCCAGGTAGCGCGGTGGCGGGCCGTACACCGGTGCTTCAGTGTGCGGGCCGATGCCGTTCATGCTCTGGGAATACGGCAAGTCTTCGTAACCCGGCTTGCGGGTAATGGGAAAGGCCATCTGGCCGTTGAACTGCGGAATGATCGGGCCGAATTCGCGCAAGGTGCCTACGACATCATCGGCAAATTCCTCGGGGGTCAGCACCGTCCAGCCCAACGTCGACAGTTCTTCGTGACGATGGCCGAGCGAAATGCAAGGTTGAGACGCAACAATCCCTTGGTCTGACATGGTGAGATTCCTGGCAGGTAATCAGGCGTTTACGGTTGAGGTGTAAGCGGCGATGAAGTCGCGGCAGGCGTCACCCGGTCGATAGTGCTGCTCATCGATGCTCTGCACTGGGGTGATTTCGGCGGCGGTGCCGGTGAGAAAACACTCGTCGAAGTCGCCAAGCTCTGTAGGCAGAATCGTGCGTTCGACCACCTGGTAGTCCAGCGCCCTGGCCAGTTCGATCACGGTCTGGCGGGTGATGCCGTTGAGGAAGCAATCCGCTGTCGGGGTGTGCAGCGTCCGGTCTTTGACGAAGAACACATTGGCGCTGGTGGCTTCGGCAACGTGGCCGCGCCAGTCGAGCATCAGCGCATCGTGGTACCCCGTGTTCTCGGCGTCGTGCTTACTCAGTGTGGCGATCTGGTAATGCCCGGAGGCCTTGGCTTGGAACGGGCTGCTACTCGGTGGCGGGCGACGCCAGGTCGCGGTTTTCAAGCGGATGCCGGCCATGCGCGCCGCCGGGTCGAAATAGCTCGGCCACTGCCAGCACGCGATGGCCAAGTGCACACGGTTGAAACGTGCCGAGGTGGAAATCATCTCGCTGCCACGCCAGGCCACCGGGCGCAGGTAACCGTCAACGACCTTGTTGCATTGCAGCAGTTCGTGGCTGGCCGCCTCCATTTCAGCCAGCGCATAGGGGATGGCAAAGTCCATCAGTTGCGCCGAGCGATACAAGCGCTCGCTGTGTTCGCGCAGCTTGAAGATCCTGCCGTTGTAGACCCGCTCGCCTTCGTACACGGTGCTCGCGTAGTGCAGGCCATGGGTCAGCACATGCAACTGCGCCCGGGACCACTCGACGAACTCGCCGTCGAGCCAGATAACGCCCTCGCGCTGATCAAACGGGATACTGCTCATATCCATATCTCCCCATTGTTCATGATTTTTCCTACGCCGTTTCCAGCAACACGGGTATCAATTCCGGCACGGCGGTGAGCTCGGTCTGAAAGAAGAACGCCCGCTCGCCGAAGGCCGGTTGCAGGTCATCGAACCAGGTCACCTGCGGATCGAAGCGCGCGTAGAACGTGCGCAACACCCATTGCGGATTGCGTGCCTGGAGAAACTGCAAGACGAAGACCTTTTCCCCGGCGACGGTCTCGATGCCGTTGATCAACACCTTGCCGTAGAAGGTGCTCATGGACGGCCCGCGCACCGTGCGCGCAAGCCCCGACACCGTGCGGTACGCCGCCTGGAAGATCTCGAAGGCCCGGGCCAGTGGCATCGCGAAGTAGTGGCTGGGCCCTGTATCGCGCTCGACGAACATGTAATAAGGCACCGCCCCGAGCCGCACCCCTTCGGTCCACAGCGCGGCCCAATCCGCGGGGTTTTCGTTGATGTGGCGGATCAGCGGCGCCTGCATGCGCACTGTCGCGCCCGTCGAGCGAATGCGCTCGACGGCCTGGCGGGCAATGGTCTGGCGGATCTCCACCGGGTGGTTGTAGTGGCCCATGATCGACAGGTTTTTCCCCGCTGCGACGATTCGTCGGAACAGCTCCAGCAGCTCTGGTGCATCCTTGTCGCTGACAAAACGCTGCGGCCAGTACGCCACGGACTTGGTGCCGATGCGGATGTTCTTCAGGTGTGGCAACGCCAGCAGCGGCTCGATGTAACCGGCCAGCGAGCGGGTGTTCATGATCATCGGGTCGCCGCCGGTAATCAGCACGTCGGTCACTTCGCTGTGCACCCTCAGGTAGCTGACCAGTTCCTGGGACTCACGGGCGTTGAACTTGAGTTCTTCCTCGCCGATGAACTGCGCCCAGCGGAAACAGAAGGTGCAGTACGCGTGACAGGTCTGACCGGCACCGGGGAAAAACAGCACGGTCTCGCGGTACTTGTGCTGGATGCCCGGCAGGACTTTGCCGTTGAGGGTGACACCGTTGTGGGTCAACTGCCCGGCCGGATGCGGGTTCATGCGCCGCCAGATCGCCTCGATCCGACGCTTGATCGCTGCGCTGTCATCCAGCTCGATCAGTTGCTTGAGCGAGGCATATTCCTCCGCCAGCAACATGTCCTTGTGGGGGAAGGTCATGCGGAAAACCGGATCGTCCGGAATGTTGTTCCAGTCGATCAGCGTGCCCAGCACATATTCGTTGGTGCGAAACGGCATGACCCGCGCCACCACGGTCATGGCCTCCTGCAACGCCGGCGTCAGCTTGTGCCAGTACGGTGAGTCGCGGATGGTGCGCGAGTTATAGGGTTTGTAGCGTTCGTGCTCCGACAGTCCTTGCATGGCCGCGCTCCTGGTGATTGCCCTGAGTGTTGTTACGCGATGGCCGGCGCTTTGCGCTCTATGTCCATCCACACCCGGACGCTGTCGCGATCCCACTGGCGACGCACATACGCCGCGAGCCGCGCCGGTATCGGATCGCCGTTGGCAACCAGTCGGTTGAGCATGATTGCCAGGTCGGTATCGGCAATGCTCCAGTCACCGAACAGATGCTCGGCGCCCTCTTCCAGCAAATGCTCGGCGACGAAGAACAAGCGCTCGACGGCGGTTTGGGCCTCGTCGGACAGCGCGGTGTTTTTCTTGCCGAAGTACACCAGGTCAAACGGGCGTTCCTTACGCACCACCAGCAAGTCACTGCGCAACCAGGCCTGCAATTGACGAGCACGGGCGCGCTGCTGGAGGTCCTGCGGGTAGAGTTTTTTATCCCCCGGGGAGAGTTCATCGAGGTATTCGGCAATCGCCGATGATTCCGACAAGGCAAAAACGTCGTGAACTAACGTTGGAATCTTGCAGGTCAGCGAAAGATCGCGATAACTCGCCAGATAATTTTCGCGTGCTTTTAGATCAACAGTAACAAGTTCAAATGAAAGTTGCTTTTCCTTGAGCGCCACAAAAGCCGACATTGCAAACGCGCTGATATGATCGGCACCGACATACAGTTTTAGCTTCCTGTTTTCCATAGAACACTCCATTGACCAACTGCAGGAATTGACGTGCATTGGAAGTGATCGTAGTTAGTTGAATGAAGGCTGAATAGATACAGAATTTGTCCGTTTCAATCGATACAGAAAGTTGATTTCCACCGACAGATACGCAGCCAAAACCCCGGCGATAACGGGGCAGGTCTGAAAAACAAAAAAAGGGAGCCGACGAAGGTGGGCTCCCTGGGCTGTTGCGCTGGGAAATTACGGCTGGGAGGTGATCAGGCCATGGCTGTCGGCGAAGTTCGAAAGCAGTGCCATTTGCGACATGTTGCTCATGTTCAGCATCGCCAAAGGTTCGTGCTTACTGGTGTTGACGAAGCCGTGCTTGGTCCACGCCGGTACCAGTAGCACGTCGCCATTGCTGACGTTGACCCCGTCGGCATCGCCAACGGTCAACACGCCGCTGCCGCACTGGATGACAAACAGATGCCACCAGGAATGGGCATGGCCATTGAGCGTCACACCGGGGTTCAGCCATTGCATGGCGATCGCCATGCCAGGCGTCACCTCACAGCCCTCAATGCTCTTGTCGTGAGCCAACGCGACAATATCAACGTCGCTGGCTTCAAGGGTATGACGCATGCCCGCCAGTTCGGTACCCTTCCACACCTTGGGACTTGGCGTTCGATGGTGCAGGCTCTGACGAAAGTCCTTATATGAAAAAAACGCACCTTGAAAGTTATCCATTCGCACGTCCTTTTTTTATTACCCATACTTTAGCGCTAAACCTTAAGTTAAGAGTTCAGCGCTGTAAAGCCGGGGAATAATTTACAAAACCGATGGACGCAAGGCGGCAATCATGTCCACTTCTATCGCGGCATTCTTGGGTAACTGATAAACACCCACCGTGGTGCGGGTATGTTTACCGGCATCGCCCAGCACATGGCTGAACACATCCGAGGCGCCGTTGGCCACTTCACTCAAATCGACAAAGTCCGCCGTGGACTTCACATAGACCGTTACCCGGATCAATGACTTGATCTTGTCCAGCGAACCAATGGCATCGACGATCAACGCCAGCCCGCGCATCGCGCTGATGCTGGCGGCCGCTTGCGCATCGGCCAAGCTGAGGTCCAGGCCGACGCGGCCGGGGTAATGGATCTTGCCGTTCATGCGCGGCACCAGGCCGCTGATGTACAACTCATCGTGATGGCGGATCAGCGGTGCGTAATGCCCGCCTGCGGTGTTTTCGCCGTAGATGTCATAACCAAACTCTTTGGCCAGGGCGATGAAGCGTTCATCGCAGGTCATGTGCTGGATCATTGATCGAACCCTCTTAATCAGTAATGCAAAAAACGGGTGCTTGCAGGCTCAACACACGGCGCGGGTCGCCGGTGCCAGGCAAGTCACCTCAATGCGTGACTCAATCGCCTCGGCCAGACGCAACAGGTCGTTGCTCAGTTGCCCGTAGTGTTCGTTGAACAACACGATGTGGCCGATGAATGAGAAGTTGTCTTTCACTAACGCGCTGACGGAGTCGCCGATACGCTTGGCGTACTGGCCCTCCACCAGCTCGATACGCAGGGCGCGGGCCAGGGCCTCAATGTCGGGCGTTGCACGCAAGATGCCGCCATCCGGCGCCCTGAGCAGGCGAATGCCGCAGTAGCCGCGGGCCACTGGCTCGTGCTGTTCGGTCTGGCCTTCCACCGCCCAACGCACCCAGCGTTCCCATGGGTCGAAATTGACGAAGGCGCGTTTGGCCAGGTCCCAGATGTGCATGCCGCCGGGGCGCATGTTGGTTTCCACGGCGGAGGTCAGGTTGTCGCTGCGCAGGAACACTTCGTTGTGCCAGGCACCATTGGCCTGGGATACCAAGCCCGACATATGCCGACCGGCTGCCATCAAACGTGCCTGTACCTCAGCCGGAAGCGGTGCGGGGACGACTTGCTGGATCTCGGCGCGGTAGGCGCCTTCGGTGGTGGTTTTTTCAGTCACCCAGGTGCTGCCGGCCACGTAGTCCCAGCTGTATTCGCGGGCGTTCTGCACCAGCGCTTCAAGGACGATGCCGCCTTCGCGGTAAGGCTTCAGGGCGAGCCAGGCGTCATCGCATTCCGAAGGGTGATGGATGACGCGACAGCCCCGGCTCGCGCCTTCGCAGGCCGGTTTGATGAAGGCTTTTCCGCCCAGTTCGACGACGCGCTGGCGCAGTTCCGACAGGCTTTCGACCCGCGCGGAAAACACCGGTCGGTATTCTCCGGGGGAGGTGCTGGCCGCAGCTTCCAGCTGGCGGAAGATCTGCTTGTCCAGGCCCGCCCGCGCTTCACCTGGGGTAATGCCCGGCAGGCCGAAGTGAGTGGCCAGCGCTGCACCGAGCAGCACGCCGCGATCGGAGAACGGCAGTACGCCGATCAGCTTCCAGCTGTCGGCATTCAGACACCCCACCACCAGTTCAAGGGACGTCGCCACATCTTCTTCAACCAATGAAGTGCTGCAGACGTGATCGGCCACCTGGTCGTCATGGGGCTGAATTTTCTCGACCAGCAGGATGAGCCTGGCGCTATAGAGCGACTTGCACAGCTCGCGCAGTTTCTGGATATCGTGAACCCGATTGCCGTTGTAACCGACCACTACTACGCATGAAGTCGTATTCATATTGCCCCCGACCTGCAAAGTGAAAACCGCAACGGCGATGACTCAGTCATGCAACGACGCATTGGATTTACGGTTGAGCCAATACCAGGCCAGGATCCCTGCGGCACCGATGGCGGCCAGCACCAGCGCGTTGTACGGCGCCGGCACCACCCGCATGATCAACACTGTCAGCCCGGCCCCCACCCCCAGGGACACTTCCTTGACGAACATGTTGTTTTGCTTGACCGAGAAGTAGTCGAGGTAGCTGAAGGCGCATTCGGCGATGGACAGCAGCGCCACCCAGATCAGTGCCCCGGCGAGGGTTTCGACGTGGAACGCGGCGGGCGAAGACAGCACCGCAAAGCCGCCGACGATGATCCCGATCACCGCCACGACCTTGAAGCGCCCGGTGCGCTCGATCAGCTTCATCACCGGCACCTGGGCAAACACCACCACGGCACTGTTGAGGATCAGCATCAAGCCGTACCAGGCCGGCAGCTCACCGGTCTTGAGCAGGATCGCCTGTGGCAGGATCGAGAACACCCCGAACAGCTTGATGCCCATGATGATCCCGGCAATCACCCAGGGCAGTTTGTTGCCCCAGTGGCTGCCGACCTGACTGGCTGGGCGGGCTACCACCGGCTCCGTGGTGAAGGTCGCGCCAAGGGCGATCGGCAGGCACAGCAACACGAACGCTGCCGCACCGAGGAAAAACATCGTCGGCGTGAGCAGTGGCGACAGCAGGATCAAACCGGCCACCAGGCTGCCCATGTTCATGGCCACGCGGTTGTAGGCCGCGCCTTCCTTGGTCTGGGCCGCTTCGCTCTTGATCAGGTAACCGGCAATCGCAATGCCGTAGGCAAACAGCGCGGCAGCAAACATCACCATGCCTTGATGGCTGGTCAGCGCCAGCAGCACCAGGCCAAGGCCGGCACACAGCAGGGTGACACTCAGGGAACGACGGCCAAGCACCAGTAAAGTCAGGGGCAACAGCAGCAACAAGGCGCGGTACCCAAGGGCCAGGATGCTGTTGGTGGCCGTGTCGAGCCAGACGTTGGCCTTGCCCAGCACCGCGAACAGCGAGACGGCGGTGATGATCCGGATCGTGAATAACCGCAGGTTAATGACCGGCTTGGCTACCGCGACCGTTGTTTCGACACCCATGCAACACCTCAGGAACCGGGTGAATGCCCGCCGACAAAGGCCGACATTCAGAAAAGTCTGTAAGGGCATGGTAGAGAGAGAGGCTTGTCCTGATCAGGGCAAGTTCGTATAGAATCCAACGAACTTTACTGCCGGAGAGACCAGTAAAATGCAGCTTCAACGTGCAGTCATTGCCGCCATTGAATTCCAGCCCGGCGTGCCGCTGGTGCAGCAGATCGTCGATCAACTGACCCAGGCGATCAGCACCGGTGGCCTGCCCCACGGCGCCAAGCTGCCGCCGATTCGCGAACTCTCCGACTTGATGAACGTGGGCAAGTCCACGGTGGTCGATGCCCTGGACCGCATGCGGGCCAAGGGGCTGGTGGTGTCTCGCCAGGGCTCCGGGCATTACGTGCATCGCTCCGAAGCGGCGCTGAAAAGTGGCACCGGCCCGGACCTGCAACCCCAGGACACCCTCAGCGTGATTCGTCGCGCCTTGCTGCTGGACAACGGCACGCTGCGCCCCGGCTGCGGTTTTCTGCCGACCTCGTGGCTACCCGCCGAAGAACTGCAGAAAGCCGTGCGCAGTACCCTGCGAGCAACGTCGTTGCGCATGGGTGAGTACGGCGTGCCCGGCGGTTACGTGCCGTTGCGCCAGGCCCTGCGGGTCAAGCTGGCGACCTTCGGCATCGAAGCGCCGGTGGACCAGATCATCACCACCGCCAACACCATGCAGGCCATCGACCTGCTGATGCGCCTGCTGGTCAAACCCGGCGACACCGTGCTGCTCGACGACCCCTGCTACTTCAACATGCACGCCAACCTGGCGCTGCACGGGGCCAAGGTCATCACCATCGCCCGGGATTGCGACGGCATGGACCTCGACGCCTTCGAGCAATTGCTGATCGCCCACAAACCCGTGCTGTACATGACCAACAGCACGCTGCACAACCCCACCGGCCATTCGTTCACCCCGGCCCAGGTCTACCGATTGCTGGAACTGAGCCACCGCCATGGCTTGCACATCGTCGAAGACGATCTGTACTGCGACATCCAGCAACGCCGCACCCCACGCCTGGCGGCCAGCGGGCTGGACAACGTGAGCTATGTGTCAGGCTTCTCCAAGACCCTGACCGCCAACAGCCGCGTCAGCTACACCGTGCTCTCGCCACAATTGGCGGCACGAATGGTCGCCCTGAAAATGGCCTGCGGTGGCGTGACCTCAGAGCTGGCGGAACAGATCACCTGCACCATGCTCAGCGACGGCAGCTATGCCAAGCATGCGCGGCGCACGGTGGATCGGTTGTATGAGTCCAATAGCCGAGTGGCGAGTTGGTTGGCGGAGGCTGGGTGTTCGCTTTCCTCGCTGCCCGGCGAAGGCGTGTTTATCTGGGCGCGGTTGCCGGAGGGCTTGCACGCCGAGAACCTGGCTCGCCAAGGGCTGGAGAACAATATGGTGTTGGCGCCGGGCACGTTGCTGAGCAAAGGGCCGGATGCCAGCCATTTCCTGCGATTCAATGTGGCGCACAGCGACAGCTTGCAGGTGCGGGAGCGCTTTTTTCGGTTGCTTGATAAACCACTTAAATAACTGACTGCCCTCAATCCTGTGGGAGCGGGCTTGCTCCGGGCGGCGATCCGACGAAGAGGCCGTCACATCCAGCATCAATGTTGCCTGACCCACCGCCTTCGCGAGCAAGCCCGCTCCCACAGGGATTGCAGTGTCCAATGAGATCCCCGGCCACCAGATCGCTACGATTGCCGACCTCATCCTTGCCGGCTAACTTCGCCCGGTCGCTGCCAATTCAGCGACCGGGCCTGAGAACCCGGGTAAGATGCCACGCAGCTACGCCCCACGATTGTTGGCGTTTTTCTACGCCTGAATTTTCGTGTTATGGCGGCTGTGTGTGGGAGACCTTAGGGTCTGCCGGGTCCTGCATCTCCGGTTTCTCAGCCTGCGCACAGCTGCCACCCATTCGCCTGAGAACGAACGGGACAGCTTCACTTATGCAGGAGTTACAAATGAACGCTATCGATCCGTCTGCTACACCAGTCATGCCCCTCCACCTCCCAACCAACAAGAGGTGAAGCCCAATGACCAATCCCCAAGACCTCAAAACCATCGGCCTCACCCCCTTCGCCTACCACGCCAACGAACCACTGTTTCGCATCAACGCCGGTGTCCCGGTGATCGAAGCCCTCTACCACGCCTCCGACCTGCTCCACCTCGCAAAACTTCTCGCCTCAGACGCGGCCATGGTTCGCGATTCCGACCGACACGCCTGGGCCTCACACTTTTTGCAGGACATGAGCAAGGCAATCATCGATGACGTGGTGAAGGTGCTCGATGCACCGTGTAACAACCGCGCGTAAATGAAAAAGCCCCGCGATTCTTTTGAATGCGGGGCTTATTGGATAACCGTATCGCGCTCTGAATAATGCTTACTCTCGTTGTTACTCGACTGTAGCTTCGACTCGTTGCTTTTCCTCATCCTGCGCTATGAGCAAGGCTTGCGTGACCTGTTCGATGTAGTCAAACACCTCCTCTTGAACCGAATACTTGAATTGCTTACGGCGGTGTTTCGAGACGCTGCCATTTTGCGCGAGGCACATCATCACAAGATTGGACAAGTCGCTGCCCCTGACGTCATAGCGCTCATCGACTGCCTTGACGATCTTGTCGTAGTTTTCGAGAAAAATAGTCTCTTCACGCAACTCGACTTCGAGCGCCCTCTTGGCCATTTCCAGAGTGAATCGCACACCTGGCGTGGCATCCCAGAATCGATAAATTGCCGGGTGTCCCGTGAACTTGAACGATAGAGTCCCTTGGTCAATCCATCGGACGTCCCAGAACTCACGCGCTGGGCGAGAGAATTCCTGCAAGGCTTCCAGATACAGGCGCTCTTCGCGCTTCATTGCAACCGATACGGGGAGTAGAAAGCCGTTTTCCAAAGCACCTGCGCGGCACAGTGTCTGATGGATGAGAAAGCGAGAAAGTCGACCATTTCCATCCATGAATGGGTGTAGGAAGACGAAGCCGAATGAAATGACTCCGGCGGCAACTAGTGGGTCAATGTGCTTTGTCGCTTCATTTCCCAAAGCCATAAGCTGATCCATCAGCTCCCGACACAGATCAGGTGCAGGCGGAACAAACGTTACACCCGCAGCACCTTGCAGACCATTTGCCAAGTGGTTCTGCTCATGGCGGAACGCAGCAGCCATATCATAGGGATTGGAAATCGTCGCATTCTGGAGGGTCACCAAGTAATCCTCGCTCAATGGAATGCGTTCATGCGCCTGTCTGAGCAATTGAATAAAACGTCTGGATTTTTCCTCGCTCGGCGAATCCTTCTCGATGGCAAACGAGTCCCGGGTTTCATTCAGGTAGGCCCAGTTGATCGCTCGATCCATCATTCCTGATGGCAGGTTCTGAATGAATTGCTGGGCGCGTGCAAGAATATCGTGCTCTAGCAGAGCAGTGATTTGAGGTGTCCGTTCAACTGTCGCGCAGTAAGCCAAAGTGCCAATACCGTTGAACTCCACACGCCAGCGAGAGTTGCGCTCCCCCGGCATCGTCAAATACTGTTTCGGGTCGAATAAAGGGATGAAGCTACCCTTTACTGGAGAGTGCTGAGTCAAGCCTTCGCCAGTGAACGCTTCGTAAAGGAAACAAGCCTTACGGATGTAGATCCCGTTCGGAGCTTTTTGCAATTCGGCCTCAAGTGCTTGTGCCGGAATCTGAGGTAACGCTTGGGCTAGAATGGTGAGGTTGATGCCTTCATGCTTCAAGGCGAAGAGCACATGCCCCAACAGATCGTCTGAAGCAGGGGCAATCCCAGGTGGAACTGCCAATGTGTCACCGATTCGCTCAAGCCGTGTAACGGGCTGCACCTTGGCGGGCTGGCGCAAAGGAAAGGCTGAAAGCTGCAGCGTGTCTTGCAGGCATGCGTACCCAGCTGAACTCATCGCGCAGATCCTCCTTTTGATCAGGCCGGACATTTTTTCTTTAGTCGGCCAATAAAATCTTAATATTCCAAGATTATCTCAATTTTTTCTTAAGTCGCAGTTTAAATGCTTGTCGCCTGGAAGCGCATGCGCCTGGAGTTCTTGCGTACCCATATCAGCGATTTGCAAGTCTTCCACCGCATTGCGGCCCTTCATAAACATGGCTTCGCGTTGAACTCTCATTTCTTCAACGCCCTGTATCAACTCGTCAAACAGGTTCCGTTCTCTCATTCATCCCTCCTCTAATGTCATCGAAGACGTATACGCCGCCAACGTCGTCTGCCCTGAGGATCTATTAATTGGTAAAGAGAAACCCTACACGAGCAATGCAGGTGCCGGCGTTAGGACATTTCCCAAATGCCATACTCCGTTTTCCGAAATGACTAAAATTCCCCCAATCGGCATAGGGGGCGGCCTTCACAGGCCGCTCCCCTGCCACACCACCCGGCATGCGGGTCCGCACCGGGCGGTTCGAGAGATTGAGGTTATGAGAGTCGCACCAGACCCAGCCTGTCGAACCACGCCACATTCAGCACTCGATTGAGCTCAAAGCGGCTGTTACACCACCAACTATAAGAGTTGGCCGCCACTTTCCGTGCGGTGTGGGCACTGGCCCCCAGAGCCCGCAGTTCACGGTAAATCGTCGGACCACGCCTCCATTGTTTGAGCTGGATCGCTCGCAATCGGTGTCGCATCCACTCGTCCAGCCCTCGCCAGACTTTCGGCGTTTGTGACAACCCAAAGTAAGTTTTCCAGCCCAGAAGATAAGGGCGTAGATTCTCGACAACTTGTCGCAGACTGCGACCGCCTGAGCGACGGGTGAGGTCGCGTACCCGTTGCTTGAATTGCTTGCGCGTCTTGACCGCTACCGCTCTTTTGACGCCTTGTGGAGATGCCCAGAAGGCGTAGCCCAGAAACTTGCGACCAAATGCACTCGCCACCGCACTCTTGCTCTCGTTGACGCTCAAGTGCAGCTTTTCATACAGACGTCTCAGCAGAGCCATCACCCGCTGTCCTGCCCTACGACTGCGAACATACACATTCGCATCGTCGGCATAGCGCACGAAACAGTGGCCTCGACGTTCAAGCTCCCGATCCACTTCGTCCAGCAGCACATTCGCCAGCAACGGCGACAGCGGACCGCCTTGCGGCGCCCCGCAGCGGCTTTTCTCGACCACGCCATCGATCAGCGTTCCCGCATCCAGATACGCCCGAATCAGCCGGATAACCGCCCGATCCGCAATCCGCTTGCGTAACCGATCAATCAAAATATCGTGGTCGACCCGGTCGAAGAACTTCTCCAGATCAACATCCACCACCACTTTACGTCCTGAAGACACATGGCTCTGGGCCGCCAGAACGGCATCCTGCGCGCAGCGTCCCGGGCGAAAGCCGTAGCTGTGTTCACTGAAAGTCGGATCGAGGAGTGGCTGCAAGACTTGCAGCAACGCTTGTTGGATCAAGCGGTCGGTGACCGTCGGTATTCCCAACTCGCGCTGACCGCCGTCGGGTTTGGGAATGGCCACTCGGCGTACCGGACTGGGCCGGTAGACACCCGAAAGAAGCTGTTCACGAATCGCCGCCCATTGGGTCAGCAGATGTTTGGCGGTCTGTTCAATATCCAGACCGTCGACTCCCGCTGCACCTTTATTGGCCTTGACCCGTTTCCACGCCCGTTTCAGGTTTTCTCTCGCAAAGGCCCGTTCCAGCAGCCCTTGCCCTGCGTTGTCGGGTTCATCTTGCGGGCGATTGACCTCGTCGCTGGCGGGACTTCTCACGGCTTCACCGCTCGTTAACTCCGTCCGCCCCGCGTTTGGCAGGCATCTGACTTCCGGTCGTTCGCATCAACATGGCCTACAACACTCTCTCTCGTTCGGCCCTTCGTCAAAAAAAAAAGACTACTACGGCCTCTGCTGACTTCTCGCTCTGGCTCGCACCGTCATCCTTTCAGACACAAGGCGAGATCTCCCCAGGTAAGAACGCAATCCTTCCCCGCACAACCGCCGGATTTACGCTGCCTGACCCTTGACCACAAGAGCTTCGCGATTTATGGCTCGCTCGCCCTGATCGGCTTCGCCTTATATCCGGTTCTTGTCCATCGGCTCGCGGTTTCGATTCACGCTTCCTCCCCACACTCGGTCGCCCTCATGCAGTTGCGCTTCACTTCGTTCGCTGTGGTCAGCTCACGGCGGGACTTTCACCCGCAAGATTGCGCCCATGCTGGGCGCACAACAAAAAGCCCCGCTCTTCTCTCGAAGGCGGGGCTTTTCTTTACAGCATCCGACGCTTAAGGCGCGTACGTCAGCAACAACTCGGCCGGCACTTTGAAGTCCAGGGACATCATCACGCTCAACGCGGTAATGGTGAAGATCGAGAACACGAACAGCTTGCGTGCCCAGACCGTGTCATCCACTGCCTTGTAGCCGGTCCAGGCCATGTACAGCCAGTACATGCCCATGGCCGCGGCGACGGCGAGGTAGCTCATGCCGGCGTAGCCGCTGAAGGTCAGCATCAAGGTCGCCACGAGGAAGGCCAGGATGTAGATCAGGATGTGCTTCTTGGCCACCTGGATGCCGCGCTTCACTGGCAGCACCGGAATCGATGCGGCCAGGTAATCGTTGAAGCGGAAGATCGCGATGGCGTAGGAATGCGGCATCTGCCACAGGCTGAACATCACCAGCAGGGTCAGTGCGGCCATGTCGAAGGTGTTGCTGACTGCGACGTAGCCGATCACCGGCGGCATGGCGCCCGACAGACTGCCCACCAGCGTGCCGTGAACCGACTTGCGCTTGAGGTACAGGCTGTAGAAGCCGACGTAGATCACGAAGCCGATCACCGCGAACAACGCGGCCAACGGGTTGGCCACCTTGTACAACAGGGCAACGCCGGCGACACCCAGGACGGTCGCATAGATCAGGGCCAGTTTCAGGGAGATCAAGCCCTGGACCAGCACCCGGTTCTTGGTGCGTTCCATCTTCAGGTCGATGTCGCGGTCGATGCAGTTGTTGAACACGCAACCGGAGGCAACCACCAGGGACGTGCCGATCATGGCGGCCAGGAAGATGGCCAGATCGACATGCCCTTTGGAGGCCAGGAAAAATCCGCCTGCCACAGAAAGCACGTTACCGAAAATGATCCCCGGTTTGGTGATTTGGATAAAGTGCTTAAGGGACATGCGGATCTACCTCACTTCGCCATCATGAACGTGTGGATGCTGAACATGATCCACAGCGACAAGCCAACCAGCAGGACAATCACGATCGCGGCAAAGACAAACGCAATCACGTTGTTACGCTGCGCGGCCGAACGGTCCAGGTGCAGGAAGTACACCAGGTGCACCAGCACCTGGATGACTGCGAACGCGACGACGATCATCAGGGTGATCGACTTCGGCAGCGTCGGGTACATCACCAGACCGAACGGAATCAGGGTCAGGATCACCGACAGGATGAAACCGATGCCGTAGGACTTGACGCTGCCGTGACCGGCGTCGTGGCTGTCATGGGAGTGTGTGTTAGCCATTTACATAGTCCCCATCAGGTAAACAACGGTGAATACGCAGATCCACACGACGTCCAGGAAGTGCCAGAACAGGCTCAGGCAGCTCAGACGGGTCTTGTTGGTCGCCGTCAGGCCGTTTTTCTGCACCTGATACATCATGATCGCCATCCAGATCAGACCGCTGGTCACGTGCAGACCGTGGGTGCCGACCAGGGTGAAGAACCCAGACAGGAAGCCGGAACGGCTAGGGCCGTAGCCCTCGGAGATCAACATGTGGAACTCGTTGATCTCCATGCCGATGAAGCCGGCACCGAACAGGAAGGTCAGGGCCAGCCAGCCCAGGACCTGCTTCTTGTTGCCACGGAAGAACGCCAGCATGGCGAAGCCGTAGGTGATCGAACTGAACAGCAGCAGAGCGGTTTCGCCCAGTACGTATGGCAGTTCGAAGATGTCGTGGCCCGACGGGCCACCCGCTACGTTGTTAACCAGTACCGCGTACGCCGCGAAGATCGACGCAAACAGAATGCAGTCGGTCATCAGGTAGAGCCAGAAACCGAATACGGTCATCTCGCCCGAGTCGTGGTGATGGTCATCATGCCCATGTCCATCGACATGGGTGTGTCCAGCATTGGTCACTAAGTTCGACATGGTTTAAGCCTGTTCCAACGAGGTTTCAACACGGGTGGCAGTGGCCGGGATTTTCCCTGCCGCTACCAGACGCTTGTGCTGCTCGGCTTCGATGCGCTCGATCACGTCGACCGGCACCATATAGCCTTGATCATCACGGGCCGCGTGGATCACGAAGTAGATCACGGTGCCGGCCAGGCCAGCGATTGCCAGCCACCAGATGTGCCAGATCATCGCGAAACCGAACACGGTCAACAGAGCACCCATGACCACACCGGTCGCGGTGTTGTTTGGCATGTGGATCGGCTGGTACTTGGCCGGGGCCTTGTACGCGGTGCCGTTTTCCTTGGCTTCGGTGAACGGGTCGACAACATCGGCTTTTGGCAGCACGGCGAAGTTGTAGAACGGAGGTGGCGACGAGGTCGACCATTCCAGGGTGTGTGCATTCCACGGGTCACCGTGTTCGCACATGTTTTCCGGCTTGTTGCGGTCACGCACGCTGACGTACAGCTGGATCAGCTGGCAAGCGATACCTGCGGCGATCATCACCGCACCGAACATGGCGACGTACAAGTACGGCACCCACTCAGGGTTGGTGGTGGCGTTCAGACGACGGGTCATGCCCATGAAGCCCAGTGCATAGAGCGGCATGAACGCGACGAAGAAGCCGCTGATCCAGAACCAGAATGCTGCCTTGCCCCAACCTTCGTGCAGCTTGAAGCCGAACGCTTTAGGGAAGTAGAAACCGAAACCGGCGATGTAACCGAACACCGCACCGCCGATGATCACGTTATGGAAGTGCGCGATCACGAACAGGCTGTTGTGCAGAACGAAGTCGGCACCCGGGATGGCCAGCAATACGCCGGTCATGCCGCCGATGGCGAAGGTCACCATGAAGCCCAGGGTCCACAGAACCTGGCTGGTGAAACGCAGACGGCCCTGGTAGATGGTGAACAGCCAGTTGAATAGCTTCACACCCGTCGGGATGGAAATCAGCATCGTCGCCAGACCGAAGAAGGCGTTGACGCTGGCACCCGAACCCATGGTGAAGAAGTGGTGCAGCCAAACCATGAAGCCCAGGATCGAGATTGCGCCCGATGCGTAGACCATCGAGTGGTGGCCGAACAGTTTCTTGCCGGTGAAGGTCGAGATGACTTCGGAGAAGATACCGAACGCTGGCAGGATCAGGATGTACACCTCAGGGTGACCCCACGCCCAGAACAGGTTCACGTACATCATCGGATTGCCACCAAGTTCATTGGTGAAAATGTGGAAATCCATGTAACGGTCAAGCGTCAGCAGTGCCAGGGTAGCGGTCAGGATCGGGAACGAAGCCACGATCAGGACGTTGGCCCAGGTGCAGGTCCAGGTGAAGATCGGCATGTCCATCAGCTTCATGCCAGGGGTACGCATTTTCAGCACGGTGGCCAGGAAGTTGACCCCCGTCAGCGTCGTACCCAGGCCGGATAGCTGTAGCGCCCAGATGTAGTAGTCCATCCCCACGCCAGGGCTGTATTGCAGGCCTGACAGCGGCGGATAGGCAACCCAGCCGGTCTTGGCGAATTCACCGACGCCCAGGGACAGGTTGATCAGCACCACGCCGGAAACCAGCAGCCAGAAGCTCAGGGAGTTCAGGAACGGGTAGGCAACGTCACGCGCGCCGATCTGCAGCGGCACTGCAAGGTTCATCAGGCCGGTGAAGAATGGCATCGCCATGAAGATGATCATGATCACACCGTGAGCGGTGAAGATCTGGTCATAGTGTTCAGGTGGCAGGTAGCCAGGCGAACCCTCGGTGGCCATGGCCAGCTGGGTACGCATCATGATGGCATCGGCAAAGCCGCGCAGCAGCATGACCATGGCGACGATGATGTACATCACGCCGATTTTCTTGTGGTCGACCGACGTCAGCCACTCGGTCCACAGGTAGGTCCACTTCTTGAAGTAGGTGATTGCAGCGAACAACGCCAGACCACCGAGCGCGATCATGGAGATGGTTATCATCACGATCGGTTCGTGGAACGGGATCGCTTCCCAACTTAATTTACCAAACATCGTTTACTCCTCTGCCCCGGCAGCTGAATGCGAACTCGAGTCCATCCCTTCCATCTGGGCCACTTCTTTCTCTGCTTTCTCGTGCTTGACCTTAGGACCTGGTTTCATGCCTTCGTACTTGTCGACGATGGACTGGAACATGCCTGGGGTAACCGAGTTGTAGAGCTCGACTGGGTTGTTCTGGCTTGGTTTGGAAAGGGCTGCGTATTCAGCTTGTTCAAGCTGTTTAGGTGCCTTTTTGACTTCACTTACCCAGGCGTCGAAATCTTCCTGGGAAGTTGCGATCGCTTTGAATTTCATACCGGTGAAACCCGCGCCGCTGTAGTTGGCGGAGATACCGTCCATTTCAGCGTTCTCGTTGGCGATCAGGTGCAGCTTGGTCTGCATGCCCGCCATCGCGTAGATCTGGCCGCCCAGAGCAGGGATGAAGAACGAGTTCATCACGGCGTCGGAAGTGATCTTGAAGTTGATCGGGGTGTGCGCCGGGAACACGATCTTGTTGACCGTGGCGATGCCTTGTTCCGGGTAGATGAACAGCCACTTCCAGTCCAGCGCGACCACTTCGATGGTCACAGGCTTGACGTCGGATTCCAGCGGCTTGTACGGGTCAAGGGCGTGGGTCGACTTGTAGGTGACGTAACCCAGGGCAATGATGATCAGCACTGGAACAGCCCACACCGCGATCTCGATCTTGGTGGAGTGGTTCCATTTCGGGGTGTAGGTGGCGTTGGTGTTGGACGCGCGGTATTTCCAGGCGAACAGGAAGGTCATGACGATGACCGGCACCACGACCAACAGCATCAGCAGCGTTGCGGTGATGATCAGGTTTCGCTCGTCCAGACCAACCTGGCCCTTGGGATTGAGCAAGGTCATGTTGCAGCCTGACAGCAACAACGTGCCGATCAGCGGCAATAAGCCTAGTAGTCTGGGGTACCTGTTTTTACTCATCTCACGACCTCTAAAGCAGCTTGCGCAATGCAGTTGGGTTTTGATCGCCAACACTTCACCCTGCCAAGGGTTGGCATTTTTCTTGGATTGAATAAGGGCATGCCCATCGTGCGTCAGACGCTGTACGACAAATCCCGGGCCTGCGGTGAGTTCTTATTCGAATTCGTGGTCAAAGGCCTTGTTACAGACCAATTCCATTTGGTGCGGGTAGTTGGAGGCTCCGACACCTGGGCATCGCATGAAGCCACCAGACCTCTCGACACCCTGTTTCTGCTCACGCCTGGTTAAGATTTGAGCAGTGCCGGGGATTCAGTGCGGGCGATTGTAGATATGTAACGTTGTATAAACCATGTCTCATCCCGAAATAATTTTTATCCGAACCGGCAACAATCATTAACCGTTTTCGCAAAAGCGGCGCATCTTATCGAAATTAATTCTCAACAAAAACACCACAATAAGTAGGTCTTCCACCCACAGTTCAGACAGTATCGGGTCCCTCCTCACCGCCCTTCACCTTGCCCGAAGCCCGATATGACGGGGGCTCCGGCCATTCGCCAGACCCTGTTAAAACTGCCTGCTCGCGTTCGCAATGGAAAAAACCGCAAGCCTGCAAAACAGCCCAATTTCGTTACGTTTCCATGTACCAATCCGGCCTCTTCGAACGCCCTGCGACACTGACTCTGTGACAACATGTCGCACATGTGTCGCACCCTTGATTGCCGCCCGTCACGGTCTTTTTACCCAGCCTCTGAAATGTGCTTTGCAAGACAAAAAAAGCCCCGGTCCTCTCTTCGAGGACCGGGGCTTTTTTGTCCGACAATGCGCGGCGCAGATGACCTCAGCGCAGCGCTTTGCGGTTACGCGACGCCAGCAACGGCACCAGCACCACGATCAGCACGAAGGCGACCAGCGCCCACTGCGCCAGCGACAGACCGAGGATCGGCGGGTATGGCGTGGAGCAGAAACCATCGACCTGGAAACCCAGCGGGAAGATCTTCGCCAGCGGCAAGTCATCGACGATCGGTTGCAGCACATCGATGCCGCAGCTGACCGCCGGATAGAACTGCGTATAGACGTGATGCCCGGCAACGCCGACGCCTGCCAGTGCGCAGATCACTACCAGGGTTTCAAACACCGTGATGCTGCGACGGCTGCGCATGGCCGCGCCGATGAAGGCAAAGATCGCGATCAGCAACAACGCATAACGTTGCAGGATGCACAGCGGGCAAGGGGCCTCGCCCAGAACAATTTGCATGTACAGCGCACCGCCGATCAGCGCCAGGCAAATGATGCCCAACAACACCAGGTAGCGCCGTTCACGCCCCAACCGCATGGATTCATCGCTCATCGCGTTTCCCTTGAAGATATCGATTGCCCGCCAGTCTACACGCTGGCCCGGACCTTTGAGAGCCTGGAGCATGTGAGGGGGATTCGGGGGAATAGACGATAAGGCGGTTAAGGAGGGATTAACTTTCTGGCTTTTTTCAGTTCAGGACCGAGGTGAAGCAATCGCGGGCAAGCCGCGCTCCCACAGGTTTTGTGTCGTTCACATCAATCTGGATCGACACAAATCCCTGTGGGAGCGTGGCTTGCCCGCGATGAAGCCAACGCGGTGAGCCTGCTGGCTCACCGCGCCAACCCCTTACTCCAGCGCCGCAGCCGGCCCGAAGAACTCATAGCGGCTTTGCTTCTCCGGCACACCCAGGGCTTTGAGGTGACGCTTGATAGCGGCCATGAAACCTTTCGGCCCCAGGAAGTAAGCATCAAGGTCACGCTGCTCCGGCAGCCATTCATTCAACTGCTGCTGGCTCAACAAACCGACCTTGTGCGCCGCCGGACTCACGCCGTCATCTTCGGCGTAGCAGTAGAAGCGCTTGAGTTGCGGGTGACGCTCGGCGAGGCCGTCGATCCAGTCGCGGAAGGCATGGACGCTGCCGTTGCGCGCGCAATGGATGAAATGCACTGGCCGCTGGGTCTCCAGCGCCGCTTCGAGCATCGCCAGGGTCGGGGTGATGCCGACGCCGCCGCTGATCAGCACCAGCGGCTTGTCGCTGGCGGTCAGGGTGAACTCGCCCGATGGCGGGAACAACTGGATGCTGGCGCCGACCTGCAACTGGTCGTGCAGGTAGTTGGAAGCGCGGCCACCGGCTTCACGTTTGACGCTGATGCGGTACTGGCCTTTGTTCGCCAGCGCCGACAGCGAGTAGTTACGACGGATCTCTTCACCGTCGAGGATCAGTTTCATGCCGATGTACTGGCCGGGTTCTGCCTTCAGGATCGGGCCTTTGTCTGCAGGTTCAAAGTAGAACGAGGTGATCTCTGCGCTCTCCTCCACCTTGCCGGCCACGATGAATTCCCGCGCCCCACGCCAGCCGCCGTGGGCCTGTTCCTTCTGGTCGTAGATGCTGGTTTCAGCACCGATCAGGATGTCCGCCAGTTGGCCGTAGGCCGCGCCCCAGGCCGCGATCACTTCCGGGGTGGCGATCTCTTCGCCCAATACTTCGGCGATGGCCCGCAGCAGGCAGCTGCCGACAATCGGGTAGTGCTCCGGCAGAATCTGCAGGGCCACGTGCTTGTTGATGATCTTGGCCACCAGGTCGCCCAACTGGTCGAGCTGGTCGATATGGCGCGCATACATCAATACGCCGTTGGCCAGGGCACGCGGCTGATCACCGCTGGTCTGGTGGGCCTGGTTGAACAACGGGCGGACTTCCGGGTATTCGGAGAGCATCATGCGGTAGAAGTGCGTGATCAGCGCCTCACCACCGCTTTCGAGCAGCGGTACGGTGGATTTGACGATGGCACGGTCTTGAGCGCTCAGCATAAGGTGACTCCTGGTCTTCTTGGGTTGCTAACGGATTACCCTATGCTTATCAGCTTCCGTGCCAACTATTTAATCGTTATAAATTAATAAGTTAAAAACTTAATAGTCATTTAGACACCCCTTGATTTATAGTCATACCGACTACACGGAGTCACTATGACTGCAAAATCCCTGCTCACCGCCCTGCTGCCCCTGGTCTCCGACCTGTCCCGCGAACTGCCCGAGGGTGAGCGTTATCGCCGCCTACTGGAAGCCATGCGCGCCCTGCTCCCATGCGACGCCGCCGCCCTGCTGCGCCTTGATGGTGAATGGCTGGTGCCGCTGGCCGTTGACGGCTTGAGTACCGACACCCTCGGTCGGCGCTTCAAGGTCAGCGAGCACCCGCGTTTCGAAGCGCTGCTCAGCGGCCCCGGCCCGACCCGTTTCGCTGCCGACAGCGACTTGCCTGACCCCTATGACGGCCTGGTCGATGGCCTGGATGATCATCTGGAAGTCCACGACTGCATGGGTTGCCCATTGTTCATCGACGAGCGTCCCTGGGGTCTGCTGACCCTCGATGCCCTCGACCCAGAGCGCTTCGAACCGATCGAACTGGATGCCCTGCAAGCCTTCGCCAGCCTCGCGGCGGCCACGGTCAACGCTGCCGAACGCATCGAGCGGTTGAACAACCGGGTCGAAGACGAGCATCAACGCGCCGAGGTCTACCGCCAGGCCAGCGGCCAGCAGAATCGCGAGATGATTGGCCAGAGCAAGGCCCATAAAAGACTGGTGGAAGAAATCAACCTGGTGGGCGGCAGCGACCTGACCGTGTTGATTACGGGCGAAACCGGGGTCGGCAAGGAACTGGTGGCCCAGGCCATCCATGCCGCCTCACCCCGCGCCGACAAACCGATCATCAGCCTCAACTGCGCCGCATTGCCCGACACATTGGTGGAAAGCGAGTTGTTCGGCCATGTTCGCGGCGCCTTTACCGGGGCGATGAACGACCGCCGTGGCAAGTTCGAGCTGGCCAATGGCGGCACGCTGTTCCTCGATGAAGTCGGTGAGTTGTCGCTGACCGTGCAGGCCAAGTTGCTGCGGGTGTTGCAGAGCGGTCAACTGCAGCGACTGGGTTCGGACAAGGAGCATCAGGTCGACGTGCGCCTGATCGCGGCGACCAACCGCGACCTCGCCGAAGAAGTGCGCAGCGGCCGTTACCGCGCCGACTTCTACCATCGCCTCAGCGTTTATCCGCTGCTGGTGCCTGCCCTGCGCGATCGCGGGCGTGATGTGCTACTGCTCAGCGGTTACTTCCTCGAGCAGAACCGCTCGCGCATGGGCCTCAACAGCCTGCGCCTGAACAGCGACGCCCAGGCTGCGCTGTTGGCCTACGACTGGCCCGGCAACGTGCGCGAGCTTGAACATCTGATCGGCCGCAGCGCCTTGAAGGCCTTGGGCAATTGCAAGGAACGGCCGAAGATCCTCAGTTTGAGCGCAGCCGACCTGGACTTGCCCAACGCCAGCGTTGAAGCCGCCGCAGAGCAACCCGTCGCTACCATCACGCAAGCGGTGACCGGCGATTTGCGCGAGGCCACCGAGCATTATCAGCGTCAATTGATCGGTGCCTGCCTGGAGCGGCACAACAACAATTGGGCAAGCGCGGCCCGTGAGCTGGGCCTGGATCGGGCGAACCTGGGGCGGATGGCCAAGCGGTTGGGGATGAAATAGCGTCGCTATAGGGTGAGTGGAGTCTTTGTGGCGAGGGGGCTTGTCGGATCGACACAATGGTCCTGTGTTTGACCCGAGAGAGGTATTCACCCTAAAGCCCGCCTCCGACACGTCGATAACCCGGCATCGAAGTCATTGGCGATCCCGGGATTGCCCGTCACCTTTTTCCAGAGAAGGTTCATATGTCCTCCACCAAAGCCCGCGCAGACTCACTTTCGCTTTTGCTGTTTACCTTGCGCAGCGGCAAGCTGATGGCGATCAACCTGCTCAAGGTCAGTGAAATCATTCCCTGCCCGCCGCTGACCAGGCTTCCGGAGTCGCACCCCCACGTCAAAGGCATTGCCACCCTGCGCGGTGCCTCGCTGTCGGTAATCGACCTCAGCCGTGCCATTGGCGAGCGTCCGCTGGAAGACCCCAACGGCGGCTGCCTGATCGTCACCGACGTCAGCCGCTCCAAGCAGGGTCTGCACGTGCAGGCGGTGAGCAGGATCGTCCATTGCCTGACCACCGACATCCGCCCGCCGCCCTTCGGCTCCGGTGGTTTGCGCGCCTACATCACCGGCGTGACGTCGGTCGATGGCACCCTGGTGCAAGTGCTGGACATCGAAAAAGTCATCCATGGCATCGCCCCGGCACAAATCGAAATGGCGCCGACCGAACTGAGCATGGAAGACGCCGAACTGCTCGGCAACGCGCGCATCCTGGTGGTCGACGACAGCCAGGTCGCCTTGCAGCAATCCGTGCACACCCTGCGTAACCTTGGCCTGCAATGCCGTACCGCCCGCAGCGCCAAGGAAGCCATCGACTGCCTGCTGGATCTGCAAGGCACCGCGCAGCAGATCAACCTGATCGTCTCGGACATCGAAATGTCGGAGATGGACGGCTACGCCTTCACCCGCACCCTGCGGGAAACCCCGGATTTCGCACATCTTTATGTACTGCTGCACACCTCGCTGGACAGTGCGATGAACGCCGAGAAAGCACGACTGGCGGGGGCGAACGCGGTGCTGACCAAATTCTCTTCGCCGGAATTGACCCAGTGCCTGATCACCGCGGCCAAGGCTGTCGCCGAACAGGGTTATTGAATGTTGACCGAAGAATTCTGTTGGCTGATGCGGCGCGACCTCTCTGTCGTCGCGCCGTCCCCCGATTGGCCTGCTGGCCTGCAATTGAGCGAGTACCGCCCCGAACTGGGTGCCGCCGTACACCGGTTGATGGAGTTCGGTTATCTCGACGGTGGTGGTCGCGTAGCCGCGCTGGACATGTGGCAACGGCAGTTCGAAACCGATCCGGAATATGATCCGGCCCTGTGCTTGATTGCCCTGGATGCCGGAGAAGTGGTGGGCGTGTGTCAGTGCTGGACCAGTGCCTATATCAAGAATCTGGTGGTGCATCCGCGGTTTCAGGGCCGGGGGTTGGGGCGTGCACTGTTGTTGCAGTCATTCAAGATGTTCCAGCAGCGGCGTGAAGGTTTCGTGGACCTGAAGGTACGTGAAGACAACCATCGGGCGCGGCGCTTGTATGAAAGCGTCGGGATGCGCGCGGTCCGTCGGGAGCCGGTTCCACTCTGACACGACGCCATCGCGAGCAAGCTCGCTCCCACAGGTTACCCGTCGTACACAAAATCTGTGGCCACACTCGACCACTGTGGGAGCAGCTTGCCCGCAAAGAGGTCGGCACAACCACCTCAAAACCTTCAGGCATACTCACCTTTCGGCCACAGCACAAAGGATGCCTGAACCATGAAAGCAGCAACCCTGACTTTTTTCTGCCTCACCGCCCTCGCCACGCAGGCCCATGCCTCCAGCCCCGACGCCTGGGCCACCTACGACAAAGCAGTACTCACCAGCTGCACCAAGGCCAGCGGGCTGAAGGACAGCAAACCGCTCGGCAACGCCGCGCAGTTCGATGACCGGGTCGGTTACACCGCGCTCCTGCTCCAGGGCCAGTACCCGCAAAAGCACATGAAAGGCGCACCAGGCACCGAGTTGTGTCTCTACAACAAAAAGAGCAAAACCGCGTACGTCACCGAATGGGACTCCATCCGCCCGGCCGGCAAGGCAAACTGAGTGGCGCATAATTTGCTTCGATAGCGGCTTTTGCGGCGGCATTCTGTCGCCGTTTCATGCACCGTGATGCGAACGAACGCTCGATGAATACAACGTTTTCCTGTGTAGGCTGCGGTAAATGCTGCAACGACCACCATGTGCCCCTGACCCTGAGCGAAGCCCGGATGTGGGCAGCCGACGGTGGTCAGGTGATCGTCCTGGTGGAAGCGTTTCTGGGCAACGGCCTGGGTCTGCCGGTGCAGCAACGGGAACACGCCGAACGCCGTTCGGCAGCGGTGCGCAGCGGCGAATCCGAGACGTACGTGGCCATTACCTTCGCCGCCTACAATGTCGGCCCCTGCCGAAATCTTGACGAAGACAACCTCTGCCGCATCTACGAACGCCGGCCGTTGGTATGTCGCATTTATCCGATGGAAATCAATCCGCACATTGCGCCGAACACCGCCGCCAAAGAGTGCCCGCCAGAGTCATGGGAAACAGGGCCGGAGCTGATCGTCGGCGGCAATCTGGTCGATCAGGAGCTGGTGCAACTGATCCAGCGCTCACGCGAGGCGGATCGTGACGATATTCAGATGAAGGATGCAATTTGCGCATTGCTGGGCATCCGCACGACAGCCCTGAAGGGTGATGGGTTTACTGCTTATCTGCCGGATATGGCGGAATTTGCCGCGATCATCGACGACCTGGCGGGACAAACCTTGCCTGAGTGGGGCAGCGAATGGCTGTTTCATGTGTCCGGCGATGACATTGCCGGGCAAGTGCTGGCGGCTGGCGCACAGGTGGTAACGGATGCGCCGGCGAACTATGCGTTCATTTCGTTGCGCGCGGTTTGATTCTGGATTTGCAGTGTTTGTGCCGGCCCCTTCGCGAGCAAGCCCGCTCCCACAGGGGAGCGCGTTCTTTCATGAAAATGCGATCAGATGTGGGAGCGGGCTTGCTCGCCAAGACGGCAGATCAGGCACCGCTGACTTAAGAACTCAGCGCTTGCCCATCGACCGACGAGTCCCCGGCGGCGCCATGCCCGGCGTCTTGGTGTGGCCATTCTTGGCGCCGTTCTTGTACCACGGCTGGTTGGAGCCCTTGGCGGCCGCCAGATCACCCGGCTTGAACGGGAACTTGAACGCCGGGATCTCGGCTTTGGTTTCGCTGTCGGCGCTGGAGTCGACGCTGTCTGGCAGCTCTGCCTGAACGTCGCTCAGGGCGTCGGCGATCGGCGGTTGTTTCGGGGAAGTCATGAAAGCTCCGGGTGGTGCATGAAATGTCGGGCCCGGTGAGTGGGCCGCATGCCACAGTATAAGAAGTGCGGCAGTATAACTGGATGGAGCACGACAAGCTGCAAGCTTGCATTGACCGCCTGACGACTCGCACAAATCCCGTGAAGAATGTTAGCGTGCTCATCATTCTTTACCGCCCGACGAGCCCGTCCCCCATGAAAAAGACCGTCCTTGCATTCAGCCGCGTCACTCCACAAATGGTTGAACGGCTGCAACAGGATTTCGACGTCATCGTGCCGAATCCGAAAAACGGCGACATCAACGCCCAATTCAACGAAGCCCTGCCCCACGCCCACGGCCTGATCGGCGTCGGTCGCAAACTCGGCCGCGCCCAATTGGAAAACGCCACCACGCTGGAAGTGGTGTCCAGCGTCTCGGTGGGCTACGACAACTATGACCTGGCCTACTTCAACGAACGCGGGATCATGCTGACCAACACGCCGGATGTGCTCACCGAAAGCACCGCCGACCTGGCGTTTACCCTGTTGATGAGCAGCGCCCGTCGCGTCGCCGAACTGGATGCCTGGACCAAGGCCGGACAATGGCAAGCCACTGTCGGTGCGCAGCTGTTCGGTTGCGATGTGCACGGCAAAACCCTGGGCATTGTCGGCATGGGCAACATCGGTGCGGCCATCGCCCGGCGCGGTCGCCTGGGGTTCAATATGCCGGTCATCTACAGCGGCAACAGCCGCAAGACCGGGCTGGAACAGGAACTCGGCGCACAGTACCGCAGCCTCGATCAATTGCTGGCCGAAGCTGATTTCGTCTGCCTGGTGGTGCCGCTCAGCGAGAAAACCAAACACCTGATCAGCCATCGCGAACTGGCGCTGATGAAGCCGAGTGCCATTCTGGTAAACATTTCCCGTGGTCCGGTGGTGGACGAGCCGGCGCTGATCGAAGCGCTGCAAAACAACCGCATTCGTGGTGCAGGGCTGGACGTGTACGAAAAAGAACCGCTGGCCGAGTCGCCACTGTTCCAGCTGAAAAACGCCGTGACCTTGCCGCACATCGGCTCGGCCACCCATGAGACCCGCGATGCCATGGCCAACCGTGCCCTGGCCAACTTGCGCAGCGCCCTGCTGGGCGAACGGCCGCAGGATCTAGTCAATCCGCAGGTGTGGAAAGCCTGATTAAACAATGGCACGTCATAATCGGCGTGCCACTTTATATAAATCCTGAAAAACATTTTCCTTAAACAACTTACCGTCTAACCCATATAACAAACGACATAACCTGCAAACCACTCTTCACCCCCACACCATCTAAACCTCTATAAACTCCGAAAGACAAAAACACATCAATCGTACATTCGGAGAGCATCCTGCATGAGCTATTTCACCACTGCCTGCCTGGTAAGGCGGAGCAAATTAATAGTTGTCTTCATGGCGGCATTATTCGGTACAACGACCCTTATCAACAACATTACCGACTACACTGCATACGCCGAGTATATCGGGCGAATCATCAGCATGAGCGACACCACCGGCAATGATTCCCGCCGTTACCGCGCCATCAGCTCAACCCTGTTTCACCACCGCTTTTACTGGGCACTGATCACACTCGAGACCATATTCACATGCAGTTTCATAGTTGGATTTTATCTACTCTACCGTAAACTCGATGCACCGCACAGCGAGTTCCACGAAGCCAAAAAATTTGCCACAATCGGCTTTATTACAGCCATTTTTGCGTATCAGACCTTCTACATCATCATACTAAACGAATGGTTTGACTTAGAGTATTCCAAACAGGCCAACGCCTTTGAATGGGCACAAACCCACATTCAATACATGTTCTTCGGTATTATTTATCTGTTGACGGCAAAGGATACCTGAATAGTTTCAGGCCAGCTTGCCCGCCACCGGACTGGCACTTGCCTTGGGCTTGCGAAACACCAGCACATTACCCAACATGACCATCACCAGCCCCGCCAGTGCCGGAGCGGTCCACTGGTAACCCTCGGCGAACGCCGAGACATTTAGCGCCACCACTGGGAACAGCACAGTGCAGTAGGCAGCACGTTCCGGCCCCATGCGCCCGACCAACGTCAGGTAAGCGGTGAACCCGATCACCGAGCCTGGAATCACCAGGTACAACAATGACCCGATGTAACGCGCACTCATCTCCACGTCGAAGGGAATGCCTTTGACCAGGCACCACACCGTGAGCATCGCCGCCCCGTAGGCCATGCCCCAGGCATTGGTGGTCAGCGGTTTGAGGCCGGCCTTCTGTTGCAGGCTCGAAAGCATGTTGCCCGCCGAGAAACACAAGGTGCCGCACAGGGCCAGACCGAGGCCGAGCAAGGTTTCCGGACTCGCGGTATGCCCGGCCAGCTCCGGCCAGAACAGCAGGCCCAGGCCAAGCAGGCCCAGCGCACCGCCCATCAGCACATTGCGGGCGATTTTCTGACCGAAGAACACCCGCGCGTTGAGGGCATTCCACAGGGTGGCCGTGGAAAACACCACGGCCACTAATCCGCTGGGGATCCATTGGCTCGCCGTGAGGAAGCACATGAAGTTGACGCAGAACAGGCACAAGCCCTGAGCCAGGCAGATCAGGTGCCCGCGGCGGTTCATCACTTGCAGCCGCCGGCTGAGCAGCAGGATCACGAACAGCACCAGCGCGGCGAGGCCGAAGCGATAGACGATCGACACGGGAATGGCCACCACGCCCAGTTGCCATTTCAAGGCAATCCAGGTGGTGCCCCAGATCAGCACGGTCAGCAGGTACAACGAAAGGTTCATGACTAAGGCTCCTCGATAGGAGCCCAGTGTCCGGCGCCACGCTTGGGCGCACTTGCATAAACTTGCGCTTTTGTCTGGCGGCAGGCTGGCAGGCGCACGTCTACGGAGTAGGATGCAAGGCGTTGGATGCAGGTGTTAGAGAGCAACGATCATGGCTGCACTGGATACCCTACAAGTCTTTCAAGCCCTCAACCGCTCGCCCAATGCTCGCCTCGAGCACAGTGCCGAGCTCGGTGACGGCTTGTCTGCAGCCTTGTGGAGCAATCACCACGACGCCCAGGAATACGAAGCGCCCAGCCACCACACGTTGTCCTGTTACCTCGCCGGCGGCACCGGCACCTTTCGCCGCGACCAGCCCGACAACAAGGGTGGTCCGGACAAACTGTGCATCCTCCCGGCCGATCACCAGTCAGGCTGGGTGATCAACGGCGATATTCGCCTGGCACACCTGTATTTCAGCCCCGAACAATTTGCCCTCGGCTGCGTCACCCTGCTCGATCGCGAACCACGGGAAATGCAGCTGCGCGAGCAGACCTTTCTCGATGATCCGCAGCAGGCGCTGCGCTTTCGGCAGTTGATCACCTTGAACTGGGACGAACCGGGCGAGCGTCTGCTCACCAGCAGCCTGGCTCACGAATTGCTCAGCCATGCCCTGCTCAGCCAGGTCAACGTGCGTCAGGGCTTGCGCCTTAAAGGTGGGTTGGCCGCGCATCAGCGTCGGCATCTGGTGGAGTTCATCGACAGCCATCTGGACGAGGCCATCAGCCTCGGTCAGTTGGCGGCGTTATGCGCGTTATCGGAATACCACTTCGCGCGAATGTTCCGCGAAAGCTTCGGCTTGCCACCCCACCAGTACGTGCTGGCGCGGCGCCTTGACCGGGCGCGGGAGTTGCTGCGCACGACCTCGCAGCCACTGGGGGAGATTGCACTGGCCTGCGGCTTTTCCAGTGCCAGCCACTTCACCAACCGGTTTCGCCAGTCACTTGGCGGGACACCCGGTGAGTATCGGCAGGCGTTTTTGCGCTAGATCCGGTGTTTTCGGCGCCTTTCAGGCCGCCATCGCGAGCAGGCTCGCTCCCACCTTTGGACTGTTTTTCCCTGTGGGAGCGAGCCGGCTCCGGGCGGCGTTCCGACGAAGAACGATGACACGGTCTATCGTCAGAACTCCAAGGTACTCGACAACGTCACCTGCCGCGAATCCCCCATCGAAACAAAGAACCGACTCGCCGCCGAGGTGTAGTAGGTGCGGTCGAACAGATTCTTCACGTTGAGCTGGAACTTGACCTTCTGCCCTTCGACCCTGGTGTCGTAGGTGGCGAACGCATCGGCCACGGTGTAGCTCGGCAGGTCGAAATCGTTCACCGCGTTGCCCGCGCGCTCACCCACATAACGCGCCCCGGCGCCGACCCGCAGCTGATCACCGCCAATGACGCTGCCGAAGTCATAGACGGCCGACAACGAGCCGCTGTTCTTCGCCACGTTCTGCAGTTGATTGCCTTGGTAATCCGGGTCTTCGGTGACCTCGGCATCGGTGTAGGCGTAGCTGCCGATCATGCTCCAGTGATCGGTGAGCTGACCGCTCAGGTCCACTTCCAGGCCTCGGGAACGCACTTCACCGGCGGCACTGTAAACCGTGGTCGGGCCTTCGGCGTTGGACACCAGCACATTGCGTTTCTTGATGTCGAACAGTGCGATGTTACCGGTGACGCGGCCCGGCAGATCGAGCTTGGCGCCCAGCTCCCAGGACTTGGCTTCTTCCGGCGCGATGCCGCCGTCAAGCACGGTACTGCTGCCGCTCAAGGGTGCGATGGTCGAGTTGGGTTTGAACGACTCGGTGTAGCTGCCGTAGAACGACAAGGCATCGGTGTACTTGTACACAAGGCCCGCGCGCGGCACCCATTTCTGCCCGTTGCTGTCGGTGTTCGCGTGGAACGGCACGCCTTTGCCGGCGTACTGGTCGTACGCCTGGAAACGCGCACCGGCCACCAGAATCCACTGATCGGTGAGGTGGATGGAGTCTTGCAGGAAGACCGAATCGCTGCGCAGTTCATCGGTCTGCGCACTGTCGGCCGCGCTGACCGTGGTACCCGGCACTTCCTGGCCATAGATCGGGTTCACGTAGCTGAACTGGGTACGGCTTTTCTGGCGGATCAGGTCTTCGCGATAAATCTTGCGGTATTCGTCGTCGATGCCGAACAGCAGGTCGTGCTGCATGCCGAGCACGTTCACGTTGCCTTCGAGGCTGGCGGTGGTGAAACGGTCGGTACTGATCGCATTTCGGGTGCCGTCCATGTTGCGGGTCAGGGTGCCATTTTTGGTGTCGATGGCGGTCACGCGCACCTGGCTGGCATCGTAGGTTTCACGGTTCCAGCTGTAGCCGAAATGGGCTTTCCAGTTGTCGTTGAGTTCGTGATCGGCCTCGAAGTGATAGAGGTCCGAACGCCCTTCCATGTTGTTGAACGGCTCGTCGAGACGCTCGTTGCGCGAGATGTCCAGTGGATGGTTGGTCCGTGGATCGATCAGCGTGCCACGGTCGAACGGTGTGAGAAATTCGCGGTGCTCATAGGAGAACAGCAGCTTGGTACTTTCGCCGTACCAGGCCAGGGATGGCGCGATCAGGCTCTCGCGATGCACACCGAAGTTGCGCCAGTAATCCTCATCTTCGTAGTCCAGCACCATGCGGTAGGCCAACCCGGAATCGCCGAGGGCCCCGGTGCTGTCGAGACCGCCGCCGCTGCCGTTCTTGCCGTCGCCATAACTCGAACCGCGCGCGGTCAGTGCGTTGTACTGCTCAAGCTCGGGCTTCTTGCTGACCATGTTGACCACGCCGCCCGGATCCTGGATGCCGTAGAGCAACGAGGCCGGACCCTTGAGTACTTCGACCCGGTCGACGCTGGCGTTAAGGCCACGGCCCTGCACGATCGGCATGCCGTCGCGCATGATCGAGCCGTTACGGTTGTCGCCAAAGCCGCGGACCATCACCGAATCCTGGGTGCTGCCCAGGGTGTTGGCCTGGGTGATGCCGCTGACATTGGCCAGGGCGTCATCGAGATTGCGCGGCGCCTGGTCGCGGATGACCTGGGCCGGGACGACGTTGATGGTCTGGGGGATATCCTGAACCGGGGCCGAGGAGCGCATCACTGAAGTGGTGGGTGGCGGTTGGTAGCTCATGGAGTCATCCATCACCGAGGTGATGGTGGTCGCGCCCAGGTTCAACGCACCTTCAGTCGGCCGTGGCTCCAGTGCAATGGTGTGGCCGTCGGTGCGACGGAACGTCAAGCCCGAACCAGTGAGCAGTCGTTGCAGGGCCTGTTCGGCGCTCATCTGGCCATTGATGGCCGGCGCATTGAGGCCGTACGGCGCTTCATCGGTGTAGACGACACTGATGCCGGTCACCCGGCTGAAATCACTCAGGGCCTGGGGCAGCGGTTTGGCGGCCAGCGCGAAATTGAATTGCCCACGCGGCCGACTGCTGCCCGTCTCTGCGGCCAGCGCCACGCTCAGCGGCAACAAGGCCAATGCCGAAAAGCTCAACGCAGACACACTCAACCATTGTTTGACCGAACCCGATTTTGCCCTGGACTTCATGACTCATGACCTGTGTAGAACCGCAACGGATGCGAATGACTCGCAGTTTCAGTCACTACACGAATGGCAATCGGGTTTACCTCAGCAAAATTTGAAAATATTTTTATTTGAGTGGTTGGGTGTCTGATCTGCCGTCATCGCGAGCTTGCTCGCGATGGGGCCAGTCGCCTCAACGCAAAATAATCAGATGCCCCAAAACCTGATGCTGCTCAAACCCCAACACGCCCTGCAACGAACTCAACACCGCCTGCGGGTTCCTGCTCGGAAAGCTGCCACTGACCCGCCGCGTCGCCAGTTCATCGTTGAGCAACACGATCCGTCCGGAGTAATAGCGCCCCAAATCCTGCACCACATCGGCCAGCGTCGCCTTGTAGTAATTGAGCCAGCCCTGGCGCCATGCCAACTGCGCTTCGCTGTCCACCGCCTGGAGTTTTTCCGCCGAGCCTTCGCCATAGGCCACTTGCTGGCCGGCAGTGAGGATCTGCTGCTCGGCATTTTTGTCCGCCGTCACGCCGACTCGACCGGACAGCACCGTGACCTGTGTACCGTGGGGCTGCAAACGGACTTCGAACTGCGTGCCCAAGACCCGCGCCTGCCCTTTCTCGGCCTCCACCACAAACGGCTCGCCGGTGTGGGTAACGCTGAAAAAACCGGCACCGCGACGCAGTTGCACACGCCGCTCGCCGCGACTGAAATCCACGGCGATGGCGCTGTCGGCATCCAGTGTCACCTGCGACTGATCGGCCAGGGTGACGGTGCGAATTTCCCCCGGTGCCGAAACGTAATCCGCCCCCAGGTCATCAATCCAGCGCATCGGCTGCCAGCCTGTGCCGAGACAGATCATCAACAGCAGACACGCGGCCATCGCCAGCGCACCGGACCAACGCCCGACCGTGTTGCGCCGCGGCTTGTCCATGGCGTGGAGATACCCCTGCAAGGCAAAAGCGTCTTCATCGGCGAGCGTGCGCGCCGGCCCTTCGCTCAACTCCCACATTACCTGCGCCTGGGCATAGGCCTCGGCATGGGCGGGGTCGGCTTGCAACCATTGGCTGAACGTCGCCTGGTCACCGCTGCTGGGCTGGTCATGCAACAGGCTCAGCCAGGCCAGCGCGGCCTGCTCCTGCGCGGGCGTCGGAGTGACGCGTTCGAGGTGGTTCACGGTGCTTTCCCTGGCGTACGCGGTTCGGGTTCCCGAAGGCTGGCCTTGCAGGCTTCGAGGGCGCGCATCATATGTTTTTCCACGGCACTTTGGGACAAGCCCATGGCCTTGGCGATCTCGGCGTATTTACGGCCATGGATGCGATTGAGCAAAAAGATCTGCCGCGTACGCTCCGGCAAGGCGCGCAACGCCGCTTCGACATGACGCAAATCGTTGCCCGCCTCCAGCGCCGCTTGCGGTCCAACGTCATGGCTGTCCGGTGGTTCCACCATCAAGCCTTCACTGACCCGGACCCGCGTGCCTTCACTGCGCAAATGGTCGATGGCGATGTTGCCGGCGCAGCGCAACAGGTAGGTGCTGAGTTCCTCGACTTGCACCAGCGGCCGCCGCCAGAAACGCAGGAACAAATCCTGTACCAGGTCAGCCGCTGTCGCCCGGCAACCGACACGCCGACTCACCAGTGCTTCCATTTGCGAACGCTGGGAGAGAAACACCTTGAGAAAATGCGCACGGTCGTCGCGCTGTTGATCGCGCTCGTTATCGTGGGGGTCGGGGGGCAGAGTGATCATCGTTCATGTTTCGACCTGAAAACCGGTGAGGCCACGACAGCGTCAGGGGCCGGCAAGGCCACAATATTAATGATAAATATTCTCATATGCAAAAAGATCGGGTGCAGCCCGCTATCAATCCCGTTGGTTGCACCGCAAACCTGGCTGTCCCCACAGCCAGCCAATGACCATGAAATCCAAAAGCCACCGAAACGAAAACGGGCCTGCAATGCAGGCCCGTTCTAATGGGAAGGTAAAAAGTGAATCAGGTGTCAGCCGTTAAGCGCCGCCTGTTCGTTTTCCAGAAACTCTTCTTCCAGCAGCTGGTCGGCATGGGCGCCACTCTCGATGGGCACCACATTGGCTCGTTTGCCGCGTAATTTGCCGAACATATGCTCCAGCGCATGTTCAAGTTTGGTAGCTGCTCCGTCGATCGCCTGCTCCATGGTGGAGGCTTTATGGGTGACGGAAACCGGTTGATGGCCTTTTGGCCGCGCCTCCAGTTGGCAGCGCATGTCGTGGGGACCCGGCTTGTCGCCGTTCTCGTCCCGCAGGTGAACCTCGACTCGTGTCAGGTCCTCTTCGTAGCGTTCGAGCGTGCTCTCAATGGTCGTACGTACCCACTCCTCCAGTCGTTTACTGCCTTGAATATGGTTATCGCTATTGACTTGGATTTGCATAGTTCATCCCTTATTTCAGCTAGCTCGCGAGAGGCCGGTCAGCTAAGCCCTTGGGCGTCATCACCGTGACCTCTTACTTACACAATCGGTCTGTACGCTGAACAATTCAACCCCTAAAAAAGATAAATTTTCAATCGCAAAAAAAAGCCGGACAACCGGTAAAAGCGCTGTTAAGGTCGGGAGTTGGGTCGCCCTGCTCTTACGTAATAATTGCTCACATTTGCCGCTCCCCCAACGGGTGCAGGCTGCGAAAAGCACCCGCCTCCTCCACCAACCAATCGTGCACCGCGCGCACACCTGGATGGCTCAACGCCCCCGGTGCGTAAAGCAGCATGTAGCGCTTGTGATTGGGCACCGCCAAGCCAAACGGCACGATCAAGGCACCACGCTCCAACTCATCATTGAGCAACGTTCGTCGCGCAATCGCCACGCCCATCCCGGCGATGGCCGCTTCGATGGTCAGGTGGTTGCGATTGAACGTATGCCCGCGTCGCACATCCGCCCCCTCGAAGCCGATGGCGTTGAGGTAAAACTCCCATTCCGCGTACTCGTAGCTGCCGCGCCAGGCGGTGATGTCGTGCAACAAGGGAAAGTGCATCAGGTCTGCCGGACCGTGCAGCGGCGGACGACCACGCAACAGGCTCGGCGCGCACACCGGAAAAATCTGTTCATCCAGCAAGGCTGTGGATAACAGGCCCGGATAACTGCCGTCGTTCAGGTCGATCGCCAGGTCGAAATCGCCTTCATGCAACGGCACGCTGCTGTCCTCGGCCACCAGGCGCAGCTGAATGTCCGGAAAACGCTGCTGCAAACGCGGCAGGCGCGGCGTCAGCCATTTGCTCAGGAACGACGGAATCGAACGCACCCGCAGAATCCCGCTGATCATGCCCGCATCCAGTCGCCGCAATTCCGCGTCGATGCTGCCAAAGGCCTCGTTGACGGTAATGGCCAGGCGCTGGCCCTCTGCGCTCAGCTCCACTCCGCGGGCGCGGCGGTGAAACAGGCGAAAGCCCAGGCGTTCTTCCAGCTGGCGAATCTGCTGGCTGACCGCCCCTGGTGTGATGTGCAGTTCTTCGGCGCACCGGGTGAACGACAGGTGCCGCGCGGCACAGGCAAACACGTTCAGCCAGACATACGTCTGGGCGTGTAATTGACGGCTCATCGTTTAGTCCTGCTAAAGGATGTCTTAGGAATTTTCGTTGGTCACGCAGGATCGTGACAGGCAGTATCGCCCAAATTGCGCTTGTCCTACAGAAATGGCAGCGATTACCCTTCCATTGCATGTAAAGGCTTTAGCATGGCTATCAGTGTTTTCGATCTATTCAAAGTCGGCATCGGCCCGTCCAGTTCCCATACCGTCGGTCCGATGCGCGCTGCCGCAACATTTGCCCAAGCGCTGGTCGATCACGGTTTTCTGGCTGACGTGCGACGCGTGGAAATCCGCCTCTATGGTTCTCTTTCAGCGACCGGCGTCGGCCATGCAACGGACCGCGCCTGCGTCATGGGCCTGATGGGCGAATGGCCCGACCGCATCGATCCCACCACCATCGACAGGCGCATTCACACCCTGCGCGAAACCGGCAAATTGTGCCTGGCAGGCGTTGCGGAAATTGCCTTCGACTGGCAACGCGATCTCCTGCTGCTTAACGAGAGCCTGCCCTACCACCCCAATGCCATGTCCCTGACAGCCTTGGGTGAAACCGGCGAACTGTTCGAGCAAACCTACTACTCGGTGGGCGGCGGTTTCATCATCGAAGCGGCCGAAGCTGAATCCGGGGTCGCACCGGCCGGCGATGTGGTGCTGCCTTACGATTTCTCCAGCGCCGCCGAACTGCTCAAGCTGTGCAATGAGCACGGGCTGCGGGTGAGCGAACTGATGATGACCAACGAACGGGCATGGCGCAGTGACGCAGAGATCCGCCAGGGTCTGTTGCATATCTGGTCGGTGATGCGCGAATGCGTCGAGCAGGGCTTGCGCCACGAAGGCATCTTGCCCGGCGGTCTGAATGTTCCACGTCGAGCGGCGAAACTGCATCGCAGCCTGCAGGAAATCGGCAAGCCGAACGTCATTACGTCCACCTTGTCAGCGATGGAATGGGTCAACCTGTACGCCCTTGCAGTGAACGAAGAAAACGCCGCCGGCGGGCGCATGGTCACGGCACCGACCAACGGCGCGGCGGGGATCATTCCCGCGGTGCTGCACTACTACATGAAATTCAATGCCGATGCGTCTGAGGACGACGTAGTCGCGTTCTTCCTGGGTGCAGCTGCCGTCGGCATCCTGTGCAAGAAAAACGCTTCGATCTCCGGGGCCGAAGTCGGCTGCCAGGGTGAAGTCGGCTCCGCCTGCGCCATGGCCGCCGCAGGCCTGGCAGAGGTGCTTGGCGCCACCCCGGAGCAGCTGGAAAACGCCGCCGAAATCGGCCTGGAACACAACCTCGGCCTCACCTGCGACCCGGTGGGCGGACTGGTGCAAGTGCCGTGTATCGAGCGCAACGCGATCGCCGCAGTGAAAGCCATCAACGCCACGCAAATGGCCCTGCGCGGCGACGGCATACACTTCATTTCCCTGGATCGGGTGATCCGCACCATGCGCGACACCGGGGCCGACATGCACGACAAGTACAAAGAGACGTCGCGGGGCGGTCTGGCGGTGAACTGGGTGGAATGCTGATCGCTTTGGAGGCACGTCGAGGTTTATTGCCCTGAAACGTGCAGAAAACGCGGCCCCCTGTAGGAGCGAGCTTGCTCGCGAAAAACCCTCAGGCGCCGCAAACCATCTGGTTTGACGCGTTATCGTTCACGACCATCGCGAGCAGGCTCGCTCCTACAGAACGTTTTTTTTGTCCGACAATTTTGTCGGCATGCCCCTTGCTACATCCTGGTTGGAACAATGATGGCGAGATGGCCGGTGGTCTGGCATTGCGAACCAACCCGATCACGGCCGGTCAACAACTGCACGTTCAATCAGGCGGTGACGCATCATGGACAACCCTTTCCAGCTCATTACCGATGCCTTTGCAGCGGATTACCAGATCAACCTGAGCATTCAGGGCCTGGACGGCAGCATCATGCTGACCCTGTCCAACAGTGGCCGCGTGGTGGCCAAACGCATGATCAGCGCCGAACAACGCAATGACCTCGAGCGCCTGAAACGACTGGTGCAAAGCATTCAGTTCGGCATTGCCATCGAACAGGGCCACAGTGCCGTGGCCATCCTCGAATCCATGACCGATGGCGGCACGCGCAGCCTGCCGCCACCATCAGCCAACGGCCGGCCCCGACCCGCCATGGGGCTTTAAAGTTCGCCCTTTTCTACTTCCGGATGTTCACTGGAGCCCGCACCTGTCTTGCGGTGCGGGTTCTCAATCTTCACCGAAGGAAATTGCGACGAAGCGTAACGCACCACCAGAATCGCAAACGCCAACAGCAGAATCCCGCCGCACAGGTAGATGATCCCCAGGTCCGGCGGGTTGTGGTGCGAAACGTTGGAAATCAGCAGCCGCGTCAGCGCGGTGATCGCCACGTAGATCAGGAAGCGCACGGGCATGTGGTTGGTCTTGAAGTAAATCCCGACCATCGCCCCCAGTTCCAGGTAGATGAACAGCAGCAAGATGTCATCGATCTTGATGTGCCCCGCTTCGATCATCCCGAGAAATTCCATCACCGCCGCCCACGCGGTCACCGCACCAATGGCGAACAGCGCCAGGTAGTGAAAGGTTTCGACGAACAGGTTGCCCAGGGACTCGGCCAGTTCATGCACGTTCTGCCGCAGTTTTTCGGCCCAGTTGATTTTCACGATGCTGCTTCCTTAGGTCGGTTCGACCGGATGATGCGGGTTGGACGTGACGGTTTTTCTGCATGCAGAAAAAAGGCCAGCCCATGATGGCGAGCCGCTCTGAATCGCGCGCCGTGGCGTTTGGTCGCACCCGTGCAGCGCCTCACCTGACAAATGCCGAAACCGGTCTACATTGAAAAGCCACTATCCAAAAGACAGGGTTTCGCTTATCCTTTAGCTGTATATAGATACAGTAGTCGAAATCGACAACCAATGTGAAGGCATGTGAGGTGGTGAATGGCCGTCGAAGTGGTATACCGCAGCAGCCGAGATCTGGAGCGCTTGTTCATGGATAAAGCCGAAGCTGACCGTCATGACAAAATGCTCGAACTGGCCGAACTGCTGGCTGAAGTGTTGCAAAAAGCCGTTCCGTCCCTGACCGAGCAGCAAGTGGAAGAAGCCGGGATCTACATGGCGAAGAATCGCGATGTGTTCGCCAAGGCGTTCAAGAGCCAGCCGGACGCCCTGTCCGAACTGCTCAGCGCACCGGTTGAAGTCGCACAACCTGTTGCAGCGGTCGAGGCCGTTGAGGCCGTGGAGCCGATCACCCCGGCCAAGCCTGCCAAGGCCCCCAAAGCCGCCAAGTAAGCAAAGCCAAAATTGAACAGGCCCTGAGTCAAATGACCCAGGGCCTTTTTCATGCCTGTGGAAAACTCATCCGATTCACCAGTACAACACTTTCTCTGCCAACTCATCGGCCACCCGTGCGGGGGAGCGTTTTTCTGCCTGGGCGTGGGCGAACACTTCGGTCAGGCGCGAACTGATTTTCGACAGGTGTGCGGTGATGGTCGACAGTTCTTCGCCGCGATGCTTGAGCGACACGTAAATCAGCCCGCCGGCGTTGATCACGTAATCCGGCGCATACAGGATGCCGCGGCGTTCCAGTTGGTCGGCGATATCCAGATGCGTCAGCTGATTGTTCGCCGAACCGGCCACCGCCGAGCAGCGCAATTGCGACACGGTATGGCTGTTGAGCACACCGCCCAGCCCGCAAGGCGCGAGGATGTCGCAAGGTGTGCTGAGCAGCGCATCGTTGGCAATCGGGTGCGCGCCGAGTTGCTCCATGGCCAGTTGCACCTTGCCGTGATCGATGTCGCTGACCAGCAGTTCGGCACCGGCGGCGTGCAGTTGTTCGGCCAATGCATAGCCGACATTGCCCAGGCCCTGGATAGCCACGCGCAGACCTTCGAGGTTATCGCTGCCGAGCCGGGCCATGGCGGTGCTGCGGATGCCGGTGAATACCCCCATTGCCGCGTGTGGCGCAGGGTCGCCCGCCGAGGTGGTGCTGGTGACGTGTTGGGTTTGCTGGGCGATGCAATCCATGTCCGCCACGGAAGTGCCGCTGTCGATGGCGGTGATGTAGCGGCCTTCGAGTTGTTCGATGCAGCGTCCGAACGCTTCGAACAGTGCCGCGCGGTTTTCCACATGGGCCGGACGCACGATCACCGCCACGCCACCACCCTGGGCCAGGCCGGCCAGCGCGGCTTTGTAGCTCATGCCTTGGGCCAGGCGCACAGCGTCTTCGACCGCTGATTCGTCGCTGGGGTAGGCAAGGTAACGACAACCACCCAGGGCAGGCCCCAGACGGCTGTTATGAATGGCAATGACCGCCTTCAACCCGGTGACCGAGTCAACGCTCAGATGCAGCGATTCAAGGCGGGTGCTTTGCATGAGAGCGAACATCGTAAGGCTCCCGAATCACTTCTTGTAGTCGCCAGTATAGGCTTGCGCCCAAAAATTGCAGAAGCGCACCGGAATAAGAACGGCCCCGATGCAGGCTTTCGGAAATAACCTGTGATCGCCCTTGTGCGGCACTGGACGAATGCCGGAGAGGGGGCTAAAACGAGGCATTGCCCGGAGATTTTGATGACCCCGCGCCAATCGTTCTTCGCCTGCCTGCAACGTTCACCGCCCGCGCTGTTCGAGGCGGCACTGTGGATTGCGGCCGAGCACGACAGCGAGGTGGAGCCGCAAGCACAGTTGGCCAATTTCCGGGCGTTGCAACAACGGGTCAGCGGCGGCTTGCCGATGCTGCCGGTCAGTGAACTGGCCCAGCCGCTGCTGCGGCGCTTGAATGACCTTGGCTTCGCCCAGGACGACTTCACACCCTTGCGCCCGCAAGTGGCACTGCTGGACAAAGTACTGGAGCGCCGACGAGGGCAACCCTTGACGCTGGGGCTGATTGCGCTGGAGTTGGCCAGGGGCCTGGAGATTCCCATGGTCGGGGTCAACTTCCCCGGACATTTCCTGCTGCGGGTACCGGGCGCCGATCATTTGCTCGACCCCTGCGGCGGCCGCCGGCTTTATCCGAACGATTGTCGGGAACTGCTGCACCGCCAGTATGGCCCGAACATGAAGCTCAGCGCCGAACACCTGGTAACCGCCGAGCCGGCGCAGATGCTGCAACGGCTGTCGCGCAACCTGCGCCAGTTGTACCTGTCCCACGACGATTGCATCAATGCCCTGATCGACGCCGAGCGCGTCCTGGAACTGGGCAATGCCACTGCCGCCGACTATCTGGCCCGGGCCAGCCTGTACCAACGGCTGGACTGCCCGAACGCCGAGCGTTTTGACCTGGAGCATGCGCTGCTGCTCAGCGAAGATCCGATCCAGCGGATTCGCCTGACGGAACGGTTGGGGCATTTGCCGCCGAACGCCATCGTTCACTGATCACAAATCATTGTGGGAGCGAGCCTGCTCGCGAAGAGGGAGTGTCAGTCAAATCAATGTGACTGACATACCGCTATCGCGAGCAGGCTCGCACATTGGGATAGTGTGAGTTGTTATGGCGTGTCTGGCTGGTTCGCCGGATGCGCCTTGATGAAAGCCGGGTGCGTCGCCGCCAATGCCGCCACTCGCCGGATGCGTGGATAAGCTTCAAGGGAAACATTGAAACGCTCGGCCGCGTACAACTGAGGGATCAGGTAGACGTCCGCCAGTCCAGGCTCGGGGCCGAAGCAATAACCGTCATCACCGATCAGCTGCTCCACCGTGGCCAGCCCTTGGCCGATCCAGTGACCGATCCACTCCACCACCTGCGGTTCGTCGTGACCCAACTGACGCAGCCGATTGAGCACGCTGACGTTGTGCAGCGGGTGCACATCGCAGCCGATCACTGCCGCCACGCCGCGCTCGTGAGCACGGGCAGCCAGGTCCCCGGACAGCAGTGGCACCTGTGGATAACGTTCCTCCAGGTACTCGATGATCGCAGGAGACTGGATCAGCAACTCACCTTCATCGGTGCGCAAGGCCGGCACACGGCCCTGCGGGTTGATGCCCAGATAAGGCGGCTGTCGATGCTCGCCGCCCTGCGGTGCGATCAGGTTGACCGGCAAGGATTGATAATCCAGGCCCTTGAGCGCCAACGCGATACGCACCCGGTACGACGAAGTCGAACGGTAGTAGGTATAGAGTTCCATGCCCCGCTCCTGTTAGCGCGCCGGCAGCACTTTGCCGCGGCATTCGCCGAAACCGATGGAGGCAAAACCGTCGCGGCGGCAACGGCCGCGCAGGATGATTTCGTCACCGTCCTCAAGGAATTTACGCACCTCGCCCGAGGCCAGTTCGATCGGTTTTTTACCGCCTTCGGTGATTTCCAGCAGGCTGCCGAACTGACCGCTCTCCGGTCCCGACAAGGTGCCCGAGCCGAACAAGTCACCGGCCTGCAACTGGCAGCCGTTGACGCTGTGGTGCGCGACCATTTGCGCCACGGTCCAGTACATGTGCCCTGTGTTGCTCAGGGTCAGGCGATGGGCTGGCAGGTTCTGTTCGCGCATGGCCTCGGTGAGCAGCAACACTTCCAGTTCGATGTCGAATGCGCCAGCGGCCTGATCGCGCTTGTCGAGCAGGTACGGCAGCGGCTGCGGATCGCCTTGTGGACGCTCAGGCTGGGCACGACGGAACGGCTCCAGCGCTTCGGCGGTGACCACCCACGGCGAGATGCTGGTGATGAAGCTTTTCGAAAGGAACGGCCCCAAAGGCTGGTATTCCCAGGCCTGGATGTCCCGTGCCGACCAGTCGTTGAGCAGGCAGAAACCGGCGATGTGGTCGGCGGCGTCGCCAATGGCAATCGAGTCGCCCATTTCATTGCCCTGGCCGATCCAGATGCCCAGCTCCAGTTCGTAGTCCAGCCGCGCGCAAGGGCCAAAGGTCGGCTCGGTATGACCGGCCGGCAAGGTCTGGCCTTTCGGGCGACGTACATCGGTACCGGACGGGCGAATGGTCGACGCACGACCGTGGTAGCCAATCGGTACGTACTTGTAGTTCGGCAGCAACGGGTTGTCGGGACGGAACAGTTTGCCAACGTTCTGCGCGTGCTCGATGCCAACGTAGAAGTCGGTGTAATCGTTGATTTTCGCCGGCAGGTGCATCTCGCAATCCGCCGCCAGCGGCAGCAGTTTTGCGCCCTGGGCTTCGATCTTGCCGTGCAGGGTGCTGCCCTCGGCGAACAGTTCCAGCAAACGCTCGCGCAAGGCGACGCGAGCTTCGCGGCCCAGTTCGAAGAACGCATTCAGCTGACCGCCACGGGTCGCTTCGACCGCTGTTTTCGCGGCGCCATCGAACAACTCGGCCTCAAGGGCCGCTTGCAGGTCAAAGATATGTTCGCCAATGGCCACGCCACAACGCGGTGCCGAGCCGTTGAGACTGAACACGCCCAGCGGCAGGTTTTGCAGGGGGAAATCCGCATGGTCGTTGGCGGATGCAACCCAGCTGCGAGTGATGGAAGTCTGCGTCATGGGTTATCTCCGGGTCGGGTCGAAAGTGGCGGGCAGCGTAGCCCAGCAGGCGTCGTAAGTGTTTTGCAGTTGCGGGCAATCGAGGGCGAAACGGCTTGGGCGCAACACCTGGCTGGTCTCGAACATGAACGCCATGGTGTTGTCGATTTTCGCCGGCTTGAGGTCAACGTTGATCGCTTTGGTGCAAGTCTCTCCATCGGGGCCGTGGGCGCTCATGCAGCTGTGCAACGAAGCACCGCCGGGCACGAAGCCTTCGGCCTTGGCGTCGTATTCGCCCTGGATCAACCCCATGAATTCGTTCATCAGGTTGCGATGGAACCAAGGTGGACGGAAGGTGTTCTCCGCCACCATCCAGCGTGGCGGGAAGATCACGAAGTCGAGGTTGGCCAGGCCGTGGACGCTGGTAGGCGAGGTCAGCACGGTGAAGATCGACGGATCGGGGTGATCGAAACTGACGGTGCCGATGGTGTTGAAACGGCGCAGGTCATATTTGTACGGCACGTTATTACCGTGCCAGGCAACCACGTTGAGCGGCGAATGATTGAGCTCACAGGCCCACAACTCGCCGAGGAACTTCTGCACCAGCGAGGTGGATTGTTTCAGGTTTTCGTAGGCCGCCACCGGAGTCAGGAAGTCCCGCGGATTGGCCAGGCCATTGCTGCCAATCGGCCCCAGGTCCGGCAGACGCAGCGGCGCACCATGGTTTTCGGCGACGTAACCACGGGCTTGCGGGTCGAGCAGTTCGATGCGGAATTTAAGGCCGCGAGGCAGTACGGCAATTTCCAGCGGTTCCAGTTCAAGCACGCCGAGTTCGGTGGCAACGCGCAGGCGCCCCAGTTCAGGCACCAGCAACATCTCGCCGTCAGCATTGAAGAACACGCGCTCCATGGAACGGTTGGCGCGGTAGTTGTAGATGCTGATCCCGGCCGGTTTTTCTGCGCCCGAGTTGGCGGCCATGCTTACCAGTCCGTCGATGAAATCGGTCGGCTCGGCGGGAATCTCCAGCGGGTTCCAGCGCAGGCGGTTGGGAGTCACTTCTCCCAGCGGACCGCCGGCGAGTTGCCGATCCAGTTTGACGAATGCTGGATGATTGGCCGACGGCTGAATGCGGTACATCCAGGTCCGCCGCGCTTCGCTGCGCGCCATGGTGAAGGCCGTGCCGGAGAACAGTTCGGTGTAAAGGCCGTACGGGGCTTTTTGCGGGGAGTTCTGGCCGACAGGCAGTGCGCCGGGCAACGCTTCGCTGCTGAATTCGTTGCCGAAGCCTGACAAGTAGGCCAGCGCTGGCGTCGTTGAATCGGGGTTCATGGAGCCTCCTGAACAGGGAGTCGGCAGTGGCCGCTCGCTCTGTTGCAGAGGTCGAGGCGCGCCTGGGTTATTTTTATCGTAATTTGATTACGCATAACGTAATTTGATTGGTATTGACCGTCAAGCTATAAAGACGCCCATTCGTCCCGGGATCCCTGCCACCATGGAAAAAACCAGCGACAACAACGGTAAACAGAAAGTCCGCTCGGCCGAGGTTGGCACCGACATCCTCAAGGCTCTGGCCGAACTGTCGCCCTCGACTTCGCTGTCACGCCTGGCCGAACACGTGCAGATGCCGGCGAGCAAGGTTCACCGCTATTTGCAGGCCTTGATCGCCAGCGGATTCGCCGAACAGAACGCCGCCACCAACCATTACGGCCTGGGCCGCGAAGCCTTGCGCGTAGGGCTGGCGGCACTCAACAGCATGGACGTGCTGAAAGTCGCCGCCCTGCCCCTGGCCGAATTGCGCGATGACTTGAACGAAACCTGTTTTCTGGCGGTGTGGGGCAATCAGGGCGCGACCGTGGTGCATATCGAACCGGCGGTGCGTGCGGTGACGGTGGTGACACAACTGGGCTCGGTGTTGCCTTTGCTCAGTTCTTCGACGGGACTGGTGTTTGGCGCCTACCTGCCGAAACGCGAAACCGAGGATCTGCGCGTGCAGGAATTGCAGTCCCACGCAGCCCACGCGCTGGCAGACGATCAGGCCTATGCGGCCCAGTGCGAACAAATCCGCGCACGCGGTTTGCACCATGTACATGGTTTGCTGCTGCCAGGGGTGGATGCCTTGTCGGCACCGGTGTTCAACGCGATGGGCAGAGTGGTTGCCGTGCTGACGGTGGTGGGGCCGACATCGTTGTTCCATGCCGATGAAAACGGTCCGGCGGCGCAGCGCCTGTTATCCGCCAGCCATGCGGTCAGCTGGCGCATGGGTTTTGAACCCGCCGTATCCGCAACCTGATTGCGGCAACTGTGCCAACCACGGGGTTGGCACAACTACTTTGATAGAACCACCAATCAGCTCAGTAAATCCCGGGCAATTGCTGCACCCATTTCATTGAGCTCATCAAGTTTCACACCATCGAAACGATATTTCTGGTCAAACGTGTACGGCTCGGAAAAGATCCCCAAATTCTCACTGGCGAATTTTGGAACTTCACCATCCTGTAACTTAAGAAAAAATGCCGAGACCAGTGACTGAGAGTAAGTAACCGTCGAATCGTTAGCCGACGCAATTGCATTGACATATACCTTATCGACATCAATTCCGCGACCGCCGAGCCTTGCGTGCAGCTTGGCCCGCACCAACTCCTTTGTCAGTTGTTCCATACCTTAAAACTCCATAATTGAATGGGCTACGAAAGTCCCTGAATATCAGATCAGGAAATCCGGAGCAATTTCGATCACCAGGTCACTGATTTCCTTGATCGTGAGTTGCGGATGCAAATCAGATTCCCTGGAACTGTAGGCGATCGAATAAACGCCCAGCCCTTCACCGTGATAGTAAGGAATTTCATTATGTTGAAAATAAGCAAAGATATCTTCGGCCAGACTTCGGGATTGAAGTATCTTTCGCCCTCCCGGCTCCGTCACAAAACTGGTCAAGTACACGTTATCAATATTGATTTCCGGGATCTGGTACTTTAACGCTGCGTGGACCTGCTCGATGCCAGAAACCTTGATCGAGCGTTTTGAAAGGTTGATTGAGGGCGCATCGGTCAACCAACGGACGGTATCCATTACTATTCTTTCAAACTCTATCAGATCCAGCCCTTTAACCTGATGCTCCGGCTTGTAAGAAAACCTCAGATTGAAGACACCGTTGATCCCCTGAACATAAGTTGGAGAAATCTCTTTCTCAACCCACGCCAGCGTCTCATCGAATAACGTCCTGGACTCGCTGACATCAGTGCCAAGAATATCAACCAGCGTATTCAGATAGGTCTTGTGCGGGTTGATCCCGAGTTTCCCCAGGCGTTCAACCAACAGCACCTCGACTGCGAAATCCGCACGAATACGCTTCAATCGCGAAATCTTACTATAAGAAAAAAAACTGTCACCCATACAGACTTCCTGTCACGTTAAATAGCCGAGCATCCTGCTCGACCTTGTCGTTAAATGTACTGACAACGCAACCAATTGCTTATTTGTCAGCGCCGACGACCATACTAATCAACACGGTTATTTATGCACACAATCGTATGTTTTAATTCGTTTCAAAACCAAAACAAACAACTACCAAATCTGCATTATCAACCCCAACTTCTTCGCCATGGCAACTGCCTGTGTACGCCGCTCCACACCCAACTTGCTGTGAATGCGCCGGGCATGGGTTTTCATCGTATGCAACGAAATGAACAGCTGCTCGGCAATTTGCTGATTGGAATTACCCTGGGCAATCAGGCCGAGCACTTCCAGCTCCCGACTGCTCAGCAGGCTGGCATCCAGGGCCAGCGCGGTCACCGTCTCCTCGCCTTGTAAACGACAGATCAGATTCGGCTGGCGCAAGTTCAAATCACGCAATGCCTGTTGCCCCTGGCAACGCATCACCAACGCCAGACCGGCCTCCAGTGATGCGTGGGCCATTTCCGGCTCGCCCGTCAGGTCCGCCACTTCGCAGATGGCCAATTGCAAGTCCGTTTCCAGCGCCAGCATGGCGTTTTGTTGCGCGTGCCCGAGTAACGCCTTGAGCCGATCCAATGGATGTTGCGCCAGTTGCAGTTGAGTCTCGGCCAACACCAACGGGTATTCGATACGCGCATTCAGCTGCAGCGTGGCCGGCGGTGCCTGGCGCGCGTGGGCCCCGCGATAATGACGCAAGACCCGGGTCAGCGCTTCCAAGGCCAACTCCGGGCGCCCTTGCTGCAACCAGAAATGGCTGCTGATTTGCAGCAGCACCCCGCGATACACCGTGTCGGGGATCTGCCATTGCTGCATCAACAGTTCAGCCTCGCGCAGACGATCAAACGCACCGGGTTGATGCTGTTGATCGAGTTGCCGATAAAGGTGCTCTCGCCCCAACTGACCACCTGCTTGCCGGCGCGGACCGTGCCCGGCAAATCGGCGAGGGAGTAGTTGTGATAGACGAAAGCGTCGAGGATTTGCCCGTCTGAAGACTTGGCGCCTTCTTTGCGATTGTGATCGCTGATGTCCTTGAACGGGCGGCTTTCATCCTTCAGTTCAAAGTCGTACCAATACTTGCCACGCACGAACACACCGGTGTCGCCGTACTTCAGTTCGAGGTCGTGAATACCCTTGAAGATCTTCGAGAAGGTTTCACCCTTCTTGAAATTCAATCGCCCGTCGTCGCCGGTCGAGGACTGGCCGGAACCGCCGTTGACGGTGCCCACCAGGGCGTTATCCGCATCACGCATGCCCCAGCTCGCGCCGACCGACAGCGAGGAGTCGAACGTCCCCTCGATTTCCCCGATGTTGAACGAAATGGCCTGTGTCTGGGCACAGCAACCCAAGGCGACCGCAGCCGCCAGTGCCTGCGGTGTGAAGATGGCGCGCATTGTTGTTTTTGTCATGCGTCTTCCCCGGTGAGTGACAGAAGGCCTCACCCTACTGCCGGGCATCGGGGTCGATAAGCGCACCAAGGAGGTATTCGTGGTGTACCTCTAAAGGATGACTGGTACAGGGTCATCACCCAGACGACGAGCACCCGAATCCTGACTGTTGCCGGGGTTGCAACAGTGCATGTCCGTAATTGGTATTTTTCCAACGACACCAAGGGCTTATTCTTACTTGGCTGTCACGGTAAACCACCGCAGGCACGAAGTACCGGTCTGCGCCGTGATGAAAGATTTCAGATGAATTGAGGATTCGGTTCATCGCCCCGTGTTCACTGACGTTGATTTGTAGCTCCTGATCCAACGTCTTACCTTGGCCGCTGCGTTTGCAGCGGCCTTTTTTATGGTTCTTCACGCAATCCCGGGAAACTGTAGGAGCCAGCTTGCTGGCGATGGACTCAAGTACGCCGCGTTTATCCGGTTCACACGCGTTATCGTTATCGACCATCGCTGGCAAGCCAGCTCCTACAAAGGAGCGTGCCCAGGCTTTTTTTTGGTTCTTCACGGAATCCCGGGAAACACAGAAACAAGAACGCCGATTTGATTGATGATGTTCGTGCGAGCAAACACATCTAACAAACCGGCGTTCTTATGCGTGATATTAATACTTTCCTTCCCTTTTGGGAGGGCTTTTCTGTCGTTACGATCAAGCCCGATGGCGATGCTCTACAGATCGACCTGACGCCCCACGCCACCCAATTCCCCTCTTGTGGCGGCTGCCAAAAACCGTGCTCAACCACGCATGAGTACTGCCAGCGAGTCATCCGTGATCTGCCCATTCTCGGCCGTGCGGTGCGCCTCAGCGTTTTGCTCCGACGTGTCGGGTGTCGCGACTGTGGCAAACGCATGGAAGCGGTCAGTTGGCTGGATCGCTATGCCCGCATGACGCGCCGCCTGGCCGATGCGGTCATTCAAGCCTGCGAACGCCTGCCCACGCTGCACGTGGCTCAACTGTTCGGGCTGCATTGGGACAGCGTTCGTCTGCTGGAGCGTCGAGCCTTGCAAGCGGCGTTGAGTGTTTTGCCAAAGGCGCAGCCACGGCGCTTGGTCATGGATGAATTCGCGCTGTTCAAAGGTCATCGTTACGCCAGCGTGGTGCTGGACGCCGATACCCGGCGAGTGCTGTGGATCGGCGAAGGTCGCAGTCGTGCGGCGATCAGGCCATTCTTCGAGGAACTGGGGCCAGAGGGTTGCGCTCGCATCGAAGCGGTGGCGATGGACATGAACACCGCCTTTGACCTGGAGGTTCGTCAGCACTGCCCAAAGGCGCGCGTGGTCTACGACCTTTTTCATGTGGTGGCCAAATATGGCCGGGAGGTGATTGATCGAGTCCGCGTCGATGAAGCTAATCGGCTACGTCATGACAAGCCTGCCCGAAAGGTCATCAAGCAAGCGCGATGGCTGTTGCTGCGCAACCCGCAGAACCTGAAAACGCCGGAGCAACAGGTCCGTTTGGAGGATCTGCTGGCGGCCAACCAAGCGTTGATGACGGTCTATTTGATGAAGGCTGAACTCAAAACGCTTTGGACTCCGAGCACCGCCTGGGGCTGGCGATCAGCCTGGCAGCAATGGCTGCGCCATGCGCATGAAAGTGACATACCGCCTCTAATCCAGTTTGCCAAACGACTGAAGGGTTACTGGCGGGGCATCGTCAGCCGGGTTCGTTGGCCGATGCATACGGGCCAGTTGGAAGGCATCAACAATCGAATCAAGGTCATCAAGCGCATGGCGTACGGTTACCGGGACAGCGAATTCTTTTTCATGAAGATCAAGAGCGTCTTTCCCGGTAATCCGTGAAGAACCTTTTTTATGGGCGATGGTTTTTGGTGAGTAACAGCCGTCGGTCAGCAACCCCTGAGCATCCTCACAAAACTTCGGATACCTACATTTCTTTCAGAAAGTACCTACAAGCATAGGTAAACACCAAAAGCACTCCAGCCAGTAAGTTGAACAGCAAGTCGGCGCACGACTTTTATCTTCGTCCGGCTTCAAACTTACTTATTGCGAGTGCAACCATGAAACCCATCAACTACAACCAGTATCGCTCAACCCGAAGTTTCAACAGTCGAATACGCTTTCTGATTCTTCACTACACGGCCGCTAACTTTTCAAGTTCTGTCAGTGCCCTGACCGGCCCGAGTGTCAGCGCGCACTATCTGATTCCAGATATCACTGACCCCAGTTACCTGAAAGCCGGCCATACCGTGCAGGAAGTTTTCAGCCTGGTGGATGAAACCTATCGCGCGTGGCACGCAGGTGTCAGTCAGTGGGGTAACCGCAGCAATCTGAATGACACATCCATCGGCATTGAAGTCGTCAACCTGGCGACCGACAACAAAGGCGACTTCACCTTTCCGCCGTATCACCCCGAGCAGATCGCTGCGATTGAACAACTGGCGCTGAATATCCTCAAGCGCTACCCGGATATCACACCGACGCAGGTTTTGGGCCACTCCGATGTTTCAATCGGCCGCAAAAGTGACCCGGGGCCGATGTTTCCCTGGCAGGCGCTGTACTTGAAAGGCGTCGGCGCCTGGTTCGATGAAACCACTCGGAACGAGTATCTGCGTAAATACAACACATCGGGCGTTCCAGCCCGAAGCGAATTGCTGGGGTTGTTCAAATCCTATGGATACGATGTTTCGGGGGCGTCAACGGAAGGCGGTTTTCAACAGTTGGTGCGGGCATTCCAGATGCATTTTCGCCCGGATAACTTCGATGGAAAAATGGACGTGCAAACAGCCGCCAATCTGAAGGCCCTGGTAGTCAAATACTTTCCCGGTTGATCGGTAACAAATGGCTCCCAGCCGACAAATGCAACAACCGGCAAGGTCAATCAATGTGACCTTGCCGGCGCTATCAGAGCGTATACCTCTGCAAATTCCCCATCATTTCCTTCAACGCCTCGATGTTGTCCTTCGGATGCGCCGCACCTTCGAAATCACAGATCTGCTGCCAGTGCGCCGCCACGTCTTCCGGGGAGAAACCTGTCCGTGGATCGAACCCGGCACCGAGGCTGCGCTCCCAGCGGACCTTGCCCATCCAGCCGCCACCGACTTCGAACAGACCGGAGGTTTCCTGGCAGTTCTCGCTGGCCAGGTAAACCACCAGCGGGCTGACCAGTTCCGGCTTGAGCTGTTCGAAGACTTGCGGCGGGATCAAGCCTTCGGTCATGCGCGTGCCGCCGGTGGGGGCGATGGCATTGACCAGGATATTGTTCTTGCGGCCTTCGATGGCCAAGGTGCGGGTCAGACCATAGAGACCGAGCTTGGCCATGCCGTAGTTGGACTGGCCGAAGTTGCCATAGATGCCCGAGGTCGACGCGGTGAAAATAACCCGGCCATAGTTTTGCTCGCGCATGTGCGGCCAGGCGGCGCGGGTGACTTTGTAGGCACCTTCGACGTGGACGCGGTAAACCAGGTCCCAGTCGGCGTCATCCATTTTGTGGAAGGTCTTGTCACGCAGGATCCCGGCGTTGTTGACCACCACGTCGACGCGACCGAAGACGTCCAGGGCGTGCTGGACCAGTTTGCCACCGTCAGTGACCGAGTCGTGGTTGGCCTCGGCGATGCCGCCAGCCTCGCGAATGTCCGCGACAACGCGGTCGGCAGCCGAGGCGTTGGCGCCCTCGCCCTGGGCCGTGCCGCCAAGATCGTTGACCAGCACCCTGGCGCCCTGTTTGGCGAACAGCAGTGCATGCGCCCGTCCCAGGCCGCCACCGGCTCCGGTGATGATCACGACTTTATCTTCGAAGCGCACAGACTCATTCATCGGGGGGACTCCAGCAGGCCAGGGGACAGTGAGTCCGAGTTTCAGGCACGGCGCAGCAGGTCACAATGAACAGGGGGAGGCTGAATGGTGGGCGATAAGGCTGGGGGATGATTGATAGGGAAATGGTCACAAAAAAAACACTGCAGGTTGAACGCTGCGAATCAGGAGCAGGCCACCTTGCGCGGCGGCAAGAGCAATTGATCGCGAAACGCCAGGTAGTGCTTGAGCACCTCGCAGGGCGCTTCGATCTGTGGGTAGTGGCCAATGTCAGGCAACACCACCGTGTCCGCCTCCGGGATCAGCTCCCGGTAACGCTCGACCATGTGCGCGCCGGAGATCGGATCGACCCCGCCATCGATCACTCGCAGCGGCACTTCACCGCGTTGCATCGCGCTCACCCAGCGGTTGCGCCAGACGCGTCGCTCCGGGATGTAGGCGATCAATTTGTGCATGATCCTTGGCCCGCTATGACTTTCGACCAGGCTCCAGAAATCATCCATCTGGCTTTCACTGGGACGGGTTTGCGGACCGAAAATCTGCCGAAAGCTTCTCACCAGGCCATCACGGCTGAAGGCGCGGCCAATCATCCAGCCCAAAGGACTGAGCAAGAGTTTTTGCATCAGTACCGGGCGGTGGGTTTCCGGAAACAACCCGCCGTTGAGAAACACACAACTGGCCAGCTCCACCCGCGACTCGTAATGCCGGGCCAGCAGTTCCTGGGCCACGCTGTCGCCGTAATCGTGGGCGAACAGGTGCACCGGCTGCTCGACATTCAGGTGTTCAAGCAGTGCCTGTTGCAGATCCGCTTGTTCCAGCAGGCTGTATTCATGATTCGCCGGTTTGGCCGAATCGCCGAAGCCCAGCATGTCGCAAGCGATCACGCGAAAACGCTGGGTCAATGGCTGCCACAGGTAATGCCAGTCCCAACTGGCGGACGGAAAGCCGTGAATGAGCAGCAGTGGCTCACCCTGCCCTGCTGTCCAGTAACGGATGCTCTGGTCACGAAAAATGAACGTCTGGCTGCGCTTGCGCCAGACACACAGAGGGATCTCGGCGAGTTCCATTAGAGTTTATAACCCGGGTCCAGTTTATCGAGTTTACGCAGCAGCGCCGGCCAGGCCAGCGCTCCGCCCATTCCTTGAGCACTTCTGGTGACACCCGCGATCATGGCTTTGGCGCCAGCCAGAATCTGCGGTTCGATGGCGATCAGTTCAGCGGCACCGTTTTGCGCCATGACCTGAATGTCGCAAGCACGCTGAAAGGTGAACATCATCAGGAACGTATCGGCGATGGTGCTGCCGCAGGTCAGCAGACCGTGGTTATGCAACATCAGGAAATTGTTTTCACCGAGGTCGGCCTGCAGCCGCACTTTCTCTTCATGGTTGAGCGCCACGCCTTCATAGGCGTGGTAGGCCAGGCTGGAAAGCACGAACAACGACTGTTGGCTGATCGGCAAAACGCCCTGCTTCTGTGCCGACACCGCAACCCCCGAAGCCGTGTGGGTGTGGAGCACGCAGACGACATCGTGACGAACTTCATGCACGGCGCTGTGGATGGTGTAACCCGCCGGATTGATCTCGTAAGGACTGTCCATCAGCTTGTTGCCGGCCTGATCCACCTTGACCAGGCTCGATGCGGTCATTTCGTGAAACATCAACCCGAACGGGTTGATCAGAAAATCTTCGGTGCCGGGCACTTTGGCGGAGATATGGGTGAAGATCAGGTCATCCCAGCCATGTTGGGCGACCAGGCGGTAACAGGCCGCCAGGTCGACGCGGGTCTGCCACTCGGTAGCACTGACCTGGTCTTTGACACTGTGTGGCGATTGGACGGGAGCGACAGTCACGGCAAGGAACCTCGGTGTTTTTATGATGGAGTGTTTCCTATGTTTACCGAGTCTAGTCAGCCCTTGAGGTTCGTGTAGTTGCATTGGCAGCCAGCTTGATGGCCGAGCGAGTCAGCCGCCGTGCTGCCCTGGATCCATGTCAAATGACCGGCGCCCGCGAGGGTCTGACAGGCAGCTTTTACCGCACTGTCAGAACCCTGACTGGCATGGGTGCCATGGCAACGATCATGCGCGCAGTGCGTTGATCAGGTCCGCCAGCCATGGCTCGGCGTCCGTTTCGGGGGTCACAGTTTCACTGGCATCCAGGCGCAGCATTGGCAGTACTTCGCGAATGCCCAGTTCACCGAACAGTTCACGCATCTGCTCGCCGCCGCCACAAAAAGTATCGCCATAACTCGCATCGCCCAATCCGATCACCGCGCCTGGCAAACCGCGCCAGGCCACTGGCAATTGGTCACGAATGGTCGAATACAGCGGTTGCAGGTTGTCCGGCAACTCACCCATGCCGGTGGTCGAGGTCACCGCCAGAAAGGCTTCGGGGCCAAACGCCTGGACATCGGCGAGGGTCGCACGCGGGTTGTGCCAGGTTTCGAAACCGGCGGCTTTCAACAGGCTGGCGGCGTGGCGGGCGACTTCTTCGGCCGTGCCGTATACCGAGCCGGAAATGATGGCGACTTTCATCAATCTGATCCTGAATCCGAGTAAAAGACCCGGATATTAACAGCACGGTCGTGATTGTTCTTTTAGAATGCAATCGACAATCAATCAGGAAAGGATACTCCGATGATTAACGCACAACTGCTGCAAATGGTGATCAACGCCTCCAACGACGGTATCGTGATTGCCGAAAAGGAAGGTGATCAGGACAAAATCCTCATCTACGTCAACCCCGCGTTCGAACGCCTGACGGGGTACTCCAGCGAAGAAATTCTCTATCAGGATTGCCGCTTCCTGCAGTCGGGGGACCGCGACCAGGAAGCCCTGCCGCTGATTCGCGACGCCTTGAACGGTGAAGGATGCTGCCGGGAAATACTGCGAAACTACCGCAAGGACGGCACACCATTCTGGAACGAGCTGTCCCTTTCAACGGTGAAAAATCCGGCGGACGGGCAAACCTACTTTGTCGGTGTGCAGAAAGACGTCACCGTGCAGGTCAAGGCGCAACAGCGCGTGGCTCAGTTGGAGGGGCAGTTGGCTGAACTCCAGGCCGAGCTTGCCGCGTTCAAGGCGACGAACGGTAAAAACAAAATTCAGAATTAATGGTCAGTAACTACAATCACCAATGACTTTGTAACTCTATCTTTCGAGCTGGCCATGCAACGCGACGCGCTCCTGACCCAGGATGAGCTGGATTTCATCCAGGCCATGCAACACAACCCGCAACTCAATGTGCGGGACGCGACGTCGAGCCTGCTCGTCAACGGTGGGTCGCAAATCCGTGACCTGCTCACCCGCTTGGCGGCCCATGAGCAGGTCACCATTCAAGCCAGCTTCGAAAACCAGCAAATGACCTTCCCCCTGCACTTGGTGGAAGACGAGTTTCATGCGCTGCATTTGCGCCTCGGTGTGCCGAGCATCTATGAAGACGGGCCGATGGCCCGGCCTTGGCGCTTGGTTCTGGATGAACCGGTAGCGCTGGAAAACGCCAAGGGACAACCCGGCACCCTGTGGGTACACGAAGTGTCGTGCAAAGGGGTTCTGCTGGAGGTTCGCAACAAGACCAAGCCGCCAAAGCATTTCGCCTTGTGGTTCAGTCCGTCAGGCTATGAGCGGATTGCCTTGCGTGGCACTTTCGAGAAAGAAAACGAACAGGGTTTCTTTGCCTATCAGCTGAGCCAGAACGATACGGATGAAACCGAGCGACTGCGCCAGTTCATCCTGCAACAGCATCGGTTGACGCATCCAGCGCTGCATCTCTGAACTTCAAGTATCCAGATTACCCGCCAGGAACTGCTTCAGACGCTGGCCCATGACCTCCCCTGCATTGCCCAGGCAACCGATCGATGACCCGGCCAGGCTCTCCTGTGCCAGGTCGCAAGCATCACCGGCCAACAACAATCGGCACTCCAGACTCATGGCCAGACGATTCAAGCGCCGTGGCAACTCGGCAGTCGGCGCATGATTGGAAAACAGCACCAACGCCAAGGGCTTGATTCTTTCACACGTCAGCGCCAGCTCCTCGAACGGCTGGCCCATGTTCAGCACGCGAACAGCCACTGGCCCGGAACTCAGGAACAGGGCGGCGACCAGCAGCTCCAGCTCCCGGCATTGGCCAACCAGGGCACAGATGACCACACGACGCGGCTGTTTGTCGCGCAGCAACAACAGACGCTGCACCACCCGGGAACGCAGAAAACCATCCAGGAACAGCCACTCGCTGGTTCCACCGAACTGGTCCTGGCGTTGCAACAACTGCTTCCAGACGGGGATCAGAATGTCCTGGAACACCACCGGCAGGGAGTAACTGGAAAAGACTTGCCCGTAGACCTGCTCGAGCCGAATGTCGTCAAACCCGTTGACCGCCGCAAGGACCTGCTGCTGCCACTGCGCGTAATCGGCTTCCACGAGGCTGTTGGGGATGATGTGCGACAACCCCTGGAGTGGCTCGGTCCTGGCCAGGATCTTGCCGATCCTGCTGACCGCAACACCGCGCTCGATCCAGCCGAGGATGCTACGGACACGCTCAATATCGGACATCGAATACAGTCGATGCCCGCTATCGGTGCGTGTTGGAACAATCAGGCCGTATCGTCGTTCCCAGGCTCGAAGCGTGACCGGGTTGACACCTGTCAGTCGCGCCACCTCGCGAATGGGAAAGAGTTCTTCCTGTTCAAGAGAGACGGCCTGCGCGGAGCCTGAAGCGACGTCTGTAAGTATGGGCATCCTGTTGAAACATCTCTGTATCGTCCGAGCGTTATTCTAACGCCCCTGCCCCGTAAAGTTTCCGTAAAAAAATTCCATGCCACGAATGAGCGAAAAACGTCGCAGACGCGATTGACTGAATCAGGAATAATCCTCGCTTGTTTCGAGTCTCAGCCCACCACCCCGGCGCTGTGCCTGGCGAAGTTCCTATCCGGAGCGACGCAAGTGCCTTACGGAGATACACAATGTCTACCCCACCCGTCACGCTGATGGTTGCGCGCCGCGTTGCCAATGGACGCTATCAAGACCTGATCGCCTGGTTGCGCGAAGGCGAACAACTGGCCACCGACTTTCCCGGCTACCTCGGCTCCGGCGTGCTTGCTCCGCCGCCCGGCGATGACGAATTCCAGATTATCTTCCGCTTCGCCGACGAGCAGACCCTGCACGCCTGGGAGCATTCAGCTTCGCGCAGCGCGTGGCTCGGACGCGGCAGCGACCTGTTCGCCCACCCGACAGAACATCGGGTCAGCGGTATCGAAGGTTGGTTCGGTGCCGTCGGTCAACGCCCGCCGCGCTGGAAACAGGCCGTGGCGATCTGGCTGGCGTTCTTTCCGGTTTCGCTGCTGTTCAACTTTGTGCTGGGGCCGCTGTTGAGTGAAATGGCGCTACTGCCCCGTGTGTTCATCAGCACCCTGTGCCTGACGCCGCTGATGGTTTACCTGTTCATTCCGTTGTCGACCCGTGTGCTGGCAAATTGGCTGAACAGTGCGCCAGCGCGACCCCTGCCCGCAGAGCCCACCGTCCAAAATCGCTGATAACCCCTGTGGGAGCGGGCCCGTTTTGCACAATAGGTAGAGCGCTCCCATCGCTGGTATAGTTTTGCTCTCACCGCGATGCGAGCCGTTCATGACTTCTTCCGCAGCCCCTATCCTCATTACCGGCGCAGGCCAGCGTGTCGGCCTGCACTGCGCCCGACGATTGCTGGAAGATGGCCATCGGGTGATTTTCAGCTACCGCAGCGAGCGTCCCGGCGTACAAGCCCTGCGCGATCTGGGGGCCACCGCGGTGTTCGCGGACTTCGCCAGCGAGACCGGGATCCTCGCCTTCATCAGCGAACTGAAAACCCACACCGACTGTTTACGGGCGATTGTCCACAACGCCTCCGAATGGCTGGCCGAAACGCCGGACACCGACGCAGCAGCATTCACCCGTATGTTCAGCGTGCACATGCTGGCGCCCTACTTGATCAACCTGCATTGCGCCGACCTGTTGCAACGCTCAAGCCCCGCCGACATCGTGCACATCAGCGATGATGTGACCCGCAAGGGCAGCAGCAAGCACATCGGCTATTGCGCCAGCAAAGCCGGACTCGACAGCCTGACCCTGTCCTTCGCCGCCAGGTACGCGCCGGCCATCAAGGTCAACGGGATCGCGCCAGCCCTGCTACTGTTCAACCCTGAAGACGACGCGGCCTACCGCGCCAAAGTGCTGGCAAAATCCGCACTGGGTATCGAGCCCGGCAGCGAAGTGATCTACCAGAGCCTGCGCTATCTGCTCGACAACCCTTATGTCACTGGCACCACCCTGACCGTCAACGGCGGAAGGCACATCAAATAAGTGCCCCGCGAGGATTTTCCATGACGTTATCCCTGCCCCAGAATTATCGAGAGATCCTCATCGGTCTCGGCGAAAACCCCGACCGCGAGGGTTTGCTCGATACGCCGACGCGTGCAGCCAAAGCCATGCAGTACCTTTGCCATGGTTACGAGCAAAGTGTCGAAGAGATCGTCAATGGCGCGCTGTTCGCCTCCGACAACGATGAGATGGTGATCGTCGACAACATTGAGCTGTACTCGCTTTGCGAACACCACATGCTGCCCTTCATCGGCAAGGCGCATGTGGCTTACATTCCAACCGGCAAGGTGCTGGGCCTGTCAAAGATTGCGCGGCTGGTGGACATGTTCGCCAGGCGCCTGCAAATCCAGGAAAACCTCACCCGGCAAATCGCCGACGCCGTGCAACAAGTGACCGGCGCGGCCGGCGTCGCAGTGGTCATCGAAGCGCAGCACATGTGCATGATGATGCGCGGCGTCGAAAAACAGAATTCGACCATGAACACCTCGGTGATGCTCGGCGCCTTCCGCGAGTCGAGCAACACCCGCCAGGAGTTCCTGCAATTGATTGGACGGAGCAAGTAGCAATGCCACAACTTCAACCAGGCATGGCACGCATCCGGGTCAAAGACCTGTGCCTGCGTACCTTCATCGGTATCAATGAAGATGAAATCCTCAACAAGCAGGATGTGTTGATCAACCTGACCATTCTGTACGCAGCCCAGGAAGCGGTCCGGGACAACGACATCGATCACGCGTTGAACTACCGGACCATTACCAAGGCGATCATCGCCCATGTGGAAGGCAACCGCTTTGCGCTGCTCGAACGCCTGACCCAGGAAATTCTCGACCTGGTGATGGCCAACGCATCGGTGCTCTACGCCGAGGTCGAGGTCGACAAGCCCCACGCGCTGCGATTCGCCGAGTCGGTGTCGATTACACTCGCGGCAAGCCGCTAAGCTTCAAGCTTCAAGCTTCAAGCTTCAAGCGGTAAGCTACAGGTCACCGAACATCCATCTTGCAGCTTGAGGCTTGCAGCTTGAAGCTGTCTCAGAGAGACCTATGACCGATCAACAACGACTGGAACTCGAAGCCGCCGCCTTTCGCCGGCTGGTGGCCCATCTGGACAGCCGCAAGGATGTGCAGAACATCGACCTGATGAACCTCTCGGGTTTTTGCCGCAACTGCCTGTCCAAGTGGTACAAGGCCGCGGCCGACGACCGCCAGATCGAGGTCAGCCTCGACGAAGCCCGCGAAGTGGTTTACGGCATGCCGTACGCCGAATGGAAAGCCCAATATCAGCAAGAAGCCAGCGCCGACCAGCAAGCGGCGTTCGCCAAAGGAAAACCCAATGAGTGATTTGAACACCCTGCGCGCCAGCCTCAAGACCGGCGAACACGCCTTCGCCGACACACTCGCGTTCATCGCCGCCGGTTACGACTACCAGCCTCAGGCCTTCAACAACGGTGGTGTGGAAAGCGCGGCAGGGCAGAACGAAGGCTCGTGCAAGACCCTGGGTCTGGCGCTGCTCGAAGGCTTGAGCGATGAAGAAGCCCTGCTGGCTTTCGGCGAGCATTACCGCTCGGTGCTGGCGACGCCTGAAGGCAGCGACCACGGCAACATTCGGGCGCTGATTGCCCATGGCCTGGCTGGTGTGAATTTCACCCAACAGCCGCTGACCCGCCGCTGATTTAAATTGTAGGAGCAGCCGGTCGACGCACGACTGCTCGCGAAAAACTCAAGAGCACTGCTGGGCCTCTGGTTTACGCGTAATCGTTCACCACCATCGCGAGCAGGCTCGCTCCTACAGGTTCTGCGTTCACCGCGCGGAACTGATCAGAAACACATCCAGACTTTTAAGATTGACCCGGCAACTTTATTTCGTTTGCCCCGTACCACCGCTCACGGCTTAGATAAAAAGAAGTCCTCCTTTTTCCGAGCCGGTCATTCATGCGCAGCGAAACCATCAGCCAGTCGATCAACATCGTTCACCCTGTCACGCTCAGCCACGGCAAGAATGCCGAGGTCTGGGACACCGATGGCAAACGCTACATCGACTTTGTCGGCGGCATCGGCGTGCTGAACCTCGGCCATTGCCATCCGCGCATCGTCGAGGCCATTCGCGAACAGGCCACCCGACTGACCCACTACGCGTTCAACGCTGCACCCCATGTGCCTTACCTCGAACTGATGGATCGCCTCAGCGCGTTCATGCCGGTGGGTTACCCGGTCAGCGGCATGCTCACCAACAGCGGCGCGGAAGCGGCGGAAAACGCCCTGAAGATTGTCCGCGGGGCCACCGGACGCAGCGCGGTCATCGCCTTCGACGGCGCCTTCCACGGCCGCACGCTGGCCACCCTCAACCTCAATGGCAAAGTCGCACCCTACAAACAGAAAGTAGGCGTGCTACCGGGGCCGGTGTTTCACCTGCCCTTCCCCAGCCAGGACAACGGCGTCACCTGTACCGAGGCCCTCAAAGCCATGGAGCGCCTGTTCAGCGTCGAGATTGATGTTGAAGACGTCGCCTGTTTTATCGTCGAACCGGTGCAGGGCGAAGCGGGCTTTCTGGCCATGGAGGTCGAGTTCGCCCAAGCGCTGCGCAAGTTCTGCGACGACAAGGGCATTGTCCTGATCGCCGATGAAATCCAGTCCGGTTTCGGCCGTACTGGCCAGCGCTTCGCGTTCTCGCGACTGGGCATCGAGCCGGACCTGATCCTGCTCGGTAAAAGCATCGCCGGCGGCGTGCCACTGGGTGCGGTGGTCGGGCGCAAGTCGCTGCTCGACAACTTGCCCAAGGGCGGACTCGGTGGCACTTACTCCGGCAATCCCATCGCCTGCGCAGCGGCACTGGCAACCCTGGACGAAATGACCGATACCAACCTGCATGCCTGGGGCACCCAACAGGAAGAAGCGATTGTCGGCCGCCATGCAACCTGGCGTGCGAACAACCTGACGCCGTACCTGGGACGCCTGACCGGTGTCGGTGCCATGCGTGGTATCGAGCTGATCAACGCCGATGGCTCGCCCGCACCGGCTCAATTGACCCAACTGCTGGCCATGGCGCGGGATGCGGGTCTGCTGCTGATGCCCAGTGGCAAATCTCGTCATATCATCCGCCTGCTGGCGCCGTTGACCATTGAGGCTGCGGTGCTGGAGGAAGGGCTGGATATTCTTGAGGCGTGCCTGGCAAAACTGATTTGAACGCACAATCCCTGTAGGAGCGAGCCTGCTCCGGGCGGCGTTCCGACGATGGCGATTTTTCATTCAACATTGATGTCGACTGAATCACCGCAATCGCGAGCAGGCTCGCTCCTACAAGGTCATCGCATTTTTCGAAGGCACAAAAAAACCGACCGAAGCCGGTTTTTTCATTTCGACGAAAGCAGAATCAAGCGTTCTGCAGATCGTCGAGGTAACGCTCGGCATCCAGTGCCGCCATGCAACCGGCGCCAGCGGAGGTGATGGCCTGACGGTACACGTGGTCAGCCACGTCACCGGCGGCGAAGATACCTTCGAGGTTGGTGGCAGTGGCGTTGCCGTCACGGCCGCCCTGCACAACCAGGTAGCCGTCCTTCAGGGTCAACTGGCCTTCGAACAACGAAGTGTTCGGAGTGTGGCCGATGGCGATGAACACGCCGTCGACTTTCACTTCGTCGAAGCTGCCGTCGTTGTTCTTCAGGCGGGCACCGGTCACGCCCATGTTGTCGCCCAGCACTTCGTCCAGGGTCGCGTTCAGCTTCAGCTCGATCTTGCCTTCGGCAACGCGGGCATTCAGCTTGTCGATCAGGATCTTCTCGGCGCGGAAAGTCTCGCGACGGTGGATCAAGGTCACCTTGCTGGCGATGTTGGCCAGGTACAGGGCTTCTTCAACAGCGGTGTTGCCGCCGCCGACCACGGCAACCGGCTTGTTGCGGTAGAAGAAACCGTCGCAGGTCGCGCAGGCCGAAACGCCTTTGCCCATGAACGTTTCTTCGGACGGCAGGCCCAGGTAACGAGCGCTGGCGCCGGTGGCGATGATCAGGGCATCGCAGGTGTAGGTCGCGCTGTCACCGGTCAGGGTGTACGGCTTGGCAGCGAAGTCGACAGCATTGATGTGATCAAACACGATCTCGGTTTCAAAGCGCTCGGCGTGCTCGCGCATCCGCTCCATCAGCGCCGGACCGGTCAGGCCGTGGACGTCGCCCGGCCAGTTGTCGACTTCGGTGGTGGTGGTCAGTTGACCGCCGGCTTGCATGCCGGTGATCAGCAGTGGCTTGAGGTTGGCACGGGCGGCATAGACTGCGGCGCTGTAACCGGCAGGGCCGGAACCGAGAATAATCACTCGCGAATGACGGACTTCAGACATGACCTGCTCCTGTTGACCGGCCCGGAATACCTGGCGCGGAACGCCGGATTGCCGGCTGGAATAAAAAAGAACGGTTGAAAGCACTTGGGGAAGGCTTGAACCCGACCGTCCTGTAAAAAGATTGGGTGCAGCGTATCGAGGGGGCGAAGATTAAGGAAATACGGTTTAACAATCCAGCTCATAGGTGGTCTCTATGCCATCTGACCGACGATATCGACGTCTTTGTTACAGTGAATGTCGATACCACTGCCGCGCTTTCGCCTGTGAAGCAAAGCCGGTAAGGTCGGCGCGTTTTCCCTCTGCTCGGAGCCTCTTATGCCCGCCCCTGTTCTGTCCGGCCCGCAATACCTGCGCGAAGGCCTCAAGCTGGTGCTGAGCCCCAGCCTGCGTTTGTTTGTGCTGTTGCCGCTGGCGATCAACCTGGTGCTGTTCGTCGGATTGATCTACCTGGCCGGTCATCAATTCAGCCTGTGGGTCGACACCTTGATGCCGTCCCTTCCCCACTGGTTGAGCTTTCTCAGCTACATCCTCTGGCCATTGTTCGTGGTGCTGGTGGTGTTGATGGTGTTCTTCACCTTCACCATGCTCGCCAACGTCATTGCCGCGCCATTCAACGGCTTCCTCGCGGAGAAAGTCGAAGTGGTGGTGCGCGGCACCGATGACTTCCCGGCCTTCAGCTGGGGCGAGCTGATCGCGATGATCCCGCGCACCCTGTCCCGGGAAATGCGCAAGCTCGGCTACTTCCTGCCCCGGGCAATCGGGCTGTTCATCCTCTCGTTCATCCCGGTGGTGAACATCATCGCCGCGCCGCTGTGGCTGTTGTTCGGGGTGTGGATGATGGCGATCCAGTACATCGACTACCCGGCGGACAACCACAAGCTGGGCTGGAACGAGATGCTCGCCTGGCTGCGGCAGAAGCGCTGGCAGAGCATGAGCTTCGGCGGCAGCGTGTACCTGGTGCTGCTGATCCCGGTGGTCAACATCCTGATGATGCCGGCGGCCGTGGCCGGGGCGACGCTGTTCTGGGTGCGTGAACGCGGCGCGGAAAACCTGGTGACCCAGCGCTAAGTCACAAATCCATCATCCTGACGTCACACTGACGACATGGCCCCGGTCGACACTGGGGTCATGACGACAGCTCTGCATATCACCCTGATCACCGAAACCTTCCCACCGGAAATCAACGGCGTGGCCAATACCCTGGGTCGCTTGTGCGACGGTTTACGCGCACGCGGGCATCAAGTGGAGCTGGTGCGACCGCGTCAGGGCTGCGATCAGCAGTTGGGCAGCGACGATGAATTGCTGCTGTGCCGCGGCTGGCCACTGCCGGGCTATCCCGGCCTGCAATGGGGTCAGTCGTCGATGCACAAACTGCTGCGGCGCTGGACGCGTCACCGCCCGGATGTGCTCTACATCGCCACCGAGGGCCCGCTGGGTCTCTCTGCGTTGCGTGCGGCACGGCGACTGGGGATTTCCGTGGTCAGCGGTTTCCACACCAATTTCCAGCAGTACTCCAATCAGTACGGGCTAGGTTTACTCACGCGCCTGCTGACTCACTACCTGCGCTGGTTCCACAACCGCTCGACCATGACCCTGGTGCCCAGCGTCAGCCAGCGCATGGAACTGGAGCGACGCCATTTCGAGCGACTGGCGTTGCTATCCCGAGGGGTCGACAGCGAATTGTTTCACCCGGCCAAACGCTTGAATGCCCTGCGTGAGCAATGGGGACTGGCCGAGGCAGACATCGCCGTCATTCATGTCGGACGCCTGGCCCCGGAAAAGAATCTCGGCCTGCTCAAGCGCACCTTCAATACCCTCAAGGCGAGTTATCCCCAGCGCATGCTGAAACTGATCGTGGTCGGCGACGGCCCGCAGCGCCAGGAACTGGAAAACGAAATGCCCGAGGCGATTTTCTGCGGCGCCCAACGGGGTGAAGCCCTGGCGTGTCACTACGCCTCGGGTGACGTGTTTCTGTTTCCGAGCCTGACTGAAACCTTCGGCAATGTGGTGCTTGAAGCACTCGCCTCGGGGCTCGGCGTGGTGGCCTACGATCAGGCGGCGGCGGCCCAGCATATTCGTCATGGCTACAACGGCGTGCTGGCGATGCCAGGGGATGAAGAAGCGTTCTGCGATGCAGCGGCATGGCTGCTGGAGGAAAGGGAAGCCTTGCGTAATGTGAGGCTCAATGCGCGCCAGCATGCCAGTCGCCAGGGTTGGGCGACGATTATCGAACAGTTCGAGGGACAGTTGCGCGGGGCGTGTGCCGGGGAGATGGTGGTGCCGAATACACCGATTGTTCCCTGATTTTGCAGTGTTCTTGAGTCAGTCTTCGCGGGCAAGCCCGCTCCCACATTGGTTCTGTGTCGTACACAAATCCCCTGTGGAAGCGAGCCTGCTCGCGATAGCGTCAGCCCAGTCGCCGCTTAAACCAGCGTCATCAACGCCTCACGGCTGAACGGCAGAATGTCTTCCTCACGGCCGTCGCGCACTTTCTGCGCCCAGTCCGGGTCCACCAGCAAGGCACGACCGACCGCCACCAGGTCGAACTCGTCGTTGTTCAGGCGCTCCAGTAGTTTTTCCAGGCTGGCCGGCTGCGCGACCTTGTCGGTGTTGACCATGAATTGCAGGAACTCGCCATCCAGGCCGACGCTGCCCACGGTGATGGTCGGTTTGCCGGTGAGTTGGCGGGTCCAGCCGGCAAGGTTCAGCTCGGAACCGTCGAACTCCGGCTCCCAGAAGCGGCGGGTCGAACAGTGGAAAATATCCACGCCCGCGTCGGCCAACGGCTTGAGGAACTCGCCCAAGGCTTCCGGGGTTTGCACCAGACGTGCGGTGTAGTCCTGCTGCTTCCACTGGGAGAAACGGAAGATGATCGGGAAACCTTCACCGACCGCGGCACGCACGGCCTGAATCAATTCAATGGCGAAGCGCGAACGGTTGGCCAGGTTGCCGCCGTATTCGTCGGTGCGCTGGTTGCTGCCTTCCCAGAAGAACTGGTCAATCAGGTAACCGTGGGCACCGTGGATTTCCACGCCGTCCATGCCGATGCTCTGGGCATCCTTGGCGGCCTGGGCGAACGCGGCGATCACATCCTGGATGTCTTGTTTGGTCATGCCGTGCACCACGACCTGACCTTCCTTCACTTTTTCCGACGGGCCATAACCCGGCACGCTGGCGTCCGGCTCGGTGCCGATACGGCGCACGCTGCCCACGTGCCACAGCTGCGGAACGATCTTGCCGCCTTCGGCGTGAACGGCGTCGACGACTTTCTTCCAGCCGGCCAGGGCCGCTTCACCGTAGAAATGCGGAACGTTTGGATAACCATTGGACGCCTTGTGACCGACGGTGGTGCCTTCGGTGATGATCAGGCCGACGCCCGCAGCGGCGCGACGACGGTAGTATTCGATCACTTTGGAATTAGGCACGCCGCCCGGGGAAAAGGAACGGGTCATCGGCGCCATGACGACGCGGGTTGGCAGTTCGAGGGTGCCGAGGTGGAACGGTTTGAACAGGGCTTTGACGGGCATGGGACGCTCCACGGGAAGTAACTTTATGACGGTGATAATATGGAGTGAGCGTCGCTTTGAACAGCACTATTGATTGCAGTGATTAAGGACCAAAAGATAGGAAATATTGTAGGAGCGAGCTCGCTCGCGATGGACTGGAGAACGCCGCGCCGTATCAGGCTTGCAGCGTTATCGTTGACGTCCATCGCGAGCAGGCTCGCTCCTACAGGGGGGAATCAGCTCAGCGCTTTTTCAATCGCGTGAACGATGGTCGGATCATCCGGCGCCGTACGTGGCGAGAACCGAGCCAGTACACGGCCGTCCTTGCCCAGCAGGAACTTCTCGAAGTTCCAGGTGATGTCGCCGGGAAATTCCGCGCCCTCGCCCGCCAGCAAGCGGTACAACTGATGACGATCATGCCCGTTGACTTCCAGTTTGCTGGACAACGGAAACGTCACGCCATAGTTGAGGCTGCAGAAATCCTTGATCTCTTGTTCGGTCCCCGGTTCCTGCCCGGCAAACTGGTTGCACGGCAAGCCCAGCACGCTGAAGCCTTTGGTCTTGTATTGCTGATAGAGGTTTTCCAGCGCCGCGTACTGCGGGGTCAAGCCGCATTTGGAGGCGACGTTGACCACCAGTACGACTTGGCCTTTGAAAGGCGCCAGAGGTAGCTCCTGTCCATCCAGGGCTGTCAATTTAAGGTCGTGAAAAGCACTCATGGCGTACTCCAGATTCCCGTGTTCTTCTCGAAACAGCCACTTGGCGGTGTCGTCAGGGACAGCCGCAGACTAAAAAGGCGCCCACAGGGCGCCTCTCCAGTTATCTGAGCTTAGCGCAGAAATCAGTGGTGATGGCCACCTTCGCCATGGACGTGACCATGAGCGATTTCTTCCTGGCTGGCGTCACGGATGTCGATGATCTTGACCTGGAAATTCAGGCGCTGACCGGCCAACGGGTGGTTGCCGTCAACGGTGACGTCGTCGCCGTCCAGATCACGGATGGTCACGATCTGCATCTGGCCGTCCGGAGCGGAAGCGTGGAACTGCATGCCCACTTCCAGCTCGTCGACGCCTTCGAACATGCTGCGGCTCAGGGTGCTGACCAGTTCGGCAGCGTATTCGCCGTAAGCGTCTTCCGGTTCAACGGCTACGGTCAGCTCGTCGCCGACAGCCTTGCCTTCCAGAGCCTTTTCCAGGCCCGGGATGATGTTGCCTGCGCCTTGCAGGTAGACCAGCGGCGCGCCGCCGGCGGAGCTGTCGATGACCTCACCAGCGTCGTTGGTCAGGGTATAGTCGATGGAGACAGCCTTATTGGCGGCGATCAGCATGGGGCGAGACCTTTTGCATAAGAAGATTGAAAGGCCAAGTTTAGCGAAGCAATCGTCCGAAAGCGAACACAACCCGGACAGACGGGATTCGACGATCACAGGCTTCCATCAGGACGAGGACGGCCACTGGGTGGCCGAGCTTTCCTGCGGCCACACCCAACACCTGCGGCACCAGCCGCCATGGCAATCACGCGCCTGGGTCATGGACCCTGCGCAGCGCCAGGAAAAAATAGGCCAACCCTTTGATTGTGGTTGGTGCGCACAAGGCTCGGTTAGCGATAACCTTGGCGACTGAATTTCGGTAGATCGTCAGATATAGATGATCGCCTTTGCCATGCTCCTTCAGAGAATCCGCATGCAAACTTTTTTTATCGCGCCCACCGATTTTGGCGTGGGTCTGACCTCCATCAGCCTTGGGCTGGTGCGTACCCTTGAGCGGGCCGGGCTCAAGGTCGGCTTTTTCAAGCCGATTGCCCAACCACATCCGGGCGACACGGGCCCGGAGCGTTCCACCGAACTGGTGGCGCGTACCCACGGCTTGAAACCGCCTCAGCCGCTGGGCCTGGCCCATGTCGAGCGCATGCTCGGCGACGGTCAGCTCGATGAATTGCTCGAAGAAATCATCGCCCTTTATCAGCAGGCGGCCATCGGCAAGGACGTACTGATCGTCGAAGGCATGGTGCCGACCCGCAGCGCCAGTTACGCCGCGCGGGTCAACCTGCACCTGGCCAAGAGCCTCGACGCCGAGGTGATCCTGGTCTCGGCACCGGAAAATGAAGTGCTGACCGAACTCTCCGGCCGCGTCGAGTTGCAGGCGCAATTGTTCGGCGGCCCGAAGGACCCGAAAGTCCTCGGCGTGATCCTCAACAAGGTCAAGACCGACGAAAGCATGGAAGCCTTCGCCACCCGCCTGAAGGAGCATTCGCCGTTGCTGCGCAGCGGCGATTTCCGCTTGCTCGGCTGCATTCCGTTCCAGCCGGAACTGAACGCCCCGCGCACCCGCGACGTCGCCGACCTGATGGGTGCGCAAGTGCTCAACGCCGGCGATTACGAAACCCGGCGCATGACCAAGATCATCATTTGCGCCCGCACCATGCGCAACACCGTGGAGTTGCTCAAGCCCGGCGTGCTGGTGGTGACCCCCGGCGACCGCGACGACATCATCCTCGCCGTCAGCCTCGCGGCCTTGAACGGCGTGCCGCTGGCCGGCCTGCTGCTGACCAGCGACACCCTGCCCGACCCACGCATCATGGATCTTTGCCGCGGCGCCCTGCAGGCCGGGTTGCCGGTGTTGTCGGTGAGTACCGGCTCCTATGACACCGCCAACCTGCTCAATGGCCTGAACAAGGAAATCCCCATCGACGACCGCGAGCGCGCCGAAATCATCACCGATTTCATCGCCGGCCATCTCGATGCCAACTGGTTGCATCAGCGCTGCGGCACGCCACGGGAGATGCGCCTGTCGCCAGCGGTTTTCCGCTATCAATTGATCCAGCGCGCCCAGGCGGCCAACAAGCGCATCGTGCTGCCCGAAGGCAGCGAGCCGCTGACCGTACAGGCCGCCGCGATCTGCCAGGCCCGTGGCATCGCTCGCTGTGTGTTGCTGGCCAAGCCCGAGGACGTGCAGGCCGTCGCCCGCGCACAGGGCATCGAGTTGCCACCGGGACTGGAAATCATCGATCCGGACTCGATCCGCGAACGCTATGTCGAGCCGATGGTCGCGCTGCGCAAAAGCAAAAGCCTCAACGCGCCGATGGCCGAGCAACAACTGGAAGACACCGTGGTGATCGGCACCATGATGCTGGCCCTGGATGAAGTCGACGGCCTCGTGTCGGGCGTGATCAACACCACCGCCAACACCATCCGCCCGGCCCTGCAGCTGATTAAAACGGCGCCGGGCTGCACCCTGGTGTCGTCGGTGTTCTTCATGCTGTTCCCGGAAGAGGTGCTGGTCTACGGCGACTGCGTGATGAACCCGCATCCGAGCGCCAGCGAACTGGCCGAGATCGCCCTGCAAAGCGCTGACTCGGCCGCCGCCTTCGGCATCACGCCACGGGTGGCGATGATCAGCTACTCCAGCGGCGAGTCGGCCAGCGGCGAAGAAGTCGAGAAGGTCCGCGAAGCAACCCTGCTCGCCCACGAACAACAGCACTCGCTGCTGATCGACGGCCCCTTGCAGTACGACGCCGCGGCCAACGAAAGCGTGGCCAGGCAATTGGCGCCGAACAGTCAGGTGGCCGGTCGTGCCACGGTGTACGTGTTCCCCGACCTCAACACCGGCAACACCACCCACAAAGCCGTGCAGCGCAGCGCCGACTGCGTCAGCCTCGGGCCGATGCTGCAAGGCCTGCGCAAACCGGTGAACGATTTGCCACGCGGCGCGCAGGTCGATGACATCGTCTACACCATCGCCCTGACCGCGATCCAAGCCGCCAACCGACCTATGGATGTGTAGATGCTGGACTTCCTACCTGCTCCGCTGCGGGGCGTGATCGCCTCGCTGCTGTTGGCACTGAACACGATTCTGCTCTGCTCGTTCCTGTTCTGCGTGGCGCTCGTCAAGGTACTGCCGTTCGCCCTCACCCAGCGCCTCGCGGGCTGGCTGATGAGCCATACCCACGAAGCCTGGATCAGCCTCAACAAAGGCTGGATGAACCTGGTACGCCGCACGCGCTGGCACATCAGCGGCCTGCAAGGCCTCGACTATCAACACTCGTACCTGATCACCAGCAACCACCAGAGCTGGGTGGACATCCTGGTGCTGCAATACGTGCTCAACCGGCGCATTCAGCCGCTGAAGTTCTTTCTCAAGCAGGAGCTGATCTGGGTTCCGGTGATCGGTCTGGCGTGGTGGGCGTTGGGCTTTCCGTTCATGAAGCGCTACTCCAAGGCCTATCTGGAGAAGCACCCGGAGAAGAAAGGCAAGGACCTGGAAACCACCCGCAAGACCTGTGCGAAATTTCGCGACAACCCGGTGGGCATTTTCAACTTCGTCGAAGGCACGCGCTTCACCGAGGGCAAGCATGCCCAGCAGCAGTCACCGTTCAAGTATTTGCTCAAGGCAAAGGCCGGTGGCATTGCCTTTGTGCTGGATGCGATGGGCGAGCAGCTTGAATCCCTGGTCAACGTGACCATCCACTACCCAGCCGGGCGTCCTGGTTTTTGGGATTTGTTGTGCGGGAACGTTGCGGACGTCGTGGTGCACTTTGAAGACCTGAAGATTCCGCCGCAGTTCATTGGCAAAAACTACGACCAGGACGGCGAGTACCGCCTGCAGTTTCAGGGCTGGATCAACCAGTTGTGGCAGGACAAGGATGCGTTGCTGGAACAGATGCATCGCGAGTATCCAAAGCAACACTGACCCCCTGTGGGAGCGAGCTTGCTCGCGATTGCTGGCTGGCATTCTATATCGATGTCGACTGATCCGCCGCTATCGCGAGCAAGCTCGCTCCCACAGGTTCAGTGTTTGTTTTGACTGATTTCCAGACACAAAAAAACCCGCCGATGATCACTCATCGGCGGTTTTTTTATTACTGGCTAACGCTTAGATCGCACCACGCTCACGCAGCAGGCCCAGCACTTGCTTGACGCCTTACTCCACCGAAACCGAACTCAATTCCACGCGGCAAAGCTGACGATCACCCACACACCAGCGCACTCCTAAGTCCAGCCTGACCCAGGCTTAGCTCTCAAGACTGAAAAGTACGTATTAAATTTTTACTGAAAATCGGAAGACAAAAACAAAGAACAGATATCTATATATGGGTACCGCTACACATAACCATCGCTCCCTCCAGTGCAGCATCCATACTCATCGCCGTTATCGTCTGCGCCAGCATTTCCATTACCAAACTCAAGGGGACCAATGGTAACTGTTGGAACTATCTCGGGAGGAGGAACCGGAAGCACCGGATTTGTGGGCGGAACAAAACCCCCACCCCCACTATTTTCACTGACTGTAGAAAATGCCGAAGGCACCAACTCCCCGGTCTCAGACGACCAATTGAATGAAAGCATATGATTATTGTATGACGCTCCCATGATATCTCTATGCACGAGTTTCATATCGGGCGCCCAGACATAATCAGCGTAGCTATCCGCAGGGTTATCCCTAAAGAAGTCCGCAGCATTTAGCGAGAGACTTTCAAACACTTTTGACTGGTGAATAGAATACAGACCAGCCCCTATCGAAAAAAAACTTGCACCCGCAACAACTACAAACGGTGCGGCTGCCAAAACAGCCATGGTGGCGATTACACCTGCTACATTCCCCACAAGACTTATAACATCGCCTTTTTCAAACCCCGCACCATCCCTGATATCCACACCTATTTTTAGAAAGGTAATGGTACCCGCAACTACATTGGCAGGCATACTCACAATCGGCACATATGGACCTGCTAGCTTGGTGACTGACGTCACGCTGGCTATTACAGCACCCGTTTGCGCAGCTTGGTTTAACAACACCATCCCGGTTGCGTTAACCAAGAACTGGTCTGATATCGCAGTTGCACCTGAACCTACAGTCACTCCATCGCTTACGACGCCTACAAATATCTCGGCTTTCCCAGCCATATATCACCCCTTTATCACAGTTTTAAACGCAAGTGTCATTCTCACCTGATCACACTTCACGGAAGGTGATCGTGCAGAGTGTGGAATTCGCCCATCGAATATAACTACTCGACGAGATTTCGGTAGTACAGCCTTAATAATGTTTTCTTTCGTGTCATCATAGAAAACGAGCTCGCCGCCCCAGGAGGTTGGCCAGTGCTCGTTACCGAAAATAATGACAGTCAGCCCTGGATGAGTCTTGTTATCGCGATGAATAATGGTGTCCTGCCCAAACGTCTGGCCATTTGCATAAACACCTAACAATGTAATATCAAAATCATGTAAGTTCGAAACACGCTCCCAAAAACCGATCAGAAAGCGCCACGATTCATTGTCACTCAATTCCTCCAGGCAGGATTGGCGCTCCGGACGGCCTTTACCCGCTATGAATACGTGCCAACACGGTCTAACGAAAGGAAGCACCTCATAATTCGGCCAGTTGTATCTCCAGACAGCACCTTTAAGCTGAAGATTTATACCAACCTCTTCGCTTGCTGTGAGAAAATCGTCAATTACATATATCTCACCCTCAATCTTCTCTATTTTCATACGCTTTCCTTTTCGCCACAACTCTACTCCAAACACCGTTCCGAAAAATTATCAAAACAAAATATAGCGATGATACAGCCCACCAAATAGCCACTAAGTAGCTTCCACCATTGCTATACCTCGCCCAACCCACTATATCCTTACGACTAATAATTACACTGGTATCAAAATCATAAACCCACCAAACAAACGGATCCCTTCGCTCTGAGTCAATAGCAACCCAAAGCTTTCTTGACTTATTCAAATCCAAATACCGTATATCACTACTACGAGCAACAATAGTGTAATTGTACGCATCATCACCCAGCCCAACTGTCAGATACAAATATGATTCATTCCTTGACTGCGAAACACCCCTATAAATATAAGCACTCTCCAAAACAAGATTTTTTGGCAACGGAGGAACATCCCTTACTTGGCGAAGCATATAAACCGAGGCAAGAACCAGACAAAAAAACATGACCACACAAAAAACAACCTCACCCAAGCTAGCAACATATCCTGGAGGGAAAATTTTAGTACGCATACACCCCCACAAAAATTTACCAACGGCGACTCATCTGACACTTGATCCAATCGACTTCTTTCTGCGCAATATGTGGCGTAATTTTCAAGCAAATCAAAACCACTAACGCGCACAGCAAATGCAGCACGGCTATTTCCAGTATCTATTCATGCGCAGTCGATTCATTAAAACTCAGACGACTTCAGCCTCGCATCTACTAAAGACAATATCCCTCAATGCAAATAAATATAACTTACCCATTTCCGATATCCCTGTAGTCCCTTTCCCAAGCGCTAAAGCCGCTGGCAATTCACACCTAATTGCCGAATGCTTTCGCGGCGCGCATTGGGAATATCCAGCCAGCAAGTGAGTTGGTTGCAAGGGTCTCATCGCGATCCGACTTGTCCGCGAAAGCGTCGGAACAGACACAAAAAAGCCCGCAGACAATCACTTGTCTGCGGGCTTTTCCTTGCAGCTTGAAGCTAGAAGCTTGCCGCTGCTATTGCCTTAGATCGCACCACGCTCACGCAGCAGAGCCAGCACTTGCTTGACGCTTTCCTCCAGCGACACGGACTGGGTGTCGATCACCAGGTCGGCATCCAGCGGCACGTCGTACGGGAAGGAGTCGCCCGGGATGTTATCCCCGGCTGCCGCGTACAAACCTTGCGGATCACGCTCGGCGCAGACCGTCGGCGAAGCCTGGACGTAGACCGTCAGCAGACGGTCCTTGCCGATCAGTTCCCGGGCCTGTTCACGACCTTCGGCACTCGGGGCAACGAACGCAGCGAGGGTCAGCAGACCAGCTTCGTTGAACTGACGCGCAACGTGCGCGGCACGACGCCAGTTCTCGGTACGCCCGGCGCGATCCTGTGGCAGACCTTTGTTCAGGTCGTGACGCAGGTTCTGGCCATCGAGTACGAACACCGCACGGCCCAGGTCGAACAACTTGCGTTCAACCGCATACGCCAGGGTGCTTTTGCCCGCGCCCGACAAGCCGCTGAACAACACGGTGGCCGGTTGCTGGCCGAAGCGCTGTGCGCGCTCTTCGGTGGCGACGTGGGCCAGTTTGCCGTGGTGCGTGCTGGTGCCATGGGCCAAAGGCTGGGCGACGATCATGCCCGCGCCAACGGTGCCGTTGGTCAAGCGGTCGATGATGATGAAGGCGCCGGTGGTGCGGTTGCTGTCGTAACCGTCGAGGGCAATTGGCGCATCGAGCGCGATCTTGACCTTGCCGATTTCGTTCAGCTGCAACGCGCTGGCCGGACCTTCTTCCAGGGTGTTGACGTCGACCTTGTTGACGATGCTGGCGATGGAGCCCGGCACGTAACTGGTGGCGCGTTTGATGTCGTATTTCTTGCCCGGCAGCATCGGCTCTTCAGCCATCCACACCAGCATCGCTTCGAAGCTGTCGGTCACCGGCGGCACGTTGTCGGCGTGAACCAACAGATCGCCACGGGAGATATCGATTTCGTCTTCCATGGTCAGCGTGACAGCCTGACCAGGACCTGCGTGCTCCAGCTCACCTTCGAAGGTGACGATGGACTTCACGCGGCTGCTCTTGCCCGACGGCAGCACCACGACTTCGTCGCCTTTCTTGACGATGCCGCTGGCCAGGGTACCGGCGAAGCCACGGAAATTCAGGTTCGGACGGTTGACGTACTGCACCGGGAAACGCAGGTCGGTGAAGTTGCGATCGCCCGCCACTTCAACGGTCTCGAGGATTTCCATCAGCGACTGGCCGGTGTACCACGGCGAACGCTCGGACTTGTTCACCACGTTGTCGCCCTTCAAAGCCGACATCGGCACGAAGTGCATCGTGGTGGGCTTCATCTTCAAGCCTTCGGCAAACTGCAGGTAATCGGCCTTGATCGACTCGAACACGCCCTGGTCGAAGTCCTTGAGGTCCATCTTGTTGATGGCCACGACGATGTGCTTGATGCCCAGCAACGAGGCGATAAAGCTGTGGCGACGGGTCTGGGTCTGCACGCCGTAACGGGCGTCGACCAGGATGATCGCCAGGTCACAGGTGGAGGCACCGGTGGCCATGTTGCGGGTGTACTGCTCATGGCCGGGAGTGTCGGCGATGATGAATTTGCGCTTGGCGGTGGAGAAGTAGCGGTACGCGACATCGATGGTGATGCCCTGCTCACGCTCTGCCTGCAGGCCGTCGACCAGCAATGCCAGGTCGATGTCTTCGCCGGTGGTGCCGACTTTTTTCGAGTCGCGGGTGATCGCTTCCAGGTGATCTTCGTAGATCATCTTGGAGTCGTGCAGCAGGCGCCCGATCAGGGTGCTCTTGCCGTCGTCGACGTTACCGCAGGTCAGAAAGCGCAGCAGCTCTTTACGTTCGTGCTGGCCCAGGTAGGCGAGGATGTCCTCGCTGATCAAATCAGATTGATGCGACATGACAGCCCCTTAGAAATAACCTTGACGTTTTTTGTCTTCCATCGAGCCTGCACCATCGTGGTCGATGACACGGCCCTGGCGCTCGGAAGTTCGCGTCAGGAGCATTTCCTGAATGATGTCCGTGAGGCTTTCGGCCTCGGACTCCACCGCGCCCGTCAATGGGTAGCAACCAAGGGTACGGAAACGCACTTTCTTTTTGACGATGCGCGCTTTGTCTTCATCGCTCAGGTGTTCGAGGATGCGCTCGTCGTCGATCATGATCAGCGTGCCGTTCTTCTCGATGACTTCACGCTCGGCGGCGAAGTACAGCGGAACGATCGGGATGCCTTCAAGGTAGATGTACTGCCAGATGTCCAGCTCGGTCCAGTTCGACAGCGGGAAGACGCGGATCGACTCGCCCTTGTTGACCTTGCCGTTGTAGACGTTCCACAGCTCGGGACGCTGGTTTTTCGGATCCCAGCGGTGCTTGCTGTCGCGGAACGAGTACACCCGCTCTTTGGCGCGGGATTTCTCTTCATCGCGACGGGCGCCGCCGAATGCTGCGTCGAAACCATACTTGTCGAGTGCCTGCTTCAGGCCCTCGGTCTTCATGATGTCGGTGTGCTTGGCGCTGCCGTGGGTGAACGGGTTGATGTCCTGCGCCACGCCGTCCGGGTTGACGTGGGTGATCAGGTCGAGGCCCAGCTCGGCGACCATCTTGTCGCGGAAGCTGTACATCTCCTTGAATTTCCAGCGAGTGTCGACGTGCATCACCGGAAACGGCAGCTTGCCCGGGAAGAACGCCTTGCGTGCCAGATGCAGCATCACGGCGGAGTCTTTACCGATGGAGTACAGCATCACCGGGTTGTCGAACTCGGCGGCCACCTCGCGGATGATGTGGATGCTTTCCGCCTCCAGCTGTTTCAGATGCGTCAGTTTGTCGACCATGGCTACTCACGAAAGCTTTCTTATGAACGGCCAGCGGGCCGTGTTCGAGCGGGGATCCTAGCACAGCGACCTCTTCTAATCAGGACACCAACTAGATCGAAAGAGCATATGAATATGCCCCCGCGTTTGGGCGAAACGCGTTCCCCTGTAGGAGCGAGCATGCTCGCGATGGTCGTCAACGATAACGCTGGGAGCCTGACACCCCGCGGTGTTCTCAGGTTCATCGCGAGCGAGCTCGCTCCTACAGGGATGGCGTTTCGTCAGATCGGATTCGGGCAATCGATGAAGATGTGCTCCAGCGCAAAGCGCCGCGCCAGATAATCCCCCAGCGCCTGAACGCCGTAGCGCTCGGTGGCATGATGACCGGCGGCAATGAAGCTGATGTCGTTTTCCCGGGCACTGTGGAAAGTTTGCTCGGAAGCCTCGCCACTGAGGTACAGATCGACGCCGGCCAGAATGGCCTGATCGATGTAACCCTGGCCACCACCGGTGCACCAGCCGACGCGGCGGACCATGGCACTGCCTTCGATCAACAGCGGCTCACGCCCCATCACTTCCTGGACGCGGCGGGCGAAATCCCGGGGCATCATCGGCTCGTTCAGCGAGCCGACCAGGCCGACAATCTTCAGGTTGCCCGGGTCCAGCGGACCTTCGACGGTGATGTCGAGTTGCCGCGCGAGCTGCACGTTATTGCCGACGTCCGGGTGCAGGTCCAGCGGCAGGTGATAGGACAACAGGCTGATATCGTGCTTGAGCAGGGTCTTCAGGCGGCGCTGCTTCATGCCGGTGATGCACGGGTTCTCGCCTTTCCAGAAGTAGCCATGGTGCACCAGCACCAGATCGGCATTGGCCTCCACGGCCGCATCGAGCAAGGCCTGGCTGGCGGTGACCCCACTGACAATGCGCATCACTTGCGGCCGCCCCTCGACCTGCAGGCCGTTGGGGCAATAATCGGCGATTCTGGCGCTGTTGAGGTAGCGGTCGGCTTCTTCGACCAGGGTGCTCAGGGCGACGGCCATGAAAGACTCCTAAATATCCCGTTCAGAGGCGCGTGCGGCCTCGTATAATGCGCGTCATTATGAGCGGTCTCATACCGCCTGCAACTCTCTCAGGAACTGCTTAATGCTCAAGGCGCTGCGTTTTTCCGGCTGGCCGCTGTTGGCTGGCGTGCTTGTCGCTCTTTTGATTATCCAGCGTTACCCGCAGTGGGTCGGGCTCCCGAGCCTCGACGTGAATCTGCAACAAGCGCCGCAAACCACCAGCATGCAGCAGGGCCCGGTGTCTTATGCCGAAGCGGTATCCACCGCTGCGCCGTCGGTGGTGAACCTGTACACCACCAAAGTCATCAACAAACCCAACCATCCGTTGTTCGAAGATCCGCAGTTCCGTCGTTTCTTCGGCGATAACTCGCCCAAGCAGAAACGCATGGAGTCGAGCCTCGGTTCCGGCGTGATCATGAGCCCGGAAGGCTACATCCTGACCAACAACCACGTGACCAGTGGCGCCGACCAGATCGTGGTAGCGCTCAAGGACGGCCGGGAAACCCTGGCACGGGTGATCGGCAGCGACCCGGAGACTGACCTCGCGGTTCTGAAAATCGACCTGAAAAACCTGCCGTCGATCACCGTGGGCCGTTCCGACAACATCCGCATCGGCGACGTCGCGCTGGCCATCGGCAACCCGTTCGGCGTCGGCCAGACCGTGACCATGGGCATCATCAGCGCCACCGGGCGCAATCAATTGGGCCTGAACAACTACGAAGACTTCATCCAGACCGATGCAGCGATCAACCCGGGTAACTCAGGCGGTGCGCTGGTGGATGCCATCGGCAACCTGACCGGCATCAACACGGCGATCTTCTCCAAGTCCGGGGGCTCCCAGGGCATTGGTTTCGCGATCCCGGTGAAGCTGGCGATGGAAGTGATGAAGTCGATCATCGAGCACGGCCAGGTTATTCGTGGCTGGCTGGGTATCGAAGTGCAGCCGCTGACCCAGGAACTGGCCGAGTCGTTCGGCTTGTCCGGGCGCCCTGGCATTGTCGTGGCGGGGATTTTCCGCGATGGTCCGGCACAGAAGGCCGGCCTGCAACTGGGTGATGTGATTCTTGCCATCGATGGCGAACCGGCCGGTGATGGCCGTCGCTCGATGAATCAGGTGGCGCGGATCAAGCCGACCGACAAGGTCGCGATCCAGGTGATGCGCAACGGCAAGGAGCTCAAGTTGACGGCGGAAGTCGGCCTGCGTCCGCCGCCGGCTCCGGTCAAGGATAAAGAAGAAGAGTAAGCCGCTGAGACAAGCCCCTGTAGGAGCAAGCTCGCTCCTACACGGGTCAGCGGTGGTTTAGAGGTCGCCGAGGCCGTCGATCAGCGCCTGATTCTGCTCTGGCGTGCCGATGGAGATCCGCAGGAACTGGGCGATCCGCTGCTGCTTGAAGTGCCGGACGATCACGCCTTGCTCGCGCAACTTCGCCGCAAGCCCCGCCGCATCGTGCCGGGGGTGACGGGCGAAAATGAAGTTCGCCGCCGATGGCAGCACTTCAAAACCTTTCTCCTTTAGCTGTGCAACGACCTTCTCGCGATTCTCGATCACCAACCGGCAGGTCTTGTCGAAATACTCGCGATCCTCGAACGCCGCGGCAGCACCGACATTCGCCATGCGATCCAGCGGATAGGAGTTGAAGCTGTTCTTGATCCGCTCCAGCGCCTCGATCAGGTCCGGATGGCCGACCGCCAGACCCACCCGCAGACCGGCCAGGGAACGGGACTTGGACAGGGTCTGGGTCACCAGCAGGTTTGGATAACGATCGACCAGAGTGATTGCCGTCTCGCCGCCGAAATCGATGTAGGCCTCGTCGACCACCACCACCGAATCCGGGCTGGCCTTGAGAATCTGCTCCACCGCCTCCAGCGCCAACAGGCAACCGGTCGGGGCGTTCGGGTTGGGGAAAATGATCCCGCCGTTCGGCCTGGCATAGTCCGCCGGGTTGATCTGGAATTGCTCGTCCAGCGGCACCGCGTCGAAGGTGATGCCGTACAACCCGCAGTAGACCGGGTAGAAGCTGTAGCTGATGTCCGGGAACAGCAGCGGCTGATCGTGCTGCAGCAAACCGTGGAAGATGTGCGCCAGTACTTCATCGGAACCGTTGCCGAGGAACACCTGATTGCCTTGCACGCCGTAGTACCTGGCAACGGCTTGCTTGAGCAGGTCGCTGTTCGGGTCCGGGTACAGACGCAGGTTGTCATTGAGTTCGGTTTGCATCGCCGCGAGGGCTTTTGGCGATGGGCCGTACGGGTTTTCGTTGGTGTTGAGCTTCACCAATTTCGCCAGTTTCGGCTGTTCGCCCGGCACGTAAGGCACCAGATTTTTGACGAACGGGCTCCAGAATTTACTCATGTTCATTTCACCTGCTTGTCGTCAACGATGCGGTATTCGGCGCTGCGGGCATGGGCGGTCAGCGACTCACCTCGGGCCAGCACGGCAGCGGTTTTGCCCAACTCGGAAGCGCCCTGCTCGGAACAGAAAATGATCGACGAACGTTTCTGGAAGTCGTACACACCCAGCGGCGAGGAGAAACGGGCGGTGCCGGAAGTCGGCAACACGTGGTTGGGGCCTGCGCAATAGTCGCCCAGGGCTTCGGAGGTGTGACGGCCCATGAAGATCGCGCCGGCGTGGCGGATCTGCGGCAGCCAGGCTTGTGGATCGGCAACGGACAATTCGAGGTGCTCCGGCGCGATGCGGTTGGCCACTTCGATGGCTTGCTCCATGTCGCGAACCTTGATCAGTGCACCACGGCCATTGATCGAGGTTTCGATGATCGCGGCGCGCTCCATGGTCGGCATCAGCTTGGCGATGCTGGCGGCGACCTTGTCGAGGAACTCGGCGTCGGGGCTTACCAGAATCGCCTGGGCGTCTTCGTCGTGCTCGGCCTGGGAGAACAGGTCCATGGCGATCCAGTCCGGATCGGTCTGGCCGTCGCACACCACGAGGATCTCTGAGGGACCGGCGATCATGTCGATACCGACCTGGCCAAACACGTGGCGCTTGGCGGTGGCGACATAGATGTTGCCCGGGCCGACCACTTTATCGACCTTCGGCACGCTTTCAGTGCCGTAAGCCAATGCGGCAACGGCTTGAGCGCCACCGATGGTGAACACGCGGTCGACACCGGCGATGCAGGCAGCGGCCAGCACCAGCTCGTTGATTTCACCGCGCGGGGTCGGCACCACCATGACCACTTCGGTGACGCCGGCGACCTTGGCTGGAATCGCGTTCATCAACACCGACGACGGGTACGACGCCTTGCCGCCTGGCACGTACAGACCGGCGCGGTCCAGCGGCGTGACTTTCTGGCCCAGCACCGTGCCGTCGGCCTCGGTGTAGCTCCAGGAATCCTGCTTCTGTTTTTCGTGGTAGCTGCGCACGCGGGCGGCGGCAACTTCCAGGGCTTCACGCTGAGGCACGGAGATGCGGGTCAGCGCCAGCTCCAGACGCTCGCGCGGCAGGATCAGGTCGGCCATGGACTTCACGTCCAGGCCGTCGAACTGGCGGGTAAAGTCCACTAGTGCCGCGTCGCCGCGCTCACGCACGGCCTTGATGATGTCCAGCACCCGCTGATTGACCGAGTCGTCAGACACACTTTCCCAGCTCAGCAGATGATCCAGATGATGCGCGAAATCCGGGTCAGCAGCGTTGAGTCGGCGAATTGCAGTCGGTGCGGTCATAGCGAGAGCCTCATAGGAATGGCAAAAACTCAGGCGCCCGAAGGTGCGCTGACGTTTAACAACGATCGCGTTGGTACTGTGGTCGTGCCAGGCAAGGCGCGGGACGAAGGTAAGGGTTGTTTCCTTACCGAGTCCCGCAACGCAGCATGGCGCGGGCACAGTGCCAACCCGCAGGGCCTTGCTCCAAAAGGCAGGACACTGCGCGATCTTTATTTCTGAGTAATTTTTTCTACTACTGAAAATTGCCTTTTGGAGTAAGGCGCGGTCGTTATTAAACGTCAGCGCACCTTCCCCTGTCAGTCGTTTCCGCTTGGGCACCTGAGAATTCTGGCTATGAGGCGGATAGACGGGCGCGACTTAACGTCGCGCAGGTGAATCAGCCGCGGTGTCGAGACTCCACTGCCTTGCGCAGGGTGTCGATCAACGCCTGGATACGGGCGTGCTGCATCTTCATCGAAGCTTTGTTGACGATCAGCCGGGAGCTGATGGCAGCAATGAAATCCTGTGGCTCCAGGCCGTTGGCCCGCAGCGTGTTACCGGTGTCGACCACGTCGATGATCTTGTCGGCAAGGCCGATCAGCGGTGCCAGCTCCATCGAGCCGTACAGCTTGATGATGTCGACCTGACGACCCTGTTCAGCGTAATAACGCTTGGCAACGTTGACGAACTTGGTGGCGATGCGCAGACGACCCTTGGGCTCGACCGCACCGACCTTGCCGGCCGTCATCAACTTGCACTGGGCAATTTGCAGGTCCAGTGGCTCGTACAGGCCCTGGCCGCCATATTCCATCAGCACATCTTTACCGGCGACACCGAGGTCGGCAGCACCATGTTCGACATAGGTCGGCACATCGGTGGCACGCACGATCAGCAGGCGTACATCTTCCTGGGTCGTGGGAATGATCAGCTTGCGGCTCTTGTCCGGATTCTCGGTCGGCACGATGCCCGCTTCAGCCAGAAGCGGCAGGGTGTCGTCAAGGATGCGGCCCTTGGACAGTGCGATGGTCAACATGGGAAACGTCAGTCCTTATCAAGGTACTCATGCCCGGTCGCAAATGGCGCCGGACACACATCGAGCCGAAAACGGCTCGACTTCAACAAATCAACGGGCACGTCCTTATGCCCATGCAGCAGGTACTAGCCCGGAACGCGACGGATCTTGGCGCCCAGCATCTGCAGTTTTTCTTCGATGCACTCGTAGCCACGGTCTATGTGGTAGATGCGGTCGATCAGCGTGTCGCCGTCGGCGATCAGGGCCGAGATCACCAGGCTGGCCGAAGCACGCAGGTCGGTCGCCATCACTGGCGCGCCCTTGAGTTTCTCGGTGCCGGTGACGATGGCGGTGTTGCCTTCAACCTGGATCTTGGCGCCCATGCGGTGCAGCTCGTAGACGTGCATGAAGCGGTTTTCGAAGATCGTCTCGATCACAGCACCGGTGCCTTCGGCAATGGCGTTGAGGGAGATGAACTGCGCCTGCATGTCGGTCGGGAACGCCGGGTACGGAGCGGTCCGCACGTTGACGGCTTTCGGACGCTTACCGTGCATGTTCAGCTCGATCCAGTCTTCGCCGCAGGTGATTTCGGCACCGGACTCACGGAGCTTTTCCAGAACGGCTTCGAGGATGGTCGGATCGGTGTCCTTGACCTTCACGCGGCCGCCGGTCACTGCAGCGGCAACCAGGTAGGTACCGGTTTCGATACGGTCCGGCATCACCTTGTAAGTGGTGGTGTGCAGACGCTCGACGCCATCGATGGTGATGGTATCGGTGCCGGCGCCGGAAACCTTGGCACCCATGGCGTTCAGGAAGTTCGCCAGGTCGACCACTTCAGGCTCGCGCGCGGCGTTAGCCAGGACGCTGCGGCCTTTGGCCAGCGCTGCGGCCATCATGATGTTTTCGGTACCGGTCACACTGACGGTATCGAAGAAGAAGTGCGCACCGCGCAGGCCGCCTTCAGGCGCCTTGGCCTTGATGTAGCCGCCTTCTACGTCGATGACTGCACCCATGGCTTCCAGGCCACGGATGTGCAGGTCAACCGGACGCGAACCGATGGCGCAACCGCCAGGCAAGGCGACTTCGGCTTCACCGAAACGGGCAACCATCGGACCGAGCACCAGAATCGACGCACGCATGGTTTTAACCAGCTCGTACGGTGCGACCAGGGTCTTGATGGTGCGCGGATCGATTTCGACGGAGAGTTTTTCGTCGATCACCGGCTCGATGCCCATGCGGCCGAACAGCTCGATCATGGTGGTGATGTCGTGCAGGTGCGGCAGGTTGGCCACGGTCACCGGGCCATCGCACAGCAAGGTGGCAGCCAGGATCGGCAGGGCGGAGTTCTTTGCCCCGGAGATGCGGATCTCGCCATCAAGACGAGGACCGCCAGTAATAATCAATTTATCCATAAGAATCTCGACGCCCTTGGGCTCAGGTGCGCTCGGCCCAGGCCGCGCTGCTGAAAAATTTCATAGTGACCGCATGGATGCTGCCATCGACGATCCACGGGTTCAAATGGGCATAGACCTGCTGCTGACGCTTGACCGGGCTCAATGCCGCCAGTTCATCGCTAATCACGTTCAGCTGGAAATTGCAGCCTTCGCCCTCGACTTCTACTTTCGTTCCGGGCAGCTTTCCTTCAAGAAAGCTCTTAACTTCGTTGGCCTGCATGCTCAACCTCAATCGGCGCCCTGTGCGCGCGGGTCGGACATCATACAAAAAAGCCCCGCGCCTGCGAACCCCGCCAAGCAGGACTCGGACGGGGGGCTTCTTTATAGATGCGGGTTAGGGATGCGCCAACAGCTCGGTCATCTCGCTGACCTGAGCGATTTCACGCATGTCTTCCGGCATCCCACGGATGCTCAGGGCCTTGCCGGCCGCCTGCGCATCGCGGATGAAACACAGCAGCAACGACAAACCGACACTGCTGGACTTGGTCACCGCCGAGCAATCGACCACCAGCGCCGCAGCCTTGCAGGCCTTGATCAGCGCCTTGCCCTGTTCACGCAGGCCAGGGCCGGTGCGGTAATCCAGCACGCCACTGAGTCGCAGCTCGCCCGCTTCGTCCATCTGGACTGCCGACTCACTCATTGGGTTGACTGCCCTGGTTTCTTGTCAGTGGCTTCCTTGGCCTTGGCGACTTCCCCGGCCCAACCATTGATGGTCTTGTCCAGGTCGTTGCCATTGCGCTGCATCGCATCGGCGAACTGATCGCGGAACAGCTTGCCGATGTTGATGCCGTTGATGATGACGTTACGCAGTTTCCACTCGCCGTTGATCTTTTCCAGCGTGTAGGACACTGGATAGATCGCGCCGCTGCTGCCCTTGACGGTCATGCCAACGCTGGTACGGTCGCCCGACTCGTCTTTGGCCGGATCAACGGTGATGCCCTGGTTGTTGTACTCCAGCAAGGCATTGCCATAGAACTGGAACAGACCCTTCTTGAAGTTTTCTTCGAAGGTCTTCATCTGCGCCGGGGATGCTTTCTTCGAGTATTTGACCGTCATGATGCTCTTGGAAATACCCTCGGCATCCACAACCGGCCCGACGATGGTGTTCAGCGCCGCATAAAAGTCTTTCGGATCCTGCTTGTACTTTTCTTTATTGGCCGCCAGATCGGCCAGCATCCGATTAGTGGTGTCCTGTACCAAATCGTGCGCCGAAGGCGCTGCCACGGCGTTGGCTAGCAGCGGCAGCGCCGCGAGCAATACCAAAAGGCCACGTCGCAAGATAGAGATCATTTAACAGTTCCTCATTTAGCTTCTTTGCTAACGGTATTGAGCAGGAATTTACCGATCAGGTCTTCGAGCACCAGCGATGACTGCGTGTCATGGATGGTTCCACCATCCTTGAGCAGGGTGTCTTCCCCGCCCACGCTGATACCGATGTACTTCTCGCCCAACAGGCCAGCGGTCAGGATAGATGCAGTAGAGTCCGCAGGCAGATTATCAATGCGTTTTTCCAGCTGCATGGTCACCCGACCGGTGAAACTGTCGCGATCCAGATCGATGGCCGTGACCTTGCCGATGGTCACACCGGCCATGGTCACCTTTGCTCTGACCGTCAAACCGGCGATATTGTCGAAGTAGGCGTAAAGTTTATACGTGTCGGTGCTCGGAGTCGGGGACAGGCCACTGACCCGCAACGCCAACAAGAGCAAAGCCAGGATGCCAGCCAGCAAGAAAAGGCCGACACCGATTTCCAGGGTGCGGTTTTGCATCAGAAATCTCCAAACATCAAGGCGGTCAGAATAAAGTCCAGGCCGAGTACTGCCAACGAGGCATACACAACGGTCTTGGTAGTGGCACGACTGATCCCCTCGGAAGTGGGTTCGCAGTCATAGCCTTGGAATACGGCGATCCAGGTCACGACAAAGGCAAAGACGATACTTTTGATGATCCCGTTGAGCACATCGTCAGTGAACGTCACGCTGTTCTGCATGTTCGACCAGTAGGAGCCTTCATAGACCCCCAGCCAGTCGACAGCTACCCACGAGCCGCCCCAGATACCCACGACGCTGAAAATCATCGCCAGCACCGGCAGGGAAATGAAACCGGCCCACAAGCGTGGCGCGATAATGTACTTGAGCGGGTCGACCCCGATCATTTCCAGGCTGGACAACTGCTCGGTGGACTTCATGTTGCCGATTTCGGCGGTCAACGCCGAACCTGCGCGCCCGGCGAACAGCAAGGCAGTCACCACCGGCCCCAGTTCACGCAGCAGCGTCAGCGCCACCATCTGCCCGACAGCCTGCTCTGAACCATAGCTGGAAAGAATGTTGAAGCCCTGCAGCGCCAGCACCATGCCGATGAATACCCCGGAGACCACGATGATCACCAGGGACATCACGCCCACCGAATGCAACTGCTTGATCAGCAGCCCGAAACCGCCACCGATGCTGCCCCGGCCGAGCAAGGCATGGAACAGGAACAAGCTCGAACGCCCGAACACCGCCAACACATCGATGCCGGCCTGGCCAAAGCGGCGAACGCGCTCTACTAATGAAATTCTGCGCATCAGCGCTTCCCCAGAAGATCTGCGCGGTAATCCGTCGCTGGAAAGTGGTACGGAACCGGGCCGTCGGGTTCACCGGTCATGAACTGACGAATGCGCGGTTCATCCGAGTTCATCAACTCGTCCGGCGTGCCCTGCCCCAATACCTGACCATCGCCCACCACATAAATATAATCGGCAATGCTCGCGGTCTCGGCCAAGTCGTGGGATACCACGATGCTGGTGATGCCCAGCGCATCGTTGAGCAAACGAATCAGGCGCACCAGAACGCCCATTGCGATGGGGTCCTGGCCGACAAAGGGCTCGTCGTACATGAGGATCTGTGGATCGAGCGCGATCGCTCGGGCCAGTGCAACACGGCGCTTCATGCCGCCGGAAAGCTCGTCGGGCATCAGTTCAATGGCACCGCGCAAGCCCACGGCCTGCAGCTTGAGCAGGACGATGTCGCGGATCATTTCTTCCGGCAGCTGCGTGTGAACCCGCAGCGGAAAAGCGACGTTCTCGAAGACATCGAGGTCGGTAAACAGTGCGCCGCTCTGAAACAGCACGCCCATATGCTTGCGCGCATCGAACAGGTCGCTGCGCGACAGCTTTGGCAGGTTCTGACCGTTGACCCAGACTTCGCCCTTGGTGGGCCGCAACTGGGCGCCCATCAGACGCAAAAGCGTGGTCTTGCCACACCCGGAAGGCCCCATGATGCCGGTGACCTTGCCGCGCGGGATACGGATATCGACATTATTGAAAATGCTGCGCGCACCGCGCTTGAAGGACAGTCCCTTCAGCTCGACCGCGTAGGCGTTATCGGCACTCATCTAAACTCCTTGCGATGCAGCCTCTCACTCGGACGCCTGGCTTTCTGACGAAAGCACATACCTCCCGGGCAGGCCGAACTGGCGGCGAACTATATCACTGCAAAGGCTGCGCGCCCAAGGCCAAAGCCAGGCCATGTTCAACTGCATGAAAGGTTGAAAGCCCCGTTTAGAAGGTTTCCGGGGACAAGGATGACAATGCGCGACGAACTAGCGTGAGGGATTCGATCATAACCGCTATAATCGCCGCCTTTTCATCAGGCTATACGATTTCTGACATGAGCCAATCCAGCGACCTGATTCAATCAGCACAACGCACCATCCGCCTCGAGGTAGAAGCCGTGCAAGGCTTGCTACCCCACATCGACGCAGATTTCGTACGCGCTTGCGAGATGATTCTGGCCAGCAAAGGCCGCGTGGTCGTGGTCGGCATGGGCAAGTCGGGGCACATCGGCAACAAGATTGCCGCGACCCTGGCCAGCACCGGCACCACGGCATTTTTTGTGCACCCCGCTGAAGCCAGCCACGGTGACATGGGCATGATTACCCGCGACGACATCATTCTGGCGCTCTCGAATTCCGGCTCCACCAATGAAATCGTGACCCTGCTGCCACTGATCAAGCGCCTGGGCATTCAGTTGATCAGCGTGACCGGCAATCCTGACTCCGCGCTGGCCAAGGCCGCCGAGGTCAACCTGAATGTTCACGTCGAACACGAAGCCTGCCCGTTGAACCTGGCACCCACCTCGTCGACCACCGCCGCCCTGGTGATGGGCGACGCCCTGGCAGTCGCGTTGCTGGAAGCCCGTGGCTTTACCGCCGAAGACTTCGCCTTTTCCCACCCCGGTGGCGCCTTGGGCCGACGCCTGCTGCTGAAAGTGGAAAATGTCATGCACGCCGGGCAAGAGTTGCCGCAAGTACAGCGTGGCACCCTGCTGAAGGACGCACTAATGGAAATGACCCGCAAAGGCCTGGGCATGACCGTGGTCCTGGAAGCCGATGGAAAGCTGGCCGGGATCTTTACCGACGGTGACTTGCGTCGCACGCTGGACCGTAGCATCGACATCCATAGCGCTACCATCGACCAGGTCATGACTGCACACGGCAAGACTGCCCGCGCCGAAATGCTCGCCGCCGAAGCGCTGAAAATCATGGAAGATCATAAAATCAACGCGCTGGTCGTGGTCGACCGTGAAGACCGCCCGGTCGGCGCCTTGAACATGCACGACTTGCTTCGCGCGGGAGTAATGTAATGAGTGCAGACCTGCTGCAACGCGGCAAACAGATCAAGCTGGCTGTGTTCGATGTCGACGGCGTGCTGACCGACGGGCGCCTGTACTTCCTCGAAGACGGCAGCGAATTCAAGACGTTCAACACACTCGACGGCCAGGGCATCAAGATGCTGATGGCCGCCGGCGTGCAGACCGCCATCATCAGTGGCCGCAAGACTCCAGTGGTCGAGCGGCGAGCCAAAAACCTCGGCATCCCGCATCTCTATCAGGGTCGCGAGGATAAACTGGTGGTACTCGACGAACTGCTGGCCCAACTCAACCTGAGCTATGAACAGGTGGCCTACCTCGGCGATGACCTGCCGGACCTGCCGGTGATTCGTCGCGTAGGCCTGGGCATGGCCGTGGCCAATGCCGCCAGTTTCGTGCGTGAACACGCCCACGGCATCACCCTCGCCCGTGGCGGCGAAGGTGCCGCTCGCGAATTCTGCGAACTGATCCTGCGTGCCCAGGACCGCCTCGACGCGGCCAATGCGGCGTACCTGTGAGCCCATTATGCTGAGCAAAAAGTTTCGCAACACCCTGATGTACAGTTGCATCGCGGCGATATTCGCCGCGGCTGGCTACTGGAACATCAGCCCGGAACGCTTCCTCGACAAGCCGGTAACGCCGATCGATGAAAGCATGATCGACTATTACGCCATCAACGCCCACAGCGTGCAGTACCTGCCGGACGGCAAGCTGCAATATGATCTGGTGTCCGACAAGGTCGAGCACCTGAAAGCGACCGAGGTGACATTGCTGACCAACCCCGACCTGAATGTGTTCCGCGGCACTGAATTCCCGTGGCACGTCCAGAGCTTGCACGGCGAGGTCAACCCTGATGGCACACAGGTCGAACTGATCGATGACGTGCGCATCACGCGCTTCGACGAGAAAAACCGTAAAACCCTGATCACCAGCACCCGTATGACCGTGTTCCCGCAGCAGCAATATGCGCAGACAGAGCAAGACGTTAGAATCGACGGCGCTGGCGGTGTATCGACTGGCAAGGGAATGAAGGCGTATTTGAAAGAAAGCAGGATACACCTGCTATCGAACGTAAGAGGACAGTATGAGGCTCGTTAAAACCCTCCCGATTTTGCTCAGTCTGGGCGCAGCACTGGGAAGCGTGAGCGCCTGGGCTCTGCCGGAAGATCAACAGCAGCCTATCCGCATTCAGGCCGACGATGCCCAACTGGACGACAAGCAAGGTATTGCTACCTATAAGGGTGACGTGATCATCACCCAAGGCTCGATGAAGGTGACAGGCAACACCGTTACCATCACCCGCACCCCGACTGGCGACATCGACGTAGTGACCTCGGTGGGCAACCTGGCGTACTTCGAGCAATTGCAAACGGCTGGCGATACCAAGCCTGTTCAGGGCTGGGGCGTGACGATCCAGTATCACGCCGCGCAAAATCGCGTCGTACTGATCGACAAGGCCAAAGTTGTCGACAAGGACAACAACGTCACCCAAGGCGAAAAAATCGTCTACGACACGGTCAAGAAGCTCGCCAGCGCCGGTCGCGCCACGGGCAGCAAGGTCACCGAGGCGCGTCCGCGCATCGACATGGTGATCCAGCCGAAAAAGAAAACCGACGAGCAAAAGGCCCAGTAATGGCAACTCTGAAAGCTCAGCATCTGGCCAAGAGCTACAAGAGCCGCCAGGTCGTGCGCGACGTCAGCCTGTCCATCGACAGCGGCCAGATCGTCGGCCTGCTTGGCCCAAACGGCGCCGGCAAGACCACCTGCTTCTACATGATCGTCGGCCTGGTGCAAGCCGACCAGGGCCGCGTCCTGATCGATGACCTGGACGTCAGCCACCAGCCAATGCACGGTCGCGCAAAGGCCGGTATCGGCTACCTGCCGCAAGAAGCATCGATCTTCCGCAAACTGTCGGTGGCCGACAACATCATGGCCATCCTCGAGACCCGCAAGGAACTCGACAAGGCCGGTCGTCGCAAGGAGCTGGAAAGCCTGCTGCAGGAATTCCACATCAGCCACATCCGCGACAACCTCGGCATGAGCCTGTCCGGTGGCGAGCGCCGTCGCGTGGAAATCGCCCGCGCCCTGGCCACCAACCCGAAATTCATCCTCCTCGACGAACCCTTCGCCGGCGTGGACCCAATTTCGGTCGGCGACATCAAGCAGATCATTCACCACCTCAAGGCCAAAGGCATTGGCGTGCTGATCACCGACCACAACGTCCGTGAAACCCTGGATATCTGTGAAACCGCCTATATCGTCAACGACGGTCAACTGATCGCCGAAGGCGACGCTGAAACCATCCTGGCCAACGACCTGGTGAAGGAAGTGTACCTGGGCCACGAATTCCGCTTGTAAGACACCGAGGTGCCAGAGCAGTCGACGAGCGCTTGTCTCGATAAAAAATCAACTCTTTTTTATTGTTAAAGCGCTCTAGGCAAACACGACACTTCAAAGATGTTCGGGAGCCAGCTGGAGCATCCTGTCAACAAAACTTTGCAGATTTTTATTGTTACAGCGCTCTAGGCAAACACGACGCTTCAAAGATGTTCGGGAGGCCAGCCGGAGTAACCTGTCAACAAAACTTTGCAGGTTTTTATTGTTACAGCGCTCTAGGCAAACACTTCAGTTTCAGGCATATAATTTGCTTATGATTGGCGCCCCGGCGCCCTGTAGTGGATGGCGCATGTGCGCCGGCGAATAAGGTGTTAAGCCCCTGCCATGAAACCATCGCTAGTCTTGAGAATGGGCCAGCAGCTGACGATGACACCGCAGCTGCAACAGGCCATCCGCCTGCTCCAATTGTCGACCCTGGACCTGCAACAGGAAATCCAGGAGGCCCTGGAGTCCAATCCGATGCTCGAACGCCAGGAAGAAGGCGACGACTTCGACAATTCCGACCCCTTGGCCGACAACGCCGAACAAAAGCCCAACACTGAAATCCAGGAGCCCTCCTACCAGGAAAGCGCCCCGACGGTTGATAACCTCGATGAAGGTGACTGGAACGAGCGCATCCCCAACGAACTTCCCGTCGACACCGCGTGGGAGGACGTTTACCAGACCAGCGCCAGCAGCCTGCCCAGCAATGATGATGACGAGTGGGACTTCACCACCCGCACCTCGGCCGGCGAAAGCCTGCAGAGCCACTTGCTGTGGCAACTGAACCTGGCCCCGATGTCCGACACCGATCGCCTGATCGCCGTGACCCTGATCGACTGCATCAACAATCAGGGCTACCTGGACGAAACCCTCGAGGAAATCCTCGAAGCCTTCGACCCGGAGCTGGACATCGAACTGGACGAAATCGAGGCCGTCCTGCACCGCATCCAGCAGTTCGAGCCCGCCGGCATCGGCGCCCGCAACCTGGGCGAATGCCTGCTGCTGCAATTGCGCCAGTTGCCTGCCAAGACCCCTTGGCTGGCCGAGGCCAAGCGCCTGGTCACCGATTATATCGACCTGCTTGGCAGCCGCGACTACAGCCAGTTGATGCGCCGCATGAAGCTCAAGGAAGATGAACTGCGCCAGGTCATCGAGCTGGTCCAGAGCCTCAACCCGCGCCCGGGCTCGCAGATCGAGTCCACCGAAGCCGAGTACGTCGTTCCTGACGTCATCGTGCGCAAGGACAACGAGCGCTGGCTGGTGGAGCTGAATCAGGAGTCGGTGCCACGGCTGCGGGTCAACGCCCAGTACGCCGGTTTCGTGCGCCGCGCCGACACCAGCGCCGACAACACCTTCATGCGCAATCAGTTGCAGGAGGCCCGCTGGTTCATCAAGAGCCTGCAAAGCCGCAATGAAACCCTGATGAAGGTTGCCACCCAGATCGTCGAGCATCAACGCGGCTTTCTGGAGTACGGCGACGAAGCCATGAAGCCGCTGGTCCTGCATGACATCGCCGAGGCGGTCGGCATGCATGAGTCGACGATTTCACGGGTGACCACCCAGAAGTTCATGCACACCCCCCGGGGCATTTACGAACTGAAGTACTTTTTCTCCAGTCACGTAAGCACCTCCGAAGGCGGCGAATGCTCGTCCACGGCGATCCGGGCGATCATCAAAAAACTGGTTGCCGCGGAAAATCAGAAAAAGCCGTTGAGTGACAGCAAGATCGCTGGTTTACTGGAGGCACAAGGCATTCAGGTGGCTCGCCGCACCGTCGCCAAGTACCGCGAATCCCTCGGGATCGCGCCTTCGAGCGAACGCAAGCGGTTGATGTAGAGCCACGCCACAGCGTTCCAGTGGTAGATCATCTGATCTACCGCTTTATGCACTGGCAACGAAGGAGAAGCTGTATGCAAGTCAACATCAGTGGACACCAACTGGAAGTGACCGAACCTCTTCGCACCTACATCGGCGAAAAACTCGAACGATTGGAGCGACATTTCGACAAGATCACTAATGTGCAGGTCACGATGACCGTCGAAAAGCTGAAGCAGAAAATCGAAGCCACGCTGCATATTCCCGGGAATGAAGTGGTCGCAAACGCGGAACATACTGATATGTACGCCGCGATCGACGCACTCACCGACAAGCTGGATAAACAACTCAAAAAGCATAAGGAAAAGACCCAGAGCCTCCTCCAGGGCGCAACCGGTCGTTAACACTCCCAACCCATGATCCGACTTGAAAGTATCCTGACCCCCGGCCGTTCCCTGGTGAACGTGCCGGGAGGCAGTAAAAAGAAAGCCCTCGAACAAATTGCCAATCTGATCGCCCGCGAAGTGCCGGCCCTGGAGATGCAAGATGTCTTCGAGGCACTGATTGCCCGTGAAAAACTCGGCTCCACCGGTTTTGGCAATGGCATCGCTATTCCACATTGCCGTCTCAAAGGCTGTGTTTCGCCCATCAGTGCATTGATGCACCTGGACGCCCCTATCGATTTCGACGCCATCGACGGCGCGCCGGTTGACCTGCTGTTCGTACTGCTGGTCCCGGAAGCCGCCACCGATGCGCACCTTGAGCTGCTGCGACAGATCGCCAGCATGCTCGACCGCAAGGAAGTACGTGAAAAACTGCGTAATGCTGCAAGCAACGAAGCCCTGTATCAGGTTGTCCTGAACGAGCAAAACGGTCAGTAATCATGCGCTTGATCATCGTCAGTGGCCGTTCCGGCTCAGGTAAAAGTACCGCCCTCAACGTTCTTGAGGACAACGGCTACTACTGCATCGACAACCTGCCTGCCGGCCTGCTGCCGGAGCTGGCCGAACGTGCCTTGATTCATACCGAGCTGTTACAGCCGCTGGTCGCCGTTTCCATTGACGCGCGCAACCTGCCCAGCCACCTGTCACGCTTCCCCGACCTGCTCGAAGAGGTCCGCAACCGCCACATCCAGTGCGATGTCCTGTACCTGGACGCCGACGAAGAAACCCTGCTCAAGCGCTTCTCGGAAACCCGCCGACGTCACCCCCTGACCAACGCCAACCGCTCGCTGGCCGAAGCCATCAGCGTCGAGAGCGACCTGCTCGGGCCGATTGCCGACCTCGCCGATCTCAAGATCAACACCACCAGCCTGAACCTGTACCAACTGCGCGACGCCATCAAGCTGCGTCTGTTGAATCAGCCCGAGCCGGGCACTGCGTTCCTGGTGGAATCCTTCGGGTTCAAGCGTGGCATGCCGGTGGACGCCGACCTGGTGTTCGATGTGCGCTGCCTGCCCAACCCTTACTGGAAACCGGAATTGCGCGAGCAATCCGGGCTCGATCAACCGGTTGCCGAATATCTGGCGGCCCAGCCGGATGTCGAAGAGATGTTCCAGGACATTTCCACATACCTGCTAAAGTGGCTGCCTCGTTTTGCCGCCAGCAACCGCGCCTACGTCACCATTGCCATTGGCTGCACTGGCGGACATCACCGTTCCGTCTACCTGACCGAGCGTCTGGGGCAGGCGCTGCAAAAAACCCTGAAGAACGTCCAGGTTCGCCACCGCGACCTCAGCTAAAGGATTCACACCGCGATGCCTGCTCTGGAAATCGAAATCATCAACAAACTGGGCCTGCATGCTCGCGCTTCTGCAAAATTCGTTGGGGTGGCGGGTCAGTTCCCGTGCCAGATCCGGGCCGGTCGTACACCAGAGTCCATGGTCGATGGCAAAAGCATCATGGCGATGATGATGCTGGCCGCCGGCAAAGGCACCACGATCCACTTGAGCACAGAAGGCGAGCAGGAACAGGAAGCGCTGAATGCGCTGGTGGCGTTGATCAACAACTTCTTCGACGAAGGCGAGTAACAGTCACGGCTTTGTGGCGAGGGGGCTTGTCGGAACGCCGCATCGCCCTGTTCGGCTGCGTAGCAGTCGTAAATCCGACGAACACAGCATCCACGTTGAATCTCGATTGCAGTTTTTGGGGCGGCTTCGCCACCCAGCGGGGGCAAGCTCCCTCGCCACAAAGGCTCTTTGCCACAAATCAAGCCAGCGCCGTATCCATCACCATCATCAAACAGAACCCCATCAGCAGCCCAAGGCTGGCAAGCTGGTCATGACCATTGCCGCGCGATTCGGGACAAGGTCAATAAAAAAGGCGCGCCCCCATTGAGTAGCGCGCCTTTTTGTACAGCGGCCCTGGCTTAGCTGCCCGCCACCGTCATCCGTTCGATCAGCACCGAACCGGTGCGAATGTTGCTGCGCAACTCAAGATCGTTACCCACGGCAACGATCTGCTTGAACATGTCGCGCATGTTGCCGGCAATGGTCACTTCCTGGACCGCGAACTGGATTTCGCCGTTCTCGACCCAGTAACCCGCTGCACCGCGGGAGTAATCACCGGTCACCATGTTCAGGCCTTGGCCCATCAACTCTGTCACCAGCAAACCGCGGCCCATGCGGCGCAGCAAGGCGGCCTGGTCTTCATCGCCATGGGTGACGAACAGGTTGTGCACGCCCCCGGCATTGGCGGTGCTCGGCATGCCGAGCTTGCGACCGGAGTAGGTGCCGAGGATGTACGACACCAACTCGCCTTTTTCGACGAACGGTTTGGCATAGGTTGCCAGGCCATCGCCATCGAACGCCGCACTGCCCAACGCCCGCATCAGATGCGGGCGCTCGTCGATGGTCAGCCACTCCGGAAACAGCTTCTGACCGAGAGTGCCCTCAAGGAACGACGACTTGCGATACAGGCTGCCACCGGAAATCGCCGACAGGAAACTGCCGAACAGCCCCCCAGCCAACTCGGCGGAAAACAGCACCGGCACCTCGCAAGTCGGCACCGGACGCGCGCCCAGACGGCTTGCCGCCCGTTGCGCAGCGCGCTGGCCGATGCTGACCGGGTCGGCCAGCAGATTGCCCTGGCGGTTCACGTCGTACCAGTAATCGCGCTGCATCTGGCCATCGGCCTCGGCGATCATCACGCAGCTCAAGCTGTGACGAGTCGACGCGTAACCGCCGATAAACCCATGGCTATTGCCATAAACGCGGCAACCTTGATGGGTACTGAGGGTGGTGCCGTCGGCGTTCTTGATCCGGCTGTCGGCGGCAAACGCCGCGGCTTCGCAGGCCAGGGCCTGTTCGATGGCTTGTTCCGGAGTGATGTCCCATTGGTGGAACAGGTCGAAATCCTGAATATCCCGCGCCATCAGCGCGGCATCCGCAAGGCCCGAGGCTCCGTCTTCCGAGGTGTGCTTGGCGATGGCCAGTGCAGCGGCGACTGTTTCGCGAATCGCCTCCGGTCCACTGGCCGAGGTGCTGGCGGAGCCTTTGCGCTGGCCAACGTACAAGGTGATGCCGAAACCCTGATCGCGGTTGAATTCAACGGTTTCGACTTCACGCTGGCGCACCGTGGTCGACAAGCCCTGCTCCAGGGACACTGCCACTTCACAGGCACTGGCGCCCTGGCGTTTGGCTTCAGCGATGATCTGCTCGACTTGTTCCTGCAGTGCCGGCAACGCTTGTGGGCCGACGCTTTCAACTGCACTCATGCTGTTCTCCACTCAAATTCTGCTTTCGGTAACGGTCATCGAGCGACCGGGCCGGACAAGCGGCCCCCGACTGGTTATCATGGCGGCGTTTCTTTGCGGACGGCCACCATGGTTGATTCTTACGACGACTCCCTCGATACGGGAGAAAAAAGCAAATCCCAGGTTAAACGCGAGCTGCATGCTCTGGTTGACCTTGGCGAGCGCCTTACAACACTCAAGCCTGACTTGCTGGCAAAACTGCCCTTGACCGACGGAATGCGTCGGGCTCTGGCCGATGCGCCCAAGCACACCGCGAACATCGCGCGTAAACGGCACCTTCAGTTCATCGGCAAGCTGATGCGCGATCAGGACACTGCCGCGATTCTGGTTTTGCTCGATCAACTCGATGCCTCCACTCGCCAATACAACGAACGCTTCCATAACCTGGAGCGCTGGCGCGATCGTCTGATTGCCGGCGACGATGCCGTTCTGGAAAAATTCGTCGTCGACTACCCGGACGCGGACCGCCAGCAATTGCGTTCCCTGATCCGTCAGGCCCAGCATGAGGTTGCGCAAAACAAGCCTCCTGCTTCCAGCCGTAAAATCTTCAAGTACATCCGTGAGCTGGACGAGACTCAACGCGGTCTGCGTTAATTCTCGAATCGGGTGAGCTGCCTCGCAGCTCACCCGCAGCCTCACTTCTTACGACCCCGTGCCACCCACGGTGATCGCATCAATCTTCAGCGTTGGCTGGCCGACACCCACCGGCACCGACTGCCCATCCTTGCCGCACGTGCCCACACCGCTGTCCAGCGCCAGATCATTACCGACCATCGACACTTTGCTCATGGCTTCAGGCCCGTTGCCGATCAAGGTCGCGCCTTTGACCGGAGCGGTGATCTTGCCGTCCTCGATCAGGTACGCCTCGCTGGTGGAGAACACGAACTTGCCGCTGGTGATGTCCACCTGACCGCCACCCAGGTTGGCGCAGTAGATGCCGCGTTTCACCGAAGCGATGATTTCCGCCGGGTCGCTTTCGCCGGCGAGCATGTAGGTGTTGGTCATGCGCGGCATCGGCAGGTGCGCGTAGGATTCGCGACGACCGTTACCGGTGCGGGCCACGCCCATCAGGCGCGCGTTGAGCTTGTCCTGCATGTAGCCTTTGAGCACGCCGTTTTCAATCAGCGTGGTGCACTCGGTCGGCGTGCCTTCGTCATCGACGCTCAACGAGCCACGGCGACCGGCCAGGGTGCCGTCATCGACAATGGTGCAAAGCTTCGACGCAACCATCTCGCCCATGCGCCCGCTGTAGGCCGAACTGCCCTTACGATTGAAGTCGCCTTCCAGACCATGACCGACGGCTTCGTGCAACAGCACGCCCGACCAGCCGGAACCGAGCACCACCGGCAAGGTACCGGCCGGTGCCGGAATGGCTTCGAGATTGACCAACGCCTGGCGCAACGCTTCACGGGCATAGCCCATGGCGCGGTCTTCGCCGAGGAAGTAACGGTAATCGGTCCGACCACCACCGCCATGGCCGCCACGCTCGCGGCGACCGTTCTGCTCGACGATCACACTGACGTTGAAACGCACCAGCGGTCGTACGTCCGCCGCCAAACCGCCGTCAGTGGAAGCCACCAGAATCCGCTCCCAGACACCGGCCATGCTCACGGTGACTTGCTGGATGCGTGGGTCGAGGGCGCGGGTCGCGGCGTCGACTCGCTTGAGCAAATCGACTTTCTCGGCACGGGTCAGCACTTCCAGGGGATTGTCCGGCGCATACAACTGCGCGACATCCTGACTGGTGAATGCCTGTACGGTGCCGTGCTGCCCGGCCCGGGAAATCGAACGGGCGGCACGCGCCGCCGCGCCCAAGGCTTCAAGGGTGATGGCATTGCTGTAGGCAAAACCGGTTTTTTCACCCGATTGCGCGCGCACGCCCACACCTTGGTCAAGGTTGAAGCTGCCTTCCTTGACGATGCCGTCTTCCAGCGCCCAGGACTCGGAGATCTGCCCCTGGAAATACAGGTCGGCCGCATCGATGCCCGGCCCGGCCAAGTCGCCGAGCACGCCTTGCAGGCTCTCGATCGTGACGCCACCGGGCGCCAGCAGGTGTTCACTGACTGAGGACAACAACTCGCTCATATGCTTTACGCCTTAAATTCGTCGTTCTGATGCAGGTCGCTGGGCGCCCTGCGAGAAAAAGCGCCGGTGACTGGACACCGGCATCCGCGCCCGAATGGACGCCTGTTCGCTGCAGTCGCGTTCGGCCAGCAGCACGGCCTCGCCTTGATCCTGTTGCGCCAGCACACGCCCCCACGGGTCGATGATGGCGGCATGGCCAAAGGTTTCCCGCGGCCCCGGATGCGTCCCGCCCTGGGCAGCCGCGAGCACGTAACATTGCGTCTCGATGGCTCGCGCACGGATCAGCACATCCCAATGCGCTGCACCGGTCACCGCCGTGAAGGCCGAAGGGGCGGTAATCAGTTCCGCGCCGGCCGCGCGCAATTCGCTGTACAGTTCGGGAAAGCGCAGGTCATAGCAGACCGTCAGGCCGACCCGGCCGACGGGCGTGTCCGCCACGACCACCCCGTTGCCATAAGCATAGTCATCGGATTCACGATAACGGCCACGATTGTCCGCCACGTCCACGTCGAACAGGTGCAGCTTGTCGTAGCGCGCCACCGTTTCGCCCTGGTCATCGACCAGCAATGAACAGGCATGGGCTTTGGCCGTCGGCTGATCCACCGGCGGCAACGGCAATGTGCCGGCCACAATCCATAACTTGAGGTCGCGTGCGGTCTGTTTCAACCAGGGCAGGATCGGGCCTTCGCCCAGTGCTTCGGCGCGCCCGATGTCGGCAATGTCGCGCCGGCCCATGGCGGCGAAGTTTTCCGGCAATACCGCGAGCTGCGCGCCACCGGCGGCCGCTTGCTCGAGCAAGCGACGGGCCTGGGCCAGATTGGCCGGCACATCGCTCTGGCTGACCATTTGAATCACCGCTACAGACATGGCGCACTCCTGGAATCGTATGCGGCCATGCTACTCCATAGGCTTGCCGAGTGCCTTTTCAAAAGGATCTCAAAAAGCCTTGTCGAAGGTGATTTTCGGTTCTTTCCACGGCCCCTGGACGGTGTACTTCACACTGGCGAAACGGGAGACACGGTCACCGATCAGCTTGTCGATCAGGAATAGCGCCCCGCCGACCGCGGGTGCACCGACGATCAGTGCGGCGATCGGCAAGTTATTGGTCACTGGCAAGGTCACCAGCAGTTTCGCATCGATCTGATCGGCCACCATGTTCAAGGTGCCGTCGAGTTCGATGGTGCTCGACGGGCCGGTCAGCCGGATCGGCTCACGGGTGACATACACTCCATTGGTCCCAACCAGCAGCCCCTTGACCCGGTCATAACTCAGGCCTTTGCCGAACAGGTCGGTGAAGTCCAGGCGCAGGCGCCGGCCGATGGAGTTGAAGTTGAGCAAACCAAATACCCGCAACGCCTGGGCACTGCCTTCGACCTCGACGAACTGGCCCTGATTGAGCGTCGCATCGAGCGAGCCGGAGAAACGTTTGGTCGCCACCCAGGCTGGCGAGCCGGGCCAGCGGCCATCGACATCCATATAAAAGTCCTGACTGGTGACGCTCGGCGCAAACCCCCAGCCCTTGAGCACATCGGCGAGGTTCTTGCCGCTGATACGGCCCTTGTACCAGCTTGTGCTGGCGCCGGGCACGCCTTCCCAGCCACCGCTGCCCACCAACAGCATGCCCTTGAGGCCCAGGTCCAGCGAGTTGAACACGATACCCTTGGGCGTCGGACGAATCTTCAGTGACCAGCCCCCCACCAGATCCTGGCCCTGGAATAGCTGATTGATGATGATGTCCATCGCGGGGATTTTCGTCGGATCCACCGACGCCAGCGGATCCGGCGAGTTTTCATCGGCCAGCACGGCCGGGTCCGGTGCGGGCAGGCGCACGGTTTGCAGATTGATCGTGATTGGCGTGGCCTTCGAATCGGGAAGGCTGGCGCTGCCCTTGATCTGCTGGCTGTCGAGTTGCAGCGCCCAGGCGGAAGGCTTGCGCGCCAGCTGGATCGAGGCCTGATCGAGCGTGGTACCGATACCACTGAGCTTGCCCACCTTGAAATCCGCGCCGCTGAGTAATTGCTTGGCGCTGCCGCCGGGGTCCTGCCCGGCGTATTTATCCACCAGGTCCTTCCACGGGCCAACGTCCAGTTCCGACAGCACGCCCCGTATCCGCAAGCCTTTGGTGCCAGGCAACACGGCCTCGCCGCCACCGAGGAACAAGTCCCCGCGACCGTCGGCGAAATTGCTGGCCGGGGCCGCGAACGTGAAACTCGCCAGGTCCGCGTAGTTGACCCAATAGCGCCGCTCGTCGCCCTGCAAGGTCATGCGGAACGTCGTGTCGCGCCCGGTATCGGCGGCCATGCCGAACGGTGCAGGCAAATCGACGGCCACGCCCTTGAGGTTGGAATTGACCCTCAATTGGCTGTCCGCACCGTCCAGGGTCAGTTGCAGTTGATACGGGATCACGCCGCTCACCGGCAGAGGCTGGGTCACCTTCAGCCAGTCGGTCAGTTTCTTGACCTCGACCTGGCCCGACGCATTCACCCGGGTATTGAGTTTACCCGGGCTGCCATCGGCAAAAATCTGTGCAGTGACCGGCTTGTCGAACGCCCGTGCGCTGATGTTCTGCCCGCTCAGGCCTTTGGCGCTGTCGAATCGGAAATCACCTTTGAGCTGGGTCAGTTCCAGTACAGGCTCGGCCAGCTTCAAGCGTGCCTTGGCCGTCTTGAAGTCGACGAGGATCTTCGGCTCCTCGCCTTTTGCCAACGGAATATCCAGCTTCAACTTGCCTTGCAGGTCTCCCTCGCCTTCCCAGCCAGCAAAGGTTGCCCCGGTGCCGATCGGCGCCTCCTGGAGGATTTTCAGGCCATCGCCCAAACCGCCGGCAAATCCGCCATCGAGGAACAAATGAACGTTTTGTCCCGCCGGCACATGGGGAATGTTGACGTAGATATCGCTGACCTGCGTGTCAAGCAACTGGCCCTTGCTGGCCAGAATCCGCACCCCGCTGTCCTCGACAAACACATCACCGCTGACCTTGCTGACATGGGGCCAGCCCGGCTGGAAGGCCAGTTCGGCATCGTGAACCTTGAAGAACAGGCTGATGCTGCGATCGACGTCCGCGGCACCATGGCTGAGCGACCCTTGATACTGGAAGAAGCCTTGGTCCACCGCGCCCTTGAGAATCGCCGTGCGCAGCCATTCATCCAGTGCCGGGCTGAGGACTGCCGGCAGGTACTTCGCGGTGTAGCGACCGTCACCGTCCACCATGCCGACCCGCAGGTCCATGTAGTCTTCCTGAGTGCGATCGAAATGCAGGCGAATCAGAAAGTCGCCGGCGATCTTGCCTTCCTCGCCCAGCACTTTCAGGTACGGCGCGATCAGGGTGAAACTTTCTTTATCGAGTTTCCAGGTCAGCCGCGCATTGGCCTGAATGTACTGCCACGGCTTAGCGAAAATCGGGTCCAGGTGCAGCATGAAATCCTTGCTGTCCATGCGCAACTCGCCTTGCCCCAGGTCACCGCTGATGCTGCCGCTGACATTCCGCGCCGCCGGCGCACCGTGATAGGCATCGAAGCCTACCTGGTCGAGGTTGGCGGCAAAGCCGAACTTGCTGTCGTCGGTGGCATTGGGGCGGAAGTCGACCAGCACGTTACGCAGGCCACCCGTGACTTTGAGCCGCTCGACGACCGTGGCAAAACCTTCTGGCAGCGGCGCAAGGGCATTGAGCAGCGGCGTGAGCGGGGTCAGGTCGACGCGGTCGGCTTGCAGATGCCACAGTTCTTCGGTCTTGTCGGTGGCCGCTCTTTGCTTGAGCTGCAAATGCGTTTCCCAGCGGGTCTCGCCGAGGTTCATCGCCAGGGAATCGAGAGTCACTGACGCGCCTTCGGCATTGCGCTGAAAGTATCCATTGAGCGCCAGGTTATTGATCTGGATCGGCTTGCGCTCGGCGTAGGCACCCTTGAGTTGTGGCGCGTTCAAGCGCACCGCAGCGCTTTGCAAGGTGCCCTTGCCCCAGGTCAGCCAAAGCTCGCCACCGGCTTTGATCTCAGAGAAACTCCACTCTTGGGTCACTCGCTCGGGCAACCACTTCGACCAGTCGCTTTGCGGCAGGCTTAGATAGACCTCGGCTTCACCATCCCTCCATTGACTGGCTCGAATGCGGGTGCGCAGACTCATGGCCACCGGCTGCCCGTCAGGCAGCGTCAGCCGTGCGTCGAGCCGCTGCCGCGACTCCCCGGTTTTCAGATTGAGGCCGACGTAGGTCAGGGTCAGCGGCGACTGTGCAAACGGCTGCAAAGTAACCTGGCTGTCGAGTACCGACAGTTGCTGGATCATCTGCATACGATTGAGCAACTGTTCCGGATCGCTTGGTTGATCCTGTTGCACCGGCAAACCTTCCAGCGCCCATTGACCGTCGTCGCCCTCCTTGACGCTGATTTTCAGGCCACTGAGTTGCAGATGAGCAATGCGTACCTGACGGGCCAGCAGGCTGGCCCAAATGTCCGGCACTGCGCGCACCTGATCCAGGTGCAAGGCATTGGCGCCCTCGCCGACCGTCACGTCGTGCGCCATCAGTATGGGGGCGAATCCACTCCAGTTGCCTTCGAGCTCGCCGATCTGCAACGGCATGCCCAAGGCACCGCTGGCTTTGGTTTCGATGTCGGCACGGTACTCGGCGACCAACGGCGTCAGCTCCCGGCCCAGGCTGACGTAGAGCGCCATCAGCACCAAAACCAACGCGCACAGGCCCAGACCCCAGCGGGTCAGTGCGACCAAAATGCGTGTCAGACGGTCCATGTCAGGTGGCCCCCATGGCAAAAAATTTGCAAAAAGCTGAGGCCAGCCATTCTCGAACAATCAAAACGATACGCTTCAGAGCAGTACCACGTCGTATTGTTCCTGGGAATACATGGTTTCGACCTGAAAGCGGATGGTGCGCCCGATAAACCCTTCCAGCTCGGCGACATTGCCCGACTCTTCGTCGAGCAGGCGGTCCACCACTTTCTGGTTTGCCAATACACGATAGCCTTCCGCCTGATAGGCGCGAGCCTCCCGCAGGATTTCACGGAAGATTTCGTAGCAAACGGTTTCCGGGGTCTTGAGCTTGCCGCGTCCCTGACAGGCATTGCACGGCTCGCACAACACTTGCTCAAGACTTTCGCGGGTGCGCTTGCGGGTCATCTGCACCAGACCCAGTTCGGTGATACCGATGATGTTGGTCTTGGCGTGATCGCGCTCCAATTGCTTTTCGAGCGTGCGCAACACCTGGCGTTGGTGCTCCTCATCTTCCATGTCGATGAAATCGATGATGATGATTCCGCCCAGATTACGCAGGCGCAATTGACGGGCGATGGCCGTTGCGGCTTCGAGGTTGGTCTTGAAGATGGTTTCTTCGAGGTTGCGATGGCCGACGAACGCCCCGGTGTTGACGTCGATGGTGCTCATGGCTTCCGCCGGGTCGACCACCAGATAACCGCCGGACTTGAGCGGGACCTTGCGCTCGAGAGCCTTCTGGATTTCGTCTTCGACGCCATACAGATCGAAAATCGGCCGCTCGCCCGGGTAATGCTCCAGACGGTCGGCAATCTCGGGCATCAACTCGGCAACGAATTGCGTGGTTTTCTGGAAGGTTTCCCGGGAGTCGATGCGGATCTTCTCGATTTTCGGGCTCACCAGGTCACGCAGGGTGCGCAGCGCCAGACCGAGATCTTCGTAGATCACGCTGGGCGCACTGATGGTTTTGATCTGGGCGCTGATCTGATCCCAGAGCCGGCGCAGGTAGCGGATGTCCATGAGGATTTCATCGGCGCCGGCGCCTTCGGCTGCCGTACGCAATATGAAACCGCCGGCTTCCTTGATCCCTTCCTTGGCCACACAATCGGTGACCACTTGCTTGAGGCGCTCGCGCTCGGCCTCGTCTTCGATCTTCAGGGAAATACCGACATGGGCCGTGCGTGGCATATACACCAGATAACGCGAAGGGATCGACAGCTGGGTGGTCAGGCGTGCGCCTTTGGAACCGATCGGGTCCTTGGTCACTTGCACCACCAGGCTCTGGCCTTCGTGCACCAGTGCACTGATGCTCTCGACCGCCGGGCCTTCGCGCAGGGAAATTTCCGACGCATGAATGAATGCGGCGCGATCCAGGCCTATGTCGACGAATGCCGCCTGCATCCCCGGCAATACCCGCACGACTTTGCCTTTATAGATGTTGCCGACGATCCCGCGCTTTTGTGTGCGCTCGACATGGACCTCTTGCAGGACACCGTTTTCGACCACCGCCACGCGCGACTCCATCGGCGTGATGTTGATCAGGATCTCTTCACTCATGGCAGGGTCTCGTTCAGGCATGTTCACGATAATGGCCGCATCTGTTCAGGAAGACGCTTAAAGCGCGTTCCGGGGTTGCCAACAGGGTATGCCGAAATGGCCGAGCAGTTGCGCGGTTTCGCAAAGCGGTAGTCCGACCACCGCTGAATAACTTCCATTGAGCCCGGCGACAAACACCGCACCCAGTCCTTGAATGCCATAACCGCCCGCCTTGTCCCGTGGTTCGCCGCTGGCCCAGTAGGCCGCGGCTTCATCGAAACTGATATCACGAAATCGCACCCGACTGGTGACAACCCGGGACTCGCAACGTTCGCCATCGAGCACGGCAATCGCGGTCAGGACCTCATGCTCACACCCTGACAACATCATCAGCATGGCGCACGCATCCGCTTGATCAACCGGTTTGCCGAGTATTTTTCCATCGAGTACCACGGCGGTATCGGCACCGAGTACGCAGAACGGTTTGTCACACACGACGCCGCCGCGCCCGGCCTCGGCCTTGCCGCGCGCCAGACGCTCGACATAGGCCGATGGGGATTCTTGGAATACAGGGGTTTCATCGATATCCGCACTGACGGCGGAGAACGCAACGCCGATCTGCGTGAGCAATTCACGCCGACGCGGCGAGCCAGAGGCGAGGTACAACCGTTTCATCAAGACCTCTCCCTGTCTAATGCCTGAGCGAATTAATTGATTTTGTAGCGTCGACGCAATCCGCGCAAACCGAAACTGATCCAGGGCCAGAGCAATGCACTGACCAGCGCCGGCAGCACCAGCGCCAGCGTTGGCTGACGATTGCCGGTCAAGGCACTGAGCCAAAGTTGTACCAGCTGCGCGAGGCCGAAGATCACCAGGATCACCAGGCTCTGCTGCCACATCGGGAACATCCGCAGGCGTTGCTGCAGCGCCAGCACCAGATAGGTGATGAGGGTCAGGATCAAGGCGTTCTGCCCCAGGAGGGTGCCGTAGAGTACGTCTTCAGCCAGCCCCAGACAAAACGCCGTCACCATCCCGACGGTCTGCGGCAGGTTCAACGCCCAGAATGCCAGCAACAAGGCCAGCCACAGCGGGCGCAGGATTTCCATGAATTGCGGCAGAGGCGAAACGCTCAGCAGCAGACCGACGGCAAACGTCAGCCAGACTATCCAGCCATTTCGGGATGCTTTTACACCGCCCATTATTCTCTCCCCACTGGAGTGGCCGGCGCGGAGACTGGCGGTTTGGCGGCAGGCTTCGCGGCAGCGGGTTGCGTCGCTGGCGGTTTAGCCGCCACAGGATGCGTGGCCGCAGGCTTGGCTGGCGTAGTGGTTGGCTTGGCTGGCGCCGTGGCCGCAGGTGCCACCGTGGCAGGAGCCGCTGGTGCTGCGGCTGGTGCGGCGGGGACCACGGGGCTTACCAGCTTCGGAACCGTCGCCGGAATGATCGGCCCACCGCCCTGCGCGTCCAGGCTTTCCTGGGCCTGGGCCGCGTCGTTGGCGCGCTCTTCGGCAGTCCGGTTGTCGCTGAACACCAGCAGCAGGTAACGGCTACGGTTCAAGGCGGCGGTCGGAATGGCGCGGACAATGGCAAACGGCTGGCCGGAATCGTGAATCACTTCCTTGACCGTCGCCACCGGATAACCGGCCGGGAAACGCTGACCGAGGCCGGAGCTGACCAGCAAATCGCCTTCCTTGATGTCGGCGGTATCGGCCACATGCCGCAACTCGAGACGCTCCGGGTTGCCGGTGCCGCTGGCAATCGCCCGCAGACCGTTACGGTTAACCTGCACAGGAATGCTGTGGGTGGTATCGGTCAGCAGCAAGACGCGGGAGGTGTAGGGCATCAACTCGACCACCTGGCCCATCAGGCCACGGGCATCGAGTACCGGCTGACCGAGGACCACGCCGTCGCGCTCGCCTTTGTTGATGATGATGCGATGGGTGAAGGGGTTGGGGTCCATGCCGATCAACTCGGCCACTTCGACCTTCTCGTTGACCAGGGCCGAGGAGTTCAGCAACTCGCGCAGCCGAACGTTCTGCTCGGTCAGGGCGGCAAGCTTCTGCATGCGCCCCTGCAACAGCAGGTTCTCGGTCTTGAGTTTTTCGTTTTCGGCGACGAGTTCGGTCCGGCTGCCAAACTGACTGGCAACGCCTTCCCACAGTCGTCCGGGCAGGTCGGTGATCCAGTAGGCGTCCATCAGCACCAGCGACATCTGGCTGCGTGCAGGCTTGAGCAGACTGAAGCGGGCATCGACCACCATCAGCGCGGCCGATAGCACAACCAGCACCAACAGGCGCACGCCCAGTGAAGGGCCCTTGGTGAAAAGCGGTTTAATAAGCCGCTCCTCCCAGGCAAATGTTCTGTTTATTCATACGGCAGCAATCCGGCCTGGATGCAGACTGACAGAAGATAAACGCGAACAGGCAGCACTGCAAAGTGCCGCCTGCGCGCTCAACAGCATAGAGGCAATCCGGCGACTTATTCGCTGGAAAGCAGGTCCATGGTGTGTTTATCCATCATTTCCAATGCACGGCCACCGCCGCGAGCAACGCAGGTCAACGGGTCTTCGGCAACGATCACCGGCAGACCAGTCTCCTGGGCCAGCAATTTGTCCAGGTCACGCAGCAAGGCGCCACCACCGGTCAGTACCAGACCGCGCTCGGCGATATCGGAAGCCAGTTCCGGAGGCGATTGCTCCAGGGCGCTTTTCACGGCCTGAACGATGGTTGCCAGGGACTCTTGCAGAGCTTCCAGCACTTCGTTGGAGTTCAGGGTGAATGCCCGTGGAACGCCTTCGGCCAGGTTACGGCCACGAACGTCGACTTCGCGAACTTCGCCGCCCGGGTAGGCGGTACCGATTTCCTGCTTGATGCGCTCGGCGGTGGATTCACCGATCAGGCTGCCGTAGTTACGACGCACGTAGGTGATGATCGCTTCGTCGAAGCGGTCGCCGCCCACACGTACGGATTCGGCGTAAACCACACCGTTCAGGGAGATCAGCGCGATTTCGGTGGTACCGCCACCGATATCCACGACCATCGAACCGCGAGCTTCTTCAACCGGCAGGCCGGCACCGATCGCAGCGGCCATTGGCTCTTCGATCAGGAACACTTCACGAGCACCGGCGCCAAGGGCCGATTCACGGATCGCACGACGCTCAACCTGGGTGGATTTGCATGGAACGCAGATCAACACGCGAGGGCTAGGCTGCAGGAAGCTGTTTTCGTGAACTTTGTTGATAAAGTACTGCAGCATTTTTTCGCACACGCTGAAGTCAGCGATCACGCCATCCTTCATCGGACGAATGGCAGCAATGTTGCCTGGTGTACGGCCGAGCATGCGCTTGGCTTCGGTGCCGACAGCAACGACACTTTTCTGGTTACCGTGTGTCCGAATGGCCACAACGGAGGGCTCATTCAGGACGATACCGCGCTCGCGCACGTAAATAAGGGTGTTGGCAGTGCCCAGGTCAATGGAAAGATCGCTGGAAAACATGCCACGCAGTTTCTTGAACATGGGAAAGGGACCCTAGGCAACGCGTGGGTAAAAAAGTGCGGCAAACTCTAACAACGACAGGGATTTTGGGCAAGGCGCCAATATGTTAAATTGGCCGCTTTTCTGTGCACCAAGCCCCACAATCGCGGCCTTATGACCGTAGAAGTGCGGTAGTGTTCCGACAATCTAACACACGGACGCCGTCCGTTTTGTTTTCCACTGGAGAATCCCAATGGCGCTTGAACGCTCCGACGTGGAAAAAATCGCTCATCTGGCCTGCCTTGGCCTCAATGATGCCGATCTTCCACACATCACTTCGGCCCTCAACAGCATTCTCGGGCTGGTCGACGAAATGCAGGCGGTCAATACCGACGGTATCGAACCGCTGGCCCACCCACTGGAAGCCAGCCAGCGCCTGCGCGCAGACGTCGTGACCGAGACCAATCACCGCGAGGCCTACCAGTCCATCGCACCAGCGGTCGAAAACGGCCTGTACCTGGTTCCGAAAGTCATCGACTAATAGGGAAAGAGCCTGCAATGCATCAATTGACTCTGGCCGAGATCGCCCGCGGACTCGCCGATAAAAAGTTTTCCTCCGAAGAGCTGACCAAGGTCCTGCTGGCGCGCATCGCCCTGCTCGATCCGCAGCTCAACAGTTTCATCAGCCTCACCGAAGACCTGGCGCTGACGCAGGCGAAAGCCGCTGACGCCCGCCGGGCCAATGGTGAGAGCGGCGCCCTGCTCGGCGCGCCGATCGCCCACAAAGACCTGTTCTGCACCCAGGGCATTCGCACCAGCTGCGGCTCGAAGATGCTCGACAACTTTAAAGCACCGTACGACGCCACCGTCGTCGCCAAGCTGGCCGCAGCCGGGGCCGTGACCCTGGGCAAGACCAACATGGACGAATTCGCCATGGGTTCGGCCAACGAGTCGAGCTACTACGGCGCGGTGAAAAACCCGTGGAACCTGGAACATGTGCCGGGCGGTTCGTCCGGCGGTTCGGCTGCGGCGGTTGCCGCTCGTCTGTTGCCGGCGGCAACCGGTACCGACACTGGCGGTTCCATTCGTCAGCCTGCGGCCCTGACCAACCTCACCGGCCTGAAACCGACCTACGGTCGTGTTTCGCGCTGGGGCATGATTGCCTACGCGTCCAGCCTCGACCAGGGCGGCCCGATGGCACGCACCGCCGAAGACTGCGCGATTTTGTTGCAAGGTATGGCAGGCTTCGATCCGAACGACTCCACCAGCATCGATGAGCCCGTGCCGGACTACAGCGCCAGCCTCAACGGTTCGCTGCAAGGCCTGCGCATCGGCGTGCCGAAGGAATACTTCAGCGCCGGTCTCGACCCGCGCATCGCCGAGCTGATCCACAACAGCGTCAAGGAGCTGGAAAAGCTCGGCGCCGTGATCAAGGAAATCAGTCTGCCGAACATGCAGCACGCGATTCCTGCGTACTACGTGATCGCCCCGGCGGAAGCCTCGTCCAACCTGTCGCGTTTCGACGGCGTGCGCTTCGGCTATCGCTGCGAAGATCCGAAAAACCTCGAAGACCTGTACAAGCGCTCCCGTGGCGAAGGCTTCGGCCCGGAAGTACAGCGCCGGATCATGGTTGGTGCCTACGCGCTGTCGGCCGGTTACTACGATGCCTATTACCTGAAGGCGCAGAAGATTCGTCGCTTGATCAAGAACGACTTCATGGCAGCCTTCAATGAGGTCGACATCATCCTCGGCCCAACCACGCCGAACCCGGCCTGGAAGCTTGGCGCCAAGAACAGCGACCCGGTCGCTGCGTACCTGGAAGACGTCTACACCATCACCGCCAACCTCGCGGGTCTGCCGGGCTTGTCCATGCCAGCAGGTTTTGTCGACGGTCTGCCGGTCGGCGTGCAGTTGCTCGCTCCGTATTTCCAGGAAGGTCGCCTGTTGAACGTTGCCCACCAGTATCAGCTCAACACTGACTGGCACACCCGCACCCCAACCGGCTTCTGAGGAGACACACATGCAATGGGAAGTCGTGATCGGGCTGGAGATTCACACCCAGCTCACCACCCGGTCGAAAATCTTTTCCGGTAGTTCCACCACGTTCGGTTCCGAGCCGAACACCCAGGCCAGCCTGATCGATCTGGGCATGCCTGGCGTGCTGCCGGTGCTGAACCAGGAAGCAGTGCGCATGGCGGTGATGTTCGGTCTGGCGATTGATGCCGAGATCGGCCAGCACAACGTGTTCGCCCGTAAAAACTATTTCTACCCGGACCTGCCCAAGGGCTATCAGATCAGCCAGATGGAATTGCCGATCGTCGGCAAGGGTCACCTGGACATCGCCCTCGAAGACGGCACGGTCAAACGTGTCGGCATCACCCGCGCGCACTTGGAAGAAGACGCCGGCAAGAGCCTGCACGAAGAATTCAGCGGCGCCAGCGGCATCGACCTGAACCGTGCCGGCACACCGCTGCTGGAAATCGTTTCCGAACCGGACATGCGCAGCGCCAAGGAAGCCGTGGCTTACGTCAAGGCGGTCCACGCGCTGGTGCGTTACCTGGGGATTTGCGACGGCAACATGGCCGAAGGCTCGCTGCGTTGCGACTGCAACGTGTCGATCCGTCCGAAAGGCCAGGTCGAGTTCGGCACCCGCTGCGAGATCAAGAACGTCAACTCGTTCCGCTTCATCGAGAAGGCGATCAACAGCGAAATCCAGCGTCAGATCGAACTGATCGAAGACGGTGGCAAGGTGATCCAGCAAACGCGCCTGTACGATCCGAACAAGGACGAAACCCGTCCGATGCGCAGCAAAGAGGAAGCCAACGACTACCGTTACTTCCCCGATCCGGACCTGCTGCCGGTGGTCATCGAGAACTCGTTCCTCGACGACGTGCGCGCCACCCTGCCGGAGTTGCCGCCGCAGAAGCGCGAGCGCTTCCAGGAACAATTCGGTCTGTCGGTCTACGACGCCAGCGTCCTGGCCACCAGTCGCGAACAAGCCGATTACTTCGAGAAAGTCGCGAGCGTCGGCGGCGACGCCAAACTGGCGGCGAACTGGGTGATGGTCGAGTTGGGCAGCCTGCTCAACAAGCAAGGCCTGGACATTGAAGAGTCGCCGGTTTCCGCCGAGCTTCTGGGCGGCATGCTGCTGCGCATCAAGGACAACACCATCTCCGGCAAGATCGCCAAGGTGGTGTTTGAAGCGATGGCCAACGGCGAAGGCAGCGCGGACGAAATCATCGACAAGCGCGGCCTCAAGCAAGTGACCGATACCGGCGCCATCTCGGCGGTGCTGGACGAAATGCTCGCGGCCAACGCCGAGCAGGTCGAACAATACCGCGCGGCAGACGAAGCCAAGCGCGGCAAGATGTTCGGCTTCTTCGTCGGTCAGGCCATGAAAGCCTCCAAAGGCAAGGCCAACCCGCAACAGGTCAACGAACTGCTCAAAAGCAAGCTCGAAGGCTGATGAGAATGGAGCCAGCTCTAAAATCTGGCTCCATTCTCCTGTGGGAGCGGGCTTTTGTGGCGAGGGGGCTTGTCGGAACGCCGCATCGCCCCGTTGGGTCGCGAAGCGGCCCCAATTTCCGGATTCGATTTGCATCTGACAAATCGTGTTTCGAAATTTTGGGACTGCTGCGCAGTCCAACGGGGGCAAGCCCCCTCGCCACATTGGCTCTATCCCACATTTTTTCGGGAAACCCTGAATGAAACGTCTGTTCGGCGCCTGCGCCCTCCTCTCCCTCCTTGCCGGTTGCGCCAGCACCGACACCGTCGACCCGCACGGCTACGACAAAACCGGCGTGGCTTCGTATTACGGTGCCAAACACCAAGGCAAACGCACCGCCAACGGCGAGCGTTTCGACAAGAACTCCATGACCGCCGCCCATCGCCAGCTACCCTTTGGTACACGGGTGAAGGTCACCAATCTGAATAACGACAAATCCTGCGTGGTACGCATCAATGATCGCGGGCCCCACACCCGTGGCCGCCTGATCGACCTGTCTCATGAAGCTGCCGCACGCCTGGGCATGCTCAAAAGCGGCACCGCACGGGTTCGCGTACAAGCCCTCGACGACTGACCGATGGAGCCCCGACCATTTTCGGATTAGCCGATTTACCCCTGATCAGCGTGATCGAATTGCTCAGCGGGTTGCTCCTGCTGATTGTCGGCGCCGAATTGATGGTGCGCGCCGCCGTACGCATCGCCGCGCGGTTGCACGTACGACCACTGATCATCGGCCTGACCATCGTCGCCCTCGGCAGCAGCGCACCGCAGATGGCGATCAGCCTGCAAGCGACCCTGGCGCACAATGCCGACATCGCCGTCGGCAGCGTGATCGGCAGCAGCATTTTCAACATCCTCGTCACCCTCGGGTTGTCTGCGCTGATCATTCCTTTGCGGGTTTCCCGGCAATTGGTGCGCCTGGATATTCCGTTGATGATCGGCGCCAGCCTATTGGTGTTCGTACTCGCCTGGAATGAAGAACTGACCCGTGCCGACGGCGTGATGTTGCTGACGGCACTGGCGATTTACCTGGGGTTGTTGCTGCGCCAGTCGCGACACTCGGCACGCCCGGTATCGAGCCATGAACACAACGTGCAAGCGTCATGGCTGAGCAGCGTGCTGATGATCATCGCCGGGCTGGCGATGCTGGTGTACGCCGGGCACTTGCTGCTGGGTGCGGCGGTTGCGGTCGCCACCGATCTTGGGTTGTCGGAGCGGATCATCGGCCTGACCATCGTCGCCGTCAGCACATCACTGCCTGAGCTGGCCACTTCGTTGATCGCGGCAATGCGCGGTGAGCGCGAGATTGCCGTGGGCAACGTGATTGGCAGCAACCTGTTTAACCTCCTGGGCGTACTCGGCTTTACCGCGCTGGTGGCGCCGTCGCCGCTGTCGGTGTCACCCAACGCCCTGGATTTCGACCTGCCGGTGATGCTAGGCGTCGCGGCGCTGTGCCTGCCGGTATTCTATTCCGGTTACCGGGTGACTCGCGCCGAAGGCCTGCTGTTTCTGGGTTTGTACCTGGCGTATGGGCTGCACGTGGTGTCGTTCACCACCGGCATGCCACTGGCCGGCAAGCTGGAACACTTGATGCTGTTTTTCGTCCTGCCGGCATTGGTGGCGTTTTTGCTGTTCACGTCGCTACGCGCCTGGCATCGCCAACACCATAAGAAGGAAGTCCCATGACCGAGAATAAAAAAACCGGCGTTGAAGTCCGCCGCCAAGTGATGGGCGACGCCTTCGTCGACCGCGCACTGGGCAATGCCACCGAATTCACCCAGCCGCTGCAGGATTTCGTCAATGAACACGCCTGGGGCGGTGTGTGGAATCGCGAAGGCCTGCCGCTGAAGACCCGCAGCCTGATCACTCTTGCCGCCCTGACTGCACTGAAGTGCCCGCAGGAGTTGAAAGGTCACGTGCGCGGTGCGCTGAACAACGGCTGCACTGTGGATGAGATTCGCGAGGCGCTGCTACATTGCGCGGTGTATGCCGGCGTGCCGGCGGCGATCGATGCGTTCAGGGCGGCGCAGGAAGTGATCGACAGTTACCAGAAGCCAGAGTGACTGATCTGACGCTTTCGCGAGCGGGCTCGCTCCCACAGGGGAATGCATTCCAAATGTGGGAGCGAGCCTGCTCGCGAATGGTTCTAAAGAACACTGCCTGAGTCAGGCTAGATCCACCCACCCCACTGCAAAAAGAAGATCCCGATATTGGTGGTGACCGCCGCCATCAGCGTGGTGATCACGATAATCGCCGCCGCCAACTCGTGATTGCCGTCTGCCGCCCGGGCCATGACGAAACTGGCAGCGGCGGTCGGGCTGCCGAAGTACAGGAACAGAATCCCCAACTCCGCCCCACGAAAGCCCCACAACCACGCCCCCAGTGTCGCCAGTACCGGCAAGCCGATCATCTTCACCAGGCTTGAACTCAGCGCCATGTTGCCGCTTTTTCGCAGTGCCGCCAGGGACAGCGTGCCGCCGATGCAGATCAGCGCCAGCGGCAAGGTGGTTTGCGCCAGGTACCGGCCGGAGGTCTCCAGCCAGCCGGGCAAGCCGATCTGGAAATAGGCGAACGGGGCGGCCGCAATCACGCTGATGATCAGCGGGTTGCTGAACACGCTTTTGCAGATGCTCCACGGATCGGACTTGATCACCGGGCTGTACACCGCCAGCACGATGGTCGAGAGGGTGTTGTAGAACAGGATCACCAGCGCCGCGAGGATCGCCCCGAGGGAAATCCCGTAATCACCGTACATGCTTGCCGCCAGCGCCAGGCCGATGACCCCGTTGTTACCGCGAAAGGCACCCTGGGTGTAGATCCCCCGATCTTCCCGCGGGCACTTCCAGATCGCCCATCCCCAGGCGATGGCAAAACACACCAGGGTCGCGAGGGAGAAATAGATCAGCAGCGCCGGCTGCAACGCCGCGTGCAGGTCGGCATGCAAGATGCCCAGAAACAGCAACGCCGGCATGGTGACGTTGAACACCAGGGCCGACGCGGTGTGGATGAAGTTGTCGTTGATCCAGTCGATGCGCTTGAGCAGCACACCCAGAAACAGCATGGCAAACACCGGCGCGGTGATGTTCAGGGTTTCGAGGAAAATTGCCAGCATGCCGGGGGTAACCTTGGGGTGGGTGTCGTTAGTTAGCTAATGATAAGCCACTGGACACATCGGCGCCTGCTAGATCGCCCTCTTGAACGGGCAATGAAACACATGTGGCGAGGGAGCTTGCTCCCGCTGGGTCGCGAAGCGGCCCCAAAAGATGGGACTGCTACGCAGTCCAGCGGGAGCAAGCTCCCTCGCCACAGTCTTAAGTGATCGGCGCCGGGTTGAACAGAGTGATGTCGTTATGCAGCTTGTGCTGCTCGGCCCAGGTCTGTTTCTTGCCGCTGGCCACGTCCAGGTAGTAGTGGAACAACTCCCAGCCCAGCTCCTCGATCGATGCACGGCCGGTGGCAATGCGCCCGGCGTCGATGTCGATCAGGTCCGGCCAGCGTTGCGCCAGTTCGGTCCGGGTGGACACCTTCACCACCGGCGCCATGGCCAACCCGTAAGGCGTGCCGCGACCGGTGGTGAACACGTGCAGGTTCATCCCTGCCGCCAACTGCAAGGTCCCGCAGACAAAATCGCTGGCCGGGGTCGCACAGAAGATCAGGCCTTTTTTCTTGAAACGCTCGCCAGGGCCAAGCACGCCGTTGATCGCGCTGCTGCCGGACTTGACGATCGAGCCCAGGGACTTCTCGACAATGTTCGACAACCCGCCCTTCTTGTTGCCAGGCGTGGTGTTGGCACTGCGATCCGCCTCGCCCTTGGCCAGGTAGCGGTCGTACCAGTCCATTTCCCGCACCAGTTCCTGGGCGACGTCCTGATTTTCCGCGCGGGAGGTCAGCAGGTAAATGGCATCGCGCACTTCGGTGACTTCAGAAAACATCACCGTCGCACCGGCCCGCAGCAGCAGGTCCGAGGCATAACCGAGCGCCGGGTTGGCGGTGATGCCGGAGAACGCATCACTGCCGCCGCATTGCATGCCGAGGATCAGCTCGGACGCCGGCACGGTTTCCCGACGACGTTGATCGAGCTTCTTCAAGCGCGTCTCGGCCAGCGCCAGGATCTGCTCGATCATCTCGGTGAAGCCGTGGCTGGAGTCCTGCAAGCGGTACAACCAAGGCTCGCTGAGATCCACCGAACTGTCGTTGTCGTGCATGACTTGCCCGGCCTGCAACTTCTCGCAGCCCAGGCTGATCACCAAGGCTTCGCCACCCAGATTGGGGTTGCGCGCCAAGTTGCGCACGGTGCGGATCGGGATGTACGCGTCGGTGGCGGTGATCGCCACGCCACAGCCGTAGCTGTGGGTCAGCGCCACCACGTCATCGACGTGCGGGTACTTGGGCAGCAACTCATCCTTGATGCGTTTTACCGCATGATCCAGCACCCCGGTCACGCACTGCACCGTGGTAGTGATGCCCAGAATGTTGCGCGTGCCGACGGTGCCGTCGGCGTTGCGATAACCCTCGAAGGTGAAGCCTTCCAGCGGTGCCTGCGCGGCCGGCACGTCGGTGGACAGCGGCAGGCTGTCCAGCGGTGGCGCGGTCGGCATGCGCAGTTGATCTTCCTTGACCCAACTGCCGCGGGGAATCGGCTGCAAGGCATAGCCAATGACCTGGCCGTAACGAATCACCTCGCCACCTTCGGGAATGTCTTCCAGGGTGACCTTGTGGCTCTGCGGCACGAAATCCACGGTAACCAGGCCGTCCGCAAACTCGGTGCCGGCCGGTACACCCTGATCATTGACCACGATCACTACGTTATCCCGCTCGTGCAGGCGGATGTAGCGCGGCGAGTCGGAATGTTCAATCAACTGCATGACGCCGCTCCTCAGGAATGCGCTTGAGACAATTTGCCAGGGGCTTCAGTACCGTTCGCTGGTGGCTCTTTGAGCACCACGCGTTTGATCGGGCCCACGATGACCAGATAGCTGAACACCGCGACCAAAGCGTTGCAACCGACGAACACCAGCGCCCACTTGAACGAACCGGTGGAGCTGATGATGTAGCCGATGACGATCGGGGTAGTGATCGAGGCGATGTTGCCGAACATGTTGAACAGGCCGCCACTCAGACCGGCGATCTGCTTCGGCGAGGTGTCGGAGACCACGGCCCAGCCCAGCGCGCCCACGCCTTTGCCGAAGAACGCCAGAGCCATGAAGCCCACGACCATCCATTCGATGTCCACATAGTTGCAAGCCACAATGCTGCTGGAAACCAGCAGGCCGGCAATGATCGGCGCTTTGCGGGCGAATGTCAGGGAATGGCCTTTGCGCAGCAGGTAATCGGAAATCACCCCGCCGAGCACACCACCGATGAAGCCGCAGATCGCCGGCAAGGAGGCGATAAAACCGGCCTTGAGAATGGTCATGCCGCGTTCCTGCACCAGGTACACCGGGAACCAGGTCAGGAAGAAATAAGTGATGGCGTTGATGCAGTACTGGCTCAGGTACACGCCCAGCATCATGCGGTTGGTCAGCAACTGGCGCACGTAGTCCCATTTCGGACCTTCGCTGCGTTTGGCCGAACCTTTGGCCTTGTCCTGATCCATGTCGACCATGCCACCATTGTCGGCGATGTGCTTGAACTCGGCATCGTTGATCATCGGGTGTTGGCGCGGGCTGTGGATAACTTTCAGCCAGATCAGCGAGAACACAATGCCGATCACGCCCATGACAATGAACACGTGCTGCCAGCCGAAGGTGAAGACGATCCAGCCCATCAGCGGTGCGAACAGCACGGTGGCGAAGTACTGCGCCGAGTTGAAGATCGCCGAGGCAGTGCCGCGTTCAGCGGTCGGGAACCAGGCCGCCACGATGCGCGCGTTGCCGGGGAAGGATGGCGCTTCGGCCAGGCCCACCAAAAAGCGCAGCATGAACAGCGCAACCACTGCGGTGGACATGCCGAACTCGCCGACATAACCCTGCAGCACGGTGAACAGCGACCAGGTGAAGATGCTCAGTGCGTAGATTTTTTTCGAACCGAAACGGTCCAGCAGCCAGCCACCGGGGATTTGCCCGGCCACGTAAGCCCAACCGAATGCGGAGAAGATGTAGCCGAGGGTAACGGCATCAATGCCCAGGTCTTTCTGCAGGCTGGAGCCGGCGATTGCGATGGTAGCGCGGTCGGCGTAGTTGATCGTGGTCACCAGAAACAGCATGAGCAGGATCAAATAGCGGACGTGAGTCGGCTTGGTCGATTGCATGTAGATGTACTCCCACTGATTATTTTTATGCGCGGGTGAATCTTTTGTGTCCCCTGTAGGAGCGAGCTCTGCTCGCGATGGTGGTCAACGATGACGCGGGGCATCAGGTTTACCGCCGCGACCTCAAGACCATCGCGAGCAAGCTCGCTCCTACAGGGGTGTTGCGTTACGAGCCGATGTAACTGGTCTTCACGACCGTGTAGAACTCTTGCGCATAGCGACCTTGCTCACGTGATCCATAGGATGAACCTTTCCGCCCACCGAACGGAACGTGGTAATCCACACCGGCGGTCGGCAGGTTGACCATCACCATCCCGGCCTGGGAGTGGCGTTTGAAATGGTTGGCGTACTTCAGCGAGGTGGTGGCAATGCCCGCCGACAGCCCGAACTCGGTGTCGTTGGCCATGGCCAGCGCGGCTTCGTAATCGGCGACGCGAACGATGTTGGCCACCGGGCCGAAGATCTCTTCCTGGCTGATGCGCATCGAAGCTTCGCTGTCGGCAAACAGGGTTGGCGCGAGGAAGTAGCCCTCGGTGTCGCACGTCACCAGACCACCGCCGCTGACCAGACGCGCACCTTCGGACTGGCCGATGTCGATGTACTTCATGTCCTGTTCAAGCTGAGCCTGGGAAACCACCGGACCAATGTCGGTGCCGGCTTTCAGCGCATGGCCGACCTTGATCGACTTCATGCGCTCGGCCATGGCTTCGACGAACTGGTCGTGGATGCCAGCGGTGACGATAAAGCGGCTGGAAGCGGTGCAACGCTGGCCGGTGGAGTAGAACGCGCTCTGTACCGACAATTCGACCGCTTGCTTGAGGTCGGCGTCGTCGAGAATGATCTGCGGGTTCTTGCCGCCCATTTCCAGCTGGACCTTGGCCTGGCGCGATACACAGCTGACGGCGATCTGACGACCGACGCCCACGGAACCTGTGAAGCTGATGCCGTCGACTTTCGGGCTGTGGACCAGTGCATCGCCCACCACACGACCGCTGCCCATCACCAGGTTGAACACACCGGCCGGGAAGCCTGCGCGGGAGATGATTTCAGCCAGGGCCCAGGCGCAACCCGGAACCAGGTCCGCGGGTTTCAGCACGACGCAGTTGCCGTAGGCCAGGGCCGGGGCGACTTTCCACGCAGGAATGGCAATCGGGAAGTTCCACGGGGTGATCAGACCGACCACGCCCAAGGCTTCGCGAGTGACTTCAACGTTGACGCCCGGACGCACCGACGGCAGGTAGTCGCCAGACAGGCGCAGGCATTCGCCGGCGAAGAACTTGAAGATATTACCGGCGCGGGTCACTTCGCCGATGGCTTCAGGCAGGGTCTTGCCCTCTTCCCGGGCCAGCAGGGTGCCGAGCTCTTCGCGACGGGCGAGGATCTCAGTACCGACTTTGTCCAGGGAATCGTGACGAGCCTGAATGCCCGACACCGACCAGGCCGGGAACGCAGCACGGGCGGCATCGATGGCGGCGCGGACCTGGGCCAGATCAGCCTTGGCGTAGTCGCCGATGGCATCGCTCAGTTCGGACGGGTTGATGTTGGTCGAATAGTCGCCACCGGCAACCCATTCGCCGTTGATGTAGTTATCAAAACGCTTTGAATCAGCCACTTGAAGGTCTCCTCACGCAAAAGGCCGCTGATTGCTCAGCGGCCTTACTTAATCGGATGTGTTACTGCGCGCCCTGCTTGTCGATCAGCGCGGCGAGCATTTCGTACTCTTCGCCGGTCAGATCGGTCAGCGGTGCACGCACAGGACCTGCGTCGTAACCGGCAATTTTTGCCCCGGCCTTGACGATGCTCACGGCATAACCGGCCTTGCGGTTACGGATGTCCAGGTACGGCAGGAAGAAGTCGTCGATGATCTTGCCGACGGTGGCGTGATCTTCACGAGCGATGGCGTGGTAGAAATCCATCGCGGTTTTCGGGATGAAGTTGAACACCGCCGAGGAGTAGACCGGCACGCCCAACGCCTTGTAGGCCGCGGCGTAGACTTCGGCGGTCGGCAAGCCACCCAGGTAGCTGAAGCGATCACCGAGGCGGCGACGGATCGACACCATCAACTCGATATCACCCAGGCCATCCTTGTAGCCGATCAGGTTCGGGCAGCGCTCGGCCAGACGTTCCAGCAGCGGCGCGGTCAGGCGGCAGACGTTACGGTTGTAGACCACCACGCCGATGTTGACCGATTTGCACACGGCTTCAACGTGGGCGGCAACGCCGTCCTGGCTGGCTTCGGTCAGGTAGTGCGGCAGCAGCAGCAGGCCTTTGGCGCCCAGACGCTCGGCTTCCTGTGCGTATTCGATGGCCTGGCGGGTCGAACCGCCCACACCGGCCAGGATTGGCACGCTGGTGGCACAGGTGTCGACGGCAGTCTTGATGATTTCCGAATACTCGCTGGCCGCCAGAGAGAAGAACTCACCGGTGCCACCCGCGGCAAACAGCGCCGAGGCTCCGTATGGGGCCAGCCATTCCAGACGCTTGATGTAACCCGCGCGATTGAAGTCGCCCTGAGCATTGAAATCGGTGACCGGGAAAGACAGCAGACCGGCAGAGAGGATGGACTTCAGTTCTTGTGGATTCATTATTCGAACACCCTGGATAGCGACGTTGTGTGAGAAAACCGTTCAGCTCGCGCTGAGGTTGTAGGTCATCGTACAACTTAAAATACAACCGTCAACTGCATTTCATCGCCAGTGCGGTTTTTGTGTAAAAAAGAAAGATCCACGGCGGCAAAGAAAGCCCAGAGCACAAGGGATTCAAAGGGTATTCGAGGACGATTCGAAAGAAAAATTTTCAGCAGTCTTTATGGCATCGAGCCGAAAACGATCCGTCAATCCAAGTCATACGTTGTCGTAAGCCGTAGTTGGACAGAGGGAAATCGCCACCGAACCGCTCGTCGCAACTGATATTTCTAACAGTTTCGAATGAGGTGACCGAGAGGGATAAGGGTCCTGCGAGACCCGGCTTCAGCCAGATACCTCAAACCCAGGGAGACTCATCATGACACTTTCAGCCCCCACGCTTGAAGGATTCACCAGTAACGTTGTAGAGCTATCGAAACTGAAGGACTCATTAAAAGTCCTCATCCCGAATTCGGCTACGATTTCCCCGCTGGACGACATCTGGGCTGCATTGGGGGAGAACGAAGAAACTCCCGACTGGTGCGGCGCCAAGGTCCAGGCCGGAGAATGGAATGATGAAACTGAAGACGTGGAAAGAAAACAGGACCTCAGGCTGGACGTGCCCAAGACAGCCTTGGAGAAATATCTGAAAAAAACAGTGACGCTGCGCTACCAAACCAGTGGGGAATCCAATTTGGTGGCCAGTTCATCTCCTCTTTCCTTGCGCATAGAACCGTAGTTCGCACCAGCTGGTCTCAGACCCGCTGCGCCTCAGCCTCTTCATGGGCATGACGCAACCGCTCACGGCTGTTGGTCAGGTGCAAACGCATGGCGGCACGGGCCGCATCGGAATCCTGGCGGGCAATGGCGTCGTAGATTTCCTCATGCTCACGGCTCAGGCGACTCATGTAGTGCTGCTGGTCGTCATGGGCCAGGCGCGCGGAATTCAGCCGTGTGCGTGGAATGATGCTGGTGCCCAGGTGGGTCATGATGTCGGTGAAGTAGCGGTTGCCTGTGGACAGCGCGATTTCGAGGTGGAAGGCGAAATCCGAAGCCACGGCGTCACTGGCGTGAGCGGCACTTTCATTCAACGCATCAAGGGCGGCGCGCATGTTGGCCAACTGTTCCGGACTGCGACGTTGCGCCGCCAGCCCGGCAGACTCCACTTCCAGGCTGATACGCAGTTCGAGGATCGCCAGTACATCGCGCAAGGTCACCACGGTCGCCGGGTCGATACGGAACCCGCTCGGGCTCGGCGTGTCGAGCACGAAGGTGCCGATACCGTGGCGGGTCTCCACTTGCCCTGCCGCCTGCAAACGGGAAATCGCCTCGCGCACCACCGTGCGGCTGACGCCATGGGCATCCATGATGGCCGACTCGGTGGGCAACTTATCGCCACGCTTGAGATGGCCGTCGCGGATCTGCTCGGACAGCACCGTCACCAGTTCCTGAGCGAGGCTGCGGCGCTTGCGTGGGAGGCGTGGTGCGTCGTTCGGGATTTCCATGGTGAACATCTGTCTCGAAAAATTCGGCGGCTGAAAGCGCATCATAGCGCAACGCGGTTGTACGATCACCTCACCCTTGTAGGAGCGAGCTTGCTCCGGGCGGCGCTCCGACGATGGAGGCTAACGATAACGCGTGTTTTCTGAATAAGCACGGCGCGTTCAAGTCCATCGCGAGCAAGCTCGCTCCTACAAGGAACCGGGATGTTTATGCAGTCACAGCCTGGTCCACCAGATGGCCATTCTCGATACGAATGTGCCGCGGGTGGAAGCGCTTCAGGCTGCTGCGATGGCCGACGCTGACAATGCTCAGCCCCGGCAACTCATCGATCAGCGCCTGGTACAACGACGCTTCATCCTCTTCGTCCATCGCCGAGGTCGCTTCGTCCATATACAGCCATTGCGGTGCATAAAGCAGCGCACGGGCAAAGGCCAGGCGCTGCTGCTCACCTGGCGACAACATGCGCTGCCAGTGGTTGGCTTCGTCGAGACGGGCAATCAGGTGTGGCAAGCGGCAGGTTTCCAGCACCTGCGCGTAGCGCTCGTTCGGATAGGTATCGCCGGGCTGTGGATAACTCAGGACATCGCGCAGGGTGCCAATCGGCAAATACGGTTTTTGCGGCAGGAACAGGTAGCGCGCCGATGGCAGGCGAATGCTGCCGTGACCGGCCGGCCACAGATGCCCCATCGCCCGCAGCAGGGTCGACTTGCCGCTGCCGGAGCGACCGCTGAGCATCACACGCTCGCCCTCCTTCACGGTCATGTCGGCGTTGGTCAGCAGGTGACGACCTTCAGCCAGGTCGAGGCCGAGGTTGTGCACCTTCAGCATCGAGCCCGAATTCTGTACGTCGATGGCCGGCGCACGCTCTTCGTTGTCACGCATGGCCTGATGGAAACTCAGCAGACGATCGCAGGTGGCGCGCCAGGAAGCGAGGCTCTGGTACGCACTGATAAACCAGCTGAAGCTTTCCTGCACGTTGCCGAATGCCGAGCTGATTTGCATCAGTTCGCCCAGTTCGATCTTGCCGGAGAGGTAACGTGGGGCGGCAACCATGAAGGGGAAGATGATGGCGGCCTGACTGTAACCGGCGGTGAAGAACGTCAGGCGCTTGGACACTTTCATGATGTCCCAGAAGTTATGCCAGACCATCCCGAAGCGGCTGCTCAACCGACGATTTTCGTTCGGCTCGCCGTTGTACAACGCGATGCTTTCGGCATTCTCGCGAATTCGTACCATGGAGAAACGCAGGTCGGCTTCGAAGCGTTGCTGCTGGTTGTTCAGGCCGATCAGGCGACGACCGATCAAATGCGTCAACCAGCTACCGACCACCGCGTAAACCAGCACGCACCAGAACATGTAGCCGGGAATGGTGATGCCGAATACTTCAATGCTGCCCGACACGCCCCACAGAATGATCGAGAACGACACCAGGCTGACGATATTGCGCAGCAGCCCGATACCCAGTTCAAGGGTGTTGGAGGTGAAGTTATTGAGGTCTTCGGAAATCCGCTGGTCCGGGTTATCGGTGTAACCGCCCTGCTCCAGCTGGTAGTAATTCTTGTCGGCGAGCCAGCGTGCAAAGTGCTTTTCGGTGAGCCATGCCCGCCAGCGGATCGTCAGCATCTGCGTCAGGTACAGCCGGTACACCGCGCCGACGATCGCCACCGCCGCAATCGCGCAGAAGTACAGGATCAGTTGCCAGAACGCGGCCTCGTCCTTCTTTTGCAGGGCGTTGTAGAAGTCCTTGTACCAGGTGTTGAACCACACCGAGATCCCCACGCTGATCAGCGACAGCGCAATCACCGCGATCAGCAGCGTCCAGGCCTTGACCTTCTCTTCACTGCGCCAGTAAGGCGTGATCATCGCCCACACTTTGCGAAAAAACTGCCCGCGCACGGCGTCGTTGACCGCGGAATACTCAGCGTTCTGATTCATGGATAAGGCTCGATAAAGAAAAGTACGCACACGAACCGATCATAGATGATCGGTTCGGTTTGTCGCGAGATACGGCCCGCATTCGTTCAGCGCAGGTTCAGCGACGAACGGGACGCTTCTGCAGTTTGCGCTGCAGGGTGCGGCGGTGCATGCCCAAGGCACGGGCCGTGGCGGAGATGTTGCCTTCGTGCTCGGTCAGCACGCGCTGGATGTGCTCCCACTGCAGGCGGTCCACGGACATCGGGTTTTCCGGTACCAGGCTGTCGAGGTCGGCGTGTTCGGACAACAGCGCCGCCAGCACGTCGTCGGCGTCCGCCGGCTTGCACAGGTAGTTGCAGGCACCACGCTTGATCGCCTCGACGGCGGTGGCGATGCTCGAGTAACCGGTGAGGATCACCACGCGCATTTCCGGGTCCATTTCCAGCAATTTGGGCAGCAGCACCAGGCCGGAATCGCCGTCCATCTTCAGGTCCAGGGCGGCGTAATCCGGCAGATCGGCCTTGGCCAGCTCCAGGCCTTCCTCGGCGGAACCGGCAGTGCTGACGCGAAAACCGCGGCGGGCCATGGCGCGGGCCATGACGCGGGTGAATGTGGCGTCGTCATCGACCAGCAACAAATGCGGCAGTTCTTCGCCTTCGACTTGGATCTCTTCACTCATGTTCGTCTCCTCGGGCGACACGGGGCAGGCGCAGCTCGGTGAGCGTGCCACCTTCCTCATGACTGTAGAGTTTCACTGAGCCGCCGGCGCGTGTCACGCTGGCCTTGCTCAAAAACAGGCCCAGGCCGAAGCCTTTGCCCTTGGTGGTAAAAAACGGCTTGCCGATTTGCTCGGCGATGGCCAGCGGCACACCGGCGCCATGGTCACGAATGCTGATGGTGAGGTTTTCCCAATCCCAGTCCAGCGTCACTTGCAGCCCTTCGGGGCAGGCATCGGCAGCGTTGTTCAACAGATTCAGCAAAGCCTGGGTCAGGTCTGGCGGCGGCGCCATGCGCGGTACTGCGCCCTGGCCAAGGCGCTGGAAGCGATAACTGGCTTCCGGGCGCATCAGGTGCCAGCGATTGAGGGCTTCATCAAGCCAATCGGTGACGTCCTGCATCTCCACCGCCAACCGGCGATTGGCCTCGGCGGCGCGCACCAGTTGCTGCAAGGTTTGCTTGCACAGTTTGACCTGATCCTGCAGCACGCTCAGGTCGTCCTGCAACATCGGATCATGATGATCCTGACGCATTTCCTTGAGTAGCACACTCATGGTCGCCAGCGGCGTGCCCAGCTCATGGGCCGCACCGGCGGCTTGGGTGGCGACGGCCAGCAGTTGCTGATCGCGCAGGCCTTCTTCGCGACGAATGGCGCGCAACTCTTCCTGGCGACGCAGCTCTTCGGCCATGCGTGCGGCGAAGAAGGTGATCACTGCGGCGGCAAGGGCAAAGCTCAACCACATCCCGTACACCTGCAGGTTTTCCCGAGCGATCGGGAAGGTTTGCAGCGGGTAGAACTGCGCCAGCAACAGCGTGTACATCGTCAGCGCGATACCCGACAGGATCACCGAATAACGCCATGGCAACGTCACCGCAGCGATGGTCAGCGGCACCAGGTAATAGGAGACGAAGGGGTTGGTCGAGCCACCGGAGAAATACAGCAGCGCACTGTGGATAAACAGGTCGCAGGCCAGTTGCACGGCGTATTCGAGCTCGGTCACCGGCCACGAGGTGCGCAGGCGAATGGCCGTGAACACGCACAGCAGCATTGAACAACCGAGGGTCGCAGCCAGTTGAAACCAGGGCAGCGGCAGCAATTCGAGCCAGTAGGCCAGGCCAACGGAACCGGCCTGGGCGGCCAGCACCAACGTGCGGATGAACGTCAGCCGCCAGAGGTTCTGGCGAGTGGCGGAAGTGATTTGAACGGGGGCGAGCATGAGCTCTCCTGATGAGCGCTCCAGGCGGATCGCAGGGAGTATAACCAAGCGCGGGGGCTGACAGGCAAAAGTGCGGCAAACGGCCACATGTAGGAGCTGGCTTGCCAGCGATGGACGTTAACAATAACGCGCGCATTCAGGATAAACGCGGCGCCCGCGACTCCATCGCTGGCAAGCCAGCTCCTACAAACAGCGAGCAGCAGCCATGCATCTGTATAGAAGTTGTAACTGTGCGAACCGGAGCATAAAAGCTAGAGTCTGATGGTTTCACGCAGGCCCGGACCATACCCCTGCGCACCTTTCAAGGAGCCTTCATGCACACATTCCGCCGCAGCGCCGCCCTCCTCGCCCTGAGCGTTGGCACCGTCGCCAGCCTCCCGGCCCTGGCCGCCGACGAGCTACATTACAACCAGATTTCCCTGCGTGCCGAAGTCAGTCAGGAAGTGGCCCGCGACCTGATGATCGTGACCCTTTACACCGAAGAACAGAACACCGACCCGGCCAAACTCGCCGCCGACGTCAGCACCACCTTGAACAAGGCGCTGGCCCGGGCCAAGCAAGTCAAGGACATCACCCTGCGTCAGGGCAGCCGCAACAGCTACCCGATCTACGACACCAAGGGCCAGAAAATCACCGGCTGGCGCGAGCGTGCCGAATTGCGCCTGGAAAGCTCGGACTTCGCGGTGCTGTCGAAGCTGACCGGCGAACTGCTCACCGACCTGAAAATGGGCGGCATGGACTTCGCCATCGCCACCCCGACCCGCAAGGCCAGCGAAGACGCCCTGCTCAAGGACGCCGTGACCGCCTTCAAGGCCCGCGCCCAGCTTGCGACTGATGCTCTGGGCGGCAAGAGCTACAAAATCGTCAACCTGAACCTCAACAGCAACGGTTATCCACAACCTTACCTGCGCGCGCCGATGATGATGAAAGCCGCCGCCATGGACGCCGCACCAGTGACGCCGGATGTTGAAGCCGGCACCAGCCAGGTCAGCATGACCGCCGATGGTTCGATTGAAGTGCTGATGCCTTGATTCGGTAGCCCCTGAACAAAAAACGGCGATCACTCAGATGATCGCCGTTTTTTTTGGGGTAGTTTTCAGGCATGAGCTATAACTGGAGAGTCCACCGGGAAAAGCCGGTAGTTGCACCGGGTGCAACTGAGATTGATTGGCCACTATCGGTGCAACAATAACCACTCTTATTCACGCCATACCCACCGCACAAAACGGGGTATAAATAAGTAACACCCCGCCCTGATCGGGAGCACCCAGCGCTCAGGACGCACCGTGAAAGTGCGTCGTTTGCACCGTAAAAATGCCGCGCAAACGGTTAAATGCGGCAGAATTTATACAAATGCGACATTAAGGTACGTTCGTACCACCGTTTAAGGCTTGTAGTCACTCTGGATCTTGCATTGGGTATGGCCCCTGCATAAGTATCCGCAGGCACGACTCACGAGGTCGTCCTCTAATTCCAAAAATGACAACAAATCATGAGGCCACCATGCTTAAACACGCGGTCATTCCGTTTTTAGTTGGCGCAAGCTTGCTAGCCAGCGCACCGTTCGCCCAAGCAGCGACTAACCTGGTGTTCTGCTCCGAAGGGAGCCCGGCCGGTTTCGATCCAGGTCAATACACCACCGGAACCGACTTCGACGCCTCAGCAGAAACCATGTTCAACCGCCTCACCCAGTTCGAGCGCGGCGGCACCGCCGTTATTCCTGGGCTGGCGACCAAGTGGGACATCTCCGATGACGGCCTGAGCTACACCTTCCACCTGCGTGAAGGCGTCAAGTTCCACACTACCCCGTATTTCAAGCCGACTCGTGAGTTCAACGCCGACGACGTACTGTTCACCTTTAATCGCATGATTAACAAGGATGACCCGTTCCGCAAAGCGTACCCGACCGAATTCCCGTACTTCACCGACATGGGGATGGATACCAACATCACCAAGATCGATAGAGTCGACGACCACACGGTCAAGTTCACCCTCAAAGACGTTGATGCCGCGTTCATCCAGAACATGGCCATGAGCTTCGCCTCGATCCAGTCCGCCGAGTACGCTGCCCAGCTGCTCAAGGAAGGCAAGACCGCCGACATCAACCAGAAGCCGATCGGCACCGGCCCGTTCGTGTTCAAGAGCTACCAGAAAGACTCCAACATCCGCTACACCGGGAACAAGGACTACTGGAAGCCTGACGACGTGAAGATCGACAACCTGATCTTCGCCATCACCACCGACCCGTCGGTACGTATCCAGAAGCTGAAGAAGAACGAGTGCCAGGTCACCCTGTTCCCTCGTCCGGCCGACCTGAAGGCGCTCAAGGAAGACAAGGACCTGAAACTGCCTGACCAGGCCGGTTTCAACCTGGGCTACATCGCCTACAACGTGATGCCAAAGGTCAAGGGGCAAACGGATGCGAACCCGTTGGCCGACCTGAAGGTGCGTCAGGCAATGGACATGGCGGTCAACAAGCAACAGATCATCGACTCCGTGTACCAGGGCGCCGGTCAACTGGCCGTCAACGCCATGCCGCCGACCCAGTGGTCCTACGACACCACCATCAAGGATGCGCCGTACAACCCTGAGAAAGCCAAAGAGCTGCTCAAGGAAGCCGGCGTGAAAGAGGGCACCGAGATCGTTCTGTGGGCGATGCCGGTACAGCGTCCATACAACCCGAACGCCAAACTGATGGCAGAAATGCTGCAGTCCGACTGGTCCAAGATCGGCCTCAAGGTCAAGATCCAGAGCTACGAGTGGGGCGAGTACATCAAGCGCTCCAAAGGTGGCGAGAACCAGGCGATGCTGATTGGCTGGAGCGGTGACAATGGTGATCCGGACAACTGGCTGAACGTGCTGTTCGGCTGCGACTCGCTGGAAGGCAACAACTTCTCCAAATGGTGCGACAAGAAGTTTGACGACATCGTCAAGCAGGCCAAGCGCACTTCGGACCAAGGCAAACGCACCGAACTGTACAAGCAGGCGCAACACGTCCTCAAGGATGCTGTGCCGATGACACCTATCGCTCACTCGACGGTGTTCCAACCCATGCGCGCCAACGTGCAGGACTTCAAGATCAGCCCATTTGGCTTGAACTCCTTCTACGGCGTCAGCGTCAGCAAATAAGGTTTTGCAACGGCGACGTTTCTGACGTCGCCGTTGCTTTATCTACCGAGAAAGCAGGAATTCGCCTACATCCAAATCCGCAGCTGACTACAGCATCGGGCGAGGACGCGTTGCCATTTCCTACGAGTCTTTAGGACTCTACGCATTTACTGCCGGACCCGTGGCTCATACCGTCGGGATCCGACCAGTGCATGCGTGGGTCATCGGTTACTGCTGCGTGCATGGCTTGAAATCAGTGATGCCTCTACGTCTGCGTACGGGACGGCGGCTCATTGACAACACTTTGAGAGAAAAGGGAGCGTTATGCGCCATACCTTGGTTTTATCCGCATTGCTGGGCACCGGCCTGTTGGCCGCCACTTCCATCAGCCAGGCCGCCAACAACAGCCTGGTGTTCTGCTCCGAAGGCAGTCCCGCCGGTTTCGACACGGCGCAGTACACCACTGCGACCGACAACGACGCTGCCGAGCCGCTGTACAACCGGTTGGCAGAGTTTGAAAAAGGCGCGACCAATGTCGTACCGGGCCTGGCCACGAGCTGGGATATTTCCGAGGACGGCCTCAAATACACCTTTCACCTGCGCGAAGGGGTGAAGTTTCATACCACCAAGTACTTCACGCCGACCCGCGACTTCAACGCCGATGACGTGCTGTTCACCTTCAATCGCATGCTCGACCCGCAACAACCTTTCCGTAAGGCCTATCCGACAGAGTTTCCGTACTTCAACGGCATGAGCCTGAACAAGAACATCGCCAAGGTCGAAAAGACCGGGCCGCTGACCGTAGTCTTTACGCTCAATAGCGTGGACGCCGCGTTCATCCAGAACATCGCCATGAGCTTCGCCGCCATCCTTTCGGCCGAGTACGCCGACAAGCTGCTGGCCGAAGGCAAGCCGAGCGACATCAACCAGAAGCCGATCGGCACCGGGCCGTTCGTGTTCAAGAGCTACCAGAAAGACTCGAACATCCGTTACACCGGTAACAAGCATTACTGGGACCCGAGCCGGGTCAAGCTCGACAACCTGATTTTCGCCATCAACACCGACGCCTCGGTGCGCGTGCAGAAACTCAAGGCCGGCGAGTGCCAGATCACCTTGCACCCGCGCCCTGCCGATGTGACCGCACTGAAGAACGACCCGGCCCTGCAACTGATCGAGAAGCCGGGTTTCAACCTCGGCTACATTGCCTACAACGTGCGCCACAAGCCATTCGACCAGCTCGAAGTACGCCAGGCGCTGGACATGGCAGTGAACAAGCAAGGCATTCTCAATGCCGTCTACCAGGGCGCGGGGCAACTGGCGGTCAACGCCATGCCGCCGACCCAATGGTCCTACGATGACACGATCAAGGACGCCGCCTACAACCCGGAAAAAGCCAAGGAGCTGCTCAAGGCTGCCGGCGTCAAGGAAGGCACCGAAATCACCCTCTGGGCCATGCCGGTCCAGCGTCCGTACAACCCCAACGCCAAGTTGATGGCCGAGATGCTCCAGGCTGACTGGGCGAAGATCGGCCTCAAGGTCAAGATCGTCAGCTATGAGTGGGGCGAGTACATCAAGCGCACCAAGAATGGCGAGCACGACATCAGCCTGATCGGCTGGACCGGTGACAACGGTGACCCGGACAACTGGCTGGGCACGCTCTATAGCTGCGACGCCATTGGCGGTAACAACTACTCGATGTGGTGTGATCCGGCTTACGACAAGCTGATCAAGCAGGCCAAGGTCGTCACCGACCGCGACCAGCGCACCCTGCTCTACAAACAGGCGCAGCAGTTGCTCAAGCAGCAAGTGCCGATCACGCCCGTCGCCCACTCAACGGTCAACCAGCCGCTGAGCGCCAAAATCGAAGGGTTCAAAGTGAGCCCGTTCGGTCGCAACGTTTTCTCGGGTGTCAGCATAGAAAAATAACCGATTAGCCAGAAATGCCGGGGGGCGGATTTTCCGCCCTCACGCAGACGCTTTGCCGTCTTTTGCCAATTTGGCTGACAGCAAACGTTTGCGATGCCGTGAATGAGTTCTAAACCAATAGCCGGATCACAAAAAAAGACCGGCATAAAAAAAGAAAGTAAGGAGCTTTACCCATGAAACTGAGCAGCACCGCGTTATTGGCCTTGGCCATAAGCAGCGTAACCGCCACGGCTTACGCAGAAACCCAAAGCCAGGCTTTCACCCCGGTTACCGTGAACGAGAAAAGCGCCCAAAGTGAAGCCACCGGCTTTGTCGAAGGCCAGTCGATCACCGGCACCACTCGTAACTGGTACGCCAACGAGCAACTGCAACGCGGCGCCAAGTTCGCCTACAAGAAGGACGGCGTTTCGACCCCGACCGATCGCCGGATCAACTGGGTCCAGGGCACCATCCTCAAGTACAACTCGGGCTTCACCGAAGGCACCGTCGGTTTCAGCACTGAAGTCGCCGCCTACAACGCCGTTGCCCTGGACCGGGACCGCAAAGACCTGGCGTCCAACAACGGTGGCGCGCCGGGCTCTCGTCCAGGCGCGGGCAACAACCGTACCCTGACCAAGGAAGGCGGCGACGCTCAAGGCCAGTGGAGCAAACTGGGCCTGGCCAACGTCAAGGCCCGTATCTCCAACAGCACCCTGACCGCCGGCCGCATGAACTTCAGCAGCCCGATGGTCGACGTGATCGGTAACCGTGCGCTGCCTTCGAGCTTCCAGGGCGTGGCCATCCACAGCGAAGAGCTGAACAACCTGGCCTTCGACCTGGCCACCTTCGACCGCAACTCACCGCGTACCGAAGAAAGCCAGCGCAAATTCCGCACCGAATACGCCAACGGCATCGTCGAAACCGACCACATCTACACCGGCGGTATCACTTACAACCCGCTCGCCAGCCTGACCACCAGCCTCTGGGCGACCCAGGCTGAAGACATCTGGAACCAGTACTACTTCGGCGCCTCCCACGTACTGGGCGACAGCCAGGTACTGAGCCTGACCACCGGCCTGAACTACTACAAAACCAAGGAAACCGGTAAAGCCCTGATCGGCGATATCGACAACGACACCTACTCGTTGTCGTTCGGCCTGACCCACCAGGCCCACACCCTGACCTTCTCGTACCAGGAAGTGAACGGTAACGAGTACTTCGACTACCTGCACGAAACCAACGGCATCTACCTGGCCAACTCCCTGCTGTCGGACTTCAACGGCCCGAACGAAAAATCGTTCCAGGTTGCCTACGGTCTGAACATGGCCGAATACGGCGTGCCGGGTCTGAAATTCAACATCTACCAGGCTCGCGGCTGGGGTATCGACGGTACTCACTACACCGGCAACGGCGGCGTGGCAGGCAAGGGTTACGACGGCATCCAGTCCCAGGATGGCGAACACCACTATGAATACGGCATCGGTGCAACCTACGCCGTGCAGAGCGGCCCGCTCAAGGCCACCACGATCCGCGGCACCTACACCGCTCACCGCGCCAGCGAAAACCAGGCTGACGGCAGCATCAACGAGTTCCGTCTCGTGACCACGGTTCCGTTCAACATCCTGTAATGCCCGTGCCGAACGGCTGATTCAATGACGAATCGGCCGTTCGGCTTTTGTCCTTTAACTGATTGCAGAGGGTTCTTGATGAAAATGCTTCCCCTACGTGCGGCCATCGCGGCCGCGTTGCTCAGTGTCGCTGTCGGCGTTTCGGCCAAACCCCTGGTGGTTTGCACGGAAGCCAGCCCTGAGGGCTTCGACATGGTCCAGTACACGACTGCAGTCACCGCCGATGCCGTGGCCGAAACCATCTTCAATCGCCTGGCAGACTTCAAGCCCGGTACCACCGACGTGATTCCGGCACTGGCCGACTCCTGGGACATCAGCGAAGACGGCCTGAGCTACACCTTCCATTTGCGTAAAGGCGTCAAGTTCCACACCACCGAATACTTCAAGCCGACCCGCGACATGAATGCCGACGACGTGGTCTGGAGCTTCCAGCGTCAGCTGGACCCGAATCATCCGTGGCACAAGCTGTCGAGCGTAGGCTTCCCGTACTTTGAAAGCATGGGCTTCAAGGAACTGCTCAAGAGCGTCGAGAAAGTCGACGACAACACGGTCAAGTTCACCCTGACCCGCCGCGAAGCACCGTTCCTGGCCGACATCGCCATGGCGTTCTCCTCGATCTATTCCGCCGAGTATGCCGACCAGCTGCTCAAGGCCAACAAGACCGGCGACCTCAACAACAAGCCAGTCGGCACCGGCCCGTTCGTCTTCCAGCGCTACAACAAGGACGCCCAGGTACGCTTCAAGGCCAACCCGGAGTACTTCCGTGGCAAGCCACCGGCAGACTCGCTGATCCTGGCCATCGCCACCGACAACAACGTGCGCCTGCAGAAGCTCAAGGCCAACGAGTGCCAGGTCGCGCTGTATCCAAAACCGGATGACATCCCGAGCATCAAGAAAGACGACAAGCTGAAAGTCGATGAACTGAACGCGATGACCGTTTCGTACATCGCCATGAACACCACGCACAAGTACATGAGTGACGTGCGGGTGCGCAAAGCCATCGACATCGCCTTCGACAAAGAGGCGTACGTCAATGCGTTGTTCGGCAAAGGCAATGCAACCGCTGCGGTCAACCCGTATCCGGACACCCTGCTGGGCTACAACCACAGCCTGAAGAACCCGGCCCATGACCTGGACAAGGCTCGCGCCCTGCTCAAGGAAGCCGGCGTACCGGAAGGCACCACCTTCACCCTGTTCACCCGCAACGGTGGCGGTCCGACCAACCCGAACCCGATGCTCGGCGCGCAGATGATGCAAGCCGACCTGGCCAAGGTCGGGATCAAGATCGACATCCGCGTGATGGAATGGGGCGAAATGCTCAAACGCGCCAAAAACGGCGAACACGACATGGTTTCCGCCGGATGGGCGGGCGATAACGGCGACCCGGATAACTTCCTGACGCCTATGCTCAGTTGTGAAGCGGCCAAGAACGGAGAAAACTACGCTCGCTGGTGCAATGACAAATTCCAGGCGCTGATCGACCAGGCCCGGGAAAAAACCGATCCGGCCGAACGTGCAGCGCTCTACGAACAGGCCCAGGTTATTTTCAACCAGGACCAGCCGTGGATCAGCATGGCGCACACTAGAATGTTTACCGCAATGCGCAACAACGTAGAGGGCTACAACATTAGCCCACTCACCACCAATAACTTCGCCACCACCCAGGTGAAGTAGATAAGAAAACTCCCGGCATGCCTGACCCAGGCATGCCGGGCACGCCTAACCGGCTGATGAGGTACACCTTACGATGTTTAGTTTTATTGCCCGCCGACTGGGGTTACTGATCCCCACGTTTTTCGGCATCACCTTGCTGACTTTCGCGTTGATTCGCATGATCCCTGGCGACCCCGTGGAAGTCATGATGGGCGAACGCAGAGTCGACCCGGAAATGCACGCTCAGGCAATGGAACGCCTAGGTCTGAACAAACCCCTGTATGCCCAGTACCTGGATTACATCGGCAAACTGGCCCACGGCGATCTCGGTGAATCCCTGCGAACCCGTGAAAGCGTCTGGACCGAATTCACCTCTCTATTCCCCGCGACCCTGGAACTGTCCTCGGCCGCGCTGTTGTTCGCCGGTGTCCTGGGCCTCTTGGCCGGGGTGATCGCGGCACTCAAGCGAGGATCCCTGTTCGACCATGGGGTGATGGGTGTCTCCCTGGCGGGATACTCGATGCCGATCTTCTGGTGGGGCCTGATCCTGATCATGTTCTTCTCGGTGAGCCTGGGCTGGACCCCGGTGTCCGGGCGCATCGACCTGCTCTACGACATCGAGCCACGCACCGGCTTCATGCTGATTGACACCTTGCTGGCCGGCGAGCCGGACGCCTTCTTCGACGCCCTGCACCATCTGATCCTGCCGGCCATCGTGCTGGGTACCATCCCGCTGGCGGTGATCGCGCGGATGACCCGTTCGTCGATGCTCGAAGTACTGCGCGAGGACTACATCCGCACCGCCAAGGCCAAGGGCCTGTCGCCGTCGCGCGTGGTGTTCGTGCACGGTCTGCGTAACGCGTTGATTCCGGTACTGACCGTGGTTGGCCTGCAAGTCGGCACATTGCTCGCCGGTGCGGTCCTGACCGAAACCATCTTCTCGTGGCCGGGCATCGGCAAATGGCTGATCGAAGCCATTGGCGCCCGGGACTACCCCGTCGTACAAAACGGCATCCTGTTAATCGCCTGCCTGGTGATTGTGGTCAACTTCGTAGTGGACATCCTCTACGGCTTTGCCAACCCACGCATCCGTCATCAGCGCTGAGATCATGACCATGACCACTCCAATTCCATCGGTAGCAGTCGATCAAAGCCTGCTGTACCCGTCTCCGTACAAAGAATTCTGGCAAGCGTTCTCCAAGAACAAAGGCGCCGTCGCCGGCCTGATGTTCATGCTGCTGGTGATTTTCTGCGCCATCTTCGCCCCGTGGGTTGCCCCCCACGATCCGAGCGAGCAGTACCGCGATTTCCTGCTGACCCCGCCAGCCTGGCTGGAAGGTGGGCAACTGCAATTTCTGCTCGGTACCGACGAACTGGGCCGCGACCTGCTGTCGCGCCTGATCAATGGTTCGCGCCTGTCGTTGCTGATCGGTTTGTCGTCGGTGGTGATGTCGCTGATTCCGGGGATTCTCCTGGGCCTGTTCGCCGGGTTCTACCCGCGGATTCTCGGCCCGACCATCATGCGTCTGATGGACATCATGCTGGCCCTGCCGTCGCTGCTGCTGGCCGTGGCGATTGTCGCCATCCTCGGCCCTGGCCTGATCAACACCATCATTGCCATCGCCGTGGTTTCGTTGCCGTCCTATGTTCGTCTGACCCGCGCCGCGGTGATGGGCGAGCTGAACCGCGACTACGTGACCGCCGCGCGCCTGGCCGGTGCCGGCCTGCCACGCCTGATGTTCGTCACCGTGCTGCCTAACTGCATGGCGCCGCTGATCGTTCAGGCCACCCTGAGCTTCTCTTCGGCGATCCTCGATGCCGCTGCACTGGGCTTCCTCGGCCTTGGCGTACAACCGCCAACCCCTGAGTGGGGCACCATGCTGGCTTCGGCCCGCGACTACATCGAACGCGCCTGGTGGGTCGTGAGCCTGCCTGGTTTGACCATTTTGCTCAGCGTGCTGGCAATCAACTTGATGGGTGACGGCCTGCGCGATGCGCTGGACCCGAAACTCAAGAATGCCGCCTGAGGAGATTCCCATGTCACTGCTAGAAATCAAGAATCTCAACGTTCGCTTCGGCGACAAAAACGCCACGCCAGTAGTCGATGGCCTCGACCTGCAAGTGGACAAGGGCGAAGTGCTGGCCATCGTTGGCGAATCGGGTTCCGGCAAGTCCGTGACCATGATGGCGCTGATGGGCCTGATCGAGCATCCGGGGATCGTCACTGCCGACGCCCTGAATTTCGACGGCAAGAACATGCTCAAGCTCAACAATCGCCAGCGTCGGCAGATCGTCGGTAAAGACCTGTCCATGGTCTTCCAGGATCCGATGACCGCGCTGAACCCGAGCTACACCGTCGGCTTCCAGATCGAAGAAGTGCTGCGCCTGCACCTGAAAATGTCCGGCAAGGCGGCCCGCAAGCGTGCCATCGAACTGCTGGAAAAAGTCGAGATCCCGGGTGCCGCCAGCCGTATGGACGCCTACCCGCATCAACTGTCCGGTGGTATGAGCCAGCGTGTCGCGATTGCCATGGCGATTGCCGGCGAACCGAAACTGCTGATCGCCGACGAACCGACCACCGCACTGGACGTCACCATTCAAGCGCAGATCATGGACCTGCTGCTGGCGTTGCAGAAAGAGCAGAACATGGGCCTGGTGCTGATCACCCACGACCTCGCCGTCGTGGCCGAAACCGCCCAGCGCGTGTGCGTGATGTACGCCGGCCAGGCGGTCGAAGTCGGTCAGGTGCCGCAACTGTTCGACATCCCGGCACACCCGTACAGCGAAGCGCTGCTCAAGGCGATTCCGGAACACAGCCTGGGGGCCGCGCGCCTGTCGACCCTGCCGGGCATCGTGCCCGGTCGCTACGACCGCCCGCAGGGTTGCCTGCTGTCGCCACGCTGCCCGTACGTGAAAGACAACTGCCGTCAACAACGTCCGGCCCTTGACCAGAAAAGCAACAGCCTCGCTCGCTGCTTCTACCCGCTGAACCAGGAGGTGGCGTAATGGCCGTCGTTCTTACCGCCCGCGACCTGACCCGTCACTACGAGGTGTCCCGAGGCCTGTTCAAGGGGCACGCCACCGTACGCGCCCTCAACGGCGTGTCGTTCGAACTGGAAGCCGGCAAGACCCTCGCTGTCGTAGGCGAGTCGGGTTGCGGCAAGTCCACCCTGGCCCGTGCCTTGACCCTGATCGAAGAGCCGTCCTCCGGCTCCTTGAAAATCGCCGGACAGGAAGTCGCCGGTGCCGACAAGGCCCAGCGCAAGCAACTGCGCAAAGACGTGCAGATGGTGTTCCAGAGCCCGTACGCCTCGCTGAACCCACGGCAGAAAGTCGGTGATCAACTAGGTGAGCCGCTGCTGATCAACACCAACCTGAGCGCCGCGGAACGTCGTGAGAAAGTCCAGGCGATGATGAAGCAGGTGGGCTTGCGTCCCGAGCACTACCAGCGTTATCCGCATATGTTCTCCGGCGGTCAGCGCCAGCGGATCGCCCTGGCCCGCGCGATGATGCTGCAACCGAAAGTGCTGGTGGCGGACGAACCGACTTCGGCACTGGACGTGTCGATTCAGGCGCAGGTACTCAACCTGTTCATGGATTTGCAGCAAGAGTTCAACACCGCCTACGTGTTCATCTCCCACAACCTGGCGGTGGTACGCCACGTTGCCGACCATGTGATGGTGATGTACCTCGGTCGCCCGGTGGAAATGGGCACGAAAGAGGACATTTACTCCCGTCCCCTGCACCCCTACACCCAGGCGCTGCTGTCGGCGACACCGGCCATCCATCCGGATCCGAACAAGCCGAAAATCAAGATCGTCGGCGAATTGCCCAACCCGCTGAACCCGCCGTCCGGCTGCGCCTTCCACAAGCGCTGCCCGTATGCCACCGAGCGATGCAGTACTGAAGAGCCGGCCCTGCGCCTGCTCGCCGGCCGCCAGGTGGCTTGCCACTACGCCGAGCAATTCCTCGACGGCGCGGCATAAAAAACTGTGGGAGCTAGCCTGCTCGCGAAGGCGTCATGCCAGTCAGTATCAATGTCGACTGACAGATCGCTTTCGCGGGCAGGCTCGCTCCCACAGGGATTGAGTTGTCCAATTAGTTGAAGTTAACCCGACCCCTTCCGCCTCGATTGCGCATCAGTCAGGTAGAAGGGGTTTTCTTTTGCCCGCCATCGAGCGACTACGTCTGGCTGTCGCCCTCTTCCTCATCGGAGTCCGGCTCGTCGGTGGTCGAGTCATCGTCGTTGTCAGCACCACCCTGCCCCTGATCTCCCGGTTCCGATTCGGACTTGGCGAGCATCAGCCCCGCATAACCCGCCTGCCCGCTCGAAGCCTGCTCACCGTGGTTGGTGCACTCGGCCCACGCCATCGAAGTCCCGAGCGAGAGCATCACCAACACCTTCAACAGCAGTAAAACGCGAAACAACCTGTTCATAGCCGATTCCTTCCTTTCGTTGAGTGCCTGTCTGGCGCTGAGTCAAATCTAGTTCCGATCAGCCGGGTTCTCCAGATTGGACGCTGTCGAGCGGGGGAAAATGCAGTGGGTTTGGAGATTGGTTTGGAATAGGGGTTATTCACAATTCCACTAACACCGAGGAACCCTGTGGGAGCGAGCCTGCTCGCGATGGATGCTAACGATGACGCGCTCTGTCTGGATAAACGCAGCGCGGCTGGAATCATCGTCGGATCGCCGCCCGGAGCAAGCTCGCTCCTACAGGGAATTGCAACAGGATCGAGTAGGAGGCGGGGTTGCCCCCGCCGTCCTCTCACACCACCGTACGTACGGTTCCGTATACGGCGGTTCCTGCCTACTGACAAACAACGTCAGCGAGCTTGGTTCCGTTGATGTGTCGCCTGCGGTATCTAAGCGCCCAGACCGGCCCTCGGAGCTTCCGGCTCCTACCTCCTAATGGTCTTGACCTCCGCTACGCGGAGTTTCTGCTTTACGCTCCAACAGAGATCACACCCGACTATCCACTCATGGCAGGTTCAGCCCTTCATCACTCCGGTTTCGAGCAACTACTACGGCCTCTGCTGACTTCTGTCGCCCATCCCGTCATCTCGCGACGCCGGTAGCACATGGCAGGCTAAACAGATCTCCCAGGGTAATTCGCGCGACCTTCCTGCTTATGCCTGTCGGATCTACGTCGCAGCGTTCCGTGCAAGTATCGGGCTTTGAAGATATTGGCCTTCTTACCCCGCTGCGCCGCCTCTATCCGCTTCCTGTTCGTCAGGCCAGCATTTTGCCTCGGGCTTCCTTCAGATTCGCAGTCACCCGCGACACCCTTGCCTCTGGCTAACACTTCCCCTTGCCGGGTGTGTAGAGGACTTTCACCTCCAAGTCACCAGCGTGGCCACCACAGCCAAGCTGGTTGCGCTTACGCGCAACGCGCCATGCCTGGCGCACCAATAAAAAACCCCGCTGCTTTCGCAAACGGGGTTTTGGGTATTTCAACTCAGCGCTTAATGATGCTCGCGCGTCGCACGGAATTTCACGTCCGGCCAGCGCTCTTCCATCAGGGCCAGGTTGACCCGCGTAGGCGCGAGGTAGGTCAGGTGACCACCGCCGTCCAGTGCCAGGTTTTCCACAGCCTTGTTGGAGAATTCCTCAAGCTTCTTCTTGTCACTGCATTCGATCCAGCGTGCCGAGTAAACGGTGATCGGCTCGTAGGAGCACTCGACCTTGTATTCCTCTTTCAAACGGCTGGCGACCACATCGAACTGCAGCACACCGACGGCACCGAGGATGATGTCGTTGCTGCGTTCCGGGAAGAACACCTGGGTCGCGCCTTCTTCGGCCAGTTGTTGCAGGCCCTGACGCAGCTGCTTGGATTTCAGCGGATCTTTCAGGCGCACGCGGCGGAACAGTTCCGGGGCGAAGTGCGGGATACCGGTGAAGCCCAGGACTTCGCCTTCACTGAAGGTGTCGCCGATCTGGATGGTGCCGTGGTTGTGCAGGCCGATGATGTCGCCGGCAAACGCTTCCTCCAGTTGCTCACGCTCGGAGGAGAAGAACGTCAGGGCATCGCCGATGCGCACGTCCTTGCCAGTGCGCACGTGACGCATCTTCATGCCTTTTTCGTACTTGCCGGAGCAGATACGCATGAAGGCGATACGGTCGCGGTGTTTCGGGTCCATGTTCGCCTGGATCTTGAAGATGAAGCCCGAAAACTTCTCTTCCACCGGCTCCACGGTGCGCTCGTTGGCCACGCGTGCCAGTGGGCGCGGAGCCCAATCGACCACGGCGTCGAGGACGTGGTCGACACCGAAGTTGCCCAGTGCCGTACCGAAGAACACCGGGGTCAGTTGACCGTCGAGGAACTCCTGCTGGTTGAACTCGTGACAGGCGCCCTGCACCAGTTCCAGCTGCTCGATGAAACGCTCGTACTCGTCGCCCAGGTGGGCGCGCGCTTCATCGGAGTCGAGCTTCTCGATGATCTTGGTTTCGGTGCGCTCGTGGCCGTGACCGGCGGTGTACACGATGATGTAGTCATCGGCGAGGTGATACACGCCTTTGAAGTCACGGTAGCAACCGATCGGCCAGGTGATCGGCGCGGCCTTGATCTTCAGGACCGCTTCGATTTCGTCGAGCAGTTCGATCGGGTCGCGGATGTCACGGTCGAGTTTGTTGATGAAGCTGACGATCGGCGTGTCACGCAGACGGCAGACGTCCATCAGGGCGATGGTCCGTGGCTCTACACCTTTACCGCCGTCGAGCACCATCAACGCCGAGTCCACCGCGGTCAGGGTGCGGTAGGTATCTTCGGAGAAGTCTTCGTGGCCCGGGGTGTCGAGCAGGTTGATCATGTGTTCGCGATACGGGAACTGCATGACCGACGTGGTAATGGAGATACCACGCTGCTTTTCCATTTCCATCCAGTCGGAGGTGGCATGGCGATCGGATTTACGAGATTTCACCGTACCGGCTACCGCAATCGCCTTGCCCATCAGCAAGAGCTTCTCGGTGATGGTGGTCTTACCGGCATCGGGGTGGGAAATAATGGCGAAAGTGCGGCGTTTCGCGACTTCGGCGGCCTGTTTGGTCATGGGAAATCGCCTGGCAGGTGATTCAAAAAAGGGCGCAGATTATAGCCCAAGTTGATCCAAGAACCGAACCGTTGAGCACATTAGGGGTGGCCAAATGCTGCCGCAGATGGGAACCTTTTAAAGCACGGAGACGTCCACTCCCCCGTTACGACCACTCGTCGGGGGCCTGAAACACCTGCAATTCGGCCTGACGAGGCTGTGTTCATGGCTCGAAAAGCTGTGTGCCTACCCTCTGTAGGAGCGAGCTCGCTCGCGATGGACGTCAACGATAACGCTGGGCACCTGAATGTACGCGTTGCCTGGACGTTCATCGCGAGCAAGCTCGCTCCTACAGTGGAACGCGCTCGGCATGAGCTGCTTCTCGCGATCACTTTTTCGGCAGCCAGGAATGGCCTTGCCACACGAAAAAGTGTTCGCCGACTGAAAAAAGGAGTCCGCCTGTGGCTATCCACTATGGCAAAGGGCTGATAGGAGGCGCGCTGGTATTCGCCCTTCTGGCCCTGCTGATCCAATGGATCGGCATCAACACGATCGAACACTACCGCGACGATTTATTGTTTTACCTGCAAGCTCATCTGGTTCTCGTCCTTGCTTCCATGCTGGCCGCCCTTGTCGTGGGCATTCCTGCCGGCATCCTCCTCAGCCGCCCGTCCATGGTCGGCCGCGCCGAACGCTTCATGCAGCTCTTCAACATTGGCAACACCGTTCCGCCCCTGGCCGTCCTGGCCATCGCCCTGGGCATCCTTGGCATCGGCAGCGGCCCGGCCATCTTCGCCCTATTCCTCGCCTCCTTGCTGCCTATCGTGCGCAATACCTACGAAGGCCTGAAAAACGTTCAGGGTTCGCTCAAGGAAGCCGCAGTCGGCATCGGCATGACCCCGTTCCAGGTGCTATGGAAAGTCGAATTGCCGAACGCCGTGCCGATCATCATCGGTGGTGTGCGCGTGGCATTGGCGATCAATGTCGGGACAGCGCCGTTGGCGTTCCTGATCGGCGCCAACAGTCTCGGCAGCCTGATCTTCCCCGGCATCGCCCTGAACAATCAGCCGCAATTGCTGCTCGGCGCGGCCTGCACCGCCCTGCTGGCCTTGTTGCTCGACGGCCTGGTGACACTCGCCAGCCGCCTCTGGCTCGAACGCGGCTTGCGCCCGTCTTAAGCCCCGGCAAAGGAATCGTCATGAAAACTTCAAGCTTTTTACTAGGCTGCGTCCTGCTGTGCGCAGGATTTGCCCAAGCCGCTGACAAACCGGTGATCCGCATCGGCGCCCGGGTGTTCACAGAACAGACCCTGCTGGCGGAGATCACCGCCCAATACCTGCGAACCAAAGGTTACGACGCTCAGGTCACCGGTGGATTAGGCAGCAACCTGGCCCGCAGTGCCCAGGAAAGCGGGCAACTGGACATGGTCTGGGAGTACACCGGCGTATCGCTGGTTTCCTACAACCATGTCACGGAAAAACTCGACAGCCAGCAGTCATTGGCACGGGTCACCGAGCTGGACGCGAAGAAAGGCCTGACCTGGCTTTCACCGTCGAAATTCAGCAACACCTATGCATTGGCGCTGCCGGCGAACATCGCCGCCGAGTACCCCCAGGTCCACACCATCAGCGACCTCAATCGCACATTGCGCGCCGAGGCCAAGGACAATCCGCTGGTGGCGCTGGACACCGAGTTTGCCAACCGCTCCGACGGTCTGGCCGGCATGGTCAAGCGCTACGACATGGACCTGACCCGTAAAAATATCCGGCAGATGGACGCTGGCCTCGTCTACACCGCCCTGCGCAACGGCCAGGTATTTGCGGGCCTGGTCTACACCACTGACGGACGCTTGAGCGCGTTCAAGCTCAAGTTGCTGGAAGACGACAAGCACTACTTCCCCGACTACACCGCCGCGCCGGTTGTCCGCCAGGCCTACCTCGATGCCCATCCGAAACTCGCCGAACAGCTCAAACCATTGGCGGACCTGTTCGACGACGAAACCATGCGCCAGCTCAACGCGCGGGTTGATGTCGATCACCAAAGCCCTTCATCCGTTGCCGCAGATTTCCTGCGCCAGCATCCGTTGAACTGAGGAGCAGACGTTATGGATTTTCTCAACGCCTTTTCCCATCTCGACTGGGCACAAGTGCTTCATTTGACCTGGCAACACATCACGCTGGTTGGCATCGCCGTGACCCTGGCGATTCTGGTTGGTGTGCCGCTGGGCATCCTGATGACACGCTTCCCCAGCCTCGCCGGGCCATTGCAAGCCAGCGCCACGGTGCTGCTGACCGTGCCATCGATTGCCCTGTTCGGCCTGCTGCTGCCGTTCTATTCCAAGTTCGGCCAGGGCCTGGGGCCGATGCCGGCGATTACCGCGGTTTTCCTGTACTCGCTGCTGCCGATCATGCGTAACACCTACCTGGCCCTGACCAGCGTCGAACCGGGCATACGCGAAGCCGCCCGCGGCATCGGCATGACTTTCGGCCAGCGCCTGCGCATGGTCGAACTACCCATCGCCGTGCCGGTGATCCTCGCCGGCGTGCGCACCGCCGTAGTGATGAACATCGGCGTCATGACCATCGCCGCCACCATCGGCGCCGGCGGCCTCGGCGTGCTCATCCTCGCCTCCATCAGCCGCAGCGACATGTCGATGCTGATCGTCGGTGCCGTACTGGTCAGTGTGCTGGCGATCATCGCCGACCTGATCCTGCAAGTGCTGCAACGCTCGCTGACTCCAAAAGGACTCCTGAAATGATCGAACTTCAAAACCTCAGCAAGACCTTCCAAAGCAACGGCAAAGATGTGAAAGCCGTGGACTCGGTAAGCCTGACCGTCAATGAAGGCGAAATCTGCGTGTTCCTCGGGCCATCGGGTTGCGGCAAAAGCACCACGCTGAAAATGATCAACCGCCTGATCAAACCGACCTCGGGCAAGATCCTGATCAATGGCGAAGACACCACCGGCCTCGACGAAGTGACCCTGCGTCGCAACATCGGCTACGTGATCCAGCAGATTGGTCTGTTCCCAAACATGACCATCGAGGAGAACATCGTGGTGGTGCCGAAACTGCTCGGCTGGGACAAGCAGAAATGCCACGACCGCGCCCGCGAGTTGATGAGCATGATCAAGCTTGAACCCAAGCAATACCTGCATCGTTATCCGCGGGAGCTGTCCGGTGGCCAACAACAGCGGATTGGCGTAATTCGCGCACTGGCCGCCGATGCGCCACTGTTGCTGATGGACGAACCCTTCGGTGCGGTCGACCCGATCAACCGCGAGATGATCCAGAACGAATTCTTCGAAATGCAGCGGGCGCTGAACAAGACCGTGATCATGGTCAGCCATGACATCGACGAGGCGATCAAGCTCGGCGACAAGATCGCCATCTTCCGTGCCGGCAAACTGCTACAGATCGATCACCCGGACACTCTGCTCGCGCACCCGGCGGATGAGTTTGTCAGTAACTTCGTCGGCCAGGACAGCACACTCAAGCGCCTGCTGCTTGTAAAAGCCGAAGACGCGGCGGACAACGCACCCTCCGTCAGCCCGCAAACCCCGGTGGCCGAAGCGCTGGAGTTGATGGACGAGCATGACCGACGCTATGTGGTGGTCACTTGTGCCGAGAACAAAGCCCTGGGTTACGTGCGACGTCGCGACCTGCACCGTCAGACCGGCACCTGTGCGCAGTACCAATGCGAGTTCAACGCCACGGCGGCGTACGACGAACATTTGCGCATCCTGCTGTCGCGCATGTACGAGTTCAATCGGGCGTGGCTGCCGGTGATGGATGCCGAGCGGGTGTTCCTTGGCGAGGTCACTCAGGAGTCGATTGCGGCTTACCTGAGCTCAGGCCGCTCCCGCGGCGCCAAGACCAGTATTGTTTCACCGGCTGAAGTAGCACTCACTTGATAGATTATCTTCCATAGTCCATTTCGCTTGGCCCATCACCACCTCAAGAGGAAAAACGGAGATAGGGTCAAGTGCTGGTGCTATGTAAATTCGCAATCGTTAACAAACGAACATTAAAGACTATCAAAAGTGATTGGTCCGCTATTGCCTGGAAAAAGTTCTACTCAATCGGGAGCACAGCTACACGCTCTCACAAATAAACTTACCTGGTTATAGAGGTCACCCATGAAAACCAACAATTCGACATCACCTGCCACACCGACACCCGAGGCCAACTCCGTGGAGCCAAAGGTCATGGCTGGTCCACCCACACAAATCGTCATAGGAGGCCTAGCAGACCCGCAACTTGTCAAAAAAGGGGGAAACTTCAAACTGGTGATCGCGGCAAAACTCGTCGATAAAGACGGCAGGGAAATTCCAGGCGTTACCTCCGCGTGGACGACAACTACAGCTGGCGCCACTATCAATCGAGGTCCTGGAAACATGAACGGGACATTCACGTTAAACAATGTGCAACAAAACACCATTATTCAATTTACCGTTACCACGCAGCAGTACCCAGCCATTCGCAAGAGCGTAAGCCTTAGGCTTAACGTCTACTGATCGGCGACCGTTCCCGTATTTCGCGGTCGATTAGTGTCACTCTGATCGACCTTGCTCTTGTTCGGGAGCGCAGCAGCCGTAGTCGCCTGACAGCTCATATGGCTCGGTAAAAATGCAAAACCTGTGGGAGCGAGCTTGCTCGCGATGGCATTTTCACAGCCAACAACGTCGTTGACTGACATTACGCTATCGCGAGCAAGCTCGCTCCCACAGGTTCTGTGCGTTTTTTCAGAGACTCACAGGCCGGAAAAAAATATCAACAGTAGCGCCTGCAAAAGCTATCCAGAAATACCTTCTTAAATAGCCAAATCCCCTCTCAGCTCACCTTCTGGCAGCCAACGTCGCCGATTTTGACGCCATCGTAGTTATCGGCGACTTGGCACACAAAAGCGTCGAACGTGCAGATATGTTTAACACTTCAAAATTCTTCGGGAACATCCGACTGTCATCTGTGTCGGTTACAAAGAGCAATGCCCGTAACGCGCGTCAGAAGAGTGCAAAAACGCGACATTTTTTGTTGATCTCAAGCCCCTCACGCCCTAAAGTTCGCGCCGAACGTCCATGCTGGAAACGATCCATCCGGCTCAAGTACTGACGACGAGACAGCAAGGCCAAGGGCGCAGCGCTCCCATGGCCTTTTTGCTTTCGGCGACATGCCTTGGGAAGTAGGCGAACCAAAGTGGGGATACGGAGGACGTTCATTTGCACCCATTGATAATTTTAGTTTGCCAGTAGGAGTTCCCAGCATGTCGATCCAGGTCGAAGACTATTTCGCGCGTGAAACCTTTCAGAAAATGAAGGCATTCGCCGACAAACAGGAAACCCCGTTCGTGGTGATCGACACCGCGATGATCAGCCAGGCCTATGACGACCTGCGCGCCGGTTTCGAATTCGCCAAGGTCTATTACGCGGTCAAGGCCAACCCGGCTGTCGAGATCATCGACCTGCTCAAGGAGAAAGGCTCGAGCTTCGACATCGCCTCGATCTATGAGCTGGACAAAGTGCTGGATCGCGGCGTCAGCGCCGACCAGATCAGCTACGGCAACACCATCAAGAAGTCCAAGGACATCCGCTACTTCTACGAGAAGGGCGTGCGCCTGTTTGCCACCGACTCCGAAGCCGACCTGCGCAACATCGCCAAGGCCGCACCGGGTTCGAAAGTCTACGTACGTATCCTGACCGAAGGCTCGACCACTGCCGACTGGCCACTGTCGCGCAAGTTCGGCTGCCAGACCGACATGGCCATGGACCTGCTGATCCTCGCTCGCGACCTGGGCCTGGTGCCTTACGGCATCTCCTTCCACGTCGGCTCGCAGCAGCGCGACATCAGCGTCTGGGACGCGGCGATCGCCAAGGTCAAAGTGATCTTCGAACGCCTGAAGGAAGAGGACGGCATTCACCTGAAGCTGATCAACATGGGCGGCGGCTTCCCGGCCAACTACATCACCCGTACCAACAGCCTGGAAACCTACGCCGAGGAAATCATTCGCTTCCTGAAGGAAGACTTCGGTGATGACTTGCCGGAAATCATCCTGGAGCCAGGCCGCTCGTTGATCGCCAACGCCGGCATCCTGGTCAGCGAAGTGGTGCTGGTCGCGCGCAAATCCCGTACTGCGGTAGAGCGCTGGGTGTACACGGATGTGGGCAAGTTCTCCGGCCTGATCGAAACCATGGACGAAGCCATCAAGTTCCCGATCTGGACCGAGAAGAAAGGCGAAATGGAAGAAGTGGTCATCGCCGGCCCGACCTGCGACAGCGCCGACATCATGTACGAAAACTACAAGTACGGCCTGCCGCTGAACCTGGCCATCGGTGATCGCCTGTACTGGCTCTCGACCGGTGCGTACACCACCAGTTACAGCGCTGTTGAGTTCAATGGTTTCCCGCCGCTGAAGTCGTTCTACGTTTAAGCATTGCGCTTGAAGCCAGATAAAACCCGTGACTGCTCACGGGTTTTTTTATGCTGGCTAATCGCACAGGTGCTCCTTAAACGAGCTTGCGTGACATCACCAACAGTTGATCGGACATGTCGCTGACCTCCAGAAGCGGACCTTCGGCCATTGTCAGTAGCGCATTGGATCGCGCCCATGTGGACCGAGGATGGTTGCTTGTCAACTTGCTCTGGGATAGCGCCAACAGGTACTGGAGCCGATAACAAAAGTCGGTGAGGTTATCCACCGCACTGGCCGCATTCGTCCGTATGTTGTTCAATCGGGCCAGGTACTGGCGCGCATTCTGTTTCCTTTCTTCTTGGGAATAATACCGATTGGGGTCATGTTCCATGCCGGGCAAGTCGATTTTTCCAACCGCATAGTAGGACTCGATCTTGGTGATCGGCTCATGGCAACTGCACAGGTGGATAGACAACGACTCAATGAACCGCACAAAAATATTGTGCAGCGTTGTGCCAATTGAAATCACGGCCTGTTCAAAGGCCTGGATGACCGTTTCAGATTGCGCCAGCCGCCGCCCGACTTCAAACATTAGATCACCCACATCCCTAGGCATACCCGCGCCCCACCCTGGCGACTTCGCCAGGGTGAACTTCATAGGATCAATATCGGCGATCTTTAATTGCAACCTCTGTTCGCCCTGGGTCAATACGCGAAACTCATCAATAAACGAGCGAGCATCAGCTATAGAGTGGCGACAGGCATTACCCAGCATAGGGACAGAAGTTTTTATCGCCTGCCAGGCAAGGTTATTAGCCTCCCCGGCTTTTACCAGCAGCAGTGCGTCAGGAGGAAGTAGCATCTTGTGTCCTGAGCGCGCAATGAGCTCCGTGTATTTCGTTATCTCTTCCAACGCCAGCGAAAGACTGCCCAGGAAGCCGATATAGCTCTTGAGAGAGTCAAAACCATCCTCATCCAACAAATAATTCTGCATACGGTGTACGCCTCTACAACGAAGTGAACGCAGGATGCCAGCAGCCTCTATGCACCGCCTGGCATCCTTTTTTGAATCAAAAAAATCATGCGCCCCTTATGACTCACAAATTAGGGCGTGAAATCGGTAGTAGGTAGGCAATAAACGCCTCGATTTCAATCAGGATCTTATCAGCCTCAGCCTCGCTGTAACCTCCAACACTCGCCACCTTCGACATGAACAGGGAGACCGCCTCAATTACCTTTTTATATTCTGGTTTGATCAACAAGTGCTGCTCATCAAGACCGTGAACAACGTCGATGAACTCTTGTTTTTTACCTGCTACACGAACACTTTCCTCCTGCTCGACAATTTTCGAACGCAGGGCGGCAACCATCTCTCGCAACTCTCTGCTTCGGTCCAACATGAATAAAAACGAAATATTCTTAACGACCCCTTCCACTGCTTTTTTCAGTTGCTCGATGGCCAACAACACCAACTGGGCTTCGACGGGGGCAAGGCGCATATCATTGACTTTATCAATGGTCAAACTGACTTCCTTGCCAATCTCTTCGATACCCGCCTTCTCGATGATTTGAATGGCTTCCTGGATCAGCGTCTGATCCTTAAGAGCTTTTTCTAGTTGCCCATCCAACGTTGACTTGACTGCCTGTGCAGCTTTAATATCGACCGCCAACTTCGCATGAATATCAGTGGTCACCCGGCGATCAAAAACATAATCAATGCGGCCATAACTCCTGGATAGGGAGGACAGTTCCTGCGCAACGGACTCCTGCACATCACGCAACAGTTGCGTACCGTCGGCGACTATTTCCTCAATGGTTTCTTCATCGCCCGCACCATTGATTTCTCGTGCCAGTTCTTTTTTTACCTGCGCCAACTGATTGCGAATACTCTCAAGTCGCTGTTTGCTCCCGACTGCCGATACTTGTAATACCCGAGAACTGTCGAACACATTGTCAACCAACCGCTCAAACCTGGCATTGACTTCAGGTAAATACTGATACAGCTCGGACAGTACTGTCGCCCTGGAGAAATCAATGCGCATCTGTTTTTTTGCGTTGGACAACAGCGAAATATCCAGCGTTGCGTAGCCTTGACCCTCTACCGACTCACCACTTCGAAACGCCGAAATTTTCGCCACGCTACCCACTCCTTGAGATTGATATTCTTTATCTGCCTCAGCAAAGATTCGCACCAATTCACCCGCATCGATTTCTACCTTTACCCACGACTCAACGACCCGAGCAAATGTTGTCATAAACTTATAAAGCTTTAACCCATCATTAATCTTTTCCATTTCCTCAACAGACTGGCTGACATAGTGATCAATCACATTCCAGACATGGCGCAGATTGTTAGTCGCCACTTCCGCATTGAGCGAGGCCACCTTACAGTTCTGTAAGTCCTGCTCCACTCGCTTCAAAGATCCCAGCGTAATATTTTTACTATAGAGGTTGTTGATATCCGCCTCCTGCGCTTTATTCTGCCTATTCCTTTCTGCCCGAACGTTTTCGGCCTCCACTCCCAAGTAAATAGCCATGCCCAAACCGATAATATTGAGCGTTGCCGCAGAGGCCAGCGATTTTTCTACCAGTGCCTTGTATTCATTATTTAGTTTTTCAATAACCTCCGCGCGCTCTGATATTTTCTTATCTAGCAAGGCAACTTCGTGAGGGTATTTATTGGTACTGATAAACTCCAAACGTCTCTTTATTTCCGGGATGATCGTCTTTTCCAAGGCATTACCAAACTCATCCAGGTCCAGCTTTATTTTGTTGACGCTGAGTTGATAAGCATTTATTTCATCGCGAATATCTTTCAAGTAGTCAGCCAAGCCGACCACTGTCTCTTGTTCCAACGCTATACCGGGAAATACACCTTTCCACTCACGCTCAAACTTTTCTAAATCCTCATAGGTTTTGATACTGTGTTTTTTTATCAACTGTATCGCTTCATCGCTGTCATAAAAACGTGCCATTTCTCGCCCCCAAATACGCATGGAGGCACCAAAGTATTGAAGGTCCGTGCCCGTCAACATGATGCGCTCACGCAAGGGAGTCCAAGTTGATGCGTGATTACGAATCAGTTTGAACGTTGATAAAAAGTCATTGGGCGTCAACCCTGTACCGCCATCGTCTTCAGCACCATAACGCAGGAAATCCTTGACGTTTTGCAGACTCGTCGGGAATGAAAAACCGATAGAGACATATCGCTTTAGGCTAATAATCTCTTCCTTTGTCAACAGCAACCCTGGCCCCCGGATCACACCTTCTCCCTGACCGGTTGATACGTCAGCCAGGACTTTTGGAACGTCTACCGCAAGGTCCGATACTTTCTCATAATCCGCACCTCCTAACATGTCATCCCATAGCGCTTCATTACTCATAATTCAATCCATTTAATTAATATTATCCAGCTCGCAGTTCAGTGCTGCGACAATGCAAACCACTAACTCACGAGATTTTTAATATAAATCAACTGACATAATCCCGTCAAAAAACAACCATTAGAAGATAATAACAACACCAACTTACAAGCACTTTAAAAATCCATAATTCGATCCGCCGCCCACCCTTGAACCACGCGACACGGCCAGAATTCATATATAACGAAGATTAAATAAAACAACGACAGCCGTATCCTAATTAAACCCAAAGCGGCTAACGCCGGTCAGTTAAGGCGCTAAATCGGTGGGTGCGAGCTTGCTCGCGAAGAGGTCAGCACATTCACTATCAATGTTGGCTGATCCGCCGCTATCGCGACGGTGTGGCGATCCGACAAGCTTGCTCGCGCATGGGTTTCGCTTAACTGACCGGCATGACCCAAAGCGGCCTGTTTTTTTGTACGCAAACGTGCAGTGCGCCTATGAGGTCAACACCTGTGCCTGCTCAAGGTAGGCCTCGGCCAACGCTAGCAAGCCGACATGCCGCAAGGTTTGGGCTGCTTTGCGCAAGAACTTGGCATTGCCGCCTGTCAATGCCCTGTGCAACCAGACCAGCGCCTGGTCCGACTGCCCTTGCTCGAACAAGCAGGCGCCATAACTGAACTGGCCGCGAAAGTCCCCGCCTTCAGCCGAACGCCGATACCACTCAAGTGCACCTTTTGGGTCCGCCGGGCAGTACCGACCTTCTTCCAAATACCGGCCCAGCAGGTTCATCGACTTGGCATGGCCCAAGTGCGCGGCACGGTGATAACACGCCAGTGCCTGCGTGTGGTCTTCTATCACCCCGCGTCCGGTGGCGAGCAGGTTGGCGTAGTTGTACAAGCCCCAGTCCAGCCCACCGCCGGCAGCCTGGCGGTAATGCCGTGCCGCGGCAGTGGCATCGGACACACAACCCCAGCCGTGTTCATGGCAACGACCGAGCATGTTGTGCGCCATCAGGTGCCCGCCGTTGGCGGCGATCTGGAACCAGCGCAAGGCGAGCGCCTCGTCCTTGGCGATGCCCTGCCCTTGCAGCAGGATCTGCCCCAGCAATGCCTGGCCGTCGAGGATGCCGGCCCTGGCTGCCAGCAGAATCGCCTGGGCCGCGCGTGCGGGGCTTTCGGCAAGCATGGCGCGCAGTTGCTCGCCGCTGAGGACTTCTTCGCGACGCAGTCGAAAGTTCACCGCCTAGACCTCGACCCAGCGACGCAACAGGTTGTGATACGTGCCGGTGAGGCGGATCAGCGATGGATGATCGGGCACATCGCGGGTCAGTTGCTGGATTGCCCCGTCCATCTCGAACAGCAGCGTCCGCTGGCTGTCCTCGCGCACCAGGCTTTGCGTCCAGAAAAACGAGGCGAGTCGTGTTCCGCGCGTCACCGCGTTGACCTTGTGCAGGCTGGTGCCGGGATACAGCACCATGTCCCCGGCAGGCAGCTTCACCCGTTGGGTGCCGAAGGTGTCCTGGATTTCCAGCTCCCCGCCGTCGTAATCCTCGGGCTCGCTGAAGAACAGCGTGGCGGACAAATCCGTGCGCACCCGCTCGATGCTGCCTTGGGGCTGACGCACCGCATTGTCGATATGGAAGTCGAAACTGCCACCAGCGGTGTAACAGTTCAGCAACGGAGGAAAGACTTTATGTGGTAGCGCAGCCGACATGAACTGTGGGTTTTTCCACAGCCTCTCCAGCATCGCCGCGCCGATCTCCTTGGCCAGCGGGTGCCCTTCAGGCAGCTGCAAATTGTGCTTGGCCTTGGCCGACTGGTAGCCGGCGGTGATCTTGCCATCAGCCCAATCGGCTTGTTCCAGAGCCTCGCGAATGCGCTGCACCTCGTCTTTTTCAAACAGACCGGGAATGTGCAGCAGCATGACAAAGGCACCTGAAACCAAAGGGATGTCAATGGTATTGATTCTTATTGCCCGTGTAAAACACATCTGACGAATGAGTCAGCAGAAACCGTAAGGTTAAATTGTAAAGATTGTAAATTCAGTGCGAATAGTAATATTTCGCAATTGTTACGAATACCTATTTACCCTATATTCCGCGGCCTCAAATCCTTGGGGAGGGGAATTCAAATGTCGCGTCAACAACCACAAGTACCGGTCAGTTCACCACGTCTGCTCGCATCCGCCATCGGCATGGCGATTACTGCCGGCTCTGCGGGCCACATGGTTTTCGCGGCGGAAAAAACCGACGAAAAAGCACCGGACAAAGTGATTTCGCTGGGCGCCACCGCCATCACCGGCGAAGCCCAGGACGAGACAACCTACAACGTAGAGAAAGCCTCCTCGCCCAAGTACACCGCGCCGCTGATCGACACGCCGCGCTCGGTAACCGTTGTTCCGCAACAGGTCCTGAAAGACACCGGCTCACTCAACTTGCAGGACGCGCTGCGCACCGTTCCGGGCATCACTTTCGGTGCCGGTGAGGGCGGTAACCCACAAGGCGACCGTCCGTTCATCCGCGGCTTCGACGCCCAGGGCGACACCTATCTGGACGGCGTGCGCGATACCGGCTCCCAGAGCCGTGAAATCTTCGCCGTTGAATCGATCGAAGTCAGCAAAGGCCCGAACTCCGCCATTGGCGGTCGTGGCGCTGCGGGCGGCAGCATCAACCTGGTCAGCAAGAAAGCTCACCTGGGCGACTCTCTCGACGGTGGTTTCACCTGGGGCTCCGACCAGACCCAGCGCTACACCTTCGACGGCAACTACCAGTTCACCGAAACCGCCGCCGGCCGTCTGAACCTGCTGAGCCACGAGAGCAACGTCGCCGGACGTGACAGCGTCAACTACGACCGTTGGGGTGTTGCACCGTCCCTGGCCTTCGGCCTGGGCACCGACACCCGCGTCAACCTCGACTACTACCATCTCGAAAGCAACGACCTGCCGGACTCGGGTATTCCGTACAGCATCCCGACCGGAGGCTCGGCGGCACGTACCAAGGCCAACCCGGACAAGCCCAATGACGGCGGCGACAGCAGCAATTTCTATGGCCTGACCGACCGCGACTTCCGCAAGACCCGCACCGACACCGCGACCTTCGCCATCGAGCATGACCTGAGCGACTCGCTGACCATCAAGAACACCCTGCGTCACGGCACCAGCATGCAGGATTACATCCTGACCCAGCCGGACGACAGTAAAGGCAACGTCAACAACGGTAGCGTCTGGCGCCGCGCGAACACCCGCGTGAGCAACACCGAGACCACCACCAACCAGACCGACCTGTTTGGTGATGTCTACATCGCCGGGTTCAAGAACAGCTTCTCCACCGGTGTCGAATACACCCACGAGGAAAGTGAAAAATCCTCGTACAACGTCAACACGGACACCACCCCGGGAACAGCCGCGGTGACCACCAACTGCTCGCCGGCCCTGATCGGCGCGCCAAGCGGTTACAACTGCACCTCGCTGTCCAACCCGAACCAGAATGATCCGTGGAACGGCGCCATCTCGCGCAACTATGCGGGCACCGACACCAAGGCCAACACCTACGCGCTGTATGTGTTCGACACCCTGACGTTGTCCGAGCAGTGGCTGGTGAACATGGGTTTGCGCTACGACCACTTCGACACCGAATACAAAACCTTCAACGGTTCCAGCGTGACTACGTCCAAGGGCGATGACACCAGCGAATTCGTTACCGGTCAGTTCGGTGTAGTGTACAAACCAGCCGAGAACGGCAGCATCTATGCGTCCTACGCGACGTCCGCCACGCCACCGGGCAACACCCTGGGTGAAGGTTCGGAAGGCAACCCTCTGGGCGGCACGCCGGATCGCAACGGCAACCTGCTGAAAAGCGACATGGAACCGGAAACCACCAAGAACTACGAAATCGGCACCAAGTGGGACCTGCTGAACGATCGTCTGTCCCTGACTGCCGATATCTTCCGCACCGAGAAAGACAACGCTCGTGTGCAGACCAATACCACCACGTTCGAAAACGTCGGCAAAACCCGCGTTCAAGGTATCGAACTGTCGGCCAGCGGCAAGCTCACCGACAAATGGCAAGTCTTCGCCGGCTACGCCTACATGGACAGCGAGCAAATCGATGGTGGTGACCTGCCGGCAAACAAAGCCAACAACGGCAACGAACTGCCTAACACGCCGAAAAACAGTGCCAGCCTGTGGACGACCTATCAGGTCACGCCGAAGCTGACCATCGGTGGCGGTGCGTTCTATGTCGATGACGTGTTCGGCAACGTAGCCAACACCACCATGGTTGATTCCTACGTTCGTTACGACGCAATGGCAGCCTACAAGCTGAGCAAAAACGTCGACCTGCAACTGAACGTGCAGAACCTGACCGACGAAACCTACTACGACAAGGCGTTCTCGACTCACTTCGCCAACCAGGCGGCCGGTCGTACCGCATTGCTGAGCACCAACTTCCACTTCTAACTGTAGGAGCAGCCGGTCGACGCTCGATTGCTCGCGAGAGACTCGAGAACGACGCGGTGAATCAGGTTTACCGCGCTATCGTTGACGACCATCGCCAGCAAGTTGGCTCCTACAGATATTGGCAGTGGGTCGGGCCCCGTTCATCCACATGAACGGGGCCTTTGTGCGTAAAAAAGAATGCTTCTCGACAACCCCACGGCATAATGCGCGCCGTGGTGAATCAATTTGAACGAACAAGGCGAGCGACGTGTTGAAGAAAACCCTGTTCCAGTTGCACTGGTTTTTCGGCATCAGCGCCGGGCTGGTCCTGGCCCTGATGGGCATCACCGGGGCGGTGGTGTCGTTTCAGGATGAAATCCTGAGTACATTCAACCCTTCTGTGTTGCAGGTCGAAAAACAGGTCGCCGGTGTGCTGCCACCCGCCGAACTGGTGGAGCGAATCGAAGCCGTGTCAGGCAAAAAAGTCTCGATGCTCACGGTGGAAACCGACAGCGGCAACGCCGCCAAAGTGTGGTTCACCCCGCCGCCGGGTGAACGCCGTGGTGAGATGCGCTACTTCGACCCGTACACCGCCGAGTTCCTCGGCGACGCCGCCGGCCAGGACTTCTTCGGCCTGATGCTGCAACTGCACCGCTTCCTCGCCATGGGCGACACAGGCCGGCAGATCACCGGCGCGTGCACGCTGATCCTGGTGTTCTTCTGCCTGTCCGGCCTGTACCTGCGCTGGCCTCGCCAATGGAAAAGCTGGCGCGCCTGGCTGACACTGGACTGGAAGAAAAAGGGCCGCAGCTTCAACTGGGATCTGCACTCGGTGGCCGGCACCTGGTGCCTGGTGTTTTACCTCATGGCAGCGCTGACCGGGTTGTCCTGGTCCTACGAGTGGTACAACAAGGGCCTGACCCGGTTGCTCTCCGACTCACCGCAGAGCGAACGCGTTCGCGGCGGACGTGGCCCTGCGCCGAGCGGTCCGGCACCGACGGCCGATTACGCGGCGATGTGGAGCAGCATCTACAGCGCAGCCGGTCCGCAACTCAGTTCCTATAACGTGCGCATGCCGCCCGTGGCCGGCCAGTCAGCGACCGTTTACTTCCTGCTGAAAACTTCGCCTCACGACCGCGCCCTGAACCAGATCACCCTCGACCCGGCCACCGGCGTGGTCAAACGGGTTGATCGCTACAGCGACAAGAGCCTCAAGGCGCAACTGCTGACCAGCATCTATGCGCTGCACGTCGGCAGTTACTTCGGCATCGTCGGGCGCATCATCCTGACCCTCACCGCGCTGACCATGCCGCTGTTCTTCGTCACCGGCTGGATGCTGTACCTGGATCGTCGGCGCAAAAAACGCCAGATCAAGGATGCGCGCAAAGATCTCGTGCAACCCGCCAGCGATGCGCCGGCGTGGCTGATCGGCTTCGCCAGCCAAAGTGGTTTTGCCGAACAGCTGGCATGGAAAACCGCCGGGCAATTGCAGGCCGCTGGCTTGCCCGTGAAAGTGCAGCCTTTGGCAGATGTCAGCGAGCAGGACTTGCATGAATCGAACAATGCCTTGTTCGTCGTCAGCACCTTCGGCGACGGCGAAGCACCGGACAGCGCTCGCGGTTTCGAACGCAAGGTACTGGGCCGGGCACCGAGCCTGGGACGCCTGAATTATGCCGTCCTTGGGTTGGGCGACCGGCAGTATCAACACTTCTGCGGTTTCGCCAAACGCCTGCACGCCTGGCTGGGCGAACATGGCGCAAAGACCCTGTTCGCCCCGGTGGAGGTCGACAGCGGTGACCCTTATGCCTTGCGTCACTGGCAGCAGCAACTGGGCCTGTTGACCGGACAGGCCCCCGTGGATACCTGGCAAGCGCCCAGCTACGACAACTGGACCCTGCTGCGTCGTGAACTGCTCAACCCGGACAGCAGTGGTTCGCCGGTGTACTTGTTGGGCCTCAAGCCTCCTTCCACCAGCAGCTGGCTGGCGGGCGACCTGGTGGAAGTGATGCCGCGCAATTGCCCTTGGGCCATCGAACATTTCCTCGACGGCCTGGGGATCCACGGTGAAACCAAGGTGCAACTCAACGGCCTGGAAGAAACCCTCGAACAGGCCCTGGCCAGCCGCCAGTTGCCGGAGAACCGCGCCCATCTGGTCGGGCTGCACGCCCAAGCGCTGGCAGAAGCCCTCGTGCCGTTGGCCATGCGCGAGTATTCCATTGCGTCGATCCCGGCCGATGGCGTACTGGAATTGATCGTGCGCCAGGAAGTGCATGCCGACGGCAACCTCGGCGTCGGCTCCGGCTGGTTGACCGAATACGCGCCGGTGGGCAGCTCCGTTAGCTTGCGCGTTCGGCGCAACAGTGGTTTCCATCTGCCGGCCCAACCGGTGCCGATGATCCTGCTGGGCAATGGCACGGGGCTGGCCGGGTTGCGCAGCCTGCTCAAGGCCCGGATTGCCAATGGTCAGCAACGTCACTGGCTGTTGTTTGGCGAGCGCCATCGCGAGCACGACTACCTGTGCCAAAAGGAGCTGGAGGAGTGGCTGATCAATGGTGATCTGGCGCGCCTCGACCTGGCGTTTTCCCGCGACCAGGCCGAAAAGATTTACGTACAGGATCGCCTGCGTGAATCGGCAGCCGAGCTCAAGAAGTGGCTGGCGGACGGTGCGGTGATCTACATCTGCGGCAGCCTTCAAGGCATGGCTTCATGTGTGGACCAGGTGCTCGACGAGGTGCTGGGCGCTGCCGAAGTGGAGCGCCTGATCGAACAGGGCCGCTACCGCCGCGACGTTTACTGATTCACTGAGTTCCCTGTAGGAGCGAGCTTGCTCGCGATGGTCGTTAACGATGACGCGTTCATACAGGATGAGCGCGTTATCCTCAGGTTCATCGCGAGCAAGCTCGCTCCTACAGGTACCCGGTGCCGGTCAAACTGGCTGCAACTTCTGCTCGAATACAGACACCCCATCCAGATCCCGCAACACCACGCTCAACTCCCCGCTCTGCCCATCGATATTCACCTCGCCAAAAAACTGAAACCCGGCAAACGGCGAGACGTTCTGCGCGGGTGGCGCCTTTTCGAACACCACTTCGGGGCCGAAGGTTTTGTCCAACTGGTTCGGTCCGAAACTGCCGGCATTCAATGGCCCGGCGACGAACTCCCAGAACGGTTCGAAATCCTGGAACGCCGCCCGATCCGGATGGTAATGATGGGCCGCGCAGTAATGCACATCCGCGGTCAGGAACAGGAAATTGCGCACCTGTTGCGCCCGCAGAAAACCGAGCAGTTCGGCGATCTCGAGTTCACGCCCCTGGGCTGGGCCGGGGTCACCGTTGGCCACCGCTTCCCAACGCGCGACACCGGGGCTGACCTCGCCGTCGGGCACGCCGAGGCCAATGGGCATGTCGGCAGCGATCACTTTCCATTGCGCGTTCGAGGCCTGCATTTCGCGCTTGAGCCAGTCCAGTTGCTCACGACCGAGGAAGGGTTTTTCAGCGCCCAGATTGTCATCGTTGGCCCCGCGATAGCTGCGCATGTCGAGCACAAAAACATCGAGCAGCGGCCCGTAACCAAGCTTGCGATAGATCCGCCCGCCGCCATCGCCACTCTGCAAACGCATCGGCGCGTATTCGAGCCAGGCCTGGCGTGCGCGGCCCACCAGGCTGTGGATATCTTTGTCCTGATAACGCGCATCCAGCTGCTTGCCCGGCGACCAGTTGTTCACCACTTCATGGTCGTCCCACTGCCAGATCTGCGGGACCTCGGCGTTGAAGCGACGGATGTTTTCGTCCATCAGGTTGTAGCGATAGTTGCCGCGATACTCATCGAGGGTTTCGGCGACTTTGCTCTTGGCCTCGGTGGTGATGTTGCGCCACACCCGGCCGCCTTCTGAGGCGAGCTGTGCCGGGATCGGGCTGTCGGCGTAAATGGTGTCGCCGCTGTGGATAAAAAAGTCTGGCAGACGCAGGCGCATGGCGTCGTAAATGCGCATACCACCAATGTCCGGGTTGATGCCGAAGCCCTGGCCGACGGTGTCGCCGCTCCAGACGAAACGGATGTCGCGCCGGGTTTGCGGCACGCTGCGCAAGTGACCGAACCAGGGCTCGCTGGCGACGCCGCTCTGGGCGTCTTCAAACTGCACGCGATAGAAAATCGCCTGGTCAGCGGGCAGCCCGGTGAGTTCGACCCGGGCAGTGAAATCGGTGCGCGCATCGGCCAGGGGCGAGACGAATCGCCGAGGGTTGGGAAACAGGCTGCGGGTGTCCCACTCCACCACCATCCGTGCGGGGCGGTCGCAGCGGCTCCAGATGATCGCCCGGTCGCCCAGCAGGTCGCCGGACTGCACGCCGTCGGTGAGTTGCGGCCGGTCCTTGACCGAAGCGATCACCGCCGGCGCCAGCCCCGGCAACAACAGCCCGGCGCCGACCGCTTGCATGACACGACGGCGCCCGAGGTTGAAATCGCTCATGGTGTTCTCCCTGAAAAAGGAAAAACTAAAGCATGGACCTATGACCCTGGCATGACACAGATCCCTTGTGGGAGCGGGCTTGCTCGCTCCCACAGGGGCAGGTGTCAGGCAGTGACGGGTTCTACCGCCAACTCCACCGTCTCCGGCCGTTTCACCAGCGCATACACCACCGCCGTCAACAGGCTCCCCGCCACAATCGCCAACAAATAAAGCAGCGCATGGTTGATCGCATTCGGGATCGCCAACACGAACAACCCACCGTGGGGCGCCATCAATTTACAGCCGAAATACATCGACAGTGCACCGGTCAGCGCACCGCCGGCGATGCTCGCCGGAATCACCCGCAACGGGTCTTTCGCCGCAAACGGAATCGCCCCTTCGGAGATGAAGCACAGTCCCAGCACCAGCGCTGCTTTACCGGCCTCGCGTTCGGTCTGGGCGAACTTGCGTCGGGCAATGAACGTGGCGATGCCCAGGCCGATCGGCGGCACCATGCCGGCGGCCATGGTCGCCGCCATCGGCGCGTAACTCTGCGACGCTAGCAAGCCCACCGAAAACGCATAGGCCGCCTTGTTGATCGGCCCACCGAGGTCGACGCACATCATGCCGCCCAGCAGCACCCCAAGCAGAATCGCGTTGGTGGTGCCCATGCTGTCGAGGAAATGCGTAAGCCCGGCAAGCATCCCGGCGACCGGTTTGCCGACCACGTAGATCATCACCAGACCGGTGAACAGACTCGCCAGCAACGGGATGATCAGGATCGGCTTCAGCGCCTCAAGGCTTTGCGGCAACCGCGCATAACGGTTGATCGCCCTGGCCGCATAACCGGCAAGGAAACCGGCGATGATCCCGCCGATGAAACCGGCGCCCAAGGTGCTCGCCAGCAGTCCGCCGATCATCCCCGGCGCGAGGCCCGGACGGTCGGCGATGGAATAGGCGATATAGCCTGCCAGCAGCGGCACCATCAGCTTGAATGCGCTGTCGCCACCGATCTGCATCAATGCCGCCGCCAGAGTGCCCTCTTCCTTGAACGCGGTGATACCGAACACGAACGACAAGGCGATCATCAAGCCACCGGCCACCACCATCGGCAACATGAACGACACGCCGGTCAGCAGGTGTTTATAGACGCCCGTCTTCTCCTGCTTGGCCGTTGTCTTGGCAGCGCTCGATGCGCTTTCCTGCTGGCCTTCGGCCAAGGCCTTTTTCAAGGTCGCTTCGGCTTGCTTGAGGGCAATGCCGGTGCCACAGCGATAGATTTTCTTGCCGGCGAAACGCTCGGTGGCGACTTCGATATCGGCCGCCAGCAGCACCACATCGGCCTCGGCAATGGCTTGCGCGCTCAATGGATTGCGCGCGCCGACCGAGCCCTGGGTTTCCACTTGCAAGTCATAGCCCAGGCGCTTGGCCGCTTGCTGCAAGGCTTCGGCAGCCATGAACGTGTGGGCTACGCCTGTCGGGCACGCGGTGACGGCCACCAGTCGCGGCGTGTTCTGGACAACCGCCACCGGTTCGACGACGGCCTCTTCGGCGGCGTAAACCTGAGCGTCCTGCGCTCCACGCCGCAGCACGGCTTCCACGTCTTGCAGGGCCTGGGCCGGGGTACTCTGGAACAGCCGCTTGCCGACAAACCGCGACATGTCCACGGGCGCGCTGGTCACCAGCAACACCCACTCGGCCGCGTCGAGGGTAGCCGCCGACAGCTGCTTTTCGGGATGCGCGACATCGGTGACTTCGACACTGGTGCTCCAGCCCTGACGCTGGGCCGCGGCATCGAGCAGCCGGGCACACAGCACACTGGTGACCATGCCGTTCGGGCAGGCCGTAACGATGGCTAACTTCATGACAAACCCTCTTATTGTTCTGTCAGGGGACGCACGCGCACACCCTGTTCAAGCTGCGCCAGTTGCGCTGCGTCGCCAATGCCGAAACCGATCTGGGTCACTGCCATCGCGGCAATCGCCGTGGCGGTGCGCAAGGTCTGCTCCGGCGTATCGGCACTTAGCAAACCGTGGAGTATCCCCGCCAGCAACGAATCACCTGCGCCCACCGTGCTGGCGACGCTGACCTTGGGTGGCGTGGCATGCAGCGCCGAGCCGACGCTGAACCAGTTCACACCCTCGGCACCATGGGAAATCACCACATGCTCGATGCCTTGGGCGTGCAATCGCTCCGCCGCTGTGGCCTGGGCGCTGACCGACACGACCTCGCAGCCCAGCACCTCGGCCAGCTCTTCAGTGTTGGGCTTGATCAGCCATGGTCCGGCTTTCAGCGCTGCACGCAACGCCTCGCCGCTGGTGTCGAGGGCTACGTTCAGACCCAGGTTCTTCAAGCGCAAGATCAACGCCTGCAACCATTGCGCACTGACGCCCAACGGCAAGCTTCCGGCGACCACCACCACATCGTGCCCCGGGGCAATCTGCTCCAGTCGATCCATCAAGGCCTGCTGCGCCGCTTCGCTGACCTGCGGCCCCGGCCCGTTGATGTCGGTGATGCGGCCGTCGCTTTCCGCCAGTTTGATATTGCTGCGGGTCTCGCCCGGAACACGGATGAAGGCATCGACAAAACCGCGCTTGGCGAACAATGTTTCGAACGCTTGCAGGTTGTCTTCGCCAAGAAAGCCACTGACGGTCAACTGATGCCCGAGGTCCGCCAGCACTTGCGCCACGTTCACGCCTTTGCCGGCGGCGTGGGTGTGCATCACATCGCTGCGGTTGACCTGGCCGGCTTCAAGGCGCGGCAACTGGACGGTCAGGTCCAGCGCCGGGTTGAGGGTCAGGGTGAGAATCCGGGCCATTACAGGGCCTCCACTAATGCGCGCACTTCATTGGCGCTGCCCACGGCCAGGGCCTGGCGGGCAAGGGTTTGAGTCTGAGTGAAGCCCAGTTCGCGAATCCGCGCCTTGACTTCGGCAATGCTGCGCGCCCCGACGCTGAGCTCATCCACCCCGAGGCCGACCAGCACCGGCACCGCCAGCGGGTCGGCCGCCAGCTCACCGCACACACCGACCCATTTGCCGTGGGCATGGGCCGCGCGCACAGTGATGTCGATCAGTTGCAGCACCGCCGGATGCAAGCCATCGGCCTGGGCCGACAGCGTCGGATGGCCACGGTCGATGGCCAGGGTGTATTGGGTCAGGTCATTGGTACCGACGCTGAAAAAGTCGACCTCTTTGGCCAGCACCGGCGCCAGCAATGCCGCCGACGGCACTTCGATCATGATCCCCAGCTGCAGATCGGCGACCGGGATTTCCTGGCGCAGGCGTTCGGTCATGTCACGGGCCTGGCGCCACTCGTCGACGCTGCCCACCATCGGGAACATGATCCGCAGCGGCCGGTTGTCGGCAGCCCGCAGCAAGGCGCGCAGTTGCGCTTCCATGATCTGCGGGCGCTGCAAGGTCAGGCGAATGCCGCGCACGCCGAGGAAGGGGTTTTCTTCCTTCGCAATCGGCCAGTACGGCAGCGGTTTGTCGCCACCGACATCGAGGGTACGCACCACCAACGGCCGCCCGGCCAGACCGTCGAGGACGCGGCGGTACTCGATTTCCTGGGTCGCTTCGTCGGGCGCCTGTGGGTGGGCCATGAAAATCAGTTCGGTGCGCAACAGGCCAACGCCTTCGGCGCCCTGCTCGACCGCGCCGGTCACACCAGCGCTTTCACCAATGTTGGCGAACACTTCGACGGCGTGGCCATCGGTGGTCAGAGCTGGTTGATGGCGCCGCTCCGCAGCCGCCTTTAAGCGTTGCTCGCGGGTATCGCGTTCGGCCGTGGCGCGTTGCAAGGTCGCCGCGTCAGCGTCCACATGCAGGCGACCCCGCTGGCCATCGAGCAGCAACGGCGTGCCCGGCGCCAGCAGCAACACGCCAGGGCCGGCGCCGACCAGGGCCGGAATGCCCAGGGCCCGGGCGACAATCGCACTGTGCGCCGTAGCGCCACCCCGGGCGGTGAGAATCCCCGCCACGCGAGCCGGATCGAGACGCGCGACGTCGGACGGGCCGACCTCGTCCATCACCAGAATGTACGGTTGGTCCGGTTCGCTCGGGGTTTCGATGCCGCTGAGCTGCATCAACACCCGACGTCCGATGTCGCGCAAGTCGGCCGCTCGCTCGGCGAGCAAGGCATCCTGCAACGCTTCCTGCTGCCGGGCCGCCGCTTCAATCACCGCCATCCACGCCGCCTCGGCGCTTTCGCCCTGCTTGAGGCGCGTATCGACCTCATCGGTCAGTTCCGGGTCGTCGAGCATCTCCTGGTGGGTGATGAAGATTTCGCGGATGGCTTTGCTCTTGCTGCGCTCGATCAGGCCCTGGATGTCACGGCGTACCTGCGCCAGGGCTTGCTGGAGACGCTCACGCTCGATGCCGGCGGACTCGCCGCGCAACGGGTAATCGATGGTTTTCAGCACTTGAATATGCGCCGGGCCGATGGCGATCCCTGGAGCCGCGGCAATCGCCTGAACCACGCTGCCTGACACCGGGGCGAGGATCACTTCGGCCATATCGGCAACGACTTCGCGCGCCTGGCTTACCGGCGGCAGCGGTTCGACTTCCTCACCGAGGCCTTCTTCGATGGCGGCCAACAAGGCCGGCAACGCATCCGCCGCGATGTCCGGTTCGGCGATGATTTCCAGGATCTGCCCACGACGGGCGCCGAGGCTGAGCAACTTGCTCAAGCTCTTTACCGACACCGCGCTGTCGTGGCCATCGACGATGCGCACGCGGATGTCACCGTCAAAACTCTTTGCCAGTTGCGCGAGGATTTTCGCCGGCCGTGCATGCAAACCGTGGGCGTTGGCCAATGCAATTCGCGCGCTGGGCCAGTCGGCGGGCACTTCGCCACCGAGCACTTCGAGGACTTTGCGGCTGCTGGTGGCGCGCCCCAATTCATGACCACGCCCTTCGATCAACAACGCGCACAGGCGTTCGAGCAGGGCTTGATGGGCCTCACCGAGGCTGGCCAGGCAGAACAGTCCATTGAGCGGCTGGCCGAGATAGCGCAGCGGTCTGTCCGGGGTGACGAAGGCCAGGCCTGGACGCTTCACCGTCTGCTCGCTGTGCAGCCACCACAGGCCATCGCCCAGGGGCAGCGCTTCAACCTGCTGCAGCACGGCGGAGAAACCGTTGCTCACGCAGTCGGCCTGCCGCAACAGACGTGCGCCGCGCCAGACCAACTCTTCGAAATCTTCGGCCGCCACACCGAGGCCGATCATCTGCGCATCCAGTGCCAGCTCCTGCGGCGCGCCTTGCAGCAACTTTAGCAAGGCTTCGGCGGAACCGGCGCGACGCAGGGCCTGGCCCAGGTCAGTCTCGCCGAGAGCGCGGGTGAGCAACTGCAACAGGCGCAGGTGTTCATCGGATTTGGCGGCGATACCGATCGCCAGGTAAACGATATGACCATCGCCCCAGTCCACGCCATCAGGAAACTGCATCAAACGCACGCCGGTGGTAAACACCAGGTCGCGGGTTTCGGGCGTACCGTGGGGGATGGCAATACCTTGACCGAGAAAGGTCGAGCCCTGGGCTTCCCGCGCCTGCAAACCGGCGAGATAACCCTCGGCAACCAGGCCGTCGGCGACCAGGTGCCGGGCCAGCAATTGCAGCGCTGCGGACTTATCCACAGCCGACTGGCCCATGGAAATCTGCTCTACAGTGAGCTCGAGCATGCTTTCTCCTTTTTGGCGCCTTGGGGCACCAGGTATTGTTTTGAATGAGTCAGCTTAGGCGCTTGGTCATCGCTTTTGGCGGTTTCATGGCAGAACCGGCCAAAGGCGCATAAAACGTAGAAAATACGCTTGCTGAAACGTTTAATCTAGATCAGTTGGCACGTTACTCGATATTGGCCCATCCTTGAAGTCCAACTTGTCGGATACGTTGCGACAATGGTCGCCTGCCTTAATCGGTTAGGATTGACGAAAATGTCGAGGCAATCTCGAAAAAACAAGGAAACAGCGGGTTGAAACTCAGTGATATCGCCCAGTTGGCCGGTGTGTCCGTCACCACCGCCAGCTATGTCATCAATGGCAAGGCCGAACAACAGCGCATCAGCAGCGCTACCGTCGAACGCGTGCGCGCGGTCGTCGAACTGCATGGCTTCACGCCTAACCCACAGGCCGCCGGTTTGCGCAGCCGACACACCCGCACATTGGGGTTCATTCTGCCGGATCTGGAAAACCCCAGTTACGCGCGAATCGCCAAATTGCTGGAGCAAGGTGCGCGGGCCCGGGGTTATCAGTTGCTGATCGCCAGTTCCGACGATGCACCGGACAGTGAACGGCAATTGCTGCAACTGTTCCGCGCCCGGCGCTGCGACGCACTGATCGTTGCCAGTTGCCTGCCGGCCGGCGACGACAGCTATCGCCAATTGCAGGCCAAGGGCATTCCGATCATTGCCATCGACCGGGTCATGGAACCCGAGCATTTCTGTTCGGTGATCAGTGACGACCGCGAAGCCAGCCTGCAACTGACCCGCAGCCTGCTCAATCCCTTGCCCAAACAGATCGCGCTGATCGGCGCCCGCCCGGAACTGAGCATCAGCCAGGAACGTTGCGCCGGCTTCAAAGAGGCGCTCGCCGGGTTCAACGGTGAGGTGCTGATCGAAGAAGGTGAGTCCTTCAGTCGCGAGTGTGGCAAACAATTGATGGAAGAGTTGCTGCAGCGCCTGGGCCATTTGCCCGAAGCCCTGGTGACCACATCCTACGTGCTGCTTCAGGGCGTGTTCGATGCGCTGCACGACTTCCCGCTGAAAAACCGCCCGCTACGCCTCGGCACGTTCGGCGACACCCAGTTGCTGGACTTCCTGCCGCTGCCGGTCAACGCCATGGCCCAGCAACACCAGTTGATCGCCGACAAGGCCCTCGCGCTGGCCCTGGCAGCCATCGAGCAGTCGGATTACCGGCCCGGCGTGCAAGCCATCGCGCGCACGTTCAAGCAGCGTATTCGCCAGGACTGAACCGTGGAGCTGATCGACACCCACACCCATCTGGATTTTCCGGACTTCGATGCCGACCGTCAGGCGCTGCTGGCCGAAAGCCGCGCCCTCGGGGTGCGGCGGATGGTGGTGCTGGGGGTTTATCAGGCCAATTGGCAGCGGGTCTGGGAGCTGGTGCAGAGTGATCCCGACCTGCACGCCGCGTTCGGATTGCACCCGGTGTACCTGGACGATCATCGCCCGCAACACCTGAGCGAACTCGCTGACTGGCTGACCCGATTGGCCGGCCATCGGCAACTGTGTGCGGTCGGCGAGATCGGCCTGGATTACTTCATCGAAACCCTCGACCGTGACCGCCAGCAGGCGTTGTTCGACGCGCAATTGCAACTGGCGGCGGACTTCGACCTTCCGGCCTTGATCCATGTGCGGCGTAGCCATGCGGCGGTGATTGCCACGCTCAAACGGTTTCGCCTGAAACGGGCCGGCATCATCCACGCCTTCGCCGGCAGCCAGGAAGAAGCGCGGGAATACATCAAGCTCGGTTTCAAACTCGGCCTTGGTGGCGCCCCGACCTGGCCGCAGGCGCTGCGCATGCACCGCGTGCTCGGCGAACTGCCGCTGGATTCGGTGGTGCTGGAAACCGACTCGCCGGACATGGCCCCAGCCATGTTCCCGGGCCAGCGCAACAGTCCGGCACACTTGCCGGCGATCTGCACGGCACTGGCGCAATGGATGGCGATCAGCCCGGAACAACTGGCGGTTGCCAGCACCGCCAACAGCTGCGAAGTGTTCGGCTGGTAATCAGTCGACGTGAGCCCTTGCGGCTTCCAGGATCAGCGTCAGGTGCTGGCGCCGGCGGAAATAACGGATCACCGCGAAGTACACGAATATGACAATCAGCGAAGCATTCAGCTGTTCGATGACGCTGAGCATTCCCACCCACTCCATCACCAACGCCACCAGCAAGGCGGTGCAGACCATGATCCGCAGGCTGGCGCGCAACAGCGAAAAAGAGTCGAGGGACTTGAAGCGCCTGATCTGTTCCGGACAACGTAACTGAACGCGTTTCTGACAGTGAGTACAGGTAAACGCTTCATTGATCGCAATGGCGTTGAGCTGCCAGGGTTGAAGCAGCAATGTGCGCTGACAATGCGCACAGCGTCCCTGGACCCCTATTGTTGCAGCAGACATAACCAAGTTCCTCCATGAAGTAAGCCGCGTAACTCTTCCTTGATTGACATCCAAAATCCAGCGCACGGAAAGAATCAGGAGGATTCTCACCTGGAAAAGGAAAAAGTATTACGAAATTTTCCGACAGTACACCAAAACGTGGGAGCGGGCTTGCCCGCGAAGACGGCGGCACATTCAACATCAATGTGACTGAAAGATTGCTATCGTCGGATCGCCGCCCGGAGCAAGCCCGCTCCCACAGGGTCCCGAGGAGACTTTCAGACCCGGAATGCACTGATCAACTGTTTCAACTCCACGACCTGGGCCGACAACGCCCGGCTGGCATCTTCGGTCTGATGCGCACCTTCAGCGGTGCGCTCGCCGGCGCGATTGATCTCGACGATGTTCTGGTCAATGTCGTGGGCCACGGCGGTTTGTTGCTCCACGGCGGCGGCAATCTGCTGGTTCTGGTCGACGATCATGCCGACCGCTCCCAGAATGTTTTCCAGCGCCCGCTGGACCTTCTCCGACTGCCCCACCGTGCCGTTGGCCATTTCATGACTGGTGCCCATGGCCTTGACCGCCGCGCCGACACCGCCATGGAGCCTGGCGATCATCTGCTCGATTTCTTCGGTCGATTGCTGGGTTCGCTTGGCCAGGGTCCGGACTTCATCGGCCACCACGGCGAAACCACGGCCCTGCTCACCGGCCCGTGCTGCCTCGATGGCGGCATTGAGCGCCAGCAGATTGGTCTGCTCGGCGATGCTCTTGATCACTTCGAGCACGCGGCTGATGGACTGGCTATCGCTGGCCAGTTGATTGATCACCAGCACCGACTGATCGATCTCGCTGGCCAGCGCGGCAATGCTGCCTTGCTGCGACTCCACCAGGCCACGGCCACTGATGGTCTCGTCGTTGACGCTGTGGGCACTGCTCACCGCCGCGGCGGCACTGCGCGCCACTTCCTGAGAAGTGGCCGACATCTGGTTCATCGCCGTGGCCACTTGTTCGATTTGCGTGCGTTGCCCGGCGACGGCCTGGTTGCTTTGCGCGGAAACGCTTTCCACTTGCCCGGCCTGACGTTCGACTTCGCTAACGGTCTGCCCCACCCGCTCGATCAGGTCATGGATTTTTTTCACGGTGCCGTTGAACACCTCGCCCTACTCCCCCAGCTCATCGCGGCTGTGGGCGCTGAAGGTCACGGTCATGTCGCCAGCCGCCACCTTGTCCATCACCGCCCCCAGGCGCTTGAGCGTGGTGCGGGTCGAGGCATAAAAAGCGCCGTAGAGATAAAAAATCAACACAAACACGACCGACAGCGCCACGGCCTGCAAGACCATGTGCGTGCGGTTCTGCTCAAGTCGTTGCTGCAATTGCGGGCCCAGATACTTCAGGGTTGCTTCGTTGAGTTGGTAAGTCTGGTCCATCAGGGCGCTGATTTGATCGTAAAAACCCTGCCACGGCGCATCGAGGGTGTCGGCCATGACCACTTGTTCTTCGAACAGCTCGCTGGCTTTCTTCAAGGATGCCCGGCTGCTATCGGCCTGAGCGGCCAGGGTGTCGCGTGCAGCTTTGCTGGAACCCAGGGCATCCTGCAACTTCAGGCCATACTCGGCCTGGAGCTTTTCAATCTGCGCCAGCAATTCATCGAAACGGGTACTCGAAGCCGAGTTGATGAATCCCTGCCCCAACGAATAAGAACCCATTGCCCGACCTTCGCCCAGGATCTGGGTGACCCGTGGAGTGACGAGGGTGACGAGCTCGCTCAACTGGCGCATGTCGCTCTGGTTGTCGCGACTGAGGCCTGATTGGCTGGTGATGAGCTGGCTGAAAATCTGCGCGCTGCCTACCAGCTTGCCGATCAAGGCACTTTTGCTTTGCAGGGAGTTTTCCGTTTGCTGGGCCTTGAACGCGGCGATCATTTCATCGCGTTTGCCATCAAACACCGCGACCTGCTCCGGGTCACTGGTCATCGCCGTCAGCCCTTGCAGACGAGTCAGAATATTCTGCTCAAGGGTGCTGATTTTCGATTCGACATTGCCGGCCTTGCCGGATTGGCCGAGGCTGACATTGATCTGCACCAGGTTGTTCAGGGTTTCCAGATCGCGCCGCAACGTCAGGCTGCTGCCCAACAGGTCGAGACTTTGCAGTTCGATGCGCGTGCCCTGGAATTCGCGGTAGGAGTCACGCACCAGATAGAAGTTGGTCACCAGCATCGGCACCAGGAACAGTACGCTGATCAGGCTGAACTTCATGCCGAAGCTCAGACGGTTCATCAGTGCGACAGCGGGATAGAGCAAGCTCTTCACTGTATGTCTCCCTTCGATTTCTTATTTTTTTTATTGGCAGGCGCAGACAGAAGGCAGATAGCCACTATTCAGCGCTATCTCTGTATAACTTAAATCGGCAGGAGGTTTTGTAACTTAAGGTTAATGACAGGGCGAAACACTTCGGACAAGTGATCGCCCTGTGGCGAGGGCATTAACTGTTGGACTAATGCAAGACCGTCCACAACGCAAACCCGGCATACCAGAGCACCGCCGCACGCAACAGTAGCGCCCAGATGCGGTCCAGGTTGTTGATACCTTCTGCGCCAGCCACCGGCGCTGGAATTTCACCGGCCACCATCCCGACTTTCTCGATCAATTGCGCGGCGCTGATGTTCCAGTTCAGCAGCTCATGCAGCATGACCCGGCTGACCGCGACAAAATTGCCGACCAACGCCAGGCTCGCCGCCAGCAGGCGCACCGGCACCCAGTCGAAGGAGTGACGCAGTTGCCCGGCGCGCTCGACCAGCGCAGGGCTTTTCCCGTGTTCTTCGGCCAGCGCCAGCAGCCGATAGCTCAGCACCGCGACCGGACCCAGCAGGAAGTACCAGAAAATCACCGCGAAAAAGCTCTGGTAGGCCTCCCACAACAAATGCCCTTCGACCTGTTCCAGCAGCTGCTCGCCACTGTCTGCGCAGATATCCAGATCGCGCTTGGCGACATGGGCCGCGGCTTGCAAGTCCTCCCGACGCCAGGCATCGCGGAACGGCCCGAGATCGCCCAACAGATCACCGCGTCCGAGGCTGTAAATCACCACCAGCAAATGGATCGGCAACGCCAGCAACCCGTAGGCCACCGGTTCGATGACCAGCAGCAGCAAACCCAGCAACGCCACTGGCAACAAGACCATCACCGACAACACCAGCCATGGCCGGCCAGAAAGTCGCGGGCTGGCCTCTAGCTTGTTCAGCTTGTGTATCCAGCCGCTGTCCCGCTGAACCCGATGACGCAAGGCCGAGAACTTCTCGATCCACACCGCCAACAGCAACACCAGAAAATTCATCGTCCTTCCTCTTGTGCCAGAGCGGCACGATAGCGTGCCCAGTCGAACGCCGGCCCTGGATCGGTTTTGCGCCCCGGAGCAATGTCGCTGTGCCCGCAGATGCGCTCTGTAGTGATCGCCGTGAACGCCTGCTGCAACTGGCGGGTCAGGGCTGTCAATGCGCTGTACTGCGCATCGGTGAACGGCAGATCATCCGTGCCTTCGAGCTCGATGCCCACGGAAAAATCGTTACAGGTTTCCCGCCCCTCGAAGCTCGAGACACCCGCATGCCACGCACGCTCAAGACATGAAACAAACTGGGTGACGTTACCGTCACGTTCAATCAGAAAGTGCGCGGACACCCGCAAATCCGCGATCCCTTCAAAATAGGGATGTTCGGTGACATCCAGACGATTCTGGAAAAACTCCTGCACCTTGCCGGTGGCGAACTGCGCCGGCGGCAGGCTGATGTTGTGGATCACCAGCAGGGAAACTTCGCCTGCGGGGCGCGCATTGAAGTTGGGTGAGGGGCAGACATGCACACCCTGAATCCAACCGCTCGCGGGGTCCAACTGCATACCGACTCCTTCAATCGTCGACTGTGTGGGCACAGTATGCCGTGATAATCCCCCGGGGCGCGATCACTTGCCGCGAATGAGGCGCTGGAGATTGCCGATCTCAAACAGGCGTTTGTTCGGAATCGACGGTCAACGCCGACAACGTCAAGGAATCGACCAAATACAGGCGCCAGTGCCAACGTAACGCTCTGATGCCTTGGGTTGGTCGGCGCCATGGCCCTATAATCGAGCCACTTTGTTTGTGGAGTCCGTTATGCCGAATCTACGTCTCGCCGATCTGACCGCTGAAATCGAAGCCAACGTGCGCCGTGCGTTGCGTGAAGACATTGGCAGCGGCGACATCACCGCGCAGTTGATCCCGGCCGAACGCCTGGCCAAAGCCACCATCATTACCCGCGACGCGGCCGTCATCAGCGGCACCGCCTGGGTGGATACCGTGTTTCGGCAACTGGACCCACGGGTAGCGGTGCACTGGCAGGTTGCCGATGGTGAACGGGTGACGCCCAATCAGGTGCTGTTCCACCTCGAAGGCCCTGCGCGCTCGCTGCTGACCGGCGAACGCAGCGCCCTGAACTTCCTGCAATTGCTCTCCGGCGTGGCGACCCGCGCGCAATACCTGGCGGACTTCGTGGCCGAAACTCAGGTCAAGTTGCTCGACACCCGCAAAACCTTGCCGGGGCTGCGCCTGGCGCAAAAGTACGCCGTGACCTGCGGCGGTTGCCATAACCACCGCATCGGCCTGTATGACGCCTTCCTGATCAAGGAAAACCACATCGCCGCCAGTGGCGGCATCGCGCAGGCCATCGCCGCCGCGCACAAGATCGCCCCGGGCAAACCGGTCGAGATTGAAGTGGAAAGCCTGGATGAACTGAAAGAAGCGCTGGCGGCCGGTGCCGACATCATCATGCTCGACGAACTGAGCCTGGACGACATGCGCGAAGCCGTACGCCTGAACGCCGGCAAGGCCAAGCTGGAGGCCAGCGGCGGGATCAACGAAAGCACGTTGCTGCCGATTGCACAGACCGGGGTGGATTACATTTCGATCGGTGCGATGACCAAGGATGTGAAGGCGGTCGATCTGTCGATGCGCTTGAGTCTCTGATCGCACGTATTTGAGTTGCCGAAACTGTAGGAGCGAGCTTGCTCGCGATGTTCCTGAGAGCGCCATGTTTAACCAGTAAACAAGCGTTATCGTTAACGACCATCGTCGGAACGCCGCCCGGAGCAAGCTCGCTCCTACATGAGTGTCAAACCACCAGATTGTTCATCTCGCAGTACTCTTCCCACTCGACGCCCAACACCTCGGCGGCCTCCCGGTGCAGCTCCAGGCGCTTGGCCTCGTACTCCTCTGGAGTGCTCGTGTACTTGAGGGTCAACTCCCACGGCTGCAAGCCCTGGGCTTCGGCTTCATCCTCGAACGCCCACTGGATCTGGTCTTTCTGATCATCCGGACTCAAGTCCTTGATCTCGTCCATCAGTTCGTGGTTATCCAGCACGTACTTCTTCAGCGCTTCTTCGTGTCGGGCTTGCTGGGTCATCTCTTTATCGGTCATGGCGTTCTCGCTGATCTGGGAATGGAAGATGGATCTGGATCTTCAAGGATCTCTCTGACACAAAAACCGGATCAAGCCCGGTTTATCTGGCCTTCAGAACCATTCTGGATCATCTGAAAACTGCTGGGCGGTGCTCAGGCAGGCTCCGAATATAGGACGTTTGGCTGCGGATTTACACGTCTCTTTGCATCTCCCCACAAAAAGTTGTGCACACGATGTTTTGATGACGGCGGGAACATAAATTCAAACCCCCAGTCATAGCGATGTGCCATATTGGCAATTCACAAGGAGTCCAGGTGATGCGCAGCTTTTCGAAGTTTTCGTCTGTTCTGTCCGCGACAGTGATGACAACCTTGCTGGGGGCCCTGGCGCTGCCGGGAACCGCACTGGCCAGTGTTGAAATGAGTAGCGGTTACACGTCCTCCGGCGACAAACTCACGGTCATTCACAATGAATTTGGCAAAGACGTGCTCGTGAGAAGCGATTACAGCCTCGACGATCTGAAAAAAATGCAGGATACGATCGACAATCAGACCCGGCAGATCGAAGAACTCAAGCGCAGCAGCGGTTCCAGCTCAAGCTCCAGCAGCAAGGAAATCGACGAACTCAAGCGCACGGTGGCCGAGCAGGAGCGCGACATCAACAACCTCGACAAACAGGTTGAAGAACTCAAACGCAATAGCGGCTCCAGTTCCAGCTCTAACAGCAGCGAGATTTCCAGCCTGAAGCGGGAAGTCAGCGATCAGGACCGCGAACTCGAGAGCCTCAAGCGCACCGTCGAGGACCTGAGCAGAAAGGTGAAATAACCGAGGGGGATATGGTGCCCGAGACAGGAATCGAACCTGCGACCTTCGCGTTACGAGTGCGCTGCTCTACCGGCTGAGCTACACGGGCGGTGGGCTAAACCTAGCACTGAGTTTCGACTCCGGCAACGTCGCCAGTCATCTCTGTGATCTACAGACAAAAAAATGCCCCGCCGTTTTCACGGCGGGGCATTTTTTATAACGTTGAAGCGGTCAGGCGTGAGGCGTAATTAAACGCCCGAAGCCTTGGCTGCTGCCACGTCTTTGATGGACAGCTTGATACGGCCGCGGTTGTCCACGTCCAGTACCAGTACTTCCACTTCCTGGCCTTCTTTCAGGATGTCGGTCACTTTCTCAACGCGAGCGTCGCTCAGCATGGAGATGTGAACCAGACCGTCCTTGCCCGGCAGGATGTTTACGAATGCGCCGAAGTCGACGATGCGCTCAACCTTACCAACGTAGATCTTGCCGATCTCGGCTTCAGCGGTGATACCCAGAACGCGCTGACGTGCTGCTTCAGCGGCTTCCTTGGTTTCGCCGAAGATCTTGATCGAACCGTCGTCTTCGATGTCGATCGAAGCCTTGGTCTCTTCGCAGATCGCACGAATGGTCGCGCCGCCTTTACCGATGACATCACGGATTTTGTCGGTGTCGATTTTCATCGCGATCATGGTCGGAGCGTTGGCCGACAGTTCGGTACGCGACTGGCCAATGATCTGGTTCATCTGGCCGAGGATGTTCAGGCGCGCTTCCAGGGCTTGGCCCAAAGCGATTTCCATGATCTCTTCGGTGATGCCCTTGATCTTGATGTCCATCTGCAGCGCGGTGACGCCTTTGGCGGTACCGGCTACCTTGAAGTCCATGTCGCCCAAGTGGTCTTCGTCACCCAGGATGTCGGTCAGGACGGCGAATTTCTCGCCTTCTTTAACCAGACCCATGGCGATACCGGCAACCGGCGCCTTCATCGGCACACCGGCGTCCATCAGGGCCAGGGAAGCGCCGCAAACGGAAGCCATCGAGCTCGAACCGTTGGATTCGGTGATTTCCGAAACCACGCGGATGGTGTACGGGAACACGTCGGCGGCAGGCAGCATGGCCGAAACCGAACGACGGGCCAGACGGCCGTGACCGATTTCGCGACGACCAGCGCCACCCATGCGACCACACTCACCTACCGAGAACGGAGGGAAGTTGTAGTGCAGCATGAACGGGTCTTTCTTCTCGCCTTCCAGGGTATCGAGCAGCTGTGCATCACGGGCAGTACCCAGAGTTGCAACTACCAGAGCCTGGGTTTCGCCACGGGTGAACAGAGCCGAACCGTGAGTCTTTGGCAGAACGCCGACTTCGATGTTCAATGGACGTACAGTCTTGGTGTCGCGACCGTCGATACGTGGCTTGCCGTTTACGATGTTTTCGCGAACGGTGCGGTATTCGATTTCGCCGAAAGCCGCTTTGACTTCGCTGGAAGAAGGCTGGCCTTCTTCACCGGACAGCTTGGCAACGACCTGGTCCTTCAACTCGCCCAGGCGAGCGTAACGGTCAGCCTTGACGGTGATGGTGTAGGCCTGGGAGATCGCTTCGCCGAACTCGGCACGGATAGCGCCCAGCAGTTCGGTGGCTTCAGGCGCTGGAGCCCAGGCCCAGGTTGGCTTGGCAGCTTCGGCAGCCAGTTCTTTGACGGCGTTGATCACAACCTGGAACTCGTCGTGAGCAAACAGTACCGCGCCCAGCATCTGGTCTTCGGTCAGCTCTTTGGCTTCCGATTCAACCATCAGCACGGCGTCCGAAGTACCGGCAACGACCATGTCCAGGCTGGAAGCCGCCTGTTGCTCGTAAGTCGGGTTCAGCAGGTAGCCGGTGCTTTCGTGGAAGGCAACGCGGGCAGCGCCGATCGGGCCATCGAAAGGAATGCCAGAGATCGCCAGCGCAGCCGAGGTACCGATCATCGCAGCGATGTCCGGATCGGTCTTCTTGCTGGTGGAAACGACGGTGCAGACTACCTGCACTTCGTTCATGAAGCCTTCCGGGAACAGCGGACGGATCGGACGGTCGATCAGTCGGGAAGTCAGGGTTTCTTTCTCGGAAGGACGGCCTTCGCGCTTGAAGAAACCGCCAGGGATCTTACCGGCAGCGTAAGTTTTTTCCTGGTAGTGAACAGACAGAGGGAAGAAGCCCTTGCCTGGATCTGCTTGCTTGGCACCGACTACGGTCACCAATACGCTGACGTCGTCGTCAACGGTGACCAATACTGCGCCGGAGGCCTGACGGGCGATACGGCCAGTCTCGAGGGTAACGGTCGACTGACCGAACTGGAATTTTTTGATTACCGGGTTCACGGTGTCCTACCTTCTTTGTGGCTCTTGGGGAACTGGTTTCTTGCGAAATTCTTGGGCAATGTCGGGAATCGGCCCGACCGGTTTGTCCAGGTGTTACTCAGGCAAAGCAGGTATCCAGATAAAACTTGAGGCTGGGAGCCTGCCATGCGCCGGCGGGAAACCCGCTGGTGCACGACAGACAACCAACCTCTAGCGCAATCGCTTATTAGCGACGCAGACCCAGGCGACCGATCAGAGTCTGATAGCGACCCAGATCCTTGCCTTTCAGGTAGTCCAGCAGCTTACGACGCTGGTTAACCATGCGGATCAGACCACGACGGGAGTGGTGGTCTTTACCGTTGGCCTTGAAGTGACCTTGCAGCTTGTTGATGTTGTGGGTCAGCAGTGCAACTTGCACTTCTGGCGAACCAGTGTCACCAACAGCTTGCTGGTAGTCAGCTACGATTTGAGCTTTTTCTTGAACGTCGAGAGCCATGAGGCAATCCTTTTATCAGGAAACTGTTTCAGAAAAACAGTTTCAACAGGCCAGGGACAAATCCCTGTATCTAAAAATGAGTAGTGACCGTGCCTGTTGACAGCCACCCTCGCCAGCCCGGTGTTACGCGGACTGGTTTCGGTCATTCTGACCGAATCAAACGACGCGGCGCGATGCGCCCGTCTTCGCTCACTTCACCGATACCGATGAAGCGACCATTGTGATCCTGCACCCGCACCATGCCGAACTTCGGAGCATCCGGGGCACGTACCGGCTGGCCGTTGAGCCAGTAGAACGCACTCGCTTCCGAGAACTGCAACAGTGGCCAATCCAGCAGGCCGCTGTCCGATGGCATCAGGAAGCGATCGACCGCTTCGTTGCCGCCTTCGGCATGTACCGCTTCCAGCTCTTCGAGGGTAACCGTCTGCGCCAGGGTGAATGGCCCGGCCTGGGTACGTCGCAGTTCTGCAACGTAAGCGCCACAACCGAGTTGCTCACCGATATCCTCCACCAGGGTACGGATGTAGGTGCCTTTAGTGCAATCCACCGCCAGCCGCGCAGTATCACCTTCGAAGGCCAGCAATTCCAAGCGCGTAATAGTAACAGAACGCGGTTCGCGCTCCACTACTTCGCCTGCACGAGCCAGCTTGTACAGCGGCTGGCCATCGCGCTTGAGTGCCGAGTACATCGGCGGTATCTGACTGATTTGCCCACGAAATTTCGGCAGTACAGCCTCGATATCGGGGCGACCAACGGTCACCGGGCGCTCCTGCAAAACTTCACCTTCGGCATCCGCCGTGGTGGTGGTCTTGCCCAGTTGCGCCAGGGTTTCATAACCCTTGTCGGAGTCGAGCAGGTATTGCGAGAATTTGGTGGCCTCGCCGAAGCACAACGGCAGCACGCCGGTGGCCAAGGGATCAAGACTGCCAGTGTGCCCGGCCTTCTCGGCATTGAGCAACCAGCGAACCTTTTGCAAGGCCGCGTTGGAGGTGAACCCCAGCGGCTTGTCGAGCAGGATGATGCCGCTGACGTTACGACGGATACGTTTGACCTGAGCCACCGATTACTCCTTGGTGTCTTCGGCTTCTGCCGCAACCGGATGCTGATTGTCTTCAGCCACTGCGCGCTCGATCAAGGCCGACAGATGCGCACCGCGTACGACGCTTTCGTCGTAGTGGAAGTGCAGCTGAGGAACGCTACGCAGCTTCATCTCGCGAGCCAACTGCATGCGCAGGAAACCGGCGGCAGAGTTCAGCACCTTGATGCTTTGGGCAATTTCTTCAGCGCTGTCCTGGCCCATCACGGTGATGAAAATCTTGGCGTGACCGACGTCACGGCTGACTTCCACTGCGGTAATGGTGACCAGGCCGACGCGCGGGTCTTTGACTTCACGACGGATCAGTTGTGCCAGCTCGCGCTGCATCTGATCGCCAATACGTTGGGTACGGCTATATTCTTTTGCCATGTCTTGTTACCTGTTACTGCCCCACGGTGAAACCCGAGAGGTCTGAAAGCGGCAAACGCCCGGCCTGACAGAAGCCAGACCGGGCGTTGCGTTTAGAGTCCTGGTGACGAGCTGCACATTTGCATGCGACTACCCGTCACGGCTCCTGAAGTGCGCGAGTTAGAGGCTGCGAGCAACCTGAACCTTCTCGAAGACTTCGATCTTGTCGCCGACTTTGACGTCGTTGTAGCTCTTCACGCCGATACCGCATTCCATGCCGGCACGTACTTCGGAAGCGTCATCCTTGAAGCGGCGCAGGGATTCCAGCTCGCCTTCGAAGATAACGATGTCTTCACGCAGTACACGGATTGGACGGTTACGGTGCACAACACCTTCGATAACCATGCAACCGGCGATCGCGCCAAACTTCGGCGAACGGAACACGTCACGCACTTCGGCGATACCCAGGATGTTCTCGCGAACATCGCTGCCGAGCATACCGGTCAGGGCTTTCTTGACGTCTTCGATGATGTCGTAGATCACGTTGTAGTAACGCATATCCAGACCTTCCTGCTCGACGATCTTGCGCGCGCCGGCATCGGCACGCACGTTGAAGCCGAACAGTACAGCGTTGGAGGCCAGTGCCAGGTTGGCGTCGGATTCGGTGATACCACCGACACCGCCACCCACTACACGCACTTGCACTTCGTCGTTACCCAGGCCGTTCAAGGCACCGTTCAACGCTTCCAGCGAACCACGGACGTCGGATTTGAGGACGATGTTGAGCGTCTTCTTCTCTTCCTGACCCATGTTTTCGAAGATGTTTTCCAGCTTGCCGGCGTGAGCACGGGCCAGCTTGACTTCGCGGAACTTGCCTTGACGGAACAGAGCCACTTCACGGGCTTTCTTCTCGTCGGCAACCACGCTCATCTCGTCGCCAGCATCCGGGGTACCGTCCAGGCCGAGGATCTCGACAGGGATGGCCGGACCGGCTTCCTTGATTGACTTGCCGTTCTCGTCGAGCATGGCGCGAACGCGGCCATAGTTCGAACCGACCAGGACCATGTCGCCCTGACGCAGGGTACCGTCTTGAACCAGAACGGTAGCCACCGGACCACGGCCCTTGTCGAGACGCGATTCAACCACGACACCACGGCCAGGAGCCGACGGAGTTGCAGTCAGTTCCAGAACTTCGGCTTGCAGCAATACAGCTTCGAGCAGTTCGTCGACGCCAGTACCCATCTTCGCCGAGACCGGTACGAACGGAGTGTCACCACCCCACTCTTCCGACGTCACGCCGTGAACCGACAGTTCGCTACGGATGCGATCGAGGTCAGCACCTGGCTTGTCGATCTTGTTCACTGCAACAACCAGTGGCACACCAGCCGCTACTGCGTGCTGTACGGCTTCAATGGTCTGCGGCATTACGCCGTCATCCGCTGCAACCACCAGGATCACGATGTCGGTCGCCTTGGCACCACGGGCACGCATTGCGGTAAACGCAGCGTGACCAGGGGTGTCGAGGAACGTCACCATGCCACGGTCGGTTTCAACGTGGTAAGCACCGATGTGCTGGGTGATACCACCGGCTTCGCCAGCAGCAACCTTGGCACGACGGATGTAGTCGAGCAGGGAAGTCTTACCGTGGTCAACGTGGCCCATTACGGTCACGACTGGTGCACGGGAAACCGCCTCACCTTCAAACTTCAGGGACTCGGCCAGGGAATCTTCCAGGGCGGTGTCGCTGACCAGGGTCACTTTGTGGCCCAGCTCTTCGGCAACCAGTTGAGCAGTTTCCTGATCCAGTACCTGGTTGATGGTCGCTGGAGTACCCAGTTTGAACATGAACTTGATGATTTCAGCAGCCTTCACCGACATCTGCTGGGCGAGGTCGCCAACAGTGATGGTTTCGCCGATCTTCACTTCGCGCACGACAGGGCCGGTCGGGCTCTGGAAACCGTGGGCGTTGCGCTTCTTCAGCTTGGCCTTGCCGCGACCACCACGACGGAAGCCATCGCTTTCTTCGTCGGTAGTACGTGGGGCAACGCGTGGAGCCGGCGCCTTTTCCTTGACCGAAGCACGATGCGGAGCGTTTTTGCGCTCGCCATCGCCGCTACCGCGACGACTGTTGTCGTCGGCACGTGGCTTGTCCGGACGGCGCTGTTCGTCACGCTTGCGGGTATCGGCCGCAGGAGCCGGAGCAGCTGCCACAACCGGTGCGCTTTCGCGAACTGGCTCGGCCACCACAGCAGGCGCTGCAACAGGTACGGCATGAGCGGTCGGCGCAGCAGCAGGCTGGCGACGCGCTTCTTCTTCGGCGCGACGCTTGGCTTCTTCTTCAGCCTTCTGACGAGCAGCATTTTCTACTGCGCGACGTTCATCCAGTTCACGCTTGCGCTCGGCTTCGATTTCTTCCGGGCTGCGCTGTACGAAGACTTTCTTCTTGCGTACTTCAACGCTGATGCTTTTGCTGCCAGCAACACGCAGGGTGCTGGTGGTTTTACGCTGCAGCGTAATCTTGCGTGGTTCTTCCACTTTCGCCTTGTGGCTGCTTTTCAAGTGAGTCAGCAACGATTGCTTCTCACTGTCAGTCACATGTTCTTCGGCGGCGGTGTGCGGCAGACCTGCCTCACGCATCTGCTGCAACAGGCGCTCTACCGGTGTTTTGACCTCATCGGCCAGTTGTTTCACCGTGACTTGCGTCATGCACTTCTCTCCTCAGGCCGCGCCTAATTACTCGAACCAGTGGGCTCGGGCGGCCATGATCAACTTGCCGGCACGATCATCGTCAATGCCGTCGATGTCGAGCAGGTCGTCAATAGACTGCTCGGCCAGGTCTTCGCGGGTAATTACGCCGCGCACCGCCAGTTCCATCGCCAAATCCTTGTCCATACCCTCAAGCGAGAGCAGGTCTTCGGCCGGATGGGCGTCTGCCAGCTTTTCCTCAGTAGCGATGGCTTTAGTCAACAAGCGATCCTTGGCCCGAGCGCGAAGCTCGTTGACGGTATCTTCGTCAAAGCCGTCGATGTTGAGCATTTCTTCCAACGGTACGTAGGCAATCTCTTCCAGGCTGGTAAAGCCTTCGTCCACCAGCACCTGCGCCAGATCTTCGTCGACTTCCAGCTCGTCGATGAAGTTGCGCAGGATGTCGCCGGTTTCCGCTTGCTGTTTAGCCTGGATGTCCGATTCGGTCATCACGTTCAGGGTCCAGCCAGTCAACTGGCTAGCCAGACGCACGTTCTGACCACCGCGACCGATGGCCTGAGCCAGATTGTCTGCGCCAACGGCGATGTCCATTGCGTGGGCATCTTCGTCAACGATAATTGCCGCAACCTCAGCCGGGGACATGGCGTTGATCACGAACTGAGCCGGGTTGTCGTCCCACAGAACGATGTCAACACGCTCACCGCCCAACTCGCCCGACACTGCCTGGACGCGCGAACCGCGCATACCGATGCAAGCGCCCTGCGGGTCGATGCGTTTGTCCTTGGAGCGAACGGCGATCTTGGCGCGCGAACCCGGATCACGGGACGCAGCCATTACTTCGATCAGGCCTTCGGCAATTTCCGGCACTTCGATGCGGAACAACTCGATCAGCATTTCCGGCGCGGTGCGCGACAGGATCAACTGCGGGCCGCGGTTCTCGGTGCGGATTTCCTTGAGCAGCGCACGCAGACGCACGCCAACCCGGAAAGTTTCGCGAGAAATGATGTCTTCACGGGCCAGCAACGCTTCAGCGTTGTTGCCCAGATCAACGATCACGTTGTCGCGGGTGACTTTTTTCACGGTGCCGGAGATGATTTCACCCAGGCGCTCGCGGTAAGCGTCAACAACCTGAGCGCGCTCGGCTTCGCGAACTTTCTGCACAATGACTTGCTTGGCAGTCTGTGCAGCAATGCGGCCGAACTCGATGGACTCGATTTTCTCTTCTACGACATCACCGACCTTGGCGCCAGGATGCGTTTCGGCAACCTTGCTCGGCCAGGTTTCGATGGCCGGATCGTCCAGGTCTGCTTCTTCGACGACCGTCCAGCGACGGAATGTCTCGTATGCACCCGTGTGGCGATTGATTTCCACACGCAGATCAACTTCGTCTTCGAAACGCTTTTTGGTAGCAGTGGCCAGAGCCAGCTCCAGCGCTTCAAAAATAACGTTTGCCGGTACGCCCTTTTCATTGGATACCGACTCAACAACCAGCAGTACTTCTTTGCTCATCGTACGCCTCGCCTTTCGCAAGCCATTGGATCCGCGGGATCCGCAGTATCTGGCACGCCTCAGTCAAAACTGGGAATAATGTTGGCCTTGTCGATCATATCGATCGGCAACAGGAACTCATGGTCTTCTACCTGCACCACGACATCCTGCTCTTCTACGCCGCGCAGAAGGCCCTGAAAGTTGCGTCGTCCTTCAAAAGGCGAGCGCAGCTTGATCTTCACTTGTTCACCGGCAAATTTTGCAAACTGCTCAAGAGTGAACAGCGGGCGTTCCATGCCAGGCGAGGAAACTTCAAGGGTGTACTCAACGGTGATTGGATCTTCAACATCCAGCACACCGCTGATCTGACGGCTGACGATGGCGCAATCGTCCACCAGCACGCCGCCTTCTTTATCGATATAAACGCGCAACATCGAGTGACGACCCTGAGCCGAAAACTCGATACCCCAGCATTCATAGCCTAGGGCCACGACCACCGGGGCCAGCAAGGCCTGCAACTCTTCTAGCTTGCTCGACACCTGAACCCCCTAGTGCATGTATGTGCATGCTATGCAAAATAAAAAAATGGGCTAAACGCCCATCCTTGAAACGCCGTTGAACAGCGGCGTTGAAAGTGTCCAGCTAACAAAAAGCCCCTTAAAAGGGGCTCCTTAAACTGGTTGCGGGGGCCGGATTTGAACCGACGACCTTCGGGTTATGAGCCCGACGAGCTACCAGACTGCTCCACCCCGCGACAAAGCTGGGGCGGAAGTATACGACCGATCCCCTACAGGGTCAATGTAACCTTCCACCTGCAAGAAAGCCCGCAACAGCGGGCTCTCCTGACTAATTGGTACCGAGAAGGGGACTCGAACCCCTACACCCTATGGGCACAACCACCTCAAGGTTGCGTGTCTACCAATTCCACCACCTCGGCAATACTACGTTTGGAACCCTTCTTACTTCTGCTCTTGAGCTGGAGGCACGTCAGTCGCTGGGGTAGCCGACTTTTGCTCTTGAAGCACCGGGACATCATCAGAAGCCGGTTGTTGCTTTGGAACTTCCAGTACCGCTGGATTTGGGAGACCTACTTGAGTCAGCTGGTGAGCCTTCTCTTTAGCAAAGTAACCTAACCCCAAGCTGGTTATGAAAAAACCTGCGGCAAGTATAGCAGTAAACTTACTAAGAAAGGTAGAGGAACCTTGGCTTCCGAACACAGTATTTGAAGCACCTGCTCCGAAAGACGCGCCAGCATCCGCACCCTTACCCTGCTGCAGCAAAACCAGAGCTACTACGCCCAATGCACCCAGCAGATGAAAAACGACTACGACTGTTTCCAGCATTTTTTCAGTTTCCCGCGGCGCGACAAATCGCACCGAACTCATCTGCATTCAGGGAAGCCCCACCAATGAGACCCCCATCGATATCCGGCATGCCGAACAGTTCGACCGCATTGGCCGCCTTCACGCTGCCGCCGTATAGAAGCCGCACACCTTGTGCGACCTCAGAATTCTCTGCCGCCAACTGGGCGCGAATGGCTGCGTGCACATCCTGCGCCTGTTGTGGCGTTGCAGTCAGCCCGGTGCCAATGGCCCAGACCGGTTCGTAAGCGATCACTGCCTTGGCAAAGGCACCGACACCCAGCTCCTCAATGATACTGCCCAGCTGACGCGAGACAACCTCAAGAGTCTTTCCGGCTTCACGCTGCTCAAGGGTTTCCCCTATGCACAACACCGGAATCAAGCCACATGCCTGTGCCGCTGCGAACTTGCGGATCAGCATTCCGTCCTGCTCGCCCATAATCTGGCGGCGTTCGGAGTGCCCGACAAGCACCAGGGAACAACCTGCATCCACCAACTGACTCGGTGCAACTTCACCGGTCAACGCACCTTGTCCGGATTCCACCGCAGAATTCTGCGCGCCGACCGAAATCGACCTTCCTTCCAGACCATCAATCACTTGATTGATATGCAGGCAAGGCGGGAATACCGCAACATCAACATCGCTCGGCAAGGCCAAGTCACGAAGGCCGTTGATCAGCTCAGCGACGCTGGCGCGGGTACCGTGCATCTTCCAGTTACCAGCTACCATAGGGCGACGCATGCTGTACCTCGTCGGTCAAAGTGGGCGCAGATGTTACCCAACACAATCATGGCTGGCAAGCCGAATTCAGGCAGAAACTTCAGTAACCAGTTTTGCCAGCTCTTCGGCGTAGCCACGAACCTGCGTTTCGTCTTCGCCTTCGACCATCACACGCACCAGAGGTTCGGTTCCGGACTTGCGCAACAGCACACGCCCCCGACCCGCCATGGCCTTGGTCACACGCTCGCTGGCTTCCTTGACCGACGGGTGGTCGAGTGGGTTTGCGCCGCCACCGAAACGTACATTGATCAGCACCTGAGGGCATTTGCGCAGCGCCTGACGCGCTTCAGCCAAACCTTGCGCACGGGCTTTCAACGCCTTCAGCACCTGCAACGCGGCGATAATCGCATCACCAGTGGTGGTGTAATTGAAGCAAACGATATGACCCGAATTTTCGCCACCGACCAGCCAGTTGCGCTCCAGCAGATCAGCAATCACATAACGATCACCAACATTGGCGCGGACAAATGGAATCGCCAGGTCGGCCAAGGCCAACTCCAATCCCAGGTTGCTCATCAGCGTACCGACTACACCACCTTGCAGCTTGTCTCGCTCATGCAGGTCGCGAGCAATGATGAACAGCAACTCATCACCATCGACGATGGCCCCCGTGTGATCCACCATCAACACCCGGTCGCCATCACCATCGAAGGCGATACCCAGATCGGCGTGTTCAGCCAGCACAGCGGCCTGCAGTTGCCCCATATGGGTCGAGCCGCAGTTGTCATTGATATTCAAACCATTGGGCTGCGCGGACAAGACCACGACTTCGGCACCCAACTCACGAAACACACTCGGCGCCACTTTATAGGTCGCACCATGGGCGCAGTCGATCACAATCTTGAGGCCGGTAAAGCTGGTACCGGTCGGCACACTGCTCTTGCAGAATTCGATATACCGACCCGACGCGTCATTGATTCGCGACACCTTGCCGATCTTGCTCGACTCAACCACAGTCATTGGGGTATCGAGCAGCTCTTCGATCATGTGCTCGACTTCATCCGGAAGCTTGGTGCCCTGGCCGGAGAAAAACTTTATGCCATTGTCATCATGCGGATTGTGCGACGCACTGATCACGATGCCAGCTTCGGCATGAAAGGTACGCGTCAGGTAGGCAATCGCCGGGGTCGGCATCGGACCAAGGAGCATTACATCGGCCCCAGCGGAAGTAAGCCCCGCTTCAAGTGCAGACTCGAACATGTAGCCGGAGATCCGGGTGTCCTTACCTACCAATACCTTGCAGGCGCCCATCTTGCGGAACGCCATACCTGCAGCCCAGCCGAGCTTGAGCATGAAATCAGGAGTAATCGGGTATTCACCGACACGCCCACGAATACCATCGGTGCCAAAATATTTTTTGCTCATAAGTGCTCCATCATTCTTATTCGGCTGATTCCACTGCGGCGATCATCCGCACCACATCCATTGTTTCGGCTACATCATGGACGCGCAATATACGCGCACCCTTCACCGAAGCCAGCGCCGCGAGCGCCAAACCACCATACAGTCGGTCCCCCACCGGACGATTCAACGCCTGGCCAATCATGCTCTTTCGCGAAACCCCGACCAACAGGGGTCGCCCCAAGGCATGCAGGGCCTCCATATGCTTGAACAAACTCAGATTGTGCTGCAAGGTTTTGGCGAAGCCAAAGCCGGGGTCAAGAATGATCCGCTCAGCCGCAATTCCCACCAATGAACACTGATGCATGCGCTCGGCGAGAAACTCACCGACTTCCCTTGTAATGTCCTGATACTGCGGATTGTCCTGCATATCGCCTGGCTCTCCAAGCATATGCATCAAGCAAACCGGTAACCCGGTGGCCGCCGCAGCATCCAGGGCGCCATCGCGACGCAACGAACGTACGTCATTGATCAACCCGGCACCCAGGCGCGCAGTTTCACGCATGACGGCTGGTGTGGAGGTGTCGACCGAGATGATGACATCCAGTTCGCGACTGATGCGCTCGACAATGGGCGCTACGCGCTCCAGCTCTTCCAGTGGCGACACCGCCCTGGCACCAGGACGGGTAGATTCGCCACCGACATCGATCAGCGTCGCGCCGGCCGCCACCATGGCTTCAGCGTGGCGCATGGCCGCGTCGAGCTGGCTGTATTGACCACCATCGGAGAAAGAATCAGGAGTGACATTGAGAATACCCATGACATGCGTCTGGGCCAAATCAAGAACCCGGTTGCCGCAAGGCAACCGGGTCGAGGACTGAACAGAAGTCATTTCAAACCTTATACGTCAGCAGCAGGACCGCCGATCGGTGTTTCCGGACGCTCATCCTGCACCACCGGCGGGGTGCCGGAAGTACCCGTGCCACCCGACCAGTCGCGCGGCTCGCGAGGCGGACGACCTGCCATGATGTCGTCGATCTGCTCGGCATCGATCGTTTCGTACTTCATCAAGGCATCGGCCATCGCATCGAGCTTGTCACGGTTGTCCGTGAGAATCTGCTTCGCCGTGCCATAGCACTGATCGATGATGCTGCGCACTTCGGAGTCGATCAGCTTGGCTGTTTCGCCAGAGAAACTTGCACTCTGACCGCCACCGCCACGACCGAGGAACACTTCACCCTCTTCTTCGGCATACATCAACGGACCGAGTTTTTCCGAAAGACCCCACTTGGTCACCATGTTCCGCGCAATCTGGCTGGCGCGCATGATGTCGTTGGAGGCACCGGTGGTCACGCCATCGAAGCCCAGGGTCATTTCTTCAGCGATACGACCGCCGTACAGCGAGCAGATCTGGCTGATCAACGCACGCTTGGACAGACTGTAACGATCTTCTTCCGGCAGGAACATGGTCACACCCAGCGCACGACCGCGCGGGATGATCGACACCTTGTACACCGGATCATGCTCAGGCACGACACGCCCCACAATGGCGTGGCCCGCTTCGTGATAAGCCGTGTTCTGTTTTTCTTTCTCGGACATGACCATGGATTTGCGCTCGGCGCCCATCATGATCTTGTCTTTCGCCAGCTCGAACTCTTTCATCTCGACGATGCGCTTGCCGGCACGGGCAGCGAACAACGACGCCTCGTTCACCAGGTTGGCCAGGTCAGCACCGGAGAAGCCTGGAGTACCACGAGCGATCACGCCCGGGGCAACGTCGTCGCCCATCGGCACTTTGCGCATGTGAACCTTGAGAATCTGTTCCCGACCACGGATGTCCGGCAGACCCACCACAACCTGACGGTCGAAACGGCCTGGACGCAGCAACGCAGGGTCCAGTACGTCAGGACGGTTGGTTGCGGCGATCACGATGATGCCGTCATTCATTTCAAAGCCGTCCATCTCGACCAGCAACTGGTTGAGAGTTTGCTCGCGCTCGTCGTGACCACCACCCATGCCAGCACCACGATGGCGACCGACCGCATCGATTTCGTCGATGAAGATGATGCATGGAGCGTGTTTCTTGGCCTGTTCGAACATGTCGCGAACACGGCTGGCACCCACACCGACGAACATTTCGACGAAGTCGGAGCCAGAAATGGTGAAGAACGGCACTTTGGCTTCGCCGGCAATCGCCTTGGCAATCAAGGTTTTACCAGTACCAGGAGGACCGACCATCAGCACGCCACGAGGAATGCGACCGCCCAAACGCTGGAACTTGCCCGGATCACGCAGGAATTCAACCAACTCGCCAACTTCTTCCTTGGCTTCGTCGCAACCGGCAACGTCAGCCAAAGTGGTTTTGACCTGATCTTCGGAGAGCAGGCGCGCCTTGCTTTTACCGAAGCTCATCGGCCCACCCTTGCCACCTGCACCGCCCTGCATCTGCCGCATGAAGAACATGAACACGGCGATGATCACGAGGATCGGGAAGCTGGCGACCAGAAGCTGAGTCCAGATGCTTTGCTGTTCAGGCTGCTTGCCTTCGACCACGACGTGGTTATCCACCAGGTCACCGATCAGGCCGTTGTCCTGGATCGCCGGGCGAATGGTCTTGAAACTGTCGCCATCGTTGCGCTTGCCGGTAATCACGTAGCCATCAACCGCCACGCGCTCGACCTTGCCATCCTTGACCTGCTGGATGAAGTCGGAATAGTTGAGGGTCTGCGGCTCGTTAGGGCTGGAGAAGTTGTTCATCACCGTCACCAGGACAGCCGCGATGATCAACCACAGGATCAGATTCTTTGCCATATCGTTCAATTAACTACCCTCTGAAGCAAGCTCCGCTACTGGCGCGCGCTTCGCATGATATTCACCGGCCTAACTTACTACATTACCTACAACTTGGCAGGCGCCGTCTGTAACCCTTTGTGAAACACTTCCTACACAATATTCGCTAATTCTGACAAGGCGTAATACAAAAATCCTATCGCCCCGATCGAAAATTCACTCAACCCTCACTGCGTCCGCGGAAACCCCGGCCCAGCAGGTACTGCTCGCGAGAACGGTCGCGCGACGAGTTCGGCTTGCGCATCTGCACCTTCTCGAACTGCTGGCGAACGCTTTTGTGAAATTCGTCGAAGCCTTCGCCCTGGAAGATCTTGATCAAAAAATCACCACCGGGCTTGAGCACCCGCGTCGAAAGATCCAGTGCCAACTCGCACAGGAACATCGCTCGCGGCATGTCCACGGCCGGTAATCCACTCATATTGGGGGCCATGTCGGAAATCACAAGGTCTACTTCTTTATTTCCGACGGCATCGAGGATCTGAGCCAGCACGGCGTCCTCGGTAAAGTCGCCTTGAATGAAGGTCACGTCCGGGATGCTGTCCATTTCCAGAATGTCAGAAGCGATCAGCGTGCCCTGCCCGCCAATCAGACGACTGGTCACCTGGGACCACCCACCGGGGGCCGCACCAAGGTCGATCACGCTCATGCCCGGGCGGATCAAACGGTCCTTTTCCTGGATCTCCAGCAGTTTGTAGCTGGCGCGGGAACGGTACCCGTCTTTTTGTGCCATTTTGACGAATGGGTCGTTGAAATGCTCTTGCAGCCACTTAAGGCTTGTCTTGGAACGGGCCACGGGATACCTCGGAAATAAAACGGGTCGTGATTAACTGGGCGGTCCCGGACTCGCTCGGGTAAACTGGCCGCCGCTTTTTACAAGATCAGACGCAGGGGTCAGATTATGCCGCTCACTCAAGAGCAGAAGAAACAGTACAAATCCATTGGCCACCATCTGAAACCGGTTTTGATTGTGGCAGACAATGGTTTGACTGAAGGTGTGTTAGCCGAACTCGAACGCGCATTGGCGGATCACGAGCTGATCAAGATCAAGCTCAACATCCTCGATCGCGAATCGCGCCTGGCGTCCATTGCAGAGCTCTGCAAGGTCGGCAAAGCGGATCTGGTCCAGGTCATCGGCAAGATGGCACTGATCTACCGCAAGAACTTCAGCGTCAACAAGCAGCTGTCGAACGTCCATCGCTTCAAGTGATGGCAAGGGTCAAGGGTGTGCTTCGCGCACCCTGCCACTCCACCCCGGCATTGGCTGCAACACCAGCACCAGCCCGGAAAAGCCCAGAACAAGATAGCTGAACGCCTGCCAACGATCGGCATCCGGCCAGCCGAAACGCACCGCGAAGTACATCGCGCACGCATACAGCGCCATCAACAGCAGTTGCCCGCGAATATCCCGCCATAGACTGACAAGGCCCTCGGCCTTAACCAGCACCAAAGCCTGAAAAATCACACACGCCGTGGCGAATCCCACTACCAACGTATTGAGCGTGCCTGCGATTTCATCGATCAGCAGCGGCGCCAGGCCAATTCGTCCCAGCACCGGCAACAGACCGATTTGCAACAGCCACAAGCCGCCGACCCACAACATCTGGGTCAGCTGCCAAAGCATGGCGCCCGCACGAAACGGACGCCGACCTTCAGACGTGGCGAACTTCGACAATCTCGTACTCGATAACGCCGCCAGGCGTTTTGACTGCAACCACATCACCCTCTTCCTTGGCAATCAAGGCGCGAGCCAGTGGCGAGCCGACCGAGATCTTGCCGAGTTTGAAGTCAGCCTCATCCTCACCCACGATGTGGTAAGTGACGCGCTCATCCGTCTCGACGTTGGCGATTTCAACGGTGGTGCCGAAAATCACTTTGCCGGTGTGAGGAATGCTCGTGACGTCGATGATGACCTGATTCTGAATCCGGCCCTCAATGTCACGAATGCGCGCCTCGACCATACCCTGCTGCTCACGGGCAGCGTGGTATTCGGCGTTTTCCTTCAAGTCACCCAACTCGCGGGCCGTACCGATGTCCTGGCTGAGCTTCGGACGAACGACCTTGGTCAGGTGAGTGTGCTCTTCTTCCAGGGCGCGAGCGCCCTGAACAGTCATTGGGTACTTCGTTATGCTCATGCCTTCAATCCTGCGTGTAGATCCTGCAAGCGGCGCACGGTCTTTTCGGGACCGAACTTCAGCGCTTCACAGATGGCTTCGCCAGCAGCAATGGTGGTGGTGCAGTAAATCTTGTGCTGCAGGGCATTACGACGAATGGAGTACGAATCAGCGATCGACTGACGACCTTCGGTGGTGTTGATGATCAGCGTGACTTCGTCATTCTTGATCATGTCGACCACGTGCGGACGACCTTCGGTCACCTTGTTCACACGGCGCACTTTCAGGCCTGCCGCTTCGATCAGCTTGGCAGTACCGGCAGTGGCAACCACTTCGAAGCCCAAGTTGATCAGATCACGGGCCACGCCCGCAACCAGTGGTTTGTCGTCATCACGTACGCTGATGAACGCGGTACCGCCGGTCGGCAGCACTTCGCTGGCACCCATCTGGGCCTTGGCGAACGCTTCACCGAAGGTGTCGCCCACGCCCATCACTTCACCGGTCGACTTCATCTCTGGGCCGAGGATCGGGTCAACGCCAGGGAATTTGGCGAACGGGAACACCGCCTCTTTCACGCTGTAGAAGTTCGGGATGATTTCCTTGGTGAAGCCGATTTCCTTCAAGGTCTTACCGGCCATGACGCGAGCCGCGATCATTGCCAGGGAAACACCGATGCACTTGGACACGAACGGCACAGTACGGGAAGCGCGCGGGTTGACTTCGATGACGTAGATGTCGTCGCCTTGCAGCGCCAACTGAACGTTCATCAGGCCGACCACGCCCAGCTCCAGGGCCATTTTCTTGACCTGTTCGCGCATCTCGTCCTGGATGTGCGCAGGCAGCGAGTACGGCGGCAGCGAGCACGCGGAGTCACCGGAGTGAACACCAGCCTGCTCGATGTGCTGCATGATCGCGCCGATTACCACGTCCTTGCCGTCGCAGACCGCATCCACGTCCATTTCGATGGCGCAGTTGAGGAAGTGGTCCAGCAGCACCGGGCTGTCGTTGGACACTTGAACCGCTTCGCGCAGGTAGCGCTTGAGTTCTTCTTCTTCGTAGACGATTTCCATCGCACGGCCGCCCAGTACATAGGACGGACGCACCACCAGCGGGTAACCGATCTTGCTGGCGGCACGAATCGCTTCGTCTTCGCTGCGCACGGTGGCGTTTGGCGGCTGACGCAGGTTCAGGCGCTGGACCATCTGCTGGAAACGCTCACGGTCTTCGGCACGGTCGATGGCGTCAGGGCTGGTGCCGATGATCGGCACGCCGGCGGCTTCCAGGGCACGCGCCAGTTTCAGCGGGGTCTGGCCGCCGTACTGGACGATCACGCCTTTTGGCTTCTCGACGCGGACGATTTCCAGCACGTCTTCCAGGGTCACTGGTTCGAAGTACAGGCGATCGGAAGTGTCGTAGTCGGTGGAAACGGTTTCCGGGTTGCAGTTGACCATGATGGTCTCGTAACCGTCATCGCGCAGGGCCAGTGCCGCGTGAACGCAGCAGTAGTCGAACTCGATGCCTTGGCCGATGCGGTTAGGACCGCCACCCAGGATCATGATCTTGTCACGACCCGATGGCGCCGCTTCGCACTCTTCCTCGTACGTCGAGTACAGGTAAGCAGTATCGGTGGCGAACTCGGCAGCGCAGGTGTCGACGCGCTTGTAGACCGGGAAAATTTCCAGCTTGTGACGATGAGCGCGCAGGCTCTTCTCGGTCACGCCCAGCAGCTTGGCCAGGCGCATATCGGAGAAGCCTTTGCGCTTGAGGCGGAACATCAGATCGCGGTCGATGCTGGTCAGACCCAGGGTCTTGACCTTCTCTTCTTCCTTGATCAGGTCTTCCATCTGCACCAGGAACCAAGGGTCGATCATGGTCATGCCGAAGATGTCTTCGACGCTCATGCCGGCGCGCATTGCGTCCGCCACGTACCAGATACGCTCGGCACCCGGCACGGTCAGCTCGCGCTTGAGTACGCTCATGCTTTCCGGGTTGGCCAGATCAACCTTCTCGTCCAGACCGCAAACGCCCACTTCCAGACCGCGCAGGGCTTTCTGCAGGGATTCCTGGAAGGTACGGCCGATGGCCATGACTTCACCCACCGACTTCATCTGAGTGGTCAGGCGCGCGTCAGCCTTGGGGAACTTCTCGAAAGCGAAGCGTGGCAGCTTGGTGACGACGTAGTCGATGGACGGCTCGAAGGACGCCGGGGTCTTGCCGCCGGTGATGTCGTTCGACAGCTCGTCGAGGGTGTAACCCACAGCCAGCTTGGCCGCGACCTTGGCGATCGGGAAGCCGGTGGCTTTCGAAGCCAGTGCCGAGGAGCGCGATACACGTGGGTTCATCTCGATCACGACCATGCGGCCGGTGTTCGGGCAGATACCGAACTGAACGTTGGAACCGCCGGTTTCCACGCCGATCTCGCGCAGTACCGCCAGGGAGGCGTTACGCAGGATCTGGTATTCCTTGTCGGTCAGGGTCTGTGCCGGAGCCACGGTGATCGAGTCACCGGTGTGCACACCCATCGGGTCAAAGTTTTCGATGGAGCAGACGATGATGCAGTTGTCCTTCTTATCGCGGACAACCTCCATTTCGTATTCTTTCCAGCCGATCAGCGATTCGTCGATCAGCAGCTCTTTGGTCGGCGACAAGTCCAGACCACGGGCGCAGATTTCTTCGAACTCTTCACGGTTGTAAGCGATACCGCCACCGGTGCCGCCCATGGTGAATGACGGACGGATGATGCACGGGAAGCCGAGCTTCTCGAGGACCGCATTGGCCTCCTCCATGCTGTGGGCGATACCGGAACGCGGGCACGCCAGGCCGATGGACTTCATCGCCTTGTCGAAACGCGAACGGTCTTCAGCCTTGTCGATGGTGTCGGCGTTAGCACCGATCATCTCTACGCCGAACTTCTCCAGAACGCCTTCGCGCTCCAGGTCCAGGGCGCAGTTCAGAGCGGTCTGGCCACCCATGGTCGGCAGCAGAGCGTCCGGACGCTCTTTCTCGATGATCTTGGCAACAGTCTGCCACTTGATCGGTTCGATGTAGGTGGCGTCGGCCATGGCCGGGTCGGTCATGATGGTGGCCGGGTTGGAGTTCACCAGGATGACGCGGTAGCCCTCTTCGCGCAGGGCTTTGCAGGCCTGGGCGCCGGAGTAGTCGAATTCGCAGGCCTGGCCGATCACGATCGGGCCAGCACCAAGAATCAGGATGCTTTTAATGTCTGTACGTTTTGGCATGGGTTTGTCACTCAAATCCGCAGGTCAGTCGGCAAGCCGTCTTGTTCAATCTCTGAAGCCTTGAGGGGGCCGCCGGTGTCGGGACCACCCTCAAGCTTTGCTACATCAGGGCGAGCGATCAGCGTCGCTTGGCCATCTCGGTGATGAAGCGATCAAACAATGGCGCTACGTCGTTCGGGCCAGGGCTGGCTTCCGGGTGACCCTGGAAGCTGAAGGCGCTCTTATCGGTACGCTCGATACCTTGCAGGGTGCCGTCGAACAGCGATTTGTGGATCGCGCGAACGTTGGCCGGCAGGGTCGCTTCGTCTACGGCAAAACCGTGGTTCTGGCTGGTGATCATCACCACGCCGCTGTCCAGGTCCTGGACGGGGTGGTTGGCACCGTGGTGGCCGTGACCCATTTTCAGGGTCTTGGCGCCGGAGGCCAGGGCCAGCAGCTGGTGACCGAGGCAGATACCGAAGACCGGGATCTCGGTTTCCAGCACGTCCTTGATCGCCTGGATCGCGTAGTCGCAAGGCTCCGGATCACCAGGGCCGTTGGACAGGAACACGCCGTCCGGCTTCAGCGCCAGAACGTCGGACGCTGGAGTCTGTGCAGGGACGACAGTCACGCGGCAACCGCGCTCGACCAGCATGCGCAGGATGTTCACCTTGACGCCGTAGTCGTAGGCAACCACGTGGTACGGCAGCTCGGAGGCTTCGATGGTCGCGTGGCTGTCGGTTTTCAGATCCCAGACAGTCGAACGCCATTCGTAGGTGTCCTTGGTGCTGACAACTTTCGCCAGGTCCATGCCTTTCAGACCAGGGAAACCCTGGGCGGCGGCAATGGCGGCTTCTTCGGAAATGTTGTCACCGGCCATGATGCAGCCGTTCTGCGCACCTTTTTCACGCAGGATGCGCGTCAGGCGGCGGGTGTCGATACCGGCGATGGCCACAACATTGTTGGCCTTCAGGTAGTCGGACAGGGACATCGTGTTACGCCAGTTGCTCGCCACCAGTGGCAGGTCACGGATGACCAGGCCGGCAGACCAGACGCGGTTGGACTCGGCGTCTTCCGGCGTGGTGCCGGTGTTGCCGATGTGCGGGTAAGTCAGGGTAACGATCTGTTGGGCGTAGGAAGGATCGGTAAGGATTTCCTGATAGCCGGTCATTGCGGTGTTGAACACCACCTCACCAACGGTCTGACCGTCGGCTCCAATGGCTTCGCCGCGAAAAATGCTGCCATCAGCAAGGGCGAGTATGGCTGGCTTAGTCAAGAAGACCTCCCGTAAATAAAGCCTGAAAGGGCGATCGCAGGTTGTAAAAAAGCGGAGTGACGTATGGACACGTCACCCCGCTTCTTCACTGAATTATTCTGCGCGCTTTTAGTGGACACACTAAAGCTGTAGCTTACAGAAAAAGGCCTTTTTGGTCTACCGCCAATGAGCCTTAAAGGCTGGAGAATGCGACAGGACGTCGCTTGGCGGAACAAAACCGGGCTCAAACGCTGTGCGCGAGCCCGGATTCGAGTGCATCTTAACGCAGATCGAGCACGTCTTGCATGTCGTAAAGGCCAGGCTCGCGCCCGTCCAGCCACAATGCAGCACGTACCGCGCCCTTGGCGAAGGTCATGCGACTGGACGCCTTGTGAGTGATCTCGACACGCTCGCCGTCGGCGGCGAACAGCACAGTGTGATCACCGACGATGTCGCCAGCGCGTACAGTGGCGAAACCAATGGTCTCGCGCTCGCGAGCGCCGGTCTGACCCTCACGACCGTAGACCGCCACTTTCTTCAGGTCGCGACCCAACGCATCGGCAATCACCTCACCCATGCGCACGGCAGTGCCGGACGGCGCATCGACTTTATGCCGATGGTGAGCTTCGGTGATTTCGATATCGACATCGTCGCCCAATACGCGAGCGGCCGTGTCGAGCAACTTCAAGCACAGGTTGACCCCGACACTGAAGTTGGCCGCGAAGACAATCGGAATATCCTTGCCCGCTTCCGCCAGCAACTGCTTTTCTTCAACGCTGAAACCGGTGGTACCGATGATCATCGCCTTGCCGTGTTTACGGCAGAAAGCCAGGTTCTTCAGGGTCACCGTCGGGTGCGTGAAGTCGATCAGCACGTCGAACTCGTCGACCACCCGATCCAGATCGCCGGACAGAGGCACGCCGATACGACCCAGCGCAGCCAGTTCACCGGCATCCGCGCCGACCAGCGTGCTGTCGGGACGATCCACCGCCGCCGTCAGACCGGCGCCCGGGGTTTGCTGCACCGCTTCAATCAGGGTCTTGCCCATGCGCCCGGCGGCGCCCATCACTGCAATACGTCGCATGCCTGTCTCCTTACAAATCGCCGAAGAAGCGCTTCACGCCTTCGAACCAACCAGTGGTTTTCGGCGAATGGCTGTTGTCATCCGCCAACGAACTACGGAACTCCTCGAGCATTTCACGCTGCCGACGGCTCAGGTTGACCGGAGTCTCGACCGCCACGCGGCACATCAGGTCACCGGCTCCGCCGCCGCGCACAGGCGCAACGCCCTTGCCGCGAACACGGAACTGTTTGCCGGTCTGAGTTCCCTCAGGGATCTTCAGCTTGACCCGGCCATCAAGGGTCGGAATCTCCAGCTCGCCACCCAGCGCTGCATCGACGAAGCTGATCGGCACCTCGCAGAACAGGTGCTTGCCATCGCGCTGGAAAATCGAGTGCTCGCGCACATTGATCACCACGTACAGGTCGCCCGTCGGGCCACCGTGAGCGCCCGCCTCGCCTTCGCCGGACAGACGAATGCGGTCACCGGTATCGACACCGGCCGGCACTTTCACCGACAAGGTCTTGTACTCTTCGACACGACCTTCGCCGTGGCAGGAATCGCACGGATCGGAAATGATCTTGCCCTGGCCATGGCAGCGCGGGCATGTCTGCTGCACCGAGAAGAAACCTTGCTGCATGCGCACCTGGCCGATACCGCCGCACGTCGGGCAGGTCACCGGCGCAGAACCTTTCTTGGCGCCGGAGCCGTCGCAAGGCTTGCAGTTGACCAGCGTCGGAACGCGAATATTCACGGTCGTACCGCGCACCGCCTCTTCGAGGTCCAGTTCCAGGGTGTAGCGCAAGTCACTGCCGCGCTGAGCACCGCCACGGGAACCGCCGCGACCGCCACCGAAGAAGTCACTGAAGACATCGCCAAAGATGTCGGAGAAGTTCTGACCGCCGAAACCGGCACCGCCGCCACCCATGCTTGGGTCGACACCGGCATGGCCATACTGGTCGTATGCCGCGCGCTTGCTGGAATCGGACAGCACTTCGTAGGCCTCGTTGGCCTCCTTGAACATATCTTCCGACGCTTTGTCATCGGGATTACGGTCCGGGTGGTGCTTCATCGCCAGGCGACGGTAAGCCTTCTTCAGGTCCGCTTCGCTTGAGCCACGCTCAACACCCAACACTTCGTAATAGTCACGCTTTGCCATAAGTCTTTGCACTCTTGAGGACGTCCGACAAAACCCTCCTGAGTTTGCCGAACTCGTTGAGCCCCAATACAGGCCCGGACCCAACTCACGTCAATTCAACGATCCTGGTCTTTGATTCTTGCGGTACTTGCGGCGCGAAAAGCAGGAGCATTTCCGGCCATACCACCAACATGCTGGGGCGGACTGAATGGCTTGTTCGTTAGGCAACTCAATCCGCCGCTGTCGCATGCTGTAAAAATTCGCGTATTCCAGATACGCCAACGCGGGAGCAAGCTCCCGCGCGGCGACATCCTACCAGTCACCGCCTGAAGGCAGTCAACCGGCCGACCAACAACTTACTTGTGGTCTTTGACTTCTTCGAACTCGGCGTCGACAACGTCGTCAGCCTTTTCCGCCTTGTCGTCGTGCGGTGCCGCGCCTTCAGCAGGCTGAGCCTGTTCGGCGTACATCTTCTGCGCCACTGGAGCGGAGACTTTCGACAGCTCTTCAACCTTGGCGTCGATAGCAGCCTTATCGTCGCCTTTGACGGCGGCTTCCAGGGCAACTACGGCCGCTTCGATTGCAGTCTTCTCTTCAGCGGTCACTTTATCGCCGGCATCGACAACCATTTTGCGCGTCGAGTGAACCAGTGCATCGCCCTGGTTACGGGCAGCGGCCAACTCTTCGAACTTGCGGTCTTCCTCGGCGTTCGCCTCGGCATCACGCACCATGCGCTCGATTTCTTCGTCGGACAGACCGGAGTTGGCCTTGATCACGATTGACTGAGTCTTGCCGGTAGCCTTGTCCTTCGCACCTACGTGCAGGATGCCGTTGGCGTCGATGTCGAAGGTCACTTCGATCTGTGGCACACCACGTGGAGCTGGTGGAATGTCGGCCAGGTCGAACTTGCCCAGGGACTTGTTCTGTGCGGCTTGCTTACGCTCGCCTTGCAGCACGTGAATGGTCACGGCGCCCTGGTTGTCGTCGGCAGTCGAGAACACTTGCGATTTCTTGGTAGGAATCGTGGTGTTTTTCTCGATCAGCGCAGTCATTACGCCACCCATGGTTTCGATACCCAGGGTCAGCGGGCTGACGTCGAGCAGCAGAACGTCTTTCACGTCACCGGCCAATACCGCGCCCTGGATAGCAGCACCCATGGCAACCGCTTCGTCCGGGTTGACGTCTTTACGAGCTTCTTTACCGAAGAACTCGGTCACCAGCTTCTGAACCAGTGGCATACGGGTCTGACCGCCCACCAGGATCACGTCGTTGATCGCGCCAACCTCGATACCGGCATCTTTCATTGCGATGCGGCAAGGTTCGATGGTGCGCTGAACCAGGTCTTCCACCAGCGCTTCGAGCTTGGCGCGGGAGATCTTCACGTTCAGGTGCTTAGGACCGGTGGCGTCTGCAGTGATGTACGGCAGGTTCACATCGGTCGACTGGCTCGAGGACAGTTCGATCTTGGCTTTTTCAGCGGCTTCTTTCAGGCGCTGCATGGCCAGCGGGTCGCCCTTGAGGTTCATGCCGCTTTCTTTCTTGAATTCGTCGACGAGGTAGTCGATCAGACGAATGTCAAAGTCTTCACCGCCCAGGAACGTGTCACCGTTGGTGGCCAGTACTTCGAACTGGTGCTCGCCATCGACTTCAGCGATCTCGATCACGGAAACGTCGAAAGTACCACCACCCAGGTCGTAAACGATCACGGTGTGATCGCCCTTGGCCTTGTCCATGCCGTAAGCCAGAGCGGCTGCGGTTGGTTCGTTGATGATACGTTTTACGTCCAGGCCAGCAATGCGGCCGGCGTCCTTGGTGGCTTGACGCTGGCTGTCGTTGAAGTAGGCCGGAACGGTGATCACCGCTTCAGTCACGGTCTCGCCGAGGTAGTCTTCGGCGGTCTTCTTCATTTTTTTCAGGATTTCAGCCGAGATTTGTGGCGGTGCCATTTTCTGGCCGTTCACTTCAACCCAGGCGTCGCTGTTGTCAGCCTTGACGATCTTGTAAGGGACCATCTGGATGTCTTTCTGCACGACTTCTTCGTCGAAACGACGACCGATCAGACGCTTCACCGCATACAGGGTGTTATGCGGATTGGTCACAGCCTGACGCTTGGCCGACTGGCCAACCAGGATTTCGCCATCGTTGGCGTAAGCGATGATCGACGGCGTGGTACGCGCGCCTTCAGCGTTTTCAATAACTTTTGCCTTGCCGTTTTCCAGCACGGAGACGCAGGAGTTGGTAGTCCCCAGGTCGATACCGATAATTTTGCCCATGTTCACTCTCCCGAAACTTTGGATTTGGTTGCCGCAGCAGTGGTGGCTAACTGCGGTAGCACTTAAACGCTTGACTTATAAATGGGGGCCTTGCGGCGGATTTCAAGCCTGCTCGTCAATCGAAGGCGAAACCGGCGCAGGTGCCTTGCTGACCACGACCATCGCCGGGCGCAGCAGGCGGCCATTGAGCTGATAGCCCTTTTGGAACACCTTCAGAACACTGTTCGGCTCGACATCGGCGCTTTCCTGCATGGCCATTGCCTGATGGTGAACGGCGTTGAACGGTTCGCCATGCGGATCGATCGCTTCAAGCTGATAACGCTTGAGAGTGTCGTGGAACATTTTCAGGGTCAGCTCGATGCCTTCGCGCATCGGACGGATGCTTTCGTCGTCCGGGCTGGACAGTTCCAGGCCGCGCTCCAGGCTGTCGACAATCGGCAGCAGGTCGCTGGCGAATTTTTCCAGCGCGAACTTGTGAGCCTTCTCCACATCCTGCTCGGCGCGACGGCGGACGTTCTGCAGATCGGCGGCTACACGCAAAGCCTGATCCTGAGCGCCTGCCAGTTGCTCTTCGAGCACTTGTACACGAGCCGCCAGGTCATCACCCGAAGCCTCGGGCGCCTGGTTGGCGTCTGGGTTTTGCGTATCCACTGTCTGTTCGTCAGCCATAGATTTCTCCTTTCAATTTCGTCCGCGAGCTCAACTCGCGCTTCTGCCCAGCTATATGGGGCCGCAAAATCCGGCTTCAAGGGGCGCCGACGATTAACCCTACAAAAAACAACTGCTTTGTCATTCCCGGTCGCGATAAGGCTTTCGTCGGACCGAGCGAATCGAGCTAACGAGGGGCATTGTCAGCCAGAAACAAAACACTGTATAAATAACCAGACCTAACACCTGGGAGCGGCCCATATGCTGGTGCACCTGTCCGTACACAACTACGCCATCGTTGAACATCTCGATCTCGAACTCGATCGCGGGATGAGCGTGATTACCGGGGAAACCGGCGCGGGCAAGTCGATCATGCTCGACGCGCTGGGCCTTACCCTGGGCGATCGCGCCGACAGCGGCGTGGTCCGCCCCGGCGCTGACAAAGCCGACATCCTGGCCACCTTCGATCTGGTCGACATTCCGGAAGCCAGCGCCTGGCTGGCCGAACGCGACCTCGAAAACGACGGCCCGTGCATCCTGCGCCGAGTGATCACATCCGAAGGGCGCTCGCGCGGCTACATCAACGGCACGCCCTGCCCGCTTGGCGACCTCAAGGCGCTGGGCGAGCTGCTGATCGACATTCACAGCCAGCACGAGCACCAATCCCTGCTCAAGACCGATACCCACCGTCGCCTGCTCGATGAATATGCCGGCGCGACCGACCTGGCCCGCCAGGTTCAACTCGCCGCCCAGCGCTGGCGCCAGACCCGCCAGGAGCTGGAGCGACTCTCCAACTCCGGCGACGAGCAACGCGCTCGCCATCAGTTGCTCAGCTATCAACTCGAAGAACTGGAAAACCTTGGCCTTGGCGACAACGAGCTGGAGCAGCTTGAGCAGGAACACAAGAATCTGACCAACGCCGAGACCTTGCTCGGCATCTGCCGCCAAGTCGTCGAGCAATGCAGTGAAAGTGATTCCGGGAATGTACTGAATGCCCTCACCGCCAGCCTCAACCGCCTGTCGAGCGTGAACAGTTCGATCGGTGCGCTGGGCGAAGCCAGCAGCTTGTTGACCAGTGCACAGATCCAGGTTGAAGAGGCCGTTGGTGAACTGAACCGCTTCCTCGATAATTTCGACGCCGATCCGTCGCGCCTTCAATACCTCGAAGAACGCCTCGACGCGATCTACACCCTGGCGCGCAAACACCGCATCCAGCCGACCGAAGTCGCCGAGATGCAACAGAAACTGCTGGATGAAATCGAAACCCTCAACGCCAATGACGAATCCATCGAACGACTGAGCGATGAGCTGTCTTCATACGCTCGCCATTATCAAGAAAAGGCTCGTGAGCTGAGCGATCTGCGTCATCAAGCCTCAAGCAGCCTGTCCAGCGCCGTGGAACTGGAGATCCAGCGCCTGGGCATGCCTGGCGGGCGCTTCACCATCGAGTTGCGCCCAAACAGCAGTGACGAACTGCTGCCTAATGGACTTGAACAGGTTGAACTACTGGTCAGCGCCAACCCTGGCCAACCATTGAAAGCCTTGGCAAAAGTCGCATCCGGTGGCGAGCTGTCGCGGATCAGCCTGGCGATCCAGGTGATCACTGCGCAGACATCTCGCGTTCCCACCCTGGTGTTTGACGAAGTGGACGTTGGTATCGGTGGTCCGACTGCAGAAATCGTCGGCCAACTGTTGCGTCGACTCGGAGAACGCGGACAGGTACTGACCGTGACCCACTTGCCGCAAGTGGCGGCGCAAGGTCATCAGCATCTATTCGTGCATAAAGTACGCGGCGAAGATGCCACCCGTACGGCCGTTTCCAAATTGAGCAAAAACGACCGCGTCGAAGAAGTCGCACGGATGCTGGGAGGCATCGATCTCACCAAAGAGTCCTTGGCGCATGCCAAAAAAATGGTGGTGGCCGCAAAAGCTTGAATAAATAAAGACAGAAAGCACGAAGGCGACCCTGGGGTCGCCTTCGTTCGTTTCGCGAACTGATGTTCGCGCGACATGCTTACTTTTTCTTGCGCACGTACAGCACCAGATTGTGATCAACCATCTCGAAGCCATACTTGTCGACGATTGCTTTCTGAAGCCGCTCGATTTCTTCGTCGAAGAATTCGATCACTTCGCTGGTTTCGACGTTGACCATATGGTCGTGATGCTTTCCGTCGTCCAGTTCGAAGACCGCATGGCCTCCGTCGAAGTTGTGCCGCACCACAAGGCCAGCTGCCTCGAACTGGGTCAGAACACGGTAAACCGTGGCCAGACCGACGTCCTCACCAGCCTCCATAAGGGCCTTGTAGACATCCTCGGCACTCATGTGGCGCTGCTCGGCGGAATCGAGCATTTGCAGAATTTTGACCCGTGGCAGGGTCACTTTGAGGCCGGCTTTGCGTAGTTCGCTATTTTCAACCATGGTCAGCTTTCTCGCGATGCTGCTTCGCAGCTTCTCTTAATGCGGGTATGATCGGCGTTTACGTTGTCCCAGCCAAGATAGTGGAAGTCGCCCACCGATGCAAAACACCAAGCTCTTGCTAACCAGTTTCACCTTTGTGGGACTGCTCGCACTCGCCGGTTGTTCATTCCCCGGGGTTTACAAAATCGACATCCAGCAGGGCAATGTCGTCACGCAGGACATGATAGACCAGTTACGCCCGGGAATGACCCGTAAGCAAGTACGGTTTATCATGGGCAACCCTCTGCTCACCGACACGTTCCATGCCGATCGCTGGGATTATCTGTATAGCCTGCAACCGGGTGGCGGTGAACGCCAACAAGAACGCATTAGCGTTATCTTCAACCCAAATGATCAGCTTGTCAGCCTCTCCGGTGATTTCATGCCAGGCGTGAGCCGCGACGAAGCCATTCTCGGCAAGGACAGCGGCACGACAGTGGCTGCCCCGGCAGAAAACGTCGAGAAGCCAAAACCGGAAAAACCGGTCAAGCCAGGTTCGTTGCTGGATCAGATCCAGAAGGACGTCGACGGCGTAGAAGCCGTTCCGGTCCCGACGCCGCAACCGCTGGAAACCTCGCCGCAATAATTTGCGACGCATTAAAAAACCCGGCATGTCCGGGTTTTTTATTGCCTGGTGCTCAAGCCACTCACTGATTCCGCGCTTTGGCCTCGGCAGCTTTTGCCGCGCGCAGTCGGCGCACCTCTTTCGGATCGGCCAGCAGTGGTCGGTAAATCTCGATACGATCCCCCGCCTGGACTGACCGACGCTCTGGATCGGCTACAACCTTGCCGAAGATCCCCACAGGGCAATTGGCCAGATCCAGCTCCGGAAACTCCTCAGCCACGGCAGACCGGAGCAAGGCTGCCCGCACGCTCGTCCCGACCGGCACCGCCAGCGTCAGTAGCACCTGACGGTCTACGGCCGCGTAGACCACCTCGACTTCAATCATGACTTCAACCATGTATCTGCTTGGCGCGCTGGCAGAACGCATCCACCAGGGTATTGGCCGCCTGGTTGAACAGTGGCCCCAGGGTGGCGCGAACCAGCGGCCCGGCATAATCGAACGACAGATCGAGACTGATCTTGCAGGCCTTCTCGCCCAGCGGCTTGAACACCCACACGCCATGCAACTGATTGAACGGGCCTTCCTCGAGGTTCATTTCGATCGACTGACCGGGAACCAGGGTATTGCGCGTCACGAAATGCTGACTGAGGCCACCCTTCGCCACGCCAACGCTCGCCCGCATATGCTCAGGGGAGCTCTCCAGGACTTCGGCCGCCGAGCACCACGGCAGAAACTCCGGATAGCGCGCCACGTCGTTGACCAGGTCATACAGCGCTTGCGCCGGGTACGGCAGCAAGGCCGAACGTGAAATGTGTGTCGTCATGTCAGCGTCACTTCCACAGCTGGGCGGCAAACACTACGAGAATGCCGATGGGCGCCACATAGCGCATCAAGAACAGGGACAGGCCAAACAGCGCAGGGTTACGGATCGACAACTCGTCGCGCACCGCTTCACGCCCCATGATCCAGCCCGCAAACACCACGAAACACAAACCGCCAAGCGGCAACATGAGTCGCGAGGTGAAGAAATCGATCACGCCAAAGAAGTCGAGACCACCGGTTGCTCCCCATTGGTAGAGGTGGAACATCCCGCCTTCGTTCACGAAAAACTTGGCCTCCTTCCAGATATTGAAGGAGAACACCGTACCCAGGCCGACAAACCAGCAGCTGAAAGCCAACCAGAAGGTGACCCATGCACGACTCACTTTGGTGCGCTCGACCAGGTAGGCCACCATCGGTTCAAGCAGGGAAATCGCCGAACTCCAGGCAGCGACCGCCACCAGCACGAAGAACACCACACCCATCAATTGCCCGAACGCCACATTACCGAAGGCAAACGGCAGGCTGACGAACATCAGCCCCGGCCCTTCGCTCGGATTCAGGCCCGCCGCGAAAACAATCGGAAACAATGCCAGACCGGCCACCAGGGATACAAAGGTATCGAGCAGCGCCACGCCGACAACCGTCCCTGAAATCGACGAGTTCTTTGGCATGTAGGCGCCGTAGATCATGATCGAGCCGACGCCCACGCTCAGGGAAAAGAACGCATGCCCCATCGCGGGCAACAAGCCGTCCAGGACCTTTTCCGGGTGGAAGTCGAACATGAAATGCACGCCTTCCATGAAATGCCCGGTGGTCATGCTGTAGCCCAGCAGCACCAGGATCATCACGAACAGCAGCGGCATCATGATGCGCAAACTGCGTTCAAGCCCTGCAACCACGCCCCTGGCGATCACCACCGCTGACAACAGCATGAAAATCGTGTGCCAAAGTGTCAGGCGCCAAGGATCGGCGATCACATTGCCGAAGTAAGCCCCCACCTGATCCGGCGTCACACCCTGGAAGTCGCCATGCCCCATGTCGATGATGTAATCCAGCGACCAGCCGCCAACCACACTGTAGAAAGACAGGATCAGCAATGCCGTGATCATCCCGGCAAATGCGCCCCAGGACCATTTGGCCGAGTGCCCCGCCTCGACCGCCAGTACCTTCAAGGCATTGGCCGGGCTCTGCCGGGCACGCCGGCCGATCAGGGTTTCCGCCAGCATGACCGGCACGCCGATCAATGCGATACAGGCCAGGAACATCAGCACGAAGGCACCGCCGCCATAGACGCCGACCATGTACGGGAATTTCCAGATACTACCCAGCCCCACGGCCGAACCGGTCGCGGCGAGTATGAAGACCCAGCGGCTAGCCCAACTGCCGTGGACAGAAACCTTGTCTGTCGACATCGTTATCACGCCCAAGCGTTCAAAAAAGAGGCCGCATTGTCCGGGATTCAATCAACCTGCTCAAGCACGTAGCAACCCCATAGCCGACTCTGTTGTAACTCCCTATAATGTCGCCCCTATGGCTAAACAGAAGAAACACCCAACAGGGACCATCGCGCAAAATAAAAAGGCGCGACACGATTACTTCATCGAACATCGGTTCGAGGCTGGTCTGGTCCTGGCCGGCTGGGAAGTAAAAAGTCTGCGGGCAAGCAAGCTGCAGCTGGTTGACAGCTACGTACTGCTCAAGGATGGCGAAGCCTGGCTGCTCGGCAGCCACATTACGCCCCTGACGACCGCCAGTACCCACGTCATCGCGGATCCAGTGCGCACCCGTAAATTGCTGCTCAACCGGCGCGAGCTGGAAAAGCTGGCCGCTGCCGTGCAGCAAAAGGGTTACGCCTGCGTGTGCCTGTCCTGGTACTGGAGCAAGCACATGGTCAAGTGCGAGATTGCTCTGGGCAAGGGCAAGAAGGAATACGACAAGCGCGATACCGAGCGCGAACGCGACGCCGGTCGCGAGTTGCAGCGTGCGGTGCGCAACAAGGGCAAGGAAGAGTAATTCTCCTTTCCTGACGCGACCTTGTGGCGAGGGAGCTTGCTCCCGCTGGGGTGCGAAGCGCCCCCTGGTTTGGCGGCATCAAGCCTGCTGACGGCTGCTGCGCAGCCGAACGGGGCGGTGCGGCGATCCGACAAGCTCCCTCGCCACAGCAAGCTCCCTCACCGCAATCAAACTACCGCCTCACATCCCCTTGCGCCGCTCCGCCCGGGCCATGCGCTGCACTTCCTGACGCACTTCTTCCAGCACTTCCTGCACATACAGAATGTGCCGACTGGAAACTTCCCGCGCCTGCTCCGCCCGCCCTTCGATAATCGCCTGATACAACTCCCGGTGCTGCGTAATCAACATGTCGCGGGTTTCAGTGCGCTGCTTGTACATGCCACCGATGTTGGTTACCACGTTGCGCTTGAGCAGGTCGAACAGCCCGCGAATAGTGTGCAGCAACACGGCATTGTGGCTCGCCTCGGCGATCGCCAGGTGAAACCTTGCGTCCGCCGCCCCCTCTTCGGCACGACTCACCTCTTCGTGACGCGAATAGCAGTCCTGCAATTCGTTGAATGCCGCGGTCAGCCGCTCGCGATCCACCTCCGTGGCACGCAGCGCCGCGTAGTAGGCGCAAGACGCTTCCAGCGTATGGCGAAACTCCAGCAGATCGCGTTGCGCCTCGGGATTGCTTTCCAGCAGCTGCAACAAGGGATCACTGAAGGTACTACCCAGTGATTCCACCACATAGTTGCCGCCGCCCTGGCGACTGACCAGCAGGCCCTTGGCGGTCAGCTTCTGAATGGCTTCGCGCAACGAAGGGCGTGACACACCAAATTGCTCGGCCAGCGCGCGCTCGGCCGGCAAGCGCTCACCCGCTTTCAGCGTGCCCTCGAGGATCATGCCCTCAAGCTGCTCGACAATATCGTCAGACAAACGGCGCTGACGAATCTGATCAAACCCCATAACTCGATTACTCCACGATCCGACGGCTCGCCGGGGCTCTATTCTGGCCTATCGGCGCCGTGCCAGCACCTGCCACAACGCATTTGGTCATACCAGGCAGACGACCTGCGCACTTTGCATTCGACAAAAGTTTTAGGGCGGCAAATTGACACACCGCCTACAAGGCTTTTACCCTAGCCAACAGCGATTGTAAATTGGTCTTACCAATTATCCAAGAACGCTGATCAGTGCCTGACCAACAACAATTAGGGGCCACCCCATATGCAAACCTGGCAACAGCTCTATACCCCGCTCGGCAGCCTCGGCCTGTCCGCACTCGCCGCCGTCATCCCCATCGTGTTTTTCTTCCTGGCTTTGGCCGTGTTCCGCCTCAAGGGGCACGTGGCTGGCAGCATTACCCTGGCTTTATCGATTCTGGTGGCGATCTTCGCTTTCCAGATGCCGGTCGATATGGCGTTCGCCGCCGCCGGGTATGGTTTCGCTTATGGCCTGTGGCCGATTGCCTGGATCATCGTGGCAGCGGTGTTCCTCTACAAACTGACGGTCAAGAGTGGCCAGTTTGAAGTCATCCGCAGTTCGGTTCTGTCGATCACCGATGACCAGCGCCTGCAGGTCCTGCTGATCGGTTTCTGCTTCGGCGCCTTCCTCGAAGGTGCGGCCGGTTTTGGCGCACCGGTGGCGATTACCGCTGCGCTGCTGGTAGGACTTGGCTTCAACCCGCTGTACGCCGCTGGCTTGTGCCTGATCGCCAACACCGCGCCGGTGGCCTTCGGCGCCCTGGGCATTCCGATCATCGTTGCCGGGCAAGTCACCGGCATCGACGCGTTCAAGATCGGCGCCATGACCGGCCGCCAATTGCCGCTGCTGTCGCTGTTCGTGCCGTTCTGGCTGGTGTTCATGATGGACGGCCTGCGCGGCGTGCGGGAAACCTGGCCGGCAGCCCTGGTGGCCGGTTTGAGCTTTGCCGTCACCCAGTACTTCACCTCGAACTTCATCGGCCCGGAACTGCCGGACATCACCTCGGCCCTGGCCAGCCTGATTTCCTTGACCTTGTTCCTGAAAGTCTGGCAACCAAAACGCGCCGCCGGCCAACACATCGTCGGCGCTGTCTCGGCCTCCGTGGTGAGCGCCAGCGCCGGTGGTTTCGGCCAGAAGCGCACCACCGTGGCTTCGCCTTACAGCCTTGGGGAAATTTTCAAGGCCTGGTCGCCGTTCCTGATCCTGACCGTACTGGTCACCATCTGGACCCTGAAGCCGTTCAAGGCGATGTTCGCCGCCGGCGGTTCGATGTACAGCTTCGTGTTCAACTTCGCCATCCCGCACCTGGACCAGATGGTAGTCAAGGTCGCACCGATCGTGGCCGCGCCAACCGCCATTCCGGCAGTGTTCAAACTGGACCCGATTTCCGCCACTGGCACAGCGATTTTCTTCTCGGCGCTGATCTCGATGCTGGTCTTGAAGGTCAATCTCAAAACTGGTCTGACCACTTTTAAAGAGACCTTCTACGAACTGCGTTGGCCAATCCTGTCCATCGGCATGGTGCTGGCGTTTGCCTTCGTGACCAACTACTCGGGCATGTCCTCGACCATGGCCCTGGTACTGGCGGCGACGGGTGCAGCTTTCCCGTTCTTCTCGCCGTTCCTTGGCTGGCTGGGCGTATTCCTCACCGGTTCCGATACCTCGTCCAACGCGCTGTTCAGCTCGCTGCAAGCGACCACCGCGCATCAGATCGGTGTCAACGACACCTTGCTGGTGGCGGCGAACACCAGTGGCGGCGTGACCGGCAAGATGATCTCGCCACAATCGATCGCCGTGGCCTGCGCCGCGACCGGCTTGGTGGGCAAAGAATCGGATCTGTTCCGCTTCACCCTCAAGCACAGCCTATTCTTTGCAACGATTGTCGGCTTGATCACGTTGGCCCAGGCCTACTGGTTCACCGGCATGCTGGTGCACTAAGGGCTACAAGCAACACGATAAAAACCGACGCAGGGCCACGCCCCCGGCGTCCGCTATTCACACCCCGGTCTGTAAGGCTGCTGAAAGCTTCCGGCTCTATATTCAGCAGCCTCAACAGACGAATAACCGGGACCACCCGGAGACCGCCTGATGAGCGAGCTTTTTTACAACGCCGTGCCGAATGCGACCCGTGTCGCCCCGCCACTGCCCGAGCCCCGGCAGTACCCCAGCGAGAAACCGTCACGGGTCTACCTGTTCGGGACCTGCGTGGTCGATTTGTTCTACCCGGAAGCCGGGATGGATGCGATCCACCTGCTGGAGCGCGAAAGCATTCGTGTCGAATACCCGCAAGGGCAAAGCTGCTGCGGACAACCGGCCTACACCTCGGGTTACACCGAACAGGCACGGACCGTGGCGCGCTCGCAACTGGCGCTGTTTGCCGGCGACTATCCGGTGGTGGTGCCGTCAGGTTCTTGCGCGGGCATGCTCCGCGAACATTACGCCGACTTGTTCAAGGACGAGCCGGACACGTTGAAACAGGTTCAGGCCCTGGCTGCCAGAACCTACGAACTGGCCGAGTTCCTGTTGTTTGTCTGCAAGGTGCAACTCAAGGACAGCGGCGAACCAGTGAAAGTGGCGCTGCACACCTCGTGCTCGGCACGCCGCGAGATGAACACCCACCTGCACGGCCGCGAATTATTGGCGCAGTTGAGCAACGTGGAACGGGTCAATCACGATCACGAAAGTGAATGCTGTGGCTTTGGCGGGACATTCAGCGTCCGTATGCCAGACATTTCCGGCGCGATGGTGGCTGACAAGACCCGGGCGCTGAAGGAATCTGGCGCGCACAAGGTGTTGAGTGCCGACTGCGGTTGTTTGATGAACATCAACGGCTCGCTGGAAAAACAGCAGGAAGCGTTGCGCGGTCAGCATCTGGCCAGTTTCCTCTGGCAGCGTACCGGAGGTGCCCGATGAGCACTTCCACGATTATTCCTACGGTTGCCGTAGAAGAAGACTTCCGCACCCGGGCGCACAACGCCTTGGGTGACAAGCAGCTGCGAAACAACTTCCGCACTGCGATGGATTCACTGATGAGCAAACGGGCAGCGGCTTTCAGCGATGCCCATGAAAGAGAACATTTGCGAGCGCTGGGTAATGCTGTCCGCGCCCGTGCTTTATCCAAGTTGCCCGAGCTGCTCGAACAACTTGAACAGAACCTGACCCGTAACGGTGTGACAGTGCACTGGGCGGAAACGGTGGACGAGGCCAACGGCATCGTCCTTTCGATCATCCGCGCTCACGAGGGGCGGCAAGTGATCAAGGGTAAATCGATGGTCAGCGAAGAGATGGAGATGAACCATGTCCTCGCTGAACAGGGCATTGAATGCCTGGAATCGGACATGGGCGAGTACATCGTCCAGCTCGACCACGAGAAGCCTTCACACATAATCATGCCGGCGATCCACAAGAACGCCGGTCAGGTCGCGTCCTTGTTCCACGACAAACTTGGCGTGGAATACACCAAGGACGTAGACCAACTCATTCAGATCGGCCGCAGAGTCCTGCGGCAGAAATTCTTCGAAGCGGACATCGGCGTCTCCGGCGTCAACTTCGCCGTGGCCGAAACCGGTACCCTGCTGCTGGTGGAAAACGAAGGCAACGGCCGCATGACCACCACGGTGCCGCCGGTGCATATCGCCGTCACCGGCATCGAGAAAGTCGTCGAGAACCTGCGCGACGTGGTGCCGTTGCTGTCATTGCTGACCCGCTCGGCCCTCGGAATTCCAATCACCACCTACGTCAACATGATTTCCGGCCCGCGCAAGGAACATGAACTCGACGGCCCGCAGGAAGTGCACCTTGTACTGCTCGATAACGGCCGCAGCCAGGCCTTTGCCGACAGCGAACTACGCCAGACCCTGAACTGCATTCGCTGTGGCGCCTGCATGAATCATTGCCCGGTCTATACCCGAATCGGTGGTCACGCCTATGGGGAGGTTTACCCCGGGCCTATCGGAAAAATCATCACCCCGCACATGGTTGGCCTGGCGAAAGTGCCGGATCACCCGAGCGCCTCGTCGCTGTGCGGTGCCTGCGGGGAAGTCTGCCCGGTGAAAATTCCGATCCCTGCTCTGTTGCGGCGCCTGCGGGAAGAAAACGTCAAAGCCCCGGACAGCCCCCATCAAGTGATGCGCGGCCAAGGCAGCAAGTACTCGCGCAAGGAGCGGTTCATCTGGAATGCCTGGGCGAAGCTCAACAGCTCGCCGACGCTGTATCGCCTGTTCGGTTTCTTCGCCACGCGACTGCGCACCCTCACGCCGAGCAATGTCGGCCCGTGGACGCAAAACCACAGCGCACCGAAACCCGCTGCCCGCTCGCTGCACGACATGGCCCGCGAACATTTGGCCAAACAGGGAGACCGCTGATGAGCGCCAAGCAAAATATCCTCGCCAAACTGCGTAAAAGCCTGACAGGCACCACGCCAGTGGCCGACAACTTTGATGTCGATCTGGTGACCCAGCCTTACACCTACGCCCCTGAGCAGCGCATTGCGCAACTGCGCAAGTTGATGGAAGCGGTGCACACGGAAATTCATCTGACGTCCGGCCAAGAGTGGCCGACGCTACTCGCGCAATTGCTGCGGGACCGCCAGTTGCCGAGTCTGCTGATCGCACCGACAACGCCCCACGGTCAACGGATCACGCAGCACTGGGCGAATAATCCCGGCCTGCCAATGCTCAAGGCCTACGACCGTCCGATTGAAGAATGGAAAGCCGAGCTGTTCAACGACACCCCGGCGAGCCTGACCACCACCCTCGGCGCCATCGCTGCCACGGGCAGCCTGATTCTCTGGCCGACCCGGGAAGAACCGCGCCTGATGAGCCTGGCGCCACCGGTGCATTTCGCCCTTCTCAAGGCCAGCGAAATCCGCGACAACTTCTATCAGGTGCAACAGGAGTTCGAATGGGCCCAGGGCATGCCGACCAACGCGTTGCTGGTATCCGGCCCGTCGAAGACCGCCGACATCGAGCAAGTGCTGGCGTACGGCGCCCACGGTCCGAAAGACCTGGTGGTACTGATCCTGGAGGACCAATGAGTCTACCGGCCGCTTTCCTGCGTGATGCACAGCAACTGATTCCTCAAGAGCGACGTTTCGACGACCCGTTGTCGACCCTGGCCTTCGGCACCGACGCCAGCTTCTATCGCTTGATTCCGCAACTGGTGATCCGCGTCGAGTCCGAAGACGAAGTGGTGGCACTGCTGCAACTGGCGCAACGTGATCAGGTGCCGGTGACCTTCCGCGCCGCCGGCACCAGTTTGTCCGGCCAAGCCATCAGCGACTCGGTGCTGATCGTACTGGGGGATAACTGGAACGGTCGCGAGATCCGCGGCCATGGCACGCAAATCCGCTTGCAACCGGGCGTGATCGGCGCTCAGGCCAACGCCTGGCTGGCACCGTTCGGACGCAAGATCGGCCCGGACCCAGCCTCGATCAACGCCTGCAAGATCGGCGGCATCGTCGCCAACAATGCCAGCGGCATGTGCTGCGGCACGGCGCAAAACACCTATCACACCCTGGCCGGCATTCGTCTGGTGCTGGCCGACGGCAGTCGTCTCGATACCGAGGACACCGCCAGCGTCACGGCGTTTCGCCAAAGCCACGCAGCCCTGCTGGAGCGCTTGGCGACCCTGGGCCGCGAGACCCGGGCAAACGCCGAACTGGCTGCGAGAATCCGCCACAAATACCGACTGAAAAACACCACCGGCCTGTCGCTCAATGCCCTGGTGGATTTCGACGAGCCTGTGGATATCTTGAGCCATTTGCTGGTGGGCTCCGAGGGCACGCTCGGGTTCATCAGTGCCGTGACCTACGACACGGTAATCGACCACCCGAACAAGGCCTCGGCCCTGATTGTGTTCCCGGATGTCGAGACCTGCTGCACCGCGGTCACCGTGCTGAAAAGCCAACCGGTGTCAGCCGTGGAGCTGCTGGACCGCCGCAGTCTGCGTTCAGTACAGGACAAACCCGGCATGCCGGCTTTCGTACAGCATCTGTCGAACAATGCCTGCGCCCTGCTCATCGAATCTCGCGCCGCATCGTCGACATTACTGCACGAGCAACTGGCGCAAATCATGGCTTCACTAAGCCCGTTTCCGGTGGAGAAACAAGTCGACTTCACCGAAGACCCGCAGGAAAACGCCCGTCTCTGGGCCATCCGCAAGGACACCTTCCCGGCCGTAGGCGCAGTGCGCAAGACCGGCACCACGGTGATCATCGAAGACGTCACCTTCCCGGTCGAACAGCTGGCCATCGGCGTCAACCGCCTGATCGAACTGTTCGACAAACATCACTACGACGAAGCGATCCTTTTCGGACACGCCCTGGAAGGCAATCTGCACTTCGTCTTCACCCAAGGCTTCAACAACCCGGAAGAGGTGGCACGTTATCAGGCGTTCATGGACGACGTGGCGCAACTGGTGGCAGTGGAGTTCGGCGGTTCGCTGAAAGCCGAACACGGCACCGGGCGCAACATGGCACCCTTCGTTGAGCTGGAATGGGGCAGCGATGCCTACCAGTTGATGTGGCAACTCAAGCGTTTGCTCGACCCCAACGGGATCCTCAACCCGGACGTGGTGCTCAGCGAAGATCCACAGATCCACCTCAAACACCTCAAGCCATTGCCGGCCGCCGATGAGATTGTGGACAAGTGCATCGAGTGCGGCTTCTGCGAACCAGTCTGTCCGTCAAAAGGCCTGACACTGAGCCCGCGCCAACGCATCGTGATCTGGCGCGACATTCAGGCGAAGAAACGCGCGGGCATCGATACGTCCGAACTCGAAGCCGCCTACGACTATCAAGGCATCGATACCTGCGCCGCGACCGGCCTCTGCGCACAACGCTGCCCTGTAGGCATCAATACCGGCGAGCTAGTGAAAAAGCTGCGTAGCCAGAAGGCGACGCATACGAAAACCGCCAACTGGCTTGAAGGACATTTCGCCACCGCACTGCAAGGTGCGCGCTTCACCCTGCACGTGGCCAATGGCGCGCGGATGTTGCTGGGGGCACCAAGATTGGCGAAGTTGTCGGCGACGTTGACGCGCCTGTCCAAGGGTCAGGTCCCGCAATGGACCAATGCTATGCCGCAACCGGAAAAAGCCATTCGCTTCAGTCCGACAGTGACGGACGCGCGCCCGCGCGTGGTCTATCTTGCGGCCTGTGTATCCCGCGCCATGGGTCCGGCGGCGGGCGACACGGAGCAAATGTCGCTGCACGACAAGACGCGCGGCCTGCTGGAAAAGGCCGGCTACCAGGTGGTGTTCCCGGACAACCTGGACAGCCTTTGCTGCGGTCAGCCGTTCGCCTCCAAAGGCTATGTCGAACAAGCCGAGCACAAACGACAGGAACTGATCGGCGCCCTGCTGCACGCCAGCCGCGGCGGTCTCGACCCGATCTACTGCGACACCAGCCCCTGCACCTTGCGCCTGGTTCAAGACCTCGGTGAAGTCCGTCTGGACCTGTACGACCCTGTGCGTTTCATCCGTACGCACTTGATGGATCGCCTGGCGTTTACGCCACAGGACGCACCGATTGCCGTGCACGTGACGTGCAGTACGCAGCACCTCGGGGAAAGCCAGGCGCTGATCGATCTGGCGCGCAAGTGCAGCAAAAACGTGGTGATTCCCGAAGGTATTCACTGCTGCGGCTTCGCTGGCGACAAGGGTTTCACCACGCCGGAGTTGAACGCCCATTCGCTGCGCACGCTCAAGGACGCGGTGCAGCAGTGCAGCGAGGGGATTTCCACCAGCCGTACCTGTGAGATCGGTCTGACGCAACATGGCGGCATTGACTACCACGGACTAGTCTATCTCGTGGACCGCGTTACCCAGGCTAGGGTGCCCTGATAGCAGGATCTACAGGAGGGTGCATAGAGGTGCATTCCTTAACGCTACTTGCCGGAATCGAAAGCTCTACAGTAGAAGAACAGGACCCTGACGTGCCGCCGCAGTCCACAGATCAAGACCCGCTAATGCGGGACTTCCTAAAACTCGGTAGACCGTTTTGATGGCCAGCAATGCCTGGTCCTTCAGTCCAAGGAGATACACATGAATCGTTCTGTGCTGTTAGGTTTTTTCGTTGTTGCTTCCATGATGGCTTCCACTTCGTTTGCGGCCGAAAAAGACCAATGCGCGGTCAACCTGCAAACCATCGAAAACGGCAAGGCACAGATTCCCGGGGAAATGCTTGACCAGGTGGAGGCCTCCGTCAAGAAAGCCAAAGCCGACCAGGCAAAAGGCACCAAGGCAGGTATTGATGATTGCATCGCCGAGACCAACCAAACCATTATGGACGTCACGAACGCGCATAAAGGCGGGAAGTAACGCTCAACTCAGGGCCAGCCTTCGGGCTGGCCCGAAGGCTGGCCTTGTTGGCGCACATCAAAAATCGGGTACCGGCAGCCGGGAGTTCAAAGCCCGGCAGCATCCGATACGAAGCAAACCAAAACCCGCCAATTGCGGGTTTTGTTGCATCCGGGGTCTGGAAATGTGTAACCGTCCGCATCGCTGGAAAAAGCTCGACACGTTTTCTTAAAAAACCGAATTCTTGCGTTGAATCGTAGTCTTTGAGGTAGGCCCCATCAGATCGTGGCTGATTTTTCGGGCTCGGCGTGGCCGTCCGCTCATACGGCAGCACCGAGACCATCAGCTCAAGGAGACACCCATGAAACGCACCACACTCGCTGGCCTGTTCATTGCTGCCGCCATGCTGGCCTCTCCTGTATTTGCTGCGGACAACAACCTTTGTACGAGCAAGTTGCAAGAGCTCAAAGGCAAAGTGAATGCGCTGCCCGCGACCTCCGGAAACACCTCAATGGAGATTAAACGACTGATGTCCAGCGCCGAAGCCTCACAAGCCTCTGGAGACGACAAAAAATGTGTCACCGAGGCCACCCAGGCATTGGCACTCGCTGACAAACAGAGCAACGAACCAAACCCATGATCTGTGGTGGTCAACCTTCGGGTTGGCCTTCTGGGTCACGTTGACGTACACTGTACAGGCTTGCTGCTCACTTGATTCACAGAGCATCAGGCTCGGGGCCGTTTAGGATTCGACGCCGGTTGCGAAACTTTAGGTGCATGCCGAGTTGGTAACAGAACTCGTAAATCCACTGTTGCAACTTCCTATAGTTGCCAATGACGAAACCTACGGGGAATACGCTCTCGCTGCGTAAGCAGCCTTAGCCCTTCCCTCCTGGTACCTTCGGGTCCAGCAATCATCAGGGGATGTCTGTAAACCCAAAGTGATTGTCATATAGAACAGAATCGCCGTGCAGTACGTTGTGGACGAAGCGGCTAAAACTTACACAACTCGCCCAAAGCACCCTGCCCGTCGGGTCGCTGAGGGTTAACTTAATAGACACGGCTACGCATGTAGTACCGACAGCGGAGTACTGGCGGACGGGGGTTCAAATCCCCCCGGCTCCACCAAATGATCAAACAAAGACGTCCACGGACGTCTTTTTTTGTGCCTGAAATCCAGTGAAATCAAGGGTTTACGCGCTACTGGGCTCCGTAGAGGTTTTTTGAGTTCCAGCCGTTTTGGTATTCCAAATGGTATTCCAAGCCATCCGGTGCTATTTTTTGGAATACCAAAACGGTGTCAGAGGTAGCTCTCATGCCTGCTCCAGCCCTCCGCCTCTCCGACCGCCAGCTCAAGGCAGTCAAAGCCAAAGACAAGGATTACGTCCTCAGCGATGGTGACGGCCTCCAGCTCCGAGTCAGGAGCAATGGCTCGATGCTGTGGAACTTCAACTACCGCGAACCGGTAACCAAAAATCGTATCAATATGGGGCTGGGCACGTACCCAGAGCTCTCACTAGCGAACGCCAGGAAAAAAGTGGTGGAAGCGCGCGAGCTGCTTGCACAAGGAATTGATCCCAAGGTGCAACGCAATGCACAGGACGAAGCCAAACGAGCGGAGACGGAACATACGTTCGAGAACGTGGCCACCGCCTGGTTCGAGCTGAAGAAGGACTCCGTCACGCCGGCGTACGCCGAAGACATTTGGCGATCGCTTACGCTGCATGTATTTCCAGACTTGAAAACAACGCCGCTCTCGAAAATCAGCGCACCGATGGTCATCGAACTGCTTCGCCCAATAGAAGCTAAAGGCAGTCTCGAGACAGTGAAGCGACTGAGCCAACGGCTCAACGAGATCATGACCTACGGGGTAAACTCCGGGCTGATTTTCGCTAACCCCCTCAGTGGCATTCGAGCGGTATTCAAGAAGCCGAAGAAAGAGAACATGGCTGCGCTACCAGCTGATGAGCTTCCCGAGCTCATGATGGAAATCGCCAATGCCTCCATCAAAAGAACGACCCGCTGTCTGATTGAATGGCAGCTGCACACCATGACCCGTCCTGCTGAAGCGGCGACTACCCGGTGGGCAGACATCGACTTCGACAAACGCATCTGGACTATCCCGCCGGAGCGCATGAAAAAACGTCGTCCACACACCATCCCGCTGACCGAACAGGCACTCGCGCTACTGGAGACGCTCAAACCCCTCAGCGGCCACAGGGAATACGTGTTCCCGGCAGATAGAAATCCGCGCACCCACGCCAATAGCCAGACCGCCAACATGGCGTTGAAACGCATGGGCTTCCAGGACCGCTTGGTCAGCCACGGCATGCGCTCCATGGCCAGCACCATCCTGAACGAGCATGGGTGGGATCCGGAGCTGATCGAAGTCGCGCTGGCTCATGTCGACAAGGACGAAGTCCGAAGCGCTTACAACCGAGCTGACTACATCGAACGCCGGCGTCCGATGATGGCTTGGTGGAGTGAGCACATTCAGAAAGCGGCCACTGGCAACCTGTCGGCATCTGCGATCAATCAAACCAGGGACCACAATGTCGTGCCGATACGGTGAGCGCTCACCGGACGCCGCCGGTAACCGAGAATGACTCCCCAGATGGAGTGATGGTTGATTTGGCGACAGCGGTGGCGACTGTCGCCGTTGCAAGCCTCGCTCGTGGGGCTTTTTCGGCCAAGCCCACGCGAGCGGCAAGGCTCCGCATTCCCACTCGCATGGGCTCACATTAAAAACCGACGAACGACCACCCGGCCATGGAAAACCACCGGTCTCCAAGGTCTTCCAGCGCTACCGATTTGCGCAAGAGTCGCCCCCAAAATGCTGTTGACCGCGAGCAAAACGAGCACTAAACCAGAACCGTACAAGCGCTGTCCTCGACAGCACCCAGGTAGCCAGAACCTTTAAGGCTACGCCGCATCGTGGTGGTTCTCCCCGAAGTGCGATTAGCGTCCGGCGGCTCGCACGGTCACAGCGATGTGATGGATGCCACTTCTTCCAGAATGCCCACTGCGGCAACTCATGCCCCCTCCTGGCTGCTCTGCAGCAACTTATTCGCTTGGCCATTTCTTGCGCCAACCTATTGCCCGTCTCTTTGCCCCCTAAAGAGACGGGCGCTCATCCCACTGCTGCAACCCACGCCTGATCGGGCTCTGTGGCACTTCACCGCGTGACAATCGGCATGACAAAACCGATTCGACACCTCTCGCATTAACGCTGGCAACGGTGCCGCAGCCCAGGACAGGCTGCACCTGACTGACAGTCAGGCATGCCCCGCTCGCAACGTTGATGCCTTGTCCCGCCCATGGTCTCGCGGTACCGGACTCGTCAGCCGGTGCAGCCTCCACCCGCCCGCATCCTCAGATGCGTTCAGGAGGCCAGATCGATGGGGAATGCCCGTGCTCTTGGTCGTAAGGAGCCGTCCGTTCCGCGTCAGTGAACACCCTCACAGGCCGCAGGGGCCTCTATCCCTGATAACACTCAACATCCGTGGCGGGAACGTGAGGACAACACTGGGAGAACAGGAGACAGGTGATGCTGCAATCAACATGGCGACTACCGCCGCAACCGTTGCTGGAGGCCAGCCAGGCGCCATTGGATTATCCGGTGGCCGCAATCGGTGATCTGCTGGGACCAGCCGTCGAACGCATGGCCGAGGTGATGGGCGTGCCAACCGAATTGAAGTGGTCTCTGCTTACATCGGAGGCCGAAAGTTACCAACCCCTTCGACATGAAGTTATTCCTCAGCGGAGTGTTCAGCGGCTCATATGCCACTCGGCGGCGCCATATCAGACAAGCCAGGACCATGCAAATGGCGATTCAAAAACGCTGGAAACGAGACACCCCTTGGAACTGGAATATCAAACACGTGAAATGGTTTATAGATCGGCATCTGGAAAATCACACCCCATCCACTCGGTACTACTATCTGCTCACTGTAAAACTGATCTACAAGCGTCTGGGAAAAGGCACTCGGCGGGGATCGGGCAGTGTTTTTCAATGACAAGGGACAGCCACAGGACATCTTCCAGCACAACTCAAACGGCTCACCAAAAACCCGAATGATTGCGCCTCAAGAGCCCGTCTGAGCGATACCGAAGCGCGTTATCCACCCACGACCATCGGCAACACCTTCGGCAATCCGCTGCGAGGAAGATCCTCCAACCCATCGATACCGGACGCCAAGTAACGGCTACGCCACTTGAACACTACCGGTGCCGAGATGTTCAGCCGGAAGCTGATTTCCTTGGGGGAGAGTCCGCTTTCCAGTAACAGCAGAATCGAAGCCCGGGTGACACTTCTATACGGCAGAAGTCCGGAACGGGCGATTTTCTTCAGTCGCTCGCGGTCTTCGTCCAATAGTAAAAAGTTGATTGCCTTTCTGGCCATGAAGCCTCCTTGGTTAAATCATTCAAGTCTGTTTATTTGCTGGCTGAAGCCATCAGCACGCCAAAGCAAAAGAAGGTGATACCCGACAGTTTACCGACAATCCTGGCGCCCTTGTTCGTGGAGAGCCAGCCTCTTGCGCCGTTGGCCATGAGGGCATATCCGGTATGAACCAGTACGACGAGCAAGCTATAGGACGACACCAGCAAGAAGAACTGGCTGTAGTAGTTACCCTCCGGTTTGATGAACTGAGGGAATACTGCGAGAAAGAAGAAACCGGCCTTGGGGTTCAGCAACTGGATCGACAACGCCTCGACGAATCGACGCCACGGACGCGACGAAGTGACTTTGAGTTCGGGGATAAAACTCTTTGTACGCCACATCCTGATCCCCAGGTACAACAAGTACAGTGCGCCAATGTATTTGAGAATGGTGAACGCAGTGGCCGAGGTGGCCAGGATCAACCCTACGCTACTGGCGGAAATACCCGCCACGACAAAAGCGCCCAACGCGATACCGAAGATGCCGGGCAGCGAACCGGTCCAGCCGTGACGCAGCGAGTTGGAAATCGTCAGCACCACCCCAGGACCGGGGCTGAGCACGGTCAGGGTTGCCAGAATTAGAAACAGTCCGTAACTAGCCATGAATCACTCCACTAGGCAGGGAACTCAGAAGACTCTGTGTAGCCCAAACGATGTACTTGCTTAACAAACCCGTGAACAACAACCCGGCGCCGGTGACATAGAGGCAGGGCTGAATGTGCTTGTAGTAATTCCACACGCGCTCACTGCTCAGGGCCTGAATGCACGTCGCGCCATCCAGCGGCATCACGGGCAGCATGTTGACCACACAGAGGAATAGATTGAGAGACACGCAGGTCTCCAGAAACGCGACCAACCAGGCGTGTTCCTGCACCTGGTTGCGCACACCGATGCAGAGTGCGGCCAGCAGCAGGTTTGCCACCGGCCCGGCCAGTGCGGTGCACAATAGCCCGGCCTTGCGAGAGGACATACGTAGCGGTAACCGAAAATCCTCACCAGCCGGTTGGCCGCCAGCAACAGGCCCGCCTGCGGCAAACTGATGCCGAACGCCTCTGGCTGCATGGGCAACACCAAATACAGCAGGGTATCTGCGGGCAGACAAAGGCCTAATATTGACGCGGCTCGCATCGAGGCCCGATCAGCAGTATGGGTGTTTTTGACTGACATTGGATCAACGGCCGGCGAGACAAAGTGCGGCCTTCAGATTGGCGTGAAGCGAGAACGCTGACAAACGCTTTAATTGCACCTCGGATGTGACTAAATTAGACACATGATTTCCGACCTCCCCCCCTTGAACGCCGTCCGGGCCTTCGCCGCTGCCGCTCGTCATCAGAGCTTCAGCCGTGCGGCCGAAGAACTGCATGTCAGCCACAGCGCCGTCAGCCGTCATATAAAGCTGCTCGAAGAACACCTGGGGGTGTTGCTTTTCGAGCGTCGAACCCGGCAATCCTTGCTCACGCCGGCCGGCCAGACGTTTTATGAGCAAGTCAGCGTGGCCCTGGCGCAGATCGCCAACGCCGCCACCGCCCTGACCCGGGGCGCTTCGCTGCGCAAGGTGACCATCAACGTGCGCCCATCCTTTGCGGTGCGATGGCTGATCCCGCGGCTGCCGAACTTCATGGCGCTGTATCCGGATATCCAGCCCGAAGTGGTCACCAGCACCCTGCCACCGGATCAATCGCGCGAGACATTCGACGTGGTGATCCGCCGTGGACAGTCCGGATGGTCGTCCAATGTTCAACCACAAATATTGCTGGAAGATGACTTGGTGCTGGTCGCAGCACCGTCGCTGCTGCAAAGCGTGCCATTAAACAACGCCCACGATCTGGTCCACCACACGCTGTTGTCAGGCAGAACCCGCAGCAGCGACTGGCAAAACTGGGTCGAGCACGCTGGCATCGCTCAATTGCGCAATCAGCCGATCCTGCAATTCGATCACATGCACCTGGTGTTGCAGGCCGCCGTCGATGGCCTCGGCGTGGCCCTGTGCCCGGCGTCACTACTGGGCAAGGACTTGTCCACTAGACGCCTGATCTGCCCGTTTCCCTCCTTGCGCCTGCCATTGACCCGCTATTACTACGGCGTCTCCCAGGAGGCGGCGGCTGAAACGCAGGTCTTTATCGACTGGATGTTTTCCCATATCCATCAGGACGCGACAGCCCGCACGTTATGAACTTCAGCCGAATCCTGATCATTGGCAACTCTGGCTCAGAATACAGCCCCCACACCACCAGAACCACGGGAAGTACCCGGCTCAACGAGATGGGCTATCCCGCCGACTGGATCGAGCGGCAACTCGCCCACGCCGAGCCCAATGCGGTACGGCGTACCTATAACCATGCGGCGTACCTGGCGGATCGTACGAAGATGATGCAGCAGTGGGCAGACATGCTTGATGTATGGATTCTCGGCGAAAGCAACATCACACCTCTCAGTCGAAGTGCCAATCGGTAGCAAATAGCTCCTTTACCTACTGGCGACAGCGGCGATACCGGCGACAACCCGCGTCGACGCTGGGCTGGAAGGTGGCGACAGTGTTGGCGACAGTCGCCACTTTCAGGTTCGCTGCTTCGCTCTTCCGGCCAAGCCTTCATCGCTGGGAAGGCTCACACGACAAACACGACAAATGGCTACATCGCCACCGAAGTCCACAGATTCCCAAGGCCTTCCAGTGGTCTCAACTGGCGCAACGCGCCTCCCAAAACAGCGGTTGACCCACAGCAAGACAGGGCTTAAACCAAGCCCTGAGGATAGCTGTCGCTGACAGCACCAGCCCAGGTAGCCCGAACCTTCAAGGCTACGCCACAGTGTGGTGGTTCTCCCTAAGTGCGATCAGCGTCCGGTGGCTCGCACGGTCACAACGCCGTTGTGATGGATGCCGACTACTCCAATGCGTCTGTGCAGCAGACTACCTGCCTCATCACCAACTGCCCTGCAGCAACCTCCTCCCTTAGCGCATCTCGCCCTGCTGCAGCCCTGCTGCAGCCCTGCTCGCACGGGCCTTTGCGGCTTTCCCCCTCGTGACAATCGGCGTGACAAACACCGAATGCTCACTCGCCACAGCGATGCCGATGATGGTGCCGCAGTCCATGAAATGGACTGCGCCTGACTGACAGTCAGGCATGCCCCGGTCATCAACTCGCTGCCTTCACCCGACTCAGGATCTCGCGGCACTGGCCTCGTCAGCCAGTGCAGCCTCCACCCGCCCACTTCTTCGGAGGTGTTCAGGAGGCCAGATCATGTGATGCCCAGGCTCTCGGTCGTAAGGAGCCGCCAGTCCCGCGTTAGTGGACAACCCTCACAGGTCGCAGGGGCCTTGATCCCTGATAACACTCAACAACCGTGGCGGGATGAGTGAGGACGACGTCGATAGTCTCAGGAGAAGTGCGATGCAACTGTGCGAAGCGTTCGAGCCCCCACAACCATTGCTGGAATACCAGCAGGCGCCACTGCCCTACCCGGTCGAAGCACTCGGGGATCTGTTGGGCCCTGCGGTCGAACGACTGGCCGAGGTGATCGGCGTGCCCTGCGCCATGGCCGCGCAATCGGTGCTGGCTACTGCTGCCTTGGTGAGCCAGGGTCATGCCAATGTCCAACTCGACGGTCGAACCTATCCGCTGTCCCTCTACCTACTGACGGTGGCGTCCTCGGGTGATCGTAAAAGCGCGGTGGATCAGCTGGCACTGAAGGCGGCGCGCGACTGGGAACGACAGCAGTGGGCCCTGTATGCGGAAAGGCTCAAAGCCTATCGCGCAGCCAGCAGCATCATGGCCAAACCCAAAACCTCAAAGAAACACTCGGATACGGAAGGCGGTGAGCTATCCGAGCCGGTACCACCGAGACTGATCATTGCCGAGCCCACCATTGAGGCCCTGGTCAAAAGTCTGTGCCAGGGCTTGCCCAGCATGGGCTTGTTCAATGATGAAGGCGGCCAGTTCTTGGGCAGTAGCACCATGAGCAAAGAGAACCGACTCAAGGCGATCGCCACCTTGTCGACGCTGTGGGATGGCAGCCCGATCGACCGGGCACGCTCCATGGCCGGAGAAAGCCTGCGCGCCTATGACCGCCGCCTCAGCCTACATCTGATGCTACAGCCCTACCTGGCCAACCAACTGCTCAAAGACCCGGTGATCAATGGCCAAGGCATCTTGGGCCGTTGCCTGATCAGTTGGCCCGAGCGCCTGGCCGGCCAACGGCTCTACAAGGCGATCGACCTGACCCGAGATGCCAAAATCCAGCGCTACCAACAGCGGATCACCGCCCTGCTGCAAAAGCCCTGGTCGCTTCACCAGGATGGATCACTCAATCCCGCCACACTGGAGCTGACTTCCCGTGCCCGTCGTGCCTGGATTGATATTCACGACACCATCGAGTGCCAGTCTGGCGAGTTCGGCGAGCTGGCTGGCGTCCAGCCTTTCGCGAGCAAGGCCGCGGCGAATGTACTGCGTATCGCGGGCGTGCTGGCCATGGTTGAAGAGGCCAGTGCGTTGGACGAAGCCCACATCCAGCGCGCCTCCACGCTGATGGATTACTACCTGGCCGAGATTCAGCGCCTGACCGAACAAGAGCCGGTCAATAGCCGACGCGAGGAAGCGGATCGGCTGCTGCGCTGGCTGATGCAGAAAGGCTGGACCCACTTCACCATCCGCGACGTCAATCGCAACGGCCCTCGTTTTGCCCGCAAGAGCGCTGACCATACCGCCTCTTTATTGGTCGTGCTGATCACTCATCGCTGGCTGAGCAGTCGCGACGGAAAAACTTTCGAGGTCCGCCATGTTTCGCCTCAATGACGCGGTGCGCCGCTACCAGGCGCAACATCAACCACAGCCAGAATCACGGTGTGTCGCCACCGCTGTCGCCACCCTGTCGCCACGTACCAGGCCAGCAACGACGCAGGTTGTCGCCACTGTCGCCGCTGTCGCCACACCACCCCTAGACCCTGCCCACCTCGCCCTGCTGATCGAGCAACTGCGTGAGGAAGGGGCACTGCTGCAACACCACGAGAACACCCTTCTGATCCGCCCGACGCACTGGCGGCAGATGGACAGGCTCAGCCCTCACTGGAAAGCCTTGCTGCGCTTTCTACAAACAAACGAAAACGGTGATGACAATGGCACTGGTCGGTCGGCGTGATGGTCGCAACTTCGGCTACGGCCGCCAGCTAAGCTACGCCGGCCCACAAGCGCTAAAGGATCTGTTTGCCGGTGGCCACTTCGCCACGGTCAAAGCGCATAGCGATCGCTGGCAAGCGTTCGTGCGTTGGTGTCGGTCAGAGGACGGCCCCGGTTACAACGATGCGCGCCAGATCGATCGACAGACGCTGCACGATTACGCCGCTTACCTGCGCCAGCAGATCCAGCAAGGAGAACTCGGCATCGCGACCGCGCAGAACCGCTTGAGCAGCGTCAACCGTACCCTCGCGGCGCTGCGCGGTGATCAGGACATGAGGATCGCCAGCCCGAGCCAGGCGTTAGGTCAGCAGCGCTCGAGCGTACGCACCCGCGCGCCGGATGGCCAAGACCACCAACAGGTGCAGCGAGTACTCGAGACGCTTGGCGAACAGCACCACGAGCGGGTGGCCGCGATTGTCCTGTTGGCCCGAACAACCGGTATGCGCCTGCGCGAAGCCATTCTCGCGGACCTACCACGCTTGCAACGCGAATCCGAACACTTAGGCCGCATCAACATCCAGGACGGCACCAAAGGCGGCCGCTCAGGGGCTTCCGCGCCGCGATGGATCGTGGCCAATGAAGCGGTGAAAGCGGCGCTGCAGTTGGCTCGTCATGCGTCGCCGCCCCGTAGCCGCAATTTGCTGGCCCGAGACGAAAGCTACGCCGCGTTCCTACAACAGACCGTACTCCCCGCCCGCGAAATACTGCATGAACACGGGCTGAAGGGCTTTCATGAATTGCGCGCGGCCTACGCCTGCGAGCGTTACGAACAGCTCACGGGCCGCGCCGCACCGGTCAATGGTGGTCACTGCTATCGCATTGACCGCGACCTTGATCAACAGGCGCGGCAACAGATTAGCCTTGAACTCGGGCATAACCGGATCGATGTGGTGTCGGCCTACATTGGAGGTCGAGCGTGACCAAGCCCTTCGATATGACGCTGTTCCTGAGCGGCGTACTGACCGGTTCGAAGGCCACCCAGCAACGCCACCTACGCCAAGCCCGAATCATGCAAGCGGCTATTCAACAGCGATGGCAGCGAGACAATCCCTGGACCTGGCAGTTCAAGCATGTGCGCTGGTTTCTTACTCAGCACCTGAGAGATCACTCCGAGGCCACCCAGTATTACTATCGGCTCACCGCTCTATTGGTCTGGAAGCGATTAGGGAATGACTGGCAATTGCTGATTGGTAGCTCGACTAGTCGTAGGTAGGCAGCCCCCCAGTCTCACTTGCCCGCCTTCATCTATCTCAGCGTGGATATTCTCTTGCGGATAAACCTGCTCGAAAAACACCGCCGCAATGGCAAAAAACAACCCAAACTGATTAGTCGTGACAGGCCGAAAACGGCTGATTCTGTTGAAAAAGTCGGATTTTCAGCTCGCCTGAACTCAGGCACGACCACCACCGGAGAACCTATTCACCACATTGAGTGGTTTTTCGGCCCTTCGTTGAGCTTTGCAGCTCGGTTAGTGGGTTAGTTTGAGGTTTTTTGCTTCGTGCAGGCGCACCTATCCCGTAGCAGGTGGCCCTTGAGAGGTAAATTTGGCCAGACGTCGCAGGTTCTGCACCGCGGCGGCCAACGTGAACTCATCGGACGCGCCACTCATGCCACGTAGTCGCAAGCGATCCAGTTTCAGGATGCGCTTGAGGTGGGCAAACAACATTTCGACCTTCTTACGTTCGTGGCGAGAGCGCTGATACGCCGGCGTCGCCGCGATGCGCCGAGCCACATCACGAGCGGCTTCATGGACGCTGCGGACGATCTTGCGAATCGAAGTGTTCGGGCAGCACTTGGCTTTCATCGGACAGGCAACGCAGTCAGTCTGCCGGGATCGGAAGATGATGGTGTTGGCTTTGGTGACGTGCGAACGCTCGTTCTTGAAGGCTCGCCATTCGCTGCGCAATACGTTGTCGGCCGGGCAGCGGTATTCCTCAGCCTCTTCATTCCAGTGGAAATCGTTACTCGAAAAGCTGTCGTTCTTGCGCTCGGTTTTGTCCCACACTGGCACATGCGGTTCGATGTCTTTGTCCTCCACCATCCAGGCCAGCATCGGCGCGGTGCCGTAAGCGGTGTCGCCAATGAGGCGCTGTGGCTTGATGTCGAACTGCGCTTCGACCCGATCGATCATCGTCTTGGTGCTCTCGACCTCAGCGGTGCGATGAGCCGGTGTGGGTTCCACATCCATGATCACGCCGTGCTCGGTATCGATCAGATAATTCGTGGAGTAAGCGTAGAAAGCTGGGCCGCCTGGAGCCGCGGTCCAGCGAGCCTGAGGATCCGTCAGCGACAGGCGCTTCGGTAGCGTTTCGGCCAAAGCCTCTTCATCGAGGCCTTCAAGGTACTCACGCACGGCGCGGGTGCTCAGGGCCGGATCGCTCCAGTTGACCGGTTCATCACCCGGTACGCCACGCTGCCGACTCGCATCCGCTTTGATGATGCTGGCGTCCACGGCAAAGCCTTCGCCTTTAACCAGGCCTGCGTCCATGCAGCGACGCAGCACTTCATTGAACAACCAGCGAAACAGATCACTGTCTCGAAAGCGGCCGTGTCGATTTTTGGAAAAGGTCGAGTGGTTGGGGACTTCATCTTCAAGGCTCAACCGGCAGAACCAGCGATACGCCAGGTTCAAATGGGCCTCTTCGCACAACCGCCGCTCGGAGCGAATGCCGTAGCAATAGCCCAAGATCAGCATGCGGATCATCAGTTCAGGATCAATCGACGGACGCCCAATCGGGCTATAGAAATCGGCGAGGTAATGGCGCAGGTCGTTCAGATCAAGACACCGATCAATGCTGCGCAGAAGGTGATTGGCGGGAATGTGATCTTCAAGGTTGAACGAGTAAAACAGCCGCTCCTGCCCACTCGATAACTGTCCCATCATGCTGCGTGCTTCCCTGCTGGCCAATGCAGAGATTTTGCCGCAGGCCAGACAGGGGAGCTACTTTTTCAACAGAATCGGCCAAAAGCGGTCAATCGCAGATGTACAAAGCGACAGGCACTTCACTCCCTTGAGTGCGGATTGTGAATGGGCTTTCGCTCATCAGCTAACCTCTCACTGGGCTGTCTGGCAAGCTTTCCAGCAGCGAAGCATGTTCACCAAGATAAACTCCGACTGCTAGAAAACTCACCAATATTTATATGTTCGCATTACGTCAGTACTTCAATTTGAGTTGCAATTTTACTATCCCCGCTATTCGCAGGATAAAATCTGACCCTGGCATCTAAGCGTAAAATTTTCTTTTTATCAGACTCGACTAAGGAATCAACGCTGTAAAAATATTTTACATTATTGTCGCAAGATAAAAATCCAATCTCGCGACCCGAATGTATGAATGAAACTTTTCCTTCTATTTTGCCCGGCAACGATGCCTGCTCGATAAGATCACTACTGACCTGCGCTACCCGCCCAATCCATATACCGTCTTTTAATGTTCTATCTTTATTTATTTTCTCTGTCCCTTCCACGTAATGCGTAGGCACATCCTTTAGTACGGAATAGGCGTAATCAAAAGCATATATAGTGCTGCGCCGCCCAGAACCTAACTCAACAACATTTATTATATTATGCTCTTTCGATTTTCCAGTATACTTGTATAGAACTGGAGACATATTAGGGAACGTAAACTTGTAAGCTCGTCGAGACTTGCAAACACTCACCAGCACATCCAAAAAGTCTCGCTCTTGGGCATTGAATAAAGACTCAATACCATCCGCATGTTCTTTTAAAGCCTCAAAGACACACTCTTTAGTGACTAGTAAATTATCAAAATCGTCCCGATACGTTACACTCATTGACGAATCGATGAGCTGCATCAGCCTCCGCATGTTTCCTTGCGATGAATATATCAACTGCTCCAAACAGTCGCCGTAATCATCCGCACTTACAGAAAAGACATCGGAGATGTTGTATTTTATATCTTCATACGAATTAGGATTCAAATAGTTCTGTATTAAAGCAATGACCTTCTTTCGAAACCTCAAATACTCCCTTGTAGTTTCATAACCCTCTTCAAGCCTTACCGCATCACCATACCTCGTTTCGGTCAAGATGTCTGAATAAGAGTGCGGATAAACGGCTATTTTGGTACGAATGAATTCAGCTGTTCTAAACTGATTCATTATAACCTCGAAGAATGCTGAACCATCTTCATTCTGGAAAAACTTCTTATCAAGCGAACCTGCTTCATCCAAAAGCAGCAAAATCTTACCGGATTGCCCTTCGAGTAGATTGCGGTAACATTCTTCGATGTCTTTTATGCCAGGATTGGGTTTGTTTTTTATTTCCGTGAAGTGATTGTTTTTCCATTCTGCAGAAAGTTCGAGAAATTTAGATTTCACTCCACCCTTCAGTCCTAAATCCGTTGTTACCCTCTCAACGTATTCTGTGCTTCCTAGTTTTGCAAGCTGTTTCAGACTTTTAGAAAGCTTATGCGCCGAGTACAACTCATCTTTTAAAACCCTAAAACCGGAGTGCAGTCGTGCCAGTTCAATACCATCCTCCAAGTGCAGGTATATAGAAGTTAGTTCCTCTATTATTTTTATAATTATTGCTTTATAAATTTCGGCCGGATCTTGGATGTGCTGAAAATCACTAAGCCTAACAAAAACAGGTAAAACTACGTCTTCTGTTCCGTCGATTAAGCTTGGAACGATGCCGTACAGATAAAATGCATAATTTGCTCGCAAGTACATAGTCTTGCCAGACCCCATCCTCCCCTTAACAATTGAGTTTTCATAGTCAAAAGGAGTGGTAAGACCTGACAAAGGATTTACATATAAATTCAAGATACTTGACAGTTCAAACTCATCAGCATTTCGTGTTTTGAAGGGTCTGGATCTGAAAAGCGCTTCCGTATCTTTCTTCACTATATATTTCCCTATGTATGAGATGCAAAATTGCGGGCATGTTGATGGATCCTTGTTTGCCCATTTGCTAATGCCTGCCGTATCGCCATCCATATTTTTGAGGTCGATACAGGTATCGCTTGAGTGTAATGCAAGTATTCGAAGATGCAAACCGAATAATTTTGGCTTATATCTTCAGTGTTTTACTGGAACGGCTCGCAATTACGCATGCGAACAAATGCCCTAGCCAACCGAGAATCCGATGATGGCGAAAGCAGCCTTGCATGAAGGTTCGCTTCTGGCCGATTCTGTTGAAAAAGTCGGTCTGCCAAAACTGCTTGATCATTGACTGGTGAAAACGCTTTTTTGCGCGCTGCTACGCGAAATCCGAGTCCGAAAACCTCTGCCAAAAGCAAAGATTTCAATCTCGGACGCGTACTTTCCCGATGCGCAAACCATGGCTGACTTTTTCAACAGAATCGGCCGATAACAGCCTCTCGACAATGGCTGCAGTCGACGATGAGGGAACGTTAGAACAGGAAAAACAAATCTGTCCCCGTTCTTACAAGTGCAGACATGGATTGAAAAAAAAGCCGCCAGGAGGGCGGCCTAATTTACACTTTTCTTTCGGAGAGCTCCTTGAGGGATGTCTCGACCTTGGTGGATATCTCGCTTATATCCGGCCCCTTGACATTGAGCGCATCTATTTTAGCTTTCAAGCTCTCGATATCAGTGATCAACTTGCTTATATCCACATCAGCTTGGAGCTCATAAGCTTTTTCTTTTAAAAACGCAGAGAGCCGATCATCCTCTAACTTTCTCTTAAGCTTAATCCAGCCCAGCGCACTACCAGCTGCAAATATGGCAGCTGCCACGGGCAATGCTGCAGCTATGCCTGACGAAGCGAGAGCTGCGGCGCCACCCGCCACGAGAGATAAAGAAAGAAGATTCTTCCCCTCAGTTCCTTCGTCAGCGGCCCTTACGGTGTAGTCCGCCGCTTTCTCGTGAAGTGTCGAAATAAGGTCAGTAATCGAGTCGCGCACGTCGATCATTAATTATCCTCCTTGCCAGAAGACTTGGAGTAAGCCGACAGTATTCCAGTCAGGCCAAGCCCTGCTGCTAGTGCCTGGCTAATGGTTGTTGGGCCGGTTAGGGGAAGAACAATAATGGCTCCAATCATAGATGAAAAAACCATATCGCCAAATATTGTCTTTGGCTTTCCGTTATTTCCTACATCAATATTAAGGGCTGCAAACAAGGAGAAAGGCTGCCTATTATTGAGACGATTCATCACATACAGGACAAAAGCACCGCTAAATGCGAAGAAGTGTAACTTCACATATCCTCCAACGGCCACCAATGCAAGCAGCCACTGCGGTAGACCTTCTCCAGCCAATCTAATTCTCCTCATCCATAGCAGTCGAGGCTAATGAGCCCCATTCGCAGAGCATTCATCTGATCTGTCGCTCTTTTTTACTATCCTAGCCGATCCCGCCTATTGAGTCAGCAGCCACAACCTAATCAGCCCAAACCAGCGTCTTCTCTCGGCGCTCCGCCAGATGCTGGACAATCATGCGCAGCTACAGAGGACATCATTTGTGCACTCTGACATGTAGTGGGCTGTTTCCTTGCACCGGATCAGCCAAGCGCCAATTGTCTATGCGGTTCAAATACAATCTTATGAGGCTGCGCTCACGGCTCTTGGCCAGTTTCTGAAGGTTCCCACCGGCAGCTTTGGGTCGTTTTTTGCCCCTCGTGACAGGCAGAAATCGACCCAATATAGATAGTCCGTCCCGCCTGTCTTCGAAACTAGGCGCATTCAGAGTGCGGTGTTTGGTGTCTTCTAGGCCAGCTGCGTTCAGCCTTCGGTTCGATCTTTCATTGCTGTATTTAAGGGCTTAGAAACGTCCAGAACGAACACATCAATTAGTCCAGCTAGCTCTGGCGGCATCGTTTTCTCGATGCTGCTTTTCAGCTCCTGAGCGGAGTTGATATTTCGGTTTTTAATTCCTGCGACGTTCACATCTCGGCCAAACCAGATCACAAGATAAATGCCTTGGTGTTCAGCGTCTGGGTGGATGGAGTAGCGCGCATATAATTGCGCCGCCGCGGCAGTGTATAGCTCTCTATGCCACTGACCTTTTACCTCTGTCACAAGTAGCCGTCTTTTACCGCCAATCAATTTGGTCGCCGTGAAATCGCTGCGGTTAGCACTCTTCAACTGGTGCTCCGGCGTAATCGCGATGCCCTGCGGTTCGAGTATTAGGTTGAGACGTTCAGCAATGATCTCGGTAGCTCGTACTTCGTTCAAGTGCTTACCATTGTCGTAAAATCGATCCGCGGAGTTAAATTCACCACCATTTATTGCTTTCTGAAAATCTTGAAGTTCTTGGAGGACGAGTTGGCGCAAGCCCTCAACATTCACCACCATGTCGCGATCCAGGCGATCGACGATTTCCTTTGGCGTCGGTGGTTCGAAATCCCTCAGCGCTTTCTGAGCGATTTTGCCGGCACGTATGCTTTTCAGATCGTTGTACATGTCTGTGAACTTTGGATCAGCAAGAAGGCGATCAAGGACACGGACGGCGTCATCGGAGTCATCTAAATCTATTAACCAAACGACTTCCGTCAAAAATCGGTATGCATTTTCTTCGCTGGGGCTTCCCGTACCCCAATGGCTCGGTAGGTCAACCTTCGGCCATTTGTCAATAAAGGCCTCTAGAACAGCCTGCACTTTTCTTAATGTAAGCTTGGGCCAATGGGAGTGTTCACCATGGTTGAATCGCCCAGAGCGGTCATTAAGCAAAAATATAGTGTCCTTGTCGGCTTTGAGCCAATTCCAGTATGTTTCAGGTGTGTCCTCTAAAAAATAAAATGCTCGCACGAACCAAAAAGCGCGCCTTTTTTCGAGGTCTTCATCGCCTGTCGGGCTGGGCCACGCGGACATGAAAGTTGAGCAACGCTCTGCGATGATTTTTTGCAGGGCATCGCGATCACCGAACTCGGCCGCAATTTCAAAAAGTGTATCAAGCGATCCGAGCGCCAAATCAGGAAATCGGTTAAGCCATTCTATTGAGATTGCCGCCCGTAGGTGGCTGAAAGCCTCATCACCGCGTAACAACCAAATATCGGGATGTTGGCAACCCTTTTGTGCGAGTTGGGGCTCGACGTACTGCCGGAGAAAGGTTTCGGCACTTCCCGCGGCTGCGAAAATCAATCGGTTGACTTCATCTTTCAGCGCATGGCGTTCTTCGTCGGACACGGCACTGTAGCCCATGTCGATATTAGTTCGCAGTGCATTCAGTAACGGCAGATCGACATTTTCCAAGTTTCCGTCGCTGCGCATGATTTCCAAGCAAGCTGCAAAAAGAACAGGTTCAGTGTATGCGCCCTGCGATGCACACTGTAATTCCGCAAGCCTGAGCAGATTAGGGACATCGGGAGCAATGAAATCTAGGCAGTTTCTGAGAGCCTTTCGAACAAGCGCTTCATCACCGAACTCATACTCAATTTTATCTGGGTCGGTAAGAACCAAATCAGCAAAGCGCGTAAGACAAGGCCAATGCCGACCACTTTGAACAAGCTCTCGATTGTCCCGTAAATACTGGATGTTTAACTTATTGATGTCGTTTTGTTCTCGGCGGCGGCGATTCATCCTCCGCCTGTGGACAAACATGCTTTTTTGTTGGGCTTGTGCAGATTGCGCGGCCGCTCTATTGAATTTTGCCCACTCGCGCATCAAAGGAGATTTCTCCAATGCCTGTTCACGCATGTGCCGTCGCAATCTATTTGGGCCTCGCTGTGCTTGACTTTGATGAAAGTGATGCATTGCGATGTAACTCGCCCACAGTGCTGGGTTATCAATTTCAAATGCCAGATCAACTATAAAGTAGTAATCGCTGGATTGAAAACGAAGTCCGGAGTGAGAGTGAAAATCAAATTTCTGTATTCTAGTTTCGAAAATATCGTCGCTGCTGGTGAGGTTTCCAAATGCATGAGCCATTATTCCTTGCCGCAAGCCATCGTCATCTTGAAGCACTTTAACGGCCTTGCTCTGATCTGCTGATTTTTGCTCATGAAAAATCAGATTTTCGATCCAATGCCAAACCCTTTTCGGGTCAAAAGGAGGTGTTGCCAATTCAACGTATCGATCCAGCATCATGCCTACAATCTTGCTGATCCCAATTCTACAATCACATTCGTAATATTTTTTTTTGCATGTGCAAACAAGGTCTTTAGTTAAGTCATCAAGTAGCCACTCGATTGGTATCAAACCAAGTCCGCCAACGAAGCGCCTTATGAAATAACGCGTACCGATTGTGGATTTGTAAGGTTCTCGATGACTCGGGTAAAGGTTTGAGCAGACTCGAAAAAAGCCAGCGAGGTAGGCTAAACCAAATGCTTCGGCGCCGATAGCTGTTAGGATGGTTACCGCAATTTTCAGAGAGGTATGACTGGCTTCAGAGACCAGGACTGCTAAATCGGTGTGATGGTCATGGCCCGGCAGGTCGATCAGACATTTGCTGGCCAACAAGCGAGTGTGTTCGCTTTCGTCTGGATTCAACACGAGTTGACGCAACTCTTGTGTCAGATGCGCAATCGCTGGTGACCCCGTCAACAACTCAAGAATTAGATCACGCAAATGCCCATCACTGCCGCTCGCTAGAAGGGGTTTAATCTCTGTCATGACCTCTTGGGTGAAGAAACCTGAAGCACTGAACCGGCGCCAAGCATCTCCTCGCCGGAAATAGGGATCCTTCGTTTCGACAGCTTTCAGGCCTTGTATAAGTAGGCGCTTTGAGGAGTGTTCAAGTTGAGAGGGATCACCATTCGCAAGCACCGCGTAGGGATCAAGTTCAATAGCAGTCTCTTGAATGGATCTGTTGCCTAGCGCCGCGAGCCAACCCAGTAATCCCCGGAGTTCATCTCGAACTACGTTGTTCGGAGCGATGATAGGTAGGCATTTATGTAATGTCAGAGGATCAACCGGATCAGCGATCCGCTTGGCAAGGTAGTCCGCCGCACAGTATTCAGCAACGATCTTGTGAACAGGCCGATGTTGATCCGCACTGTCTCCAGGTTTAAAAAGTCGAGTTGCCAGGATGCCTTCAGCTGCTGTGTGTTTGTCAAAGAGTGATGCCAGCAGTGGATAGATCCGATCTGCGGTTGCCTCGCTCGTCCCTATGCCTTCTGCTCCGGACAGCAAAAGCTTGGCGAATACTTCCGAAGACAGAGCAACCCTTTGTGTGCTGGATAGCGTCTGCACTACATTGACGTTAGCTTCCTTCGCCAGCCGTTCGACCGCTTGTGAAAATATACTTCGTTTATCTGTGAAGTGTCTGCCGCTTTCCATATAGGCATCTGCAAACATCTTCAGAAATTGGGGGTTAGGGAGTAATGCTCCTAAGCCGAATCGAGCTACTTCCGCTTGGAACTTTGAAAATTCCTCACCCCGAACATGATGATGAAAAATTTCCTGCTGTTCTCCCTCTTCAAACTCGCAAAGCCTAACCACCAACGGTGAGCATCCTAGATAGTCTTCGAATGCGTTTGTGGCAACTGTGCCCCACTCGCTGGATCGGCTCGAAATGATGACGTGTGTTGGCTTTGCTTTTCTGGCGTTAGCAAGAAGGCTGTGAATACCCGTTTGATCGAGTTTGGCCAACTCATCAAACGCATCGATCACGAGTGGGTAATTCTCTGCATCGGCCCCCAAGTGTTTGAACTTGTTTGCGGTAACGGTGGAGGTTCCCAGCTGTCGGGCTAGGCTTCCCATAAGTTCAGTTTTTCCGCCTCCGGGTTCTGCTAAAACAACAACGTAATTTGAAGCTGCTAGCAATGCTTCTTCAGTATAAATACTGTCTTTGCTGGAGAGTATGCGCGGAAGGTAGAAAGTTGAATTCATAGGTTAAATTCTGTGTTTTAAACTGCACCTTATTTTCGGTGCTATGTTATTTCAGCCAGGTCGTTTCACTGACTGTTCCTGCTGATGATAGTACGCCATTTCAATCTCACATTGGGCTTTGCAAAGGTTCTGGCGCTCGGTTTTTTCGGTACGGTGCCAATCTCAGCAAGAGTAATCTGCCTGACCATAGGTTTGTGGTGCTGGTTGCGCTTACACTCTGAATCGCCCCCAATTTAGTAGACACGTCTGAATTAACGCTTTTGGCCGATTTCTGCCCGTCTCGAAGGGCTGCAGCCGACCCAAGTCGGACTTGTCCAAGCCTCTCGGATGCGGCCCAGCAGCTAGCTTCGGCTATACGTCAGCTTGCTAGTCAGGTCCTCCAGTTCTAAGATCGAGCTGAATCAAGGGATAGCGCCGCACGCGGTGAGCTTTGGATAAGTAGTATGACCGGATCCTAGGATCAAGCTATCAGGAAGGTAGATCTCAATGGATATCCCGTCTCAGCATGTTTTTGAGGCGCTTTCAGGGAAAGGCGTAGACGAGCTACATCATGCTAATAGTATCGCGACCGCTTGCCAGTTCCTAAGAAGCAAAGCTTTGATGTCTCGCGGCACCGTGGAGCGTATGGGATTGACGCAGACTGCGCAGTCCTCTGACGATGCAGATAAGCGATACAGCATCTGGTTTGATGTCTTTCTTGACTCCGTAGATATTCATGCGAGAGCAAGTCGTGCTAACGCCTATGGTCCTGTTCTATTTGTCTTCGATCTCGCACTCATTGATCGAAACAAGACAGGCCGAATCTGGGTAACCAAAGAGAATCCGACAAAGTGGGCAAGGAAGTCGGACGAAGAAAGATGGTTCCAGGATAAAAAAGAATTAAATAGCGATTTCGTCAGGGGAAGGTTCGATCAGATGATCGTATTGCGGCACTGTGGCGGATCATTTCCATTCGGACGGCACCTGAAGAAAATCATCCTTGATGATCCAAAGATGAAAACCGATGAGAACGTCAACATCTATAGCATGGCAGTTGGAGCTCTTAGGCTTGCGATGCAAGATGCCAACATCGATGTTCCCATTGAGCGTAGGAGGTGCAAAGCGCAATGCAAGTGTAAGGCTCACTGGAGTGGTGACGATGAGCGTCTCTTCAAAATGTTTGATCCAAAGACCTAACTGGCATTTCAAGTCGAGGTCCAGACCCTTCGCTGCGCCGCAGTTCAGCCATGGTTTAAGCTGGCCTTACCTGGCGGTTATTTTTGGTTCGTAGCAGCCACAATCCAATTCGCGGCGCGGCCTAATTCAGAGGGCACTAATGTCCGCCTCTGGCTGGCACTATCCGCTCGACGTTCAATTGCGTCAGTCGGCGGGTGTCCTGCTTTCGGTTCTTGCACGATGGCCGAGGCTACAAGCTTGGGTTCGCAGCATGGATGCCGCTGCCAACGAGCTGCATGCGCCGGCTGCACCGACCGCTTGATAGTCTCCTACTGGGCAATTTGTGCCTCTGGCTAGGGACAGCAGTCGACCCATTGCGGTCAATTGCAGAAGATGGCGGGCCAAAAGGCAAAAAGCGGCCTTTTGAACGTTCGCTCGATGGAAGTGTTAAGCCTACGCCGTTACATACTGGGCACTCATGGCAGCAAGGAATTGATTCATTTGCTTAGCCTTCGCGTCCGGTATCCCTGGGATTTGCCACAGAGTGGTTTGCCTCGCGTTTATGAATCTATTCTCCGCGTTCTCCACATCTGCGATAACGGCACAGGAAACCAGAGCGGATATTGCGCGTCCCGGAGTCAGGTATTTTCGTAGGTGGCGCTCATGGGCCTGAAGAAAGGTATTGTTTCTTTCCTCGAGTATTGACGACATGACCGCCAGCGTGGGCGCTTTTAAGATCGTATTCTCAGGCAGCAGGTCATCGAGATTAAGGGCAATGATGCCGAATTCACCCTCCCGTTCGATCTGCGCCACGGCGTTTGAGAGAACCTTTGAAACGTTGCCCTCGGAGTAGATCTTTTTGCAGGCAAACCCCACGGGTGCACCGGAGAAGCGAACTGAGAGATCAGGCTCGTCCAGTCTTGCGTCGATCTTGTGGCCTACAAGGATCCGGAGTAGTTCAAGTTCCCAGAGCGTATCTTTCGCCTTCGATCGTTCGCGACCAAGGAGGTCGAGGCTTCCCGTCAACAGACCTCGCAAGGTGTTACTCGGTGCTTCACATTGCGCTGCCGACAGCACTGCGGTGGAAATTCGTTCGACTTGAGCTGCAGCTAACAACTGAGCGAAGGTTATATCCTCTTTGGAGCCACTATCCCACGAGTCCGACATTTCAACCGTCATATCAATAAGTTGCTGCAATGATGGACTCTTCCTCGGGTTCAGCCCGTGGGACTTGATTACCTCAACAAGGGACAATGCCCTTGCCTTGATGCCGGCATACGGTGAGCTATCGACAGTAGTGAAGGCCGACGTTGTGCCAACCTGCGTTGCAAAGCCGGACGCGTAGACTTCAAGAATTGGCGAGTGTTCCGAGTGTCGTTTCATAGGCCCTACTTACGATTTGAGCGTGAGACGCATGTAGGAGAAGTTATGACTGTCCGCTCGATGAAGGCGTTAGGCGCCGATCGATCGCACATACCGAACCAGCGCTTCCTCTTCTGTTAGTAGAGTTGCATGGACTTTGGTGAGTAAAGCGTCAACTCGCGCTCGATCGCCACTCGAAAGACCATGCATGGCTGCCTTACTTCCATCAAGCATGGTACGAGGATAGAGTGCCTCGGGATGAAGTGGAATAGGATAACGCCCGGCCCATTCAAGAAAGTGCTCGAGCCTCTCCATGAGTTCTCTTTCGTCTGGCTCAAGAGTGAGATCATCCGCAAGGTCTTCGAGTTTATGTGACTTAAGAGCGAAGTTGCCGCCAGGACTGATTGCTGCTCCCTTAGCCGCAAGGCCTGCCTTGAGTAGGTTTTCTAGGGCGAACGCATAGAGCATCATCGCAACACTACCGGTGAACGGTTCACCACTGTCATCTCCACCTGATGCGAGTGCCGTTAGTTCAGAGGAGAACTGATCCCAGACGAGATTGGCGGCTCGCCGCATCTCCCTTGCCTTAATAAGCCACGGAAAGGGCTCCGCGCAGGCCTTGTGGTACTTATCGTTCGCGAAGGCCTTAGGCAACTCTTTGGTAATAGGTGTTCTTCGGCGGCTCATAATTTGGCACTCCTTACGTACCTAGCGCTTCACATAAACGGCGCGAAGCACGAGTGTCCGGCGCCCGCAGGGAGCGAATTTGATGTGATTGTACTTTTTCCAAGTATTTCGCTAGCAAGTTTGCTGAGTGTGTAAAGTTCTTCTCTACGTGGGCAACCCCGTAAATAGAAACCGTTCAAGAAACTCACCATGATCCTCAGATACAACTGACCTATGATTGCCCTCAATTAGCCAGCCCGAAACAGGCGAAAGATTTGTCCACGGTGGCGGCTCAATCAGTTCAGTGCCCATCGATTTGGTGAAGTACATGCTCCGACCATCCACGACCTTCACCGTTGCAATTTTATGCACTTCGGCGTACTTCAGAGCGCCGGACTGATAACCGGACGTAGTGAACACGGCACATTTCTGAGCCCCCACGGAACGCATCTTGTCGTAAAGCGCTTGAAGTGTCTCCCGCTTCACTGAGTACTTGTAGTGTTTGCACTCTACGAGAACCAAGAATTCCATCCCTAGGAACTCGAATCGAGCGGATACGTCAATTTCGTATTCGCCATCGACTCCTTGGATTACCTCCCGATGCTCCGACCTATATTCGAGAAGCGAATGACCCATCGCATTGAGCATGGAGCGCACATGAAGCTCAAACTCGATAGGGGTAAGCGTCAATTGAGGGTATCTGTCGTCCATTGACATCCGCTCCAGCGGTTTGCAGGGATAGGAAGGTTAGCGCTTTCCCCATGCGTCAGCCAGAGGCTGCTTCTGGCCGATCTCTGCCTGTCGCCACCGGCAGCTATGGGCAGTTCACTGCCAATCATGGATACGAAGCGTGCTGGTCAGATCGAATGCAAACGGCTGGTCAAGTGGAGTGCAGTATTCCAATTGGTATTCCAACAAAAAATTAAAATAGTTTTTAATGTTATAAATCAATAAATTACCGAACCGATTCAAATTACCCCGGCCCACCAATTGAGACACCAACGAAGCCCGCCCAGTGCGGGCTTCGTTGTATCTGGAGCTTCATATGTGACGGCTGTTGTGGACTCAGACAGGTTTCAGCGACATTTCAGCAACATCCTCTCTCCGGCGCTCTGCCGACCAAACACCAGCCCCATCTATATCAAAAGCCTTCAAGGCGCTCGAAACCTCCTACCTCGACCGGCACGTGGAATAATTGATCTGTTGGCAGGCGCAAACAGGACTCACGCTAACGATCAGTACTTGATGTCCCGGGCTGTGCGGCGGGTATCCTGCTTGGTGCTGCGCTTGTCCTGGCGACACTCTACGTTGCTCTTGTCATTGCCTTTTCTACAATCATCCTTGGTTTGCCGGGCAGTGGAGCGCCCTTCCTGCCTGGTATCGCGAGCTTCACGCCGTTGTTGACCCTGCTCGGTCGCGTAAGCGGGTAGCGTCACCCACTGCACGCCAGCGGCGATGAGCAGCATCGCCAGGGCTTTCAAGTAGTGCTTGCGAATCATGATTTTTCTCCAATGCCATATCGCTCAGTCGCTTCGTTCGCGCCCCCAGGAATTCAGCGAAAACGTGAGTTACATCGTACGCTCACAACTCACAAAAGCACTTTGTGGTACGTGAATTCTGACGATAGGGTCACATAGGCCGTCGCGCTAGGCTGTTATGTGCATGGTTGCAATATGGGCATCGGTCACGACTAAGCTTTGCAGCGGCCTGCCCCCAAAGAGGCCAGCGAGCCCCTCCAGAATATTTTGCATCCACGGTCACCCCTATCACTGCCATTTCCTCGGAAAAGCCCATGCGCCAAGCCCTCCTGATCATCGACGTACAACCCGGCTTCGCCCCGCCGCAGTGGCTGATCGACGGTATCCAGGCGCTCATCGGCACCCTGCCCAGTGTTGCCACGGTCGAGCGCCATGACGAATCCATAACCCCCTTCGAAAAACAGCTCGGCTGGCACCCCGCGCCGGACGATGACAGCCTGATCCCGGCCGACCGCATCTTTATCAAGCACGGCTATGCGCCCACACCGGAAACCATCGACTACCTGAAAAGCCTCAACGTCGAACGCGTGCTGGTGTGCGGCCTGCAGACCGAGACCTGTTGCCTGGCGGCGGGGTTTGCGCTGTTTGATGCGGGTTTGCAGCCGACGTTGATCACGGATTTGACGGTGGGGTCTTCGCTGGACCGGACGGGCGGGTTGGGGGTCAGGCTTTGGGAGCATCATTTCAAGCACACGGTGAGATCGAGTGACCTGTGATCGGTGCAACGACTTCACCGCGTCCTAGGACATTTCCCGCAAAACGCGTCGCCTTTCATGAACTGGCGGATGCAACTTCTCGACGATAGCCTTCAGGGGTCGCTGCACATCAGCGACCGGCTTTGACAGGCTGAAAACCGGGGCAGCTCCTATAAACAGACCAGGATCTCCATCATGAAAAGACACAGCCCCACCCCGCAAGACTCTTCACCCGATACAACTACCGAAACACCCAACTTATCCAACCTCTCCAAAACCACCGAACCCACCATCAGCGCCCGCCTCCGCAACCCCAATCACCTCGATCCCATCAGCCACGTATTCACCCTCCGCCCCAACATCGACACACCGTCCCTGCTCACCCACGCCAGTGAAACCCTCGCCTCACTCAACGTCATGAGCACTGACCTTGCTTGCGAGCTTGAGAGTTCGCGTCGCAACATCGCCCTGGCGATCCAGCAGTTGGCCGTGCTGGCGCAATTGCTGGTGAACCGGGCACTGGACAACATTGCGCCACTCGACGAAGTGGAGGCTTGAGATGGATCGATACATGCCGATGACCGGCATCGACTGCACCATCGCGTCGCTGCTGATAGACACCGAAGCACCACTGGATGTGCTGCACGAAACAGCCGCCTATCGCATTCGAACCGCGACGCAATTGCTGGAGAGCTTCGCGGCTGACGAGGGTGTTTACAGCGAACTGGCGCGGGTGCTGGTCACGTCCCTGCGCGATGGTTGCGATTTGCTGGATGTGGTTGGGCGGCGGTTGCGGATGCAGGTTTGATCCTTGAAAAATGGACGGTCTCATTGAGGTCGTCCAACTCCAGAGCCGCGATCATCAAGCACGCAGCCGCTTAATCCCAACCCCCACCAATATCCCCAACACAATCGACACCAACGGCACCGTCCCCACCCAGGTCAACGTCGGAAACACCAACAAAATCTGCGAGTCATTCCCACCGAGCATCATCGATGCACCGGTCCCCATCAACACGCCTGCGAGCAAATGCCTGCCCGCTGTCATCGCTGCCAACCGCTGATAGTTGAACGTGCGGCGATGCAAGGTGTAACAGAGCATGCCCAGCATCAGCATGGCGAACACCGCCACACGTTGGGTGGTCAATGATGTGTCGCCCGGGCCCCAGAACCTTTGCGAGAGATCGTAGAAGAACACGCTGGGCGTCCACAGCGGTTCGAAGGTGTAGAGGGCACTGGTCAACGCCCCCAGGAGCAGGCTCGACAGCACCAGGTGTCTGTCGCCGTGAATCCGCATCAGGAACAGCAAAATCAGCAGCACGATGCCAATGACCAGCCAGTAATGACGGCTGGTGATCATCGGCATTTGCAGCGCCCGGTGTTCGGTCAGCATGTTCAAGTGATGCCACAGCACGATGCCCAGCACCCAGCCGAGGATGGTGAAGGCCTTGTTGAGGTTGCCGCTGGCGAGCTTGGTGAGGGTGCCGACACTGCATCCGTCGTTGAGTACCGAGGCGAGGCCGAACAACAACCCGCCACCGACCAGTGACAGATAGCCAACTTCAGGGATGAACAGCGGCTGACTGACGCCAGACAAGGCGTAGAGCGGTGCGAGCAAGAGACCGAACAGACCGCAACTGACCAGCGACACGAACAGGGTCGGCCGGCGTTTGAGCAGCAGCCCCATGGCATTGACCAGGCACATGCCCATGCGCTGGGACACCCAGCCAATGAGGAACGCCAGCAGCAGTGAAACCGGCAATGAAAACACGGGCCTCCTTGTTTCCGGGTGATGGCAGCGAGTCGATGCCTGACAGACAGATTAGTCGCTGGGCAAACACTTCGGATGAACCCGCAAAGCCCTTCTACACTCATTTCGCAATCGCCCTACAACCCCTGTCGAATAGGCCCCCATGACCACCCTCACCGACCGTTTGAAGCAAGGCAAGGATGCGCGCAAGAAGTGTTCCCGCAGTTCGCAAGCAGCCTTGGGCAATGTCGACCGCGACCCCATACCGCTGATCAAGGCGTCGAGTGAAGGACGCGTCAAATCGCTGGTGGAGTTGCGCTACGGACGCATGCTGGTGTCACCTTTCACCTTCTATCGCGGCAATGCGCTGCTGCAGGCCCACGATTTGGCGGGCACCTCGAACATGGGGCTGGTATCGCCGATTTGCGGTGATAGCCACCTGATGAATTTCGGGGGGTTCGCAACGCCTGAACGCAACCTGCTGTTCAGCGTCAACGACTTCGATGAAGCCCATCCCGGGCCGTGGGAGTGGGACTTGAAACGCCTGGTCGCGAGCTTCCTGGTGGCCGCCCGCGACTTGCGTCATGGGGAATCAGTTGAGGAAACCATCTGCCACGACGTGGTAAGCGCCTATCAAAAGACCATGCAGGAGTGCGCCGAACAGAGCTCGCTGGAAACCTGGTACGAATCCATCAGCTATGACGACCTGCTCGAGCAGGCCAACAAAAGTACGCTGGAGCATGTGGAACGCGCCATCGCCAAAGCCGAACGGCGCACCCACGCCGAACTGCTGCCGAAAATCAGCGAACGCGACGCCCATGGCCGTCTGATCATTCGCGATGACCTGCCGGAAATTTTCCACCTGCACAAAAACACCACCTTGCTGGACGCCGATGATGACTGGTTGCGCCTCTCGGACTGGCGTCCGCTCTACGACACCTTCATGCGCGACTATCGCGGCACCCTGCAAGCGGACCGCCGTGATCTGGTGTCGCGTTTTCACGTTCAGGACATGGCGTTCAAAGTGGTGGGCGTGGGCAGTGTCGGTACCCGTTGCCTGGTGGCGCTGCTGACCGACGATCAGGAGTTCCCGCTGTTCCTGCAATTCAAGGAAGCACGACGCTCGGTACTCGCCGGCTACGTGAAGACCAGGTCGCGGGTGCGGCATGAGGGGCAGCGAGTGGTCGACGGCCAGCGGTTGATGCAATCGGCCAGCGACTTGTTCCTCGGCTGGACCACCGGCCCCAGCGGGCGACATTTCTATGTGCGGCAATTGCGCGATATGAAAATCTCCGCCGAGCTCGAGACCTTCGATGGCGACGCATTCGCCGCCTATGGCCGGCTCTGCGGCCGGGCCCTGGCTCGCGCCCATGCCAAGTCTTCCGGGCACGCGGCGGTGATCAGCGGCTACATCGGCAAGAGCGACGCACTGGCCGACGCGCTCTATAAATACGCCCAGGGCTATACCAAGCACAACGAGCGTGATTTCGAGCGGTTCCAGCAAGCCTGCCGCAAGGGCCGCTTGCGTGCCCGGTCGGAAGCCGACTTTGCCGCGGATCATTTGCCGTAGCGGTGTTGCAAGCTCTGGTACGGGGCTTTGTGCGAGATGAATTTTTCTTCACCCCACTACCCCGCGCCAGCCTGTACATTTCGCTCGCTCATTCAAGAAACTACGGTTTGCCCGCTCTCCCGCGGGCTTTTTTTCGCCTGTTGATTTGCCTGACGGCCACCGCTGGTTTTAGCCGGCCGTCACCCTCCATCACTGTGCCACCTGCGCGACGCTCCCTTGCGATTGCTCGGGCAGCAAACAGCCTTTGGCCATCCACTGGCAGTCTCTGGCCCAGCGAAAGCCGGATTCCAGATCGCCGCGGTCGTTGTAATACCCCAGCCTGAGTTGAGTGGCACTCAGGTCGAGTTTGGCAAAACCAGCCCGCGAGTCAGTAAAGGTGCTATCCGGTGTTGGCGTTTGCAAGGCAGACAGCCTCTTACCACCCGCCCCGGAAATCACCCAAGCGGGTTCGCCTGCACGCAACAGCAATTGCTGGTTGTGATCATGACCCGACAAAAGCAGATCGACGTGGTTGCGTTGCAACACTGGCAAGAGCCATGTGAGCAGATTCGACTCCTCGTCATGCTTGCCTTGATTGCGCACCGGGTGATGGGACGCGGCTATTCGCCATACCGGTGCCGGTCCGGGTGCCTGGTACGCCTGATCGATCAAATCGATTTGCTGCTGCAAACTCTCACGTGGCGCCGAGGTGTCGAGGAACACCATCCGCACCAATGGCCGCCCGTCGACGTCACCGAAATCCTTGACGTAGAAATTCGCCGGCAACTGCCAACGGCCCGATCCCTTGTGCTGTTGGCCGTACTCGATCTCGTATTTTTGCGACACCGGGTAATCGTGATTGCCCAGCACCGCGTAGAATGGCACACGGCTGAGCCAATGGCCCCAATAGACACGCTCGAATCGGGTTTCCCAGTGGAGATCGTGGGTGCTGGTCAATGGCTTGCCATAGAAGTTGTCGCCGAGGAAAACCACCATGTCCAGGCGCCCCTCCCTGGACGCAACCCACTCCATGGCTTGTCCCACCCGCCACTGTTGCAAGTCGCCGCTACCCTGATCGCCCACCGCGATCATCGACACCGATGCAGGGTCCAGACCGCTCAACGGAACGTACGGCGATGGTGGCGTAAACAGCCAGTAACCACCGCTCGCCAATAAAAGAGCGAAGGCAATGCCTGAGCCAAGTACGATCCTTCGGAGCACCAAACGTTTTGCAGAAATCGAGGTGGAATTTGTGCGTTTCACTCAGGGGCTCACTGGGCTTGGAAAGCCAGACAGGGTGGCGAAATGAAGATCAATCTACCCCCCAATAGATCACAGCATTTGTCCACGATTTGTTAAGAAATCGTTCTTTAGACTTTTTCCAGCCTGTTTTTTCGGCCTTCCTTTTCCGGTAGCCAGAAGTCATGTCGTGCGCTGTGTTGCCTGCGACTTTTCAGCGAAGCGTTTCTGGAAAAACCGCCTCTGCGCCTGCTGTACCGTTGATCGCAGTCGCACACGAACCCTGAGCTTTCTGAAGGTTTCCCCGGGCAAAAAAAACCCGCAACCCTTTCGGGTTGCGGGTTTTTCAGTTCAACGCCAACTCAATTCACAGGCTGAGTCTGAGCCGTCGGCACCGGTTGTTGCGCCTTGGAGAGCACGGGCTGTTCCAGCCTCGCTCGCCCATAGAACGCCAGCGCCGTCAGCAAACACGCCAACCACACGAAGATCCCGGCCCAGAAGGTGTGGGACATGTAGTGCCACCCTTGCAATACCCGTGTGGTGCCATAGATGAAACCGAGGGTCAGCGAGCCGTACATGATCGCTTTCGAATAGCGCCAGCGATAACGGCGAGCCACGAAGTACAACGCCAGCATGGTGAAACCGCCCGATGCGTGTCCGCCCGGCCAGCAGCGACCGTCACCGGCGACTTTCAGCAGGTCGAAATTCTCATACCACTCAACGTGCTCCTTTTTGCCGCCGTACTGGGTGGTCTCGATCGGGCAATACACGCTGGTGTGGCCCTTGAGGTAGTGAATCACCCCGGTGCTGATGGAGAACGCGAACACCACGTAGAGAAAATCGCGACGGTGCCGGGTGGCAAAGCGCAGCACCGGTGCGACTTTGATTTTTTCCAGGAAGGCGATGATTTTCGAGTGCTTTTCAGCCTTCAGGCGCGGCCAGAGAAATGACAGCAAGGCACCGATAATCGCGATCTCGCCCGTCCAGTTCGGGATGATCCGCGCCCATTTATGGGTAATTTTTTCGAACAGATGGACATGGTCCAACGGGAACGTCTGCGTCACCGGATCAAAAAAGTAATTATTGAAGGCGATGTCGATGCTGGTCATGTCGAACATCAGAAACACCACGACCGCGCAGGCCAGCGGAATACCGAAGTTCACCCAGTAAAAGCGGTAGCGAGAAGCGGTCAGCATTGTGAATCCTGATTCTGAAAGATGAAGGAAAAGCTCAACGAGTGGTCACCGAGCTCCAGTCGGAAGCTTCGATGAAGCCAAGCATGCGCGGAGTCTGCGGGGTTTCGGCGGAAATAAACAGAGAGGCGCCGTAACCCAGCGTCGATGCCGGCAACTTGAGGTCTTTTTCCAGTTGCTCCATGCACTCGCTGTGAGTGACAAGAATCAGGTTGCGCCCGGCCACTTTGTGCGCCAGGGAGTCGCGCAACATGGTGCCCTTGCAACTGATCAGCCAGTTTTCACCCGTGCCAACCTTGTTGAACATGAAGTTGGCGGTCTGCGCTGTACGCAATATCGGGCTGTTGTAGATATCAGCCTTGTCCAGGCCCAGGTGCTTGAACTGTACCCCGAGGCTCTCGGCAACACTGCGAGAGCGCTCGGTAATGCCATCGTTGCCTATCAGGCAAGGCGCCGAGGAGTGATCGCAGCGCTCGACGTGACGCACCAGCACGATCATGTCGCCCTTGGCCCATCCCGTCATCAACGCCTGTGCACCGGCTACATTACCGTGAGCCAGGTCCGGTGCGGTGGCGGGACGCAACAAAAATACGGTCAGCGGGATGACCAGCAGCGCCGAGGCCAACACCACGGCGGCATTGCGATAGCGGGCATAGCGGTTCAGATCGATCGAGCGTTTTTTCCCGAAAAGACTCAGTCTCAATTCCACATCAAGCCGCCTCACCGGCACGCAACACCTCATTAGATCCCGAAAGGCTAAAGAAACGTGCGTTGCCGGCGGGTGAAAGACATGTGAAAAAAAGCTTAAAGCATTGCAAAAACCTTGTTACAGAATCCGCCACACAAAAACCTTTCAGCTCCCGGGATTGCTGCCGATACATCCTGCTTACACAGCTTGGCGGCCCCCAAAAAAAACAATCTTCCAGCCAACCGACGATAAAGAAGTACCAAGTTCCTGGAGGAATGTGATGAATAGCTGGTTCGGCAACATCAGCGTGAACCTGAAACTGGGCCTGGGGTTTGGCCTGGTCCTGGCACTGACCTGCGTCCTCGCCCTGACCGGCTGGACCAGCCTGGGCGGGTTGATCGACCGCAGTAACTGGATGAGCGACATCACCCAGCTCAACGCCGGCCTGACCAAGCTGCGCGTGGTTCGCCTGCAATACATGCTGACCAACGGCGACGAAACCGCCGCGCAGAGCGTGCAGACCACCCTCGACGCCTTCTCGGCCCAGCAGCAAACCCTGCTGGCGAAGTTCAAGAGCCCGGAAAACCTCAAGCTGCTGCGCGAGCAAGGCGCCGTCATCGACGCCTACAAGACGTCCCTGGGCAAGATGCGCAGCGCCTATCGCGCCGGCAACAGCGCCCGCGACGCCATCAGTGCCAACGCCGAAACCGCCAACACGCTGATCAATGACATCAATACCCGCGTGCAGCAAATGCCGTTGAGCGACCAGCGCTTCGAACAGTTCCAAGTCATCACCGCGGCCAAGGAAGCGTTCCTGTTGGCCCGCTACGAAGTGCGCGGCTACACCACCAGTACCAATGCCGAGACCGAGCAAAAAGCCATCGGCCAACTGGACGCCGCCATCGCCAGCCTGAAACCGCTGAACGCGCACTTCGCCGATTCCCAACAAGACGCCCTGCGTCAGCTGGAAACTGCGCTAGGCAACTACCGCAACGCCTTGCAGGCCTACAAGGCCGCCAGCAATGACGCGGTGCAAGCGCGCAAGGAAATGACCGACCAGGGCACCGCCATCGTGTCCCAGAGCGATCAGCTGTACCAGATCCAGCTCGACCGCCGTGACGCCGAAAGCGCCCAGGCACGCACCCTGCAAATGATCAGCACCTTGCTGGCGTTGCTGGTGGGCGTCATTGCCGCTGTGGTCATCACTCACCAGATCACCCGCCCATTGCGTGAAACCCTGGCGGTGGTCGATCGCATCGCCAGCGGTGACCTGTCCCAGAACGTGCTGGTCACCCGCCAAGATGAGCTCGGGGTGTTGCAGCAAGGCATCGCACGTATGGGCGTGACCCTGCGCGACTTGATCAGCGGCATCCGCGACGGCGTGACCCAGATCGCCAGCGCCGCCGAAGAGCTGTCGGCCGTGACCGAGCAGACCAGCGCCGGGGTCAACAGCCAGAAAGTCGAGACCGATCAGGTGGCCACCGCCATGCACGAGATGACCGCCACCGTGCAGGAAGTCGCGCGCAACGCCGAAGAAGCCTCGCAAGCCGCTGCGGCGGCGGACGGCGAAGCCCGTGAAGGTGACAAGGTGGTCAACGAAGCCATCGCCCAGATCGAGCGTCTGGCCAGCGAAGTGGTACGTTCCACCGAGGCCATGAGCGTGCTGCAACAGGAAAGCGACAAGATCGGCAGCGTCATGGATGTGATCAAGGCCGTCGCCGAGCAGACCAACCTGCTGGCGCTCAATGCCGCCATCGAAGCGGCCCGTGCCGGTGAAGCCGGTCGTGGTTTTGCCGTGGTGGCCGACGAGGTCCGCGGCCTGGCCCAGCGCACGCAGAAATCCACCGAGGAAATCGAAGGCCTGGTGGCCGGTCTGCAGAACGGCACGCAACAAGTGTCGGCGGTGATGAACAACAGCCGAGTCCTCACCGACAGCAGCGTGGCCCTGACCCGCAAGGCCGGCGAGTCACTGGAGAATATCACCCGCACGGTGTCCAACATCCAGTCGATGAACCAGCAGATCGCCGCCGCTGCCGAACAGCAAAGCGCCGTGGCCGAAGAGATCAGCCGTAGCATCATCAACGTGCGCGACGTGTCTGAACAGACTGCTGCTGCGAGTGATGAAACGGCTGCGTCGAGTGTTGAACTCGCTCGACTGGGGAGTCAGTTGCAGATGATGGTCAGCCACTTCCGCGTCTGACATTCAGTCAGCGCTTAATGATAGATCCAATCGCGAGCAGGCTCGCTCCCACAATGGATCTGTGTCGTCCCATCGCCCCCTGTGGGAGCGGGCTGCTCTTGGCACATCATGCCGGGTAACCCTGAGCGACTGGCGAACGGTTTTAAACACAAATCGCATTGGTAAACACCAACCGATTGCCAAACGGATCACTGATGGTCATATCCTGGCTACCCCATGGCATGGCCTGGATCTGTGGAGGCGCAAACGCATACGCCTTGGCCAGCAATTGCTCCTGGAAGGCTTCCAGTTCATCGGTCTCGATGCGCAAGGCCGAACCCGGCGTACTGTCGCCGTTGTATTCGGACAAGTGCAGCACGCACTCACCCCGCGAGACTTGCAGGTACAACGGGAGGCTGGCTTCGAAACGATGCTGCCAGTCGATCTTGAAACCGAGGAAGTCGACGTAGAACTCCACTGCCTTGGCTTCGTCGAAAATGCGCAGGATCGGAGTGGTTTTGCCGAAGCTCATCGGGTTGCTCCCTGTAGGAACGAGCCTGCTCGCGATGGTCGTTAACGATAACGCGTTTTGACTGGCTAAACGCGGCGCCTTTGACTCCATCGTCGGATCGCCGCCCGGAGCAGGCTCGCTCCTACATGATTGAACAGCGTTAGGTTGTCGGCTTTGATAACAGTCCTTCGGCGCGGAAATGCCAATCTTTAGTCTCAAAATGCCATCACTGTGACGCAGTCCTCGAAACTCACTGAAAACCCGTGCGCAAATCCCCTTCCCGGGCCAGGAACCGCCCTTCCCTGCGCCCGTTGGCCTGGCCATCGCGGTAGCTCAACACACCATTGACCCATACGCCCTCGATACCTTGCGCCGCCCGCTGCGGGTCGTTGAAATCGGCGACATCACGGATGGTCGCCGGATCGAACAACACCAGGTCGGCCCAATGGCCTTCGCGTATTTCACCGCGCTCCTTCAAACCGAAGCGTGCCGCCGACAGCCCGGTCATTTTGTGCACGGCGGTGTGCAACGGGAACAGTCCTACATCACGACTGAAATGTCCGAGCACCCGGGGGAATGCGCCCCACAAGCGTGGGTGCGGAAACGGGTCTTCCGGCAAGCCGTCGGAGCCGACCATCGACAGCGGATGCGCGAGGATTCTGCGGACATCCGCCTCATCCATTCCGTAGTACACCGCACCGGCCGGTTGCAGTTGGCGAGCGGCCTCCAGCAACGGCACATTCCATTCGGCGGCAATGTCCATCAGGTCGCGGCCACCCATCTCCGGGTGCGGCGTCGACCAGGTGATGGTGATGCGATGGGCATCGGTCACCTGCTTGAGGTCCAGGGTCGAAGAGCTCGCGGCGTAGGGATAACAGTCGCAACCCACCAGGTGGGTTTTCGCCGCCTGTTCGAGGGACGCCAGCAGCTGCGGACTACGCCCCCAGTTACCGGCGCCGGCGCATTTGAGGTGAGAAATGATCACCGGGCTTTGCGCATGACGACCGATCCGGAACGCCTCGTCCATGGCCTCCAGCACCGGTTCGAACTCGCTGCGCAAATGGGTGGTGTAGACCGCCCCGAACGCGGTCAACTCTTCAGTCAGCTGCATCACTTCCTCGGTGGACGCCGAGAAGGCACTGGCATAGGCAAGGCCGGTGGACAGGCCCAAGGCGCCAGCCTCAAGGCTTTCGCGCAATTGCTCACGCATCGCGCTGATTTCGTCCGCCGTGGCGGTGCGATACAGGTCGTCCAGATGATTGCTGCGCAACGCCGTGTGGCCGACCAACGCAGCAACGTTCAGCGTGGTGTTCGCCGCTTCTACCGCCGCGCGGTAATCGCGGAAGGTCGGATATACGAACGCAGCGGCCGTGCCCAGCAGGTTCATCGGATCTGGCGGATCGCCGCGCAAGCTCACTGGTGACGCACTGATCCCGCAGTTGCCGACGATGACCGTGGTCACGCCCTGGCTGAGCTTGGGCAGCATCTGCGGCTGACGAATGACTACGGTGTCGTCATGGGTGTGCACATCGATGAAACCCGGCGCCAGCACATGGCCCTGCGCGTCGATTTCCTCGCTGGCACGGGCATCGCGCAAGTCGCCGATACGCTCGATGCGCCCGTTGAGAATGGCCACGTCGGCGGGGTATCCGGGGCTGTTGCTGCCGTCGATGATCAGGGCGTTGCGAATCAGCGTGTCGTACTGCATGTCAGTCTCCCAGCGGCAAGTGATCGTCGCCGCCGCGGTATTCGTCGAGGGCGAGTTTGATCCGCCGCAGACGTTCTTGATTGTCTTCAGGATTGGCCAATGCAAGCTCGGTGGCGAGCACATCGATGGCCAGCAGCATGCCGTAGCGCGCTGCCGTGGGTTTGTAGATGAACGAGGTTTCGGCGCTCTGCAGGGGCAGGACAATGTCGGCCCGTTGCGCCAGCGGCGAATCCGCCCGGGTGATGGCCAGAATGCGTGCGCCATAGTTGCGCGCCAGTTCCACCGTTTCAATCAGCTCCGGGGTGATCCCGGTCAGCGAGCAGACAATCACCACGTGTTCGGCGCTGAGGCTGGCGGCGGTGACGCGCATCATCACCGCATCGTGGCACACCGCAATCGGATAGCCGAGGCGAACCAGGCGCACCTGCAGTTCATCGCTGCACAGGGTCGAGCAGCCGCCCATGCCGAAAGCGTGAATCATCTGCGCCTTGCCCAGCAGTTTCACCGCATCGGCGAAACGTGACTCATCGAACGCGGCCAGGTGCTGGCGCAAAGTCGACTCGATGTCACCCACGATCTGCCCGTAGAACGCCGACTGCTCGGGCGTGCCCGCCGGGTCGAGAAACCGGCTGCCGACGCCGCTGGCCTGGGCCAGTTGCAAGCGTAAGTCACGCAGGTCCTTACAGCCGACCGTGCGGGCGAACCGCGACAGCGTGGCGCTGCTGACTTCCGCCCGCAGCGCCAGTTCATCAAGGCTGGCGGAGGCGGCAAATCCTACGTCGTCGAGCATCAGGCGGGCGATGCGTCCTTCACCGGCGCTGAAGGAATCCTGACGGGCGCGGATCTGGTAGAGGATGTCCATGCAAGTGGCTCCGGCTAAATCAGGTAAGAAAGGCCAACGGTCAGGCCGAAGGCAACGACCGAGATCAACGTCTCGAGCACGGTCCAGGTCTTGAAGGTTTGGGCAACGGTCATGTTGAAGTATTCCTTGATCAACCAGAAACCGCCGTCATTGACGTGGGAAAAGATAACCGACCCGGCGCCAGTCGCCAGCACCAGTAGCTCCGGATGGGGATAACCCAGACCAATGGCCACTGGCGCGACCACGCCTGAAGCGGTGGTCATGGCCACAGTGGCAGAACCGGTGGCGATGCGCATCAACGCGGCAAACAGCCAGCCCATCAACAGCGGCGACAGATGGAACTCGTGGGCCAGGCCGACGATCTGGTCGGTGACGCCGGCGTCCACCAGAATCCGGTTCAAGCCACCACCAGCGCCGACCAGCAACGTGATGCTCGCGGTCGGCGCCAGACATTCGTTGGTGAACTTGAGGATCGACTCGCGGTTGAAGCCCTGGGCCAGGCCGAGGGTCCAGAAGCTCAGCAATGTGGCCAGCAACAGCGCGATCACCGAGTTGCCGATGAACAGCAGGAACTGGTTGAAGCCACTGCCCGGCGTGGAAATCAGATTGGCCCAACCGCCGATCAGCATCAGCACCACCGGCAACAAAATGGTCGCCATGGTGATGCCGAAACCCGGCAGGCTGTCGCGCGGCTCACGTTCAAGAAACTGTCGTTCCAGCGGGTTTTCCGCCGGCAACTGAATACGCGGCACGATGAATTTGGCGTACAGGGGACCGGCGATGATCGCGGTCGGAATGCCGATCAGGATCGCGTACATCAAGGTCTGCCCCACCGACGCCTGATACACCTGCACCGCCAGCATCGCCGCCGGGTGCGGCGGCACCAGCGCATGCACCACCGAAAGCCCGGCGACCATCGGCAAGCCGACCATCAGGATCGAGACGCCCACGCGCCGCGCCACGGTAAAGGCAATCGGCACCAGCAAGACGAAACCGACTTCGAAGAACAGCGGCAGCCCCACCAGAAACGCGATGCACACCATCGCCCAATGCGCATTCTTCTCGCCAAAGCGGTCGATCAGCGTACGGGCCATCTGCTCGGCGCCACCGGACTCGGCCATCATCTTGCCGAGCATGGTGCCCAGCGCCACCACCAGCGCGATGTGCCCCAGGGTCTTGCCGACACCCGCCTCGTACGCCCCCACCACACCCGACGGCGGCATCCCGGCGACCAGCGCCAGGCCAAGGGAAATCAGGGTGATGACAATGAACGGATTGAGCCGGTAACGGGCGATCAGAACGATCAGTGCAATGATGGCAACAGCGGCATACACCAGCAGCCAATAGCCGAAGGACGGGGTCATGCGGTACTCCTCGAGAGGGTCACGTCGAAATATTTGTGAAACTCTTAAAACATTTCGGCGGGTGATTTTCAAACGAGGTGAAAGTAATTTTCGTGCAGAGGTAAGGCGCGTCGTACAGAGGTATGAGTTGTCGCAAATAATGAAAATCAGGCAGGCGGATTTTCATCGCGCCTGCCTGATTGATTTCAGTCGTGCTGCATCCGGGCGCGCTTGAGCAATTTCTTGCAACGCTCGGACAAATGCTGCACCCGCAGGTGCTTGCCAGCCTTGGCATAGCGCTCGCGCAAGGTGCCCAGCGCGGCGATGGCCGAGTAGTCGACAAAGCTCAGGTGCTGGCAATCAAGTGTCACTTGCGCCGGGTCATTGGCCGGATCGAACTGATTGAGAAAGGGTGCGGTCGAGGCGAAGAACAGCGTGCCATGCACCCGGTACAGCTTGCTGCCGTCAGTTTCCAGATGACTGTCGGCATACAACTGTCGGGCCTGCTGCCAGGCAAAGTTCAGTGCCGCGATGATGATCCCGCAGAGCACCGCCATTGCCAAGTCGGTGAAAACGGTAATCACCGTCACCGCGATGATCACCAGCACGTCGTTCAACGGCACCTTGTTCAGCACCCGCAACGAGGCCCAGGCGAAGGTCTGTTGCGACACCACGAACATCACCCCTACCAGCGCGGCCAGCGGGATGCGCTCGATCAGCGGAGACAGAAACAGGATGAACAACAGGATCGACACCCCGGCCACCACACCGGACAAACGCCCGCGCCCGCCGGAACTGAGGTTGATCATAGTCTGGCCGATCATCGCGCAACCGCCCATGCCGCCGAGCGCACCGGACACCACATTCGCCGCCCCCAGCGCCACGCACTCGCGATCCGGGTAGCCACGGCTTTCGGTGATTTCGTCGGTGAGGTTCAGGGTCAACAGGGTTTCCAGCAACCCGACCATCGCCATAAGGATCGCGTAGGGCGCGATGATGCGCAGGGTGTCCAGGTTCCACGCAATGTCCGGCAGCGCCAGCGTGGGCAAGCCACCGGCAATGTGCGCCATATCGCCCAGGGTGCGGGTCGGCAGGCCAAGCAGATACACCGCCAGGCCCACGCCGAGAATCGCCACCAGCGCCGGCGGCACCGTACGGGTCAGGCGCGGCAGCACATAGACAACCGTCATGGTCACCGCGACCAGCCCGATCATCATGTACAGCGGCGTACCGCTCAACCAGGCCTCCCCGCTCTTGAAGTGCTCCAGTTGCGCCAGGGCAATGATGATCGCCAGGCCGTTGACGAAGCCGAGCATCACCGGGTGCGGCACCATGCGCACCAGTTTGCCGAGTTTGAGCAGCCCGAACGCCATCATGATCAACCCGCCCAGCAACACCGTGGCCAGCAGATACTGCACGCCGTGTTGCACCACCAGCGCGACGATCACCACGGCCATCGAGCCGGCCGCGCCGGACACCATGCCCGGTCGCCCGCCGAACAGCGCGGTCAGGGTGCAGATGATGAACGCGCCGTAGAGCCCCATCAGCGGATTGAGATGAGCCACCAGCGCGAAAGCGATGCACTCGGGCAACAGGGCGAAGGACGTGGTAAGTCCGGCCAGTACATCGGCGCGTAGACGTTTTGCTTTCATGGGGAACCGCACACAGGGAGAGACGAAAAAGAGTGTGCGGATGTTACGGAATCGAGGGCCGACCGGCCAGTTAATGGGCTGCTGAAAACGTCATCGCGGGCAAGCCACGCTCCCACAGGTTTTGTGTCGTTCACGAAATGAGCGAACAACACAGTACCTGTGGGAGCGTGGCTTGCCCGCGATGAACGATGACGCGGTTTTAAGCGAACTCAAACCATCTCGTCGAGAATCCACTCCACTACCGACGTGCGCTTCGGCACCCAGCCCAACAACTCCCGAGCATGCTTACCGCGCACCCGACTGTTGGAACCCAAACCATAATTGGCCATTTCATAGCCCCACTCGGCTTCCGCGTCATTGAGCGCCCAGTCCTGCGGCTTGCCCAGATTCAGCGCCTGGGCCATGGCGGTGGTCATGTCGATGAACGACGCTTCACCGCTTTCGACGAAGTAGAAGGTGCCCGGTACGTTTTCAGTCAGCGCCAGCAGGTACAGTGCAACCACGTCCTCGATGTGCACATTGGACCAGATGTTCTGGCCCGGGCCGACATGACGCACCACACCGCTTTTGCGCGCCTGTTTGAGCAGGCGCGGCAACTGCACGCTGTCGCGATGGACGCCCAGGCTATGACCGTAGATCAGCGTGTTGCAGATCACCGCCGAGTTCACCCCGTCCATGGCCGCCGCCAGGATCAGGTTGTCGATGGCCACGCGCGCCGCCTTGTCGACTGTCGGTTTCGGCAGGTTGTCTTCGAAGTAGATGACATCACTGGATTTACCGCCCGAGGCATCACCGACGATGCTCGAACCGCTGGTGTGCAGGAACACTTTGCCAGCACCGCGCAAGGCATCGAGCAAGGCTTCCACCGCGCCACGATGATCGCTGCTGGCGGCGTTGATCACCGCGTCCGCAGCCAGTGCCTGATCGGCCAACAGGTCGTTGTCGTCCAGACTGCCCACCACCGCAGAAATGCCCAGTGCGCGCAGTTCATCGGCTTGTTCGGCGCTGCGCACCAGACCGGTGACGTTGTGGCCGGCCTGGACCAGGCCCGTGGCGATGGAACCGCCGATAAAACCGGCGGCACCGGTAACGAATACATTCATGGATAAACTCCCTGCGTTGATCAGTGATGCAAGGAGTATCAAGGAGCGATCACTGCCGAAAAATGCCCTCTAACCCAATTCACTTTTGCGCAGGAATCACGAATCAGCCCTTGAAGTCTGCGCTCGCATAATCCACCAACTTGCCCTGGATAAAGTCCAGGAAGCATTGAATCCGCAGGGCCAGTTGCGAGTTACGGTAGTACACCGCGTTGATCGGCTGGCGATAACCGCTGTTGAATTCGGCCAGCAACACTTTCAAGCGCCCGGCACGAATGTCTTCGATGGTCATGAAATGCGACAGGCTGGCGATGCCCTGGCCGTCCAGTGCGAGATGGCGGATGGTCTCGCCGCTCGATGCGCTGATCGACGCCTGGATCGGCCAGCGATCGCCATGCACATAACGCAGCGGCCATTGGTTGAGGCCTTCGTTCTGGGTGAACCCCAGCAGCGTATGGTGGGCCAGGTCAGCCACCGCTTGCGGTGTGCCGTGCTTTTCCAGGTAGGCCGGGCTGGCGACGATGTGCAGCGGGCTGCAACCCAGGGAGCGGGCATGCAGCGTCGAGTCGGTCAGGGTGCCGATGCGGATGGCGATGTCGGTGCTCTGTTCCAGCAGGTCGATGATCAAATCGTTGCTGTTGAGTTCGAGCTGGATGTCGGGGTACAGCCGGCGGAATTCATCGATGTAAGGCACGATGGCGTGCAGCATGAAAGGTGATGCCGCGTTGATCCGCAGCCGCCCGGACGGTGTTTGCTGGCGCGAGGACAGGCGCTCTTCGAGCTCATCCATCTGATCGAGAATCCGCTTGGCGTGTTCGAAGAAATACTTGCCCTCTTCGGTCAGGTCCATGCGCCGCGTGGTGCGATTGATCAAGGTGGTGTCGAGCTTGGCCTCCAGCCGCGACAGCGTACGACTGACCGCCGAAGGCGTTTGCCCGACCTGCTCGGCCGCCGCAGAAATCGACCCACATTCAATCACGCAGACGAAAACCTGTAATTCATCGGATCTGGCTTTCACGTGTGTCCCTTATCGATAGTCCTGACCGGTTCTTGCGAGCTGAGAAGAACCCTTGTGGCGAGGGAGCTTGCTCCCGCTCGGCGGCGAAGCCGTCGTAAATGGTTTGACGCGGACAACTTGAACCACCGCGCAGGCTGGTTTTGGGTCCGCTGCGCGCACCAGCGGGAGCAAGCTCCCTCGCCACAAGAGTGCGCACACAAACTCAGGCTTTCGATACTAGCTGACAGTTACGCCTTCAGGCCAAACACCTCAGCCAAATGCTGCTCATATCGCGCCACATCACCTTCGATGTTCGGGCGCTTCATCACGTCCACGCACAGGAACGTCGGCAAACCGGTCATGCCCAGGAACTCGTTGGCCTTGTGGAACGGGAAGTACACCGCGTCCACGCCCTTGGCTTCGAAGAAATCGCTCGGGTCGTCGAAGGCTTGCTGCGGAGCGTTCCAGGTCAGCGACAGCATGTATTGCTTGCCGTGAATCAGACCGCCGCTGCCGTACTTCTGCGACGCGTCCGAACGGGTGCGACCGTCGCTGGCATAGAGGCTGCCATGGCCTTCGGTGAAGACTTCATCGATGTACTTTTTCACGGTCCACGGCGCGCCCATCCACCAGCCGGGCATCTGGTAGATGATCACGTCGGCCCAGAGGAACTTGGTCACTTCTTCGGCGATGTCGTAACCCTCGTCGATGAAGGTGGTTTTCACATCCATACCGCCACGATCCAGCACGCTCAGCGCGGCTTCATGCAGGGTGGCGTTGTAGCGGCCGTCGGAGTGCGCAAATTTTTTGCCGCCATTGAGCAACAGGACTTTTTTCATGGGAGGTCTCGGGAAGGTCGGGAATCGGATGGCGGCAGAGTACCGATCGACCTCGCGCGGAGTAAGCGTCGATTCGGCAAAATTCATTTGACCTACAAGCACGAATCAACAGGAGATTGTTGCCTTAGACTGGCGCCAGTTCTGACTTGAGGAGAGATGTAGATGAATGAAATCCAGGGCTTCATCCTGCACGCCAAGACCCGCCCGGAAAAATCCGATGCCTTCGAAGCGTTTTTCAGCGGCTATGTGCAAGCGAGCCGAGCCGAACCCGGTTGCATCGAATACCACATGTTGCGCGACAAACAGGACCCGACCCTGTTCATCTTCTACGAGATCTGGCAATCCCAGGCCCACCTCGACGTGCACTCGAACCTGCCACACATGAAGCAGTTTCTCGCGCAGCGTGATGAATACCTGGAACGGGACTTCGAGATCCGCGCCATCGAGATGATCAGCCCGTCGTCCGCTAGCCGCTGATCAGCAAATGGCCGCCGAGCACACCCAGGCCAACGAAGAACACGCGCTTGAACCACAGGGAGCTGATCCGCTGGCGCAGCGATTGCCCCAACCACATGCCGAGCATTGCCGGGATCAGCGCCAACAGCGACGCGCTCAACTCGCCCCCGCCAAGCGCGCCACGCCATAGCAAGCCACCGGCCAGCGCGAGGGTCGAGACGGTGAACGACAGGCCCAGCGCCTGTACCAGTTCGTCCTTGCTCAAACCCAGCGCTTGCAGATAAGGCACCGCCGGAATCACGAACACGCCGGTGGCCGAAGTGATGACGCCTGTCAGCACGCCACACAATGGACCGAGCCAGCGTTCGCTGCGCCGCCCCACACGCACAGTCGGCAGGAACAAACCGCTCAGCGCATACAGCAACAATGCCGCGCCCAACCCCCGCACCACCCAATGGCCACCGCTCATGCCGACCCACAGCGTGCCTGCCCCGGTGCCGAAGAAAATCGCCAGCAACATCGGCCACAGCCGTTTGACCAGCCCCGACAGATGCCCGCCGAATGCCAATTGCCAAATGTTGGTCAGGGTCGCCGGAATGATCAGCAGCGCCGCAGCCTGCGTCGGCGCCATAGCCAGACCTAGCAGCCCCATGGCAACGGTCGGCAGGCCGAGGCCGATCACGCCCTTGATCATGCCGGCCAGCACAAAGGTGCCGATAACCAGCAACGAAAGGGCCAACCCGAGATTCTGATAAAACGCTGAGAGTGTGTTCATGGAGCCATGGTGAGCCCGCGGGGGTTGATTGAAAATCTGCCATATACTGAGGCTGCCTCTTGCCCTGACAGAGGCTGAGTATTTCGCTGAAGCGACTGGCCTCTTCGCGGGCAAGCCCGCTCCTACATTTGATCGCATGCAGTCGGGAGAACCTGGTCCACTGTAGGAGCGGGCTTGCCCGCGAAGGCGCCCTTCCAGACAACATTCAACTCGGGATTGTTGTAATGCACTTCGACCTGACCGACCTGCGCCTGTACCTGAACATCCTCGACACCGGCAACATCACCGCCGGCGCCGCACGCAGTCATTTGTCCCTCGCGGCGGCCAGTGCGCGAATTCGCGCCATGGAGGCGTCGCTGGGCGTCGAGTTTCTTCAGCGCAATCGTCGCGGGGTCAGCCCGACACCGGCCGGCAATGCCCTGGCCCGACACGCCCGGGTTCTGCTGCAACAGGCCGAACGCCTGCAACAGGAGCTGGCCGAATACGCCCGGGGCGTCAAAGGTCAGGTGCGGCTGCTGTGCAATACCACGGCAATCACCGAGTACCTGCCAGAGTTGCTCGCGGACTTCCTGCACAGCCATCCCAACCTCGACATCGACCTGCAGGAACTGCCCAGTACCCGTATCACCCACGCCTTACGCCAGGGTGCGGCGGACCTCGGCATCGTTTCCGACGCGGTGGACACCGATGACCTGCAGACCCGAGCGTTCCGCGATGATCCGCTGGTGCTGATCATGCCCCGGGAACATCCCTTGGCGCAGGCAACCTCAGTGAGCTTCACCGACACCCTGCATCACGACTACGTCGGCCTGAATGCAAACAGCGCCTTGGCGGTGTATCTGGAAGAACAGGCACTGCACGCCGGCCTGCGCATGCAGATTCGCATCCGCGCCGATGGCTTCGATGGCGTGATGCGCATGGTCGCCCGGGGGGCTGGACTGGCAATCGTACCGTTGGCCGCGGTCGAACGCGGGTCAGGCGGACTGCACTTCAAAAGCCTCGCCCTGCAAGAACCCTGGGGCCAACGCAAACTGTTGCTCTGTGCCCGGGACTTCGCCGCATTACCCGGCTATGCCAAGGCCCTGCTGCACGCCTTGACTCTCCCCTGAGGAGCAGACTTTATCCTTGAGGTTTGATCTTCAAGGATAGCGATGATGGGTAAACGAATATTGGTGATTCTCGGGCATCCATCAAGCAACAGCTTCTGCGCCGCCCTTGCCGAGCGCTACACACAGTCGGCAGTGCACGCCGGGCATGAAGTGCGTCAATTGTTTCTCGGCAGCATGGATTTTGACCCGGTGCTGCGTGAAGGCTATCAGCAGGTCCAGCCGCTGGAAGACGACTTGCGTAACGCCCAGGCCGACATCCTGTGGGCCGAACAACTGACGCTGGTTTATCCGATCTGGTGGGGTGGCGTACCGGCCTTGCTCAAGGGCTTTTTCGACCGGGTGTTCTTGCCGGGTTTTGCCTTCAAATATCGCCAGGGCAAAGCCTTCCCCGACAAACTCCTGCGCGGCCGAACCGCCCACCTGCTGGTGACCATGGACACACCGCCCTGGTACTACCGATGGATCTACCGCATGCCCGGCTTGCACCAGGTCCGTAAGACCACGCTGGAATTCTGTGGCATCAAGCCAACCCGAACCCTCACCTTCGGGCCAATTCTCGGCGCCAGCGCAGACCGGCATGCGGCCTGGTTACGCCAAGCCGAAGCTATCGCCAGCGGATGAGTCGGTCGATAATGCACCGAGCTTTATCCTCGGAGAAAAGGACCTTCCCATGTACATCGGCCAAGCCGCGCAGCGCTCCGGAACCACTGTCAAAAGCATCCGTCACTACGAGTCGATTGGCCTGCTGCCTGCCGCTCGCCGCCTGGGCAAGTACCGCATCTATGACCAGCACAGCGTTGAACTGCTGATGTTCATCAAATGTGCCCAGCAACTGGGTTTCAGACTCAAGGAATTGCAGCCGATCTTCGCCGGCCATCAGGGCCCGCAGTTGCCATGGGAGCAGGCACACCAGGTCATCGCCAGCAAAAAACAGGAAATCGCTGAGCGGATAGCGGCGCTGTCGCAACAGCACTCGCAACTGGTCGAGTTCGAGAACGGCCTCGAACAATCCAGGCTCGACTGCCCGCTGACCCGTATTTGAGGGCCGTGCGTTTCTGGACAGCTCAGTGTCGAGCACAGACAACTGATGGTTGGACAGGCGCTATAGGGTGCGACTTCAGTTCTTGAGCCCACTGCCCGGAGTCATCATGACCGCACCGATTACCGTTCTTCGCGACACCCACCCGCTGCCTGTGCTCGACGCCTGCAAATGGGAAAAACTCGAAGGCGACCCGCACACCGTCAACCTCAATGCCTACACGAGCGAAGACGGCAGCAAGATCATGGGCACCTGGATCTGCACACCAGGCAAGTGGTACGTGGAATATGTGAAGTGGGAGTATTGCCATTTCCAGGAGGGCTACTGCGTCATCACCCCGGAAGGCATGGCGCCGATCCACCTGCGCGCCGGCGACATTTTCGTCGTTGAGCCGGGGATGAAAGGCACCTGGGAAGTGGTGGAAACCGTGCGCAAATATTTCGTGTTTGCCTGATACAAAAAAACCGGGGGATCACCCGACGTGATCTCCCGGTAAATATCTTTGGGTACATTCAATCCCTGTAGGAGCGAGCTTGCTCGCGATAAACCTGAGACCACCAAGGGGTGTCAGGCTTGCCGCGTAATCGTTGCAGAACATCGCGAGCAAGCTCGCTCCTACAACGGTTTGCGATAGCTGTTGATGATCGCCGAGAAGTCATTCCCCCCTTCCCCACGCAAACTCATCGCCTGATACAACTGCTGGGCCACCGCGCCGAGTACCACCGGCTGGTGCGCCTGACGCGCCGCTTCGGTTGCCAGCCCCAGATCCTTGAGCATCAGTTCGGCCCCAAAGCCGCCGGTGTAACCGCGCGACGCCGGTGCTGTTTCAACGATGCCCGGCCATGGGTTGTACATCTCCGAGCTCCAGCAACGCCCGGTGGAACTGTTGATGATACCCGCCAGCACCTTGGTGTCGATGCCCAGGGCATCGCCCAATGCCATGGCTTCGCTGACGCCAACCATGGAAATCCCCAGCAGCAGGTTGTTGCAGATTTTAGCGATTTGCCCGGTGCCGACCTCACCACAATGGACGATGTTGCGGCCCATTTGCGCCAGTACCGGTTGCAGGGTGGCGAACAGTTCGGGGGTGGCGCCGACCATGAAGGTCAGCGTCCCGGCGGCTGCACCACCGGTGCCGCCAGAGACCGGTGCATCGGCCATGGCCACGCCCTGTTTGGCAGCGGCGGCGGCTACGTCCCGCGCGGTCTGCGGATCGATGGTGCTGCAATCCACGGCCGGTACACCTTTGCCGATACCGGCGAGCACGCCGTCTTCACCCAGCCACACACTGCGTACATGCACCGCAGCAGGCAGCATGGTGATGACCAGTTCGGCGCCTTCTGCCGCTTCACGGGCCGATGCACTGATGCTGCCGCCCAGCTGTTCCAGTTCCGCCAGCACGGCTTTGTTCAGGTCCACCAGGCGCAGTGCATGGCCGGCCTTGATCAGGTTGCGCGCCATCGGCGCACCCATGTTGCCCAGACCGATAAAAGCGATTTTCATGTCCGGCTCCTTAACGCAGGTTGATGGTGGTGTTCACACCGTCGTTGACGCTGTCGTCATCGAACCAGCGACTGGTGACGGTCTTGGTCTGAGTGTAGAACTGCACCACTTGCTTGCCGTACGGGCCGAGGTCGCCGAGCTTGGAACCGCGCGAACCGGTGAAGCTGAAGAATGGGACCGGCACCGGAATCGGGATGTTGATGCCGACCTGGCCGACGTCGATTTCGTTCTGGAATTTACGCGCCGCCGCGCCGCTCTGGGTGAACAGGCCCGTGCCGTTGCCGAACGGGTTGGCGTTGACCAGGGCGATGGCCTCGTCGAGCGTCTTGACTTCCAGCACCACCAGCACCGGGCCGAAGATTTCCTGGGTGTAGATCTGCATGTCGGTGGTCACGCCGGAGAACAGGGTCGGGCCAACAAAGTTGCCCTTCTCGTAACCGGGAACCGTGATCTCGCGACCGTCCAGCTCCAGTTTCGCGCCTTCCTTGATGCCGCTCTCGATCAGATCGAGAATCCGCGCCTTGGCCTTTTTCGAGATCACCGGGCCGACATCGGTACCCGGCTCACTGCCGGCATTGACCTTGAGCTTCTGCGCCAGCGCCTTGAGATCCGGCAGCCACTGCTTGGCCGCACCCACCAGTACCACCACCGAAGTGGCCATGCAGCGTTGGCCGGCAGCACCGAAACCGGCACCCACCAGCGCATTCAGCGCTTGTTCGCGATTGGCGTCCGGCAGCACCACAGCGTGGTTCTTGGCGCCCATCATCGATTGCACACGCTTGCCGTGTTTGCCGGCCAGGTCATAGACATGAGTACCGACGGCGGTTGAACCGACGAAGGAAACCGCCTTGATGTCCTTGTGGGTGCAGAGCCCGTCCACCACGTCCTTGCCGCCATGCACGACGTTGAGCACGCCGGCCGGAATACCCGCTTCAATCGCCAGTTCCACCAACAACATGGTCGACATCGGGTCCTGTTCGGATGGCTTGAGTACGAAGGTGTTGCCGCAGGCGATGGCCATCGGGAACATCCACAGCGGAATCATCGCCGGGAAGTTGAACGGGGTAATGCCGGCGCACACGCCGATTGGCTGGCGCAGGGTGTAGGTGTCGACGCCACCGGCGACGTTTTCAGCGAATTCGCCCATTTGCAGGCTGCCGATGGAGCAGGCGTGCTCGACCACTTCCAGCCCACGGAAAATGTCGCCTTCGGCGTCAGCAATGGTCTTGCCCTGCTCGGCGCTGAGGACTGCGGCGATGCGTTTGGAATGCTCGCGAATCAGCGCCTGGAGCTTGAGCATGATGCGCATGCGGGCGCCGATCGGGGTCAGCTTCCAGGTCTGGAAAGCACGATGAGCGGCACTGATGGCAGCATCGACTTCTTCGGCGGTGGCAAACGGCACTTTGGCCAGCACTTGCTGGGTCGCCGGGTTGATGATGTCGTGCCATTCGGTGGTCTTGGATTCGACCCACTCGCCGTCGATCAACAGTTTGACCTTTTGCACGGTGGTTTCGTTGGGCGTGAGCGATGCGTTCATGTGGGTCTCCAGATCTTTGTTTTTATCGTGGGAGCCAAGGCGAGAGAGTCGCCTTGAGATGAGGCGTGTGTCGCGAATTGGTTGTCGGACTGTTTTTGGAGTATAGATGTGCAAACTTATAATATGAACGCACATAAAAACCGGTCCAACATGCAAAAAAACATCACCTCCCTCGGTTCGCTGAACTGGGATGACCTCAAGTTTTTCCTCGAAGTCGCCCGCACCCGCAAGGCCAGCACCGCGGCCAAGCGCCTGGCGGTGGACTACACCACGGTGTCGCGGCGCATCAGTTCCCTGGAAACGGCGTTGGGTACTTTGCTGTTCGAGAAATCCCGGACCAATGGCTTTATCCTGACCGCCGAAGGCCAGCGGTTGATGGGGTATGCCGAGTCGATCGAAAGTACCTTGCACATGGCGTGCGAGCAGGTTTCCGGGTCCGGCGTGGCACTGTCCGGTCATGTGCGCATGGGCTGCACCGAAGGCTTCGGCAGCTTTTTCATCACGCCGCAGCTGAGCCACTTCGTCGACACCTATCCGGCCATTTCGGTGGATATCCTGCCGCTGCCGCACTTCATCAGCCTGTCCAAGCGCGAGGCCGACATCGTCATCGCCCTGGAGCGTCCCGAGCATGGCCCGTACGTCTGCTGCAAACTGTGCGACTACCGACTGCAGCTGTACGCGACCCAGGATTATCTGGACAACCACCCGCCGATCCGCCGCCCGGCAGACTTGGCGAAACATTCGTTTATCAGTTACGTCGACGACCTGGCGTTCAGTTCGGAGCTGTTGTACCTGGCCAACGTATTGCCCGGTGCCAGTGCCAACCTGCGCAGCACCAGCGTGATCGCGCAGTTCGTGGCCGCGCAGCAAGGACGCTCACTGGCGATCCTGCCGTGCTTCCTCGCCACTCAGGACCCGCGCCTGCTGCCGGTGTTGCCGCAGGAAATCAATATCACCCGACAATTCTGGATGTATTGCCGCGAAGACCTGCGCAAGCTCAAGCGGATCACCCTGTTGTGGGATTACATCCGCCAGGTGACCGAGCAGAATCAGGGTCTGCTGATGGGCGAAAGCCGGGAGATGCTGTTTGCCGAGGCATGAATCTTCAAGGAATCAGGTAGGGGCATCGTAACGAGGTCAACAGACCGTTGCCAAGGGTTTGTGTCAGGGTTTGATACACGACTTGTAACACCTCGACGTTGACATTCAGAGACGCACAGGCATGGGATAAAGACTACGCAAGGGTCGCAAGGCGGGGATGCCTGCACATATCCGTACTGAGGTGATCATTCAGATTTTTCTGCCAGACTCTCAAGGAGTCCTATGCTGTCACAGTGCAGTCGAAGGGGCAGATTGGCAGCGAAATTATAGGTTGAGGCCCTGCCATTGATTCCGCATCCCCTTACCTAAACATAGCTTTGATGAAGGACTTCATCGTGGACCAAATTTCAATCTCGGATTGGCTAATCATTTTGGCAACACTGCTCAGCCCATTCATTGCAGTTCAGGCGACACGATACCTTGACGACCGCAACGAGGTTCGGGGACGCAAGCTCAGCATTTTCAAAACTCTCATGGCAACTCGGGCGTATGTGATCTCTTGGGCCCATGTCGAAGCACTGAACCGAATCGACCTTGAGTTTATGAAGGCACACAAGAAAGAAAAAGCCGTAGTTGAAGCGTGGAAGGAGTATCACGACCTTCTGAATAACGACAAGCTATCTCAGGAACAATGGGAATCCAAAAGGGTAGATTTGTTGGTTAATTTGCTACATAAAATGGCCATCGTTCTTGACTACGACTTCGATAAGACGCACATCAAAAATTCTTCGTATGCACCGCGCTATCACTCGGATACTGAAAATGAACAGGCCGCAATTCGTAGAGGCCTAATCCAAGTGCTGGCAGGTGACCGTGTAGTGCCAATGCGGGTAACAAATCTGCCCGATCAGAATGCTTAGACCTTTACCTATGCACCGGCCCTAAGACGCCCTAATAAGGAATATTGAATCTACGATGGAAAATCACTATGCCCGACTTAAGATATAACTCAATCGAGTGGCGAAAGAGAAAACTTATGGAAGGGGGTCTAGATGGCCATCGAAATTACCTACACAGCAGTGTGTCGTAATAACGGGTTGATCATTTTTGATGCGCTTTCAAAGGGTGAAGGTCAGTCGGGGCGTCGACTACACGAAGATGTTACCGACTTCGCCAACAGCATCGGACGATACAACTACTGCACACGCTATGTAATCAAAGATAGGGTTATGCTGGTAGCTCACTTGAAAGCTATGGAGAGCGAGTGCAGAGCAGGCGTACTGTTACCGGCTTTACATTTTGAATGCCATGGGGATGACGAGAAAGGCTTGTGGCTGTCAGCCAGTAATGAGTACATACCGTGGCCTGACTTAGCAGTCCTCATAGCTCCCCTTAATGCCGCCACCCGGAATAATATTGCTGTAGTGCTTGCATCGTGTCATGGTTTTACACTGTGGAGGTCAGTGAACTTCAAAACACCTTGCCCCTTCCACTTCATGATTGCACCCAACCAAGAGATTAGTGTAGGCGCCATTCACGACTCTCTTCTTCCATTCTATAAAGAAGTCATATCAACTGGCGAACTGAGCACCGCACTTACACACCTTGATAGTAAATTTCAACGCTTCATTGCAGGTGAATGGTTTTATTCAACAATCGCTTCCTACTACACCCATAACTACAGCTTGAAAGACAAGGAAGAGATTATGAATCAAATGATTGATAACGAAGTGGCAAAAGCTGGCTACTCTAATCGTCAGCTGATTAGGGCAAGCAGGGTAAAAATCAAGAAATTCCTTTCCGACCCTAAGGAGTTTTATCAAGCACTAGAAAAACTCTTCTTCCACGGGCAAATGAAAGTGCCATACGAGGAAATGAAGCGGTTTATTGAGTATCGCAAAAGCATAAAGTGAGCAAGGGACGCCGCTAGGCACCCCAAGCTTTTTACTCGACTAAAAACGGCTAGCTGTCCATCTAGATACAGGCGTCACCGAAGGACTCCATCTGGAGCTGACCGTCGAACATTTCGAGATATGACTCCTCAACATCGAAATTCTTCAAATCATTTTGTTCAACGTCATGGAAGTTATGAATAGAGCTATCTCCCAACAAAACGGGTGGCAAATTCATCTCTTGCAAGTCCATCATGCCATAATGGCCTACCGTATTGATCAAGTTCCCGAATCCTGCCACTGCCAAGTCTACAATCGTCTTGACGCGGCTCGTGCTCACTTCTTCAATAATGTTCTCAGCTTCCGCCAGTGCTGTTCTCTCATAATCTTTTTTGTAATGAACACCAAATCGCATCAGCGTAGCTATCAGCGACATTGCAAAATCCGCTACGTTGTCCAGCGCGTTTTTATCCATTCTCAAACACAGAACGTAAAACAAGACCCCGGGATCACAGTTTTCTAAGCCCCGGCGGATTGCTTTAGCTTCTGGCTTCCCATTACTCAACCCAACTACATCAAAGAAAGCTTTTATATTCTTGAGGACTGTTCTGTACACATCCTGACTGGAGTTCAGCACCACTCTCGCGATTATGGCTGATGCCCAAAAAGTAAGGCTAGCCTCCGAAGCATTGAATCGGTTTGCTACCAGATGAGCGCATACCGAATATTCGGTGAGATTCTCATTATAGAGATATGCCATTGTCTCATTTTCAAAAATTTTAGTCTGAACAGCACGCTCTCCATCATCTTGAATTCGCTTTATTAATGAGGCTGTAGCTCTCAACTCAGCAGCCATCGCACTAGTTTCAAGGAGAGAAATTGTTGAGATTGGAGAGCGAACAATGGGCTCCCAGTTTTCGTTAAAGAAGCGGATGAAAAATATAGGCCGCTCACCCGGCTTTCCGTCATAGCGGAACTCTCGACCAGCGGTTGGACTCCACTGCCAAGGTCGAGCAGTGTCAAACTCTTTGGTGACAGTAGTGTAATAATCAGGAAGTTTGATCCGTTTGAGATGTGTGTAGCACGTTCGCATCACATGAAACTTTGACTCATCTGTCATTTCGCATGTAAATGCCCTGTGGAGCATTCTAAGATGTCTCAACCCCCAAAGAGTAGAGGTCGAGTCCACAAAGTGAGTGTATTCGTGCACAGCCAAAGCTAAAGCTTTAGTCAACCGTGAGTAGGTTACCACATCGATCTTCTCTTCCGATTTCAAGTCGGCGAGCGAGATACCTTTAACAGATGGAGCCTCCAAGGAGTCAAGCATTACTATACAAGTAGTGAAATCAAACTGACCAAGAGTATCAACTTTCCGTAGAGGGTTCCAACGGGCGCTTGTCTTCTTTACCTTCTCAGCCAAAGACAGATTTTGGTTTAACATTCCTAATTTCCTAGAGCGTGTCCTACGTTGTAATTATGTGTCGGCGGCGGATTCTACCAGAGCACAAATTACGAAGAGCATTTTTCATAAGAACTAATGCCCGCCCGCCGTGGGAATGTGACTTTTGCACATAAGCTAAGATTCGGGCTAGAGTGGCTAATATGGTGCGCATAGGAGCAGTGAAATGAACGCAATGTTTGCCACAGCAGGTTATACGCTGTACATCCTGAGTTGTAACTCTGACGGTGCAGCGTGCCAAAGGATACAAGATACAGCGGTCTATGAAACGGTTGAGCAGTGCGTGGCCTACGCGCAGGAATCGACTAAGTTTATAGCCGAGCAGCAGGAGTTCCAGTTTCCCGGCCAACCACTACCCAAGCAGGGGTGGGAGTGTTACCAGATTCCCCGTAAGACTGGTGACAAACCACTGGAGGCTGGGGGTTACAAACTTAAGCTCAAACAAATGAAGTGATACAAGAGGTGGGTGGGCTATCCACACTTGAATGTGTCAGCTTAAAATGGCTGTAACCATTATAGAATACGGCTTGCAGGCGGATCGGTGGGAGTAGAACCTCTCCTATGCGCCCTTGAATGAATAACACCAATATGAATAACCACAGGTATGTGACTTAGGGGATTTATGAGTAGACTTCAGTTGGATAATGGAAGATCGGTTGAGATAAGTTTGTATCCAGATCATTGCCCGATTTGCAATGTTGGCGTTAATCCGAATTTCATAACAGCCATGACGTGTAGTAGAGAGGACGATATAGATGCGTTGTTTGTGTGCCCAAAGAATAACTGCAAGAGCATGTTTATAGCCTCATACAGGAAGACATTTCAAAGCAGTACATACTACCTTGGATCAGTACTGCCCAGCTTTCCGAAAAAAGTCAGTGTTGTAGAGGAGGTGGCTGATATATCTCCTCAGTTTGCTGAGATTTTCTCGCAAGCCAACCAAGCCGAAGCTTATGGGCTCGGAGAGATTGCAGGTGTTGGGTTTAGAAAGTCGTTAGAATATCTTGTTAAAGACTACTGCACCTTGCAGCACCCAGATAAAGAAGATGACATTAAGAAGCGACCTATAGCTCAGGTTATCGAAGGTTTTGTCGCAAATGAGAATATTAAACAATGTGCAAAGCGGGCCATCTGGCTGGGAAATGATGAAACCCACTATGTGAGAAAGTGGGTGGAAAAGGATATTAAAGACCTTAAACTGCTTTTGCAGATAACAGTGAACTGGATTCAACAAGAGGTTATTACAAAGAAGCTTCTTGAAGAAATGCAGTGATAGGGGTGGATATATCCTAATAAAGCCCGCTCTAGGCGGGCTCTTTCGTCATTGCTGAAAACTCACTGGCTGTTCTTTTGCAGTTCCGCTAGTGATGTTACGTCACTTTCCCGCACTGGGTTCTGCTTTATAAAGTCTGCCAGCTCTGTCTCCGCTAGCACAAGATCATCCTGCAACGCTCTCATTGCACGCTTTATGCGGGTGACTTCATCAGTCAGGCTCTCAAGATACGCTGTCTTGTGCTGTTCAAACGCCAGTTTCTTAGCCTTGAAGTCGGTTGGTGCAGTTTTAGCACCGATGGCAGCAGGTGCCTTGGTTTCAACACCTTCACCAGCAGCATCAAGCCAGCCTTTCAGGGTTTGGTAAGCTGGCTTGTGGCCGCGTTCCTTGCAGAACAGGGTGATGCCTTTGCCTGACTGCTTATACAAAGCAATGATGGCTTGAATCTGATCGTTGGTGTAGGTCTTGCTTTTGAACTCTGTCATTTCAATTTCTCCGTGTCTGTTGTGTTGCGGCGGAGAGAACCTTACAACATCCTACTAGAATAATGCTAGAACATTCTGCTTTGGTGGTGGTGACGCTTTCCCACGAGATTTCATTTCCGCCGTCAGACAGGAATGACATTCTAGGGTGCGAGCTGTCTGGTGGCTGGGAAAATAAGACAAGACGTTTTCCACACCAAACCCAAATTTTCCCAAAATTTTTGGGCCTCATCCTTATGAAGCTTGGTTTTGAAACTGGGATTTTCAAGTGAGGCTCTTAACGATGTGCGAGCGTCCAAACAAGAACCGTTCTTAATTCTAAAATAACCTATGCCCCTGTAAGCCCCTACAAGGCTCAGAAAGACACGTTGAGAGCGATCATCAGGCGACGTACTGCTGTAGGTGTGAACTGGCTACCACGGGCTGTCTGGATGCCTTTAGCATTGAGGCAATCAGCTACTGACTGAAGCGTGTTGATCTTGTCATGCAGGCAGGTGATGAGGTGTGGACGTACCATCGTTTGATAGCTGGTGACGTTCTCCATTCTCACTGTGTTGGCTGCTGCAATACTCTCTGCTGTACGTCCCTTAGCCAGAGCCTGAGCACGGTTCTGAATCGACTGCACTGCTACAGCATCACCATTGTCAGCACGCTTCTGGAGGGCTGCCAGAGCTTCACGGGTACGGCCTGCAATGAAGGCTCGTTCCTGTTCTGCCAATGCTGCAAACAAATGCAACTGGAATTTGTCAGCTAGGGGCATGGTTGCCACTTTGAAGTCAGTACGCTTCATCAGACCAGCGATGTGTTCAACATCTCTTGAAAGACGATCCAGCTTTGCAACCACCACTGGCAAACCATGTGACACGGCCTTACTGAACTCAGGGCGCTCTAGGGGATGGATGGTGCCTGACACAGCCTCACTATAGACAGCAACAACGTTCCATCCATTTTGTTGGGCTGCACGGTTGATGTACTCAAGCTGAGCCTCAAGACCTAAGCCTGATTCACCTTGCGATTTCATCGACACACGCACATACCCGATACAGTCCATTTCAAATCTCCAATCTCGTTTCTGTTGTACGGATGGTGCCACCCAGTGAGCACGATTCTAGAATGATTTCTGGAATATATCAATTGGTGGACGACCGTTGAACAACTGACATCTGCAATTTCTGCCAAATGACAAATGGAAAATCTGGTGAGCTTGCGAGCCAATCTGACATATGCCATTCGTCGCCTGCAATGGAATCTGCTTGCTTTCAGGTGTGGAGAGTGGGTTGGCCGGTGGCTGGCCTGCACCCTCAAAATCACTTTTGCAACTTTTTCCATTTCCGCCGTCGCGGGAGAAAAAGCGATACGCTTAGTACCTGCGCACTATTATGGTGCGGGAAAGGGGTTTAGAACGTTTGGAGGGGTGTTAGGCGGGAAGGGCTGGATTAGCCAATATGGCTCTAGGCCACGGAAATCAACGTGTGTAGCCACTTTGGTCAATTCGCTGTCGTAACGGCACTAAAGCTAATCCATATACTTTGCATGGGTATTTGGCAGGTTTAGCGGGGTTTGTATATCGTGAAAAGACGATAGACTTAGTGTCGCACTCTATAGACAGTAGGAAACTGGATGCTACGCATCAAGGAGAGGAACAACCTGAACTACGTTCAGAAGGTTTGCACTGGAAGAGTTACCCAGATAAAAACAAAACAGATAATACCTACCATCAGAACTGACGTTCTTGAGAGTGCTTACGACCGACAAGCCTGCTTGTCAGTGTTACTCTTTTTGAAGAGTTGGGCTTTGTTGTAAGTTAATTTATGAAAACTCACAGAAAGAGAACACTCCGCATCCTGCTATCCGTGCAAACATTCGGCTGAAGGCCGGGGCTGGATACCATTGTGACGTTGCCGTCACGGGTTAATACCACTTTCTTTTTGGGGGATTGATTTCATCAATTATTATCCCCCCATAACATTCCAAGTGTATCAACCTCAGTCGTACCGACTAGTGGTGCACCATTCCAGTGTGCGAATGCTTCACCTGAACGGAGTGATTCACCTTCTATATCCGAGCGTAATTCAACCACCTAATGTTACCTTCCCTAAAGTGGCGTTCGCTTCTCTCTCTTATCCGAGCGTAATTAAAATCCAGCCAATTCTTGCAGGGTATCCGCTTGGCCGTCGTGGTACGAATCGGCAAAGTCCACTTCGAACTGGAGCTGCTGGAGTACAGTCGGATTGCGTTCAAGGTAGAGTTCCATTCCGCCAATGGCGAACCGGGCACACTGGCAGATTCTTCGTGCTTGTTGGTCACTCATGGTGCGTAAACCTTCAAGGCGAATCACGCGCTTCATGACTTCAACACTGATCTCATCCAGCAGGCAAGCCCGTAGTACATGGGTTGGTTTTACGTTCAACTTGTCATTGCTGTCACCAGCCGCTACATAGCAGGAACCATAAACGTAATCGTCAACCCATCCACGTTTCTCAGCGTGGGCCACCTTCAACAAGCTGGCGATCTTGTTGGATTTCACTTTGGGCTTTGGTCCCCGTTTACTGCGTTGTGCATCCAGATCAATCACGCCATCCGGCAAGCCTTCCACTTCAGCTTCGGTAACGTCGGGGCGTGGCGCCGGGTCAAGCTCAAAGCTCGTGTATGCCGCTGAGGTCTTACCGACCTGGGGCAATGGATAATCGTAGAGGGCTGGAGTTGGGGCGTGAGTGGTATAGCTTCCCAGACATTCGCCAGTAGCTAAATCAAGAATCAATCCATCAATGATGCGGGTGTGCTTGCGTGCAATGCGTTTACGTTCATGTTGTTCCATGGGGTGGTTCTCCTGTTCAGTTCAATTCGATAGGCGTTACCTCGGGTATTGCCGGTTAGGGTTGGTAAATCGCAGGCAATATAAAGCCCCCTTGCAAGGCACCAATTCGGTGGTCGCGGCGGAGGCTTTAGAAATGTCTGTCTGCTCTCTGAAGCAGGTGGATAATCATACAGTATTATGACTTTCTGTCAAGTTCTTGTTGTGCTTGGCTGCGATGTATGGTTAGCGCTTGAACCTGAATAGCCCCCAACAACACAGTCACTGACCACCACCAACGAACAACTCCACAAGCATCTCCGCGATGGTCTCAATGGGCACCCCTGAACCGTAGACATCAAAAGTAATCGTGCCCGACGCATGTCCCATTACAGCCTGTGCATAAGCCGTAGGAACTCCTTTGGCTTGCATCAAGGACGCCAGCGAATGTCGCATGGAATGGAACGTTAAGCCGGGACCAAAGGACTCCCCCAGAGCCGCTGGGATTGCCTGCTGATTCGCCCACTCACCTCCGGGCCTGTAGCCAATCTGAGCCAAGGAATCCGACCGACTGACCTTGCTCGCCTCGACGTACCGCAAGAATGCTGCAAGGTCGAAACCGTAAGCTCCGTCAGTCAATGGCACCAAACGCTCACTACGCTTGTTCTTGATTGACTTCCCCTCGCCCAGCTCGTTGATGTGAATGACCGTGACACCTGATGCGAGGTTCTGAACGTCACTCACCGTCAACTGCGAGATTTCATTAAGACGCCCGCCTGTGATAGCTCCAAGGCTCAGCAACCAGCGCTTCCATGAGGTCTCTGGCAGCGTGTTGGAGTAAGCCACCAGCTTGCCTACCTGATCCTGCGTGAACGCCTTACGGCTCGACTCAGTGCCCTTTGTGAGCTTTAGTTTCTTGTCGTAGGACTTGGATATATGACCGTTTTCAACCGACCATGCGAGGACTGCTGACAGCTTTACTAGCAGCTTATTGACCGTTGAGGGCATGCGGCCATCTGAAAGACGATCCCGCAGCGCCACAAGATCAGCCCGTGAGTGGGTCCGCATGTCCAGCTCACCGAGAGCCAGCCCGAGTACCCTGTGGCAAATCGTGGTCTCTTTAAGAGTAGAGGCCTTTTGGTCTTGCCCACGGTCAGCCACATAGAGAGCTGAAAGGGCCTCAAAGGTTACTGCGGAAGCCATTACAGATAAGGACACAGGAGCCCTCGCTACTGACTTCACGGGTCGCGTAGAGCCGCCCACAGAGCATGAGTGGCTATCATGCAATCCGCCCCACACCTGCGTAACGTCACCTTCACGCCCAGACTCAAACAGCTCCACTGAGACCAACCGGAAGTGTTCCTTCAGCTTGCTCCAAGAGGCGTCAGGGTTCTCCAAGTGAAAGCCCCTGACGAACTCCGTAAGCTGCTCTGCGGCCTCCATAGCCGCCCTTCTGTTGCTGGTCTTTAGCGAAACCGAAGCGAGATCAGTGGTGCTACCTGTGGCCCTGAGACGCATGTAGTAAATACCGTTGCGTCGGTAGTGATACGGCTTAGCAAGCCTTGTGGTCGGCTTCACGGGAAACGTAAGACTGGTAACAGTGCTTGATACAGCAGATCGAACTTCAAGGATACTCATGGCGGTTAGCCCCCGTATTCATTGGGTTAACCTGTTTTCCTTGAAGTTCTGGATGTACTGCCGCGAGGACCTGCGCAAGCTCAAGCGGATCACCCTGTTATGGGATTACATCCGCGAGGTCACCGAGCAGAATCAGGGCCTGCTGATGGGAGAAAGCCGGGAGATGCTGTTTGCCGATTACTGACCTTTCAGCTTGTCGGCTCGCTGGCTTCCTTTAGCTCCAGCATCAGCCCGCTCAAGCGTTTGACCCGGCGTTTCACCGCCTCTTCAAACACGCCTGCACGCGACTCGATCAAGGTGAACCAGTCCTTGGCGCGGGTAATTCCGGTGTAGATCAACTCTTTAGTGAGCACCGGGTTCAAGGCATCGGGAAGAATCAACGCGGTATGCGCGAACTCCGAGCCCTGGGATTTATGCACGGTCATGGCGTACACGGTTTCGACATCATTCAGGCGACTGGGCAGGACAAATCGCACGCCACCCTGGCCATCATTGCGTGGGAATGCCACACGCAGAACCTGTTTTCCAGTCCCGTGGCCTTCCTGCTCCGGGAGCTTGAGGGCAATGCCGATATCGCCGTTCATCAAACCCAGCCCGTAATCGTTGCGGGTCATCAGGACAGGGCGACCTTCGTACCACTGCTGGTCGCTGTCGATCAGACGCGCCCTGAGCAATGCCTCCGTCACCCGCTGGTTCAAGCCCTCCACACCCCACGGTCCCTTGCGCACGGCACATAACAACTGGAACGCGTCGAAGGCCTGCAGCACTTGTCGGGCCCAATCAATCCAGCGTGAATCTTCCAGCGGGCTGTCCAGTGGCGGCCGCTGTTTGCGCAGCACGCTCAGGTAATGTCGATAACCCTGCGGACCCTCACCATGGCCGTCGAGAAGCAAGCGTTCCAGGGCCCGATCCTGCTCCCCCTTGAGGGCCAGGCAATACACATCGTCATGGCTTCGCGCCGACAACAACTTGCGGGCCTCTTCGGGTTGCTGCTGGTTGACCCAACGAGCCAGTTGGCCAATGCCGCTGCCCTCACCGAATCGCCGGGAATGGCGCAACATCACGACCTGTTGGGCCAATGGATGAGTGCCCTGCGCGTCCTCCTGCAACCCGCTGGCCTGCAGGTTTTCGCCACTGACGGCTTCCAGCCACTGGCGTGTCTGCGGGCTGTACCAGCCAGCCTCTGCATCGCGACACAGGTCCCCCAGCACCGCACCGGCTTCTACCGAAGCCAATTGATCCTTGTCACCCAACAGCACAAGGCGCGCATGGGCCGGCAAGGCGTCGAGCAGGTTAGCCATCATTTCCAGGTCGATCATCGAAGCCTCGTCCACCACCAACACATCCAGCGGCAGGCGATTGCCCGCGTGGTGTCGAAAATGACGAGTCCCGGGCCGGCTGCCGAGCAGGCGGTGAACGGTGGTGACATCGGAGGGGATCTTGTCTCGTATGTCTTGGGTAACCTTCAAGGTCCGGACTTGCTGGCTGATGGATTCTGTCAGACGCGCCGCGGCCTTGCCGGTCGGTGCGGCGAGGCGAATGCGCAGGGGCATGCCAGCCTCGACCGCCGGCGCCTGGAGCAACGCCAGCAAGCGCACGACGGTGGTGGTCTTGCCGGTTCCCGGCCCCCCCGTGACGATGCTGAATGCGCTGCGGGTCGCCAGGGCGCAGGCCAGCTTCTGCCAGTCGATCACTTCACCAGGCCGGGCAGGACCAAACAACCCGGTGAGGCGCTGGAGCAAGTCATTCGGCGTGAATTCGTGTTGCGTCAAACGCTCGCGCAACGAAAGGTCGATCCGCCGTTCGTAGGCCCAATAGCGGCGCAGGTACAAGCGTTTGCCCGATAAAACCAAAGGCCGGTCGCGCACGTTGTCACGACTGTCAGCGGCCAGTGCGACCAGGTTGCTGGCGGCCAGCACCTTGCACCAATGAGCACCGTCCAGCGATCCCAGCAACTGCGAGGGCAACAGCATCGCGCCGCCTTGCACGTCACCTTCGGGTGGTAACGACAGGGCGAAGTCCGGTTCTTTCAGCGTCTCGAACAGATCGAGGCAGACATGCCCGTGGCCCAATTGGTGGCTGGTCAGCGCGGCTGCCAGCAACACCAACGGATCATCTTCCGGGGCCAGTTCATGCAGAAACGCCACAAAGGCTTTGTCCAGCGCGCGCAACCAGCCGCGCTCGACCCAACGCGTGAGCAACAACAGCAAGTCGTCGGCACGACTCAGAGGCGCCAGATCGGCCAGGCTTTCGGCTGCCAGCGATGTGGGCAACAAATCGGCGAATGTGCGATTCATAACAGTACTCCCTGTTCCCAGGCGGGCTCGGCCTTGGGCTCTGGCTTGCCCTGGAACAGCCTGTCCAGACGCTCGATCAGTTCTCTTGGCGGCCGGGCGAAAAACACACCCTGGCTGGCCGCACGCGTACCCCGCAAAAACAGGTACAACGCACCGCCGACATGTCGGTCGTAGTCGTAATCGGCGAGCCGCGCCTTGAGCTGGCGGTGCAGGGCCAACAGGTACAACACGTATTGCAGGTCATAACGGTTGTCGAGAATCGACTGTTCCATGGCCTGTGCGGTGTAGGCCGCATCATCGACGCCGAGCCAGTTGGATTTGTAGTCGGCAACGTAATAGCGGCCGTCAAGTTCGAACGTCAGGTCGATGAAGCCCTTGAACATGCCGTTGAGCAATACAGGTTCCGCGGCCACCCGGGCCACGCCGTTATGGGTGTATTGGCACACCAGCGCATCGAGCTTGAGCACATCGACCTTATGGCTGGCGAACCAGAACTCCATCTCGACCTGATACTGCGTCAACTGGCTGAATATCACCGGCGCCTGACCGCCGCCCAGTTGCAACGGCGACTTGAGCAGATGCTGCAGCCAGTCACTCAAGGTGCTGATCCAGCCCTCCCAGCCTCGACGGTTGCAGCGACGGGCAATGGCGTCGATAACCTCTTGTGGTGCCGCATCAAAACCCTCACCTCCCGCCCACTCGAGCAAGCCATGGAGGAAGGTGCCGGGGTTCGGGCCGCGCGGGAAGCGATGGATATCGCCGCCACCGGCCACCACTTCCCTGGGGGCCTGCGGGTCGAGGCGTTCGTCATCGAACAGTTTTTGCGCCTGCGGGCTCTCCGGCGCCTCGTCGGTGCCGACACTCAGGGTGTCGCCAATACGCAACGCGCTGTAGGAAGCGATCCACCAGTTTTCACTGGCCTTGCGCTTCGGAACCAGCGGCACCAGCAGCGCCGCGTCGTTTTGCGGTGGTCGGTAATGCTCTGCAGTCGCTTCAGGCATCTCGGCATACGCCAGCGCCGGGCAGTCCTGTTGCAGATCCTGCAACCAACGCTGCAATGCCGGGGGCTCGGCCAATGGCGCACCGCCGCCCAGCAGATAACCCAATGCCGACAGATGCAGCACCGAGCCATTGTTGTTGCCACGCTTGAGGTCAGCCACCCCCAGCCAGCAAGCGTGTTGCGCCCGGGTCAGGGCGACATAGAGCAAGCGCAGATCCTCGGCCAGGCGCTCATCGTCAGCAAGGGCAATCAACTCAGTTGTCGGCTTCAACGTGACCAGGGCATTGCCGGATTCATCGTGGTAGTGCAATGGCAGGCGACTGCCATCCACCGGTTTCGCCGAGCAAATGAACGGCAGGAACACCAAGGGGTATTCAAGGCCTTTGGACTTGTGAATGGTCACGACCTTGACCAATTGCTCATCGCTTTCCAGACGCAGGATCTGCTCTTCGCCAGCCTGCCCGGACAACGCCAGATGCTCGGACAAATGCCGGATCAGGGCTTGCTCGCCATCGAGTTCCGCGGCGGCTTGTTGCAGCAGTTCGAAAAGGTGCAGAAGGTTGGTCAAGACGCGCTCGCCGTCACTGCGGGCGATCAACGCCTGGGGCAGGTGGAAGTCGTGCAGCAGGCGTCGCAGCATCGGCAGTACGCCCTGCTTGCGCCAGACTTCGCGATAGCCACGGAACTGCATGACCCGGGATTCCCAGGCCAACTCGTCCTGATTCAGCCGCTCCAGCTCAGTCAGCGAAAGGTTCAACGTGATGCTGGCCAACGCAGCCCGCAGCGGTCGCTCGACATCCGGCTCGGCGCAGGCCTTGAGCCAGGTCAGCACGTCATGCGCCTCCTGGGCGGCGAACACCGAGTCCTTGTCCGACAGGTAAACACTGCGCACGCCACGGGCGGCCAATTGCGCACGAACCGCCTGCGCCTCCTTGCCGTCGCGCACCAGGATGGCGATGTCCGCCGGCAGCAGGCCCCTGAAGGCTTTGCCATCCTGGGTGAACCCCGCTTGCCCCTGCTGTCCGCCATTGAGCAATGCCGTGATTTCACTGGCGCAGGCCGCCGCCAGGTGTTGCCGGTACACCGCTCCGGACAACGGTTGTTCGGCCGGCAAGTGCCAGATGTTCAAGGCAGGGATTACCTGGTCATTGATGCGCAAGACTTCCTTGCGGCCCAGGGAGGCAACCGGCGTGAACGGAACCGGGTTGTCGCCATTCTTCTCCCGAAAGAGGAAAGCGCCGCGGCCTGACTCCCGGGCTTCGGCGCGCTCGAACACATGGTTCACCGCGTTGACCATGCCATGGCTCGAGCGGAAGTTGGTGCCAAGGGTGTGCAGGCGGCCGGTGGTGGCCTGGCGGGCGCGCAGGTAAGTATGGATGTCGGCACCGCGAAAAGCGTAGATCGCCTGTTTCGGGTCGCCGATCAGGAACAGACCGCACTCGGGGCTGTTCTCTTCAATGCGGTAGATGCTCTCGAAGATTCGGTATTGCACCGGGTCGGTGTCCTGGAACTCATCGATCAGGGCGACCGGAAACTGTTCTCGAATCAGGGTTGCCAGTCGTTCGCCGCCATCGGACTGCAAGGCCGCATCAAGGCGCAGCAACATGTCGTCGAAACCCATTTCCGCGCGGCGACGCTTCTCTTCCTCGAATCGCGCCCCGACCCAGCGGGCCGCATGTTGCAGTACGGCGGCATCAGGCGTTGGCAGCCCATCGAGACAGGCCTTGAGGCCGGCCATCGCATCGAGCCCCGGATGTCGAGGTGCTTCGCCTTTCCAGGCTTCAGCCATGCCATCCGGGGTCAGGCGAGTGAAACCGGTGCCAATATCCAGTTGCTCAAGGGATTCGTCCTCGGCCCAGGCTTTGATCTTTTCAAACCAGGGCTCGAAATAGCGTGCCTGCATCTTGCGACCGTCGACACTCTTGCTGGCTACGCCCTGGTGACAGATGGCAAGCAACTCGTCCGCCCACTGCAGCCAGGGCTTCTTGAGTTCGATCAGGGCAACCCGGCGCTCTTGCAAGCATTGCGAAATCACTTCGGCGGGTTCTTTCCCTTCAAGGGTATCCCGCTCGCTGGCGAACAGCGCACGAATCCGCGGCAGCAGCGCAGCCGGCCCGCCCCAATTGCTGCGCACCCAATTCAAGGCGTCACCTTGCATCGGGTAACAGAACAGCCGCCAGTAATCGCGCAGGACCTCCCCCAACAAGTCGCTGTGGTCGGTTTCCAGGGTCTGGGTAAACAGGCTGCCGCTGTCGAATGCGTGCTCGCGCAACATGCGCTGGCACCAACTGTGGATGGTCGACACCGCCGCCTCGTCCATCCACTGGGCGGCGATATCCAGGCGGTTTGCGCACCCCGGCCATTGCTCGGGCAGGTACTGATCACGCAACTCGGCAATCAGGCTGTCGGGGGCCGGTGTTTCATCGCGGAAATATCGTGCGGCCTCGGCGAGCCGCGTGCGAATGCGTTCGCGCAGCTCTTTGGTCGCGGCGTCGGTGAACGTCACGACGAGGATTTGCGGCGGCAACAACTCACGTCCGAAACCACTGTCCTCCCCGCCGTTGCCCAGCACCAGGCGCAGGTACAACGCGGAAATGGTGAAGGTCTTGCCGGTCCCGGCGCTGGCTTCGATCAGTTGACTGCCGCGCAGCGGGAATGCCAGGGCCAGAGGTGTCTTCTTGCTCATCAGCGCGACTCCTCGCTGGACAGTGAATGCCAGGGTGCTTCAAGAAGCGGGCGATAGAGCGCGTCACACCACTGGGGGAACGTCTCGTCGGCGACCAAGGCATCGTAATCGGCGAATTGACGCGCGAGTGCCGGGCTTTCGCGGCGCTCTCCGTCCGTCGTCTGCCCATCACCTTCATAGGCCTTGCGCGCAGCGGCCTCGGCTTTGACCGGGTCGGTTTGCCCCAGCCACGCGAAGGCTGTCTTCACCGCGATCGGCAGAGGCTGGCGCATCCCCGACTGCCAGTCCATCAACAGGTCACCGAGAATTGTCCGCGCCGTGGACTGCTCCAGTGGACCGAGCAACAGGCTGTCGTCGCTGGCCACCAATGCGGTAGTCAGCGCCATGCCACTGGCACAAGCCATCAGATGATTGACCCACGGGCGTGTCAGTCGATGCCATTTGCGCGACTTGATCGAGCCGATACTGTTGGGGATCGTGGTGACAGACAACAAACCACCATCAGCACGCTGATGCAGGCCGCTGAGCCAGCCCTCAATGTGCAGGCCTTGCAGCTCAATACTGACGGGCAACGCGCTGCTGAGCGGTGTTGGCCACAACGCCAGGAGCTGTTGGTGGCGTTGCAGCAAGTCAGGTAATGGCTCGATCAACTCGCGTTGCAGGCACTCACCGAATCCGGCCATGGGCAGCAGCCCGCTGTTCTGCAAACGTTTCGCCTGATCCTCCAATGCCTGTCCGGTATTTCCCGGATCTGCCAGCGCCGCTTCGAGCAAACGGTCGCTGAGGCTGTAACGCTGCAACGCATCCAGGACAAAAGGCTCTTCATCGGCCAACGGCACTTCGGCCGCCTCGAAGAAGACCTTCAGTCGCTGGGTGAAAAAGTGCCGTATCGGATTGCGCAGGAAATCCTGCAGTTGACCGAGACTGAGTGGTTCGTCCTGAACGTGGGGGCCGAGCACTTCGGCGCTTGCCTGTTGCTCTGTCGCTTGATGAAGGACCTGCCATTCGATCGCGTAGCTGAACGACTCATCCCCTTCGTGAAAGTAGCGAGCACTGAAGGGTTGCAATGGGTGTTCGCGGGTCATGGCTTCCAGCAGATCCTCGTCGCCTTGCAGCAATCGCCAACCGCTGGCCAAGTGATCACGCAACTGGCCGATCAGCACCGAAGCAGGCCGCTCGCTGTTGTCGCGGATGCTGCGGCCCACCCAACTGATGTAGAGCTGGTCCCTTGCCGACAGCAAGGCTTCCAGCAACAGGTAGCGGTCATCTTCGCGCCGGGAGCGGTCGCCCGGACGGTAATCACTGCCCATCAGATCGAAATCCAGCGGCGGTTGCGCGCGCGGATAATCGCCGTCATTCATGCCCAGCAGGCACACCAGTTTGAACGGGATCGCGCGCATGGGCATCAAGGTGCAGAAGTTGACCGCACCGGCCAGAAAACGCTGGGACAAACGGCCCTGATCCAGACCTGCAAGCCAGGCTTCACGGACGACGGTCAGCGGCAACTCATCCTGCAACCCGACGGATTCGCAGGTCTCGAGCCAGGTCTCACGCAGCTCTTCAAGTTGGGCCAGCAAATAGTCATCGTGTTCGTTACTAGCAAGGAAGAACAACTGCACCAACGCCTGCAAGCGCAAGCCCCATTGCCCCGGTGATGCCGGCTGAGAGAGTTCGTGGTGAGCCACTTCCAGCGCGTCGAGCAACGCAACCAGCGGACCGATGAGCGCAGCGTCCAGGCCACCGATCTCGTCGTAGGGTTCGATACCCTCATAAGCATCGGCGCTGCCAACGGCATAACCGAGCAACATCCGTCGCAAGCCGAAACGCCAGCTGTTTTGCTCCAGTTCATTGGGCAGCCCGAGCCCGGCGCGTTGCTCGGCATTCATGCCCCAGCGAATGCCGGCGCCTTCGATCCAGCGGTGCAGCGTCGGCAGGTCACGCTCCTCGACAACAAAGCGAGCGCGCAGTGCCGGGACGTCCAGCAGATCGAGAATCTCACTGACGGGGAATCGGCTGTCAGGCAGCTTGAGCAGGTGCTCCACAGCAATCAGCAATGGATCGCGACCACGCTGGCCCTGGTCAGCCAGGGTAAACGGAATGAAGCGTGGGTCCTGGCGGTCAAGCTGACCAAACACGGCACGAATATGCGGTGCGTAGCTGTCGATGTCCGGGACCATCACGATGATGTCCCGGGGCCGCAATGTCGGGTCGGCGCTGAAGCGCGCGAGCAGTTGATCGTGGAGGATCTCGACTTCTCGCTGGGCGCTGTGGGCGATGTGAAAACGGATCGATTCGTCCTTCTCAAGATCGATTGCGGACCAATGCTCCCGTGTCTCGTTGAGGGGACGCAACTCGAGAATGTCGTCCTGTAACTGGTTAAGCACGTTCAGCGGCTGACCGTCACTGAACAGGTCGATACGCCCGTCGCGGAATGCCGAACGATAGCTGTTGGGATCGTCATAACTGTCGAGCAGGTTGATGTAGTCCCGCCCCTGCTTGCCCCAGGCGGCCAGCAGTGGGTGAGCATGCTGATGCAGGGTTTGCGGATCGATCACTACCGGCATGCCGCTTTTGCGGGCCTGACGCTTGTATTGATGCCGCAACAGGTCTTTATCGGCGACGATGTCTGCCCAATGGTGACGACACGGGTTATGTACACACAGCAGGACCTGGCTGAATCGTGCCAGTCCAGCCAGTGCTTCCAGGGCTTGGGCAGGCAGGGAAGAAATCCCGAAAACGATCACTCGCGAGGGCAATCCCTTGGGAGCTGTTTCGAGGTTATTGATGCGCTCGACAAATCGCTGATGGACACCTGCACGGCTTTGCGCCATGCCTTCTGCTCCCACATCCTGCAAGAGTGCGCGCCATAACTCTGCCTGCCAGCAATTGGCCGGGGTCAGGTATTTGGCTTCGCCCCTGGCGTTTCTTGTTTGATGGCGACCTTGCGCCCAGTCTTCGAGCCAGTCGGCTCGGTACACCTGGTATTGGTCGAACAGATCCGCCAGACGCTCAGCCAATTGATAGCGTTTACGCAGGTCGGTGTCGTGGGTCAGGAAACGCTGCAGCGGCTCGAAGTGCGGTTGGTTGATCAACTGCGGCAGCAGGCGCATCAGACGCCAGGTCAGCGGGGCTTTATCGAGCAGGGACTTGACCGGAATTTCGTCGCGGCCAAGGACCATGCGATAGAGCTGCCACATGAAGCTGCCGGGCAACTGCACGTCGATGGCGGCAGCGATGCCGCAGCCTCCCATGTCGTCTTCTTCAGAATCTTCCGCCAGTGCCAGCTTCAGCCATTGGGCAATGCCATTGCTTTGCACCAACGCGATTTCATTCTCCAGGGGAGCCAGCGGGTAGCGGCGCATCCAGCTGACCACCAGGCTGCGCAACTCGTCCAGGCGGTTGCCGTGAACCACCATAAAACCAGCACTGAGGGACGTCGCGTCCGGCATAAAGGCTTCCTTGGAAAACACAAATCGAGGGACGACTTTAGCATTGAAGGCGACTTGCTGTAGGAGTGAGCTTGCTCCAGGCGGCGTTCCGACGATGGTCGTCAACGCTGACGCTAACTTGCTGATGCCCCGCGCCGTCCTGAAGTCCATCGCGAGCGAGCTCGCTCCTACATGGCGGACAAAAACAAAACCCCTACCTGCATACGCAGATAGGGGTTTCGGAATTTAATCTTGACGATGACCTACTCTCACATGGGGAAACCCCACACTACCATCGGCGATGCATCGTTTCACTGCTGAGTTCGGGATGGGATCAGGTGGTTCCAACGCTCTATGGTCGTCAAGAAATTCGGGTACTGAGTCGTGACCAGATGGCCTCGCTTCAGCAAATTGGGTATGTGACAGCTTTCGGTGTTTTGTGAGTATCTCGAACTTTCGGTTCGTTTCGTCTTCACACACCGCAATCTGATGCCTCTTTCGAAGTAAGCAAATTGCTTGGGTGTTATATGGTCAAGCCTCACGGGCAATTAGTATTGGTTAGCTCAACGCCTCACAGCGCTTACACACCCAACCTATCAACGTCGTAGTCTTCGACGGCCCTTCAGGGGACTCAAGGTCCCAGTGAGATCTCATCTTGAGGCAAGTTTCCCGCTTAGATGCTTTCAGCGGTTATCTTTTCCGAACATAGCTACCCGGCAATGCCACTGGCGTGACAACCGGAACACCAGAGGTTCGTCCACTCCGGTCCTCTCGTACTAGGAGCAGCCCCTCTCAAATCTCAAACGTCCACGGCAGATAGGGACCGAACTGTCTCACGACGTTCTAAACCCAGCTCGCGTACCACTTTAAATGGCGAACAGCCATACCCTTGGGACCGGCTTCAGCCCCAGGATGTGATGAGCCGACATCGAGGTGCCAAACACCGCCGTCGATATGAACTCTTGGGCGGTATCAGCCTGTTATCCCCGGAGTACCTTTTATCCGTTGAGCGATGGCCCTTCCATACAGAACCACCGGATCACTAAGACCTACTTTCGTACCTGCTCGACGTGTCTGTCTCGCAGTCAAGCGCGCTTTTGCCTTTATACTCTACGACCGATTTCCGACCGGTCTGAGCGCACCTTCGTACTCCTCCGTTACTCTTTAGGAGGAGACCGCCCCAGTCAAACTACCCACCATACACTGTCCTCGATCCGGATAACGGACCTGAGTTAGAACCTCAAAGTTGCCAGGGTGGTATTTCAAGGTTGGCTCCACGCGAACTGGCGTCCACGCTTCAAAGCCTCCCACCTATCCTACACAAGCAAATTCAAAGTCCAGTGCAAAGCTATAGTAAAGGTTCACGGGGTCTTTCCGTCTAGCCGCGGATACACTGCATCTTCACAGCGATTTCAATTTCACTGAGTCTCGGGTGGAGACAGCGCCGCCATCGTTACGCCATTCGTGCAGGTCGGAACTTACCCGACAAGGAATTTCGCTACCTTAGGACCGTTATAGTTACGGCCGCCGTTTACCGGGGCTTCGATCAAGAGCTTCGCGTTAGCTAACCCCATCAATTAACCTTCCGGCACCGGGCAGGCGTCACACCCTATACGTCCACTTTCGTGTTTGCAGAGTGCTGTGTTTTTAATAAACAGTCGCAGCGGCCTGGTATCTTCGACCGGCGTGGGCTTACGGAGCAAGTCCTTCACCCTCACCGGCGCACCTTCTCCCGAAGTTACGGTGCCATTTTGCCTAGTTCCTTCACCCGAGTTCTCTCAAGCGCCTTGGTATTCTCTACCCAACCACCTGTGTCGGTTTGGGGTACGGTTCCTGGTTACCTGAAGCTTAGAAGCTTTTCTTGGAAGCATGGCATCAACCACTTCGTGTTCTAAAAGAACACTCGTCATCAGCTCTCGGCCTTGGAATCCCGGATTTACCTAAGATTCCAGCCTACCACCTTAAACTTGGACAACCAACGCCAAGCTGGCCTAGCCTTCTCCGTCCCTCCATCGCAATAACCAGAAGTACAGGAATATTAACCTGTTTTCCATCGACTACGCTTTTCAGCCTCGCCTTAGGGACCGACTAACCCTGCGTCGATTAACGTTGCGCAGGAAACCTTGGTCTTTCGGCGTGGGTGTTTTTCACACCCATTGTCGTTACTCATGTCAGCATTCGCACTTCTGATACCTCCAGCAAGCTTCTCAACTCACCTTCACAGGCTTACAGAACGCTCCTCTACCGCATCACCCGAAGGTGATACCCGTAGCTTCGGTGTATGGTTTGAGCCCCGTTACATCTTCCGCGCAGGCCGACTCGACTAGTGAGCTATTACGCTTTCTTTAAAGGGTGGCTGCTTCTAAGCCAACCTCCTAGCTGTCTAAGCCTTCCCACATCGTTTCCCACTTAACCATAACTTTGGGACCTTAGCTGACGGTCTGGGTTGTTTCCCTTTTCACGACGGACGTTAGCACCCGCCGTGTGTCTCCCATGCTCGGCACTTGTAGGTATTCGGAGTTTGCATCGGTTTGGTAAGTCGGGATGACCCCCTAGCCGAAACAGTGCTCTACCCCCTACAGTGATACATGAGGCGCTACCTAAATAGCTTTCGAGGAGAACCAGCTATCTCCGAGCTTGATTAGCCTTTCACTCCGATCCACAGGTCATCCGCTAACTTTTCAACGGTAGTCGGTTCGGTCCTCCAGTTAGTGTTACCCAACCTTCAACCTGCCCATGGATAGATCGCCCGGTTTCGGGTCTATTCCCAGCGACTAGACGCCCTATTAAGACTCGCTTTCGCTACGCCTCCCCTATTCGGTTAAGCTCGCCACTGAAAATAAGTCGCTGACCCATTATACAAAAGGTACGCAGTCACCCAACAAAGTGGGCTCCCACTGCTTGTACGCATACGGTTTCAGGATCTATTTCACTCCCCTCTCCGGGGTTCTTTTCGCCTTTCCCTCACGGTACTAGTTCACTATCGGTCAGTCAGTAGTATTTAGCCTTGGAGGATGGTCCCCCCATATTCAGACAAAGTTTCTCGTGCTCCGTCCTACTCGATTTCATGACCAAGAGATTTTCGCGTACAGGGCTATCACCCACTATGGCCGCACTTTCCAGAGCGTTCCGCTAATCTCAAAGCCACTTAAGGGCTAGTCCCCGTTCGCTCGCCACTACTAAGGGAATCTCGGTTGATTTCTTTTCCTCAGGGTACTTAGATGTTTCAGTTCCCCTGGTTCGCCTCTTGCACCTATGTATTCAGTACAAGATAACCATCTTATGATGGCTGGGTTCCCCCATTCAGACATCTCCGGATCAAAGTCTGTTTGCCGACTCCCCGAAGCTTTTCGCAGGCTACCACGTCTTTCATCGCCTCTGACTGCCAAGGCATCCACCGTATGCGCTTCTTCACTTGACCATATAACCCCAAGCAATCTGGTTATACTATGAAGACGACATTCGCCGAAAATTCGATTCTTGCTCATAAAGAGCAACTCACAAATTTTACCTTAGCCTGATCCGTTACCAGTGAAAGTAACGTTCAGTCTATCCTTCTATCACATACCCAAATTTTTAAAGAACGAACTAGTCAAAGACTAGAAATCAACATTCACCATCGTCTCGATGGAATGCTCATTTCTAAGCTTTACACAATCAGAAGCAGTAGTGGTGGAGCCAAACGGGATCGAACCGTTGACCTCCTGCGTGCAAGGCAGGCGCTCTCCCAGCTGAGCTATGGCCCCGTATTTCTACAGGCGTTTCCCACACAAAATTGGTGGGTCTGGGCAGATTCGAACTGCCGACCTCACCCTTATCAGGGGTGCGCTCTAACCAACTGAGCTACAGACCCAATTTCGAGCTGCTAAGGCCGACCTCACCCTGCTCTTAACCACAGAGCATGGGGTGCGCTCTAACCAACTAAGCTACAACCCCAAGGCTGCTTCTTATCGTCTTCTTCAATGAATCAAGCAATTCGTGTGGGAACTTATGGAGCAGCTGAGTCGTCGATTAAGGAGGTGATCCAGCCGCAGGTTCCCCTACGGCTACCTTGTTACGACTTCACCCCAGTCATGAATCACACCGTGGTAACCGTCCTCCCGAAGGTTAGACTAGCTACTTCTGGTGCAACCCACTCCCATGGTGTGACGGGCGGTGTGTACAAGGCCCGGGAACGTATTCACCGCGACATTCTGATTCGCGATTACTAGCGATTCCGACTTCACGCAGTCGAGTTGCAGACTGCGATCCGGACTACGATCGGTTTTGTGGGATTAGCTCCACCTCGCGGCTTGGCAACCCTCTGTACCGACCATTGTAGCACGTGTGTAGCCCAGGCCGTAAGGGCCATGATGACTTGACGTCATCCCCACCTTCCTCCGGTTTGTCACCGGCAGTCTCCTTAGAGTGCCCACCATGACGTGCTGGTAACTAAGGACAAGGGTTGCGCTCGTTACGGGACTTAACCCAACATCTCACGACACGAGCTGACGACAGCCATGCAGCACCTGTCTCAATGTTCCCGAAGGCACCAATCCATCTCTGGAAAGTTCATTGGATGTCAAGGCCTGGTAAGGTTCTTCGCGTTGCTTCGAATTAAACCACATGCTCCACCGCTTGTGCGGGCCCCCGTCAATTCATTTGAGTTTTAACCTTGCGGCCGTACTCCCCAGGCGGTCAACTTAATGCGTTAGCTGCGCCACTAAGAGCTCAAGGCTCCCAACGGCTAGTTGACATCGTTTACGGCGTGGACTACCAGGGTATCTAATCCTGTTTGCTCCCCACGCTTTCGCACCTCAGTGTCAGTATCAGTCCAGGTGGTCGCCTTCGCCACTGGTGTTCCTTCCTATATCTACGCATTTCACCGCTACACAGGAAATTCCACCACCCTCTACCATACTCTAGCTCGTCAGTTTTGAATGCAGTTCCCAGGTTGAGCCCGGGGCTTTCACATCCAACTTAACGAACCACCTACGCGCGCTTTACGCCCAGTAATTCCGATTAACGCTTGCACCCTCTGTATTACCGCGGCTGCTGGCACAGAGTTAGCCGGTGCTTATTCTGTCGGTAACGTCAAAACACTAACGTATTAGGTTAATGCCCTTCCTCCCAACTTAAAGTGCTTTACAATCCGAAGACCTTCTTCACACACGCGGCATGGCTGGATCAGGCTTTCGCCCATTGTCCAATATTCCCCACTGCTGCCTCCCGTAGGAGTCTGGACCGTGTCTCAGTTCCAGTGTGACTGATCATCCTCTCAGACCAGTTACGGATCGTCGCCTTGGTGAGCCATTACCTCACCAACTAGCTAATCCGACCTAGGCTCATCTGATAGCGCAAGGCCCGAAGGTCCCCTGCTTTCTCCCGTAGGACGTATGCGGTATTAGCGTTCCTTTCGAAACGTTGTCCCCCACTACCAGGCAGATTCCTAGGCATTACTCACCCGTCCGCCGCTGAATTCAGGAGCAAGCTCCTGTCATCCGCTCGACTTGCATGTGTTAGGCCTGCCGCCAGCGTTCAATCTGAGCCATGATCAAACTCTTCAGTTCAAACATCTTTGGGTTTTGAGAAAACCCTAAACTTGGCTCAGCAATCGTTGGTTACATCTTTGATTTCTCGCGGAGTAACTTGTGATGCTGATAATCTGTTGACTAGCAGTCTGACTCCACAAGCACCCACACGAATTGCTTGATTCAGTTGTTAAAGAGCGGTTGGTTAAGATCTTTCGTCTCAACCGAGGCGCGCATTCTACAGCAGCCTCATTTGCTGTCAAGTGGTATTTTTCAGAAGTTTTCCAAGTTTCCTTTTCAACTTCAACCACTTGCGCTTCAGATCTCTCGTCAGCGGGAGGCGAATTCTACAGCGTTACACGCTGCTGTCAACACCTCTTTTTCAACTCCCTTTTGGCTTCGATGAACTGAAGCAACTCGCTGCCGAAAACTGCGTAACTCTTTGTTTACCAAGGAGTTTTCCGTTTCGACCGCGCCGGAAGTGGGGCGAATTATAGAGATCTGGAATCTGCCGTCAACAGCTATTTTCACAATTCTGTCATATAGGGCAAAAAAGCCCCGAAAACAAAAAGGCCGACCCAATGGGTCGGCCTTCTGCGCCCCTCTACTTACAAGCTAGGGAAGGCGAACTGCGAAGCTTCATGGCTCGCGCGCTGCGGCCAGCGCTGGGTGATGGCTTTGCGGCGGGTATAGAAACGCACACCATCCGGGCCATAGGCGTGCAGGTCGCCGAACAGCGAACGCTTCCAGCCGCCAAAGCTGTGGTAAGCCACCGGCACCGGCAGCGGTACGTTGACACCGACCATGCCGACCTCGATCTCGTCGCAGAACAACCGCGCCGCTTCGCCGTCACGGGTGAAGATGCAGGTGCCGTTGCCATACTCGTGATCGTTGATCAGCTGCATGGCTTCTTCCAGGCTATTGACCCGAACAACGCACAGCACCGGCCCGAAGATCTCTTCTTTATAGATACGCATCTCTGGCGTGACGTTGTCGAACAGGCAACCACCCAGGAAGAAGCCTTCCTCGTGACCAGCCACGGTCAGGCCACGGCCGTCCACCACCAGTGTCGCGCCGGCGGCTACGCCGTCTTCTACATAACCGCTGACCTTGTCGCGTGCCTGGCCAGTCACCAGTGGGCCCATGTCCAGGCCGCAGTTGGTACCGGCACCGATTTTCAGCGCCTTGATTTGCGGAACCAGCTTGGCCACCAGTGCATCGGCCACCTGATCACCCACGCACACCGCTACCGAGATCGCCATGCAACGCTCGCCGCAAGAACCGTAAGCCGCGCCCATCAGAGCGCTGACGGCGTTGTCCAGGTCTGCATCCGGCATCAGCACGGCGTGGTTCTTCGCACCGCCCAGGGCCTGAACGCGTTTGCCGCGCTTGGTGCCTTCGGAATAGATGTATTCGGCAATCGGCGTCGAACCAACGAAGCTCAGCGCTTTGACTTCCGGCGCTTCGATCAATGCGTCCACCGCAGTCTTGTCACCGTGCACCACGCTCAGTACGCCTTTAGGCAGACCAGCCTCCAGCAGCAACTGGGCGATCAGCAGCGTCGAGCTCGGGTCACGCTCGGACGGCTTGAGGATAAAGCAGTTGCCGCAGACGATCGCCAGCGGGTACATCCACAGCGGCACCATGGCCGGGAAGTTAAACGGCGTGATACCGGCAACCACGCCCAGCGGCTGGAAGTCCGACCAGGCATCGATGTTCGGGCCGACGTTACGGCTGTACTCGCCCTTGAGGATTTCCGGAGCCGCGCAAGCGAACTCGACGTTCTCGATACCGCGCTTCAATTCACCGGCAGCATCTTCCAGGGTCTTGCCGTGCTCTTCGCTGATCAATTGCGAGATGCGAGCTTCGTTCTGCTCCAGCAGTTGCTTGAAGCGGAACATCACTTGGGCACGCTTGGCCGGCGGCGTGTTGCGCCAAGCCGGGAATGCAGCCTTGGCCGCGTCGATGGCGCTCTGGATGGTTTCGCGGGTTGCCAGCGGCAGCTTGTGAATCGCCTGACCGGTAGACGGGTTGAACACATCAACCGCGCGACCGTTCTCGGTCACCAGTTCACCATTGATCAAATGCGGAATAACGCTCATGGAAGCTCCTGAAAAGTTGTCCACAGGCGCCCTTCAACGGGTGCCTGCTATATAGATAGCTTTTGTAGGAGCGAGCTTGCTCGCGAAGATAGTGAGGGCGCCGCGTTCATCCAGGCAGCCCGCATCATCGTTAACGTCCATCGCGAGCAAGCTCGCTCCTACAGGTGTTTTGTCAAATCAGTCGATCTTGCTCAGCACTTCGCCGACCGCGTCGAACAGACGATCCAGGTCCTGCGGCTTGCTGTTGAAGGTTGGGCCGAACTGCAGGGTGTCGCCGCCGAAGCGTACGTAGAACCCGGCTTTCCACAGCGCCATACCGGCTTCGAACGGACGCACGATCGCGTCGCCGTCACGTGGGGCGATCTGGATCGCGCCCGCCAGGCCGTAGTTGCGGATGTCGATGATGTTCTTGGTGCCTTTGAGGCCGTGCAGAGCATTTTCGAAATGCGGTGCGACTTCGGCCACGCTCTGCACCAGGTTTTCCTTTTGCAGCAGGTCGAGTGCTGCCAGGCCTGCGGCGCAAGCCACCGGGTGCGCGGAATAGGTGTAGCCATGGGGGAATTCAACCGCGTATTCAGGCGTCGGCTGATTCATGAAGGTCTGGTAGATCTCGGAGCTGGCAATCACCGCGCCCATCGGGATCGCACCGTTGGTGACTTGCTTGGCGATGCACATCAGGTCCGGAGTCACGCCGAAGGTGGTGGCGCCGAACATGGTGCCGGTACGACCGAAACCGGTGATCACTTCGTCGAACACCAACAGGATGTTGTGCTGGTCGCAGATTTCACGCAGACGCTTGAGGTAACCCTGTGGCGGAACCAGCACGCCAGCGGAACCGGCCAATGGCTCGACGAAGACCGCCGCGATGTTCGACGCATCGTGCAGTTCGATCAACTTCAGCAGTTCGTCAGCCAGGGCGATACCGCCTTGCTCCGGCATGCCACGGGAGTAAGCGTTGCTTGCCAGCAAAGTGTGCGGCAGGTGGTCGACGTCCATCATCGCCTGACCGAACAGCTTGCGGTTGCCGTTCACGCCGCCGAGGCTGGTGCCGGCGATGTTCACACCGTGGTAACCACGGGCACGGCCGATCATTTTGGTCTTGGTCGACTGGCCTTTCAGGCGCCAGTAAGCACGAACCATCTTCACGGCGGTGTCAGCACACTCGGAGCCCGAGTCGGTGAAGAACACGTGGTTCAGGTTGCCCGGGGTCAGGTCGGTGATTTTTTCAGCCAGCTGGAAGGACAGCGGATGGCCGTACTGGAAGCCTGGCGAGTAATCGAGGGTGCCCAGTTGCTTGGCGACCGCTTCCTGGATTTCCTTGCGGGTGTGCCCGGCGCCACAGGTCCACAGACCGGACAACGAGTCATAAACCTTGCGGCCCTTGTCGTCGATCAGCCAGCTGCCTTCGGCGCCAACGATCAAGCGTGGGTCGCGCAGAAAGTTACGGTTGGCGGTGTAAGGCATCCAGTGAGCATCGAGCTTGAGCTGGCTGGCCAGGGAAGTCGGGGCGTTTTCAGGCTGGTTCATGGGCGAAACCTCGCAAGGCAGTAAGCGGCGTAAGGATTGAAAACCGTTGTTGCAGCTAAATTGCCACGGAGATAAAGTCGGTGAAATGCAACTCTTCTAATGTTCAGTCAGCCCATTACTAAACTTTTGAGTAACCCGCATGAGCACTCGCCGTCCCGATCCGTTGGCCCAGGTCAGCGACTTTGATATTCGCCTGCTGAGGATCTTTCGCAGCGTGGTGGAATGCGGCGGCTTCTCTGCGGCGGAAACCGTACTGGGCATCGGTCGCTCGGCGATCAGCCAGCAGATGAGCGATCTGGAGCAACGCCTCGGCCTGCGCCTGTGCCAACGGGGACGTGCCGGGTTTTCCCTGACTGAAGAAGGCCGCGAGGTTTATCAATCGGCGTTGCAGCTGTTAAGTGCACTGGAAAGCTTCCGCACCGAGGTCAATGGCCTGCACCAGCACTTGCGCGGCGAATTGATCATTGGTTTGACGGACAACCTGGTCACCCTGCCCCACATGCGCATCACCCATGCCCTCGCGCAATTGAAAGAACGCGGCCCGGACGTGCAAATCCAGATCCGCATGATCGCGCCCAATGAAGTCGAACAAGGCGTGCTCGACGGTCGCCTGCACGTCGGCGTAGTGCCGCAGGCCAGTGCATTGTCGGGGCTGGAGTATCAACCGCTGTATAGCGAACGTTCGCTGTTGTACTGCGCGGTCGGCCATCCGCTGTTTTATGTCGATGACAAGCAACTGGACGACGAACGCCTGAACAGTCAGGACGCCATCGCGCCCACCTTCCGTTTGCCAGCGGAGATCCAGGCTCACTACCAGGCGCTCAACTGCACCGCCAGCGCCTCGGACCGCGAAGGCATGGCGTTCCTGATCCTGACCGGGCGCTACATCGGTTACCTGCCGGATCACTACGCGAGCCTTTGGGTGCAGCAAGGTCGGTTGCGCGCGTTGAAAGCCAAAACGCGTTTCTATGACCTCAGCCTGGCGTCGGTCACACGCAAGGGGCGTCGACCCCATCTGGTGCTGGAGAGTTTTCTCGAGAGTCTTGCGGCGACGCGTTGAAAATTGTGGGAGCGGTGCAGTGTTTTATTGTGTGAGGCCTTGTCTGACGTCGGTGGGTGCGCTATCAACGCACTGGCCGCCCCCACTCATCTTCTCGGAAGTGCCTATGACCTTTGAAGTCCCAGCCCACGGCGGAAAACCCGTCAGCCGCATTCGTCAGAAAAACGAAGAGACCATCATCAAAGCCGCCGAAGACGAGTTCGCCCGTCACGGGTACAAAGGCACGAGCATGAACACCATCGCCCAGAATGCCGGGCTGCCCAAGGCGAACCTGCATTACTACTTCACCAACAAGCTCGGTTTGTACGTGGCGGTGCTGAGCAACATCATCGAGTTGTGGGACAGCACCTTCAACACCCTCACCGCCGAGGACGATCCGGCCGAAGCCTTGATCCGCTACATCCGCGCGAAAATGGAGTTCTCCCGACGCCAGCCGCAAGCCTCGCGGATATTTGCCATGGAAGTCATCAGCGGCGGTGAATGCCTGACCGAGTACTTCAACCAGGATTATCGCAACTGGTTCCAGGGTCGTGCGGGCGTGTTCCAGGCCTGGATCGACGCCGGTAAAATGGACCCGGTCGATCCGGTTCACCTGATCTTCCTGTTGTGGGGCAGCACCCAGCACTACGCCGATTTCGCCACGCAGATCTGCCGCGTCACCGGGCGTACCAGGTTGACTAAACAGGACATGGAAGACGCCGGGGACAACCTGATCCGCATCATTCTCAAGGGCTGCGGCCTGAAACCAGCCATCTAAGCACTTATGCCATTTACCCTCAGCGGTTTTTGCGAATACCGCGAAGAGATTCGCAAGAGCCGCTTCATCACCTTCGCCGCGCCGATCTCCAGCCCGGCCGAGGCCCAGGCGTTCATTGAACAGCACAGTGACTTGAATGCCTCGCACAACTGCTGGGCCTGGAAGCTCGGCGATCAATATCGCAGCACCGATGATGGCGAGCCCGGCGGTACGGCCGGCCGGCCGATTCTGGCGGCGATAGAGGCGCAGGATTGCGATCAGGTCGCGGTGCTGGTGATTCGCTGGTATGGCGGCATCCAACTGGGTACCGGGGGGCTCGCCCGGGCCTATGGCGGGGGTGCAAACAAATGCCTGCAAGCGGCGCCAAAGATTGAGCTGATCAGCCGGGTGCCGCTGCGTTGCGCTTGCGGATTTGCCGAGTTGGCCCTGGTCAAGCTGCGGGTGGCGGAGGCTGGTGGATTGGTTGTGGATGAAAGCTTCACCGCTAATGGTGTCGAGCTGCAGTTGGCCGTAGGCGATGCACAGATCGACACCTTGCAGTCACAACTGGCCGATTTGAGTCGCGGACGTATTTTGTTGCAGCGCTAAAAGGCTTCAGCACAGGCTGCGATCTTTTGGGGCACGCCGCTTTTTCACTTATTCCATATTTGCCCACATCTGCTGTGCACCCGCCTGTGGATAACCTGAGCACATACCGCTGTAACCCTTTTGTCATGCGGCTTTGCGGACTTTGCTCAATTTTTGTCCAATCTGCCATCAAGCTCATCAAATTCAAATAAAAACAAACAGTTACAACGGTTTATCGCCTTTAGAAGAAAGCCACTCAGTGCTTATGCCCGTGCTTTGAGCTTGCGCACAAATACTGTGGAGCAATCTGTGGATAACCCGTTCATGGCCGTCTCGGCGCCCTGCACGGTACGGCTTGTGGTCGATTGCTCATTTTTTGAGCAAAAGCGCACGAGCAAAATCGGGGCTTGAATTGCACCATTGCCCCCATGTGGTGCCGGGCTCTGCGTGGCACATTTGAAAGCTGCGTACTCAACGCCTCTGGTCGCAGGACTTCGACATTTTCCTGACCTAGTGGCCAGAAAATTGCTTTATCCACAGGCACAAGTCCAACAGCACCGAGCCTGTCATGCCCAATCACGCTCCAATCCCCGACCCGGTTCCGCGCCTGCAACTGCGCAGAATCAGCAAACGCTACCCCGGCTGCCTGGCCAACGATGCCATCGACCTGACCATTGCCCCTGGCGAGATCCATGCCCTGCTCGGCGAAAACGGCGCGGGCAAAAGCACGCTGATGAAGATCATCTACGGCGTGACCCACGCCGATTCCGGCGAAGTGATCTGGCAAGGTCAGCGGGTGAGCCTGCGCAACCCGGCCCAGGCCCGGGGTTTGGGAATTGGCATGGTGTTCCAGCATTTCTCGCTGTTCGAAACCCTGAGCGTGGCGCAGAACATCGCCCTGGCCATGGGTGCGGCGGCAGGCACACCCAAACAGCTTGAGCCGAAGATTCGCGAAGTGTCCCGGCGCTACGGCATGGCGCTGGAACCTGAGCGACTTGTCCACAGCCTGTCGATCGGTGAACGGCAACGGGTGGAAATCATTCGCTGCCTGATGCAGGACATCCGCCTGTTGATTCTCGATGAACCGACTTCGGTGCTGACGCCGCAAGAGGCCGACGACTTGTTCGCCACCCTGCGCCGGCTCGCCGCCGAGGGCTGCAGCATTTTGTTCATCAGCCACAAGCTCGGGGAAGTTCGCGCGTTGTGCCACAGCGCAACGGTTTTACGAGGCGGTCGGGTGGCCGGCCATTGCGTGCCGGCCGAGTGTTCGGATCAGCAACTGGCGCGCTTGATGGTCGGTGAAGCGGCGGAGTTGATCGCAGACTATCCGAAGGTTACCGGAGGTGATGCGTTCCTTGATGTCCGTGGCTTGTCCTGGCGCAATCCGGACCCGTTCGGCTGCTCGCTTGCCAACATCGACCTTGAAGTGCGCGGCGGTGAAATTGTCGGCATCGCCGGTGTCGCCGGCAATGGCCAGGATGAATTGCTGGCCTTACTCAGCGGCGAAGTGCTGCTGCCCCGCAACGCCAGCGCGACGATACGTTTTGGCAAGGAGCCAGTCGCCCATTTGCGTCCCGATGCACGCCGCCAACTCGGCCTGGCGTTCGTTCCCGCCGAACGCCTGGGTCATGGTGCGGTGCCGGAGCTGAGCCTGGCGGACAACGCGCTGCTGACCGCTTTCCAGCAAGGACTGGTGAGTAACGGCCTGATCCAGCGCGGCAAAGTCGAAGCACTGGCCGAGGAAATCATCCACCGTTTCGGGGTCAAGACGCCCGATAGCCAGGCGCCGGCCCGCAGCCTGTCCGGCGGCAACTTGCAGAAATTCATTCTCGGCCGGGAAATCCTTCAGCAACCAAAACTGCTGGTCGCCGCACACCCGACCTGGGGCGTGGACGTCGGCGCGGCCGCCACCATTCACCGCGCCTTGATTGCCTTGCGCGATGCCGGCGCGGCGATCCTGGTGATTTCCGAAGACCTCGACGAACTGTACCAGATCAGCGACCGCCTCGGCGCCTTGTGCGGCGGTCGGCTGTCAGCGCTCCACGCCACCGTCGACACGCGCCTGAGCGATGTCGGCGGCTGGATGGCCGGCCAGTTCGGCGCCCCTCAATCACTCGCATTCGCCACGCGTTAACGGAGTGTCACATGCTGCTTTCTCTTGAACCCCGCGGCCAGCAATCGCGCCTGATGCTGTGGTGCTCGCCGTTGCTGGCGGCTGCACTGACCCTGGGCTGTGGATCCTTGTTGTTTATCGCGCTCGGGCACGACCCGCTGCTGACCTTACACACCTTGCTGATCGCGCCTGTCAGCGACCTGTATGGCGTCTCCGAATTGCTGGTCAAAGCCCTGCCGATTCTGCTCTGCGCATTGGGCCTGGCGGTCGCCTATCAGGCGCGCATCTGGAACATCGGTGCCGAAGGTCAACTGCTGCTCGGTGCGCTGGCCGGCAGTGCGCTGGCGGTGAACATCATCGATATGCAAAGCCGCTGGGCGCTGGTGCTGATCCTGCTCACAGGCACTCTGGCGGGCGCCGCGTGGGCCGGCCTGACGGCGTGGTTGCGCACGCGCTTCAACGCCAATGAGATCCTGACCAGCATCATGCTCAACTACATAGCACTGAACCTGCTGCTGTTCTGCGTTCACGGCCCTTTGAAAGATCCCGCCGGGTTCAACTTCCCCGAGTCAGCGATGTTCGGTGATGCCAGCCGCCTGCCGCTGCTGATGGACGATGGCCGGGTTCACGCCGGGGTTTATTTCGCCCTGCTCGCGTTGGTGACCGTGTGGGTGTTGTTGCAGAAAAGCTTTGTCGGTTTCCAGATCAAGGTGCTCGGGCTGGACAAGCGTGCCGCCGGTTTCGTCGGCTTTCGCGAGAAGCGCCTGATCTGGCTCGCACTGTTGATCAGCGGCGGCCTGGCGGGGCTGGCTGGTGTGTGCGAAGTCACTGGCCCCATCGGCCAGCTGGTGCCGCAGGTCTCGCCGGGCTACGGCTATGCGGCGATCACCGTGGCATTTCTCGGCCGCTTGAATCCTGTCGGCATCCTGTTTTCCAGCCTGTTGATGGCGCTGCTGTACATCGGCGGAGAAAGCGCACAAATGAGCCTGAACCTGCCGCAAGCGATCACCCAATTGTTCCAGGGCATGATGCTGTTTTTCCTGCTGGCCAGTGATGTGCTGATTCTCTACCGACCGCGCTTGAACCTGCGCTGGACCCGCCGCGCCCAAGCCACCGCCGTACAAGCAGGAGCGTTGTGATGGATATCGATCTGCTGAGCAATATTTTCTATGCCATGGTCCGCTGCGGCACGCCGTTGCTGCTGGTGGCGTTGGGGGAACTGATCTGCGAGAAAAGCGGCGTCCTCAACCTCGGCCAGGAAGGCATGATGCTGTTTGGCGCGGTGATCGGTTTCATCGTCGCATTCAACACCGGCCACCTGTGGCTCGGCGTGTTGCTGGCGATGCTCGCCGGGATGCTGTTGTCGTCGCTGTTTGCCCTGGTGGCGCTGGTGTTCAACGCCAATCAGGTGGCCACCGGTCTGGCCCTGACGATTTTCGGCGTGGGTCTGTCGACCTTTGTCGGTGCGGCGTGGGTCGGCAAGCCGCTGGCGGGGTTCGAGCCGATGTCGATTCCGTATTTGAGTGAAATCCCGCTGATCGGGCGGATGCTGTTTGCCCAGGACCTGTTGGTGTATCTGTCGTTCGCACTGTTTGCACTGGTGGCCTGGGTGATTCTGAAAAGCCGCGTCGGGCTGATCATTCAGGCGGTCGGGGAAAACCCGGATGCAGCCAGCGCCATGGGCTTACCGGTGTTGGCTGTGCGGACCCTGGCGGTGTTGTTCGGCGGTGCGATGGCAGGGTTGGCCGGAGCATATCTGTCCCTGGCCTACACACCGATGTGGGCGGAGAACATGAGCGCCGGGCGCGGCTGGATTGCCCTGGCGCTGGTGGTGTTCGCCAGTTGGCGGGTGTGGCGCCTGCTGCTCGGCGCGTACCTGTTCGGGCTCGCCAGCATCCTGCACCTGGTGGCGCAGGGGTTGGGACTGGCGATTCCGTCCAGTTTGCTGGCGATGCTGCCGTATGTCGCGACCATTGTGGTGCTGGTGCTACTGTCGCGGGATGCGCTGCGCACTCGGTTGTATGCGCCGGTGTCGTTGGGGCAGCCGTGGCAGGCCGGGCATTAGTGGTTGTTTGGGCGGGCCTCTTCGCGAGCAAGCCCGCTCCCACATTGGATGGGTGTGAACTCGGTCAACTGTGGGAGCGGGCTTGCTCGCGAAGGCGTCCGAACAGGCAACACCTGAGCCACACCCCACGCCAATTCAAACACCAGAAAAACCACCAGCAGCGAACTCGCGCCATGGATCAGGGCATAAGCCTGCCAGGCCGAGAACAGGAATCTGGCCACGGCGTCATACCGCCCATAAACCTGCTGCGGATCACGAATCCGCAGCACCGCCCATACGCAGACAATCGAGCCCAGCAGATTCGCCATCAACATGTGCACCGGTTCGAACGGTGGCAGCTCACCGGGCAAACTCAACGCCTGACTCACCCCCGTCAAAAGCCCATGCAACGCCGCAAAACTCCACGGCGTGACAAACGCGACCGTCACGATCAGGTCGTACCAGGCACTGCCTTGCACCAACCGGCGATATTGCGTTGTAGTCCACATCGACATTGCTCCATCAATTCAGGGAGCAACAAGGCTAAAGCCTGGAGTATGCTCCAAGGTCAAGCCCCCTCGAGACGTGATGATGCGCATCGGTGAATTAGCCCAGGCCAGCGCCGTCAGCCGCGACACGCTGCGCTTCTACGAGCAGCGCGGGTTGATCGCCGCGCAACGCAGCGCCAACGGGTATCGCGACTATCCGCCAGACATGGTGCAACTGGTGCAGTACATCAAGACGGCTCAACGACTGGGCTTTACCCTCGGCGAGATCGGCAACAGCGTCGCTACAATCTGGCAGTCGCCCGATCCGGACAGCGCCGTCACGCAACTGCTGCAAGACAAACTCAAACTGATCGAAGCCCGCATGGCCGAACTCGGCGCGCTGCGCGATGAGTTGCAACAACGGCTCGTGCAACAGTGTCCATTGAATCCACGATCCTGAACTTTCAAGGAAGCCACTCATGTCCAAGGCAAAAACCGCACTCATCATCGGCGCCTCCCGGGGGCTTGGCCTCGGGCTGGTGAAAACCCTGCTGGCCGATGGCTGGCAAGTCACCGCCACCGTGCGCGATCCGCAAAAAGCCGAAGCCTTGCAGGCCCTGGGCAATGTGCGGATCGAAAAGCTCGACATGGACGATCAGCAGGCGGTGTCCGCCCTGAGCCAACAACTCGAGGGTGATGTGTTTGACCTGTTGTTCGTCAATGCCGGGGTCAAGGGGCCGGAGGTCCAGACGCCAAACGGCGGCGCGACAATGGCCGAAGTCGGTCAGCTGTTTTTCACCAACGCCGTGGCGCCGATTAACCTGGCCCAGCGTTTTGTCGAGCAACTGCGCCCGGACACCGGCGTGCTGGCGTTCATGAGCTCAGTGCTGGGCAGCGTGACCATGCCCGATGCGCCGGAACTGGCACTGTACAAGGCCAGCAAGGCGGCGCTGAATTCCATGACCAACAGCTTCGTCACTCAGTTGGGCGAAACCGGGCTCACCGTGTTGTCGCTGCACCCGGGCTGGGTGAAAACCGACATGGGTGGTGAAGGCGCGGACATCGACGTGGAAACCAGCACCCGTGGCCTGGTCGATCAGGTGAATGCGTATGCCGGCAAGGGTGGGCATTACTTCATCAATTACCGGGGAGAAACCATTCCCTGGTAATCACCGCCGCCCACTGTAGGAGCGAGCAGGCTCGCTCCTACAGAGTCTTGAGTTGTTCTGTCGGGCCGGGCTTGCCCGCCAGAGCGTTTTGATCGACACTGCGCACCTCGCCTCCCCGGCGAACCTGGATCAGCAGACAGGGCAACACTGAGCTGGCAACCCTGAACCCAACTTTCAGAGGAGCCGGCCAACATGCCTGCGACCCGTACCTGGTTAAAAAATCCCCTCGCCATTTTCACCTCCAACGGTCTCGATGCTCGTGGCGGCCTGGTGCTGCAAGACGGTTTGATCGTCGAAGTACTCGGCACCGGTCAACAACCGTCCGCCCCATGCAATGAAGTGTTCGATGCCCGCGAGCATGTGATCCTGCCGGGCCTGATCAACACCCATCACCACTTCTATCAAACCCTGACCCGCGCCTGGGCGCCGGTGGTCAATCAGCCACTGTTCCCGTGGCTGAAAACCCTGTACCCGGTCTGGGCTCGCCTGACCCCGGAAAAACTCGCCCTCGCCACCAAGGTCGCGTTGGCTGAATTGCTGCTGTCCGGTTGCACCACCGCGGCCGACCACCACTACCTGTTCCCGGAAGGTCTGGAAAACGCGATCGACGTGCAGGTCGAGAGCGTTCGCGAACTGGGTATGCGCGCCATGCTCACCCGCGGTTCCATGAGCCTCGGTGAAAAGGACGGTGGCCTGCCGCCGCAACAGACCGTGCAGGAAGGCGAAGTGATCCTCGCCGACAGCCAGCGCCTGATTGCCGAGTACCACGAACGTGGTGACGGCGCGCAAATCCAGATCGCCCTGGCACCGTGCTCGCCGTTCTCGGTGACCCCGGAAATCATGTCGGCCAGTGCCGAACTGGCGAACAAACTCGACGTGCGCCTGCACACCCACCTGGCAGAAACCCTCGACGAAGAGGATTTCTGCCTGCAACGCTTCGGCCTGCGTACTGTGGACTATCTGGACAGTGTCGGCTGGCTCGGCCCCCGTACCTGGCTGGCCCATGGCATCCATTTCAACCCGGACGAGATCGCCCGCCTCGGCGCCGCCGGCACCGGCATTTGCCATTGTCCGAGTTCGAACATGCGCCTGGCCTCGGGTATCTGCCCGAGCATCGAGTTGACCGATGCCGGTGCCTTGCTTGGTTTGGGCGTGGACGGTTCGGCGTCCAACGATGCCTCGAACATGATGCTCGAAGCGCGTCAGGCCCTGTACATCCAGCGCCTGCGTTACGGCGCCGAGAAGATCACCCCGGAGCGCGTGTTGGGCTGGGCGACCAAAGGTTCGGCGAGCCTGCTGGGCCGTACCGATATCGGCGAGTTGGCAGTGGGCAAGCAGGCTGACCTGGCGATGTTCAAGCTGGATGAATTGCGCTTCTCCGGTAGCCATGATCCTGTCTCGGCATTGTTGCTGTGCGGCGCCGATCGCGCGGACCGGGTGATGGTCGGCGGCAAGTGGCGGGTGATCGATGGGCAGGTCGAAGGGCTGGACCTGAAGGGATTGATTGCTGATCACAGCCAGGCGGCGCGGCAACTGATCGCCGGGACCTGATACAACACCGATTAAAACTGTGGGAGCGAGCCTGCTCGCTCCCACATTGGTTTTGTGGAGGGTCATGACCATCTGGATTGGCGCACCAGTGGATGGCAACTGTGCAAGGACATGCACTGTTATCGGACTTCAAGGACCTGTCGCGAGCCTGCTCGCGATAGCATCACCGCGGATTCATGTTTTGTTGTCTTGTTGGTCAGCAATTTGCATTGCCCTGTGCAAGCCAGAGAGCCCAGCCAACCTCACAACAAAATGGAGTTCCAATTCATGCACAACCGTCCGTTGAAGAAGCTGCTTTGCGCCGTTGCGGCGGCCATCGGTTTGAGCGCCAGCCTGACCGCCGTAGCCGCCGATCCGCTGAAAGTCGGCTTCGTCTATATCGGCCCGATCGGTGACCACGGCTGGACGTATCAGCATGAACAGGGGCGCAAGGAACTCGCGGAAAAATTCGGCTCGCAGATCACCACCAACTACGTGGAAAACGTCGCCGAAGGTGCCGACGCCGAGCGGGTGATCCGCAACATGGCCAAGGATAAATACGACCTGATCTTCACCACCTCCTTCGGCTACATGAACCCGACCGTGAAAGTCGCCAAGCAGTTTCCCAAGGTGACCTTCGAACACGCCACCGGCTACAAGCAGGACAAGAACCTCGGCACTTACCTGGCGCGCACATACGAGGGTCGCTACGTCGGCGGCTTCCTTGCGGCGAAGATGACCAAGACCAAGAAGGTCGGCTACGTCGCCTCGTTCCCGATCCCGGAAGTGATCCGCGACATCAACGCCATCCAGCTGGCCCTGAACAAGTACAACCCCGGCACCGAGATCAAGGTGGTGTGGGTCAACTCATGGTTCGATCCGGGCAAGGAAGCGGATGCCGCCAACGCGCTGATCGACCAGGGCGTGGACGTGGTGTTCCAGCACACCGATAGCCCCGCGCCGATCCAGGCCGCCGAACGTCGCGGCGTGTATGCCGTGGGCTACGCTTCGGACATGGCGCACTTCGGACCGAAAGCGGTACTGACCTCCATCGTCAATGACTGGGGCCCGCACTACGTTCAGGCAACCCAAAGCGTGATCGACCATGACTGGAAATCCCAGGACTACTGGGGCGGTTTGAAGGAAGGCACCGTTGAACTGCCGATCAGCGACCTGGTGCCTGCAACGGTGAAGAGCAAAGCCGAGCAGCTCATCGCCGACATCAAGAGCGGTGCGCTGCAACTGTTCACCGGGCCGATCAAGGATCAGGTCGGGGTCGAGAAAATCCCGGCGGGCGCGAGCGCGACCACGGCGGAACTGGCGTCGATGAATTACTACGTGGAAGGCATGAAGGCCGAGATTCCGAAGTAATGCTTCAGCCAGAACACAAAACCCGGTGGGAGCGAGCCTGCTCGCGAAGGCGTCTGTACACTCAACATTGATGTTGGCTGACACACCGCATTCGCGAGCAGGCTCGCTCCCACATGTGATCTTCATCGCGTTCAAGGATTGCGTATGAACAGCCTCCCCATCATCGACATCACCCCGCTCTACAGCGATGACCAGCGTGCCTGGCAAACTGTCGCCAATCAAATCGACCTCGCCTGCCGCGAGTGGGGATTTTTCTACATCAAGGGCCACCCGATCAGCACTGCGCGAATCGACGAACTGCTCGACAGCGCCAAGCGCTTCTTCGCCCAACCCACCGCCGAAAAGCTCAAGATCGACATCACCCAGACCCATCACCATCGCGGCTACGGCGCCATTGCCACCGAGCAATTGGACCCGGGCAAACCCAGCGACCTCAAAGAAACCTTCGACATGGGCCTGCACCTGCCGGCCGAGCACCCTGACGTACTGGCGGAAAAACCCTTGCGCGGCCCCAATCGCCATCCGTCCATCCCCGGCTGGGAAGCGTTGATGGAACAGCACTACGTCGACATGCAAGCCCTCGCGCAAACGCTGTTGCGGGCCATGACCATCGCGCTGGGAATTGAACGCGATTTCTTCGACACACGCTTCAATGATCCGGTCAGCGTGCTGCGGATGATCCATTACCCGCCACGCCACACCGCCAGCTCCGAAGAGCAGCAAGGTGCCGGGGCGCACACCGATTACGGTTGCATCACCCTGCTCTATCAGGACGCCGCCGGTGGCTTGCAGGTCCGCAACGTCAAAGGCGAATGGATCGACGCGCCGCCGATCGAAGGTACGTTCGTGGTCAACCTCGGCGACATGATGGCGCGCTGGAGCAACGACCGTTACCTGTCGACGCCGCACCGGGTTATCAGCCCCCTGGGTGTGGATCGTTATTCGATGCCGTTCTTCGCCGAGCCGCACCCGGACACCCCCATCGAATGCCTGCCCGGCTGTCAGGATGCATTGCACCCGGCGAAATACCCGGCCACCACCTGCGCCGAGTTCCTGCTCTCGCGCTTCGCCGATACCTACGCTTATCGACGGGAACTGGAAGCGGTGTGATGAACCGCCTGGTCAGGTTTTACCAATTGTTGCGGCAACCCTCTGTAGAATGGCGACCATTGCACCTGATGAGAAAAGAATTATGTACGACTGGCTGAACGCCCTGCCCAAGGCAGAATTGCACCTGCACCTGGAAGGCTCGCTGGAACCCGAGCTGTTGTTCGCCCTGGCCGAGCGCAACAAGATTGTCTTGCCATGGAACGACGTCGAAACCTTGCGCAAGGCGTATGCCTTCAACAACCTGCAGGAGTTCCTCGACCTGTATTACCGGGGGGCCGATGTGCTGCGCACGTCCCAGGATTTCTATGACCTGACCTGGGCGTACCTGTTGCGTTGCAAAGAGCAGAACGTGATTCACACCGAACCGTTCTTCGACCCGCAGACCCACACCGACCGTGGCATTCCGTTCGAAGTGGTGCTCAACGGCATCGCCGCCGCGCTGAAGGATGGCGAGCAGCAACTGGGCATCACCAGTGGTTTGATCCTGAGCTTCCTGCGCCATCTGAGTGAAGACCAAGCGCAGAAAACCCTCGACCAGGCGCTGCCGTTCCGCGATGCGTTCGTCGCCGTGGGCCTGGACAGCTCCGAAATGGGCCACCCGCCAAGCAAGTTCCAGCGCGTGTTCGACCGTGCCCGTCACGAAGGCTTCCTGACCGTCGCCCACGCCGGTGAAGAAGGCCCGCCCGAGTACATCTGGGAAGCCATCGACCTGCTGAAAATCCAGCGCATCGACCATGGCGTGCGCGCCATCGAAGACGAGCGCCTGATGCAGCGAATCATCGACGAGCAGATCCCGCTGACCGTGTGCCCGTTGTCGAACACCAAGCTTTGCGTGTTCGATCACATGTCGCAGCACAACATTCTCGACATGCTGGAACGCGGCGTGAAAGTGACCGTGAACTCCGATGACCCGGCGTACTTCGGCGGTTATGTCACCGAGAACTTCCATGCGCTGCACACCCACCTGGGCATGACCCAGGATCAGGCCAAACGCCTGGCGCAGAACAGCCTCGATGCGCGGTTGGTGAAGCCCTGAAGTCAAACGCAAATCCTTGTAGGAGCTGGCTTGCCAGCGATAAGGCCATCACCTCCAGTATTGATGCTGGTTGGGAGGCCGCCATCGCCGGCAAGCCGGCTCCTACAGCGCCATTTCCAACTCGCTCTCCTGGGCAAAGCGATGAATTTCGCGTTGCCCCGAGGCCGTCACCTGCAAGGCTCGGGAATCATTGGGCAGGCTCAGCCACCCCGACTGCATGAACAGCTGCAACAGTGCCGCGCCCAGCGAGCCGCCCAAGTGCGGGCGTCTTTCGCTCCAGTCAGGGCAGGCGCAGGCAACCCTGCCGTTGTGATGGGCCAGCGCCTGGATGAACACGCCCCGTGCCGCCAACTCCGTCGCGCCCTTGAGCGTGACCGTGACCCGCTGATCAAAGTGTTCGATCCAGCCTGCCTCCAGCAGTCGCTGATACAGATCGGCGGACAGGGTGCCCCCCAAGTGATCGTCGCACAGTCGGGCACTCAACAATGACGAACGCACCGCCCGGGGTTTGGCGAGAGGTGCATTGCGCTTGAATACGTCCGGAATATCCTGGGGTGCGCTGGCGAAGGTCGCGCTGGCCAGTGCTTCGATTGCCGCCCCGACCTCGGGAGCGGCCAGACGGAAGAAGCGTTTGCGGCCGCGGTTTTCAACCCTCAGCAGACCTCCGGCGGACAAACGTCCCAGGTGTGCACTGGCCGAAGACGGTGACAGGCTGGCCAGCAATGCCAACTCTTCGGTTGTTCGCGCCGAACCATCCATCAAGGCCCACATCATTGCGCTGCGCTTTGGGTCAGCCAGCAATGTGGCGATCTGGCTGATGCAAGGTGCATGTTCCATGTATTCACTCCCTGTTGAATCGTTTCGTCTACTGTCCAGAGAAATCTTGACCAGTAATGTGTCGTCGGCCAATCCGTGGAAACTGCCATAAGCCCGGCAACGCCTTGCTCACTCATTAGCGCTGCCTGACCGATGCTGCGAAGGCCAGAAGGATGACCGTGCAGCCGGGCCGACTCGAACGTGGACCCGCCATTGGGGATCGACGCTACTTACATGATGAGGGCGCTAGTATATGCGGGTTGGTCGGCGGATCCTTTCCTCCGCCCGGCATAGGTGGTGATCGTTCCTGAGGGAAATTTCTCTTTTTTCATGCGACTAATGATCGATTTCCGCAAAGCCTGGAAATTGACTGCTCAAAAGGGCGCAACGGCTGGCAAGTATTTCACGCAACAGGTTCACCGGCTTACTCAATTGTGCGCGATGGGCGCACAACAGATTCAACGGTGCGCGCTCACAGAGCAGCTCCGGCATCAGCACCTTCAAGCGGCCGGCCAGTACATCGGCGGCCACATCGAGCCAGGACTTGTAAGCGATCCCGGCTCCTGCCACGGCCCAAAGGCGCACGACATCGGCATCGTCACTGAAACGATCGCCGCTGACGGTCAGGCTGACTTCGCGTTTGCCGTCGTGAAAACTCCAGTGATCGTGGACCCGGCTGCCGAGCATGTACAACAGGCAATTGTGCTGTGCCAGTTGCTCCAGATGCCGCGGCTCGCCATGCCGGGCCAGATAGCCGGGAGCGGCGCACAGCACCCGGCGGTTCTGCGGTGCGATGGGCAGCGCCACCAGGCTGGAGTCCTCCGGCTCACCGTAGCGCAGGGCAATGTCCACCGGTTGGCGAAACAGGTCGGCGATGCGGTCCCCCAGCAGCAGACGCACGGTGAGTTTCGGGTGCTCGCGTTGAAACTCGTCGAGCCAGGGCAGCAGCAGGTTGCGGCCAAAGTCCGATGGCGCCGACAGTTGCAGCAACCCGCTGACCTGGTCCTGACCACTGGCCAGCAATCGCCGGCCCTCGTCAAGATTGCTCAGGGCCGCGCGGGCGTATTCGAGAAAGCCCTCGCCTTCGGCGGTCAGGCGCAGGCTGCGGGTCGAACGGGCCAACAATCGGGCGCCGAGTTGCTGTTCGATGCGCTTGAGCGCCGCACTGGCCACCGCCGCCGACATGTCCATGCCCCGCGCGGCGGCGGACAGACTGCCCAGGTCCGCCGCCCGGACAAACAACTGCAAGTCATCGAAACGCAGCATCAGAGCACCGATTATCAAAAAAATATTGAAAGAGACTGCTCTTTTAGCCGGTTTTATCTTCAGGAAAAATAGCCAATCATCTGCCTCATCGAATCTCTTCTTTAATTAGTGTTCAGGAGCCGCCCATGAAAGCCATTGCCTACTACGCCTCTTTGCCGATCAGTGACGACAAAGCCCTGCAAGACATCGAGCTGCCAGAGCCGACCGCCGGTCCTCGCGACTTGCTGGTGGAAGTCAAAGCCATCTCGGTCAATCCGGTGGACACCAAGGTGCGCCAGAACGTCCAGCCCGAAGGTGGCGCGGCCAAGGTGTTGGGTTGGGATGTGGCCGGTGTGGTCAAGGCGGTGGGCAGTGAGGTGACGCTGTTCCAGGCCGGCGACAAGGTGTATTACGCCGGCTCCATCGCGCGTGCGGGCGGCAACAGCGAGTTGCATGTGGTGGACGAGCGCATCGTCGGCAACATGCCAAAGACCCTGGGTTTCGCCGAGGCCGCTGCCCTGCCGCTCACCGCGATCACGGCGTGGGAGCTGTTGTTCGAGCGCCTGCAGGTACGCGAAGGCAAAACCGCTGAAGGCCAGAGCCTGTTGATCGTCGGCGCGGCGGGTGGCGTGGGCTCGATGCTTACGCAGCTGGCTCACCAACTGACGGCCCTGAAAGTCATCGGCAGCGCTTCGCGTGCGCAAACCCAAAGCTGGGTGAAAGAGTTGGGCGCCGACCTGGTGATCGACCATGGCCAGCCACTGAGCGAAGCACTCAAGCGTGCCGGTGTAGATCAGGTCACCCACGTCGCCAGCCTGACGCAAACCGACCAGCACCTGGACCAATTGATCGAGGCATTGGCACCCCAAGGCAAACTGGCGCTGATCGATGACCCCAAGTCGCTGGACGTGACCAAGCTCAAACGCAAGAGCCTGTCACTGCACTGGGAGTTCATGTACACCCGTTCGCTGTTTGAAACCGCGGACATGATCGAGCAACACAACCTGCTCAATCGCATCGCTTGGCTGATCGATGCCGGGACACTGAAAACCACGGTGGGCGAACACTTCGGCACGATCAACGCGGCCAATTTGCGCCGTGCCCATGCCCTGCTGGAAAGCGGCAAGGCCAAGGGCAAGATTGTGCTGGAAGGGTTCTGAAGCGCTGAAAAAAACCGCCGCTGATTTCATCGCCTTCTGCTGTTTTCCGACTGCGACCGGGCAATCCCGGTCGCAGACAGCCTCTGTGGCGCCCTCGTAAAAGCCGTGTTTTTTTCAGTTACAAACCGTCAGTCCGACAGTTGATCCTTGTCACAATGGTGACCGTATACGGGACTACAATCGAATCTCCTGCGAGGCATTCTTTTGCGTAACGTCTTTTACGAGACATCTTTTACGAGACATCTTTTGCGAGAGGAGTTCGGCTATGAAGATCCTGATAAAAGAACTGGCAAAGTCCCAGTGGCAAGTTCGCTTAGACCAACATGCTGTGACGTTCCGCAGCGAAGCAGAAGCTCGCGCCTTCACGCGTACCCTTGAAGCCCGCATCCAGGCCCCTCATCAGATTCCCGTCCTCCTCCCGCAGCGTGCAGCCGGCTGACTCCGGCCTCAAACCTGGGCTTGCGCCAGCGCCCGGGCATTTTGCAAACGCCGGGTGAGCACCGCTGCGCTCACCACCAGAATTCCACACAGGCTGATGACCATGGCCATTGGCACGGCGCTGCCGTCGTGCAATACGCCCACCAGCGCAGAGGCGCCGGCAGCCACGCTGAATTGCAGGCAACCGAGCAGCGCCGACGCGCTGCCGGCCCGTGCACCCTGCCCGCTCATCGCGCAGGCCGCGGCGTTGGGACTGATGCAACCGAGGCTGGCGATACAGATGAACAATGGAATCAGCAGCGGCCACAGGTGTGCCGTGTGCAGAGAGCTGACAGCGAGCAGGGTCAAACCGGCCGCCAGATAAACCCACACCGCACGCGCCAGCAAGAACGTCGGGCCACGTTTGGCCAGTAACCGCGCATTGACCTGCGCCACCAGAATGAAACCCGCCGCATTGGTGCCGAACAGCCAGCCGAAATGCTCGGCCGGAACGCCGTAGAGCTTGATGATGATGAAGGGTGAACCGGCGATGTAGGCAAACATCCCGGCGATGGCGATGCCCCCGGTCAAGGCATGGCCAAGAAATATCGGGTCGGCCAGCAACCGACCGTACTGACGCAGCGCACCCGACAGCGGTTGACGCGGTATGTGGGCCGGCAAGCTTTCCGGCAATCCCGTTGCCACCGCCAGCCCTGCCAGCGCACTGAAACCGGTCAAGGCCAGGAAGATCGACTGCCAGCCTGTCGTGTTGACCAACAACCCACCCAGCAATGGCGCGAGGATCGGGGCAAGCCCCATCACCAGCATCAACTGCGAAAAGACTTTCGCCGAACCCACCGCATCACATTTGTCGCTTACCACCGCCCGGGAAATCACCATCCCCGCGCAACCGCCCAACGCCTGGATGAAACGCGCGCCGATCAGCCACTCCAGGTTCGGCGCATAAGCGCACGCCACGGAGGCAGCGGTGAACAGGCCGACACCGGTGAGCAACGGAATGCGTCGCCCGAAACGATCCGCCACCGGGCCATAGGCCAACTGACCGATGGACAAGCCGAGGAAGTACGCCGCCAACGTCATCTGAACGTGATTTTCGTCCGTCCCGAAAGCCAGGGCCATAGCCGGGAAGGCCGGCAGGTAGAAATCGATCGCCAGCGGACCGAAAGCGCTCAAGGCGCCGAGAATCAGAATGGTACGGAAGTTCATCAGGCATCCAGGGGGGCAGAAGTCGGCAGCCCGACAGTCTAGCCGCGCATGGACGCCTTGAACATTCCGGTAGCTCGCTAACTATCAAATTCAGGCCAGTTTGACGCCGTAACCCTCTTCGCTGATCGCCTCGATCACTTGCTGGGCGGTCAGCGCACTTTCGACACCGACCTCCCTGGCCGCCAGATCGACCCGCACGCTGGCCGCCGGGTCTTTGGCCTGGACCGCCTGAGTGATGGCCTTGACGCAGTGGCCACAAGACATGCCTTCAACGTTGAACACTTGCATGGGATGACTCCTTTTCCGAGGTTTGAACCGAGTTTCGAGCTTGCCACCATGGCAAGGTCAAGTTCTGAAGCTAGCTGCCGGGCTGGCAATCGGCGCGACGCTCGGCCAAGCTGCGTCCATCAATGACTCGAACTCAGGAGATTCAGCCATGCGCTGGTCAGTTTTCAGCCTGTTTGGCTTTCTCAGCCTTTTCGCCGCCGTGCCTTCGGTCAATGCTGCCGGTCAGGATTATGGCGTGCTGATCATTTCCCGCGAGCGCCTGGAAGTCGCGACCAGTTGCGAGATTGGTGTGTACATCCAGGATCAACTGGCGGCGCGGCTGTTCCAGGAACAGAGCACCTCGTTCAACCTGCCGCAGGGCATCGTCTCGCTGCGCCTGAAACTGCTGCCGGGCCAGGTCCCGGGTTGCAATCCGGGCATGCTCGCTCCGGGTTCGCAGGATATCCAGCTCAAGGCCGGCGATGTGCTCAAGTACCGGATCGCTATGACGCAGGAAGGGATGTACCTCAAGCGCGCCGGTCTCGGCTACTGATCGGCTGCTTGATCTGAAACATGGCACTTGACCTTGCCAGCATGGCAAGGTTGATCCTGTGGTCATCTACTACAGGGAGTGCGACCGATGTCCGAATCCACCACGTTCGACCTGCCGATTGCCGGCATGACCTGCGCCAGTTGCGCCGGGCGGGTCGAGCGCGCCTTGAGCAAAGTCATTGGAGCCAGTGCCGTCAGCGTCAACCTCGCCACTGAACAGGCGCGGGTCCAGGCACCCAGCGACAGCTTGCCGGCCTTGATGGATGCCGTGGCCAAGGCCGGCTACAGCGTGCCGCAACAGAGCCTGGAATTGAGCATCGACGGCATGACCTGCGCGTCCTGCGTCGGTCGCGTCGAGCGTGCGCTGGGCAAGGTAGCCGGAGTTAAAAGCGTCAGCGTCAATCTGGCCAACGAACGCGCCCACCTTGAACTGCTCGGCCAGGTCGATCCGCAAACCTTGATCGCCGCGGTGACCAAGGCTGGCTACAGCGCCAGCGTATGGGAAGCCGAACACCCGCCAACCGACAATCAGCAACAGCGCCTGCACCGCGAACGCCAAGCCTTGATCATTGCCATCGCCCTCGCCTTGCCGCTGGTATTGCCGATGCTGCTACAGCCATTCGGCGTGCACTGGATGCTCCCGGCCTGGGTGCAATTTGCCTTGGCCACGCCGGTGCAATTCATCTTCGGTGCACGGTTTTACATCGCCGCGTGGAAAGCCGTGCGCGCCGGGGCCGGCAACATGGATTTGCTGGTCGCCCTGGGCACCAGCGCCGGTTATGGCTTGAGCCTGTACGAATGGGCCACCGCCGCCGGGCGCATGCCGCATCTGTATTTCGAAGCCTCGGCGGTGGTGATTGCCCTGGTGCTGTTGGGCAAGTACCTGGAAAGCCGCGCCAAGCGCCAGACCGCCAGCGCCATCCGCGCCCTCGAAGCCTTGCGCCCGGAACGGGCGATTCGGGTGATCGGTGGCCACGAGCAAGACGTCGCCATCAGCGCCCTGCGTCTCAATGACCTGGTGATGGTCAAACCCGGCGAACGCTTCCCGGTGGACGGCGAAGTGGTTGAAGGCCAGAGCCACGCCGACGAAGCCCTGATCAGTGGCGAGAGCCTGCCGGTGCCCAAGCAGCCCGGCGACAAAGTCACCGGTGGCGCGATCAACGGTGAAGGTCGGCTGCTGGTGCGTACCCAGGCCCTCGGTGCGGAAACCGTGCTGGCGCGGATCATCCGTCTGGTGGAAGACGCTCAGGCTGCAAAAGCGCCGATCCAGAAACTGGTAGATAAAGTCAGCCAGGTGTTCGTACCCGCTGTACTGCTGATTGCCCTGGCTACCCTGATCGGCTGGTGGCTGTATGGCGCGCCGATGGAAACCGCGCTGATCAACGCCGTGGCAGTGCTGGTGATCGCCTGCCCGTGCGCCCTGGGCCTGGCCACGCCGACCGCGATCATGGCCGGCACCGGCGTGGCGGCACGCTACGGGATTCTGATCAAGGACGCCGAAGCACTGGAGCGTGCCCATGAAGTCAGCGCGGTGGTATTCGACAAGACCGGCACCCTGACCTCCGGCGCCCCGCGCATTGCGCATCTGAGTGCCATCGACGGTGATGAGGCGAGCCTCCTGCAATTGGCCGGCGCCCTGCAACGCGGCAGTGAGCATCCGCTGGCCAAGGCTGTTCTGGATGCCTGTACCGAGCGTGGACTGAAGGTGGCCGATGTCAGCGACAGCCAGTCCCTGACCGGCCGCGGCATCGCCGGCAACCTCGAAGGGCGTCGCCTGGCTCTAGGCAATCGTCGCCTGCTGGAGGACAGCGGTTTGAAAGCCGGGCCGTTGGCCGACTCGGCGATCACGTGGGAACGCGAAGGCCGGACCTTGTCCTGGCTGATCGAACAATCCCCCGAACCACAGGTGCTGGGCCTTTTCGCCTTCGGTGACACCCTCAAGCCCGGCGCGCTGCAAGCGGTGCAACAACTGAATGCACGGAACATCAGCAGCCACCTGCTGACCGGCGACAATCGCGGCAGCGCCAAGGTGGTCGCCGAGGCGCTGGGCATCCATGATGTACATGCCGAAGTGCTGCCGGCAGACAAAGCCGCCACGGTCGCCGCACTGAAACAAACCGGCGTGGTGGCGATGGTCGGCGACGGCATCAACGACGCCCCGGCACTGGCCGCCGCCGACATCGGCATCGCCATGGGGGGCGGCACCGACGTCGCCATGCACGCAGCCGGCATCACCCTGATGCGCGGCGATCCGCGACTGGTGCCGGCCGCGCTGGAGATTAGCCGCAAGACCTACGCAAAAATCCGCCAGAATCTGTTCTGGGCCTTCGTCTATAACCTGATCGGCATTCCGCTGGCGGCGTTCGGCTTCCTCAATCCAGTGCTGGCCGGTGCGGCGATGGCATTGTCGAGCGTCAGCGTGGTGAGCAATGCGTTACTGTTGAAAACCTGGAAACCCAAGGACCTGGAGGACAACCGATGAACATCGGCCAAGCGGCCCGCCACAGTGGCCTGAGCGCAAAGATGATCCGTTATTACGAATCCATCGGCCTGCTCAAGGCGGCCCATCGCACCGACAGTGGCTACCGGGTATACGGCGATGACGACCTGCACACGCTGGCGTTCATCAAGCGCTCGCGGGACCTGGGGTTTTCCCTGGAAGAGGTCGGCAAGTTGCTGACCCTCTGGCAAGACCGCCAGCGCGCCAGCGCCGATGTGAAAGCGTTGGCCCGCCAGCACATCGATGAGTTGAACCAGAAGATCCGTGAGTTGGGGGAGTTACGCGATACCTTGCAGGATCTGGTTGAGCATTGTCAGGGCGATCATCGGCCGGATTGCCCGATTCTGAAGAATCTTGAGTCGGGGTGTTGCGCTGAACCGGTTCGCACCTGAAACATCGATGCTGGATGTACTGACGCCTTCGCGGGCTTGCCCGCGAAGGCGGACCGTCAGGCGACAAAATTATTGAATCTGCACACACAAAAAAACCGGCCGAACAGACTGTGTGAAAACCTGGCAATCTGCCTAGCGTTCAAAGAAAATGCTCCGCGTCGAAAGATACGGAGCATTTTTCGTTATGGCCTACATCCAAGGACAGTCCCGCAGTCAGACCAGTCTGTTTCCGGTCTCGCTGGAAGAGTTGATCCCCGAGGATCACCTCGTTCGAGTCATTGACCTGTACGTCACCAAACTGGATCTGGTGCAACTGGGCTTTGATAAGGCGCTGCCCAAAAGCACAGGGCGCCCCTCTTATGATCCTGCCGATCAGCTAAAACTCTACCTCTACGGTTATTTCCAGCGGATTCGTTCATCACGGCGTCTTGAAGCCGAGTGCCAGCGCAACATCGAAGTGATGTGGCTGATCAACCGCCTCAAGCCCGACTTCAAGACCATCGCCGACTTCCGTAAAGACAACAAACCCGCTTTTATCGCGACGTGCCGGGCCTTCGTCCGGTTTTGCCGCACGGTGGGTTTGATCGCGGGTGATTTGGTGGCGATTGATGGCAGCAAGTTCCAGGCGGTTGCTTCCTCGCGGCGCCATACGAGTTTGCAACGGCTCAAACACCAGGAGCAGAAGCTGGAGAAACGCATTGCCCAGTACCTGGCCGATCTGGATGAAGCGGATAAAACCGAAGCCGACGAGAAGGTTGACCGTAGCGCGATCAAGACGGCTTTAGCGCAACTTGAAATTAGGCATTCCAAAAACCTGACGTGCCAAGCGCTGATGAAATCAATGGCGCTCGAGCAATTCAATACCCACGAAAGCGATGCGCGAATGATGCGCACGCATAAAGGGCCGCGGGTCGGGTACAACGTGCAGACAGCCGTGGATGCCGAGCATTGCCTGATTCTGCATCATGAAGTGACTCAGGACAGCGATGATCGCAAGCAGCTTGAACCGATGGCCAAGGCCGCCAAAGAGCAATTGCAGCAAGATGAACTGACTGTCACTGCTGATATGGGCTATTCAAATGGCAAGCAGTTCCAGGCTTGTGAGGATGAAAACATAACGGCTTATGTACCGCCGGCTCGGTCGAACAACTCCTGCGGCAAGGAACAGGCGTTCTTCGACCGAACGATATTTACCTACGATGCGTCGCAGGATCGCTATCAATGTCCCACCGGTAAATGGCTGACTTTTAAACAGATCAGCAATAAGGGGCGTATCTACCAGGCGGCGGTCAGTGACTGCCTAAGCTGTCCGTTAAGAGCGCAATGCACCGACGCCCAACGCCGATACATTTCACGCCACGTGCACGAAGAGGCTTTCGAGCGAATGGAACGGCGAATGCAAGCACACCCCGAAATGATGGTCAGCCGAAGATCCATCGTGGAGCATCCCTTCGGAAACCTAAAGCAGTGGTTGTTTGGCAACGCTCGCTTCCTGCTGCGACAACTAGAAGGCACGAGAGCCGAGATGGCCTTGGCGGTGAACGCCTACAACCTGAAAAGAGCGATCAACGTGCTCGGCGCACGTCAGCTGATGGCGTTGATGGGCTGAAACGCCTTTTTCGTCTGCTGTCCGTACAAAAGCAAACGCCCCGAACATGTCGGGGCGTTTGCCAGAACCACCATCAGTGCGTTTTCACACAGCCTGCGAAGCCGGGTTTTTCTTTAACCGATCACTGCATCCACGGTGGAGGTGGCTCTTCGGTCTTGCCCGGCGGAGCATCGTCCGCCGCGCGTACGGCTTGCTTGCGCTCTTCATCCAGGCGCGCGGCCTCGATCTCGCGCATGATTCCACCCACGTCGGCCAGCTCTTCCGTGTCGGCGAACTCGCCGGTCAGGACACTGGCCGGGTGCAAGGTGCCGGCCTCGTACAAGGCCCACATTTCCTTGGCGTACTTGGTCTTCTTCAACTCCGGCGCAAACCGCCCGAAGTAGGACGCCATGTTGCCCACATCCCGCTCCAGCATGCTGAACGCGTGGTTGTTGCCCGCCGCGTCCACCGCCTGCGGCAGGTCGATGATGACCGGGCCGGTCGGCGTCAGCAGCACGTTGAACTCGGACAAGTCGCCGTGCACCAGACCGGTACACAGCATCAGCACGATCTGGGAAATCAGATACGCGTGATACTCCCGGGCCTGGTCCGGCTCCAGCACCACATCGTTCAGACGCGGCGCGGCATCACCGTACTCGTCGGCCACCAGTTCCATGAGCAGCACGCCTTCGAGAAAGTCGAACGGCTTGGGCACCCGCACACCGGCATTGGCCAGACGGAACAGCGCCGCCACTTCGGCATTCTGCCAGGCGTCTTCGGTTTCCTTGCGGCCAAACTTGGAGCCCTTGGCCATCGCACGGGCCTGACGGCTGTTGCGCACCTTGCGGCCCTCCTGGTACTCGGCCGCCTGACGGAAACTGCGTTTATTCGCCTCCTTGTAGACCTTCGCGCAACGCAACTCGTTGCCGCAGCGCACCACATAAACAGCTGCTTCTTTACCACTCATGAGTGGGCGCAGCACCTCGTCGACCAGACCGTCCTCGATCAGGGGTTCAATGCGTTTTGGAGTCTTCATCAGCTTTTATTGTGGGTCCTTTATTACCAAACACGCGAAAGTCATTCGTTATACGGCAATCCACTCACCGGGGGGAGGGGTTGCCGACTTATGAACATTGCAGAAGCACACAATGTACCGATTTCATCAAGTAAAACCGACGACCGCCATGGTCGTTCCAGATCATAGCCGAGCCTGCGTCACTTGTTGTGCAGGGGCATTGAGGGCAATTGCGACAGACGCTGACACCACAATTCATGCCTTCCGTAGGATTTTTCCCAACAGGCCTCAATTTCCTCCGACAACAGCCGAAGTCCTTAGTGACAAAGTGATTTGTCCGACAATCGCTCCCCCAACAATAGCGATGCCGCACTCAAGGATCCGGGTTGACCAAGAACGTTTACGGCTGCCAATAAACCGCGAGTCATCTGCACTGCGTGGGCCTACAAGAAAATCTGGAGCGCGGATGAACATCAAACAGAAGTTGACCTGGGCGTTTGCAATCATCGCCTGCCTGCCCGTGGTGCTGGTCGCCACCCTCGTTGTGCTGAACCTGCGCAGTGATGCCAGGGACGAATTCATCGACGGCAGTGCCCGCGAGATTCGTCAGGTCAGCAACGCGATGCAATTGTTCTTTGACGGCATCAGCCAGAACGTTGATTACCTGGCCAAGCAACCGCTGATCCGAAACTCCGACGACAGCCTCAAGACTTACATGGCCGCCAACGCCGAGAGCGTCCCTCAGGGCGAAACTGACAAAAAAGTCTTCGCCCTGCTCCAGGACCTGGGCAACAGCCACCCGTCCTACGCCTATGCCATCCTCGGCACGGCAGCGGGCGGTTATGTGTCGTGGCCGGATGATCCGAAGCTGAGCAACTACGACCCGCGCCAGCGCCCCTGGTACAAGGCGGCCCAGGCCAAACCGGGCAAGCCGTTGCGCACCGAGGCCTATTACTGGGCCCAGGATGACGCGACCTACGTCAGCACCGTGCGCACCATCGACAACAAGCTGGGCACCAACGGCGGCGTGGTCAGCATCGACGTGACGCTCAAGCAGCTCACCGAAATCGTCAAACAGATCAAGCTCGGTGAAACCGGCTACCTGATGCTGCTGGAAAACACCGGCATGGTCCTGGTGGATCCGAAACAACCGGAACACAACTTCAAACCCCTGAACAGCCTTGGCGACGGCTACGCGCAACTGGCCAAGGCCGGCAAGGGCCTGGTGGAAGTGGAGCTGAACGGCGAGCACTACATGGCCAACGTCTGGCCGTCCGAGCAACTGGGCTGGACCTTTATCGGCCTGATCAAACAGGACGACGTGATGAGCTCCGCGACCCAGTTGACCTGGTTGATCGCCATCATCGCCGCCGTCCTGGCCGTCATCTTCGCCATCGTCGGCGCCAGTTTTGCCAGCCTCATCGTGCGCCCGATCCGCAGCGTGGCCAGCGGCCTGGAAGGCATCGCCCAAGGCGAAGGCGACCTGACCCAGAACCTGCAAATCCGTGGCAACGATGAAACCGCGCAACTGGCCAACTGGTTCAACCAGTTCCTGACCGCGATTCGCAACCTGATCCAGAACATCGGCGGCGCGGCGGGCAAGATCCTCGCCACGTCCAAGAGTTCGACCCAGGTCTCCAGCGACATGGCCGAAGCCGCCGGACGCCAGCGTGAAGCGGTGGACATGGTCTCCACGGCGTTCCACGAAATGGTCGCCACCGCCAACGAAGTCGCGCGCTCTTGCAGCCAGGCGGCGGAGTCTGCCGACAGCGGCCAGCGCCAGGCGCGCGAAGGTCAGCAGCAGATCGATGCGGCGGTGAACAGCGTGGATCGCCTGAGCCAGGAAATCGAACAGTCGGCCCAGTCGATGCAACAGCTCGAACGCGACAGCAATGACATTCAGTCGATCCTGGGGACCATCCGCTCGATCGCTGAGCAGACCAACCTGCTGGCGCTGAACGCCGCGATCGAAGCGGCCCGGGCCGGTGAACAGGGACGCGGTTTTGCCGTGGTGGCTGACGAAGTGCGAGCCCTGGCCAAGCGCACGGCCGACTCCACGGCAGAAATCGACGGGCTGCTGGGCAACCTGGCCAAACGCACCAGCCAGGTGACCCAACAGATGCACGCCAGCCTGGAAGTGTCCCAGCAATCGGTGACACGCATCGGCGAGGCGCGCAACAGCTTCGGGCAGATCCGCGAGTCGGTGGACGTGATCCGCGACATGAACACCCAGATCGCCACGGCGGCGGAACAACAGCATCAGGTGGCAGAAGACATCAACCGGCACATCAGCCAGATCCACGGCGATGCGCAGTTGGTGGAGGAACTGGCCAACTCGGCACGCCTGGATTCCCAGAGTCTGGCCGGGTTGTCCAATGAGCTGGACGGGTTGGTGCGCAGGTTTCGTACCTAATTAGTCGCCATACCCCCAAACCCTGTGGGAGCGAGCTTGCTCCCACAGTTGTTCTGTGTTCAGCGCTCGATAATGGCAGTCACCCCCTGCCCGCCCGCCGCACAGATCGATATCAGTCCCCGCCCCTTGCCCGCCGCATCCAGCAACTTCGCCAGGTTGGCGATGATGCGCCCGCCCGTGGCGGCAAACGGATGCCCCGCCGCCAATGAACTGCCCTTGACGTTGAGCCTGCTGCGATCGATCGAGCCCAGCGCCGCATCGAGACCAAGACGGGTTTTGCAGTACTCCGGATCTTCCCAGGCCTTCAAGGTGCACAGCACTTGCGCGGCGAAGGCTTCGTGGATTTCGTAGTAGTCAAAGTCCTGCAAGGTCAGGCCATTGCGCGCCAGCAAACGCGGCACGGCGTAGACCGGCGCCATCAACAAGCCTTCGGCGCCGTTGACGAAATCCACCGCCGCCGCCTCGCCGTCACGCCAGTAGGCCAGAATCGGTAACCCGCGTGCCTTGGCCCATTCCTCGCTGCCCAGCAACACCAGTGACGCACCATCGGTCAGTGGTGTGGAATTGCCTGCGGTCAGGGTGCCCTTGGCGCTTTTCTCGTATGCCGGTTTGAGCGCGGCGAGCTTTTCCAGCGTGGAGTCCGGGCGCAGGTTGTTGTCGCGGGTCAGGCCCAGGAACGGCGTCATCAGGTCGTTGTGCCAGCCCTCGGCGTAAGACGCGGCCAGTTTCTGATGGCTCTCCAGCGCCAATTGATCCTGTGCTTCGCGAGGGATGTTCCAGGTCTGGGCCATCAGCTCGCAATGCTGGCCCATGGACAACCCGGTACGCGGCTCGCCGTTGCGCGGGAATTCGGGGATCAGATGCCTGGGGCGCAATTGCAGGAAGGTTTTCAGTTTATCGCCGGTGGTTTTCGCGCGGTTGGCTTGCAGGAGGATTTTGCGCAGGCCCTCGCTGACACTGATCGGCGCATCCGAGGTGGTGTCCACGCCACCGGCGATGCCGCAATCGATCTGGCCCAGGGCAATCTTGTTCGCCACCAGCAACGCCGCTTCCAGCCCGGTGCCGCATGCCTGCTGGATGTCATAGGCCGGGGTGGCGGGCGACAGTCGCGAACCCAGTACGCACTCGCGTGTGAGGTTCATGTCCCGCGACAACTTGAGCACCGCCCCGGCGACCACTTCGCCGATGCGCTGGCCGTGCAGGTTGTAACGTTCGATCAGGCCTTCGAGGGCGGCGGTGAGCATCAGCTGGTTACTGGCCGTGGCGTAGGGGCCGTTGGAGCGGGCGAAGGGAATCCGGTTACCGCCGATGATCGCGACGCGGCGCAGTTGGGTCATGAAGAGCTCCTGACAAAAGACCTGATGTAAACACTAACCCCTGTGGGAGCGAGCCTGCTCGCGAAGAGGTCAGCACATGCAACATCGATGTTGGCTGATACACCGCCATCGTCGGAACGCCGCCCGGACCAAGCTCGCTCCTACAATGTAACCAAGCGTAGGCCTTATCTCGTGGATCCAACGACTGATCGCCATTCATGGTCCACACTTTGAACCCCAGCTTTCGGAGCGCGTTCCATGTCTGACCGCTATTTCGACTTCGCCAATTCGTCCATTGGCCATCGCCTGGTCGGCGCCCTGGGGTTGCCGGTGCCGAGCAGACTGGAGCGCTGGCAAGCGGGCCGGTTGCGACCTGTAGAAGGTGCGCTGCTGATCGGCGGCGGGCCGTTGGCGGAACACGTCAGTGCCTTCGCCAACCGCCTGACCGACGCGATCTACAGCTACGGCACCGAGCCTCGCTGGCCACGGCCTGGATTCCCGGCCACGGACCGAAACTCAAGGCCGTGGTGTTCGACGCCAGTGACCTGCTGCACACCGATCAGCTCAAGCAACTGCGCGAGTTCTTCCAACCACTGATGAAAAACCTCGAACACTGTGCGCACCTGGTGATTCTCGGGCGTGATCCGCAAACCCTGCGCGACCCGTTCGCCGCCAGTGCGCAGCGTGCCCTGGAAGGTTTCAGCCGTTCGCTGGCCAAGGAGTTGCGCAGCGGTGGCACCCTGCAATTGATCCATGTCGGCGAAGGTGCCGAGGAACAACTGGAAGGCCCGCTGCGGTTTTTCCTCTCACCGAAAAGCGCCTTCGTGTCCGGGCAGGTCATTCGTTTGAATCCGTGTTCGACACCAGTCACCGACTGGACACGCCCGCTCGCCGGGCGCAAGGCACTGGTCACCGGTGCAGCACGCGGTATCGGTGCCGCCATCGCAGAAACCCTGGCCCGCGATGGTGCCGACGTCATCCTGCTCGACGTGCCGCCGGCCAAAACCGATCTCGAAGCCCTCGCCGCGCGCCTCGGCGGGCGCAGCATCACCCTCGACATCTGCGCCGAAGACGCCGCCACGCAGTTGATCGAACAGCTGCCCGACGGCCTCGACATCGTGGTGCACAACGCCGGCATCACCCGGGATAAAACCCTGGCCAACATGACCCCGGAATTCTGGGACGCGGTGCTGGCAGTCAACCTCAATGCGCCGCAAGTGCTGACCAAAGCCCTGCTAGACAGCGGCACCCTGCACGACAACGGCCGGGTGGTTCTGCTGGCGTCCATCAGCGGCATCGCCGGCAATCGCGGGCAAACCAATTACGCCGCGAGCAAGGCCGGGCTCATTGGCCTGGCACAAGCCTGGGCGCCGCTGCTCCACGAGCGCGGCATCAGCATCAACGCCGTGGCGCCGGGCTTCATCGAAACGCAGATGACCGCGCACATTCCCTTCGGCCTGCGCGAAGCCGGACGCCGCATGAGCACCCTCGGCCAAGGCGGCCTGCCGCAGGACGTCGCCGAAGCCGTGGCCTGGCTCGCGCAACCGGGCACCGGCGCGTTCACCGGGCAAGCATTGCGCGTATGTGGGCAAAGCGTTCTGGGGGCTTAAGGATGATCACCGACTGGCACACACTCAACCGCGAACCCAGCCTGCCGGGGTTGTACGCACGAGCGGCAACACGACGCAAAATCACTGGCAGCCGCCTGCCCGATTCGGGCCTTCGTTGCTGGGTCGAAGTCGATCCCAAGCGCCTGGTGGCCTATCGCAAGGTCTGTGGTTTCGCCGACAACGGCCTACTGCCACCGACCTACCCGCACATCCTCGGGTTCGCCTTGCAGATGCAATTACTCACGGCCAGAGACTTCCCGTTCCCGCTGCTGGGCCTGATTCACCTGAGCAACCGCATTCGTGTGCTGCGCCCCATGGGCGGGGTGAGTCGGGTACGCGTCAGCGTGCAAGTGCAGAACCTGCAACCCCACGCCAAAGGCGCGACGTTCGATCTGCTGACCACCCTCGACGATCAGCTGGGGCCGTTGTGGGAAGCAGAAAGCCGGATGCTCTGTCGCGGCGTCAAACTCGAAGGTGAACCGCTCGAAGAGAACCTGGTATCGAGCCTGGCCCTGAGCGAAGTCGAGTACTGGAAAGCGCCCTCGGACATCGGCCGGCAATACGCCAAGGTGTCCGGCGACTACAATCCGATTCACCTCAGCGCGGCCAGCGCCCGGCTCTTCGGTTTCCCGACCGCCATCGCCCATGGCCTGTGGAACAAGGCGCGCACGCTGGCTGCGCTGGCCGGGCATCTACCTGCAGCGAATGTCGAGATCGCGGTGCAGTTCAAGAAGCCGGTACGGTTGCCCAGTGAAGTGACGTTGCTGGCCAGTGCGCCAGGGCCGAGCGGGGATTTTCAGTTGGTGGGTGCCGGGGATCTGGAGCATATGGTCGGGCACTGGCGGCCGGTTGCCTGATCCTGATAGAGCCGATGTCTGTGGCGAGGGAGCTTGCTCCCTCGCCACAAAAGCTGCGTGGTCAGTCTTGCGGATCGAGATTATCCAACGCCCGGTTCACCGCCAGCTCACCCAGCATGATCACCTGCGCAATCCCCAGCATCGTATTGCGCTGCGAGCCTTCCAGAAACCCCGCGAAATCACTCGCCATCACACTCGCCGACGCCAGTGATTCACAAGCGTGGGCCAGCAGGGTCTCGGTGTCGATGTCCGGGGCAATGACGAACATCGTGCTGGGCTTGTGGGTGACTGGTTGCATGGGTGGATTGAGGTAGTGATCGAGGGCGCGGTCGGCGGCTTCGTGGAGTTTGTTTGAGTGGGGGGATTGATAGGGGGAAACGTCGTCGGTTTCGGGTGGATTTGGGGTGGGTTTGATCATGGTGAAGCTCCATTCTTGAATTTGGAGTTCGCCATCACTGCGACCAAGCAGAAGGGTGGCGAACCGTACGCAGGTTGGTCGACCAGGGAATGGAAACCCGGCAGGGCCTGGGCCCTCCCACGCACAGCTCGCCATTAAGCAAGCACAAAAATGCCGCTCGCGCGGCACTGTGCGCCATTCTAAACCCGGGCGACCAAACCCGATCACTGATTTTGCAGCGACAGACAAAGGCTAGAGATCGCGCTTCCGACGGACAACCTGAAAAACATGTCGGAGGTTTCCTCGGGACTTGAGGAAAACTACACAGGATTGGTCGGCTGTCAGGCCGCCTTCGCGGGCAAGTCGGATCGCCGCACCGCCGCTCCCACAGAAGAGCAAAAGCAGAGCAACCCACACCACCGCGTCGCTCTTCACCACTCATCAGGCCGAGCGTTAGCTCGCCTGCAGCTCTTGATCTTGATCCACCCGCCCCCTCGGCAGGCTGAGTGGAGGTGTTCATCCGGGGATGGGCGCGCAGCGCCGTTCGACGCAGTCGAACTCATTGCATGTAGGTCGCGCGAAGCCGACCGGAGGGCAATGCCCCCGGATGAATGCCGGAGCGAAGGAACCCCGAGCCTTGGCGAGGGGCCGGACGTTCGGGGCGAGCGTTTTTTTGCTTACTTTTTTTAGGCGCTTGTAAAAAAAGTGAGTCGCCGTCAGGGCGAAACCATAAGCCGCCGTTACCGCAGCAACGGATATGTACACCATCCAAAAAAACCCCTGTGGGAGCACAGGGGTTGAGAGGCCAGCTGATTCTAGGATGCATGCGGAGGATAGTTGGCCAATATCCGCGTGACCGTTTCCCAGATCGCATCACGACGATCCGTCGGGTTCGGCGTGCGGCTAAGTATCTGCTCGTCACTGCCGCGCCACACCAGTTTGCCGTCCTTGCCATCGAGCAGGTCGATCTGGATGGTCGCCACTTTGTAACTGACATTGCGGGTTTCGTTATACATAGGGGCGCCGTAGTAGCCATACCACGGGTTACCCCAGCCGCCGCCGTAATTGGTGGTCACCTGCTGTTGCCGCTCTTCGACAATCAGGTAGGTCTGCACATTCAAGTCACCCTTGGCGCCTGCGCCGGCCGGACGCAGACCGCGCTGATCCAGTTGATCGGCAACCGCCTGACGGATGCGCTGTTCGGTCAGGTCGCTCTTGATTCGAGGATCATCGGGACGGTATTGCAGGGCGGGTTCTTTCCAGGTCCAGCTGCGATAGGCAGCAAAGTCGCGGCTGGCGTCGAAGTCATGATTGACCTGGTTCGCGGCGCAGGCACTGAGCAGCGCGGCCACTGCCAGTAAAACAAAACGGCGGAACATGATGATTCTCCGGTTGAAGACATGATCCTGTGGAATGCTTCTTATCTACAAGAAGCTAACTAGGAGGATACGCCGACATTGCCTTTTCCACAGCCTCCCGTATGGCATCGGCCCGCTCGCTTTCGCTGCCCCGGTTGCCGGTTTCAGCACTGGAGCTCCACACCGGCTGGCCGCTCTTGGCGTCAAACATGTCCACCTGAACCACCACGACTTGCTCCTGATAGGTACGAACGATCGGTACAGTGGCGTACCCGCCATATCCAGGGCCGTAGCTGTTGTAGCCACCATAACCGCCGCCGTAATAGTCGTCCCGAACCTGACGCAAGCGGGTTTCCATCCGCAGGTCGGCACTGACAAACAGGTCCGCTGGACGATTGTCATGCAGCGGACGCAAACCCCGCTGATCCAGCGCATTGCTGACCGCTTCGGCGACCTGCGCCGAGTCGGCCCAGGCGGTGCCCGGTGGCAGATGCCCATTGAGCCACGCCCAACTGCGGTAGCGTCCATAGTCACGGGGTGCTGCCGGGTAAGCGCTACGGTCAAAGGTGTTGGCGGCCTGGGGTGGCGCCGGTGGCAAGGGGTTGGATGTGGCGACATAAGGGTTGCTGCCCTGACAAGCGGCCAGCCCCAGGCAGAACACCAGTACACCTGAATGATTTTTCATTGCGTGCTCCGATCAGACAGGCCGACAGATCCAGTGCAAGTAACGCCCAAGCCCGGCAAAGCTTGGATGACGACGGTGGGCCAGTTCCATTTCCAGCAGGTCCGCCAGCTCGGCGCGGGCCTGGAATTCCACCGGCATGTAATCGTGAAAAACCCGCACTCCACTCTGTATTTCGACCTGCCACAGACCTTCAAGTTGCGCCGCCAGCTCGCGCGGATCAAGGGGCTGTTGCGGGGTCAGGCTCTGCTTTTCGCCGGCCATGTCGTTCTTGCGCATCTTGCGGAAATGGCCCTTGAGCAAGTTGCGATAAATCAGCGCATCGCGGTTGTAGAACGCCAGGGACAGCCAGCCGTCGGCCTTGGTCAGTTGATGCAGCACCGGCAGGATGGCGTGGGGTTCGGCCAGCCACTCCAGCACCGCATGGCACAGCACCAGGTCGTAGGGTTCGGTGAGCTGCCCGAGCAGCTCCTGCCAGGGTGCCTGAATGAACGTGGCGCTCTGTCCGGCTTCGGCAAAACGCTGGCGGGCGCCTTCGAGCATCGGCGCGGCAGGCTCGGCGAGGGTCACCTGATGGCCGCGCTGGGCCAGCCACAACGACATGTGACCAAGGCCGGCGCCAATGTCCAGCACGCGCAGAGGCCGGTCGGGCAGGATTTCGGTCAGGTCGGCCTGCAACACCGCCAGACGGATCGCACCTTTGGCACCGCCGTAGATTTTTTCGGCGAAACGGGTCGCCAGTTGATCGAAATGACGGTCGCTCATCAGCTGAACCTCCGTTCGCTGTCCGCCAGTTTGCTGCGCACCACGGCTTCCATGTCCAGGCCCAGCTCGCTGCACAACAGCAACAGATAAAGCACGATGTCACCGACTTCCTGCCCGGCATGGGCGAGTTTGTCCGCCGGCAACTGGCGTGACTGGTCTTCGGTCAGCCACTGGAAAATTTCCACCAGCTCGGACATTTCCACGCTCGCGGCCATGGCCAGGTTTTTCGGGCTGTGAAATTGCCGCCAGTCATTGCGGTCACGAATGGCGTGCAGGCGTTCGGTCAGTTCAACAAGGTTCATCGGGCTCTCCTGAAGGCGTATAGCTTCGGGGGGATCACAGGTGAAGGCAAGGGGCAGAAGATGCATGCTCATCTGTGCAACCCTCTATGCTAGTGGGAACTCGGCAGCATGATCGACAGCCCAAGACTCAATTATCTTTAATCAGGACGTTCACTCCATGCAGGTAGAAGGTTTTTCCGAATGGCTCGGCCAGGTACTCGGCTCGATCATCCGCTTCATCGTTGATGGCCTCAGCGGGCTGTTCAATCTATTGAGCAACGCCAGCAGCAATTTTGTCGAAGGCCTGTCCCAGGCGCTGGGCATGGATACCTCGGTCGTCAGCATCGTGACCTTGATCCTCGGGCTGATACTGCTGTGGTCGGCGATCCGCGCCTTTCTCAATGCGTCGTTCATCATGGGGATCATCTGGTTAATGCTGGGTCTGTGGTTGCTCAGCTGGATTATCCACTGACACCACACAAATCACTGTGGGAGCGAGCCTGCTCCGGGCGGCGTTCCGACGATGATGCCGGCACATACGACATATGAGTGTCTGCCACACCGCTATCGCGAGCAGGCTCGCTCCCACAATTGATCGCGGCTTGCCCTTGATGTGCCGCTACAATGCCCGCTCCCCCAAGGAGCCTGCATGTCCAACCTGACCGCCGACTGGCGCGACCGCCCTACCCATCGCCGGGTCTGGGCACTCGCTGCGCCGATGATTCTTTCGAACATTTCCGTACCGCTGGTGGCATTGGTCGACAGCACCGTCATCGGTCACCTGCCCCACGCCCATCAACTCGGCGCCGTCGCGGTCGGGGCCAGCCTGTACACCTTCCTCGCCTGGGCCATGGGCTTTCTACGCATGGGCTCCACCGGGTTCGCCGCCCAGGCGGCCGGACGCGGCGATGGCGCGGCCTTGCGGCAGATTCTGTTGCAAGGCCTGCTGCTCGCCATCGGCCTGGCCGTGGTCCTGGGTGCGGTGGGTGTACCGTTGAGCGGGGTCGCGTTGCACTTCATGCAACCGTCGGCGGAGCTAGATCAACTGACCCGCGAGTTCTTCCATACCCGCCTGTTCGGCCTGCCGGCGGCGCTCGCCAGTTATGCACTGGTCGGCTGGTTTCTCGGCACCCAGAATGCCCGGGCGCCCCTGGCGATTCTGCTGAGCACCAACCTGGTCAACATTGCCCTGAACCTGTGGTTCGTCCTCGGCCTGGAATGGGGCGTGGTCGGTGCGGCCCGGGCCTCGGTGATCGCCGAATGGACCGGTGCACTGATCGGCTTGCTGATGACGCGCAAAGCCCTGCGCGCCTACCCCGGGCACATCGTCTGGGCGGCATTGGCGCTGTGGCAGAGTTGGCGGCCATTGCTGGCGGTCAACCGCGACATCTTCATCCGCAGCCTGGCGCTGCAATCGGTGTTTTTCCTGATCACGGTGCAAGGCACACGGCTGGGCGACGCCACGGTCGCGGCCAATGCCCTGCTGCTCAACGGATTGCTGCTGACCGCCCACGCCCTCGATGGCCTGGCCCACGCTGTCGAAGCCCTGTGCGGACATGCGCTTGGCGCCCGTGACCGCGATGCCCTGCGCCGTTCATTGGTGGTGGCTGTTGGCTGGTCGCTGCTGGCAAGCCTGGGCTTTGCCGCGTTGTTTCTGTTCGCCGGGCATCTATTCATCGAGATGCAGACCGACATTCAGAGTGTGCGCGACACCGCATTCATCTACCTGCCCTATCTCGCCGTACTGCCGCTGATTGCCGTCTGGAGTTACCTGCTCGACGGCCTGTTCATCGGCGCCACCCGCGCCCGGGAAATGCGCAACGGCATGTTGCTGACAGTGGCGCTGGTGCTGCCTTTCGGCTGGGCGCTGCAAGGCGGGGGCAACCACGGCCTGTGGACAACCTTTCTGTTGTTCATGCTGCTGCGCAGTCTGACCCTCGGCGTGATCGCCTGGCGCCTGCGCCGTAACGATGGCTGGTTCGCCAGCAGCACTCACTGAACGGGCGAGGCCCCGACAAACGCCGAGACCTCTTCATCAATTTCGACCTCTTGGCCAGGGTCGGTCGTTCTGCCACAAGTGACGCAGGTTATTGAGGCGTTCCTGTTGAGTCCCGCCCGGCAACGGCTGCACGGGCACGGCGTCGGGATACTGCAAGCGTAGCCATATCCAGCCATCAAGCACCGGGCGCTCGCTGAAACCCAGTGCCACCCCCTCCTGCACATGGGCCCACAGGCGGGGGAAATCGGCACCGGTGGATCGGTTCCAGCGCCAGGCATGCTGTTCGAGCAGGCAGGTTTGCAGTTTCCCCTGTTGCCCGGCGCTGAGGCTTTCCTCGACTGCCAACGGGCTGACTGCCAGCCCGGGGTTGGACAAGCGCTGCCAGCCCTCACATCCCATCGCACGATCGGCCCAACTGCCGCCGAACCAGCGTAACTGGTGGATGGGTCCTAGCCAGCGACTCAGTTCAACGGCATCGCAGGCATCGAAAAAATAACTGGCCGTGGTTGGATTGTAGTAACTCAAAAGGGCCCGGTGCAGGCCAAGTGTAACCGTGAGCATGCGCCGCAAATGCGCCAGCAACGACGCAGCCCCGGCCTCGCTGGCCATCAGTAATCCGGGCCAGCGTTGTCCGTCGACGATGCATAGATCGGCCAGTGCCGGGCAGGTGCGCAGATCGACCAGGAGTGGTCCCTGCTCATGCAGCACATGCCACTCCGTACCCTCGAACAACCCGGACCACCGGGCTTGCGCAAACATCTGCCGAAGTGTGACACCCGCCTGCGGCGCGGTCGGCACATCCAGCAACAGCCACTGCGGGGGAGCCTCGGGCGTGCGTGTGGTGCTCATGCTCCAGAGCTCTGGCCAAGCTTCGTCACCAGACGACAGGTGCACAACGCCTGTGCGCAATGGTTGAAGCTGCCACCGCCGGGCAGCAGGCACAACACCAGTAATGGCTCTCCCGAGCGCAACCATTGCTCCAGACCCTCATCATGGGCGCAGATGGGCTGAGGGGTGTCAGCGTCCGTCACCTCGATCGTTGCCGGTGCATGCAGCACCCCGGTTATCTGCGGTTGATCGGGGTCGCCCTCGATAAAACTCACAACCAGTTCGGTTCCTTCGCGCAGTGGCGAAAACGTCGCGGCCTGCAACTGCCTGGCCAGGGGCAGCCAGCAATGACTGGGCGTCGCCCCTTCGCCCTGGTAAAGCCAGTCGAATTGCACCGGTACCGGCCTTGCGGGGTCGGGGCTTGGTTCATCGACCTCGACGACCCACGCCCGTTGCAGGCTATGCATCTGTGGTTTGACCGTCGCACAGGGGCGCTCGAAGGGTGCCGGCCAGTGCAGGGCACGGACCTGATTGTGGTAAGGCGTCGGCGTATCCTGGCTGCCCCAATGCTCGACGCGGGTCAGCAGCCAGAGCCGATTGCAATCGGCAACCGAATGACCGGACAGCGGCATCAGCCGACCGCTGCGCAAGGTCGCCAGGTCCGTGCGGCATTCGGCACACTGCCCCGCTGTCCCACCACATCGCTGACGTTCGAACTGCCGCACCGCCGGCCGATCGCCCTCGCTGCGAAATACCGCAGGTTCGCCGGTTGGAAAATGCTGCTGGTCATCCCCAAACACCACACAGTGCCCGCAGGCCTGGTGTTCGAAGTGGTAGTGAAGCCGTTCCTGGGCGCACAGTCGCTGGAGAAATTGCAGGTCTGACTCGCGATATTGCGTGCAAAAATCCCGGGGAGGGTATTCGCCGCCCAGCTCCAGGCGTCGATCCTTGCCGGTAATACCGTGCTCCTTGAGCACCTGGTCAAGGATTTGCGGCACGGAACGGGCACTGAAGACTCGTTGGCTGAAGCGCTGGGCCAGACAAGCCAATTTTGGCCCCAGGCGCACCTGGCAGAGTCGGGGTCCCGAGGCATGATCACGCTGGACGAGTTCATGCAATTGTCCATGCACGTGGCATCCGGCTGGCCCGAAATGCAGGGAGGCCGGGCGGTACAGCAAACTGGCAAGGTCAAGCACCGGGTCATCGATCAGCAGTTCCAGGTCGAACACGAACGGCTCGCTGATGGCTTCACTGCCGGTAAAGGCCAAGACCTCAAAGGGGTCGGGAAGACCAGCTACATCCAGACGAAATGGAGGCTCGTTGACTGGATCGAACATCGGCGATTCTCTACAGGAGGGGCGGCCGGGGATTCTCGCTGAGAGACATGGCCGAGTAGAGTGCCGAAGTACAACTTAGGAAATGACCTACGCGAAAAGAAGACCACATCGCTTGGATAGCCCGGTCTGTGGGTCATTTCGCTTGAAAAAGAAGAAGCGCCGCACCAGGTCATCTGAGTTTTCCGCAACGTACGGAGAATTTTCAGACAACCTGATGTGTGCGGCGCCTTACCTCAAGAAGACAGGTAAGACGAACGGGTCAGCCCCAGACGCAAGGCATCGAGGAACTGCGTGCGCTCGGTTGCGCTGATGCGGGCACTGGCGCACTTGTCGCGGTAATGAGTCATCAGTTCCTCCGGCGACAAGTGCACGTAACGCAGCATGTCTTCGATGGTGTCGTGGGTTTCGATACCGGCGTGGTACACGCTGCCGTCGGCGTTCTGGTAGATGTTCACCGAGTCGGTGTCACCGAACAGGTTGTGCATGTCGCCGAGAATTTCCTGGTAGGCACCGACCAGGAACACACCCAGCAAGTAGTCTTCACCTTCGTTCAGCGCGTGCACCGGCAAACTGGTTTCAATGCTCTGCTCGTCGACGTACTGGTTGATCTTGCCGTCGGAGTCACAGGTCAGGTCTTGCAGTACCGCACGACGCAGCGGCTCTTCGTCGAGACGGTGCAGCGGGATGATCGGCAGGACCTGGTCGATGGCCCAGGTGTCCGGCAGGCTCTGGAACACCGAGAAGTTGCAGATGTACTTGTCGGCCAGTTTGTCGTTGAGTTCGTCCAGCACCTGACGGTGGGAACGCTGGCGGGCCTTCAACGAGTTGTGCAGACGACGGCAAACGGCGAAGTAGCACTGCTCGGCCAGGGCTTTCTCGGCCAGGGTCAACTTGCCGTCGGCGTACTGGGAGGCAATATCACTCATGTAGTGCGTGGCGCGCCAGTAGGTTTCGGTGACCATCTCGATGTCGGTCGGGCCCAGCAGGTCTACCAGCCACTGCACGGTCTCCGGCAGCGCTTCCTTGTTCTCGATCTGCGGCACGTCGTCGTTGTGTTTCTCGACGTCGGTCACCTGGATCACCAGCATGGCGTGGTGCGCGGTCAGGGAACGGCCGCTTTCGGAGAAGATGTTCGGGTGCGGCAGGCTCTGCGCATCGCAGAATTCCTTGAGCATCCCGACCACGACACCGGCGTAGTCGTCCATGTCGTAGTTGATCGAACTGGCGTTACGCGAGTGCGTACCGTCGTAGTCCACGCCCAGGCCACCGCCGACGTCGATGTGATCCACCGGCAGGCCAAGGTTGCGCAGTTCGCCGTAGTAACGGATCGCTTCCTTGAAGCCGTGCTGGTAGTCAGCGAGGTTGGCGATCTGCGAACCCATGTGGAAGTGCAGCAGGCGGATGCCCTGGTCCAGGCCGGCCGCGCGGAAACGCTCGACCACCGACAGCAGTTGTGCCGCCGACAGGCCGAACTTGGATTTCTCGCCGCCGGTGTCCGCCCACTTGCTCGACGCCAGGGACGACAGGCGCACGCGCAGGCCTACCTGAGGCTTGACCTTGAGCGAGTTGGCTTCTTCGATCACCAGACCGACTTCGGATTCTTTCTCGATCACGATGAACACGTTGTGGCCGAGTTTCTGGCCCATCAACGCCAGGCGAATGAACTCGCGGTCCTTGTAGCCGTTGCAGACGATGGTGCCGCCCTTCGGCGCCAGCGCCAGCACCGCCAGCAACTCAGGCTTGGAGCCGGCTTCCAGGCCGATGGAAACGTTCTGGGTGGCGATGATGTTCTCGATCACCGCTTCTTGCTGGTTGACCTTGATCGGGTACAGCGCGGTGTACTTGCTCTGGTATTCCAGACGCTCGATGTTCGAATCGAACGCGCCGGTCAGCTGACGCACGCGGTCCTGCAGGATGTCCGGGAAACGGACCAGCAACGGCAAGGACAGGCCGCTTTTGCGCAGCTGGTCGACTTGCTCGTACAGGTCGATAGGCGAGCTGCTCGGACCGTTCGGACGAACTTCGACGCGACCGGCGTCATTGATCGCGAAATACCCGGCCCCCCAATGGCGAATCCCGTAAACACTGCGGCTGTCCGCAACTGTCCATTGGCTGCCATCGTCTTTGCGTGTGCGTCGTACGGACATCGAAGTCCCCTATAAAGAAGTCATAGTGCGTCGCCTGGGTTCAGGCCGGCGCAGTCTAAAGAATGAAAATGACGGTTCGTCAACGAGGCTGTAGACCCCGCCGACCGCAACGAGTTTAGAAACCGGTCATGAACAGGCTCTGTGAAAACCATGGTGACGACGCCAGACCTGAATGCCATCAGGACCGGATCAAGCCGCGGGTGGTTTTCACAGAGGCTGCTAGCCGCCGGACTTCTTCGCTTTGAAACCGAGCTTGATCAGTTCTGCCAAGAGTAGCTCGACATGATCGCCCTGGATTTCGATGACACCGTCTTTCAACGCACCACCGGTACCGCAACGTTTCTTCAACGTTGTGCCTAGTTCCTTGAGCGCGTCTTCAGCCAACGGCACGCCGGTGATGGTGGTCACCGTCTTGCCGCCACGGCCCTTGCTTTCGCGACGCACGCGCGCGATGCCGTCGCCGGCCGGGATAACGGTCTGTTTGCAGATGCAGGCGTCCACCGGTTTACTGCATTCCGGGCAATGACGACCTGCGTCGGTGGAAAATACCAGGCCGCCCAGGGCGGCGAAGGATGCGGCTTTTTTGGCCACCGGCAATCCTCTTGGGAGGACAAAGACTGGTCGCAGCACTTGGGAAGGCTATCGACCGCGAAGCCCCACTCAGGCAGGGGCAGCGCTACTGAAACGGTACAACCCTTGTAGGAGCGAGCTTGCTCGCGAAAAACCCACGGACAACACGTGCTGTCTGATACCGCGCGTTATCGTTGACGTCCATCGCGAGCAAGCTCGCTCCTACAGAAAAAGCAATACCGGTTCAGTTTGAAAAGGTCGCGCAGTGTAACGGCAAAAACGCCGATTGCTAAGAGCCAATCGGCGCCAATTTATAGCTGTTTTGCGACGTCGATCCGGCGTGAGCGCAAATAGCGCTTCAACGCGGCCAGAGAGTCCGGGCAATAAGGCTTTTGCTCGATTTCCAGCATGACCTGATCGATAGGGATAAAGCGCGCTTCGAGCACCTCTTCCGGTTGCAGGATCAACGGGCCGTCCCACACCGCCGAGAACGCCGAACACCACAGGCGATTGCCGGTGTCCTCGAAGAAAAAGTGGTCATGGGCGGTCAGCTCCACGCCACTCACTCCCAGTTCTTCCTCCAGCTCCCTTGCCGCCGACTCGGCGTAGGTTTCACTGGCGAGCACCATGCCCCCCGCCGCCACGTCCCAGAAACCGGGATAGATCGCCTTGCTCAGGGTGCGCCGGTGGACGCACAACTCGCCAGCGGAGTTGAACAACATGATGTAGGTGCCGCGCCCGATCAGCCCGCGCTCGCGCAAATCGGAACGGACCAGGGCGCCGAGCAGGTTGTCCTGCTCGTCGACCCAGACGATCTGTTCGGCATCGGAGGCCGCACGGTGCGCGGCCTCCCTTGCATTATCGACCATGACTCAGCCCTGATTGAGCAATTGACGCAAATCGATCACCGCGGCGTTGGCCCGGGAAATGTAGTTGGCCATGACCAACGAGTGGTTCGCCAGTACGCCGAAGCCACTGCCATTGAGGATCATCGGGCTCCACACCGGCTCCTGCGACGCTTCCAGTTCACGAATGATCTGGCGCACGCTGACCGTGGCGTTCTTCTTGGCCAGCACATCGGCGAAATCGACTTCGATGGCGCGCAGCAAATGCGACAAGGCCCAGGCCTGGCCGCGAGCTTCGTAGAACACGTTGTCGATCTGCAGCCATGGAGTTTCGACGATTTCTTCATCGACTTGCGGCGCCACACCCGGCGTCACCACCTCGGTCTTCAGCGCAGTGTTGAGCTTGACCCGGCCGACACTGGCCGACAGCCGTTGCGACAGCGAGCCGAGACGGGTGCCGACGTCACCCAGCCAGTTGTTCAGGTTGTCGGCGCGGGCATAGAACAACGCGCTCTTCTGGTTCGGATCGGACAGGCGCGCCTGATAGCGGCTCAGGGAATTGATGCCTTCCTGGTACTCGGACTCACTGGACGGCAGCACCCAGCTCTTGTTGTCGAAGTTGAAACGCGGCTCGGCCTTGGCCAGGTCGGCGTCTTCGGCGGACTGCGACTGCGAACGGGCGAAGTCTTTACGCAGTGCCCGGCTCAGGTCGCGAACCTGCACCAGCACGCCATATTCCCAGCTCGGCATGTTGTCCATCCACAGGCCTGGCGGGAATCGGTCGTTGGAAATATAGCCGCCCGGCTTGGTCAGCAAGGTGCCGGCAACGGTCTTGAGGGTTTCCACCGTGGTGTAGCCGACGACCATCTGCTTGCCTTCTTTCTCGGCCGCCAATTGCGCGGTTTGTTGGACCGGGAACAGCGCCGGCTCCTGGCTCCAGTACCAGCCCAGGACACTCGCCACCAACAGGTAGATGCCCAGCAGAGTGGCCAGCGCCCGGCTGAACAACAGACCGCCCAGATAACTGCGGGTCTCCGACTTCGGTTCAGCGGCACGTTCAGGCGCACTGCCTGTGCGGTTCTTCCAGTCCAGCATGGCGATATCCTTTCAAGCTCTTGAGTTCAACGGTTCGACCACAACCATACAACAACGTGCCTTGGCCCGGCACCCGCCATTGCACCGATGCGGAAAATTACCGGGCTTGCGGATAAAAAGCGTTCCTGCCCACCCGACAACGCTGCGGTCCTCAACCCCACCCACTAATGGTTTGGATTGCCACACTAAGGGGATCCCCGACACTCTGAAATCCAAAAAACCGGGCCGATCGGCACTGGCAAAAAATCATGAATGGCCTAAATTCAGTCACTCGCCCATTCCCACCCCACGCCCGCCAAGTGCCCTGATTCAAGCACTTCGCCCCTGCACACCGCGACTTCAACGGCTAGAACCGGACCGCTCAGTCACAAACTGAATGAAGTCACATTGCAGATTATTGACGTACAGCACTCATGCAATGGAAAAGTGGTGCTAGCATAGAGCCACCACTCGACCTCAGTGTGCACCCTAACTAGTAGTCAGGATATGACCGAGCCAGAAGACCCCAGCCGCGAGCGCCTCAAGCACCACTTTGCCCAGCGGGTAATTCATCAGGCTCGTCAGATTCTTGAGATATGGCAGCGCCTGCAACGCAGTGAGTGGTCCACCGCCGACCTTTCGGAACTGAGCGAGGCCAATCTGCGCCTGCTGCGTTTCGCCGAGCGTTTCGAACAACCGGAACACATGCAACTGGCACGCCACATCGGCCAGTCCCTGGAGGCGGTCGACGCCAATCGCGGACGCCTGAGCAGTGGCCTGATCACCGACCTCAACCGTTTGATGCAGCGCCTGTCACGCACCGGCCTGCGCCATGGCGACCAACTCGATCAAACCTTCCTGCCACCGCTGCGCAAGCCCATCTACGTGATGCTGCAGGATCACGACCGCGCCGAGCGCCTGGCCAAACAACTGGAATTCTTCGGCCTCAGCGCCCAGTCCCTGGACAGCGTAGATGCGTTTCGCTCATCGATGGTTGAGCGCTTGCCGGCGGCGATTGTCATGGACGTGGATTTCAGTGGCACCGGCATCGGCCTGAAACTGGCCGCCGAAGCCCAGGAAGGCCTCGATCATCAGCTGCCGCTGCTGTTCTTCAGCCTGCACGAAACCGACACCCCGACCCGCCTGGCCGCCGTGCGTGCCGGTGGCCAGGAGTTCCTCACCGGCACCCTCGAAGCGTCGAGCCTGCTGGAGAAGATCGAAGTCCTGACCTGCGTCGCCCAGTACGAACCTTATAAAGTGCTGATCATCGACGATTCCCGCGCCCAGGCCTTGCACACCGAGCGCCTGCTCAACAGCGCCGGGATCGTCACCCGCACGCTGATCGAGCCGATCCAGGCCATGGCCGAACTGGCGGACTTCCAGCCGGACCTGATCATCCTCGACATGTACATGCCGGCCTGCACCGGTACGGAACTGGCCAAGGTGATTCGCCATAACGACCGCTACGTCAGCGTGCCGATCATTTACCTGTCGGCCGAAGACGACCTGGACAAGCAGCTCGACGCCATGAGCGAAGGCGGCGATGACTTCCTGACCAAACCGATCAAGCCCCGGCACCTGATCACCACCGTGCGCAACCGCGCGGCGCGAGCCCGCCACCTCAAGGCACGGATGGTCCGCGACAGCCTCACCGGCCTGTACAACCACACGCATATCCTGCAATTGCTCGAAGACTGCTCGTTCCGCGCCCGCCGCGAAACCAGGCCGCTGAGCTTTGCCATGCTCGACATCGACCACTTCAAACGGGTCAATGACAGCCACGGCCACCCCATGGGCGACCGGGTGATCAAGAGCCTGGCGCTGTTTCTCAAGCAACGCCTGCGCAAAACCGACTTCATCGGTCGATACGGCGGCGAAGAATTCGCCATCGTCATGCCCGACACCGACCTCGAAGCGGCCTGGAACGTACTGGATGAAATTCGTCAGCGCTTTGCCGAAATCCACTACCCCGCCCAGCCGCAGGATCTGTGGTGCACCTTCAGCGCCGGGGTGGTCGAACTGTGCGAAGACTCTGACAGTCTGTTGATGGCCAATCAGGCAGACGAGGCGCTGTATCGTGCCAAAGGCGCCGGACGCAACCGCGTCCAGGCGGCACTGACGTCAAAGCAAAGTGCCACTTTTTCATCTCAATCGACCCATTCGGTCATAACCCTGTAACAGAAACGCAATAACTTCAGGCGCTTACCATTTCTGCCGTTGGTAGTCCGTAATGCGCCTGAAGCTGCTGACCAATCTCAATACCCTCCTTCTGGTGGCCGTGTGTGTGGCCCTCGGCGCTACGCTGTGGTGGTCGCAGAAAGCCCTTGAGCGTCCGTATCTATTAATGGAGCGCTACCTGGGCCTGTCGCAGCAGTTTCAGAATGACGTCGCCCGCAACGTCGAGGATTACCTGGGCAGTGGTGATGCGCTACGCCTGAGCAGTGCCGCCCAAGGCATCGACAGCCTGAAAAAAGAACTCGACGAATTGCCACCAGCCCTGGCCGGGACGTTGCGCCCCAGCCTGTCGTCCCTTGAAGAATTCAGCAAAACCGACCTGCTGGCCGCCGGCAAACTGGCAGGCGATCCGCAAGCCCTGCTGCTGCAGGCTGAGCGCGAACTCGGTGCCAGTCTCGATCAGCTCAGCCAGTACGCCAGTGGCAATGCGGCCTACCTGACCCCGCTGCTCACCGCATCGCAGCACCTGGGCAGGTTGTCCCTGGCCAGGGACAAACTGGTCAGCAGCGGCCGCAGTGAACTGGCCGCCGATGTCGAACGTGAAGTGGCCAACATCCGTGCCCAGGCCGAAAAACTGGACGCCCAGCCATTGCTCGGCGTGACCACCAGCAGCGAATCGAACACCGATGATTTCGCCTCGATGATGGGCCTTGAGAGCAAGGAAAAAACCGTCGCCGAAGATGCCGGCGTCGGCCTCAAGCGCGAGCTCAACAGCCTGCTCACCCGCTACCCGGCCGAGCTCTCGCGCACTCGCGATCAAATCCGGAAACGCGCCGACCTCAGCACCGCGACCCACGTGAAAATCGCCGACGTGCAGCAGGCCATTGCCGGGCTGGAACCGGTGGTGCGCGCCCAGCACGGGCAGATCCAGGGTGAAGTGCGGCTGATGCAAGGCGTGATGATCGGTTTGATTCTGTTGATCGCACTGCTGATCGACACCTTGCAGCGCAAACTGGCCCGGACCCTGACCAACCTCGCCCCGGCCCTGTCGACCTGGGCCGAAGGCGACTTCAGCCGCGACATTCAACTGGGCAACACCAATCGCGAATTGCATGACATTGAAGCCTCGCTCAACCGCTTGCGCGCTTATCTGGTGGACCTGGTGGGGACCATTCGCCGCAACGCCGAACAGGTGGCCGGCAGCAGCCGGACCCTGGCCGACCTGAGCAACGACTTGCATGACGGCGCTGAGCACCAGGCCGGCGACACGGCACTGATCCGCGACTCCCTCAGCGAACTGGAAGCGACCATTCAACAAGTCGCCGGCGATGCCAGCCAAGCCGCCGACGCCAGCCGCCACGCCGGTCTGGCCGTAGAACACGGGCAGAAAGTCATCGGCCTGAGTCTCACCGGCCTGCACGCTCTGGTGGATGAAGTACAAGGCAATGCACAGATGATCGAACACCTGGCCGAAGAGTCGGCCACCATCGGCGGCGTGTTGACGGTGATCCGCTCGATTGCCGACCAGACCAACCTGCTGGCCTTGAACGCCGCCATCGAGGCGGCCCGGGCCGGGGAAATGGGCCGAGGCTTTGCGGTGGTGGCCGAAGAGGTGCGCTCACTGGCGCAACGTACCGCCGGGGCCACGGCAGAAATCCAGACGCTGATCGCAGGGCTGCAAACCGCCGCGCGACAATCGGTGGAAGGTATGCGCGCCCAGGTCGAACACGCCGAAGCCACGGCCAGCCAGGCCCAGGCCGCTGATGGCGCGCTGGATAAAATCGTCGGGGCGATCCAGACCATTTCCGACACGGCGGTACGCATCGCCGATATCACTGCCCAGCAAAGCGGCGCTGTCAGCGAGATCCGTGACCACAGTGAGCGGATTCATCAGTTGGGTGGGGATAACCTGCTGCGTATCGGCAAAGGGCGTGAGCAAGGGGAGAACTTGCTGGTGCTGGGTGGGCGATTGCGTACGGCCGTTCAGGCTTTTCGCGTCTGACAGACCGCCATCGTCGGAACGCCGCCCGGAGCAAGCTCGCTCCCACATTTTATTTGTGCACGGCGCAGATCCCCTGTGGGAGCGAGCCTGCTCGCGATGGCGTCAGAACAAACACCTCAGACTCCCCTCCTGCATACCACGCCGCCGTCCGCTATCATCCCCCCCAATTCCGATACGCGAGATCGTCATGCGCCGTTTGCTCTGCCTGCTGTTTTTAGTGTTCGCCCTGCCGGCCAGCGCCACTGGCTTGCTGGAGAACCGACCCAGCTCAAGCCTGGGCTCGATCAACAACAGCGCCGACTTCCTGCCGGTGCGCGAAGCTTTCCAGCTGAGTCTGGTAGACAGCACGCCGCAATCGATCAAGCTGCGTTTCGTCGCCACCGAAGGTTATTACCTCTACCGCCACCGCTTTCAATTTCGCGCCGATCCGGCCGATGTCGTCCTCGGCGCGGCGAAACTGCCCGACGGTCAGAAAAAGCACGATGAATACTTCGGCGATGTCGAGGTCTACCACGGCATTCTCGACGTCGAGTTGCCGCGCACCGACCAACGCGCCTTCACCCTGGTCGTGACCTATCAGGGATGCGCCGACAAAGGCCTGTGCTATCCACCCGAAACCGAGCGCCTGAGCATCGATGGCAGCGGCGCTCCGGCACTGGCTTATCCATGGAGCTGGCGCGAACTGGCGTTGTTTTTCCTCGCAGGCCTTGGCCTGACGTTCACGCCATGCGTGCTGCCTATGTTGCCGATCCTGTCGGGCGTGGTGTTGCGGGGCCAGGTCGGTGGTTGGCGCGGTTTCAATCTGTCGCTGGCCTATGTGCTGCCGATGGCCGCCTGCTTTGCCCTGCTCGGAGCCCTGATGGGCCTGTTCGGTGCCCAGCTCAATCTGCAGGCGCGACTGCAATCGGCCTGGGTGCTGGTGCCGTTCGCGATGTTTTTTGCCGTGTTTGCCTTGGCGATGTTCGGCGTCTTCGAACTCAAGTTGCCGCACGCCATCAGCAGTCGCCTGGACCGCATCGCCGGCCGCACCGAAGGCGGGTCACTGTGGGGCGCCGCGGTGTTGGGCGTGGTCTCCAGCCTGCTGGTTTCACCCTGCGTTTCGGCGCCATTGGCCGGTGCGCTGCTGTACATCAGCGCCAGTGGCGATGCACTGGGCGGCGGTTTGAAACTGTTCATGCTCGGCCTCGGCATGGGCGCACCGCTGTTGCTGGTGGCCACCGGCGGCGCAGCCTGGCTGCCGAAAAGCGGTCCGTGGCTGGTCTACGTGAAAAATGCGATTGGTGTGTTATTGCTCGGGTTGGCCGTCGGCCTGCTCAGCCGTGTCTTGCCGGGTCAGGTCACCTTGCTGCTCATCGGTTTGCTGGCCGGAGGTGTCGGCTTGTTCATGGGGGCGCTGGAGTTCGTCTATAAACCACCGCGCAAACGCTTGGGGCAATTGCTCGGCATGTTCTTGCTGTTTTACGCACTGGCCTGCTGGTACGGCGCCTTCAGCGGCCAGACCGACCCATTCAACCCGATCGGACAGCTCCGTATCGTTGCCAACAGCGGACAAGCGCAAAACGCCAGCACCTGGCAAACCGTCAGCACGCCGGCCGATCTGGACCGCGCACTTGCCGACGCACGATCATCCGGCACCCCGCTGCTGCTCGACTGGTACGCCGACTGGTGCATCAGTTGCAAAGTCATCGAACATGAGGTGCTGGATGACCCTGTCGTCGTCGAACGCCTCAAGGGTTACCGACTGGTCCGCTTCGACATCACTGCCAGCAACGCCGAGCAACGCGCCCTGCTCGACCGCTACCAGTTGTTCGGCCCGCCGGCCCTGATGTTTTTCGGCAAGGACGGCGTCGAACGCGCCGATGTGCGGGTGATCGGCGAGATCAACGCCAAGGACTTCGCCGAACGTGTTGCCAGGGCGAATGACCAAATTTAATCAAGCAGTCATATATTTCGCGCAAACATCGGTCATCGTGCTGCCTATTGCAGAGAACTGGACAGTCACAAAGGCTTTGCGGCATAGTCGCCGGGTTCTGACAATTGCTCACAGATAACAAAGGAACCGCCGATGGCGACGCTACTCGTTCTGCACGGACCCAACCTGAACCTGCTCGGCACTCGTGAACCGGGCACCTACGGCGCCACGACGCTGGCGCAGATCAACCAGGACCTGGAACGCCGTGCCCGCGAAGCCGGTCACCATTTGCTGCACCTGCAAAGCAACGCCGAGTACGAATTGATTGACCGCATCCACGCTGCCAGCAGCGAAGGCGTGGACTTCATTCTGATCAACCCAGCAGCTTTTACACATACAAGTGTCGCATTACGTGACGCGCTGCTGGCGGTGAGCATCCCATTCATCGAAGTGCATTTGTCTAACGTGCACAAACGCGAACCTTTCCGCCATCACTCTTACTTCTCCGACGTAGCGGTGGGAGTGATCTGCGGCCTTGGCGCCAGCGGTTATCGACTGGCCCTGGAGGCCGCCCTGGAACAGCTTGAACAACAAGTTAACCGCCCCTGACCGACCCTTGGGAGTTGATGATTCATGGATATCCGTAAAGTTAAGAAACTGATCGAATTGCTGGAAGAGTCCGGCATCGACGAGCTCGAGATCAAGGAAGGCGAAGAGTCCGTACGCATCAGCCGTCATAGCAAGACCCCGGCTCAGCAGTACTACGCACCAGCTCCAATGCATGCTCCGGCCGCTGCGCCTGTCGCTGCCGCCGCTCCGGCTGCCGCTGCCGCACCTGTTGCTGCCGCCGCTCCAGCACTGAACGGCACCGTTGCCCGTTCGCCGATGGTTGGTACTTTCTATCGCAAATCTTCGCCATCCTCGCCGTCCTTCGTAGAAGTCGGCCAGACCGTGAAGAAAGGCGACACCCTGTGCATCGTTGAAGCCATGAAGATGATGAACCACATCGAGGCTGAAACCAGCGGTGTGATCGAATCCATCCTCGTCGAAGACGGCCAGCCGGTTGAGTACGACCAACCGCTGTTCACCATCGTTTGAACCGCGGAGAGCCTTTGATGACTGCGAAGTTGGAAAAAGTTCTGATCGCCAACCGCGGTGAGATCGCCCTGCGGATCCTGCGCGCCTGCAAAGAGATGGGCATCAAGACCGTCGCCGTTTACTCCAAGGCTGACAAGGAACTGATGCACCTGGGCCTGGCAGACGAATCCGTCTGCATCGGTCCGGCATCGGCCGCCCACTCCTACCTGCACATTCCGGCAATCATCGCCGCGGCCGAAGTGACTGGCGCCACCGCCATTCACCCTGGCTACGGTTTCCTTGCGGAAAACGCCGACTTCGCCGAACAGGTCGAGAAATCCGGCTTCGCGTTCATTGGCCCGAAAGCCGAAACCATTCGCCTGATGGGCGACAAGGTATCGGCCAAGCACGCCATGATCGCCGCTGGCGTTCCGACCGTACCGGGTTCTGACGGCCCGCTGCCGGAAGACGAAGAAACCGCTCTGCGCATCGGTCGCGAAGTCGGTTACCCGGTGATCATCAAGGCCGCTGGCGGCGGCGGTGGTCGCGGCATGCGCGTCGTGCACAAAGAAGAAGACCTGATTTCCTCGGCGAAACTGACCCGCTCCGAAGCAGGCGCGGCGTTCGGCAACCCGATGGTTTATCTGGAAAAATTCCTGACCAACCCACGTCACGTGGAAGTCCAGGTACTTTCCGATGGCCAGGGCCACGCTATCCATCTGGGCGACCGCGACTGCTCGCTGCAACGTCGTCACCAGAAGGTTCTTGAAGAAGCGCCGGCACCGGGCATCGACGAGAACGCACGTGAGGAAGTACTCGCACGCTGCGTCAAGGCTTGCATCGATATCGGCTACCGTGGCGCCGGCACTTTCGAGTTCCTGTACGAAAACGGTCGCTTCTACTTCATCGAGATGAACACTCGTGTCCAGGTAGAGCACCCGGTTTCGGAAATGGTCACCGGCATCGACATCGTCAAGGAGATGCTCAGCATCGCCGCCGGCAACAAACTGTCGTTCACCCAGGATGACGTGGTCATCCGCGGTCACGCGCTGGAATGCCGGATCAACGCCGAAGACCCGAAAACCTTCATGCCGAGCCCGGGTACGGTCAAGCATTTCCACGCGCCAGGCGGCAACGGCGTTCGCGTCGACTCGCACCTGTACAGTGGTTATGCGGTTCCGCCGAACTACGATTCGTTGATCGGCAAGCTGATCACCTACGGCGCAACCCGTGACGAAGCCATGGCGCGCATGCGCAATGCGCTGGACGAAATCGTGGTCGACGGGATCAAGACCAACATCCCGCTGCACCGCGACCTGACCCGCGATGAAGGCTTCTGCAAAGGGGGCGTGAACATTCACTACCTCGAGCACAAGCTGGCTGGCGAGAAGCACTAAGCTTCAATCCGATCAACAAAGCCGCCTTCGGGCGGCTTTGTTGTATATGGACACTGCAGCCCTGTGTAATCCTGTGGCGAGGGAGCTTGCTCCCGCTCGGTTGCGCAGCAACCGCAAAACCATTAAGCCCGGCTAGACCAGACAGATCCGTTTCTGCCGTTTTGGGACCGCTTCGCGCTCCAGCGGGAGCAAGCTCCCTCGCCACAGGTCTTTCGTTCACGCCTGAACTCTACCAACCCGGTCGTCATCTGCCCCGCGCTCGCGTAAACTTGCGCCCTTCTCGCAGCCCGCTAGGCTGCAATCAATATTTTTCAAAGGTGCCCGCCATGCCTTGGCTGCAAGTACGTCTCGCCATCAGCCCAGAACAAGCCGAAACCTATGAAGACGCTTTCCTTGAAGTGGGCGCCGTGTCGGTGACCTTCATGGACGCCGAAGATCAGCCGATCTTCGAGCCGGAACTCAACACCACGCCGCTATGGTCCCACACGCACCTGCTGGCCCTGTTCGAAGGTGGCACCGAGCCAGGCCCGGTATTGGCCCATCTGGAGCTGCTGACCGGCAGCCCGCTGCCCGAGCACCACAGCGAAGTGATCGAAGACCAGGACTGGGAACGCAGCTGGATGGATGGTTTCCAGCCAATGCAATTCGGCCAGCGCCTGTGGATCGTGCCGAGCTGGCATGCCGCGCCGGAACCGGATGCCGTGAATCTGCTGCTGGACCCGGGCCTGGCGTTCGGCACCGGCACCCATCCGACCACCGCGCTGTGCCTGGAATGGCTCGACGGCCAGGACCTGAAAGACTGCAACGTGCTGGACTTTGGCTGCGGCTCGGGGATTCTGGCGATTGCCGCCCTGCTGCTGGGCGCGAAAGAAGCAGTCGGCACCGATATCGACGTGCAGGCGCTGGAAGCCTCCCGCGACAACGCCGGGCGCAACGGTATCGCCGACGAGCTGTTCCCGCTGTACCTGCCGCAAGACCTGCCGCAGGTGCAGGCCGACGTATTGGTGGCCAACATTCTCGCCGGTCCGCTGGTTTCCCTGGCGCCGCAGCTGTCGGGCCTGGTCAAGTCGGGCGGGCGCCTGGCGCTGTCGGGCATCCTCGCCGAACAGGGCGATGAAGTCGCTGCCGCCTACGCCAAGGACTTCGATCTGGACCCGATCGCCAATCGCGATGGCTGGGTGCGCATCACTGGCCGTCGGCGCTAGAATGGCCGCCTGCATAATCCGGATCGCCGCATGACCGATAGCTTCGTCACTCAATGCCCGCATTGCCAAACCAGCTTCCGCGTCAGCCATGCCCAGTTGAGCATGGCGCGCGGGGTGGTTCGTTGCGGCTCCTGCCTGCAGGTGTTCAATGCCGCCAGGCAGTTGCTTGAGCAGGCCGGCAAGGAGTCACCGGTCGCGACGCCGCTCCCGCCTGTGCAGCCTGCGGAGCCCCTTGATCCAACGCCGCCGCGCGCCATCAGCCAAAAGCAATGGAGCGCGGCCGAACTGGACCTGGACAGCCTCGACCTCGATGAAGAGCTCGCCCGGCTCGAACAGCGGGAAATCCAGCCGACCACCGAGTTCGGTCGCCATCGCGACGACTCGCTGAGCGCCCGTCGCGATAGCACCGGGCAGGATGACGAGGAGCCTTGGTCCGACAGCCTGTTCAGTGCGTCGGCGGCCGATCGCGCACAAGTCGACGAACCGCTCGACAGCCTTGAAACACCAGAGCCGACGGTCGAACCGAGCAAAACCTCGCGCACCGAACCTTCGCTATCCCTGGAGCCGGTTGATCTCGACGACGAGCAGCAACCACCCCAGCTGCGCCTGAACGACCCGCTCGATGCACCGCTGAGCCACGAACGCCTGTCGGCCGCCGACGAGAACGAAATCGACGACGACCTGCCCTCGATCGAACCGCTGCGCAAGCGACGCGAACGCAGCGAGCCGGGCGTGCGTGCCGAAGTGCTGCAAGACCTGACCGACGACCCGCTGCAACTGGACTGGCAAAAACGCCGCTCGCCCTGGGGTCGACGGCTGTTGTGGTTGCTGCTGGTGCTGATTGCCGCTGGCGCCCTCGCCGGCCAATACATCGCCTACCATTTCGACGAACTGGCGCGACAGGACCAGTATCGCCCGTGGTTCCAGCAACTGTGCCCGCAAATCGGCTGCACCGTGCCCTCCAAGGTCGATATCGCGAAAATCAAGAGCAGCAACCTGGTGGTGCGCAGCCATCCCGAATTCAATGGCGCCCTGGTGGTCGATGCGATCATCTATAACCGCGCGCCCTTCTCCCAGCCCTTCCCGCTGCTGGAACTGCGCTTCGCCGACCTCAATGGCCACCTGATCGCCAGTCGCCGCTTCAAGCCGGGCGAGTACCTCAATGGCGATCTCGAAGGCATGGCCGAAATGCCTCCGCAAACGCCTATTCACATTGCCCTGGACATTCTCGACCCTGGCGCCAAGGCCGTGAACTACAGTTTGAGCTTTCACTCTCCGGAGTGAAACGCGTCATCGTTCCGGGATTAACGTCGGTTTTCTGACTCCCCCTGGCAAACCAAACCACGGGTAATAACAGAGTAACTGTTCAGATTTTGTTCAATTCAGCCTTTATCCAGTCATCGAGAGCGGGTATCATGCCAACCCTTTTTCGAACTCTCATGATCCGGCCCCACAACAGGGAAGTCCTATGTCGGCGGTACGCATCGGCCCATACACATTACATAACAGCTTGATTCTCGCCCCCATGGCGGGAGTCACCGACCAGCCCTTTCGTCAGCTGTGCAAGCGTTTGGGCGCGGGACTGGTCGTCTCGGAAATGGTCACCAGCGACATGAGTTTGTGGAACACCCGCAAGTCGCGCATGCGCATGATCCACGAAGGCGATCCCGAGCCACGCTCGGTACAGATCGCCGGTGGCGACGCGCAGATGCTGGCGGACGCCGCCCGTGCCAACGTTGAAATGGGCGCGCAGATTATTGATATCAACATGGGCTGTCCGGCAAAGAAAGTCTGCAACAAGGCTGCCGGTTCCGCCCTGTTGAAGGATGAAACCCTGGTAACCGAGATCCTGCAGGCCGTCGTGGCTGCGGTCGATGTGCCGGTTACCCTGAAGATCCGGACCGGTTGGGACCGGGACAACAAGAACGGCCTGACGGTGGCGAAGATCGCCGAGCAGGCAGGCATTACGGCGCTGGCGGTGCATGGCCGCACCCGTGCCGACCTGTACACCGGTGAAGCCGAGTACGACACCATTGCCGCGATCAAGCAGGCGGTGTCGATTCCGGTCTTCGCCAATGGCGATATCGATTCGCCGGAAAAGGCCCGGTACGTGCTCGACGCGACCGGTGCCGATGGACTGTTGATTGGCCGGGCTGCCCAGGGGCGGCCATGGATTTTTCGCGAAATCGACCATTTCCTGCGTACCGGCGAGAAACTCCCGGCACCGGAACTGATCGAGGTGGAACGCATTCTGCTAGAGCATCTGGCTGCCCTGCACGCCTTCTATGGCGATGTCATGGGTGTGCGCATTGCTCGAAAGCATGTGGGCTGGTATCTCGCAACCCTGCCGGGCGCCAGGGAGTTTCGCGCCCACTTCAATCGTTTGGATGGTACGGATACACAATGCGCCAACGTTCAGGCGTTTTTCGCCGAGCGTTACAAGAGCCTGACAGGGGACGGAGAGTGGGTGGCCGCATGACGATGATGACCGAGACTTTAGTGAGTGGAACAACACCCGTGAGCGACAACGTAAATTTGAAACAGCACCTCAATACGCCAAGCGAAGAAGGCCAGACCCTTCGCGGGAGTGTCGAGAAGGCGCTGCACAATTATTTCGCCCACCTTGAGGGCGCTGCCGTCACGGATGTGTACAACCTGGTGCTCTCCGAAGTCGAGGCTCCCCTGCTCGAGTGCGTGATGAATTACGTCAAGGGCAACCAGACCAAGGCCAGCGAGCTGCTCGGGCTGAACCGAGGCACGCTGCGCAAGAAACTCAAGCAGTACGATTTGTTGTAAGCATTCAATCAAACCAGAAAGGCGCCCGCGTAAAACCGGTCGCCTTTTTTGCTGACTCCTTTGCTTTTGATGGAAATTGAGATGACCGACCAGACTACCCGCCTGCCGATCCGCCGCGCCTTGATCAGCGTTTCCGACAAGACCGGGATCCTCGAATTCGCCAAAGAGCTTGAAGCCCTGGGCGTCGAGATCCTTTCCACCGGCGGGACGTTCAAGCTGCTGCAGGACAACGGCGTTGCCGCAGTGGAAGTCGCTGATTACACCGGCTTTGCGGAAATGATGGACGGCCGGGTGAAGACCCTGCACCCGAAAATCCACGGCGGGATCCTCGGTCGTCGCGGTATCGACGACGCCATCATGAACGAGCACGGCATCAAGCCGATCGACCTGGTAGCGGTCAACCTGTACCCGTTCGAAGCCACCATCAGCAAGCCAGGCTGCGACCTGCCGACCGCCATCGAGAACATCGACATCGGCGGCCCGACCATGGTCCGTTCCGCTGCCAAGAACCACAAGGACGTGGCCATCGTGGTCAACGCCAGCGATTACGCCAGCGTCCTGGAAAACCTCAAGGCCGGCGGCCTGACCTACGCCCAGCGTTTCGACCTGATGCTCAAGGCCTTCGAGCACACTGCCGCCTACGACGGCATGATCGCCAACTACATGGGCACCGTGAACCAGGCAGCCGAAACCCTCTCGACCTCCGGCCGCAGCGAATTCCCGCGCACCTTCAACAGCCAGTTCATCAAGGCCCAGGAAATGCGCTACGGCGAGAACCCGCACCAGAGCGCGGCGTTCTATGTTGAAGCCAAGCCTGCCGAAGTCGGCATCGCCACCTCGACCCAACTGCAAGGCAAGGAACTGTCGTACAACAACGTGGCCGACACTGACGCCGCGCTGGAATGCGTGAAGAGCTTCGTCAAGCCGGCTTGCGTGATCGTCAAGCACGCCAACCCGTGCGGCGTGGCTGTCAGCCCTGATGCCGAAGGCGGCATCCGTCAGGCCTACGAACTGGCCTACGCTACCGACACCGAATCCGCGTTCGGCGGCATCATCGCCTTCAACCGCGAACTCGATGCCGAGACCGCCAAGGCCATCGTCGAGCGTCAGTTCGTCGAAGTGATCATCGCGCCGTCGGTCAGCGAAGAAGCCCGCGCCATCGTCGCCGCCAAAGCCAACGTACGCCTGCTGGCCTGCGGCGAGTGGTCGGCTGACCGCGCGGCGGCCTGGGACTACAAGCGCGTCAACGGTGGTCTGCTGGTACAGAGCCGCGACATCGGCATGATCGGCGCTGATGACCTGAAAGTCGTGACCAAGCGCGCTCCGACCGAACAGGAAATCCATGACCTGATCTTTGCCTGGAAAGTCGCCAAGTACGTCAAGTCCAACGCCATCGTCTACGCCAAGAACCGCCAGACCATCGGCGTCGGCGCTGGCCAGATGAGCCGCGTAAACTCTGCGCGAATTGCTGCGATCAAGGCAGAACATGCCGGCTTGCAGGTAGCCGGCTCGGTGATGGCTTCCGACGCATTCTTCCCGTTCCGCGACGGTCTGGACAATGCGGCCAAGGCGGGCGTGACTGCCGTGATCCAACCAGGCGGCTCGATGCGTGATGCCGAAGTGATTGCTGCTGCCGACGAAGCCGGCATCGCGATGGTGTTCACCGGCATGCGCCACTTCCGTCACTAATCCGACAACGGTCGCACTGAAGCCGGCATCTGCTGCGTTGGAGCCGACCTCGATGATGCTCATTGCCAAAAGGCAACTCCGCTCATCGAGGCCGACTCCGCCTTGCATCTACCGGCTTCATTGCAACCTCCTAAAGCGTGAAGCGCTTTAGGTTCTAAAACAGAATTAGCGTCATCCGAGGTTTTTGAAATGAATGTTTTGATCATTGGCAGCGGTGGCCGTGAACACGCCCTGGCCTGGAAAGTGGCTCAGGATCCGCGTGTGCAGAAGGTATTCGTGGCTCCGGGCAACGCCGGTACCGCCATCGAAGCCAAGTGCGAGAACGTCGCCATCGACGTACTGGCGCTAGAGCAACTGGCAGACTTTGCCGAGAAAAACGTTTCCCTGACCATCGTTGGCCCTGAAGTGCCACTGGTTGCCGGTGTTGTGGACCTGTTCCGCAGCCGTGGCCTGGATTGCTTCGGTCCGACCGCTGGCGCTGCACAGCTGGAAGGTTCGAAAGCCTTCACCAAGGACTTCCTGGCTCGCCACAAGATCCCGACTGCCGATTACCAGAACTTCACCGAAATCGAGCCGGCCCTGGCTTACCTGCGTGAAAAAGGCGCTCCGATCGTGATCAAGGCCGACGGCCTGGCCGCTGGTAAAGGCGTGATCGTCGCCATGACCCTGGCCGAAGCCGAAGACGCCGTGCGCGACATGCTGGCGGGCAATGCCTTTGGCGATGCGGGTTCGCGCGTAGTCATCGAAGAATTCCTGGACGGCGAAGAAGCCAGCTTCATCGTCATGGTCGACGGCAAGAACGTGCTACCGATGGCCACCAGCCAGGACCACAAACGCGTCGGCGACGGCGACACCGGTCCAAACACCGGCGGCATGGGTGCTTACTCCCCGGCGCCAGTGGTCACCGCCGAAGTGCACAAGCGCGTCATGGACCTGGTGATCTGGCCGACCGTGCGCGGCATGGCCGAGGAAGGCAACGTCTACACTGGCTTCCTGTACGCAGGCCTGATGATCGACAAGGCTGGTAACCCAAAAGTCATCGAATTCAACTGCCGCTTCGGCGACCCTGAGACCCAACCGGTGATGCTGCGCTTGCAGTCGAGCCTGGTGCTGTTGGTCGAAGCGGCTCTGGCGCAGGCGCTGGACAAGGTCGAAGCGCAATGGGATCCACGTCCGAGCGTCGGTATCGTGCTGGCCGCGGGCGGCTATCCTGGTGACTACGCCAAAGGCGTGGCCATCAATGGCCTGGATGCAGCAGCTGCACTGGAAGGCAAAGTCTTCCACGCCGGTACTGCGCTCAAGGACGGTCAAGTCGTAACGGCCGGTGGTCGGGTACTTTGCGCCACAGCCATGGGCGCCAGCGTCGACGCTGCACAGCAGCAGGCTTACAAACTGGCGGCATCGATTGACTGGGAAGGCTGTTTCTATCGCAAGGACATTGGCTACCGTGCCATTGCCCGCGAGCGTGGCGAAAATCAGGATTAAGGTAAACACCGCGCCAGGCAATGAACACGGTTTATTGCCTGGCTGTTCCGGCGTCGCGCATCGTTATATTCTGGCATCAACCTAACGAAGGGATTTCGCCGTGCGCTGGCTCAGGATTGCCATAAGCTTGACCGTCACTTTGCTGACCTTGCTCTGCATGCTACCGGCCCAGGCCACGCAAGGCAGTGGCTGGGCGGTATTGCTCGACGAACAGGGCGACTTGCAACTGAGCGACATTCGTTCCGCACGTTACGCCAATCAATTCAGCCCCATCGAACTCGACCGCATTACCGCGGCCGAACCCGATGGCGCGCTATGGTTGCGATTCAGGCTCGCACCGGGCAAACACGAACAGTTGCTGCGGGTGTTCGCGCCTGACCTGCGCCAGTTCAGCATGTACGTACTGGACGGCGACAAGCTGATCGATCAATCCAGCACGGGCAACGAACAGCCACAATCCGAGCGACCATTGCCCAGCAGCGACTTCATGCTGGCTCTGCCGCAAAGCGACAACCCCCTCGACGTTTACCTGCGACTGGCCTCCGATCACCAGTTACGGCCCTATATCACCCTGCAATCGGCGATCCTCGCGGCTGCCAACCAGATTCAGACGCTGATCTATGGCCTGCTGTTCGGTTGCATCGCCATGTTGATCCTGCACAATCTCATCCGCTACACCTACACCCGCTCGCACAGTGCCCTCTGGTTGGCGACGTGCGAAGGGCTGTTGATGCTCAGCCTGCTGTTGTTGCTGAACCTCGCCGGTCCCTGGCTGCCGGACTGGCATGCACTGCAAACGCCGGGAGCTTACCTGGCATTGTTAATGACGGCGCCCTGCGGCCTGATGCTTGCCCATCGTTTCTTCTCCCCGCTCGGGCCGCATCCGCTGAACCGGTTGCTGCTCGGCGAGGTCCTGCTCATCACCGCCTGCAGCCTGATGCTGCTGTTCGTCAACACCTTACCGCTGAACTTCATTACCTATGGCCTGGTGGCCCTTGCAGGCCTGACCATGCTGTTCATCAGCGCCTATCACTGGCAAAAAGGTTATCGCCCGGCTCGCCTCTTCGTGGCGGCCATGGTGGTGTTCAACCTCGGGACACTGGTCATCCTGCCGGCGCTGTTGGGGCTGACCCTGATCGAACCCCATGGCCTGCTCACCACCTTGCTGGTGGTCATCTGCATCAGCGGCCTGCTGATGAGCATTGCATTGAGCGAGCGCCAGCGCCGCATCACCGAAGACCGTTTCAGCATCAGTCGTGACCTGGCGGCCAGCAACGCCGAGATCAACGCCAAGGCCGAGTTCCTGGCGAAGATCAGCCATGAAATCCGCACCCCGATGAACGGCGTCCTCGGCATGACCGAGCTGCTGCTGGGCACACCGCTATCGGTCAAGCAACGCGACTATGTGCAGACGATCCACAGCGCGGGCAACGAGCTGCTGACACTGATCAACGAAATTCTCGACATCTCCAAACTCGAGTCCGGGCAGATCGAACTGGACGATGTGCAGTTCGACCTCAACGCGCTGATCGAAGATTGCCTGAGCATCTTCCGCGCCAAGGCCGAGCAGCAAAACGTCGAGTTGATCAGCTTCATCCAGCCACAAGTGCCGCGGGTGATCAGCGGTGACCCGACACGCCTGCGCCAGACTCTGTTGAGCCTGCTTGAAAACGCCCTGAAAAAGACCGATGAAGGCGAAATCCTGATCGTCGTGGCGCTCGACGAGCGCAACACCAAGCCACGCCTGCGGATCGCCGTGCAGGACAGCGGCGAGCCCATGAACGCAGAAGAACGCGACGCCCTGATGCACGCCGAACTGCACAGCCGGCATTTCCTTTCGGCCACCCACCTGGGCGGCAACCTGGGGCTGGTGATTGCCCGCCAGCTGATCCGCTTGATGCAGGGGGAATTCGGGATCAAGAGTGGCAGCAACCAGGGCAGCACCCTGTGGCTGACCCTGCCGCTGGACCCGGATCGCCTCGAACACCCGACCTCCGACCTCGACGGCCCGCTGCAAGGTGCGCGGGTATTGGTGGTGGACGACAATGACACCTGTCGCAAGGTGCTGGTGCAGCAATGCAGCGCCTGGGGCCTGAATGTCAGCGCCGCGTCTTCCGGCAAGGAAGCGCTGGCACTGCTGCGCACCAAGGCTCATTTGCGCGATTACTTCGATGTAGTCCTGCTGGACCAGAACATGCCGGGCATGACCGGCATGCAACTGGCAGCCAAGATCAAGGAAGACCCGAGCCTGAACCATGACATCCTGCTGATCATGCTCACAGGCATCAGCAACGCACCGAGCAAGATCATCGCGCGCAACTCCGGGATCAAGCGCATCCTCGCCAAACCAGTGGCCGGCTACACCCTCAAGACCACCCTGGCCGATGAACTGACCCAACGCAACAACGGTCTCGTCGCCACCCACCCAGTGCAAAGCGGCCCGGCCCTGCCGGTCAAGGTCCCCTGCGACTTCCGCATTCTGGTGGCCGAAGACAACAGCATTTCGACCAAGGTGATCCGCGGCATGCTGAGCAAGCTCAACCTGCAACCGGATACCGCCTGCAACGGCGAAGAAGCCTTGCAGGCGATGAAGGCCCAACGCTACGACCTGGTGCTGATGGACTGCGAAATGCCTATCCTCGATGGCTTCTCGGCCACCCAGCAATTGCGTGCCTGGGAAGTCGGCAACCAGCGGGCTCGCACCCCTGTGGTGGCGTTGACCGCCCATATCCTGGCCGAACATAAAGAAAGGGCACGGCAGGCCGGCATGGACGGGCACATGGCCAAACCGGTGGAGTTGTCGCAGTTGAGAGAGCTGATCGAACACTGGGTCGCCCAGCGCGATCAGCAGAGCCAGACCGCCTCGACACTCTGATCCCTTGCCCTAAAACCGACTTCAGATATCAAGACTTCTGAGGTAATTCATCGACTGGGAAAGCACTGCTTTTTTCACCTTTTCCCGAAATTGCGCATAGTAGAGCGTGTTAAAGGTGATGAGCGACATTTGCTCGGTGCTGCTGTGAAGCAGACTCTCATCATTCACGAACAAGAATCCGGGCATGTTTCGGTAAAGCTGGAACTGTCGATGGTAGATCCCCATTTCAACCCTGTTCTGGCCTTTCAAAACACAAGGAATCATCTGAAAGAACCCGCCGCTACTCGAAATGCTGCTGTTTTCGAACAACTCGATTGCCGCTCGGTCCCTTTCCAGCGCCGCCAACGCCGCCGTCATGGAGCTTGAGAATGGCTCCCCCAGACGTCTGGAAATGCTTTCTGATGCCTGGGTCGCCACCGTATTACCCGGCATCGAAGACAAGCTTTCTGGAACAGGTACGTCCCAGCCGATGTACCTGAGCGTGTTGCGGTAGTAGCTGAACCAGTCACCCGACAGCCCATGGTTGTACGCCTCACGTGTAGCCCTTTGTGCATACAGGGTGCTCAGGTAAATGTCCTCCCGATGAGACTCCGGCAAATCACCCGCGAACGCGATGACGCTTCCCCCCACCACAGCCGCCCGTGGAATCGAATCTGTCATGATCCACGCTCCTCACGGGGAAGTACGGTAGAAAGATCAACGACCTCAGCGAAGCTCAACACGCTGCCACTCACCCGATCTTTGATTTTCGCGGCAATCGCATCGCGATATAACGCGTACAACGTTTCCGAAAGCCTGGCGCGGAAATAACGCGCCGAAACATGGCCATCCATCAAGTCAGCCTGAAAATGCTGCGCCCATGGATTGCCCTCTACTGTTTGCCGTGTTTTGAACTCAAGGCACAGGCAAATCATGGATGCTGGCTTTTGCGCCAAAATGACCAGTAGATGCGTTGTTTTCGCTGTGGCAGAAGCAAGCCTCTCTTCACCCACATTCACCTGCTGTACCTGGCTGCGCAGCAAGTTTACTTCAGGCGAGGTAGCAGGTAGTCGCGCCACCCACTCCGAGAATGCGGCCAAGGGTAGAACTTCATCATCACTACCGTGGGCCATCAACCGGGATACCCATTGGATCGGCGTGGTAGAGCTGTTTTTTTCAAGCGCGATATCTTGCCTATATTTAGCGCTGCGGACCCAAAAATCGTCCAGCACGCCTGCATAAACATCAAACCAATAGGCTTCCGGCTTTTTTAAAAGCCGCTTATTCGCGAGCAACTGCGCCAACAAAATGGAGTTCTTCAAGTCGTTAGCTGCGGACTCTTCATAATCAACCGGCACAAAAACAATCGCTGCACCAACGGCAGATACCGAACATTCGTTGTTCATACTGCATCCTCAATTAAAAAAAGGCAGCCGTTACACGGCCACCTTTTGAAAAGGCAAATCAGATTTCGTACTCACCAATCTTGCGCTTGGCGTTATCGCCAAGTGTTGTTCGAATATACTCTCGATTACTTTCCACGAGCGAAGGTACTTTCCGGAAAACGGACTCACCACGATACAGCTTGACCTTACGGGAATCGACATCCACGAACAGCACTTTAGTGGAGGTATTCTCACGAATAAAACGTACCGTCCCCAGTGCCAAAGTGACTTCACCGTTTTGTTCAGTACAGGTCCCGGCTGCCATACCGCCGACGCCATGATCCAACATGTTTCGCTCGTAGACTGTCAGTTCGGTTTCGCGTTTTTTCAAAGCACTAACGGCGTCGCCTGCTACTTTGAGCATCAAGGCAGTGGCCGTTCCTGGTAGTGCAAGCCCCGCGATGACCGAGCCAAGAATCTCCAGCACCAGTTTATCCATGCGAACGGTGTTCCCGCTTACATTTAGATCGTTGTAGTATTTTTGAGAGGGCACCCAACCGGCACTCGACATGACCTCAACAAACTGCAGATACCACTCTTTCCCCTGCGACTCTTCTGGGTATTTTTTATTCGCAACAAGGCTCGCAAAAAGAAAGGCATGTAAAACATCCTCCCGATTCTGCGCACTGAGATTTGCGGTGAATGCCAGAATACCTTCCCCTACAACAGCAGCTTTGGCAGGCTCCTGAATATCGCCATATGGATTACCCGACCGAACGATATCCACTTCATAAGAACGCAACCGTTGAATACTGGCGTCTATATCAAACTGATCCATCCTACCACCAATCATAATTTTATCCTTTCCAGTTAAAAACAAGCTCTCCGTGAACTTGACGAAGCAACTTTAACCAAACAACAAAACATCAACAAACAAAAACTTGTAACCTTAGTTCGCCAACATAACCATGCAACGGCGCATCAGCAACTTCACTTATTTAACAGTGCAAACTTATTATAACTTTTCAATCCGAGCACACAAAAAACCGAACTACTGATAGACTCCACTGCAACAATTTTCCGCTGCGAGCCAAAATCATGCTCCACGTGCTGTTTAGCGTTTATCTGAAGATGCTGGTGCTCTACAGTCCGTTCTTCGTGTTGTCCTGCTTCATCAGCCTGACCCGTGGTTACTCACGCAAGGAACAACGTCGGCTGGCGTGGAAAGTCGCGATTGCCACTCTGGTGTCCAGCGTTTTGCTGTACCTGTTCGGACGGGTGATTTTCAGCGTGTTCGGCATCACCGTGGACGCCTTTCGCATCGGTGCCGGTAGCGTGCTGTTCATCTCGGCGCTGGGCATGGCGCAAGGCAAGTCAGCGGTACAGACCGACAATGTGCAGCAGGATGTGACCATCGTCCCGCTGACCATCCCGCTGACAGTCGGTCCGGGCACCATTGGGGCCTTACTGGTGATGGGGGTCAGCCAGCCACACTGGGACGACAAGCTCACGGCCATTGTCAGTATTGCCCTGGCCAGTTTCACCGTTGGAGTGGTGCTTTACCTGTCCAGCCGAATCGAGCGAATCCTCGGCGAGCAGGGTCTGCAAATTGTAAGTCGGTTGATGGGGTTATTTGTTTGCGCGCTGGCCGCGCAGATCATCTTTACCGGGGTGAAGGGGTACCTGGTGCCCTGACTCTTGATCGCAGTGGAACACGGTTGCAGGAACCGTGCTCCACCCAGCAAATCAGGACGTTGGCTTCTCGCCATACCAGCGTGGCGTGTACACCCACTCCCCACCTTCGACGCGAGGGAACACGCACGTGGTGCTCGAGCCGATCAGCACCATGGTGCGCATGTCCACCTGATCAGGCGTCAACGCTCCCAGGTTTGTAACCCGTAATGTCTGTCCCGGACGACCGATATCCCGCCCCAGGACTACGGGCGTTTCCGGCAACCGATGCCGGGCAACGATCTCGAGGGCCAGCCCCAGTTGCCACGGACGTGACCGCGAGATCGGGTTGTAGAACGCCAGGGCCAGGTCGGCCTGAGCGGCCAGGTCCAGACGCTTCTCGATGATCGACCATGGTTTGAGATTGTCTGAAAGCGACAGTACGCAGAAGTCATGACCCAAGGGCGCCCCGGCCTGGGCAGCCGTCGCCAGTGAAGCCGAGACGCCCGGCAGCATTTCCAGATCGACGTTGTGCCAACGGGCATCGGTAGATTCGTGAAGCGCTTCCAGCACCGCCGCCGCCATGGCGAAAACACCCGGATCGCCAGACGACACCACCACCACCGAACGCCCTTGGGCAGCCAGTTCAAAGGCATGACGGGCGCGCTGCATCTCTTCTCGATTGTCCGTGCAATGCTGCACCTGGTCGGCACGGAACGGCCCTGCCATGCGCACGTAGGTTTCGTAACCCAGGATGTCGTTGGCGCGAGACAGTTCAGCCTTCACCGCCGGCACCATCAGTTCGGCAGCACCTGGCCCGAGGCCGATTACCGCCAGCCGTCCACGCGGCCGACCGATCTGCAACGGGTCCAGCGGTTGCTCTGCCACGGCCATGGCAACCGTGTCGTTACCCAGGATCGAAACCGGGTGGTCGATGGCTGTACGCAGTCGCTCGCCGGCATCTACACCGGCGCTGGTAAAACGCAACGGCACACCCAGTTCCAGCGCCGCATCACGCAGCGTCGGGTTGGCCATTTCGCTGTCTGCAGCCAGCAGGCAGCTCAACGATTGCACTGCGACCTTCGCTTGATGCAACGCCTCGCGGACCGCCGAGGCGACATCCTCCAGACCGGCATCCACGGCGACCACAACGTTGCGCGGGTAGATCAGCAGTTCGTTGGGCGCCGGTTCGCGCTCGGCATGACCGACATGCACCGCCAGCCGCGCCAGCGCATCTTCAGGCAACTGCGCCTGGGCCAGCCACGGCGCCGTGCCTTCGATGCGCACCGTTTCACCGGCCAGCAGATCGGAGACAAAACGCTTGCCCAACTCCAGATCGCCAAGAGCATAGCCACTCGGCGGATTGAGCAGGCAGGTGCCGAAACGCAACTCGCCGCTGGTGGTTATTGCTGCCGCGACGTCAAGCGCCGCAGCAATCTCTCGGGCCATGACATTCACCCCGCCGAGGCCGCCCAGCAGCGGCACCACCGCACTGCCGTCTTCGGCAACGGCCAACACCGGCGGCTCTGCACCTTTTTCCAGCAGCAATGGCGCCAGCGTACGGATCACAATGCCGGCCGCGCACAGCGCAATGATTGGCGTGTCCTGTTGATACAACTCGCGCAGGGTTGCGCCGAACTCGCGATAGACACGGTCGGCGCCGTCTACCCGTTCAGCCAAGCCATGAATCAGCGCTCCGGGATAGACCTGCTGAATCTTGCGTGCGATTGCGAGGCTGCCATTGCCAAGAATGACAATCGCCGGAACTGGACGAGTCATCAGCCTTGCCACCTTTCGCCGGGAACGATGATCAACGAGAAGTACGGCGAGGACATCGGCTCGACCTGATCCAGTGGCACGATCTTCTGATTGGCCATGGTCGCGCGCTCGACATACAACGCGCGTTCGGCCAGCCCGAGTTCTTCCAGCACCTGGCGAACCTTGGGAAAGTTGCGCCCCAGTTTCATGATCACCGCCGCATCGGCATCGGCCAGGCGACGCTTGAGTTCGTCGTGCGGCAGCACACCGGACAACACCGACAGACTCTGATTGCGATACACCAGCGGCGCACCGAGCACCGAGGCGCCGCCGAGCATCGAGCACACGCCCGGCACGACTTCGGCCTGATAACGCTCGGCGAGCCGGTCGTGCAGGTACATGTAAGAGCCGTAGAAGAACGGATCGCCTTCGCAAATCACCGCCACGTCGCGACCGGCATCAAGATGCGTCGCCAGTTCGTCGGCGGCGTCATCGTAGAAGTCGCTGATCACTTGCTCGTAGGACAATGGTGCAGGCAAGGCTTCGGTGGTCACCGGGTACACCAGCGGCAACAGATTCTGTGCGTCTTGCAGATGCGCCTCGATGATGCCGAAGGCATTGCCCTTTTTACCCTTGGCGACGAAGTACGCCACTACCGGCGACTCGCGCAGCAAGCGCAGGGCCTTGACGGTAATCAGTTCCGGATCACCAGGGCCGACGCCGAGGCCGATCAAACGTCCAGGTTGCTGCATCATTCGATCTCCGTGGCGAGGGCATTGACGGCGGCGGCGGCCATGGCGCTACCGCCCAAGCGACCTTGCATGATGACAAAAGGCACGCCACGGCTGTCGGCCGCCAGCGCGGCCTTGGATTCGGCGGCGCCGACGAAGCCCACAGGAAAACCGAGGATCAGCGCCGGTTTCGGTGCGCCGGCGTCGAGCATTTCCAGCAGGTAAAACAGCGCCGTCGGGGCGTTGCCGATGACCACCACGCTGCCTTCAAGGTGCGGGCGCCACAGTTCCAGCGCAGCGGCTGAGCGGGTGTTACCCAATTCACGGGCCAGTTCCGGAACGCTCTCGTCGCGCAAGGTGCAGATCACCGGATTGCTCGCCGGCAACCGCGCGCGGGTCACGCCTTCGGAGACCATCCGCGCATCGCACAAAATCGGCGCGCCGGCCGCCAGCGCATCACGCCCGGCCTTGCCCGCCCCTGCGGAAAACTGCAAACCGTCGATGGCCTCGACCATGCCGCAGGCGTGAATCACACGGACCGCGAGTTTTTCCAGATCGTCCGGGATTCGGTCGAGGTTGGCCTCGGCGCGAATGATCGCGAAGGAGTTGCGATAGATCTCCTGACCGTCGCGGATGTAATCAAGCATCAAGGGGGCTCCGTGAGCGGGCGTCGAGCAGGGCCGCGACCGCTTCAATAGTAAGGTTGCGTGCGTGCAGCGCGCCGAAGCCCGGCTGCGCTGCATCGCGAAAATAGAGATCGTAGTGACCGTGGGCGACGGCCAGTAATGTGACAGGCGACGTATGCGCGGCGGCGCAGGAACGCGGGCAACCGCTCAAGTGTATGTTCAGCGCCGGTCCATGGCGGTGCAGCAGCGCGGCCAGTTGCAAGGCATCGCCCTTGGTCTCGGCCAACCCCTTGGCGCAACCGCTGGAACCGGTGCAGGCGATCAACCGGGACAATGGCTGACCGGCTTCACAGGACAAGCCCAAACGTTGCAAACGCCGCATGACTTCGGCGGCGTTTTCCATGCGGACATTGGGCAACAGCAGGCTTTGCCAGGGTGTGAAGCGCAGGCAGGAATCACCGAACTCTCGTGCCAGTTGTGCCACGCCCCGCAGCATCGCCGGATCGAGCCGCCCCAGCGGCGGGACGGCCCCCACATAGACGACACCGGACTCGGCCTGGGGATGGACACCCATGTGCAGATCACTGGAACCCGAAACCCGCTGCCAACCGACAACGGCTTGAATCGATACACGCTCAGCCAGCCGAAGCAGAACGTCCTCGACCGAATACTCGGTCAGCAAATGACGCATTCGCGTCTGCTCGGGGCGCGCCAGTTCAAGGAACAACTCAAGGACCGCGACCACCAGTGCGTGCCCGTCAGCCAGTGCAACCGAACCGGCGGGGCTGTCCGTCGGGCATCCCGCCAGACCGAACGCCAGCCGTAGTTCGCCGTCTTGCTCAAACGCCGAGAGCCACAGGTCATGGGGATGTTCGAGCATCGCCAAGTCTTCTCCGCCATCGAGTTGCACGGCGAATTTGGCACTAAGGTCGTGGAAAGCTTCGTGGTTTTGCAGTGTGGCGAGGATCTGCCCGGCCAGCGGGCGAGTGTCGAACAGCATGCGCCGATCGATCCCGGCGCCGGGGCTGAGCATCAGGTTGCGCACATCGTCGCCAGCCGCCGTACGCGGTCCCAGATCGGCGGCCAGCAGGCTATCGATCAACGCCGATTGCTCGTTGCCGATGCCGCGGATCTGCAGATTGGCCCGGTTGGTCGCCTCGATCGCTCCGCTGGCGAAACGCTCGGCCGCAGCCGCCACAGCCACGCCCTGGTCGCTGTTGATCGAGCCACCGTTCAACTTGATCCGGCAGATGCCGCCATCCAGTGCTGGGACAATACGCAGCAACCCCGGGCAGGCCGAGGGGCGTAAGGCAGTGGACAGCGGACGTTCGTTCAAGGCGGACCCGTTCAGGTGGCGAGGCGATTCACGGCGAAAGTGCGCGGTATTATGCCTGCTTTACTTCGCTGCATGAAAAGACTCCGGTCGGGAAGAGAAGGCAGTCAGCTCAAGGAACCCGCGCTATCATGCCGCCCAACAACGTTGAACGCGTGATTGAGGAACGGCATGACACCCTGGCTGACGGTAGTAGGCATCGGCGAAGACGGTTTCAAGGGCCTGGGCAAGAACGCCCGGCATGCGCTGTTGCGCGCTTCGAAAATCTTCGGCGGCCAGCGGCACCTGGAGTTGCTCCCACCGTGCATACGCGGCGAGCGCCAGCCGTGGCCGAGCCCTTTCTGCCTTGAATCGCTGCTGTCGCTCCGTGGCGAACCCGTTTGCGTCCTGGCTAGTGGCGATCCGATGTTCTTCGGCGTCGGCGCCAGCCTCGCCCGGCAACTCCCCGCGGCCGAGATGCTGACGCTTCCCGCGCCGTCCTCTTGCTCGCTGGCCGCGGCGCGAATGGGTTGGCCCTTGCAGGAAGTGGTCACGTTGTCGGTGGTTGCCCGCCGCGTCGCCGCACTCAGCGCGCAGTTGTTCAGTGGCGTGCGCTTGCTGGTGTTGAGCAACGACGGCAGCAGCCCCGCCGCCGTCGCCGCACTGCTGCGTAAACGTGGTTTCGGTCCGAGCCGGATAACTGTGCTCGAACATTTGGGCGGTGAAGCCGAGCGGCGTGTCGACGGTACCGCCAGCGACTGGAACGATCCGCTGATCGCCGACCTGAACCTGATCGCCATCGAGTGCATCGCCGAGCCGAACACGCTGCGCCTGTCGCGACTGGCCGGCCTGCCGGACTCGGCGTTCCAGCACGACGGCCAACTGACCAAACGCGATGTGCGCGCCATCACCCTTGCGCGCCTGGGCCCGGTCCCTGGCGAACTGTTGTGGGACGTCGGCGCCGGCAGTGGCTCGATCGGCATCGAATGGATGCGCGCTCACCCCAGTTGCCGCGCACTGGCCATCGAGGCCGATGCGGGCCGACAAGCGTTGATCGAACATAACCGCGACGCCCTCGGTGTTCCCGGTCTGCAACTGGTTCGCGGCAGCGCGCCGCAAGCATTGGCCGGGCTGGAGCGGCCGGATGCGATTTTCATCGGCGGCGGTGTCACCCGCGAGGGCGTACTCGATACCTGCTGGGCCGAACTCAAACCCGGTGGCCGGCTGATTGCCAACGCAGTCACCCTGCAAAGTGAAATGACCCTGATGGCCTGGCGCGAGCAACACGGCGGGGAGTTGACCCGCATTCATATTGCCCAGGCACAACCGCTGGGCGACTTCGACACCTGGCGCCAGGCCTTGCCGATTACCTTGCTGGACGTGACGAAACCCTTCGATGCGTGACGAAACCGCCGAACAACCCGCCCCCCTGCGCAGCGGCCTGACCACCGGCAGTTGCGCCACGGCCACCAGCCTCGCCGCCGCGCGTCTGCTGCTGGCTGGCACATCGACCGATGCGGTGGAAATCGTGTTGCCCAAGGGCAAACAGGTGCAGATGCGCCTGGAGTTCTGCCGCCTCACCGAGGACGGTGCCGAAGCAGGAACCCTCAAGGACGCCGGTGACGACCCGGACGTGACCCACGGTGCGCTGCTCTACTCCCAGGTGTGCCTGAGCGCCGAACCGGGGACTCGCTTCAAGGCCGGTCGCGGTGTCGGCACCGTGACCCGGCCCGGGCTGGTGCTGGGTGTCGGCGAGCCCGCGATAAACCCGGTGCCACGCAAAATGATCAGCGAACACCTGGCCCGACTGGCCGACGAACTCGGCTACAGCGGCGGTTTCGAGGTCACGGTCAATGTCGAGAACGGCGAGGCACTGGCACTGAAGACCATGAACCCGCGTTTGGGCATTCTTGGCGGCCTGTCGATTCTCGGCACCAGTGGCATCGTCCGGCCGTTTTCCTGTGCGGCCTATATCGCCTCGATCCACCAGGGCATCGACGTGGCGAAAACCAACGGTTACCTGCACATCGCTGCCTGCACCGGCAACGCCAGCGAAGACACCATGCGCCAGGTCTACAACCTGCCGGAAATCGCCCTGATCGAAATGGGCGACTTCGTTGGCGCCGTGCTCAAGCACCTGCGCAAAGTGCCGGTGGATAAACTCAGCTTGTGCGGTGGTTTCGGCAAGATCAGCAAACTGGCGGCCGGGCACATGGATTTGCACAGTCGTCATTCGAGCATTGACCTGCCGCAACTGGCGCTATGGGCGGCGCAGGTCGGCGCCGATGCGGCGTTGCAGCAGAGCATCCGCGAGGCCAACACCAGCCAGCAGGCACTCGCCATGGCCGCCGCAGCCGGGGTCGCACTGGGTGATGCAGTCTGTCAGCACGCCCTGGACTTTGCCCGTAGCGTGGTGCCGGCGCAGGTTCAGGTGGAAGTCTTTGCCATCGATCGCCAGGGCGGGATCGTTGGCCATGCGGGAGCATTTCAATGAAACGCATCCTTTTGCTCGGCGGCGTGACCGAAGCCATGGCCATTGCCCGCACGCTGGGACCGCAGCATATCTACAGCCTGGCCGGTGTCGGTCGGGTGCCGACCGATCTGCAATGCCAGGTGCGCGTCGGCGGCTACGGCGGTGCCGAGGGTCTGGCGCAGTTCATTGGCGATGAAGGCATCGATCTGCTGCTCGACGCCACTCACCCCTACGCTGCCCGAATCAGCCAGAACGCCGCGACCGCCGCGCGCTTGAGCGGTATTCCCTGCTGGGCGCTACGACGTCCGGCCTGGCAAGCCCAGGCGGGTGATGACTGGCGGGAAGTCAGCGATTGGGCCGAACTGATCGACGCCCTGAAGCCTTTCCGTCGACCGCTGTTCACCCTCGGTCGCGAGCCCCTGCAACATCTGGACGAAATTCCTGCTGAGCAATTCTGGACCCTGCGCGCACTGGATATGTACCCGGGCAACGATCGCTGCGAAGTGATCGGCGCACGGGGCCCCTTCCTGATCGACGATGAACGTGAGTTGTTCGAACGGCGAAACATCGACGTGCTGATCAGCAAGAACAGCGGCAGCACGGCGACCGAGCCGAAGCTGGAAGTCGCGCGCGAGCGTGGTGTGCCGGTGATCGTATTGAAACGTCCGGAATTGCCGGGAGTTGATCGGGAGTTTGAAAGGGTGACAGAAATCCTGACAGCCCTGTCGCATTTCGACTGCTCCTGATCCCCCGTCCACCGGGACTTTTCCTACGACACCTTCGGAGTACGCCGATTATCCACTCCGGGTCTCCAACCCTATAGTCCGGCGGATTCTGAACAAAGCTCCAGCACTACTGGCGCGTTGAAATTCACGACTATCATGAAGGCTACGAAAGGATGGCGCTGCGACACCAAACCGCACGCCGCCTTTTTACTTATCGGCCCTGATCAGGCTAAATAGCCCGCGCCTGATCGCCCACCCAAACGGATTTTGTCCCATGTCCCGACAACGGCTCGCAATTGCCTGGATAGCCTGCTTCGCAGTGCTGTTCAACATGCTCGCCATGCCGATGTCCGGAGCGATGGCACAAACGGCGAAGTCTCCTGCCGAACAGTTGTTGTGGGGCAGTTTCTGCAGTTCCAGCGGCACCAGGATGGTGGCGATTTCCATCGGGGACCTTGAACAGAAAGCCCCGCAAAGCGACGATCATTCCAACATGCAGCATTGCTGGTGCTGCTCGGGTTCTGCGCCATTGGTGGCGTTGCCGGGGCATTCGCCACAGCTGTATTTCGCGCACTTCGAATCCAACCGAAGCCTGCCTGCAACTTCGCTCGACAGCCCGTCACCGCGCCAGCAATGGCCGAGTCTCAACCCCCGCGCTTCCCCTCTGGTGTGATTTTTTCTCGCAATTGACTGCGTTTTAAATCGTTCCGGAGAACTGCCATGTTGAACAAACTCATCGTTCTGGCCGCGTTGCTGCTGCCTGCCTGCTTTGCCAATGCCCACGAATACAAAGTCGGCGAACTGGAAATCGCGCATCCGTGGTCCCAGGAGTTGCCACCCAATGCGCCGACCGTTGCGGCGTATTTCGTGATCAACAATGAAGGCAAGACCGCCGACCGCCTGCTCAGCGTCGACACCCCCATTGCCGGCGAAGCGCAATTGCATGAGCACGTGATGCAAGGCGACATGATGAAAATGCAGCACGTACCGAGCGTGGAAGTGCCCGCCGGAGGCGAGGTCACTTTCGCGCCGATGGCCTATCACGTGATGTTGCTGGACCTCAAGGACCGCAGCCTGCTGGTTGACGGCAAGCGTTTCCCCATGACGTTGCACTTCGAGAAGTCCGGTGACGTGACGGTCGAAGTTGCGGTGCAGAAGCAGGCGCCGGACGCCATGCAAGCGCACGTGCACAAGCCGTAATCGCCTGAACTGAAAACGCCCATGCGCCCGCTTAGCGCCAGGTCATCCAGGTCACGCGATCAGGCATTGAGCCTGACACGGGGCAGCTGGATCAGCCTGTTCGCCATGCTGATGATCTTTATCGGTCCGCTGATTTCTCAGTCGATGCCGATGGATTCGCGCGCCATGTCGATGACCATGCCTGTGGGTATGGACATGAGCATGGACATGTCGGCGATGGAGCATGCCGACCATGCCACGCAAGCCACCGCCGAGCATTGCCCGCCAGCCCCGGGGCACCATGTGCTGTGGGAAAAATGCGGCTATTGCAGCCTGCTGTTCAATTGCCCGGCGCTGACCGGCGGCGTGTCTTTCGCCAACTTCGTCATCCCGCCCGTCAACACCTTCAGCACCCCCTCCCCACGCCTGGGCCATGCCCGGCAAACCTTCTTCCCCGGCGCCCGCACCCGCGCCCCACCCGTCGTCGCGTAAACACTCACTTCTGATTTCACACGCTCCGCAAGACAGCCAACGCTCACTCCCACAGGGATTGCGCAGGCTGCCGGCCGTGTCGTTTACGACTGTTCGATGGAAATTGTCATGTCCAGGTTTTCTGCTGTCCCGTGCTTGAGCCCTGCCCAAGCCTCTTTTGCCCTGAACGAATCCGGCGCTCGTTTCAGGCACGCCACCGCGATCCTGTGCGGTGCCTTGCTGGCGCCTTCTGCGCTGGCCGATGAACATTCCAGCCACAGTGACGAACTGAGCCCGACAGTGATTACTGCCGTTGCGCCCAGTTCACCATTGACCATCGTCACCAACCCCAAGGACCCGCGCCAACCGGTGCCGGCCAGCGATGGCGCCGATTACCTGAAAACCATCCCGGGCTTCGCCATGGTGCGCAATGGCGGCACCAATGGTGACCCGGTGCTGCGTGGCATGTTCGGCTCGCGGCTGAACATACTCACCAACGGCGGCATGATGCTCGGTGCCTGCCCGGGCCGCATGGACGCTCCGACTTCCTATATCTCGCCGGAAACCTTCGACAAACTCACCGTAATCAAGGGCCCGCAAACCGTGCTGTGGGGACCGGGTTCCTCGGCTGGCACTATCCTGTTCGACCGCGAGCCAGAGCACTTCGGCGAACTCGGCACGCGGGTCAACGCCAGCGTGCTAGCCGGCTCCTACGGTCGCTTCGACAAACTGGTGGACGCCGCAGCCGGCGGTCAGTCGGGTTATGTGCGGGTCATCGGCAACACCGCGCACTCCGACGACTACCAGGACGGCAACAACGACACCGTGGCGTCGCGCTATGACAAATGGAACGGCGACATGGCCGTCGGCTGGACCCCGAATGCCGACACCTTGCTGGAGTTGACCGCCGGCCGTGGCGATGGTGAAGCCCGCTACGCCGGGCGCAGCATGGACGGTTCGCAGTTCCTGCGCGAAAGCCTCGGCTTGCGTTTCGAGCAGTCCAACATCGGCGACGTACTGGATAAAGTCGAGGCGCAGATCTACTACAACTACGCCGATCATGTGATGGATAACTACACCCTGCGCACGCCATCCGGCACCGGGATGATGGCTGGGCCCATGGCATCCAACGTTGACCGCCGCACCCTCGGCGCCCGGGTCAAGGCCACCTGGCGCTGGGCCGATGTGCAGCTGATCAGCGGCATCGACGCGCAGACCAACGAGCATCGCCAGCGCAGCGCCATGGGCGTCGACACCTACAAGGACCTGCCGTACACCAAGGATGCCGACTTCCATAACTACGGTGTGTTCGGCGAACTGACCTGGTACGCCGCCGACCGGAACCGCCTGATCAGCGGCGCACGCCTGGACCGCGCCTCGGCCAAGGATTATCGGCAGACCACCGGCTCGGGCATGATGACCCGCCCGAATCCGACCGCCGACGACACCCGCGCCGATACCCTGCCCAGCGGTTTCATCCGCTACGAGCATGACCTGGCCGACAGCCCGACCACCTTGTATGCCGGTCTCGGTCACACCCAGCGATTCCCGGATTACTGGGAACTGTTTTCACCCAAGTCCGGCCCCGCCGGTTCGGTGAATGCCTTCGATTCGATCAAACCGGAAAAAACCACCCAGCTCGATTTCGGCCTGCAATACAAGACCGAAAACCTCGAAGCCTGGGCCTCGGCTTACGTCGGGCAGGTGCGCGATTACATCCTGTTCAACTACACCCCGACAATGATGGGCATGACCTCGCAAGCCGAAAACATCGACGCGCGAATCATGGGCGGCGAACTGGGCGTCGCTTACAACTTCACCGAGAACTGGAACGCCGACGCGACCCTGGCCTACGCCTGGGGCAAGAACAGCAGCGATGGCAATGCATTGCCGCAGATGCCGCCACTGGATGCCCGTTTCGGCCTGACCTACAGCGAAGACAACTGGAGCGCCGGCGCACTGTGGAGAGTGGTCGCCGCGCAAAACCGCATCGACCAGAACAAGGGCAACGTGGTCGGCAAGGATTTCGGCAAGACGCCGGGCTTCGGCGTGTTCTCCCTCAACGGTGCCTATCGGATCAACAGCAACTGGAAGGTCAGCAGCGGCGTCGACAACCTGTTCGGCAAGGCTTACGCCGAGCACTTGAACCTGGCCGGCAACGCCGGTTTCGGCTACCCGGCCAATGACCCGCAAGCCATCAAGGAGCCGGGACGAACGCTCTGGACCAAGGTGGATATGAGTTTCTAACCCTTGAGGGCGTCCGCTCCCCTGCAGGAGCGGGCTTGCCCGCGATCGGTTGCGCAGCAACCGCAATACAAACAACTAAAAGATCCAGCCAAGCGGAGCACACGTGATGAAACAGCCCAAAGTGAATTTCTACAACCTGGCCTGGCGCTGGCATTTCTATGCCGGATTGTTCGTTGCGCCATTCATGGTGATGCTGGCCCTGACCGGCACCATCTACCTGTTCAAACCGCAGCTCGATTCGCTGATGTACAGCAGCCTGCTCAACGTCCCGACCGGTCATCACACCGTGCCGGCCGACGACCTGCTGACACGGGTGAAAACAGCTTATCCACAAGGCCAGGTCACCCAGTACCTGCCGCCGGTCAACGCCGAGCGCAGCGCGCAGTTTGTCGTGCTCAACGATGGCAACGAGCTGAACGTTTTCGTCGACCCGTACCACGGCGACATCCTCGGCGAGCAAGACGCCAAGAAGAACCTGCAAGCCATTGCCCGGTCGATTCACGGCGAGTTGATGATCGGCACCGTTGGCGATCGGCTGATCGAACTGGCCGCCGGTTGGGGCGTGATGCTGGTGGTGTCCGGCATCTTCCTGTGGTGGCCGCGCGGTCAGGCGGCAGGCATCTTGTGGCCGCGCCTGAACAGTCGTGGTCGCATATTGTGGCGTGACCTTCATGCGGTCACCGGGTTCTGGGGCGCGTCCCTGCTGCTGGTGATGCTGCTCAGCGGCATGACCTGGACCGGCTTCTGGGGCAAGCAATACGCCGAAGTATGGAACGTGTTCCCGGCCGCCATGTGGGATGACGTGCCGAAGTCCGATATCGAGGCGCGCAGCCTCAACACCGCGACCCGCCAGACCGTGCCGTGGGCCATGGAAAATACGCCGATGCCGATGTCCGGCGACCATGCCGAACACATGGCTCACGATGGCGCGTCGGCCGGCCCGGCCTCGCCGTTGATCCGCCTGCAGGACGTACAAAACATCGCCAGCGAACGCAAGGTCGAACCGGGTTACAGCATCACCCTGCCGACCACCGCGACCGGCGTGTTCACCATCGCCGTGTTCGCTGACGACCCGCGCAATGACGCTACGCTGCACATCGATCAATACACCGGCAAGGTCCTGGCCGATGTACGTTTCGAGCACTACGGCACCGTCGCCCGTGCCACGGAAATCGGCGTGATGCTGCACGAGGGCAAGATGTTCGGTGTGTTCAATCAGATCGTGGTGTTGCTGATCTGCCTGATGATTTTGCTCAGCGCGGTCAGCGGCGTGGTGATCTGGTGGAAGCGCCGTCCGCAAGGGAAACTCGGCGTGCCGCCGCTGCGTCATGACCTGCCGAAATGGAAAACCGCGATGGTGATCATGTTCGCCCTGGCGGTGGCCTTTCCATTGGTGGGCGCTTCGCTGGTGGTAGTGTGGGTACTGGATCGCCTGCTGCTGTCGCGTTTCACCCGACAGACTGAGAACGCCTCATCTTCATCATGAAACAGGCGAGATGCGCGGGGCGAAAGGCACTGTAAACTCCCCGCGCATCAACTCAGCTCCATCGCGAGCAAGCTCGCTCCCACAGGGATTGCGTAAGACCTGTGGGAGCGAGCTTGCTCGCGATAGGGCCCTTGGCATCACCTCAAGAGCCACTGCATGACCTCGCTGAACCTCACAAACCTCACCTGGTCCCCACTGGGCCACGGCCATTGCCACCACCAGTTCCAGCTGCGTGACGCCTCGCTACACGTGGCCGCCGGTGAGTTCGTCGGGCTGATCGGCCCCAACGGCAGCGGCAAGACCAGCCTGTTGCGGTGTGCCTGGCGCTTCAGCAAACCGGAAAGCGGCGAGGTCAGGCTCGATCACCAGAACGTCTGGAAGCACTCCTCGCGTTGGTGCGCACAACGCATCGCCGTGGTGTTGCAGGAGTTCCCTGATGCCTTCGGCCTGACCGTCGAGGAAGTGGTTGCCATGGGTCGCACGCCGCACAAAGGCCTGTTCGATGGCGACACCCTTGAAGACCGTGACCTGATCAATCAGGCCCTGGCGTCCGTCGGCCTAAAGGGCTTCGAAGACCACGGGTTCGCCACTCTCTCCGGTGGTGAAAAACAGCGGGTCATCCTCGCCCGAGCCCTGGCCCAGCAACCACGGTTGCTGATCCTCGACGAGCCGACCAACCACCTCGATCCGCGTTATCAGCTTGAGCTTTTGCAGTTGGTCAAACGCTTGAACATCGGCACCCTGGCGAGCATCCACGACCTCAATCTGGCGGCGGCTTTTTGTGACCGGCTGTACGTGATCAACCATGGCCGTATCGTCGCCAGCGGCACGCCGCAAGAAGTCCTGACGGCTGCGCTGCTGAGCAATGTGTTCGGCGTCGAAGCGCTGATCGATGAACATCCACTGCACGGCTACCCACGAATCACCTGGATAACCCAACCATGACTTTGCGCTCCCTGCTGCGCTCCTGCCTCTCTCTCATGATGCTGCTGGGCAGCGCCCAGGCATTGGCCGAAGCCACCCATTACCCGCTGACAATCAAAAGCTGCAACCGCGAGGTGACCTTCAAGCAGGCACCAAAACACGCCCTCAGCCACGACATCAACATGACCCAGATGATGCTCGCCCTCGGCCTCAAACCGCAGATGGCCGGTTACAGCGGCATCAGTGACTGGAAGGCCGTGACGCCCGAGATGCAGAGCATTCTCGAAGGCCTGCCGGAACTGGCGGCCAAGTATCCGTCGGTGGAAACCCTGCTCAATGCCAACGTCGATTTCTTCTTCGCTGGCTGGGACTACGGCATGCGTATCGGCGGCGATCTCACGCCACAAACCCTGCAACCGCTGGGCATCAATGTGTATGAGCTGAGCGAATCCTGCGCCTTCGTGATGAAGCGCCCATCGGCCAGCCTCGAAGACACCTACAACGACCTGCGCAACCTCGGCAGAATCTTCGACGTGCAGGACCGCGCCAATGCCCTGATCGCCAACATGCAGTCGCAGGTGGCGGGCATTGGCAAAGACCTGCCCGCAGAAAAACCGCGGGTCTTCCTGTACGACAGCGGCGAAGATCGCGCCATGACTTCGGGGCGCCTGGGCATGCCGCAGGCGCTGATTGACGCCGCTGGCGGGCGCAATGTTCTGGAGGATGTCGACGCGAGCTGGACCCGGGTCAGTTGGGAAACCGTGGTCGAACGCAACCCACAGGTGATCGTGATTGTCGACTACAGCGAAGTCACTGCCGAACAGAAAATTCAATTCCTGCTGAGCAACAAGGCCCTGCAATCGGTGGACGCGATCAAGCACCAGCGCTTCATCGTCATCCCTTACGTGCAGGCCACGCCGGGGATCGATAACGTGCTGGCGGTCGCAACCCTGGCCAAGGGTTTCCACGGCGAATGATCAACCGTCGCTACGCCCTGTTGCTGATCGCCCTCGGCACCCTGTTGCTGGTGTCATGCGTGGTGTCCCTGGGTTTCGGCCCGGCACGGGTGCCGCTGGATGTGGTGTGGCGCATCCTGTTGCACAAACTTTTCGGTTTCGGTGTGTCGGACTGGAACCCCGGGCAGGAACATATCGTCTGGCTGATACGCGTCCCGCGCATGCTGCTCGGTGCGCTGGTGGGCGCCGGCCTGGCGTTGATCGGCGCGGTGCTGCAAGCGGTCACGCGCAACCCGTTGGCTGACCCGCACCTGCTCGGCGTGACTTCCGGTGCCACACTTGGCGCGGTGATCGTGGTGCTGCATGTCGGCGAAATCGTTGGCCTGCTGACCTTGCCGATCGCGGCATTCATCGGTGCATTGCTGAGCATGCTGGTGGTGCTGATGATCGCCAGTCGTCATGGTCGCCTCGACAGTGACCGCTTGCTGCTGTGCGGCGTGGCGGTGTCGTTCGTGATGATGGCGATTGCCAATTTGCTGCTGTTCATGGGCGACCATCGAGCCAGCTCAGCGGTGATGTTCTGGATGCTCGGCGGGCTCGGGTTGGCACGCTGGGAGTTGCTGGCGGTGCCGACAGCCAGTGTGTTGCTCGGGCTGATTTTGCTGCTGGGCATGGCGCGGCCGCTGAATGCGCTGATGGCCGGCGAACAGACTGCGGTGACCCTGGGCCTGAATGCACGCACCGTGCGCCTGCGGGTGTTTTTGATTGCGTCATTGATGACTGGGGTACTGGTTTCGATCAGCGGCTCGATCGGTTTTGTCGGGCTGATGGTGCCGCACATTGCGCGGCGTCTGGGCGGGGCTGAACACCGAAGATTGCTACCGGTGTGCGTGTTGCTCGGCAGCCTGTTTCTCGTCTGGGTCGACGTCGCCGCCCGGACACTGATCGCCCCTGAGGACTTGCCCATCGGCGTTGCCACTGCGGCGATTGGTGGGTTGTTTTTCATCGGCTTGATGCGACGTCGTTAACGCCATATTTAATTAAAAAATTTCAAAACTGCATTTACGCCTGGAAAAAACTCGTATTGAGTTAACGCTTAACAAGTTCACCATCATGCTCATACTCCGCACTCGCGAGTTAAATTATAAAACGCTCGCGTACTTCAATGACGATTATTCCTACAACTTAATCGCCACAACTCCTACAAGAGCGGAAAGAGGTAAACATGTTAAAGAAGTTCATCGCATCCATTGCACTTGCTTCAGCGCCCGCATGGGCAGTGCAACCCCCCTTTACTGGCGTTGACTACAGCGGTCGGTATCAATGCACCGGAATGGACAGCCATATCGGTGCGTTTGAAGGTGTTGTCGAGATGAAGCTCAATGCCGAACAAAGTACCGGCGAACACGGCGCCTACGGTTTTACGCTGACATTGCTCGACAACTCCCGGTATGACGGATTTGCTGCCGCCAACTTGAATTCCCTGGCGATTTACTTTGCCCATACGGATCCGTCGCTCAAGGATTACGGCGTCGGGATTGCGAAAATTGCTACAACCCCTGACGGGAAAACTTCATTTACCAAGTACTACTACGGCCCGGAGTACGAAGGGGGTGGACATGGTTTTGAAACCTGTATTAAAAGCTGACACTCGTCGTTTACAAAGCTGATATCCATTGTTGAATCCTGAGGGAGCGAGCCTGCTCGCGATGGCGGTATTTCAGTTAATGCCGATGCTGTCTGACCCAGCGCTATCGCGAGCAGGCTCGCTCCCACAATTGATCGATGCTACCCGCCCCAATCTGGCGCAACTCTTCGCACCAACGCGCCAGACGCGATCCTTCATGGTGCGCCATCAAACCGTTCAACCGCTCTAAAACGACATTTCCCTGCCTTTTGCCGACCGGGCACAGCCCTTGCAAAACACACCTTCAGTAGTCCGCATCTGCCAACCAAAAAAACTCATAAGTTCATGGAGATCGCACAATGAAGCGTCGCAGTTTGATCAAGGCTTTCACACTCTCGGCAAGCATCGCCGCGATGGGCATGACCTGGACTGTCCAGGCCGCCGAGACCATCAAGGTCGGTATTCTGCATTCGTTGTCCGGGACCATGGCGATCTCCGAAACGTCATTGAAAGACATGGCACTGATGACCATCGACGAGATCAACGCCAAGGGTGGCGTGAACGGCAAGATGCTGGAGCCGGTGGTGGTCGACCCTGCGTCGAACTGGCCCCTGTTCGCCGAGAAGGGCCGTCAGTTGCTGACCCAGGACAAGGTCGCCGTGGTGTTTGGTTGCTGGACTTCCGTGTCGCGCAAATCGGTACTGCCGGTGTTCGAAGAACTCAACGGTTTGCTGTTCTACCCGGTGCAATACGAAGGCGAAGAAATGTCGCCGAACGTGTTCTACACCGGTGCAGCGCCGAACCAGCAGGCGATCCCTGCCGTTGAATACCTGATGAGCGAGGAAGGCGGCAGCGCCAAGCGCTACTTCCTGCTCGGTACCGACTACGTCTACCCGCGCACCACCAACAAGATCCTGCGTTCGTTCCTGCACTCCAAAGGCGTGGCCGACAAGGACATCGAAGAGGTCTATACCCCGTTCGGTCACAGCGACTACCAGACCATCGTCGCCAACATCAAGAAGTTCTCGGCCGGCGGCAAGACGGCGGTTATCTCCACCGTCAACGGCGACTCCAACGTGCCGTTCTACAAGGAACTGGCCAACCAGGGCCTGAAAGCCACCGACGTTCCGGTCGTGGCGTTCTCGGTCGGCGAAGAAGAACTGCGCGGCATCGATACCAAACCGCTGGTGGGCAACCTGGCGGCGTGGAACTACTTCGAATCGGTCGAGAGCCCGGTGAACAAGAAGTTCGTCGATGACTGGAAAGCCTACGCCAAGAAACACAACCTGCCGGGCGCCGACAAGGCAGTGACCAACGACCCGATGGAGGCCACTTATGTCGGCATCCACATGTGGGCGCAAGCGGCGGAAAAAGCCAAGTCCACCGACGTCGACAAAGTCCGCGAAGCCCTGGCCGGCCAGACCTTTGCCGCGCCGTCCGGCTACACCCTGACCATGGACAAGACCAATCACCACCTGCACAAGCCGGTGATGATCGGCGAGATCCAGTCTGACGGTCAGTTCAACGTGGTGTGGCAGACCGAAGGACCGATCCGCGCCCAGCCGTGGAGCCCGTTCATCCCGGGCAACGACAAGAAGCCGGAGTATGCGGTGAAGAGCAACTAAGCCATTGGGCCTGACGATTGTTCAGGCCCAACACAACTCCCTGTGGGAGCGGGCTTGCTCGCGAAGACGGCGGCACATCCAACATCTATGTGACTGACACACCGTATTCGCGAGCAAGCCCGCTCCCACATTTAGTCCGAGCAAGGCGACTCTCTATGCCCACTGCCCTCTACCGCTTCCTCCTCGCCATCGCACTCTTGCTGCCGATGGCCATCCACGCCGGTGAGGCCGAAGACTTCGTCGTCGCCAATCCCGTGCAGCAAGCCAGGCTGCTGGAAGCCTGGGCCGCGCAACCCGACCCGGCCCGTATCGAACTGATCAACGCCCTGCAACAAGGCGAATTGACCATCGACGGCCAACCTAAAACCCTGCGCCTGAACAACCGCCTGCGAGGTCTGATCGACACGGCCCTGGCCAGTCATCAATTGCTCGCCACCGATGCCAAACTCCGTCTGACCGCCGCGCAGCAACTACAGAAAAGCGCCAAGCCGGCGCAGTTGAAATTCCTCGACCAACAACTGGCGGGCGAGAAGGACGAGAGCGTTCATGCCGCACTGAGCCTCGCCCTGGCCAACCTGCAATTGGTGGATGCCGACCCGGCTGTACGGCTGGCCGCTGTGCGCTTGCTCGGCGAAACAGGTGATCCGCTAGCCCGCACCCGCCTCGAAGGCTTGCTCGATCCTGGCGTTGAGGCTGATGCCAGTGTACGCACTGCGGCCGAAACCAGCCTCGCTCAAGTCAAACGCAAACTGCTGGTCGGCGAGATGCTCGGTCAGGCATTCAGCGGCATGTCCCTGGGCTCGATACTGCTGCTCGCCGCCCTGGGTCTTGCGATCACCTTCGGCCTGCTCGGCGTGATCAACATGGCCCACGGCGAGATGCTGATGCTCGGCGCCTACTCGACCTATGTGGTGCAACTGATGTTCCAGCGCTTCGCACCGCAGGCCATCGAGTTCTATCCGCTGATCGCGCTGCCGGTGGCGTTTTTCGTCACTGCGGCCATCGGCATGGCGCTAGAGCGCACGGTGATTCGCCACCTTTACGGCCGTCCGCTGGAAACCCTGCTCGCCACCTGGGGCATCAGCCTGATGCTGATTCAACTGGTTCGCCTGGTGTTCGGCGCGCAGAACGTCGAAGTGGCCAACCCGGCGTGGCTATCGGGCGGCATTCAAGTGCTGCCGAACCTGGTGCTGCCGTACAACCGCATCGTCATCATTGCCTTTGCGTTGTTTGTGGTGGTGTTGACCTGGCTACTGCTGAACAAGACTCGACTCGGCCTGAATGTTCGCGCCGTCACGCAGAACCGCAACATGGCCGCCTGCTGCGGCGTACCCACCGGGCGCGTGGACATGCTCGCCTTCGGCCTCGGTTCGGGCATCGCCGGCCTTGGTGGCGTGGCCCTGAGCCAGATCGGCAACGTCGGCCCGGACCTCGGCCAGAGCTACATCATCGACTCGTTCCTGGTGGTCGTGCTCGGCGGTGTCGGTCAGTTGGCCGGTAGCGTGCTGGCGGCGTTTGGCCTGGGGATCGCCAACAAGATTCTCGAACCGCAGATCGGTGCCGTGCTCGGCAAGATCCTCATCCTCGCGTTGATCATTCTGTTCATCCAGAAACGTCCGCAAGGCCTCTTCGCACTCAAAGGACGGGTGATCGACTGATGAACCAGCCCCTGCTCGTTACCGCGACCCAAAAAGCCGGCCCTAAAGTCTCGATTGCCGTCGGTGCAGTGATCCTCGTTGTGCTGCTGGCGTTACCACTGCTGTCGATGTTATCGCCCGACAGCACGTTTCACGTTTCGGCCTACACACTGACGCTGGTGGGCAAGATTCTTTGCTATGCCATCGTCGCACTGGCACTGGATCTGGTGTGGGGTTACGCCGGCCTGCTGTCACTCGGCCACGGCCTGTTCTTCGCCCTCGGCGGCTATGCCATGGGCATGTACCTGATGCGCCAGACTTCGGGCGATGGCTTGCCGGCGTTCATGACTTTCCTGTCGTGGACCGAAATGCCGTGGTTCTGGATCGGTACCAGCAGCTTCCTCTGGACCCTGTGCCTGGTGGTATTGGCGCCAGGGTTGTTGGCGTTGGTGTTCGGCTTCTTCGCCTTCCGTTCGCGGATCAAGGGCGTGTATTTCTCGATCATGACCCAGGCCCTGACCTTCGCCGGCATGTTGTTGTTCTTCCGCAACGAAACCGGCTTCGGCGGCAACAACGGCTTCACCAACTTCCGCACGATTCTTGGCTTTGGCATCACCGAACCGGGCACCCGTGCTGTGCTGTTTTTCGCCACGGTGCTGTTGCTGGTGGCGAGCCTGTACATCGGCTGGCGCCTGGCGCAGAGCAAGTTCGGCCGGGTACTGACCGCACTGCGCGATGCAGAAAACCGATTGATGTTCTGCGGCTACGATCCACGTGGTTTCAAGTTGTTCGTGTGGGTGTTGAGCGCGGTGTTATGCGGACTGGCCGGTGCGCTGTACGTGCCGCAAGTGGGGATCATCAACCCGAGTGAAATGTCGCCGACCAACTCGATCGAAGCGGCGGTGTGGGTCGCCCTCGGCGGACGTGGCACGCTGATCGGGCCCTTGCTCGGCGCCGGCGTGGTCAATGGCATGAAGAGCTGGTTCACCGTGGCGTTCCCCGAGTACTGGCTGTTCTTCCTCGGCGCGCTGTTCATCGTCGTGACCCTGTATTTACCCAAAGGCGTGATCGGTCTGTTGAAGAAAAGAGGTGAGTAATGAGAGTCACTGCAACCGCTGAATTCATGCTCGAACCGGCGTTCTTTCCACCACTGGAACCCAACCGCGACGCCGGCAGCAGCCGCGATGCCATCGGTCTCGGCCAAAGTGCCGGTAAAGGCCTGAATACGCGCCACGGCACCATCCTGACCCTGGAAGATATCAGTGTCAGCTTCGACGGCTTCCGCGCCCTGAACAATCTGAACCTGTACATCGGCGTCGGTGAGCTGCGCTGCATCATCGGCCCCAACGGCGCAGGCAAGACCACGCTGATGGACGTGATCACCGGCAAGACCCGCCCCAGCCACGGCAGGGCCTGGTTCGGCGAAACCCTGGACCTGACGCAAATGAGCGAAGTGCAGATCGCCCAGGCCGGCATCGGTCGCAAGTTCCAGAAGCCCACGGTGTTCGAAGCCTTGAGTGTGTTCGAGAACCTGGAACTGGCGCAGAAAACCGACAAGTCGGTGTGGGCCAGCCTGCGGGCGCGTTTGAGCGGCGAGCAGAGAGACCGCATCGCCGAAGTGCTGGAGACCATTCGCCTGACCTCATCGGTCAATCGCCCCGCCGGTATGCTGTCCCACGGCCAGAAGCAGTTCCTGGAAATCGGCATGCTGCTGATGCAGGACCCGCAATTGCTGCTGCTCGATGAGCCGGTGGCGGGCATGACCGACGCCGAAACCGAGTTCACCGCCGAGCTGTTCAAGCGCCTGGCCGGCAAGCACTCGCTGATGGTGGTGGAACACGACATGGGCTTCGTCGGCTCGATTGCCGACCACGTCACGGTGTTGCATCAGGGCAGCGTACTGGCCGAAGGGTCGCTGGAGCAGGTGCAGGACAACGAGCGGGTGATCGAGGTTTATCTCGGTCGTTGACGCGACAGCTACAAGCTTTTAGCTACAAGCGGCAAGTTAAAGCTGGGTCATATCCGGCTTTTTCTTGCAGCTTGAAGCTTGCTGCTTACAACTGCCCGGAGGGCCTATGCTTCAAGTCGAAAAGCTGCACCAATACTACGGCGGAAGCCACATCCTGCGCGGCCTGACGTTTGACGTGAAGGTCGGCGAAGTCACCTGCCTGCTCGGCCGAAACGGCGTGGGCAAGACCACCCTGCTCAAATGCCTGATGGGCCTGCTGCCAGCGAAGGAAGGCGCAGTGAACTGGGAAGGCAAGCCGATCACCACGTTCAAGCCGCACCAGCGTGTGCATGCCGGCATCGCCTACGTGCCGCAGGGCCGGGAGATCTTCGGCCGTCTCACCGTGGAAGAAAACCTGCTGATGGGTCTGTCACGCTTTCCCGGCAGCGAAGCGAAGGAAGTGCCAGCGTTCATCTACGAGCTGTTCCCGGTGCTGCTGCAAATGAAGCAACGCCGGGGGGGTGACCTGTCCGGCGGCCAGCAACAACAACTGGCCATCGGCCGTGCGTTGGCCAGCCGCCCTCGCCTGCTGATCCTCGACGAGCCCACCGAAGGCATCCAGCCGTCGGTGATCAAGGAGATCGGTGCCGTGATCAAAAAACTCGCGGCCCGGGGCGACATGGCCATTCTACTGGTCGAGCAGTTCTACGATTTCGCCGCCGAACTGGCCGATCAATACCTGGTGATGTCCCGGGGCGAAATCGTGCAACAGGGTCGCGGGGAAAACATGGAAGCTGAAGGTGTGCGCGGTTTGGTGACGATCTGAGCAGTGAACTGTCAGCGCTCACTCAGAAACCGGGCCGATTCGTCACGCCCTCCCATAGGGCCGCCATCGAGCATCCACCGAGCCCGCAACATCCCAGAACAGACTGGTTTTTTCGACCGTCAGTACACCCATTGCCGCCACACGCCTGACAAAAAACCTCGCACTCATGCGCCCGGTAAGCAAGAACCTGTCGATGTTGACGCCCATCGAACCATCCGCCTCGATCATCAGGGATTCGGCGTCCGAAAACGTACTGTAATACTTCAGCAGTGCGCCGTCCGGAGTCTGGCGGAATACGGAAAAGCCCTGGGAGATGTCCACCAACCCTGATGTTCTGCCCTGCTGGATGCTGAACAACAATGACCGGGGCGAGAAAAACTGCTGGTAAATGTCAGCCTGTTCTTCCGGTAATGGCGTCGCCAGCAACTCTGGCCCCAGGTACACACCTGCCAATGTCTGATTTTCTGGTAACAGAAAACCGTCTGGCGTCGCGGGGAATACCTGCTCGATTGCCAGCAATCCATCAGGTCGTTGCAACGGCAATGTCGCGACATATTCGTCACGGTCGCGATGCTTGAGGATCAGTCCCATGCGCAGATGCACTGCGGTGGCGGGTACGCGACTCAAGGCAGCGTTCAACGCCGACGCCGGATCGTCAAAAACCGACGTATAGAACGGTTGGAGAGTGGGAGGTCCGGGCAGGACAGGCTGGTTGGGAGTCCATTGAGCCGTGATCGGGCCGCGAAATCCCCCCCAGACCGTGCTTGGATCAAGGACACGCATCTGGCCGATGGTCACGATCCTCTTGATTCGACTTTCGGGCGTGGAGCCCAGTCCGAACTGAGGATTGCCGGATGCGTTCTGCGGATTGATGGAATAGGCCACCAGAGAACCATCGTGACTTGAAATGTAATTGGTTTTAAAGACGTCGACATGCCTGAAAGCTGAATCGAGATCGACTGTCGAAGGGAGCGCCTGATGCAACTTGACCTGGTCTGCGCTGTAGCGGGGGTGAGCCCGGGCAATCTGTTCCGCATATTCCGGATGGCTGTGATAGCGGCCCACGCAAAGGTATCCCGCAGGATGAATGATCGTCCGGGTTTGTCGGTCGTAGGCCAGCAAACGCTCAAAATCAAATGTAGTTGCCTCACCTTTTATAGGTGTCGTGGCGACATATTTACCATCAGGGCGCTGCAACAGGAGCGCACCGTACTCTCTGTCGCTCACGTGTTCATGTTGGTGCAGCCAAAACGCCGCATCGTCCACGCCAATGAAGGGCTGGCTCACGGGTGGCAACACCGGTGCGGTCAAAGATGCAGGTGGTGCAGGATCATAAGAAGTGGTCATCAAGAGACTCCAAGGCGTTCAATCACCCCCCTGGATGTGGGGCATACGCTTGCATCCTCGGTTTTTCACGACCACCGATGGCGGTAGATATGTATACCTCAACAGGCACGAAGCACCATTTTGTTGCGCCATATTTCATGGGGCGCCTCCTGTTGGTGCGCAAACCCAGGCAATAACCGCTTCCTGCCTGCGAAACCTTGCGGCACAGCCTTTGCAACCATCGTGACGACCTCACGATAAGCACTGACTATGACTCTTCCCGCTTCTGGCGCCTTGTTTACCCCCAGCTGGCACGCCGAACTGGAGCTGGGTTACGCCCGCTTCGAAGGCTGCACGCGCCCGGTCCTGCGTCGCCACCTGGGCCCACTGCGCGTGCAAAAACACCTGTATGCCGAAGGGCCGGAAGTCTGCCAGCACATCATCGTCCACCCGCCCGGCGGAATTGCCGGCGGTGATCGTCTGGACATCTCGGCCAGCGTCGAGCGCGATGCCTGGGCACAAATCACCAGCCCCGGCGCGGCCAAGTGGTATCGCGCCGCCGGCCCCGCCTATCAGCAGCTGAAGTTGAAGGTGGCGGCCGGTGCGACACTGGAATGGCTGCCCCAGGAGACGATCATTTTCAGCGCTGCCCAGGCTGAACTCAGCACTGGCATCGAGCTTGAAGGCGATGCGCGACTGTTCTACTGGGACGTCTTGGCTTTGGGCCGTCCGGCCAGTGGCGAGCGCTTCGATCTTGGGCACTTCCAGGCGCAACTGGATATCCGCCGCGACGGCCAGTTGCTCTGGCATGAACGCCAGCGCATTGTCGGGGCGGACGGTTTGCTGGACTCGCCCATCGGACTCGATGGGCAACCGGTGTTTGCGACATTGCTGGTGACTGGGGAAATCGATAGCGAACTGCTGGAGCGCTGCCGCTCGCTGCCCAACGACGTGCGCGGGGATCTGACCCAACTGCCGGGGTTGCTGGTTGCACGGTGCCTGGCCAGTGAAGCGTTGTTGGCGCGGGGATGGCTGATTGATTTGTGGCGATTGCTTAGGCCTGCGCTGCTTGGTCGCGAAGCAATACCTCCAAGAATATGGAGCACCTGAATCATGCTTTTCTGTGCAAGCAGATCCAACACTTTTTTAATCTGCCCTGATGGATGTCTACGATGGACCTGACCCCACGCGAAAAAGACAAGCTGCTGATCTTCACCGCCGGCCTGGTGGCCGAGCGGCGTTTGGCTCGCGGTGTGAAGCTCAATTACCCGGAGGCCATGGCCTACATTTCCGCCGCGCTGCTTGAAGGCGCCCGTGACGGCCAGACCGTGGCCGACCTGATGCACCTGGGCACCACCCTGCTGACCCGCGAACAAGTGATGGAAGGCATCCCGGAAATGATCCCGGAAATCCAGGTCGAGGCCACGTTCCCCGACGGCACCAAACTGGTCACCGTCCACCAACCCATCGCCTGAGGCCGCGCCATGACTTACCACATCCGCGATGCCGTGCCTGCCGATCTGCCAGCCATCCGCGACATCTACAACGACGCGGTGCTCAACACCACGGCGATCTGGAACGAACAGGCGGTCGACCTCGGCAACCGCCAGGCCTGGTTCAGCGCCCGACAATCCCAGAGTTATCCGATTCTGGTGATTGTCGATGCCGACGACACGGTGCTCGGGTACGCCTCGTTCGGCGACTGGCGACCCTTCGACGGTTTCCGCCACACCGTCGAGCACTCGGTCTACGTGCGCAGCGACCAGCGCGGCAACGGCCTCGGCCCGCAACTGATGGAAGCGCTGATTGAACGCGCCAAAGGCTGCGGCAAGCACGTGATGGTCGCGGCCATCGAAAGCGGTAACGCCGCCTCCATTCGCTTGCATGAGCGCATCGGCTTTATCACCACCGGGCAAATGCCGCAGGTCGGCACCAAATTCGGTCGCTGGCTGGACCTGACCTTCATGCAACTGACCCTCAATCCTGGCGCGCAACCACCCGCCGCCAACAAGGAGTGATCGCCCATGAACCCCGCCCAACTGCGACGCGTCAACGTCGAAAGCTTTGCGCATTATCGCCAGGGCCTGATCGATCTGTTGCTCGATGCCGTCGGCTATGGCGCCAGCGTCGGCTTTATGGCTGACCTCGATTCCACCCAGGCCCACGCCTATTTCGATGAAGTCCAGGACAACCTGAACAAGGGCAATGTGTTGCTGTGGGTGGTGGTCAATGACGAACAGGTGCAGGCCAGCGTACAGCTGAATCTGTGCCAGAAAGCCAACGGCCTGAACCGTGCCGAAGTGCAGAAGCTGCTGGTGCGCGAACATGCGCGGCGTCGCGGTCTGGGCCAGCAACTGATGAGCGCGCTGGAGGCGGCCGCCCTGCAGCACAAGCGCGGCATGCTTTACCTCGACACCGAGGCCGGCTCGCCCGCCGAAGACTTCTACCAATCACTGGGCTATACCCGCGCCGGTGAGATTCCCGACTACGCCTGCGACCCGAGCGGCCGCTACAAGCCGACCGCCCTGTACTACAAGATTCTCCAAGGAGCCCATTGATGATTCCCGGTGAATACCAGATCCAGCCCGGCGAGATCGAACTCAACGTCGGTCGGCGCACGATCAGTCTGAAAGTGGCCAACAGTGGTGATCGGCCGATCCAGGTCGGCTCGCATTACCACTTTTTCGAAACCAACGATGCCCTGACGTTCGATCGCGCCGCCAGCCGCGGCATGCGCTTGAACATCCCCGCCGGCACCGCGGTGCGCTTCGAACCGGGCCAGAGCCGCGAGGTGGAGTTGGTGGATTTGGCGGGGCATCGTCGGGTGTACGGCTTTGCCGGCAGGATCATGGGTGATCTGTAGGTTATCCGGTGTCCACTCTGACGCCATCGCGAGCAGGCTCGCTCCCACAGTTGATCGCGATTCCCTGTGGGAGCGAGCCTGCTCGCGATAGTGAGCGCAGCGAACGATTTCAAATTCAATTGAATCTCAAGGCGAACGAATGAAGATTTCCCGTCAAGCCTACGCCGACATGTTCGGTCCCACTGTCGGTGACAAGGTGCGCCTGGCCGATACCGAGTTGTGGGTCGAAGTGGAGCAGGACTTCACCACCTACGGCGAAGAAGTGAAATTCGGTGGCGGTAAAGTCATCCGTGACGGCCAGGGTCAGAGCCAATTACTGGCCGCCGAGGTGGTCGACACCCTGATCACCAACGCGCTGATCATCGACCACTGGGGCATCGTCAAGGCCGACGTCGGTCTCAAGGACGGGCGCATCGCGGCGATCGGCAAGGCCGGCAACCCGGACATCCAGCCCAACGTCAACATCGCCATTGGCGCCAGCACCGAAGTCATCGCCGGTGAGGGCATGATCCTCACCGCTGGCGGCATCGACACCCACATTCACTTCATCTGCCCGCAGCAGATCGAAGAGGCGTTGATGAGCGGCGTCACCACCATGATCGGCGGCGGCACCGGACCGGCTACCGGCACCAATGCGACTACATGCACCTCCGGGCCATGGCACCTGGCGCGCATGCTTCAGGCCGCCGACGCGTTTGCGATGAACATCGGCCTGACCGGCAAGGGTAACGCCAGCCTGCCCGAGCCATTGATCGAACAGGTCAAGGCCGGTGCCATCGGCCTCAAGTTGCATGAGGACTGGGGCACCACGCCGGCGAGTATCGACAACTGCCTGAGCGTCGCCGATCAGTTCGACGTGCAGGTTGCGATCCACACCGACACCCTCAACGAATCCGGTTTCGTCGAGACCACCCTCGCCGCCTTCAAGGGCCGCACCATTCACACCTATCACACCGAAGGTGCCGGTGGTGGTCACGCGCCGGACATCATCAAGGCCTGCGGTTTTGCCAACGTGCTGCCCAGCTCCACCAACCCGACCCGGCCGTTCACTCGCAACACCATCGACGAACACCTCGACATGCTGATGGTCTGCCATCACCTCGACCCGAGCATTGCCGAAGACGTAGCGTTCGCCGAAAGCCGCATCCGCCGCGAGACGATTGCCGCCGAAGACATCCTCCACGACCTCGGTGCGTTCTCGATGATCAGCTCAGACAGTCAGGCCATGGGGCGCGTCGGCGAAGTCATCACCCGCACCTGGCAGACTGCCGACAAGATGAAAAAACAACGCGGGCCGCTGCCCGGCGATGGTCAAGGCAACGACAACTTCCGCGCCAAACGCTACATCGCCAAGTACACCATCAACCCGGCGATCACCCACGGCATCAGCCATGAAGTAGGTTCGGTCGAAGTAGGGAAATGGGCAGACCTGGTGCTCTGGCGCCCGGCGTTTTTTGGCGTGAAGCCGACGCTGATTCTCAAGGGCGGCGCCATCGCGGCCAGCCTGATGGGCGACGCCAATGCATCGATCCCGACGCCACAACCGGTGCACTACCGCCCGATGTTCGCCAGCTTCGGCGGCTCGCTGCACGCCACCAGCTTGACCTTCATCAGCCAGGCCGCACAGGATGCAGGCTTGCCCGAAGCCCTGGGCTTGAAGAAAAAAATCGCCGTGGTCAAAGGCTGCCGTGACGTGCAGAAAACCGACCTGATTCACAACGACTACCTGCCGAACATCGACGTTGATTCGCAGACCTACCAGGTCAAGGCCGACGGTGTGTTGCTGTGGTGTGAGCCAGCGCAAACCTTGCCGATGGCCCAGCGTTACTTCCTGTTTTGAACCGGTAACCGCATGACAGACAAAGGCCTCACATGCAGCGTGTCGAGGCCTTGGTTTTTTCCGTGGTTACTGAGTGGATTCAATCCGCAGCCGCTCCAGCCTGGCCCGAATCATCGCTTCCTGTGTCAGTTTTTTCAGCAACTGCGTAATCTGCCGGTCGATGTCATCCAAGGCTTGAACATACTCCTCGTCAGTCATCAGTTTGCCATCGGCAAAGTCAGTTTCACTTTTGCCCAACTCGTTGCAAAGCCCCTTGATTTCCGCCTCTACCGCAGTCTTTTCCTCGGTGGTGAGCCGCGTACCTTCGGCCCTGCGCTGCAGCGCATCCTGCAAATCGATGGTGGCGTCGATCCGGCGTTTCAAGCCGTTCAACTCCTCGCGGTAAGTCGACTCCAGCCAGGTTTTCCAGAGCGGTTGCTCGAAGATCCGGTCGATCAGCAGGTCACCTTCCTCCAGCGCCTTGATCCGCTGGAACGCTGCCTCGATCATCTCTTTGCTGACCTCGGCTATGCTGCGAAACTGCATGCCCCGTGCCTGCCACGGCAAATCCAGGCGCTCCGCCAGATCGGTCATGTAGGCCAGGTGCACTTCCACTTCATCGATGGTGCCGGTCACTTCGCCATCGGCGTCGTAACGGCGAAACCGCTCTCCCTTTGCCAACCGCTCTGACACCCGGCGACGGGCAATGGCAGCGAGTTCATCGAGCCGGGACTTGCCCAGGGCCAGTTCCAGCAACTGTGTTTCGATCAGGTCCGCACGCTCCAGGGCGTAAGCTTCGTGGACCAACACCTGCACGCCCATGGCATTGAACAGTTGCGTAACGCCATCCACGCATTCGGTGGGTGTTGCGGCTTCGTTGAACAACTTGATGCGCAGCTCACTGTCACGGGCCATGGCTTCGAGCATGCGCCAGACCTTGGCCGTCAGTTCTATCTGATAGGTCCCACCGGCCTTGAAGTCAGCGGAATTTGTGAGTTTGTCGAGTTCATTGAAAAACGGCATTGAATTGAACTCATCCTCGACCGCGTCCCAGACTTCCTGCTTTTTCTGCCATTCTTGCTCGGACATACCCGTCCCCCATTCCGCGCTATCGATTACGCCACGGGGCGGATAAGGACGCTCCGGGTCCATGCCGACCGACTCGATGTAAGACTTGAGGATCTCGAGGTTCTCCGGCGAGATCCAGCGCGGGGACCGACTGATCACGGTGCGCGCCAATAGCTCTGCGCGAAATGAACCGGGCGCGACCTCGGGTATCCGGCTGATCGGATTATCGCTCAGATCAAGATAGATACTGCGCGGCCGCGGTTGCGAAAACAGCCCGACAGGCCAACTGTCCAGTCCCGTTTCGCCCAGTAACAGCACCTGCAAATGCGGCATTCGGCTGATGTTCGGAATGAGCTTCAGCGGGTTGCCGCGCATGCGCAGGAACATCATGCGCGTCAGATTCTTCAGGCGATCGACCGCCACTAAATCCAGTTCAATGTTATTGCCGTCAAGAAACAGGTGAGTGAGATGACTCATGTCCTTCACCGCCTGCGGAAGCGCCGTCAGCAGATTGTCTTGCAGATTGAGATAGCGCACCTCATGAAAAGAGTCGAGAAGTGACAGATGCCCGGAGCCCAACCGGCAATTGCGCAGGCTCAACTCGGAGACATGGTCGAAGTTGGCCTCAAGCTTCGGCAGGGTTTCCAGCAGTTGGCTCAGCTTGGGAATGTTGTCCAGTCTCAACGCCTGTGGCCGCACTACGCCGGAGGCCTCGATGCCCTCAGGCCCGGTGCGCTGCCAGCATTGCCTGAGCGCTTTGTAGATATTGTTCCGCGCATGCCACTGCGCCACGCCCGCCGGGGTAAAACGAGAGGACTGCGTCGGCGAGTTCATCCAGCGTTGCAGGGTGCGGTTCAACTGATTGAACTCGGTCTCGAGCACGGCCAGTCGTTCATGCACCGCACCTTCGCCCTGGCTGAACTGCGCCAGCAGCGTCTCGACCTCCTCCGAGGTAAAACCCGGATACAGTGCCTGAGCCCGACGCCGCAGCCCCATGCCATGCGGTACTTGCCGGGCATAGCCACGCATGCCGCCGCGCAGGCGCATGCCGGTCGGATCGTAGGTCGGCTTGTAATTCGGGTTGTCCCGCAGAATCGGCTCAAACACCTGACGGTCCAGGGGACGTGCCTTTATCGCTTGTTCCAGCCTCGCTGCCTCGTTGATGCCGAAACCCAGGGTTGTTCGCTGTGAATCCGGCAATGCATGCAGCACCGCGGCATACATATTGTCCGCGCCGTGCAGGTGCTGATCGCTGTCGTCGCGCGCTTGGTATTTGCCATCCTCATCCAGGATCAGCACTTTGCGGATCGGCGCGTCGACGGGGCCCAGACTGTCGGTCAACGCTCCCTCGAATGAATACTCACGAACCTCCAGACGCAAATCCGCCGGCCAGCCCGGCAGGGCCGTCAGGGAGTGCAGCTCCAGGCGCGCGCTGTCAGCGCTGTGCAAGGCATCGAGGTAAAGGCCTTCATAGGCCCGTGTCATCCGCAGTTGCTCGGCGGCCTTGCGGGCGTGCTCCGCCAGCCGCAAAGGCACGCGTTTTTTTTCGCTCAGGTGTTGCACGTCCGAGGGGTGTGCCTCACCCAGCAGTTCTTGCGCCTGGCTGATCGAGATCTCTGCAAAGTCCTCCTTGAGCAGATTCACCAAAGGATCGTCCGAACGGGTCCGACGACCGTACAGAAGGTCGAACAACTGCCGCTTGCGCCGGCCCACCTGTGCCGCCCATTGCTCGCGCAATGCTTGCGCACGCTTCTGCGCGTCACCGGATAACCATTCGGGGAGCAGTTCGCGAAGCGCCTGTTCGTCAAGGAACCCCACCACGCGCTCGGGCAGCGCCCCCGCCAGCAGGTCAGACCTGGTCATCTGCAACGTATTGGCCGGTGACGCCTGGGCATAGCCGCTCTTGATCGACGCCCCCGTCAGTCCCGGCCCCTGGAAGACTTCTATGGCCTTGTCGCCGGGCCAGCCGCCCATTTCGGTCATGGATCGCACGGCGTAATCAGCCCATTCCTCGCCGATCCGGTTGGTCAGAATCTGCTCTGCGCAGGCTTGCGCATCGGCATGGGACTTGAAGCGCTTGAGGGTATCGGCCAACAGAGCGGGAGGGGTCTGCTGTTCGACGTGAAGCCGGCGCAGCACATTTTCGTGCACGCCGCTGGCGGTCAGAATCTGCTCCAGGGTTTCATCGGAGAGTCCGTCCACCGAAGCGCCCAGACGCCTGAGTATTTGCCCCTTGTCCCATTCGAGCGGTTGGTCGAGCTCGGTCTTCCAACTGCCGGCACCGTTGTGCTCCACCAGCGGCTGATACGCATCGGCGCGAGTCGGGTGTTGAAGCCGATGCCGGCCAGTGTCCGGGTCTTGCCTGACTGCGTAGCATTTGTCATCGAGCCGCAGCAGGTCCTGATCCTGATGACGGTACAGCCCTGTGTCACTGGCCTTCGCCCCATCGGGCAACACGACCGGTTGTTCATAGGGAGCGAGGTCAGGGTTCCACAAACGCTCTTTGCCGCCGACCTCCACAGGTTTGAGGCCCTCGACAAACGGCGACACCTTGATCGGCGCGACACCGGTGCCGGGCAGCACATGTCCGGCGCCCATGAGTGCCAATTGCGCGAAGTTGATCAAGACCCCGTTGAAATAGGCAGAGGCTTGCTCCTTGTCACCCTTGCTCCAGTCCTCGACGGCTTCGGCCACCTCGGCGAGCATCTGCGCGACCATGATGCCGAGCATGGCTTCGCCCAGGCCGGGCACCAACATTGCGGCGAAATTGAACAGGTTCCAGCCAATTGACAGGTAACTGGTCAGGCGTTTGAAGCGTGCATTGGCATCTTCATCGCCGGTTGGTACAGCGATGAGCCTGGCATCGGCGATGGCCTTGTCGCGGCGCTGCAGAAACAGCGTCACCCACAAATCACCCGCCACCTGGTTGGTGATGGGCTCTGCATCGGGGTTTTCAATCGCGGTTTCACGCCACCACGGGCCCATGTCGAGCGGCTCGCGCTCGTGCCAGGTGAAGGTCGTGAGACGCTCGTTGACCCGGGCGAAAAACAGCCCTTTGTCCTTCTGCGCCACGAAGCGGCTGAAAAAGGCCTGGTAATCGGCATTTCTCAACTGACCGATCAGCGTTTTCATGAACGCGGTCAGCGACGGATACTCCTTGAGGGGATGCTCCGGATCATCCGGGACATAGGCGAGCAACGGACCGGTCAATCGGCTCTGTTGATAAATATCCTCGCGACGCAACAGCTCATCGCTCAGCCCCTGCGGTCCATTGGCAAAGAAGGCTTGCAGCAGTTTGAATCGATCATATTCCTGGCCTGGCAGTACAGGGATACGACGCGACCAGTCTATCCAGAATCTCAACAGGGCCGGCGTCAACGCTTCAACTTCGCGCTTTACTTGCGATGGCTCAATGACTGCACTGAACAACACGATGCCAGTCATTCGAAAGCCCATCAGCGACAACCGATGACTCTGCAAAGGCTGGTCGTACAGCGTGATATCTGCCCGGCCCTCACGCACCTGGCCCAATTTTCCGTAGGCATGATCACTGATATCACCCTTCAATCGGGCAATCAGCGCGGCCACATGAAAGGCCGCCTTTTCACTGACCACCGAATCCCGTTGCAAGGTTCGCTGTGCCTGTGGGGTTTCGGACAACAGGACGGACTTGATGTGTCGCTGGTATTGCTCGCCGATGTCCAGGCTTCGGCACAAGGCTGCAAACGCTGGGAGGGTGATGGCCGGCTCAAGGTTGAGACTGCCCCGACTGTCCTTGCGGTAAATACCGGAGCTGCTGCGCAACGCGCCAGGTGCCGTTTCGTCTTCTTCGAAATTGTGCAGCGCTGCTTCCAGTAACGTGGATCGGCGGACGCGACTGGCCCCGGTATCGATGCCGAAAATGATCGTACTCGGCACCTCGAGCTGTACGGTGAGCCCGTTGACGTTCTCGACCGTGTTGAATTTCGACTGCAAAGCCGTTTTGAGCAACGGTTCGGCGAAGGCATTGATGTCATGTTGCAAGTCGCCCAGGGTCTGGTCCAGTACGCCTTGCAAACGCCAGCGCTCATCCATCAACTGCTTGAGGTATTGACGGTCGATTTCCCGCGCGCCGCTATACCACTCGGGCATTTGCGGCTCGAGCGCCAACAGGGACTTCAACCTCGCCGCCGGCGCGTTTTTTATGGCGCCGGGGATCACGTCGCTTGCACGACGGTAATGTATCCCGTGACTATCGATGGACACTCCGTCCGGTATTTTCTGTGAGTTGCTTCCATGCAAATCAGACACTTTTGAATCACCTTGATGACAGGAAAAGAACCACCAGCTTATTCACCTGCATCTGAAACAAAAGTCCAAATAGCTGCTTGGCCGGCCCCCTGAAAAGGCTCCGTGGGATCGAAAATCAGGGAGCCAAAAACATATATCTACCGCCATCGACATGTCCGCCTGTGCCTCGGCATGAGCGGTCGTTTTTTTTCCGGCAAAGGGACTACTATCAGGGGACGATCGAGGTCAGTTCCCGTGAGATTGATGGCACGACGTTTACCGTGGTGTTGCCGAGGAAGCTTTAAGCGCTTTTGTGGCGAGGGGGCTTGCCCCCGTTCGAGCGCGCAGCGGTCGCAGAATCGGTGAAAGCGGTGTGTCAGACGATTACGGTGATTGGCTTTTGGGGCTGCTTCGCAGCCCAGCGGGACGGTGCGGCGATCCGACAAGCTCCCTCACCACAGGTTGGGTGCCACTCTTTGAGTTACTCCACCACCAACCGCCCCAATCGCTGCTTGAGCATGCGGTTCTCGGCCCGCAGTTGCTGGACTTCTTCGAGCAGGTCCAGCGCCAGGGCGACGCCTTCCCATTCCAGGTCAAGGTCGCGCCGCAGCTTGGCGGCGCGCTTGGCCAGGGTCAGTTCGTAGTCGTTGAAAACCCAGTCCTTGGGCTGAGCACCCTGAGGTTCGAGGATGCCGTGTTCGACGATTTCGATCACGTAGACGTCCGACAGCTCGGCCGCCTCACAGAATTCTGCCATGTCCAGTTGAACGATCAGGGGACTGCTCATAGTCAGTGACTCCTTGGTTCTAAGGGATCAAAAATGCTCTCGCGGGTCGAATGCGGCTTTTTTCGCCAGCTCCTGCCACAGGGCCTTGATGTCATCGTCGGATTTCTTCGGCATCACGGCCTTCAGTTGCACGAACAGGTAACCGCGCTCACCGGCCTTGTTCATCAGGCCGTGGCCCTTGGCCCGCATGCGCTGGCCGTTCTGGCTGCCGGCCGGGACCTTGAGGTTGATCTTGCCGGTCAGGGTCGGCACGGCGACTTCGGCGCCCAGCGCCAGCTCCCACGGTGCCAGTGGCAAGGTGATGATCAGGTTCTCGCCTTCGACGTCGAATTTCGGGTGCGGTGCAAAACGGATCGTCAGGTACAGGTCGCCATTGGCCCCGCCACCCACACCCGGAGCGCCCTGCCCCTTGAGGCGAATGCGCTCGCCGTCGCTCACACCGGCCGGAATCTTCACGTTCAGGCTTTTGCTGGTGTTGCTCACGTGCTGGCCGGCCGCGTTGTACTGCGGTACCTGGAAGGTGACCTTCTTCGATTCGGTCGACAGTGTTTCTTCGAGAAAAACCCCAAGTTCCATTTCCACGTCTTGCCCTCGACGTCCGGTACTGCGACGCGATTGTCCACCATCACCACCAAAACCCGGCCCACGGTTGCCGAAGATCGAACTGAAGAAGTCCGAGAAATCGCCCGTGTCCTGGCCACCGCCACCGAAACCGCCACGGCTTTGCCAGCCCGGTGGCCCCTGGAACGGTTGGCCGTGCTGGCCATAGCGGCGCAAATCATCGTATTCGGCGCGCTTGTCGGCGCTTTTCAGCGCTTCATAAGCTTCCGAGGCGTCCTTGAACTTCGCCTCGGCATCCTTTTCCTTGCTGACGTCGGGGTGGTATTTGCGCGCCAGCTTGCGATAGGCGGCCTTGATCGCCTTATCGTCTGCGGTCGGCTCCACACCGAGAATCTTGTAATAGTCTTTGAAGTCCATCGCGGGAATCACCATCCGTTATCAAATCGCGCCACGGGCCACAGCATGCGCTTGTTTGCAGCCATTGGTTTGACCGATCTCAAATTTGTGACCGGGCGGCGCGGCAGAAGTTTATCGGCAGCCGGCGGGGCTTCTTGCAAGCACTCCCGCGGCTGTCCGGTTGATGCAGGGTAGTTTGGGGGTGATGGTTCGTCTTTCAAGGATCATCAGGCGAGATTTAGCAGATAACCGGCCTTCGAATCTGGCGCGCACTGGCATACACTGCGCGGCCGTTTTTTAACCGGAACCTGAAAGACATGAACAACGCATCTCCAGCCCGTGCCTTGGGTATCGACTTTGGCACGTCCAACTCCACCGTCGGCTGGCTGCGCCCCGGCGTGGAAACGCTGATCGCGCTGGAGGACGACAAGATCACCCTGCCGTCAGTGGTCTTCTTCAATATCGAAGAACGCCGCCCGGTGTACGGCCGGCTGGCGCTGCACGAGTACCTGGAAGGCTACGAAGGCCGCCTGATGCGCTCGCTCAAGAGCCTGCTGGGTTCCAAGCTGATCAAGCACGACACCAGCGTCCTGGGTACGGCGATGCCGTTCAAGGACCTGCTCGGGTTGTTCATCGGCCAGCTCAAGAGCCGTGCCGAAGCCGCCGCCGGTCGGGAATTCGAAGAAGTGGTGCTGGGTCGTCCGGTGTTTTTTGTCGATGATGACCCGATGGCCGACAAAGAAGCCGAAGACACCCTGGTAGACGTGGCGCGCAAGATCGGCTTCAAGGAAGTCTCGTTCCAGTACGAGCCGATTGCCGCTGCGTTCGACTACGAGTCGACCATCGAGAAAGAAGAGCTGGTGTTGATCGTCGACATCGGCGGTGGTACCTCCGACTTCTCGCTGGTGCGCCTGTCGCCGGAGCGTCGGGGTGTGGATAACCGCCACGAGGACATCCTCGCCACTGGCGGTGTGCACATCGGCGGAACCGACTTCGACAAACAGCTCAGCCTGCAAGGCCTGATGCCGCTGTTCGGCTACGGCAGCCGCATGAAGAGCGGCGCCTACATGCCGACCAGTCACCACATGAACCTGGCGACCTGGCACACCATCAACTCGGTGTACTCGCAAAAGTCGCAACTGGCCCTGGGCAGCATGCGCTACGACATCGAAGACACCGGCGGCATCGACCGCCTGTTCAAGCTGATCGAACAGCGCGCCGGGCACTGGTTGGCCATGGAAGTGGAAGAAACCAAGATCCAGCTGACCCACGCCGAGAGCCGCCACGTGCCGCTGGACCGCATTGAAGCGGGCCTGAACGTGGACCTGAGCCGTGCACTGTTCGAGTCGGCCATCGACAGCCTGCTGGAGCGGGTGCGCAACAGCGTCACCCAATTGCTGGCGGACGCCGATGTGCGGGTCGATCAGGTCGATACGGTGTTTTTCACCGGTGGTTCGAGCGGAATTCCGGCGCTGCGCAACAGTGTTTCGGCGATGTTGCCGAATGCACGGCATGTGGAAGGGAATATTTTTGGCAGTATCGGTAGCGGTCTGGCGATCGAGGCTGCAAAACGCTACGGCTCGATGGACTGATCACAATCTCTGTGGCGAGGGAGCTTGCTCCCGTAGGACTGCGCAGCAGTCCCCTGCTTTTTAGGGATAAGGGGGCCGCTACGCGCCCCAGCGGGAGCAAGCTCCCTCGCCACAATTAGATCAACAGCTAGATCCGAAGCGGATCAAACCATCCCCACCTGCTTCAATTCACTCTTCAGATACGCGTAGTAAATCGGCCCCGCCACCACCCCAGGCAGGCCAAACGCGGCCTCGAACACCAGCATCGCCAGCAGCAACTCCCACGACTTGGCACTGATCTGCCCGCCGACGATGCGCGCGTTGAGAAAGTATTCGAGCTTGTGGATAAAGATCAGGTAACCCAGCGCCGCCACAGCGACCCAGATCGACAACGACAAACCGACGATGGTGATCAGGGTGTTCGACATCAGGTTGCCGATCACCGGCAACAGGCCGAGCAGGAACGTCAGCACGATCAGGGTTTTGGTCAACGGCAGCTTGATGCCGAACAGCGGCAGCACCACCGCCAGGAAAATCCCGGTGAAGAAGGTGTTGAGCAGGGAAATCTTGATCTGGGCGAACACAATGTTGCGAAACGCCTGGACCAACAGGTGCAGGCGATCGAACAGCGCCGCCGCCAGCGGTTTGCGCTTGGTCAGATCCGGCACGCGCTGCAAGGCGATGATCGCGCCGAGCACCATGCCGATCAGCAGCGTCACGAACATGTGCGCCGCATCCTTGCCCACCAGTTGCAAATCACTGAGGTGCTTGCTCACCCACTCGCCAATCGCTACACGGAACTCCGCGGCACTGGCCGGCAGGTAAGCGTCGATGAACGGTGGCAGTTGTCCGCGCGCACGGTCGACCACGCCCATGAATTTATCGAGCGAAGCGCCGGGGTTCTCTGCTTCGTGCAGCAGGAAGCTGATGGCACCGGCGAAGATCAGCGTCAGCACACTGACGATCAACGTCCCCAGCAAGGCCACGGCGAGCCAGCGCGCGCGCCGGCCTTCGATCAGCCGTTGCAGTTGCGGGGTGAGCATGTTGACCAGCTCGAAGACCAGCAATCCGGCCAGCAGACTGGGTAACAGACGCAACGGCAACACCAGCAACAAACCGCCAAAGATAATGACCCAGCTAATGACCAGCAAAACTTGACGCTGAGAAAACGTTGGCATACAGCCTCAAAAACGAACGGCGTAAAAAGGATTGGCAGTCTGCCAGCGATCCGGTGCGAGCACTAGGGATTGTGTGGGGCGACCTGTAGGAGCTGGCTTGCCAGCGATGGGCTCACCACGGTGTCCTGATACTCCGCGTCATCTTCATCGCCGGCAAGCCAGCTCCTACAAGTGCACATTATTTTTTCTTCAGGCAATCACTCATGAACGCCTTGCGCTCGTCACCCTTGAGAGCTTTGGTGGCGGCGTCGGCGTTGCAGGTCTTCATCTTCTCTTGCTGTGGGGTCAAGGCCTTACCGGCATCGTTTACCGCCGGAGTAGCCTTCAGGCAGGTGCTCATGAATGCTTTGCGCTCGTCGCCCTTGAGGCTTTTAGCCGTAGCGTCGGCATTGCAGGTGGTCATCTTCTCTTGCTGGGCCGTGTTGGCGGCAAAGCCCTGGGAGCACAGCAGCAAACCGATCATCAATAAAGGGACACGCATCATCTTCATGGAGTTTTCTCCTGGTCGCCACACCGAGGGGCGCGGCCTTGTACTGGAGTGTAGACAACCCCTGTTACACCTTCCTGCTCTCCAGGTGGCTGCGGCGATACTGTTCTGGCGTACACCCGGCCTGGCGCTGGAACATCGCGATAAACGCCGAGCCGGTGCTGTAGCCCATGTCGAAGGCGATTTCCTGAATGCTGCGCTGGCTATCCAACGCTTCGATCGCCGCCAGAAAACGCAGGCGCTGGCGCCACTCACCGAAACTCATGCCCAGTTCCCGCACGAACTGCCGCGCCAGGGTGCGCTCGCTGACATGGATGCGTGCGGCCCATTCCGACAGGGGTCGGCTATCCCCAGGCTCGGCCTGCAATGCTTCGAGAATTCCGAGCAACCCGGGGCTGCTGGCATAGGGCAGGTAGCACTCGTGCACCGGGGCCTGTTGCAACTGGTCCACCAATACCTGGGCCAGACGCTGGTCGGCGGCCTGCTCGGGGATTTTCACGTCCCGCGCGGCGAAGTCCTTGAGGATTGCTTTGAGGATGTCGCTGATGGCCAGGGTGCAGGCTCGTGGCGGCAGATCGGCACATACCTTGGGTGCCAGGCACACGGCGCGGTAGTTGACCGGTTGGTGGCTGTAGAAACTGTGCTCGATCTGCGGCGGCACCCATACCGCGTATTGCGGCGGCGACATGAAGCGGCTGCCCTCGACGTCCATGTGCAACACGCCGTGGGCGGCGTATTCCAGCGTCCCCCAGGGATGTCGATGGGGCGCGGCATATTCATGGGCGTCGAAATCGGCGTAGCGGAAGTACACCGCCGACGGCAGTTCGCTGAAATCCAGCAGGTCGATATGTTTGCTGCTCATGCTGTCCGTCATCAGGGGCCGGTTGTCTGGATCGAAGTATAGGCTTGCATCCAGACAAGCGGATAATTGCCCTTCATTAACGTTCTGGTTTTTCCCGATGCAATACGCTTATCCCCTGCTGGCCATTTTTATTTGGGCCGGCAATACCGTGATCACCAAAATGTCGGCCGGGGCGATCTTCCCCGCCGAGATCGGTTTCTACCGCTGGCTGCTGGCCGGATTGCTGTTCACGCCCTTCATGCTCAAACCGGCGCTCGCCCATTGGCCGCAGATCCGTCCGAAGCTGGGCAAGATCTTTGTCCTCGGTGTTCTCGGCATGGCGGTCTATCAAAGCCTGGCGTACTTCGCCGCGAGCCTGACCTCGGCCACCAACATGGGCATCATCCTGTCGCTGATGCCATTGATGTCGCTCGCCATGGCGATCGTCAGCCTCGGCCAGCGCCTGACCATGGGGGCCTTGGCCGGTGCAGTGCTGTCATTCGCCGGTGTCCTGGTGGTGGTGTCGTCCGGCAGCCTTGGCGCATTGCTCGAACACGGGGTCAACCTGGGTGACGCGATGATGCTGATCGCCACCCTGGCCTACGCGGTCTACAGCACCCTGTTGAAAAAATGGCAGCTGAAACTGCCGCCGCTGGTGCTCCTGTACCTGCAGGTGCTGGTGGCCGTGGTGGTGCTGTTCCCGCTGTTCCTCGCCTCACCGAAAGTCGGCCCGACCCTGCAGAACATTCCACTGGTGCTGTACGCCTGCCTGCTGGCTTCGATGGTCGCGCCGCTGGCGTGGATGCAGGCGGTGGTGCGTTTGGGGCCGAGTCGGACCACGCAGTTTTTCAATTTGCTGCCGCTGATCACCGCATTGATTGCGGCGGTGGTGCTGCATGAGCAACTGGCGCTGTATCACCTGGTGGGTGGGGTGTTGACCTTGGGTGGGGTGATTGTTTCAGAACGTTGGACGACGGTGTTGGGTCGCACCTAGCTTTTTGTGGCGAGGAAGCTTGTCGGATCGCCGCACCGTCCCGTTGGGCTGCGCAGCGGCCCCTATTCATTCACCCAAGACTCAATGATCGATTTGCGACCGCTACGCGGTCGAACGGGAGCAAGCTCCCTCGCCACAGGGCGGTCTAGACGCCTGCCACCGCCAGCCGCGCCGCATGCTCGACAAACAAGCGGATCGGCTCGGCGCCCTTGCCCACCAGCCCCAGCGACTGGTTGACGATATCGAAGTGATCCAGCGGATACTCATCGCCAATCACCATGCCCAGATGCGAGCTGTAGCGCCCGACCATGCCGTCGCAATACCCGGCTTCGCGGACGAAAGTTTTAGCGAACAGCCGGCAACTGCGGTTGGTGCCGTCCAGCAGATTACGCCCTCGATCCGTTATGCCCGGTTGCAAGGTGCCGGACCAGGAGTAATAGCGCACACCGTTGACCTCCTCCGGCCCGTGACCGCCCCAGGTGTCGGGCAGCCCCTGTGGATAACGCTGGTTGAACAGCGCCACACCAGCGCTGGTGAGGGAGTGATGGGACGCATGGATATCCACCGGCAATTTCGGCCCGCGATAACCGGTATCCAGCCACCCCATCAGCGCGCCGACCATCCGCAGCAAAAAACACAGCAGACGACCACGGAGGCTGTCATGGGGATAATGCTCGTGCAGGTAATCGGCGAGCTCCGAACCGTGATTCGGCCCCGCCACCGAGGTCACCGATGCCACCAGGTCCGGGCGTTTGGCCGCTGCATAACGGGCGGTCAGCGAACCCTGGCTATGGCCGATCAGGTTGACCCTGGCGGCCCCGGTCTCCCGCAGGATTTCTTCGATGCGTGCCAGCAGTTGCTCGCCGCGCACTTCGTTCGAATTAAGCGGCGAGACCTGCACGGCGAACACCACCGCACCGCCACGGCGCAACGCCTCGACGATCCCGTACCAGTACGGATAAAGCACCAACCGGATGAACCCGAGCATTCCCGGGACCAACACCAGCGGGTAGCGCGGGGCAGAACCTTGCGACATGGGCGGACATCCTTGTGGTCGGGCGGTGACGCAAGGCGCTATGCAAGACATCCGCCAAGCATCACCAGCGAAGATGACAACTCGACGACAAGTCTATGTCATCCGCCCTACTTCAACCCGACCACGCCCGCCACTATCAGGCCGACCGAGACCAGCTTGATCACGCTCAGGCTTTCACCCAGCAGCGCGAAACCGAGAAACACCGTGCCCAGCGAACCGATGGCGGTCCAGATCGGGTACGCGATGCTCACCGGCAACTCGCGCATGGCCAGGGTCAGGAAGTAGATCCCGCCCACAGCGGCCACCACGGTGATCAGTGAAGGCCAGGGCCGGGTGAAGCCCTCGGCGTACTTCATGCCCATGGCGAAGGTGACTTCGAACCCGGCGGCGACCAGCAGAAACAGCCAGGCCATCTAGAACTCCCCGGCCAGCGCCAACAAGCGCTGCTCAGCCTCGGCGGCAGAGATCTCAAAGCTGCGCTCGGCGGACTCTTCGCCCTCGGCAGCCACCACGGTGACATCCGTGATGCCGATGAATCCGAGCACCGTGCGCAGTAGCGTGTCGGCATGGTTCATGGCTTCCAGTTCGCCGCCCGGGCCAAAACCGAAGCCGCCACGGCTGGTGATGATCAGGGCTTTTTTGCCCTGCACCAAGGGTTGGTACTGGGCCACGCCATTGTCCAGGGTGTGATCGAAGGTCACCCCGACGCGCACGATCTGATCGATCCAGGCCTTGAGGCCGCTGGGTAGGCTGAAGTTGTGCATCGGCGTGGAAATCAGCAACACATCATGGCCAAGCAGTTCGCCGACCAGTTCGTCGCTGAACGCCAGATCGGCCTGCATCGCCAGCGGCCGAGCGGCGGGCACGGGGTAAAACGCGGCGGCCACGAATGCCTCGTTGACCGGCGGTATCAGCGCTCGCCCGACTTCGCGCCGGGTCAACTGTGAGTGTGGATGACGGGCCTGCCAGGCCGACAGAAACACTTCGGCCAAACGACGGGAGTGCGAACGGTCACCACGGGGGCTGGCGTGAACAGCAAGAATTCTACTCATCTGTCTCTCCTCAGGGCTAAAATCAAAAGGCTTGTGGCTTGCAGCTTGAAGCTCACAACTGCTCTCATTCAAATGAGCAGAAATCAGTCTGGATGAATCCATTTCATCCATGGAGTATTCAATGTTTGCCTCGTTGCCGTTGACCGCCCTGCGCGCCTTTGAATCCGCCTCACGCCTGTTGAGCTTCAAGGCTGCCGCCGAAGAACTGTCCGTCACCCCGACGGCGGTGTCCCATCAGATCCGCTCCCTGGAGAGTTGGCTTGGCGTGCCATTGTTCGAGCGCCTGCCACGCCAGGTGCGCCTGACCGAATGCGGCCAACGGCTGTTCCAGAGCCTGCACGGGGCTTTCCTCGAAGTGGCGCAAAGTGTCGATACACTGCGCCCGCAACGCAGCGGAGCCAACCTGACGGTCTCCACCACCGCTGCCTTCGCCGCGCTGTGGCTGGTACCGCGCCTGGGACGTTTCTACGCTCGGCACCCGAACATCAACGTGCGCCTCGATACCCACTGCGAAGTCATCGATCTGCATCAGGACGCCAGTGTCGATCTGGTGCTGCGCTACAGCCTCGATGATTACCCCAACCTGTACGGCCAGTGCCTGTTCGACGAATCCTTCGGCGTCTACGGTTCGCCCGAACAAGTGGCCCTGGCATCGAGTCGCACCCCCACACTGATCAGCGTGCGTTGGCACAACTCCAAACTCTATGCCCACGGCTGGGAGGCTTGGTGTGCTCGCTCCGGCGAAACCTGGCTGAGTGGCCGGCCCGCCGTGCGCGAATACGACGAAGAGCATTACGCCCTGCAAGCGGCGATTGCCGGGCAAGGTCTGGTGTTGGCAAGCAATATTCTGGTGTCGGAAAGCGTGGCCAGTGGTCTGTTGTTGCCGTATCGGGGGGAAATCCAGGTCGATGGCGCCGGCTACAGCGCACTGTGCGTGCCGGGACGCGAACGTCATCCACCGGTTCGGGCGTTTTTTGCATGGCTGCGTGAAGAGGCATTGTTGTCCGGGCATACTTTGGCATAAGCAACCAAATGCAGTGCCTGCAAAACCGCCATCGCGAGCAGGCTCGCTCCCACACTAGTCCTGCATGCACAGATCCCCTGTGGGAGCGAGCCTGCTCCGGGCGGCGCTCCGACGATGGGGCCCTTATAGACGCCCGATTATTTGGCTGGCTTGACGGTGACAGGCGCCTTGCCCGCTTTCATCTGCTCCAGCAACGGCGCGCACTGGTTCGTCTCGCCGCCGCTTGGCGCCACCAGCGCCAGCAACCCGGCCGCCGGTGCGGCGATCACGCCCAGCGCCACCATCCCGGCCCCGCGCAACATCAACGGCACGGCCTTGACCCCGGCATCGGGCTTGATGAACTTGCCGCGCACATACAGCGGCGAGCGTAATGAAATCAGGCGCCAGCCCTTGGATTCCGGGGTGATGATCAGGTCCAGTTGTTCGGTCGCCATGTTCGCCGTGCCATCGATGTAAACAATGGCGTTCTCGGTGTCGAACACAAACAAGCGGGTACTCGCCAGGCCGGACTGGATGCCGAAGTCGGCGGCGGCGCAGTTGATCTTCACTTCCTTGTCGCCAAAGATCTTGCCAACCACGTAGTTGCCGACGTTCAGGCCTGCCAGTTCCATCAATTCGCGACTGATGGCGCCATCGTTGATCAGCATTTTCAGATTGCCATTGGCGCTGCCCAGCAGTTTGGCCACCGAATTGCCGCGCCCGCTGAGATCAGCGTCGCCATTGAGTTCGCCGAAACTGGTTTTCATCGGTTCAAAACCGGGGAACAACTGCTTGAGCTTGAAGCCTCGCGCCGTGAGTCTGGCCTGGCCTTCCAGTGGATCGGCGTGGCCGTTCAGGCGAATCTGCGCATCCAGCTTGCCGCCGGCCACACCAAAGCGCAGCGGCTCGAGGCTGAGCACGCCATCGGTGAGCACCAGATGGGTATAGAGGTCGTTGAATGGCAGTTTTTCGCTGTGCACGATGCGCTTGCCGGTGAACTCGACATCGGCGTCCATATCGCGCCAGCGATCGGTCTTGAACTCTTCGACCGGCAGCACTTTGTCCGCCGGTTGTTTGCTGTCACCGCCACGGGCCTTCTGTTCGGCATTGGAGTCGGCACCAATCAGCGGTGCCAGGTCAGCGAACAGCAATTGATTGGACAACAGCGAGCCGCTGAGTTTTGGCCGTGGCTGGCTGGCCACATAAGTCAGATTGCCATGGATGTCGCTTTCGCCGATCTTGCCGTTGAATTCTTCATAGCGGAACACCGCGCCACCCGCCTCGTGCAACTTGGCGACCAGGTGGCCGTCGGTGGCATAGGGTGGTGTGTCCGGCAGGATCACGCCGGTCAGCGGGTAGAGATTGCCCAGGCTGGTGCCGGCCAATTTCAGGCGCAGGTCCAGGGCGCCGAGATTCAGAGGATCGGTCAGGGTGCCGGCCAGTTCGACGCTGGAATCGGCGATCTTCACTTGTGCCTGAAGCGGAAACGGCCGTGCCGCGTCCTGCAGCGCCAACAGCCCGCCAATCTTGCCCTGGCCTGCGAGCTTCTGGCCGTGGTACTCGCCGTTGACCTTGAGGGCGAACGCATAATCCTGGGGGGAAGAGCCCTTTTCCTGCGCGGCTTTCGCCGCTTTGTCGCCGACGATATCGCTGAACGGAACCGGTTTGCCCAAAGGATCGATCAGCACGTCGAGTTGAGTCTTCAGGTTCTGGTCGTCGAGGGTGACGTGCCCCTTGTCGAAGCCGATCGCACCGATATCCACCACCCAGCTCGAAGGCTCGGCGTTCGGGTCCTTTGGGTCGAATTTGAAGGTCCAGTTGGCGCGCCCGTCAGCCAGGCGTTGCAGTTGGGCATTCGGCTCGGTGAGATCGATACGCGGGATCACCACCCGCTGCGCCAGCAATGCCAGGGGTGAAATACGCAGTTCCACCCGCTTGAGGGTGACCATCTGCGGTTGTTTCGACCAGTCGGGATTGCCCAGGCTCAAGTCTTCGGCCACCACGTGGGGCCACGGCAGCCAGGCGCGCCAGCCGCTTTCATCGGGCTCGGGCTGCCAGACCACCGACAGATTGCCGTTGATGGCGAAAGCGCGGTGCAGCTCTTCGGAAACTTTGGCGTTGAGCGGCGGTTTGATCCGGTTCCAGTCGAAGAACACGATGATCAGCACCAGCACCATCAACAAGGTAAGAAAAGTGGAAAGGGTCCAGACAAACGTTTTTTGAGTGCGCGTCATTGCACAGGGCTCCTGATACGACTGAGCGCCCCGACTGCGACGCACATGTGAAACGGTGAGCCGCAAGCGACCCGCCATGAAATCTACGACTGATAAAAAACCGGCAGGTTTAATCGATAGACCGATTTCGCCGAATCCGTCCAGTCCAATACTGACCAGCCAGTCGAGCGGCGTTACCGGACCTGCACTTTTGCACGTCAAAGGTGGGTCGAAAATACCCACTTCGGTGCAAGAATGCTCGCCGGAAACGCCCGGCCTAGAGCCTCCACAGCAAACAATCAATTCTGTTGATTATTACCATTGCGTTTATGAACTTTCATATCGACTTATCGAGAGTAGCATTGCTCTCGTACCCACTTATTCGCACCCCCAAGGAGCAAAATAATCATGAAACGCCAACTACTGCTCAGCCTTACACTCTCGATGCTGGCCAGCACTGCTTTTGCCCTGCCAGCGGCTGACCAGGCTACTCCACAAGTGAAACAAAACCACTCGGTGTTCAGCCAGACCGTCGCCGAAGGTGGTAATGATCGCCTGAAAGAAAAAGGCCTGATCACTCAGGATGGCTCGGACCGCACCCCACAAGGCCAGACCCTCGCCGCAGATGGTTCGGATCGTACTCCACAAGGCCAAACCCTGGCTGCTGATGGCTCCGACCGTACTCCACAAGGCCAAACCCTGGCTGCTGATGGCTCCGACCGTACTCCACAAGGTCAAACCCTGGCTGCTGATGGTTCCGACCGTACTCCACAAGGCCAAACCCTCGCTGCCGACGGTTCGGATCGCACTCCACAAGGTCAAACCCTTGCTGAAGGCGGTGGTGACCGTGTAATCGAACGCAACAGCGCCGTGAGCTAAGCCCCATGGCTGCCGTGAAAAAAAGCCCAATCCCCGGATTGGGCTTTTGACTTTTCAGCGATCCGCTTGATAGATGCCGCACTTCCCCGCTTGATCCCCCCACAGTCGTTCGACGCCGGCAAAGCCGATTTGCTAGAGTGCGCCGCGTCCCTGTCCAGAAAACGCCCTTGCGATGCTGCCCCGCGCCGAACAGAAACAACAAACCCGCAACGCCCTGATGGATGCTGCCCGACGCCTGATGGATGGCGGCCGAGGATTCGGCAGCCTGAGCCTGCGCGAAGTCGCGAAAACCGCCGGGATCGTACCGACCGGTTTCTACCGCCATTTTGCCGACATGGATGAATTGGGCCTGGTGCTGGTCAGCGAAGTCGGCCAGACATTCCGCGAAACCATTCGCCTGGTACGGCACAACGAATTCGTGATGGGCGGCATCATTGATGCCTCGGTGCGCATTTTTCTCGATGTGGTCAGCGCCAACCGTTCACAATTCCTGTTTCTCGCCCGCGAGCAATACGGCGGTTCGCTGCCGGTGCGCCAGGCCATCGGCCGTTTGCGTGAAGACATCAGCTCGGACCTGGCGGCGGATTTGTCACTGATGCCGAAACTGCAGCATCTGGACATCGCCGACCTGAGCGTCATGGCGGACCTGATCGTCAAAAGCGTGTTCGCCACCCTGCCGGACATCATTGATCCGCCAGCCGACACCTTGCCTGAGCACCTGACGCCCCAGGCGAAAATCACCCAGCAACTGCGGTTTATCTTTATCGGCCTCAAGCATTGGCAAGGGCTTGGCAGCACCGAGTAATGCCCTCGTTTCAGACTGCCCCCAAACCCTGTGGGAGCGAGCCTGCTCGCTCCCACACTGAACCGTGCCGCTTCAACTTGGTGCAAAAATCAAAAATAACGCACCAACTTCAACCAAAAAACTCACTCCATCGACACCCGTCCCACGCCTCCGTCAGTCATTTCCTACGCATCACCTCGATTGGCAAGCCCCTTGCTCTAGCCTGAGCATTGTCCATTGCTGGAAGCCTTCCGATGCTGGTGATTCATCGCAGAATCGACCCTCAACCCGTTTGGGTCGCCGAACTGCACCTGACGTTCGAAGCCCGCAGCAAAAGCCGATTGCGCTGTTTCAGTGCCGAAGGCGAAGACGTCGGGTTGTTTTTGGAGCGCGGCCAGCCGCCATTGCATGATGGCGAATGCCTGCAAGCCGAAGACGGGCGAATCGTGCGGGTCTGCGCACGCCCCGAACAATTGCTGCACGTCACCTGCGCCAATGCTTTCGAACTGACCCGCGCGGCCTATCACCTGGGCAACCGCCATGTCGCCCTGCAAGTCGGCGACGGCTGGTTGCGCCTGCTCGACGATTACGTGCTCAAGGCCATGCTCGAACAACTCGGTGCCGTTGCCGTGAATATCGAGGCGCCATTCCAGCCGGAACATGGCGCCTACGGCGGTGGCCATCACCACTCGCGCCACGGTGATGAAGACTTCAACTACGCGCCGAAACTGCACCAGTTCGGCGTACGCCCATGAACCCGGCCTGGGCGCTGTTGCGTCTGGCCAGCCCGCAACTGCCGATTGGCGGCTACAGCTACTCCCAAGGGCTGGAAATGGCTGTGGATAACGGCCGGGTTCACGATCCCGACAGCGCCCGGCGCTGGATCAGCGATCAGTTGCTTTTGAATCTGGCTCGCTTCGAAGCGCCGTTGTTGCTCGCCCATTGCGTGGCCGCCAGCAATGAAAACTGGGACGAATTGCTGCAAAGCTGCGAAGAGCATCGCGCCAGCCGCGAAACCCGCGAGTTGCATCAGGAGAGCCGGCAGATGGGCTACTCGTTGCAGCAATTGCTCAATGGCTTGCCGGAACTCGACGCGCCGGCCCGCGCCTTCCTCGAACAACGCAGCGAGCCACATCTGGCCCTGGGTTGGGCCTTGGCCGCGCGCGCCTGGCAGATCAGCCCCCAGGACGCCCTGGCCGCGTGGCTCTGGAGCTGGCTGGAAAACCAGTTGGCGGTGCTGATGAAGACCCTGCCACTCGGTCAGCAAGCCGCCCAGCGCCTGACCAGCGAACTGTTGCCGCTGCTCCAACAAGCTCAACAGAACGCCACCCGAATCGATCCCGATCACTACGGCAGCGCCGCTTTCGGCCTGTCCCTGGCGTGTATGGCCCACGAGCGCCAGTACAGCCGTCTGTTCCGTTCCTAGGGCCTGTTATTTTGGAGAATCACATGAACACACAACCCCTGCGTGTCGGCATCGGCGGCCCGGTCGGCTCCGGCAAAACCGCCTTGACCCTGGCCCTGTGCCTGGCCCTGCGCGAGCGCTACAACCTGGCCGTCGTGACCAACGACATCTACACCCGCGAAGACGCCGATTTTCTGGTGCGCAATGAAGCCCTGGCGCCGGAACGCATCATCGGCGTGGAAACCGGTGGCTGCCCGCACACGGCCATCCGCGAAGACGCCTCGATCAACCTCGAAGCCGTGGATCAACTCAATCGCCGTTTTCCGGGGCTGGACCTGATTCTCGTGGAGTCCGGGGGCGACAACCTCTCCGCGACCTTCAGCCCGGAACTGTCGGACCTGACGATCTACGTGATCGACGTCTCGGCCGGCGACAAGCTGCCGCGCAAGGGCGGGCCGGGGATCTGCAAATCCGACCTGCTGGTGATCAACAAGATCGACCTCGCGCCGCTGGTCGGAGCCTCGCTGGAGATGATGAACAGCGACACCCAGCGCATGCGCAACGGCAAGCCGTTCGTGTTCAGCAATCAGAAAACCGGCCAGGGTCTGGAAGCGATCATCGCCTTCATCGAGCGCCAGGGCTTGCTGACCGCGGCCTGATCACGACTTATCAACAAGGAAGCTTATCCATGACACTCAAACGCATTCTCGGCGCCCTGGCCCTGCTGCTGACCCCGGCCCTGGCCTTCGCCCACCCGGGGCACGGCGACAACGGCTTGATCGCCGGCATCAGCCATCCGCTTGGCGGTCTCGATCACTTGCTGGCGATGCTGGCGGTCGGTTTGTGGGCGGCACAGCAGCAAGGCGCTGCGCGTTGGGCGTTGCCGTGCGCCTTTGTCGGCACCATGTTGATTGGCGGGCTGTTGGGTTTTGAAGGATTGAACCTGCCGGCACTGGAGAGCGGGATTGCTGCGTCGGTACTCGCATTGGGCCTGGCAGTGGCGTTGGCGGTGCGCCCACCGCTGAGCATGGCGGTTGGTGCGACTGCGTTGTTTGCGCTGCTCCATGGCGTTGCGCATGGTCTTGAGTTGCCGGACATGTCGAGCCCCTGGACCTATGCCGCAGGCTTTGTCGCAGCGACGGCGGTGTTGCACGCGGCGGGTTATGCGCTGGTGCGGGTGTTGCCGCAGGCGGCAGCGCCATTGGTGCGATTGGCGGGTGCGGCTTCGGCGGCGACCGGGGTGTGGTTGCTGGCGGGCTGATTTTTTGTTGCCTGCTCGCGATGACGGCCTGACAGACACCACCCCTCTCAGGCCTGTTAACATGTCGCGCAATCGCCCCTGCCGTGACGACGCCAGCCAATGCCGCCTGTTTCCCGCTCCGCCTCCCAGCCTGAATTGACCGCCCTGTTCGCCTCGGTGCAACAGCACTTCCTGAACGTCATCGTGCCGCTCTGGCAAGGTCCGGGCTGGAACGCCGACATGGCGTTACCCTACGAGGCGCTGGATGCCGAACACCAACCGCTGCCACCGCAACGCTACCGGGCCATGGCCTGTGCGCGGCAGTTGTATCTGTTTGCCAGCCTGATCGGTCAGGTGCCGGGCGCCGAAGAGCGTGCCGCCGCGTTGTTCCGCTCGTTGCAGCGGCACTTCCACGATGCCGAGCATGGTGGCTGGTTCTACAGCGTCGATGCACAAGGTGCGCCGCTGGATCAGCGTAAGGACCTCTACACCCACGCCTTCATCCTGTTCGCCTGCGCCCATTACTGGGACAAGGTCCGCGAGCCACTGGTGGAGTCGGTACTCAATGCCTCGCTGAAAGTGATTGCGCAGCGTTTCGCCACGGACGACGGTCTGTACGAAGCCACGCTCGGCCGCGACTGGGCATCGCTGGACAGTGGCCCTTTGCAAAACCCGCTGATGCACCTGGCCGAAGCATTCCTCGCCACCCTCTCGGTGCGCGAAGACCTCGACGTGCAACAGGCGCTCGTCGAGTTATGCACAGCCATGCACGCGCGCTTCATCGATCCGCAGCACGGCGTGTTGATGGAAAAGCCGCTGGGGTCTGTGGATAACTGGTTTGAACCGGGGCATCAGTTCGAGTGGTATTTCCTGCTGGAATCCTCGGCGCTGTTACGCAATTCGACACTGCATGCCGATCTGGAGCGGGCCTTCGCCTTTACCGAGCAAGTGGGCGTCGATCAGCAGACTGGCGCCGTACGGGCGATGCTCGACTTCGCAGCGGATGGCGGCGTCCGGGACGCCACGCAGCGTATCTGGGCCCAGGCCGAGTACCTGCGCGCATTGACGCTGCGTCCGGACAGCGAGGCCGTCGTGCTGCGCCAATTGCAAGCATTGCAGCAGCGCTCGCTGCACGCGGGAGGCTGGTTTGAATGCCGTGACGAGCACGGTGAAGTCAGCCGCCGCGACATGCCGTCGACCACGCCCTATCACCTGGCGACCTGTTATCGCGGGCTGGCGGAATATCTCGGCTGACTGTGTGGCGAGGGGCAATCCAATCACTCAGTCCACTTGCGATCCCCGGTAAAGCTGATGGTCAGCCATCGCGCGGCATCCGGCTTACCGAGCTTCGCGGAAATTTCCTCGCGCAAACTGTCCAGTTGCCCCACACCGTCCAGCCAGTAATCCTTCGGCAATACGATGTGAATCTCGATAAAACAGGCCCTGCCGTGTTTCTGCACGTAGGAAATGTAGTCGTCGAAGCCATGCTCGACCTTCGCCACCTCCATCACCTGACGCACCTTGTCGTCCAGTTGATCCGGGACGATCCCCAATACATCGCGCAATGCCGGTCCGAGGATTTTGAATGCCGGGGGGAGCATGCCCAGGGCCAGCAGAATCAGGATCATCGGGTCGACATACACCGCCCACTTGTCGTAACCCTGAGTCTTGAGCAGCAGCGCGATCAAGAAACTCACCAGCAATCCCGCCGACAGCATCGCGTCCACCAGCCAACTGATGTTGTCGAACTGGATCAGCGATGACTTGAGTGTGCGATTGCGATGGCGGACGTAGAAGAAATAAATGAGCTCAACGACGGTGAACACCGCCGCGTAGAGGATCACCAGACCGAGCTCGACCTCGCGGCCACCACTGATGATGCCAAACACACCGTTGAGAAAGGCATAAATGGCAACCAGGAACAGGAAGCTGCCTTCGATCACCAGCACCATGGGTTCCAGGTGCCAGTAACCGAACTGGAAGCGCTGATTGCTTTCCTTTGCGATCAGCCGGGCGGTGATCAGCATCAGGACCTTGATGAAGGCCGCAACTAACGAAAAGAAGCCATCGAACAGGATGGATTGGGCGCCCGAAACAAAACCGGTGATGATCCCGGCGAATGTCACGGCGAGCATCAGGAAGGTCGATTGTTTGAGCAGCGACTGCTCGCCTCGATTACTCACTTGATCTCCTCTAAAACCTCTAGACCGCCGGGTGTGGCGCAGTTGTCAGGTGAGGAGTCTAGCTGATGTCTTGCACTGCCAGTTCCGGCCCCTTCGCGGGCAAGCCCGCTCCCACATTGGATCGCGGTCTAATGTGGGAGCGGGCTTGCTCGCGAAGAACGATGACTCGGTATTAAGCCTTGCCACCACTGCGATCAATCGAAAACCCGGCCCAGGTCTGGCTCACCGGCATCAGCTCCAGGCTGTTGATGTTGATGTGCGCCGGCGCATTGAGCACCCAGAAGATTGTTTCGGCGATGTCCTGCGGCTGAATCGGCTCGGCGCCGGCGTAAGTGGCGTTGTAGCGCTCCTGGTCACCGGCAAAACGCACCAGCGAGAACTCGCTCTCGCACAGACCCGGCTCGATGTTGCTGACCCGTACGCCCGTGCCTTGCAGGTCGCAGCGCAGGTTCACGGAGAACTGTTTGACGAATGCCTTGGTCGCGCCATACACATGGCTGCCCGGGTACGGGTAGTTGCCGGCGATGGACCCCAGGTTGACGATGCCGGCACCACGACCGTGGGCAATCAGGCGTGGCAACAGCAGACGGGTGCTATACATCAGGCCTTTGACGTTGGTATCGACCATGGTGTCCCAGTCGTCCAGGTCGCACTTGGGCGCCGGATCAACACCCAGGGCCAGCCCGGCGTTGTTGATCAGGCCGCGCAGTTTGGCAAAGGATGGCGGCAGATTGGCAATCGCCTCCTCCATGGCCTTGCGATCACGCACATCGAGCACCAGGCCATGGACTTCGGTTTGCTTCGACAGCTCGGCGCACAGCGCATTGAGGCGCTCTTCACGACGGCCAGTCAGCACCAGTTTCCAGCCGGCCTCGGCAAAACGACGGGCACAGGCTTCACCAAAACCGGAGGTCGCGCCGGTAATAAACAGGGTGTTGGACATCGTGTTCTCCTTGCTTCGGCTGATCGCCAGCCATTGGAATAGAAAATCAGCAGGCAGCATGCCCGGCCTTGTTCACAGCGGCAACCACCGTTCAAACTGTTCAAAAAACACTCAACCCCGGCAAGCCCTTGACCAGCGTGGCCTACAGCCATGTGCGCGCACGTTATCCACAGGCCGGTCCACAGTCTTTGGGGGCAAGTGGAAAAGCTGCAAGCCGCTATCCACAAGGCTTTGCGCGAGGTTTTGAAACTTTTTTGCTTGACCCTCAACCGCCTGCTGTGTAGCCCTTGGCCATTTTCATGACTGACGGGTCAAACCGACGATGGCGCCAAGCCAGTAACCACGGCCTTCAGCGGGGTCTTTCCAGAGTTTAATCACAGACTTATCCACAGGCTTGCCCACGCCGATTCCATGCATTTTCATCCCGAACAAAAAGGTTGACAAAGCGGCCTGCAAGCTGCGCAAAAACGCCTGATCAAAAAACAACCACACCTCTGCAAGCCACGGTTTAAAAGGCCTCCAGCCAGCTACTCCCACGTTATTCACAGCCGGTTCCACAGCAAACGGGGACAAGTCAAAACTGTGACAAAACAACTATTTGCAGCGGCTTTATGTCGCGCTTTGCGAGCTTGGGAATATTGTTTTCCACAATTCCTCGGGGCCCGCCACAAAACTCTGTAGGAGCGAGCTTGCTCCGGGCGGCGATCCGACGATGGACGTTAACGAAAACGCGTGTTTACTGGAAAAACGCGCTGCCCTTGAGTCCTTCGCGAGCAAGCTCGCTCCTACAGGGGGATTGGTGGATTTGAGAGACAAAAAAGCCCCGGCGATTGCGCGCCGGGGCTTGTGCATAACAAAGCAGACTCAGTGCCCGCCGAGATAGGCGTTACGCACATCCTCGTTAACCAACAGCTCTTTGCCGGTGCCGGTCATGCGGATTTCACCGTTGACCATCACGTACGCCCGGTCCGACAACCGCAGGGCGTGGTTGGCGTTCTGTTCCACCAGGAAGATGGTCATGCCGGTCTTGGCCAGTTCCCGCAGGGTGGCGAAGATCTGTTTCACCACGATCGGCGCCAGGCCCAGGCTTGGCTCATCGAGCAGCAACAACTTGGGACGGCTCATCAGGGCACGGGCGATGGCGAGCATTTGCTGCTCGCCACCGGACATGGTCATCGCCCGCTGGGTACGCCGCTCTTCGAGCCGTGGGAACAGCTCGAACATGCGCTGCATGTCCTCCTTGGCGTACTTGTCGCCAATGGGGATGGTGCCCATCAGCAGGTTTTCCTCGACGGTCATGTCGGGGAACACCCGCCGCCCTTCCGGCGATTGCGCGATGCCGTTGGAGGCGATGTAGTGGGACGACTTGTGGGTAATGTCCACGCCCTGATAGAGGATCTGCCCGTCCGCCGCCCTCGGCTGACCGAAGATCGACATCAGCAGGGTCGACTTGCCGGCACCGTTGGAGCCGATCAGGCTGACGGTTTCCCCTTCCTTGATGTGCAGCGAGACTTTCTTCAGGGCCTGGATCGGCCCGTAAAACACATCCAGTTCCTTGAGTTCGAGGATGGGTTGGCTCATAGCACCACTTCCTCTTCATCGGCGCCCAGGTAGGCCGCAATCACTTTCGGATCGTGACGAATCGCATCGGGTCCGCCCTCGGCGATGACGATGCCGTGGTCCAGCACCACGATGTGGTCGGAGATACTCATAACCATGCCCATGTCGTGTTCGATCAGCACCACGGTCAGATCGTGCTCGTCGCGCAGCAGCCGGATCATCGCGCTCAGCGCTTCGGTTTCCTGAGGGTTGAGGCCGGCGGCCGGTTCGTCGAGGCAGATGATCTGCGGACGGGTGCACATGGCGCGGGCGATCTCCAGGCGGCGTTGCTGACCGTAGGACAGTTCACCGGCCAGGCGGTTGGCGCAGTCCACCAGATCCACCACTTCCAGCCAGTAGAACGCGTGGTCTAGCGCATCGCTTTCGGCCTTGCGGTAGCCCTTGGTGTTGAGGATGCCGGCGAGCATGCTGCGGTTGACCCACATGTGCTGGGCCACCAGCAGGTTTTCCAGCACCGACATTTCCTTGAACAGGCGAATGTTCTGGAAGGTCCGCGCCAGCCCGGCACGGTTCACCAGGTGGGTGCCGCCGAATGCCTTGTAGAACAGCCGACTGGCGAAGGTTTTCGGCGAAACGAAATCCGTTGGTTTGAACGATTCGCCCAGCAATTTGATGACGTTGGTCTGTTGCCCACGAATGTTGAGTTCGATCTTGCCGCCGGAGGCCTTGTAGAACCCGGTCAGGCAGTTGAACACCGTGGTCTTGCCGGCGCCGTTGGGGCCAATCAGGGCGAAGATCGAGTTGCGGTGGACTTTCAGGCTGACATCGTTCAACGCCTTGATGCCGCCGAAGTGCATCATCAGCTTTTCGACACTGAGTACGACTTCGCTCATGGCGCTACTCCTTTACGCGGGGTCACACCGGTACGGCTGATCCGAATCAGGCCGCGCGGTCGCCAGATCATCATCAGCACCATCAGGATGCCGAACAGCAGCACGCGGTATTCGGCAAAACCACGCAGCAGCTCCGGGGCTACGGTCAGCACGAAGGCTGCAATTACGACGCCTATGGTCGAACCCATGCCCCCCAGTACCACGATGGCGAGGATCAGCGCCGATTCGAAGAAGGTGAACGAGGTCGGGTTGACGAAGCCCTGGTAGGTGGCAAAGAACACCCCGGCCAGACCGGCGGTCGAGGCACCGATGGTGAATGCCGAGAGCTTGACCAGTACGTGATTCAGGCCCATGGAGCGGCAGGCGATTTCGTCTTCCCGCAGGGCTTCCCAGGCGCGACCGACCGGCATGCGGGTCAGGCGATGCTTGATGTGCAGCACGGCCAGGACCACCAGGAACAACACGGCGTAGATGAAGTAGTACTTCACGTCAGGGTTGTAGGCGATGCCGAAGAACTCATGGAACGGCACCCCGCCCTCTTTCGCCCTTTTTCCGAACTCGATACCGAAGAAGGTTGGCAACGGCGCTGCCATGCCATTCGGGCCGCCGGTCAGGGACAGCCAGTTATTGAGGATCAACCGAATGATTTCACCGAAGCCCAGGGTCACGATCGCCAGGTAGTCACCGTGCAGGCGCAGCACCGGGAAACCGAGGATGCAACCGGCCAGACCGGCCGTGATCGCCGCCAGTGGCAACACCGTCCAGAAACCCAGCCCCAGGTACTGATAACCGAGTGCCAGGCCGTAGGCGCCGATGGCGTAGAACGCCACGTAACCCAGGTCGAGCAGGCCGGCCAGGCCGACCACAATGTTCAAACCCAGCCCCAGCAATACGTAGATCAGCCCGAGGATGACCACGCCCAGCAGGTAGGAGTTGGAGAAAAACGGGAACACCACGGCGATGACAATCATCAGCGGGATGATCCAGCGCAACCGGGATTTGTAATCAGGCGCCAGTACATGAACCCCGGAGCCGGTGGTTTCAAAGCCCTCGAGAATTCTCAGGCCCTTTGGGGTTTGCAGGAAGAGGCTCAAGGCAAAACGACCGGCCATGACAATAGCGACAATCCACGCCACGCGAGTGGGCTGCAAGTTGAAGCCATAGCCATCGAGGACGATGCCGACAATCGGGCCGAACACAATCAGGGCCACGAGGCCGGCAAGAATCGCGTCAACCAGACTTCTTTTGAGATCAATGGTTTTTTTAGTGGTTGAAGACATCGCTTACACCTTCGACACAAGAGGACGGCCGAGCAGGCCTTGGGGCCGAAAGACCAGAACGAGAACGAGCAGCGAGAAGCTGAAAACGTCTTTGTAGTCCGAGTTGACCAGACCGGAGAACAGCGACTCGGAGATGCCGAGGATGATCCCGCCGAGCATGGCACCAGGCAGCGAGCCAATCCCGCCGAGCACCGCGGCGGTGAACGCCTTGATGCCGATGACGAAGCCTGCGTAGAAGTCGAACGTGCCGTAGTTCATGGTGATCAGCACGCCGGCCAGGGCCGCCATCGCTGCACCAATGATGAACACGTAGGAAATGATGCGGTCGGTGTTGATCCCCAGGATCGAGGCCATCTTGCGGTCTTGCTGGGTCGCGCGGCACATGCGGCCGAGCTTGGTGTACTTGATGACATAGGTCAGCAGGCCCATCCCGACAAACGCTGCGACCAGAATGAAGATCTTGGTGTAAGTGAGCTGGACGAAGCCGGTCCCGACTTCTACTCGCCATGCACCAGTCAGCAGCGTCGGAACGCCTTGTTGGCGGGCACCCTGGGCGATCTGTGCATAGTTTTGCAGGATCAGCGAGATCCCGATGGCGCTGATCAGCGGTGCCAGTCGGGTGGAGTTACGCAGGGGTTTGTAGGCAACACGCTCGATGACCCAGCCATACACCGCCGTGACGACGATGGTGAAGATCAGTGTGCCGAGCATCAACAGAGGGAAGGATTCAATACCGAAGTATGCCAGCAGAGCCAGACTGATTGCCGCGAGGTAAGCGGAAATCATGTAAACCTCGCCGTGGGCGAAGTTGATCATGCCGATGATGCCATAGACCATTGTGTAGCCGATGGCGATCAGGCCATAGACCGACCCGAGGGTCAGGCCGTTGACCAGTTGCTGCAGGAAAATACCATCCATAACGCAATCTCACGCAATGAGAACCTGCACATGTGGCTGTGCGGTTCTTCTAAGGAAAATACAGATTTACGTCGGAGCAATGTCGGCCACGATCAGACAGGCCACCACGGCCCTTGTAGGAGCTCGCTTGCCTGCGATAGCGGTTAAATCCGTCATCGCGAGCAAGCTCGCTCCTACAAGGGATCTGTGGGGTTCATCCGATCGAGCCAGCCCTTACTTCTGTTTTTCCAGCTGGTGGTACTTGCCGTCCTTGTCCCACTGGTAAACCACGTAGTCGGAGACTTTCAGGTCGCCCTTGCTGTCCCAGGTCTTCTCGCCCATGACGGTCTTGACCGGGTTTTTCTTCAGCCAGGCAGCAGCGTCTTCGCCCTTGTTGGACTTGGCGCCGTTGAAGGCTGCGGCCAGGGTCTGCACCGAAGCGTAGGCGTACAGGGTGTAGCCTTCAGGCTCGGTACCGGCCTTGCGGAAAGCGTCTACCACGGTCTTGCTGTCTGGCAGCAGACGTGGGTCGGCGCCGAAGGTCATCAGTACGCCATCAACGTTCTGTGGGCCACCGGCGGTGGTCACCAGTTCGTCAGTCACGATGCCGTCATCGGACATGAACTTGACGTCTTTGAGGCCCTGTTCACGCAGTTGCCGAACCAGTGGACCGGCTTCCGGGTGCAAGCCGCCGAAGTAGACCACGTCGGCACCGGCCGCACGGATCTTGGTGACGACGGCGCTGAAGTCTTTCTCGCCGCGGGTCAGACCCTCGTACAGCACCGGCTTCACGCCGCGTTTTTCCAGCTGAGCCTTGGTCGCATCCGCCAGGCCCTGACCGTAGGTGTCCTTGTCGTGCAGTACGGCGACTTTCTTGCCCTTGAGCACGTCGACGACATAGTCGCCAGCCACGATACCTTGCTGGTCGTCACGCCCGCACATGCGGAACATGGCACTCAGGCCGCGCTCGGTCACCTTGGGGTTGGTGGAGCCCGGGGTGATCGTGATGATGCCGGCTTCATCGTAGATCTCGGAGGCAGGGATGGTCGACGAGGAGCAGAAGTGACCTACCACACCAACGACTTTCTTTTCGGTCAGGTCCTTGGCGACCGTCACAGCCTGTTTCGGTTCGCAGGCGTCATCGCCCTTGACCAGTACGATTTTCTCCCCGTTCACGCCGCCCGCCGCGTTGACCGCATCGGCCGCCGCCTGTGCACCCTTCATGTACTGTTCGCCAAATGCCGCGTTGGCGCCCGTCATTGGTCCCGCTACGCCGATCTTGATGTCAGCCTGAGCAAACGCAGAAACACCCAACGCAGTTGCCACTGCGAGGGCCAGAAAGCCTTTCTTGTAAAACGTCTGGGACATGAGGTGGTGCTCCATGGTTTTTTTAATTGGCACTGCGACTTCAATGAATGCTCAGAGCAAGGGCCGTGCCATCGGTTTTTTATTCTGAAAAAAGTCGCTGCTTTCTTGTTATTTCGACTGTTTCTGGCCCATTTTCATTGGGCGTGCAACCGTCTAAACCGCGGAAGGTAAAACCATTATTTTTTTGAGGCGCAACCCGCCTGCGCCATCATTGCAACCGCGGCTTTAAACGACGTGCAACCAGCCTGTAACAACGTGCGTCACCGAAGTGCACACTGCTGGTGCGGGACTGCTACAACCCGCACCACTACAGGCTAGCTGCAGATCGAAAAAGCGCCGCTTCCCACTGCAAAAATCAACCTTCAGATCACGATCCGCAGGCACTGGCCTGCGTGATACAGCGAAAATCCCGCCTCATACAGACAGCTGCGCAACCCCACCCCGGTCAGTGGCTGCATGGGCGCAAAAGGAATCGGTAGTGCTTGAGGATTTCCGTTACACAGGTAATCGGCAAATGCCTTGCCGACCACCGTTCCCGTGGTCACGCCCCGGCCGTTGTAGCCGGTGACTGCCACTAAACCGGGCGCGGGTTCGAACAGACGCATCAAATGATCGGGGGTAAACGCGATGCAACCGGTCCAGGTGCACTCCCATTCCACCGGTTTCAGGTAAGGGAAGTAATGTTGCTGCACGCGATCGGCCCAGGCCTTGAGAAACCAGGCCGGTTTCTGATTGCCATTACCCAGACTGCCAAGCAGCAACCTTCCGTCTTTATCCCGGCGGATGCTGCTCAGCACCTGGCGGGTGTCCCAGGAACCCTGGCCACCGGGCAGAATTTGCTGTGCGGCTTCTTCGGTCAGCGGCACCGATGCCACCTGATAGTAATAGCCGGGGAAAAAATTGCGCCGCAGTTCCGTCCAGTCGCCTTCGGTGTAGGCATTGGAGGCAATCACCACTTTCTCGGCCATGACCGAGCCCTGGGCGGTTTGCACAGACCAGCGCTGGCCCTGACGTTCGAGTCGGGTGACCGGGGAATGATCGAATAATTGACCACCGAGGCCGATGGCCGCTTTGGCCAGCCCCGTGGTGTAGGCCATCGGGTTGAGCGTGCCGGCGCGGCGATCGAGCAATGCGGCGGCGATCTTTTTCGTGCCGGTGGCTTGTTCGCAAGCTTGCCCGGTGAGCAGCTCTACCGGCGCACCGCGACGTTTCCACTGTTCTTCACGACTGCGCAAGTCGGCTTCACCGCGGGCGTTGTGCGCCATGTGCAGCGTGCCTTCGCGGCGCAACTGGCAATCGATGTTGTACTTGTCCACAAGGCTGAACACCAGGGATGGCGCCGCCCCCAGCATGCGATTGAGCTGGCTGCCGACCTCCTTGCCAAACCCGGCTTCGATCTCGTCCGGGGGAATCCACATCCCGGCATTGACCAGCCCGACGTTGCGCCCCGAACCACCATGGCCGGCGCGGTGAGCCTCCAGCACACAAACGGTCTTGCCTTGCTCCAGCAGATGCACCGCCGCCGACAACCCGGTAAACCCGGCGCCGATGACGCAGACATCCACCGTAACCTCACCTTTGAGGGCCGAATTGTCCGGCCTTTGCGGCGTCAGTTTTTCCCACAGACACTCTTCGCGTAACGGCATTGCCAGACTCCAACAGAAACCTAACAAACACATCATTCATTTGTAGGAGCGAGCTTGCTCGCGAAAAACGTCATGGCAACGCGCTTAAACAGCAAGCCCGCGTTATCGTTGACGATCATCGTCGGAACGCCGCCCGGAGCAAGCTCGCTCCTACAATTAATCGAACGTAATACCCTGCGCCAACGGCAACTCCAGCGAATAGTTCACGGTGTTGGTCTGGCGGCGCATGTAGCCGCGCCATGCATCGGAGCCGGATTCGCGACCGCCGCCGGTTTCTTTCTCGCCGCCGAACGCACCACCAATTTCCGCGCCGCTCGGGCCAATGTTGACGTTGGCGATGCCGCAGTCGCTGCCCACCGCCGACATGAACTGCTCGGCTTCACGCACGTCGGTGGTGAAGATGCACGAGGACAGGCCTTGTGGCACGGCGTTGTTCAGGCGCAGGGCTTCCTGGAAGTCGCTGTAACCGACCACGTACAGGATCGGGGCGAAGGTTTCGTGGCAGACCACATCGCTCTGCTCCGGCATTTCAACGATGGCCGGCGACACGTAGTAAGCATTGGGGAATTGACCTTCCAGTTGGCGCTCACCGCCAAACACCCGGCCGCCTTCGCTCAAGGCCTGTTCCAGCGCGTCCTGCATGTTGTCGAAGCTTTGCTTGTCGATCAGCGGGCCGATCAGATTGCCTTCCAGCGGATGGCCGATACGTACTTTCGAGTACGCAGCTTTCAGGCGGGTGACGATTTCTTCTTTTACCGACTCATGGGCGATCAGGCGACGCAGGGTGGTGCAGCGCTGACCGGCGGTGCCGACGGCGCTGAACAGGATCGCGCGAACAGCCATGTCCAGGTCGGCGCTTGGGCCGAGGATCATCGCGTTGTTGCCGCCCAGCTCAAGGATGCTGCGGGCGAAGCGTGCGGCGATTTTCGGCGCCACTTCACGGCCCATGCGGGTGCTGCCGGTGGCGCTGACCAGCGCGACACGCGGATCATCGACCAGAGCTTCGCCGGCATCGCGACCGCCAATAATCACCTGGCTCAAGTGCGGAGGTGCATCGCTGAAGTTCTTAAGCACGCGATCGAACAGCGCCTGGCAAGCCAGTGCGGTCAGCGGGGTCTTTTCCGACGGTTTCCAGATCACCGGGTTGCCACAGACCAGCGCCAGCGTGGCGTTCCAGGCCCAGACCGCGACCGGGAAGTTGAACGCACTGATCACCCCGACAACGCCCAGCGGATGCCAGGTTTCGCGCATGTGGTGGCCAGGACGCTCGGAGGCGATGGTCAAACCGTACAGCTGACGGGACAGACCGACGGCGAAGTCGCAGATGTCGATCATTTCCTGAACTTCACCCAGGCCTTCCTGGGTGATCTTGCCGGCTTCCCAGGACACCAGTTCGCCGAGGTCGGCCTTGTATTCACGCAGGATGTCACCCAGTTGCCGCACCAGCTCGCCACGGCGCGGCGCCGGAACCTTGCGCCACAGTTCGAACGCATGATCTGCGCGACTGATGTGCTGCTCGACTTCAGCAGCGCCTTCCCAGTTCACGGCGGCGATCCTGCTGCCATCGATCGGCGAATGCACCGGCACTTTGCCGTTCTGGTACAGGGCCGGGTTCACACCAAGACGATCAAGCAATGCGGCAACCATGGGTCACTCCTCAAGCAAAAGACAGAACACGTGCAGCCGGAAATTCACGGCTGATCAGACCTGTAGTTTTAGCTGCCCGGAGGTTACTCAACAAACGACCATTAAGAGAGATATCATTCCGTTTATTCATGCTGTGCATTGCTGGCAATAAAGAGACAAGAACCAAGGACCGCCCATGCTGAATAAACGCTACTTGCCATCGATCGCTGCGTTGCAGTGCTTCGAGGCCGTCACCCGGCACTTGAGCTTCACCCGGGCCGCCGAAGAGTTGAACCTGACCCAGAGCGCCGTGAGCAAACAGGTCGCACAACTCGAAGAGCTGTTGCAGCACCTGCTGTTTCGCCGGGTGCGCCGCCGCCTGCAGATGACGCCGGCTGGCGACTTGTACCTGGTTGAGGTGCGAAAAATCCTCACGCAGGTCGAGATGTCGACCCATTACCTGCGATCCTACGGTGGCGAAACAGAAGTCCTGCGAGTCTCCACGCCCCCCACCTTCGGCGCGCGCTGGCTGGTGCCGCGCCTCAAAGGCTGGCGCCTGCGGCACCCGTCGATCCACCTGGACCTGTGCAGCGAGCAGGAAGCCGACGACCTGCTGCAAGGTCGCAGTGACCTGGCGTTCTACTTCGGCCAGGGCTCGCGGCCGGGCACCGAATGCCTGAAGCTGTTCGGCGAAGAGTTGGTGCCGGTGTGCGCCCCGGGCAGCCTGCCGGATACGCCGTTTACCGATCCGACACAACTGACTGATCTGGTCCTGCTGCAAAACGCTTCCCGCCCCCAAGCCTGGCATGACTGGTTCGACCATCAGGGCTACCACACAGAGCACAGCTACCACGGCCCACGCTTCGAAACCTTTTATATGTGCATCCGCGCCGCCCAGGTCGGTTGCGGCGTGGCGTTGCTGCCCCGCTTTCTGGTGGAAGAAGAACTGGCTGACGGCAAGCTGGTCATTCCCTGGCAGCATGCAATGCCCAGCACCGACGCCTATTACCTTGCGTACCCGGAGCACTCGGCGGAAGTGCCCAAAGTGCGGGACTTTGTGAAGTGGATGCTGGAGCAGATCGATAGCCCGGAGGCGGCGCAGCACTAACGTCTTGCACGTTCCCTGTGGTGAGGGGGCTTGTCGGACCGCCGCATCGCCCCGTTCGGCTGCGCAGCAGTCGCAATAGCTCCAACTACGAAGTTGCAAATTTTGGGGCTGCTGCGCAACCCAACGGGGCGATGCGGCGATCCGACAAGCCCCCTCGCCACAAAAGCTCACACCTGCAGGGATCTGCTGCGGTCTAAAAAATTGCTGGCAATCCCTGCCGCTGATATGCGCCACTAGCGCCATTGTTCAATACCGCTGCAACGCTGGAGATTCCCGTTATGAGCGAGAGTGTGTTTGCCGATCGCATCGTGCAGAACCTGCTCGACACCGACTTCTACAAACTGACGATGATGCAGGCGGTGCTGCACAACTACCCGAACGTCGAAGTCGAATGGGAGTTTCGTTGCCGTAACGGCGAGGACTTGCGCCCGTACCTGGCGGAAATCCGCTTCCAGATCGAGCGCCTGGCGGAACTGAGCCTGAGCGCCGACCAATTGAGCTTTCTGGAGCGCATCAGCTTCCTTAAGCCGGACTTCCTGCGTTTTCTCGGTTTGTTTCGCTTCAACCTGCGCTACATCCACACCGGCCTCGAAAACGGTGAGCTGTTTATCCGCCTGCGTGGCCCCTGGCTGCACGTGATCCTGTTCGAAGTGCCGCTGCTGGCGCTGGTCAGCGAGGTGCGCAACCGCTATCGCTACCGCGAGGTCGTGCTGGAGCAGGCCCGCGAGCAGCTCTACCGCAAGTTCGACTGGCTGAGCGCCAACGCCAGCAGTGATGAATTGTCCGAACTGCAGGTGGCCGATTTCGGCACACGCCGACGTTTTTCTTACCGCGTGCAGGAAGAAGTGGTGAATGTGCTCAAGCACGACTTCCCAGGACGCTTCGTCGGCACCAGCAACGTGCACCTGTCCCGGGAGCTGGACATGAAACCCCTGGGCACCATGGCCCACGAATGGATCATGGCGCACCAGCAACTCGGCCCGCGGCTGATCGACAGCCAGATCGCCGCACTCGATTGCTGGGTCCGCGAATACCGTGGCCTGTTGGGGATCGCCCTGACCGACTGCATCACCATGGATGCCTTCCTCGGCGACTTCGATCTGTTTTTCGCCAAGCTTTTCGACGGTTTACGCCACGATTCAGGCGATCCGGTGCTGTGGGCGGAAAAAGCCATCGCCCACTATCACAAGCTCGGCATCGACCCGATGAGCAAGACGCTGACCTTCTCCGACAGCCTGACCCTGCCCAGGACCCTGGAGATATTCCGGGCGCTGCGCGGTCGGATCAATGTCAGCTTTGGCATCGGCACCAACCTGACCTGTGATATTCCGGGTGTCGAACCGATGAGCATCGTGCTTAAAATGACCGCCTGCAACGGCCAGCCGGTGGCGAAGATCTCCGACGAGCCAGGCAAGACGCACTGCAAAGACCCGAATTTCGTCGCTTACTTGCGACACGTTTTCCAAGTTCCTGCCGCCCTTTCCAGTACATCAAGCAAGGAGTGAATTCATGCAAGCCGTACAGCGTGAGATTGCTGAACAGCTCAAGGTCCAGCCGCCATTCGCCGACGAAGCCGCCCTTGAGGCCGAAGTCGCCCGGCGGGTGACCTTCATTCAGGACTGCCTGGTCAACTCCGGGCTCAAGACCCTGGTGCTGGGCATCAGTGGCGGGGTCGACTCCCTGACCGCCGGTCTGCTGGCCCAGCGGGCCGTCCGTGAACTGCGCCAGCGCAGCGGTGATGCCGCGTACAAATTCATCGCCGTGCGCCTGCCCTACGAAACCCAGTTCGATGAGCACGACGCCCAGGCTTCGGTGGATTTCATCAAGCCGGACGAGCGCCACACCGTGAACATCGGCCCGGCGGTCAAGTCCCTGGCCAATGAAGTGGCGGCCTTCGAAGGCAAACACGCGGTGTCGGTGGACTTCGTGCTCGGCAACACCAAGGCGCGCATGCGCATGGTCGCCCAGTACACCATCGCCGGCGCGGCCCATGGCCTGGTGATCGGCACCGATCACGCGGCGGAAGCGGTGATGGGTTTCTTCACCAAGTTCGGTGACGGCGCCTGCGACCTGGCGCCACTGAGTGGCCTGGTGAAAAACCAGGTCCGCGCCATCGCCCGCAGCTTCGGCGCGCCGGAGTCGTTGGTGGAAAAAGTCCCGACCGCCGACCTGGAAGACCTGTCGCCCGGTAAACCGGACGAAGCATCCCATGGCGTGACCTATGCCGAGATCGACGCGTTCCTGCACGGCAATCCGGTGCGTGAAGAGGCGTTCAGGATCATTGTTGATACGTACAACAAGACCCATCACAAGCGGGTGATGCCGTTTGCGCCTTGAGGTGTGAGTGAATGAAAAAGCCCGCTCAGGAGTGATCCTCAGCGGGCTTTTCTTTGGCCATTAGATTCATTGATGCTGATGGCCCCTTCGCGAGCAAGCCCGCTCCCACAGGGTTTCAGGTGTTCACAAAAATTGTGTCCGACATAGATCCTTGTGGGAGCGTGGCTTGCCCGCGAAGAACGATAACGCGGTGTGCCTGATTACTTCAGGGTCACGGTGCCTTTCATCATCGAGATGTGGCCCGGGAACGAGCAGAAGAAACCGTACTTTTCAGCCGCATCCAGCTTGGACACATCGAAGGTCACCGAATCGGTTTCATTGGCGCCGATGATCTTGGTGTGGGCGATCACGCGGGCGTCGCCTTCCTTCAGGTAGTTCTTGTCGATGCCGGCACTCAGGCCGTCGGTGGCGATCGGCTGCATGTCGGCTTCTTTACTCAGCACCCAGTTATGGCCCATGACGTTCTTCGGCAAGCTGCCGGAGTGCTTGAGTTCCACGGTAAACGTCTTGCAGCTCTTGTCGATTTCAATGGCCTTCGTGTCGAAAGACATCTGGTCGGTGGAGTCGACGGTGACTTTGCACTCTGCAGCCATCAATTGGCTGCTGGCCAGTGTCAACAGGGATACCGCAACAAGTTTGGCAAACATGGTGAATCTCCAAGGCAGGGTTAACGAGAATCGCGAATGGACAGAAGACTGCCTGAAAACTTCGCAAGTTCATATGACTTGAATCAAAAATTGTATACAACTTTCGCGCTATGACACCGATGCGAAATATCTACCGGCCAAGTGTCTGGCCCGGGCCTATCATCAGGTCGTCCCCCTTCAAATGGAACGTCTGTCATGTCGATCAACAGCCTGTTGTGCAGTTTGCTGGCCGCCTACGCTTGCGGCGCCAGCGGTACGTACGAAACCCCGGAACAACAAGTCTAGCCCTTGGACTGCCGTGCGCCTGCCTTTACTCTGTGGCCCTGATCGACCATGGAGCAAGGCATGTCTTTAACATCCGTTTGTGTATTTTGTGGTGCCAGCACCGGCACCAACCCGGCTTACCGCGAAGCAGCCGTGGCCCTTGGCCGGGCGTTGGCCGAGCGCAAGCTGACCCTGGTGTATGGCGGTGGCGCCGTGGGCCTGATGGGCATCGTCGCCGATGCGGCCCTGGCGGCCGGCGGTGAAGTGATCGGCATCATCCCGCAAAGCCTCAAGGACAAGGAAATCGGCCACAGCGGCCTGACTCGCCTGGAAGTCGTCGATGGCATGCACGCGCGCAAGGCGCGGATGGCCGAGCTCAGCGATGCCTTTATCGCGCTGCCCGGCGGCCTTGGCACCCTCGAGGAACTGTTCGAAGTCTGGACCTGGGGCCAGCTCGGCTACCACGGCAAACCGCTGGGTTTGCTGGAAGTGAACGGCTTCTACAGCAAGTTGACGTCTTTTCTCGATCATATCGTCGGCGAAGGCTTCGTTCGCGGGCAGCACCGTGACATGCTGCAAGTGAGCGAATCACCGCAAACCCTGCTCGATGCTCTGGATGCCTGGCAACCGTCCATAGCGCCAAAATGGGCCGAGCAAAAACCCAGCTAACGGCTTGGCACCGATACAGGGCAGAATATGCGCCGCTCAACCTCACCTTCGACCCCAGAGGATCGCCCATGGCCAAACCTAATTATTCCTTCGCCAAACGTCAGAGAGACTTGGCCAAGGAGCAGAAGAAAGAGGAAAAGCTTCAGCGCAAGAAAGCTTCAGCTGAAGAAGAAGCAGCCGCACTGAACCCGGAAGCAGAAGGTGAAGTGGCCGCAGAAAGTGATGTTGAAGCACCGAAAGATCAGGCGCCCGACGCCTGAGACCCTCAGGGCCCGATGATCTGATCAGGCCCACCGGATCTGTGTCCAGGGTTGGCAGCAGCATTGCTGCCGATCCTCTGTAGGAGCGAGCTTGCTCGCGATGGTCTTTAACGATAACGCTGCAACTCTGACACCCCGGCGCTCTCGGGTTCTTCGCGAGCAAGCTCGCTCCTATAGGGGACCTGCGTTAATCCAGTGGCATCACTGTGACGCGCACTTCCGGATCGTGGTTCCCTCCCCCCAGAATCACCCCCCGCAACGGCGACACATCGGAAAAATCCCGGCCCCACGCCAGGGTGATGTGCTCCAGCGCCGGTTGCACATTGTTGGTCGGATCGAAATCCACCCACCCCAGCACCGGGCAAAACACCGAGACCCAGGCGTGGGACGCATCGGCGCCGATCAACCGTGGCTGGCCCGGCGGTGGTTGAGTCAGCAAGTAACCGCTGATGTACCGCGCCGCCAACCCTCTGGAACGCACGCAAGCGAGCATCAGGTGGGCAAAGTCCTGGCAGACCCCGCGCCGGCGCTCCAGCACCTCCACCAGCGGCGTCGCCACCTGGGTCGCTTCGGCATCGAAGGTGAACTCGCTGAAGATTTTCTCCATCAGCGCCTGCACGCCGAGCAACAACGCTCGACCGGGCGGAAAACAGCTTTGCGAGAACTCGACGAAGTTTTTCTTCAAATGCACATACGGCGATTCAAACCGGTATCGGCAGGCTTCGAGTAGCTCGGGCGACAGCGGTTGGCTGCTGTAGGTCAGCGCGCTTCGTGTGTCTTCCCACGCCGGTGACAGATTGAAGTCCAACGCAGGCCGGGCTAGCACTTCAATGGTCAGGCTGGCGTTGACCAGCAATTCATCGTGGGGACGCTCGAACGCCAGCCGGGTCAACGGATTGCCGAACACATCCAGCTCATCGCGACGCGAGGTCGGCTCCGGGCTGATCTGCAATTTCTGTTCGGTGCAGCGCTGCCAGGCACAAGGCCGCGGCCACAAATGCGCCAGTTGCTGGGCCAGGGACACCGGGCTGTCGTAGTGGTAATGGGTGTCGTGAAAAATCTGGTAATGAGCACTCATCAGACGGACACCGTGCGCTGGCTGACATCATCGACATGGGCGAAATGCCGCAGCGCCAGGCGATCGGAAACCTGCCCGCTGGCGTCGGCGATCTCTTGCAGCAGCGCGGCCAGCCCCTCGATAGCAGCGCGAACACTCGCGTCGCCGAACAGCGGGTTTTCCAGGCAGCCCAGGTCGAATCGCGCCAGACGCTCGACCAATTGCGGCAACGCTGCCTCACGCGGCACGCCAAAGTCATCGTTGAGGCGTTTGAGGGTGCGGGTCACCAGTTTCAACTGGAACAACACGGCGTGAGGGTTCTGTTCGTCGAGCAATAGCAGGTCGAGCACCGGGATCAACTGTGCCACCGCCAGGTATCGAGAACGGTAAGTGATGCTGCTGTTGCCCAGTTCCAACAACCATTCCAGCCCGGCCTGATCGAAGGCCCCGGCGCCCCGCAGGAACGCCGCCAGGCTGCCGCTGAGAAATTGCAGGCGCTCGATCCGCCGGCCAATCATCAGGAAACGCCAGCCTTCATCCCGGGTCATGTCGTCCAGGGCAAAGCCGGACAGCGCCGCCAGGGACATCACCAGACGGTTGAGGAAATCCAGCAACTCGCCGAAATCCGGCTCTTCGGTTTCCAGCTCCATGGCTTCACGCTGCAACTCCACCAGCGCCTGCCAGTTTTCCCGCGAGAGTTTGCCGCGCACCTGTGAAGCGGCCCACTGCAAGCGTTGCAGGTTGGAACGCAGGCTGAACGGCCAGTCATCGCCGAGCAATGCCGCCAACAGGCGCTCCGGCAACTCGCCCTCCTCGGGCAGCAGCATCAGCCGTTCGCCGAGATCCACCGCGGCCTGCAGTGCTTGCGGGTCGTCGCCGTCGACATAGCGCGCCAGCATGATGCGCAGCAAACGGGCACTGTCGTCGCAACGCTCGCAGTAACGGCCGAACCAGAACAGGTTTTCCACCACCCGCGACGGCAGGTACGGATCGCGCCGCACCAGATCATGCACGCCGATGTTGCGCTGGGCCTTCCATTGTTCGCCGCTGGGCGCACGCTCTCCCAGCACCCAGGTGTCCTTGCTGGCGCCACCGCGTTGCATCGACACCACTTCGGCATCGGCTTGGGCGGCGACCCGGGTCAAGCCGCCGGGCAAGACCCGATAACCCTCACGGCTGGCCACCGCATACACGCGCATGCCGATGGCACGGGGTTGCAGTTGACCGTCCTCGGCTTGCCAGATCGGCGCCTGGGACAATTGCGCCAGCTCTTGCGCGACATAGGCGTAGGGCCGCGCCTGCATGCGCTCGGCGAGTTCCTGGCGCTGTTTTTCACTCAAATCACGGCCAAATACCGGCGCAAAGCTCTGGGACGGAAACGCCGGTTTGATCAGCAACTCCGGAAGTTTCTCCAGGGCTTGGGCCAAAACCGGCGCCTCACCGCACCACCATGTGGCGATGGACGGCAGGATCAGCTCTTCGCCAAACAGGAATTGATTGATCTTCGGCAGAAAACCCAACAAGCCCGGCGATTCCAGCACACCGCTGCCGAGGGCGTTGGCCACCAGCACCCGCCCCTGCCGCACCGCTTCCAGCAGGCCCGGCACGCCGAGGGCCGAATCGGTGCGCAACTCCAGCGGGTCGCAGAAGTCATCGTCGAGCCGCCGCATGATCGCGTGGACCCGACGCAGGCCACTCAGGGTTTTCAAGTAAACCGTGGCGTCGCGCACCGTCAGGTCACCACCCTCCACCAGCGGATAACCGAGCTGGCGGGCCAGATACAGATGTTCAAAATAGCTTTCGTTGAAACGCCCCGGTGTCAGCAGCACCACCAACGGCGCGTCCCCGTCACTCGGGGCCTGACGGGCCAGGGTTTCCTGCAAGGTGCGGAAGAACCCGGCCAGGTGCTGCACTTTCAGATCGCGGTACAGCTCGGGAAAGGCCCGGGACACAATCGTGCGGTTTTCCAGCGCATACCCGGCTCCCGAAGGCGCCTGGGTACGATCCGCCGTCACCCACCAGCGGCCATCGGGTGTGCGCGCCAGATCCACGGCATACAGATGCAGAAAGGCTCCGTCAGGCGGGCTGATGCCCTGACAGGGCCAAAGGAAGTTGTTGTGACCGAACACCAGCTCGGCGGGCAGCAGACCTTCGGCAATCAGCCGTTGTGGACCGTAAAGGTCAGCCAGTACGGCATTGAGCAATCGCGCCCGCTGAGCGATGCCGGCCGACAACTGTTGCCACTCATCAGCCGCGATGACATGGGGCAGCAGGTCCAGCTCCCACGGCCGGTCCGCGCCCTTGGGATCGGCATAGACGTTATAGGTAACGCCGTTTTCCTGAATCTGCCGGGTCAGCAGGGCCTGACGCTGCACCAACTGCGCCGGCGTGCTGCGTTGCAACTGCTCGAACAGCCGGCGCCAGTGCGGGCGCACGGCGCCACTGTCGTCGAGCATTTCGTGATAGGTGCCCGCCGTCAGCGGGTAGCGGTCTAGCAGGTCAGGCATGGAAAGCTCGGCAGACAGCAATGAAGGGTCAGACTAACGCAGGCTCGTGACGCCCGGATATACGAAAAATCCGAGCGTCGCGTACGGTTTAGAAACGTCGTAAATCGAGTGTCATCGGCAACTCGTCGCTGATTTCCAGATTGGGTACAGGAAGTTTCCCTGGCGTGTGTCCGATGCGGAAGAAGCGCGCCATTCGCCGGCTCTCCGCTTCATTGGCGTTCACCGGCAAGCTGTCGTAGTTGCGCCCGCCCGGATGGGCGACGTGGTACTGGCAGCCGCCCAGCGAGCGCTGCATCCAGGTATCGAGCAAGTCGAACACCAGCGGCGCGTGGACCGGGATGGTCGGTTGCAGACAGTTGGCCGGTTGCCAGGCACGAAATCTCACCCCCGCGACGAATTCGCCTACACGCCCGGTGGGCTGCAATGGCACCGGAATGCCGTTGCAGGTCAGCAGATAACGCTGGGGCGGCAAGCCGCTGAGCTTGACCTGCAAACGCTCCAGCGACGAATCCACGTAACGCACCGTACCGCCCATGGCGCCCTCTTCGCCCAGCACGTGCCAGGGTTCGAGCGCCTGGCGCAGTTCCAGTGCAATGCCGCTGACGGCGTAGTCGCCAACCTTGGGGAAACGGAACTCCAGATGCGCGGCGAACCATTCGGCCCGCACCGGATAACCGGCGGCGTTGAGGTCGACGATGACATCGGCGAAGTCTTGCTCGATAAAGTGCGGCAACAGGAAGCGATCGTGCAGCTCCGTGCCCCAGCGCGCCAGTTTCGGCGGTGCATAAGGCTCGCGCCAGAACCGCGCAACCAGAGCCCGCAGCAACAATTGTTGCGCCAGGCTCATGCGCGCATGGGGCGGCATCTCGAATGCACGCAGCTCCAACAATCCGAGGCGCCCGGTAGCACCGTCCGGCGAATAGAGTTTGTCGATGCAGAACTCGGCGCGGTGGGTGTTGCCGGTCACATCGATCAGCAGATTGCGCAGCAGTCGGTCCACCAACCATGGCGGACATTCTTCACCCGCTTCTGGCATCTGCGCGAAAGCGATCTCCAGTTCGTACAAGGCATCGTTGCGTGCTTCATCGACGCGGGGCGCCTGGGACGTCGGGCCGATGAACAATCCGGAAAACAGGTAGGACAGCGACGGGTGGTTGTGCCAGTAGCTGATCAGGCTGCGCAGCAGATCCGGGCGACGCAGAAACGGCGAGTCCCCCGGTGTCGCGCCACCCAGCACGAAATGGTTACCGCCGCCCGTGCCGGTATGCCGGCCGTCGATCATGAATTTCTCGGTGGTCAGCCGGGTCTGACGCGCTTCTTCGTAGAGGAATTCGGTGCGCTCGACCAACTCATCCCAGGTCGCGGACGGCTGCACGTTGACCTCGATCACCCCCGGATCCGGGGTGATGCGCAAGTTGCTCAGGCGTGGATCGCTCGGCGGCTCATAGCCCTCCAGCAACACCGGGCACATCAGCTCCTCCGCGGTGGCTTCGATGGCAGCGACCAGTTCGAGGTAATCCTCGACCCGCTCCAGCGGCGGCATGAACAGATACAACCGGCCTTCCCGCGCCTCGGCGCAGAAGGCGGTACGGGTCAGCCAGTCGGCGGATTCGTCGATCTTCGGTGCGCGCTCTTGTACCTCGGCAGCTTCGCTTTGGCTTTGCAGTTGCGCGGTGTCGGGCAGCGGCGGGAAGTCTTGATTCGGGTCTTGCGGATGGATGAACGGATATTCCGCCGCTTTCACCCAAGGCTGCGAGCCCAGCGGCAAGCGATAACCCAACGGCGAGTCCCCCGGCACCAGACGGCAGTGCTCGTCGCGCAGATACCAGCGGCCGCTCTGCCACTGGTCGCCCTTGGCGGTGCGCGCCAGCGGCAGGACCTGGCCGATGACCTTGTCCAAACCTTGACTGAAGACCTTGCGCAGACGCTCACGCTCCAAAGGCTCTTCCAGACGCGAGTCTTCGGCGCTGACGTTTTGCGGCAACATCCCTTCGCGCCAGAGGTAGTAAAAATTGTCTTCGTAGGCTGCAAACACAAAGCGTGTCGGAATCTTCAGGCGTTCGGCGACACTCGCCAGAAAACGCCCGGCCAGCGCTCCGTCGGCGCCATAGTCTTCCTGCTCGTCGGCGATCAGTGCGCTGTTGTGCCAGATCGGCACGCCGTCACGGCGCCAGTAGCAATTGAGCGACCAGCGCGGCAGTTGCTCGCCCGGGTACCACTTGCCCTGCCCGAAATGCACCAGCCCCTGAGGCGCGTAGTGCTTGCGCATGCGCTGGAACAGTTCGGCGGACAACCGCCGTTTATCCGGCCCCAGTGCCGCGGTATTCCACTCGGCACCGTCCGGGTCATCGATGGACACAAAGGTCGGCTCGCCGCCCATGGTCAGGCGTACATCACCCTCCAGCAGGTCGGCATCGATCTGACGGCCCAGGGTTTGGATCGCCAGCCACTGGTCGTCGGTGTAGGGCTTGGTGACCCGTGGTGCTTCCCAAATCCGCTCCACGGACATTTCGTGGCTGAATTCGCACTCGCAGGGTTCCACCAAGCCACTGATCGGTGCCGCAGAGGACGGATCGGGACTACAGGCCAACGGAATGTGTCCTTCACCGGCAAACAGCCCGGAAGTCGCATCCAGGCCGATCCAGCCGGCGCCAGGCAGGTACACCTCGCACCAGGCGTGCAGGTCGGTAAAATCCACTTCGGTGCCGGACGGACCGTCGAGACTTTTGACGTCGGCGGTCAGCTGGATCAGGTAACCCGACACGAAACGCGCCGCCAGCCCCAGGTTGCGCAGCAGTTGCACCAGCAACCAAGCGGAGTCACGGCACGAACCGGAGGCCTGGTCGAGGGTGTGCTCAGGTGTTTGTACGCCGGGCTCCATGCGGATCAGGTAATCGATGTCTTCGCTCAAACGCTGGTTGAGTGCGACAAGAAAGTCCACGGCGGGCAACGGTGTACGGTCGATGCCGTCCAGGTAGGCCTTGAACTTCGGCGTCAGGGGAAGGGTTTCCAGGTACGGCGCCAGTTCCTTGCGCTCATCCGCGGCATAGGCGAAGGGGATCTTTTCCGCGTAGGGTTCGAGGAAGAAGTCGAACGGATTGAAGATCGCCATTTCTGCCAGCAGATCGACTTCGATTCGCAATTCCTCGGTTTTCTCCGGGAACACCAGCCGCGCCAGGTAATTGCCCTGAGGGTCCTGTTGCCAGTTGATGAAGTGCTGTTCAGGGGAGACTTTCAGCGCATAGGACAGAATCCTCGTGCGGCTGTGGGCGGCGGGACGCAGGCGAACGATCTGCGGGCCGAGCTCGACAGCGCGGTCATAGCGGTAATGCGTGATGTGGTGCAATGCGACATGAATCGACACGGCGTGCCTCCTGCGAGCCTTAAGCGTATTGGAAAGCGCGCAAGACTTATGCCATCCAGCAGCGCTGGCGCTTTCTTCGGTTGCCTGAGGCAGTACAGCACCAAAATCGGGCGATGCAGGGAAATGGTTTGTATCGATTGCACGTAAATGTGGCGATCAGCCAGAAATTGGTTGGCAGCTCCGGCCTCTTCGCGAGCAGGCTCGCTCCTACAGGGGAATGCATTTCATTGTAGGAGTGAGCCTGCTCGCGATGAGGCCAGTAGCTCCAGTACATTTTTTCAAGCCTTGAATGCAAAACGCCAACCTGAAGGTTGGCGTTCTGTTCAGCTCAAGCGAGGCTTAGCGTGGTACGACCGGCTTGCGGGTCGGCTTTGGCCCCTTGCCTTTGGCCGCGTCCTTGCGCTCCTTGGCCGCCTGCTGGTTGCGGGCGAACGCTGCAGCCTTGGCCTGTTCGCGCTTGTCCCACGGGTTGCCACCATCGCTGGCACGTGGTGGCAGGCCGGTATGCTGGGTCAGGATCTTGGTGGTCTTTTCCCCTGCAACCTTGTGGCTGCCGGCCGGCGTCGAGTTCTTGCGACGGGCGCTCTGATAGCTGTCAGTCGACGGCTGGTGCAAAGGAATCAACTGGTTCTTGCCCGGCCCGATCAGGTCGGCGCGGCCCATGCGGGTCAGTGCTTCGCGCAGCATCGGCCAGCCTTTCGGGTCGTGATAACGCAAGAACGCCTTGTGCAGACGGCGCTGCTCTTCGCTCTTGACGATGGTCACCGCGTCACTCTTGTAGGTGACCTTGCGCAGCGGGTTCTTGCCCGAGTGGTACATCGCGGTGGCGGTGGCCATCGGCGACGGGTAGAACGCCTGCACCTGGTCGGCACGGAAGCCGTTGCCCTTGAGCCACAGGGCCAGGTTCATCATGTCTTCATCGGTGGTGCCCGGGTGGGCGGCGATGAAGTAAGGAATCAGGTACTGCTCCTTGCCCGCTTCCTTGGAGTACTTCTCGAACATGCGCTTGAACTTGTCATAGCTGCCGATGCCCGGTTTCATCATCTGGTTGAGCGGACCTTCCTCGGTGTGTTCCGGGGCGATCTTCAGGTAGCCACCGACGTGGTGGGTCACCAGTTCCTTGACGTACTCCGGCGATTCGACCGCGAGGTCATAGCGCAGGCCGGAAGCGATCAGGATCTTTTTCACACCCGGCAACTCACGGGCGCTGCGGTACAGCTGGATCAGCGCCGAGTGGTCGGTATTCAGGTTCGGGCAGATGCCAGGGAACACGCACGATGGCTTGCGGCACGCGGATTCGATTTCCGGGCTCTTGCACGCAATGCGGTACATGTTCGCGGTCGGGCCGCCGAGGTCGGAGATCACGCCGGTAAAGCCCGGGACCTTGTCACGAATCTCTTCGATTTCGCGAATGATCGACTCGTGGGAACGGTTCTGGATGATCCGGCCTTCGTGCTCGGTGATCGAGCAGAAGGTGCAGCCGCCGAAGCAGCCACGCATGATGTTCACCGAGAAACGGATCATGTCGTAGGCCGGGATTTTTTCCTTGCCGTACGCCGGGTGCGGAATGCGCGCATAAGGCATGCCGAACACGTAGTCCATTTCTTCGGTGGTCATCGGAATCGGCGGCGGGTTGAACCAGACGTCGACTTCACCGTGCTTCTGCACCAGCGCGCGGGCATTGCCCGGGTTGGTTTCCAGGTGCAGCACGCGGTTGGCGTGAGCGTAGAGCACCGCGTCATTTCGGACCTTTTCCACCGACGGCAGACGGATCACGGTCTTGTCGCGGGTCATGCGCGGGCTGGCCAGGATCTGCACGACCTTGGCCTCCTGCGGATCTTCAACCGGACCCTTTTCCTGCTCGATGGCGCAGGCCTGGGTGTCCTGGGTGTTGACGTACGGGTTGATGATCTTGTCGACCTTGCCCGGACGGTCGATGCGCGTGGAGTCGACTTCGTACCAGCCTTGTGGCGTGTCACGACGGATGAACGCGGTGCCGCGCACGTCGGTGATGTCTTCGATCTTGTGACCGTAGGACAGGCGCTGGGCCACTTCGACAATCGCACGCTCGGCGTTGCCGTAGAGCAGGATGTCGGCGCTGGCGTCGATCAGGATCGAGTTGCGCACACGGTCCTGCCAGTAGTCGTAGTGGGCGATACGGCGCAGGGATGCTTCGATGCCGCCGAGCACGATCGGCACGTGCTTGTAGGCTTCCTTGCAGCGCTGGCTGTAAACCAGGCTGGCGCGGTCCGGACGCTTGCCGGCCAGGCCACCCGGGGTGTAGGCATCGTCGGAACGGATTTTCTTGTCCGCGGTGTAGCGGTTGATCATCGAATCCATGTTGCCGGCCGCGACACCGAAGAACAGGTTCGGCTCGCCGAGCTTCATGAAATCGTCTTTGGACTGCCAGTTCGGCTGGGCAATGATCCCGACGCGGAAGCCCTGGGACTCCAGCAGCCGGCCGATGATCGCCATGCCGAACGACGGGTGATCGACATAGGCATCACCGGTGACGATGATGATGTCGCAGGAATCCCAGCCGAGCTGATCCATCTCCTCCCTGCTCATGGGCAGGAACGGCGCTGGCCCGAAACATTCGGCCCAGTACTTGGGATAGTCAAATAACGGCTTGGCTGCTTGCATGTCGATAACCGGTGTTGGCTTTCATTGAATTTCGCGGGCGCGGAATATAGCACAAATTTTGACCAATTCCGACGGCCATGGTCGGAAATTGGTGGGAGGTGTTTTAGCGCAGCTCCCTTGAGCAACGCACAACCCCTGTGGCGAGGGGGCTTGCCCCCGTTCGGCTGCGAAGCAGTCGTAAATCAGCCGACTCGTTTCATCTGGAGAATGGCGACCGCAGGTTTTGGGGTCGCTTCGCAACCCAACGGGGGCAAGCCCCCTCACCACAGAGGCCCTGCATCAACAGTTACTCGTCGTCGTCGAAGTTGTAACTGCCCGGCGCCAGGTTCTCGAAACGGGTGTACTTGCCGATGAAGGCCAGGCGGATAAAGCCGATCGGGCCGTTCCGCTGCTTGCCGATGATGATTTCAGCAATGCCCTTGTGCTCGGTTTCCGGGTGATACACCTCGTCGCGATACACGAACATGATCACGTCGGCATCCTGCTCGATCGCTCCGGATTCCCGCAAGTCGGAGTTCACCGGACGCTTGTTCGGCCGCTGCTCCAGGGAACGGTTGAGCTGGGACAACGCCACCACCGGGCATTGGAATTCTTTCGCCAGGGCTTTCAGGGACCGGGAGATTTCGGAAATCTCGTTGGTCCGGTTATCGCCACTAGAACCCGGGATCTGCATCAGTTGCAGGTAGTCGATCATGATCAAGCCGACTTCGCCATGTTCACGTACCAGACGGCGGGTCCGGGCGCGCATTTCCGATGGGCTGATGCCGGCGGTATCGTCGATGAACAGCTTGCGGTCATTGAGCAGGTTGACCGCCGAGGTCAGGCGCGGCCAGTCGTCGTCTTCAAGCTGACCGGAACGGACCTTGGTCTGGTCGATACGACCCAGGGAAGACAGCATACGCATGATCAGCGATTCGCCTGGCATCTCGAGGGAGTAAACCAGGACGGCCTTCTCGCTGCGCAACACGGCGTTTTCCACCAGGTTCATCGCAAAGGTGGTTTTACCCATGGATGGACGGCCAGCGACGATGATCAGGTCGGACGGTTGCAGGCCGCTGGTTTTCTCGTCGAGGTCGGTGTAACCCGTGGACAGCCCGGTAATGGCGTTGTCGGTGTTGAACAAGGTGTCGATGCGGTCGATGGCCTTGGTCAGCAGGTCATTGACGCCCACCGGGCCACCGGTTTTCGGCCGGGCCTCGGCGATCTGGAAGATCTGGCGTTCGGCTTCATCGAGAATTTCGGCGGCGGTGCGGCCTTCCGGATTGAAAGCGCTGTCGGCAATCTCGGTACTGATACCGATCAGTTGGCGCAACGTCGCCCGCTCGCGAACGATCTGCGCATAGGCCTTGATGTTGGCGACGGACGGGGTGTTTTTCGCCAGCTCGCCCAAGTAACCGAGGCCGCCGACCTGTGAAGTCTGACCTTCCTTGTCCAATTGCTCGGACAGGGTCACGACGTCGATCGGCATGTTCTGATCGGCCAGCTTGGCGATCGCACGGAAAATCAGGCGGTGGTCATGTCGATAGAAATCGCCGTCGGAGACTTGATCGAGCACGCGTTCCCAGGCGTTGTTGTCCAGCATCAGACCACCGAGTACAGCCTGTTCGGCTTCGATGGAATGCGGCGGCACCTTCAGCGCGGCGGTTTGCAGATCGTATTGCTCAGGAGCGGAGATATCGTTCATGGCCTCTTGATTCTTGGTGATAAAAAGCAGGGGTTTCAGAAAGACAAAGGGCACGACCTGTAAACAGGATCGTGCCCGATGTTACCGGCAAGCACCCGAGGGTGCCAGCCGACAAGTGCTGCTTAAGCTGCTACCACGACAACGCGTACGGTGGCTTCAACTTCGGCGTGCAGGTGCACGGCTACGTCGAATTCGCCTACGTTGCGGATGGTGCCGTTCGGCAGACGAACTTCGCTCTTCTGCACTTCAACGCCGGAGGCGGTCAGTGCGTCAGCGATGTCGTGAGTACCGATCGAACCGAACAGCTTGCCTTCGTCGCCAGCGGTGGCAGTGATGGTCACTTCCAGCTCGGCCAGTTGGGCAGCGCGGCTTTCAGCCGACGATTTACGATCTGCTGCAGCTTTTTCCAGCTCAGCACGACGCTCTTCGAACGCAGCCAGGTTGGCTGGGGTCGCAGCGGTAGCTTTGCCGTAAGGCAGCAGGTAGTTACGACCGTAACCAGCCTTAACGTTCACTTTGTCACCCAGGTTGCCCAGGTTGGTGACTTTTTCCAGAAGGATCAGTTGCATGTGAAAATCCTCTTAACTTTTAACCTTCACCGTTCGCGTTATCGGCATCTTTCGGTGCCGAACGACCGCGAAAATCAATCAGGCTGTCGACGATGGCCAGGACCACCAGCAACGGATAGATCAGTTGCATGAACAGCAACAGCGTCACGTACAACCCCACCAGCCAGAACCTGGCCAGTCGCTTCTGCGCCACCAGCCCGTGAATCAGGGCCAGCCCGGCGAACACCAGCGGTACGCTGCACAACGGCGTCAACATGGCCATCTGTGGGCCGATGTTCGGCCCCAGAAGCATGCACGCCAGCAGCAACATCGCCGGCAACAGCGGGAAGCGGATGGCGCGAAACTCGCGACCAAAACCGCCCGGGTTGTACAACAACGCCTGCCAGTAACGCCCGACAAGCAGGCTCAGCAAGCTGACGATTTGCAACAACGCCGCAATCAGGCCGGTCAGGACCGGTGCAATCAGGGACGCGAAACGCGCTTGTTCATCTACCGACAACTTCTGGTAGACATCGCCGAGTAGCGACGGCATGACTTTGATCAAAGCCTGCGCCAGCATCTCGATCTGGGGAGCAAAAGCTGTCCCCAACACCACTGAAAACACCACTCCCATCGCTATGCTGACCAGCAGCACGCGGTTCCAGGACTCGCTTGCGCGCAAAACCAACGCAAGGCTCGCAGACCCCAGCAGCACCAGAAGTGCCCGTGGGTCGTCGGAGTAAAGCCACCAGGCCAATGCCGGCAGCAGTCCCAGAGCAAGAACGCCCAGGGCGTCCCTCAATCCGCGCCGCAGGAGCACAAGGCATCCGGCGGCAGCACCCAACCAATACAACAACGGCATCGCCGCGCACCCAGCCACTACCAGAGTGGCCTGCATACGGCCGCGCATGATGAACTCAGCTATGGCCCGCATGCATTCAATCCTTTGCTACGTGTCGACTGCCCGGTCTCAGCGGCCGTGGCTGTCGGTGTAGGCCAGCAGGGCCAGGAAGCGGGCGCGCTTGATAGCGGTGGCCAGCTGACGCTGATAACGAGCTTTGGTACCGGTGATGCGGCTTGGAACGATTTTGCCGGTCTCGGATACGTAGGCTTTCAGAGTGTTGAGATCTTTGTAATCGATCTCTTTCACGTCTTCAGCGGTGAAGCGGCAGAATTTACGACGACGGAAGAAACGTGCCATGTAATTGGCTCCTTAAAAGGTCCGTGGATTACTCGTCAGCGTTATCGCTGTTGTCGCTGTCATCACTATCAGCGCTTTCAGCGCCTTCGTGCTCAGGACGGTCGCGACGCTCACGGCGCTCACTGCGGTTTTCTTCAGCCTTGAGCATCTCGGACTGGCCGGTAACGGCTTCGTCGCGACGGATGACCAGGTTACGGATCACTGCATCGTTGTAGCGGAAGTTGTCTTCCAGCTCGGCCAAGGCCTTGCCAGTGCACTCAACGTTCAGCATCACGTAGTGAGCCTTGTGAACATTGTTGATTGCGTAGGCCAGTTGACGACGGCCCCAATCTTCCAGACGGTGGATTTTGCCGCCGTCTTCTTCGATCAGCTTGGTGTAACGCTCAACCATGCCGCCGACTTGCTCGCTTTGATCCGGGTGGACCAAAAAGATGATTTCGTAATGACGCATGAATGCTCCTTACGGGTTGTAGCCTGCCGCTCAAAAGCGGTCAGACAAGGAGTGAATGACACTTATGGACTTGCGGACGCTAGACACGTTGGTGCCTGCCATCACAGCAAGGGGCGCAATTGTAGAGAAGGGGCGAGGGAGGTGCAAGGTAATTGGTGATTATTTGAACAGCCACCGGCACAACAAGCACACTGTAGGAGCGAGCTTGCTCGCGAAGGTCGTCAACGAAGACGCAGGGTAGCTGATACTCCGCGGCGTCCTTGAGCTCTTCGCGAGCAAGCTCGCTCCTACAGATCAGGATTTTTTGGCAGCAGCCTTGGCTTTGACACTGCGCTGACGCTGCGCTTCGAACAGGCATACACCCGTCGCTACGGAAACGTTGAGACTGCTGACACTACCGGCCATCGGCAGGTTCACCAGGTAGTCGCAATGCTCGCGGGTCAGGCGACGCATGCCCTTGCCTTCGGCGCCCATGATCAGGATGGTCGGACCGGTCAGGTCCTGGTCATACAGGCTGACCTCAGCTTCACCGGCCGTACCGACAACCCACAAGCCGCGCTGCTGGAGTTTCTCCAGGGTGCGCGCCAGGTTGGTCACGGCAACCAGCGGAATCACTTCCGCCGCGCCGCAGGCGATTTTTCGCACAACCGGAGTCAGGGTCGCCGACTTGTCCTTCGGCACGATCACTGCCAGCGCGCCCGCCGCATCGGCGGAACGCAGGCAGGCGCCGAGGTTGTGCGGATCGGTCACGCCGTCGAGCACCAGCAACAACGGCGCGCCGTCGGTGCGATCGAGCAGCTCGTCGAGCATCGCCTCGCCCCAGACCTGGCTCGGACTCACGTCCGCGACCACACCCTGGTGCACGCCTTCAACCCAGGCGTCCATTTCGCGGCGCTCGGCCTGTCCGACCTGGACCCGGTTTTCGTTGGCCAGCTCAATCAGCGTCTGGACCCGAGGGTCATTGCGACCTTCGGCCAACCAGATCTGCTTGACGCGTTTCGGGTGGTGACGCAACAACGCTTCTACAGCATGTACGCCGTAGATCTTTTCCAACTGACTCATGGCTTGGCCTTAGGTTTACGCGCCCCGCCACTCTTGGCTGGAGCCGAGCCCGCTTTTGGCGGACCTTTACGATGTTTGCTCGGTTTGGCTGGCTTGCCGCCGACGGCCTTGTCAGGCGTCGACCGACTGGTCTTTCCCCCAGACGCCGCTTTACCGCCGCTTTTCGCACCGGCCAGCAACGCCTGTTTCATTTCACGGCTTTTGCGCACTTCGGCGTTTTTCGCCGCTGCATCGCTCGGGCGATAGGCTTCGACAGCCTTTTCCTTGGCAGGACGACGACCGGTTTTCGCCGGGGCCGGTTCTGCTTCGACTTTCGCTGCGGGTGCTGTGCTTTCAGTGCCACGCTTCTTGCGGCCGATCGGCGCGCTAATGGTTTTTTCGGCCATCTCGAAGTCGATCTTGCGTTCGTCGAGGTCGACGCGCATGACCCGCACTTCCACGGTATCGCCCAAGCGGAAGCTACGACCGGTACGCTCACCGGCCAGGCGGTGGTGCACAGGATCGAAGTGGTAGTAATCGCCCGGCAGCGCGGTGACGTGCACCAAGCCTTCGACGTAGATATCGGTCAGCTCGACGAACAGACCAAAACCGGTCACGGCGGTGATCACACCCGGGAACGATTCGCCCACGCGATCCTTCATGAACTCGCACTTGAGCCAGTTCACTACGTCGCGGGTCGCTTCATCTGCTCGGCGCTCGCTCATCGAGCACTGCTCGCCGAGTTGCTCCAGGGCCGCTTCGTCGTACGGATAGATGCGCGCTTTCGGAATGGTCATCGCACCGGCACGGCGAACGTGCGGGGTGTTCTGCTTCGAATGGATCACGCTGCGAATCGCCCGGTGCGTGAGCAAGTCCGGGTAGCGACGGATCGGCGAAGTGAAGTGAGTGTACGCCTCGTAATTCAGGCCGAAGTGGCCCTGGTTGTCGGCGCTGTACACCGCCTGGCTCAACGAACGCAGCATGACGGTCTGGATCAGGTGGAAATCCGGACGATCCTTGATGCCGGCCAGCAGTGCCTGGTAATCCTTCGGCGACGGGCCGTCCTTGCCTTTGTGCAGGGACAGGCCGAGCTCGCCGAGGAACGCGCGCAGCTTTTCCAGGCGCTCCGGTGGCGGACCATCGTGGACGCGATACAGCGCCGGGATTTCGTGCTTTTTCAGGAACTCGGCGGTGGCCACGTTGGCCGCCAGCATGCATTCCTCGATCAGCTTGTGCGCATCGTTGCGCACGGTCGGACGAATTTCGGCGATCTTGCGCTCGGTACCGAAGATGATCCGGGTTTCCTGGGTTTCGAAATCGATCGCGCCACGTACGTGACGGGCCGCCAGCAACACCTTGTACAGCGAGTACAGCTGCTTGAGGTGCGGCACAACATCGGTGTATTCGCCACGCAGCTTGCGAGCCTCGGTGGCTTTCGGCGTTTCCAGCATGGCGCTGACCTTGTTGTAGGTCAGACGGGCATGGGAGTGGATCACCGCTTCGTAGAAGCAGTAGTCGGTCATTTCGCCGGATTTGGAGATGGTCATCTCGCAAACCATGGCCAGACGATCGACTTGCGGGTTCAGCGAGCACAAACCGTTGGACAACTGCTCAGGCAGCATCGGGATCACGCGCTCGGGGAAGTACACCGAGTTGCCGCGAACCTGCGCTTCGGCATCCAGCGCCGAACCGAGCTTTACGTAGCTGGATACGTCGGCAATCGCCACGTACAGCTTCCAGCCGCCCGAGAACAGGCGCAGCTTGCCCGGACGGGCTTCGCAGTAGACCGCGTCGTCGAAGTCGCGGGCATCTTCGCCGTCAATGGTGACGAACGGCAGATGACGCAAGTCGATGCGCTTCTCTTTGTCCTTCTCTTCGACTTCTGGCTTGAGCTTGCTGGCTTCCTTGAGCACGGCGTCAGGCCAGACGTGAGGAATGTCATAGGTACGCAGGGCAACGTCGATCTCCATGCCCGGCGCCATGTAGTTGCCCACGACTTCGACCACGTCGCCTTGCGGCTGGAAGCGTGGCGTCGGCCAGTGAGTAATCTTCACTTCGACGAACTGACCGATCTGCGCGTTGGCATTACGACCCGGCGTAACCAGCACTTCCTGCTGGATCTTCGGGTTGTCGGCAACCACGAAACCGATGCCACCCTCTTCGAAGTAGCGGCCGACGATGCTCTCGTGAGCCCGGGAAACCACTTCGACGATCATGCCTTCGCGACGACCACGACGATCCAGGCCGGACACACGGGCCAACGCACGGTCACCATCGAACACCAGACGCATCTGCGCCGGGCTCATGAACAGGTCGTCACTGCCGTCGTCCGGCACCAGGAAGCCGAAGCCATCACGGTGACCGCTGATGCGACCCAGGATCAGATCAAGCTTGTCCACCGGAGCATAAGTGCCGCGACGGGTATAGATGAGTTGAGCATCGCGCTCCATGGCGCGCAGGCGGCGGCGCAGGGCTTCGATCTGGTCTTCTGTGGTCAGACCAAACTCTTCGACCAGTTGCTCGCGGTTAGCAGGCGAACCTCGATCAGCAAGGTGCTGAAGGATCAGTTCACGGCTAGGAATAGGGTTTTCATATTTTTCCGCTTCACGAGCGGCCTCGGGATCGAGGGACTGCCAATCGGCCATTAGAGAGTTTTCACCTTGTCTATATGCGGGTTAGTTTGGCATAGGCGTAATGAAACGGGAAATTTCAGGCTAAGACGACCCATCTAAAGCCCTGTATCGACACCGCAAAGCTGTTTTGAAGACCGCTGACGAAATTTTCCAGGTTTTTTTGACCCTGGGGGTTTACAGTTAAAAAGACGCTCCGTATAGTGCGCGCCATCGACGACGGACAACGTTGCCGATACTGCCCAGATGGTGAAATTGGTAGACACGCCAGCTTCAGGTGCTGGTGACCGCAAGGTCGTGGAAGTTCGAGTCTTCTTCTGGGCACCAATTTCGAGCTTGAGATTAGTTCAATTTCAAGGCTCACACAAAAACCCGCGAAAGCGGGTTTTTTCATTTTGGACCACTGGTTTATTATTTTTAGAATCAGGGGTTTACAGATCAAAATGCTCTCCGTATAGTTCGCCACATCAACAGCGGCAACGCTGAAGATGAATGCCCAGATGGTGAAATTGGTAGACACGCCAGCTTCAGGTGCTGGTGACCGCAAGGTCGTGGAAGTTCGAGTCTTCTTCTGGGCACCAATTCAAATTCAAGGCTACGGCCTTGGATTTCACAAAAACCCGCGAAAGCGGGTTTTTGCGTTTCTGGCCTCCCAAAAAACATCCCGAGACCTGTAGGAGCGAGCTTGCTCGCGATGGTCTTGAACAATGACGCGTTCCAGCTGGAAAACACGTCGCCTGCAAATTCATCGCGAGCAAGCTCACTCCTATAAAGGACGCGAGCCTATTAGCAAACATATGCCAGCTACCGCAAGGCGCATTTGAGAAACAATATCGTTTATCATTGTTGCAAGTTTTTGCAATGCGACAGTGAGGAACCCTGCGAATGATGTTTCGAAATACCCTGCGCCGCGGCTTGACCATTACCCTGTTCGGCCTGGCACTCGCCACTCCCCTCACCCAAGCCGCCGATCCGGTTGCCCTGACCCTCTACAACGGCCAGCACAAAGAAGTCGGCGACGCGGTTGCCAAGGCCTTCGAAGCCAAGACCGGGATCCACGTCAATGTACGCAAAGGCAGCAGCAACCAGCTCGCCAGCCAGATCGTCGAAGAAGGCGATCGCTCTCCCGCCGACGTGATCTACACCGAAGAATCCCCACCACTGAACAAACTCGGCGAACAAGGCATGCTGGCCAAGACTGATGACGCCACGCTGGCTGTTCTGCCAAAGGAATACGTCGCCGGCAACGGCACCTGGATAGGCGTGACTGCCCGGGTTCGCGTTGTCGCCTTCAACCCCAAGCTGATCGATGAAAAAGACTTGCCGGCATCGGTGATGGAATTCTCCAACCCGAAATGGCAAGGCAAAGTCGGCTTCGTGCCCACCAGTGGCGCCTTCCAGGAACAAGCGGTAGCAATCATCAAGGTGCACGGCATGGACGCCGCCGAAGAATGGCTGACCGGGCTGCGTGCATTCGGCAAGACCTACAGCAACAACATGGTTGCCTTGAAAGCGGTGGAAAATGGCGAAGTCGCCACCGTGCTGGTGAACAATTACTACTGGTTCGCCCTGCAGCGTGAAAAAGGCCAACTCGACTCGAAACTGCATTACTTCACCGGTGGCGATGTCGGCGGACTCATCACGGTTTCCAGTGCTGCGGTGCTCAAATCCAGCAAACACCCCAAGGAAGCACAGCAATTGCTCGCCTACATGGCCAGCGAGGAAGGCCAGCGTGTGATCACCCAGACCACCGCCGAATACCCGCTGCACAAAGGCATGGAGTCTGATCGCGGGCTCAAGCCATTCAGCGAACTGGAAGCACCAAAAGTCACGCCTGCCGACCTCGGCAACGCCGAAGAAGCGCTGGACCTGGAACGTGACGTTGGCCTGAATTGATGGGTGCCTCACTTGCCGCTCATCACGCGTACGCACCACGGCGCAAGCGGCCGTCTATCTGGCTGATACTGCCCGTGTTGCTGCTGGTAGCGCTGAGCCTCCTGCCTCTGCTGTATGTCGGCCTGAAAGCCTGGCAGGCGGGCTGGGCAGAAGCACTGCATTTGCTATGGCGACCTTATGTGTTCGGCTTGCTGCGCAACACACTCGCACTGATGATTGGCGTCACCGTTGTTTGCGGGGTAATCGGCCTGTCGCTGGCCTGGTTGCTGGAGCGCAGCAATCTGCCGGGCCGACGATTGTGGGGCGTGATCCTCTGCTTGCCGTTCGCCGTTCCGGCATTTGTCAGCAGCTTCACCTGGGTTTCCCTCAGCGCTCATTTCGAGGGACTTGGCGGGGCTATCCTGGTGATGAGCCTGTCCAAATACCCGCTGATTTTCCTGCCCGTGGCGGCAACCCTGCGCAACCTTGACCCGTCCCTCGAAGAGTCCGCGCGCACGCTGGGGCAGAATCGTTGGGGCGTATTTTTCAAGGTCACCCTGCCCCTGCTCTGGCCTTCGCTGCTGGCGGGTTCGTTGCTGATTGCCCTGCACATGCTGGTGGAGTTCGGCGCCTTGTCGATCATCGGCCTGCAAACCTTCACCACGGCGATCTATCAACAGTTCGAGTTGGAGTTCAGCAATGCCAACGCGGCGATGCTCTCCGCCGTACTGCTGATGCTGTGCCTGGCGCTGCTGTGGCTGGAGCTGCGCGTGCGCGGCAAGGGTCGACACGTACGCACCGGCCAGGGCGCGGCACGACGCGCGGAACAGGTTCAACTGGGTCCCTGGGCTGTGGCGGGACAGCTTTATTGCCTGCTGCTGGCAATCATTGGCAGCGGGATTCCGCTGGGGATGCTGGCCTACTGGTTGGCGGTAGGATCATCGGCAGCCTTTCCCATGACGGCAATCGGCGAAGCATTGCTGTCATCCCTCGCACTGTCGCTGGGTGGCGCTGCACTGTGCCTGGTGCTGGCAGTGCCGGTCGGCCTGCTGGTCGTGCGCTACAAAGGTCAACTGGCGATCTGGGCCGAGCGCCTGCCGTATCTGCTGCACGCGCTGCCGGGACTGGTCATTGCCCTGACCCTGGTGTATTTCGCCCTGCACTACGTGCCGATGCTTTACCAGACTTCGGCATTGCTGCTTATCGCCTATGCCCTGCTGTTTCTGCCGCTGGCCCAGGCGCCGATCCGCACCGCCCTGAACAAGGCGGCACCGCAACTTGAGGAGGCCGCTCGCACATTGGGAGCCTCGTCATTCAGTGCCTTCTGCCGAGTGACACTGCCGATTATTTTCCCGGCGCTGGGGGCGGCTTTTGCCCTGGTGTTCCTGGATGCGATGAAGGAGCTGACGGCGACCTTGCTGTTGAGTCCAACCGGGCTCAATACACTGGCAACGGAAGTCTGGGCGCATACGGCGAATGTGGAGTTTGCGGCGGCGGCGCCTTATGCAGCGCTATTGATATTGGTGTCGGGGTTGCCGGTCTATCTGCTGACGACCCGGATGTATCTGAGTCGTTAAGACCGCCATCGCGAGCAGGCTCGCTCCCACAGGGAAACGCATTCCAATGTGGGAGCGAGCCTACTCACGATGACGCCCGACCATTCAACACAAACCCTAAGCCCTGAACTGCCCCAGGCTCGCCTTCAACTGTGCCGCCAGGCCATCGAGTACCTTGCCGCTCGCCGTGGTCGCCACAACGGCTTGCGCCGCCTTCTCGGCCTGGGCATGAATGGTCTGGACCCGCCCCCGCACTGCCTGTGCGCCCTGAGCCTGATGCGCCGCCGCCTGGGTAGCCAGACCAATCGCCGCATGCACTTGCTCGACCGATGCCTGCACCGACTGCTGCAAACGCGCACTGTCACGCAGCACCAGCAAACCCTCACTGGCCTGGCGCCCGGCCTGACCAATCGCCGCCACCGCCTCACGCGCACCTTGCTGCAACGCAACAATGTGCGCCTGAATATCGCCAGTGGAACTCTGCGTCTTGCTCGCCAGCGCCCTCACCTCATCGGCCACCACCGCAAACCCGCGCCCAGTCTCGCCGGCACGCGCCGCTTCAATCGCCGCGTTCAGCGCCAGCAGGTTGGTCTGCTCGGCGATCCCGTGAATCACCGTCAGCACCACCTCAATCTGCTCACTTTGCTGCGCCAGGCGCTCGATCACCTGGGCGCCGGTGTTGACCTGACCCGCCAGTTCTTCGATCAGGCTGCCGACTTTCGCCGAGGTCCGGGTGTTTTCGTCAGTCGCCTGACGGATGTCCACCACCTGCTTCAGCGCCGCCTGCATGGCGTGGCTTTCCGACTGCGCCTCATCAGCCATTTGCGACAAGGCGCGCAAACTCTCCGCCACCTCATCACGCTGCATGCCAGCCGCCGCATCCGCACCGGCATTGCGCAAAGTCATCGCACCGATTTCCACACCGGTACGCTGGGCCACATCGCCCGCCTCGCGCACGATCGGCTGCAACTTATCCACAAAGCGATTGACCGCCGAGGCCATGTCGCCGATTTCATCCTTGCTGTTGATCTGCACACGCTTGGTCAGATCGCCCTCGCCCGCCGCCAGGTCATCCATGGCTACGATCAGCATTTTCAGGCGATTGACCACTCGGCGACCGAGCACCACCGCCAACAACAGCAGGACACCGAAACCCACCACCGCCAGACACACACCGATGCGCCAGCGCAATGTTGCAGCGGCTTCCTGTACGGTGCTGGTGGTATTGGCCTTCATTTCAGCCGCGGTGGACTGCGCCGACTGCAGACGCGAGCGCATGGCCGTTGCGCTGTCGGCGGCCGCGCCCTTGAGGCTATCGCCCACCAGTTGATCGCTGCTGGCGATCAAGGCCGAGAAGCGCTTGTCGAGGGCCGCCAGATCAGTCTCCACCGATGCAGTCGAGACCCCCATCAAGACCTTGCCGATTTCTACGCCGTTAGGATTGATCGAGGCCTCGACGTAGAACACCGACGGATCGTTCTTCGCCGCATCCAGCACCTTGTCGAGCGCACGCTCGCCCTGGCCTTTTTCCAGCAACGCCTTGTTGATCGGGTTTTCCCGGTTGAGGTAGCGCGTCAGGTGCTGGCCGGTGGCGTCGTCATACACCACGAACAGCACATTGGGATTGCGTTGGGCCCGGCGGGCGAACTCGGAAAGTGTCGGAACGTCGTTGTCCCACATGGCGCGGGGCGCAACGGAGGCCAGAAGCTGCGCCATGTCGCTGGCGGAGTCCTTCAGGTCCTTTTCCAGGGTCGAACGCAATTGCGCCTGCTCTTGCTCCAGACGCGAGGACAAACCGGCTGTCAGGCGCTGACGCGTACTGGAAGAGAGACTGTCGAGGCTCGACGTGACTTCGCGCCCAGCCTGCTCGAGCTCAGCGGAAAGCTTTTGACTGTCCGCACCCAGGCGCAGGCCCAGGTCGGCTTCCAGCGCGGTCACCGTGCTCCGGGTCAGAGCAACAGCCACCAGCACCTGCACCAAAAGGGCGATACCAAGGGTAACGAACACTGGCCGCAACAAACGGCTTTGTAACAACGAGAGAACGGCCGACACTTGATATCCCTCTGCAAAAGCGCCATTAAATTGATAGCACGCCAAAAGTGACGTTTTAGGCAAAGCTAATAGCAAAGGTCATGCCGTCCAACAGGCATAAACGACAAAGGCCCCAATTAAGGGGCCTTTGTGTTTTACATCAACGACTTATCAAGCAAACGGATGACGCAGAACGATGGTTTCGTTGCGGTCCGGGCCCGTCGAAATAATGTCGATCGGCGCGCCGATCAGCTCTTCAACGCGCTTGATGTAAGCACGGGCGTTAGCTGGCAGCTCTTCCAGGGTTTTGGCACCCACGGTCGACTCGGTCCAGCCCGGCACTTCTTCGTACACAGGCTGCAGGCCCACGTAGCTGTCAGCATCAGTCGGGGCAACGGCCTTGCCTTCTGCATCTTTGTAGCCGACGCAGATGTTGATTGTTTCCAGACCGTCGAGCACATCCAGCTTGGTCAGGCAGATGCCCGAGATGCTGTTCACATCGATAGCGCGACGCAGGATAACAGCGTCGAACCAGCCACAACGACGAGCGCGGCCAGTAGTCGCGCCGAACTCATGACCTTGTTTAGCCAGGTGCGCACCGACTTCGTCGAACAGCTCCGTCGGGAATGGACCCGAACCTACACGGGTGGTGTAAGCCTTGGTGATGCCCAGGATGTAGTCCAGGAACATCGGGCCAACACCCGAACCGGTAGCAACGCCGCCAGCAGTGGTGTTAGAGCTGGTCACGTACGGGTAGGTGCCGTGGTCGATGTCCAGCAACGAACCCTGGGCGCCTTCGAACATGATGTCTTTGCCAGCGCGACGCAGGTCGTGCAGCTCGGCAGTCACGTCCAGCATCAGCGGCTTGAGCAGCTCAGCGTATTCTTTGCATTCGGCCAGGGTCTTGTCGAATTCGATGGCTGGCTCTTTGTAGTAACCCACCAGCATGAAGTTGTGGTAATCCACCAGTTCACGCAGCTTGTCTTCAAAGCGCGGCATGTTGAGCAGGTCGCCCACACGCAGGCCACGACGTGCAACCTTGTCTTCGTAGGCCGGGCCGATGCCGCGACCGGTGGTACCGATCTTCAGCTCGCCACGGGCCTTTTCACGGGCCTGGTCCAGCGCAACGTGGAAGGACAGGATCAGCGGGCAGGACGGGCTGATACGCAGGCGCTCGCGCACCGGCACACCTTTTTCTTCCAGCTTGGTGATCTCGCGCAGCAGGGCGTCAGGTGCAACCACCACGCCGTTACCGATCAGGCACTGCACGCCTTCGCGCAGCACGCCCGACGGGATCAGGTGCAAGACAGTTTTTTCGCCGTCGATCACCAGAGTGTGACCAGCGTTGTGGCCACCCTGGTAGCGCACTACGGCGGCAGCATGTTCGGTCAGCAGATCAACGATCTTGCCTTTGCCCTCATCACCCCATTGGGTGCCCAGGACTACGACATTCTTACCCATAACACTTGTCCTCATTCGCGCAAACTTGGTGCCGGCGGCAGCCGGCGGGAAAACTCAAGAAGCCAGTGGCGATACTTGCCAAAGCCCGTTCTGCTGAATCAATTGCCGGTCGCAGTCCGCTTCACGGGCGGCGGCCAAAGGTTGTCCAGGCAAGGCCTGAACGACACGCTGACCCTCACTGCGCAACTGGCAAACCTGCTGCCAGAGTGCCGCATCCGTACTGTCAGGCATCCAGATACCGCCAGACGGTAGCTCGATCTCAGCACGCCCCAGGGTCACCAGGGTTTTCAAATCGGTGGAAAAGCCGGTCGCCGGACGGGCGCGACCGAAGTCGGCGCCGATGTCGTCGTAACGACCGCCCTGGGCAATGGACTGGCCAACACCCGGTACGAACACGGCGAACACCACACCGGTGTGGTAGTGGTAACCGCGCAGCTCGCCCAGGTCGAAATACAGCGGCAGCTCAGGGAAACGCACGGACAGCCGCTCGGCAATCGTCAGCAAGTCGTCCAGCGCTGCCAGAACAGGGGCCGGCGCCTTGGCCAGACGCTCGCGGGCCGCAGCCAGCACTTCTCGACCGCCACACAGGTCGACCAACGCGCGCAGCATGCCCGACAGATCGGCAGGCAAGCCCTCGGTCAAGGTAATGACCTCATCGATAGCCTTACGTTGCAAGGCATCGAACAACTGCTGCTCGACTTCACCGGACAAACCGGCGGCGCGGGCCAGGCCACGATAGATACCGACATGGCCGAGGTCCATGTGCACATCCGGAACATCAGCCAGTTGCAGCATGGCCAGCATCAGGCTGATGACTTCGACGTCGCTGCTCGGGCTGGCGTCGCCATACAACTCGGCACCCAGTTGAATCGGGCTGCGCGAGGACGACAAGGCACGAGGCTGAGCATGCAGCACGCTACCGGCATAGCACAGACGGCTCGGACCTTCGCGGCGCAGAGTATGCGCATCGATGCGCGCCACTTGCGGCGTGATGTCGGCACGGAAACCCATCTGACGGCCCGATTGCGGGTCGATGACCTTGAAGGTGCGCAAATCCAGGTCCTGGCCTGCGCCAGTCAGCAGGGATTCCAGGTACTCGATATGGGGAGTCACGACAAACTCGTAACCCCAGCTCTGGAACAGATCCAACACCTGACGACGCGCGACTTCAATACGCGCAGCTTCCGGTGGCAGTACTTCTTCGATGCCATCTGGCAGAAGCCAGCGGTCTACCGTTGCCATTACGCCTTCCCCTATCTCCGGGCGACCAGCCTGTCGGCGAGCCTTGAGTGAAGCAGAAAATGATCGGCTTGCGCACAAACCACGCGCATGAGCGACGGAGCGAAAAGCCCTTCTACCGGCTTCGCCAACCACTTTCCTCGAAAAACTGTCGAGCCAATCGGCCCGGCATCTGCTTTAAAACAGCAATCAAACATGCAGACGCAAAAAAGCCGGGAATTTCCCGGCTGCCGCATCATACACACGTTTTCCCAAAGGATCACCCGGCCAGAGGTTTTAGCCGCCCGGCGGGGGGATAAATCAGGTCAACGCCGTATCAAGGCTTGGCTTTTTCCAGGTAGTGGAAGAAGTCGCTGCTTGGGTCGAGGACCATGACGTCGGATTTGTTCGCGAAGCTTTCACGGTAGGCGCGCAGGCTACGGTAGAACGCGTAGAACTCCTGATCCTGACCGTAGGCCTTGGAGTAGATCGCAGCGGCCTGGGCATCGCCATCACCGCGAACCTCTTCGGATTCACGATAGGCTTCAGCCAGCAGCACGCGGCGTTGACGATCGGCGTCGGCACGGATGCCTTCGGCCAGCTCGTTACCCTTGGCGCGGTGCTCGCGAGCTTCACGCTCACGCTCGGTGCTCATACGTTCGAACACACTGCGGTTCACCTCTTTCGGCAGGTCGATGGTCTTGACCCGAACATCGACCACTTCGATGCCCAACTCTTTCTCGGCCATCTTGTTCAGCGAAGCCGTGATATCCGCCATCAGCGCATCGCGCTCACCCGACACCACTTCGTGCAGGGTGCGCTTACCGAACTGGTCACGCAGGCCCGATTCCAGACGACGGGACAGACGCTCGTCGGCGATCTGCTTGAGGCCGGAAGTCGCGGTGTAGTAACGCTCTGCGTCCTTCACGCGCCACTTGGCGTAGGCATCCACCATCACGGCTTTCTTTTCCAGCGTCAGGAAGCGTTGTGTCGGTGCATCCAGCGTCATCAGACGTGCGTCGAATTTACGCACCTGGTTAACGTAAGGCACTTTCACATGCAGGCCTGGCTGAACATCGGTCTGGACCACGCGACCGAACTGCAGCAACACCGCACGCTCGGTCTGAGCCACGATGTAGAAGCAGTTCCAGGCAGCGATCGCCACGACGACGCCGACAATAAGGGCGATCAGCGATTTATTGCTCATCAGCGACTCTCCCTGGTACGTGCTTGCTGTTGCTGCAGATCAGCTGCCGCACGCGCATTCGCTTCATTGCCGGTGGCTGCCGCACTGGTCACCGGAGTGCCGGTGTTGCGACCACTTTCGACCATCTTGTCCAGAGGCAGGTACAACAGGTTGCTCTGGCCATTCTTGTTGCCGGTCACGAGAACCTTGCTGGTGTTGCTGAAGACTTCCTGCATGGTGTCCAGGTACAGACGCTGGCGGGTGACTTCAGGGGCCTTGCGGTACTCGGCGACCAGTTTGGTGAAGCGATCGGCCTCACCCTTGGCGCGCGAGACGGTCTCGTCACGGTAACCATTGGCATCCTCAAGGATGCGCTGGGCCTGACCACGAGCTTCCGGCACGACGCCGTTGGCATAGGTTTCGGCCTGGTTACGCGAACGTTGCTCGTCTTCCCGGGCACGGATCACGTCATCGAAGGCTTCCTGGACTTCACGCGGTGCCGCTGCGCTCTGAACGTTGACCTGGGTGACGGTGATACCGGTGCGGTAGGTGTCCATGAAGCGCTGCAGACGCTCCTTGATCTCGCTGGCCATCAGTTCACGACCTTCGGTCAGGACCTGGTCCATCGCGGTGGAACCCACCACATGGCGCAAGGCGCTGTCGGTCGCGTGCTGCAGGCTGATTTCCGGCTGATCGACGCTCAGCACGAAGTCCTGCAGGTTGCTGATCTTGTACTGCACGGTCAGCGGCACTTCGACGATGTTCTCGTCTTCAGTCAGCATCTGGCCCTGCTTGGTGTAGGCACGCTCACGCGTGACGTTTTCCATGTACTTCCTGTCGATCGGCGGGAAGTAGATGTTCAGGCCCGGACCCACGGTTTCGTAGTACTTGCCCAAGCGCAGCACCACGGCTTGCTCCTGCTCGTCGACGACATAAACCGCGCTGTACAGCCAAACGGCGGCCAGCACGACCAGACCGATGCCGAGCAGGCCGCCAAAGCCGCCACTCTTGCCCGGACCACCGCCGTCGTCGCCACTACGTTTCTTACCACCACCGAACAAACCGTTCAGGCTTTCCTGCAGCTTTCGGAAGGCCTCGTCGAGATCCGGTGGTCCCTTGCGGTCGCCGTTGTTACGACGCTTGCCACCCCAAGGATCCTGATTATTCGAGTTGCCACCCGGCTCATTCCAAGCCATAGCGCTCTCCATCTGATAAAGCAAAGACGCACCCACGGCGCGCCGACCAATGCTACAGAATGCCTGTCACCACGACACAACCGCTTTCTCAGGCTTTTATTGCAAAGTGTGTTGCTCGATGAATTCCATCGGTTGCAAACCTTCGCGGCTCACCAGCCGATTCAATTCGGCTCGTGGCAAACGAACGGCCAGTAAACTGATACCTTCGTCATCGTGTTCTTCTTTCTGTACCGCACCAAGTTCGAAAAACTGCGCACGCAGTCGAGCAAATCGGTTCGGCAAGCGCAAGGTGCCAACAAACAACTCATCGCCAAGCAGCTCGGCCACGGCCTGCTTGAGCAGGTCAAGACCCGTACCATCTTTCGCCGAAAGCCAGACCCGCTGCGGTTTGCCTTCGGCATCGCGCTGGATCTGCGGCTCCACGCCCTCGAGCAAATCGAGTTTGTTATAGACCTCCAGGATCGGCAAGTCTTGAGCCCCGATCTCTCCGAGCACCACCATGACCTGTTCAATCTGGGCCATACGCTCGGGTTCATGGGAGTCGATCACGTGCAGCAACAGGTCGGAGTTGCTCGACTCTTCGAGCGTAGCCCGAAATGCCTCGACCAGCTTGTGCGGCAAGTGGCGAATGAAGCCCACGGTGTCAGCCAGCACGATCGGACCAAGGTCATCGAGCTCGAGTCGGCGCAAGGTCGGGTCGAGGGTGGCGAACAACTGGTCAGCCGCGAAGACGTCGGAATCGGTTACCGAGTTGAACAGCGTCGATTTGCCGGCGTTGGTATAACCCACCAGTGAAACCGTCGGAATGTCAGCCCGTTTGCGGCCGCGACGCGATTGCTCACGCTGGCTGCGGACCTTTTCCAGGCGTCCCTTGATCTGCCTCAGGCGAACCCGCAACAGGCGCCGGTCGGTTTCCAGCTGGGTTTCACCCGGACCGCGCAGGCCGATACCGCCTTTCTGCCGTTCAAGGTGAGTCCAGCCGCGAACCAGCCGCGTACTCATGTGCTCAAGCTGGGCCAGTTCGACCTGGAGCTTGCCTTCATGGGTGCGGGCGCGTTGAGCGAAGATATCGAGAATCAAACCCGTGCGGTCGATCACGCGACACTCGAAAATACGTTCGAGGTTACGTTCCTGACTGGGCGTGAGGATGTGATTGAAAATCACCAGATCGACCTGTTCGGCCTGGACCAAGTCGCGCAATTCTTCGACCTTGCCGCTGCTGATCAGGGTTTTGGCGGTTGGCCGATGACGCGGCACGTTGAAAAACGCGACGGTCTCGGCGCCAGCCGAAATAGCCAACTCCTGAAACTCCTGCGGATCTTCGCGCGCCTCAGGGTCCTGTCCATCCAAGTGAACGAGAATGGCTCGCTCACCACCACCGTGGCGCTCAAAGAACAAAGGAGACTCCTATCAGGCGTTACCTGGCTCAGCGTCACCAGCTTCGGATTCGGTTGCGCTAGGCAGACGAATTGGACGAACCGGCACCACTGTAGAGATCGCGTGTTTGTAGACCATCTGGCTGACGGTGTTTTTCAGCAGGATAACGAACTGGTCGAAAGACTCGATCGTGCCTTGCAGTTTGATACCGTTGACCAGGTAGATGGACACCCCAACTTTCTCTTTACGTAAAGTATTCAAGTAAGGGTCTTGTAGCGAATGCCCTTTTGACATGTGCCGCACTCCTTTAAGGATTCAATATAAAAAAATAGGTAATCAGATGGCTTTGGCCGCCACACCCCCAAGGATAGACGGCAATTGCAAGGACTCAGCTCAATATGGAGATGGTCCCAAGGTATTTCAAGGCGCGCGGCAGATTGTCGCAATCCAGACTGTCCAGCCAATGCAGATCAGTCCAACTGCGCAGCCAGGTGAACTGGCGTTTCGCCAATTGGCGCGTGGCAATGATTCCACGCTCCTGCATCTCGGCTGACGTCAGCTTGCCATCCAGGTAGTCCCAGACTTGGCGGTAGCCTACTGCACGTATAGACGGCAACCCGGCATGCAGGTCACCTCTATTACGCAGGGCTACGACCTCGTCAATGAATCCCTGTTCCAACATTAAAGTGAATCTTTGTTTAATTCGCTCGTGCAGTACCTGGCGATTTGCCGGAGCAATGGCCAAGTTCGCGACAGTATAGGGCAATTGTTGCAGTCCCGAAGCGGCTGCTTCGGTACTTTGCGCAGATTGTTGCAATCGCAGGGCGGTCATGCTTTGACCGCTGACACGATAAACCTCCAGTGCTCGACTCAATCGCTGGGGATCGTTCGGGTGAATCCGCGCCGCAGACTCCGGATCGATCACCGCCAATTGTTCGTGCAAGGCTTGCCAGCCAAGGCGCGCAGCCTCTTCTTCGATTTGCGCGCGGACGTCGGGATCGGCCGCCGGCATATCCGCCAGACCTTCAACCAAAGCCTTGTAATAGAGCATGGTGCCGCCCACCAGCAACGGAATTTTTCCGCGCGCGGTGATATCGGCCATGGCTTCCAGGGCGTCTCGGCGGAAATCAGCAGCCGAATAGCTCTCGGCCGGGTCGAGAATATCGATCAGACGATGCGGATATTGCGCCAGCAGCTCTTTGGAAGGCTTGGCGGTGCCGATATCCATGCCACGGTATACAAGCGCCGAATCAACGCTGATCAACTCGCAAGGCAGGACCTTGGTGAGTTCGATGGCCAGGTCGGTCTTGCCGGCGGCGGTCGGGCCCATCAGGAAAATCGCAGGTGGGAACTGGCTCATCAACGACCGCGCAAGAACAGTTTGTCCAGATCGTCCAGGCCCAGTTGGGTCCAGGTCGGTCGGCCATGGTTGCATTGACCGCTGCGCTCGGTGTTTTCCATGTCACGCAGCAGACCGTTCATTTCCGGCAGGGCCAGGCGTCGATTTGCCCGGACCGCACCGTGGCAGGCCATGGTCCCGAGCAATTCGTTCAGGTGCGCCTGAATGCGGTCGCTGGTGCCGAACTCCATCAGATCAGCCAGGACGTCGGCGACCAGCCGGTTGGCTTCGGCCTGCTTGAGCAGTGCCGGGATCTGCCGGATAGCCAGGGTTTCCGGGCCCAGGCGCTGCAATTCAAAGCCCAGGCGCTGGAACCAGGCGACATGCTCCTCGGCGCAATCGGCTTCACGCTGACTGACGGCCAGGGACTCCGGCACCAGCAATGGTTGGCCGCTCAGGCCCTCGCTGGCCATCGCCACTTTCAGGCGCTCGTACATGATCCGCTCGTGGGCGGCGTGCATGTCCACCAGCACCAGGCCTTGGGCGTTTTCGGAAAGAATGTAGATGCCCTTGAGTTGTGCCAGCGCATAACCCAGCGGCGGGATGTCGTCCTGCCCTACCGGCAGCGCGACAGCATTGGCCTCGGGCAGCGGCGCAAAAAACTCGCGATAGGCGGCCTGCGCTTCGGCGACAGGCACACCGGACTGCGGACGCGGCGTGTACTGATATTGATAACCCGCGCCAGAACCCGAGCCCGCCGGCGCATTGAACGACGGCTGAGCCTGAGGCTGTTCCAGCAACGCATTGGCGGCCAGGCGCATTTCGCCCTGAGGTCCGAATTCACCAGCTTCGAGGCCGGTAGGCCGGACGATGGCCGTGGCAACCGGCGCCGCCAGTTGATCGTCGGGGCGCACATCGCCCAAGGCGCGGTGCAGGGTGCCGTAGAGGAAATCGTGAACCATGCGCCCTTCACGGAAGCGCACTTCGTGCTTGGTCGGGTGCACGTTGACGTCGACGCCGGTCGGATCGACTTCGAAAAACAGCACGAAGGTCGGGTGTCGACCGTTGAACAGCACGTCGCGATAGGCCTGGCGCACCGCGTGGGCCACCAGCTTGTCGCGCACGGCACGGCCATTGACGAAGAAATACTGCAAATCCGCCTGGCTGCGGTTGAAGGTCGGCAGACCGACCCAGCCCCACAGGTGCAAGCCATTGCGCTCGATTTCGATCGGCAGCGCCTGCTCCAGGAAACCCGGCCCGCAGATCGCCGCCACGCGCCGGGCACGGGCCGCATCATCATGGGCCTCGTGCAGGCTGAGGATGGTCTTGCCGTTGTGGCGCAGATGGAACGCCACATCGAAGCGCGCCAGGGCCAGACGCCTGATCACTTCTTGCAGGTGATCGAATTCGGTTTTTTCGGTCTTGAGAAACTTGCGCCGTGCCGGCGTGTTGAAGAACAGGTCGCGCACTTCCACCGAAGTGCCCACCGGGTGGGCCGCAGGCTGCACGCGGGGCGCCATGTCCCGACCTTCGGTCTCGACCTGCCAGGCCTGATCGGCGTCGCGGGTGCGGGAGGTCAGGGTCAGGCGCGCGACGGAGCTGATCGATGCCAGGGCCTCGCCGCGAAACCCCAGGCTCATGACCTGTTCGAGGTCTTCCAGGTTGCGGATCTTGCTGGTGGCGTGACGGGCCAGGGCCAGCGGCAGGTCATCGGCGGAAATGCCGCTGCCATCGTCACGCACCCGCAGCAATTTGACGCCGCCCTGCTCCACATCGACATCGATGCGTCTGGCACCGGAGTCAAGGCTGTTTTCCAGCAGCTCCTTGATCACCGAAGCCGGGCGCTCGACCACCTCACCCGCGGCAATCTGGTTCGCCAGTCGCGGGCTGAGCAGCTCGATGCGAGCACCACTGTTCACGACCTGATTCATTCTTTGGCCGCCAGTTCAGTGCCCGGAATAGTCAGGTGCTGACCGATCTTGAGCTCATCGCTCGACAGGTTGTTGGCGCTGCGCAGGGTCGCGGGCGATACCTGATAGCGCACGGCGATCATCGCCAAGGTCTCGCCCGGGTTGACGCGGTGGTCACGCGGCCCCTGCACAATCTTGCCGGAGTCGCGCAGCCAGGCAATGTAAGTGCCCGGCGGCGGGTTCTGCTGGAAGAACTGGCGCACGCCGCTGCTGATCGAACGCGCCAGCGCCTGCTGGTGGCTCGACGCGGCAAGCTTAGAGGCTTCGTCAGCGTTGGAGATAAACCCGGTTTCCACCAGGATCGACGGAATATCCGGCGATTTCAGCACCATGAACCCGGCCTGCTCGACCCGCTGCTTGTGCAGGGGCGTAACCCGGCCTATGTTGCTCAACACCTTCTGGCCAACGTTCAGGCTAGACGTCAGGGATGCCGTCATCGACAGGTCGAGCAGCACGCCGGCGAGCATGCGGTCCTTGTCATCGAGGCTGACGTTGCCGGCACCACCGATCAGGTCGGAACGGTTTTCGCTGTCGGCCAGCCAGCGGGCGGTCTCAGAAGTCGCGCCGCGATCGGACAGGGCAAATACCGAGGCACCGAAAGCAGCGGCAGAAGGCGCGGCGTCGGCGTGGATCGAGACGAACAGGTCGGCGCCTTTCTTGCGGGCGATTTCGGTACGGCCGCGCAACGGAATGAAGTAGTCGCCGGTACGGGTCAGTTCGGCGCGGAAGCCTTTCATGCCGTTGACCTGCCGTTGCAGTTCACGGGCGATGGCCAGTACCACGTCTTTTTCGCGCTGACCACGAGAGCCCGAGGCGCCCGGGTCTTCGCCGCCGTGACCGGCGTCGATCACCACAATGATGTCTCGCTTGCCGGCCGGAGCCGGCGGCAGCTTGATTGCCGGCTCAGCAGGCGTGACCGGCACGGCGGGCACCGTGGCGACCGACGGTGTCGGCGCTGGCGGAGGCGCAGCATCTGCGGCGTTATCGAACAGATCGACCACCAACCGGTTGCCGTACTGGGCGTTCGGCGCCAGGGAGAAGCTTTTCGGCGTCACGGCCTTTTTCAGGTCGATGACCACCCGCAGGTCGGTCGGCGTGCGTTGAGCCGAGCGCATGGCGGTAATCGGGGTGTTCGAGGTGTTGACGTTGAGCGGCGCACCGAGGGTCGCGCCATTGATGTCGATGACCAGGCGATCCGGAGCCGTCAGGGTAAAGACGCTGTGTTGCACCGGACCGGTCAGGTCAAACACCAGTCGCGTGTTGTCCGGTGCCCGCCACAGACGAACACTGTTGACCTTCGAATCGGCCACAGCGTCGACGGTCACCGCCAAAAACAACACCCCTACGGCAGCCACCAACGCGCGAAAGCGCATACCTAACCCCATCATCTATTTGGATTCCAATGCCAAAGCGGCACACCAGGCCTCGCCACGCGAGCCCTGGGATAAAATTTTCAGCGAACGCCCGCTGTCTTGCGGGCTAATGGTAATGGTCAGGTCAGGCTTTGGCAAAAAGCCTGCACCTTTATCGGGCCATTCGATCAGACACAGGGCATCGTCTTCGAAGTAGTCGCGGATACCGAGGAACTCCAGCTCTTCCGGATCGACCAGACGGTACAAATCGAAATGGAAGGCGCGAATGTCGCCGATCTCGTAGGGCTCAACCAGGGTGAAGGTCGGGCTTTTGACTGCCCCGACATGCCCAAAGCCGCGGATGATGCCTCGGGACAGCGTGGTTTTGCCCATCCCCAGGTTGCCCTCAAGGAAGATCAGGCCATGGCCTTGGGTGATTCGGGCAATGCGTGCGCCAAAGTCGCTCATGGCCTGCTCATCGGCCAGGTACAGGGTTACTTCAGACACGGTGCTTGCTCCTCCAACAACTGACGAATGGCTGGAATCAAATCACTGGCCGCCAGCCCACGGCCGAATTTTCCTTGTTGCTCGCCGGCATTGGCGTGCAGCCAGACCGCCAGGCATGCTGCGTCGAATGGCTCCATGCCCTGGGCCAGCAATGCGCCGACCAGACCGGCCAGTACATCGCCCAAACCAGCGGTGGCCATGGCCGGGTGCCCCTGATGACACAGCGCCAGACGCCCATCAGGATGGGCGATCAGGCTGCCGGCACCTTTCAGGACGACGACAGCTGTATATTTTTTGCTCAAGGCATGGGCTGCGGCGGGACGGTCAGACTGAACGTCGGCAGTGCTCACCCCTAGCAAACGCGCCGCTTCGCCCGGATGCGGAGTGATCACGCAATTGCCGGGCAAACTCACACGCTCCTCGGCCAACATGTTCAGCGCATCGGCGTCCCAGACTTGCGGCAGCGGTGCATTGGCAGCGGCCGACAACAAGCTGCGCCCCCAGCCAGCCTGCCCCAGCCCCGGACCGACAACCAACACGGAAACTTTTTGCAGCAAAACCATCAGCTGATTGGCCGACGAAGTGCCCAGCACCATCGCCTCGGGGATCCGCGCCAGCGCGGCGGACACGTGTTCGCTGCGGGTCGCCACCGACACCATGCCCGCCCCGCTGCGCAGCGCACTTTGCGCGCTCAGCAGGATCGCGCCACCCAACCCGCGGTCGCCACCGATCAGCAACACATGGCCGAATTTACCTTTGTGGGAAGCCTGTGCCCGCGCCGCTGGACGCGGCAGGTTAGCAGCGGTTAGGCGACGGGCGGTGAAAGCAGCGCCTTCTATCAGCTGTGGGTCCGCGTGCAAGTCGTTGAACCGCAGTTCACCGACCACATTGGCCGCCTCGCCGGTGAACAACCCCACCTTCAAGCCAATGAACGTGACCGTCAGGTCGGCATGCACGGCACGACCAAGGATGCGGCCCGTATCAGCGCACAACCCTGACGGAATATCCACCGCCGCAACCGGCAGCCCGCTGGCATTGACCGCGCCGATGGCGCTGGCATATGGATCACGCACGTCACCGCTCAAACCTGTGCCAAGCAAAGCATCCAGCACAATACCGCGCAATCCGGATTGTGCCGTCCAGGGCTCGATGAGCACGCTTTCGGACACCGCCTCGGCATGGGCCAACGCCGCATCGCCCTGCAAGCGCTGCGGATCCCCCACCGCCAGCACCCGCACCGACCAACCGGCACGCTGGGCCAGCACTGCCACCAGATACCCGTCCCCGGCGTTGTTGCCATGACCGGCCAGCACGCTCAGTTCGTTCACCGTGGGCCATTGCCGCACCAGCGCCCGCCACGTCGCCCGCGCCGCGCGCTGCATCAATTCGAAGCCCGCCGTGCCGGCGGCGATCAGGCTCGCGTCGAGTGCTCGCACCTGGGCGGCGCTGTACAGCACGTCGGGTAATTCATCTTTAGTGTGCGGCATGCGTCTTCGGGCTCCGATGTCTGGCAGAATTATACGCACCTCAGCTCCGGTTTCTCTCGTCTCATGCCCGCTATTACCACAGACCTGCCCGCCCTCGCCCAATCCATCAAGGACTGGGGCCGCGAGCTGGGCTTCCAGCAAGTCGGCATCAGCGGCCTCGACCTGGCCGAGCATGAGCAGCACCTGGAACGCTGGCTCGAAGCCGGCTACCACGGCGAAATGGACTACATGGGCGCCCACGGCAGCAAACGCTCGCACCCGGAAGAGCTGGTGCCGGGCACGTTGCGCGTGGTTTCGCTGCGCATGGACTACCTGGCCGGCGACACCCAAATGGCGAAAGTGTTGGCCCAACCGGAAAAAGCCTACGTCTCCCGTTATGCCCTGGGTCGCGATTACCACAAGCTGATCCGCAAACGCGTGCAGCAACTGGCGGAAAAAATTCAGGCCGAGATCGGCCCGTTCGGCTTTCGTGCCTTCGTCGACAGCGCGCCGGTGCTGGAAAAAGCCATCGCCGAACAGGCGGGTCTTGGATGGATCGGCAAAAATACCCTGGTCTTGAATCGCAAGGCCGGCAGTTACTTTTTTCTCGCCGAACTGTTCGTCGACCTGCCGCTGCCGGTCGACCCGCCCCATGCCACCGAACATTGCGGGCGATGCAGCGCCTGCCTCGACATTTGTCCGACCAACGCCTTCGTCGGCCCCTATGTGCTGGATGCCCGACGCTGCATTTCCTACCTGACCATCGAACTCAAAGGCGCGCTCCCTGAAGACCTGCGGCCGCTGATCGGCAATCGGGTGTTCGGTTGTGATGACTGCCAGATCGTCTGCCCCTGGAACCGCTTCGCCCGCCCGTCCGGTGAAAGCGACTTCAAGCCGCGGCACAACTTGGACAATGCCGGGCTGGCGGAACTGTTCATGTGGGATGAAGAGAAATTCCTGAGCAGCACCGAAGGCTCGCCATTGCGCCGGACGGGCTATGAAAACTGGTTGCGCAACCTGGCGGTGGGCTTGGGTAATGCGCCTTCAACGATTCCGGTGCTGGAAGCGCTGAAGGCGCGACGGGAGTATCCGTCGGAGCTGGTCAGGGAGCATGTCGAGTGGGCGTTGCGGCAACACGCCGAACGTCAGGCTTCGTCGTTGTAGACGAACTTGGGCATTTCCCAATGAAAACGGATCGCCAGCAAGCGCAGCAGAAAACCGCCGAACAAGGTGATCAGAATCGATTGTTCATCGGGTAATTGCAGATAGATGCAGAGCATGTAGCACCACGCTGCCGCAAACGAGACGCTGGCATAGAGCTCACGCCGGAAGATCAGCGGAATATCGTTGCAGAAGATGTCCCGCAGGATGCCGCCGAAGACGCCGGTGATCACGCCACTGACCGATGCCACCAACATGCCATGGCCCATTTCCAGGGCGGTGATGCAGCCGATCAGGGTAAATGCTACGAGCCCCATGGCATCGAGTACCAGGAAAAGTGAACGCAAATGGCGCATCCAGCGCGCCGTGAACACCGTAATCATCGCGGCAACAGACGTCAGCACCAGGTATTCCGGGTGTTTGACCCAGGTCAGCGGGTAGTGCCCAAGCAACACGTCGCGTACCGAACCGCCACCCAGCGCCGTGACACAAGCGATCAACACCACACCGAACCAGTCCATGCCACGACGGCCGGCAGACAGGGCGCCGGTCATGGCTTCGGTGGTGATGGCGATCAGGTAGAGCATCAGCAGCATGGGGCGGTCCTTGCAGAAAAGGCGCGCAGTCTACTGACTTCGCTGGAGCACCAAAAGAGGGCAGACACACCCTGTGGCGAGGGAGCTTGCTCCCGTCCGGCTGCGAAGCAGTCGTAAACCAGCGCGCGCGGCTTGCCTGATAGAACACGCTGGCTGGTTTAGGGCCGCTGCGCGCCCCAACGGGGCGGTGCGGCGTTCCGACAAGCCCCCTCGCCACAGAAGCCCTCGCCGGGCATCTTCAAGCCTTGATGAAATGCTTGCGGTAGTGCTGCAATTCAGCGATCGATTCGCGGATGTCGTCCAGTGCCAGGTGGGTGCTGCCCTTCTTGAAGCTGTCACGCACATCCGGTGCCCAGCGCGCAGCCAGCTCTTTGAGCGTGGACACGTCGAGGTTGCGGTAGTGGAAATAGCTTTCCAAAGATTTCATGTGGGTATAAAGGAAGCGACGGTCCTGGCAGATGCTGTTGCCGCAAATCGGCGACTTGCCCTTCGGCACCCACTTTTCCAGGAAGGCGATGGTTTCGGCTTCGGCTTCGGCCATGCTGATGCGGCTGTCGCGAACCCGCTGGGTCAGCCCGGAACCGCCGTGCTGACGGGTGTTCCACTCGTCCATGCCGGCGAGGATTTCGTCGCTGTGGTGAATGGCGATCACCGGGCCTTCGGCCAGGGTGTTCAGGTCACTGTCGGTGACGATGGTGGCCATTTCGATGATGACATCGGTGTCCGGGTTCAGACCGGTCATTTCCAGGTCGATCCAGATCAGGTTCTGTGGGTTTTGCATGTTTGGCTCCTAGGCAATGCTGCGCAGTTTAGCCTAGGCCGGTGGCCGGGCGTGCTAAACTCGCGGCCGTTTTACCTAATCGCTGCATTCTTGATACGGAACACCCATGGCCAAACGCCAACTCAATCGTCGTCAAAACTGGCGCATCGAAAAGATTCAGGGCGAACGCGCTGCCCGCGCCGCCAAACGCGAGTCCTCGGCCGTCGAGGCGCTTGAGGGCGGCGATCTGGGCCCGGAACAGCACGGTCTGGTGATCGCGCACTTCGGCGTGCAGGTCGAGGTCGAGGCCCGCGACGGCGAACTGGCCGGCCAGGTATTCCGTTGCCACCTGCGTGCCAACCTGCCGGCGCTGGTGACCGGCGATCAGGTGGTGTGGCGTGCCGGCAACCAGGGCATCGGCGTGATCGTGGCGCAACTGCCGCGCAACACCGAGCTGTGTCGCCCGGACAGCCGTGGTCAGCTCAAGCCGGTTGCGGCCAACGTCGACATGATCGTCATCGTGTTTGCACCGCTGCCCGAGCCCCACGCCAACCTGATCGACCGCTATCTGGTGGCGGCCGAGCATGCGGGCATCAAGCCGTTGTTGCTGCTGAACAAATTCGACCTGATCGACGAAAACAACGCTCCTGCGCTGAATGCCTTGCTCGCCGTATACCGCACCCTCGGCTATCCGGTGCTGGAAGTGTCGGCGCACCACGGCAACGGCATGGAGCAATTGCAGACGCAACTGGACGGACGCATCAGCGTATTCGTCGGCCAGTCCGGTGTCGGCAAGTCATCGCTGGTCAACAGCCTGCTGCCGGATGTCGAAGCCCGTGTCGGCCCGTTGTCCGAGCTGTCCGGCCAGGGCACCCATACCACCACCACCGCGCGCTTGTTCCACTTCCCCGGTGGCGGTGAGTTGATCGACTCCCCGGGTATCCGCGAATTCGGCCTGGGCCACGTCAGCCGTGCCGACGTCGAAGCCGGCTTCATCGAGTTCAACGACCTGCTTGGCACCTGCCGCTTCCGTGACTGCAAGCATGATCGCGAACCCGGCTGCGCCCTGCTCAAGGCCCTTGAAGACGGCCGCGTGCAGCAGCAACGGATGAACAGTTACCGCTCGATCATCGCCAGCCTGCCGGAAAACGGCTACTAAACAGACGTGCCGACCGCCCTGCTTTCAGCGGGGCGGCCGGCGGCTGGATCTTTCCCCGCTTAAATATCAGACTTTTCTGTAAGGCGTGCGCACGCTCGCTTGTAGGAGATTTCTCTTTACGCGCCGACACCTTGTGGCCGCCCTGTAATCGCCTAAGTTCAAACCCTCTTCGCACTCCTGCGACACCGAGGGACACCCATGCAAACCTACCACCTGTTCATCAGCCACTCGTGGAACTACCCCGACGCCCACGACAATCTCGTGCGCCTGCTCAACGCCAAGCCCGGTTTCACCTACAAGAATTTTTCGGTGCCACCGGACAACCCGATTGTCGACGCGAAAACCGACAAACAACTTGAGGAGGCCATCGAAAACAAGATCCGCCCGTGTTCGGCGGTATTGATCATGGCCGGGATGTACTCCACCTACAGCAAGTGGATCAACAAGGAAATCGAGATCGCCCAGCGCATGGGCAAGGTGATCATTGCGATCAAGCCGTTCGGTGCCGAGCGCATTTCCACGGCGGTACGTGACGCGGCACATGCCGAATGTGCGTGGAACACCAACAGCATCATCGATGCGATTCGCCAGCATACGGCGGTGTAACCATGCGCAAGGGACTGTTTATCGGCATCAACGACTACACCCATGTATCGCGCCTGAGCGGTTGCAGCAATGACGCCATGGCCATGGCCTCCGTGCTGAAGACTGACGCCAATGGCGATCCGAACTTCAAGAACATCGTACTGACCTCTGCCGAGGACTACCTGAGCCGGGAAAAACTCGAAGAGCAGATCCGCGAGCTGTTTGCCGGGGACTGCAATGTCGCGCTGCTGTATTTCGCCGGCCACGGCAGTTTCGACACCGACACCGACGAAGGCATGTTGATCCCGCAGGATTACAAGAGCGCCAAGGACGGGATTCGCCTCAGCGACATTCTCAACTGGGCGAGCAAAGCCACGAAGATCAAAAACAAAGTGATCATTCTCGATTGTTGCCAGAGCGGCTCGGCCGGCGAACTGCGCGCCTTGCGCAGTGAAGGCAGCGTGGTCGGCGAAGGCATGACCATTCTGACTGCCTGCAAAAAGGAAGAGCCGGCGATGGAAGGCGTGCAGCACGGTGTGTTCACCGGATTGTTGCTCCAGGCCCTGCATGGTGGAGCCGCGAACATCCTGGGCAAGATCACCCCCGGCAGCCTTTATTCGTTTGTCGACAATGCCCTCGACGCCTGGGAACAGCGTCCGGTGTTCAAGACCAACGTCTCGCAGTTCATTTCCCTGCGCGAAGTGTCGCCGCTGATCCCCAAGGAAATCCTGCGCAAACTCCCCGAATGGTTTGCCGAAGCGGAGTCGGTATACCCCCTCGCCCCCAGCTTTGAGCCCACCGAACCCGAGTTCAACCCTGAACACGGCGAAGTCTTCGCCCAACTGCAAAAGTGCAACCGCCACAGCCTGGTCGAACCGGTGGACGCCGAACACATGTACTACGCCGCCATCCATTCCACCGGCTGCCGCCTCACCGCCCTCGGCGCCTATTACCGCGAACTCGCGATCAAGGGACATTTCTGATGCCAGTGTTTATCAGCTACCGCCACATGGATCGCGCCCACGCGGTCAAAATCAACGGGCGCCTGATCCAGGCCAATATCAAGACCTACCTCGACGTACTGGATATCGAATCCCAGACCACCGATGACATCACCGGGGTGATCACCCGCAACATCAGCGAATGCACGCACCTGCTGGCGGTGGTGTCGGAGAAAACCGCGCTGTCCTGGTGGGTGCCGTTCGAAATCGGCGAGGCGACTATCACTAATCGGCGTATCTGCTCGTTCAAGACCGGCCCGACAGAGCTGCCGTTGTACCTAGATAAATGGCCGAAGCTGATCAGCGACCGGGACATCGACTTCTTTATCGATGCCTATCGCAACGAAGCGACACTCAAGCGCTCGATGTCACTGGAATCAGTGACCGGCAGCGAGTCGGCGCGCAGCGTCAACAAATCCAATGCGGATCGCTTTCACGCCGATCTCAAATCCCGAATCACCCGCGGCTTTTAACGTAGAAAACGCCGACAAAAAAGCCGACATCGCTGTCGGCTTTTTTGTGGGTCATGCAGACCAATCACTCGACACCCGAGGGAATCGATTCACTATTGCCAATTCAGTTAGTCTGGTAAGACTCAAACTCAACCATCGGTTGAATCATCTGCAGGAAGCTTGGTCGCCTGTTTCGCAAGATTTTTCTCTTCGGATTTCACGCGACGTTCAAGCTTTCTTATGTCCTCTTCAGCGGGAAGCTCCTCGGGCTTGATGCCGCGCTGTTCCAACATATCTCGGACGCTCAAATTATTCTGGACATGCTCCTTGGCAATGGCCGGCTCGCCTTGCAAGTCCACCTGTAGCACGTTGTGATTAGTTATCTCATTAGCCAGGTTTTTGGCAGCAATAGTCAGCGTTGGTAAAAAATCAGCCAATGGACGGCTCTTAACGATGCCATACGTGTCCTTCATCGCCTGCGTGGTCTTGCCGCCGAACAATGCTGCATCTCCTCGGGAGCGTATACGGGCAAATCCTTCATCATCTACACCACGTTCGTAGATGTTCTGCGAAAGCTCTTTCTCCGACTCACGCAACCGATCTCGAGCATCGAAGCGGGCTTGTAAGCGCATTCGGTCCTCGATCAACTCTTGCTTGCGCGTTTGGAGCGCGAAGTAACTCTGAGCAAATGCGATCTGTTGTTTACGCGGGTCTCCATTCTGGGCAATCAAGTAACAGGCATAACGAGTGAGCATGAAATCTTCGACAGGACGCTTACCACCTTTGCCCACCTCGATCATTTTCGTGACGTCACGAAAATGATCGGAAACCTCCACACCTGTAGCTTCACAAGAGGCTATGGCACGCCTGATGGCGGTCAAAAAATTATCCCAGCGTGCGTAACCCAAGGGGGCTTGCAACTCGCGAGCGAACCAGAATTCAATGCTTTCATCAGGCACGCGATGTACCAGCGCGTCGAAACGCTGTTGCAGCAGTGGTAGTGATTGATTGTCCATGGCAAATCCCGGGGCAGTCAGAGGGCGTCGATCTCGAAAGCTTTGCGACAGTAAATATCTGTCTGATAGTGAAGGGCAGATTTCCGACCGCATAGCCTCAAATGTGTGACAAAAAAGCCGCGAACATTGCGGCTTTCCTATTTTCAGCGTGCGGTCTTTTCTAGCTTCCAGCCCAGCGCATCCAACGCGTCACAGCCCTCCTGTATCAGTATGTGCGCAGCATTGGCGAAATGTTCCAAATCGTGACCCTCAGCATCTTTCACGCACAGGCAGGTGACACTGTTGAGCAGGTTGCGTGCGGCCTTGATTCGGTGGGTGGCGGTTTCAAGAAGATCGGAAGCTCGAGCTTCAGTGTCGATGTACAGCGTGCTCCCGACGCTGAAGTTGCTTTGGAGCGGGTGAAATTGGGACATGGTTTGAATTCCGTCTGAAAGATGAAACTCCCACCCTTTTCGCGGCTAATCGAATGGGGTGGCAGCTGTACGCGGGTTAGCCGACCGGTCAGAGATCGGCATAGGGGACGGCCTTGCCGTTCCCCTGCCACACCACCCGGCATGCGGGTCCGCACCGGGCGGTTCGAGAGATTGAGGTCAGGACAGACGCGGCAATCCCAGGCGGTCAAACCAAGCCAGATTCAGCACCCGATTCAACCCAAGACAGCTAGTACGCCACCAGCGGCGGGTGTTTCCCACTGCTCTTTGTGCATCATCCCTATTGGCGCCCAGCGCCTGCAGCTTTGTGAAAGCCGTCGTTCCGCGTTTCCATTGTTTCAGTTGAATAGCCCTTAGTCGGTGCCGTATCCATTCCTCCAGCAAACGCAGGATTTTCGGAGTTTGCGACAGACTGAAGTTCGCTTTCCAACCCAACAGATACCGGCGAAGGTCATCGACAACCCGCTGCATACTGCGGCCGCAGTTGCGCCGGGTAAGCTGGCGGATTCGCTGCTTGAACTGCTTCTGTGCTTTGTATGAAACCGCGCGCCTGACTTCGCCTCTTCTGGACCAGAACTCGTAGCCCAGAAACTTGCGGCCAAACGCACTCGCCACTGCACTTTTGCTCTCGTTGACGCTCAAGTGCAGCTTTTCATACAGGCGCCGGAGTAATGCCATTACTCGCTCGCCTGCCTTTTGGCTGCAAACATAAACGTTCGCATCGTCGGCATAGCGCACAAAGCAATGCCCTCGGCGTTCGAGCTCACGATCCACTTCGTCCAGCAGCACGTTCGCCAATAAGGGCGATAACGGGCCGCCTTGCGGCGCCCCGCAACGGCGCTTTTCAACCGCGCCATCCTTCATCGTTCCGGCGTCCAGATAAGCCCGGATCAGCCGGATAACCGGCTGCTCTGCAATCCGTTTGCTTAAACGATCAATCAGAATGTCGTGATCGACTCGATCAAAGAACTTTTCAAGATCCACATCCACCACGATTTGCCGGCCCGAGGATACATAGTGCTGTGCCGCGAGAATCGCGCTGTGAGCATTACGACCCGGACGAAAACCGTAGCTGTGTTCACTGAAGGTAGGATCAAGTAGAGGCTGCAAAACTTGCAGTAGTGCTTGCTGGATAAGGCGGTCGGTGACCGTCGGGATACCCAGCTCGCGTTCGCCGCCGTCGGGTTTTGGGATGACCACTTGGCGTACCGGGCTGGGCCGATACGCCCCTGACAACAATTGTTGGCGAATCCCAGCCCACTCTGTCAGCAAATGTTGAGCTGTCTGATCAATGTCCAGACCGTCGACACCCGCTGCACCTTTATTGGCTTTGACTCGCTTCCACGCTTGTTGCAGGTTTTCTCTCGCAAAGGCGCATTGCAGCAACCCTTGCCCTGCGCTTTCGGTATCACCTTGCGGGCAACATGCCTCGTCGCTGACAGGGAGATTCACGGCTTCACCGCTCTTTCTCCGCATCCGCCCCGCGTTTGGCAGGCATCTGACTTCCGGTCGTGTCGCATCAAGGTGGCCTACTACGCTCTCTCTCGTTCGGCCCTTCGTCTTAAAAAAAAAAAAGACTACTACGGCCTCTGCTGACTTCTCGCTCCGGCTTGCGCCGTCGCCCTTTCAGGCGCTAGGCGAGATCTCCCCAGGTAAGAACGCAATCCTTCACCGCACAACTGCCGAATCTACGTCGTCGCCCTTTTGACCACTAGAGCTTCGCGGTTATTCGCCCGCTCGCCCTGGCCGACTTCGCCTCATATTCGATTTTTGTACATCAGCTCGCGGCTTCGCTCCACGCTTCCTCCCCACACTCGGTCACCCTCATGCAGTTGCGCTTCACTTCGTTTGCTGTGGTCAACTTACGGTGGGACTTGCACCCACAAGATTGCGCCCATGCTGGGCGCACGAACCCGGTAGACCCGAAGGCGTCCCACGCACAGCCACCATAGACATATGTCAGGCAGCAAAAAGCGCCGCGATTATACGGGCGCTTGTGCATTCCTCTCAAACGACCGGCTAAAGTCGATCACCGATTCGTCGGCGACAGGCGAACTGTACCGAGGCCCCAAGCGAAGTAAAACCCGGTTTACGGGTCTCAGACCCGTCCTACACAATTCTCAGACCAAACCTCATTCCTTGAGTTTTCTCGCAATGCAGCGGATCTGAATTCATTCTTACAAACACAAAAAAGCCGACATCGCTGTCGGCTTTTTTGTCGGTCACTGCTTGGGCGGTTCAGCCGGTTTGGCTGGCTCACCCGGTTTCGGCGCCGGGTCATCAAACAAGTTCAGACGCTCACGCAGTTCGTGAGCCGGCAGCGGCTCCTTGTCCGCAGGCAACGCGTTCAGATCGACCGGTGCAGCCGGTGCAGCTTCCGGAGCAGCCGAACCTTGCGGCGCATCAGGAGCAGGTTCCGCACCTTGCGAACCTTCGATTGCACGCTGGGCTTTCTTGGTCAGCACCACGATGTCGATACGGCGGTTAACCGGGTTGAACGGATGCTCGCGATCGAACAAAGCCGACGAGGCATAGCCGACCACACGCGCCACCTGTGCATCCGGATAGCTGCCCGCTACCAGCGCACGCCGAGCTGCGTTGGCACGGTTTGCCGAAAGCTCCCAGTTACCGAAATCACCGGTGCCGGTGTACGGCTTGGCATCGGTGTGGCCGCTGATGCTGATCTTGTTTGGCACCGCCTTGATGGTGTCGGCCATGGCCAGCAGGATGTCTTCGAAATACGGCTTCAGACGGGCTGAACCCGAGTCGAACATCGGGCGGTTTTCCGCGTCCATGATCTGGATACGCAGGCCGTCCGGCGTGATTTCGAACAGGATCTGATCCTTGAACTTCTGCAGCTGCGGGTTTTCTTCGACCTTGTTCTGCAGCTCTTGCAGCAACAGTTCGAGGCGTTCTTTCTCGACCTGCTCGGCCATGCCTTCGACCTGGTCGGTATCGATGGTGACCTTGTCCGGCTGCGGCTGGGACTTCACCTCGGGGTTGAGGGTGTTTTCCGGCGCCAGGGTCGGCGTGCCGCCCAGATCGATGATGTATGGCGTACCGCTTTCGGAAAAGCCGATCGGGTCCTTGAAGTAACCGGCGATGGCAATCTTCTGTTCCGGCGTGGCGGTGGACAGCAGCCACAACACCAGAAAGAACGCCATCATCGCCGTGGCGAAGTCGGCGAAGGCGATTTTCCACGCGCCCCCGTGATGCCCGCCGGCGATGCGCTTGACGCGCTTGATGATTATCGGCTGGTTATTTTCCATGACCTAAGTGCTCTGTCTCACAAATACTGTTCCTTTTTGGCAGTGCCTGTTGTCGCCATACCGCGTTGCCGCTCCTCGCCATAGCGGGCTATGACTCGTCGCGGCGCCTTGTCTGGCAACAACAGTCACTTGCCAAAAAAGGAACGTATTTGCGAAACAAAGCACTAACGACCGCGAACCGCTTGTTCCAGCTCGGCGAAGCTTGGACGGTGCGCCGGGTACAGGACCTTGCGCCCGAACTCCACGGCCAGCGATGGCGGCATGCCGGAAGCCGAAGCCACCAGCGAGGCCTTGATGGCTTCGTAGACATTCAGTTCTTCCTTGGCATCGTGGGCCAGGGAATGGGCCAGCGGGCCGAAGAAGCCGTAGGCGGCGAGAATACCGAAGAAGGTACCCACCAGTGCCGCACCCACGTGCAGGCCGATGGATTTCTGATCGCCCTCACCCAGCGAAGCCATGGTCACCACGATCCCCAGTACCGCCGCGACGATACCGAAACCGGGCATGGCGTCGGCAATGCCGTTGACGGCGTGGGATGGGTGCTCCAGGTCTTCCTTGAGGCTGAACAGTTCCATGTCGAACAAGCCTTCCAGCTCGTGCGGGGCCATGTTGCCGGAGGACATGATGCGCAGGTAATCGCAGATGAACGCGGTCATGCGCTCGTCCTTGAGAACGGTCGGGTACTTGGCGAAGATCGGGCTCGCGGCAGCATCCTCGATGTCGCCTTCGATGGCCATCATGCCTTCGCGGCGGCTCTTGTTGAGGATCTCGTAGATCAGGCCCAGCACTTCCAGATAGAAGCCGTGGTTGAAACGCGAACCGAACATGCCCAGGGACTTCTTGAGCACGTGCATCGTCATGTAGCCGGGGTTAGCCTGCAAAAATGCGCCGAGGGCCGCACCGCCGATGATCATGACCTCGAAAGGCTGGATCAGGGCGGCAATCTTGCCGTGGGAAAGCACGTATCCGCCGAGCACGCTCGCGAATACGACGATGATGCCGATAATTTTAGCCATAGGTTAGGAGAGCACTTACTGAGTCGGGTTCAAGGTCATATTCGGAAGTTAAAAAATCTCTTCTTCTCCTTATCGGCAAAACTGCGCCAGACTATAGCCAGTTCAGGCGAAAAACTGATTTGACCCCATCCGGGCATAGGTAATGTTGACGATGATCGCCTCCCACCATGGTTAACGAAACGAACGTTCCACCCCCGAAACCGACCACTCTCGAAGGCTGGGTCAAGCTTCTCGATGGCGTACGCCTGCCGGTTCCGCAAGCCAGCCACGACCGGGTCTGCAAGGCCATCGGCGACAATCGCAGCTCGCTGCGCGACATCGCTGACTTGATGCAAGGCAGTCCAGCCCTGGCCTTGAGCGTGATTCGCGAAGCCAACCGGCATACCCATGGCAGCATGACCGAGCCTGCGGAAAACCTTGAAATTGCGATCAACCGCCTCGGCCTGAAGCGCACCGAAGAGCTGCTCGCGCGCCTGCCCGCCGAACCCCAGTCCGAGATTCCCAAAGCCCTGCGTCAGTTGCAGATGATCAGCCAGCACGCCACGCAACAGGCCAACGGCTTTTTTGCCAGTCGCCTGGCGCGCCTGTGGCAGGACATCCACTGGGGCAGCCTGCTGTTTCTTTCGCCGCTGTGGCCATTGGCGCTGACCCATCCAGAACTGCTCGAAGACTGGGAGCTGCGGGTCATCCATAAAGGTGAGTCGGCACGCAAAGTCGAACAGCAACTGTTTGGTGTGCGCCTGCTGGACATCGGCCAGACACTGGTGGAGATCTGGCGCTTGCCGATCTGGGTGCAGCAGGGCTATCGAATGTTGCTCACTGAACAGCGCGAACTGGTGAAAGTCCTGCGCATCGCCCGAGACAGCGAGCATCCACTGCGCCAGCAGAATCGCCTCGATGACGATCCGACCCTGCGTCGCTGGCTCAATCAGCCGGCCAATACGGTGCTGCTGGCCAATGGGCTGGCGCTGTCGGCGCAACACGCTTGGGACAGCCCGCACAGTGAGCGCTGGCAGTACCTGACCAGCCTTTACCTGCAAATGCCGATGGGCGAGGTGCAGCAGCAATTGCACCAGCAAGCCGCCAACAGCGCACGCCAACATGCCATGCCCGACCTCTGGCACCCCGCCGAGTCGCTGATCTGGCCGTGGGGCTTGAACCGTATCCATGCCGGTTTGCTACCGGCAGCGGCACCCACCGCCGAAGACCTGGCGAAGTGGCGCAAGCAATGCGCCGAATTGCTGGTCGAGCCGAGTCGCTTCACCAACGCCATGCACTTGACCATCGCCGCCCGGGACGCCCTCGTGGCCTGCGGCATGCGTCGGGTGATGATCCTGATGGCCGACCGCACCCACGCCAACCTGCGCGTGCACCAGACGGCCGGTCTGCCGAAGGAAGCGGCCGGGTTGAACTTCGTGGTCAGCCAGAGCAACGTGTTGCAGCGCCTGCTCGCGCAGCAGGCCCAGGTGCGCCTGACGCCAGCCAACAACGCGCAATTCTCGGCCCTGCTGCCCAACAGCCTGCGCTCACAGTTCAGCGGCGAACACTTGCTGCTGCGTTCGCTGGTCAACAATGGAAAGGTCATCATGATCGTCGTGGCGGATCAAGGCGGCGGGCCGTTTTCGGAAATTTCCGTACAGGCCTTCGGCAAAACCGCGCAGTGCATCGAGAAAGCCCTGCACAGCTTTAGCCACCGAGGCCAATAAGCTGCGTTACAATCCTCCCTTTTGTGCTCTGGAGACCTCACATGTCTGACTTCTCTGGCTTGCCGCTGGTGATCGAGCCGAGCGACTTGCTCCCTCGCCTCGACGCCCGCGAACTGATTCTGGTGGATTTGACCAGTGCCGCCCGCTACGCCGAAGGGCACATTCCCGGCGCGCGCTTTGTCGATCCGAAGCGCACGCAGCTCGGCCAGCCCCCCGCCCCTGGACTGATGCCCCCGCTGGCAGCACTCGAAACGCTGTTTGGTGAGCTGGGACACAACCCCGACGCGGTCTACGTGGTGTATGACGACGAAGGCGGCGGTTGGGCCGGGCGCTTCATCTGGCTGCTGGATGTCATCGGCCACAGCAAGTACCACTATGTCGACGGTGGCCTGCCGGCCTGGCTGGCAGAAGGTTCGCCCATGTCGATCCAGATCCCGCCACCCGTGGGTGGCCCGGTTTCACTGACCTTGCACGACGAACCCACCGCTACCCGCGAATACCTGCAAAGCCGTCTCGGCGCCGCCGACCTGGCGATCTGGGATGCACGCGGGCCGCTGGAGTACTCCGGAGAGAAAGTCCTGGCAGCCAAGGGCGGGCACATTCCCGGCGCGGTCAATTTCGAATGGACCGCCGGCATGGATCAGACGCGCCAGCTGCGCATCCGCACCGACATGCCGCAGATCCTCGAACAACTCGGGATCAGCAAAGACAAAGAAGTGATTACCCACTGCCAGACCCATCATCGTTCTGGCTTCACCTATCTGGTGGCCAAGGCTCTCGGTTATCCGCGGGTCAAAGGCTACGCCGGCTCCTGGGGCGAATGGGGCAACCATCCCGATACCCCGGTAGAAATTTAAGATTTTTAAGGACCGTTAATGAACAAGCGTCTGTTTCTCCTCGGCCAGTACCTGCTGCCCCACAACTTGCTCTCGCGACTGGCCGGCTGCATTGCCGAATGCCGCGTGCGCTGGTTCAAGAATGCCTTTACCACCTGGTTCGCCAAGCGTTATCAGGTGGACATGTCCCTGGCGCTGGTCGAAGACCTGACCGCCTACGAGCACTTCAACGCGTTCTTCACCCGCGCACTGAAAGACGGTGCCCGTCCGTTGGACGAGACCCCGGGAGCGGTCCTTAGCCCGGCCGACGGCGCGATCAGCCAACTCGGCCCGATCGAGCATGGCCGCGTATTCCAGGCCAAGGGCCACAGCTTCAGCGTGTTGGAACTGTTGGGTGGCGATGCGGCAAACGCTGCGCCGTTCATGGGTGGTGACTTCGCGACCATCTACCTGTCGCCGAAGGACTACCACCGCGTGCACATGCCACTGGCCGGCACCCTGCGCGAGATGGTCTACATCCCGGGTCGTCTGTTCTCGGTCAACCAGACCACCGCTGAAAACGTTCCGGAACTGTTCGCCCGCAACGAGCGCGTGGCGTGCATTTTCGACACCGAGCGCGGGCCGATGGCCGTGGTGCTGGTGGGCGCAATGATCGTGGCATCGATTGAAACCGTGTGGGCCGGTCTGGTTACGCCGCCGAAACGCGAGCTGAAAACCTTCCGCTACGATGAAGCCGCACGCGCGCCGATCCACCTGGAAAAAGGTGCGGAACTGGGTCGTTTCAAACTGGGGTCGACCGCCGTCGTGCTGTTCGGGCCGGATCAGGTGAAGTGGGCTGAAGAAATGACCGCCGGTACTGCGGTGCAGATGGGCCAGGGCATGGGCCTGCCGAAGGCCTGACCGTCGTACATAACTGTAGGAGCGAGCTCGCTCGCGATGGACGTTAACGATAACGCGCGCATTCTGTATGCACGCGTCGCCCTTATGTTCATCGCGAGCAAGCTCGCTCCTACAGTTTGATTTAAAGCTGGCCGTCGCGATCGCGGAAGCCCAGCAGGTACAGCACGCCATCCAGGCCCAGCGTCGAAATCGCCTGCTTGGCCGACTGCTTCACCAGCGGCTTGGCGCGGAACGCCACGCCCAACCCGGCAATCGCCAGCATCGGCAAGTCATTGGCACCGTCACCGACCGCAATAGTCTGCTCCAGGCGCAAGCCTTCCTTGTGTGCCAGTTCCTTCAGCAAATCCGCCTTGCGCTGCGCATCGACAATCGGCTCGACCGCGACGCCGGTGACTTTGCCGTCGACCACTTCCAGTTCGTTGGCGAACACGTAGTCGATACCCAGCTTTGCCTGCAATTGCTTGGCAAAGTAAGTGAAGCCGCCCGACAGAATCGCGGTCTTGTAGCCTAGGCGCTTGAGTTCGGCGAACAGGGTTTCAGCACCTTCGGTCAGGCGCAGCGAGGCGCCGATGGAATCCAGCACATTGACGTCCAGACCTTTGAGCAAGGCCAGGCGCTCCTTGAAGCTGGCGCGGAAATCCAGTTCACCGGCCATCGCCCGCTCGGTGATTTCCGACACCTTGTCACCCACGCCAGCCGCCTTGGCCAGTTCGTCGATCACTTCGGCTTCGATCAGCGTTGAGTCCATGTCGAACACCGCCAGGCGACGGTTGCGACGGAACAGCGAATCTTCCTGGAAGGCAATGTCGACGTTCAGTTCCTGGGCGACGCTGAGGAATTCGGCACGCAACGCCTGCGGATCAGCCGCTTCGCCGCGCACGGAAAACTCGATGCAGCCCTTGCCCTTGTCGGCCGGCGTGTCCAGCGGCATGCGCCCGGACAGACGATCGATGTGGTCGATGTTCAGGCCATATTTAGCGGTGATCGAGCTCACGGCCTGCAACTGCCCGGCTGTCACCTTGCGGGTCAACAGGGTCACGATGTGGCGCTTTTTACCCTGGTTACCGACCCACTGCTGGTAATCCACTTCGGACACCGGTGTGAAACGGACCTGTTGATCGAGCTCGTAACCCTTGAACAGGATGTCCTTGAGCACAGACTTGCCTTGCTCGGTGTCGGGAATTTCAACCAGGATGCCGAACGACAAGGTGTCGTGGATCACCGCCTGACCGATGTCGAGAATGTTCACACCACCCTGGGCCAGAACGCCGGTAATGGCCGCAGTCAGACCCGGACGGTCGACTCCCGTGATGTTTATCAGGACGATTTCGCGCAAGGCGCACCCCCGCAGGTGGAAAAAAACCGCATTCTACCCACTTTCAGTGACCATCGGGCACCGTGAGCGCTTTGACGGCCTAGGGCCTGTCGCTATACTGCGCGTCAACTCCACGGACAAAAGAGCCGAGCTCAAGTGAACCGGCCCACGCCAGTAAAAACCGACAACTTCTTCCTGCTGATCTTCCGGGCACTGCGCCACCGCCGTGTACCGATTGCATTGCGCATCGCCAGCCATAACGTGATCCTGGTCGCCCTGGCCCTGGTCATCTATGCCGGTGTGATGGGCCTGCAGTTCAAGCAGGCCATGCACGAGCAGGCGGATGCGCTGGGCGAAAGCCTGACCACGCAGACGGCCACCTCGGCCACCGAGCTGTTGGTGTCCAACGACATCCTCAGCCTCAATGTGCTGCTCAATAACCTGACCAAGAACAAGCTGGTGGCCCACGCCGCCATCTACAGCCCGGACAACCGCATCCTTGCCGAATCCGGCCAGCGTCCCAAGCATGGCCTGTTGGGCGAAGCCGAGGGCATGTACCAGAGCAAGATCACCTTCCAGGACGTGACTGCCGGGCAATTGCGCATCAGCCTGGACATGGACCAGTTCCAGCAGCCGATGACCATCAGCCTGCAAAGCATGGGCATTCTGAGCGCCATCCTGCTGGCCCTGTCCCTGGCCCTGAGCCTGCGCATGGGGCGTTATCTCTCCACGCCGCTGCTGCAATTGCGGGTGTGGCTGCGCAATATCGATGAATACACCCCGGCCACCGACCGCCAGGACGAAATCGGCGACCTGGCGCGTCAGCTCCACGCCAACTTCGCCCCGGAGCCCGCCCCTGTGCCGGAACCTGAGCCGGAATTCGACGATGTCGATGACGAGACCGACCCGGCCTTCGAAGTCCGTAACCTGCGCGACCCGAGTTTCGACGAGAGCCGCCCGGTAGCGGCGCTCAAGCCAGCGCCACGGCAGATCGTCAGCACCGTCGAAGACAACGATGATGATGAAGACCCGTTCGCCGATCTGCGCGACGAGTCGCTGGACAGCACCCCACAACCGGTGATTCGCAAGGCCACGCCGAGCGTGCCGCAACACAGCGCGGTGCTGGCAGTGCAACTGGGCTCCCAGGAGCAACTGCGACGCCTGCCGCGGGCGCGTCTTGAAGAACTGCTCGAACGCTATCGCGACTGCCTCGACCAGGCCGCTTCGCTGTATCAAGGCGAAGTGGAGACCCTGAACGATGGCAGCACGCTGATGCTGTTCCACACCGAAGACAGCGGCGACGACTACCTGACCAACGCCATTTGCTGTGGCGAGCTGCTGCGGGCCCTGGGCCACCAGTTGCAGATCGAAGTCGCGGACAGCGGCATCACCCTGCAATTGCAGCTGGGCCTGACCCTGGGCGACGAACTGTTCGGCCTGAGCCAGATCGACCTGCTGCTGACCGACCCCGCCCAGGACGCCCTGGCCCTGTCGCAACACAGCCGCAACCTGCTGCTGGTGGAGCGCAAGATCAGCGACGACGCCTTGATTCGCCAGCGCGCACGGATCCGTCCGATTGCCAGCCCTGAAGGTGCATGCTGCGTGGAACGATTGATGGAGCCGTATCCATCGATGCTGGAAAGGCAATTGGCGCGGATGCATGAGCGTCGCGCTTAAGCCTTAGGCCCGGCCAAGTGAAGCCCGCAGATGAGCGATCGTCTGCGGGCTTTTTTGTTGCCTGTCATGACGCCTTCGCGGGCAAGCCCGCTCCCACAGGGGACGTGGTCGTACACAAGATCTGTGTTCACAGAGATAATTGTGGGAGCGGGCTTGCTCCGGGCGGCGTTCCGACGAAGAGGCCGGAACTGACGCCAGATATCTCCAACCTGCAGAAACAACAAAACCCGCATCAATGCGGGCTTTGTTTCAAATCCATCCTGGCTTAGAAGCGGAACACTTCCATATCCGTACGAATAGGCGCGGCCATCGGTATTTTCGGCTGCTTTTCCTGTTCTACCGCAGGTGCTGCCGCCTTGGCTGCCGGCTTGCGCGGGACGTCGGCGATCGGCGGCTGATTGGCCAGCGGCTTGAGCGCCACCGACAGCTGTTCGGCCAGGCGTTGCAGCAATACGCCCTGCGCCTGGACCTGAGCCGCCGTACTACCGGCATGCTGCTCCTGCAAATGGATGATGCGGTTGTCGCGGACCTGCCCGCGACGGTCGATCAGGCGCCATTGCGCGTCGAGGACCGCCGGTTGTTTTTCACCCGAATCCAGGCGTGTGATGGTCAGCAGCACCTGAACGTCCGGGGTGAAGCCCACTGTTGCCGGGGCCAGCACTACGCGCTGGCTGTCCAGGCGACCTGCGACCTGACGCAGCAGCAACTGATCGATATCCGACGAAAGGCTGCCAGCCCAACGACCGTCGGTCGAGGCTTGCAGGCTGCCATCGGGCTGGCGCTGCAACAGGGTTTCGCGTTGCAGGTAGTCGGCCACGGTGACCGGCCCCAACAATACCGCCATGCCCGCGTTCTGTGCAGGCTGAACCGGACTTCCAGCGTCCAGCTGATACAACGACACCGGTTGGTGAACGCTGCAACCCGCCAGGCCAAGAACGCCGGCGAGCAAAAGAATAAAAGGAAGGCGCAGAGCAGTCATCGTCCCATCCAGGTGATCGCTAAAAGGCTGACCACAGTGAAAATACTCAACAAATATGAAGAACGCGCGGCAATGCCGGCGCTTGAAAGGCCATATCATCCGTGAATATGCGTTCCGACTCCAGCGCAAAGCGCCGAACTACGGGTTAATTCGTAGATCGGCGCTTCCAGGGGGCGTTCTCGCCTAGTTTCCCCACCGCGTTGTCGCCTTAAAGCGGGCCAGGCAAGGCGGAGGCCGCCGGTAATGGTTGCTCCCTTTCCAAGGCCTCCAACGCAGCCTGGCCCGCTTTAAGGCACAACCCGAAGGGCCGGGCCTGCTGTTGTGCAGGGCTGTGTTGCTCGAAGCTTATTTGGAATGACCAAACCTCGCTTCTCGCGCCTTGCCCTGCACAACAGCAGACCCGGCGCGGTGGGGAAACTAGGCGAGAACGCCCCCTAGGTCGCCTAATTGAGGTTTTCGACGAGCAGCGCATCTACCCGCTGGAAGCCACGCGGCAACTTATTGCCGCGACGGCCACGTTCACCCTTGTAGTGTTCGAGGTCGTCCGCTTTCAGTGACAAGGTACGTTTACCGGCCTGCAACACCAGTGTTGCACCGTCCGGCAATACGGCGATGTCCGTCACATACTCTTCACGACTGGCCACTCGCTCACCGGGAATCCCGATGATCTTGTTGCCTTTGCCCTTACCTAATTGTGGCAGGTCGCTGATTTTGAAGATCAGCAGGCGACCTTCGGTCGTCACCGACGCCAGCCAGTTCTGCTCACGATCGGCCACAGGGCGCGGCAACATGACTTTGGCGTTGTTCGGCAGGCTCAGCAGGGCCTTGCCCGCCTTGTTCTTGGCCTGCAGGTCTTCACCCTTGACCACGAAGCCGTAGCCGGCGTCGGAGGCTATCACATACAGCGCATCGTCTTCCGGCATCAGCACGCATTCGAAACTCGCCCCTGGCGGCGGCGTCAGGCGACCGGTCAGCGGCTCGCCCTGGCCACGGGCCGACGGCAAGGTGTGGGCGGCCACCGAATAACTGCGGCCGGTGGAGTCGATGAACACGGCAAACTGGTTGGAGCGCCCGGCTGCCAGCGCCCTGAAACCGTCCCCGGCCTTGTAGGAAAGCCCGGTGGCGTCGATCTCGTGGCCTTTGGCGGAGCGAATCCAGCCTTTTTCCGACAGCACCACCGTCACTTTCTCGTTCGGCAGCAGATCATGTTCGGTCAGGGCCTTGGCTTCGGCGCGCTCGACGATAGGCGACCGACGGTCATCACCGTAGGTTTCAGCGTCCTTGATCAGTTCGCTGCGCACCAGTTTTTTCAACTTGGCTTCGCTGCTCAGCAGGGCTTGCAGCTTGGCTTGTTCCTTGAGCAGTTCATCCTGCTCGGCACGCAGCTTCATCTCTTCCAGTCGCGCCAACTGACGCAGACGGGTGTCGAGGATGTAGTCGGCCTGGATTTCGCTCAAGGCGAAACGCTCGATCAGCGCGGCTTTCGGTTGCTCCTCGGTACGGATGATGTGGATCACTTCATCCAGGTTGAGGTAGGCAATCAACAAACCGTCCAACAGGTGCAGGCGACGCTCGACCTTGTCGAGGCGGAATTGCAGGCGACGACGCACGGTCTGCACCCGGAACTCCAGCCATTCGACCAGCAGCGCCCGCAGGTTTTTCAGCTGCGGCTTGCCGTCCAGGCCGATGATGTTGATGTTGACCCGGTAGCTCGACTCCAGCTCGGTGCTGGCGAACAGGTGCTGCATCAGCGCATCGTGGTCGAAGTTTTTCCGCGCACCCGGAATGATCACGATCCGGCACGGGTTTTCGTGGTCGGATTCGTCACGCAGGTCGGCAATTTGCGGCGCCTTGGACGGTTTGGCCTGCATCATCGCGGCGATCTGTTCCAGCACCTTGGCGCCCGAGACCTGATGCGGCAGCGCGGTGACGATGATGTCGCCGTCTTCGATGTGATACACGGCGCGCATGCGCACCGAACCGCGACCGGTTTCGTAGATTTTCAGCAGGTCGGCGCGCGGGGTGATGATTTCCGCTTCGGTCGGGTAGTCCGGGCCCTGGATGTGTTCACAAAGCTGTTCGACCGTGGCCTTGGGCTCATCGAGCAAACGCACGCACGCCGTGGCGACTTCCCGCAGGTTGTGCGGCGGAACGTCGGTGGCCATGCCCACGGCGATACCGGTGGTGCCGTTGAGCAGAATGTTCGGCAGACGGGCCGGCAAGACCAGCGGCTCGTCCAGCGTGCCGTCGAAGTTCGGCCCCCAGTCCGCCGTGCCCTGGCCCAGCTCGCTGAGCAGCACTTCGGAATAACGCGACAGCCGCGCTTCGGTGTAACGCATGGCGGCGAAGGACTTGGGATCATCCGGCGCACCCCAGTTTCCCTGGCCGTCGACCAGCGTGTAGCGATAGCTGAACGGCTGGGCCATCAGCACCATGGCTTCGTAGCAGGCCGAGTCGCCGTGAGGGTGGAACTTGCCGAGCACGTCACCGACGGTACGCGCCGACTTCTTGTGCTTGGAATCGGCGTCCAGCCCCAACTCGCTCATCGCATAAATAATGCGGCGCTGTACCGGTTTCAGGCCGTCGCCGATATGCGGCAAGGCACGGTCCATGATCACGTACATGGAGTAGTTGAGGTAGGCATTTTCGGTGAAGTCAGCCAGCGAGCGGCGTTCTACACCGTCCAGGCTGAGATCAAGGGAGTCGCTCATGCGGGCCTCATCGGTTCGTTGTCTGGCGCAGCAGCATGGTGCCACCGCGCTGGGTAAATTCAAGTTTGTTCAGTGCGCTCATGCCGAGCAACACCTGATCGCCATGCAGTCCCGGGGCCACCAGTGCGCGTACATCCCGCAGCACGATGTCGCCCAGTTGCAGGCGTTCAATACGGGTGCGATAGCCCTGGCTCAGGCCATTGGCCGTGCTCAGGGTCACGCCGAATCCTTCTTCGAGCTTCAAACGCTTGGCCAGGTCCAGAGGAATCGATACATCGGTCGCCCCGGTATCGAGCATGAAGTCCACCGGCTGGCCGTTGATCTGGCCGCTGGCGACAAAATGCCCCTGCACATTGCTCACCAGTTTCACCTCAATGAAACCTTCGCCCTGCTCCGAGCTGACCACCACATTCGGATTTTGCTGACGCGCTTCCCACTGGCCGAAAAACCGCGTGGCCAGAAACAGCGCCGCACACCAGGCCAGCACCATAAACACCCGGCCGATGCGCTGACCCGGGGTTTGTTGTCTCATGGCTTGGCACTCCAGCCACCTTCCGGTGCAGCGAAGCGCCAGACCACCGGACGGACTTCGCCATCGGCGCGGGCGCCGAAGTTATTGTCGACACCGATCCAGGCGCCATCGGCATCCACGATCAACGCTTCTTCCAGTCCGTAGTTCTGTGAATAGCGACGGTTTTCCTGCAACAACTCGGCGGCGTACGACCAGCAGCGCTCGACCTTGGCCGTCTGCGGATCCCGGCGGCAGATCTGGTAGGCGTTGCGTTCAAGGGTGAACAGCTTGCCGTTGAACAGCGACAGGTCAGAGAAGTCCCGCGGCACGGCTTCGGCATGGGGAAACTGCTCGGGCTGCATCTCCATGCCCGCCTCGCTCAGCAGCACACAGCCACCGTCGCAATCCCACAGGGTCTGTTTGCGCTTGATCATCAGCAATCCCCGGCCTTGCCGCTCGGCGGCGAACCACATCTGATCGCCCGCCAGATTGACCGCCAGCCCTTCGAACAGCGCATTGAATTGCAACAGCAGGCCTCTGGCCCGTGCCTCGCGAACCAGCATCGGCGAAATTTTCAGCCAGGCGGCAGGCCCCGTTGGCGGCACTTGCAAGACAGCGGCATGGCCTTCGCTGACGATGTAGCGATTGCCGGCGCTGTCGCAGGTGATGCCTTCAAAGTCCAGATCACCGCCACGCACGAAAGAAGCCCCCCAGACGCGAGACTTCAGCCCCCAGGGCAAACCGCTGACAGGCACCGGCGGTACGTCAATGTGCACCGTTTCGGCCTGCCAGGCAGATTCGCTGGTATCGAGGCGGTAGATCTGATTATCGTCGCGGTCGGAAACCGCCCACAGGTCATTACCGCACTGCGCCAGCCCGGACAGGTTGCCGCCGCGCATGCCGTCGATGACATGCCCGGACAACACGCGCAACTGTGGCGCCGGCTCGGCAGATACCGTGATCGACGTCAACAGCAACCCACAGGCCAGGGCAAAGCCCAGACGCATCAGCCCAGCACCTCGGCCAGGTTGCCCTTGGACTCCAGCCAGGTCTTGCGGTCACCGGCGCGTTTCTTCGCCAGCAGCATGTCCATCATTTCCGAGGTAGCCTCGAAATCTTCCAGGGTCAACTGCACCAGACGCCGGGTGTTCGGGTCCATGGTGGTCTCGCGCAGCTGCGGCGGGTTCATTTCGCCCAGACCCTTGAATCGGGTGACTTGCGGCTTGCCGCGCTTCTTCTCGGCCACCAGACGATCGAGGATGCCATCGCGTTCGGCTTCATCGAGGGCGTAGTAGATCTCTTTGCCCAGATCGATGCGGTACAACGGCGGCATCGCGACGTAGACGTGACCGGCATCCACCAATGGGCGGAAATGCTGGACGAACAAGGCGCACAGCAAGGTCGCGATGTGCAGACCGTCGGAGTCGGCGTCGGCGAGGATGCAGATCTTGCCGTAGCGCAGCTGGCTCATGTCCGCCGCGCCCGGATCGACGCCGATGGCCACGGCGATGTTGTGCACTTCCTGGCTGGCCAGCACTTCGCTGCCGTCGACTTCCCAGGTATTGAGAATCTTGCCGCGCAACGGCAGGATCGCCTGGAATTCCTTGTCCCGCGCTTGCTTGGCCGAGCCGCCGGCGGAATCACCTTCCACCAGGAATAGTTCGGAACGCATCGGGTCCTGTCCGGCACAGTCGGCCAGCTTGCCCGGCAGCGCCGGGCCTTGGGTAATGCGTTTGCGCTCGACCTTCTTGCTGGCCTTGAGGCGACGGCCGGCGTTGTTGATCGCCAGTTCCGCCAGCAGCATGCCGGTTTCCGGGTTGGCATTGAGCCACAGGCTGAACGCATCCTTGACCACACCGGAGACGAACGCCGCCGCTTCACGGGACGACAGACGCTCCTTGGTCTGGCCGGAGAATTGCGGTTCCTGCATCTTCATCGACAACACAAAGGCAATGCGCTCCCAGACGTCTTCCGGCGCCAGCTTCACGCCGCGCGGCAACAGGCTGCGGAATTCGCAGAACTCGCGCATCGCATCGAGCAGGCCCTGACGCAGACCATTGACGTGGGTGCCGCCCTGGGCCGTCGGGATCAGGTTGACGTAGCTTTCCTGGACCGCGTCGCCACCTTCGGGCAGCCACAGCAGCGCCCAGTCCACCGCTTCTTTATTACCGGCGAGGCTGCCGCAGAACGGCTCGTCCGGCAGGCGCTCGAATTCGCTGACCGCATCCACCAGGTAGGAACGCAGGCCGTCTTCGTAATGCCATTCGACTTTCTCGCCGGTGGCCTTGTCTTCAAAGCTGACCAGCAGCCCCGGGCATAACACAGCCTTGGCCTTGAGTACGTGCTTGAGGCGGCTGATGGAGAATTTCGGGGAGTCGAAGTATTTCGGATCCGGCGCGAAGAACACGCTGGTGCCGGTATTGCGCTTGCCGACAGTGCCGACGATTTCCAGCTCGGTGGCCTTGTAGCCATCCTTGAAGGTCATCTGGTATTCGTTGCCGTCACGTTTTACACGCACCCGCACTTCGGTCGACAAGGCGTTGACCACGGAAATACCCACCCCGTGCAGACCGCCGGAGAACTGGTAGTTCTTGTTGGAAAACTTACCACCAGCATGAAGCTTGGTGAGGATCAACTCGACGCCCGAAACACCTTCCTCGGGGTGAATGTCCACCGGCATGCCACGGCCGTCGTCGCTGACTTCCAGGGAATGGTCGGCATGCAGGATTACCTGCACCGATGTGGCATGCCCGGCCAAGGCTTCGTCGACACTGTTGTCGATGACTTCCTGGGCAAGGTGGTTCGGCCGACTGGTGTCGGTGTACATGCCGGGGCGTTTGCGCACCGGGTCGAGGCCCGAGAGGACTTCGATGGCGTCTGCGTTATAAGAGCTAGCGCTGGGAGTGGCCATGGGGTCTCGTCGTCAGTGTTCGGTGAAAAAAGAATTCATGGGGCTATCGCTCACAATGCGGTGAAATCGATTGCCTGATACAAATCGGCGCCAATGCCGGCAAAACTCAACATGGCCGGCAATTGCCCGGCAAAACCCTGGAAACTGTGGTCGCCTCCGGCCTGGATACGCAAGGCACAAGCCCGGTAATACTGCTGGGCGAGGCGATAATCCAGCGTTTCGTCAGCCGTCTGCAACCATACCTGATAACGCTGCGGATCCTGGGGCGCCGACACTTCCAGTTCGGCCAGGGCCGTCACGTGGTCGTGGGTCATTTCCCAGGTCTCTTCGGTATACAGGTTTTTCTGCGTCCCCAGAAAGCCGTCGAACATCCGGTGCGGGCTGACGGCAGGGTTGATCAACAGGGCTTTCAAGCCAAGGCGCTCGGCCAGGTGAGTGGCATAGTAGCCGCCGAGCGAGCTGCCGACCAGCAGTGGCCGCCCAAGCTCGGCAATCGCCCGCTCCAGTTGCTCGATAGCTTGGCGCGGGTGGTGGTGCAACGCCGGAACGCGCAAGCGTTCGCTCAGGCCCAGACGCTCCATCACCTCGACCAACTGACAGGCCTTCTTCGACAACGGCGAGCTGTTGAAGCCGTGGATATATAGGATCGAACCGGACATTTGAGCTCCCTGTGCGTCGGCTAAAGAGGCGGAGTTTACTGTAGGAGCGAGCTTGCTCGCGATGGTCGTCAACGATAACGGTGAAAACCTGGCGCCCCGCGGCGCTCTCAGGTTAATCGCGAGCAATCGAGCGTCGACCGGCTGCTCCTACAGGGGGGTGTTTCAGTAGCCGTTGGAACCGTAATCCACAGTGAAATCAAACCCGGTGACCCGCTCCACCCCGGTTTCCAGCCGCCCGTCGGGCAGAAGCCGCAACCAGCGATAGCCCGGTGCCTGTTCCCCGACCTTGAAATCCTCGCTGCCGGGCTCGAACTGGATGCAAGTCGAGGGCGAGGCAATCAACCGCACGCCATTGCGCATCTGCTCGAATTCCTGATGCACATGCCCCCACAACACTGCACGCACCTGTTCGAAACGGTCCAGCACGGCGAACAGCGCCTCGGGATTGCGCAAGCCAATCGGCTCCATCCATGCACAACCGATGGGCACCGGGTGATGGTGGAAGCACACCAGATGATGGCGTTCCGGCGCTTCGCTCAACGAGCGGGCGAGCAACTGCAGCTGTTCATCCTGCAAATAACCCGGCACCGAGCCTGGCACCGCCGAATCGAGCAACGTGACCCGCCAATTGCCGATATCCACCACAGGTTCCAGCAAAGCGCTCTGCACCGCCGCCTCGGCCATGATCTGCGGCTCATCGTGATTACCGGGAATCCAGCGTGCCGGCGCATCGAGCTGGCGCGTCATGTCGCGAAACTGCTGGTAGGACTCCAGCGTCCCGTCCTGGGACAGATCACCCGTGGCCAGGATCAAGTCAATCCGCGGCTGTTGCGCGCGCACCAGTTCGATGACCTTTTGCAGGCTATCGCGGGTGTTCATGCCCAGCAACGCGCCGTCCGCTTCGGCAAACAGGTGGCTGTCGGAAAGTTGCACCAGCAACGCCGGATCGGCGGTGGTCAATGTGGATACGCTCGGCAAGGCGTTCTCCCAGGGCGTGATCACGGGGATGGGTAAGTGCCGCAATTATGCTGGGGGACGATCGAAAGGGGAAATCGTTGAACCTGACGCAGTTCACAACTGCGTTGCTCAATTACCGTACGACTTCGTACTCATGCCCCAGCGCCAGGCAATGGCTCAGCCATTCGCCCAGAAACATGTTCAGCTGGGCCTTTTCGTCCGGCTGGTGCATCGAGGCGTTCGGGTAAGGATAGATGCCGCGAAAGCGTCGTGCATGTTCGGCGCTGACCACTTCGGCCATGCGCGCGTCGTGATAGACCTGCACTTCCAGTTGCGGCACCGGCAGCCACGGCAGGCTGTGTTCCTGGCGCACTTGCAGGGTCGTGGTGTAAGGACAGGTCAGCAGCACCTCCAGTGCCAGCACACCGAGCATCTGGTCGCCATGGGTCACGGCGATGCGCCGCGCGGCAGGCTCGCTGCGCATGTCCGGCAGCAGTCGCATCAGGCGTGCGTAGTTCGCCTCGCAGGACGCTTGCAGCCCCACCAGGTCCACCCGATAACGATCGCGCAACTTGTTTACGACCATAGCCCCCTCACTTCAACGCGGTTCAAAGCCAGCCATTGCAAGGCAATGATGCTCGCCGCGTTGGCAATACGTCCGTCGCGCACGGCTTGCAGGGCATCTTCGAAAGCCCAGACCGTGACGCGAATATCCTCTGCCTCTTCCTCCAGCCCATGCAGGCCGCCAACCCCGGCGGTGTCACAACGCCCCAGGTACAAATGCACGAACTCGTTGCTGCCGCCCGGCGATGGAAAGTATTTGAGCATCGGCCAGAGCGCCCCGATTACCAGCCCAGCTTCCTCCTGCGCCTCGCGGTGGGCAACTGCTTCCGGCACTTCATCCTTGTCGATCAGACCAGCGACCAGTTCGATCAGCCACGGGTTGTCGGTCTTGCCCATGGCACCGACGCGAAACTGCTCGATCAGCACCACTTCATCGCGCTGCGGATCGTAAGGCAGCATGCATACCGCGTCATGGCGAACGAACACTTCACGATTGATCTCGCGGCTCATGCCCCCGGCGAACAATTCGTGGCGCAAGTGCACGCGTTCGAGTTTGTAGAAGCCCTCGTAGCACTTTTCGCGCCGCACGATATCAACGGCGGTCGGAATGGCGTTGGCAAAATCCGTCATGACTATCCTCTTTTACTGCAAATCCTGTTCGAGGTTGCTTTTTTCCTGGGCCTCGACTTCGCGCCATCCTAACGCGCCCGTGACGTTTGATGCAGCCCCTTTCCCGTCAGCGGGATAGACGGTGAGGGCGAAACCCACTCTAATTAGCTTAGTGGCGAACTGACTGCTTTGTTGAGAGTCGAAGCCGGTAACTTTTTGCCTTCCCCTGTTTCAGAAAGGACGCTCATGTCGCTTTTCAAAATCGCCTCCGTGGCCGCTATCGCCCTGACCCTGGGCGCTTGCGCGAGCCTGTTCCAGCCCAACTACCGGACGCCGCTGGAAACCACCCGCGACGCCTCCGAGCAACTCAAGCCCGGTTGCAGCAACCCGGATTGCCCGCTGGTCAACATCGACACCCTGCACTTTCCGGACGAGCCTGCACTGGACGGCATCATCGAAAAGCGCCTGCTGCAAATGACCCGCACCTCGCCCGACGCGCCGGTCGCCCCGACCCTGGCGGCCTATCGCGAAGAGTTTTTGCGCACCGCCGGCCCGCGCAACAGCAGCTACTTACAGGCAAAGGTACGTGAGCAGCATGACGGCTTGGTGATCGTCGAATTATCCAGTTACCTGGACACCGGCGGTGCCCATGGCACCCCAGGTCGAGGTTTCATCAACTATTCGCGCCAGCAGCATAAAGTGCTGACGCTGTCGGACATGCTGGTGCCGGGGCAGGAAGAAGCGTTCTGGAAAGCGGCGCAGGTGGCGCACAACAGCTGGTTGATCAGCACCAAACTCGATCAGGAACCTGAGTTCGTCAAGAGCTGGCCGTTCCAGAAAACCCAGAACGTGGCGCTGACCTACGGTGGGGTGATCCTCAAGTACGAAACCAGCACCATCGCGCCTTACGCGCTGGGCCATGTCGAACTGAAGATCCCCTACCCTCGCCTGAACGGCATCATCAAGCCCGAGCTGTTTCCCGGCCGTAACTGAAGGCCCGGCCCAGCACTAGCTGGAGCAACCCTGCCACTACCAGTGCCGGCAGGGTTGCACCGACATCCGGATACAGGTTGGCCAACAAATGATAGGTGCTGACCCCGCCCAGCCAGGCGAGCAGCGCCGGCCAGCGCAACGCGGTTGACGCCACCTGACCACTGCGCTTGCGCAGAATGAAGTGGTCCACCAGCACCACGCCGAACAACGGCGCAAACACCGAACCGATCAGCAGCAGGAAGTTCTGGTACTGGGCCAACGGTGCCAGCAAGGCAATCAGCGTGCAGATGACGCCGATGGCCAGGGCCAGGTGCTCGACTTTGGCGCGCAACAGAATCCCGCTGGACACCGCCGCCGAGTGAATATCGGCAAAGGCGTTTTCCGATTCATCCAGAAGAATCAGCAGCAGCGGAACCCCCAGGCCGGCACCGGCCAGCGCCAGCAGCAAGGCATTGACTTCACCACTCGGCGCGAACGCCAGGGTGTAGGCCACGCCCAGGCTCATCAGCCAGAAATTGCCGATGAAGAAACCGATGGCGGTGCCACCGAAGACGTTTTTCGCCCGCTTGCCAAAGCGCGAGTAGTCGGCAATCAGCGGCAACCACGACAGCGGCATGGCAATGGCGATGTCGAAACCCACGGCGAACGGCATCGAACCGTCACCGGCCTGGGCCCACAACGCGGCCAGGTCAGCCTTGGCGAACAGGTTCCAGGTCAGCCATGTGCACGCGGCCAGCAGCAGCCAGATGCCCCATTTACGCAGGATCTGCCGGACGAACGTCAGCGGACCGCTGACTGCCAACAGGGTCGCCAAGGCGCCGAAGAACAGCGTCCAGAGCAATGGATTCGACAGCAGGCTGCCTTCGCTGAAGGCCTTCGCGCCCAACAGGCTGGCGGCATCGCGCATGACGATGATTTCGAACGAACCCCAGCCGATCAGTTGCAGCAGGTTCAGCACCGCCGGCAGGCTCGCGCCTTTGGTACCGAGGCTGAGCTTGAGCGCGGCCATCGACGACAGGCCGGTGTCACTGCCGATCACCCCGACCGCCGCCAGCAGCAGAACGCCGACCAGGGTGCCGAGAAAAATCGCCAGCAACGAACCGGACAGGCCCAGGCCTGGCGCGAGCAATGCGCCGGTCTGCAACACCATCAGGCCGATGCCGAGGGAGAACCATAAGGAAAACAGATCGCGACCGCCGAAGACACGCTTGTCGGTCGGCACCGCGATATCGGGGGAGTAAGTGCTGGGTTGAATGCTCAAGGTGTTATCTCAGAGGGACACATTTTGTTATTGGGAGTTTCGGTGTCTGAACTGGCGCTTTCGCGAGCAAGCCCGCTCCCACATTTGGCCTCTGTCATACACAAAATCTGTGTTCACAGGAGATCAAATGTGGGAGCGGGTTTGCTCGCGAAGACGGCACCAAAGGCACCGTCAATCCCAGGTCAGATCAAACTTTCTGGTAAAGCTGACTGCCTTCCTGCTTGAAGCGCTCGGCCTGTTCGGCCATACCTTGGGCGACGTCCACGTCGACCGCTTCGATCCGTTGGTTGGCCGCGTACTCACGGACTTCCTGAGTGATCTTCATCGAGCAGAATTTCGGCCCGCACATCGAGCAGAAGTGCGCGACCTTGGCCGAATCCTTCGGCAGGGTTTCATCGTGATACGAACGAGCGGTGTCCGGATCGAGGCCCAGGTTGAACTGGTCTTCCCAGCGGAACTCGAAACGCGCCTTGCTCAAGGCATTGTCGCGGATCTGTGCGCCCGGGTGACCCTTCGCCAGATCGGCGGCATGCGCGGCGATCTTGTAGGTGATGATCCCGGTCTTCACGTCATCCTTGTTCGGCAGGCCCAAATGTTCTTTCGGCGTGACGTAGCAGAGCATGGCGCAACCGAACCAGCCGATCATCGCCGCACCGATACCGGAGGTGATGTGGTCGTAGCCCGGCGCGATGTCGGTGGTCAGCGGGCCGAGGGTGTAGAACGGCGCCTCGTCGCAGCACTCCAGCTGCTTGTCCATGTTCTCTTTGATCAACTGCATCGGCACGTGGCCCGGGCCTTCGATCATGCACTGCACGTCGTGCTTCCAGGCAATCTTGGTCAGCTCGCCGAGGGTCTCCAGTTCGCCGAACTGCGCTTCGTCGTTGGCATCGGCAATCGAGCCCGGACGCAGGCCATCGCCCAGCGAGAAGCTGACGTCGTAGGCCTTCATGATTTCGCAGATGTCTTCGAAATGGGTGTAGAGGAAGTTCTCTTTGTGGTGCGCCAGGCACCACTTGGCCATGATCGAACCGCCGCGGGAGACGATGCCGGTCACGCGCTTGGCGGTCATCGGCACATAGCGCAACAGCACACCGGCGTGGATGGTGAAGTAGTCGACGCCCTGCTCGGCCTGCTCGATCAGCGTGTCGCGGAACAGCTCCCAGGTCAGGTCTTCAGCCGCGCCGCCGACTTTTTCCAGGGCCTGGTAGATCGGCACCGTACCGATCGGCACCGGCGAGTTACGGATGATCCACTCGCGGGTTTCGTGGATGTGCTTGCCGGTGGACAGGTCCATGACCGTGTCCGAACCCCAGCGAATGCCCCAGGTCAGTTTCGCCACTTCTTCTTCGATGGACGAACCCAGCGCGCTGTTGCCGATGTTGCCGTTGATCTTCACCAGGAAGTTACGGCCGATGATCATCGGTTCCAGTTCGGTGTGGTTGATGTTGGCCGGAATGATCGCGCGGCCACGGGCGATTTCGTCACGGACGAATTCAGGGGTGATGATTTTCGGCACGCTGGCGCCGAAGCTGTGGCCGGCGTGCTGCTGGTCCAGCAGGCCGGCGGCGCGGGCCACTTCCAGCTTCATGTTTTCGCGGATGGCGACGTATTCCATCTCGGCGGTGATGATGCCTTGGCGCGCGTAGTGCATCTGGCTGACGTTGGCACCCGGCTTGGCGCGGCGCGGGTTGTTGACGTGGGCAAAGCGCAGCTTGGTCAGCTCCGGATCGGCAAGGCGCTCCTGGCCGAAATTCGAGCTCAGGCCGCTCAGGCGCTCAGTATCGCCACGGGATTCGATCCACGGCGAACGCACATCGGCCAAGCCTTTGCGCACATCGATGATGACATTGGGGTCGGTGTACGGGCCCGAGGTGTCATACACCACTACCGGTGCGTTGACCTCGCCGCCGAAGTCGGTCGGCGTCACGTCGAGGCTGATTTCGCGCATCGGCACGAGGATGTCCGGGCGGGTGCCCTGAACATAGATTTTTTGCGAGCGGGTAAACGGCTGAACCGATTGCTGATCGACCTTGGCCGAGTCACTCAGGTTGGTGGCGATTTTTGCTTTTGTAGTCATCACGGGCTCTCCAGACACACATCCAGGCAGTGGATTTTTGTCGGAGCGAACCTGTAAACGAATGGACGCACGGGCGCTGGGAAAACCAGCTGTGCTGTGCTCAGTGCTCGAGGGGTGTTCGATTGTCGAACAACATCCCGGACGAAGCACAAGAGGACTCGCCGGGTGACGAGAAATCTTGTTCCCTACGCAGGCGCTAACCTGATCAGGTTCAACGGGATCCGAAATTATTCGATCTCAGCCTCATAGCAAGGCACCCCGACAAGAACCCGGCCAGTCTAGACACAACTGGCAAAGAACGCCAACCCCACGGCAAATACCATGATGAATGGCGTAATTACACGCAGTATCAGGATTGTTGCAGCCCAATTGCACAACTACACTCGCTACGCTGAGCCGGCATTGACGCTGTCAAAGCGGGGCCTTAGCCTTGGCGCTCAAATTACCTCTGTAATATCAATTCTAGGGATCGTCTATGCTGCGCAAACTCTCACTGGCCCTTGCCGTGTCTTGTGCGTCCAACGGAATGGCCTGGGCAGCAGATGCGCCCTTATCGACCAAGACGGACTTGGTCAGCGTTTATCAGGAAGCCGTCAACAACAACGCCGATCTGGCGGCTGCCATCGCCCAATACGGCGCGCAGAAAGAAGTCGTACCCCAGGCCCGCGCCGGGCTGCTGCCGAACCTCTCGGGCGGCGCAAATATTTCCGAGGTGCGTACGGATCTCGATCAGCCGTCCGCCACGTCCAACCGCGATGCTCATTCTTACCAGGCCACTTTGGCGCAGCCGCTGTTCCGGGCTGACCGCTGGTTCCAGTTCCAGGCCGCCAAGGAAGTCAACGAACAGGCCGCCCTGCAACTCTCGGCGACCGAGCAAAACCTGATCCTGCAAACCGCTAACAGCTATTTCAACGTGCTGCGCACCCAGGACAACCTGGCCTCGACCAAGGCCGAAGAAGCGGCGTTCAAACGCCAGCTCGATCAATCCAACGAGCGTTTCGATGTCGGTCTCTCGGACAAGACCGACGTATTGAACTCACAAGCCAGCTACGACACCGCACGCGCCAACCGGATCGTTGCGCAGCGCCAGGTGGACGACGCCTTTGAAGCTTTGATCACCCTGACCAACCGCCAGTACAACTCGATCTGGGGCATCAGCCATAACTTGCCGATCCTGCCGCCAGTACCGAACGACGCCAAGGCCTGGGTCGAAACCGCGGGCAGGCAGAACCTCAATCTGTTGGCCAGCAACTATGCCGTCAGCGCCGCCGAGCAAACCCTCAAGCAACGCAGGTCCGGGCACTTGCCAACGGTTGACGCGATCGCCAAGTACGAGAAAGGCGACAACGACGCACTGGGCTTCAGCAACCCGAACAACCAGCCCCTGCCATACGGTGGCAACGTCGAGCAAACGACCGTTGGCCTGCAACTGAACATCCCGATCTACAGTGGTGGTTTGATCAACTCCCAAGTGCGTCAATCGTATGCACAACTGGACCAGACCGAGCAGCAACGCGAATCCCTGCGCCGGCAGATCGTGGAAAACACCCGCGACCTGCACCGCGCGGTGAACACCGATGTCGAGCAGGTACAGGCGCGCAAGCAATCGATCATCTCCAACCAGAGCGCGGTGGAAGCGACTGAAATCGGCTACCAGGTGGGTACGCGAAACATCGTCGACGTGCTGGATGCGCAGCGTCAGCTCTACACCTCGGTGCGCGACTACAACAACACCCGCTACGACTACATCCTCGACAACCTGCGCTTGAAGCAACAGGCCGGTACGTTGAATCCTGGGGATCTGCAAGTCCTGGCACGCTGGCTCAATCCGAACTACAACCCGGACAAGGACTTCCTGCCACCGGATCTGGCCAAGGCTGCGGAGGAACAGTTAAAAGCGCGACCGGAGCAGTAAAAGCAAAAGCTTCGCGAGCAGGCTCGCTCCCACAGTGTTTCGAGTGTGGGAGCGAGCCTGCTCGCGAATGAATACAACTCGGTCTAACGCTCGATCAACCGCCCCAACCCATCCAGCAAGCGCTGCAATGCGCCCTGATTGGCGCGCATCACGTTCAACCCGGCCTCTGCCATGCGCTGCGCATCACGTGGCAGTTCGAACAGCCGCTGCACCGCCACCGCCAGCCCTTCGGCATCCTCCACTTCCTGCAACGCCCCGGCACTGCGCAACTGCGCGGCGATTTCGAGGAAGTTGAAAAGATGCGGCCCGCTCAGCACCGGTTTAGCGAGGGCCGCCGGCTCCAGCAGGTTATGCCCGCCATTCGGCACCAGACTGCCACCGACGAATGCACTGTCAGCCAAGGCGTAGAGAAACAGCAACTCGCCCATGGTGTCGCCCAGCAGCACTGAAGTATTCGCGCTGACCCCATCGCCGCTGGAACGCCGGACCGTGGCAAACCCTTGTTGCTGGCACAACCCGTACACCGAATTGAAGCGTTCCGGATGACGCGGCACCAGAATCAACAAAGCATCGGGGTGATTGACCAACAACTGACGATGGGCCGCCAGCACCACCTCGTCTTCGCCGTCATGGGTACTGGCCGCGATCCACACCGGTCGCTCCAGCGCCTGCCATTGCCCTCGCAGCTCAACGGCGCGCGCCAGCAGTTGCGGGTCGATGGTCAGGTCGAACTTGATCGAACCGGTCACTTCGACGGTTTCCGCCCGCGCGCCCAGCTCATGGAAGCGCTTGGCCTCAGCTTCGGTCTGCACCGCGAACAAGCTCATCTCGGCCAGCATCGGCTGGGTCAGCTTGGGGAACCGGCTGTATCCCCTGGCCGAACGCTCGGACAGCCGCGCATTGGCCAACGCCACGGGAATCCCGCGTTTGGCACATTGATGGATATGGTTGGGCCACAGCTCGGTTTCCATGATCACCGCCAGTTGCGGCTGGACCCGATCAAGGAAACGCCGGGCAGCGCAAGGCAGGTCATAGGGCAGATAACAGTGCTGAATGCGCGACTCATTGGCGAACAGTGCATGGATGCGTTCCGAACCGGTCGGCGTCATGCAGGTCACGGTAATCGGCAGATCTGGATAACGCGCCAGCAAGGCGCGGATCATCGGTGCGGCCGCTATGCTTTCGCCCACCGACACGGCGTGCACCCAGATGCCGCCCGGTTCCATCGCCGGCATCCCGCAGGAAAAACGCTCGCCGATGCGCCGGGCATATGCCGGCGCCTTGCGCGCGCGCAGCCAAAGCCGAATCGCTACCAATGGCAGCCCCAGATAAAACAGCGCGGTGTAGAGAGTTCTATTCATGGCGGCGGAGTTTATCGGCTTTTTTCGCCAATCGCCTGCAAGTGCACGGCAAAACGTTCGGCGAGCCAGCGCGCGGCCGGACCGAGCGGCTCATCCCGGCGCCATACCAGCTCCACCACCAGGGCCGGCGGGGTCCATTCGCTGACCAGTTCGACCATCTGGTTCTGATAAGTCGGGTACTGCACCACGTGGCGCGGCAACCAGGCCCAGCCAAGGCCACGCACCAGCCATTCGGCCATCACATAGAAACTGTCGGCACGCCACACCTGTGGGCTGGCGGGATCACTGCCGGGATAAATGCTCGACTCCGTGGACATCAGCAACTGCCGATGTTGCGCCAGTTGTTGGCCGTCCACTGCGCCTTTGCGCGCCAACGGATGATCCTTGCCGCACACCGTGACCATTTCCACGCTGCCCAGCACCCGCCGCTCAAGTGCCTCGGGAATCTGATCGTGAAAGAACAGCAGCCCCAGATCGGCGCGCCGCTCCACCAGCTTGCGCGCGACATCGCCTTGGGCGGCGCTGGTCAGTTGCACTTCAAGGCTGGGGAATTTTTCCGCCAGGGCCTCGAAGCTTTCGATGATCGGTTGATAAGGCATCGCCTCATCCTGCGCCACACGCAGTCGTGCCTCCTGGCCGCGCATCATCGCCAGCGCCCGGCCATTGAGCCGTTCGCATTGGCGCAACACTTCCCGCGCTTCGTCCAGCAAAGCCGTGCCGGCTTCAGTGAGTTTCGGCTGACGGCCGCTGCTGCGGTCGAACAGGCTGACACCCAGGTCTTCTTCCAGCAACGCTATCGAACTGCTGACCGCCGACTGCGCCTTGCGCTGATCCCGCGCCACGGCAGAAAACGAACGCTGCTCCGCTACGCTGACAAACAACCGCAGCTGCTCCAGATCCCATTGCATGTTCATGGCTCAACCCATCTTCTAAGCAGATAGGTAATGACTTTACCGCATCTGGCGAATCTCTAGAATGCCGACCTCAGAGAGCAACACTTCACACGAGGATTGACCCATGACCGCCTACTACTACCTGGCCATTGCCATCTGCGCCGAAGTGATTGCCACTGTTTCGATGAAAGCCGTCAAGGGTCTCAGCACCCCGCTGCCACTGGTGCTGGTCATCGTCGGTTACGGCATTGCCTTCTGGATGCTGACCCTGGTGGTGCGCAGCGTTCCGGTGGGCGTGGCTTACGCCGTGTGGGCCGGCATGGGGATCGTGATGGTCAGCGTCGCGGCGCTGTTTGTCTATGGGCAGAAGCTGGACGTGCCAGCGATACTGGGGATGGCGTTGATTGTGCTGGGTGTTGTGGTCATCCAGCTGTTCTCCAAAACTGCCGGGCATTAAGAGCAGCTACAAGCTGCAAGCCATAAGCTGCAAGAGGGATATTCTCCCACTCTTGCTTGCAGCTTGAAGCTTGAAGCTTGAAACTTGCGGCTTCGCTTTGAACACAGAGGTCGCCGAATGCCATCCGTTATTTCCACCGACGTGCTGATTGTCGGCGCTGGTGTCGCCGGCCTCTGGCTGAATGCGCGCCTGCGTCGCCAGGGGTTTTCGACCGTGCTGGTGGAAAGCGCCAGCCTCGGCGGCGGGCAGAGTGTGAAGTCCCAGGGCATCATCCACGGCGGCGCCAAATACGCGCTGCATGGCGCCCTGACGGGCGCCTCGGAAGCCATCGCCGACATGCCGCGCCGCTGGCGTGAAGCCCTGGCCGGTGACGGCGAGCTGGACCTGACCGGCGTGCGCCTGCTGTCCGAAGCCCATTACCTGTGGTCCCCCGGCACCCTCGCCGGCAACCTCACCAGTTTCTTTGCCAGCAAAGCCGTGCGCGGTCGCGTCGATCAGGTCAAGGGCGAACAATTGCCGCCAGCCCTGCAAGACAAGCGCTTCAAGGGCAAGGTCTATCGCCTGGCGGAACTGGTGGTCGATGTGCCGAGCCTGATCCAGCGCCTGGCCGATCTGGCCGGCGATGGCTTGCTCGCCGGGCAAAAGATCGAGCCGCTGCTGGAAGGCGGCGTGCTGGTCGGCCTGAAGGTGGACGAGCGCGAGATCCGTGCCCAGCGCATCGTCCTGAGCGCCGGCGCCGGAACCGCGGCATTGCTTGAATCGCTGGGCCTGAGCCAGCCCGCCATGCAGCGCCGCCCGTTACACATGATCATCGCCAAGGGTCCAAGCCTCAAACCACTGTACGCCCACTGCCTGGGCGGCGGCACCAAACCGCGCATCACTGTGACCACGCACCCGGCGGCGGATGGCCAGTGGGTCTGGTACCTGGGCGGCGATATCGCGGAATCCGAAGGCGTGACCCGTGAGCCCGCCGAGCAGATCGCCACCGCACAGAAAGAACTCGGCCAATTGCTGCCATGGATCGACCTGAGCACGGTGCAATGGGCCACCTTGCGCGTGGATCGCGCCGAACCGCTGCAATCAGGCCTGACCCGTCCCGACAACGCCTTTGTGGCCGAGGAAGGCCGACTGCTGGTGGGCTGGCCGACCAAACTCGCCCTGGCACCGGACTTCGCCGACCGCGTGATCGCCAGCCTGACCCGCGACGGTATCCAGCCAAGCCACCCGGCAGCACTGCCTGAATTGCCGAAGCCGCCGATGGGCGTACCCGCCTGGGAGCAACTGCTGCCATGAGCCAACCGACCCTGCACGACTTGCATCGCCCGCTGGGCAGCACCGGCCTGCTGGTTTCTCCCCTGGGCCTGGGCACGGTGAAACTGGGCCGCGACCAAGGGGTGAAGTATCCCAACGGCTTCCAGATTCCCGATGACGATGAAGCGCGCATGCTGCTCAAGCTCGCCCGCGACCAGGGCATCAATCTGATCGATACCGCCCCGGCCTATGGTCGCAGCGAAGAACGCCTCGGCCCGTTGCTGCGTGGTCAGCGCCAGGACTGGGTGATTGTCAGCAAGGTCGGCGAAGAGTTTGCCGACGGCCAGTCCCGTCACGACTTCAGCGCCGCACACACTCGAATGTCGGTGGAACGTAGCCTGCAACGCCTGGAAACGGACTTCATCGACCTGGTGCTGGTGCACTCCGATGGTAACGACCTGGCGATCCTCAATGACGGAGAAGCCTATGACACCCTCGCCAAGCTCAAGGCCGAAGGCAAGATTCGCGGTTTCGGCTTTTCTGGCAAAACCGTCGACGGCGGCTTGAAGGCGCTGGAGCAAGGCGACTGTGCGATGGTCACCTACAATCTCAACGAACAAAACGAGAAGGCCGTCATTGACTATGCTGCTGCACACGGCAAAGCCATTCTGGTCAAAAAAGCCCTCGCCAGTGGTCATGTATGCCTGAGTCCGGGCGTGGATCCGGTGCGCGCCAGTTTCGAGTTGTTGTTTGAACATCCGGGTGTTGCCAGTGCTATTGTCGGGACCATCAATCCGCTGCACCTCGCCCACAATGTCGCGACCGTTGCCCAGGTCCTACGTAGCCACTGACGCCGCCCACGCGGCCTTAAGCAGGAGCCGACATGTCGCGTACGCTCATCAGAAAGAACCCGAGCAACTTCAAGACCCTGCCGTTATTCGTCGAAGCGACCCCCGAAGGCCTGGCTTATCAGAGCGTCGGCAGGCCGCTGAATTTCTCCCAGACCCTGCAACGTCGTCGGCCGGTGACGGTCGGCGATAGCGAACGGTTTGCCCTGGAGCTGGCCAACCTCGGGGTTTCGGTGCGCCTGACCCTGCATTGGCAGAATCGCGACTATTGGGTGCTGGTGCGCCAACGCCGGCAGGACCGTGGCGATGTGGTGCTCAAGCTGATCTCCGGTTACGTGCCGGCCCATGAACTGAACCTGCCCTTGCACACGGCGATCCAGGAGATAGCCGAAGAATGCCTGCTGGAAACCCCGGAAGGCTGGCTCAGTGGACGATTCAATGACACCTGGCTGCCAGCGCCCTACTCAGCCGCCCTGCATTACCGTGAAGCCCTGCCGTTTCGCTTGTCGCCACTGTCCGGCTCGGCGCGGCCGGTACGTTGCGCCAACCTGATGCTGATAGAGCGCCCGCGGGCTTACGTGCATTTGCCAACGGCGTCACTGCAACTGATTTACGACTTGCGCCTGGACGTTCCCAAGGAAGCCAAATCACTGAGCCTGTTCCATGTCGATGAGCGACTGGAGGGTGATCAACTCGTTGCCCGCCTCGACCGCAAGCGCCCCGATCTGTACTTGATGCCCTTGCAGGACGGGCATCCAATGGCTGAGCTCTACACCTTGAAAAAGGATCAGCTGTACCCCGCCAGCACGCGCGGACTGTATCTGGCCGAGAGTTTCGCCCGACAGGAAGGCTGGCTGGTTCGCGATGAGCGAATTCGCTGGAAGGACTGGGTGAGGCAGCAGGGTCTGACCCCGCCGGTGAAGGATTCAGGGTTGGCGCGGTTGCGCGGGAAGGCCAAATTGCTGCTGAAGAAAATCGTGCCGCGCAAGGCGGCACGATAGCAAGATCAAGTGGGTTTGTTGTGGCCAGGGGGCAAGCCCCCCTGGCCACAACAAACCCACGCCACAATCAGGACTTGCGGATCTTCTCGACAATCGCCGTGGTCGAGCTGTTTTCCACCAGCCCCAGCACTTTCACGGTACCGCCGTAGGCCGTCACGATGTCCGCGCCGACCACCTGGTCGATCCCGTAGTCGCCGCCCTTGACCAGCACGTCCGGCTTGACCGCGCTCAGCAGGTTTTCTGGAGTGCCTTCCGAGAAACTGATGACCCAGTCCACCGCACCCAGACCAGCCAGCACCGCCATGCGCCGGTCGACGCTGTTGATCGGACGGCCCGGCCCCTTCAGGCGGCTGACCGATGCATCGTCATTGATCGCCACGATCAGGCGATCGCCCTGGGCCCGCGCCTGTTCCAGATAGGTCACGTGACCGGCGTGCAGGATGTCGAAACAACCGTTGGTGAACACGATCCGTTCGTTGTGCGCGCGGGCATCATCGACCGCCAGCAACAGCTGCTCAAGGCCCAGCACACCGCGCTCGGAACCCTCCTCGCGCTGAATCGCACGACGCAATTCCGGCGCACTGATGGCAGCCGTACCGAGCTTGCCGACCACAATCCCTGCCGCCAGGTTGGCCAGGGCCACCGCGTGGGGCAGTTCTTCGCCAGCGGCAATCGCGGCCGCCAGGGTGGAAATTACTGTGTCGCCGGCACCGGTCACGTCGAACACTTCACGGGCTCGGGCCGGCAAGTGCAGCGCCGGATGATCCGGACGCAGCAAGGTCATGCCGTGCTCGCCACGGGTCACCAGCAAGGCACCGAGGTCCAGGTCGTGCATCAGCTGCGCGCCCTTGCTCACCAATTCGTGCTCATCGGCGCAACCACCGACGATGGTTTCGAATTCGTTGAGGTTTGGCGTGATCAGGCTCGCACCACGGTAGATCGAGAAATCCTTGCCCTTGGGATCGGCCAGCACCGGAATGCCGCGGGCACGGGCGGCCTGGATCAGCGCCTGATGGTTTTTTAGCGCGCCTTTGCCGTAGTCGGACAGCACCAGCACCTTGATGCCTTCGAGCAACTCGTCGACCTGCGCGGCCAGCGCCAGCGCGTCGGTGGCGAAGGGTTCTTCGAAGTCGATGCGCAGCAGCTGCTGGTGACGGCTCATGACCCGCAGCTTGACGATGGTCGGCTGGTGCGCAATGCGCTGGAAGATGGCCCGCACGCCGGCGCCCTTGAGGCTGTTGACCAGGCTGTTGGCGGCTTCATCGTCGCCGGTTACACCGACCAGCGAGGCCGGAGCCCCCAGGGCGGCAATGTTCAAGGCAACGTTGGCAGCACCGCCCGGGCGGTCTTCGATGTGATCGACCTTGACCACCGGCACCGGCGCCTCAGGAGAAATCCGTGAGGTACCACCATGCCAGTAACGGTCGAGCATGACATCGCCGACTACCAAGACAGGGGCTTGATCGAATCGCGGCATGGACAACTTCATGGTGCAACCCACATACAGAATGAACAGGGGCGCGATATTAACACAGGGTTGGTGTCGGCTTGTGCGGTGGCTGCAACCGGATGATTCGCCGGGTTTTATTGCTCATTTTTTGAGCAGAAAACCCGCCAGACGACAGCACGCCTCGCTCATTTCCATCGCCTGTGTATCGATTTCGCACTCCGCGTGCAGCGGCGCCTCATAGGGACTGTCGATGCCGGTAAAATCCTTGATCCGGCCTTCCCGGGCAGCCCGATACAAACCCTTGGAATCACGTTGCGCGCAAACCGCAAACGGCGTGCTCACAAACACCTCGATGAAGTCTCCATCGGCAAACAATCGACGCGCCGCCTCGCGTTCGGCCCGGAACGGCGAGATCGCCGCGACGATCACAATCAACCCCGCATCGACCATCAGGCGCGCCACCTCGGCAGTGCGCCGGATATTTTCCCGACGGCATTCAGCCCCCATCCCCAGGTCACGACACAGACCGGCGCGCAGGTTGTCGCCATCGAGCACAAACGTGTGCAGCCCCTGTTGATTGAGTTGCAGCTCCAGTGCGTTGGCCAGGGTTGACTTGCCGGCCCCTGACAAACCCGTCAACCAAAGACAGCGTGGTGTCTGCGATTTGAGGGCCGCACGGTCCTCGCTCGATAGCAATAACGGGTAGGGCCTGATCGAGTGGCGGGACAACGACACGGCTTCATTCATATCCTAGCGTCTCGTAATCACGCTGATAGACCCGCCGTACCAGCCTGCGGGTGCGTACCGTGCAGAACTCGCGCGCCAGCATCGGGCGCCGCTGCTGCGACCGGTTCACGTGGGGCAGTTCCACCGGATAGCCCAATTGCTCGCAAACCTGCCTGAAATCCCGCTCCAGGTGTTCTTGGTAGCCGACGAAATCCAGCGCCAGATGCCCCATGGAGTCCGTCAGGAAGTCCGTTTGCGCGGCGAAGTGCAACTGTCGCTGGATCGTTTCCGGGTGCAGCCAGCGGCCGACGAAGTCATCAAAGTCACGGTAGTGGCTGACCAGTTTCTGCGCCGCGTGATCCCGTTTCCCCAAGGCATTGCCCCTCAGGAATGCGTAGGCCGAGTAGGCCCTTTCCAGTGGATCGCGAACGAACGCGAACTTGAAGCTGGCGGCAAACTGCTCGGGAAATTGCTGCTCGTACCAGTACAACGGCAAGTGGCCCGGGCTCCAGTCGTCAAACATGGCCGCACAGACACTGCTGCCGGCACATTTGGGGACGTGGATGAACAGGCAGGAACGCTGTTCGAAGGGCTTGGGGAAACTGACGCTGGCCGACATCGACTTGTTCACCACTTGACGGTCCACGACCGACAGGCGCCCCAGCAGAAAAGCCCGTTGCGGCTTGGGCAACAGCTTCCAGAGATAACGTTGCAACATGCAGACACCCGCGGGAAAGGGATGGCCCTCTCGATTCAAGTCAAAGTTCGTTCAGGAACCTTAACAAGCACGTTGCCGAGATTTATTCCGGTTTGGTCAAGAAGCGTAAAGGTCTGGATACAAATTACCGGACGCGTTGCACGCCGGGTATGCGAAAGGGCGAGCCAGGCTCGCCCTTTCAGGATCAGGCGATGTCTTCGGCCGGGGCGTCGAGGCCCATCGCGTTGAGGCGCGAGTAGTAGCCGTTTTGCGCCAGCAGTTGTTCATGGGTGCCGCGCTCGACGATTTTCCCCTGATCCATGACCAGGATCAGGTCGGCCTTCTCGATGGTCGACAAGCGGTGAGCGATGACCAGCGTGGTGCGACCTTTCATGACCTGATCCAGGGCAGCCTGAATATGCCGTTCGGACTCGGTATCGAGTGCCGAAGTCGCCTCATCGAGAATCAGCAGCGGAGCATTTTTCAACAGTGCCCGGGCAATCGCCAGGCGCTGGCGCTGGCCACCGGACAGCAGCACGCCGTTTTCCCCAACCTGGGTGTCCAGGCCTTCGGGCAATTGGGCAATGAAGTCCATCGCATAGGCATCTTTGGCCGCTTTTTCAATGTCTTCACGGGGTGCGCCGGCCAAGTCGCCATAGGCGATGTTGTTGGCCACGGTGTCGCTGAACAGCGTCACGTGCTGAGTCACCTGGGCGATATGCCGACGCAGGTTCAACAGCTTGTACTGCTCCACTTCGACGCCATCGATGAGGATTTCGCCCTTGTCGTGGTGATAGAAGCGCGGAATCAGGTTGGCCAGGGTCGACTTGCCGCTGCCCGAACGGCCCACCAATGCCACCATTTGCCCGGGCTCGACCGAGAAACTGATGTCATTGAGTACCTGACGCTCGGTGTCAGGGTAGGTAAAACTGAGGTTGCGCACGTCCAGGCGACCGCTGACGACATCACGCTCGACGGTGCCGGTATCGACTTCAGGCTCGACATCCAGTTGCTCGAAGATACTTTCAGCACCGGCCACGCCCTTCTGGATGGTCGAGCTGACTTCGGACAGCTGGCGAATCGGCTTGGGCAGCAGGCCGGCCAGGGTGATGTAGGCCACCATGTCGCCGGCGGACGCATCGCCCCGCAGGAACAGCACCAGGAACATCAGCACGGCCATGGCGGTGTAGATCACCAATTGCAGCAGCGGCGTGTAGATGGCGCCGGTGCGGGTCATGCGCAATTGCTTGTCGGTATTGCCCTGGCTGGCGTCGAAGAAGCGTTTTTCTTCGTACTTTTCACCGCCGAAGCTGCGGACCACGCGATAACCCTGGATCGTTTCGGACGCTACATGCGTCACGTCCCCCATGGCCAGCTGGATTTTCTTGCTCTGCTTGCGGAATTTCTTGCTGGCCGTACGCACCATGATGGCAATCAACGGCAGGATGGCGACCATGACCAGCGTCAGGCGCCAGTTCATGAACAGCAGCGAGGCAAACAGGAAGATCACCGTCATGCCTTCACGAATTACGACCTTGATCGCATCAGTTGCCGCCCCCGTGACCATGGTCACGTTGAAGGTGATACGTGAAATCAGGTGCCCCGAGTTATGCTTGTCGAAATACCGGTTTGGCAACACCAGCAGGTTGTTGAACAGCTGGACCCGCAAATCATGGACCAGACCAAGGGAGACCTTGGCCAGGAAGTAGTTGCCCAGGTACGACCCCAACCCCTGCCACGCGGCGATCAGGATGATCAACAACGGCACCGCCTGCAGCAGTTGCAGATCCCGCAGGTAGGGGACGGTTGGAAACAGCGCCGCTTCAGGGTTGGATAGACCGTCGACGAAGTACTTGAGGATGTAGCCCAGCATTGGCTGAGTCGAAGCGAAAATCAGAAAACCGACGATGCTGATCAGGAACAGGCTGATGTACGGCCGAACATAGCCGAGCAGGCGGAAGTAGATTTTCAAGCTCGATGGGCTTGCGCAGAGACTGGAGTCGGTCATATCACGCGAATGTCGATGAAAAGGACGCTGACTTTAGCACAGCTTCCCCTGGGTTCTGGCAATCGCATACAGTCTGTGTATTGTGGCGCGTTAACTCGCCACCAGATGTCCCTGCCTTGGTACGGTCGCTCAATTTAGGAATAAGTTACTCAGCATGCAATTAAACGCTTTGTACAGCACGTCCAATAGAATCTTCGATTTCATTTGTTTGTGGATCCTTCCGCTCGGTTATTTATTGCTGCTTTGTGCACTGTTTTTCCTGCCGGGGCGCAGCGTGCATCACAAACTTTACTATGGCCTGTTCAGCATTCCGACACTGATTGCACTGTGCCTGCGTCCGCGGTTCAGCAAAGAACTGCTGCACGAACCGATCGCCATCGCAGCTCTGCTATTTCTGGCCTGGGCACTGCTCAGCCTGTACTGGGGGCCAGGCGACGACATCGGGTTTGGTGAGTTCAAACCGCCATTGCATACCCTGATGTTGTTCGTCGGCTGCTACCTGCTGGTACGCTATCGCAGCGAGATCATTCAGCCCCTGGTGTTTTGCGCCGCGATGGTGGCGCTGATCGCCTCTGTCTACAACCTGTACAGGTTCGGCCAGATCTACCAACCGGAAATGCGCCTGATCGGTGCAGGCGCGTTCGACAGTCCACTGCTCAGCTCCCACGTTTTCGGCTTTTTCTGTACCTACTGGCTGAGCCTGAGCATGACCTGCAAGCGACGCCAGGTACTCTGGTTGAGCATACCGGCGATGGTGATCATGTTCGCCACAGTGCTGGCCACCGGCTCCAGAACCCCACTGGTTGCACTGACGCTGGCTGCGCTGTGGCTGTGTTTCATCTGCTGGAATCGACGCTCGGTCTTCATGCTCGGCTCCATGCTCATCGCCGGAACGGCGACGTTCGTGCTGTTTACACACAAAATCATCGAAAGAGGCAGCTCCTTCCGTATCGAGATCTGGCAGATGACCTTGGACAAGATCGCAGATCATCCATGGATCGGGCACGGCTACAACGCCGAGCTGGCCTTGGACCCAGGCGTCGGCTACAGCCTTCAGGAGCCCCATAGCTTTGCCCTGGGCGTGCTCTACTACGTCGGCATTATCGGACTGCTGCCATGGCTGTTCTTCCTCGCGTGGAGCTTCATCAGTAGCTGGCGCCATCGCGTGCAACCGCTGTTTATCATTGCCTCAGCCTGGCTGGCCTTCGGTATCGGTGCGGGCCTGACCGAAGGTGGCGGGATTATCTCTCGCCCCAAGGAGCACTGGTACTTGCTGTGGATCCCCTTGGCACTGATTGCCGCATTGAGCATCAATCAACGGGCCAGGCGCCTGCTGGACAGGCCGATCAAGAGCGCGACGCCAAGCGCCCTGCAACAGCTGACTGCCGATGCCCGGATCATCGAAGAGGATGGTTTGGGCCCCAAAGTCCTGCGCCTGAGCGATGGCAGCTTTCTCAAGCTGTTCCGCCGCCGCCGCTGGTATACATCGGGCAGTTTCACACCCTATTCCGAGCGTTTTGCCGTCAACAGCGTGCAACTGCGCAACAGGGGCATCCCGACACCGCACATCCTCGACCTCTACCGGTTCGAAGACGGCAGCACCGCAGTTCACTACTCTCCGTTGCCAGGCAACACGCTGCGCCAGATCCTGCAAGGCATCACCGCACCAGCGGTGCGCCAGGCACTGGTGGAGCGTTTCGGCAAGTTCATGGCTCAATTGCATCAGCAAGGGGTCTACTTCCGCTCTCTGCACCTGGGCAATGTGCTGGTGCTGGCGGACGGCGAGTTCGGCCTGATCGACCTGGCCGACCTGCGAATATACCCTTCATCCTTGAGCCCTTCCCTGCGCCGACGTAATCTGCGCCATATGCAGCGCTACGCAGAAGATCGGCACTGGCTGTTCGACGACCACTTCGAAGCGCTGCTGCAGGGATACGCCGCGGCGGCTTCAAAATCCGACGTGGATAATTTGCACAGGCAAGTGCTGGCCGGAAGCCCTCCGGCCCAGGCTCACCGATGACAGAAACCAACCCGCTTATCGCGATGACGGCCTACCTGCTCGCCATCGCGACCGCTGCTCTACTGCTGCGCACCGTGCCGAGATTCACTCGACAGCTGGAGCATCGCGGTGAAAGCCGCTTTGCCGGCATCGACGGCTTACGCGGGTATCTGGCCTTCGGTGTGTTTGTGCACCACTCGATCATTACCTGGATCTTTCTGCAGACCGGCGTGATCGATTTTCCGCCGAGCAACTTCTACTCGCAGCTCGGCCAAGGCAGCGTTGCCCTCTTTTTCATGATCACCGGTTTTTTGTTCTGGGACCGCTTGCTCACCCACGGACGGCAACACGACTGGCTGGCGTTTGCGCTATCACGGCTGTTTCGCCTCTACCCGCTCTACCTGCCGCTGATGCTGGCCGTGTTTGTCAGCGTGTTTTATTTGCAGGGCTGGGAACTCAAGGATTCCGTCAGCCAACTCTTTGGTCAGACCCTGGCCTGGCTGACCTTCGAGCGGCCAGACGTCAACCAGTACCACCAGACCGGCATGTTGATCTCCAACGTCACCTGGACACTGGGGTACGAGGTGTTTTTCTACCTGGCCCTGCCACTGGCCGGCATGGTGTTCATTTATCGCGGCGGCCGGATGCAGACGGCGCTGTGCCTGATCGGCATCTACACCCTGTACCAGATGGTCGGCTGGGAACACTCGCTGAAGAAGCACATCCTGGCCAGTTTCCTCGGCGGCATTGCCGCGGCGTACTGGATTCGCCGTCCACAATGGGTCGCCTGGAGCCTGTCTCCGCTGGCGGGCATCATCGCCCTGCTCGCTTTGGCGATAGCCTTTACGGTGTTCAGCCGGGCATTCAATCCGGGAGCGCTGCTGCTGCTTTCACTGTTTTTTGTGATCGTGGCGTCCGGCAATACCTTGTTCGGCGCCCTGAGGCCACGCAGCATCCGCTGGCTGGGGGAAATCAGCTACAGCACGTATTTGCTGCACGGTTTCGTGCTCTGGATACTGGTGCAGCGACTGCCGCCGATATTGCATCTTGACGCCCGGGAAGCCTGGGTCTTCCTGCCGTTGCTGGCCGTGTGCAGTTGTCTGCTGATCATCATCAGCAGCCTGACTTACCTGTACATCGAAATGCCCGGTATCAATGCCGGCAAGAAAACCCTGCACTGGTTACGCCAGAACAGGAAGCCGAGGAAAGAACTTTTGGAGGAGACGGCTCAACAACGTTGAGCAATCGTCGTGGCAAGTCGCCGCGAAACATCCCGCGCCTGCGCTCTCCCCCTTGAATCCAGCCTATGGCTCAGTCTTTCTCCAACCGTGAGAAATACATCCGGCCCAACCCACGCCAGGTTTTCTTGTTCCAGGCCTTGAACGGAATCTGCGCCAGCAACTCCCGCGCCAGCTTGCGATCACGGTTGGCGGTCTTGAGGAACATGGAATTGAGAAACTTGTAGCGCACCTCGTCATACAGCGGGTGATCGCTGAAGAGCGCGTAGGTGCGCAGGATGCTGTCGATCATGAAGCGGTGGTTCTTGTAGGAGTTGGTGGCGTGCTTGCGATAGCGCGCCATCAACACGTTCAGACCGTCGATGAAGTAACCGGCATGGGTCACCTTCAGCTCGATCAGCAAATCTTCCAGGCGAATGGTCGGGTCGAAACCGCCCACCTTGTCCAGCGCTTCGCGACGGATCATCAGGGTGGGGGCCGGAGGATAGGGCTTGCGTTCCAGGAACATGTCATCGAAGTCCAGGCGACGGAACGGCACATCCCGGCGCTGGCGCTTCTCGGGGTAGAGATTGCCGTCGGCGTCGATCAGCTCGATGTTACCGGCGCAAATGCCGACCTCGGGCTTGCCGTCCATATGAGCGACCTGGGTGGCGATTCGCTCCGGCAACATGATGTCATCCGAACCGAACGGCACGATCAGGCTGCCCTTTGCCCGGGCAATCGCACCGTTGAGGGTGTTGGTCAGCCCCTGGTTTTCCTGAACCCGGAAGTCAAAACCATGGATGACCTGTAACGCCTTGATCCGCTCGACGCTGTCATCTTTCGAGCCATCATCGACCACCAGCAACTCGATGTTCCGATAGGTCTGGTTGAGGACGCTGAGAATGCTTTCCTCGATGTAAGGGGCGTGGTTGTACGACGCGATGATGACCGTGACGATGGGTTGCGCGTCGTTCATGGCTGTTCCTTGCGGGCCTGTTCCAGGCCGGAGTCGATCAGATTGAGGTATTCGCGACGGAACTCCTCGATGTCATGGTGTTGCTGCAGATAACGGAAGGCCTGCTCACCCTTGGCCTTGAGTTCGTCATCCGAAAGGCCAAGGTAAGTGTCCAGCGCCGCCTGCAGCGTCGGCACATCCTTCGGCGTAATCGCCAGGCCACCGGCACCCTCGATGAGCGGCAACATGGCCGGCACGTTCGAGGCAATCACCGGCAAATGCCCGCTCATACCTTCAAGCAGCGCCAGCCCGAGGCCTTCGGCCAGGGACGGCATGGTCCAGATGTCGAAAGCGCGGATGTACTGCAAGGCGATTTCCTTGAAACCCAGCAAATGCGCACGACCGCTGAGGCCGAGGCGGTCGATCTCCGCGGCCAGGCGCGACTCTTCGCGGCCGGCACCAATGATTGCCAGTTGGGTATTCGGGTATTTGTCCTTGAGCGCGGCAAAGGCCTGCAGCAAATAGATATGACCCTTGACCGGCACCAGTCGCCCCAACGCACCGATCAGCCGCACCGACGGATCGATGCCCAACAGTTCACGGGCCTTTTCACGACTGTGTTGCAGGCCTTCGGCTTGCTCGATGTCGATGGCATTGGTGATGGCGTAGGTATTCTGGTCAGTGAAGCCGCAGTCACAGTCCAGCAGATACTGCTTCACCGCTGGCGACACGCCGACGAAACGCCAGTGACGATCGATCAGGCGCTGGGTCTGGCGGCGCCGATAAAAACGGTCGTACTCACCAAAGCCATGGGAAATGCCGATGCACAACGGCACTTTCAACCAGCGGTTTAGCGCCAGCATCATGTTCACCGGCTTGAAGCGGTTGCAGATCACCACATCGAACTTTTCCCGACGGCAGAACTTGTACAGCTGCCACATGGCCCGCAGGCGCATGCCCTTGAGGGACTTGTCGGAAAATTCGAAGTACACCGAACGGTCGGCTCGGCTCACCGCTTCGCCCGGCCCGGGTTTGCCGCGCAGAAACGCGGCGGTCACTTCATAGCGATCACTGGGCAGGGCCTTGACGATTTGCTCCGCGAGGTCGGCGAAATCATGGGCTTTGACGTTGTAGTCAGGCTGCAGTTGCAGGACCTTTAACCGCTGACTCATAACTCTCCCCGCTGAGAAACATTGCCTGGTGTGTGCTTGAGGGACCACAAAAGCTCGTGGCGCCGGACTGCCTTGCGAAAGAATTCGTTCTCGCCATAGGTGGGCGGCAACCGGCCGGCCAACATCCGTTGAATCAACCGACGCAAGCGGCGCTTGAACGGCATCGCCGACTGCAGGTCGTGCATCATGCCCAACGCCATGGCTTTGTCTCGCTGTTGCTCCAGCGGTAACGGCAGGCAATAAGGCTGCATCGGTTGGACCGGATCGAAGGCTGGCGGCAAGGCGATGCCATCACCGGTATCGCCCATCGGCCAACGGTCGTTGTCGTGCAGATGGTTGGCATAGCCCAATAGCGTGGTCGGCTGCCAGTCCAGGCCTTGCAAGGCTTCGAGGACTGCCGCCTGAGCGCAGATATGATCGGGATGCGGATCGAGGGTCGGATGCGGCAGGACGATGACCTCGGGCCGGGCCCGCAGCAGCAACTCTCGCAGATCCGCCAGCAGATTGTTCCAGGTCGGCGCGCCATCGGCATCGCCGGGCAGCGTGAAAGGATTCAACTGACGGAACAGCCGGGTGTCGCCCAGGTCCGCTTCCCGCGATCCCGCCGCCACCGCAGGCGCGGCCTGCATGCTCGCCAGTTGCAGGCAGAAATAACCCAGTTGTACGCAGTGAGCCTCGGGTACACCGGCCCAACGTGGCACCGCGATGCTGTCCCAGGTGCGCAGACGACCCTTCAAGCGGGCCGCATCGACCTTGTTCAGGCCCATCTGCTGAAAGTGTTCGGCTTCGATTTCACCCGCTGTCAGCGTGACGATCCAGGTTTCGTCGGCCTGACTGTACAAACCGTAGGCCGCCAGTTCGGCGTCATCGGCGTGGGGCGCGATGACCATGACCCGCTGACGCCGGTAATCCGGATGTTCCAGTGCCCACAGCACAGGCTCACCGAACACACGACAGAAACGCCCGCGCAAACGCAGGTCACCACGGGACAGCGCCTGAGCCTGACCACTGAGATTGAGGTAACGCAGGCCGTTCACGCCCCGTTCGAAGGTTTGTCGGTCAGGGTTTTCGCCCCCCGCCAACTCGACCACCGGATCGAAAAACCGTCCCAGCCAAGTGCTTTTTACCCGCAGCGCCAGTACCAGCGTCGCGTCGTCGACCAGCATCACGCCCTCGTCCAGCCGCAAATGTTCACCGCTCAGGTGCACCTTGGGCTGTGGCGTGTAGGGGGGAAAGCTGTACTGGTAATCGTCTTTCGGTGAGTAGAACAGATGATCGGCAAACCAGGCTTCGTGGGCAATCCAGCCCAGAACCGCCAGCATCATCGGCAACCACCACGCCACCGTCACACCCATGACGATCAACAACGCCAGCGCAATCAACAGGCCGATACGTTTATTGCGCCGATGGCGCTTGAGCAGTTGCTGTTTGCGGCTCATGGCTTGGCTCATACGGTGAAGACCGGCACGGGGTTGCACCAGCGATCCTTGTATTCACGGTCGGCGCGACCGAAGGAAAAGCGCAACGGTTTGTCTTGCGCCCGGGCATGCTCCCAGGCGCTTTGCGTATTGAGGAAACTCAGCACGCTGCCGGGGCTGAACTCACGGGTTTGCGGATCGACCCCGCCGTTGATGTACTCAACACTGATCCACTGCGGGGTTTCGACGCGGTACACCAGTTGAATTGCAATCGGCGCATCGTTGAGGAAAATCACCGAACCGATCAGCAACTCGCGCAGCAACTCTATGACCTCGGCCATGCGTTCGGCACCCGTCGCCGGGAAACCCCAGCGGCGCTGGAACAAGTCGCAGTAAATCGCCGCAAGATCGAAGCTGGAAAATTCGGACACCGGCCGCACCACGCCACCGGCCTCTTCCAGCAAGCGCAATTCGCGGCGCTGGTTATAGCGAAATTTTTTCGACAGTTCTTCGGGCGTGCGGGCCATGGCCAGTTGTTCGGTCTGCAACTTGATGCCAGTGAAACGGCCTTCGTTCAGCGCCGACAGGTACCGCGCGCGATGGCGCAAAGGCGCCTGGCTATCGGCAGCGGCCGGCAGGATGATTTCGGCGTTGCCCAGGTCGAACAGACCTTTCTTGCCGCGACGCTTGAGCACGTCCTTGGACAAGGCCAGGTCGCGGCCCCAGGTCGGGATCGCCGCCTTGACCTCATCGCCCTGCACCCAGGCCAGGTAACGCACCGGAATGTCGGCCAGTTGCGCCAGCCGCTCGACCACCACAGGATGAGTCGCGACGCTGCCGCCATAACGCTGCCAGGTTTCGGCGTAAGTCGAGGCGTCGACTACCGCCCAGCCACGCTCGCGCCAGCCTTGAAATCGGTTGAGCATCAGCCCCTCGGTGCCAGTTCGGTAACGTGCGGCAAGTGCCAGAAAGCATCGCGCACTGCGCGATCGGAGAAGCGTTCGCGCAAGCGCTCGAGCATCAACTCGGCACACTGCCGGCGTTGCTGATCATCCATGCCGGCCAGATGTTGCAGCCCCTGGGCCAGACGCTCAGCATCGCCCAACGGGAACAGGATGCCCACGCCTTCGACCACCTCTTTCGCTCCGCCGCAGGCCGTGGCGAGCAAGGGTACGCCAGCGGCCATGGCCTCCAGCAGCACCATGCCGAACGGTTCGTGATCGGAGCTCAGGGCGAACACATCGAAGGCCCGGAAGTAGTTGCGCGCATCCGGCACCTGACCGAGGAACAGAACCCGGTCACCGATACCCAGTTCCCGGGCCTGAGCCTTGAGGTTCTCCTCCAGACGCCCCTTACCGAGAATCACCAGCTGGCTGTTGGCCGGCAACCCCGGCAACGCCTCGGCGAAACCCTGCAGCAACGTAGCCTGGTCTTTGTCCGGATGCAGCCGTCCGACGTTGCCGACGATCCACGCATCCGCCGCCAGCCCGAGGGTTTCCCGGGCCTCGCGAGCCGACACCTGGGTCACCTGCAAGGCGTCCACGTCGATACGGTTGTACAAGGTCTGAATTCGCGAATCCGGCCACTTCGGCAGGCATTGGCGCATGTCGTCGCGCACCGCGTCGGACACACCGAGCAGGCTCAGACGCTTGCGAAAGATATGCGCGAACAGTTTACGGCTGCCACGTTTGTAATCGTCAAAAGCGTGATGCACGCCAATCACCGGCAACGACGTACCGAGCAAGGCGATATAGATAGGCTTGAAGCGGTGAGCGATGCAGAAACTGAAGTTGCGCGACGCGGCGATCTTGCGCAGATCGCCGATGGCTCCCAGCTTCAGGCCACGAATGGCCTTGGAGCTGTACTCCATGAACAGCACTTCATCGGAAGCACAACCCGCAGCGACTTCGGCATCGGCAACCCCGGTGAGAAACACCGTGGTCACTCGATAACCGGTCCCCGCGAACAGGCTGGCGTACTGCCGTGCGCAGTCCAGAAACGGTCCGTCATAGCCGTGACAGAACTGCAGCACATGGCGCTCAGCCGAACGTGTCATAGGCGTTCGCGCCCTCTTTGATCACCAGGATGTCTTCCATGATCAGATACTGTAGATCCGAACCGAAGAACATGTTCAGGGCGTCGGTCGGCGAGCAGATCATCGGCTCGCCGCGACGGTTGAGCGAGGTGTTCAGCGAAACACCGTTGCCGGTGAGCACTTCCAGCGCTTTCATCATGTCGTAGTAGCGTGGGTTGTATTCACGCTTGAGCACCTGGGCGCGGGAGGTGCCGTCTTCATGGACGACTTCCGGCACGCGGGTTTTCCATTCTTCCGCCACTTCGAAGGTGAAGGTCATGAACGGAGCCGGGTGATCGATCTTGATCATCTGCGGCGCCACGGTGTCGAGCATCGACGGGCAGAAAGGCCTCCAGCGCTCGCGGAACTTGATCTGGTGGTTGATCCGGTCAGCCACGCCCGCAATGCTCGGGCAACCGATGATCGAGCGACCACCCAGTGCACGCGGACCGAACTCCATGCGACCCTGGAACCAGGCCACCGGGTTGCCGTCGACCATGATCTTGGCGATCTGCTCCGGCATGTTGTCGAGCTTGCGCCAGGTTGGCTTATTCTCGTGACGGGCGCACGCAGCGATAACATCTTCGTTGCTGTACGACGGGCCGAGGTAGACGTGTTCCATCTTCTCGACCGGTACGCCACGGGCGTGAGACACATAGGCAGCAGCGCCGACCGCGGTGCCGGCATCGCCGGATGCAGGCTGTACAAACAGTTCTTTGACGTCGTCGCGGGCGATGATTTTCTGGTTGAGCTTGACGTTCAACGCACAGCCACCGGCGTAGGCCAGCTTGCCGGTTTCCTTGAGCACGTCACCCAGGTAGTAGTCGATCATCTGCAGCGCAATTTTTTCGAACAGCGCTTGAATGCTCGCGGCGTAGTGGATGTAAGGCTCGTCGGCGATGTCGCCTTCGCGCTTGGGACCCAGCCACTCGATCAGCTTCGGCGAGAAGTAATAACCCTTGCCCTTCTCTTTGTAGCGACGCAGGCCGATGACGTTGGCGTAGTCGGTGTTGATTACCAACTCGCCGTTTTCGAACGAAGCCAGGCGCGAGAAATCGTATTTGCTGGCGTCGCCGTACGGCGCCATGCCCATGACCTTGAACTCACCGTCGAGCATATCGAAACCAAGGAACTCGGTGATCGCGCCGTACAGGCCGCCGAGGGAGTCCGGATCGAAGAATTCCTTGATCTTGTGGATCTTGCCGTTTTCGCCATAACCGAAGAAGGTCGTGGCGTACTCGCCCTTGCCGTCAATGCCCAGGATCGCGGTTTTCTCTTTGAAACCGGAGCAGTGATAAGCGCTGGAGGCGTGGGCCAGGTGGTGTTCGACCGGCTCGATCTTGATCTTCTTCGGATCAAAACCCAGTTGCTCCAGGCACCAGACGATCTTGTTGCGATAGCGCTTGTAGCGACGGTTGCCCATCAGGATCGCGTCGAGTGCACGGTCCGGGGCGTACCAGTAACGCTTGGCGTACTGCCAGCGGGCCTTGCCGAACAGGCTGATCGGTGCGAATGGGATCGCTACCACGTCGACATCGGACGGTTTGATACCGGCCTGTTCCAGGCAGAATTTTGCCGATTCGTAGGGCATGCGGTTCTTTGCATGTTTATCGCGTACGAAGCGTTCCTCTTCAGCCGCCGCGACCAGCTTGCCGTCGATGTACAGGGCTGCGGAAGGATCATGGCTAAGGGCGCCGGACAGGCCAAGAATCGTCAATGCCACAGGGGTCTAGCCTCTTTAGTCTGCATGCAGGCGCAAGCGCCTCAAAAATTAATGTGCCCTCGCAATGGGCGAGAGACAGCTAAAGGGCGGGATTATAGCGTAAAAGCAGCGGCAAGCCTCTAGCCGCAAGCGGCCAGCAACTGCGGGGGCGACCTTGAGATTACTTTTAACCACGCGAAGGCCGCCAGTAGACAAGGATATTGCCGTCCACGCTTTGCCGGTAAATCGTGTACGGCAAGACAACGGTGTCGAGCGCACCAGACACGGCCAAGTCCAGCAATACGAGTGGTACAAGGAAACCCGTAGGGTCTGGCGGTGCATTTAATACACAGAAGTCGTAAGCCAGACCGCTGTAGACCCGGGGAATGGACTGGCAATAAGTCTTTTGCCGGCGCAGCCCCTGCGCGGCTTCGGCTTCATCCTGCAGGACGGTGGCAGCGGTCCCGCAGCCCATTAGCGACACTGATAAAACACCTGCTGAAGCTGCCATTTTGATCGTCACAGCCTGACCTCCGAGAACGTCAGGTAAACTAGCATCGGGGCGATTTCAGCCACAGTTCATGACTTCCCAAGATCGCGTAGGACGGATCACAAGAACCTGTCGCCCTTCTCGGCTGGCAGTTCCGGCCCCTTCGTCGGAACGCCGCCCGGAGCAAGCCCGCGAAAGGACCGGAGGTCCGATTCAGCCAGCGCTGGAGATGTCTTTCGGCAAACGCTGATCGATGACCTGATAAAGGGCGCTACCTTCAGGCCAATTGCGCATGAACCGCGCGCGATCCCTGGCATACGCCGGGGCGAAACTGCCGAGGGAGCCGTGCTGGCACATCGAATCGAGGTCGATCAACGCCCAGCGATCCTGCTGCCAGAACAGGTTATGTCCCTTGAAGTCGCCGTGGCTGATGCGTAAGCGAATCAACTCGGAGAACAGGTGATCCAGCGCCACCAGCTCGGCTTCCGGTGCATCGCCACGTTCAACATAGGGCGCAAAACGCTCGATGATGTCCGGCCCCGGCAGATACTCGGTGATCAGGTAAGCCCGACTGCGCAGCCACAGTAAACGCTTTTCCAGCAACGCCAGCGGCTTGGGCGTGGCAATCCCGAGGAACGCCAGGCGATTGCCTTCGCGCCACGAATGCCAGGCCCGGCTCGGGCGCCAGAAACGCTTGAGCCAGTGGGCAAAACCCTTGATGTTGTAGCGCTTGATCACCAGCGTGCGGCCATCGACCTCGACCTTGCCGACGCTCGCCGCGCCGCCGGTCTTGTACAGGTGCCCCTGATCGAGCAAGGCATCGGCCTGCTCCAGCACCGACAGCATGGCCGCTTCTTCCTCGCGGCGAATCGCCAGCAAGCCGAACGCCCCGCGCTGGACGCTGAACAGCGTGCACTCGCGGCCGACCTTGATCAGGAAGTCCTTGAGGCGCCAGCTGCGGACCTTGTCGATCTGCTTCTGCAACGCTTCCATGGGCAAGGCGTGTTCGCCGTTACTCAGCAGGTAATACACCAGCAACTCTTCAATGAAGGGCTCAATCGACTTCGGCAACTGGGCGAAGAACACCCCGAGGTTTTCCAGGACCTTCTGCCGTGACAGCGGCTGCCCCGGCGTTTCGGAGCAAATCCCGGCGCCGTCGATCAAGTACAGACGACCACGTTGACGCAGCAGGTTGTCCAGGTGCAGATCTTCCTGCCACAGGCCTTTGCGGTGCATTTGACCGATGGCACCTAACGCCTCGGCCAGAACCGCTCCTTGCCCGTCGGACAGCACGGGCTGCTGCTCAACCTGCTTCCAGGTATCACCCAGGCTTTCTGCGCCTTCCAGAAACTCGAACAGCAGCCAACCACCCTCACCCTCTTTCAGGCCATCGGCCAACAGCTGCGGCGTGGTCAATCCTTGAGCGGCAAGCAAGCGTACGCCGTCCAGCTCACGCTGGAAGTGCCGCGCAGCCTTGCTGCCGACCAGCAACTTGGCCAACACCGGCCGGCCACGCCAGACGCCGGCACCGACATAACGCTGCCCCGGCAATACCCGCAACAGGCTCAGCAGTTGTAGCTCGGCGGGGCCGGCGGCATCAGCCAGCGAAACGCTCAGCGGCAACGCCGGATTGCGGCCGGCGGACTTCAACTCGGATAAACGCATCAGCGTGGTCCCTTTTGGCTGCGCCGCGTCGTCAAACGCCGCAGCCAGCTGTCGATCAACGAGCTGTCCTGTGGTTGATCCAGATAGGCGGCCAGCAATTGCCGCAGTTGCGACTCTCCCCACTCGGGCGCGCGGCGCGCCAGCGGTTCCAGGTCCTTGATTCGGTCACGCTGCCCGTACAGCAGTGGTCGGGTCTTTTCCAGATCGATCAATTGAGCCTGATAGCTGTTGCCGGTGGCGCGCATGAAAATATGCTTAGGATAGAAACACCCGTGCACCTGGCGTGCAGCGTGCAGTTGCCTGGCCAATTCGCCACTGGCCTTGAGGATTTCCGAGTGCTGCTCAGGGCTCAGTTCATCCCAGCGCTGTAACAGCGATTCGAGGTCGTCCCAACCATCCAGGGCGCGGGTCAACAGGATCGCCCGGACTTCACCATCGACCTTGCGCTCCCCGTAGAACACCGCTTCCAGCGCCGGAATCCCCATCTTCCGGTAACGGGAGATGTTGCGAAACTCGCGAGCGAAACTCGGTTCGCCGAACGGTGCGCGCAAGGTGCGGGTCAGGTAGTTGCTTTGACGCTTGAGATAGAAACCCTGACCTTCCAGATCCAGCCGAAACACGCTGCTCCAGCCGCCGCGACCGGTGTTGGGCTCGTCCACCGCATCGAGCTGTTTGGCCCAGAGCGCCTCGAACGTGCCGAGGCCATGGCGCTCCAGCAGCGCACGGTCTTCAGCGGCCAGAAAATCAGTCATTCGCGTCCCTCGAAAAATCTCACCACGTGCCGGATGCGTTTCTTGTCCGCAGCGTTGAGCCGGGTCCGGTTGCGGTATTGCAGGTAAAAGCGCAGGCGCTGGGTCGCCGACAGTTGATACTTGGCGACCTTGTCCAGGCACGCCAGATCCTTGGTGATGCGGTACTTGAGCCAGAAACCGCGCCAGAAATCGCCGTTGGGGCAATCGATCAAAAACACTCGAGCCTCATCGTCGATCAGCAGGTTGCGCCACTTCAAATCATTATGGGTGAAGCGGTGGTCGTGCATGGTCCGGGTGTATTGGGCCAGTTGACGACTGACGGTATCGACCCAAGCGCGATCCGACAATTTCGGATCGCGCCGCTCGGCCAGTGCCGACAAGTCTTCGGTACGCGGCAGCTCCCGGGTAATCATCGCGCCGCGAGCGTAGGCCACACCGCGTCGTTCCAGCCCCCAGGCCACCACTTCGGCAGTGGGGATGCCCCACTTGGCGAAGCGCTTGAGGTTCTGCCATTCCATCTTCACCCGAGGCTTGCCCAGGTAACGCCGCAAGCCTTTGCCAGCACCCACGTAGCGCTTGACGTAATAATTGACGCCATTGCGCTCGACACGGATGACCTCCGAGAGCAGGTCACTGGTCAAGCGCTCGCCTTGCAGCGCAAACACAGCCTCGAGGCTGCCAAAGTCATCGGCCAGGTCGCTGTAGGCCGGTTCCAGTTTCCAACCCGACATCAGAGCGCATCCCCGTATCGTTGTTTACGCTCATAGAGCTTGTTGGCCTTGCCGTCGAGCCATGCCAGCAAAGACGCCTGTTCAATCAGGATCTGACGCAGCGGCTGCTGGAAATAGCCTTTGAGGAAACGCAGTTTGTCGCGGCGGGTCAGGCCGATGTCCAGCGCGGAAAAGTACAGTGCGGCCAGGTCCTTGTTACGCCAGCGCGAGGTGATCGCCGGGCGGGTCTGGGCGCGGTGCAGGTCGATCACCGAAAGCTTGAAGTCGTCGGCGGTCACCGGCTTGTCGGTGTGCAGCAGGAAATGGCAGATGTAGCAGTCGCGGTGGTTGACCCCGGCGCGATGCATCATGCCGGTCATGCGTGCGACTTCGGCGATCAGCGCGCGCTTGAGTTTTGGCTCCGGTGGCTGCTTGATCCAGTTGATACTGAAGTCTTCGAGGCTGACCGTGGGCGCCAGTTCTTCGGTAACGATGAACGAGTGCTGGTCGGCCGGGTTGCTGCCCTTCTCGCCATACGCGACGGCGGTCATGGTCGGCACGCCGACTTCCTGCAGGCGCTGAATGGCCTGCCACTCCTGACCGGCACCCAGTACAGGAAGCTTGGCAGTGAGCAGGTTCTTGAAGATTTCGCCCCAGCCGATACCACGGTGGATTTTCACGAAAAACCCGTTGCCGTCGACTTCCGTGCGTAATGTCCGGCGCGCTTCCAGCTCGCGGTACACCTCGCCCTTGAGCCCCTCGACTTCGGCGAACGGGTCGCGTCCGGCCCAGAGGCTCTTGAACGGTTCAGCCAGCATCAACTTCATTTAAGCGTGCTCCGCCAGAATCACATCGGCCGCGTGCTGCGGCATGCTGTAGAGGTCGGCTGTTTCGGCGAAGGCCAGACCATTGCGGCTCCAGGCCGCCCTTGCTTGAGCGTCGTTCAACATGCCGGTCAGGTATTGCGTCAGTTGTGCCTGATCGAACGGTTCGTCCAGCACCAGGCCCGCGTCGGCCTCGGCAATGTAATGGGCGTAACCGCACACCGCGCTCACCAGCACTGGCAAGCCGGCCACCAGCGCTTCGAGCAAAACCGTGCCGGTGTTTTCGTTGTACGCCGGGTGGATCAACAGGTCGGCACCCAGCAGGAAGCGCGGGATATCGCTACGCCCCTTGAGGAACGTGACGTTATCGCCCAGCCCCAGTGTCGCACTCTGCATCTGGAATAATTTGGGGTCGTCCTGACCGATTACAAACAGGCGAGTGCGCTTCTTCAGATCAGCGGGCAATGCCGCCAATGCCTTGAGGCTGCGGTCCACGCCTTTGGTCTTGAACCCGGAGCCGATCTGCACCAGCAGCAGTTCGTCGTCCTTGAGGTCGAATTCCGCGCGAAACCCTGAACGAATTTCACCGGCATCGGCCGGTCGGCGACGATCCTGGGCAATGCCCGGCGGCAGCAGGTGGAAGCGTTCCAGCGGCGTGTCGTAATGCTTGATGAACAGCGGTTGCTGGACTTCGGAAATCATCAGCACTTCGGTCTTCGCCTCTTTGGCGAACACCGCCCGCTCGTATTCGGCGAAGTGGCGATAGCGGCCCCAACGGCGATACAGCGAGTTACGCAAGTTCTGCGCCTTGTCTTCAAAACAGCCGTCGGCGGCATAGTAGACGTCCAGGCCCGGCATCTTGTTGAAACCGATCAGGCGGTCCACCGGACGCTTGGCCAAGTCCGCTTCCATCCACTCGCTGAGCTTCTCGTTGCGGCGATGGTTGAAGAACGCCTTGACCGGCGCCACCAGCACTTCGAAACCCGGCGGTACGTCGCCCTCCCAGATCAGCGTGTAGACGCGAATCTGATGGCCGCGCTTCTGGCACTCCAGGGCGATGCGCATGAAATCGCGCTGCAAGCCGCCAAACGGAAAATATTTGTACAAGACAAATGCCAATTGCATCAGCGCAGCTCCTCAGCCATTAACAACGTGCTCAGTCGGCTCGCGACACGCTCGGGATTCAGACGCGTGAAGCACAGGGGCCACTCGCGCTTCAGGTCAAACTGACGGCCATCTTCGGCCGTCGGTTGGTAAGTGCATTTCTTTTGCAGGCACGGTGCACAAGGGAAGTCGCTGGCCATGTGAATCTGCACCTTGCCATAGGCGCCGGTCAGGCCCGGGTTGGTCGGGCCGAACAGCGACAGCGTCGGCACATCCAGTGCGGCGGCCAAATGGCCCAGGCCGGTGTCCACCGCCACGCAGGCCTGTGCACCCGCCAGCACCTTGCCGACACCGGCCAGGTTCAATTTGGGCAACACTTCGGCGTGTTTGAAACCGGCAGCGATGCGCTCGGCCCGGGCTTTCTCCAGGGCATTGCCCCAAGGCAGCTTCACCCCTACGCCCAGGTAGCCGACCCGTTCGGTCAGCTCGCGCCAATAGGCTTCGGGCCAGTGCTTGGTATCCCAGGTGGTGCCATGCAGAAACACCACGTACGGATTCTTGCGCGGCAATTCCACCAGGCGCTCGACATTCAGACCGTAGTCACCCAGGCCTTTGGGCAAGTCATAGCCCAGCGCGATGGCGAACAACTGACGCACTCGCTCCACCGCGTGCTGCCCACGGGCAACGGCCAGACGTCGATCGTAAAAGCGCGCAGCGATGGGCTCGCGCGCCGAGTTTTTATCGAGGCCGGCCACCGGGGCCTTGACGTAACGGGTCAGCCAGGCGCTTTTCAGCAAGCCCTGGGCGTCGATCACCAGGTCATATTTGGTGGCGCGAACGCTTTGCTTGAAGCGCTTCCACTCACCGCTCTTGATGGTCTGCCAGATGTTTTTGCGCCAGCGACGGATCGCTACCGGAATCACCTTGCCCACCGCCGGATGCCAGGTCGGGATCTCGGCAAAACCTTCTTCCACCACCCAGTCGAATTTGATGCCGGGGATCGCCCGCGCCGCGTCGGTCAACGCCGGCAACGCATGAATGACGTCGCCCAGCGAAGAAGTCTTGATCAACAGAACCCGCAAGCTATTTGACCTCGACCACAGTGCCTTGCAACCGCTGCAAGGCTTCGTTCACGGCCTGTGGCATGAGCTGGCGCAGGCAGTTGTAATGGCCGAAACGGCAGGTGCGATCGAAGCACGGGCTGCACTCGATGCCCAGGCGTACGATTTCCACATGCTCGGCCAACGGTGGCGTGAAACCCGGCGATGTCGAGCCGTAGACCGCCACCAATGGGCGATTCAGCGCGGCGGCGACGTGCATCAGGCCGGAGTCGTTGGACACCACCGAGTCGGCGCAGGACATCAGGTCGATGGCTTCGGCCAGCGAGGTGCCGCCGCTGAGGTTGACCGATTCTTCACGCAGGCCGGGAATCAGCCGCGCGCGGATGTCTTCGCCCACGGCGTGATCGTTTTTCGAACCGAACAGCCAGACTTGCCAGCCTTCGCGGATCTTCGTTTCGGCAACCTTGGCGTAATGCTCGGACGGCCAGCGCTTGGACTCGCCGAACTCGGCGCCGGGGCACAAGGCCAACACCGGACGGTCGAGGGCCAGGCCGAACTTGGCCAGTGCCGCTTCACGGGTTACCGGGTCGATCTGCAGCGCCGGACGCGGATACGGCTTTGGCAATTCAACGCCCGGCTCGTAAGCCAGGGCCATGAAGCGCTCGATCATCAGCGGGTAACGATCCTTATCCAGCGTGCGCACGTCGTTGAGCAGGCCATAGCGCAATTCGCCACGCCAGCCGGTGCGTTTCGGGATGCCGGCAAAGAACGGCACCAGCGCCGACTTCAGGGAATTGGGCAGCAGGATCGCCTGGTCGTACTGGCCAGCCAGGGATTTGCCGATGCGCCAACGCGTTGCCAGCTCCAGGACACCGTGACCGAGCGGAAAGCTCAAGGCCTGGCGAACTTCGGGCATGCGCTCAAGAATCGGCCGGCTCCACTCGGGGGCCAGCACGTCGATTTCGCATTGCGGGTGGCTTTGTTTCAGACACTGGAAAAGTGTCTGCGCCATCACCATGTCACCGACCCAACTGGGCCCAACGATCAGAATTTTCATGTGGTTTCCATAAACGAACCGGGGAGGCCTACGCCTCCCCGCCTCGAGAATTCTACAGAACAACGCAAATCTACTGTAGGAGCGAGCTTGCTCGCGATGAACCTGAGAACTCCGCGGGGTGTCAGGCTCGCCGCGTTATCGTTAACGACCATCGCGAGCAAGCTCGCTCCTACAGGGAATACTGGCGTATCAAATATCCCGTTTCAGCTTAGCCCCAGCTCGCGCCAGATCCGCATGACCTGTCGCCGTTCGTCTGCGAACTGGTCGCCCGGTATCACCCCGGGGTCCTTCTGCAAAGCCTGCCGGTGGGCGGCGGAGCGATAGGCTTTATACGCTTCACGCAACAGGCTGGCATCCTCGACGGGCATCAGCCCTTCATGCTCCAGCTCTTCCAGAATGCGGATATTGTCCGTCCAGCGCAGCAATGGCGGGTGTGTTTCGGACCACGCCAGGGCCGCGTATTGCACCATAAATTCAATATCGACGATACCTCCGGCGTCCTGCTTGATATCGAACGGCGCTGTGGCTTCGAAGGCATTTGCCCCGGTGCCGGCCGCCGTGCTCTTGCTGCCGAGGTTATCGCGCATCTTGGCGCGCATCTCGCTGACCTCCTGGCGCAGGGTCGGCAGATCACGCGTCTTGCCCAATATCGCAGCGCGGACTTTCTCGAAGGCCTGGCCTACATCCTGACTGCCCACCAACACCCGCGCCCGCACCAGCGCCTGGTGTTCCCAGGTCCAGGCTTCGTTCTCCTGATAACGGGCAAACGCCCCCAGGGAACTCACCAGCAACCCCGACGCCCCGGACGGCCGCAGTCGCATGTCCACTTCATATAATTGCCCGGAGTTGGTCTGCGCCGTCAGCAAGTGAATGATCCGTTGCCCCAGCCGGGTGAAAAATTGCGCGCCATCGATGGGTTTGGCTCCATCGGTTTCAGCCTGCGGATCGCCATCGTGGATGAACACCAAGTCCAGGTCCGAACCATGCCCGAGTTCCAGGCCGCCGACTTTCCCATAACCGACAATGATGAAGCCGGGATCGCACAAGGTGCCATCGGTGCGCAACGGTGTGCCGTACTTGGCCACGGTTTGCCGCCAGGCCAGTGCCAGCACTTGCTCCAGGATCGCTTCGGCGAGCCAGGTCAGGTAATCGCTGACTTTCATCAGCGGCAGGCTGCCGGCGATTTCCGAAGCGGCCACCCGCAAGCGGTGCGCCAGTTTGAAGTGGCGCAGGGCTTCCATTTGCTGTTCGAGGTCATCCTCGGGAATCCGTGTCAGGCGCTCGCGCAACTCTGCCGCCAGTTCTGGCGCCAGTGGCGGCTTGAACAGCCGGCCTTCGTTGAGCAATTCGTCGAGCAGCAGCGGGAAGCGGGTGATTTGCTCGGCGATCCACGGGCTCGCCGCGCACAGCGTCAGCAACCGCCGCAACGCACTGGGGTTCTCGGTCAACAGCACCAGGTACGCGGAACGACGGGCCACGGCTTCAACCAGCGGCAGCACCCGCTCCAGTACCAGGTCCGGATTGTCATGTTCCACGGCCTGTGCCAGCAAACGCGGAATAAAGGCATCGAGACGTTCGCGCCCCAGACGCTGCATCGCCCTCAATTGCGGGCTGCTGCGCAAGCCGGCCAGGGCTCTCAAGGCTTTTGGGGCATCCTTGAAACCACCCTCTTCCAGTTGACGGCAGGCGGCCTCATCGTCCTGGGCCTCTTCCCACAGCGGCAACCACTCACCGCCGACCACCACTTCGCTTTCGGCGCCCTCCTCTTCATCGGGATCGGCGATCACCTGCCCGAAGTGCCAGGCAATACGGCCGCGCCAATACATCAGTTGTTCGTGGAATGCCGTCCAGTTGGCGAAACCCAGCATAAAGGCAATGCGCGCCTGATCCTGCTCGCCATTGGGCAACATTTGCGTCTGGCGATCGGCAATCGCCTGAATCGCGTGTTCGGTGTAACGCAGGAATTCGTAACCTTCACGCAGCTCGCTGATCACGGCCGGCGGCAGGTAACCCTGACCTTCCAGCGTGCTCAGCACCTTTAATAGTGGGCGCTGCTGCAAGCTCAAATCGCGGCCGCCGTGGATCAGCTGGAACGCCTGGGCAATGAACTCGACTTCGCGAATACCGCCGGAACCGAGCTTGATGTTGTCGGCCATGCCCTTGCGCCGCACTTCCTGCTGGATCAGCTGCTTCATGGTGCGCAGCGCTTCGATGGCGGAAAAGTCCAGGTAACGCCGGTAAACGAATGGCCGCAGCATCTCTTGCAGTTGCGCGCCGGCCACCTGATCGCCGGCCACCACCCGCGACTTGATCATCGCGTAGCGTTCCCAGTCGCGACCCTGGTCCTGGTAATACTGCTCCAGCGCGTTGAAGCTCAGCACCAGCGCGCCCGCCGAACCGTAAGGACGCAAGCGCATGTCGACGCGGAATACAAAGCCGTCGACGGTCATCGGGTCCAGGGCCTTGATCAGCCGCTGACCCAGACGAATGAAGAACTCCTGGTTATCCAGCGGGCGTTTGACGCCGACGGTTTCGCCGCCCTCGGGGTAGGCAAAAATCAGGTCGATGTCCGACGACAGGTTCAACTCCACGGCACCGAGCTTGCCCATGCCGAGAACGACCATCTGCTGCGGTTCGCCGCTGCGCCGCCCGGTCGGCACGCCGAACTGCTGACAATGCCGCACGTACGACCATTGATAGGCCTGATCGATGCTGGCATCGGCCATGTCCGAAAGGTCGCGGCAGGTCTGGATCAAATCGGCCTGGCGGGTCAGGTCGCGCCAGATGATCCGTACTTGATGGCGTGCACGCTGGCGGCGCAAGGCGCGACCAAGCAGATCGTCGGTCTCGGCCACGCTCACGGCGGCCGCGATCTGCCCGCACAACTCACCGGGGGCGAAGCTACGGTCCAGTTCGCCGGACTGCACCAGCTCCAGCAACATCAAAGGGTCACGAACACACTGCTCAATCACGAAATCGCTGGCGGCGGTGACGCGGGCAAACTGCGCCCAGCGTTCCGGCGTCCAGGCAGACAGCCCGTGGTCACCGCCCAGAGCGGCGACGGCAGCCCGGAACGACTGCTCGGCGCGGGTGACAAACGGCAGGAGAATGGCGGGCAGTTCGGCAAGCGAAGGGAGGCTCATGGTCTATCCTTGATCGGCGTACAACGGACTGCATGTAGTGGTTTTCGAAAACCCACTACCTGAGGGAGTGTCGAACAAAAGTTAGAAATAGCTGAAATTTCTTTAATTTTGGCAGCCAGCATCAAGCTTTTACCTTTTGTAGTTGGAAAAAGACCAACCTTAACGATTATTCTCACAACGCAGCCGGGGGCCACAAGCCGCTCTTCTGTAGTTTTACTACTCGTATATACATTAGCCGGGCTGAAATGCCGGAAGATTTGTAGTAAAACTACACGCCGCCGGAACAACCTATCGGCAATCCAAGAATTTATATCGTCTGCCCACAAGGCCAGTCGCAAACTCAGGCAACCGATTCTGGAAGCCTTTCCGCCCTGGAGCAAGCCATGCAAGACCTCGATCCCGTCGAAACCCAGGAATGGCTGGACGCCCTGGAATCGGTTCTCGACAAAGAAGGCGAAGACCGTGCTCACTATCTGATGACCCGTATGGGTGAACTGGCGACCCGCAGCGGTTCGCAGTTGCCTTACGCCATCACCACGCCTTACCGCAACACCATCCCGGTAACCCACGAAGCACGCATGCCTGGCGACCTGTTCATGGAACGCCGCATTCGCTCGCTGGTACGCTGGAACGCGATGGCCATGGTAATGCGTACGAACCTGAAGGATTCTGACCTCGGCGGTCACATCTCCAGCTTCGCTTCCAGTGCGACCCTGTATGACATCGGCTTCAACTACTTCTTCCAGGCCCCGACCGAAGAACACGGCGGCGACCTGATCTACTTCCAGGGCCACACCTCGCCAGGCGTTTACGCCCGCGCATTCATGGAAGGCCGCATCACCGAAGACCAGATGAACAACTTCCGCCAGGAAGTCGACGGTCAGGGCCTGTCGTCCTACCCGCACCCTTGGCTGATGCCTGACTTCTGGCAGTTCCCGACCGTATCCATGGGTCTGGGCCCGATCCAGGCGATCTACCAGGCACGCTTCATGAAGTACCTGGAACACCGCGGCTTCATCCAGCCTGGCAAACAGAAAGTCTGGTGTTTCCTGGGCGACGGCGAGTGCGACGAGCCCGAATCCCTGGGCGCGATTTCCCTGGCTGGCCGCGAGAAGCTGGACAACCTGATCTTCGTCATCAACTGCAACCTGCAGCGCCTCGACGGCCCGGTTCGCGGCAACGGCAAGATCATCCAGGAACTCGAAGGCGTGTTCCGCGGTGCTCAGTGGAACGTGACCAAAGTCATCTGGGGCCGTTTCTGGGACCCGCTGCTGGCCAAGGACACCCACGGCATCCTGCAACGTCGCATGGACGAAGTCATCGACGGCGAGTACCAGAACTACAAAGCCAAAGACGGCGCGTTCGTGCGTGAACACTTCTTCAACACGCCTGAACTCAAGGCAATGGTCGAAGACCTGTCCGACGACGAGATCTGGAAACTCAACCGTGGCGGCCACGACCCGTACAAGGTCTACGCGGCGTACCACGAAGCGGTCAACCATAAAGAACAGCCGACCGTCATCCTGGCCAAGACCATCAAGGGTTATGGCACCGGTGCTGGCGAAGCGAAAAACACTGCGCACAACACCAAGAAAGTCGACGTCGACAGCCTGAAGTTGTTCCGCGACCGCTTCGACATCCCGGTCAAGGACGATGAACTGGAAAACCTGCCATTCTTCAAACCGGAAGAAGGCAGCGCCGAAGCCCGTTACCTGAGCGAGCGCCGTACCGCACTGGGCGGCTTCGTACCTCAGCGTCGCGCCAAGAGCTTCAACATCCCGACTCCGCCACTGGACACCCTCAAGGCGATCCTGGACGGCTCGGGCGACCGCGAAATCTCCACCACCATGGCCTTCGTGCGGATCCTCGCGCAACTGGTCAAGGACAAGGAAATCGGCCCGCGCATCGTGCCGATCATCCCGGACGAAGCCCGTACTTTCGGTATGGAAGGCATGTTCCGTCAGCTGGGCATCTACTCCTCCGTCGGCCAGCTCTACGAGCCAGTCGATAAAGACCAGGTGATGTTCTACAAGGAAGACCAGAAGGGCCAGATCCTCGAAGAAGGCATCAACGAAGCGGGCGCCATGAGCTCCTTCATCGCTGCCGGTACTTCGTACTCCAGTCACAACCAGCCGATGCTGCCGTTCTACATCTTCTACTCGATGTTCGGCTTCCAGCGTATCGGCGACCTGGCCTGGGCCGCTGGCGACAGCCGCACCCGTGGCTTCCTGATCGGCGGCACCGCCGGCCGTACCACCCTGAACGGTGAAGGCCTGCAACACGAAGACGGTCACAGCCACCTGCTGGCCGCGACCATCCCGAACTGCCGCACCTACGATCCAACCTACGGCTACGAGCTCGCGGTGATCATTCAGGACGGCATGAAGAAGATGACCGAAGAGCAACAGGACGTCTTCTACTACATCACCGTGATGAACGAGTCGTACCAGCAGCCAGCCATGCCGGCCGGTGCCGAGGAAGGCATCAAGAAAGGCATGTACCTGCTCGAAGAAGACAACCGCGAAGCGGCGCACCACGTTCAGCTGATGGGCTCCGGCACCATCCTGCGTGAAGTCCGTGAAGCAGCGAAGATCCTGCGCGAAGAGTTCAACGTCGGCGCCGACGTGTGGAGCGTTACCAGCTTCAACGAACTGCGCCGCGACGGCCTGGCCGTTGAGCGCACCAACCGTCTGCACCCTGGCCAGAAGCCTAAGCTGAGCTACGTCGAAGAGTGCCTGAACGGCCGTAAAGGTCCGGTCATCGCGTCTACCGACTACATGAAACTGTTCGCCGAGCAGATCCGTCAGTGGGTACCGTCCAAGGAATTCAAAGTCCTGGGCACCGACGGTTTCGGCCGCAGCGACAGCCGCAAGAAACTGCGTCATTTCTTCGAAGTCGACCGTCATTTCGTGGTGTTGGCAGCCCTGGAAGCACTGGCTGACCGTGGTGACATCGAACCTAAGGTTGTGGCCGAAGCCATCGCCAAGTTCGGTATCAACCCGGAAAAACGCAACCCACTGGACTGCTGAGGAGAGATTCTGTGAGCGAACTCATTCGCGTACCTGACATCGGCAGCGGTGAAGGTGAAGTAATTGAACTGTTTGTGAAGGTCGGCGACCGTATCGAAGCCGACCAGAGCATCCTGACACTTGAGTCGGACAAGGCGAGCATGGAAGTGCCTGCGCCGAAGGCCGGTATCATCAAGAGCCTGAAAGTGAAACTGGGCGATCGCCTGAAAGAAGGCGACGAACTGCTGGAGCTGGAAGTCGAAGGTGCCGCTGCGGCTCCTGCGGCTGCCGCTGCGCCGGCGGCCAAGGCTGAAGCCAAACCGGCTGCTGCACCTGCCGCCGCCCCTGCTCCTGCTGCGCCGGCTGCCGCCAGCGTTCAGCAAGTGCACGTGCCGGACATCGGTTCGTCGGGCAAGGCCCAGATCATCGAGATCCAGGTCAAGGTCGGCGACACCGTCGCGGCTGATCAGTCGCTGATCACCCTGGAGTCCGACAAGGCGAGCATGGAGATCCCGTCGCCAGCCGCTGGCGTGGTCAAGGCCATCAGCGTCAAGCTCAACGACGAAGTCGGCACCGGCGACCTGATCCTGGATCTGGAAGTGGCAGGTGCTGCGGCACCGGCTGCTGCTCCGGCCCAGGCTGCCGCTCCAGCTGCCGCCGCTGCGCCTGCTCCTGCAGCAGCTCCGGCTGCACCGGTTGCCGACAGCGTTCAGGACATCCACGTTCCGGACATCGGTTCGGCGGGCAAGGCCAAGATCATCGAAGTCCTGGTCAAGGCCGGCGACACCGTTGTGGCCGACCAGTCGCTGATCACCCTGGAATCCGACAAGGCGAGCATGGAAATCCCGTCGCCAGCCGCTGGCGTGGTGGAAAGCGTTTCCATCAAGCTTGATGACGAAGTCGGTACCGGCGACCTGATCCTGAAACTGAAAGTCAAAGGCGCCGCTCCGGCCGCACCTGTTGCTGCGACCGCACCTGCCGCTGCTGCTCCGAGCGCACCTGCTTCGGCTCCAACCGCTGCTGCACCTGCTGCGGCCGCACCTGCTGCCCCGGCCGCTGCTCCAGCCAAGCCGGGCGCCAAGGTTCACGCTGGCCCTGCCGTGCGTCAACTGGCCCGCGAATTCGGCGTCGAGCTGAGTGCCGTTGGCGCCAGCGGCCCGCACGGTCGCATCCTGAAGGAAGACGTGCAGGTTTACGTCAAGGCCATGATGCAGAAGGCCAAGGAAGCACCGGCCGCTGCTGCTGGCGCAACCGGTGGCGCGGGCATCCCGCCGATTCCGGTCGTGGACTTCAGCCGCTTCGGCGAAATCGAAGAAGTGCCGATGACCCGCCTGATGCAGGTCGGCGCTGCCAACCTGCACCGCAGCTGGCTGAACGTGCCGCACGTGACGCAATTCGATTCGGCGGATATCACCGAGCTCGAAGCGTTCCGTGTTGCCCAGAAAGCCGTTGCAGAGAAGGCCGGCGTCAAGCTGACCATCCTGCCGTTGCTGCTCAAGACCTGTGCGCACCTGCTCAAGGAACTGCCGGACTTCAACAGTTCGCTGGCGCCAAGCGGCAAAGCGATCATCCGCAAGAAATACGTGAACATCGGCTTCGCCGTCGACACCCCGGATGGCCTGCTGGTACCGGTCATCAAGAACGTCGACCAGAAGAGCCTGCTGCAACTGGCTGCCGAGGCTGCTTCCCTGGCTGAAAAAGCCCGGACCAAGAAGCTCTCGTCGGACGAGATGCAAGGCGCCTGCTTCACCATTTCCAGCCTCGGCCACATTGGCGGCACCGGCTTCACGCCGATCGTCAACGCGCCGGAAGTGGCGATCCTCGGTGTTTCCAAGGCAACCATCCAGCCAGTCTGGGACGGCAAAGCCTTCCAGCCGAAACTGATGCTGCCGCTGTCGCTGTCCTACGATCACCGTGTGATCAACGGCGCCGCTGCTGCACGCTTCACCAAGCGTCTGAGCGACCTGCTGGGCGACATCCGCACCATGCTCCTGTAACACCGACCGGCCCTCCTTCACCGGAGGGCCGATCGCGTTCCACGTTTCCGAGCGCCACGCTCGTACCTCAACCCCGCCAATTTGGCGGGGCTTTTTTTGCCTGAATTTTTTACTTAAGACTTCTTCCTACATTTGTGGCTGATATCGCCCACAACTCTAATCCATTTCCGCCAGATATTTTTTCGGGCCAAATAACTAGCCTTGACTGAAAGACTACTTATTACATCCGAAACAACCAGCTAACCAATTCGTTGGCAGCAGAATGGACTCAAACATGCTCAAACCAACTGTCGGCCCGATTATTGGCCACACCACCACTAATCATGCCCGTATTTTTTTGCGCGGCGAACACAATAAAGACACTTTGGTATTTGCCGGAATTCGTTATAGACGACAAGGCGAAGATCACTGGTCAAAAGGTAACTTTGCGAAACTCGAACCCGAGCACGACATGTGCGAAGTCTTTGCACTAAACAATCTGTCCGCCGACGCCGACTATGAGTATCAGGCGGGGTGGTTCAGCCCGACGAGCCCGGCGCACACCGTCGACACGGTGAAGGAACTGCCGCTGCAATGGCCACGGCAGGTTTATCACTTGCGCACCCGTTCCAGCCAGGCCGGTCTGCCAAGGGCCTACATTGTCGGCTCCTGCCGATATCTGCACATGACCGCCGGCATCGCATTCGCCCCTCACTTGGGCGATAGAATCTTCGCTTCAATTTCACGCTTGGTGGAGCAAGCCAGTCCTCCCGTCAGTGCGCTGGTGATGACGGGGGACCAAATCTATGTCGATGACTTGAACATCATTGCCCCTGATCGGGAACTCAAGGAAATCCTGAATAAATATCGCGTGGCGTTTTCACAGACAAATATCGCCAGGCTCATGTCCGGCCTGCCCACTTACATGATCCTTGACGACCATGAAATAGAAGACAATTGGCCCGCCAAAAAGAAAAAGTCCGATGACTACTTATATGCAAACGCAATCAGGGCCTATGAGTTGTATCAGGCCAGCCATAGTCCAGCCCATGTACTAACCGATGATGGACTTATAAATAAACGACTGGACAAATACTGGTATCAACTTACTGAAGGTGATATCGAATGGTTTGTTACCGACAGTCGAACCCGACGCAATCTGTCGGCCACTGACCGACGCATTCTCGACGCAGCCCAGGAACAGGCCTTGTGCGACTGGCTGATCCACAGCCCGGCGCGGGTCAAATTCGTGGTCACCAGTGTCATGTTCTACCCTGACCAAAAACGCTCGGATGATGACGCCTGGCAGGCCTTCCCCGAACAACGGCTACGGTTGCTGGAGACCATACGCACACACCGCATCAAAAACGTCGTGTTCATTTCCGGCGATGTCCACGGCTCGCTGACCAGTCGCCTGACCCACAGCGAGGATGCGGACTTCGAAGTCCACACCATCGTCTCGTCACCACTGTGCAACAGCAGAATGTTGCCCTATGCCACAGCCTCCACGTTCGTCCTCGATCAACCCTTGATCCGCACCGCCTCCGGCGACTATCGGCATGAGCTGACCAGCAATGTGATCAGCCAGGATAACTTTGCCCACCTGGTCGTCGAGGCGAGGCAGCTTCAGGTGAATTTCCACGACCGGGAGGGCAAGCCTTTACAGTCCATTGGCATCCCGATTCGCTGACCCGGAAACCGATCGCAGTCATTGGCAATACTTGCAAAACTGCGATTTTTCGGCGGATAGCAATACTTTTTGCCACTGACTGAAGAAATCCCATCGCCTGCCGACATATTCTTATAGCACTTGGCCTTCATCTCTCTTGTCAGTCGGTGTCGCAATGATGCAACCTTGCCGCAGGCAACAGTCAAGAGGGCGAGAGCCCAGCGCGTTCAGCATATTCGAAGCGAGTTTCCCTCCATGAAAAGCCAACCCGATGCCGCCAGCCGTATGGTGGCCGAGGTAGTGACGCAGTTGCCTGTGCCCTCGCGGCTCGGCATGCTTCGTTTCGAACGGCTTAATGAACCCAGCTGGGCGCTGCTGTTTCTTGATCCCAATTGCGAACGCCAGTTCGGCCTGCCGGCCGTGGAGCTGTGTGCGCTGGTGGGTTCGCCCTACGCCAGCCTGATGGAGCCGCAAGCGCGCTATGAACTGCACGACGCGATCCAGCAGCAACTGAGCGAAAGCACGCACTACCTGATCCGCTACACCCTGCACACCGCCTCGGGCTCCCTGAATCTGCTGGAACTGGGCGAAGCCTTCAAACAACACAATCGCCATTTATTGCGCGGCTACCTGCTGGTCATCGACGGCCTGTTCGAGGATGACCCGCTGCAACCGGCCCTGGATCTGGAAACCCAGAACTCGCGCCTGCAAATCGCCCTGGAACTCAATCAGCGTGCCCAGCAGGAACAACTGCTGCATCTGGACCGGGTGCGTGCCCAGCAGGACCTGATCCTGCTGCTCACCCGTCAACGCTACAGCAGCAACAATTCCTTGCGCGAAGCCGCCGAGCTGATCACCCGTAGCGCCTGCGACATCTACGAGATCGACTGCGCCAGCCTGTGGCACCTCGAAGGCTCGATGCTGGTGCCGATCTCGGCCTATCACCGCACGACTCAGGAATACCTGCTGCCGCAGCCGATCGATGTCAGCGTGTTCCCCGATTACCTCGACGCCTTGCACACCGGCCGCGCCATCGACGCCCATAACGCCATGCGTGACCCGCGCACCCGGGAGATGGCCGAAAGCCTGCGCCCGCGCGACGTCAACGCAATGCTCGACGCCAGTATCCGCGTCGATGGCCAAGTGGTCGGCGTTTTGTGCCTGGAGCAAACCGGGGCGACCCGCGCCTGGCAGTCGGATGAAATCGCCTTCGCCGGAGAGCTGGCGGACCAGTTTGCCCAGGTCATCAGTAACCACAACCGGCGAACCGCCACCAGCGCCCTGCACCTGTTCCAGCGTGCAGTCGAACAAAGTGCCAACGCCTTTTTGCTGGTCAACTGCGACGGCGTGGTGGAATACGTCAACCCGAGCTTCACCGCGATCACCCAATATTCCACCGAAGAAGTGCACGGTCAGCGCCTGTCAGAACTACCGGCCCTGGAAAATCTCAGCGAACTGCTGTTCGATGCGCCTTCGGTGCTGGCCAAGAGCAACAGTTGGCAAGGTGAATTCAAGAGCCGCCGGAAAAACCTCGAACCCTACTGGGGCCAGTTGTCGATCTCCAAGGTTTACGGCGACAACCGCGAGTTGACCCACTACATCGGCATCTACGAAGACATCACCCAGACCAAGCTCGCTCAGCAGCGTATCGAGCGCCTGGCCTACACCGACAACCTGACCAACCTCGGCAACCGCCCGGCGTTCATCCGCAACCTCGATGAACGCTTCGCCCGGGACAGCGACGCGCCGATCAGCCTGTTGCTGGTGGACATCGACAACTTCAAGCGGATCAACGACAGCCTCGGCCACCAGACCGGCGACAAACTGCTGATCAGCCTGGCCCGGCGCCTGCGCAACAGCCTGATCCCGAGCGGCAGCCTGGCGCGATTCGCCAGTAACGAATTCGCCGTGTTGCTGGACAACAGCGACCTCACGGTGGGCCAGCAAGTGGCCAACCAGTTGCTGGCGACCCTCGACAAACCGATGTTCGTCGACAACCAGTTGATCAGCGTCACCGGCTCCGTGGGCCTGGCCTGCGCGCCGCTGCACGGGCGCGACCCGCAGACCCTGATGCGCAACGCCGGGCTGGCGCTGCACAAGGCCAAGGCCAATGGCAAACATCAGGTGCAAGTGTTCACCGAAGCGCTGAACGCCGAGGCCAGCTACAAGCTGTTCGTCGAGAACAACCTGCGCCGCGCCCTGACCCAGAACGAACTCGACGTGTTCTATCAGCCAAAACTGTGCCTGCGCAGCGGGCGCTTGCTGGGTATGGAAGCACTGCTGCGCTGGGACCATCCGGAAAAGGGCATGATCCGCCCGGATCAGTTCATCAGCGTCGCCGAAGAAACCGGGCTGATCATTCCGATCGGCAAATGGATCGCCCGCCAGGCCTGCCGCATGAGCAAAGCGCTGACCGCCGCCGGCCTGGGCAACCTGCAAGTGGCGATCAACCTGTCGCCCAAGCAGTTCTCCGATCCGGACCTGGTGGCCTCCATTGCCAACATCCTCAAGGAAGAAGCCCTGCCAGCTCAATTGCTGGAGCTGGAGCTGACGGAAGGCCTGCTGCTGGAAGCCACCGAAGACACCCACTTGCAGCTCGACCAGCTCAAGCGCCTGGGCCTGACCCTGGCCATGGACGACTTCGGCACCGGTTACTCGTCGCTCAGTTACTTGAAAAAATTCCCCATCGACATCATCAAGATCGATCGAAGCTTCATCCACGAAATCCCGGACAACCAGGACGACATGGAAATCACCTCAGCGGTGATCGCCATGGCCCACAACCTGAAACTCAAGGTCGTGGCTGAAGGCATCGAAACCGCCGAGCAGTTGTCGTTCCTGCGCCGTCACCGCTGCGACGTCGGCCAGGGCTACCTGTTCGACCGTCCGATCCCGGGCAATGAACTGATCGACAAGCTCAAACGCTACCCGCGTGGTCCAATCGCCTGACAGCGATCCAACTCTCGGGCAAACTGCTTGCCTGTCTAATTATCCTGACTGAGAGGACTGATCATGGTTCTGCGCTCGGAAATTCTGGTGAACAAAAACGTGCTCCCGACTAAAGAACAAGCTCTGCCCGGTCGCGAAACCGCGATGACCCTGCCTGAAAAGCACTTTGTGTTTAAAGACACCCCGTTGCTCGGCCCGTTCTTCGAAGATGTCGACTTCGCGATCTTCGGCCTAGGCTGCTTCTGGGGCGCGGAACGCCGCTTCTGGCAGCGTGAAGGCGTGGTCAGCACCGTTGTCGGCTACGCCGGCGGTTTCACGCCGAACCCGACCTACGAAGAAGTCTGCTCGGGCCTGACCGGCCACTCCGAAGTGGTACTGGTAGTGTATGACAAGGCCAAGGTCAGCTACGAAGAACTGCTGGCGATGTTCTGGGAACTACACAACCCGACGCAAGGCATGCGCCAGGGCAATGACATCGGCACCCAGTACCGTTCGGTGATCTACGCCACTAGCCCGGAACAACTGGACGCGGCGCTCAAGAGCAAGGAAACCTACCAGGCCGAGCTATCCAAGGCCGGTCTCGGTGAAATCAGCACCGAAATCGACCAGGCCCCGACCGTCTACTTTGCCGAGACGTATCACCAGCAATACCTGGCGAAAAATCCGGAAGGCTATTGCGGCATCGGTGGTACCGGCGTGTGCATGCCACCGAGCCTGGCGGGTAACTAACCCTGAACTGTGGCGAGGGAGCTTGCTCCCGCTCGGTTGCGCAGCAATCGCAAAACCGGAGAACCGGTTCTTACTGAAAGAACGCAGTTACCGGTTTTTAGGGGTGCTTCGCACCCCAGCGGGAGCAAGCTCCCTCGCCACAGGTTGTTGATTGCTGTTCAACTCTCGGCAATCAACCAATCCATCTGCCACCCACCCTGGGTCTGCCCCAGCTTCTGGGACAGCCACGGCAGCAACTCACGCAACTCTTCCTCCAACCCCCACGGCGGATTGGCAATCGCCAGTCCGGAACCGTTCAGGCTGTTCGGCGTATCCAGCGGATGCACCAGCAACTCCACCCGCAACAACTTCGGCGCGCCGGTACCGGCCAGATCCTGATAGAAGCGACGCAGCGCGCGCTGATCCTTTACCGGGTACCAGATAGCCGCCACGGTCTGGCGCATCCGGCCAATCGCTTCCTTCAACGACGCGGCACAGCGCTGCATCTCGTCGAGCTTCTCGAACGGCGGATCGATCAACATCACCGCACGCTTCTCCGGCACCGGCAGCAAGGCTCGCGGCACATGCCAGCCTTCGCCCAGGTGCACCTTGACCCGGCGATCACCAGCCATGTTGTCCTTGAGCAGCACGCCGTCTTCCGGATGCTTCTCGTTGAGCAACACGCGGTCCTGAGGACGAGTCAGGCGCCGCGCCAGTTCTGGCGACCCCGGGTAATAGCGCAACTGGCCATCCGGGTTCATCTCGTGCAGCACCTGCATGTAATCAGCGGTAAGGATCGGCAGATCCGGCTGATCCCACAAACGCGCAATGCCCTCCAGGTACTCACCGGTACGGTTGGCCTGATCACCCTGAAGGTCATACAGACCGATGCCAGCGTGGGTGTCGAGATAGGCAAACGGCTGCTCCTTGCGCGACATCAGGGCGATGAGGCGGGTCAAGGTCAGGTGTTTGAACACATCGGCGTGATTGCCGGCATGGAAGGCGTGACGATAATTCATGGCTGCTCCTGCGAAGGCCGGGAAGTTTACCTTTTACCGGCCGGCAAGTCAGGGGTTGGCGGCTGAGTGGCCAGTTGAGGCACGCCCCCCCCTAGCCACAAGAGCCTTATGTGCTACGCCGAAGGCCGCGCCCGCAACCGCCGCCCAACCACATCCAGCACATCACAGCCATCGCGCAACGTAATTGCGCAGAGCAAGGCGAAATCGCTGAGGATGAAGGACTCGCACTCGATCGAACCGCGCATGGACAGGTTCTCAAGCACTTGGGTTACTGCGCGGATTCTGTAGTTGGCGGCGTCGGTGAGGATGTCGAGTGGCGCGTGGGTGTCGACGAACAGGGTGGGCATATCGGTGCAGTTGCTGGTCAATGCCATGAAGCGGTTGTCGGGATGGGGGATTGGTTTTTTGTAAGGTGGGTCAGGGTGAATTGTTTTCATTAGTAGCTCCCAAAGATGAATCGGAGCTGCCATCAGCCTTCCTACAGGCCAGGGTGGCAGCTAAGCGCGGGGTAGGAATATCGAGACCTTTGGGAAAACCCGACCACGCCGAAGCGTGCCCGCGCATAGCTGCCGCAACTGATCTTACGGGCGCATGTAAACGACCGCAAACCAAGTATTGACGCTAAGTGCTTCCCATCGGCCTTGAGAGGTTCCTACACCCCACCACTGAATTGTCAGTGACCGCAAAAGACTATCGACGGAACTCGCATCGCACCACTTCATGAAAACCGCTACGTTTTGAAGGAAACGTCCGAGGACCCTGCCCGGAAAATTCGCACTACGGATATCGGAAGTAAAAAAAACGGCCCGCACTGTTAAAGCTGCGAGCCGTTCTTTTATCAGGGATGGGAAGAGTTCAACCCATCACTCATCACTTGTTGAGGCGGTAATCATTCTCTGCAGCAGCAAAACGCTGGAACATGCCGGCAGTCGGCGTGCCCATTTTGCTGACGAAGTAGATCGCCAGGCTGGCGAAGATGAAACCAGGGATGATTTCGTACAGGCCCAGCAGCTCGAAGTGTTTCCAGACGATCACGGTGATCGCGCCGACCAGGATACCGGCCAGTGCGCCGTTGCGGGTCATGTCTTTCCAGATCACGGAGATCAGCACGACCGGACCGAATGCGGCACCGAAACCGGCCCAGGCGTAGCTCACCAGACCCAGTACGCGGTTTTCCGGGTTGGCCGCCAGCGCGATAGCAATCAGGGCAACCAACAGCACCATGGCACGGCCGACCCACACCAGTTCAACCTGGGAAGCGGATTTACGCAGGAAGGTCTTGTAGAAGTCTTCGGTCAGGGCGCTCGAGCACACCAGCAACTGGCAGCTCAGGGTGCTCATCACCGCAGCCAGGATGGCCGACAGCAGGATACCCGCGATCCATGGGTTGAAGAGGATCTTGGCCAGCTCGATGAACACACGCTCATGGTTCTCGGAGACCGCGCCAGCCACGTCCGGGTGCGCCGAGAAGTAGGCGATACCGAAAAAGCCGACTGCCACGGTACCGCCCAGGCACAGGATCATCCAGGTCATGGAAATGCGACGGGCCTTGGCGATCGATTTAACCGAATCGGCAGCCATGAAACGCGCCAGGATGTGCGGCTGACCGAAGTAGCCCAGACCCCAGCCCATCAGCGAGATGATGCCGATGAAAGTGGTGCCCTTGAGCATGTCGAAGTTGCTTGGATCTTGCGCTTCGATGGCCAGGAAAGTGGTGTCGACGCCGCCAGTGGCCAGCAGCACGATAACCGGCGTCAGGATCAACGCGAAGATCATCAGGGTGGCTTGTACGGTATCGGTCCAGCTCACGGCCAGGAATCCGCCGATAAAGGTGTAGGCAATCGTCGCCGCAGCACCGGCCCACAGCGCCGTCTCGTAGGACATGCCGAAGGTGCTTTCGAACAGGCGGGCACCGGCCACGATGCCGGAAGCGCAGTAGATGGTGAAGAACACCAGGATCACGACCGCAGAGATGATCCGCAGCAGGCCGCTTTTGTCTTCGAAACGGCTGGCGAAGTAGTCCGGCAGAGTCAGTGCATCACCGTTGTGTTCGGTCTGCACACGTAGACGGCCGGCGACGAACAGCCAGTTCAGGTAGGCGCCGACGATCAGGCCGATGGCGATCCAGCTTTCGGAAAGACCGGACATGTAGATCGCGCCGGGCAAACCCATCAACAACCAGCCACTCATGTCGGAGGCACCGGCGGACAATGCGGTCACGACGCTGCCCAGGCTACGGCCACCCAGAATGTAGTCGGAAAGGTTGTTGGTGGAGCGATAGGCCATCAAGCCGATCAGCACCATTGCTGCGATGTAGATCACGAATGTGATCAGGGTTGGATTGCTTACGCTCATTAAGTTACGCCCTGGCTTTGTTTTTATGTAGCGGCGGCTGGTGAACCGCTCGCAAACGCATACGTTTGACAGACGATCCGGATTCCCGCGCATTTATGACTGATGTTTCCCCAGGAAAGCCATCAGCCGGAGCACCCGGATTTTGTCCTGGTTGCACCTTGGGCGCGAATGCTATTCAACAAAGCAAATAAGGTGCAACCAGTTTCTTGGGAATAAGTTGCACCTAGTCGGAAATAAACGTTAAAAATCGTTTTTTGCTCCTTTTCGGAGCAAAAACGAGTGTTAACTCTCTGAAAAAGCACCAAGCAAATGCAGCAGGGCCGTACCAGAAATTATTTCCTGACGAGCTGCGTAATATTCCGACAAAAAAAGGGTTGCACCCGGTTGCACCTCGGCAGTCTCACGGCTAATCTTGCCGCCAGCTGATGCCACGCAGTCGTGGCAAACATGAGGATAAAAACATGGCTACCACCACCCTTGGGGTCAAACTTGACGACCCGACCCGCGAACGCCTCAAGGCCGCCGCGACCTCGATTGATCGCACGCCGCACTGGCTGATCAAGCAGGCAATCTTCAATTACCTGGAAAAACTCGAGGGTGGTGCAACCCTGACCGAGCTGAGCGGTTTGACCAAGGATTCCGACGACAGCATCGACGCGCCTCTGGATCACGCCCACCAGTGCTTCCTCGAATTCGCCGAAAGCATCCTGCCGCAATCGGTACTGCGCGCCTCGATCACCGCCGCTTACCGTCGCCCTGAGCCGGAAGTCGTGCCGATGCTGATCGAGCAGGCGCGCCTGCCGGCACCGATGTGCGACGCCACCAACAAACTCGCCGCCTCGATTGCTGAAAAACTGCGCAACCAGAAGAGCGCCGGCGGCCGTGCCGGCATCGTTCAGGGCCTGCTGCAGGAATTCTCCCTATCGTCCCAGGAAGGCGTGGCACTGATGTGCCTGGCCGAAGCGCTGCTGCGCATCCCGGACAAAGGCACCCGCGACGCCCTGATCCGCGACAAGATCAGCACCGGCAACTGGCAGCCGCACTTGGGCAACAGCCCGTCGTTGTTCGTCAACGCTGCCACCTGGGGCTTGCTGCTGACCGGCAAACTGGTGTCGACCCACAACGAAGCCGGCCTGACGTCGTCCCTGAGCCGCATCATCGGCAAGAGCGGCGAGCCGATGATCCGCAAGGGCGTCGACATGGCCATGCGCCTGATGGGCGAGCAGTTCGTGACCGGCGAAACCATCGCCGAAGCCCTGGCCAACGCCAGCAAGTTCGAAGCCAAGGGCTTCCGCTATTCCTACGACATGCTGGGTGAAGCCGCACTCACCGAACACGACGCGCAGAAGTACCTGGCCTCGTACGAACAAGCCATCCACTCGATCGGCAAAGCCTCCCACGGCCGCGGGATTTATGAAGGCCCGGGCATTTCGATCAAGCTGTCCGCCCTACACCCGCGCTATAGCCGTGCGCAGTACGAGCGCGTGATGGATGAGTTGTACCCACGCCTGCTGTCGCTGACCCTGCTGGCCAAGCAATATGACATCGGCCTGAACATCGATGCCGAAGAAGCCGACCGCCTCGAGCTGTCGCTGGATCTGCTCGAGCGCCTGTGCTTCGAGCCGCAACTGACTGGTTGGAACGGTATCGGTTTCGTGATCCAGGCTTACCAGAAGCGTTGCCCGTACGTGATCGACTACGTGATCGACCTGGCTCGCCGCAGCCGTCATCGCCTGATGATCCGCCTGGTAAAAGGCGCGTACTGGGACAGCGAAATCAAGCGCGCCCAGGTCGAAGGCCTGGAAGGCTACCCGGTCTATACCCGCAAGGTGTACACCGACGTCTCCTACATCGCTTGCGCCCGCAAACTGCTGTCGGTACCGGAAGTCATCTACCCGCAGTTCGCCACGCACAACGCCCACACCCTGTCGGCCATTTATCACATCGCCGGTCAGAACTATTACCCGGGCCAGTACGAGTTCCAGTGCCTGCACGGCATGGGTGAACCACTGTACGAACAGGTTGTAGGCAAAGTTTCCGAAGGCAAGCTGAACCGTCCGTGCCGTGTGTACGCTCCAGTCGGCACCCACGAAACCCTGCTGGCTTACCTGGTGCGTCGTCTGCTGGAAAACGGCGCGAACACCTCGTTCGTCAACCGCATCGCCGACCAGTCGATTTCCATCCAGGAACTGGTAGCCGATCCGGTAGCCAGCATCGAGCAGATGGCAACCGTGGAAGGTGGCTTCGGTCTGCCGCACCCGCGCATTCCACTGCCGCGTGATCTGTATGGCTCCGAGCGCGCCAACTCCAGCGGCATCGACATGGCCAACGAACATCGCTTGGCGTCCCTGTCCTGCGCGCTGCTCGCTACCGCGCACAACCACTGGAAAGCGGCGCCGATGCTCGGTTGCGCCTCCAGCACCGAAGCACCGGCACCGGTCTTGAACCCATCCGATCTGCGTGATGTGGTCGGCCATGTGCAGGAAGCGACCGTCGAAGACGTCGACAACGCGATCCAGTGCGCCCTCAACGCTGCGCCGATCTGGCAGGCCACGCCGCCCGCCGAACGCGCCGCGATCCTGGAACGTGCTGCTGATTTGATGGAAGCCGAGATCCAGCCGCTGATGGGCCTGTTGGCCCGAGAAGCCGGCAAGACTTTCGCCAACGCCATCGCCGAAGTGCGTGAAGCCGTGGACTTCCTGCGTTATTACGCGGTGCAGGCACGCAACGATTTCACCAACGACGCTCACCGTCCGCTAGGCCCAGTGGTGTGCATCAGCCCGTGGAACTTCCCGCTGGCAATCTTCAGTGGCCAGGTGGCTGCCGCACTGGCTGCCGGTAACCCGGTATTGGCCAAGCCTGCGGAGCAAACGCCGCTGGTCGCTGCTCAAGCCGTGCGCCTGCTGCTCGAAGCCGGGATTCCGGAAGGCGTGCTGCAACTGCTGCCGGGTCGCGGTGAAACCGTCGGTGCCGGCCTGGTCGGCGACGATCGCGTCAAAGGCGTGATGTTCACCGGTTCCACCGAAGTCGCGCGCTTGCTACAACGCAACATCGCCGGCCGCCTGGACAGTCAGGGTCGTCCGATCCCGCTGATCGCCGAAACCGGTGGCCAGAACGCAATGATCGTCGACTCTTCGGCACTGACCGAACAAGTGGTGATCGACGTGGTTTCCTCGGCATTCGACAGCGCCGGTCAGCGTTGCTCTGCCCTGCGCGTCCTGTGCCTGCAGGAAGATTCCGCAGACCGCGTCATCGAAATGCTCAAGGGCGCCATGGCCGAAAGCCGTCTCGGCAACCCTGAGCGACTGTCCGTGGACATCGGCCCGGTGATCGACGCCGAAGCCAAGGCTGGCATCGAGAAGCACATCCAGGCCATGCGTGACAAAGGTCGCAGCGTGTACCAGGTGGCCATCGCCGATGCCGAAGAAGTCAAACGCGGCACCTTCGTGATGCCAACGCTGATCGAACTGGAAAGCTTCGACGAACTGCAACGGGAGATCTTCGGCCCGGTACTGCACGTGGTCCGCTACAAGCGCAAGGACATCGATCAACTGATCGGTCAGATCAACGCTTCCGGCTACGGCCTGACCCTGGGCGTGCACACCCGCATCGACGAGACTATCGCCAAGGTGATCGACAACGTCAACGCCGGTAACGTCTACGTCAACCGCAACATTGTGGGTGCCGTGGTCGGCGTGCAACCGTTCGGCGGCGAAGGCCTGTCGGGTACCGGCCCGAAAGCCGGCGGCCCGCTGTACCTGTACCGCCTGCTGTCGACCCGTCCTGCGGATGCGATCGAACAATCCTTCGCTCGCGGTGATGCTGCCGCAGCACCGGACGTTCGTCTGCGCGACGCCATGAGCAAGCCGCTGACCGCCCTGAAAGCCTGGGCCGACAGCAACAAGTCCGCCGACCTGAGCACCCTGTGCGTGCAGTTCGCCGCGCAATCGCAAAGCGGTATCACCCGCGTCCTGGCCGGCCCGACCGGCGAGCGCAACAGCTATGCGATCCTGCCGCGTGAACACGTGCTGTGCCTGGCGGAAGTCGAAGGCGATCTGCTGACGCAATTGGCGGCTGTGTTGGCTGTCGGTGGTTCGGCGGTGTGGCCGGAAACGGACTTGAGCAAGGCCTTGTTCGCACGCCTGCCGAAGGACATTCAGGCACGCATCAAGCTGGTTTCCGACTGGAACAAGGACGAAGTGGTGTTTGATGCGGTTGTGCATCACGGCCATTCCGACCAGTTGCGTGCGGTGTGCCAGCAGGTTGCCAAGCGTGCCGGCGCCATCGTCGGCGTGCAGGGTCTGTCACAAGGCGAAACCAACATTGCGCTGGAGCGTTTGGTGATCGAGCGGGCGTTGAGCGTCAACACTGCGGCGGCGGGTGGTAATGCCAGTTTGATGACCATCGGCTAAACCCGATAAACCGGGCAGCCGCAATGGCTGCCCGGCGTGCAAAATCCCTGTGGGAGCGAGCCTGCTCGCGAAGACGGAGTGTCAGTCGGCTTCAATGTTGTCTGACTCACCGCTTTCGCGAGCAGGCTCGCTCCCACATTTGCATTGTGGTGCCTGCTAAGTCGCTGCTCTACCCCACCATCACCCTCATCAATCATCCTGTTCAGTCTTTATTCCCACGCCTAGACTCGGCCCATTCCAACAAAAGGTAGGCCGCCATGTCCGAGACGTTGCTCAGTTCCCGCAATCTGGCTTTCGAGCTGTATGAAGTCCTCGATGCCGAGGGCCTGACCCAGCGTGAGCGTTTCGCCGAGCACAACCGCGAAACCTTCGATGCGGCCATTGGCACCGCCCGCAGCATCGCCGAGAAGTTCTTCGCCCCGCACAATCGCAAGGGCGACGAGAACGAGCCGCGCTACGAGAACGGTCAGGCGATTCTAATTCCGGAAGTGAAACCGGCGGTGGACGCCTTCCTCGAAGCCGGTTTCCTCAATGCCGCGCGCAGTTTCGACGCTGGTGGCATGCAGCTTCCTACGCTGCTGTCCCAGGCCTGCTTCGCGCACTTTCAATCGGCCAACGCGGCTTCGACGTCGTACCCGTTCCTGACCATGGGCGCGGCCAATCTGATCGAAAGCTTCGGCACCGATGAGCAGAAGCACCGCTTCCTGCAGCCGATGATTGATGGCCGTTTCTTTGGCACCATGGCCCTGACCGAACCCCACGCGGGCTCATCGCTGTCGGATATTCGTACCCGCGCGGAACCTGCGTCCGACGGTACTTATCGACTCAAGGGCAACAAGATCTTCATCTCCGGTGGCGATCACCCGCTGTCGGAAAACATCGTGCACATGGTGCTGGCCAAGCTACCGGACGCGCCGGCCGGGGTGAAGGGCATATCGCTGTTTATCGTGCCCAAGTTCCTGGTCAATGACGATGGCAGCCTCGGCAAGCGCAACGATGTGTTGCTGGCCGGGCTGTTCCACAAGATGGGCTGGCGCGGCACTACGTCCACTGCGCTGAACTTCGGCGATAACGGCGAGTGCGTCGGCTATCTGGTGGGCAAGCCGCACCAGGGCTTGAGCTACATGTTCCAGATGATGAACGAAGCACGGATCGGCGTCGGCATGGGTGCGGTGATGCTCGGTTACGCCGGCTATCTGTACTCGCTGGAATATGCCCGTGAGCGTCCGCAGGGCCGCGTACCGGACAGCAAGGACCCGAACACCGCGCCGGTGGCGATCATCCAGCACGCCGACGTCAAACGCATGCTGCTGACACAAAAGGCTTACGTCGAAGGCTCGTTCGACCTCGGCCTGTACGCGGCGCGGCTATTCGATGACACATCGACGCTTGCGACCGAAGCCGAACGCAAGCAGGCCCATGAACTGCTGGACCTGCTGACGCCGATCGTCAAATCCTGGCCGTCGGAGTTCTGCCTGAAGGCCAACGAACTGGCGATCCAGATCCTCGGCGGCCACGGCTACACCCGCGAATACCCGGTGGAGCAGTACTACCGCGACAACCGCCTGAACCCGATCCATGAAGGCACCCACGGCATTCAGTCACTGGACCTTTTGGGCCGCAAACTGGCGCAAAACGGCGGCGCCGGGCTCAAGCAGCTGATTCGCCTGATCGCCGACACCGCCGAGCGCGCCCAGGCGTTTGATTCGCTGACGCCGCTGCGCGAACCGCTGGAGAAACTGGTGGCGCGCCTGCAAACCGTGACCATCAGCCTGCTGACTGATTTGGCCCAAGGCAAGGTCAACAGCAGCCTGGCGAACTCGGCGCTATACCTGAAGGTGTTTGGTCACACTGTGATCGGCTGGCGCTGGCTGGAGCAGGCGATCCGTGCCGAAGAAGGTTTAGCCAAGGGTAATGCGGCGGATGTGGCCTTCTATAAAGGCAAGTTGCAGGCGGCGCGCTACTTCCTGACCTGGGAAGTGCCGGGTTGCCACCATGAGCTGGCGATTCTTGAAGCTCGGGATGATGTTTGCCTGGGGATGCAGGATGAGTGGTTCTGATCCCGGATCTATGGTGTAGCTGAAATCCAATCGCGAGCAGGCTCGCTCCTACAGGTATCTCTGTTGATCACAAATCCTGTGTTCAACACCCAAACCCTGTGGGAGCGAGCCTGCTCGCGATGGCGTCAGCACTATCAACACATCACTTCAACTTGAACCCACCCATCTGCCGCGCCAGATCATCCGCCAACCGCTGCAACGTCTGGCAATCATCCCGACAAGCCCTGACCTCCCCCGCCGTCGCTCGGGCCAGATCGGAAATGCCCTGCACGTTGCGGTTGATCTCTTCGGTCACCGCCGATTGCTCTTCCGTCGCCGCCGCCACCTGATGGTTCATGTCGCTGATGCGTTCCACTTGCCCGGTAATCGCGGTCAACGAGGCGCCGGTACGCTGGCTCGACTCGACACCCGTGCCCGTCGCGGCTTGCCCGGAATGCATCGACGACACCGCGTTTTCCGCACCTTGCTTGAGGCTGCCGATCATCTGCTGGATTTCATCGGTGGACGATTGCGTGCGCCGCGCCAGGGTGCGCACTTCATCGGCAACCACGGCAAACCCACGCCCCATATCCCCGGCCCGCGCCGCTTCGATGGCGGCGTTGAGCGCCAGCAGGTTGGTCTGCTCGGAAATCCCGCGGATCACCGCCAGCACCTGGTCGATCGACGCCACCTGATGCGCCAATTCACCCACAGCGCTGGCGGCGACACCGATTTCGTCGGACATGCTTTCAATATGCCGGATCGAGCCACCCACCACTTCCCGTGCCTGCATCGCCTCATCCCGAGCCGTTTGCGACGCGACCGCCGCATTGCCGGCGTTTTGGGCGATTTCCTGAACGGTCAGGCCCATTTCGTGAACCGCAGTGGCGACCATGTCGGTCATTTCCTGTTGGCGACCGGAGCGTTCAGCGGTGTTATCCACGACCCGTGCAACCTGACCGACAGCGGTGCGCAGTCGCTCGCTGGTGGTCAGTACTTCGCCGATCATGTCGCGCTGGCTATCCAGGAACCGATTGAAACCGCGAGCCAGATCGCCCAGTTCGTCGGCACGGCTGGAATCTAACCGGCGGGTCAAATCTCCACCACCGCTACCGATGGCAACCAGTGCCGCTGTTACCTGACAAATCGGTCGTACCAACCCACGGGCCAGCAACACCACCAGCAGCAGGCACACAATCGCCACCGCCAGGCCGATACCGCCGCTCATCCACATGGCGCGGCGGGCTTCGGCGTAGATCTGCGATTGCGGCACTTCGGCCACCAGTGTCCAGCCGAGATCACGCAATGGCAGGCTTAACGCGAGGAAGTCTTCACCGTCACGCTGGAAGCTTTGGCTAGTGGCGGATTTTTGACTCATTACTGCTTGTGCCGCCGCAGCGCCTATTTGTTCCGTAAGGTTGCGTTTGCCGCTGAATTGCGCCTCGGGATGCACCTGGATCAAACCGTCGGAACGCACGAGATAGACCTTGCCGCGCTCTCCGAAGCTGAAGTTGTGGATCAGCTCCGAGAGCTCTTTCATGCTCAGGCCAAGCCCGGCAACACCCACGACTTTACCGGCTTGCTCGACTTTGAAGTCGATGAAAAGCGCCAATTCTCCGGTGGCCGTGTCGTTATCGATGTTGAGAGTGCGCGGCTGGTTGCTGTCGAGGAACGAGTAGAACCAGGCGTCTTTCGGATTGGAACGACTGAGGGTCCGGTCCAGGCCTTTTTCGGTGAAGTAATGATTGGACGCGGTGCCGACAATAATCGCGGTAAAGGCCTTGTGCTCGGCGCGAACACCTTCGAGATAGGTAGTGAACGTGCCGGCCTGGGCACTGTCTTCACCCCCGGCCAGCCAGTCGCGCACCATGCTGTTGCTGGCGATGTCCTTGGCGGCGGTGAGCGGTTGGACAAGGATGCGTTCGATGTCGTTGCGCATCGCTTCGATGCTCGACGGCAAGGCCTGCTCGACCAGATAGCTCTGGGCGAGGCGGTTGACCACCAGGGTATAAATGCCCACCACGATCAGAATACTGACCAGCAAGGCGCTGCCCATACTCAGGATCAACTGCCATTGAATACTGCGTCGCCAGAACTGCATGGAGCACCCCCAAAGAATAAGAGGCTGAAACACTGCAACAGCCGTGCCGATTGTATACAAACAAACCGACAATTTTATCTTTTGTTGTGCACATAGCTGATCAGGCCTGATCGAGTGGATGCCCCCATGCCGTACTCAATACCCTACGCATTGGAAACACCCGCCCTGGACCTGGGCTGGCCACGTTTGGAAAAATCCGAAGCCATCAGGTTTTCCAGTTCTGGAGACCGATTTAGAGACATCAACCCACACATAAACAGTAACGTCTAGAAAACTGGTAACGGGTATATATGCTTATTGCGATTTTGACATTTAAGTAACCTCAGAAGCACCTGACCACACGTAATGACAGGTCATTAATCGGTAACACCAACTTCAAGGCTATAAAAATTATTTGATAAACGCCCTTCTTCGCTTCTCCATTCGATTAAGCTTGGACTAATAGTCATCTTATTCGGCGAACCTTGACAGTTCAAAAACGGAGGGGACTGCCTATAATTTTGAACATGTCATTTAATTACGAAGATCGCTACTACTTTACCCTGGTCAATCTTTGAACGCTGGAGCGCCATCAAATAATAAAAGTTTGAAACACTTCAATCGCCGCGCCAGCTATATATAAATAAATAAATTTTGCCGCAACGCGAGAATCCAATGCACAGAGACATACCCCCCTGCACCTACACAACTACCAGATATAACAGTAGTGCAGTCACTCAAAAAATCTTAAGATTTAGCCATCTTACAGCAACAACACTGAGGTAGAGCGTGAATACTGAAAACCTGAAAGTTGAAAGCCGCAATGAAATCCTATTGAACACAATGCTCAAGCATGTGCAGGTGGGTGAGATCATCTCTCAAGTTGATGGTGATTTCTTTGTACTCACAAAAACATTCATCGATACGCCTGAAGGATTTGAAATCGAAATCGCACTCGCGCAAAAAACCATCAAATCCTCACCGTTCATTAACTACGGGGAAATGCTTGAATTGATCACCCAAGGCGACGTCCTGAACATGGATAACAGGATTCGAAAGGTCGTCAAAAAAGTGTTTAACCAATCAGGAGACAAATACTCTCCCATGCTTTATTTGGGCCCTGTCAAGGTTTGACGCAACCTGAAGAGCTTGAGGGCGCTCGATGCATACAATATGCAGGCGCCCCACCCGCACAACCATCAGCCCTGATTGATGGTCTTGGCGATCGTCTCAACCGTGGCGCTGACTTGCTCTTGGTAACGGTCGAGTTCGAGCTTGTGCTGTTTCTGCATTTCGATCTGCTGGGAGCACAGATTCATCGCCGCCAGCACCAGCAGTCGGTCACCGATCAGCGTCGGGTACTTCCTCTTGGTTTCGGCCAGGGCTGCCTTCAACATCATCGCGGCGTCCAGCAGGGTTTGTTCTTCCCCGACCGGTGCCTTGATCGAATAGTCCTCCCCCAGGATCGAGACGACTTTTACCCCTGCGGCGTTGTAACTCATGCGCTGACAGGGCCTGCGCTGACGCGCTCAACCAGGGCCTGGATGCGAGCCGCCGTGGCGCCTTGCTTCTCTTCGTGTTCCATCAGGCTCAGTTGCAGGCTTTCGTTTTCATCTTTGGCCTGGGCCAGTTCCGCGGTCAGGTTCTGGTTCTGTTGCACCAGGTCGCTGACCAGTTGTTCCAATTGGCTTAGGGATGCTTCCAACATTTTGATTTTCCGGGCTTTTTCAAAGGGCGCGTACGATAAAGAAAAGTCACCCTGGATGCCAGGGTTATACAGGCGCAAAGCCTTGATTTTGCTGACGAGTGACCTTTCTCGCGAACTGTAGAGACTGTATTTGCCCGATCTGGTTCCTGCACTTCGTCGCCGTGGCGTTTGTGCGACACCCCTGCTGCGGATTTCCGCCTCCCTCCATTTGGCCTCTCTGACCCGGCAGAACAATGAAATCGAACGGGACGCCACGGCGGACAACGAAATCAATAAATATACCCACACCCTCATTTCACCCCATCCAACTTACCTCTATTCGACGTCACAACGCCAATTCAATATAAAGAAAATAGCACACTGAAGAACTCTGCACTTCAGACAAGCCCCGACAAGCTTAAATAAGTATTCAAACCACCCACCAACACAATAAAACAACCAAGAAACACCTCGAATAAAACCCGCGCTCGCAATGACAATTAAGACCATGGAATAATTTATTCACCGCCGAATAGCGGATCAAACTAAAAACTCATCAAAAAAACTTTATTTACATACCCAACGAGAGTTGACTCATCATGATAGACAATCAAAAAAACTTCACCCCTCCTACTTCAGTAACTGCAGACCCCGCTCCACAGCACACTGCTACCACAACAAGCCCTGGCATTACCTTGACATCAAACGATAGAGGCGGCGTCACCTATGGCATCGTCGAATTTCTCGAGGTGTCCAGAAAACCTCAATACATCTCTAACTTCGAAACTGGTAAAGACCGCATCGACATGTCAATAGCCCTAAAAAATGCCGGAGTGAGCTCATTGAATTTTAATCTTTCGGACATCTCTGAATTCAAGAACCCAGGTGATGCTTTTCTGGATTACTTACCTCACAACAATCAGAGCAATATTCTCGTAAAAGGTCAAAGCGCTAAATCAATGATGGTCATTTCGGTGACAGGCCTCGTACGCCTGGGAGATATCGTCGATTCTGGATGGTCCTGACACATCGTAGTAAACAATCTGCCAGTGCTTATCAAAAGCGGACTCAAAGATCCAGCAAGACAGCCGCTTTATCCTTGAAAGCCTATTGACCTTTGCCAATTAAAAATCCAACTCAATTTAAGTCCGGGGCGGAAAACCAATGCCCCGCTCGAATGGATCTTTCATCGACGCAACAGTAAGCCAAACATAGAGACAGCACCTGAGCAGGCGCCATCAAAACCTTTTTTGACAGCGACGCAATTCAACAGGTTAGAATCGCTGGCACGCAGACTGCATGGTCAGTTTGCGCCCGCCTTTCAGCTTTCTGGAGTACTGCCTTTGAATGCGACGACCATCAACAGCCTGTTCTTGATCGGCGCGTTGCTGGTAGGTGCGAGCATTCTGGTGAGCTCACTTTCGTCCCGTCTCGGTATCCCGATTCTGGTGATTATCCTGGCCGTCGGCATGGCGGCCGGTGTCGATGGCGCCGGCATTCTTTTTGATAACTACCCCACGGCTTATCTGGTCGGCAACCTCGCGCTGGCGGTGATCCTGCTCGACGGCGGCTTGCGCACCCGGGTGTCGAGTTTCCGCGTGGCGTTATGGCCGGCGCTGTCCCTGGCCACGGTCGGGGTACTGATTACCACCGGGCTGACCGGCATGGCGGCCGCGTGGTTGTTCAACCTGAACCTGATCCAGGGTCTGCTGATCGGCGCCATCGTCGGCTCCACCGACGCCGCGGCGGTGTTCTCGCTATTGGGTGGCAAAGGCCTGAACGAACGGGTAACCGCCAGCCTTGAAATCGAATCCGGCAGCAACGACCCGATGGCGGTGTTCCTCACTGTCACCCTGATCGACATGCTCGCCAGCGGCCAGACCGGCCTGCACTGGAGCCTGCTGACCCACCTGTTGCGCGAATTCGGCATCGGCGGCGTCATTGGTCTCGGTGGCGGTTGGCTCATGCTGCAACTGGTCAATCGCATCAACCTGGCCACCGGTTTGTATCCGATTCTGGTGATTGCCGGCGGCCTGGTGGTATTTGCCCTGACCAACGCCCTGCACGGCAGCGGCTTCCTTGCCGTGTACCTCTGCGGTCTTGTAATCGGCAACCGTCCGGTGCGCAGCCGCCACGGCATTCTGCACATGCTCGACGGCATGGCCTGGCTGGCGCAGATCGGCATGTTCCTGGTGCTGGGGCTGCTGGTGACGCCTCACGATCTGCTGCCTATTGCCTTGCCGGCACTGGCCCTGGCGCTGTGGATGATTCTGTTTGCCCGGCCACTGTCGGTGCTGGTTGGCCTGCTGCCGTTCAAGGCGTTCCATGGTCGCGAGAAAGCGTTCATTTCCTGGGTCGGCTTACGCGGCGCGGTTCCGATCATCCTGGCGGTGTTCCCGTTGATGGCCGGCCTGCCCAACGCCCAGCTCTATTTCAACCTCGCGTTCTTTATCGTGCTGGTGTCGCTGCTGGTTCAGGGCACGAGCCTGCCGTGGGTCGCCAGGTTGTTGAAAGTAACGGTGCCCCCGGAACCTGCACCCATCTCGCGTTCGGCCCTGGAAGTGCACGTCACCAGCGAGTGGGAGCTGTTCGTTTATCGCCTCGGCGCGGAAAAATGGTGCATCGGTTCACCCCTGCGCGAGCTGAAAATGCCCGAAGGCACCCGTATCGCCGCCCTGTTTCGTGGCCAACAATTGCTCCATCCGTCGGGTAGTACGGTGCTCGAAGTCGATGATTTGCTGTGTGTTATCGGCCATGAACACAACCTGCCGGCCCTCGGAAAACTCTTCAGCCAGGCGCCACAACGGGGCCTCGATCTGCGCTTCTTCGGCGACTTCGTACTCGAAGGAGACGCCCAGCTGGGCGCGGTTGCGGCCCTCTATGGCCTGAAGGTCGAGGGCATCGATCCGGACATGTCCCTGGGCCACTTCATTGCCCAGAAAGTCGGCGGCGCACCGGTGGTGGGTGACCAGGTGGAATGGAACAACACCATCTGGACCGTGGCGGTCATGGAGGGGAACAAGATCGGCAAAGTGGGCGTCAGATTCCCCGAAGGAAGTCGCCCGGGTCCCGGACTCTTCCTCTAAACTGCTTCCACTATCACTTGCTTGACCGGTCTTTATGCCTAACCTGCGCTCCATTTTCGCCATTGCCCTTTTGGGCTTGAGTCTCTCTGTCGGCACCCTTGGTTTATCGCAAGCGGCGCAAGCGGCCGAACCGCCTTCCAGCGAAGCCGTGCAGGCGAGCCTGGACAAGATCGCCGACCGCAAACTGCCGGAAGCCGATCAGAAGGCCCTGCAAACCGTCCTGCAAAGCACGCTGAACCAGCTCAACAACAAGCGTGACTACGAGCAGAAACTGGCCGCACTCAAACAGCAATTGAACAGTGCGCCCAAACAGACGATCGAGAACCAGCGTGAACTGACCCGCCTCAAGGCCAGTACCGTGGTGCCGGTGGCGCAGCGTTTCGCCAAGGAACCGATCCAGCAGCTGGAGCAATTGCTCAGTGAGCGCTCCACCCAGCAAAGCGACCTGCAAAAAGCCCTGGCCGATGCCAACAGCCTGATCATCACCGCCCAGACCCGCCCCGAGCGCGCCCAGGCGGAGATATCCAGCAGCCAGACGCGCATTCAGCAGATCAACACCATCCTCAAGAACGGCAAGGACGCCGGCAAGGCTTTGAGCACCGAACAGCGCGACCAGCTCAACGCCGAGCTTGCAGCGCTGAACGCCCTGATCCCGCTGCGGCGCCAGGAACTGGCCGGCAATACCCAATTGCAAGACCTCGGCAACAGCCAGCATGACCTGTTATCGGAGCGATCCGACCGCCTGGATCGGGAAATCCAGGAGCTGCAAACCCTGATCAACCAGAAGCGTCTGGCGTTGTCCCAGGAAACGGTCACCCAGCAATCCATCGAAGCGCAGAAGGCTGGCGGCAGCAGCCTGCTGGCCACCGAAAGCGCGACCAACCTGAAGCTTTCGGACTACCTGCTCAAAAGCACCGACCGCCTGAACGAAGTCACCCAGCAGAACCTGCAGACCAAGCAACAACTGGACAGCCTGACCCAGAGCGATGCGGCCCTGGACGAGCAAATCAACGTGCTTAAAGGCAGCCTGCTGCTCTCGAAGATTCTCTACAAACAGAAACAGGCGTTGCCGCGCCTGCGGCTCGACCGCAACCTGGCCGATCAGATCGCCGACATTCGCCTGTATCAGTTCGAAGTCAGCCAGCAACGGGAATTGCTGAGCAATCCGGCCACCTACGTCGAAAACCTGCTGTCGACCCAGCCGCCCGAGCAAGTCACGCCGCAGCTGCGCAAGAGCCTGATGGAACTGGCCACCACCCGCGCCGACCTGCTGGAACGCCTCAATCGCGAACTGAGCGCGGTGCTCAATGAATCCATCACCCTGCAACTGAACCAGAAGCAATTGCTCAGCACCGCGCAAAGCCTGCGGGCGACGCTTGATGAGCAGATGTTCTGGATTCCCAGCAACAAGCCGCTGGACCTGGAGTGGATTCACAATGTGCCGGATCGCCTGCAGCGTCAGCTCGATTCGCTGCCGGTACTTTCAAGCCTGAGCGAACTGACCGACGGCCTGACCCAGCGCCCCCTGCTGTTCCTGCCGCTGGCGCTGCTGATCGGCGCGCTGCTGTGGCGGCGCAAGAATCTGTACGCGCGACTGAACAAGGTTCACCAGGACATCGGTCACTTCAAACGCGATAGCCAGTGGCACACGCCGCAGGCGATTCTGATCAATATTCTGCTGGCGATGCCGGTTTCCCTGGGCCTCGCCTTGTGCGGGCTGGCCCTGCGAATCGACGCCCGTGGGCAGAACGCCAATATGGGCGCGGCGCTGCTGCAAATGGCTGGGGCCTGGCTGGTGTTCTACACCGCCTACCGGATCCTCGCGCCGGGTGGTGTGGCAGAACTGCATTTCCGCTGGGAAAAGCCCCAGGTGGAGTTCCTGCGCCGATGGATCCGCCGCCTCGGCATCGTGGTGATGGCACTGGTGACCGTAGTCGCCGTTGCCGAACTGCAACCGGCGGCGCTGGCCGATGACGTGATCGGCATGCCGGTGGTGCTCATCTGCTACGCCTTGATGACTTTGCTGCTCAGCCGTTTGCTCATCAGCAGCCCGACCCACGAAAACGCCTCGCTGTTCCGCAAACTGGTGGGGATCCTGTTCACCGCCCTGCCCGTCGCGTTGTTCGTGGCGGTGTGCTTCGGCTACTACTACACCGCACTGAAGCTCAGCGACCGCTTGATCAACACCCTGTACCTGCTGATGTTCTGGCTGGTGATCGAAGCCACTTTCGTGCGCGGCCTCAGCGTGGCGGCCAGGCGTCTGGCCTACCAGCGCGCCCGGGCCAAACGACTGGCCGCCAAGGAGGCCGGCGATGGCGAAGCCGTGATCGAAGAGCCGACCATGGACATCGAGAAGGTCAACGAACAGTCCCTGCGCCTGATCCGTCTGGCGCTGCTCGGCGGCTTCATGGCGGCACTGTATTGGGTCTGGGCCGACCTGATCACGGTGTTCTCGTACCTGGACAACATCACCCTCTACGAATACACCAGCGGTACCGGCGCCAACATGAGCATGGTACCGATCAGCATCGGCGACATGCTCGGCGCGCTGATCATCATCGGCATCACCTTCGCCCTGGCGCGCAACCTGCCGGGGCTGCTGGAAGTGTTCGTGCTATCCAAGCTCAACCTGGCCCAGGGCAGCGCCTACGCGACCACCACGTTGCTGTCGTATGTGATCGCCGGCGTCGGTTTCGTCTCGACGCTGTCGACCCTCGGCGTGAGCTGGGACAAGTTGCAATGGCTGGTGGCGGCGCTGTCGGTCGGCCTCGGTTTCGGCATGCAGGAAATCTTCGCCAACTTCATTTCCGGCATCATGATCCTGTTCGAACGTCCGGTGCGGATCGGTGACACCATCACCATCGGCAACCTGTCGGGCACGGTGAGCAAGATTCGCATCCGTGCCACGACAATCACCGACTTCGACCGCAAGGACATCATCGTCCCGAACAAGACGTTCATTACCGGGCAACTGATCAACTGGTCGCTGACCGACACCATCACACGGGTAACCCTCAAGCTCGGCGTCGACTACGGCTCGGACCTGGACCTGGTGAAAGAGTTGTTGCTCAAGGCCGCCCGGGATAACCCGCGCGTACTGAAAGACCCGGAACCGCACGTGTACTTCCTGAACTTCGGCGAAAGCACCCTCGATCACGAACTGCGCATGCACGTGCGCGACCTCGGCGACCGCAACCCGGTGCTCGATGAGGTCAATCGCTTCATCAACCGCGAGTTCAAGAAGCAGCACATCAACATCTCGTTCCGGCAGATGGAGGTCTACCTCAAGAACCTCCACGGCCAGGAATACAAGATGGTGCCGATCGAGCCGGAAGCGAAGACCATCGTGCCGTTGGTCGACGGCAAGCCATCGAAAGAGCCGCCCGCCGCCGAACTCGACTAACCGGCCATTCCCCAGCAGAATGCTCGGACATTCTGCTGGAGCCGGCCCTTGAAAGCCCTCGACGAACTCACTTTCGATAACCGCTTCGACCGCCTGGGCGATGCGTTTTCCGCCCATGTGCTGCCCGAGCCCATCGATAATCCGCGCCTGGTCGTGGCCAGCCCCGCCGCCATGGCGCTGCTGGACCTTGACCCGGCCGAGGCCGAAACCCCGGAGTTCGCCGAACTGTTCAGCGGCCACAAGCTCTGGGCCGACGCGATCCCAAGGGCGATGGTCTATTCCGGGCATCAGTTCGGTTCCTACAACCCGCAACTGGGCGACGGTCGCGGCCTGTTGCTCGGCGAGGTGTACAACGAGGCCGGCGAACACTGGGACCTGCACCTCAAGGGTGCCGGCCAGACGCCATTTTCACGCATGGGCGATGGCCGGGCGGTATTGCGTTCGTCGATCCGCGAATTCCTCGCCTCCGAAGCCCTGAACGCCCTGAACATCCCGACCACCCGCGCCTTGTGCGTAATCGGCTCCGACACCCCGGTGTGGCGTGAAAAGCAGGAGCGCGCGGCCATGGTCCTGCGCCTGGCGCCGAGCCATGTGCGCTTCGGGCACTTCGAATATTTCTACTACACCAAGCGCCCCGAGCAGCAGAAAGAGCTGGGTGATCACGTGCTGGCCATGCACTTCCCGCAGTGCCTGGAACAACCGGAGCCGTACCTGGCGATGTTCCGCGAAGTGGTGGAGCGCAATGCCGAGCTGATTGCCAAGTGGCAGGCCTATGGCTTCTGCCATGGGGTGATGAACACCGACAACATGTCGATCCTGGGCATCACCTTCGATTTCGGCCCATTCGCGTTCCTCGACGACTTCGACGCCAACTTCATTTGCAACCACTCCGACGACCAGGGCCGTTACTCCTTCAGCAACCAGGTGCCGATCGGCCAGTGGAACCTCAGCGCGTTGGCCCAGGCCCTGACGCCGTTCATCAGCGTCGAAGCCCTGCGCGAATCCCTCGGCCTGTACCTACCGCTGTTCCAGGCCCACTACCTGGACCTGATGCGCCGCCGCCTCGGCCTGACCACCGCGGAGGATGACGACCAGAAACTGCTGGAGAACCTGCTGCAACTGATGCAAAACAGCGGCGTGGACTACAGCCTGTTTTTCCGCCGATTGGGTGATGAAGCACCGGAACAGGCCATCACCCGCCTGCGGGACGACTTCGTCGACCTCAAGGGCTTTGACGCCTGGGGCGAGCTCTACGTCGCCCGGGTGGCCCATGAAGGCACGCTTGATCAAGAGCAGCGCCGCCAGCGGATGCACGCGGTCAACCCGCTGTACATCCTGCGCAACTACCTGGCGCAAAAGGCTATCGAGACGGCGCAGAGCGGCGACTACTCGGAAGTCCGCCGACTGCACGGGGTGCTGAGCAACCCGTTCGAGGAACAACCGGGGATGGAAAGCTATGCAGAGAGGCCGCCGGAATGGGGCAAGCATCTGGAGATCAGTTGTTCGTCGTGAGGCGGGTCAGATAAAGACCTCTGCCGACACACCAAAGCGCTCGGCCAGCCAGCGGATCTGTCGCAGGTTGAGCTGGCGCTTGCCGCTCAGAATCTCGGAAACCACAGACTGAGGGCCGATGCCAGGCAGGTCACTCTGACTCAGGCCGTGTTCACGCATCAAGTAACCAAGAACCTCGACCCCGCTAGGCTTCGGCATCGGGTGATGCTTATGGTCCCACTCCTCAATCCAGTCACCGATGATATCCACCAGACTCATCAGCGGGTGAGACTCATCATCGCCAGTCATCTCGAGCAACTCGTCCAGCGCATGCGCCAGCAGGTCATAGTCATCTTCGCTTTTCGGCTTTCGAAGCAGCGGTGAGACGAATTCCCAGTGCTCGGCAACTCTTTTGATCAGGACACTCATGCTCTTTCCTCCTTCCATTTGCCGCGGTCATATTCGCGGTGATCCAGCACATGCTTGATATAAAGCTTTTGCGATCGATATCTGACAAAAGCTATCAGCCGCAATTTGTTGCCACCGATATCGAAAACATGAAACTCACCTACCTTGTCGACAGCAGGGAATGTGGCTCTCATCGCCGCAAAATCCGGCGGTTTGCTTCCTTTGGCTAATTGATACCAATGATCCAGCGCGTTGGCTGCCATTGGCCATTTGGCCTTAGCTTCACGTACTCTTTTTTCGGTGAGAACATGCATGCAACATCCTTATCGCATTTTGCTATGGTGAGTTAATCACAGATCAAAAATATCGCAAGTTGCGATAATCCTTGGCAGACCAGCGGTGTGGCTCGGCACGACCCAGCCTAGTTTCATTGCCGGACACTGCGCGATTGAAAACATGAGCAAACGTCTCCAACTAGGTGTTATCAGCTCCCCATTGGACCTTGCTCATGACCGATCCACTCCTCATCCCCTGCCCCCACTGCAACGGCCTCAACCGCATTCCCGTCGAGCGCCTCAACGACCACCCGAAATGCGGGCGCTGCAAGGCCGAAGTCCTGCTGAACAAACCGTTTGAATTGAAGCAAGGCGACTACGCCAGCCAGATCAAGGGCGATCTGCCGCTGCTGGTGGATGTGTGGGCGGATTGGTGCGGGCCGTGCAAGTCGTTTGCACCGGTATTCGAGCAGGCGGCGGGGCAACTGGCGGGCAAGTGCCGACTGGCCAAACTGGACAGCGAGGCGAACCAGCAGTTGTCGGCGCAGTTGGGGATTCGCTCGATTCCGAGCCTGATCCTGTTCAAGAACGGCCGAGAAGTCGCCCGGCAGAGCGGGGCGTTCCCGTTACCGCAACTGATGAGCTGGTTGCGCACCCAGGGCATCTGAAGCACCACAGACCCTGTGGGAGCGAGCTTGCTCGCGATGAGGGCTTCATATTCAACATCTCTGTTGACTGATAAACCGCTATCGCGAGCAAGCTCGCTCCCACAGGTTTTTCAGGCGTTTTCCAGCAAGTTGTGCAACTCGACAAATTGCTGGGTCAGCTTGTGTCGCGGGTCGAGATGGATCAGCGGCGTATTGGCCTGGTGGGATTCGCGCATGCGTACCGAGCTGGCCAGGTACACCGGCAATACCGGCAGGCCTTCGGCGATCAGTTCATCGAGAATTTGCTGGGGCAGGCTGGCGCGGGCCTGGAACTGGTTGACGACGATGCCTTCGACTTCCAGGCCTTCGTTATGGTCGTCCTTCAACTCTTCGATTTCCGCCATCAGGCCGTACAGTGCCTGGCGTGAAAAACTGTCGCAATCGAAGGGGATCAATACACGATCGGCGGCAATCAACGCTGAAACCGCATAGAAATTCAGCGCTGGCGGGGTATCGAGGTAAATCCGGTCGTAGTCTTCGCTCAGCTCTTCAAGCAACTTACGCAGCTTGTTGATCTTGTGTTTGGCCTCAAGCTTTGGCTGCAAGTCCGCCAGCTCGGCGGTGGCGGTAATGACATGGAGGTTATCGAACGGGGTTTCGTAGATGTCGACCTGATTCTTTTTGGAGAACGGCCCGGAAGACAGCGTCTGCTTGAAGAAATCGGCGATGCCCATCGGGATGTCGTTACCAGTGAGCCCCGTCAGGTACTGAGTGGAGTTGGCCTGGGCATCGAGATCCACCAACAAGGTGCGAAAACCCTCGCTGGCACTGACCGCCGCCAGATTGCAGGCAATGCTGGATTTGCCAACGCCACCTTTCTGATTGAACACCACGCGCCGCATGTCAAAACCTCCGTGTACCAAAGAATGACCGAGTGTAGTGGTCCACCGCGTTGCTTCGCTACCTTGTCGGCAAATGGACTACACAGTCAGTTGCCTTCTCTTGCTTGAAAAACTCTGAACGGCTCGGTGATTCAACGCCAGAACCGACAGACGGAGTCATAATTCTGTGAATAATTACCAATCGTTCAATTTTTGCGAGCCAGCCGCTTCAGCTTGCTGAGCAAAATGTAACCAGCATTTGCTACACGTTCCCGGCACCGGGATAATGCGCGCCACTCGGCGCCAAACGCCACGCAGGGTAAGTCCCGGCTCTCGGCCACTCCCCCGCGTCAAGTAAGCCCGTGAGGGTGGGATGAATGTCTGTGATCAACTTCAACATCGCCCAATGGCGCGCCTGGGCCCCGGGGCTTGAAAGCGTGAACGATTGGCAGGCCTGGTGCCGACAACCGGTCGTGCTGCCGGACAGCGATGCCGCTCCCGACGTTTCCTTTCTGCCGGCCATGCAGCGTCGGCGGCTCAGTCGTCTGGCGCGGATGGCCTTCAGTGTCGGCTGGCCATTGGCCGAAGGTCGGCAGGATCTGCCATTGGTCTTTGTTTCCCGTCACGGCGAAACGCCCCGCACGGTCGACATTCTCAGTGATCTGGCCGCCGATCAGCCGCTATCGCCGACCCAGTTCAGCTTGTCGGTGCATAACGCGATCATTGGCTTGTGGTCGATCATGCGAGGTGAAACCAGCGAAATGACGGCCCTGGCTGCCGCAGGCGATGGCCTGGAACATGGCATGCTGGAAGCTGCCGCGCTGCTGGCTGAAGGTGCTCGCGCGGTACTGCTGGTGGTCACCGAAGAGCAGCCGCCCGAGGCTTACTCAACCTGGATCGACGACGTGCCGTTCCCTTATGCCGTCGGCCTGCTGATCACACCCGGCACCGACTGGCAGTTGTCCCTGAACAGCTCCTCGGATGCGTTGTCCAAACCCCGCTGGCCCCACGCGCTGAATCTGTTGTGTGCACTGCTCGGCCAGCAAACCACCTGCCAACATGCCTGGAAAAATCGTGTATGGACCTGGCAACGCAACCCGTGACCGAGAAAAACCGCGACGCCTATTACTGGCGCTTGCTGGCCACCGCCGCGAGCTTTGCCCTGTTCGGGCTGGGCGGGCTGTGCCTGCGCCTGGTGATTTTCCCTGTGCTGAACTGCCTGCCGGGCGACGCCCGGACCCATCGCCTGCGGGCCCGGCAAACGGTCAGCCGCTGTTTCTGGATTTTTGTGCGTTTCATGGCCCGTACCGGGGTGCTGACCTACAACATTGAGGGCGCGGAAAAACTCGGTCGTCCCGGGCAAATGATCATTGCCAATCACCCGTCGCTGATCGACGTGGTCTTTCTGATCGGCCTGGTGCGTCACGCCAATTGCGTGGTCAAGCAAAGCCTCTGGGAAAACCCTTTCACCCGCGGACCGTTGGGCAGCACCGAATACATCAGCAATGACGGCAGCATGGACATGCTCGACGCCGCTGCCGACGCGCTGAAAGACGGCCAGACCCTGATCATTTTCCCCGAAGGTACGCGCACCCAACCCGGCCAGCCGCCGGCCTTTCATCGGGGCGGCGCGGCAATCGCCCTGCGTGGTGCGAAAATCCTCACCCCGGTCATTATCAAGGTCAGCCCGACCACATTGACCAAGGCCGAACCCTGGTATCGCATCCCCAAGCGGCGCGTGCACTTCAGTTTCCGGGTCGGGGCCGATATAGACCCACAGACCTTCGCCACGCTCGGGCCGGCTCCGCAGGCCTCGCGCAAGCTCAACGATTATCTACATTCTTACTTTATTAAGGAGCTCGCCGAAGATGAGCGATCTGCACCGTGATATCAAAATGCTTATCATCGACGCCCTTGGCCTGGAAGACATCAGTGCCGACGACATCGGCAATGACCAGACCCTGTTCGGCGAAGGCCTGGGCCTGGACTCGGTGGACGCCCTGGAACTGGGCCTGGCGATCCAGAAAAAGTACGGCATCAAAATCGACGCCGATGCCAAGGACACACGTAATCACTTCAGTAACGTGGCGAGCCTTGCGGCGTTCGTCACCGCAAAACAGGCAGCTTGAGACCGGACCATGCAAACTCGTGACGACATTTTCAACACCCTGCGCGATGCCTTGGTCGAGCTTTTCGAACTGGACCCGGAGCGTGTGAGCCTGGAATCCAACCTGTATCAGGACCTGGAAATCGACAGCATTGACGCGGTCGACCTGATTGATCACATCAAACGTCAGACCGGCAAGAAAATCGCCGCCGAAGAATTCAAATCGGTGCGTACTGTCAGTGACGTGGTCGAGGCGGTCTACCGTCTGGTTCAACCGGCCGCATGAATCGACTGATTGGCCTCGGTCTGCTGCTGGCAGGCCTTTTGTATCCCTTTGCGGTGTATTTCGGCATGGAGCATTTCGCCCCGTGGCAGTTCGGGCTGCTGCTGGGCGGACTGTGGCTGGCCCGGGCGCTGACCGGCAAACGACGGCCTGGCAGCCTGTGGATGGCCACGGTGGCCATTGTGTTCTGTCTGTTGCTGGCACTGTTCGACAGCCCGGCGCTGTTGCGCTGGTATCCGGTGTTGATCAGCAGCTACATGTTGGTGCTGTTCGGATCGAGCCTGACATTCGGCCCACCGATCGTTGAACGCCTGGCCCGGGTACGCGAGCCGCAATTGCCGGCCGAGGGCATTCGCTATACCCGTCAGGTAACCATCGCCTGGAGCGTTTTTTTTCTATGCAACGGTTTGTGTGCCGCCGCCCTGACCCTCTGGGCGCCGCTGAGCTGGTGGACGCTGTACACCGGCCTGATTTCCTACGGATTGATAGGCCTGATGTTTGCCATTGAATGGCTCATTCGACAAAGGGTACGAGGCCGCCCATGAATTGGATAAAACTTGAGCACCTGCTGCTCAAGGCCCAGCCGGAGCGTGCCGTAACGACCGCTCCGGCACTGGATCACGCCCGACTGTGCGAACAGGCACTGCGCCTGGCCGCCGGCCTGCAAGCCCGGGGTGCCCGGCAGATGGCCGTGCACCTTGAGGATGCCGCCGACCTGGCGATTGCCCTGCTCGGCGCCTGGCGTGCCAGGGTAAGCGTGCTGCTGCCGTCCGACCTGCAACCGCAGACCCGCCAACGCTGGTCAGGTGAAGTCGATCTGTGGCTGAGCGATCAGCCCGACGATGCGCACCTTGGCGACCTCCAACAGCCGCCGCTCAGTGCCGCCGCACTGGACCTGGATAACTGCCAACTCAGCCTGTGCACATCCGGCTCCAGTGGCGAACCCAAGCGCATCGAAAAAAACCTGCGCCAACTGGCCAATGAAGTCGAAGCCCTGGAACAGCTGTGGGGCGCCGACCTGGGCCCGGCATGCATCATTGGCAGCGTGGCCACCCAGCACATCTACGGTCTGCTGTTCCGGGTGCTGTGGCCGCTGTGCGCCGGGCGCCCGTTCGTACGTCGGCAGTTGGCCTTTCCGGAAGACCTGCAACGCGCCAGCCGCGAGCACCCGGCCTTCGCCTGGGTGGCCAGCCCGGCGCTGCTCAAGCGCATGGGCGACAACCTCGACTGGCCTGCGTTGAGCTCCGTACGCCGGGTGTTTTCCTCCGGCGGCGCATTGCCGGTCGAGGCCGCACAGAGCCTGCATGAGCGTCTGGGGCAATGGCCAACGGAAATCTTCGGCAGTTCGGAAACCGGTGGCATCGCCTGGCGTCAGGGCGCGGAACTCTGGCAGCCCTTTGCCGATGTCACGCTGACCCAAGACAGTGAGGGCGCCCTGCTGATCGCTTCGCCGTATTTGCCCAATGGCCATGTCGAACACACTGCCGATTCAGCGCGCATCGCACTCGATGGCCGCTTCGAATTGCTCGGACGCCTGGACCGGATCGTCAAGCTGGAAGAAAAACGCATCTCGCTGCCGATGCTGGAACAGGCGCTGACGGCCCATGAATGGGTCGTCGAAGCGCGGCTCGGCGTCGTTCAGGAAAACCGCGCCTCCCTTGGGGCATTGCTAGTGCTGAGCGAGGCCGGCTTGCACGTTCTGCGCAATCAGGGCCGACGCAGCCTCACCGAGCAGTTGCGCCAGCACCTGAGCCAACACTGCGAAGCCCTGGCCCTGCCAAGACGCTGGCGCCTGCTGCGACAACTGCCGCTGAACGCTCAGGGCAAATTGCCCCAGGCCGACGTCGACGCCCTGTTGTTGGCGCCGCGCCCCAAAGCGCCCGAGATGCTGGAGCAAGTCGAAAGCAATGGCGAGTGGAGCCTGCAACTGGCCGTGCCACCGGACCTGGCCTATTTCAGCGGCCATTTCCCCAAGGCGCCGGTGTTGCCTGGCGTGGTGCAGGTGGACTGGGCGCTGAGCCTGGGCCAGCAACTGATGAACCTGCCAAAAAAATTCGCCGGCATGGAAGTCTTGAAGTTCCAGCAACTGGTGCGCCCGGGAGATGAAATCCAGCTGCACCTGCGCTTCGATCCGGCGCGCGGCAAATTGTATTTCGCCTATCGCAACGAAACCGCCACCTGCTCCAGCGGGCGGATCTTGCTGGAGGCTGCGCATGCATAAGCTGGGTGAGTGCTGCGCACTCAATCGCGAGCAGGCTCGCTCCCACACTGGATTTGTGAACGACACAGCCCCCCTGTGGGAGCGGGCTTGCCCGCGAAGCAGACGCCTCGGTCTTTCAGGTGTACGCCAACATGCATAGCCCCTGCGCCATCGTCCCGGTGTACAACCACGAAACGGCCATCACCACGGTGGTCGATGCCCTGATCGCCAGCCATCTGCCGTGCATCCTGGTGGACGATGCCAGCAGCCCGCGCTGCGCCCGGGTGCTGGATCGCCTGGCCCAGCGTGAAATGGTTTACCTGATCCGCCTGGCCGAAAACCAGGGCAAGGGTGGCGCGGTCATGACCGGCCTGCGCGAAGCTTCGCGCCTGGGTTTCAGCCATGCCTTGCAGGTGGATGCCGATGGCCAGCACGATTTGCAAGACGTCAAACGCTTCATCGAGCAATCGCGCCTCTACCCGCGGGCGGTGATTTGCGGTTATCCGCAATATGACGCCAGCGTGCCGAAAGGCCGCTTGTATGCGCGCTACCTGACTCACGTCATGGTCTGGATCAACACCCTGTCGTTGCAGATTCGCGACTCCATGTGCGGTTTCCGGGTTTACCCATTGTCGCCGGTCCTGGCGCTGATCGAGTCAGCGAAAATCGGCAAGCGCATGGACTTCGACTCGGACATCCTGGTGCGCCTGGCCTGGCGCAATCAGCCGATGCAATGGCTGCAAACCAAGGTCCACTATCCATTGGACGGCGTTTCGCATTTTCGGATGTTCCACGACAACGTCCTGATTTCCAGCATGCACACGCGACTGTTCTTCGGCATGTTGCTGCGTGCGCCAGTGATCCTCTGGCGACGGTGGCGGGCATGAGCGCAGACAAGCAGCATTGGGCCGACCGCGAAGAACGGGGCAGTTTCTGGCTGATGAAGCTCACCGCGTTCGGCGCCAAAGTGCTGGGCCGTCGAGTACTGAGCCCTGTGTTGTACGGCATCGTGCTGTACTTTTTCCTGTTCGGTCGCAGCGCTCGACACAGTGCCTGGCAATACCAGCAACGCCTGACCGACTGGAGCGGTCGCGGCGAATTGCGCCCGAGCCATTGGCGGGTGTTCGGCCAGTTCATGGCCTTCGCCGACTCCATGCTCGACAAACTCGACGTCTGGAACGGCAAGCTGAGCATCGAACAAATCGAAATCATCGACCCGGCGCTGCTGCGTGACCAGTTGCGCGGAGCCCGCGGGCAGATGCTGGTGGGCGCACACCTGGGCAATCTGGAAGTCTGCCGCGCACTGGCGGAGATCGGCGAGAAGGTCACGATGAACGTGCTGGTGCACACCAAGCACGCCGAACAGTTCAACCGTTTGCTGGGCGAAGCCGGGGCGACCAATTTGCGCCTGATCCAGGTCAGCGAACTGGACCCCGGGATCATGTTGCAACTGAGTGAACGCTTGGAGCGCGGCGAGTGGCTGGCGATTGCCGGCGACCGCGTGCCGCTGCATGGCGGACGTTGCGCGACCGTGGACTTCCTCGGTCATCCGGCCAGGTTCCCCCAGGGCCCGTGGCTGCTGGCCGGCCTGCTGAAATGCCCGGTCAACCTGCTGCTGTGCCTGAAAAAGCCCGACGGCGACTATCGACTGAGCATTGAACCCTTCGCTGACGCAATCACCTGGAAGCGCAGCGACCGCGAACAGGTCATTCATCAGTGGACCTCCCGCTACGCCGAACGCTTGGGTCACTATTGCCTCGAAGCGCCCCAACAATGGTTCAACTTTTACCCTTTCTGGAAGACCGATGACGACGCCAACGCTTGAGCCGGTAACCTTCGGCGAACGCCCTTTGCGCATTGAAGACGTGCTGGCACTGGCCAACCGCAAGGTGCCGACGCAGTTGCAAAGCGATCCCGCCTACCGCGAGCGCATCGCCAAGGGCGCGCGTTTTCTGGACTCGCTGCTGGACAAGGAAGGCGTGATCTACGGCGTGACCACCGGTTACGGCGATTCTTGCGTAGTGGCGGTGCCGCTGCATCACGTCGAGGCGCTGCCCCGTCACCTGTACACCTTCCACGGCTGCGGCCTGGGCAAACTGCTCGACGCCCAGGCCACCCGCGCGGTATTGGCGGCGCGTTTGCAGTCGTTGTGCCACGGCGTGTCCGGGGTGCGCGTGGAGCTGCTGGAGCGCCTGCAGGCGTTCCTTGAACACGACATCCTGCCGCTGATTCCGGAAGAAGGTTCGGTGGGCGCCAGTGGTGACCTGACGCCGCTTTCGTACGTTGCCGCCACACTGTCCGGCGAACGCGAGGTGATGTTCCGCGGCGAGCGCCGGCAGGCTGCCGATGTGCACCGCGAACTCGGCTGGCAGCCACTGGTGTTGCGCCCGAAAGAAGCCCTGGCATTGATGAACGGCACCGCTGTGATGACCGGTCTGGCTTGCCTGGCGTACGCACGCGCCGATTACCTGTTGCATCTGGCCACGCGCATCACCGCGCTGAACGTGGTCGCCCTGCAAGGCAACCCGGAGCACTTCGACGAGCGCCTGTTCGCCGCCAAGCCACACCCGGGGCAGATGCAGGTCGCCGCGTGGTTGCGCCAGGATCTGGCCATTGACGCGCCGACCGCGCCGCTGCATCGCCTGCAAGACCGCTATTCCCTGCGCTGCGCGCCCCATGTGCTGGGCGTGCTGGCCGACAGCCTGAACTGGCTGCGCTCGTTCATCGAAATCGAGCTCAACAGCGCCAACGACAACCCGATCATCGACGCCGAAGCCGAGCGCGTACTGCACGGCGGGCACTTCTATGGCGGCCACATCGCGTTCGCCATGGACAGCCTGAAAAACCTCGTGGCCAACGTCGCCGACCTGCTGGATCGGCAACTCGCGCTGCTGGTGGACGAGCGCTACAACCATGGCTTGCCGAGCAATCTGTCGGGCGCCACGGCCGACCGCGCCATGCTCAACCACGGCTTCAAGGCGGTGCAGATCGGCACCAGCGCCTGGACCGCCGAAGCGCTGAAAAACACCATGCCGGCCAGCGTTTTCTCGCGCTCCACCGAATGCCACAACCAGGACAAAGTCAGCATGGGCACCATCGCCGCCCGGGACGCGATCCGCGTGCTGGAACTCACCGAACAGGTGGCGGCCGCCACGCTGCTGGCGGCCAATCAGGGCGTCTGGCTGCGCGGCCAGGCCGAAGATGCACGACCACTGCCACCCGCCTTGGCCGCCATGCATGAAGCCTTGGCCAAGGACTTCCCACCGGTCATCGAAGACCGCGCGCTGGAAGGCGAATTGCGCCTGTGCCTGCAACGCATCGCCGAACAACACTGGAGGCTGCATGCGTAGCAAGGGATTTCTCTACACCGACACGGAAATCGTCGTACCGTTCTTTGATGTCGACAGCATGCACGTGGTCTGGCACGGCCATTACGTCAAATACCTGGAAGTCGCCCGCTGTGCGCTGCTGGACAAGATCGGCCACAACTACACCGCGATGAACGAATCCGGCTATGCATGGCCGGTGATCGACCTGCAATTGCGCTACGTGCGCGGTGCGGTGTTCGGCCAGACACTCAACGTGCGCGCCAACCTGGTGGAGTGGGAGAGCCGCTTGAAGATCAACTACCTGATCAGCGACCTGCAAACCGGCGAACGGTTGACCCGGGCCCTGTCGGTACAGGTCGCCGTCGACCTCGCCAGCAGAGAGATGCAACTGGCCTCGCCGACAGTGTTCACCGACGCCGTAGAGAGAGCTCTGCGATGATTTTCTGCCCCTCCCGCTCCCCTGTAGGAGCGAGCTTGCTCGCGATGGTCGTTAACGATGACACTGGGCACCTGACAGTCCGCGGCGCCCTCAGGTTTTTCGCGAGCAAGCTCGCTCCTTCAGTGTTCTGCGTGCTACTGGGCATTCCTGGACTGGCCCATGCCTTCGACCTGCAACAACTCAGCGATCAACTGGCTCGGCCCGAGGTGATCCACGGCAGTTTCATCCAGGAAAAACACCTGCGCGCCCTGCCCCAGCCGTTGACCAGCAAGGGCACGTTCGTGCTGGCAAAGAACCACGGCCTGTTGTGGCTGCTGAAAACGCCACTGCAACAGGACTATCGCATCACCACCAAAGGCATTGCCCGGCGTGACGGCATTGTCTGGCAAATGCTGCCGGGCAAAAGCGCCGGTGCCGAGCAGAACCGTTTATTCCTCGCCGTGCTGCAAGGCGACAGCAGTGGCCTGCAACGGGATTTCGAGCTGTCCCTGAGCGGCGATGCGCAGAACTGGAAGCTCACGCTGCTGCCGCGCTCGATGCTGCTCAAGCAGGTGTTCAACCAGATCAACATTACCGGCGCAGAACTGGTGCACAGCATCGAACTGCTCGAAACCCAGGGCGACAGTACGTTGTTGCGCATGCAGGACAGCACCAGCGCCCAACCATTGAGCGACGCGGAGCAACATGACTTTGCCGAGTGAACGGTGGTTGCCACGGCTGTTTCTGCTCCTGCTGCTGGCAGTACTGGCGCTCGCCGGTTGGCAATGGCGTGACGCCGCGCCGCTGTCGGCCAACCTGATGGATCTGGTGCCCGGCACGGCGCCCGATGCCCTGGAACTGCGCGCCGAACAACGCATGCAAGAACCGTTGAACCGCGAAATGCTGGTGCTGGTCGGCCACACCGATCGCCAGCAGGCCGTCGCCATGGCGCAGACACTCGGCGAGCAATGGCAGGCCAGCGGCTTGTTCGAAAAGGTCCAGTGGACCCTGCAAGCCGACTTGCCGGCGCTGCGCACGCAGTTGCTGCAAGGTCGCCTGGCGATGCTCCAGGCAGCGGACCGACAACTGCTGATCGAGCACCCCGACACCTTTATCCAGCAACGGGTGCAGGCGTTGTTCGACCCGTTCAACGGTTACAGCCTGGTGCCCAGCCAGGACGACTGGCTGGGCCTGACCGGGCGCATCCAGAACAGCCAGCCACAACGCGGTTCGGTGCAACTGGACATCGGCAGCGGCGCCCTGGTCGCCGATGCTGATGGCAAGAGCTGGGTGCTGCTGCGCGCGCGCACCACCGGCAACGCCTTCGACATGAACCTGCCGCTGCAAGTGGCCGACCTGCTCGAGCACAGCCGCGAAGAAGCCGCCCGGCACGACGTGCAACTGCTCGCCGCCAGCGGCCTGTTGTACGCTGCCAGCGGGCAGCAGCAGGCTGCCCGGGAAATGACCTGGGTCGGCGGCGGTGCCACCGTCGGGATTTTGCTGTTGCTGCTGTTGGCCTTCCGGCGCTGGCGCGTCTTGCTGGCGTTCGTGCCGGTGCTGGTTGGCATGCTCTTCGGAGCGGTGGCCTGCGTGGCATTGTTCGGCCATATGCACGTGATGACCCTGGTGCTGGGTTCGAGCCTGATCGGTGTCGCGGTCGACTACCCGCTGCATTACCTGTCCAAGAGTTGGAGCCTGAAACCCTGGCATAGCTGGCCTGCCCTGCGCATGACCTTGCCCGGCTTGACCCTGAGCCTGATCACCAGCGGCATCGGCTATCTGGCCCTGGCCTGGACACCCTTCCCGGCGCTGACCCAGATTGCCGCATTCTCTGCCGCCGGTTTACTCGGCGCCTATCTGTCCGCTGTGTGCCTGTTGCCGGCATTGCTCAAGGGCGTAGACCTGCGCCCGGCGCAGTGGCCATTGCGCATTTGCGAGCTTTTGCTGGACTGTCGTGAAGCGCTGCTCAAACAGCTGAAAACGCCTGTCTTGCTGGCGCTGCTGATCGCCTTTTGTGTAGGCGGCCTGTTGCAACTGGGCAGCAAAAACGACATCCGCCAGTGGATCAGCGCACCGCAGCAGTTGACCGACGAAGCCCAGACCATTGCCCGGATCACCGGCTATCAACCCACCAGCCAGTTCTTCCTGATACGCGCCGCCAATCAACAGCAACTGCTCGAACGCCAGACCGCCCTGAGAGAGCGACTGGATCAATTGATTGGCCTGGAAAAGCTCCAGGGTTATCTGTCGCTCAATCAACTGGTCAGCCCGCCGAACGAACAGCAACAGGCGCGCATAGCGCTGAACAAACTGCCTTCGTTCTGGCAACCCTTGCTCGACATCGGCGTACCGGCCGAGGCGCTGCAGGCCGAGCTGACAAAGCTACAGGCATTGCCGACCGTGGACATCGACGCAGCGCTCAGCGGCCCGTTGGCAGAACCCTACCGGCCCCTGTGGCTGGGGCCGACCGAAGACGGCGTGGCGGCGATGGTCAGCCTGCAAGGCATCAACAACTCGGCCCTGCTGCGGCTCCAGGGTGAGGATTTACCCGGCGTGACACTGGTGGATCGACTGGGTGAATTGAACAACGTCTTCGCGGCCACCCAAATCAGTGCCGCGGAACTGAAACTCGCCTCCTGCGTGTTAATCGTGCTGGTGCTGATCCTGCCATTCGGCCTCGGCGGCGCGTTGCGTATCGTGTCCCTGCCCCTGCTGGCGGCGTTGTGCAGCCTGGCCAGCCTCGGCTGGCTGGGGCAGCCGTTGACCCTGTTCAGCCTGTTCGGCCTGCTGCTGGTGACGGCGATCAGCGTCGATTACGCGATCCTGATGCGCGAACAGGTCGGCGGCGCGGCCGTGAGCCTGTTGGGCACCCTGCTGGCGGCGTTGACCACCTGGCTGTCGTTCGGCCTGCTGGCGGTGTCGAGCACCCCGGCGGTGAGCAACTTCGGACTGTCGGTGAGCCTGGGCCTGATCTTCAGCTTCCTGCTCGCACCGTGGGCCGGTCGCCAGGTGCATGAGCCCACGGCCGTGGAGCGGGCAACATGATGGTCGTTCTGTTCTGGGCGATGGCGCTGGTGTTGTTCGCGGTGGCGACCCGTGTCGGCCGGCATTTCGGCCTGATTCCCATCGTCAGCCAGTTGTTGCTGGCGACCCTCGGCTTGCCGCTGTTGATGTATTTCTGGGTCGAGCCCCAATGGCAATTGAGCGGTGCGCTGCTGGTGTCGCCGGGCTGGCTGAAGAACCTCTACAGCCTGAGTTTTGCCCTGTTGCTGGGCTACATCCTCAGCGATGTGATTGATCTGCAACTGGATCGCCAAAGCCTGAAAATCGCCCTGCCCAGCTTTTGCATTCCGTTTGCCTGCGGCCTGGCCACGGCGGTCTGGTTGTTGCCGGCGCAACCGTGGATCAGCTCACTGGCCGTCGGCCTGTTGTTCGCCATCACCGCGATTCCGGTCTTGTACCTGTACCTGCGGCACATCGATTACCCACCCGCCGCCACCCGGCGACTGGTGCAAACCGCGATCCTCATCGACCTCGCCTGCTGGACGCTATTCGGCATCGCCCAGGGCAGCCTGCACTTGAGCAGCCTGTTGCTGCCCCTGGCCGGTGCGTGCCTGCCGGTGCTGTTGCGGTTGCTCGGTTTGCGCCAGACATGGCTTTACAGCCTGTGCTTTTTCGCCCTGCTGGTCGTGGCCGAACACTTCAAGCTCAATGCGCTGATTTTCGGCATTGGCTATGTGTTGATCATGGCCGCGCTGAAAGCCCCACTGGTCCTGCCGCTGCCGGCCATGTGGATGAGCCGCTTGCAGACGTACATCGCCATCCCGCTGATCCTCACGTTCGGCATCGTGCAGATCAACGTGCACAGCGCTATGGAGAGCCTCGGCTGGGTGCAACTGGTCGCCTTGCTGCTGTTGCCGATGCTGAGCAAACTGCTGGGCAACTGGCTCGGCCTCGGCTGGGCCGGGGCCTCGTTCCAAGGCGCCAGCCGCTGGCGGGAAAGCGTGCTGCTGAACATCCGTGGCTTGAGCGAGATCGTTTTTCTCAACCTGCTGCTGCAACAGCAACTCATCAGCCCCCCGCTGTACTTTGCCCTGATGCTGATGGGCTTGATCGCTACACTGCTACCAGCCCTGACCGGCATGCACCGAATCCCCCTGAAAGCCGCTGTCCCGGCAAGGAGCCCCCATGCCAACCGTTGAAATGGAATGTCGTCAGGTCGTGGTCATCGGCGCCGGTCCATCCGGTGCCATCGCCGCCGCGCTGCTCAAGCGCAAGGGACACGATGTGCTGGTGATCGAGCGACAGCATTTCCCACGGTTTTCCATTGGTGAAAGCCTGTTGGCCCATTGCCTGGATTTCGTCGAAGAAGCGGGCATGCTCGACGCCGTCAACGCCGCCGGCTTCCAGCTGAAAACCGGTGCCGCGTTTGCCTGGGGCGAGCGCTACAGCGCGTTCGATTTCGGCGAGACGTTCAGCCACGGCAAATCGACGACGTATCAGGTCCAGCGCGCCGATTTCGATAAGCTGCTGGCCGATCAGGCCACGCTGCAAGGCGTGGAGATCCGCTATGGCGAAACCATCGTCAGCGTCGACATTGAGCCGGAAAAACCGCAGCTCGGCGTGCGCCGCGAAGACGGTAGCGAGTACCGCATCGAGGCCGATTTCCTGCTCGATGCCAGTGGTTACGGCCGCGTGCTGCCTCGCTTGCTCGACCTCGAGGCGCCGTCGAACTTCCCGGTGCGTCAGGCCGTGTTCACTCACGTCGAAGACTGTATCGACCTCCCGGCCTTCGACCGCAGTAAGATCCTCGTCACCACTCATCCGACCCTGCGCGACGTGTGGTTCTGGACCATCCCGTTCAGCAACGGGCGCTGCTCGGTCGGCGTGGTTGCCGCAGAGGAGCGTTTCGCAGGCCGCAGCGACAATCTGGACCAGCGCCTGCGCGGCTTTATCGCCGAGACGCCAAGCCTGGCCAGCGTGTTGCAAAATGCGCAGTGGGACACCGAGGCCCGAACCATCGGCGGTTACTCGGCCAACGTCAAAACCCTGCACGGCCCAGGCTTCGCGCTGCTGGGCAATGCCGCGGAATTCCTCGACCCGGTGTTTTCCTCCGGCGTGACCATCGCCATGCGTTCGGCGAGCATGGCCGCCGGGGTGTTGCACCGTCAGCTGCAAGGCGAAGCCGTCGACTGGCAAACCGAGTTCGCCGAACCGCTCAAGCGCGGCGTGGACACGTTCCGTTGCTACGTCGAAGGCTGGTACGCCGGGACCTTCCAGGATGTGATCTTCCATGAGAGCAGTTCACCGGAAATCCGCGGGATGATCAGCTCCATTCTTGCCGGATATGCCTGGGACCCAAGCAACCCGTTCGTCAGCGAAGCCAGGCGCCGGTTGAAGGTGATATCGGAGTTCTGCGCAAGGGATGCGTCATGAACTACTTGAGCGACAACTACGTCGAAGAAACCCGTTTCGGCTTGTGGTTCCTGCGCAGCCAGATCTGGCAACACTACGTGCTGCGGTTGGCGATCGACGATTTGCGCAACCTGTTCAGCGAAGCGCTACCGGTTAGCCCGGTGCTGCTGGATGCCGGTTGTGGCCAGGGCAAGTCATTCCCGCTGCTGCGCCAGGCCTTTGCGCCCGGTCGTCTGATTGGCATCGATGCTGATCCCCAGAGCCTTAACCAGAGCCGCGCAGAAGCGGCCCTACAGGGCATGGAAGTGGAGCTGATCGGCGGCGACTGCGCCAGCCTCGACCTGCCGGACGCCAGTATCGACCTGCTGTTCTGTCACCAGACCTTCCATCATCTGGTGGAGCAGGAACAGGCACTGGCCGAGTTCTACCGCGTACTCAAACCCGGCGGTTATCTGCTGTTCGCCGAATCCACCGAGGCTTACATTGATACTTGGGTGATCCGCTGGTTGTTCCGCCACCCGATGCACGTGCAGAAAAGCGCTGCGCAGTACCTGCAAATGATTCGCCAGCAGGGCTTCGAATTTACCGCGCAAAACGTGTCTTATCCGTACCTGTGGTGGAGTCGCGCCAAGGATTTCGGCCTGCTCGAACACTTGGGTGTGTGCAAGCCAAAACCCTTTGGCCAACGGGAAGAAACCCTGGTGAATGTGGTGGCGCGCAAACCTTTTGAAGGAACTGTGTGATGTTCATTGCCAGTCGCTTGAAACACCAAGCCTGTGGGGTAAACGGTGCTATGCGATATCTGTTGATCGCCGCAACCCTGCTGCTGAGCGCCTGCGCCGGCCGGGCGCCGCTGCCCGTGCACAATCCGGATCTGCCGCTGCCGCTGCAATTGCACATCCAGCGCGGGCAGGCCGACGAACGCGAGGACTGGGTGCTGGTGATCCAGCGTGAAGAGGCGGGTATCCGCTGGTCGATGATGGACCTGTTGGGCATTCCCCAGGCCCGCCAGAAATTGGTCGATAAAACCTGGGAGTCAGATGGTTTATTACCACCCAATCCGCGAGCCCGGGAGCTGTTCGCGGCGCTGCTGTTTGCGCTGACGCCGCAAGATGAACTGGCGGCCAACTATCCCGGCGCCTGGCAGCACGGCAGGCAACGGTACCTGCCCGAGCGCTGGGACATCCGCTACGCACAACCGCAGAATTTTGAATTGAAGCTACCCCATGGTCCGGCCTATCAAGTCACCCCCTTGAGCGGTGAAACGCCATGACCGCTTACCTCAATGCCCTCGGATTGGTCTGCGCGTTGGGCCGCGATAAGCAGGAGGTTGTCCGCAACCTGTTTGCCGGCGACTGCGGCGGCATGCGCGAACAAGCCGGGTGGGTGCCGCAACGCACGCTGCCGGTCGGTGCGGTCCAGGGCAAACTGGCTACCATTCCAGCCGAGATGTCGCGCCATCACAGTCGCAACAATCAGTTGTTGCTGGAAGCCACGCTGCAAATCCACCCGGACATCGACAGCGCGATCCAGACCTACGGCCGCGACCGCATCGGTGTTGTGCTGGGTACCAGTACCTCAGGCATCGACGAGGCCAGCCAAGGCCTGGCGCATTACCTGCGCGAAAAGCAGTTCCCTGCCGAGTACGACTATCAGCAACAGGAACTCGGAGCGCCGGCGAACTTCCTCGCCGAGTGGCTGCAATTGAGCGGGCCGGCCTATGTCATTTCCACGGCCTGCACCTCCAGCGCCCGGGCCTTGATGAGCGCCCAGCGCCTGTTGGACCTGGGCATTTGCGACGCGGTGCTGTGTGGCGGTGTCGACACCTTGTGCAAGCTGACCCTCAACGGTTTCTCGGCGCTGGAAGCGGTCTCGGAACAACGCTGCAATCCGTTTTCGGTGAACCGCAATGGCATCAACATTGGCGAAGCGGCGGTACTGTTCCTGATGACCAAGCGTGCAGGCGACAACCAACCGATTGCCTTGCTCGGCAGCGGCGCCAGTTCCGATGCGCATCACATATCCGCCCCGGAGCCGAGCGGTCGCGGCGCCCTGCAAGCCATGCGCAAAGCCTTGGGCCGCGCCAACCTGCAACCGGAGCAGATCGCTTATCTGAACCTGCACGGCACCGCCACCCAACACAACGACGCCATGGAAAGCCAGGCCGTGGCGACGCTGTTCCCGGCCGGCGTGCCCTGTTCGTCGAGCAAACCCATGACCGGCCACACCCTCGGTGCAGCCGGGGCGCTGGAAGCGGCGTTCTGCTGGTTGAGCCTGAGCCCGGACAATCGCGAACATGCCCTGCCGCCGCACGTCTGGGACGGACAGCCCGACCCCGAACTGCCGCCGCTGCAATGGGTGACCCCGGCCACTCGCCTGACGTCCATTGCACCCCGCTACCTGATGAGCAATTCCTTTGCCTTCGGTGGTAACAACGTCAGCCTGATTATCGGAGACGCCCCATGATTGACTGGCCGATCGCCGAATTGCTGCCCCACGCTGGCGACATGATCCTTATCGATCAGATCCTGGCGTTCGATGAAGAGCAGATTCACACGCGCCTGACCGTCAAGCCCGATGGCCTGTTCAGCCTCCCCGACGGCAGCCTGCCGGCCTGGGTCGGTATCGAGTTGATGGCCCAGAGCGTGGCCGCCTTCGCCGGTTGCCATGCGCGTCAGCGCGGTGATGCGGTGGAGTTGGGTTTCCTGCTCGGCAGCCGCAAATTCGAATGCAACGTTGAAAGTTTTCCGGCCGGTACCGAGTTGACCATCCACGGGATTCGCTCCCTGGAAGACGATAACGGCATGGGCGTGTTCGAGTGCCACATCAACGCCCCCGGGATCCACGTCACCGCTCGTCTGAACGTGTTCCGTCCACCCCAGGCCGCTCAATATCTCCATGAACCCGAAGGAGTCCAGTGATGACTGAATCCGTACTGGTCACCGGTTCCAGCCGTGGCATCGGCCGCGCCATCGCCTTGCGCCTGGCCCAGGCCGGGCACGACATCGTGTTGCATTGCCGCAGCGGCCTGGCCGACGCTGAAGCCGTCAAGGCCGAAGTCGAGGCCTTGGGCCGTCGTGCGCGCATCCTGCAGTTCGACGTATCCGACCGCGCCCGTTGCAAGGAAATTCTCGAAGCCGATGTCGAGACCCACGGCGCCTATTACGGCGTGGTGCTCAATGCCGGCCTGACCCGCGACGGAGCCTTTCCGGCCCTCAGCGAGGAGGATTGGGATGTGGTGATGCGCACCAACCTCGACGGTTTCTACAACGTACTGCACCCGGTGATGATGCCGATGATCCGTCGCCGCGCCGCCGGGCGGATTGTCTGCATCACCTCGGTATCCGGATTGATCGGCAACCGTGGCCAGGTCAACTACAGTGCCTCCAAGGCCGGGTTGATCGGCGCGGCCAAGGCATTGGCGATCGAACTGGGCAAGCGCAAAATCACCGTTAACTGTGTCGCACCCGGCCTGATCGACACAGCCATGCTCGACGAAAACGTGCCGGTGGAAGAACTGATGAAAATGATCCCCGCACAACGCATGGGCACCCCTGAAGAGGTGGCCGGCGCGGTGAATTTCCTGATGTCGGCGGAAGCCTCGTACATCACCCGGCAGGTTCTGGCCGTCAACGGAGGCCTGTGCTGATGAAGCGCGTCGTCGTCACCGGCATGGCCGGCATTACCTCACTGGGCAGCGACTGGGAGACCATCGCCGGCAACTTCGCGGCCAACCGCAGCGGCATCCGCCGGATGGACGAGTGGGATCGTTTTACCGAGCTCAACACGCGCCTGGCGGGCCCCATCGATGACTTCAAGGTGCCGAGCCACTGGACCCGCAAGCAACTGCGCAGCATGGGCCGGGTTTCACGGCTGGCTGTGGGTGCTGCCGAGCAAGCGTTGGCCGACGCCGGCTTGTTGGGCGACGAGTCGATCAAGGACGGGCGCATGGGCGTCGCCTGCGGCTCCTCCACCGGCAGCACCGACGAGATCAAGGCGTTCGGCAACATGCTGCTCAACTCGGTGGCCGAAGGCCTGAACGCCAACTCCTACGTGCGCATGATGCCGCACACCACGGCAGCCAATATCAGCATTTTCTTCGGCCTCACCGGTCGCCTGATCCCGACGTCCAGCGCCTGCACCAGCGGCAGCCAGGGCATCGGCTATGCCTACGAGGCGATCAAATTCGGGCGCCTGCCGCTGATGCTCGCCGGCGGCGCCGAAGAACTGTGCCCGACCGAAGCCATGGTCTTCGACGCGCTCTACGCCACCAGCCTGAAAAACGACACCCCACAACGCAGCCCGCGCCCTTACGACACCGCACGCGACGGCTTGGTGATCGGCGAAGGCGGCGGCATGCTGGTGCTCGAGGAACTGGAACACGCCCTGGCCCGTGGCGCGCGCATCCATGCCGAGATCGTCGGATTCGGCAGCAACGCCGACGGCCAGCACACCACCCGTCCGGAACAGATCACCATGCGCCGGGCCATGGAACTGGCCCTGGAAGACGCCGGACTGAAACCATCGGACATCGGTTACGTCAACGGCCACGGCACCGCCACGGAACAAGGCGACATCGCCGAAACCCTGGCCACCAGCAGCCTGTTCGGCGAACACATGCCGATCAGCTCGCAGAAAAGCTTCCTTGGCCACACCCTCGGCGCCTGCGGTGCGCTGGAGTCCTGGTTCAGCATTGAAATGATGAACCGCGACCTGTACGCCCACACCTTCAACCTCGACGAAGTCGATCCGCATTGCGGCAAGCTCGACTACCTGCGCGGTGAGTTTCGGCAGATGAAAAATCAGTATGTGATGAACAATAACTTTGCGTTTGGCGGGGTGAATACGTCGTTGATTTTCAAGCGCTGGTCGTAATCAACGTCAAAAGACCGCAGCCTTCGACAGCTCCTACAAGGGACGGTGTACACCCGTAGGAGCTGCCGAAGGCTGCGATCTTTTTTAACGTGCGATGTAGCTATCAGGGTGGATCAAGGTTATCCAACACCCGATTCACTGCCAGCTCTCCCAGCATGATCGACTGCTGAATCCCCAGCAGGGTGTTGCTCTGCGATCCCTTAAGGTCTCTCGCGAAGTCACTTGCCATGACGTTTGCAGAGGCCAGCGATACGCAGGCGTACTCCAATAGGGTGTGGTTGTCGATATCGGGGGCTATGAGGAAGACTGTGCTGGGTTGGTGTGCCCTGCCCGGATCGTTGTCCGGTGGATTCTCTGCATTGGTCATGATTCAGCGTCCTGAAAGAAGTGGAGCCAACCCCGAATCGCGACTAATCAAAAGGGTGGCAGCTGTACGCAGGTTAGCAGACCGGGCCACGATATCGGCATAGGGGACGGCCTTGCCGTTCCCCTGCCACACCACCCGGCATGCGGGTCCGCACCGGGCGGTTCGAGAGATTGAGGTCAGGACAGACGCGGCAATCCCAGGCGGTCAAACCAAGCCAGATTCAGCACCCGATTCAACCCAAGACAGCTAGTACGCCACCAGCGGCGGGTGTTTCCCACTGCTCTTTGTGCATCATCCCTATTGGCGCCCAGCGCCTGCAGCTTTGTGAAAGCCGTCGTTCCGCGTTTCCATTGTTTCAGTTGAATAGCCCTTAGTCGGTGCCGTATCCATTCCTCCAGCAAACGCAGGATTTTCGGAGTTTGCGACAGACTGAAGTACGCTTTCCAACCCAACAGATACCGGCGAAGGTCATCGACAACCCGCTGCATACTGCGGCCGCAGTTGCGCCGGGTAAGCTGGCGGATTCGCTGCTTGAACTGCTTCTGTGCTTTGTATGAAACCGCGCGCCTGACTTCGCCTCTTCTGGACCAGAACTCGTAGCCCAGAAACTTGCGGCCAAACGCACTCGCCACTGCACTTTTGCTCTCGTTGACGCTCAAGTGCAGCTTTTCATACAGGCGCCGGAGTAATGCCATTACTCGCTCGCCTGCCTTTTGGCTGCAAACATAAACGTTCGCATCGTCGGCATAGCGCACAAAGCAATGCCCTCGGCGTTCGAGCTCACGATCCACTTCGTCCAGCAGCACGTTCGCCAATAAGGGCGATAACGGGCCGCCTTGCGGCGCCCCGCAACGGCGCTTTTCAACCGCGCCATCCTTCATCGTTCCGGCGTCCAGATAAGCCCGGATCAGCCGGATAACCGGCTGCTCTGCAATCCGTTTGCTTAAACGATCAATCAGAATGTCGTGATCGACTCGATCAAAGAACTTTTCAAGATCCACATCCACCACGATTTGCCGGCCCGAGGATACATAGTGCTGTGCCGCGAGAATCGCGCTGTGAGCATTACGACCCGGACGAAAACCGTAGCTGTGTTCACTGAAGGTAGGATCAAGTAGAGGCTGCAAAACTTGCAGTAGTGCTTGCTGGATAAGGCGGTCGGTGACCGTCGGGATACCCAGCTCGCGTTCGCCGCCGTCGGGTTTTGGGATGACCACTTGGCGTACCGGGCTGGGCCGATACGCCCCTGACAACAATTGTTGGCGAATCCCAGCCCACTCTGTCAGCAAATGTTGAGCTGTCTGATCAATGTCCAGACCGTCGACACCCGCTGCACCTTTATTGGCTTTGACTCGCTTCCACGCTTGTTGCAGGTTTTCTCTCGCAAAGGCGCATTGCAGCAACCCTTGCCCTGCGCTTTCGGTATCACCTTGCGGGCAACATGCCTCGTCGCTGACAGGGAGATTCACGGCTTCACCGCTCTTTCTCCGCATCCGCCCCGCGTTTGGCAGGCATCTGACTTCCGGTCGTGTCGCATCAAGGTGGCCTACTACGCTCTCTCTCGTTCGGCCCTTCGTCTTAAAAAAAAAAAAGACTACTACGGCCTCTGCTGACTTCTCGCTCCGGCTTGCGCCGTCGCCCTTTCAGGCGCTAGGCGAGATCTCCCCAGGTAAGAACGCAATCCTTCACCGCACAACTGCCGAATCTACGTCGTCGCCCTTTTGACCACTAGAGCTTCGCGGTTATTCGCCCGCTCGCCCTGGCCGACTTCGCCTCATATTCGATTTTTGTACATCAGCTCGCGGCTTCGCTCCACGCTTCCTCCCCACACTCGGTCACCCTCATGCAGTTGCGCTTCACTTCGTTTGCTGTGGTCAACTTACGGTGGGACTTGCACCCACAAGATTGCGCCCATGCTGGGCGCACGAAACCGGCGCGCCCGAAGGCGCCCTGCGCACAGCTACCGTCAAAAGCAGGTATGGATATACCTGCCTATCAGGAGCGCAAATGCGCTTCATTGTGGACACGAGCTGCTAAACCCGATCACTGACCATCAGTGATGCGAATCAAGTTAGCGATGGCCCTCAAAGCGCACAAGCCGGCGGATTCTGGGGTAGTTGTAGGCAACGCCGCAAGGCGCTGTAGCCTGTCCTGGGTAGTTCAGAAATGTCCCACGGGCAGCGGCGAAAACTCTGATCTGTAGGAGCGAGCTTGCTCGCGATGGTCGCTAACGATGGCGCGTGTTTCCTGGGTGAACGTGACGTTCTTTAGTCCATCGCGAGCAAGCTCGCTCCTACAGGGAACATTGTTCTCACACCGCTGAAACCAGTGGGAGCGAGCCTGCTCGCGAATGGGCGGCGCAGCCGTCACGGCTTCAGTGGTTCAACCTTGCGCGTCAGCAGTTCAACAAACGCTTTGGCCATCGCCGACTTCTGGTCCTTACGCTGCACCAACCACACCGCCGACACCGCCGCCGGATCGAGCAGCGGGCGGTAGACCACACCGTCAATACGCATCCGCTGATAAGACGCCGGCAGCACCGAAACGCCGAGCCCTGCCGCTACCAGCCCAATGATGGTCATCGCCTCTCCGGCCTCCTGGGCGAAGTGCGGGCTGAAGCCGGAGTCCCGCGCCAGGCTGAGCAACTGCGCATACAGGCCACTGCCATAGCTACGCGGAAAAAACACAAAGGGCTCAAGCGCCAGGGCTGACAGGAACAAGCCCTCCTCGCTGCCCTCTACCAACGGGTGCTTGGAGCTGAGCACCGCAACCAGCGGCTCGCGCATCAATTCGACCACACTGAGGCAATCCGGCAACACGAGCGGGCGCATGATCCCGACTTCAATCGATTCGTCCACCAGCGCATCGGCCACCTGGGTGCTGCTCATTTCCCGCAGGTTCAAGTGCACCGCCGGGAAGCGCTGGCGGAAAGAGAAAATCGCCTGGGGAATGGTCGAGTTGAAGGGGGCCGACGAGGTGAAGCCGATTTTCAGTTCACCCAACTCGCCCAGCTGCGCCCGTCGCGCGACATCCGCCGCCTTGTCGACCTGCGCCAGCACCAGCCGTGCCTCTTGCAGAAACAGCCGACCGGCCTCGCTCAGTTCGACCCGACGATTGGTACGTTCGAACAGCCGTGCACCGACTTCCTGTTCCAGCGCCTGAATCTGCTGGCTCAGCGGTGGCTGGGAGATGCCCAGCACCTGTGCGGCGCGGCCGAAGTGCAGTTCTTCGGCAACGGCGATGAAGTAGCGCAGATGACGCAATTCCATGGAAACCCCATTAGGTCGTAAAAGCTATCAAACAGGTCGAACAATATATTGGATTGAATCATTAGCCAGCTATATGCTTTTTTCATTGCCTGACCGGCTGCGTCCTCCGAGGTCCCACGTGAAAACTGCTGTCGCCCCACTCGCCCATGAAGTTCCTCCCGCAGCACCGGACGCTATCGCCGCTGAGCTCGCGGAGATCTACATCGAAAAAGGCACTCCAGCGTTCATGCGCACGGTGCTGGCGCTGTTCTGCGGCGGCTTCGCGACTTTCGCCCTGCTTTACTGCGTGCAGCCGATGATGCCGCTGCTGTCCCACGAGTATTCCATCAACGCGGCGCAGAGCAGCCTGATCCTGTCCATCGCCACCGGCATGCTTGCCATCGGCCTGCTGATCACCGGCCCCATTTCCGACCGTATCGGGCGTAAACCGGTGATGGTGGCCGCACTGTTCGCCGCTGCGCTGTGCACCATGGCCAGTGCGATGATGCCGAGCTGGCACGGTGTGCTGCTGATGCGTGCGCTGATTGGATTGTCGTTGAGTGGTCTGGCGGCGGTTGCGATGACTTACTTGAGCGAAGAGATCCACCCACAGCACATCGGCCTCGCCATGGGTTTGTACATCGGTGGCAACGCGATTGGCGGGATGAGCGGACGCTTGATCACCGGGGTATTGATCGACTTCGTCAGCTGGCACACGGCGATGCTGGTGATCGGTGGCCTGGCGCTGATTGCTGCGGCGGTGTTCTGGAAAATCCTCCCGGAATCGCGCAACTTCCGCGCCCGCTCGCTGCACCCGCGCAGCCTGCTCGACGGTTTCACCATGCACTTTCGCGACGCCGGCCTGCCGCTGCTGTTTCTTGAAGCCTTCGTGCTGATGGGCGCGTTCGTCACGCTGTTCAACTACATCGGCTATCGCCTGCTGGCCGCGCCGTACCACATGGATCAGGCCTTCGTCGGGTTGCTGTCGGTGGTGTACCTGTCGGGCATCTACAGCTCAGCGAAAATCGGCTCGCTGGCCGACAAACTCGGTCGCCGTAAAGTGCTCTGGAGCACCATCGCGCTTATGATCGGTGGTCTCGCCCTGACGATGTTTACGCCATTGCCGCTGGTGATCATCGGCATGCTGATCTTTACCTTCGGCTTCTTTGGCGCCCACTCGGTGGCCAGCAGCTGGATCGGCCGCCGCGCCACCAGGGCCAAGGGGCAAGCATCGTCCTTGTACCTGTTCAGCTACTACGCCGGGGGAAGCATCGCCGGTACGGCGGGTGGCGTGTTCTGGCACCTGGGCGGCTGGAACGGCATCGGGCTGTTCATCGGCACGCTGCTGGTGATTGCACTGCTGATCGCGTTGAAGCTGGCGAAGTTGCCGTTGTTGCCGCAGCACACCTCGATTATCTGAGTACCAGCCGCGCCTCCAGGGCATCGTCACGCTTCTCCAGCGTCAGGGTTTGCAGCGCGACGCCATCGCGCTCGATCCCATCGAGCCACTGCATCAAGGGCTGCGCATTGCCATTGAGGGTCACGCGCAGCAGATCGCTTTCGCTCTCCATCTGACGGATTTCCAGCCCCGCCGCCGCGGCGCTTTCACTGATGCGCAGCGATAGCGGTTGATCGGTGTCGACGGGGACATGGCTGCGCGGTAACGCCCGCTGCAGTTGCGCGGCCAGCCCCGCCTGCTGTTGATACTGACGCTCGACTGTTTCCAGCCGCTGCCGGGTTGGTTGCCAGATTAGGCTGAAAGCCACGACCGCGAACAAAAAAGCCCCCAACACCTGCAAAAGCCGTTGTTCGCGCGCGGAAATGCGCCGCCATGCCTGCTTCATGCCTCGTCCTCCACGGTGAGGGTGGCGTGCACCCGGTCAGCGGCTTTATTTGCGCTATCGAGCTGGACGGGCATGCCTTGTTGTCGTCCGCGTTCACGCAACTGCTCCAGTTCGGCAAAGCCGCTGGCGGTCAGCTGGATTTTCCAGCCTTCGCCTGCTCGAAACTCGATGCGCTGGACCTCGACCGGACTGGCGCCAATCACCTGTTCAATCAACTGGACCAGCCCGGCAATGCGGGTGTTTTGCGAATCCACAGGCTGGCTTTGCAGGGCCTTGAGTTGCGCTGCCATATCGACGATGCGGCTTTGCTCCGGGTAAAGCGCCTTGAATCGCTGTTCATTTTGGGTGGCGAGGCGACGGGCTTCGCTGTCGAGGAAGCGGATCCGCGTCTCGCTGGCACCCCAGGTCAACAGCGCCAGCATCAACAGTGCCCACCCGCCGGCACGCCAGGGCAGCCGCTTGCCCCGTGGGGCGAATGCGCCTTGCAGCAGGTTGATGGCCTGGGTCGGGCGGTGGGCCAGGCATTGGTCGATGACGGCGGGGGCCTCAAGCGCGTTCAGCCATTGCATGTCCTTGGGCAATAACGGGGCGAGCAGCGCCAGGTCGTCTTGGGACAACGCCAGGCGCGCCGACAGGCCTGCACCCAACAACCAGCGACCGAGCCACCATGCGCCGTACGGCTGATCGCCGGACAACACATCGGCATCGACGAACACCCCGCGCACCTCAATACCCGCCTCGCGCAGCAAGTCGAGCACGGCGGCCAACCGTTCGCGGCCAATGACCATGACCGGGTAGCAGCCGTCACGATCACGAACGCCTACGCTCAGATGCACCCTCTCCAGCGCTTCACTCAGTTGATCTTCCACGGCGAAGGCAATGGCCTGGGCCTCAGGTTTACGCCGCGCCGGCCATGGCTCGCTGCGTACCCAACTGCACATTTCCATGGGCAGTAGCACATCGACCGCCTGCCCCTGCAATGCCGAGGCCACCTGATTCAGTGGCATCAGCTGGCGTTGACCGGTTTGTGACCACAGGACGCAAGGCCAAAGGCTCGATGGCGCGTCCTGGCCTTCGGCGGACAGGTAAAGCCAAGTGTTCATCGCGGTCTCTCGTGGCTATTCATGGGAAGAAAACGTCGTTGCAACACCGTCAGTTGTCGAGTCTCGGGGTCGTGCCCGACATCCGTGGCCAGGTGCAGTTCGCGCCCGTCCCGGATCACCTGCACCCTTATCCGATACCAGCGGCTTTGGGTGCCAAGTCCGTGATTGCTCAGGCCCTGCCCGGAGAGCAACGGGTCCTGCGTAAACGCCTGGACGCTCGCCCAGGGTGTCGTTGCTGCCTGACGCGCCAGCGCATCGGCGGTCGCGGCGTCCACTTCGCCGAGCGTTCTCAACAGCAGCGCCGGTGCGGTGTTGATGTTCAAGGCGGCGTCGGTGGGCAACAGCGCCACCCAGGGCTCCAGCCGCTGCAGCAGGCGAGCGTCAATGCCAGGCAGCAAGCGCAGTTGGCTCAGTTCCCGCAGCGACCCGACCTGGCTCAGTTGCAGAGGAGGCAGATCGAGTAGCTCGAGCAAACGCGCCCAACGATTGAGGGTGACCTGATCCACCTGCCCCTGACGTAACAACGCATTGAGATTGAAGCGCCCGGCGAGGTCATCGATATCGATATCGATTCGGATCTGCGCATCTTCAACCTCGAAACCCGCTGCCATGGCCGTCCAGCCTTGAATCCGCTCGACGGGTTTTTTCGCGTCCTGCAACGCGTCGCGCAACAGCAACAACGCCCAGGTTTCCCCGCCCACTGCGAGTTGCCGCAGCTGTATCTGCTGCAACTGTTGCCCACTGCTTTGCAGCGAAAGGTGATGGCTGCGCAACACGCCACCAATGATCAGCAGTGCCAGGCTCATGACCAGCAATACACTGATCAACGCAATGCCGTGTTGGCGCCCATTCACGGCAATGCACCCGGCATCGGCAACACCCGACGAATCGATTCGAAGCGCCCGACAGAGACTTGCACCTCCAGCGCCATGGGCGCCTTCGCGCCCTGCCCGGCCGGCCAATGAGCAACCCAGCCGGACTGATTGTCGAACAGACGCCAGCCCAATTCGCGAACGTCTTCGAGCAGTTTTTGCCGCTGCACGAACTCCGTACCTTCACCCTGGTTTTCGCGCCACAGCACGCCGCCGTCGAGTCGATAGGTCAGCGTCTGGCGCTCACTGCGCGGCTGGTCCAGAGGATTGCGCCAGTGACTGCGCTGGAACTGCAAAAGCGGCGGTGCGAGCACCATCGGCTGTGCGGTGACGTGCAGCAGATCCCGCTCGATCACCGCCACCGCTCGTTGCAGGTTCCTCAGCTCTCGCTCGTGGGCCGTCGTGCCCTGTTGCACTCGCAGCACGCTATCGAACAAGCCCCAACTGGCCAGCCCCAGCACGGCGAAGATGGCCATGGCGATGACCAGCTCCAGCAAGGTGAATCCGCGCTGCTTATTCATGAACCGCGAGTATCCAGCCGCTGGCACGATGCACGGCGTGCGCACTGTTCGCCGGGCTGACCTGAATGTCGACCTGGAGCACACGCGGATCGCGGGTGGCGCTGATGTGCTGATGCAGCACCCAGTCACGCTGATCCATCGACACGACCTGTTGCTGCTGGCCGGCCGCCAAACCGGGTTGCAGGCGCAACTCGTTCAACCGGTTGTCCGCCAGCCATGCCGCGAACAGGCGAGTCTCAACGGCGCCGCGCTGCTTCACCGCGTATTGACTGGCCGACAGCACGGCTGCCGCCAGTGTCGCGAAGACCGCCAGGGCCACCATGATCTCCAGCAGCGTGAAGCCGTCCATGGACGACAATGATGGCCGGCTAGTCATCGATCGCCACCTCGCCGAAGCCATCGCCGGACAGGCTCAGCCAGGTCCTGTTGCCGGACTCGAATGTCAGCGTGAAGGCACTGGTTTCATCGTTGCTGAGCAACAGCAACTGCGGTGGTCCTTCTTCAGCGTCCGGCTCTACCGCATAGCCGTCCTGCTGAAAACGTACTCGCACGTTCAGGGGCCAGCGAGAAAGCGCCGCCACCGGCTCCCACCCGCGCACTTCCAGACGCATCGCCCGGTAGCCATCGGTACTCAGCCTTAGGCCGTACTCTTGACCTTCGAACACAGCGCGCTGACGCAACTGATGGATCACCTGCATCATCGCCTCGGCTTCCTGCTTCACCTCACGCGCCGGACTGCCCCCACCGGCAAGTCTCACCATGCCCAGCAAAACGCCGACCAGTACAATCACGATCATCAATTCCAGCAAGGTAAACCCCCGGCAGCGGTAGCCCACGGATCAATGCCCCCAATTGCCGATTTCGGCTGCAAACCCTTCGCCGCCCGCTACGCCATCGGCGCCCAGGGAATACAGATCGTAAGTGCCGTCTACCGATCGCACACCCGGATTGATGTACTGATAAGGCGTGTTCCAAGGGTCGACTGGCATGCTCTTGAGGTAACCCTGAGGGTTCCAGCCACGCGCCGCGGGCAGTCCGGAGGGACGTTTGACCAATGCTTCCAGGCCTTGCTGGGTCGAAGGGTAATGGGCGTTGTCGAGGCGATACATTTCCAGGGCAGTGGCGATGGCCTGGATATCGATTCTGGCGGCGGTGACCTTGGCTTGATCGGGGCGGCTCATGAACTGCGGCACCACAATGGCCCCCAGCACACCGATGATGACCACCACCACCATGATTTCGATCAGGGTAAAACCGCGTTGCGCACGGGAAAGGTTTTTGCGGACAGGTTGCATGGATCAATTCACCAATTGGTTGAGGCTGAGAATCGGCAGCAGGATGGCCATGACGATCAGCAGCACGACGCCGCCCATCAGTACAAGCATCGCTGGCTCGAAGAGGCTCACCACCAGCGCAATGCGCGCGGCGAGGCTGCTTTCCTGTTGTTCGGCGGCCCGGGCCAGCATGCGGTCGAGTTCACCGGCACGTTCGCCGCTGGCGATCATGTGCAGCATCATCGGCGGGATGTCCCCGCTCAGTTCCAGGCCACGGGTCAGCGTTCCGCCTTCGCGGACGGAGCGGGCGACATCGACCATCCGCGCACGGATGGTCAGGTTGCCGATGACCGCGGCAGCAATTTCCAGTGCGTCCACCAACGGCACGGCACTTTTGCCGAGGATTGCCAGGGTGCTGGCAAACCGCGCGGCTTCCATGGCACGCAGCACTTCACCGATGACTGGCGCATTCAGCACCCAACGATGCCAGCGCAGGCACCACTGCGGCTGCTGCCAGCTCCAGCGCCACAGGCCGAACAGCGTCGCCAGCACGCTCATCAACAACAGGAAATGGTTGCGCAGGCCGTTGCTCACGCCGATCAGCGCCTGGGTCAGCCAAGGCAACGGCTGGCCACTGTCGACGAAGATCTTCACCACATCCGGCACCACATAACCGAGCAGAAAACCGACGATTGCCAAGCTGGCCAACATCAGGATCAACGGGTACACCAGGGCCATCTGGATCTTTTGCCGCGAGGCCTGGCGAGCCTGGGTGTAGGCCGCCAGTTGCTCCAGCACATGGCCCAGATGCCCCGAGCGTTCTCCAGCGGCAACGGTGGCGCGGAACAACTCGGGGAAGGCCCGGGGAAATTGCCCCAGCGCCGAGGCCAGGGCGTTGCCTTCCATCACCCGGCTCCTGACCGCCGAGAGCAAACCCGCAACCTTGCGCTTTGAGCTCTGCTTCGCCACCGCATCGAGCGCTTCCTCCAGGGGCAGTCCGGCCTGAACCAGCGTTGACAATTGCAACGTCAACAGCGCCAGATCAGCAGCGTTCAGGCGTCCACCTCGCGACTGTTTGTCCGCACCGCTGCCGACCCTGACCTCGGTCAACACTCGCGGCCACAAACCACGCTCACGCAACAACTGTCGCCCATGGCGGGGTCCATCGGCCTCCAATCGTCCCCTGCAGGATCGTCCCTGAGCGTCGTGGGCGCGGTAGTCGAAGGTCGGCACCGGTCAGTTCTCCTGGGTCACACGCAGCAACTCATCGAGGCTGGTCGATCCTTCCAGCACCCGCTGGCGCCCGTCCTGGAACAGGCTGCGCGAGACCTTGCGCGTTTCGTCGACGAGGATTTGCTCGCGGGCGCCCTGATGGATCAGCGCCGAGACGGCGGGTGTCACGCTGATCAGTTCGTAAATGCCGACGCGTCCGCGATAGCCGTGCTGGCACTGTTCACAGCCCGAGGCCTTGAACAGGGTGTGCGGCGTGCTCGTGTCGAGCCCCAGGCGCTGGCAGGCCGCTGCGTCGGCGAGGTACGAAACCTTGCAATGGGGGCACAAAGTGCGCAGCAGGCGCTGGGCCAGAATGCCCACCAGCGAGGACGCCAGCAAATAGGCATCGACGCCCATGTCCACCAGCCGCGTGACCGCGCCGGCCGCGCTGTTGGTGTGCAGGGTCGAGAGCACCAGATGCCCGGTCAAAGACGCCTGGACAGCGATCTCGGCGGTTTCGCGGTCACGGATTTCGCCAACCATCACCACGTCCGGATCCTGGCGCAAAATCGCCCGCAGGCCCCGGGCGAAGGTCATGTCGACCTTCGGATTGACCGGCATCTGGCCGACACCCGGCAGGTGATACTCGATCGGGTCTTCGACCGTGAGAATGTTACGAGTCTGGTCGTTCAGGCTACTCAGCGCGGCGTACAGGCTGGTGGTCTTGCCGGAACCGGTCGGCCCGGTCACCAACAGGATGCCGTGGGGTTTGCCCAACAACTGGCGCAGGGCCGCTAGGGTATCGTCCGGCATGCCCAGCCGATGCAGGTCCAGGCGCCCGGCCTGCTTGTCGAGCAGGCGCAGCACCACCCGTTCGCCATGTGCCGAAGGCAGCGTCGAGACCCGCACGTCGACTTCGTGTCCGGCCAGGCGCAAAGCCATTCGCCCATCCTGGGGCACGCGTTTTTCCGCGATGTCCAGGCGCGCCATGACCTTGATCCGCGACACCAGCAGCGTTGCCAGTTCGCGCTTGGCCCTGAGCATTTCACGCAGCTGGCCATCCACCCGCATGCGCACCGACAGGTACTGCTCGAAGGTTTCCAGGTGCACATCCGAGGCATGCTCACGCACCGCTTCACCGAGCAGCGCGTTGATCAGGCGAATGATCGGTGCGTCGCCCTGTTGCTCCAGCAGGTCGGCGGTTTGCGGGACCTGATCGACCAGGCTGAGCAAATCCAGCTCTTCGTCCAGCCCTTGGGCAACTTGCTCCACCGCGCTGTGCCCCTCGCGATAGGCCGCCGCCAGGCGCGAGGCGTACTCATCGGCCCCGACGATTTGAAACGGCAATGCCCGCCCGCACACCCGGCGCGCTTCCGCCAATGCGGTGAGCGGCGCATCGGCACGCAGGGCAAGTCGCAGGACGTCGCCGTCATGCTCCAGCAACACACCAAAACGCCGTGCGAAGCCGAAGGGCAATTGCTCACAGAGTTCGCTCATGGATTCACTGCGCCTTGCTGCGCAAATCGAACACTGGCGCATCGCTGGCCGGTTCGAACAACCCGCGCGCCTCGGATGGCAGCAACAACGAGTTGTTTTCCCCCGCCCCTGATTTGCTCAAGTCACGCAGCGCGTTGTAACGCTGCTGGCTGACCTGGGACAGGTCTTCCTTGCTGCGCACGATGGTCGGGCGCAAGAACACCATCAGGTTGCTTTTGGTCTGGGTGTCGCGGCTCCAGCGAAACATCGCGCCGAGGTAGGGAATGTCACGCAGCAGCGGCACGCCGCTTTTCTGGGTGCGCACGCTGTCCCTGATCAGGCCGCCGATCACGATGATTTCGCCATCGTCGGCGAGGATGGTGCTCTTGAGCGCTCGCTTGTTGGTGATCAGGTCCGAGGAATCAATGCCCGACACCGACGGTGCGATGTCCGACACTTCCTGTTCCACCTCCAGGCGCAACGTCGAGCCTTCGTTGATGTAAGGCTTGATCTTCAGGCTGATGCCGACGTCCTTGCGCTCGACGGTGGTGAACGGATTCTCCGCACCGTTGCTGTTGGTGGCGTAGGAACCGGTCTTGAACGGCACGTTCTGGCCGACGATGATCTCGGCTTCCTGATTGTCCAGGGTCAACAGGCTTGGCGTGGACAGCAGGTTGCTGTGGGTGTTGCTGGCCAACGCCGAAATCAGCGCACCGAAGCGGTCGCTGCCCAGTTGCAGGATCGCCCCTTCCGGCGCCGATCTTTTCTCGTCGAACTTCAGCCCGCCGACGATCGGAATGTCGGTGCCGGGAAAGTTGATGAAGCCCTTGGCGTCGCCTGTGTTGAGGTTCCACTGCACGCCGACGGCCTCGGCGATGTCGCCGGAGATTTCGACAATGGCGGCATGGATCAACACCTGGGCTCGTGGCTGGTCCAGCTGACGCACGATGTTTTCGATGGTCCGTACCTGCGCCGGTTCGGCAATCAGCACCAGCGCGTTCTGGCTTTCGTCGGCCTTGATCATGAAGGCTGCACCGCCAGACGCGTCCTTGGCGTTGCCGGCGGCGGGCGCCAGTTTTCTGCCCTGCCCCATCGACTCCAGTATCTCGGCCAACTGTTTGGCATCGCTGTGACGCAGGCGAATCACCCGGGCATTGTCGAGCGTCGTGGTGGCCGGCGTATCGAGACCTCGGGCCAGTTCGATCAAGCGCTGGCGAATGACTGGCGGGCCGATGAAGATCAGGCGATTGGTCCTGGTGTCGGCCAGTACCTGTATCGCTGACTCGGCATTGCGCTTGCCCATGGACGCCTCTATCACCGGCGCGACATCGCCCGCCTGGGCATGCTTGAGCTGAACCACCGCGTGCAGGTTGTTCTGACCGGAGTCCAGTTCGCGTATCACCCGGGCAATACGCTTTACATTGGCAGCCGTATCAGTCAGCACCAACGCATTGGCCGACACCGAGGGGCCGACATAACCATTGGCAGACACCAACGGTCGCACCAGCCCGGCAATATCGGTGGCGCTGCTGGTGTTCAAGCCGATGACTTCGGTCACGAACTGCGACGCCGTAGTGGTTTTCACCGTGCCCTGGCCGGCCCGGGTCTTGGCCTCGGCAACCGGGGCGATGAGAATCCGGTCGCCCTCATCGATCACCGTGAAGTTGTGGGCGTCGAGCACCGAATAGAACAACCGGCGCACCCCTTCGCGATCGAGGGCCTGCCGGGACATGACCGTGACTCGACCGGAGACTTTTGGGTCCAGCACCACAGTGGTCCCGAGAATGTTGGAGATCTCTTCGACGATGTCGCGCAGCTCAGCGTTGTTCATCGCCAGCTGCCATTTTTCTTCGGCGCGAAGCGTGCCCGAAGAGGCTGCAGCCGCCAAAACGGCAAGCAGAAGCATGGAGCGCAACCAATGCGCGCCGACGAAGCTGTTCATGAAATTCATCACTCTGGTTGCCCGGAGAGCGGGCGTAAAAAACGCGTGGTCGTGGTAACCGGTTGAGAATCGACGGATGATTCGAGTCCCTTCAGAAAACGTGCTCCAGAAGGCACGAGCGTTAGCAGCTCTTCTCGCCCCTTGTTCCACAGTGCAACCTGGTGGGTCTCGATACGACGCAGGACGCTGCCGCCAGGCAAGCGCTCACCCACCTGATAGAGACGAGAGCCTTGTGCATTGGCCAGCAGTGCCTTGGATAATCCGTTGCTGACAAAGCTCGCTTGCAAAGTCAGCGGCTCGGCGCTGGGCTGCGGTGTGGCCTCCGTCGTCAGGCCGAACACGATGGCAATCGATGCTGTTTCGAGCGGCTCGCGTTCGAGCGGCTCACGTACAGGCACCGTCACCAGGGTTGCAATGTCGGGCGACGGTGAAGCCAGATGCTCGCGAAATTCCCTTTCCTGCCACGCCAGAAACACCGCGCCGCCCACTGGCAACGCGAGCCAACAAACGCTGCTCAGGCATGCCCGAAAGCGTTGTCCGGAGAACTTCGAAACCTTCATTTTCAACTCGATACTCAACAGAGGCGCCTGGCTTCAGGCGACCTTTTTCAGGCCGCCTGAAGCCAGTTGCGAGGACTTACAACTTGTTCCACGCCATGTGCCAGTGAGCACCGCTACCCGGTTCGAAGCCGTTGGCGGAGGGGCTGTACTGCTTGCAGAAACCCGACTCAGGGAACGGCTTGCACTCAAAGACTTCGTTGGTCTTCGGCTGCAGCACCTTGGTGCCGGCGGTGTAGCCGCTGAGGCCTTCAGGGAACACGAAGTCGTATTCGATGCCGGCGCCTTCACCAGTCATCTGGGTGGTCTGGGTATCCTGGCGGGTGGTACGGCCATCCAGGGTGGTGCCGACCAGAGTCAGGGTGTGTGCGCCCGGGTTGCTGCGCACATCCATGGACAGCCAGGTGGAGCCGCTGGCCACTTGTGCCGACGCGGTGCCTACCGGTTTGTTGCTCTGGTCGAGCAAGGTGGCTTCGACGTTCATCGCACGGTTCGCGATCATGCTGAACTCGACCTTCGTCCGGCCTTTATCCAGAACGTATTCGGCTTGCTGCGAGGCCACCGCCATGCGCGCAGCGGTGTCTTCCTTCATGTCCAGTTGCACTTCGTAGCGGACCACTCCGCTTTCTTTTTGTGCGTAGAGGCTGTTGGTGCCTTTGACCGGCTCGACATTGCCACTTTTGTCGCGGATACCGGCGCGAACAAGGGTGTGGGTCTGGTTGATTTTTTCGGCCAGCTTGAACGACCAGTTTTGCGGTGTGCCGTCTTCAGCGTTATCGATGCTGATTTCGACGCTGTAGTCCGGGCTCTCGCCATTGGCGGTGAACGCGCGGGCCTTGACCTTGTCGCCCACCAGCAGCGCAGTCGAAGGAGCAATGTTACCTACGGAGGACCAGCCGCCAGGCAGCTCAGGCTCCGCCAGGATGTTCAGATCCGTAGCGTTGTAGAACGCGGCATCGGTATCGCCCACGGTCCAGATGGCCAGGACGACATGATGGCCAGACTTGTCTGACGGAATGTTGCAGTTGTGCTTGTCGCTGGACTGCGGACGCTGATTGCCGCCGTCGATGGTGCAGAACGGCGTGCTTTCAAAGGTGGCGCGCTTGAGCGACTCATTCGGGTTCCAGCCGTTGCGGGTGATGAAATATTCGTGCTTGGTCGCTGGGTGAACCGCTGTGTAATGCCATTTGAAATCGATGTTGCGGTCCTTGATTTCCGTCAGGTGCCAGCGGGTGGCGGACTGTGCATCCATGGCAGAGAACAGCGCATGACCACCGCTGGCGATCTTGCCATCGACCGGCCCCTGCAAGGGAGCACCGCCGACGCCTGCCGGAAAGCCCTTGAAGGTTTCACCAACACTCTGCGGCTCGTACTGGGCGCCACCGCAGTTGGTGTTCAAACCTTTCTGGCAAGCCAGCGCACGCGAAGGCGGCACTTCCAGATAGCCATGGGCGGAAACGGTTTGAGAGGCCAGCATTGCCGATAACAGGATCATTGATGAAGTGCAGGCCGTTAAAGCACTTCTTTTATCAAATGTAATTTTCATGATGTATTCCAGACTGCTTATCGAAAACATCGCACCTTGCAGGCGGCGATGTTCCCTTCGTTATTGTTCAGCGTTGCGCTGAACAGGGGTCTGGAACCTTACGGGGATGAAGAAGAGTTCTATGTAGGAGTAATCATCGAACCAGGCGGGAATAGTCTGCGCCTTCGATTTTCCGACAAAGAAAGGAAACACTCTTACAGGAAGAAACGCTTTATCCGGGCTGTATTTCTGTAAGTCATAAAAAAGCCTGTCCGACACGAGGCGGGACAGGCTTCTGGAAAACGGCGCTGACCGTTATTCGTGATATTGCGCCGACAATTCATGCACGGCACGCAGGAATGCACCGGCGTGTTCCGGATCGACTTCCGGCGTGATGCCATGGCCGAGGTTGAACACGTGGCCGCTGCCTTTGCCGTAGCTGGCCAGAATACGCCCGACTTCTGCGCGAATGGCTTCCGGTTTGGCGTAGAGCACGGTCGGGTCCATGTTGCCTTGCAGCGCCACCTTGTCACCAACACGGGCACGGGCGTTGCCGATATCGCAGGTCCAGTCCAGACCCAATGCATCAGCACCGGCGTCGGCGATGCTTTCCAGCCACAGGCCGCCGTTCTTGGTGAACAGGATCACCGGCACCTTGCGGCCTTCGTGCTCGCGGATCAGGCCGCTGACGATTTTCTTCATGTAGGCCAGGGAAAACTCCTGGTACGCCGCTGCCGAAAGGTTGCCGCCCCAGGTGTCGAAAATCTGCACCGCTTGCGCACCGGCCATGATCTGGCCATTGAGGTACGAGGTTACCGATTGCGCCAGCTTATCCAGCAGCAGGTGCATGGCTTGCGGGTTGTCATACAGCATGGCCTTGGTCTTGCGGAAGTCTTTCGACGAGCCGCCTTCGACCATGTAGGTCGCCAGGGTCCACGGGCTGCCGGAGAAACCGATCAGCGGCACGCGGCCGTTCAGTTCGCGGCGGATGGTGCTGACCGCGTCCATCACGTAGCCCAGGTCTTTCTGTGGATCAGGAATCGGCAGGGCTTCGATGTCAGCCAGGGTGCTGACGACTTTCTTGAAGCGCGGACCTTCGCCGGTTTCGAAGTACAGGCCTTGGCCCATGGCATCGGGGATGGTCAGGATGTCGGAAAAGAGGATCGCCGCGTCCAGTTGTGGGTAGCGGTCGAGCGGCTGCATCGTGACTTCGCAAGCGAACGCCGGGTTCATGCACAGGCTCATGAAATCGCCGGCCTTGGCACGGCTGGCGCGATATTCAGGCAGGTAGCGACCGGCCTGACGCATCATCCACACAGGGGTGACGTCTACGGGTTGCTTGAGCAGGGCGCGCAGGAAACGGTCGTTCTTCAGGGCAGTCATGTCGGCATCCGGAAAAAAAGTACGGGCATTTTCTCAGAGCCGGGCGCAAAAGGCACGGCAAGAGCGGAGGCTTTTGTCTATCGGGTCAATTTGTCGCAATGAAATACGAAGTTTAGCAACACCGCGAAACAACTGTGGGAGCGGGCTTGCTCGCGAATGCGGTGTGTCAGGCAACAAAACTGTCGACTGACACTCCCTCTTCGCGAGCAAGCCCGCTCCCACATTTTTACTGCATTCGGCTCAGGATCAGGGTTTAGACCCCCAGATAATCCAGAATCCCTTCCGCCGCATTACGGCCTTCAAAGATCGCCGTCACCACCAGGTCCGAACCGCGCACCATGTCGCCACCGGCGAAGATTTTCGGGTTGCTGGTCTGGTGCTTGTACTGACCTTGCTCAGGCGCCACAACACGGCCCTGGCTGTCGGTCTGGATCTCGAACTGTTCGAACCACGGTGCCGGGCTTGGGCGGAAACCGAAAGCGATGACCACGGCGTCGGCCGGGATGATCTCTTCGGAGCCCGGGATCGGCTCGGGGCTGCGACGGCCACGGGCGTCCGGCTCGCCGAGACGGGTCTCGACCACCTTCACACCTTCGACCTTGTCTTCACCGACAATGGCGATCGGCTGGCGGTTGTAGAGGAACTTCACGCCTTCTTCCTTGGCGTTCTTCACCTCTTTGCGCGAGCCAGGCATGTTCGCTTCGTCACGACGATAGGCGCAGGTCACCGACTTGGCGCCCTGGCGGATCGAAGTACGGTTGCAGTCCATCGCCGTGTCGCCACCGCCGAGAACCACGACCTTCTTGCCTTTCATGTCGACGAAGTCTGCCGGCGACTTTTCAAAGCCCAGGTTGCGGTTGACGTTGGCGATCAGGAAGTCCAGTGCGTCGTACACGCCCGGCAGGTCCTCACCGGCAAAACCGCCCTTCATGTAGGTGTAGGTGCCCATGCCCATGAATACGGCATCGTATTCTTCGAGCAGTTGCTCCATGGTCACGTCCTTGCCCACCTCGGTGTTGAGGCGGAACTCGATACCCATGCCGGTAAAGACTTCGCGACGATTGCTCAGCACAGTCTTTTCCAGCTTGAACTCGGGGATGCCGAAGGTCAGCAGGCCACCGATTTCCGGGTTCTTGTCGAACACTACCGGGGTCACGCCGCCGCGCACCAGCACGTCGGCACAGCCCAGGCCCGCAGGCCCGGCACCGATTATCGCGACGCGCTTACCGGTCGGCTTGACCTTGGACATGTCCGGGCGCCAGCCCATGGCGAACGCGGTGTCGGTGATGTACTTCTCCACCGAACCGATGGTCACCGCGCCGAAGCCGTCGTTGAGGGTGCAGGCACCCTCGCAGAGACGGTCCTGCGGGCACACCCGGCCGCAGACTTCCGGCAGGGTGTTGGTCTGGTGCGACAGCTCGGCGGCCTGGAGGATGTTGCCCTCGGCCACCAGTTTCAGCCAGTTGGGAATGAAGTTGTGCACCGGGCACTTCCATTCGCAATACGGGTTACCGCAACCCAGGCAGCGGTGGGCCTGGTCGGCCGACTGCTGGGGTTTGAAGGGTTCGTAGATTTCCACGAACTCTTTCTTGCGTTGACGCAACAGTTTCTTCTTCGGATCCTTGCGCCCGACCTCGATGAACTGGAAGTCATTATTCAGACGTTCAGCCATTTTAAAACCTCATCAAACTCTTCAGGCGCATATCACTGCGGGTTGGCACGGGTGCTGGAAAGCAACGACTTCAGGTTGGCAGCCTTGGGCTTGACCAGCCAGAAACGACGCACGTAATCATCGAGGTTCTCGGCGAGTTCACGACCCCACTCGCTGTCGGTTTCCTCGACGTACTCGTTCAGCACGCGTTGCAGGTGGCTGCGGTAGGCTTCCATCGCCTCGCCGCTGATCCGCTGGATTTCCACCAGTTCGTGGTTGACCCGGTCAACGAAACTGTTGTCCTGGTCGAGCACGTAGGCGAAACCGCCAGTCATGCCAGAACCGAAGTTGTAACCGGTCTTGCCCAATACGCAGACGAAACCACCGGTCATGTACTCGCAGCAGTGATCGCCAGTGCCTTCCACGACGGTGTGGGCACCGGAGTTACGCACGGCGAAACGCTCGCCCGCGGTGCCAGCAGCGAACAGCTTGCCGCCAGTGGCGCCGTACAGGCAGGTGTTGCCGATGATGGCACTGTCCTGAGTGCGGTAGACGCTGCCCTTCGGCGGAACGATCACCAGCTTGCCGCCGGTCATGCCCTTGCCGACGTAGTCGTTGGCGTCGCCTTCCAGGTACATGTTCAGGCCGCCGGCGTTCCACACGCCGAAGCTCTGCCCGGCCGTGCCTTTGAAGCGGAACGTGACCGGCGCGTTGGCCATGCCCTGGTTGCCATGCTTGCGCGCGATTTCGCCGGAGATCCGTGCGCCGATGGAACGGTCGCAGTTGCAGATATCCAGGGCGAATTCAGCGCCGCTCAGGTCGTTGATCGCCGAGGTGGCCATGTCGACCATTTTCTCGGCCAGCAGGCCCTTGTCGAACGGCGGGTTGCGCTCAACGCCACAGAACTGCGGCTTGTCCGCCGGCACGTGGTCGCTGCCCAGCAACGGGGTCAGGTCCAGGTGATGCTGCTTGGCGGTCTGGCCTTCGAGGACTTCCAGCAGATCGGTACGGCCGATCAGCTCTTCGAGGGAGCGCACGCCCAGCTTGGCCAGCCACTCACGGGTTTCCTCGGCGACGTAGGTGAAGAAGTTCACCACCATGTCGACGGTACCGATGTAGTGATCCTTGCGCAGCTTCTCGTTCTGAGTCGCGACGCCGGTGGCGCAGTTGTTCAGGTGGCAGATGCGCAGGTATTTGCAGCCCAGGGCGATCATTGGCGCGGTGCCGAAGCCGAAGCTTTCAGCGCCGAGGATGGCCGCCTTGATCACGTCGAGGCCGGTTTTCAGGCCGCCGTCGGTCTGTACCCGGACTTTGCCACGCAGGTCGTTGCCGCGCAGGGTCTGGTGGGTTTCGGCCAGGCCGAGTTCCCACGGAGCGCCAGCGTATTTGATCGAGGTCAGCGGCGATGCACCGGTGCCGCCGTCGTAGCCGGAGATGGTGATCAGGTCCGCGTAGGCCTTGGCCACACCGGCGGCGATGGTGCCGACGCCCGCTTCTGCTACCAGCTTCACCGAGACCAGAGCCTTCGGGTTGACTTGCTTCAGGTCGAAAATCAGCTGCGACAAGTCTTCGATCGAGTAGATGTCGTGGTGCGGTGGTGGCGAAATCAGGGTCACGCCCGGCACTGCATAACGCAGCTTGGCGATCAGACCGTTGACCTTGCCGCCTGGCAGCTGACCACCTTCGCCGGGCTTGGCGCCCTGAGCGACTTTGATCTGCAGCACTTCAGCGTTGACCAGGTATTCCGGGGTCACACCGAAACGGCCGGTGGCAACCTGCTTGATTTTCGAGCTCTTGATGGTGCCGTAGCGCGCAGGGTCTTCGCCGCCTTCACCGGAGTTGGAACGCGCACCGAGGCGGTTCATGGCTTCGGCCAGGGCTTCGTGAGCTTCCGGCGACAGGGCGCCCAGGGAAATACCGGCGGAGTCAAAGCGCTTGAGCACCGATTCCAGTGGTTCGATCTCGCTGATATCCAATGGAGTGTCGAGGGTTTTGACTTTCAGCAGGTCGCGGATCATCGACACCGGGCGGTTGTCCACCAGCGACGTGTATTCCTTGAACTTGCTGTAGTCGCCCTGCTGCACGGCGGCCTGCAGGGTGTTGACCACGTCCGGGTTGTAGGCGTGGTATTCGCCACCGTGGACGAACTTCAGCAGGCCGCCTTGCTGGATCGGCTTGCGCGGGCTCCAGGCTTCGGTGGCCAGGGCTTTCTGCTCGGCTTCGATGTCGACGAAACGCGCACCCTTGATACGGCTCGGCACGCCACGGAAGCTCAGGTTGCAGACTTCCTCAGACAGGCCGATGGCCTCGAACAACTGCGCACCGCGGTACGAAGTGATGGTCGAGATGCCCATCTTCGACAGAATCTTGAGCAAACCCTTGGTGATGCCTTTACGGTAGTTCTTGAACACCTCGTAGAGGTCGCCCAGCACTTCACCAGTACGGATCAGGTCGCCCAGCACTTCGTAGGCCAGGAACGGATAAACGGCAGAGGCACCGAAACCGATCAACACGGCGAAGTGATGCGGATCGCGAGCGGTCGCGGTTTCCACCAGGATGTTGGAGTCGCAACGCAGGCCTTTTTCGGTCAGGCGGTGGTGCACCGCGCCGGTGGCGAGCGAAGCGTGGATCGGCAGCTTGCCCGGGGCAATGTGACGGTCACTCAGCACAACCTGGGTACGACCGGCGCGCACGGCTTCTTCAGCCTGATCGGCAACGTTGCGGATCGCCGCTTCGAGGCCGACGCTTTCGTCGTAGTTGAGGTCGATGATCGCGCGTTCGAAGCCCGGACGATCGAGGTTCATCAGCGAGCGCCACTTGGCCGGGGAAATGACCGGCGAGCTGAGGATCACGCGCGAAGCGTGTTCCGGCGACTCCTGGAAAATGTTGCGCTCGGCACCGAGGCAGATTTCCAGCGACATGACGATGGCTTCACGCAGCGGGTCGATCGGCGGGTTGGTGACCTGCGCGAACTGCTGGCGGAAATAGTCGTACGGCGTGCGCACGCGCTGGGACAGCACGGCCATCGGCGTATCGTCGCCCATCGAGCCCACGGCTTCGTAGCCCTGTTCGCCGAGTGGACGCAGCACCTGGTCGCGCTCTTCGAACGTGACCTGGTACATCTTCATATATTGCTTGAGCTGATCGACGTCGTAGAACGCCGAACCGTGGTCGTTGTCTTCCATGGTCGCCTGGATGCGCAGGGCGTTCTTGCGCAGCCATTGCTTGTACGGATGACGGGACTTCAGGCGGTTGTCGATCGCATCGGTGTCGAGGATCTGGCCGGTTTCAGTGTCCACAGCGAAGATCTGGCCAGGTCCCACACGGCCCTTGGCGATCACGTCTTCAGGCTGGTAGTTCCAGACACCGATTTCCGAGGCCAGGGTGATGAAGCCGTTCTTGGTGGTGACCCAACGCGCCGGACGCAGACCGTTACGGTCGAGCAGGCACACCGCGTAACGACCGTCGGTCATTACCACGCCGGCCGGGCCGTCCCACGGTTCCATGTGCATCGAGTTGTATTCGTAGAACGCACGCAGATCCGGGTCCATGGTCTCGACGTTCTGCCACGCAGGCGGAATGATCATCCGCACGCCGCGGAACAGGTCGATGCCACCGGTGACCATCAGCTCCAGCATGTTGTCCATGCTTGAAGAGTCGGAACCGACGCGGTTGACCAGCGGGCCGAGCTCTTCCAGGTCCATCAGATCGTTGGTGAACTTGGTGCGACGGGCCACGGCCCAGTTGCGGTTGCCGGTGATGGTGTTGATCTCGCCGTTGTGCGCCAGGAAGCGGAACGGTTGAGCCAGCGGCCATTTCGGCAGGGTGTTGGTGGAGAAGCGCTGGTGGAACACGCAAATCGAGGTTTGCAGGCGCTCATCACTCAGGTCCGGATAGAAGGCGGTCAAGTCCGCCGGCATCATCAGGCCTTTGTAAATGATGGTCTTGTGGGAAAAGCTGCAGACGTAGTGGTCGGTGTCAGCGGCGTTGGCCACGGACGAACGACGACGGGAGGTGAACAGCTTGACGGCCATGTCCTGATCGCTCAGGCCTTCACCGCCGATGAACACTTGCTCGATCTGCGGCAGGCGCTCAAGGGCCAGGCGGCCGAGGACGCTGGTGTCGATCGGCACTTTGCGCCAGCCAACCAGCTGCAGGCCGGCGGCCAGGATCTCGCGGTTCATGTTCTCGCGAGCGGCTTCGGCTTTGACTGGGTCCTGGTTGAAGAAGACCATGCCCACTGCATATTGCTTGGGCATTTCGACGCCGAACGTTTCCCGGGCGATGGCTCGCAGGAACACGTCCGGCTTTTGAATCAGCAGACCGCAACCGTCACCGGTCTTGCCGTCGGCATTAATCCCACCGCGGTGGGTCATGCAGGTCAGGGCCTCGATGGCCGTTTGCAAAAGGGTATGACTGGGCTCGCCCTGCATATGAGCAATCAGGCCGAAACCGCAGTTATCCTTGAATTCATCTGGTTGGTACAGACCTGCTTTCATAGACACTTTCTCACCAGGCTGCTTCTCGCGAAGCAAATTTCTTTTCAATTCAACCACTTACCAACCGCGCCGAACGTACGCCAGCTTTGCGGGGGCAAAAGGGAGGTCATTGTACACACCGACACAGAGGCTCACAAATTTGACGACGAAATGTCGCAAATCTATGTCGCATTTATGAAAGGTTTAAAGCGAACTGCTGTGCTAGTCAAAACTTTTTTAAATTTTGACCGCAACGACTCAAAGACTACTGTGACGCAGACACCACAAGGCACGCGGCCTGAAGAGGCGGCATGCGCTTGTAGAAATTTTGAGGTGCTTGGAGAGGCGGCCTGGGTAAGGCCGCCGAATCTTCAGCGAGCTGTTGCCAGTTCCTGTTGGACGCTGGCGACAGAGCGAGGCCAAGGTTTACCAGCCTGAACCTTCGCTGGCAAGGCCTTGATGGCGGTTACGGCTGCATCGCGACTGGCGAAGTTACCGTAGGTGATGACGTAAAGCGGTTTGCCGTTGAGGACTTTCTTGAAGTAACGGTACTCGCCGCCCTGCTCCTTGACGAAGTTTTGTGCGGACGCTTCGGAGCTGGTGCCGAGGATTTGCACCACGTAGTTACCCGGTGCCTGACCGGCGTACCAGGTGCCGCCAGCAGCCTTGGCCGCCGGAGCCGGTTTCTCGGCAGGCTTGGCCGCCGCAGCAACGGCTGGCTTGGCTGGGGCTGGAGCAGGCTTGGCCACTGGAGCAGGCGCTGGCTTGGCGGTGGCGACCTGAGTCGGCGCAGGCGTTGGCTTGGCCGCTGGCGTCGGCGCAGGGCCGGCAGGAACGCCAACAGGCGGCGCAGTGGTGGTCACCGTCGGCGGTGTGGCGCTGGAGCCTTCAACCGGCACGCCGTCGTCGCCCTCGGTAATGCCACCCGCCGCTTCAGCCAGCGGACCGCGCATGACCGGTTGCGAGTTACCGACCAACGGCAATGGCATCGGCTGCGTGTTGCCGGCGAATTCGACGGCTGGAGCACCGCCATTTGCTGTTGGCTGCCCCTGACCAAGCGGCAATTGCGCCTGTTCGTTGGACGGTGCACCTGTGGTCGGTGCCTTGTTGCGACCCGGCATCAACCAGGCGGCAGCTACCGCGACCACGACGACGGCGGAAATCGCCAATACGTGTTTCTTCGGCATATTGAACCCCATTTTTGGACGCTTCACCGCTGAGCGGCTGGCAATCATGGCTTCGATCATTGCATCGCGGGCAACCTGGTTGATGTTGCCAGGCCAACCGTCGGAGCTTTCGTGAATATCAGAGATCTGATCCGCGGTGAAAAGTTCGATCCCCCGACCCGCCCCCTCAAGCCGTTGATCCAGATATTCGCGAGTCTCTTCTTCGGTGTAGGGCTGCAACTCGATGACGTGAAAACGCTCTTCCTCAAGGTGCAAAGCATCAAGCTGAGCGATCAGCGACGACTCGCCGAACAGGAACACATGGGGCCGCCCTTCCGGCGCACCAGCAGCCAGGCCCATCAAGGCTTCGAGCGCAGACTCGTCGAGCTGCTCGGCATCATCCACCAGCAAATAGACTTCCTGACCGGTAAGCGCTAGCTGCACCACCTGACCCAGGATCGTGTCGATCTCAGCGTGGGCCACGTTCAGCGCCTGGGCGACCTGGCGCAGGATGCCCGCCGCATCACCGGCACCACGGGCGGAAACCACCACACTCTGTACCGATTGCTTATTGGTGCTGGCCACCAGGGCCTGGCGCAATAGAGTCTTGCCACTGCCCTGAGGGCCAGTGACCACCAGCAACAACTGGCTATAACGCGCCAGGTGATGCAGTTGCCCCAGCACGGGTTTGCGCTGGGCCGGGAAAAATTTGAAGCCAGGCACCCGTGGAGCAAAAGGGTCATGACTCAACTGGTAATGGCCGAGGAAAGCCTCGTCGGCATGCAAACTAGTCATCGTGTTCTTATTAACCTTTAAGCTGGGCCAGGGCGCGGTAGTCTGCCCCCAGCGTGGCCTGTAGAACCTCTTTCGGATAATCGTCGGTCACCACCGCTTCACCCATGTGGCGCAGCAGCACCAGGCGCAAACGACCGTCGATCACTTTTTTATCAATGGACATATGTTCGAGGAAATCGGCTTCTGTCATCTCTTCTGGCGGAATGACCGGCAGCCCCGCACGCTGGAACAGACGAATGCCACGATCGCGCTCCTGCTCGCTGATCCAGCCCAGTCGCGTGGACATTTCCAGCGCCATTACGGTGCCAGCAGCCACCGCCTCACCGTGAAGCCATACACCATAGCCCATGTGGGTTTCGATGGCGTGGCCAAACGTGTGGCCCAGGTTCAATGTGGCACGAACGCCCGTCTCTTTCTCATCGGCACCGACCACCGCCGCCTTGGCTGCGCAAGAGCGTTCGATGGCATAGGTCAGGGCTTGCTGGTCCAGATTGCGCAGGCGGTCGACGTTGTCTTCGAGCCAGGTCAGGAACGGCTCATCGCAGATCAGCCCGTACTTGATGACTTCGGCCAGTCCGGCGGACAGCTCGCGCGCCGGCAGGGTATTGAGGCTGGCGGTATCGATCAGCACCACGTTCGGCTGATAGAAGGCGCCGACCATGTTCTTACCCAGCGGATGGTTGATCCCGGTCTTGCCACCCACCGAGGAGTCGACCTGCGACAGCAGCGTGGTCGGAACCTGAATGAAATCGACGCCGCGCTGGTAGCAGGCGGCGGCAAAGCCGGCCATGTCACCGATCACACCGCCGCCAAGGGCGATCACCGTGGTGCGGCGGTCATGCCGGGCGGTCAGCAGACCATCGAAAATCAGCTGCAGGGTTTCCCAGGTCTTGAAGGCTTCACCGTCCGGCAGTACCACGGAAATCACCGAGAACTGCGCCAGGCTGCGGGTCAGACGCTCGAGATAGAGCGGCGCAACAGTCTCGTTGGAGATGATCGCTACTTGCCGTCCGCGAATGTGCGGGGCCAGCAGCTCGGGCTGATCCAACAAACCTTCGCCAATATAAATCGGGTAGCTGCGCTCGCCTAGATCGACCTTGAGTGTCTGCATGTGTCCCCACAGTGAAGATGGAATCAGGCGTTCTGCCTTGAGTTAACGAATATCCACGGCCTCTGCTGGTGTGACGCCGTTCCGTAGCCATCCGCCACAACCTTGAGCGGTCATGGCGGGACGCCGAGGATAGCGCATTTCGCGCGACGCTTTAACGGGGTGGCAACTGCTGCAAGCGCTCTAGAATGTCGAGTACGACCATTCGTGGCGGCCGCTCATCGGTTTCGACCACCAGGTCGGCAATTTCCCGATAAAGCGGATCGCGGATCGCCAACAGATCCCGAAGGGTCTTGGCCGGATCGGCGGTACGCAACAATGGACGATTGCGGTCGCGGGACGTGCGGCCGACCTGCTGCTCGACCGACGCATGCAGATAAACCACCCGCCCACCGGCATGCAGTGCCCGTCGATTGGCTTCGCGCATGACTGCGCCCCCGCCTGTCGCCAGCACCACACCGTCGCAATCGCACAGCTCGGCAATCATTGCCTGCTCGCGATCACGAAAGCCCGGCTCGCCTTCTTTATCGAAGATCCAAGGGATATTGGCGCCCGTGCGCAATTCAATTTCCTTATCGGAATCTTTGAATGGCAGGCGCAGCTCTTTGGCCAGCAACCGGCCGATGGTGCTTTTTCCAGCACCCATCGGTCCAACAAGAATCAAATTTCGCACAGAATCAATGACTCACAGCAATCGCCTGATTATTCATGATACGCGGAGTGAGGAATACCAACAGCTCGGATTTTTTCTCCGAAACCACATCACGCCGGAAAAGGCGGCCAAGATACGGCACATCGCCAAGAAATGGCACCTTATCTACAACCTTGCTTTGAGTATTTGAGAAAACGCCGCCAATGACGATGGTCTCGCCATCGTTGACCAGGACCTTGGCGTTGACTTCGTTTTTCTTGATGGGCGGTACATCCTGGACCTTGTTCAGGAAGTCCGGTTCGTCCTTGGTCACCTTGACCTCCATGATGATCCGGTTGTCGGGCGTGATCTGCGGCGTCACCTCCAGCGACAGCGAAGCCTCCTTGAACGACACTGAAGTCGCGCCGCTGGAACTGGCTTCCTGATAGGGAATCTCGGTGCCCTTGAGGATTTTCGCGGTTTCCTTGTCGGACGTGACCACCTTGGGCTGCGAGACGATTTCCCCGTTACCGGTTTTTTCCATCGCCGTCAGCTCCAGGTCCAGCAAGACGTTATCGGTGATGAACGCGATGCCGATTCCCGAGGTGTTGTTGGCTACGCCCATGTCGACGAACGGTGAGTTGGTGCTGGTACTGCCGGGCGTGCCAATGGTCGATGACCCATTGAGTCCGTTGCTGACGCCGGAGGTGTTCCAGTTGCCCCTGTTCTGTATCGAACCGCCCCAGCGCACCCCGAGGCTTTTGTCATAGTCGACGTTGGCTTCGACAATGCGCGCCTCGATCATCACCTGACGCACCGGGATATCCAGCTGCGTGACGATCCTGCGCAGCTCGTCCAGCCGGTCCTGGGTCTGGTAGGCAATGATGTTGTTGGTGCGCTCATCGACGGTGATCGACCCCCGTTCGTCGGGTTTCGCTTCGGCACTGGTCACCGACTGAAAGAGCTTGGCGATGTCCGCCGCCTTGGCGTAATTCACCTGTAACAGTTCCCGTCGCAACGGTGCCAGATCGGCAATCTGCTTCTGCGATTCGAGCTCCTGACGCTCACGGGCAGCAATTTCATCGGCCGGCGCAACAAGCAGGACATTACCGACCTTGCGCTTATCCAGCCCCTTGGTTTTCAGCACCAGATCCAGCGCCTGATCCCACGGCACGTTCCGCAAGCGCAGGGTAATTCCCCCCTGGACCGTGTCGCTGGCCACCAGATTGAGGTTGGTGAAATCGGCGATCAGTTGCAGCACCGAGCGCACATCGATGTCCTGGAAATTCAGCGATAGCTTTTCGCCGCTGTAGGCCTGTTGCCCGGCATTGCGCTTTTGCAACTCGTCGACCGTCACCGGGCGAACGCTGACCGTGAGCTTATTGTCAGTCTGATAGGTCGAGTAATCGAATGTGCCTCCGGGTTCAATGCTGATGATGGCTCGATCGCCGCTCGCGCTGGCATTGACGAACTGCACTGGCGTGGCGAAATCCTTCACGTCCAGACGCACGCGCAACGGCTCGGGCAATCGGGTTTTGGCAAATCCGACGATGATCTTGCCCTCGCGCTCTTGTATGTCGGGCGCAATCGACGGATCCGACAAGTCGATCACCACGTTGCCTTCGCCCTGGGTTCCCCGCTGGAAATCCACACCTCGAATGGCCTTGCCTGTCGTCGCGGCGGCTCGTGCCGGAACCGGCATTGCTGTGGCCGTCTGCCTGGATGTTGACGGTTTACCCCCCTGCCCGACAACTATCAGCAAATTGTTGCCTTCAATTCGTGAGTCGTACGGGGCCGGCCGGGTCAGGTTGATGATCAATCGCGTACGGTCCCCGGCTTCCACCACCGTTGCACTACGGGCATTTCCACTGCCGAGATCGCGAGTCTTGCTGGCCAGCTGACTGGCGACACCCGGTAAATCCAGGGCAATCCGGGCCGGCGACTCCGTCGTGTAGCCGCGGGGCACCGGGGGCGGCTCATCGAACGACAACTTCAACTCGACACGGTCACCCGGCAGCGCAGCGACATCCAGCGCCTTGAGATTGGCCGCTTGTACCATCGGCGACAACAACGCTATCCATAGCGAAAGGCCGACGGTGGAGAGAATCCTGTTCATTATTGGAGTTCCACTATGAGTGCTCTTTCAAAGGGATGGTCCGGGGACGCTCCAGCCACGCGCCCAGACCATCAGGGACAATTTCAACCACATCGACTTGCGAGCCGCTGATCGCAACGATCCGTCCGTCGTTACGCCCCAGGTAATCGCCGACTTTCAGCCGGTGCACCCCACCCGCCCCGCGCAGCAGGGCATAGGAGCCCGTTGCATTGGAAAGGGTGCCGACCATTTCAAACTGCTCGATGTTGAAGCCTTCGAGGTATTGCCTGACCCGCCCCGGGTCGGGTTTGACGTTACGCGAACCCCGCCGCTGGGCCGCCAGATCAGTGCTGATTTGTGGCGAAAACGGGCTGCGCAGATTCGCCGCGTTGTAAGTGAATGTCGGGTAAGACCGGAATACCGGCGTTGGTTCAATCCTGCCCGGCCCATGCAGGCGCATTTCGTTCATGTACGCATCCAGATCGTTGTAGTCATCGCCTGCGCCACAACCGGATAGGGCAGACAGCAACACCACCACCGAAAAACAACGTGCCGGGCTCATTGATGCTGTCCCTTGTCGTTGTAGCGGTAGGTCTTGGCGAGGATGCTCAAGCGCAGTTTCGGACCACCCTCGGGGCTGACGGGGGCAAGGTCGAAGTCGTGCAAGGTGACGATTCGCGGCAATCCGGCCACACCACTGACGAAGGTGGCCAGGTCGTGATAATCCCCGGTGACCGTGATCTGGATCGGCAGTTCGATGTAGAACGGCTGGGCGACCTCCGGCAGCAGCTTGATCTCTTCGAACTCCAGGCCACTGCCCAGGCCCGTACGCGTGATGTCTTCCAGCAAGCCGGGCACTTCGGTGTCGCCGGGCAGTTGCCGCAACAGCACGCCGAAGGCGTTCTCCATCTCCTTCAACTGCTGGGTGTAGAGATCCAGATTCGCCGCCATGCGGGCTTTGTCGGCGAACTGTTCCTTGAGTGTCGACTCTTCCTCGCGCTTGAGATCGAGCTGGCTCACAAGGTCGCGGGTGGAAAAGTTATAGCCCAGGGCCAGCACCAGCAGCACGATCAAACCAGCCACCAGAAACTTGATCGCCGGCGGCCAGGAACCCATGTTGCTGGTATCCAGGTCATTGATGTCGATCTTGCGCAGCCCTTCGAACCATTCGGACGGACTCATTTGCCCCCCTCCGGTGTTGCGGGCTGAGTCTGGCGAACGGTCAACCGGAAGACGTTGGCCTGCTGCACCTGGCCGGCAGCTGTGGCCTTGACTTCGGTCAGGCTCGGCGCATCGAACCAGTCCGATGCCTCGAGGTTGCGCATCAAGTCTGAAACACGGTTGTTGGATTGCGCAGCGCCGGTGATGGACAAGGTCTTTGCGGTCATTTTCACTTCGGTGAAATACACGCCGTCGGGCAGTGCTCGCGCCAACTGGTCAAATATTCGCCCGCTGATTTGGCGATTGCCTTGCAGGTCCTGGATGGTGCGCATGCGCTCGACCAGTTGCTGGCGGCGCGCCTTGAGATCATTGATCTGCTTGATCCGCTCATCGACCACGGCGACTTGCTTGCCGATGTAATCGTTACGGGCGACCTGCCGGTCGATGGCACCGCTGATGGTCTGGTTCGCAACCAGCACCGCGCCTATCGTGCCCACCATCACGGCCACCAGAACCAGCAGGAAGTGCTTGCGGCGGACTTCACGCCGCTCCTCGCGCCAGGGTAAAAGGTTGATCCGTACCATCAGTCAAAGCTCCTGAGGGCCAGACCGCAGGCGATCATCAACGCCGGGGCATCACTCGCCAGGGCAGCACTATTGACCTTGCTGCCCAGAGTCATTTCAGAAAAAGGGTTCGCGACCTGGGTCGGCGTACCCAATTGCTGCTCGATCAAACGGTCCAGCCCCTGGATCGACGCGGTACCGCCGGCCAGCAGGACATGGTCGACGGCGCTGTATTGGCCTGAGGCAAAGAAGAATTGCAACGAGCGCGACACCTGCTGCACAAGCGCCTCTCGAAATGGCTGCAAGACCTCACCGGCATAGTCATCCGGCAGACCGCCCTGCTTTTGCGCCAGCCCCGCCTGCTCCAGCGTAAGGCCATAGCGACGCTGGATTTCCTCGGTCAACTGCCGACCGCCGAACAGTTGTTCGCGGGTGTAGATAATCCGCCCGTTGCGCAGCACGCTCAGGGTGGTCATGGTGGCGCCGATGTCCACCATTGCGACCGTCAAACGCTCCTCGGCAACCGCGAGCCGACTGGCCAGCAACCCGAATGAGCGCTCCAGCGCGTAGGCCTCGACATCGACCACGCGGGCGGTCAGCCCCGCCAGGGCCAGGGCTGCCTCGCGGACTTCGACGTTTTCCTTGCGGCAAGCGGCTAGCAACACGTTGACGCGATCCGGATTGCGCACGGAGGTGCCCTGGACTTCAAAGTCGATCGCGACTTCGTCCAGCGGATAAGGAATGTACTGATCAGCCTCGATCTTCAGCTGGCTTTCCATCTCGTCCTCGGAAAGACCGGCATCCATCTCGATGGTCTTGGTGATCACCGCTGAACCCGCCACGGCCACGGCCACGTTCTTGAGGCCGGTTCTGGCCTTGGCCAGCGCGCGCGCGAGGGCCAGCCCCACGCCTTCGAGCTCGGCGATATTCTTCTCGATCACCGCGCCGACCGGCAACGGCTCGACCGCATAGGCCTCGACCCGGTAGCGCTCGCCCTGACGGCTCAACTCAAGAAGTTTCACCGAGGTGGAGCTGATGTCGATTCCCAGGAGCGTATTGGATTTTTTGTTGAAGAGTCCTAGCACTACCAATTCCCTATGACTTTCCGTGAGTTACGGACTCTGCAATATCCATTGCGTTCAATCCACCCGTCTTGACAGCAGCGCCAATGACGCTCCCGATAAGAAAAATGCTTATAATGCCCAGCGTTTTTTTTCCGCATTTGCTCAAGCGCGGGTCGTTCTCATTTAGCCTGAACCCTGTTGCCCAATTCATTTTTGCCCTGGATATCCAAAAGCCTTGATTCGTCTGCTGAAGTTTTTCGGTTGGTCCATCGTCGCGGTTTTCTGCGGACTCCTTCTGGGTCTGAGCGGGGCGTACCTTTACCTTAGTCCCGGACTACCGTCCGTGGAGGCGCTGAGAAGCATCCAGTTGCAGATCCCTTTGCGGGTCTACAGCAGCGATAACAAGTTGATCGCAGAATTTGGCGAAATGCGCCGTACACCGATCCGTTTCGCCGACATTCCCCCCAACTTCATCAATGCGTTACTAAGTGCTGAAGACGACAATTTCGCCAACCACTACGGCGTCGATCCGAGCAGCCTGATGCGTGCCGCGACCCAGCTGATCAAAAGCGGACACATCCAGTCCGGCGGCAGCACGATCACCATGCAGGTGGCGAAGAACTTCTTCCTGAGCAGCGAACGCAGCTTTTCGCGCAAGACCACCGAGATCCTGCTGGCCCTGCAGATCGAACGGCAGCTGACCAAGGACGAGATCCTCGAGCTGTACGTCAACAAGATCTATCTGGGTAACCGTGCCTACGGCATCGAGGCGGCGGCACAGGTCTATTACGGCAAATCGATCCGCGATGTCAGCCTGGCGCAGATGGCGATGATCGCCGGCCTGCCCAAGGCGCCGTCGCGCTTCAACCCGCTGGCCAACCCGGCGCGCAGCAAGGAACGTCGCGACTGGATCCTGGGGCGCATGTACAAGCTCGGAAAAATCAGCGAGGCCGACTACACCGCGGCGATCAACGAACCGCTGAACGCCAGCTATCACGTGCCGACCCCGGAAGTGAACGCCCCGTACATCGCCGAAATGGCCCGTGCCGAAATGGTCGGGCGTTATGGCAGCGACGCCTATACCGAAGGCTTCCGCGTCACCACCACGGTGCCGAGCGACCTCCAGGAACTGGCCAACACTGCGGTCCATGAAGGCCTGATGACCTACGATCAGCGCCACGGCTATCGCGGGCCAGAGTCGCGACTGCCGGGCAAGACTCGCGAAGCCTGGGCAACCGAGCTGACCAAACAGCGCACCATCAGCGGCCTGGAACCGGCCATCGTGACCCAGGTCGACAAGAACGGCCTGCAAGTGCTGACCCGCACCGGCCAGGAACACGTGAGCTGGGACACCATGAAGTGGGCCCGGCCGTTCCTGAATACCAACAGCATGGGCGCCAACCCGAAACAACCATCGGACGTGACCCAGGTCGGCGATCTGATTCGCGTGCAGCGTCAGCCGGACAATTCGCTGAAATTCAGCCAGATCCCGCAGGCCCAGGGCGCGCTGGTATCCCTGGACCCACAGAACGGTGCCATTCGTTCGCTGGTCGGTGGTTTCGCCTTCGAGCAGAGCAACTACAACCGCGCATTGCAGGCCAAGCGCCAGCCGGGTTCGAGCTTCAAACCCTTCGTCTACGCTGCCGCACTGGATAGCGGCTACACCGCCTCCAGCCTGGTGAACGACGCACCGATCGTGTTCGTCGACGAGTATCTGGACAAGGTCTGGCGTCCGAAGAACGACACCAACACCTTCCTTGGCCCGATTCGCCTGCGTGAAGCGCTGTACAAGTCGCGCAACCTGGTGTCGATCCGCTTGCTGCAAGCGATGGGCGTCGGCAAGACAATCGACTACATCACGCGCTTCGGCTTCAACAAACAGGACCTGCCACCCAACCTGTCCCTGGCACTGGGCACCGCGACCTTGACGCCAATGGAAATCGCCACCGGCTGGAGCACTTTCGCCAACGGCGGCTACAAGATCACACCATACATCATCGACAAGATCGAAAGCCGCAACGGTGACACGCTGTTCGTCGCCAATCCGCCGAGCGTGCCTCAGGGCGGTGCGGCCAGCGATGGCATTGCCGTGCCCGCCCCTCAAGCCTTCACGGTCAACGCAACGCCAGGCGAAGCCCCAGGCGCTACGCAGGCGCCACAAGCACCCGCCGTGGCCGAACGCGTCGTTGACGGGCGCACCACATACATCCTCAACAGCATGCTTGAGGACGTGATCAAGCTCGGCACCGGTCGCCGTGCACTGGCCCTGGGTCGCCCGGACATTGCCGGCAAGACCGGTACGACCAACGAATCCAAGGACGCCTGGTTCTCCGGTTACAACGCCGATTATGTGACGACGGTGTGGACCGGTTTCGATCAACCGGAAAGCCTGGGCCGCAAGGAATTCGGCGGCACCGTCGCGCTGCCGATCTGGATGAACTACATGGGCGCAGCGCTCAAAGGCAAACCGCCGCATACGCAACCGGAGCCGGAAGGCATCCTCAGCCTGCGAGTCGATCCGGTCAGCGGCCGCGCAGCCAGCCCGGGCACCCCGGGGGCCTACTTCGAACTGTTCAAGGTCGAAGATACGCCACCGTCGGGGAACGAACTGGGCAACGGCCTGGCACCTGGCAGCCCGCTGCCAGCGGATGAAGCGGCACCGATCGATCTATTCTGATCTTGCCACCCATCGCAAAAAGCCCCGCCCTCGAAAGAAGTGCGGGGCTTTTTTTTGGTTCTTCACGGAATCCCGGGAAACACAGAAACAAGAACGCCGATTTGGTTGATGATGTTCGTGCGAGCAAACACATCTAACAAACCGGCGTTCTTATGCGCGATATTAATACTTTCCTTCCCTTTTGGGAGGGCTTTTCTGTCGTCACGATCAAGCCCGATGGCGATGATCTACAAATCGACCTGACGCCCCACGCCACCCGATTTCCTTCCTGTGGCGGCTGCCAAAAACCGTGCTCAACCACGCATGAGTACTGCCAGCGGGTCATTCGTGATTTGCCCATTCTCGGCCGTGCGGTGCGCCTCAGCGTGTTGCTTCGACGTGTCGGTTGTCGCGACTGTGGCAAATGCATGGAATCCGTCAGTTGGCTGGATCGCTATGCCCGCATGACGCGCCGCCTGGCCGAGGCCGTCATTCAAGCCTGCGAACGCCTGCCCACGCTGCATGTGGCTCAACTGTTCGGGCTGCATTGGGACAGCGTTCGGTTGCTGGAGCGTCGAGCCTTGCAAGCGGCGTTGAGTGTTTTGCCAAAGGCGCAGCCACGGCGCTTGGTCATGGACGAATTCGCGCTGTTCAAAGGTCATCGCTACGCCAGCGTGGTGCTGGACGCCGATACCCGGCGAGTGCTGTGGATTGGCGAAGGTCGCAGCCGTGCGGCGATCAGGCCATTCTTCGAAGAGCTGGGGCCAGAGGGTTGCGCTCGCATCGAAGCGGTGGCGATGGACATGAACACCGCCTTTGACCTGGAGGTTCGTCAGCACTGCCCAAAAGCGCGCGTGGTCTACGACCTCTTCCATGTGGTGGCCAAATATGGCCGAGAGGTGATTGATCGAGTCCGCGTCGACGAAGCGAACCGGCTTCGCCATGACAAACCTGCCCGAAAGGTCATCAAGCAAGCGCGATGGCTGTTGCTGCGCAACCCGCAGAACCTGAAAACGCCGGAGCAACAGGTCCGTTTGGAGGATCTGCTGGCGGCCAACCAAGCGTTGATGACGGTCTATTTGATGAAGGCTGAACTCAAAACGCTTTGGACACCGAGCACCGCCTGGGGCTGGCGATCAGCCTGGCAGCAATGGCTGCGCCATGCGCATGAAAGCGAGATACCGGCCCTGATCCAGTTTGCCAAACGACTGAAGGGTTACTGGCGGGGCATCGTCAGCCGTGTTCGCTGGCCGATGCATACGGGCCAGTTGGAAGGCATAAACAATCGAATAAAGGTCATCAAACGGATGGCGTACGGTTACCGGGATAGCGAATTCTTTTTCATGAAGATCAAGAGCGTCTTTCCCGGTAATCCGTGAAGAACCTTTTTTTTGCCTGCCGGTTTTGATGTTGTCTGGCCCGGGCAGGCGGCACAAAACCGTCAGGCACAAAAAAGCCCCGACTCTCACAAGCCGGGGCTTTTCGTTGAAGCGCTACAACGGCTTAGCCGTTGAACACGTCATCCACGCTTTTCAGCGGGTAGTTCTTCGGATACGGCAGGGTTGCCACGCCGGTCTCGATGGCGGCTTTAGCCACGGCATCGGAGATCAGGGTGATCAAACGGGCATCCATTGGCTTCGGAATGATGTACTCACGACCGAATTCCAGCTTGATGCCGCCGTAGGCGTCGCACACTTCCTGAGGTACTGGCAGCTTGGCCAGTTCACGCAGGGCGTTGGCCGCAGCCACTTTCATTTCTTCGTTGATGCGCTTGGCGCGAACGTCCAGGGCACCACGGAAGATGAACGGGAAGCCCAGTACGTTGTTGACCTGGTTCGGGTAGTCGGAACGACCGGTGGCCATGATCACGTCGTTACGGGTAGCGTGCGCCAGTTCCGGGGCGATTTCCGGATCCGGGTTGGAGCAGGCGAACACGATCGGGTTAGGCGCCATCGACAGCAGGCCTTCAGCGCTCAGCAGGTTCGGGCCGGACAGGCCAACGAACACGTCAGCGCCTTGCAGGGCGTCAGCCAGAGTGCGCTTGTCGGTCGCGTGAGCGAACACAGCCTTGTACTGGTTCAGGTCGTCACGGCCGGAGTGGATCACACCGGTACGGTCGACCATGTAGATGTTTTCGATGTTGGCGCCCATGCTCACCAGCAACTTCATGCAGGAGATGGCGGCAGCGCCGGCACCCAGGCAGACGATCTTGGCTTCCGGCAGGGTTTTGCCAGCGATTTCCAGGGCGTTGATCATGCCGGCCGCGGTCACGATAGCAGTGCCGTGCTGGTCATCGTGGAATACCGGAATATCGCACTGCTCGATCAGAGCGCGTTCGATTTCAAAGCACTCTGGTGCCTTGATGTCTTCCAGGTTGATGCCACCGAAGGTGATGGAGATGCGCTTGACGGTGTCGATGAAGGCTTGCGGGCTTTCGGAGTCGACTTCGATGTCGAAAACGTCGATGCCGGCAAAGCGCTTGAACAGCACGCCTTTACCTTCCATCACTGGCTTGGAAGCCAATGGGCCGAGGTTACCCAGGCCGAGAATCGCGGTGCCATCGGAAATGACTGCAACCAGGTTGCCTTTGCCGGTGTACTTGTAGGCCAGTTCAGGATCGCGGGCGATCTCGCGTACTGGTTCGGCTACGCCCGGGCTGTAGGCCAGCGACAGGTCGCGAGCGGTAGCAGTGGCCTTGGTGAGCTCGACACTCAGCTTCCCTGGACGAGGATTGGCGTGATATTCGAGAGCGGCAGTTTTCAGATCAGACATTTTGGCATTCCGCTTTTACTGTTGGACAGACTGGTCAGCGAGGATACGCGCCTCGCAAAGTCCCCACAAGACTGACCGGTCACCCCTGTCAAGCGCCCGGCCCTACGACTTTGGGCCAAGAGCCACGGAACACAAGGGATATACTGTTCACAATCGACAGAAAAAATGTCTACAATTTTTTATCACTGCGCCGCTTGAAGCATCGCCGGGTCGGTCAAGGGCAACATCCAGCGTGCCTGACCCTCCTTGAGACCGCCACGCCGCGAACGATCCAGGACCCAGCCGCGCGCCTCGACTTGCTTGCCCTCGAGCCTTTCCAGCGTAGCTGCATCGAACCGCCCCAGGAGATTGGGCGCAATGCGCAATACAACCGAATCCTGTAACTCGATCCAAACCCCGCCACGATTGCGCTGAACCTTGCTCACACGACCGCTGAGCACGGCAAAACCGGAAGTGCTGATCTGCTCCGCTTTCAGTACAGGCGACTGGCGCCATACACCGAGCCCAGCCTGGCGGGCGCTGCGTTCCGCAGCTTGCTGACAGGCGACAAGATCGACATTCGGCGCCACGGCCACCTGGAAACCCAGGCCTTCGGCGAGCAATTGCGCTTCAAGGTTGGCGCCATCGGCACCGTAGACATGGGCCAGGGTGCGACCGTAATGGTCTTTGCTTTCTTTACCTGGCAGCAAACCAACCTGCCCATCACTCGCCGCCACCAGGGCTTCGAGCCGCTTGCGCGCGACCACGGCGAACGGTTCGTCAGAGCGGCCATTCTTGCCTAGCTCCGGCGTGTTCAAGCCGATCATGCGCACGCTGCGGCCATCGCTCAGGCGCAGAGTGTCGCCGTCCACCACCCGCTGCACCGCGACGGGCGTCAGGCCGCTGGGTGCCGGGCAAAACGCTTGGGCGCTGGATAGCCAAATCGCGGACACAAAAAAGGCGCCCGCAAGGGACGCCTTTTTCATCAGCATGGAAAAACCGGAACGGCTTCCCAAGTTGATTGGCCTTAGGCCTTTTTCGCGCCGAAAGCACCGAAACGGTCGGCGAAGCGCTGAACGCGGCCGCCAGTGTCCAGAGTCTTCTGCTTACCGGTGTAGAACGGGTGGCATTCGTTGCAAACGTCGATCGCCAGGGCTTTGCCGAAGGTCGAACGGGTTTCGAACTTGTTGCCGCAGCTGCAGGTAACAGCAACTGCTGGGTATTCTGGATGGATATCAGCTTTCATGGTGTCTTCCTCAGGCTAGCGTGCCGCCACCCAACACTATTGTTGAATACCGCACGTAATTAGGCCGCGGATTCTACCAGACAATCCCATTCACGCAAGCTGTCCCTGAGACCGACCGTCTGCTAGGCTCCCGGCCTCAAGCGCATTCCCACAATTGATCTGCGTCCACCCCTTCTTTTGTTGCCTGCTAATCGAGATCCCCCCGCGTGCCCGACGCCATTCTGCGCCTCGCCCTGCCTTCGCCGCTGCGCCGCCTGTTCGACTACCGCGCTCCGGCCGGCGTCCTGCGCGCCCAGTTGCACCCTGGCATGCGCCTGCGGGTGCCGTTCGGCCGACGGGAGATGATCGGTATTCTGGTGGAAGTCACCGACACCAGCGAAGTACCGGTCGAGAAACTCAAGCCGGCCCTGGCCCTGCTCGACGCTACGCCACCGCTGCCGCCGGCGCTGTTCAAGCTGTGCCTGTGGACGTCCCAGTATTACCAGCACAGCCTCGGCGACACCTTGAGTTGGGCGTTGCCGGTTTTGCTGCGCCAGGGTGAGCTGGCCGAAGCACGCCAGGAGCGTTTCTGGTCCGCCGCGCCGGGGGCCAGCCTCGATGATCCGCGCATCGCCCGCGCCCCGCGCCAGCGCGAAGCCCTGGCCACGCTGGCCCAGCATCCCCATGGCGTCGCCCATCAATTGCTGAGCAAACTGATGCTGAGCAAGGACAGCCTGGATTTGCTGCTGGCCAAGGATCTGGTGCAGGTCGAGATCCGCCGGCACGCCCCGGGCGCACGCCACGAACACTGGCTGGCGCAACCGGAACTCCCGCTGAATCCGGAGCAGCGCGCCGCCTATGAGGCGATTCGCGCCGGCTTCGACAGTTATCACGCGTTCCTGCTGGCCGGCGTTACCGGCAGCGGCAAGACCGAAGTCTATCTACAGTTGATCCGCGAAACCCTCGAGGCCGGCAAGCAAGCACTGGTGCTGATCCCGGAAATCAACCTCGGCCCGCAGACCCTGGCGCGCTTCGAGCAGCGTTTCAATGCCCGTATCGCGCTGATCCATTCGGCGGTCAATGACCGCGAACGCCTCGAGGCCTGGCTGGCCGCCCGGGACGGTGAGGCCGATATCATTATCGGCACCCGCTCGGCCCTGTTCACACCGATGAAGAACCCCGGCCTGATCATCATCGACGAAGAGCACGACGGCTCCTATAAACAGCAGGAAGGTTTGCGCTACCACGCCCGTGATCTGGCATTGGTGCGAGCGCGACAGGAAAACATCCCGATTGTCCTCGGCTCCGCCACCCCTTCGCTGGAAAGCCTGCACAACGCCTACACCGGCCGCTATGGGCTGCTGCGCTTGAACGAGCGAGCCGGCGGCGCCAAACAGCCGCGCTTCCTGCGTCTGGATGTCAAAAGCCGTCCGCTGGACAGCGGCATTTCCGGGCCGATGCAACAAGCCATCGGCCAGACCCTGGCCGCCGGACAACAAGTCCTGGTGTTCCTCAACCGCCGTGGCTTCGCCCCGACCCTGCTGTGCCATGACTGTGGCTGGATGTCCGAGTGCCAGCGCTGTGACGCGCGGATGACCGTGCATCAGCGTTACGGCGAGCTGCGCTGCCACCATTGCGGCTACGTCGAACGCGTGCCGCGCCAGTGCCCGAAGTGCAACAAGGTCGATCTGCGCCCCGTTGGCGCCGGCACCGAACGGGCCGAGGAGCGCCTGGCGATTCTGTTCCCGGACTATCCGGTGCTGCGGGTCGACCGCGACAGCACATCGCGCAAGGACGCGATGAACCAGCTGTTCGCGACCATTCAAAAAGGCCAGCCGTGCATCCTGATCGGCACGCAGATGCTTGCCAAAGGTCACCACTTTCCACGGGTGACGCTGGTGTCGATCCTCGACGCCGACGGCGGCCTGTTCTCCGGCGACTTCCGCGCCAGCGAGCGCATGGCGCAGCTGATCGTCCAGGTCGCAGGTCGCGCAGGTCGCGCCGAAGAGCCGGGCAAGGTGATTATCCAGACGCACCTGGCCGACCATCCGCTGCTGGTGCAATTGACCGAGCAAGGCTATTTCGCCTTTGCCGAACAGGCCTTGAGCGAACGTCGTGCGGCCGGATTGCCGCCGTTTGCGCACCTGGCGCTGCTGCGGGCCGAGGCGCATAAACCGGGTCAGGCCGAAGGTTTCCTGGATGAGGCGTGCAGCGAGGCGGAGCGTTTGCTGGTCGAGCAGAATCTGACGGGGATCGAATTATTGGGACCGGTCCCCGCACCGATGGAGCGCCGGGCCGGGCGTTATCGTGCGCAGCTGTTGTTGCAGGCCACGGCGCGGGCACCCTTGCATCGTTTGCTGGCCAGTTGGCTGCTGGTGCTGGAGCAGATGCCGAGCGGGCGGGCGGTGCGCTGGTCTTTGGATGTTGATCCTGTGGATTTGTATTGATTTGAAGATTGCCATCGCGAGCCTGCTCGCGAAAGCGGACGAATTGTCACCACACATCCATAACCTGCCTGCTAAGGTTGGCAAGCCCGTCTTCGCAACGGATAATGCCCAGTTTTTCCACCAGCGCATGATGCGCCGCCGCGCCTGCGGTCGAAAGAGAAGACCATGAAAGACACCATTCGCCAGCTGATCCAACAAGCCATCACCCAACTCGTCAACGAAGGTGTGTTGCCTGAAGGCCTGTCGCCGGCGATCCAGGTGGAAAACTCCCGCGACAAGAAGAACGGCGACTTCGCCAGCAACATCGCCATGATGCTGGCCAAGCCGGCCGGCATGAAGCCGCGCGATCTGGCGGAAAAAATCATCGCCGCGCTGCCGGCTGACGAAAATGTCGCCAAGACCGAAATCGCAGGTCCAGGCTTCCTGAACTTCTTCCAGAACACCGACGCCCTGGCGACCCGCCTGGACGCCGCCCTGGCCGACGCCCACATCGGCGTGCGCAAGGCCGGCCCGGTGCAGCGCACCGTGGTCGACCTGTCGGCGCCGAACCTGGCCAAAGAGATGCACGTCGGCCACCTGCGCTCGACCATTATCGGCGACGGCGTGGCCCGTGTGCTGGAGTTCCTCGGCGACACCGTGATCCGTCAGAACCACGTCGGCGACTGGGGCACCCAGTTCGGCATGCTGATGGCTTACCTGCAGGAAAACCCGATCACCAGCGACGAGCTGTCGGACCTGGAGAACTTCTACCGCGCCGCCAAGCAACGCTTCGACGAATCCGCAGAGTTCGCCGACCGCGCCCGTGGCCTGGTGGTCAAGTTGCAGGCCGGCGACGCCGATTGCCTGGCGCTGTGGACCAAGTTCAAGGACATCTCGCTGTCCCACTGCCAGAAGATCTACGAACTGCTCAACGTCAAACTGACCATGGCCGACGTGATGGGCGAAAGCGCCTACAACGACGACCTGATCAACGTGGTCAACGACTTGAAGGCCGCAGGCATGCTGGTCGAGAGCAACGGCGCCCAGTGCGTGTTCCTCGACGAGTTCAAGAACGCCGACGGCGACCCGCTGCCGGTGATCATCGTCAAGGCTGATGGCGGCTACCTCTACGCCACCACCGACCTGGCGGCCGTGCGCTACCGCAGCGGCAAGCTCAAGGCCGATCGCGCGCTGTACTTCGTCGACCAGCGTCAGGCCCTGCACTTCCAGCAAGTGTTCGCCGTGGCGCGCAAGGCCGGTTTCGTGTCCCATCCGATGGAAATGGAACACATGGGCTTCGGCACCATGAACGGCGCGGACGGTCGTCCGTTCAAGACCCGTGATGGCGGCACCGTGAAGCTGATCGACCTGCTGACCGAAGCCCAGGAGCGCGCCTACACCCTGGTCAAGGACAAGAACCCTGAACTGGCCGAGACTGAGCTGCGCAACATCGCCAAGGTGGTGGGCATCGGCGCAGTGAAATACGCCGACCTGTCCAAGCACCGCACCAGCGACTACAGCTTCAACTTCGACCTGATGCTCAACTTCGAAGGCAACACCGCGCCGTACCTGCTGTACGCCTACACCCGCGTGGCCGGCGTATTCCGCAAGCTCGGCAAGGACTTCAGCGAAGTCGACGGCCAGATCGTCCTCGAAGCGGCGCACGAACACGAACTGGCGGCGAAGCTCGCGCAGTTTGGCGAGATCCTGAACAACGTGTCCGAAAAAGGCACCCCGCACATCCTCTGCACTTACCTGTACGACGTCGCCGGCCTGTTCTCCAGCTTCTACGAGAACTGCCCGATCCTCGCCGCCGATACCCCGGCACAAATGCAGAGCCGCCTGCGCCTCGCCGCGCTGACCGGACGCACTCTCAAGCAAGGCCTGGAACTCTTGGGCCTGGAAACTCTGGAGCGTATGTAAGTTGGCTGCCAAGAAAAAACCTGCACCCAAGCGTGGCGCCAGCCGTTACCAAGCTCCTGCGAAGCAACCGATCCCGGGCTGGCTGTGGATGGCCATCGGCCTGACGGTCGGCGCCTTCATCGTATTCCTGATGAAGCTGGAACCGGGCAAAGGCAGCGACACGGTCAAGCGTGAAAAAGTCGAGCAACAGCAACAGCAGAAAGCCAGCAAGATCGCCGAGGCCAACAAGACCCCGCCGAGCCCGACGCAACCGGTGAAGCCGAAGTACGACTTCTACACCTTGCTGCCGGAATCGGAAGTCATCGTGCCGCCGGATGCCGTGCCGGAAAAAACTCTGCCGACGCCGCAAGTGCCGGTCATCCCGACAACGCCGGTCACCCCGGCCGAAGCGGCGAAGATCGACACGGCTCGCGCCCAGGCTGCTTTGGCCGGGATTACTCCGCCTCCCGCGCCACCGGTCAAGGCTGCGCCTGTGACGAAGTTTTTCCTGCAGGCTGGCTCGTTCCGCAAAGAGACTGATGCGGACAAGGTTCGGGCGCAGATCATTCTGTTGGGCCAGGCCGTGGCGGTTGAGTCCGGCACGGTAAAAGACGAAACCTGGTATCGGGTTCTGGTCGGTCCGTTCAGCAATCGCGAACAACTGACCACTGCGCAGAAACAATTGGCGGGCGCAGGCTTCAGCAACTTGCTGTTACAACAACGCCAGAGCCGATAACGCCTCCCTGTGGGCACCTTGCTTGAGGTTGCCCACAAAACCCTGTGGCGAGGGGGCTTGCCCCCGTTCGGTCGCGCAGCGGCCGCAAAACCGGAATTGCGGACTTGTCTGAAGCAACATGGTGTCCGGGTTTTGGGGGCGCTTCGCACCCCAGCGGGGGCAAGCCCCCTCGCCACAGTTATTGCACGCCATTCGTCCCCCGCCGCGCCCTACAGTTGAAAAACGCTCCACCACCCCCATATGAGTTTTCATAAGGCACTTTCGCCCCGCTGCGTGGAGACTCTTCCCTTGACCACCATCGTTTCAGTTCGCCGCCACGGCAAAGTCGTCATGGGCGGCGACGGCCAGGTTTCCCTTGGTAATACCGTGATGAAAGGCAACGCGAAAAAAGTTCGCCGCCTGTACCACGGCCAGGTCATTGCCGGTTTTGCCGGTGCCACCGCTGACGCCTTTACCCTCTTCGAACGTTTCGAAGGCCAGCTTGAAAAGCATCAGGGCCATTTGGTCCGTGCCGCCGTCGAACTCGCCAAAGAATGGCGCACCGACCGCTCCCTGAGCCGCCTTGAAGCCATGCTCGCGGTCGCCAACAAAGACGCCTCCCTGATCATCACCGGTAACGGCGATGTGGTTGAACCCGAAGAAGGCCTGATCGCCATGGGTTCCGGCGGCGGTTACGCCCAGGCCGCTGCCAGCGCGCTGCTGAAGAAAACCGATCTGTCGGCCCGGGAAATCGTCGAAACCGCCCTCGGCATCGCCGCCGACATCTGCGTATTCACCAATCACACTCAGACCATTGAGGAGCAGGACTGCGCCGAGTAAGCCCGTGTTGGCCATCGCGCCACGGCTCATTCTTGCTTGAGGTCCGCTAAATACTATGTCCATGACTCCCCGTGAAATCGTCCACGAACTCAACCGCCACATCATCGGCCAGGACGATGCCAAGCGCGCCGTCGCCATTGCCCTGCGCAACCGCTGGCGCCGCATGCAGCTGCCTGAAGAGCTGCGTGTTGAAGTAACACCCAAGAATATCCTGATGATCGGCCCGACCGGCGTCGGTAAAACCGAGATCGCCCGTCGTCTGGCGAAACTGGCCAATGCACCGTTCATCAAGGTCGAAGCGACCAAGTTCACTGAAGTCGGCTATGTCGGCCGCGACGTCGAATCGATCATTCGTGACCTGGCCGATGCCGCGATCAAGCTGCTGCGCGAGCAGGAAATCGTCAAGGTTCGCCACCGCGCCGAAGACGCTGCCGAAGAGCGCATCCTCGACGCCCTGCTGCCACCGGCACGCATGGGTTTCAGCAACGACGACGCCCCGACTGCCGACTCCAACACCCGTCAGCTGTTCCGCAAGCGCCTGCGCGAAGGTCAGCTGGATGACAAGGAGATCGAAATCGAAGTCGCCGAAATGGCCGGCGTCGATATCTCCGCGCCACCGGGCATGGAAGAAATGACCAACCAGCTGCAAAGCCTGTTTGCCAACATGGGCAAGGGCAAGAAAAAAGCCCGCAAGCTCAAGGTCAAGGAAGCGCTCAAGCTGGTACGCGACGAAGAAGCCAGCCGCCTGGTCAACGATGAAGAGTTGAAGGCCAAGGCCCTGGAAGCGGTCGAGCAGCACGGCATCGTGTTCATCGACGAAATCGACAAGGTGGCCAAGCGTGGCAATTCCGGCGGCGTCGATGTGTCCCGTGAAGGTGTGCAGCGTGACTTGCTGCCGCTGATCGAAGGCTGCACCGTCAACACCAAGCTGGGCATGGTCAAGACCGACCATATCCTGTTCATTGCTTCGGGTGCGTTCCACCTGAGCAAGCCGAGCGACCTGGTGCCCGAGCTGCAAGGCCGTCTGCCGATCCGTGTCGAACTCAAGGCCCTGAGCCCGGAAGACTTCGAACGCATCCTCAGCGAGCCTCACGCCTCGCTCACCGAGCAATACTGCGCGCTGCTGAAAACCGAAGGCCTGGGCATCGAGTTCCAGCCGAGCGGCATCAAGCGCATCGCGGAGATCGCCTGGCAGGTCAACGAGAAAACCGAAAACATCGGTGCCCGTCGCCTGCACACCCTGCTTGAGCGCCTGCTCGAAGAGGTGTCGTTCAGCGCCGGCGATCTGGCCAGCGTTCATGACGGCAAGGTGATCCAGATCGACGCCGACTACGTCAACAGCCACCTGGGCGAATTGGCGCAGAACGAAGACCTGTCCCGTTATATCCTGTAAGCCATACTTGTAGGAGCGAGCTTGCTCGCGATGGGCAGTCAGTGGCATTGATGTCGACTGACACACCATCGCGAGCAAGCTCGCTCCTACAGGGTTCCATCCATAACGGAACGGCGCTCATGACCCAACTCCCCACCGACATCAAGCTGCACAAAGCCTCGAAAACCCTGTCGCTGAAATACGCGTCCGGCGAGGAATACACCCTGCCCGCCGAGTTCCTGCGCGTGCACTCTCCTTCCGCCGAGGTCCAGGGCCACGGCAAACCCATCCTGCAATTTGGCAAGATCAACGTCGGCCTGACCAAGGTAGAACCGGCCGGTCAGTACGCACTGAAACTGACCTTCGATGACGGTCACGACAGCGGCCTGTTCACCTGGGAATACCTCTACGAGCTGGGGCGACGTTATGACGCACTCTGGGAAGATTATCTGGCCGAGCTCAAAGCCGCCGGAAAAACCCGCGATCCGAACGAATCCGTCGTCAAACTGATGCTCTAATCCGAGCCTCTTGCTCTTTAGAGGGCATTTTCTAATTTCATCTGTTTGAATGCTCCGCTTCAGGGCCGCCGATTGGCCTGCTTGCGAAAAAAATTAAACTCGGGTAACCAATGGAACTGGCAAGTTCCCTGCAGTGCTCTCTGCATTAAAAAAGCAGCGATGCAGTATTAACGGTCACCCCGAGCAGTAGTACCTGGCATTGGCTGTGTGACTACACAGCAGGACCCGGTACTCGTCTCAGGACAATGGAGCGTCGTAGATGAGTAACAAGAATAACGATGACTTGAAGAGTCAAGCCTCGGAAAACACCTTGGGGCTGAATCCTGTCGTTGGACTGCGTGGAAAGGATCTACTGGCTTCTGCTCGAATGGTGCTCAGGCAGGCCATCAAACAACCGATTCACAGCGCCAAACATGTCGCTCATTTCGGCCTTGAACTCAAGAACGTGCTGTTCGGTAAATCCGAACTGCAACCGGGCAGCGATGACCGTCGCTTTGCGGATCCGGCCTGGAGCCAGAACCCGCTCTACAAACGTTATCTGCAAACCTACCTGGCGTGGCGCAAGGAACTCCACGACTGGATCGGCGACAGCAACCTGCCGCCCAAGGACGTCAGCCGTGGGCACTTTGTGATCAACCTGATGACCGAAGCCTTCGCCCCGACAAACACGGCGGCCAACCCGGCGGCGGTCAAGCGCTTCTTCGAAACCGGTGGTAAAAGCCTGCTCGATGGCCTCTCGCATCTGGCCAAGGACCTGGTGCATAACGGCGGCATGCCGAGCCAGGTCAACATGGGCGCATTCGAGGTCGGCAAGACCCTTGGCGTGACCGAGGGTGCAGTGGTCTTTCGCAACGACGTGCTGGAGCTGATCCAGTACAAGCCGATCACCGAACAGGTGCATGAACGCCCACTGCTGGTGGTACCGCCGCAGATCAACAAGTTCTACGTTTTCGACCTGAGTCCGGAAAAGAGCCTGGCGCGGTTCTGCCTGCGCAACAACGTGCAGACCTTCATCGTCAGCTGGCGCAACCCGACCAAGGAGCAGCGTGAGTGGGGCCTGTCGACCTACATCGAAGCGCTCAAGGAAGCGGTTGATGTGGTCACCTCGATCACCGGCAGCAAAGACGTGAACATGCTCGGTGCCTGCTCCGGCGGTATCACCTGCACCGCGCTGCTGGGCCACTACGCGGCAATCGGCGAGAACAAGGTCAACGCCCTGACCCTGCTGGTCAGCGTCCTCGACACCACCCTGGACAGCGACGTAGCCCTGTTCGTCGACGAGCAAACCCTCGAAGCCGCCAAGCGCCACTCCTACCAGGCCGGTGTTCTCGAAGGTCGCGATATGGCGAAAGTCTTCGCCTGGATGCGCCCCAACGACCTGATCTGGAACTACTGGGTCAACAACTACCTGTTGGGCAACGAACCGCCGGTATTCGACATTCTGTTCTGGAACAACGACACCACCCGGTTGCCCGCTGCGTTCCATGGCGACCTGATCGAGATGTTCAAAAGTAACCCGTTGACCCGTGCCGATGCACTGGAAGTGTGCGGCACTCCGATCGATCTGAAGAAGGTCACCGCCGACATCTTCTCGCTGGCCGGCACCAACGATCACATCACCCCGTGGCGTTCCTGCTACAAGTCGGCGCAATTGTTCGGCGGCAACGTTGAGTTCGTGCTGTCCAGCAGCGGGCACATCCAGAGCATTCTAAACCCGCCGGGCAATCCAAAATCGCGCTACATGACCAGCACCGAAATGCCCGCCAATGCCGATGACTGGCAAGAAGAGTCGACCAAGCACGCCGACTCCTGGTGGCTGCACTGGCAGGCGTGGCAGGCACAGCGTGCGGGCAACCTGAAAAAAGCACCGCTGAAATTGGGCAACAAGGCCTACCCGGCGGGCGAAGCTGCACCGGGCACTTATGTACACGAACGGTAACTGACACACCCCGCCCCTGTAGGAGCGAGCTTGCTCGCGATGGACGTTAACGATAACGCGTGCTGCTTGGATAACGCGTTGCCCTCACGTTTTTCGCGAGCAAGCTCGCTCCTACAGGGGATCAGGGAAGAATTCAAGAGAGCGACCCACAGGGCCAGAAGCATGCCGCAACCCTTCATATTCCGTACCGTCGATCTGGATGGCCAGACGCTCCGCACGGCGGTACGCCCCGGCAAGCCTCACTTGACGCCCCTGCTGATTTTCAACGGCATTGGCGCCAACCTGGAGCTGGTGTTCCCGTTTATCGCGGCGCTGGACCCGGACCTGGAAGTCATCGCCTTCGACGTACCCGGCGTCGGCGGTTCGTCCACACCGAACCGGCCGTATCGTTTTCCGAGCCTGGCGAAACTCACGGCGCGCATGCTCGACTATCTCGACTATGGGCAGGTCAACGTCATCGGCGTGTCCTGGGGTGGCGCCCTGGCCCAACAGTTCGCTTATGACTATCCGGAGCGCTGCAAGAAACTCGTGCTGGCCGCAACGGCGGCGGGTGCGGTGATGGTGCCGGGCAAACCGAAAGTGCTGTGGATGATGGCCAGCCCGCGACGTTACATCCAGCCGTCCCACGTGATCCGCATTGCGCCGATGATCTACGGTGGTGCGTTCCGTCGCGACCCGACGCTGGCCGCCAGCCATGCGGCCAAGGTGCGTTCAGCGGGCAAGCTCGGTTACTACTGGCAGCTGTTCGCCGGCCTCGGCTGGACCAGCATCCACTGGTTGCACAAGATCCGCCAGCCGACCCTGGTACTGGCCGGTGACGATGACCCACTGATCCCGTTGGTCAACATGCGCTTGCTGGCCTGGCGGATTCCCAACGCCCAGTTGCACATCATCGATGACGGGCATCTGTTCCTGATTACCCGGGCCGAAGCGGTAGCTCCGATCATCATGAAATTCCTGGAAGAGGAGCGCCAGCGCGCGGTGATGCATCCGCGTCCGGCGCCATTGGGCAGCTAAACCTTTGCATCGGCGGCCGGCAGGACGCCACGCCGCGCAACAATCCGTTACAGCGTCTATGGTGTTCTGGTTCGGTGTATTTGTTTTTGGCCTGAAGACGAAGGAGTGTTGACTCATGCGCGAGAAACCAGCGAGGGATTCCCTACCGACTCCCGCCGCGTTCATCAATGCACAGAGTGCGATTACCGGCCTGCGCGGTCGGGATCTGTTGTCGACCCTGCGCAGTGTGGCCGCCCATGGCTTGCGCAATCCGGTACACAGTGCCCGACATGCCCTCAAACTCGGCGGTCAGCTTGGCCGTGTGCTGCTGGGCGAAACCCTGCACCCGACCAACCCGCAAGACGCTCGCTTCGCCGATCCGGCGTGGAGCCTCAACCCGTTTTATCGCCGTAGCCTGCAGGCCTATCTGAGCTGGCAGAAACAGGTCAAGAGCTGGATCGACGAGAGCAACATGAGTCCGGACGACCGCGCCCGCGCCCACTTCGCTTTCGCCCTGCTCAACGACGCCGTATCGCCCTCCAACACCCTGCTCAATCCACTGGCGGTCAAGGAACTGTTCAATTCCGGCGGTAACAGCCTGGTGCGTGGCATCAGCCATTTGGTGGACGATCTGCTGCACAACGACGGCCTGCCCCGGCAAGTCACCAAGCAAGCGTTCGAGGTCGGCAAGACGGTCGCCACCACCACCGGTGCCGTGGTGTTTCGCAACGAGCTGCTGGAGCTGATCCAGTACAAGCCGATGAGCGAAAAGCAGTATTCCAAGCCCCTGCTGGTGGTGCCGCCGCAAATCAACAAGTACTACATTTTCGATCTGAGCCCCCATAACAGCTTCGTCCAGTACGCCCTGAAAAACGGCCTGCAAACCTTCATGATCAGTTGGCGCAACCCGGATGTGCGCCATCGCGAATGGGGGCTTTCGACCTACGTGGAAGCCGTGGAAGAGGCCATGAATGTCTGCCGGGCGATCACCGGCGCACGCGAGGTCAACCTGATGGGCGCCTGCGCCGGCGGGCTGACCATAGCCGCGTTGCAAGGCCACTTGCAGGCCAAGCGGCAGCTGCGCAGGGTGTCCAGCGCGACTTACCTGGTGAGCCTGCTCGACAGTCAGATGGACAGCCCCGCTACGCTGTTCGCCGACGAGCAGACTCTGGAGGCTGCCAAGCGCCGCTCCTATCAGCGGGGTGTACTGGACGGCCGCGACATGGCCAAGGTCTTCGCCTGGATGCGCCCCAACGATTTGATCTGGAGCTACTTCGTCAACAACTACCTGTTAGGCAAGGAGCCACCGGCGTTCGACATTCTCTACTGGAACAACGACAACACACGCCTGCCGGCCGCCCTGCATGGCGACCTGCTGGACTTCTTCAAGCACAACCCGCTGACCCACCCGGGCGGGCTGGAAGTGTGTGGCACGCCGATCGACTTGCAGAAGGTCACCGTCGATAGCTTCAGCGTCGCCGGCATCAACGATCACATCACGCCGTGGGACGCGGTGTATCGCTCGACGCTGTTGCTCGGTGGCGAGCGGCGCTTCGTGCTGTCCAACAGCGGTCATGTGCAGAGCATCCTCAACCCGCCGAGCAACCCGAAAGCCAACTACGTCGAGAACGGCAAACTGAGCAGCGACCCCCGAGCCTGGTACTACGACGCCAAGCATGTCGATGGCAGCTGGTGGACCCAATGGCTGAGCTGGATTCAAGAACGTTCCGGCGCGCAGAAGGAAACCCACATGGCGCTCGGTAACCAGAACTATCCACCGATGGAGGCAGCACCCGGTACTTACGTACGCGTGCGCTGACGTTCAACGAGCCACGGCCTCTGCCGGCCGTGGCAAGACCCGATCATTAAGAAGACTGGATGAAAACCCGCGACCGGATCCTCGAATGTGCCCTGCAGTTGTTCAATCAAAAGGGCGAACCGAATGTCTCCACTATGGAAGTTGCCAATGAAATGGGCATCAGCCCGGGCAACCTCTACTACCACTTCCACGGCAAGGAACCGCTGATTCTCGGGCTGTTCGAGCGCTTCCAGGGCGAACTGGCGCCCTTGCTCGACCCACCGGCCGATGCCGAACTGGCGCCCGAAGAATACTGGCTGTTCCTGCACCTGATCGTCGAACGCCTGTCCCACTACCGGTTCCTGTTCCAGGACCTGTCGAACCTCGCCGGGCGCCTGCCGAAACTGGCCAAGGGCATTCGTAACCTGCTCAATGCACTCAAACGCACACTGGCATCGCTGCTGGCGCGGTTGCAGGCTCAGGGGTTGCTGGTCAGCGAGACCCAGGCGTTGGGGCAACTGGTGGAACAGATCACCATGACGTTGCTGTTCTCACTCGACTATCAGCGGATTCTCGACCGTGAAGGCGAGGTGCGGCTGGTGGTTTACCAGATCATGATGCTGGTGGCGCCGCACCTGCTGCCATCGATGAAGGCTGCAACCGAACAGATGGCGATGGAGTATCTGGAAGACCACGAATAACCCTGGCCACAACGCCCCCCCTGTAGGAGCGAGCTTGCTCGCGAAAAAGGTACAGCCGACGCTACTCAGCGCCTGCAATACCATCGCGAGCAAGCTCGCTCCTACAGTGGGTCTGTGTCGCTCAGAGATTCGCGCACAAACAAAAACGCCCGACCTTCACAGGCCGGGCGTTTTCTTGAGCCCTGAGAATCAGGACTGACTGGTTGGCGTCGATGGAGCTGGCGCGGCAGTCGGGGTGACAGCAGGGGTCGGTGCGGTAGCGGAGTTCGATGCGCTGACCGGAGCTGTCGGCGTTGCCGGTTTGGCAGCTGCCACTGCTGGTTTTGGCGCGGCGGCTTTTGGAGCGGCCGGCTTTTTCACCGCTGGTTTTTTCGCCGCAGCGGGTTTGGCCGCTGGCTTGACGGCTGCCGGTTTGGCCGCTGCAGTTTTCGCTGCAGGCTTGGCGGCCGGTTTAGCCGCTGGTTTGGCGGCGGCTTTTGCGGCGGCCGGTTTGGCGGCTGCAGTTTTAGCGGCAGGCTTGGCAGCAGGTTTAGCCGCTGCTTTTGCCAGTGGCTTGGCTGCGGTTTTGGCGGCCGGCTTGGCAGCAGGCTTGGCTGCCGCGGTTTTCGCCGCAACAGGCGCAACCTTGGCACCGGTCAGTTTTTCGATTTGCTTGGTCAGGGTATCGACCTTGCTGTGCAGTGCTTTGACTTCGTTGCGGCTCGGTACGCCCAGACGCGAAATGGCGCTGTTCAAACGCTTGTCGAAAGCGCCTTCCAGCTCATCCCACTTGCCCAGTGCGCGATCTTTCACGCCGCTGATGCGCGACTTGGCCGAAGAAGCGGAGTCCTTGGCGGCGTCGACTGTCTTGCCAACAGCGCTCTTGGTGAGCTTCTCGGCTTTCTCGCCGTCCTTAACCAATGCATCGAAGAGTTTGCTGCCGTCAGTGTCGATCTTCGAGTACACGCCTAAACCAGCCAGCCAGATTTTTCGGGAGTAATCTTCAACCTTCCCGATCCACGAGCTGCCTTCTTTTTCGGTGTTCTTTTTAACAGCCATCCCGTTCTCCTTAAGATTTACGCGCGACACGTTCGAGCAATGCCGTCAGCTCATCGAGCTTAGCAGAGAGTGCCTCAACGTCATGTTTAGACGGAATACCGATACGATTCAAGGCACTTGCGACACGCGTGTCGAACGCCTTCTCGACCTTGTCGAGTTGAACTTCGACGCGGCCTTTGAAAGTGCTGACTTCACTCTTGGCTTCATCGATCTCGGCATTGGCCGCTTCAAGTTTCTCAGCGACTACCTTTTTGCCTTTCTTTTCAACAACCTGACCCGCTTTGATCAGCTCTTGAAAGTACTCGCTACCCTCTTGGCCGACCTTGGTGTAGGCACCCAGGCCTGCCAGCCAGATCTTGCGGGCATAGGATTTGACGTCGCTCAGCGTGCTGGTCGACGGGTCGATTTTTTTCTTCAAAATAACTTTGGCCATGGTGCACCTCACGCGCAGAAGGTTTGAGGAACTGCCCGGATAAGTGTCGGGCTCTGGCACAAAGTAGGGAGAAAAATTAGAAACGGCACCCTAACAACTGACATGAAAGGTCAGGTGCACCACAAAACAAATGTGGGAGCGAGCCTGCTCGCGATAGCGATTCATCAGTCAAAATGAATGTCGACTGACACTCCCTCATCGCGAGCAGGCTCGCTACCACATGGGATCTCGGTTCACGCGGAAACCGAGTCAGACCAACGCTTTATCCAGCGCCTTTTCGATTTCCGCTTTGATCATGCCGCTCATGGCCGACATCATCAGGCCCAGCTCCACGTCGACCTTGATCGAATCTTCACTGACATGCACCGCGCCCTTCACACCCGAGCGCTTGAGGTTCAGGGTGTCGCCGGACCACTGCGGCTCCAGGCCATATTGATCGGAAAGTTTCTGCGCCAGCTTGTCGGCCTTTTCGCGAGCCGCTGCCTTACCCAGGCCATGGGCACGTTCAACACTAATACGGGCCATCAAATGACTCCTGCTTTATGGATGCTTTCCCGAGGCATCTTGACCTCTGCTGCGTCAAAACGTCCCGATGGTTGCCCATCTTACCTTCAGCCTTGCCAAGACAAAGCATGCCTTGGGGATTAGAATGTCGCGCATTCTCTTTTGGTGACAGCGATATGACTGATCAGCGCAAAGGCAGCGATGCCGAACCCACCACTCACTTCGGCTTCAAAAACGTTCCGGAAAGCCAGAAAGCGGAAAAAGTCGCTGAGGTTTTCCACTCGGTAGCCGCCAAGTACGACCTGATGAACGACCTTCTGTCGGGCGGCATGCACCGTCTGTGGAAGCGTTTCGCGATCGAACTGTCGGGCGTTCGTGCCGGTAACCGCGTGCTCGACATCGCCGGCGGCACTGGCGACCTGACCAAAAAATTCTCGCACCTGGTAGGCCCGACCGGCCAGGTCGTATTGGCCGACATCAACGAATCCATGCTCAAGGTCGGTCGTGACCGCCTGCTGGACCTCGGTGTGGCCGGCAACGTCGAATTCGTCCAGGCCGATGCGGAAAAGCTGCCGTTCCCGGACAACCATTTCGACTGCGTGACCATCGCCTTCGGCCTGCGCAACGTGACCCACAAGGAAGATGCCCTACGCTCGATGCTGCGCGTACTCAAGCCTGGCGGCCGTTTGCTGGTGCTGGAATTCTCCAAGCCGACCAACGCGCTGATGTCCAAGGCCTACGACGCCTACTCGTTCGCCTTCATGCCGCTGATGGGCAAGCTGATCACCAACGACTCGGAAAGCTACCGCTACCTGGCCGAATCGATCCGCATGCACCCGAATCAGGAAACCCTGAAGTCGATGATGGTCGAGGCCGGTTTCGACCGCGTGACCTATCACAACATGACCGCAGGCATCGTTGCCCTGCACCGCGGCATCAAGCCCTGATGCTGCTCGCCGGCCTGCTCGCCAGCGTTGAACTCGGCCTGAACCGGGTGCTGCGTCTCGACAGCACGGCGCTGCCGCGGCTGGCGCATTTGAGCGGCAGAGTGATTGCCGTCGACTGCCGCAGCCCGGCGCTGCAATTGTTCATCCTGCCCAGCGACGAAGGCCTGATGCTTGCCTCCCAGTGGGAAACCGGCGCCGACTGCACCTTGCGTGCACCGGCCTCGAGCCTGTTGAAACTGGCGATGAGCAAGGACAAGACTTCTGTTCTGCACGCCCCTGAAGTCGAACTCGACGGCGACAGCGGCGTGCTGCTGGAGCTGGCGGCGATCCTCCAGGACCTCGAGCTGGACTGGGAGTACGAACTCTCGCGCTGGCTCGGCCCGGTGGCCACGCAACTGCTCGGCGGTCATCTGCGCAGCCGCGCCCGCTGGTATCAGCAAGGCTTTGCCAGCCTGGGCCAGAACCTGGGCGAATACCTGGCCGAAGAATCGCGCACCCTCGTCGGCCAGCGCGAAGCCGAAGCCCGATTCAGTGAACTGGACCAGATCAAGCTCGATCTGGAACGTCTCGAGGCGCGATTCGAGCGCCTTTCCCGATCCCTCGACCCAAGCGATAACGCATGAAGCTGCTTGCCGTCCGCCGTTTGTTGCGCATCCAGCGCGTCGTGATCCGCTACCGCCTCGATGACCTGCTGTTCGCCCTGCCGCTGCCCTGGTTCTTGCGGGCGCTGCGTTATGCCTTGCCGTGGCGCTGGTTCCCGCGCAAGACCCTGGACCTGAGCCGTGGCGCGCGCTTGCGCCTGGCGTTGCAGGACCTGGGGCCGATCTTCATCAAGTTCGGGCAGATCCTGTCCACCCGTCGCGACCTGCTGCCAGAAGACATCGCCGATGAGCTGATGAAGCTGCAGGACCGCGTGCCGCCGTTCGACTCGCAAGTGTCGGTCAAGCTGATCGAAGAACAACTCGGCAAGAAAATCAGCGAAGTGTTCAGCCGTTTCGACGTCGAACCGCTGGCCTCGGCGTCGGTAGCACAGGTGCATGCCGCACAGCTGAAAACCGGCGAAGAAGTGGTGGTCAAGGTGATCCGCCCGGGCCTCAAACCAGTGATCGCCCAGGACCTGGCGTGGCTATTCATCCTCGCCCGCGCCGCCGAAAAACTCTCGGCCGATGCGCGCCTGCTGCATCCGGTGGACGTGGTCAGTGATTATGAAAAAACCATCTACGACGAACTCGACCTGCTGCGCGAGGCGGCCAACGCCAGCCAGTTGAAGCGCAACTTCGACGGCTCGCCGCTGCTGTACGTGCCGCAAGTCTATTGGGACTGGTGCCGGCCGAAAGTGCTGGTGATGGAGCGCATCTACGGCATCCAGGTCACCGATCTGGCAACCCTGGCCGACCAGCGCACCGACATGAAAATGCTCGCCGAGCGTGGCGTGGAGATTTTCTTCACCCAGGTGTTCCGCGACAGCTTCTTCCACGCCGACATGCACCCCGGCAACATTTTCGTCAGCACCGTGAATCCGTGGAGCCCGCAATACATTGCCATCGACTGCGGCATCGTCGGCAGCCTGACCCCGGAAGACCAGGATTACCTGGCACGCAACCTGTTCGCCTTCTTCAAGCGCGATTACCGTCGCGTGGCGCAGTTGCACATCGATTCGGGCTGGGTGCCGGCGGAAACCAAACTCAACGAATTCGAAGCAGCGATCCGTACCGTGTGCGAGCCGATCTTCGAAAAACCGTTAAAAGACATTTCTTTCGGCCAGGTGCTGATGCGCCTGTTCCAGACCGCGCGCCGCTTCAACATGGAAGTGCAGCCGCAACTGGTCCTGCTGCAAAAAACCCTGCTGAACATCGAAGGCCTGGGTCGTCAGCTGTACCCGGACCTCGATCTGTGGAACACCGCGCAGCCGTTCCTCGAACGCTGGATGCGCGAGCGGGTCAGCCCCAAAGCCCTGCTCGGTAACGTGCACAGCCAGTTCGAACAGATCCCGCACCTGGCCAACATGGCCCGCGACCTGCTCGAACGCATGTCCCAACCCCACGCCTACGACCCGTCGCCTGCGTGGCACCGACGCCGTGACGACTGGTTCCTGCGCCTGCTCGGCACGGCGCACCTGGCCGGTGGCGCCATCCTTGCCGCGGGCGGCCCGCTGAACCAGTTGGCTTACTGGCCGGCCGGTATCATGATGGCGGTCGGTTTGTATCTGGTCGTACGCCGATAGCCAGTTGTGCAACACGCTGGCACACTGTTTGGACGCTGCATTGAACGTAGGCCCCCGATTATTGAAGTGCGGGCCCGTATCGGAGTCGTAGATGAAGAATTGGCTGGACGAGATCAAGTGGGACGCTGACGGCCTGGTGCCGGCCATTGCCCAGGATCACAAGACCGGGCGCGTCCTGATGATGGCCTGGATGAACCGCGAAGCACTGGAACTGACCGCTGCCGAGAACCGCGCCATATACTGGTCGCGTTCCCGTGGCAAGCTGTGGCGCAAGGGCGAAGAGTCCGGCCATGTGCAAACCCTGCACGAGATGCGCCTGGACTGCGACGCCGACGTCATCATCCTGATGGTCGAGCAGATCGGCGACATCGCCTGCCATACCGGCCGTCAGAGCTGCTTCTACCGCGTCTATGAGAACGGCGACTGGACAACCGTCGACCCGGTCCTGAAAGATCCGCACGCCATCTATTCCGCAGGGCACACACATGAGTGACACTCTCACCCGCCTCGCCGAGGTACTGGAGGAGCGCAAAGGCGCTGCCGCCGACAGCTCGTATGTCGCCAGCCTGTACCACAAGGGCTTGAACAAGATTCTGGAAAAAGTCGGCGAAGAGTCGATCGAAACCATCATTGCCGCCAAGGACGCCGCCGTCAGCGGCGACTGCAGCGATGTGATCTACGAAACCGCCGATCTGTGGTTCCACAGCATGGTCATGCTCGCCCAATTGGGGCAGCATCCACAGGCTGTACTCGATGAACTGGACCGTCGTTTCGGTCTCTCCGGACACGCTGAGAAAGCCTCGCGCCCGTCCGCCTGAATAACTATTAGAGAGGAGCAGCAGCATGGGCATTTTTGACTGGAAACACTGGATCGTCATCCTGGTTGTCGTGGTACTGGTGTTCGGCACCAAGAAACTGAAAAACCTCGGCACCGACGTCGGCGAGTCGATCAAGGGCTTCAAGAAAGCCATGAACGACGACGAAAAGCCTGCCGACCCGAATGCGACCCCGGCCCAACCGGTTCCACCGGTACAGCCTCAGGCCTCTGTAAACCAGCCGCACACCATCGACGTGCAGGCACAGAAAGTCGAAGAGCCGATCCGCAAAGACGTGTGAGCACTGACTAATGTTTGGTATCAGCTTCTCTGAACTGCTGCTCGTCGGCCTCGTTGCCCTGCTTGTGCTGGGTCCCGAGCGCTTGCCGGGCGCTGCGCGCACCGCTGGCCTGTGGGTCGGGCGTCTGAAGCGCAGCTTCAACGCAATCAAACAGGAAGTTGAACGTGAAATCGGTGCCGACGAAATCCGTCGGCAACTGCACAACGAGCACATCCTGTCGCTTGAGCAGGAGGCGCGGAAAATCTTCACGCCGACCCAGCAGGAGCCGACGCCGGTGGAACATGTGGGCGAGCAGACGATTCATGCGCCTGCCGCTGCTGTCGACTCGACACTTGCTCCCGTTGTAGCGCCTGTCGAACCTGCAACTGTTGTTGCAGCCACTCCGGTTGAACCCGTTACACCTGCGGCTGCGCCCGTTGCGCCGGCCCCTCATGACCCAACACTGCCGCCGCGAGCCCCATGAGCGATCTTCCTGAAAACGACCAGCACATGCCGCTGGTTTCGCACCTCACCGAGTTGCGTACCCGTCTGCTGCGCTGCGTAGCGGCGATCTTCATCATCTTTGCCGGGCTGTTCGCCTTCACCCAGCAGATCTACACCTTCGTCTCCACGCCGCTGCGCGCGTACCTGCCCGCCGGCGCGACGATGATTGCCACCGATGTGTCGTCGCCGTTCCTGACGCCACTGAAGTTGACGATGATGGTCTCGCTGTTCCTGGCAATCCCGGTGATCCTGCACCAGATCTGGGGCTTCATCGCCCCGGGCCTGTACAAGCATGAAAAGCGCATTGCTGTGCCATTGCTGATGTCCAGCATCGTGTTGTTCTATGCCGGCATGGCGTTCGCCTACTACCTGGTGTTCCCGCTGATCTTCAAGTTCTTCGCCGCCGCCACCCCAGCCGGTGTGGAAATGATGACCGACATCACCAGCTACCTCGATTTCGTCATGACGCTGTTCTTCGCCTTTGGCGTGGCGTTCGAAATCCCGGTGGCCGTGGTGCTGCTGGTGTGGATCGGCGTGGTCGACGTCAAATACCTGAAGAAGATCCGTCCGTACGTGGTCATTGGCTGCTTCGTAGTCGGCATGATCCTGACACCGCCGGACATCTTCTCGCAGACCCTGCTGGCCGTGCCGATGTGGCTGTTGTTCGAGATCGGCATTCTGTTTGGCAGCCTGATCAGCAAACGTGGCGAGCACCCGGATGATCAGCCGGCTGACGACCATAACGACCAGCCGCCAGCGACCCAAGCGTGAACCTGCTGCTTCTTGAAGAGGCCGATTTCATTGCGGCCGACCGGGCGGTCCTGCGTGATCGCCGGTTGACCCACATGCAGGAAGTCCACCGCTGTGAAGTCGGTGACAGCATGCGCGTCGGGCGGATCGGCGGGCTGATGGGTTCGGCCGAAGTGATGCGCCTGGACGCCGACGAAGCGGAATTGCGCGTCACCCTCGACCAACCACCACCGGCCAAGCTGCCATTGACCCTGGTCTTGGCTCTGCCACGGCCCAAGATGCTGCGCAGGGTGTTTCAGACCGTGGCGGCCATGGGTGTGCCACGGATCGTGCTGGTCAACAGCTATCGCGTCGAGAAGAGCTTCTGGCAGACCCCATTCCTGGAGCCCGAGGCGATTCGCGAGCAGTTGATCCTTGGCCTCGAACAGGCCCGGGACAGCGTGCTGCCGGAAGTCGTGATCGAGAAGCGCTTCAAGCCGTTCGTCGAAGACCGTCTGCCGGCGATTACCGAAGGCACCCTCGGCCTGGTGGGGCATCCGGGCAATTACCCGCCCTGCCCTCGCGCACTCAGCGAACCGGTGACCCTGGCCATCGGCCCCGAGGGGGGCTGGATTCCCTACGAGATCGACCTGCTGGGCAAATCCGGCCTGCAACCGGTGCAGCTGGGCGAGCGCATCCTGCGCGTCGAAACCGCCGTGACCGCGCTGCTGGCACGACTTTTCTGACATCGTGCACCGCTTCTGTGGCGAGGGAGCTTGCTCCCGCTTGGGCGCGTAGCGGCCACCGCTTTTGCCTGCTAGACCGCGTCCGGCGGTTTTACGGCTGCTTCGCAGCCGAACGGGAGCAAGCTCCCTCGCCACAGGGATGTTTTGCCTACCCGTACCTCGAGTAGTACCTACAGATTCAGGCATCCCTGCCGATACATCCCCCATAAAACCAAATTGTGGTCCGGGGAGTTTCAGCATGTACCAATGGCTAGCCGAGAATCTGGGAAACGTCAGCGTCAAACGCAAGCTGGAGATCGGCTTCGGTCTGGTGCTGTTACTGACCCTGCTGATCACCTTCACCGGCTGGAGCGGCCTGAGCGGCGTGACCAGCCGTGGCGATAAACTGGGGTTCATCGCCAGTCTCAACGACCTGACCAAGGACCTGCGCATTGCACGCCTGGATTACGAGATGCGTCGCGGTGAACAAGGTCCCGGCGCCGTCAATGATCTGTTGGGCAAACTTGAAAGCGGCCTGCAAACCGCCCGCGGCCTGATCGAGCAACCGGCTGATACGGCCATGGTCGATCAACAACTGGCCGCGGTCGCCGAATTCCGTCGCGCCTTCAGCGACATGACCCAGGCCGGTGCCCAGCGTGAAGACGCCCGCAGCAAACTCGGCGCCACCGCCGACAACGCCGTGGCCCGCGTCGCCGACGTGGAAAAATCCATGCTGCAAGGCGACAGCGTGGCGGCGTTCAACAGCGTGATCGACCTGAGCAAGCTGATCCAGCAGGCGCGTTTCCAGGTTCGCGGCTACACCTACAGCGGCAAGAGCGAAGCCGAACAGCCAGCCCTCGATGCGATCGACAACGCTCTGAAGAACCTCGAGAGCCTGCCGGCTAAACTGCCTGGAGAACACATCGCCAACCTGCAACAGGCAACTGATTCGCTGAAGGCCTATCGCGCCGCCGTCAGCCAGTTCCGCGACTCTCAGGTAGCCAGCGCCAAGGCCCTGGTACGCATGTCTGCCCAAGGCGACATCCTGGTGGACATGAGCCAGAAACTCACCGTCTCGCAAACCGTCGTGCGCGACACCGACGCCGCCCACGCCAAGAACATGCTGACCCTCGCCACCGTACTGGCCATCGCCTTCGGCCTGCTGGCCGCCTGGGCGATCACCCGGCAGATCATCATTCCGTTGAACCAGACCCTGGCCGTCGCCGAGCGCGTCGCCGGTGGCGACCTGACCCACAACCTGACGTCGCAGCGCCGCGACGAACTCGGCCAGTTGCAGCGTGCCATGCAGAGCATGACACAGGGCTTGCGCGAACTGATCGGCGGCATCAGCGATGGCGTCACGCAGATCGCCAGCGCCGCTGAAGAGCTGTCCGCGGTCACCGAGCAGACCAGCGCCGGGGTCAACAGCCAGAAGGTCGAGACCGATCAGGTCGCCACTGCCATGAACGAAATGGCCGCCACCGTGCAGGAAGTTGCGCGCAACGCCGAAGAAGCCTCTGAAGCCGCCGTCGCTGCCGACCAGCAGGCCCGTGAGGGCGACAAAGTGGTCGGCGAAGCCATCGCCCAGATCGAACGCCTGGCCAAGGAAGTCGGCCACTCCACCGAAGCCATGGGCGAACTCCAGCGTGAAAGCGACAAGATCGGCAGCGTGCTCGACGTCATCAAGTCCGTGGCCCAACAAACCAACCTGCTGGCGCTCAACGCGGCCATCGAGGCTGCCCGTGCCGGTGAAGCCGGGCGTGGTTTTGCCGTGGTCGCAGACGAAGTCCGCAGCCTGGCCCAGCGCACCCAGAAGTCCACCGAAGAGATCGAAGAGCTGATCGTCGGCCTGCAAAACGGCACCCAGCAAGTCGCGACCATCATGGACAACAGCCGCACCCTGACCGACAGCAGCGTCGAACTGACCCGCCGCGCCGGCAGCTCACTGGAAAGCATCACCCGCACCGTCTCGGCGATTCAGGCGATGAACCAGCAGATCGCCGCTGCCGCCGAACAGCAAAGCGCCGTGGCCGAAGAGATCAACCGCAGCGTGCTGAACGTGCGGGATGTGTCGGATCAGACGTCGGCAGCCAGTGAGGAGACCGCAGCCTCCAGTGTTGAACTGGCGCGACTGGGTACACATTTGCAGATGCTGGTGGGCAAGTTCAGGGTTTGAGTGGCACCCCATCGCGAGCAGGCTCGCTCCCACACCGACCTGCTCGAACACAATACCTGTGCCAGGCACGGCCCCCTGTGGGAGCGACGCGGTATAACTTTTGAAGCCATAAAAAAACCCGCTCTCGCGGGTTTTTTTATTATGCCAACTGAGGCTGTTCGCTCATTGGCTTGAGCGGCAGCAGCGGTGCATGGGGGTCGGCCTTGACCGACTTACGCCAGGCGCCCAGCCACTCGGCGTGGCCTTCGCTCCAGACCTGCTCATGCAAGCGAGCCAATGCCACCGGGTCGCTCAACAGTTGCACACGCTCGTTGTTGGTCAACCCTTCCGGACCAACCTTCATCGCGTGACGAACCCGTTCGATCCGCAGCCATTCGATCGGCTCGGCCTGATTGTGCCGGGAGGTCGCCAGCGAGCACGCCAGGGCGTTCTGCTGTGGATCGACCACCGAACGGACGAAGCCGTCGTTCAGCGCGTGCCAGCGGTTTTCGTGGGTGTACTGGTCGGTTGCCAGCAAGGCCTGCGGCGGATTGTATTCCTCGGGAATCAGGAACAGGCTCTCGTCACGGGACTTCAGACCCAGGCCGACACGGCTGGAGATCACCGACACCGGGATCGACAGCATCAACGAGCCGACGATCGGCACCAGCCACCACAGGAAGCTCGGGTTCAGCCAGATCACCAGCATGGCCCAGAAGAAGCCCAGCAAGGTCTGCGGACCGTGGCGCTTGACCGCTTCGCTCCACGGCGTGGAGTCATCGTCACGCTGCGGCGAGTTCCAGGTCGCGGCCCAGCCGAGGAATGCGGCGAGGACGAAACGGGTGTGGAAGATCATCCGCACCGGCGCCAGCAGCATGGAGAACAGCATCTCCAGCAGCATCGACAGGGTCACCTTGAACTTGCCGCCGAACTCTTTCGCACCCTTGGCCCAGATCAGGATGATGCTCAACAGTTTCGGCAGGAACAGCAGCACGATGGTGGTCGAGAACAGCGCAATCGCCTTGTCCGGGTGCCATTGCGGCCACAGCGGATAGAGCTGGCGCGGTTCGAGGAAGTACTGCGGTTCCATCAGCGTGTTGACCGCCAGCAGCGCAGTCGACAGCACCAGGAAGAAGAACCACAACGGCGCCGACAGGTAGGACATCACGCCGGTCAGGAACACCGCGCGGTGCACCGGGTGCATGCCCTTGACCAGGAACAGGCGGAAGTTCATCAGGTTACCGTGGCACCAGCGACGGTCACGCTTGAGTTCGTCCAACAGGTTTGGCGGCAGTTCTTCATAGCTGCCCGGCAAGTCGTAGGCAATCCACACGCCCCAGCCTGCACGGCGCATCAACGCGGCTTCAACGAAGTCGTGGGACAGGATCGAGCCGGAGAACGCGCCTGTACCGGGCAACGGCGCCAGGGCGCAGTGGTCGATGAACGGCTTCATGCGGATGATCGCGTTGTGGCCCCAGTAGTGCGACTCGCCCAGTTGCCAGAAGTGCAGACCGGCGGTGAACAACGGGCCATACACGCGAGTGGCGAACTGCTGCATGCGCGCATACAGGGTGTCCATGCCCGACGCACGTGGCGCGGTCTGGATGATCCCGGCGTCCGGCGTGGCTTCCATCAGGCGCACCAGACTGGTCAGGCACTCGCCGCTCATCACGGAGTCGGCGTCGAGTACGACCATGTACTTGTAGTCACCGCCCCAGCGACGGCAGAAGTCGTCGAGGTTGCCGCTTTTACGTTTTACGCGACGACGGCGGCGACGATAGAAGATCTTGCCGAAGCCCCCGGCTTCACGGCAGACGTCCAGCCAGGCCTGTTGCTCGGCGACACAGATATCAGCGTCGTTACTGTCGCTGAGGACGAAGAAGTCGAAGCGATCCAGGTCGCCCGTGGCCGCGACCGACTCGAAAGTCGCGCGCAGACCGGCGAAAACCCGTGGCACGTCTTCGTTGCAGATCGGCATCACCAGGGCGGTGCGCGCATCCTTCGGAATCGGCTCGTTGCCGGCACTTTTACCGGAGATACGGTATTTATCGTGGCCGGTGAGCAATTCGAGGAAGCCCATCAGTGCGGTCCAGAAACCGGCCGAGACCCAGCAGAACAGAATCCCGAACAGGATCAGGATGCTGGTCTGCAAGGCATACGGCAGCACTTGTGTGGCGGTTTGCAGCAGTGGCTGATGCAGCACTTCGTTGAGATCGACGAACGACCAGCCCTGATACGGCATGATGCCTTTCATGTACCAGCCGGCGACGATGGTCTGGCCGAGCATCAGCAGCAACAGAATGTAGCGACGGATCGATCCGACGGTGCGCCAGCGCGCGGCCGGCAGGACACGTTCGTCCTTCGGCGGCTTCGGCGGGTTGGTTCGACCGGTCATCCGACGCCAGCCACGTACCAGAATGTTGGTGCGCCACGGCTCCGGCACGACCTTGGTCCGCCGGATCGGCGGGGTCGCCTTGAGGCAAACCCGGCCGTTGGCGTCGAGCGCCAGCATTTCCGCGTCCTGCAGCTCTTCGGCGGTGCTCAGGGTCAGGCGTTTGCCCACCGAAGCCTGGGCGGCTTCGGTCGGGGCGTCGAACGTCGAGGATGACAGGCGTTCATGCAATTCGCTGAAAGACTGGCAGCCCGCGAGTTCCGCGCGCTGCTGGTCGGTCATCGGCAGATGCGCCAGATACTCGGAAAGAGTTTCTGGCCGTACTTGAGAGTTACTCATCGGCAGGCAACTGATAGCTCCAGGTCTCGGTCAGGACTTCTTCAGTCGGGGCCGATTCCGGTGTGGCTGGGGCCGCGTCGGCAGCGACAGGCTGCTTGGCGTCTTTATTGGCCTTGTCCTTGGCATCTGCAACAGGCTTCGCTTCAGCCTGCTTGGCCTCCGCTTGCTTGGCTTCCTTGTCCGCTTTCTCTTGTTGCTTGGCGGCAACCTTGTCGGCCTTGGCAACCGACGAGTTCGACGCTGGAATCGAAGTCTTGGCCAGATCCGCCGGCACGATGTTCTGTACCAGCGCGGCACGCATCTCGGTGGACTTGCCCGGATCCTTGATCTTCATCCGCAGGGTCAGGCGCCAGCCCTTGGTTTCAGGGTTGTAGCGCACGCTGTTTTCCACCAGCTCGGCGTTGTCGCCGACGCTGACCTGGCTGCGAACGTCCGCATCGGCCGGCAAAGCCGCCAGGGACGGGCCTTCGAAGTCCACCAGGTAGGCAACGCTGCCGTCCGGCTGACGAATCAGGTTGGACTGTTTGACGTCACCGGTGGAACGCAGGGTTTGTTTGACCCAGGCGCTGTCCGGCGCGTGAATCGAGTCTTCATCCATGGTCCAGTGCATACGATAAGCGACATCGAGTGGCTGGCCAGGTTCCGGCAATTTTTCCGGGTTCCAGAAGGCAACAATGTTGTCGTTGGTTTCGTCGGCGGTCGGAATCTCGACCAGGTCGACTGTGCCCTTGCCCCAGTCACCCTTCGGCTCGATCCAGGCGCTTGGGCGCTTGTCGTACCGGTCGTCGAGGTCTTCGTAGTGGCTGAAGTCGCGGCCACGTTGCAGCAGACCGAAGCCGCGCGGGTTTTCCACGCTGAAGTTACTCACCGCCAGGTGTTTCGGGTTGTTCAGCGGACGCCAGATCCACTCGCCGTTGCCGGCATGGATCGCCAGACCGCTGGAGTCGTGCAGCTCGCGACGGTAGTTCAGTACTTTCGACGGCTGGTTCGCGCCGAACAGGTACATGCTGGTCAACGGGGCGATACCCAGTTTGCCGACCTTGTCACGCAGGAACATCTGCGCCTTGACGTCGACGATGGTGTCGCTGCCCGGACGCAGGGTCAGGCGATAGGCGCCGGTGGCACGCGGAGAATCCAGCAGGGCGAAGATCACCAGGTGCTTGTCGCCTGGCTTTGGCTGCTGGATCCAGAACTCGCGGAAACGCGGGAATTCTTCGCCGGACGGCAAGGCGGTATCCAGCGCCATGCCGCGAGCGGACAAACCATAGACGTGACCCTTGCCGACGACGCGGAAGTAGCTCGCGCCGAGCATGGTCATGATTTCGTCTTGCTTGTCGGCCTTGTTGATCGGGTACAGCACACGGAAACCGGCATAACCCAGTTGTTCGGTGGCCTTGGGATCGAACTGCATGTCGCCGAAGTCGAAACGACTCGGGTCGTACTTGATCTCGTCGACGGTGTTCGCGGTGATTTCGTTGATTTTCACCGGCGTATCGAAATGCATGCCCTGGTGATAGAAGGACAGCTTGAACGGCGTCTTCTGATCAGCCCACTCGGCTTTTTCCGTCAGAAAACGAATTTTCTGATAGTCCGCGAACTTCATGTCGCGGAACTCGTTCGGCAGGTTACTGCGCGGCGCTTCGTATTTCTGCGCGGCCAGCTCTTTTGCCTTGGCCGATACATCATCCAGACTGAATGCCCAAAGCTGACCGGTGCTGAGCAGGCAGAGCAGTGCAGAGCCCGCTACCAGGGCGCTGCGTAACCGTTTGGCAGACAATTTTGGTGCGTTACAGGGACTAACAATCACGAGCAACCCTCGCCGAAAACAGATCAAAAAACCAACGGCCAGTTAAAGGGCTTGCACGGTGTACGGTATGAAAAAACCGCCCTTGCAAACCACTCTTGCCAAGTTGGCGAGCATTGTTCCGACTCCGCTGGGGCGAAATGATTCCCCAATCGGATCCGGACAAGTCTCTACCTAAGTCAAAATGGACCAACGAACGCTGATCCCCGTAGCGCGGGATTATCTAGTAGGCCGCGTTACAACGCATCAGGGGTAACAAAGTATTTATCGCGAAAAAGCCCTGTTTTCAGTCGAAATGAACGTAAAAACTTGTTTCAAACGCTTTCAGGTCTGTAACAGGAAGGTTACCGGGCCATCATTGACCAGGTGCACCTGCATATCCGCGCCGAATCTACCTGATGCCACAGTGCCATGCACCTGTTTCGCTTTGTTCAATAGATAGTCGAATAGTTCCTCGCCCAGCGCCGGAGGGGCCGCGGTCGAGAAACCCGGACGCAGCCCGCTTTTGGTATCGGCAGCCAGGGTGAACTGAGAGACCAGCAGCAGCCCGCCGCCCACATCCGCCAGGGACAAATTCATCTTGCCCTCAGCGTCACTGAATACCCGATAGTTAAGCAGCTTATTAAGAAGTTTGTCGGCGCTGGCCCGCGTATCGTCGGGCTCGACGGCTACCAGCACCAGCAATCCCTGATCGACGGCACCCACGATCTCGCCCGCAACCTCGACTCGCGCGCCGCGCACCCGTTGCAGCAGGCCCTTCATGCTTCTTCAGGAGGCAGGTCGAGCAGACGCCGGGCCATCAGATTGGCGGCGCGTACCAGAGCGTCGGTAATTCCCGGTTCGGAAGCGGCATGACCGGCATCGCGGATGACCTGCAGTTCGCTGTTCGGCCAGGCTTGATGCAATTCCCAGGCGTTATCCAGCGGGCAGATCACGTCATAACGACCATGGATGATCACGCCGGGCAAATGGGCGATCTTGCCCATGTCGCGGATCAGCTGGTTCTGCTCCAGGAAGGCGTGGTTGCTGAAGTAGTGGCATTCAATGCGGGCAATCGACAACGCACGTTGTGGTTCGGAGAAGCGATCGACTACCAGCGGGTTGGGACGCAGGGTCGCGGTGCGGCCTTCCCAGGTGGACCAGGCCTTGGCCGCGTGCATCTGGGCGATCTGGTCGTTGCCGACCAGACGCTTGTGGAACGCGGTAAGCAAGTCGTCGCGCTCGTCCAGCGGGATCGGCGCGATGTAGTCCTGCCAGTAATCGGGGAACAGACGGCTGGCGCCGGCCTGGTAGAACCATTGGATTTCCTGCGGACGGCAGAGAAAGATCCCGCGCAGGATCAAGCCGTGTACCCGCTCAGGATGGGTTTGCGCATAGGCCAGCGCCAGGGTCGAACCCCAGGAGCCGCCAAACAGCACCCACTTGTCGATGCCCAGGTGCTGGCGAATCCGCTCGAGGTCGGCGACCAGGTCCCAGGTGGTGTTGTTTTCCAGGCTGGCGTGGGGCGTGGAGCGACCGCAGCCGCGTTGATCGAAGGTGACAATGCGATAGAGGTTGGGATCGAAGAAGCAACGACTCTGGGCATCACATCCGGCACCGGGGCCGCCGTGGATGAACACCACCGGCAAACCTTCCGGTGAACCGCTTTCATCGACGTAAAGGGTGTGGGTTTCGTCGACGGCCAGATCGTGCCGGGCGTGGGGTTTGATCTGCGGGTACAAAGTCTGCATTGCGCACTCCGTAAGGGGTCGAGGTCATCCCTGGGGGGACTTCTATTATTCTGCCGTCCGGCATCATAAACCCGAATTACGTCAATGAGCATGCCCGTGCAGAGTCAGAGTTTTGCCGACAGATATCCGAACAAGGTTTCGTACAGCGCATCGACCTCGGCCGCCTGCCCTCGGGCCCGCAAACAGCCATGGACCAAGCCCTCGCCGACATACAGCGTGGCAACCACGGCCGCGGCATTGAGTCGCTCGGCATACAGCACGCCGTCATCACGCAGCGGGTCGAATTGCGCCACGGCGATCAATGCCGGTGGCAGTCCGCTGAAATCCGTGGCGAGCAATGGCATGGCGTAGGCGTTCGGATGGCGGGTGCCTTGCAGGTAAAGCGCGTGATAGCAATCAACGTCACTGCTGCTGAGTAACGGCGCGTCGATGCACTCACTGCGCGACGGCAGGCGCTGATCGCCGCCCAACCCCGGATAGATCAGAACCTGCGCGCACGGCAGCGGTTCGCCGGCATCGCGCAGCGCCAGGCACAAGGCCGCCGCGAGGTTGCCACCGGCACTGTCGCCGGCCACCAGCGTACGCGCAGGGTCGAGTTGATACGGCCCGGTGCGCAGTGCTCGCCAGACCTTCAGGCAATCATCGAACGCGGCGGGAAACGGATGCTCCGGTGCCCGGCGGTAATCGACGGCGATCACCCGTACACCGAGTGTCGATGCCCATTCGGCGCAGATGAAATCGTGGGAATCCAGATCCCCCACCACCCAGCCGCCGCCATGCAGATAAACGATGCTCGACGCACCGCTGACCGGTGGCTGATAGGAACGAACAGCAACACCGGCCAACTCGAAATCGACCACGTGCAATCCGGCGGGGCGCGCCGGAGTAAACGCCCGGCACATCTCGCTGTAGGCCTGGCGCAACCCGGTGATACTGCTGTCGGTGCTGTTGAAACTCAGGGTTTTGTCGACGAATGCCGTCATTTGCCTGGAAAGCGGGTAAGGAGCCATGAGCCTGGTGCCCGTTCAGGAAAGTGGGTGAAGTCCCCCTGTAGGAGCGAGCCTGCTCGCGATGGCGGCGTGTCAGTCGACATCAATTCTGAATGTCCTACCGCTATCGCGAGCAGGCTCGCTCCTACAGGTTTTGCTGTCAGTGATTCAGGCTGGCCTGAACCGTGGTCACGCCATCCTTGCCATCGAAACTGCTGACACCCGCCAGCCAGCGCTGCAAGTCTTCGGGATGGTCACGCAGCCATTTTTTCGCGACATCCTGAGCCGTTTGGCGCTCCATGATCGGCACCATCAACTGACTTTCCTGGGCGGCGGTGAACGTCAGGTTTTCCAGCAGCCGATTGACGTTCGGGCAGCGCACGGCGTAATCCGGGGCAGTCACGCTGGAGACGGTTGCGGCACCTTCATTCGGCCCGTACACGTCTTCGCTGCCGGTCAGGTAGGCGATTTTCATGTTGATGTTCATCGGATGCGGGGTCCAGCCGACGAACACCACGAACTCCTTGCGATTCACGGCGCGCTGAACGGCGGCGAGCATGCCGGCCTCACCGGACTCGATCAGTTTGAAATCCTTGAGGCCAAAGTGATTGGTCTCGATCATGGTCTTGATCGTGGTGTTGGCGCCGCTGCCCGGCTCAATGCCGTAGATCTTGCCGCCGAGTTGATCCTTGAACTTGGCGATGTCGGCGAAGGTTTTCAGACCGGCCGCTGCCACATAGTCAGGGACCGCGAGGGTGGCCTGGGCATCGGCCAGGCTCGGTTTATCCATGACCTTCACCTGATTGGCGGCCACGAAGGGTGCAATGTTTTTATCCATCGCCGGTTTCCAATACCCAAGGAAGATGTCCAGGCGCTTGTCGCGGATGCCGGCGAAGATGATTTGCTGCACGGCGCTGGTCTGCTTGCTTTCGTAGCCAAGCCCATTGAGCAGCACATCGGCCATGCCGCTGGTGGCGATCACGTCGGTCCAGTTGACCACGCCCATGCGCACGGTTTTGCAGGAAGCGTTGTCCGCGGCCATGGCGCCGGCGCTCAACAGAGCGGTGCCGCAGAAGATTGAGAGACAGCGGGTGAACAGACCTTTGGGGCTTGTCATAGAGAGCATTCTCGTGCGGCAGCGGATTATTGTCGGGGCGGTGTCTAGTGCACCGTGGCCAGAACATTACGCAGCAGACGAGCAGTGAAAGCGACCTGTGGCGACCGTGTTTTGCACGGTGGCGACTGTCAGCCTAACCTGTAGGAGCGAGCTTGCTCCGGGCGGCGTTCCGACGATGATCGTGAACGGTAACGCGCCCAGTCAGACACCCCGCGACATTCTCTGGTTTTTCGCGAGCAAGCTCGCTCCTACAGAGACCGCACCAAGCCTTAATGCCCGTAGTGCTTCTCGCCCCAGGCCAGCAGCCCTTGCAGCAACTCCTTGAGCACCACCCGCGTCGGCTCCGCCAGGTCCGGACGATAACGGAACGGCTCGAATTCTTCCATATAGGTGCACTGCCCCAGCTCCAGTTGCACGGCGTGAATGTTCTCGGCCGGGTTGCCGTAATGGCGAGTAATGTGCCCGCCCTTGAAGCGCCCGTTGAGCACGTGGGTGTAATTGTCGTGAAGCGCGCAGATCGCTTCCAGTCGAGTCGCAAGCTGTGGATCGCAACTGGCGCCGTTGAAGGTGCCGAGGTTGAAATCCGGCAACTTGCCGTCGAACAGGTGCGGGATGATCGAGCGGATCGAGTGGGCATCGAACAGCAGCGCGTAGCCGAACTCGGCCTTGAGACGCGCCAGTTCCTGCTGCAGTGTGCTGTGGTATGGCGTCCAGATTTGCTCAAGATAGGTTGCCCGCTCTTCTTTCGAAGGCTCCAGCCCTTCACGGAACAATGGCACGCCGTCGAACAGCGTGGCCGGGTACAGGCCAGTGGTCGCGCCCACGTACAACGGTTTGTCGTCGGACGGCCGGTTCAGGTCGATGACGAACCGCGAGTACTCGGCGGCCAGGGTGCTGGCCCCCAGTTCGGCGGCGAAATCGTACAGTTGCGGGATGTGCCAGTCGGTGTCCGGCAGGCTTTTCGCGTCAGGGATCAACCCGGCTTCGACCGCAGGCGTCAGGCGTACACCAGCGTGGGGCATGCTGATCAGCAGCGGTACGCGGCCTTGTTTGAAGTTCAGAACCTTATCCACAACAGATCTCCTACAGACTTGATTCGACGCCGTGGCGCACGACGCGTTTTTCCAGGTCGCCGCCGAGCCAATAACACAGGTCGGCCGGACGATCGATTTGCCAGGCGACGAAATCCGCGACCTTGCCGACTTCCAGCGAGCCATGGGTGCTGGCCATGCCCAATGCGGTGGCGGCATGAATCGTCGCGCCGGCCAGGGCTTCTTCCGGGGTCATGCGGAAGCAGGTACAAGCCATGTTCAGCATCAGGCGCAACGACAGTGCTGGCGAGGTACCGGGGTTGAGGTCGCTGGCGATGGCGATTTTCACGCCGTGCTTGCGCAGGGCTTCCATTGGTGGCAATTGGGTTTCGCGCAGGAAGTAAAAGGCGCCGGGCAACAGCACCGCGACCGTGCCAGACTCGGCCATGGCGATGGCGTCGTCCTCGGTCATGAACTCCAGGTGATCGGCGGACAACGCGTGATAACGCGCCGCCAGGCTCGAGCCATGCAGCGACGACAACTGCTCGGCGTGCAGCTTCACTGGCAGGCCCAGTTTCTGGGCGGTAATGAACACCCGCTCGACCTGCGCCGGGGAGAACGCCAGGTACTCGCAGAACGCGTCCACCGCGTCCACCAATCCCTCGGCGGCCAAGGCCGGGAGCATGTCGGCGCAGATGTGATCGATATAGTCGTCAGCGCGGTCCTTGTACTCCGGCGGCAGGGCATGAGCCGCCAGGCAGGTGCTGCGCACGCTGACCGGCAGTTCCGCGCCGAGGCGACGGGCCACGCGCAGCATCTTGCGCTCGTTGGCCAGGTCCAGGCCGTAGCCGGACTTGATTTCGATGCTGGTGACGCCATCACGCATCAGGCTTTTCAGGCGCTTGGCGGCACTGGCGAACAGTTCATCTTCGCTGGCCGCGCGGGTGGCGCGCACGGTGCTGGCGATACCGCCACCGCTGGCGGCGATTTCCGCGTAGCTGACGCCTTGCAGGCGCTGTTCGAATTCGCCGCTGCGGTTACCGCCGAACACCGTGTGAGTGTGGCAGTCGATCAGGCCCGGTGTGACCCAGGCCCCGTTCAAATCATTGACGGCCGGGTACTCGCCCGCCGGCAACTCACCGCGCGGGCCGATCCACTCAATGTGCGCTCCTGACGTCACGATGGCCGCGTCCTCGATGATCGAGTAGACGCCTTGTGCCATGGTTGCGACGTGACAGTGTTGCCAGAGAGTTTTCATCCTTGGCCTCCATTAGGTTATCGATGAGAAAAAGTAGGGTCCTGCGTCACCAGGGCTGCCTGGCCCGCCGCCGGTTTCACCCACGTCAGGTAAGCCAGCACCAGCAACACGATCCAGACCACGCCGACGATCAGCGCTGCCTGGGTGTCCGGGAAATAACCCAGCACGCCGAAGATGAACAGCATGAAGGCAATCGCCGCCGCCGGCGCATAGGGCCAGAGCGGTACCGGGAATTTCAGTTGTGCCACCTGCTCGGCGCTCATGGACCGGCGCATGGCCACTTGGGTCACCAGAATCATCAGCCAGACCCACACCGTGGCAAAGGTCGCGATGGAAGCGATCAGCAGGAACACGTTTTCCGGGATCAGGTAGTTCAGCAATACGCCCAGCAACAGCGCGGCACTCATCACCACGACCGTCATCCATGGCACGCCATTGCGCGACAGGCGGGCGAAGCCCTTGGGTGCATGCCCTTGCTGGGCCAGACCGAACATCATGCGGCCAGCGCCGAAGATGTCACTGTTGATCGCCGAAATCGCCGCCGTGATCACCACGATATTGAGGATGGTGGCCGCCGAGCTGATGCCCAGCTTATCGAAAATCTGCACGAACGGGCTGCCCTGGCTGCCGATCTGCTGCCATGGAAAGATCGACATCAGCACCAGCATCGTCAGCACGTAGAACAGCAGAATCCGCAACGGTACGGCATTGATCGCCCGGGGTAGCACGTGCTGCGGGTCTTTGGCTTCACCTGCGGTTACGCCGATGATTTCAATACCGCCAAACGCAAACATCACCACCGCGAACGAAGCAATCAGACCGCCCATGCCATTGGGCATGAAGCCGCCCTGGGTCCAGAGGTTGCTGATGTCGGTCGCTTGGCCGGGGGCCGAGCTGATGCCGAACAGCATGATGCCGAAACCACCCAGGATCATCGCGACGATGGCCGCGACCTTGAGCAGCGACAGCCAGAACTCCATTTCACCGAAGACTTTGACGTTGCACAGGTTCAAGCCGCCGACGATGGAAACGACACCCAGCACCCAGATCCAGCGGGAAACCTCCGGGAACCAGAAGCCCATGTAGATACCGAATGCAGTGACGTCGGCCATGCCGACGATGACCATTTCGAATGCGTAGGTCCAACCGAGGATGAAGCCCGCCATCGGCCCCAGGTAGGTGCTGGCGTACTGGCCGAAAGAGCCGGCCACCGGGTTGTGCACCGCCATCTCACCGAGGGCGCGCATGACCATGAACACCGCCGCGCCACCGATCAGGTAAGCGAGCAGTACCGCGGGCCCGGCCATTTGAATGGCCGAGGCGGATCCATAAAACAGCCCGGTGCCGATCGCCGACCCCAGCGCCATGAAGCGAATATGTCGGGCAGAGAGCCCGCGTTTCAAACCTTTTTCTGCCTGTTGCATTTCTCGTCCCTAATTATTGTTATTCGACGCAAAATCGAATCGCGAGCAAGCTCGCCCCCACATTGGATGGCATGCACCCTGTGGGAGCGAGCCTGCTCGCGAAGGGGCCGTTACAGGCTAGGCAGCAACTTCGCCGTCACCAGCTCGTTCAAGCAACGCGAGGCCAACAGCTCAGACGCCGCATTGATGTCCGGCGCGAAGAAGCGGTCCTTCTCATAGAAAGGCACGTCGTTACGCAGGATGGCCCGAGCCTTTTCCAGTTTCGGCGAGGTTTTCAGGCCGTTGCGCAGGTCCAGGCCCTGAACGGCCGCCAACCATTCCACCGCGAGAATCCCGCGAGTGTTTTCAGCCATTTCCCACAGACGCTTGCCAGCCGCCGGAGCCATCGATACGTGGTCTTCCTGGTTGGCGGAAGTCGGCAGGCTGTCCACCGAGTGCGGATGGGACAACGCCTTGTTCTCGCTGGCCAGTGCCGCCGCGGTCACTTGGGCGATCATGAAGCCGGAGTTCACGCCACCGTTGGCCACCAGGAACGGCGGCAGTTGCGACATGTGCTTGTCCATCATCAGCGAGATACGGCGTTCGCTCAGGGAACCGATTTCAGCGATGGCCAAGGCCATGTTGTCAGCGGCCATGGCCACCGGTTCGGCGTGGAAGTTGCCACCGGAGATCACGTCACCTTCAGCGGCGAACACCAACGGGTTGTCGGAAACGGCGTTGGCTTCGATTGCCAGTACTTCGGCGGCCTGACGGAACTGAGTCAGGCAGGCACCCATGACTTGTGGCTGGCAGCGCAGGGAGTACGGGTCTTGTACCTTCTCGCAGTTTTCATGGGAGTCGGAGACTTCGCTGCGCTCGCCCAGCAGGTCGCGATAAGCGGCGGCGGCGTCGATCTGGCCTTTCTGGCCACGGGCAGCGTGGATGCGGGCGTCGAACGGCGAACGCGAGCCCAGGACCGCTTCAACGGTCAGGCCGCCGAGGGCCAAAGCGCCAGCGAACAGGTCTTCGCCTTCGAACAGGCCACGCAGGGCAAAAGCGGTGGACACTTGAGTGCCGTTGAGCAGCGCCAGGCCTTCTTTCGCGGCCAGGGTCAGCGGGGCAAGACCGGCGACTTTCAGCGCTTCGGTGGCTTCCATCCACTCGCCTTTGTAGCGCGCCTTGCCTTCGCCCAACAGCACCAGCGACATGTGGGCCAGCGGCGCCAAGTCACCGGACGCACCGACCGAGCCTTTCAATGGAATGTGCGGGTACACCTCGGCGTTGATCAACGCGATCAGCGCGTCGATCACCACACGACGGATACCCGAGAAACCACGGCTCAGGCTGTTGACCTTGAGCACCATGATCAGCCGCACCAGCTCATCGCTGATCGGCTGGCCGACACCGGCGGCGTGGGACAGCACCAGCGAGCGCTGCAGGTTTTCCAGGTCTTCGCTGGCGATGCGGGTCGAGGCCAGCAGGCCGAAACCGGTGTTGATACCGTAGGCGGTGCGGTTCTCGGCGAGGATCTGTTCCACGCAGGCAACGCTGGCTTCGATCTGGGCCGAGGCGCTGTGGTCGAGGGTCAGTTTCACCGGCTGCTGATAGACGTCACGCAGTTGGGCGAGGGTTAGTTGGCCGGGAATCAGGTTTAGCGCAGTCATTTTGTGCTCCTTTTGAGAGTTGTTGTTAACTCACCAGACGCTCCGGAGATGTCCGTTGTCCGTCGCGTCTGCCTTTTGGGGAGACGCGCCTTGGCACGCTGGTGTTGTTGAAATCAGTTCAGGTCTGGAAAAGCGTTGTGCAGCAAAATCGGGTCTTTCAATACTGCGGCAGCGGCGGCGATGTCCGGTGCCAACCAGCGATCCTGGTCGTAAGGAGCAACGTGCTCGCGCAGCAGACGCCAGGCAGCATCGGTGCCTGCACCGAAGCGTTGTTCTTTGAGGAACTCGAACGCCTGGGCCGCCAACAGGTACTCGATGGCGAGGATCTGCGTGCAGTTTTCCAGCGCGCGATGCAGCTTCAGCGCGGCGTTGGTGCCCAGGCTCAGGTGATCTTCCTGCAGGCCCGACGTCACGAAGTTATCCAGCACCGCCGGTTGTGCCAGCTGACGGTTTTCCGCGCACAGCGAAGCGGCGACGTATTGCACGATCATCATCCCGGAGTTCACCCCCGGGTTGGCCACCAGGAACGCCGGCAGGCCGCTGACGTGCGGGTTGATCAAACGATCCAGGCGACGCTCGGCGATGGAGCCGATTTCCGCCATGGCAATCGCCAGCAGGTCCGCCGCCATTGCCACGGACTGGCCGTGGGGGTTGGCCTGGGACACCACGCGGTAATTGTCAGCGGTGCCCAGCACCATCGGGTTATCGGTGGTGCCGTTGAGTTCGGTTTCGATCTGCCTGGTCGCGTGTACCAATTGGTCGCGAGCGGCGCCGTGCACCTGCGGGATCGAGCGAATGCTCAGGGCATCTTGCGTGCGAATCCCTTTGCTCTGGGCAATCACTTCGCTGCCGTCGAGCAAGGCCCGCAGGTTGATCCCGACCTGCTGCATGCCCGGGTGCGGCTTGAGCGCGATGATCTCGGCATCGAACGCGTCGATCTGCCCACGCTGGGCTTCGAAGCTCATGGCACCAATCACGTCGGCCCATTCCAGCAGGCGCGTGGCATCGGCAATCGCCAGGCAGCTCAGGCCGGTCATGCACGGCGTACCGTTGACCAGGCACAAACCATCCTTGGCACCGAGCTTGACCGGTTGCAGGCCTTCTTCAGCCAGCGCTTGCTGGGCGGAAACGACCTGGCCGCGATAGCTGACATTGCCGACACCCAGCAGTGCGATACCGATGTGCGCCATGTGGGTCAGGTAGCCCACGGAACCCTGGGACGGCACTTGCGGGGTGATGCCACGGTTGAGCAGCGCCAGCAGTGCTTCGACGACCTGACGGTGCAGGCCGGAATTACCATGGCTGTAGTTGACGACGGCGGCGCACATGATCGAGCGGGTCTGCTCGTTGGTCAGTGGCGCGCCAACGCCACAGGCGTGGCTGAGCAAGGTGTTGCGCGACAACTGGCTGAGTTGTTCGTCCTGCAACGAGACGTTGCACAGCGCACCCAGGCCAGTGTTGATGCCATAGGCACGCTCGCCGCTGGTAACGATGCGCTGGACGATGGCCTGCGCGTTTTCGATGCGCGCCCAGATCGGCGCCGACAGCTCAAGCTGTGCGCCATGACGAGCAACGGCGACCACATCCTGCCAACTGACCTGCGCTTCGGTGATAACGATTTTTTCAGCCTGGGACATCTGGAGCCTCATACAAAATTTATGGACGCATGACACCTGTGGCGAGGGAGCTTGCTCCCGCTGGGCTGCGTAGCAGCCCCAAAATACTTGCGACCGCTGCGCGCTGGATCGCCAGCCCGGTCGAACGGGAGCAAGCTCCCTCGCCACAAAAGCGGTCCCGCCACCAACCTTTAAACCACCGCCGCCCGACGCTGCACAAAGCGGTCGACATACTCATCCGCCGGCGAATGCAGGATCTCTCTCGGCGTGCCGACCTGGATCAGGCGGCCGTCCTTGAGGATCGCGATGCGGTTGCCGATGCGCACGGCCTCATCGAGGTCGTGGGTGATGAAGACGATGGTCTTGTGCAGGGTCTTTTGCAGCTCAAGCAACTGGTCCTGCATCTCCGCGCGAATCAGCGGGTCGAGGGCGCTGAACGCTTCGTCCATCAGGATGATGTCGGTGTCCGCCGCCAAGGCGCGGGCCAGGCCCACACGCTGACGCATGCCGCCGGAGAGCTGGTGCGGGTATTTGTTTTCGTAGCCCTTGAGGCCCACGGTGTTGATCCAGTGCAGCGCACGCTCGGCGCACATGGCTTTGGTTTCGCCACGGATTTTCAGGCCGTAGGCGACGTTGTCCAGCACGCTCTTGTGCGGCAACAGGCCGAAGCTCTGGAACACCATGCTGATCTTGCGCCGACGAAATTCGCGCAGGGCTTCCATGTCGTATTGCAGGATGTCCACGCCGTCCACCAGGATCGCGCCGCTGGTCGGGTCGATCAGGCGGTTGAAGTGGCGGACCAGGGTCGACTTGCCGGAACCCGACAGGCCCATGATCACGAAGATCTCGCCGCTGCCGATGCTCAGCGACAGGTCGTTCACGCCGACCACGCAGCCGGTTTCGGCCAGCACCTGGTCCTTGGTCTTGCCCTGGCCGACCATGGCCAGCGCGTCCTTGGCACGGTTGCCGAAAATCTTGAAGACGTTCTTGACTTCAATCTTGCTCACGGTTGCGTTGTTCATTTGCTCACCTCATGCCGTGCGCGACCGTACGCCTGTGTAATGCGGTCGATCACCACAGCCAGAATCACGATCGCCAGACCGGCTTCAAGGCCACGTCCGACGTTGAGGGTCTGAATCCCCACCAGCACGTCTTCACCCAAGCCACGGGCACCGATCATCGAGGCAATCACCACCATCGACAGGGCCATCATGGTGGTCTGGTTGATCCCGGCCATGATGCTCGGCAGGGCCAGCGGCAGTTGCACGCCGAACAGTTGCTGCCAGCGGTTGGCACCGAAGGCGTTGATCGCTTCCATCACTTCGCCGTCGACCTGGCGAATGCCCAGATCGGTCAGACGGATCAGCGGCGGTGCGGCGTAGATCACCGTAGCGAAAATCGCCGGGACCTTGCCCAGGCCAAACAGCATCAGCACCGGGATCAGGTACACGAAGCTCGGCATGGTCTGCATGATGTCCAGCAACGGCATCAGTATCGAACGCAGGCGGTTGCTGCGCGCCGAGAGAATGCCCAGCGGAATGCCGATCAACACCGAAATGATCGTCGCCACCATCATCAGCGCCAGGGTCTGCATCAGCTTGTCCCAGAGGCCGACCGCACCCACCAGGAACAGCAAACCAACGATGACGGCAGTGGTCACGACCTTGCGGGTCGCGTGCCAGGCCACGCCGGCCACGATCGCCAGCATCAGCCACCAGGGTGCAGCGCGCAGCAGGCCTTCGAGATTGACAATGGCCCACAACAGGGTGTCGGAGATGTGCCGGAACACGTCGCCGTAGTTGGTGACCAGCGAATCGACCCAACCGTTGACCCAGTCGGCGATGGAAAAGGTAAAGCTTTCGGGAAACATAAGAGACTCTCAATCAAGGGCTTTTCAGCACCGTAAGCGGTGCTGAAAAGCTTGCCCTTATAAACAAGCTGTTTGAAAACGTAGCGAGCGAAGGCAAGACAAGGCGAAAGCAGGCGAGAAAGCGGAGTTGACTTTAGTCAATGAGCATTTCGAGTCTGCTTTCAACGCAGTATTGCCGAGCGCAGTAGTTTTCAAAGCGCAGCGTCGATCTTCTTGGCTGCGTCTTCGCTCACCCATGCGTGCCAGACTTCAGGATGTTCCTTCAGGAAGATCTTGGCCAGTTTTGGTGATTCGATCCGCTCTTTGGTCATGCGCCCCAGGTTCTGGTTCAGCAGGTCGATTGGCACGTTGACCTTTTCCAGCACGGCCACCAATTCAGGCGCTTCGTCGTGGAAAGTCTTGGACAGGCCGACCTTGATATCCACGGTCTTGTTCACGCCTGGTTTCTCTTCGAGTTTCACCGCGTCGATCTGGCCCATCAGCGGCGTTGGCGACCAGTAGTAGAACAGGATCGGCTCGCCACGCTTGTAGCTCGACAGCACAGCGGCATCCAGCGCCGGGCCGGTGCCTGGGCGGAAGTTGGTGTAGGTGCTTTCCAGGCCGTAGCTCTTCAGCATTTCGCTGTTGTCGAGCTCGCAGGTCCAACCGGCCGGGCAGTTGTAGAAACGGCCCTTGGACGGCTCTTCGGCGTCCTTGAAGATCGCCGAGTATTTGCCCAGGTCAGCAATGTTTTTCAGGTCCGGAGCCTTGGCTTCCAGCTTGCGCTTGGCGTCGCCTTCGATCACGTAGCGCGGCACGTACCAGCCTTCGATCGCACCAACAACCGGCGCGCCGACACCGACGACCTTGCCGGCCTTCTCGGCCTTGTTCCAGACTTCACTACGGCCGACCCATTCTTCGGCAAACACTTGAATATCGTTGCTGCTCAGGGCGTTTTCCATGGTGATGGAGTTGCCCGGCAGGCTGTCAGTCTTGCAGTCGTAGCCTTTCTCCAACACGACTTGCATCACGTCGGTCAGCAGCATGGCGCTTTCCCAGTTCAAACCGGCGAACTTCACAGGTTTACCCGACTCGCACCAACTCGCCGCCTGAGTGGCGCCAGCGCTGGCCAGCAGGCCCATGGAAAGCAATGTGGTCAGCAGGGTCTTGTTCGATTTCATTGTTGTGACGCTCCTAATCATGAATTGGCTTACGGCAGTCAAGAGGCATCCAGCCCTGTCCACGTCCAATCAGGCCTGCGCCGCAGCGCGACCGACATTCAGCTTTTGTTCGGTGACAGCGTCCTGCTCGAAGCGGCAGGATCAAACGGTCTGGTATTGCGCAATGCCGCTGCGTGGCCAGTGAGAGCGAGCAGGCTCGCTCTCACATAAAAGCAGCTCCCACAAATCAGGCGTTACTTGCCGGTAATCATCGGCAGGTTCAACCCTTGTTCCTTGGCGCAGTCGATGGCGATCTGGTAACCGGCATCGGCGTGACGCATGACGCCAGTGGCTGGGTCGTTGTGCAGCACGCGAGCGATACGCTCGGCCGCTTCGTCAGTACCGTCGCAGACAATCACCATGCCCGAGTGCTGGGAGAAGCCCATGCCGACGCCGCCGCCGTGGTGCAGGGACACCCAGGTCGCGCCGCTCGCGGTGTTGAGCAGGGCGTTGAGCAGTGGCCAGTCGGAAACGGCGTCGGAACCGTCCTGCATCGATTCGGTTTCGCGGTTCGGGCTCGATACCGAACCGGAGTCCAGGTGGTCGCGGCCGATCACGATTGGCGCGGACAACTCGCCGCTACGGACCATTTCGTTGAACGCCAGGCCCAGCTTGGCGCGCAGGCCCAGGCCAACCCAGCAGATACGTGCCGGCAGACCCTGGAAGCTGATGCGCTCGCGGGCCATGTCCAGCCAGTTGTGCAGGTGGGCGTCGTCCGGGATCAGTTCCTTGACCTTGGCGTCGGTCTTGTAGATGTCTTCAGCGTTGCCCGACAGTGCAGCCCAACGGAACGGGCCGATGCCACGGCAGAACAGCGGACGGATGTAGGCCGGTACGAAGCCCGGGAAGTCGAATGCGTTTTCCACGCCTTCTTCCTGGGCCATCTGACGGATGTTGTTGCCGTAGTCGAAGGTCGGTACGCCCATTTTCTGGAAGTCCAACATCGCTTTGACGTGCACGGCCATCGATTGCTTGGCGGCCTTGATCACAGCGGCAGGTTCAGTCTTGGCGCGAGCGCGGTACTGGTCCCAGGTCCAGCCGGCCGGCAGGTAGCCGTTGAGCGGGTCGTGGGCGCTGGTCTGGTCGGTGACCATGTCCGGGCGCACGCCACGCTTGACCAGTTCTGGAAGGATTTCAGCCGCGTTGCCCAGCAGCGCGATGGAAATCGCCTTGCCTTCTTTGGTGTATTTGGCGATGCGGGCCAGAGCGTCGTCGAGGTCGGTAGCTTGCTCGTCGACATAACGGCTTTTCAGACGGAAATCGATGCTGACCTGTTGGCATTCGATGTTGAGCGAGCAAGCACCGGCCAAGGTCGCGGCCAGAGGCTGGGCGCCGCCCATGCCACCGAGGCCTGCAGTCAGGACCCAACGACCTTTCAGGTCATCGTTGTAGTGTTGGCGACCGGCTTCGACGAAGGTTTCGTAGGTGCCCTGGACGATGCCCTGGCTGCCGATGTAGATCCAGCTGCCGGCGGTCATCTGGCCGTACATGGCCAGGCCTTTGGCGTCCAGTTCGTTGAAGTGTTCCCAGCTCGCCCAGTGTGGAACCAGGTTGGAGTTGGCGATCAGTACGCGCGGGGCATTGCTGTGGGTCTTGAACACGCCGACCGGCTTGCCGGATTGCACCAGCAGGGTCTCGTCGTCGTTCAGGTTGGTCAGGCTTTCGACGATCTTGTCGTAGCATTCCCAGTTACGTGCAGCGCGACCGATACCACCGTAAACCACCAGTTCTTTAGGGTTCTCGGCGACTTCCGGGTCGAGGTTGTTCATCAGCATGCGCAGCGGCGCTTCGGTCAGCCAGCTCTTGGCGGTCAGCTTGTTACCGCGTGCGGCACGGATTTCAACGTCACGAAACTTAGTAGGTTTAATGTCAGTCACGAAAAAGACTCCTCAGCAATCAATCCAAACCAACCCAGGCAGTGGGCGAGCAAGCCAATGGGCATCAATGCACACCGGCGAATCAGTGGACGATGGTTGAGTCCTCGTGACTCATACACATACGTCTTTACTTGTACATACAAGCATATGCAATCAAGCGGCCAACTTGTTGGATGAGCATTCAAGAAAAATTCTGAAAAGGCTGGAGAGCCCATGGAACAAGGGTTCTGGCGTAGATGAAATTTTTCGCGGGGATTTTTTTGTGGCGGTGGGATGTTGTTACTGGAGCGTGGTTTTGCGCCACACTGGGGCGTTCGGTAACAAAGTGGTGCGCGATGGGAAACGAAGAGTTACTGCTTTTTTGTGGCGAGGGGGCTTGTCGGACCGCCGCACCGCCCCGTTCGACTGCGAAGCAGTCGCAAAATTATCTAATTCGTTGTGCCTGAGGAACTCAGTTGCAGGCATTGGGGCCGCTTCGCGGCCCAACGGGGGCAAGCCCCCTCGCCACAGAGAGGCTCATTGGTCTGGGAATCAGCGTGCGGACAGTTCAATCACGCAGCATGGGCTATTAACGGAGATTTCCAGCAGGCCAGTGTTACTGTCGAGTTGCAGACAATCATGCCGACTAAGCTTCGAAGCGCCATTACCGACCACCACTTCCAGCGCATCGCTGATGCTGAACACCAACACCGTACCCGCCGAGCTGAAGAACCGCTGCTCGCCACTCAACCACTGCAACCGCGCAGCGTAACGCTGCGGCGCGTAAATCAGGTTGAAATCGCGAATCGGACCGCCGAGCAATGTGCAGGAAACCTTGCTTTCTCCACTGAAGGCAAACGGGTCCAGCGGTAATAGTGGCCGCGTGTCCTGGCCATCCACCGTCAGGTTCATACCATCGCCCTGCAAAACGGTGATCACTCGCTCGTAACCGGCGAAGGTGGAAAAACCACCCGATTCGCCAATGTCGGCAATCGACAGGCGCCAGCCAAAGCCATCCAGGCCGGTGCCGGCATCGCGAGTGATTTCTTCGGTGCTGCCGCCGCCGTTTTTCCACGGCATGCGTGGGTAATCGACCGCACGTAAAACTTTCAGACTGCTCATTTATGGCTCTCTATTTATGAAACCGACCTTCCAGACGATGACGGGAACCGGGGTGGATCAAGCGAGCAGCAGTCACTGGCTGACGACCGGACCAGGTGCGGCGACGGATCAGCAGGCACGGCTCGCCCTTTTCAATCTGTAGCAATTTGCATTCGGACGACTCGGCCAGTATCGCCTCGACCACGTGCTCGCCTTCGGTCAGCGGCGCAACCTGGTTCAGGTAGGCGTAGGGCGTTTGCAGGGTGAAGTCCTGTTTGAGGTAGTCCGGTGCCACCAGCGCATTGACGAAACGGTCTTCGATTTGCACCGGAATATCGTTTTCGAAATGCACGATCAGCGAGTGGAACACCTTCTGCCCTTCGCGCATGTCCAAGGCCAGGGCGCGCTCGGAGCCGGCGGCCTCTTCTTCAAGGGTGATGACCTTGCAGGTGTGGCGATGGCCGCGAGAGGCGATTTCATCGGCGATGTTGTGCACTTCGAACAGGGCAGACTGGCTTTTCGGCTCGGCGACGAACGTGCCGACGCCTTGCATGCGCACCAGCAGGCCATCGGCAGTCATCTCGCGCAGAGCGCGATTGATGGTCATGCGGCTGAAGCCCAACTGGCTGACCAGTTCGCTTTCCGACGGCACACGATAGTGCGGCGGCCAGTTTCCACTGTCGATTTGCTGGGTGATCATTTGTTTGACGCGGGCGTACAAGGGCGCCGGACTGTCGCCCATGTTCGCGGCCAACGGAGAGACTGGAGGCGGAGTCGGCACGGTTAATCCTTGGTCATTTGATTGATGTCACTAGCTTGCCGGAGTTTACCGGGCAGGCAAACGTCTGTATATGTATATACAAATAACACACGATGGGGTGCTGAACCATGTCCGCCTTCTTTGCCGAACGCGTGCTGCTGCCTAGTGGATGGGCCAACAATGTACGTCTTGAGGTCAACGCCGACGGCGTATTGACCCATATTCAGGCCGATTCCAACGCTGATGGCGCCGAACGGTTAAGCGGTCCGCTGCTGCCTGGCATGCCGAACCTGCACTCCCACGCCTTCCAGCGGGCCATGGCCGGGCTGGCGGAAGTGGCGGGCAATCCGAACGACAGTTTCTGGACCTGGCGCGACCTGATGTATCGCCTCGTCGGAAAAATCAGCCCGGAACAACTCGGTGTCATCGCTCGTCAGCTGTACATCGAAATGCTCAAGGCCGGTTACACATCGGTGGCGGAATTTCATTACGTACACCATGACATTAACGGCCGACCTTATGCCGACCCGGCCGAACTGGCCCTGCGTATCAGCCAGGCCGCGGGTTCCGCGGGTATCGGGCTGACCCTGCTGCCGGTGCTTTACAGCCACTCCGGTTTCGGCGGTCAAACGCCGAACGAAGGCCAGCGCCGCTTCATCAACAGCACCGAAAACTACCTCAAGCTGCAATCGCGCCTGCAACCGGTGCTGGCGCAGCAACCGGCGCAAGCCCTGGGCCTGTGTTTCCACTCGCTGCGCGCTGTCACGCCGCAGCAGATCAGCGAAGTGCTGGCAGCCAGCGACAAGCAATGCCCGGTGCACATCCACATCGCCGAGCAGCAGAAGGAAGTCGACGACTGCCTGACCTGGAGCGGTCGTCGTCCGCTGCAATGGCTGTACGAAAACATCGACGTCGATCAGCGCTGGTGCCTGGTCCACGCGACCCACGCCAACCCGGAAGAAGTCACGTCGATGGCCAAGAGTCGCGCCATTGCCGGCCTGTGCCTGACCACCGAAGCCAACCTGGGCGACGGGATTTTCCCGGCGGTGGATTTCCTCGCCCAGGGCGGCCGCATGGGCATCGGTTCCGACAGCCATGTGTCGTTGAGCGTGGTGGAAGAATTGCGCTGGCTGGAATACGGCCAGCGTCTGCGTGACCAGCGGCGTAACCGCTTGTATGGCGCGGACCAGCCAATGGTCGGGCGCACGCTGTTTGATGCCGCGCTGGATGGCGGCGCCCAGGCACTGGGCCAGCCGATTGGCGCCCTGGAAGTCGGCAAGCGCGCCGACTGGCTGGTGCTCGACGGCAACGATCCGTACCTGGCAACGGCCAACGGCGACGGGATTCTCAACCGCTGGTTGTTTGCTGGCGGCGATCGCCAGGTGCGGGATGTGCTGGTCAATGGTCAGTGGGTGGTGCGTGACGGGCGGCATGCTGACGAGGAAGAAAGCAGCCGCGCCTTCACTCAAGTCCTGCGCGAACTTCTGAACTAACGCAAAAACCCTGTAGGAGCGAGCCTGCTCGCGATGGTGTGTCAGTCGACATCGTTGTGTCTGATACTCCATCGCGAGCAGGCTCGCTCCTACAGGGTCATGCGTTGTTAGTTCGAGGTCTCGGCCATCTGCTGTTCCGACGCCCGCCAGATCAGCCGCGTGGTGTCGTAACCCTGCTGACGCGCCTTGCTCAGCAGCTCCTCACGCACCACACCATTCACGGTCGGCGTGCGCGACAACAGCCACAAATACTTCCGGCTCGGGTCACCGACAATGGCGGTCTTGTAGTCATCGCTGACGTACAGCACCCAGTATTCGCCCTTCGCCGTACCCGGGATCAGCCTGGAGAACCAGGTATCGAACTCGACCCACAGCTTGTCGTTCTTGCCGGGCACCTGAGGATAAGCCGTGCCCTTGACCTCTTCCCATTGCCACTGCGCCGTCAGGCAGCGGTTCAACACCGCGACATTGCCATCAGGCTTGAGCGTGTAATGGGCTTCGGACTGCGCGCAGTCGCGCTGGAAGTACATCGGCATGCGAGCCAGTTCGTACCAGGTGCCCTGGTAGCGCTTGAGGTTGACGCTTTTGACCGTGTTGGGGGCCAATGGGTCCTGGCCAGACGTGGCACAGCCGGCCAACACCAGGCCGGCAAAAAGGATGATCAGTAACCGCTTCATTATTTTTCTCCCGCGGGCAAACGCCCCGGTTTACTTCAGGCCTTGGCCGGAAAACATCAGCACTTTGTCACCGGCGAACTGCACGCTGATAAAGCTGTTCTTGTCGCCCCAGGTGCAACTGGACATACCGAGCGCGCCTGAACAATCGGCGGGTTTGCCCAACAGGGTCTCCACATCGGCCTTGGCCATGCCGGCGGAGAGCTTCGAGTAGTTTTCCTGATTGACCTTGCTGCAGGCAGCGAGCAATACGCAGAACGAAAGCAGGGCGATGGAACGCAACGACATGGTGAAACTCCGGGGGCGTAGGGGATTGGCATGGCTGCCAAGCTGAAGCTTAGAAGAGAAAACCCCTGTCAGGTTCCCTGCCCGACAGGCTATTTATCGGGCCACTCGTCTACCTTTTGCCGAAAATCAGCCACTTTGTCTGTTTACCGGGCATTTCGTCGCTTTTCAGAGAATCCGCCTAATCTTTGGCGCCGTTCAGTCGACATAAATGCAACGCAAAGCCACGTCGGTGGCATTTGCTCCCCCATTTTGTAGAACAGCCCCTCTGCGGTAGCTCATCCATGACCAGAAACATGAAGTTCAGCCACAAGATATTGCTGGCTGCCGCCCTCGTGGTGGCCGTCGCATTCGCTTGTTTCATCCTGTTCAACGACTATCGCCAGCGCGAAACCTTGCGCAACAACACCGAAGCCTCGATGCAGGAGCTCGGCAGCCTGACTACCAGCAACATCCAGACCTGGCTGGAAAGCCGCATGCAACTGCTGCAGTCGATGGCCCAACAGATCACCGCCGATGGCAATGCTCCCGCCAGCCTGAAGCGAATCATCGACCTGCCCGCCTACACCGGCAACTTCCAGCTGAGCTACTTCGGTGGCGCCGACGGCGTGATGTTCTCGGTCCCGGCGGGCAACCGCGCGGCGGACTACGACCCACGCGCCCGTGGCTGGTACAAGGCGGCCAACAGCGCGCAACAGACCATCGTCACCGAACCGTACATCGCCGCCTCCTCCGGCAAACTGGTGATCACCGTGGCCACCCCGGTGCAGCTCCAGGGCCAGATGATCGGTGTCGCCGGCGCCGACATTGACCTGTCCAGCGTCAGTGCGATCATCAATTCGCTGAACTTCGGCGGTCACGGCCATGCGTTCATCGTCGGTGCCGACGGCAAGATCCTGATTCATCCGGACAGCAAGCTGGTACTCAAGAACCTGACCGAGGCCTACCCCAACGGTGCGCCGAAAGTCAGCCCGGGCATGAAAGAAGTCGAAATCGACGGCAAGCGCCAGTTCATCTCCTTCACCCACGTCAACGGCGTGCCGTCGGCGGACTGGTACGTGGCGCTGGTGCTCGACCAGGACACCGCGTTCTCGATGCTCAGCGAATTCCGCACCTCGGCGATCATCGCCATGGTGATTGCCGTGGTGATCATCATCGTCCTGCTGGGCATGCTGATCAGCCTGTTGATGCAGCCACTGCTGACCATGGGTCGCGCCATGCACGACATCGCCGAAGGCGAAGGTGACCTGACCAAACGCCTGACCATTCACGGCCACGACGAATTCGGCGCGCTGGGGCTGTCGTTCAACCGCTTCGTCGAGCGCATTCACACCTCGATCATCGAAGTGTCCTCGGCCACCGGCCAGGTCAACGAGGTGGCGCTGCGTGTGGTGGCCGCCTCGAACTCGTCGATGTTCAACTCCGACCAGCAAGCCTCGCGCACCAGCAGCGTGGCGGCGGCGATCAACCAGCTCGGCGCCGCCGCCCAGGAAATCGCCCAGAACGCCGCCCTCGCCTCGCAACATTCCAGTGATGCCCGCAGCCTGGCCGAAGACGGCCAACAGGTGGTGGATAAAACCATCGCGGCGATGCAGCAGCTGTCGGCCAAGATCAGCGATTCGTGCGGCAACATCGAAACCCTCAACAGCAACACGGTCAACATCGGGCAGATTCTGGAAGTGATCACCAGCATCTCCCAGCAAACCAACCTGCTGGCCCTGAACGCCGCCATCGAAGCGGCCCGCGCTGGCGAGGCCGGCCGTGGTTTTGCCGTGGTGGCCGATGAGGTGCGCAACCTCGCTCACCGCACCCAGGACTCGGCGCAGCAAGTGCAGACGATGATCGAAGAGCTGCAAGTCGGCGCCCGGGCAGCGGTGGGCATCATGACCGACAGCCAGCGCCAGAGCGAAAGCAGCGTCGGCATCGCCAACCAGGCAGGCGAACGCTTGGGCAGCGTGACCCAGCGCATCGGCGAGATCGATGGCATGAACCAGTCGGTCGCCACCGCCACTGAAGAGCAAACGGCGGTGGTGGAGTCGATCAACGTCGACATTACCGAGATCAACACGCTGAACCAGGAAGGTGTGGAGAACCTGCAGTCGACCTTGCGTGCGTGTGCCGATCTTGAGCAGCAGGCGGCGCGGTTGAAGCAGTTGGTGGGTAGTTTCAGGATCTAAGGCGCGCTCACCGGCCTCATCGCGAGCCTGCTCGCGATGGCGGTATCAGCTACAACGAATTAGAACCGAGAGCCCGGCTTCGTCAGAAACTCGAGTTCCTCAGCCGTAGACTCCCTTCCCAACACCGCATTGCGATGCGGAAACCGCCCAAACTGCGCAATCACCCTCTGATGCCGCTCGGCATAGTCCAGGTAATCGCTGAACAGCGCCCGATCAGTCTCCGGCTGCTGCGCCACCAGTTCGATATAGCGCGAGACGCCTTCGTTCTGCACCGCGAGGTTCTCGCTGTGCTCGAACACCAGGTAGATGAACACCCGCTGAATCGGCAGCAACTGCCGATCGAAATCCGCAGCAATGCCTTGGGCCACCAGCTTTTGCGCACGAAGATCGCCTGCAAAGGCTTCGGGAGTATCGCGAAAGATCATTCGCGGGATTTGATCGAGCAACAGCACCAGCGCCAGCCAACCTTCGGGACGTTGCATCCACTCGGTCAATCCGCCGGCCAGTGCCTGCTCGGCCTGGTCCCCGAAACGCTCGCGCGCTTCGAGGTCCTGGCTGTCGCGCTTGCCAAACCATAACTTGCCCTTCTGCGCCGCCACTTCCCTCGCTGACCCGGAACTCCCGAACCACCAATCAAGCAACGACTGCCAGGGCGCGGTCATGGTTTATTCCTTGTGGTAAGCCGTGACGCGGGCAACTTCTTCTTTCGAGCCGAGGAACACCGCAACACGCTGGTGCAGGCCTTCCGGCTGGATGTCGAGGATGCGCTGGTGGCCGTTGGTGGACGCGCCGCCCGCTTGCTCCACCAGGAACGACATCGGGTTGGCTTCGTACATCAGGCGCAGTTTGCCCGGCTTCGACGGCTCGCGGCTATCGCGTGGGTACATGAACAGACCGCCGCGGGTCAGGATGCGGTGCACGTCTGCCACCATCGCGGCGACCCAGCGCATGTTGTAGTTCTTTTTCAGCGGGCCTTCATCGCCTGCCAGCAATTCGCCGACGTAGCGCTGTACCGGTGCTTCCCAGTGACGCTGGTTGGACGCGTTGATGGCGAATTCCTGGGTGGTTTCAGGAATGGTGATGTTTTCGTGGGTCAATACGAAGCTGCCCATTTCACGGTCAAGGGTGAAGCCTTTCACGCCGTCGCCCAGGGTCAGGATCAGCATGGTCTGCGGACCGTAGATCGCATAACCGGCGGCCACTTGCTGGGTACCTGGCTGCAGGAAAGCCTTTTCATTCAAGGGCTCGTTCTGGCTCAGGTATTCGTTCGGGCAACGCAGTACCGAGAAGATGGTACCGACCGGGGCATTGATGTCGATGTTCGACGAACCGTCCAGCGGGTCGAATACCAGCAGGTACGCGCCTTTCGGGTATTTGCCCGGGATCTGGTAGGCGTTGTCCATTTCTTCGGACGCCATGCCGGCCAGGTGACCGCCCCATTCGTTGGCTTCGAGCAGGATTTCGTTGGAGATCACGTCGAGCTTCTTCTGTACTTCGCCCTGGACGTTTTCAGTGCCCATGCTGCCCAGAACGCCACCCAGGGCGCCTTTGGACACGGCGTGGTTGATCTCCTTGCAGGCACGCGCCACCACTTCGATCAGGAAGCGCAGATCGGCAGGAGTGTTGTTGCTGCGGGTCTGCTCAATCAAATAGCGACTCAAGGTAACGCGGGACATGGAAGGCTCCGGTGGAATGGGGGGGCTAAAAACCCGCGCAGTTTAACGCGAGTCGGGGCGCATTTCCTCCTATCAGACGTGATCGGCTGAAGAGAGTTCATGCGCGGGGATGAGCGTAGTTGGAAATGGGCTCGATGTGAGCCTGGGAACTGCGGTCATTTCGGTATTTTCAGTGACCGAACGAACGCATTCACGGGCAAGCCCGCTCCCACAAGGACAGCGCAATTCCTGTGGGGCTTGCCCGCGAATGGCGCGCAGCGCTGGCCTTCGTCAGGATTTGGCTGGTGGTTTGCGCAACAAGCTGAACGCCATCGCCGCCAGGAACACCACGCAAAGCAACAACACTGCCCACAAACCGAATTTCTTCCAGTTGGTGTCGATCGGCGCAGACGTGGTGCCTGTCGAGGGCTTCATAGCCACCGCCCCGGCACCCACCATGGCCCGGCCCAAGGTCGCAAGCTTCGCCGGGCTGTAATCCGGAATCAGCGTCGACAGCGGCAAGTTCGCCGCCTTCGCCGTCGCATTGCCCACGACCAGCGTGTAAGGCCCTGGCCCGCGCGCCAGGAACACCAGTTGCGTGGCGCGCACGGCAAACTTCAGCGTCGGCGCCTGATCACCCAGGCCGCCGCCGCGTTCGTCCACGGTCAGCTTCAATTGCTGGACGATTTGCCCTGACAGCTGCAATTGGTTTTGCACCACGTCCTGACCGTTCTGGGTCAGGCGATAGAGCAAACCGCTGCCCAACGACTGCCATGGCAGGCTGCTGTCGCGCCGGCCGGCCAGGCTCACTGGCGCCAGGCTGTTGGGCTGGCTCAACTCGACCTGCACCCGTTCGACATTCAGCCCCATCGGCAACTGCCAGGTGTATTCACCCGCCTTCACGCTGCTGCCGGCCAACCCCTGGGACCAGACCAACGGCAGCGGCAGGCTGCGGGTACTGGCGCTCTGCAGTTGCGCCGAAGTCAGTGTCGGTGCCGAATGCGGGGTGATCCACAGTAACCGCAAGTAGCGCGCCGACTGGCCCGGCAGGTTGATTTCATGCTGTTCGACCCGCTCGTCGGAAAAAATCAGGCGCGCCACCTGCCCTTCGCCCCAGGACTGCCAATGCTGCAAATCATCGCTGGCTTCGACGGTGAAACGCTGGAAGCCGTCGCGCTCGCTGGTCCAGTCGAGAATCAACTGCTGCAACGGCGCCTTGATCGTGGAAGCGTCGAGCAACCAACCGCGCAACTCCTCCTCACCCGCCTCCAGCTGACTGGACGGCTGCACCTCGACCAAGGTGCCGTTGGCGCTCGATTGCACCCGTACGCTCGGCGCGGTTTCAGTAGCGTCCACCGAGTTGTACAACGGAAACCATTTCACCTCGGTCAAGGTGCGCGTTTCATTGCTCTGCGCCGACTCCCGGGCCAAGGCATAAGCCTGAACATCGCCCACGGCGTTGAACACCCGCAGATCGCTCAGGTCAGCCTGGCGTGCATTCAGTTGTACGTTCAGGGGCAGTTCAAGGCGATACCAGGGACCTTCGCCCGTTACCGACAAAGGCACTTGGGTGGTGAAGTCCGCTGGTTTTTCCTGAGCAACCACCGACAACACCACACCCATGGCAACAGCACCCAGCCAACCCAGGTTCAGCTTCTGACTCAAGACGACACTCCTTCGGATTCCGGGACCGGTTTCTCGATATCCGGCTCAGCTTCGGCGCGCTTGGGCGGCAGCGGGGCGAAATAGCCCACCACCAGCAGCAACACGCCGACACCGATAAACGACACGATCCGCGCCAGCCCGCCGCGATTACTCAATTCGACAAAGAACAGCTTGGCCACGACCACACCGATCAAGGCGGCACCGATCAGCCAGACTTCACGGCGGCGACGCAAATGGCCGCCGATCATCAGGCTCAGGGCCATCAAGGTCCAGACGATGGAAAGGCCGGCTTGCACCCGCATCGACTCCAGCAACAGATCCAGCTCATAGGGCACTCCGCTCCAATGGTGTGCCGTGCGCATTACCAATGCAGTAAAGAACACGAACAGCGAGGCACCTGCGACCCCTTGCGTGGCATTGGCGGCGTAATCCTTGCGGACCGCCAGTTGTGTCATGGCGCTGCGGGACCAGACATGGACGCCGAACAACGCGAACAACAGGCCCAGTTCCAACGGGTTGATCAATGGCACGTAAGGCAGTGGCTCGGCGTTGCCGTCACTGGCGACATTCGCCAGCCAGAACCAGCCGAGCATCAACAACGCCAGCGGTGCGGCGGCGTATACACGGTATTCGCGCGGATACGCCGACACCGGCCAAGGCCACGCGCGAGGTGCCGCCATCAGCACCAGATACAGACTGGGCAGAATCGCCCAGCCCAACCAGCGCCAGGCGTTGTATTGCTCGGACAACACCAGCAAGCCGTAACGCAACTCCAGTGCCAGTACACCCATCAACAGCCAACAGCCGAGCACATGGGCGACGCTCGTCACGCGCGCCGGCAGCATGGGCGCCAGGCGTCGCAGGGACATGAAATGCACCACGAACACGGCGGCCCACGCCAGCCAGCCGACGTTGGCCGCCGGGTGATAACGCGAGTGCCAGGCCGCGAGCAGCACCAATGCCGCCGCGGGAATCAACACCGTGCCGAGTACCCCCAGTGACGGCCATTTCAAGCGCAGAGCCAATACCGTCCACAGCGCCACACTCGCGGCAGCGATGCCCAACAACAAAGTCGCCCGCATCGGCAACGGCGCAAAATGCACCACTTCGATGCCCCAGGCCAACGCCCACCAGCCTGCGCCCCACACCAGCAATGCCTGGGACAATCGCAACAGGCTCAGCCCTTCGAATACTCCGAGCGATTGACCAATCTGCAAACGCCAGGCCCCGACCATCGCCGCCAGCCCCAGCACCAGCGGCGCCCAGAATCCAGCATGAGCCAGGGGACTCAGCCCTTCACTGAACAGCGGCCCCGTCGTCAGGAACAACGCGCCACCCAACAGTTGCACAGCGAGCGCGGTGAACACGAAGGTGCGCGATGGCAGGCGCAAGCCAACCAACAAGGTCAGCGCCCCGGCCAGGGCCCAACTGATCACCGTGCCGTGGCTGAAGAAAAACAACGGCGCCAGCAAATAGAGAAACGCCAGCCCGAGGCACGCCAGGACTGGCAGGCCTTTGAGCTCCCAAGGCCTGATCTGCTCCGGCAAGGCTTTACGCAACTGGTAGAAGCTGAACAGCAACGCGACGCCCAGTAACAGCGCACCTAGCGGCTCGCCGCCGAGCAGGCTGCCCTCGCTGTCGTGCAGCTCGCTGAGAAACGCCAGCGCCGAACCCAGTTGCAGGAGCAAGGCAAAAGCCCGACCCAAGGGCCTTTGCTGGCGTAGACCGAGCCAGAAGATCCCCGCGCCCTCCACCGCCCACGCGGCTGTCGTCCAGCGTGCATCGAGCCCCAGCGGAATCGCCAGGCTGGCGAAGATCACGCCCAGGGCCAGGCAGGTTTCCCCCAGCAACAGCGTGCGCCCGGCCATCAGCCAACGGGCAAGCCCCATGTACATCATGCCCAGCGCCAGGGCACTGAACGCCGTAGCGAACTCCAGATGCTGTACCAGTGCGAACTGCAAGCCGAAACCCACCAGCGGCGGGCCGAACAGCAGCGTACCGTCGACGTAGTCACCCTTGCGCGCCGACCACTGCAGCAGCGCTTCGCGACTGCCCTCTGCCGGTGCATCGCTCATTTCCAGCAGCTTGCGCCGGGCAAACAGCAGACCAATGGCCAGGTACATCAGGAAAAACAAAATCAGGAACGGCTCGGTGCTCCACAGCAGTTCCGGCGAGTAGGAGCGCAGGCCCCAGGCGAAACCGATGCCGAAGGTGCCGCTGAGCCCGATGACATTCAACAGCCGCCAGGCCTTGAACCAGGCGATAACGAAGATGCCGGCGTTGAGCAGGGCAAAGTAGCTGAACAGCGCGACGTGGCTGCCGGCACCGGTGGAGGCCAGGATAGGCGCGGCGAAGCCACCCAGTGCGGCAGCGGCGGCAAGCCCCAGGGAGTCCTGGGTAAGGGCGAGAATTGCCGAACAGACCGTCACCGCTACCAACAGGCCAAATGCCGCCGAGGGATCGAGCAGCGGATGCAGGCGCATCGCGGCAAACACCGTCAGGTACAACACGGCGATCCCGGTGCCTTGCAGGATCAACGCGTAACTGTTGTTGCGCGCTCGCAACCACCAACCCAGCCCGAGCAACCCCAAGGCTGCCGCCGCAACGCCTGCGTAACGCAACTCAACCGGCACCACCACGCCTTCGGTGGCATAGCGCAGCAGAAAGGCCAGGCCGAGGAACAGCAGCACCACGCCGACCCGCAGCACTGTATTGCCGCCGAACAACCAGGCGCGGGCGCGGCCGATGGCGCGATCGATGAGGTTCGGGCCACGCGGGGGGGCCGGTGGTTGTGTCTGGCGAGCGATCGGCTCGGCCTTCCAGGCATCGGCGGGCTGTGAACGGTTGGTTTCGGTGGCCGCTGTGGCGAACGGTTCGAGTTCGGGCGGCAGTTCCCAGATCAACTCCTGGGCTGCGGCAGGTGCTTCATCGAGGATGCTTTCAGGTGAGACCAGTGGTTCGCGGGTTTCCGGCGAATTGACGCCCGATGCTTCGAGCAGCGCCAACCGTTGCTCGACCGCTTGCAGCGCTACCTGCGCCTGTTCCAGCAGGCGCTGCTGCTCCACTGCCTTAGACCCTAAACGTGCAATGCCAATAGCCTGGCCGATACCCAGTCCGAGTAACGCGCCCAGCAGTGCATCGCTGAATGACTCGTCGAGTATCCAGCCGAGCACCAGCCCTATCAGCATGAACATCCATTGCATGGTCGATATCCCTAAGCGGCCCCATCATGAGGCAAGTCCGGGTGGTACAGCGTCTGGTTCAGTCTAGTGGCCAGACACCCGGAATCCAGTGTGAGAGCAGATTGCATCTGCACCACAAGCCTGCTCCCACAGGGGATGAAGGTGACGCTTAGTATATCGACCAAGCCCGGCAATACGGGCGTAAAACTACTCCAATGCCTTCCAGATCTCCGTGGCGTATTCGCGAATGGTCCGGTCCGACGAGAACCAGCCCATCCGCGATGTATTCAACACCGCCGAGCGCCACCACTCCTTCGAATCGTGCCAATGGGCTTCGACGCGCATCTGCGCGTGCCAGTAGGAATCGAAGTCGGCGCAGACCAGGAAGCGGTCGTAGTCCACCAGCGAATCGATCAACCCGGTGTAACGGGACGGATCATCCGGTGAGAACACCCCACCACGAATCGCTTGCAGCACATCGTTCAGACGATGGGACGCGGCAATATCCGGCACCGCGCTGAACTCATGGTTCTGCTTGCGCGCCTCCACCTGCTGCGCGCTGAGGCCGAAGATGAACATGTGCTCGGCGCCGATGCGGTCGCGCATTTCCACGTTGGCCCCGTCCAGGGTACCGATGGTCAGCGCGCCGTTCAGGCCGAACTTCATGTTGCTGGTGCCTGACGCTTCGAACCCGGCGGTGGAGATCTGCTCGGACAAATCCGCCGCCGGAATGATGCTCTCCGCCAGGCTGACGTTGTAGTTGGGCAGGAACACCACTTTGAGCAAGCTGCGTACGGTCGGGTCATTGTTCACCACCCGGGCGATGTCGTTGGTCAGCTTGATGATCAGTTTGGCCTGGTGATAACTCGCGGCCGCCTTGCCGGCGAAGATCTTCACCCGTGGCACCCAGTCGATTTCAGGTTCCGCGCGAATCGCCTGGTACAACGCCACGGTGTGCATCAGGTTGAGCAACTGGCGTTTGTATTCGTGGATCCGCTTGACCTGCACGTCGAACATCGCCGCCGGGTTGACCGCCACGCCCAACCGCTCATGAATCAGATACGCCAGGGCTTTCTTGCTATGCAGGCGTTGCTCGGCAAACGCCTTGCGGAATGCATTTTTCTCGGCGAACGGTTCGAGGGCGAGCAAACGCTCTTCCGGGTTATCCAGCACTTGCGGCCCGAGGGCATCGACCAGCATCGAGGTCAACTCGGGGTTGGCCTGATACAACCAGCGGCGGAAGGTGATGCCGTTGGTTTTATTGTTGATCCGCTCCGGGTAGAGCTTGTGCAGTTCGGAGAACACCGTTTGGCGCATCAGCTGCGTGTGCAGCCCGGAAACACCGTTGATGCTGTGGGATCCGAGAAACGCCAGGTTGCCCATGCGCACCCGACGACCGTTGTCTTCCTCGATCAGCGACACCGCGCGCAGCACGTCGAAGTCGTGAATGCCTTTGGCCCGCAAGGAGTCGATATGCTGGGCGTTGATCAGGTAAATGATCTGCATGTGCCGTGGCAGCATGCGTTCCATCAAGCCGACCGGCCAGGTTTCCAGCGCTTCCGGCAGCAACGTGTGGTTGGTGTAGGACAACGTATCGACGGTGACCTGCCACGCCGCGTCCCATGCCACGTCGTAGACGTCCACCAACTGGCGCATCAGTTCGGCGACGGCAATCGACGGGTGAGTGTCATTGAGCTGGATCGCCGCGTGATCGCCCAGGGTCAGTACCGAGGTGTGCATGTTGCGATGGCGGCGCAGCAGATCCTGCAACGAGGCGGCGACGAAGAAATACTCCTGGCGCAGGCGCAATTCCTGGCCGGCCTCGGTGCTGTCCGCCGGGTACAGCACCCGGGAGATACTTTCGGCCCGGGCCACTTCGGCCACGGCACCCAGGTGGTCGCCGGCGTTGAAACGCTCCAGATGCAGATCTTCCATGGCCCGGGCGCGCCACAAACGCAGCGTGTTGACGCTTGCCCCGCGCCAACCGACCACCGGCGTGTCATACGCAATGGCCCGTACGGTTTCCGCCGGGTGCCAGACTTGCCTGGACTTGCCGCTGTCATCGGTCACGGTCTCGACACCGCCGCCGAAGCCAATCGGGTAAACCACCTCAGGGCGCTCGAACTCCCACGGGTTGCCGAAATCCAACCAGTGTTCGGTCTGCTCCTGTTGCCAGCCATCGACGATGGCCTGACGAAACAAACCGTGCTCATAACGAATGCCGTAGCCATGACCGGCGATGCCGAGGGTCGACATGCTTTCCATGAAACACGCCGCCAGACGTCCGAGACCGCCGTTGCCCAGCGCTGCATCGGGTTCCAGCAGGCGGATGCGCTCAAGGTCGACGCCGAGTTCAGTCAGCGCCTCGCGGGCCACGTCGAGCAGGCCGAGGTTGCTCAGGCTGTCGTACAGCAGCCGGCCGATGAGGAATTCCAGGGAGAGGTAATAAACGCGCTTCTGGCCTTTGCGGTAGATCTGCCGCGTGTGGTCCATCCAGTGCTCGACCATGTGGTCCCGCGCGGCCAGGGCAATGGCTTCGAACCAGTCGTGGTCGAAGGCGTGATCCGGGTCTTTACCCACTGCATAAGTGAGTTTGGTCAAGACGGCGTCGCGGAATGCGGCCACCTCTGCTTCGCGAACAAGTGGTTCTTGAGTCATCGATAGGACCTCGAGCGAGCTTGGAATTGTCTGAGCCTAGACGGTCTGACAGGCGGTAGAGGCTCTGGTTCGGCAGTTTTTCCTTTGAATACGAGCTGGATCGACATTGCGTTGTCATGTGCCTGAATCAATGCAGGGCTCGTGCCGATTTTCCGGCTATTTGCAGCGCCTGCGAAAAAATCTGGCGAAAGGTTGTTCAAAAATCCACCAGTCCCGGTATGATCGCGCGCCCTGATGCACACGCTGGTAACAAACGATGATGAAGCCGAACCTGATCGCTGCCGCAGAGATCGACCGCCTCGATACCTGGGCCAAGTACTCTGCCCCGATGTGCGGCTCGTGCATGTCCAGCTGCTGCACCCTGCCCGTCGAGGTCAAGATCAAGGATCTGATCCGCATCGGCGTGGTCGATGAGTTCGAGCTCGGCGATCCGCCGAAGAACATCGCCAAGCGCCTGCAAAAGGAAGGTCTGGTCGAACGTTTCAACCAGAAGTCAGGAATCTTTACCCTCCAGCGCATGAGCAACAACGATTGCCTGTACCTGGATCGTAAGAGCCGTCTGTGCACTATTTATGAAAAGCGCCCGGATACCTGCCGCAACCACCCGAAAATCGGCCCGCGGCCGGGGTATTGCGCATACAAGCCCAAGGAAGTGGAGCGCGAGCGGAGTTCGCGGAGTATCGAGCGGTTCTGATCCGTATTGCATCATCTATGGCGAGGGAGCTTGCTCCCGCTGGGTTACGAAGCGACCCCAAGATTTTACGACTGCTACGCAGCCGAGCGGGACGGTGCGGCGATCCGACAAGCCCCCTCGCCACAGCAATCGAGTAAATCGCAGACAAACAAAAACGCCCCCGGCCTTGCGGTCGGGGGCGTTTTTTTGTCAGCTAACTAAATGACTTAGTTACCGGACTTCTTGGCAGCGCGGGTACGCTCGCTTTCGCCCAGGATCTTCTTGCGAAGACGGATGGACTTAGGCGTGACTTCACACAGCTCGTCTTCTTGTACGAATTCCAGAGCTTGCTCCAGAGTGAAGCGTACAGGCGGAACCAGAGCGATGGTTTCGTCTTTACCCGAAGCACGCATGTTGTCGAGCTTCTTGCCTTTGGTTGGGTTAACACCCAGGTCGTTGTCGCGGCTGTTCAGACCAACGATTTGACCTTCATAGATGTCCTGGCCGTGTTCGATGAACAGCTTGCCACGCGACTGCAGGGTTTCCAGCGAGTAGGTCAGTGCCTTACCGGTAGCAACCGATACCAGCACGCCGTTCTGACGGCCGGACATGTCACCGGACTTCATGGTGTCGTAACGGTCGAAGATCGAGGTCAGGATGCCTGCACCGGAGGTCAGGGTCAGGAACTCGTTACGGAAACCGATCAGACCACGGGCCGGGATGTTGTACTCAAGGCGCACACGGCCCTTGCCATCCGGAACCATGTTGGTCAGGTCGCCTTTACGGATACCGATCTGTTCCATGATCGCGCCCTGGGATTCTTCCGGCAGGTCGATGGTCACGTTTTCGTACGGTTCGTGCTTGACGCCATCAACCATACGGATGATCACTTCCGGACGACCAACACCCATTTCGAAGCCTTCGCGACGCATGGTTTCGATCAGTACCGAGAGATGCAGCTCACCACGGCCGGAGACTTTGAACTTGTCGGCGGTGTCGCCCTCTTCAACGCGCAGAGCAACGTTGAACAGCAGTTCCTTGTCCAGACGTTCCTTGATGTTACGGCTGGTCACGAACTTGCCTTCTTTACCGCAGAAAGGCGAGTCGTTTACCTGGAAGGTCATGGAAACGGTTGGTTCGTCAACGGTCAGCGGCTTCATCGCTTCGACGTTCAGTGGGTCGCACAGGGTGTCGGAGATGAACAGCTGGTCGAAGCCACTGATGCAGACGATGTCGCCAGCCAAAGCTTCTTCAACGTCAATGCGGTGCAGGCCGTGGTGACCCATCAGCTTCAGGATACGACCGTTGCGCTTCTTGCCGTCAGCGTCGATAGCCACGACCGGAGTGTTCGGCTTGACGCGACCGCGAGCGATACGGCCAACGCCGATCACACCCAGGAAGCTGTTGTAGTCCAGTGCGGAGATCTGCATCTGGAACGGACCGTCACGGTCGACTTTCGGCGCTGGTACGTTGTCGACGATCGACTGGTACAGCGGGGTCATGTCTTCAGCCATCTCAGTGTGGTCCAGACCGGCAATACCGTTCAGGGCCGAGGCGTAGACGACTTTGAAGTCCAGCTGTTCTTCGGTAGCACCCAGGTTGTCGAACAGGTCGAAGATCTGGTCCAGAACCCAGTCCGGACGCGCGCCTGGACGGTCAACCTTGTTGATGACCACGATTGGACGCAGGCCGGCTTCGAAAGCCTTCTTGGTCACGAAACGGGTTTGCGGCATAGGGCCGTCTTGAGCGTCAACCAGCAGCAGAACGGAGTCGACCATCGACATTACACGTTCAACTTCGCCGCCGAAGTCGGCGTGGCCCGGGGTGTCCACGATGTTGATGTGGTAGCCGTTCCAGTTGATGGCGGTGTTTTTCGCCAGAATGGTAATACCGCGCTCTTTTTCCTGGTCGTTGGAGTCCATCACGCGCTCGTCGTTGAGCTCGTTGCGCTCCAGGGTGCCGGATTGACGCAGGAGTTTGTCTACCAGGGTGGTCTTACCATGGTCAACGTGGGCAATGATGGCGATGTTGCGTAGATTTTCGATCACTTGTGTATCTCGATCAGAGGATTCGGTGTGCTGACAAGTCTTGGCAGCGATTAACAGTAGCGTCCGTGAAAGCCGTTACAGCTTGACGGTGGCATCGGGGGGCCGGTGACGCAGGCCACAGGCAAACAGCCCCGGGCACTTAGCTCGGTCGATAAACGCGCACATTGGCATGCCCCTCACTGAGCAAATGGTGGGCATGCAGGCGACTCATCACGCCTTTGTCGCAATACAGCAGGTACTGGCGAGTAGGGTCCAGTTCCTTGAAACGAGCGTTCACTGCATAAAACGGCATCGTTTGTACCTCGATGCCAGCAAGTTCCAGCGGGTCATCTTCAGCGGCATCCGGGTGACGGATGTCGATGACGATCTGACCGGCCAGCGCTTCGCTGACTTCTTCAATCTGCAAGTCCTGGCCCAGTTCATCGATCACGCGATCGATCGGCACCAGTTTGGCGTTTTCGAGCGCACGCTCGAGTACCGCCATATCGAATTCTTTCTCTTCATGCTCGACGCGATAGCGCTTGGCCGCGGTCTTCGGATTGACCGAGATGACCCCGCAGTACTCCGGCATGTGCCGGGCGAAATCGGCGGTGCCGATTTCGTTGGCCAGGTCGATGATGTCCTGCTTGTGGCTGGCGATCAGCGGACGCAAGACCAGCTTGTCGGTCACGCAATCGATCACTGACAGGTTCGGCAACGTCTGGCTCGACACCTGGGAGATCGCCTCACCGGTGACCAGCGCCTCGATGTGCAGTCGATCGGCAATTTGGGAGGAAGCGCGCAACATCATACGCTTCAATACTACGCCCATATGACTGTTATCGACTTTGCCGAGAATTTCGCCCAGCACTTCTTCGAATGGCACACTGACAAATAGCACGCGTTGGGAGCTGCCGTACTTCTTCCAGATGAAATGCGCGACTTCCATGACGCCCAGTTCGTGGGCACGTCCGCCCAGATTGAAGAAGCAGAAATGCGCCATCAGGCCGCGGCGCATGATCTGGTAGGCCGCCACGGTGGAGTCGAAACCTCCGGACATCAGCACCAGCGTCTGTTCCAGCGCGCCCAGCGGATATCCGCCGATGCCGTTGTGCTGGCTGTGGATCACGAACAACCGTTGGTCGCGAACTTCGATCCGTACTTCGATTTCAGGCTTTTTCAGGTCGATCCCGGCGGCACCACACTGACGGCGCAACTGGCTGCCGACATATTTTTCGATATCGATCGAGCTGAACGGGTGCTTACCGGCGCGTTTGCAACGCACCGAGAAAATCTTGCCAGCCAGTGCATCACCGTAGTGCTGCTTGCACTTTTCAACGATGTCGTCGAAGTCGCCCAGCGGGTATTCATCGATCTGCAGGAAATGCGCGATGCCCGGCATGCAGCTCAGGCGCTCGCCCATCTCCTTCAAGGCCTTGGGGTCGCTGACGCGGGTTTCCAGCTCGAGGTTGTCCCACACGCCGTTCACCACCACGGCCGGGTCCAGATCGCGGAGCACGGCACGGATGTTCTTGGCCAATTGACGGATGAAACGCATCCGTACCGGGCGGCTCTTGATGGTGATCTCGGGGAAGACTTTTACGATTAATTTCATGGAAACAGCGCGCGCATGGCCTGCCGAAAAAGGGGGGCGCGGATTATAGCGGAAATTGCTCAAGGTTTAACCAGTTAATGTGCAGAAGGTTTCGTGCGCACCAAAACAGGTCATTTATTGAAATGAACGCCACATTGTAGGGCGTGATTTTCCGCTTTAAGGTACTTTTCCGCCTGACAGGCGTGAAATTGGGGCAAAAAACCCATGGTGGGGCACTGGCATGCAATTTGCTCCCTTGTGAGGCAGGTTGCCTTGGCAGAGTATTCGCGCCGGCATCACCCACATTTAAGGGCATCCATTACTAGCCCGAAGCCACCCGGAGGACACTATGTCGAAGTCGGTTCAACTCATCAAAGATCATGACGTCAAGTGGATTGATCTGCGCTTCACGGACACCAAAGGCACTCAGCACCACGTGACCATGCCGGCTCGCGATGCGCTGGATGACGACTTCTTCGAAGTCGGCAAAATGTTCGACGGTTCCTCCATCGCTGGCTGGAAAGGCATCGAAGCCTCCGACATGATCCTGATGCCGGACGACTCCACCGCTGTTCTGGATCCGTTCACCGAAGAACCGACCCTGATCCTGGTCTGCGACATCATCGAGCCTTCGAGCATGCAAGGCTACGATCGCGACCCACGTGCGATCGCCAAGCGCGCCGAAGAGTACCTGAAGGCCACCGCTATCGGTGACACTGTGTACGCCGGTCCAGAGCCAGAGTTCTTCATCTTCGACCAGGTGAAGTTCAAGTCCGACATTTCCGGCTCCATGTTCAAGATCTACTCTGAACAAGGTTCGTGGATGTCCGACCAGGACATCGAAGGCGGCAACAAAGGCCACCGCCCAGGCGTCAAAGGCGGTTACTTCCCGGTTCCACCGTTCGACCACGACCACGAAATCCGTACCTCCATGTGCAACGCGCTGGAAGAAATGGGCCTGACCGTCGAAGTTCACCACCACGAAGTGGCGACTGCCGGCCAGAACGAAATCGGCGTCAAGTTCAACACCCTGGTGAAGAAAGCCGACGAAACCCAAACCCTGAAGTATGTCGTGCACAACGTAGCCGATGCCTACGGCCGCACCGCGACCTTCATGCCTAAGCCTCTGTACGGCGACAACGGCTCGGGTATGCACGTACACATGTCCATCTGGAAAGATGGCAAGAACACCTTCGCAGGCGAAGGCTATGCCGGCCTGTCCGATACCGCCCTGTACTTCATCGGCGGCATCATCAAGCACGGTAAGGCCCTGAACGGCTTCACCAACCCGGCGACCAACTCCTACAAGCGTCTGGTTCCAGGCTTCGAAGCTCCAGTGATGCTGGCCTACTCGGCTCGCAACCGTTCCGCTTCGATCCGTATTCCTTACGTGTCGAGCCCGAAAGCCCGCCGTATCGAAGCACGCTTCCCGGATCCAGCTGCCAACCCGTACCTGTGCTTCGCCGCACTGCTGATGGCTGGCCTGGACGGCATCCAGAACAAGATCCACCCTGGCGACGCAGCTGACAAAAACCTGTACGACCTGCCGCCTGAAGAGGCCAAAGAGATCCCACAAGTTTGCGGCAGCCTGAAAGAAGCCCTGGAAGAGCTGGACAAAGGTCGTGCGTTCCTGACCAAAGGCGGCGTTTTCAGCGACGACTTCATCGACGCTTACATCGCCCTGAAAAGCGAAGAAGAAATCAAGGTACGTACCTTCGTACACCCACTGGAATACGAGCTGTACTACAGCTGCTGATCCGGTAGCGCCGCAACACGCGGCGTGACAAAAAGAGGCCTCCTTCGGGAGGCCTTTTTTGTGGGCAACTTCCGACAATGAAACCCGACATCTCCTCGGGCACACACAGTATCGTCCGGCATCAACCAACTTGAATGACTCGTAGCCTGCTCACTACCTGCAATCAATGGATGGAATGATGAAAACTTTCCCACTCAAGACGCTACTGGCCGCTCTCACCGCCCTCGCCCTTCTAGGCTGCACCACAAAACCCCCATCGGCAGAAATCAAACGGGAAATCCTGCTTCAAAGCAGCAAGTCGTGGGATAGCACACCTTACATTCGCTACCCGGATGCCGCGCCCGAGCTGACAGTGCTCAAACTCACGATCCCCGCCAATAGCAAACTCCCCTGGCACACCCATCCGATTCCCAACGCGGCTTACATCCTCTCCGGCGAGCTAACCGTCGAAGACAGGAACAGCGGCCAGACCCAGCGCATCAAACAAGGCGAAGCGCTGGCCGAAATGGTCAATATCACTCATCGCGGAGTCACCGGCGATGAACCGGTAGAACTTGTTGTGTTCTATGCTGGGAGCGAGGGTATTCCATTGGCGGAGTAGTCTTTGCTTCACACAGGGAGTCCGAATGCGGCCACTGTTATTACTTCTACTGCTGTCCTTCAATTTTCCCGTGATGGCCCAAATCTACAAATACACCGATGCTGCCGGTAATACCGCCTACAGCAATCAACCGCCCGCTGGCGTTGAAGCCCGGGCGGTTGATTTGCCGCCGCTCAACAGCATCGAACGCCAACCGCCCAGCGCCCCTGCACAACCTCTGGCCGGCAATAACCCCGAGCCAATCCACGGTGCCTACGAAAAACTGGAACTCATCGGCCTGCCCACTACAGAAGCGTTACGCGCCAACAATGGCACCTTCACGATAAACGTACTGATCAAGCCGCGCCTGCAAGGCCCCCACTTGCTGCGCCTGCTGCTGGACGGTCGGCCCTACGGCCAGCCAGGCAACGTGCCGACCCTGCAACTGGTGAACATCGATCGCGGCGAACACCGCCTCGCGGTGCAAGTGATCGATGGTGAAAACGTTGTGCAGCAGAGCCCTGCGGTGACACTCACCGTACAGCGAGTGCACAAGCCTTGAAGGCGTGGCTACTGATCACCTGCCTGATCGCCCTGCCCGCCTCGGCAGAGGTCTTCATGTATGTCGACGCCCAGGGCAATCGGGTTTTCACCGACCAGCCCAAATCCGGCGACGCCAAGCGCGTACCGCTGACAACGACCAATCGAACAGCGGCCAACCTCACCAGCGCAGCGCCGTTGCATGCCCAGAGCAGCCCCGAAGTACAAGCGCTGTTCCACTATGAGGTGCTGCGCATCCTGATCCCGGAACCCGACGCAACCATCCGCAGCAATACCGGCGAAGTCATCGTCAGCGCTACCAACGAACCCGCCCTGCAACCCGGTCACCGCTACCGGTTGCTGCTCGACGGCCAGCCCACCGCCGAACCCGGCCTGAGCCCGGTGTTCCCGTTGAGCAACATCGATCGCGGCAGCCATACCCTTTCTGTGGAAATCCTCGACGAACAGGGGCGCATCGTCGAACGCACCGCCAACCAGCCCTTCCACATGCAGCGCACGTCTCTCGCCCAGAAGCGCAGGATCAAACCCTGCACTCTCGAAGACTACGGCCAGCGGCCGGAATGCCCACTCAGCGACAAACCCGGCGAAGAAAAAAATCCTTTCCTGCGACTTTTCTAACCTCGTTCAGCTTTGCGCACTATATTGGTGCAATTGCTTGCACCGTACTCACATTCCAACCCATTTTGGTTCGAAAGTACCCGCAAAAGCTGGCAGAGCGCCACGCAAACGAGCGTCAAACGCCTGTTTCAGGCGCTGAACGCTTCTTTTCGGAGCCTTGGTTTGGTTTTTGCATTTTGCCCATACCAGCGTTTTTTTTGCGCATGCTCTGCCCTAAAAGAGGTCCCGATGACCATTAGCGACGCACTCCACCGTTTGCTACTCGATAACCTCACCACCGCCACCATCCTGCTCGACGCCGAACTGCGCCTCGAGTACATGAACCCGGCGGCGGAGATGCTGCTGGCCATCAGCGGCCAGCGCAGCCATGGGCAGTTCATCAGTGAGTTGTTCACCGAGTCGACCGAGGCACTGAACTCGTTGCGCCAGGCCGTCGAGCAAGCGCATCCGTTTACCAAGCGCGAAGCCATGCTCACCGCCCTCACCGGCCAGACCCTGACCGTCGACTACGCGGTAACGCCGATTCTGAGCAACGGCGACACGATGCTGCTGCTCGAAGTCCACCCTCGTGACCGCCTGCTGCGGATCACCAAAGAAGAAGCACAGCTGTCGAAACAGGAAACCAGCAAGATGCTGGTGCGCGGCCTTGCCCATGAAATCAAGAACCCCTTGGGCGGGATTCGCGGCGCGGCACAATTGCTCGCCCGGGAGCTGCCGGAAGAAAGCCTGCGCGACTACACCAACGTCATCATTGAAGAAGCCGACCGCCTGCGGAACCTGGTCGATCGCATGCTCGGCTCCAATAAGCTGCCGTCGCTGGCCATGTGCAATGTCCATGAAGTGCTGGAGCGTGTCTGCCATCTGGTGGAGGCTGAAAGCCAGGGCTGCATCACCTTGGTGCGCGACTACGATCCAAGCATCCCCGACGTCCTGATCGATCGCGAACAAATGATTCAGGCGGTGCTGAACATCGTGCGCAACGCCATGCAGGCCATCAGCAGCCAGAACGAACTGCGCCTGGGCCGCATCAGCCTGCGCACCCGCGCCATGCGCCAGTTCACCATCGGCCACGTGCGCCATCGCCTGGTGACCAAGATCGAGATCATCGACAACGGTCCGGGCATCCCTGCTGAACTTCAGGAAACCATTTTCTTCCCCATGGTCAGCGGTCGTCCGGACGGTACCGGGCTGGGCCTGGCCATTACCCAGAACATCATCAGCCAGCACCAGGGCCTGATCGAATGTGACAGCCACCCCGGCCACACCACCTTCTCGATCTTTCTGCCACTGGAACAAGGAGCCACATCGACATGAGCCGTAGTGAAACCGTGTGGATCGTCGATGACGACCGTTCTATCCGTTGGGTCCTGGAAAAAGCCTTGCAACAGGAAGGCATGACCACGCAAAGCTTCGACAGCGCCGATGGCGTGATGAGCCGTCTGGCGCGCCAGCAGCCGGACGTGATCATCTCCGACATCCGCATGCCCGGCGCCAGCGGCCTGGAACTTCTGGCGCGGATTCGCGAACAGCACCCACGGCTGCCAGTGATCATCATGACCGCGCACTCCGATCTGGACAGCGCTGTCGCGTCCTATCAGGGCGGCGCCTTCGAGTACCTGCCCAAACCGTTCGATGTCGACGAGGCGGTTTCCCTGGTCAAGCGCGCCAACCAGCACGCTCAGGAACAACAAGGCCTGGAAGTTGCCCCGACCCTGACCCGCACCCCGGAAATCATCGGCGAAGCGCCGGCGATGCAGGAAGTGTTTCGCGCCATCGGGCGCTTGAGCCACTCCAACATCACCGTGCTGATCAATGGTGAATCGGGCACCGGTAAAGAACTGGTGGCCCACGCCTTGCACCGTCACAGTCCGCGGGCGGCTTCACCGTTCATTGCACTGAACATGGCGGCGATCCCCAAAGACCTGATGGAATCCGAACTGTTCGGCCACGAAAAAGGCGCGTTCACCGGCGCGGCCAACCTGCGACGCGGGCGCTTCGAACAGGCGGATGGCGGCACACTGTTCCTCGATGAAATCGGTGACATGCCAGCCGACACCCAGACCCGCTTGCTGCGGGTACTGGCCGATGGCGAGTTCTACCGAGTCGGCGGCCATGTGCCGGTGAAGGTCGATGTGCGCATCATCGCTGCGACTCACCAGAATCTGGAAACCCTGGTGCATGCCGGGAAATTCCGTGAGGACTTGTTCCATCGCCTCAATGTGATCCGCATCCATATCCCGCGCCTGTCGGACCGTCGCGAAGACATCCCGACCCTGGCCAAGCACTTCCTCGGCCGCGCTGCCCAGGAGCTGGCAGTCGAGCCGAAGCTGCTGAAAAGCGAAACCGAGGAATACCTGAAGAACCTGCCGTGGCCCGGCAACGTGCGTCAGCTGGAGAACACTTGCCGCTGGATCACGGTGATGGCTTCGGGTCGCGAAGTGCACATCGGCGACCTGCCGCCGGAGTTGCTGAGTCTGCCGCAGGACTCGGCACCGGTCACCAACTGGGAACAGGCCCTGCGCCAGTGGGCTGATCAGGCGCTGGCCCGCGGTCAGTCGAGCCTGCTCGACAGCGCCGTGCCGGCCTTCGAGCGGATCATGATCGAGACCGCCCTCAAACACACCGCCGGTCGCCGCCGCGATGCCGCCGTTTTGCTGGGCTGGGGGCGCAACACCCTGACCCGCAAGATCAAGGAATTGGGGATGAAGGTTGATGGCGGGGATGATGATGAGGGGGATGAGGGCTAATCAGCCTTTAGTACTTCGCTGATCGTTAGGCCCAATCGCGAGCAAGCTCGCTCCCACAGTGGATTTTCGGTGTCTTCACTATCGTGCAGGCACCATCGAACCCTGTGGGAGCGAGCTTGCTCGCGATGCTTTTTGGGTTATCAGTGCACCGCCGCAATGCACCGTGAACCGCAATCGCGCACAAAAACTGCTTCGAATCCCCGCCTGCTTTCGCAATCGAATTCCTTTCGAAAAAACACGAAAGCCCCGAATTTCGGGGCTTTCAGCGCATCAAAGCGATTTTTTGTTCCAGTCTGTTAAAACCTGGCACGCCCCCTGCAGTAACCCTTTCAAGTGAATCAGTTCACCTACCCGGTTTCGGGGACCTTGGTACAGGCAGGCCGGGGATTCCCCTCTTTACATCGGGCTCACACCGCATCCGCGACGAGCCCAGCAGTTTTGGGGCCCTTGATACAGGCAGGTCAGGGGCTCCCTCTTTACACCGGGCTCACACCGCATTCGCGACGAGCCTCCCGTTTCGGGAACCTTGGTACAGGCAGGCCGGGGATTCCCTCTTTTATTGCTCCCGGAGATGGATCTCCAGCCGCCAGCGGTCATCGACCTCGCTACCGGCCCACTCGCCCTGCAGGGGCCGGGCCGCTACCAGTGTCAGCAACAACCCCCCATCACTCAAACGCACCCGCCAGTTCACGTCCTTGCCGCCGAGCTTGAGCTGACCTTTCTGCGCCTTGCCCTCGGCGCCAAACAGCAGCGCGACACTGCCATCAACCATCTCGCCGTGGGTCTTGGGTTCGTTGTTGAACCACACCACCAGCCCGTCGTTCGTCACTTCAACCTGCTGCAGCTGACTGGGGTCTGGCGTGGTCAGGCGACCGATCATCATCCCGACCATCACCCCGACAATCGCCAGCGAGCCCATTACCCGCAGGAATAGTTTCGAACGCACGCCTTCTGGCGGCGTAGAATGCGCGTCATCTTTGCCTTCGGAGCCGTGCATGTTTCACGTCATCCTTTTCCAACCAGAAATTCCGCCGAATACCGGCAACGTTATCAGGCTGTGCGCCAACAGTGGCTGCCACCTGCATTTGATCGAGCCGCTGGGTTTCGAGATGGACGACAAGCGCCTGCGCCGGGCCGGCCTCGATTACCACGAGTATGCCACCCTGCAACGCCACGCGGACCTCGCCAGCTGCCTGGAGAGCCTCGGCCATCCACGGCTGTTCGCCTTCACCACCAAGGGCTCGCGGCCGTTCCACGATGCCAGCTTCGCCCCGGGCGACGCGTTCCTGTTCGGCCCGGAAAGCCGGGGCTTGCCCGCCGAGGTGCTGGACGCCCTGCCCGGCGAGCAACGCCTGCGCCTGCCGATGCGCGAGGGCTGCCGCAGCCTGAATCTGTCGAATACCGTGGCGGTGGCCGTTTACGAAGCCTGGCGTCAGAACGACTTCAAGTAACCCCCAAAATCATTTTCGCCTGACAGAAACAATCGCGGGCAAGCCCGCTCCCACAGGTTTCACACAATCCTGTGGGAGCGGGCTTGCCCGCGATTTTTTAGCAGCGCAGCTTACTGAACGGTCGGAGTCTCGCCAGCAGCCTGCATGCGTTGCAGCTCTTGCGCGTACAGCGCATCGAAGTTCACCGGAGCCAGCATCAGTGCCGGGAACGAACCGCGGGTCACCAGGCTGTCCAGGGTTTCGCGAGCGTACGGGAACAGGATGTTCGGGCAGAACGCACCCAGGGTGTGGCTCATCGAAGCGTCATCCAGGTTCTTGATCAGGAAGATCCCGGCCTGTTGCACTTCAGCGATGAACGCCACTTCGTCAGCGTTTTTCACGGTAACCGAAAGGGTCAGCACGACTTCGTGGAAGTCAGCTTCCAGCGTCTTCTGACGGGTGTTCAGATCCAGAGCGACACTCGGCTCCCACTGCTGGCGGAAGATCGCCGGGCTTTTCGGAGCTTCGAAGGACAGGTCACGCACATAAATGCGCTGCAAGGAGAATTGCGGTGCAGTTTCTTCTTCGTTCGCAGCAGTGTTCTGTTGGTCAGTCATCGCAGATCCTTCTTGATCCAGTGTTCATTTAGGGTTGCTTGTTTGGGGTATTGCCGTCAGGCCCTGAGCAGCGCGTCGAGCTTGCCGGCGCGGTCCAGGGCGAACAAATCATCACAACCGCCCACGTGAGTGCTGCCGATCCAGATTTGCGGCACGGACGTACGCCCGGCTTTCTGGGCCATCGCAGCACGCACCTGCGGCTTGCCATCGACCTTGATCTCTTCGAAGGCCACGCCTTTGTTCTCGAGCAGGTATTTGGCTCGTGAGCAGTAAGGGCAGTAATCGCTGGAATAGACGACGACGCTACTCATATCACTTCACCAACGGCAGATTGTCGGCTTTCCAGCTGGAGATACCGCCGGACAGCTTGGCGGCGGTGAAGCCGGATTTCATCAATTCGCGGGCGTGGGTGCCCGCGGTCTGGCCCATGGCGTCGACCAGGATGATGGTCTTGGCCTTGTGTTTTTCCAGTTCGCCAACGCGAGTGGCCAGTTTGTCCTGGGGAATGTTCACCGCACCGACAATGTGACCGGCGGCGAAATCCTTGCTCGGACGAATATCAACCACGACGCCGGCGTCCTTGTTGACCAGGCCGGTCAGTTCGCCGGTGCTCAGGCTACGGCCGCCGCCCTGCATTTGATAGGCAATCAGCAACGCCAGCAGTACGACGAAGATACCGACGAGAATGTAGTGGTTAGTGGCGAATTCAATCAGGTGAGCAACCATCGAAGGAGGTTCCAGGGCGTTAAAATGTCGGCCAGTATACACAGCCACTATGGTGGGCCAAACCCCGTCCGGCGGTGACGTGGCCGGAACTTCGCTTTAAACTGCGACTCCCTTTTCCATTACCCCTATTACCTCAGCCACGAGTGGATTCCATGACTACCACGCCTAAACCTTTGGTCCTGATGATTCTCGACGGCTTCGGTCACAGTGACAGCCCCGAATCCAACGCCATCTATGCGGCCAAAAAGCCCGTACTCGACCGTTTGTGGGCCACCGTGCCGAACGGCCTGATCTCGGGCAGCGGCATGGACGTCGGCCTGCCGGATGGCCAGATGGGCAACTCCGAAGTCGGCCACATGAACCTGGGCGCCGGCCGCGTGGTGTATCAGGACTTCACGCGCGTCACCAAATCGATCCGTGACGGCGAGTTCTTCGAGAACCCGACCATCTGCGCTGCCGTGGACAAAGCCGTCGCCGCTGGCAAAGCCGTGCATTTCATGGGCCTGCTGTCCGATGGCGGCGTGCATAGCCACCAGGATCACCTGGTCGCCATGGCCGAACTGGCCTTCAAGCGCGGCGCCCAGAACATCTACCTGCACGCCTTCCTCGACGGCCGCGATACTCCGCCGAAAAGCGCGCAGTCATCGATCGAACTGCTCGACGCGACCTTCCAGGCCCTGGGCAAAGGCCGGATCGCCAGCATCATCGGTCGCTACTACGCCATGGACCGTGACAATCGTTGGGACCGCGTGTCCCAGGCCTACAACCTGATTGTCGATGGCCAGGGCGAATTCAACGCCGCCACCGCCCAGGAAGGCCTGCAAGCGGCCTACGAGCGTGGTGAGAGTGACGAATTCGTCAAAGCCACCTCCATCGGTGAGCCGGTAAAAGTCGAAGACGGCGATGCCGTGGTGTTCATGAACTTCCGCGCCGACCGTGCCCGCGAGCTGACCCGGGTGTTCGTCGAAGACAACTTCAGTGAGTTCGAGCGTGCCCGCCAGCCGAAACTGGCCGGCTTCGTCATGCTGACCCAATACGCCGCCAGCATTCCTGCACCGTCGGCCTTCGCCGCCGGTAGCCTGGAAAACGTGCTGGGCGACTACCTGGCGAAAAACGGCAAGACCCAGCTGCGCATCGCTGAAACCGAAAAATATGCCCACGTGACCTTCTTCTTCTCCGGCGGCCGCGAAGAACCGTTCCCGGGCGAAGAACGCATCCTGATTCCGTCACCGAAAGTCGCCACCTATGACTTGCAACCGGAAATGAGTGCGCCGGAAGTCACCGACCGCATCGTCGATGCGATCGAAAACCAGCGTTACGACGTGATCGTGGTCAACTACGCCAACGGCGACATGGTTGGCCACAGCGGCGTGTTCGAAGCGGCGGTCAAGGCCGTTGAATGCCTGGACCTGTGCGTAGGTCGCATCGTCGATGCCCTGGAAAAAGTCGGCGGCGAAGCCTTGATCACCGCTGACCATGGCAATGTCGAGCAAATGTCCGATGAAACCACCGGCCAGGCGCACACCGCGCACACCACCGAGCCGGTACCGTTCATCTATGTCGGCAAGCGCGACCTGAAGGTCCGCGAAGGCGGCGTACTGGCGGACGTGGCGCCGACCATGCTGAAGCTGCTGGGCCTTGAACAACCGGCGGAAATGACCGGGACTTCGATTCTGGTGTAATCCGGCCGCTCAAGCCCCCCAATACCCTGTGGGAGCGAGCCTGCTCGCGATAGCAATCTGACAGCCAACTAACCCGTTGAATGTCAGGACGCCATCGCGAGCAGGCTCGCTCCCACAGTGGTTTTGGGGTGTTTTCAGGGGTAACTTCATTCCAGTCATCACACAGTCAGAAATGGGCATTTTTTTTGCCGCCCATGGCGGGCATACTAGGCCGTCCCTTTCCCTGGTGCCGCCCGCCCCTATGCTTCGCGTCCTGATAGCCCTAGCTCTGACATGCCTGCTCCAACCGGCCTTTGCTGACGAGCGCGCAGACACCCAACAACAGTTGGACGCCACGCGTCAGGACATTGCCGAGCTGAAGAAGCTGCTGGGCAAGCTGCAGGAAGAAAAGTCCGGTGTGCAAAAAGAGCTCAAGGGCACCGAAACCGAAATGGGCAAGCTCGAGAAGCAGGTCGAAGCCCTGCAAAAAGAGCTGAAGAAAAGCGAAGCCGAGCTGCAGCGCCTCGATGCAGAGAAAAAAAAACTCCAGAGCGCGCGCATTGAACAGCAACGACTGATCGCCATTCAGGCCCGGGCGGCCTACCAGAACGGTCGCCAGGAATACCTCAAGTTGCTGCTCAACCAGCAGAATCCGGAAAGATTCGCCCGTACCCTCACCTATTACGACTACCTGAGCCAGGCTCGCCTGGAGCAGCTGAAGAATTTCAACGAAACCCTGCGCCAACTGTCCAATGTCGAGAAAGACATCGCCATGCAGCAGGCGCAATTGCTGGTGCAGCAAAGCAGCCTCGACACCCAGCGTGACGAGCTCGAGAAAGTCCGCAAGGAGCGCCAGCAAGTCCTGGCCAAGCTCAATGACGACGTAAAGGCTCGCGATCAGAAACTGGCGACGCGCGAGCAGGATCAGGCAGACCTGTCTAAAGTCCTTAAAACCATTGAAGAAACCTTGGCACGCCAGGCTCGTGAGGCAGAAGAAGCGCGGCAAAAAGCGCTGATTGCCCAGCAGGAAGCCGAAAAAAAGCGTTTACGTGAGGCCCAGGCGCAGGCAGATGCCAGCGACGACGCCCCACGCAAACCGGTCAGATCGACACCTGGCGCACTGGTTTCCAGTTCCGGCGAGACCTTTGGCGGTCCGTTTGCGTCAACCCGCGGCAAACTTCCCTGGCCTGTCGATGGTCGACTGCTGGCGCGCTACGGTGAAAGCCGTGGCGACGATGCCCGGACCAAGTGGGATGGCGTGATGATCGGCGCGTCTGCCGGCAGTGCGGTGCGTGCCGTACACGGTGGTCGCGTGGTGTTCGCCGACTGGTTGCGCGGCGCCGGGCTGCTGGTGATTCTCGACCACGGCAATGGTTATTTGAGTCTGTACGGTCACAACCAGACGCTGCTCAAGTCTGCCGGTGACGTTGTAAAAGCCGGTGAGCCTATTTCCACTGTCGGTAACAGTGGCGGGCAGGACACACCAGCGCTGTATTTCGCAATTCGTCAGCAGGGTCACCCGAGTGACCCTGCGCAATGGTGCCACGCGCAAGGATAGGCGTTGAGTCACCAACATTAGGAGTTCGTTCGACATGCTGCATTTGTCCCGCCTTACCTCGCTGGCCCTGACGATCGCCCTGGTGATCGGCGCGCCTCTGGCGTTTGCCGCTCAACCAGCCCCGGCGGTTGCGCCTGCAGGCACTGCTGCGACCACCAAAGCGCCACTGCCGCTGGATGAGTTGCGCACCTTTGCCGAGGTGATGGACCGGATCAAGGCCGCTTATGTCGAACCGGTGGACGACAAGACCCTGCTGGAAAACGCCATCAAGGGCATGCTCAGCAACCTCGACCCGCATTCCGCCTACCTGGGCCCTGAAGATTTCGCCGAGTTGCAGGAAAGCACCAGCGGGGAATTCGGCGGCCTGGGTATCGAAGTCGGTGCCGAAGACGGCTTCATCAAGGTGGTGTCGCCCATTGACGACACTCCGGCCTCCAAGGCCGGTATTCAGGCCGGCGACTTCATCGTCAAGATCAACGGCCAGCCGACTCGCGGCCAGAGCATGACCGAAGCCGTCGACAAGATGCGCGGCAAGATCGGCCAGAAAATCACCCTGACCCTGGTACGCGACGGCGGCACGCCGTTCGACGTGACCCTGTCCCGCGCCGTCATCCAGGTGAAGAGCGTGAAGAGCCAGTTGCTGGAATCGGGCTACGGCTACATCCGTATCACCCAGTTCCAGGTCAAGACCGGCGAAGAAGTCTCCAAGGCCCTGGCCAAGCTGCGCAAGGACAACGGCAAGAAGCTCAAGGGCATCATTCTCGACCTGCGCAACAACCCGGGCGGCGTGCTGCAGGCAGCGGTGGAAGTGGTCGACCACTTCATCACCAAGGGCCTCATCGTTTACACCAAGGGCCGCATCGCCAACTCCGAGTTGCGTTTCTCTGCCACCGGCAAGGACGAAAGCGAAGCCGTGCCAATGGTCGTGCTGATCAACGGCGGCAGCGCCTCGGCTTCGGAAATTGTCGCCGGCGCCCTGCAGGACCAGAAACGCGCCGTGCTGATGGGCACCACCAGTTTCGGCAAGGGCTCGGTACAGACGGTTCTGCCGCTTAACAACGAGCGCGCATTGAAGATCACCACGGCGCTGTATTACACGCCGAACGGCCGTTCCATCCAGGCCCAGGGCATCGTGCCGGATATCGAAGTACGCAAGGCCAAGATCACCAGCGAACAGGACAGCGATTACTTCAAGGAAGCTGACTTGCAGGGTCACCTGGGCAACGGCAACGGCGGCGCCGACAAACCGACCGACTCCAGCGGCAAAGCCAAGCCGATGCCACAGGACGATGATTACCAACTGGCCCAGGCCCTGAGCCTGCTCAAAGGGCTGAGCATCACGTCCGGCCGTTGAGATGTTTCTGCGGTTGCTGATCGGTCTATTGTGTTGTCTGGCGGGTGTTGCTCACGCAGAACCCGCCGGATCGACGCCCCACAAAGCCTACCTGAGCCTGATCATCGATGACCTGGGGCAGAACCTGCCCCGGGATCGCCGCGTGCTCGCCCTGCCCGGCCCGGTGACCACGGCAATCATGCCCGACACGCCCCACGCCACCGAATTCGCCCGCGAAGCCCATCGCGCCGGCAAGATCGTCATCCTGCACATGCCCATGGATCCGGCCACCGGACCGTTCGCCTGGCATCCCGAGTTGCCCGTCGAGGAGCTGGAAAAACGCCTGAACGCCGCGTTCGAAATGGTCCCGTACACCAGCGGCATCAACAACCACATGGGCAGCCGCATGACCGCACAGCCAGCCGCCATGGCGTGGTTGATGGCGGATTTGCAGCGCCGGCATAAATTCTTCGTCGACAGCCGCACCAGCGCCCAGACCGTGGCCGCCGCCCAAGCGCAGAAGATCGGTTTGGCGAGCGTTTCGCGGGATGTGTTTCTCGACGATGAGCGTACTGAAGCGGCGATCCTGACCCAGTTGCAGACCGCGATCAGCCTCGCGCACAAGCAGGGTTCGGCGGTGATGATCGGGCATCCGTATCCGCAGACGCTGGCGGTATTGGAGCGCGAGCTGCCCAAGCTGAAAGCTCAGGGAATCGAGTGGATTGATATCCGGCAGATGATCAGTGTGCGTGGAAACCAAGCGACTGCGGCGCATGGGAAGGATGGGGTGTACCGCTAATCCGCGGGCGCCACCAAACAACTGTGGGAGCGAGCCTGCTCGCGATGGGGTCATCACATTCAACATCCCTGTTGGCTGTCAGACCGTTATCGCGAGCAGGCTCGCTCCCACATTGATATGTGCAGGGTCCTACAGATACTGCGCCATGATCTCGTCCACCCGACCTTCCTTGCGCATCTGGTCCAGCGCCGCCTGGAGCTTGGCGACCGTCTCGTCCGGCACGTCCTTGTTCAGTGCCAGGTACAGTTCGGCACTGTTGAAACGCAGTACTGTTTTCAACCCGTTAACCCCTTCCTGGCGCGCCAGATAGCGCCCGGCCGGGTCACCGGTGGCCCACAGGTCGATCTGACCGTTGACCAGTTTCCTGGCGTTGTCCTGATCGCGCAGCACAACGATCGGGTTGAGGCCTTGCTTGGCCAGCGTCTCGGCAATGGCGTCGCCCTTGTAGGCGCCGATCTTGTATTTGCGCGCGTCATTCAAGGTTTCGAGGGTGATCTTGCTGTCAGCCTTGGCCAGCATGATCCAGTCGTCCGGGCCGATAGGGCCCACCCATTTGAACAGCTTCTCGCGGTCCGGCAACCGCGCCATGACGAATACGCCGTAACCGGGTTTTTCCAGGGTGAGTTTGTAGATTCGCTCCCAAGGGAAACGCAGCGTCAGGCTGTAGGTAATGTCGGCGCGTTTGAACATCTCGCGGACGATATCGGTGGCGATGCCATTGATGTTCTCGTCCTGAGCGAAGTTCTTGCCGTTCTTCGCCATGTTGTACGGCGGGAAGTTCTCCGTCAGCAACACCAGGTCGGTATCGGGGCTTTCGGCAGCGTGCGCCCCGTTGATGAGCAACAGAGAAGCACTGGCGAGAACGAGAAGAAAGCGTTTAAGCATGTCTGGCTACCGAAATCCATGGCGTACCCAAGAGTGCCTTGGGTACGCCATGGTGTCCACTGGCCTGTATCGGTTTGTTTAACGCATCACGATTCCGCGATGGGCCATATAGGCCTTGGCTTCCTGCACCGTGTATTCGCCGAAGTGGAAAATACTCGCTGCCAGTACCGCGCTGGCGTGGCCTTCGATAATGCCGTCGGCCAGGTGTTGCAGGTTGCCGACACCGCCGGAGGCGATCACCGGAATACCCAGCGCATCGCTGATGGCGCGGGTGACGCCCAGGTCGAAACCGTTTTTCATGCCGTCCTGGTCCATGCTGGTCAGCAGAATTTCGCCGGCACCCAGGCCTTCCATTTTCTTCGCCCACTCAACGGCGTCGAGGCCGGTTGGTTTGCGACCGCCATGGGTGAAGATTTCCCAGCGCGGGGTTTCGCCAGGTCCCGAAACCTTCTTCGCGTCGATGGCCACCACGATGCATTGCGAACCGAAATGCTGCGCGGCTTCGCCGACGAACTCCGGGTTAAACACCGCTGCGGTGTTGATCGAAACCTTGTCCGCACCGGCATTGAGCAGATTGCGGATGTCCTGCACGGTGCGCACGCCACCGCCCACGGTCAGCGGGATGAACACCTGGCTGGCCATGCGCTCGACGGTATGCAACGTGGTGTCGCGGCCATCGACGCTGGCGGTGATGTCGAGAAAGGTAATCTCGTCGGCACCCTGCTCGTCGTAACGACGGGCAATTTCCACCGGGTCACCGGCGTCGCGGATGTTTTCGAATTTCACACCCTTGACCACCCGGCCGTTGTCCACGTCCAGGCAAGGGATGATGCGTTTAGCCAGCGCCATGATCAGTCCTCAGCCTTTGTACGAATCGCAGAAAGCTTGCGCTTCAGCGACGTCGAGAGTGCCTTCGTAGATCGCACGGCCTGTGATCGCACCGATGATGCCTGGCGCCTTGGCGTCGAGCAGGGTCTTGATGTCACCCAGGTTGTGGATGCCGCCGGAAGCGATCACCGGGATCTTTGTAGCAGCAGCCAGTGCGGCGGTGAACGGTACGTTGCAGCCCTGCATCATGCCGTCTTTGGCGATGTCGGTATAAACGATCGCGGAAACGCCGTCGGCTTCGAACTGCTTGGCCAGGTCGATCACCTGGATGGTGCTGATTTCCGCCCAGCCGTCGGTAGCGACGAAACCGTCCTTGGCATCCAGGCCAACGATCACCTTGCCCGGGAACGCGCGGCAGGCTTCGGCGACGAAGGCCGGATCTTTCACGGCCTTGGTGCCGATGATCACGTAGCTCACGCCCGCTTTCACGTAGTGTTCGATGGTTTCCAGGGAGCGGATACCGCCGCCGATCTGGATCGGCAGGTTCGGATAACGCTTGGCGATGGCGGTGACCACTTCGCCGTTGACTGGCTGGCCTTCGAAGGCGCCGTTCAGGTCGACCAGATGCAGACGACGGCAACCGCCCTCCACCCACTTGGCAGCCATGCTCACCGGGTCATCGGAGAACACCGTGGAATCTTCCATGCGGCCCTGGCGCAGACGAACACAGGCACCGTCTTTAAGATCGATAGCGGGAATAATCAGCATCTGGCAAACCTTCAAATTTGAATGTTCAGCTTGGCTCGGAAATCAGTTTTTCTCGAGCGCCCACAGGTCGCTTTCGATGCTTTCGAACCTCTCTTTGAGGTGCGCCTGCACATCGAAAATCGCTCTGTTGTAATAGTGCGGAGCAATCTCACGGGTAAACAGCTCAAGAATCTCCGCCGCCTCGAACGAGCCGAGGTCGAGTTCGAAGCGGTCTTCCATGAAACGCTTGATCTTGCGATAGGCCTCGCTCTCCTGCTCGGGAGTGAGGGTCAGAATCGGCGGTTTCTTCTTGATTGCCATTTACCAGCGACCGTCCCACGCAGCGAAGTTCTGCAGCAACTGCAGGCCATGGGTATGGCTTTTCTCCGGGTGGAACTGCACGGCGAAACGCGAGCCTTCGGCCAGCGCCGCGGCGAAATCGACACCGTAGTGACCGCCACCCACTACCTGCCGCGCGTTGGCGGCAGCGATGTAGTAGCTGTGCACGAAGTAGAACCGCGCCAGGTCCGGAATGTCGTGCCACAGCGGGTGACTCACCTTCTGCTTCACTTCGTTCCAGCCCATGTGCGGGACTTTCAGGTGTTCGCCGTCTTCATGCAGGTCTTTGCCGAAGAACTTCACTGCGCCCGGGAACAGGCCGATGCAGTCGACACCGTCATTCTCTTCGCTGGTGTCGAGCAAGGCTTGCATGCCCACGCAGATGCCAAGGAACGGACGGTCCTGGCTGACTTCACGTACCAGCGAATCGAAGCCGAGGCGACGGATCTCCGCCATGCAATCGCGAATCGCGCCAACGCCAGGGAAAACCACCCGGTCGGCTTCGCGAATCACGTTGGCATCGCTGGTGATCAGCACCTTGCCGGCACCGACGTGCTCGAGGGCCTTGGCCACCGAGTGCAGGTTGCCCATGCCGTAATCGATAACCGCGACTGTCTGCATTACAGGACGCCCTTGGTCGATGGCATTTGCCCGGCCATGCGGTCATCGAGCTCGACGGCCATGCGCAGGGCGCGGCCGAAAGCCTTGAACACGGTTTCGATCTGGTGGTGGGTGTTGGTGCCACGCAGGTTGTCGATGTGCAGGCTGACCAGCGCATGGTTGACGAAGCCCTGGAAGAATTCCTGGAACAGGTCAACGTCGAAGCCGCCAACGGTGGCGCGGGTGTACGGCACGTGCATCTGCAGGCCTGGGCGACCGGAGAAGTCGATCACCACGCGCGACAGCGCTTCATCGAGCGGCACGTAGGCGTGGCCGTAGCGACGGATGCCTTTCTTGTCGCCGATAGCTTTGGCAAATGCCTGGCCGAGGGTGATACCGACGTCTTCCACCGTGTGGTGGTCATCGATATGCAGGTCGCCCTTGCTGACAATATCCAGGTCGATCAGCCCGTGACGGGCGATCTGGTCCAGCATGTGCTCAAGAAAAGGAACACCGATATCAAATCGGGCCTTTCCGGTGCCATCGAGGTTGATCGAGGCTTTGATCTGGGTTTCCAGAGTGTCGCGCTCGACAGACGCCTTACGTTCGGCCATCACCAGCTCCGCAAAATCATTGGGCGAAAAAGGCAGCCATTATAGGCGGGCGGGCGCCAAACAGAAACACGCGAGGTGATATCCCTGACGGAGTGAATTCGGGGGTGTCGGCGATAGACATGTCCATACAAGCCATTTGGCACACCACAAAACAAAATGTGGGAGCGGGCTTGCTCGCGAAAGCGGTGTTTCAGGCAACTTTAATGTTGACTGGCATTCCGCCTTCGCGAGCAAGCCCGCTCCCACAAGGGGTTATGCGTTTTACTTAGTGAAACAGTACCGCTGTTTTCTGCAGGGTCACCCACACACCCCACGCCAGCGGAATGCCCACCACCAGCCACGCCGCAATCGCCAGCGGCTTGGTGCCCGGCGCGGCTTTCCACTCCAGCACAGTGCTGCTATCAGCGCCTTTGTCATGGCCCAGCGCCTGTTCGGCGGCCAGTTCGGCGTCGGTCATGAAGTACTTGTCCGCCACCGGACGCACCAGCAGGTTGCACAGGAACCCCAGCACTAGCAGGCCGGCGAGGATGTACAGGGTGATGTCGTAAGCCGCCGCACGCTCGACGCCGATGCTCAGCTGATATTCACGCAGGTAGTTCACCAGCACCGGACCGAGCACACCGGCAGCAGCCCACGCCGTCAGCAGACGACCGTGAATCGCACCGACCATTTGCGTACCGAACAGGTCCGCCAGATACGCCGGAACAGTCGCGAAACCGCCGCCATACATCGACAGAATGATGCAGAACGCCGCCACGAACAGCGCGATGCTGCCCAGGTGGCCAAGGTTCGGAATCAGTCCGTACAGGGCAAAGCCCAGGGCGAAGAACACGAAGTAAGTGTTTTTACGGCCCAGGTAATCCGAAAACGAAGCCCAGAAGAAGCGCCCGCCGATGTTGAACAGGCTCAGTAAACCGGTGAAACCGGCAGCGATGGCGGCGATTGAAGCCAGTTGCGAGGCGTCCAGCTGACCGAAGGTCAGGTCATTGCCCAGCAACTTGCCAGCGAACACTTCCTGCAACAGCGGCGACGCCATGCCGAGGATGCCGATACCAGCCGATACGTTCAGGCACAGCACCAGCCACACCAGACGGAACTGCGGCGTCTTCCAGGCCACATTCACGTGAACATGACGATGAGTGATCATCGCGTTCGAGGCTTTTTTCGCCGGGGCCGTCCAGCCTTCTGGCTTCCAGCCGGTTGGCGGAACACGGTAGGACAGCGCGCCACCGATCATGAACACGAAGTAGATCGCGGCCATCATCAGGAAGCTCTGCCAGACGCCGACGCTGGCTGGCGAAGCGAAATGCCCCATCAGCGCCGCTGCCAGGGGAGCGCCGACCATTGCGCCGCCGCCGAAGCCCATGATCGCCATGCCGGTCGCCATGCCGCGCTTGTCCGGGAACCATTTGATCAGGGTCGACACCGGCGAAATGTAGCCCAGGCCCAGACCAATACCGCCAATGACCCCGGAGCCGATCCACATCAGCCAGATCTGGTGGGTATACACCCCCAACGCCGAAATCAGCAGACCGCCACACCAGCACAGTGCCGATACAACCCCCGCCTTGCGCGGTCCGGCGTGTTCCAGCCAGCCACCCCAGATGGCGGCCGAGCAACCGAGGAAGATGAAGAACAGGGTGTAGATCCAGCCAAGCATCGAGATCGGCCAGTCACACTGGGACGAAAAGACTTGTGCGATAAAACTCATGTCGGGTGCGCAGGCCACTGGAGCGGTGATGCCCAGCGCCTTGGACAGCGGCAACCAGAACACCGAAAAGCCGTAGGCCATGCCGATGCACAAGTGGATGGCCAACGCGGCCGGTGGCACCAGCCAACGGTTGAAACCGGGCTTGGCGATGATCCGCTCCTTGGACAGGAACGCAGGCTGGCCGGCACTGAAGCCGTCCGCCGTGATGCTCGTGGTCATTGTGTATCCCCCAATTATCAGTATGGTTCGCCAGCCACAGTCCGCTCCCGGCCTTTATGCACGCAGGCATGACCGTTTTTTGGTGGAGCACCTTGTTGTGCGACAACAGGTCGCAGAAGGACGGACGAACGGGCAAAGGTTACCATCTGCAAGTGGCAGAAAAACCAAACTGACATCACGTTTTGTACGTCATCTGATCTCCATCGCTTCATGACCTCAAAGGAATCACCATGCCGATCATTGTCGAGCCACTGAACCAAGCCACTGCCCAGGATCGGCAGGATCTGCAGAAGATCTACCGCGACGCCCCGGACTGGTTGTTCGCGCCGTTTTCCGGGGAAGCGCAGTTGATCGAGGACTGTTTGCGCGACGGCACACTGATCGCCGGACGCTTCAATGATCGCCTGCTGGGCGCGGCCCGCTTGCAAAGGCACCAAGACGCCTGGCACTTGTCCCAAATATGTGTGCGAAAAATTACCCGTCGCCGTGGTGTTGCCGAGCGACTGGTTGCCGAAGCCCAGAGAATGGCCGCGCAATCGGGCATGCCCCTGCGCCTGCTGGCGCCTGCCGGGCATCTGGAGGCTCAGGCGCTGGCCGCCAAGCTGAAACTGCCGCTGGATGTATTGCCGGCGTGATCACTGACCGGTCGTCTGTTCGGGGGCGCTATACTCCTCGGCTAAATTTTGAATTCGACTAATTACAAGGACTCGCCCATGAAAGCGTTCGGCAAAATCCTGGGTCTGGTACTTCTCGGGCTGTTGCTGATCATTGTGGCGCTGGGCTTTGCCCTGACCCACCTCTTCGATCCCAACGACTACAAAGACGAGATTCGCCAGATTGCCCGCGACAAGGCCCACATCGAGCTGACGCTCAATGGCGATATCGGCTGGAGCCTGTTCCCGTGGCTGGGCCTGGAGCTGCACGACGCCAGTGTGGCGACCCTGATCAAGCCGACCGAGCCGTTTGCCGATTTGCAGATGCTCGGCCTGTCGGTGCGCGTACTGCCGCTGCTGCGCCGTGAAGTGCAGATGAGCGACGTGCGCGTCGAGGGCCTGAACCTGCGCCTGAATCGTGACAAGGACGGCCACGGCAATTGGCAAGACGTCGGCAAGCTGCCGGCAGTGGCCAGCACCGACGCGACCAGCACCCCGCCGGCCGCTGGCGAACCTGCGCCCGAAGCGAGCGTCGCGGCGGAAAAGCCGCCGCAGCCGATTCGCCTGGACATCGACAGCCTGACCGTGAACAACGCACGGGTTGAATACACCGACGAACGAACCGGCAAGAGCTTCAGCGCCGAAAGCATTCAGTTGAGCACCGGTGCGGTTCACGACTCAGTCAACATTCCGCTCAAGCTCACGGCTTTCCTGTCAGCCAACCAGCCCGCATTGCGGGTGCGTACCGAGCTCAACGGTGAGGTGCGCATCGCACGCGCACTGCAGCGCTATCAGCTCGAAGACATGAGGTTGTCCGGCGAAGTGACCGGCGACCCGCTGCAAGGCAAGACCATGACCTTCTCCGCCCAGGGCCAACTGGTGCTGGACAAGGCCGCCAATGTCGCCGAGTGGACCGGCATCAAGATCTCCGCCAACCAACTGCGGGCACTGGGCGAACTGAAGGTCAACGACCTCGACAAGACCCCACAAGTCAGCGGCGGCATCTCGATTGCCCAGTTCGACCTGGCGAAATTTGTCGACAGCATCGGCCAGAAACTCCCGGCCATGGCCGAAGGCAGCCTGAGCAAGGTCGAACTGGTCAGCCGTCTGGCAGCAACACCCACCAGCCTCGCGCTCGACGACCTCAACCTGAAAGTTGACGACAGCACCTTCAGCGGCCGCATTGCCGTCGAAGACTTCGCAAAACAATCGCTGCGCGCCGTGCTCAAGGCCGACACCTTCAACGTCGACCGTTACCTGGCGCCGAAGTCCGCCGAGGCCAATAGCGCGACACAAGTGCGTCAGGCCGAAGTCGCCAGCACCGAAGCCGATGCCATGGCCGGCGCCGGCAGTACTCCGTTGCCACCCGCGCCGACCAAGGACGCGTGGAGCAGCGAGCGCCTGTTACCCGTGGAACGCTTGAGCAAGCTCGATGTGGACGCCGACCTGACCTTCGGCCAGTTGACCCTGCAAAAACTGCCGATCCATAACGCCGCGCTCAAGGCCACCGGCCAGGGCGGCCTGCTGACGCTGGGCAACCTGCGCGGCGACCTGTACGAGGGCAACTTCGAAACCACCGGCACGCTCGATGTGCGTCAGCCGGTGCCGGCGCTGAACCTGCAGACGAAGATCAGCCGGGTACCGGCAGAAAAAATCCTCGAAAGCCAGGGCAAGAACCCGCCGGTCAAAGGCCTGGTCACGCTCAACAGCAGCCTGACCGGCAGCGGCAACAGCCAGAAAGCGTTGATCGAAACCCTCAACGGCAACACCAGTTTCGTCATCAACAATGGCGTGCTGCTCAACGCCAACCTTGAGCAACAGCTGTGCAAAGGCATCGCCACGCTCAACCGCAAAACCCTCAGCGGCGAACCCCGGGGCAAGGACACACCGTTCCAGGAGCTCAAGGGTAACCTGACTTTCCGTAACGGCGTAGCCAGCAACCCGGACCTGAAAGTGCGCATCCCGGGCATGACCGTCAACGGTGACGGTGACATCGATCTGCGAGTGCTGGGCATGGACTACCGCGTCGGCATCATCGTCGAAGGCGATACCAGTGCCATGCCGGACCCGGCCTGTCAGGTCGGCGACAAGTTTGTCGGCATCGAGTGGCCACTGCGCTGCCGCGGCCCGCTGGAGCTGGGCGCCAAGGCTTGCCGTTTGGATAACGACCGCATGAGCCAGGTCGCGGCCAAACTGGCTGGCGACAGGATCAGCGAAAAAATCGACGAGAAATGGGGCGACAAGGTCAACCCGAAACTCAAAGACGCGCTCAAGGAGCTGTTCAAGCGATGAGAGCCGAGCAGTTTTCAACGGCGGTGCTGGACTGGTTCGACCGCCACGGCCGGCACGATTTGCCCTGGCAGCAGGACATCACCCCGTATCGGGTGTGGGTCTCGGAAATCATGTTGCAGCAGACCCAGGTCAGCACCGTGCTGAACTACTTCGACCGGTTCATGGCCTCGTTGCCAACGGTCGAAGCCCTGGCGGCGGCACCGGAAGACGAAGTGCTGCACCTGTGGACGGGCCTGGGTTACTACACCCGCGCGCGCAATTTGCAGAAAACCGCGAAGATCGTCGTCGAGCAGTACGGCGGCGAGTTTCCCCGGGATGTTGAAAAACTTACTGACTTGCCGGGGATCGGCCTGTCCACCGCTGGCGCCATTGCCAGCATCAGCATGGGCCTGCGCGCGCCGATCCTCGACGGCAACGTCAAACGGGTGCTGGCGCGATTTACCGCACAAGAGGGCTACCCCGGCGAGCCGAAGGTCGCCAAACAGCTCTGGGCCAACGCTGAGCGCTTTACGCCGCAGACCCGAGTCAACGCCTACACCCAGGCGATGATGGACCTGGGCGCCACACTCTGCACCCGCAGCAAACCGAGCTGCCTGCTGTGCCCGCTGGAAAAGGGCTGTGAGGCACACATGCTCGGCCTGGAAACCCGCTACCCGATCCCCAAGCCGCGCAAAGCCATCCCGCAGAAACGCACGCTGATGCCGATGCTCGCCAACGGCGAGGGCGCGATCCTGCTTTACCGTCGCCCGTCCACGGGCCTGTGGGGCGGTTTGTGGAGCCTGCCGGAACTCGACGACCTCGACGACCTGCCGCATCTGGCATCGCAGCACTCGCTGGAGCTGGGCACACAACAGGCATTGCCAAGCCTGGTGCACACCTTCAGCCATTTTCAGTTATCCATCGAACCCTGGCTGGTTCAGGTCCAGGAGTCCGGCCATCACGTGGCCGAGGCTGACTGGCTCTGGTATAACCTCGCCACCCCGCCGCGCCTGGGCCTTGCCGCCCCGGTCAAAACCTTGCTCGAACGCGCGGCCGCCGTATTGAACGCAGGAGAGTCGTCATGACCCGCACCATCATGTGCCGCAAGTACAAAGAAGAATTGCCAGGCCTGGAACGTGCTCCGTTCCCGGGCGCCAAAGGCCAGGACATTTTTGACCACGTCTCGCAAAAGGCCTGGGCCGACTGGCAGAAGCACCAGACCCTGCTGATCAACGAAAAACGCCTGAACATGATGAACGCCGAAGATCGCAAATATCTTCAGGGCGAGATGGACAAGTACTTCTCCGGCGAGGATTACGCCAAGGCCGAAGGCTACGTGCCGCCGTCGGAATAACCCCGATTTATCGGGGGTCGGAACGTAAGCGACGGTAATAATTAAAATTTTTTTGAAAACTTGCTTGACGCCCCCCTGAAAAACCCGTTTAATGCGCCCCGTTGCCCAGATAGCTCAGTCGGTAGAGCAGGGGATTGAAAATCCCCGTGTCGGCGGTTCGATTCCGTCTCTGGGCACCAAATACCGAAAACCCTGAATCGCAAGATTCAGGGTTTTTTTATGCCTGCGGGAAAGTGAAGACACCCAAACGCCCCCCCCCAAGCCCCCTAAACTGCAAGATTCAGGGGTTGATTCCCCGCCTGGATTTGCAGCCTCCCGTTAACTCGCATCATTCCAGTGAAAAACCAGGTTACGGGCTGCACCACTGCCAACATCGGCAACGTCATGCCGTGTTTCTCCGTGATGCGTCGCAATGACGGTGTATTTACCGGCAGGCAGCTTCACGTAAACCAGCGGACCGGCGTCATTGAGCGTCAGCACGGTCTGCCCCGGGGCTTTCTGAATAACTACATTCACGTCAGGAGAGTATTCATTTCCCGTCCCGACAGAGAACGTCATGTGCAGGTTATAGCCGGTGGTCTGCTGGATGGCCTTGGACTCATCCTCGCCGATACCGCCGGACAGGTAGGTGATGCCGTTTTGCTCCTGGCTTTGCACCTGCACCCCCGAGCTGTCGATTGGCTCAAGGCTGGCGGCAGGTGACATCGCTGGAAACATCAGCACGCCTATAGCGGTGAGGGGTAACAGGAGTGTATGGAGGTATTTCATGATGACGACTCCCGGGTTCTGCAGAACCCAATCGTTACACTCTTTGGATTTCCAGTCGGAGGAAGGGGTTTAGATTGATTTGGCTTGAGTACGAAACGTACTACGCCATTTGTTCCTCAGCCCTCGCCCGGATTTAGACCTGTCCTGCCTGAGAACCCGGTATTTCCTGCCTGCTTCTCAGTAACACCCGGCATCTTCGAAGGGGGCTCACTTGTCATTCTCTTTTGCTGTTCAACTTGCTGCGGAAGACCTCATGACGGCCCTCACACCCAACGACACTCACGACCCACATCTGGCATCACTGCTTGGCAACCTTGAAAAATTGATCCATCAGGCACGTCAGAAGGTGCTTCGGGCGGTCGATACTGTTCAAGTGCAGACCTGTTGGCAGATTGGCCGGCACATCGTTGAGTTCGAACAGAACGGCGCGCGACGGGCCAGGTATGGCAAAGAGTTACTGTCGACCTTGGCCAAAGTGCTAACTGCGGAGTTCGGAAAGGGATTTGACGCTTCCAACCTTCGGTATATGCGTCTGTTCTATCAAGCCTTTCCAATTCGTGACGCACTGCGTCACGAATTGAGCTGGACCCACTACCGCCGCTTGCTTCGGGTCGACAACGACAGCGCTCGTCTCTGGTACATGAACGAATCAGTTACCCAAAACTGGTCAAGCCGAGCGCTGGAGCGCCAGATCAATACGTTGTACTACGAACGCCTGCTGGCGAGCCGCGATCGCGGCAGCGTCAAGCAGGAGGCCGCAACCCACATTCAAAACATGAAGGCCAGCCCTCGGGATTTCATCCGTGATCCGGTGGTACTGGAGTTTCTTGGCTTACCCAATGCCGGCAAGCTTCAGGAAACCGAGATCGAACAAGCGCTGATCGAACAACTGCAAGGCTTCTTTCTGGAACTGGGAAAGGGCTTCGCATTCATTGCCCGCCAGCAACGCATCAGTATCGGCAGCAAAGACTTCCGCATCGATCTGGTGTTCTACAACTACTTGCTCAAGTGCTTCGTCATCTTCTCTATCAAGCGCGGTGAACTGACCCATCAGGATCTGGAGCAGATGGACATGTACTTGAGCATGTACGACAACCTCAAACGTGGCGCGCAAGACAGTCCCACCGTCGGCATCATTCTCTGCGCGCAAAAGGATGAATCCGTGGTGCGTTACTCAGTGCTGGAAGGCAACGAGCAACTGCTCGCCAGCAAGTACAAGCTTGTCCTGCCGAGTGAAGAGGAACTGTGTAACGAACTGGATCGGCAACGGGCGGCACTTGAAGAACGATTGCTCGATCAACAACCGCGTTGAGGCGAACGGATTGTTCATCAACGGCATCAAGACTATCGTTGGCAGCTACCCGCAAAGGACTGACGCCGATGAATTTGCAGGACACGCCTCCACCGGCCCCCACTCAAATCGAGTTGCCGCTGCCGATTACCACGCCCGGCAAACCGTTCAAGGAAACCGCCTCGGACGGTTTCATCCTCGGTGGCTTCACCTGGCGACACCCTTCTCGGGACACCGCTCGTCCGGTCGTGATCATCAATGCCGCCACCTCGGTCCGTTGTCGCCATTACTCGCGCTTCGCCGACTACCTGTTCGCTCACGGCTTCGATGTCATCACCTATGACTACCGCGGCATCGGCGAATCGCGGCCGGCATCGCTCAAGGGGCTTCAAGCCTCGTGGACCGATTGGGGAGCGCTGGATTTCGAGGCGATGCTCAAGCGCGCACAGCGTGAGTTCCCTGGGCAGCCTGTCGATGTAGTCGGCCACAGCTTTGGCGGCTGTGCAGCGGGCCTGGGGGCGTCCGGGCACCTGATCCGGCGCCTGGTGACGGTCGGTGCGCAATTCGCCTACTGGCGCGACTATGCGCCGGCCCATCGCTGGCGCATGTTCGCCAAGTGGCATGTGCTGATGCCATTGGTGACGATGATCTACGGCTACTTTCCGGGCAAACGCCTCGGATGGTTGGAAGACACGCCCGCTGGCGTGGTCCGTGACTGGAGCCTCTCCACCGCCCGCTACGAGAAACGCTCCAGCAGCCGCACAATCAGCAAAACCGCCGGGCAGCTGCCCTTTGCCGGTGTCACCGCGCAAACCCTGGCCATCAGCATTAGCGACGATCCCTACGGCACGGTCCAGGCCATCGAGCGCCTGCTCGGCTACTTCACTGGCAGCACAAACTCTCACCTGCGCATCCATCCCGAAGACATCGGCGAAGAAGAAGTCGGACATTTCGCCTTTTTTCGCAGCGCATACCAAGCCACACTATGGCCCATTGCATTGGCCTGGCTGCAAAACGGCGAACTGGCCCCCGATACCCCCGGGCGGCGAGTGCCACGCAGTTAGGGGGCGTTCTCAATTAGTTTTCACGCCGCGCCGGGTCTGCTGTGGTGCAGGGCAAGGCGCGAGAAGCGTGGTTTGGTCATTCCAAATAAGCTTCGAGCAACGCAGCCCTGCACCACAGCAGGCCCGGCCCTTCGGGTTGTGCCTTAAAGCGGGCCAGGCTGCGTTGCGGGCCTTGGAAAGGGAATAACCATTCCCAGCGGCCTGCGCCTTGCCTGGCCCGCTTTAAGGCGACAACGCGACGGGAAAACTAATTGAGAACGCCCCCTAGGCCTTTTGCCCTTTCAACGAACACGGAACGACGCCCATGGCCTCCGCCAACAAGCAGCAAAAACGCGCCTCCCGCGCCAAGGCCAAGGCCAAGCAGAACCGCACCCAGCGGGCTGCCGCGCCGGTGGAACTGGACCCGAACGACGATCGCATTGACTTCGAGTCGGTGGACCTGACCGAACTGTTCAAGAAAATGATCGATGCCGAAAAGATCAGCCAGCAAGCCCTGTGCACGACCTTCCTCGAAGACCCGTTGCTGGAGTTGGTGTATGAGCAGGAAGGCGAAGAAGGCGCGATGGACTTCATCCTTGCCGCGCTGATCGAGTATCGCCAATGGGCGACCGAAACCGACGAAGCCGGCGCCCTGGCGTGGATCGAATCACCGGCCTTCCAGGCCGACTACGTGGCGGCGTCCGACGCCATTGCCGCGCAAACCCAACAGAAACCGAACTGAGTTCCCATGGCCTCCCTGAACAAGCAACAGAAACGCGCCAAGCGCGCAAAAGCCAAAGCCAAGCAGATCAATATCCACGGCCGCAAACCCGCCGCGCTGGACGATGACCTTGGCCACCTTGCCGAGCCGATCCCGGAATACACCCTGGCAATGTTCAGCAAAATGCGCGACGCGGAAGCCGCCAGCCGCAGCGAAATGCTCTCGGTGTTGCTGACGAACCTCGCCTTTATCATCATCGACCATCCAGAACTGCTGGACATGGAAAACGCCGACGACGAAGGCATGGCCGCCACCCACCTGGCCGCCGACATGCTGATCGACTACCGCATGTGGGCCGACGGCATGGATCGCGAGACCGCCCAGGTCTGGCTGAGCGAGCCGCAGTTCATCGCCGATTTCGGCGCTGCACTGGATGTCTACCGCGAGTCGCTGGAAGTACCGGAAGAAAAAGCCGAGTAAGGGTTACACCCAAACAAAAACGGCCGCTTGTCATCACTGACAGCGGCCGTTTTTGCATTACGCGGTATGGATCAGTTCAGCACTACCGCACCACGCTTTTCCAGCTTGCGGCGGCGAGCCACCAGCAAGCCGGCCGCTACCACCAGCGCACTGAGCAAGCCGGTCGCGAGGATTTCCACGCGATGGGCTTCCTGGAACAGCATGATGGTCAGGGCCGCGACGATGAAGACGATCACCGCGTAGGTCAGGCCCGGGAACAGCCACATGCTGAAGGCGATTTTCTCGCCGCGCGCTATACGCTGCTTACGCATACGCAGTTGCGAAATCGCAATTACCAGGTACACCAGCAATGCGATGGCGCCGGAGCTGGCCAGCAGGAACTCGAACACCGCAGCCGGGGCCACGTAGTTGGCGAATGTGGCCAGGAACGCTGCGCCAGTGGACAACATCACTGCCCAGTAAGGCGTGCCACTTTTGTTGGTGCGCGTGGACATCGCTGGCGCATCGCCGCGTTTGCCCAGGGAAAACATCATGCGCGACGACGTGTAGAGCGCCGAGTTCAGGCAGCTGGTCACGGCGACCAACACCACGATGTCGACGATTATCTTGGCATTCGGGATGCCCATGCGTTCAAGCACAGTCTGGTAGGAACCCAGGCTTGCCAGTACCGGGTCGTTCCAAGGCACCAGAGCCACGACGATAAAGATCGATACGAGGTAGAACAAGCCGATCCGCCAGATCACCGAGTTGGTGGCCTTGGAGATTTGCTTGCCCGGATCTTTCGATTCCGCGGCCGCGATGGTCACGATCTCAGTACCCATGAAGGAGAACATGGTGGTCAGGATGGCACCCAACACCGCGCCCATGCCGTTTGGCAGGAAGCCCTGGGTGTCGAACAGATGGGAAACGCCGCTGACCTGGCTGCCCGGCAGGAAGCCGAAGATCGCCATGAGGCCCAGAACAATGAAACCGATGATGGCCAACACTTTGATCAGGGCAAACCAGAACTCGAATTCACCATAGTTCTTCACGCTGAACAGGTTGGTCACGGTCAGCAGCATCGTGATGACCAGGGCGAAGGCCCAGATGTCCACGCCAGGGAACCAGGCATGCAGGATGGTCGCGGCGGCGTTGGCTTCCAGCGGAATCACCAGCACCCAGAACCACCAGTACAACCAGCCGATGGTGAAACCGGCCCAGTGACCGATCGCGCGGTCGGCGTAAGTCGAAAACGAACCGGTGTCCGGCGAGGCAACGGCCATTTCGCCGAGCATGCGCATCACCAGCACCACCAACATGCCGGCGGCGGCGTAAGCCAACAGAACAGCCGGACCTGCAGCGGCGATGGCGTGACCCGAGCCAACGAACAAGCCGGCGCCGATAACCCCGGCAATCGACAGCATGGTCACGTGGCGCGGTTTGAGCCCCTGTTCGAGGCCATTAGAGCTTTGGGTACTGCTCATTAAAACTACCTTTGTAAGGAGAAGCGAATGCGTGCATCCCGTTCGGCGATCCTTCTCGTAAAAAGAAGCCAACGGGGCGTTCTGGATTCTGCACGCAATAATTGCGCCAAAATATTTCAAAACCCTCTAGCCCGGCGATCTAGCTTTGACCGGACAGTCATCGCAACCCATTGAATTTACTGGCACTTTGCCAGAACGTTACCCTGCCACCCACTTTGTGGGGTGAATCAGCGCACCGGAAACACACCTGAAAAGGGCTCTTCGCACATTAAAAGTGCACTAGCGGTGCATTTGGCCGGATAGCGCTTCCAACACCCTGTCAAAGCTGGCAACATCGCGCCTTTTTTTGCGGCAGCCACCGCGCTTTTTATCGACAGGCAAGGTTCAAACAGCTGTTCGGTTGTTGATGGGGCGACAGTCTGCTGCGCCGATGCGACAACCTGCCACACGCCAGCCGTTTACCGTCCGTAGCGCTGTTGGCTGCCATTGAAACGCTATGCTAGGTTGGCCGCCTCGCCAGGAAGGCCGCCAACAGCAGGAGCGCAACATATATGAGGAACGCACATGGCTGAGGCCACGCCCGCGCTTGAAATCCGCAACTTGCACAAACGCTACGGTTCGCTGGAGGTGCTCAAAGGCATCTCGCTGACCGCCCGCGACGGCGATGTGATCTCGATCCTGGGTTCCTCCGGCTCCGGCAAGTCCACGTTCCTGCGGTGCATCAACCTGCTGGAAAACCCGCACCAGGGGCAGATCCTGGTCGCTGGCGAAGAACTCAAGCTCAAGGCCGCGAAGAACGGTGAACTGGTGGCCGCCGACGGCAAGCAGATCAATCGCCTGCGCAGCGAAATCGGTTTTGTGTTTCAAAACTTTAATCTGTGGCCGCACATGAGCGTGCTCGACAACATCATCGAAGCCCCGCGCCGTGTGCTCGGCCAGAGCAAGGCCGAAGCCATCGAAGTGGCCGAAGCCCTGCTGGCCAAGGTCGGTATCGCCGACAAGCGCCATGCCTACCCGGCGCAGTTGTCCGGCGGCCAGCAACAACGGGCGGCGATTGCCCGCACCCTGGCCATGCAGCCCAAGGTCATCCTGTTCGACGAGCCCACCTCGGCGCTTGACCCGGAAATGGTCCAGGAAGTACTTAATGTCATCCGCGCGCTAGCCGAAGAAGGCCGCACCATGCTGCTCGTGACCCACGAAATGGGCTTCGCCCGTCAGGTCTCCAGCGAAGTGGTGTTCCTCCACCAGGGCCTGGTAGAAGAGCAAGGATCGCCACAGCAGGTGTTTGAAAACCCGCTTTCGGCGCGCTGCAAACAATTCATGTCCAGCAACCGCTAACGGAGCTACCCACATGCAGAACTACAAAAAGGTCTTCCTGGCTGCCGCCGTCACCCTGGCGTTCAGCGCCGGTGCCATGGCCGAAACCCTGAAGATGGGCATCGAAGCGGCTTACCCGCCGTTCAACAATAAAGATGCCAGTGGCAATGTCGTCGGCTTCGACAAAGAGATCGGCGACGCCCTGTGCGCCAAGATGAAAGTCGAGTGCACCGTCGTGACCTCCGACTGGGACGGCATCATCCCGGCCCTGAACGCCAAGAAGTTCGACTTCCTGATCTCCTCGATGTCGATCACCGACGAGCGCAAGCAAGCGGTGGACTTCACCGACCCGTACTACTCCAACAAGCTGCAGTTCATCGCCAAGAAAGACATCGACTTCAAAACCGACAAGGCGGCGCTCAAAGGCAAGATCATCGGCGCCCAGCGCGCGACCCTGGCCGGCACCTTCCTCGAAGACCACTTTGGTGACGACATCACCATCAAGCTCTACGACACCCAGGAAAACGCCTACCTCGACCTGACTTCCGGTCGTCTGGACGGCATCCTGGCCGACAAGTACGTCAACTACGAATGGCTGAAAAGCGACGCCGGCCGTAGCTACGAGTTCAAGGGCGACCCAGTGGAAGAAAGCGACAAGATCGGTATTGCCGTGCGCAAGAAGGACCCGATCCGCGAGAAGCTGAACTCCGCGCTGAAAGAAATCGTCGCTGACGGCACCTACAAGAAGATCAACGACAAGTACTTCCCGTTCAGCATCTATTGATACTGACCTGCCTGACCGGCGCCTGATGGCGCCGGTTCTCGGCCTTGCCTGCCGCGATTTGAAAAGAAATCCATGATTATCGACCTCTACGGATTCGGCCCGGCGCTCGCCGCTGGCGCGCTGATGACTGTGAAACTGGCACTCTCGGCCCTGTGCCTGGGGCTGGTACTCGGTCTGCTCGGCGCCTTGGCCAAGACTTCCCCGTACAAGCCGCTGCAATGGCTTGGCGGCACTTATTCGACCCTGGTTCGCGGCATCCCGGAATTGCTCTGGGTGCTGTTGATCTACTTCGGCACGGTCAACTTGATGCGTGCCCTGGGCGAGTTCTTCGGCAACCCCGACCTTGAACTCAATGCCTTCGCCGCCGGTGTAATCGCGCTGGGCCTGTGCTTCGGCGCCTACGCCACGGAAGTGTTTCGCGGCGCGATCCTTGCCATTCCCAAAGGCCATCGCGAAGCCGGTGTAGCCCTGGGCCTGTCGAAATGGCGCATCTTCACCAAGTTGATCATGCCGCAGATGTGGCGCATCGCCCTGCCCGGCCTGGGCAACCTGTTCATGATCCTGATGAAAGACACCGCGCTGGTGTCGGTGATCGGCCTGGAAGAAATCATGCGTCATGCGCAAATCGGCGTGACCGTCTCCAAACAGCCGTTCACCTTCTATATGGTGGCCGCGTTCATGTATCTGAGCCTGACGGTTCTGGCGATGACCGGCATGCACTTCCTGGAAAAACGTGCCGCTCGCGGCTTCGCGAGGAGCACCCAATGAACTGGGAAGTCATCATCAAGTGGCTGCCGAAACTGGCCCAGGGCGCAACCCTGACCCTGGAACTGGTCGCCATCGCCGTGATCGCCGGTTTGCTGCTGGCCATTCCACTGGGCATCGCCCGCTCGTCGCGCCTGTGGTGGGTGCGGGCATTTCCCTACGGCTACATCTTCTTTTTCCGTGGTACGCCGTTGCTGGTTCAGCTGTTCCTGGTCTACTACGGCCTGGCGCAGTTCGACGCGATCCGTAACAGTTCGATGTGGCCGTACCTGCGCGATCCCTTCTGGTGCGCCACGGCGACCATGACCTTGCACACCGCGGCCTACATTGCGGAAATCCTGCGGGGCGCCATTCAGGCGATACCACCGGGCGAGATCGAAGCGGCACGGGCGCTGGGCATGTCCAGACCCAAAGCGCTGTTCTATATCATCCTGCCGCGCGCCGCGCGCATCGGCCTGCCGGCCTACAGCAACGAAGTGATCCTGATGCTCAAGGCCAGCGCCCTGGCCAGCACCGTGACCCTGCTGGAACTGACCGGCATGGCCCGCACCATCATTGCCCGGACCTACCTGCCGGTGGAGATCTTCTTCGCCGCGGGCATGTTCTACCTGGTGATGGCCTATGTGCTGGTGCGCGGTTTCAAGCTGCTGGAGCGCTGGTTGCGCGTCGATGCCTGCCAAGGGCGTTGATGCCGGCGTGTTGACGGGCGAGGCCTTGCTCGCCCGTTTCACCGCGCTGGATGCTTTTCTGACAGAGCATCAGGCACTGTGGAAACCTCGGCCGTTCACTCATCGGCAACTTCCCTGGGAAGCGTCCTACCCGGAGCTGGCCGCATGGCTACGCGAGCGAACGCTGGAAGACGCGGAAAACGCTCACAACCAACCAGCCCTCCTGAATGCACCGGAACCCTTTGCTTCCCTGGCAACGATGTCCGTTGCCTTGAGTGCCGTGGATGAATTGCCCGCACGCGCACTCGAAGCGGTGGGCCATCGATTGAACGTCGATGTACCGGGGCGCAAATGGCAGCAGATCGAAGCCTTCGCCAGTCGATTGCAGTTTTCCGATGCACCGAAGCATTGGCTGGACTGGTGCTCGGGCAAGGGACATCTGGGGCGCCGCCTGTTGCAACCTGGGCAACAACTGACGTGCCTGGAATACGACCCGGCACTGGTAACCAGCGGCCAGGCACTCAGCCAACGCCATCACCTGCATGCGCTACATATCGAACAGGATGTGCTCGCGGCAGACGCTACTTCTTTATTGAGTGCGAATCACACGCCTGTCGCGCTTCACGCCTGCGGTGATTTGCATGTGCGGCTGATTCAACTCGCCAGCGCCACAGGCTGCAAACAACTCGCCATTGCGCCGTGCTGCTACAACCGGATCAGTCTTGCCCAATACTCGCCGATTTCCTCGGCCGCCAAAGGCTCCGGCTTACAGCTTTCCCTCGACGACCTCGCGCTGCCCATGAGTGAAACCGTTACCGCCGGCGCCCGCGTGCGACGTCAACGCGACACCTCCATGGCCCGACGCCTGGGCTTCGACTTGCTGCAACGACAACTGCGGGGCATGGACGAGTACCTGCCAACCCCTTCCCTGCCCAGCGCCTGGCTGGACAAACCCTTCGCCGATTACTGCCATCACCTGGCCGCACTCAAAGAGTTATCCACAATCGGCCCGCAAAATTGGCCAGCCCTCGAAGCCGCCGGTTGGCAGCGACTGGCCGAAGTGCGCAACCTTGAACTACTACGCGGACTTTTCCGACGCCCACTGGAGCTTTGGCTGGTCCTTGACCGGGCACTTTTCCTCGCCGAGCAGGGCTACAGCGTCCGCGTCGGCACCTTCTGCGAAACCCCGCTCACGCCGCGTAATTTCCTGCTCCTGGCCGAACGCGCTTAAACACATCCGGACTGTGGATAACTCTGTTGATGGAATTATCGTGGATCCAATATTCATGCCAGTTTCAGGGCTAAATCCACACTGTTCATTTTTTGTACACACGGATAAAAAATCGAAAAAACAGGTATTTGCGGACAAATGAGAACGGATCCACAAATTCGGCCTAAACCCAGTGCGCTACCAATGACATTGTGCATAAACATTTAATGAAAACGACATAAATGCCTAATCCCGGACCGCAGACAGGGGAAATTGCACCCTTTCATTACTCTTGATATACACACACGCAAGGGCGCCGGCAGCGCGGCCATGAACAAGAACATTCTTCCGACAGGATGCGCCAGTGACGTTCATTTCTTACGCACAGAATTTCGAAGACATACGCCTGTGGCGCGCCCTCAAAACCGTCGAGAACGGCTTCTACATCGACGTCGGGGCAAACGATCCCACCCATGACTCAGTCACCAGGGCGTTCTACGACAACGGCTGGACCGGCATCAACGTCGAACCGATGCCCAACTACTACGAAGCCCTGTGCCAGCAACGCCCCAAAGACACCAACCTGCAATGCGCGGCCGGGGAAAGCGCTGACGACCTGACCTTCTACGGCATCGCCGGCACCGGCCTCTCGACCCTCGAGCCGGCCATGGCCAAACTGCACAAAGACGCCGGCATGGACGTGCGCAGCCAAACGATCAAGTCCCGCACCCTGACCTCCATCTGCGAAGAACACGCCCAGGGCCGCGCCATTCACTTCCTGAAAATCGATGTCGAAGGCCACGAAGAAACCGTCCTGCGCGGCATGGACTTCAGCCAATGGCGGCCATGGGTGATCCTCATCGAAACCCCCTGGGCCCGCGACCAGACCTGGGAAACCCTCGTCACCGACGCCGGCTACCACTCCATCCTGTTCGACGGCATCAACACCTATTACCTCGCCGAAGAACACCTGAACCTCAAACCCGCCTTCGACATCCCGCCGTGCAACCTGGACGAGTTCCAGTTCTGCAAAGGCCACAACTTCAGCCACCCCGTCAGCGACGCCGAACACCAACTCGCCGCCGCCCTGCAACGCGCCGAACAGGCCGAAGCACAGCTGCGCGCGATGCAAAACAGTCGAACCTGGCAAGCCATTCAGAAACTCAAGAAAACCCTGCTGCGCACCTGACCTGAAGCCAGAACAAAAATAGTCAAAATTCAGGGGTTTACAGAAGCTAACCAATCGCTATAATCGTCGCCCTGACACGCCGGTATAGCTCAGATGGTAGAGCAACTGACTTGTAATCAGTAGGTCCCGGGTTCGATTCCTGGTGCCGGCACCATACAAAACGAAGGCTCGCAGAAATGCGGGCCTTTTGTTTTTCCGCTACACGTAATAACGCACGTAATAGATTCTGCGCGACAATCTCTCGGTGTTCGGGTGGTCGGGCCTCTCGCCTGGCAAATCAACCAATACACCCATTCGGCTAGCTACTGGATTGGAGAAAAGACACATGAAGTGGATGGGAACCGACTGGAAGTTTTTCACGACTACCTTCGTAGCTATCGCCGGACTGGCCATACCCTTTTTTCTCTGGCAAGCAGAATTGAATGGTCATTCACTTGCGGTTCACCTCGTTTCCTCCTCCACACTGCAAGCGCCACCAGATTCGAAAATCCAAGATCTGCAAGTGACCGTAAACGGCACCCAAATTGAGTCGCCATATATCTCGTCGTTAATGCTGATAAACAGCGGCTCGAAACCTATATCGAGCGCAGATTTTGAAACGCCCGTGATATTGAGCACACGAAACGATTCAAAACTGATATCAGCTCAGATCACCGGGTCAGATCCAGAGGATATTCCTGCCAAAATTCTGATCGAAGACGGCAAATTGAAGATCCAACCCTTTCTTTCGAATCCAAAAGATCAGATCAAAATAACCCTCGTAAGCTCGGGTATGCCTGACTTCGCAGTGAAAGCGAGGGTCTCGGGCGTAAAAGAGGTAGGTTTTGAGGATATGACATACCAACGCCCTAATTACGGTCGAGCAATCACGTCTGCCCTGCTTCTGCTGGGCTCCATATCGATGTACGTATTTTATTTTCTTGTCGGAGTATCAACTCCAGGAATCAACATCGGCACAGGCACGCGACTGGTGACAGTGATGTGCTTAGGCGCAGGAGCAATGGTTTCTGGCGAACGGGTAATCGACTTTGTTGGCACTGGCGCCTTCGCAATAGCCGGAATCATCATTTTCTGCGTTTCGGGATTTGCTATAGGTTTTTTCCTCAACCGCAGATACTGGCACGGCGAAAGCGAAGTTGGTCGTGATGTCCGTGTTAGTGATTGCACACACAAATAGCAGATGAACCTCTACCTGCACCATCCCCCTAGATGCTTCAGGCTTTTCATGTTGACCCATCGGAAAAAGGTTAGGAAGGTTAGGAAGGTTAGTTTTTGACTGATTACCCTGAAAGTCTTGTACTGCACGGATTTGCTACGACTACCGTAGATTAGGTTTTGATTAGCACTGGGTTATTTCCTAACCTTTATAGATGTTAAAAATACAATAAATAAATTCCTTATATATCAATAACTTATAATTTACTAACCTTCAACCTAACCATAACTAACCCCTCAAAGTTAGCCAGCCCCCCCCCAGCAAATACGGGCCCTTCAGCACGCCCCTCCCCCCATTTTGAAAAACTAACCCCTTTCCCGAGCCACCTCTGAAAATCGCCACCTGAGACCGCCGTGACAAGCCTTGGCATTTACACCACTCGTGCAGGGATCCGCAGGCTTTTTCCACCCCACATTCGCGCACACAACCCCCAGCCTTGGCGGGTTTGGGCTGGGTGCAGGCTTGCAGAAAAAACGACACATTTAGCCCGCAGGCGTGGCGGGGGGACGACGGCGCGCGCCATGTGAAGACCCACCCTGCCCGACTGGTGCCGCCCCAAGCCGGTGCGCTCACGACGCTCCGGCCCCGTCCACCTTCAAGTCGTTACTCCGGAGGCCAGCTGCCGCTCGCCCGACTCATCTACTCGATCAGTCCAAACAAAGTGGCGCCCGAGTTGCAGGACAAGATCATCCAGTACCAGGAGCAGTGCGACGAGGTGCTCTGGAACTACTGGACCAAGGGTGCGGCCGTTCGTCCTGATGCCATCACCATCGCGCAACAGATCAGCCTGTCGAAGCATCGCCTGACTTTGTTGAAAGAGCTGATGCACAGCCGCAATCGTTCAATGCGGGAACGGCAATACTCTTAGCATCACCACTCCAGCAGGCGTTGAAAGTGAGTTTTTAATCGATGCCGAAACCTTAGTACTCGCCCAGTTCTTGAAGCGCGTGGGCTGGTTCGAATTTGCGAGCAACGCTGCAGACGGTGACGAAGCCCATCAGCTCAAACGTGCGGTCGACAAGCTGCAAGATCTTCTTGTCAAAGCGGGTTACATAGCGAGCTGAATTTTTCTCGTGCTCTCGTGCTTGGACTTAATAAGGGAGCCATCTAGAATCTCTTTACGTAAGTCCCCCATGGAAGACCCCATGAAAAACGACAGCGAAGAGACGACTAAATTTGATGAGCTTGGTTTTCTTTCTGATAGTGCAATGGGGCTTATACCCGAAATAAAATTCGTAAATAAAAACTTATTCGACCTTAGCGACCAAGCAAACAAATGTTTGCAGTCTCTGGCAACCACTTCGTCAAATCGTGAACATGTAACACCCCTAGACCCCCAGACGATATGGACTACGACCCTCATACGTTCAGCATCTCTTTATCAAGGATTTCTGATCTTGATTGAACGGGGAATGATTACGGAAAGCGAAGTACTCGCAAGATGCTTATGGGAAAACGCTTTTTTATCGCTGCATTGGATAAAGACCCAAGCGAGGTTATAAAATTTCTCAAAGAATCAAACTTAGACTCAAAAAAAGGAATGTCCAATACATTAATAAAAAATAATCTTATTTATAAAGCACACCCTCACTATGTGAAAATAAACGAAATAGCTACCGAGAAAAGAACCAGAGCCGAAACAGTAAAATATATCGCAGGCCTAGGACCTTTATCGGCCAGCTACTTGACCTACAGCAAGCTTTCTAATGACTCCACTCACTTTTCGGCGTCTAGCCTTAGAAAGTATCTAACTATTTCTACCGAAGACAGTAGCTGGACAGGTTTTAAGATGGGAGCAGGCGAAGATGCGGACATTAGAGAAATACTGAAAGATGGCCTTCGGTGCGTCATAGCCATTGCTATTGGTGGAAGTACCCACTTATCTGAAACAGCTATTAATCATCATCTCGTATTAATCGCGAAAAATATGGACAATTGTTGAACAATCAGCATGAGCGTGGGGCGGGTCCATCCCTGTCTACCACTTCAGCGGGTAAGCGCTGACGCTCCTCGGTCATCACCTGCTGGAGCAGATGTAAGGCAGTCAGGTTTCCGCCAAAGTGGTCGCGCCACGCCTGGTGAGTGGTTTTATACAGGCCGTCGATTTCTGCGATCACACGGCGGTAGCGCTCAACTTCGAGCACCAGCCGCCGGCTTTCGGGATGCAGGCTCCAGATGTAGCGCAGTTCGGCCTGCGTCACAGGCCGGAATGGGGGCAGATCGCGTGCCATAAAAAACGACCAGTACTGTATATTTTAACAGCAGTTTTACCTGGGAATGGCGGTTCGTATAGCGCCACTGGGCGCATTGCGCCACAGCACATTTTCATTGGTTCTAGACATCACTTTGCCCTGAAGTGACGATCAGAACGCACCAAAGTGATTGACCACTATGTCAAAGACGAATAACCTTAAGTCAACACACTCGCCACACGTCCTGCCCAACGGGTAGGGTCCTGCCTCAAAGCAGGCGTGCAAAAGGCGAGTTTTTTTTGCCTGGAATTTGAGCATGGCCAAGAAGGCGCCCGTGACGAAGCTCCCATTTGCGAAAACAGCTTTTACGCCCCAAGCCCTGCTCGCCAAGCTGAAAATTCAAGGTCTGATCGTCAACGATGACGACATGGCCCTCAAATACATCGCGTATGTAGGCCATTTCCGACTGAAAGGATATTGGTACCAGCTACAAGACTCCGCGACCAAAAACTTCCTGCCAAACACAACGTTCGAGCATATCTGCCAGCGCTATGAGTGCGATCGAGAAATCCGCGCCATTATTATGGAGTCGGCGGAAAGGCTTGAGGTCGCGGTGCGCACCGTGATCTGCAACCTACTGAGCCTCAAGTACTCCCCGCACTGGTACCTGAAGATGGAAATTTTTGCCCCGAAAGGACGTATTGGCATCGGGCAAATGCTGTCGAAAATTGAGGGCGAGGTTGAACGGGCATCATCCCGGCTTTACATAAAAGCCTATTACGACAGTTACGACGATCCCTACCTTCCGCCCAGCTGGGCCATGAGCGAGTGCGTGACACTGGGCACCTGGTCGAAAATCTTCGCAATGCTAAGAGATCCGACCGATCGGAAAGTCATCTCGTCAAAATTCGGTATTACACAGGTTGAGGTTTTTGAAAGCTGGCTGCATGCATTGACAGTGCTTCGGAACATGGCAGCCCACCACGACCGATTCATCGACGTAAAACTTGGGGTTTCCCCAACCAATCTGAAGCTCAAAGGCATCAAATTCACCGACAACAAGACGGTCTATGCCTCGTTGACAGTGATTCATGTCCTGCTGAGCTCGATAGGATTCAACGGCACCTTCAAAGCAAGGCTCGCCTCAATGGAGGAACGGTATGGTGCCGCGCACTTCCAGTGCATGGGCTTTCCTGAGCACTGGAAGACTGACGCCAAAGGCTGGTGACTCCGGACAGGGTCACCAGTTGAAGTAGACCAACTCGTTCACTTCAATACCGCCGTTCCCGCCTACGGTATGTCTCAAGGGCACCTCCTTGAGACGCAACCCCGCGAAAACCTCCTGGACTCTCAGGTGGTCACCGACCGAGATCACCATCTTGCCCCGGATTGAGCGGGCCAGGTCTGACATGGCTTCGAAGGTTTGCCATGACAGCAATTTGTGCGGAAAGAAGGTGCGAGCCAGCATGTTGCGCTTGTAGTTGAGGCCCGACTGCAGGAACACACTCGCCCTGGATGACTTGGCCAGGCCATCCAGCGACATCGGCGGCTCATACCAGCGCCCATTTAGCCAGCATTCCAAGTAGTCGAGAATACCCCCGCTCATCGAGCACTGGGGGTCGGATCACCAAAAGTGAAGGCTTCCATGCGTCCGCCAGTCGAGGGCAGCAATTCGCCCTCGACAACGGATTTGCTCGGTGCTGACAGTTGCCGGTAGTTGCCGGTAGTTGCCTCGACGTTTGCTCATCAATAAATATCCATGAACCCGGTATTGCCGGAGGTCTGCCCTTCAAGCGGTTCGTTTTGCAGTGCGTGGAGTAGCGCCCAAGCCATGTCGGTCCAGCCCGTTGTGAATCACGTCGTAGGCCTTGAGCACCACCGTTGCCCGCTGCCTGATCGATCAACGTGGTTTAAAGAGTTCGCCGATCCGCCTTAGCCAAAAAACCGCTCATCGTGCGGCGGACAGCGGATTTTATGGTATTCAGGCTGTATCGCTCACGGCAGACAGCGTGCCGATACTTCTTCCAAAGGCCCACGAACTTTCAGCAAACGGAGTTAACTACATGGACGTCATCAATCAGTTGCAGCCCGAAGAGTGTGCAGGCATGGAGGATATCCGACGCGAAATCGATGCCCTTGATCAGGTTGTTATCAAGCTGTTGGGCAAGCGTTTTCACTATGTACTGGCTGCCTCGAAGTACAAGACCTCAGCGACTTCGGTGCGTGCTCCGGAGCGTTTCAAGGCCATGTTGGTGACACGACGCGAGTGGGCCGAGGCTGAAGGCCTGAGCCCGGATGCCATCGAGAAAATGTACAGCGATCTGGTGAACCACTTTATTGCAGAAGAGATGAAACACTGGGCGGCTCATCAATCCGACACCTGACTCTAGTATCCGGATCCGGACTATCTATATTGGGTTGATTCCTGGTGCCGCACCATACAAAACAAAGCCCCTGCAGAAATGCAGGGGCTTTGTTGTTTCCGGGGTTTAAAAAAGCGCTTTCAGTGCCCCGCGCTCTGACCACCGTCCACGTGCAGGATTTCGCCAGTCACAAACTTGGCGCCGTCCAGATACACGACCGCCTGCGCAATATCATCGATCTCGCCCATGTGCCCGACCGGGTGCAGATTGCCCAGCGCGGCGTGGGTTTCTTCGCCGTGCATCAGGGTCTTGATGATGCCGGGGCTGACGGCGTTCACCCGGATCCCGCGCTTGGCGTATTCGATGGCCAGGGATTTGGTTGCCGCGTTGAGGCCGCCCTTGGTCAGTGAAGCCAACACCGATGGCACGCCGTCGATGGCGTGATCCACCAGGCTGGTGGTGATGTTGACGACGTGGCCGCTGCCTTGCTTTTCCATCTCGGCGATGGCGAGTTGGGTGATGTAGAAGAAGCCATTGACGTTCACCGACAACACATTGGCGTAGTCTTCTGCGGTGTACGCAGTGAACGGCTTGGCGATGAAGATCCCGGCGTTGTTGACCAGGGTGTCGATGCGACCGAAACGGGACATCGCTTCACGGATGACGCGCTGGGCGGTTTCCGGCTCGCCGATGTCACCGGCCACAGTGAGGATGTCCGGATCGGTGGATGGTTTGATCGAGCGCGATGTGGCGACGATCCGGTAACCGAGTTCACGAAAGGCTTTGACCATGCCATCGCCGAGCCCCTGGGATGCGCCGGTGATGACGATGACTTTTTTCGAAATGCTCATGATGAATACCTCTGACAATAAAGAATGGGGTAGAAATCTGTAATCAGGCTTCGGCCGGGGCGTTCGCCATTTGTCGCAACATCTGTTCGTAGTACTCGACCGATTGCGAACCGGACACCAGGTGGCGACTGTTCAGCACCATGGCCGGGACCGAGTTGATGCCGTGCTGGCGGTAATACATTTCAAGCTCACGCACTTCGTTGGCGAATGCGTCGGACGTCAGCACTTCTCTCGCACCTGCCGCATCCAGCCCCGCTTCAGTCGCCAAACGCACCAGCGTTGGCTGATCGCTCGGGTTCAGGCCTTCACTGAAGTAGGCCTGTAGCAGCACCTTCTTCAGCTCGACCTGCCGGCCTTCCTGCAACGCCCACAGCAACAAACGGTGCGCATCAAAGGTGTTGTAGAAGTGCGTGCGCTTCTCCAGATCGAACTTGAAGCCGATGGCCTCGCCGCGAGCGATCTGCATGGCCTTGCCAGCAGCGACGTCGTCGGCCGTTCTCCCGTACTTGCGCATCAAGTGCTCGACCGCTTGCTCACCTTCGGCCGGCATGTCCGGGTTCAACTCGAACGGCATGTAGGTCAGCTCGACCGAGACTTCCCCGGCCACGTTCTCGATCGCCTGCTCCAGCGCCGTCGCCCCCAGTGCGCACCAGGGGCACACCACATCGGAGATGAAATCGATGGTGACGGAGGACGTCATGACTGCCCCTCCGCCTCGGCCAGCTGCTTGCGGTACTGGGTGGTGGTGATGCCGGCGTAACCCCAGTTATCGGTGTCGACTTCCTCGATCACGATGTGGGTCAGGTTAGGGCGTTTATTGAGCACGCGCTCCAGTGTTTCAGTGATCTCGGCAATGACCTGAGCTTTCTGCTCAGTGGTAACGCCATCGCGGGTGATGCGTACGGTTACGAAAGGCATGAGGGAAACTCCAGTGACCTTCCCGTCGGGATGATGGGAGAGGCGTTGGAGATGAATGTATGGGGTTGGCGAGAGGGGATAAAGGTGGGGGCGGGAACTTCATTCGTTACGTGGTGTAATTTATTCGAGCAAATAAACGGAAAACACTAATCTTTTTGGTGGAGTCTCTCATTTGAGGCCATTTCAGCTCCTGTGACCTATAAATACATAACAAACGCTTAAGTACGTGCTGTGGCGTATTTTCACCAACCAAGCGCAGCATTCCTCAATACTCATTGCGAATGCCTTGCGCGTGATGGCTAAATACCACCACACGCACAGAACTCGGCTTTGGATTTCATAGGTGCTGATCTGGTGACTACGCGACGTCTAGAAGCTCAAAAAGCCCATGATCTAGGAAACACGATCTTTACTAAGCCACTCGAAAACAACAAAAACCAAATAATACCCGCTTCTCAATTCAAAAAAACTGACAAGGAATTTCTGACGTGACACAAGAAAATCGAATTGAGGAAAAGTTTGAAGAACTCGACAAACACCCGAACAACGAAACACTAAACTCATTATTTAAGGCTATATGCACTTACCTAGGACTAAACCAAGCCACACCCCAAGCATCGCTACTAGACCCAGGAAATGACAATCCAACAAAAAAAGTCGCCGCTTCTTGTCTACTTCGAATATTGAACAAACATTCAAACTTACTCTGGGACGACAGCAATCTACGACTCAAAGTAATAAACATGCTGAATGAAATTTATTCGCACCAAATCTATAAAATCATAAATATAGACAGCAAAACAAATAGCCATGAAATTTTTGCCGCGCTACAACCATTACACTCAGACACTCTAGCAGCCTTTGATAAAATAAGAAGCTCAATTGTTAGTATCGAAACCGCCACAAACATACGACGACCATATATAAAACTATTCAGCAACCCAATAACAGAAATCTTCACACTTAATCAAATTTATGATTCATCTCTAGTATCAAAAGAACGTATAAATGAAGTATTCAACGGGCTAGAACAATATAGCCAGGCAGACAAATCTCATGCATCTACAGCCTTTACAAGATTGAAGGATATATGCAACAGCTATTTGACGGACATTCAAACTCATGACCGAAATACTTATACACACACTATAATAGAAAAAATACTAACTGCCATCTTCATTACAGCACAACAAAATTTTGATCAAAGCGGGTTACACAGTCCAGTCAGTCTAGCCATTCACACGTCAGAAAGAAAATATCCACTACATACTCTGAATGAGTATTTCGCTGTAAAAATTTCTATAACAAACTCGGGCCCAGGCGTAGCCTTCGACACAAAAATTTCTATTGTAGACACCGATAGCGCTCTGGAAATCGATACCGATGAAATCAACTTAGGAAATATAGAAGCAGGAAAGCATGAATTCGTACTAAGAGCGCGAGCAATTTCTACCTGCCAATCCGCTCCGTCTATTCTTGGAATTTTGTCATGGGCAAATTACGAAAGTGAGCGGACTGAGGAAGACTTTGAAATATCGGTCATACCACAAAATGGAACAATCGATTGGAATTTAATAAAATATCAACAACCATATAGCTTGGAGTCCATTGGCAACGAAGCTGAGCTTATCGGCAGAAAGGACCTTCTCGAAAATATATCATCTAAACTTTCTTTAAAAAAAGGAGAGTCCTCGATAATACATGGGCAAAAACGGGTTGGTAAAACGTCACTCGCGAGAACCATTCAAAATAGATTCGAGGAAAAAGACAACTACACCACTATATTTTTAGAGACAGGCAGCTTAGATAAAACCTCCCCAACTAATTTTATTCGCTCACTAGCCAACAAGATAATTCGCCGCCTTAAAACAAAGTTCCCTATTGCGAACAGTGAAAGTTATGAAATCAACGCTTCATTACACCCCCTCGTGTCATGTATAGAAGATATCGTCAGTTCAAACAAAGAGGCACGCATAGTAATAATCCTCGATGAATTTGATGAAATTCCGCCACAACTCTACCCATACACTGGAGAAGGTGATTCTTTTTTTCATAACTTGCGTAGCTTAAGCGGCGAAAGTGGGGAGGGACGAGTTTCGTTAATTTTAGTCGGTGGCGAAAACATGAACGTGATCATGCAAAGCACTGATAAACTTAATAAATTCGACGCTTGGAATGTTGGCTATTTCGATAAATCAGAGTACTGGGAAGACTTCAAAGAACTATTAACTGCGCCAGTGAACGGCTTAATTGAATACACTGACGATGCCATATTGAGCCTATATGAAGTCACGGAAGGAAATCCATTTTATACAAAGTTCGTTGCTAAAAACCTATACAAAAAAATGTGCGAAAAACGTTGTGCATTTATCTCGACTGATGAGATGCAGGATGCTATCCGCGACACCGTATTGCATATGGAAGCAATCAATCTAAATCACTTTTGGAGTGATGGTATTCGAGTCGAAGACTCCGAGAGAAAAGATTTAATTGAGACACAACGAAGAAGGTTTCTAATAGCGTTTGCAGACAAGCTAAGATCAAACGGCATCGTGGAAAAAAACTCTATTCTAGAAAATAAATCTTTATCTACAATTCCATGCAAGGAAATCATCGAGAGTTACACTGCCAGAAATATTCTTGTTGAAGAAGGTGGCTTACTTCGAATCAGACCAAAACTTTTTGAGAACTGGTTAATTGAGAAAGGCGTCCACACACTTAGAGCTTCGTTTGCAGACGAGGACGCGCAAAGTGCATTTAACGAGAGGGAAAGCGCGGCGTATATCGCAGACGCTGAGATAATCGAACTTACTGAAAAGTGGGAACTTTACAAAGGAATGCAAGTCGGTCCATCTCACGTCAGAGCATGGCTAGCGCAATTTGAAAACAATATAGAGCGCCAATTAGCCTTTAAACTACTGCAACATATAGATTTTTATGGCGAGGCTAGGATAAGAGAAAAACTAGTAATTATCCACGACGCAATTAAGCGAGAGATTGTACATTCAATAAAGGTCGGTGAAAGACTACGAAAAGATATATTGATCAGTGCTTTTGGAACGCTATCAAAAAGCGGCGCGACTTACGTAAGAATGTATGCCAGCGAAAACGGAATTACAGCTCACAGTATAAAACCATACGCAGACCTACGTAAAGCAATACAAGCAGACGAGCTAATTAAAGCTGTGGTTTTCATTGATGACATGATAGCCTCAGGAAAAACACTGATTGATTTCTTGACAGCACTAAACACGGATATCGGTGACATATTAGAGCAGCGAGGAATATTAGTTGTCGTAGGTGTAATTTGTGGAATAAACGAAGGAGTAGATAACGCACACAACTTTATTTCGAGTGAAAAATTTGGATTCAAAATCACACTTAAAGTTTGTGACATCTTTGAAGATAGCAAAAAGGCCTTCGGTCCTGACTCCACTATCTTTGATGGTGATCAAAAGACCAGAGCTCAATTAATGGCCCGAAAGCATGGAGCGAAACTACAGAGCCGAAACCCTCTTGGTTATCAAGACTCGCAATTGCTAATTGTATTCAAGGACAACTGCCCTAATAACACACTTCCTATTATCTGGGCTTCGGCAAATGAGCCGAAATGGATTCCTTTATTTAAGCGGAGCTAAATATAGTTCACTACACACTCAAAAAAGGGGCACACATGTATCAAGTAAGTATCGGTTGTTTACATTACGCAGCCCCTTTTTTCTTTAAACAACTTGCAGATCACGCAATGCCTCAGGATGCTGACTCGCAACACGCAGCAGCGTCCGCGCCGCCCCCGTCGGGAGTCTCCGTCCTTGCTCCCAATCCTGCAAGGTTCGCAAACTGACTCCAATCAGCTTGGCAAACGCACTTTGAGATACACCCACTTTGGCCCGTGCTTCAGCTGCCGCAGACAGCGGCACCTCTGCCACCCGAGCAGCTTTGCCTGCTTTCATTTGACGTACAGAGTCCATCAAGTCCTGCTGGAATTGCTCCCGTTCATTGACCATTGCTGATTTCCTCCGTCTGTTGCTTAAGGAAGGCTGCGGGTAAGTCGTCAAATTTCGCCTTTGTGTAAGCAATTGTCCGTCTATACGGCTCTGCCGTACAACCAAATAATGCACACTTGTCTGATTGGAGCCAACAAATGGGGTAAATCACCGCAACTGATCCTTTAGCGAATAACACTGAAAACAGCCAAAGCCACCACCTAGCCACGATTGCTCATCCTCCCACCTCCAGCTACCTTCAACCCGTCGCTGCCAATTCAGCGACCGGGCCTGATAACCCGAGTAAGATACGGGCGCACAAGCGCCACCAATCACGATTGCGGCGCTTTTTTGTGCCTGCATCTCCGTGTAATGGCGGCTATGCGTGGGAGACCTTCGGGTCTGCCGGGTTCGTGCGCCCAGCATGGGCGCAATCTTGTGGGTGCAAGTCCCACCGTAAGTTGACCACAGCAAACGAAGTGAAGCGCAACTGCATGAGGGTGACCGAGTGTGGGGAGGAAGCGTGGAGCGAAGCCGCGAGCTGATGTACAAAAATCGAATATGAGGCGAAGTCGGCCAGGGCGAGCGGGCGAATAACCGCGAAGCTCTAGTGGTCAAAAGGGCGACGACGTAGATTCGGCAGTTGTGCGGTGAAGGATTGCGTTCTTACCTGGGGAGATCTCGCCTAGCGCCTGAAAGGGCGACGGCGCAAGCCGGAGCGAGAAGTCAGCAGAGGCCGTAGTAGTCTTTTTTTTTTTAAGACGAAGGGCCGAACGAGAGAGAGCGTAGTAGGCCACCTTGATGCGACACGACCGGAAGTCAGATGCCTGCCAAACGCGGGGCGGATGCGGAGAAAGAGCGGTGAAGCCGTGAATCTCCCTGTCAGCGACGAGGCATGTTGCCCGCAAGGTGATACCGAAAGCGCAGGGCAAGGGTTGCTGCAATGCGCCTTTGCGAGAGAAAACCTGCAACAAGCGTGGAAGCGAGTCAAAGCCAATAAAGGTGCAGCGGGTGTCGACGGTCTGGACATTGATCAGACAGCTCAACATTTGCTGACAGAGTGGGCTGGGATTCGCCAACAATTGTTGTCAGGGGCGTATCGGCCCAGCCCGGTACGCCAAGTGGTCATCCCAAAACCCGACGGCGGCGAACGCGAGCTGGGTATCCCGACGGTCACCGACCGCCTTATCCAGCAAGCACTACTGCAAGTTTTGCAGCCTCTACTTGATCCTACCTTCAGTGAACACAGCTACGGTTTTCGTCCGGGTCGTAATGCTCACAGCGCGATTCTCGCGGCACAGCACTATGTATCCTCGGGCCGGCAAATCGTGGTGGATGTGGATCTTGAAAAGTTCTTTGATCGAGTCGATCACGACATTCTGATTGATCGTTTAAGCAAACGGATTGCAGAGCAGCCGGTTATCCGGCTGATCCGGGCTTATCTGGACGCCGGAACGATGAAGGATGGCGCGGTTGAAAAGCGCCGTTGCGGGGCGCCGCAAGGCGGCCCGTTATCGCCCTTATTGGCGAACGTGCTGCTGGACGAAGTGGATCGTGAGCTCGAACGCCGAGGGCATTGCTTTGTGCGCTATGCCGACGATGCGAACGTTTATGTTTGCAGCCAAAAGGCAGGCGAGCGAGTAATGGCATTACTCCGGCGCCTGTATGAAAAGCTGCACTTGAGCGTCAACGAGAGCAAAAGTGCAGTGGCGAGTGCGTTTGGCCGCAAGTTTCTGGGCTACGAGTTCTGGTCCAGAAGAGGCGAAGTCAGGCGCGCGGTTTCATACAAAGCACAGAAGCAGTTCAAGCAGCGAATCCGCCAGCTTACCCGGCGCAACTGCGGCCGCAGTATGCAGCGGGTTGTCGATGACCTTCGCCGGTATCTGTTGGGTTGGAAAGCGTACTTCAGTCTGTCGCAAACTCCGAAAATCCTGCGTTTGCTGGAGGAATGGATACGGCACCGACTAAGGGCTATTCAACTGAAACAATGGAAACGCGGAACGACGGCTTTCACAAAGCTGCAGGCGCTGGGCGCCAATAGGGATGATGCACAAAGAGCAGTGGGAAACACCCGCCGCTGGTGGCGTACTAGCTGTCTTGGGTTGAATCGGGTGCTGAATCTGGCTTGGTTTGACCGCCTGGGATTGCCGCGTCTGTCCTGACCTCAATCTCTCGAACCGCCCGGTGCGGACCCGCATGCCGGGTGGTGTGGCAGGGGAACGGCAAGGCCGTCCCCTATGCCGATCTGTATCTCCGGTTTATCAGCCCGCGCATAGCTGCCACCCATTCGCCTGATAACGAACGTGGCAGCTCTCATTTTGATACGGGAGTTTTGCTCATGAATGCTACTGATCCGTCTGCTTCAAAAGTCATTTACCACCTCCTGGCGAATAGGAGGTGAAGCTCAATGACCAATCCCCAAGATCTCAAAACTATCGGCCTCACCCACTTCTCCTTCCACGCTAACGAACCGCTGTTTCGCGTCACTGCCGGTGTCCCGGTCATCCAGGCGCTCTACCACGCCTCCGATTTACTGCATGTTGCCAAGTTACTCGCATCTGACGCGGCCATGGTTCGCGAAACTGATCGGCACGCTTGGGCGTCGCATTTTTTGCAGGATATGAGCAAGGCGATCATCGATGATGTGGTGAAGGTGCTGGACTCACCGATGAACAATCGCAATCAATAACGTCGTCGCGTCAATCTGAAGCGCTAAGACGTGTCGCAATTTTTCACTTTTTGCGACACGTCTTCCGAACATGTCGCCGCGGACGACACGCTCGAAAGACGTGTTACCGAAATCTAGTTTTGACGACATGAGACATCCAACAAAAAAATCGCAGCCTGAGGGAGGCTGCACTTTTTTGTGACGGGGCTGAAAACACCGCAATCATTGAGCTGAAATCGACTGATTAGTGACCCAACGCTGCAAGCACATGCTCCGGGTCGTTATGAATCGCTCGCAACAGTGCACGGGCAGGCCCCTCAGGATCACGACGTCCTTGCTCCCAATTACGTAGCGTTCCCACGGGAACATCAATTCGCTTGGCAAACGCGGCCTGGGAAAGTCCCGTGGCGAGACGAATTTTTTTGACCTGTGCAGCATCGACATGGAATTCACGCGATGGCTGCCGTTCACCACGGTCGATCTCATCCATCTGCGTCATGCTTTCAACAAGACGATTGAAGAGATTTTTTTCCATTATTTCCATCCTTTATTGATGGCCCGGAAGACGTTAAAGGTCAGTGGTAAAAATCGGCATCTCGATGAAGATCATGCAGTCCCCACTATGCGCCAATGGCGTACAGCGCGAACTCTAGGTGTCAGGATAGATAAGGGCAATTAGTCTTTCGTTTCAGCGTTTTTATTCAAAAAAAGCCCCGAACCAGTCGGGGCTTCTTCTTTTGTCTCAGCCTTGCATCAGACCTCGACACCACAACCCATCATCAGAAAATATTGATCGGGTAATCCACAAACACACGCACTTCGTTGCCGCTGACGTTGTACTCGCTCGACTTCTGCGACACGCGCAAGACCGAGCTGCGCAGTTTCACGCTGAGGTCTTTGGCCGGGCCGCTTTGGACGACGTATTTGATCTGGTTGAAGATCTCGCGCTCGGTGCCGCCTTCGCTGGTGGACGTGGTGATGTTGTCGCCGCGCACATAGGCCACGTTGTAGCTCAGGCCCGGTACACCGAAGGTGCTGAAGTCCAGGCCGTAGCCCAGTTGCCAGCTGCGTTCGTCTTCGGCGTTGAAGTCGGACCAGTAGGAGTTCGCCAAGTAGATGGTGTTGCCACCGTCGCCGATGCGACCCTGGTCTTTCTGGTAGCCGCCGTAGGCGTAGCCCAGGTTGCTGTCGCCGGTGCTGCGCTGGTGCGCGAGGGTGAACGAGTGCGGGCCGGTGATGAAGGTGGCCGCCAGGCTCCAGATTTTGTTGTCGTCGCCGGTGATACCGTTTTCGCGGACGTAGGAGTCTTCCAGCTTGATGCGGTAGCCGTTGAAGTCCAGGGTCAGGGACTGATCCTTGTCGATCGGGAACACGTAGTTGGCGTTCACGTATTGTTTCTTCAGCACGTCTTCGACGTCGGAAGCGTACAGCGCAGCCTTGAATTGCTCGGTGAACTGGTAGCTACCGCCCAATACGTTGATCGACTTCAATCCGCCGCTGTCACGGCCTTCAGCGCTTTTTCGCGATTCGGCGGTGAAGCGACCGGCGTCCAGTTGCAGGCCTTTGATCTCTTTGGAGGTGATCAAGGTGCCGGTGTAGCTTTCCGGCAGCAGGCGCGAGTTGTCGTAGTTCAGCACCGGCAGGGCCGGCATCTGGTCGCCGTAGGTCAGGGTGGTGCTGGACAGGCGGAACTTGATTGCTGCGCCGCCTTTGGACAGGTCGTCCGCCGGCTGGCCGCTGTCGCCCTTTTTGAAGAAATCGATGCCTTGCGCGCCGCTACGGTCTTCGCTGCGCTCCAGGTTCAGTGCGTACAGCCCGAAAGCATCCACACCCACACCCACGGTGCCTTGGGTGAAACCGGACGAGAACGTGCCGATGGCAGCCTGGCCCCACTCGGATTTATCCGGGTTGCCGTCTTTGAAGTCACGGTTCATGTAGGCGTTGCGCAGCAGCACTTTGAGGCTGCTGTCTTCAACAAAACCCTTGGATTCGGCCTGGTCGTTCGCCATGGCCTGTGTAGCACTCAACATCCCCAGAGCGATCAGGCTGATTCGCTTGTTCAACATCGTGTTCTTTTCCTTATTTCCGGTTGATACGCGCTGTGTCGAACGGCCGAAACGGCGCTATCGCGCTCTTTTTTCATGACGAAAACAAAAAGGCCCGCCCACGATTTCTCGCGGCGGGCCTTTTTATAATTTTTGATCGTGGCGGTCGGCCACAGGCGTTGGGCCGAATCGTAGCTGCGCCCTCAACGATGTGTCAATTTCATGAATCTTCTAAAAACAGGCGAAAACCGTCTAAGAAATTGCTTTACGCGGCAGGAATATTCAATCAACGCAGCCATCGAGGCCACAGGCTGCTACGGAAATATTTGCGTCCTGATCAGGGAGCGACTGACTCAGCCACTGCGCAAATGCCTGGGGTTTGCCCAGCCATGGCCCGATATCGATCAGGGTGAACTGGTCATTGTGCTCAAGCGCCAGGGTCGGAAAGCCCTGCCCGCCAACCTTGGCCAAAAGAGCCCGGCTGTTCCTGATATGGCCTTCGGTGTCGGCCGCCCTGAAGGCCCTTTCGAAGGCTTCGCGGTCCAGCCCCATGCCGTGGGCAAGTTCAAACAGTACCGATTCGTCGGCGATGCGGCGCCCCTCCACGTAGTGAGCACTCTGCAAACGCCCCAACAACTCCAGCCCGCGACCTGCCATTTGCTCGGCAGCCAGCACCGCAGCGATGGGTGGAGCCGAGTCGAACACGGCGCTGTGATCACGCAACAGACCTTCGAAATAGGCTTCACCGAACGGCTGCCCGCTGTATTCGGCAATGCGCCGGTCGTGGGGAATGACGTAATTGCGCAGTTGTGGCGAAACCTTTTGCCGATTGGCCCCCGTCATCATGCCGCCGCCGTGGGCAATCACGGGCAGCACAGCCTGGGCGGCCTGCAACAGCGGTTTGGCGCCGTAGCACCAGCCGCACAAGGGGTCGTAGATGTAATGCAGGATCATGGGAAGGCTCCGACAGGAATTCAGGAAAATTCGATATCGGCAGGTTAGTGCCGCAGCGGCCCCGGAAAAACGCCAGATTGGCTTTCAGTCTGTTGCTTGAATCGGTCGAATGGTTGCGTCTCAAAACCCTGTGGAAGCTCGCGATAGCGGTGGGTCAGTCGACATTTATATTGATTGAACGGACGCCATCGCGAGCAAGCTCGCTCCTACAAGGGATCGTGGTGATTGCATGAATCTGCGCGCAAAAAAAAGCGCTGCCATCCCGGCAGCGCTTTTTCTTGTTCAATCCGTTGTTGTTCTTCTTATCCTTCCATCACATCCCACAACGCATCCAGTTCCGCCTCGCTGAATAAACCAGCAGGGTAACGCTCGATCATCGTCCGGCGCGGATCAGTTTCGCTGATCTGACGCATTCCATTGGACTTGAACCAGTGCGCCAGGATCTGGAGCGATTCGCTATTTACTGCCAGGGGATGCAACGCCTTGTCGCTCACTACGTTCACTTCGGCGTTCATTTCAGCGCTCTCTCCCGGTTTGTGAGCGGCTAACTTATCCAAGGTTTATGACAGAACATCGAAGTCCTCCCCACCCCGAGTTACAACAGCAGAGATACAAGAGCTGTGCCAAGGTTTCTGAAGTGTGGCCAAGCGGATACAAAAAAGCCCGCAGGCCTGTAGGGCCGCGGGCTTCGTGCAACGCTGGTGGCTGATCGACAGCCTGAGGGATTTCACAATCAACTCAAGCTGTTACGACCTCACTCACTCCTTGTGCGGCGCGGGTTGCTGCTGGGTAAGGCAGTGAATATTGCCGCCCCCCAGTAACAGTTCGCGACCAGGCACCATCACCACTTCATGCTGTGGGAACAGGTTCTGCAAGATTTCCTTTGCCGGGCCATCCTGCGGGTCGTCAAAGCTCGGCGCGATGATGCCGCCGTTGACGATCAGGAAGTTCACGTAGGAACCGGCCAGACGAACAGTAGGATTACGTTCCTGCGTACCATCGACTGGATCGACTCCGGCGCACTCTTCTTCGGTCGCAAACAGCGGACCCGGGATCGGCATCTTGTGCACCGTAAATGGGCGACCCTTGGCGTCGGTGCTGCTTTGCAGCACTTTCATCGCCGCCTGGCAGCGCGGGTAGTTCGGGTCCTGTGGATCATCGGTCCAGGCCAGCAGCACTTCACCCGGACGCACGTAGCAGCAGAAGTTATCCACATGGCCGTCGGTTTCGTCGTTGAACAAGCCATCCGGCAGCCAGATGACTTTATCCACAGCCAGGTTCGCACTCAGGACCGCTTCGATTTCCCCGCGATTCAAGTGTGGGTTGCGATTGCGGTTGAGCAGGCATTCTTCGGTGGTGATCAGGGTGCCTTCGCCGTCGACGTGAATCGAACCGCCTTCAAACACGAAGCCTTCGGTGCGGTAGCGCGGGCTGCGCTCGATCTCGAGGATCTTGCCGCCGACCTGCGTGTCACGGTTCCACGGCGAATACAGGCCACCGTCAAAACCGCCCCAGGCATTGAAGTCCCAGTTCACGCCACGGACTTCGCCACTGTTGTTGATGACGAAGGTCGGACCGGAGTCGCGAACCCAGGCGTCGTCGCTGGACATTTCCAGCACGCGAATATTCGGCACGTCCAGACGGGCACGGGCGTTTTCGTACTGGCCGGCGGAAACCGCCACGGTTACCGGCTCGAAACGGGCGATGGCCTTGGCCACTGCCACATGGGCGGCTTGTGCCGGTTTGCCCCCCAGGCGCCAGTTGTCCGGGCGCTCTGGCCAGATCATCCAGGTCTGGGTTTGGGGTGCCCATTCGGCTGGCATGTAGAAGCCGTCGGCGCGAGGGGTGCTGTTCAACGTGGTCATGGCTCAGGACTCCGGAGTGACATTGATACCTGACAGAAATGGAAGCGCATTGGTACACGCCGTGGACTGGCCACTTTATATCCGATAAATATCGGCTTTTAAAGCACCTTACATCCAGAGTTACAAAAACAACCGATAGAAAGTCGATATCAATCGAACTAAACCACCATCCCTGTGGGAGCGAGCCTGCTCGCGATGGGGTCGTGTCAGTCAACAGAAACTTCGACTATCAGACCGCTTCGCGAGCAGGCTCGCTCCCACAGGGGGATGTGTTTACAGGCCTTCTGCGAGCACCTTCGACAGCATGTCCACGAAGAAGTCCACGCTCTGGCGCGAAGTGACCATCGGCGGCTTGATCTTGAGGATGTTCAGGTAATCGCCGGTCGGCTGCATGAAGATCCCCAGCTCGCGCAAGCGGTCGCACAGTGCGGTGGTTTCTTCGGTGGCCGGCTCCAGGGTTTCGCGGTTGCGGATCAGTTCGACGCCCAGGTAGAAACCGGAACCGTGCACCGCGCCCACTAACGGATGAATATCGATCAACGCTTCGAGGCGCCTCTTGAAGTGTCCGCCAACGACCTGGGCGTTCTCCCAGAGTTTTTCCTCTTGCATCACATCCAGCACGGCCATGCCGACCTGGCAGCTGACTGGGCTGCCACCGGCGGACGAAAAGAAGTAACCCTCGGCCTCCAGTGCCTCGGCGATTTCCCGGCGGGTGATGACCGCGCCCAGTGGCTGGCCGTTACCCATGCCCTTGGCCATGGTGATGATGTCCGGCACCACGCCCTGCTCTTCGAAGCCCCAGAAGAAATTGCCCATGCGCCCGTAGCCCACCTGCACTTCGTCGGCGATGCACACGCCGCCCCTGGCCCGGACCATTGCATAGACTTGTTTCAAATAACCTGGTGGCAGCGAGATACCGCCGGCATTGCCGTACACCGGTTCGCAGATGAAACCGGCCAGTTGGCGATTCTGCTCGGCGATTTTCGCCAGGTTGTGCTCGACGCTACGCACATAATCCGGCGCGCTGTCTGGGCCACGGAATTCACCGCGATAGGTGTTTGGCGCGGTCACCGGGTGCACCCAGTCCGGGCGGCTACTCAACGCCTTGGGGTTGTCGGCGATCGAGGTCGACACCGAATCCGCGCCCACCGTCCAGCCGTGATAGGCCTCCAGCACACTGAGCATGTCGCGGCCGCCGCTGTAGGCCCACGCCAGGCGAATCGCCAGGTCGTTGGCCTCGCTACCGCTGTTGACCAGGAACACGCGGTCCATACCGTCAGGGGACAACTTCAGCAAACGTTCGGAGAACTCGGCCACAGCTGCGTAATTGAAGCGCGAGTTGGTGTTGAGCAATGACCACTGGCGACTGGCGACGGCGGCCATGCGTGGATGGCCGTGGCCCAATACCGCGACGTTGTTGAGCATGTCGAGGTAGGAGCGGCCCTGCATGTCGATCAAATGGTTGCGCCAGCCGCGTTCGATGCGCGGCGGATCAACGTAGTAGTGCTTTTGCGTGCGGGCGAAGCTGGCATCGCGCCGGGCCAGCAGGGTCGGTCCGTCGAGCTCGGCTTCGGCATCACAGGCCAGCCCGAGCAACGCAGCCGGCGATGGGCACAACGCTTGCCAGGTCGCCGCGCGCGAAGGAGTACAGAACAACGGCGCATTGATCGACGCGCTACGGCACAACTGCACGATCAAAGGCCCGCTGACCGAACCCAGTACCTGGCCTTTGACCAGGGCCGCGCCGCTGTGCAGCGACGGCGTGACGCCCCAAAGCCGCACACTCAATTGCGGACCGTCCAGTTGCAGCACGCCCGCCGATGGGTGATGCACCACCCCGGCAAACGGTGCTTCGACCGCCGTGCCCTGAGGCACACGCAACTCGACGTGCAACGGGCAAGTGTCAGGTTCAGCGGCGCTGTCCGGGCGGGTGTGGGACAGGCGGTATTGCCCGTAACGACTGGCCGCCAGGCCATGTGCCACGGCCGCTTCATCCAGCAGGCGCTGATCGACGCCCTCCTGCTCCCAGTTCCCCGCTTCGAAATGCGGACTGAGCACGCCCAGGTCGATCAAGGCGAACTCACGCCCCACTAGGCTCGGCAACAGCGGCGCGAAGCCTTCGCTGCCGATGGTGGGCAGGTTCTGGCCGACGGCGGTGAGGATCGCCGCTTCCATCAACGCCAACGGCACCGACGTGGCCACACGGAAGATTTCCCATTCATGGACCAGATTGTCGCGGCTGTAGGCATTGCCCGGATCGATGCTGACCTGCTGTTCGCCGCTGAGCACCAACACCGCCGCGCGGGCGACGATCAACGGCCACAACGCCAGTAGTTCTTCGTGCTGCAACGGGTTGACCGCGTGATACGCCTGGATTGCCGGCAAAATGCAGAACGGATCGCCCTCGCCATGATGCAGCAGCGCGGCACAGGTCACCGACAGATCGGTAATGCGCCAGGTGCGCACCAAGTCGCCGAAATCGATCACGCCTTGCAGCTGCCAATGGCGCTGCGCATCGCGCTGCCACACCACGTTGTCGTCGGTGATGTCCATGTGAATGGCCTGCACCGGCAGTTTGTCCTGCAGTGGCTGCAGATGCCGCTCGGCTTGCCCGGATGCATCGACGATCAGTTTGCGCCGGGCTTCATCCTTGATCACCGGCAACAAGTGCGCGATCAGGGCGTGAGCATGGCGGGCGTCCCATTGCAGGGTTCGCACCAGACCCGGATGGTCGAAATCCGCCAGGGCCAGGTCCATTTCACCGCACAGGCGACCGAAGCCAGACACCACCGTCGGGTTGAAATAGCCGAGGCTCGTCAGCGGCTGGCCTTCGATGTAATCGAGCAGGCGAACGTGCACCGCCTGGCCACCCACGTCCAGCGACAGCAGGTCTGCGCCGTTTTTCGCCGCGATAACACGCGGCACCTGTACATCGGGGTGCTCGCCCAGATGCTTGAGCCCGGCATGTTGTGCTTGAAGTTCCAGTACCGAGTAGTCGCCACGGCAGATTTTCAGGACGAAACGTCCCCGCTCGCTGTCGACTCGGTAGTTCAGGTCTTGCTGGCTGCCAAGGGCCTGCAACCTGCCGCTGAACCCGTAATGTTCCTCCAGCAGCCCTAGCGCTTGCTCCGCAGACACCTGCGGGCTGGGCAAACTGGCGCGATGAATCAACGTGGCGAGCGGCATACAACGACCCCTGAAATTTTATTAGGCGCCTATATCGCCACTGGTTCGGGTGATACGCAACCCCCCGGAAGCCGGTATGGGGGCATTTGTGGGAGCGGGCTTGTTCCGGTACTCGCCTCGAATGGCGCTTTGCGCAAGAATGACGGCCATCAAACGCCTGTTACTGGAGAAACACCATGAATGTAGTGACCACCGACCTGCCCGGTGTTCTGATCCTCGAACCCAAGGTCTTTGGTGACGAACGTGGTTTCTTCTACGAGAGCTTCAACGCCAGGGCTTTCAAAGAGGCCACCGGACTGGACACTGAATTCGTTCAAGACAATCACTCCCGTTCGCAGAAGGGCGTGCTGCGCGGTCTGCATTACCAACTGGAAAATACCCAGGGAAAACTGGTTCGCGTCACGGTCGGTGAAGTGCTGGACGTCGCCGTAGACATCCGTCGCAGCTCACCGCACTTCGGTAAATGGGTCGCTGTGCGCCTGTCTGCCGACAATCATCGCCAGCTCTGGGTCCCGGAAGGTTTCGCCCACGGGTTCGTGGTCTTGAGCGAGTTTGCCGAGTTCCTTTACAAAACCACTGACTACTACACGCCATCGGCCGAGCGCAGCATTCGCTGGGACGACCCGGACCTGGCCGTCGACTGGCAACTGCAAGGCACGCCGCAGCTGTCGGCGAAAGATCAGGCCGGGGTATTTTTCAAGGATGCCGACGTCTTTGCCTGATAGGCCGGCTGAAGCTCGCCGATCAAGATGCAGCTGACCCAAGGCGGGCAAGCCTAGGCATAATGCGCCTGTACCCACAGGCGCATGCTGCTCATGAAACCGACTCTCCCCTCCAGACCCCGTTGGCGCAGCCTGGCCCTGCTGGCACTGTGCCTGGCGCCGTTGCTGTGGCCGCTGGAGCATCTCGCCGAGCGTTATTATCGCAGCGAGCTGGCCAGTCAGAATCGTCAGACCCTCGACCTCTACGTCGCCAACCTCCTGGGTACCTTGCATCGCTATGAAGTGTTGCCGCAGATCCTCGGCGACCTGCCGGCCTTGCGCGCCGTGCTCGGTGCGCCGGACGATGGCGTCACCCAAGGCAACGCCAACCGCCTGCTGAAAAACATCGCCACCCAGACCGGTGCCGAAGTCATGTACCTGATGGACGTCACCGGCAAGACCCTGGCCGCCTCCAACTGGGACAAACACGACAGTTTTGTCGGGCGCAACTTTTCCTTCCGGCCGTATTTCAGCGAAGCCATGGCCGGGCGGCTCGGGCGTTTCTTTGGTTTGGGCACGACCTCCGCCAAGCGCGGTTACTTCTTCGCCGCTGGCGTGCGCGATGGCGAAAAAATCGTTGGCGTGCTGGTGGTCAAGGTCGACCTCGACCACACCGAAAGCCTGTGGGGCAAAACCCCGGAACAACTGCTGCTGACCGACCACAATGGCGTGGTCATTCTCACCTCGCGACCGGAGTGGCGATTCCGCTCGACCCGCCCGTTGAGCGAGGACGAAAACAAAGCCATCACGGCGATCCAGCCCTATCCAACCCGCGATCCACAACCGCTGAAGCTCAACCCCAACGCCTGGCTGACCCAGACCCAGCAGATCGCCGAAACCGGCTGGGACGTCAGCATCCTCGCCCCGCGCACCTTGATCGACCGTCCGGTGCGCACGGTGGTGGCCATCGGTGGCGCAGCGTTGCTGGTGTTGATGCTGCTGCTCGGCCTGATGATGCAGCGCCGTCGCCATTACCTCGAACGCATCGCTTTCGAAGCCAAGGCCCGCCGCGAGCTGGAAGGTCGGGTCGCCGAGCGCACCAGCGACCTCGAAGGCCTGAACCGGCGCCTGAAACAGGAAGTGCTGGAACGCGAACAGGCCCAGCAGGAGCTGGTACGCGCCCAGGATGACCTGGTGCAGGCCGGCAAATTGTCGGCACTGGGCACCATGTCGGCGAGCATCAGCCACGAACTCAATCAGCCGCTGGCAGCGATTCGCAGCTACGCGGAAAACGCCGAAGTATTGCTCGATCACCAGCGCACCGACGATGCCCGCGGCAACCTCAAGCTGATCAGCGAATTGACCGGTCGCATGGCCTCGATCATCGCCCACCTGCGCGCCTTTGCCCGGCGCGACCGCCACGCCCCGGAAAGCGTCGCCCTGCAACCGGCGCTGGACGATGCGCTGGCCTTGCTGGCCAAGCGCCGACGCAGCATGGAAGTCGAACTGATCCGCGACTTGCCCGCCGCCACCCTGTGGGTCGAAGCCGGGGAAACCCGCTTGCGCCAGGTACTCGGCAATCTGCTGGCCAACGCCCTGGATGCCCTGACGGAAAAAGGCCCGCCACGTAAACTCTGGCTCAGTGCCCAATCCACGGCCGATGGCGTCAACCTGTACATTCGCGACAATGGCCCCGGCTTTTGCATGGAAGCCCTTGGGCGCGCCAGCGAGCCGTTCTACACCACCAAGACCCGCACCCAGGGCCTCGGTTTGGGGCTGGCGATTTGCGAAACCCTGATGCGCGCCTTCGGCGGTGAACTGTCGTTCGCCAACCACAAGGAGGGCGGCGCCCTGATTACCCTGAAGCTGCGCGCAGGCGCACCGGGCGTGAGCCTGCAACCGTCCGAGGACCGAAGTGCATGACCATCGACAACCGCATTCAGGTCGTGTTGATCGACGACGACCCCCACTTGCGCCAGGCCTTGAGCCAGACGCTGGACCTGGCCGGCCTGAAAATCCTGCCGCTGGCCGAAGCCAAGGGCCTGGCCGCGCAACTTGAACGCGACTGGCCAGGGGTGGTGGTCAGCGACATCCGCATGCCCGGCATGGACGGTCTGGAACTGTTGACTGAACTGCACACCCAGGACCCTGAGCTGCCGGTGCTGTTGATCACTGGCCACGGCGATGTGCCGCTGGCAGTGCAGGCCATGCGTGCCGGGGCCTATGACTTTCTGGAAAAACCCTTCGCCAGCGACGCCCTGCTCGACAGCGTGCGCCGCGCATTGGCCCTGCGCCGACTGGTGCTGGACAACCGCAGCCTGCGGTTGGCCTTGAGCGACCGCAACGAGCTGAGCACGCGGCTGGTTGGCCACTCACCTTCGATGCTGCGCCTGCGCGAGCAGATCGGCGCCCTGGCGGCGACCAGGGCCGACGTGCTGATCCTCGGCGAAACCGGCGCCGGCAAAGAAGTCGTGGCCCGGGCGCTGCACGATTTATCAAGCCGTCGCAACGGTCCGTTCGTGGCGATCAACGCCGGTGCCTTGGCTGAATCAGTGGTCGAAAGCGAGTTGTTCGGCCACGAGCCCGGCGCCTTCACCGGCGCGCAGAAACGCCGCATCGGCAAGTTCGAATTCGCCAATGGCGGCACGCTGTTCCTCGATGAAATCGAAAGCATGAGCCTGGATGTGCAGGTCAAATTGCTGCGCTTGCTGCAAGAGCGGGTGGTTGAACGCCTGGGCGGCAACCAACTGATCCCGCTGGACATCCGCATCATCGCCGCGACCAAGGAAGACCTGCGTCAGGCGGCCGATCAAGGGCGTTTCCGTGCCGACTTGTATTACCGCCTGAACGTCGCACCGCTGCGGATCCCACCGCTGCGTGAACGGGGCGAAGATGCGCTGATGCTGTTCCAGCATTTTGCCGATGAAGCCAGTGCCCGCCACGGCTTGCCGCCCCATGAACTGCAACCGGGGCAACGTGCCTTGCTGCTGCGTCACTCCTGGCCCGGCAACGTGCGCGAGCTGCAAAATGCCGCCGAGCGTTTTGCCCTCGGGCTGGAACTGGCCCTCGACAACAGCACGCCGGAAGGCGGCGCTGGCAACAGGATCGAGGTCGTCAGCGGCGGTTTGAGCGAGCAAGTGGAGAACTTCGAAAAAACCCTCATCGCCGCCGAACTGGCACGCTCGCACAGCTCCGTGCGCAGCGTCGCCGAAGCCCTCGGCATTCCGCGCAAGACCCTGCACGACAAACTGCGCAAACACGGTCTGAGTTTCGCCGACAGTGGCGCCTCGGCCCACCCTGACGACCTCGACTGAGCTAACGTCCAATCATCCACTTCACGCTAGAGGCCCCTGAATGAGCCGCGACAGTCGACAACTGGAATCCGTTCTCCATCACGACATTCCCCTCACCCGGGACATGGGCCTCAAAGTGCTCGACTGGCATGACCAGCAACTGCGCCTGCACTTGCCGCTGGAAGCCAACGTCAACCACAAGAGCACCATGTTCGGCGGCAGCCTGTATTGCGGCGCGGTCCTGGCCGGTTGGGGCTGGCTGCATTTGCGTCTCAAGGAAGAAGGCATTACCGACGGGCACATCGTGATTCAGGAAGGGCAGATCAGCTATCCGCTCCCGGTGACGGGGGATGCCAACGCCATTTGCCAGGCGCCGGACCCGGTGATCTGGAAGAAATTCCTGACCACCTTCCAGCGATACAGCCGAGCGCGGTTGACGCTGCATACACGGGTCGTCAATGAAGGTCGTGATGAGGATGCGGTGAGGTTTGTCGGGCAGTACGTGTTGCACCGCTGAACTTCAGATCGGTAAGAAACCCTGTGGCGAGGGAGCTTGCTCCCTCTCCACAAAAAGGTGTGAATCTCAGGACCGTGCCAGTTCCAACAACTTCTCCCGCCAAGCCGCCTTCGCCGGCAGCGCCAGAAAGAATGCGTTCAACAGCGACTCCCGCGCCGGATAGCTGAACGGCTCACCGCTCAACTCCAGCACTTCACCACCCGCGCCTTCCAGCACACCTTGCGCTGCCGCCGTGTCCCACTGGGAAGTCGGTGCCAGGCGCGGATAACAATCCGCCGCCCCTTCGGCCAGCAGGCAAAACTTCAGCGAACTGCCGATATTGGCCAGTTGCAGCTCGCCAAGGCTGGTGCTCAACCCGGCCAGCAAACGCTCTTGCTCCGGGCTCGAATGACGACGGCTGGCCACCACGGTGAACGACTCGCCGGGCGCTAACGCATCACGCACCTTGATCGCCACGGGCGTGCCACCTTTATCGCCACGCCAGGCGCCGAGTCCCGCACCACCGACGTAAAAACGCCCGTTGGTCGGCATCGACACTACACCGAACACCACCCGACCGTTTTCGATCAGAGCGATGTTGACGGTGAACTCTTCGCTACCGTTGATGAACTCCTTGGTGCCATCCAGCGGATCGACCAGCCACCAACGCTGCCATCCGGCCCGCAGGCTTTGGGGAATGTTGGCGTCCTCTTCGGAGAGCACCGGGATGCTCGGATCGAGCGCCGTTAGCCCGGCCAGAATCAGGTGGTGCGCGGCCAGGTCGGCAGCAGTCACTGGCGAGTCATCAGCCTTCGCCGTGACGGCCGTGCCTGTGCGCCAGAACGGCAGGATCGCATCACCGGCCTGCAAGGCCAGTTCAATGACCGGCGCCATCAACGGATGCGGGAAATTCATGGCTGGAACGCTCCGCGCTGAGTCAACAGGTCTCGGGCCAGGTACAGCGCCGCCAAGGCACGGCCTTCGGTAAATTGCGGGTTTTGTGCAAGCGCCGAGAGTTCACGCAGATTGACCTTGTCCACTCGCATCGGCTCTGGCTCGTCGCCTTCCAGACGCGCTTCGTAGAGGTCGGTGGCCAGCACCACTTGAATCTTCTGGCTCATGTAACCGGGGGACAGCGACAACTCGGTCAGGTGCTCCAGTTGCCGCGCGCCAAAACCGGCCTCTTCCTTGAGTTCACGCTCGGCTGCTGCCAACACGTCTTCGCCCGGCTCGATCAAACCCTTGGGCAATGACATTTCATATGCATCCGTGCCGCCGCAATACTCCTCGACCAGCACCGCATGCTCGGCATCGAGCATCGCCACGATCATCACCGCGCCGTATCCGGCACCCTTGCCGACCAGGCGTTCATAGGTGCGCTCCACGCCGTTGGAAAAGCGCAGCTTCAGCTCTTCCACGCAGAACAATCGACTGGTGGCGACAATTTCGCGGGCGAGTATGGTGGGTTTCTGGCGCATGCAAAGCTCCTTGGCGTGAACGCGCTACTATAACGCGGCTTTCCCGATTGTTTACGCCAGAAATCTTTCTACTGCCCGAGACGCTGCCATGCCTTCATTACCCTGGTCCGACATCGATACCGTTCTGCTGGACATGGACGGCACGCTGCTGGACCTGCATTTCGACAACCACTTCTGGATGGAGCACCTGCCCCAGCGTTACGCCGAACTGCACGGGGTCAGCCGGGCCATGGCCGAGATGGAATTGCAGCCTTTGTTCGAGCGCAATGCCGGCCAGTTGCAGTGGTACTGCCTGGACTTCTGGAGCGCCGAACTGAAGCTGTCGGTGCGCGATCTGAAACTGGAAACCGCGCACCTGATCGCCCTGCGCCCGGATGCCGACACCTTTCTGGCGGCGATCAAACGGGCCGGCAAGCGCGTGGTGCTGATCACCAATGCCCATCGGGATGCGCTGTCGTTGAAGCTGGAAAAAATCGAACTGGCGCCCTACTTCGAACGCTTGATCAGTTCCCATGACTACGGCTTCCCCAAGGAAAACCCGCAGTTCTGGGATGCGCTGCAAGCCGATATCGATTTCGATCCGGCGCGCAGCCTGTTCATCGACGACACCTTGCCGATCCTGCGCAGCGCACGGGACTTTGGCGTGGCGCATTTGCTGGCCGTGCGCGAGCCAGACAGCCGCAAGGGGCCGAAGGACACGGCGGAGTTTGCCGCTGTCGGGGACTATCGGGATTTGATTGCAGGACTTTGATACCGAGGCGTCTGCTTCGCGGGCAAGCCACGCTCCCACAGGATCTGCGTCGTTCGCATCCTTTGTGAACGGCTCAGATCCTGTGGGAGCGTGGCTTGCCCGCGATGGCCATCACGCGGTTTGACGACTTACTCAGGAATCCGCAACGACTGCCCCGGATAGATCTTGTCCGGGTGCGACAGCATCGGTTTGTTGGCTTCAAAAATCTTGTTGTACTGGTTGGCACTGCCATACACAGCCAAGGATATGGCGCTGAGGGTGTCGCCCTTTTTCACGACCACGAAGCGCGCGGCAGCAACGACAGGCCCGGTCACGGCAATCTGATCATCCACGCTGCCAACCCCGGCGATGTTGCCCACCGCCAGCAGGATTTTTTCCTTCTCTTCCTGACTCGCCACTTCACCGGTCACCGTGACCTTGTCACCCTCGACCGTCGCCTGCACATTCGGGTTGCCCAAGCCGACCTTGCTGATGTGCGCCTTCAATTGCTCACTGGCATTGGCGTTGCCTGGCGTCAGCAAATCCAGCAGTTTTTCGCCTGCTTCCTTCACAAAGCTCAAAAGACTCATGGTGCACTCTCCTTGGGTTTCGGATTCCAGACGCCAAAGCCTAGACCACGGTCGTCACTTACGAATCCAACCCGACCAATGACCCCGCATGCGATAGAATCCGCACCTTCCCACCCCTTGGAGCGCAGATGGACATCAAGCAGCTGAAATTCCTCATCGCGCTCGACGAAACCCGTCATTTCGGCCAGGCCGCCGCCCGCTGCCACATCACCCAGCCGACCCTGTCCATGCGCCTGCGCAGCCTCGAAGAAGAGCTCGACCTGCCACTGGTCAATCGCGGTCAGCGCTTCGAAGGCTTCACCGCGCCGGGCGAGCGTGTGCTCGCCTGGGCGCGCACCGTGCTGGCGGCCTACGACGGCTTATACGCCGAGGCGGCCGCCTGTCGCGGCAATCTGGTCGGTACGTTGCGGCTGGGTATGGTGCCGCTGTCGAGCTTCGATCCGCTGCCGCTGCTGCAACGCCTGCACGGAGAGCATCCGAACCTGCGTTTCGAACTCTCGGCACTGAGTTCCGAACAGATCCTCGAACAACTGGCGAACAATCGCCTGGACCTCGGTGTTTCCTACCTGGAACGCCTCGACACCGAACATTTCGACTCCCTGGCCTTCAGCGAAACCCGCATGGGCCTGCTCTACGACCAACGCTTCTTCACCTTTGGCGAAGCGCCATTGAGTTGGGAATCGTTGATCGAGCTGCCACTGGGCATGCTCACCAGCGGCATGCACTTTCGCCAGTCCATCGACCATAACTTCCATAGCCGTGGCCTCACCCCACAACCGTTGTTGCAGACCGACGCCGTCCATCAACTGTTACAAGCGGTGCACGGCGGCCTGTGTTGCGCCGTGATGCCACTGGACGGTGGCCTCGAAGGGCTGACCGAACACTTGCGCCTGCAACCGATCGAAAACGCCCAGACCCTCGGCCGCCTGGGGCTGATCATGCGTCGCAGCGCGCCACGCTCGGCCTTGGCTGAGGCCTGTTTCGCGATCTATCAACAATCATTGATCGGCGCTTGATCGACGGTATCTATCGGTAGATCAGTAATAGCGATTAGACGCGACAAGTTGCCACGCCTAGTCTTAATACAGATCCAACCGTCGGTGATGCCATGAACACCAAGCGCCCTGCATGCGCGGCGCCTGCCCTCGAAACGCCCGCGCCCGCCGCAAGCCAGACGTACAGCTATAGCAATCTCGAATACTCCGAATCGGCCAGCACCGCGCTGGCCGAGGAAGTCGCGCTGGCGATTGCCTACAACGGCATCAGCCAGGCGGTCATGCTGGTAACGCCCACGGACCTGGAAGATTTCATTGTCGGCTTCAGCCTGGGCAGCGGCATCATCCAGGACGCCACGGATATCTACGACCTGCAACTTAGCGGCTCGGGGTCGGCGCAATACGCACAAGTGACCATCGCCAACCGCGCCTTCTGGAACCTCAAGCAGCAGCGTCGGCAACTGGCCGGCACCAGCGGTTGCGGGTTGTGCGGTGTGGAAGCGGTCGAGCAGGCACTGCCGGACCTTCAGGTATTGCCCGGCGCCCCGTTGCCGCCGGTCGAATGGCTTGATGGCCTGCGCGAGCGCATCGGCGCCTTCCAGCCGTTGGGCCAACATTGCGGTGCGGTGCATGCCGCAGTGTTCATGAATGACAAGGGCGAGTTACTGCTCGGCCGCGAAGACATCGGCCGGCACAACGCCCTCGACAAACTGATCGGCGGGCTGATCCGGCAAAAAATCCCGACCGCTGGCGGCCTGGCGATTGTCACCAGCCGCTGCAGCCTCGAATTGATCCAGAAAGTCTTGCGCGCCGGCATCCAGACCCTGGTCAGCCTGTCGTCGCCCACGGGCCTTGCCGTGCAATGGGCCCGTCGCCACAACCTCAATCTCATCCATCTGCCACAGAAGAATGCACCGCGGGTCTACAGCCCAACGTTGGAGAATCAAGCGTGAGTCAACACCGTCAAGCCGATCAGAAACCCGTCCCTCGCTACAAGCCCTACAAAGGCGCGGCCGGTGGCTGGGGCGCACTGATCAGCGTGGCCCAGGCCTGGTTGACCAGCGACAACGCGCTGAAAAACCTGCGCATGATGCTCAAGACCAACAAGAACGGCGGCTTCGACTGCCCTGGTTGCGCCTGGGGCGATTCCCTGGAAGGCGGCATGGTGATGTTCTGCGAGAACGGCGCCAAGGCGGTGAACTGGGAAGCGACCAAACGCCGTGTCGATGCCGGATTCTTCGCCAAACACAGCGTCACTTCGCTGCTGGAGCAAAGCGACTATTGGCTCGAATATCAGGGCCGCCTGACCGAGCCGATGAGCTATGACGCCGAGACCGATCGCTACAAGCCGATCAGTTGGGACGCCGCATTCGCCCTGATCGCCAGGCATCTGAACGGCCTGTCGAGCCCCGATCAGGCCGAGTTCTACACCTCGGGCCGGGCCAGCAACGAAGCGGCGTACCTCTATCAGCTGTTCGTGCGCGCCTACGGCACCAACAACTTCCCTGACTGCTCGAACATGTGCCACGAGGCCAGCGGTGTCGCGATGTCGCAAAGCGTCGGGGTCGGCAAAGGCACCGTGACCTTCGACGACTTCGAACACGCCGATGCGATTTTCGTCTGGGGCCAGAACCCCGGCACCAACCACCCACGGATGCTCGAACCGCTGCGCGAAGCGGTGAAACGTGGCGCGCAAGTGGTTTGCATCAACCCGCTCAAGGAGCGTGGCCTGGAGCGCTTCCAGCATCCGCAGCACGCGATCGAAATGCTCACCAACGGCGACAAGCCGACCAACACCGCGTTCTTCCGCCCGGCCCTGGGTGGCGACATGGCGATCATGCGCGGCATGGCGAAATTCCTCCTGCTGTGGGAGCGCGACGCGCAGAAAACCGGTGCCCCGGCGGTGTTCGACCACGACTTCCTCAACGAGCACAGCGTCAACGTGCTGGATTACCTGGCCGTCATCGACGACACCTCGTGGGAGCAGATCGTCGAGCAGTCCGGCCTGAGCCTGGTGGAAATCGAGCAAGCCGCGCGCATGTACGCCAAAGGCAAGAACGTGATCATGTGCTGGGCCATGGGCATTACCCAGCACCGCCATTCGGTGGCGACCATCCAGGAAATCGCCAACCTGATGCTGCTGCGCGGCAACATCGGCCGGCCGGGTGCCGGCCTGTGCCCGGTGCGTGGTCACAGCAACGTGCAGGGCGACCGCACCATGGGCATCAACGAATGCCCTCCTGTTGCATTCCTCGATGCCTTGGAGCGTCGCTTCCAGTTCAAGGTGCCACGCGACAACGGCCACAACGTGGTCGAGGCGATTCATGCGATGGCTGAAGGCCGGGCGAAAGTCTTCATCGGCTTGGGCGGCAACTTCGCCCAAGCCACGCCGGACAGCCCACGCACGTTCCAGGCACTGCGAAACTGCGACCTGACCGTGCAGATCAGCACCAAGCTCAACCGCAGCCATTTGACCCACGGCAAGGACGCGCTGATCCTGCCGTGCCTGGGCCGCACCGACATTGATATCCAGACCGAAGGCCCGCAAGCGATAACCGTCGAAGACTCGTTCAGCATGGTCCACGCCTCCAATGGCCAGCTGCAGTCGCTGTCGAACCAGATGCGCTCGGAACCGGCGATCCTGGCCGGCATCGCTGCCGCGACCCTGGGCAACCACCCGGTGGACTGGAACTGGCTGGTAGCCGACTACAGCCGCATCCGCGACCTGATCGCCGAGACCATTCCCGGCTTCAAGGACTTCAACGAGAAGATCAAGAACCCTGGCGGCTTCTACCTGGGCAACAGTGCTGGCGCACGCAAGTGGAACACCGCCTCGGGCCGGGCCAATTTCCGCCCGAACGCGCTGCCCAAAGACCTGGTGCACGAACGCACCCGCGCCACCGGTGTGCTGCCGGACCTGATCATGCAATCAATGCGTTCCCACGATCAGTACAACACCACCATCTATGGCCTCAACGACCGTTATCGCGGCGTGAAGGGTCAGCGGGACGTGTTGTTCGTCAACGAAGCCGACATCATTCGCCTGGGCTTCAAGCCGGGGCAAAAGGCGGACATCGTTTCGCTCTGGGACGATGGCGTTGAACGTCGGGTAAAAGGCTTCACGCTGCTGGCGTTTGATATCCCGGCCGGGCAAGCGGCGGCCTACTATCCGGAAGTGAACCCGTTGGTGCCGCTGGAAAGCACCGGCGATGGCAGCCATACGCCGACGTCGAAGTTCGTGGCGATCCGGTTGGACGCGGCGAGTGAGACCGGGCTGATCATGGCCAGGTCGGCGTAACGCTTCGTCTGTGCCGGCCACTTCGCGAGCAAGCCCGCGAATACGGTAGATCAAACAACAAACTTTCCGGACCCTGCACTTTCCTTTCGCCCACAAAAAGGCCGTTTCCTCATGAAAACGACCTTTGCGAATAAGTAAAAGACCGGCAAAAAAACGTTAAGTTCCACCCAAAAAACAGTAACTTGCAATATTGTATACAGGTCGTGTTATTCGTCGGATTTCGATTGTCACGCCCATTCCAGAGCCTCAGGATCGCGCCGTCATCCCCTTGAGGTTCCTCCATGAAGTTCTCCTCGATTCTCTTGTTGTCCCTTGGCCTGGTCAGCGGTATTGCGTCTGCTGGCGGCACTACCGAAGCCGGCGTAGGCGGCGCATTGGGCGGGGTTTTAGGCTCGGTCGTCGGTCAGTCGTTAGGCGGCAGTACAGGTTCCACCATCGGCGCGGCCCTGGGTGGCGCGGGTGGTAGCGCCGTCGGCGCAAACAAACACAGCCGTGGCGAAGCAGCCATTGGCGGCGCGTTGGGTGCTGCAGGCGGTAACGTGGTCGGCCGCAGCTTGGGCGGCACCACCGGCAGCCTGATCGGCGCCGCAGCAGGCGGCGGCGCCGGTGGCGCGCTGGGTAACCACATGGGCAAAGAGTACGATAATGATGATGACGGCGATCGTCGTTACTATCGCGGCGATGGTGATCGTCGTTACTACCGTGACGGCCATCCGGGCCGCGGCCATGCCTATGGCCATCGCAAGCACCACCACAGGTATTACCGCGACTAAGGCCCCGAGCGCCTCGCTGGTGAGTACATCAAAAATCGCAGCCCAAGGGCTGCGATTTTTTTGCCTTACTGAACCACCAGACGCTCCAGCGCCCCGCGCAACCCTGCAGGAATCGCCACGGGTTGATTCGCCGCTCGATCGACAAACACATGCACGAAGCGCCCGGCCGCACAGGCTTCACCTTCCCCTTGCTTGAACACGGCCAGTTCGTATTGCACCGAGCTGTTGCCCAGCTTGCCCACCCGCAGACCGATCTCGATGCGATCCGGGAAGGCAATGGAAGCAAAGTAATCACAGGCCGAGCTCACCACGAACCCCACCACCTCACCATGATGGATATCCAGGCCGCCGACTTCGATCAGGTAAGTGTTCACCGCCGTATCGAAGAAGCTGTAGTAGGTAACGTTGTTGACGTGACCGTAGGCGTCGTTGTCGTGCCAGCGGGTGGTGATGAGCTGGAAATGCGGGTAGTCGGTGCGTTGGGGCATTGGCGTTGCTTCCTGGAGTTGGTTCGCCAAGTCTAAGGCGAATACCGCGTTATCGTTCTTCGCGAGCAAGCCCGCTCCCACATTTGATCATCGCCGAACACAAATTTTACAGGCCATGAAGTAACAGTGTGGGAGCGAGCCTGCTCGCGAAGGCGCCCTTGCAGGCGCCGCATCAGTCACTTGTCAGCGAAGCCCTTGCCAGCCGCCACCAGCTCACCAATCACCCGCGCCGGTTGCCAGTGATCGCCCTGACGCGTCTCAAGGTCCATCAAGCGCCGATGAATGTCCGCCAGCCCTTGCTGATCCGCCCAGGCCATCGGGCCGCCCTTGTCTGCCGGAAAACCGTAGCCGTTGAGGTAGACCAGATCGATATCGTGAGCCGACCCGGCGATGCCTTCCTGCAGTATCTTCGCGCCTTCGTTGACCAGTGCCAGCAAGCAGCGCTCGAGAATTTCTTCCGGGCCGATCTCGCGGCGCTGGAACCCCAGGCCTTCACTGACTTCCAGCACCAGCGCATCCACCTGTGGATCATGTTCGGCCTGACGACTGCCCGGTTCATAGTGGTAAAAACCGTTACCACTCTTCTGACCGAAACGTCCCTGCTCACACAAACGGTTATCCACCTGAACTTGCGGCGCATCCTGCCCGATACCGGATAACTGGCGCGCGCGCCATTGCAGGTCGACGCCCACCACATCGAACATGCGGAACGGCCCCATGGCGAAACCGAAGCCTTGCAGCGCTGCGTCCACCTGATAGGGATAAGCGCCTTCCAGCAGCATTTTTCGCGCTTCAAGCACATAGGTGTTGAGCATGCGGTTGCCGATGAAACCGTCGCAATTGCCCGACACCACATTGACCTTGCCCATGCGCTGGCCGAGCGCCAGCGCCGCGTCGAGCACAGCGGGCGCCGTTTGTGCACCGCGGACGATTTCCAGCAACTTCATGATGTGCGCCGGGCTGAAGAAGTGCAGGCCCAGTACTTGTTGCGGCCGGCGTGTGACCGCAGCAATGGCGTCGATATCCAGCGCCGAGGTATTGCTGGCCAGAATGGCTTCGGGTTTGAGCAGGTCATCGAGCTCGCGGAAGATTTTCTGCTTGAGCTCGAGGTTTTCGTACACCGCTTCGATGACCAGGTCGACATCGCGGATGGCCGTATAACTATCTGCCGCCGTAACGCGCGCGACACGGGCATCGGCTTCGCTCTGGTCAATTCGGCCCTGGCGCACGTTGTGGGCGTAGGTGTCCGCTACGGTGGCCAGCGCTTGCTCCAGCATTTGTGGATTATTGTCGACCCACTGCACGGCCACTCCGGCGTTGGCCAGGCACATGACAATGCCACGGCCCATGGTCCCCGCGCCGATGACGGCGGCGCGCTGAATATTCGACGGTGTCTGGCTCATGTTTTGTTCTCTTGTTGGCGATCCGAAGACAGCCATCACCATAGTCAGCCACTGGGTTTTTTTGAAATTTATTCCTGTGATGAGCAACATTCAGCGGATGGATGTGCCCCTGCGAGGCCCTGAGATTCCTGCTCGCGATATCGGTGTGCCAGTCGCCATCACTGTTGAATGTGCCGGCCTCATCGCGAGCAGGCTCGCTCCCACAAGGGTTGTGGTTCAGCCTGCCAGATGCCGCTGGGCCCACTCCCGCACCCCGGCATACGGATAATCCTCCAGCGCCGCAAACCCGGGAATCGACCGCGCCTTGAGCTTGGTGAACAACGGCACGCTGATCCCGCACAGAAACCGTGTCACGCGTTCAGCCGAGGGCAAGTTGCCCGTGTGCTGCTCGTGCCTGTGGATAAAACCGCCACACAGCGCCTCGAAATTCTTATCCACAAGGGCCGGCAACTCCGGTGGTGCCGGTAGCCGCGCCACTTGCCCATGACACACCGAACAATGTCCGCATTGCTGCGGTGCATTGTGGTCACCGAAATACTCGGCCAGGCGATAACCCAGGCAGCGGTCGGTGGCGAACAGGTCCAGCATCGCGTGAATCCGCGCGACCTCGGTGCGCTCATGCCGAGTGAAACAGCCGTGCAGTTCCTCGCCCAACGCGACGCTGTCGAACCCGCTTTGCAGCACGCTGTAGACCTCGGTCATCTGCTTGCTTTCCAGCTCCACCCAGCCCTTCTCCTGGAAATAATCCAGCGCCTTGACCACCCGACTGCGCTCGGCCTGATGCTGTTCGTACAACGCCTCGAAATTCACCGTGGCCCAGGTCCGTGCGCGGCTTGAGGTCTGGATGATCGCAGCGACAAAATCCCTGCGCTCGCCTTCGAAACGCGCCAATAGCACCTCGGGCTCCTGCACATACTTGAACCGGTACTCGGCGTAGTACGCGTAGCGCGGGGCGATCAGCCCGCGCAACTCGAGTTGCACCAGCAAGGTCTTGAGCGGCAACTGGCGAATATTGCTCTGATCGGCCAATGGCCCCAACAGAAACTCCCACTGCCCTTCGGTGGCTGCGGCATGCATCTCGTCAAGCACGCAACGGATACCATCCAGCTCGGGTGTGTCGCCGTAGACGAAGTTCTCCAGCACGTTGAGGCTGTCGCGGTTGGCCAACACCAGGCAGTCCGACGGCTGCCCGTCACGCCCGGCGCGGCCGATTTCCTGGCTGTAGTTTTCGATGGATTTGGGCAGGTCGAAATGCACCACGTTGCGGATGTCACTCTTGTCGATGCCCATGCCGAAAGCGATGGTGGCGACGATGCAATTGGACTGCCCGCCCATGAAGCGACGCTGGATCGCTTCCCGTTGCTCATGGGGCAACCCGGCGTGATAAGCCTCGGCCTGAATGCCGTTGCGGTTCAGGTGTTCAGCGATGTGCTCGGCGGTTTTCTGCAAGGTCACATAGACGATGCTCGGCTGGTCCGGACGCTGGCTCATCCACTCGACCAGACGCCGGCGCTTGTCCGCTCCGCGAACCGGCTCCACCAGCAAATTGAGGTTCGGGCGATAGAAACCGGTGGTCACCACATCGGCGGCGGCGATGGCGAACTTCGCCTGCATGTCGGCGATGACCTTGGGGGTCGCCGTAGCGGTCAGCAGCAACACCTGCGGGATGTTGAACTGGCGTTGATAGTCGGGAAGCTTGAGGTAGTCCGGGCGAAAGTTATGCCCCCATTCGGAAATGCAGTGCGCCTCGTCCACCACCAGCAACGAGATCGGTACTTGCTGCAAAAAATGCCGGAAGCGCTCGTTCTTCAGGCGTTCCACGGAGATCATCAAAATCTTCAGTTCGCCGGATTTTGCCCGGGCCATGACATCGCTGGCGTCATCGCGGCTCTGGGCCGAATCGATACTGCCCGCCGAGATGCCGTGGCGTTGCAGAAACGCCAGCTGATCCTGCATCAACGCCAGCAGCGGCGAGACCACCAGCGTCAGGTGCGGCAGCAACAGCGCCGGCAATTGGTAGCAAAGGGATTTGCCGGAACCGGTGGGGAAAATCGCCGCCGCCGAGCGCCCGGCCAGCACGGCACTGACGGCCGCCTCCTGACCGGGTCGAAATTGTGGATAACCGAAAACCTGTTCCAGGGTGTTGTGCATAAGCTGTCACTCCGTTGACCGCTGCGGAATCAAAAGCCTGACCGGCGATCGCAGCGAGTCGAGAAAAGGTCGGGGGCAAAAACGATAGGGGATGATACAGCGGATGATTCAAAGGGCTTGAGGAATCGGGTAACTGGCAGATCGCTTTCGCGAGCAGGCTCGCTCCCACATTTGATCTTCAACGCACAGGGTTCTGATGCTCAAACATAGATCAGTGTGGGAGCGAGCCTGCTCGCGAAGAGGCCAGCACACCCTCCGCAAAATTCGAATTACCCGACATTGTCCGAGGCCCCCTCTACCGAGATTTACGGCGAAGCGGCTGAAAACGCTGTAAGCATTTTTACCTCTCGCCATTCCACGTTGAAAACCCAGCACCAACGTGTAGTCCCCTTCCTCAAAATATGACAAAACCCTTACAAAGCCTGTCGATCTCAGCCGTCTTGTCCCGCAACGCCATACCCTCCTATAGTTTCCAGCGCGGCTGAAAACAGTGTCTCGGCCTGCCGGGAACACTTGCCGATTTCGCACAGGACCCACTCAATGAAAAAACCCGACTCGCTGACAACCCGCTACCACCCACTCAAGACCCGCTACAGCGAAACCCCGGTGCTGGTCATCGATACCGAGGCCGACCCCTTCGAGATCCTCGACGCCGCCCGACAACGCATCCGCGCCGCCAGCGACCTGCTCGAAACCCTTTATTGCACATGTTTCAAACAGGCCGAAGCGAGCGACATCCCCAAGATCGTCGGCGCTCTGTACCTCCTGACCCAGGACGGCAACGACCTGCTCGACATCGCCCGGCAGCGCTTGCCGAAATTCACCGGCTGAAAAACACCACATCCTCCTGTGGGAGCGAGCCTGCTCGCGAAGAACGATAACGCGGTGCACTGTGGATAAGTCTGTCAGCAACGACCTATGGAAGCTTCGGCAAGGTCCTACAAAACAAGACAACTTGTCGGCTATCGCCAGCCAGTGGCTCGAACATATAGTCCGGACTGTCGCTGCCAAATCAGCGGCTTGGGCTTGGTCACCCGAATGGAATACGCATTACCCTCCGTTGTATGCTGCCGGCACCTCTAGTGTCTGCACGCTATATGGTGGCTGTGTTTGGGACGCCTTCGAGCGTGCCGGGTATGCGTATGAATCCTCACCGGTTGACCAACCCGAACACAGTCGCCTCCCATCGCTTGGTCACGATGGAGGCGGCATTAATTGATGCATTTGAGGATAAATACAATGAATTCATGGAATCCGCTTACTGATCGCTACCGCCCACTCCACACCAACCTCACCGACACCCCGGCCCTGATCATCGACACAGAGGCCAACCCGCAAGACATCCTCGAAGCCGCCCTCCAGCGCATCCGGGCCTCCAGCGACCTGCTGCAAACCCTGCACTGCCAATGCTTCAAACACGGCGACCTCGAAGACATCCCGCACATCACCCACGCGCTCTACCTGCTGACCCAGGACGGCTGCGACCTGCTCAAGGTCGCCCAGCAACGCATGCTCAACTGGAAAGCCCCAGCCTGACGCCATTCATCAGAGCGATTAAGTGGAATTATTCCGGCTGTTTTAATATAAAACAGCTGGAATAATGGCAGTTAGAACGCATTCCTTAAGGAAGTCAGCGTCACGAGAAGGGTGTCTTTTTCAATGTCCCAATCGCAGCTCACCTTTTCATTTAAGTGCTATTATTCTGGCAGTTATAGCGCATTAATGAAGGAATATTGGCACATGGCCAAGAAGACAGCTCCACTCTTGCCCGCCGCTTCCAGACTACTTTCCGAGTTCGGCGAGCGACTGAAACTCGCTCGCCTACGCCGCAAACTCACCGCTAAACAAGTCGCTGAGAGGGCGGGCATGTCCCTGACAACCTTGCGCTCCCTGGAATCAGGTGGCTCAGGGGTGACCATCGGAGCCTACCTGTCTGTCATGCAAGTTCTGGGTCTGGAAAAAGACTTGAGCAAACTCGCGGCAGCCGATGAAGTGGGCCGTCAACTGCAGGACGCACAACTGAAATCCAGGACCACTTCCACCGCAGGCTCAAGCCAGCGAGTCCGCAGAACGAGTGCAGTGAAAAAAAATGCTCCAATACCTGAAAAAGGCACTGGAGTGACTGAAAGCGCCACCACAGCAGATCTATCCGCTGACTACCCCTTCAACACCCACTCACTTTCCAATCTGTTGACCAATAAAAAAACCAAGTCCACGACAGGTGAGAAATGACGCAAATTGCGGTGTATGCCGATTGGGAATCCTTGAATGGGCCCAGACGTCTCGGTTTCCTGCATGCCCGAAAGGCCCGCTCCTCAGAAGTCTTCGAGTTTGAGTACGACACTGCTGCGCTGGCAGATCCCGAGTTGAACTTCACACCCCTGGACCCCCGAATCGGGCTCTATGAAGGTCGTCAGTTCCCGGGGCAACATCAAAGCCGATTTGGCGTGTTCGCTGATTCAAGCCCGGATCGGTGGGGCCAATTACTGATGAAGCGACGACTGGAACGCGATATCCGCGACGGCTTGGCTGCCAAAGGCAGCAAGCTCCACGAGTCAGATTTCCTGTTAGGCGTACATGACCTCTATCGGGTCGGTGCGATCCGCTACAAACTCAATGACCAAGGCAACTTTCTCGATGATCGTGATGGCGTGGCCGCCCCACCCTTCATTGAGTTGCGGGCATTGGAACAAGCAAGCCGAGCTCTGGAAAACGATCCGGACAACACCGCACTCGATGGCCGCGAGTGGTTGAGAATGCTGATCGCACCTGGAGGCTCACTGGGTGGCGCCCGCCCCAAGGCAAGCGTTGCAGACGAGCACGGTCACTTGTGGATTGCCAAGTTCCCCAGCACCCGCGATGACTATGACATTGGCGCTTGGGAACTGGTGGTGAATGCCTTGGCCAATCATTGTGGCCTGCGAGTCGCGACCGGTATCGCCCGACGCTATGCCAGTGATCATCACTGCTTCATGGTCAAGCGCTTCGATCGCACTGAACGGGGTGGCCGACTGCACTTTGCCTCAGGCATGACCATGACTGATCGCGTTGACGGTGACGATGCCTCCGTCGGCGCGAGCTACCTTGAGTTAGCCGAAGTGCTAATGGAGCACGGCTCGCAAACCAACGCTGACCTTCGAGAGTTGTGGTCTCGGATTGTGTTCAACATCCTGGTCTCCAACATCGACGATCACCTGCGTAACCATGGTTTTATCCTTGATCCGGGTCGGGGATGGCGATTGTCTGCCGCCTATGACATGAACCCGGTGGCCCACGCCGACGGCTTGAAGCTCAACATCACAGATACCGATAACGCACTGGATCTGGAACTGGCCCGAGAAGTGGCGGAGTATTTTCGGGTCGGTCGTGCGGATGCAGAAAACATCATCGACAGCTTCAAAGAAGTTGTCAGCCAATGGCCAACGCTAGCAGGGGCTTTGGGGTTATCGAAACGTGAGCAGGATAATATGGCGCCTGCATTTCGATTAGCAGAGCCTAAGCAATGAACCTCGCCCCCAACCTCCCCGACGACCACTTGATGCAGCAACTCATGCAACTGCTGCATGAAGAACTCGGCTTCCCCGAACGCAAAGCCATCAGCCTCGGCACCTCGATCAACTTCGATTTGGGCTGCAAGGGTGTAGACGCCCGGCATTTGATCGAAACCCTGGAAGACCACTTCTCCATCGATTTCGTGGATTTCGACAGCTATCGCTATTTCCAGCCCGACGGCTTTGACTTGAATCTAAAGCGCAAAGCCAAGGGTCGCGGCGACAAGGTGCCATTGACCATCGGCATGCTCTACCGGGCCATCAAGGCCCAACGCTGGGACACGGATGAGCTCGAAGGTCTGTAACGGCCCGACGCATTCTGACTTGCCCGCGAAAAACTGAATTTTGCGCACAAAAAAGCCGCCCCTAGGGGCGGCTTTTTCGTTAGCTCAATCCAACACTTACAGCTTTGGACCCGCAGCCTTGATCGCGTCGCTCACTTCGAACTTCTTGAAGTTCTCGATGAACAGGCCGGCCAGTGCTTTGGCGGCTTCGTCGTAGGATGGCTTGTCGGCCCAGGTGTTGCGTGGGTTCAGCAGGCCAGTCTCAACGCCCGGTACGGCCACTGGCACGTCGAGGTTGATGGTGTCCAGGTGCTCGGTCTCGGTACCGATCAGCGCGCCGCTCTGGATCGCTGCGATCACGGCACGAGTGGTCGGGATGTTGAAGCGTTTGCCGACGCCGTAGCCACCGCCGGTCCAGCCGGTGTTGACCAGGTAGACCTTGGAGCCGAAGCCGCGGATGCGCTTGATCAGCAGCTCAGCGTATTCGCCGGCCGGACGCGGGAAGAACGGTGCGCCGAAGCAGGTGGAGAAGGTCGACTTGATGCCGCTGCCCGAACCCATTTCGGTCGAACCGACCAGAGCCGTGTAACCGGACAGGAAGTGGTAAGCCGCTTGTTCTTCGTTGAGGATCGACACTGGCGGCAGTACGCCGGTCAGGTCGCAGGTCAGGAAGATCACAGCGTTCGGCTCGCCACCGAGGTTCTTCTCGGAGCGCTTGGCAACGTGCTCCAGCGGGTAGGCGGCGCGGCTGTTCTGGGTCAGGCTGACATCGGCGTAGTCGGCGTGCTTGGCATCGTCGATAACGACGTTTTCCAATACCGCGCCGTGCTTGATGGCTTTCCAGATAACCGGCTCGTTCTTCTCGGACAGGTCGATGCACTTGGCATAGCAACCGCCTTCGATGTTGAACACAACGCCTTCGCCCCAGCCGTGCTCGTCGTCACCGATCAGGTAACGGCTTTCGTCGGCCGACAGGGTGGTCTTGCCGGTACCGGACAGACCGAAGAACAGGGTCACGTCGCCTTCTTCGCCGATGTTGGCGGCGCAGTGCATTGGCAGTACGTCGGCAGCCGGCAGCAGGAAGTTCTGCACCGAGAACATGGCTTTCTTCATTTCACCGGCGTAACGCATGCCGGCGATCAGCACTTTCTTCTGTGCGAAGTTGAGGATCACGCAGCCGTCGGAGTTGGTGCCGTCACGCTCTGGCACGCACTCGAAGTTGGCAACGTTGAGGACCTGCCACTCGTCACGACCCGCCGGGTTGTACTGAGCCGGGTTGATGAACAGGCAACGGCCGAACAGGTTCTGCCAGGCAGTCTGGGTGGTCATCTTCACGGCCAGGTAGTGCTCGGAAGCCGCACCTACATGCACGTGGGAAACGAAATGCTCTTGCGCGTTGTTGAATGCCTCAACGCGAGCCCACAGGGCGTCGAACTTGTCGGCCGGGAACTTGCGGTTGATCGGGCCCCAGGCGATGGCGGCCTGGGTGCTTGGCTCTTCAACGATGAAACGATCGACTGGCGAACGGCCGGTACGGTGACCGGTACGAACAACCAGTGCGCCGGTATCGGCAAGCTCGCCTTCACCGCGGTTGAGGGCTTCTTTAACCAGATCATCAACACTCAGATCGGTGTACACGGCATTGTTGGCTTGCGTCATGAGGTTCCCCGTCGGCCAGTGGCCGAGTGCTCCAAACGTTTTTGTAGTAGAAAGTCGTGCACTACTACCGCGAAAAAAGTGGGCCGGATTATGCCAGAAAAGCCCAAAAAGAGTAGGCCCCTCCTGTCGTAACGGCGTTAATCCGGCGCAAGGCAGTGAATTTACCTGCGCTGAACCGTTTTAGTGACGGGTATCTGACGGCGTCTCGATACCCGCGCCGGCGAACAATTGAGTGACATCCGCGGCGTCAAACAGGTAGCGCTGATTGCAGAACTGGCAATCGATTTCGATATTGCCACCGTGCTCGACCACCAATTGCTGCGCGTCTTCCATACCCAGACTGACCAGCGCATTGGCCGAACGTTCGCGCGAGCAACTGCAACGGAAGCGCAGCTTCTGCACATCGAACAGACGCACCTGCTCGTCGTGGTACAGGCGATGCAGCACGGTTTCGTTGTCCAGGCTCAACAGTTCATCGGCGGTCAGCGTACCGCCCAGGGTGGTGATGTGCTGCCAACTGGCGGCGCGTTCGTCTTCGTCTTTCAAACGGTCAGCCGGCAGTTGTTGCAGCAACAGGCCACGGGCACGACGACCATCGGCGCAGAGCTTGATGCGGGTGCCAATCTGCTGGGACATGACGAAGTAGTTGGTGAAGCAGTCGGACAACGTTTCGCCATCCAGATCGACGACGCCCTGGTAGCGTTGGCCCCGTTTCGGGTCGACGGTCAATGTCAGCGAGCCATCCGGCATCAAGTCAGCCAGGGTAGCGTCGGGGGCAATCCGGTCCGCCTCGTAACGGGCCAGGCCACGGATGTCGCGCTCGCTGGAGCACTCGATCATCAGCAGCGGGATCGGGCCTTCGGAGCGTGCCTGCAGAATCAGCAAGCCATCGAACTTCAACGTGCCGACCAGCAACGATGCGGCCGCCATCAGCTCGCCGAGCAGTTGCGCGACCGGCTGCGGGTAGGCGTGTTTGGCCAGGACTTCGGCGTAGCTGAGCTCCAACGAGACCAGTTCGCCACGGGTGTCGCTGTCATCGAAGATGAAGCGTTGGGTGAAGTCGTTATCCGCGTGATCGGTCATAGGTCTGGGTATCTGAATTAGTGAAAAAGGTTACAGGAAACAAGAAATTTACCCTGCGCCACCCCTCGGGTGCGCAACGTTCAGCCATGAAAGGCATTTTATGAACAATCCGGGCCTGATCCAAGCAAGGTGGAACAAGCGCTGATGGGTTTTGGGTCGTTTCCCGCCCCGCACTGCTGGCAATGTGGTTATGGCCTACAGGTCAGAGACTGTGTGTGATTTTCGACGAGCGGCGATATCGTCCATGCGATGCACTGCTGGCCAAGCACAGATATGGATGCGCAACGGGTCAATTGCAAGTCTTGGCCTTAAGACGCGGTGAGGCCGGGCGAGTACGCGGCACTCGCCCGAGAAATATCTGTATTAGTCGTCGTTACTGCTGCCACGAAACTTGAACAAGTCCCGCCGCTGTTTCTTGCTCGGCTTACCGTCGGTGCTCACGCCCAGGGCTCCGGCTTTTCTTTGCGCCGCGGCCTCTTCGCGTTTAGCGATGCTGGCCAGGGTTTCGGCATACAAGGTCTGCGCTTGCGGCGCGCCGCGGCGAACGATCGACAACGCCTGGACCACCACCGTGCGCTCCTCGAAACCGGTGCGGATCACAAACTCATCGCCGACCCGCGGCTCTTTACCCGGCTTGCAACGCTCGCCCCGGCAATGCACCTTGCCGCTTTCAATCGCCGCCTTGGCCAAGGCGCGGGTTTTGTAGAATCGTGCAGCCCACAACCATTTATCGAGGCGGACTTTGTCGTCCTCTTCGTTTTTTTGTGCCATGGAATTTCCTCATTCTGAAATATTGGTGAACTGTACTACCGTTTCTGTCGTACCAAGAATTACTCCATCCCGGACTACAATGCTGACATTCCATAACCTCCTTGCGAGACTGGAAATCCGGGCTGTAGATATCTGTCGCCTTTTAACCATTATTCTGCGTGAATACCGCGAATTTGGCCGCCTGCGGCCACTGCGGTTTCTACCGGTTGAGCAATTTTGAAGACATTTGACCATTTGACCGTTGTTGGTCTGCGCGAGTGGGTGGCGCTCCCTGATTTGGGAGTCGCCGGCCTTCGGGCAAAAATCGACACCGGCGCCAGCACCTCCAGCCTGCATGCCACCGACATCGAGACATTTGACCGGGACGGTGAGCAGTGGGTGCGCTTCACGGCGCACCTGGGCACGGTGGTTCAGTTGCGTCACCGGCGCTGCGAAGCACCGCTGGTGACGAGGAAAACCATTAAAAGCTCAAACGGTCACGCGCAGGTGCGATACGTGATCAGCACCACCCTGGCCCTTGGTGATCGGGTCTGGCGGGTCGAGTTCACGCTCGCCTGCCGCAAGTCCATGCGTTATCGCCTGCTGCTCGGCTCCAAAGCCCTGATCCACGGCCAGTTGGTGGTCAATCCGGGCATCAAGTATGTACAAGACAAGCCGGTGTTCCCGGTATCTACCTCCTCCACAGGTGTTGCATGAAGATCGCTGTGCTGTCGCGGAATCCGCGTCTGTATTCCACCCGTCGTCTGGTCGAAGCCGGTACCGAGCGTGGCCATGAAATGGTGGTGGTCGACACCTTGCGCGCCTACATGAACATCGCCAGCCACAAGCCGCAGATCCACTACCGCGGCAAGCCGCTGGAAGGTTTCGATGCGGTGATTCCACGGATCGGCGCATCCGTGACCTTTTATGGCTGCGCAGTGCTGCGCCAGTTCGAAATGATGGGGGTATTTCCGCTCAACGAATCGGTGGCCATTGCCCGTTCGCGGGACAAGCTGCGTTCGCTGCAATTGCTGTCCCGTCGCGGGATCGGTTTGCCGGTGACCGGGTTTGCCCACTCCCCCGATGACATTCCCGACCTGATCGAAATGGTCAACGGTGCGCCGTTGGTGATCAAGGTGCTGGAAGGCACCCAGGGCATCGGCGTGGTGCTGTGCGAAACCGCCACGGCCGCGGAATCGGTGATCGAGGCGTTCATGGGCCTCAAGCAGAACATCATGGTTCAGGAGTACATCAAGGAAGCCGGTGGTGCGGACATTCGCTGCTTCGTCGTCGGCGACAAGGTGATTGCAGCGATGAAGCGCCAGGCCAAGCCCGGCGAGTTTCGCTCCAACCTGCATCGCGGTGGCAGCGCGAGCCTGATCAAGATCACGCCGGAAGAACGCATGACAGCGTTGCGTGCGGCGAAGGTCATGGGGCTGGCGGTGGCAGGCGTCGACATCCTGCGCTCCAATCACGGACCGTTGGTGATGGAAGTTAACTCGTCGCCGGGGCTTGAGGGGATTGAGACCACCACCGGGAAGAATGTCGCGGGGATCATCATTGAACATCTGGAGAAGAATGGTGGACCGAATATGACGCGGACCAAGGGCAAGGGCTGAGGCTCATCAACTGTGGCGAGGGAGCTTGCTCCCGCTGGAGGCCGAAGGACTCTCAAATCCCACAATCGTGTTCTTGTACTTCAGACACGGTTGTCTGGTTTTGCGGCTGCTGCGCAGCCGAACGGGAGCAAGCTCCCTCGCCACAAAGGCCTCTGTGTTTGCTAAACAGCATCCCGCGGCAACATCAACCCCAACGGCAACCGCACCCGCGCTTCCAGCCCACCGCCCGAGCGGTTACGCAGTTCAACGTTGCCGCCATGCATCGAAGCAATCCGCTTCACGATCGCCAGACCTAATCCGGTACCTTTGCCGCCCCGGGCACGATCACCGCGGGTGAACGGGTTGAAAATCGCTTCCAGTTCCGACGGATCAATACCGGCACCACGGTCCATGACACTCAGCACCACATACGGTGCGCTGGTGTCCCCGGATACATACGCCGCCACCTCCACACCGTTGCCAGCATGATGCAGCGCGTTGCCGATCAGGTTGTTCAGCAGCCGCTTCATCGACACACGACGCAATGGAAACGGCTGGATAGGTTCCAGACGCAATCGCACTTTTTCTTCGGTCTGGTTATACGGCGCGGCAACTTCACGGACCAGGTCACTCAGGTCAACCTCTTCCACCGACTCGTCACGCCCGTCGCGAATGAACGCCAGGAACTGATCGAGAATCGCGTCCATGTCTTCGATGTCACGCACCATGTCGTCAGTCAGGTCGGTGCGATCGCCCATCAGTTCCAGGGACAGGCGCAAGCGTGTCAGCGGCGTACGCAAGTCGTGGGACACCCCGGCCAGCATCAGTTCACGCTCGCGACCGGCCTGTTCGACGTCTTCGGCCATCTGGTTGAAGGCGCGGTAAACCTCGGTCATTTCACTCGGCGTATCGCTGATCGGCAGGCGCACGCTGCGGCCCTGGCCGAGTTGCCGCGCGGCATACACCAGACGCTTCAACGGTTGATTGAGCTGGCTGACGAAGATCCAGGCCGAAGCGGTGGACAGCAGGCCAATAGCGAGGAACCAGCCCAGCACGTTCCAGATTTTCTGGCCGCGCAACGGATGGGGATAAAGCGGTACTTTCAGCCAGCCATCGCCCAGGCTCGGCGCCCGGACCCACAGCGCCGGTGGCGAATGCATGCGCAGCCGGACTTCAGTGTCGGCACCCAGCTCCGCCTGCATCTGCCGCTGGTAGATCTCGCTGTAAGGCCAGTGCTGTTCACCTTCCGGCACGCCGGCACCCACCACCCGGATCAGGGTCGCGGCCTCGGCGATCTTGCCGCGGTTTTCTTCATCGGCAGCCCAATAGGCGCGCAGCGTCAGGGCGACACCGTGGCTGTACTGGCGGTCCACCAGCACGTCTTCGTTCATCAGAAGATAAACCAGGGTCAGTGCCTTGGAGAAGAGTACGACGATGAGCACCAGCCAAAGGGTGCGGGAGAAGAAGCTCTGGGGGAACCAAACGGGGGTTTTCATGGATAACCGTTAAACACTTGCAGGAGCGAGCGATGCTCGCATATTGCGGATCGCGAGTCTGCGGACAGGATCGATTGATCCGTTGTCCGCATGACCCGTTCCTACAATTCGCCAATCACTTGGTGGCGGTACCATCCGGTACAAACACGTAACCCACGCCCCAGACAGTCTGGATGTAACGCGGTTTGGACGGATCGGGCTCGATCATCCGGCGCAGACGGGAAATCTGCACATCGATGGAACGCTCCAGGGCATCCCACTCACGGCCACGGGCCAGGTTCATCAACTTGTCACGGGTCAGCGGTTGACGCGCGTTCATCACCAGGGCCTTGAGCACAGCGAATTCACCGGTGGTGAGCATGTGCACTTCTTCGCCGCGCTTGAGCTCGCGGGTAGCCAGGGACAACTCGTAGTCACCGAAGGTTACGCTTTCGTCTTCGCTGCCTGGCGCGCCCGGCACCGGAGCCGACTGGCGACGCAGGACCGCTTTGACGCGAGCCATCAGCTCATCCGGGTTGAACGGTTTGGCCAGGTAATCGTCGGCGCCCAGTTCCAGGCCCTTGATGCGGCTCAGTTCGTCGCCCTTGGCGGTGAGCATGATGATCGGAATCTGGTTGTTCGCATTGCGCAGGCGGCGGCAGGCGGTCAGGCCGTCTTCGCCGGGCAGCATCAGGTCGAGGACGACCAGGTTGAATACTTCGCGCGCCAGCAGGCGATCCATTTGTTCGGTGTTCGGTACGGCGCGGGCGCGGTAGCCCTTGCTGACGAAAAAACGCTCCAGCAGGCTGCTGAGCCCCGGATCGTCGTCAACGATAAGAATTTTTTCGCCTTCAGCAGTTTGTGCAGTGCTGCTCATTGGATGCTCCTTTGATCTCGGCACGCATTATGGCGTAGCTGCCGTTATACGCACCGTGTGCATTGTTAGCAGATTTTTCCTATACCGCCAGAAAACCGGCCATTGCACCGGCAACCCGCGATGCCCCCGAATGCCGTAACGCTGGTTATAATGCGCGGCCTTTTGTGTCAGGCAACATCAGACAGGTACTACAGACGGACACCATTTATTTTCATGGCGTCGGCAGTAATTGTTCGATTTCACGGGTCAACGGGATACCTTTTGATCCAGGTAGCGGCGCAGGCCAGGCCGCTCAACCAGACTCGCCGAGGCCCTATCTCTGCGCCTGCGAGCCTGCTTTCACAATTTGTCAGGTGGTTTTATGGACAGCATCAACAGCCGCATCGCCGAGGAACTCGGTGTACGCCCACAACAGGTCGAAGCGGCCGTCGCGCTACTCGATGAAGGCTCTACCGTCCCCTTCATCGCCCGTTACCGGAAAGAAGTGACCGGCAGCCTCGACGATACGCAATTGCGTCATCTGGAAGAGCGCCTGCGCTACCTGCGAGAACTCGACGAACGGCGTATCAGCATCCTCGCCAGCATCCAGGAGCAGGGCAAGCTGACCCCGCAACTTGAACGCGACATCAAGCTCGCCGACACCAAGACCCGCCTCGAAGACTTGTACCTGCCGTACAAGCAGAAGCGTCGCACCAAGGGCCAGATCGCCCTGGAAGCCGGCCTCGGCGAACTGGCCGACGGCCTGTTCAACGACCCGTCCCTGAGCCCGGAAACCGAAGCCGCACGCTTCATCGACGCGGAAAAAGGCGTGGCCGATGTGAAGGCGGCCCTCGAAGGCGCCAAGTACATCCTGATGGAACGCTTCGCCGAAGACGCAGGCCTGCTGGACAAGCTGCGCAACTACCTCAAGCAGGAAGCCACCCTCAGTGCCCGCGTGATCGCCGGCAAGGAAGAGGAAGGCGCCAAGTTCCGCGATTACTTCGAACACGACGAACCGCTCAAAAGCATGCCGTCGCACCGCGCGCTGGCAATTTTCCGTGGCCGCAACGAAGGCATCCTCAGCTCCGCGCTGAAAGTCGGCGACGAACTGCCGGGCACCATGCACCCGTGCGAAGGCATGATCGGCCAGCAATTCGGCATCCAGAACCAGAACCGCGCCGCCGACAAATGGCTGGGCGAAGTGGTGCGCTGGACCTGGAAGGTCAAGCTCTACACCCATCTGGAGACTGATTTGCTGGGCGAGTTGCGCGATGGCGCGGAAACCGAAGCGATCAACGTGTTCGCCCACAACCTGCACGACCTGCTGCTGTCGGCCCCGGCCGGCCCGCGCGCCACTTTGGGCCTCGACCCGGGCCTGCGCACCGGTTGCAAGGTCGCCGTGGTCGACTCCACCGGCAAGCTGCTGGATCACGCCACGGTTTACCCGCACGTGCCGCACAACAAGTGGGACCAGACCCTCGCCGTGCTCGCCGCCCTGTGCGCCAAGCACTCGGTGGACCTGATCGCCATCGGCAACGGTACCGCCAGCCGCGAGACCGACAAGCTGGCCGCGGAACTGATCAAGAAATACCCAGCCATGAAGATGACCAAGGTCATGGTGTCCGAGGCCGGTGCATCGGTTTACTCCGCATCGGAGCTGGCTTCCAAAGAGTTCCCGGACCTCGACGTGTCGATCCGTGGCGCCGTGTCGATTGCCCGTCGCCTGCAAGACCCGTTGGCCGAGTTGGTGAAAATCGATCCGAAATCCATCGGCGTCGGCCAGTACCAGCACGACGTGTCGCAGCTGAAACTGGCCCGTGGCCTTGATGCGGTGGTCGAGGACTGCGTGAACGCCGTCGGCGTGGACGTGAACACCGCGTCCGTGGCACTGCTGGCACGGATCTCCGGCCTCAACGCGACCCTGGCGCAGAACATCGTCAGCCACCGCGACGAGCACGGTGCGTTCAAAACCCGCGCTGCGCTGAAGAAAGTCGCGCGCCTGGGCGAGAAAACCTTCGAACAGGCCGCCGGATTCCTGCGTGTCATGAACGGCGAAAACCCGCTGGACTCGTCGGCGGTTCACCCGGAAGCCTATCCGCTGGTTCAGCGTATCGCCGCCGAAACCGACCGTGACATCCGCTCGCTGATTGGCGATGCCACGTTCCTCAAGCGTCTCGATCCGAAGAAGTACACCGATGAAACCTTCGGTTTGCCGACCGTGACCGACATCCTCCAGGAGCTTGAAAAGCCTGGGCGCGACCCGCGCCCCGAGTTCAAGACCGCCGAGTTCCAGGAAGGCGTCGAAGACCTCAAGGACCTGCAACTGGGCATGATCCTCGAAGGCGTGGTGACCAACGTGACCAACTTCGGCGCCTTCGTCGATATCGGCGTGCATCAGGACGGTTTGGTGCACATCTCCGCGCTTTCGGAGAAGTTCATCAAGGATCCACGGGAAGCGGTGAAGGCCGGTGACGTGGTAAAAGTGAAGGTCATGGAAATCGACATTCCGCGCAAACGCGTTGGCCTGTCGATGCGCATGAGCGACACCCCGGGCGAGAAAATCGACGGCGCTCGCGGCGCACGTCCGGGATCGGCGCCACGCCAGTCCCAAAACACCGCCCCGCGCAAGGAAACCACGGCGGCAGCACCGAGCAACAACGCCATGGCTTCGCTGTTCGCCAATGCCAAGCAGTTGAAGAAACGCTGATGGACATTCCCGCCGGGCTGACCGAAAGCGCGTTTTTCAAGCTGCTGGGCTGCCGCTTGCACAGTCTGGAAACCGGGATGGCGCAAGTCGCCCTGGCGCTGGAACCGGAGCTGCGCAATCGCGGTGGCAAGCTGCACGGCGGGGCCTTGTTCAGCCTGGTGGACATTGCCATGGGGCTGGCCTGTTCCAGCACCCACGGCTTTGACCAGCAGAGCGCGACCATCGAGTGCAAGATCAACTACATCCGCGCCGTCTCTGACGGCGAGGTAATGTGCACGGCGCGGGTGATCCACCCGGGCCGCCGCACATTGGTGGTCGAGGCCGATGTGATGCAGGGCGACAAACTGGTCGCAAAAGCACAAGGCACGTTCGCTGTCCTATAGCTAGATGTCATCGATTTGAGTTAATTTCGGCGCTAAGACCTGTAGGAGCGAGCTTGCTCGCGATGAACGTCAGGGCGCCGTTTTCATTCAGGCACCCCGCGTTATCGTTAACCTCCATCGCGAGCAAGCTCGCTCCTACAAAACCAGGCGAAAACGCCAGTTTTAACTTCACCCTTGTAGACCGTCTTGCCCACCCCCATATTGGGGCGACTGACGCGTGAAGGAATCCAACTTGAGCGAACTTCTCAACCGCCGCCTGGCCCTGCTCGGCGAGCGCGCTAACCTCTCTCTGCTCGAACAGTGCCTTCACGGCATCGAACGTGAATGCCTGCGCGTGACCGATGCAGGTCGCCTGGCGCAAACGCCGCACCCGGAAGAATTGGGTTCCGCGCTGACCAATGAACAGATCACCACCGACTATTCCGAGTCGCTGCTGGAGTTCATCACCCCGGCCCTGCCTGATCCTGCCGATACGCTGGCGAGCCTGGACAGCATTCACCGCTTTGCCTACAGCAAGCTCGGCAACGAGTATCTGTGGAGCCCATCGATGCCGTGCCCGTTGCCGGCCGAGGAAGATATCCCGATCGCCTATTACGGCACGTCCAATATCGGGCAGCTCAAGTACGTCTACCGCAAGGGCCTGGCCCTGCGTTACGGCAAGACCATGCAATGCATTGCCGGCATCCACTACAACTTTTCCCTGCCGGAAAAACTCTGGCCGTTGCTCAAGCAGGCCGAAGGCTTTGTCGGCACCGACCGCGATTTCCAGTCGTCGTCCTACATCGCGCTGATCCGCAACTTCCGCCGCTACAGCTGGCTGCTGATGTACCTGTTCGGTGCTTCACCCGCACTGGACGCCGGCTTCCTGCGCGGTCGTTCGCACCAGTTGGAACAACTGGACCCGCATACCCTGTACCTGCCGTACGCCACCAGCCTGCGCATGAGCGACCTGGGTTACCAGAGCAACGCCCAGGCCGGTCTGACGCCGTGCTACAACGATCTGAACAGCTACACCGACAGCCTGCGCAAAGCGGTGGCTACGCCGTATGCGCCGTACGTCGAAGTCGGCACCCACCAGGATGGCGAGTGGGTTCAGCTCAACACCAACATCCTGCAGATCGAAAACGAGTACTACTCCAACATCCGCCCCAAACGCGTGACCTACACCGGCGAGCGTCCTATCCAGGCGCTGATGGCCCGCGGCATCCAGTACGTCGAAGTACGCTGCCTGGACATCAACCCGTTCCTGCCAATGGGCATCGACCTTACCGAGTCGCGCTTCCTCGATGCGTTCCTGCTGTACTGCGCGCTCAATGACAGCCCGCTGCTGACCAACACCAGTTGCGGCAACGCGACCTCGAACTTCCTCAGCGTGGTCAAGGAAGGTCGTCGCCCAGGCCTGCAACTGCAACGGGATGGCCAGCCGGTTGACCTGAAGGAATGGGCCGGCGAGCTGCTGGAAAAAATCGCCCCTCTGGCGGCGATGCTCGACCAGAGCCATGGCGGCAATGCCCACAGCAAGGCGCTGGACGCCCAGATGGCCAAGGTCCGGGATCCGTCCCTGACGCCGTCGGCCCAGGTATTGGCGGCGATGGCTGAGCACAAGGAAAGTTTCGCTCAGTTCTCCCTGCGCCAGAGCCAGGCCCATGCCGAGTTCTTCCGCAGCGAGCCGTTGCCGGCTGAGGAACAGGCGAAATTTGAAGAGCGGGCGCGTTCGTCGCTGGCTGAGCAGGCTGAGCTGGAGCAGAACGAAGTCGGTGATTTCGATGTGTTTGTCGGAGCGTACCAGGCGAGCATTCTGGCAATCAGCAACTAAATACACATCTTTGTGGCGAGGGAGCTTGTCGGAACGCCGCACCGTCCCGCTCGACTGCGCAGCAGTCGCAAAATGGGAGTCCTTCGGCCTCCAGCGGGAGCAAGCTCCCTCGCCACAAAAGCGGTACGCGGTAACTCTTGCTTAATTTTTCCTCCATAAGCTAATTCGAAAAAGTTATTTATTTTCGAATTCTTAGATCATTTAGTCTCTTTCTCACGCCGACAATCGGTCGCCTGACAAGGAGCTTTCTGATGAAACTGACTTTCCCTCTTCGCTTGCTGGCGGCCGCTTCCCTGGCTACCGCGAGCTTTTTTGCCCAGGCGGCCGACTTCACCGTCGCCTACCAGACCACCGTTGACCCGGCGAAAGTCGCCCAGGCTGACGGCGCTTACGAAAAGGCCACCAAGGCCGATATCAGCTGGCGCAAATTCGACAATGGTGCCGACATCATTGCCGCCATCGCCTCCGGCGACGTGCAGATCGGCTATCTCGGCTCCAGCCCTCTGACCGCCGCCATCACCCGTAAAGTCCCGGTGGAAACCTTCCTCATTGCCACCCAGATCGGCGCCGCCGAAGCCCTGGTCGCCCGCGACGGTTCCGGGATCAAGACCCCGCAAGACCTGATCGGCAAGAAAATCGCCGTGCCGTTTGTATCCACCGGCCACTACAGCCTGCTCGCCGCGCTGAAGCACTGGAACATCGACCCGTCGAAAGTCACCGTTCTCAACCTGGCTCCACCCGCGATCATTGCCGCCTGGAAACGCGGTGACATCGACGCCACGTACGTATGGGACCCGGCCCTCGGTGTCGCCAAGGAAAACGGCAAGGTACTGATCACCTCCGGCGAGCTGACCAAGTTCGGCGCACCGACCTTCGACGCCTGGATCGTGCGCAAGGATTTCGCCGAGAAGCACCCGGAGATCGTCACCGCGTTCGCCAAAGTGACCCTCGACGCCTACGCCGATTACCGCAAAGACCCGCAAGCCTGGCTCGCCAACCAGGGCAACGTCGACAAACTGGTGAAGCTCTCCGGCGCCAAGGCCAGCGACATTCCATTGCTGTTGCAAGGCAACGTCTACCCGCTGGCGGCTGACCAGGTACTCACCCTCGGCGCGCCGACCACCAAAGCCATCACCGACACCGCGGCGTTCCTCAAGGAACAAGGCAAGGTCGAGGCCGTGCTGCCGGACTACGCGCCGTACGTCAGCGCCAAGTTCATCACCAACTGATCGGGAGTCAACGCGATGGCCTTGCTACAGCTGGAGCGCATCAGCGCACAGTACCCCGGCAACCCGGAACCGGTGTTGGCGGATATCTCCCTGAGCCTGGGGCCCCGGCAATTGCTGGTCGCCCTCGGCCCGTCCGGCAGTGGCAAGACTTCGCTATTGAACCTGATTGCCGGTTTCGTCGAACCCAGCGCCGGGCGCATCACCCTCGACGGCGTGCCAGTCAAAGGCCCGAGCGCCGAGCGCGGCGTGGTGTTCCAAGACGACGCGCTGCTGCCATGGCAAGACGTGCTGGCCAACGTCGGGTTCGGCCTGGAGCTGGCCGGGATCGCCCGTGAAAAACGCGAAGCTCGCGCCCGGGAAATGCTCGCCCTGGTCGATCTGTCCGGTTTTGAACAGCGCCGCATCTGGCAGCTTTCGGGCGGCCAGAAGCAGCGTGTTGGCCTGGCCCGCGCCCTCGCCGCCGACCCACGCGTGTTGCTGATGGACGAACCTTTCGGCGCCCTTGACGCCTTCACCCGCGAGCAGATGCAGGAGCTGTTGCTGCAAGTCTGGCAACGCACCGCCAAGCCGGTGTTCCTGATTACCCATGACATCGAAGAAGCCGTATTCCTCGCCACCGACCTGATTCTGTTAGCGCCCAACCCTGGGCAAATCGTCGAGCGCCTGCCCCTCGATTTCGGTCAGCGTTATGCCGCCGGTGAGTCGGCCCGCTCGATCAAGTCCGACCCGCGTTTTATCGAAACCCGCGAACACGTACTCGCCAAAGTGTTCTCCCAACGCAGTACCGCCCATCGGCAGGAGCGCGCATGAGCAGCTACGAAATTCCCGTCGCAGCGATAACGCCAGGCTCAGCCGTGATTCCGGCAAGTCGCCGTTTGAGCACTCGCTGGATCAGTGTGCTGACGCTGGTCGCTCTCGTTGCTATTTGGTGGGCCGTGACGACGACCGGCTTGATCGAGCCGTTGTTCCTGCCGCCGCCTTCCGCCGTGCTGCAAAAAGGCTGGCTGCTGGCGACCTCGGGTTATATGGATTCAACCCTGTGGCAGCACCTCGGCGCGAGTCTGAGTCGCATCGGCCTGGGCCTCGGCTTTGCGATTCTCACTGCCGTGCCAGTGGGAATCGCCATCGGCGCCAACCGTATCGCCCGTGGTGTGCTTGACCCGCTGATCGAGTTCTACCGGCCGATTCCACCGTTGGCTTATCTGCCGCTGATCGTGATCTGGTGCGGCATCGGTGAATTGTCGAAAGTGCTGCTGATCTACCTGGCGATCTTCGCCCCGATTGCCATCGCCACCGCCACCGGTGTGCGCACGGTCGACCCGGCCAAATTGCGTGCCGCGCAGTCGCTGGGCGCAACGCGCGTGCAGTTGATTCGCTACGTCATCCTGCCGAGTGCCTTGCCGGATATCTTGACCGGTGTGCGCATTGGTCTCGGTGTGGGTTGGTCGACGCTGGTCGCCGCCGAATTGATCGCCGCCACCAGCGGTCTGGGCTTCATGGTGCAATCGGCCGCGCAGTTTTTGGTCACCGATGTGGTGGTACTGGGGATTCTGGTGATCGCACTGATCGCCTTCGCGATGGAGTTGGGCCTGCGCGCCCTGCAGCGCAAACTGGTGCCGTGGCATGGCCAGGCCCACTGAATATTGAACAACCCTGTAGGAGCGAACCTGCTCGCGATTGCTGATTATCAGGCAACAATGCTTTGACTGATGCACCGCGATCGCGAGCAGGCTCGCTTCTACAAAAAGCACGGCCTCCGAATTGAAGAGAACCACCATGAGCCAGTTGACCATCGTCCCTTTAAGCTCCGCCCTCGGTGCACAGATCAGCGGCGTCGACATCAGCCAGCCGCTGAACCTGGAACAGCGCGATGCCATCGAACAGGCCCTGCTCAAGCATCAGGTCCTGTTCTTCCGCAACCAACCGATCACGCCACAGCAACAGGCGCGATTCGCCGCGAATTTCGGCGACCTGCACATTCACCCGATCTACCCCAACGTGCCGGAACAGCCGCAAGTGCTGATCCTCGACACCGCCGTCACCGACGTACGCGACAACGCGATCTGGCACACCGACGTCACCTTCCTGCCGACCCCGGCCATGGGCGCGGTGCTCAGCGCCAAGCTGTTGCCGGAGTTTGGCGGCGACACGTTGTGGGCCAGCGGGATTGCGGCGTATGAAGCCCTGTCGACGCCGATGAAAACCTTGCTCGAAGGTCTGACCGCCACCCATGACTTCACCCGTTCGTTCCCGCTGGAGCGCTATGGCAACACGCCCGAGGCACTGGCCCAGTGGGAAGAAGCACGACGCAAGAATCCGCCGCTGTCGCACCCGGTGATCCGCACGCACCCGGTGAGCGGGCGCCGCTCGCTGTTCGTCAACGAAGGTTTCACCTCGAAGATCAACGAGCTGTCGGAAACCGAGAGCGAGGCGATTCTGAAGTTCCTGTTCGCCCATTCAACGCGACCGGAATTCATCATTCGCTGGCGCTGGCAGCAGGACGACATCGCGTTCTGGGACAACCGCGTGACCCAGCATTACGCGGTGGACGATTACCGCCCGGCGCGGCGGGTGATGCAGCGGGCGACGGTGTTGGGGGATGCGCCGTTTTTTCGCTGAACCGCCTGTTTTTGTAGTGACGCTGATGGCCCCTTCGCGGGCTTGCCCGCGAAGGGGCCGGAACAGGCACCAGAAATCCAGTGCCGATCACTTATTGCGCAGTAGAAGGCTTCTCCCAAAGATTGATCCCGCCCTCCTGGGCAAACCGGTCAATTTCCGCCAGTTCCTGCGCACTGAAGCTCAGGTTCTTCAACGCCCCGACGTTCTCGATGATCTGCTCCGTCCGGCTCGCGCCAATCAAGGCCGAAGTGACCCGAGGATCGCGCAGGGTCCAGGCCAGTGCCAGTTGCGCCAGACTCTGGCCGCGACGCTTGGCGATTTCGTTGAGTGCCCGCACCTGGGCGATGTTGGCCTCGGACAAATGCGATGCCTGCAACGAACCACCGCCCGGACGGTTGACCCGCGCATCCGCCGGCACACCGTTGAGGTATTTGTCGGTCAGTAAACCCTGGGCCAGCGGCGTAAAGGCAATCACGCCGGTGCCCAGTTCTTCGGTGGTATCCAGCAGGTCCTTTTCCACCCAACGATTGAGCAGGTTGTAGGCCGGTTGGTGAATCAACAACGGGACTTTCCACTCCTTGAGCAGCACCGCCATTTCACGGGTCTTCACTCCGGAGTACGAAGAGATGCCGATGTACAACGCCTTGCCCTGCTGCACCGCTGTGGCGAGTGCGCTGGCGGTTTCTTCCAGCGGGGTGTCCGGATCGAAACGGTGGGAGTAGAAGATGTCGACGTAGTCCACGCCCAGGCGTTGCAGGCTCTGGTCGAGGCTGGCCAGCACGTACTTGCGCGAACCGCCGCCCTGTCCGTAAGGGCCGGGCCACATGTCCCAACCGGCCTTGCTGGAAATGATCAACTCGTCGCGGTACTGCTTGAAGTCTTCACGCAGTAAACGGCCGAAGTTGATCTCGGCGCTGCCGTACGGCGGGCCATAGTTGTTGGCCAGGTCGAAGTGGTTGATGCCCAGGTCGAATGCCGTGCGCAACAACGCGCGCTGGGTATCGATCGGCGTGCTGTCGCCGAAGTTGTGCCACAGGCCCAACGACAGCGCCGGCAGCACCAGCCCGCTGCGGCCCACGCGGCGGTAAGGGATGGAGTCGTAGCGGTTTTCGGCAGCGGTGTAAGTCATCGAATCCTCTCTTGTAGGTCTTGAATCTGGTCTCGACTGGTTCGCCAGTCGCCCAGCATACGCCCAGACAAACGCCAGAAAACCCCGGACTCGACTAATTGCTGAAACGTTTCATATATTTCCCGGCTGACAAGCTACCGTGCCCTCCGCAAACACCTCCCCCAACCAATCCACAAACACCCGGACCCTGGGCGACATGTGTCGGTTGTGCGGGTACAGCACTGAAACCGGCATTGATGGCGGCGGGGTGTCGGTGAGGATTTCCTTGATCAACCCTTGGGCAATTTGCGTTTCCATCCGGTAATGCGGGCACTGGATCAGGCCCAGCCCGGCAATCGCCGAGGCGGCGTAGATTTCTGCGCCGAACACCGAGATCGCACCGTCGATGGCCACTTCCTTGAGTTCACCGTCCACCATGAATTCAAACGGGAACAACTTGGCCGTCGTGCGCGAAACGTAGTTCACCGCCCGGTGCTGGCTCAGGTCGGCGAGGCTTTTCGGTTCGCCGTATTTGCGCAGATAGGCGGGGCTGGCGCAGGTGATCTGACGCAGGTTGGCGACACGCTTGCCGATCAGCGTGGAGTCACCCAATGTTCCTGCCCGCAACACGCAATCGATACCTTCGGTGATCAGGTCGACCTGACGGTCAGCCTCGCTGATGGACAGCTCGATGTCGGGATAACGCGCCATGAATTGCGGCAATGCCGGGATCACGAAGTGCTTGGCCAATGTCCCGTGCAAGTCCACCCGCAGCCGCCCCTTCGGTGCCACGCCGCGAAACGCCAATTCCGCTTCTTCCAGCTCTGCCAGCAGTTGCACGCAACGCAGGTAGTAGGCCTCGCCATCCAGCGTCGGACGCACTTTACGCGTGCTGCGCTCCAACAAACGCGTACCCAGCCAGGCCTCGAACTGATTCAAAGTGTGAGTCAGCGTCGCGCGAGGCAGGTTCAGGTCATCGGCCGCCTGGGTGAAGCTGCTGCGCTCGTAGATCCGCACAAAAACCTTCATCGCTTTGACTTGGTCCACAGCTCACTCCAGGCGCTCGATTGTTGGCGATTATTGAACAGTCAAGGCAACTCTCGTGCATTTATCGCCCTGAGTAAACATGTGAAATTGACTTCACACCCCATCAACAGGAACACCAACATGGCTCATCAAACTCCGAAAGTTGCCATCGTGACCGGCGCCTCCCGCGGCATCGGCGCGGTCATCGCCAAACAACTGGCCAGCGAAGGTTTCGCCGTTGCCATCAACTACGCCAGCAGCGCCACCGAAGCCTCGAAACTAGTGGTGGAACTGCGTCAGGCCGGCCACCAGGCTATAGCGATCAAGGCCGATGTGGCCAATGCCGACGACGTGCGCCGGATGTTCGACGAGGTTGAAACCCAGTTCGGCAAGGTCGATGTTTTGGTGAACAACGCCGGCATCCTCAAGGTGCTGCCACTGGCGCAACACAGCGACGAACTGTTCGAGCAGAACTTCAACATCCACGCTCGCGGTACCTTCAATACCCTGCGTGAAGCGGCAACTCGCCTGAACAGCGGTGGCCGGATCATCAACTTCTCCAGCAGCACCGTCGGCATGAATCTGCCGGGCTACGCGGTGTACATCGCCAGCAAAGCGGCAGTGGAATCCCTGACCCAGGTGTTCGCCAAGGAAATGCGCGGCCGCAACATTACCGTCAATGCGGTGGCTCCCGGGCCGGTGGCGACCGAGCTGTTTTTGCACGGCAAGAGTGAGGAGCAGATTCAGAATTTCGCGAAGATGGCGCCGCTGGAGCGTCTCGGTCAGCCAGAAGACATTGCCCGTGTCGTGTCCTTCCTCGCCGGGCCGGATTCAGCGTGGGTCAATGGGCAGATTTTGCGGGTCAATGGTGGGTTGGTTTAACTATGCTCAGTCAAATACCGCAGTGACCCTATCGCGAGCAGGCTCGCTCCCACAGGGCTCGCTGTGATCCTTGTAGGAGCGAGCCTGCTCGCGATAGCGGCCTCGATGGCAGCACACATCTGAAGGCAGAGCCCACCATGCACACCACCATCATCATCACCTTCGGCCTGATCCTCCTGGCGCTGATGCTCTACATCGGTGAGAACATCGGCTTCACCCGCCAAACCCTGGCCTACAGTTTTATCGTGCTGTGGCTGGCGCTGACGCTGATCAACGGCGCAGTCGGCATAGTGCATGCCGGCCAGCCATTGAGCACCGAACTGGTGGTCGGTAGCGCCGTGTTCGGTGTCCCGGTGGCGGCGCTGGTGTTGTTCATGGTGTTGACCACCGAGACGTGAAGGCCTGATCAGCGCACCAGATGCAGGAACTGCATGTGCCGTTCGTACTGGTCGAGGATGTCGTTGATGATCTGCTCCTTGGTGTAGCCGACCAGATCGTAGTCCTGACTGCCCTCGCTCAAATGCACTTCGGCCCGGTAATAGCGGCGGTTGTTGAGTTGCTTGGAACCCATGCCGCCACGGGCAAACGACGGCGTGAAGTAGCCACGCATCTGCACCTGATACACGAACGGATGCTGGTCGCCGTGGCCGATTTCCAGGCTGACGCTATCATTGGCCGGATCCGGGTGTGTCGCTACGTGCAAACCCTTTTCGATGAACACGGCAGACACTTCTTCAATCGCCGGGCGCACCGTCGTATCGAGGAAGCGGTAGACCTCATCCCGCGATGGGAAATGCACTGCCTGACTCAAACGCTGACGCCAGCCGCCCCGCCGTGAACCGGACACCGGTGCCAAGGAATGCATCTGCGCAATCTGCTTCTGCGATTCCAGATAAAACGCCTTGTGCAGCCCCCACATCATCAACAGCAAGATCAGCGAGAACGGCAGCGAGGTCAGGACCACCGCCGACTTCAACGCATCGATGCTGCCGGAAAACAGCAGCGCGCTGGTCACCAATGCGGTCATCGCGCCCCAGAACACCCGCAGCCATTTCGGCCCGTCTTCATCAGGGTTGCCGCCCTTGGCGGACAGCGTCGACAGCACCACGGTGCCGGAGTCGGCGGAGGTGACGAAGAACACGAAGCTGATGAACACCGTGACCGCGATGACGGTTTTGCTCCACGGGTAGGTTTCCAGCAGCAGGTAGAGCGTCATCGACGGATTGTCGATGGCCGACATGCCGAGCGCGCTCATGCCGTGGTTGAGCACTTGATCGATCGCGCTGTTGCCGAAGATCGACATCCACGCCAGGGTGAAGCCCAGCGGAATCAACAGTACGCCGAAGACGAATTCGCGGATGGTCCGGCCACGGGAAATCCGTGCGATGAACAGGCCCACGAACGGCGACCATGCAATCCACCAAGCCCAGTAGAACACTGTCCAGCCACCCAGCCAGTCGCTGGGTTTGTCGTAGGCATAGAGGTCGAAACTCTTCATCGGCAAGGCGCCGAGGTAATCGCCGAGGTTCTGGATCAGGGTGTTGAGCAAGTGCTGCGTGGGGCCGGCGAACAACACAAACAGCAGCAGCGCGCAGGCCAGCAGCATGTTGATGTCGGACATGACCCGCACGCCCTTGTCGACGCCGGATACCGCAACGATGATCGCAGCTCCCATCATCAAGGTGATCAGGCCGACCTGAATCCATTGGGTGTGGGCGATGCCGAACAGATAGTCCAGGCCCGAGTTGAGGTGCAGCACGCCGAAGCCCATATCCGCGCCGAGGCCGAACACCGTGGCGATGATGCCAAAGCCATCCACCGCGTAGCCGATGGGGCCATTGATGCGCTTGCCGATCAGCGGATACAGCGCCGAGCGCAGGGCCAGTGGCAGGTTATGCCGGTAGGCGAAGTAGGCCAGCGCCATGCCGACAAAGGCGAACACGCCCCAGCCATGCAGGCCCCAGTGCAGAAACAGAATCTGCATCGCCTGACGCGCCGCATCCGCCGTACCGGCCTCGCCTTGGGGCGGTTGCAGCATGTGGGTCAGCGGCTCGGACACGCAGAAGAAAAACAGGGTGATGCTGATCCCGGCGGCGAACAGCATGCCGGCCCAGGACAAATAGCTGAATTCGGGCTCGTCGTGGTCGGCACCGAGCTTGATCTTGCCGTAGCCGGACAAGGCGGTGACCACCACGAAGACCAGATACAGGGTCATCGCCAGCAGGTAATACCAGCCGACCGTGTTGGCCGCCCAGTTTTGCGCCGCCAGCAACCAGGCACCGGCCTGCTCGGGCATGGCGATGACAACGACACCAAACAACAGAATGAAACTCGCCGAGAACCAGAACACCGGCGGATTCATGCGGATCAGACCGCTTGGAGGGATGGACGATGCACTCATGTTCGGTGCACCTCGAAGGGGTAAAACGTGGCTGTAGAAATCGGACTCAGCAAAGGCAAGCCTCCTGTTGTGAGCGGGCAGCGAACCGCCTGTTTAACTTGAATGAACGTTCAAGTTAAACATGGATAGGGGGCTAAGGACTAATCGCAGGGCTCGGCGGTGGTGTTCTTACGCTAGCTCAAGGGAGGAAGTAAGTAGGATTTAAAAGCTTCGCGAGCAGGCTCGCTCCCACAGGGTTCTTGGTCGGCCACAACGTTGTGTGCACCAGAGATCCATGTGGGAGCGAGCCTGCTCGCGAAGAGGCCAGAACAGTCAGCGAAGATTCAGGAGACTACTTCTGCGCCCCATCATCATGCTGCAGATTCGCCTGGGTCAGGTTGCTGCCCGCCGGCACGCTACGGGTCAGCCAGACGTTGCCGCCAATGGTCGAGCCCTGGCCGATGGTGATCCGCCCGAGAATCGTCGCCCCGGCATAAATCACTACGTCATCCTCGACAATCGGATGCCGAGGCTGGCCTTTCTGCAGTTGACCGTCTTCGTCCGCCGGGAAGCGCTTGGCCCCCAAGGTCACGGCCTGATAAATCCGTACACGCTCGCCGATGATCGCGGTTTCGCCAATCACCACACCCGTCCCGTGGTCGATGAAGAAACTGCGGCCGATCTGCGCACCGGGGTGAATGTCGATGCCGGTGGCCGAGTGAGCGATTTCCGCGCTGATCCGCGCCAGCAGCGGCAATCCGGCGCGATACAAATGGTGGGCCAGACGATGGTGAATCACCGCCAGAATCCCCGGATAGCACAACAACACTTCATCAACACTGCGGGCCGCCGGGTCGCCGTGATAGGCCGCCAGTACGTCGGTGTCCAGCAGGCTGCGCAACCCTGGCAGGGCGAGGGCGAAGTCCTGAATGATCTGGATGGTCCGGGCTTCGACTTCAGTCTCGGCCTGGGCACTGTGGCGCGCGGCGTAGCGCAATTCGAGCCGCGCCTGGGCCAACAGTGAATTCAACGCCACATCCAGGGTGTGGCCGACGTAGAAGTCTTCGCTCTCCTCACGCAAGTCCACCGGCCCCAGGCGCATCGGGAACAATGCACCGCACAGGGCTTCGAGAATGTCCGCCATGGCTGCGCGGGACGGCAATTCGCGACCGCCCTGCTCGCCGGTGGCCCGGCCGTTTTGTGCACGCCACTGCTCACGTGCCGTGCGCAGCTGGCTGACGATGGTCTGCAATTGCCAATGGCTGGAACGCTCACTCACGGTAAAAACTCCTCACGGGCGACCGGACTGTCTGGCCGCACTGACGGCGATTACTTTACGGCAAGGGCCGCGAGGCAAATTAAGAACCAATAGTGCTGTGCTCAGTTCGATTGGCTATAAGCGATTGACGGTTGCCCCAACTTTTTGGCGTGCCTATAGTCCTGAGATCTTCAACCGCCAGTACGGACTCATGATCAAACAACAGCTCGCCCGCTTTAACCGCCTCGACCTGCTCGGTCAGCCCACCGCCCTGGAAAAACTCGAACGCCTGTCGACCTGGCTGGGCCGCGACCTGTACGTCAAGCGCGATGACCTGACGCCGCTGGCAATGGGCGGCAACAAGCTGCGCAAACTCGAATACCTGGCCGCCGATGCCTTGGCCCAGGGCGCCGACACCTTGATCACGGCGGGCGCGCTGCAATCGAACCACGTTCGCCAGACAGCCGCCATTGCCGCCAAGTTGGGTCTGGGTTGCGTAGCCCTTCTGGAAAACCCCCTCGGCACTGACGACAGCAATTACACCGGCAACGGCAACCGGCTGCTGCTCGACCTGTTCGATGCCAAGGTCGAACTGGTGGAAAACCTCGACAACGCCGACGAACAATTGCAAGCCCTGGCCAACCGACTGCGCAGCAACGGCAAGAAGCCGTACCTGGTGCCGGTCGGTGGCTCCAATGCGCTGGGCGCCTTGGGCTACGTGCGCGCCGGGCTGGAACTGGCCGAGCAGATCAAGGACACCGGCCTGAAGTTCGCCGCCGTGGTCCTGGCCTCGGGCAGCGCCGGTACCCACAGCGGCCTGGCACTGGCCTTGAGTGAAGCACTGCCGGATCTGCCAGTGATCGGCGTGACGGTTTCGCGCAGCGATGAAGATCAGCGGCCAAAGGTTCAAGGCCTGGCCGAACGCACGGCCGAGTTGCTGGGCGTCAGCCTGCCGGACGCTTTCAAGGTCGAGTTGTGGGACGAGTATTTCGCCCCGCGTTATGGCGAGCCGAATGCCGGCACACTGGCAGCGGTGAAGCTGCTGGCGAGTCAGGAAGGCTTGCTGCTGGACCCGGTCTACACTGGCAAGGCCATGGCGGGCTTGCTGGACGGGATCGGCCGTCAGCGTTTCGACGAGGGTCCGATTATCTTCCTGCACACCGGCGGGGCGCCGGCTTTGTTTGCCTATAAGGATTATCTGACGGGTTGACGCGCTTGAGCGGCAGAGAGCTTGCCTGTGGCGAGGGAGCTTGCTCCCGCTCGGTTGCGCAGCAGCCGAGCGGGAGCAAGCTCCCTCGCCACAGATGGATCGCGGCATATTCAATATAAGAATAACAAATAGTATATTTATTATTTTCCTATCTAACGGCATCATCTTATAGTCACGCCGCAGGCGAATTTGCAGCGAGACGCATAAGCTGCATTAGGGCAGGATATCGCAGTCGTCCAAATCCCGAATTTGCCAACTTTCCTAAAGCGTCTTCCATAAGAAAACACAGGGGCTTGTCATGAATTTTTCCGCATTACGTCGCAATCTGCTGATGGGCTCGCTGGGCCTGGCACTGAGCGCCGGCCTGATTGGCCAGGCGGTTGCCGGTGAGCAACTGCAAAAAATCAAAGACGCCGGCGTGATCAACGTTGGCCTGGAAGGCACCTACCCACCGTTCAGTTTCGTCGATGCAGACGGCAAACTGACCGGCTTCGAAGTCGAGTTCTCCGAAGCCCTGGCCAAAGAGCTGGGTGTCAAAGTCAAACTGCAACCGACCAAATGGGACGGCATCCTCGCGGCCCTGGAATCCAAGCGTCTGGACGCAGTGATCAACCAGGTGACCATCTCCGAAGAGCGCAAGAAGAAGTATGACTTCTCCGAGCCGTACACCGTTTCCGGGATTCAGGCGCTGGTGCTGACAAAGAAGGCCGCCGAGCTGAACATCAAGTCCGCCGCTGACCTGTCTGGCAAGAAAGTCGGCGTAGGCCTGGGCACCAACTACGAAGAGTGGGTGAAAGCCAATGTGCCGACCGCTGACATCCGCACCTACGAAGATGATCCGACCAAGTTCCAGGACCTGCGTGTCGGCCGTATCGACGCCATTTTGATCGACCGCCTCGCCGCGCTGGAATACGCCAAGAAGGCCAAGGACACCACCGCCGCCGGTGATGCGTTCTCCCGTCAGGAAGCCGGTATTGCCCTGCGTAAAGGCGAGCCTGAACTGCTGGCCGCGGTGAACAAGGCAATCGATAAGCTGCGCGCCGATGGCACCCTGAAAAAGCTCTCGGAAAAATACTTCAACGCAGACGTCACTCAATAATGGGAGAAGCTTTCCAACTCGCACTGGACTCCGCGCCCTTTCTGCTCAAGGGCGCGTACTACACGGTGATCCTCAGCCTCGGCGGGATGTTCTTCGGCCTGGTGATGGGCTTCGGCCTGGCGCTGATGCGCCTGTCGCGCTTCAAACTGGTGAGCTGGATCGCCCGCATCTACGTGTCGTTCTTTCGCGGCACGCCGTTGCTGGTGCAACTGTTCGTGATCTACTACGGCTTGCCGCAATTGGGTCTGGAACTGGATCCGCTGCCGGCGGCCCTGATCGGCTTCTCGCTGAACATGGCCGCCTACGCCTGTGAAATCCTGCGTGCCGCGATCAGCTCCATCGAGCGCGGCCAGTGGGAAGCGGCTGCCAGTATCGGCATGACCCGCGCGCAAACCCTGCGCCGGGCCATCCTGCCGCAGGCGATGCGTACCGCATTGCCGCCGCTGGGCAACAGCTTCATTTCGCTGGTCAAGGACACCGCGCTGGCCGCTACCATCCAGGTGCCGGAACTGTTCCGTCAGGCGCAGCTGATCACCGCCCGTACTTTCGAAATCTTCACCATGTATCTTGCCGCCGCACTGATCTACTGGGTCCTGGCCACGGTGCTTTCGCACCTGCAGAACCAGCTGGAAGCGCGGGTCAATCGGCACGACCAGGAGTCCTGACCCGATGATTGTCGTGGAAAAACTGACAAAGCAGTTCAAGGGTCAAGTCGTGCTCAACGGCATCGATCTTGAGGTCAAGGAAGGCGAGGTGGTCGCGATCATCGGCCCTAGCGGTTCGGGCAAGACCACCTTCCTGCGCTGCCTGAATTTTCTGGAAGAACCCACCAGCGGCCGGATCAAGGTCGGCGATATCGAAGTCGATACCAGCCGTCCCCTGAACCAGCAGCAGAGCCTGGTGCGGCGTTTGCGCCAGCACGTAGGTTTCGTGTTCCAGAACTTCAACCTGTTCCCCCATCGCACCGCCCTGGAAAACGTCATCGAAGGCCCGATCGTGGTCAAGAAGACCCCACATGCCGAAGCCGTTGCCCTGGGTAAAAAACTGTTGGCCAAGGTCGGTCTGGCGGGCAAGGAGGACGCTTACCCGCGTCGCCTCTCCGGTGGCCAGCAACAGCGCGTGGCGATTGCCCGGGCGCTGGCGATGGAGCCGGAAGTGATCCTGTTCGATGAGCCGACCTCGGCCCTCGACCCGGAACTGGTGGGCGAGGTATTGGCAACCATCCGCGGCCTGGCCGAAGAGAAGCGCACCATGGTGATCGTCACCCACGAAATGGGCTTTGCCCGGGACGTGGCCAACCGTGTGGTGTTTTTCGACAAGGGTGTGATCGTCGAGCAAGGCGAAGCGAAGGCGTTGTTTGCCAACCCGAAAGAAGAACGAACCAAACAGTTCCTGAGCAAGTTCCTGAATAACGCTCACAACTAATAATCCTGCGCAACAACGGTAATCTTCCACGGATGGAAGTTACCTACCCCCTCGAAATACGCGTCATTAATATCAAACTAAACTTATCTATTCGAGATGCATATCTTGTGCGCGCACGCGGCACATACATATGCATCTCCACAATTAAAAATCTCTAATCCAATCAGATCACCCATCGCAAGACAGTGCTTGTGACTTGCACAAACCCGCCCGTATCCCCCCGATTTCAGCAGATAAATTCGACGCAACGGCGTGGTTTACTTACTTGTGATCGTAGGAACTTTCTGAATAGCACCACGCACCACCCACAACTAACAAATCTTATTGACACCTGATCTTCCTGGCTCTTATCTAGTCTCCAGCCAGCGATACTCATCACGCTTCAATCATTATTTAAACTCAAAGTAATGAACGGTTTTCTGTTCGACTATTAGTTTTTTGATATTCCAGAAACGGACTTCGTTGCAAAACCTCAAGGAGACCTCATGAAAAGCACCTCGAACAAATCCGGGCTTGTGGCCCCGACCCTGGCGCAATCCAACAAGACCGGCATCAACGTCACTTGTGCGGCTCACTTGCTGATCGAGGTAGCGCCCTACCCCGCCATGGACGAAGGCGACCTGATCGAACTGTTCTGGGACAACTGCTACGTGGCCTCCCGCGTGCTGACGGCCAGCGATGTCGGTCGATCGGTGCAGTTGCGCGTGCCTGAAAGTTTTGTCGCCAACGGTACTTCGCGCATTTACTACCGGGTCATGCAGATTGGTCGAGACCCGGTGGTTTCGGCCAGTCGAAACGTGCAGATCAAACTCGACTGCCCTGGCGGCCAACCCTCCGCGCTGTGCGGCGATGAAAACCAGTGCCTGGCACCGGTGAGCATTCCCGAGGCGATTCGCCGTCAGGGGGTCAATCCGAGTCAGGTCAAACGCGGTGTGCCCTTGACCATCGAGCCGTACCTGAACATGGCCGTCGACGACGAAATCACCCTGCGCTGGGGCGATGTGCGCATGGATCTGCCACGGCTCAAGTCCGCCGATGTGGGCCAGCCGATTCAGGTCTGGATACCGCCGGCCATCATCCTCGAAGCCGGCGAAGACCTGCGGCTGGAGGTGACGTACTGCATTCTCGACCGGGTGGGCAACAACTCCCGCTGGGCGCCGGCCCGTACGCTGAAGATTGGTTGTGCAAATACCTATCTGAAAGTCCCGAAGAAGCAGCCCCTCAAGGCTGCTGAACCCCGCGAAAAATGATCACAACCCCTGTGGCGAAGGGGCTTGCCACAGGGATTGCGCCCCCCCCCGAGAACACCCTTCTATGTATATTCCTAAAAGTTAGTTCATAAAATATTTATACACGTTTAGGGTATATACACCGGACCACCGGACATCCTTGTTTTCATGCGCGGCCACAAGCGGCGCTTCCATAAGATGTGAGGTAGGTATGGTCCGGAACACAATCACCCCAGTGCAGATCGCCAGGGCATTGCGTGCAGCCAAGGAGCGGCACTGATGTCCAGTCTGGCAGATGCAATCGTCCAGAGTGACCTGGACATCGCCCCGCTGTTGTTGCCCGCACAAGTCTTGCGCAACGATGCTCAAGCCATCAAGGCGGCCCACGAACTGGCGCAAGTCGCCCGCCTGCAAGCGGCCAAACGTGACCGGCAGCGCAAGCTGCCGTGGGTGGAAATCGAACAGTTCACCCGCAGCGGCCTGGGCAGCATTTCCATTCCCCGCGAGTACGGTGGCCCGCAGGTTTCGTTCGTTACCCTGGCCGAGGTTTTCGCGATCATTTCCGCGGCCGACCCGGCGCTTGGGCAGATCCCGCAAAACCAGTTCGGCATTCTGAACCTGGTACTCGGCAGCGCCACCGAAGCACAGAAAAATCTGCTGTTCAAAAGCGTCCTGGATGGCTGGCGCATCGGCAATGCCGGACCGGAACGCGGCACCAAAAACACCCTGGAACTGAAGGCACGCATCACCGCTGACGGCGTCCTCAATGGTCAGAAGTTCTATTCCACTGGCGCACTGTTCGCCCATTGGGTCGCGGTCAAAGCGTTGAACGATGACGGCAAACAAGTGTTGGCGTTCATCCGGCGCGGCACACCGGGATTGCGCATCGTCGATGACTGGTCCGGTTTTGGTCAGCGCACCACCGCCAGCGGCACGATTTTGCTCAACAACGTGCAGGCCGATCCCGAACTGGTGGTGGATAACTGGCGGATCAACGACACGCCGAACATCCAGGGTGCCGTCTCGCAACTGATTCAAGCGGCCATCGACGCCGGTATCGCCCGAGGCGCCATCGACGACGCCATCGACTTCGTGAAAACCCGCGCCCGGCCATGGATCGACGCCAAGGTCGAACGGGCCAGCGATGACCTTTACGTGATCGCCGATATCGGCAAGTTGAAAATCGAATTGCACGCCGCCGAAGCGCTGCTGCGCAAGGCCGGGCAAGTGCTCGATGAAGTCAGCGCCGCCCCCTTCACCGCCGAGTCCGCCGCCCGTGCCTCGATTGCCGTGGCCGAAGCCAAAGTGCTGACCACCGAGATTTCGTTGCTGGCCAGCGAAAAGCTCTTCGAACTGGCCGGCAGCCGCGCGACCCTCGCCGAATTCAACCTCGACCGCCACTGGCGCAACGCTCGGGTGCACACCCTGCACGATCCGGTGCGCTGGAAGTATCACGCGGTCGGCGCCTATCGCCTCAACGGCACGCTGCCTAATCGCCATTCCTGGATCTGACGACCAGACATCTGGAGAAACACATGACAAGTTCTCACCACGTCGCGGTCATCACCAGCGATGAGCAAGCCCTGATCGTCGCCAGCGACCTTGCCGAAGACTTCAGACGCGACAGCGCCACACGCGACCGCGAGCGCCGTTTGCCACACCCGGAACTGGAGGTGTTTTCCCGCTCGGGCTTGTGGGGCATCAGCGTGCCAAAGGAATACGGCGGTGCCGGTGTTTCCAACGTCACCCTGGCCAAGGTCATCGCCTTGATCGCCCGGGCCGACGGCTCCCTGGGGCAGATCCCGCAGAACCATTTTTACGCATTGGAAGTGCTGCGGGTGAACGGCAGCCACGAGCAGAAGCAACGCCTGTACGCCGAAGTCTTGGCCGGTCAGCGCTTCGGCAATGCGTTGGCCGAACTCGGCACCAAAACCGCACACGATCGCGTCACCAGCCTGACTCGCGACGCCAGTGGCTATCGGATCAATGGTCGCAAGTTCTACGCCACCGGCGCGATCTACGCTCAGCGCATTCCCACCTCGGTGGTGGATGAAAACGGCGTGCAGCAACTGGCGTTCGTCCCGCGCAACAGCAACGGCCTGAGCGTGATCGACGACTGGAGCGGCTTCGGCCAGCGCACCACCGGTAGCGGTTCGGTGGTGTTCGAAGATGTCTTTGTTGCCGCTGAAGATGTGATCCCCTTTCAAAGCGCTTTCGAGCGCCCGACTCCGGTCGGTCCGCTGGCGCAGATTCTCCATGCCGCCATCGACACCGGCATCGCCCGCGCCGCGTATGAAGATGCGCGGCACTTCGTGCGCACGAAAACCCGGCCTTGGATCGACGCCACCCACGAAAAAGCCACGGACGATCCGCTGACCCTCAAGAGCTTCGGCCACCTGAGCATTCGCCTGCACGCCGCCGAGGCGCTGCTGGAACGTGCCGGTGAATACCTCGACAAGGCCCAGGCCGACACCCATGCACAGACCGTCGCGGCTGCGTCGATTGCCGTCGCCGAAGCCCGTGCCCTCAGCACCGAAATCTCCCTGGCCGCCGGCAGCACGCTGTTCGAACTGGCCGGAAGCCAGGCGACCCTGATCGAACACGGCCTCGACCGTCACTGGCGCAACGCCCGGGTGCATACCCTGCACGACCCGGTGCGCTGGAAGTACCACGCCGTCGGCAATTACTACCTCAACGATGAAAACCCGCCGCTGCGGGGGACCATCTGATGGCCAAGAAGAAAATTCTGCTCAATGCCTTCAACATGAATTGCATCGGGCACATCAACCACGGTTTGTGGACGCACCCGCGCGACACATCAACTCGCTACAACACCCTCGAATACTGGACCGAACTGGCGCAGTTGCTGGAGCGCGGGTTATTCGACGGCCTGTTCATCGCCGACATCGTCGGGGTCTACGACGTCTACCAGAACTCGGTGGACGTACCGCTGAAAGAGTCGATCCAGTTGCCGGTCAATGACCCGCTGTTGCTGGTTTCAGCGATGGCGGCGGTGACGAAAAACCTCGGTTTCGGCCTGACCGCCAACCTCACCTACGAAGCGCCGTATCTGTTTGCCCGCCGCCTGTCGACGCTGGATCACCTGAGCCGTGGGCGGGTCGGCTGGAACATCGTCACCGGCTATCTCGACAGCGCCGCCAAGGCAATGGGCCTGAGCGAACAGGTCGAGCATGACCGCCGCTATGACCAGGCCGACGAGTACCTGGAGGTGCTCTACAAACTCCTGGAAGGCAGTTGGGAAAACGGCGCAGTGCTCAACGATCCACGGCAACGGATCTACGCGCAGCCGGACAAAGTGCACAAGGTCGAGCACAAGGGCGAGTTCTATCAGGTCGAGGGTTATCACCTGTGCGAACCCTCGCCGCAGCGCACGCCGGTGCTGTTCCAGGCCGGCAGTTCGGATCGCGGCTTGCTGTTCGCCGGGCGGCATGCCGAGTGTGTGTTCATCAGTGGCCAGACCAAGGCATCGACCAAGGCCCAAGTGGACAAGGTGCGCGCCAGCGCCGTCGAAGCCGGGCGCAATCCCGAGGACATCAAGGTGTTCATGGGCCTGAACGTGATCGTTGGCGCCACCGAAGAGCTGGCCTGGGCCAAGCACGCCGAATACTTGAGCTACGCCAGTGCAGAGGCCGGTGTTGCGCACTTCTCGGCGTCCACCGGGATCGATTTTTCCCAATATGAAATTGACAAACCGATCCAGTACGTGAAGAGCAACGCGATCCAGTCCGCCACCAAACACCTGCAAAACAACGACTGGACCCGGCGCAAATTACTGGAACAACACGCCCTCGGCGGTCGCTACATCACCGTGGTCGGCTCACCGCAGCAAGTGGCGGATGAACTGGAGTCGTGGATCGCCGAAACCGGGCTGGATGGCTTCAACCTGACCCGCATCGTCACGCCGGAAAGCTATGAGGACTTCATCGAACTGGTGATTCCCGAGTTGCAACGGCGGGGCTCGTACAAGACGGCGTACGACAGCGGCACCTTGCGCGAAAAGCTGTTTCAGCGGGAGGCGCATTTGCCTGAGCAGCACACCGGCTCGGCTTACCGCCGCTAAAAGCTTCGCGAGCAGGCCTGACCAAACGACACAAACCTTATGCACTGACTGGATAACTCATCATGAAAAAGCAATACCTCTCCCACCCAGTCAAAGCACTGGCCCTGGCCCTCGGCCTGTTCAGCTCGGTGACCTTCGCCGCCGACGCCCCACTGAAAATCGGCACCACCGCCGCCTTCGCCATTCCTCTGGAAGCAGCGGTCGAAGAAGCCGGCAAACAAGGCCTGAAAGTCGAACTGGTGGAGTTCAGCGACTGGATCGCACCGAACGTCAGCCTCGCTGCCGGTGATATCGACGTGAACTACTTCCAGCACATCCCGTTCCTGGAAAACGCCAAGGCTGCGTCAGGTTTCGACCTGGTGCCGTTCGCACCTGGCATCATCAACAACGTCGGCCTCTACTCGAAGAAATACAAAAGTTTCGACGAACTGCCGCAAGGCGCCAGCGTGGCCATCGCCAACGATCCGATCAACAGCGGCCGTGGCTTGCAGCTGCTGGCCAAGGCCGGACTGATCACCCTCAAACCCGGCGTCGGCTACAAGGCCACCGAAGAAGACATCATCGCCAACCCGAAGCACATCAAGATCCTCCAGGTCGAAGCCGTGCAACTGGTACGCGCCTATGACGATGCCGATCTGGTGCAGGGCTACCCGGCCTACATTCGCTTGTCGAAAACTTTCGATGCGGGCTCCGCGCTGCTGTTCGACGGCCTCGATCACAAGGAGTACGTGATTCAGTTCGTGATCCAGCCCAAGAGCAAAACCGACCCGCGCCTGATCAAGTTCGTCGACATCTACCAGCACTCACCGGCCGTTCGCGCGGCACTGGATAAAGCTCACGGCAAGCTCTACCAAGCCGGTTGGGAAAGCTGAACATGACCGCCGCCATCCAACGGCGACTGGAGCTTCCAGAGCCTCAACGTGCTGAACAAACCGAGCTGCATCCCGAGCTCAATCGTGCTCATGTGCGCTTCATCAATCTGGGTAAAACCTACAACGGCCAGCAAGGCCCGGTGGCCGCGTTGCACGGCATCGACCTGGCGATCCAGCGCGGCGAAGTGTTTGGCATCATTGGCCGCAGCGGCGCTGGCAAGTCGTCGCTGATCCGCACCATCAATCGCCTGGAACAGCCGAGCAGCGGTCGGGTGCTGATCGATCAAGTGGACATCGGTGAGTTCGACGAAGACCGCCTGGTGGCGCTGCGTCGGCGCATCGGCATGATCTTCCAGCACTTCAATCTGATGTCGGCCAAGACCGTTTGGCAGAACGTCGAGCTGCCGCTGAAAGTCGCCGGCGTCCCCAAGGAACAACGCGAGCAAAAGGTCCGCGAACTGCTGGAGCTGGTCGGCCTGCAAGCCAAACACAAGGCTTACCCGGCGCAATTGTCCGGCGGACAGAAACAGCGCGTGGGCATTGCCCGGGCGCTGGTGCATAACCCGGAAATTCTGCTGTGCGACGAAGCCACCTCGGCGCTCGACCCGGAGACCACGCAATCGATCCTCAGCCTGCTGCGCGAGATCAATCAACGCCTGGGCCTGACCATTGTGCTGATTACCCACGAGATGGCGGTGATCCGTGAGATCTGTGATCGCGTGGTTGTCCTGGAACACGGGCGCATCGTCGAGCAAGGGCCGGTGTGGGAAGTGTTCGGCAATCCGCAGCACGAGGTCAGCAAGACATTGCTGGCGCCGTTGCAACACGAATTGCCGAAAGAGCTGCAAAGCCGTTTGCAGGCGCAGGCAAAGTCCCCGGACGATGCCGTGGTCCTGCGCTTGCAGTTCACCGGCAGCCAACGCGACGAACCGGACCTGGCGGCACTGTTCAGCTCCCTCGGAGGCCGTGTGCGATTGCTGCAAGGCGGCGTGGAACGGATTCAGGGCCATGCCCTCGGGCAACTGCTGCTGGCGGTGACCGGCTCGACTCTCGGTGCCGAGGACTTGCGTCAACGCGCCGGGCACTGGGCGCAACAAGTGGAGGTACTGGGCTATGTGGTTTGATCGCTTGCTGCAGGGTTTTATCGACACGTTCCTGATGGTCGGCGTGTCATCGTTGATCGCGCTATTGGCGGGCATTCCGCTGGCGGTGATCCTGGTCACCAGTTCCAAGGGCGGCATCTACGAAGCCCCGGCGCTGAACCGCGCACTGGGCGCATTCGTGAATCTGTTTCGCTCGATTCCGTTCCTGATTTTGATGGTGGCGCTGATTCCGTTCACCCGATTGATCGTCGGCACCACCTACGGCGTATGGGCGGCCGTGGTGCCGCTGACCATCGCGGCTACACCGTTCTTTGCGCGCATTGCCGAGGTCAGCTTGCGCGAGGTCGATCATGGATTGATCGAGGCGGCGCAAGCCATGGGCTGCCGGCGCTGGCACATCGTCTGGCATGTGTTGTTGCCCGAAGCTCTGCCGGGGATTGTTGGCGGGTTCACCATCACCCTGGTGACCATGATCAACTCGTCGGCCATGGCCGGGGCGATTGGCGCTGGTGGGTTGGGGGACATTGCCTACCGGTATGGGTATCAGCGGTTTGATAGCCAGATCATGTTGACGGTGATTGTGTTGCTGGTGGCGGTGGTGGCGGTGATTCAGTTGGGTGGGGATCGGTTGGCGCGGGGGTTGAACAAGCGGTAAGTGAAGATCCCGGCGATATTTCGCACAGGAAAATCAGCGATTCCGAAGGCCCGTTCCCTTTCCTTTGCAGGACGTTTCCTAGATCATTTCGCTCGCTTGCGCCTGCCAAATCCGGTGGCTAGTCTCGGTCCGTCACTGCTCATCAGTGATCGGGTTTAGTAGCCTGGAACAATAGGCGCATAGCGATTCCATGCTCATGTCCGGCAAATTTTGCCGCATGCAGAATATGGTGGCTGTGCGTGGGGCACCTTCGGGTGCACCGGTTTTCCTATTGACCGGCCTACTAACCTGCGTACAGCCGCCACCCAATCGTTTAGTAGGCGATAAGTGATGGCTCCCATGCAGCAATAGGAGCAATACCCATGAAAAAATCCGTTCCCGATCCGCCTCCCGAAAATCCCACCAACGAAACCGTCACCGATGATTTGCTCAGAGATCGTTCCGCGCTTTACCGCGCCATTGATTTCCACCTCACCGGCAAACAACCCACAGCGCCCGATGAAATGCGCTTCTACAACGTCAGCAAAGACGTGAGTTTTGAAGATACCCAACTCTATGTCGCCGACCTGCTGCGTTGTGCTTCGGTCACGGCGTATCAGTGTGGCGATCAACTCAAGGGCGCCGACCGGGCGATGGTGTACTCGATCTGGCATTTGCTGGAGATTGCCAAGGCGATGGTGGATCACTCCATTGAGTGTTTGGGGATGAAGAAGGGCTGACATTTTCTGTGTTTTTTAGATAGCCATCGCGGGCAAGCCCGCTCCCACAGGATAGCGAGCCGATTCAAACGCCGCGGTATCTGTGGGAGCGGGCTTGCCCGCGATGGGCTGCGCAGCAGCCCCCGACGCCATGGCGTATATTCGGTGAATCCAAATTGCCTGCGCAGCCGACCATGAAGCAAACACCCGACGACCTCGAACAGATCACCACCACGACCCTGGGCCACTACAACTCGACGGCCGAAAGTTTCCGAGAAGGCACCCGTGATCACGACGTTAGCCAGAACATCGATGCCCTGTTACGCCATATTCAGGGCGAGGCGCCTTTCGACATTCTCGATTTTGGCTGCGGGCCGGGTCGGGATTTGCAGACCTTCACCCGTATGGGCCACAAGGCAGTCGGCCTCGACGGTTCGGAAAAATTCGCGCAGATGGCCCGTGAGGACAGCGGGTGCGAGGTGTGGCAGCAGGACTTCTTGAAGCTTGATCTGCCGGCCGAGCGTTTCGACGGGATTTTTGCCAACGCGGTGCTGTTTCATGTTCCGCGTCAGGAATTACCGCGGGTGTTGAAGCAGTTGTGGGGAGCGCTGAAACCGGGTGGGGTGTTGTTCAGTTCCAATCCCCGTGGCGAGAATCAGGAAGGCTGGAACGGGCCGCGTTATGGGTCGTATCACGACCTGGCGGCCTGGCAGCAATTGTTGATCGAGGCGGGGTTTGTGGAGCTTGAGCATTACTACCGGCCGGCAGGGCTGCCGCGGGAGCAGCAGCCTTGGTTGGCGAGTGTCTGGCGTAAGGCTGTGTAGTCAAATTCGGGCACCATCGCGAGCTGGCTCGCACAGTTGAACGCGGTCAACCTGTGGGAGCGAGCCTGCTCGCGAAGAGCGCGAAGCGCTCGCCTTTACTGCGCCTCTTTCTTCGGCTCGCGAATCTTGTACCAGGCCACATACAGCGCCGGCAAAAACAGCAGCGTCAGCAAGGTGGCGATGACGATCCCGCCGATCATTGCGTAGGCCATCGGCCCCCAGAACACTTCCCGGGCAATCGGGATCATCCCCATGCTCGCCGCCGCCGCGGTCAGCAGGATCGGCCGACGTCGATGTTCGGTGGCCTGTACCACCGCATCCCACGGCGCGTAGCCCTTCTGCTCGTACTCTTCGATCTGGGTCACCAGGATCACCGAGTTACGGATGATGATACCGATCAGCGCCAGAATCCCGAGGATCGCCACGAAGCCCATCGGCGTGCCCGTCGGCACCAGCGCGATCACCACGCCGATCAGCCCCAGCGGCGCAACACTGGCCACCAGGAACAGCTTCTGCACGCTGTGCAGCTGGATCATCAGGAAGGTCGCCATCATGAACAGCATCAGCGGCACCACCTTGGCAATCGGGCCCTGGGCCTTGCCGCTTTCCTCCACCGTACCACCGGTGGCGACCTTGTAGCCCGCCGGCAGTTTGGCAGCGAAAGCGTCGATGGATGGCTTGAGGATTTTCACCAGGTCCGTCGGCTGGATCTCGTCACGAATCGCTGCCTTGATGGTGATAGTCGGCAGGCGATCGCGCCGCCACACCAGCGGTTGCTCCAGTTCGTAGCGCACCGTGGCGAATGCCAGCAGCGGAATCGACGTGCCGCTAGGCGTGACGATTTGCAGGTTCTGCAGGGTTTCCGGCGTACCGCGTTCGGAATCCACCGCGCGACCGACCACGTTGATCAGGTAAATGTCGTCATCGACCTGTGTCACCGTCTGGCCGCTGACGATGCCGTTCATCAGGTTGGCCACGTCCTCGGAAGACAGCCCCAACTGCCGCGCCTTGTCCTGGGCGATGTCGATGCGCAGGACTTTGCCCGGCTCGTTCCAGTCGTAGATGATCTCGCCAATGTGCGGGTTCTTGTCCAGCTCCGTGGCCAGGTCGATGGCATGTCGGCGCACCTGGTCGATGTCCTTGCCGCTGACCCGGTACTGGATCGGACGCCCTACCGGCGGGCCCATTTCCAGTGCCTGGACATAACTGCCGATGCCGACGAAGTCGTTGCGCAAGCGCTCACGAAGCTTCTGCATCATGGCTTCACGGGTATGGCCTTTGCTGACGATCACCAACTGCGCGTAGAACGGGTTTTGCAGTTGTTGGTCCAGTGGCAGATAGAAACGGATCGCGCCCTGACCGACGTAGGTGCTCCAGCGCACGATGTCCGGATCGTCCTTGAGCGTGGCTTCGAGGCGATCGACGGCCCGGCGGGTTTCGTCGAGCGAGGCGTTTTGCGGCAGGTTCAGGTCCACCAGGATTTCCGGGCGATCCGAAGACGGGAAGAACTGGTTCTGCACGTAGCGCATGCTGAACACCGCCAGTACAAAGCACAGCACGGTGATGCCAATGGCCCACCAGCGATTGCGCATGCACCACAGCAGCCCGCCGTTGAACGCCTTGCCGATGCGCCCGGGTTCGCCTTCATGGGGTTTCACGTTGGTGCTGAGGATGTGCACGCCGATCACCGGCGCAAACAGGACCGCCACCACCCACGACACCAGCATCGCACAGGCAATTACCGCAAACAGGGTGTAGGTGTATTCACCGGCGGAGCTGGCGTTCAAGCCGATTGGCACAAAGCCCGCCACGGTGACCAGCGTACCGGTGAGCATCGGGAACGCCGTGGAGGTGTAGGCGAAGGTCGCCGCCTGCTCCTTGGTCTCGCCCAATTCCAGACGGGTGACCATCATCTCAACGGTGATCATCGCATCGTCCACCAGCAGGCCGAGGGCGATGATCAGTGCACCGAGGGAAATCCGTTGCATGGTGATGCCGCTGTATTCCATGAACACGAACACCATCGCCAGCACCAACGGGATCGAGCATGCCACCACCAGCCCGGCGCGCACGCCAAGGCTGACGAAGCTGACCAGCAGCACGATCACCACTGCCTCGAACAAGGCACTGGTAAAGCCGCCGACGGCCTCTTCCACCACCACCGCCTGGTCGGAAACGTTGTGAATGCCGACCCCCACCGGCAGGTCGGCGGTCAACTGGTCCATACGGGCGTGCAAGGCCTTGCCGAACGCCTGGACGTTGCCACCCTTTTGCATGGCAATCGCCAGGCCGATGGCCTGCTTGCCGTTGTAGCGGAATTCCGGCGAGGCCGGATCGACATAGCCGCGACTGATTTCGGCAATGTCGGCCAGACGATAGTAGCGGTCGTTGAGCTTGAGGTTGACCTCGGCCAGGTCTTTCTCCGAAGCGAACTTCCCTGAAGTGCGCACCGAAATCCGCTCTGGCCCGGCCTCGATGACACCAGCCGGGGTCACGGCGTTCTGGCTTTGCAGGCTCTGCACCACCTGACGCTCATCGATGCCCAGCGCTGCGAGTTTGCGTGTGGAGAAATTCAGGTACAGCACTTCATCCTGCTGGCCGACCATTTCGATCTTGCCCAGCCCCGGCACGCCGCGAATTTCCATGCGCGCCTGTTCCACGTAGTCGCGCAACTGACGCAGGGTCAGGCCGTCGGCGGTGAAGGCGTAGATCGAGCCGAAGACGTCGCCGAACTCGTCGTTGAACGACGGCCCCTGTATGCCTTGCGGGAACTGGTATTTGATGTCGTTGATCTTCTTGCGTACCTGGTACCAGATCTCCGGGATGTCCTTGGAGCTGGTGGTGTCGCGCAGGTACACGTACACCGTGGATTCACCAGGCCGCGTGTAGCTTTTCACGTAGTCGAGGGAGTCGAGCTCTTCGAGCTTTTTCTCGATCCGGTCGGTGATCTGCTTGAGGGTTTCCTCCTGGGTCGCCCCCGGCCATTTGCTCTGGATCACCATGGTTTTGATGGTGAACGAAGGGTCTTCTTCGCGCCCCAGGTTGAAGTATGAGAACACACCCATCAGCAATGCGACGAACATCAGATACCAGATGAACGACTGATGCTTGAGGGCCCATTCCGAGAGGTTGAAAGGCCCTTTCATTGACTGTCCTCGTCGATTTTCACTTGTTGCCCCGGTTTGAGGCTGTTCACACCGGCACTGACCACCCGCTCGCCGTTCTTCACGCCGTCGGCCAGCACCACAGTGCTGTCGGTGCGGCTGATCACGGTGACGTCACGGGGGGAGACGGTTTTACTCTGTGCATCAATCACCCAGATGCGTGGCTTGCCATCGACCTCCTGCAGCGCGGTGACCGGCAACTCTATACGCGGCTTGATCGCCGAGCTCAGGGAGACGCTGATGGCCGTACCCAAGCGAAAGCCGGGTGGCGTTTCGGCCAGGGTCAGGCGAGCGCGACGGGTGCGTGTGGCGCTTTGAGCCTTAGGTTCGATTTCGCGGATGATGGCGGTGGTGTTGATGCTCGGATCAAGTTGCGCAGCGACCAAGAACACCACATCGCTGGGCAGTTGATCGACCAGCGTATCGGGCAGGTCGATCACCGCTTCCTTGATGTCCGGTTGCGCCAGGGTCACCACTTGCTGGCCGGCCGACACCACTTGCCCGGCCTCGGCGCTCCACTGGGTGACCACGGCTTTATGGTCGGCGCGCAGCTCGGTGTAGCCCAGTTGGTCCTTGCTCTGGTTGACGGCCGCCCGGGCCTGATCGAGTGAGGCCTGGGTGGTTTTCAGGTCCGTGTTGGCCTCGTCGAGTTGCGCTTGCGCACCGACCCCGCGGTCAAACAAGGCTTGCTGACGCTGGGCCGTGGCCTTGGCGTTGATCAGTTGCGCCTGGATTTTCGCCAGGTCGCCCTGGGCCGAGCGCAATTGGTTCTGCTGGTCGGAAGGATCGAGGGTGGCGAGCAGCGTACCCTTCTCCACCTCGGTGCCAACATCGACGTTACGGCTGGCGATTCGCCCGCCCACACGGAAGCCAGTATCGGTTTCATAGCGCGCCTGGATGCTGCCGGCGAAGCGGCCCAGGTCCTCTTCGTTCAAGGTCTGGACCTTGATCGACAGCACCGGCCGTACCGGTGCCGGCGGCGGTTCGCTTTTGGAACAGGCGCTCAGCACCAGCCCGATGGACAACGCCCATAAAGGCTTCATGGCTTGGCTCCCCACGTCAGATCCTTGTAAGTGTTTTCGGCAATTTCGACTTCCATGTCCGGGTGCAAGAGTTGTCCGCCCGCGATGATGACTTTGTCCCCGTCCTTCAAGCCGTCGCTGATGATGACCTTGCCGGTCAGGTAGCGGCTGACCGTGACCGAATGCAATTGGGCCTTGCCCTTGTCGTCGACAATCCAGACAGCGGGGGCACTGATGTTTTTGGTCAGCGCCGACCACGGCAACTCGACGACCGACTTGCCCGATCCCCTGGCCGTGGCACTCACCACCGAGCCCAACTGCATGCCGTCGGGCAGTTTGTCGAGGCCGACCTTGACCTGCACGGTGCCGGATTGCGCCGATACAGAGGGGGTGACTTCGCGCACGGTGCCGGTGGTTTTGATCGCCGGGTTGTCGAGCAGACTGAGGACGATGGTTTGATCTTTCGGCTTCTCGGCCAGCAGTGATTCATACACGTTGAATACCGCATCCCGATCGCCGTCACGGGCCAGGCTGAAGACCGGCATGGTCGCCTGCACCACCTGGCCGACTTCCGCCTGGCGCTCGGTAATGATCCCCGGTGCATCGGCGATCAGTGCCGTATAGCTCAGCTGATCCTTGGCATTGGCCAACTGCGCCTGGGCGGCGCTCAAGGCACTCTGACTACTGTGCAAGGCGGCCTGGGCCGAGTCGTATTCGCTCTGACTGGTGTAGCCCTTGGGCAGCAATTTTTGCTGACGCACGAACGCCGCCGCACTCTGCGTCACCCGCGCCTGTTCGGCGACGACTTGCGCCTGGGCCGAATCAACACTGGTCTGCAAATCTTTCGGGTCGAGCCGGGCCAGCACTTGCTTGGCTGTCACTCGATCACCGACGTCAACCGAACGCTGGATGATCTTGCCACCCACACGAAAAGACAGCTCCGTCTGTATCCGTGCCTGGATATCACCTGTGAGGGTAACCGAGGCCGCGTAATCCGCTGGTTTGACGACTTGTACGAACACCCGGGGCAGGTATTCCTGCACGGGTTTTTTCTCGTCGCAAGCCGTCAGCAGGGTGACGACACTCAAGGCCATTACTACTTTCAATCCGGGAACCACCATGCAAACTCCTTGGCCTTTTCCATGTACAACACGACAGAGAGCTTAGAACAGGATCTAAACCTTGCACGAGCGTCTTATGAAGAAAAAATCCGCACCATTTTGGCCCTGAAACACTTGCCATAGACGCCTGCGCATGCCTGACAATGAGCCCCGGTCGATCCCGCCTCAGGAACCCACATGCTCAAGACTCTCGCGGTGGCCAATTACCGCTCGATCAACAAACTGGTGATCCCGTTGGGCCGGCTGAATCTGATCACCGGCCCCAACGGCAGCGGCAAATCCAACCTGTACCGCGCGCTGCGCCTGCTGGCGGAAACCGCCCACGGCGGCGTGGTCAATGCCCTGGCCCGTGAAGGAGGCCTGGATTCGACCTTCTGGGCCGGCCCGGAAACCATCTCCCGGCGCATGCGCACCGGCGAAGTCGCCATCGAACCCACCGTGCGCCAAGGCGTCAAACGCCTGCGCCTGGGGTTTGCAGGAGAGGATTTCGGCTACTCGATCAGCCTCGGCCTGCCTGATTCCAATGGCCATTTCATGCTGCCCGGGCGCAGCTCTCCGATACCGTCTTATTTCAGCCTCGACCCGCAGATCAAACGCGAATGCCTCTGGGCCGGGGTGTTCTATCGCCCAGCCAGTCTGCTGGTCGATCGTGAAGGCCCAATGATCCGTGCCCGCGCCGATCGCAAGTGGGATGTATTGGCGCAACACACGCCGACTTTCGACAGCCTGTTCGATCAGGTCGGTAGCCTGCGCAGTTCGCCGGAAGTGCTGGAGATGCGCGAGTTCATCCACCGCTGGCGCTTCTACGATCACTTTCGCAGCGATGCCTACGCCCCGGCGCGGCAACCGCAACTGGGCACCCGCACGCCGGTGCTGCACCACGACGGACGCGACCTGGCGGCGGCCTTGCAGACAATCATCGAAATTGGCGACCCCGAGGCCTTGCGGGCGGCGATCAGCGACGCCTTCCCCGGCGCACGACTGAACATCGAACCACTGCCCGGCGGGCGCTTCGCCATCGAGTTCTTTCAGGAAGGTTTGTTGCGGCCGCTGTCGGCCGCCGAGCTGTCGGACGGAACGTTGCGCTACCTGCTGTTGGTCGCGGCGCTGCTGACGCCACGGCCGCCGACGCTGATGGTGCTGAACGAACCGGAAACCAGCCTGCATCCGGATCTGCTGCCGGCGTTGGCACGCTTGATCATCCGCGCCTCCGAGCAGTGCCAGGTGTGGGTGGTGTCCCATGCCCGGCGCTTGATTTCGGCCTTGCAGCAGGACCCCGACTGCAACTGCATCGTGCTGGAGAAAAATCTTGGCCAGACCGGGATCGTGGGCCAGCGCATGCTGGATGAGCCGGCATGGTATTGGCCGGATTGAGCGGTGCCTGATTTGCCTGGGCAATGGAAGACGTCTATTTTCCCTTGCACCGTAGGAAGGATCTTTTTTTCGAAACACAGCGCCAAGGACGAACCACTTTTGTCCAGACTCCCGGCCAAAACCTCACAAGGACGAGAACATGGCAGACGAACCAACGCCGCAACGGCTGGATCCGCAGGACATTCTGAAATTATTGATGGCGTTGCGCAGGGCGTTGAAGGCCGGGCCGGTCTGAACAACTCCAGGGTCAACAAGCTCTTTGTGGCGAGGGGGCTTGCCCCCTCGCCACTGGTAAACCAACACAAATAAAAAAACGCCGACGCTAAATCAGCCGTCGGCGTTTGAAACCTTGAAGGGGTTTGCTTCGCGAATCAGAACGCCGGCAGTACCGCGCCGCTGTACTTCTTCTCGATGAAGGCTTTCACTTCCGGGCTGGTCAGGGCCTTGGCCAGTTTCTGAATGGCAACGCTGTCCTTGTTGTCCGGACGGGCCACCAGGAAGTTCACGTAAGGCGAATCGGCACCTTCGATTACCAGGGCGTCTTTAGCCGGGTTCAGACCCGCTTCCAGCGCGTAGTTGGTGTTGATCATGTCCAGGTCGACCTGATCCAGCACGCGCGGCAACATCGCGGACTCAAGCTCCTTGAACTTGAAGTTGTGCGGATTCTTGGCGATGTCTTTCGGCGTGGCCAGGGCATTTTTCGGGTCTTTCAACTCGATCAGGCCAGCCTTCTGCAGCAGGATCAGAGCACGGCCGCTGTTGCTGCCTTCGTTCGGGATGGCAATGGTCGCGCCGTCTTTGAGTTCAGCCAGGGTTTTGACTTTCTTCGAGTAGCCACCGAAGGGTTCAACGTGAACACCGATCACGGTTTCCAGGTGAGTGCCTTTGCCTTCGTTGAAGCTCTTCAGGTACGGCAGGGTCTGGAAGTAGTTGGCGTCCAGACGCTTCTGGTCGACCTGCACGTTCGGTTGAACGTAGTCGGTGAACACCTTGATTTCCAGGTCCACGCCTTCTTTGGCGAGGGTTGGCTTGATCAGCTCGAGAATCTCGGCGTGTGGAACCGGGGTCGCGGCAACCACCAGTTTCTCGCCAGCCTGGGCCAGGCCCGCGGTCAGGGCAGCCGCCAGTGCGGTGAACAACAGAACCTTTTTCATGCAGTGTCCTTATCGAAAATCACAGTCGCTTGTGGCGACGGCTTGAACATGAGGGTGCCAGTGAAGTGCTATCGCTGGCGTGAAGCGGACAATACCGGGATTTTTTATTCCCGAACAATAACGTTTATTCAGCTTCATATTCCATTTTGTTCATACAGCTGTAGGAGCGAGCTTGCTCCGGGCGGCGTTCCGACGATGGTCGTGAACGAAAACGCGTAAAACCTGTTGCCCGCGGCGTCGGTGGGTTTCTCGCGAGCAAGCTCGCTCCTACAGAAATCCAGCGCTTGCGAGCAGTTGTTTCAAGGCGTCTTTTTCGGCATCGGAACCGTTGCCAAGAATCTGCTTGAGCTGCCGTTCGATCTGTCCCAGACCTTCATCAGGCAAATTCAAATGCTCCGGCAAAATCTCGTCGCCCGTACTCACCAGCAGCGCAAAGTGAATGATATTTTCCAGCTCCCGGGTATTGCCCGGCCAACTGTGGCGTTCCAGCACAAGCTGCGCCGCTTCGCTGATCAACGGCACTGGCAAGTCGAGACGCTGGCTGTAGATCCCGAGGAAGTATTCGGCCAGCGACAGGATGTCGCCCGTGCGTTCGCGCAGTGCCGGCAGTTCGAGCTGGCCTTCGCTGAGGTAGTGATAGAGCCGTTCATGGAATTTTCCGGCGGCGACCGCCTGGGCCAGATCGATGCTGGTGGCCGCCACCAGCCGCACATCCACCGGGCTCGGCTGCTGGGCACCGACGCGGGTGACTTCGTGGTTTTCCAGCGCGGCGAGCAGTTTGGTCTGGATCGGCAGCGGCAGGTCGCCGATTTCGTCCAGGTACAGCGTGCCGCCGTTGGCCGAACCGAACCACCCGGCACGGCTGCTCGCCGAGCCGCTGTAGCTGCCCGCCGCATAGCCGAACAACTCGGCGTCGGCGTAGGTCGGGCTGATGGCGCCGCAGTTGACCGACACGAACAACCCGCCGCGATCACTGGCGCGGTGGATATGGCGGGCCAGCAATTCCTTGCCGGTGCCGGTTTCGCCACGGATCAGCACTGACACTGAGCGCGTTGCCAGTTGCTCAAGGTCTTCACGTAATTGCCGTGACCGTGGATCGACAAACACCAGCGCCTTGGCGCGGATGCTCAGGGGACTTTTTTCGGCATCGGGAAAGGTCAGCAGCGGCTGGCCGAAGGTTTCAAAGCTCATGGCAGACTCCCGCCCAAAACCGCCGGGAGACGGGGGCGTTAAATAAAAAAAGTGTTCAAGCGCGGCGCAGGGCGTGGTGTTCCATGCGGTTTTGCAGGCGATAGAGATAGGCAAAACCCTGCTCCCAACGCTGGTGACCGGACTTCACGTTGATATGCCCTGCCCCCGCCAGAATCCCCGCTTCGGCGCCCCAGTTACGCGCCAACTCCAGGGCCCGCGGTGCACTGACGGCGCTGTCGTTGTCGGAGCTGACGATCTGGCTGGGGAATGGCAGCAGATCCGTCGGGATCGGTGCGAAGTTGCGCAAGGCCGGCGCGCAAGCCGGGCGTTCGACATCGGCCGGCGCTACGAGCAAGGCGCCGCGCACTTGACGCAAAAACTGCACGGGGGCGCTCGCGGCCCAATGGGCGACGGTGATGCAACCCAGGCTGTGGGCAATGAGAATCACCGGCGTGCTGTCGGCGGCAATCGCCTCGGCCAGCGCCGCGACCCAGTCTTCACGGCGCGGTGTCAGCCAGTCGGCCTGTTCCACCCGTGCGCTGTTCGGCAGACTGTTCTGCCAGTGGCTTTGCCAATGATCTTCTGGCGATCCTTGCCAGCCCGGCACAATCAGGTAGCGAATTGATTCGTTGCGCATGGGGGAGCTCTCCTGCTGCGTGTCTGTTCCCGGTCGAGTATAGGGAGAGGATTTATATTCGTTAAGGAATAAGAAGCTATTTATTAAGATCTAAAATGAATATTAATTTTCATCTTGCACTACCCCTGTGGCGAGGGAGCTTGCTCCCGTTCGGGTGCGCAGCAGCCGCAAATAAGCGAATGCGATTTACCTGGAAAACCTCGATACAAGACTTTGGGGTCGCTTCGCAACCCAACGGGAGCAAGCTCCCACGCCACAAAAGCACTGTCGCGACATAAAAAAAGGGCCGCACCCTGCCAAGGAGACGGCCCCGGAAAACGAAAATCTGTTAACGCGCAGTAATCACCGACAACTTGGTAATCCCTGCCCGTTCAATCGACGCCATGGCCCGGGCCACTTCGCCGTAATTCACCCCATCGTCCGCCTGCAATTGCACGCGCACCTCGGGGTCCTTGGCCTTCGCCGACTTGAGGTTGAACTCCAGCAAGTCCGGCTGTATCTCGTCCTTGTTGATAAACAGTTTGCCGGCACCGTCGATGCTCACCACCAACGGGTCTTTCTGCTCCACCGGCGCCACCGCTTCGGTCTTGGGCAGGTTGATCGAAATGGCGTTGGTCAGCAGTGGTGCGGTGACGATGAACACCACCAGCAACACCAACATCACATCCACCAGCGGCGTCACATTGATCTCGCTGAGCACCTCATCAGTGTCTTGCGTGGAGAAGGCCATATCAGGACGCCTCCTTCACTTTCTGCGCATTGCCCTGGGCTGCCGCCTTGTGTGCCGTCGGGTGGATCAGCACACGGAACGAACTCTTCTGCGCCAGGCTGTAGAAGTCGTGGGCGAAGTCATCCAGGTCCGCCGCCGTCAGTTTCAAACGACGCAAAAAATAGTTGTAAACCAGCACCGCCGGCACCGCGACGGCGATCCCTACGCCGGTGGCGACCAGTGCCGCACCAATCGGCCCGGCGACCGTTTCAAGGCTTGCCGAGCCCGCCACGCTGATGCCTTTCAGCGCTTCCATGATTCCCCACACCGTGCCGAACAAACCAATGAACGGCGAGGTGCTGCCAATGCTCGCGAGTACCGCCAACCCGGTTTCCAGCGACCGGCGCTCACGCACGATCTGCTGGCGCAAGGCACGCTCCAGACGATCCTGATGATTGATCGCCTGGCTCAAGTCCGCCGCCTGCGGCGCCTCGCCCACCTGGATTGCCGCATAACCGGCCTGTGCAACCCGGGCTGCCGCTCCGGGTCGGGTTTCGCCCAGTTCCGCCGCCGAGTCGAGGCTCGAAGCGGCCCAGAACTGTTGATGAAACCTTCGATCCTGTGCCTTGAGGCGACCGAACTGCACGCCCTTGAGCAATGCCAAACCCCAGGTCGCGACGGAAAAAACCACCAGCAGCCAGATCACCGCGCTTTCGATGGATTCAAGTGGAGATGCCAGTAACGTCATGGTGTATTCCTCGTGTAAACGTTTCGCGCGAAATTGGTTTCGGTTTAATGAATCTTGAAATCGATGGGCACGCTGACCCAGCCGTCCCGGGCGACATCACCTTGCTTGGCCGGCACGAAACTCCAGCGTTTCACCGCGTTCAGCGCGGCTTCATCGAGTGCATCGCGACCGCTGCTTTTCTGGAGCTGGATCTCGCCGGGCTTGCCGCTGGCCAGCACATGAACGCGCAACAACACCGTGCCTTCCCAGCCGCGACGCTGGGCCAGCGACGGGTATTCCGGCGCCGGGTTTTTCAAGTAACCGGCGGTGGCCGAGGCTGGTGTTACAGGCGCGGGCGCCGGCGGTGCAGGTGGCACCGGGGCCGCGACAGGCGCTGCCGGTTGTGGCGGCGCAGGTGGTTGTTCAACGGCTTTTGGCGCCGGTTTCGCTACCAGTTTGGCCACCGGCTTGGGCTTGGGAACCGGCTTCGGTGGAGGTGGTTTCACCGCCAGTTCGTCTTCCACGGGCGCAGGCGGCTCCACCACGGGCTGGACAGGTTGCGGTGGCGGCGGCTCGACCACCGGTGGCGCCGGACGCGAAAACTCGATGGTCATCGGCGGTATCTCCGGCGGCACGATGGGCAGCACGGTGGTCGGTTGCTGATTGACCCAATAGATCACCGCGCCATGCACCAGCAACGCCAGCACGCCCAGCACGATCGCTTCCCGTCGGCGAAGGACACCCTTGGGCGCGCGCTGCAGACGCAGCTGGCCCAAGGGCACCCGGTGCGGTCGGCCGAGGTCGACCAACTCACCACCGGGTGCCTGGCGCCACAGCACCTCAGGTGCACTGGCGGCGATCTGGACATTGCCCATTGTTTAACTCCCTGCGGTCTCTTTGCGAATTACCGGAACGTCGTACTGAACATCCCCCGACGACGTCTTGGTAGAGCAATCATTGGCTGGAACGCTTAGTTCTTAAAGTAATGTTTAAACTTATGTTTAGACCTTAAGCGAATATATAAAACCATCAACCCACCGCCAGAGCCCGCCGTTCAAGGGCTCCGGCGTAGTGGAAAAAAACCGATGCCTTTCCCGCATTGAAAGTATTCATCCAAGGCATGGTTTTTCGCCGTCAGAAGTCGTATCGACCGGTCACGCCCAGCGTTCGCGGTGTGCCGAGCAAGCCTTCATAACCACCATTGGCGGCCGTCCACAGCGTCGTGTAGTAGGTTTTGTCGAAGGCGTTTTTCAGCCACAACGAAACGTCCCACTGCCCTTGGTTGAAGTCGCCGCGAAGGCCGGTGGACAGGTTGACCACCGCATAACTCGGGATCTGCCCGAAGTCGGAATCCTCTACCGTGCCCACCGCCTTGGAGCGGAACGCATAGCTGGCGGTGACGTACTCTTCAAAGCCGTTGCTCAGGTTCCATTTGTATTCGCCGTTGGCGTTACCGATCCATTTCGAAGCACCGACTACTTGATGGCCGCTGAGGTCGCAGGACGCTGGAGCACCCGGCGCCAGGCTGACTTCCGGCGGGCACGGCGCGTCCTTGTAGGAGAGGTAGCTGACGTCGTTGTACGAACCATTGATGTTCAACGTCAGACCACGCAGCGGGATCAGGGTGCTTTCTAACTCCACGCCGCGTGAGCGCACCGAGCCGGCGTTGGTCAGGAACTGCACGCGGTTGACGTCGTCGTAGGCATTGGTCTGGTAGCCGTTGACCTGGGTCCAGAACAGGTTGGCATTGAGTTGCAGGCGACGGTCCCACAGGGTGCTCTTGAAACCGAGTTCGGCGTTGTTGGCGCGCTCGGTGCCGATCAGCAGCGAATCGGCACCGGCCACCGGTGCCGTGCCGACGGCCAGATTGACCCCGCCGGATTTTTCGCCATGGGACAACGTGGCGTAAGTGAGAAGGTCGTCGGTGAGGCGGTAGCTGAGGTTCAACAGGCCCGAGGGACTGGAGCTGTACTGGTTCAGATCGCCGGAGTCGAAGACGCCGGCGCGAGCACGTCGTGCCGCGGCCGCCGCACTGGTGACCGCTGCACCACCGGCTGGTGCATCACGGGTGACCCTGGCGTTTTTCTCCTCGTAGGTGCCGCGCAACCCGGCAGTGAAATCCAGACGCTCAGTCAGGTGCCAGGTGCCTTGGGCGAACAGCGCGAAGCTGTTGGTTTCGATGTGACCGTTGCCGACACTGTCGATGTTGTTCAGCGCCCCGTTGGGCGTGCCGTTCCAGATGTCCGCTTGCGGGCCGTAAAAGGTGAAGGATTTGTTGTCCAGGTCGGAACCGAAGTAATAGGCGCCAAGCACGTAATCGAAGAATCCACCGGCAGGCGACGCCAGGCGAAACTCCTGGGAATACTGCTTATCCTCCACCGAAACGCCGGCGTTGCGGAAGGCGGATACGTTCAGGCCGTCATCATTGCGCGGGGTGAAATTCCACCAGCGATAGGAGCTGATGGAGGTCAGGGTGAAGTCGCTCGGCAGCGTCCAGTTGGCCTCGACCGACGTGCCGCCCTGATGCACGGTGACGTGCTGATCGTTGTTCAGGTTGACCTTGCGGTGCGTGCCGTCGACCAGTGTCGCGCCCGCCGCATTGGCCCGTGATTGATAGAGATTGAAGCCATTGATGGTCGGCCCGGTGTTGAACAACACCCGGGTGCCGGCGCTGGAGTCTTCCTCGTTGTAGTCGCCGATCCAGCGCAGGTTGAATGACTCGTTGGGCTTGAACAGCAACTGGCCACGGAAGCCATCGCGGGAGCCGCCGTTCAAATCGTGGCCATCGAATTCGTTCTTGATGTCACCGTCGTTGCGGGTGCGATACGCGGAAAAGCGTCCGGCCAGTTCGTCATTCAACGGGCCGGAAATCGTGCCCTTGGTCTGGAAGTATCCGTCCTCGCCCACCGAAGATTCGATGCTGCGTTCCGGGGTAAAGGTCGGCGCGCGGGTGCTGATGTTGATCACGCCGGCGGTGGTGTTCTTGCCAAACAAGGTGCCTTGCGGACCACGCAGCACTTCGAGCTGCTCGATGTCCATCAGGTCGAACACGGCCATGCCGGGGCGGCCGAGGTAAACGTTGTCGATGTACAGGCCGACACTGCCTTCCAGGCCATCGCTGGCCGGGTTGTTGCCCAGGCCACGGATCGACACGCTGGACTGGCGCGCATGCATGTAGGCGACGTTGACGCTAGGCACCAACTGTTGCAGATCCTGGATGCGATAAACCCGCTGGATTTCCAGGGTCTGGCCGCTGACCACGCTCATCGGTGTCGGCACATCCTGCGAACTTTCTTCGCGACGGCGAGTGGTAACGGTCACGGTTTCCAGTTGCGCACTGTCGGCCGTGGCGGTTTTTGCGGAGGTGGTTTCAGGGGTGGTGCTGTCGGCCGCATAGCCTTGGGTCCAACCGGCGCTCCCTGCCAATAACAGGGCCAGGGGCAGGCGTTTGAGCCGTTGGGGTGAAGAGGTTGAAGCGACGTGCAACGGACTCATAAGGCGGGGTTCCCGATCAAAGTAAATTCTTTGTTGCTTGCCAGGCCGCCATCGCGAGCAAGCTCGCTCCCACAGGGGATCTCCAGTGTTCACACGGTCAGTGTGGGAGCGAGCCTGCTCGCGATAGCGTCGGCTCAGACGCCGTCGATATCCGGCCCTTTCACCGTCTGGCTGACCTGCCCGTTCACACCCACCGGTACTTCACCCTTGAGCGTCACCCGCCGCACGATGCGGTCCTGGGTCCCGTAGTCATCCACCGCGTAATGCTGGGTGGAGCGGTTGTCCCAGATCGCCACATCACCGGCCTTCCAGCGCCAGCGCACGATGTTTTCCTGGCGGATCACATGGCTTTGCAGCAAGCCGAACAGGTGCGCCGAATCGGCCTGGGAATAGCCCTTGATGCGTTTGACGAAATGCCCCAGCAACAGGCTCTTCTCACCGCTGAGCGGGTGCACGCGGACCACCGGGTGTTCGGTCTCGTAGACGGTCGAGGTGAAGATCTTGCGATAGCGCTCCAGCTTCTCGGCAGAGACGTCAGGCCTGGTGCCGGCGTAGTCGTATTCATTGCTGTGCACGGCGACCAGTTTGTCGGCCAGCTCACGCAGCTCCACCGACAACCCGTCGTAGGCGGTGGCAGTGTTGGCCCACAGGGTGTCGCCGCCGAAAGCCGGGGCCACCACCGAGCGCAGGATCGAGGCTTTTGGGTAGGCTTCGACGAAGGTCACGTCGGTGTGCCAGGAGCTGGCTCGCTGGCCCTCGGCGCCGTCCAGTTCCAGCAGAAAACGCGTGCCTTCACGCACCGGTACGGTCGGGTGCGCTACCGGTTCGCCTAGCAGGTGGGCGAACGCCTCCTGGCGCTGATCGTCGAGCTGGGTCTGCTCGCGGAAGAAGATCACTTTGTATTGCAGCAGTGCCTGTTGAATGGCTTCAACAGTGGCGGCATCCAGCTCGCCAGAAAGCTGTACGCCACGGATTTCGGCACCGATGCGACCGGCCACCGGATGGATTTCAAGCGCGTGAACAGCGGGTTGTACTGCGAAAGCGGCATTGCTCATGGGTAGACCCTCATCAGACTGCTTGCGGTTGAACCGGCCGCGAAACACTGCTCTATCTATATTCTATTTAGATCTAATAGATATCTACATGCTTCGTTGACGGAATAAGAGGTTGCATTTAAAACCTCAGTCAACCCTCGTCGCAAATGCCTTCGAGCTATTTTTAGGATGCCGGAAAAGCATATGGATCTTCGCCAGTTGCGTTACTTCATCGCCCTCGACGAACACCGCAGTTTCGTGCGCGCAGCCGAGGCCATGGGCATTACCCAGCCGGCCTTCAGCCGCAGCATTCAGGGGCTCGAACACGAGCTCGGCTGCGTCCTGGTGGACCGTGGCAACAAGGATTTGCGCCCCACCCCCGAAGGCCTGGTGGTGCTGCAACATGCCCGCAGCCTGGTGCAGGGTGCTGCGTTGCTCAGCTGCGAAGTGACGCAGATGACCAAGCTCGATGCCGGTGAACTGCGCTTCGGTTGCGGCCCGGCACCGGCGGTGAAACTGGTGCCGGATGCGGTGGCGCAATTCATCAATGCGCATCCGAAAGTGCGCACCTGTTTCGAGGTGGATAACTGGGAAAAACTCAGCCGTGCGCTGAGCCGTGAGGAGATCGAATTCTTCATCGCCGACATCCGCCATTTCGAGTCCGACCCGAACTTCCAGACCCAGGCCCTGACGCCCAAGCGCGGTGTGTTTTTCTGCCGGCCGGGGCACCCGCTGCTGGCCAAGGAGAGCCTGTCGACCAACGACATGTTCGATTACCCGCTGGCGACCACGATGATCCCGCCAGGCATTCGCAAACTGCTGGCGAACCTCAGTGGGCGGGTGGACTTTTCGCCGACCATCGAGACCGAACATTTCCCGGCGCTGGTGAAAGTGGTGCTGCAATCGAATGCGATTGGTGTGGGGACTGAAGAAGCGTTTATTGAAGACATTGCCCAGGGTTCACTGGTGTTGCTGCACTGGCGCAACCTGCCGCAGAACATCGAGAGCATGAATGCACGGTGCGGGATCGTCAGTCGCACCGGGTTCAGGCTGTCGCCGGCGGCGCGGGCGATGATCGAGACGTTGGTAGCGGTGGACAGACAGCAGATCAGCGTCGCGGTTTAGGGCCCTATCGCTGGCAAGCCAGCTCCTACAGGGAATCGGTGATCCTTGTAGGAGCTGGCTTGCCAGCGATGAGGCCCGCTCAGACGCCGACAATTCAGAGCTTCGCCGCTGCCAATTCAGGCGCTACCCAATCACTGACCTTGAACGACTTGCGAATCAGCTTCTGCTGCGAAGCCAGATCCACCGCATCCTGCAACTTGCCCAGGAACACCGGATCAAGCGTCGAAGGGAACACCTCGCTCAGTTTCTGATCCTTCAAATCCTGAGAAAGAATTACCGGTGGATAACTCGCCAGCCCCGACACCAACTGAATGTAGGCGTCCTTGTTGCTGTCCTGGGTCAGCCACTCCACGGCCTGCTGCTGGGCCTTGAGCAGTTTCGCCACCGCCTCCGGATGCTCGTCGACAAATTTCCCGGTCCCTATCAGCACCGCCTGCACGCTGCCGGCGCCACCCAGATCCTTGGTATTGAGCGGCAACTCGGCCAACCCCTTGGCTTGCAACGCCGTCAGCCCGGAACCGCCCCACGAGGCATCGATCTGCTTCGCCGCCAGTGCTGCGACCGCCGCGTTGAAGTCGAGGTTGATGACTTTCACATCCTTCTCGCTCAACCCCTGGCTGGCCAGCGCCGCATCGAAGGACAGCTGGCTGGCGGTGCCACGGAAGATGGCCACGCGTTTGCCCTTGAGGTCCTGCAGGGTCTTGATCCCCGAACCCGGCACCACGCCGAGGTAATGCTTCACCCCCCGCGCCGAGGCACTGAGCAGTCGCGTATCCAGACCATTGGACTTGCCGATGATGGCCGCCAGATCACCGAGGTAGGCCAGGTCAACTTGTCCGTTGGCGAACGCTTCGTTGATCACCGGGCCTGCGCCCTTGAAGAAACTCCACTGAATCTTGATGCCTTGATCGGCGAAAGCCTTTTCGAAGATCTGTTGATCACGCAGCACATCCACGACACCGCCACCACTGTGCAGGGGCCCGGCACTCAGGTCCGGCACGGCGATGCGGATTTCCTTGAGTTCACCGGCGTTGGCCGTGAAAGCCAGCAGCCCCGCCAGGGCCGGTGCGGCGAACAGACTGATGACACGTTTGAAGGGAAGGTTCATGGGTGCGGCTCCTTGGGGCAACGGGCGTTGAGGAGCCGAAAGTAGGCCGAAGTTGAACCAACACTTAAATACTATAAATTCACATTTTTAGATCGTTTAGATCTATATCAGCGCATCCGGGGCTCTTGGCCAGGTATGCAGGAACGGCATCGAAAATATTCTTCGAATGCATTGGATGCAGCTGAGCTGGGGGCCTTAAATGGCTTTTCTTATCTCTCAATAGCATTGATTTTAATTTTTATAGATCGTTTTTGCATACACCGACAACGGAGGTCATCCATGACCCGTGTTTCTCTTCTCAGCCTGCCGCTGGCCGCGCCACCACTGGAAAACCAGCGCCTTTGGCCCAGTCTGAATCGTCGGCTGTTGCCTTGGTTGCTGCCGATCACCCTGTTCACGCTCTGGTGTCTCGCCAGCCGCAATCACTGGATGAGCGAGCAGATCCTGCCGGCGCCGACCCTGGCCTGGAACAGCGCGGTGGAATTGTCCCAAGGCGAGTTGTGGAGCCATTTGTGGATCAGCCTGCAACGCTTGTTCTGGGGGCTGCTGGCCGGGATCAGCGCTGGTGCTGTTTTGGGTGCGGCACTGGGTTTCAGTCGTCGACTGGAGCACCTGGTGTTTCCGACCTTCGCCGGGCTGGCCCAAGTCCCAACGCTGGCCTGGATTCCATTGTTCATGGTGTTTTTCGGCATTGGCGAAGTGCTGAAACTGGTGGTGCTGATCAAGGCCATCGTGGTGCCGGTGACCCTGCATACGCTGGTAGGTGTGCGCGATGCACAACCCAAGCTGCGCGAAGCCGCCGCCGTGTTGCGCCTGCCCAGGCACCTGTTGATCCGACGCCTGGTACTGCCTGCCGCGCTGCCAGCATTCATGGCCGGTTTCCGCCTCGCGCTGGCCGCCGGCTGGACTTCATTGCTCGCTGTCGAACTGCTCGCCTCCAGTGAAGGCATCGGCTACCTGATGGTCTGGGCGCGGCAGCTGTTCATGCTCGACATCGTGTTCGTGTGCATCGTGGTGATCGGCTTGATTGGCGTGGCGATGGATCGCGGCATCGGTCTGCTGGACAGGAAACTGGTGCACTGGCCGCACCCGGCCACCGCCGAAATCCGGCGCGGGCGGCGTTATCAAGGTTGGCAGCGATTGCAACCCTGGCTGCTGCCACTGGCGCTTCTGGCCTTGTGGCAACTGGCCTCGGATCAGCAATGGATTGACGCGAACATTCTGGTCAGCCCGCTGGCCGTCCTGCAAACCACCCGGAATGGTTTGCTCGACGGCACACTGCTTGGCGGCATGGCCCTGAGCCTGGGCCGAACCCTTGGCGGATTGCTGCTCGGTGGCGGGCTCGGGTTTGCCTTGGGGTTGCTGCTGGGATTGTCGCGCACCAGTGAACGCGTACTCGGCCCAACCCTCGCCGCCATCCGCCAGATCGCCATTTTCGCCTGGGTACCGCTGCTCACCGCGTGGTTCGGTCTGGGGGAATTGGCCAAGTGGGTGTTCGTGGCCCTCGCCGCCTTTTTCCCGCTGTTTATCGCCACCCAACGCAGCGTCGCCCACCTGTCGCCGCAACTGAACGAGGCCGCGCAGGTGTTGCGCCTGAATCTGCGCCAGCGCCTCGGTCGACTGGTGCTACCGGGCGCGGCGCCGGGGATTTTTGCAGGGCTTCGGCTGAGCCTGATCTACGCCTGGCTCGGCACCATCGGCGCCGAATATTTCATGCCGTCCAACGGCGGCATCGGCAGCCAGATGATCGGCGCCCAGCAACTGCTGCGCATGGACCTGATCATGGCCGGCATGCTGCTGGTGGGCCTGACCGGTGCCCTGCTCAACCTCATTGGCCAACGCCTGGAAATCCGCGCCACTCGCTGGAGACACGCATGAACGCACCGATTGTCAGCTTCGATCACGTGGGCAAAACCTTCGACGTCGACGGCTTCGAACTGGAGGCCATTCGCGAATTCAATCTGGACATCGCCGAGGGCGAGTTCGTCGCCATCGTCGGCTCCAGCGGTTGCGGCAAATCAACATTGCTGCGGCTGCTGGTGGGCCTCGATACGCAATTTCGCGGGCAGATCAGCGTCGACGGAAAAGCCGTCACCGGCATCGGCGGCGAGCGCGGCATCGTCTTTCAGGAACACCGCTTGTTTCCATGGCTGAGCGTGGCCGACAACATCGGCCTGGGCCTGGTCAACGAGCCATTGAGCGCTGCGCAAAAGCACAAGCGCATCCATGACTTCATCGAACTGGTGGGCCTCGGTGACTTCGCCCGCGCCTATCCGCACCAGCTCTCCGGCGGCATGGCGCAGCGCGTGGCCATCGCCCGCGGCCTGGTGGCCAGCCCACGGATTCTGCTGCTGGACGAGCCCTTCGGCGCCCTCGATGCGCTGACCCGCCAGCAAATGCAGGACGAACTGTTGGCGATCCGCGCCCGGGCAAAAATCACCACCGTGCTGGTCACCCACGATGTCGAGGAAGCGATCTTCCTCGCCGACCGCGTGGTGGTGATGGAGCCGCGTCCGGGGAGGATCAAGCAAGTGGTCGACATCGCCCTGGCCCATCCGCGCCAGCGCAGCAGCTTCGACTTCCACCAATTGCGCGAAGAACTGCTTCACGAACTCACCAGCGACGATCACTACCAGCCCCCCGTGCCGGTGCAGGTCCGCGATCTGCCGCTGTCCTTCATTGCCTACTGAAAAGGAAATTCTTGATGCCGCAACGTCCCAACTTTCTAGTGATCCTGGCCGATGACCTGGGCTTTTCCGACATCGGCGCCTTCGGTGGCGAAATCAACACGCCGAACCTCGATGCGTTGGCCAACAATGGCCTGCGCCTGACCGATTTCCACACTGCGCCGACTTGCTCGCCGACCCGTTCGATGCTGCTCACCGGCACCGATCACCACATCGCAGGCATCGGCACCATGGCCGAAGCATTGACCCCGGACCTGATCGGCAAACCAGGTTACGAAGGGCACCTGAACGACCGTGTGGTCGCCCTGCCCGAGCTGCTGCGCGAGGCCGGTTACCAGACCTTGATGAGCGGCAAATGGCACCTGGGCCTGACCGCAGAACTGGCGCCTCACGCCCGGGGTTTCGAGCGTTCGTTTTCGCTGTTGCCGGGCGCGGCCAACCATTACGGCTTCGAGCCGACCTACGATGAAACGACGCCACGGCTGCTGAAATCCACCCCGGCGCTGTACATCGAAGACGACCAACTCATCGATGAACTGCCGAAGGATTTTTATTCCTCCGATGCCTTTGGCGACAAGTTGCTGCAATACCTCAAGGAGCGCGACCAGACCCGACCGTTCTTCGCCTACCTGCCGTTTTCCGCGCCTCACTGGCCATTGCAGGCGCCGGCCGAGGTGGTGGAAAAATACCGCGGGCGCTATGACGCCGGCCCTGAAGTGCTGCGCCTTGAGCGCCTGGAAAAACTCAAAGAACTGGGGCTGATCGAGGCCGATGTCGAGCCGCATCCATTGATCCAGTTGACTGCACCATGGGATGCCCTGAGCGACGAGCAGCGGCAGATCTCCGCGCGGGCCATGGAAGTTTATGCGGCGATGGTCGAGCGCATGGACTGGAACATCGGACGGGTCGTCGATTACTTGCGCCAGCAAGGGCAACTGGACAACACCTTCATCCTGTTCATGTCCGATAACGGTGCCGAAGGGGCGTTGCTGGAGGCCTTTCCGAAATTCGGCCCGCAGTTGCTGACCTACCTCAACCAGCATTACGACAACAGCCTGGACAACATCGGCCGCGCCAACTCCTACGTCTGGTACGGGCCGAACTGGGCGCAAGTGGCGACCGCGCCGTCGCGGCTGTTCAAAGCCTTCACCACCGAAGGCGGGATCCGTGTTCCGGCGCTGGTGCACTATCCGCAGCTGCCGCTCAAGGGCCAGATCAGCCACGGGTTTGGCACGGTGATGGACATCACGCCAACCATTCTGGATCTTGCCGGTGTGCGCCATCCGGGCAAGCAATGGCACGGCAAACCCGTGGCGGAAGTTCGCGGGAAGTCGTGGCTTGGGTTCCTGTCGGGCGAGACGGCGCAGGTGCATGACGAGCACACCGTCACCGGGTGGGAATTGTTCGGACGACGGGCGATTCGGCAAGGGCAATGGAAGGCGGTGTACATCCCGGGACCGGTGGGCCCGGCGACCTGGCAGCTGTATGACCTGGGCAGTGATCCGGGGGAGATTCATGACCTGGCGTCGAGCCAACCGCAGAAGCTTGGTGCCTTGATCGAGCATTGGCAGCGGTATGTGGATGAGACTGGGGTGATTCTGAGTGAGTCGCCGTTTCAGCCAGACTAAACATTACCCCCTGTGGCGAGGGAGCTTGCTCCCGCTGGGTCGCGAAGCGGCCCCCCTTATCCCGAAAACGAAGGGGACTGCTGCGCAGCCCAACGGGAGCAAGCTCCCTCGCCACAAGTACGAGTCAGACTTGAGCGGTTTGTGTCCTCACACCTACCGCCTCTTCCCTGCGCTCAAACCGGTTAGCCCGCGCAAACGTGCCGAAATCATTGAACCGCACGCCCATCTCACGCATTACCCTATGCCCCACCGGCACGGTCAACTGGCGGATGTAGAACGGCTCCTTCACCACAAAGTGATGGATGCCGTGGCTGCTGCCGAAGTTGAAGCAGAATGCCTGCAACGGCCACAGCCACCACGCGTTCAGCACCTGGCACTGCTGCTTCACGTTGCCTGGTTCCACATCACCGTAGTAATGCATGTTCGAGCTGATGAAGTGCAGGCAGAACGTGCGCAACACATTCGGGCCGATGATCACCACCGCCGCAATGTCGATCACCTGCATCACCGACAACGTGGTCGCCGACCACTCGATCGGTGCGCCCATCAGATGCGCAATGCCGTTCGCTGCGTGGAAACCGAGAAACACGTACCACGCGCCCCAATGCATCAGCGCCAGCGGTGCGTAGACCTTCAGGGTGCGGTAAATGATGCTGAACTTCATGGCCCAGGTCTTGGCCCGCAGCATGCGGATGAACGACGACATCATGTTGTCGCCAATCATCAAGAATCGCGCGATGCCCCATGGCTCGCCGTTGGTGATGGCGCGTTCTTCCATGTCGGTTTCAGAGCCCGACACCTTGTGGTGATTGAGGTGCAGATGGCGACGGATCCAGGGATTGATGGTGCTCGGCCGCGCCAGCCACACCAGCCCCATCATCAGGTTGTGCGGCACCTTCCGCTTGCGAAAGTACATGCTGTGGATCAGGTCGTGTTCCAGCTCATGGGTCAGCGAGGCGAAAAAAGCGTTGAGCAGCAGGCACGCCCACCAGGCCATGTGCCCGGTCATGTAGAGCGCCGCCGAACCGACCATACCGGCCAGGGCGAAGGCCAGAATGCCCGCGCCGAGGGCGTCCTGATGCTTGAGAATCGGGTATTGCTCGCGCAGCTCGACGCCTCTGGCCAGCACCACTTCACGGATATGGGCCGATCGTTGAGCTGCATTCAGTCGTTGGGGGCTTGCAGAAGTACGGTCCATGCTTCCATCCTCTGGTTATTGATGGTTGCATCCTGCCTTGCGATCCTTCGCAATGCGGTAGCCGAGAACGCCAACCTGTTGACCGGAAGCGCCAATCAGCATGACTGAACCGACCTCCCTCGCCAGCTGGACCCGCGCCCTGCGCAAGCAACTCGATGCCCTGGGCATCGACAGCACCGCCCTGTGCCAGCAAGCGGGGCTCGACCCGCAACTGATGGAGGACCCGAACGCGCGCTATCCGCTTTCGGGCACCACACACCTGTGGAATCTCGCGGTACAGGCCAGCGGCGACCCGGCGATCGGTTTGCGGGTTTCACGTTTCGTCAGCCCGACCACCTTCCACGCGCTGGGTTATGCGCTGGTGGCCAGCGGTAGCCTGCGGGAAGTGTTCGAGCGCATCGTGCGCTATCACCAGGTGGTCAGCGATGCCCTGGAACTGGAACTGACCCGCGCCGAGGATCGCTACTGTTTCCGCCTGAAAATCCCTTCCGGCAACCCGGCCCCGGCCCTCGAGGCCATTGATGCGTTCATGGCGATTTACGTGCGCACCTGCCGCAATCGCTTGGGCCGCGACTACGCGCCGCTGGCGACCTACCTGCGCCGCCCGGAGCCGGCAGACGCACACCAATGGCATAAAGTCTTTCGCTCGCCCGTGCACTTCGGTGCCGACGAGGATCGGCTGGAGTTCGCCCTCGTCGACTTCGACAGCCACCTGGACGACGCCAACCCGGAGCTGGCTGAACACAACGAAACCGTGCTCAAGCGCACCCTGGCGCAACTCAAGCCACTGACGTGGGAGCGCAAGGTCCGCGACGCGATTGAAGAACAACTGCCCGAAGGCGAACCCAGCGCCGAACACATTGCCAAGGCCCTGCACCTGAGCCTGCGCAGCCTGCAACGGCACCTGGCCGATGAAGGCTACCGGTTCGATACGCTGCTCAACGAAAGCCGCGAAAACCTCGCGCTGCTGCACCTGCGTGACCCGCAATGTTCGTTGAGCGAGATCAGTTATCTGCTCGGGTTTGCCGACACCAGCAGCTTCAGCCGTGCGTTCAAGCGCTGGACGGGGATGACGCCGGGGCAGTTTCGGGATGGGTTGCGGTGATCAGCCTTTGACCAGGCTGCGCGCCATACCCTCGTTCCACTGCTCCAGCATTGCTTCTCCAACCTCGGCAAAGGCACTGTTTGCCTTTATGTGTTGCCCCATCTCGCCCATCGCCATTGCCATCCCATGGATGACCTGTTGCAGCAATTCGTTGCAGCGCCCCTCGGTCAAATTGCAGGCGGAGCGACCAAATCGCATCAGCATTTTGTACTTGGGCCACGCCTTCGACCCGCCCAATAGCAACGCCATGCTATCGGTCTTGATGTAGACCGACGTGGTGATGATGTCGTAGGCAGGTGCAAGGCTGATTGACGCATCGACACCACAGTCTTCGTACAGAACACCAAAGTTTTTCAGGTGCGCGTCGCCATTCTTCAATCCCGATGACAGCGCGACGATTTTGAAAAACGACTCAAGTGCCTGATTGAGCAAAGGCGGAGAAACAAAGGCCTTGATCTGCTTGGCCGCACCTTCGTATGAACCATCGTATTTGGCTTTTGATGGCCAGGCATTGAGCACGCAGAAGTCCTCGAACCCCAGGTAACCTTTTTCATTCAGATCGAAGCGTTCAACGATAAAAAACCTGCCGTGCTCACTGAGTTCAAACTTCGGAACCTCCAGACCCGAATGCAACGCCGCCCGCATGCAGAAGTATTCATTGGCAGCCAGTTCCGGGTATTGCTCTGGACGAAAGGCTTTGACCAGATGCGTGGCCCCCCGATGGGACAGACGATCGATGGTTGACGCGCTATCACGCACCAATACTTTCGGCTGCACACCGGAAACCCCCGAATACTGGCCATAGGTCTGCAAGAGGTCTTCGAACAGACCTTGCGCACCATCATGTACAAGAAGGTCTGCCAGGCTGGTTTCAGGTGGCTGGTCTACCGGTCCCTTGGCCTTCGAAATGCTGACTCTTCCGAGCTGGTGCGGGCCAACGATGGCAAGCATCGAAAAATCGTCAAACCCTCGGACGGCCTTGCTGAAGCGACGAGTCAATTCATCGCGCAGGGCGCCTTCAGGCAGATTCATTTCAAAAACCGGTGGAACACCCGATTCCCACGCGTAACTCTCCAGCCGCACCGGCATGGTCAACGAGACAGCGTTTTGCTCTGACGCGTTTTCGACGTAGGCAAACACGGTATCAACGGGAGACGGACCACGACCAAGGGTTCCCACCGCACTGTTGGAAACGCTGATAGCCAGTCGTTCCTTTTCTTGCGGCTCATCCATGGAAATCCACCTTTTTGAGGGTGTCCAGCGTCGGCCGCATCGATTGTCGCGGCACGGCAGTCAGCTCATAACCGAAGCCATTGAGGATCGCCTCGACCTTGCGCAGACCAATTTCGGAAAGGGTGTTGTTTTCGATACCGGAGATCGTCGCCCGGCTCATCCCGTACTGCTGTGCCAATGCCTGCTGGGAGAGTTTTCTTTCCTTGCGTAAGGTTCGGATCAGCTTGCCAAGGTTTTCCATTTCACCACCATGCATCGTATACAGTGCATATTCGATAAATTTAACGATTATGCATTGTATTTAGTGCAGATCGTGGTTGAAGTCCAGCTACATTTGCTGACGCCCCTACCAGACATCAAACCATCGCCAACACCCGTAACCGCTCGGCATCGAGGATTTCAATTTCGCCGTAACTCAGCCCGATGATCCCCTGCCCCTGCAATTCCTTGAGGATCTGGTTGGTGGTCTGGCGCGACAGCGACAACATGGCGGCAAGCTGCTCCTGGGGCAGTTGCAGGACGCGGCGCGGAGGGGCGGTCTCGCCATAGCCTTCGGCGATCATCAGCAAGCGGTGCGCCAGCCGTGCCGGGGCCGGCAACAGGCTCAGTTGTTCGAGATTGATGAAGGTCATGCGCAATTTCTGGCTCATCAGTAACGCCAGTTGCCGCCAGTGCTGCGGATGCTCGTCGAGCAGCGCCAGCAAAGTGTTCTGGGGAATGTGCAGCAGCGTGCACTGGCCCACGCCGTAGGCATCGTGGGTGCGTGGCTGGCCATCGAACAGGCAGATTTCGCCAAACCAGTGCGGCGGTTCCACCAGGCTCAGCAACGCTTCCTTGCCCTGCTCGCTCACGGCACCGACGCGCACCGCGCCTTCAAGCACCGCGTACAGGCCGCAGGGCGGATCGCCGCGTTTGAACAGCCGCTGGCCCGGCGACAGGCGCCGCAGCCTGGCCGCCGACAGCAGGCTATCCTGTAGGGAAACAGGCAAATGGCTGAACCACTGACCGCTCATCAGGCGTGGACGCCAGACCTGCATATCCATGAAAACTCCTAGAGATTGTCGCCTGGCTGACAGAGCGGGAAGTGACCCCGGGGCATGATCAATCACCCCACAGGAGAACAACAATGAAAAGCCTTGTCGACCACCTCAGTCAATACGCCGCCTACCACCGTGACCCGCGCAACATCGCCTCGCACTTTATCGGCATTCCGCTGATCGTGGTGGCCGTCGCGGTGTTGCTGTCGCGGCCGGAATGGTCGCTGGGCGGCGTGTGGCTGTCTCCGGCGGTGCTCGTTTCGCTGGCATCGGCGTGGTTTTACCTGCGCCTGGAGTTGCGCCTGGGCGTGTTGATGACGGTGTTGCTCGGGCTGAGTGTCTGGGCCGGTCATGCGCTGGCACAGCAAGGCACGCTGGTCTGGCTGGGCAGCGGTGTGGCGATGTTCGTGATCGGTTGGGTTATCCAGTTTGTCGGCCATCACTACGAAGGGCGCAAACCGGCATTTGTCGATGACGTGACCGGGTTGATTGTCGGGCCGTTGTTTGTGGTGGCCGAGTTGGCGTTCATGTTGGGGATGCGGCATGAGCTGAAAGAGCAGATCGAGGCGCGGGCGGGTGGGGTGCGAGTCAATCCGAAGCGTGCTGCTGTTTAGATAGCAATCGCGAGAAGGCTCGCTCCCACACTGATTTGCGTCGTTCACAAATCCACTAATGAAATGGCTACCCCCGCTGCCCCCTGTGATCGCCCACTAAGCTTTCGCAGGGGGCTCATCGGAGATCGTTGCCATGAACAAAGTAGCTATTGCCGCCATCGACTTGGGAAAACACACCTTTCATCTACATGCACAGGATGATCGTGGTCACGAGCTGTACCGAAAAAAATTCAATCGGGTAACGCTCATGCAGCACCTGGCAAATCTCGAGCCCTGCACCATCGTGATGGAAGCCTGTGGCGGCGCCCACTTCATGGCACAGGAGGCCATCAGGCTGGGACATGCGCCCAGGCTCATCGCACCTCATCTCGTACGCCCTTACGTGAAAAGCAACAAAAATGACTTCGCTGATGCCGAGGCGATCTGCGAAGCAGCGACTCGTCCGACGATGCGTTTTGTGCCGGTAAAAACTCAGGCCCAGCAAGTGCTAGCCATGCTGAACTCCACCCGAGACTCGTTCATCAAGGATCGCACCGCAACCGTCAATCGGATTCACGCCGCGCTTCTGGAGGTTGGCGTGAGCCTGGCCCCGGGCTTCAAGTCGATCAACGCTCTACCGGAGCTGCTTGAGGCGAGTTCAATTTCTGAGCCCTACAAAAAAAATCTGATGAGACTGTATCGACATCTCAAGCATGTGGAGGAGGAGATCAAGTCGCTGGATAAGGACGTGGAATGCCAGGCCGCTGAAGATGATCTGGCGACTCGTTTGATGACTCTGCCGTGTGTCGGCCCGATCACCTCCACCGTCCTGGCTGCCGAGCTGGGCGATGGCAAGCAGTTCAAATGCGGCCGAGGCTATGCAGCTTCCATCGGACTGGTCCCCAAGCAGCATTCCACGGGCGGGAGGTCTGTCCTGCTGGGCATCAGTAAGCGCGGTGATCGCAACCAGCGACGCCTGCTCGTCCAGTGCGCTCGTGTTTACTTGATACAACTGGAGCGACAGAAAGGCGCTTTGGCGGACTGGGTCCGCCGGTTATTGGCGTCGGGACATCACTCCAATCTAGTGGTTTGTGCGCTGGCCAACAAACTGGCAAGAATCGCCTGGGCGATAGCGGCACACCACACTGAATTCGATGCGGGGCCAGCCGCGATGAACGCCTGACCCCGCTGTCACCCAAGCACCACCCACCTGGTTTTGCGATGCTGGATAACTGATGACGTGAACGGCCAACCGGCCTGACGACAACCCTGGGCTCTCACACGGCTGAAAGGCCGTTCCACTAATTAGGGTCGTTGGGCATCGATTCTCATCGAGGCGCGGGGCGACAACCCCAACTCAGACGCCGGATAGATGAAAGCAAGCCAAACACGACATCAACAACAGTATTGCAGAAAAGGGGGTAACCATAGATGTGGGAGCGAGCCTTCTCGCGAAGCTTTGGCTTTAGATGTTGGCGACCTTCTGCCAGACCTTCGGCTTGAAGAACAACGTCTCGCCCTTCGCCAATCCAACCAGGCTGTCGTGATCCTTGACCACTTCGGCCTCAATCAGATCGCTCTGCCCTTCGACCTTCAACGTCACCCGTGTAGTCGCGCCCAGCGGACGAATATCCCGCACTTCCGCCGCGTGGTGGTCTTCCAGTTCGTGGCGCGACAGCGACACCTCGTGCGGACGGAACAGCACATGCCTGTCTTCGCCCAAGTGCAGACGGTTCGAATCACCCAGGAAGTGATAGACGAAATCGCTGGCGGGGTTTTCGTACACGTCCCCCGGTGAACCGATCTGCTCGATCACACCCTTGTTCATCACCACGATACGGTCGGCGACTTCCATCGCTTCTTCCTGGTCGTGGGTCACGAACACCGAGGTCAGGTTGATGTCTTCGTGCAGACGCGCCAACCAGCGGCGCAGCTCTTTACGGACCTTGGCGTCGAGGGCGCCGAAAGGTTCGTCGAGCAGCAGCACTTTCGGCTCCACCGCCAGCGCTCGGGCCAGGGCAATGCGCTGGCGCTGACCGCCGGAGAGTTGCTCCGGGTAGCGATCCGACAACCAGTCCAGTTGCACCATGTTCAGCAGTTCGTGAACCTTGGTTGCGATCTGGCTTTCGCTCGGGCGCTGGTTTTTCGGTTTCATGCGCAGGCCGAACGCGACGTTGTCGAACACCGTCATGTGGCGGAACAAAGCGTAGTGCTGGAACACGAAACCGACGTTGCGATCACGCACATCGTGGCCAGAGACGTCTTCACCGTGGAATACGATGTTGCCCTGATCCGGGGTCTCCAGGCCGGCGATGATCCGCAGCAGCGTGGTCTTGCCGCAGCCCGACGGACCGAGCAGTGCGACGAGTTCGCCGCTCTGGATGTCCAGGCTGATGTTGTTCAGCGCCTTGAAGGCATGGAAATTCTTGCTGACGTTACGCACTTCGATCGACATGAATTATTCCTCCGCGGCGCTGGCGCGCAGGCGGTTAATACGGTTTTCGCTCCACTGCTTGAGCAGCAGGATGAAGAGCGCCAGGATCAGCAACAGGCTCGCCACGGCGAACGCGGCCACGTGGTTGTATTCGTTGTAGAGGATCTCCACGTGCAACGGCAGGGTGTTGGTCACCCCGCGAATGTGCCCGGAAACCACCGACACCGCACCGAACTCCCCCATGGCCCGCGCGGTGCACAACACCACGCCGTAGATCAGGCCCCATTTGATGTTGGGCACAGTGACGTGCCAGAACATCTGCCAGCCGTTGGCCCCGAGCAGGCGCGCGGCCTCCTCTTCCTGAGTGCCTTGCTCCTGCATCAGTGGGATCAGTTCACGGGCCACGAACGGCACGGTGACGAAGATCGTCGCCAGCACGATGCCCGGCAGGGCAAAGACGATCTGGATGTCGTGATCTTGCAACCACGGCCCGAACAGACCCTGGGCGCCGAACATCAGCACATAGACCAGACCGGCGATCACCGGCGACACCGAGAACGGCAGGTCGATCAGGGTCACCAGCATGCTCTTGCCGCGGAACGAGTACTTGCTCACGCACCACGCGGCGCTGACACCGAACACCAGGTTCAGCGGCACCGAGATCAGTACGGCGATGACCGTGAGCTTCAGCGCCGACAGCGCGTCCGGTTCAAAGATCGCGGTGAAAAACGCCCCGAGGCCGAGCTTCAGGCCCTGGGACACCACGATGAACAGCGGCAGCAGCAGGAACAGCGCAAAAATCAGCCAGCCAAGGCCGATCAGGATTCGCCGCGAAGTCGCACTGCCACGGCGGGCAGCGTTCGAGGAAGCGGCAGCAATAGACGATTGGGACATGGGTGCGCCTCCTTATGGGGTTTCGATGCGCCGCTGCAACAAGTTGATCAGCAGCAACAGGACGAAGGAAACCACCAGCATCAGTACACCAATGGAGGTAGCGCCGGTGTAATCGTATTGGTCGAGTTTGACCATGATCAGCAGCGGCAGAATCTCGGTTTTCATCGGCATGTTGCCGGCGATGAATATCACCGAACCATACTCGCCGACCCCGCGGGCAAAGGCCAAAGCGAAACCGGTAAGCCATGCCGGAAGCAGTGCCGGCAGCAGGATATGGCGGAAAACCTGCAACGGTTTTGCACCCAGGCACGCTGCCGCTTCTTCTACTTCACGGGGAATATCCGCCAATACTGGCTGTACGGTACGTACTACGAATGGAAGTGTCACAAAAGTGAGGGCAAGGGTGATGCCCAGAGGGGTGTAGGCGATCTTGAAACCCAGATCCGCTGCAAATTGACCGACCAGACCGGTAGGGGTGTACAGCGCCGTCAACGCAATACCGGCCACCGCCGTGGGCAATGCGAATGGCAGGTCGATCATTGCATCGATCACTTTTCGTCCAGGGAAGGTATAGCGCACTAATACCCAGGCCAGCAGCGTGCCGATGATGCCGTTGATGATCGCGGCACAAAGCGCCGTGCCGAAGCTGAGCTTCAACGCGGCCAGCACCCGTGGCGCCGAGATGATTGCCCAGAACTGATCCCAGGTGAGTTGAGCGGCATGCACGAACATCGCCGCCAGTGGTATGAGCACAATCAGGCTGAGGTACACCAAGGTGTAGCCCAGCGTCAGCCCGAAGCCGGGTATGACGGGGGAGATACGACGCGACATAAAAGTCCTTGGTTGAGAACGCAATAAGCCCCGGAGATAAATCCGGGGCTCGTTGATGGCTATTTAAGATTACTGCGCCTGGTAGATCTGGTCGAACACGCCCCCGTCGTTGAAGAACTTCGGCTGTGCGGTTTTCCAGCCGCCGAAGTCCTTGTCGATGCTCACCAGTTCCAGTTTAGGGAACTGCTGGGCGTACTTGGCGGCCACGTCCTTGTCACGTGGACGATAGAAGTTCTTCGCCGCGATTTCCTGGCCGGCCGGGCTGTACAGGTGCTTGAGATAGGCTTCGGCGATCTGCTCGTTGCCCTTTTTCTCGGCATTTTTGTCGACCACCGCCACCGGTGGCTCGGCGAGAATCGACAGCGAAGGCACGACGATGTCGAACTTGTCGGCGCCGCCCTCTTCTTTCAGGGCCAGGAAGGCTTCGTTTTCCCAGGCCAGCAATACGTCGCCCTGACCGTTGTTGACGAAGGTAATGGTCGAACCGCGAGCACCGGTATCCAGCACTGGCACGTGTTTGAACAGGGTCTGTACGTATTCCTTGGCCTTGGCTTCGTCGCCGCCATTGGCTTTCAGGCCATAGGCCCACGCCGCGAGGAAGTTCCAGCGTGCACCGCCGGAGGTTTTCGGGTTCGGCGTGATCACCGAGACGTCGTTCTTGACCAGGTCGCCCCAGTCCTTGATGCCTTTAGGGTTGCCCTTGCGCACCAGGAACACGATGGTCGAGGTGTAAGGCGTGCTCGCTTCCGGCAAGCGTTTTTGCCAATCGGCCGGCAGGGTTTTGCCAAGCTTGGCGATTTCGTCGATGTCACCGGCCAGGGCCAGGGTCACGACGTCGGCACGCAAGCCATCGATCACCGCCCGACCTTGCTTGCCCGAACCGCCGTGGGATTGCTGGACCTTCACGGTGTCGCCGGCGTGATCTTTCTGCCAGAACTTGATGAACTCAGCGTTGTAGTCCTGGTACAGCTCGCGGGTCGGGTCGTACGACACGTTGAGCAGCTCATAGTCCTTGGCAACGGCGGAACCGGCAAAAAGGGCGCTGGCCAGGGCGGCCAAAGCGAAATGACGAATCGACGACATGGTGAAAGCTCCTGGAATTCTTGGTGTGTTGGATTTTCTTATGGGATATCGGAAATCGCGGTGCCTGATTCGCCTCAGCCCGGCTTGTTGCCTGGCTGTTGCAAACGGAATTTTTCTTTGCGCTCGATCTGCACCACCTGGGCGTTGTGCACGGTGATTTCCACGGCGCCAAAGCGCAGATCGCGCAGGGCGCTCTGGATTTCACGCAGGATGGTGGCTTCGTCTTGACCGTCGACGCTACGCAGGGATGCGCTCATATTGCTGCTCCTTCAACTGAGAGGTTGCCTCGCAGTGTCGGCACTGCTTGCGGCTTGAGAGCAATACTAGAGAGACACAGATATTCTTAAAAAGACTATTTAAGAATGTTTATATAACCAGAAGAGATTAACTGAAGGGACAAGGGCTTGAGGTGAATAGCCCTCTTTCAAGCACACAAAAAAACCTGTGGGAGCGTCGACCGGCTGCTCCCACAGGGTTTGCGCCTATCCAATCACCGGCGCATGAGCCCAATCCAGCTGCGCCGCTGGTACCGGCCGCCCGAACCAGTAACCCTGACCAAGATCACATCCCTGTTCGAGGAGGAAAGCAGCCTGTTCGACCTGCTCGATCCCCTCGGCATGCACCTGCATGCCCATGCTTTGCGCCAGGGCAATGATCACCCGTGAAATCGCCGCATCGTCCTCATTCCACGGCAAACCGGCAACGAAGCCCTGGTCGATTTTCAACTTTTGCACCGGCAGACGCTTGAGTCGCAGCAGCGATGAATAACCGGTGCCAAAGTCGTCGATGGCCAGGCGCACACCCAGCTCGCGCAGGCGATGCATCTGTTCCAGCGCGACTTCCGGGTCTTCCATCACCGCGCTTTCGGTGACTTCCAGCTCGAGAAACGCCGGTTCCAGCCCGGTTTCGCGCAGGACCTGCGCCACCTGCTGATACAACTCACGACGGGCGAACAGGCGCGAAGAAACGTTGACCGCGACGAACGACAGCACTATCCCGCCCTGTTGCCACTGGCACATCTGCCGGCACGCCTGCGCCATGACCCAGGCATCGATTTCAGCAATCAGACCGGTTCGTTCGGCGACCGGAATGAATTCCGCTGGCGACACCAGGCCCCGTTGCGGATGCTGCCAACGCACCAGCGCCTCGACGCCAATCAGGCGACTGGTCTTGAGGTCGTGAACCGGCTGGTAATAAACCCGCAGCTCTTGCCGGTCCAGGGCGCGGCGCAATTCGAAGGCGATCTCCACCCGCTGCTGGGCGTGGGCCGTCAGCTCTTCGGTGTACAGGGCATAATCATTGCGCCCCGCGCTCTTGGCCTTGAACAGCGCAGAGTCGGCATTGCGCAGCAGTTGCTCGACGCTCAAGGCATCGCAGGGGAACAGGCTGATGCCGATGCTGGTGTTGATGGACAACTGGTGCCCATCAATAAGGAACGGCTCTTTAAGGCCATCGATGATCCGCTGGGCCAACGCAGCGGCCTGAACCAGTTGCGGACAGCTTTCGGCGAGCACGGCGAACTCATCTCCGCCCAGCCTGGCCAGGGTGATGCCCGGGCCGAACATGGCGCCCAGGCGCTCGGCCACAGCCTTGAGCAACTGGTCGCCAATGGTATGCCCGAGGCTGTCGTTGATCATCTTGAAGTGATCGAGATCGATCATCAGCAGCGCGCAGCCACGCTTGTGGGCCTGTGCCGAGGCCAGGGCCTGTTCGGCGCGGTCGGTGAACAGCAGGCGGTTCGGCAGGTCGGTCAGCGGATCGTGGTGCGCCAGGTGCATCAACTCGTGCTCGGAGTTCTTGATTGCACTGATGTCGGAAAACACCGCCACATATTGGCTCGGCTGGCCGTAGTCGTCGTGGATCAGGCGGATCGTTTGCCATTGCGGGTAAATCTCGCCGCTTTTACGCCGGTTCCAGATTTCCCCACTCCACTCCCCGACACTGGCGAGCGCGGCAAACATCGCCTGATAAAACTCAAGGGAATGTCTCCCGGACTTGAACAGATTGGGCCGCTGCCCCAGCACGTCCTCACACCCATAACCGGTAATTTCCATGAACGCCCGGTTAACATGGACGATCAAGCCCTCCCGATTGGTGACCAGCACGCCTTCGCGGGTGCAGTCGAACACGGCCGCTGCCTGGCGCAAGTGCATGCGGTCGGCATCACGCTCACGCAATTTGTCGCCGATCCCCAGACACCGCAGCAGCCGCGCCCGGGCAATGAAGATCAACCCGGCGCTGAACAGCACCCAGACATAACCGTTGATCAGTTGCCATCGCAGTCGCTCGGCAGAGCTATCGAAGAAACTGTTTAATAAATAGCCACTGATCTGCAGCCAAACCACAGAAAGCAACAGATAGAGCAGCGTTGCGCGCAAGGCATCGCGATAGGTGGCAGACATCCGGCGATCCATGTCCCTACAAAAAGGTGGGAGTTATAGTTTAAAGACACATCCAGCCACTCTTATCTGAAAGGGCGACTGGTTTTCTGTGTGGGCTTAGTGATAATGCAACGGCTGTTTTTTTCTTTATCGAGGGCCCTACAGCCTATGTGGTACGAAGGTTTTCTTGGCTTGTCGCCTTGGTCGCTGGTAGCAGTCACCCTGCTGATGACCCATGTCACAATCATCGCCGTCACGGTCTATCTGCATCGTTACTCGGCCCATCGCTCCCTGGAGCTGAATCGGGGCCTTAAGCATTTCTTCCGTTTCTGGCTGTGGCTGACCACGGCACAGAACACCCGCGAGTGGACCGCCATCCACCGCAAGCATCACGCCAAATGCGAAACCGTCGATGATCCGCACAGTCCGGTCGTCAAGGGTTTGTCCACGGTGCTGCGCAAAGGCGCCGAGTTGTACCGCGCCGAAGCGGAAAACCCCGAGACGCTGCGCATCTACGGCAAGAACTGCCCCGAAGACTGGATCGAGCGCAACCTCTACAGCCGCTACCCGCTGCTGGGCATCGCGATCATGGGCGTTATCGACCTGCTGCTGTTCGGCACCATCGGCATCACCATCTGGGCCATCCAGATGATGTGGATCCCGGTGTGGGCCGCCGGCGTGGTCAATGGCCTGGGCCATGCCATTGGCTACCGCAACTTCGAATGCCGCGATGCGGCGACCAACCTGGTGCCTTGGGGCATCCTGATTGGCGGCGAAGAACTGCATAACAACCATCACACCTACCCTAACTCGGCAAAATTGTCGGTGAAGAAGTGGGAATTCGACCTGGGCTGGGCGTGGATTCAAGTCTTCAGCTTCCTGCGCCTGGCCAAGGTCCAGCGGGTTGCGCCGATTGCCCATCGCGTCGAAGGCAAGGGCAACCTGGACATGGACACCGCCATGGCGATCCTCAACAATCGCTTCCAGATCATGGCCCAGTACCGCAAATTGGTGATCGGCCCGCTGGTCAAGCAAGAGCTGGAAAAGGTCGATCACTCGGTACGTCACCAGTTCCACAGGGCCAAACGCCTGCTTTCGCGGGAGACCAGCCTGCTGGATGACAAACACCATGTACGCATCCAGAACATGCTCGAACACAGTCAGGCGCTGAAGGTAATTTACGAGAAACGCCTGGCCCTGCAGCAGATCTGGGTCAAGACCAGCTCAAATGGTCACGACATGCTGGCGGCCATCAAGGACTGGGTACACGAAGCTGAAGCCAGCGGGATTCAGTCCCTGCGCGACTTCGCCGATCAGTTGAAAACCTACTCCCTGCGTCCTGCCGCTGTCTGATTGCAGCGCGCAGCCGCAAAACCTGTGGGAGCGAGCCTGCTCGCGAAGAGGGAATGTCAGTCGAGATCAATATTGACTGGCAGGCCGCCTTCGTCGGATCGCCGCCCGGAGCCGACTCGCTCCCACATTGGTTTATCGCCTGACTGAAAAATCGCGTCGCCAGTACCGCCCGGCGGGAGCCAGTTCCCTCGCCACAAATGGTGGGAACTTCATCCGAAAAGCCCTATCTCAAAGACACTTCGCCATCCCCGGCGGGCTTGATGTTGGCCGCGATCGCACGCGGCATGCCCTTTGAGATTTGTGTCGATGGACGAAAAAAACCTGCAAGATTCATCTCCGTCACATTGGCCCGAGGCCGCGCAGACCCTGTTGGCGCTGATGCACGCCCAAGGCGAAGTCGCACGCCTGAGCGAACGCGAACAGTTGTTCAACACCCTGCTGATGAGCGTCAACGCGGTGCTGTGGGCATTTGATTGGGAAACCCGCCAGGTGCTTTACGTCAGCCCCGCCTATGAACGGATCTTTGGTCGTTCGGCCGATCTACTGCTGGCTGAATGCAATCAATGGCGCGACAGCATTTACCCTGACGACCTGGACTATGCCGAACGCAGCCTGGCCGAAGTGCTGGACAAAGGCGCAGTCGAAGACCGCGAGTATCGAATCATTGCCGCCGACGGGCAGGTGCGCTGGCTCAGCGACAAATGCTACGTCAACCGCCAGGCTGAGCCGGGTCAACCGGTGATCATCGTCGGCATCGCCGAAGACATCACCGACAAGAAGCGGATGGAAAGCGAGTTGCACCGCCTGGCCACCACCGACGCCCTGACCCAGAGCAGCAATCGCCGGCATTTCTTCGAATGCGCCCACCGCGAGTTCGCACACGCCCGGCAACGGGGCGAGCCGCTGTCGTTCCTGATGCTGGACATCGATGACTTCAAAATCATCAACGACACCTACGGTCACCAGAAAGGCGACAACGTGTTGCAACGCATCGCCGATAGCGGCCGCGCAGCGTTGCGCCGAGGCGACCTGTTCGGGCGCATTGGCGGTGAGGAGTTCGCAGCGGTGTTTCCCGGCTGTACGCCGCAGATGGCCCTTCATGTGGCTGAACGCTTGCAACGGCAGATTCAGCGATTGCGCTTCACCCATGAAGGCCGGACGTTCGGCATCACCGTCAGCCAGGGCCTGACCAGCCTGACCGCCGCGGACGAAAACGTGGAAAACCTGTTTTCCCGGGCGGATGCTGCGATGTATCGGGCCAAGCGCGAGGGCAAGAACCGGATTGTCACGGGCTGACAGGCCCTGCAACCTCCTGTAGGAGCGAGCTTGCTCGCGAAAAACCTGAGGCACGAGAGTGATTCAGATTTTACGCGTCATCGTTTACCTCCATCGCGAGCAAGCTCGCTCCTACTTACGCAAACGCATCAACTCCGGCAAGCCAATCTTGAGCAACCGCGCCGTCCGGCTCTTCGCCAGCTCCTCGATGTCCTCATGCTCGGTCAGGCGTGCCATCTGCGCCGCCATGTTCATCACCAGCGCTTCGCGGGAATAAACCCCGCCACCGAGCTGGTAGGCCGCCGCAATCAGCTCCCGCAACTCCAGTGGCAGGCGCCAGCGCGTGCGCAGGGCCGAACCATAGGCCGCGCCAAATTCAACCAGCGCTTCGCCCACTTCCTCCAGCTCGTCCAGTTCGCCACCGGCCTGTTGCCATTCCTGCAAACAGCGCAGCAACGCCAGATCGCCGAGACGATGCAACATGCCGGCGCAATAGCAGCGCTCCTGATCCAGATCGAGCAGGCGCGCCAGCGTCCGGGCGTATTCGGCGGTGTGCAGCGACAGATCCCAGTATCGCTCGGCATAGTCGGCCAATTGCGGATCGCTGAGCCGGGCACTGCGCTTGAGCGCCAGCCCGAGAATCAGGTTCATGCTCTGCCCGGTGCCCAGGCGATGCAGTGCCTGGGATAGGGTTTGCACAGCAGCACCGTGGTGCTGGGCCGCGCTGTTGGCAGCGGCGATCAGCACGGCCGTGACCTGCGGATCGGTGCGGATTTCGTCTTCCAGTACCGTCAGGTCGAGGCCGTTGGGATTGAGGCTGCGCTTGACCGCCACTTGCACGTCGGTCATCAGCGGCGCGCCGTCGGCCAATTCCCGTCGACGCTCCAGATACACCGACAGCGTCATGCCCGGTGCCAGCGACGGCACTTCGCACGAGACCTCTTCGCCAGCGTTCAGCAGCAACCCCTGCAACCGATGGGTCAGGCTTTCCATATTCAGGGGCTTGGTCAGGTACGCGGCCGGCACCAGCGGCAAGGCCTCGCGCACACTGGCACTGTCGTTGCGACTGCTCATCAGAATGAACGGCATGGGCGGATTGCGTTTGCGCTGACGGATGTTGCGCAGGACATTCAGGCCATCGACGCCGGGCAACTCCCAGTCGGCGATGACCAGGTCATAGGGGTTGGCGGCCAATAGCTCCAGCGCTTGCTGACCATCGGCGCACAGATCCAGCCGCGCATCGCAGCGTACGTTCAACAACACTTCCTTGAGCAGATCCCGGGACCAGGGGTCAGCCTCGGCGATCAGGACTCTTGGAACGGCGGGTAAAATGACAGTTGTCATACAGCTCTCCCTGGCAATGCAGGAACCTTAGCCAATGCTGGCCATTCGATACAGCGCTAATGCGCGGGATGTGTTTCCAGGGACATGAAAAAACCCGCCGAAGCGGGTTTTTTGTGGATCAGGTCACACTGGGGATCAGAGCTCGGAGAAGCACTCTTCGATGATCGCCAGGCCTTTGTCCAGTTGCTCGTCCGGCGAGGTCAGCGGTACCAGGACGCGCAGAACGTTGCCGTAGGTGCCGCAGGACAGCAGGATCAGACCCTTGTCGCGAGCCTTGGCCACAACGGATGCCACGGCTGCGGCGTTCGGCTTGTGGCTGTCGCCGTTTTCGAACAGCTCGACAGCGATCATCGCACCCAGGGCACGGACTTCACCGATCACCGGGTACTTGGCCTGGATGGCCTTCAGGCCGGTTACCAGACGCTCGCCAACAGCCTTGCAGCGATCCAGCAGGTGCTCTTCTTCGAACACTTCCATCACGGCCAGGGCCGCGGCGCAAGCGATCGGGCTACCAGCGTAGGTGCCGCCCAGGCCGCCTGGAGCGATGGCGTCCATGTATTCGGCCTTGCCGCACACACCGGCCAGCGGGAAGCCGCCAGCGATGGATTTGGCGAAGGTGGTCAGGTCGGCAGCAACGCCCATCTGTTCCATGGCGAAGAAAGTACCGGTACGGCCAGCGCCAGTCTGTACTTCGTCAGCGATCAGCAGGATGCCGTGCTGGTCGCACAGGGCACGCAGACGCTTCATGAATTCTTTCGGAGCGACGTAGAAACCACCTTCGCCCTGAACCGGCTCGATGATGATCGCAGCGATGTCTTTCGGCTCGGCGTCGTTCTTGAAGATGCGTTCGATGGAAGCGATCGAGTCGTCGATGCTCACGCCGTGCAGTTCGTTCGGGTACAGCGCGCGGAAGATGCCGCCTGGCATCAGGCCCATGCCGGCCGAGTAAGGCACGACTTTACCGGTCAGGCCCAGGGTCATCATGGTGCGACCGTGGTAAGCGCCGGTGAACGCGATCACGCCGGCACGGCCAGTGGCGGCACGGGCGATCTTGATGGAGTTTTCCACGGCTTCGGAGCCGGTGGTCACCAGCAGGGTTTTCTTGTCGAAATCACCTGGGACCTTGGCGTTGATTTTTTCGCACACTTCCACGTACGGCTCGTAGGCCAGTACCTGGAAGCAAGTGTGGGTCAGCTTGTTCAACTGCTCGGTCACGGCGGCGATGACTTTCGGATGCAAGTGGCCGGTGTTCAGTACGGCGATACCGCCGGCGAAGTCGATGAATTCACGACCTTCAACGTCGGTTACGGTCGCGTTCTTCGCGGAATCGGCGAAGATCGGGTGAATCTGGCCAACACCACGTGGAACAGCAGCGGTACGGCGGGCCATCAAAGAAGCGTTAGTCTTGCTCATACATTCCTCATTCACCGCTCATCGGGCGGCGTGGTTCAAGGATAAAGCGACGGGGAGCAACGGCGGCAGCATGCGATGATCGACTGCCACGGCGTTCCCGGTCACAGAGAAAATTCCGGTTTTACGCACGCAAAGGGACAGCGCTCTCGTGCCCTTTGCGTTTCAAGCAATACCTTCCCGGCTTATACCTTCGAGCTTAGATGCCCAGGCAGAGGTATTTGATTTCCAGGTAATCTTCGATGCCGTACTTGGAGCCTTCACGGCCCAGGCCCGAGGCCTTGATGCCGCCGAACGGCGCGACTTCGTTGGAGATCAACCCGGTGTTGACGCCGACCATGCCGTATTCCAGGGCTTCCGCCACACGGAACACACGACCCAGGTCGCGAGCATAGAAGTACGAGGCCAGACCGAACTCGGTGTCGTTGGACATCGCGATCACATCGGCTTCGTCTTTGAAGCGGAACAGTGGAGCCAATGGACCGAAGGTTTCTTCCTTGGCCACGGCAGCGTTGTTCGGCACGTTGGTCAGGATGGTCGGCTCGAAGAAGTTGCCTTCCATCGGCTTGCCGCCGGACAACACGGTGGCGCCTTTGGAAATGGCGTCAGCGATGTGCTCTTGCACCTTGGCCACGGCTTTTTCGTCGATCAGCGGGCCAGTGGTGGTGCCGTCTTCCAGACCGTTACCGATCTTGAGCTTGGCCACAGCCACTTTCAGCTTCTCGGCGAACGCGTCGTAGACCGAATCCTGAATGTACAGGCGGTTGGCGCAGACGCAGGTCTGACCGTTGTTGCGATACTTGGAAATGATCGCGCCTTCGACGGCCTTATCCAGGTCCGCGTCGTCGAACACGATGAACGGCGCGTTGCCGCCCAGTTCCAGGGACACTTTCTTGATGTCCTTGGCGCATTCCGACATCAGTTGACGACCGATTTCGGTCGAACCGGTGAAGGACAGCTTGCGCACGATCGGGTTGCTGGTCAGCTCGCTGCCGATGTCGCCGGCGCTGCCGGAAACAACGCTGAACACGCCAGCCGGGATGCCGGCACGCTGGGCCAGTTCGGCCAGGGCGAAGGCGGAAAACGGAGTTTGCGAAGCAGGCTTGAGCACCATGGTGCAACCGGCGGCCAGGGCCGGACCGGCTTTACGGGTGATCATTGCAGCCGGGAAGTTCCACGGGGTGATTGCAGCGGTCACGCCGATTGGCTGCTTGATCACGATCAGGCGCTTGTCTGGCTGGTGGCCCGGAATCACGTCACCGTAGATGCGCTTGGCTTCTTCGGCGAACCACTCGATGAAGGAAGCGGCGTAAACGATTTCGCCCTTGGCTTCGGCCAATGGCTTGCCTTGCTCCAGGGTCATCAGACGAGCCAGGTCGTCCTGGTTCTCGATGATCAGCTCAAACCAGCGACGCAGCTTGTTTGCACGTTCCTTGGCGGTCAGTGCACGCCAGGCCGGCAGCGCTTTGTCAGCAGCTTCGATCGCACGGCGGGTTTCGACAGCGCCCATTTTCGGCACGGTACCCAGGATTTCGCCCGTTGCCGGGTTGTTGACCTTGATCGTCTGACCATTGTCCGCATCAACCCACGCGCCATCGATGAAGGCTTGCTGGCGGAACAACTGGGTGTCTTTAAGCTGCATGTCGGCTTTCCTTAACAGCACCGCAACGAATGCGGAGCAAATTATGATTGTAGAAAGGCGCCTCAATAGGCTGCCGTCAGGGAAATCATTCACCGGGCTGAAGCACATAAATAGCGCACTGATTCAAATCGTGCGGTTCAGCACCCAGACAAGAGCGTTTGAAATCTCAAACGAATCCTAGGATCAAAGGGGGTAAAGGACAATAGCCTGTTCGAAAAAAAGAACGAAAACGACGCTTTTGCCTATTTTTTCTGATCAACGTAGCAAGCGCGCGTTACAGCTTTAAAAAAACGCAGGCGATTCAGCAGCATGGACGCCCGCAGCGCATATGCGTATCATGGCGCCCGCTGCACCAGTAGCTCAGCTGGATAGAGTACTGCCCTCCGAAGGCAGGGGTCGTGGGTTCGAATCCCGCCTGGTGCACCATATGTTGTAGCGAGAAAGCCTCAGGCCTTATGGGTCTGGGGCTTTTTTTGCATTCTGGGTTTGGCGATGTCAATCGTTGAAACACCTGCCTCATTCTGCATTTTCCTCAATGCGTTCAGTATCGCGATAAACCAACACATGAGGGAATATGCCGATGACACAAGGCTATTCAAAACCGTGGCACAGCTATCAGGAGCAGCTTGAGCTACTGACGGCTCGCGGAATGGAAGTGACTGCCCCCCTCAAAGCGTTGGAATACCTGGAGCGCATTGGCTACTACCGCCTCAGCGGCTATTGGTTTGCCTTTCGGGAGCGCACTGAGCTTTGCTGCCCACTCGATCGACAAGGCAGTAATAAACCAAACAAAACTAAACCGACTCGCCTTCCTCTCGACAAATTCAAACCAGGAACAACATTCCAGAATGCCGTCGAATTGTACGTGTTCGATAAGAAGCTGCGATTTTTGGTCCTGGATGCGCTGGAGCGTATTGAAATTGCACTACGGGTGGACATTGCCCACGGTCTCGGCAAACACGGAAAATTTGCTTATCTCAAACCCGAACTGTTCCATGAAAGCTTTTCTATCCAGCTGGATGGCAAGACGGGTTTGACGAAGCATCATGCCTGGCTTGGCAAACACGCTGCGCTGATCAATCGCTCGAATGAAGACTTTATTCGCCACAACAAAGAAAAATATGGTCTTCCATTAGCGGTCTGGGTGGCATGCGAGGTTTGGGATTTCTGAACGCTATCCACGCTTTATGCTGGAATGAGTGAAGCGGACCAAAATGCTATTTCTCAAGAGTACGGCATCACGAATGGAAGGGTTTTCGCCAGTTGGTTACGCAGCCTGAACTATCTACGCAATGTATGCGCTCATCACAGCCGCATTTGGAACCGAAACATCGTTGATCAACCGAAATTGCCACCCGCCGAGCAGGCTCCCACGTTGTCTGCCTTTCATGATGATGCATATCGCCGGGCTCGCCCGTTCATGCTTTTGTGCATCGCCCAGCATCTGATGAAATTTATCAACCCATTGTCGAGTTGGGGGAAACGCTTGAAGGCGCTGTTGGAAAACGACTTTCCTGATCTGGCACACCTGGGTCTCAGCCTGGAAGGAATGGGGACAAATCAAGACTGGCAGAGATACGACTGGTGATATGCAGAAAGTCGGGACAATAAAAAACCCCTGAGCAGTCTCAGCGCCGAAGCGTATCAACCGACAGGGGCCGTGTTGTAGGCGATTATAAGGGTTGATGACCTATCGTCAACGACCGGGATCACCGGCAATCTTTGCTTCAGGTTACTGGGAGTAAGTCATTCCCGCGTCAGTTGTTCGGTTTGTCCAAACGACTGCTTACGATAAAAACCGCCGAAGCGGTTTTTTCATTCTGTCGTCCAGTCGAACTCGTCGTACTCATCATCGTCCTCGTCGTCCTCGAAAAACTCTTCTTCAAGGTCGTCGTCTTCAACAATGTCTTCTTCCGGCTGGTTCAGCAGAAAATCCTTGCGACTCTCGGTAATCGCTCGCCGCAGTTCCTCGCCCTTTTGCGGGCAGTTGAGCATTTGGGCGATGCGGTCGATTTTTTTTGCCACGGCATCCTCCAACGCATCGGCTATAGCCTGATAGTGCGCGCTTTCGGGGGCGGATGCCAAATCCCCGGAATGCCGCGCACTTCAGTTTTATGCATATCCGTTGGGGCGATCAGCCTTCAGCGGTGATAGCGCCGTACCACGCTGCTGTTTCTCAGGACGTGGCCTTTGATTTTTTCCAGCAGCTGCGCACGGGTCAGGCCGGCGGGCAAGGCTTCCGGGGGCAGGTCCAGGGCATAGATCTGGATGATGTAGTGATGCGCGCTGTCGCCAAGGGGCGGGCAAGGGCCGATGTAGCCGGTGGTTGCCTTGCTGTTGGTACCGCCGACGCCCTCGAGGCCGGGTTTGCTCCCGGCGCCGGCCGGGATCTGGTGGGTAGCGGCCTTGATGCCGTAATGCACCCAGTTATCGACGCCCTGGCCTTTCTGGCCGTCAGGGTCATGCATGACGATGGCGTAGCTTTGGGTGGCTGCCGGGCCGGCGTTCCAGTTCAATGCCGGGGAAATGTTATGTCCGCCACAGCCCGCGGAATCGCTGGCGGCGGCGGACGTGAACAGACGGTCATCGGAGACACCCGGAATGTTCAGGGTGAAGCGCTCCTGGGCCTGCGCCGGGAACTGCACGCACAGGGCGACTGCTATGGCCGCGAGCCAAGGGTTCATTGAGGTCAATCGGGGCATACCGGAGCACCTTGTGCGTGTTGGGCCGTCGTCGGCGTGCAAACTATAGCCGGACCATTCGCGCCTTGGCAGGGGGGAATTGGCTGAACCTCGCGATAAGCGCCAGACTCATAAGTGAAACGTCTGTCTGGAGAGCAATCATGACTCTGCATCGTGTTGCGCGTGTCGCCAATGTGCCCGAAGACCGGGGTCTGGAAGTGCAAGTCCAGGACAGCAAGGTTCTGCTGTTGCGGGCTGGCGAACAACTGCGCGCTTATCAGGCCGAATGCCCGCATGCCGGAGCCCCGCTGGCTGACGGTGCGGTATGCAACGGGCGCCTGACCTGTCCGTGGCACAAGGCGCAGTTCCGGATCGAGGATGGCGGGCTGTGTGAGCCGCCGGCCCTGGACAGCCTCCAGCGCTATCCCCTTGAAGTCCGGGACGGCGACATCTGGGTCGGCGACCAGCCGATGCCGGGTGCCCACCCGCCACCGGCCGACGATCCACGAACCTTCATCATTGTCGGCGCTGGCGCAGCAGGCACGGCGGCGGCAGCGGCGTTGCGCGAGAAAGGTTTCGGCGGCCGGTTGCTGTTGATCGACCGCGAAGCCGATGCCGGATATGACCGCACCGCGCTGAGCAAATACGTGATAGCCGGGGAGATGACGCTGGACGAGGTCCCGCCGCTACGCGATGAGGATTTTTACTGCGAGCAGCGGATCGAGCGCCTGCGAGGCGAAGTGGCAAGCCTGGATGCGCCAAACCGGACGCTGCGGCTGACTGACGGCCAATCGCTGACATACGACGCCGCGCTGCTGGCCACCGGCGGCGTGCCCAATCTGCTGACGCTGCCCGGCGCCGACCTGCCGCAAGTGTTCGTCTTGCGCTCCAAAGCCCATGCGCAGCAGATTCTGGACAGCGCCAGCGCCGGCCAGCGGGTGGTGATCATCGGTGACAGTTTCATTGCCATGGAGTCCGCCTCGTCCCTGCGCCAGCTTGGCCTGCACGTGACCGTGCTGGCCCGCCACGAAGTGCCGTTTGCCAAACAGTTCGGTGACACGGTCGGCAAGGCTATTCGCGCCCGGCATGAAGCCCATGGCGTCGAGTTTCATACCCGGGGCAAAGCGGTACAGATCGAAGGGACGGACAAGGTCGAAGCCGTGCGCCTGGACAACGGCCAACGCTTGGCCGCCGATCTGGTGCTGGTCGGCATTGGCGTCACGCCAGCCACTGCTGCCTTTACCGGACTGCCGAAGGAGCAGGATCACTCGCTGCATGTCGATGGCGCAATGCGCGTGTCCGACGGCCTCTGGGCGGCTGGCGATATCGCCACGTTCCCGCTGAACAACCAACGCCTGCGCATCGAACACTGGAGACTGGCCCAACAGCAGGCGCGGATCGCTGCGGCCAATATGCTGGGCGGTGACGAGCATTATCTCGATGTGCCGTTTTTCTGGACCTGGCATTTCGGTAAAACCTACGAATACCTCGGGCACGCCGAGGCCTGGGACGAAGTCGAGTTCAATGGCGACCCTTACGATCCGCCCTTCATAGGCCTGTTCGGAAAAAACGGCGTGGTGTCGGCAGCGGTAGCCTGCGAGATGGACCGGGCCATGGCGATGCTCGCGGAGCGGATGAAACAACCGTTGCCCTGGGAAGAGGCATGGCGCCTGATCCGTGACGTTCCCTAGGGGGCGTTCTCAATTAGTTTCCCTACCGCGCCGGGTCTGCTGTTGTGCAGGGCAAGGCGCGAGAAGTGCAGTTTGGTCATTCCAAATCAGCTTCGAGCAACACAGCCCTGCACAACAGCAGGCCCGGCCCTTCGGGTTGTGCCTTAAAGCTGGCCATGCTGCGTTGCAGGCCTTGGAAAGGGAACAACCATTCCCAGCGGCCTACGCCTTGCCTGGCCAGCTTTAAGGCGACAACGCGGTGGGGAAACTAATTGAGAACGCCCCCTAGATGCCGGACAGCAAAACGCCCGGCGCCTGCGCGATGCAGAGGCCGGGCGTTGCAGAGTTAACAGCCGCCGTTATTCGGTGGCACCAGCATCTGCGAACTTGCTCATCACAAAACCGGCAAACTCTTCGACGGTCATTTTCTGGCCGTTGAAGTCCACCTGATTGTTGGCGTAATGCAAGTTGGTGACGATGTTATTGCCGTCCAGTTTTGCCAGTTGGCTACCGACCGCCATACTGCTGAACATGTCTGCGGTGGCGGTGGCCTGGTCGGCAATCAGCTTGGCGTCGGTCTGACCGTCGATCTGCGATTGCACGGAGAGCACATCGACCAGCATGGCTTTGGACACTTGCAGCTTGAAGTCCAACAGGGCGATCATCTGCCTGACCAACTGATCGGTCGGCAGATCGATGGCTTGTGGCTTGGTCAGGTCGAGCACCATATTGGCGCGGCTCTCACCGTTAGCGGTGTTGAACGACAGGTTTTCCAGGGCCACCTGCGGACCAGCCGCCAGCAGTTTTTCCAGGCTGGACTTGAGCAGTGCTTCTTCGGCTTCGGTCAGCTTCAACTCCGGCGCCGGCAGGCCGGCCGCCGTCGCTTCCGCCGCCGCCCTTTCATACGGCTGCAGTTTGCTCTGGTAAACCTGCATCAACGACAGGGTGGCTGGAATGTCGAGGTTCTTCAGGCTCATGGCCAGCGCACCGGAACCAATGGCCTTGCCGTTCAGGGATACTTCGCCGACCTTGTAATCGGCACGTCCGGAGGCGTTGCTGCCCTTTTCTTCGGTCAGGTTTTTCATCTCGAATTTCTTGAAGTCCAGCACCGACTGCTTGACGCCGAAGGTCGATTTGCCACTGGCCAGCTCAAGAACGTTTTCGCCGGTGTAGAAACCGTAGGTACTTTTTGTCAGGTTGCTGGCCAGGGTCAGGCCGCTCAATTCAACCTGCACCGGTGCCTGGTCTTCGGAAACGGTGGTCACCTTCAGGCTGTCCATGTAGCCGTTGGCCTTGACCTTCTGCGCCTGGGCACTGGCGTCGACGTCGATGCTCAAGCCGGAGAACTTCATGCTCGACTTGTCATCCAGCGCCATTTCCAGCGGCTGCAACTCGAAGGTGGCATTGGTAGCGTTGTCATAGCCGATATTGACCACGCCGGTCAGCGGGGACTTGTCCTTGGCGGCGGCAAACCACTTCTCGGTGGACGGGGTCTTTTCCAGTTCGTAGTGACTGGTCGCCAAGACAGGCAACCACTTGAGCGACATCAGCCGCGAGAACGGCAACGGGCCGTGTTCGATGTGATCGACAAACAGCAATTCGACCGGCGTTTCGCCGAACATTTCACCTTCGCCCTTGAGGCGATAGTGCGCGGTGCTGCTGAATACATGACGTTCCAGCGATACCAGTTCCAGCGACGCGGTGCCGTTGGAACCGACCATCGCCGCCTGCAATTCCTTGTTGGCATTGGCAATCGAGGTGTTCAACACACCTTCGATTTTGGTGCCGGTGAACCAGGCTCCGCCTGCGCTGATGGCACCGATTGCGACAACAATTCCCAGTAGCACGCCTGCTGATTTATTCATGTATGCCCCGTTCATGTCCGTTGTTGAAAGTGAGGTCGTCTTCCCTGAACCCATGACGGGTTGCGGCTCGACTGCGCTGAAAGTGAAATGCAGATTAGCACCGGGCGCGACGAACGGCTCAATGATTAAAGGTGAAAGAGTGTCTTGGGGGTGTTCACAAGGTTGGAGATATTCGCAGTCAATGCAATCGCCTTCGCGAGCAGGCTCGCGATGGCGATCGAACAGCCAATATCAACTCAAGAGTATTGGACTTCTATCTCATCCAGCTGATGATCGAAGCTTTTGAGCCGCGCAGTCCAGGTGTACACCAGCACTTCGAAGTCGCGGTTGATCACCGCCCCGCCCGTCACTTCCGCGCGCGGGTCGCAGACATCCAGTTGATAGCGCTCGCGGGCCATGGCCGTGGCGACATCGGCCAGCTCCCGGGCATTGCTGAGCCAGTGCCGACCGTCGTCAGCCACTTGCCGGTCCAGCGCCAGGCATTGTTTTTTCAGGGTTTCGAGGCTTTTTTCCAGCGGCGTGCCGGTCAATTCGCCCATGACTTCCTGAAACGTGCGCCCCGGTTGCCAGTAACTGCCCCAGAAATAGCGGTCGAACACCGTTTCGACACGACGCAGCGCCACCTTGGTGTCCCAGATCAGGACCAGGGTCTTGCCTTGTTCGAGTTGTCTTTTCTTGATGCGTTGATTCTGGACCGAGGCCCAGGCCACCACCGCAATGGACATCACGGCAATCAGCGCGGCGGCACTGTCGAGGAACGCCAGAGCCTTGTCGATCTGGTCGGCCAGCATGATGCCGTAGAAATAGGTGGCCGACAGCAGCACCAACGCCACGATGGCGCACCAGAAGCCGAGAGCGTAAGGGTTTTTCATTATTGGTTTCCCCCTGACCTGCGCGAGCCTTGTGCGAAGAAAGGGCGCTTTGCACGGGGCGACCCTCCAACACTTCAAAGCATAGCAACGGCCTCAGGGTTTGCCGGAGTTCGACGCTTGCGTTCGTCCGCTTTCCCATCCGCCGCCCAAGGCGAGGAACAAATCGATCTGACTGGCGGCAACCTGAGTGTTCGCGGCCGCCAGTTGCGCCGTGACGTCGATGTAGGTGCGGGTGGCTTGCAGGTCGGCCAGGAACGAGGCGCGGCCGGCCTGGAAGAAGCGGTGGGTCTGGTCGGCCGCCAGTTTTGCCGATTGCTCGGCATCGGCCAGTGCATCGCGGCGTTGCAGCAATGCCGTGTACTGGGCCAGGCCGGTCTGGGTTTCGCGAATGGCGTTGAGCACCACCCCATCGAAATGCGCCAGGGTCGCCTGGGTCACCGCTTCGGCTTCGCGGATGCGCGCCCGGGCGCCGTTGGTCGGCACGTTCCAGGTCAGCGACGGACCGAAGCCCCAGCGATTGGTAGACGGGTCGCCGAGATCGTCGAGGATACCGACGGTACCGATGGTCGCACCGATGCTGATGTTCGGGTACAACTCGCCCGTGGCGACGCCAATACCGGCCGTCGAGGCCGCCAGCCGACGTTCGGCCTGCCGTACATCGGGACGACGCTTGAGCAACGCGGCGCCATCGCCCACCGGAATCAATTGCGCGATTTTCGGCAGCTCGTCGCAGGTGGCGGTGCCGGCCGGCAGTTGGTCCACCGGTTTGGCCAGCAACATCGACAAGCGATACAGCCCGGCCTGACGTGCGGCCTCATAGCGCGGCATGTCGGCGCGCAGGGATTTGAATTGGGTCTGCGAGCGGGTGACCTGGGTTTCGTCGCCACGCCCGGCATCGCGCAGGCGCTGGATCAGCGTGGTGCTCTGGGCTTGCAGGTCGAGGGAATGCTGGGCGATTTCCCGCTCTTCATTGGCCGCGCACACTTGGGTGTAGGCCCGAACCACGTCGGCCACTACGGTGATGCGTGCAGTATCGGCGGCGGCCTGCGTCGCATCGACATTGGCCTTGGCCGCTTCGATACCGCGTTGCAAGGTGCCGAACAGGTCGAACTGGTACGACGCGCTGATGCCGATATCGCCGATGTTGGCCACCGGCACTTTTTCCGGCAGCAGGAAGGCCTGCCCCGCCTCCTGCAAGCGCTGGGCGCCCATCTGCACGCCGCCGCTCCAGCCGCCCGCCGCTTCCGCCTCGTCGACCTGAGCGCGAGAGCGGGACAGACTGGCCGCCGCCACTCGCAAATCAGTGTTGGAGGCCATGGCCTGCCGCACCAATTGGTCGAGTCGTGGATCCTTGTACAGGCGCCACCAATCGGCTGGCACCGGTGCGGAAACCACCGTTTTACCGTCGACCGCCAGATCGCCCTGGAAGTCTGGACGATGGACAGCCGCCGCTTCAGGCAAATGATAATCCGGCCCGACCATCTGACACGCCGACAGCAGCAAGCCTAACCCGGCGACCGCCAAACCCGAGGCCTTGCTCATTGCGCCAGCTCCCGCTTTTGATCGTCGATGATCGATACCGTGGCGGTGCGCCCGGCGATCATGCGGAAATCTTCCGGTACGTCATCGAAGGCGATGCGCACTGGAATCCGCTGGGCCAGCCGCACCCAGCTGAAGGCCGGGTTGACGTTGGGCAGCAGGTTGTTGCCGCTGGTGCGGTCGCGGTCTTCAATACCGGCGACGATGCTCTCCACATGCCCGCGCAGGCGCGCATTGTCGCCGATCACCCGGATATCGACGCTTTGGCCGATATGGATGCCGTTCAGTTTGGTTTCTTCGAAATAGCCATCGATATGGAACGAGTTGCTGTCGACCACCGACAACACCGGACGCCCGGCGCTGACGAACTCCTGGGCCCGTGGCGCGCGGTCGTTGACGTAGCCGTCCACCGGGCTGCGGATCACCGAGCGGTCGAGGTTGAGCTGCGCGCTGTCCACCGCCACTTGGGCTTCCATCAAGGCCACTTGGGCGCGGGCCACTTTTGACTGGCTTTCTTCCAGTTGCTCACCCGGCACCAGGTTGCCCAGGCCCTTGTTCCGCTTGGCCTCGCGCTGGGCCTGGGCCAGGGTTTCTTCGCGGTCGGCGACTGCCGCTTTCGCCTGGCGCAGGGCCAGCTTGAAGCGGTCCGGATCGATGCTGAACAGCACCTGGCCGCGCTTGACCAACTGGTTGTCGCGCACCTCCACTTGCTGGATCAGCCCGGACACGTCCGGCGCGATTTGCACGATGTCGGCACGGATGTGCCCGTCGCGGGTCCAGGGCGCGAACATGTAATACATCACCATGCGCCAGACCACGACAACGGCGAAGCACACGATCAGCAGGGTCAACACCACACGGCCCAAGGTCAAAAACGGTTTTTTCATGTCATCAGGTATCGACTGAGTGAGTCCACGGCGCCAAGCAGCAAGGCGTAGAGGGCCACGTTGAACAATGCCCGGTGCCAGACCAGACGGTAAAAGTGCAGGCGCGTCAGCACCCCGTGCACCAACAGGTACAACACATACGTAATGCCCATCAGCACCAGCAGCGTGGGCAGGAACACCCCGCTCAGATCCAGGTCACCGATCATAGAGGTGCTCCATCAATGCCATGGGGAAGCGGTTCTTCGGGCTCGGCCGAACCGACGAATTCGACGCCGGGCAACAGTGCCAGGCGCAGGCCGCTCAGGGCGTGCAGCAGATGCCGACGGGTTTCAGCATCGCCGGCACCGCTGAGGGCGCGACGCGTGCGGTCGAGGGTCATCAGCAACGGGCTCGGTGCCTGCAAGCGCTCACCGGCCTTGAGGCAGGCCTTGAAGTACTCGCCCACCTCGGCCACCACCTGACGCAGCAGTACCTGCGGCACACCGAGGACCCGCGGCGTATAAGCGAGCAGGTCCAACAGATTCAGCGCCACCCGCACTTCCCGCAGCGCCACGCCGGAGTCCTGGCCGGTCATGGCCAGGCGCGGCAGATGCTGCATCAGCCGATCAAGCATCCGTATGCCCAGAAGCCGATGCTCAGACAACGTGGCCGGCTCGGAGAGGCTGACGATGTCACGCCAGCTGAAGCGGGTCAGGCGCTTGGCTGCCAGTTCGGCACCGAACGGCCGGGCGATCAGGGTCCAGATGAACGCGAACAGCAGCCCCATGGGACCGGCCAGGTTGGAGTTGGCGAAACTGAGGAAGTCCGCGTCGTAAGCGCCCTGAATGCTGATGAAGGACGAAGTGTTGACCAGGGTCAGCAGCATGCCCAGGTAAAACTGCGGCTTGACCGTCAGGGTGCCGACGCAAATGAACGGCACGGCAAACGCCAGCACCAGCATCGGAAAGTCGTGCAGGTTGGGCAGCACCAGAAACAGATAAAGGCTGGCGAACACCACCGACATCGCCGTCCAGAAAAAGAACCGGTAAATCTGCGGCGCCGGGTCGTCCATCGAGGCAAAGAAACTGCACGCCACCGCCGCCAGGATCACGGCGCTGCCGCCATCGGTCCAGCCGAGCAGAATCCACAATACCGAGGCGACAATGATTGCCGTAACGGTCGACGCCGCGGAATAAAACATCAGGCCGCGATCCAGGAACGGCGATAGCCGCCCCAGCCGCCAGTGCCGATACACCGCGCGCCAGCTGTCCTGGCTTTCGCACTGGATGGCGTATTGCAGGCTGCGGCAGTCCTGCCACAAATCGATCCACTCGCCGAGACGGTAAATGGCATTGGAGAACAGCAGTTGCTTGCGGTCATCCAGCGCTTCGGGAGCCGGTTGCAGGGCCTCAAGTTGATCTTTCAGGGCCTGCCAGCGGTCGAGATCGGCATCCTTGTGCTCGAGCCATTCGGTGGTCGCGGCCAGCAAGGGTGCGAACTTGTCCACAAGCTCTGGGGTGCGCCGTTCCAGGGCATAGAGTGCATCGTCGAGGGCATCGATCACTGGCAGCAGGTGAATCATCCGTCCGCGCAATTCCTTGGTGTTGCGTACTGTCTGCGGACGCGAGCCTTCGTGGGGCAACTGACCGATCATCAACTCCAGGGAGTTGAACGTGGCGACCATCGATGCGCGCAACGCGCTGACTTCTTCAGGCTGCACGTTGCGACTGAGGAAGCGCAGGCTATAGGTCGATGCATCGGTAAACCATTTGCTCACCGAATCATTGAACACCGGCGCCAGGCGCCGGGGCCAGAACATCGCACCGACCACCGCCGCCACGGCGATGCCGAGAAAGATTTCTTCGGTCCGCGCTTCGGCCACGTCCCACACCCCCAGCGGGTTGTTCACCACCGGCAGGGCGATCAACGGCAAGGTGTAACCGGCGAGCATCAAGGCGTAGTTGTTGGCCGTGCGCAAATGCAGGGACAGAAACAACAGTGTTCCGGTCCACAGCGCAATCACCACCACCAGCACGTAAGGGCTCTGCACGAACATCGGCACGAACAGAACCGCCGCCGCAGCGCCGATAAAGGTGCCGACCGCCCGGTACAACGCCTTGGAACTGGTAGGGCCGAGAAACGGACTGGAAACGATGTACACCGTGGCCATCGCCCAGTACGGACGCGGCATTTGCATGAGCAGGGCGATGTACAGCGCGATCATCGATGCGGCGAAGGTTCGGACTCCGTAGAACCAGTCCCGCGCCGGGGGCATGCCAGAGAAGAATCCGTTCAAGAGTTGGCCACCGATGGCGGCGTAGCCGCTTCAAAAGCTCTCAGTACCCGCAGCGTAGCCTCCAGATCACTCTGGTTAATGCCTTCAAGAACTTCGTGGCGCAAGCGCACCAGCTCCACTTCGACCGCCTGCACCAGCTCCCGACCGGTTTCGGTCAGGCTCAGGCATTTGGCGCGGCGATCCTGTGCATCTTCGGTGCGGCAGACGTAACCGCCATGGCACAACTGATCGAGCAAACGCACCAGCGACGGGCTCTCCATCCCTGCTGCCTGGGCCACCGTCACCTGGCGCACACCCTCGCCCAGACGCCCGATCATCAACAGCGGAACGGCGCAGGCTTCGGAGATTCCATAGTTGGCCAGCGTGGTCTGGCAGATTTTGCGCCAATGCCTGGCGGCCACCACCATGGCACTGCTGATGTTCATCTGGAGAACGTCGAGGTTATTCGGCACGAGGGAAAATACACACTGTTAGTTTGCTAACTATCAATATTGCATTGGAGGGGTTTTTCCGTCAAGTTTTGAAACAAATACGTAACAGCGACCCGCCGAGAGCCATCAACGTTTCCTGGCACGCTCATACACTTCACTGCGTTCGCGCTTTCCTACTGCAACGACAGAAACGACGACGCGCTCATCTATCACCTCGTAGACGAGTCGATACCCCGATGACTTCAACTTGATTTTGTAGCAGTCGGGCATGCCATGGAGTGAGTCGGAAGGGATTCGAGGCATTTCGAGCCGCTCTGCCAACTTCTTTTTGAATTGTTCACGCAGCGTGTGCCCCAGCTTGTCCCATTCCTTGCGTGCAGATGGCAGAAATTCGAGCTTATAAGTCACCCAGCGTTACCGGGATCGGCGTTTCATGACGACGAGAACGCACGATTTCCGCCAACTCCAGATCATCCAGGCGTTCCATCATGGCTTCGAACACATCGGCAGGAACCATGTAACCCATGACGCGATTGTGATTGAGCACTGCGACGGGCCCTCCATGGGCGCCATTCAAAACGGCAGAGGGGTTTTTCTTTAGTTCAGACACGCTGACAGCCATATCAGCCAAAACGCTTTGCATAATTAAGACCTCAAATAAGGTCTTAATTCTGGTCAGTTATTGTAATCAGAGCAACCTCGGTTGAGCACCGCCTATCAGTTTTTTACACCCCACGCCCCTTCCTCAACAGCACATCCAGCTGATCAACTACTTCGGCCCAATCCGCGTCATCGAGTATCTCCTCACGCAGAAGATCCGCCTGACTCGGGCTCCAGAAAAATGCATCCGCAAGGTGCAGCTCCGGTTTGAGCGGTGAATGGGTGGCGATGAATTTATCGATGCTTTCGGCATCGTCCGGCAGGCCAAGTTGCTTGAACAGGGATGGAAGGTTGTGGTTCGGGTTTTCCATGACGAACTCCTGATGACCAATTTAGGGACCGCTGCGCGGTCATTCGCGGGCAAGCCCGCTCCCACAGGTTAATCGCAGTCCCTGTGGGAGCGACGGTGCGGCGATCCGACTTGCCCGCGATGACGTCAGCATTGACGAAACAAAACTCAATGACTCAACTCCCGCACTTCGGCATGCGGCACCATTTTCAGAAACTCGGGCATGTCCATGCGCACCAGGTTGACGTGGTTGCCGGCCTCCAGATAGATGTCTTTCTGCCGGGTCAGCAGCGGATCGATGACCACCTCCAACCCATAGGACTCACCCAGCGCCGGTACGGCACCGCGTTCGCAATCATCGAACAGGTGCGCCAGGTTGCTTTCGCGGGAAACCTGCCACTCACCGCTGCTGCGGACTTTGCTCAGGTCCAGGTGACGGCTGGCGGGCAGCACGGCCATCAGGTAATGCCCATGGTGATCGTCGAGGATCACCGATTTGGCCACCCGTTCGGCAGGAATACCTGCGACCCGTGCCGTTTCGAGGCTGCTGGCCGAGTGTGGGTGGCTGACGATGTCATATTCGCATTGAGCCTTTTCCAGGCTTCGCTGCACGGTTCTTGCCATACGCATGATGCACCTCGGTGTCCGCCATGACCGCCGGCGGACGATGGTTAAAGTTTTGCTTGCGTAGTGAAAGTCTAGGCCCGTCAGCGCGATCCGGCGGGAAATCTGCCCATCGGATGTCGACGGCAGTTGAGCAAAATTCATACCGGCCAAGGCTCAACTAAACTGTATTCAGAGCCACTCCACGACTCTCCCGGAGGGTCAAGTGAACACGCGTTGCTGTGCAGTTGCGTTGCTGTTGGCGTTGAGCGGACCGGCCTGCGCCGCCGACACGGTTGTGTTGCTGGTGCCCAACCCCATCGGGATCTGGCTGATCACCTTCGGCCTCGCGTTCCTGATCGCTGAGGCGGCCCTGCCCAATTACGGCGTAATCGGCCTGGGCGGCATCGTGATGTTCGTGATCGGTGCGGTGATCCTGTCCAATACCGAAGTGCCCGTGCCGTTGATGATCGGCCTGGGACTGGTCAGCGCACTGTTGCTGATCTACCTGGTGTTTCACGCCCTGAAGACCCGACCGCGCCACACCGTCAGCGGTGATGCCGGGCTGGTCGGCAGCGAAACGCTGGTCACGTCAGTGCAGCTCGGCAACGCCTATGGCGGCTGGGTTCATCTGCAAGGAGAACGATGGCAAGTGCTCAGCGCGACGCCGCTGCAACCCGGGCAACAGGTGCGGGTGGTGGGGCGCAAGGGCTTGCTGCTGCAAGTGGCCGCGGCTGACGCGGCGCCGGGCGGAGAATAGTCATGGGTTTGCAATTGGGTCTTGTCGCGCTGCTATTGTTGACCATCGCACTGGCGGGGTCGACGTTCCGCATCCTGCGCGAGTACGAGCGCGGGGTGGTGTTCCAGCTCGGGCGCTTCTGGCAGGTCAAGGGCCCTGGCCTGATCCTGCTGATTCCGGTGGTCCAGCAGATGGTCCGGGTCGATTTGCGCACCGTGGTGCTGGACGTGCCGCCGCAAGACGTGATCACCCGCGACAACGTGTCGGTCAAGGTCAACGCGGTGCTGTATTTCCGCGTACTCGACCCGCAGAAGGCAATCATCCAGGTCGAGGACTTCCTGGCCGCCACCAGCCAATTGGCGCAAACCACGCTGCGGGCGGTGCTGGGTAAACACGAACTGGACGAACTGCTGGCCGAGCGCGAACGGTTGAACCTGGACATCCAGCAAGTACTCGACGCCCAGACCGACGCCTGGGGCATCAAGGTCGCCAACGTCGAGATCAAGCACGTGGACCTCAACGAATCGATGATCCGCGCCATCGCCAAGCAGGCCGAAGCCGAACGGGAACGGCGAGCCAAGGTGATCCACGCCGAAGGCGAATTGCAGGCCTCGGAAAAACTCATGCAGGCCGCCGAAATGCTTGGCCGCCAACCGGGGGCCATGCAGCTGCGCTACATGCAGACCCTGAGCTCGATTGCCGGCGACAAGAGCTCGACCATCGTCTTTCCACTGCCGATCGAGTTGCTCAAGGGCATGGCGGACTTGTCATCGAAACCCTGAAAGTTGCGATGACGCCACTCATTGTCCGGTATTGCCGGACAGGTACAACCTCGCGGCAACACCACCGGCCTTCATCTGACGAGCGATATGCCATTGCACCGGCAACGGTGCGAACTCGTCAGGTACGTCGGCGGTACTGATCAGCCAGGTTCGTCCCGTGCCCTTTGGCAGGTCGCTCAAGTGGTCCAGATACACGTCTGGCATCGTCAAGGTACCGAAACCATAGTCGTTCGGCCGGCTCGAAGTGCCATCGGCCCGTGGCGGGGTGTAGAGCAGGGGCTGGGTACTGGTGCGGTTGTAGTAGACGTAACTCAAGTACCAGAGCATGTCACTGGTAACGATCCGGTCCCCCGGCTGAAAATGCAGATTGACGTCTTCCACCAGGACGTTGACCTGATCATGGACGTCCACCGTCGCGTTGTTTTTCAGGCCCACCAGTTCAACACCGACAAACAGGACCAGCACCGTCAGGGCCAGCACCCGGGAACCGGAGTACAAGCGGTCGATTGCCAATGCCGCCAACAGCGGCAGGCCAAGGGCATACGCGGTGAGATAGCGCTCGATGAATATCGGCGAAAAAAACGACACCGCAAACACCAGCAGCATCGGGACAAAGGTGAAGACCGCGAGCAACGCACTGCCGCGGAACACGCTTCGATCACGTGCCAGCGCCACCCACACCAACAACGGCAAGGCCAGCGGCAAGGCAATAAATACCAGGGGAGGCAGGGTTTCTCCGTCGTCCTGGGTCAGCAACGACCAGACCATCGACGGTAAGGAATCCAGGCTGACGGGCAGTTCCCAGCCAACATCGCCATTGGCCTTCAGTTGGTCCAGGTGCCGTAGCAGGTCGACGAACCCCGGCAGCCACGGCAGATACAGCGCCACGATAGCCACATTGGCCAGCCACCAGTCACCCCGCTGGATGTGCCGCAGACGATGCCCCGGCTGCACGCGGATGATCCCCAGGTACAACCAATGGCAGAGCACGCACAGGGCCGTGAAGTAATGGGTGTAAAACGCCGCGCTCATCAGCACGACATAGATCACCAGATAGCGCCGGCGCTGCGGCTTGCGGATCCAGTACACCAGCGCAATGGTTGCCCCCAGCAACCACAGCCCCAGCAGCGAATACATTCGCACTTCCTGGCTGTAGCGCACCGCCGTGGGCAGCAGGGCCAGCAGGACGCCGGCGAAGATCGCGGCACGGCGGGTGGCGAGCCGATCGACCAGCCACACACCGAGCCCGACCGAGGCAATCCCCGGCAGGGCACTGAGGCAGCGGATCGACAATATGCCGTCGCCAAACATCGCGATCCAGCCGTGCAGCAACATGAAGTACAGCGGCGGGTGCACGTCGTAGGCGGCGTGCAACCAGATGTCAGGTAATGAATAACGGGCCAGCAGCAGGCTGGAACCTTCGTCGCCCCAAATCGCGGCAGCGGTCAGATCGTAAAAGCGCACTAGCGCGGCCAATACCAGAATCGGCACTAGCCAATACTCTCGCGCCCAGCGGATCAACGGTTGCGCGCCCCTGGCGAAACCAGGATTGGCGTGCGGTCCCTGAGTGTCGCCCATCGGCGTTTCTCTGCGCGCCTCCATTGCCTCCCCTTGCGACGTTGAGTGAAGAGCCAGATTGTTTGCGCATCACTTTAGCCCTTCAAGCCGAGCAACGTCGATGCTGACCCGATAATGAAGCGATAGCCGGCGGCTGCACCGTCAGCGCTGCGCCGTCTCAGCCAACGGATACACCGACTCCCAACCGCCACCCAACGCCTTGTACAACCCGACGGCCGCCAGCGACACGCCGGTCGAGCTCTCGACCCACTGCTCCTGCGTCGCCAGCAACGCCCCTTGCACGGTGAGTACGGTGACGAAATCCACCACACCCTCAACGTACTGTTGTTGCGCGGTGTCCAGAGCAATGCGGTTCTGGCGCACGGCTTCGGCCAGGCTGTCGCGACGCAACTGGCTGGCGTTGTAGGCGGTCAGTTGGTCATCGATTTCATGCCAGGCGCGCAGCACGGTTTGCTGATAGGCGATAGCGGCTTCCTGTTGTTGTGCTTCACGCAACTCGAGCACGCCCCGCAAGCGGCCTCCGTCGAACAACGGCAAGCTCAATTGCGGGCCGATCCCGAACGAACGCGAACCCCAGGAGCCGAAATCGCTCAGTTGCATGGCCTGGGAACCGATGTTCCCCGACAGGGTGATTCGCGGATAGAAATCGCCCTTGGCCACGCCAATGCTGGCAGTGGCGGCATGCAGCCGTGCTTCGGCCTGGCGAATGTCCGGCCGACGTTCAGCCAGTTGCGAGGGCAAGCCAATGGCGACCTGACGCGGCGTTTGTGGCACTGGTGCGTCTGTGGATAACTCCGCCGCCAATGCCTGGGGCGGTTCGCCCATCAACAGACTCAAGGCGTTAATCAGTTGCCACTGGCGCTGCTCCAATGCGGGCAGGCGCGATTCGATGGCCGCCACCTGTGCGGCGGCTTCGGCGACATCCAGGTCCGTCGCGACGCCGTCGGCCAGACGCAGTTGCGAAAGTTTCAGGCTATGGCGGGCGACGTCGAGATTCTGCTCGGTGACGAGCCGGGTGTTCTGCACACCGCGCAACTGAATGTAGTCCTGGGCGGTTTCAGCCAGCACCGACAGCAGCACGCCGCGTCGGTCGTTCTCGGCGACTTCCAGGTTGGCGTCGGCGGCTTCGGTTTCCCGCCGCACGCGGCCCCAGAAATCCAGCTCCCAGGAGGCGGAAAAGCCGGCATCCCACAGGTTGAAGGCGGATTGGCCGTTGTGTCCTGACGGGTCGTTCAAGCCTTCACCGCTGTTGCGATTGCGTCCGTAACGGCCGCTGGCGGCCGTGTTGGGGTAACGCTCGGCGGTGATGACCTGACGCACTGCACGACTTTGCTGCAAGCGGCTGCCGGCCAGCTTCAGGTCGAGGTTGTCGGTCAGGGCACGCTGGCTCAGGGCCGAGAGTTTCGGGTCGTGGAACACTTCCCACCAGCGCTCGGCCATCGTTTCGGTGACAGCCTGGCTGGCGGCTGCCTTTGATGGTTTCGACCATTCGGCGATTGGCTGTTCCTCAGGCTTCTGGAAGTCCGGGCCGACGGTGCAGCCGCTCAATGACAGCAAACCCAGCCCGATAGCGAGTGCCTGAATGCAGTACCTGTGGCGAGGGAGCTTGTCGGATCGCCGCACCGTCCCGTTCGAGTGCGTAGCGCTCGTCGATTTCGGGTCCGCTTCGCTGCCCAGCGGGGGCAAGCTCCCTCGCCACATGGATGGGGACTTACCCACGCTCATCGCTGAGTCACCTCACGCGCAGACAACGCATTGCTGCCGGTATCGATACTCGCCTCCACCGACATCCCCACCCGCAAACGCTCGGCCAGCGACTGTCCCGGCTCCAGCACAATCTTCACCGGTATCCGCTGCACCACCTTGGTGAAGTTGCCGGTGGCGTTGTCCGGTTTGACCGCGGCGAACGTCACCCCGGTGGCCGGTGCAATGCTTTCGACACGACCGTTCAATGCCGCACCGCCCAGACTGTCGACGCGCACCTGTACAGCCTGCCCCGGCTGCACATCCGTCAGTTGGGTTTCCTGGAAATTGGCCATCACGTAAGCCTGCGCCAGCGGCACTACTGCGAGGATTTTGCTGCCCGGCGTAACGTAGGCGCCGACCCGCACCGCGCGTTCGCCGACCATGCCATCCTGTGGCGCGACGATCCTCGTATAGGACAACTCGTAGCTGGCCATTTCCAGCTTCGCTTGCGCCCGTTTCAGTCCCCCTTCGGCTGCATCGCGCTGGGCGGTGAGGATCTCCACCTGCTTGCGTTCCGCCGCCAGTACCGCCTTGGCATTGGCCAATCGTGCCGAAGCCTGGTCGATGCGCGTTTGCGCCTGTTGCGCATTTTGCACCGTGCCGGCGCCCACCCCGGCGAGGTGGTTGTAGCGGTTCAATTCATGCTCGGCAAAGGCCATTTCCGCCTTGGCCGAGACCACCGAGGATTGCGCCTGGGCAATCACCGACGCCTGGCGCTCGAGGGTCGCCCGGGCGTTTTGCAGTTGCGCCCTGGCCACCAGCGTTTCGGCATCGGCGGCCTCGGCGGCTGCGCGTAAATCCCGGTCATCGATCAGCGCCAACAACTGCCCGGCCTTGACCTGCTGGTTGTCCTCAACCAGCACTTGCTTGATAAACCCGGCAACGCGAGGCACGACCAGGGTGAAATCCGCCGAGACATAAGCATCGTTGGTGTTCTGCTGGGTACGCTTGCCGAACAGGCCGGGCATCGCCAAGTACAGCAACACGCCGGCGGCCAATGCGGCGGCCACGGCAACCGCGACTTTCTGCTTTGCTTGAGTGTTCATAAAAACCTTCTGTATCAGTGGAGCATTCAGGTCGGTGCGCGCGGCGGAAAGATCCGCGTCGGCAGCCAGAAAATCAGCAGGATCAAGGTCACGGCGATACCGGCCATGCACAGGTAAAGATCAGAGGAAGTGAGCACCACCGCTTGCTCATGCAGACGATGAGCGAGGCTTGCGCTGTCGCGCTCGGCCAGCGGCGAGTTGCCGAGGCGATCGACCAGCATGGTCGAGTGAAAATGCAGGCGTGCCGTGGTCAACGACTCGATCACCCCGGTGGCGATGACCGCCGACAGGCCTTTGACGGTGTTGAACCAGGCCGATGCAAACGGCCCCTCCATCGGGTTGATGCTGCCGGTGGACAGCATCAGCAGCGGCAACACCGCCATGGGCTGACCGAAAATCTGCAGCCATTGCAGCACATAGAAATCATCGCGAATCCACGCGGAGGTCAGTTGCGAGCCGCCGACGCACGACAGCGCCAGCATGCTCAGGCCGATGCCCAACACCCAGCGGCAATCGACCCAGCGAAAGTTGCACAGCGCCGCCACCAACGGCAGCGCAATCAATTGCGGCAGCGCCGCCAGCAGCATGATCGGCGCAGTCTGCACCGGGCGATAACCCTGGACCTGCGCCAGGTAGCTGGACGGAATAATGATCACCGCCTGCAACACCACCAGCACGCCCGCCAGGGTCAACAGGGCGAAGGACAGATTGCGGATACCGAGCATCTGCATCTTGAAAAACGGAATCGGCTGCGACCACTCGCCGCTCAAAAACAGCACCAGTAGCAACAGCCCGCCACCGAGCAATCCGCAGATCAGGTTCGACTCGAACCAGTCCAGGCGATTGCCCTGCAGGATGCCGATCACCAGCATGCAGATGGCGGGAAAACCCAGCAGAACACCGCGCCAGTTGAAGGACTTGAAGCGCTCCAGACGCAGGGGGTCCTGGGGTAAGCCATACGCCACTGCGGCCGCGGCAATCAGGCACGGCGCGATGATTTGCCAGAAGGTCCATTGCCAGCCGACATACTCGGTCCACAACCCGGCCAACGGCGTGCCCAGGCCCGGACCGAACGTCGCCGTCAGGGCATAACCGGCCAGGCCATACAACTTCACATTGGCGGGCAAAAACCGCAGGGCCACGGTCATCAGCATGGGTGGCAATGCACCGCCCGCCAGGCCTTGCAGGGTGCGCAGCAACAACAGGCTTTCGTAATTTGGGGCGAAGGGGCACAACACACCCAGCAGGGTGAACAGGCCGATGGCGCACAGGGTGAAACGCCGCAACGAGAACGTCACCGCACACCACGGCGCGAAGGCCATGGCCGCCACGGAAGTCGCGGTGTAACAGGCGACCAGCCAGGTGCCTTCGTCGTAGCCGATGGCCAACGCACCACGGATGTCGGCCAGGGCGACTTTGGTCACCATCTCGTTCAGGCCCGACACCAGCACCGCCAGCAATACGCCAATCAGGCCGATGATGATTCGAGGGCCGAAGACGGGTGGAGCGGCTGCCGTACTGGCCGCAGCGACGGGTGCCGGGGCCGTGAGGGAAGTCATGTATGCAAGCTCCGGCGTGGAAAGACCGAAGCATTCTAGGAAGCGTGATGCCTGACGAAAATCAACTTATTGGCAGGTTATAAGTGCGCCAGACGCAATGATGAGAGGCCTCTGTGGGAGCGAGCCTGCTCCGGGCGGCGTTCCGACGAATGCGGTTTATCACTCAACATTGATGCCGACTGAACCAACGCCTTCGCGAGCAGGCTCGCTCCCACAGGGTTTTGCGTTCACCTCAGTCCGGCTGCGCGGCCAGCCACGTCTCATCGCAACACGCCTTGAGCGTTTCCCGCAGCCAGCGGTGGGCCGGATCCTTGTCGAAACGCGGGTGCCAGGCCTGGGTCAGCATCAGGGTCGGCAACGGGATCGGCAGGTCGAACGAGCGCAGCTTCAGACCGAGCCGTCGCACGCTCAGCAGCGCCTCTTTGGGCACCGGCAGAATCAGGTCGGAATCGGGCAAGGCAAACATCGCCGCATGAAAGCTCGGCGCGATCACCGCCACCCGCCGCTCCAGCCCCAAGGCATTGAGCGCGGTATCGATCGGACCCCGGGCAATGCCACGCCGGGACATGCTGATATGGGAATAACCGGCATAGCGCTCTGCCGTGATCTCTTCTTCCAGCAGCGGATGATCCTCGCGCACCAAACCAACGAAGTGGGTGGAAAACAGGTTCTGAATCTTCACTTCCGGCGTCAGCGGCCGGGTGTTGCTGATGCTCAGATCGATCCGCCCTTCGCGCAACGCCTCATCATCGCCATCGCCTTCCGGGACGAAACGCAATTCGCAGTGCGGCGCCTGCCGGTCAAGGGTGTCGAACAGCTTGCCGCCGTAGACGCCGACAAAGAAGTCGTTGGCCCGAATACTGAAACGCCGCCGCAGCGAACTCAGCTCCACCGCATCGGCCGAACGAAACAGCAACCCGGCCTGCTCCACCACACTGCGCACCTGCTCGCGCAATTCCAGCGCCTTGGGGGTCGGCACCAGGCCACGCCCGGCGCGCACCAAAATCGGATCGCCAATGGCTTCGCGGATGCGCGTCAACGTCCGGCTCATGGCCGCCGGACTCAGGTTCATCCGCCGCGCGGCGCCCACCACACTGCCCTCGTCGAGCAAGGCGTCGAGGGCGACCAACAGGTTCATGTCTGGCAATTGCATTGCGAGTACTCGTGTCTGATCAGGATTGACTCAGACGCAATGCTAGCAAACATCACCGAACCATCCCCCAGCGTTTCACCGTCACCCGCTCCAAGGAATCAAACACCAGATTCTCCACCAGCAACCCAATCAGAATCACCACCGCCAACCCGGCAAACACCTTATCCGTATACAGCTCATTGCGATTCTGAAAGATGTACCAGCCCAACCCGCCCTTGCCACTGGTCGCACCGAACACCAACTCAGCCGCAATCAACGTACGCCAGGCGAACGCCCAGCCGATTTTCAGCCCGGCGAGGATTGACGGCAGTGCCGCCGGAATCAGGATGAACAGCACGAAACGCATGCCCTTGAGGCCGTAGTTGCGCCCGGCCATGCGCAGGGTTTCCGAGACGCCGAGGAACCCGGCGTAAGTGTTCAGCGCCAGCGCCCAGAGCACCGAATGCACCAGCACGAAAATCAGGCTGTTCTGGCCTAATCCAAACCAAAGCAGCGCCAGAGGCAGCAGGGCGATGGCCGGCAAGGGGTTGAACATCGAGGTCAGGGTACTGAGCAGATCGCGACCTAATTGCGTCGACACCGCCAGCGTGGTCAGGGCAAACGCCAGGACGATGCCGATCAGATAGCCCTTGAGCAACACCACCAGGGAAATCCACACCTTGCCCAGCAATTCACCGCTGAGCAGGCCGTCATACAAGGCGTGTGCGGTTTGCACAAAACTCGGCAGTAGCAGGTCGTTGTTTTGATACCGGGCAACAGCTTCCCACAGCACTGCGAGCAAAATCAGGATCAGGCTTTTGCGCAGCCAACCTTGCTGCCACAGTCGTTGGCCGAGGGGTAACTCGCGCTCCAGCGGCACGCTGGTCAGTGGCTGCAAAACCGTTTCGAACTCTTCACGCGGGGATGATAAATGGCTCATCGGGCCCTCCTCTCAACTGGCTCAATAAGCGATGCGGATGTCGGCGAAATCCAGTTCATGCTCGGCTTGAGGTGATTGGCTTTCATCGAACAACAACCGATGAATACGCCGTGCCGATTCCTGAAACGTCACACCGCCGAGGCTGTGCAAATCGTATTGATGGCTGTGGACTTCCGCCCTCACCCGGCCCGGATGGGGTGACAACAACAGAATGCGATTGCCCACCACCAGCGCCTCTTCGATGGAGTGCGTGACGAACAGCAGCGTGAAACGCACTTCCTCCCAGAGCAGCAATAATTCTTCCTGCATCTTGCGTCGGGTCAGGGCATCGAGGGCGGCGAAGGGTTCATCCATCAACAGGATTTTCGGCTGCATCGCCAGCGCCCGGGCAATGGCTACTCGCGCCTTCATGCCACCGGACAAGGTGTGCGGATAAGCATCGGCAAACGCCGCCAGGCCGACCTTTTCCAGATAGTGCAGCGCCCGCTCTTCAGCCTCCCTGCGCTTGAGGGTTTTCGAGGCCAGCAGCGGAAACATCACGTTCTGCTTCACGGTTTTCCACGGCGGCAGTTGATCGAACTCCTGAAACACCACGATCCGGTCCGGTCCCGGCGCATCGACGCGCTGGCCTTGCAGACGGATCTCGCCTTCCACGGGCTGGATGAATCCGGCGGCGGCTTTGAGCAATGTCGACTTGCCGCAGCCGGACGGCCCGAGCAGGACAAAGCGGTCCGCCGGATCGATCTCGAAACTGACTTGATGGGTTGCCCGCACCACCCGCTGCGGTGTGCGGTATTCGAGGCTGACGTTATCGACCGACAGCAGCGCCTGGGCTGCCGCGATCGGTTTGCTGACCGTGTGGCCTTGCAAAGGGGCGTTCATTTCGGTCAGCTCCCTTGCAACGGCTTGGCGTCCTGGAAGAAGTAATCCTTCCACGAATCCGGTTTGTTTTTGATCGCGCCGACGCGGTAAAGGAACTCGGCCAACGGGTAAGTGTTTTTCGGCGTGACGCTGAATTCGAACTGTGGGTTGTCGATGATTTTCAGCAACGCGGCGCGGTCGATCTTGGCTTTGGTAACGCGGATGTAAGTATCGGCTGCAGCGCCTTTATCGTTCTGCGCGAATTGCGCCGCTTCGGTCAGCGCATCAATGAATGCCTTGTAGGTTTTCGGGTTCTCGTCGCGGAATTTCTCGGTAGCGAACAGCACCGTCGGCGAGTTCGGACCGAGCAGGTCATAGGTGTTCAGCACCACGTGCACGTTAGGATTGGCCAGTTCCTGATCCTGGAACGGCGGGTTGGAAAAGTGCCCGCTCAACTCGGTGCCGCCGGCCACCAGCGCAGCCGTGGCATCAGGATGTGGAACGGCGATGGTGTATTTGTCGAGGCGATTGAAGTCCTTGTCACCCCACTGTTTGGCCGCCGCATATTGCAGGAAGCGCGACTGCACGGACACGCCCACCGCCGGCACCGCGATGCGGTCCTTCTCGGTGAAGTCGGCGATGGTTTTGACCTTGGGATTATTGCTCACCAAGTAGTACGGAAAGTTGCCGAGGGAAGCCACGGCTTTTACGTTCTGCTTACCGTGGGTGCGATCCCAGATGGTCAGCAGCGGGCCGACACCGGCGCCGGCAATGTCGATCGAGCCCGACAGCAACGCATCGTTGACCGCTGCACCGCCGGAGAGCTGGGTCCAGTCAACCTTGATGTCGATACCTTCCTGCTTGCCGTACTTCTCGATCAGGTTCTGATCGCGCACCACATTGAGCAGCAGGTAAACGATGCCGAACTGTTCGGCGATGCGGATTTCACCTTCGGCGTGGGCCACGGTCGGCGCCACCAGGCTGCTGGCGATCAGGCTGAAACCCAGGCCGATGGCGGCGGCCAGCGGTGCGAATGGAAGACGTTTGGACATGATCAGATCTCCGACAAATCAGAAAGGCGCGTCGCCCTGGATGGTGGTGCGATACAGCTTGCGGCGCAGATGGCTGGGGCATCCGGCGGCGAGGTGGATCAGCGAACGGTTGTCCCAGAACACCAGGTCATGGGCCTGCCATTGATGGCGATAGATGTTTTGCGGCAACACGCTGTGGGCATAGAGCTCGGTCAGCAGTTGCTGGCTCTCGTCCTCCGGCAGGCCAACGATGCGGGTGGTGAACCCCTCGCTGACGAACAACGCCTTGCGGCCGTTTTCCGGGTGGGTACGCACGACCGGGTGCACCACTTCGGCGACCTGGGCGAGTTGCTCAGGGGTCAGGGTCGGGCGCCAGTTGCCTTCGAATTTGGTCTCGCTGTAACGCGCCGTGTAGGAATGCGCCGCCGAGCGACCTTCCACCGCTTTGCGCAGCGCGTCGGGCAGGCTGTCCCAGGCTTTATGCATATCGGCGAACAGCGTGTCGCCGCCCTCGGACGGCAGCTCCTGGGCATGCAGCATCGAACCCAGACTCGGCAGTTCTTTGTAGGAGAGATCGGAATGCCAGAACTTGCCGGCGTCGCCGAGGCCGATGTTCTGGCCATTCTCGACGATGTTGGAAACGATGAGGATTTCCGGATGGTTCGCCAGCAGAAACTGCTTGAGCACGTGGATCTGCAACACACCAAAACGGCGGCTGAAATCGATGTGCTGTTCGGGGGTTATGCGCTGGTCGCGGAACACCACTACGTGATGATCCAGGTGCGCGCGGTGAATGCGGGCGAAGTCCTGGTCGTTGACCGGGCGGGTCAGGTCCAGGCCGATGATTTCGGCACCGACGGCACCGCTGAACGGGCGAATTTCGAAGGTTTGCGGCGCGGCAGTCGCGGCGCTTGGGGTGGCAGTAGCTGCGGACATCTTTCAATCTCCCACGCACGGCGCGCTCACGGGCGCGCACGTCGATCAGAAACTCACGCTGGATTGCGTGTTGGTTCAGGTCGTGCGGCGCGCCGATTGGTCGGCAGGTACGCAGGCGAGTGACTTTAAAGCTATAAGAATTGTAAATTAAATACCGTTAATGAATAACGATATGGCGGATGGTGAGGAATGGACGGGGTGGTGAGTGACGATTTGTGTCACTTCTGAGCGTAATGTGGCGATTTCACTGACGCCATCGCGGGCAAGCCCGCTCCCACAGGTTTTTGTGTCGGGCACATATTTGTGTTCCAGCAGAGAACCCTGTGGGAGCTGGCTTGCCAGCGATGAGGCCAGAAAGGCCACTGAAGATCTAGCGCTCGTGCAGCGCCTCGGCCCGCGCGCGGATGATTGGCTTGAGCAGGTAGCTGAGGACGGTCTTCTTGCCGGTGATGATGTCCACGGAAGCCACCATCCCCGGAATGATCAGCAATGGCTTTTCATCGGTACCCAAGTGGCTGCGGTCGGTGCGCAGCTTGATGATGTAGTAGGTGGTTTTCTTGTCTTCATCGGTGATGGTATCGGCGCCGATCTGCTCCAGCCTGGCCTTCAACCCGCCGTAGATGGTGTAGTCATAGGCGGTGAATTTCACCGTCGCTTCCTGCCCCGGATGCAGGAACGCGATGTCCTGCGGGCGGATCTTCGCCTCGACCAGCAAGGTGTCGTCCAGCGGCACGATTTCCACCAGGTCGCTGCCCGGCTGGATAACCCCGCCGATAGTATTGACCAGCAACTTGTTGACGATGCCCCGCACTGGCGAAGTGACCAGCGTACGGCTGACCCGGTCTTCCAGGGCCTTGCCGGTGGCCTGGGCCTTGTTCAGGTCGGTGCGTGCTTCGTTGAGTTGGGTCAGGGCTTCGCTACGGAACTTGCCGCGGGTTTCATCGACCTTGCGCTGCACTTCCTTGATTGCCGATTCGGCACGCGGAATGGCCAGGGTGGTGGCGTCGAGCTGACCACGGGTCTCCGCTTCGGCACGCCTTAGGCGCAAGACTTCCACCGGCGATACCGCGCCCTGGGCCACCAATGGCTCAGACATGCTGATTTCCTGACGCTGGAAGCCCAATTGCTGGCGATACTGCGCCTGCTTGGACGTGAATTCGCGCAGCTCTTGCTGGCGCTGGATCAGCTGCTCCTGCAAGCCGCCAATCTCGTCGTGCAACTGTTGGCGGCGGCTTACATAGAGCGATTCTTCGCTCTTGGCCTGACCCGGCACGGCCTTGAGCACATCCTCGGGGAAGTTCAGCGGGCGATCTTCGACCTCGGCGCTCAGGCGTTCGACCCGCAGCAGCATCGACAGCCGATCGGCCTCGGTTTCGCCAACGTTCGAAGCAAATCGAGTGTCGTCCAGGCGAATCAGCGGTGCGCCAGCCTCGACGATCTGGCCTTCCTTGACGAACAGCTCGGCAACGATACCGCCTTCAAGGTTCTGGATTTTCTGGATCTTCGACGATGGGATCGCCTTGCCGTCGCCCTTGGTCACTTCGTCGATCACCGCGAAATTGGCCCAGAGCATCAGGAACACAAAGAAAGCGATAATCGCCCAGATTGTCAGCCGCACCACACGTGGTGCATCCTCGATCAGCGCCTTGTTGACCTCAGGCAGCGGCTGACCCTGAAGCGAAGCAGAGCCTTTGAAGTAGCGACGGATCGAATCCTTACCCGACTTAAGCAACACTGATCTGCCCCTTCTTCAACGCTTCCATCACCGCGGCTTTCGGACCGTCGGCGAGTATCTGCCCGCGGTCGATCACGATCAGCCGCTCCACCAGCGACAACAGCGATGCCCGGTGCGTCACCAGCACCATGGTCTTGTTTTCGATCACCGCTGCCAGGCGCTGCTTGAGGCGTTCTTCGCCGGTGTTATCCATGGCACTGGTCGGCTCGTCGAGCAGCAGGATCGGCGGGTTGAGCAATAACGCACGGGCCAGGGCGACGTTTTGCCGCTGACCGCCGGAGAGGTTCTGCCCGCGCTCGCCGACTTGCAGCTCATAACCCTGCGGATGCAGGCGCGCATATTCGTGGACGCCGGCCAGTTCTGCGGCTTGCAGCACCAGTTCGTCCTCGACATACCGCGCGCCGGAAACCAGGTTGTCGCGCAAGGTGCCAGCGAGTAACTGGATGTCCTGAGGCACGTAGCCGATGTTGTAGCGCAGCTCGCTGACGTCGATCTGGCGGATATCCACACCATCGACCAACAGCGCGCCGTCATCCGGCTGATACAGCCCCACCAGCAGTTTCGCCAGCGAGCTCTTGCCCGAGCCGCTTCGGCCAATGATGCCGACCTTCTCGCCGGGACGAATCGACAGGTTGATATTCTTCAGCGCCAGGTTCTGCTGTTGCGGGTAGGTGAAGTTGAGCTGGCGGCACTCAATGCCGCCCTGTAGCACCTTGCGGCTGAGCGGACGCTCTTCGAAATTGCGCTCCTGGGGCAACTCCATCATCTGGTCGACCGAGGTCATGGTCACCCGCGCCTGCTGATAGCGGGTCAGCAGACCGGACAGGGACGCCAGCGGGCTAAGCGCACGGCCGCTGAGCATGTAACAGGCAATCAGGCCGCCCATGCTCAGGTGACCGTCGATGATCTGGTACACGCCGAAGACGATCATGATCACCCCGGCCAGTTGCTGGATCAGCAAGGTGATATTCATCGCCAGGCCGGAGAGCATTTTCACCCGCAATTCAAGACGACTGAGGGTACCGATGGTCTGCTCCCACTGATACTGGCGTTCGCTTTCGGCGTTGTTGACCTTCACCGCATCCAGGCCGGCCAGAGTTTCGATCAGGCTCGACTGACGCTCGGCCCCCAGCGCCATGGTCCGCTCCATGGTCGCTACCAGGGGTTTCTGCAAGGCGTAGCCGATGGCCAGGGCAATCGGAAATGCCAGCACCGGTATCCACACCAGATGCCCGCCGAGGATCGCGATGACGATGAAAATCAGGAGGGTGAACGGCAGGTCGATCAGGCTGGTGAGGGTCAGCGAGGCGAGGAAGTCGCGCAGGTTCTGGAACTCATGGATGTTCTGGGCAAAGCTGCCGACCCGCGCGGGCCGGTATTTCATGGCCATGCCGACGATGCGCTCGAACAGCGTGGCCGAGATGATCAGGTCGGTTTTCTTGCCGGCCAGATCCAGGCACAGGCTGCGCAGGCTTTTCAGGATCAGGTCGAAGAGGTAGGCACCCGTGATGCCGAGTGCTAGCACCCAGAGCGTCGCTTCGGCCTGGTTCGGCACGACGCGGTCGTAGACGTTCATCACGAACAACGGCGCGGCCATGGCAATGATGTTGATCAGGAAACTGGCGGCGATGGCGTCGACATACAACCAGCGCGAACGCTTGAGAGTGTCGCGGAACCACGAGCGCGCACGCGGAATCAGCGTGCCGTGGTTGACGTCGAATTTGTGCTGCGGCTGGGCGAAAAAGACCCTGCCGGTGTAGTCGTCGGCCAGCAGCTCACGGCTGACCAGGGACTCGCCGCCATCGCTTTCGCTGAGCAGCACCCGTAGCTTATCTTCGCCTTGCCAGCCAAGCAGGACGGCACTGCGACCGTCCTTGAGCAGCAGCAATGCCGGCATCGCAATCGCCGGAATATCCTCCAGCTTGCGTTGCAGCACCCGACCTTGCAGCCCCGCGCGAGCTGCCGCACGTGGCAGCAACTCGACACTCAAGCGCTGCTCGGGCAGCGGCAGGCCGGTGGTCAGCATTGCCGCGCTGGCAGGCTTCTGGTGCAGCATGCAAAGAGCGAGCAGACCATCCAGCAGCGGATCGTCATGCAACGCGCGCGGATCATGAATGAGTTGACCCCGACTGACTTCTGATTCCACGCTCGGCACTCTTGGCTAACAATTGAATAATGAAGGTCCTGCTCAATTCATACCGGGCAATTGGACCTTGGGCTTCACATCGTTTTGCACAACGGATGCCAATGGTGCGACCACTCCCTGGCTCTTGAGCAACTCGCCCATGGTCGCTTTGATTCGGTACTGCGTAAATAACTGAGTGTTCCTGATCTCCGCCAGACGACGAGAGGAGGTAAACAGTTCGTTCTCGCTGTCGAGCAAATCGAGCAGGGTGCGCTCGCCGAGGCTGAACTGACGCTGATAAGCGGTACGCACGGCGGTGCTGTGATCTACGTATTGCTGGGCGATCGGCACCTGTGCGTTGGCATTGTTCAGGGCGTTCCAGGCCAGGCCCAGCTCTTCATTCAATTGGCGCAGGGCGTTATTGCGGATGTCCAGCGCCTGATTCGACAGGTAAGCCTTGGACTCCAGATCGGCTTTGTTGCTGCCGCCGGAATACAGGTTGAAGCGCATGCGCAGCATGGCTTGCCATTCGTTGTTGTGGCCGTTCTGACCATCAATGTCGTTGTCCGCGGTACGGCCCAACTCAGCATCGAAGCGTGGGTAGAACGTCGACTTGGCCGTGTCGTACTGCTTCTCGGCAGCGGCGATATCGGATTCGGCCGAGCGCAGGATCGGGCTGTTTTCCAGCATCTGCGCACGGGCTTCATTCAGGTTGGCCGGCATCAGCGCCATGAAACTCGCCGGGCGCTCCAGTTGATCGGGCATCTGGCCGACAGCGGAGAGGTAGTTGGTTTCGGCGTCAGCCAGGTTGGTCTGCTCGGTGATCAGGTTGTTGCGCGCCTGGGCCATCCGCGCCTCGGCCTGGTCGAGGTCGGCGCCACTGCCAACGCCACGCTGGGTACGCAGCTGGATCTGGTCGTAAATGCGTTGGTGGCTCTTGAGGTTGTCCTCGGCCAGACGCACGAATTCGCGGCGGGTCAGCACGTCGAGATAAACCTGGGCCACGGTCAGCCCGGTACGCTCGGAAGTACTCAGCAGCGAATAGGCGCGGGAGTTGACGGCGGCTTGTTGACGCCCTACTTCGCTGGACGTCGCAAAACCGTCAAAAACCATTTGGGTCAGTCGCAAACTGGACTCACTGCGATTCAGGGTTTCCCAGTGCTTGTTGCTGCTGCTGTCCGTGCGCGTCGTCACACTATCGGTGCCTTCACGACCGTAACCACCCAGCAGGTCGACCCGTGGCAGGTATCCACCTTTCGCAGCCTTCAACTGATAGTCCGCAGCCAATCGGCTGTTGACGCCTGCCTGGACCTCCGGATGGACATCCAGCGCTTGTTGCATGGCGTCTGGCAAGGATTGCGCCTGAACAAAAGACGCGACGAGGGCGAAAGGTATAGCCATGAACAAAGGCGAACGCATTGTAGAAATTTCCCAGAACTTCTTGTCTTGAATCACAGCAAAAGAACGTGCTGCGTCGGAAGATCGCAAGCGGAATGACCGTATGTCGGAAAGTTCAAAAGCGGAACTGGATCACATACCGAGGACAGGTCACCACTGAAATATCAATGTGACATTACTGGGACGATTGTTTAGGATGACCTGCAGAAGGTCAATAGTTTGGCATAAAGTTAATAGCGAAAAATCATAGCCAAATTATTGACGAAATAATGCGTCAAACTTGTGCATCCATTTTGCAATGCAAGTCCAGACTGGTCGGCGCAAACGCCATCAGGTCTATGGAAGTCAACTGAACGTGACACCCCGGAGAGTCTTCAATGAGCAGTGTTGTTGCCATCGTCAAAAGCATTGTCGGTCAGGTTTTCGTGGTGTCCCCCGAGGGCGTCCGCCGTGTTCTCGTTGAAGGCGACAAGCTGTTCGCCGGTGACCAGATCGACACTGGCCTTTCCGGTGCCGTGTCCCTGGAACTGGCCGATGGCCGCACCCTCGATCTGGGCCGTGACACCCAGTGGAGCGCTGACGCCCCGGACTCCGGCACTGATCTGGCAGCCGCCACAGCACAAGCCGCGCCATCGGTAGAAGAGCTGCAACAAGCCATTGCCGCCGGTGCCGACCCGACCAAAGACCTTGAAGCCACCGCTGCGGGTCCGACGGCGGCGGGCTCTGGTGGTGCCGCCGGTGGCGGTCACAGCTTCGTGATGCTCGACGCGACCGCTGGCCGCGTCGACCCGACCATCGGCTTCCCGACCGCGGGCATCAACTCTGCTGCGCAAACCACTCAGGACACCACCGGCGGCCAGACCACCAACACCACCGCCAACACCCTGCGTGACTCGACCCTGAGCCTCAGCGCCACGCCAACCATCACCGAAGCCGGTGGCGTGCTGGTGTACACCGCGACCCTGACCCAGGCACCGCTGATCGACCTGACTGTGACGCTGTCCAACGGCGCAGTGATCGTGATTCCCGCAGGCTCGACCACCGGCACCGTCAACGTGCCACTGGCTGCGAACGACACTGTTTATAACGACGCGCCCCAGATCGAAGTAACTGTCACCGGCACCAGCGGCGGCAGCGGCATCACCGTGACGCCGCCGACTACCCCGGCCGTGACTCAGGTCACCGACACCGTCGACACCACCACGGTCACCCTGACGGCCGGCAACACCGTCACCGAAGGTGGCCAGATCACCTACACCGCGACCCTGACCAACCCGGCGCAAACACTGGTGACCGTCACCCTGTCCAACGGCTCGACCATCACCATTGAAGCCGGCAAGACCAGCGGTACTGTCGTGGTCGAGACCCCGGCCAATGACGTCTATGTCAACGGCAGCACCGTCAGCACCACCATTACCGGCACCACCGGTGGCAACTTCGAAAGCCTGGTGCCAAACATCACGCCAGCCGTGACCACCATTTCCGATTCCGTGGACAACACCGGGCTGAGCCTGACCGCCACTGGCAACATCACCGAAGGCGGGCAGATCACCTACACCGCCACGCTGACCAACCCGGCGCAAACACCGGTGACCGTCACCCTGTCCAACGGCTCGACCATCACCATTGAAGCCGGCAAGACCAGCGGTACTGTCGTGGTCGAGACCCCGGCCAATGACGTTTATGTCAACGGCAGCACCGTCAGCACCACCATTACCGGCACCACGGGCGGAAACTTCGAACAGTTGACCCCGAGCACCCAGCCGGCGGTGACCACCATTACCGATTCAAAAGACGACACCGGCCTGAGCCTGTCGGCCTCCCCTGACGTGGCGGAAGGGGGGTCGATTGTTTACACCGCAACCCTGACCAATCCTGCTGGCACAGCAGTGACGGTGACCCTGAGCAACGGCGCGATCATCACCATCGCAGCTGGCGCAACCACCGGCAGCGTGAGCGTCCCGGCCCCGGCCGACGACGTCTATAAAGATGCCGGCAAGGTCGAAGCCACCATCAAGGACGCTACGGGTGGCAACTTCGAGAATCTGGTCACTGATTCGACACCTGCAGTGACCAATGTCTCTGACACGATCGACACATCGACGGTCAGCCTGACCGCCACGCCGACCATCGCCGAAGGCGGCACTGTGGTTTATACCGCTTCTGTCACTTCGCCAGTCACCGGGTCGCCGGTTGTCGTGACCTTGTCCAATGGCCAGACCATCACCATTGCGGTAGGCGCCAGCAGTGGTTCCGTGAGCGTTGTGACGCCTGATGATGCCTTGGCGGGTGGTAACTCCCTGAGCGTCAAGATTGACGACGCCAAGGGTGGCAACTTTGAAAAACTGGAGGTCGATGGCAAGTCGGCAGACACCTCGGTGACCGATACCGTCGACTCCACCAACCTGTCGCTGAGCGCGACGGATTCCGTGGCCGAGGGCGGTTCGATCGTCTACACCGCCACGCTGACCAACGCCGCTGGCTCACCAGTGACTGTGACCCTGTCGAACGGCGCCGTAATCACCATCGAAGCCGGTAAAACCACCGGCACAGTGACCGCTCCGGCGCCTGCCGATGACGTTTACAAAGATGCCGGCAAAGTCGAAGTCAGCATTTCAACCGCCACCGGTGGCAACTTCGAGAACCTGGTGCCGAGCAACGTACCAGCAGTGACTGAAGTTACCGACACCATCGACACCTCGACCGTGAAACTGACAGCGGATACGTCGGTGGCCGAGGGCGGCACCGTTACTTACACCGCCACCGTTGGGGCGCCTGTAACCGGTTCGCCTGTCGTCGTGACGTTGGCCAACGGCCAGAGCATCACCATCGACGTCGGTCACACCACCGGCACCGTCAGCACCACTGCGCCGAACGACGTGCTGGCCGGACATGCTCCGCTGACCAACTCGATCACTGACGTGAGCGGCGGTAATTACGAAAACCTGGTCGCGGATAAAACCCCGGTCAGCACTACCGTCACCGACACCGTCGACACCACCAATCTGTCGCTCAGCGCGACGGATTCCGTGGCCGAAGGCGGTTCGATCGTCTACACCGCCACCTTGACCAACGCGGCCGGTTCGCCGGTCACCGTCACCCTGTCGAACGGCGCCGTAATCACCATCGAAGCCGGCAAAACCACCGGCACCGTGACCGTCGATGCGCCAAAAGACGACGTGTACCAGGACGCCGGCAAAGTCGAAGCAACTATTTCGACCGCCACCGGTGGCAACTTCGAGAACCTGGTGCCAAGCGATGTGCCGGCGGTAACTGAAGTTACCGACACCATCGACACCACAACCGTTAAGCTCAGCGCCACCGAAACGGCGGCTGAAGGTGGCAGCGTCACTTACACCGCCACTGTGGGTGCAGCCGTGACCGGTTCGCCGCTGACCGTGACCCTGGCCAACGGCCAGTCGATCACCATCGACGTCGGCCAAACCACCGGCACAGTGACCACCACCGCGCCAAACGACGTATTGAGCGGTCAAGCTCCGCTGACCAACTCGATCACTAACGTCAGCGGCGGCAACTACGAAAATCTGGTGGCCGACAAAACGCCGGTCAGCACCACCGTCACCGATACTCCGGACACCACCAATCTGTCGCTGAGCGCGACCGACTCCGTGGCCGAGGGTGGCTCGATCGTCTACACCGCGACGCTGACCAACGCCGCTGGCTCACCAGTGACCGTCACCCTGTCGAACGGCGCTGTGATCACCATCGAAGCCGGTAAAACCACCGGCACCGTGACTGTCGATGCGCCGAAGGACGACGTTTACAAAGATGCTGGAAAAGTCGAAGCAACCATTTCGACTGCCACCGGTGGCAATTTCGAGAACCTGGTGCCGAGTAACGTACCAGCAGTGACTGAAGTTACCGACACCATCGACACGACCACCGTGAAGCTCACCGCCACTGAAACAGCGGCTGAAGGTGGCAGCGTCACTTACACCGCCACTGTCGGAGCAGCCGTAACCGACTCGCCGGTCGTCGTGACGTTGGCCAACGGCCAGAGCATCACCATCGACGTCGGTCACACCACCGGCACTATCACCACCACCGCGCCGAACGACGTGTTGACCGGACATGCGCCGCTGAGCAACTCGATCACCAACGTCAGCGGCGGTAATTACGAGAATCTGGTGGCCGACAAAACTCCGGTCAGCACTACCGTGACCGATACTCCAGACACCACCAATCTGTCGCTCAGCGCGACGGATTCCGTGGCCGAAGGCGGTTCGATCGTCTACACCGCCACGCTGACCAACGCCGCTGGTTCGCCGGTGACTGTGACCCTGTCGAACGGCGCCGAGATCACCATCGAGGCTGGTAAAACCATCGGCACCGTGACCGTCGATGCGCCGAAAGACGACGTCTACAAAGACGCCGGCAAAGTCGAAGCGACCATTTCGACCGCCACCGGTGGCAACTTTGAGAACCTGGTACCGAGCAGCGTGCCAGCGGTGACTGAAGTTACCGACACCATCGACACCACAACCGTTAAGCTCAGCGCCACCGAAACGGCGGCTGAAGGTGGCAGCGTCACCTACACCGCCACTGTGGGTGCAGCGGTAACCGGCTCCCCGGTAACCGTGACCCTGGCCAACGGCCAGACCATCACCATCGACGTCGGTCATACCACCGGCACCGTGACCACCGCCGCGCCGAATGACGTGTTGACCGGACATGCGCCGTTGACCAACTCGATCACTGACGTGAGCGGCGGTAATTACGAGAACCTGGTCGCGGATAAAACCCCGGTCAGCACTACCGTCACCGACACCGTCGACACCACCAATCTGTCGCTGAGCGCGACTGACTCGGTCAACGAAGGCGGCCAGATCACCTACACCGCGACGCTGACCAATGCGGCCGGTTCGCCAGTCACCGTGACCCTGTCGAACGGCGCCGTGATCACCATCGAAGCCGGTAAAACCACTGGCACCGTGACCGTCGATGCGCCGAAGGACGACGTCTACAAGGATGCCGGTACTGTTGAAGCGACCATCAAAGGCGCCTCCGGTGGTGATTTCGAAAACCTGGTGACCAGCAACACCCCGGCCGTCACCACCGTCAACGACACCATCGACACCTCTACCGTGTCGCTGACGGCAACGGCGAACGTCGCCGAAGGCGAAACCGTCGTCTACACCGCGACTGTGGCAGCTCCGGTGACCGGTTCACCGGTTGTCGTCACACTCTCCAACGGCCAGACCATCACCATCGCTGTCGGTGAAACCACGGGCACCGTGAACTTCGTCGCGCCGAACAGCCCGCTGGCTGGCGGCAGCTCCCTGAGCGTGACAATCGATGACGCCAAGGGCGGCAACTTTGAAAAACTGGAGGTCGATGGCAAGTCGGCAGACACCGCCGTTTCGGAAACCACTGACACCACCAACCTGAACCTGTCGGCCAGCGATTCTGTGGCCGAAGGTGGTTCAATCGTCTATACCGCGACCCTGACCAATGCCGCTGGCTCACCGGTCACCGTCACCTTGTCGAACGGCGCGGTGATCACCATCGAAGCCGGTAAAACCACCGGCACCGTGACCGTCGATGCGCCGAAAGACGACTTCTACCAGGACGCCGGCAAAGTCGAAGTCAGCATTTCCACCGCCACCGGGGGCAATCTCGAAAACCTGGTGCCTAGCAACGTGCCGGCGGTGACCAACGTCACTGACACCATCGACACGACCACCGTTAAGCTCTCCGCGACTGAAACCGTGGCTGAGGGTGGCACCGTCACCTATACCGCGACGGTTGGGGCCGCTGTAACTGGTTCCCCAGTCATCGTGACCCTGGCCAACGGCCAGACCATCACCATCGAAGTCGGTCATACCACCGGCACTATCACCACCACCGCGCCGAACGACGTGTTGACCGGACATGCTCCGTTGACCAACTCGATCACCGACGTCAGCGGCGGTAATTACGAGAATCTGGTGGCCGACAAAACGCCGGTTTCGACCACCGTCACTGACACCGTCGACACCACCAGCCTGTCGCTCAGCGCGACCGATTCCGTGGCCGAGGGTGGATCGATTGTTTACACCGCCACCCTGACCAATGCCGCTGGCTCGCCGGTGACCGTGACCCTCAGCAACGGCGCGGTGATCAATATCGAGGCCGGTAAAACCACCGGCACCGTAACCGTCGATGCGCCGAAAGACGACGTCTACCAGGACGCCGGCAAAGTCGAAGCGACCATTTCGACCGCCACCGGTGGCAACTTCGAGAACCTGGTGCCGAGCACAGTTCCGGCGGTGACGGATGTGACCGACACCATCGATACCTCGACGGTGAAACTGACAGCGAGCGAAACAGCAGCCGAAGGCGGCGTCGTCACTTACACCGCGACCGTCGGAGCAGCCGTAACCGGCTCGCCGGTCGTCGTGACGTTGGCTAATGGTCAAACCATCACCATCGAAGTGGGCAAGACTTTTGGCACCGCCACTACCACTGCGCCGAACGATGCATTGAGCGGTCACGCCCCGCTGAGCAACTCAATCACCGACGTCAGCGGTGGTAACTACGAAAATCTGGTGGCCGACAAAACGCCGGTCAGCACTACCGTCACCGATACTCCAGATACCACCGACCTCAGCCTGAGCGCGACTGACTCTGTGGCCGAGGGCGGCTCGATTATTTACACCGCGATGCTGACCAATCCGGCCGGTACCCCGGTGACTGTGACCCTGTCGAACGGCGCTGTGATCACCATCGAAGCCGGTAAAACCACCGGCACCGTGACTGTCGATGCGCCGAAGGACGACGTTTACAAAGATGCTGGAAAAGTCGAAGCGACCATTTCGACCGCCACCGGGGGTAACTTCGAGAAGCTGGTGTCGAGCAACGCGCCAGCCGTGACCAACGTCACCGACACCGTCGACACCACCACGGTGAAGCTCACCGCGAGCGAAACCGCGGCCGAAGGTGGCAGCGTCACCTACACCGCCACTGTCGGAGCAGCCGTCACCGGTTCGCCTGTCATCGTGACTTTGGCTAATGGTCAAACCATCACCATCGAAGTGGGCAAGACTTTTGGCACCGCCACTACCACTGCGCCGAACGATGCATTGAGCGGTCACGCCCCGCTGAGCAACTCAATCACCGACGTCAGCGGTGGTAATTTCGAAAATTTGGTGGCGGATAAAACGCCGGTTTCGACCACCGTCACCGACACCGTCGACACCGCTAACCTGTCGCTGAGCGCGACCGAATCCGTGGCCGAAGGTGGCTCGATTGTCTACACCGCGACTCTGACCAATGCCGCTGGCTCGCCGGTCACCGTCACCTTGTCGAACGGCGCGGTGATCAATATCGAAGCCGGTAAAACCACCGGCACCGTGACAGTCGATGCGCCGAAAGACGACGTCTACAAAGACGCCGGCAAAGTCGAAGCGACCATTTCGACCGCCACCGGTGGCAATTTCGAGAATCTGGTGTCGAGCAACGTACCAGCCGTGACCAACGTCACCGACACTATCGACACCACCACCGTGAAACTCACCGCGACTGAAACCGCGGCTGAAGGCGACACCGTTGTCTACACCGCCACTGTCGGTGCCGCTGTGACCGGTTCTCCTGTCGTCATGATGTTGGCTAACGGCCAGAGCATCACCATCGAAGTGGGTCATACCACCGGCACCGTGTCCATCATCGCGCCAAACGACGTGTTGACTGGCCACGCCCCGCTGACCAACTCGATCACGGGTGTAACTGGCGGCAATTACGAGAACCTGGTCGCCGACAAGACCCCGGTCAGCACGACTTTGACCGATACCGTCGACACCACCAACCTCAGCCTGAGCGCCACAAGCTCGGTCGCCGAAGGCGGCTCGATTGTTTACACCGCCACCCTGACCAACGCCGCCGGCTCGCCGGTGACCGTGACCCTGAGCAACGGCGCGGTGATCACCATCGAAGCCGGCAAAACCACCGGCACCGTGACCGTTGCGGCGCCGTCCGATGACGTCTACAACGACGCCGGCACCGTCCAGGCCACGATCAGCAACGCCACCGGTGGCAACTTCGAGAACCTGGTGTCGAGCAACGTGCCAGCCGTGACCAACGTCACCGACACCGTCGACACCACCACGGTGAAGCTCACCGCCACCGGCTCGGCCGCAGAAGGCGGCACCGTTGTCTACACCGCCACTATTGGTGCCGCTGTGACTGGCTCGCCAGTGACCGTGACCCTGGCCAACGGCCAGTCGATCACCATCGAAGTCGGTCATACCACCGGTACCGTGTCCACCACCGCGCCGAACGACGTGTTGACGGGTCACGCTCCACTGACCAACTCGATCACCGACGTCAGCGGCGGTAATTACGAAAACCTGGTCGCGGATAAAACCCCGGTCAGCACTACCGTCACCGACACCGTCGACACCACTAACCTGTCGCTGAGCACGACCGAATCCGTGGCCGAAGGTGGCTCGATTGTCTACACCGCGACCCTGACCAATGCCGCTGGCTCACCGGTCACCGTGACCCTGTCGAACGGCGCCGTGATCACCATCGAGGCTGGTAAAACCACCGGCACCGTAAGCGTTGCGGCCCCGTCCGACGACGTCTACAAAGACGCCGGCACCGTCCAGGCCACGATCAGCAACGCCACCGGTGGCAACTTCGAGAACCTGGTGTCGAGCAACGTGCCAGCCGTGACCAACGTCACCGACACCGTCGACACGACCACGGTGAAGCTCACCGCCACCGGCTCGGCCGCAGAAGGCGGCACTGTCGTCTACACCGCCACCGTCGGTGTAGCCGTGACCGGCTCGCCAGTGACCGTGAATTTGGCTAACGGCCAGAGCATCACCATCGAAGTCGGTAAAACCACCGGCACCGTTTCCACCACCGCGCCGAACGACGCGCTAGCTGGCCACGCTCCGCTGACCAACTCGATCACCGACGTCACTGGTGGTAATTACGAGAACCTGGTCGCCGACAAAACCCTGGTCAGCACCACAGTCACCGATACTCCTGACATTACCAATCTGTCGCTGAGCGCGACCGGTTCTGTGGCTGAAGGTGGATCAATCATCTACACCGCGACACTAACCAACGCCGCTGGCTCGCCGGTGACCGTGACCCTCAGCAACGGCGCGGTAATCAATATCGAAGCCGGCAAAACCACCGGCACCGTGACCGTTGCGGCGCCGTCCGATGACGTCTACAACGACGCCGGCACCGTCCAGGCAACGATCAGCAACGCCACCGGCGGCAACTTCGAAAGCCTGGTGAAAGACCCGGCAGCGGCTGTCACGAGCGTTACCGACACCATCGACAAAACCGAAGTCAGCATCAGCGGCAGCACCTCGGTGACCGAAGGCCAGACCGCCAGTTACACCGTCAGCCTGACTCATCCGGCCCAGACCGAAGTGACGCTGAAAATCGTCTACAGCGGTACCGCCGCCGACGGTTCTGACTTCACCGGTATGTACACCGTGAAGATCCCGGCGGGCGCCAGCAGCGCCAACTTCGACGTCGCGACCATTGATGACAAGATCACCGAAGGCACCGAAAACTTCGTGGTCAAGATCGACTCGGCCACCGGTGGCAACTTCGAGAACCTGGCGATCAGCTCGTCCAACGGCAGCGTCAGCACTTCGATCATCGACAACGATGCACCGCCAGTGCTGGACCTCGACGCCAACAACTCCAGCGGTGCCACCGGGGTCGATTACAAAGTGGCGTTCACCGAAAACACTGCCGGTCCTGGCGTGTCGATCGGCGATACCGACCTGAGCATCACCGACCCGGACAGCACCCTGCTGACTGGCGCAACGATCGTGCTGACCAACCGTCAGCCAGGCGACGCGCTGAACCTGGGCAATAGCGTCAATGGCATCACCATCAATGCCAACAGCCAGGACGGTTCGGTCACGCTGACACTGTCGGGCAATGCGACTCTCGCTGACTACATGCAGCAGATCAAGAACATCACCTTCACCAACAACAGTGAAGATCCGAGCACCGTGCCGCGCATCATCACCGTGACGGTGACCGATGGCAGCAACTACTCCAACACCGCAACCACCACGGTCAACGTGGTGGCGGTCAATGACGCACCGGTCGCAGCGCCAATCAACCTCACCGGCACCGAAGACACGTCTCTGGTTCTCGGCTGGTCGACCTTCGGCGTCAGCGACGTCGACAGTCCGGCCGCCAGCCTGGGAGTGAAAATCACCCAGCTGCCGGGCGAGGGCAAACTGCAGTACCTGGACGGTTCGACCTGGAAAGATGTCGCCACCAACCAGACGTTCAGCAAGGCTGATATCGATGCTGGCAAACTGCGCTTCACGCCGGATGCCAACGAGTCGGGCGTGGACGGATATGGCGGTACCGGCCTGGGCAACAACCAGGCCGATTACGCACAGATCAAGTTCCAGCCAACCGACGGCCAGGCCCTGGGCAACACCGGCACGATCAAGATCGACATCACCCCGGTGGCGGATGCACCGACCCTGAGCGTTGCCGACAACAGCGTGAAGTCCACCGGGCTGATCAAGGAAGTCTGGACCGACCTGTCGGGCCTGGGCACCAGCGGCAACGGTGTGGACTCGACCACACTGAAAAACGTGATCGACGCCGCGGGTACACCGAACTCCAAGGGCACTGTGACCAACGTGCAGTCCGACGGTAGTGTGACCGCCGGCACGGCGTCGAAAACCTCCGGCCTGATCTACCTCGAAGCCGGCAAGACCTACACCTTCAGTGGTGTTGGCGATGACAGCCTGTTGGTGACCATCGGCGGCAAGAACGTGGCCGCGATCACGTGGGGCGCGGGCGGCAACCTCAATGGTTCGTTCACCCCGACCACCAGTGGCTACTACACCCTGGACATCTACCACCACAACCAGGCCGGCCCGGGCAGCTATGACGTCAACCTGTCGGTCAATGGCAGCACGCCGATCGACCTGAGCAGTGCCGGCGTACCGATTTACACCGGCGTGTCGGATCTGGTGAATGCCGGCGTGACCGTGTCCGACTTGCACGGCAGCAATGGCGAAGGCTACTACGACGGTTACAAACTCAACACCGGCGCCGAAGGCACCAGTGTGAAATTGTCCGCCATCACCACCGCGCTGACCGACACCGACGGCTCGGAAAGCCTTAGCCTGAAGATCAGCGGCATGCCGGTCGGCTCGGTGCTCACCGACGGCGCGGGACATACCTTCACGGTCACCGCGTCCAATGGCGAGGCCAACGTGACGGACTGGAGCCTTGGCTCTCTGACCGTCACTCCACCCCCATACTACAACGGCCAGTTCAACCTGACCGTGACCTCGACCTCCACCGAGGTCCTGGGTGGTTCGGCCAGCAACACTTCGCAGATTCCCGTGACCGTGTACCCGGCGGTCTACAACTCCGTCACCGCCACCGCGGCCGATGACACCATCACCGGCACCGACGGCAATGACATCATCGTTGCCGATATCGGTGGCCTGACCGTGGTGCCGGGCACCAACTACAACATCGCGTTCATGGTCGACAGTTCCGGCAGTATGAGTTCCTCGTCGATCAACTCGGCCAAGGACTCGCTGACGTCGGTGTTCAACACCCTCAAGCAAAGCCTGGGCAGCAACTCGGGTACGGTGAACATCTTCCTGGTGGACTTCGACACCCAGGTCAACAAGTCGGTGTCGGTGAACCTCAATGACCCGAATGCGCTGACTCAGTTGAAGGCGATTCTGGACTCGATGTCGTCCGGCGGCGGCACCAACTACGAGGACGTGTTCAAAACCACGGCCAACTGGTTCCAGAGTGCGGACGCCGTGGCCAACACCGGGGCGAAGAACCTCACGTATTTCATTACTGACGGCAAGCCGACTTACTACCAGAGCGGCGAGTCGACCAACCCGACCCTGTATGGCAGCACAACACTCGATAGCCTGATCACCACCAGCAACTATCAGTTGGGTAAAGCGATCAGCCTGTTCCCCGACAGCACGCACCAGATCGACATTACCGCCTCGGGCTACGTGACGGTCTGGACCAAGAGCAGCAACGGCAATGGCAATGGCAATGGGAACGGCAACGGCAACGGCAATAACTGGTCATCCAAGGACTTCGGCTATCTGCATGCCCAGGGCGACGGCACCTACGAGTTCTCGGGTCGTGACGGCGACGGCAACAGCACTGAAGGGAACACCACCAGCAACTCCACCAACAGTTTTACACTGCTGAGTAACCTGTCGAATGTCGAGGCCATTGGCCTCAACAGCGACGTGAGTCTCAACGACCTGAAGCCGTACGACTCGGATCAAACGCCACAAACCAACATCGATCCGAAGGATCTGGCCAACTCGATCATCGGCCACACCGAAGCGACGATGCCGGGCAACGACACGGTCAGCGGTGGCGACGGCAACGACATCCTGTTCGGCGACCTGGTGAGTTTCAACGGCATTGCCGGCGAGGGTTACCAGGCGATGCAAGCCTTCGTGGCACAGCAAACCGGCGTGGACGCCAACAAAGTCACCACCAGCAACGTGCACCAGTACATCACCGAGCATTACACCGCGTTCGATGTGTCCGGTGCCCATGATGGCAACGACAGCCTGCTGGGCGGTGCGGGCAATGACATCCTGTTCGGCTCGGGCGGAAACGACTCCCTCGACGGTGGCAAGGGCAATGACATCCTGCTCGGCGGCACCGGCAACGACACGCTGATGGGCGGACAGGGCAACGACATCCTGATCGGTGGTTCCGGCGGTGACACCTTCGTCTGGAAAGCGGGCGACACCGGCAACGATGTGATCAAGGACTTCAAGGCCAGCGAAGGCGACCGGATCGACCTGCGCGATCTGTTGCAGGGCGAAACCGGCAGCACCATCGACAACTTCCTGAAGATCACCACGGTCGATGGTGTGTCGTCGCTGCAAGTCAGCTCGGCCGGCCAGTTCAACTCGGGCAACGCGGCCGCCGCCACGCCGGACGTGACGATCAAGCTGGAAGGCAACAGCTGGTCGAGCGCCAACCTGCACAACCTGATTGCCGGTAGCGACCCGACCATCAAAGTCGATCACAACAACAGCTGATGCACGAAAACGGCCGCCCTTATGGGGCGGCCGTCACGTTTGCGGCCACTGCCCGGTGACGAATTCGTCGCTGCGCCACATACTGGCGTGCAGTTGACCTATGCTGCTGACAGCACGACGCTGGCTCAAATCCGAGGGGTGCTCAATGTTTTACGTGCAACGCGATGCGCAGGGCCTGTTGGTACGCGTGGAACCCGCCGCCTACGCCGAGGCCACGGAAACGCTGCCGGCCGACAATCATGAGATCCAGGCCTGGTTTGCCAACGCGGCTGTGGAGAACAGCCTCAAACAGCTCAAGCAAAGTGACCTGGAAATGATCCGGGTACTCGATGACTTGATTCAGGTGCTGACCCAGAAAGGCGTGATCCGCGTCACCGACCTGCCGATGGCGGCCCAGGCCAAACTGATGGACCGGACCCAGGCGCGTGAGGCGTTGGGTGGGTTGAGTCAGTTGATCGATGAGGATGAAAGCGGGTTGATCTGATCATTGATCTTCAGTGACTGTTCCAGCCTCATCGCGGGCAACCCAGCTCTAAAGAGTTACTTCCAGGGCTTGGGCTCGCCGAACAACTGGCCTTGCACACCGTATAGCCCCATCTCGCGAATCACCGACAACTCGCCTTCAGTCTCGACCCGCTCGGCAATCAGCGGCAAATCAATGCTGTGCGCCGCTCGCTGGATCGCCTCGATGAACAGGCGTTTATCACTCTCCAGGTCAATGGCCCGAATATAGCTGCCGTCGATCTTCAAGTACGCCAGCCCCAGCCGTGCCAGGTTGCCGATCATGCTGAAGCGTCCACCAAAACGTTGCAGGCTCAGGGAGAAGCCAAGCTCACGCAGGCGCTGGGTCAGTTGTTCCAGCACCGCCTGGTCAGGCAGTTGCTCTTCGCCAATCTCCAGGGTCAGACGCGGGCCGAGGTTGGAATGCGCACGCAATATCTCGAAGATTTTGTTTTGCGCTTGCGGGTCGGCCAGGGTGGCCGACGACAGATTCAGTGCCAGCGACGCCTCATGCCCGTTCATTTGCTCCAGCACCCGCTCAAGCATCAGCCGATCCAGACGCGCAGTCCAGCCGAAGCGCTCCAGCCAAGGCAGAAAACGCCCGGCGGGGATGGTCTGGCCGTGTTCGTCGAGCAGTCGCGACAGTACTTTGTAATGCAGTACCAGTTGTGTGTCCTGGGCGGCGACTACCGGCTGGAAATACAGCTCGAAACGTCGCTGCGTCAGAGCCTGGTCGAGCATCAGATGCCAGGCGTGGTGATCGTCGCCGACACGGGCCGAGAGGCTGTGTTCGATACAGGCCCAGTTCTGCTCGCCCTGGCCTTCGGCCTGCGCCAGCGCCTGATCGCCGAGGCTGAGCACGGTTTGCGGTGAATCGCCGTGAGCAAAAGGCGCCAGGCCGATAGATGCCACGGCAGCCACATCGGTGGCGCCGGTAGCGTGAAGACTGGCCAAGGCACTGTCGAGGTTCTGTGCCAGTTGCAGCGCTTCTGCCCGCACCAGCCCCGGTGCCAGTACGGCAAATTCGCCGCCACGGATACGGGTGACCAGGTTCTGGGTTTCCGGGTATTTGACGCACTCGCGAGACAGTTGCTCACCGACGGCTTTGAGTACTTCATCAGTGCGCTGACCACCGAGACGCTGATTGAGACCGGCCAGATCCTTGACCCGCAACAGCAGCAGATAACCGGAACTGGCCTGCTCCGGGTTGCTCACCCGCGCATTCAGTTGCATCTCGAAATAACGCCGGTTGGCCAACCCGGTCAACGAATCCTGATAGGACTCGACCCGTAGTTTTTCACTGCGCTCGGCCTGCTCCTGGAACAGCGCCTTGAGCTTCTCGACCATCTGGTTCATGGCCTGCACTACCCGGCGAAGTTCGGGAGTGCGCGGCAGTTCCGGCAGGCTGAGGAATTCCCGTCGGGCGATGGCGTGGGATTGCTGGACCATGTAATCCAGCGGCCTCAATTGCTGACGCAGCAACAGCGCACCGAGTACCGCACTGACCGCGCCACATAGCAACAACCAGCCCAGGCTGCCCAAAGCGCTTTGCCACAACTTGGCTAGCGCGAACATCGGGTGGCTGACCACCTCGACCCGGGCAGCCTGTTCCCAGCCACGGCTGACGATCGCATCACCACCGGCGGGCTCCAGGCCGATCAATTTGACGAACCAGCCCGGAACGTTGTTCACCGCCGGAATGCCCGTGCGCTCGACCAGGGTCTGGTCGGTCTTCAGATCGACCACGCGGATGCTCGCGTAGTAACCGCTGTCGAAAATCGAGCTGACCAGCAACTCGACCATCGCCGGGTCGTCGATGTTCGGTGTCAGGGAAAGCGCCAGCGCCGTCGCGGCGTCCTGGGCATGGGAGCGCAACTGGTTGACGTACTGAGTGCGCGAGCTCTCCAGACTGACCATGAAACTGCCGGTGAAGGCGACCACCAGGAACAGACAGATAGCAATCAACAGCTGTTTGAACAAAGACATCTGAGCGTGTGCTCCTAGTTAGTCGTCTCGACCGGGAATCCTTCGGCCTGCATTTTTTTCAACACATCCTGCCAACGCGAAAGGCGTTTGGTATCGCCGACCTTTTTATTGCCCTTGGCACCTGGCAGCCACAACCCTTCTGCATTGAAAGAGTAGACCGGCAGCAAATCCTTTCGCTGGCTGGCCGGCTTGATTGCATCAATCAGGCTGTCGAGCACCAGGGGCTCGGCCTCCGGACTCGAGTAATAGGTCAGCACCATGTGCGCGCGGTTCTGCGTCAGCGCCTTGACATAGGTGATACGCAGCTTTTCACTGGCTACACCGAGGTGACGCAGGCTGAAGTACTTGGCAATAGCGTAGTCTTCACAGTCGCCAGCGCCTTTCCAGAGGGCTTCGATCGGGGTTTCCCAGTAGTCGACTTCGTGCCACAGGTTGATGTCTTCGACGTATCGCAGCTGTGTGTTGAAGAAGCGATTGACCACATTGAGTTGTTCCAGCTCGCCGAGCTGCTTCTGACTGGTCAGCAAGTATTGCCAATCATTAATGCGTTGCTGACCCTCTCCCAAAGGTCCATACAATGCCTGCGCCCGTCGGCTGATCAGGGAAAAATCCCAATCGGCGCTCAAGCTGCCCAGCATCACGCCAGTCAGCAACAATGCGCTGCACAGCCAGCGTAAAATCCGGGGGATCGTTAAACTTGCCGCCAATGCGAGGCATCCTGGATAGGCAGGAGGGAGTCGTTTGAATGGTGAAGGTTAGACCGGGAAAAGACAATGGCACAGTGAGATCACCGGCGGCGCGCTAAACTGCAAGAAAGACAGACGTGAGCTTGTTTGACAAGCCGTCAGTCAGTTACTAGGGTCACTTGGATCCAAAAAAATTCCATCAATCAGGGTGCGTTTAGTGACACAAAAGCCCAACCCTCTCAGCAGTATCAAGGTCAACGGGCCGATTCCCGCTCATATGGCACGCTCGGTGATCGAAGAAACCCTGCGCGCGGCCATACTCGACGGGCGCATTCCTTGCGGTGCGGCCCTGCGCCAGCAAGACCTCGCCGACCTGTTCGGCGTCAGCCGCATGCCCGTACGCGAAGCCTTGCGCCAGCTCGAAGCACAATCGTTGCTCAACGTGATTGCCCATAAGGGCGCCGTGGTTGCGCCACTGGTCCAGGGCGACGCCGTGGAAACCTATGCGCTGCGCATCCTGCTGGAATCCGAAGCCCTGCGTCTCTCGGTGCCACTGCTCCGGGACGAAGATCTCGAACAGGCTGCCCGTCACATCGACCAGCTGGAAACGGAAAGCGACTACACCGAAATTGGCCGGCTCAATCGCCTGTTCCACATGGCGCTTTACAGCCAGGCACCCAATCGCCGGCTGTTGAATCTGGTCGAAGACGGCCTGATCGAAGAAGAGCGGTTCCTGCGTTTCAACCTGGAAGCCATGGGCCTGGGCAAACTCTCCCAGGACGACCATCGGGCACTGTTGCGGGCCGCCGAAGACCGGGACGTCGAACGCTCCGTGAAGCTGCTTGAACATCACCTGAACCGAGGGGTCGAGGTCATTACGCGCTACCTCAATAGCCCTGAAGTCCAGGCCAGGAACAGGTCGAAGTAGTCCGCGACGGCAAGCCCGAGGAACGTACCGAAGGGTTCACCTCGCTTGCCGCGCATTCCCCCCCCCACAAAAAAATGCTCCGCGAATAATTTGATTACAAATCCCCCGCCCCCGTACCACACCGCCCTTGCGGCGCCATGCCGCGCCCCAACGACCCGCCGCCTTAAACCCGACCGTTGCAACGTTTGCGTGATGCCTCAGTAATGGCGGCCACCTCGATTTACGCCCACTCTGGATAACCAGGACAAATAACGGGTGACACTCCGTGCGAATGGAGCAGTCCCTGCCCCCAGAAGCGAAGGAAGGAGCCTCATCACGGGAACGGAAGGATCGGCATCACTCGCGACCCGCTTCCACTCCCTCAGACACCCCCAACGACGCCCGTAAAAAGTTACTTCGAGTGAGGCATTCACTCTTTATTCAATTCTGACTTATATAAGCCGGAAGGAGTAACTACGCCAAAATAAAACTTATGCAAAAAGTCTTATTGAAACTTCTCATCTTCAAAAAAGTTGATTATTAAAATAATACCGAAACAACTTGATCAACACTTTATATGTGTATTAGTTTTTCTTCGCCGTCAGCCACAAACGGCTACAACGCCTCAGCCACTCGGCATCCATGGCACTGAAAAAGATCAATCAGTTTGAGGTACCCGTTCGTCAGGAGAAAACCTTCAGCGAACTTCAGTGCTTGATTACTTCTCACCTCAGATCATTTACAGGCTCATCCATGAAACCAACTAAAGAACGTCTGGTTCAAAAAAAATCCGAACTTAGCGAACACCCGATTTTCTCTGAAATACATTCGCTGCCCGTCCTGCGACGCTTCATGGAAACCCACGTGTTTGCCGTATGGGACTTCATGTCGCTGACCAAGCGCCTGCAACAGGAGCTGACCTGCGTGCGACTGCCCTGGCTGCCACCGCCGGATCCTCAGGCCGCGCGGTTGATCAACGAGATCGTACTGGGTGAAGAGTCGGATGATTGCCCGGCCCAGGGCCACTACAGCCACTTCGAGTTGTACCTGGATGCAATGCGCGAAGTCGGCGCCTGCACCATTGCCATCGAACGCTTCGTGGCCCTGCAACAAGAAGGCGTGAGTTACGACGTGGCCTTGCAGAGCGTCAACGTCGATCCGGCGGCCGCAGATTTCGTTCGCCATACGCTGCACACAGCACTGCATGCGCCGAGTCACAGTGTAGCGGCGGCGTTTCTGCACGGTCGCGAGAGCGTTATCCCGCAGATGTTCCAACGCATCCTCGACGATTGGGGCATCGGCATCGAGCAGGCGCCGACTTTCCGGTACTACCTCGAACGGCACATTGAGGTCGATTCCGAGGACCACGGCCCGGCAGCGGAAAAGCTCCTGTCGCGACTGGTCGATAGCGACCCGCAACGGCAGGAAGACGTGTATGCCAGTGCCATCGCTGCCGTGGAAAATCGCATCGCCCTGTGGGACGGGTTGCGCCTGAGCATGAACCAATCCGTCCTGGAGGTGAGCGCATGAACGCCGCCGACTACCAATCTTTCGCCGACGCCTGGGAGAGCCGAGCGACCATCCGCACCCGCCCGCGCCGCGTGCTGGAGAACGACGACAAGCTGATCTACCCCTTGAGCCGCCAACCGCTGGTGCTGAGCGAAACCTTTCTGCGCGCATGCCCGGAACAACGCGACTTCGCCCAGGTGCAGACGCTCTACAAGTTCATCAACGATGTGGTGATTTTCGAAACCGAGATCGTCGACAAAACCGCCCGCAGCATCGCCAAGAATCGCTTCGCGGTCGAGTTTCCGTTCGCCTGCCGCTACGACGCCATGACTGTGGTGGTGGACGAGGATTACCACGCACTGGTGGCGATGGATTTCATGCAACAGACCATCGCCATGACCGGCATCACCCCCATTGAGTTGCCGGATGAGATCGAGCTGAGCCGGGCGATACCAGCGGCCGTGGCGCTCGCACCGGAGCACCTGCGTAACGCTGTAGAACTGATCTGCGTGGCCATCGCTGAAAACACGGTGACCGGTGATGTCGCCGCGTTCGCCAAGGACGACACGGTCAAGCAATCGATCAAGGGCCTGATGGCCGATCACTTGCTGGACGAGGGGCGTCACTCCGGTTTTTGGGCGCGGCTGGTACGCATCTACTGGCATACCGCAAGTGCAGACGACCGCCAGTGCATCGCGCAGATCCTGCCGGTGTTCATTGCTCATTACCTGACCAACGACATCCAGAAATCCTTCGACTTCCGCCTGATCGACGCACTGCAGATCAACAACGCGACGCGCTACGCCCTCAAGAACGAAGTGTCGGCACTGGCCTTCCCGATCAATCGCCATCACCCGCTAGTGGCCAACATTGTGCGGTTTTTCCACAGCAGTTCGCTGCTCGATTCGCTGTGCGTACAAACCGCCCTCAGCGACTACCTGGTTTGACGAGGAGCCCATCATGAGACGTCTCGACATCTTGCTCAGCGGACAAAGCCAGGCCCTGACCGACCTGGCGCTGGAACTCGAACAACACGGTCATTCACTGTCGCGGATATCCGCACTCGACGAAATGCCGGGGCCTGCGGATCTACTGATCGACGATGGCACGTCGCTTCCGTTCACCTGTCAGGCGCCACGACTGACATTGCAATTGGGCCTTGGCCTGCCGCAGGCGTCCGGCCTGCCATCGCTGGACGTGTTGTGCTGCCATGGCTCAACGCTGCTGACTCATGTCCCAATTGCCGATGAACCGTCGGGCAACGGCCAGGCGTTGCGTATGCAGGCCATGACAGCACTGGTTGACCACGTGGCGCTGCTGGTCAGCCGCTACTCGCGTGATGCCGACTATTTGCGGCTCGCCGAACCCGTCGTACCTGTCCGCTTCGAGCGCATCGAAAGCCTGCGGTTCCTGGACAGCCTCGCGTTCGTGCATCGTCTCAATGCCACCGCCGACCGACGACTGCAGCAACTCGCGCAAACGCCGATGATCGAGAGGCTGGAACAACAATGCATCCAGGGCGCCGACCATCCGGCCTTGAGCATCGCGGCAACACCCTCGACTATCGCCAGTTGCACGCCCACAGCCGCGCCATCCAGCAACGTCTGCGACCGCTGCTGGATCAGCATCAAGGCCAGGTCGTCATCGGGATCTGCCTGCCCAAATGCAGTGCGCTGTATGCTGGAATCCTGGCGATCCTGGGCAGCGGCGCGGTGTACTTGCCGCTGGAGCCGAGCCATCCGTTGCAACGTCAGCAGTACATCCTGTCGAATGCCGGCGCGGTGTTGTTGCTGCATGACGGCGAGCATCCCCTGGCGAGCGAGATGCCAGGGCTGGACATCAGCAGTATCGGCGCCCATGAAGCAGACCTCACTCAACCGTTGATGCGCCAACGCCCCGACCTCGATGCGCCCTGCATGGCGCTCTACACCTCGGGTACCACCGGCCATCCGAAGGGCGTGCTACTCAGCCAGGCCAACCTCGCGCACTTCACCCACTGGTACGCCGACTATGTGCAACTGACCGGACAGAGCCGGGTGTTGCAGTTTTCTTCGTTGAGTTTCGACTCATCACTGATCGACATCTTCCCCACCCTGTTGCAGGGCGCGGAACTGATCGTGCCCGGCGATGACCAACGCCGCGATCCCCTGCAACTGGTGGAACTGATTCGTCATCGGCAACTGAGCCACGCCTTTTTGCCGCCGGCCTTGTTGAGCATCCTGCCACTGGAGCAATTGCAGTGCCTGGATCATGTAATGACCGGCGGCGATGTCTGCGAGCCGTGGGTCATCGAGCAACTGAGCCGCCAGGGCAAGCTCTACAACCTCTACGGGCCCACCGAAGCCACGGTGCTGATTACCGCGCGCAAACTCCAGGCAGGCGACAACAACCGCTCGCTGGGCGCTCCAATCGCCAACAGCCAGGTGTTGATTCTCGATGACGACTTTCAACCGGTGGCCGAACAGACGGTCGGCGAGTTGTACATCGCTGGCCCGGGTGTGTGCCTGGGTTACCTGAACAACCCGCAGCAAACCGCTGAGCGCTATCTGGACCTGAACTTGCCTGATGGCCTGACCCTGCGTGTCTATCGCACCGGGGACATGGCGAAGTGGACGGCGGAAGGGATCGAACTATGCGGTCGGCGTGATCATCAGGTGAAGATTCGTGGCTTGCGGGTCGAACCGGAAGAGATTGAGCGCTGCCTGCGCGACAGCCAGTTGTACCGCCAGGTTGCCGTGGTCATCGATAGCCAGCGGCGGATTCTGGCTTTCCTTGCCCAACCCCGGGAAGACCTCCCCGGCACCGCTCGCCAATCCTTGAGGGCCCACGCGAAACAGCACCTGCCGGACTACATGCTCCCCGTTGCATGGACCGAGCTGGCAGGCATGCCCTACGCCAGCAATGGCAAGGTCGACCGCAAAGCGCTTCTGGAGCTGCCGCTCAACGTCACCGAGTACCCTCCACGACGTCTGCCCGCCAGTGCCGATGAGGCCCTGCTGCTGGAGATCTGGGCCGAATTGCTGGAGCTGCCGGCGAGCGACATTTCCACCGACGAAAGCTTCTTCAATCTGGGCGGGCACTCGATCCTGCTGTCGCGCATGCTCCTGCGACTGCGCGAAGAGTTCGGGCGCAGCATCTCGATCAACCGTTTCATCGAACTGCCCACCCTCGAGAAACTGGCGACATTGGTACGCGGCTCCGGCAGCGAAGAAGTGCTGAGCGAACAGGCCATGCGTGATGTCTTCCGCGAACTGGATGTTCAGCCGCTGCCCGTCAGCCGCATGGGCGATGTGCATAAGGTGATCGTCACCGGTGCCAACAGTTTTGTCGGTGTACACATCGTGGAGGCGTTACTGGCTTGGGGTGCCAGCGAAGTCGCCTGCCTGGTTCGCGACGGCAACGGGCAATCGGCGGACGAGCGCTTTGCCCAGGCGTTGCAGGAGAACCGTCTGGAGCATCTGGATATGAGCCGGGTGCGGGTTTACGCGGCAGACATCACGCGGCCGGAACTTGGTTTGACGGCTGAGGTTTACCAGCGACTGGATCAGGAGTTTGGCGCTCTGGTGCACAACGCGGCCAACGTCAATCACGTCCAAGATTATGAGTCGCTCGCCCGGGACAACGTCGAGCCGATTTTCGAATGTTTGCGCCTGTGCGAAGGACGCAGCAAAAAAATCTTCAACTTCGTCTCGACGCTCTCGGCCTCCAGCACGATATCCGCCGATGGCCGAGTGCTTGAGTTACCGGCCGCCCCCACACCACCGATCTACATCAAGAACGGCTACAACCTGTCCAAATGGGTCGGCGAGCGAATCCTTGAACGGGCGCGGGAGCTTGGGGTGCGGGTCAATCTCTACCGCCCCGGCAACATCAGCTTCAACAGCCTCACGGGTGTGTGCCAGCCGCACAAGAATCGCCTGATGCTGATGCTCAAGGGCTCGATCCAGCTTGGCCAGGTACCGGAGTTCGCCTTGAACTTCGACTTGATGCCGGTGGACTTTCTCGCCCGATTCATCGCCTTCCACGCCAGTCGTTATCAACCGGAACAAGCGGTGTTCAACCTGCACAACCCCGAGCCTCTGAGCTGGGACAACTACGTAGCGTCCTTCCGCGAGGCAGGGCGCGAATTCGCGATGGTCAGCGTCGCCGACTGGCAACAGCAGCTGGATCGGGTCGACAGCGACAACGCGTTGTTCGGCGTGCTGGGGTTCTACCTCAACGGCTTCGAGGAGGACATCGGCGATATCTCGATGATCGGTCACGACAACGCCCAGGCCGGTGTTCGGCTAATGGGCGCGCACTACCCGCAAAAGTCCCCGGCGCTGCTGCGTCGCGGCTGCGACTACCTCAAAGAAATCAATTTCATCTGACTCAACCAAACGGAGCAAAACCATGAGTACTCTGCAACCCGACACCCTGATCAAAAACCCTCAAGGCTGCCACGTGGTGTCCTCGGTGGACGTGCCCGCCGATGCTGCGCAGGTATGGGCCGTAGTCGGTAACTTTGCCGGCTTCGATCGCTTCATCCCGGCGCTGTCGCACATAGAAATGACCGGTGATGGCGTTTCATCGCTGCGCAAAAAGTTTTTCAAGGACGGCAACCTAGTGGTCGAGCAACTCAACTCCCGGGACGACCAGGCATGGCACATGACCTGGACCACTATCTACAACACCCTGGGTGTGGCCAATCTGTGGGCAGCGATGAGCGTTGAACCACTGGATGCGGGCAAGTCCCGAGCCACATGGACCATCATCGCCGAACCGGCCCAGGGCGCCGCCGAGGCGCTGCCGGGCTTCAAGGCTTTCGTACAGGGGTTTGCCGATGATGCGATGAACAATGTGCTGAAACTGTTTGCGTAAGACGTGAAAAGCCCGTTGTGGAGAGGCTCCACAACGGGCTTTCAGTACCCCTGAAACGACAAAACCCCTGTCTGCGTTAGCAGACAGGGGTTTTGGAATTCAATCTTGACGATGACCTACTCTCACATGGGGAAACCCCACACTACCATCGGCGATGCATCGTTTCACTGCTGAGTTCGGGATGGGATCAGGTGGTTCCAACGCTCTATGGTCGTCAAGAAATTCTGTGACCAGCCCGTTAGAACTTTAACGTGCCAGTGAAAATTGGTGACTTCTACTAAAACAAAACCCCTACCTGCAGATGCAGATAGGGGTTTCGGAATTTAATCTTGACGATGACCTACTCTCACATGGGGAAACCCCACACTACCATCGGCGATGCATCGTTTCACTGCTGAGTTCGGGATGGGATCAGGTGGTTCCAACGCTCTATGGTCGTCAAGAAATTCGGGTACTGAGTCGTGACCAGCTGGCCTCGCTTCAGCAAATTGGGTATGTAATAGATTTGTGTGTTTCTCGAACTTTCGGTTCTTTCGTCTTCACACACCGCAATCTGATGCTCTTTCGAGTAGTCAAATTGCTTGGGTGTTATATGGTCAAGCCTCACGGGCAATTAGTATTGGTTAGCTCAACGCCTCACAGCGCTTACACACCCAACCTATCAACGTCGTAGTCTTCGACGGCCCTTCAGGGGACTCAAGGTCCCAGTGAGATCTCATCTTGAGGCAAGTTTCCCGCTTAGATGCTTTCAGCGGTTATCTTTTCCGAACATAGCTACCCGGCAATGCCACTGGCGTGACAACCGGAACACCAGAGGTTCGTCCACTCCGGTCCTCTCGTACTAGGAGCAGCCCCTCTCAAATCTCAAACGTCCACGGCAGATAGGGACCGAACTGTCTCACGACGTTCTAAACCCAGCTCGCGTACCACTTTAAATGGCGAACAGCCATACCCTTGGGACCGGCTTCAGCCCCAGGATGTGATGAGCCGACATCGAGGTGCCAAACACCGCCGTCGATATGAACTCTTGGGCGGTATCAGCCTGTTATCCCCGGAGTACCTTTTATCCGTTGAGCGATGGCCCTTCCATACAGAACCACCGGATCACTAAGACCTACTTTCGTACCTGCTCGACGTGTCTGTCTCGCAGTCAAGCGCGCTTTTGCCTTTATACTCTACGACCGATTTCCGACCGGTCTGAGCGCACCTTCGTACTCCTCCGTTACTCTTTAGGAGGAGACCGCCCCAGTCAAACTACCCACCATACACTGTCCTCGATCCGGATAACGGACCTGAGTTAGAACCTCAAAGTTGCCAGGGTGGTATTTCAAGGTTGGCTCCACGCGAACTGGCGTCCACGCTTCAAAGCCTCCCACCTATCCTACACAAGCAAATTCAAAGTCCAGTGCAAAGCTATAGTAAAGGTTCACGGGGTCTTTCCGTCTAGCCGCGGATACACTGCATCTTCACAGCGATTTCAATTTCACTGAGTCTCGGGTGGAGACAGCGCCGCCATCGTTACGCCATTCGTGCAGGTCGGAACTTACCCGACAAGGAATTTCGCTACCTTAGGACCGTTATAGTTACGGCCGCCGTTTACCGGGGCTTCGATCAAGAGCTTCGCGTTAGCTAACCCCATCAATTAACCTTCCGGCACCGGGCAGGCGTCACACCCTATACGTCCACTTTCGTGTTTGCAGAGTGCTGTGTTTTTAATAAACAGTCGCAGCGGCCTGGTATCTTCGACCGGCGTGGGCTTACGGAGCAAGTCCTTCACCCTCACCGGCGCACCTTCTCCCGAAGTTACGGTGCCATTTTGCCTAGTTCCTTCACCCGAGTTCTCTCAAGCGCCTTGGTATTCTCTACCCAACCACCTGTGTCGGTTTGGGGTACGGTTCCTGGTTACCTGAAGCTTAGAAGCTTTTCTTGGAAGCATGGCATCAACCACTTCGTGTTCCAAAGGAACACTCGTCATCAGCTCTCGGCCTTGGAATCCCGGATTTACCTAAGATTCCAGCCTACCACCTTAAACTTGGACAACCAACGCCAAGCTGGCCTAGCCTTCTCCGTCCCTCCATCGCAATAACCAGAAGTACAGGAATATTAACCTGTTTTCCATCGACTACGCTTTTCAGCCTCGCCTTAGGGACCGACTAACCCTGCGTCGATTAACGTTGCGCAGGAAACCTTGGTCTTTCGGCGT
>NZ_CM174451.1:0-112500 GCF_057837725.1 Pseudomonas sp. GL_091 | reverse complement strand
GCGCGCGTGTCATCACCGTTACCCGGACGCTCGACCTTGATCACTTCCGCGCCAAGGTCGGCCAGGATCTGCCCGGCCCAAGGCCCGGCCAGCACCCGCGATAAATCCAGTACCCGTAGATGCGATAGCGCGCCCATGGACGTTCTCCTTAATAGAACGCCTGGAGGCCGGTTTGCGCACGACCGAGGATCAGTGCATGGACGTCGTGCGTACCTTCATAGGTGTTCACCACTTCCAGGTTGACCAGGTGACGCGCAACACCGAATTCATCGGAGATGCCGTTGCCGCCCAACATATCGCGAGCCATGCGCGCGATGTCCAGGGACTTGCCGCAAGAGTTGCGCTTCATCATCGAGGTAATTTCGACTGCAGCGGTCCCTTCGTCCTTCATGCGACCCAGACGCAGGCAGCCTTGCAGCGCCATGGTGATTTCAGTCTGCATGTCGGCCAGCTTCTTCTGGATCAACTGAGTGGCGGCCAGCGGGCGACCGAACTGTTGACGATCCAGGGTGTACTGGCGAGCGGTGTGCCAGCAGAACTCGGCTGCACCCAGCGCACCCCAGGAGATGCCGTAACGTGCCGAGTTGAGGCAAGTGAAAGGACCTTTCAGGCCACGGACATCCGGGAAAATGTTCTCTTCCGGAACGAATACGTTGTCCATCACGATTTCACCGGTGATCGATGCCCGCAGGCCCACCTTGCCGTGAATCGCCGGAGCGCTCAGGCCTTTCCAGCCTTTCTCCAGAACGAAGCCGCGAATGTCACCGGCATCGTCCTTGGCCCAGACCACGAACACATCGGCGATCGGGCTGTTGGTGATCCACATCTTGCTGCCGGTGAGGCTGTAGCCGCCTTCGACTTTGCGCGCACGACTGATCATCGCGCCCGGGTCAGAGCCGTGGTTAGGCTCGGTCAGGCCGAAGCAACCGATCCACTCGCCCGACGCCAGTTTCGGCAGGTACTTTTGCTTCTGCGCTTCGGTACCGAATTCATTGATTGGCACCATCACCAGCGAGGACTGCACGCTCATCATCGAGCGATAGCCGGAGTCGATACGCTCGACTTCACGGGCGATCAGGCCGTAGCTGACATAGTTCAGGCCGCTGCCACCGTACTGCTCGGGGATGGTTGCGCCCAACAGACCGATCTCGCCCATTTCGCGGAAGATCGCCGGATCGGTCTTCTCATGACGGAAAGCTTCAAGAATGCGCGGCGCAAGGCTCTGCTGAGCAAACTGCGCAGCTGTGTCGCGAATCATGCGTTCTTCTTCAGTGAGCTGTTGATCCAGCAGCAGGGGATCGATCCAGTTGAAGCTAGCTTTACCGCCCATGAGTGTGTCCTCTCGAATCGGGTCAAATAACGTGGACTGATCCTAGGCCCGGATCGGCACTACGGCAAACGAGGATTTCGCATACTGTTGTGCTAATTTCTCACTCCGAAACGTCGCGAAAGAGCCTTTATGCGATGTATTAGTGAGGTTGACGTACATGCGCAGAAAGATACCCAGCACCACAGCCCTGATCAGCTTTGAGGCAGCGGCGCGCCACGAGAGCTTCACAAAGGCCGCCCAGGAACTTTCGCTGACCCAAGGGGCGATTTGCCGACAGATCGCCAGCCTTGAAGAGTTCCTCAGTGTGGAACTGTTCCGGCGCTCGCGGCGCGGGGTCAAGCTGACGGAAGCCGGACTCTCCTACAGCCGTCGAGTAGCTACCCAACTCGATGCGGTTGAGCGCGACACCTTGTCAGTCATGGGCCAGCAAGGCACCAACGTGATCGAATTGGCCGTCGTTCCGACCTTCGGCACCCAATGGCTACTGCCGCGACTCAAGGACTTCCAGCAAAAGCACCCGGAAGTGACGGTCAACCTGACCAACCGCACGCGCCCGTTCCTGTTCGCCGACACTGATTTTGATGCCGCCATCTACTTCGGTGACGCGGATTGGTCGGGTACAGAATCCCACAGGCTGATGGGTGAAAATCCAATGCCCGTTTGCAGCCCCAACCTGCTCGGAAACAAGACCAGTCTGACGCCCGGCGAAATCGCCGACTTACCTCTTCTGCAACAAACCACCCGCCCCTATGCCTGGCGCCAATGGTTCGACTCCCAACACCTGAATGTCCCGCGAGACATGACAGGCCCCCGCTACGAGCTATTCTCCATGCTCGCCCAAGCGGCCATGCACGACATGGGCATTGCGCTGATTCCACCGTTCCTGATTCAAAGGGAGTTGAAAGAGAAACGCCTGGTGATCGCCAACCCGCAAGCACTATCCAGCATCAAGGCTTATTACCTGATGATTCCTGAGCGGAAGGTCGAATCCGCATCCTTAAGGGCATTTCGTGACTGGCTGGTAAATCAGGCACACAGCTACAGCCTAGAGGGATAAAGGTTATTCAACGTTACTTGACCCCGTAGTCAGCTAAATCAAAGCCCTACAGATATACGTATTTGTCGCATACCAGCAAACTGTATCGATAAGTCGTACAAACGTCCCACACGCGGCTGACCACGCGGCTTTGCGCCACTATTTCGAAGCGATGCCGCATCATTCATACGGCCGATGTGTAAATTCTTCAATTTCGGCCAGAATCCTCGCAAAGCACGGTCTGCAAGGGATTGAGCCGGTTGGTTGCGACATTCGGTCACGGGGTGACTTGTAGTTAATTTTCCGTCACCCGTCATAATCCCTTGAAGGGCACAAAGTTCGCCTGCAAAATGCCGCGCCCCGCCCTGATTTGGCGGGATCGTGCTGATCGGCCGCCCCAGCCGCACCATCCGTAGTGCATGGGTTTACTCAATAAGATCACGCAGGAGATTTGACGTGCACATTGGTGTTCCTCTCGAAACCCAGACCGGTGAAACACGGGTTGCTGCAACCCCGGAAACCATCAAGAAGCTGATCAGCCAGGGTCATAAGGTCACTGTACAAAGCGGCGCCGGCGTTAATGCCAGCGTAGTCGACAGTGCCTATGAAGCGGCAGGCGCAAGCATTGGCAGTGCCAATGACGCGTTTGGTGCAGAGCTGATTTTGAAGGTGGTCGCGCCCAGCGACAGCGAGCTGGCGCTGATTAAAAGCGGCACCGTTGTGGTGGGGATGCTCAACCCGTTCAGCAACGAAACCATCGCCAAGCTGGCCGAGTGCGGGATTACCGCCTTTGCCCTGGAGGCGGCGCCGCGCACCTCCCGCGCCCAAAGCCTGGATGTGCTGTCCTCGCAAGCCAACATCGCCGGTTATAAAGCCGTGTTGCTGGCCGCGCACTACTATCCGCGCTTCATGCCAATGCTGATGACCGCCGCGGGCACTGTGAAAGCGGCGCGCGTGCTGATCCTCGGTGCCGGCGTGGCCGGTTTGCAGGCCATCGCCACGGCGAAACGCCTGGGGGCGGTGATCGAAGCATCTGACGTGCGCCCGGCGGTGAAAGAGCAGATCGAATCCCTCGGCGCCAAGTTCGTCGACGTACCTTACGAGACCGATGAAGAGCGTGAATGCGCCGTCGGTGTCGGCGGTTACGCCCGCCCGATGCCGGCCAGCTGGATGCAGCGCCAGGCCGCGGCCGTACACGAACGCGCCAAGCAGGCTGACATTGTCATCACCACCGCACTGATTCCGGGCCGCAAGGCACCAACCCTGTTGAGCGCGGAAACCGTGGCGCAGATGAAGCCGGGTTCGGTAGTCATCGACCTCGCGGCGGCTCAGGGTGGCAACTGCCCGCTGACCGTGGCCGATCAGGTGGTCGTCGAGAATGGCGTGACCATCGTCGGCCCGACCAACCTGGCCGGCGCCGTGGCGGCTGACGCTTCGGCGCTGTACGCACGCAACCTGCTGGACTTCATGAAACTGTTGTTCGATAAAGAAGGACAACTGGTGATCAACCTTGAAGACGATATCGTCGCCGCGTGCCTGATGTGCCGCGACGGCCAGATCGTGCGCAAGAACGGCTGAGGATAAAAACAATGGAAGACATGCTGATCTCTCACGGTATCTACAACCTGATTATCTTCGTGCTGGCCATCTATGTCGGCTACCACGTGGTCTGGAACGTCACCCCCGCACTGCACACGCCACTGATGGCGGTGACCAACGCCATCTCGGCCATCGTGATCGTCGGCGCCATGCTCGCCGCCGCCCTCACCGTGACCCCGCTGGGCAAGACCATGGGCACCCTGGCCGTGGCCCTGGCCGCGGTCAACGTATTTGGTGGCTTCCTGGTGACCCGGCGCATGCTGGAAATGTTCAAGAAGAAAGCGGCCAAAGCTCCGGCTGCCAAGGCCGCAGCAGTCAAGGCTGAGGTGCAGCAAGCATGAGCATGAACCTGGTTACTTCCCTGTATTTGATCGCCTCGGTCTGCTTCATCCAGGCGCTCAAGGGCCTCTCGCACCCCACCACGTCGCGCCGCGGCAACCTGTTCGGCATGCTCGGCATGGGCTTGGCGATCCTCACCACGGTCGGTCTGATCTACAAGCTCGGTGCCGAGCTGGCCCAGGACGGTATCGTCTACGTGATCGTCGGCCTGTTGATCGGCGGCACTGCCGGATCGATCATGGCCAAACGCGTCGAAATGACCAAGATGCCCGAACTGGTCGCCTTCATGCACAGCATGATCGGCCTGGCAGCGGTGTTCATCGCCGTGGCTGCCGTGGTCGAGCCGCAGTCGCTGGGCATCGTTGCGCAACTCGGTGACGCGATCCCGGCCGGCAACCGCCTGGAACTGTTCCTCGGTGCCGCCATCGGTGCAATCACCTTCTCCGGCTCGGTGATTGCCTTCGGCAAGCTGGCGGGCAAGTACAAGTTCCGCCTGTTCCAGGGTGCACCGGTACAGTTCAGTGGCCAGCACAAGCTGAACCTGCTGCTGGGCCTGGCCACACTGGGCCTGGGCGTGACCTTCATGCTCACCGGTGACTACACCGCTTTCGCCCTGATGCTGGCCCTGGCCTTCGTGCTCGGCGTGCTGATCATCATCCCGATTGGTGGCGCGGACATGCCAGTGGTCGTGTCGATGCTCAACAGCTACTCCGGCTGGGCAGCGGCGGGTATCGGCTTCTCGCTGAACAACTCGATGCTGATCATCGCCGGTTCGCTGGTGGGCTCAAGCGGTGCGATCCTCTCGTACATCATGTGCAAGGCGATGAACCGCTCCTTCTTTAACGTACTGCTCGGTGGTTTCGGCAATACAACGGATGCGGCCGGCCCGGCCGGTTCGAAAGAAGCCCGCCCGGTGAAATCCGGCTCGGCTGACGACGCGACCTTCCTGCTGACCAACGCCGACACCGTGATCATCGTGCCGGGCTACGGCCTGGCGGTCGCGCGGGCACAGCATGCGCTGAAGGAACTGACCGAGAAGCTGACCCATCGCGGCGTGACCGTGAAGTACGCGATCCACCCGGTTGCCGGTCGTATGCCGGGGCACATGAACGTGTTGCTGGCCGAGGCTGAAGTGCCTTACGACCAGGTGTTCGAGATGGACGACATCAACTCCGAGTTCGGCCAGGCCGACGTGGTGCTGGTGTTGGGCGCCAACGACGTGGTCAACCCGGCCGCGAAGAACGATCCGAAATCGCCGATTGCCGGCATGCCGATCCTCGAGGCGTTCAAGGCCAAGACCATCATCGTCAACAAGCGCTCGATGGCCAGCGGCTACGCCGGCCTGGACAACGAACTGTTCTACCTGGACAAGACCATGATGGTGTTCGGCGACGCTAAAAAGGTCATCGAAGACATGGTCAAAGCCGTCGACTAACCCTCTGCGGCACACGGAACGCCCCGACTCGTCGGGGCGTTTTTGTTTGCGCAAATCGTCGGACAAACTATCCTTTTGTTACCGATCCGGTAACGGTGTTTTGCTTTAAAGGCCCGGAATAGACGCCTCGATTGCGACCTTGGTAGCGGGACAGAAGCCGGCGCAATTCACTAGACTGCACGTCCTGCTACCTGTTGCCCGAGATAACAATCCATGTACCGTGACCGTATTCGCCTGCCTTCGTTGTTGGACAAAGTGATGAGCGCTGCCGACGCTGCCGCTCTGATTGAGGACGGCATGACCGTCGGCATGAGTGGCTTTACTCGCGCCGGCGAAGCCAAGGCCGTCCCTCAGGCTCTGGCCGAGCGTGCCAAGGTCACGCCGCTGAAGATCAGCCTGATGACCGGCGCAAGCCTGGGCAACGACCTCGACAAGCAGTTGACCGAAGCCGGTGTGTTATCGCGACGCATGCCGTTCCAGGTCGATAGCACCCTGCGCAAGGCGATCAATGCCGGTGAAGTCATGTTCATCGACCAGCACTTGTCGGAAACCGTGGAGCAATTGCGCAACCAGCAATTGAAACTGCCGGACATTGCCGTGATTGAAGCCGTAGCGATCACCGAGCAAGGGCATATCGTGCCAACCACCTCGGTCGGCAACTCGGCCAGCTTCGCGATTTTCGCCAAGCACGTGATCGTCGAGATCAACATGGCGCACAACCCGAATCTCGAAGGTCTGCACGACATCTATATTCCGACCTACCGTCCGACCCGCACGCCGATTCCGCTGGTCAAGGTCGACGATCGCATTGGCAGCACCGCCATCCCGATTCCACCGGAAAAAATCGTCGCCATCGTCGTCACCAACCAGGCTGACTCGCCCTCCACTGTGCTGGCGCCGGACGCCGAGACCCAAGCCATTGCCGACCACCTGATCGACTTCTTCAAACAGGAAGTGGCAGCCGGGCGTATGACCAACAAGCTCGGCCCGTTGCAAGCCGGCATCGGCACCATCGCCAACTCGGTGATGTGTGGCCTGATCGACTCGCCATTCGAAGACCTGACGATGTATTCCGAGGTGCTGCAGGACTCGACCTTCGACCTGATCGACGCGGGCAAGCTGAGCTTTGCCTCGGGCAGCTCGATCACCCTGTCGAGCCGGCGCAATGCCGACGTGTTCGGCAATCTGGAGCGCTATAAGGACAAACTGGTCCTGCGTCCGCAGGAGATCTCCAACCACCCTGAAGTCGTGCGCCGCCTCGGCATCATCGGCATCAACACGGCGCTGGAGTTCGACATCTACGGCAACGTCAACTCCACTCACGTCTGCGGCACGCGGATGATGAACGGCATCGGTGGCTCGGGCGACTTCGCGCGCAACGCGCACCTGTCCGTGTTCGTGACCAAGTCGATCGCCAAGGGCGGTGCGATCTCCAGCGTGGTGCCGATGGTCAGCCATGTTGACCACACCGAACATGACGTCGACATCCTCGTGACCGAAGTGGGCCTGGCAGACTTACGCGGCCTGGCGCCCCGGGAGCGCGCCCGGATCATCATCGACAAGTGCGTGCACCCGGATTACCGCCAGGCGCTGAATGATTACTTCACCGCCGCGTGCGCCATCGGCGGGCACACCCCGCACATCCTGCGTGACGCCCTGAGCTGGCACATCAACCTGGAAGAAACCGGGCAAATGCTGAAGAAGTAATTGGTACAGATAGCAGCTGGCGCAAACACAGTTTCGTCAGCTTGCTCTTGCCTCTTCGCAATATGAAAAAAACTGTACTGCTGTACTGGTCATTTCCTAGGGAAAATTCCTACCTTATCGAGCAAAAACAGCAATTCCGCACCCTAATAGTGCGCATAGGTACAGTTTCCTCAATTTCGACCAGTACACCCCCTATAAACAGTTAACTGAGCTCTCACAATACAGATGAACTGTATCTACAGAGACTAGGCAAACGAGAGGATCATGGGCACCAGTTAAACCACTACCTAATCCCGCCATAAGCGGAAGGATGTCAACCATGGAACGTACACTCAGTTCCGAACTGTTCTTCGAAGACACTGCTGCAAAAACCCAGGCTTCCATGCCTCTGCGCGTTATCGCCAACCTGATGCTGTGGCAGCGCCGCATTACCAGCCGCCATCAACTGGCTCGCCTGGATTCGCGTCTGCTGGCTGACGCCGGGATTAGCGAAGCACAACGCTACGAAGAGCTGAGCAAGCCGTTCTGGCGCTAAGTTAGCGTCGCTGGCTCTGACCTGAAGGTCCACCGCCAGCAACCCGAATTGAAAAAACAAAACCCGTCGTGGGAAACCACGACGGGTTTTGTCGTTTTGGCCTGTCAAATCCGGCCTTACAGTAGACAAACCTGAAGACCAGTACAGTTTGATGAAAATACAAACTGAATGAGTACAATATCGTCGCAGTGTGTCTGTAGTGGATGTTCGGCCCGTGCCAGCATGGAGCCCTCTACTTATCAGGACAGGGACCGCGCCATGAATTCTTTACAGGATGTTTCCACCCCCTCAGTTCAATCGAGACCTTGCTTGCACAGGGTCAGAGATCTGCTGACAGGGCTCTTCGCTAGCCTGGAAAGGGCGAGAACACGACGTTTACTGGCTCAACTCGATGATCGTCAGCTATCAGACCTTGGCATCAGCCACGCCGACCGCATCAATGAATTGGATAAACCGTTCTGGCGCTGACTGCCTGTTTGCATGACGGGCTGTTCGAACTGACACACTCAGGCCTAATATCAAATCAGAACGTGGCGAGCGCCAAGCGCCTGGCGTCTGACTTTGCAGACACTGCGCCATTTTTCAATTGGTTTACCCAAAGGAGTTACCCATGTCCCGTCTCCGTCTGCTCAGCGCTGCAGCCCTGTTTGCCGTAGCTGCCAGTGCCCAAGCCAGCAGCTTCATCGTGACCACGGATGCTGTCGTCAACGCGCTCAAAGCCACGTCCGATGCGACCACCGACGTCGTCTCGTCTTCGTTCAAGGATGACAAGATCGTCCTCGCGGCCCGTGACGACGCAGCCAGCTTCGTCGCCAGTGAAGGTTCCATCCGCGGCGTGAAACTGGAAAGCGCACTCGACCATATTCGCCACCAGGCGCCACAGCTGAACGCAAGCGACGCCCAACTGGCGCAAGCGATTCTGACGATCTAAACGACTGCACAGACATGGGGCACACCCGACGTGTCCCAATGTTTCGGCGCTGGCCCTAGAACGGGCCTTGCGCTAGCCTTGTGACTCACTTTCAACTGTCGAGTCTCATGCGTTTTCCTTCAAATCTCTTGATCGCTCCAGCCTTTCTTACCCTTGCTTGCTGCGGATCGGCCCACGCTTATGACGCCTTCAATCTGTCCACCCAAGGCATCGTCGCCAGCGGTTACGCCACAAGCTTGGTGACCAGCGCCCCCTTCGACCATAAACTGCTGCTCGCCGCCCAGGATGACGCTGCGGCATTCATTGCCAGTGACGGCCAACTGAGAGGCGCACGACTGGAGTCGGCCCTGCGGTATCTGCGCCGAACCCAGGCAAAACTTCATGCCAGCGACCTTGAACTGGCACAAGCAATTCTCGTCCAATAGTTATCCCTGTTTTTCTGGAGTCGTTCCATGCGTAACCCGCTGATTGCTGCCACCTTAGGCCTACTGCTGTTGGCCGATGTGGCCCAGGCACATACTCTGGTTGCCACCAGTAATATGCTGATTCGTGCTACCCAGCGCACCCTCGATTTCACCTCCGATACCACCACGTCCATCCGCGATTCGAAAATCGTTCGCGAAGCCCAGGACGACGCCGCCAGTTTCGTTGCCAGCAATGGCGACATTCGCGGCGCTCACCTGGAGTCCGCCTTCGATTTGCTGCGCACTCGCGTACCGGAAGCCCGTGACGCCAGTGACCAGGATCTCGCCGAAGCCATCCTCGCACTGTGAAGCGTCCAGGCGCCTGGCTACTGGCCGGGGCCCTGTTGCTGCTCGGCAACACGGCCCACGCAAGCCTTCAATTACAGCTCAAGACCGAAGGTCTGACTCCCGCGCAACAGCAAGCCAGCCAGGCGTTGCTCGATGAAGCCATGCAGGCACTGCCGCCACGCTTTATCGAGCAACTCGATCGACACATCGACGTCGGCTGGACCAATGACATGCCGAGCAACGCCTACGGTCAGGCATCACAGGTGTCAGAACTCGATTTGAACCGCAACCTGCTGGCCGGCCTCACCGATGGCAGCGCTGCGACCAAAAAAACCCATCGCCCCCATGGCACCGTACGCCGGGAAATGCTGGCCACGGTGTTGCACGAGCTGACTCACATCTACGATCGCTCGCGCCTGTGGCCGGATGCCGAACGCAAGCTGATTCAGCGCTGTACCCAGCGCAACAACAGCTCAGGGCTGGTTGGCATTCCCGACCAATGTCGGGGCCAGTCCGATCGGCGTTTTACCCTCAGTGACGATCCGCGCTTGCTCGACCTCGCCGGCTGGCAGCAATACGTAGGCCGTCGCGGTGAACGCGAACAGCACAATCGCCAGATTGCCCGCAGCCCGGACATCTACGAGACCAGCAGTGCGAAGGAGTTCGTCGCGGTCAACATAGAGTATTTCCTCCTCGACCCGAGCTACGCCTGCCGCCGCCCCGCGCTGTACCGCTACTACAAGGAACATTTCGGCTGGGCGCCCGCCGCCAAAGATACCTGCAGCAAGACCTTCGCATTCCTCAATGCCGGCAACGACTTCGCCAAGACACCTTTGGGCCAGGTCGATCCGGAGCGGGTCTATGCCGTTGACTATCTGCTGGCCGAGGCCAACCAGAACCTGTTCAGCCGCTGGGGCCACAGCATGTTGCGCTTGGTGATCTGCGCGCCGGGCCGACCACGCGGACCGGATTGCCGATTGGATCTGGACCAGCATCTGGTGCTGTCGTACCGCGCCTTCGTCGGCGACGTACAGCTGTCGAGCTGGGATGGCCTGGTTGGTAAGTACCCGTCGCGGCTGTTTATCCTGCCGCTGTCCCAGGTCATCGACGAATACACCAAGACCGAACTGCGCAGCCTGGCCTCCGTGCCCCTGAACCTGTCGCGCAGAGAGATTGAAGACGTGGTCGGACGTGCCGCCGAGATGCACTGGAGCTACGACGGCAACTACTTCTTCCTATCGAACAACTGCGCGGTGGAAGAGCTGAAATTACTGCGTGGCGGCACCAATAACCCGCAATTGGTGGGACTCGACAACATCATGCCCAACGGTTTGCTGGAAGTGCTGAAAGGCCGCGGACTGGCGAACACCAGTGTGCTGGACGACCCGCGGGAAGCCTTGCGCCTGGGTTATCGTTTCGACTCCTTTCGCGAGCGCTATCAGGCCATGTTCGAGATCCTGAAAAAGCACTTGCCGATCAAGCAGGAGACCGTCGAAGACTGGCTCGAATTGAAAGCCGCGGAGCGTCGGCAATGGTTCGAGCAGGCCGATTTGCGCACCAGTGCGGCGTTGCTGCTATTGGAACAGGCCAGTTTCCGTCAGCAATTGCTGCTGGCCCAGGATGAAGTGAAGCAGCGCTATCTGGGCGCCCGAGAGCTGAAGAATGGCGGCATGGACAAGGCCAACGAGACGCTCAAGGACATTCTTGCCAACAGTGGTTTCCTCAGCCGGCCGGCGGAACTGCTGGGCACCAACGGCTATGGCTTGCCGCAACCAAGCGAGTGGGAGCATCTGGAAGCGGAAAGCAGCCAGCGCCAGAAACAGCTCCTGGCGCTGTCCGGGGATCTGGACAAGGAGGTGAGGGCGCTGCTTGAACCGAGCCGCGCCGCCGAAATGGCCGCCAACGAGGCCAACGTGAAGCAGATTGGTGAACACCTGCGCAAACTGCACAAGGCATCAGGCGGGATAGAGTTGCCTTGATACCGCGACCTATGGGAGCGAGGAGGGCTGCACATCCAGCATTGATGTTGGCTGACACGCCGCTATCGTCGGATCGCCGCCCGGAGCAAGCTCGCTCCCACAAGGTTTACAGCGTTTAGCCACACACAGCAAAAAGGGCTTCAGAACGCAGTCCTGAAGCCCTTTTTGCTGTTCAGTCTCTGAATCAGGAACGTTGCCTTCAGCTGACGCGGGCTTTACGCACGCCATCGGCCAACGCCGAGCACAGGCTCAGCACGCCATCCACGGCTTGTTCCGGGGAGGTGGCATTGGCGATGTGATCGATCAATGCCGAACCCACCACAACACCGTCGGCCAGACGCGCGATGGACGCTGCCTGCTCCGGAGTCCGGATACCGAAACCGATGCTGATCGGCAGGTCGGTATGGCGGCGCAGACGGGCGACCGCTTCCTCGACGTGTTCCAGCGTGGCGGCACCGGCGCCGGTCACACCGGCCACCGAGACGTAGTAGACGAAACCGGAGCTGCCGTTGAGTACGGTCGGCAGGCGCACATCGTCGGTGGTTGGCGTGGTCAGGCGAATGAAGTCCAGACCCGCAGCCTGCGCCGGGTCGCACAGCTCGCCGTTATGCTCGGGCGGCAGGTCGACCACGATCAGGCCGTCAACACCGGCTTCCTTGGCTTCGGCGATGAAGCGCGGTACGCCGTACATGTGAATCGGGTTGAAGTACCCCATCAGCACCAGCGGCGTTTCGTTGTTGTCCTGGCGGAACTCGCGAACCATTTGCAGGGTTTTCGCCAGATTCTGTTTGGCACCCAACGCACGGATGTTGGCGAGCTGGATTGCCGGGCCGTCAGCCATCGGGTCGGTGAAGGGCATGCCCAGTTCAATCACGTCGGCGCCAGCCGCCGGCAAGCCCTTGAGGATGGCCAGGGAGGTGTCATAGCCCGGGTCGCCGGCGGTCACGAAGGTCACCAGGGCGGCGCGGTTCTGTTCCTTGAGTTCGGCAAAACGCGTTTGCAGGCGGCTCATCAGTGTTTCTCCTGCTTCGATTGTTCCATGTGGTGCATCACGGTCTGCATGTCTTTGTCGCCACGACCGGACAGGTTGACCACCATCAGGTGATCTTTTGGCAAGGTCGGTGCGCGCTTGAATACTTCAGCCAGGGCATGGGCGCTTTCCAGGGCAGGGATGATCCCTTCCAGGCGGCAGCACTTGTGGAACGCAGCGAGGGCTTCGTCGTCAGTCACCGAGGTGTACTGAACGCGGCCAATGTCATGCAACCAGGCGTGTTCCGGGCCGATGCCCGGGTAGTCGAGTCCGGCAGAGATCGAGTGGGCGTCGATGATCTGGCCATCGTCGTCCTGCAGCAGGAAAGTACGATTGCCATGCAGGACGCCTGGAACGCCGCCATTCAGGCTGGCCGCATGCTTGCCGGTCTCGATGCCGTAACCGGCGGCTTCAACGCCGATGATCTCGACACTCTTGTCGTCGAGGAACGGGTGGAACAGGCCCATGGCGTTGGAACCACCGCCGATGCACGCCACCAGGCTGTCCGGCAGGCGACCTTCCTGGACTTGCAGCTGTTCGCGGGTTTCCTTGCCGATCACCGCCTGGAAGTCGCGAACCATCGCCGGGTAAGGGTGCGGACCGGCCACGGTGCCGATCAGGTAGAAGGTGCTGTCGACGTTGGTCACCCAGTCACGCAGGGCTTCGTTCATCGCGTCTTTCAGCGTGCCGGTACCGGCTACCACCGGGATCACTTCGGCCCCCAGCAGCTTCATGCGGAACACGTTGGCCTGCTGACGTTCGATGTCAGTGGTGCCCATGTAAATCACGCAATCCAGACCGAAACGCGCAGCAACGGTGGCCGTGGCCACACCGTGCATGCCGGCGCCGGTCTCGGCGATGATGCGCTTCTTGCCCATGCGCCGCGCCAGCAGGATCTGGCCGATGCAGTTGTTGATCTTGTGCGCGCCGGTGTGGTTCAGCTCTTCGCGCTTGAGGTAGATCTTCGCACCGCCGCAGAACTCGGTCAGACGCTCGGCGAAGTACAGTGGGCTTGGACGTCCGACATAGTCACGCTGGAAGTAGGCCAGTTCCTCCTTGAATGCAGGATCTTCCTTGGCCAACTCATATTCGCGGGCCAGGTCGAGGATCAACGGCATCAGGGTTTCGGCAACGTAGCGGCCGCCGAACGCGCCAAACAGGCCGTTGGCATCAGGGCCGTTGCGCAGATTAGTCTGGGTCATGGGGCGCTCCAGTTGAATGCGTGAAGTGATGCATAAAGAGATAGTGGGCTTCACTCTACCCCTGACGCCCCGGTCTGAAAACCGATAAGATCGCCACAACCTGTCAGGAAAACTCACAGATCAAATGAGCCATGACCTTCCTCCGCTGAACGCACTTCGCGCCTTCGAAGCCACTGCCCGCTTGAACAGCGTCAGCCAGGCGGCCGAACAGCTGCATGTCACCCACGGCGCGGTCAGCCGGCAACTCAAGGTGCTTGAAGAACACCTTGGCGTAAGCCTGTTCATCAAGGACGGTCGCGGCCTGAAACTCACAGATGCCGGGTTACGCCTGCGTGACGCCAGCAGCGAAGCCTTCGAGCGCCTGCGCAGCGTTTGCGCCGAACTCACACAAAGCACAGCCGATGCGCCATTCGTGCTCGGTTGCTCGGGAAGCCTGCTGGCGCGCTGGTTTATCCCGCGACTGGGGCGGCTCAATGCCGACCTGCCGGACTTGCGCCTGCACCTGTCGGCCGGAGAAGGCGATCTGGATCCGCGAAGACCGGGGCTGGATGCCTTGCTGGTATTTGCCGAGCCACCCTGGCCGGCGGACATGCAGGTTTTTGAGCTGACCAGCGAACGTATCGGCCCGGTCATGAGCCCTCGGTTCGCCGGCTATGAACGGCTCAAGCAGGCGTCGGAAACCGCACTGCTGAACGAACCCTTGCTACACACCACCTCACGCCCGCAAGCCTGGCCAAACTGGGCGCAACCACGGGGCCTCGACCCCAAGGCGCTGAAGTACGGTCAGGGATTTGAACATTTGTATTACTTGCTGGAAGCCGCCGTCGCGGGTCTGGGCGTGGCGATTGCCCCCGAACCCTTGGTGACGGAGGACTTGAAGGCCGGCCGCCTGGTTGCGCCTTGGGGCTTCAGTGAAACCCCGGCGCAACTGGCGTTGTGGCTACCCAAGCGCGCCGCGGACGGGCGCGCCCGGCAACTGGCACAGTGGCTCAAGAACGAGCTGCGTCGGGCGGATTAATCACGCTTGCACAACAGATACGCGGCCAGCAGGCCCAATGCGCCCACGGCGACACCGGCTGTTGTCCAGGGGTGTTCCTGTGCGTAGTCCCGGGTGGCGATTCCGGTTTCGCGGGTTTTGACCCTGACCTCTTCATAGGCATCGGCAAGCAGATGGCGCGAGTGTTTCAAGGCATTCTCGGCGTTGCTTTTCAGGGTCTTGAGGGTTTTACGCGACTCGTCCGAGGCGTCGTCCTTCAGGCTTTCCAAAGACTTGAGCAGACTCTCGATCTCGGCTTCCATGCTTTGCAATGAGGCTTTGCGTAACGAGGTGTTGGCCATGGTGGCTCTCCTGCATTGGTGATGAGTGGCGTGTGTTGGTTGGGACTTCATGGGCTCAAGAAAGTGCAGAAAATACGAACTTCACCCTCAGAACGGCCAACAGAAGAAATAGGAAAAATCACTGCTAGGCTGTAATTCACACGCCGAGGAGAACGCCATGTCTGACCATCACACCTACAAGAAAGTCGAGCTGGTTGGCTCGTCCACCAGCAGTATCGAAGATGCGATCAACAACGCGCTGGCCGAAGCCAGCAAAAGCATCAAGTACATGGAATGGTTTGAAGTGACCGAGACCCGTGGGCACATCAGGGACGGCAAGGCTGCGCACTTTCAGGTGACCTTGAAAGTCGGGTTCCGGATTGCCAGCAGCTGACTTTGGGCTAGTCTTCTGAACTTGCACGCCGGCCGAATGCCATAGGGAATGGCAAAGCACTCCATGAGTGCGTCCGGCTGACGGCTGGTTACCCCTATGATCCGACCAGGGAATGCAACTGATGAAGAAGTTTATGTTGGCGGTAGGTTTGTTGAGCCTTGCGGGGAGCGCATTGGCGGGCGGCAAGCCATGCGAAGAGCTGAAAGCCGAAATCGCAGCGAAACTTGATGCCAAGGGCGTTTCCGGTTATTCGCTGGAGATTGTCGATAAAGGTGCCGCTGCCGGCGGGAAAGTTGTCGGTAAATGCGAGGCGGGCGCCAAAGTGATCGTCTATAAAAAGTAGACCGATTCCCACTTGAATGAAAAAGCCGACGCCAAGGCGTCGGCTTTTTCATGCCTGCATTTTGAGTATCAGCCTCGCATGACCTGCGCCAGCAACTCGTAGGAATGCACGCGATCGGAATGTTCGTACAGGTCACAGGTGAAAATCAGCTCGTCAGCCTGGGTCTGTTCGATCAGGACTTCGAGTTTGGCGCGGATTTTCTGCGGGCTACCGACCATGGCCAGGCCAAGGAAATCGTGCACGGCCTCTTTCTCATGGGGCAGCCACAGGCCGTCCATGGTCTTCACCGGCGGACGCTGCACCAGGCTTTGGCCACGCATCAGGGCGAGAATCCGCTGGAACACAGAAGTGGCCAGGTACTCGGCCTGCTCGTCGGTATCGGCTGCCACCAAAGGCACACCGAGCATCACATAGGGTTTGTCCAAAACGGCTGACGGCTTGAAGTGATTGCGGTAGACCCGAATCGCTTCATGCATGTAGCGCGGTGCGAAATGCGATGCGAAGGCGTAGGGCAAACCGCGTTCACCCGCCAGCTGTGCGCTGAACAGGCTCGACCCCAACAACCAGACCGGCACATTGGTCCCGGTTCCCGGCATGGCGATGATGCGTTGGTCCGGTGTACGTGGCCCGAGGTAGCGCACCAGTTCCGCCACATCTTCCGGGAAATCGTCGGCGCTGCCGGAGCGTTCGCGGCGCAGCGCACGTGCGGTCATCTGGTCGGAACCGGGGGCGCGACCCAGGCCCAGATCGATCCGGCCCGGATAAAGGCTTTCCAGGGTGCCGAACTGTTCGGCGATCACCAACGGTGCGTGGTTGGGCAACATCACCCCGCCCGAGCCGACTCGAATGGTCGACGTACCACCAGCCAGATAACCGAGCAGCACCGAAGTCGCGGAACTGGCGATGCCATCCATGTTGTGGTGCTCAGCCACCCAGAAGCGGTTGTAACCGAATTTCTCGACGTGCTGCGCCAGGTCCAGCGAGTTGCGCAGCGACTGGGCCGCGCTGCCGTTCTCGCGCACCGGCACCAGATCGAGGGTCGAGAACTTGATATCGGACAGTCGTTTCATAAACCTGCTTCTCCAATTGAGGGCGCAGGTTTGTTCTTGCGAACGCAAACCTGCCGAATCCAAAAGCGTGTTCATGCAATGTGGGCATATACCCGAGTTTCAATAGCCCGGTAAAAAATCCCGCGAAAAAAGCGGATTGATCGGACAGGGCTGCCCGGTGTCCAAAGTGCTGAATGCGAAGATCAGCCTGGAGGCCACACTGGTCGGCTAGATTTTCGTTGAAAACAAAAGATCGCAGCCTTGAGCAAAATGCCGGGATCATTCGGTAGAAGGTGTTCAAGACTGCGATCTTTTTTGCGTCGCGACAGACTTGCGCGCTAAAACTGTGGTCGAATAAATGACAGCAGCGAAAACCCATGACTGTGCGTGCTGCTTCAAAGGAGCTTCAAACATGAAACGTTTTGCCCTGGCGGTTATCTGTTGCGCACTGACCACTTCAGCCCTCGCAGCGCCGAAACCCTGCGAAGAACTCAAGGCCGAGATCGAAGCCAAAATCCAGGCCAGTGGCGTCACCGCCTACACGCTTGAAATCGTCACCAACGACGAGGTCCATGACCAGAACATGGTCGTTGGCTCGTGCGAAAACGGCACCAAAAAAATCATCTACCAGAAGAACGACCGCTGACACCTCACATCAAGCAGTAAGACTCCCGATCTTCTGCAACGATCTCCCGCTTGGCGTTGTATAGCCTGGCTTCAGGAATGAAGGCAATCGAGCGGCCTTCAAGCACATAACGTTGGCCGGCTTCGAAATGATCGAAGTTGATGGTCAAGTAACATATGCGTTCAGAAGGGCCGCCCATCATGTTCAAGCCCCCGCCACCAGGTACTTCGAAGTCGAAGCGGACGATCAGTTCATGGCTGCCGGGCATAACCTCAAAATAACGCCCGTCGGCCAAGCGCTGTTTATCCAGACGCTCGGCCATCAGCAATTTATCGTTAGGGAAGGGCGTGGAAAATTCGACCCAGGCCATCTTTGGATTAGCCGTCGGCATCGGGCTCTGACAGCCAGCGACAACGCTGGCAGCCAGCAACAGCATCAACCTGTACATGATGAATGTCCCAAGGGGTTATGCATTCAGCATAACGCCGATCAGGAGTGTTGACAGCCCGCAGGCGTGCCTTGGCCAATCACTTTTCGCTGTTGATCGTAGAGTTTCGCCCAAGGCCGAAAGCCGATGTTCCCCGCCTGAAGCCGATAACGCTCGCCCGCGTTGAAGTCGTTGAATTTCACATTCAACTGGCAATCGCGCCACAACGGCTCGGCGTCAGGGCCGATGTTGGTGGGCTGGACCGAGAATTGGTAGCGGACCGTCAGCTCATGGCTACCAGGCTGGACCTGGAAATAGCGTTTATCGTCGGTGGCCTTGTCATCGACCTCCAGCGCTTGCAGCTTCGTATCTTCTTGCTTCGAGTCCAGGTCGATCCAGGCTTGCGCAGGATCAGGGCGGGGTAGTCCGAAAAAAGCACAGCCGGCCAGCATCAGCAGGCCTCCTGTCAGTATCAACATGCGCATAGCGGAGCTCCAGTCAGGCGGGATAGTCTTGCGGAAAGACTCTCCAAGGAAGAATTATTGTGATCAGGCCGCTTCCTAGCCTTGGGTTACTTGATCGCGTTTTTCGCGTTTTGTTTCCAGGTGTGTTGTTTTTGTTGCTCAACGGTTGCGCCAGCATCAGCTATTACAACCAACTGGCCAGCGGCCAACTGCAGTTGCTGCGGGCGAGGGAGCCTGTTTCCAGCGTGGTTGCCGACCCGGCGCGCGATCAAAAACTGCGTACACACCTGGAGCAATCGCAAAAGGCCCGAACGTTCGCCAGCCAGCAATTGCACCTGCCGGATAACCAGAGTTACCGCTTGTACGCGGACATTGGGCGCCCCTTCGTCGTCTGGAATGTCTTCGCCACGCCGGAATTTTCCCTAAAACCCGTAAACCACTGCTTCCCCATCGCCGGTTGCGTGGCCTATCGCGGTTACTACAGCCAGAGCGCAGCCCGCGGCGAAGCAGCTTTGCAACGCTTGCAGGGCATGGACGTGTCGATTGGCGGTGTCGAAGCCTATTCGACACTCGGCTGGTTCAACGACCCGATCATCAGTTCGATGATGGGCTGGGGGGATGAGCGACTGGCCACGCTGATCTTTCACGAGCTGGCCCATCAGCGTTTCTATGTGAAGGACGACACGGAGTTCAACGAATCCTTCGCCACCTTCGTCGAGCAGGAAGGTACTCGCCAATGGCGCGCCTATCGCCTCCTGCCACCGGATAACAATGCGCAGGCGCGTCAGCGCGACCAGTTCACTGCGTTGGTGCTCAAGACCCGCACCCGACTGGAAAAACTCTACACCTTGCCGTTGCCAACCGAACAAATGCGCCAGCAAAAGGCTGCCGAGTTCGAGCGCTTGCGCAGCGAATACCGGCAATTGCGCGACAGTCAGTGGGCCGCAGACAAACGCTACGATGCCTGGATCTATGCCCCCATGAATAATGCCCGGCTATTGCCGTTTGGTTTGTACGACCAATGGGTTCCGGCATTTGCCACGCTGTTCCATCAGGAGGATGGCGACTGGCTCAAGTTTTACGCTGCCGTGGAAAAGCTCGGCGCCTTGCCGACGGACGAGCGCAAGGCCGCGCTGAAAGCATTGGCTGGCGGGGCCGATCAACCAAAGAACCAGTAGCAAACCCCGATCGCGCCCAGCACCCCGGCAAGCTCCGCCAGCAATGCACAACCGACTGCATGTCGTGCGCGCTGGATGCCCACGGCGCCGAAGTACACCGCCAGCACATAGAACGTCGTTTCGGTACTGCCCTGGACCGTTGCCGCCACCAGCGCCGGGAAGCTGTCCACGCCCGAGGTCTTCATGGTTTCGATCAGCATTGCCCGCGCGGCGCTACCCGAGAAGGGTTTGACCATCGCCGTCGGCAGCGCATCGACGAAGCGCGTGTCCCAGCCGGCCCATTCCACCAGATGGCGAATGCCATCCAGACCAAAGTCCAGCGCCCCGGATGCCCGCAGAACACCCACCGCGCAGAGCATCGCCACCAGGTAGGGCAACAGGTTCTTGGCGACGTCGAAACCCTCTTTGGCTCCTTCAACGAAGGCCTCGTAGACCTTCACTTTGCGCAGCGCGCCGATCAGTAAAAACAGCATGATCAGGCCAAACAGCGTCACGTTGCCGAGGATCGACGAAAGACCGGCCAGCGCAGTCGCCGAAAGGGTCGCCAGCAACACCATGAAACCACCGAGGGCGAGGGCGCCGGGGATCAGGTAGGCCAGCACCACCGGGTCCCAGATGCGCAGACGCTGCATGAACGCCACCGACAGGAAGCCGACAATGGTCGAGCAACTGGTCGCCAGCAGGATCGGCAGGAACACCAGCGTCGGGTCAGGCGCGCCTTGCTGGGCGCGATACATGAAGATCGTCACCGGCAGCAGGGTCAGCGATGAGGCGTTGAGCACCAGGAACAGGATCTGGGCGTTGCTGGCGACGGTAGCGCTGGGATTGAGTTCTTGCAGCGCTTTCATGGCCTTGAGGCCGATCGGCGTGGCGGCGTTGTCCAGCCCCAGGCCATTGGCGGCGAAGTTGAGGGTGATCAGGCCGATGGCCGGATGACCCGGCGGGACTTCAGGCATCAGGCGCAAGAACAGTGGCCCCAGGGCCTTGGCCAGCCATTCGACGATCCCGGCCTTCTCGGCAATGCGCAAAAAACCCAGCCAGAGAGTGAGAGTGCCAAACAGCAGCACCATGACTTCGACCGACAGCTTGGCCATGGCAAAAATGCTTTCCACCATCGCCGCAAATATCCCGGCGTTGCCTCCAATCAGCCACTGGGCCAGCGCCGATACGGCAGCCACGATGAAGAAGCCAAGCCACAGGCCATTGAGCATCAGTCAAATCCCCCCAAAAGATCCGCGAATGATAGCGGGGTGGCCAGAAACGACAAACCCCGGATTTCTCCGGGGTTTGTCTGGGCGATGTTCGCGGACCATTGTGGGAGCGAGCCTGCTCCCACAAGGGGCATTGCATCAGCTCTTGGAAATTTCACCCACCGGCAGTTTTTCCTTGCTGCGCCAGTGCGGCAGGGAGTTCCAGTAGCGCTGGCCTTTGGCGTCGTCGTACATGCCTTCCCAACGAGCGATAACCAGAACAGCCAGTGCGTTGCCGATCACGTTCAGTGCGGTACGGGCCATATCCATGACGCGGTCGACGCCAGCAATGAACGCCAGGCCTTCCAGCGGAATACCGACGCTGCCCAGGGTAGCCAGCAGTACCACGAAGGACACGCCCGGTACGCCGGCGATGCCTTTGGAGGTGACCATCAAGGTCAGTACCAGCAGCAGTTGCTGGCTGATCGACAGGTCGATGCCATACAGCTGGGCAATAAAGATTGCCGCGATGCTTTGGTACAGGGTCGAACCGTCGAGGTTGAACGAGTAACCGGTCGGCACCACGAAGCTGCAAATGGCTTTCGGCGCGCCGTAGGCTTCCATCTTCTCGATCACGCGCGGCAGCACGGTTTCGGAGCTGGCGGTGGAGTAGGCCAGTACCAGCTCATCCTTGAAGATGCGCATCAGCTTGATCACCGAGAAGCCGAACAGGCGAGCGATCAGGCCCAGGATCACGAATGCGAAGAAGGCGATGGCGAAGTAAACCAGGATCACCAGTTTGGCCAGCGGTATCAGCGACGCGAAGCCGAAGTTGGCCACAGTCACCGCGATCAGTGCGAACACGCCGATCGGGGCGTAGTTCATGATCATGTGAGTGACCTTGAACATGCTTTCCGATACGCCCTGGAACATCTTCACCAGCGGCTCGCGCAGGTCCGCCTGCAGGCTCGACAAACCGAGACCGAACAATACAGAGAAGAAGATGATCGGCAGCATTTCGCCGCGAACCATGGCCGCAAAGATGTTCGACGGGATCAGGTTGAGGATGGTTTCGATGAACGCGTGTTCATGCTGAACCTCGGCCGCCGTGGCCTGGTACTTGGAAATGTCCACCGTGCCCAGGGTGCTCATGTCGATGCCGGCACCCGGATGGAACAGGTTGGCCAGCAGCAGACCGACCACGATGGCGATGGTGGTGACGATTTCGAAGTAGATGATGGTCTTGAAGCCGATGCGCCCCAGCTTCTTGGCGTCACCGACACCGGCAATGCCGACGATCAAAGAGGAGATGACGATCGGGATCACAATCATCTTGATCAGACGGATAAAGATATCGCCTGCTGGTTGCAGGACGTTGCTGATCCACCAGGCTTTTTCGGCACTGAAATGGTTGAGCAGCGCACCGATTGCAATCCCCAATACCAGACCGATGAGGATCTGCCAGGCGAGGCTAAGCTTTGCCTTCTTCATATCTTTACCCTTACTTGTTGTTTGACTCAGGGAGATGCGCGAACTGGAACGCTTATGGCGAAAAAGTCCAGTGCATCTGCCCCCCGTATAAGGTGCCCCGGAACGCGTGTTTACGGCTCTCTGGCAGGCGAAAAAAGGCGCAACTATTCCGATGCAAGGGAGCGCCGTCTAATGCCGTAAACGCCTACCCTATGCCGAATCGGCATGAGGTTTCTTTAGCGAAACGCGCGTCCCAACCGGTTCGAATACGACATTTCGGCAGGCATAAGTGCCGTGAACCGGCCATCACAGAGCAGATTGAATGTTTTTTGAGCAGTGGCCGAGGGTTGATTTTTCAGCAAAATCCCGCCGGACGAAGCGAAAAATCGTGGCCAAAGAAAGGTGATTTTTCTCGATATACGGTCGCTGGTGAAACACCGGGAAAAGTATTTTCCGACGCAACAAGGACAAGGACGAGAAAACAGTGATGAAACCGGGGCGAGCTCTCTATTTCAATGTGTTGCATGATCAAGCCCTTCGCAAGCCCGTCGAGCCATGGCGGTCCGACGAACTTGCGCAGCAGCTTTTCCTGACCCGGCCCTTGCGCAGGTACTCCCTGTACCCGTAGGTCACTGTGCCCCTGAAACAGGCATAACGTCCCGACCCCTTGGTCATGCGCCGGCCTTCCTCAGGTGGCGCAGGTGGAAAGAGGCGCTGTGGCCTCCTTCGTGTACAAATTCAAATGCCCTATCAACAAGCCCTGCATGCGCAGGTCAGGCATGTCGGGGAAACGCCAGCCCGCATGCCATGGCACTACCGCCCAACAGCAGGGCGGCTGCCAGTTTCTTGAACAACCCTCTCATGTCAGCCTCGACCGCGACGGCCAAAGAAGAAGGAGGCAACGAACATCACCAGGAACACGACAAACAGAATCTTGGCGATACCCGTGGCGGTGCCCGCGATACCACCGAAGCCCAATACAGCGGCGATGATGGCGATGATCAGGAATGTGATTGCCCAGCTCAACATGGTGATTCTCCTTACGCTTGTGTTTAGAGGTGCTGCGTTTCCCGGCGCATGGGGTGCGGCGGAAGTTTTGCCTAGAACACCCAACGCTCTTGATGACGCATCTCACCCACAGGCCCGGCCTGGTCGACATCCATCATGCGCATCGGGGTGCTATCGGCCTGACCGCTGCTGACAGCGCTGAAATGGGTTTGGGTCGAATGCGGAATCGACAGGCATGGCGCTTCCGGCTGCCGGCTCTGCTCCCAGCGCAGAAACTGCTGACTGCCGATCAGGGTGATCAACAGCGCCAGAACAGCAAACAGGCCTTGCTGGATATGCACAGGCGAGAGATGCCGGTGGGCGACACGTTGACGATTCATCCTGGAACTCCTACCACTCGGGTCGGTATTCGATAGCGGGCGTTTGTTTTTGAATGCCCTGGTCAACCAGACAATTGCAGAGCGCATGCCAGCTTTGAATCGAATTAATTACCTTTAATATCAATATCTTATGATCATCAAAAAAATCACTTCGCGCGCATCCTGCACGATGCCACTGATGCAGTCGTGCGTATTGCACGATTCGTTTGAAGGAAGACGTAAATTTTTTGAATTGAGAGGAGGGCGCGGATGTCAGAAATTCACGCTGGTCGCTGTCAGAAACCGGGCATCTATTAAGAGACCCGCAAAATCAGTTGGCTAACCGATACATCGGATGAGAGCTACCCTGCCATGACAGGAATGGCTCAGAATCAATCATGCAACTTGCCCGATTTCTCCGGGACTAAATAAAGATCAGTCATTAAGGAGCGCAGGAAAATGGAATCAGCCACTGAGCATCAAGGCCGCATTCTGCTGGTGGATGATGAGTCCGCTATCCTGCGTACTTTCCGTTATTGCCTCGAAGACGAAGGCTACAGCGTGGCCACCGCCACCAGCGCCGCGCAGGCAGAAGCCCTGTTGCAGCGCCAGGTCTTCGACCTGTGCTTCCTCGATTTGCGTCTGGGTGAAGACAACGGCCTCGATGTGCTGGCCCAGATGCGTATCCAGGCGCCCTGGATGCGGGTGGTGATCGTCACTGCGCACTCAGCCGTCGACACCGCGGTAGATGCGATTCAGGCCGGCGCCGCCGACTATCTGGTCAAACCGTGCAGCCCCGATCAATTGCGGCTGGCAACCGCCAAGCAGCTGGAAGTGCGGCAACTGTCGGCGCGACTGGAAGCCCTGGAAGGTGAAGTGCGCAAGCCCAAGGATGGTCTGGACTCCCACAGCCCAGCCATGAAAGTGGTACTCGAAACCGCCCGCCAGGTTGCCACGACCGATGCCAATATCCTGATTCTGGGCGAATCCGGTACCGGCAAGGGCGAACTGTCTCAAGCCATTCACGGCTGGAGCAAACGCGCGAAGAAATCCTGCGTCACGATCAACTGCCCGTCGCTGACCACCGAGCTCATGGAGAGCGAACTCTTCGGCCACAGTCGCGGCGCCTTCACCGGTGCCAGCGAAAGCACCCTGGGGCGAGTCAACCAGGCTGACGGCGGAACGCTGTTTCTCGACGAGATCGGCGACTTTCCCCTGATGTTGCAGCCGAAGTTGCTGCGTTTTATTCAGGACAAGGAATATGAGCGCGTCGGTGATCCGGTGACCCGCCGTGCCGATGTGCGCATCCTTGCGGCCACCAACCTCAACCTTGAGGATATGGTCCGCGACGGTCGTTTCCGTGAAGACCTGCTCTATCGCCTGAATGTCATCACCTTGCACCTGCCACCGCTACGCGAACGCCGCGAAGATATTCTCAACCTGGCCGATCGTTTCCTGGCGCGCTTCGTCAAGGAGTACGCCCGTCCCGCGCGCGCCTTCAGCGACGAGGCTCGGGAGGCACTGCTGAGCTATCGCTGGCCGGGCAACATCCGTGAACTGCGCAACGTGATCGAGCGGGCGAGCATCATCTGTCCACAGGAGCGGGTCGAGATCAGTCATCTGGGCATGGCCGAAACCCCGGTCAACAATGCACCGCACATCGGCGCGGCACTGAGCCTGGAGGAGCTGGAAAAGGCCCACATCGGCGCAGTCCTCGCCACCTCCGACACGCTGGATCAAGCGGCGAAAACCCTGGGCATCGACGCCTCAACGCTGTACCGCAAACGCAAACAGTACAACTTGTGAGCAATAGCCGATGAAACTGGCGCTGAAATTGCGGACCCGGCTTTTCCTGAGCATCTCCGCACTGATCACCGTCGCGTTGCTCGGACTCTTGCTCGGGCTGGTCAGCGTGATGCAGATGGCCGGCAGCCAGGAAGCACTGATCCGCAGTAACTTCATCACCCTGGACCTGGGGCTCAAGCTGCGTCAGACCCTGGGTGATCAACTGATCATCATGCTCAGCGAGAAGCCTGACTCCGCCGCTTTCGCCGCCTCGAAGCAGCATTACTTCGAACTGCTGGAGGAAGGCATCGCCCAGGAGCCGGCAGAAACCGCAAGCGACTACGGCTTCAGAAAAGCCAAAGCCGACTACGAGAGCTTTATCCAGGCTTATGAAACGTCCCCGGACCCGTCGAATGTGCTTAGCAGCCACGACAACCTGACGGAAAAATTCAACGCGCTACGCAATGGTCTGATCGCCGAGCACAAGCGCGCGCTGGATAACATCAGCGATACCGAGCGCAAGGCCCGGGAACGGGCACTGCTGATTGCCGGATTGCTTGGCTTGGTGGGGCTGGCGGTGCTGATCATCGGCTTCGTGACCGCGCAGGCCATCGCCCGGCGTTTTGGGGAGCCCATCGAGGCGCTGGCCAAGGCGGCGGACAATATCGGCCAGGGCAATTTCGATGTCACCCTGCCGATCTCTTCGGCGGTGGAACTCAACCAGCTGACCCGGCGTTTCGGGATCATGGCCCAAGCGCTGCGTGAACATCAGGCCACCAATGTCGATGAGCTGCTGGCCGGTCAGCAGCGTTTGCAGGCCGTGCTCGACAGCATCGACGACGGACTGCTGATGATCGACCGTCAGGGTCATCTGGAACACCTTAATCCCGTGGCCCAGCGTCAGTTGGGCTGGGAGTCCGATCGTCTGGGTCAAAGATTGGGTACGGCGCTGGAGCGCCCCGAACTCGATGAGCAACTGCAACTGGTGCTGCGCGGCGGCACGCTGGAACGGGCGCCGGAAGACTTGAGTGTCGAAGTCGACGGCGAGTCGCGACTGCTGACCTATAGCCTGACCCCAGTCAGCCATACCCAGGGCCATATTCTCGGTGCCGTGATGGTGCTGCATGACGTCACGGAACAGCGTGCCTTCGAACGGGTACGCAGCGAGTTCGTATTGCGCGCCTCCCATGAATTGCGCACACCGGTCACCGGCATGCACATGGCCTTCGGATTGTTCCGTGAGCGCGCGCACTTTGCCCCGGACTCCCGGGAGGCTGATTTGCTGGACACGGTGAATGAAGAGATGCAGCGGCTGATGCAGTTGATCAATGATCTGTTGAATTTCTCCCGTTACCAGAACGGTTTGCAGAAACTCACCCTGGCGCCGTGTTCCATCGAGGCATTGCTGGAACAGGCTCAGTCACGCTTTGCCACATCGGCCGAAGAGAAGGAAATCAATCTGCTGGTGGAAGTGCAGGGACCTTTGCCGCGGTTACAGGCCGACCAGCCACAACTGGAGCGGGTACTCGACAACTTGCTCGACAACGCCTTGCGTCACACCGGCTCCGGCGGGCGGATACGCTTGCAGGCCCGACGCCATGGTGACCGGGTCATCATCAGTGTCGAGGACAACGGCGAAGGTATTGCCTACGGTCAGCAAGGGCGGATCTTCGAGCCGTTCGTGCAAGTCGGACGCAAGAAGGGTGGGGCCGGGCTCGGCCTGGCGCTGTGCAAGGAAATCGTGCAATTGCATGGCGGGCGGATGGGCGTTTATTCACGGCCAGGGCAGGGTACTCAGTTCTACATGGCGCTGACCGTTTAGGTCGCCCTCACGCTTCGTCATCCAGGCGCCGGCCTGCCCGACGCCGCCCCCGGGTAATCAATTCAGTGAACTGCACTGCGCTCAACGCGCGGGCGAACAGCCAGCCCTGGCCGAACTTCACGCCTTCACTGCACAGGAACTCGGCCTGGGCCTCATGTTCGATGCCCTCGGCAATCACCTTCAGATGCAGCGACTGGGCCATGTGAATGATGTGCGGAGCCACACCGCTGCTGGCGGCGTCATGGCCCAGCGCATCAATGAACGCCTTGTCGATTTTCAGGCAATCGACCGGCAGGGTTTGCAAATAGGCGAGACTGCAATAGCCGGTGCCAAAGTCATCGATCAACACCTGGTGCCCGACATCCCGCAGCGCTTGCAGGTTTTCCCGGGCCACCACCACATCGACCAGCCCCCGCTCGGTGACCTCAAAGGCAATTTGCTGCGCAGCGACGCGGTGCAGGGTCAGCAACCGCGCCATCACCTGGCCGATCCGCGGAACCATCACATCACACGCCGCGAGATTGACCGAGATGTACAGTTGCGGGTTGGCACGCAGCAACTGGCCGAGTTGCTCGAGCAGGCGTTGCAGGACGAAGTCCGTCATCTGGCGAATCTGCCCGGTGTTCTCCGCCATCGGAATGAACAGGTCGGGACTGGTCAGGGTGCCGTCCGGCCTGCGCCAGCGCAGCAGTGCTTCAGCCCCGACACAGTTGCGGCTATCGAGGTCGAAGATCGGTTGATACAGCACCTGCAACTCGCCACGACGAATCGCGCCGGTCAGTTCGGCGTCCAGTGACTGCCGCTGGCGCACCAGCAGAAACACCAGGAACCCAACGCATATGCCCAGCGCGAGGCTGGCCGGCAGCAACCACCACCAGACCGCCGGGATATGCATGCCGGTGCGTGGGCTGATCAACACCAATTGATATTCCGGGTTGTCGGTGGGCATGCGGTATATCAGGCGTGCCTGGGTGATCTGCAGCGCATCACGGTTTCTCGGTGGCCAGGCCTCGGCCGGCGGCCAGACCTGAGAAGCGCCGAGTACCGGAATCGCGCGCGCGCCATGGTCCAGGACTACCAGCAGGCTGCTGCCCGGCGACAGGTCGACCATATCGGTCAAATGCCCGCGAGAGGTCGCCACCCGGAAATTCCCGCGCCCGAGCATCAGCGCGGCGCGGTTTTCATCGGGTTCGGTGGTGGTGTTGAGCCAATAGCTGTAAGTCGGGCCCTTGATGTCTGGCGATCGACTCAGCGACAGCCCTTCCTGGCGAGGGCGATTGGAGCAGATTCGCGAGGAGTCCATGTAGGCGGCTTCGTAGACGAAGCGATAATTGAACGAAACCTGTTGCAAGGTTGCGATCATTTCAGCATCGCAACCGCGCAACGGTTGCGCTTCAAGGTCGTCAAGGCTTTCACGCAGTTGCCCGAAGAGCTGTTCCAGGCGGGCGAGAAAACGTTCACCCTGAGCATTCATTTCTTCGCTTTCGTTTTGCTCGACCTGGTGTATGGCGACGAACAGGCTGCCGGCCATCAATAACGTTGTGCTCAAGACAGTAGACATCAGCCCCAGGAACCAGGGGCGATGGAACCAACTACGGAAGGTCTCTCGAGCAGCGATCATTGTGTAATATCCGAAGGATTACCAATGAGTTATAGCTGCTGATTGGAAAAAAGCCCTGACCGTCGGGCGGGCGTCATTATTTTGTCTGATTCAACACCAAAAGTAGCGCGGCAGTTTGCGCATCCGGAGTGCCATCGAAGCGCGCCGGACGGAAATGCATCTGAAATGCCGCTATCACATGTCGTGTCGCGACATCGAGCTCGCCGGTTTGTGGCGAGGCATAACCCAGACGGGCCAATTGCGCCTGAAACCAACTGATGCTCGGCAACTGTTCGGCGAACAGCATTTGCTGGCGCGCCACCGCCTGTTCATTCGGCCAGAGGCCCAAGCCTTCGGCGGCCAGACGCTTCCAAGGGAACAGCGGCCCCGGGTCCAGCTTGCGCAAGGGTGCAATATCGCTATGGCCGATGATGTCGCGAGGCTTTATGCCGTGACGCTTGCTGATGTCCTTGAGCAATACGATCAAGGACTGAACCTGATCTTCGCTGTAGGGGTACCACACGCGCCCGGTCGGGGTGTCCTTGAAGCCCGGGTTGACGATTTCGATACCGATGGAACTGGAATTCAGCCAGGTCCGGCCATTCCACTCGCTCTCCCCGGCATGCCAGGCCCGCACATTTTCGTCCATCAGCTTGTAGATGGTGGCGCCCTTGTCGTCGCCGATCAGGTAATGGCTGCTGACTTCGCCGCGGGTAAGCAATTGCAACGAACGCTCCAGCGAGGCATTGGTGTAATGCACCACCACAAATTGCACGCGGCTGTCGTAATTGGCCGAAGGGTGGCTGGTGTCGAAACGGGGACCGCTGGCGCAGCCGGCCAGCAGAATCAGTGACGCGATCAGAGCAAAATATTTCATGGGAAGGCAGTACACACAAGACAATAATGCAACAGTGTAACGTAATGCCTGGCGGGCTGACGGCAATCAAACAAAATGGAACAATTGACGATCAGCCCGGCTCCACGCGGTTGCGGCCGGCATTTTTTGCGCGATACAGCGCCTGATCGGCTCTTTTAAGCACTTGATCGCCGTGCTCACCCGGCCTGAACGCCGTCATCCCGATAGACACGGTGATGGTCACCGGCTCTCCCTTGAAGTGGAACGGACATGCCTCAATGGCGGCACGCAAGCTTTCCAGCAACTTCAGCCCCGCCGCGGGCACGGTGGATGGCATTAACAGCACAAACTCTTCGCCGCCAAACCGGGCAATGAAATCCGTCCCGCGCAGCCGCTTGCGCAACACGCTGGCGATGATCTTCAGCACTTTGTCACCGGCCAGGTGCCCGTAGTTATCGTTGATGCGCTTGAAATGATCGAGGTCGAGCATGGCCAGCAGCAGCGTGTTGCCATGTTGCTGCCATTGTGTGACTTCGAGATCCAGGCGCTCACTCCAGGCCGCGCGGTTGGGCAGCCCGGTCAACGGGTCGACCAATGCCTTCTGTCGTTGCTCTTCAAGGTGCTCGCGGTAACCCTGGGCCTCCTGTTCCATATGGGCTACCCGCTCGGCCAGGCTGTGCAGGCGCGCAGCGACCTCTTGCTCGCGCTCATCGCGCTGTTTCTGGTGCTGGTCCATGGTGCCCAGCAAGCCTTCGAGATGGTTTTCCAGAACGTGCTTGAGATCTTCCAGGTCCGCGGCTTCCTGCATGCTGCTTTGCAGGCCATCGACCTGTTCGCGGATCTGCGTGTCCATCTGCCGCGCGGCCGAACGGTTGTCAGCATGTCCTGCGGTGGCGGCCTGCAAGTTGCTCTGGAACGATTCGAGGCGCTCGTTCAGTCGCTGCAGATAGGCTTCGAACTCATGCTGGCCGCTGTCGGTAATGGCCAGCATCAACGTGGCGAAGTCGTCGAGAATCGGCAGCAATTCGTACCAGTTCAGACCGTTTTTCAGACGATCGCGCATGGATTCGGCTTGCGGGCGATGACGCTCGGGCAATGTCAGGTCGTCGAGCAGCCCCAGCAGCGTGTCTTCGATGTGACTGGCCACCGAGCTGTAGGAGGGCTCGGGGGAATCCGGGAGTGCATAGAGAATGTCGTGTTCGGATAGCGCCTGATCGACGGCGGCCACGTTCTGCGTCGGAATCGGAGGTAAGGGCAAGCTATCGGGCGATACTTGCGCGGTCAGCTCGTCGGGGTTTGTTTCCGACTCAGGAGGCATCGCGATGGTTTCCGGGGTCGGTTGCTCGGCCGATTCGATTTCTGCCGCGGTAGCACTGGCTGGTTGAGGCTCCGCAGGCGCAGCCACGGCTGGCTCGGTCGGCGCGCAGGCGTCTTCAAGTCGCTCAGCAGCGGATACCTCGAAAGTTGCCGACTCAATCACGGCCGGGGCCGACTCGATAATCGCCGCAGGGTTCTCGGCAAAAGAGGCAGTTGGCGCTGTTAACGACAGCGAGGCTGAGGCCAGGGCAGGAGAAGTAGCCGCTGATGCCACCGTCTCCTCCGTTTCACGACCGCCGAACAACCGCTGCAGCAAGCCCGGCCGGCCGGTCTCCGCCGGGGTCTCCAGCTGGCTCAGGGCCTTGCCCTGCAAGCCACTCAGCTCGCTGAGCAGCAAGGGTATCTCACGTGCCTGACTGACCCGCGCATCCAGTTGCTTGGCGAAACTCTTGAGTGGCCGACTCACATCCCGTGGTAGTGGCAATGTTTGCAGTTGAGTGACCAGCGCAGTCAGGGCGGCACTGGTCTGGTTGACCCGGGTTTCCCGACGCTGTTCGGAGTCGAGCACGGCTTTTTCCAGGCGTGGAATCAGCGCGGCCAGGCCGGCATCCATGTCGTCGGTACGCACGACCTCACGCATTTCCTTCATGCATTGGTCAACGGCGCGGTCAGTACCTTCCGCCGCCAGGGTGCTGCGCACCAGCCCGCGACGCAGCAAGTCGAGTCGCGCATCCCAGCGACGTTCGAGCTTTTCCTGTTGTTCGATGCTTTTGAGGTATTTCTCTTTCCAGCGCTGTGCTTCGTCGCTCATTCATGGGTTCCGCGAAGGGCAGGACTCAACGCGGGCAATGCATCGGCCGTGAGCGAACCCGGCAAACGAATCTCTACCGCGACCGGCAGGTGATCGGAAATGGGCTGTGCCAGCACCTCGACCTTTTCCAGGGTCAGGCTCGGGCTCAGCAGGATATGGTCCAGGCAGCGCTGTGGGCGCCAGCTGGGAAACGTCGCTTCCAGTTGCGGCGCGAGCAGGCCGAGATCGCGCAACGGGGAATGTTGCAGCAGGTCGCTGGCATGGGTGTTCATGTCGCCCATCAGTACCTGATGCTTGTAGTCGCCAATCAACTCGCGGATGTAGGCCAGTTGCAGGCTGCGCGCCCGGGCGCCCAACGCCAGGTGCATCATGACCACCACCAGCGCTTCCGGGCCTTCGCCGAACCGTACCAGAATGGCTCCGCGACCCTTTGGCCCCGGCAACGGATGATCCTCAATTGCCCACGGACGCAACCGGCTGAGCACGCCATTGCTGTGCTGGGCCAGGCGACCGAGATTGCGATTGAGTTGTTGATACCAGTAGGGAAAGGCACCGAGCTGGGCCAGGTGTTCGACCTGATTGACGTAGCCTGATCGCAGGCTGCCGCCATCGGCCTCTTGCAAGGCGACCAGATCGAAGTCACCCAGCAGATTGCCGATTTTCTGCAGATTGTCGGCACGCCCGGTGTGCGGCAGAAGATGCTGCCAGCCCCGGGTCAGGTAATGCCGATAGCGCTCGGTACTGATGCCGACCTGGATATTGAAACTGAGCAAGCGCAGACGACTGTCTGCGGGCAGGCCCGTGGACTCCAGATGATGCTCGTTGACCCGCGGATCATGCAGGCCAACGATGCGTTCAGTACCCCATCGGCGCATGGCAGTGACTGCCCTTAGTTGGCGGCAGCCTTGTTAGCCGCTCGCTCTTTGTCGATCAGTTTTTCGGCCAGTTGCAGGGCCTGTTCGGCACCGCCGGCAGAACCCACGTCAAAGCGATACTTGCCGTTGACGATCATGGTTGGAACGCCGGAGATCTCATACTTCTTGGCCAGCTCACGAGCCTTGACGATCTGACCTTTGATAGCGAAAGAGTCGAAAGTCGCGAGGAACTTGTCCTTGTCCACGCCTTGGGTAGCGAGGAAGTCGGCCATGTCATCCTTGTCGGTCAGTTTCTTGTGTTCTTTCTGAATCGCGTTGAACACCGCGGCGTGAACGTTGTGCTCGACACCCATGGCTTCAAGGGTCAGGAACATCTGACCGTGTGCGTCCCACGGGCCGCCGAACATGGCTGGAATGCGCACGAAGTTCACGTCCGAAGGCAGCTTCTCGACCCACGGATTGATCACTGGCTCGAAGGCGTAGCAATGCGGGCAGCCGTACCAGAACAGCTCTACCACTTCGATCTTGCCAGGCACGGCGACCGGAACCGGATTGCTCAGCTCGACATAAGGTGCGGCGGGGGCGTCAGCGGCCTGGGCAGTCATGCCGAACAGGCTGGCAGCGGCAAAAACGGCGCTGATGATCAGATTACGCATGCTTTACTCCTGGACAAATTTTATCGCCTCGCGCGACTTGTTATCAGACAGATCCTGGCGGACTTGAGTTCTGTAGTGTAGCGGCAGCGGCCACAAAAAAGGGCGGCCAAGGCCACCCTTTTTATACTTGCTGTGACGGATTAATCGAGCGTTAACGTTGCAGGCGATAAGCACCCCGTTCAACGCCCGATCCGCCGACCTTAGTGCAAGCCTTGAATGTAGCTGGACACCGCGGCGATGTCTTCGTCGCTCAGCTTTTTGGCAATGGTCTGCATGGGTTTGGTATCGCCATCGTTGTTGCGGCCGCCTTCTTCCTTGCGGAAATCGGTCAGTTGCTTGGCGATGTACTGAGCGTGCTGGCCTCCCAGGTGCGGGAAACCGGCGGGGACGTTGCCCGCGCCATTTGGCGAATGGCACCCGGTGCAGGCTGGCATACCCTTGGCCAGGTCACCGCCACGGAACAGGGCTTCACCGCGAGCTACGACTTTCGGGTCAGCGGCACCGACGCTGCCTTTCTGGCTGGCGAAGTAGGCGGCGATGTCCGCCAGATCCTGATCGCTCAGGTTGGTCAGCAGACCGGTCATTTCCAGAACGGTGCGCTTGCCCGACTTGATGTCGTGCAATTGCTTGGTCAGGTAGCGTTCACCCTGACCCGCCAGTTTCGGAAAGTTTGGCGCCATGCTGTTGCCATCCGGGCCGTGGCAGGCGCCACATACGGCGGCTTTGGCCTGGCCGGCTTTTGCATCACCCGGTTGTACTGCCTCACCTGCAGCATGGGCCATGCCGGAGATGCCCACGGTCAACAGCAGACTCACGATCAATTTCTTCATCAGCTAATCCAACTACGGCTAAGGGTTAAGAGTTATGGACCGGGCTTACTCGCTCATCCAAAGGATGGTGGCTTGGTAATCCTCGGCACTGCAGTCCATGCACAAACCACGCGGCGGCATCGCCTTGAAACCCTGGGTCACGTGTTGCACCAGCGTCTCCATACCTTTCGCCAACCTCGGCGTCCAAGCTTCCTGATCGCCCTTTTTCGGCGCCATGGGAAGTTGGCCGGAATGACAGGCACCACAAACACGGTTGTACACAGCTTCCGGATCCTGTGTAGCCTGAGCGCTGTAAAGCGGCATCAAGACACCGGCAGCTAGCAGCCATTTCGTCATAAAACGACCTTTTCAGGGTTGAGAGCGAGCTGCGTTCTAGTGCGCAATCAAGGTCTGTCGCTCTCGTGAACTTCATCCTACGCTGGGACAAAGCGCACACAAAATCTGCGGCATTATATACTGGCGTCACTGAAACGGAAGCGACACTGCTTGCCGCGCCCATTCCTGGCGCCGCCCACATCGGAAATCCCATGCAACTCAAGAATCCCATCCTCGGTCTGTGCCAACAGTCCACCTTCATGCTCAGCGCCGCCAAAGTCGACCAATGTCCGGATGACGAGGGCTTCGAAGTCGCCTTCGCCGGGCGTTCCAACGCCGGCAAGTCGAGTGCCTTGAACACCCTGACTCACGCCAGCCTGGCGCGCACCTCGAAAACCCCGGGGCGCACACAGCTGTTGAACTTCTTCAAGCTAGACGATGAACGCCGTCTGGTCGACCTGCCGGGCTACGGTTATGCAAAAGTACCGATTCCGCTCAAGCAACACTGGCAGCGTCACCTGGAGGCATATCTGGGTGGTCGCGAGAGTTTGAAAGGTCTGATCCTGATGATGGACATCCGCCATCCGATGACCGATTTCGACCTGCTGATGCTCGACTGGGCCGTGGCTGCCGGCATGCCGATGCACATTCTGCTGACCAAAGCGGACAAGCTGACCTATGGCGCGGCCAAGAACACGCTGCTCAAGGTTCAGGCGGAAATCCGCAAGGGCTGGGGCGATCTCGTGACGATTCAGCTGTTCTCGGCCCCAAAACGCATGGGCCTGGAAGATGCCTACACCGTACTGGCTGGCTGGATGGAGCTGGCGGACAAGGGTGCCGAAACAGAGATTCAATAAATATCAAAAACTGTTTGTGGTGCGCTCAGGCAAGGCAAAAGCGCGGCTCGAAACGGCCGGGGTCGCGTTCGACTTTAGGGGCCTAAATGAGCATTTCGAGCCGCGCTTTTAACGCAGCATGAGCGCATCACGGACAGTTTTTCTCGGGGCAAAAAAAACCCCGGGCTTCATATGGGGAGGGAGAAGTTCCGGGGTTCAAGCTCTAGACCGCTAGGGCGGGGTCCAGATATCTGCCAACACTTAACACAACATAGGAGCATCGAAGGGCTTCACCAGCCATTCAGTAACTCTGAGTGGTGGTTCGCAAGATTAGTTCAGATTTTTTTTCAAATAGCTTTGAAATAACTCTAATAGCTTTCCGGACTAAGCTGTTTGCGCCCTTCTGCCGCGGCACTATGCCGCAGCAGAAAAGGTCTATTCAGGTGGCTCAGTGGGCCTCATCCCAGTTGTTTCCAACCCCCACTTCGACCAGCAACGGCACATCCAGTTTCGCGGCCTCGCTCATGTGCACGCGAACTTCATCGCGAACCTGGTCGATCAGGTCTTCACGCACCTCGAGCACCAGTTCATCGTGCACCTGCAAGATGACTTTGGCGTCGAGGCCAGACGTGGTCAGCCAGTTATCCACCGCGACCATGGCTTTCTTGATGATGTCCGCTGCGGTGCCTTGCATCGGTGCGTTGATCGCCGTGCGTTCGGCGGCGGCGCGCTCCTGCGGTTTGTTGGAGTTGATGTCCGGCAGGTACAGGCGGCGGCCGAAGAACGTCTCGACATAACCTTGCTCGGCGGCCTGGGCACGCGTGCGGTCCATGTACTGGCGAACGCCGGGGTACCGGGCGAAGTAGGTATCGATGTAGGCCTTGGCGGTCTTGGTGTCGACGCCGATGTCCTTGCCGAGCTTCTGCGCACCCATGCCATAGATCAGGCCGAAGTTGATCGCCTTGGCGCTGCGACGCTGGTTGGAGGTCACGTCGGCCAGTTCGACCTTGAACACTTCGGCGGCGGTCGCGGTGTGTACGTCCAGATTGTGGCGGAAGGCGTTCATCAGCCCTTCATCCCGGGACAAGTGCGCCATGATCCGCAGTTCGATCTGCGAATAGTCCGCCGCCAGCAGCTTGTAACCGGCCGGGGCCACGAACGCCTGGCGGATGCGACGCCCTTCGGCGGTGCGCACCGGGATGTTCTGCAGGTTCGGATCGCTGGAGGACAGCCGCCCGGTGGACGCCACGGCCTGGTGATACGAGGTATGAATCCGCCCGGTACGCGGGTTGATCTGCTCCGGCAGGCGGTCGGTATAGGTGCTTTTCAGCTTGCTCATGGAGCGGTATTCCATGAGCACCTTGGGCAATCGATAGTCGTCTTCTGCCAGCTTGGCCAGCACTTCTTCGGCGGTGGACGGCTGGCCCTTGGCGGTTTTTTTCAATACCGGCAGGCCGAGCTTCTCGTAAAGGATCACACCAAGTTGCTTGGGCGAACCGAGGTTGAATTCCTCGCCGGCAATCTCGAAGGCTTCACGCTCCAGCGCCACCATCTTGTCGCCCAGTTCGATGCTTTGCACGCCCAGCAAGGCGGCGTCAACGAACGCGCCCTGGCGCTCGATACGCGCCAATACCGGTACCAACGGGATTTCGATGTCTGTCAGCACACTGGCCAGACTCGGAATGGCCGAGAGCTTTTCGAACAGGGTCTGGTGCAGACGCAAGGTGATATCCGCATCTTCGGCGGCGTAAGGCCCGGCCTGCTCCAAGGCGATCTGATCAAACGTCAGCTGCTTCACACCTTTGCCAGCGATGTCCTGGAAACTCACCGTGGTGTGGTCCAGATACTTCTGCGCCAGGCTGTCCATGTCATGGCGCGTGGCCGTGGAATTGAGCACGTATGACTCAAGCATGGTGTCGAAGGCGATGCCACGCACGGTAATGCCGTTGTCCTGATCGCCGCCGATGGCGCAGTTGGCCAGGATGTTCATGTCGAACTTGGCGTGCTGGCCAACCTTGAGCTTGTTCGGGTCTTCCAGAATCGGCTTGAGCGCGCGCAGGACCGTGTCGCGATCCAGCTGCTGCGGCACGCCGATGTAGGAATGGGTCAACGGGATGTAGGCCGCCTCGTTAGCCTGAACCGCGAACGACAGGCCCACCAGTTGCGCCTGCTGAGCATCGATGCCGGTGGTTTCGGTGTCGAAGGCAAACAGCTTGGCGTTGTTCAGTTTTTCCAGCCAGGCATCGAACCGCGCCTGATCGAGGATGGTTTCATAGGCGGCTTCAGCAGCGGCGACCGGTGCTTCGGCCTCTGGTTCGCTGAACAGATCCGCGGCCGGTGCAGGCTCGGCGGCAGCACTCAGTTCCAGGCGTTTGGCGTCGCGATCAAGGTCGTTCAGCCAGCTCTTGAATTCCAGCAGGGTGTACAGCTCGTAGAGTTTGGCCGGATCTTCAGGACCCATTTGCAAGTCGTCGAGCCCAACGTCCAGCGGCACGTCGACCTTGATGGTCGCCAGCTGATAGGAAAGGAAAGCCATTTCCTTGTGCTCTTCGAGCTTGGCCGGCAGGGTCTTGGCGCCGCGAATCGGCAGGGTCGGCACGATGTCGAGCTGCGCATAGAGCTCGGTCAGGCCGCCGTTCACACCGACCAGCAGGCCGGAAGCCGTCTTCGGACCGATGCCCGGAACACCCGGAATGTTGTCGGACGAATCGCCCATGAGCGCCAGATAATCGATGATCTGCTCCGGAGCGACGCCGAATTTCTCCTTCACGCCCTCCACGTCCATGCTGCTACCGGTCATGGTGTTGACCAAGGTAATGTGACCGTCGACCAGTTGCGCCATGTCCTTGTCACCGGTGGAAATAATCACCGGACGATCCGCCGCCGCGCTGCTGCGGGCCAGGGTGCCGATCACGTCATCGGCCTCGACGCCCTCTACACACAGCAGCGGGAAGCCCAGGGCGATCACGCTCTGGTGCAGCGGCTCGATCTGCACGCGCATGTCGTCGGGCATGCTTGGACGGTTGGCCTTGTATTCGGCGTACATGTCATCGCGAAAAGTCCCACCTTTGGCGTCGAACACCACAGCGAACGGACTGTCCGGATATTGCTTGCGCAGGCTCTTGAGCATGTTCAAGACGCCCTTGACCGCGCCGGTCGGCAGGCCTTTGGACGTGGTCAGCGGTGGCAGCGCGTGAAAGGCGCGGTACAGGTAAGAAGAACCGTCCACCAGGACGAGGGGGGCTTGGCTCATGAGCAGGATCAACCTTTTCGGCGGGTCCGGCGCTAGAATAGCGGGACCGTTGACGACAAAGGGACAAGGTTATCATGCGCACACTAAATCGCCTGTTGCTGGCTGGCTTGTTTGCAATCACACCACTGGCCGTCATGGCGGCGGACGATGCGCCGACACCCGAGCCGGAAGTCACGATCCGCACGGAAGGGGATAAAGTCATTCAGGAGTACCGCCAAAACGGTTTTCTGTATGCCATCAAAGTCACGCCCAAGGGCGGAAAGCCATACTTTCTGGTGCGTGCGGACGGTACAGATGCAAACTACATCCGCTCGGATTACCCGGATATGCTGATTCCGGCGTGGAAGATCTTTGAGTGGAAATAGTTTCCTAATTTCAATTGGCGCTGGCTCACGAGCGGCGCCCGTACTGGCAGTTTAAACATGTCTGTGTTCACCCCCCTGGCTCGGCCCGAGCTGGAAGCTTTTCTCGCCCCTTATGGCCTCGGCCGCCTGCTTGATTTCCAGGGGATTGCCGCCGGTAGCGAAAACACCAATTTCTTTATCAGCCTGGAGCAGGGCGAATTTGTCCTGACCCTGGTCGAGCGCGGCCCGGTTCAGGAAATGCCGTTCTTCATCGAACTGCTCGACGTGCTGCACGGCGCCAACCTGCCGGTGCCTTACGCCTTGCGCACCACCGACGGCGTGGCCTTGCGCGAACTGGCGGGCAAACCTGCGCTGCTGCAACCACGCCTGGCCGGCAAGCACATCAAGCACGCCAATGCGCAACATTGCGCGCAGGTGGGTGAGTTGCTCGGCCATCTGCACCTGGCGACCCAGGCCAACATGATCAAGCGCAAAACCGATCGCGGCCTGGACTGGATGCTGGAAGAGGGTACGCAGTTCCTGTCGCATCTCAGTGCCGAGCAGAAAGACCTGCTGCAACGGGCGCTGGAAGAAATCACCCGGCAGAAAGAAAAAATCCTGGCACTGCCGCGAGCGAACATTCACGCCGACCTGTTCCGCGACAACGCGATGTTCGAAGGCACGCACCTGACCGGGCTGATCGACTTCTACAACGCCTGCTCCGGGCCGATGCTCTACGACGTGGCGATTGCCTTGAACGACTGGTGCTCGGACGATGATGGCGTGATCGATGGACCGCGAGCGCGGGCCTTGCTGGGCGCTTACGCGGCCTTGCGACCGTTCACCGCTGCCGAAGCCGAACTGTGGCCGACCATGCTGCGGGTGGCTTGCGTACGGTTCTGGTTGTCACGCTTGATCGCGGCGGAGTCGTTCGCCGGGCAGGATGTGCTGATTCACGATCCGATGGAGTTCCAGCTGCGCCTGGCGCAGCGGCAGACGGTCAATACTCCGTTGCCTTTCGCTCTTTAAATTGTGGAGAGGGGGCTTGTTGGAGCGCGCAGCGCTCCCATGCGATCTATCAGGTAGATCCATGGGGGCCGCTTCGCTGCCCAACGGGGCGGTGCGGCGGTCCGACAAGCCCCCTCGCCACAGGTTTGGTGTCGGTTACAACGACTCCAGACATCCCGCCAGATCATTCCCCAATTTCTCCAACACCTGCTCATAGCCCTGAGCAGTCGCCGGCGTGTACCCGCCCAGCGCATCCAGTTCAGCCAGTTTCACCGGCAAACCCGCCACCAGGGTTTCCGCCAGACGCGGCCGCAGCGGCGGTTCGCTGAACACGCAGGTCTTGCCGACTTCCTGCAAACGCGCGCGCATCGCCGCGACATGCTGGGCACCGGGTTGCACTTCAGCCGCGACGCTGAACACACCCACGTGCTTGAGGCCGTAGGCGTCTTCGAAGTAGTCGAAGGCTTCGTGGAAAACGAAGTAGGGCTTGCCCTGAACATCGGCCAGGCGTTTCTTCAGGCGCGCATCCAACGCATCGAGACGTTCGTCGAAGGCTTTCAGATTGCTCTGATAGCGCGCGGCATTGTCAGGATCGGCGGCACTCAGGTCAGCCGCCATTTTCGTGGCGATGACCCGGGCGTTGACCGGCGACAGCCACAGGTGCGCATCCAGGCTGCCCGGACGGTGATCGTGGTCATGTTCGTCGGCTTCTTCAGCATGGGAGTGGCTATCTTCGGCAAAACGGCGCAGTTTCATGCCTGGCAAATCCTGCACGGCGACGCTGGGCAACGTACGACCATTGAGCACCCGTGGCAGGAAACCTTCCATGTCCGGGCCGATCCAGTACAACAGGTCCACCGATTGCACCTTGCGCACGTCGGAAGGGCGCAACGCATAGTTATGCGGTGAGGCACCCGGCGGCAGCAAAACCTCAGGAATCGCCACGCCGTCCTGCACCGCCGCGGCGATCAACTGCAGGGGCTTGATACTGGTCAGGACCTTGACCTCGGCCTGCGCCGAACCGATCAGCAGAAAACTTGCGATAAATGCGACAAAAACAGAAAAAAGTCGGGACACGATGACCACTCGAAGAGGCGAGAACGGGTAACATAATAACGTCTCTCACAAAACTCGTCGCCGCTCATGCTAAAAACACCGATCGCCAGCCGTCCCCACGACCACTCACATTGCGTTCACAGCGCTTTGTCCGAGGCCGATGCCCTGTGCGCACGTCAAGGCCTGCGCCTGACCGCGTTGCGCCGGCGGGTGCTGGAACTGGTGTGGCAAAGCCACAAGCCCCTGGGTGCCTACGACATTCTTGCGGTCCTCAGCGAGCAGGACGGTCGCCGCGCCGCGCCGCCGACGGTGTACCGCGCGCTGGATTTCCTGCTGGAAAACGGCCTGGTCCATCGGATTTCCTCGCTCAACGCCTTCATCGGCTGCAATCACCCGGAACATGCTCACCAGGGTCAGTTCCTGATCTGCCGTATGTGCCACGCCGCGATCGAACTTGAGCAAAAATCCATCAGCGACGCGATCATCGCCAGCGCCAGGGATGTCGGGTTTGTCGTCGAAGGCCAGACCGTCGAAGTGGTCGGTCTCTGCTCGGGTTGCCAGGGGGCTTGATGAGCAACGCGCTGATCCGTCTTGAGCAGGTTGCGGTCACGTTCGCCGGGCAACCGGTGCTGGACAACATCGAGCTGAGCGTCGAGCCGGGGCAAATCGTTACCCTGATCGGCCCCAACGGCGCTGGCAAAACCACATTGGTGCGTGCCGTGCTCGGCCTGTTGAAACCGGACAGCGGCAGCGTCTGGCGCAAGCCGAAACTGCGGGTCGGTTACATGCCGCAAAAACTTCATGTCGATCCGACCCTCCCACTGTCGGTCCTGCGTTTCTTGCGCTTGGTGCCGGGCGTGGACCGTGCCATGGCCTTGGCGGCACTCAAGGAAGTCGGCGCCGAACAGGTGATCGACAGCCCGGTGCAAAGCGTTTCCGGTGGCGAAATGCAGCGGGTGTTGCTGGCCCGGGCCTTGTTGCGCGAGCCGGAACTGCTGGTGCTCGACGAACCGGTACAGGGTGTCGACGTGGCCGGCCAGGCTGAGCTGTACAGCCTGATCACCCGCCTGCGCGACCGCCACGGTTGTGGCGTGCTGATGGTCTCCCACGATTTGCATCTGGTGATGAGCACTACGGATCAAGTGGTTTGCCTTAATCGTCACGTCTGCTGTTCCGGCCATCCCGAGCAGGTCAGCGGCGATCCGGCTTTCGTCGAGCTGTTCGGAAAAAACGCACAAAGCCTGGCGATTTATCACCACCATCACGACCACGCTCACGACTTGCATGGCTCGGTGGTCAAGCCGCCTGCGTCGGGCCAACCCCATGTTCACGGAGATAGCTGCAAGCATGGCTGATTTTCTGCTCTACGCCCTGCTTGCAGGCTTGGCCCTGGCCGTCGTCGCAGGCCCGCTGGGGTCATTCGTGGTCTGGCGGCGCATGGCCTATTTCGGCGACACCCTGTCGCACGCGGCATTGCTCGGGGTGGCCCTGGGCTTCCTGCTGGATGTCAGCCCGACTGTTGCCGTCACTGTTGGCTGCTTGCTGTTGGCGGTGATGCTGGTGACCTTGCAACAACGCCAGCCGCTGGCATCCGACACACTTTTGGGAATTCTCGCACCCAGCACGCTCTCTCTGGGCCTGGTGGTACTAAGCTTCATGCACGAAGTGCGGATCGACCTGATGGCCTATCTGTTCGGCGACCTGCTGGCGATCAGTCCGACCGATCTGGCCTGGATCCTTGGCGGCAGCGCTGCGGTACTGGTCTTGCTGGTTGCGTTGTGGCGCCCATTGCTGGCGATCACGGTGCATGAAGAATTGGCCAGGGTCGAAGGCCTGCCGGTGGCGGGATTGCGCCTGGCCCTGATGCTGTTGATCGCCGTGGTGATTGCCGTGGCGATGAAAATCGTCGGCGTATTGCTGATCACTTCATTGCTGATCATCCCGGCCGCTGCGGCACAACGTCACGCCCGCTCGCCGGAACAGATGGCGCTGGGCGCGAGCCTGCTGGGCATACTCGCCGTGTGTGGCGGGCTGGCGCTGTCCTGGTTCAAGGACACCCCGGCCGGCCCGTCGATTGTGGTGACGGCCGCAGTGCTATTTCTGCTGAGTTTTGTTCTGCCCCGTCGAGGGGTGTAGACTTGCTCGTTTTTTGCGCAAATAGAGAGTCGCAGGAATGAAGTCGTTCGCCTCCCGTTATCTGCTCCTTGTCGCATTTTCTTTGCTGCTGGGCGCCTGCCAAAGCACGCCACCGGCGGCCACCGAAGCCGCCGATGCGCGGGCCACGGCCATCGTACAGCTGGAACAAAACATCGCCAGCGATGAACTGGCCACCGCCGAAGACCAATTGGCAGCCTTGCAGGCCGAATCGCCCAACGATGCTTCCCTTGAGCAATACCAGCGGCAACTGGCCGAAGCCTACCTGCGCCGCAGCCAGATCGTGCTGCAAAAGGGTGATGTGGATGCCGCCGCGACCGCCCTGAGCCGTGCCCGCGCGTTGATGCCCAAGGCTCCGGCACTGACCGGCGGAGTCAACGGCTCGATTGCCCAGGCGCGCAAGGCCGAGCTGGAAAAAGCCGAAGCCGCCCTCAAGGCTGCCGAAGCCAAGCCAAAAGCCAAGGTCATCGACCTGACGGCTGAAAGCACCACGGTTGTGCTTAATATCAACGATATGGGCAAACTGCGTCGCCAACTGGATGCCATCGCCGCCGATGTGGTGAATTTCCAGTGCGACGTGAGCATTCAGGCGCCGCGCACCAACGATTACCCTTGGCTGGCTAACTTGCTGACCAAACGGGTGAAGAAGCTCGATCCTGAGTTTGATCTGAAGCTTGAGCGGCAGATTTTGCGCAATGTTCCGGCGCAGATGGTTCTGAGTCCGCGTAAACCCTGAAAAGCATCGTCGGAACGCCGCCCGAAGCAAGCACGCTCCCACAATGTCCGAGTTAGCCACAAAGCAGGTGACCAACCCGGAACCCTGTGGGAGCGGGCTTGCCCGCGAAGGCGTCCTATCTGGCAGTAAAACTCTCAGGCCTGAATCGCCTTGGCCTTCGCCTCCCGGCCCCAAACCCGATGCTGCCCAGCAGGTCGAAATTGCCTTCGGCCTTGGGCGAGCATCTTCAGCCGTTCGTTTTTCCGACCTTTGATCGTGTTATTTCCAAATGACAGGACAAATGCGAAATAAATGCTAAGAACCTCTATACGGACAGGCTAAAATGCGCGCCCGGCTAACCGCTGATCCTTTTCTAACGCGCCCCACAAGGTTCGCTACGTGATCGAGTTTCAAAACGTCCATAAAACCTACCGCGTCGCCGGTAAGGAAATCCCCGCCCTGCATCCGACCAGTCTGACGATTGAGAACGGGCAGGTTTACGGCTTGATCGGTCATTCCGGCGCAGGAAAAAGTACCCTGCTGCGTCTGATCAATCGCCTGGAAAACGCCAGCGGCGGCAAGATCACAGTCGACGGTGAAGAAGTCACCGCTCTCGACGCCAATGGCCTGCGCCGCTTCCGTCAACAGGTCGGGATGATTTTCCAGCACTTCAACCTGCTGGCCTCCAAGACCGTCGCCGACAACGTCGCGCTGCCTCTGACACTGGCTGGCGAATTGTCGCGCAGCGAGATCGATTCGCGCGTGGCCGAGTTGCTGGCGCGGGTCGGTTTGTCAGACCACGCCAAAAAGTACCCGGCGCAATTGTCCGGTGGGCAAAAGCAGCGTGTCGGCATTGCCCGCGCCCTGGCGACCAAGCCAAAAATCCTGCTGTGCGATGAAGCCACCAGCGCCCTCGACCCGCAAACCACCGCATCGGTGTTGCAATTGCTGGCCGAGATCAATCGCGAGCTGAAACTGACCATCGTCTTGATCACCCACGAAATGGACGTGATCCGCCGGGTCTGCGACCAGGTAGCCGTGATGGACGCCGGCGTGATCGTCGAGCAAGGCTCGGTGGCCGAGGTGTTCCTGCATCCGAAGCACCCGACCACCAAGCGCTTCGTGCAGGAAGACGAGCAGATCGATGAAAGCGAGCAGCGTGACGACTTCGCTCACGTGCCGGGGCGCATCCTGCGTCTGACCTTCCAGGGCGAAGCGACCTACGCGCCGTTACTGGGCACTGTCGCCCGGGAAACCGGTGTGGACTACAGCATCCTGGCCGGTCGTATCGACCGCATCAAAGACATCCCTTACGGGCAACTGACCCTGGCCGTGACCGGCGGTGACATGGAAGCGGCCTTTGCCCGCTTCACCGCGGCCGACGTCCACATGGAGGTGCTGCGCTAATGGAAGCCCTGACAAGTTTCTTCGCCAACATCGACTGGTTCGAAATCTGGCTGGCCACCGGCGACACCCTGCTGATGCTCGGCGGTTCGCTGTTGTTCACCGTGCTGCTCGGCTTGCCGCTGGGCGTGCTGCTGTTCCTGTGCAGCCCGCGCCAGTTGCTGGAAGCCAAAGGCGTCTACGCGATGTTGTCGCTGGTGGTGAACATCCTGCGTTCGCTGCCGTTCATCATCCTGTTGATCGTGATGATTCCGTTCACCGTGCTGATCACCGGCACGTCCCTGGGTGTCGCCGGTGCGATCCCGCCGCTGGTGGTGGGTGCCACGCCGTTCTTCGCCCGCCTGGTGGAAACCGCTCTGCGTGAAGTGGATCGCGGCATCATCGAAGCGACCCAGGCCATGGGCGCGACCACGCGACAGATCATCACCAATGCCTTGCTGCCGGAGGCTCGTCCGGGCATCTTCGCGGCGATTACGGTGACAGCCATTACACTGGTGTCCTACACGGCGATGGCTGGTGTCGTGGGCGCAGGTGGTCTGGGTGACCTGGCGATCCGTTTCGGTTACCAGCGTTTCCAGACCGATGTGATGGTCGTGACGGTGGTATTGCTGCTGGTATTGGTTCAGGTGCTGCAAACCGTCGGCGACAAATTGGTTGTGCATTTCTCCCGTAAATAAGACAAGACATGAGCCGGCCATACGCTGGCAGGCACCGGAAACGGTGCCGCACAAGGAGTTAGCTGAATGAAAAAACTACTCGTGGCCTTCGCGGCCGTTGCGGCATTCTCTGCCCACGCTGAAACCCTGACAGTCGCGGCCACTCCGGTGCCACACGCCGAGATCCTCGAATTCGTGAAGCCGGCCCTGGCCAAAGAAGGCGTGGACCTGAAGGTCAAGGTATTCACCGACTACATCCAGCCTAACGTGCAGGTCGCGGAAAAGCGCCTGGACGCCAACTTCTTCCAGCACCAGCCGTACCTGGATGAGTTCAACAAGGCCAAGGGCACCCGCCTGGTTTCTGTGGCTGGCGTGCACCTGGAGCCCCTGGGCGCTTACTCCAGCAAGTACAAGACCATTGCTGAATTGCCTGGCGGTGCCAACGTGGTCATCCCGAACGATGCCACCAATGGCGGCCGTGCACTGTTGCTGATGGCCAAGGCCGGCCTGATCAAGTTGAAGGATTCGAACAACATCCTGTCGACTGTGAAAGACATCACCGAAAACACCAAGGACCTGAAAATCCGCGAACTGGAAGCCGCGACCATCCCGCGCGTGCTGACCCAGGTCGACCTGGCGCTGATCAACACCAACTACGCGCTGGAAGCCAAGCTCGATCCGGCCAAGGACGCGCTGTTCATCGAAGGCAGCGACTCGCCTTACGTGAACATTCTGGTGGCTCGTCCGGATGACAAGGACAGCGAAGCGATGAAGAAACTGGTCGCTGCCCTGCACAGCCCGGAAGTGAAGGCCTTCATTCTCGAGAAGTACAAAGGCGCGGTGGTACCGGCGTTCTGATCGACTGAAGCAGCAAAAAAGGGGCGCATCGAATGCGCCCCTTTTTTGTGCCTTGAAATACAAGCCCGCTCCCACAGGGTTTGGCGGTGTTTTCAGTTGCGTTTGAGCATCACCGGTAACTGCGCCACCAACTTCGCATTATTCAACGGCGCCCGAATAAACCCGCGCTGAGTGCCGTCCGGCCCGATCACCGCGAGGTTGCCGCTGTGGTCAACGGTGTAGTTCGGCTTGCTAGTGTCCGCCGGAATGAACGGAATGCTCACCGCGTTGGCGATCTTTTGCAGCTCATCGGTCGACGCCGGGGTCAGGCCCATGAACTGCGGGTCGAAGTAGCCCAGGTACTGCTTGAGTTGCTTGGGCGTATCGCGATTGGGGTCAATGCTGACCAGCACGATTTGCAGTTTATCCACCGCTTCTGGCGGCAACTCGCTCTTGATCTGTCGCAACTGGGCGAGTGTGGTCGGGCAGATGTCCGGGCAGAAGGTGTAGCCGAAGAACAGCAGGCTCCACTTGCCTTTCAATTCATTGATTGCAACCGGCTGGCCGTCCTGATTGGTCATCGTTATGTCCGGCAGATTACGGCTCTGCGGCAGCAGAATGATGCCGGCGTCGATCAGCGCCGTCGGATCGCCCTGGTTTTTTCCGGACAGCACCTTGTTGACGGTCAGGCCCAGGATCAGCGCGATCAAGGCGACGAGTATAAAGACGGTTTTCTGGGTTCGAGTCATAGGTTCAACAGTAAGTAGTGGTCTACGAGCAGGGCGATAAACAGCAAGAACAAGTAGTAAATAGAGTACTTGAACGTGTTGATCGCCGCGTGCGGCCGAGTGCCACGGTACAGCACCACGGCCCAATGCAGAAACCGTGCGCCCAGCCCGAGCGCGCAGACCAGGTAGAGCGTGCCGCTCATGTGGATCACATAAGGCATCAGGCTGACGGCAAGCAATGCGAAGGTATAAAGCAGGATGTGAATCTTGGTGTAGTGCTCGCCATGGGTGACCGGCAGCATCGGGATGTCGGCCTTGGCGTATTCCTCCTTGCGATGGATCGCCAGCGCCCAGAAGTGCGGCGGGGTCCAGGCGAAGATGATCAGCACCAGCAGCAGCGGTTCGGCGCTGACGTGACCAGTGGCGGCAGTCCAGCCGAGCAATGGCGGCGCAGCACCGGCCAGACCACCGATGACAATGTTCTGCGGAGTCGCGCGCTTGAGGAATCCGGTGTAGACCACCGCGTAGCCGAGCAACGAGGCGAGGGTCAGCCACGCAGTCAGCGGATTGGTAAACGCCAGCAGCATGGCTTGTCCCAAGACCGCCAATACCAGCGCGAACGTCAACGCGGCAGTCGGCGAAACCCGGCCTTCGGCGAGCGGCCGTTTGTGGGTGCGCGCCATTACCGCATCGATGCGCCGGTCCACCACATGATTGACCGCCGCTGCGCCACCGGCACACAGGGCAATGCCCAGGTTGCCGAAGATCAGCACCGTCCACGGCACCCCCGCACGGGTCGCGAGGAACATTCCCACCAGTGAAGTGATGAGCATCAGCACCACGACTTTGGGCTTGGTCAGTTCTAGGTAGTCGCGCCAGATCGCCTGTCTGGGACGTTCGCCGATCAGAATCGCCATGGCATCTCTCCTTTTATTGTTATGGGCCCGGCTGAGTGTTTACGCGGGCTGAAGTGCCAGCGTGCTTGCTTGACCCGGACCAGGCTGGTTCGGGCGTGGTAATTGACCAGCACCATGGTCAGCAACAGCGCCGCCCCACCCGCGTTATGCGCCACGGCCACCGGCAGCGGCAGATGGAACAGCACGTTGCTGATGCCCAGGGTGATTTGTGCGCCAAGGGCGATCAGCACCAGACCGGCCAGTCGCGTCATGCCGACTGCTTTCAGTTGCCAGGCCAGACCGAGCAGCACCAGGGTCACTAGCAGGGCGCCGATACGGTGAGTCAGGTGAATGGCCGTACGGGCGTCGCTGTCCAGTTGCCCGCCGAGGTAGTTCGGGCCGATGTGCTGGGTCAGGTGGAAGCCGTTGGCGAAGTCCGCCGATGGCAACCACTGGCCGTGACAGGTCGGAAAGTCGATGCAGGCCACGGCGGCGTAATTGGAACTGACCCAGCCACCGAGGGCGATTTGCCCGATCACCAGCAACAGCCCCGCCGTCGCCCAGTGCTGCAAACGTCGTGGCACGGTCAGCGCCGGCAGTACGCCGGACAGGCGCAAGGTCAGCAGAAACAACAGGCTCAAGGTCGCGAAGCCGCCCAGCAAATGCCCGGTGACCACCTGCGGCCAGAGCTTGAGCGTTACCGTCCACATGCCGAACGCGGCTTGGCCAAAAACCACCGCCAACAGAAACAACGGCAGCTTCACCGGCTGCCCGGGATGGCGGCGATGCACCCACGCACGACCGGCCAACACCGCGATCAACACTCCCAGCGTGCCGGCGAAGTAGCGGTGGACCATCTCGTTCCAGCCCTTGTGGGCCTCGACCGGAGTGTCCGGGAAATGCAATTCGGCATGTGCCAGTTGGGCTTCGCTTTTTGGCACGCTGATAAAGCCGTAGCAGCCAGGCCAATCCGGGCAGCCGAGGCCGGCGTGGGTCAGGCGGGTATAGGCGCCGAGCAACACCACAATCAGTGCCAGCAAGGTGGCAAACAGCGCGAGGCGAAATCCAGGTTTGGCCATGACGATGCCCTTATCCGATGTTCGACAGTTTCAGCAGGTGGCGCAGATCGTTGAGCAGGTCCTTGCCCTTCACCGACGGGTCGTAGCGCAGCACCAGATTGCCGTGAGGGTCGATGATCCACAGGTGTGGCGCGTCATTGCTCTGAGCGCCTTTTGTGTAGGCAGGCAAGTCCAGTGAATAGCGTTGCAACTGCGGGTACTCGCGTTGAAGTTTAGTCTCGTAATCGCTGTTCAGCGCCTGCGCGGCGGCCAATGCATGGCTGGCGCGGGACGCATCGCGGCCGAGGCCGATCTGGATCTGCCGCGCCAGGTACACCAGTTGCTGGCAGTCCACCGCGCAATCCTTGGGCGCCGTCACCAGCATCTGCCAGCGATCTTCCTGGGCCTGCACGCCGATATCGGCGCGGGTCTGGCCGTTGCCGATCAGTTCGCCGTGATAACTGCGGCCCTCGGGCACCCAGAAATTCAGCTTGTACATGCCGGTGGCGAGGATCATCGGACCGATCACCCCGAGCAGGATCAGCAGCAGTTGCAAGCGGCCCTTACGTCGATTCGCCGACGGTTTCGCCTCAGACATGCTGGGTGGATTCATGGCTGCTCCCATGGTGTTTCTCCTTTGCGTTGTGCCAGCCGAGATAGAGATAAAGACCGAACAGGGCAATTGCCATGGCGAACCACTGCACGGCATAAGCGATGTGTTTTTCCGGGCCCATGGCGACTACTGGCCAGTCGGCCTGATAGGTGGCGGGGCCGGTTTCGGCGCGCAGTTCGTAGGCAAAGCCTTCGCGGTTCAGTGCTGTCCAGAGCTTGGTTGGCTCAATGGCCGTAATCAGCTTCGGCCATGTCAACGTTGTAGGATCTGCGTGCAATTGGAACGTCACCCCGGGGGAGACGTAGACCCACGCGTCGAGGCTGACTGCTTCGCCAGGTGTCTTGAATTGCGGTGGAGTGCGGCGCTCCGGCCAAGGCAACCAGCCGCGATTGACCAGCAGCCAAAGCCCGGTGGCCTGATCGTGAAAGGGTTGCAACAGCTCGACGCCGACCTTGCCGTTGCGTTGACTGTTATCCAGCAGCAGGCTGTGTTCGGCATCGAACTGGCCGTGCAGGTGAACCCGGCGGAAGGCCGGATCGGTGGTGTGTTGCAGTTCGGTGCTGGCCATCGGCTCGGCGGCGCGGCGTTCGGCGTAGTTTTGCAGCAGCGCGCTTTTCTCCGCGCCCCGACTCAATTGCCAGAACCCCAGGGACACCAGTAGCGGCAGCAACAACGCGACCACCAGCGTTGGCACGATACCCGGCCGAAAGCGCTTCATGGCATCGCCAGAAATTCGGTCACCGCGATAGCTATACTCAAATGCATCGCTTGTCCCCCCGGAGTCTCACCATGCTCAAAGCAGCCATCGTCCTGATGCTGATTGCCACGGTTGTCAGCCTGTTCAGCGGCCTGTTTTTTCTGGTCAAGGACGACAGCCGCTCAAACCGCCTCGTCATTGCCTTGAGTGTGCGAGTGACGCTGGCCGCCCTTACCCTCGGTCTGATCGCCTGGGGTTTTTTCAGCGGCCAACTGGTTTCCCATGCCCCCTGGTAGCTGTAGGAGCGAGCTTGCTCGCGAAGGTGTGTCAGACACTTTGATTTCGACTGATACACCTTCGCGAGCAAGCTAGCTCCTACAAGCTGCTTTAGAGCACATAGACGAAAACAAACAGCCCGATCCACACCACATCCACGAAGTGCCAGTACCAGCTCGCCGCTTCGAAGCCGAACTGGTGCTCGCTGTCGAAGTGCCCGCGCATGATCCGCATCAGCATCACGAACAGGATGATGGTGCCGATGGTCACATGGGCGCCGTGGAACCCGGTGAGCATGAAGAAGGTCGCGCCGTAGATGCCCGACCCCAGGGTCAGACCCAGTTCGCGGTAGGCGTGCATGTACTCTTCAGCCTGGAACGTGAGGAACGCGCAGCCCAGCAACACGGTGAGCGCCAGCCAAAGTTTCAGTGCGCCGCGATGACCCTTTTTCAAGGCATGGTGGGCGATGGTCACGGTCACGCTGGAGCTCACCAGCAACACGGTGTTGAGCAGCGGTAAGCCCCAGGGGCTGATGACTTCCTTGGGCGGCGGAAACAGTTTCGAGTCGGGGTTGCTCAGCAGCGGCCAGGTGAACTGGAAGTTCGGCCACAGCATGTGCGCGATGCCTTTGGCGCCTTCACCACCGAGCGCCGGCCCGGAGATGTGACGCACATAAAACAGCGCGCCGAAGAAGGCGATGAAGAACATCACCTCCGAGAAGATGAACCAGCTCATGCCCCAGCGGAACGAGCGATCCATTTGCGGGCTGTACAAACCACCGCGACTTTCCTTGATTACCGTACCGAACCAGCCGAACAGCATGTAAGCCACCAACAGCCCGCCGACGAAAAAGATCAGCGGCCCGTGGGATTCCGGACGCGCCGCTTTCAGATCGTTGAACCAGGTGGCCAGGCCGTACACGGTGGTGACCATGCCGAGCGTGGCGATAATCGGCCATTTGCTCTGGGCGGGAACGTAATAATGTTCATGAGTTGCCATTTATTGTTCTCCTTATCGGGCACGCTCAGCCGCCAGTGTTTACAGCTACCGGTGGATGTCGGGCGGTGATATCGAACAGCGTGTAAGACAGCGTCAGGTGCTTCACATCCTTGGGCATGTCACGGTCAACGATGAAACGTACCGGCATCTCGATCCGTTGACCGGGCTGCAGCACTTGCTGGGTAAAGCAGAAACATTCCGTCTTGTGGAAGTACGCAGCGGCAGTACTCGGCGCGATACTCGGCACGGCCTGGGCACTCATCGGCTTATCGGTCGGGTTGTGAGCGATGAAGATCATCTCGTTCACCGCCCCCGGATGGGCCACCAGTTCCTCGCCCTTGGGATAGAAGTCCCAGGGCATATCGGCAGTGTTGGTCGACAGAAACTGCACACGCACCTGCCGCGAGGTGTCGACTGTTTGCTCACCCTCGTACTGCCCGCCGGTCTTGCCATTAATGCCGAAGGCCTTGCACATCACGTCGTAGATCGGCACCAGTGCAAACCCGAACACAAACATCGCCACCACCACGGTCAGCAGGCGCGTAACCAGTTTCTTCAACGAAATTGAGTCAGCCATGACTTCGGACCTCCACCGTGCCCCTTGTAGGAGCGAGCTTGCTCGCGATGGGCGCAAACGAAAACGCGTGCTGTCTGGAAAAACGCGTCGCTTTCACATTCATCGCGAGCAAGCTCGCTCCTACAGGGGCCAAGGTATTCATTTCACTTCCGGCGGCGTGGTGAAGGTGTGATACGGCGCCGGCGACGGAATACTCCACTCCAGGCCTTCAGCCCCGTCCCACGGCTTGGCCGGTGCCGGCGGGCCGCCGCGAATGGTCTTGATCACGATGAACAGGAAGAAGATCTGCGTGGCGCCGAACATGAATGCGCCGATCGACGACACCATGTTGAAGTCGGCGAATTGCAGGTTGTAGTCCGGAATCCGCCGTGGCATGCCCGCCAGCCCCACGAAGTGCATCGGGAAGAAGGCCATGTTCATGCCAATGAACGACAGCCAGAAATGCAGCTTGCCCAGGGTTTCGTCGTACATGTGGCCGGTCCATTTCGGCATCCAGTAATAGGCCGAAGCGAAGATCCCGAAGATCGCCCCCGGCACCAGCACGTAGTGGAAATGCGCGACCACGAAGTAGGTGTCCTGGTACTGGAAGTCCGCCGGGGCGATGGCCAGCATCAACCCGGAGAAACCGCCGATGGTGAACAGGATCACGAACGCCACGGCAAACAGCATCGGCGTCTCGAACGTCAGCGAGCCTTGCCACATGGTGCTGGCCCAGTTGAACACCTTCACGCCCGTTGGCACCGCAATCAGCAGCGTGGCGTACATGAAGAACAACTCGCCCACCAGCGGAATGCCGACCACGAACATGTGGTGCGCCCAGACGATGAACGACAGGAACGCGATACTCGCCGTGGCGTAGACCATCGAGGTGTAGCCGAACAGTGGCTTGCGCGAAAAAGCCGGAATGATCGAACTGACGGCACCGAACGCCGGCAGGATCATGATGTACACCTCGGGGTGACCGAAGAACCAGAACACATGCTGGAACAGCACCGGGTCTCCGCCACCGGCGGCACTGAAGAAACTGGTGCCGAAGTGGATATCCATCAGCATCATCGTCACGCAACCTGCCAATACCGGCATCACCGCGATCAGCAGGAACGCGGTGATCAGCCAGGTCCAGACGAACAACGGCATTTTCATCAGCGTCATGCCGGGGGCGCGCAGGTTGAGGATGGTGGCGATCACGTTGATCGCGCCCATGATCGAACTGATCCCCATCAAGTGGATGGCGAAGATGAAGAAGGTCACGCTTTCCGGCGCATAGGTCGTCGACAGCGGCGCGTAGAACGTCCAGCCGAAGTTCGGCCCGCCACCGGGGGTGAACAGGGTCGACACCAGCAACAGGAACGCCGCCGGCAACAGCCAGAAGCTGAAGTTGTTCATCCGCGGCAGGGCCATGTCCGGCGCGCCGATCATCAGCGGGATCATCCAGTTGGCAAGGCCGACAAAGGCCGGCATCACCGCACCGAAGACCATCACCAGACCGTGCATGGTGGTCATCTGGTTGAAGAATTCCGGCTGGACGATCTGCAGCCCCGGCTGGAACAGCTCGGCGCGAATCACCATCGCGAACGAACCGCCAAGCAGGAACATGGAGAATGCAAACCACAGGTACAGCGTACCGATGTCCTTGTGGTTGGTGGTCAGCACCCAGCGCATCAGGCCTTTGGCGGGGCCATGGGCGTGGTCGGTGGCGGTATGAACATGTTCATCGATTACAGCAGTCATGTTCTGTCTCCTGCAAACAGATGGGCTCGGCAGGCCGGGGCGCGTAGCCCCGACCGGTTCCTTACGTGCGCAATAGACCGGGTCATTTGCTTTCCGCCTGTTTCAGCTCCAGCACTTCTTTAGGCGTGACCATGTCGCCCTTGTTGTTGCCCCAGGCATTACGTTCATAGGTCACGACTGCCGCGATATCGACTTCCGAGAGTTGCTTGCCGAACGCCGCCATGGCGGTTCCGGGCTTGCCGTGGAAGACCAGGCTCAGGTGAGCGTCTTTCGGTCCGGTGGCGATTTTCGAGCCCTTGAGTGCCGGGAACATCGGCGGCAGACCCTGACCTTCGGCCTGGTGACAGGCCACGCAGGTGGTGTGATAGACCTTGTCGCCGCGCTCTTTGAGCTCGTCGAGGGTCCATTCCTTGCTGGTCAACTCTTTGAGTTGCGCGACCTCGACCTTGCGATCGGCCAGCCATTTTTCGTAATCGGCCTTTTCCTTGACCTCGACCACGGTCGGCATGAAGCCGTGATCCTTGCCGCACAACTCGGCGCACTGGCCACGGTAAATGCCGGGCTTGTCGATGCGGGTCCAGGCTTCATTGACGAACCCGGGAATCGCATCGCGCTTGACCGCGAAAGCCGGCACCCACCAGGAGTGGATCACGTCGGCAGAGGTCACCAGGAAGCGCACTTTAGTGCCGACCGGCAGCACCAATGGCTTGTCGACTTCGAGCAAATAATGCTCGCCCTTGGCTTCCTTGTTGTGGATTTGATCCTGGGGGGTGGTCAGGTTGCTGAAGAACTCGACGTCCTGGCCCAGGTATTTGTAGTGCCACTTCCACTGGTAGCCGGTGATCTGGATATCGATTTCCGGCTCGCTGGCGTCGTACATCTTGATCAGGGTCGCGGTAGCGGGAATCGCCATGGCCACCAGGATCAGGAAGGGCACGATGGTCCAGAGGATTTCGACGGTGGTGCTTTCATGAAATTTGGCGGCCACCTGCCCGGTCGAGCGGCGGTGGAGAATCATCGACCAGAACATGGCACCAAAAACGATGATGCCGATCACCACACAGATCCAGAAAATGATCATGTGCAGGTCGAATACTGCGTGACTGATTTCAGTCGCTCCAGGCGCCATATTCACAGTCCAGGCCGCTTGCGCCTGACTGAAAATCGACCACAACAGGAGGCCCATCCAGACATGTGGATGTCGCATCATTGCGGGTTCCCCTTATCGTTCTTGTTATCCCGCCGGCTTTCACCTGCGGCAAGGGAGCGGCTGCATCAGACTACGAACTTGAGCACCGGGCCTTGCTGCATATGCAGTCGGGCGTCATCAGCTAACTCCATTCCAACCCGAGTATAGACAGCACCTCTGACCTCGCAATGCGAAGGCGTAAATCATCTGAAACAGCATTAGCTTGCTTTGCAGGGTACGAATGGAGAAGGATGCAGACGAGTGGTGGCTAATCGATATAACGGGGCCGTCTCAAGGATGAAATAATTATGACAAATGCGTCTTAGCATTTTTCGTAAGCCAGCTAAGTTATGTCTTCCCTATTTCATTGCCTTGTTTCCTGGAGTTTTCATGAACACCGCCGCATTGCGCGAGCAGATCCAAAAAGCCCAACAACACGAAGCCGAGACCGGCCTGCTGACGCGTCAGCTGGAAAGTAAACTGCCTCACCTGCACCCGGCGATCCAATTGCCGGAGACCGATACCAACGGCGTACTGACGCGATTTGTCGCCGCCTACATCGAAGAAGTGCCCGATCTGCTGGATGCAGCCAATGAAGTCGCCAGGGAAGCGGGCATCGCGTCACAGATCAAACCGGTGCTGGCAATCGCCGAGCAGTACTTCCTCCAGCCGCCAGCCATCATGGCCGGCCATGTCGGGCTCGACAGCCTGCTGGATGAAGCCTATCTGGCGCACCGGTTTGTCGAAGAGGTCAACGACCTGTACATCAAGCATTTCGGCCAGCCACTGATCCCCTTGGACATGACTGTCGCCAACCTGATTGCTCACCAATTGATCGGTGAGTCGTTCGCCAACCAACTGGACGAAGTGGTGCATCACGCCATCGACGAGATGCTCAACGACGAAAGCTTCGCACTGGAGTCGGTGGAAGCCTACCGTGAGAAGCTCAACAGCCCGGACACCGGCGCCGCGTGGAAACGCTGGCCGTGCATGTCCCGCCGTTTGGGCGTAGGCCTGGAACTGGATCAGCCGGCGGCTTGATCCATCGGTAAACACAATCCCCTGTAGGAGCGAGCTTACTCGCGATGAGGCCATGTCATTCAACACCAATGTTGACTGATCCGCCGCCATCGCGAGCAAGCTCGCTCCCACATTGGACCTCAGCCTGCCGCGCCTATGCCCGTGTTGGTACGAACCCTCCCTTCAAGCCTGCGCTTCAACCCCCGCGATTCAATCATCAGCTTCGAACCCTTGGCCGCATTCGCCCGACCCCATTCCTCCAGCAGCTCAAGACACGAGTGATCGATGTAGCTCAAATTGTTGAGCGGCACATGCACCGTCGCGCCTGGTGGAATACTACCCAGCACTTGGGTCAGCGCCGGCACTTTGAGGAAGGTCGCCGCGCCTGCCAGACGCAATTCCATTTGCCCTTCCTGAGGCAGGTCGATCAGGCTGATTTTCAACCGCGAAGCTTTCAGCGCCAGTTTCACCAGCGTCAGGCCGAAGCCAATCAACACACCGGTCAGCAGGTCCGTGAAAACGATGGCGAGCGCGGTTGCCGCATAGGTGAACATCGGCGCTCGACCATACCGGCCCAAACCACGGAAGACCTTGAGATCCACCAGCTTGAAACCGGTGTACACCAGTACGCCCGCCAGGCTCGCCACCGGAATGCTATGCAGCACGCTGGACAGCAACAGTACGAACGCCAACAACCACAGGCCGTGGAATATGGTCGAAAACCGCGTGGATGCTCCGGCCTGAACGTTCGCCGAACTGCGCACGATAACGCCGGTCATCGGCAACGCCCCAAGCAGGCCACACAGCATGTTGCCGATACCTTGCGCCGACAATTCCCGGTCGAAGTCCGAGCGCTGACCACTGTGCATGCGATCAACCGCGGCGGCTGAAAGCAAGGTTTCGGCGCTGGCGATGAAGGCCACGGCAAACGCAGCGATCAGCAAGGTCGGATCAGCCAGGTTGAGCAGATCCGCTGGCTTCAGCCAGTCGATGGCCTCCGTCAGGTTGGCCGGCACCTCAACCCGCTTGACCTGCAACGCCAGCACCAGGCTGGCAAACGTGGCCAGACCGACGCCGAGTAGCGCGCCAGGAATGAAACGCAGGGATTTCGGACGGAATTTCTCCCATAGCCACATGACGGCGATCGTCGACAAACCGAGCAAACCGGCTTGCCAGCCAAACGTGGGCAACGCCTGAGCCAGCGCCGCCGGGAAGGCCGCCAGGTTATCCAGGCCCGAGGGTTTGGGCACGGCATCCAGCATCACATGCACCTGGGACAGAACAATCAGCACGCCGATCCCGGCCAGCATGCCGTACACCACCGCGGGTGCCGTCACCCGAAACCAACAGCCCAGCTTCAAACGGCCAGCCACCAGTTGCAGAAAGCCCGCCAGCAACAGGATCGGCCCGAGCATCGCGATACCGTGCTGGCGGACCAACTCGAATACCAGAACAGCCAGGCCCGCCGCCGGGCCGCTGACCTGCAGTGGCGAGCCCGCCAACCAACCGACCACCAGACCACCTATGATGCCGGTGATCAGACCTTTGGCCGGCGGCAGCCCCGAGGCAATCGCGATGCCCATGCACAGGGGCAGGGCGACCAGAAAAACAACCACCGAAGCCAGCAGCTCCCGTGGCAGAACAGCTTTGAGTCGAGCAGCACGCATGGTGAGTCTCCCGAAGTTTTCTTCAGGCATGGCAAAGCCAGGCTGCCTCAACGGCAGCCTCGGCTAAACCACACAACGATTTAGGAGGGTTTAGAAGCGCGCTTTGGGCGTCGCCACGGGAATTGGCAGGCTGCCATTGAGCGGCAGGAAACAACCTTGATCGGCGTCGTACGCTTTGATTTCGCTGGTTTCGATGTTGTAGACCCAGCCGTGAATAAACAGCTGACCATTGGCCATGCGCGAGGCCACCGACGGATGGGTGCGCAGATGCTGCAATTGGGCGATCACGTTCTCTTCGGTGAGGATGTGCATGCTTTCGCTTTCGCTAGAGCAGTTGCAGTTCTCCTGCACCATGGTTTTGGCCACTTCGGCATGACGCAGCCAGGCTTTGACCGTGGGCATTTTTTCCAGACTGTCCGGGTTGAGTACCGCGCGCATGGCGCCGCAGTCGGAATGCCCGCAAATGATGATGTGATGCACCCCCAGAGCCAGTACGGCGTATTCGATGGCCGTGGAAACACCACCGTTCATTTGCCCGTAAGGCGGCACGACGTTGCCGACGTTACGGGTCACGAACAGGTCGCCGGGGGAGCTTTGGGTAATCAACTCGGGAACGATGCGCGAATCGGCGCAGGCAATGAACATCGCTCGTGGCCGCTGGGCCGTGGCGAGTTTCTTGAAGAGCTCCTCCTGCTGAGGAAAGATCTCATGATGAAAATGCAAAAAGCCGTCAACGATATGCTGCAACGCTGCATCGGCGGTTTCGGCCTCGGGTTGGGCTGAGGCCGACGCAGCCAACGGCTGTTTATCCTTGTCACTCATCAATTCATCCTCATTGGCGGGCTCAGGGAATCTTCCCGTGTCGTCCGGTGTGAAGCCAGTGGCTGGTTAAAAAACATCCAGGCCAAACATCTCGACCCATCAGTCACTCGATGAACAAGGTAGCGGTCGAATCTTAATTGAAACTGAATAAAACGCTCTAGGACGCGTGTTCCAGGTCACAAAAAAACGTGACCAGCCTAATGCGTGAGCGCGATCTTCAGTACTCAACCATAGGCCAATTGTCCTCAAATCAACGACATTTGGCGACCGGGCGGACAAAAGGCATTGCAGTCCAGGTCAAAGCCTTCCCGGTGATTGAGCCCCAGGCGCTTGATGGTTTTGGCAAAGCGCTGTGCCAGCAGGTCGGCAAAGGGGCCTTCGCCGCGCATTCGAGCGCCAAAGCGACTGTCGTAGAGTTCACCGCCACGGCTCTGGCGAATCAGGCTCAGCACATGCGCCGCCCGTTGCGGATAGTGGGTGCCCAGCCATTCTTCGAACAGCGGCGCCACTTCCAGCGGCAGGCGCAGCATCATGTAAGCGGCGCTTTGTGCCCCGGCGCCGTGAGCCTCGCCGAGCAGACTTTCGAGTTCGCTGTCGTTGATCATCGGAATCATCGGTGAACACAGCACGCCCACCGGAATGCCCGCCTCGCGCATCACCCGGATGGCCCGCAGCCGTGCCTTGGGCGCTGCCGCGCGGGGTTCAAGGATGCGCTTGAGCTCGTCGTCGAGGGTAGTCAGGCTGATCATCACCGCCACCAGTCTTTGGCTGGCAAGCTCGGTCAGCAAGTCCAGGTCGCGAAGAATCAGCGAGCCCTTGGTGACGATGGTCACGGGATGTCGGTAACGCAGGAGCACTTCGAGGGTTTGCCGGGTGATCTTGTATTCACGCTCAATCGGCTGATAGGGGTCGGTGTTGGAGCCGAGGTTGATCGGCGCACATTGATAGCCACGCTTGGACAGCTGCTCCTCCAGCACATTCACGGCGTTGGTCTTGGCGATCAGTTTTGTCTCGAAATCCAGCCCCGGTGACATGTCCCAATAGGCGTGACTGGGGCGCGCATAGCAATAAATGCAACCGTGCTCGCAGCCGCGATAGGGGTTGATCGAGCGGTCGAAGGGCAAGTCCGGTGAAGTGTTACGGGTAATGATGGTTTTTGCCCTTTCGATGCGCACCTCGGTGCCCTGGGTGAGCGGTACTTCCTGGTACCAGCCGTCGTCTTCGGTCACCGACTGGCTGGGTGCAAAGCGGTTGTGCGGATTGGTCGCGGTGCCGCGGCCACGGGAAGGCAGAGGACTAACCATCGGCGGACTCCTTGATCTGTATATCCATACAGTATCTGACCCGCTACGAATCGACCAGTACCGCTCAGCCCTTTATCTGGCGACAGGGCGTCATGAGCTTACTTGTTCATCAATGATGAGAAAACTGAGGAAACATATAGTCAGTGGTTAGATCCAATACCCACCCGTATATTCAGCCCGACAAGCAACATCCTCAACAGCGATCAAATAAAAGGATTTATTTATGTCTTTCTTTAATCAGCGCGGCATCTTTCTGCAACTCATGCAACCGAGTCCTTCGGAGCCCAACACACTGGTTTCGCTACAACTGGCTCGAAAAGAGTTAAGTTGGGATGCGGAAAATAATATTCAAATTGAAAATCTGGTCGACTCGGAGTTTTACACTGCTGTTTCCACAGACCGTGGTAACTCGTTCAGTATCAGGTCCGTTGGCAAGGATGTCGATGGCGACGGGAGCATCGGTGCCGACGACAAAGCCAAGCTACAGGCGCTGGCAAAGGCTTATGCCAGTATCGTCAATCCCTGAGCCCTGACTTTCCAATCACTGGAAAGCGCTATTGCCGAATGCATGCGTGCTCCCGCATGCATTCCAGACAGCCACGAGGATAAAAATGTCCACGCCCATAAAAACTGGTGCTTATCTACAACAAATAGAAACGCTGGAAGATGTGCAGGTAGTTATCAAGCTAGTAAGGGCAGGCGAGTATCCGAACAAAACAATGGGGCAGTTCGCTGATGCTCTCGCGACTGCTCCATCCGTGACACTCCATATAAAAGACGATGGCAAGACTTCAAAGCTCGATTTTGACCCATGGTCCGATATCAATGTCATTCCAGACAATAGTATCGATGAAAAGGACATTGCCGCCCTTACACAACTTGCACTCGCTTTTTATCATCAACAAATAATTGCCCCTGAGGGTATAGCGTACCTTTATCGTCTTCCCGCTGAACCACCCAAACTTCGAGTAGATGTTGAGGTATTCGACATTGATGAGGAGGATCACCAACTGTATAGCCTCGGTGTGTACGAGACCAAATCTGCGGATTCCGGCTCGCCTTTTGAAGGTAGTGAGCGCAACCCTGAAACTGGACAGGTGTTTGACTATGGGACCGCACTGAACGAGTTGCTCAAAGCATTCATCAAACTGAAACTGTAACCTGAGCGCGGACTTCACGATTCTTTGACGGTCCGCTCACAGGCCTTTGACCGTGCATGACTGATCCTTGCCACCATCTTCCCGTCCCTGAACGGTCGCTCAAGCATGCATTTACCACGTTTTTTATCCGCAATATGCCTGTCGCTGGTCGCACTCGTTAACCTGACATCGGCACTTGCTGACGACAGTGTGATGCAGCGTCCGGCAGACTGGGCCCAACCGGTCGAGAAGCAATACAACCTCTTTCAAATGTCGCCAACCCTCTATCGCAGCGCCTTGCCGGACAAAGGGGCGGTGCCGCTGCTGGAGAAACTCAAGGTCGGGACGGTAATCAACTTCCTGCCTGAAGCGGACTCCAGTTGGTTGTCCACGCCAGGCATCACGCAAGTACAACTGCCTTATCGCACCAACCATGTGGATGACGCCGATGTGCTCAAGGCCTTGCGTGCCATCAAGGCTGCCGAAGCCAAAGGCCCGGTGTTGATGCATTGCAAACACGGTTCCGACCGTACCGGCCTGATGGCGGCCATGTACCGGGTTGTCATCCAGGGCTGGACCAAGGAAGAGGCCCTGAACGAAATGACCCAGGGCGGCTTTGGTGACAGCACCCACTTCAAGGACGGCATCCGCTACATGATGCAGGCCGACGTGGAAAAACTGCGCACGGCTCTGGCCAACGGCGATTGCAGCACCAGCCCGTTCGCCGCGTGCTCGATGAAGAGCTGGTTCAAGTCCGCTCATATCGAATAAGAAAAGCCCCCGTTGCATGGCGCAACGGGGGCTTTTTTTCACTCAGTGCTGTTCGTCCGGCTTTTTCTTCAGTTTCGGGTTCGGGAAGAACTGAACCGCCTGAACCTTGGTGTCGGCTGGTTTGAGTGCGCTGGTATTAACCCGCGTACCCAACTCTTTGGGCACCGACAGCCCTTGCTCATTGAGTGTGTCGGAGTAACCGCAGGCCACGCACTCTCGGTGCGGGACCTGATCTTCGTTCCACATCATCAATTTGTCCGGCTCGCTGCATGCCGGGCAGACCGCCCCGGCGATAAAGCGTTTTTTCGTAATCACAGGTCCCTCACTCATGCTGCCGCGTCCTCACTCAGGCCGCTGTGGCGCAAGAGTGCGTCAATTGATGGCTCACGACCACGGAAGTCGACGAACAGCACCATCGGCTCCTGGGAGCCGCCACGGGCCAGGATTGCTTCGCGGAACGCACGACCGGTGTCGGCGTTGAGCACGCCTTCTTCTTCGAACTTCGAAAACGCATCGGCGGACAGTACTTCAGCCCATTTGTAGCTGTAGTAACCCGCGGCGTAACCACCAGCGAAGATGTGCGCAAAGCTGTTGGGAAAACGGTTGTAGGCCGGTGGACGCATCACCGAAACCTCGTCGCGCACGCCTTCGAGCACTTGCAGCACGCTGCGGCCGTCGCCGTGGGTGGCATGCAGTTCGAAGTCGAACAGCGAGAACTCCAGTTGGCGGACCATCATCAGGCCGGACTGGAAGTTTTTCGCCGCAAGCATTTTCTGCAGCAGGTCCTGCGGCAGCGGTTCGCCGGATTCATAGTGACCGGAAATCAGCGCCAGGCCTTCCGGCTCCCAGCACCAGTTTTCCATGAACTGGCTCGGCAACTCGACAGCATCCCAGGCCACGCCGTTGATGCCGGACACGCCAGCATGCTCGACGCGGGTCAGCAGGTGATGCAGGCCGTGACCGAACTCGTGGAACAGGGTGGTGACTTCGTCGTGGGTCAGCAGCGCAGGCTTGCCGCTGTCGGCCGGGGTGAAGTTGCACACCAGGTTGGCCACCGGGCTTTGCAATACGCCGCCAGCGGTGCGACGACGGTCGCGGGCGCCATCCATCCAGGCACCGCCACGCTTGTTGGCGCGGGCGTATAGGTCGAAGAAAAAGCGGCCGACGTGCTGGTCGTTTTCCTTGATTTCAAACAGGCGGACATCCGGGTGCCAGGTGTCGAAGCCTTTGAGCTCGGCAATCTCGATGCCATACAGACGCTGGACGATGGCGAACAGGCCGCCGAGCACCTTGTCGATCGGGAAGTAGGCGCGCAGGGCTTCCTGGGCCACGCTGTAACGCTGCTCACGGAGTTTTTCGCCGTAGAACCCGCTGTCCCAGCTTTGCAGATCCGGGCAACCTTGCTCGGCCGCATAGGCCTTGAGCTGTTCCAGGTCCAGGGCGGCGAACGGCTTGCTGCGCTTGGCCAGGTCGCGCAGGAAGCTCAGCACCTGATCGCTGGACTCAGCCATTTTGGTCGCCAGGCTCAGCTCGGAGAAACTGCTGAAACCCAGCAGCTTGGCCAGTTCCTGACGCAGGTCGAGAATTTGTTCCATGACCGGGCCATTGTCGTTCTGGCCGGCATTCGGCCCCTGGTCCGACGCACGGGTGCAGTAGGCCGCGTAGACTTCTTCACGCAGTGCGCGGTCCTGGGCGTAGGTCATCACCGCGTAATAGCTCGGGAATTCCAGGGTGATCATCCAGCCGTCCAGATCCTTGGCCTGAGCCGCGGCGGCCATTTGCGCCTTGGCCGAGTCGGTCAGGCCGGCGAGGGCGGCTTCATCGGTGATGTGCTTGGTCCACGCTTGAGTGGCGTCGAGCAACTGGTTGGAGAAACGGCTGCCCAGTTCGGACAGCTTGCTCTGCACTTCGGCGTAACGCTTCTGTTCGGCTTCCGGCAGGTCGATACCCGACAGACGGAAGTCACGCAGGGAGTGTTCCAGGATGGTTTTCTGCGCCACGTCGAAACCGGCGGACTCCGGGCTGTTGGCCAGGGCTTCGAAGGCCTGGAACAGTTCGCGGTTCTGACCCATTTCGGTGGAATAGGCGCTCAAGGCCGGCAGGCACGACTCGTAGGCTTCACGCAGTTCGGCGCTGTTGCACACGGCATTGAGGTGGCTGACCGGGCTCCAGGCGGCGCCCAGGCGGTCATTGAGTTCGTCCATCGCCAGCACCAGGCCAGCCCATGTTGGCTGTTTGACCTGGGTCTTGAGGATCTCGACGATGGCGGCACGGTTGTCAGCCAGGATCTGTTCAATGGCCGGTTGTACGTGTTCGGCGCGGATGGCGGAGAACGGCGGCAGGTCATAGGACTGCAAAAGAGGGTTGTTCACGCTCACGGTTGATACCTTGGCTGGAGAAACATGCAGCCATCTTAATTACAATCGACGCTCACCGCAGCTATCAGCAACAGAGAGAAATCCTATCGTGAACCTTCGCAAGTATCAGAACCACACGCCGCTGCTGGGTAAAGGCGCTTTTGTCGACGGCTCGGCGGTGGTGATCGGCGACGTTGAAATTGGCGAAGACAGCTCCATCTGGCCGCTGACAGTGATTCGTGGCGACATGCACCGCATCCGCATCGGCGCGCGCACCAGCGTGCAGGATGGCTGCGTGTTGCACATCACCCACGCCGGGCCGTTCAACCCGGAGGGCTATCCGTTGCTGATCGGCGATGACGTGACCATCGCCCACAAGGTCATGCTGCATGGTTGTTCGGTAGGCAGCCGGGTGTTGATCGGCATGGGCAGCATCGTCATGGACGGCGCGGTGGTCGACGATGATGTGATCATCGGTGCCGGCAGCCTGGTGCCGCCGGGCAAGCATCTGCAAAGCGGCTTCCTGTATGTGGGCAGCCCGGTAAAGCAGATCCGCCCGCTGACTGACAAGGAACGCGCGTTTTTCACCTACAGCGCGGCGAACTACGTGAAGCTCAAGGACCTGCATCTGGCCGAAGGCTACGACCAGCTTTGACCCGGCCCCCTTATTCAGGATTCGACATGCATTACCAAACCGTTTTGTTCGACCTTGATGGCACCCTCACCGACCCGCGCGAGGGCATCACCCGTTCGATCCAGTTCGCCCTGGGCAAACTGGGTATCGATGAGCCGGACCTGGCCAAACTCGAACACTTCATCGGCCCGCCGCTGTTGCAGGCGTTCATGCAGTTCTACGACTTCGATGAAGCCAAAGCCTGGGAGGCGGTGAATTTCTACCGCGAGCGCTTCAAGGTTACCGGCCTCTACGAAAACCGCGTATTCGATGGCGTCACCCCGTTGCTGGAAACCCTGAGCGAACAAGGGCGGCAGCTATACATCGCTACTTCGAAGCCGTGGGTGTTCGCCCGGGAAATCGCCCGGCATTTCGACTTTGCCAAACACTTCAAGGTGATTTACGGCAGCGAACTGGATGGCACCCGGACCAACAAGGTCGAGCTGATCGCTCACCTGATGGCCGAAGAAAACCTGGACCCGGCCAACACCTTGATGATCGGCGACCGCAAGCACGACCTGATCGGCGCGCGCAGCAATGGCCTGGACGCGGCGGCAGTGGGTTACGGGTTCGGCAGCCACGAAGAGTTGAACGCCGAAGCGCCGGCGTATCACTTTGAAACGCTGGCTGAATTGCATCAGGCGTTTTTGCAGCGCTGATACGGCTTTACCCCTGTGGGAGCGAGCCTGCTCGCGAAGGCGGCCGCACATCCAAAATCAATGTGTCTGACATACCGCTATCGCGAGCAGGCTCGCTCCTACAAGGAGACTGCGTAAGTCTTCAAGGCCTTGGCGGCGGGGCGAGCTTCTGCCCTTGCTCAACCGCCCAGCTCACCACCTGCGTGGTCAACTGATCGCTCGCCTGACCGAACCCGACCACCGCCGCCGGGACCTGCACATTGCTCAAAGGCTGGCGCACTTCGAAGCGGCGGCTGGCGAGGATGCGCTGGTCGTAACTGCGCACCAGCAATGCATCCAGACGCACGACTGCGCTGGCATTCGTGCCCTGGTATTCAGTCTGGAACGCCTGCAGGCTACCGCCCAATTCAAGATCGGTCTGGAAAATGCTGTCATCGGTGCTCAACAACGGCACACGCCCGTCATGCTGGAAACCTTCCAGCAGGCGATTGCGCACCAGCACCGGCGCCGGGTCGCTCCAGCGTGAACCCTTGTAGTGGCTGATCACATCGCCCTGGGGAATCACGGCAATGTTCGGACTGTTCAACGCTTCGCTGGACTGGAATTTGGTCACGCGCAGCGACCAGCGCTGCGGTGTGCCATGGCTGGCCGATGCACTCTGGGCCGAAGGCAATCGATAGACCTCGAAGGGCTCGGGCTTGGGCAGGATCGAGCACGAACTGATCAGCGTGAAGCCAGCGAGGAGGGCAATCCGAATCAGCTTCATGGCGTGAATTCCTTGGTCTTTTCACTGCCCAGCAGGTAACCGCTGGGGTTGGCTTCCAGGCGTGTGGTAATGGTGCGCAACGAACTCAGGGTTTCGCGCATCTCGCGCACGGCCGGGCCCAGGCCATTGAGGCCTTGCATGCCGCTGTTGAGCGAATCCTGATTGGCGGTGATCAGTTTGTTGAGGGTGGCACTGCTCTCCTGCAGCGACTTCATCGCCTGCTCGGCGCTGCCCAGCGCCTCCTTACCATGATCATTGAGCAGCCCGTTGGCATTGCGCATCAGCGCCGTGGTCTGCTCCAACATGGTGTTGGCCTGCTTGCCCACCGACGCCAGTTGTTGCATGGCTTGGCGAATATCGCCGCGCTGCTCGGCAATGGTCCCGGTGGTTTGCTCCAGGTGCTCCAGGGTGTTGCTGATACGCTCGATGTTTTCCGTGGAAAACATCAGGTTGGCGTTATGCATCAGCGTGCTCACCCCGGCCATCAGGTCTTCGCTGTCATTGAGCAGGCGGGCGATGGGCGAGGGCGAGGCGACGATGGTCGGCAGGTTGCCGTCCTTGCCCTTGAGCGTCGGGCTCTGTGGCGTGCCGCCGCTGAGTTGGATGATCGAAGTCCCGGTGACCCCGGTCAGGGCCAACTTTGCATTGGTGTCTTCCTTGACCGGGGTATCGCCGGCCAGTCGAATTCGCGCCAGCACCCGGCGCGGGTCTTTCGGGTCCAGGCGCAGCGAGATCACGTCGCCGACCTTGATCCCGCTGTACTGCACCGAACTGCCCTTGGACAAACCGCTGACCGCCTCGTTGAACACGACTTCGTAGTCCTTGAACTCGGTATCGACACTGGACTTGGCCAGCCACAGGCCGAACAACAGCGCGGCCGTCACCACAATCACCGTGAACAGGCCGATCAATACATGATGGGCTCGGGTTTCCATGTCAGACCTCGTTGAGCTGTTGGGCGGCCGTCAATGCCGCGCGGCCGCGAGGGCCATGGAAGTATTCGTGAATCCACGCATCGTCGGTTTCCGACACCTTGTCGATGGCGTCCGCTACCAGCACTTTTTTCTGCGCCAGCACCGCCACCCGGTCAGTGATGGTGTAGAGCGTATCGAGGTCGTGGGTCACCAGAAAGACACTCAGGCCCAGGGCATCGCGCAGGGTCAGGATCAATTGGTCGAACGCGGCGGCACCGATCGGGTCGAGACCGGCGGTGGGCTCGTCGAGAAACAGGATGTCCGGGTCCAGTGCCAATGCCCGGGCCAGCGCGGCACGCTTGATCATGCCGCCGGACAGCGAAGAGGGGTACTTCTCTGCCGCCGACAGCGGCAACCCGGCCAAGGCCATTTTCACCGCCGCCAGGTGCTCGGCATCGTTGCGGCTCAAGCCGGCGTGTTCGATCAGCGGCAGGGCGACGTTCTCGGTCACGGTCAGCGAAGAGAACAGCGCGCCTTTCTGGAACAGCACGCCGAATCGCCGCTCCACCAGCGAACGCTCGTGTTCGGACAAGGTCGGCAGGTTTTTCCCGAAGACTTTCACCACGCCTTCGCTGGGCTGGCGCAATCCGACAATGCTGCGCAGCAGCACCGATTTGCCGCTGCCGGAGCCGCCGACCACGGCGAGGATCTCGCCTTTGTACAAGTCCAGGTCGAGGTTCTCGTGCACGCTCTGGCGGCCAAAGCGGTTGCACAGCCCACGGACTTCAATCACCGCCTCGGAGGGCGCTCGGGGGACACGACTCACCATCCCATCTCCATGAAAAACATTGCGGCTATCGCATCCATCACGATCACTACGAAAATCGACTGCACCACGCTCGACGTAGTGTGGGCACCGACGGACTCGGCGCTGCCACTGACCTTGAAGCCTTCAAGACAACCGATGGCAGCGATGAGGAAGGCGAAGACCGGCGCTTTGACGATCCCCACCAGAAAGTGCTGAACGCCGATGTCCGTTTGCAGCAGCGACAGGAACATCGCCGGCGAGATATCCAGCGCCACCGCGCAGACCACGGCACCGCCGATAATCCCCGACAGCATCGCCAGGAAGGTCAGCATCGGCAGGGCGATCAGCAACGCCAGGACCCGCGGCACCACCAGCAACTCCACGGGATCGAGGCCCAAGGTGCGGATAGCGTCGATTTCCTCGTTGGCCTTCATCGAACCGATTTGCGCCGTGAACGCACTGGCGGTGCGCCCGGCCATCAGGATCGCGGTCAGCAACACACCGAATTCGCGCAAAAAGGCAAACCCCACCAGGTCCACGGTGAAGACGGTGGCACCGAAAGTGGCCAGCACCGTCGACCCGAGAAACGCCACCACGGCACCCACCAGAAAAGTCAGCAACGCAACGATGGGGGCGGCGTCGAGACCGGTCTGTTCGATGTGGGCGATCATCGGCGTGACGCGCCAGCGCTTGGGACGGAACAGGCCGCGGACAATGGTTTCGATGATCAGCCCGACGAACCCCAGCAATTGCAGGGTGTCCTGCCAGACGGTGTCCACCGCGCGGCCAATGCGGGTCAGTAACTGAATGGAAACGCTGACTTCCGGTTCTTTGATCGGTACGCAGAAGTCGGTCAACGAGCAGTAGACGGTTTGCAGCAACGCCCGATCAGCGGCGGAGAGTGTGCAATCAGGATGTTCAGCGGAGCGACCGAGGCGCTCGGAGCCGAGCAGTTCGACCAACAGCGAGGCGCCGGCGGTGTCGAGCGCGCCGAGACCATTGAGGTCGATGGGGGTGTTGGCATCGTACTGGCCGTGGAGTTTTTCGCTCAACAGCTTGAGGTCAGCGTAATGGGCAAGCGTCCAGTCGCCCGTCACCCGCAACCGCGCAGGGGTAATCGACGTGTCCAATCGGGCGTTGCCGGCCATCGTGCTGCTGATCATAAGCTCCGTGCTTGTTCAGTGATTACGCAGCTCTACGTAATAGCACGAACCGGATTACTTTTCTTTGATCGCTGTGCTGTCCGTGACTTTGAACCGCAGCACGCCGATGACCTGACCATCTTCGGTCAGGACCCGAACCTGCCATTTGCCGGCCGGGTTGCCCGGGAAGTTCTGCTTGTGGGTCCAGGCTCGGTAACCCTCCTTGCGCCCGCCACGAATATCCAGGGGGATGCGGTCGACCTCTTTACCGTTGAACTGCCAGACGTGATATATCCGTTCGTCCAGGCCACGTGGAGCATTGATTGCGGTGTACGCGTAAAGCCCGCCATTGCGAATCTGCTCGGCGCTGACTTCGTCGAGGCTGGCGCCAGGCGTGCGGTCCTGCATCTGCGTGCTGATGGCCACATCAGTCATCCATAGCGTCGCCGGTGGCACCCAAGAACGCAGTTCCCAACCAACGACACCGATACCCAGGGTGATACTCAAAATCGCCAGCGCACTGCGCAGGGTACGAATCGGGAAGATCGACGCCAGGCTCGGGAACGACAACAGCACCGAGATGCCCAGTGCCCATTTGAAACTTTGCGCGGTGGTCAGGTGCATGATCACCGGCAATGCGGTGAGCAGGGCGGCGAACAGGGTCAGGGTGTGCAGGGCCAGAAACGCCCAGCGCCGCGGCGCCAGCCATTTGTAGTAGAGCGGGTCGATGATCGAAATCAGCGCCGCGACACCCAGCAGCCCGGTGAAAACCAACTGGCCGCTGTTCCACGTCGTGGTGATGAAGAAGAACGGCAGGACAAAGAACAGGCTTTCCTGATGGATCATCTGCGTTGCGTAACGCAGCAACGGTTCCGGAATTTCGCGCTTGAAAATACGCGTGAACAGCTTGGTCAGGCTGTTTTCCAGCATCAGCCAGATCCAGCTGATCAGCATGATGGTGGTGATCCAGCTCGCCAGGCCTTGCTGGCGATCGACCAGAATGAAACTGCCAACCCCGGAGATAAACCCACAGAGCGCAATGACCCCAGGGTAGCGCTTCATCAATTCGAGGATGCGCTGTACGAAAAGGGTCAGGTTTTGCATTCGGCGGTTTCACAGTCGTCGTAGGAAAAAAACCTCGACAGGGTACCGCTGGTGCGGCGCTGTGGCGAGGGGGCTTGTCGGATCGCCACAGGTAATCATTGGCCAGAAGGGATAGTTACTTCATGCGGTGCAAACGCCAGCCCACCAACATCAACACGATCAAGCCCGCCCCACCGACCACCAGCCACATCAACTGGTCATAACTGAACAACGGCTTCTCGATCCGCAAATACCCCGGTTGCAGGAGCAATTCACGCACGGCCTTGTTCGCCTCTTCCAGCGTCACCCCTTGCAGCTCCCGGGCCGGGTTGGCAAAGCGGCCGTCCTCGTAGTCGCCGATGGCGCTCCAGTAGTAGTCGGCCAACGCGCTGTTGCCTTGCACGGCCCAGGCCTGGCGGGCAATCGCGGCCTGTTTGAGGCGGTTGAAGGTGTCGGCATTGAGGCCGTCCTTGAGTAGTCCGGCCTTCAAGTCATCGAGCACGTGTTCGGCATCGGTCACGTCGTCGCGTTCAAGGTCGGCATTGAGGCTCATGAAACCCACGCCGCCGAACACTTCGCGTTCCGCCCACGGGCCGTAGGACAAACCGTGAACAAGGCGCAGCTGGCGATAGAGCGCCCAATCCAGGTAGTCCTTGAGTAAATCGAAGGTTTGGTCGTGCCCGTCGTCCAGCACCGGCTCCGGCACCAGCCAGTGCAATTTGGCGCCGTTGCCGACCAGACCGTGGGTCAGGGTGCGCTCATGGGCGGCGCTGGCCTGGATTTGCGGCAGCGGCGGATGCTCGCCCGGAGTGATCGCTTCCAGCGCGCCATACGCCCGCTCCAGATAAGCCGGCAGCAACTTGTCGAGGTCGCCGACCACGATCAGGGTCATGTTGTTCGGCGCATACCAGTCCTTGCGCACCTGCTCCAGTTGCTCATGGGTCAGGTCATCGACTTGCGCACGCTCCGGGCATTTGAGGCCCAGCTCCACGGCCAGCTGGTTGCTGGCCGTGTGGCCGAGGTCCTGACGATCGAGCCAGCGTTGCAGGTGCGAGTAGTGGCCGCCGTCTTCACGTTCGACCACTTGCTTGGCCGCGTTGATGGCGTTGTCGTCGAAACGGGTCTGGGTCAGCAGTGCCAGCAGCAGGTCGAGCACCTTGCGCTGGTTTTTCGCCGGGGCTTCGATGACGAAAGTCGTATCGGCATTGCTGGTGAACGCGTTCCACTCACCGCCCAGGGCCTGCATGCGTTCTTCCAGGCCGCCTTCGCCGCTGGCGTCGATGCCGCTGAACAGCAGGTGCTCCAGCAGATGCGGCAACTCCTTTTCTTCGCATTTGAAATCGTCCAGGCCAACGCCGACCACCAACCGGATCGCCACATGCCCGCGGTCGGTGCCGGGCTTGAGCAACAACTGCAGACCGTTGCGCAGGGTGTAGCCCTCGACCTGGAAGCGATCCAGGGCGAATGACGGGAATGAACCAAGCAACAGGCAGGCGAACAACAGACAACGCATAACGAGCTTCCGTACGGCAAGCGTAAGTTCAACAGACTTCAGGCAACTGTGGACGTTCAGGGTGAATGTGTGATGTCGCTCAAATCGTCGACCACCAGCGCGCCGGTTTCCGATGTTTCCAGCACCACGTAGGCACTGCTGCAAAACAGCGAGTTCAGACGCTTCATGTCCGCGATCAGCTCCAGGTGCAACGAACTGGTTTCGATACTTTGCACGATTTTACGTTGCAAGCGGCTGACATGAGCATGGGCCAGACGCCGTTCCTGTGCACGGAAACGACGTTTTTCACGCACCAGCTGGCGGGCACTTTCCGGGTCGCCACTGAGAAACACCGACATCCCGAGTCGCAGGTTGGAAATCAACTGAGCATGCAGCCCGGTCAATTCGTCCAGCCCGACTTCGGAAAACGACCGACGCTGCGCGGTTTTCTGCTGCTGAATCTTGCGCAGCATGCGTTCGATCAAGTCGCTGGCGAGTTTCAGGTTGATCGCCAGTTCGATGATTTCCGCCCAGCGCCGGCTGTCCTGATCGCTGAGATCTTCCCGGGGCATTTGCGCCAGATACAACTTGATCGCACTGTAGAGCGCTTCCACATCGTCGGTCAGGCGGCGGATTTCCTGGGTGACGGCGGTCTGTTTGCCGCGCAACACGTCGAGCATGGCTTCGAGCATGTTGTCGATCAGGTCGCCCATACGCAGGGTTTCCCGGGCTGCGTTGGCCAGCGCCAAACCGGGCGTGACCAATGCTGTGGGGTCAAGATGCCGGGGCTTGGCCGTGCCGTTGGCCTGCTGGCGCTCCGGCAGCACCCAGGCACAAAACCTGGCCATCGGTTCGAGGCTGGGCAGCAGGATCAGGCAGCGCACGGTGTTGTAGAGCAGGTGAAAGCCAATGACCATTTCCTGAGGGCTGAAATCCAGGCCATCGAGCCAGTGCACCAGCGGATCGAGCACCGGAATGATCAATAAAAGACCAATCAGTTTGTACAGCAGGCTGCCAAGCGCTACTTGGCGCCCGGCGGCGTTCTGCATGCTGGTGCTGAGGAAGGCGAGTACGCCGCTGCCGATATTGGCGCCGATCACCAGCCCGATGGCCACCGGCAGACTGATCACGTTGGCACCCGCCAGGGTCGCGGTCAGCAGCACAGCAGCCAGGCTGGAATAGGAAATCATCGCGAACAGCGCGCCGACCAGGGCGTCGAGCAGGATGTCGCCGGTGAGCGAGGCGAAAATCACCTTCACCCCTTTGGCGTGGGTAATCGGATGCGCCGCTTCGACAATCAGTTGCAGCGCCAGAATGATCAGCCCCAAGCCAATGGCGACACGACCCATCTGCCCGAGTCGGGTCTGCTTGCGCGACAGAAAGAAAATCACCCCGACAAAAATCAGCAACGGCGACAGCCACGACAGATCGAACGTCAGTACCCGCGCCATCAGCGCCGTACCGACGTCCGCGCCAAGCATGGTGGCCAGCGCCGGGGTCAGCGTCATCAAGCCCTGGCCGACAAAGGAGGTGACGAGCATGGCGGTGGCGTTGCTGCTCTGGACCATCGCTGTCACGGCGATCCCGGAGGCGAAAGCCAGCCAGCGTTTGGACATGTTGTGGCCAATGACATGGCGCAGATTGGTGCCGTAGACCCGCAGGATGCCGGTTCGGACGATGTGCGTGCCCCAGATCAGCAGGGCCACGGCAGAAAGTAAATTGAGCAGGGTGAGCATAATGACCCCCTGTGGTGTAGCGCCCCAAAGGAGCAAGTTGACGGTACCGCGTGACGTTCTACGTTCTGTACTTAAGCTGTAGTTGGCTAACGGTCTTCACGCCAGCATCGCATAGCCAAAGAAGGGATTGAAACAAAACCGTCATGAAACCGTGTTCACGCAGGCATGAAAAAGGGGCCCGAAGGCCCCGATTTTATGTAGGAGCGAGCTTGCTCGCGATGGTCGTTAACGAAAACGCGTGTTTACGAGGTAAACGCGGAGCGCTCGAGTCCATCGCGAGCAAGCTCGCTCCTACAGGGTTACTGGCCCGGAATGTCCTTGCGCAGCTTTACCGGATCCTGCTGTTTCTTCTTTTTCGCGATGGCCGTGCGCATTCTGATGTTGATCGCTTCCACCGCCAGCGAGAACGCCATGGCGAAGTAGACGTAGCCCTTCGGCACGTGCACATCGAAGGATTCGGCAATCAGCACCGTACCGACGATCAACAGGAACGACAGCGCCAGCATCTTCAGCGATGGGTGCTTGTCGATGAACTCACTGATGGTGCCAGATGCCCACATCATCACCAGTACCGCACCGATGATTGCCGCGACCATGACCGGTACGTGGGAGACCATGCCGACTGCGGTGATCACCGAGTCCAGGGAGAACACGATGTCGATGATCGCGATCTGGATGATGGTGTAGAGGAAGTTGCCACCCTTGCCCGAAGGTTCGTCGTTGCTTTCATCTTCACCTTCCAGCGCGTGGTACATCTCTTGCGAGCTTTTCCACAGCAGGAACAGACCACCGAAGAACAGGATCAGGTCGCGTCCGGAAATACCCTGGCCGAATACTACGAACAGGTCCGCCGTCAGGCGCATGACCCAGGTGATCGACAGCAGAAGCAGGATTCGCGTGACCATGGCCAGCGCCAGACCGAAAATCCGGGTGCGCGCCTGCATGTGTTTAGGCATGCGGCTGACCAGGATCGAAATCATGATGATGTTATCGATACCCAGGACAATTTCCAGGGCGGTCAGGGTGAAGAAGGCAACCCAGATTTCAGGGTTGGTCAGCCATTCCATGTGTATTCCTTTGAGCGATTGTTAAACCACAACGGGCCCGGGCTTCAAACAACGAAGCCTGGACCCGAAGTGGTGAGTCTTGGGCTTATAGAGTGCTGAACACCGGGAAAGTCCCCAACAGCAGTGCAGCAATCAGTATGCAGATACAAACCAGCACTGCCCACTTGAGAGTGAAGCGCTGGTGGTCACCGAAATCGATGCCGGCCAGGGCCACCAACAGGTAAGTCGATGGAACCAGCGGGCTCAACAGGTGGACGGGCTGACCGACGATCGAGGCACGTGCCATTTCCACCGCGGTTATACCGTAATGGCTGGCAGCCTCGGCAAGAACCGGTAACACGCCGTAATAAAATGCATCGTTCGACATGAAGAAAGTGAACGGCATGCTGACCAGTGCCGTGATCACCGCCAGGTACGGGCCGAGGAAGTCCGGAATCACCGCCAGCAGGCTTTTCGACATGGCATCGACCATCCCGGTGCCGGTCAGGATACCGGTGAAGATACCGGCCGCAAAGATCAACCCGACTACCGCCAGCACGCTACCGGCGTGAGCCGCGACGCGATCCTTCTGCTGTTGCAGGCAAGGATAGTTGACGATCATGGCGATACTGAACGCCACCATGAACAGCACCGGCAATGGCAGCAGGCCGGTGATCAGGGTGCCCATCAGGGCCAGGGTCAGGGCGCCGTTGAACCAGATCAGGTTCGGACGACGGGCATCCGGGAACTGCGAAACGCTGATTTCGCTGTGGTCGATTTCATCGCCCACCAGGTGCAGTTCACCCAGGCGAGCACGTTCACGCTTGCCGTAGAAGTAGGCAATGACCAGGATCGCCACCACACCGGCCAGCATCGCAGGAATCATCGGTACGAAGATGTCGGACGGGTCCACATGCAACGCACTGGCAGCGCGAGCGGTCGGGCCGCCCCATGGGGTCATGTTCATCACGCCACCGGCGAGGATGATCAGACCGGCCATGATCCGCGGGCTCATGCCGATACGGCTGTAGAGCGGCAGCATGGCGGCCACGCAGATCATATAAGTGGTCGCGCCGTCACCATCGAGGGAAACGACGAGCGCCAGTACGGCGGTGCCGACCGAAACTTTCAACGGGTCGCCCTTGACCAGTTTGAGGATCTTGCGCACGGCCGGGTCGAACAGGCCGGAGTCGATCATCAGGGCGAAGTACAAGATAGCGAACATCAGCATCACGCCGGTTGGCGCAAGCTTGGTGATGCCTTCGAGCATCATCGGGCCGATCTTCGGCGAAAAACCGCCGAACAAGGCAAATATGATCGGAATGATGATCAGGGCGATCAGCGCGGACAGGCGCTTGGTCATGATCAGGAACATGAACGTGATGACCATGGCGAAGCCAAGGAAAGTCAGCATGGGAATACTCCAGGCGTAGCGCGGCTAGGGAATGGGCGGATCGGGCGGGATCAGCGCAGAACGGGAAGCACGAGACGTACGGGCGGAGTTGCAGCGAAGCGGCGGGTAGAAGAGGACATCAGAATCACCATTGTTGTTGTTAAATGGGCCTGGCGAGCAATTGAACGCTCGCATTGGCCACCGGTCTTTTGCCGGTAGTGGCGGCGATCCTAATCGGGGAAGCTTTCAGCCAGCTTTCGAGAATGAAAGCGTTGACCGGAAGTACAACCGGTCGTCGGATTGGGACAATGAGGTGTAAATCGGGTTGAGGCCTTCGCGAGCAGGCTCGCTCCCACAATGGGTCTGAGTCACGCCCGGGCCTTAGGCGACTGAAGATCCACTAATGAAATGGCTACCCCCGCTGCCCCCTGTGATCGCCCACTAAGCTTTCGCAGGGGGCTCATCGGAGATCGTTGCCATGAACAAAGTAGCTATTGCCGCCATCGACTTGGGAAAACACACCTTTCATCTACATGCACAGGATGATCGTGGTCACGAGCTGTACCGAAAAAAATTCAATCGGGTAACGCTCATGCAGCACCTGGCAAATCTCGAGCCCTGCACCATCGTGATGGAAGCCTGTGGCGGCGCCCACTTCATGGCACAGGAGGCCATCAGGCTGGGACATGCGCCCAGGCTCATCGCACCTCATCTCGTACGCCCTTACGTGAAAAGCAACAAAAATGACTTCGCTGATGCCGAGGCGATCTGCGAAGCAGCGACTCGTCCGACGATGCGTTTTGTGCCGGTAAAAACTCAGGCCCAGCAAGTGCTAGCCATGCTGAACTCCACCCGAGACTCGTTCATCAAGGATCGCACCGCAACCGTCAATCGGATTCACGCCGCGCTTCTGGAGGTTGGCGTGAGCCTGGCCCCGGGCTTCAAGTCGATCAACGCTCTACCGGAGCTGCTTGAGGCGAGTTCAATTTCTGAGCCCTACAAAAAAAATCTGATGAGACTGTATCGACATCTCAAGCATGTGGAGGAGGAGATCAAGTCGCTGGATAAGGACGTGGAATGCCAGGCCGCTGAAGATGATCTGGCGACTCGTTTGATGACTCTGCCGTGTGTCGGCCCGATCACCTCCACCGTCCTGGCTGCCGAGCTGGGCGATGGCAAGCAGTTCAAATGCGGCCGAGGCTATGCAGCTTCCATCGGACTGGTCCCCAAGCAGCATTCCACGGGCGGGAGGTCTGTCCTGCTGGGCATCAGTAAGCGCGGTGATCGCAACCAGCGACGCCTGCTCGTCCAGTGCGCTCGTGTTTACTTGATACAACTGGAGCGACAGAAAGGCGCTTTGGCGGACTGGGTCCGCCGGTTATTGGCGTCGGGACATCACTCCAATCTAGTGGTTTGTGCGCTGGCCAACAAACTGGCAAGAATCGCCTGGGCGATAGCGGCACACCACACTGAATTCGATGCGGGGCCAGCCGCGATGAACGCCTGACCCCGCTGTCACCCAAGCACCACCCACCTGGTTTTGCGATGCTGGATAACTGATGACGTGAACGGCCAACCGGCCTGACGACAACCCTGGGCTCTCACACGGCTGAAAGGCCGTTCCACTAATTAGGGTCGTTGGGCATCGATTCTCATCGAGGCGCGGGGCGACAACCCCAACTCAGACGCCGGATAGATGAAAGCAAGCCAAACACGACATCAACAACAGTATTGCAGAAAAGGGGGTAACCATAGATGTGGGAGCGAGCCTGCTCGCGAAGGCGTCAGTCAATCCACGTCAGGAGGAAACAGCATGGTCGAAGTTCACACCGGCGGCTGCCACTGCGGGCAACTGCGCTATCAATTCAGCGGGCCGCTGCACGATATCGCCCACTGTCATTGCTCGATTTGCCGACGGGTCAGCGGCGGCATCGTGACCACCTGGATCACCGTGCCGGCATCTGCCTTTCAATGGCTGGCCGGTACACCGTCGCGGTACGATTCTTCATCCACCTGCGCGCGATATTTCTGCGGCCACTGTGGGGCGCAACTGGCAGTGGTGACGCACCTGAGTCCGGAAAGCATCGACCTGACCATCGCCACCCTCGACCATCCCGAGCAAGCACCGGCCGAGCGGCACATCTGGACCGACAACCGTTTGCCATGGCTGCACCTGGACGAACATTTGCCCGGCGAGGCCGAAGAAACACTCTGATCAAAAAACAGTCAGGTCCAGCGGACGAAAAGCGCCCATCCAGATCGCGTGCTCGGTGTGGTCAAGCAAATCGTCGCCGGTATCCGGGTGCAGAAACACCACCAGACCCTTGCGGTTCAGCGCCAGCCACGGCAGCACGTCGCCCAACACCTGGGGCTCGAACGCCAACTGGCAGCTCCAGTCCGGATGCGGACCGACCGGGCGCTCGTGCACGCGGCCCATTTTCAGTGGAAACAATTGCGCTGCCTGCTCACACAAGGCCCGCGCCTGCCCGATCGTGCTGGCATCGAAATAAACGTGGGCGTGGTAACCCGTGATCTGCTGCATCTGAATCCCTCTGAAAACTGTTCGAACCCTCGCCGGTTCCTGCGGGTCAAACATCATATAGGCGCTGGAAAACAGGAAGCCCAGCCATGAAAAATGCCGAAACCCCCGTCGTGAAAGTGGTGCTTTATGGTGCCATGAGTAGCCTGGGCAGTGCGCTGATGGCTGAAATGCTGCGGCGCCAGCATGAAGTGATCGCAATTCTCGATGACCTCAATGCGCTGGCACCCCGTCCGGGGCTGCGCACCAAGACTGGCGACCTGTTCGACGCGCAACGGGTCAAGGAGAGCGTGGCCGGTAGCTCCGTGGTCATTTGTTTACTGGACGCTCCAGGCTTACCGTTCAACAGCGAACACGTAGAAAAAACCATCGTACCGGGCCCGGTCGAGCAGGTGCTGGCAGTGGATGCACTAATCGATGGCATGCAGGCAGCAAACATCTCCCGATTGTTTCTGGTGGGTGATTTCGACGTGCTGGACGATCCGGAAACCGAGGACAGCTTGCAACGTCACGCCGCCGAGGAAATCCGCGAGGCACTGCAAAGCAGTCCCTTGAAGTGGACGCTGGTTAACGAACCGCGTGGGGTACCGGGGCTGACCATCGAACATTTTGCCCAAATCGGTGGCAACCTCGAGCCGGGGCTGGCCGAACCGCTCGGACGGCTGGCCCGCACCGCCGTGGGCATTGCCGATGAATTGCACTTGAACCTGCACATCCGAGAGCACGTCAACTTCATCGCAACCGACAGCTAAACCGCAATGGACGGCAGCGTCAGGCCGTTGAGCGATTGCGCACTGCTGGCCTGTTCGGCCATCAACCAGTCCACAAACTGCTGGATCAGCGCTCCGCGCCGTTTGCGCTGGGGCAGGACCACGTAGTAACCCAGCCTCGACATCACCGTTTCGCCGATCGGTCGGCACAACAACCCTTGCGCCAACAAGTTATCCACAAGGTGCCGCCAGCCGATGGCTACGCCCTGGCCGCCAATCGCCGCCTGAATCAACAAAGTGTAATTGTCGAAGCGCAACTGCCCGGGCGCCGGGGGCGAAGTGATGCCCAGCTCGCGGAACACACCACTCCAGTCGAACCAGTTACTGCTGTGTTCCCCACGCAGGTGCAGCAACGGAAACTCCAGCAATGCCTGGGCCGGCAAGGGCAGGGGACGTTCGCTCAACAACTGCGGGCTGCACACAGGAAACACTTCCTCGCTGAACAGCCAATGACTTTCACCCTGCTTGAAGCGGCCATCGCCGAACAGCACCGCCACATCGATATCGGTACGTAGCATGTTATGACTGCGTTCACTGGTGACCAGGCTGACATCCACCTGCGGATTGGCCGCGTGAAAGCGGTGCAAACGCGGCATCAACCAATAGGCGGCGAAAGCAAAATCCGTGGCCACCTGCAGCACTTCATGTTGTTGTCGTGCGCTGATTGCGCTTAATCCTGCGTCGATGTTCTGCAATCCGAGCTGAACCTGTTCGAAAAGAATCTGCCCGGCCTCAGTCAGTTCGATTCCACGATAAATGCGGTCGAACAGGCGTGTTGCCAGTTGTTCTTCCAGACGCTTGATCTGCTGGCTGATGGCCGGTTGCGTGGTGCCCAGTTCAACCGCCGCCGCGGTAAAGCTGCGCTGACGGGCCGCTGCTTCAAAGGCGCGAAGCAGATCCAGTGACAGGTCACCAAGGGCGTCATACATAAGCTGTGCTTATCCTAGTCATTGCCGTGCATGGGCTTTACCGCAAGGTGAGAGGGTTTCATTCTCGAAGCCAGCACTCTCGCATAAACATCCACTATGGAATGCCGCGATCACATGAAGCGCAAGAACATTCTTTTCATTATGGCCGATCAAATGGCCGCGCCAATGTTGCCGTTCTACGGCCCATCGCCCATCAAACTGCCTCATCTCAGCCGCCTCGCCGCACAAGGCGTGGTGTTCGATTCCGCTTATTGCAACAGCCCCCTTTGCGCGCCGTCGCGTTTCACCCTGGTCAGCGGCCAGCTACCAAGCAAGATCGGCGCCTACGACAACGCCGCCGATTTCCCCGCCGATGTACCGACCTACGCCCACTACCTGCGCCGCCTCGGCTACCGCACTGCCCTGTCGGGCAAGATGCATTTCTGCGGGCCAGACCAGCTGCATGGCTACGAAGAACGCCTGACCAGTGACATTTACCCGGCCGACTACGGCTGGGCGGTGAACTGGGATGAACCGGACGTGCGCCCGACCTGGTATCACAACATGTCGTCGGTGCTGCAAGCGGGCCCGTGCGTGCGCACCAATCAGCTGGATTTCGACGAAGAGGTGGTGTTCAAGGCCCAGCAGTACCTGTTCGACCATATCCGCGAGGATGGCGGCCAGCCGTTCTGCCTGACCGTTTCCATGACTCACCCACACGATCCGTACACGATTCCCAAGGCCTTCTGGGATTTGTACGACGATGCCGACATTCCGCTGCCTGCAACCCCGGACCCGCATGCCCTCGATCCGCACTCGCAACGTCTGCTCAAGGTCTACGACCTGTGGGACAAGCCGCTGCCTGTGGATAAGATCCGCGATGCCCGCCGTGCCTATTTCGGCGCGTGCAGCTATATCGACAGCAACGTCGGCAAACTCCTGCAAACCCTCGAGGATACCGGGTTGATCGATGACACCATCATCGTGTTTTCCGGTGACCACGGCGACATGCTCGGCGAGCGCGGGCTCTGGTACAAAATGCACTGGTACGAAATGGCCGCACGGGTGCCGCTGCTGATCAGCGCACCGGGGCAATTCGGCGCCGGCCGGGTCAGCGCCAGTGTTTCCACGGCGGACCTGTTGCCGACCTTCGTCGAACTGGCCGGCGGCGCACTGGAACCGGGCTTGCCGCTGGACGGCCGCTCGCTGGTCCCACACCTGCAAGGGCAGGACGGTCACGACGAGGTGTTCGGCGAATACATGGCTGAAGGCACCATCAGCCCGTTGATGATGATCCGCCGCGGGGCCTACAAATTCATCTACAGCGAAGACGACCCTTGCCTACTCTTCGACGTACACAATGACCCTCACGAACTGGAAGAACTCAGCAATTCGCCGCAACATCGCCAACTGTTCGACGATTTTCTCGCCGAAGCGCGGGCCAAATGGAACATTCCGGCGATTCACCAGCAGGTGCTCGCCAGCCAACGTCGCCGGCGGTTCGTGGCCGAGGCGCTGACCCTCGGCAAGCTGAAGAGCTGGGATCACCAGCCGCTGGTGGACGCCAGCCAGCAGTACATGCGCAACCACATCGACCTCGACGATCTGGAGCGTAAAGCACGTTACCCACAACCCTGCCAAAACCAATAATGTTAAGGGGAAGTCCATGCAAAGGTTATCCACAGTACTGACGGTCGGGCTCCTGGCTCTGGGCAGTGCATCGGCGTTTGCCGATCAGAGTTGCGAGACGGTGAAAATGGCCGACCCGGGCTGGAGCGACATCGCCGCGACCAATGCCATCACCGGGTTTCTGCTGGACGGCATGGGCTACAAGGCCAAGGTCGACACTCTTGCGGTGCCGATTACCTTTGGCGGGCTCAAGGATGGCCAGGTCGATGTGTTCCTGGGTAACTGGATGCCGGCGCAGCAGGGCTTCTACGACAAGTTCGTCGCCAACGGCGATGTCACGCAATTGGCGAAGAACCTCGACGGCACCGAATTCACCCTCGCCGTTCCGGACTACGTGTGGGAGGCGGGTGTGCATAACTTTGCCGACCTGAACAAATACGCCGACAAGTTCGACCGCAAGATCTACGGCATCGGCTCCGGCGCGCCGGCAAACATCTCGCTGCAAGAGATCATCAAGAAAAACGATTTCGACATGGGCCAGTGGAAACTGGTCGAGTCCAGCGAGCAGGCAATGCTGGCGGAAGTGTCCCGCGCGGTGAAAAAACAGAAATTCGTGACCTTCCTCGGCTGGACCCCGCACCCGATGAACGTGCAGCTGAAAATGCACTATCTGAAGGGTGGCGAGAAATACTTCGGTGACACCGGCAGCGTGCATACACTGACCCGCAAAGGTTATGCACAGGCCTGCCCGAACGTCGGCAAACTGCTGACCAACCTGAGCTTCACCCAGGACATGGAGAACAGCATCATGGCCGAGGTGGTGAACAAGAAAGTCAGCAATGCCGACGCGGCCAAGGCGTGGATCAAGGCCAATCCGGCGGTGCTGGATAAATGGCTCGATGGGGTGAAGACGGTGGATGGCAAGGATGCGTTGCCGGCGGTCAAAGCGAAACTGTAAGGTTCGAGAACGCCATCGCGAGCAGGCTCGCTCCCACAGGTCCGCGCACTCCCTGTGGGAGCGAGCCTGCTCGCGAATCGATTTATGCCCTTGCGCCATTACATCTGACACACCACCCTGACGCATTTACAGTCATTCACCGAGAGACCCCATGGCCCTGCCAAGCCGCCATTCACTCTTCCCCTTCCTCACCTGGCTACCCCGGCAAACCCGCGCCAGTGTCGGTCGCGACCTGATCGTTGGCCTCAGCGGCGCGATTCTCGCGTTGCCGCAATCCATTGCCTACGCACTGATTGCCGGCCTGCCGCCTGAATACGGCCTGTACGCTGCAATCATCCCGGTGTTGATCGCTTGCCTGTGGGGCTCGTCCTGGCATTTGATCTGCGGTCCTACGGCGGCCATCTCCATTGTCTTGTACGCCAGCGTCAGTCCTCTGGCCGTTCCTGCGTCGCAGGACTACGTCATGTTGATCCTGTTGCTGACGTTTCTTGCCGGCCTGTTTCAGTGGCTGCTGGGATTGCTGCGGTTCGGCGCACTGGTGAATTTCGTCTCGCACTCGGTGGTGCTGGGTTTTACCCTGGGCGCGGCCGTGGTGATTGCCATCGGTCAATTGCCTAACTTGCTGGGGCTGGACTTGCCCAGCCAGGCCACCGCGCTGGACAGTTTCATCACGTTGTTGCGCCATCTCGGCGAAATGGACAAACCTTCGCTGGTACTGGGACTGGCGACGGTGGTGGTGGGCGTGATCCTCAAGCTGTGGTTGCCACGCTGGCCGACGCTGTTGATCACTTTGGTGCTGGGTGCATTGCTGGTTTGGCTTTGGCCATCAATGTTCGGGCATGTGCAACTGGTCAGCGCCTTTACCGGCAAACTGCCGCCCTTCAATCCGTTGCCGCTGGACCTCGATCTGATCCTGCGCCTGCTACCCAGCGCGGTAGCGGTAGGAATGCTCGGGCTGGTCACCAGCCTGTCGATTGCCCGCTCGATTTCTGCACGCTCGCAGCAATTACTCGACGCGAATCAGGAAGTTCGTGCCCAAGGCCTGTCGAATATCGTCGGTGCGTTTTTTTCCGGCTCGCTGTCGGCCGGCTCCTTCACTCGCTCAGCCCTGAGCTATGAAGCAGGGGCCTGTTCGCCACTGGCCGGGGTTTTTTCGGCATTGTGGGTGGCGCTGTTTGCGATCTTCGGCGCGAGCCTGATCGCACACATCCCGATTCCGGCCATGGCCGGCAGCATTCTGTTGATCGCCTGGGGGCTGGTGGACCATCGCGGCATTCGCGCGTTGTTGCGTGTCAGCCGCGCCGAATTCGTGGTCATGGCCCTGACCTGCGTCGCCACGCTGCTGCTGGAATTGCAAACGGCGATCTACGCCGGCGTGCTGGCCTCGCTTTTTTTCTACCTCAAGCGCACATCGCAACCACGGGTGCAGCATGTGCGAGATGGCGAGGAAGACATTCTGCGGGTGGGCGGCTCGATCTTTTTCGGCGCCAGCCATTACCTGCAAGTGCGCCTGCAACGCATGCACGGCGCGCGGGTGGTGATCGAGGCGCAGCAGATCAACTTCATCGACTATTCAGGGGTGGAAATGCTGCACCAGGAAGCGCGGCGCCTGCTTCGCCAGGACCGCAGCCTCACCTTGCGCCGGGCCCGGCCGCAGGTGGTGGAAGAACTGAGGAAGCTGGAAGGGGCGCAGAAGTGCCCGATCCGGTTTGAAGATTGAAACACCGCACTCTGTAGGAGCGAGCTTGTCTCCGGGCGGCGTTCCGACGAAGGTCGTGAACGATTACGCGCAAAACCAGATGCCCAACAGCGCCCTCAGGTTTTTCGCGAGCAAGCTCGCTCCTACAGTAGGTTACAAGGCCAGCTGCCGACGCAATTCAGCCAGCACCGGCACCGTATCCGGTCGCACACCGCGCCACAGGAAGAACGCTTCCGCCGCTTGCTCGGCCAGCATCCCCAAGCCATCCATCGCCACCGCCGCCCCGTGTTCGCTGGCCCAGCGGCAGAACGAAGTCGGTTCCTTGCTGTACATCATGTCGTAGCACACCGTTTTGCCCGGTTCGATCAGGCTGGACGCAATCGGCGGCACATCGCCGGTCAGGCTCGCCGACGTCGCGTTGATGATCAGGTCCACCGACTCCAGCAACCAGTCATAGCCGCTGGCCGAGACCGGCCCCAGATCGCAGAACAGTTCCGCCAGCAATTCGGCCTTTTCCACCGTGCGGTTGGCGATGATCACCGATGCAGGTTGCTCGGCCAGCAACGGCTCCAAAGCACCGCGCACCGCGCCGCCGGCACCGAGCAGCAGGATGCGTTTGCCCTTGAGACTGAACCCGGCATTGACCGTCAGGTCGCGCACCAGCCCGGCGCCGTCGGTGTTGTCGCCCAGCAGACTGCCATCGGCCAGTTTGCTCAAGGTATTGACCGCGCCCGCCCGTTGCGCCCGCGCCGTCAGGCTGTTCGCCAATCGATAGGCTTCTTCCTTGAACGGCACTGTCACATTGGCGCCGCGTCCTTCGAGGAAAAACGTCCGGGCACAGGTGGAAAAGTCGTCGAGTGGCGCCAGCAGCGTGTTGTAGTCCAGCGTCTGCGCGGTCTGCTCGGCGAACAGGCGATGGATCAACGGCGACTTGCTGTGGCCAATCGGGTTACCGAATACGACATAACGGTCCATCAGGATTCCTCGTTCAGGCTTCGGCCAACCAATCGCGGTCTTGCAGGAAGTACTCGGTCAGGCGCGCTTCTTCGCTACCGGGCTCAGCCTTCCAGTCGTAACCCCAGCGCACTTGCGGTGGCAGCGACATCAAGATCGACTCGGTACGCCCACCCGATTGCAGGCCGAACAGCGTGCCGCGGTCATAGACCAGGTTGAATTCAACGTAGCGACCACGGCGGAATTCCTGGAACTCACGCTGCTGGGCGGTGAACGCATCGTTCTTACGGCGCTGCACGATCGGCAGATAGGCGTCGATGTACGCGTCACCGATGGCGCGCATGAAGGCGAAGGTGGTGTCGAAGTCCCACTCGTTCAGGTCGTCGAAAAACAGCCCGCCGATGCCGCGCGGTTCGTGGCGATGCTTGATGTGGAAGTAGCTGTCGCACCAGGCCTTGTAACGCGGGTAGACGTCCGGGCCGAACGGCGCGCAGGCCTGCTCGGCGACGCGGTGCCAGTGGATGCAGTCTTCTTCATTGCCGTAGTAAGGCGTCAGGTCGAAGCCACCGCCGAACCACCAGACCGGCTCTTCACCTTCTTTTTCGGCGATGAAAAAACGCACATTGGCGTGGGAAGTCGGCACGTGCGGGTTGTGCGGGTGAATCACCAGCGACACGCCCAGGGCTTCGAAACCTCGGCCGGCCAGTTCTGGCCGGTGGGCGCTGGCAGACGGTGGAAGACCGCTGCCGAAGACGTGGGAAAAGTTGACGCCGCCCTTTTCAATCACCGCGCCGTTTTCGATCACGCGGGTGCGACCGCCACCGCCGGCCGGCCTGGTCCAGGCGTCTTCGACGAATTGCGTGCCACCGTCTTCGGCTTCCAGGGCGGCGCAAATACGGTCTTGCAGGTCGAGCAGGTAGGCTTTTACGGCCTCGGTGCGGGTCGTCATGTCATCACCTTGAATCGGGCAAAACTACGCGGCGCTCCATTGGAGCTCAGCCTGCGCAAATGGGCCCGTAGCATACCATCGCAAGTCGACCCGTCGCAGTTGACGAAGATCAAGCTTAGGAGTCCGATAGGGAGCTTGGTAAAACGACCTATGGAGAGTTCTGATGGCAAAGCGTATCCAGTTCCGCGCCCATGGCGGCCCCGAAGTGCTCGAATATGTGGATTACCAACCCGCCGAGCCAGGTCCGAAGGAAGTGCGCGTGACCAACAAGGCCATCGGCCTGAACTTCATCGACACCTATTACCGCAGCGGCCTGTACCCGCCGCCGTCCCTGCCGTCGGGTGTCGGTTCAGAAGGTGCGGGCGTGGTCGAGGCGGTGGGCAGCGACGTGACCCGCTTCAAGATCGGCGATCGCGTGGCCTATGGCAGTGGCCCTCTGGGCGCCTACAGCGATGTTCACGTCTTGCCCGAGGCCAATCTGGTGAAACTGCCGGACGCCATCAGCTTCGAACAGGCCGCCGGCGTGATGCTCAAGGGCCTGACCGTGCAGTACCTGCTGCGCCAGACTTATGAACTCAAGGGTGGCGAAACCATCCTGTTCCATGCCGCGGCCGGTGGGGTCGGATCCCTGGCCTGTCAATGGGCCAGAGCCTTGGGCGTCAAGTTGATCGGCACCGTCAGTTCGGCGGAGAAAGCCGCGCTGGCCAAGGCCAACGGCGCTTGGGCGACCATCGACTACAGCCATGAAAATGTCGCGCAACGCGTGCTGGAATTGACCGACGGCAAAAAAGTCCCGGTGGTGTACGACGGTGTTGGCAAGGACACCTGGCTGACCTCACTCGACAGCGCCGCGCCGCGCGGGCTGGTGGTGAGTTTCGGCAATGCGTCCGGCGCGGTTGACGGCGTGAACCTGGGGATTCTGGCAGGGAAAGGCTCGCTGTACGTGACCCGGCCAACACTGGGCACTTATGCGAACAACGCCGAGAATCTGCAACGCATGGCCGACGAGTTGTTCGAGATGATCATCGGCGGCAAGCTGACCGTGGACATCAGCCAGCGTTATCCACTGGCTGACGCGGCGAAGGCGCAGACCGAGTTGTCGGCGCGGCGCACGACGGGCTCGGTGGTGTTGCTGCCTTAACTCTTGTGGCGAGGGGGCTTGCCCCCGTTCGGGTGCGAAGCACCGGCGATAGGATCGACCTGACAGAGTGTGCTGTCAGGTTTTGGGCCTGCTGCGCAGTCCAACGGGGCGGTGCGGCGGTCCGACAAGCCCCCTCGCCACAATCAGTCCGGGCGCACAACCTTGCCGGTCGCCAGATCGCGAATCACGCTCGGGTTCTTGCGCCCGCCCAGATTGCCACCCAGCACCAGATCCACCTGGCCACGGAAATACTGCTCGACGCGAATCCGCGTACGTGCCGCCGGGCGTCCCTGCGGGTTGGCCGACGTCGACACCAGCGGCCCGACCAGCGCGCACAAGTCCCGCACCAGTGGGTGATCGCTGACCCGTAGCGCCACGGTTTCATGCACGCCGGTAATCCACTCCGGCAGCAGGTTCTGATGCGGCACCAGCCAGGTGTTCGGACCAGGCCAAGTGCTGGCCATGCGGTCCATCCACAACTCGGGGAAGTCTTCGAAGAGGAAGTCGAACTGACGGATGTTGTCGGCGACCAGAATCAGCCCCTTATCCACAGACCGGCCCTTGATCAGCAGCAGACGTTCCACCGCTTCCTCGTCCCACGGGTCACAACCCAGGCCCCAGACTGCTTCGGTTGGGTAGGCAATCACCGCCCCGGCGCGAATTGCTTGCGCGGCTTGTTGCACACGCCAACTGTTGACCATGAAAAACACTCCAGACTAAGGCTCTGCGCAGTTTACCGATCTTGTTTATAAAACCTAGCTCACCCGCGCAAACCAGCGCCCGCTTTCGCAAACCGCGCGGCCATCCATTTCCAGATCCGTCAGCGCCGCCAGCACCTTCGGTAAGGCCCAGCCGCTTGCATCGGCCAGCGCTTCACTGGTGTGAGGCGCGGCATGCAGCAGTTTCAGCAGTGGGTGAGTCGTCGTAGGGGTGCAGGTTTCTGTAGATAACGACAGTCGTTGCCAGCCGCGCAAGGCTTCAAGGATATGTTCGATGGTTTCCACCAGCACCGCACCGTCCCGGATCAACTGATGACAGCCGCGGGCGCCGGGGTGATGGATCGACCCGGGCATCGCAAACACCTCACGTCCCTGTTCCGCCGCCAGCCTCGCGGTGATCAGTGAACCACTGGCGACACTGGCTTCGACCACCAGCACCCCGAGAGACAAACCACTGATGATCCGATTGCGCCGGGGGAAGTTGCCGGCGCTGGGGCCCGCATCCAGCGGAAACTCCGAAAGCACTGCGCTGCCCGTAGCGATCATGGCGTCTGCCAGGCGTCTATTTCGCTGTGGATAAAACTTCTCGAGCCCCGTGCCGAGCACTCCGACCGTTTGCCCGCCGATGTCGAGCGCGGCTTGGTGCGCGGCGGCGTCAATGCCCAGGGCCAGGCCGCTGGTAATGACAAAACCGGCACCCGCCAGGCTGCGGGAAAACGCGGCAGCGGTGTCCATTCCCGGCCGGGAAGCGCGACGGCTACCGACCATCGCCAGTTGTGGTTTTTCCAGAATGCCCGGATCGCCCGCGACAAATAACAGCGGCGGTGCATCGCTGATTTGTGCCAGCAGTGCCGGGTAGTCCGGTTGGTCCCACATCAGTAAATGCTGGGCCGGATGCTCCAGCCAGGCCAATGCATGACTGGCGCCATCACGGATCTCAGTGCTACGCCTGGCCTCGGAACAGGCCAGTGGCAAACCCAGCGCGCGCCAGGCACTGGCCGGTGCGCTGATCGCTTTGGACGCCGAGCCAAAGGCTTCAAGCAGCTTCTTGAACCGTGCCGGACCGAGTTCCGGCAAACGGTGCAGACGTAATCGAGCTTCCAGTTCCGCGGGGGAAACCGGTGTAACAGTAGGCAGCGACATGGATCATCCTTGATCGTAATAAGCACCCGTACAAACGGGAATAAGCTGTGGATAACTCTGTTGGTAACTTGTGAAGCACTCTTACGGATTTCGCACCTTGTCCATCACCGACAGCGAGCGCGAAGCGCTGAGCACCAGCCCATAGCTGAGCTTGTCGTAGGTACGGAAAACCATGAGCAGACCGGCGCGCTCATCGGGAATTTTCAACGGCTGACCGGTGATCCGGTCCCGCACGGTTTCGCCGGTTTTCATCACCGCCAGCAGATTGCCTTCGGCCAGGCCGTCGCGCTGCCCCTTGTTCAGCGTAACCACGTCCAACTCGCCGATCTGCGTGACCCCACGCGGCACATCGATGATCAAACCGCTGATTTCGTGGCTCGGTGCGCTCGGCGTGAAGGTCGAGTTGATCGCGTGCTCTTCACCGCTGAACAAGCGATCGCCGAGGCGGACCTCCTGGGTCGTGCGTTGCAACTCCAGGGTGGCAACGTCACCTTCGATCGCCACGACCTCGCCGCCGCCGATGTCGTCGGCGTTGATCCCCAGAATTTCCTTGCTCTGCGGATCGGTGTAGACCTTGCCTTGGCGGAAGATGCCGTACACCGGTTGCGCCGGATCGAAATGACCGCGGGCAAAGATGCGGTCACCCGCGCCGCTGAGTACGCGTTCTGCATCGCCGGCGACGATGTAGGGCGCCTTGTCGAATTCCTCGGCCTTATCGACGATGCGGTTGCTCAGCAGAAAGCTGTTGATCGATTTCAGCGCAATGCCGGGGATAGCCTCGGTCACCGGGCTGCTGCGCACCTGAGGCGACAGCTTTATGGTGGGAATATCTTCCCGAAGTTGCACTTGCCCGTACGCCAGACCGGCCGAGACCAGAAGCAGCAGGGCGAGTAGTGATTTCCTCATGCGGTGAATCCCTTTATTATGTACGTTCGCGTGAAACGCCAGAGTCCTCAGTGGCTCACTCCCGGCTTGCTTGTCAAAACTTGCTTGTCAACAGAAGGGAGCTACGTTTTACAACGGTAGCCTGCATTTCTTCGGACCCGCCAGGCCATCGACCCGACCTTACTTCACACGTGCACTAATCAAGCTTATGGCCATTTTGAACATCCTCGAATTCCCTGACCCGCGCCTGCGCACTATCGCCAAACCGGTGGCCGTAGTGGACGACGAAGTGCGTCAGCTGGTCGATGACATGTTTGAAACAATGTATGAAGCACCAGGCATCGGCCTCGCTGCGACCCAGGTTAACGTGCACAAACGAATCGTCGTGATGGACCTCTCCGAAGACCGCACCGAACCGCGAGTGTTCATCAACCCCGAGTTCGAACCGCTGACCGACGAGATGGGCCAGTATCAAGAAGGCTGCCTGTCTGTGCCGGGTTTTTACGAAAACGTCGATCGCCCGCAACGGGTCAAGGTCAAGGCGCTGGACCGCGACGGCCAGCCTTACGAACTGATCGCCGAAGATTTGCTCGCCGTGTGCATCCAGCACGAATGCGACCACCTCAACGGCAAATTGTTCGTTGATTACCTGTCCACGCTCAAACGCGACCGCATCAAGAAGAAACTGGAAAAGCTTCATCGCCAGAACGCCTGATGCCCATCTTCAAAGGCTTGCCGCGGCAAGCCTTTTTCTTTTCAAGATGCTTTGCAATAGAGAACACCCATGACTGAGCCACTGCGCATCGTCTTTGCCGGCACCCCCGAATTCGCCGCCGAACACCTCAAGGCCCTGCTCGACAGCCCTTACGAGATCGTCGCGGTCTACACCCAACCGGATCGTCCGGCCGGTCGCGGGCAAAAACTGATGCCGAGCCCGGTCAAGCAGCTTGCTCTAGAGAACAATATCCCGGTGCTGCAGCCGCCCACCTTGCGCAACGAAGATGCTCAGGCTGAACTGGCCGCGTTGAAGCCGGACTTGATGGCAGTGGTCGCCTACGGTCTGATCCTGCCGCAAGTGGTGCTGGATATTCCGCGCCTGGGTTGCATCAACAGCCACGCTTCGCTGCTGCCACGCTGGCGTGGTGCGGCGCCGATCCAGCGCGCCGTGGAAGCGGGGGACGCCGAAAGTGGCGTGACCGTGATGCGCATGGAAGCCGGTCTCGATACCGGGCCGATGCTGCTCAAGGTCGCCACGCCGATCAGCGCCGAAGACACCGGCGGCAGCCTGCACGATCGCCTGGCCGAAATGGGCCCGCCGGCCGTGGTCCGGGCGATTGCCGGCCTCGCCGCCGGAACTCTGGAGGGCGAAGTGCAGGACGACAGCCTGGCCACCTACGCGCACAAATTGAACAAGGACGAAGCACGCATCGACTGGAGTCGCCCGGCGGTTGAGCTGGAGCGTCTGGTGCGTGCCTTCAATCCATGGCCGATCACCCACAGCACCTTGAACGGCGAAGCCCTGAAAGTGCTGGCCGCGAACCTTGCCGAAGGCAAAGGTGCCCCGGGTGAAATCCTCAGCGCCAGCAAGGAAGGCCTGATCGTCGCGTGCGGCGAGCAGGCCTTGTGCCTGACTCGCCTGCAATTACCCGGCGGCAAGGCGCTTAACTTCAGCGATCTGTTCAACAGCCGCCGTGAGAAATTCGCCACCGGCACTGTGCTCGGTCAAGCGGCGGACGCTCAATGAATCCGCGTCTGGCCGCCGCCAAGGCACTCGCCGCAGTCCTGAGCGGCAAAGCCTCGCTCAACAGTTCGCTGCCGACACAGATGGACAAGGTCGAAGACCGTGATCGCGGCTTTACCCAGGACCTGGCCTTCGGCACCGCACGCTGGCAGCCACGCCTGTCGGCACTGGCGGCCAAGCTGCTGCAGAAACCGTTCAAGGCGGCCGACGCCGATGTCGAAGCGCTGCTGCTGGTCGGTCTCTATCAGCTGCTCTATACCCGTGTCCCGGCCCATGCCGCCATAGGTGAAACCGTCGGTTGCGCCGACAAGCTGAAAAAACCCTGGGCCAAGGCCTTGCTCAACGCTGTGCTGCGTAATGCTCAGCGCGAAAGCGAAACGATTTTCGCCGAGCTGGAACGTGATCCGGTGGTGCGCACCGCTCACCCGCGCTGGTTGCAGAAATCATTGAAGGCGTTCTGGCCAGAGCAATGGGAAGCCATTTGCGCGGCGAACAATGCGCATCCGCCGATGATCCTGCGGGTCAACCGTCGCCATCACAGCCGTGATGCCTACCTCGGTTTGCTGACTGACGCGGGAATTGCCGCCACGCCGTGTGTCTACAGCCGCGACGGTATCGTACTCGACGCCGCCGCCGATGTACGCAGCCTGCCGGGTTTCGCCGAGGGCTGGATCAGTGTGCAGGACGAAGCCGCGCAACTGGCCGCTGATCTGCTCGACCTGGCCCCAGGTCAACGGGTGCTGGATGCCTGCTGCGCGCCAGGTGGCAAGACCTGCCATATTCTCGAAGCCGAGCCAAAACTGGCTGGCGTCGTGGCAGTAGACCTGGAAGCCAAGCGGCTGGTGCGGGTACGGGAAAACCTCGAACGCCTGAAACTGAGTGCCGAACTGATTGCCGCCGACGGTCGCGACACTCAGGCGTGGTGGGACGGCAAGCCGTTCCAGCGCATCCTGCTGGACGCACCATGTTCGGCCACCGGTGTGATTCGTCGTCACCCGGACATCAAGTTGACCCGCCAACCCGACGACATCGCCGCGCTGGCGCTGCTGCAGGGCGAATTGCTCGATGCCATGTGGAAAACCCTGGAAGTGGGCGGCATCCTGCTGTACGCCACCTGTTCCACGCTGCCGACCGAAAACACCGAGGTCATCGAAGCCTTCCTCACCCGCACGCCGGGGGCTCGTGAACTGGACCTCGCCACGGCGGCCGGCATCAAGCAGCCCCATGGTCGCCAGTTGCTGGCCCAGGAAGGTGGCCACGATGGTTTCTACTACGCCAAGCTGATCAAGATCGCCGCCGCTCGCGGTTAAATGGATTCAATGGAGTGACTGGATGAAAATCATCATCCTCGGAGCAGGACAGGTGGGCGGTTCGCTGGCCGAACACCTGGCCAGCGAAGCGAATGACATCACCGTGGTCGACACCGATGGCGAACGCCTGCGCGACCTTGGTGACCGCCTGGACATCCGCACTGTGCAGGGTCGCGGCTCGTTCCCGACCGTGTTGCGTCAGGCCGGAGCGGATGATGCCGACATGCTGGTCGCGGTGACCAACAGCGATGAAACCAACATGGTCGCTTGCCAAGTCGCCCACACCCTGTTCCACACCCCGACCAAGATCGCCCGGGTTCGCGAAGCCGCGTACCTGACCCGTGAGGAGCAATTGTTCCAGAACGAAGCGATTCCAGTGGACGTGCTGATCAGCCCGGAACAAGTGGTGACCAACTACATCAAGCGCCTGATCCAGCACCCCGGCGCCTTGCAGGTAATCGACTTCGCCGAAGGCAAGGCGCAACTGGTGGCAGTGCGGGCGTACTACGGCGGGCCACTGGTGGGCCAGCAACTGCGGCAGTTGCGTGAACACATGCCGAACGTGGAAACCCGCGTCGCGGCGATTTTCCGTCGTGACCGGCCGATCCTGCCCCAGGGCGACACGGTGATCGAGGCCGACGACGAAGTATTTTTCATCGCTGCCAAGGCGAACATTCGTGCGGTGATGAGCGAAATGCGCCGTCTCGACGAAACCTACAAACGCATTGTCATCGCCGGTGGCGGGCAGATTGGCGAGCGTCTGGCCGAGGCCATCGAAAGCCGTTATCAGGTGAAAATCATCGAGATGAACCCGGCACGCTGCCGTCATCTCTCCGACACACTGGACAGCACGGTGGTGTTGCAGGGCAGTGCTTCGGACCGCGACCTGCTGATGGAAGAGAACATTGCCGACGCCGACCTTTTCCTGGCCCTGACCAACGACGACGAAGCCAATATCATGTCTTCGCTGCTGGCCAAGCGCCTGGGTGCGAAGAAGGTGATGACCATCATCAACAACCCGGCTTATGTCGATCTGATCCAGGGCGGCGACATCGACATCGCCATCAGCCCGCAACTGGCGACCATCGGCACCTTGCTGGCCCACGTACGCCGTGGCGACATCGTCAGCGTGCACTCACTGCGCCGGGGTGCGGCAGAAGCCATCGAGGCGATTGCCCATGGCGATGCGAAATCGAGCAAGGTGATCGGCAAGGCCATCGAGAACATCGGCCTGCCGCCGGGCACTACCATCGGTGCGATTATCCGTGACGAAGAAGTGATCATCGCCCACGACGACACCGTGATCGAAACGGGCGACCATGTGATTCTGTTCCTTGTGGATAAAAAGCATATTCGCGATGTGGAGAAGTTGTTCCATGTGGGGTTGAGCTTCTTCTGATCGTGCTCTTTTGTGGCGAGGGAGCTTGCTCCCGCTCGGCTGCGCAGCAGCCGCAAAACCTCTGATCGCGGAGTTTCAGACATAGCAAAGTAGCTCACAGGCGACCGCTTCGCGCTCGAGCGGGAGCAAGCTCCCTCGCCACAGAGTTTTTTACTCTCAAAGGAAAAGTGTCCATGATCGAATCCCTGGAAAAAATGCTCGCCAAGGGTGTGGATAACGCTTTGCTGCGCTTCGGCCTGGGCAAGGGCTATCTGGATCTGGGGGAGAACGCCAAGGCTGCGGAGCATTTCCAGCGCTGCGTCGAATTCGATCCGAAGTATTCGGCGGCGTGGAAACTACTGGGCAAGGCCCATCTGGCGCTGGCGGACGTTGCGGCCGCGCGGCAGGCATGGGAGCAAGGCCTGGAAGCCGCTCGCGGCCATGGCGACAAGCAGGCCGAGAAGGAAATGACGGTGTTCCTGAAGAAGCTTGAGCGTCAGGCGCACTGATCAGAGATAACGCAAACCGATGCCCTCGGCATCCACCAGCACCACTTCCATGCGTACCCGCGGCGCGCCTGTGGGTAAGTCCTGCACCTGACCGTATACCACCGCCCCCCGGGGCAGCGCCGACAGTTTCGGATGCTTGACGTAAACACCGGTGGTAGACAGGTTGCGCGTCTGCCCCAGGCAATCGCCAAAGCTTTCGTGACTGATCTTGATGCGCAATGACTTGCGGTGTTCGGACATCTTCTGCGCCCTTGAATGAACGGTTGTGGATAACCCCGACTCCAGGGTTATCCACAGATCATGCCAATTGAATCAATACCAACGCTCTTCACCCGGTGGACGCTTCTTGAAGCGCTTCATGCTCCACATGTACTGGCTCGGGTAAGCCCGCACATAGCGCTCGACCACTTTACTCATGGCCGCACAGGACTCCGCGGTATCGGTGCTGTACATGGCCTCTGGCGCGGCTTCGAGGATCACTTTGTAGCCTGAACCGTCCGGCAGACGCAGGGCGTGCAGGAACACGCCGACCGCTTTGCCGCCCGCGAGCATGTTCGGTACGAACTTGCTGGTCAGTGCCTGGGTGGCGAAGAACGGCACGAAGATCCCGGCGGATTCGGCCGGTTCCGGGTCAGCAGGAATGCCCACTGCACCACCTTTGCGCACTTCCTTGATAACACTGAGGATGCCTTCCTTGGTGGAAGCGGCGACCTTGTTACCCAACTGTACCCGCTGCTTTTGCAGCAATTCATCCACCGCCTTCAACTTCGGCGGACGATAGAAAATGATCGGTTTGCACTGGCTGCAATAGAAGTGGTTCAGCACTTCCCAGTTGCCCAGGTGGCTGGTGATGCCGACCACGCCTTTGCCGGAGGCGAGGGCGTCCTTCAATATGTCGAGGCCTTCGACCTCGCGCACCAGGTCGATGGAGCGCTGGGCCGGCCAGATCCAGGCGCAGGCGCTTTCGGTCAGGGACTTGCCGATATCCTTCAGGCTCTGGCCCACCAGGCGTTCACGCTCGGCGGGGTCCATGTCCGGAAAGCACTTGGACAGATTGATTCGTACCACGTCGCGGGAACGGTTCGGGGTTTTCCACATGACCCAGCCAATCGCCGAGCCCACGGCCTGCACGGCCCGCCACGGAAGCAGGGCAAACAGCCGCAGAGCGCCTACCAGCAAGGCGCCTTTCAACTTATCCACAGGTCACTCCTGATTTTGTGCTGTGCGCGAGGCGGCCATTCTAACCGCCGTTCGCCAACTGCGCGTAGCGGTCGCAGTCCCGGGTGTGATCCATGACCATGCCCGAGGCCTGCATCAGCGCGTAGCAAATGGTCGGCCCGACGAACGTGAAACCGGCTTTTTTCAGGCCTTTGCTCATTTCCACGGCGGTCGGCGTCACGGCCGGGACTTCGCTGCGATCCTTGAAATGATTGATCACAGGCGTGCCACCGACAAACGACCAGAGAAACGTCACCGGATCCTCCAGCGCCAGCCAGGCCTGGGCATTGCGCCGGGCCGCGTTGAGCTTGAGGCGGTTGCGGATGATGCCGGGATCGAGCATCAACTCGTCGATTTCGGCATCGCTCATCTGCGCCACTCGCTGGACATCAAAACCGAACATCACCTGGCGATAATGCTCGCGTTTACGCAGCACAGTGATCCAGGAAAGCCCGGCCTGGAACCCTTCGAGCAAAAGCAACTCGAACAATCCCTGCGCATCGCGTAGCGGCGTGCCCCACTCCTGATCGTGATATGCCATGTACAGCGGATCTTCGGAACACCAAAAGCAGCGTGGCATAAGGCTCCAGGGGGCGTGCGCAGCAATGAATCGGGTATACTCCCGCTCTTTAAATCGCAGCCCAAGAAACAGGTGAATTTCGTGAGCCAGCCTACGCCAGCCGTGCGTACCTTCCAAGACTTGATCCTCGCCCTCCAGCAATACTGGGCCGAGCAAGGTTGTGTGGTACTTCAGCCCTACGATATGGAAGTAGGCGCCGGCACTTTCCACACCGCAACATTCCTGCGCGCCATCGGCCCGGAAACCTGGAACGCCGCCTACGTGCAGCCAAGCCGCCGTCCGACTGACGGCCGCTACGGCGAAAACCCGAACCGTCTGCAGCACTACTACCAGTTTCAGGTGGTCCTGAAGCCGAACCCGGACAACTTCCAGGAACTGTACCTGGGCTCCCTCAAGCACGTCGGCCTGGACCCGTTGGTCCACGACATCCGTTTCGTCGAAGACAACTGGGAATCGCCGACCCTCGGCGCCTGGGGTCTGGGCTGGGAAGTCTGGCTCAACGGCATGGAAGTGACCCAGTTCACCTACTTCCAGCAAGCGGGCGGCATCGAGTGCTACCCGGTGACCGGCGAGATCACCTACGGTCTCGAGCGTCTGGCCATGTACCTGCAAGGCGTGGACTCGGTCTACGACCTGGTCTGGGCTGACGGTCCGTTCGGCAAAGTGACCTACGGCGACGTGTTCCACCAGAACGAAGTGGAGCAGTCCACTTACAACTTCGAACACGCCAACGTCGACAAGCTGTTCGAACTGTTCGATTTCTACGAAAGCGAAGCCAAGCGCCTGATCGAACTCGACCAGCCGCTGCCGTTGCCGAGCTACGAAATGGTGTTGAAGGCTTCCCATACCTTCAACCTGCTGGATGCGCGCCGGGCAATCTCGGTAACTGCGCGTCAGCAATACATCCTGCGCGTACGCACCCTGGCGCGTTCCGTTGCGCAAGCCTACCTGCTGGCTCGCGCCAAGCTGGGCTTCCCGATGGCGACCCCGGACCTGCGTGATGAAGTACTGGCCAAGCTGGAGGCTGCACAATGAGTGCTCTGGATTTTCTGGTTGAACTGGGCACTGAAGAACTGCCACCCAAAGCCCTGAACACCCTGGCCGAGGCGTTCCTCGCCGGTATCGACAAGGGCCTGCAAGCTGCCGGCCTGAACTACGAGAGCAAAACCGTTTATGCCGCCCCGCGCCGCCTGGCCGTGCTGATCACCGCACTGGCCACCCAGCAGCCGGATCGCAGCATCAACCTCGATGGTCCGCCACGTCAGGCCGCGTTCGATGCCGAAGGCAACCCGACCCAAGCAGCACTGGGCTTCGCCAAGAAGTGCGGCGTCGAACTGAGCGAAATCGATCAGAGCGGCCCGAAACTGCGCTACAGCCAGAGCATCGCCGGCAAGGCGACCGCGAGCCTGCTGCCGACCATCGTCGAAGATTCCCTGAACGACCTGCCGATCCCGAAACGCATGCGTTGGGGCGCGCGCAAGGAAGAATTCGTTCGTCCGACCCAGTGGCTGGTGATGCTGCTCGGTGACCAGGTCATCGATTGCACCATCCTCGCCCAGAAGGCCGGCCGCGACTCCCGTGGTCACCGCTTCCATCACCCGGAAAACGTGCGCATCGGTTCGCCGTCCAGCTACCTGGCCGACCTGCGTGCCGCCTACGTTTTGGCCGATGCCAACGAGCGGCGCGAGATCATCAGCAAGCGCACCGAAGAACTGGCCACGCGCCAGGAAGGCACCGCAATCGTTCCCCCAGCGCTGCTCGATGAAGTGACCGCGCTGGTCGAATGGCCAGTGCCGCTGGTGTGCTCGTTCGAGGAGCGCTTCCTCGACGTGCCGCAGGAAGCCCTGATCACCACCATGCAGGACAACCAGAAGTATTTCTGCCTGCTGGATGCCGACGGCAAGTTGCTGCCACGTTTCATTACCGTGGCCAACATCGAGAGCAAAGATCCACAGCAGATCATCGCCGGTAACGAGAAAGTGGTTCGCCCACGCCTGACCGACGCCGAGTTCTTCTTCAAGCAAGACAAGAAGCAGAAGCTCGAAGACTTCAACCTGCGCCTGCAAAACGTGGTGTTCCAGGAAAAACTCGGCAGTGTCTACGACAAGGCCGAACGCGTTTCCAAGCTCGCCGCGTTCATCGCTCAGCGCATCGGAGGCAACGCTGCATGGGCTGCTCGTGCGGGCCTGCTGTCCAAGTGCGACCTGTCGACCGAGATGGTCGGCGAGTTCCCGGAGATGCAAGGTGTCGCCGGTTACTACTACGCCCTCAACGATGGCGAGCCGGAAGATGTCGCACTGGCCTTGAACGAGCAGTACATGCCGCGCGGTGCCGGCGCTGAACTGCCGAGCACCCTGACCGGTGCGGCCGTGGCCATTGCCGACAAGCTCGACACCCTCGTGGGTATCTTCGGTATCGGCATGCTACCGACCGGCAGCAAAGACCCGTACGCCCTGCGCCGTGCCGCACTGGGCGTGTTGCGTATCCTGATCGAGAAGCAACTGGACCTGGACCTGACCGACGCCGTGGCCTTCGCTGTGGATGCCTTCGGGACCAAGGTCAAGGCTGCCGGCCTCAATGACTCGGTGCTGGAATTCATCTTCGACCGTCTGCGTGCCCGTTACGAAGACGAAGGTGTCGATGTCGCCACCTACCTGTCGGTACGTGCTCTGAAACCGGGTTCGGCCCTGGACTTCGACCAGCGTGTACAAGCGGTACAGGCCTTCCGCAAACTACCGGAAGCCGCCGCCCTGGCCGCGGTGAACAAGCGCGTGTCGAACTTGCTGAGCAAGGTCGAAGGCTCGGTGCCTACCGTCGTGGAAGCCAAGTACTTCGACAATGCCAACGAGTTCTCCCTGTACTCGGCGATCCAGCAGGCTGACCAGGCTGTACAGCCAATGGCCGCCTCGCGTCAGTACAGCGAATCCCTGGCGCGCCTGGCTGCACTGCGCGAGCCGGTGGATGCGTTCTTCGAAGCCGTGATGGTCAACGCAGAGGACGCAAAAGTCCGCGCCAACCGTTATGCGTTGCTGGCGCGTCTGCGTGGGTTATTCCTTGGCGTTGCCGACATTTCGCTGCTGGGTTGAGGGATTGCTGTTGAAACTGCTGATTCTCGATCGGGACGGAGTGATCAATTACGACTCCGACGCTTACATCAAGTCGGTGGAGGAGTGGATTCCACTCCCCGGTTCGATCGAAGCCATCGCGCAGTTGAGCAAGGCCGGCTGGACGGTAGCTGTCGCGACCAACCAGTCGGGCATCGCTCGCGGTTATTACGACCTCGCCACCCTGGATGCCATGCACGAGCGTTTGCGCGCGCTGGTGGCAGAGCAGGGCGGTGAAGTCGGGCTGATCGTCTACTGCCCGCACGGGCCGGACGAAGGCTGCGATTGCCGCAAGCCGAAACCCGGGATGTTGAAAACCATCGCCGCTCATTACAACGTGTCGCTGACCAATCTCTGGTTCGTCGGCGACAGCCTTGGTGACCTGGAAGCCGCCAAAGCCGTCGATTCACAGCCAGTTTTGGTAAAGACCGGGAAAGGCGAAAAGACTTTGGGTAAAACCCTTCCGGTTGGCACATTGATTTTTGACGATCTGGCGGCGATTGCCGCAGAACTTATCCACAATTAGAGTGCTTCTGAAATTCCTGATAAAGGACCCATCAGGAGTGCGCTTTATACAGGCGGGCAATGCCCGCAACGGTAAACGTCACCATGTCGATATTGCAGGCCATCAGAACCTTCCTCTTTTACCTGCTGCTGGGCACCAGCTCCTTGCTGTGGTGCAGCCTGAGTTTTTTTATAGCGCCGTTTTTGCCTTTCAAGGCGCGTTATCGCTTCATCAATGTGTATTGGTGCCGCTGCGCCCTGTGGCTGAGCAAAGTGTTTCTGGGCATTCGCTACGAAGTGAAGGGTGCCGAGAACGTACCTGAACGGCCTTGCGTCATTCAGTCGAACCACCAGAGCACGTGGGAGACGTTCTTTCTCTCTGCTTACTTTTCACCGCTGAGCCAGGTGCTCAAACGTGAACTACTCTATGTGCCGTTCTTCGGTTGGGCCATGGCCATGCTGCGACCGATCGCCATCGATCGCGACAACCCGAAAGCCGCACTCAAGCATGTTGCGAAGAAGGGCGATGAACTGCTCAAGGACAATGTCTGGGTGCTGATCTTCCCTGAAGGCACGCGCGTTCCTTTCGGCACCGTCGGAAAATTCTCGCGCGGTGGCAGCGCATTGGCGGTCAACGCCGAATTGCCGGTGCTGCCGATTGCGCACAACGCAGGCAAGTTCTGGCCGAAAACCGGTTGGGCGAAGAAGCAGGGCGTTATCACTGTGATCATTGGCGCACCGATGTATGCCGAAGGCAACGGGCCACGAGCCATTGCCGAATTGAACGACCGGGTTCAGGCGTGGAATGAGCAGATGCAACGGGAAATGGGCTCGCTGCCACCGGCTCCGCAAGCGCCGGTTTCAAACGATCAGGTGGCTGTCTGAGATTCTGTGGATAACCTGTGTACCGTTTCCTTGAAAACCGTCGTTATTTGTACGTAACTTCATGATTTTTTTACATATTTCTCAGAGAGATAAAAACCATAAAAGCGTGCATAAGTTTTTTTCGGACGTAAAAAAACCGGCTGATATAGCCGGTTTTTTTATGCCAGGAACAATCGCAGACTGTCGACATGACAGGGCGACCTGGGTCGCTCGCTTTCATTCTGTAAACAGTGGAAATTGCAGCCTGAATGTCGTGCCCCGACCCACCTCGCTCTGACACTCGATTCGCCCGCCGTGCCGATCCACAACGGCTTTGACCATCGATAATCCCAGCCCCACGCCATCGATACCCTGGGCGGAAGAAAAGCGTCGGTATTGGCTGAACAGTTCGGGTAACTCCTCAGCGGCGATGCCTTTGCCCTGATCGATGAGCTCACAGATCAGCCAGCCGTCGCGCTGACCGACGCGCAAACGGATGCGAGTACCTGAAACACTGTACTTGATGGCATTTTCCAGCAAATTGAACAACGCCCGGGTCAGCAGCGCCTGATCCGCCAGAACCAGACTTTCCTGTGCCTCTTCTTCCACTTGATGAACCAGTTCGATCTGTTTCAACTGCGCGATGGGCAGCGCCTGGTCGAACACATCCAGCACCAACATCGCAAACAGGCTCGGCTGAAACTGATAAGCCTCGGACTCGGCCCTCGCCAGTTGAACGAAACCGTCAGTCAGCTCCAGGGCCCGACGTACCTGTAGCTCGATTTGATCAAAGAGTTGCGAATCACCACCCACCTGGTGACGATGGACGTCGAGCAACGCGAGGATGGCCGAGTGAGGCGCCCGCAGGTCGTGAGACAGGAACCGCAACAGGACCGCACGCTGTTCCTCCGCATCGCGCTCCACACTCAAATCAGTCAGGTTCCATAGCCAGCCGACCGGAATATCACCGTCTACCGGCAACAACCCGGCACGCTCCAGACGCAGGCTGCGTTCCTTGAGGTCGCGAAACTCCAGCAGCGGCAGTGTCGATAAAGACGAGCCCGGCCCACGGCTCATATCCGGATAACCGAGCTGTTTAAGTCGCCCGAGCACATCATCGCCGACCAGATCCCCGCCAAACAGGTCGCGAGCCTTGCGGTTGCCGAGCAGAATCTGCCCTTGGGGATCGCTGATCAACGTGGCCACCGGCAAGTACTCCAGACCATCGGCGATGAATCGGTGGGTATCGCGGGTCAGGCTCATGGCTTGTTCCAGCGCCATGATCTGCTTCTGCAAACGGTCACCACCGGGATACTGGGCACGACGGCGCTCCGGAAACACTTTCGGCTCGCTGTCCAGCCGCGCCAATTCCCAACCGAAATAGGTCAGCACCACACTGAGGCGCCGCCAGTTCCAGATCAGATAACCAAACAGCATCCCCAGCACCGCTGGCGTCGGTGACCACCACCAGCGCTTGAACTCCGCAAGGCCGGCGCTGATCAGCAACGCACAAGCCATCCCCGTGAGCGTCAGCCAGAGCGCCAGGCGTGGGCGCCACAGCAACAGCCCAAGCACGCACGTCACCAGACCAAGGGAAAGCCATGCGCTCAAGCCTGGGGATGCATCGCCCAAGTTGATTTGCGCGCGATAGGACAGCAACGTCGTCAGCGGCAACAGCACGAGACTTATCCACAACCACTCGCGCACCAATTGCCGAAACAATCGCTGCACCTGGCTTGGCTCTCGGCTCTCACGGCGGCGTTGGTCAAACATGGCCAACAGGGGAGGACGGGGTAAATGGTTTCATGATTCCTACGTCTGAGGTGTCGACTCAAAGAATCATAGTGGACGCCACGACCAACGGCGGGCCGCTTGCTTTCGCTGTATCGATTGAGCCGCTATCGTCGATAAAGAGCTGCCCAAGCGACAAGGAATCACCCTGTATGCGCGTTGCGATACTGGACGATGAGCCCGCCGAACTGCGCCGGGTCGAACAAACCCTGCAACAGATGGCCGAAGCCGGAGAGCAGCCGTGGTCGCTGTACAGCTTCGAACGGGGTGAAGACCTGTTGCGCCTACTGCGTAGGGAAACTTTCGACCTGCTGATCCTCGACTGGCAACTGCCTGACCTCACGGGTTTGTCATTGCTGCTCTGGACCCGCGAGCACATGGAAGCGCCGCCTGCGGCAATCATGCTCACCAGTCGCGACGGCGAAAGCGATATCGTTCAGGCCCTGAATGCCGGCGCCGACGACTATGTCAGCAAACCGTTCCGCCCCAATGAACTGAAAGCCCGTGTTGGCGCGGTCCTGCGTCGACATGGCCAGCAGCGCGCGGCTGCCGAAGGGTTGAACTTCAATGATCTGGTGTTCGACGACGCCGAACTGACCGTCACTCGCGACGGCAAACCGATCGTCATGACCGAACGCGAATACCGCCTCGCGCATTGCCTGTTCAGCAACCTCGGCCGACCGCTGTCACGGGATTACCTGTACGAACGACTCTGGCCCCATGAAGAAATGTCGTCGTCCCGGCCGCTGGACACCCACATCTATCGCCTGCGCAACAAGCTTGGCCTGACAGCGGATCGCGGTTGGCAGTTGCTGACGATTTATGGGTATGGGTATCGGTTGGAGAGTGTGGCGCCAGCGAGCGAGTGAAACGCAGGATCGAGTAGGAGGCGGATTCACATCCGCCGTCCTCTCACTTACCACCGTACGTACGGGTCCGTATACGGCGGTTCAGGTTATGCGGTTAAGCCGTTTTATCGTATCCAGTATTGAGACCAGCCCCAGGCTGTCCCACAGCTTCTTCGGCAGCGCGTGATTCATATGTGACGCTCCCGAGTTCCACCATGGCCCGCGCCCGTTGAACGCTGATTTGCAGGCGCGTGCTTCGCTGATCCCCAGACGTATCAGGTTGCGCGCCCTCGTTGGGCGCTGCTTCCATTGACGCCAAATGACACAGCGAAGTTTACGGCGCATCCAGCCATCCAACGCCTCAAGGGGGCGGTTGCTCTGGCTGAGCTTGAAGTAACCCGCCCAACCACGTAGCACCGGGTTAATCCGCTCAATGACGCTTGCCATCTTGTGGCCCCGCGCTCCGCGCAGCAGTTCTCTGAGCCGATCGCGCAAGCGATTCAGGCTCATCGTAGCTACTTTCAGCTTCGGCTGTTTATGCAGGCTCATCCCGTAACCCAAATAATCACACGCCCACGGCCGTGCTACTCGGCTCTTTTCCTGATTCAACGTCAGTTTCAGGCGTTGATTCAGGAAGCGCTCAACCCTGACCAGCACTCGCTCGCCAGCACGACGACTGCGCACATAAATGTTGGCGTCGTCGGCATAGCGTACAAAGCGATGGCCCCGCCGTTCCAGCTCGCGGTCGAGTTCATTGAGCAGGATGTTCGACAACAACGGTGAGAGCGGGCCGCCTTGCGGCGTACCTTCCTGCCGTCGGCTGACGATCCCGCCCGACATAACCCCAGCTTCGAGGTACCGGCGGATCAGTCTGAGCACACGTTTGTCTTCGACGTGACGCTCTATCGTGGCCATCAAAATGTCGTGATTCACTCGATCAAAGAACTTCTCCAAATCAAGTTCCACACACCAACGATGACCCGCGGCCACCTGGTTACGAGCTGTTTCGATGGCTTGATGGGCGCTTCGGCCTGGACGGAAGCCGTAGCTGTAGTCCGAAAACAGAGGGTCGAAGATCGGCGTGAGCTGTTGCAGCAAAGCCTGTTGGATCAGGCGATCCACGACACTGGGAATGCCCAGTTGCCGCGTCCCACCTTTGGGTTTTGGGATTTCGACGGCGCGTACACCTTGCGGGTGATACTCACCGGCCAGCAGCCGAGACTTGAGGATCGGCCAATACTGTTTCACATAGCCCGCCAACTGGTCGACCGCCATGCCATCGGCACCCGGTGCGCCCTTGTTGCTGACCACACGTTGATACGCACGCTTGAGGTTGGCGGGTGCAAGCACCCGCGCCATCAGCGTGTCCGGCTCCGCGTTCGTCCACGCCACAGACGCCGTCGATGTTTGCGCCCTGTCAGCCTTCATCCTCGGATACCGTCCAGGACCTGGGGTAACAGTTTTCTCTTGGAGAATATTCTGCGTTTCAACAGATATACCCGCTCCCAATAATTTCTTCGTGTATTTGGAGTTTCAGCATAAGGAAGCACTGTTTGCTGATCTCTAGCCATCCGAAAAACGTCGATCTAATTTTTCATCGATCAATTACAATTTTTCGTTGCCTCGCATTGAGCCAATGCCCAGTAGCGTATTCGGCCATTTTTACGGACAAAAAAAAGCCCGCAATAAGCGGGCCCTCTTTTAATATGGCTACCTAACCTTAGGGGTAGTAGAACCATTTATTTGTGAAAATACGCAGCTATTCTGTGAACCTACAACCGGGATCAGAAGTCCAGGTTGGACACCGCCAGGGCGTTGCTCTCGATGAAGTCACGACGTGGTTCGACCGCATCACCCATCAGGGTGTTGAAGATCTGGTCCGCGCCAATGGCGTCTTCGATGGTCACTTTGAGCATCCGGCGCTGGCTTGGGTCCATGGTGGTTTCCCACAGCTGATCCGGGTTCATTTCGCCCAGACCTTTGTATCGCTGGATGGTGTGACGCTTGGTGCTTTCAGCCATCAGCCATTCAAGGGCTTCCTTGAACTCGGTCACCGGCTTCTTGCGCTCGCCACGCTGGATGTACGCGCCGTCGTCCAGCAGGGTGCTCAGTTGAGCGCCTAGCGAAACGACAGTCTTGTAATCGTTACTGCCGAAGAAGTCGCGGTTGAAGGTGACGTAGTTCGACAGGCCGTGGGAGATCAGTTCGACCTCTGGCAGCCAGACGTTACGTTCACGATCTTCACGCAGGCTGGCTTTGTAAACCAGGCCGGACTTCTCTACGGTGCGCAAGCGAACTTCGTACTGAGCCAGCCAATCTTGCATTGCTGCGTGATCGGACAGTTGCTCCATGCTCACCGCTGGCAGGTAGATGAAGTGCTCGGTCAGCTCCTGTGGGTACAGGCGCGACAGACGCTTGAGGGTCTTCATCACCAGACGGAAGTCATTCACCAGACGCTCGAGGGCTTCACCGGAGATGCCAGGTGCTTCTTCATTCAGGTGCAGGCTCGCATCTTCCAGGGCCGACTGCGTCATGTACTCTTCCATGGCGTCGTCGTCTTTGATGTATTGCTCTTGCTTGCCTTTCTTCACTTTGTACAGCGGTGGCTGAGCGATGTAGATGTAGCCGCGTTCGATCAGCTCCGGCAACTGACGGAAGAAGAAGGTCAGCAGCAGGGTACGGATGTGTGAACCGTCGACGTCAGCATCGGTCATGATGATGATGTTGTGGTACCGCAGCTTGTCGATGTTGTACTCGTCGCGGCCGATGCCGCAGCCCAGCGCGGTGATCAAGGTGCCCACTTCTTGCGAAGAGATCATCTTGTCGAAGCGCGCCTTCTCGACGTTCAGGATCTTGCCCTTCAGCGGCAGGATGGCCTGGGTCCGACGGTTACGCCCCTGCTTGGCGGAACCGCCAGCAGAGTCACCTTCCACAAGATACAGTTCGGAAAGGGCAGGGTCTTTTTCCTGGCAGTCAGCCAGTTTGCCCGGCAGCCCGGCGATATCCAGCGCGCCTTTACGACGGGTCATTTCACGGGCTTTACGCGCCGCTTCACGAGCACGCGCCGCATCGATCATCTTGCCGACGACCAGCTTGGCTTCGTTCGGGTTTTCCAGCAGGAAGTCGGAGAAGTACTTGCCCATTTCCTGTTCGACCGCGGTCTTCACTTCGGAAGACACCAGCTTGTCTTTGGTCTGGGAGCTGAACTTCGGATCCGGTACTTTCACCGAAATGATCGCGGTCAGGCCTTCACGGGCATCGTCACCGGTGGTCGCGACTTTGTGCTTCTTCGCCAGACCTTCGGCTTCGATGTAGGTATTCAGGTTACGCGTCAGTGCGGAACGGAAACCCACCAGGTGAGTACCGCCATCGCGCTGTGGAATGTTGTTGGTGAAACACAACAGGTTCTCGTTGAAGCTGTCGTTCCACTGCAGGGCGATTTCCACGCCGATGCCGTCTTCGCGCTGAATGTTGAAGTGAAACACCTGGTTGACCGCAGTCTTGTTGGTGTTCAGGTATTCAACGAACGCTCGCAGGCCGCCTTCGTACTTGAACAACTCTTCCTTGCCGCTGCGCTCGTCCTTGAGGACGATGCCGACACCGGAGTTGAGGAAGGACAGTTCACGAATCCGCTTGGCCAGGATGTCCCAGCTGAAGTGGATGTTCTTGAACGTCTCGGCCGATGGCTTGAAGTGAATCTGGGTGCCGGTGGTTTCACTCTCACCAACGATTTTCATCGGCTCTTGTGGAACACCGTGGACGTAAGTCTGTTCCCAGATATTGCCGCTGCGGCGAACGGTCAGGACCAGTTCTTTGGACAGTGCGTTTACCACCGACACACCTACACCGTGCAGGCCACCGGATACTTTGTAGGAGTTGTCGTCGAACTTACCGCCGGCATGCAGTACGGTCATGATGACCTCGGCTGCCGAAACACCTTCTTCTTTGTGCACGTCTACCGGGATGCCACGACCGTTGTCACGAACGGTGATGGACTCATCCGGGTGAATGATGATGCTGATGTCGTCGCAGTGGCCGGCGAGAGCTTCGTCGATCGAGTTATCGACCACTTCGAACACCATGTGGTGCAGACCGCTGCCATCGTCGGTGTCACCAATGTACATACCGGGACGTTTGCGTACGGCATCCAGGCCTTTCAGCACTTTAATGCTCGTTGAGTCGTACGTATTTTCTTCGCTCAATGCCTTCACTCCCGATGGTCGTGGGTCTGGGTGATACGGCCCTGTTCCACGTGGAACAGAGCGACTGGCGTTTCCGTCTGCCAGCCTTCCCTCAATAATTCGTGATCTACACAGGTGATAAATACCTGGCAGCGTAAGTCTTCCAACAAGCGGCAAAGGGCGCGACGGTGTTGCTCGTCCAGTTCGGACGGCAAGTCATCCACCAGATAAATACACTGACCGCGTCTAGCCTGGCTGACCAAGTGCCCTTGGGCAATCCGCAACGCGCAAACCACCAACTTCTGCTGGCCACGGGACAAGATGTCCGCAGCGTTATGCGCGCCCAGTCTGAGCCGCAAATCAGCACGTTGTGGTCCGGCCTGGGTATGCCCCATTTGCTGGTCCCGCTGAAGAGACCCGGCGAGTACAGCACTCAGTTCACGGTCCTTGTCCCAGCCGCGGTAATAGCTGAGCGTCAAGCCTTCAAGCTCAACCAGATCGCTCAAGGTTTGTTCAAAGACTGGTTTCAAGGCTTTGATATAAGCGCGGCGGTATTCATCTATTTCAGCGCTGGCCTGGCACAGTTCCCTGTCCCAAACCGCTTGCGAAACGGCGTCAAGTGTACCATGCCGCAGCCAAGAGTTTCTCTGGCGCAGGGCCTTCTGCAAGCGCTGCCAGGTTGACATGAAGCGCGGTTCCACGTGGAACACACCCCAGTCGAGAAACTGCCGGCGAATCTTCGGCGCACCTTCCAGCAATCGAAAGCTGTCCGGATTGATCAGTTGCAGCGGCAGGATCTCGGCCAGTTGCGCGGCACTGCGCGCATTCTGCCCATCGATACGGATCTGGAATTCGCCTTGTCGATCCCGTGAGATGCCCAAAGCGCTATGCCCACCCTCCGCCAGTTCAACCTGGCCAAATACCGTACAGGCAAGCTGTTCGTATTGAATGACCGGCAACAGACGGGTGCTGCGAAACGAACGGGCAAGCCCCAGCAGATGGATGGCTTCCAGAACACTGGTTTTGCCGCTGCCGTTGGCGCCGTAAAGAATATTGATGCGGGGGGAGGGGGAGAAGGTCACCGGGTGCAGATTGCGCACCGCGGTGACCGAGACGCGACTTAAGGACATCTAGCTTCTGCTGAGCATGATTACAGACGCATCGGCATGACAACGTAGGCCGAGTCGTCGTTATCCGATTCCTGCACCAGCGCACTGCTGTTGGAGTCGGACAGGATCAGACGAACCTGCTCGGTGGTCATCACGCCCAGTACGTCGAGCAGGTAGCTCACGTTGAAACCGATCTCCAGGGAGCCGCCGTTGTATTCAACGCCCACTTCTTCTTCCGCTTCTTCCTGCTCCGGGTTGTTCGCCTGGATCTTCAGCTGACCGCTGGCCAATTGCAGACGGATACCACGGTATTTCTCGTTGGACAGAATAGCGGTACGGCTGAACGCTTCGCGCAGAGCCTGGCGATCGCCAAGTACCAGCTTGTCGCCGCCTTTAGGCAGAACACGCTCGTAGTCCGGGAATTTGCCGTCGACCAGCTTCGAAGTGAAGGTGAACTCACCGGTGGTGGCGCGGATGTGATGCTGACCCAGCACGATGCTGACATTGCCGTCCGGCTCGGTGAGCAGGCGTGCCAGTTCGAGGATACCTTTGCGCGGCACGATGACCTGGTGACGATCCGGCTGACCGATATCGGCCTGCATCGAGCACATGGCCAGACGGTGACCGTCGGTGGCCACGGCGCGGATCACGCCAGCGGAGACTTCCAGCAGCATGCCGTTGAGGTAGTAACGCACGTCCTGCTGGGCCATGGCGAAGCTGGTGCGTTCGATCAAACGACGTAGCTTGCTTTGCTCCAGGCTGCAGGTCAGCGAACCCGGACCTTCTTCCACGGTAGGGAAGTCGTTGGCCGGCAGTGTCGACAGGGTGAAGCGGCTACGGCCAGCCTTGACCACAAGCTTCTGCTCGTCGACCTTGATGTCGATCAGCGCATCGTTCGGCAGGCTTTTGCAGATGTCCATCAGCTTGCGCGCCGGCACGGTGATGGAACCCGGATCCGCCGGCTCTTCGAGTTGAACACGACCAACCAGCTCGACTTCCAGGTCGGTACCGGTCAGCGACAATTGCTGGCCTTCGACAACCAGCAGCACGTTGGAAAGTACCGGCAAGGTCTGTCGGCGTTCGACGACGCCTGCGACCAGTTGCAGGGGTTTCAACAGGGCTTCGCGTTGAATGGTGAAATGCATGGTCTAGTCCCTTGCCTTAATAAGCTGCGCTGGTGTTCATCAAGTGGTCAGCGTACGCAGCAGGTTCTTGTAGTCCTCGCGGATGTCCGCGTCGGATTCCTTAAGTTCGTTGATCTTGCGGCACGCGTGCAAGACCGTTGTATGGTCGCGACCGCCAAACACATCGCCGATTTCCGGCAAGCTGTGGTTGGTCAGTTCCTTGGACAACGCCATGGCGACCTGACGCGGACGAGCGACCGAACGCGAACGGCGTTTGGACAGCAAGTCGGAGATCTTGATCTTGTAGTACTCGGCGACAGTGCGCTGAATGTTATCCACAGAGACCAGTTTATCCTGCAACGCCAACAAGTCCTTAAGGGATTCGCGAATCAGCTCGATGGTGATATCGCGGCCCATGAAGTGCGAGTGGGCGATCACGCGTTTGAGCGCGCCTTCCAGCTCACGGACGTTGGAGCGAATGCGCTGGGCAATGAAGAACGCGGCGTCGTGAGGCAGCTCGACTTTGGCCTGATCGGCCTTCTTCATCAGGATCGCCACGCGGGTTTCCAGCTCCGGCGGCTCGACCGCTACGGTAAGGCCCCAGCCAAAGCGGGATTTGAGGCGCTCTTCAAGGCCTTCGATTTCCTTCGGGTAGCGGTCACTGGTGAGAATGACCTGCTGGCCACCTTCGAGCAGGGCGTTGAAGGTGTGGAAAAACTCTTCCTGGGAACGCTCCTTGCGGGCGAAGAACTGAATGTCATCGATCAGCAACGCATCCACCGAACGGTAGAAGCGTTTGAACTCGTTGATCGCGTTCAGTTGCAGGGCCTTGACCATATCCGCCACGAAACGCTCGGAATGCAGGTACACCACCTTGGCATTCGGATTCTTCTTTAATAGATGGTTACCCACAGCATGCATCAAGTGGGTTTTACCCAGGCCGACGCCACCATAAAGGAAGAGCGGGTTGTAACCGTGCTTGGGGTTGTCAGCCACCTGCCAGGCGGCGGCGCGCGCCAACTGGTTGGATTTACCTTCAACGAAATTCTCAAAGGTAAAGGTGCGGTTCAGGTAACTGGTGTGCTTGAGCGCACCTTCGACCTGCACGGTACGTTGCTCGGCGCGCACAGGTGCCTGTTGCGAACTGGCACCGGCCATTGGGTCGAAGCTGTCACGGGAAGGTTCTTCCTCGGTGACCTCAGCCACTTTTTGCGTCGCACGTTTGGTCGACGCGGCGGCAGGTGCCGGCGGCGGGCTGGCGGGCGCTTGAGCAGCCTGCGCCTGGGAAGCCGCGGCTGCCAGAGGAGCGTTGGGCGCGGCACGGGGTGCCGAACTGCGTTTGCTGCCTATTAATAGGGAAAGCGCAGGCGCCATGCCATTGCCGTGTTCATCGAGCAATTCGAGAACACGTCCCAGGTATTTTTCGTTGACCCAGTCCAGAACAAAACGATTGGGCGCATAGACACGCAACTCGTCGCCTTCGGCTTCGACCTGTAGTGGACGGATCCAAGTGTTGAATTGTTGGGCAGGCAGCTCATCGCGCAAAAGCTCCACGCACTGCTGCCAAAGTTCCACTGACAC